>NZ_CP033365.1:1810000-7336816 GCF_013170825.1 Mesorhizobium sp. NZP2298 | reverse complement strand
GATCGAGTTCCTTGTTTTTGTACCTGTTTTTCCGCCGGGGATGCGCCTCCTGCATCCTTCTTCCAGCGACTGCGCTTTGCTACGACGTCCGCTGCCGCCGCTGGCAGTGAACATCGCCCATTGTCTCAGGGAACCGGTGCCGGCCCATGGAAGCCAGTCCGCGTTGGGTATGTCAGGGCAATACAACGCCGCCCGGCGAAAACGCCGGCGCGCCATCGACCTGCCATGTCTAGTTACGCCAGTCCCCTACCGTATCGAAAAAGAGCAAACCAAACCTATCCGCGGACTTGATCCGCGTCGCAAATCCCGCCAATTTAAGCTGGCCGCGTCAGGCTGGTTAAGGGCCAGAGGCCCGTCCCTTTCGATAGATCGACATTACCGAAATCGCTGTGGATAGGGCAAGGCCACGTCTAACGGATTTTTAAGGAATCTGGTTACCTCGGGCGCGTTGGAGCGCCATGCCACGGCGGTGTATTTTGACAAAGCCATTGTGATTCAAACCCTTTTCCGGCGAATATGAAAAAGACGGGCCGGCGCGAAATATTCTGAAATAATTTGCTTGACAGCCAGTTGTCCTCCCACCTCCCCGGGGCGCTGTGGACAAGCTGTGGATGACCACAGATAACTATTTGAAAAATAGCGCTTATTTTTGAGAATTAAGAGTTCTTAAGCGGATGCTTTTCAGGCGTGCCAACCATCAGTGGGCATGCATGTGCCGGCAAAGCATTTCGAAGCTTGGAATCCGCTTTGACCGCCATTTCCGAGTATTCTTTTTAAGTGCTTGCCGGCAAACGAAAAAACCCGGCGCGACTGGCCGGGTTTTAAAGAAGATCAGTCTGAAAAGGCGATGTCAGGCAGACAATACCTTGAGGCGCTGGGCCAGGCGCGACACCTTGCGGGACGCGGTGTTCTTGTGGATGACGCCCTTGGTCGCGGCGCGCATCAATTCCGGTTCGGCAGCCTTGAAGGCGGCCTGTGCGGCAGCCTTGTCGCCGGAAGCGAGTGCTTCCTCGACCTGGCGGACATAGGTGCGCACGCGCGAGCGGCGGTTCTTGTTGATCGCTGCGCGGCGGACGATCTTGCGCGTTGCCTTTTTGGCCGAGGATGTGTTGGCCATGATGCCTCTCTTCTGATCTGGTCGGCGCACGCGGCATGCCGCAGGGCGCAAAAAACAAACGGGCAGCCACGGGGCCGCCTCGGTTGGTGCGGCTTATAGTTCAGCTTTTCCGGCGCGTCAACGCTGCCCGGCGTTCTTTTTGGTCGCCGCCCCAGGGTTTCGATCGTCGGCCGGCAAGGCTTTACCGATTGGTGAAATTCGGCTTCCGCTTTTCGGCGAAAGCCGCCATGCCTTCCTTCTGGTCTTCGAGCGCGAAAAGCGAATGGAACAGGCGGCGTTCGAACCGCAATCCCTCTGCCAGCGTCGTCTCATAGGAGCGGTTGACGGCTTCCTTCGCCATCATCACTGACGGCAGCGAGAAATCGGCGATCTTGGCCGCCGCCTTGATGGCCTCCTCGACGAGTTCGCCGGCAGGCACGACCCGCGACACCAGGCCTGAGCGTTCGGCTTCCGCTGCATCCATCATCCGTCCGGTCAGGCACATGTCCATCGCCTTCGACTTGCCGACGAACCGGGTCAGGCGTTGCGACCCGCCCATGCCAGGAATGACACCGAGCGTGATTTCGGGCTGGCCGAATTTGGCCGTGTCGGCGGCAATGATGAAATCGCACATCATCGCCAGTTCGCACCCGCCACCCAGGGCATAGCCGGCCACCGCCGCAATGATCGGCTTGCGCGCCCGCGTGAACTCTTCCCATCCGACGAAGAAGTCCTGGCTGTAGGCGTCCACATAGGAGATCGCCTGCATCTCCTTGATGTCGGCACCGGCGGCAAAGGCCTTGTCGGAGCCGGTAATAACCATGGCGCCAATGCCGGGGTCGGCGCCGAAACCGTTCACTGCTGAGACGAGTTCGGCAAGGATCTGGGAATTCAGCGCATTGAGCGCCTTCGGCCGGTTCAGCGTGATCAGTCCGACCTTGCCGCGCGTCTCGGTGATGATCGTTTCATAGGCCATGGCTGCTTCTCCTCGCGATCCGGTCTATCTCTTTGTTTTGAAGCCTTCTCAAGGGAAAGCCATGCGCCTTCCCACGAAAACCGTTCACTAACTCAGCTCTGACACGTCCGGCAATAGAAGGTCGAGCGTCCGCTCTGCACGATACGCTCGATGTGACCACCGCAGCCGGGTTTCGGGCAGGGCTGCCCCTCGCGGTCGTAGACGGCGAAGGAGTGCTGGAAGTAGCCCAGCGATCCGTCGGTGTGCACATAGTCGCGCAGCGACGACCCTCCGGCGGCGATGGCATCGGATATGACCGAGCGGATCGCCTCGGCCAGGCGTTCGCTTTGTTCCCTGGCCTTCTTGCCCGGCTTGGCGATGGTGCCCGCCTCGCGCAAGGGCGACAGGCCGGCACGCCAAAGCGCCTCCGAGACATAGATATTGCCAAGGCCCGCGATCAGCCTCTGGTCGAGAAGAGCTGCCTTGAGCGGCGATCTGCGGCCTTTCAGCAACGAGGCGAGCAGCACGCCGTCCAGCGTATTGCCCGTGGGCTCGACGCCCAGCCCGGCCAGCATCGGATGCGTCTCCGGCGATCCTTCCGCAAACAGCATGAAGCCGAAGCGGCGCGGGTCGTTGAAGATTACGCGCGACGGGGCACCGGCGGCGGAGACCACATGGAACACGACATGGTCGTGCACCGTGCTTTTCGAGCGTTCGTGGTGGAACGCGCCTAGTGTGTCGCTGTCATCGTCGGCCTCGATACGAAACGAACCCGACATGCCGAGATGGCAGATCAGCAGCGGGCCGTCCTGCACATGCATGGTCAGATATTTGGCCCGGCGGCCGAGCGCCGTGATCGTCCTGCCGGTCAGCCGTTCGGAAAACCGTTCGGGAAAGGGAAACCGGAGATCCGGCCGCCGCGCCTCGACCCTGGCCAGACGGGCACCTTCCAGGACAGGCTGCAGGCCGCGCCGGACCGTTTCGACTTCGGGCAATTCAGGCATGGCCGCCAATCATCGCATGGAAAGAAGTGCCGTGGCGGCCGGGCGCCAGCCCGAGGTGTTCGGCGACGGTCTCGCCGATATCGGCGAATGTTGTTCTCAGTCCGATGTCGCCACCCCTCAGACCGGGTCCCGTGCCGATCACCGGTATGCGTTCACGCGTATGGTCGGTCCCTCGCCAGGTCGGATCATTGCCGTGGTCTGCCGTCAGGATGAGTAGGTCGTCCTGCCGCAGCCTTTCGAGTGCCTCCGGCAGCCGCCGGTCGAAGGCCTCGAGCGCGGCGGCATAGCCGGCGACATCGCGGCGATGACCGAATTCGGTGTCGAAATCGACGAAATTGGCGAAAACGAGATCGCCGCCGCCGGCATCGTCCATCGCGCCGAGCGCCTTGTCGAACATGGCCATGTTGCCGGCGGCCTTGCGCACTTCCGAAATCCCGCGATGGGCGAAGATGTCGCCGATCTTGCCGACGGCGATGACGCGGCTCCCCCGTGCGGTCAGCCGGTCGAGCAAGGTCGGCTCCGGCGGCGGCACGGCATAGTCGCGGCGGTTGTACGTCCGTTCGAAGGTCGCGGCGGTTTCACCGACGAACGGCCGTGCGATCACGCGCCCGATTCTGAGCGGATCAACCAGACGGCGCACGACCTGGCAAAATTCATAAAGCCGCTCCAACCCGAAATGGACTTCATGCGCGGCGATCTGCAGGACCGAGTCGACGGAGGTGTAGCAGATCGGCTTGCCGGTGCGGATGTGCTCCTCGCCGAACCGTTCGATGATTTCGGTGCCCGGCGCATGGCAGTTGCCGAGAATGCCTGAAACCTCGCCCTCGCGGATCATCGCAGCGGTCAGATCAGCCGGAAAGGCTGGAACCGTATCCGGGAAGTATCCCCAATCGAAACGCACCGGCAGGCCCGCGATCTCCCAGTGACCGGACGGAGTGTCCTTGCCGCTCGAAACCTCCTGCGCCGCGCCATGGAAGGCATTGGCGAGCAGATCCGTCCCGAAATGGGCAAAAGCCAATCCTGTCGCCGTCTCGGCTGCCTTGCCGAGCCCGAGCGATGCCATGTGAGGGACAAACAGCGGCCCTTGCCGAAGCCGCTCGCGATCCGCGCGCCCTTCGGCGCAAGCTTCGGCGATGTGCGCGAGCGTGTTGGCGCCGGCGTCGCCATAGCGTTCGGCGTCGGCCGCGCCGCCGATGCCGAAAGAATCCAGGACAAAAAGGAAAGCACGCGCCATCGGGTCATTATCGCCAGTTTGGACGCCCAGACATAGGGTTCCACGGCGGCATTGGCAATTCGGAAACCAAACGGCAACGGCTTGGCGCGATAGTCCAGTCCATGTCGCCCAAAAGTGCGCAGCGGTTTTGGGGCAACGACATAAGCAAACCTAAGAGTCCATGTCGCCCAAAAGTGCGCAGCGGTTTTGGGGCAACGACAGGCACAATCCAGGATGTAAAGTGTCGCGCGCAGCGGGCATGGATATGGATCGAAGAAAACGCAGGACGGCCTTGTCATGAATGCCGCGCGGAAGGCATGCGCTGCCCTTGTGGCCGTGCACGGGGCGCTTTGGTGTGGTCCGGCGCGAGCCGACTGGCGCGATGATATTGGCACGTTTCGCATCGGTATCGTCGCCGAGCCTGGCGCCGGCAACACCGTCCCGGGCCTGGCGCTGCTGACGCAATCCTTTACCAATGCGCTTGGCATGAAGGTGGAGTTTGTCGTCGCGCGCGATTATGCGGCACTGATCGAGGCTCAGGCCAATGCCCGGATCGAATATGCCATCTATTCGGCGACGGCCTACGCGACGGCGCTGCAGCGTTGTGGATGCATCGAGCCGCTTGTGGCTCCGGTCGATTCCGACGGCGCGGCCGGCATCCGCTCCGTGCTGCTGACCAGGGACGGCAAACTGCCCGACCTGGCGGCGATGGAGACGCACCGGATCGCCATGCCGCCGCCGGACAGCGTCGGAGGTTCGCTTTTGCCGCTGGCGGGATTGGCCGCCGAACACGTCAAGATCACCGAAGATTCACCGTTTCTGCTCCATGCCGATTCAGCGTCCGCGGCGGAAAAAATGCTCTTCGATGGCCAGGCTGACGCTTTGTTCGGCTGGGTGACGGCGACGGCCGACGGCCAGCCATTGTTGTCTGACGGCACGCAGGCAAGGTTGGAAGAGGCCGGGCTTTCGCCGTCGGCATTTCAGGTCGTGTGGACGTCGGGCTTGCTGAGATACGGTCCCCATGCCGTACGCAGCGATCTCGACCCGGAAGCCAAGCGCAGGCTGACCGTCTTCCTCACCAACCTCAAATCGACGACGCCGGATGTCTACGATCTCCTGGAATCGAAACACTCCGGCGGCTTTCTGACCGTGGCCCCGAAAGACTATGCGACGGCACAAGCCATCGTGCGCTTTGTGTCGGCCGATGGTGGCCAGCGGTAAAAACCTTCAGCAATCGCTGCAGGGGATCGTCAGGCTCCTGCGTGGGCGCAGGTAGTAGGTCTCGCCCATCGGGATCGTCGTGGTAAGGGATCTGGTCAGTCCAAGCTTTTGTTGGGTGTCCGTCGTCCAGCCGATAATCGGCGTATAGGCCAGATTGCTCTCGACACGAATGAGGAAGGTGCCGGCGACCCTGAGCGTTGCCGGAACCGTAGTGGCCGTGCCTGCGGTGGCGCCAACGCTATTGACGCCATTGAGCACCTTGCGCGACCACACCACGTTCACCTGGGGCGGCGTATCGGTGGTGACCTGTATCGCGGTGATGGTGATGTTCGGCGTCGAGCGGTTGTAGGGCTGGATGGTCGAGGTGCCGATTTTCATGATGGCGTCGAGATCCGCCTTGACGATGGTCGGCTGCTGCGTGACGAGGTCGGCAACCATGCTGCCGATGCGGCTGACCTTCTTGCTGGTCTCGATGGCCTGCGAAGCCTCCATGGTCATGAAGTACATGACCAGCAGGATAGGCACGATAAGGGCGAATTCGACCGCCGCCACGCCCTTGCGATTGGACGAGAATCGAACCAGCTTTCCCCAGGCTCCCGCAAATCTCAGATGTGCCCCCGCACGCATCATGGCATTGCCTTTTTTCTTGTTGGCGTCTTCGAACTCAATTGTCGAACGGTTCGTTCTGCCAGGTGATCGACGCAAAATGCAGCGTCCTGCCACCGCTCAGATTGGCCATCGACTTGGCCATCAGATCGGTCACCACAGGCCATGCGTAGAAGACCCGCAGCATGTTTCTCGATTCCGCCGGACCTGGCGAGTTCGCGAAATCCTGCTGGGTGGTGCCTTGCATCAGAACGACTTTGCCGCCAGCGATCTTGAAGCTCGCCAGGGCCGCGTCGGCGAAAGTCGAATATTGGCGGAGGTCGACGAGCAACTGGTCGGGACAATCCGTGGAGACGATGATCTGCAATCTGCCGCAGATCAGGGTCGTCAATTTGGTTCCCGCGACATCGGCCGGCTTCAACTGGCCCGTGCGCAACTGGCGCGCGACATCGTCGGTGATGTTGGCCATCACCTCCTGGCCGGCAAACGAGATGCAGCTTTCAAGGATGGCGAACACAAGGAGGGCGAACGGCAATGCGAGCAGCGCGAATTCCAGCGCCGTGCTGCCACGCCGGTCGCGAACGAAGCGCCTGAAAGACCTGGCGCGCTCCATCTTGTGCCGAACTGTCGAGCCGAATCCGTTGCGCATGCCCTGTTCCTGCCATCCCTGGACGGTCCTGGCA
The DNA here is from genome assembly GCF_013170825.1 of Mesorhizobium sp. NZP2298. Classification (NCBI taxonomy): domain Bacteria; kingdom Pseudomonadati; phylum Pseudomonadota; class Alphaproteobacteria; order Hyphomicrobiales; family Phyllobacteriaceae; genus Mesorhizobium; species Mesorhizobium sp. NZP2298. Next base: position 7,330,038 of record NZ_CP033365.1, on the reverse strand, counting down.
GGTGTACTAACGCAAACCAATTGAAGTCCGGTTTGGATGATCGTTAAAGTCGGCGAGGGCGTCTTAACTGGCCGGTAACCTGGACGGCCGCCAGGGCCGTGCAGCCTATCTGCTGACGTTCATTTCGGCTTCGGAGGATTTTTCGGCCTCGCTCTTGTAGGAGCTCTCGCAATAGGGTGTGCAAGACATGGTCTGGACCTCGGCACGCCGGTAGATGCGAACCGACGAGGCTGCCTGCCGCACGACGGTAACCTGTGCGTCGACGATCGGGCTGCCGTCCTGGTCGAGAACGACGAGGTTGGTGACACCGAAACCCTTGCCGGTGAGCACGATCGTCGAGGCGTCCTGGACGGAGGCATCGGCGATTGCCGGGTTGCCGACGACGATCGTGTCGGCGGGGCGCGACAGTTTCACGATCTTGGCCTGATTCATGGTGACTTCTATATCGGCGCCGGCTCTGGCTGGCGTGATCAGGCCCGTGGCGGCAAGAAGCACGGCAATCAGGATTGAGGATCTCTGCACGGCCATCGAGGCGCTCCAAGCAAGCAAACTGTTCAACGGAACATGAACGAGATTGGTGAACCAACGGTTAAGTCGGCTTGCTGGCGCCGGATATGGCGATCGGTACGGCTGCTCGCATGGTCGATCCGCTCTGGGTCGCAAGATTCCTCAAGTCCTTGCCTTTTGCGGCGTTGGCTTGGGGAACGGTACTTTAGCCGGCGCTTAGCATGGAGTTAACCAAGCACTCCGTTCGAGCCGGGAAAGGAATCGGTAAGGCTGTTTATTAAGCCGATCGAAAGAGCTTCTCCCTAGATTGGCAGCATCCGATCAACCATCACAGAAGTTGACGGAAGTGCTGTAACACGTGGAGTAGGAGCTCTCGAATGTCTAATCTTTTTGCACGTTTCGTGAAGGACGAATCCGGCGCGACCGCTATCGAGTATGGTCTGATCGCCGCTCTCATCGCGCTCGCCATCATCACCGGCGCCGGCGCACTCGGCAATGCGATCAACGCCAAGTTCACTTCCATCGGAAGCACCCTGAACGGCGCTGGCAGCGGCAGCTGATCTGCTTATTGTTGAACGCTCCGATAGCGTTCCAAACAGGGGCCGCCACATGGCGGCCCCTGTTTTATTTTGTTCGTCCATGTCACTGCCAATACCAGCCATCTTTTCGTTGCGGGCCTCATCAATCGTTAATCGAACGAGCCTAGATTGAGCCCCTTGGAATTCTGACAATAGGCATGAGCGCCGATGCTTGAGGCCCTGATCTTCGTCGTCTTTCCGTTCTGCATGCTGTTTGCCGCGATCTCCGACATGCTGTCGATGACGATTGCCAATCGCGTGTCGGTGCTGCTTGTCGCCGTCTTTGCGCTGGTTGCGCCACTGACGGGTATGGAATGGGCGGCCTATGGTTGGCATTTCGCCGCCGGCGCCCTGGTCCTTGCCGTGACGTTCGGCCTGTTCGCAATGGGTGGCATGGGTGGAGGCGATGCCAAGCTGCTCGCCGCCACGGCCGTGTGGATGGGGTTGAACGTTCATCTTGTCGAATACCTGGTCGTCTCGACATTTATCGGCGGCCTGCTGACGCTTGCCATTCTCGTCTATCGGAAATCGCCGCTGGCGGTTATTACCGGTCGCAATCCATTCCTGCGTCATTTCGCGGATGACACGACCGGGGTTCCCTATGGGATCGCGCTTGGCCTGGGCGGACTGCTGACCTATCCGGATTCGCCCTTGATGGTATGGGCGCTGGCAAGGCTGGCGAGCTGAACGCGATCTGAATTCCGTCACCTTGATCGGCTTGCCCGACCGGCTTTGGAGCGCCGGCGGCCATGACCCTCTTTTGCATCCGTGGCGAGGCGATCCAGCTAATTTATGTAAACCTTAAATTAATCACGATCGTAAGCATTGCATTAACCTTGTTTTGACGATTGCCGCTGCAAAGTCCGGCTTGGCTAGGTGGTTTGCCAAGGGCGAGGGTTCGGACAGATGCCAGCATCCCGACTGATTATTCTGAGCGTGGCGGTGGCCGCGGCAGGTGGCGCTGGCTATGTCGCAAAGAACATGGTCGCCGCGCCGCCGCCCCAGATCGTCGTCGACTCGGGTCCCCAGGCTCCTGCCGTACCCCTGCAGGACGTGCTCGTGCTCTCGGGCGATGTCGCGATGGGCAACGCGCTCCAGAACAACATCTCCTGGCAATCCTGGCCGGCCGACGGCGTCAACGCGAATTTCATCACCAAGGCAACCGCTCCCGACGCCCTGGACAAGTTGAAGGGATCGATCGCCCGTGTGCCGATGTACGCGGGTGAGCCCGTGCGGCGTTCCAAGCTGATCGGCGAGGGGCAGAGCTTCATGTCGTCCATCCTGCCTTCCGGGATGCGGGCGGTCGCCACCGCCATATCGGCCGACACTTCGGCAGGCGGCTTCATCCTTCCAAACGATTTTGTCGACGTCATCATGACGCGAAGGGCGGATGCAAACAGCGGCAGCACCGGTTTCAACACTGAAACCATCCTCAAGAATATCCGCGTCCTGGCAATCGACCAGACCATCCAGGAGGACGAGGAGGGCAAGAAGACCAGGGTCGGCCAGACCGCCACGCTGGAGCTCACGCCCAAACAGGCGGAGATCATCACTGTTGCCCAGCAGATGGCCGATCGCCTGACCCTGGCGCTGCGGGCGATCACGGACACCCAGGAAAAGAATGTGGACGAGGCCGACTATCTCGTTTCCGGCAATGGCCGCAAGGGAACGGTGAGATTGATCAAGTCGGGTGAAGTTTCCGAAGTAGGGGCAAGGAAATGAGGCTAAGCGGTAAACTGCCGGCAATCGCAGCCGCGGCATTCGGCCTGCTGCTCGTCGGGACGAATGTGCAGGGCGTTGTCGAGGCCAAGAGTACGCAGGTGACGGCTACGACAGCCACGCAGCGCGTCAAGCTGGGCCTCAACAAATCGGTGGTCATAGACCTGCCGAGCGATGCCTACGACATTCTTGTCGCCAACCCGAGCGTCGCCGATGCGGTGACCCGCACCGCAAGGCGGATCTACCTGTTCGGCAAGTCGGTCGGCGAGACCAACATCTTCGTCTTCGGTCCGAACGGCGAACAGATCGCCAGCCTGGATCTGGCCGTCGAACGCGACGTTGCCGGCCTGGAAGGCTATATCAAGCGCTTCCTTCCGACCTCGGCCGTCAAGGTGGAACTGCTGAACGACAACGTCGTCTTGACCGGAACGGTCGATACGCCGCTGGATGCGAAGCGCGCGGTCGACCTGGCGACGATCTTCGTCTCGGGCGGTGAAGCGACGACGGGTCAGTATTCGCAGACCGCGGCCGGCGGCTCGGCCCAGAGCGGTGTCGACATCAACAACCCCGACCAGGAACGACGCGTCTCGAAGATCGTCAATCTCCTGCAGATCATCGGTGACGACCAGGTCACGCTGAAAGTGACCGTCGCCGAAGTCAGCCGGTCCGTGATGAAACAGCTCGGCGTCAACATGATCGGCAATGGCGGCAGCAATGGCATCAGCTACGGTGCGATCAGCGACAATTTCACGGGATTGGGCAAGCAGCTGTCGCATTCGGGCTTCAGCATCGGCAACTCGGCACTGATGGCCTATATCAACGCCATGGAGGAGTCCGGGGTCATGAAGACGCTGGCTGAGCCGACCTTGACCGCCGTATCCGGCGAGAAGGCGACCTTCAAGGTCGGTGGCGAATACAACATGGTGTCCGGCGTCTCCCAGAACGTATCCACCGACAACCAGACTGGCCTGACAACCTATAACATCGAAAAGATCGAGTATGGCATCGGCCTGGAATTCCAGCCGGTCGTGCTGTCTCCCGGCCGTATCAGCCTGAAGGTCAGAACCTCGGTTTCGGAGCCGACGACCGAAGGATCCGTGTCGCTTTCCAATGGCGTGACGAGCCCCGGCACGAATATCCTGTCGCTGCGCAAGCGCCTTGCCGATACGACAGTCGAACTGCCCTCGGGCGGCTCCATGATGATCGCCGGCCTGGTTCGCGACGATGTCAGGCAGGCCGTGAACGGCTTGCCGGGACTGACGAAGATTCCCGTGCTTGGGGCGCTCTTCCGTAGCAGGGACTTCGTGCGCAACGAAAGTGAGCTCGTCATCATCATCACGCCCTATCTGACGAAGCCGGTAGCCCGCAACGATCTCGCCAAGCCGGACGACAATTTCAACCCTCCGAGCGACGGCGCCGGCATGTTCCTTGGCAAGGTCAATCGCGTCTACGGCACCATGCAGACCGACAAGCCCAACGGCCGGTATCACGGCGTTGTCGGCTTTATCTACAAGTGAATGGGGAAGCGGACATGTCTCAGTCAGCGTTGAACACAAGGAGCATCGCCACGACGATGCGCACCGGCCGTTCACGGGCCAGCCTGCGGGCGCTCTCGATCCTGGCGGCGGCGGCAACGGCCTTGCTGGCCGGTTGCGCCCAGCGCGACAGCATCACCGTGGGTGCCATTCCGGACGACTATCGCACCAACCATCCGATCGTGATCGCGGAGAAGAACCAGAAGATCGATCTTCCTGTCGGCGCCGGCGACCGTGGCATGACCGGTTCGCAGCGCGACACGCTGCTCGGTTTCCTCGACGGCTATGACAAGAGTGCCGCTCCGACATTGACGATCCAGATCCCCAGCGGATCAGCCAATCAGGTCGCCGCGTCGGCGGCCGGCCGCGATTTCGCCCGGCTGGCGGTCGCCAGCGGCGTCAAGCGCAACCGGATCGTCGTGGTTTCCTATCAGGCTGGATCGAGCGAGACATCGGCCCCGGTTCGCGTCTCCTATATCGCGGTGAGAGCCCAGACCGACAAATGCGGACGCTGGCCCGACGATCTGGCGGAGACGTCGGAGAACAAGCATTATGCCGACTTTGGCTGCTCCTATCAGAACAATCTCGCCGCCCAGGTTGCGAACCCGTCCGACCTGCTCGGACCGCGCAAGCAGACCACTATCGACGCGGAAAATCGTGGCGCGGTGATCGATGTCTACCGCAACAGGGGCATTTCGGATGAATTCCTCGGCAATTCGGAAGTGACCTACTAAGCCGCCCTTGGGAAAGAGAAGACACGGAAAGAACAGGCCACGGAAAGAGCATGACCATGAGCAACCTTGCCTATGACGCCACCGTGGACGGCGGTGACACCTCACCGCAGGACATCGCCGCGATGCAGGCCTTGCGGCCGGTCCCCCGCATCTCGATCCAGGCATTCTGCGAGACCGAGGGCGTTGCCAATCCGGTCGAGCGCGCCGGCGAGGATCGCCGCATGACCAAGGCGCATCTCAAGGTCCATATGGGCGGTGTTCCCACCGCCATCGAATTCTATCAGTCGGCACCGACGCCGAACCTGATCCTGCTGGAGTCACGCAGCGAACCCAAGCAATTGCTGGAGCAGCTCGCCCAGCTCTCGGAACACTGCGATCCATCCTCGAAAGTGGTGGTTATCGGCCATTACAACGACGTCGGTCTCTATCGCGAGCTGATCCGCTCCGGCATCTCCGAATATGTCATCGCGCCGGTGTCGATGGCCGACATCGTCAGTGTCGTGTCGTCGATTTTCGTCGACCCTGAGGCCGAGCCACTCGGCCGTTCGATGGCCTTTGTCGGTGCCAAGGGCGGCGTCGGCTCTTCCACCATCGCCCACAATGTAGCCTGGGCAATGTCCTCCTTGTTCAAGTCCGAGGTCGTCGTTGCCGACCTCGACCTCGCCTTCGGCACGGCCAATATCAATTTCGACCAGGATCCGGCACAGGGCATCGCCGAAGCGGTGTTTTCGCCCGAACGCATCGACGAAGTCTATCTCGACCGGCTGCTGACCCAGTGCGCGGAGCACCTGTCGCTGCTCGCGGCGCCCTCGACGCTGGAACGCGTCTACGACTTCGATCCCGATGCCTTCGCGCAGCTTGTCGATACCGCTCAGCGCAGTGTGCCGCTATTGGTGCTGGACGTTCCCCATGTCTGGACGGGCTGGGCAAAGAACACGCTGGTCAAGGCCGACGAGATCGTCATCACGGCGACGCCGGAACTGGCCAATCTGCGCAACACCAAGAACCTGGTCGACATGCTGAAGCGGCTTCGTCCCAACGACCCGCCGCCGAAGCTCATCATCAACCAGGCCGGCGTCCCCAAGCGGCCGGAAATCTCGCCGTCCGATTTCGCCGAGCCGCTCGGCCTGACGCCGATGTCGGTCATCGGCTTTGACCCGTTGCTTTTTGGCAATGCAGCCAACAATGGGCGCATGCTCGGCGAGATGGATGCCAAGAATCCGGTTGTGGCCATGATCAATGAGATTGCTCATGTGTTGACCGGCCGCAGCGAGATCAGGACAAAAAAGAAGGTTGGCCTGGGCAGTCTGCTCGGCAAGCTCTCACGCAACAAGAAGTGACGCAGTGGGGTCGGTAGTCGATCATGTTCGGTAAAAGAGGCAACGACGACGGCAACCGGTTCACGCCGGAATTCCGCCAGCCAGCACCTGCGCCGGCCGCGCCGCCGCCCGCGGGTTCAGCGGATACGGCGGTTTTGGCCCGGCCCGCGGCACAGCCGCAGCCAGGCGCACCTGTCGCTCCGCCGGCTCGCCGCGCGGTCGAAGCGCCGCCCATCGCGCCGGAGGCGAAGCGGGGTCGCGAAAAGAGCGAAACCTACTACGACACAAAGAGCCAGGTTTTCTCGGCGCTCATCGACACGATCGACCTCTCGCAGCTCGCCAAGCTCGAACCCGAAAGCGCGCGCGAGGAAATCCGCGACATCGTCAACGATATCATCGCGATCAAGAACTTCGCGATGTCGATTGCCGAGCAGGAGGAACTGCTCGATGACATCTGCAACGACGTGCTTGGTTATGGGCCGCTCGAGCCATTGCTCGCACGCGACGACATCGCCGACATCATGGTCAACGGGTCGAAGAACGTCTATATCGAAGTCAACGGCAAGGTCGAACAGACCGGCATTCGCTTTCGCGACAACCAGCAGCTTCTCAACATCTGCCAGCGTATCGTCAGCCAGGTCGGCCGCCGTGTCGATGAATCCAGCCCGATCTGCGACGCACGCCTTCCCGACGGCTCCCGCGTCAACGTCATCGCGCCTCCGCTCTCCATCGATGGAGCCGCACTGACCATCCGAAAATTCAAGAAGGACAAGCTGACGCTCGATCAGCTGGTCAAGTTCGGCGCCATTTCCCCGCAGGGAGCCGAGGTTCTCAAGATCATCAGCCGCGTTCGCTGCAACATCGTCATCTCGGGCGGCACCGGCTCGGGCAAGACGACGCTGCTCAACTGCCTGACCAACTACATCGACCGTGAGGAGCGCGTCATCACTTGCGAGGACTCGGCCGAACTGCAGCTGCAGCAGCCGCATGTCGTGCGCCTGGAAACCCGCCCGCCCAACCTCGAGGGCGAAGGCGAAGTGACGATGCGCGATCTGGTCAAGAACTGCCTGCGCATGCGGCCCGAGCGCATCATCGTCGGCGAAGTGCGCGGACCCGAAGTGTTCGACCTTCTGCAGGCGATGAACACCGGCCATGACGGTTCGATGGGAACGATCCACTCGAACAGCCCGCGCGAATGCCTGAACCGTATTGAATCCATGATCGCCATGGGCGGTTATTCGCTGCCGCAGAAGACCGTGCGCGAGATCGTCGTCGGCTCCATCGACGTGATCATCCAGGCGGCGCGTCTGCGCGACGGATCGCGCCGCATCACCCACATCACCGAGGTGATCGGTATGGAAGGCGACGTCATCATCACCCAGGATATCGTCCTCTACAACATCAAGGGCGAGGACGCCAACGGCAGGCTGTTGGGCGAGCACGTCTCGACCGGCATCGGCCGCCCGCATTTCTGGGATCGAGCCCGTTACTACGGCGAGGAACAGCGCCTCGCCACTGCGCTCGAGGCGATGGAGAAACGTGCTGACTGACGTATCCGCCGGCGTGAAGGTTCTGGTCGATGTTTGGAATTGACGGCACCGTATTGGCTTTTGTCGTGCTCGCCGGCTTCAGCGCCGGCGCGGTCGCCTATGCGTTCCTGTTCAACCAGATCAGCAATGAGAAACAGGCCGGCAAGCGGCTTGAAACCATCAAGGCCGCGGAGACCGACCGTTCCATCGTCAAGGCCACGCGCGACCGCGCGGCGGATGCGGCCAAGCGCCGTAAATCGGTACAGGATTCGCTGAAGGACCTCGACGAGAAGCAGAGAACCAAGGACAACGCCGTCAAGAAGCCGCCGCTCAAAGCCCAGCTTCGCCAGGCCGGCATGAAGGTTTCGATCGAGCGCTTCTACATCTATTCCGCCATATGCGGCCTCGCGCTGACCGTGGTCGCCTTCATGGCCGGGGCGCCGATGCTTGTCCTGCCAGGCGTGCTGTTGGCCGGTGCGCTCGGCCTGCCGCGCTGGTTCGTCTCATTTCGCCGCGCCCGGCGCGTCAAGGCATTCCTCAACGAATTTCCAAATGCGCTCGACATCATCGTGCGCGCGGTCAAGTCCGGCCTGCCCCTGAATGATGCCGTGCGCCTGATCGCCAACGAATCCCCGGAGCCGGTGAAGACCGAGTTTCGTCGCATCGTCGATTCGCAGCAGATGGGCCTGTCGATCCCCGATGCGACCCTGCGTATGCCCGAAACCATGCCATGCACCGAGGCGAGTTTCTTCGGCATCGTCATCCAGATTCAGTCGCAGGCCGGCGGCAATCTGTCCGAAGCGCTGGGCAACCTCTCGCGCGTGCTTCGTGACCGCAAGAAGATGAAGGCCAAGGTCCAGGCGCTGTCCATGGAGGCGAAGGCGTCGGCCGCCATCATCGGCGCGCTGCCCTTCATCGTCGCCTTCCTGGTCTACCTATCGAGCCCGCTCTACCTGATGCCGCTGTTCAACACCAGTGTTGGCAATCTGATCCTCGGCGTTTCCGCCGTCTGGATGTCGATTGGCATCTTCGTGATGCGCAAGATGATGAACTTTGATGTCTAGGGCCGCGGCATGAGTGAACAAGTCGTCAAGTCTCTGACGGATCCGGCGTTTCTGATCGCGGTGCTGGTCGCCATCGCCGTGTTCGCGACCGTCTTTACACTGCTGCCGGCGCTTGGCGGCAACCAGCTCAAGGCGCGCATGAAGTCGGTCGCGCTGGAGCGCGACGAGCTTCGCGCCAAGCAGCGTGCTCGGCTTGCTAGCGATGCTGATCGCCGCCGCAAAGGCCTGCGCGAGCAACAGTCGGAAGGCATGCGCAACATTGTCGACCGGCTCGACCTGCGGCGCGCCCTGGCCGACGAGAACACCTTGCAGAAGCTCAAGGTCGCCGGCTTTCGCGGGCAGAACCCGCTGACGCGATTTCTCTTCTTTCGTCTCGTGCTGCCTTTTGTCGGCTTCGCGCTGGCCCTGGTCTACATATTCGTGCTTGGAGGGTTACCGGACAAACCATTGGTCGTGCGGCTGTTCGTCTGCGTCCTCGTTGCTTATGGCGGCTTCTACGCACCGGTCGTTTATGTCAACAACCGCGCCACCAAGCGCAAGCAGTCGATTCAGATGGCGTGGCCTGATGCGCTCGACCTGATGCTGATCTGCGTCGAGTCGGGCATGTCGGTGGAAGCCGCGCTGCGCAAGGTTGCCGACGAGATCGGCGCGCAGTCGGTGGCTCTGGCGGAAGAGTTCATCCTCACCAACGCCGAGCTCTCCTATCTGCAGGAACGCAAGCAGGCCTATGAGAATCTTGCCAGCCGCACCGGCCTGGAATCGGTCAAATCGGTCTCGCAGGCGCTCGTCCAGGCCGAACGTTACGGCACGCCCGTGGCGCACGCGTTGCGCGTGCTTGCCGCCGAAAGCCGCGACATGCGCATGAACGCCGCCGAGAAGAAGGCCGCCGCCTTGCCGCCCAAGCTCACCGTGCCGATGATCCTGTTCTTCCTGCCGGTGCTTTTCGCCATCATCCTGGGCCCCGCCGGCATCCAGGTCAGCCAGCGCGGCATCTTTGGCGATCATTCCGGGGCGCCAGCGTCGACCAGTCAGTAAAAGTCCGGCAGGTCCTCGCCCAAAGTCAAAAGCCGCGCTGCATGCAGCGCGGCTTTCAACGTCTGTCGGCGAAATCGTTGTCAGTTGGTTGCCGGCTTCGCCTTGTCCTGATCCTTGAGTTGGCTCCAGGCATTCTGCTGGGCCAGCATCTGCCTGAGATAGGCGACATTGGCCTGTGCCTGTTCGGGCGAAAGCTCCTGCGAGGCGATTTTCTCGGCTTCGTCGAAACGGCCCTGCAGGCCGACGACCAACGCCAGGTTCTGGCGTACACGGCTGTCGGCGCCGGGCTGCTGGGCGGCCGAGCGCATATAGGTCTCGGCGGTACGCAGATCCCCTTCCAGCACATAGGACATGCCGAGATTGGAGAGAACCGAGGGCTCATTCGGCTTGAGTTCGAGGGCTTTGCGGTAGAGCTGGCGCGCGTCGTCCTTCTGGCCGATCTGGTCAAGGATGGCCGCCTCCGCCGACACCAGCCTCCAGTCAGGATATTCCGGTGTCTGCGCGCGGCGCACGGCGTCGAGCGCTGCTTCGAACTGGCCATTGGCGGCCAACGCCTTGCCATAGGCGGCGAGCACGTCGCGGTCCTTGGGGTAGGCGATCGCCAGCTTGCGCATCACGGCAAGCGACTGGTCGGCATCGCCGTCCATCTGTAACGCGGCCGCGAAGTTGGTCGCGATTCGCTTGTCGTTGGGGTTCCTGGCGTAGGACTGGCCAAGGGCGGCCGTCGCACTGTGCAACTCTCCAGCCGACATGGTCGCAAGCGGCTTGCCGCCGGTGCGGCCGATCGAGCCGGTGGTGAGCTTGTCGGTTCCACAGCCGGCGACGCCCGCCGCGAGCGCCAGCATGAGGGCCGTGGTGACGAGCCGTTTTCCCCTGGCATTCACTGTGCGGTCGGTCGGCATCGCTACCCAAGCCTCCATTCATGCGCGCGGCCATTGCGTGGCCATCTTCCCTCCCGCAGAAATATTCTGTTAACCCTAACGGAGAGTTAAGAAACGCCGACTCGGTTTGGGTTCGGCATGGAGAACATCGAATGCCTGTCGAACTCGTCGAGAAGAAATTGGACGGCGCGTTGCCGGTGCACCTGGTGGCCAGGGACGGTCTGGAGGCCGCGGGCCTTGCGCCATCCACGATGGCCTGGGCCAGGGCCAACGGCTTTTCCGGCGAGGCAGGCAGGACGCTGGCGGTGCCCGGCCAAAACGGTGCGCTTGCCGGGGCCTTGTTCGGCATTGGAGACGGCGACGGCGCGTTGGCACTCGGTGTATTGTCCAAAAACCTGCCGGAAGGCGACTGGCATTTCGCCGCGACGCCGAACGAGCCGGAACTCGCGGCAATCGCACTGGCGCTCGGCGGCTATGTCTTTACCCGCTATGGCAAGAAGTCGGGCAAGGCGTTGCGCTTCCGTCTGCCGGCCGGTGTCGACGCAGGGCGTGTTCGCCGTATCGCCGATGGCGTCTTTCTGACACGCGACCTGGTCAACACGCCGACCAGCGACATGGGACCGGACGATCTGGAGAAGGCGGTGCGAACCTTGGCCGGTGTTCATAAGGCCGAAGTCTCTGTCATCAAGGGCGACGACCTGCTCGCCCAGAATTTCCCGATGATCCATGCCGTCGGCCGTGCCTCGACCGGCGCGCCGCGCCTGATCGACATGACATGGGGACCGAAGGCCGCGCCGAAGGTGACGCTGGTCGGCAAGGGTGTCTGTTTCGACACTGGCGGCCTCGACATCAAGCCGTCATCCGGCATGCTGCTGATGAAGAAGGACATGGGCGGCGCTGCCAACGTGCTTGGCCTGGCCTCCATGATCATGGCCGCCGGATTGAACGTGCGGTTGCGGGTGCTGATCCCCGCGGTCGAGAATTCGATCGCCGGCAATGCTTTTCGACCCGGCGACGTGCTGGCGAGCCGCAAGGGCATCACGGTCGAGATCGGCAACACGGACGCCGAAGGGAGGCTCGTGCTGGGCGACGCTCTGGCGCTCGCCGACGACGAGGAACCGCAGCTCCTGGTCGACATGGCCACGCTGACGGGAGCCGCCCGTGTCGCGCTTGGCCCCGATCTGCCGCCCTTCTACACCGGTGACGAGGCGCTGGCCTCGGATCTGGCCGCGGCTTCCGCCGCGGTCGAGGATCCGCTGTGGCGCATGCCGCTGTGGCGGCCTTACGATGCGAAACTGTCATCGAAGATCGCCGACATCAACAATGTCACCACGGACGGGTTCGCCGGCTCGATCACCGCTGCCCTGTTCCTCAAGCGCTTTGTCGAGAAGACCGAGAGCTGGGCGCATTTCGACATATTCGCCTGGAACCCCGCCGACCGCCCGCATGGCCCTGCTGGCGGCGAAGCCCAGGGTATCAGGGCTTTGGAGCGGGTCATTTCCAAGCGTTTCGGCTGAGCCGGCCAACAGAGCCGGCAAATCGCCGAAACTGAAACGGAACCGAAACAATTTGGTGTCATGCTTGTGCGATGTCGATTGCGATGCGCCCGAGCCAGGCCTTGCGACTGTGGCAGCAGGTGATGCTGTCGCAGGTGCGCGACGACGCACCCGACCTGACCATGCGCCAGACGGCGATCCTGTTCACCATCTATCTCGATCCGCCGCCGCATACGGTGCGTGGGCTCGCCGCTCGCCTCAACGTCACCAAGCCGGTCATCACCCGCGCGCTCGACACGATGGGCGCGCTGAAGCTGGTCTCGCGCCATCGCGACGAGCTCGACAAGCGCAATGTCCTGATCAAGCGAACGGTCGAGGGCGCGCTCTTTGTCGAGCGCTTCGGCGATGGTATCATCGCCAGGGCGCTCGAACTGCCCATCTGACCACTAGCCATTTGACCGGATTGCCGATTTGACCGCTCACGATGCCCGCCTTCACGCTTTCCGTTCCGACCTTGCCGACGCAAGGCTGAAGGGCGAGGTCCTCGCCGACCGTTTCGTCGCCGGCCGGCCGGCGCGGATTTCGGCCTCGGTGGCCGATATCCGCAAGGCGCCCAAGCCGGACGCGGGCATCAACACGCAGGCCCTGTTCGGTGACGATGTGCTGGTTTTCGAGGAAGCCGAAGGCTGGGCCTGGATCCAGGCCGAACGCGATAGCTATGTCGGCTACGTCAACGCATCCATGCTGGGCGGACGGGACCACGCGCCCACCCATATCGTCTCGGTGCCCCGCACCTTCCTCTACCCCGGTCCGGATCTGCGCTTTCCGATCGCTGGACGGCTATCAATGGGATCGATGGTGACCGTGGCGGGGAGCGCCGAAACGCGCGGTACGTACTATGCCGTCCTGCCCTCTGGCGAGGCGATCATCGCGGGCCATTTGCGGCCAATCGGCGAAGTCGCCGCCGACTATGTCGCGGTGGCCGAGACCTTTCTTGGAACACCGTATCTTTGGGGTGGCGCGTCCGGCTTCGGCATTGACTGTTCGGGCCTCGTGCAGCTGGCGATGCGCATGGCCGGCCGGGACGTGCTTCGCGATTCCGACATGCAGGCGGCAAGCATCGGCGAGCCGCTCGATCCGGGCCCGGACCATGCCGGATTGCGCCGGGGCGACCTCGTCTTCTGGAAAGGTCATGTCGCGGTCATGACCGATGCCGAGACCATGATCCATGCCAATGGCCACACCATGCTGGTCTCACGCGAAGGGCTGAAGGATGCCATCGCCCGCATCGGTTACCTCTATGGCGGCCCGACGGGGTTTCGGCGGCCGTAAGCTCCTTCCTTCTCCCGTTACTATACGGGGAGAAAGTGCCCGAAGGGCGGATGAGGGGCGGCGCGAGCCTGCAGGTGATCGCGCCAAAGTCAATTTGTGATCGCTGGCGCTGCCCCTTACCTGCCCTGCCGGCATCCTCTCGCCGTATAGCGACGGGAAGGGGAGCGCTCTCCTCGATCCCCTTTTGTTCCGATTTTCCTTGGCGATTGCCCGTGGCCGCGCTACCTCTTGCCCGTGACAGTTGAGCCGCGCCTTGCCGAACAGAATGCCACTGTGGCCCTGCCCGAGCCATTCCTCAGATGGTTCGGCGAGAAAGGCTGGTCGCCGCGCGCCCATCAGATCGAATTGTTGGCGAAGGCTCAAAGCGGGCAATCGGTGCTGCTGATCGCGCCGACCGGGGCTGGCAAGACGCTGGCCGGCTTCCTGCCCTCGCTGACCGAACTGGCCATCAGGCCAAGGCGAAAGCCGGGGCAGGCGCATCGCGGCATACACACGCTCTACATCTCGCCGCTCAAGGCGCTGGCCGTCGACATCGAGCGCAATCTTGGCAAGCCGGTCGAGGAGATCGGGTTGCCGATCAGCATCGAGACGCGCACCGGCGACACGCCGTCGCACAAGCGCCAGCGGCAGAAGCTGGTGCCGCCCGATATTCTGCTGACCACGCCCGAGCAACTGGCGTTGCTGATAGCGGCCGGCGATGCCGGGCGCTTCTTCGAAGACCTGCGCTATGTCGTGCTCGACGAGCTGCATTCGCTGGTGACGTCGAAACGCGGCCATCTGCTGGCGCTCGGCCTGGCGCGGCTGCGCAGCTTTGTGCCTGGCCTGCAGACAATCGGCCTGTCGGCGACGGTGGCCGAACCGGACGAACTGCGACGCTGGCTGGTCAGCCAGAATCCACCCGGCGACATGTCCGAATTGATCGTCGTCACGGGTGGCGCCAAGCCCGAGATCTCCATCCTCGACTCCGAAGAGCGCGTGCCATGGGCAGGGCATTCGGCCCGCTACGCCACGCCGGAGATTTATCGCGAGATCAAGCGCCACAAGACGACGCTGCTGTTCGTCAACACCCGCAGCCAGGCGGAACTGCTGTTCCAGGAATTGTGGCGGGTCAACGAGGACACCTTGCCGATCGCGCTTCATCACGGCTCACTCGATGTCGCCCAGCGCCGGCGCGTAGAGAAGGCGATGGGCGAGAACGCGCTGCGTGCCATCGTCGCCACCTCGACGCTCGATCTCGGCATCGACTGGGGTGATGTCGATCTGGTCGTGCATGTCGGCGCGCCGAAGGGGGCGAGCCGGCTGGCGCAGCGCATCGGCCGCGCCAACCACCGCATGGACGAACCGTCAAAGGCGATCCTCATCCCCGCCAATCGCTTCGAGGTGCTGGAATGCCGGGCCGCTCTCGACGCCAACTATCTCGGTGCACAGGATACACCGCCGCTGGTCGATGGCGGTCTCGATGTGCTGGCCCAACATGTGCTCGGCTGCGCCTGTGGCGCACCCTTCCGCGCCGATGATCTGTTCGAGGAAGTGCGAACGGCGGCACCCTATGCCAGCCTCGATCGGCCGACCTTCGACCGCGTCATCGATTTCGTCGCCACTGGCGGCTACGCGCTGAAGAACTATGAGCGATACGCCCGGATCCGCCTGAACAAGGATGGCCTTTGGCGGGTTTCCAATCCGCGCGTTGCCCAGCAATACAGGCTCAATGTCGGCACCATCATCGAAGTGCCGGCGCTCAACGTGCGTTACGTCAAGGCTGGCAGCAAAGGCTCGGCTACGCGCGGCGGCAGCGTTCTCGGCAAGATCGAGGAGGCCTTCCTCGAAACGCTGACGCATGGCGACACCTTCATGTTCGCTGGCAAGGTGCTGCGCTTCGAAGGCATTCGCGAGAACGAATGCTTTGTGTCGAACGCGCCCGGCAGCGATGCCAAGGTGCCCTACTATGGTGGCGGCAAGTTCCCGCTTTCGACCTATCTCGCCGAACAGGTCCGCATCATGCTTGACGATCCGCAGCGCTGGAAGAAGCTGCCCGAGCAGGTGGCCGACTGGCTGCGATTCCAGGCCGACAAGTCGGTGCTGCCCAAACGCGATGACCTGCTGATCGAGACCTTTCCGCGCGGCAACCGCCATTATCTGGTCGCCTATCCCTTCGAGGGCAGGCTCGCCCACCAGACGCTCGGCATGTTGCTCACCCGCCGCCTCGACAGGGCAGGCGCCAGGCCGCTCGGCTTCGTCGCCACCGACTATGCGCTGGCCATATGGTCGCTGGGTGACATGGGCGCCATGTTCAAGGCTCGAAAACCGTCGCTCGGCGCGCTGTTCGACCAGGACATGCTGGGCGACGATCTCGAAGCCTGGCTGGCCGACAGCTGGCTTCTCAAGCGCACCTTCCGCAACTGCGCGCTGATTTCGGGACTGATCGAGAAACGCCATCCGGGTCAGGAGAAAAGCGGTCGCCAGGTCACCGTGTCGACTGATCTGATCTACGACGTGCTGCGCAGCCATGAGCCCGACCACATCCTGCTGCAGGCGACGCGCGCCGATGCGGCAGCCGGTCTGCTCGATGTCAGCAGACTTGCCGACATGCTCTCGCGCATCCAGGGTCGAATCATGCATAAGAATCTGGAGCAGATTTCGCCACTCGCCGTGCCCATCATGCTCGAGATCGGCAAGATGCCGGTGAACGGCGAAGCCGACGAAACACTGTTGATGGATGCGGCGACATTGGTCGAGGAGGCCATGGGGCCGGAGATGGTCGAGGAATGAATTTTTCGCTTGCACGCGCATCGCTGATTGGCGAGGCCGAGATGATCGGCATCGCCGGCGAGCGCGCGGTCTGCGATCCGCGCGGCGTGCTCTATTTTCCCGAGTTCAGGCTTCTGGCCGTTTCCGACCTGCACTTGGAAAAGGGCTCGTCGCTGGCACGGCGCGGGATGCTGATCCCGCCCTACGACACCGGTGCGACCTTGCTCAGATTGCAGGCGGTCATATCGGACTACCAGCCGTCGATCGTCATCAGCCTGGGCGATAGCTTCCATGATGGCGGTGGCGCCGAGCGCATGCATGCAAGCTTTCGCGAGCGGCTGGAAGCGCTGATGGCAGGCCGTGACTGGTTCTGGGTCGCCGGCAATCATGATCCGGAAGCGCCGGCCGATCTACCCGGTGAAACCGTGCGGGAACTGGCCATAGGTTCGCTGCTGTTCCGGCATGAACCGTCCAAGCTGCGCGTCGAGGGCGAGGTATCAGGCCATCTGCACCCTTGCGCGCGGATCGTGCAACAAGGCCGCTCGGTGCGTAGGCGCTGCTTTGCCGGCGATGGCGGCCGCATGATAATGCCGGCCTTCGGCGCTTATACCGGTTCGCTCAATGTGCTCGACCGCGCCTATGCCGGCCTGTTCCGGCTGGAAACGCTGATGGCTTACATGCTTGGCACCCAGCGCATCTTTGCGATTTCCGGTTCGATGCTGCGGCCTGGCTGACTGTCAACGTCCGTAGTAAAGGGTGACCGTGTGCTTTGCCTCGGCGAAGAATAGCCAGCGCTCGACCAGCATGCCGGCAAACTGGACGATCGCGGCGAGCACCGACGGCGCCGCCGCAAAGGGCCAGGGCAGGGCGAAGGTGGCGATGAGCAGCAGGACGGGCAGAGCGAAGGCCAGCAGCTGCGTGATCCGGCGCAGCTTCGCACTGTGCTTGCGCGCGATGCGGAAGCCCATTTCCTTGAGCAGGTAGTTTTCCTCGGTATGCGGCCATTCCAGCGACCGCACCGTCCCGCCGGCCAGACCGGTCGCGGTGTTGGCGGTGGTTGGGATCTCGAGCCGGTCATTGTAGCGCCACGTCGCGAGTTTCCAGCCCCAGCCGACAAGGCTGGCAAGCATCGACAGCGCAAGCATGGCTCTTGAGCCGATGCCGAAGCCCTGCAGCAGCGCGTTCAACAGAATGCTGCCGGTCATGGTCGCGAAGATCAGATAGGCTGGCAAGGTGTAGCGGCTGTGCCATTGGGCAATCGGCTTCAGTGACGCATAGATCATCCCAGTGGTGCAGACGGTGACGATCGCACCGATGGCGGCCAGCAACCCGGCAATGGCCACCCAGCCATCAGTGTGGCCGAAGAACACCCAGCCTATGCCGAACAGTCCCGCCGGGATGAAGGTGATGATCGACGACACGCCCTCGCGCGACAGCCAGGAACTGCGCCACTGCGAGAACGCCCGCCATGCGCGTTCGGGCCGGCCGAGATGACCGGTCGAGGACAACAATCCCGCCGCGACCAGGCCGAGCGCCAGCGCCAGGCCGATGAGGCCGAGCCAGAAATCGGGCGGGATGATCTGGAGCCCACCGAGCACGCCAAGCAGCGCGAGCAGGCCGTAGCCGGCACCAGTGGCGGTGGTGAAGAAGACAACGGAGAGGGCTGGATGCATGGATGTCAGTTCGAAAGCATGCGGTCGACCCAGCCGAGGAAACCCCCTTCGGCCCGCACCGGCTCCAGCGCGGGAGCGGTGACCGATGCGGCGCGCTGCGTATGCGCGCGCGGGGGCAGATATTTGTTGGTCGGCCGATAGCCGAGTTCCGGCATCAGGTCGACCCCGCCGCGCTCCACCACCAGTTGCGAGACGGCCGAGAGGGGATCGCCGAGATCGCCGAAGTGCCGCGCGCTTGTCGGGCAGGCGGCGACGCAGGCCGGCACGCGGTCTTCCTCAGCCAGATTGTCGTTGTAGATGCGGTCGACGCAGAGCGTGCATTTCTTCATGACGCCGACATCGGTGTCGAATTCGCGCGCGCCATAGGGACAGGCCCAGCTGCACAATTTGCAGCCGATACACTTGTCTTCGTCGATCAGCACGATGCCGTCCGAGGCCCTCTTGTAGGAGGCGCCGGTCGGGCAGACGGTGACACAGGCCGGCGTCTCGCAATGCAGGCAGGAGCGCGGAAAATTGACCGTACGCCCGCCCATCTCGGTGGTGTGCTCATAGCTGTGCACGCGGTTGAACCAGACCCCATCGACATGGCCGCCATAGGGGTCGATGTCGGTCAGCGGCGCCATGTGTCCGCCGGTGTTCCATTCCTTGCAGGCGGTGACGCAGGCCTGGCAGCCGACGCAGGTGTCGAGATCGATGACCAGACCGAGCTTCTTATCCGTATGAGAGGGAAGGCAGGTCATTCCGCGGCCTCTCTTGCCCGGCGAAATTCGGCGCCGAAAGTCAGCTTGTCGGGCGAGGGCTCGAAATGCGGCGGCTGGTGGAAACGCTCAAATTGCGGCTCGGTGAAGCCGGCTTCCTCATCAGCGCATTTGACGATTCGCACGCGAAGATCGAACCATGCCGCCTGGCCGGTGACCGGGTCGGAATTCGAATAACGTTTGCCCTGCGCGTCGGCCGAGGTCTGGTCGCCGATGACGTGGTTGAGCAGGAAGCCGCGATTGCTCTCGGCGGCGTCATCCTTCAGCCCCCAGCTGCCGCGACGCTTGCCGATCGCGTTCCAGGTCCAGACCGTGCTTTCGTTCACCCCGTCGATCAGCTTGATCTGCCCCTTCACCCTGCCATTGATGCTTTCGATCCAGACCCAGTCGTCGTCGACGAGGCCGAGGCCGGCAGCGGTGCGGTGGTGCACGAACAGCCGGTTCTGGCTGGTGATCTGCCGCAGCCAGGCATTTTGCGAGCCCCAGGAATGATACATGTGCATCGGCCGCTGCGTCAGCGCATGCAGCGGATATTTATCGAGGTCGACGGCCGCTTCCTCGAAGGGCATGTACCAGAACGGCAGCGGGTCCATGTAGGTCTCGATGCGCTGACGCTCGCCCTCCGGCGGCTGGACACGGCCATGGCCACGCGCGGCCAGCCGAAAGCGCTGCATCGGCTCGGAATAGAGCTGGAAAACGATCGGATCGGCCTTGGGGATAAAACCCATCTGCACCGCGAAATCGAGATAGGAGCGGTTGGCCATCTTGTAGTAGCGCTGGTCGTTGGCAAAGTCGTGATGCCAGAAGCCGCCATTGTCGATGTAGCGCTGCAACTGATCCGGATTGGCCTCGCCCCTGCCGATCGACGTCCCGTTCTTGCCGCGCCAGCCGGCCAGCGGACCGATGCCGGGCGAGCGCTCGTGGTTGACGATGTAGTCAGCATAGTCGGCATATTTGGCCGCTCCGTCGTCATTGACGAAGCCGGGGAGTCCCAGCCGCGCACCCAACTCGATCAGCACCGACTGGAACGGCCTGACGTCACGGTCCGGCTCGACGACGGGATGGCGGATGGCGTCACCCGGCCCGTCGGCGTGGCTGATCGGCCGGTCGAGCAGGCTGATGCAGTCATGGCGTTCGAGATAGGTGGTGTCGGGTAGCACCAGATCCGCGAACGGGACGGTCTCGGAGTAATAGGCGTCGGAATAGATGATGAAAGGGATCTTGTAGTTGCCCACCTCGTCATGGTCGGTCAGCATGGCAATCGTCTCGACGGTGTTCATCGAGGAATTCCAGGCCATGTTCGACATGTACATCATCAGCGTGTCGATCGGGTAGGGATCGCCGGCCCAGGCATTGCGGATGACGGTGTGCATCAGTCCGTGTGCCGCCAGCGGAGCGTCCCAGGAATAGGCCTTGTCGATGCGAAGCGGCGTGCCGGCCTCATCGACCAGCAGATCGTCCGGCCCACAGACAAAGCCGAGCGGCATGCCGTCGAGCGGCGTCATCGGCTTGACGGTCTTGCCGGCGGGTTTCGGGCCAGGCGGCGCCGATCTGGGGTAGGGCGGCTTGAAGCGGAAGCCGCCGGGAACGTCCACCGTGCCCAGCAGCACCTGCAGCAGGTGGATGGCGCGGCAGGTGTGAAAACCGTTCGAATGGGAGGAGATGCCACGCATGGCATGCATCGACACGGGCCGCCCCTTGATCGTCGCGTGCCGGCGTCCGGCCCAGTCGGTCCAGGCCACCGGCAGTTCGATCGTCTGTTCGAAGGCGACATGGGCGAGTTCGGCGGCGATCCGGCGGATCGTATCGGCGGCAATGCCGCAACGCTCGGCGACCGCATCGGGGGCGTAGCTCTCGTCAAGATATCGGTCGGCGATCAGCTGGAACACCGGCGTGCAGCGGCGTCCGTCGATTTCAAGGCTGCCGGTCAGCGCCGGCTTTGCCTCCGGGTCGATGGCCTTGACGGCGGTCTTCGCCACCCTGTCCCAGGCCAGCGGGTTGCCGTCGGCATCCCTAACGAACAGCCCGTCGTCGGAGGCGCCAGGCTCCTGCACGACGAGGATATGGGCGTTGGTGTAGCGGAGCAAATAATCGAGATCGACGCGGCCAGCCTTCAGCAGTTCGTGGATGAGGGCGAAGACGAACAGGCCGTCGGTGCCGGGCCGGATGCCGATCCAGTCGTCGGCGATCGCATTGTAGCCGGTCCGGCACGGATTGATCGAGACCACCTTGGCGCCGCGCGCCTTGAGTTTGCCGAGGCCGATCTTGATCGGGTTGGAATCATGATCCTCGGCGACGCCGAACAGCATGAAATATCGCGTGTTGTCCCAGTCGGGCTCGCCGAACTCCCAGAACGAGCCGCCGATCGAGTAAAGGCCGCCGGCCGCCATGTTGACTGAACAGAAGCCACCATGGGCGGCGAAATTCGGCGTGCCGAACTGGCTCGCCCACCAGCCGGTGAGAGACTGCGATTGATCGCGGCCGGTGAAGAAGGCGAGTTTCTTCGGATCGTTCCGGCGGATGGCGGACAGCCGTTCGGTGGCGATCGCAAACGCTTCTTCCCACTCGATCTCGCGGAACTCGCCCGAGCCGCGCGGGCCGGTGCGCAGCAATGGCTTCTTCAGCCGGGCCGGGCTGTAGTGCTGCATGATGCCGGAACTGCCCTTGCCGCAGATCACGCCGCGATTGACCGGATGGTCCTTGTTGCCGTTGATGTAGCGGACCTTGCCGTCCTTGATGTGTACGTCGATGCCGCACCGGCAGGCACACATGTAGCAGGTGGTCTTGGCGATGCTGTCCGAAACGCTTGGCGAGGTGTCGACGCCGTCACCCTCATCGGGCGCGCGCGTGTCGGCAAGCGGGCGTTGCGATGGTGCCGAATTCGCGCCGCGCGGCGGACCGTGGATCATGGGCTGGTTGTGCCCGCACGGCCGGCGGCTTTGGCCCGCGTCTTCGGCCCCGGGCCGCGCATGTAATGTTCTTCCGGGTGATAGCGATCGCCGGCCAGCCGCCGCCTTATGCCACGGGCCCAATGGGCAAACAGGGATCTGAACCGCCCGATCATTTTATGCGCTGCGACCTGAAGGCCAATTTTTTCTAACTTCGCCTGAAAAAGTAGAATAAAGCCATCGATCCGTCTAATCAGTTGTTCTTGTAAATTCGATCGATATTGGTTCTTAATGCGTCCATGACCCTGGAGCAGTTGCGCATTTTCGTTGCCGTCGCCGAGCGCGGCCACATGACCAAGGCGGCGGAGCTTTTGGGTATCTCCCAGTCGGCGGCTTCGGCCGCCATCCGCGCGCTCGAAGAGCAGCACGGCGTCCATCTGTTCAACCGCGTCGGCCGCAACATCGAGCTTGCCCAGACGGGCCACCGGTTCCTGCCAGAAGCCAAGGCCGTGCTGGAGCGGGCCGCCGCCGCCCGCAATGTGCTGGAACATGTCTCGCAGACGGTCGCCGGCAGCCTCTCCATCGCCGCCAGCCTGACCATCGCCAGCTACTGGCTGCCGCGCCGGCTGGCGTCCTTCCACGAGGCCTATCCGGCGGTGCGGCTGAGCGTCAGCATCGGCAACACAAGGCAGGTCGAGGCCAGCGTGCTGGACGGAACCGCCGATCTCGGCCTGGTCGAGGGGCGCACCGAGTCCGACATATTGCGCCGCGCCAAGGTCGATACCGACCGGTTGATGCTGGTTGTTGCCGCGTCACATCCCGAGATCGTCGAAACCGCGCCGGGCCGGCCAGACATCAGGGGCCTGCGCTGGATCATCCGCGAGGGCGGCTCGGGCACGCGCGAGGTGCTGGAGGACCTTGCGCGGCGCGAGGGCATTTCGCTTGCCGATTTGCAGATCTTCCTGGTGCTGCCCAGCAACGAAGCCGTCCGCCAGGCGGTGGAGGCGGGTGCCGGCGCCACCATCATCTCGGAACTCGTCGTCGGACGCGCCGTGGCTGAGGGCAGTCTGAGAGCCGTGCCGATTGAACTGCCGAAGCGCGACTTCGCCATGATCACGCACCGCGATCGGCAGGCAAGCCTGGCCCAGATGGCGCTGAAGGCACATCTGGCTACAGAGATGAACGGGTCTGCGCCAGGGTAGGGTTCGGGTCAGCCGAACTTGCGCTGGGCATCCAGCGCCAGGCCAAGCCCGACCGAGCCGAACATGTCGCCGTCGATGACGGAAGCGTGCGGCACCAGCGACAGGATTTCCCGTCTTGCCAGCGGGATCGCGGTCGAGCCGCCGGTCAGGAACACCGCCGTGATGTCGGACGGCCTGACCTGCGCGTCGCGGATGGTCTCGGCCACCGTTGCGGTGACGCGCTCGATGTCCCTGGCGATCGTGGCGTCCAGCCCGTTGCGTGTGATCTCGGCGGCAAACTCCACGTCAGATAGCCTCACCGCGACTTCCGCCGACGACAGGTCGGTCAGCTCGATCTTGGCCTTTTCGACCAATGCCGCCAGCGCGTGCCCGTAGCGGTGCTCGACGATGTGGATGAAGCGGTCGACCAGATCGGCGCGCGCGGCCTCGTAACGGATCTGGCGCAGATGCGTCATCGCCTTGGCGGTGTAGACCAGATTGATGCGCTGCCATGTCGCGAGATCGATGAAATAGCTGGCCGGCAGATTGCGTTTGCCGTCCTTGGTCGGAGTTAGATAGCCGAGCTGCGGCATGACATGGGCGATGCTGAGCAGCCGGTCGAAATCCGTACCGCCGATATGGACACCTCGGCTGGCCAGGATGTCGTCCTTGCGGTCCGGCGATCGGGCGCGCTCGGGCGAGACGCGCACGACCGAAAAATCCGATGTGCCGCCGCCCATGTCGATGATCAGCGCCAGCTCCTCGCGCGTCACCCTCTGCTCATAGTCGAGCGCCGCCGCGATCGGCTCGAACTGGAAGGCGATGTGCTTGAAGCCCTGGGCGTGCGCGGCCTTTTCCAGGTCGCTCTGGGCATTGGCGTCGGCTTGCGCATCGTCATCGACGAATTGCACCGGGCGGCCGAGCACCACGGTCTCCACCTGGTCGCCGCCATCCTCCTCCAGCCTTTTCCTGAGATGCCCGAGGAACAGGCCTATGATCTCCATGAAGCCGATCGAGCGCGCCTTGATGCGTGTCTTTTCATGCGCCAGCGAGCTGCCGAGCACGCTCTTCAGCGAACGCATCAGCCGGCCTTCCACGCTGTCGGTGTAGTTGGCGATCGCTTGGCGGCCAAAGAAGATGCGGCCATCCTCGAAATTGAAGAACACGGCGCTCGGCAGCGTGACCTGGCCGTCCTCAAGCGTGACGAGACGGGGTTGCCCGTTGCGGACCACGCCGACAGTGGAGTTCGAAGTGCCGAAGTCGATACCGGCGAATGCTGGTCGCAAGGCAGCCTCCTGTCATTGGCGCCAGGCAGTGGATCGGCGCTCGCAGGAGAAGCGTGCGCTGCGGTTTCGGGCGACCGAACCACTTTGCCGAATTGAATTGTGCGTGCTTGCCCGGTGGGCGGGGAGGTGCGGTCTATAGCATGAGGCGGGAAAGGGAAACCCCCTTTGGGATGGCTCAGTCCTTGCGGAAGACCAGCCTGCCGAGCCAGCCCGTCAGCATGGCCAGCGATATGGCGAAGACGCCATAGAGGAAGGAGTAGTCGTGGGCGACCCGGAAGATCGACTGTTCGAATCCGGACTTGCGGATTTCGAGCTGGGCCGAACTCTCCTTGATGAACAGGCCGCTCCTGAACAGGAAGGCGCGCGCCTTGTGGGTGCCGACCGGCACATTCGGCGCCAGCCTGACGGTGGCGCGGAACAGGTTCTGCGACAGGAATTGCACACCGCCGACATTTTCGCTGTAGAGGCCGGTCGCGGCCTTGCGTTCGCGTAATGCCGCGGTGAATTCCTCGATCGTCGCCGGACTGTCGCCGGCGTCGGCGGGCTGCATATAGAGGTTGGAGGCGCCGAGCGACAGCTGTCTGTAGCTGTTCGGTTCGGTGATATCCTGCAGCGGCCGCGTCGTTGCCACCGAATAGGACATCGGCACGTTCTCGAAGGTTTCGGAATCGAGATTGACCCACACGCCAAGCACCCGGTCCTTGCGGCGCACCACCACCGGTCGCGGCGGGCCTTCGAGCACGACGATGACATCGTAGCGGTTCTGACGGGCTATAAGCGGGTCGGGGTTTTCCAGCGAGCCGAAGATGGTCAGGTCGGCGCCGGAAAAGCCGGCGGTGATCGAGACATTGTCGGTGGAGAGCCCGATCTGGATGCCTTCCGGCAGCGGCGACTGTGCCTTCGCCGGTGCGGCGGCCGCAAGCAGTGACAGGAGGATGGCGGCTGCGAACGCTTTCGGGCCCGTCATCAGTTGAGGCCCACGCTGGACAGCGAATAGAGATTGGGCGGGGTGACGAAAAGATCGATGGCGAGCCTGATCGCCACGGCCAGCACCAGCAAGGCCAGCAACGCCCTGAGTTGCTCGCCGCGCAGCCTCTGGCCGGCCTTGGCGCCATATTGCGCGCCGGCCACGCCACCCGCCATCAACAGGAAGGCCAGCACGACATCGACCGTCTGGTTGGTGGTGGCATGGACCAGCGTCGTATAGGCCGACGTGAAGATGATCTGGAACAGTGAGGTGCCGATAACGACATTGGTCGGCACCTTGAGCAGATAGATCAGCGCCGGCACCATGATGAAGCCGCCGCCGACGCCCATGATCGACGACAGGAAGCCGATGCCGGCGCCAAGGCCAAGCACAGGGATGACGCTGACGAACAGCTTCGACGCCCTGAAGCGCATCTTCAGCGGCAGCCGGTGAATCCAGTTGTGCTGGCCGGATTTCTTCAGCACCGGGGCGGCACCGCTGCGTGTTGCGCGCAGTGCATTGATGCTCTCGACCAGCATCAGTCCGCCGACCGTGCCGAGCAGCACGACATAAAGCAGCGAGATGAACAGGTCGAGCTGGCCAAGCCGGCGCAGGAAGGCGAAGACGTAGATGCCGGCGGTGGAGCCGACGATGCCGCCGGCCAGAAGCACGCCGCCCAGCTTGAAGTCGAGCGTGCCTCGCTTCATGTGAGAAAGCACGCCGGAGACTGAAGAGGCGATGACCTGGTTGGCGCCCGTGGCAACCGCGATCGCCGGGGGGATGTTGTAGAAAATCAAGAGTGGCGTGATGAGGAACCCGCCACCGACGCCGAACATGCCCGACAGGAAGCCCACCGCCGCCCCCATGGCCAGCAGCACGAAGACGTTGACGGAAATTTCCGCAATCGGGAGATAGATGCCCACCCGTCAGTCTCGATCAGTTTGCCTGTCGGCGAAATACAGCCGCTATGAGCAGTCTCGCACCGAAAAGCCAATTTTTCCTTGCGCCGACGCGGCGGCGGGGTCAAACCCCGTCGCCGCGCCGAAACAAAAAATATCTCAATCAGTTAACAGGCAAATGTATGGCAGTAGCGTCGTGGAAACGACGCTTGTTCTGTTATTTGCGCGCCAGCAGCGCCCGGACCAGTTTCTCATCGACGGCGCCGGTCGCCGGCAGCTTGTTGTCGGTCTGGAAAGCGATGATCGCGTTCTTGGTCTTGTCGCCCATGACGCCGTCGGCGCCGCCGGCGTCATAGCCGTTCTTGTTGAGGATGAGCTGGATGTTCTTGACCGCCTTCTTCATGTCGATGCCGGCGGTCGTCTGCGGCGTACCCTCTTGCCAGGACTCGGGAATGTCGGCCGAATTGGATGCCGCGTTGAGCGGCTTGGCCTTCCACAATTCGGTCGCGGCGCGTGCCCGCTCGAGCTGCTCGGGCCGCAGCGCGTTGGCAATCTCGTCGCGCTTGGCGGCCGCGTCCTTGTCGCCCGTCTTGGCGACGAGCGCGAACCATTTGTAGGATTCCTCGAGGTTCTGCTTCATGCCGACGCCCTTGGCGGCGAGGATGCCGAGATTGAACTGGCTGTCCTTGACGCCGAGGTCGGCTGCCTCCTGGAACCAGTGCGCGGCCGATTCATTGTCGGTCACGCCATCGGCGGCCATGGCGAACAGCACGGCCAGATTGTGCATGGCGCTGGCGTTGCCCTGTTCGGCGGCGAGCTGGTACCAGGTCTTCGACTTCTTGATGTCGCGCGCGACGCCGATGCCTTTTTCGTAGAAATTGCCGATGCGGTATTCGGCCGGCGCGAAACCGAGTTCGGCCGATTTCTCGTACCATTTGGCCGCTGCCGCCATGTCTTCCTTGACGCCGCGCGACTCGGCGTAGCGCGAGCCGATCTCGAACAGCGCCTTGGCGTCGCCATTGGCGGCGGCATCGCGCAATGCGGCTGGGCCGGCATCGGCCGGAATGTCGAACTTGGTCGTGGCTGCCGGTGCATCCGTCGGCGCAACGGCACCGGTGGTGAGTTTGGCCGTGGTCTCATGGACCGCCGTCGGGGCAGCCGCGACCGGCTGGGCATCGGTATCCGTCGCTTGCGCGCCGCCGGTGATGGCGGTCGGAACTGACGCCGTCGCATCCGGGGTCACGGCAACGGGCGCGGCTGGTGCCGGAGCCATCGCGTCGGAGGCGGCAGCGCTCGGGCCGGAAGAGGCGGCCGAAGCCGCGGGCGCCGCAACCGGCGCTGTATCCGCCGTTGCATCCATGTCTGACGGCATCGCCAGGGCGGTCTGCGTCACCATGTCGTCCTTGGTCGCGGACGCGGATGGTTCTGCCTGCCTGACGGCGCGGGCCGGCGCACTGTCCGTTGCCGCCGACTGAACTTCCGCCTTCGGCTGGCTCGTCGTGTCGACGGACGCCGTTTGTACTGGTTTCGCGTCGACGATCGGTGCCGCGTCATTGCCTGCCACCTGGGCGGGATCCGAGAGAAACGCCTTGCCGAGCTGCAGGCCGGCAAGCGCCAGCATGATCGCCGCCGCCGCCATCAGGATCGGCTTGCGCCGCGCCTTGAGCAGGTCGCCGATCCTGAGCGCCTTCACCGGTCCCTTCATCGTTGACTGGCGCTTCAAGGCGTCGGCCTCGGCCGCGGCGGCCTGGGCTGCGCGCCGTGCGGCGGCGATGAAGTCTGATTTCGCGGCGTCGCTTTCGCTGAGCTTGGCCGGCTGACCACGCTCGTCGCGCACCCGCTTCATGATGGCATTGAGGTCCGGCGCACCGGAGCCGGGCTCCAGTGGGCGATTGGCCACTTTCGGGTCGAGGGGCTCGTCGAGATCAACACTCGGGATATCGCTGCTCGGCGTCGAACCGGCCAGCGGCGGAACATCCGCCGCCTTCTTGCCCTTGAAGGCACGTGCCAGCCCGCCGAACATCGATTTGCGGCCTGTCGGCTGGTCCTTCTCGGCGATGGTGTCGGACCCGAGGGCCGCGATGGCGGCAGCCGCGGCGGCTTCCGCGGGCGTGCGCGTACCCAGGTCGCCACGCGCACCGTGCTCGTTGCGCAAGATGGCGGCGGCGCGGCCATCGAGATCGGCCATGTCGCCGGTCAGCGGCGTCGGCTCGTCGATATCCAGGGACGGCGCCTCGACAGCCATCTTGGCGGTCCGCGCGCGGCGCTTGCCGACGGCCTCGTCCTGGCGCGTGTCCAGAAGCTCGCTTACCGCTTCGGGCGGTTCGCTGGTCTCCAGCGAACCAAGCCTGTCGACGATCTTGAGCAATGTGTCGTGGATGGCCTCGAAGGTTCGCGAATTGCGCTCGTCGGAACGCCGCGTCAGTGTTTCCAGCGTCTTCAGGTCCTGGGCGAGGCCGGAAACGGCCGTCGTGTTGGCGCTCGACCCGGCCAGCGAACGCACCGCGTTCTCGGCCGCTTCGCGTGCGGCGCCGAGGATGGAATCGCGGGTGCCGGCCAGCGCCTTCTCGATTTCGTCGAGGCGCGGGCTGATGTCCTCGAATTCCGGCAGTGGGGTGCTCGGCCTGGAAAGATGGGCGGACAGGCCGGCGACCTGCGCTTCCAGGCTGCGGATCAGCGCCGGGTCGATGCCGGCCACCTGGGCCGCCGATGCGTCGAGCCGGCTGGAAATGTCATCGAGCCGGCTTTCCAGTCCACGGATCGCCGCTTCGCCGGCGGGATCGGGCGCGCGCGTCTCCATGCGCGTTGCGAGCGCGGTGAAGCGTGCGTCGATGGCTTCCATGATGCCGGCGCTGTCGACTTGCGGCACGAAGCGCTGGTCGAGCCGGTCGGCAACCTCGTCCAGGCGGCGCTCGAGATCGCGAAACAGCATGTTGCCCTGTTCGATGGCGTCGCCCTGCCGGCGTTCCATCATGCCGGATAGCACGTCGAAGCGCTGCTCGAGCCCCTGGAAGATATAGTCGGCGTCGGGCATGGCAGGCGCCTGGTCGATCTTGTCGGCGATGAGCGTGATCTGCTTGGCCAGCCGTTCCATCGCCTGTTCGGGAAGGTTGGCGCGGCCGGCAAGTTCGTCGACCCGGTTCGATAGCGTGCCCAGCCGATCCATGACCGCGTCGCCAGGGCGATCCTGTGCCACTTCCTCGATCTGCCGGGCGAGCGAGTCGATGCG
Organism: Mesorhizobium sp. NZP2298; assembly: GCF_013170825.1. NCBI lineage: Bacteria > Pseudomonadati > Pseudomonadota > Alphaproteobacteria > Hyphomicrobiales > Phyllobacteriaceae > Mesorhizobium > Mesorhizobium sp. NZP2298. The sequence continues at coordinate 7,300,680 of NZ_CP033365.1, read as the reverse complement.
CTTCTCGATGCGGTCGAAGGCTTCGTGGTCGACCGAATTGGCCTGTGCCGCGACGGTCGAGGCAACGATGGCGCGGGAAATCTCGTCCAGCCGCTCGTCGATCATGGCAAGCGTGTCACCGCCGCGATTGTCCTGCTGGCTGGCGAAGTGATCGACAGCGCCGGCCAGGGTACGGACCTTTTCCTCGAGCGAGCGCAGCGACAGCGATTCGGGCAGGTTGTTGACGGCGTTGCTGATCTGCTCCAGCCGGCCGGTCAGCGCCGCAAGGGCGGGATCGTCGGAACGTTTGCGCTGGTCGGCGTCGACGCGGTCTTCGAAAGCCGCCCAGCGGCGGTCGAATTCGTCCCAGCGGCGGTCGACCTTCTGCACGCTCTCCTCGCGCGCCAGCGTGTCGAGCGCGGCCTTGACCTGCTCGAGCTCGAGCCGCAGCAGATTGACGCTTCTGTCGTCGCTCTTCTCCGACAGCGACTTGATGGCGCCGGAAAGCCGTTCGAACTCGACGCCGAGTTCGGCGCTGCCCTTGCCCGCTGCGCCGGGCTTGGCGTTCGCCTGGAAGGCGCGGTCGATGTCCTTGCGCAGTGCATCGAATTCTCGCTGCAGGCCTGCCGTCATCTGGTGGCGCAGTTCCTCGCGCATGCCGCGCAACTCGCCGGCGATCTTGCCGACCATGGCGACACTGTCTTCCTGGCCGCGCACACGGTCGATGTCGCGGGCGATGGCTTGGTAATTTTGCTCGAATGAAGGGGCTGGCGCCGGGCTCTGCGGGCGTGGTGCCGGTTGCGGATCCTCGTACCAGCGCTGCTGGCCGGTTGGCTGCGCGGCGGGATAGCGCGGGTCCGTGGCGGGATAACGTGGGTCGGCGCCGTATTGGCGGGGAGCCGGACGTGCCGTCACCTCCTCGCGGGTCTGCCCCAATCGCTGCTCCAGCGTCTCCAGCGAGCGGTTCAGTTGCTCGAGCGTGGTCTGCGGCCTGCGCTGCCTGCCGGCGTTGAGTGTATCGAGGTAGGACCGCTTGCTGTTCATCGGTGCGTCCGTCTTTCAGATTGGCCGGCTTGCGGCCGGCTCCCCAAGTCCCTGCCGGAACGAAGGCGACCGCGCTTCCATGCCACGGTGGAAGACAAGCTTCCCGGGGGTTCACCCGCGCTCCGAAAAACCGTGAAAAATTCGATACAGGATAAACACGGGTAGCCGACGCGCCCACATTTCCCTCAACGTGGTAAACAACGCGTTAACTCGGAAACTAATAGAATCAATGGCCGCGTTATTCCGAACGTGGGGGCGTTACGTGTTTCGTTCCGGTTTCGTGCTGGGCCAATCAGGTGGCCTGTAGCCGTCTAGGTAGGCTTTTATCAGCCGCTCTATCGTGGCTGGAACCGCCAAGTCGCCCCTAATGTAGCGGCGGCAAGTGCGGCCATCGATCCCCAATAGCCGCGCTGCGGCTAATTGGGATATCCCTAAGTTCTCAATCGTTGCCCTGAAGGCGGCGGGCGTCATGCCAAGTAGAACCACGCATCGCCTACGCGCACACCCATGACGCTGTCGCCGCGTCCGTTCTTCTTGATGGCGTAGGCGTCGATCGACTTGGAGTCGAGAAGTCGTTGCGCATCGCCCACCAAGGCGTGCATTCCAAGCGGGAATGGATACGCCTTGGCTTCTTCAATGTTCAGCGTCGTTTTCATGACGCACCCGCCATTCCGTAGAATTCGTCAAGCGCACGCTCAGCAGCCGCCTTTGTCTCGAAACCGCCGTACCGCGTAGTGGCACCGGGCAGATGGCGAACACGCGGATACCCCTGCGCCCTGATTTCCGGCATCCAATGGCCAAAAGAGCCATCGTAGTAAACGTCGAACGCCGTACGGGGCAGCGTGCTCACGGAATGAAAGCGTTGCGGATAGCCGTTGCCGCCTGTGTCAATGAACTTTTCTGGAGTCTGGTTCATGGCGAATCTCCTTGTTTCGATGAACCATATATAGGGCGAGCAGCCCTAGGTCGTCAAGCCCTAACTGCAACTATCTTTGTGGCCCAGAACCACCCCGGTAACGCTCAATAACGCGGCTCAATCATATCAAGGGCTTGCGGTCGAACAGGCCGGTTATTGCTTGCGCAATAACTATGCAGCCTCTGCGAATAGGTCTGGCGCGCGATTGTCGTTGGCTGCTTCGATTCGTGCTCGCGCTATGCCTGCATACTCGTCGCTTATTTCGATGCCGATGAACTTGCGACCAAGTTGCGCGGCCATCTTACCAGTTGTCCCGCTTCCGAGAAACGGATCTAGGATGGTGTCGCCAGGATTTGACCATGAGACGATGTGGTCGCGGGCTAGCTGCTCGGGGAACCTGGCGGGATGCTTCGTGTTGTCGTTTGATGCAAAAGGGTGGATATCCCAAACATTTTGCCTTATTGAGTATTCGGGATTAACTCGAAGTCGTGCGTCTTTTTTTACACCATCCTTATTGAACCGACCAAACGAGCTTACCCGGCCAGCGCTTGTGTTTTTATGATCGGCTATGCGGTTGACAGCCTTCGGCTTCCCTTTTGACAGAACGAACATATATTCGTGAGCCTGCCAGTAGGCGAGATTGCTGCCGCAGGCCCCCGTACCTGTCTTTCGGTAAATCATAGTGTCGTGCAGATTGAAGCCACACTCGTCCTTGAAGAACAGCGCTTGCCGAAACGACGTTCCGGTCTCGCTTCCATTGACTGTGGCGTCTCCGACATTCCACACGACAACTCCGCCGACCGCCGTCACGCGATAGATTTCACTGGCTATCGCCTCGAAGTCGAATGCGAATCCGTTATATGTGCGCAGATTGTCGTAAGGCGGGCTGGTGACTGTTAGGTCGACACTATCCGATGGCAACGTCGCTAGCACTTTGGCGCTATCGCCAATTAGCAAATCACATGTCACCGTCGGCTTCCCCTCTGCGCCCAAAACTGTAGTTTAGAGATCCAACCACTTCGCCGCATCTGACGTTTAGGACAACAGCAGAGCAGTGCAGGTTGCTCTTGGTGTTGGCGTCGCGGCACGCTTCATCGATGTCGCTGTGTTCAGCCTCGCAGTACGCGCCAGTCTTCTTGTCAGTCCATGTCACTTGGTACGCCATCACAATTCCTCCGTTTGCCGTAGTTCCATTCACCCGTTCCTCTTCTTCGTCCTGGCATCCGCAAATCGCTCTGACGCCTCGAGCGTAGCGCGGTCGTACACGGCGGCCGTCGTCTTGGTCGACGCATGGCCGGCAACCTTCGCGGCATCGTCTGTAGACGCCCCGCTGGCGCGGCCTTCCGTAATCCCTGACGCTCGCAAGTCGCGCGCCCATATGTTCGCAGGCAGGCCGACAGCCTCTCTGTCCTTCCGCCAGAACTCACCGAAGTAGTTAGACGAATACGGCAAGCCAGTACCGTCTGCGACTATCATCGGCCCCGTCCTTTTCTCGACAGGCCAATGCGCAAGCTCTTCCATCACCATTGGCGCCTTAGCCAGCGGGAAGGTGACGGACAGCCCTGTCTTGGCGCTCGTCTTGGACGGCATGTAGCGTAGCACCAAGTCAGGCCCGACATCTTCCCACCTCAGCCCGAACCATTTTTTAGCCTCGCGCATGGAGGTATGTGGTGACATGACTACGTCGCTTATCAGCGGCGCGTCCATTGGCCACCACTGGCCGATAACGTCCCACAGGCGCAACGTGGTCTCAAACACCATTGCGTACACCAGTGCGCAGGCGGGTCGGTTGTCCGCATGTGCCGCAGCACGCAACGCCACTACCTGGTCAGCGGTAACGATCGACTCGCGGCGCTTCGGATTGGGTATCTTGCGGCTTGCCGTCTTCAGTATCTCGCGCAATTCAGACGCGGCGCGAAACTCTGGCGTGCCAGCCTTTGAACTCATGATTGTAAACGCAATGGCAGCGTCCAGCACGGCACGCATCATCTTAGATGCGGCAAGCTTTTCGCCGCCAGCAGACCAGCGTTCGTGCCAGCGCTTCAGGTCGACGCCACTAACCTCGTCAACGCGCAGTTCACCAAGCTCATATTCAAGGCGTTTGGCGTAGAACTCATAGGGGTGGCGCGAGCCAGGCCGCAGCGCCTTAAACGAGCTGTCCTCGTCGTTGAGGTACTTCTTGATGATCTGGCCGAACGTACCGTCGAATGAGCCTATGTGGCCACGCACGCCTGCCTTCCACGCAAGCGCTTCGGATTGCAACGACTGGCAGCGCGCGATTAGTTGGTCTGGCATGCCGGCTAGCGGCGACAGGTTGATATGCGCGGCCTTCTCGTTGTTCGGAAGATACCACTCTGGCGGGCGCCAATACGGAGTATGCCCAGCACGGCGTTTAATCCACACTAGGCCAGGCGCATCGATGTCGGGACGCACTAGGCCGATCGCTTTTTCTTCGGCTGCCATATCTTCTCCTCGCCGCCAGGCTTCGCCATTGCAAAGCCCGCGGTAATGCCAAAATAGTCCTCATAGAACTTGCGTACCAGTGGCACAGCGCGGCCAGCATGAAGCGGATCCTGAGCCGGGAATCCGCGACGCTCTAGTGTCGGCAGGACCGCGGTCAGCCAGTACTTTGCCGTAGTGCGCCCAACTACTGCAACGGCAATCTCTTTGTCGGTTGCGAATAGCGGGAGCGCGTCAAGAGATTTAAAGGGCAGACGGTTATCATTTGCCGCGCTCACCGCTCTTCTCCCTCATCCTGGGATGCGGCGCGGGCGGCGGCACGGAGATGCGCGACAACCAACTGCGTTGCGGGGCCGCCACCCCAGCCCTCGGTCAGTGGCTCTGTGTCATCATAACCGACCCAGGCTTCGGCTTCTCTAGCAAACGGCTCCAGCGCCTTCTTCACCCGCTCCAGTTCCGCCCTCATCTCCGCTAGGGCTGTGTCCTTGGCGGCGAGGGCGGCGGCGGAATAGCATGGCTCAACGGTGTAGCCAGGCCATTTCGCCACCTCGGTCGGAAAGTTCTTCTGGACCGTCCATTTTGCGCCCTTGGCATTGCTGATGAAGCGCCAAGCTATAGGTTCGTCGCTCATCGTCCACCTCCCTCAGAAGCGAGAGCGGTGCGGCCAGATTCGGTGATGGCTAAGAAATCCCCGTACTTGCCGTCAATCCACCGGGCAAGCCCAAGCTCAACGAGTTTACGCGCCGGAGCGTAGGTTGAAGAAGCCGAGCATGATGTGTCTGCAAGGTCCGCCAGCAATTCAATTTGCGGCTTGGTCAGCTTGGCCATCACCTTCCTCCTTGCGGGGAAGCGGGAAGCGGGCGCCAATGCGTAAACGGAGGGCTTGGCGGGCTCATGACGACGGCAAAGACCCATTCTCCGAACTCGCTATCGAAGCGAGTCGCTAGCACATGACAAGCATGTGGCGCGCTGCCCATTGTCTGCCAGCCGTCCATCTCCCCCACAGGGGTAGAGGAAAGAGCGCTCAGGACGCGGGATCCGTAATCTTGCTGGGCGGCTGCTTTGGCGGCTTCGAACGAGGTGTGAATAGTGGTCTTGCCATCTGGCAGATCGAGGCACACTTGCGCTCCAGAGCGGTAGCAGATGTAGTCGTCTCCAAACCCGCCAGGCGCTCGGGCTTCAACCTGTGACACAGCCTCCCATTCGAGATCGCGCACCTTCACCGCCCCCATATCTCCAGCTTGCGGGGTGGAGAATGCCGCGGCAAGGATCGAATGTGCGTCCTCTACGGCCTTCTCGACGCCATGCGTGGCCTGATACTGGCCGCCGTCGCGATGAATGATCGCCAGCAGTTCGCCGAGCCATTTGTCCGTGCCTGGAGCGGGTACCGATAGAGCGGCGATCGCAGCTTTCAGTTTCGTGATGGTGATAACGACTTCATGCGTGCTGGCTTCTGCCCCTGGCAACGCCTCAGCAACTAGAGCCTCCAGCCAAGTGCACGCCTCGACCATCGCCTCAGATATCTTACCGGAGGGGCTCATGCTGCGTCTCCGTCTGCATATGGTGATGGTTGTGGGGTGGAGAGACGGTCAAGGCGCTCGATTTCAGCGACGATGAGGGCGCCGGCCTTGACGAGATCGCGTCGGCGGGACGTTGGCTTGAACCACGACTTATCCCACGGCCAATAGTGGTCCATGAGGCCGCCAAGGATCGTTCCGAGATTATAGCCGCCAGTTGCGTTCCGGTAATTAGTGAGATTGCTTCCGGCGATCAGCGCATAGATGCCCGCTGCGCGCGCCATCTCGCCGTCTTTGTGCTTGTCATCATGCTCGGGCGTCCAGCCTTCGGACTCCACCTGGCGGCTACGTTCTGTCGCGATATCGGACAGTGCATTCACCACCTCCGCTTCCTGCGAAGCCTTGAGGGAGGCGCGGAGAAACGGCATCAAAGCTTCTGCGAGCTGGCTAGCGCCAAGATTGTGACCGCCATCTACGCGGCGGATTTCTTGAGCGAGCGCGTCGACATCGAGCTTCTCATCCATGGCTGGCATCATTCGCCGCAACCCGCAACCTACGCGCCATGCCAGCCGACCAGACTTCGCCCTTGGCGCCGTAGTAGTTGGCGATGTTACGCGCTGTCTGCGGGTCGATATCGTCGGCAATGATGTTGAAGTTGCCGCCTTCGACGTAAGGGCCAACGCCGTTATAATCGTCGTTCATGATAGTCTCCATGTTGCGTTGTGAAGCGGTCGACATTCCTCAACTTGCGCAGAGGAATTGCAGTTGGCAGCGATACGAGCGCGGATGCACTCGGTTGGCGATTGTCCAGAACGCACCTGAAAGGCTAGCGTGCGCAATGGTCCGTCAAGCTTAAGCGCAACACCAAGCGCGAAATCCTTCTGCGTCATTGATGCGCCTTGGGCGACAATGTCGGTCACTACAGATGCCGTCCGCCGCACGCCGGCCTCTACGCTTGCGTCGTATGCGCTGGCCGCGTCTGCGTCTGGCGCGTCAAGCAGCGGCAAGACATCGTCCAGACCGCCGCTAAGGACTAGTGCCAGGATGTTCTTTTCCTGCAGGATGGAGTCCTTTGCCCTGTGCTTCAAGACATAGTCGTCGCCCTTGGCCTTGACCCATAGTCCGTTGTCGAATTTTACGACGAAGCCTTCCGCGCCTTGGATTGCTCGCGCGTAGGCAAGGAAGTCTGCTGCGTCTGTGTGCTGCGGATTGTGATAGGTGACCAGCGGGACGCCTATCAAGCGAGATAGCGACCATAGCCACGACGCAGGCAGATAGGAGCCGGTCGTGTTGTAGCGGGCAGCCAATAGTGTCAGCGCCGACTTCTCATAGCGAACGACGATGCGATTGTCTGGCGCGGTCCACTCAAATATTGGCGTGATGCCATTGCTCATATTGTAGCGCAGTCCGTCAATCATTGCTGGCGTCAAATGTCGCTCCGCCTTGCGCGCAACATCAGTGCGACCCATGCGCGTCATGAACACTACTTCGCCATTTACGATGGCTGGATGGATCATGGATCCGTCTAACTTCTCCATGATCGTGTGAGGCAGGCTGAAGTCGATGCGGTCAGGCTGCGTTTCTGGCGTCTGGCCGATGTTCATGAACTTGTGAAGAGGACGCGCCAGGATTGATCCGTCTGGCGCAAACTTGAGTCCGCGGCATTCAACTCGAGCCGGATGCGCGAAGGTGTCGTCGCCGGCAAAGACGTAGTCGATGACCTTGTAATCACATTTGTCGGCAATCACGAAGTCATTGCGACCCTCAACGAACGGCAGTACGTCATCGATGTGGTTGATGTGAAAGTGGGTCATGCCGCCACCCGCACATCTACGTGGCGCAGGTCTTCAACCTTGACGTTCTGCAATCCGTCGCCAGCCAGGATATCGCGCAAGGCTGAGCGGAAGCGGTCGTGATGCACTTCGACCAGCGTTTTATCGCCGATCTTGACGTCATTGCGCCACCCGCCTGTCTGGATTTTCAACGCCAGAGGTCGGTCGATAACGACGTAGCGGACAGAAGAACCGACAGGCGCCAATGCCGCGCAGGCCAGTCTATCCCGACGCCGCAGGTTGGTCGCATCAACGATGACGGGCAGCCCACAATCCAGTCGGGCCTTAGCCAAGCGATGCAGCGCCACAAACACGTCTTCGTTGCGCGACTGGTCTTGGATTGAGCCTGTGTAGGCAAGGCGGAGCGCGTCACTGGATAGGACACCATCCTGCCGCTCGCACCACTTCGACTTGCCCGCGCCAGACGGTCCAACCATAAGCGTCAGCAGCGGACCATCCGAAACTGGCGCAATGACTCGGCCTTCTTCTTCCCAGTTTGCGCAAACCTGAAAGCACGGAATGCCTTCCGCGCGCCACATGTCGACCACGCGCTGACGGTCGTCGTAAATCAGGTCAGGCTTGATGTGTTCTTGCGACAGCCAGTAGCGTTTAAGTTCGACGTCCGGTGTGCTGTCTCCGTCGGCGCGCATATGCTGCAAGCGCCAAGGGTCGATGCCGTACGCTGCGAGCCAGGCTTCGGTCTCAGTGCGCACCACGTCGCTACGTGCCGACCAGATGCGCACTGCATGGCCTGCGGCGACGTGCGCCTTAAGCGTGTCGACAACCTCGACGTTCGGCATGTCGTCAACGCACGCCGCGAAGAACGATTTCCAGTCGCGCTTGCCGTTGCGGACGAAGTGCACACGATGGTTGATGTCGGCAAGCGTGCCGTCAAGATCGAATATGACGAACATGTTATCCCCCCTCAAACTGGCAACGCCTGTGCGGCAGGCATCTCAAACCGGTGACCGTTAAACCAGCCAACGATGTGACGCTCGCCGACATCTACGGCATAGAACCCCAAGTCGGTGAGCCGCTCCTGTGCGGACAGCGCAGCGACAGTGCCTGTACGCCAAAGATTGGCAATGCGATCGGCGCTGTTGATGGTTTCGATTATGTTGGCCATTAGGAGAGGCCAACAGCAAGACAGAGAACGCCAGCCACGAAGCAGGCGATGCAGATGCCCATAAGCAGAGCCTGCTCAAACGATACCGCTGGCTCAATCTTGCGGCTCATCTCGCGGCGATACGCTGCGCCGTTGACGAGGATGGAACGGCGCGGGTCGTGGCGTGTGGTGACTTGGAGGTTCATGATTGCACCTGTGTAGCAAGTGCAACGGCCCTTTTTGAGGGTCCAACATCAGCGGAGACGACGCGGCTTTCGGCGTTGTAATGAGTCTGGAGCAGGAAATTGCGGTTGATTAGGTCAACCCAGTCGCCGGTCGTGTGACCCCAGCCGGGCAGCATGTCGAGATCTACCTCGAACTCCATGACGATCTTGGCGCGTTTAAACATTCCCGTAACTCCCTTCAGGAGCCAGGCCGCACGTGGCGGCTACAGGAATCACACTAGGCGTTTTCACAAGTTATGTCAAACAAAAAATGCGCAAACGCCTAGCGCCGCGCATTTTCCTGAAACCTAAAACAAAGACTCTGTGATCTGCGACAGGGCCACGATCCCGGTGATTGTCACTTCTTCCGTGTCACCATTCTTGTAGGCGATCGGCTCTTGAAACTGCGGATCCGTTGAGCGCGGCCAGAGCCAGACCTTGCCGTCCTTGTCAATTACGTACTCTTTCAACGTCGCCTCATACAGCCCGTCCTTGTTCAGCCTCGAGACCAAGACCTTGCTGCCGTTCTTAGGAGAGATGCCATTGGCGATGGTAGACGCCACGATGACGTGCGTTCCTGATGGATAGTACATGTTCATCGACGGCCCGCGAACCACGTAGGCGCTCATGACCAGATTGCGGTATTCTGGCGGTGTGATTACGGGGATTTCGTCCTGATCGTCAGGCGCCCACTCAATCGCTTCCCGCCAGACGCCGGCCTGCACCTCTCCAACGACACGAATCAGGCGCATGTTTTTATTGCCGACCGGGACAACCTCGTCGCCGGTCTGCAGGTATTGAACCGACACGCCGAGAACGCCAGCCAGGGCAACGGCATTATCAAGCGTGATTCCCTGTTCATCGCGCTCCCACCTGGATATAGAAGACTCGTCCGTTGGAATCTGCTTGGCAAGCTGCTTCTGAGTAAGCCCCTTGGCTTTTCTTGCCGCACGAATGCGCGAGCCCACGGTGTCTTCAACGGCGTCCATAAAAATGTTCCCTCGCGAATCAATGGAATGCGCTTACGCCTATTTTGAGCTTGCGTCAACGCCTAGTTTAATTCTTTGTTAACCTGCCAGACGAGACGTTAGTAGAACGTTGCGTGTAGGCGTCTACACAATTCGAACTTGACAAAAAATGTGAAAACGCCTATTCCTTGGATTGCGATTAACGAGTCGGCGCTGGGTCTGGTTCCATCCTTCTCGTAAAAATCTTAGGTAACAAGGACACAGCCCATGAAACGTCAAGAGCGTGCCCGCGCAATGCGGGCAGCGGGGACTTCCTTTGACCGCATAGCCGAGCAAACGGGGCTATCGGTCGGCTACATCCGAAACTTCTGTGGCGATGTCGAGCGCGTAGTGAAAGAGACAGCCGCTACGGTTGTCCGCTACGGCGCGCACAATGGCGGCTGCTCTAGTTTGAGCGGAATGCAGCCAATCAGCATGCCGAGGATCACGACTCTCCATGGGGTGTTGGCATGAAGAAAATAGAACTTGGTGCATTGGTGCGTGTGCAGTTGGAAGGCCGCGTCGTTGCCCGTGATGAAATGGGCGACAATGGCTACTTGGTTGAGCATGGGCCGGAAGGCGACGTGAAGCAGGACTGGATACCGCCCGAAATTATCGAGGCGGTCACGGTGGCAGACGGAGGCGGCATATGATCGGCTCGCGCGTTAGACTAGTCGGCACAACGCTTGACGGCATGCTGGTCGGCAAGAGCAGCTACATCGACCGCATGGACCGCTTTACCGTCCGCTACATGGACGCGGTTGGCAGCCCGCAAGAGCGCGAGTTCACGGCCAGTGAGATTTCATTCGACGGCCGTGAGGCTTTGGACAACGTTGTGGATTTTAGGAGGGTTGGATGAATATGCATGTTGAGCACAAGGAACCTACCGTTGAGCAAGCCATTGAGGCGCTTGGCGGAAGCAGATTGTCGTCTGCCTTCGTGTGGGAATGGACGCCGCAAGGGCATGGCTTCTGGGAAAAGCAAAACGAGAAAGGCGAGCTTTCGCGAGAGGGTCGAGCCTATCTTGAGTCGGTTGTCCGCGCCGGTTCCGCCCCCAAGTTCGCCGTCGGCGACAAGGTGCGGGTGGTGAAGGATGGCAAAGATAGCAGATCATGCCACGGAGCAAATGCAGGAGACGCCGATACTGTCCTCTCTGTAGAGGACGATGGCGTCACTGGAAAGCTATGGTCCTACTACAACGATGAAGTCGAACTCATCCCCACCAACGTCACCTCCTGCGCCGCAGCCGAAGTCGACAATCTGGCCGACGAGTATGGCGGGCGTGCCGGTCTGAAGATTGTCGCTGGCCGCCATTACAAGACGCGCGACGGTCGCAAGGTCGGGCCTATGGAATGGCGCAACGTCGGAACGAAGGAGTTCCCGTGGCAAGGTGACATTCCTGGCGGATGTCACGATGGCTGCAAGACTGGATTTATCTTCAGGCTTGACGGCACCAACTACGAACACACCAATCTCGACCTCATTGCCGAATGGTCCGACAGCGTTCCGCTGCGTGGCGTTTCGCCCATCGTGGCTGTTGCTCCCGCAACAACCACTGCGAAGTCGGAAGAGATCACGATGGCTGACATCGTGCGGCGGCTTGAGAGGCTTGAAGGTGCCAGCATCGAAGAGCCGATTAAGGTCGGTGACTACGTGACCCTTAAAGTGCCTGCGCGCGTAACGGGTATCGACAAGCAGAACGCCAACCTCATCATGGGTGGCGGCGGAAGCTTCGTTCTTCCCGTCACCGACTTGGTTGCCGCATAACCACACACACACCGCAACCACCAATCACTTATTGCCGGCAGCGCTCGGCAATAAGAAGGAGGGACTTATGACTGCAATCCATGGAACTCTGCGCAACGCGCGCATGATCTTTGACGGCGACCCGCGCTGCCCTTGCCTGCGCGGCGAGGTGTATGGCGACACCAAGGGGCGCTTTATGGACGGCGACGTCATCACGACCAGCCGCCTTAAGGCACAGGAGGACGGCCTTGTCTTCCGCACTACGTACAGCGTCTACAAGGTGGAGTCTTGGGCATGACCTACCACGACGAACATGACCCCGACTTGCACCCCGAAGAAATTCCGCCTGCCGCAGCCCGCTATGCAGCGGTGTGGATTACGCTCGGCATCGTTCTCTTGCCGCTTATCGCCTGGTCACTTCTCAAATGACCACGCCGGATCCTCGCCCGCTAATGTTCTGGGGTTCGGTACTCGTACTAGCCGCACTATTCGCTACAAGGATGCTGATGTAGATGGCAATTCCATTGAAAAACTTGACGACCACCAAGCGCACGCACCCGCCTGTGCTTTCCGTTTACGGGACAGGGGGCATTGGGAAGACGACGCTGGCCGCAGAGTTTCCCTCGCCGCTGTACCTGTTTACTGAAGGCGAGGAGCCGCCAACCGATATTGAGTTGCCCACCCTAACCGGCGAAGACGGTGAGCCGAAGCCGATCACGTCATACACGGAAATGCTCGACGTGTTCGAACAGTTGCTTACCGAAGAGCACGACTTCAAAACCGTCATAATCGACAGCCTGGATTCGTTTGAACGTTTTGTGTGGGCGCACACATGCCAGACGAAAGGCTTCGATACGATCGACAGCAACGACAAGGGATCCCCGACTGCGTTTGGCAAGGGATACCTCGCCGCCGATGAGTATTGGAACGACTACATGGCTGCGGCCAAGGCGCTTGCCAGAAGCGGCCTGCACGTCGTGCAAATCCTGCACAACAAGACCAAGCAATTCAACGACCCGCTCGTAGACGCCTACGACCGGTACCGGCCAAAACTGCAGGACCGCGCGACCGATATCATCATGGAAAAGAGCGAAGCTCTCCTGTTCATGACAAAGCGCACATCTGTCAAGCAGGTCGACAAGGGCTTCGGCAAGAAGGAGGCAAAGGCCGAAGGCATGTCTGGCGCCGAACGCATCATCTACACAGACGAGCGCGCTGGGTTTTTGGCCAAGAATAGGCTCAACATGCCGGCATCTATCCCATATCGAAAGGGCAATGGCTTCGCTGAATTGTCCAGGTACTTCTACGCTCCATTCAAGACCGCAGCCTAACCAGCACTTACTAGCCTATCTAAACACCACCAGGAGAATTCACCTTGGCAGCACTTGGTAAAAAGTTCGACGCGACTGCTCACGATACGACGCAGCGCGAAGGATATGACGAATTGCCTAACGGCACGTATCGCATGGAGATCGAGGCGTCTGAGGTGAAGCCCACCAAGGACGAGAGCGGCACGCTGCTCAAGGTGACGTGCAGCGTCATCGACCCGGAAGACCTTCGCGGCCGCAAGCTGTTCAACTCCTACAACCTGGAGAACAAGTCGGCGCAGGCCCAAGAAATCGGCCAGAAGCAGTTTGCCGCACTGTGCCGCGCGATCGGCGTTGCCGAGGTGGATGATTCCGAGGACTTGCACTTCAAGGCGTTCACCGTGAAGGTTGGCCTTGGCAAGCCGTCGAAGGACGGCCAGTACCCGGCTCGAGCCGAGATTAAGCGTTACTACTTCGAAGATGAAGGCGACCTGCCCGAACCGGCCATTGATGAAGTGCAGCCAGTAGCCAAGCCAGTTGCTGCCAACAACAACCAGCGACCTGCCGCCAACCAGAACACGCCTGCGGCAAAGCCGGCGGCTACTGGCAGCAGGCCTTGGGCGAAGAAATGAGTTGGCCGGATGCATTCGCAAATGTCGGCGGCGCTATAGCGTTCGTCGCAGTCGTCTGGATTCTGTTCCGCTGAACTAACGGCGGGCTTCGGCCCGCCAGCAACCTTGAGGAGAGAGACATGGGCGACGGTAATTTCAAGTGGTATGCGGCGGGCGGAAAAGACCCGGAGCGCTATGCGATCGTAGAGGACACTCGCGAAGCCGCAATCCAGGCTGCCCGCAATGACGAACTCGACGGCGAGTACTACAACGGCTTCACCATCGTAGAGGCTGACAAAGCCGTGGCTGGCATTCCAGACGCCGATAGGTTCCTCGAAATGTTCTTCGAACAGAACGAGGAACTAGGCGATGCCGACGGCGATGGATTTGGCGCAGACTACAGCGGTACGCGAGAGCAAGAGAAAGAGCTTACCGCCGACCTGGCGCGAGTCTTTAGCAACTGGATGAATAAGCACAAACTCTGGCCGGACACGTGGCAATTCGGCACGCAGCGGAATGAGGAATATTTTCCGCCTGCTGTAAAGAGCGTAGCCTAACCCACCTCCCCTCACAATCCGGAGACTTAGCGTGAAAATCACACTTCCACGCGCCGACTTGGCGCGCCTACTCTCCAGTACGATTAAGGTGGTCGAGAGCCGCAACAGCATCCCGATCCTCTCCACCGTGCGCCTGGTAGCGGATGGCGGCAAGCTTACAGCAACGGCTACGGACCTCGATATTGAAATCACGTCGGCGGTAGTGGCCGAAACCGAAGAAGACGGCGCGCTCTGCGTGTCGGCTGCGCTCTTGGACAGCATCGTCAAGAAGCTGCCGCCCATTCAGGATGTGACGCTCACGGCCGAAGACAACACGCTTACCGTCAAGGCTGGCCGCTACATCTCTCGCCTGCAGGTATTGCCAGTCGAAGACTTCCCGTCGTTTTCAGCGGATGGCTTCACGGCGCATTTCGAGGTTGACCTGGCCAGCGTGGTTGCGCCTGTCCGCTTCGCTATCTCGACAGAGGAGACTCGGTTTTATCTGAATGGCGTTTATCTGATCGGCAAGACCGGACAGATTACCGCAGTGGCAACCGACGGACATCGGCTTTCCAGGCACATTGTTGACCAGCCCGTCAGCGCTCCCGCCTGTGAATTTAGCGGTGTCATCCTGCCACGTAAGTTCGTCGGTCTTATCCCGGCTGGCGGAGTTGCCGTCGACTTGTCCGACACCAAGGTCCGCGTCACGTCTGGCGAAACAGTCATCACATCGAAGCTGATCGATGGGACGTTCCCGGACTATGACCGAGTCATTCCTACCGGAAACGACAAGGTTGTAACGTTCGACTCCGCGGCAATGGCCAAGGCTGCAGATCGTGTGTCGATTGTTTCCAGTGAACGTGGCCGCGCCGTTCGGCTGAGCCTTATTGACGGCCAGGCAACACTTGTCGTCAACAACCCGGATAGCGGCAATGCCACAGAAGAAATCGCGGTGTCTTACGAGGGCGAGCCAATCGATATCGGCTTTGACTGCTCGTACCTGACCGAGCTTATCGGGCAGTTCCCGTCCGGCGACATTCGACTGGCACTGAACGATGGCGGCTCGCCGGCTGTGTTTACGTCGGACAAGGCACCGGGATTGCTTGCCGTGCTCATGCCTCGTCGGGTGTGAGGCGATGGGCGGGACCGACGGACGCATATTGTGGAGGCCAAAAACCACGCATGAGATGGCGTCGTTTCAGTCGGAGGTGTGCGCCCATTGCCTAGATCGTAACGGCGATGGCGAGTGGGAAGATGAGTTCGGCAATGATGTTCCTGGCGAGTGCGTTTTGGCCCACTACGCTTTCTCCGGTCCCACCCTCCACTGGACGATAAAAGACGGCAAGCGTGACTGCTCGGAATTCAGAGAAGATCCAGCCTGCCCCGCGCGCTGCCCGCATACATTGGAGTTGTTCGCATGACCACACCAACCACCCAACTAGAGATCGCGGCGCATTGGCTGCGTGAGGCGGCAATTGACGTAACAGACAGCGCTCTTAAGCGGACACTTAGCCGCGTTGCGGATGAGTGCGAACGCACCGCTCGCAACAGCAGTGTAGGAGCAGACAAGTGACCTGCCTGGCCGCGCTCATCCACAACGGCAAGACCTACATTGGCGGCGACAGTGCCGCCAGTGTGGACGACAAGATTGAGGTGCGCCTTAACCGCAAGGTGTTCCGCAACGGTGCTTATGTGATTGGCTTTACGGGATCGTTCCGTGTCGGGCAGCTGCTGCAGTTTGCCAAGCTTCCGGCAATCAAGGGCGATCTCCTGGCGCACCTCATTACGGCAGTCGTTCCAGTGATTAAGGACATAGCAGGCAAGGAGGTTGACGAGCTTCTTATCGGTACGGCTGGCCGCTTGTTCAAGGTGTCGTCTGACTACAGCGTTGCGGAGTACCCACACTACGCCGCAGCGGGCACTGGTGAGCTTGTGGCGCTCGGGCGGCTGCATGGTTCGCTTGGCGCGCCGGAACAGCGTGTGGTGGCAGCGCTTGAGGCGGCACAGGCGCATTGTTCTTCGGTGCGGGCGCCGTTCTTTGTGGAGATTGCATAGTGGCGCCTTTGCCGAAGCCAACCGCCAGCACCGTCCGCGCGATCTACAAGGCTTATGAGGACGCAAACGAGCATTACGACTCATTGGGCATATCCGTCGGCGAGATAGGCACGGAATGCGATAGGGCGCTTTGGTACACCTTCAGGTGGGCATCGCGGCCGGAGGAGATTGACGGCCGCAAACTGTCGATCTTCCGCACTGGCGATCGTTGGGAAGAAGTAATGGTCTCCGACCTTGAGCGCATCGGCGTTGAGGTGTGGGGGCAGCAAGACCGCATTCGCCTGGTGCACGGTTTTGTGCGCGGCAAGTGCGACGGCAAGGCGATCGGTATTCCAGAGGCGCCCAAGACCGAACACCTCTGTGAGTTCAAATCGTCCAACGACAAAGGCTTCAAGGAGATTATCAAGAAGGGCTGCAAGGTCGCCAAGCCATTGCATTTTGCCCAGTGCCAGATCGGGATGCATGCCTTCGGTCTGTCGCGGTGCCTCTATTACGTGACAAACAAGAACGACGATGCGCGCTACACGGAGAGACTTGAATACGATGTTGAATATTGCCTGCGCCAATTGGCTCGAGCCGAACGCATCGTGTTCTCGGATGAGCCGCCATCTCGGATATCAGAGGATCCAGAATTCTTCGGATGCATGTTCTGTCGGCATAAAGACGTCTGCCACGAAGGCATAATGCCGCGCGTGACATGCCGCTCTTGTCTGCACAGCCAGCCGGAGCAGGGGGGCGACTGCCATTGGAGTTGCGCACGGTTTTCGAAGCCATTGGGAATCGATGAACAGAAGGCAGCGTGTCCCGCGCATCTCCATCTGCCTGGATTGGTACCGGGCGAGCTTATCGATAGCGATGAAGAGGCAGAGACGATTACCTACAAGCTCCGCAGCGGCCGCATCTGGGTCGACGGCGCGAACGACAACGAGGAAGCAGCATGAACCGTCCCGCATCTTTCGACGCGCGTGTCCTCGCCTACATGCCAGCCCTCAAAAGCCTTACCCGCAAGTACGTGCCCGCAGGCGAGCGCGAGGAACTAATCCAAGACACGCTGGTGCAAATCTTTGCATCATGGGAGAACTTCCGCGGCGATGACTACAGCGTTGGGGGCGGCTTCTACAATTGGCTTGCATGTCAAATGCGCGGCGTCGCCGCCAACAAGCGCACCAAGAAGTCTGTGCCGGTTGTTTACGACCAAGACAACAAATACTCAGCAATCATCGGCAAGCCAGCCGACCAGGAGCGAGCGCTTATCGCCAAGGACATGCTTGCGCGGGCAACTGGTCGTGACGGTGCAATCCTCCTGCGTCGCGGCATGGGCTTCGGCCTGGTGGAGATTGGATCTGACATGGGTATAAAGCGCGAACGCGTGCGTCAACTCGAGGTGCGCGGGCGTGCTTCGCTGCGCAAGGCTTGCGGCATGGTGGCTGCTTAGGATGCTGCAACTGCGCGAGTATCAGGAGCAAGCCGAAGCCGCTATCTTCGACTATTGGTCGGAGGAGTCGGGAAATCCGCTCGTGGTCAAAGCCACAGGCACCGGCAAGAGCTTGACCATGGCGTCGCTTATCAAGCGCCTGGTAGGCGGCTGGCCGGATATGCGCGTGATGGTCGCAACTCACGTCGCGGAATTGATTGAGCAGAACTATCTCGAGCTGCTTGGCGTGTGGCCATTCGCGCCTGCCGGCATCTATTCGGCGGGCCTAAACCGTCGCGACGCCAAGGCGCAAATCATCTTCGCTGGCATTCAGACGGTCCACAACAAGGCCAAGCAAATTGGCCACATCGACGTGCTTCTGGTGGATGAGTGCCACCTCATTCCGATGGCTGACAACACCATGTATCGCCGCTTCATTGAGGCGCTGTTGGCCATCAATCCAGACATGAAGATTGTTGGCCTGACAGCCACGCCATTCCGCCTGGACAGCGGCAGGCTGGACGAAGGCGAAGACGCGCTGTTTGACCGCGTGGTGTTTGAGTACGGCATTGCCGACGGCATCCGCGACGGCTACCTCTGCCGTCTGTCCAGTCTACCAACCGCTACGGAGTACGACCTGCGAGGCGTTGGAAAGCTTGGCGGCGACTACAAACAGAACGCGCTGTATACCGCCGTAGACAAGCCAGACACTACAAAGTCGGCGGTTGCCGAGACCGTTGCAAAGGGCGCTGATCGCCGCTCGTGGTTGCTGTTCTGCTCTGGCGTCGATCACGCCTTTCACGTCCGCGACGAGATCCGCGCGCATGGCATCACATGCGAGACCATCACTGGCGAAACGCCGAAGGACGAACGGCGCCGCATCATTGAGGATTTCAAGGCCTACCGCATTCGCGCCGTCACCAATAATTCAGTGCTGACCACAGGCTTCAATCACAAGGGCGTCGACCTGATTGCAGCCATGCGGCCTACGAAAAGCGCTGCCTTGTATATCCAGATGATGGGGCGCGGGACGCGTCCGCTCTACGCGCCAGGCATGCCGCTAGATACGGTAGAGCAGCGGCTACACGCTATCGCGGCTGGACCGAAGCCTAACTGCCTTGTTCTCGACTTCGCCAAGCTGGTAGACGAACACGGCCCGGTCGACATGGTTGAGCCTAGGACGCCAGGCAAGGGAGACGGCGAAGCGCCAATTAAAATCTGCCCGCAGGAGATCGCTGACGCTAACGGGCATTTCGGATGTGGCGAAAAACTGCACGCCAGCGTGCGTGTCTGCCCCGGTTGCGGCTATCAGTTTCCGGAGCCGGAAAAGAAGGTTACTGCGACGGCCAGCGGTGCGCCGATATTGTCCACCGATGATGCCAAGTGGCGCCCTGTAACCAGCCGCACATTTAGGTTCCATGAGGCCAAGAGCGCCGACAAGATTGACAGCGTCAAGGTTACGTACATGCTCGGTATGACTGCCGTTAATGAATGGCTTGGGCCAGGACATAGCGGCAGGTTTAAGTCCAAGACAGACCGGTTCTGGGTTGACCATGGCGGCCAACGACCCTTTCCAAAGTCACCGCTTGAGTGGTTGGAAAGGCAGAACGAGCTTTTGTCAACACAAGAAATCAACATCGCGCCAGAAGGCCGGTACTACAAGGTTCTTGGCTACAAGCCTGGAGCCACCAAGGCCGTAAACGACAACGAGCCAGCCAACAACGATAATGGCATAGGTCATGCGAAGTGGGATGAATTGGAGGTTCCGTTTTGAAAACACCAACCGAAGTGCTTACCGCCAGTTTGCGCGGCTGTTGTGATGCCTACCCTGGTGCGCCTGCGCTAGCGGCGCAGTTGGTAGGCGCACTGAAGGCGGCTGGCTACATCATCGTTACGGCGGATGCTATCCGGCTGGCGCAGGCCATGTCCGCAGAGCAGGCGCGGGAGGATATACGCGAAGCCGCATAAAGCCAGAATATACGCACATGCGTATTGTTGCGCATGGCGCAACAAGCTGCAGGTTCAAAGGTTTGAGGAGAATAGCATGCGGTGTGCACGATACGTTATAAATTGGAAGCGCGAGTTTCGTAGCTTCACTTACGGCTATGAGATTGAACTACTGGAGGGCGTTCTTGTCACTGAGGAAGTCTACACATCGCACAAGTTTGACATAACCGAGTTCCGGTGTGGCGCGCGGAAGTTCTCCACCTACAACATTTACGAGTCTTATGACGCGGCCGAGACGTATGCCAAGGATGTGGTCGCCAAGAGCAAGGCGCAATGGATCGAACTTGGCAAGCTATTTGAGGAACATGCATCATGAGTGACCACGAAGGCGATAAGTCAAAGCAACCGCCAGAATGCGTATCCGTATTCATTCCGCATCCACCAGAGATGACGGAACGCGAACGCATCATCCTTGGCGGCTCAGGACGCTGGACCAAATGCGCAAACA
This sequence comes from Mesorhizobium sp. NZP2298, assembly GCF_013170825.1. Taxonomy (NCBI): domain Bacteria; kingdom Pseudomonadati; phylum Pseudomonadota; class Alphaproteobacteria; order Hyphomicrobiales; family Phyllobacteriaceae; genus Mesorhizobium; species Mesorhizobium sp. NZP2298. The sequence goes on along the minus strand of NZ_CP033365.1, from coordinate 7,280,472 downwards.
TCAAAGAAGTCGGCGGCGACTTCGACACAGAGCGTTATGCGTGTGCCGTCTGCGGTAAGTCCTACACACTCTACTATGAGGATATGGCGTGATCGACACAGCAGCCAACACCACCTATTACGACCTCCCGCCCAAGACGCACAATCAGCCGACGGTTGACCCCGTTGAGGTGGCGCTTGCCCTCGTTCAAGACCTGTACGATGAGGCCAAAAACTTCGCCGACGGTGAGCCAATTGACAGCGCCACCATGCACGACACGGTGACGGCGCTTTATGACCAAATCCATGAGGCCGGCAAGGCTGCGGACGCACTGCGGGTTGAGGCAAAGAAGCCACTGGACGAGAAGATTGATGCCATCCAGAAGCAGTTCAATCCGTACATCCAACCCAAGAAGGGCAAGGTCGATCTGGCCAAGGCGTCGCTGGGCGAGATGCTAGCCGTATGGCGCAAGCGGGAAGCCGACGAGAAAGCACGAATCGCGCGGGAAGCCGCCATTGAGGCGGAACGGCTGGCCGCGATTGCCCGTGAGGCAATGGCCACCAGCCAAGGCAACCTGGCTGCGCGCGAAGATGCCGAACTGCTGGTCAAGGAAGCCGCTGCGGTTAGCCGGTTTGCCAAGGCTGCAACGAAGGGACCGACCGGGCTGCGAAGTGTGTGGAAGGCTTCGCTCGAAGATGAAGAGAGGGCGCTTGATTGGGCATACGCGCGCGATCCTGATGCTTTCCGTGCCCTAGTGCAGTCGGCTGCCGACGCGGTCGTGCGCAGCGGTATGCGGATGGTTCCGGGGTTTCGGGTTTGGGAAGACAAGGTTATGGGAGGCGCGTGATGCGGGTTGAAACCATAGGCGATTGTACTTTGTACAATGGTGACATGCGGGACATTGTGCCCACGTTGTCATCTGTCGACTGCATAGTCAGCGACGCGCCATATCTTGTTTCAAAAGGCGGGTTCGCGGCCAACCTTCAACTCGAGGGAGGTTTCGGCGGGTGGATGAAGGACTATGGCAACGGAGGCGATATAGTTAAGTGTGACATCAAGTGGAGCGACTGGCTACCTATCGTGTATGCCGCGCTGAAGGATGACCGGCAAGCCTATTTCATGTCCAATGGAAAGAACTTGAAGGCGGCATGGGCTGCAGCGGAGGCTGCGGGCTTTGACCTCCACACCATCCTAACTTGGGACAAGCGTTCCGCCCTGCCTAACAAGTACTACCAAAACGTCACTGAATTCACGCTATTCATGCGCAAGGGCAAGGCGTTCACAATCCGCAATCCGGCATCGAAGAGTTTGGTTAGCATCTTCCAGAGAGACGAGTCGTCTCATCCAACGGAAAAACCTACCGAACTTATGTCGCTCTACATTGAGAACTCAACCTGGTCGGATTGGGTGGTGCTGGATCCGTTTATGGGTTCCGGCACCACTGGCGTTTCCTGCGTTCAATCTGGTCGACCGTTCATAGGGATCGAGTTGGACGAGACCTATTTCGACATGTCTTGCCGGCGCATCGAGGCGGCATCAAGGAAGCCAAACATGTTCCGCCCTAAGAACGACAATACCCCGCCCGCCGATATGTTCGCCCCCGCTACGCCAGTTGCAGGTGCAGCATGAGTCAACACGATCCGGCCGAATGCTCGTTCTGCGGAGACAGGGCAATAGGCATTGGCATGGGCTTCACCAGTCCAAGAGACAAAGACCCCAAGTTCCTGTGTGTGGATTGCAGCTTCATGATTGACAACATCCAACGACTAAAGCGACCGGATGCCTACAAGCTGAAGGCGCGTGCGGGCGGTATGGATGCCGCGGGCCCACTGGTGGAGGAATACGGGTCCGACCTTGGCGAATGGACAGAAGAACAGGTGCTTATCTTCTGTGGACGCATTTGGGACGGCTGCACCAAGCGGTTGCGTCAACTTGTGAGGAGCGGCGATGCACCATTCTGATGGCCCCCGCGTCCTAGACCTATTCAGCGCTGCAGCGGGCGGCTGGTCACTCGGCATGCATCGCGCAGGCTACCGCACCATAGCCGCCTGCGAAGTCATCCCGTGGCGTCGCGTCCTTTACAGCCAGAACAACCCCGGAGTCCCAGTTTATGACGACGTCACCACCCTTACCGCAGACAGACTTGTTCGGGACGGTCATGGACTTCCCGACATCATCGTCGGCAGCCCACCGTGCCAGGACATCAGCAGCGCCAACACTAAAGGTAAAGGCGTCGACGGCGAGCGCTCCGGCCTCTACTTCGAAGCTGTCCGGCTCATTGACGAATGCAGACCTCGTTGGTTCGCTCTTGAGAATAGCGCTAATCTCAGAACTAGAGGCGCAGACCGGGTCATCGATGCATTGGAGGCAATCGGCTACACCTGCTGGCCGTTCGTGGTCAGTGCTGGAGACATCGGCGCGAACCACGAGCGCAAGCGAAGCTGGCTTATTGGATTCTCGCTTGCCGACGCCAATGGCATCGGACGGGATGCAGGACGGCAAGGGCGGTGGGGCGGGTTCGACCTATCCGTTTCGGATGATCCTATCGACGCCACGAGCGAGCGACATGAAAGCGGGAGGACATGGCGATACGGGCAGGATGGGGACCGTGCGACATCAATTGCACCAAGCGATGATGCCAACGCCGCGAGCGAGCGACGCGAACCACGGGCCGGAGATAGCGAAGGCGACGAGCGACAAGACGACAGGCGTGTCGCTTGTAACGACAATGGCAATGGGCGAGCGTCAACTAGAAACCCTGCCAACTCCTACCAAGAGGGACAAACGGCTGGACTCCTGGAGTCCAGCCCACGACCGTCGCCACTCTCCAGCACTGGATGCGGTGATAGACGGCTCGATGACGGGGAAAGCGTCGGACAAGTGGATAGGCGCTCGCCTCTTGGCAACTCTCCTGCAGAGCCATGGGCTAACTGGAACGGCGGCCTTGCCCATCACTTACGGGTGGATGATGGGTTATCCGGCTGGGTGGCTCAGTCGCGCATTGCAATCGGCGGTCCAAGAGGGACGGTTGCAGCAAGTCTCATTGTCGAAGCCTTCGGCGACGCGGTCTGCCCGCAAATCCCCGAAGCAATCGGACGAGCCATTAGTCGCGTAGAGCGTGCTTTGGCTGTGGTAAACGACAACACGCCCGCCAGAATGGCCGCCGCATGACCAGATTCCACGACACAATGCAGTGCTATGTCCGCAGCGTCGCCTATGACTTTTACACTGGTGTTGGCACCGTATTTATGGAGGAGGACAGTTGCACGGACATGTCTGGCTGCATTGACGTCTTCGAGCGGATGGATTCCAAAGTGCGCAGAATTGAGACCTATGCAGGCGCACGACAAGACACCACCTACATAAAAGTTAATTGCGAATGGATTGCCTCGTAATGGCCAAAATCAATTTCAAGGTACCGCAGGCAACCACCAGCGCATATGACGTGGCGCGTTCATTCATATCGGCAGGCATAAGCGTTTTCCCGTGCCATGAGACAGAGGTCGATGAGGTCGACCCGGCAACCGGCGAGATCATCACTAGGCCGGAGAAATCACCAAAAACCAGTAACGGTCTAAAGGGCGCCACACGCTCCGAGCGGATCGTTGGCATCTGGTTTAACGAACGCCACCCGACTGCACTGATAGGCGTACCTACTGGCGAGCCGCTAGGGGCTTGGGTGCTAGACTTAGACAAGCACGGCGATCGCGACGGGCATGCTTGGCTTGCCGCAATGGAAGCTCTGCATGGTCCATTGCCGGAGACGGCCAGGGCGCGAACTGCGAATGGCGGGACGCACGTCTTCTTTAAGAACGTTGACGGTATCCGTAATCGGGCTGCTATTGCACCTGGCGTGGATACGAGAGGCCAGGACGGCTATATCGTCGGTCCCGGATCCATGATGGCCGACGGGCGCAAATACGAATGGATTGACACGGACGGACAGCCATACGATCCGATCGGCATTCCAGACTTCGCCGACACGCCCGAATGGCTGCTCGAGTTGTTGCTCCCCAAGAATGAGCCGGAACCACAACGGCACGACTATACGTACACGGCTCGCGACCTGGCGCCATATGTCAACGTGGCGCTAGAATCGGAAATCACCAAACTGGCCACAGCAGCGGTAGGTAACCGCGGCGCGCAGCTGAACGCATCCGCATATGCGCTCGGTCAACTGGTGGGTGCGGGTGTCCTATCCAGAGATATTGCGGAGGGCGAGCTTTACCATGGCGCATCGGCCAATGGTGTTCTGCAAAAGGATGGCGACAAGCAGACGCGCGCTCGCATTAAGCGTGGCCTTGACGATGGCATGAGGTCGCCGCGCGTCATCAAAGAACGCGAGCATCAGAACGACAATACCAAGCTTGTCGACACCTCAAAGCTGCTCAAGAAGAAGGAAGTCAACACGGAGGTTGACGCCCCAGCGCAGGATGTAAACGCAGAGGTTGACATGCCAGCAGCGCCGAAAAAGCGCGAACGTTTCGAGCGGACGTGGTTTGACGACATCGTAGAAGGCGAGCCGAAAGAGACGTTCATTAAGGGCGTACTTGGCGCTCGAGAGTTCACAACAGTCTCTGGTCTGCCTGGAACGGGAAAGTCGGTAATCGTAACGGATGCAGCATGCCACGTTGCCGCCGGCATGGAGTGGCATGGGCGCAAGGTCAAGCCAGGTCTGGTAATCTATGTGGCGGCTGAACGCAAGAAGCTGACAGAACGTCGCATGATGGCTTTCCGTAAGCGGCATAAGATAGAAAATGTGCCGCTCTTGATCATCGGTGGAAGGCTCGATTTCACCAAGGATCTGAAGGACGCCAAAGAGCTTATAGCCGAAATCAAAAGCGCTGAGGTTGAGACCGGCCTTCAATGCGTGTGGGTCATCATCGATACACTGACGCGAGTCTTCGGCGCTGGCGACCAGAACGCATCAAAGGACATGGGTCGCTTCGTCAATTCATGTGACGAGATACTGGTAGAGACATCGGCACACGTTACCGCAATCCACCACAGCGCTTGGACAGGCGAGCGTGGCAAAGGCGCTATCGACTTGGACGGAGCTGTTGACGCTAGCTTCATGGTCAAGAAAGACCATGGAAAATACAAGCTTGTCTGTGATGGAACCAATGACGGCGAAGAAGGTGAGATATTGGCGTTCACCATGGACTCCGTTGAAATTGGCGTCGATGAGGACGGCGAGCCGACAACGGCACCCGTGGTGGTTCAAGTCAAAGAGACCAAGCTGACATCTGGGTCGCTCAAGGGCTACAAGGGCGACGTCCTCAAGGCGCTTGCCGCGGCTATCGAGAGGAACGGCATTGAGCCTGAAGGGGACGCATTCCCGGAGGATATCCTTGTGGTTGACGAGGCAACCTGGCGGGCAGAGTTTTATGCTAGCCGCGACACCACAACCAATCCCGCAGCCGCGGAGACCGCCCGCAAGCAGTTTCAGCGGGCACCAGATGCACTGGTCAAGGAGGGTCACGTCAATAACATTGGTCTATGGTACTGGCCGGCATAAAAACACCTTTGTCCCGTTGTCCCGCCTTGTCCCGGTTTAATATCAATAGCTTACAGTGCTGCGGGACAAAATGCCGGGACAAGATTTCACCGCTAGGTTGCACAACCATCAGCGCAACCTAGCGGGACAAAACGACTTGTCCCGCAGCATGTGTTTGTCCCGCTGTTTTGTCCCGCTAAAAATCGACTTACGGGACAAGGCGGGACAAAACGCCAAAAACCATCATCAATAAAATCAATAACTTAGAACGTATTTTGTCCCGCTTGTCCCGCTTGTCCCGTTAATTTGTCCCACGAGCATCCAGCGGGACAACATATTCCCCCCTCTTTAGAGGGGGAATTTGTCCCGGTGCTTAGAAATTGGTTTTAGGTAGTAAGAAAATGACCCGCCAGCCCACCCGCCAAATCGTCATCGACACCGAGACCACTGGCGTCGACATCCGTGCCGATCGGGTGGCTGAGATTGGCGCCGTGGAACTTTACGACATGCTGCCTACGGGCCGCACGTTTCACGCCTACGTCAATCCCGGTGTGCCGATGCCGGCAGACGCTACCGCGGTGCACGGCATCACCGATGCGATGCTGGCTGGTGCGGCCAGCTTTGCAGACACAGCGGCTGGCCTGCTGGACTTCATCGGCAACGCTCCGCTGGTGGCTCACAACGCCAGCTTTGACGTTGGCATCCTGAACGCCGAACTCACGCGAGCCGGTATGCCAGTCTTGGCCAACCATGTCATAGACACGCTGGCAATGGCGCGCACAAAGCATCCTGGCTCACCGGCTAGCCTTGACGCGCTGTGTAGGCGGTATGGCATATCCACAGCAGCCCGCACAACACACGGCGCACTCATCGACGCGCAATTGCTAGCCGAAGTCTATGTGGAGTTGGTCGGTAGGCAGGTTGGGTTGGAATTGGCGTTTAGCGAGCGCACCACGGAAATAGGAGCGCTGCCAGTTCGGCTAGTAGCGCTGCCCGGCAGGTTGACCACGGAAGAACTGGCTGCGCATGCGGCTATGATGATTGAACTTAGGGAAAAGCGCATATGACCCGCACACAGCAGACGGTAAAGATCGGCGGCAAGCGTACGCGGCTGATAACCAAGGATGGCAAGATTACTATTGAGGCAGCCCCTGTTCTCGAGTGGGAATTGCAAGCCGAGGCTGTGCGTCGATTGCGGGCACTACCGGAATGCGCGACTAAGGCAAGCGATGTTAAGCCAGGGACGTTCACATTCGCGGCTGATTTTGCGGCTGGCAAGAGAGACGCCACGAAAGCAAAAGCTACCGGTGTGATGGCTGGCGACCCAGACCTGCGCATCTACGCGTCAAGCGGCAGGCTACTGCTTATCGAGTATAAGAATGCTGAAGGGTCGCTAAGCAAGGACAAGATCATCAAGGGCAAGAAGCGCGGTGGTCAGGTTGAGCGTCACGCACTGTTGCGCGCCCTTGGCTATCGCGTCGAGGTGATTAAGGCTGCGACACCCGATGAGTGCGCCACTGCCAGCGTTGCGCTAGTGCGCGGCTGGCTTGCGGCTAACGACAATGGCAGCATGGAAAAAATGGCTGCATAAAACTATATACGTTGTACGGGACTGCCTAACTGGATTTGGGGACTCGCATGAACGACAATACGCCAGACGAGCGCGCAGCTACTCGCCTAATGCTAGCCGAACGTGCTGAGGAGCAAAAGAGAGCCATGCGTCGCTTCAAGGTCCGTATCGGAAAGCGCCAAGCAATCGGCAAGGATTGGGACGGCAAGGCTGATAATGACAATATCGCTTGGCCGTTGGCCAAGGCGCTGTTGGCTGAAGGCTCTGGCGACCTACTCGCCTACGCTATGAAGTATCGCAAGATATACGATACGGCCAAGGCTGAGGTTGCGCTAGGCTTCAAGGCCACGCCACCACCTGAGATGACCATCGTCCACAAGAACCGGATTGATGAGAGTTCAGGCCGCATCATTTATGGCGGTGAGTTCGTGCTTAAGTCCGCGCCGACCGATATTCCTGCAACTATGAAGTCGCCAACCAACGCAGACAGCAAAAAGAACGCAGCGCCTGTGCCTAAGCCGTGGAACGGCGATATGGAGATTATCAATGCGCTGGATGCACGTTCACTACTGGCGCACCTCCAAAGGCGCTTAGGGCTTCTCGTGGAGCCGTTCGAAATGGCCGTTGTGGACTGCGCTACGCTAGCTGAGGTTGGCAATGCGGCGGGCATAGCGAACCGTGCTGGGTCAATGGGCGCCGGACGCGCTTTAGTACACACAGGCTTGTTTACGGTTCGGGACGCATTGGGTGCACTGACGAGGAAGGATATCGCTGCTTAGCGCGTTGGTTATAACCAGTTCACTCTCCCGCGCCTTATAGGTAGGAAGGCAAAGAGCCATCCAACCCTTTAGGGCAACGGTGCTTCCGGCAGTACGCTACGGCTTGCAAGTGAAAGTGCGACTGATCCCTAATCCCATCACTGGCGCGTCCTCCTCCGCGACGGTGATTGCCCGCTCCTGCTGTTTGCCCGTAAGGGCGTGGCGGTGAGCGGGCTACTGATTAACGGTTGCTGTATGTGCGTCGCACCGCAGCAATAGCCAAGACGCGAAAGCGCGCCGTTCCTTTTTATCCAGCGGGGTGGAGCAGCCCGGTAGCTCGTTAGGCTCATAACCTAAAGGTCAGCGGTTCGAATCCGCTTCCCGCAACCAAATAAAAGGAAATACCCTATGTCGTCGTCCAGTACCGCCAATCAGGAGAGGTGACAGAGCGGTAATGTGCCTGTTTGCTAAACAGTAGCCAACCGAAAGGTTGCGTGGGTTCGATCCCCATACTCTCCGCCAATTTCGCAGTTTGGAGGGTGCCGCTGAATGGCCGGCAACTGGTCTTGAAAACCAGGGTATCCGAAAGGTTAAGGGTTCGATTCCTTCACCCTCCGCCAATTAAGCCGGCATAGCTCAGTAGGTAGAGCGGTGCTTTTGTAAAGCGATGGTCGTTGGTTCAATTCCGACTGCCGGCTCCATTTCGTAGTGCATGCCAACAGAGGAGAATGAGCATGGACGGATCACCTTGGTATATGGCCACGGATGGCATGGGCAATAGCGAGTCCATTGGTGACTACTTCGTTAGAGAGCCTGCCGCACCTACTGCATGGCACGACTACAGCATTGGCGACCATGTAGAGCTTACCACTGGTGGGCCTACCATGGTGGTCCTGGACGTATGCGGTGAGTGTGGCGACATCGACGTGGCGTGGTTCAACGGCACGACGATGGAGATCGTCACGCTGCCGTCTGTTGCGGTGTGGCATGCATACGATGATTAAGCGCCTCCTAGACAAGGTGCGCACCACGCTAGGCGATTGGTACATGCGTGACGCAGTACCAGCCTAACCGGCCTTGGAAGGGCTGGTATAAGCTTGCTGCCTGGGAGGCTAGGCGGCAAGCACTGTTCGCGGTCGAGCCTCTGTGCCGTATGTGCATTCAGCGCGAAGAGGTAACGATAGCTACCACTGCTGACCACGTTGTCCCTCATCGCGGCGACCCCGAACTGTTCTGGCATGGGGAACTACAGCCGCTGTGCGCATCGTGTCACTCGAGCCAGAAGCAGGCCGAGGAGAGAACCGGCATCGTTCGAGGCGTCGACGGCGATGGATGGCCCGAGTGGCGAAAAGGCCAATGAAAACAACCACATGACGGGGTAGGACAAAAGTCCTAGGCCGTCGACCCTAGGACCGGCGTGGGCCAAGAGTTGTGCTAAACCTGTATTTTTTTTGTTTATGGCGGGGATTAAATGTTTGCCTGCGATGCGCCAATTGCTGCAAACGACAATAGTGCTGCCGAGGGTGTAAAATTCTGCAACAAATGCAGTCTTTCAAAATCGTACAGCGACTTCACACGTAGCAAATCAACCCTAGACGGACTTGGCACTTATTGCAAGTCCTGCGCTAAAGCATATCAGAAAAAGTGGCGTCAAGAGAATCCGGTAAAGTGGCTCGCGTCGGTTTATGGGTGGCGGAAAAACAACCCAGACAAGCATCGTGTGCGTCAGCGCATAGACACGGCTAAGAAGACTTCAACGCCCCGCGGCAAGATTGAGAGCAACTTCAGAGCGCGCATCTTTCAAACTATCAAGCGTGGTTCCAAAGGGTCAGGCGGACACACATTCGATATTCTTGGCTACACATCGGAAGATTTGCGCGTCCACATTGAGAGGCAGTTTGAGCCTTGGATGACGTGGGAAAATTATCGCCATGACACGTGGCACATCGACCACATCATCCCTCTATCGGCCTTCAATTACGAAACGCCTTATGACATCGACTTCAAGAAAGCCTGGGCGCTATCGAATCTTAGGCCGCTAGCGGCGAATGACAACATGAAGAAGGGCGATAGACTATTATCGCCGTTTCAGCCGAGTTTGGCACTAGCGGTAGGGTGAGAATTTATGGCTGTGCGCGGACGAAAGTCGGCGGCAAGCACTGAAATTACAATAACCTCTTCTGTGGAGGTTGTACAGCGCCCATTACCGCCAAGTGAATTAACGCCAGAACAATCTGACGAGTGGTGCGCGGTTGTTGACCGTATGCCTGCGGACTGGTTTCCGCGCGAGACGCAAGCGCTGCTTACGCAATATTGCCGGCACGTTGTTGCAGCCCGCCGTATCGCTCAACTGATCTCAAAGGCTGAGAAAGCAAAGGCTTTTGATGTCGACGCCTATGACAAGCTTCTGAAAATGCAGGAGCGCGAGGGGCGGGCAATTTCTTCGTTGTCGACGCGCATGCGCATCACGCAGCAGGCGACAGTTAGAGCGGAGCAGGCTCGCAAGCCGGGGCAAATAATTGCGCCATGGGAAGAAGATGGCGAAGAAGACGATTAGCCGTGCCGAGCGGAATATCCGTTGGCTAGAAAAGCATATTCGCATCCCAGAAGGGCGCTTCGTTGGTCAGCCACTAAAGTTGGCTGAGTTCATGAAGGAAGACCTTCGGGCTATTTACGACAACCCAAACGGGACACGTCGAGCTATCATCAGCCGTGGGCGAAAGAACGCCAAGACAACCGAATCGGCCATGATCCTCTTGCTGCACCTGTGCGGCCCGGAGGCGAAGCGGAATGCGCAATTGTATAGCGCAGCGCAGTCACGCGAGCAGGCCGCAATCTTGTTCGAACTTGCCGCCAAGATGATCCGCATGTCGCCTGTATTGAAGGCGTATGCATTCCCGAAGGACAGCGGCAAGCGCATTGTCTGCCCCGACTTGGGCACCGTCTACCGGGCGCTCTCTGCAGACGCATCTACGGCTTACGGCCTTTCGCCATCGTTGACTGTTCACGATGAGCTTGGCCAGGTCAAAGGTCCGCGGTCATCGCTGTATGATGCGCTCGAGACTGCCACCGCAGCGCAGAGCGAGCCGCTATCTATCATCATCTCGACGCAGGCGCCGACAGAGAACGACCTTCTGTCCATCCTGATTGACGATGCCGCTAAGGCGCGCGACCCGCGCACGGTGTTGCGGTTTCAGACCGCGCCAGAGGACATGGATCCTTTCACCGAGGCGGCTATCCGAGCGGCAAATCCCGCATTCGATCTGTTCATGAACCAAGAGGAAGTCTTAGGTATGATGGAAGATGCGCGCAATATGCCAGCGCGCGCTTCTGAGTTCGAAAACCTTGTCCTTAACCGGCGCGTCGAGACGAGCAATCCGTTCGTGTCGCGCAAGGTGTGGATGGAGAACGCCGCCGAGCCGAACCGAAACTTCAAAGGCAGGCCGGTTTACGGCGGGCTTGATTTGTCCGAAACGACGGACTTAACGGCCTTGGTGCTGGTGGCGCCGGAAACTGTCGATGGCGTTGTTGTGTGGGATGTGCGCCCGCACTTCTGGCTGCCAGGTGTCGGCCTTGATATCAAGGCGCGATTGGACCGCGTGGAATACGATGTTTGGGCGCGAGACGGGCTTCTTGATGCTGTGGCTGGTTCAAAGAGCATCGAGTACGAGTTCGTTGCGGAGTACCTGCGGGAAGTCTGCGATGACTATGACGTCAGGCAGATTGCCTTCGACAGATCGTATTTCAAGCACCTACGCCCTTGGCTAGCAAAGAAGGGTTTTGGCGACGAAGAGATAGAGGCAAAGTTCGTAGAGTTCGGCCAGGGCTTTGTGTCTATGTCGCCTGCTTTGCAAACGGCTGAAACTTTGCTTCTCAACAACCGCATTCGCCACGGAGACCACAAGGTTTTAACTATGTGCGCCGGTAACGCAGTCGTCAAAAAGGATGATGCGGGCAACCGCAAGCTGACCAAGGCGGGCAGCCGGGGTCGCATAGATGGCATGGTTAGTTTGGTGATGGCACTGGCCGTGGCCGAACAGCATTTGCCCGATGAAACCAACCTGGACGACTTCGTAAACAACATGATCACCGTCACTTGGTGATGAAACAGGAGCGGCCATGGGCCTATTCGATAGATGGCTTGGCCGCCCTATCGACCTGAATGCCGAGAGCGCGCCTTTCTGGCGCGGATTCTTTGGCTTGGGTACGACTAGCGGCGAGACGGTTACGTTTGACACAGCCATGCAGCTTGATGCTGTGTGGGCTTGTGTGAGGCTTATTGGCAATTCGGTAAGAACGCTCCCATGCCTTGTCTACAAGGACGACGGCGTAACGGTCGATAAGGAAAATCCGCTTTACGAACTAATGCACGACATGCCCAACATGGACAACACGGCGTCCGAGTTCTGGGGCATGGTTGCGCTGTGCCTGTGTCTTGACGGAAACTTCTTCGCAGAGAAGAAGATGTCTGGATCCAGACTGGTATCGCTGGAACCGTTTCACCCTCTCTGCGTCGATGTGAAGCGCGACGAGCGCAACAACCGTTACTACGAAGTGACGGAACGCATGACGGCCAATGGGAAGAAGGGCGGCAAGAGGCGCATTAACGAAGACAGGATGTTCCACGTCAGGGGCGAGTTGCTCCCCGGATGCGACCGAGGGCTTTCTCCTATCGGGATGGAGCGGAACATCATCGGCAATGCGCTTGCTGGCGAGAAGTCTGGCGCAAAAATGTACAAGGGCGGGTTGATATCGACTACGTTCTTAATGTCAGACCAAGTACTAAAGGCCGAGCAGCGCAAACAGATTGGCGATACGCTTAAGGGCGTCGTTGGTTCTGAGAATGCGGGCGGCGTTGCCGTCCTTGAGGCTGGTCTTAAACCTTATGCGATGAGCATCAACCCGAAAGACGCGCAACTTCTAGAGGCCCGCCAATATAGCGTCGAGCAGATTGCACGCATCTTCGGTGTTCCGCCTGTCATGATCGGTCACGCTGCAAACGGAACCACGACGTGGGGCAGCGGTATTGAGCAACTTATCCTGCAATTTACCAAGACGTGCCTCACGCCATTGCTTCGATCCATTGAGTCCGCCGTTTACCGCGACCTTCTGGACGCCAAGACGCGCAAGACGACCGTGGTAAAGTTTACGCTCGAGGGACTGCTTCGGGGCGATAGCGCGGCCAGGGCAGACTTTCTGTCCAAGATGGTTGGTGCTGGCATCTACACGCCAGACGAGGCCCGCGCTTACGAAAACAAGGCCAAGATGGAAGGCGGTGACAAGCTTATTGTCAACGGCACCATGACGCGACTGGATAAACTGGGCGAAGAGCCTGTTGTTCCGCCTGCCGCTAACCAAAACGCACCCACAACGCGCGCTGCTTAAGGGAAAAAGATGAAATTCAACCACCTTTTGGCGGCGTTTTGCGCCGAGCCATGGGCGATTCAGCGCGAGAAATTGGGCGTTTTGGCCGACATTCTCGTTGCTCGCGCCGAAGGCGAGAAACTGTTCTCGACGGAGATGGCAACCGCCATTTCCGACGCGAGGGCCAAGGAAATCGCGGAAATTGACGGAAAAGTTGCCGTTATCCCGGTTTATGGCGTTCTGGCGCAAAAAATGGACATGATGTCCGCCATGTCGGGCGGCACGTCGTATGCTGGGCTTAAAAAGTCGCTGCATTCCGCTTTGTCGAACGAAGACGTCAAGGCTATTGTCCTTGATATCGACAGCCCTGGCGGATCGGTGCCAGGAACCGAAGAATTGGCGACCGAAATTCGCCGTATTCGCGGCGGCGACAAGCCCATTATTGCGCAGGTCAATAGCCTTGCGGCCAGTGCCGCATACTGGATTGCGTCCAGTGCTGACGAGATCGTTGTTACGCCATCCGGGCGGGCTGGATCCATCGGCGTTTATACGGCGCATGAGGATGTTTCGGCAGCGCTCGAGAAGCGCGGCATCAAGCGCACCTACATTTCGGCCGGCTCGCACAAGGTTGAAGGCAATGAGACCGAACCGCTTGGCAAGGACACGCTGGCGTTCATTCAGGATGGCGTCAATCGCTCATACGGGCGCTTTGTGGCGGCTGTGGCGGAGGGGCGCGGTACGACTGTCGGTAAGGTCGAGGATGGCTTTGGGCAGGGCCGTGTGTTCTACGCTGAGCAGTTGATGGATCGCGGCATGGTTGATGCCGTGGCGACGATGGACGAGACGCTGGAGCGCTTTGGCGCCGATACTCAGCCCTCCTATGTGCGGCGCATTAAGGCGTCTAACCAGGCACGCGCAGTCGCCGCCGAAGCGCTGGCTGCAAAAATGGCTATTGGCGAGAAGATTACAATTCGCGAATTCGAGCATGGCATCAGGGGACTGATTGGCCTTTCGAAGTCGGAAGCAGAGCACGCTGCAAAGCTCTACTTCAAGGATAGTCAGGGGGAACCTGACGCAGATGCGGCAACTCTTGCCGCGCTAGACCGCCTGTTGGCGGCTGCGCGTTCTCCTCTGTTTAAATAGGAGCCATTCATGGCTGATAATGCACTTGCCGATAAGATCGGTGAGCTTGGTACTTCGCTTGCTTCCATCAAGGAGCAGGTTGGTAATCTCGGTGCCGACTTCACCGCTAAGCTCGCCGCAACCGGCGAAACCTCGGCGGAACTGAAGACTAAGGTCGACAAGGCTCTGACCGAGCTTGGTGAAGCCACCACGCGCGTTAGCGAGCTTGAAAAGCGCGCTGCCCGTGAGCGTGACGTTGTTGAGTCCGAAGGCATGGACCTCGGCGACCATCTGGTTGCGTCCGAGTCGTTCAAGAGCACCGACAAGTCGGGCGGCTGGCGCGGTGCCATTCGTGTCGGCGTTGACCGTGCGGACATCACCTCCGGCAACACCACCGTTGGTGCCGGTCGCTCGGCTGGCACGTCGCTGGTTCCCGGCGCTCGCGTTCCCGGCATCGTTACGCCTCCGAACCGTCAGCTTACCATCCGCGATCTGATTGCCCCCGGCCAGACCGCATCAAGCTCGGTCGAATACGTGAAGGAAACGGGCTTCACCAACAATGCCCGTCCGGTGACTGAAGGCGCGACCAAGCCCAAGTCTGACCTTACCTTCAACCTGTTCACCACTCCGGTGCGCACGATTGCCCATATCTTCAAGGCTTCGCGCCAGATCATGGACGACGCTCCGGCGCTGGCCAGCTATATCAACGCGCGCGGCACATATGGTCTGAAGTACGTCGAAGAGACGCAGCTTCTGAACGGCAATGGCACTGGCCAGAACCTCAACGGCATTCTGCCGCAGGCTACCGCGTTCGCTCCGGCGTTCAACGCCACTGGTGAAACCGCCATCGACCGCGTGCGCCTCGCACTCCTCCAGGTTATCCTGGCCGAGTACCCGGCAAGCGGCATCGTTCTCAATCCGATCGATTGGGCGCGCATCGAACTGACCAAGGACAGCGAAGGCCGTTACATCGTCGGCAACGCGCAGTCCCCGATTGGTCCGACGCTGTGGGGTCTGCCGGTTGTGCAGACGCAGGCGATGGCTGCTGGCGAGTTCCTGACTGGCGCCTTCAATCTCGGCGCACAGATCTTCGATCGCATGGGCGTCGAGGTTCTTCTGTCGACCGAGAACTCGGACGATTTCGAGAAGAACATGATGACGCTCCGCATCGAAGAGCGTCTGGCCCTTGCCGTGTATCGCCCCGAAGCCTTCGTGACTGGCGATATCGACACTATCACGACTGCGGCTTAACGGCCAAAGGGGCGGCTTTCGGGCCGCCCCACCTCTTCTCCGGAGCTATAATGAGAATCCAAGCCCTAAAGACCCTGCTTGACGGCAACGTCACCACAAAGAAGGGTACGGTTTACGAAGAGGACGACCACAAGGCTCGCGATCTCATAAACATGGGCTATGCGGTGCATTTGCCAGAGCCTGAAGATTCCGCTGCGGCTCCGATCGTCTTTCTGGCCGCAAATGACAACGCGGAGGACGGTAAGCCCAACGACCCTTTTATGGTGCCGCAAGCTGGTGGCCACGTTGGCTTGGAGAAACCTGCATCATCGTCGCAGGAGGACCAAGCGCGGCCGAAGCGGACTTACACGAAGCGCGCGGCAAGCACAAAGTCATAGTCGTAAACAACGGCTATCGGCTAGCGCCGTGGGCTGACGTTCTTTATGCCTGTGACTACGACTGGTGGGCGCACAATCAGGGCCGCACAGATTTTGCCGGCCTACGAATTGGCGGCGATGTACGAGACGGCAAATGGGGCGTTCGCCCTATCAAGATAGACATGCGCCGCGATGAAATCCTTGTGCATAAATTTGGCACAATAGGCATAGGCGGCAATTCGGGATTCCAGGCTTTAAACCTCGCTGCGCAATTTGGCTGCCGGAACATAATTCTGGTTGGGTACGACATGCACGACCGTGCCGGCATCCACTGGCACGGCAAGCATGGTGGTGGGCTTAATAATCCGTCGCGCACGAGCTTGGCGCGTTGGCGCGGCGTGATTGACGGTCAGGCGCCCTTGCTGGAGCGCATGGGCGTGCGCGTAATTAATGCGAGTCCAGACAGTGCGCTTACGGCATACCCAAAGATGACATTTAGCGCCGCGCTTGCGGCATGTACGGAGCGCGCCAGTGTCGTTGCTTGATATTGACTTGGTGAAGAAACACCTCCGCCTAGATTTCTTGGATGATGACGACACGATTGCGGCCTACCAGGCTGCCGCCGAAACCATCGTGACCGAATATGTTGACCGCGAAGTCTACGCCGAAGGGGGTGAGCCGTCTGGTGATGACGGAACGGCTATCGAAGTTACGCCAGCCATTACGGCGGCGGTTTTGCTACTCGTCGGCGACCTTTACGAAAATCGTGAGGCGGATCCAGAAAGCAAGGGTGATGCCGTGCTGCCGCGAGCCGTAAGGGCACTTCTGGCACCTTACCGTGTGTGGCGCACCATTGATGTGGAATGCGCCTAATGCTTGCCACCGAAAAGCGTCCGCTGCTAATCCGCGGAATGCACGGCCTCGGCGATAATCTCCACCAGCGGGCCGTAATTCGCCAGTTGATGCCGCGCTTCGACGTCTATCTCGAAAGCTCTTGGATTGCGCCATATCATGATTTGATTGCCGAGGGGCTGAAGGTTCTTCACAAGCGAACCGTGCTGCGGACGCAGACGAAAAACGCCGATAGGGAGCGCGGCCTGTTCTGGCGCGGCAGTGTGCCGATCGCCAGGCAAATGCAGATTTCCTACACGCCCGACTTGGTGCGCGAGTGCGGTTCTGTCTTGGCCGCGATGTGCCGCACCGCCGATGTGGGCTACGGGAAGGCCGATTTCCGCCTGCCTATCCCGGATGAATGGGCCGCACGCGCCGACAGGCTAATTGAATTCTGGCAGCCAACCAAGCCGATACTTGTTTACAGGCCTCTTAACGAGCGCACTGAGTGGGGCGGCTGCCAGGCAAGAAATCCGGATTATGACGCTTATGCGTCGCTTTTGGGGTCGATACGCGACAACTATTTCGTCGTTTCAGTGGCGGACTTGGTGCCTGGCAAGGAATGGATGGTTGGCCATCCGATCAAGGCCGATGTCGAATGCCACTCTGGCGAACTTGACTTTGAGACGTTGGCTGCGTTGGTCTCGCGTGCGGCCATGGTCTACTCCTCGCCTGGCTTTGCTGTGATCCTAGCGCAGGCTGTGGGCACCCCGGTTACATGCATATTCGGTGGCTATGAGGACTCGACGTCATTCGCCGGGGGCGCTCGCTACAGTCCTTATCTGGGTATTGATCCAATCAAGCCGTGCAAGTGCTTCAGTCACACGCATGACTGCCAAAAGGAAATAGATATTGGCGCCGCAACCGAACTTCTACAATCCTTTGTCGCTGCAAATTCCGGCCGTGACGCAGGATAGTATTGGCTGCACGCCAATCGATAAAACCGGTCTTAACACGCGGTTCATGAATCCTGGCGAGTTGGAAGCCGTTGTTGCGCTAGCGCGCTTGGCCAAGCCGAAGGTCGTTGTTGAGTTTGGCGTCAACGAAGGGCGCACAGCCAAAGCGCTGATGCTAAACATTGACACCATTGAGCGCTACGTCGGCATTGATGTGCCGCAAGGCTATGTCACAGACAAGGCTGTTCAACGGCGCGAGGTGCCTCAACAGCCAGCGCACTTCGCACTGGACGATCCGCGCTTCCGACTGCTGATTGCGCGCCGTGGTTCGCATGATTTGGCCGCCGACGATTTGCCCAAGTGCGACTTCGTGTTTATCGATGGCGATCACGGACGCGCTGGCGTTGTCAAGGATACCCTCTTGGCCACGCGCATTGTGCGCCCTGGCGGCATCATTGCCTGGCACGACTACCATCACCTCGGCACCGTCGACGTGCGCGAAGTCCTAGAAGAATATTACGACGCCGGCCGCCCAATCCAGCATGTGGAGGGGACATGGCTGGCCTTCATGAGGGTGTAAGCGTGTGGGTTAGGTTTATTGAGCCATACGACTATCGCCTGCCGTCTTCGACGGTGGCGTACAAGCCAGGCGACTACAATGTCCCACAACGATGCGCCACGCTGGCCGTACTCGCAGGCAGGGCTGTACGGCTGCGCAAAGACAACAAGAATGAGGAGCCGCAGCCGTGGCAAGAACCCGCAGTGGCCAACTCAATTGTCGCGTGAAATTTCAAGCGCGTGGCGATTCAACTGATGAGTACGGGAATCCCATTCCCGGCGGCGGCCAATGGGGCGACCAGTATGAATGCGCAGCACGCCTCCAGCCAATCTACGGCAGTAGCCAGAACGTTGAGGGCGTGTTTGCTTCCCGTTTGTCGGCCAAGCAGCCATACAACCTTATCGTTCGCAACTGCGCCGCTACGCGGGCTGTCCGAACGGACTGGCGTGTTGTTGATGCTCGGCAGGCGCAGGATGCGAATGGGGCGTCGCCGCGGGTGTTCAATATAAAAACCATTGTTGATCCTGGTGAGGATCGGGCCTGGCTCGAGTTTTTGGTGGTTGAGGGCGAGGCGTCGTGACAATTCTCGGCCTTGCCAGCCTCAATAAAAAGCTTAAGGCTTTGCCAAAGGCCGCCGAAGTTGCCATTAGCGCGGCCATGGCCAAGGGCGCGGATGAGATGGTTGCGCTCATGAAGTCGCTGGTTCCCGTGGACAGTGGCGAGTTGCGGGACAGCATCGCGTGGACTTGGGGAAATGCGCCAAAAGGGGCGCTGGCGATCGGCACGGTTACGTCGACTGACGGCAAATTAACAATTACCATTTATGCCGGTGACAGTGAGGCATTCTACGCGCGCTGGGTCGAATTTGGGACTAAAGCGCATATTGCCGGTGGCAAGTTTGCGGGCGCGCAGATACCCGCTATCCCGGCACATCCATTTTTCTTCGTGTCGTTTCGCGCGCTCCGCAAGAGAACCAAGTCACGCATT
This sequence comes from Mesorhizobium sp. NZP2298, assembly GCF_013170825.1. NCBI lineage: Bacteria > Pseudomonadati > Pseudomonadota > Alphaproteobacteria > Hyphomicrobiales > Phyllobacteriaceae > Mesorhizobium > Mesorhizobium sp. NZP2298. Next base: position 7,261,242 of record NZ_CP033365.1, on the reverse strand, counting down.
ACCCGTGCAATAAATAAGTCAGCAAAGCAGGTAGCCAATGGCGGATCCGGTCCTTGATCTTCAAGGCGCTATCATCGCGCGCCTGCGTGCGGATGCGACCGTTATCTCCCTGGTGGGCGCAAAGGTCTATGATGTGCCTCCTGCGGCGGCTGTGGAGCCGTATGTCAGCATGGGGCCGTCAAGTTACCAACCCGACTACACGGACTGCATCACTGGCGGCGAGGTAATTATCCAAATCGACGCATGGTCAATAGCGGCCAGCCAAGACGAGGTGCGCAAGATCGCCGATGCTGTTCGCAGGGCGATGCGCGCTGACTTTACCCTTCTGCATACCGCGCTTGTCTCATTGGAGCATTGGCGCACTGACTATCTTGTCGACGGCACGTCAAAGCATGCTTCGATTAGGTTTACGGCGTTTATCGAAGAATCGTAAGCGCACTTAAGGCACCAAAACAAACAACCTTACGGCCTGCCATTCGGCGGGCCTTTTTCTTATCAGGAAAGGCCACTAAATGGCACAGGCTTCTACCATCAAGGGCGGCAAAATCCGCATTATGTTGAGTGACGGCGCTTCGCCCGCAGTTTACACGGCGCCTTGCGGGCTTACGCAGCGCGGACTGACGCTCACCAAGGCGCTAAACGAAGTCACAATCCCCGACTGTGACGATCCGGACGCTGTGGCGTGGCTTGGCCGCGATGCAGCCTCGCTGTCTATGTCGATTAGCGGTCAGGGCGTGCTTGCTTCCGAGTCTATCGAGGCTTGGATGGATGCAGCCGAGAGCGTCGACTCCATTGACGCCAAGGTTGAGATTGAGTTCCCCGCGACGACGTACACCTACACCGGCAAAATGCACGTTGAATCGCTCGAGATTGGCGCGAACAACGGCGAGCGGGCGACCATCACTATTAGCATGCAGTCTGACGGAGAAATGGTCAGGACGTCTGCCTAATGTCGCGTGACGCTCGCGTTGAAATGGACTGGGCGGACGGCGCGTATGCCTTCCGCCTGGCGTGGGGGCAACTGGCCGAGCTGCAAGAGAAATGTAATGCTGGCCCTTACGTTGTTCTGAACAGACTCCATAGTGGACAGTGGCTAGTTGAGGATATCAGCAACGTAATTCGGTTAGGGCTAATCGGCGGTGGCATGCCCCCCGTTGACGCTCTGAAAAAGGTTCGCGCCTACGTTGAGGATCGTCCGCCACTAGAAAGCATCATCATTGCGCAGATTGCGCTTGGCGCCGCTCTAACCGGCGCACCGGAGGAGAGCGTGGGGGAAACAGAAGCGGCAAATCCAGCGGAGAGCGAATTGACGACCTCCCCAACGGAAAGTTGAGGTTTGCCGCCATTTACGGAACCGGTGCCGCTATCGGGTTCACGCCGCAGCAGGTCAATGAAATGTCTCCCTGGCAGTATCTTGCCGCCGTGGATGGCTACATTAAAGCCAACTCGTCAGATGACGGCGAACTTACCGCCAAGGAAATAGATGAATTGTGGGACTGGCTTAAGGCTTAGCTGCAAACTCGTCTGGTATGCAAGTCACGGATCCGCCAGACAGGACGCCGGCAGCCGCCTTTAGGCTGACCTTCATGGATTCGCATTCGTACTTGGGAAGTCCCTTCGCAGCGACGTTCTCCGCATTGCCAATAGCGTGGACAAGGCTAAAGCCCTCTATTTGAGCCTTGCTTGGCGTCGGCTTCAGTCCGCCCATCGAATGGACGGCAATGGCGACGACAGCCGCAGTCACAAACAAACCTTTGATACGCATATCCAAGCCCCTTGGTGTTGCCACCTCTATATATAACAGGCGGATATAAATGGCAACTGATTTAGAGCGCCTTGTCGTTCAGCTTTCCGCAGATGTTAAGCAGTACAATAACGCGCTGAACAAAGCGTTTAGCAACACAAACTCAACTGCGCGCAAAATCGAGTTGCGTTTTGCAGCGATGAACAAGAAATTGTCATCTCAGTTTGCGTCGCTAGGTGGGTTGCTTGGCAAGGGCTTAGCAATTGCTGGCGTAGGAGGTGGCATAAGCGGTGCTCAGGCGCTTATAGATAGCGCAATCAAAATTCAGAATGCGCTCAATGTCGCCGGCCTTTCGGGCCAAGATTTGACGAAAGTTTATGACGAACTTTTTGCCAGCGCACAAAAGAACGCCGCGCCTTTCGAGTCGTTGGTTACGCTTTACAGCCGCGTGTCCTCGGCCTCAAAGGAGTTGGGCGCAAACTCGAGCCAAGTAGCGACATTTACCGATAATGTAGCCAAGGCACTTCGCCTTACGGGCGGAAGCGCAGAGGAATCGCGTGGCGCTTTGCTGCAGCTCTCGCAAGCCATGGGCGGAAGCGTTATCCAGGCGCAAGAGTACAACTCTCTTATCGACGGTCTCCGGCCGCTGTTGCAGGCTGCTGCGTCGGGACTAAAGGAAGCGGGCGGGTCTGTCGGCGAACTAACGCAGTTGGTGAAATCTGGCAAGGTCTCCAATAAGGCGTTTTTCGACGCAATCGAGGCTGGCTCGTCTATATTGGATGACAAGCTTTCCGGGTCTGTTTTCACGATATCTCAGGGATTTGAAATTCTTCAAAACTCTCTCGTTAAGGCAGCTGGCAAATTCAACGATTCCACAGAGGCAAGTAAGCACTTCGGCAGCGCATTGCTTGCCATGGCGGACTTTATTGACCAGATTGATTTCGATGGATTCCTAAGCAAGCTTGACGAAATCGTAAACCGGCTTCAGCCTGTTGCCGATGTTCTAAATTACATTAACAGTTTCTCTGAGAAGCTTCGTGAGCACCCCCTTATCGATTTGAGCGGGTCGAACGTCGACACAGATCCTATAAAGACGAAGATTGCCGATCTTCAAAAGACCGTTAAAGCATTGCAGGAAGCTATCGCGTTCAACACGCAAATGGGCATCGACACCTCTGTGGTGGAGAAGCAGCTTGCGGGCGTGCTGGCGCAGATAAATGCCATAAGGGCCTCATCGCCAGGGGCAGTTCAGGATAGCTCACCGCGCGCTTATCAGATGGGCACACCGGGAGACCCTAACGCCCTTGCGCAGATACCCACTCCGGGCCAAGCGGCTATCAAGCAGGTATCCTTGGCAGACTATCCCATTAAGCCGACGAAGACACCTAAATCGCACGCCCCAAAGAAAACGGCCGACGACCGCTTCGCCGAGGACATTCAGAACATTAAGGACCGCACGGCTGCTCTAGCCGAAGAGCAGGCTGCGTTGGGCTTATCATTCTATGCCCAGCAAAAGCGCAAGGTATCGCTCGACCTAGAGCAAACCGCGCTCAAGCAGGTCCGCGAGGAAGCTAGAAAGAAGGGCGATAAGGACTGGCAGAACGCGCAACTGTCACCGGCTCAGGTAAAGGCCATTGACGATGTTTCGGATGCCTACGCACGGCAAGCCGACGAACTGCGCAAAGCGCAGGAGATGTACGACCTACAAAAGGACGTCATAAAAAGCGCGTTCGACGGTCTTAGGTCTGCTCTTGAGGATGGTAAACTATCGTGGGAAGACTTTGGCAATATTGCCAATAGCATTCTCGACAAGATCATCGACAAGATCGAGAATGATCTAGTCGACGCCATTCTGCAGGCAAGTTCGGCAGGCGGTGGCGGTGGCGGCATACTTGGCGGAGCGCTTAGTTGGCTTACGGGCAGTAGTGGTGGCGGCAGTGATCCAGGCATTATCGGTGCTTTGGGGTTGCGGGCCAATGGCGGCCCTGTCTCTGCCGGCCAGCCTTACATCGTCGGTGAGAAACGGCCAGAGTTGTTCGTACCCAATACGAGCGGGACGATTGTGCCGCGCGTGCCGTCTATTACGGGCGGTGGCGGTAATGCATTTGCGCCGGTAGTCACCTTCGCGCCCACCATCCAAGTTCAAGGCGGTCAGGGCGATGCCGGCGAGCAGGTTACGGCCGCGCTCAAGAAGTTTGACCGCGAATTTACGCCGAAAGTCGTCAAAGCGCTGCGGGAAGCAAAACAGCGAGGAATGGTTAGCTGATGAGCACAATCGCACTTCCCGCCGTCCCCTTCCAGGCCGCCTATCCGCAAATCGTCAGATCGGACTCGGTATCTCGCTCCGGCCAAAAGGTTATGGCCGTCATTGAGTATGCTGATCCGGTCTGGCAGATAAACATGAAGACAGTGCCTCTTAGGGCCTCGGAGCGCCTCTTGGTTGAGGCGTTCCGCGACGCTGCGCGGGGCGGCCTGCAAACCGTTCTATACACGCCTAAGCACATGTGCGTGCCGCAAGCTTATTGGGGTGATGCCGGCAACACGGCTCTGTCGAACAATGGCAACCTGGTTTCGATTACCGGCAATTCGCTGGTGATTAACAGCGTCGACAACGGCTTGACACTCGGTCCCGGCGATCTGATCTCGGCGACGACTGGCGAATATAATTCGCTGTTTCGTGTTCAGACGGGTGCGGTTGCTGCCAGCAACACGATGACGATTACCGTTGAGCCTACAGTGCCGTCATACATCACGGCAGGCGCCGTTGTCCGGTTCAAGAATCCGCTTGCCAATATGCGGTGCGTCTCGTTCGACATTACGGATGATTTGATGCCTACGGCTTCGTTCACTCTGGTTGAAATACCCAAATAGGCGCCAGCGGCAAGCCCAGGGACAACTAATGACCTTCCCAACTCGTCTACAGGACGTCCTTGAAGAAGGGCGGGCCATCATCCGATCGGGCGTCAAGATCGTCTGCACCACAGGAACCTACGGCTTCTGGAACGGCAAGGGCGACATAACGATTGGCGGCCAACTTTATTGGCCGAACTCGATAATTACCGTGTCCGAACCCGTATATGGCTTGGGCACGGCTGCATCGACGTTTACAGTCGAGCTAGTGGCGCAACGCGACAGTGGTCTAACGCCTGACAAGCTTCTGCTCATAGAGGATGAGGGCTACAAGGACGCGCCAACGACGGTCTATGATTTCTATTTCGATCCTGATGACCATTCGTTTCTGCATGCCGAGCCTGGGGCCTACGGCTTCATTGATACAGTCGACCACTCGCGCGATAGCGGTGAGCAGAAACTAATCGCAAACGTGCGCTCTGGAGCCATCGCCAACCATCGCGACGGCTACCGCACGGCAAGCCACGAAGATCAACAATTGGTTTTGGCTGGCGATATGTTTTTCCAGTACGCCTCGAAAGTCCAGCACGAGAGTTTCGACATCTCGTTCGACTAGGGGCCGCAGTGAAGAGGCCAACACCACTGCTCATTAAGCGGCTTGTCGGGCTCGCGCATATTAAACTTAAGCCTTGCCATGTGCCGCCGATACCCAACCAGGCTGTTGACGTCGGCGTCTCCGGTTCAACTAGCCACCCGTCACTAAGGACAACCCATGCTTACCCTAACCCGGTTGCCCGATTGGGACCGGCGCCTTGCGCGCGTGGTCAATGAGCACAGAAAGACTCCAGGCGAATGGGGCGTGTCCGATTGCCTGCTTACCGTGATGGACGCAGTTGTCGCCGTTACCGGCTTTGATCCCGCAGAGGATATCCGTGGCGGCAAATACAGCACCCCGGCAGGCGCCACTAAGATCCTGCTAAAGCGCGGTTTTGCCGATGTCGAGGCAGCTCTTGCAAGCCTATTCCAGCCCGTAGCAACGCTTATGGCGCAGCGCGGAGATGTTGGCGTTATCGAGCGCGATGGCGTGCTGTCCTGCGGATTTATCTGTGATCGCGGCTTTGCCGTGAAGGACGAACGCGGACTGTCGTTTGTGCCGCAAACCGAAATTAAGGCCGCCTTCAAGGTCGGCTGACCGCCACCCACATTGATTGGATAACCTATGGGCTTTCTTGTCCCGCTGTTCACTACTGTGTTCAGCGCGGTCGGGCTGGGTGGCGTCGCATCCTGGCTTGGCGGCTCCACCATCCTTGCCGGCCTTGCGCGCTTCGGTCTCGGCCTTGCCGCCAAGTATCTGATTGGCGCGCTTATCCCGCAGCCAAAGCCGCAAGCGCAGACGTCGCAGCTTGACACCGCCTATGGTGAGGATCTGTCGCGCTCCGTTGCGATGGGAAAGGTTGGAACGGCTGGCCACCTTGTTTACCGTAACGCTTTCGGCTCCGGCAATCGCAACATTCAAGACGTCTATATTCTTTCCAATTTCCTTGTCACAGGCATTACGCGCGTTCGTTACAAGGGTGCATGGTGTCTGCTTGGCGGCACCGAGGATACCACTCGCGGATTCAGGATTCAGGGCATCGATTCCGAAATATGGGTCAAGCTCTACAAAGGCACAATGACGCAAACGGCCGATGCAGGTCTGATTGCGAGATCCAATCCATCAGGCCGCTGGACGTCCGCGCACAAGGGCGCGGGCATAGCTTACGCTATTGTCACGCAGTATCTCAATCGCGAGCATTTGCAGCAGCCGTGGGATGCGTTCTTTGAGGTTCAGGGAGCACCTCTTTACGACTGGCGCAAGGACACGACCGTTGGCGGTTCCGGCTCGCACCGTTGGTCCGATCAAAGCACGTGGGAGTTTTCCGAAAACCCGGTGCTAATGGCATATGCGCTCGAGCGCGGCATCTTCAACGGTACGGAGATGATGGTTGGCAAGGGCGTCAAGTCATCGCGTTTGCCGCTGGCTAATTGGACGATTGCCGCTAACATTTGCGATGAAACGGTTGGCGGTGGCGTGCGCTACTCTGCCGGCCTTATCCCTGCGGCAGGATCGGGCGTTACGCATGACCAGAACATGCAGCCATTGCTTGAGGCGTGTGCTGCAACATGGGTCGAAGACGCTTCTGGCGAATATCCTATTGTTGGCGCCGCGCAATCATTGGTGCTCACATTCACCGATGACGATATCATGGTGGATGAGCCGTTCCGGTTCTCTGTAAAGCGCACGAAGTCGGAACTCATCAATACGCTTGCTGGCACATATTTCGAGCCCAGCAATTTCTATGCGCAGACACCATTCACCGTGCGGGTCGACGGCCCGGCATTAGCAGAGGACGGTGAGCGCCTTGCGGTTTCAATTCCGTATGATGCGGTCAACAGATCCGACGTCGCTGATCGCCTGGCGGATATTGCCTTCAAGGCTAGCCGCTATCAGGCGAATGGTGAAATCTGCATTAATCCGAAGTATCTAGCCGACGCCCAAGTTGGGCGTTGGGTGGAGTGGGATTCTGCAGCCTACGGAACGCGAACTTTCCAGATTATGGAAAAGCGGCTTGGCCCGTTTGGCGACAAGGCCACGCGCAATATCTATCTGACACTGCAGGAAGTCGGCGAGGGTATTTTTGACGGCACCGCCTATGTGACGGTTCCTGTTTTGACGGATCCACCAGGCGATCCGGATTACGCTTCGTCAGCTTCTAACTTTGGCGCCATCGGCGTTCAGATTAAGACGGCCGGCTCGACCGATCGCAAGGCGGCTATTCGTTTCTCGTGGGATGCGTTCGATGACGTGACGGTAAGCGCCGTTGACGTCGAGTACCGCCCAGAAGCGGTTGGTGTCACAGTATCGATAGCGTCGCCAGGTGTCATCACCTGGCCGAACCACAGTCTGTCGGCTGGCGACTTGTTCTATCTAGCGACGACTGGCGCCTTGCCAACTGGCTTGACGCCTGACAGCCCGCTTTACGTGAAGACGGTATTGACGGCAGGCACTTTTACCGCGGCACTCACGCCCGGTGGAACTGCCATCATTACGACTGGCACGCAATCGGGCATTCACAGCGGGTACGTGAACAGCATCGTCAAGCGGGCCGAAATGCCTGTGCAGGTGCTTACCGTCTCCGAGGGCGTGTTGCCTAGCAAGACATACGAGTATCGCCACAGGATCATCACCAGCCCGCCTCGCGCCACGTTCTTTACGGCGTGGGGGCAGGTGTCGACGCCGACCGATGTGTTTGACGTGTCGGTGGACCTGGCGCAGACGCAGCAGGATATAAGGGACTTCCTGACCTCGCTGTCGCTGGGGTTGCAGGATGCCCGCGACAAGCTTGCGCAATTGGCTGCCGCGGCAACTGAGAACGCGGGTCGGCAAGTCCAAGACAACTCTGTGGCAGCCAGAACAGCGCGAGCCAACGCGGCTGCGTTTACCGAACTGACTGCCGATATCACGGAGTTGGGCGGAGAGATTACCGCTGTCGCGACTGCCGTAACTGGCGTTTCAGCCTCAGTCGACAGTCTGTCCGCTTCTGGCTTGTTTCAGCTTAGGGCGGAGGCTGGGACTGGCGATGTCGTGTCGCGCATGGTGGCCGAGGTTCGCGCCAGCGTAAGTGATGTGTGGGTGTCTGCAGGCTGGGTCATCGAGGCGGGATTTACGGGTGGCAATCCTGCCGCCCCGTTCTCCAACTTCATTATCAACGCCAGCAAGTTCGTCGTCACTGACGGAACGAACACAGGCACACCACTGACCTTCTCTGGCGGAACGCTGAAGTCTCTGGTGGCCAACATCGGCACGGTTACGGCCGGCCTTCTGCAAAGCGCCGATGGCTCCGTGAAGCTGGATCTGAACAACGGCTTCTTCTCGATCTCCGTACCTTAAAATCAATGGGTGGCGAATGCCAAATCTGGCAATTGGCGAACGGTCTGGTGTGCCGTTCGCCAAAATCATGAAGAGCAACAGCGACGATCCGCTGACAACGCCAAATACGGACACCGGGAAGTTCTACTTTAACTCCGAGTTCCAGAAGGTTGGGTATATCCGGGATATTTTCGTTATTGAACCGGATTTCACGACATATCCACCTACAGGAAGCAACATCAATCCGACCGAATATTTCTATCCTCCAGGCAGCAACAAGAATAACTGCCAGATACTCATCCAAGCTTTCACCGTCAGTGGGCGCCAATATCAACGGTGGAATTACTTCCTGGAATATTTCGCCGCGGTGTACGGCTATACGTTCATGCCGCTGGTCGAAATGCGCCAGGTGATCAACTACACGACAAATCAATTCCAAGGACCGCACGTTGACATTAGCAATTCCGGCGCGAGCAATGGCAACACGGCGTCATATTCGAGCTATGACTGCGAAACGAACAGGGTGATCGACACTGGTTCGAATGGTGGACCTTCCGGACGAAACAGGCCGGCCGTCTTCGCTTTCGTTTCAAGTTCCAATGCAGCACCCGCCATCAGGCGCGTGCTTGCGACCGTGTTCGACCTGCCGATGCATGACGAGGCGATTCCGGATAATTCCGCCGCGCCCGCTTCGGGGCAGGAAGTCGTGCGATTTGATAAGGTGTCGCCGGGCATAGCAAGAGTGGCGCTGGCTGGGCGCACCGTAACGGATTCTGACGCTGGTCACTATATCCTGCATGAGGATAGAATCCCAGCAAAGGTCATGGCGACGGGAACAGTCACGGTTGGTGCATTGGCGACTGTTGTTATAACAACGCGACTGCCGCTAACCGAACTTACTTATATGGACTACCTTGTTAAGAAGTCCACCGAAAGCACGTATTGGTCGCCTCCGTACATCGACAACATCTTCGCTAACGCCAACGATTTCTCTTACACGGTTTCCGGCTCAACAGTAACGATTGTCAGCAATTGCAGCCAGTCAATGGATATCGTCTATGTGATATACGCTGATAGCGGCGAGGCTCCGACGACCGGAGGCAAGAAGATATTTTTGAAGGGCAATGATGGCATTGGCGATTATGTCCAGGTAAAGCGTCCGGGATCTTCCGACCTCGGCCCGAACCTAAGCGACATCATGCTCGACACGCGGCTGACCTATCTGCCGATTCTGGCGGAAGGGTTTCTCACTTGGACGACTGATTTCCCGACTGTCATATCCGGAAGTGACTTGTTCAAAGGCGTTCGCAAGGCGACCATAACGGTGCCAAACCCCAATGGCCTTCTGCTCTTTCCCAAAGTTGGCGCGATCTACAATCCGCCAGGGGTTCTGTCTGCCTTCGATGAGCCGTCCGCGCTATGGGGCCAGCACCGCGTCTTTACCAACAACGGCACATGGCAGGGGCAAACGTCAGGTTACTCGACGTGGGCCAACCCAACGTCCTCAACAAGCGTAGACATATACGCATCTGGCAACAACCCTTGGACAATCCAGCCTAGCGCTTCGTTCTGGAGTTCGCAGCTTAAGGGCGCCAGGTACTACATCTTCGGCGTGCCGCAAAGCCTATAAGGAATCCAACATTGTCGACTTACAAAACCGGCACGGTTTCCGTGACGAATGGCAGCGCTACGGTTGTAGGCACCGGTACAGCATGGGCTGTAGCACTAGTGGCTGGCGGCATATTCTCGTGCGCTGGTATTGCTGTGCCGATCGCGTCCGTAACGGACAACACGCACATCGTACTTGACTACAACTGGCCGGGTACCACGGCTAGCGGTGCGACCTACAGCATTGCGTTGGAGAATGCATCCGCGGCCAGCGTGGTGGATTTGAATACCACGCTCTCGAGAGTGTTGGTTACGCTTAGTCTGGCTGGCATCACGCCGGACGCTTCTGGCACCCTGACCGACCGCGCTGCTTTGTCGCTTACAGTGGCAGACAAAGGCTTCCTATTCCTCCATGCAGAGATCGGTGTTGCGTTCGCGTTCTACCGCTGGACCGGCACGGCATGGGATGGGCCATTTGCCGTGGCGAATGCATCTGGTGGAGCAGTTAGCAGCCTAGCGGCTGGGACTGGAATCACCGTTGATGCGACCAATCCGGCTATTCCGATTGTTAAGTTGACTCACCTTGGAACGTCAACGCGCAACCACCTGATCAACGGTAACGGCGCGGTCAATCAGCGCGGCGCCACGGCTCCAACGGATGATACCTATGGATGGGACCGACACAATCTCCTGACACAAACCGCAGCGATTGCCATTTCGACCCTGACGAACGTGGCGAATGGCCTGCCTTACATGATGAGGATGACCCAGTCGCAGGCCACAGCGCAGCGTATGGGCAACTCGCAGATTATCGAGAGCCGGGATTGCATCGGGCTACGTGGCAAGACCGTAACTCTGATAGGGAAGTTGCGAAACTCGCTTGCCGCAGCGACACGTTATGCCATTCTGGAATGGACTGGCACGGCCGACACCGTCACTTCAGATATCGTCAACTCATGGACGAACGGTACCTTCACGGCTGGACAGTTCTTCAATTCGACCACGCTCAATGTGCTTGCGGTAGGGGCGATCACACCCACTGCGGCAACCGTCACGAATTTCCTGCTGACCGCCACGGTAGGTGCGTCTGCCAACAATCTCATCGTCTTCATCTGGACAGAGACCGCTCAGGCGCAGAGTTCTACGCTCGATGTCGCCTGGGAACTGCTTGACTACGATGCGACGGGCAAGACCTATCCGACTGAGTTCCGCCCGTATGCGCAGGATTTCGCGCTGTGCCAGCGATACTATGTGCGGCTTCTGGGCGGTGGCCCTGGCACCCGGTTTGTAACGGGGCAATGGCAAAATACCACAGACTTTGCATGGGCCTTTTCGCATCCGTCACCCTTCAGGACATCCCCGTCGGTTGTGTCGAACGACATGACCATCCGCCTTTCTGGCGTCGGCAACATCACTGTCACAGGGGCATCCTTGCTATGGACATCCGGGCTGTTCTCGGCAGTGGCCTTCAACGTCGCGTCTGGCGGCGTAACTGACGCAGGAAGTCAGATCCGGTACAATTCTGGCACCAGCTATATCGAATTCAGTGCGGAGCTTTGACCATGGCCACCGTTGAATCAGCCTTCTACAATGGCAACGGCTCCATTATCGCCGTGATCGATGGGCGAACGGTCGGCATCCCCGACGACATGAGCAACATGGATCGCGTTCTAGTGGCCGAATGGGAAGCCGCAGGAGGCGTGATTGCCCCCTATGCCGAGCAGCCAGAACCAATCCCCGACCGCGTATCGCCCGCCCAGGCCGAAATCGCCTTGTACAACGTCGACAACGGCACATTGCTAACAACCGTCAACGCCATGATCGACACGAGCCGGTGCGCATCTGGTGGCGGAAGGCTACCTACATCTCACGGGACCATGCATATCTGCAGGCGCTCGCAATTGAGGTTGGCCTGACCGATGAGCAGGTTGATGGGTTGTTCGTGGCGGCTGCTAAGCTTTAGGTGCGCGCCCACTTTATTGCTCGCTCAATGCGATCAATCAGCCAGAAAGGCAAGAGCAACGCGAGAAGTGCTGCGACCGCTAGCCAGTTGAGTATGTCAGCGACTATGCGGGTGGCTATTTTCATGGCTAACCGCATACCAGAAATGAAGCGCAAACGCAATGACCACTCTTGGCAACATCTCCCGCCTTATAAACCGCATCACTGGCGGCCGCAAGGGCCAAACGCTATGCGCCAGGCTAGCGGCCCGCAACCCAAACTGCCTACTTTGCCGCCTGCTCAGCCGCATTGAGCCGAACCACTGCCTGCGCGAACTAGCCCGATGGGAACGCCGCGGCATGTACTGCGCCAAGCGGTTGCGGTGGGGTTAGGCGCACACAGCAAGCCCACCAGAGGATACAAAATGAAACTCCTACCAAACTGGCGGGACGTGCTAACGCGCGCCTGGAGCGCCCGCCTTAACGCGCTTGCGCTACTGTTTACCGCGCTTGAGGTCGCACTACCGTTGTTGGACGGCTATGTCGACATTCCGCGCGGCATCTTCGCTTCACTATCGGGCATTACCGCTGCGGCCGGCTTCTATGCCCGCCTTGTTGTTCAGAGGAACCTTCCACATGGCTAGCAGACTTAAGAATGCGGCGGTAGGCCTTACCGTCGCCGGCTCGCTTGCGGTCGGCCTTATCGGCGGCTTTGAGGGCGTTCGCACGCACGCCTATCGCGATGTTGTCGGGGTGCCCACGGTATGCTTCGGCGAGACGCGCGGCGTCAAGATGGGTGACAAGTACACCATGGACGAGTGCCGTGGCATGCTTGGTCAGGCATTGGTTGAATTCGAGACCGGCATGCGCAAGTGCATGAAGATGCCGGATGCCGTTCCTGATAAGTCCTATGTGGCCTTTCTGTCGTTCTCTTATAACGTCGGTGTCGGTGCCTTCTGCAAATCGACACTTGCCAAGAAGCTTAATGCCGGCGACCTTCGCGGCGCGTGCAACGAGTTGCCGCACTGGAATACTGCTGGCGGGCGTATCATCAAGGGCCTAGTTACTCGCCGTGCCGAAGAGCGCAAGCTGTGCCTTGAGGGTGTCAAATGAAACTACTCGACACCCTTACTGGCGGCTACGCCAGTCTCATTGTCTACGGCATTGCCGCGCTCGCCGTTGCTGCCGTGCTGGCGTGGACGTACCACTCTGGTTACTCGTCCGCGTCACACACATGGCAGGTGAAATACGACCAGCGTGAGGCCGCCATCACCGAAGCCTACAATGCTGAGATCAGCCGCCAGGCGCAGGCCAACGCGATGGCTAAAGCCGCTGAACAAAAGCGGCTGGACGAACTCGAGGCGGCTAATGCTGCCCTAGAAGCACATATCAAGGAACTCTCAGATGAAGCTAACGCTGACCCTGACCGCGATCGCGTTTGCCTGTCTGATGGCAGCGGGATGCGTATCGACTCGATCCATTAACGTTGCGCCGCCGCCGCCTCAGTTGAGTGAGCCTGACCGCGCACTGGTCAAAGCTTGTCTTGGCCCAGTGCGCTTGCCGAAGGGCGAGTTGAAGCAAGGTGATGTCGAGCGGCTTTGGATTAGTGACAGGAAGGCGCTGATTGATTGCGCCCGTCGCAGCAAGGCGCTGCGGGATTTCTACGCTGAGCGTGATGCGGCTATCCGTGGCAAGGCTGCAAGCAAGTGACCTTCGATATGTCAGTCGGCATACCGACACTCATTGCATTGTTTACGCTGTTGGGAGCGGGACTTGGTGCTTGGTACACGTTGCGCGGTCAGGTTGGCGAGAACACCAAGGGGCTAGACAAGCTAGAGGACGAGAACGAGAAGCAACTAGCCGCGCTCGCATCTGCTCTGGCTCTTGCAAACGCCAACATCGCCAAGGCACTAGAGAAGGCTGAGGAGGTCCGCGCCAAGACCGCCAGAGAGCTGGACGAATACAAGCTTACCGTCGCCACCAATTACGCCACCAACAACGCCATCCGCCTCGTTGAGGAGCGGGTAGTTGCCGCTATCGACCGCCTGGGCGATCGGCTGGACAAGTGGCTGGACTCGCCGCGCAACACGCAGAGCTAAAAGCACCGCCCCTTCCGAAAGGTTGGGGCGGTTTTTTTGTGCCTGGATTCCTAGCGCATATTGTGTAAAACGCCTTTTCTCTTGACAAAAAATGTGAAAACGCCTAGTTTGACGATACAGCATTTAAGTTGATTCCATGAGGAGGCGACGATGGGTTGGCGCGATGAGGACGTTGCATTTGAAAGTCTGATTGGCCGCGTTATCGCCAATATCGAAAACAGCGGCGAAGAGATCATCTTCACGATGGAAGATGGCGAACGCTACAAGATGTATCACTCGCAGGATTGTTGCGAGAGTGTGTACGTAGAGGACGTCATAGGCGATCTCGCGGACCTGATTGGCCACCCTGTTTTGCGCGCCGAAGAGGTAACAAGCACAGACAGTTTTAACAAGGAGTTGGAATACGACTCCTTCACTTGGACATTCTATAAGCTTGCAACGATCAAGGGTTCTGTTGACATCCGCTGGTTCGGCAGTTCCAACGGCTACTATTCGGAGTCTGTCGACTTCGTGAAGGTGCCTACCACTCACTGACTTTCCTTACTGCCTAAACACAACCACAACCACAGGGGACTCTCATGCGCATTCTTGCCGCCACCCTTTTTGCTGCCTCGGCCCTGTGTGTTGTGGGGTGTGCCACTGGCATCCAGTCCAATGCACCTGCGGCGGGTTCTTCAGTTCGTATTGAGTTGCCCACGTCACTCGGGAGCGGCGTCTATATCGGCAACGGCGTCATTATCACGGCTGCTCACGTAGTGGACGATGCGCCGCGCTGCAATGGCGCAGGCTTCAGCAATTGCGATGCGTCTGTGCCACCTACGGTGCGCCTTATCAGCGACCAAGGCGACGTTCAGACCGGCGAAGTCCTCTGGCTCAACAAAGAGTACGACATCGCGGCCATCCGGCCGGCGAATGCGCGTCGCTTTACCGCTGCGCCCTTGGCTTGCCGAGATGCTGTTGTGGGTGAGCCTCTGGCGGCGGAGGGCAACCCGCTCGGTATGCAGTTCATCACCATGCACGGCTACGTGTCGGGCACCGTCCGCGAACTCCAGCCGAACTGGAAATCGGCGTTCATTACGGACATGACGACCATTTCAGGTATGAGCGGCGGGCCAGTGTACGACAATGCCGGACAGGTTATCGGCATCACGGTTGGCAGCGCTGACCCGAATGCTAAGCCGGGCGGCTCGGCTGTTGCGGCGTGGGGCTTTGCTGTTCCGTCGAGTGCGGTGTGCTCGCTGCTTGGGAGGGTGTGATGAATTGGCTGGCTGTCATCGTCGTGACCACTAATATGGGAGGAGTGCAATACATGGAGCGCTTCCCCGTTTCATCGGAGATATCGTGCGAGGAGGCCGTCAATAAATGGGCGGCAGATTATGAAGCCAAGGGCTTGGCTCCTGCAAAATATTTCTACGAGTGCGTCGACATCGGCTCGATTGTCAAAGGTGCACAATGACCCTAACAAAACTCTATATCGTCAACTTCGCCGGAGCCTGCCTTGCTGTGTGGGCTTGGCTTATGGGGTATGTGCAACGCGTCACGGAAGCGGACGCCGTGCATATGGCTTATGTCATTGCCGCCGTGTTTGTGGTGGGCCTTATGTCGACTTTGTGGCAAGCGCGAAAGGTCGACAAGAGGCTTCGCCAGCGCATGTGGAATGGCGACGAGCGCTCCCGCGCCTACACGTCAATCGTTAGAGAAAGCGCCCACCTCTACGACGTCTTCGTTGCGCTGTTCCTGCTAGGCATCATAGGAAACGCTATTGGCTTCTTGATTGCCTTCGGTGGCGTCGATATCGCCGCCATGTCCGACCCGGAAGGCATACGCAAGGCGGGTGCGCAGCTACTGACTGGCGCCGGGACCGCATTCGGATCCACGCTGGTTGGCCTCACGCTAGCACTGTGTACGTCGATCAACCTTCGCATTCTTGCAACTGCAACCGACAAGCTGGCCGCAAGATGAGCCGCCCGTCGCACGCTACACATGTATGGTTGTTCGCTTTTGTTGACGTGCTTCTTGGGCTGACATTTGTCTTTGCGTCTTACGTGTTCTTGGCTTTGCCGCAGATCAATCCGCCAACCAAGGCATCCCCCGAAGCCGTTCCGCCACCCGGCGATATGATGATTTGCATGACGTGGCAGGGCCACAACGATTTGGACCTGTGGGCAACAGCTCCAGGTCAGGAAATTGCGACCGGGTACAGCCACAAGGGCGGCAACGTTCTTGACCTCGTGCGTGACGACCTCGGCATGGATGACAGCGAACCCGTCAGGCAGGAGTGTCAGTTTGGTCGCGGCTTGCCGGATGGCAGGTACGTTGTGAACGTCCACGGGTATTCGGTGCTCGAGAAGGTGGCCAAGGTGCGTATTGAGATACGCATGGGCGACGGTCTGCCGCTTCTGTTTCCTGCTGCCAATCTGGACATCCGCCAAGCGCAAGAGCGCACCGTAGCGCAGTTCCGGTTGGCCGGTGGGCGAGTGGTGGCTGGTTCGATGAATGAAGTTTATGTGCCTTTGAGGAGTGCAGGAAAATGACAACAAAAAGTGCGTTCCCGGTACCTGGCGCCTACGGTGCATCGGATAGCGGTATGGCGTTACGCGACTGGTTCGCAGGTCAAGCGCTTGCCGGGTATCTGGCGTCTGTGTCCACACCAGAGGTGATGACACTCTGTTCTCAGGCGGCAAAAGCGCGAGGCATGGAGGAAGAACCGTTTATCGCCAAGGTTGCGTACACGTTTGCCGACGCGATGCTTTTGGAGCGCAGCAAATGACATTTCCAGTTCGTTGGTTCTTTTGGGTGCCGTTCTGCGTGTTGTCATGCATCATCGCAGCAACCAGCTACACGATGGCGGACGCAGCTCTTCATGGTGACTTTGCGAGAGCCGTTGTCCTTGCGTCGATTGTGGCTATCGGTAGCTTAGCGGCGTTCGGGTGCGGCCTTGTCGCTACAGGGGGCAGGCTTTGACAGCCCTCCTCATCTACATCGCGGTAGTCGCGGTTGCCATGACCATCTTCATCATCGTTGGCAACCGCATGCTTGGCCCGCTGGAGCCGCTTCCATGACAAACTGGCTACACACGGCGGCGTTTTCCGTATACGCCCACACAAGCCCCGCCACCGCCTGCCTGGCGCTTGCCATAGTGCTTGCCGCATTCGCCTACGACGCATTACGAAAGTGGACTACGGTGGCGCTCCTACCCGCCTCGTTGGCCGCCGTGGCCATGGTTGCGCTTAGCCTTGGGAGGCCACTTCCAGTAACGCCACCGCCTGGTGACTATCAGGTGTTGGGCGCTGACATACAGGTGGACCGCTACATAGACGCGCTGCTTAAGGACGGCGACGGCGAGGCTGTGCTTTACCGCCTGCCGTACACAACGCAACAGGCCAACGCCCTGCAGAACGCACTAGACGGCGAGGGAGGTGCTAAGGCTGCGGTCGGCGAAGATGGCGGTGTGGCCTATGACGGCGAAGCGCCGGTAACTGGATCTGAAAATAAGGTGCCGGAGGCGCCGGCTTATAGTGGGGGAGGGTGATGATGGCTAAGTTTAAGATTGGGGATATGGTTGTTCCAAAAGATGGGAGTTATATCGGAAATACAGCGGGAAGCCCCTACAACCTTCCGCGCAAGCCAATGCTGGTCATAAGCTATCTTGATGATACGTGCATGAAAGTTCTAGCGGGCGCGAACGAGTCTCCACCAGTCAATCCAAAGTGCTTCGATTTTGCAACGGCTGCCGGCCCGGTTCGCACCGTTACACGTAAGGAGATAGTATCTGGCGTTTACGGCATTGTGTCGGTAGCGCCAGATGGAACGCCCATGCTGACACCGAAGTTACGCAAGTACACCACAGCAGAGATGCGCGCAGCTGCGAACATTATCAACGAGCTTGCCGACTTCCTCGACGCCGCATGATCCAACCCAACGACTACATCCGCCTACCAGAATGGCCGTACTGCTGGCCGGTTATTGCTCGCAAGGACGGCAAGGTTTGGCTCGCCGATGCAAGGGGTGGCCTCTGGTCTTACGGCGAGACTTTGAAATGGTGCAAGGAGACTGACGATGAGCGGGACCGACGGATTGAGCGGCAAAGACGAGGGTTGGATTAGTAGAGACGTCCCAAGCCGGGAACGCGCGTGGCTCGACACATGGATTGCGGTTGCTACGGCCAGCAACTGCAATAGCGCGACAGTAGCAACGTCTTGGGCGGACATCTGCCTGAAGGAATTTGATAAGCGCTTTCCCAACAAGGAACCAGCCAATTGACTCCTCCCGTAACAGACGAGCGGGTTGCCGCCACGCTGGCCGCATACCTGGCAAACGACAAGAACCAGTCAGCAACCGCTAAGGCGGAAGGCATTTCGAGGGAATCCGTACAGCGTCATATCCGGCTTGCCGCAGAGCGCGGCATGATGGGAACGAAGCCGGTGCTTGATGGGTTTGCCATCAAGTCGGTATCGAGCAAGGTTGACGGCCATTGGGTGAAGCAGACCAAGGCGGCCGGCGAGGTACACGAGATCCCGGAGGGCTTCGCCCTTAAGCGCGATTCCGCTCTCACTGATAGCGAAGGCCGACGCATTGCAGGCTGGCGCATCAGCGAGCCGTCAAAAGAGTATCTGCTCGCCGCCATGCGGGCAGCAGTAGACGCGCTAAAGGAAGAACTGCCGCGCGCCACGCCGACACCTGCGCCAGGTTCGACCGTTGCGGAACTGCTCAACCTCTATGCCGTAACCGACGCGCATTTCGGAATGCTGAGCTGGCGTGAGGAAACCGGCGCCGACTACGACCTGCCGATCGCCGAGAAGCTTTTGCTTGATTGGTTTGCCGCAGCGATCGACTTGGCGCCACCTGCGCAGACGGCAATCTTCGCGCAGATTGGCGACCTGCTCCACTACGACGGCTTCGAATCCAAGACGCCAACGAGCGGCCACATCCTCGATGCGGACAGCCGTCTGCCGAAGGTTATTCGCGTCGTCATCAGGACGCTGCGTCGCGTCATCAAAATGCTGCTCGAGAAGCACGAATTCGTGCACATCATCATGGCCGACGCCAACCATGACCCGGCAAGCGAGGCTTGGTTGCGTGAGATGTTTGCGTCGTTCTTCGAGGATGAGCCGAGAGTCACAGTCGATAGCTCTGCGGGCACATATTACGCCTACGAGCATGGAGATGTGTCCATCTTCGTGCATCACGGTCACAAGCGTAAAATAGGAAATGTCGACTCTGTCTTCGCTGGCAAATTCCGCGAGATGTACGGCAAGACCAAGTTCTCCTACGCACATCTTGGTCACCTGCATTCCGATGAACTGAAGTCGACCAACCTGATGAAGGTCGAGCGGCACGAGACGCTTGCCGCACCGGATGCCTACGCTGCGAATGGCGGATGGCTGTCCGGGCGGTCGGCAAAGGTCATCACGTACAGCAAGAGACACGGCGAGGTGGCGCGGTTGACGCTCACACCAGGAATGGTTGGCGGCTATCGAACCTCCGTGAATGACAATCGGAAAGAGGAGATGGCGGCGTGAAACACAACCCGCATGCATACAAGATCGGATGGCAGGCATCAGCGAACGACAACGTGCATCTGTGCGGCTGCATCGGCCCACAGAATGGCCAGCCGCTTTGCCCATGTGCCATGCGCGGCGTGAAGATTGTGGATGGTCGGTACGTCAAGGTTGTCGACTATGGTCCAGCCAACGGCGGAAAGCGCCTAGAGATTGCAGGTGTTGCGTGATGGGGATGCATATTGATTTTGCACCAGTCGACCCAAGGTCTATTCGGTATTGGGACTCCGTCGCCCGCCGCTACGTCGAGCACGACACGACGGCGCAGGAGACGTTTGGGCCTTTGGAGGAACATACCATACGTCCACTCGACCTAGAGGCAGAAGTCAGATCGGGAAGGATGACAGTTAACCGTGCTAGGCGTCTGATCGGCCTAGACCCGTTTCCCTCCAATGACAACTTGCGCACGGTTGCTGACGCAACAAAGCGCAAGGGCGACACTTTGCAGACCTTTTCCGCTAGGCTGTTCTGGCCCTTAGATGCCCGTCAGGACGAGGTTCACATCGAGGACGTCGCCCACAGCCTTAGCCTGCAATGTAGATTTGCCGGCCACTGCAAGCAGTTCTACAGCGTGGCTGAGCATTCGGTCCTGATTGCCAACTGGATATGGTGGCACGGCCCCGCAGCAGACGCTCTTTGCGGCCTGCTGCACGACGCGACAGAGGCCTATTTGGTGGACATGCCGCGCCCGGTCAAGCGCAGCCTGCCTGAGTATCAACGGCACGAGGCGGCACTATGGAAAGTGATCGCGGCACGGTTCGGCTTGCCGGAAGTCATGCCGGACGTAGTTCACGAGGCAGACAACCGGATAATTGGCGACGAGTTGGTCAACATGCGTCCGATGGCCTGGCACGCAAAGCACAATGATCCGCTGGGAGTCGAGTTGCAGTTCTGGTCGCCGGAGCAGGCTGAGGACGCTTTCCTGAAGACGTATGTGATGCTTCAAAAGATGGGGGTGGCGGGGTGAAAATCTCTGAGACGGTGCGCGAGCTTGAAAAGATCAAAGCCATTTATGGCGACATCCGCATCACTGGCGGACAACTGATGGACGACAGTCCTTTATCGAACATCTGTGTTACCGACGTTGAAGGCATGGAGGTGTACCCGCGCGACCCGAATGGCGTTCGCGGCAAGAACAAGATTGATGGGGTGTTTCTCACATGACCGAATCCCGAAGCGACCTATACCCCGGCCAAGAAGTCATCTGCATTGACGATCAAGTGCCGCTCGCCGACGGCACGTCAGTCAAGGACGCCAACATCACGGAAGGCACTATATATCGTCTACGGTGGGTAGGCATGGCTACGCACTACGTCTTTGGCGATTATCTTGGCGTGAAGCTTGAGGGCGTCAACTCAGGATTTGGTGAGGCATGGGGTCAGCCAGACGCACCATACAACGCCAAGCGGTTTCGTCCGCTGGTCAAGGATACGATTGCGGTGTTTCGGTCGATCGCCGCAGATCCAACAAGAACCATCGACGCACCAGAAGGTCCGCGCCGTGGCAAGAAACTGCCGGTTCGTGCGCCGTCGAGAGAGAAGACGAAAGTGGAGATTGAGTGATGGGTCTATCTACGGCAATCCAGGTGGCGGCGAGCGCACACGAAGGCCAAGTCGATAAGAGCGGGGAGCCGTATATCCTTCATCCTTTGCGCGTCATGCTTGCGCAGACCGATGACGTGTCGCGCATCGTTGGCGTTCTGCATGACGTAGCAGAAGATGACGCATTCGGATGGTACAACATCCACGATGGAGGCTTCAGCATCGAGGTGATAGAGGCGGTCGACTCTGTTACTCGCCGCGAAGGCGAAGATTATTTCGACTACGTCGCGCGCGCCAAGGCCAACCCTATCGGCAAGATGGTGAAGATTGCCGACCTGAACGACAACATGGATCCAAGCCGACGGCCAGCCAACGATCCAGACTACGCCACGCGCATGGCGAAATACAATCGCGCGCTCTGCTATCTTCTCGACAAGACGATTGTGAAGGAGGCGGCATGACCGGCTTTGCAGAATTTTACACGCCTTGGGGGTTCATTCCAGCTAACGATAACGTCAAGCCGCCCCCCGCCTCGCACTATCACCACAACGTCGACAAACTCCCGCTCATCGTCGCCCTTAGCGGCGTAGCAGGCAGCGGCAAGAGCACCGTCGCTGAGTATCTACAAGACATCCACGGCTACACGCGCGTCCGCTTTGCTGGGCCGCTGAAGGCCGCCATGGCCGCGCTAGGGCTATCCGCCAAGCAGATTGAAGGCGACCTGAAGGAGGTGCCGTGCGACTTGCTCTGCGGGCATACACCGCGTTACGCCATGCAGACGATCGGCACCGAGTGGGGCCGCAACATCATCGGCGAGGAGTTCTGGACTGGCCTGTGGCGTGCAGCAGCTAATGCGGTCATCGAGGACGGAGGCCGCGTGGTAGTTGACGACTGTCGCTTCCCGAATGAGGCGGCAACAGTGCGCAAGATGGGCGGCGACATCTACCGCATCATTGGTCGCGGGGGGCTTGCCGGAGCGCACGAGTCGGAGCGCATGGACTTCATTCCGGACATTGTGATTTCGAATGAGAGCGACATACTTGCGCTTTACAGCAAGGTTGACGAAGCGCTGGTGAGGTGGGGATAATAACCAAGATGAAACGTGGAGCTTGGCGGGTACAGCGTGGGACGCTTCGGCGGCCTTAGATAGCAGGTTCGAATCCTGCCCGTTTCATCATGCGCCGCCACTTCCGAAAGGTTGTGGCGGCTTTTTCGTTAAGCCACGCCAGCCTTCTTGGCAGCCTTGCTAGCCACATACTCGCCCGTCTTCGGATCTTTCCGCCGACGGAACTTCTTTTCGCGTGCCGGCTTGGCGGCTCGCGGGACCAACGACTCCGCAGTCGGCGCCCGCAGGATCATGCCAGGCACGAACATGCCATCGCCGCGGCTAAAGCCTTGCGCCACCCGGTCAGGCAGCAATCCATTGTCATGAAGCCATTTGATGTCAGCCACCACGCGCTCAACGCGCGTAGCCGCCTCTGCGGCTAGCTCTTCCTTGGCTGCGATATCAGCCAGTCGCTTCTTCTCAGCTTGCGCCATAGCAATCTCTGCGGCCAGCCGCTCGAGTTCGGCGTCCGACTTTGTCAAAAGGTCTGGTCGTAGTTTGTCGATAGTGGCGGCCATGCGCATGTCCCTCGATTAACACGCATGGCCTATAGCTTGCTACAGCAAGCTCCGCAAGCGGCTGGCGGGCCGCAATGCTAGTCCTTCCTATCGCCAGGACACATACCAGTTTGATGCAGCAAGCACTGCAGGCACGGTGTGCTGCCTGGTGTGACGTCAATCAGGCTGTCGCCGGAAATCATGCGATCTCTGCACGGATCCACGGTTGCGAAGGAGCGAACACCGTAGACCTCTACGCCGCGACTTGTGCGTACCCTCGTCATCACAAGCGACGGCATGTTTTGGCTAATATGCGATACGCACTGCCCTAGCTTGAATCGCCAATCAGTATCTTCGTCTTGCTTCCATCCGACGTCACCGCCCTCGGTTGCCGTTTCTGGCATTACCATTGCGTTCATAATCCCAAACCTTTTATTGTTGCCTTTGGGTGCGCACGCACACACAGCGCACCAGTCCGCATCTCAATGCTTTGTCGACTTGCCTCGTGGCGGGCAAGCCGGGAGTTGATAACCCGTTGAGAACGAGCCGGAGGCTTTTGGCCGCTGGCCGGAACCAGACGAGCTTGGACATAGCGCACCGCTCCCGGCCAAAGCCAGGTGATGCGCCGCTGCCAAGCAGGCGCACAATTCGGCGCCTGTCTCGCGCCTATCTCAAGCCGGGTTATCAAGCCCGGTTACACACTGTTATATTTGCTTAACGTGCGCAAGGGCTAACTGGTCAGACCAGTATTGCTTCAAGGGTTGTGCCCCAAACGACACAATGATAGTTAACGGCAACTATACTTTAGCAAAGACGAATATCCGATTGTGGTACAGGTTGCGGCATTTCGTGCACCTGACGTAGCGGGCGGCAAAGCGCAGATAGGCTTCTTGGGATCTGGTTTTCAGCCTGGCGTAATCAACCGGAGCTTCGTGGCCGCAGCACCCACAGCGGGCGCCGAGTTGCGTTGTTGGCGGGATGTCCTCGAATCGGATTTCCCAATAGGATTTGTCGGTGACGAGTTCGGTGAGTTCCATGCGTGGGAAGCTAACACACATGTGAATAAATTCCTAGCGGTGGATAAAAAGAAACCCGCCAAAACGGGTAGGTTATGGAGCGGCAGTCTCTAAAATTTCATCCAGCCAGACGTAGGCGCTGGACATCTCCTTCTCTGCCGCATCTGCCAGAGCCCTCACCGCAGCCTCTGCGGCCGGCATGAACTGTATCCAGAATTCGTCCGTGCCGTGCCTGGCTTTGGCGATCGTGCGGGCTAGGGATTCTAGGGTCATTGGTCTTCGTCCTCCAGCCATGATGGATGCAGCAGCCAATACACAAGCGACATGCCGCCGACCATGAAACAAATCAGCAGAAGCTTCCCGATTAATGCCCAGTCCATCACTTCCCTCCGCGCGCAAGCGCAAGTGCGGCGTCGATGCGACGAACGACGTCGGCGCTGTCGCTGCCTTCTCTCGCGCCAGTGCTGCCAATGATGTGGTCGCGAGCGTCCTCAAGCGCAGCCACGAGCGCGTCGATGGTTTCCCGCGTCTCATTTTGATCACCAAGAGCAAAAATCAAATCGTCAATCTTGTCGTCTTCCATTATTCCTCCTTGGCCTCTGCGGCCATCATCTCTTTCGCCAACCCAACCCCGTAGCTAGGCGAACCAGTGCGTAGGCTCCGGTACGCGATGCTCGCTGTCGACGCGCATCCAGCCCGTAGCG
Organism: Mesorhizobium sp. NZP2298; assembly: GCF_013170825.1. Classification (NCBI taxonomy): domain Bacteria; kingdom Pseudomonadati; phylum Pseudomonadota; class Alphaproteobacteria; order Hyphomicrobiales; family Phyllobacteriaceae; genus Mesorhizobium; species Mesorhizobium sp. NZP2298. The sequence goes on along the minus strand of NZ_CP033365.1, from coordinate 7,236,667 downwards.
TGCTCAGCTTCGGCGTACTGCTGCCCTGTGAGAGGGTCGGTCAATGAATCGAAGCGCACGGTTCGCCATGCAGCAGGTCCGTCGTATACGACGCTACCTTCGTATATGCGCTTAACTCGAATGATGCTGCCGTCCTTTGGTGCGCTATCAATCTTTTTCCAGCCCATCGTCTTTCTCCCTTTCCACAAATTCCCTGGCAAGTTCCACACCGTATTTCTCGATGTAGGCGAGCAGGCGGGCTAGGGGTGGGGGTATGGCACGTTCGCCGCTAGACCACCGCTTGCTGGTTCTAAGGTCGACACCCAACAGCGGTGCCGCGCGATTATGCGATAGACCGAGCCGCTTGAGCGTGGCCCGGTATTCGGTGGGTGTCATGCTACTTGTGCGTTGGGTTGGTTCGCATGACTAGCGATAGATTTCAACGCCTCCTGCATATCATCGCTTGGCCACATGTCGTCTGTCCACGTTGACAGATCGTGTCCATTGCAAAGAAGCAGAATGCGAGCTGCGTTGGCAGCATCTTCGAGTGTCGGAAGCGAGGCGCACGGCGTGCCGCCATCACTAGGAATCATGTCTAGTGCGGCGTGCATCTTGTCCAAAACGGCGCGCGTCTCTGGAGGCATCATTCGCGGCGTGTCGAAGTGGGATATCGCTTCGCTCAACGCAGTCACCAGCGCCTCATGCATATTGACAGCAACGGTCACTCTGTCGCCGAACTCAGCCATTCCAGAAGACCGCGCCAGAACGGCGCGAGCGCAATTGATCAGGTGCTTGCCGTTGGCGTCATTGATATAGCCGACTGCCTTGTCGTGTGTCCAAGGTAGCGGGGCGTTCTGAATGTCAGTCATCTTATTCCCTTTCCAAATACCCGAGAGCGGCACGATTGTGTCATTCCTTCGGCTGCCACTTGGCCATGAACTTTTCAGCCGACATTTCGCCTCGCTGAAACTTGCCCATGTCCTGAACCATTTCGTCCTTGGACATGCGCTCCGCAACGGCGGCAACGGCCTTGGGGTCGCGACCGACACGCCTGCGATGTTCTGCTGCCGCTCTGTTGGGGTTTGCCATGTCCGTATCTCCCGTTTCGATACGTCACATATAGTGGCCATTGGCCACCACGTCAAGCCCACAAGCGCCACCGGTAACGCGCCGTAACGCTTAGGCTGTGAGGGCGAATAGGTCCGGCAAGTGATTGTCATTATCTGCGGCTGGCTGTTGCGGAGCAACAACGGGGCCGCAAATGCGCTGGCGAGCGATGGCTAGATACTCGTCGCTTATCTCGATACCCACAAACTTGCGGCCAGCCGCGACTGCCATCTTGCCAGTTGTGCCGCTGCCTAGAAATGGATCCAGCACGACGTCGCCAGGATTCGACCAACTCAGGATATGGTCGCGAGCGAGCGATTCTGGAAACGGTGCAGGGTGCTTACTCTCGCCACGCTGCCTCTGCGGCGGCATGTCCCATATGTTGTACCGCTGCCCAAAAGCACCAAGAACATACCCCTTGCTTGGTGTGGTCGTCCCATCGGCTTGGCGGTTCATGACGTGTTTGCGTACGTCTCCCGCCCACTTGTTAGGCTTGTCTTTGATCGGGTTGAAGGTCTTTGGCGCTCCTTTGCTCAGCACGAACATGTATTCGAATACCGGAGCGTAGCGAACAGCGAGCGCCCCAACGGCGGAGAAGCATCCCTTATTCCAGATCATTGTGTCGTGCAGATTGAAGCCGCATACGTCTTTAAAAAACAGCGCCTGCCGGAATGACGTTCCGGTCTCGCTTCCGCCGACCGTTGCATCCCCTACATTCCAGACAACCACTCCTCCGCTTTTTGTCACACGGTAGAGGTTTCGCGCGATGGTTTCGAAGTCGAATGTGTATCCCTTGTATGTGCGCAGATTGTCGTAAGGTGGCGACGTCACGGTTAGGTCAATGCTCGCCGCAGGCAGGCTTGCCAGTACCTTTGCAGAGTCGCCTTGGTGCAGTTCAATCACGTCAAAATTCTCCATCCTAACGCGCTCCGTAACGCGGGGTAACGCGCATCCCGTAACGCTTTGTTCCTGCTATCTAACTTTTTCAGCAACGCTAACAACGCGTTAACCAAGCTTAAGAAGTTGCAGGAAGTTGGCTGTCGCTGCCAGCGGTGCGGCATAAAGCACCTTCATAGAACGCCCCTTGCGTCATGAGGCGGCTATCGGTATAGAATTGACGTAAACGTAAAAGGCGCATTTGAGTGTGCTGTTTGCGATTTTGTTTGTCGAAACCACGGCCGGAAGCACGCCACCGCTTCCAGTCAGGCGACGCATGGTCCAGGACCGCGACGCCACCAGACGGGGAAAGCCAGTGACCATGAAGCTTATCTCGGCCGGCGAGACCGCCGCCAATACCAATAATGTATCTGTCGAAGCCGGTGAGGATCTCGTTCGCATCGGCGAAATGGCCAAGAAATACGGCGTGACGCTGCGTACGCTGCGTTTCTATGAAGACAAGGGCCTGCTCAACCCGCAGCGCGACGGTTCGACCCGTCTCTACACACGCCGCGACAAGGCTCGGCTGAAGCTGATCCTGCTTGGCCGCAAGGTCGGGTTCTCGCTGCGCGACGTCAAGCAGATGATGGATCTCTACGATCCGACCGGTTCCAACACCAAGCAGCTGCGGCTGGCGCTGGACAAGTCGGAGAAGCAGCTTGCCCGCTTGCAGAAGCAGCGGGCGCTGATCGATGACGCCATCAACGAGCTCTCAGGCTCGATGTCGGCGGTTCGCCAGATGCTGGCCGAGCGCACAGCGCCGCAGGCGAGCGTCGCAGGCTAAGCAAACCGCCGGTTCTGGCACGATCAAGCCGCGTGGCTCTGCCACGCGGCTTTTTCGCTTTGTGCACCTGCCTCTTCTCTCTCTCTCTCTCTCTCTCTCTGATCCCTCGGCGCTGGCTCGCACGACGTTGCGCGGCTAGGCTCACCAGGCTTGGGTAGGGCGGAAATCTTGTCGCATCGAAAAAATTGACGTTTACGCAAACGTCAATTTTTGCTATCCCGACTCCAACACGGGTCCGCATGCTGCCCTGACATGAATTCGGGGGCTTTTCGGACCAGGTCCGCAGGGTGGAGAAAGAGCATGCCGACATACAGGGCTCCGGTTCAGGATACGCTGTTCGTACTCAACGAGGTGCTGGGCTATCAGCGCTATTCCAACCTTCCCGGATTTGCCGACGCCACGCCCGACGTTCTGGAAGCGATCCTCGCCGAGGGCGCCAAGCTCGCCGAAAACGTCATGCATCCGCTCAACCGTGTCGGCGACATGGAAGGCTGTGTCCGTCACGACGACGGTTCGGTGACGACGCCGAAAGGCTTCAAGGAGGCCTTCGACCAGTATCGCGAGGGCGGCTGGATGGGGCTGGCCGCACCGGTCGAGTTCGGCGGCCAGGGGCTGCCCTACATGGTGCACCAGGCGGTCTCCGAGTACATGGTCTCGGCCAACATGGCCCTGATGATGTATCCGGGCCTGACGCAAGGCGCGATCGCGGCGATCATCACCCACGGTACCGACGAGCAGAAGGCGACCTGGCTGCCCAGGATGGTCGAGGGCTCCTGGACCGGCACCATGAACCTGACCGAGCCGCATTGCGGCACCGATCTCGGCCTGCTGCGCACCAAGGCGGTGCCGAACGGCAACGGCACCTACAGGATTTCGGGCCAGAAGATCTTCATTTCGGCCGGCGAGCACGATATGTCGGACAACATTGTCCATCTGGTGCTGGCTCGCATCGAGGGGGCGCCGGAAGGTGTGAAGGGCATTTCGTTGTTCATCGTGCCGAAGCTCAAGCTCGATGCTTCGGGCAATCCGGGCGAGAAGAACACGCTCTCCTGCGGCTCGATCGAGGAGAAGATGGGCATCCACGGCAATTCGACCTGCGTCATGAACTATGATGAGGCCGAAGGCACGCTGCTGGGCGAGGCCAATGGCGGCCTCAAGGCGATGTTCACGATGATGAACGAAGCCCGCCTCGGCGTCGGCCTGCAAGGGCTGTCGCTGTCGGAGATTGCCTACCAGAACGCTGTCGCCTACGCCAAGGACCGCTTGCAGGGTCGTTCGCTGTCGGGTGCCAAGGCGCCGGACAAGAAGGCCGACCCGATCATCGTCCATCCCGACATCCGCCGTTCGCTGATGACCATGAAGGCCTTCAACGAAGCCGGCCGCGCGCTGGCGCTGTGGACCGCCATCAAGTCCGACATCGCGCATCGCTCCGCCGACGACAAGGACCGCCAGGCCGCCGACGACTACACCGGGCTGATGACGCCTGTGGTCAAGGGCGTGCTCACCGACAAGGGTTTCGACCATGCGGTGATGGCCCAGCAGGTTTTCGGCGGTCACGGCTATATCGAAGAGCACGGCATGAGCCAGTTCGTGCGCGATGCCCGCATCGCCATGATCTATGAAGGCGCCAACGGCATCCAGGCGCTCGACCTCGTCGGCCGCAAGCTCGGGCTGAATGGCGGTCGCGCCATCCAGGCCTTCTTCAAGGAGGTCGGCGAATTCTGCGAGGAAAACCGCGCCGACGAGAAGATGGCGCCGTTCACCAAGGCTCTGAAGAAGGGCCTCAACGACCTGCAGACGGCGACCATGTGGCTGGTGCAGAATGGCATGGCCAAGCCCGACAATGCCGGTGCGGCCTCGACCGACTACATGCATCTCTTCGGCCTTGTCGCGCTGGGCTACATGTGGGCGCAGATGGCCAAGGTGGCACAGGGCAAGACCGGCGCCAACGGTACCCAGTCCTTCTACGACAACAAGGTGGTGACGGCGCGCTTCTTCATGGAGCGGATCATGCCGGAGACGTCGGCCCATCTCGCCCGTATTTCGAGTGGCGCGGACACGCTGATGGCCCTGCCCGCCGAAGCGTTCTAAAGATGGTTGCCTTCTCCCTCGAGGGGAGGGGCGGTTGAGGCCCGCGTGACGTGCGCCGACCTCAACTCCGACGATGCGCTCTGGGAGGAGTACCATATCCACATGACCAACCCCGCCGAAATACTTGGCCTTCCCAAGCCCGCCTGGGCGGCGGACGAGGTCGGCATGCTCTACGACATGGCGACCCGCTTCATGGCGGAGGAGATCGCGCCGCGCTACGACGAGTTCGAGAAGAACGAGATGGTCGACCGCGAAAGTTGGCTGAAGGCGGGTGCCGCCGGCCTGCTTTGTGCCTCGATGCCGGAGCAGTATGGTGGGTCCGGCGGCACCTTCGCGCATGAGAGCGCCATCATCGAGGCGATCGGCCATGTCGGCGTCGACGGTTTCGGCATCGGCCTGCACAATTCGATCGTCGCCCCTTATATCCTGCACTACGGCTCCGAGGAGCAGAAGAGGAAATGGCTGCCGAAGCTCGCGACCGGCGAGCTGATCGGCGCCATCGCCATGACCGAGCCTGGTGCCGGCTCCGATCTGCAGGGCGTCAAGACGCGGGCTGAGAAAGACGGCAACCAGTACAGGATCAACGGCTCCAAGACCTTCATCACCAACGGCCAGCTCGCCAACTTCATCATCGTCGTCACCAAGACCGATCCGGAAAAGGGCGCCAAGGGCACCTCGCTGATCGTCGTCGAGACCGATGAGGTCGACGGTTTCGAGCGCGGTCGCAACCTCGACAAGATCGGCCTGAAGGCCAACGACACGTCGGAACTGTTCTTCAACGACGTGCGCGTGCCGACCGCCAATCTGCTTGGCCACGAGGAAGGCCAGGGCTTCATCCAGCTGATGCAGCAGTTGCCGCAGGAGCGGTTGCAGATCGGCACCGGCGCCATCGCCATGATCGAGCGGGCGCTGGCGCTGACCATCGACTACGTCAAGGAGCGCAAGGCCTTCGGCAAGGCGATCATCGATTTCCAGAACACCCAGTTCAAGCTGGCCGAGCTCAAGACCGAGGCCACCATCGGCCGCGTCTTCTACAATGATTGCGTCACCCGCCACATCAATGGCGGCCTCGATCCGGTGACGGCGTCGATGGCGAAATACTGGTTGAGCGACCTGCAGGGCAAAGTCGTCGACGAATGCCTTCAATTGCATGGCGGCTATGGCTACATGAATGAATATCCGATCGCCCGCATGTTCCGCGACGCTCGCGTCCAGCGCATCTACGGCGGCACCAACGAGATCATGAAATTGCTGATCGGACGCTCTCTCTGAGAGTGGCGACCGGCAAACCCAAGGAGCAAGAAAATGGCTGAGGCTTATGTCTACGACGCCGTGCGCACGCCGCGCGGCAAGGGCAAGAAGGACGGATCGCTGCACGAGGTGCCGGCGGTGCGGCTTGCCGCCAAGACGCTCGAGGCATTGCGCGACCGCAACGGGCTCGACACCGGTACAGTCGACGACATCATCTTCGGCTGCGTCGATCCTGTCGGCGAGGCGGGTTCGGTCATTCCGCGCGCCGCCGCCTTCGAGGCCGGCTACGACACCAAGGCGCCGGGCATGCAGATCTCGCGCTTCTGCGCCTCGGGTCTCGATGCCATCAATTTCGGCGCCGCCAAGATCGCGCAGGGCGCCGACGAGATCGTCATCGCCGGCGGTGTCGAATCCATGTCGCGCGTCGGCATGGGCGCCTCCGGCGGCGCCTGGTTCATGGACCCGTCGGTCGGCCTGCCCGGCTGGTTCGTGCCGCAAGGCATCTCGGCCGACCTGATCGCCACCAAATACGGTTTCTCGCGCGACGACGTCGACGCTTATGCGGTCGAGAGCCAGAAACGTGCCGCCAAATCCTGGGCCGACGGCCGCTTCAAGAATTCGGTTATTCCGATCAAGGACCAGAACGGGCTCACCATTCTCGACCATGACGAGCACATGCGGCCTTCGACCGACATGCAGTCGCTCGCATCGCTCAACCCGTCCTTCGTCATGCCCGGCGAAATGGGCGGTTTCGACGCGGTCGCGGTGCAGAAGCACCCCGAGGTGGAAGAGGTCAACCACGTCCACCACGCTGGCAACTCGTCCGGCATCGTCGATGGCGCGGCGGCCGTGCTGCTCGGCTCGAAGAAGGCCGGGAAATCCATGGGCCTCAAACCCCGCGCGCGTATCCGCACCTTTGCCAATATCGGTTCCGAGCCGGTGCTGATGCTGACCGGTCCGGTCGACGTCACAGAGAAGCTCCTGAAGCGCGCCAAGATGAAGCTGTCGGACATCGACTTGTTCGAGCTCAACGAGGCCTTCGCCTCGGTGGTGCTGCGCTACATGCAGGCCTTCGACATCCCGCACGACAGGATCAACGTCAATGGCGGCGCCATTGCCATGGGCCATCCGCTCGGCGCCACCGGCGCGATGATCTTGGGCACGGTGCTGGACGAACTCGAACGCCGCGATCTCAACACCGCGCTGGTGACGCTGTGTATCGGTGCCGGCATGGGCACCGCAACGATCATCGAACGCGTCTGACGGGGAGAGAACAATGAGCTACATCAATTTCACCCTCGATACCGACGCTGACGGCATTGCGCTCGTTACCTGGAACATGCCGGACCGCTCGATGAACGTGTTCACCGAGGAGGTGATGGGCGAGCTGGACAAGATCATCGACCATGTGGTGGCCGATGCCGGCATCAAGGGTGCGGTGATCACCTCGGGCAAGGACAGCTTCTCCGGCGGCGCCGATCTCACCATGCTCCAGAAGATGCTGGCGGTCTTTGCCAGGGAGAAAGACAAGGATCCGGAGAAGGCGGCAAAGCTGCTGTTCGACAATGCCGGCCGCATGGGCGGCCTGTGGCGCAAGCTCGAAACATCAGGCAAGCCCTGGGTATCGGCGATCAACGGCACCTGCATGGGCGGCGCTTTCGAATTGTCGCTGGCCTGCCACGGTCGCGTCGCCGCTGATTCAGACAAGGTCAAGATGGCCTTGCCGGAAGTCAAGGTCGGCATCTTCCCCGGCGCCGGCGGCACCCAGCGTGTGCCGCGGCTGACCGATCAACAGCAGGCTTTGCAGATGCTGACGTCGGGCCAGAATCTGTCGCCGCAGAAGGCGAAGGCCATGGGCCTGATCCACGAGATCGCCGAGCCGGCCAAGCTGATCGAGACCGCCAAGGCCATGATCAGGAACGGATTGAAAGCGGTCCAGCCCTGGGACGAGAAGGGCTTCAAGCTGCCCGGCGGCCAGATCTATTCGCCGGCCGGCTTCAATCTCTGGCCGCCGGCCATCGCCATCCTGCGTCGCGAGACCTATGGCAACTACCCGGCCGCCGCCGCCATCCTGAAATGCGTCTATGAAGGCCTGCTGGTGCCGTTCGACACCGCGCTCAGGATCGAGCAGCGCTATTTCACCGAGATCATGCGGACCAGGGAAGCGGCGGCGATGATCCGCTCGCTGTTCGTGTCGCTGCAGGAACTGAACAAGGGCGCGCGCCGCCCGGCCGGCGTGCCGGAGACCAAATTCAAGAAGATCGGCATTCTCGGCGCCGGTTTCATGGGCGCCGGCATCGCCTACGTCACGGCCAAGGCCGGTATCCCGGTGGTGCTGCTCGACCGCGATATCGAGTCCGCTCAGAAGGGCAAGGCGCATTCCGACAGCCTGGTCTCGGATCAGGTCAAGAAGGGCCGCGCCAAGCCGGAGGAGAAGGACAAGCTCCTGTCGCTGATCACGCCCACGGCCGACTATGCCGACCTTGCCGGTTGCGACCTCGTCGTCGAGGCGGTGTTCGAGGATTCCGCCGTCAAGAAGGCCGCCACCGAACAGGCGGAGGCCGTGCTGAAGTCCTCGGCGATCTTCGCGTCCAACACCTCGACCATCCCGATCACCTCGCTGGCGAAGAATTCGGCGCGGCCGAAGAATTTTGTCGGCATCCACTTCTTCTCGCCGGTCGACAAGATGATGCTGGTCGAGATCATTTTGGGCAAGAAGACCGGCGACAAGGCGCTGGCGACCGCGATCGATTTCGTCCGTGCCATCAAGAAGACGCCGATCGTCGTCAACGACACGCGCGGCTTCTACGTCAATCGCTGCGTGCTGCGCTACATGTCTGAAGCCTACAAGATGCTGATCGAAGGCGTTCCCGCGCCGATGATCGAGAATGCGGCAAAGGCCGCCGGCATGCCGGTCGGTCCCTTGGCGCTGACCGACGAGACGGCGATCGACCTTGCCCAGAAGATCATGAAGCAGACCATCAGGGATCTCGGCGATAAGGCCGTCGACCCCAAACAGATGGCACTGATCAACACCATGGTCGACGACCATGGCCGTTTCGGCCGCAAGAATGGCAAGGGCTTTTATGACTATCCGGCCAAGCCCGCCAAGAAGAAGCTGTGGCCGGGGTTGAAGGACCTCTATCCGCAGCTCGAGCCCGAGAAAGTCGACTACGAGGAACTGCAGCAGCGGCTGCTCGTCACCATCGCGCTGGAGGCGGCACGGGTGATGGAAGAGGGCATCGTCACCGACCCGCGCGAGGCCGATGTTGGGTCGATCCTGGCCTTCGGCTTCGCGCCCTATACCGGCGGTGCGCTGTCCTACATCGACGGCATCGGCGCCAAGCGCTTCGTCAAGATCGCCAAGGGGCTGCAGAAGAAATATGGCGCCGAATTCAAGGCGCCCAGGCTTCTCATCGACATGGCCGAGAAGGGCGAGACCTTCTACGAACGCTTCGACCCCTACGCAAAGGGCGACGTGAAGCAAGCCGCCTGACGCGGGATTATGTACGTCTGGGCGCGCATGGCGCGCATGCTGGCCACGGCTCGAAGCCGTGGCCCCTATGTGATGGGCGGTGAAGGCCGGCTGGCCTTTCGCTGCCTGCCGACCGACATCGATTTCAACATCCATCTCAACAATGCGCGCTACATGATGCTGGCCGACCTCGGCCGCATTGACCTCTTTGTCCGCGCGGGGCTGATCACGCTGGCGCGGAAGAACGGCTGGGCGCCGATGATGGGCGGGCTGCAGGCGGTCTACGCACGCGAGATCAGGCTGTGGCGCCGCTTCGAAGTGGTGTCGTCGATCGAAACCTGGGAAGGCAGCCAGGTCATCGGCAAGCACCGTTTCGTCCTCGACAATGGCGAGACGGCTGCTTTGATCCTGACGACCGCCGGCGTCTACGACCGCAAGGCTCGCCGCTTCCTCGACATTGCCGAGGTTGTTGCAGCCCTTGGTCGCACAGTCGATCCACGACAGCCAACGGAAGCGGAACGGATTTTCATGGCGTCGCACCAGGGTTTGCGTACCCTCGCCAAGGCGGCCAATTGATCCCGGGAATCCCAATGTCCAGGGTCGACACGAATGTGTGTCGTGTGAGTGGTGCCGGTGGACAAAGCGGCCTTCGCGGACTAGAACGAACAGGCATTTTTTCCTGTTTCGAAGGAGAGCACGACATGCTCTCGCACGACCGCGTCTGGGCCGCCATCGATGCTCTCGCCGAGCGCTATTCGCTTTCGGCTTCAGGTTTGGCAAGGCGCGCGGGGCTCGATTCGACTGCTTTCAACAAATCGAAACGCCTGTCGTCCGACGGCCGGCCACGCTGGCCTTCGACCGAATCGCTGGCCAAGATCATCGAGGCGACGGGTGCTTCACTCGACGAATTCACCGGGCTTATCGAAGGCCGCATGAGCGCCGCGCCCGCCTACCGGCGATCCGTGCCCTTGCTTGGTTTTGCCCAGGCCGGCGCCGGCGGCTTTTTCGACGATGCCGGTTTTCCGGCAGGGCAGGGCTGGGATCTGGTCGAACTGCCGGCGCAGTCGACCGAAAGCTCCTATGCGCTGCAGGTGCAAGGCGACTCCATGTTGCCGCTCTACCGCAATGGTGACGTCCTCATCGTCGAGCCGGGCGCGGCCACCCGCAAGGGCGATCGCGTCGTCGTCAAGACCACGTCAGGCGAGGTGATGGCCAAGGTGCTCGAGCGCCAGACCATCAAGTCGATCGCGCTGGTGTCCCTCAATCCCGATCATCCCGACCGCGACATTCCCATGCGCGATGTCGAATGGGTGGCGCGGATTGTCTGGGCAAGTCAGTAGGTCCGAACTGGTGCGGCTTCCTCATCTTGCCTTGGCGGTTGTGATGGTTCCGGTGATGGCGGCCCTGGTCGTCGCCGGCGGCCGCACGCTGAAAGGAAGCGAAGGCACCGTCACGGTGGACCAGATCGATCCTGGCGTTGATACGATCTCTCAGGCAGGCACCGATGCCGGGCCGGAAGAGCCGGCTACGTCAGCCATTCCAGCGCCGGCCGCTGCGCCACCGGCAAAGCCGGCGGTGCATTCGCGGGCGATCGATCCGGAGGTCGTCGCGCCGCCGGAACTGCCCGCCGGGGAAATCGAGCGGGTCGAGCCGCGCGAACCGCTGAGCAAGCTGGCGCTGGCCATGCCGCCAAAGCCGAAGATGCCCGACGACTGGAACGGCACGAAGCTGTTCCAGCCGGTCGCGCCGGCCGCCGGCCTGATCGAGGCGAAAGGCTATTCCGTCGCGGTTTCCGGCATCGATGTCGTCGCGCAGGACGAGGCCTGCACCACAGACGGCAAATCCTGGCCGTGCGGCATTCGCGCGCGCAGCGCGTTCAGGGCCTTTCTGCGCGGCCGCGCGGTGGTTTGCACGGTGCCGCCCGAAGGTGGGCGCGACCGGATCGCAGCGGAATGCCGGATCGGCAAGCAGGACGTCGGCCAGTGGCTGGTCGAAAACGGCTGGGCGCGTGCCGCCAAGGGCGGGCCCTATGTCGAGGCCGGCGAAAAGGCGCAAAGCGCGAAGAAGGGCATTTTCGGGCCGGCGCCGGATCTTGCCGGCATCTCGGCGATGCCCGCCGCGCCCGCCCCGGCGCCCCAGGCGCCGGGCTCGATCCTGGAAGAGGTCGACGGCGCCCTCAAGCCAGCTGATCAGCCAGCGCCTGCTGAATGAGCGCACGGGTCTCGGCGACGCCGTAGAGCGCGGCGAACGAGCCGAAGCGCGGGCCGCGCTCCTGCCCGATGAGCACCTGGTAGATCATCTGGAAAAAGGCGCCAGAAACGCCTGGGCCGCCTTCCGGGCTCTGCTTGGAATGATCCTGATAGCGTTCGATCTTGCGCGCCACGTTGAGCGAGGCGTTCTGGATCGCTTCGCCGCTGGCGTCCGCTGGCAGCGTGCCAAGCGCCGCGTCCAGTGCCTGCAGTGCCTCGCGCTCGACATCGTCGGCGGCGCGGAATGTTTTCGTCGGCTTTACGAAGTCGTCGAAATAGCGGATCGCATAGCCCGTCAGCCTGTCGAGTTCGGGATGGGTGGTCGGCGTCACGCCGGCGGCGTGGCGCGAGATGAAGCCCCACAGCACATCCTTGTTCTGCGCATTGGAAGCACTGACCAGGTTGAGCAGCAGCGAGAACGGCACCGGCATGTCGATGGCGGGCGGGTTGCCGTCATGCATATGCCAGACCGGGTTGCCCAGCCGCTCCTTCCAGTCCTGCCGTGGGTAGGCGGCGAGGAAGGTGTAATATTCGTCCACCGCCCGCGGGATGACGTCGAAATAGAGCTTCTTGGCCTGCCGCGGCCGTTGGTACATGTAAAGCCCGAGGCTCTCGGTCGGGGCGTAGGTCAGCCATTCGTCGATGGTCAGCCCGTTGCCCTTCGACTTCGAGATCTTCTGGCCGTTCTCGTCCAGGAACAGTTCGTAGACGAAATGCTCCGGCGCGCGCCCACCCAGGATGTCACAGATGCGGTCGTAGACCACGGCATTGGTCTGGTGGTCCTTGCCGAACATCTCGAAATCGACGCCAAGGGCTGCCCAGCGCATGCCGAAATCCGGCTTCCACTGCAGCTTCACCCTGCCGCCCGTGATCGAAAGCGTGGTCTCGGTGCCTTCGTCATCGAAGGTGATGGTGCCGGCCTTGGCATCGACATGCTTCATTGGCACGTAAAGCACGCGGCCGCTCTTCGGAGAAATCGGCAGGAACGGGCTGTACGTCGCCTGCCGCTCGGGTCCGAGCGTCGGCAGCATCACCGCCATGATCTTGTCGTAGCGCTCGGCGGCGCGAAGCAGCATCGCGTCGAAACGGCCCGACTTGTAGTACTGCGTCGCACTGGCGAATTCGTAGTCGAAGCCGAACGTGTCCAGGAAGCGGCAGAGCATCGCGTTGTTGTGGTCGGCGAAGCTCGCATAGTCACCGCCGAACGGATTGGGAACCGAAGAGAGCGGCTTGTGCAGATGCGGCTCAAGCGCGGCGCGATCCGGCACGCTGTCGGGGATCTTGCGCATGCCGTCCATGTCGTCGGAAAAGCACAAGAGCTTGGTCGCGACCTTGTCCTGCGTCAGCACGCGGAACGCGTGGCGTACCATCGATGTGCGCGCCACTTCGCCGAACGTGCCGATATGCGGCAGGCCGGACGGACCATAGCCGGTCTCGAAAAGGATCGTTTCGGGAAAGTCGGCGCCCTTGTAGCGCTCGATGATCTTTTTGGCTTCCTCGAACGGCCACGCCTTGCTCTCGGCGGCAGCCGCCAGCAGCTCGGGGTTGAGATCGATGATGTTTGATCCCGCCATGGTCCTGTTTTCCAATTATTCGCCGGCCAAATTCGCCTGATATGACCGCGGTGTCGATTTTCAACCGGTCTCTAGGCGTGCGTGGCCGGAGCGTCAACGCGCGCAGCGCTTTTTCCTTGCGGCGCAGATGGCGCCTACCTACCTTCGAGGCCCGTTCAAGGAGTAAAGAATGCCGTCGCCGACCCCGCATGAAGCCCTGATCTATCTGATGGTCATCACCTCGGCCTCCGATCGGGACATGACCGATGTCGAACTGGCCCGGATCGGCGATGTTGTCCGCTCATGGCCGGTCTTCGAGGATTTCAAGCAGGACCAGCTGGTTCCCGTCGCCCAGGCTTGCCAGAAGCTGCTGCATGAGAAGGACGGCCTGGAGGGTGTCCTGGCACAAGTCGCCGAAGCTCTGCCGGAGCGCCTGCGCGATACCGCTTATGCCGCCGCCTTCGAAGTGGCCGCCATCGATCTCGAAATGCGCCTGGAAGAAGTCCGGGTGCTGCAGCTGATCCGCCGTGAGCTCGATCTCGACACACTGACCGTCGCCGCCATCGGCCGCGCGGCCAAGGCCCGGCTGCGCACGCTTACCTGACGGCGTTACGGGCGGATCGGAAACACCGACCGGGACCGGATCAGAAAAAACTGACCGGGAAGTAGCGCAGGTAGAATTCGGCGAAGGTACCTTTCATCGAAATCTCCTGCAGCGCGTAATCGATCGCGGCGGCCAGGGCCGGATTGTCCGCCCGTGTGGCGATGGCCATGCCCGTCCCCAGATATTCGGGCGCCAGATAGGGGCCGCCGGCAAAGCGGCAGCAGCCGGCCGCATCCGAGCCGCCCAGCCAGAAGGCGAAGCGCATGCCGTCACCGAAGGCGGCGTCGATCTTGCCCGCCTTGAGATCGCCGTAGAGGGCTTCCGGTCCGTCGAAGGAGACGATCTGAACCGTGTTGAAATAGTCGCGCAGCATGCGCTCATGCGCCGAGCCGGCGAGCACGCCGACACGCTTGCCGTGCAATTTGTCGAAGACCGGCTCCGTCAACGCCTTGCCCTTCGGCATGATGAAGCGCGCCGGAAACTGCAGGTAGGAGCGTGAGAAGGCATATGTCTGGCGTGCCTGTGGCGTTGCGGCGATGCCGGCGATGATGGCTTCGCCCTCGCCTTTCTCAAGCGCCCCCTCGAGCTCGGCCCACGGCAATGCCTGGATCTGGCATTTGTCGATAATGCCGAGTTCGGCACAGATGGCGCGTGCCAGGTCGATGTGGAAACCGGACAGCTTTCCCGCGCCGTCGAGGAAATTGAAGGGTGGAAAATCCGTGGTCGTCAGGAACCGCAGCCGTGGCAGGGCCGAAAGATCCGGCTTGGGCAACCGTTCCTTGGCGTCCCACAACACCGGCACCTGCGGTTCCGTCGCGCGCGCCCCAGAAGCCAGAGGCAGTGCCGCGATCAGCAGCGACGCCAGGATCAGGAACCGCCATTGGAACGCCACGATAGAACTCCGCCGCACTCGTTTTCGCGTTGGTTTTGGTACGAAAATGATACAGGCACAATGGTTTTTGATTTCAAGGCGCCGATTTCAGGATATGATTAAACGCGTTTGCAAACAGCGGTGGCTGCCTTGGTTGGGGGGACCAGGGTCGAGAACCACAACCGGAAAAGTGCGATTGCAATCCGTGGTCGGTGGCAAAGTGCAGACAAGGCATGGACCATCGGTCTCAATGCATGAGGCAACATGGGGTTGATGTTGCGATGGGTCAATTCGATCGTACGCTGGAATACATAGACCAACTGCAGCACGCCGGAACGGCGGCGGCGGTTTGCGAGAAGCTGTTGGGCATAACGTCGGATTTCGGTCTGACCGCGCTTATGGCCGGAACCGTTCCGCAGCCGGGCACGCCGACCGGGCAGCAAAAGCAGCATGTGCTGCTGTGCGACTGGCCTGTCGAATGGCTCGAGCGCTACGTGTCGCGCAATTATGTCGATCACGATCCCGTGGTCAGCCACATGAAGCAGCTGCAGGCGCCGTTCCAGTGGCGGGAAGCCGCCGAGGGCATTCGCATCGACAAGAGCAGCGGCGAAGTGATGGGCGATGCCGGGGCCTTCAAGCTGCGCGATGGCTTGGCTTTCCCGCTGATCACACTCGACGGCCAGATCGTCATGGTGTCGCTGGGTGGCGAGGCCGTGCAGCTGTCGGCGGACGAGTTCGGCCTGGTGTCGCTGGTCTCCACCTATGCCGTTGGCCGCGCCATGCAACTCCACACCGTGGCGGCCAAGACCATCGACCATATCGAGCTGACCCCGCGCGAGCGTGAATGCCTGCAATGGGCGGCTGTCGGCAAGTCCGAATGGGAGATTTCGCAGATCCTCGGCATCTCGGAGCACACCTCGGAGAAACATCTTCTTAACGCCAAAAGCAAACTCGGTGCCGTCAACCGGGTTCAGGCTGTCGCCGAAGCGATAAGGCGCGGCTACATTAGTTAGGTCGGCCGTGCCGACCTAGAAATTCTTGCCTACGTGATCACGCAATTTTCTCACTGAAGCACGGCCGTATCTTCCTCTTAAACCCAGGAGACGACGGCATGCTTTTTTGTCTTACAACTCAGGAATTGATGGAACGTCCCGACCTTTGGGAGGCCGTCCATCGGCTGCGCTACCAGATATTTGTCGAAGAAATGGGGTGGGAGGACCTGCGGCGCCCGGACGGATTCGAGGTCGACCAGTTCGACCATGATGAGGCGGTACATCAGATCGTCATCAGGGGCAACGAAATCGCAGGCTATCAAAGGATGTTGCCGACCACGCGGCCCCATCTGCTGACCGAAGTCCTGACCGACCTTTCCGAGGGAACGCCGCCATCGGGCCCGAACATCTGGGAATTGACCCGCTATGCGGTGGCTCCCGGTTTTCGCGATGGCCGTCGCGGCGTCTCGACCGTCGGCACCGAATTGATCGCCGGCTTCGTCGAGTGGGGGCTGAAGCGCGGCGTCGACAAGGTGATCATCGAGTTCGAGCCGATGTGGGTATTGCGCGCCTTGCAGCTGCATTTCCTGGCGACGCCGCTGGGCTATCAGCGCACCTACGGAAATCAGCAGGTCGTGGCGACACTGCTTTCCTTTACCGAGCACACGCTGGACGTGGTGCGTTCGCGCCGCAATCATCATGCTCCCGTTCTGGCCAGGGGATATCCCGACATGTTCGGCCAAAGGAGGGCGTCATGAGATCGGAGATGGCCATGCACCCGCAACCAGAACTGCGCAACCACACGCTCATCGTCACCGTGTCGTCGAATGACGGCCGGCCGGTGCTCGACAGAAGGGCCTATGAAAGCCTTGCCAGGACGTTCCACGAAGCCGCCGACAATGATGAGGTTCGTGTCGTCGTGCTACGTGGCCTGGCAGGCTGTTTCTGCCTCGGTGGCGACTTCTCCGAATTCCTCGACGCCACCAAGCATCAGAAGCTCATCGCCGCCGTCACCGACATGTTCCGCACCCTGGCGACGTTTCCGAAGCCTATCCTCGCCTGCGTCGACGGCGATGCCGTCGGCGTCGGCTGCACGATCCTGTTCCACTGCGACATGGTGATCGCGTCCAATGAAAGCACGTTCCGGGTGCCGTTCGTCGATTTCGGCCTTGTGCCCGACGCGGCGACCAGCATCCTGGCGCCGCAGAAGCTCGGCTATGCCGGCGCTTTCCGCTTCTTCTGCCTCGGCGACACGCTCCACGCCGAGGATGCCAGGGCGCTCGGCCTCGTCGCCGAGATAGTGCATGACGGCGTGGAGGAGGCGACGCTCGGCCGGGCCAGGCAGTTGGCCAAGAAGCCGGTCGCTGCCCTGCTGCAGACCCGTGGCCTGCTCAAGGGGAACACCGCCGCGCTGTGCGACCGCATCGACCAGGAGATATCGCTGTTCCAGCAGGCATTGCAGGACGACACCACGCTGCGGCGCCTGCAGCGCATTGCAAGGCTGGCGGCCTGAGGATCGCGAAGAATGCCGTGCCGCGTGGAGGCCACGCGGCACGGCGAACTCAGCCTTCCTTGCCGAGGAATGACGGCCCTTCGCCGATGATCTTCTTGTCTTCCTTGCCGATGATATCGAGATCGCGCCCCTCATAGGGCAGCGACAACAGGATGCGCCGCATCACCGCCAGCCGCGCGCGACGCTTGTCGTTGGCCCGCACGATGATCCATGGCGCGAACGCCTTGTGGGTGCGCTCGAACATGGTGTCGCGCACCTTGGTGTAATCATCCCATTTGGTGATGCCGGCAACATCGATCGGCGAGAACTTCCAGCTCTTCAGCGGACTGTAGCGACGGTCATGAAAACGCTCGAGCTGCGTTTCCCGGCCGATGTTCAGCCAGAATTTGAAGAAATGGATATCGTCATTGACGATCATCCGTTCGAAATGGGGCGTCTCGTCGAGAAACTTCTCGTGCTGTTCGGGCGTGCAGAAGCCCATCACCGGCTCTACGCCGGCGCGGTTGTACCAGGAGCGGTCGAAAGTGACGAACTCGCCCGATGTCGGGAAGTGGTCGACATAACGCTGATAGTACCATTGTCCCAGCTCGGTCGGGGTCGGCTTGGTCAGCGCCACGTTGCGCGCCGTGCGTGGGTTGAGGTACTGGTGCACCACGAAGATCGTGCCGCCCTTGCCGGCGGCGTCACGGCCCTCGAACAGCGCCATCACCCGCTTGCCGGTCGCCTGCAGCCATGCCTGCGCCTTGACGAGCTCGATCTGCAACTTTTCGAGCGTCTCGTCATACTCGTCGCTTTTCATCTTCTTGTCGTAGGGGTAGCCACCCGCGGTCAGCTTTTTGTCCTCGACCCAGTCCGGAAGCTCGGGATTCTCGATGTCGAACTCCCGTTCCTTGCCGTCGATCCTGATCTTCAGCGGACCCGAAGCCGGCGCGGCGGAACTTTCCCTGGCATTTTTCATGCTGACGAACCCTTTCCAGCTTTCGGACTCATGCTATTGGGAGCCACTACAGACCGCGCGTCCGTCTGGACGCGCAAACGACGCTGCAGGACTTTTGATTTTGCGCATGATCCTTTCCGAGAATCGATTCCCGATTTACGGGATCGTGCGCGGAGCGGTCCAGCGGAAGTTTCCGCTGCCGCACGACCGGTGGAACGGCATGGGGCGCTGGCGCGCGAGCGAATGACTGAACTGGACGCAGGGCAGAAAGGCATGCTGCAAATCCTGGCCGCCCGGCTGTGGAACAGCCGCTGGCTGCTCGCTGCCGGTGTCGCCGCGGTTCTGATCGCCTTTGCCTTCGCGGGCATTTCCGCCTACGTGCTGGTGCCGGCGCTGCTCCTGTTGGTTGCGGCGGCTATGCTGCCGGCCGCGGGCCTGCGCCAGTCCGCCGACGGGACCGCCGCGATCGAGGCGATCGGCCTGCAGCGCCTGTCGGGCGAATATCTGGCGGCGGCCGTCGCTGACCCGCTCATCATCTTCGATCATGCCGCCACCATCGTCCATGCCAACGCCGCCGCGTTTGCCGCCTTTGGCGGGATTGCACCGGGCATATCGCTGCCGCTGAAATTCCGGGCGCCGGAAATGCAGACCCTGCTCGACAGCGTGTTGTCGGGTACGCTCGCCTCGGATGTCGTCGACTATACCGAGAAGCTGCCGGTCGAGCGGGCCTACCGGGTCAGCGCGTCCTCGGTCGGGCACGGCACCGATCTCTATGTGCTGGTGTTCAAGGATCAGAGCGAGGCGCGGCGGATCGACCGCATGCGCGCCGACTTCATCGCCAATGCCAGCCACGAATTGCGCACTCCGCTGGCCTCGATCGCCGGTTTCATCGAGACGCTGCGCGGACCGGCCCGCAACGATCCGGCGGCGCGCGAGCAATTTCTGCAGATCATGCAGAACCAGACCGGCCGCATGGCGCGGCTGATCGACGACCTCCTGTCATTGTCTCGGCTTGAGATGAAGCCCTATCTGAAGCCCGGGATGGAGGTCGACCTGCGCCAGACCGTCGACAGCGTCATCGATTCGCTGGCCCCTCTTGCCCGCGAAAACAGCGTTGCCATCGAGCGCGACTTCGCCAAAGGGCCGCTCAATGTGCCGGGCGATCGCGACGAGCTGTTCCAGGTTTTCGAGAATCTCCTGGAAAACGCCTGCAAATACGGGCAGTCGGGCGGCCGCGTCCTGGTGTCGATCGCGCGCGGCGACCTCGATTCCGAACCCGGCATCGACGTGACGATCCGGGATTTCGGCCCCGGCATTCCCGAGGAA
Organism: Mesorhizobium sp. NZP2298; assembly: GCF_013170825.1. Lineage (NCBI taxonomy): Bacteria > Pseudomonadati > Pseudomonadota > Alphaproteobacteria > Hyphomicrobiales > Phyllobacteriaceae > Mesorhizobium > Mesorhizobium sp. NZP2298. The sequence goes on along the minus strand of NZ_CP033365.1, from coordinate 7,216,999 downwards.
CACATTCCTCGCATCACCGAGCGCTTCTATCGCATCGACGTCGAGACCAGCCGGACCCAGAAAGGCACCGGCCTCGGCCTGTCGATCGTCAAGCATATTCTGACGCGCCACAATGCCAGGCTGACGATCAAATCCGAGGTCGGCAAGGGCGCCGCCTTCTCGGTTCATTTGCCGACGCACTGATCTCGCCCTAGTTTTCCCCTGGACCGTTTCTTTTTTCTGTCATCCCGCTAGCGTATCAGCAGGGATTCGAGGAAACGACTCAAAGCAAAGAACCCGTGGGAAGGCATTTCATTCATGCAGTCCGTGCACATCATGAGCGCCTATGACGAGGAGTTGAAATATCTGTCGAAGCGCATCGCCGCTATGGGCGGCCATGCCGAGCGCATGGTCGAGCAGGCGGTCGCCGCTCTGGTCAATGCCGATCCGGGACTGGCCCAGAAAGTCATTCGCGATGACGCCGTGCTCGATGAAGGGCAGCGCGAGATCGACGACAAGGCGATCATCATCATAGCCAAGCGCCAGCCGATGGCGACGGATCTGCGCGAGATCGTCGGCGCCATCCGCATTTCCGCCGATCTCGAACGGGTCGGCGACCTCGGCAAGAATGTCGCCAAGCGGGTGGTCGCCGTCACCGACGGCCGCCAGCCAACCAGCCTGTTTCGCGGCTTGGAGGCCCTGGCCAACCTTGCGCTGACGCAGCTCAAGGAAGTGCTCGACGTCTATGCCTCGCGCTCGGTCGACAAGATCGGCTTCGTGCGCGACCGCGACGACCAGATCGATGCCATGTACACGTCGCTGTTTCGCGAATTGCTGACCTACATGATGGAGGATCCGCGCAACATCACGCCCTGCACGCATCTCCTGTTCTGCGCCAAGAACATCGAGCGCATAGGCGATCATGCCACCAACATCGCAGAAACCATCTATTACATCGTCACGGGCGACCAGATGCCGGCCGAGCGGCCGAAAGGCGACAAGACCGACAAGATAAGTCTTTCCGCGACGCTGACGGCGGAATGAACGCTCTTCCTCTCGAACGCCAGATCACATTGCGCTAAACTATCCTGGCGTTAAGCTTCTCAGGCCTTGATAAAGGTCCTGCCTTCAGGAGGCTGCGATGGAATATGTCCGAGAGTTCAAGCCCGCGGCGCCAACGTCAGGCATCATCGCCTCCAGTGTCTACACCGCCGGGCGGCGTATTGCCGATATCCCGATCGAGGAAGCCGGCGACTGGGCCAAGAAATCAGGACACGTCGTCTGGATCGGGCTGCTCGAACCGGACCGTGACCTTCTGCTACGCGTCCAGGCCCAGTTCCATCTGCACGAACTGGCGATCGAGGATGCGGAGCATCCTCACCAGCGGCCCAAGCTCGAGCAATATGGTGACGCGCTGTTCATCGTCGCCCGCACCGCGCAGCTGATCGAAGGACGGGTGACCTTCGGCGAGACGCATCTGTTCGTTGGCTCGGGCTATATCGTCAGCGTCAGGCATGGCCCGTCGACCTCCTACGCCGCCGTTCGCCAGCATTGGGAAAGCTGCCCGCATTCACTGGCCAAGGGCGAGGATTTCGTCCTCTATGCCATTCTCGATTTCATCGTCGACAACTACATGCCCGTGCTCGAGCAGATCGAGGACGAGGTCGAGGCGATCGAGGACAAGGTCCTGCTGAAGCCGATGACCGGTCCCGACATCGAGCGGCTCTATATGCTGCGCCGCGATCTCCTGCGCCTGCGCAATGCAGCGCTGCCGCTGGTTGAAGTCTGCCGCCGGCTGACCAGCGCCGACCTGCCGCAAATCCACTCAGCCATGCACCCGCTGTTTCGCGACGTGACCGACCACATCCGCACGGTCCAGGAAAAGATCGACAGTTTGCGCGAAGTGCTGGCCTTCGCGTTCGAGGCAAGCCTGCTGGTCGGCCAGAGCCAGGAAACGGCGATCTCGAAGAAACTCGCCTCCTGGGCCGCCATTCTGGCCGTGCCGACGGCATTCGCCGGCATCTACGGCATGAACTTCACCGACATGCCGGAACTGAAGATGGAATATGGCTACCCGATGGTGCTGGCCACCATCGCGGCGATCTGCGCGTTTCTCTACTGGCGGTTTCGCAAGAATGGATGGCTCTGAAGACACGGCAGTAGGGCAGGAGTTTAAGATAAGGCGCTCTTCAGCGCAGTTCGAAACATATTGCCCTACTGCCCTATTCCTCTCAGCGATTGCGTCTGCGCTCCGCCGCCGGTTGGAAGGCCACGCGGGCGTGGTATTTGCAATATGGACCGGTTTCGGCGGCTTCGTTGCCGCAGAAGTTGAAGTCCTCCGACAACGGATCGCCATTCGGCCATTTGCAGGTGCGCTCGGTCAGCTCGACGAGCTGCAGATGCCGTGAGATCGGTACCACCACATTCTCGACCGGGCGGATATAGTGTCGCGTCACCGGCTCGGCGTCGAATTGCGTCTGAAGTGCGGTCGCGCCGATCGATGTCGTGACATGGCGAGCCGTGGTTGCGGCGCGCGCCACCGATTTCTGGACGGTCGAGCCCTGTGTCGCCTTCTTCTGGCGTGCCGGAGTCGCCGTTGCGCGGCCGCGGCCCGACAGCTTCAGCCGGTGCACCTTGCCGATGACGGCATTGCGGCTCACCCCTCCAAGCTGGGCGGCAATCTGGCTTGCGCTCAGACCCTCCGACCACAGTTTTCTGAGAAGTTCGACCCGCTCGTCAGTCCAGTTCATGAGACCGCGCTCCTGCTAAGCGTGCGGCAATCGGAATCCACTCCCGACCCAGCACCACTGCTGGGGCAGACACCACATATATCTGGTGATTAGGTCCGCCGCACGAAATCTAGTTATTTCTCGACTACAATTACCTTATGCGCTGACTCGGTGACAAGAGTCCCAAGTGCAACACGAATCGGTTTTTTCGGTTTTCCCCAACTTGCCCGGTCGCTTATGAGCCGGCGTCGCGTTGGAGGGCTTGCCGCGCGCACTACGCGACGTTTTCGTTGACTTCATGGCCGAAAAACACGATAAGCCGCACAAGGCCGCCGCTTTGGCGGCTTTTTTGATTTTCCGGTACCGGAGACGCATATAATGAGCGGTTCGGCGCTTTACGAGACCTTTGCTCGCGCACCCCTGGCTTTCGACCACGGGGAAGGCACCTGGCTGGTTACTGACAAGGGCGAGCGATATCTCGATTTCGCCGGCGGTATCGCGGTCAATTCGCTCGGCCACAGCCATCCGCATCTCGTCGCGGCGCTGACCGAGCAGGCCGGCAAGCTCTGGCACGTCTCCAACCTCTATGAGATCCCGGGACAGAGCCGGCTTGGCGAGCGCCTGGCCGACGCCACCTTCGCCGACAAGGTGTTTTTCACCAACTCCGGTGCCGAGGCGCTGGAATGCGCGATCAAGACGGCGCGGCGCTACCACTTCGTCAAGGGTCATCCCGAGCGCTTCCGCGTCATCACCTTCGAAGGCGCCTTCCATGGCCGCACGCTGGCGACCATCGCGGCCGGTGGCCAGTACAAATACCTCGAAGGCTTCGGCCCCAAGGTCGAAGGCTTCGACCAGGTCGGCTTCGACGACATCGATGCCGCCGAGAAGGCGATCACGCCGGAAACCGCCGCGATCCTCATCGAACCGGTGCAGGGCGAGGGTGGTATCCGTCCGGTGCCGACACAATCGTTGAAGCGGTTGCGCCAGCTCTGCGACCAGCACGGCCTGCTCTTGATCTTCGACGAGGTCCAATGCGGCATCGGCCGCACCGGCAAGCTGTTCGCGCATGAGTGGACGGGCGTGACGCCCGACATCATGGCGATCGCCAAGGGCATTGGCGGCGGCTTCCCGATGGGTGCGTGCCTGGCCACTGACGAGGCAGTGGTTGGCATGACGTCGGGCGTGCACGGCACCACATTCGGCGGAAATCCGCTGGCCATGGCTGTCGGCAATGCAGTACTCGATGTGGTGCTCGAAGACGGCTTCCTCGAGGATGTCCAGCGCAAGGCATTGTTGTTGAAGCAAGGCCTGGCGGCGATCGCGGACGAATTTCCCGATGTCATCGAAGGCATCAGGGGCATCGGCCTGATGCTTGGCCTCAAATGTGCCATGCCCAACACCAAGGTGAACATGGCGCTGCGCGATCAGCATTTGCTGGCGGTTCCGGCCGGTGACAACGTCATCCGCCTGCTGCCGCCGCTCACCGTCACCGACGCCGAGATCCACGAAGCGCTCAACCGCATCCGCGCTGGTGCCAAAGGCCTGGCGGACGCCATCGCCGTGGCCGCCGCGAAGTAATTCCGGAACATTGCTGATGTCAGTTCGCCATTTTACCGATCTTTCCACCGTTTCCGAGGGCGACCTGCGCTTCATGCTGGACGACGCGGTGGTGCGAAAGGCGCGCCTAAAGGCCGGCGAGCGGACCAAGCCGCTCGAAGGAAAGGTGCTGGCGATGATCTTCGACAAGCCGTCGACCCGCACACGCGTTTCCTTCGACGTAGGCATGCGCCAGCTTGGCGGCGAGACCATCATGCTGACCGGTACCGAGATGCAGCTCGGCCGCTCAGAAACCATCGCCGACACCGCCAAGGTGCTGTCGCGCTATGTCGACGCGATCATGATCCGCACCACCTCGCATGAGCGGTTGCTGGAACTGACCGAGAACGCAACCGTGCCGGTGATCAACGGGCTGACCGACGACACCCACCCCTGCCAACTGATGGCCGACATCATGACCTTCGAGGAGCATCGCGGTCCGGTTGCCGGCAAGACCATCGCCTGGACCGGCGACGGCAACAATGTGCTGCATTCGCTGCTCGAAGCGTCTGCGCGGTTCCGCTTCAACCTCAACGTCGCCGTTCCCGAAGGCAGCGAGCCGGCGCAGAAGCATGTCGACTGGTCCAAGGCGCATGGCGGCAAGCTGCATTTCACCCGCTCGCCCGAGGAAGCCGTCGACCAGGCCGACTGCGTCGTCACCGACTGCTGGGTGTCGATGGGCCAGGAGCATCGCGCCCGCGGCCACAACGTCTTCTCCCCCTATCAGGTCAATGCTAAGCTGATGGCGCATGCCAAGCCGGACGCGCTGTTCATGCACTGCCTGCCGGCGCATCGCGGCGAGGAAGTCACCGACGAGGTCATTGACGGACCCCATTCGGTGGTCTTCGACGAGGCCGAGAACCGGCTCCACGCCCAGAAGGCGGTGCTCGCCTGGTGTCTTGGTGCTTGAGATGAAGTGTCTGGGCGCTTGATCCGCGGGGGCGCGATGCCTATCTGCGCCGCATCACGCAAATCAAGCGCGTTTGGACGCATGCACCCCAGGGGGCGGCATGGCCGCGCCCTGGAGCTTTGTCATGTTGGAAACGCATCAAGTGACTGAACATCACCCCAAACTCGGCGAGTTCGGCTATGCCGGCGACGACCATGTCGTGCCTTTCGAGGTCGGTCCGCTCGACGTGCGCGGTCGCACGGTCCAGCTCGGGCCGATGCTCGACGCCATCCTCAGCCGCCACGACTATCCCGAGCCGGTCGCCCGCCTGCTGGCGGAAGCCTGCGTGCTGACGGTGCTGCTCGGCACCTCGCTCAAATTCGAGGGCAAGTTCATCCTGCAGACCCGCACCGACGGGCCGGTCGACATGCTGGTGGCGGATTTCACAACGCCTTCGGCGCTGCGCGCCTATGCGCGCTTCGATGCCGATAGGCTCGAGGCCCTCGTCGCGGCAGGCGAGACGTCCCAGCAGACGCTGCTCGGCAGCGGCGTGCTGGCGCTGACCATCGACCAGGGTGCCCACACGCAGCGTTATCAGGGCATCGTGCAACTCGACGGCGAGACGCTGGAGGACGCGGCGCGCACCTACTTCCGCCAGTCGGAACAGATTCCGACGGATATCAGGCTCTCTGTGGCCAAGCTTTTGACGCCTGGCCCTGGTGGCGCGCGCGAACAGTGGCGTGCCGGTGGTATCCTGGCGCAGTTCCTGCCGCAGTCCCCCGAGCGCATGCGCGTTCCGGACCTGCCCGGCGGCGATGGCGATCCGCGCGACGAGATCCACGATCCGGCCGACAATTCCTGGCAGGAATTGCTGGCGCTGCTCGGCACCATCGAACCGACAGAACTGATCGATCCGACGATCGGCGCCGAACGGCTGCTCTATCGCCTGTTCCATGAGCATGGCGTGCGCGTCTTCGGCGGCGTCCCCGTCGCCGACCAGTGCTCATGCTCCAGGGACAAGATCCGCGGCATCCTCGAGGGCTTCTCCGCGCAGGAGATCAAGGACTCGACCGAGGATGGCGGCATCCACGTCGCCTGCGAATTCTGCTCGAAGCAATATGACTTCGACCCGGCGGAATTCGCGGCACAGTGAGTCAGTCTTTCTCCCCGTGGAACGGGGAGAAAGATGCTAATTCACCGTCCGTCTCGTGCCCGGCAGATCCAGCGAAAAGGCAGGGATGGCGATGTCAAATGTCTCGCCGCGCTTGTTGCGCATCGTATAGCGCCCGACCATGATCCCTGACGGCGTCGAGAGCGGGCAGCCCGACGTGTATTGATAGCTGTCGCCGGGATTGAGTTCGGGCTGGTCGCCGACAACGCCGGGGCCGCGCACTTCCTCGACCCGGCCGGCGCCGTCGGTGATGTGCCAATAGCGGGACAGAAGCTGCACGAATTCGTCCGACTGATTGTCGATCGTTACCTGGTAGCCCCAGACATAGCGGTTCTCGGAAGGATCCGAACGGTCCTCGAGATAGAACGGCCTGACCTGCACTTCGATATTGCGCGTGACGGCGCGGTACATAAGCGGCTCCAAAACGATGTCGAGCATGATCCCGAAAAGTGGGAACCGGTTTTCTCGGCCAAACGGTTTCCGTTTGTCCAAAGATCATGCTCAAACAAACAAAACTTTCGGCCCTCCAGGCGAGGAGGTCAACGTGCGCGTCTTGTCGCGCTCGTCCTCGAAAGGCAGGTGCCGGCAAAGAATGTCATTTAAGTGACACATGACAATGGTGGTGTGCGCGAACCGAGCGACTCGGCGCTCTGTCGAACTGTTGAAAGCGGCCACACCGCGGGCCGTCTCTTCTGGAGTGCCCAGACCTCGATGGAACTCACTTTCATAGCCGCCTTGCTTTCAACTGCTCTTATCCTTTCAAACGCTGCCAGCATCGCGCTGGCCGCTTCGCGGCTGAAACGGCGCACCACGATCTCGCCGCCAGCCGGCAAATCGCAGCCGGTGTCGATTGTCGTGCCGTCGCGTGGCGTCGAGCCGTTCACGCACGAGACTCTGGAACGCGCCTTCTCGCTCGACTGGCCGCGCTATGAGTTGATCTTCTGCGTTGCCCATGCCGATGATCCGGTGGTCGGGTTGATCAGACAAGCCATCGCCCGTTTCCCCAAGGTGCCGGCCCGGCTGTTGATCGGTGACGATCGCGTCAGCGCCAATCCCAAGCTCAACAATTGCGTCAAGGGCTGGGAAGCAGCGCGGCATAACTGGGTCGTGCTGGCCGACTCCAACGTACTGATGCCCAGGGATTACATCCAGCATCTGATGGCGGCATGGCGGTCAAACACGGGCCTTGTCTGCTCGACGCCGATCGGCTCGCGGCCGGAGGGCTTCTGGGCCGAGGTCGAATGCGCCTTCCTCAACACCCTGCAGGCCCGCTGGCAGTATGCTGGTGAGGCGCTCGGCCTTGGCTTTGCCCAGGGCAAGAGCATGCTTTGGAACAAGCCGCTGCTGGATGCCAATGGCGGCATCCGCGCGCTGGCAGCTGAAATCGCCGAGGACGCCGCCGCGACCAAGCTGGTCAATGGGCTCGGCCTGCGCGTCAATCTCGTCGCTTCGCCCTTCGAACAGCCGCTTGGCCGGCGCACGCTTGGCGAGATCTGGTCGCGCCAGGCCCGCTGGGCGCGCCTGCGCCGCGTCACCTTCCCGCTGTTCTTCGCGCCCGAAATCCTGACTGGCGCGGTGGTGCCGCTGCTGCTTGCGCTGGTTGCGGCGGCAGGCGTCGGCTTCAGCTTGCCGCTGACTGCCGTCGCCGTGCTGGCGGCCTTCTACCTCCCGGAATGTGCACTGGCCTGGTCCAAGGGCTGGTACCTGTCGCCGCGCATGGTCGCGGCGATCGTGATGCGTGACCTGATCCTGCCGGCGATGTGGGCACGCGGCTGGCTCGGTGGCGCCGTCGACTGGCGCGGCAATGCGATGACCATCGGCACCAAGGCCGCCGAACTTGAAGAGGCACCGTCGCGCGCTTGAACCCGCCGCAGGCGACGCTGCCTGGACGGCCTGCTATTTGGCGGCTTTCAACGCCTGTGCGATGTCTTCCAGAAGGTCGTCGGTGTCTTCCAGGCCGGCCGACAATCTCAGCGTACCAGGCCCGATGCCGAGTTCGGCGCGGGCCTCGTCGCTCAAATTCTTGTGCGTCGTCGTCGCCGGATGGGTGATCAGGCTCTTGGCGTCGCCAAGGTTGTTCGAGATCAGCACGATGTCGAGTGCATTCTGCAGGGCGAAGGCAGCCTGCTTGCCGCCCTTCACATCGAGGCAGATCAGCGTCGAGCCGCCCGACATCTGCTTCTTGACGATATCGGCCTGCGGGTGGTCGGCGCGGCCGGGATAGATGACGCGAGCAATCTGCGGCTGTTCGGCGAGAAAGTCGGCGATCCTGCCGGCGCTCTCCGTCTGCTGGCGCACGCGCAGCGGCAGTGTCTCCAGGCCTTTCAGCAGCGTCCAGGCATTGAAGGGCGACAGGCTGGGACCGGTGTGGCGGAAATAGTCGTGCAGGTTCTCGTCGATCCACTTCTTGTCCGACAGGATCACGCCGCCCAGACAGCGGCCTTGGCCATCGATGTGCTTGGTCGCCGAATAGACGACGATATGCGCGCCAAGCTGCAACGGCTTTTGCTGCAAAGGCGTGGCAAAGACATTGTCGACGACAAGCCGTGCGCCGATGGAGTTGGCAAGCGCGGCAACCGCGGCGATGTCGACCACTTCCAGTGTCGGGTTGGTCGGGCTTTCCAGGAAGAAGAGCTTGGTGTTGGGCCTGACCGCCTTTTCCCAATTGGCGATGTCGGTGCCGTCGACCAGCGTGGCCTCGATGCCGTATCGCGGCGCCAGCGTCTCGACCACCCAGCGGCAGGAGCCGAACAGCGCGCGCGCCGCCACGATATGGTCGCCGGCCTTGACGCTGCACAGAAGGGCCGCCGTGACCGCGGCCATGCCCGATGCCGTGGCGCGCGCATCCTCCGCGCCTTCGAGCGCGCACATGCGCTTTTCGAACATGTCGACGGTCGGATTGGCGTAGCGCGAATAGATGAAACCCGGTTCCTCGCCCTTGAACCGGGCTTCGGCCGCCTGCGCCGTTTTGTAGACATAGCCCTGCGTCAGGTACATCGCTTCGGAGGTTTCGCCGAAGCCGGAACGCAGGGTTCCGCCATGCACGAGGGCTGTCTGAGGCTTCCAGTTGCGCTTCTTGGTGCTCATCGCTTTGTTCCAGACACAAAAAAACCGGCCGCGAAAGTCGCAACCGGTCCATACGGCCTTGCGGCCCGACGGTCCTTTAGCGACTTGTTTAACGTGGCTGCAAGCCGACCGGCCAAATCACCACGGGATAACGACCCTTTAGACCCGTCCCACGCTTGCGTCAATTGCCGGCTTCATTAAGAGGTTTGTACCAAGCGGGTTCGACAAAGCCTGCCTCTAGGAGCGAAGCCTTGCGAGAGACGGGCATTCTTCCCGATCAGGACATTTCGGCGCTGTTCCAGTCTGGCGCGCTGAAGTCGCCGCGCGCGCTCGATGCCGACCAGATCCAGCCGGCCAGCCTCGATCTGAGACTCGGCGAGCGGGCTTGGCGAGTGCGTGCCTCCTTCCTGCCCGGCCCCAATCACAAGGTTTCGGAGAAGCTCGACCGGCTTAAGCTGCACGAGATCAATCTTGCCGACGGCGCGGTGCTGGAAACCGGCTGCGTCTACATCGTGCCCTTGCTCGAGAGCCTGGCATTGCCGCCGGAGATTTCCGCCTCGGCCAATCCGAAAAGCTCGACCGGGCGGCTCGACATCTTCACCCGTGTCATGACCGACCGTGGCCACGAGTTCGACAAGATCGCGGCCGGCTACAACGGTCCGCTCTATCTGGAAGTCAGCCCACGCACCTTCCCGATCGTGGTGCGCACCGGTTCGCGCCTGTCGCAGATACGCTTCCGCACCGGCAACGCGCTGCTCTCGGAGGGCGAACTGCATGAATTGCACCGTGCCGAGATGCTGGTCGCCACCGAGCCGCCGAATATTTCGGGCGGCGGCATCGCGCTGTCGATAGATCTCAATGGCGACAAGGAGGGTCTGGTCGGTTATCGCGGCAAGCATCACACCGGCCTTGTCGATGTCGACAAGCGCGGGGCGCAGGATGTCGTCGATTTCTGGGAACCGATCCACAAGAGCGGGGCCGGCGAACTGGTGCTCGATCCCGACGAATTCTACATCCTCGTCAGCCAGGAAGCGGTGCACGTACCGCCGCTCTATGCCGCCGAGATGACGCCGTTCGACCCGCTGGTCGGCGAATTCCGTGTCCATTATGCCGGCTTCTTCGACCCGGGCTTTGGCCATTCGGCGGCCGGCGGCACCGGCAGCCGGGCCGTGCTCGAAGTGCGCAGCCACGAGGTACCCTTCATCCTCGACCACGGCCAGATCGTCGGCCGGCTGGTCTACGAGCACATGCTGAAGCGGCCGCAGGCTCTCTACGGCACCGATCTCGGCTCCAACTATCAGGCGCAAGGCCTGAAGCTGTCCAAGCATTTCCGCGCCGCGCGGTGATCCTCCCTGGTTATGTCAGTGGCGGAAAAGATATTCTTCCGCAGCGCCGAGGCAGGCATGGAAATGGCCGATAAAGAGTAGCTCTCGCACGGTCAGACGCTTCCTGCCCCTTGGTCTGCTTCGTTTCATCAAGCGGAGAGCTTGAGCCCGCACCCAATGGGAACAATTGCCTGTTGAGGCATCCAAGGACATGCGCTCTCGCGGAGTCGATGCCGCAAGCCTGGCCGCTGTCGTTCAACTCGTCGGCGCGCAACGCGGATGTCATGCGATCCGCATTGCGCATGAGAAAGTTCACCTGCGTATTTGAGTATCCGGTGGCTAGAAGGCGGCTTGATATTGCCGATCGGGCTTCACGGTAGGTTTTTGGACTGCATTTTCCGGCAGCGTAAGCGGTCGAGTAGAAACAGGCGAGCGCCAGCACTATGCCTGTGAACGCGAGGCTCGGCCGGATGCGTCTCATGCCTTCCCCAAAATCTCGGTCCTGTCCTACAGCGCCTTCACCGCCACCTTTACCGGCTTTTCGATCTCCAGCGGATTGCGCAGCGGCAGGCCGAAATCCCCCGCCTCGATCTCGAACACATCGCCGGCCTCGGTCTTGACGCCGTCGGCGAAGGACAGTGTCGCGGTACCGAACATATGCACATGCACGTCACCCGGCTGGCGGAACGCAGAATATTTGAAATGGTGATGTTCGAGATTGGCGATGGTGTGCGACATGTTCGCTTCGCCCGACAGGAACGGTTTTTCCCACAGCGTCCTGCCGTCGCGTACGATGCGCGATGTGCCGCGGATGTCGGAAGGCAGGTCGCCGATCAGGATCTCCGGCCCGAACGAGGCATTGCGCAGCTTGGAATGGGCGAGGAAGAGATAGTTCACACGCTCGGTCACATGGTCGGAAAATTCGTTCGACAGCGTGAAGCCGACACGGAAGGGGGCGCCGTCGTCACCGATGACATAGATGCCGGCAACCTCGGGTTCCTCGCCGGCGTCCTTGGCGAAGGCCGGCGACAGAAGTGCCGCACCTGGCGCCACGGCCATGGTACCGTTGCCCTTGTAGAACCATTCCGGCTGCACGCCGACCTGGCCTTTGGCGGGCTTGCCGCCCTCCAGGCCCATGCGGAACATCTTCATGGAATCTGTGAGCTGCTCCTCGCCATCGGTGCTGAGCTTCTTGTGCATGGAATCGCGCGTCGCCGCCGAGCCGAGATGCGTCAGCCCAGTGCCGGTGAGATGCAGATGCGCCGGATCGGGATGGTTGATCGGCGACAACAGCCGCCCCTTCTTGTAGGCGGCGTCGAGATCGACCGCCTCGCCAAGTCCCTTGCGCTCGATCAGCGCGATGAGGCCGACGCCGGTGCGTGCAGCTTCCATCGCCAGCGAATAGACGCTGCGGGCGCCGTTGATGATCCGGGTCTTGCCGCCGCTGCGGGCCACGACACGAATGGTCTCCGCGTCGTCGAGAATCTGCGAGATCAGCATGATCAATCCTCTCTTATTTGCCTTGGTCCGGTTGCCTCGTGGCAAACCTTGACCTGCGCGGCTCGGATCTCGCCGCGCCACGGGTGAAATTCTTCGTCCGGATTGCGCTCGCGGGCTTGATCCCCTGGGGGACTTCTTGATGCCGACTATTTGCCGGCAGCACCGCGATCTGGACCCGTATGCCTTCCTTGTTGCCTCGCTGGAGCGGTTCAGCTCTGAGGAACCGAGCCGCTCCCGGTATTTTGTTTCCGCGCAATTCCTGGGAAAACCGCGATGCGCTTTTCCTGGAATTGCTCGTGTCAGGCCTTGTTCTTGTTGTAGACGTCGAAGATCACGGCGCCGAGCAGCACAAGGCCTTTGACCACCTGCTGCCAGTCGACGTTGACGCCCATGATCGACATGCCGTTGTTCATCACGCCCATGATGAAGCCGCCGACCACGGCGCCTATGACCTGGCCGACGCCGCCCATCGCCGAGGCGCCGCCGATGAAGACGGCGGCGATGACGTCGAGCTCTGAGCCCAGACCCGCCGCCGGCACGGCCTGGCCGAGGCGAGCCGCGATGATCAGGCCGCCGAGTGCCGAAAGCACGCCCATGTTGATGAACACGTAGAGCGTCAGCCGCTCGGTGTTGATACCCGACAACTGCGCCGCCTTGGCGTTGCCGCCCATTGCGTAGATGCGGCGGCCGATGGTCATACGCTTGGTGACGAAGACGAACAGCGAGATCAGCACGCCCATGACGAGGAGCACTACCGGCAGCCCCCTGTAACTGGCGAACTCATAGACCAGGAACAGCGCCAGCGCGCTGGCGACCAGTGTCTTGACGACGAACAGGGGGAAGGGTTCGGCCTCATAGCCATGGCGCTCGCGCTTGCGCCGGGTGCGCAGCCCGAAATAGGCATAGGCTAGCACGGCGATCACGCCCAGCACGATCGTGGTCATATGCAGCGTCAGGCCGCTGCCCATGATGGTCTTGCCGGCGGCATTCACCGTCGGCGGGATCAGCGTCAGCGGGCCGATCACGTCCGGAATGAAGCCGGAGCTCAGCGCCTTGAAGTCGTCCGGAAGGGGACCCACCGAGGATCCGCCGCCCAGCAGCGCCTGGCAGATGCCGCGGAAGATCAGCATGCCCGCCAGCGTCACGATGAAGCTCGGTATTCGGTGATAGGCGATCCAATAGCCTTGCGCCGCGCCGATAAGGCCGCCCACGATCAGGCAGACGATCGAAACCACCAGCGGATTGCTGAGCGGCCCGAGCTGCCAGATGACCATCATGTTTGCCGCCAGCGCGCCGATGAAGCCCGCGACCGATCCGACGCTGAGATCGATATAGCCGGAAACGATCACCAGCAGCATGCCCAGCGCCATCACGATGATGAAGGAGTTCTGCTGCACCAGATTGCTGAGGTTCACCGGCTTGAACAGCGTTCCCGACGTGGTGAACTGGAAGAACAGCATGATGACGATCAGCGCGATGATTAGACCGTATTCGCGCAGGTTCGCCGTCAGCGCCGAGACGGCGATGCGTGGACGCTGTTCTTCGGCGACGTTGCCCTGCGGGGCGGGGGCGCTTTCGGTGCTCATGCTGCTTTTCCTTCTCCCCGAACGATGGCGCGCATTATTTTTTCCTGGCTTGCGTCCGCCGCGGGCATTTCGCCCACGATGCGCCCTTCGTTCATGACGTAGATGCGGTCGGTGATGCCGAGCAATTCCGGCATCTCCGACGAGATGACCACGATCGCCTTACCTTCCGAGGCAAGACGCGCGATGATCGTATAGATTTCGTACTTGGCGCCGACATCGATGCCGCGTGTCGGCTCATCGAGGATCAGCACGTCCGGGTCGGCGAACAGCCATTTCGACAGCACCACCTTCTGCTGGTTGCCGCCCGAAAGATTGCCGGTCATCTGATAGACGCTCGATGCACGGATGTTCGTTTTCTTGCGATAGTCGTTGGCGATGGCGAGCTCGCGCAGATCATCGATCACGCTGTGGCGCGACACGCCGCCCAGATTGGCGAGTGTTATGTTGTGTTTGATATGGTCGATGAGGTTGAGACCGTAGGTTTTGCGGTCCTCGGTGACATAGGCGATGCCGTGTTCGACCGCCTTGCTCACCGACGAGACATCGATCTGCTTGCCCTTGAGCAGCACCTCGCCGGTAATGCGGCGGCCATACGAGCGGCCGAACAGGCTCATTGCGAATTCGGTTCGGCCAGCGCCCATCAGCCCGGCAATGCCGACCACCTCGCCCTTGCGCACGTTGATGTCGATGCCCTTGATCACCTGCCGTTCGGCATGGAGCGGGTGATAGACCGACCAGTTCTTCACTTCGAACACGACCTCGCCGATCTTGGGCTCGCGTGGCGGATAGCGGTCGTCGAGCGAACGGCCGACCATCGAGGTGATGATGCGGTCTTCCGAAATGTCCTTCTTGGCCAACGTCTCGATGGTGCGACCGTCGCGGATGACGGTAACCTTGTCGGCGACCCGGTTCACCTCGTTGAGCTTGTGCGAGATCAGGATCGAGGTCATGCCCTGCCGCTTGAACTCGAGCAAAAGGTCGAGCAGCGCCTGACTGTCCTTTTCGCTGAGCGATGCCGTCGGCTCGTCGAGGATCAGCAGCTTGACTTCCTTGCTCAGCGCCTTGGCGATCTCGACCAGCTGCTGCTTGCCGACACCGATATTGGTGATCAGCGTCTTGGGGTCTTCCTTGAGGCCCACCTTCTTCAACAGGGCGCTGGTGCGCTGCTCGTTGGCATCCCAGTCGATCACACCGTATCTGGCGTGTTCGTTGCCGAGAAAGATGTTTTCGGCAATCGACAGCATCGGCACCAGCGCAAGCTCCTGGTGGATGATGACGATGCCCTTGTGTTCGCTGTCATGGATGCCTTTGAACTGGCATTCCTGGCCTTGAAAGATGATCTGGCCGTCGTAGGTCCCCGCGGGATAGACGCCCGACAGCACCTTCATCAGCGTTGACTTGCCGGCGCCGTTCTCGCCGACCACGGCGTGAATCTCGCCTTCCTCGACACGCAGGTTGACGTTCGACAGCGCCTTCACGCCGGGGAACGTCTTGGTGATGTCGCGCATCTCCAAAATCGTCGAGGTCATTGGCGCAAGCTCCTCCGAGGCCGGCAGAAACAATACCGGGGTCGCTTGTGAACGAAAAGGGGCCCTGCGTTGCGCAGGACCCCTGACTTTACAACCGAAATTACTTCAGGTCTTCGGCCTTGATGTAGCCCGAGTCGACGACCAGCTTCTGGTAGTTCGACTTGTCGACCTCATGCGGCGTCAGCAGGATCGAGGGAACGACCTTGACGTCGTTGTTGTAGGTCTTGGTGTCAAGGCCATCCGGCTTGCCGCCCGAGAGCACCTTGTCGACGAGTTCGACGGTGGCCTTGGCCAGGTCGCGGGTGTCCTTGAACACGGTCGAGTACTGTTCGCCCGTGATGATCAGCTTGACCGAGGCGGTCTCGGCGTCCTGACCGGTCACGATCGGCCAGGGCTGTGCTTCCGTGCCGTAACCAACGGCGCGCAGCGAGGCGGTGATGCCGCGCGACAGGCCGTCATAGGGCGACAGGACGCCATCGACGCGGCTGCCGTCCGAATAGTTGGCCGACAAGAGGTTATCCATGCGTGCCTGGGCGGTTGCCGCCAGCCAGCGCAACGTGCCGACCTTGTCCATGCCGGTCTGGCCGGACTTGATCTTGATCGAGCCGTCGTCGATCAACGGCTGCAGGACGGAGATCGCACCGTTGTAGAAGAAGAAGGCATTGTTGTCGTCGGGCGAGCCGCCGAACAGTTCGACGTTCCAGGGCTTGGTGTTCGGGAAGCGCTCCTTGAGGCCCTTGACCAGCGAATTCGCCTGGATCACGCCGACGCCGAAATTGTCGAAGGTGGTGTAGTAGTCGACATTGGCGGTCTTCTTGATCAGGCGGTCATAGGCGACGACGACGACGCCGGCGTCAGCGGCCTTCTGCAGCGCATCCGACAGGGTGGTCCCGTCGATCGAGGCGATGATCAGCGCCTTCGGGCCCTTGGTGATTTCGTTTTCCAGCTGGCTGAGCTGGTTGGGGATGTCGTCCTGCGCATACTGCAGGTCAACGGTGTAACCGAGAGCCTCGAGCTGGGACTTCACGGCATCACCGTCATTGATCCAGCGCTGCGAGGTCTTGGTCGGCATCAGCACGCCGACAAGACCCTTGTCGGCTGCGTGCGCCGAGTAGGTCATGGCAGCGATGCCAAGCGCCGCGACTGCGGCCAGTGTCTTGATGATTTTCACTTAACTCTCCCTGGTTGATGGACGCGGCACCCCGGGGGTCGTGGGCCGCGCAATCGTGCAGAAGCGCCAAGGCACTGCTGCCGTCATATCGATCTCCGGTATCCTCCCATGGCCCCGAGGCACTGATTTCAATCGATACGATTTTTATCGTCGGCGACCGTTGCGTCTCGGAACGCGCTGACGTTGCCGCCCTTTTGCCATAACTGTCAAATGCGATCTTTGATGATTGCTATACCGCAAGTGGTATATGTTGTGATGCGTGACGGGTCGCTGGCAAATGCCATCGGGCCGCGGCAGGAGGTAAGGAAAACCATGGCGGCGTTACAGAATCCGACTACGGCTTTAAACGTTTCCAGCGACATACCGGGCGACGGCGAAACCCTGCTGCGCAGCGGTCTCAGCCTGCGTCACATGCGCATGATCGTCGCCCTCGACGATCACGGCCGGGTGAGCGCGGCGGCGCAAGTCATGAACATCTCGCAGCCGGCGGCCTCGCGCATGATCGCCGAGATGGAGGCGGTACTCGAGGTCAAGCTGTGCGAAAGGCTGCCGCGCGGCATCACGCTGACACCCTACGGCAAGGCGCTGGCCAGGCGTGCGCGCTCGATCCTGCTGGAGATGCGCGAGGTCGACCGCGAGATTTCCGAGCTCAAGGCGGGCAAGGGTGGATCGGTGTTCCTGGGTGCCGTGACGGCGCCTGCGATCGAACTTGCGGTACCGGCGATCCGCGAAATCCGCCGCATCTACCCGCGCATCGAGATCACCATGCAGGTCGAGACCTCCAATGTGCTGGCGCGCGAACTGATCGCCACGCGCCATGATTTCATCATCGCCCGCATCCCCGACGACCTCAATCCGCGGCTGTTCGAATCGCGTGTCATCGGCGTCGAGAAAGCCTGCCTGATCGTGCGCCGTGGCCACCCGCTCACCAGCGGCGGCGTGGTGCGGCTGGAAGACACCGCCGCCTACGACTGGGTTTTCCAGTCGGGCGGTTCGCCCTTGCGCCAGGCGATGGAGAGCAATTTCCTGAACCGCAACATCGCTCTGCCGGACCGGATCCTCAACACCAGTTCGCTGCTGCTCACACTGGTCATGGTCGCGCAATCCGACGCCATCGCACCGGTTTCGGTGCAGGTGGCGAAATTCATCCAGAATCCCGACGGGCTCGCCGGCGCCATCGACGTCGTCCAGACCGAATTCGACATCGAGGTCAGGCCCTACAGCCTGATCACGGTCAGGAATCGCGTGCTGTCGCCGGCCGCCAAGATGCTGCACGATTTCATCCTGCGGGAGGTCGGTTGATGCGTGGCCACGTGATTGTCGACGGGTGAAGAGGTTGCCATCTGGTGTATTGATCGGTTTACAATGGCCCGGCAGATCCATTGCAGGACAGGCGGGTAGGGGGACGTGAAAGCGAACGTCGTCGTTGTCGAGGATGATCCGCTCGTTGCCGCTCATGTTGGACGCGGCGTGGCGGCGCATGACGGCTTGTCGCTGGCGGCCATCGCGGGGACGCTGGCCGGTGCGCGTGCTCTGCTCGAAGAGAAGGTGGACCTGTTTATTCTCGATCTTGGCCTTCCCGATGGAAGCGGGATCGAATTGATCGAGGAAATCCGTGCACGAGGCGGTCTTGAGCCGAAAATACTCGTCCTCTCGGTGCTGGGCGATCAGGATACGGTGCTGGCGGCTGTGCTGGCGGGAGCGGACGGCTATCTGCTGAAAGATATCGACAGTCTCGACATCGGCCAGCAGGCTGCCAATGCATTGACCGGTGGTGCGCCATTGTCGCCCAGCATCGCCGCTTATGTGCTGCGTCATCTGCGCCGGCAACGGGAAGATTCGAAATCGGATGATGCCGATCCTCCGCTGTCACCGCGCGAAATCGAACTGCTGCAGCTTCTGGCGCGCGGGTACAGCAACCGGCAGGCGGCGGCCGAACTGGAAATATCGCCGTACACGATCGGTGATCATGTGAAATCGATCTACAGGAAGCTCAGGGTGAGCAATCGGGGCGAGGCCATGGTACGCGCCTTTCGCAGCGGGTTGCTACGTCTGTGACCATCATGCCCCGGCTGACGGGATGGCGCCGCGCGCTGGCTATCATTCTCGGCGCGCAACTGCTGTTCTGGTGCGCTTATGCGCTCATCGTCGCCGGTTTGCAGCCCGTGGGCACACTAGAGGACTATCGGTTGCCAGCGGCGCGGGCGCTGCTGGCGTCCGAGCCGGCCGAGGTGGGCGCCTATGCTGCCGGGCTTTCAGGGCCGGCCATGCTGCGTATCCCAGGCTGGCAGCCCGTGGTCCTGCAGCCGGCGCAGGCGAGCCTGTTGTCGCGCGCGGAGACGTCGGCGGGGAATGAGTGGTCGCTCACCTGCCGGGGAAATCCCTGTCCGGAGGCCGCGACAGCCTATGCAGGGCCTTTCGACCGTATGGATGAGGCGGCCGGTTGGGAGAAGTTCCAGCGCTTCGACATGGTATGGTTGGTCGTTGTGACGGAACTGATGATGGGCGCAGCGCTGCTCGTCCTGTTGCCGGTCAACGGGTTTTCGCGGCTCCAGTGCATCACTGGCCTGCTGCTCATCTCGGTGGGCATCGACGCCTGGCTCACCACCTTCGGTGCGGAGAGCCTGCCCTATGTCTGGTTTCCGTTGCTGCGCTACGGCGTGGAATATCTAATGTTGACGACAGCAGCGCTTGCCGTGAACGCCTTTGCCGACTGGCGGCCGCGCGAGGCGTGGGCGGCCTGCGGCTATTTCGTTGCCGTCTTTGCCATATTGCTCGGGACCATGATCGCGGGCGCCAGCTTCGCGACAATCGTCGCCTGGCTCGATGCGATCACGCTGACGCTGCTGCTCGGATATGGCTTTTTGGCCTTGCTACGGATGGGAAGGACAGCTCCCGGGCCGGCGATCCGGGTTCTGGCGATATTGCTTGTCGCTCTTGCCTCGATTGGCTTCGACCTGTTTCTCCTGCCGCCGCCCACTGGCTTCGCGCTGCAGGCGTCGGTCCTCGCACCGCCATTGACGATGTTCGGCATCCTGTTCGAGATCGCGCTGCAGGGGCACAGGCTCAATCAGGAGGCCGAGGAGGCGCGTAGCGACCTGGAACGTCAGGTGCTGGAGCAGGATGCGAGCCTGCTGCGCTCCTCGCGATTGCTGCGCCATCAGGAACGGCTGATCGCGATCGACGCCGAGCGTCAGCGTCTGCTACGCGACATGCACGATGGAGTCGGCGGTGTGCTGACGCACCTTCTCCTCGATGTCCGCGAGAATCGACTGACTTCACGGGAAATCGAGCAGGGACTACAGTCTTCAGTCGATGACCTGCGCAACATGGCCAGTGCAATCGACGCGGGCAACGAACCGATCGACGAGGCGCTGGCGATGTTCCGGGAGCGCATGGCAGGCCGTCTTGCCCGATCTGGCGTCACCCTGGACTATCGCTGCACGCTCCCGACCCCGGCACCGAGCCTCGACGTGCGGCGGCTGCTCAATCTCTATCGGCTGTTGCAGGAGGGTATCGCCAACAGCTTGCGCCATGCTTCCGCCACAAGGATCGACCTCGCGATGAAACCGGGTGACGATGGCGCAATTCTCATCATATTGTCGGACGACGGCATGGGGTTCGAGCCCGAGAGAGCCTCAGGCGCTGTCGGAGAAGGACGGGGCCTTGCGAACATCCGCCGTCGGGCTGACCAGATGGGCGGACGAATAGCAATCGAAAGTGCGCCTGGACGCGGCACGCAACTAACCTTGGCCATCCCGACCCACGCCGCAGGACGAAAGTCCTGATCGCTGCGTCGAAGCGGGTCAGCGGGGGGCCGAACGCTCGGCGGGTCTGGCTCAGACAATGGTGCCGCGCTTGGTGACGGCGACGGCCGACCGGAATGCCGGGAAGCGCGTTGCGTGGCCGCCGGGCGAAATGTCGAATTTACCATAATATTCTGCCGGTACCCCCTCGAACGCGGGATTGATGTGTCAGTCGCCCCGGCGGAAAAGACCATCGACGACTCCCGTTCGGGATCGGAACCAAATCGACGAAATCGCGGTGCCGCCGGTGGCGGCGCGGGGGAGGGTGCATGCCCGCGCTTCCCTTGCGTCGGCGCGCGGGCGGCTGCCGCGAGGGAGCATGGCAATGGCGGCAGGGCGCGGCAATCGTTCGAGGACCATTTCGCTCGGCAGGCTGTCGGTCACGACCTCGACCCTCGCGCTCCTCGCCATCGCCTGCGCGCCTTCGACGGCCCATGCGCAACAGCCTTGTGACCCGGGAGGGGCCCCCTACACCAGCGGTTTCCCGGATTTCAACGGCGGTCCCACCAATGGTTGCGAAGTGGATGCCGACACAGCCGACACATTCAGCGGCACTGTAGCGGCGACCTTCCGCAATGGCGCCGTCCTCAATGCGAACGCTGCCGGCGCCGTCAGCGGCGGTCTCGTGCAGTTGCCGACCTTCGACGCCGTCGTGAATGCGAACGTTGCCAACGCCATTACCGGTGGGACGCTGGTCATCGACGGCACCGTGAACGCAATGGCCACCGGCGCCATCGATGGCGCCTGGCTGAGGCTCGGTGGAGACGGCGTCGTCGACATATGGGCCGCCAACGCAACGACCGTGAATACCGACTTGGAATTCGGCAGTCAGGCAGTGGCCGCAGGAGGTCTCCTCAACCTCAACGGCTACAGCACGACCGTCGGGCGGATCACGAATTACATTCCCAGCGGGCAGATCGTAAACGGCGGCGCGGCGGATGCCGTGCTGACGATCGATGGTTCGGCCCTTGGAGATTCCTCTTTCGGTGGGTTGATCGCCGACGGAGCCGGTGGCGGCACGCTCGAACTGGTCAAACGCGGATTGAGCACGCTGACACTTTCGGGTTCCAACACCTATATCGGCGGGACCCGGATCGAAGCGGGCACCCTGGACCTCAAGGGCAACGGCACTCTCGGTGCGCCAACGGGAAAGCTCGACATCGCCAGCGGTGCCACGCTGCTTTTTGATACCACGGCCCTGACGGTCGGCTCACTTTCGGGTGCGGGCACCGTCACCCGTTCGGATTTCAACCCCGGCCTGCTCACCGTCGATCAAGCCACTGACACCACTTTCAGTGGCGACATCACGGACTACTTCGACGAAATCAATGGCGTTACCACCATGACCGGACTGACCAAGTCCGGCGCCGGCATGCTCACCCTGAGCGGCAACAACGCCTATACCGGCACCACCAATGTGACGGGCGGCACGCTGCTCGTCGATGGATCCCTGGGCAATGTCATGTGGGGGCCCATTGTGTTGGGCACGTCCACGGTTGCGGTTGCGTCGGGAGGCAGCCTGGGCGGCGCCGGATCGATCGCCGGCGATGTTTCCGTGGCATCCGGCGGCATCGTCCTGGGCCACACCGGCCAGACCCTGTCGATGGGGTCGCTGGCGCTGAACAGCGGCTCGCTCGTCGATGTCTCGCTCGGCGCACCGGGCAACACGGGCCTGTTCAACGTCGCCGGCAACCTGACGCTCGCCGGCACGCTCAACATCAGCGACGCCGGCGGTTTCGGCGACGGTCTCTATCGCCTGTTCGATTATGGTGGGGCGCTGACCGACAATGGGATGATCGTTGGCGCGACGCCAACCGGTTATGCCGGCGGCGATCTGATCGTGCAGACTTCAGTGGTCAATCAGGTCAACTTGCTGGTCGGGGCGGTCGCGTCCGGCTCCCACAGCTTCTGGAACGGCGCCCAGACCACGGCCAACAATATGGTCAATGGCGGCACGGGCACGTGGAGCTCTGCCGGAACCAACTGGACCAACGCGAGCGGCAGTGCGAATGGCGTATACGACCCCACGACCATGCTGATCTTCCAGGGCACGCCGGGCACGGTCACGGTCAGCGCGGGCGGCGGCGCACTCGATGTGAAGGGCGGGATGCAGTTCTTCGTCGATGGCTACAAGGTAACGGGTGATGCGCTGAATTTCACCGCGGCGGCCACGCCGATCCGCGTGGGTGACGGCACTGCTGACGGGGCAGGCATGACGGCGACCATTTCGTCCGTGCTCACCGGCAGTGGCGGCATCGACAAGACCGACCTTGGTACGCTCGTTCTTTCCGGGTTCAACACGTACACGGGTGGAACCACGATCTCGGCGGGCACGCTGAAGTTCGACGTCGACCTGGGTGGCACGCTTGGCGCACCAACTGGTGCGCTTGCGATCGCCGGCGGTGGCACGTTTGATCTTACCGGTACCAACCAGACGGTCGGCGCGCTGTCCGGCGCCGGCAGCATTACCACTACGGTGTATGGCGGCCGGCAAAGCCCGCTCACGGTCAATCAGGCGACCAACACCAGTTTCAGCGGTGCGATCACAGACGGATTCATGACGGGCGCTGGGGAAGGCGCCGTGTGGCTCATCAAGGATGGTGCGGGTACGCTGACCCTGACCGGCAACAGCGCGTTTTCGTTCACCACTGTCGATGGCGGCACGCTGGCGATCGCAAATGGCGGTACGGTCGCGAACCTGACCAGCTATATCGGCGAAGTGGCCGGCAGCAATGGCACGATGCTCGTCACCGGCATCGGGTCAGTGTGGACGACGGATTATCTGCGCCTCGGCTATCAGGGCGCGGGCACGCTTACCGTCGCAGATGGTGGCAGGGTCAGCACCGGCGTCGGCACGGTCGATATGGTGCGCACAAGCTCCGGCAGTGGCACGCTGAATCTGAACGGCACGGCCGGGGCACGCGGGGTACTGGAAACCAATGGCGTCTGGAAAGGTCTCGATGGCGCGACGGTCAATTTCGATGGCGGCATTTTGCGCGCCACGACTGCCGACGCCGATCTGCTCGGCCACTTCGCTGCCGGCGATGTGACGATCAAGGCGGGAGGCGCCTTCATCGACAGCAACGGTTATGACGTGGAGATATCCTCCCCGCTCGGCGGCGTCGGGGCGCTGACCAAACAGGGCGCGGGCGAGCTGTATCTGATCGGGGCCAACACTTATGAAGGCGGCACCAATATCGAGGCGGGGAGGCTGTTCCTTGGAGATGGCGGCACGCTCGGCGCCCCAACCGGATCGCTTTTCGTCGCAAGCGGCGCCACTCTCGACCTCGGCATCACGTCGCAGACGGTCGGTTCGCTGTCGGGTGCAGGCGATATCACCAGCACGGTCGCGATGGGGGCTCCCAGCCTGCTCACCGTGGATCAGGCCACGGACACCACCTTTAGTGGCGCCATCCGCAACGGCATCTATATCGCCAGTCCCGGTAGTGCCAGCCTTCCGGCGATTCTCGTGCCGACGGTCGTCGGGCTGACAAAATCGGGCGCGGGCACGCTTACCTTGAGCGGTAGCAATACCTATACCGGAAACACCAAGGTGACCGGTGGAACGCTGCTCATCGAAGGGGCCTTGAGCAACACCCAGGTCGCGGTTGCATCGGGGGCTGCGCTCGGCGGCACCGGCACGATCACGGGCACTGTCACGGTCTCCGGCCGCCTCTTCACTGGCACGCTCGCATCCGGCGCTGGCGGTGGCATCGGCACGATGAGCGTGGGTGCCGTCACCTTCAACACCGGCTCGACTTATCAGGTCGGCGCGAATGCGGCCGGACAAGCCTCCCGTATCAACGCGACTGGGTCGGCCACGATCAACGGCGGAACGGTCAGCGTGCTGGCTGGTGCGGGCAGTTACAGTCCTCAGACCGACTACACGATCCTGTCGGCGGCCGGCGGCGTTAGCGGTGCCTTCGCCGATGTGACCAGCAATTTTGCCTTCCTCGATCCTTCGCTCAGCTACGACGCGGACAATGTCTATCTGCGGCTGCACCGCAATAACATCAGTTTTGCCTCGGTTGGCCTGGCCGCCAACCAGATGGCCACCGGCGGCGGCGCCGAGAGCCTGGGCAGCGGCAATCCGCTCTACGACGCCATCCTTCAACTGCCCGCCACGGCTGCCGCTCAAGATGCCCTCGACCAATTGTCGGGTGAGATCCATGCCTCGGCCAAGGGCATGCTGCTGGAAGATGGCCATTTCGTCCGTGATGCCGCCACCGACCGCATATCCGCTGCCTTCGGCGATGGCGGCGTGGCCGCCCTGCCGATCATGGCCTATGGCGAGGGCGGTCCCGAAATGGTCGCCGCCGACACCGATCGTTTCGCCGTCTGGGGCCAGGCTTTTGGGTCCTGGGGCAGCATGGACTCCGATGGCAACGCCGCCGCTTTCGATCGCTCGACTGGCGGCCTGCTGGCCGGCGCCGATACGTCGGTCGGCGGCTGGCGTGTTGGTCTGCTCGGCGGCTACAGCCATTCGAGCTTCGGTGCCGACGGTCGCAATTCGACCGGTAAGAGCGACAACTATCATCTCGGTCTCTATGGCGGCACCAACTGGCGCGCAATCGCCTTCCGCACCGGCGCCACCTACAGTTGGAGCAGCATCTCGACCAGGCGCTCGGTAGCTTTCGACGGTTTTGCAGACGCGCTCTCGGCCGATTATGAGGCTGGCACCGCGCAAATCTTCGGGGAGTTCGCCTACAGGGCCGATGCCGGACAATTCAAGTTCGAGCCTTTCGCCAATCTTGCTTATGTCAGCGTCCACACAAACGGGTTTACCGAACAAGGTGGCTCAGCGGCGCTGGCCAGTGCCGGTTCGACCACCGATGCCACCTTCACCACGCTCGGCTTGCGCGGTTCCACCGAATTCGCGCTTGGCGGCGTCAATGCCACCGCGCGCGGCATGCTCGGCTGGCGTCATGCCTTCGGCGATATCAAGCCGCTGTCGACCGTCACTTTCGCAGGCGGCGATCGCTTCACCATCGCTGGCGTGCCGATCGGCAGGGACAGCGCGCTCATCGAGGCCGGTCTCGACCTGCTGCTCGCCCCCAACGCCAAGCTCGGCCTGTCCTATACTGGCCAGTTCGGCGGCGGCGTCGACCAGGGCGCCAAGGTCGATCTCGGCGTGACATTCTGAGGGCGCCGGCGTCGCGCACTCTCGCCTCCGCCAAGATGCTGCACGACTTCGCCCTGCGCGAAGGGGGATGATGGAACAAGAAGCGCAGTCGCGCGTTCAATCCAATCGACATGTCGCTGCAGCCTGTTTGGGCGAGGGAACGAGGTGCCGATAGTCAACAACTCTGGAGGTTTTTGATGGAACGTCGGTTGTTTCTCACTGGAATGCTGGGTGTTGCGGGCGCCGTGGCGTTTGCGAGCGTGGCCGGGCCTGGCCGGGCGGTTGCCGGTATTCCCCAAGGCAACGGAATTCTCGATGAACTGGACAAGCCGGATCCGGCTGTCTTCGAAGGCGATGACGAGGTCGGACTGGAACAGGTCTCCCATCGTCGCGGGCATTACCGCCATCATCGCCGGTATGGCGGAAGGCGTAGAGGCTGGAGACGGGTGTGCCGCAGTTACTGGCGTCATGGTCGTCGCCGCGTCCGTTGCTGGCGCGAGCGGGTATGGCTCTGGTAACGATTGGATTCTCACTGACGCAAGCCGGCCACCAACAGCGTGGCCGGTGTCGACAGGGTGCACAAAACGTGCAGGGCCAATGTATGCGTTTTGCAAATCGGTGTCCCAGGGCACCGATCAAACGACCGTTATGGGCCCAGCCACGTATTTTAGCTCAATCTAGGAATCGGTGGAACCATACCAGCCGTTACCCGTTGGGCGCTGCTTACTGGGGATTGTGACTATGCCAGACGGCTACCGAAAAGAATCGTATTCTACAATTGTGACCACAGATCCACAGGCCAGAGGCAATCCGCACGCATGAAAGGCGTGGCGATACTGACCGAAGCCCGCAGTGGCTCCGAATGGCTCGGCAGTCTGGCGAACAGCACGGGAATACTGGGCCGGTCGGCCGAATGGCTCGATACGGACACGTTGGGCCTCAGGCCGAAATCCTTCGACGAACTCCTGTCCGCCGTCATCGATCGTGGCGGGACCGAAAATGGCAGGTTCGCCGTCAAGCTGTTTCCACGCCACCTTCACTGGTCGCAAGCGAAATATGACGCCGACTTCCTTGCCGAATGCGTCCGGCGCCATGCCATGGGTGTGGTCTTTCTGGAGCGGCGGGACCGCCTTCGCCAAGCCATCTCCTATTGTCGGGCGAAGGCGTCGGGTCGTTGGAGAAGCACGATGGGCGGCGAGGATCGGGTTCCGCAATACGACTTTGCCGGAATCTGCCAGGCCTATTTCCTGATCGGGCAGAGCTATGCTTTCTGGGAGGCTTATCTGCGCATGGCCGACCTGCCTTACGACCATTTGTTCTATGAAGATCTGTTGGACGACCCTCGTCCCTACGTCGCGTCGGTGGCCCGGCAGTTGTCGATTGAAGTCCCGAACTGCGAGTTCAGGACGAATTTGCGATTGCAGCGGGACAGCTGCACCGAAGAGTGGGCCGAGCGGTTCCGGAGCGACGCCAAGTCCAAGGGCCTGCTGGCCCATCTTCCCAAGAAGGTGGCGCCGCGGAATATCAACAACCTTGCCCGGTTCCTGCTCAAGAAGCAGATGCGCCTCGGCCAGGTTTAAGCCTGACCAATCCCGTGCCGATCCTGCCGGACCGGCACGCTCTCGAAAGCGCTTGTCATGAAAAAGCCCGCCGGCTCCGGTGGGCGGCTTTTTCATTCCGGCGGCGGCGCCGGCTTGTCGCGTTTCAGCAGGTCGCCGAGGACCGTGGCGGTTTCGCGCAACAACTCCCTGACTTCCTCCGGATTTATCTTCTCCAGGTGATCGGCTGCGCTCAACAGCTCACAGACCAGCTCGACACCGCGCGCGTGCAAAACAGCCATTTTCGGTCCTCGTATCCAAGGCGTGCAGGCCGCATCTCGAGCTGCAACGCCGCAATAACAAATGACACCGAAAGGCAATTTTATTTTTCGGGAACAATTTCTCGAGTCCACGCTTTTGGCCGTCAGACCAGAGGAGGCTTTCTTGAAACGAAAGGTTGATCGCGAGAGGATTGAGAGAGCGGACCGCGTGAGCAAGCTGATGCTTGATGCCGAGCGGCAAGCCCGGGAAGCAAAGACGGCGCGTTTGCGTGAGCAACGGATGTCGTTGGGGACTTTAGAACCAAAGGCTGTCGTCGTGGCAAAGGCCCGAAAAGGAGCGCGTGGAGCCATTGAGATCGAGTGACGGGCCCCGAGGACTCAAGGCATCCGCTGCGTACTTTGCTGGCGCTTTTCAATCGCATAGGAAGTCCAGCGGCAGCACATGCCTATTACCGATGTGGCGGCACCGGCGAACAGGCATATGGCAAGCATCGGATCTTGCGAGGCACTTTTCCAGCTGACCACTGCCAGCAATATGACGCTCATCGTCGAAATCACGTAGCCGACACCCTTCAGCGCATGCGGCGAAATCTTAGCCATCAAACTCTCCCTTTCGCTACACTGTTGAACAATTGCATCCAAAGCAGGTTCCACTCGTGGCCTCGCGGAAAAGGGAACCTTTTGCCTCTTCGCGCGTGCTACTGCGACAATGGTCTTGGATGCATGGGCTATGACAAACTTCCTGAAACTTCCGACGAGATCCCGGGACTTCTTTCGTGTCGTTATCGAAACACCAAGGGGAGCAGCGGCAAAGCTCGCTTACGAGCCGAAAACAGGTGTCTTCCAATATTCACGACCGCTGCCGGTGGGCAACACATACCCTTATGATTGGGGGTTTGTGCCATCCACCCTCGGCGATGACGGCGATCCGCTTGACGGCATGGTGATCCATCAGGCGGCAACGGCACCTGGTATAGTCATTGAATGCGAATTGCTCGGTGCGCTGCGGGTGAAGCAGAAGGACCCGCACGGGAACGTAATCCGAAACGACCGCTATATCTTCTGCCCGCGCAAGGAGGACGCCCCCGACCGGCCCGTGGCCGCTGACCATGTGCCGCAAGACTTGCGCAAGGAGATCGAACAGTTCTTCTTGTCCTCGGTGCTGGGCACGGGCAAGACCATCAAGCTGAAGGGCTGGCAGGACGCTGGCAAGGCCGCCAAGGCGCTCAGCAAGGGCGCCAAGGCTTTTCGGCGCAGACACAAGCGATAGTCCGCCTCGGGACCGCTGGAACCGTTCGCCTTTTCGCTGGTTAGATCGTGTCAACCCAAGCGGAGAAGCAGCTCATGGACCACTCGAATCACACCCGCCTTGCTGGCTCGGAACTGACCCCCGACATTCTTGAGGGTGCTACCATTTATGGCCCGGCCGACGAGAAGATCGGTTCCGTCGACCATGTCCATGGCACGCAAATTGTCATCGATGTCGGTGGGTTTCTTGGCAT
Source organism: Mesorhizobium sp. NZP2298 (assembly GCF_013170825.1). Lineage (NCBI taxonomy): Bacteria > Pseudomonadati > Pseudomonadota > Alphaproteobacteria > Hyphomicrobiales > Phyllobacteriaceae > Mesorhizobium > Mesorhizobium sp. NZP2298. The sequence continues at coordinate 7,188,209 of NZ_CP033365.1, read as the reverse complement.
CGGTGCAAAGCCCGTTGCGGTCGCATCGAATGAACTCGACTTCATGCGCGACGAGGATGGAGATGTCCATGCCGTCACGTCATGGACGAAGGATCAGCTGAAGGCCATGCCCGAACACCGCGATTGATCGTTGCAGTTTGGCTCGCACGAATGACGGGGGAGACCGTGATCCCACGCGGCGTTCGAGCTGTCGGTCGATCGTTATTATTTCGCCAGGCAGCCGACCCCAAATGGCAAACGCCGGTCCGTCCGAGCACTCCGAGCGGCGCGCTTGAGATCGCCCGCTCGGCCTACTGGTCCGAAAACTTCACGCTCACGCCGCGCTGCCGAAAATAAGCCTGCATCAATTTGCGGCCCGAGCGGTTGTTCTGCGCCAACTTGGTCGGATCGAACACAGCCTCTTTTGTGCCCTCTCGTGTCAGCGCTGCCTTAAGCGTCGCGATATGTGCGTCGATGTCGGCATTGTCCGCCCGTAGCGACGCATAGATATTTTCAGTCGCCTCGGCCACGGTGGGTTCGCTCACAGGTGTCGTCCTTTGTCGATTGGGCGGCGGCTTTGAAAGTGCCGCCTTATCCGTCTGTTGTCTGGATGGTGCGCCGAAAGCTTGGAGCGGGTAGCGGGAATCGAACCCGCGCGTTCAGCTTGGGAAGCTGACAGGCTACCATTACATCATACCCGCGCGTGCCCTCGTTACCATGAGGTTCGGCCTTCGGGCAATCGCAAAGCGGCTCGCGAAACGCACTCTCCAGCAGTTCCCTCAGCGCGGGCCTGCGTTTTTATTTTGCCTTCGCGACCTTGTTGCTGGCGGCAAAGCTCGGCCAGTATTTCGAGATGGCGAGTATCGCGCCCGCCGAAGAGAAATGACCGTAGTCGAAATAGAGAAATTGCCTGGTGCCGGCGTCTGCGTAGGAACAGCCGGCCGCGTCGCACAGATAGGCCAGCGGGTCGATGAACGTTGCCCCTTTGACGAAAGGCAGCACCTGCTTGTTGATGTCCGGGTCCATGGCCATCGGCCAGGATGTGTTCGCCACATGCTCGCGCCGTGCGAAGAAGGCGATTTTCTGCACGTCGGCGATGAACTCCGGAGACTGCCCGATGACATAGACCTTGACGCCCATCCCGTTAAGCCGGTCGATCGTCTTCTGCAGGCCGTCGAAACCCCTGGCCTGATAGTCGGTCCATCGGCCACTCAGGATCACGGCCTGGATGTTGGCATCGCGGATGATCGACAGCGCCCGTTCGTTGAAGCGCGTGCAGGCCGGCCGGGCATACGAGAAGTAGCTCAGGTTGGGCGGGCAGCCGGCATAGGTGTACTGGATGACATTGGCCTGGATTTTCTGCGCGTTGGCCTCAAGGCCCGATACGTAGTGAGCGGCGAAGGAATCGCCCCACAACAGCACATTGGTTGGAAAGCCGTGCGTTCGGGTGCAGTCGGCGAGGTTCCAGTTCTCGATCCGGCTCGCGCCCTCGTTGAAGCAGACGCCATTGCGCCAGTCGCCCACCAGCACCCGCTCCGTCGAGAAGTCCGGGAACCGTTGCGGAAACCCCTTGCCGAGCGCGCCGGCCAAACCGCCGACGCACAGAAGGACGATCGCTGTGGCCGAAAAGGCGAAGATGGGCAGCGGCGCCGTGAAGGTGCTTTTCCGGCGGAACGGCTGCTCGACATATTTCCAGGAGAACGTCGCCAGGGCGACGCTCGCCACGATCATTGCGATGATCGTCGGCACGCCGATGGCTTTCAGCGAGAGATAGTGGACGAACGAATTGATCGGCCAGTGAACGAGATAGAGCGAATACGAGATCAGGCCGACCCAGACCAATGGAGTGAGCTGAAGCACGCGGGTGGCGACAGGGACAGGTCTGTCCGGGTGGATCTGGCCCGCATAGATCAGCAGCGCCGTGCCGATGCAGGGAAACAGGGCATTGTAGCCCGGAAACGGGTCACTCTCCGAAATCGTCAGAAACCCGAATGCAAGCAGGCCGAAACCGGCGAGGCCGATCAGTTCCGTCAGCGGACGGCTGGCAAGTGCGGGTGGCTTTCTCAGCATCAGCATGGCGCCCAGCGCCAGTTCCCAGATACGCGTCGGCAAGAGGTAGAAACCGGCGGTCGGCGCCAGCGTGGTTGCCATCACCGCCAGGGCAAAACTGCCGATGGCAATCGGCAGCAATATCGTCAGCCAGCGCTTCGAGGCGTATCGGTAGATCAGATACACAAGGATCGGCGCGAAGATATAGTACTGCTCCTCGACCGAAAGCGACCATGTGTGCAGCAGGGGCCGCAGTTCCGCGTCGATCGAGAAATAGTTGGTCGTCTTCCAGAAATAGATGTTCGACCAGAAGGTCGAGGCCGCGATCACACTGAGGCTGTATTCGTGAAGGTCGGACGGCAGAAGGATGAACCAGGCGGCGATGCTCGCGAGCAGGATGACGAAGGTCAGCGCCGGCAGGATCCGCCGTGCGCGGCGCCAGTAAAAGCGGCCGATCGAGAACTGGCCGCGCTCGAGATCGTCGAGCAGGCTGCCGCTGATCAGATAGCCCGATATCACGAAGAAAATGTCGACGCCGGTGAAGCCGCCGGGAATGGCGGACACGCCGAAATGGAAGAGCACGACGGGGAGCACGGCAACGGCCCGCAGGCCATCGATATCGCGCCTGTAGTTCATTCGGCCGGTCCGTACGCCGTGGCTCGTGCCTCGGAACTTGACATGCTCCTCATGCTGCGATTTCCCCGTCGTACAAAATCGTGGCTCGTGGTTTCACGGACTGTGCTCTGCAGCATAAGTTTGCTGCACTGCAATATTCATGTCAAGCCGGATGCCGGGGTTTGGGCGCCGGCTGCACCGGCCTCTCTCGATGCTGAAAATCAGGTGCCGGGCAGATAAATCACGGCATAATCGTCCGCATAGGCCCGCTTCCAGCCCAACTCCGCGAAGAAGGGGATGCGGGTGTCGTCGGCTGTAAGCAGTGCCCAGCCAATGGCGTATTTCTTCAACTGGGCCTCGAGCAGCGGTTTTCCGTCGCTGCGTCCCGTTGCGTCGTCGGTTTTCGTGAAACCGCCCAGGAACAGCTGGTCTGTCCTGCCGTCGATGTAAGTCTTGATGCCATGAAAAATCAGGGTGCCGCCGAAATTATAGGAATTCAGCACGTTGCTCGATAGGTGGTGATCCCCGGCGAATGCGAGGGCACCGCTGGCGGATGTCTTCGGGCTCGGTGCCACCTGGTAGGCATTGCCGAGGATTGCGGCCGCCGCGACCAGCAGGACGGCCATGGCGCCGCAGACAGCGTAGAACCGGTTGGCGAAGAATTTTTCCAACCCGTCACGCTTTTCCGTCAGCCAGGTCGTGGTTGAGAGCGAAGGGTATTGCTGTGCGACCTCGACGGCGATCACCAAGGGAATCAGCAGGAAGGGCAGATACACAAATCGCAGATGGGTGAGATAGACATGCAAGGCGAAGACGACGAACAGCGCCTTGGCCCAGCCGATCCGCAGCCTCGACACCAGAAGCCCGAAAAGCGCCAACAGCATCACCGCTTCCTCGAAGATCTGCTCCTGGGCATTGAACGGCCGCCACTCCAGTATGAGCGGCACCGCCTCGTTGCCATAGGCCACGGTGAATGTCGCCAGGATGGCTTTGACGCCGTAGGGATGCATCAGGCTCACAAGTGGGCAGAGGAGGCCGAAAGCCACCCATTTCGCCAGGAGAGCGGGTTTCGACAGGCCCGAGCGCGCCAGCAGACCAAGCCCGGCAAAGGCGGCGATGACGAAGCTCAGGGTGAACGTGGCGTGCAGGTTGGCCCACAAGACGACAAGTATGAGCAGCCACAAAGGTGGAGCCCTCTCTTCCCGCGCGGCGCGAAACAGCATTGCCGTCCAGACGACGATGATCGGCAAGGTGAAGACGTGGGGGCGTGCGGTATAGATAGGGGCGATCAGGAAAGCCACCACGAAGGTCAGCCCTATCGCCAGTATCGGCCTCAGCCATGCGCTGAGGAACCATCCCATCAGGAAGACGGTCAGGCCGACGGTGGCGATGATCAGTGCGACGACGCCATTCCAGCCGCCCGCGCGGTAGGCAAGCGCCAGAAAGACCTGTCCCAGCCATTCCTTGGCGATCCAGGGCTGGCCGCCGAACGTATAGGAATAAGGGTCGACAAGCGGAAACGTCCCGTGTTCCAGGAAGTCCAGGCCAACTTTCACCTGCCACCAATTGTCGGGATCCTGCAGGATCGCGCTGGCAAGGGCGCTGAGCACACAAGCCACGATGCAGGCGCACAGAAGGCAGAATATCAGCCTGATGCGTTGCGCGTCGCCCAGCGAAGGCGTTGCCGTGGCGATTGCAGCGGCCTGGCTCATGTTGCGGCTCCGGGTGACGGCGTCGCCGTCACGACTGCTGCGGCCTGGTTCATGTCACGGCTCCGGGTGACGGCGTCGCCGTCACGACTGCTGCGGCCTGGTTCATGTCACGGCTCCGGGCCATTTCGCGCTCGTTGCGGCGAAGGCGTCAGGATCATCCGCGCCGCCGACGAAGACGAACCGGGCCGAGCCGAGATAGAAGATGATCGAGTAGAGGCAGTTTCCCGCCAGGTGGACGAACGGGTTCTCGATGAAGCCGGCGGACATGGCGGCAATGACGATGCCCAGATTGGCGCCGTAGGCAACGACGAAGGTCATCGCGTATCGAGCAACCGCGCCGGGGCGGAAGCCGCCTGCAAGTGCGAATGTCCAGCGGCGATTGAGAAAGAAGCCAAGGGTGAGGCCAGCGGCATAGCCGGCCGCATTGGAAACGATATCGCCGAGGCCCAGCGCCAGCCCGGCCAGGATCAACGTATATCCGAGCGCCGTGTTGAGAAGCCCTACAGCGCCAAAGCGCAGCATCCGCGAGACGTCAGATGGAAGAGCCGACCGCATGCCGCCCACGCCGTTTCGGTTGCATCCGGTCGACTTTCGCCTCAGCTAGGCGCGACCCTTTCGCCATCTCCTGCAGGCGATGGATGGGTAGGTCGCTGTCCTTGGTCGGCTGGTCACGCGAAACGATCTCATTGACGAAGTACAGCGGCCGCCGCTTCGTCTCCATGTACATGCGGCCAAGATATTCGCCGAAGATGCCAAGCACCAGAAGCTGGACGCTGCCCATGATCAGCATGATCGCGGCAAGACTCGTCCAGCCGGGTACCACGTTGCCCCTGGACCATTCGAACAGCGTATAGCCAAGCACGACCATGCCGAGCAGGCCGAACATCATCCCCAGCAGCGAGGCAAATCGCAAAGGCAGGATCGAAAAGCTGGTCATCGCGTCGACCGCCAGAAGAACCATCTTCTTCAGCGGGTAGTGAGTGGTGCCGGCAAAACGCCGGTGCCGCTCGTACGGAAAGGCAATTTGGTTCAGGCCGATCCAACTCACCATGCCGCGAATAAACCTATAGCGTTCGGGCATCGCGTTCAGATGATCGAGCGCACGGCGGCTCATCAGCCGGAAGTCTCCGGAGTCCGACGCGATCTCGACATCGACCATCCGGCCGAGCAATCGGTAGAACATCGAGGCCGAAGCCCGCTTGAACCAGCTTTCGCCGTCGCGCTTCACCCTCTGGCCGTAGACGACATCGAAGCCTTCATCCATCTTGGCCATCATCGCGCCGAGCAGTTCGGGCGGATCCTGAAGGTCGGCGTCGAGAATGAGAATGCGCTCGCCGCGACAGAATTCCAGCCCGGCGCTGAGCGCGATCTGATGGCCGTAGTTGCGGGCAAGGTCGATGGCGACGACATGGTCGTCCTTTTCGGCCAGTTCGAAAATGGTCTCGCGGGTGCCGTCTGTCGCGCCGTCGATGACGAGCACGATCTCGTAGGAAGCGTTCTGTTCAAGGCATGCGGCGCTGACGCGTCGGTGAAGCTCGGCCACGCCATCGCGCTCGTTATAGCATGGCACGACAACCGACAGCATGACCGCGCGGTGCGCGCCGATTTTTCCCGTTCCCACCAAAGCCTGGCTCCCGCTCTTGCAATGGCAATAGCGGCAATTGGTTAGAAAACAGATAAGTAAGGTGGATACGCGGGTTTCCAGCGGCGGCCAATCGGGTTACGCGGACAGAGCACGCTGGCTTGATGGATCACCGCCAAGCACGTATCTCTGGGCTGTGCCCGTGAGTCTGGGCATCTCAATCGGGAGACGGCCTTGTCCGCACTGACGCGCTTTCTCGGCGACTCGCCGCTCAGGGTGATCCTGAAGCTGCTGGTGGTGTCGTTCCTCGTCGGGCTTGTCATGAATGCCTTCGGCTGGTCGCCGATGGATGTGTTCTACGGCATCCAGAAATTCTTCATCGACCTCTGGAATCTGGGCTTCCATGCCATCGACCGCTTCCTTGGCTACATCCTGCTCGGTGCCGCGATCGTCGTGCCGGCCTTCATCCTGCTCAGGATCGCCAATTACCGGAAGTGACTTGGAGCAATTCCAGGAAAAGTGTGAAACGGTTTTCCGTTCGGAATTGCGTTAAAACAGAGGGCTAGGCGTAACCCGTGGCAACCTCGAACAGCAGGGCATGCCGTGCGGCAAGGGCCGGCACATCGGTGGAATAGCCGCCGCCGATGACGCCGCAGACCGGAATGCCTTGCGCGCGAAAATGGCCGATGACCATCTTGTCGCGGGCACGCAGGCCGTCATTGGAAAGTGCCAGCCTGCCGAGCCGGTCCTCGGCATGGACGTCGACACCGGCATTGTAGAAAACGATGTCCCAGCGCAACTGGGCCGAGAGCTCCGGCAGGATCGTGGCCAGCCTTTCGAGATAGGCGGCATCGCCCGTTCCGTCGGGCAGTGCAATGTCGAGATCGGAAGCGATCTTGCGCACGGGGTAGTTGCGCTCGCCATGCATGGAAAATGTGAACACGCTTGGCTCGCTGCTCAGAATATCCGCGGTGCCATCGCCCTGATGTACATCGAGATCGACGACCAGGATATTCTGTGCCGCACCCTGTGTGAGCAAGACCAGCGAAGCGACGGCGACGTCGTTGAAGGTGCAGAAGCCGGCACCTTGCGCGCGCCGCGCATGATGGCTGCCGCCGGCGGTGTTGCAGGCGATGCCGTGGCGCAAGGCAAGTCGCGCGGCCAACACCGTGCCGCCGGTGGCAAGCTGCGCGCGGAGCGAAACGCGCGGGCCGACCGGAAAACCGATCTCACGCTCGATTTTTTCCGGCACCGAACAGCCGATGACCTGGTCGACATAGTCGGCCGCATGGGCAAGCTTCAGCCATGACGCTGGTGCGGGGACCGCTGTGTTGAGCGCGTCGGGTCCCGCCAGGCCGCGTGCCCGCAAGGCCTCCATCAGGAGCGGATACTTGCTCATCGGGAAGCGATGGTTGGCAGTGAAGCCGGCGTCGTAGTCAGGATGGTGGACGATCTGCAGGGGCATGAACGGAATCCGGCGGGCTCACGCCAGACCGGGATTTCGGTTGGCCATCGCGGGAAGAACGATTGCGCGGTGGCCGGAAAATGGGGCACATCGGCTCCTCGATCAAGCATCAATCAGCAAGGCAGCAATTCCTTGGACAAGGGTGCAATCCCAGCCGACGCCAGATCTTTTGTCGTCACCAACCGTTCCGTGCTCGCCATAGCGGTGCCGATGACGCTCGCCTATCTGACCACGCCAATGCTCGGCCTGGTCGACACGGCGGTGGTCGGGCAGTTCGGCGACGCGGCCCTTCTCGGCGGCCTGGCCGCGGGATCTCTGGTGTTCAGTGTCGTCTTCACCACCTTCAATTTCCTGCGCTCCGGCACCACGGGTCTCGTCGCCCAGGCGTTCGGGCGCGGCGACGCGCTGGAGGAACAGGCGGTGTTCTGGCGTGCCGTGCTGATCGCGGTCGTCGCCGGCATCGTGCTGGTAGCGCTTTCACCGCTGATCGCCGTCGGCGGCCAGTGGTTCATGGGCGCTGAACCGCGCGTCAGCGAGGCGATGGGCGTCTACATCAGGATCAGGCTGCTTGCCGCACCCTTCTCGCTGATCAACTATGCCATCCTCGGTTACGTGCTGGGGCGTGGCGAGGGCGGGCTCGGCCTTGTGCTGCAGCTGGTGCTCAACGGCATCAACATCGCGCTCTGCTTCCTGCTTGGCCTGAAGCTCGGCTGGGGTGTTGCCGGCGTCGCCTGGGCGACCGTCACCGGCGAGTTCCTGGCCATGCTGCTGGGTCTCGCCATCGTGGTGCTCCGCTTCCGCTCGACCGCGTCCCTGCCGCGCCATCGCCTGCTCGACATGAGCGCCTTCCTGCGCATGCTGTCGCTCAACCGCGACATCATGATCCGCTCGTTCTCGCTGCTCGCCGCCTTCGCGCTGTTCACGCGTCAAGGTGCGCAGTTCGGCACGGTGACGCTGGCCGCCAACGCGGTCTTGATGAACTTCTTCCTCGTCGCCGGTTATTTCCTCGACGGCTTTGCCACCGCCGCCGAACAGCTCGCGGGCCGTGCCGTCGGCGCACGTGCCGAGCAGCCCTTCCGGCGGGCGGTGCGGCTGACCTTGTTCTGGGGTTTCGGGCTTGCCGGAGCCGCGACGCTGGTGCTGCTCTCGGCTGGTGCCGATCTGGTCGCCGTCGTCACGACATCGCAGGAGGTCCGCTCGGTGGCCGACATCTATTTGCCCTGGGCGGCATTCACCGCGCTGAGCGGCGTGCTGGCGTTCCAGATGGATGGTGTCTTTATTGGCGCGACATGGTCGCGCGACATGCGCAACATGATGTTGCTGTCATTTCTCGTCTTTATCGTCGCGCTGCTGACGCTCGCGCCTGCCTTCGGCAATCATGGCCTGTGGGCGGCACTTCACGTGTTCCTGTTGACGCGCGGCTTCAGCCTGCTGGCGATTCTGCGGCTGCGGGTGCGGACGGCGTTCAGCTGAGCGGCTTTGACGCCCACCGATCGAGATGGCTGTCGCGCAACGCGCGGATGGAGTTCAGCCGCCCCGTCTCGCAAAAGCGCGCCATGCCGGCGACGATACGGCCCGGCAGTGCCGGCCCTGCATAGATCATGCTGGTGTAGAGCTGGACGAGATCAGCGCCCGCGCGGATCTTTTCCAGCGCCGCATCCGTGGTATCGACGCCGCCGACGCCGATAATGGCGATATCCGACCCGAGCAGTCTGCGCATCCTGGCCAGTACGATGGTCGAGCGTTCGAACAACGGCCTGCCGGAAAGTCCGCCGGTTTCGCTTATCGTGCCACCGCTGCGCAGCGGCGGCCGTGAAATCGTGGTGTTGGAGACGATAACGCCGTCGATTTTTTTCTCGGTGACCTCGGCGGCGATGTCTTCCAGCTCGGCCTCGACCAGATCCGGCGCGATCTTCAGGAAGACCGGCGGCTGCGCGGACGCCGTGGCGCGTGCGGCCATGACGCGAGACAGAAGCTCGCCGAGCTGTTCGCGCGCCTGCATGTTGCGCAGGCCGGGCGTGTTGGGCGACGAGATGTTGACCGTCAGATAGCCGGCATAGGGGGCGAAACGGGCGACGCCGCGCTCATAGTCGCCGACGCGGTCGGTGCTGTCCTTGTTGGCGCCGATGTTGACGCCGACAATACCGGAATGCCCCTTGCGGGCGGCAAGGCGTCTTTCGGCCGCCGCATGGCCCTCATTGTTGAAGCCCAGCCGGTTGATCACCGCTTCATCCGCCGTCAGCCGGAAGATGCGCGGCTTCGGGTTGCCGGCCTGCGGCAGCGGCGTGACCGTGCCGACCTCGGCAAAGCCGAAGCCGAGGCCAAGCAGCGCGTCCGGCACCTCGGCGTTCTTGTCATAGCCGGCCGCCATGCCGAGCGGGTTGGGGAAATCGAGGCCGCAAAGGCTGACCTTCAACCTTGTATCGTGCACCGTCCGCGCGCCGACCGGCAGTCCGCAGCGCAGCGCCGCGATGGACAGGCCGTGCGCGGTTTCCGGATCGAAGGTGAACAGCAGCTTCTGGCCGAGCCGGTCGAGCACGCTCATTCGGCCTCCAGCGCTGGGAACTGGTGGGTACCGTCGGGACCAAGCGGCAGCGGTCGCACCCACGTGACGGCTTTCAGCTCCAGCACACCGTAAAGATGCGGAAACAGCGCGCCGCCGCGCGATACCTCATATTTCAGGGCAGGCCCCAGGCTGGCGCCGTCGATGGCGACGAGCAGAAGGTCTGTCTGGCCGGAAAAATGCTTTGCCGCCGTTTCCCGGACCTGCGCCGCCGTCGAGAAATGGATGAAGCCGTCGGTGACATCGATCGGCGCCCCGGTGAAGCGGCCATTGGCTTCGGCCTCGCGCCAAAGCGCTCGCGGGGTTATCTTGTAGATAAACTGAGACATGGTTGCGCTATAGTCCGAACCAGTCGTGCGGGGAAGGCCACGCCAAGGGTCTTCCCCATTTCCGGCGCAAACATGCGATATTTCAGGCCTTGGCCATGGAGGACAACATGCGTCTGCACCACATTTTGATCCCCGCCGCGCTCGTTTCGCTGGTCGCGGCATCAGCCTATTCGGAAGAAACCGATCGTTACCGGCTGGAAAAGTCCGACAACGGCTATGTCCGCATGGACACGCAGACCGGCGCGATGTCGCTCTGCGAAGAGCGTTCGGGCCAGCTCGTCTGCAAGATGGCGGCCGACGAACGCGCCGCCTTCCAGGACGAGGTCGACCGCCTGCAGACCTCGATGAAGGCAATGGATGAGCGCGTCACCAAGCTGGAGAATTCGCTCTCCGCCCGTCTCGAATCGAAGCTTCCGAGCGAAGAGGATTTCAACAAGACGATGAGCTACATGGAGCGCTTCCTGAAGGGCTTCATGGGCATCGTCAAGGATATGGACAGGGATAACGGCGACGGCGCCCAGCTCAACTCGCAGAAAACCTGAGCATCCAAACCAGGGAAAATGGGGCGTGCCGGCTTTGCCGCTTGAAAACGGCGCGCGGCCCCTCATAATCGTCCGACTGGTCCCGAAAAGCTAAAAATCATCGACGGGATTCGGGGAGGAACATTTGCCGTCAGGCTATTCTTTCGTCATCGCCGACGATCACCCGCTGTTTCGCGGCGCGCTGCGTGAGGCACTTGCCGGCATCGGCAATGTCGCCGCCATCCACGAGGCCGGCGATTTCGAAAGCGCCAAGGCGCTGGTCGTGGCCAATGAGGATGTCGATCTTGTGCTGCTCGACCTGTCGATGCCGGGCGCCAGCGGCCTTTCCGGCCTGATCTCGCTACGCGGCATCCATCCGGCGGTGCCGCTGATCGTTGTCTCTGCGCATGACGATCCGGCGACCATCAGGCGTGCGCTCGATCTTGGCGCCTCCGGCTTCATCTCCAAATCGGCGAGCATGGAGGAGATCCGCAACGCCGTGCAGTCGGTGCTGGCCGGCGACATAGCGGCTCCGGTGGGCGTCGATCTCGGCGTCGAGCGCGATCCCGAAATATCGGACCTGATCAAAAGATTGCAGGCGCTGACCCCGCAGCAGACCCGCGTGCTCGGCATGCTGGCCGAGGGCCTGCTCAACAAGCAGATCGCCTACGAACTCGGCGTCTCCGAGGCGACGATCAAGGCGCATGTCTCGGCCATCCTGCAGAAGCTCGGTGTCGACAGCCGCACCCAGGCGGTTATCCTGCTGTCCAAGATCGGCAGTGATCCGTTGCAGCCGGCGCACTGAGTGCCGGCGCCGCAACGGATTCATGCGACGTGTTTCAGGTCATCGTTCAGCCTTGTCTGTCACCCTTGCCTGGCTATCGCTTGTGCGATCGCGCGCATCCAGATCGCAACGGCCGCAGCGCCGCCGTCCGGCGCGCCGACTGCCCGCTCACCGAGATAGCTTGCCCCGCCGAGACGCGGCGACGTCGAGGCGGTCGCGCCGGCCCGCCTGCCGCGGCGAAAGTCTTGCTCCGCTGGTAATCCAGACCGCGAACGATATCTCGAAGGCCCTGGCATAGTGCTCACGAGGCGAATAGGAGCTGATCTTATTCGGCCGCCGAGGCAAGCGGCCTGACCCTGGCCATCATCGAACGCAGCACCGCCGGTTTCAGCGGCTTGTTGATTATCGGAACGTCGAGTTCGCCAGCCGCCGCGCGCACCTCGTTGGAACGATCGGCGGTGACCAGCACACACGCAAGATCCTGGCCGCAGGTCGCGCGCAAGGTCCTGATCGCGTCGAGCCCGGTGACGCCGTCGAGATGATAGTCGGCAAGCACGATGTCGGGCCTGCGCGCGCCAGGCCGCAGCAGCTCTCCCGATCCGGAGGCGGTGTCGACGGTGCACCCCCAACCTTCGAGCAGAAGACGCATGCCGTCGAGGATGCGCGCGTCATTGTCGATGCAAAGTACTGTCAGCCCGGCAAGCGAGGAAGCGGCGCGTGCTGGTGCCTTCTCGATCTCGCGCCGCGGCGCCGCCACAGCCGCCACCGGCAGTATGACCGAGAAGCGCGTGCCCTTGCCCGGATTGGAGAAGAGGCGGATTTCGAGCCTGAGTACCCTGGCAATGCGGTCGACGATGGAGAGACCGAGACCGAGGCCCTCGGCCTCCCGCGCACCTTCGTCCAGCCGGGTGAACTCATGGAAGACGGTGTTCAGCCTGTCGCCGGCGATGCCGATGCCGGTGTCGATCACCTGGATCTCCGCCAGTTCGCCGCGTCGCCGCACGCCGACCAGGATGCGGCCCTGGCGCGTATATTTGATGGCATTGGAGACAAGGTTCTGGATCAGGCGGCGCAACAGATTGGGGTCGGTCACCACCGTCAGCGAAGACGGCATGATCGTCAGGTCGAGCTTTTTCTCCGCGGCCATCGGTCGAAAATCATTGCCGATCTGGCGCAGCAATCCGTCGAGGTTGAAGGCGGTATCGTCCGGCTTCATCGCGCCGGCATCGAGGCGGGAGATGTCGAGCACGGCGCCCAGGATCGTCTCAACCGATTCCAGAGAGGATTCGATGTTGACCGCGGCCTTGCCGGCCGGACCCTTGCCGGCTTTCTCGATCAGCGAGGAGCAATAGAGCCGGGCAGCATTCAACGGCTGCAGGATGTCATGGCCGGCGGCAGCGAGGAAGCGCGTCTTGCCCAGATTGGCCTCCTCGGCCAGCATCTGCGCCTGCGCCAGTTCCTCGTTGACCCGGGTCAACTCCTCATTGACCCTGGTCAGCTCGATGGTACGGGTCTTGACGCGCTGTTCCAGCGATTCATTGGCGCGCTTCAGCGCCAGATCCTGTTCGACGCGGCCGGAAATGTCGGCATAGGTGGCCACGATGCCGCCGTCCGGCATCGGGTTGGAGCGCAGTTCGAGAATGCGGCCGCTGGTCTTCAGCTCCATCTGCCAGGGGCTGACGAAACTGGTCAGACGGTTGAGCATTGTCACGCGTTGGTCGGTGGGAATGTCGCCTCGCTCGGCGAGGTGGCGCAAGATCTGGTCGAGCGAGACGCCGACCTGGCCCATCTCGTCGGGCAGATCAAACAGCGCCCGGTACTGGCGGTTCCAGCAGATCAGCCGAAAGTCCTTGTCGAAGACAGTGATGCCTTGCTCCATCTGGTCGAGCGCGATCTGCAGCAGGTCGCGGTTGTGCTGCAGCGCCTCGGTGGCGTCGTCGAGCAGGCGGAAGGCATCCCGGGATTCGCGGTCATGGCGCCTGAACAGCAGCGACAGGATCAGCCGCGCCGAGGAGGAGCCGACGGCGCTGGCCAAAAGCTGCTCGGAGAAGCGGATGACGTCCATGCTCGCCTGCTCCTTGCCGTGCAGCGAGGTGCCGTTGGTCCTCTCGAACGACTGGAAAGAGCGCTCGGTGCGCTCGACACCGAGATAGCGGCCGATCGTGTCCTTGAGGTCATTGACGGTGATGGCGGTGCGGAAGCGGCGTAGACTGGGCATCGGGCCGGCGTCGCGCGGCACGAAGATCGATGCCTGGATGCGCTCCAGCGGCACCGACGCGCGCGACAGCGAGCCGAGCACGAAGAACACCGCGTTGATCGACAGGCTCCATAGCACGCCGTGGTTCAGAGGTTCGGCGACCGTGCCGAACAGGGCTTGCGGGCGCAGTGCCTCGAAGCCGAACAGCCCATGCACGACGATGTCGGTGTCGGGCGCGACAAGCGAGGGCAGGAGCAGCGTGTAGCTCCAGACAAGGATGCCGGCGACCATGCCGAGCGCGGCCCCCCTGCCGTTGGCGCCGCGCCAGATCAGCCCGCCGATCAGCGCCGGCGCGAATTGCGCGATGGCCGCGAACGACATCAGGCCGATCGACGACAGCCGCGCGCTGTTGGTGCTCTCGCGATAGTAGAGGAAGGCGATGAAAAGAAGGATGAAGATCGCTCCGCGCCGCACGTTGAGGATGAGCGTCGACCAGTCCTCGGTCTCCAAGGTCGAGGTCTTGAGCAGACGGCGCACGAACAGCGGAATGACGAGGTCATTGGAGATCATGATCGACAGCGCCACGCTTTCGACGATCACCATGGCTGTTGCCGCGGACAACCCACCGATGAAGGCCGCCATGGCCAGCAGGTCGTGGCCGCTGAAGAGCGGCAGCGACAGCACGTAGAGATCGCTGCTGGTGCCGGTGCCGACCAGCGACAGGCCGGCAAACGCGATCGGCAGCACGAACAGGTTGATCGCCACGAGGTAGAGCGGAAACACCCAGGTCGCGGTGCGCAACTCGGCCTCGCCGCGGTTCTCGACGATGGTGACGTAGAATTGCCGCGGCAGCATGATGATGGCACAGCCGCTGAGGCCCGTCAGCACCAGCCAGGTGGCAAGCGAGGTGTTGTAGCCCATCGCCTGCCGCACCTGACCATTTTGCGCCAGCTTGGCGAACATGTCGCCCGGGCCGCCGAAGATCAGGAAGGTGACCATCAGGCCGATCGCCAGGAAAGCGGCGAGCTTGACCACGGTTTCGACCGCCACCGCCAGCACCAGCCCGTCCTGATGTTCGGTGGCGTCGGCGTGGCGGGTGCCGAACAGCACGGCAAACAACGCCAGGAGCATCGCCACGACCAGCGAGATGTCGCTGACGAACGGATCGAAGGAGGGCGGCGATCCCGTATAGTGCTCGACCATCAGGCTGACCGAGCCGGAGATCGCCTTCAATTGCAGCGCGATGTAGGGCACCGCCCCGATGGTGGCGATCAGCGTGGCGATCGCCGCGACGGTGAAGCTCTTGCCGTAGCGCGCGCCGAGGAAGTCCGCGATCGAGGTGATCTTCTCGGTCTTGGCCAGCCGTATGATGCGGTTGAGCAGAGGAAAGCCGAACACGAACACCAGCACGGGGCCGGTGTAGATGCCGAGGAATTCGAGGCCGCGTTCGGACGAGAGGCCGACGGAGCCGAAAAAGGTCCACGAGGTGCAGTAGATCGCCAGGCTGAGCGCGTAGATGAACGGCCTTGCGCGGCCCGGCCCTGAAATGGCCGAGCGACGATCGCCCAGGCTGGCGATGGCGAACAGCAGCGTCACATAGGCGATCGCGATGATGACGATGAACAAACCCTGCACGCCTGGAATTTCCTCCTTTGCCGTCTTTTTATCCGGCTTGTTCGAACGCAATCACAGCTTGAGCCCTAAGTCCATCGCGGCTTTGGGCGCATGAAGGGCATGATTTCTGGACGTTGACGCGGCCAAGGAGAAAGCGGTTGTTTTCTCCCTTTTACACATGTTGCAACTTCAGGTTTTTGTTATTGTGCCCATGGTCGATGCCGCAAGGACGGAACGGCAGCGCGGCCGGGTCATGACAAGGAGGGTCGGAATGCTGAAAGAATTCCAGGAATTCATTTCCAAGGGTAACGTGATGGACTTGGCCGTCGGCGTCATCATCGGCGGCGCCTTCAGCACGATCGTTACCTCGCTGGTCAATGATATCATCATGCCGATCGTCGGCGCGATTTTCGGTGGCCTGGATTTCAATAACTATTTCTTCGGCCTCTCCTCGGCCGTCAACGCCACCTCGCTGGCGGACGCCAAAAAGCAAGGCGCCGTTTTTGCGTATGGCAGTTTCATCACCGTGGTGCTGAACTTCCTCATCCTCGCCTTCATCATCTTCCTGATGGTCAAGGCGGTGAACAATCTGCGCCGGCGGCTTGAGGCCGAGAAGCCCGCGCCCGCCGCGGCGCCGCCCCCCGCCGATGTCGCGCTGCTGACCGAAATCCGCGATCTGCTCGCCAAGAAATAACTCGGCCTGCCATTGCTGGACCAAAACCCCGGTCGCTCGCGGCCGGGGTTTTCTGTTTTCGCATCTGGTAAGGAGCGCTGACCAACGCTTGAGACCGGAACCGACCCGCCATGACCTTGATCGACAGCTTGCGTGCCGAAGCCCGCGCGGCACCTGAAAGCGGCATTGTCGCCGTCGTCAATTACGGCCGCCTGCGCGACGGCTTGATCCCGCTTTGGGCGGGTGAGGGCGACCTGCCGACGCCGGCCTTCATTTCCGACGCCGCTGCTCGGGGATTGTCCAATGGCGAAACCTTCTACACCTGGCAGAAGGGTATTCCTGATCTCAGGCAAGCGCTTGCCCGCTACTATGCCAGGCATTTCGCCAGGACGTTCCCCGAGGAGCAGTTCATCGTCACCGGCTCCGGCATGCATGCCATCCAGCTGGCGCTCGATGCGCTCGCCGGGGCCGGCGACGAGGTTATCTATCTGTCGCCGGCCTGGCCGAATTTCGATGCCGCGGCGGCGATATCGGGAGCCGTTCCGGTGCCGGTCACGCTCGACAACTCGGGCAATGGCTGGTCCTGCGACGTCGAGAAGATAGCGGCGGCGATCACGCCGCGCACCAGGGCGCTGTTCATCAACACGCCCTCGAACCCGACCGGCTGGACCGCCGATCACGAGACCTTGCAGGCGATCCTCGATCTTGCGCGGGCGAAGAACCTCTGGATCATCGCCGACGAGATCTATTCGCTGTTCCACTATGGCCATGGCCGCGCCCCGTCTTTCCTCGACATCGCGACGGCGGAGGACCGCATCCTGTTCGTCAACTCCTTTTCCAAGAACTGGGCGATGACCGGCTGGCGTGTCGGTTGGATCAAGACGCATCCGAGCCTGCAGCAGGTGTTCGAGAACCTGATCCAGTATTCGAACTCGGGTGTTGCCCAATTCATGCAGCGCGGTGCGATCGCCGCGCTCGACGAGGGCGATGCCTTCGTCGCCGAACAGGTGGAGCGGGCGAGGAAGGCACGCGACCTGGTCTGCGGCATTCTCGGAGCCACCGGCCGGGCGCGATTCACCGTGCCGCAGGGCGCCTTCTATCTGTTCTTCGCCGTCGACGGCATCACCGATTCGCGCTCGGCCGCTTTCGAGATCGTCGACAAGGCCAATGTCGGCCTGGCGCCCGGCACGGCCTTTGGTCCCGGCGGCGAAGCCTTCCTCAGGCTGTGCTTCCACCGCCGGCTCGATCAGATCGAGGAAGCGGCGCACCGGCTGGCGAAGTGGATGAAGACCGTTTGAGCCGGAGGTGGCTTTAGAGCAATTCACCGTTTCACGGAAACGGCGAAGTGCTCTAACTATTTGTTTTGACGCAATTCCGGACGGAAAACCGTTTCACACTTTTCCTGGAATTGCTCTAAGCCGCCCGAGATCAGCCGCCCGACTTGGGGACCAGGAGCGGAATGATGCGGTCGCTCTTGGCGACAGCGGGACGGCCGGAACTGGCATAGGGGATGCCGAGCGCATCCCAGGTCTCGACCAGTGCATCCTGCAGTTGCGCGATCAGCGCATCCGAATGGAACGGCGTCGGCGTGATGCGCAGCCGCTCGGTGCCGCGCGGCACGGTCGGGTAGTTGATCGGCTGGATGTAGATGCCGTGAACGCCAAGCAGCCGGTCGCTCGCCATCTTGCAAAGCTCCGGATCGCCAACCAGCACCGGCACGATATGGGTCGGAGAGTCCATCACCGGCAGGCCGGCGGCCGCCAGGATCTGTTTGGTTCGGCTCGCCTGCTGCTGCTGCGCGTCGCGCTCGGCCTGCGATTGCTTGAGATGGCGGATGGAGGCGGTGGTGGCGGCGGCGATCGCGGGCGGCAGCGCCGTGGTGAAGATGAAGCCCGGCGCATAGGAGCGAACCGCGTCGATCACCGCGCTGGTGCCGGTGATGTAGCCGCCCAGCGTGCCGAACGCCTTGGCCAGCGTGCCCTGGATGATGTCGATGCGGTCGGCGAGGCCTTCGCGCTCGGTGATGCCGCCGCCGCGCGGTCCGTACATGCCCACGGCATGGACCTCGTCGATATAGGTCATGGCGTTGTAGCGTTCGGCGAGCTCGACGATCTCTCTGATCGGCGCGATGTCGCCATCCATCGAATAGACGCTTTCGAAGACGATCAGCTTGGCGCGCTCGCGGCCCGCCGCCTGCAGGAGGCTCTCCAGATGCGCGACGTCATTGTGGCGGAAGATCTTCTTTTCCGCGCCCGAGCGCCGCACGCCCTCGATCATCGAGGCGTGGTTCAACTCGTCCGAGATGATCAGGCAGTTCGGCAAAAGCCGCGCAATGGTCGAGATCGAAGCTTCGTTGGAGACGAAGCCGGACGTGAAGACCAGCGCTGCCTCCTTGCCGTGCAGGTCGGCGAGTTCATGCTCGAGCTCGACCAGCGGGTTGGACGTGCCGGAGATGTTGCGGGTGCCGCCGGCTCCCGAACCCATCTTGCCGGCCGCATTCTGGAAGGCGGCGATGACATCCGCGTGCTGGCCCATGCCGAGATAGTCGTTGGAGCACCACACGGTGATTTCCTCGGCGCGGCCGTTCGAACGCCAGATGGCGCGCGGAAACTTGCCCGCGATACGCTCGAGATCGGCGAAGACACGATAGCGACGCTCCGCATGGAGCTGATCGATCGCTTCTTCGAAGAACCGCTGGTAGTTCATGTCGGCTTCCCAATTTTGCGCGGGATCATAATCATTGCCTTATTGGTCGTCCACCGGGCCGCTTTGGTCAAAATGCCACGCCCCGCGCCTGTTCCTAACGCTGGCGGATCGTGGCCTATTCCCGGTCCAAGACACGCTCTGTGGATCACTTTTGTTTCCACACGATGCCACATCAAGTGAACGCCGGTTACCAAGGGTTCTAATGGCCATGCGGACGGCTTTCCAGTAAGGCGGTGTTTGAGACAGTTTCCGATAAATCTTGAGATGCGAGGATGCGGATGACGGTTTTGGTGACAGGCGGCGCCGGCTATATCGGCAGCCACATGGTCTGGGAATTGCTTGATGCCGGCGACAGCGTGGTCGTTCTCGACCGGCTCTCGACCGGCTTCGAATGGGCGGTGGCGCCGGAGGCAAAGCTCATCGTCGGCGATGTCGCCGACAAGGAACTGGTCGGATCGATCATCCGGGACAATCATGTCGACGCCATCATCCATTTCGCCGGCTCCATCGTGGTTCCGGAATCGGTCGCCGACCCGCTTGCCTACTATGAGAACAACACCTCAAAGACGCGCACGCTGATCGAAACCGCGGTGCGTGAGGGCGTGCCCAATTTCATCTTCTCCTCGACCGCCGCCGTTTATGGTGGCGCCGGGCTTGAGCCGGTGCGCGAGGACGCCCGCCTGGCGCCCGAATCGCCCTACGGCCTCTCCAAATTGATGAGCGAATGGATGCTGCGCGACGCGGGCCTTGCGCACGACATCCGCTACACGGCGCTGCGCTACTTCAACGTCGCCGGCGCCGACCCAAAGGGTCGCACGGGCCAGTCGACGCCGGGCGCCACGCATCTTATCAAGGTTGCCTGCGAGACCGCGCTCGGCAAGCGTCCCTTCATGCAGGTGTTCGGCACCGACTACCCGACGCCGGACGGCACCTGCATGCGCGATTACATCCATGTCAGCGACCTGGCCGCCGCGCATCGCCTCGCCTTGCAGCGGTTGCGCGCGGGGGGGCCGAGCCTCGTCGCCAATTGCGGCTACAGCCATGGCTATTCCGTGCTTGAGGTGATCGACAGCGTGCGGCGCGCCTTCGGTCATGATTTCGAGGTGAGGATGGGCGATCGGCGTCCCGGCGATGCGGCGGCCGTGGTCGCCAATTCGGACCTCGCGCGAGCGGAACTCGGCTGGGCCCCGCAGCGCGACGACCTCGACCAGATCGTCGCCGACGCGCTCGCCTGGGAACGCATCCTGACCAGCAAGAACTCCGCACGCGGCTGAGCCAGGCTCCCCGAGGGCTCGCAACGCGCGCGGTGACAGGCTATGGAAGCAGTCGCGACACGGCGTGGAGGCGCCGTGCCGCGGAGAGCTTTTGGGGGATGGCATGAAGATAACGGTGCTTGGAGCTGGCGTCGTCGGCACGGCGGCCGCCTATTATCTGGCTGCCGACGGCCACGAAGTCACCGTGATAGAGCGCCATCCGGCTCCGGCGCGTGGCACCAGCCAGTCGAATGCCGGGCTGGTTTCGCCAGGCGACGCCACCGCCTGGGCCTCGCCGGCGGCGCTGAAGACCTTCCTACGCGGGCTCTACAACCATGATCTCGGCATCAAGGTGCGGTTGCGCTTCGATCCTTATTTCCTTGCCTGGAGCCTGCGCTTCCTGCGCCAGTGTACCGTGGCCCGCCTGCGCGCCAACAGCCAGGTCAAGCTACGCCTGGCGCTCTATTCGCGTGAGTGCATCAACGCCATCTCGGCGGACACGGGCATCCACTATGATGAGCGCAAGAAAGGCATCCTCTACTTCTTCCGCTCACAGCACAGCCTCGACACCGGCACCGACAATTACCGCTATCTGGCCGAGCATGGCCTGCCGATCGAGATCGTCGGCCGCGACCGGCTGGTCGAGCTTGAACCGGGCCTTGCCGGCGTGAAGGAAAAGATCGCCGGCGGAGTCTACTCGCCGATCGACCAGACCGGCGATTCCCGGCAGTTCGTCGAGAAGCTCGCCGCCCATGCCGCCGAAAGGCTCGGCGTGAGATTTCTCTACGGCACGACGGTCGAAGGCCTCGATATCGGGGGCGGCCGGGTGCGCGCGGTGATGACCTCCGCCGGACCGATCGGTGGCGATGCCGTGGTCATCTCGATGGGCCCGGAAAGCGGCCTGCTCGGCCGCCGCTACGGCATCGACCTGCCGGTCTATCCGGTGAAAGGTTACACCGCGACCATTCCGTTGGAAGACGAGAGCAAGGGCCCCACCATGGGCGGCGCCGACGAGGACCAGCTGATGGCCTATTCGCGCCTTGGCAATCGCTTGCGGCTGGCCTCGACCGCCGAATTCACAGGCTTCGACCGCACCCACAAGCCAAGCGACTTTGCCACCATGTTCAGGACTGCCAGGGATCTCTTTCCCGGCGCTTTCGATGAGAAGAAAGCGGAGCTATGGGCTGGCCTGCGGCCAATGATGCCGAACTCCGTGCCGGTCATTGGCCAGGCGCGCTATGAGAATCTCTATCTCGACACCGGCCATGGCCATGTCGGCTGGACGATGGCCTGCGGCTCCGGGAAATTCCTGGCCGACCTTATCGCGGGCCGCAAGCCGGAGATCGACCCGCAGGGGCTGGTCTACGGAGGCTAGCCATGTCGGGACCGCAAGTCGCCATCGACCTTGGTCGCATCGAGCGCAACGCCCGCACCATCGTCGACCGCTGTGCACTGTCCGGCATCAAGGTGTTCGGCGTCACCAAAGGCATGTGCGGCATGCCGCAAGTGGCGCGCGCCATGCTGCGCGGCGGCGTCGCCGGCATTGCCGAATCGCGTTTCGAGAACATCCGCCGGCTGCGCGACAGCGGCATCAACGCGCCGATCATGCTGCTGCGCAGCCCACCCATGGCGCGCGTCGAGGAGGTGGTGCGCACCGTCGACATCAGTCTGCAATCGGAACTCGCCACCATTCGCGAGATTTCGCGCATCGCCGAGCGCATGGGCCGCGTCCACGACATCATGCTCATGATCGATCTCGGCGATCTCCGCGAAGGCATCTGGCCGAGCGACCTGATCCCCACCGTCGAGAAGATCCTTGAATTCAAAGGGGTGCGCATCGCCGGCATCGGCACCAATCTCGGCTGCTTCGGCGCCATCATGCCGACGCCGGAGAATCTCGGCCAGCTCGTCGCTCACGCCTACAAGACCGAGCGCCTGTCCGGCAAAAGCCTCGACTGGATTTCAGGCGGTGCCTCGTCGTCGCTGACGCTGCTGCTCGAAGGCAGGTTGCCCGCCGGCATCAACAATCTCAGGGTCGGCGAGGCGATCCTGCAAGGCGGCGTCGAGACCTTTCGCGAGATGCCATGGGCCGAACTCGAACCCGATGCCTGCCGCCTGACCAGCGATATCATCGAGGTCAAGCTCAAGCCGTCGCGGCCGATCGGCGAGTCCGGCTACGACGCTTTCGGCAACCAGCCCGTTTTCCCCGACGAGGGCGACAGGTTGCGTGCCATCGCCAATATCGGCCGCGAGGACGTGCTGGTCGAAGGGCTGACTCCCATCGCAAAAGGGATACGCGTGCTCGGCGCCTCCAGCGACCATCTGCTGCTCGATGTGCAGGACGCCGATCCGCGGCCCACCGTCGGCGACCGCGTTGCCTTCCGCATGAGCTACGGCGCCATGCTGTTGGCGATGACCTCGGAATATGTCGAGAAGGCGCCGATGCACGACGTCGCGGATTTTTCCGGCCGCAAGATGGTGTCGATCTCGGCTGAACCGGAAGCAGCCGGCATCCTCGCCCGCGAGGGGACGGGTGGGCGGCTGGAGGCGATGAATTTCGACGTCGTCGAACTGGCCGATGTCGAGCGGCCTCCCTCGGGGCTGATCCGTCTCACCGCCGGTGCTGATCGCCGCGTCGTCCACAAGGCGCTGACCGTGACGGCGCGCGCGACGCACTCCTTCGGCCTGATCTGGCTCGATTCCATCGCCGCCCTGATGCCGGAGGATGAAGAGGGCATCGACCTGCCGGAGGCCTCGGTGCTGGCGCGTGCGCTCGGCCTCGACCACAAGGCCGGCGCGCTGCAGCCGCAGCTTTCGCCGGAGAATGTCGTCATCGTCGGCCTGCGCCATGCAGATCCGGCCGAGGCGCGGGTGCTGAAGGATTCGCGGGTGTCGGCCTTCACCATGACCGACATCGACGCCATGGGCATGCGCGACCTGATGCATGAGGCGATCCGCATCGCCACGTCGGGCACGCAAGGCTTTCATGTCAGCTATTCGCCGACAGCGACCGAATTCGCCGGCTGGGCGGCTGGCTCCGGCGGGCTGACCGTGCGCGAGACGCATCAGGCGATGGAGGCGATCGCGCTCTCCGGCGGCCTGCTTTCGATGGATGTCTCCGGCCTGACCAAGGATCTTGAGCCCAGGATCGGCACTGATACCGTCAATTTCATCATGTCGGCCTTCGGCAAGCGGATCCTGTAATCAGCCTTGTGCTTCGACCGCCGTGCGCCATGCGCTGACATAGTCCGCCCAGGCCGGGTTGGTCGGCGGTTCCAGCCTTTCGCCTTTGCCGTGCGTCGCGGCCTGATCCGATGCCAGCAATGCCGCGCCAATGCTGGTTCCGGTTGCGGCTTCCGAGGCGACGACGCTGCGGGCGGTGGCCGCCGCCAGCATGCCGACAAAGAGCCGGTTGCGGGCAAAGGGCCCTTCGACGGTGGTCGGACCGTCGGCGCCGATCAGATCGAGGCACGTCGCCGTCATCAGCGCCAGATAGAAAGAGATGGCGGCAAAGCGCTGGCCATCATTCATGCCGTCGGCATCAAGCCATGTCGCGGCCTGCTGTGGGAACGGCCCCGATCGCTGTTGCGTCGACGGCAGCAGCAGGATCTTCCTTCCCAGAACCGCAAGCACATCGCTTCCACTGCAATCCTGCGGCTTGTCGTCGGTCAACAGCGAGAATTCGCGTCCGCCCATGAAGCGAGCCGACGGCACGGGATTGCCGAGTGCATTGACATTGACCAGCGTATCACGCGCCGCATCCAGCGTAACCTGCTTGCCGCCGACCGCCATCGACACCACCCAGGTCCCGGTCGAGACGACCGAGAAGGGTGGCGCATCCGACAAGAGATGCGGCAGCAGCGAGGCGTTGGAATCGTGCAGGCCGCAGAACACCGGTGTTTGCGGATCAAGCCCGGTTCGTACCGCGAGCGCGGGCAGGATCGGGCCGAGACGGTCTCTTGCCGGTCGCACCGGCGCCATCAAGTGGCGCCAATCCATGCGGCCGACCAATGACGAGAAATCCGCCTTCCACGGGTCCCAGAGATCGGTGTGGCAGCCAAGCGAGGTGACCTCGTTGGCGGTAACGCCGGTGAGGCGCAAGGCCCAGTATTGCGGATACATCAGCATCGCCGCGGCCCGCGCGAACTCGCCCGGAAAGCGTTTCCGCTGCCAGAAGAATTGCGCGCCGAGATTGAGGCCGAGCGGCAGGCGCGGCGTGCCGGTCTCGGCAAAGGGCGGGCGGATCGCGTCATAGTCCGCCGCCAGCGCGTCGGGACCATCGAATTCATAGTCGAGTACCGGCAGCACCAGTTCGCCTGACGCGTTGACCAACGCACCGGTCGCGCCATGGGTGGTGATCGAAATGGCGTCGATGCGCCGCTCGTGGTTGAGGCTGGCCAGGCTGTCGAGGATGAATGTCCACAGAGCTTCGACATCATGGTGCGGGTAGGGCGTCTGCCGCGGCGGCGCATTGGCCATCCGGCGTAGCGCGACCTCGCTCAACGTTGTGAGGTCCACCAGCGCTACCTTGGCGTTGGTCTTGCCGATGTCGATCACGGCGATGTGGCGCATCGCACTCATTCCATATGGAACACGGTTTCCAGCGGCACCACCACCGGCTCGTTGTCAGGCCTCGTTTCCATGATGTCGGCCATGTGGGCCCACCAGCGCTGCATCACCGGATGCTTCGGCAATTCGTCCATGTCGTGGTCGTCCCGCCGCCACAGCACGCCAAACAGGGTGTTGGTCTCTTCGTCGAGATGGATTGAGTAGTCGCGGACGCCTGCCTGTTTCAAGAGCGCGACCAGCGACGGCCAGATCTCGTCGTGACGCTTCCCGTACTCGGCCTTCATTCCCGGCTTGAGCTTCATCTTGAACGCGTATTTCTGCGGCATCAGCGTCCCCCGCGCAGCCGCCGCCAGACGATCGGCAGCGCGATGACGATGATCAGCAGCAGGCCGATGAAGATCGACATGACGATACCGGGAACGTTGAGCAGGCCGAGCCCGAAGGTCACCAGCCCCATGATGAGGGCGGCAAGCACCACGCCGACAATGCTGCCGGCGCCGCCCAGAATGCTGACGCCGCCAAGCACCACCATGGTGATGACTTCCAGTTCATAGCCTTGCGCGATCGACGGCCTTGTCGAGCCGAGCCGCGAGGTGATCAGCACCGAGGCGATGCCCGACATCAGCCCGGTCAGGCAGAACAGGATGAACTTGATGCGGCCGACGCGCACGCCGGAAAATTGCGCCGCGACCGGATTGTTGCCGATGGCGAAGAGACGGCGGCCGAAGCTGGTGCGGTGCAGGAGGAACCAGTAGACGACGGCCGCGATCAGGAAGAGCACCAGTTCGAACGATACCACCCACCAGACATAGCCCTGGCCGAAGAAGGCGAAGCTTTCGGGGTAGCCCTTGTAGGCCTGGTCGCCGAGGATGATGAAGGCGATGCCGCGAAACAGGCTCATCGTGCCGATGGTGACGACGATGGAGGGCAGGCCGAGCCTTGTCACCAGCAGCCCGTTGAAAGCGCCGCAACCGAGGCCGACGACGATGCCGATCGCCACCAGCGCCGGAGTTCCGGCACCTGCCTGCACCGCCATGCCCATCATGGTCGAGGCGAGCGCGATGATGGCGGCCACCGACAGGTCGATCTCGCCCGAGATGATCAGCAGCGCCATGGCGAAGGCGATCAGACCCTTCTCCGTGAAGTTGAAGGTCAGGTCGGACAACGAATAGGGGTCGAGGAAATAGGGCGAGGCGAAGCTGTTGATGGCGAAGATGGCGACAGCCACCATGACCAGCAGCGCTTCCCAGGAAAAGATCGCCGAAGACAGCGGCTTGTCGAGCCGGTCGGGAATATGGCGCGGGGCAGGGATGTCGGTCATGCCGCCTCCACTTTCTTGAGGATGATGCGGCCCTGCTGGCGTTCACCGCGTGCGTTGAGCACGACGGCCAGGATGATGGCGCTGCCTGAAATCGCCATCTGCCAGAAGGGCGAGATATTGATGACCGGCAGGGCGTTGGAGATGATGCCTAGGAACAGCGCCCCCAGCACCGCACCGCCGACCGAGCCGATGCCGCCGGCGATCGAGATGCCGCCGATGACGCAGGCGGCGATGATGTTGAGCTCATAGCCATTGGCGACCTCTACCGAGGCGATCACGTAGCGCGAGATCCAGAGATAGCCGGCCAGGCCGCCGATCATGCCGGAGATGCAGAAGACGATGAATTTGGTCCGGCCGACATCGATGCCCGCATAGACCGATGCCGTCGGGTTGACGCCGATGGCATAGATCGAGCGGCCCAGCGCCGTGCGTGTCATCAGGATGAAGAACAGCGCGATGACCAGTATGGCGATCCAGGACAGCACCGGGATGCCGAGGAAGGCGGCGCGTTGGAAGCCGATGAAGTCGGGGCTCATCTTGTCGGCATTGACCCAGGCACCGCCCGATATGACGAAAGTGGCGCCGCGATAGATGGTCAGCGTGCCCAATGTCACCACGATCGAAGGGATGTTCAGCCGCCACACCAGAAGGCCGTTGATGGCCCCGAGCACCAGGCCGACGACCAGCGCAACGACGATCAGCAGCGGGATCGGGATTGCCGGGTGCGCCGCGTTGAGCATCGCCACCACCATGCCGGTGAAGCAGAGGTTGGACGCCATCGACAGGTCGATCGATCGCGTCAGGATGACAACCATCTGGCCGAGCGCCAGGATCATCAGGATCGAGGTGTCGTTGAACACCTGGCGCAGATTGCCTGGATCGGCAAAGGCGGGGAAGCGGGTCGAGATCAGCCCGATCAGCACGACGATGGCGGCGGCCAGCCAGATTTCGCGATATTTGAGAAAGGCCTTCATGCCGCGATTCCCGCTGCTGTCCGAACCAGCGTTTCGGCGTCGAGCCCCTTGTTCTCGTAAACGGCCGCGACAAGCCCCTCCCGCATCACGACGACGCGGTCCGACATGCCGAGGATCTCCGGCAGTTCCGACGACACCATGATCACCGACAGGCCCTGCGCCACGAGTTCGGCCATGAAGCCATGCACGGCGGCTTTGGAGCCGATGTCGATGCCCTTGGTCGGTTCGTCCAGGATGATCACCTTGGGCGCGGTCGCCAGCCATTTGGCGATGACGATCTTCTGCTGGTTGCCGCCCGACAATGTGCCGACATCCTGGCTGAGCGAGGAGGCCCTGAGGTCAAGCCGCTCGGTGTAGGAGCGGGCGAGCGAAAACTCTTCCGCCAGCCGCAGCAGGCCTGACTTGGAGGTACGCTTGAGTGAGGGCAGCGAGACGTTCTGGAAGATCGGCAGGCCGATCACCACGCCTTGCTTGCCGCGTTCCTCCGGCACATAGACGATGCCGGCTTCGATCGAATCCGCCGCTGATTTCGGCGTGATCGTCTTGCTGTCCAACGTGATCGTGCCGCCTGACGTGCGGGTGATGCCTGATATCGCCTGCATCACCTCGCTGCGCCCGGCGCCGACAAGGCCGTAGAAGCCCAGGATCTCACCCTTGTGCAGTTCGAAGCCGATGTCGTTGAATTCGGTCGGATGCGAAAGCCCTGAAACGGTGAGCACCGGCGCGCCGATCTCGGCCTTGCGCTGCGGAAAGATATGATCGACCGAGCGGCCGACCATCATGCGCACGATCTGGCTCTGGGCGGCGTCCTTGATCAGCCCTTCGCCGACCATCTCGCCATCGCGGAACACGGTGTAGCGGTCGGCGATCCGATAGATCTCGTCGAACTTGTGGCTGATGAACAGGATCGCCTTGCCTTCGCCCTTGAGGAATTCGATCAGCAAAAAGAGCTCTTCGATCTCCTTCATCGAAAGGGCGGCGGTCGGCTCGTCCATGATGACGATCCGCGCGTCGATCGACATGGCGCGCGCCACCGCGACGAGGTGCTTGTTGGCGATGCCGAGATCCTTCAGCCGGGCGTCGGCATCGATATGGCCGGCATGCATGGTATCGAGCACTTCGCGGGCATTCCTGCGCATCGTGCGCCAGTCGATAGTGCCGAAGCGCGAGCGTGGCGCGTGGCCAAGAAAGATGTTTTCGGCGACCGTCAAATCGTCGAACAGCACGGTTTCCTGATGGATGGCGGTGACGCCATGGCCGAAGGCGGCATGCGCGCTGGGCAGGGTGACGGCCTGGCCGTCGATGCTGATCGTGCCGGCGTCCGGCTGGTAGATGCCTGTCATGATCTTGACCAGCGTCGACTTGCCGGCGCCGTTCTCGCCGATCAATGCGGTCACCTGGCCCGGATAGAGCGAGAGGCTGACATCGTGCAGCGCGCGCACGCCGGGAAAGCTCTTCGAGATGCCGGACAGCGTCAGGCGTGGGGTGGTGGCCAGGGGCTTCTCCATCGCCGCGCCGTGTTGGGCTGTCGTGTCCATCGTTGTATCAAGCCCTGAAACAAGGTCCGTTTAAAGTCGCGGCGGGACGTGAGCCCCGCCGCGACAGCTTGAGAGGGGCAGAGATCAATAGATCTTGGAGAACTTCTCGATGTTGGTCTTGTCGAACTGGAAGGGCGGAGCCATCGCCGCAGAGTTGGTGTCGTCGAGCGTCACCTTGCCGACGCGGCCGATCGACAGCGTGGCGCCGGGCTTTGCCTCTTCCTTCTTCACCGCCAGGTCATGGGCGAGGTAGACGGCGGAATAGCCGAGGTCGATCGGGTTCCACAGCGCGACCGCCTGGCTGGCGCCGTTGTCGATGAACTTCTTGAATTCGGACGGCAGCGCGAGGCCGGTGACATTGACCTTGCCGATCAGGTTCTCGTCGGTGACGACCTGCGCGGCGGCAACGACGCCAACGGTGGTCGGCGCGATGATCGCCTTGAGGTTCGGGTAGGACTTCAGCAGGCCCTTGGCTTCGTCGGTGCTCTTGGCCGAATCGTCATCGCCATAGACGGTGGCGACGAGTTTGATCTTGGGGAACTTCTCCGGCAGGATTTTCTTGGCCGCGTCGATCCAGGCGTTCTGGTTGGTCGCGGTCGAGGACGCCGACAGGATAGCGACATCGCCGCCTTCCGGCAGGTAGTCGGCGGCAAGCTTGATGATGGTCTCGCCGATCAGGCCGGTGTCGGACGGGTTGAGATGCAGTTGGCGGCCTTCCTTGGCGACACCGGAATCCCAGGAGATGACGGTGATGCCGCGCTCCATGGCCTTCTTCAGCACCGGCACCAGCGCGTCGGCGTCATTGGCGGAAATGGCAATGGCGTTGACCTTCTGGGCGATCAGCGAATTGACCACTTCGATCTGCGCTTCCGCGGTCGCCTTGGTCGGGCCGGTGTAGATGATGTCGACGTCGCCGAGTTCCTTGGCCGCCTCTTCGGCGCCCTTGTTGGCCGCGTCGAAGAAGCCGTTGCCGAGCGACTTCACCACCAGCGCGATCTTGACATTCTCGGCATAGGCCGCGTTCACGAACATGGCGGCGGAAAAGGCCGCCGTAACCATCAATTTCTTCAAGAAGCTCATCGTATATCCTCCCTTGAGCGTTGCATTTCCATCGCCGCTGCGGGCGTCTCAGGCCTGCAGTGAAGATTCTTCCTTTGCCGATTTGCGGGCGACGATCAGCGTCACGCCGGCGGTCTCCAACATCTTGGCTTCGCGATCCTCGATGCCGTCATCGGTGATGACCGTGGCGATGCGCGATAACCCGCACAGGATCAGGCTGGAGCGTTTGCGGAATTTCGAGGAATCGACCAGCACGACCAGTTCGTCGGCCTGGTCGATAAGCTTCTGCTCGGCCTGGATCAGCAGCGGATCGCCTTCCATCAGGCCCAGCGGTCCCAAGCCTTGCGCCCCCATGAACATGCGGCGCGCGTAGAAATTGCGCGTCACGTCATTGTCGAAGGGCGACAGGATGATGTTCTGCTCGCGGTATATGGTGCCGCCCGACAGCATCACCGTATTCTTGGAGTGCTTGAGCAGATGCTCGGCGATCGGGAACGAATTGGTGAAGATCGGCATGCGGCGGCCGGTCAGGAAATGCACCATCTGGAAGGTGGTGGTGCCGCCATTGATGATGATCGGCTCGCCGTCCCCGCACAATTCCACGGCTTCTCGGGCGATGGCCCGCTTCTGCGCAGCGTTGATGGTTTCGTTGACGGAAAAGGGCCGGCCGGCCAAGCCGATGAATTGCGGCGGCGAGATTGCCTCGGCGCCGCCGCGCACCCGGCGCAGGCGCTTTTGTACGTGAAGAGCCGCTATGTCGCGCCGGATCGTCGCCTCGGAGGACTCCGTCAGGTCGACCATCTCCTGCACCGTCACCACAGGCTTCTCCTGGACGGCGGACAGAATGATCCTGTGGCGCTCTTTTTCGTGCATCGTTCCTCCCTGCCTGGCCATCTAGGCACTCAAAACAAGCACTGTCAATCATTTCCGATCATATAATTTCATTGTGCAGTGCAATATGATCGGTCTTGATCGTTTGTGATTGACAAGCGAGCCTCTTGCGTAGACATTCCCGGCAAAATGGACCGCGGTTTTGCGTCCCAGGGAGGATACCTATGCTCGACAAGCGCTCCGGCTCGCGCCTTGCCAATCTGTGGGACGATGCGAAAGCCTTGGGGATGAGCGAGCCTGAGCTTCTGGTCTATCGCTCGAACACGCTCGGCTCCGACAAGCGCGTCACCAACTATGGCGGCGGCAACACATCGTCCAAGATCTGGCAGAAGGATCCGCTCACCGGCGCTGATGTCGAAGTGCTCTGGGTCAAGGGCTCCGGTGGAGACAGCGCTTCGATCAAGCTCGACGGTTTCGCCACGCTCTACATGGACAAATTGCGCGCGCTCAAAAGCCTGTATCGCGGCGTCGAGCACGAGGACGAGATGGTGGGATATCTGCCCCACTGCACCTTCAATCTCAATCCGCGCGCGGCCTCGATCGACACGCCGCTGCATGCCTATGTGCCGAAGCCTTTCGTCGACCACATGCATCCCGACGCCATAATCGCGATCGCCGCTGCCAAGGATTCCAAAGCGCTGACGACAGAGATCTTCGGCGGCGCCATCGGCTGGCTGCCGTGGAAGCGGCCGGGCTTCGAGCTAGGCCTGTGGCTGGAGAAATTCTGCCTGGAGAATCCCGCCGCCAAGGGTGTCATCCTCGAAAGCCATGGCCTGTTCACCTGGGGCGACACGCCCAAGGAATGCTACGAGACGACGATCTCGGTGATCAACCAGGCGATCGAGTGGTTCGAGCGCCGCTCCGAGGGCCTCGCCATTTTCGGCGGCGAGGCGGTCAAGTCGCTTGGTGCAGCCGAACGGCGCGCCATCGCCGCGAAACTGATGCCCAGGATCCGTGGCCTGATCTCGGAAAAGAGCCACAAGCTCGGCCATTTCGACGATTCGGCGGCCGTGCTCGAATTCGTCAACTCCAGGGATTTGCGCCCGCTAGCGGCACTGGGCACCTCGTGCCCCGACCATTTCCTGCGCACCAAGATCCGCCCGCTGGTCATCGAGTTCGATCCGGCCAAACCCGATGTCGATGCGGTGATCGCGCGCCTCGCCGACGACATCGCCGCATACCGCGTCGGCTACCAGGCCTATTACGACAGCTGCAAGCATCCGGATTCACCCGCCATCCGCGATCCCAATGCCGTGGTCTATCTGATGCCCGGTGTCGGCATGTTCACCTTCGCCGGCGACAAGGCGACGGCGCGTATCTCCGGCGAATTCTACGTCAACGCCATCAATGTCATGCGCGGCGCCTCGACCGTCTCGTCCTATGTCGGCCTGCCCGCCCAGGAAGCCTTCGACATCGAATACTGGCTGCTCGAGGATCTGAAGCTGCAGCGCATGCCGAAGCCGAAGTCGCTGGCCGGGCAGATCGCGCTGGTCACCGGCGGCGCCGGCGGCATCGGCCGCGCGACGGCCAATCGCCTGTTGCGCGAAGGCGCCTGCGTGGTGCTGGCCGACATCGACGAAACAGCGCTCGCCAGCGCCAATGAGGAACTGGCGAAGGCGTACGGCAAGGATTTCGTCCGGCCTGTGGTCATCAACGTCACCTCGGAGGATCAGGTCGTAGCCGGTTTCGCCGAAACGGCGGTCGAGTTCGGCGGCATCGACATCCTGGTGTCCAACGCGGGTCTCGCCTCCTCGGCGCCGATCGAGGAGACGTCGCTGGCGCTGTGGAACAAGAACATGGACATATTGTCGACCGGCTATTTCCTGGTTTCGCGGGAAGCGTTCCGGCTGTTCAGGGTGCAGAAGATCGGCGGCAATGTCGTCTTCGTCGCGTCCAAGAACGGCCTTGCCGCCTCGCCCAACGCCGCCGCCTATTGCACCGCCAAGGCCGCCGAGATCCATCTCGCCCGGTGTCTGGCGCTGGAGGGCGCGGAGGCGCAGATCAGGGTCAATGTCGTCAATCCGGACGCGGTGCTGCGCGGCTCCAAGATCTGGACCGGCGAGTGGAAGGAACAGCGTGCCGCCGCCTACAAGATGTCCACGGACGACCTCGAGGAACATTACCGTTCGCGCTCGATGCTCAAGCGCTCGGTCTTCCCGGAAGACATCGCCGAAGCGATCTATTTCTTTGCCTCCGACATGTCGGCCAAGTCGACCGGCAACATCATCAACGTCGACGCCGGCAATGCGCAGAGCTTTACGCGCTAGGCCCCGTTCACAGGGGTGAGAAGTGGTCCGCGAAGCGGTCGGGGAGCCAATTGCTAGGCTTCCCGAACGACGAACGCCCGGCGCGATAGCTAAGGGCTGCAGTGCCGGCAGGCGGGACGGCGCCGACGGAACAAATATTGGGAGGAATAGCAGTTGTCCGAAACGATCATTTCCGCCGACGTCGTCGCCAGCCACAACGCCGTCCGCAAGGTCGATCTCGAGCGCGACTACGCCTCGCTCGGCGAGCGCCTCGACCGTCGCGGCATCGCCATCGACGCTATCCGCGACAAGGTCGAGAAATTCGCCGTGGCCATCCCCTCCTGGGGCGTCGGCACAGGCGGCACCCGCTTTGCCCGCTTCCCCGGAGCCGGCGAGCCGCGCGACATCTTCGACAAGATCGAGGATTGTGCCGTCATCAGCCAGTTGACGCAGGCGACACCGACCGTTTCCTTGCACATTCCTTGGGACAAGGCCGACCCGAACCGGCTGAAGCAGGCGGCCTCGCGTTTCGGTCTCGGCTTCGATGCCATGAATTCCAACACCTTCTCCGACGCGAAGGACCAGGCGCTTTCCTACAAATTCGGCTCGCTCTCGCATGCCGATGCCGGTACGCGCCGGCAGGCGATCGAGCACAATCTCGAATGCATCGAGATCGGCAAGACGCTCGGCTCCAAGGCGCTGACGGTGTGGATCGGCGACGGCTCGAACTTTCCGGGCCAGGTCAATTTCGCCAAGGCATTCGAGCGCTATCTCGATGCGATGAAAGAGGTCTATGCCGGGCTGCCCGCCGACTGGAAGCTGTTCACCGAGCACAAGATGTATGAGCCGGCCTTCTATTCCACCGTCGTGCAGGACTGGGGCACCAACTACATCATAGCGAAAGAACTCGGCGACAAGGCGTTCTGCCTCGTCGACCTCGGTCACCATGCGCCCAACGTCAACATCGAGATGATCGTGTCTCGGCTGATCCAGTTCAAGAAACTCGGCGGCTTCCACTTCAACGATTCCAAATATGGCGACGACGATCTCGATGCCGGTTCGATCGATCCCTACCGGCTGTTCCTCGTCTTCAACGAACTGGTCGATGCTGAACTTTCCGGCGCCGACGGCTTTGACCCGGCCCACATGCTCGACCAGAGCCACAACGTCACCGATCCGATCGAAAGCCTGATGCTGTCGGCGGTCGAAGTGCAGCGCGCCTATGCGCAGGCCCTGCTGGTCGACCGCAAGGCACTCGAAGGTTTCCAGGACGGCAATGACGCGCTGATGGCGACGCAGACGCTGAAGGCGGCCTACCGCACCGATGTCGAGCCGATCCTGGCCATGGCGCGTCTGAAAACCGGCGGCGCCATCGATCCCGTCGCCGCCTACCGGGCGGCTGGCTACCGCGCCAAGGTAGCGGCCGAACGCCCTGCCGTCGCCGGCGGCTCGGGCGGGATTGTCTGACGCGCCTGACATCTGAATTGATCCGTCTGGCCCACCATTGATGGTGGACTTGACGGCGGCGACAGGGTCTTCTGGGCACCCCACCCAGGAGCACCGCCATGCGCCATATCAGCCAAACCCTGATCGCCGTCAGCCTCTCTTTTGCGTTTGCGATAGCGCCACTTCAGGTGACGTTTGCGGCGTCGCCAGCGCCCGCCAAAGGCGAACACGGCATGGTGGTGACGGCTCAGCATCTGGCGTCGGAAGTCGGCGTCGAGGTGTTGAAGAAGGGCGGCAACGCGGTCGATGCGGCGGTCGCGGTAGGCTATGCGCTGGCCGTCGTTTACCCCAATGCCGGCAATATCGGCGGCGGCGGCTTCATGACCATCCGTTTCGCCGACGGCAAATCGACTTTCCTCGATTTTCGCGAGCGCGCGCCGCTGGCGGCGACCAAGACCATGTATCTCGACAAGGACGGCAAGCCCGTGAAGGGCGCCAGCCTGGACGGCTATCTCGCGGTCGGCGTGCCGGGCTCGGTGGCCGGTTTCGAGATGGCGCGCGAGAAATATGGCACCTTGTCCAGGCAGGACCTGATGGCGCCGGCGATCAACTATGCCAAGGACGGATTCATCCTCAATCAGGGCGATGCCGCCTCGTTCGCCAGCAGCGCTGAAAGGTTGGCGAAGGACCCGGCCGCGGCTGCCGCCTTCCTGAAGGCCGATGGCAAGCCCTACGGCATCGGCGAGCGGCTCACCCAGCCTGATCTTGCCGCTTCGCTCTCGGCGATATCCGAGAAAGGCCCTGACGCCTTCTACAAGGGCGCTATTGCGGACGCGATCGTCAAGGCGAGTGGGGCCAATGGCGGCATCCTGGCCAAGGCCGATTTCGAGCAATATGCGGTGCGCGAATTAAAACCGGTGACCTGTTCCTATCGCGGCTACGAGATCACGTCCTCGCCGCCGCCGAGCTCAGGCGGTGTCATCATTTGCGAAATCCTCAACGTGCTCGAGGGCTATCCGCTGTCCTATCTCGGCGCTGGCTCGGCCGAGACGGTGCATGTCATGGTCGAGGCGATGCGCCATGCCTATGTCGACCGTAACTCGGCACTCGGCGATCCCGATTTCGTCGACAACCCGGTCTCGAAATTGCTTGATAAAGCCTACGCCAAGGACATCCGCGACAAGATCGACCCGTTCCGCGCCGGCGTGTCGCAGGACCTGATGCCAAAGGGTTTTGGCGAGTCGAAGGAGACCACGCATTATTCGATCATCGACAAGGATGGTAACGCGGTTGCAGTGACCTATACGCTGAATGGGTCCTTCGGCGCAGGCGTCGTCGCCGACGGCACCGGCATCCTGCTCAACAACGAGATGGATGATTTCACCCAGAAGCCCGGCGTGCCGAACCTCTATGGCCTGATCCAGGGCGAGGCCAACGCCATCCAGCCGAAGAAGACGCCGCTCTCATCGATGAGCCCGACCATCGTGGCCAGGGACGGCAAGCCGTTCATGGTCATCGGCAGTCCCGGCGGCTCGCGCATCATCACCATCACGCTGGAAGCGATCGTCAACGTCATCGACCACGGCATGAACATCCAGGAGGCGATCGACGCGCCGCGCATCCACCACCAATGGCTGCCTGATACGGTCTATGTCGAGCCGTTCGGACTTTCGCCCGATACCGAAAAGCTGCTGGCCGGCATGGGCTACCACCTAGATCTCAGCGACCAGACCTGGGGCCAGGCGGCCGGCATTCTCGTCGGCGGCAAGAGCCTGGCGGAAATCGAGAAGGGCGGCGGCGCACGCTACAATGGCGCCATCGACAGCCGTGCGGCATCGGGGGAGGCTCTCGGATATTGATATCCGGGTAAACCCATTGGACAGGCGCCGGCTCATGGCCGGGGCCGTCAAGTGACCAGCGTGATAGTCGATGCAATCAGCATCAGGGCGGCGATGCCGACGAACAGCGCATAGATGCGCGGCCGGTCGAGCAGAAGCGCATTTCCCGATATCCAGGCCGAGGTCGCCCCGCCAAGCGCGAAGAGGAATCCGTTGCGATGGCCGAAGGTCATCGACGCGGCCATCAGCCCGCCAATGATCAGGGCGCCGAATACGATGATCACGGCGACCGCGTATTTTTCGAAGTCGTTGCCGCCGCCCATGGCCGGGCCGATTGCATTCAGATTCGGCAGGTCGTCCGGATCGAAAGACCCGTATTCGTCTTCACCGATGGATTCTCGCATCACTCGTTCTCCGCTGACCGGCAACAAACCATCAACACTTGCCGAGTGCAACCCGATCGCACGTTCCTCTCCATGTTGACCGCCGTCTTCAACACGTTCCGGCGGCACTTGTCATCGATTTTTCGGCCATCTGGCTCGAACGCGACACGAGTCCGTGCCCCGGGGCACGCCGCCATCCCATTCCATATGGACCATGTTCGCGGAAAAAAGATGATGCCGCCGATCAATTCAGCATGCTGAGGGTTCTGCACGACTGCGGCGGCGAGTCGCAGTGCCCGCCACTGCGCCATCATTCTCGTGAAGGGGAGGCGCTCAATCGACGATAAGGGACGCCATCGAAGCTTGCCGTCACAAAATCGGTGACGGACATCTTGCGCTTTCGTCCGTCGCTGCAGGTGTAAACCGGCCAACCGGCATCGCTGCATTCGCTGGCAGCGCAGATACGCGCCAGGCAGTTGCCGATAGTCAACCGGAAGCCGCCCTTGCCGGCGAAGCCTTGCAACAAGCTGCCGTCCGCCGAGCGCCATGTCCGCGCACGGAATTCCGCCCGTAAAAGCAATGGTTCGAGAGAAACCGCAAGATTGGTTTCGCCCGCACGTCCCGCGAACTGCAGACGGAAGCGTGCCATTGCGGTCGTGTATGCGGTCACGAGATCCGATTCGCTAAGATAGGAGGTCGGCAGGTTGGAGCGGTCGAGCAGATGAGACACACGCTTGCTCGCCTCTACCGGCGTCAGCAAGGCAACAAGGGTAAGAATGGCGAAGAAAGCTCGCGACATTTTCAGCAGCCATATCGATCTCGGCCTGCCGGTCTGGCCCCGGTTGCCCCTTCGTAACATCCCGCCAATCGTCGCCCTGCGCAAGCCGCTTGCCCACGCGGTCCATAAGGCGGCCGAGTGTGCAACTCGCAAGGCCACCGATGGCGAGGTACAGTCGGCGTTGCGGCAAGGAGGAGACCTGCCACCAGCCAGGATTCCTCAGCTGGCGCGCGCCGGCGGCAGTTCGAACAGATTGGCGCCGTTCTCCTGGCCGCGCTCGACATAGCCGATGACGCTGAACCATCTGGCGACGTCAGGCCCCTGCAACCAACTGCGTGAGTGGATGGGGAGGTTGCCGGCGAGCGCCTGGATGTGGCGGATGTGCCGCTTGCAGAAACGCACGGTCGAGGCGCGGAAGAAATCCTCCTGCGCGGCAAACAGCGTATCGGCGGCGTTGCTGTTCTCATGCCAGGCGATGATCGCTACGGCCTTGTCACCCTCGACAAGCGCGTGCGCGCGGCCTTCCTTCAAATTCATCATCAGATTGTCGTAGGCGATCTTGCTGTCCTTACCGGCCGCCGCGTATTCGTCCGACATCCGCTTGGACAAACCATGGAAGACATCCTCGAGATCCCCGAGCGTCGCTGCACGTGCTCTCATTTCACCTCCTGCAGCCCCTCCGGGAAGTTTGCCCTAAGGATGGGGGATCACCAAGCAAATCAATTCCGCTGACGGGTCGAGTAGAGCAAAGTCATTCCAGGCCGACACCACCTAAACTGCCGAACGCATTCTGGCGCTCGACGCGCTCTTCGCCACAATCCGCGTAAAGCGGCGAAGCCGAGCAGGTACAACACGCTGCCTACCCAGAACGACACGACGGTCGCGGCGCTGGAGAGACCAACCGAAGCCAGCTTTCCGTCTCCCCACGCGCTTCTTGGGGTGGCGGCAGCCGTACGGGCGGCAAAGATCCAGGCGTGCTTCCCAGCCGATTTCGAAAGTGCCGTACTGCACGCGATCAATGGCGGCGGCGTCCGAGTGCGCAGAAGGTTCACTGCTTTGCCCATTCGATCAGGAAACAGTGAGTGATGCCGCGTCAGGACGTTCTTGCTCGCTGCATGAATTCAAAGAAACGAGGGTCCGAAGCCCACGCAATGTTCACGCGAATACCAGCTTTGCCTGGCCGGCGTTCCGGCGAAAACACCGTGCCTGGCGCGATGAAAATCCCTTCGCGAGCCCCTTCCCGGGCAAGAGCGATGTCGTCGACGTGGTCCGGCAGCTCCAAATAGACGTAGTACCCGCCGGTGGGCTCGGCAAAGAGCCGCAGGCCGATCTTCTGAAGACGGGGGACGACCGTTTCGGTCGCCTGGCGCACACGTTGCCCGAGGCGCTTCAGGTGCCGCCGGTAATGGCCCTCGTTGATCAACCCATGGATCAACCGCTCGATATGGCCAGAGCTGTTGACGGTCGTCAGCATTTTCAGCTCGGCCAGCGAGGCGATGAGGTCGGGTCGTGCCGCGATATAGCCGCAGCGCAGGCTGGCCGACAGCGTCTTGGCGAAGGTGCGCACGCAGATGACGTTCTGCAATTGGTCGAGCGGTGCCAGGCCCACGCCGCGCACGGTTGGCAGATCGATGAACGGGTCGTCCTCGACCACCAGCATGTCGTATCGCGCGGCGATCGTCAGGATCGAATGGGCCGTCGGGAGGTTGGTCGAACTGCCGGTTGGATTGTGGGCGAGCGATTGGGTGAAAAACAGCTTCGGGCGCTCGCGCTCGGTCTTGCCGGAGAGGTCCTCTATATCCGGCCCGTTCGCGGTTCGCCTGACGCCAACCATGCGGACCTGCGCCAGCTTCAGCTTGGCGAACAGCGGGTAGTAGCCGGGATCGTCGACCAGCACCGTGTCGCCGGACACCAGAAAGCGGCGTATGATGAGGTCGAGGGCATGGTTGGCGCCGAACGTCAGCAGGATCTGATCCGGCGTAGCCTGCACCTCGCGTTCCATCAGATCGAAGGCCAGCCGCTCGCGCAGCGCCGGCAGCCCCATCGCCGAACCGTAGCCGTCACTGCTGGATCGGTGGTTTCTGCCCAGCAGCCCGAGGTGACGCCGCACCTCGGACTCCTCCATCCATGAGGCCGGGGGGCGGCCGTCGCCGACGCGGATTGAAAAGCTCTCCTCCAGCTGTGCATTGAGCAGGGAGGCGATGTCCACCGCCTCGGCCACATGAAGCGGGCGCTCGCTTGGCTTCTGCCGGCGTCGTTCGGCGACGGTGAAGCCCGCGCCCGGTCGTGACAGTGCAATTCCGGCCGAAACCAGGCGGTCGTAGGCATCGACAATCGTGTTTTTGG
The DNA here is from genome assembly GCF_013170825.1 of Mesorhizobium sp. NZP2298. Classification (NCBI taxonomy): domain Bacteria; kingdom Pseudomonadati; phylum Pseudomonadota; class Alphaproteobacteria; order Hyphomicrobiales; family Phyllobacteriaceae; genus Mesorhizobium; species Mesorhizobium sp. NZP2298. The sequence goes on along the minus strand of NZ_CP033365.1, from coordinate 7,148,778 downwards.
AAACGTCGAACTGCTCGGCGGCCTTGCGTATCGACGGAAGCTTGGCGCCGGCGATGAGTGAACCCGTCTCGATGCGCTTTCTGATTTCGTTGGCCACGGCCTCGGCGCGCGTCATCTTCTGTTCCTTGCGGCGGCGTGCCCGGAAATGAACTGGTACAGTTGGCCGCTGTTTCTTAAAACTGTACCTTGCCTGATGGTATCAGTTGGACGATAGCTGGCTCAACAAGAAAACAGCATTCGCAGGGAGGCGATGGTGATGGGGGCAGTCTTGGACGGCGTCGAGCCGCGGCTGAATTCCCGCATCGAGAAGTTTCGCGATCTGTCACCGGCAGATCGCCTGGCGAAGGCTGGCGAGGCCGCGGGCCTTTCTCAGGCGGACCGTGACGCCTTGCGCGGGCAAGGCGCGCTTCCGCTCAACATTGCCGACGGCATGATCGAGAACGTGATCGGCACATTCGAGATCCCGCTCGGCGTCGCCACCAATTTCACCATCAACGGACGCGATTATCTCATCCCGATGGCGGTGGAGGAGCCTTCCGTTGTCGCCGCCGCATCCTATATGGCGCGCATCGCTCGCGGCTGTGGCGGGTTCGAGACGTCTAGTACGGCGCCGATCATGCGGGCGCAGGTTCAGATACTCGACATATCCGATCCGCATGGGGCGCGGGCCCGGCTTCTGTCGAGCCGCGACGAGATCGTGGCCGCGGCCAATGAAAAGGACCGGGTTCTGAACCGGCTCGGCGGCGGATGCCGCGATATCGAGGTGCAGGTGTTCGAAGACACCGCCGTCGGGCCGATGGTGGTGCTGCATCTTCTCGTCGACGTGCGTGACGCGATGGGCGCCAACACCGTCAACACCATGGCCGAAGCGGTCGCGCCGATGATCGAGCGGTTGTCCGGCGGTGTCGTTCGGCTGCGCATTCTTTCCAACCTTGCCGACCTGCGGCTGGCGCGAGCGCGGGTGCGCCTGACGCCGGAGGCATTGGCAACGCAGGAGTTCACCGGCGAGCGCATGGTCGCCGGCATTGTCGAGGCCTGCTCGCTGGCGGTCGTCGATCCGTATCGCGCCGCAACGCACAACAAGGGCATCATGAACGGTATCGATCCGGTCGTTGTCGCGACCGGGAACGACTGGCGCGCGATAGAGGCCGGCGCGCATGCCTGGGCGGCGCGCACTGGGCGCTACACGTCGCTCAGCCGTTGGGAAGCCGATGCGGCCGGCGCCCTTGTCGGCACGCTGGAAATGCCGATGGCGCTCGGCCTTGTCGGCGGCGCCACCAAGACGCATCCGGCCGCGCGCGCCGCGCTGAAACTGCTTGGCGTGAAGACCGCGCAGGAGCTTGCCGAGGTCACGGTGGCTGTTGGTTTGGCGCAGAACATGGCAGCGCTGCGGGCCCTGGCCACCGAAGGCATCCAGCGAGGGCATATGGCCCTGCACGCCCGCAACATCGCGATCGTGGCGGGGGCGGTTGGCGATGACATCGAGACAGTGGCCAAGGAACTTGCCGCCAATCACGATGTCCGTGTCGATCGCGCCAGGGAAATTCTATTGAGACTCGGCAAGGAGAAGGGCTGAGCGTGAGCGACGCAACCGCAAACGGCTATCCGGCAAGGGCTCAAAGCCTGCTGAAGACCCAGGAAGGCATCGTGCTGGTGCTGGCGGTGCTGGCCTTTGCGCTCTTTTCCTTGCTGCTGCCGTCCTTCTTCAGCGCCGGCAACATCCTCGCTCTGGTACGAAGCGTGTCGATCCTCGGCATCCTGGCGCTGGGCATGGCGCTGGTGGTCATCGCCAGGGGCATCGACGTCTCGATGATAGCGACGATGGTGGTTTCCGTTTCATGGGCATTCGTGATCGCGCGCTCGGGCTATTCGCTGGAGTTCGCATTGCTGATCGGAGCCCTGTTCGCGATCGGCGCCGGGCTGCTGATTGGGGCATTGATCGCTTTCGGCGACGTTGCGCCCATCTTTGCAACACTTGCCGCCGGTTCGGTGATCTATGGCCTCGGCAGGACCTTCTTCTTCACGCTGGAAATGCAGAACGTGCCGCCGGGAGCCGAATGGTTTTCACTTATCGGCCAAGGTCGCATTCTCGGCATTCCGGTGACCGTGGTGGCGTTTGCCCTGCTTTGCCTGGTTCTGCACCTGGTGCTCAGCCGCACACGGTTCGGCTGGCAGATCTATGCCATGGGCAACAACCCGGCGGCTGCCAAGATCATCGGCATTCCCTATCGGCCGATGGTCGTTGCGCAATATGCGATCAGCGGACTGATCGCCTACGGTGCCGGACTGATCCTTGCCTCGTCTGCTTCGGCGATCAATGCCCGGCTTTTCAACTCGACGATGATCTACGACATCCTGCTGGTCGTGGTGCTCGGTGGCATTGGCCTGAATGGTGGCCACGGCAAGGTCCGAAACGTCATTCTGGGCACCATCTTCGTGGGCGTCCTGCTCAACGGCATGACGATCATGAACATCGACTACACGATCCAGAACCTGGTCAAGGGCGTCGTGCTGCTTCTGGCGATCGTCATCGATTCACTCGTCAATCCACGTGACGAGCAGACATCCCAGCAAGGGGATCTCTGAGAACCAACCAAAACGCCAAATGCAATGGGAGGAAACCAATGCGACTTATGAAAACGACAAGATGGCTTGCCGCGGCCTGTATCGCCCTGGCGGGAGTGGTCACGGCCAGCGCGCAGGACAAGGGCCTGGAAAATCCACGCTCGACGACGTTCCACAAGACGCTTGAAGGCAAGAAGGTCGTCTTTCTGCCGCTGTCGATGGGCTTCGACCTCACCGAAGGCTGGGCAGCCGTTATGCGCCAGCAGGCCAAGCGGCTCAAATACAGCTTCGAGATCCGTGATCCCGCCTGGAGCACCGACGCCGGCACCAAGGCGCTGCAGTCGCTGATAAGCGAGAAACCCGATCTGATCGTCGCGCACAATCCCGACATCCAGTCCTACGCCCGCCTGCTGGCGCAGGCGCAGGCCGCCGGTATCAAGGTGGTGCAGATCAACCTCGAATCGAACACCCAGACCGACTCCTATGTCGGCGCCGACTGGACCGAGATCGGCGAGCAGGCGGCGCAGGCCGTGGTCGACAAGTGCAGCGCCGGCAAGGGCGCCTCGACCAAGGTGGCAATCGACACCGGGGTGCCGACGGCGGCGTCGGACGTCTTTCAGCTCGACGGCATCTATCGCGTGCTGAACCAGCATCCCGATATTCAGGTCGTCTCGCAGCAGGCCACCGAATACAATCCGGAAAAGGCGCGTTCGATCATGGACACCGTGCTGCAGCAGCATCCGGACCTCTGTGGCGCCATCGGCATCTGGGACAACCAGGATACCGGCACGGCGTCCGCCATCCAGCAGGCCGGCAAGAGTGCCCAGGTCTTCCTCGTCACCAGCGGTGGCGGCAACAAGGTCGGCTGCGAGAATGTCGAGAAGGGCCTGTTCAACCTCTACATCAGCTACAACGTGCCGCTGCAGGGCGAAATCCTGAATGCGGAGATCGCGCGCTTGCTGCTTTCCGACGGTGCCGCGGGCGAGACCAAGACGCTCTACTTCAATCCGCTTACTCAGATCACCAAGGCAAACGTCAACCAGCGCAATTGCTGGACCCTGGACGACCTGAAGTAACGGATAACAGGACCGATGGCCGCCAGTGACGTGCTGCTGCGACTGCGCTACCGGTTCGTGCCGGACCGCCTGTTCGGCGAACTTCTGACCAAGAGCTGGATTGACAACGTCATTCCGGCCCTTGCGTTGGTGGTTACGGTTCTGGCCATGATCTGGACCATTCCCGGCTTCGTGTCGGTCGGGACGTTCTCGGATCTTGCCCGCCAGGTGTCGGAGTTCGGCCTCGTCGCGCTGGCCCTGACGATCGTCATCCTTTCGGGCGGCATCGACCTCTCGGTCGGCTCCGTGTTCGCCCTTTGCGTGCTGGCCGCGCTGGTGTCGATGAACGTGCTTGGCCTGCCGATCGGCGTGGCGCTCATTGCCACGCTGGCGACAGGAATTGTCTGTGGATTGCTGAACGGCGTTCTTATCGGCTACCTCAGGCTGCGCGCCTTCATCACCACGCTGGTGACGCTGGTCATCTACCGCGCGCTCTATGACATCATCTTTCCGCGCCTTGCCAGCGCCATCGTCGGCTCGATGCCGGTGTCCCCGACATGGGACCTGATCGGCTTCGGTTCGTTCTACGGCGTGCCGGTCTCGTTCGTCATCTTCGCCATCATTGCCATCGGCGCGCATGTCGTCCTGTCACGGCTCAGGCCGGGCTGGCGTCTGCGCGCGGTCGGCGGCGCGCGGCGGTCGGCATACAATGCCGGCGTCAACGTCAAGCTGACCGTCTGCCTGGCCTATGTCGCCTCGGGCGTGCTGACCGCAATTGCCGCCTTCCTTTTTTCAGCCCGGCTTGGCAGCACCGGCGCCGACACCGGAATAGGATTGGAGATTTCGGTGCTGACCGCCGTCGTGCTTGGCGGCGTTTCGCTGGGTGGTGGCCGGGGTTCGGTAGGCAATGCGGTGATCGGCTCCATTCTGGTGCTGATCCTGACGAACGGGCTCATCCGGCTGTCGATGCCGGGCTCGGTCAACCAACTGATCCTCGGCCTGGTTCTGATCGCCGCCGTGCTGTTCGACGCCAAATGGGTGAAGAACCGCGGCAAGCTCTTGAACAAGGTCTATGTTTCGCCGACGTATCTGCGCCTTCCCGAGCAAGCGGCCACGGTGGGAAGCAGCGTGCTGGCCGTCAACGACAAGCTTGGCGCCACGAAACTGATCGGGCTCGGCGACGTCGAAGGGCCTGAAGATGTTGTGCTCGACCGCGACGACAATCTCTACACGGGAACGCGACACGGCACGATCATGCGCTTCCTGGCGCCGGATTATGGGCGCTGCGAGGTCTTCGCCCGCATTGGCGGGCATCCGCTGGGTCTCGCTTTCGCGCCGAACGGCGATCTTTTGACCTGTGTCGGCGGCATGGGGCTCTATCGCGTTGCGCCCGACGGAAAGGTCTCGAAAGTCACCGACGAAACCAACCGCAGCCTGCTGTCGGTGATCGACGATTCGCGGCTGCGGCTTCCTGACGATCTCGACATCGCGCCGGACGGACGCATCTTCTTCAGCGAGGCGACGATCCGCTACGAGATGTCGGAATGGGCGGTCGATGCTCTCGAGGGCAGAGGCAATGGGCGCCTGATATGCCATGATCCGAAGACGGGCTCCACGCGCACCATCCTGCGCGGCCTGATTTTTCCCAACGGGGTCACCATCTGCCGCGACGGCCAGTCGCTGCTTTTCGCCGAGACCTGGGCCTGCCGCATCAACCGCTACTGGTTCGACGGGCCGAACAAGGGCAAACGCGAGATCTTCGTCGACAATCTTCCCGGCTATCCCGACAACCTCAACCGCGGCTCGGACGGCACTTATTGGATCGCGCTCCTCGGCATGCGCACCAAGACCTTCGACCTGGCCATGCGCAAGCCTGCCTTCCGCCGCCGTATGGCCAGGCGTATCGCCGCCGATGAATGGATGTTTCCCAACATCAATCGCGGCTGCGTGTTACGCGTGTCGGCGACCGGCGAGATCATCGATGCACTCTGGGACAAGGCTGGCGAGAACCATCCCTCGATCACCTCGACCTGCGAGCACAAGGGCTGGCTCTATCTGGGCGGAGTGTCCAACAACCGCATCGGCCGCGTCCGCGTCGAGGGCGCCGACCCGCAATGGACGGCGCATGACGATTATTGGGGGAAGCGCTGATGGTGGGCCTGGGCACATTGGTGCGCCGGCTGTTTTCAGCCGATGATGCCGGCATCAGCGTGCCGGCGATGGACGGCGTCTTCAAGCCGGACAACCGGCTGGAAGAGGCGGAGCGGCTGCTGGCCCTTCCCGGGATTGACAATCTCGTCGTATCGCCGACAGGGCTGCTTTGCAGCAGCGACAAGACGCTTCTCAGGATTGACCTCGACGGCGCGCGCGTTTCGCCTGCCGCCGTGGCGGAGTTTCCCGCACCGGTGACCTTTGTCGCATCGGCGCCCGGTGGCCGGCTGGCCGTCGGCATCGAAGGCGATGGCTTGCATGTCGGCCAGGCAGGCACCTGGAAGCGGATCGAGCTCGCGCCCGACATGACGTCGTGCCTCACCGCCGGCGTCTTTGCGCCTGATGGGGCGCTGTTCGTCTGCGTCGGCTCGCGCAAGCATTCGACGCGCCATTGGAAACGCGATCTGATGGAACACGGCGCAAGCGGCGGCGTGTTCGCGGTCGACCCCACCGAGGGCTCAGGCCGCGCGCTTGCCCAGGGCCTGGCCTTCCCCAACGGCGCGGCATTCCTCGGCGACGGCCGCCTGGCGATCAGCGAAAGCTGGCGCCATCGTGTTATCGTCATCGACCTGAAATCCGCAGCGCGTCCCATGGCGATGCTGGAGGATTTGCCGGCTTACCCCTGTCGGCTTTCATCCGCCGCCGGCGGTGGCCTGTGGATAGCGCTGTTCGCACCGCGCCGGCAATTGTTCGAACTGGTGCTGCGCGAGGACGACTACCGCCGCGAAATGATGGCGACGATCGATCTTGACGAATGGATCGGGCCGGAACTCGCCGGGTCGGCGAAACCCGACCAGCCACTGAGCCAGGGTTCCATCCGGCAGATGGGCGTGCTCAAGCCCTGGGCGCCGTCGCGGTCTTATGGCCTGGTCGCCCGCTGCGACGACAAGGGCCTGCTGCGCGAGAGTTGGCACAGCCGCGCCGATGGCTCCATGCACGGCATTACTTCCATTTGCGAATATGGCGGCCGCGTCTATGCCACGTCGCGCGGATCGGGCACGCTGCTGCGCTTGGCAGTGCCGGCAAATGACGGTGGATCCGTGCATGGCTGACATCGTCGAATTTCGCAAGGCGACCAAGGAGTTCCGCGGCAACGCGGCGGTGCGCGCCGTCGATTTCACACTCCGCCGCGGCGAAGTCCATGCACTGCTCGGCGAGAACGGCGCCGGCAAATCGACGCTGACAAAAGTGCTCGCCGGCCTCTATCCTTTGACCTCTGGCGAAATGCTGATCGACGGCAAGCCGGTGAGCTTCTCGTCTCCGGGCGAGGCCATGAAACATGGCATCGCCATGGTGTTCCAGGAAACCAACCTCGTCCAGTCCATGAACGTCGCCCAGAATATCTTTCTCGGCGAGGAGCGTTTTTTCAACCGGCTGCGCGGCGTCAACATCCGCGCGCAACAACATTTGCAGCGGCTGAACTTCCATGTCGAACCGACAGCGCTGGTGTCGACGCTCGGCGCGGCCAAGAAACAGATGGTCGAGATTGCCCGCGCCGTCCATCACAAGGCCCGCATCTTCATCTTCGACGAGCCGACGGCAACGCTCACCCCGGAGGAGAAGCAGCACTTCTTCGCGCTGGTCGAACGGCTGAAGGGCGAGGGCGCCTCCGTCATCTTCATTTCGCATGCGCTGGAGGAGGCGCTGTCGATCGCCGACCGCATCAGCGTGTTGCGCGACGGTGCGCTGATCGCCACCGACGATGCCCGCAATCTCACCCGTGAGAAGATCGTCCAGGCCATGGTTGGCCGGCAATTGACCGATGCACTCTACGGCGATGCCGCCGCAAGGCGTGTCGCCCGCCGTCCCGGCGACAAGGTCCTTGCCCTGGAAAACGTCTCGATGGGCAAGGCGGTGCGCAGCGCGACACTATCGGTGTTCGCGGGCCAGGTCACCGGCCTGTTCGGGCTGGTGGGTGCCGGTCGTACCGAAATGATGAAGATCGCCGCCGGCGTGCTGAAGCGCGACTTTTTCCATGGCGGGCGCATCCAGCTGCGCGGCGAGACAGTGCGCTTTCGCGTCCCGCGGCAGGCCGTGCGGCGCGGCGTCGCCTACATCACCGAGGACCGCAAGCTTGACGGTCTGTTCGACACGATGGGCGTCGTCCAGAACGTGTTCCTTGGCAAGCTGGCGAAGGGGTCCAATCCGGTCACCATGGTCGGCATGAGCGAGGCCAAGCGACAATCGGCCGAATGGATCGAGGCCATGAAGGTCCGTTCGATCGGCGGCAACGCCAAGGTGGTGGAGCTGTCGGGCGGCAATCAGCAGAAGGTCGTGATAGCCAAATCGCTGATCCAGGAGCCGTCACTGATCATTTTCGATGAGCCGACCCGCGGCGTCGACGTCGGAGCGATCGCCGAGATTCATCGGATGATCGAGAAACTCGCCGATGCCGGCGCGGCCGTCGTGGTCATCTCCTCCTACCTGCCCGAAATCCTCAACCTGTCGGACCGCATCCTGGTGGCGCGTCAGGGGCGCATCGTCGAGGAGATGACCATCGACGAAGCATCGGAAGAAAAGATCATGTATGCCGCCGTCCACTGAACCGTTGCGCGTGGAGCGCCAGGTTACGATCGTCGAAGTCGGTCCGCGCGATGGGTTGCAGAACGAAAAGCATTTGGTCTCGACCGGGCTGAAGCTGCGCCTGATTCGCATGCTGGCTGATTGCGGTTTCGCCCGCATCGAGGCGACGGCCTTCGTCTCGCCGAAATGGGTCCCGCAGATGGCCGACCATGACGCCGTCATGCGGGGCGCGGTGCGTCGTGCAGGCCTCGTGCTTTCCGCCCTGGTGCCCAATGAGCAAGGCGCCCAGGCGGCGATCACGGCGGGCGCGCAGGAGCTTGCGGTCTTCACCAGCGCCTCCGAGACGTTTTCGAGGCGAAACACCAATTGCACGATCGAGGAGGGACTGGCCCGTTTCGTGCCCGTGATCGCATTGGCGGCCGAACACGCCTTGCCGGTGCGGGGCTATGTTTCCTGTGCCGTCGACTGTCCCTATGAAGGTCCGATCGAGCCTGGCGCGGCCGCGAAAGTCGTCGCGCGGCTGCGCGATCTCGGCTGTGCGGAAATCGCCGTCGCCGATACGATCGGCATGGCAACCCCCGAACGCGTGCACGCCATGGTGCTGGCATGCCTCGCGGAGGCGGAGGCGACGCAACTCGCCGGCCATTTCCACGATACCGGCGGCATGGCGCTGGCCAATGTCGATGCGGCATGGAGCCTCGGGCTCAGGGTCTTCGATTCCGCGGCCGGCGGGCTCGGCGGCTGCCCCTACGCCCCCGGTGCGGCGGGCAATCTTCGTAGTGGTGCGCTGGTGGAGCATTTCGCATCGAGGGGGATCGCGACCGGAATAGACAGCGAGCTGCTGGCCAACGTGGAAAACATGCTTGCCGACCCCGTGTTTCTTGGCAAGCGGTGAGGGTTAAAAAGCCAAATATTCCATGGGTTTGCCATACCCCGAGGCGTAGAGGCTTCGGCGAAAGGTCCGATGGCTTAAGGAGTATTCTTCTCGCAGATACGCTGAGGCGTAACTGCGCCCAAGGTCGATCGTATCAAGACTTAGCATCTCCCGGACCCACTAACATCAGCTCGACATCAGCCGATTAAGCCAGACCTCATCCAGCAGCGAACGGGTAACGCCGCCGAACGCCCATTCCCTCAGCCGGCTGTGCCCGTAGGCGCCCGACACGATTAGGTCTGCTTTGACGGAGGCCAAGAAGTCTATGAGTCGATTTCCTTCCTCGTCTGACTTCAGGATTTCGGTCCCCGCCTTGATGCCGTGCCCGGCGAGGAAACTGGCGACATCCTTGACTCCGTCCCCGATCCAGTCACCCGGATTGCGATCAATCGCCACCACAGTGACTTCATTGGCCATGGCCATCAGTGGCACCGCATCTGCCACGGCGCGCCTTGCTTCCCGCGTGTCCTTCCAGGCGACGACCACCCGGCCGAGCGGCAAACTCGCCGCGCCACGGGCGGCGACCAGGACAGGTCTGCCGGCGCGCAGCACCAAACTGCCCGGATCAGCCATACGGTAAGCGTCGCCCGTGGATGCGCCAAGCGAAGCGCCAGTGACGACGAGGTCGGCGAGAAGAGAAGCTCTGGCGAGGGCGTGATCTGGATTCTCGACCGTGTCACGCCATTCCGCCCTGACCGTTCCGGCGACGAGCCTGTCGAACTTGGAATGCCTGTCATTAAGCCGTTGCCGGATCTCGGTCCTCGATTGATCCCAAAGTTCAGCAGCGATCGCCGCGCCCTCGGGCGCCATCGTGACCGGCAGCGGAGCGTCCGCGGCGCAGAAACCGATCAGCTTTGCATCGAAACGTTTGGCGAGATCGATGCCGACCCGCGCGAGCGGTTCGATCGAACCATCGATGCCCAAGTTCAACAGAATGGATTTGTAGCTCATCGGGGCGCTTCCGTTTGAGAGATTCGGTGCACCGAAGCTAGCCTTGCAGGAACGTTCTCACCTTGATGTCGATCAAAATGGTTGCAGCGGCTCAGGGGATACGGGATTGGAAATGAACCACTTCGCCGTCCACGACGAAGGCGCCATTTCCGATGTGATGGATCGTCTTCGGTTTCGGTTGACCCGGGTCGATCCATGCTTTCAGGACCTCGAGAACGAACAGATTATATTTGTTCACCAGGCGTATATCGATGACCCGGCATTCGAGGTTGGCGAAGCACTCGGCGATCAGGGGAGCCGAAACGCGCTCGGCGGGAAGGGGCGTCAGCCAGGCTGTCGCGAATTTGTCAGTGTCGCGTCCGGAGCAGTTTCCGACCTTGACGACTTTCTCCGCAAGGCCAATGGCAGGGATCGCGACTACGCATTCCTTCGTTTGACGCAAAGCGAAAAAGGAGAAGTCGTCGCTCGACACGACGCAAGCCATGGTCGGTGGCGCGATTCCCGCCATCATGTGCCAGGACATGGTCATGACGTTCGCGCGGCCCTGCTTTGACCTGGTTGTCAGGAGGACAACGGGACCGGGCTCTATCAGCCGATAGACTTCGGCAAGCGGCAGTTCCTTCATCGCGTCCTCATTTCCACTTTATGCAAGGCAGTTGCTCCGCCGATATCGTGCCAGGCAATGCCCTTCCTCGCCTTGATCAATGTCAAAGTCGGGAAGCGGCGGACGAGGACGGGGCAAGTCTGTGCCGCTGGGGCCGATTGATCTTGATCAATGCGTGCCGGAATTGACTTTGCGATGTTCGATCAGAGCCACACAAGGATCAGTTCATGTCCGCTGGAGGCATTCTCTTTTTGGGCGTCCTGCTTTGCTTCGCTTGTATCGCCGGGATCGGCATCTACTTCGAAATGGCGTCCTCCAAGAGACGCAAGCTCCCTGCGGTGAGCTATGGATTCGGCCGCCGTTCAAGGCCGCGCCACCCGAAGACTAGGCATTGACGTGGAAGACGGAAGCCAAGGAATTTTACAATGACCTGGAAGGCAGAAGAATTCAGCGCGCCAGACCTGTTCCCGTTCGCCAAGAAAGGGCAGAAACTATTGGATGCCGCTGCGGCATGGCAGATGCATTCCACCTGTGCGCTGTTCAGCCTGCAGATGGAAGGAGCGTCCTTTTTCAGTCGGCGTTTTTGGGACGATCTGAGGCTAATCGAAACGCTGATGAGGCGGGACGGATTAGCTGATACCTACGACGTGGTCGTCAACTTTTTCCAGAACGCTACGTCCGACTATACCAGCGAGGTCGCGAGGTTTGCGTCCTTGGGCGCTGGGTTCGCTTCGGAAACGGCGGGACGTGTTCGAGAAGGGGCGGAAGCCACGATCGACGACATGCGCGCGGCCACCCTCGCTCCTTAAACTGACACGATCAAGCAAGGCCCGTCGACCATGCGACCCCGCCCAGCGTTCTCGATCCCACTACTTGTGTTCGCACTCGGCTTTGCATCGTCAGCCTATGCTGTCGAAGACCCGCAGGTCGCTTATGGAAAAAGACTGGTCGAGAAAAACTGTGCCCGCTGTCACGCGGTCGGTCCGGGCGGCGAGAGCGCCCATCCGGACGCGCCGCCTTTCCGGTTGTTACACCGGCGGTACCCAATAGAAGATCTTCAGGAAGCTCTGGCCGAGGGGATATCCACCGGACATCCGGACATGCCCGAGTTCGTAGCTTCTCCTGACCAGATTTCCGCGATTATCAGTTATATCCAAAGCCTGGGCCGATGATGGCGGTCGATTAGCAATCTCATCTTGGCCACGGACCGGCTTCAACCTGCGTCGATCGTGGTTCTCGGCGGCGTTGACAGTAATCAATGATGGCGGGGTCGTCAGCTGGTTTGATGTGCTCATGTCAGGAGGTAGCCATGCAGACGAACGAAACACCGCATTATGATGCGAGCGTGAATACGACGGGTTGCTGCCCAAAATTCAACCCGGGCGGCTGGGACGATCAGGAATTGCACTTCGCCGACAAGCCGTTCGTGAGGGCGACGACCCACAGCGTCATGCATGTTCCGGTGAACATGGGCAGCGTCTTTGCCCGTGTTAACGAGCACATCGACGACGCCGGCGCTTCTGCCGAAAGCCAGTTCATCGTCCTAAGCCGTGATCTCTCGCCTTGGACGAGCGAGCATCTTTTTTCGGTTTCAAAGGCCGTGCCCGAGGAGGAAATGGCTACGCTGACAGGCGACTTCGTCACCAAAGTGTTCGAGGGGGCATTCGAGCAGGTAAGGGGTTGGCACGAGGAAATGCTTGAACTCGCGCGCCAGCGCAATCCCAAAGCCAGCGACGTGTATTTCTTTTATACGACCTGCCCAAAATGCGCCGCGGCATATGGCAAGAACTACGTTGTAGGGGTAGCCAAGATTTCCTGAGCCTGGCAAGGCTAGGGTTCGAACCAGGTGCCCTGAAGCCGTTCGACGATCTCCGCCGCGTCCTCAAGCCGGCCGATCGCTGCGGGATTGCCCGTCGCCTGGACGAACTCGATTGCCGCACTGATCTTGGGTCCCATCGAGCCGGCGGGGAAATCCTTTCCCGAAAGTTCAGTTGCTCCGACATTGCGCAATGCGCGGGCATCCGCCGTGCCGTAGCCCAGATAGACCGCATCGACATCCGTGAGCATCAGCAGCATGTCAGCGCTCAACTGGCGCGCCAGCAGCGAGCTGGCCACGTCTTTGTCAATGATGGCTTCGACGCCGACCATGGCGCCATCTTCGCGCACGGCAACGGGCACGCCGCCGACAGGGGCGGGTCTTTCGCGCGATATGTTGCCCGGCGCCGCTCCAATTCCGGCCATTCCTGCGCGATCAAAACACGAAGGGCGCTGTCATCAAGAGCGTAAGCTTCGACGATCTCCCGGTTGAGAACGACGTCCGGAGGGTCTCCGTCCACAATGGCGGCCACGGCAAGTTCCGGATTTCCCGGTGCTCCGACTTTACGAACGATGATCAGATCCAGCGGTGCGTCCAAGGCCTTGGCAATCTCGGCAGCGACCACGTGGCAAGGCGAGCACGATCGGATCCTTCAACTGAAGCGCCTGCAGCGAGACACCAAGCTTTCGCCCCGTATCCTGGCGATCGCGAAACATCGGTCATCCCTCCGGCCAGAGTTGGCGCAATGACTTCTTCATCGAGTTTCGGACCTGGACGATTTCGCCATGCGAAATGTGACGGTCGAGAAGTCGGAACACCGCCCCGATTGCCCGATCGATGTCGATCTCCGGCTCGTAGCCAAAGCTGTCGCGGACGCAGATGACGAAGTCGCGCTTTTTCCGTTCCCATGCCGGTTCGGCCGGGTTCCAGCCTTCGAAATAGATGCCTCGGATCAGGGTTGGCAACTGGGCCGACAGATCGGCCATTTCCTCCGGCGAGAGCCAGTCGCGCAAGGTATGCAGCACCGATTTCAACAAGCGGAATGCGCTCTGCTCGTTCCAGTCCAAGTCCTTGGCAAGTTCGTTCACCCATTGCTGCGCCTGCTCGGCGGCATGCGCGATGGAAGTGTGCGAAACAGGGTGCGTCATCATTGTCATCCTCCGACTGTTTCTATTCTCCCTTCCCGGAACCCGCGCATTGCTGCGGATCAAGTTCTACGCCTTGGATTTCAGCCGCCTGCTTTGTTCACCAGGAGCGGAATGATGCGGTCGCTCTTGGCGACAGCGGGACGGCCGGAACTGGCATAGGGGATGCCGAGCGCATCCCAGGTCTCGACCAGCGCATCCTGCAGTTCCGCGATCAGCGCATCCGAATGGAACGGCGTCGGCGTGATGCGCAGCCGCTCGGTGCCGCGCGGCACGGTCGGGTAGTTGATCGGCTGGATGTAGATGCCGTGAACGCCAAGCAGCCGGTCGCTCGCCATCTTGCAAAGCTCCGGATCGCCAACCAGGACCGGCACGATATGGGTCGGAGAGTCCATCACCGGCAGGCCGGCGGCCGCCAGGATCTGTTTGGTTCGGCTCGCCTGCTGCTGCTGCGCGTCGCGCTCGGCCTGCGATTGCTTGAGATGGCGGATGGAGGCGGTGGTGGCGGCGGCGATCGCGGGCGGCAGCGCCGTGGTGAAGATGAAGCCCGGCGCATAGGAGCGAACCGCGTCGATCACCGCGCTGGTGCCGGTGATGTAGCCGCCCAGCGTGCCGAACGCCTTGGCCAGCGTGCCCTGGATGATGTCGATGCGGTCGGCGAGGCCTTCGCGCTCGGTGATGCCGCCGCCGCGCGGTCCGTACATGCCCACGGCATGGACCTCGTCGATATAGGTCATGGCGTTGTAGCGTTCGGCGAGCTCGACGATCTCTCTGATCGGCGCGATGTCGCCGTCCATCGAATAGACGCTTTCGAAGATGATCAGCTTGGCGCGCTCGCGGCCCGCCGCCTGCAAGAGGCTTTCCAGATGCGCGACGTCATTGTGGCGGAAGATCTTCTTTTCCGCGCCCGAGCGCCGCACGCCCTCGATCATCGAGGCGTGGTTCAACTCGTCCGAGATGATCAGGCAGTTCGGCAAAAGCCGCGCAATGGTCGAGATCGAAGCTTCGTTGGAGACGAAGCCGGACGTGAAGACCAGCGCTGCCTCCTTGCCGTGCAGGTCGGCGAGTTCATGCTCGAGCTCGACCAGCGGGTTGGACGTGCCGGAGATGTTGCGGGTGCCGCCGGCTCCCGAACCCATCTTGCCGGCCGCATTCTGGAAGGCGGCGATGACATCCGCGTGCTGGCCCATGCCGAGATAGTCGTTGGAGCACCAGACGGTGATTTCCTCGGCGCGGCCGTTCGAACGCCAGATGGCGCGCGGAAACTTGCCCGCGATACGCTCGAGATCGGCGAAGACACGATAGCGACGCTCCGCATGGAGCTGATCGATCGCTTCTTCGAAGAACCGCTGGTAGTTCATGTCGAAATGTCCTGTACAAGAAGCCGGCCACGATCTGCGACGGTCGGCCTACCTAAGGGCTGGGAGCGGTCTGCGCTTTGAGCTATGTCAAATTACGGGACTCGCAGATGCCTCGTTGCAGGCAGGTCTCCTCGCCGCAAGCCGCCCAAAAACTGATTCAAATCAAAGCGCGGAACTGCAATTTCGCCGACGCTGGCCGGATGTGGAATCCAATAGCAAGCGCTCCGTTTGGCCGCAGCCTCGAACTAGCCGTTCTGGATGAAGAAGGCTTACATCCGCTTGTATTTCCTTGTGAAAAAGGCCGGGAGGGATGGCGGCATGCCGTTACCGGTATCCGCGTCGATATTCGGCCGACCCACTGGCGCGACTGGCATCTCCGAGAAGATAAGGTGGCTTCACTTCGAAACGCGCCTTAGCGCGGCGGCTCCGGGCGGAGAACCCCTGCTCGTCTTTCCTGGGATGCACTAATGTTTGGGGTCGGCGATCAGGGCCATGCGCACCAGATGCGAGAGGCTGCCGGCGCCCATCTTGCTCATGACATTGGCGCGATGGATCTCGACCGTGCGCGGGCTGATCCCCAGATCGTAGGCAATCGTCTTGTTCGGTAACCCGGAAACAAGCCCTTCCAGCACCTGGTGCTCTCGCTCCGATAGCGTGGCGAGATTCTTCCTGATCTCCGTCGATTGTGGGTGTGCCGCGGCGGGCTGGCTGCGGTGGTCCAGGGCCGAGCGAATTGCATCGATAAGCACCTGATCGTCGAACGGCTTCTCGATGAAATCGGCAGCGCCCTCCTTCATCGCCTGGACGGCCAGGGCGACGTCGGCGTGCCCCGTCATCACGATCACCGGCACGCCGAGGCCCCGGGCTTTCAGTTGCCGCAGGAACTCGATGCCGTCGATGCCGGGCATGCGTACATCGCTGACGATGCAGCCATGGATCTCCTTCGGTTCCGTCGCCAGGAATGCCGTTGCCGATTCATAGAGGCGCACGGCAAAGTCGGCTGTCGCCAGAAGGAAACCCAGCGACTTGCGAACGTCGACATCGTCGTCGACCACATGAACAATATCATTAGCCACCAGCGACCTCATCCTTCTCCACGGCGCGCAAAGTGAATCGGAACGCTGTCCCGCCGCCGGGCATTGCTTCCGCCCAAATACGACCGCCGTGCGACTCGACGATAGTGCGACAAATGGACAGACCGACACCCATTCCGTGCTTTTTGGTGGTAACGAAAGGCTGAAAGAGCTGGGCTGAAACTTCCGGCGCCAGCCCCGGGCCCGTATCAATCACACCAACTTCAGCCATGCCATCCTGCCGTGCCACCGTAACGACATGCAATTCCCGCCTGGGGATACCCTGCATGGCCTCCACGGCGTTTCTCATCAGATTCAGCAATACCTGCTCGATCTGGATTCGATCGGTCAAAACAAGCTCGGCCGCCGGGTCAAGATCGTAACTGACGCGCACGTCTGCTTCCCTGGCGCCGACCAAGGCGAGCGATGAGGCGTCCTCGATGAGTGTTGGCAGACGTTCGATCTGACGCTCGCTTTCGCCCCTGGCGACAAAATCCCTGAGGCGACGGATCACGTCGCCGGCGCGCAGGGCCTGCTCGGCAGCCTTCTCGACAGCATCCTGCAGCATGGCGGCGTTCTCGTCCTTGCTTTTCTCGAGGAGACGGCGGCTGCCCTTGAGGTAGTTCGTGATGGCCGTCAGCGGCTGGTTTATCTCATGCGCCAATGTCGAGGCCATTTCGCCAAGCGCGGTGAAGCGTGCCATGTGAAGCAGCTCCTGCTGCTGCTCCTGCATCCTGGCCTGAGTTCTGTGGCGTTCCGTCAGGTCGCGACAGAAGCCGGTGAAGAAGCGGCCTGTTCCCGGATGCATTTCGCCGACAGCGAGTTCCATCGGAAACGTCGATCCGTCCTTGCGCATCCCGGTTACGGTTCGGCCAAGTCCGATAATGCGGCGTTCTCCCGTCTTCAGGTAGCGCTGCATATACGTGTCATGCTCCTCCCGGTAAGGCGAGGGCATCAGCATCTTGACGTTCTGCCCGATGACCTCGCTGGCCTTGTAGCCAAACAACATCTCGGCCGCCGTGCTGAAGGATTGGATGTTTGCACTTTCGTCGATGACGATCATCGCATCGGGAACTGTCGCCAGGATCGAACGCAGGTGATCCTCCCGCAGCTGCAGCGCAGCATTGGCGAACGACAGGTCGCTGACGTCGGTGCCTTGAACAAAGATGGCGGTGATCTGGCCGTCGGCCGCCCTGACGGGTTGATAGACGAAGTCGAGGATCCGTTCCTCTGCGGCGCCTGTTTCGACGTTGCGATAGACGACCTTCACGCTTCGGCCCACATAGGGCTCGCCGGTTTCGTAGACGCGATCCAGCAGCTCGAAGAGGCCTTGACCTTCGAGATCGGGAAACGCCTCGCGCACGGATTTGCCGATAAGTTTCCGCTCTCCGACCATTCGCTTGTAGGCGGCGTTCGCAAATTCGAACACATGGCCAGGTTCTTTCAGCAAGCTCATGAAACCAGGAGTCTGGTCGAACATCCGTGCGAGAAGCTGATGGCCGGGCACATCGTCATGCCTTGCCGGATGCACTGACGGAACGGGCGACTTGGCGACTGCGTCCGCGGAAGAAACTGGCCCCTTCTTTGTCACATCTTGCCCTGCATTTGAGACGCACTACCGGTGGCAGGTTTAGCACCCATGCATTCGTTCGCAAACAACTCACTCCGTCATTTTGACCCACATCAAAGTGCTTAGGCTCGCGAGGGAGCATTAGGGACCCACCTATTTTCTGTGAGGTGCCTGCGTGTCCTACAAAACGATTGTCGTCAACTTGGCCGTTGATGCAGAGCCAGGACCTCTCGTGAAACTGGCGGCAGAAATGGCGCATCGCTTCGATGCTCACCTCATCGGCTTCGCTGCCGCGGACGTTCCGCCATTGGTGGCCACGGGCGAAGGCCTGGTCTATGAAGGCGAGGTCATGCAGGTCAAACGGCAGGAGATCGAGAAGCGTCTTGCTGAACTGCGAGACACCTTTGAGAAGCTTGTCCCGCACTCCATCAGCAGCGAATGGAGACAACATGTTTGCGGTCCGACGCGCGCTTTAGGGCTGGTGGCCCGTTCAGCTGATCTCATCGTGACCGCCGATGGCGGCGACGACGTCTTCCGTGCACTCGATATAGGAAGCTTGGTGCTCGGGGTCGGTCGTCCCGTGCTGGTTGCTGCGGGCAACGCCGAACACCTGCTTGGAAAAACCATCCTGGTCGCTTGGAAGGACAGCCGGGAGGCACGAAGGGCCGTATCCGACTCCTTGCCCCTCCTTGCCGAGGCCAAAGAGGTTGTAGTCGCCACAATGGAAGAAGCTTCGGGAGAGGACGTTCGAAACAGCCTCGCCGACGTCGCGGTGTTTCTTGAGCAGCATGGCATCATGGCGCAAACCGAAGTGTTCGCCGGTACCGCCGACGGCGACGGGTTGATGGCATTCGCTCGCTCGGTCCACGCCGATTTGATCGTTTCCGGCGCCTACGGCCACAGCCGGCTCAGGGAATGGGCCTTTGGCGGCATCACACGCTCCCTGATTGGCGAGAACGGCATCAGCCGCCTGTTCTCGAATTGACTTTGCGACCATGGCGGCCAGAACGGCAGATAGCCCGGACCAGCTGGAGGAAGTTCCAGATGAGAAGCGACCGGTCAGCCGCCTTTCCGGCCATGTCGAGCCTGCCTACTGGTCGCTCGAAACGAGTGAGTTGGTCGGCCGGCTGGAGACCTCGACTTCCGGTCTGCTGAGCGTCGATGCGGCAATCCGACTTGCCAAATTCGGCCGCAACGCACTGGCGTCTCGGTCCGGTGGATCGGCATTGGCTGTATTCGCGCGCCATTTTCGCAGCCCACTCGTCCTGATCCTGGTCTTTGCCGCCGCCGTTTCAGTGTTCGTCGGGGAGGGTCATGAAGCGGCGATCATCGGCGCGATCGTGCTCGCCAGCTGTGTCTTAAGCTTCACTCAGGAATATGGCGCCTCTCGCGCGATGGAGGTCCTGCAGCAGCGGATCTCCCGCGACCACCGTGCTTAGGGATAGATTCGAACGGACTGTCGATGTCGAGGAGATCGTTCCCGGCGACGACGAGAGCCCCTACGAATTTGTTCGCAAGCGCTTGTCCATCGTCGTGCAGGACAGCGCACATGAACAGCTCCTCATCACCAAGGGAGCCGTCCAGAACGTTCGTCGAGGCGTGTGCCTGAAGGCATGCCCTTCTTGCGTGGCGATGGATCGAGGTCGAACGTCGAAAGGTCACCCTCCGACCGCGGCCTTGGTGACGTTCACGCCAAGGTCGTAAACCAGCTGCCCGCCATAATAACCTGTTACGGTAACCAGCGCCGCGCCGGCTATTTCAATCGCGGGAATGGCGAATGTCAGCGTACCCAGCTCTCGATTTCTCACCCACAGCACGAGCCGGAGCAGGCCCCAGCCCAGAAAGGTCAAGGCGCTGATCTCGCCCAAGCCCTCATGGATTTCCGCTATGTCGCTGCTGAAGCCGGCGGCCTCCGCGTGGTCGAGGGCCATGCCGCCAAAGAACCAGGTGCAGACCGCAAAGAGTCCTGCGGCGACGGCGGCAAAGGTGGAAATCGTCCCCACGCCCGAACGCGTCGTCACGGGGTTGCGATTGGCGAGCGCGGCAAGGTCGATGACCACAAGCACGTACATGAGCACGATAGGGAAATGCACAAGAATGGGATGGATATGCTGAATTTCCGGCATTGCAGATGTTCTCCAGGAGGATAGTGGGTGATGGTCGGTGGACGCTCGATCGGCCGTCAGTCGTCGCTGTCCCCGAATTTCTCGTCTTCCCGATCACCGCGGGCGCCGGATACAGTCTTGCCGTCGCTGCATTCATCGTCGCCGACACCTTTGACTGACTTGGGACCAGTGGCGCTCATCATGGGGATGGCCTCGAGGTCGATTGTTGCCGAAGAAGTGGCGGACGCGGTTGCGCATGATCCGTGGTCGGATTCCGCGGCAGCGGGTATGACAAAGGCGGTCAGGCCTCCAAGGGCGACAAGCAAGACAGGAAAATTGCGCATGGTTTCGTATCCTTCTCTGCGCACCCATCATCGGGCGCGATGGCCCTTGATAGAGGCGTGGTCCTTGCCGCCGGCTGACAATGATTGACAGCGGTTTGACAGCTTCCGCATGCGACAGCTCCTTTCCATGAAAACCGTGTCGATGAGCCTGGCAGCTCTGGGCGTGGCCGCACTTGTGCTGGCCGCGCCATTGTCCGTCAGGGCGCAGGATGACGACGATGACCACGATCGGGCGCGCGATCTTTATGAGCGCGGCGAAATCGAGGGCCTCGCCGATATCATGGCCATTGTCCGCGCCAAGGCTCCCGGTGAGATTGTTGCGATCGACCTCATTCGCGCCGGAGGCAAGTGGATCTATCGGTTCCAGGTGGTCGCTGCCGATGGCAGGCGCCGGATCATTGATGTCGATGCCGGCGCGGGCGGTGTTTTGGGCGGTGAAGGCGACCACAAATGAAGATCCTCGTGGCTGAAGACGAACCACGCATCGCGGCCGACATCGCGATGGTTTTGAAGGCGTCGGGCATGGCCGTCGACATCGTGGACAATGGTGAAGCGGCCTGGTTTGCGGGCGATGTCGAGAACTACGACGCGGCGATTCTTGACCTTGGACTGCCGAAGCTCGACGGCCTTACCGTGCTGAAGCGCTGGCGCGCCAATGGCCGCCGCTTTCCCGTCCTCATCCTGACGGCGAGGGGGCTGTGGACCGAGCGCGTGGAAGGCATCAACGCGGGCGCCGACGACTATCTTCCCAAACCCTTTGAAATGGAGGAGCTGCTGGCGCGGCTGCGAGCCATCCTGCGCCGTTCAAGCGGGCAGGCCGCTCCGGTGTTGAAATCAGGCCCTTTGCTGCTCGATACACGCCAGATGCGCATCTTGCTTCGCGGCGTTCCGGTGGCATTGTCGCCGCTGGAATACCGGCTGCTGGCGTTCCTGATGCATCATGCCGGCCGCGTGGTCGCGTCGACTGAACTTGCCGAGCATCTGTACAGTTCCGACAATGAACGCGACCCGAATACGATCGAGGTCATCGTGGCGCGCCTGCGACGGAAACTCGGCAATGATGTCATCGAGACACGACGCGGTTTTGGTTACTTCGTGCCCGACGGGCCGGATTGATGCGCAATTCTATCCGTTTCAGGCTCTGGTCGGCCGCGGCGATATCGATTGTCATCGCCCTTGCCATCGCCGGTGTCGGCCTTCGCTATCTGTTTGAACTGAACGTCGAGAGGCGTGTCGTCAGTGAGTTGACGGTCGATCTCAATGAACTGATTGGGGCGACGAGCTTTACAGCCGATGGCCGGCTCTCGGTGGCCTCGACGCTGGCCGATCAACGCTTCGCCAGTCCGCTGTCTGGCCACTACTGGCAAGTGGAGGATATGGCTACCCACAGCCTCGTTCGATCGCGTTCCCTGTGGGATGCAACGCTGGCCTTGCCTCAACAGCCAGCCAATGGCGAACTGCTGAAGGAAGAACTCAAGGGGCCGGGCGGCGAGCTCACCGTTGCCGTCATGCGCACGATCACCGACGCCGACGGGCGGGCCTTTCGCGCCGTCGTGGCGGAAGACCATCGCAACGTGGAAGTTTCCGTTGGCGAGTATGTTCGTGATCTTGCGCCGGCGCTCATTGTGCTCGCGTCTGCTCTGATGGGGGCTTTCTTCATCCAGATCACTGTCGGCCTGGCGCCGCTGGAAGGCCTAAGGGTCGCCGTCAAAGACGTGATTGCGCAGCGGACGGCGCGGCTTGGCGCGGCCGCGCCGAGCGAGGTGCAGCCACTTGCCGACGAAATCAACCGCCTGCTCGACGCCCAGGAGAAAGCCCTCTCTCGCGCGCGCTCGCGCGCCACTGACCTTGCGCATGGCCTCAAGACGCCCCTGCAGGTCCTGTCCGCCGATATCCGGACTTTACGAAAAAAGGGCGAAAGCGAGCTTGCCGACGAAATCGAGAAGAGCGCGAGCGCAATTCGCCGCCATGTCGAGCGGGAGTTGGCGCGCGCTCGTCTGGCGCCTGGCGTCTCCGGCGATGCCGCGTGCCTTGTCCGAGACGTGGCGAGCGGCGTGGTCGCTGTCGTCAAACGTACGCCAAGGGGCAAGCAACTCTCATTCGTGATCGATGCCGCCGAGGATTTCATGGCGCCGGTCGATGAAGGCGACCTATCCGAGATTCTCGGCAATCTGGTGGAAAACGCGACGCGTTTCGCGAAATCCCTGGTTCATGTGAGCGCATCCGCGAGCGCCGGCGAGGTGATCATCAAAGTCGTCGATGATGGACCGGGCATTCCCGAGGCCGCCAGGGATGCCGCCTTGTTGCGCGGGGTTCAGCTCGACAGCAAGGGCGGCGGCAGCGGCCTCGGCCTGGCGATCGTTTCGGATATCGTCGAAGCCTATGGGGGCCGCCTCGAAATGGCCAACGCCTATTCCGGTCTGGCGGTGACCATCCACCTGCCGCGGCATGGGTGAGCGGCGTTCAGGCAAATCCGGGGAAGTAATCGACCTTGATCCTGGAGCGGCGAACGCCCATTGCCAGAAGCTTCTTGCGCACCGCCTTGACCATGCTCTGCGGCCCGGAGACGTAGAAGATGCGTTCGAGGTAGTCGGGCATGGTGAGGCGCACCAGGCGCGCGTCGATATAGCCGGGATACTGGCCCCCCACCGCGCCTTTGGCCACGGCGTGGAATATTCTTATGCCCAGTTTGCGCCGCGCGGAGTCGAGCACGTCGCGATAGGCGATGTCGTCTTGGCTCTCTGTTCCATAGAGGACGACGACAGGCCGCGCTTCCTTGCGATCGATGAGATATTGCAGCATCGAACGGAACGGCGTGATGCCGATGCCGCCTGCCAGGAAAGCGATCTTGGTCTTCGGATCGGAGGGAAGCGTGAAATCGCCGGCCAGTTGTGCAGCGTGGATCGTGGCGCCGGGTTTCATGCCGCCCAGCGCCCGTTTGAAGGCGCTCGACCGCGGATAGAACTTGACGCCCAGCCGCACGGATTGCTCGGTAGGCGATGAGGCGACCGTGAAGTAGCGCCGGTTTCCGCGGTTGTCGGAACGGTCGAGGCCAAGCGTCCATTCAAGGTACTGGCCCGCCTGGAAAGCGAGTTTTCGCTGCGACCTGAAGATAAAGTCGTAGCTGTCGACGGCTGTTTGCTCGATGCGCTCCAAAGTCAACACAAACCGACCCTTCGGGCTCACGGCGTAAGCGAAGAGGTTACCCGCCAGGAGAGCGAGTTCGGGTGTGAAATAGAACGAGCCGATATGGACGTTGGGTGCGAACAGAAAGCCGACGACGCCGGCGAAGGCGATGCGCGCCCAGCGCGTCGTGGGCGCCGTCAGCGGCTCGGTCAGCATTACGAAGGCGAAGAACAGCAACGGCGACGAACCGAAGGTCTCCGCGAGAGCGGTGCCATATCGAGACGGGTCGGTGGTTGCCAGTATCGTCGCCAGCGCCACCCCGACGAACGTGGCCACGAGATCGAGCCGACGCAGCTTACGCACCACGAGAGCGCCGCCCACAAGCACCAGGGGGAGCAGCCAGAGGTTTCCCGCCACCCACCATGTGGCGGGACGATCGAGCAACAGCGCTGTCAAGGCAACGCCCAGAGCGGCCGGATTGAACAGGTGTTTCCTGCCCACGGCCAGGATGTATTTCGACGAAATCGCCCAGACCGAGGCGAGTGCCACGGCGCCGATGGCCTTGGCATCGGTGGCGGCAATCGGATCGAGGATGAGCGCCAGGATCATCGCGGTAATGTGGACGGACTCGCCATTGGCCGGAACCTCGAAGATACGTGCAAAGACCTTGTTGGTGATCCAGCAGGTGGCCAGCACCAGGGCGGTCGTAAAGGCGAGTTCTCTCGGATCATGCGGCACAAGGTTCAGGAAGCCCAGGACAAAGGCGGCACCCAGCAGCGCCACCAGGTAGTAGAGAACCAGCCGATACATCGTGAGGTGGTCGAGAAGCCGGTCTAGGGTCTTGATCATGGCTGGCAGAAGACTCCAAAGCCGCTTGTCGGTGTCGCACGGCGGTTGCTGTCGATGAGATATCCTTCGAGCCCTTGCGTCTGCTCTATGAAGAGGATGCCGTCCCTGCCCATCGCAAAGGCGGCTGTGGCGAAGCGGTCGGCCTCGAGCACATCGGCGCCGATAACGGTCAGGCTGACGATGTCGCTGATTGGGTCATGAGTCGCGCGGGGATTGTAGATGTGCTGCCCGCGCGCATATGTGCCGGAAGTGGCGACGCCATGTCCACGCGGATAGACCACCTTGACGATCTCATTCGCCTGGAAGGGATTGCGGATGCCGACGCTCCAGTCTCGACCGGACGCATTCCTGCCGGAGGATTGGATGTCGCCGCCCGCCTCGATGAAGAAGTCGCTGACGTCCGCCCGACGGACGATTTCGGCTGCGTTGCGGATGGCCCAGCCCTTGACGATGCCGGAGGGGTCGAGCGCGCCGTCGGGCCTGTGGATGTCGAAATACCCGGCAGTTTCCCTTCTGGTTTGCTCCGCAATCCTGATCACGTCCATCATCTGTCCGCTCCAGTCGCGGACCGGAATGTCGCCCCGGTTTATGGCCGAGATCTCGCTGTCCTGACGGTAAGTGCTGAAACGCCGGTCGACATCGTCGAAATAGTCGAAGACCTGCCCGCCGAGGTCGCCAGCCGAGCGGCCGAGGTCGACGGTAATGGGCATGCCCATCATTATTCTCGTCTCGCGCATGAAATTACGATGAGGCCTTCTTCAAGGCGCCGCCCAGTGATTGGATAAAGGCCCTGCTGGTCAGCGTGGCGCCCGAGATGATGTCGACATCTGCGCTTTGCGCGCTGATCGCCTCATCGCGCAGCATGGGCAACGCCTGCCGGTTGATGCTGATGGAGGTGCGGCGGTCATTGGGGTATTTCAGTACCTTGAGCGCCGTCAGGCGGCCGCCCTGGACGAGCGCCTGGATTTGGATGATACCGTAGTAGGCGTCGGCCGCGGGGCCGGTGTAGACCCCGTCGGCATAGCCGTGGGCCGCGACCTTCATCCCGGTATGAATCACGCGCGCGGTTGCTTGCGGGTATGCCGGCCTCGGCTGCGGGATTGGAATATAGACCGCAGGCGTCACCGCGAACGTTGGTGCATCCGGCATGCGCGCCTCGGCAATCGCCGGCGCGGCATTTTGCTTCGGTGGAGGAGGCGCAAGCCTCGCGGCCTGCGGCGGGCTGGGAGCAAGTACCGGCTTTGGAGCGGCTGCAACGGCTGCCGTGTTGTCCGCTCTGGCATCAATCGGCCTCAGCGGAGTCGGCTCCCGCTGCGCATTCTGGGGAATTTTGCGCAGCGACGCCGCTGGCACTGCGACCGGATCGGCCGACGCCTGTGGAACGAATGGCTGCGGAGTGCTCTGCGTTGCGGCATTGGCGGCACCGTCCGCATCGATCAAGTCGTTGGCCGGCGCTGTGCCTGCCTGATCCCAGACATAGGCGCCTGATGAGGCGATCACGAAGAGCGATAAGGCGATTTGTTTCATAAGAATTGCATCCTGGCTTCAGGCGCAGCGGCCGGACCGTTGCATGCCTTCTGGCGACAATGTCTCATGAGTTAGCTGACAGCTGGCTGTCAGCGCGCCTTGGCCCGCGAAAAGTGTCGCAGGCCGAATCGGCGCAGCCATTTGACTTGGATCAGGGTATTTGTTCCGGTCAGGGAGTAATGAAGCTGCATTCCTGCGCTTGAGGGCATCGTTTCGAGGGCCAGCCTGATCATCGGGGTTGCAGCCGCCAACGCCACCACGACCAATGTCCTGGTGGCAGGCGTCGCCAGCCTCGTGGCGGGCGCCATGTCGATGGCGGCCTGCGAATATGTGTCCGTCAGTCCCCAGGCCGATACCGAGAAGGCGGATCTCGCCCGTGAGCGAGACGAATAGGCGACGCAACCCGAGTTCGAGAGGCAGGAGCTTGCCCTGATATACATCGATCGCGGCGTGGGGCCTCAATTGGCGTTGCAGGTGGCTGACCAATTGATGGCCAAGGACGCGCTTGGCGCACACGCCCGCGACGAGCTTGGTATTTCCGAGATTACCGCTGCACCACCGATCCTGGCGGCGCTGGCTTCGGCGGCGGCGTTTTCAATCGGTGCGATCATGCCATTGGCAATGGTGATGCTTGCGCCACCCGCGAGACTGGTTGCGGTAGTCTCGATTGCATCGCTGCTATTCCTTGCGGTGCTGGGCGCGATTGGCGCGCGGCGCCAACGTATTGAAGGCCACCGCTCGGGTCACCTTTTGGGGAGCGCTGGCGATGGCGCTGACCGCGGGCATTGGCGCTATGTTTGGGACCGCAGGCCAGGACGGCGGCTTTACCGAGGTCATCATATCCAGGCGAGCCACGCTGTATTCAGCGCTGACTGCGCTGGGCGAGAAGGTGGCCTTGTCCAGCGGAAGCAATTCCCGGAACGGAACGGCCCTCGTTGATGGAGATCAACGTCACACGCCGCTTGGCATGGCAATGATTGCTGTGTGAGGAGTGTGACGACATGAACTTTCTCGAATATCTGATTGGACTTGATGCTCGAACGGCCTTGATGGGGCGCATGATGCAGAAATTGGGCGTCGACAGGCCGCTGAAAATCGTGGCGGATCACGTCGCCGTCACCAATCGCGCGGTGGACCGGTGCCGGTCCTGCCGCCACCAGGAGGAATGCGCGACCTGGCTGGATCAGACGGCGCATGCGGATCACCCGCCGGCCTATTGCCGCAATGGCGATTTGATCGCCCGGTTGCAATCTATCCGTTGATGGAACACCAACGCCGTAGCCGGATTGGCTGCTGCGGTGCGCCCTTGTTCCAGCCGGCGACGGACGATTTCGCCCTTGCGACGAGCTGACGGTCCAGGAGGCTTTTGACGACAGTCTGCTCAAGTGGACTGCTGTCGTTGACAGGTTCGCATACGAGGCAGGCAGTTTGGATAATCTGCATTTTCTGGAAGCATTCCTGCTTTTTGCCGCGCCGGGGCCAACCAATGCTCTTCTGGCGGCGGGCGCAGTCAAGCGAGGGAACGCCGCTACGCTCCTTGTCGCGCAGGCATGCGGATACGGGATCGCGGCAGCCTTCTGGCTTTCCCTGCGTTCCCTGGTGCCGCCTGGCACCATCCAGATGGTTCAACTGGTTGCCGCTGCATGGCTCGTAATACTTGGCTTTCGCCTGATCGCCGTCAAACGCGACGACGCAACCGGGAACGGTGGTGGCATTTCCATCGTGGCAACCACCGTCCTCAATCCGAAGGCGTTCATCTATTGCGTGGCCATCGTGCCGATGGACATCGAAGCAGCCGCGCGGGGCATCGCTTGGATCGCGCTGCTTATGATCACGGCAATTACCGGATCGATGTGGCTGTTGCTGGGCAGGCGGCTGAGCGGCGGCAGGAAGATAGCAGATACAATCGCCGGCGCGGCGCTCATTGCCTTCGCGCTGTTGTTGGTTCGGCCCTTGATACCCTCGTTCGCGATTTAAGGGGGAAGCGGGCGCCGGAATGCTGGACTGGACCGGGCGGCCATGCAGCCCGAAATCTCCCTTTGGCGATGCGCTGTTGGGGAGCGGTTCCGCCAGGCTCTGTGGCGTCTTCTAGGAGAGAAGCAGGACCGAGAACGGCCCGGCGCAAAAGAGTTTGTCCGTGACCTTCTTGACCCCGGCGACGTTCTCGGCCGCAACGACAGCGGCCTTTCGCTGACGCTCGTCGAAAATGGCGCCGCTCAGTTCAACGTCACCCCTATCGACAGTAACGCCGATAAGATCGCCGCCGCTCCAGGATTGCCCCTGCAGCTCGGCAATGATCTTCCTGCGTATGACCTCGTCATCGGTAGTCGCGGCGCCGGTTTTGGGCAGGATCCGCAGCAGGGCGCGCAACAAGTCGGAGCGGGTTATGATCCCGGCCAGTCTGCCCTGATCGAGGATCGGCACATTCTTGATGTCGTGGTCAGCCATCAATTCGACGATCTCGCCCAGCGATGCCCCAGGCGGTGCCGAGACGACGTCCGTCGTCATGACGTCGCCAACCCGGCGGCCGGCTGTGTGCACATACTCATCGGCGATCTTGCCGGGGCCGGTCAGAAATTCGAGCCAGCGAGGACGAACACGCTGGGTGCCAAGTTCCTTGCGCCGGAGGAAGTCACCTTCGCTGATGATGCCAACCACCACACCGTCGCGTGTGGCCGGCAGGCAGCTGATCTTCCTGGTCAACATCAGGTCGGCCGCGTCGGCGATCGAGGCCGAAGCATCGATTGAGATCACCGGTGTCGTCATGATGTCCTGCGCTTGCATCGGTGCCTCCTGCTCTTCCTCAGGCATTTTCTGGAACGCCGGGAGCGTCGGCGCTTTGATCTGCATCAGTTTGATCGCAGGCCTTCATTGTCTTGCACATCGGGCTCGATCAGTATCCGCTCGGCAGCTCCGTCGAGATCCTCGTACTGGCCGCTGCGTAAGGCCCACAGGAAGCCGGACAAACCGAGCGCCCCCAGGAAGAGGGCTACCGGAATGAGGTAGACGAGCGTGGTCATGGATGGGCCGCTTGGATGACGTCGGTGCGGCGCCTGGCCGGAGCCGCGTCAGGTGCCGCTTTCGCCGTGGCCTGAAGCCGCATCGCATTTGCGATCACGATCAGCGATGAAGCGCTCATCGCGATCGCCGCGATGAGCGGCGTCACATATCCGAGGATGGCGATCGGCACGGCGAATGCGTTGTAGATGATCGCGATTGCGATGTTCTGGCGTATGAGCCGGCCAGCCTTGCGCGAGACATCCAGGGCGAGCGGTACGGCCAACAGGCTCTCGCGCAGGAAGACGAAATCCGCGGCTTTGCGACCAATGTCGGCGGCGGTCGCCGGAGCCATCGAGACATGAGCGGCGCCAAGCGCCGGCGTGTCGTTGAGGCCATCGCCCACCATCAGCACCTTGTGACCGGCGCGGGTCAACGTCTCTATCCTCTCGACCTTTCCCGAGGGCAGCAAGGCCGGCACAAAGCGATCGATGCCGAGGATCCCCGCCACCTCGGCGCAGGCCCTCGCAGTATCGCCGGAGAGCATCTCGACCGGGATGCCGGCATCCTTCAATCTCCCTACCGCCGCCTTCGCATCGGGTCGCGTGGCATCCTCGAAGGCGAAGCAAGCGACGATCCTGCCATTCTTGGCGAGAACCGTGCCGCCAAGGCCGCCATATTTTCCTTCACCGCCCGTACGGGCCTTCCACCCTGCCCAGCCGCGCCGGCCAAGGCGCCAGGTGTCGCCGCCGGCGAACGCTTCGATGCCGAAGCCGGGCTCTTCCTGCACGCGGTCGAACTTGGTTCGGCTACGATCGTTTCCGTATGTCGCCAGAGCCTTTGAAAACGGGTGCCGGGAATGAGCTGCCATGTCGGCCGCGATCGCCAGCATGGCCGGATCGATTGATGCGGCATTGACCAGTCTGGGCAGCCCCAGGGTCAACGTCCCGGTCTTGTCGAACACCGCCGCGTCGATCACCGCGAGACGCTCCATGGCCGAACCGTCCTTGACCATGACGCCGGCCTCGAACAGGCGCCGGGCTGCCACGACCTGGACAATCGGCACGGCCAGGCCGAGCGCGCAGGGGCAGGTGATGATAAGCACGGCGATGGCGATGGTCATGGCCCGGTGCCAATCGCCGGACGCAACCATCCAGCCGAGGAATGTGACAAAGGCCGCCAGATGGACAACGGGCGCGTAGAGTGCCGATACCCGGTCCGCAATCCGCCTGTAGCGTGAGCGGCCGCCCTCGGCGGCCTCCATCAGTCGAACCATTTCCGCAAGGAAGGAATCCTTCGCTGCGGCGGTTGCCTGCATCGTCAGCGGACCCGTCAGGTTCAACGTGCCAGCCTGGACATGTGTGCCGGCACTCACGGTCTTGGGCGCGCTCTCGCCGGAGACGATCGAGCAATCCAGGTCGGAATTCCCGCTGATGATGTCGCCGTCGACCGGTATCCGCTCTCCGGCCGCGATGAGAAGATGCATTCCTGCCGCGAGCTCGGCGACGGGCACGTATTCGCGTGTTCCGTCGTCGCGCAGGACAATGGAACCCCGCGCGGCTAGCCGCGACAGGCCATTGACCGCGGTTCGCGCTCGCTCACGCATGACGTGGTCCAGCGTGCGGCCGATCAACAGGAAGAAAAGCAGCGATACCGAAGCGTCGAAATAGGCGTGCTCGCCGTGGTTGATGGTCTCATAGAGGCTCATCGCGTAGGCCAGCGAAACCCCCACCGCGATCGGCACGTCCATGTTCATCCGGCCATGGCGCAGCGCGTTCGCCGCGGAGCGGAAGTAGATGCCGCCGGCGAAGGCGAGCGCCGGGATGGCGATCAGCGCGGACAGCCAGTGAAACAGATCGCGTGTCGGACCTTCCGCGCCGGACCAGACCGATACCGAGAGCAGCATGATGTTGCCGGCGGCGAAGCCCGCGACGGCGACAGCGCGGATCAGCTCCGAAAGCGTCCTGTCCTTCTCGTGAATTTCCGGGTCGAACAGGTGCGCCTGATAGCCGAGGCGGCCGAGCACGGCAAAGAATGGCGGGACGCTATCGCCGTGCCAGCGCACCGACACACGCTTCGTCGACAGGTTGACGCGAGCGGAATCGACGTTCTCGACCGAGCCCAGCGCAGCCTCGATGGCTTGGATGCAAGCTCCGCAGTGAACCGTCGGCACCGACAGGTCGGTCTGGTGAATGTCGCTGCCCAGAAAGCGGCTCGCCAGCTTGATCTCCTCGCTCGACGGCGGTGCGGACGCGGCGGCGGCAACTTCCGACGCCATTCCAGCCCCTGGCGCGCAGCAGCTCATTGCAGGGCTCCGTTCGAGATCATGACGCGGCGAACGTCACGGAACGGTGACGTCAGTCCGGCGTCCGCATCGATCTCCACGATCCAGACGCCATCCTTCGGCGTGTGCCGGACGGCAAACTCCTGTATGTCGCCCGGAGTGCCTCCGAACACCGCGGCAAGTGTCAGGGTTTCATCCTCGGTCTCATAGGCCGGGTGGCGGAACAGCATCTTGACGCCGTGCAGCGGCACTGGCTTGCCCTTCCTGTCGGCAAGGCTGTAGCGGACCTCGCCGGAGGTGATGGTCAGCCTGCCCGTCCAGCCTAGCGCCGCCTGTGCCCTTCCTTTCCGTGCTTTTTCGTTGAACTGCTGGCTTGCGACATAGGTGTTCTCGACAACGAGGCCGGTCCAGCTCTTCTGGGCGAGCGTGGCCAGGGTGAGGTTGACCCCAATCACCACGGCGAAGAAGCTGAGGGTGACGATCAACATGTGCCTGCCGGTGAACTCGCGTGGCTTCCGCATTTCGGCGCTCATCTGCTGCTCTCCGGCGCGTTGAAACTGGCGGTGTATTCGGCGGATTCGGAACTCGCCCTGTCGTCGATGCGAAATTCGAAATTCTGCACCGGCTTCTTGATGCGGTCCGCCGGCTGCCTGACGAAGATTCTGAGCGTCTTCAGCCGGTCGGGTTCGACCGGAATCGCGAACGAGCGACTTGCGGGCTGGTCGATGCCAACGATGCTCATCTCGCCGCCGTCGAGACCCTGCAGCGTGACCTCGATCGTCCTGGGCTGGGGTATCATGTTGAGCAGCTTGACCGTGTAGCCGTTCCGGATCGAGCCGTCCGAGAGCGTCACGAACTGCGGATTGCGATCATGCAGGACATTCAGCTCCAGCCGCTCGCGCGTCAGCAGCGAATAGACGAGCACCAGGCCGATCGCCGACCATGCGCCGAGATAGATGTAGGTGCGCAACCGGAAGATCTTGCCGAGATGGAAATGTGCCAAGCCGTCGGCGAAGCTGCCGCTCGCCGTTCTTACGAGCGCCGGATTGACCGGACCAGTGCCGCCGGAAGTGGCCACTGCCATGTTGGCGTTGTAGTCAGCCAGGGTTGCATAGGAAATCAGCCCGTGTTCTCGGCCGAGCTTGTCCATGACGCTGTCACAGGCGTCGATGCACAGCGCGCAGGTGATGCATTCCAGCTGCTGACCGTCACGGATGTCGATGCCCATGGGGCAGACGGCGACACAGGCGTTGCAATCGACGCAGTCACCGACCGATTGCCCGGCCGCCGAGGCCTTCTTGGCGTGGCGCGAACGCGGCTCGCCGCGCCAGTCGTTGTATGTGACGGTCAGCGAGTTTTCATCGAGCATGGCAGCCTGAATTCGCGGCCAGGGGCACATGTAGGTGCAGACCTGCTCCCGCATCAGCCCGCCAAACACATAGGTGGTGCCGGTGAGCACGGCGATCGTGACATAGGCCACGGGCGCCGCCGTGCCAGTGACGACTTCGCCAAGCAGCTTCGGCGCGTCGGCGAAGTAGAAGATCCAGGCGCCGCCCGTGGCCGCTGCGATGACGAGCCAGACGGCGTGCTTGGAAACGCGCAGGAGGAGCTTGCGAACGGTCCACGGGGCAGCGTCGAGCTTGATGCGGGCGTTGCGATCGCCTTCAATCGCCCGTTCCACGACAAGGAACAGGTCCACCCAGACGGTCTGCGGGCAGGTATAGCCGCACCAGGCCCGCCCGACCGTCGATGTGATCAGGAAAAGACCAACGCCCGCCATCATGAGAAGGCCGGCGACGTAGTAG
Source organism: Mesorhizobium sp. NZP2298 (assembly GCF_013170825.1). NCBI lineage: Bacteria > Pseudomonadati > Pseudomonadota > Alphaproteobacteria > Hyphomicrobiales > Phyllobacteriaceae > Mesorhizobium > Mesorhizobium sp. NZP2298. The sequence continues at coordinate 7,115,933 of NZ_CP033365.1, read as the reverse complement.
AATTCCTGCGGCCAGATCTCGATGAAGAAGAAGTAGAAACGGCGGTTCGCCAGATCAATCAGAACGGCCTGGTCCGGAGCGAAGGGCCCGCGATCCCAGCGCAGCCACGGCGTCAGGTAATAGATACCGAGCGTGATCGCCATCACCAGCCATTTGAACTGGCGGAAACGGCCGGAGGCCCGCTTCGGAAAGATTTTCTTGCGCGCGGCATAAAGCGGCTGTCGCGTCTTTGCGGAATTGACCGCTTCGGCTTCGAGCCGTTCTACCTGCGACTGATCCAGCACCACGATCTCCAATCACGGCGAAGTGACGCCGCCTGTCTCCAGCAGTCTTGCAGTCGCCCGGGCGCGTCGCGTTGATGCAGGTCAAACTGAGACATCAAAAGCAAGTCGAGGCCCGGCATGGCCGGGCCTCGTCGCTTGAACGGCCGAGGGCTGAGAACAGGCCCCGCTCCTATTCTCCGCCGCCAAGCGAATGGACATAGACAGCCAGTTCCTTGACCGTCGTCTCGCCAAGGCGGCCGACCCAGGCAGGCATCACCCCGTTCTTCGGGGCTCGCACCTGAGAAGCAATCGCGGCTTCGCCGGAACCGTGAAGCCAGATCGCATCGGTGAGATCGGGTGCCCCGAGTTCCCGGTTGCCCTTTGCGTTCTCGCCATGGCAGGCGGCACAATTGTCCGCGAAAACCTTGGTGCCGGGCTCGATCAGGGTTTTGTCCTGTACCGGCCCGGAAAGGCTGGCCACGAAGGCGCTGACCTGCGCGATCTGCTCGGGCTTGAGCACATCGAGGAAGGCGGGCATCTCCGACTGACGGGTATCGGCGTCCGAGGCGAAACGGATGCCGTGCGTGATCGTCTGCTGGATCTGCTCCGTCTTGCCGCCCCAAAGCCAATCGTCATCGTTCAGGTTCGGAAACCCTGTCGACCCTTGCGCGCCGGAGCCGTGGCACTGCACGCAGTTGACCTTGAATGCCGCGCCGCCGGCCGCGACGGCGAACTCGCGCAACGCATCGTCCGAGGCAATTTCCGAAACGGTTTTAGACTGCATTGCCGCGAGGTATTTGGCCTTGCCGGCTTCAGCCGCGGCCATTTCGTTCTTGACGTCATTGCGGCTGGAAAAGCCCAGAACGCCCTTGGTTGCGGAACTCAGCATCGGCCAGGCGGGATAGGCAATCGTGTAGGCCAGCGCCCAGGCGATGGTGACGTAGAAGGTGATCACCCACCAGCGCGGCAGGGGATTGTTGAGCTCCCTGATCCCGTCCCATTCGTGGCCGGTCGTCGTCACGCCCGAGATTTCGTCGACATGCTCGCTGCTCATGATCAATCGTCCTTAAGAGGAATCCGTGCGGCGTGATCGGCATGCGCTTTGCCACCCGGACGAAGCGCGAAAGCAATGCAGCCTACAAAGAACAGGGCCATGGCAAGCAGACCCCAACTGTCGGCGAACTCCCGCATCAAGTTGTATTCCATCGGTTGCTCTCCTCAGCGGTAGCCAGCTGCTTCGTCGTAATTCCTGAAATCGACCAAGGTGCCGAGCATCTGGAGGTAAGCCACCAGGGCATCCATCTCGGTGACCTGCTGGGGGTTGCCGTCGAAGTCGCCGATCTTGGCTTTCGGATAGCGGCTCTCCAGTCCGGATGTGTCGGCGTTGGGATCGGCCTGCGCCATCAGGTCGGCGTTCGCGTGGGAGATCATGTCGTCGGAGTAGGGCACTCCGACGCGCCTGTTCGCTACCAGATTCGTCGAGAAATCCTTCACCTCGATCGGCGTGTCCTTCAGGAACGCATAGCCCGGCATGATCGACTCGGGCACGACGGAACGTGGGTCCGTAAGGTGCTGGACGTGCCAGCTGTTGGAATAGCGGTCGCCGACGCGAGCGAGATCGGGTCCGGTCCGCTTGGACCCCCATTGAAACGGATGGTCGTACATCGACTCTGCCGCCAGGCTGTAATGGCCGTAGCGTTCCACCTCGTCCCGGAACGGCCTGATCATCTGGCTGTGGCAGAGGTAGCATCCCTCGCGCACATAGATGTTGCGGCCCGCGAGTTCGAGCGGCGAGTAGGGCCGCATGCCATCGACCTTCTCGATCGTATTGTCGAGATAGAACAGAGGCGCGATCTCGACGATACCGCCGACCGTCACAACCAGCAGGGATCCGACAAGAAGCAGCGTGGCGTTCTTCTCGATCAGCGCGTGTTTATCCATCAGGCCCATATCTGGCTCCTTATTCGGCAGGCTGGAGGACGGGGGCGGAACCGGGCAAAGGCTGCTCTTCGCGCTGGTAGCCACGGATGGTCATGGTGACGTTCCAGGCCATGACCAGCATGCCGGCGAGGTACATGGCGCCGCCCGCGGCGCGCATGACGTAGTAGGGATGCATGGCAGCGACGGTCTCGGCGAAGGAGTAGACGAGGAACCCCTGCTCGTCGTACTCGCGCCACATGAGTCCCTGCATGATGCCCGACACCCACATCACTGCCGCGTAGACAACGATGCCGAGCGTCGCCAGCCAGAAGTGCCAGGTGACAAGCCGCAGCGAATAGAGCCGCTCGCGGTTCCAGAGCTTGGGCACCATGTGGTAGATCGCGCCGAAGGTGATAAGGCCGACCCAGCCGAGCGCGCCCGAATGGACGTGGCCGATTGTCCAATCCGTGTAGTGCGAGAGCGAGTTGACCGTCTTGATCGACATCATCGGGCCTTCGAAGGTCGACATGCCGTAGAAGGCGATGGCCGCAACCATCATGCGGACAATGGGATCAGTGCGGATCTTGTCCCAGGCCCCGGAGAGGGTCATGAGGCCGTTGATCATGCCGCCCCAGGAAGGCATCCACAGCATGATCGAGAACACCATGCCCAGCGTCTGCGCCCAATCGGGCAGGGCGGTGTAATGAAGATGATGCGGGCCCGCCCAGATGTACAGGAAGATCAGTGCCCAGAAGTGGATGATCGAAAGGCGGTAGGAATAGACCGGCCGATTAACCTGCTTGGGCACGAAATAATACATCATGCCCAGGAAACCGGCGGTGAGGAAGAAGCCGACCGCGTTGTGGCCATACCACCACTGGGTAAGTGCGTCCTGAACGCCGGAGAAGGCCGAGTAGCTCTTCGATCCCAGCAATGATGCCGGCATCGACAGATTGTTGACGACATGGAGCATCGCGATGGTGACGATGAAGGCGAGATAGAACCAGTTGGCGACGTAGATATGCGGTTCCTTGCGCTTCAGGATGGTGCCGAGGAACAGGATCAGGTACGCGACCCACACGACCGTCAGCCAGATGTCGACATACCATTCCGGCTCGGCATATTCGCGGCTTTCGGTGATGCCGAGCAGATAGCCGGTCGCGGCCATGACGATGAAAAGCTGATATCCCCAGAAGACGAACCAGGCGAGATTGCCGCCGAAAAGGCGTGCTCGGCAGGTGCGTTGGACGACGTAAAGCGAGGTGCAAATCAGCGCGTTGCCGCCAAAGGCAAAGACCACGCCGGAGGTATGGACCGGCCGCAACCGACCGAAATTGAACCAGGGCTCGATGTTGAGGTGAGGGTATGCAAGCTGCAGCGCGATGATCACGCCGACCAGCATGCCGACGACACCCCAGAACACCGTTGCGATGGCTCCGTAGCGGATCGGACCATCCATGTAGGCGGAGGGGTCGATCGGCGCCGCGGGCTTGAAATCCGTATTGCGCAGCAGGATCGCTGTGAAGCCGGCCACGGCGAAGAACAAGACCCACATGTGCTGGCGAAAAGGGACATCCACGCCGAAGCCGGCGGCCACGAGGGCACCAAAAGCAAACAGGCTTAAAAGGACGATCTCCGTGCCAAATTTCATCGCAAGTCCCCGATCGCGTCTCGAAAGTTCCGGCGGAAATGCCCGCTCGCGGCACCATTTCGGGATTTTCCGCTGCCGGGCCTTGATCCAGGTCAAACGCGGAGAGCTTTTGTACGGGGAGGATTTACGGCGACCGGGAGCGTAGCTCTGGCAGTGACGTGACCAGGCAGGAAGCGCCGATGAAACGACCTTTGGAAAGGTCAAAGCTGGACGACGGTTCGGCAGCGGGCTAGTTGCCGCAGCGTTCCTCGATCCGAGCTGTGCTTGCGAGGCTTATGTGTCGCTTGTTTGCGATCCGGATCGCGCCGTCCACTCGCAACCTGGAGAATTCTCGACTTACCGTCTCGATCGTCAGGCCGAGAAAATCGGCGATCTCCCCGCGTGTCAGCGGCAGATCGAAGCTGATAGGGTCTGCTGGGTGTTTGGACGGGTCGATGTTTCTGGCGAACATAAGAAGGAAGCTTGCGACCTTTTCGGAGGCGGTCTTGCGCCCCAGTGCCGCCATCCAGTCGCGCGCTTCGTCCAGTTCGTTCAGCGCACGCCTCAGCAGCAGGCGTCCAAGTTCCGGCTCCTCGCTTGTCATTCGATCGATGATCGTTCTTGGAAACGAACATAGCGCCACATTCGTCAAGGCTTCGGCCTTGATCGGCCTTTTCGCCTCGAACGGCCTGCCCAGAAAATCGGGCGCGAAATGGAACCCGACAATCTGCTGACGACCATCGGAAAGATTTCTCGTGAGCTTGACCACGCCGGACAACAGGTTCGAGTAGGTTCCCTCGTCGTGCAGTTCCGTCCCTGCCAAAACCTCATGCCTGGACGAGGCTTTGGCCAGCTCGGCAAGTTGGCGGGCATTGAGCGCGCCGCATAACCCGCCCTGCCGCGCTTCGCAGGATTTGCAAATTGCGGGAACATCAGCTTGTCGAGCATCCTGTCTGGCGGCCATTGCAACGCCCGTGATCAATAGGGACGGCAATTTGCGCCCGTTGTGACCTGAGTCGCCTTGATCGAGATCAAGGTTTTGCCGGCGTGGTTCAGGCAGTCTGACCATCATGACCCCTCCCGCCGCCGCCATCCATTCCCCGTGCCCAACCCCGGCCCTGAGCCCAACACCTCCCGTGGGCCTTGTCGACAACGTGCCGCGTTACACGAGCTATCCGACGGCGCCGCACTTTCATCCGGGCGTCGATGCGGTCACGGTTCGCGGGTGGATGGACGCGCTCGACGGCGATGACGAGATATCGCTGTATCTGCATATCCCCTATTGCGACCGGCTGTGCTGGTTCTGCGCCTGCCATACCAAGCAGACGCGTCACTATGCGCCTGTGGCCACCTTCCTGCGCTCACTCCACAAGGAGATCGAAACGGTCGGCGGCCTTGTGAGGGGGCGGGGCAGGGTTCGCGCCGTTCATTTCGGCGGCGGTTCCCCGACAATGCTCAAGCCCGACGACATCCTCGTGCTCGGAAGAGCGCTGCGGGATCAATTCGACTTCCTCGACGATGCCAGCCTCAGCGTCGAGATCGACCCGAACGACATGGATGAGGGTCGGCTTGATGCCTTCGCCGCGATCGGCATGACAAGAGCGAGCCTCGGCGTGCAGGATTTCGATCCCAAGGTGCAGAAGGCGATCAATCGCGAGCAGGGTTTCGCGCTGACCAAAAGCATTGTCGATGCGGTGCGCGCACGAGGCGTCACGTCCGTCAACCTGGATCTGCTCTACGGTCTGCCGCACCAGACCCGCGAGAGTGTCGCGGCGACCGTCGCCCAGGCGCTGACGCTGGCGCCAGACAGGCTTGCCCTGTTCGGCTACGCGCATGTGCCTTGGTTCAAGAAGCACCAGACGATGATCGATGAAGCCTGGCTGCCCGATTCCGCTGCACGTCTGGCGCAGTCGCAGCTTGCGGCGCAACTGATTGTCGACGCCGGCTACGAGGCATTGGGATTGGACCATTTCGCAAAGCCGGAGGACACGCTGGCGGTTGCCGCCCGTGCCGGCAAGATCCGCCGCAATTTCCAGGGCTACACCGAGGACCAGTGCGAAACCCTGATCGGTCTCGGTCCCTCGTCGATCAGCCGGTATCGCCAGGGCCACGCACAAAACATCGTTGCCACCGGCGAGTACGAAAAGGCCGTGGATTCCGGACAGCTGGCGATAGCGCGCGGCATTGAGTTCAGTCTCGATGATCTGGCGCGGGGCTGGATCATCGAGCGTCTGATGTGCAACTTCACCTTCTCGGCGGTAGACCTTGTCGAACGCTTTGGAGCGGGCGGCCAGACGCTGCTCTGCGAGGCGAGCCGGCTGGCCATCAGCAGTGCCGGCCAGCTTCTTCGGCTCGAAGGTGAAAACTTCGTCGTGCCGCGGGAAAGCCGTCCCCTGGTCAGGACGGTGGCGGCGAGATTCGACAAGTATCTCGGCAATGGAACCGGCGGGCACTCGCCAGCGGTTTGACCGATGGCTCGGGTGGCGGGTCAAAAGTGCTCGCCGACCCTGAAGGGACCGACACGGGTGCCGGCAGCGATCAGATACGCGGTCGACCAGCCGATCAGCAGAAAGCCATTAATGCCCTCCAGGGCCGCAAGCACGCGCCAGCCATGGGCGGGCACCACGTCTCCATAGCCGACCGTCGAAAAGGTGATGGTCGAGAAGTAAAGCGCCGTCTCGAAGTCATTCAGGATTCCGAGTAGCCGATAGATTCCGGCCCATAGCCAGACCTCCGCCGTCATGACAGCGAAAAGCCCCATGACCACGCTGATCATGGCCAGGACCCGGCTGCGCCGTCCGTGCATGCGAAAGAGTGCAACAAGCCGTCCCGTCGCGTGAGTGATGGCGATGAGGCCGAAAGTATGGATCAGTACCGTCAGGCTGATGACGATCGTGCCGACGAAGAGATTAAGGATCATCGGCGGAAATTACGGGCCCCGACGGCCACAGTCCTTGCGCACGATCAAACGGGACATCAGCTCGGTCCGAGTCCACCGCGCCGGCGGGATTTGCTAGCCGGGCACCTTGGTGGCGCGGCCGAGGTGGAAGAACATGGCGAGCTTCAGGCTCGTTGCTATCCTTTCCGCTCGTTCCACGAATACCGCCGCGATCTCGGCCGTGAAGAGCTCGGACGCGGTCTCGCCGAAGAGAGCCAGCCAAATCTCGAAGTCGGCTTCGGTGACATTCTTGAGCTTCAGATGAGCAGGCACCGGCCGGCCATGATAGTCGCCGCTTTTCAATATGACGGAGCACCAGAAGTCCGTCATCTTCTCCAGATGGGGCTCCCAATCGCCAACGATTTCTCGGGCGAAGACGGGTCCGAGCCGCTCATCCTTTCTCACCCTGGAATAGAATTTGCGGACCAGCACTCCTATCGAGGCCCGGTCGACGCCGGGGCGCGCCAAGGGCTGTTCGGCGGCAGGGCGAACCCTGTCAAGCGAGGCCGGCTTCGGAGTCATCCACGTTCCTTTCTTCTCGAGCAATCAGGTGAGGCCCAGTCGTTGACGGGCGGCCTGCAGGAAGCCAGCAGGATCATGGACAAGGCGGAAACCGAGATTGTCGGGCGGCGTGCCGACCGCGCAACCGCCGCTTTTGCCGTCGCGAATGAAGTTCGACATGTAAGTACGGTGGAAACCCTCCACGACATGCACACCGCAATTGGTGATCGAACTGGCGATACGCACGCCATCACCTGACATCGTCGCATGGGCATAGCAGGTCGCCGTCCACTCCCAAACATTGCCGGCAATGTCCGCAACACCTTTTGAATTGGCTCCAAATGCCCCAAGGGGCCGGGGTTCAGGATCCGGTTTGCGGCCGAGCGCCGCCTCATTGCGATATTGCCTGAGCCATCGCCTCGCCGGATCGGCCGGATCGCCATCACCACCCTCTATATCGATATCGGCTCGAAATCGCTCACCCGCGGCATAGGCCCATTCCGCGTCGGTCGGTAGCCGCCACGCTTCACCTGTCTTCTCGGACAACCAGTTCGCATAGGCCTGTGCATCAATGAAGCTGACGCCGGTCGCCGGAACGTTGCCGGCGAGGCGCGAATCAGCCGGCTTGCAGGCACGATCCAAGACGCAACGGTCATAGTCCGACGCCGTCACCTGGAACCTCATGATTTCCAGCGGCGCGTCGATAGTCTCCTGCAAGACTGGCGCAGGCGCGGAATGGTCGTCCTTGAGGAATTCGCCTAGTTGCGGGTGGTTGAAGGAGCCAGGCGCCAAGTGGACCATGTCGGTCAAGACAACTGGCCTCCGAGGTTGCCCGGACATGCCGTCGACCGCGTGGTTGACACCCAGTCCGATGAGGGCGGCAGCCGCGATGGTTCCGAATGTGAAGACAGGATCGTAGGACATGCCCAAACTCCGCCTGCCGTGCAATTCGCCGGCGGTGCCAGCGAATTGCAGGGCGATCGACTTTTCTTCCTATGAGGCAATCGCCTTGGGAGCTTCGACCTGCATCATCAGATCGTCGTCCCACGTTCCATCGACCGTGAAGTGCGCGGTTGCGCCGAGTTCGACGGCCTCGATCAGATTGTGGTTCACGTAGGCGTAGACCCCCGGCTGCAGGAACGTGTAGAGAGCGGCGCCCGCCGATCCACCCCGAATGAACCAGGTCTCGAGATCCTTCGCCGGGGGATTGCCGAACTTGCCCTGTTCCCAGACGAAGTCGCCGTGGCCGCCGATCAGGTGCGGGCGAGTGTCGCGATTGGCCTGGGAATGGACGATCAGCACCGTTTCCCCGACCTTGGCCTTCATGGCGTTCTCGCCGGTCAGCGATCCAGCCTTGCCGTTGAAGACGACATGCGTCGGGATCAGGCCGCGCATCACCTTCATGGTATCGTCGTAATTGTCGCCGGCCGAGTCGTACTTCTTGAATTTTCCTTGCTCGTCGCGGGGGATGTAGAAGTCGTTCTCGCCGATATAGTAGATGTGGTCGTAGCGGACGGGCTTGCCTTTTTCGTCCTTCAGGCCGTCGCGCGGCAGGACCATCACCGCTCCGCTCATTCCCGACACGACATGCCAGGGGATCATCGCGCCGCCCGGTGCGCAATGGTAGACGAATGTTCCGGATCGGGTCGCCTTGAAGCGCAACGTCACTTGCTCTCCTGGGTTGATCAGTGTCAGTGCGCCGCCGCCGAGCCCGCCGGTCGCCGCATGGAAGTCGATATTGTGGGCGAGCGTATTGGTGTCGGGATTGATCAGCGTGAGCTCGAGATAGTCGCCTTCATGCACGACCATGAGCGGGCCCGGAATGGAACCGTTATAAGTCATGGCATTGAGCTGCGTGCCGTCGGCGTCGATGACCATCGGCTTCTCCTCGATCTTCATGGTGAACTCGACAACCTTGGGGCCACCCTTGGCCACCTGGTCGTGAGCGTGCACGAAAGGCGGCGCGACAAGGGTCACTTTTTCGCGCGGCAGTGACGCCACATCCTTCACGGTCGCCATTGCCGGCACCGGGCCGATGGCGGCAACGGCAGCGGCGGTAAGAACAGAACCCAGCAGAGCTTCGCGTCTCGTAAGCATTTTCATGTCCTCGACTTCAACGGTTTCGATGGAATCAGGATAGTGACTTGACGCGGCACGTCTTTGCGTTTGCGCAAATCTGAGCCAGATGAATTTTGACTTGAAGGCAGTTGCCGAAGCATGTCTTTGCGATGACCCTGGTCACGGCGGCGTGCCAAACGGCAGAAATGAAAATGGCCGGGTCGGACCTCTCCCCAGGTCCGCCCGGCCAGTGCTTCCGGCTCGCCATCACCGGAGGCAGGCTCAAATGATGTCGGGTCAGTTCGAAGCAGCTTTGGTCGCCTCGGCGAACAACTCGGCAAAGACCGGCTTTGCCTTGCCGATCTGCTTGACGGCTTCCGCCGCATCCAGGTTGACCGGCTTGCCGACGACGATCAGCGCCACCATGCCCATGCCATAGTGGGGCGCGCACTTCACGCCATAGACACCTTCCTTGGTGAGGGTGACCGCGATCTCCTCGCTCGCCTTGCCCTTGAAGGGCTCGGCGCCGTCCGGAATCATTCCCTTGATGATCTCTGCATTGTGGGTCTTGTCGGTCGGCACGAACTTGATGGTGTCGCCGGGCGCCGCCTGGACGAAGTCGGGCTGGAAGACCATCGAACCCTTGTCACCCTTGTTCAGCATCTGGACGACATGTTCTTCGGCATTTGCCGCGCCGGTGATTGAGAGCAACGCGATCGCCGCGGCGATGAGGGGCAGTTTCATTGGAATAGTCCTTTCTTTGGTTCATCACGGCATCAACCGCTGCGTCCTTGTAGGCCGTCGGACGGCCTGGCAATTTGTGCTGGCGCAAATTGTTTCGACGAAAAATGATTGGCGCGGGACTGGTAGGAACTGGGCGACCGCGGAACGTCGCCAGCCAACCTTTCATGCGCCGCTCTTGCCGCGCGCTTGCCGGCGCGGTCGCACGAGCATTCCGCCAAAGAGAACGGCGTAGCCAATGAAGGCGGCAACCCAGAAGGCCGCCGAGATATACAGGAGAATTGCTACGGCGGGAGCCATAGCGGCGGCTACCCGCAGGATGGCGGCAATGACGATCGCAGCGAAAATCGCACGTGTTCCGGCGCTTGCCGTCGGTTCGCGGCCGGTATGACCGAGGGAGGCGCGGGTCATGACGGCAAGCGTCATGCATGCCACCGCTCCCACAGCCAATGCATGAATGCCGGCCACCGCAGGAACTGCTCCCGGCGCGAACACGGCCAGTCCGGCAAGCAACAGGCCCAGAGGCACAAAGGCGAACGCAATGTGCAGGATCAGAACCAAAGGGTCGGCCGGCGTCCGGTCGCCCGCCCAGCGGGCAAGCCGAACTGCGTTGAAGACTGCTGCGGCGATCAGCAATGCGCCGGTTGCAGTATTATCGGGAAAGAAGGTCCACGCTGCGAGGCCGACGGCAGACAGCGCGATTGTTGCGATATCGAACTTGCCAAACGATACCGGGAGCCGGCCGGGGTTCTCGCGAGCCAGCCAGTTACGGGTGAAGCTTGGGATTATCCGCCCGCCGACAATCATGATGAGGACGACAACCGCTCCAAGGCCGAGACGCCGGCTCATGTCGGAGGCTCCCTGATAATGCGCCTCCAGATGAAACATGACGTTTGCCGCAAAGAGGATCGTGACGGGCAGCAGCACCTTGAGGTTTCGCCAGTTTCGCCCGGCAATGATTTCCGTTGCGGCGGCCGCCACCACCGCGAGAAGAAAGGAGCAGTCCATGACCGCGCTCAGGAGCCATCCCGTTTCCGCGGAAAGGAACACGGCCGCCCGACCAGCAACCCAGAGCAGCACCAGCATCAGCAGGCGAAGATCCTGAACGGGAAGCCGTCCGGTCCAATTCGGAATTGCAGTGAGCAGGAATCCGGTCACGACTGCCGGCAGGTAGCCGAAAAGCAATTCATGAATATGCCAGTCCACGGGCAGGAAGGCGCTGAAGGTTTCGAACTTGCCGTAGTAGAGGGGCAGCCAAAAAAGGATCGCAGCAGCGGCTTGCAGGGAGCCGAGCAGAAAGAAGGGCCGGAACCCGTAAGAGAGAATTGCCGGATAGGCGCTTGGTCGCGTCCGTGGAATTGCCATGAGATGCCTCATCGAAACCAGGCAGGGCGCCTGTTTGGGGTCTTCTATCCCGGTCGCGAAGGGTGGAGCTTGCCCCAGCGCAAACAAGCGGGTGATTGTCAGTGGCAGCCAAGGGAGGCTCCACTTGTCGAGGCGCGGTGGTCCGTGACACACTCGGGCAGGGGCCTGAGCGCGTTGCATTGTTGAAGTTGGGGAGGAGGGCGTTTGGCAAGCCTTGATCGATCACTGATTGCCGGGCTGTCCGTATTCGAGGGGATCGCTTCCGCGGACCTCGATCGCGTGGTCGGACAGGCAAGGTCTATTCGGGTCGCCAAGGATCAGCCGGTGTTCGAGCAGGAGCAGGAGGCCCATTTGTTCTTCCTGCTGCTCGACGGTCATGTGCGCGTGGTGAAATCGACTCCGGATGGGCATGAGGTGACCGTGCGCTATATAAGCCCGGGCGAATTGATGGGGATTGCCAGCGCGCTGGGTCGGACGACCTATCCGGCAAATGCCGTCGCGGCCGTCGATTGCGTGGTGCTTGCCTGGCCGAGCCAGCTTTGGTCCACATTCGCCGCGAGCTTTCCGAGCTTCAGTGCCAATACCTATAAGGCGGTGGGAGTGAGGCTGCAGGATGCCCATGCCCGCGTCATCGAGATGTCCACCGAGCAGGTGGAGCAGCGCGTTGCGCATGCCTTGCTGAAGCTGATCAAGCAGTCAGGAAAAAAGACCGAGGAGGGAATTCTGATCGACTTCCCGATTTCACGCCAGGACGTTGCGGAAATGACGGGCACCACGCTTCATACGGTCAGCCGGCTGCTTTCCGCCTGGGAGGACCAGGGGCTGGTCAAAAGCGGACGGCAGAGGATAGTCGTGATCGAGCCGCATCGTCTCCTTGTCATCGCTGAAGGTCGCGCGGCAAAGAGCTAATCCACGTCATTTTCGATGGCCGCCTCCAGATCGTGGCGAAGCTGATCCTCATCCAGGTCATGCTCGCGCGCCGCGTCGAAAACGGTGTGAAAGGGCGCGATCGGGCAGCCGACGCACAGCATTCCGTGCTGGAGAACGACCCGAATTGTCGCCGGCGCCTCGCGCATGATCCCGTCCATGGTCGCATCGGCGTTCAATTTGCGTTTCATGTTGCTTGTCCGCATCTTGCAAACGACTATCCTGCCTAGCCTTTTCAGGGCGTTCGTTGCTCTGAAGCAAAGACGGCGCTGTCTTGTCCTGCGAGTCGCGGCTTCGAAATGGGTTTGGAGCCGCGGTCGGCGTCAACCCGCGTGATGGGCAGTTTCCTGCGCGACGTCATGACGTTGAACCGAAGCGCCAGGAGTTTCCGCTCGTCGGGCCCGACGAGACGGCTTCGAACCGGTTGCAGGATGTCTTCGAGGAATGCGAACGGCGAAGAATTGGCCAGCGCCCCGGATACCCTCGTCGACGTGCTTCTCATTCCAGCCGACGAGGAACGTGCGGTGGCTGCAGAGTTGCTCGGCTTCGAGGCAATCCCGGTGCCGCGCTAGAGTCGGATGATTTCAGGTCGAATCGACCTGAAATCCGAATCCGTATCAAGATCAAATGGATAGAACACAATGTCGCCGGAAAACCGCTTCGCGTTTTTCCGCATCATGCCCGGATGGCAAAAAGCCAGAGCGCGTCGCGCTGAAACGGATTCAGGCGACGCACTTTGGGCCATTGCCTTATGCATGCCATGGCCGCGCATTTCCGGGCTGCATGCTTTAGCTCGGTATCTTGGCGCCGAGCTTGCGCCGAACCAGAACGAGCGTCGGGTCGTCGGAATCCATTGTGACGGTGAAACCCATCTCACGTTCGAGTTCGATCGCCGCGCGGTTCTCACGGTTCTCGATCGACTCGATCGTCTTGATGCCGTGCTCGTCCGCGTAGCGCGCGATATAGCCGAGAAATTCCCAGCTGACGCCGAGATGCTTGCGATCCTCGCGGATGCAGATGGCGACTTCGCCACGCTGGTCGGCCGGATCGGCGGCGAGGGTCGCCACCGCGATCAGCATTCCGTCGGCCGAGAAGGCAAGAAAATTATGGACATGCGGATCATCGGTGCGGGTCATTGCCACCAGCCGCTCGTGCGAAACCTCCTTCACGGCCCCGAGGAAGCGGAAGCGCAGGTCTTCCGGCGTCACATGGGTGAAGAACTCGGCAACGATCGGCTCATCATCGGGGCGCGCATGACGCACTTCGAAGCGAAATCCAGTGTGAGTTGTAAGTGTGGTTTTCATTTTGCGCCCCTTTCAGGATTGATGCGCGGGATTGGCTCGAATGGCCTATTCCCCCATTGCCAGCAGCGTATCGCGCTTGAGAATTTCGATGCTGCGCAGGGTGAGCAGGCGGATTACGCCTTTCTCCTTCAGGCGGGTGAAGACCCGCGACACGGTCTCGATGGTAAGGCCAAGATAGTCGCCGATGTCGTTCCGCGACATTGGCAATTCCACCTGCCGCAGCCCGCCCTGACGCTCCGACATTTCGACGAGGAATGCCGCGACGCGCTCGATGGCGTTCTGGCGGCCTAGCACGAGGAGATGTTCCTGTGCCCGGGTCAGGCCCTTGAGCGCGAGAGGCAGGAGCTGGCGGGACATGTCCGTGCCTGATGGAGCGCGCAAGGCCCGGACACCGGTTGCGCTGATCGCTTCGGCGAAGAAGTGGTGAGTGGCGTCGGCCTCGAACCCGAAGGTTTCTCCCGCCAGATGGAACGCGCTGATCTGCCTGCGGCCATCGGCGAGCAGCCGGTAGATGCGGACCGCGCCGAACTCGACGTAGTAAAGAGCTCCGGCCTTTTCGCCTTGAGCGTAAATCTCGGTGCCTGCCGGGAAGAAGCTCACTGGCTGCACGGCCGCGCCGTCAAAGATGGCGGCTGGGTTCTGCTGGAGAAGATAGGACGGCAGTTCGATCTTGGCGGAGGCTTGAGCGTACATGGCTGGGGTCCTGGTGAATTTGTGACAACAGCAATCGCGCAAATCCGGCCACGCTGAAATTCGGTTATCTCCCTAAGGGAAACTACCTAGAGCGAGCCCGAAATCATCCGATGGAGCCAGATATCGCATGCGGGCCACATGGTCGGTGCGATTGACCACGATCAAGGCCGGCATGATTTGGCTCGGCAATTATCTGGTCAGGACCAACCAGGAGAATCTGACATGACGTCCGATATGATTGAAATCTGGGCTGGGATACTCGGCCTCGCCTATCTCGCCGCCGCGGGCCTTTATTTCGAAGTGCTTTCTGCCCGGAAGCATAGCCATGGTCCAGCGAGTCACGGTTTCGGTCGTCACATCCGGCCGTACCCGGTCAAGATCAGGGACCCGCGATAGGAACGAGGTGCCAAACCCGAGCGTTTCCATTCCGAATGGAAGCGGGGCTGTTCTCATCTACCATCTGAGAAGCCGGGGAAGCGTGATGAAGGCAATGGTGCTGGAAAAGCCCGGTACGCGTTTGACGCTCGTCGACCGCCCGGATCCCTTGCAAGGTTGAGGCATGCGCGGTCTGCCGCGCCGATCTGCGTGTCGTGGACGGTGAGTTGCCATGGCCGAAGCTGCCGCTCGTGCCGGGTCACGGAATCGTCGGCATCGTCGATCCTGTCGGTGAGGGCGTGTCGAAATCCCGCTCGGGCAGAGAGCAGGCGCTCCATGGCTGGGGCACACTTGCGGACATTGTCCCTATTGCAGCGCCGGCGCCGAAAACCTGTGTGACCAGCCGCTCTTCACCGGCTATACGCGCGATGGCGGCTTCGCCAGGCATGTCGTTGCCGATGAGCATTTCGCTTTCGCGCAGCAAGGATTTGGCGAAACTTTCGCCTTTGGCCGGGTAGGTGAAAGCCGTGCCTGGTCGCATCACCTGCTCCAGGAAAGCCTTCAGCATGGCCGGCATGGTGCCCAGCCGCAGCGGAAAGACAAGGACGAAATGCTCCGCCCAGACGACTGCCTCCGTCGCCTCTCTCAGGCTGTCGGGAATCTCGCCATGCTCGAACTCCTGCATCGTCCGGAGCATCGGAAAGTCCAGCAAGGCCAGGTCGATCTTGCGTACTGTGTGGCCAGCGCGTTCCGCGCTTTCGGTATACGCGGAAGCCAAGGCACGGCACAGCCGGCCAGGGGAAGGTCGGGGTGGCCGATGAGAAGAAGTATACGGCGCGACATGGCTCCCTCCGGTCAGATGCGAGAGACGTGCTATGGTTGCTCGACCCGGGCCACCTGATAAGTGTGCATGGCCCCGTTGCGCGTTATGGAGACATATTCCCCGGTGACGAAGCGCTCCTCGCCGAGATGAAAGCCAACCTCATCGTCACGATCGCCCTCGGCATAGTCGAAATACCATTGACCGCCTGGCTTGCGGCGCAAGCGACCGACAAGATCCTGTCCGCCGGTGCCAAAGCGGCGGACGCGGCAGAAGGCCTTATGCGATTTCCATTCCTCGGCATCCAGCCGTCCCTCGTCGGTGAGTGGAGCCAGCACATCGTAGCCTTCTTCGCTGTCACCTTCCGGATGGCCTTTCTCGCGCGCCAGAAGCAGGCGGATGTTCTTGAATTTCGGGGTGAGGTCATGCAAGCTGGTCATGGCAAACTCCTTTGACGCCATTCCTACCGTGGCAACCGCGTGTGACCTTGATCAAGGTCAAAACGGATCCCGGTCTGGCGGGAGGCTCAACTGGCGCTGGTCGGTACATGGCCGCGAACCCAGCCGACGATTTGGCTGGCGCTCATAGCCCCCGAGATGCGCGCGATCTCTCGCTGATGGTGAAACAGGATCATGGTTGGGATGCCGCGAATGCTCAACCTCGCCGCGATGGCCTGCTCCTGATCGGAATTCAGCTTGACCAGCCGAATATGAGGCTCAAGCGCCTTGGCTGCGGCTTCATAGGCCGGCGCCATCGTCTTGCAGGGACCGCACCATGGAGCCCAGACATCGACGAGGACGGGTAGACTGCCGCGCCCGATCTGACGATCGAAGTTCATCGCGTCGATATCCTGCGGGACCCCTGAAAACAGCCGGGCGCCACACTTTCCGCATTGCGCGTCGGTGCCGTTTCGGTTCGGCGGCAAGCGATTGACCACGCCGCATTTGGTGCAAACCACGAGATTCTCCTGCATCATGATCGTTCAACTGTCCTGGTTCGATTGTTTTCGAAATGCCCGTCGCCAAGGGCGCGCAGCGCATTGAGGATGACGGCGACATCTATACCCTCTTGAAGCAATGCTCCCGCCACCGGCGTTATGTGCCCCATGGCGGCCGCGATCATCGCTGCGCCCGACAGCGCCAGCCCGACGATGATGCTCTGCAGGGCAATCCCGCGCGTGCGCCTGGCGATCCGCAATGCTTCGGCGACAGGCTGCAGCCTGTCGGTCAGCACGACCACGTCCGCCGCTTCCGACGAAGCTGTCCCGCCACGAGCCCCCATGGCAATGCCCACGGTCGCCGCGGCAAGGGCAGGAGCATCGTTGATGCCGTCGCCCACCATCATCGTCGGCGCCGTCGCCTTCTCGGCCTCCACTGTCGCGACCTTGTCGGCAGGCGTGGCATTGGCAAAGAACGCATCGAGCCGAAGCGAAGCGGAAACCTTTTCAGCGGCTGTGCCATCGTCGCCGGTGAGCATGACTATCCGCGCGACCCCCGCCGAACGCAGAGCCCCGAGAGTGTCAGGAGCATCCTCGCGTATGGTGTCTCCTAATGTGAAAATGCCGGCAAGCCGGCCATCGATAGCCAGAAACACCCTGAGTACCTGCGCGTCGCGGTACCGGCTCTCTCCACTTTCCGCCCACTTCGGCAGTGGGTCGTTCCCAAGAACGAGCGGCCTCGACCCGGCCGCGACCGACATTCCGTCCACCAGCCCCTTCAGGCCTTCCCCACGATGTTCGCGGACATCATGGGGTTGGGAGAGCGCCAGGTTTCCATGACGGGCGATGCGGACAATCGCATCCGCAAGGACATGATGCGATGCCTGTTCGAGCGAGGCCAGCAGCCGCAGCAATTCATCGGCTTCCTGGCCCGGAGCGACGTCGATCTCGATCAGCTCGGCGCCGCCGAGCGTCAAGGTTCCGGTCTTGTCGAAGACTGCGGTGCGTGTTTGGGCGAGGGCCTCGATCGCCGCGCTGCCTTTCATGAGGATCCCGGCCCTGGCGGCACGTGACACGCCCCCGATGAATGCAACAGGCGCAGCGAGGATCAGCGGACACGGCGTTGCGACCACCAGAACGGCGAGGGCGCGGATCGGATCATTGGAAAGATACCAGGCGATGCCGGCGACCAGAAGCGTGGCCGGAAGCAGGAGCAGGGCAAAACGATCGGCAATGCGTATGAAAGGCGCCTTGGCGGTTTGCGCGGCTGCGACCATGCGCACGATCGCGGCGTAGGTGCTCTTGTCGGCGACAGCGGAGGCCCGCATGACAAAGGCCTCGCCGACGTTGACAGTGCCGCTGCGCAATACGTCGCCGGCGCCGCGACGCTCCGGCAGGGGCTCGCCGGTGACGGTCGATTCATCCAACATGGCCGAAGCGTTGACCAAGATCCCGTCGACCGGCAGCAATTCGCCGGCGCGCACCAGAAGCTCGTCGTCGACCGCCACTTGCTCGATCGGAACTGTCTCGGTGCCATCTGCGGATTTACGATGCGCCACGTGCGGCGCCCTATCGGTCAGCGCTCTGAGATTGCGTTCCGCCCTGCCGCGCGCAAAGTCTTCCAGCACTGTGCCGCCGGCATACATGATGGCGACAACCACCGCCGCCAGAGCCTGCCCCAGCAGCAGCGCCGCCGACATTGAAACCAGCGCGATCGCGTCGACGCCGATCCGGCCGATCCAGAAATCCCGCAAGATGGAGATGGCGAGTGTGACAACGACGGGCAGGGTCGCCACTGTCCAGATTGTGTCAGGCGAGATGGGACCAATACCGCTCCGCCACACTCCAAGCCCAAGCGCCAGACCTACTATGGCGATGATCAGCAGCGCGCGCCGCAGTGCGGACTCGTCCATGGAGTCGGCCGTCAAAGTTCGCTGATCAATTCGTGCAGCAACAACCGGACATCCTTTGCTGTTGCGGCAAGTGCCGGGTTCTCGACGACCCCCATCGCCGCGACCGGATCGACAGCGGCAATCTCGACTGTGCCTGGCGAGATCTCGGTCACAATTACGTTGCAAGGCAGCATCGCGCCGATCTTGTCCTCTGCCTGCAGCGCGCGCCACGCGAAATGCGGATTGCAGGCGCCGAGGATCATGTAGGGCTTGAAGTCTACACCCAGCTTGAGCTTCATCGTATGCTGGACATCGATCCGCGTCAGGATACCGAAGCCCTTGTCTGCAAGCTTTTTGGTGACGTGTTCAATCGCCGCGGCGAACGGCATGTCGAGGCTTTTGCTGAAATAATAACTCATCGGTTTCTCCTTCGACGGCAGAGCAGCTTGGGAGCAGCGCTGCTGTAGCTATCCGCAAGGGCCCGGATGACGCCTTGATCTGGCGCAATGAATGCTCGGCGCCTTCGGTGAATGTGGCGGCAAGGAGTTTTCCGGGATGACAATCCGAAATCTTGAATACGCCGTTTCCCCGAAATCCATCGCTGTTGTCGGCGCGACCGGGCGCGTTGGCTCGGTCGGTCGCGTTGTTTTCGACAACATCGTGGTCGGCGGCTTCGAGGGAGAGATTTGGCCGGTCAATCCCAAATATTCGCACGTGGCCGGCCACCGCTGCTACGGCAGGGTTGCCGATCTGCCGGGCGTTCCCGATCTGGCCGTGATCGTAACCCCTCCCGACACCGTTCCCGGCATCGTGCGGGAACTGGCCGAGAGGGGAACACGAGCGGCCGTCGTTATCACGGCGGGGCTCAATCACGGGAATGGTCTGCGCCAGGCGATGCTCGATGCGGCCAAGTCCTCGCTTATGCGGATCATCGGGCCGAACACGGTCGGGTTGATAGTCCCTCCATCGAAGCTCAACGCCAGTTTCGCCCATATGGCACCGAAGCCTGGGAACATCGCTCTGATCTCGCAGTCCGGCGCGATCGCCACGTCGCTGATCGATTGGGCGGCCGCGAACAATGTCGGCTTTTCCCGGATCATCTCCCTCGGCGACATGGCGGACGTCGATGTCGGCGACTGCCTCGACATGCTGGCGGGCGATTTTCACACGCGAGCCATCGTGATGTATCTCGAAACCATACCCAACCCGCGCAAGTTCATGTCGGCCGCTCGGGCGGCTGCGCGCCTCAAGCCGGTAGTCGCCATCAAGCCCGGCCGTCACGAACAGGCGGCCAAGGCGGCCGCGACCCACACTGGAGCACTTTCTGGTTCCGACCGGGTCGTGGAAGCGGCGCTACGACGGGCAGGGGTGCTGCGTGTGAAAGATCTCGCCGAATTGCTTGATGCGGCCGAAACGATCGGGCGTTATTCTCCGCTCGATCGGGCGCGCGTCGGTATCGTCACCAATGGCGGCGGCGCAGGCGTTCTCGCGGTCGACAAGCTTGTCGACCGCGGAGGCGAGTTGGCTGAACTTGCGCCGTCGACGATCAAGCAGCTTGACCATGTGCTGCCGCCGACCTGGTCGCATGCAAACCCGATCGACATCGTCGGTGATGCTGCCCCGGAGCGCTACGGGGCGGCGCTAGAGGCCTTGGCGGCGGATCCGGGAACGGACGTCATACTTGTCATGAACTGCCCAACCGGGCTCGGTTCCTCGCCCGACGCCGCCAGGAAGGTGGCCGAGCTTGGCGACGAAGGCGAGATCGGTGGAAAGCCGCTTCTTGCGTGCTGGCTCGGCGAGCATACCGCGCGCGAAGGCCGGCGCGTCCTGACGGAAGCCGGCATTGCGAGCTTCGAAACGCCGGAGGACGCGGCGATCGCTGCCTCCTATCTCAGCGAATGGTCGCAAGCTCAGCGGGCGCTCCTGCGCACGCCCTCGAGCCAAGGTGATGACCGGGTCGACGGCAAGGCATCGGTGCATGCCATCTTCCGGCAGGTGGCCAGCGAAGGGCGGCGCATGCTGACGGAGCCGGAAGCAAAAGCGGCGATAGCCGCCTATGGCATCCCCGTGCCGAGAACCATTGTAGCCGGATCCATCCCCGAGGTGGCGCAGGCAGCCGGCGAGCTTCTCGAAGGCTCCGAAAAGGTGGTCGTCAAATTGCTGTCGAAAGTGGTTTCACACAAATCGGACCTCGGCGGCGTGGTCCTCGACATTGCGACCGCCGAGAAGGCTGCGGAAGCCGCCCAGTTGATCGAGGCACGCTTGCGTGCGCGGTCGCCGGAGACGAAGGTCGACGGCTACACCGTGCAAGCCATGGTCGTGCGCAAGCATGCGCAGGAGCTCATTTTGGGCATGAATCTGGACCAGATGTTTGGCCCGATCATTCTGTTTGGCGCTGGCGGCACAGCGGTCGAGGTTGTGAACGATACCGCGATCGCCCTGCCGCCGCTTGACGACGTGCTGGCAGCGGACGCGATCGACGCGACCAGAATAGGCCGCCTGCTTGCCGGCTATCGCGATCGCAAGCCAGCCAACCGAGGTGAGATCATCGCTGCGCTGAATGGCCTGTCGCAAATGATCGTCGACTTCCCTTGCCTGGTCTCCCTCGACATCAACCCGTTGCTTGCCGATGCCGAAGGTGTGATTGCGCTCGATGCCCGCATCGAAATCGACACGCGACGGGTGGATGAGCCAGCCCCGAACCCGGCCCTTGCCATAAGACCCTATCCGTCAGGATGGAGTCGCGATCTTCTGTCGGACGGTATGACCTTTCACATCCGGCCAATCGTCCCCGCGGACGTAGCGCTTTATCCCGTGTTCCTGGCGAAAATTTCCCCCGATGACCTGAGGCTCCGGTTCCTGTCGCTGCGCAAGAACTTCCCGGACCAGATGCTGAAGCGGCTCACGCAGCTTGACTACGATCGCGACATCGCCTTTGTCGCGCTTGAAAAGGACACGGGAGCGCTGGCGGGAATCGGTCGGCTTTCCTGCGATCCCGATCA
This sequence comes from Mesorhizobium sp. NZP2298, assembly GCF_013170825.1. Classification (NCBI taxonomy): domain Bacteria; kingdom Pseudomonadati; phylum Pseudomonadota; class Alphaproteobacteria; order Hyphomicrobiales; family Phyllobacteriaceae; genus Mesorhizobium; species Mesorhizobium sp. NZP2298. Next base: position 7,094,567 of record NZ_CP033365.1, on the reverse strand, counting down.
CAGGACCGGCGAATATGCGCTGCTCGTGCGATCGGACCTACAGGGCCATGGGCTGGGATGGGATCTGCTGAACCAGATCATCGACTATGCGAGGGCTGAACGTATCAGCCGCATCGAGGGCACAATCCTCAACGAAAATCGCAAGATGCTCACAATGTGCCGGGAGTTCGGCTTCTCGGTTGCCCATCATCCCAGCGAGCCCGGCCTTTCCATGGCGACACTGGAGATTCGCTAGGCGGTGGTCAGCTCTATGATCCGGTCTTCCTGAAGCTGGCTGAAGCGGTGCCCTCAATCACGGCCGCCATCTCGGCGGTAATTTCGGCCACCTTGCGGTCTGCCTCGATCTTGCGCCAAGTCAACGCACCGGCGTCACGCTGCAATTGCCGTGACAGGATGTCGACCGTGGCATCCGACGGGCCGCCCTTTCGCTCGCTGACACGACGCCAAAGCACAGACGGATCGGCCGCCAGCCAAAATCCCGCAAACGGGGCATTCGCGTCACTCGCGGCGCGCTCGATCCTGTCGCGATCCTCCGGTTTGTCGAATACGGCGTCGGCGACCACGGAGCCTCCTTCGGCCAGGATCAGTTCCGAACGCCAGGCGATCTGGCGATAGACGCGTTCCGACACGCCGGGCCGATAGGCCTTGTCCGGCAGCTTCGTTTCGGCGGCCACGCCATGCATGGCCTTGCGGATGCGATCGCTCTCGACGATTCGGGCTCCGGGGGGCGCGCCGATCCGTGGCGCAAGCGCTTCGGCGACCGTCGTCTTGCCCGAGCCGCTCAGACCGCCGATCGCCACGAGCCGAGGCGGCGTTTCGGCAAGCAGGATGTGCGCGAGTCGGAAATAAGATCGCGCTTCGGCGACCAGCTTTGTCGAGTCCTGGCTGCCCTCCTCGACCTGTGTCGCGGTCACGTGAGCACGCACCGCCGCCCGCACCGCCATGAAGAAGGGCAGCAGGATGAAGCCATCCTCGTCATCGGCGTCGTCGAGATAGCGATTCATCACCAGATTGGCGAACTCCGGAAAACCGCGATGCCACAGGTCCATCAGCAGGAATGCGAGATCGTAAAGGACATCGACGGTGGCGATCTGATCATTGAACTCGATGCAATCGAACAGGCGAGGCTCGCCATCAAAGACGCAGATGTTACGCAGATGCAGGTCGCCATGGCAGCGGCGGACCCGGCCTGCCGCCTCGCGTTGGTCAAGCAGGCCGGCATGGCGGGCGAGGGTGGCGCGAAACGCCGCGTTGAGCGTTTCGATCTCCTTTCCATCGAACACGTGGCTCGTAGCAAATCCGGCCGAATTGATTTCAAGCACACCGCCAATGTTCCCTGACCCGCTGCCAGCGTGGATCACCTCGGAATTGCGGTGATATTGGACAATCATGCGCGCCACGGCCGTCACCAGCGAGGGGGTCAACTTCGCCGCGGCGGCCAAGCGATCGAGGAGGTTCGACTGATCGAAGCGAACCATCTCGATAACAGCGTCGACCAGTTCCCCCGACCCATCCATCGCAAGCCGATTTCCCGCACGCGTGATGCGGCGGACATTGAGATAGAGACCGGGCGCCGTTCTGGAGTTCAACTCCACTTCCTTTTCGCAGGCGGCGAGCCGCAACTCCGGCGTCGAAAAATCGACATAGGGCAGCTTGACCGCGCGTTTCATCTTGAATGCGCGTTGCCCTATAAGGAATATCCGGGAAATGTGGGTTTCGATCGTCTCGACGGGACCAGCCTCGCCATAGGTGGCGGGGTCCTTCATCATCTCGACCACGACGTCTTGATTTTGAGTGATCATTGCGCGTGCCAGTCCTGCTAGCGTTGAAGCGTCTGAACGTAACCGGCGAGGTTTTGAATGCGTTCCGTGGTGATCGCTTCGCCACCGTAGGGACCGTAGCGCTTCACATCGTCGGGCAGGAACTGATTGCCCCAGACTGGCATGTCGCGCTCGCCGTGCTCTGGCACGAGGCCGCGACCGTCGATCGTGGCATAGACCCGCCAGTAGGGGAACTCCCCGCCATTGCGCTTCGCGAGCGTGGTCAAATCCGCGGGGCTCTTCCGCAATACGTCAGCCATTGGTCCGTCGCCCCTGCCGTCCACGCCGTGGCAGACGGCGCAGGAGTTCAGATATTCCTGGCGTCCATTGCTCATCTGTTGTGCCGCCGCGGTGCTCAGCGTCAACGCCAGGAAACCTATCGTCGTTCCGAATCTCATTTGATCCGCCTCCAGCCATGGTGTCAGGCTAAGGTTTGCGAGGCGCGCGTACGTTGATCGGGATCAATCCTGCGAAGCGATCGGTTTGATTTAGCGCAAGGCAGGAATCCGACCGGCTGGCTACGTTATGACTCCCGAACAAGGAGACGTCGCCATGCCATTCAAGACATTGCTAACGGTTACAGGGGCCGATCAGGGAGACGCTGATCTGAAGCTTGCCGCCGGCCTGTGTGAAGAAATCAATGCCCATCTCTCGGTGCTTGTTCTGGTCATCGCGGCGCCTCCCTCTGGCGGGGCATATGCCGAGGTGGTTTCGCCGGCTTGGCTCGCGGAGCGAGAAGCCGAAATGGAAATGCTGCAGAAGCGGAATTTAGCCGTTTCCAAAATGCTGTCGGCGAGCCCCGTATCGACGGACCTGAGTGATGACTACCCGGACCATGCCTGGGCGGATGAGGTCATCGGCCGGCGCGCGCGTTACGCCGATATAACCGTCCTTGGGCCGGACTTGCTGGCGAGCCAAACGCTCAAGGAGAAAGTCATCGAAGGCGCGCTGTTTTCGTCGGGAAAGCCAATCCTGTTCGTCCCCAAAGGGGCGTCCGCGACGTTGAAACCGAAGCGCGTCCTCGTCGCATGGGACGCCAGCCTGGAAGCGTCGCGCGCCTTGCGAGAGTCGCTCGACATCCTTTCAGGTGCCGATGAGGTGCGGGTCGTCATGGTCGACCCGATCGAGGACGAGCGGCATCACGGCGCGGAGCCCGGGGCGGACGTGGCGACCTATCTTTCCCGTCATGGCGTAAAGGTAACTGTGGACCGTTTGCCGAGTTCAAACCACTCGATCGCCGACGTTCTGCGCCAGCACGCGGTCGACACTGGGGCCGAGCTCATGGTCATGGGGGCCTATGGTCATTCGCGGCTGCGCGAGAGGATTTTCGGCGGCGTGACAAGGTCCATGATCGAGGCTCCCGGACTGCCGATCATCATGGCTCGTTGAAGGCTGCGTCCAACGAAAGGCGAAATCGAATCCATATGCTTCGCTGCTTGAGCCGCTGTCGGCGTGTATGCCTTCGCCAAGAGCGATGTCGTGTTGTATGTCGGAGTTGCAACTATGGGGCTGGCCAAGCGGCTCTATTTCTACGGTCGCCCCGGGGTTTCGCAACCCACAAGCCTAAAAATCAACGCGACCATGATCAACGAATTGGCAACGCACGCCAAGATTGATGTCTACGCCGCGTTTCCCCCCTGACCCAGAGTGGAACGGCCTGCCGGTTCACGGAAGCGCCAGGCTGGAACTGGGTTTGATCAAGAAGTACGCCCTCCCGTGGAACATGCGGAGCGCGGGTCAGTAGTCTTTGGGGTAGCCATCGCTCGATTTGCTACCCCATTTTTAGTCCAGGAATCTCCACCCCATCTCGGGAAATCTCGAAAGCGTCGAGCGCGCCGCTCTTTATGCGGGAGCCACTGATCTCCCACGAAAAGAGATTGCGTTCTGGGTAGTGGTAGGTGCGAGCGATCTCTTTGAACCTTGTCATGGGCACCAGAAAGAAGCGGAGCTGCTCGCCGAAAGTCGTGATCACAAGGACTTCGACCGCTGTACCGCGACCTCGCCGAATTCCGGCGAATGAAGAAACGGTGCCAACAGTTTTGACCTGCACATGGATGCCGTTGTCGGCGACCAGATCGATGGAGGCTGCGTTATGACTGGCCAGACGATAGTCCGCCGGTGCGATCTTTCATGATTGCCTCTGCGATCATTTCAGACCAAGTCGGTGAACCGATTGCCAGACGACGAAACAGCGTGTCATCCCGATACTTGCGAAGCAACTCGTCGAGATGTGTCAAGGCGTCTCCCTTCTATTCCAACGACTTCATAGACGCGGTGATCAATCAAATCGTAAGTCGTCTGGCCGAACCGACGGCACCATTCTGCCAGGACGGAATATCAGCAGGGTTGGTGAAAAGCCTGCTGCGTTCTAGGTCAGTGCGAACGAAATGACCGGCTGAACAGCGCCCGGTAGGTCGCAGTCACCCATGGTCGGACAAGTCGGCAATGCCCTCTTACTCAATGAACGCGTCGGTCCCCGCAGGCGCATGCCCCTTGCCGGGGTCGCGGCGAGCAGCTCGCGCGTATAGGGACGGCGCCGCCGCTTTCCAGACCTTCGCAGAGCTCGCGGCATAGTCATGTCCCGAACTTGGACGTCCTAAGACCAGCCAAAAGTCTGTGACAGAACCGTTACGAAGCGGAGTTTGCAAAAGAACCGTCACTGCCCGCAAGGCGCAACTCGACCAGATCAAGCTCCCGTACCATCTGCCGGGCAAGGCTATCCGACAAGCTGCCGGCACGGGCGCATTGGTAGAGCGTGCGCCGCTCGGCCCGGATCGCTGCGAGCCAGAACGCATGTTCGGATCTGGTCACTTGATCGCTTGCGCTCGGCATGCCTGCCGTCAGGCCCGCGATACGGCGCTCGTAAAAGCTCAGGACCGGCTCCGCTGCCGCCGCGAGGACATCTGGACCGCCTTCCCCGATGGCAGGGCCGTCCCGGGTTCGAATGACGGCCGCGATCGCATCACGCGCCGCCGCGAGACGCGCCTCCGTTTCGCCCTCATCGGCGGTGGCAGCCGGCAGCGCTAGCCCGCGGAGCAGCAGCGGCAACCCGATGCTCGCCGCGATCAGCGACATCAGAATGAGGCCTGCGGCGATCAGCACCACAAGGTCGCGGCCCGGAAAAGGCGCGCCGGTGGCGTCGCGCAAGGGGAGTGTGAGGATGCCGGCCAGCGTCACCGCTCCGCGCACACCTGCAAGCGCAGTCGCCGCAACCAGCCGCAGCCCCGGGACCTGAGCGGCACCCCGACCGTTGCGGGCGCGCAAAAGTACGAACCGGAGGGAGGCCCAAACCCAAAGAAACCGTAGCGCAGTGAGGACAAGGCCGATCACGATCACATAGACGAGCAGCCAGATTGGAGACATGTGGTTGAGGCTTCGTATGGTCGCGCTGGCATTCGCGACAAGCTTCGGAAGCTGCTCGCCAAGCAGGACAAACATCACCCCGTTGGCAGCAAAGCCGATCGTCGTCCAGACGGCCGCACGCCGGATCCGGGTCAGCGGCAGTGCCGTGCCCGATTGCTCTGCGCGGCTCATCGCGAGGCCGGCACCGACTGCGGCGAGGATGGCCGAGGCACCGATCCGGTCCGCGATCAGATAAGCCCCGAACGGCAGGAGCAGGCTGATCAGAATCTGGGCATCGGCCTCCTCACCAAGCCGGAGGGCAACTTGGTTCTTCAACCCGACCACTGCCCAGGTCAGGCAAAACCCGATGCCAAGGCCCCCGGCCACCAGCCAGAGAAACGTTAGGCCGGCCTGCGATAGCGAGACCGGATCGGTCATTGCCGCGGCAACGGCGAAGCGCATCGCGACCAGACCGGAGGCATCGTTCAGCAGCGCCTCCCCCTCCAAGATGGCAAGCAGGCGCGGCGGCACCGGCACGTGCTGCGCGATCGCGGTAACCGCCACCGGATCGGTCGGCGAGACCGCGGCGGCGAGCGCGAAGGCAACAGAAAGCGGCACTGCGGGGACAGTCGCATGGACGAAGACGCCGAGCCCGAGCACCGTGAAGAAGACCAGGCCGAAAGCCAAAGCGACGATGGTTCCGCGATCACGCCGCAGCCCGCCTTTCGGGATGCGCCAGCCATCGAGGAAAAGTAGCGGGGGCAGGAAGAGCAGAAAGAAGACGTCAGGACTGAGCGTGAAACCGAGAGGCGCCACCGCGGCGATCGCGGCGCCGAGCGCGATCTGCAGCAGCGGTCGCGGCACCGCCAGCCCGAGGGCCCGGCCGAGCTCGGCGCTCAGCACCACCGCAGCCAAAAGGACGAGGGAGTTGGTGACGATGTCCATGCGGCGCTCCTCGGCTGCGACGCGCGTGAGATTGCCTGAAACCGCGATCCGATCCAGCGGCACTCTAGGTGCCCAACAAAGTCCAACAACAGCCAACATGCGCTGCCGTGCGCTTGGGTGGATATAGCAGCTGCACAATCCCGATCGGGCCGCCGGGCCGGGTCGCGCACTGATCTCGGCTTCGACGGAGACTCCGATGCCCCTTTCACGCCCGATCGTCACCGCTTGGCAGCCTGCGGTTGCCGCCACGAATTTCGAGCTGATTGCCGACCTGAAGCGGATCGTTGGCGCATCCCATGTGCTGACCAACCCCTCAAGCACCCGGCGGTTTCGCAAAGGCTTCCGCTTCCGCGAGGGACCGGCGCTTGCCGGCGTGCGGCCGGGCAACCTGATCGAGCAGTGGCATGTGCTGAATGCCTGCGTCGCTGCTGGAAAGATCGTACTGATGCAGGCGGCCAACACCGGGATCACCGGCGGCTCGACACCCGACGGCGACACCTATGACCGAGACATCGTCATCATCAGCACGATGCGGATGGACCGGATTCACGTCATCCGTGACGGCGCCCAGGTTGTCTGCCTCCCCGGCGCGATGCTCTTTAAGCTGGAAAAGACACTGGAGCCGCTCGGGCGCAACCCGCATTCGGTGATCGGCTCCTCCTGCATCGGCTCTTCGGTCTTCGGTGGTGTTTGCAACAACTCCGGCGGCGCGTTGATTCACCGCGGGCCGGCCTTCACGCAGATGACGCTTTACGCGCAGGTGACGGCGGAGGGCCGCATCGAACTCATCAACCATCTGGGGATCCGGCTCGGTGACGATCCGAGGCGATCCTCGCCCGGGTCCAGAAGGGCGACTTTGCCGCGGCCGAGATCGAGGACGATCCGCACCGTTTCTGCTCGGATCACGGCTATCAGGAGCATGTGCGCGATATCTCGGCGACGACGCCGGCGCGCTTTAACGCCGAGGATTATGTCGTGAAAAAGGGCTTCAGGCACGACGACATCGAACATGCGATGTGGAAGCTGCTCGACGCGCGCGGCGCGGAATACCCGGCAGTCGGCCACCTCTACATCGCAAAGCCCGCACTGGTGGACCATTACCACAGCCTCGACCCCACCAATTCCTTCAACCCCGGGTTCGGCCATACCTTCAAGCTGGCCAAATGGAAGTAGGCGCGGCCCCTTGCCGTGCCCGGAACAGGAGAAACGACACATGCCGGACCAAACCCCACCGCGCGGCTATTGCGTGCCACTTTCGCCCGAGGGCAAGTCCTCGCTCAACCCGACGCCGCCCTGGCATTACGCCAGCGATTGCATCGCGGTCGAATACTGGGCCGATCCCGCCGCGGTCGCGGCCCTGCTTCCGCCCGGCATGACGCTGGACGACGGCAGCGCAGGCCGCGCGTTCTGCTGGTTTCTCGACTGGCAATTCACCGGCGAACAGGACGAACTGACCGATCCCGCGCGCTATCAGTACCGCGAGGCGTTCATCCTGCTCGACGCGGTGTTCGAAGGCATGCCGGTCACCTATTGCCCCTATATCTTCGTCGACAATGACGCCGCTCTCGCACGCGGCTGGACGCAAGGCTTCCCGAAGAAGATCGGCAGCGTGTTCCAGACCCGCAGCTTCCCGGTGCCCAGCCTTGCCGCCGCACCGCTGGCCCCCGGCAGCCGCTTCGGCGCCAGCGTCTCGGCGCATGGCGAACGGATCGCCACCGCACGCATCCAGCTTGAGGAAAAGGTCGACGATCCGACCACCGTCTTCAATCGGCCAACCACCATCCGGCGGTATTTCCCCAACCTCGTCGCGAGTCTGCAAGGCACACCTGCGGTCGATGAACTGACCCTGTCGCTGGTCGACGATCCGGCCATGGTCGGCATGTGGGCAGGCTCGGCCGAGCTGCGCATTCCCGAGGCCGAGGGCGAAGAAATCCACCGCATCGCCCCGCTGCGCGTCGGCCGCGGCTATCGCTTCAGCTTCGCCTATTCCGTCTCCGACCTTCGCGTCCTCAGGAACTACCTCGCGTGAAGCCGGCGGGGCCGCCCGCGCGCGGCCCCGCTCCACGCCAATGCAGGAGCAGACCATGTCCCTTACCGTAGCCCAGCAACTCGTCGAAACGCTCCAGGCCGCCGGCATCAGACGCATTTATGGCGTCGTCGGCGACAGCCTGAACGGCATCACAGATGCGATCCGCAAGCAGACCCAGATCGAGTGGATCCATGTCCGCAACGAAGAAGCCGGTGCCTTCGCCGCTGGCGCCGAGGCCCATCTGACCGGCGATCTCGTGGTCTGTGCGGGCAGCTGCGGGCCGGGCAACCTGCACCTGATCAACGGGCTTTTCGACTGCCACCGCTCGCATGTCCCGGTGCTGGCGATCGCCGCCCATATTCCTTCCGCCGAGATCGGCTCGGGCTATTTCCAGGAAACCCATCCGCAGGAGCTGTTTCGCGAATGCAGCCATTTCTGCGAACTGGTCTCCGACCCGGCGCAGATGCCGCGCAGCCTCGAAACCGCGATCCGCACCGCCGTCGGCCAGCGCGGCGTCTCGGTGCTGGTGATCCCCGGCGACGTGGCGCTGAAGCCCGCCGCAACAGAGGCCAAATCGAAATCCTCCGGGCTGCTGCCGAAGGCCCCGGTCGTGGTGCCCCCCACCGAAGAGGTCGAGGCGCTGGCCGAGCTGCTCAATCAGGAGGGCCGCGTGACCATCTTCTGCGGTGCCGGATGTGCCGGTGCGCATGACGAGGTCGTGGCGCTTGCCAGCCGGCTCAAGGCGCCCATCGTGCACACGATGCGCGGCAAGGAACATGTCGAATACGACAATGCGTTCGATGTCGGCATGACCGGGCTGATCGGCTTCTCCTCGGGCTATTACGCCATGCTCGACTGCGACGTGTTGCTCGTGCTTGGTGCCGACTTCCCCTATCGGCAGTTCTTCCCCAAGGGCCCAGGCGTGGTGACCGTGCAGGTCGATATCGCGCCGGGGCGACTCGGGCGGCGCACCTCGGTTGACCGCGCGCTCGTCGGGGACGTCAAGGCGACGGTGACCGCCCTTCTGCCGCAGCTTGCGGTGCGCGAGGGGCGCAGCCATCTCGATCAGGCGGTGCGGCACTATCAAAGCGCCCGCGCGGGGCTTGACGCCCTCGGCGCGCCGGACCGGCGCGGACAACAGATCCACCCCCAGCAGATCGCCCGCGCGGTCAGCGAGCTTGCCTCGGAGGATGCGGTCTTCACCTGCGATGTCGGCACTCCCACGGTCTGGGCCGCGCGCTACCTGAAGATGAACGGCAAGCGCCGCCTGATCGGCTCGTTCAACCATGGCTCGATGGCCAATGGCATGGTCCAGGCGATCGGGGCGCAGGCGGCCTTCCCGAGCCGTCAGGTGATCTCGCTGTCGGGCGACGGCGGCTTCACCATGCTGATGGGCGATCTGCTGACCCTGGTGCAGCACAAGCTTCCGGCCAAGATCGTCATCTTCAACAACGGCGCCCTCGGCTTCGTCGAGGTCGAGCAGCAATCGGCCGGCTTCGTGCCCTTCGGCACCGATCTGACCAACCCGAATTTCGCGGCCCTGGCGGAGGCCGTCGGTATCCGCGGCATCCGGATCGAACATGCGTCGGAGATCGAGGCCGGCATCCGCGCGGCGCTCGACCATGACGGTCCGGTGGTCGTCGATGCCGTCGTGACGCGGACCGAACTCGCGATGCCGCCGGCGATCACGGTCGAGATGGCCAAGGGCTTCTCCCTCTACATGCTCCGCGCGATCATGAACGGCAGGGCGGACGAAATCGTCGATCTGGCCAAAACCAACCTCTGGCACTGACCGGAGCGAGACGATGACGGCGCTGCTCCTCTCCCGCCTCCAGTTCGCCTTCACCGTCTCGTTCCACATCATCTTTCCCGCTCTCACCGTGGGCCTCGCGGCCTGGTTGGCGGTTTTGGAAGGCCTGAGGCTCGCCACAGGCCGGCCGCTCTACCGGGTTCTGTTCGACTTCTGGCTGAAAATCTTCGCGATTTCCTTTGGGCTCGGCGTCGTCTCCGGCATTGTCATGTCCTTCGAGTTCGGCACGAATTGGAGCGTCCTTGCGGCTCGCACCGGGCCGATCCAAGGTCCGCTGCTTGGCTACGAGAGCTTCACCGCCTTTGCGCTTGAGGCGAGCTTCTTCGGGCTTCTGATCTTCGGGCGGGACCGGGTGCCGCCATGGCTCTACTTTCTGTCCTGCGTCATGGTTTGTCTCGGCACCAGCCTCTCGGCCTTCTGGATCATGGTGAACAACAGTTGGATGCAGTGGCCGACCGGCTTCCGCATCGATGCGCAGGGGCTGTTCGTGCCAACGGACTGGGCGGCAATCGTATTCAGCCCCGCGGTGCTGGTGCGCTTCCCCCACATGCTGCTTGCCTCTTACGTCACGGGCGCCTTCTGCGTCGCGGCCACCGGGGCATGGTATATGCTCCAGGGTCGCTACGCAGCCGAGGCGCGCGTCATGCTTCGCATGGGGCTTGGTCTTGCGGCCGTTTTGGTCCCGGCGCAAATGCTCTTCGGTCATCTGACAGGCGATTTCGTTCACGACCGTCAGCCGGCAAAATTTGCGGCGATCGAAGGTCGCTGGCACGATGAGCAGCCCGCCTCCGAAATACTGTTTGCGATCCCTGACGCCAAACATCAGACAGACCATTTCGCGCTCAGCGTGCCGTATCTCGGCAGCCTGATCGCGACGATGACCCTCAACTCAAAGGAAGTCGGGCTGAGCGACTTCCCGCAGGATCAGCGCCCTCCTGTGCTGATCCCCTTTTTCGCCTTCCGTCTGATGGTCGGCTGTGGTCTTCTGATGCTGGTTCTGGCCTGGTATGGTGGCCTGCATGCCGCAACGGGCCGGCTGTTCGGGCGGCGATGGCTGCTATGGCCCATAGCCTGCTCCTTCCCGCTGGGATTTATTGCGACGCTGATGGGCTGGTTTACCGCCGAGGTCGGTCGGCAACCTTGGGTCGTCTATGGTCAGTTGCGTACGGCCGAGGCGGTGACGCCGACGCTTTCCCCGGGCCTCGTCACAATCAGTCTCGCGCTCTTCGCGGCCATCTATCTGCTGATTTTCGCCGCCGGAACTCTCTACATCTATCGTATGTTGCGCGCCGGGCCGGTTCCCGGCGAGGGGCCCGCCGGCCCCGAGACCAACCCCAAGCGCCCTCTCTCCGTGCCCGGTTATAGTCCCGGAGCCGAACGTCCGAGCATGGAGTTGCGCTCATGATCGTTTTCTGGACTGCGGCGCTCGCGCTTGCCGTATTTCTCTATGTCCTGCTCGACGGCTTCGATCTCGGGGTCGGCATCCTCTTTGGCTTCGCTCGGACCGAGGACGAGAAGCGCGAGATGCTTCATGCGATCGCGCCTGTCTGGGATGGTAACGAAACCTGGCTCGTGATTTCCGGTACGGTGTTGTTCGGCGCTTTCCCCTCCGTCTACGCGCTGCTTCTCAGTGCCTTCTACCTCCCGCTCATCCTGATGCTTTGCGGCCTGATCCTGCGCGGGGTCGCCTTCGAGTTCCGCGAGAAGTCGACCGGCTCCCGCGCGGTCTGGGATGCGGGTTTCGGGCTCGGATCTCTGTTAGCGTCTTTTGTCCAAGGCTGTGCGGTGGGCGCACTGGTCGAGGGGCTACCAAACCATGCCGGCCAGTTCACCGGTGGGGCTTTCTTCTGGGCGCGTCCTTTCCCCTTGCTCTGCGGACTCGGTCTCTGCCTCGGCTATGCAATGATCGGTTCCACCTGGCTGATCGCCAAGACCAGAGGCGCGATGCGCGAGCGTGCGTACCGGCAGACCGCCTGGCTCCTGCGCAGCGTGTTGCTGTTTCTCGCCGTGGCGTTTGTTGCGTCGCTGTTGCTCGATCTGCCGGTAATGACACGCTGGCTAGAACGGCCTGTCCTTGGGATTTTCCCCCTGCTCGGGCTAGCGGGCGGCATCACCGTGCTTTACGGCCTTATCAAGCGGCGCGATGCAGTGCCGTTTCGCGGCGCCGCCCTGATCTTCATCGCAGCCTTTGGCACACTTGCCGTATCGTTTCTGCCCTATATCGTTCCGTTTAGCTTGACGATCTGGCAGGCTGCGGCGCCGCCCTCCAGCCTCTCCTTTCTCTTCTGGTTTGCCGGCATCGTGGTGCTGCCGCTGACGTTGCTCTACACAGTCGTCGTCTATTGGGTGTTTCGCGGCAAGCTTCGGGACGACCGCCCCAGCTACTGACCGTCGAGAAACGCCCGCGCGTCGTCGAGGTCGCGCGTCGCGGGCTCCGCGTCGTGTCCGTCGAGGAGCGGCGCCAGCAGCGCCTTCCCTTCGGCCCGCCGGCCCGTGCCGGCGAGATGCGTCGCAAGGTCGAGGGTGGCGCGCAGCTCCCAGAACCACGCCCCCTGACGGCGCGCAAGCATGCGCGCGGCGATGAGGGTGGCCATGCCGGCCTCGGACTCGCCGGCCCGAAGCCGATACAGCGCATCGATCCGCATGATTTCCGCCGTGGCCCAGCCGGCCGTTCCGGTTTGCACGCGCGCCAGGGCGGCCGGTGTAACAAAGGCTGGATGCACGGTGCAGAGATGATCATGGATCTGCTTGTCCAGGCCGTCCGCCGCGCTCATGGAAGCGTCCGCGCCCCGGTGGAGCCGCAGCGCATGTTCATATCCGCGCACCCACTGATGCCGGTAATAGGCCGCCGAATGCCGCTCGATATGCTGGGTCAGCCGCTGGAGCAACACGGCGGCGCGATCGACATCACCGATCCAGAACTGCATCGGGATCGCGACCAGCCCCAGCATCACCAGGAACGGCATCTGGTGGTCGAGCCGTCCGGTGGTCTCGACCCACTCCTCCGCAAGCGCCATGCCGCGACCGATTTCACCCTGGAGAAAAAGCAGCCGCGCCTGGACGATGGCACTGGTGAGCTCCCGGTCCAGAAACAACGGAACATGATAGCTCGGCAGGACGATGCGGCCGTCGGGAATGTCGCGGCCATATTCGAAAAGCGCCCTCGCCTTCCGCAGATCGCCGGTGAACGTATGCGTGATTGCGCCCAGGCGGTCGGCGAACCGTCCGGCCGTCTCGTCGCCGCTCCGCGCGGCGATCAGGCACGTCGTTTCGCAGGCCCGATGCATCGCCTCGACATCGGCGGTGGCAAAGCCGAGCCCCCAGAGCGCGCCCATCGCTTCGGCCATGCGCGCGTCGGAGCCGGTCCGGCCGGCGATCTCGGCCGCGCCATCGACCAGGAGCCGCGCGCGCTCGTTCGGGCCGCCGCTGAACGCGGTCAGCCGGCAGAGCTGCGCCCTGAGCCGCAATTCGATCACCGGATCCGCTGCGCGTTGCTCCAGGACCGCCAGCGCCTTCTCGTGCCGCGCCCGGAACTCGGCAAGGAGCGAGCCGAGGAAGGCGAGCGTGCCGGTCCGGGAAGTCAACGCGATGCCCAGATCGGCGTCCCCCTCGGGTCCGAAGGCCCAGTCGAGAGCGGCGCGAATATCGTCGATCAGCGGCAGGTAGCGGGCACGCCAGGCCTCTACCGGAAGCAGGCGCCAGTCCGTCGCGGCCTCTTCCAGCATGGCCTGCATCGCCTCGGCATGGCGGCGGCGAAACTGCGCCGCTTCGCCCGCCAGGAACAGCTTCTCGCGCGCATAGGCCTTTGTGGTGTCGAGCAGGCGGAACACCGTCCGCTCGCCCGACACGTCGGCCTGAACCAGGGATTTGGCGACCAGACCGCCGAGGCATTCCACCACTTCGGCCCGGGTGAGCTGCGGGCAGGCACAGGCACAGGCGACAGCGTTCAAACCGAAGACCGAGCGGAACAGCGACAGGCGCCGGAGCAGCGTGCGTTCCTGCTCCGAGAGCAGCGCATGGCTCCAGTCGAGTGTCGCCCTCATCGTCTGCTGCCGCGGCGGTGCGGTGCGGCGCCCTTTGGCAAGCAGCGCCAGATTGTCATCGAGCTGCTCGAGATACTCGGTGAGCGAGAAGCCATGCAGACTTGCGGCGGCAAGTTCGAGCGCAAGCGGCAATCCGTCCAGGCGGTGGCAGATCCGGCAGACGGTCAGCAGGTTTTCCGCCGTCAGTTCAAAACTCTGCCGCGACGTGCCGAGCCATTCGCTGAACAGCTGAATGCCCCCATAGTGCAGCGCCTCCTCGGCGCTGATCTCGCCCTCCGCCGGCAATGGCAGCCCCTCCAGACGGAAGACCCATTCGCCCTGGGCGCGCAATGGCTCTCTGCTGGTACAGAGCACGATCACGCCCGGCGCCCGGCGCCGGATCGCCTCGGCCACCTCGGTGACCGCGCGGACGAGATGTTCGCAATTGTCGAGGATCAGCAGCAGGCCGCGCGACGGCAGCGCGCGCGCGAGCGCCTCGCTGCAATCCTCCGCCAGCAGCGACAGCCCGAGAGGGCTGGCGATCGCGCTGGCGACGAAGGCCGCATCGGTCAGGGAACTGAGATCGATGAAGCGTACATCGCTGCGGCCGCTGTCGCGGAAACGCGCGGCGACGGCCAGGGCTACCGTCGTCTTGCCGACGCCGCCGGGGCCGACGATGCTGACCAGACGCTGCCGCAGCAGATCGGCACAGAGCGCCTCGATCTCGGTCTCGCGTCCGATGATCCCGGCCATGGGCCTTGCCGCTGGGGCAGGCAGCGCGGTCGCCGGCGCGGCGGCCACGGGGACAACGAACCGGTATCCGCGCCCCATCTCGTTGATGATATAGCGCGCCTTGACGCTGCCGTCGTCCAGTGCCTTGCGCAGCGCATGCAGATGGCCGCGTATGGTGACCGGCTCGACGAAGACATTGGGCCAGACCTCCGTCAGCAGCTCGTCGATGGTGACCACCTCGCCCTGACGTTCGACCAAGGCGAGCAGGATCGAGAACGCACGGCTGCCGAGGGGCACGGGACAGCCCTCCCGCGTCAGCTGCATGGTTTCGGCGGACATGTGAAACGGGCCGAAGCTCCAACTGCGGGCGGGCTGGTGGTCTTGAAGCGTCACCTTTCGTCTCCGAACAGGAACAGCGCACGGCGCGATGCCGGCCACATTTGACGGAGGCTTCACTATGCCCGCCCGCAGCGCGCCCCGCGACGGCTCGCACATATACACGCTGAAGAACGTCATCGTCTCGGGAAAGGGTACGTTATGAGATCACATCACCGACACTGACTGTTTTAGCGGCTGCGCCGCATCTGCCGACAGGCACAGGGGGGCAGGTGCGAAGCTCAGGCGTTCGGCCGCGGATCCGCCGCGCCCCATGGACGTGCCCCACGCTGGAGCAGCATCGCGACTCCGCCGTAGGCAATCGCGAGGCCCCAGAGGGTCAGGAACTCCGGCCTGACCTCTGCGAGATTGGCACCGGTCTGGGTGATGCGGACGAAGGCCGGCACCGCGGAGGTGCTGGGGATCAGCAGAGAGAGCCTGTGCAGCGCCGGCGGGATCGCCTCGGCGGGCCAGGAGAAGCCGGTGAGAAAGAACAGCGGCAGCCCGATCGCAGCGGTGGCGAGCTGGGCGGTGAGGGGGTGGCGGAAGATCCGTGCGAGGACCATGCCGAGCCCGCCGATGGCGAGCACGAAGGGCATCGCGAAGACCATCAGGACCAGCGGGCTTCCCAGATGCGGCAGGCCGTAGAGATAGGGCAAGGCGATCAGATAGGTCGGCAGCAGGATACATTCGGCCAGGAGATAAGCGAGAAGCCTGCCGAGGACGCTCGCGACCGCCCCGATTGGGGGCGCGGCGGTGTCCCCGGGCTCAACCGGTGTCTGAGATGCGGGGAGGGTCCCGAGCAGGCAAACGGCGATCAGCAGGATCTGCTGGACGATAAGGCCGAAGGCGGCGGGCAGGATATAGGTCGCATAGCCCCCCTCGGGGTTGAAAAGCGGCACGGCGGTCAGCGGCATCGGATCGACGGCGGCACCCGCGATCCGCGGATCGACATCCTGGGCGATCAGCCGCGCTGTCTCGACCTCGGCGCCCATGGTCCCGGCCACGGCCGACACCGCCCCTGCCACCCGCTGATAGATCAGGAGATAGCTCGCATCCCCATAGACCGCGACCGGCGACGGCCTGCCATGCAGCAGGTCACGCTCGAAATGCTGCGGAATCAGCAGGATGCCGTAGATCTGCCGGGCGAAAACCGCGCGCTCGGCGCTCGGCATGTCGAAGAATTGCGCGGTGACGGCGACATCGGCGCTGGCATCGACCGCTTGGGTGAGGCGCCGGCTCGCCGCGCTCCGGTCCTGATCGACGACAGCGATCGGAACGTTGCGCAAGGCCTCGTTGAGATAGGGCTGGGGATAGAACCCGGCATAGATCACCGAGGCGACGATCAGGACCGAAAAGACCGGAGCCAGCGCCAGCATCCGGGACAGCTCGCTCCGGCAGGCGCGTAGAACGGCGATCATGCCGCGGCTCCTGACTGCGGCTGGGGCGCGGCGTTCCGCAACCGGATGCGGCGAACCTCCAGCACAAGCGCGGTCAGCCCCGCGAAAACCAGCACCATCGCCGCCAGCGCCAGGACCGGGCGCAGCGACAGATCTACCGGCGTGCCCCGAACCGTCTGGTCGATCCGCGCCATCAGATACCAGGTGCCGGGCAAGATGCTGCCCCAATAGAACGCGAACCCGTTCATCGCGATCCTGGGAAAGCCGATCCCCATGAAACCGAAGGCCGGAGCGGTCAGAAGCGACCCGATGCTGACCGCCTTCGCCGTGGGCCTGAGCACCAGCGCCAGAAGCGTGCCGAGGAACTGACAAGCCAGGATGAACAGTGTGCCGGCGAGCACCAGCAGCGCGCGGTTCCCGCGCAACGGCGCGCCGTGCACACCGAAAAGCACGATATCGGAGAGGCCGAGCACCAGGAGAAACAGCAAAGTATAGGGCAGGATCTTGCCAGCCATAGCCGGCAGCAGCCCGCCCCCCAGCCGCATCAGACTGCGCAGCCGGTGCGGCGCCTCCACATCCAGCCCGACCGAATAGGCCGAACTCGTCACGATGATAACCTGCAGAACCGCGGGCACCACGGTGTTGAGCAGGAAGGCGATATAGCTCAGCGTCGGATTGAAAAGCGCGTTCACCTGCACCGGAACGGGACTCAGCTCCGCCTCGGCCACATCGACCGGTTGCCCCTCGGAGGTCCTGAGCGCGACCTTGATCCCCGCCTCCACGGTGGCAACCGCCGCGTTGACGCCACGCAGGATGGTATTGCCTGTGGTCAGGGTCTGGGTGTTGTAGAAGAACACGACATCGGGCCGGCGGCCGGCATAAACGTCGCGCTTGAGATGCTGCGGAAGCATCAAGAGCCCGTGAATCGCCCCCGACCGGATCAGCGCCTTGCCCTGGGCGAGATCGCTGACCGGCGTGGTGACGGCGGCCTCGGGCGTGGCATCGACCGCGCGGATGATGCTGCGCGACAGATCGGAGCCGTCGAGATCGAGCACCCCGATCGGCAGTCGCGTGGCGAGGCCTGCGCTGAAGATCGTGCTAAGCAGCACCATCAGCAGGATCGGCACCAGCGTGGTCAGGGCGAGCAGGAAGAGCCGCCGGCGCAGCCCGTCGATCTCGCGCAAAAAGACGCGCCAGAAACCAGGACGAAGCTGCCGGGCCCCCCGCATCTACCTGGTCCGCGCATGCCAATGCGCGATGACGCTCATCCCGGGCCGCAGTCCGGTCAGCGGCTCCACCGGTTTGGTACGGACCTCGAAGGTGCGCAGATCGAAATCACCGGTGGCCCGCGTCGCCCGCCACGTCGCATATTGCCCCTCGACATTGATGACCGTCACCTTGACCGCCACTTCCTTGGCGCCGAGCGCAGGGATATCGACCCGGAACGTATCGCCGACCTTCAGACCGGCGAGCAAATCCTCGCGCAGGTTGAAGGTCATCCAGCTGTTCTGCAGATCGATCAGTGCATAAAGCGGCGCACCGGGCGAGAAGTTTTCGCCCAGCTCGGCGATCCGCGTCGTCACCTCTCCCGAGATCGGCGCGACGATGCGAAGCTCGTCGACATCCACCGTCTGCTGTGCCACGGCGGCGGCGACTTGCTTGACCTGGGCCTCGGCAAGGGCGCGCTGTTCGGCACTCGCACCCTCGATGGTCAGGGCGAGTTCGGCCTCGTCAGCCTCCTTCTTCTTCAGTGCCGCCTGCAGATTGCGCGTCGCCTGATCGAGATCGGCCTGCGGCGTGTTGCCGGTCGAGAGCAGCTTCTGCTGGCGGCTGTAGGACGACTGAGAAAGATCGACATCGGCCTGATCGGCCGCGACCTGTGCCTTCTGCGCTGTCACCGTCTCGGGCCGGACCGTCTCGACATTGCGCTGATTGGCCTCCGCCACGGTCAGCGCGGCCTTCGAGGCGGCCAGCGCCGCGCTCAGCTCGGGATTGGTCAGCTCGACCAGCACACCGCCCTGCTTCACGCTGTCGCCGACATCGGCATTGAGCCGGGTCACCCGCCCCGAGACCCGCGGGCTGATGTCGATCTCATCGGCCGAGACCTGACCTTGCACGATCAACGGCGGCGGCAGAGTTGCTAAATAAAGCACTACGGCGAGCATGATGAAGAAGGCAAAGCCAATACTGGCCCGAAGTAGCGTCGCTGTGCGCATAGATTCGCTCAAATAAGGGACGGAATGTGATCGTTGATTGCCCAAGGTCCTTCCGGGACGCTCCGGTATGCTTGAGCTTCAGCCTGTCCACCTTCCAGTTGAAGCCGTATCTAAACCCCTTCTGCATGTTCTCCTTGTTGATTGTTGTTGTTTCGAGAAAGCCGCGGCCCAGCACTCAACGGGCTTAGCGAGCGGATCGCTTCATGTGGCAGATCGGATTAGGGCCGCTACGCCCCGGTGGCTCAGGCGGTCGTGGCACGGCGGCCGGCGATCTTCTCTGGCGCGAAGGCCGCTGAGAGATAGGCAATTTCATCCGCGCTGAGGGCGATATTGGTCGCGGCGGAGTTCTCTTTCACATATTTGACGCGCTTGGTTCCCGGGATCGGTACGATCGCTTGCGGCTGTCCCAGCAGCCAGGCGAGGGCAAGCTGGCCGGGCGTCGCGCCCTTGGCCGCCGCCAGGGCCACCAGGACCTCGACAGGCGCCAGGTTCGACGCCATGGCGTCCGCGGCAAAGCGCGGATCCATGGCGCGGAAATCGCCCTGGCCGAACGCCGTTCCGGTCTTGACCTCCCCGGTCAGCATGGACCGTCCCAGCGGGCAATAGGGCACGAAGGTGATGTCCAGCGCGCGGCAGGCCGGCAGGATGTTCGCCTCGACATTCCGCTCCCACAGCGAATATTCCGATTGCAGCGCGCTGATCGGATGGGTGGCATGGGCGCGCTGCAGCTCGTCCGACGTAGCCTCGCTCAAACCGATTGCGCGCACCTTGCCTTGTTCGACCAGGCGGGCCATCGCCCCCACTGTTTCCTCAACCGGGACGTTCGGATCGACCCGATGGGCGTAATAGAGGTCGATGGTCTCGACCTTCAGCCGCCGCAGGCTGGCCTCGCAGGCCTCCCGGACATAATCGGGCTGGCCATTGAGCCTGAAGCCGGGGCCGTCCCCGCCGCGATCGAGCTGGACGCCGAACTTGGTGGCGATGACGGCATCTTCGCGGCGGCCCGCGACCGCGCGGCCGATGAGGTCTTCATTATGTCCGAACCCCGGGCTCTCGCCGCCGGTCAGGGCATTGCCGGCGCCATAGAAGTCCGAGGTGTCGAGAAAGCTTACGCCCAGATCCAGCGCGGCACGGATGGTCTCGACCGACTGGCTGTCGTCGGCGACCCCATAAAACTGGGACATGCCCATGCAACCAAGCCCCATCGGCCGGAAGCTGATGTCCGAGTGGCCCAGCATTATCCGGGCCGTGCCTAAAGTCTCTTCCGCTCTGGCGGTCATGTTTCTCTCCGCTCGTTTCTCGACAGGATCGGGACGGTGGACGGGCTTGGCCGTCTCCGGTCGGTCCCTATCTAAGCGGCATTGATTATCTCAACAATTGGAGCAAAGATGTTTTCAGAAACGCGGAAAATAAGATAATGCGAGCGCCAAAGCTGATCGAACTCGAAGCCGTGGTTGCGGTTGCCCGCCGCAAGACCTTCCGCGCCGCGGCCCGGGAATTGAACGCCTCGCCCACCGCCATTGGCAATGCTGTGGCCGGGCTTGAAGACGAACTGGGCGTCCGGCTGTTCGACCGGACAACTCGGCGCGTCGATCTGACCGCGGCCGGGCACGAGTTGGTGCGCGCGATCGCCCCGGCTCTGGCCGAAATTCACGCTGCGACCGCCGTCGCGCGCGGCGTGGACGGTGCACCCGCGGGCACGCTGCGCATCAACTGCTCCATCGCGGGCGGCCATCAGTTGCTGGTGCCGTTTGTCAACGAAGTCCTGCGCCGCCACCGGGACGTGAAAGTGGACATCGTGACAGAGGGTCGGCTGGTGGACATCGTGCAGTCCGGCTTCGACGCAGGCGTCCGGACGCAAGGTGCGATGCCCCCCAACATGGCCGCCGTCTCCCTTGGCCGGCGTCTGCGGAACGTCGTCGTCGCCTCGCCTGGCTACTTCGCGGCGCACGCGCGCCCGCGTCATCCCGACGACTTGCAGGAACACACATGTATCCGCATTCGCTGGCCGAGTGGTCTACCTTATGAATGGGAGTTCGAACGGGGCGGCGAGGTCTTGCAGGCCGATGTGCCGTGGTCGCTTAGTCTGGACAATCATGGCCTGATCGCCCGGGCTGCTCTGGCTGGCGTCGGACTGGCCTATGTCGCGGAAGCCGAGGTCGCGGAACATATCGCTGCAGGACGGCTTTTGGCCGTCCTGCAGGACTGGATGCCGGTGAACCCGGAATTCCAACTATATTACCCAGCGCGGCGTCCAGTGCCCGCCCATCTCGCGGCCCTCGTCGAGGTTGTCGAGGAGTTGCGCGGAGGCTGAGCCCCTCGCACAACACGATGGATCGGCGAAAGGCATCAGACTGCCGTCAGCCCGCCATCGACGCAGAGATCGATGCCCGTGATATAACTCGACTCGTCGGAGGCGAGAAACAAGGCCGCGGCCGCGATCTCGGACGGCTGCCCGAAGCGGCCAAGCGGGACGGCCGCAGTCATCGCGTCCTTCCAGGCTTGGGGCGCCGGTTGGGTGAATGGCGTGTCGATCGGCCCGGGACTGATCACGTTCACACGGATGTTGCGCTCCTTCAGTTCCATCGTCCAGCCGCGCGCGAAGGCGCGGACGGCAGCCTTGCTTGCGCTGTAGACGCTGGCGCCGGGCATCCCCTTCAGATGCGCGATGGAACTATTCAGGATGATTGAGCCGCCGTCCCGGAAGATCGGCAACGCCTTTTGCACCGCAAACAGCACGCCGCGCGTGTTGACGTTGAACGTGTGATCGAAGACATCGGGTGTGACCGTAGCGACGAACTCGCCCATATGCCCGGCGCCGGCACTGATGAAGAGCACGTCGATATCCCTTTTTGCCGGCCGATCGTTTCGAACAACCTATCGAGGTCGTCGAGGCGGGCTAGATCGCCCTTCACGCCTGCGGCGCTCTCTCCGATGGCCTGCACAGCTTCGTCGACCACGTCCTGGCGCCGCCCGGTGACGAAGACATAGGCGCCTTCCTCGGCGAACCGCTTCGCTGTCGCCAGCCCCATGCCTGTTGTCCCGCCGATGACGACGGCCACCTTTCCTTCGAGCCTTCCCAAAACAAAATCCTTTCTGAACGGTGTTGGGCTGCCGGTGGCGCCCGTTTCTGTCATGTCGGATGATTAAATGTATTTCCAATACGGAATAATGGAATACTATGAATTCCTATATGGAATTCATGTCTCGGAGGTGCACGTGGATCAGATCGGCAGGATGCGGCTCTTCGTCCGCGTTGTTGAAACGGGCAGCTTTTCCCGAGCGGCCAAGGCTGAAGGAGTCGTCCAGCCTACCGCCAGCAAGGAGATGTCGGCGCTTGAGAAGCATATTGGAGGTATCCTCGTCAGGCGCAATTCCCGCGGTCTGACGATCACCGAGCAAGGACAAGAATTCTACGACTTCTCCGTCGGCATGCTCGCCGATCTCGACGCGGCGGAGAATCGCATCCGGTCCGGGCAGACCTCACCAAGGGGGCGGCTACGGGTCACCTGTCCGGCGGTCTTTTCCAGTAGGCTCATCGTCCCGAACCTGCCGGATTTCTTCCAGCGCTATCCTGATCTCTCCATCGATCTCCAAGTCTCCGAGCGTTACCTGAACCTTGTCGGGGACGGCATTGATGTGGCCATCCGGATCGGGAACCTCGCAGATTCAAGCCTTCTGTCGCGCCAAATCGGAAGCGTGACGGCCGTGGTCGTCGCAAGCCCGGGCTATCTTGAACGCTATGGCAAACCGCGGGGGCTTGAAGATCTTCAGCACCACGCCTGCCTGCCGTTCATGTTCCAAGGCAACTCCAAGACCTGGAAATTCGAGGTCGACGGGAGTCCTGTCGAGATCGTACCCTCCGCCGCTCTGCGCACGAACGATGCCGACGCCGTCCACACCGCCGTGCGTGCCGGCTTGGGGCTGGGGCAGGGCCCGCGTTGGATATTCTGCGATGACATCGACGCGGGCACGCTGGTGCCTCTCCTGACCGCCTACGCCCCGCAGCCTTTTCCGATCCAGGCCGTTCATTCGGGTACGCGACGCATGAACGGCGCCATCAAGGCATTTGTCGACTTTGTTGCAGAGCTTACTCGCGGCGAGCTAAATCTGAGAATGGCATAGCTTGCGTGCATCAAGCTGCGGTATGGCCAAATTCGCACTCGCTACAAAACAGCAGCCCGACGTTGTGACCCCTCCTGGGTCGTGTTGACAAAAGGGATTCCCGGGTCGGACTGGATGTGATTCAGCTGGTATCTGCGATGGAGGCCAGCTTGGCACGAGACCTGATGACGGACGAAGAATGAGGGTTCCATGAGCGTATCATCGTTGCGGCCCGCGCCCTTAACCGGCGCAAACCTCTGAACCATCGCCTTGTTCTGGATGGGATTTTCTGGATCGCACGCACCGGACCACCGTGGCGCGACCTTCCAGAAAGTTCAGCAAATGGTCGTCTGTCTACCGGCAGTTCCGACGATGGACGTTGGCCGGGCTCTGGGACCAGATCATGGACGCCCTGAACGAGAGCGGGCTGGGCCCCCGACGCCCTGCAGATGATCGACAGCACCGTGGTCCGCGCCCGCTGCGTCGTCACTCGCGACGACCAAACCGCAGAAAGATTCCTAGGCTTCATCGACATCACGTCGATCCGCCTTTGGCGCCGCCATTTGTCAATATGACCCAAGTGGCTCAATGGTTGAGCATGTACCCACGAACTAACTGCTCCACGGCAAACTCTGGCCCTCTTCCTTCGGCACGGCAGCGATGCGGCCCAGCCACTTTCTGCGCATGGCGGCCTGCCGCCCAGCCGCAGCCAACGGTTGTTTCCCGCCCGGACTTGACCGTTCTTGCTCGCCGTGGCGGACGGGTGAACGGCTCAAGTACCTATATCGGCAGCGGTCAACGCCAACACGGAAAACAGCGATCGATCGTGGAATGCGTCTAGGACTAGTGGTTCGCCTTTAACGCGTCTAGCAGATCTCCCCACTCCTGCATCAGCGTCACCCGCTGCTCCCAATAGGTCGCGCGGTTGTAGGTCCGCCGGATGGCGTTCTTGTCCTGGTGCGCCAGGACAGCTTCAATAACGTCTGGATCGTAGTCGCGGGCGTTGAGGATGGTGCTGGCGGTCACCCGGAAACCATGGGCGGTCACTTCGTCCTTTCCGTAGCCCATACGTCGTAGCGCAGCGTTCATGGCGTTCTCGGAAAGCGGCCGTTTTGTGGAGCGGATCGAAGGAAAGACCAAGCCGCCGTCCTCTGAGAACTGCCAGACCTCTTCCAAGACCGAAAGCGCCTGTTTGGACAGTGGCACGTCGTGCGGAGCACGCATCTTCATGCGCTCGGCCGGAATATGCCAGACGGCCTTCTTTCGGTCGAATTCGTCGCGCGTGGCGCCCCGTATTTCGCCGGGACGGACACAGGTGAGGGCAAGAAACTGGAGGGCGGCTTTGATGGTTGGCCAGCCGTCGTATTCGTCGACCGTCATCAGGAGCTTGCCGAACTTCTTTTCATCGGTGATAGCGGCACGACCGTTGACTTTCGGCGGCTGGAGAGCGCCCCGGAGGTGTAGGGTTGGGTCGGCCTCTGCCCGTAAGGTGACAATCGCCAAGCGGAAGACGCTGCCTACTACGCCGCGTAAACGCCGCGCTGTCTCTCTTCGACCACTCCTTTCGATCTTCTGGAGGAGTTGGAAAATTTCGGCTGGAGTGATCTCGTTAATGGGGCGCTTGGCGAGTGGGCCGGCCAGATCTTCCAGGAGCCATTTGGTTTTTGTGATGGTAGCCGCCGCAGCGTCCCGTTCCTCCATCCGCGTGACATACTCCTCGGCGACCAAGGCGAAGGTGGTGCGTGCTTCCGTGATGGCGGCAGTCTTCTCCTCTTTGCGTTTGGTTGAGGGGTTGGTGCCGGCGATCAACAGCCTCTTGGCGTCGTCGCGCTTTCCTCTCGCGTCGAGAAGTGACACCAGCGGGTATTTTCCAAAGGAGAGGATATTTTCCTTCTCCAGGTAGCGGTACCGGAGTTGCCAGAGTTTGGAGCCGTTGTTCCGGGCGAGGAGATAAAGCCCGTCGCCATCAGCAAGACGATATGGCTTGTCTTTGGGCTTAGCGTTCTTGCAGGCGAAGTCGGAGAGAGACATGGGTAACGGACCTCCCGGCTAATGGGTAACGCCTAAATCGTTACCCACAAACCGATGCGTTGCAACGGTACGCGGTGGGTCATCATAAACCGCCAAACTAGGCTAAGTCATTGATTTGTATTGATTGGTGAGACGTCGTGGGACGCGATGGGAAAGTGAAATGGTGCCCAGAGGCGGATTCGAAGTAAATGAAATCTGGTTTTGCTTTCAAATGTTTGTGGTTCGCATAGCCACGGCACCTACCAACAGGACTACCAACAAAATATTTCTGTGGATTAGTTTGGTTCCCAAACCTCGCTCTGCACGCTACGACGCCGGCATACCTGCACCTTATCTCACAAGCCGATAGCGGTTGCTACTTGGGGTGGCCCAGTTCGTCCCCCCTCAATGACATCCCATGATGCGGGGGGGAGACCGCTACATCGCGAGACCCACTATCGTCGAAGCACTCTTCTGCTATCGGCGACGGTCAGCAAGAGCGTAAACGTCGTCGAAGATCGATCGAAATTAGGTGGCAGGGTCCCCACGGGCTCGATAGGCCAACTGCCCCTCGCCGTGCACCCGAGGGCGCTGCTTGAACCACAATCGTGCGCACATCGCACATAGATGCTATCAATGAAGATGCGCAGGGAGGGCGAACAATCGAATGGAGAATGAGGACAGGTCGCGAACCAGATCTGATCGGCGAATCGCCTTGCTCATCGATGCGGACAATGTGTCCCACGGCAAGATCGCAGCGATACTGGCGGAACTTTCAAAATACGGCACGGCCAATATCCGCCGCGCCTATGGCGACTGGGCAAGCGCCAATCTCAGGAACTGGAAAGACAAGCTGCACAATTTTGCAATTCGGCCCATTCAACAGTTCACCTATTCGGCCGGCAAAAACGCCACCGATATTGCGCTTGTGATCGATGCAATGGAGCTTCTCTACACGCAAAAGCTTGACGCTTTCTGTTTGGCTTCCAGCGACGCCGATTTCACACCACTAGTGATGCAGTTGAAGGCCAATGGACACGAGGTCTACGGATTTGGGGAACGCAAAACCCCCACTCCCTTCATCAATGCCTGCACGACTTTCCTCTACCTCGATAGCCTGGACGATGCTGAGCAACCGACAACTCCTGAAGCCCCCGGCGAGAAACCAAAGGCCAAAGCGGAATCGGCGGCCAAATCTAAAACGCCCGCCGAAAAGTCCGCCGACAAGCGAACGGGCAAATCTCTGTCGCAAGATACGACCCTCGTGACGATCCTGCGTGGCGCTGTGGAAGCCACGGCGCAAGACGATGGATGGGCAGCTATGTCATCGGCAGGAAGCGCAGCGAAACGACAGGCGCCCATCGATCCACGAAACTATGGGGTCAAGAATTTTCCGGCACTTTTCGCGGCGACTGGCCTCTTCGACATAATGAAGATGGAGGATGGGCAGAGGTACGTCGCAGACAAGCGGAACAAGGACCGCTCACCACTGCCGAGCCGATAGGGATAAGAAATTCCATCATTGCCGTTGATGGCCAAGGCGCGCCGGCGAGCGCTTTCTTGCCTTCTAACACCACTACTAACGACAGGCCGAAGCTTACATCTCTCCTCTGGGTATCGCAGGCCGGTTACCATCAAGAAGCGCCGCAAAGCTGATGCGAGCATGGGCTAACTACGTCAACCCGGTCAAAGCCGAGAACGTGGTGCCTATTCACGAACGTGTCTCTGTCTTAGATTTTCGTCGCCCGCCCCGAAGCGGCTTAGGGGGTGCGTCTCCCGCGGGCGACTCGATGAGGAGGTCAGTCGCGACCTACCTCAAGCGCGTCCCCGCAACCAATTAACCGTCCCGGTCTAGCCGGGGCGATTTTTTGCGTTTTAAAGGCCCGGCCTCCTGCCTATTGATCTGTTCGCTCTACTTCGCACTTATCGCGAAATTGGAGAGATGCAGAAACGACTGAACTTCATTGCTTTAGTTGCAAAAATTCGCAGTTTTTGCTAAATTAACGCAAATGACGAAAAGTCCGCCCCGTCTTCCCCAAGGTCGTTCCCAACTTGTCCGTGTGCTGTCCGCGGCGGGCGACGTCATTCACGTCGATGATGTAGTGGCTGCGCTCCAACTCGACCGCACCGCCGCCGCCCAGCGATTGTCGCGCTGGGTCGAGCAGGGATGGCTGAGCCGGGTGGGCCGCGGCGCCTATGTTGCAGCGTCAATTGATACGATGGGGTCGGATCGCGTCCTTGATGATCCATGGGTGCTCGTCCCCGCGCTCTTCGCGCCAGCCTATATCGGGGGTCGCACCGCGGCCGAGCATTGGGACCTCACCGAACAAATCTTCAAGGACATTCTCGTGATGACCGCACAGGCTGTGCGGCAGAAGCGCCAAGAGAGACACGGCACGCTTTTTTCGTTGAAGCACATCGATGAGCGGAAGCTCTTTGGCACGAAGAGCGTCTGGCGCCATCAGACGCGTGTGCCCGTATCGGACGTGCACCGTACGATCATCGATATGCTGGATGACCCAGCGATCGGTGGCGGAGTCCAGCACCTGGCCGATTGCCTCGCTGCCTACCTACGCCGTGGCGACCGCGACGACGAGAAGCTCATCGAGTACGCGGTGCGTCTCGCCAATGGTGCCGTTTTCAAGCGCCTGGGCTTTCTTGCGGGACGCTCCCCCGAAGGAGCGGCGCTGGCGCGCCTTTGCGAACACCATCTCAGCGGCGGCCACGCCAAGCTCGACCCCGCTCAGGATGGGCCGCACGTTGTGACAAAATGGCGACTGCGCGTTCCCCCGAGCTGGGCTCGCGAGGGAACGACATGATCGAAAAGCGCGAAATCCTCGCCATCGCCCAGCAGACATCCCTCACGCCACATGTCGTTGAGAAGGACTACGTCCTCGGATGGATGCTCGCCGGTATCTACCAACACGAGGATCTCGTGGAGAATTGGGTGTTCAAGGGCGGCACGTGCCTGAAGAAATGTTTCTTCGAGACCTATCGCTTTTCCGAAGATCTCGATTTTACGCTTATCAAGCCCGACCAACTCGACGCCGACTTTTTGAAGAGCACGTTTTCTGAAATCGGTGAATGGATCTACGAACAAACCGGCATCGAGATTCCAGCCGACAAGCAAGAGTTCGAGGTTTATCAGAATCCCCGTGGACAAATCTCTTGTCAGGGTAAGATCAGCTATAAGGGGCCTGTCTCATCAACCCACGCGCTTCCGCGCATAAAACTCGACCTGACTGCTGACGAACGTGTCGTTCTACCGCCTGTTCGCGCGCAGATATTCCATCCGTACAGCGACGTTCCAGAAGACGGTATTGAGGTCTTGGCGTATGACTACGTCGAGGCCTTCGCCGAAAAATTCCGGGCGCTCGCCGAGCGGACACGCCCACGCGACCTCTATGACGTCGTGCACCTCTACAGAAATGCCGAGGCACGCCCTGACCCGCAGCGCTTTATGGAAGTCCTGCGCGCCAAATGTGAATTCAAGGGCATCGAAATTCCGCGCATAGCTGACCTCGAGCCGCACCGCACGGATCTTGAATCGGGCTGGATTCACATGCTGCAGCACCAGCTCCCAGCGCTCCTGCCGGTCGCGATCTTCTGGGGGGCGCTCCCAGAAATTTTCGCCTGGCTCGAAGGCGCCGTCACGCAACCACTCGCGGCGATGCCTATCGGCGCTGGTGAGACGCTCATCCGTGAACGCATCATCAGTTTGCCTGCGGGCGTTCGAGGCCAAACCTACATTGAGATGGTCCGCTTCGCCGCGGCTAACCGGCTCCTTGTAGAAATCGATTACCGGGACAAGCAAGGCAACCGCTCCACGCGCGCGATCGAAGCTTACTCCCTCCGCCGCTCGCAGGCAGGAGACGTGCTGCTCATGGCGGTGCGCGCAGACAACGGGCAGCCGCGCAGTTATCTGGTCGATAGCATTCTTGGGGTCAAAGCCATCCAGACGCCCTTCGCACCGCGCTACCCAATTGAACTTACGCCATCTGGCCTACAAAGCATTCCACGGACTGCGAGTTCGGGTTCAGGAGCAACTTTCGAGGTGCGCCGCGCGCCAGTTGTTCGGCGTTTGCCCGCTCTTAGATCGACCCGAAGCTCGGGTTTCACGGCGGCAAATGGCCCAACCTACGTCTTCAGGTGCTCCGTCTGCGGAAAGACTTTCAACAAAAAGAGCTACGACGCGACTTTGAACACGCACAAGAACAATCGGACAGGTTACGAATGCTACGGCACATTTGGTACGTATGTAACAACGAAATACTAGTTGCCGGAACGCCCCGGGTTCGGGAATGCCCGCTGGCCGGTGATGTTGATTGATGAAGCCAACGCTGTGCCATTCTCCGCATCAATCCTCGTTCGCATAGCCTCCAACCTTATGTTCACGAAACGCGCTTGCCCGGCCGCGGCGCGTATCCGGCAAGGGATCGCTTTCAATCGCCTTGGACCAGGCGGCGCGCATGGCCGGATCGCCGCGGTTGTTTCGGTCCATCGCGCTGACCAAAGCGGCGCCGAAATGCCTCGCCAGGAAGGGGTCGTAGAGCAGATGCTCTGCCGGGTCTGTCATGTTGGTCTCGCTTAGAATTGATCTGAGGCCAATGCTCAGTGCATCGTCAATTTCGGTAGGTACTCTCGTTGGGTGCGCGCGCATGGAGGCTGCTAAAAAACGGGTCGTGCACATTAATGGTGCGGGCGTTCGCATCGTCATAACCTGCACGATCTCGGGCCAGAGCACCGCTTCAAAGTCAGGATTGGAGATCTTCGACCGATAAATCTGATCCAGCAATTCAGCGAGGACCAACGTATCTGTCTCATCCTTACTGCCAAACAACGCTTGCAGGGCTTTCGTTGCACCATCCACGGTCACAATGCCGAGGTCGAGGAGTGTGGGGAAGGCAGCCTCCAACCGAAGTGGATATCTGTCGAGCGTCGATAGCAACCGCATTTTCTCGGCCGCCGCTGGACTAGGCCCGGCGCGCTCAACCAAGCTCGCAATCACGCGTGCGCATTCCAGTGCCAAATCGCTGTCATTTCTACGAAATGGATTCGGGTGTTTCGGCGCGCCAGCGTGATTGGCAACATACACGTGCAGACGCTCGATCAACGCGACGATCTGAGCCTCTTCAAGCCTGAACTGTTTTTGCTGAAGCAGGTTTGCGAACGTATCGTTCTCGAAGTAGGCGTCCGTGAGTGGAGTGTCAGCTAGAAACTTGGCGCACAAGGCCCCTTGAACATCTGTGCCGGCCGGCTTCGGTAGTGAAAGGAAGGAGGCGGGATAGAAGGCAGTCCCGCCCGGCAGGCCATCTCGAACATAGGCCGGACTCCACAACGCCTTGCCAAGTTGGTTGCAATCTTTTGTGTTCAGAAGATTGGCATTAAGCAACTTTACCACTCTGGACGAAGCCGCGCGGCGTGTATCCGACGAGCGCGAGGCTTGGATTGTGGTTGCGATGATCTTCCGCCATCTCGGATCTGAGTTGTCCATCTTTACATCACTAGGAATATGTTCCGCAGGATCTTGAACGTCATGAGCGAAGTTGCCTGTGCGCTTCGTGATCGGATGTCCAAAGATTGTGAGCTGCATTTCGTTATGCACGAGAACATCCGCCGCCTCGAAACAGCGTCGCACCAGTTGGTGAATCTCGTCGCCTAGGTCAATTTTGCGCGCAAATCGCGGATTGGCGTGTAGTGCCAGCCCGATTTCCAGCAGCTTTGGCGCGCGGTGCGGCGTACGCAGGACTACGCGAGAAGCTATTTCGATTGCCGACTTAAGCTGCTCCATCCAAAAGCGCGTCTCCACACCGCCTGCTTCGACCCGCTTCTGGGCCGCGGCAATCAGTCGGAACATGCGATCGATCAAGCGGTCCGCCTCGCTCGCCTCAATCCTGGCGATCGTCGAACGAGACAGGAGCTTGTCGAACTCCTTGCTTGCAGATCCAGGCGAGGCGCGAAGAAGAGCGTCGATCGCTCTAGTGGGTGCCACATTCATCAACCAGCGCGCAGCTTCCAGGGAAAGCTGCTTCGCAACTACTGCGTGACCGATACGAAGCGGCACGCCGATCTCCTCTTGGAATCGGAGTGCTTGATATGCGAGTAGTCGCTCAATGCGAGGGTCGATTGTGCCGAAATTGAAGGTTCTGTACGTGGAGCCTAGATCGAACCGCTGCGTGATTTCGAGCTCTTGCTTGAGCGCCGGCGCCACATGAGCAAGCCGCCTGACCAAGTCGAAAAAGTCGCGATGGCCCGGGCAGCCGCGTGCCTGAAGTTCCTCTTGCCGCATGTCGAATCGATCGCGCGCCGGCTTGTTCTCGTGCCAATCGCCGATCGTGCCGTACAAGACGGCGCTGCGGAACAGCAGGGCGAAGCTCTCGCGCGACCAAGAGGCAATGTCCTTGGCCCCCCTCCGAGTTTGCTCGCGAATCGCATTGAGCGATTGCGCGGACAATTGCGATGCTTCCTCATCTCGCCCCAAGTCTGCCAGCAAGGCGGCCTTTCGAAGCAACCAGAAGCTGTCGCCTTTAATATTCCACTTATTAAGCGCTGCTTCGAGCCCGTCGACATCACAATCCGCGCGTAAACGCAGACAGGTTTCATAGGTTAGGCGCTCCACCCCCTCCGTATCATCCGCAAGTCTAGGCTCGAGCCAGCCAGCCCAACGTGTGTATACGCTTAGGTCATTCTCTTCGCGAGCGTGTCGCAGGATCGCTAGCGCCAAGGCGCGGAACTGTCGTGCCTGCTCGGACGACAATTGGTCATAGCGGTCGATCAATGCGTCAAGAAGTTCGAGGATCATATCATCGACGGTCAAGACAAGTGGAACAAGCGCTCGCTCCTGCTGCCAGTTCAGCTCGAACAATGCGTCAAGCCGCTCTTCCTCGCCAAGCGCGCGCAGCCCAGCGACGAGGTCTTCGCTGAAACGCCGCCAAAGGCGTTGCCAAAGCGACTCGCTCGTATCAAAGGGCGGCACTATCCAACCGGGGTAAACACCGCGATGCTGCCGCCATTGGAAGACTAGTGCACGAACCTTCTCGACAGGCGTTTCCCTCCCGCTCCACTCTGGATCAGCTATCGGCGCCTTCAAATCGGGGGACGGAGTCACGTACATGAGAGGTGGTACGAAGCCGGCTGCCGCGCCCGGCCAGCGTTGCGAACGGTACGGCTCTTCGGCACGCATACGCTCAAGGAACCATTGGTGGGCGTTCGCTATCCGCTGGCTCTCAGGCCATGTTTCGAACATCGGGAGCTTCGAGAGGTCGACTGGCTGAATACGGCGGCTTTCCAGCATCTTGCGCTTGGATGCACTTAATTTAAGGGCGCCGATTAAGTAGATCAACGGCGCCTTCGACCCGAGCCGATCGCGGACCCAACCGGACCAAAACAAGAAGTTCGGATCGTCTCCTGAAAAGCCGAGTAGCACCAACATGTTTTCCATGGAGAGCTGCTGTGCGAGATTGACAAAAGCCGCAAAACGCGTCGGGTAGGTCCGGAAATCTTCTTCGGAGAGAATGAAAGGGCGGTGCGAAGGGAAACTACCATGTAGCTTGATCACCCTAGGCGCGCGTGCTTCGGGGATCTCCTCTACAGTGCGCAGGACGTTATACACACGCTCCTCCGCTCCTTCAGCTGCCCGTTCCAGCAGGGTATCCCAATTGGTCGTCATGATGTCTGCCCACGGAAGCTCGACGAGCATCTTGTGCAGCTTACCTGGCGCGAACTGGCGGTCGGGGACATTGCGAAGTATTAACTGGTCGAGCGCGTTTCGCCCGAATTGAGCCTCGAATTCTTCTGCAACCCGCAGATAAGCGCTGGTCGCGCCGCTCTGTGTCAGCAACCACTCGCGGTGGCTTAGCCCTCCGCCAACAAATGCCGGGCCGCTTGTCACATGTGCGGGAGGTGCCGGATATAGCTGGTCCACCATTGTTTCATAGATGTCATTCCAACCGGGCATCGTGGCGCCCGAGCCCTGAACCGGCGTAGCGTTTCGGCTGAAACCGGCGCCGACTAGCAAAGCCGCCGACCCCACCGGCTCCCGCGCCCAAAGAGCTTCGGATATTCGCGCGACATGCGGTGCGTCCGAAAAGGTACTCATCATTTCTAAATCCCTTTGCGCCGTGACAATTCGCAGGAATGGAGCGCCCAGTTCACCAGACTGGGATAGCCTCGAAGCGAAACTCTTGCCAGCAATTTGCGGTTATTGACAATGACCGACAAGACTCGCTGACGAGAAACGGTCTAGAACGAAAGAATGCAGATTTGGACCTTCCCTTGTCATCAAAGAAACTGGTCATATGACATTCGGAACTGATGAACGCTTGAAAAGCTACCTGGACACAAATCAGTTGCAGCGGGAACGTATGTGCGTCGCCGTCCTTGCCTTGGACAAGCGGTTTACAAATGTTCGCCCGCGCCACCCTCGTGGCGGACCCGACGGTGGTCGAGATATTGAAGCTATCTTCGGTGGGGAACAGAAGGTCCATGGCGCTATCGGGTTCGTCAATCAAGCCAACGATTCGACGGATCACAAGAAGAAAGCCCAGAAAAAGTTCGTCGGGGATTTGGCGAGCGCGATCGCAGCCGACCCTGAAATCAAGTCATTTGTTTTTTTCACGAACGTGAATCTTACCGCTGGCGAAAAGGATGCGTTGATCCAGAAGGTCACAAAAAGCGGATTGGCCCACTGCGAAATCTTCGACCGAGAAAGAATTCGATTAGTCCTTGATGGCGCAGATGGAATGGCGATCCGGTTTCAGTCGCTCGGCATCCCGATGTCTGAAGCGGAACAGGCAACATTCTTCGCCAGATGGGGCGACGATATTCAGAGTGTGATTGTTGATGGATTCAGTGAAATCAAGAAGTCGCTGAACCGAATGCAATTTTTGCAAGAGATGAATGCTCCCCTTGATCAGTTCCTCGTCTTGTTGGAACTGGACCGCGAGTACGATGGCAATGAGATCGGCCACTTCCGATTTTTCGTGAGCATTAGTCTCGCCGAACCGCGAGATGGGCTCTTTATGTTGACGTTTGGAACATCGGATCGCGCAGATAGAGCGAGAGCAAAATCAGTGGCCGATGTTGAGGCCATGCCGGCAGGCATCTTGCACGGAATGATGGGCGCCAAGTGGGAGCGACGCATTCCGGCCGCGGAACATGCGCCGAACGAGGACGTTGCCGATGAGGGTGCCGATCATGACGAGGGTACGAACGTGGGCACTTTCACATCAGTCGGGATGGAGAAAGTACGCTTTTTGCGTGCTGAATTTGGGTATGGAGGCGGGAGCTTTCGCTTCGGTCCTTACCTCCGCCTTTCTGACATTGATGAGAGCATGATTGCTCTATTCGTGAACAAGGCATTGGCGGAAAAGATCAAGGCCATACATTTTATCGGCAACCAGTATAAGCTTGCCGAGTATGGCCGAGAGGGGTTTCGAATCGACACGCAAGGAAAGTTTGAGCCGAGTCTAATTTTTACCCCCTCTGAGCTTTCTGATGAATGGCGCCGGATCATGCGGAACTTTGGCCCATTCAGCGTCCGATATGCAGAAATGACCCCCATCAGACTTTTCGAGCCGGTCGAAGCGAGCAACTCTCTGCCAGTTCGCCGATCGAGGAAGGCGAACGGTTAGCGGAACGGTCGAACGCGAGACGCAAGCGAACTCGTTCGATGCCCGTCTGCGTTAGCGGCCAAAAAGGCGCGAGAAGAAGCCACGCTTGGACTCCTTTTGATTGGTATGTTGCGATTGCGCCTGATGGCGATTTTGCTTGGCCGGCTCCGTCCAGTCGACGGGTTGGGCGAATACAGTCTTAGCCGACACCGGAGTCGGCTGCCGCGATGAAGCCCGCAGCGGCTCGGTCCTATCGCCCATAGCAGGGATCTCGATCGCCTCCTTTGCGCGCGTGACCGCGACGTAGAAAAGTCTGAGTTCCGCCGCGTCCTCCCGCTCTCGATCGGCCCCCTCTTTATGCTCCTTTGCTGCGCGGGTCTTCAGGAAGTCGTCCATAAGTCGAACGTTCTTCCATTCTCGTCCCTTAGCCTTATGTGCCGTCGAGATGACGATATCGGCCTGATCCTCACCCACGGATTGATTGATAGCCCACAAAAGGCGTTTTTCGCCTTTGCTCAGCACCAGGTTGACGAACATGGTCAGGTGCTCGCCCTCCGCGGTTTTGGCGAAATCGACCACCGACTCCCAACTATTGAACCCGAAAAAGTCGGCGACGTCTGTTGGGCGCCCTTCCTTCAAGTCTCGCACCCCCCATAACAACTCCTTAAGGTCGTTGTTGTCGCCAACGAGATGGGGTTTGCGACCTTCGTCAATGCACTCAATCAGCGCAGTCATGACGTTCGCGTTGGTTCTCGCCAGAATGGCGTTAGGCTTGCAAGTCCCGACCCTACTCGACAAAGCCGGGTTGCCGGTCAGTGGTACGCTTTCGCCGAGTCGCTGCAGGATGCGGGATGCCTCGTGGGCAATCTCATGACCAAACCGAAACGACTGCGTTAAGCTCACGACGGCATCGGTCTCGATCGCCTCCATCGCATTAATCGCGCCACGCCACTCGTAGATCTGCTGATAGCGATCCCCAACGTAGACAAGTTGGGCGTCTTGCCTCTTCAGAACGTCCAGGACCACGGGATTAGTGTCCTGTGCCTCATCAAGAAGAATGTAGTCGGCCGAAATCTGCGGCTTGGACAGTCCCCAAAGCTTTAAAAATCCGTCAAAACCCAACGGGATCGCGTCCTTCGCATCGCACATGCGCCCCCACAGATGCTCGGCGTTGTTGCGCGCAAACTCATTCACTGCGTCTAGCGCTTCATCGCTTGCCGCAAGCAGCGATCCGTGACGCGGTACATGCGCGTCAGAGATTTCCTCGTCGCCGCTTTGGGCAAAACGTCTTACAGTCTGCTGGATCAAATAGGCTTGCGATACCGGCTGCAGGGAATGGTCACGGTCGGCACGCCATGCCTTCTTGAGTCCAAGTATCTCTGCGAGCTGCTTTGCGCTGACTTTTCCGGCAAACTTGTCTTTGGTTTTCTTGTAGTCAGAGTGAAGCGACTTCAGCGCCAGGCTATGAGTTGTCGAGCAATCCACTGGGGGAGGAAATTTCTCGCGGGCATCCCCCACAATAGCCTTGTTGAAAGCAATGTACTGCCCACGACTGCGGGTTCCCTGAGCGAGGAACTGCAGGGTTGAGGTCTTCCCCGTACCGGCATAGGCATTGATGCGGAGCGATCCGCCAGAGAGGAACGCGTCGATTGCCTGCTCCTGCTCCGCGGTGGGTTTGCGATTCCCTCGCTTGGCCGGAGCCTTAGTGTGCATAACGCCGGCATGTTTCTTGGAGGCTTTGGGGGCTTGTTCGAAAAGATCCGCTTGCTTGACGTCGAGTGCAGATTTGGCTCGGACCAATAGCTTTCCCGCCCGAGCGGTACTCCTGACTGCTGCCTCACTCGCGATGGCCTTGATAGCCTTACTGTCTCCGTTCGCCGTGGCCTTTTCCAGCATCGTCTCTAGCTGGTCGATTTTCAACGAAATAAAAGGTCGCTTCATGCCAAATCCCCTCGCTAGAATTCGTCCCTAAATGGGATCGAAGTCAAGATCGAGGCCAGCGCTGTCTTGCGACAGTGAGTCTGGAAAGTTGACGGTTTCAGCAATGTAGGAGGTGATACGGTCTGGTACCGACAGCAGATCAGGATTAACCAGATCGGTGAAACTTGAGCTTCCGGACTGTCAGAAGGACCCGCCAGTCTAGACTTTGCTAATGCTGCTGGTCGGCCACGCATAGGTTGAGCGCCTTCCGCAGCGATCGGATTTGTCCGGAAGTCCATCACCATTGAGGTGGCATCGGCGGGACTGGAAGCCTGTGGGCTAGGATACTCTTCTCGATGGCACAAGAACGAAGCCTTGAAGACCGCCTCGGTTTGGTCTCCCCCAAGTTACTGGCGGCCGAGGTCTGGCTCCCGATACTGGTGTCCCTAGACAAGGTCGAACTGCGTCATGCGCTACGGCGGGAACTCTTCCAGGTCGGCGACCTCGCTTTGAGGGCCATTGCGCTCGGCAAGACGCAGCAAGCGGTGAACTGGCTTGCGCTCGGATTCTATTGTGATCAGTCGATCGCGAGAGAGGCTTTGGGAACCTCGGGGGCCTTTCGCAGCTCGAAATATGGCTACAAGGTCAAGAGCCTCTTGGACGTTTTGGCCGCTCTTGAGCAGACAGACGCGGAGTTGCCTTTGTCTGAGGAGGTTCGCACATATCTTGCGTCGGTGAGGGCGCTAGCCAATCTGGCCACGTCGATTCATCACCTGGACCAGACTCTTAGGCAGTTTTTAAGCCGCAATGCCGACACCGCGTTAAAATCAGTCATAGCCAGGGTTGATGCCATATTCATGACTGGTCACCAGGCCGACCACGGAGCAAACACGGAGGGTATCAGCTTCTATTCGAAGGAAGATTTGGCTGAAGGCGCGTCCTACATCGTTCATTGCATCGACACCGAGATCGGCATCCAAACGAAACAGTTTAACAAGATGGCCGAATCGAAGATCTCGCACGGACTTTTCGACAAAGTGCTCGTAAAGGCTTGTAAGATACGCCGGTATGGCGAGGCAGAAATCCTTGTCGATGCATTCGATTATCGAGTTCTCATGAGTAAAAGGAAATTTATCGTATCAGCACCAACGCCTGAATTGGAAAAGAGTATACGTTTAGGATATATACAGGAGAATCAAGCGCGTGGCCGGATGCAATTTGAAAGAATAAAGACTATTAAAGGAGGCGTTGTTTCCGTATTTGATATCGCAGATAAATTCTACGATCGGACGCGTGAAGATGTTGTAAAGCTCATCGAGAAGCCTTTTAGTCGTTATACATTTCATCTGCCGGATGTTCCGCCCCTGCGGGCGCTGTTTTCTAATGATGCTTTTACAGCTGAGGAAGTAGTTTATCTTCATGATGTCGTAAATACAGAACTGGTAACATGGGAAGAGCTGGAGCGCTTCGAACTCCGCCCTGGCTTGTCGCTTCTCGACGTTGCAAAAGTCTATCGACTTTTCCTGTTTGTCGCCCGCCTTGCGACGAGGCAATTAGAGCCTCTGTTGAGCCATGACCCCGCCATTGCTTATCGCTCGTTGATTCCGGTGTTCAAAGAAGGGGTGTTGAGAGGGCTTTTGGGTTGGTGTCTGAGGCCCGAACAAATCGACGATGTGCTAGGCCTTTTATCCTGGAAGCCAGGTAGCGCAGGCGTGTTTGATCTTCAGTATCGGCCGATCATCCGAGGAGAGGATGGCCATCTCCTTGTGCCTATGCATATCGCAGGGATGGCCAACTGGTACCGAAACCTCGTTCATACCGGAAAAATTCGCCTCACTGACTCGGTTGAACAAGAAGCCGCTTCTCGTGCGTTGACGCATGCCCTGCAGCGCCATTGCGAACACGTGCGAGCGGAATATGAGACCGTACTCAACGGTCAACGCATCGAGATTGATGCAGTCTGTCGGTTTGGGGAATACCTATTTCTGTTCGAGTGCAAACATTCACTGCTGCCCTGCAACGTGCACGAATTGCGAACTTCGTTCAAACACGTTCGTACAGGCGCTGGCCAACTCGATCGCGTAAGCCATTTGCTCTCGGATCCGAAAGTCGAGGCCGAATTCTATCGTCGGTTGGGATGGAGCGTTGGTCCTGCGGAGGAGATTGTAACCTGTATCGTCTCCTGCAATGGCATGTTCTCCGGCCTCCGGGTCGACGGACACCCTGTGAGACGATGGGCTGAGTTGCTGAACATGATTGAAAAGGGGGTTGTCAGAACCGTAGAGGTGTCGGTGTTCGACGACGGCTCCGGACTAGACGCCCGCACTGAGAATGTCGTTGAGCGGAACCTTTGGAATGCTGCCCAGCTTGATCCGAAATTCCTCTATCAATACCTCAAGGAAGATAGCCTCTCTGCGATGCTCTTCGACGCGATGGTCGAACATGAGGAGGCCTATTCAGTGGGGGATACGGTACTCTCGTTTCGCAGCTACGCTCTCGATGCGAACGCGATCACGGATTCGATTGCCGAGCTCTCGGACAACTCCTCAGCGTAGGCTGAATAAGCCGGTGTGGCCGGATAACGCCCAGGCCGGACCGCGATAGAAGGGTGCGCGGACGATCCTGGGCGGCTCCGCCTTGTTGGCTACTAGGCGGGATCGTCGTTGCCCTGGCTACATCCGGAACTGAAGAGCCTCGGTCTGCCGGCGATCTGCCTAGCGACAGCGCATATGCGCGCCCCGATATCGGCGCAGCGCTACAGACAAAGCCGATGCGCTCGGCAACGCCCATTTGATGCGCCCGCCAAGCCGACATCAATCGCAGAGCTGCTACCGGACGGAGTTCTCTTGACTCCCCGGCGCAACCTGAAGCCAGCTTCCTCGACTTGGAGAACGCCTCCGGTATGCGATGAAGTCGTTCGGCATCCGCTTGAGCAAGGTCGGACGCGTCGCTTTCGAGCAGGCGGTGCGGCAGGTTGTGGCTGATGATCCGCTGTCGACCGAGCTGATGCGCGCAAGGTTGTCAGCGAACAGCGCTCTGGCGCGAGTGTCGTCGACTGCACGATCTCGTCGTGAAGGTCGTCGCGCGTAGCGAAACTTGGTGGCGCTTCATGGCCATTCCCATGTCGGTCTGGTGAGGGCGCTGTCCTTCATGACGGCGATCGACGATCCATCGCGCTTTCGCCGCTCGGGCGACGTCACCGCCT
Source organism: Mesorhizobium sp. NZP2298 (assembly GCF_013170825.1). NCBI lineage: Bacteria > Pseudomonadati > Pseudomonadota > Alphaproteobacteria > Hyphomicrobiales > Phyllobacteriaceae > Mesorhizobium > Mesorhizobium sp. NZP2298. The sequence continues at coordinate 7,055,026 of NZ_CP033365.1, read as the reverse complement.
ACTTCGGGCTGACCTTGCGGCGCTGGCAGTCGGGCTCTTCGATCGACATTCAGGGACGGATCTCCAAGGCCGGCGACGCGGATGTGCAGCGCGCGCTCTACGAGGCCGCGTCAGGCCTGATGACGCGCTTCAAGGGCAGGGTCAAGAGCTGGGGCCAGGAGATCGCCAAGCGCTCCTGCCACCGCAAGGCCTGTGTCGCGGTGGCTCGCAAGCTGGCGGTGATCATGCATGCGATCTGGACCGACGGCACATTCTACGTCGGCGATCCGGCCGCGGGCCAGGCCGACGCCGCTGCGCGCGCGCATGGCAAGGCCCGCAAGCTTCTCGGTGCACATCGATGAGCGGTGTGGCGGCAGTTGAAACGCATGGCGTCAGCAGTGTGATGGACGCCATTCGACACAAGGAGATCCGCCCCGGCGGATGAGGACCGATGCAGACCAGGAACGACGGAACGCACGTTATCCTGCCTGCGGCCGTGCCGACGATGAGATGGCCGGACCGCGCTCGATTGCTTGTGACGATGCTCCGTCAGTCCGATGGAAGAGTGCGCCACGACGGTTCGAGCGCTGCATTCGTGCAGCCAAAACACCCCGTCGCAGAGCGCGGAAGACTGCACGGCGCATCGGAACTCGACGCCAGAACGCGGTATCGTAGCGCAGAGCATAGATTCGTGTATCATCGTAACATTGAAGAGGAACGACGATGTCAGAAAGATCACTGGAAGCACAACCGATTTAAGATGGCAGGATAAAAGGGCAACATTGTGCGTCTGTTGGACGGTTGTTTTTCAATAGCTTAGAAGGTGATTTTGCAATGTGTGGATGTTTACTGCGCATTGCGAGAATCGTGATTTCTCTGCGATTTCCGTGGCTTGATGCAGTGTGTGGCGGCTCGGCCAGCAGTTGAAAGCGCTTGGGCCGGGAAGGGGGCGTGGTCAGAGACGGCGGGACGCTCGACAGAAAACGCAGTTCTCCGAGGTGGACGCCAGCCCTTCGGTTACCTCTGGTCGGCAGGCAGCTGAGCCGATGAACCCTCAACGTCAGTATCTCGTCGACCTGGTTTGCGGCGGGATACGGCTGCCTGGGCGGTTTTGTTGTGGCCGGCGACAGGCGACATCGCCAGCGTCGGCCGTAGGATGGCGGCCGAGCGCCGGCTTGTCGGCCAGCGTTCCCCGACTCACTGCATATCCATAGGGCTCAGGGTCTCAGTGGAAGCGCCCCGGCCACGACAACCCTGCCACCGATCTAGACTCCTCGGGGTAGTAGGGCGCGGCATCCAGTCCGAGATGTGGGCGCTGCGCATCGCCCAGCCAAATGGCTGTCTGCTGAAATGGAACCTTCCATCCTGACATGAATGCGCAAAGGGGCGTGTTACGGTCTGATGGTATTACGTCACCGTTTCGATAGTCTCGAAGCAGATGGAGAGTTCGCCACGTCCAGGATCAACCGCCGCGCCTTGCTCTTCCACTCAGGCAGCGCAGTCGTCGCCTCGACGGTTGCGGCAACTGCGCTCGGCACAGAGCCGCCGGGCCAAGACCCAGAACCGTCCAACAAATTGCGAACGCTGATTGACATGCACAAGACGGCATACTCGTCCTTCGGCGAAGCCTTGCACGACATAGGCGGTGGCAGAAACGACTCGGCAAGAGCCAGCCGGGAGGAGGAGAGGGCGCTGCTCGCCATCTGCAGCTATGCTGCGGTTGGGCAAGAGGATCGCCTGACCAAAGCCCGATATCTTTTGGAGATCGAGGCGCGCGGCGAACTCGACCTCGCAGAGCATATGCAGGCTGTTCTCCGATCGACGATGTGGAAGGGATGAGACGACCGGCCGCGGACGGTCTACTGCTGAATGTCGGGTGTGCGCCGCATGTCGGCCGTAGAGGGAAACTTAGCCTGTGTCCGAGAGCAGACATCAGGATTAAACATGCTGGAGATTTTGGTCGCACCTTATCTCACGTCGTGAAGCGAAGGTAGCTTCCGGTAGCAGCCGACACTCGCGCTCTCCGCATGCTACGAGCTGCAGGGCTGAGTTGATCGCCGAGACGCTTCAGGTCAGCTCCGTTAGTCGCTTATTCTCCAGATAAGCGCGCCATCTTCGGGTGAGTTTGCCGCGACGGAGTTGATATATACCCGGCAAAGCGACAGGTGCGCCTTCGACGACCGCATTGTAGTCCGATAGGAGTAGCAGCAGATCCGGCTCTGTGTAGCCACGTGCGGCCGCACTTTCGACGCGTTGGAGGACATCATCGATAGCGTCGGCGGCGTTCTTGTGTGCGATCATCGTGCCGACAGTATCGGACGAAAGCAGAAAAACTAGGGCCGCCACCAGCACGCGCGCAAGTGAGACCTGCGCGTCGGTGGACATCGAAGACATAGCATGCCAGAGCGTGAAGCCCATCAGAAGCGCAACCGCAACCAGCACGAGGCGCATCGCTTGGGCACTCGCGCGCTGCAAGTCGCGCGTCCAGTATGCTGATTCTTCGATCAACTCGGCCAGGCGGAGATAACTCGGCTCTGCTCGGCTCGCAAAGTAGCTTTCCTCGCGCACCATTGCCTTGTTTTCGATGGGTGCGGTGAAGCCGTCAAAGATTCTGAGCCGCTGCTCTGCCGAGAATCGTGCATTGAGACCGCTCGCCAAAAGCACCGCCCGGCGCGCTTGGTCGCCAGCCGAGCGATGCTTCCGCTGCCTGCTGCCCAGCAAGATGCAAGAAGCGTTCGATCCGGCACGGACCCTTAAGCGGGGGGCTGGTTTGAGTCGATGCCGGACCGAACCGTCTCAGGGCAACGCCGGCTTTCTGGTGGGAGATTGCGACCATGTCGCGGCTAAAACGTGGCGATAATGTGATACGGAATCACCGATTCCAACACGCACTTCGAAAATGTGACCTAGACGTTTGGGAAACGGCGCAGCGCAGCTGGTCGGCGGGACAGGGGGCCATCAGCCGCTCCGCGAGGTGCGCAAAGGTCAAGACCTTGTCGCGATTGTGATGAAATCACGCCAGAGTCGCGGTCGGCCCTCGTAGATGACATCGTCGCAATGGCGGTCGCCACGCCACTGCGCCAGCTTTGCCAGGAGCTGATTAGACTGATGGCCCGGGCCATCAGCACCGGCACCGCGGGGACGCCGGGGCAGACATTCTGCCGTTCGATATCATCTACCGGAGGTATATGAAACTGATGGAATTTTATCATGAGCGCAGAGTTTCCTTTCGCGGATGAAAGAAAGCTCGATTGACTCGCCCGCCCCATTCCGGTCTCGTGAATCAACGTGCGGTTGCGGCCTGCAGAAGTCAGTCGACGGTCGCGATTCATGAAAGGAAACCCATGGCCAGGCATCACACCGCTGTGCACTCGACACGTCGCGGCGCCCCGACTTACGGCCAGGGCATTTTTCGCGCTTGCCCGTGACCGGTCAAAATCCGCGGTGCGAGTATGTCAAATCGCGAGCGTGTCATCGCGGCCGTGGAGAGATGTGGCTCGGTGCAGGCAAAGGCGGCGCCTGCTTGGACTGACGCCGCGCCAGATTGGATACCCGCTGAGGAAATACGGCATCAGATCAAGCGTCCTTGAAAGGCCACCGAGGCAAATATCAGAGACAAATCAAGCGTTGGTGGTTGGCGGAGCCTTGGCCCGATGACGAGTGGATGCGGACCTGAGCGTCGGGCCAATCCGACCCGGGAGGACAGCCCGCCCGACCTCACAGGGTCAATGTGCTGACAACGGCGGTGTGGACGAACCGTCGGTCGGCCATGTGCTCTAGACCATCGTTCATCCCGGATTCCCTCTGCAACTGAAACGGAGAAAAACATGTCCGATGCAAAACTTCAGAGTGTGCTTTCGTCTTTTTCGCAAGTGGCGAGACAGTTAGATGCTCTGCCATCCGATAGACCAGCGCCGGGTTCAAGTTGGGTAAAACTAAACACGAATGAGAACCCGTTCCCGCTTCCAGCAATCATAATGCAAAGCGCGATTGCAGCTCTCGAACGGCAGTATCTATATCCAGAAGACGATAACATCAGCTTGAGGGAAGCAGCCGCGAATGCCTACAGCGTCTCCATGGATCAGGTGATCGCCGGCAACGGATCGTCTGAACTGCTTGGACTTGTCTACAGAGCTTTCCTTGCCCCGGGGGATAGCGTGGCGATGATGTCGCCAGGTTTTTCGTTCAACCGCAAACTTGCAACGTTGCAGGGTGCTCAATTTGTCGAAATCAAATTTAGCGAAGATCATTCCTTGCCGATGGAGCAATTGCTCTTTGGTCCTGCAAAGGACGCCAAGTTCATTCTGTTAGCCAATCCGAACAATCCGACCGGAACGTTCGTTCCGGTGGCCGATATCGAACGCCTGGTAGCGAAATCGGACCGCTTGATCGTGCTGGATGAGGCCTACGTCGACTTTGCACCCGAGAATGGTCTACGCCTGATCAATCGCTATTCGAATCTTCTGGTCTTAAGGACATTTTCGAAAAGCTATGCTGCTGCCGGCGTTCGCGTCGGTTTCGGTTTCGGTCACCCTGAAATTATCGGCAGGCTACGCAACATCCAGAACGTCTTCAACATGAATGTGATCGGGCAGGCGGTTGGTATCAGCGTCCTTGCGCACCGCGCCGCCTATGCAGACAACCACAGACACATCAGGCATGAACGACGGCGAGTGACGCTCGCGCTGTCGCAGCTTGGATTTTCCGTAATCCCTTCCCACGCAAACTTCTTGCTTGCCCGCGTGCCAACGGGACAGGACGGCTCATGGTGGCAATCAGCCTTTGCAAGGCAAAAAATACTTGTTGCCGTCTTTCCCGATAAAGGTTTGGAAAATTACATCCGCGTCAGCATCGGTACAAAAGAGCAAATGGATGCGTTTCTTCGTGCCGCTAGTCGTATTAGTAGAATATTGAATATGTCAAGGCCCCCGCATTAGGTTGCTAAGGCTCTGCTTTAGCATTTCGCAGGCAATAATCCGAGCGATTACACAGCGAGAAATCTTTAAATTGCTTGGAATACGCAAGCAACCGGACTTGTTGCGTCAAAAATGGAGACAATATCATGGATAAGGCCTTTCCTTCAGGCCTAGCTGTCGGCATCTTCGATCATCTGGACGAGGACGGCCCCGATATCGCCCGACAGTACGAAGATCGCCTGATGTTAGCGGAGGCGTGCGATCACCTTGGGTTCTATGCATATCATCTCGCAGAGCACCATTGTACCCCACATGGGAGAGGTCCCTCACCGAATCTGTTCTTGTCGAGCGTAGCCCAGAGAACCCGGCGCCTTCGTGTCGGCCCGTTGGTAATGCTGCTTGCCCTCTATCATCCGCTACGTGCGTTCGAAGAGATCTGTATGCTGGACCAATTGAGCGGTGGCAGGCTCGAACTTGGGATAGGGCGCGGCTCGCTCCCGATCGAATTGGGTTACTTCGGGATTGGCTCGGACGCGGCGCCAAACCACTATGCGGAAGCCAGCGAAATTCTTATCAATGCGCTGAAGGGCGGCACGCTATCGTATCAAGGTCGCCATTTTGAGTTGAACAGCGTTCCGCTGACGCTAAGAACTCATCAGCGTCCACATCCGCCGACTTGGATCGCCACCAATCGACCGGAATCGGCAGGCTGGGCCGCTGCGAATGGCATGAACATCGCGTGCGTGGGACCTTCCTCTTCCGTTCGAAGAATCACTGATGCCTTCCGCGCCGGTCGAGAGCACACCATTGAGGCGGACGACCAAGCGCCATTTCTTGGATTGCTCCGCATGGTCGTGATTGGGCGTTCTGAAACAGATGCACGTTCACTCGCCGCACCTGCTTACGAACGGTGGCTCAAGAGCTTTAAATTCCTTTATGATCTCAATGGCATGCCGACTCCACCAAATCTGCCGCTGACCTTCGATGCAGCAATCGAGAAGGAATTGTGCGTAGTAGGAACGGCAGCATCTGCGGGACAAGCTCTTCTTGATCAGCTGGAAGCGGCAGGTGCAAACTACCTCCTTTGTCAACCGGCGTTTGGGAATCTGTCGTTAGATGCTTCCCTATATACCGCAACGGCGATTCAATCCGCAATTATGGCTCGAGTTGGCTAACCCCGGCTCGAACGTTCGCTCACCCAACAACGTGCCAAGCGGCATGCTGTCGCTAGCGACGACTAGGTGCGGGTTTCGGATGACCCATCAACCGGTTGGCACAGAGGCATGCGGCTTCCTCCTCAAAGCGGCGTGTTGTTCATAGGCGAAAGCGACCGTGTATGCCGCATTCTCACCCCTCGGATAGGGCCTTCATGTCCTAGCAGTAGACCCACGATTGCCTGCCAGACTTGATCGGAGCGTTGGATACGTTCGGCCGATCAGCTTATCGGCCCTCCTTCGATCCGGCAAGCGCATCGAAAACATGTTGCTTGGCTTGGCGCACGCTCGCTTCCAGCGACGCTCCAAGAGCAAGCGAGGCGGCGACTGCGCTGGCCATCATGCAACCCGTTCCGCGCATCCCTCGCGGCAAGCGGGGCGCCTCGAACCGAACTGCAGGTTGGTTCGGCTGCAAAAGCACGTCGACGCAACGGGTTCCTTGTGCATGGCCGCCCTTGACGAGTACGGCGGTCCTCACCGTCCTCGATAGCTCTTCAGCCTGACGACAAGCCCCTTCTTCGTCCGCGGCCGGTGACGAGCCGGTAAACGCAGCCAGCTCGACCAGGTTAGGCGTTACAAGCCGGCAGATCGGCATCAGATCGTGGCGCAGCATATTAATGGCATCGTCCGCCAGCAGATTGCGTCCCGAGGTAGAGGCCAGGACCGGGTCGAGTACCACAGGCACTTGGCGGTTGACCAAAACAGCGCCGACTGCCTCAACAGCCGCCGATGTCCCAATCATGCCTATCTTGACGGCCGCGACAGCGTTGGCAGCGAACGCGGCGCGCATCTGAGCGGCGACAAGCTCCGACGGCACAAGCTTGACGAGCTCGACAGCCGAGTGCGTCTGGACTGTCACGGCGGTGATGGCAAGACAACTGCGCAGCCCGAAGGCGGAAACCGTTTCTATATCGCGGGCAATTCCAGCTCCACCGCTGGAGTCCGACCCGCCAACGACAAGCACATGCGGTTCTCGCCTCAGCGCCATCGCTCCGTCTTTTCGATCCATTCTCGTGTGCGCCCTTCGGGATCGGCATTCAGCGTGATGTCGGTGACCACTGCCGCGCTGTCGGCGTCAGCCGCGAAAACTCCGTCGAGCCTGTCAGGGTTGAGACCGCCAATGGCGACCAATGGGATTGGCGTTACCCGATGCTTCCATTCTCTGATCCGTTCGAGTCCCTGCGGCGCCCATTTCATCTTCTTCAGGATGGTCGGGTAGATGGGCCCAAGCGCGATATAGTCAGGCTCGGCGGCCATCGCCGTTTCCAGTTCGATACCATCATGCGTGCTCAGTCCGAGCCTCACGCCAGCCGCCCGTATCCGCGAACGGTCCGCAGTTTGCATATCCTCCTGACCGAGATGAACGAAGTCGCAGCCTTCCTCGATGGCCAGTCGCCAGTAATCATTGATGATGAGCTGGCACCGGTATCGAGCGCACAAGGCCTTCGCTGTGCGGATCTCAGCGCGCAATCCGGCCTCGTCCATGGTCTTGATGCGAAGCTGCACCAGCTTGACGCCGAGCGGCACCAGCCGATCGATCCAGACTGCACTATCGACGATCAGATAGAAGGGATCGAGCTTCATGAAAAAACTGCCCTGCCGATCGTCGGTGTCGATGGCACGGCGACGTCGCGCGGTTCGAGCATTCCCGAACCGAAAGCCTCACGACCGGCCTCGACCGCCTTGCCGAACGTACGCGCCATGCCGACCGGATCGGCCGCCTTGGCGACCGCCGTGTTCAGGAGCACGGCGTCAAAGCCGAGTTCCATGACGGTCGCCGCGTGCGACGGCCGTCCGAGCCCTGCATCCACAATCAGCGGGACGCTTGGGAAATGTCTGCGCATCGAGCGCAGCGCCGGGATGTTGACCGGCCCAAGCGCCGAGCCGATCGGCGCGCACCATGGCATCAAGACCTTGCAGCCTGCCTCCAGCAGCCGCTCGGCGACGACAAGGTCGTCGGTGGTATAGGGGAATACCGCAAAGCCGTCCTCGCACAGGATGCGCGCAGCTTCGACCAGGCCGAACACATCAGGCTGCAGCGTGTCATGGTTGCCGATCACTTCGAGCTTGATCCAGTTCGTGCCGAAGACGTCGCGAGCCATTTTTGCGGTCGTGACCGCTTCCTTGACGGAGTGGCAGCCGGCGGTGTTGGGCAGGATTCTGACGCCCAGCGAGCGGATCAACGACCAGAATTTCTCGCCGGCCCTGCCACCTGCCATCTCACGGCGCAGCGAGACGGTCACCACCGACGTGCCCGATGCCTTGACCGCATCGGCAAGGATGGCCGGCGAAGGATGTTGAGCGGTGCCGAGAAGCAGACGCGACGGAAGCTCGGTTCCATAAAGCTCGAACATGGTCTAACCTCCCTGCATGGGTGAGAGGATTTCGATCCGGTCGCCGTCGCTCAACAGGAATTCCGCCCGGTTGGCTTTGTGCACGAGGTCGCTGTTGACGGCAGTGGCGAGCCAATCGCCCTCATAGTCGAGCGCGGTAAGCAGCTCCGCCAGCGTGGTGGCGGCAACCTCATGCGCTTCGCCGTTGACCATCAGTTTCATGAGCAAGTTCCTTGGTTCCGTCTTGATTGAAAACCAGGTCGGCAGCCTGGCGCGCCATGGCGGGGGCGAGGAGAAAACCGTGGCGATAGAGCCCATTGATCGCGACGGTGTCCCCGCTCGTTTCGACGCGGGGCAGGTTGTCGGGAAAGGCCGGACGAACGCCGACACCGGTTTCAACGATCTCGGCCTCGCCAAAGGCCGGATGGAGGGCATAGGCGGCACCCAGCAGCTCCATCATGGAACGCACCGTGACCGACCCGGCTGACTGGCTCTCAATCATCGTCGCGCCGATCATGAAATGGTGATCGGTGCGCGGCACCGCATAAAGCGGAAAGCGCGGATGCAGCAGCCTGACCGGGCGCGACAGCGAGACATCAGGCGTGCGCAGGATCAGCATCTCGCCGCGAACGCCGCGCAGCCTGTCATCGGCTGCTGCCAATCCCGTGCAGTCGATCTGACGATCGAAACCGGAAACATGCCCGGCGTCGGCACCAAAGTGAAATTCGACACCCATGGCCGCGAGCTTGCCTTGAAGTGCCGCCATCGCCTGGCGCGGGTCGAGATGAGCCTCATCGGGAAACAGCAATCCGCGCCGGAAGCGGCCGGCGAGGGCGGGCTCCAGGATCGCAATTTCGTCTTCATCGACAAGCCGATGCCCCGACGTGCGACTGGCAAACCGGTCGAGCTCGCCGGCATCACGCGGCGCGGCCACGACCAGCGTTCCGGCCCGTGTCACCTGACCCGGCAGTACCGCATCCCACCAGTCGGCGGCGTCGCGCCCGAGATCCAGAACCGGCTGCTCGGCGCTTTCACGCTCGCACCATGGCGCCAGCATGCCGCCGGCGAACCACGACGCATTGCCACCGAGGCCATGCCGGGTCTCGACGACGGTCACCGCCGCGCCGCGAGCGGCGAGTTCGAAGGCTGCGGTGAGACCGGCGACGCCGGCCCCTTGGACCAGCACCCTCATGATGGCTCATGCGCCTCCGACATCAGCGGTGCGCCGGCCTCGTCCGCCGGCACATAGAGATCGCCGCCCTCGCGATATTTCGCCGCCATCGCAGCCATCCCTTCCTTCTGCGCCTCGGCGCGGATGTCGTGGGAAATCCGCATGGAGCAGAATTTCGGCCCGCACATCGAGCAGAAATGCGCCAGCTTGTGCGCCTCCTTGGGCAATGTCTGATCGTGGAAGGACCGTGCGGTTTCCGGATCGAGCGACAGGTTGAACTGGTCCTCCCAGCGGAACTCGAATCTGGCCCGCGACAGCGCGTCGTCGCGGATCTTCGCCGCCGGATGGCCTTTCGCCAGGTCGGCGGCATGGGCGGCGATCTTGTAGGTGATCACACCAATCTTGACGTCGTTGCGATCGGGAAGGCCGAGATGCTCCTTGGGCGTGACGTAGCAGAGCATGGCCGTGCCGAACCAGCCGATCATCGCCGCTCCGATGCCGGAGGTGATGTGGTCGTAGCCGGGCGCGATGTCGGTCGTCAGCGGCCCCAGCGTATAGAACGGCGCCTCGCCACAGACGGCGAGCTGCTTGTCCATGTTTTCTTTGATCTTGTGCATCGGCACGTGGCCGGGGCCCTCGATCATCACCTGGCAATCCTTCGCCCAGGCGATCTTCGTCAGCTCGCCGAGCGTTTCCAGCTCGGCGAATTGTGCTGCGTCATTGGCGTCGGCGATCGAGCCGGGACGAAGACCGTCGCCGAGCGAGAAGGACACGTCATAGGCGCGGCAGATGTCGCAGATCTCTGCGAAATGCTCGTATAGAAAGCTTTCGCGGTGATGGTGCAGGCACCATTTGGCCATGATAGAGCCGCCGCGCGAGACGATGCCAGTGACCCGGTCGACGGTCAGCGGGATGTAGTGCAGCCGCACGCCCGCATGGATGGTGAAATAGTCGACGCCCTGTTCGGCCTGTTCGATCAGCGTGTCACGATAGACCTCCCAGGTCAGGTCCTCGGCGATGCCGCCGACCTTCTCGAGCGCCTGGTAAAGCGGCACCGTGCCGATCGGCACCGGCGAGTTGCGCACGATCCAGTCGCGGATGTTGTGGATGTTGCGGCCGGTCGACAGGTCCATCACCGTATCGGCGCCCCAGCGAATCGCCCACACCATCTTTTCCACTTCTTCGGCCATCGAAGAGGTGACGGCGGAGTTGCCGATATTGGCGTTGATCTTCACCAGGAAATTGCGGCCGATGATCATCGGCTCGCTCTCGGGATGATTGATGTTGGCGGGAATGATGGCGCGCCCGCGCGCCACCTCGTCGCGCACGAATTCGGGCGTGACGAAGTCGGGGATCGCCGCACCGAAGGCTTCGCCGTCGCGCTCAAGCTTGCCGCGTAGAATCGCGCGGCCGAGATTCTCGCGGATGGCGACGAACTCCATTTCGGGCGTGATGATGCCGGCGCGCGCATAGGCAAGCTGGGTCACCGCCTTGCCCTGCTTGGCCTTGAGCGGCCGGTTGCGAATGGGAAATTCCGGCGTCAGGCGCTCGCCTGCGGCGAATCCATTGTCCTCGGGCCGGACATGGCGGCCGTCATAGGCTTCGACATCGCCACGCGTCGTAATCCATTCGTGGCGAAGCCGGGCGAGGCCTTTGTCGATGCTGGTTTCGACAGTCGAGTCCGTATAGGGGCCGGACGGATCATAGACGATGACGGGCGGCTCGCCGGCCGTTGGATGGACGGAGATTTCGCGCATCGGCACCCTGATCTGCGGGTGGAGGACGCCGGATTTGTGGATTTTCCGCGAGGCGGGCAGTGGTCCCGTCGACACGGCGGGGGTGAGGGCATTCATCGTGAGGCTCCTTTGCTCATGCATTGGAGACCCAGTTCTGTGCCGGAAGGATGAAAAGACGCTTTGGTCGGCCTGCTCGAAACAGGACGCCGGGCGTGGACTCCCGCAAAGCGCTTGCACCGTCCCTACGCCAGTATGAACTGGATCAGGTTCAACGGGTCACTGCGCCGCGAAAGCCAGCAGTATCTCAGCCCCTTGCCGGGACTCCCCTGGTGAATGCGTCGAATTGAATGGGCCGGCGCTATTTTGTCAAGCGCATTCGTCCCGCAGCGGTGATCGACGACCAAACAAACCCAGCGGAAAAGCATGGTAGTATCGAGAGCGAGTCACGCTCCAGAGGAGCGGTGAAGCGCCCCCAATAAGGCGAGCCCTCATGCGGATTCGGTGCCTTTTCCAGCACGGTATTTTCGGGGCTTTCCGGAACGACGCTGCTGCCACCCAGTTGGGTGAGATTGCTATAGATGTCTGTCTTGCTCGTCGTCGGCAATCCTTCCGCTTCGGCTAGACGCCCCGTTTGTTCCCCCAGAGCAGAACATGAAGCTGCGGCAGTACACGCGCCTCGAACCACCTGTCACGGGTCACCTTTTCAACCAGCCATTCCATGCGCCTCATCACACCGGCCATGTCGATGAACGCGTCTTCGTCGCCGGGACGCGGCGGCGTGTGATTGCCGGGCTGCAGATAGACGGGTAATTGGGGGTAGCGCGCCGCGGCGTCTTTGGCATAGGCATAGTCATCATCGTCGAAGACAACGAGCTTGAGCGCCATCTGCGGCTTATCCTGCGCCGCCTCTAAGCAGGCGTCGAACGCGGCCCAATCTGTCGTCATTTCGCTTGAGGGCGGCTTGGGGCTTAGTACCAGCACGTCGAGATCCGCGAACCATTGCTTAGACACCGAGCCTTGGGTTTCCAATGCAAAACGGTAGCCCTCACCATGCCCGCGGTCGATCAACTGGCCAAGCGGCTGGATGGCCGGATTGCCGCCCGACAGCGATACCATCACGGGCTGACCGCCGGAAAGCGCAATGACCTTTTGCCAAACCGCGTCGGGAGACATCATCTCCCAATCATGGCGGAAGCGACGGTCCACCGCATGCAGGCTGTCGCACCAGGAACAGCGATAATCGCACCCGCCGGTTCTTACGAACACCGTCGGCAAGCCGATCAGCACGCCTTCGCCCTGAATGGTCGGCCCAAAAATCTCGCTCACCCGGATTCCGGGATGCAACGCGCAAGTCATGGTCGGTATTCCGCCCAGGTTTTCGGCGTCTCGCTCACCCGCACGGCGGAGGTTTCGGGTAGCCGCATCTTGCACCAGTGGTAGAAGTGCCTGGCCAGACATTCCGCTGTGGCATGGTCATGCCCCAGCACGTCGTTAAGATGCCGATGGTCGAACGTCCCATCGATGTAGTGCTTGAACGCCGCCAGATCTTGGTAGTCGCGCACAAAGCCGTGTTCGTCCAGTTCGCCACCTGAAAGCTCCACGACGACGATGTAGTTGTGGCCGTGCAGGCGTGCGCACTGATGATCGGATGGCAAGGAGGTGAGCTGATGCGAGGCCGAGAAGTGGAACTCTTTGGTAATGCGGAACATCACGCGCTCGTTGTCTGGATAGCGTGGAGCCAGAAGTCTGCATCCTCATAATCTGTCGGGTCGGTGATGCCGGCCAGATCGAATGCTTCGCGCCGTTCGACGCATGTCCCGCAGCGACCGCAATGACGTGCACCGCCCTTGTAGCAGGACCACGTCGCCTCGAACGGTGTGGCGTACTTTGCCCCCTCGCTGACGATGTCGGCCTTCGACATATTCACATACGGAGCGTACAGGCGGATATCGGCGTAGCCTGCGAGGGCATGGTTCTGCATCGTCTGAAAGGCGTCGATAAAAGCGGGCCGGCAATCTGGATAGATGAAATGATCTCCGCCGTGGACGGCAGTGGCCACCGCATCGGCCTGCTGCGCGGCGGCAACCCCGAAGGCGATGGCCAGCATGATGGCGTTCCTATTCGGCACCACCGTGATCCTCATGGAGTCTTCGGCATAGTGCCCGTCGGGCACGTCCACGTTATCAGTCAGCGCCGAGCCGCTCAGGTTCCGGCCGACATCGCGGATATCGACGATCTGGTGCGGAACACCCAGCCGCTTGGCGCACATAGCGGCAAAGCCGAGTTCCTTTTTGTGCCTCTGGCCGTAATCGAACGAAAGCAGGCCAATGAGTTTCTGCTCGGTCGCCACCTTGTGAGCGAGCGAAACAGAGTCCAATCCGCCGGAGCAGATGACGAGGGCATTCATGGTTTGAATCCTTGTTTTGACCGGGTAAGGCTGCGACCGGAGATTTCTCTGCGTTCCCACTACTTCACGGAGTCGGTTTTGTGAATGGGGTGCACGCGATTGAGCCCACGTACCTTGTTGTCAGCGTCCCAGGATGACTTTGCACGCGACTTGTCGCGTATCTTCGACCGCTGGGGTGCTGACGCCGGCACTGCGTATATAGGCGTATAGACGATGCAGAAATCACTGCCGTGGCCCAGCAGCATTCCCGACACACCTTCGGCTTGTCCGGTTTGCCCCAGAACATGACGTCCCGAGTTTCGGCGACAACGCAAGGGTCGACCGGCAGTCCAGTGAAAGGCTTCTGCCTCGTGCTTTGCCGTTTTCTGGTCTGCGCATAGATCGCCTCGAGCCGCCGCGCCTCGTCATTGGTCAGAGCTGGGAATTCCTTTCCGAGGGCGCGGCTCGATAGGGGCCACCATTCTGGTTAAGGAAACGGAAGAGCAGATCGATCAGCCGCTCGGGCATGTCGATAAAGGCATTCACCTATTGCCGGAATTGATCGTAGCGCTGCAGAAAAGCTGTTTCGCCAGGAAGGTACCGTTCGATCGTCCGCCGAGCGCAGGCATAAAGAAATTCGGCGTGCGGGGTTGAATCGAAGTATCGGTAGAAATCCCCGGTGTCATTCAGCACCCGGACGTTGAATTGCGGCGTCGGTTCCCATTCGACCAATGGCAGAAGGCGCTTCGAATTGCTCTCCAGCACGCGCCTGTACTCGTCGATCTGGTCCAGGATCGCGGCCGAGACGGGAAACACCACTCCCGGCGATTGAAGCGGTGCATGGCAAGGACGTGGTGGATCAGGTAGCGGTGAATGCGGCCGTTTCCGTCCTCGAACGGATGGATGTAGACAAAGCCGAAGGCGAAGATTGCGGCGGCGACGACTGCATCAAGGTTTTGCGCTGGGCCTTGATCGAACGCAATTCCAGAAACAACTTTCTGAAGGGCGTCGCAAGGCAAGACATTGTCGGCGCTGATCGTCGCCCCAACTGATCCAAGCATCGGTTCCTGCTTGGGTCCAGCGCCCTAGGCGACGCCATGGTCGGCGAGCGCTCTGGCTGACCTTAATCCATTACCCAAGAATCACAGGGTTCCATTGCGCTGATCGAGACGGCTTTCTAGCCCTATCCATGCCATGGATGCGTTCCATCCAAACAACCAACTTTACGGACCTGCCATGATGCTGCATAGCGAAATACCGGCAGGCACCGATCGATCACTCCACTTCCTTGATCATTAGATGAGCGCGCCAAAAGATTCCATTAGAAGGAGAACTGTGGATGCCCCTGTGCCAGTGGATGCCCTGCTGTTCGGCGGAACTCTGAGGGGTCCTTACGCCACACCGTGTTGTAGAGACCGCATACCTGAACAGCAGGTGCCTGAGAACGATGGCGCTTGCAGTAGAAAGTACTAGCCCATTGCAACATTACCCCACCCTGCCTGTCCACTAGCAAAGCGAAATCATGAAATTCGGGTCAAGCGGCGTTCGAGGTTTGGCTTCGGAATTGGTCGGCAAGGCCAGCGGACTTTATACCGAAGCTTTCGCTTGGCGTTTGATTTCCAGCCGGGTTCAGCCGAATAGTTCAGTCTTCATAGGCCGCGACCTACGTGACAGCAGTCAGGCGATAGCCAACAATTGCATGGCGGCGTTGGCCGCAAATGGTTTCCAGCCGATCGATTGCGGCACCATACCCACGCCTGCCCTGGCACTATATGCATGCAAACATGGCGCGGCGGCTCTTATGGTCACCGGGTCGCACATTCCAGCCGATCGCAATGGCATCAAATTCTATGGCCCGAATGGTGAAATCAGCAAGGCGGATGAGGCCGCGATTACGCGCTTTGTAGCCGAAAGATCAATTGCGTATTGCTTACCAACGGCTTGTCTGGGAACGACGTGGCCTATGCACCGTGAAGAAGCGATCGCCTCTTATCGAGAGCGCGCCCATGACATGCTGGAGCCGGGCTCACTTTCCGGCATGAGACTTGGTGTCTATCAGCACAGTTCGGTCGCGGCGGAACTGTTGGTACAGGTTCTTCGATCGCTCGGTGCCAGCGTGGTCGCCGTCGGGAAAACCGGGACCTTCGTACCTGTCGATACCGAAGCCGTGGACGCAGCAACAATCGCAAAATTGAAGAAGTGGGTCCGCGAATTCGGTCTCGATGCCATCGTGTCGACCGATGCGGACGCTGATCGGCCACTCATCGCTGATGAAAATGGCGATCTTCTTCGCGGCGACCTGGTTGGGCTTGCAACGGCTCTTTTCCTGAAGGCAGACACGATCGTGACGCCAGTGACCTCCAATTCGGGAATTTCGAAGGCCTTTGGTTTCGCGGTCCAGAGGACAAAAGTCGGGTCTCCATTTGTCATTGAAGCAATGGAAGCATTACACGGCGCCGGCGGCGTCATCGTCGGCTTTGAGGCCAATGGTGGTGTTCTGCTGGGCTCGGATTGTGTGGTGAATGGGAAGACATTGACTGCACTGCCGACGCGGGACTCATTCCTCCCGATTTTGGCCGTCCTCAGTACCATGGCGTCGACAAAAAAGAAGCTGTCGCGACTGCGCGGGCTTTGGAATCTTCCTGTGTGCGCCAGTGACCGGCTTCAGAACTTCCCCGCGGAAAGTTCGCGCAGATTGATGGATCATCTCGCAAGCCGGAACGCACTGCAGCACTTTCTTGCCTCGTTCGGGACCGTCGCCGAAATTGACGAAACCGATGGCCTCAGGGCGCGGATGCTTTCAGGTGAGATCATACATCTGCGGCCTTCCGGCAATGCCCCGGAACTGCGCTGCTACTCGGAAGCTTCGACCGAGAGCAGGGCCATGGCGATCGTCGCCTCGACGCTGCAAGGGGCACATGCGTTCGCGCTTACAGACGAGATAGAGGACCTTTGATGAAAGTGGTTCCGGTCATCATCAGCGGTGGAGCTGGTTCGCGGCTCTGGCCCGCCTCAAGGCAATCGCACCCCAAACCTTTCCTCAAGGTGGCGGATGGACTTTCGCTCATCCAACACACCGTGTTGCGCGCCGCTTCGATGCAGCATGTCGTGGAGCTTGTTACCGTGACGTCTACGGGGCACCTCTTCCTTACGAAAGACGTTTTCGACGAGCTGGATTCCGTTGTTTTGCCACGCACCTTTCTGCTTGAGCCTGAGGGTCGGGATACCGCCGCCGCCGTCGCTGCGGCAACCGTCCATGCCAAGGCAACACAGGGTCCCGATGCTGTTCTGTGTGTCTTTCCCGCCGACCATATGATTGGTGATCTGCCCGCATTTCAAACCGCCATGAACCGGGCAATCGAACAGGCGCAGCAGGGGCGTATCGCAACCTTGGGCATAACCCCGGATAGGCCAGACACCGCATTCGGCTACATCGAGGCCGACGGTGAGAAAGTTGTCCGGTTCGTCGAGAAACCGAACGCCGAGACTGCCAAATCTTATGTCGCGTCCAAACGTTTCTTCTGGAACGCCGGCATCTTCTGCTTCAAGGCGCAGGTCATGCTCGACGAAATGGCTGCGCATTGCCCGCAGGTGATCGATGCCGTTCTCGATAGCTATGATAACGCTCGCGTCAGCCACGGCGAACATGTTGCCAGCGTCGAACTCTCATCTGAGCACTTCGCCATGGCGCCGCGTATTTCACTCGACCATGCGGTGATGGAAAAAACCCACAATCTCGCTGTCGTTCCCTGCGAAATGGGGTGGAACGACATTGGATCTTGGAACGCAATGGCCGAACTGGTCGCCGCTGACGGGAGCGGCAACAGGATTCGCGGCGATGTCCATGTGGTCGACACCGTGGGCAGTTACATAAGCTCGGACAAACGCGTCATCGGCACCGTCGGCATCAGCGACCTGGTGATCGTGGATTCCCCCGATGCATTGCTTGTTGCATCCCGCGATCGCGTCCAGGACGTCAAGAAACTCTTCGAGGGCCTCAAGGCTGCGGGACATGAAGCGCACTTGCTTCACAGTACCGTGCACCGGCCCTGGGGCACCTACACGGTTCTGGAGGAAAGCGAGCGCTTCAAGATCAAGCGCATCGAGGTGAAGCCGGGCGGACGCTTGAGCCTGCAGATGCACCATCACCGCTCCGAGCACTGGGTCGTGGTCAGCGGCACTGCGAAAATAGTCAACGGCGACCAGGAGCTACTCCTGACCACTAATCAATCCACCTATATCCCTTGCGGCCACAAACACCGGCTCGAAAACCCCGGCAATATCGGACTGGTGATGATCGAGGTCCAAAGCGGCGAGTATCTCGGCGAAGATGACATCGTGCGGCTTGAGGACGTATACGGTCGAACGTGACAGTCCAACGTGACATGCCCTACGGTGGCTGGCAGACCGAACCTGCGTCGGCATGTGGGCTGTCAGGCGACCGGCGGCTAGGCAAGGCGAGGCAAACCAGAACAGGTTTTATGAGTATGGCTAGTGAGCGATGTCGCAACGACAGGCTGGCCGAATTGTTGAGACGGCAGTTTTCCGGCGAGATTGTCAGACGACATTTGCGCATCCGATGTAACGGCATGCGCTGCTACAGCCGCTCGAGTTGCGGAAGCTGATCGGCAATATCAGTCGATCAGGTGCGCGATAAGGTTCGTTGCCATGTACGGCAGGCGCGAGATGAGCGGCCTGGCACTCTGACGGGGTAGGCCAGCATGCGCCGGGCCTGACTGGCGGGGGCTCGGAAGAGAAACGCGGCACCGGCTGACGAAGATAATACGCTCCTGCGCGCCGGTGACGGACCGGGGCCATTAGGCGTAGGCGCAGCGCTATCGCCATGCCACGTGGACAATCCTATTCGGGCTGGGCAGATGGACGGTAATTCCAGCTTTCGACGGCGTTGACTTCGTCGATGCAGACCGGCCCCGATGCACCGCAGTCCTCGCATTTCATCACAACGCGCGCCTCGTCCGTCTCATATGGCCTAACCTCGCAGCTTGTGCAGAACGGGCAAGGGATCGCTTTCATCGTGACGAACCTTCCTGATGGCCTCGGGTGGTTTCGCCGAAATCTTTCGTCTAAGCGCTCGACTTCGCAAGCGCTGATCGTTGTGCCGTAGTTCGGCGCCACCATCGGGTAGGGATATTTTGTCCACATGCCCTCGTACCATCAACCGGCTAGCCGGTTCTCTCTGCCTCTCGTGCGGGCCAAGGTTACATCCGTGTCGCCCAGCATGAGGCCGATCTTCCGCAGAGCGAATCGATTCCGTAGAAATAAGAATTCTGCCACCGCCCCGCCGCCGTAAAGGTTTTGATCCGACCTGGCAGGCGGCGGGTAATCTTCAGAGGCCGACGTCAGGCAGCGTTCGGGATACCCCAGATTTCATCGAAGATACTCTCAGCCAAGCCAAGCGCCCGAGCGATCCGATCGCGATAGCCCTTGTCGAAACAATGGCCAGATTCGATCAGCCCGACCTCCTCGACCGTCAGACCGCTGGTCACGGCAACGTCCTCGGTCGAATAGCCAAGATGTTCCCGACATGCCTGGATTACGGGTTTTCCGTTTGAGATTGCGGTAAGCACTGCCTCGGGCAGCGCGAAAGGCGTTGCGGTCATTTTGCCTCCAAATGCAGAGAACGGCCATTCGATAACTCGAAACAAGCGGCGGCCGATGTTGAAATAGGATGCCGAAACAGCCCGAGCCGGCGGCATCCAAAAATGCGATCACTCTCGAACGTGTGAGAGGCGCTACGCTAATATGGCGGCCGCCGCCGTTTAGATCAAGAACCTTGGCTCGCTTTACGAGGATTGCTCCAGTGGCCACAATTCGACGACACAGTGCAGCGCCGTCATCACGCTCACATCGATGATTGCGCGGCCGCTTTAACGCGCCGTCGGCTTGCGGCGCGATTGAGGAGCCGCGATCTGGCGGTCGGGCACTAGGCGCACCAGCTCGCGGACCAGCGTCAAAGTATCTGCGGGACTGTCTAGCGATGCTTGCCGGCGGCGTTCATCTTGAGCTTTAATACCGTGTGGTCCCCTCCCGGCCATGCAGGAGGCCGGGTGCCCATCGGACAAGACGCTGAGGGACCAACATCTCTCTGTTTCAGCCCGACTGTTGGCTGTCAGATCCGCGACACCGGAGCAGGGCTGCGCTTTGCTGCGAATTCCTTCAACCTATTGAATGATGACCAGAAAATCCCCCGGAGGTTCCTTCTGCTCAGTTGGCACGACTTTTGATGCTTCTCGAGAGGCGACAGGAGATACCGACTGGCGTTCATCGTGGGTGATATCGCGCAATGCAACGAAGGAAGACAATATGTCAGGTCCGCGTCAGAATCGATTTTATGCAAAGAGGATTGCCGCCTTTAGCGCAAGGCGTTCACGAACCGCATATCAACAATGGCTTCCGTGCAAAACGCAGGGAGATCACTTGTGAAAATCCTATTCACTACGGTGGCTGTCGCGTTGCCGGCCATCGCTTTTGCTGCGCAAACAATCCCCGTATACCTCAGAGAAACAGCACGGGCCACCTTCAAGCCTCTACCATCCATCACGCCGACAGTCGCCAACAACCCGATCACACCGGAGAAGATAGCCCTGGGCAAGGCAATGTTCTTCGATCCACGCGTCTCGGCGTCAGGCGTCTTGTCGTGCAATTCGTGCCACAACTTGGCCACGGGGGGCGACGACAATCATGAAAGCTCGATCGGCCATGGTTGGCAGAAGGGACCGCGCAACGCGCCGACGGTACTGAACGCTGTCTTCAACATAGCGCAGTTCTGGGATGGTCGTGCTGAAGACCTGAAGGTTCAGGCCAAGGCACCGATCCAAGCCGCTGTCGAAATGGCCAACACACCAGGTCAACTCATCGCCACGCTCAAGTCGATGCCGCAATATGTCGAGTGGTTCAATTCAGCTTTCCCCGGCGAAGCCGATCGCGTCACCTTCGAAAACGTCGCCAAGGCAATCGAAGCCTTTGAGGCGACACTGGTCACACCGGCGCCCTTCGATGCCTTCCTCAACGGCGATGACGCCGCTATGACTTCCGAACAGAAACAGGGCCTGACGCTTTTCATGGACAAAGGCTGCTCGTCCTGCCACGGCGGTATCAACGTGGGTGGGGAGGGCTATTCCCCATTCGGCCTCGTTGAAAAGCCCAACACCGATGTCCTGCCGGAAAACGACAAAGGCCGATTTGCCGTGACCCATGAAGCCGACGATTCCTATGTTTTCCGCGTGGCGCCGTTGCGCAACGTAGCACTCACCGCGCCATACTTTCATTCGGGCAAGGTTTGGGATCTAAAACAGGCCGTCGCCATTATGGGGACCACCCAGCTCGGCCAAGAATTGACGGAAAAAGAAGTCGACCTGCTCGTTGCCTTCCTTAATTCGCTGACCGGAAAAGTACCGGAGGTCGCCTATCCCGTCTTACCCGCCGAAACGCCGACAACGCCTCGACCTGTATTGCATATCCTCCCGCAATGATTGGCCGGAGCTGGCTAGTGAAGGTCGCAATCACGAATGATTGCGACCTTCACTGGGACGAGACGATCATGACTTCCGGCGAGGCCTATCCAACTGGAAAGCTAGGGGACTTTCATTTCCGAATTCAATTGAAACGCTAAATGAAAACCTGACCCGTCGACGCCCACTTGCGTCACGACAGCATGACCCGCCTTGCCGGCCCCGTCGATCAGACGCACCGACTAGCCGACTGTGTCGTGATGTGTCGTTCCATGTACCCCCTACCCCCGCTTTAGATTCGCTGACAAGCTCGCAACCACCTGATCGAGCCATCGCGGATAATATTCCGCGAGCCGCTGGCGTGCGCCCAGCAGAAACCGGATGCCTTCAGATCCACCCCTTCAAAACGTGCTCGATGGCGTTGCGACGCGCGAGCCGCTGTTCCAGCTCTGCAAACGCATCGATATGAAAACAAAGCTGCGGTCAGCCAGCGACGTGGCCCGAGCATTTGTCAATGCACACCGCAAGTGCCGCTTGCTCTCGGACTATCTCATCCATATAGCTCGGCGCAACAGAGGAAGCGCCAGTTGTTCAGTCATCGTCAGCCGCGACCTCCTGTGCAATTCGTTCTAACAAGGAAGAAACTATGAGGCGGCAGACCCGACCGTTCACTGTGGAGGTCAAACAAAAGCGCAATTATCAAAAACGGGGCCATTCCATCTGGAGCGATGTCGATCTCTCCGCGGCTATAGCCGACACAACAAGGGAGCTCAAAGATATGGATCTGCCAAATCGTCGGCTGATTGACTCTAATGTCATAGCCCTTGATGCTGAACACGCGCACAAACCGCAAGCGGAGTATCTCATGGCAAATCCCCTAGACGCTGAATCAGTAGAAGCTGCAACCGAACACGCTCCCAAAGGAAGGACGCCTGAAACGAAGAAGAAAACCCAACCTTCGCGGAAGGCCAAGACTGAGCCTGGTCGCAAGAATGGCGCCAATACGGCGTCCCCGGCGGAAGCAACAGCAACAGCAGCGGCCGTGCGGAGCGCCCGGAAGGTCTACTCCGGAAAAGAGCGCGCCCAAATGCTCGCTCAGGTCGAGACGTCGATCAGCGGCGGCACCACTCTCAAGAGCGCCGTAAAGCAGGCGGGTATATCGGAACAGACCTATTATCACTGGAAGAAGGCCGCGGCGCCTAGATCTGATGGCGACGATCTGAAGGACCTGGTCGCCCTCGAGAAAGAAAACAAGCGATTGAAGAGCCTGCTCGCGGAACGCCTACGCACAGAGAACGCGGAACTGAAGAGGAAGCTAGGGCTGCAATAAGGCTTCAGAAGATGCCGCCATTCGACCAGACGGTAGAACTGTGATCGAAGGCTCGCCGGCTGTCGGATGGACGGAGATTTTGCGCACCAGCACCCTGATCTGTCGCGGCCGAGACAGGAAAAACCACTCCCGGCGGATTGAAGCGGTACATGGCAAGCACGTGTCAATCAGGGATCGGTGAACGCGGCCGAAGGCAAAGGATGACAGCATCAAGGTTTTACGCTGGGCCTTGATCGAAGGCCACCATTCCATCGATGGCCGCGGCGGATTATCAGGGCGAAGTCAATGGGACGCGGATGCTGTGGGATTATAGCCCACCCATGCACAGGTACTTCATTTCGAGATAATCCTCGAGGCCGTGGCGCGACCCCTCACGACCGATCCCTGATTGCTTCATTCCGCCAAAGGGTGCGGCCTCGGATGACATGCGTCCCGTATTGATGCCGACCATTCCGTATTCGAGGGCTTCAGCCACGCGCCATACGCGCTTTAGATTGGAAGCGTAGAAGTAGGCTGCAAGACCGTAAATCGTGTCATTCGCCTCGCGCACCACCTGGTCGGGATCGTTGAAGCGGATTATGGGAGCCAGCGGTCCGAAGGTTTCTTCCTGAGCGACCCGCATTGTCCTTTCGACGTCGGTGATCACCGTGGGCTCGAAGAAGGTTCCCGATTCGCCGATACGGTTGCCACCGCAACGGATCTTCCCACCCTGCCGCACAGCATCGCGAATATGATCTTCAATCTTTGCAAGCGCGCACTTATCGATCAGGGGACCGATCGCAACTTCTGGCTCGAAACCGTCACCGACGCGCAATGCACTGACGCGGTTGGTGAATTTGTCGCAGAATTCATTATACACGCTGGACTGTACGTAAAGCCGATTGGCTGAAACGCAGGTCTGGCCTGCATTCCGAAACTTTGCCTGTAGCGCACCATCGACGGCAGCGTCGACGTCTGCATCATCAAAAACAATGAAAGGAGCGTTACCACCAAGTTCGAAGCTGGTTCTTTTGATCTGATCCGAACACTCCCTCATGAGCAGCCGCCCGACCTCGGTCGACCCAGTGAAGCTGATCTTGCGGACCTTCGGGTTCGAGCAAAGTTCACGCCCAACCGCATCGCCTTCCGATGCGTAGATCAAGTTTAGAACGCCATCGGGAAAACCTGCCATCCGGGCAAGCGTGAACATAGCACCCGCGACAAGCGGTGTTTGCTCCGCGGGTTTCAGAACAATCGCGCAGCCGGCGGCAAGCGCAGGCGAAATCTTGCGAGCCACCATCGAGGCGGGAAAATTCCAAGGAGTAATGGCGCCGACAACACCGATCGGCTGTTTGATTACCAGCATACGCCTGTCGTTAGAAGGCGGCGAAATCGTCTCGCCATAGATGCGATTGGCCTCCTCGGCATACCATTGGAGGTAGGCTGCGGCATGGGCGATTTCAGACTTCGCCTCTGCAAGCGGCTTACCCATTTCAGCCGTCAAAATGGCTGCAAGATCCTCGCTGTGGTCGAGGATCAGTTGGTGCCATTCCCATAAGATGTCGGAGCGCTCGCGCGCGGTGAGCGCCGCCCAATGTTCCTGCGCAGCTTCAGCCTTATCGATTGCCTTGGAAACGTCCCGGACATCCATATCTGGAAGCTCAGCCAACAGCTCGCCCGTTGAGGGATTGAACACCGAAAAACGCCTCGTGGATTGCTCCGCCTTCCGACCAGGCACACCGGCCAGATCGTCAAATAGCTCGGGATTTTTGAGACGTCTCGTCAGCGACTGTGTCACGGTCAAACCGTCGTCCCCCTTCATGGTTAAGTTACTAGCTTCGCAACGTACTAATAAGCACACCTTGTGCCAGATGATCGGACGAGATCGTTCCGGCCCTCCGTCATTGCAAGCGCAGCTTCCCGACTGATTAGCCCATAGCAATGACAGCCTCAATCACGAGTCGCGCTAAGGCTTTCGCTCCATAACAGGCAAGCGCGGATAGAGCTCGTGAAGAGCTGGCATAGGCGGAGTCGATCATCGAAATCGCCGACGTTGGCAACAGCACTGCGGTATCATTCTTTGAGCGGCTTCCACGGCCGCTCATATCAGGCATATCGAAAACCGACCGCCATGGTCGAACGTGCCATCGATGTAGTGGCTTGAGCGCTGCTAAGTCTTGATAGTCGCGCACAAAGCCATGTTTGTTCAGTTCGCCACCCGAAAGCTCCACTGCGACGATGTAGTGTGGCCGTGTAGGCGCGCGCACTACAATATCACGCGAGCCCAAACCTTTTCCGACCGGCTCCGTCCCAAAAAAAGGGGGCGGCGTCGCTGCCGCCCTCTCGGTATTTGAAAGCTGATAGAGGCTAGATTAGAAGTCCATGCCGCCCATGCCGCCCATGCCGCCGCCGCCCATGCCGCCAGGCATGCCGCCGCCGCCAGCCGACTCCTTCTTCGGAGCCTCCGCGATCATGGCTTCGGTGGTGACCAGCAGGCCGGCGACCGAGGCCGCGTCCTGGAGAGCCGTGCGCACGACCTTGACCGGATCGACGATGCCCATGGCGATCATGTCGCCATATTCGCCGGTCTGGGCGTTGAAACCGAAGGTCGCGCCCTTGTTCTCAAGGATCTTGCCGGCAACGATCGAGGCTTCCGCACCGGCGTTGGCCGCGATCTGGCGGGCCGGAGCCTGCAGCGCACGACGCACGATGCTGATGCCAGCGGTCTGGTCGGAGTTTGCGCCGACAGCGTTGATGCTCAGCGAAGCGCGCAGCAGGGCAACGCCGCCGCCGGGAACGATGCCTTCTTCCACGGCCGCGCGTGTCGCGTTCAGCGCATCGTCAACGCGGTCCTTCTTTTCCTTGACTTCGACTTCCGTCGCACCGCCGACGCGGATCACCGCAACGCCGCCCGCGAGCTTCGCGAGACGTTCCTGCAGCTTCTCCTTGTCGTAGTCCGACGTGGTCTCTTCGATCTGCTGCTTGATCTGGGCAACGCGGCCCTGGATCTCTTCCTTCTTGCCGGCGCCGTCGACGATGGTGGTGTTCTCCTTGGAGATCGACACCTTCTTGGCGCGGCCGAGCATGTTGAGGCCGACGTTCTCGAGCTTGATACCGAGGTCTTCGGAGATGACCTGGCCACCGGTGAGGATGGCGATGTCTTCCAGCATGGCCTTGCGGCGATCACCGAAGCCCGGCGCCTTGACGGCGGCGATCTTCAGGCCGCCACGCAGCTTGTTGACGACCAGCGTGGCCAGAGCCTCGCCTTCGACGTCTTCCGAGATGATGAGCAGCGGCTTCGAGGTCTGCACGACGGCTTCGAGAACCGGCAGCATGGCCTGCAGGTTGGAGAGCTTCTTCTCGTGCAGCAGGATGTAGACGTCCTCGAGATCGGCAACCATCTTGTCGGCGTTGGTGACGAAGTAGGGCGAGAGATAGCCGCGGTCGAACTGCATGCCTTCGACGACTTCGAGTTCCGTCTCGGCAGTCTTGGCTTCCTCGACCGTGATGACGCCTTCATTGCCGACCTTCTGCATCGCTTCCGCGATCATCTTGCCGACCGACTCGTCGCCATTGCCGGCGATCGTGCCGACCTGGGCAACCTCTTCCGAGGTCTTGATCTTCTTGGCGTTCTTGATCAGCGTCGCGACGACGTCGGTCACGGCAAGATCGATGCCGCGCTTCAGGTCCATCGGGTTCATGCCGGCGGCAACCGCCTTGTGGCCTTCCTGGACGATCGACTGCGCCAGAACGGTCGCGGTCGTGGTGCCGTCGCCGGCGATGTCGTTGGTCTTTGAAGCGACTTCGCGGACCATCTGTGCGCCCATGTTTTCGAACTTGTCTTCAAGCTCGATTTCCTTGGCGACGGTGACGCCGTCCTTGGTGATGCGCGGGGCGCCGAACGACTTGTCGATAACGACGTTGCGGCCCTTGGGGCCGAGCGTGACCTTCACCGCGTCGGCAAGGATGTTGACGCCGCGCAGCATGCGCTCGCGGGCGTCACGGGAGAATTTTACGTCTTTGGCAGCCATTTTGTACTCCTGGGCATTTCGCCCGAAATTCAGATTGGATGGTACGGATGAAAGGCAGCGGCGTGTTAGCCGATGATGCCCATGATGTCGGCTTCCTTCATGATCAGAAGGTCTTCGCCATTGAGCTTGACTTCGGTGCCCGACCACTTGCCGAACAGGATACGGTCGCCAGCCTTGACGTCCAGCGGGACCAGCTTGCCGGCTTCGTCACGAGCGCCGGAGCCGACAGCAATGATCTCGCCTTCCTGCGGCTTTTCCTTTGCCGTATCCGGGATGATGATCCCGCCGGCGGTCTTGGATTCGGATTCGACCCGGCGAACGACCACGCGGTCATGAAGCGGGCGGAACTTCGACTTTGCCATTTTTTCTTCCTCGATGAGAACGGTGAGAAAAGCGTCCGGCGACGCCGGATAACTTACAAAGCTCGGCTATGCCGGCCTGCGGTTAGCACTCACCAAGGGCGAGCGCTAACAATGCGACGAGATAAGCCCTAGGCTGGGGCTAGTCAAGACAAGAGGGTGGGCGATCACGATTTTCCGGACGATGCAGCCCTGAAAGAGTCGAGCCAATCGATGGTGTTCGGAGGCTCGACCCACAGGATGAATCCACCCTGCGGATCGGTAACCATTGTGCCTTCCGCGATCTGCCAGCGCGCTTCGTCGCACCGTAGAGAGCGAGGTGAGGGGCTGAGCATTTGGTAGCGCCGAGACGTGCCGAGCTTTTGCGTGGAGTGGCCATGCGGGATGTCTCCTTTAGCATCATCTCCCGCACCAGAGGCTTGCCCGTTCATGGGACTGTATTTCTATCCACAGGGTGGATGCATCTCATCGAAACAAACGATTTTATCAATCTTCCGGAATCTCGCGTTTGACGTCAGCACCTCACACGCCCTGATCGCCCGCTCCCCTCACCAGAGCGGCAGATTTTTTTTAGAGGTACTCGGACTGAATACGCGTTCCCATTCACGTTAGTTGTGGATAACAAGGCTGAATTAACATGCAAAATCTGCGCATCTAAATCGATTTGAGCAATCACGGACGTTGCGGACCAGAATCGCCGTCACCCTGAAATCGACAAGGCATCGGCTATCCCAAAATCGGGGCTTGACGTTACGTAAGGTCCTATGTTTTCCGATGTGCGGGAACGACTTCCAGTCTCAGCCCAAGGGCAACGAAAATGAGGGGCAGCAATGGTGGCTGGCGAACCTAATGACGTGCGGGTCAAGCGTTGTAGTGGGGGATGGGTTGTTCATATTGTCGAGGACGGCAAACTGACAGTTCTTCGGTTCAAGACACAGTTTCCCGCCGAAAATTACGCCGATGGCCAACGAGCCAGGCTCGGTCTTGCTGCCAAGCCACCGATCGACGAACCTGATATGTAACGCGATCAGGCGTCGGATGGCTGGCGAGCCTTGGCGCCGGCGGGAAACACTTTGCCGAAGGCCCACCTCAATGCTGCTTGCGGCCGTTCGGCTAGCCATATTCGCGATGATGGTTGGCACCGCTGCCGATGCGGAAGACGGTGGCCTGCTTGATCGACACGGCGGCAAAGATCATGAAAAGCCAGGTCGTCAAGGACCCAGCCGCGGCGCTTGAGAAAGCAGAAAGAATTTGCAAGCCGCCACCGCAAGTAACCTGAGACAAGGGTCAGACATGCAAACCGCTGTTCGCGGATCAGCAGCTGCGAGACATTGCGCCATCCCACGAAGGCCCACGGTGCCCAAGGCGCAGTGGGCATCGGCCCTTTTTCAGCAACTTCGTCGAGTCTTAGACCAGACGCTCTTCAGTGCCGAGGCTCGCACATCTGCGGAGCGCGGCTCACGCCCCGGAAACCAAGGCTGGAATTGCCAAAGCTTCATTCGCCTCATCAAGGATCGAGAAACTGTAACGGCCGTCTGTGTCAAGATCGACGGAGTAGCTCAGGCGGTCGAGTATGTAGTTATCCTGGTCGAACGTGACGATGCGCGGCTTCAGCGAGGTGATATGCGCTTCGTCCAGGTAGATGGAGTTGCAGACGATAATTGGGTCGTCGGGCTGACAGGTGCGAGCCGCCGCTCCGTTGAGGATGCAGCACCGTGAACCGCGCTCGCCGAGGATGACATAGGTCGAAATCCGCGCACCGGAATTCTTGTTCCATATCTCCACGAATTCCATCGGCAGGATCCCGGCTGCCTCGCAGTGGTCGGGGTCGAGCGTTATCGAACCATGGTAGTTGAGGTTCGCTTCGGTGACGTGGATGCCGTGCAGCTTGCCGGCGACTAGTTTTCGCATTGGTCGTTGTCCCTGTATTCATCGTTCAAGGTCAGTCTTGGCAGTTCGGTTCGCGCGGCTAAATTCCAACGACGATCGCACCGCCGCTAAGACCCGCACCCGCGGCCGCCAGAAGAACCTTCTCCCCCGGCCGGAACGGCGCCGCCCGATGGGCGAGCGACAGCGAGAGCGGGATCGTCGCGGCGGAAGAGTTGCCATACTCGGCGATCGTCTTGACGATCGCTTCATCGGCGATGCCGAGGTTTCGCCCCACCGCATCGAAAATGCGGGCATTGGCCTGGTGCGGCACAAACCGATCGATGTCCTGTGGTCGCACTCCGGCAACGGCAAGCGCGCTTGTAGAGCAATCGGTCATCATCTCAACAGCTTTGGCGAACACTTCGCGTCCGTCGGTCATCGTCATCCGAGTTTGCCCGAGATCCAGATCGTCATGGAATGGGATGCTGCTTCCGCCGGCCGGGATCTGGATCAGCCCGTAGCGCGAGCCGTCCGAATCCACCGAAGCGCCGAGAATACCTAGATCAGGGTCCTCGCACGCACCAATCACCAGGGCGCCGGCGGCATCGGCGAAAAGGACTGAGCTCGCGCGCTCGGCTGGATTGATGCGGCGGCTGAGGATGTTGGCGGCGATGACCAGCGCTGGTTTGCCGTGCAGGCGGGTGAACCCGTCCGCGAACATCAGCGCATAGATGAAGCCGGCGCAGGCGCCGGTTAGATCGACCGCGCCTGGGCGGCCAAGGCCGAGCTTGTGCGCGACCAAGGGTGCACTGGGCGGCAGAAGGTGGTCGGGCGTCGAGGTGGCAAGCAACAGCAGACCGATGTCACTGCGGTCCATGCCGGCGTTCGCCAGCGCCATGTCGCCGGCACGGGCGGCCAGGCCAGACAGCGTGTCTTCGTCGGTTGCCCAGAAGCGCGAACGAATTCCGGTACGCCGCTCGATCCAGCCCGGCTCGAGGCCGAGATTGCTCTCGATCTCGGCGTTCGCCACTTTGCGGCCGGGCGCATGATGGCCAAACCCGAGAATACGCGATGACCTGCTCATGGCTGCGAGCCGAAGCGTTCGCCGGCCTCCTCGATGGCGTCATAGAGCCCGTTCAGTTCCTCGCTGGTGATGCAATAGGGTGGCAGAAGATAGAGGACATTGCCGAGCGGGCGCACGAGTAGGCCGCGCTCGAGGAAAAAAGCGCGCAGTTTTGGCCCGATTTCGGCCAGATAGCCCGCTGAGCCGGTGCGCAGATCGAGGGCGGCGATCGTGCCGGTCGTCCGGCTGTCCGTGAAATATGGATTGTCCCGGAAGCGTCGCAGCCCGGCGGCCTGCTTCGCGCTCAAGGCCGTGACCCGCTCGGCCACCGGCTCGTCACGCCAGATCTCGACATTGGCGAGTGCGGCCGCGCAGGCAATCGGATTGGCGGTGTAGGAGCTCGAATGAAAGAATGTCTTCTTCCGGTCTTCGGAATAATGGGCCTGGAAGATGTCATCGGTGGCGAGCGTGGCGGCCAGCGGGATGGCGCCGCCGGTCAGCCCCTTCGAGGTGCACAGGATGTCCGGAGAGATCGACGCCTGCTCGCAAGCGAACATGGTTCCGGTCCGCCCCCAGCCGGTCATCACTTCGTCGGCGATCAGCAGCGTGCCGGAGGCTTCGGCAATCTTCTTCAATTCGGCCAGAACCCAGGCCGGATACATCAGCATGCCGCCGGCGCCAAGCACCAGCGGTTCGACGATCAGCGCGGCGGCGCGCCGGTCGCGGCTGACGGCCTCGAACCGATCCAGCGTGTCCTGCTCGCGCCCGGCGGCCGGGAAGGGGATGGTGTCGACCTCGAACAGCAAGGGTTCGTAGGCGGCGTTGAACACGCCTCGGGCGCCGACGCTCATCGTGCCGATGGTGTCGCCATGATAGCTGTGCTCCATGACGACGATGCGCGAGCGCGGCGCGCCGATGTTGCGGAAATAGCCGAGCGCCATCTTCAGCGCGACTTCGACTGAGGTCGAGCCGCTGTCGGAATAAAACACCCAGTCGAGACCGGTGGGAGCGAGCCCGACAAGCGCCCTGGCCAAGCGTTCGGCTGGCTCGTGGGTGAAGCCCGCGAAGATGATCTGGTCGAGGCTCGACGCGGTCTTCTCGATGGCCCTGATGATGCGGGGATGGCGGTGGCCATGCGTGACGACCCACCAGGACGAAATGGCGTCCAGGATACGTGTGCCGTCAGCCTTGTAGAGGTAGGCGCCTTCCGTCCTGACGATTTCAGGGATAGCCGGCTCGAGCGCGTGCTGGGTGAACGGATGCCAGACTTGAGACTGCGACATCACTCGCCTCCTGCGATCGCTGCGAGGTCGAAGCCGGCAACCATCGCTTCCCTCAGCGTCTCACTCGTCAGCGGATCGAGCAGCGGCAGCCTGCCAAGCTGGCGTATGCCGCTGAATTCCACGATTGTCCTTTGCGTATCTGCCACTTCATCGCCGATGAAGGCGATGCCGACGAGCGGGATCGAGCGAGCCCGCAGGGCCTCGATCGACAACAAGGTGTGATTGATGGTGCCGAGCTTGGTACGGGCGCACAGGATGACCGGCACCCGCCACTGAGCAAATATGTCGATGAACTTGGTCCGCCGGTTGAGCGGCACCATCAGTCCCCCGGCACCTTCGATGACGATCGGACCCGGCAAGTCCGGAAGCGAGAGCCTTGCCACGTCTATCGCGACGCCATCGAGTTCGGCCGAACGATGCGGCGACAGCGGCTCCTTCAGGCGATACACTTCCGGCAGCACGCGCCCCGGCGGAAGGCCGGCAAGCCGCGCAACAACCTCGCTGTCGGTCTCGCCGTCGAGGCCCGACTGCACCGGCTTCCAGTAGAAGCCGTTGAGGAAGCCGGCCAATCCCGCCGAAAACACCGTCTTGCCGATTCCGGTATCTGTTCCGGTGATGACGATGCGCTTGGTCATGTCGAGGCCAGCACCTCGACGAGCGCCTCGAGCATGGCCGAAATGTCGGCTTCGTCGACGTTGAGCGTCAGCGAAATGCGCAGTCGCGATGTGCCCTCGGGTACGGTCGGCGGACGAATGCCGCGTATGTCGAAGCCGCGCGCCTGCAGCGCCGCCGCCACCGCCATGGTGCGCCTGTTGTCGCCGATGACAAAGGACTGGATCTGCGAGCCGCTGGGCTTCACGCCGCAGCGCTCGGCCAATTGGCGGCCCGCGAAGGCTACGCGCTCCTGCAGCTGGACACGGCGTTGGGGCTCGTCGGACAGCATGGCCAGCGCTTCGCGCACTGCCACCGCCATCAGAGGCGACGGCGCGGTGGCGTAGATGAATGGCCGGCAGCGGTTGACGAGATAGTCGCATAGCGTTCCCGGCCCGGTGACGAGTGCGCCGGACGCGCCGAGCGCCTTGCCGCATGTGTGAAGTGCGACAATGTTGTCGCGGCCCTCGAAAGCGGCGGCCAGCCCGCGGCCGTCCGGTCCCCAGATGCCGGTGGCATGCGCCTCGTCGACGACGAGGAATGCCTCGTGCCGATCGGCAAGCGCGATAAGGCGCGCCATCGGGGCGCGGTCGCCATCCATGCTGTAGAGGCTTTCGACCGCGATCCAGATGCGGCCCATGCCGCCTTCGGCGCGCCAGCGGGTGATCGCATCCTCGACAGCATCGATGTCGTTATGCGCGGCGAGCTTGAACTCGGCGCGGCCAGCGCGGGCCCCCTCATGCATGCTGGCATGAGCAAGGTCGTCGAGGATCAAGAGGTCGCCCTTTTGCGGCAGCGTCGTCAGCAGAGCGAAGTTGGCGATGTAGCCGCTGCCGAAGAACAGCGCGCGTTCGGCGCCGAAGAACGCCGCGGCGTCTGCCTCCAGGGCCTCGTGCTCCGGTGAGTTGCCCCTTAACAACCGCGATCCGGTCGCGCCGACCGGCGTCCCCCGCGCAATCGCCGCCGCCACCGCTTCGCCAAGTCTTTTGGAGGCGGCAAGCCCGAGATAGTCGTTCGACGAGAAGTCGAGCCCGGCGCGCGGTGCAAGTGTGCGCAGCCGGTCCTTGCGCGCCAGTCCGCGCAAGGACGCGTCATAGCGGGCAAGAAGTGCCTCGTTCATTGCGTGCCGATTTCCATCGGCTCGATGCCGAGACGCTGGAACAGCAGAGTATCCTTGTCTTCGCCGGGATTGTCCGCCGTCAGCAGTGTGTCGCCGACGAAGATCGAGTTGGCGCCGGCAAAAAAGCACAGCGCCTGCATTTCATCGGTCATGGCGGTGCGGCCGGCGGAGAGTCGGACATGCGATTTCGGCATCATGATGCGCGCCAGCGCGATGACGCGCACGAATTCGATCGGCTCGATGGGTTCAGCCTCGGCAAGCGGGGTGCCCTCGATCGGGATGAGCATGTTGATCGGCACGCTTTCCGGGTGCTCCGGCAGATTGGCCAGCGTCACCAGCATGTCGATCCGGTCCACCGGTTCTTCGCCCATGCCGACGATGCCGCCGCAGCAGACCTTGATGCCGCTGTCGCGGACATTGGCCAGCGTGTCCAGCCGGTCGGCAAATGTCCGGGTCGAGATGATCTCTGAGTAATAGCGCTCGGAGGTGTCGATGTTGTGGTTGTAGTAGTCGAGACCGGCCTGTTTCAGACGAGCGGCCTGCTCAAGATCGAGCATGCCGAGCGTCATGCAGGTCTCCATGCCGAGTGCCTTGACACCCTCGACCATCGCCACCACCGCGTCCATGTCGCGCGCCTTCGGGTTTCGCCAGGCCGCGCCCATGCAATAGCGGGTGGCGCCGGCATCGCGTGCCTTGGTCGCCTCGGCGATGACGCGCCGGACCTCCATCAGCTTTGACGCCTTCAACCCGCTTTCGTGATGTGCCGATTGGCTGCAATAGCCGCAATCCTCCGGGCATCCGCCGGTCTTGATGCTGAGAAGCCGGCTCAGCTGGACCTTGTTGGGATCGAAATTCTGCCGGTGAACGGTCTGCGCCTGAAACAAAAGGTCGTTGAATGGCGCGTCGTGGAGCGCTTGGGCTTCCGCTCGCGTCCAACGGGGAAGCGCCCAACCGATTGGATCCGAGGTCAGGTCTGGGCTGAGTTCGTTCATAAGGTCTTGTTCTCCATAATCTTCCGTCCGTGACCTGGAGCGTTGCAGTGGATGCTGAAGACAAGGCGCATGCCAGCGGGAAGTCTTCTATCGAAACGCGAGTGGTGGCGCTCTTGAGCGGACTCTCCAACTGCTGCCCGCAGGCTCAACTCACGTCATCCGTGGGGATTACGGTTTCCGTTATTTTACTCTGAGCACAGGAATGCTCCTTTCTGATCGCGTCGCAGGATTCGGTGAAGGCG
Organism: Mesorhizobium sp. NZP2298; assembly: GCF_013170825.1. NCBI lineage: Bacteria > Pseudomonadati > Pseudomonadota > Alphaproteobacteria > Hyphomicrobiales > Phyllobacteriaceae > Mesorhizobium > Mesorhizobium sp. NZP2298. The sequence goes on along the minus strand of NZ_CP033365.1, from coordinate 7,020,900 downwards.
ACGTCCAGCAGATAACTCAGAAGTTCCAGCCCGTGAGAGGCCGCCAACTGGCGCATCTCGTCGAGTCGGCAGATGATGACGCCAAGGACTGCGACGCGGCTTTCTGTGCCTTGCTGGTCCGTCCCTCCCGCCTCCGTTGTTGAAGCGTGTCGCCTGGCGCCGAGAAGGCTTGCGTCGGCTGTTGGTGGAACCGGGGACGTGCTGACGCAGGTTAGCCTGCGACCAAAGGAGTTCCTGCGATCCCGGTTCATGTCCTCTCCATCAGTTCAGATGCCTGTTGCAATTTCGGTCGGCCGGCATGTCGAGACCAATGTCGAGAATGGGCGCGCTGTGGGTAAGCCAGCCGACCGATATGAGGTCGACGCCGGTCGCCGCAATTGCCGGGGCACTCGCCCGCGTTACCCGGCCCGAAGCCTCGGTGATCGCGCGGCCACCGACCATAGCCACAGCCTGCGCAAGGTCCTCGACCGACATGTTGTCGAGGAGCACGGCGTCGACGCCCGCTGTAAGCGCGATCTCCAACTGGTCCAGCCTGTCGACCTCGACCTCGATCTTGACCATGTGACCGATGGCGCTGCGCGCCCGCTCGATTGCGGTGCGGATATCGCCGGCAATGGCGATGTGGTTGTCCTTGATCAGCACGGCGTCGTCGAGCGCGAAGCGGTGATTGGCACCGCCGCCCGCTCGTACCGCATACTTTTCCAGGACACGCAGGCCGGGCGTCGTTTTGCGTGTGCACACGATTTTTGCGTTATGGCCCCTCACCGCGTTTACGAGCGTAGCCGTTGCCGTCGCGATGCCGCTGAGTTTGCATAAGAAATTGAGCGCCGTCCGCTCCGCCGTCAGCAGGCTGCGCGCCGGCCCGTTTACGATCGCGATGGTCTGGCCGGCCGAAACCTTGCCGCCCTCAGGACACCGCAGCTGGATGCTGATCCCGGGATCGACCAGCAGGAAGGCAAACATGACCAAGTCGAGCCCGGCAACAACGCCTGCCTGCCGGGCATTCAACGCCAGCGTCGCTTTGCAATCGGCGGGGATGATCGCATCGCTCGTGATGTCGCCGGCTCTGCCCAGGTCTTCAAGCAGGGCAGAACGCACGATGGGCTCCATGATGATCTGGGGAAGTGGTGCAAGTGAAGTCATGTCAACGGCTCCGTTCGGATGCTTGCCATCTGAGCGTGACGGCATTCTCAAAAGCTGTGCAGAGCGTCAATCGTGAGGGGAGGGCGGCGGCATCGCGCCCGGGGAAATCGGATCGAAAGTGGGAGCCGCGGCTCTCCTCGCGCCGAAGGGCGGCGATCGCCATCAACAATGCCACCAGGGCCGGATCGGCCGCGGCCGTCTCGCAAACAGAGATCGGCAGCAGTGTCGCGACCGTGTCGCACAATGATTTCCCATTCCGAACAATGCCAAGCGCATTGGACACAATCGGGCGAATAGGTGAAGGGTCGGGCCGGATGGGAACAGTTGCCGGAAGCCTAGGCCACTGCCAACCCGCAGAGGTACCCGCGACGCTTTCAGCCACCCAGGCGGCGGTTGCAACCGCTTCGGTCAGCGAGTTGCTGGCAAGCCGGTTGGCGCCATGCAGTCCTGTGCATGCGACTTCGCCACAGGCCCACAGGCCGCTAACGGAAGTTCGCCCCTCGGCGTCAACGGCCACGCCGCCCATGTGATAGTGAGCAGCGGGCCGTACGGGAATGGGTTCCACCGCCGGATCGATGCCGGCATGCTTGCAAATAGCGTCGATTGCCGGAAAGCGTCTTGCGAATTTCTTCCCGAGACAATGTCGGGCATCGAGATAGACGCCATGCCCGGCTGCGAGCTGATCGGAGATCGCCCGCGCGACCACATCGCGCGATGCGAGTTCTGCCCCGGGCGTGTCTGCCAGGAAGCGATGGCCGTGCTCATCGATCAGCACCGCGCCTTCGCCACGCACTGCTTCGCTGACAAGCGGCATTGGCCGGCGCGCAATGTCGAGGGCCGTCGGGTGGAATTGCACGAATTCGAGATCGGCTAGTTCCGCTCCAGCACAGGCTGCAAGCGCCAGGCCGTGCCCGAATGAGGAGAGCGGATTGGTTGTATCGCAAAACAGGCCGCCTATACCACCGGTCGCCAGCACCACGCGGCGTGTGGGCAATGCGAACACGGCGCCATGCAGGACAGTCAGCAAGCCAACAATGCTGCCCTCTGCGACAACCAAGCGAAGCGCTGTCATGCCTTCCATGATCGTGATCGAACGGGTTCGCCGCGCCACGCCGAGTAGCGCCCGAAACAACTCGCGGCCGGTTGCGTCGCCGGCGGCGTGCACGATGCGGCGACGCGAATGCGCCGCTTCCAGGCCCAGCTGCAGCCTCCCGTCTAGCGAGCGGTCGAAAGGAGTACCAAGACGAATGAGATTCTCGACGGCTTGAGGTGCGGCCTCTACCACCCGCCTGGCCATTTGTTCGTCGCAAAGCCCATCGCCGGCAGCAAGCGTATCGGCGAGGTGCAGGTCGGGGCTGTCGTCCTCCCCCAGACTCGCTGCGAGCCCGCCCTGGGCTAGAATGCTCGAGCCTTCGGTTCCGAGCGAGGTCCTTGACAGAAGGACGACTGGTTGCGGCGCCAAGTGTAGCGCCGTCATGAGCCCGGCGATACCAGCGCCGATGATGACCGGCGCTCCGCCAATGTGATGGATGTCCGCCGTCATACAAAGAGCATGCGTTCCACAGCCCAGCGGGCCCGTTCAGCGACATGAGGATCGATCGTGACGACGTAGCGGTTCTCCTCGAGCGCGGTCCGGATGTTGGCGAGCGTGATGCGCTTCATATGCGGGCACAGATTGCATGGGCGCACGAAATCTACTTCCGGATGCTCGACCGCGACGTTGTCGCTCATGGAACATTCCGTCATCAGCACCACACGCGCCGGCCTATGCCGCGCGACATAGTCGGACATCGCCGCCGTCGAGCCGGCGAAGTCGGCTTCCGCGACCACTTCAGGCGGACATTCGGGATGGGCAAGTACACTGATGCCGGGATGGGCCTCACGCAGCTCGCGGATGTCGGCCGCGGTGAAGCGTTCGTGCACCTCGCAGCGCCCCTTCCAGGCAATGATCTCGACCTTGGTCTGCGCGGCGATGTTCTTCGCCAGATATTCATCGGGCAGCATGATCACACGCGGCGCGCCGAGCGATTTCACCACCGCGAGCGCATTGCCCGAGGTGCAGCAGATGTCGGATTCAGCCTTCACCGCGGCGGAGGTGTTGACGTAGGTCACCACTGGAACGCTCGGATAACGCTGCCGCATCAGGCGCACGTCTTCGGCGGTGATCGACTCGGCCAGCGAACAGCCGGCGCCGAGATCCGGGATGAGCACGGTCTTGTCCGGATTGAGGAGCTTGGCGGTCTCGGCCATAAAATGCACGCCCGCGAGCACGATGATTTCGGCATCGACCGTCATCGCCTTGCGGGCCAGCGCCAGGCTGTCCCCGACGATGTCAGCCACGCAGTGAAAAATCTCCGGCGTCTGGTAGTTATGCGCCAGAATGACCGCGTTGCGCTGTCGCTTCAGTTCCAGGATCGCGTCGATGTCCTCGACGAAGAGCGGCCACTCGATCGGTGGGATAACGCGCCGAACGCGGTCGTATAGTGAGGCGCTCGAAGGCAGGACGGCGCTCATCGAGCCTCCAGTTATAGTCAACGCGATTATAAGGCCTATATAATCGTTGTGACTATAAGTGGTGTCAAGCCCGTGCGAGCGGCAATTTTGTGCCGGCCACAGGCCTCTCGTCTAGAATGGCATGGTGGAAGCGGTAGAGCTGCGCCGGCCGGCCGCCGGTCTCGGCGGTCGTCGCGCCGGTCTTCTCAACCAGCTCCTGCTGCTCTATGAGCCGGCGAAAGTTCGGCTTGTTGATGAGCCTGCCGGAGAGCGCCTCCACGGTTCGTTGTAGCTGTAAAAGCGTGAAGAGCGGCGGCATCAGTTCGAACACAACAGGCCGGTATTTGATCTTGGAGCGCAGCCGCGCAATAGCCGTTGCCAGAATGCGGCGATGATCGGCGCTCATCGATCTGCCCGGCACCGGAGCGAGGATGGCCGAATCTCCGCCGCGTTTTGCTTCCTCCACCAGGGCGGCTTCATACAGCAGCTCGTAGCGCTGCAGTGTTAGCTCTTCGTTCCATGCCCGGTCGTCCAAGGCAAAGGCGACCGCCGCTCGCCGCCGGCGATCGAAGCGCGTCGCGCCGTCGTCCGCGCCGTCCGCCCATTCGATAAGGCGCGGCCACAATTCTTCCAGCATCGGGGGCCTGCCGGAGCGATGATCCTCCCAGGGGAAATAGTCGTACCAGCTGGCCCAGCTGCGCCTGCCCGAGGCGCCCGCATCTTCTTCGCGGGTGAGTGCGAGATAGCTGATCGAGATCACGCGCTCGTTGGCGCCGATCCGATCGCGATCGGCGAAGGTGTAGAGCTGCTCGATATAGCCGAGAGGCTGACCGGTCTGCAGTTCCACCCATGCCCTGAGGCCCGACTGGAGCGAACGATGAGCGAGCTCAAACGGGCCCGAGGGAAGGGCGCCCCCCTGTTCGATGGTCAGAACACAAGGTCCAGCGTCGTTCACGGCAACGACGACTGCGATGAGGTCCGCATTGACGTCGTTGGTCTTGCCTGTGACTCTGCCTTTCCTTGGTCCCTTTGCCTGATCCATAGTTCCTGACCTACTTGGCAGAGCTCCGCCTGTCTAAACCGATTTAGTTCTGTTCTTTATCATTCCACCCGTCGCGTCAACACCACGCGCTCTGGCGATTTTACCTCTTCGCACCTCGACAAAAATATGCCAAACGCGACACTGGCCGTGGGTGACGCTGGGTGAGGAGAGACGTGGATTGAGCGCCGCTGGTGTCGTCAAGGCGATCACGCCGCCGAACATCCGTGCGCGAAAGGGCAGCACGCCGCTGGTCTGCCTGACGGCCTACACCACGCCGGTCGCAAGGTTGGTTGACGGCCACTGCGACATCGTTCTTGTCGGCGACAGCGTCGGCATGGTTCTCCACGGCCTTCCCTCCACGCTCAGTGTGACGCTCGATATGATGATCATGCACGCCAAGGCGGTTCGGCGGGGAATGGAGCGGGCGCTGCTGGTTGTCGACATGCCGTTCGGCTCGTACGAGGAAAGCCTAGAGCAGGCCTTCCGCAATTCCGCGCGCCTTATGGCGGAGACCGGATGCGCTGCGGTCAAGCTCGAGGGCGGCGCGACGATCGCCGAGACGATCCGCTTCCTCACAGCGCGCGGAATCCCGGTCATGGCGCATGTCGGCCTGACGCCGCAGGCGGTCAACCTGTTTGGCGGATATCGCGTGCAGGGCAGGGGCGAGGATGCCGAGCGCATTTGGCGCGATGCTCTTGCGGTCAGCGAGGCTGGCGCCTTTTCCGTCGTACTGGAAAAAGTGCCCGAACCGCTCGCCCGCCGCATCACCGAGGAAATCCCAATCCCGACGATCGGCATCGGCGCCTCGGCGGCCTGCGACGGGCAGATCCTGGTCGTCGACGACATGCTGGGCCTGTTCGGCGACTTCCGCCCGAAATTCGTCAAGCGCTATGTCGAACTGGGAGAGGCCGCTTCGGCAGCGATCGAGGCCTACGCGTGCGACGTGAAGGAGCGCCGGTTTCCGGCTGCCGAACATGTCTTCGGCGATGAACCGAAAGCCATCAAAGGAGGAGAAGCGACATGAGCACACCGATCGTCCGGACCGCCACCGAGTCGCGCAAATCCGTGGCGGCATGGCGAAGGCAGGGCATGAAAGTCGCGGTCGTGTCAACCATGGGCGCCCTTGCATGAAGGGCCATCTCAGCTTGGTGCGCGCCGCACTTCAGGCGCCGACCGGGTGATCCTTACCCTCTTCGCGAACCAGAAGCAGTTGAACGACCGCCGCCGACGTTGCCGCCTACCCACCCACGGAGCATGAGGACGCTGCCAAGCTGCTAGGCGCTGGATGCTTTACGCGCCGCACGAGAGATGTATCTCGAGTGGTTGCCACCGCGGTCTCGGTGAGCGGGGCGAGCGAAGGCTGTGCGTCGCGTTCGGCCCCGGCCATTTCGACGGCGTGGCGCGATTGGTGACGAAGCTCTTTTCCAGGCCGCTGCTGGTCCGGCCTTCTTGGCGAGAAGGATTTCCAGCAGTTGAAACTCGTGCGCCGTCCTGCCCGTTTCTCGAGATCATCGCCTTTCCGAAAAGGCGCGAAGCACATGGATGGGCGATCGCAATTCTCAGCTGCCGGCCGAGCAGCGCGTGGCGGTCCCCCAAAGCGAAATACTGTTAAAGCGGCCGAGAGGCTGGCCAAGGCACTGCGACAGGCGACGCCATCCTAGCCGCCGGCTGCAGAGAAGTTGAATATCTCGGACTACGGGCCGACGATGATCCCGATCTGCTTTTACGGACCAGCCGACCGAGCTGCAACTACAGCATGTCCTGTGATGATGACTCGATGGTCATGTGACAGTTGCTTTTGTGCTGATTCAAAATCCTTCAACGGAGGTGAGCAGTCGGTGCGGATCAGCCAAAGCGCCTTGAGCGTCTGCCTTCGCGGGTCCGGCGAAGCTTGTGTTGATGGACGAGACCGACCTCTCATGCGACGCAGAATGACGGCGAGCGCGCGGGCAACAGCAACAAGGGCCGGAGGCATACTGCGCAGTTGGCGACGTTCATGCCCCACGCTCTGAGGCCCGACCCTATCTTGCTGAGCACGAGCAGCGAATAAGCCACCTCGGAGAGCCGTGCTGGCCAGTTGGTCACTGCATCGGCCCAATGGCCCTTTGGCTACAAGCTGGCGGTCCTGCGCGGGCATCGCCAACATCCTCGTCCAGCGGTTTCGCGCGTCGAATGTCGCCAAGTGCAGGCCGCCGCGGTCCCGCCCGTCACTGAAGGCAGCAGGGCGAAGAGCACGTGAAAAAACATCCATCCGGCAAATGCATTCATAACGGCAAACGATTACCGCAATGGCTCGGTGAGCGGTATACGAAGTGCTTCGTCGCGGGGGCATCGGGAGACTGCAATGAGAAAGCTTGTCCTGCAGCTAAAACAGTTTCTTAGGGGTCAACCAACTCCCGAAGCAATCGAAAATGAGCGGGACGATGTGAGCGTGGGACCTGACCGCAGCGACAGAACCGACGCTTGTCGAGGCGACTCTCAATCTTTAGCCCGCGAGGCCGATCACCGACCCTACGGCGACAAGGCATGGCACGAACTCTCCGGTGACAGAAGCCGCGACAAACCGCACGTTTTTGGGGAGGACAATAACATGCTCTGCGGATCCGGCGAACAAGGCAGCAAGGATTACCTGACCGCGGGCGTTGACTCACGTTTCCAGGATCCGACGAACGATTTCGATCCGAGATTAGGGTGGAGGCCGCACGTCATCGCTCTCGTTGATATCGAACGCAATAGCTTCATCTTTCAGACGGTGGGGTACTACAGGGACGGTTCTGGCGCGAACTCCGGCGACAACGCCGGCGCACTGCCCGGCTACCCGGCGAACTGGTTTTACACAGGCAAATCCTCATTGCACTAGTTCGCAGAGCCGATCGACAGGACCGACAGAGCGACCATAACGGCGGGCCGTTCTTGGCGCCGATAGGGGGCTGGACCGCCTCGCGGAGGTCCGCGCCGAATGAACCAACCCTTGATTTCACCCAGCTATTCGCCTCGCTCGCTCTGTCGCGCGGCCCCCACATATCGAAAGTTCGACAGCCCGTTCAGAGACACTTGATCTCGATACCGTATTTCCTCAGCGCGTAGCCAATCTGGCGCGGCGTCAATCCAAGCAGGCGCGCTGCCTTTGCCTGTACCCAGCCGGATCTTTCCATCGTCGCGATGAGACGCTCGCGATCGGTCAGCTTCCCGTCGCTCACGAGGCCTATCCGATCAGGCGCTGGCAGTGCCTGCTCGCTGTCAACAGGCGGGGTCGCAACGGCGGGCGATGCAAAGGCACCAGATGATTTCATGGCCGGGTTTAGTGGCGATGGTGCGATCGCCTCGAATTTCGGCGAAGTCTCCTTAGACGCGTGCTTCCATAACATCGCGGAAAGGCATCGGCCGTGTGAGCAGTCAAAGTCGCTTCTGACGATTGACTTTCCCGCTGCGAGGGTCGCTGTCCGCTGCACGCAATTTTCAAGCTCGCGGACATTTCCGGGAAAAGCACAGTTCATCAGCACTTCAGTCGCACTCGCATCGAAGACCATCATACGGCCGTTCTCGTTGTTGAAATTCTTGAGAAACTCAGCGGCAAGGAGCGGAATATCACCGCGCCTTTCGCGCAATGGCGGCACCAGCAGGGGAACAACGCTGATGCGATAATAAAGGTCGGCGCGAAACTCGTTCCTTGCAACCGCGTCTTCCAGGTTCCTGTTCGTGGCGGCAATCACGCGAACGTCGACCTTAATCGTCTGGTTGCTGCCGACGCGCTCGAACTCCTGCTCCTGCAGCACGCGCAGCAGCTTTGCCTGGAACGAGGCCGAAATCTCACCGATCTCGTCCAGAAACAACGTTCCCTTGTCGGCGAGCTCAAAGCGCCCCTTGCGCGAGTTGAATGCACTGGTAAAGGCACCCTTTTCGTGACCGAACAGTTCGGATTCCAGGACTGTCTCAGGGAGCGCTGCGCAATTGAGCTTGATGAACGGCCGCTTGGCGCGCCCCGACAGCTCGTGAACGGCCTTGGCGACCAGCTCCTTGCCGGTCCCGGATTCCCCGCGCAGCAAAACGGTGCTGTTGGACCTGGCTGCTAACGCGACCTTCTCAAGCAGCCCGCGAAGCGCCGGGCTGTCGCCAATGATCCCCTTGACATGAGCCCTTTTGCCCTCATGCCCAGGCTGCCTGAGCTCGCCGAATTGCTTTTGCATCCGGATTTTCTCGGCCATCAGTCGCTCGCGGTCGGAGGCGAACAGGCGATGCAGCTTCACTGTCTGCCCAACCAGATTGGCGATTATGGTGAGGAGGCGCAGGTCGTATTCGAGGAGGGAACCTGATTTGTTGTCGAGGATGCGGTCGATGGTCAACGTGCCCACGACGTTCGCATCGACGCGAATGGGTACGCCGATGAACGACACTTCCATGGTTTCGGACGCCCCGAGCACGTCCTTGTCGGTGGCGTTGAAGGCCGGTTCCAACGCTATGTTCTCGGCCACCAGTGCCATGCCCGTCGTCATGATCTGGTCGATCGCCCCCCGTGGCAGATGCTTCCGGCAGCGCTCATCACTGCCTTCGCTCCAGCCGGCCCCGACGGTCATGTCTGGTATGCCGGACCTGTCGCTGAGCGAGATGATGCCGTGCCGCACCTGCACCAACGATGGCAGGAGGTCGAGGACGTTGGCCAACGTGGCTTCGAGCCCAGAGGCGGCGGCGGGTGCTTTCGATGCTTCGAAGATGTCTGACGCCCTCTCGTGCAACTGCACACTAGGGGCCACGTGATTCGTCTCGGACTTTGAATTAGGACTTTTCATTTTTGGAAGCGATATGCAGCGTGACGAGATCTGCCTGGCACTTTGCTCGGAGTTGCGAGCATCGTGTTGCATGTGATCATCCATCTCGCGCCATGAAATCGATGCCCGAGGCAAGTGCGCCTATTGTCCAGCGCGTGGATGTCCTTGGCGAATCGCATTCGTCGGCGTTTTCGCTCCGCAGGCCGCTGCACAATCGACGAGTTTGCTCGCCTCGCCCTTGCACGCGGGGATTCATTGAAACACGAAAAGGCGTTGATGAAGATAGTCGTGACGATTGATCCGTTAGCAAGACGGACGTCTGCAGCCGGCTTTTCGCGCGCAATGAAATTGCCATCGAGATGATAGCTAATGTCGATGCCAGTCAGGCCCGGGCCGCGAGCAAGTGCGGCCCTGGCAAGATGGGGCGGCGTCATGCGGTCGATCGCAAAGCGGAGCGATGCTTGACGCATGGCTTTCCTCTCTCTTCATGAAGTGCGGGTCGTCGTTCTCGGCTGACTGGCTTCCGCCGCGCAGCAATCATTCGTTGTTAAACGAGACCGGAATCAGGCAGGTGAGTCAATCAAACTCCCGCTGCTTTTCTTTCATGAATGAAAGGAAATTAGGCTCTCATGATAGTATTTTATCAGTTTTTCAGATGTTTTCCGGCAGATAAATCTCAAACGGCAGAAAAGTCTGCCCAAGCGTCTCCGAAGTGCCGACCTTGATGGCCTGGGCCATCAGCGTCATCAGTTCCTGGCAAAGCAGGCGCTGGGGCGTGGCGACCGACATCGTGATCATGCCATCTGCGAGTGCAGCCCGTGACTCCGGCGTGATCTCGTTAACGATCGCGACGAGACCCCGGCTTTCGCCTTCTTCACGGAGCGCGGAGATCGCTCCCTCCATACCTCCGCCGGCCACATAGAAGCCGGTGAGTTCGGGTTCCCGTTGCATGAGATCCAGCGTGGCCTCGTAGGTGATCTGCCGTGCCTCAAGGTTCACGAGCGGATCGAGCAGCTCGAATGCCGGTGCATTCTCACGGAAATAGGAGCGAAAGCCGACCTCCCGCAGCTCCTGCCCCTGAAAACGGTGGCTGCCGACAAAAACCGCCACCTTGCCCGGCCGTCTTGCGACCTTTGAAAGCATCCACGCTGTCGTCCGCCCGACCTTGCGGTTGTCGAGGCCGATATAACCCTCACGAACACCTTCGGCGAAATCGGAAAGCAGCGAGAAAACGGGGATGCCTTTTGCCTTGAGTTCTTGGACGGCTGCCGTGATCGCCGGATGGTCCGGCGCCACCATGGCGATCGCGTGGCAGCGCGCTCCGAATTCCTTGAGCAATGGAATAAGGTCGCACGGCATGTGCGACGGCGCGAATTCGATGAGCGAAGTGCCATGGAAGCACTTCGCCGCGTTGACCGCCGCTTCGACCTCACGCGCGAAGCCCTGGTAGAAGTGGTGAGTCGGTTTTCTCAAGATGAAGCCAAGCCGATATTGCGGCAGGTCCGGCTGCAGGCGCTGCTTGATAAGACCTGCGGCGTGATATCCGATGGCCTGTGCCGCCGCTAAGACCCGCTGCGCAGTCTCCTTCCGCACCGGATGACGGGCATTCAGAACTCGGTCAACGGTGGCAACACTAACCCCGGCTTCCCGGGCGATATCAGCAATTATGGGTCGCTTCGCCATTGTTCGAGTCTGATTAAACGACATCAAGAAGAAATCCGGCAAAGGTCGATTCAGTAAAATCTGTCATTCCTGCATTGATCCTGTTCGCTACCGAATTCTTGTCGTGGCATGGTGCGAGGTAGAAGCCGAAACGTAGAGCCTGGGCGAATTGTTCAGCCGTGCCGACGGCTCCGACCCAGCTCCGCACCCGGTTCCACGAACCGTCGCAAACTTCGGAGGCATTAAGCGCATCATCGAGGGCTTGTGTGTCGTGACCGGTGCAAGACCTTCGCAAGGCGCAGATGATTTTGCACCCACTGCATTTCGGGATTGTTGATTTCATCGGCCCGCGAGAGTTTGTTTGGAACCCGCGGCCCGATCGTCCGGCGTTTGGGACCAGCCAGGCGGTTCAACCGGCAGCGATGCTGCCGAGTTGCTGGGCGCGGGCGTTATCAGTGGCTGGCCGGTTGATGTCTCGGCAGGCTGGTGGCCGCAGAATGCAGCTTTCAATTGCGCCTGATCCAGTTCGCCTTCCCAGCGGGCGACGACGAGCGATGCCACCGCGTTACCGACCAAATTCGTCAGTGCCCTGCATTCCGACATGAAGCGATCGACGCCAAGGATCAGCGCCATTCCAGCAACGGGAACTGCCGGCACTACGGAGAGCGTAGCGGCCAACGTGACGAAGCCGGCACCTGTGACACCTGCTGCACCCTTGGAGGAAAGCATCGCGACGAGCAGCAGCAGGACCTGATCGCCAACTGACAAATCCGTATTCGTCGCCTGCGCGATGAAAAGGGCCGCGAGGGTCATGTAGATATTGGTGCCATCCAGATTGAAGGAATATCCGGTCGGGATAACCAGGCCCACGACCGAGCGCTTGGCGCCGGCCTTTTCCATTTTCTCCATGAGAGAGGGCAGCGCAGCCTCGGAGGAGGACGTTCCGAGGACCAGCAGCAGCTCTTCCTTTATGTAGCGGATAAGAGAAAAGATCGAGAAGCCGTTGTAGCGACAGACTGCACCGAGAACCCCGAATACGAAGAGGAAGGCCGTGAGATAGAAGGTCCCGACCAGCATCGCAAGGTTGGCTACCGAACCGATGCCATATTTGCCAATCGTGAAGGCCATTGCTCCGAAAGCACCGATCGGCGCGGCTTTCATCAGGATGCCGACCAATTTGAAAACGGGTGCAGTGAGGTCCTGAAGGAAGGAAAGAACCGATTTGCCCGATTCTCCGACCATCGCCAGCGCGATGCCGAAGAGGACGGAGAAGAACAACACCTGTAGAATGTCGCCTTCCACAAAGGCGCCGACAATCGTGGTCGGGATCATGTTCATGAGGAAGCCGGTCACGGACTGCTCATGGGCCTTTGAGGCATAGCCATTGACGGCTTGGACGTCGAGCGAGGTCAGATCGATGTTGAGGCCGGCGCCAGGCTGAATGACATTGCCGACGATGAGGCCGACGATAAGCGCGAGCGTCGAGAAGGTGAAGAAATAGACCATCGCCTTGCCGGCAACACGGCCGACCTTCTGAAGATCGCTCATGCCGGCAATTCCAGTCGACACGGTCAGAAAGATAACGGGCGCGATGATCATCTTGACGAGCTTGATGAAGGCATCGCCGAGCGGCTTCAGGTTTTCTCCGATTTGCGGATAAAAATGGCCAACCGCAACTCCGAGGAGGATTGCGACAAGCACCTGCACGTAAGGCTTGGCAAAAAGGGTCTTGCGGGGTGCGCGCTTTACGCTTGGAGCCAGTGGGGTCAACATGTAAGTTTTCTCTCCCTGACCGGTTTGGGGCGGGCTGTTCCTCCCCGCGGCTTCTCCCATCGCGGCGCCCCGGTCGAACGCTGCTGCGTTGTTGACCGCAATAGCCGTGCCAAGCCAAGAGAGCGCGGAAATCGCCGGAGCCTCAGGTATCTTCAACAAATCGCGCAGCAAGATTGTGCGGTTTTCCGCACGGATCGCCTTCCCTTCTGGCGGAACCCCGCACTATGGTTCGTCAATGATCTGTTTTAAGAATACGATGGCAGAAGAAGAAGACATGGGTAATGGCGCCTTCCAGCGCGCCCCATTGGTCTTCCCTGGTAGATCCGGCGGTCGATCTCTCTGGCTTGTGGTTTTGCTTGCAATTCTTGGTGCGGCGCTCTGTTTCGTCGTCTTTGCAACGGGACGCATCGCCGGCACCAGAGCAGAGTATGCCCTACGCGACCGTGCTCTTGCCGCGTTCCCGCTTGCAGCCGACAGTTTGAAAGGAGAGATCGAGAAGCAGCGAATGATTCCGCTGGTTCTGGCACGCGACGGTGCCGTTCAGGAGATGCTTCGCAGTCCGAGCACTGCCAACGAAGCCGCGCTTGATGAGAAGCTTCGCGCCATCGCGCGCGACGCCGGCTCTTCTATACTCTACATCATTAATCCTGAGGGCGTAGCGGTTGCTGCGAGCAACGCCGGCGAGCCGACCAGTTTCGTCGGCAGCGATTACCGCTTTCGCCACTACTTCACCGAGGCGATGGCGGATGGCGCGGCTATGCAATATGCGCTCGGCACGGTTAGCGCGCGCCCTGGTCTCTATCTGTCGAGCCGGGTCGATGGGCCGGAGGGGCCGCTCGGTGTGGTTGTGGTGAAGGTGGAGCTCGACCGCGTCGAGTCGCGTTGGCTGGAGAGCGGCTTCGTGGTCTTCACGACCGATGAGCGAGGCGTGGTTCTTGCCACGAGCGTGCCCCAATGGCGTTTTGGCGCTCTCTCACCGCTTTCCGCAAAGGAGAAGCAAACCGCTCGCGATCGTCTGCAGCTACCGGGCGTGACTTTCGAGCCGGTGCCGCTTTCCCGCCGCGGCGACAACCTGGTCACCGCAACTCCTGAGAGTCGATCAGCCGATTTCGTTGCGGTTTCGCAGGATCTCGGCAAAGCAGTTCCGGGCTGGCGCATGTCGTTGCTCATCCCCGCCGACACCGAGATCTCCTCGGCGGTCATGACAGCCCGCGTGACAACGCTGCTTGCCCTCGTTCTCGTTGGATTCGTCATTTTCATCATTGTTCGACGGCGGCGGGCGGCCCGGCAGCGGCAAGAAGTGCTTGTGTTGCTGAATGCGGAACTGGAGCATCGCGTCGAACTGCGCACGGCGGAGCTCCAGAGCTCGAACGCAGCGCTCGCCGGTGAGATCGCCGAGCGAGAGAACGCTGAAGCAAGAGTGCGTCGCCTGCGCGACGAACTCGCCCAGGCGAACCGCTTGTCAATCCTGGGACAGATAACGGCCGGGGTCGCCCACGAGATCAACCAGCCGGTCGCCGCAATCCGCACCTATGCTGAAAATGCCGCGCGTCTTCTAGGGATCGGCCGGTCGCAAGAAACCGCCGAGAATCTGGCCTCGATCGTCGCCATGACCGGCAGGATCGGCACGATCACTGAAACGCTAAGGTCCTTTTCCCGCCGCGCCAGCGGATCGATGGGACCGATACTGGCGGACGACGCGATCGACGGCGCTCTGTCGCTTCTTTCAGGCCGAATTCGCGATTCCGGGGTGACGATTGAACGGAAGCGGATCGATCCGTCTCCAATTGTCATGGCAAGCCGCATGCGACTGGAGCAGATACTCGTCAACCTTCTCCAGAACGCGCTTGACGCTCTGAAGGATCAACCGGAGCCCCGCGTCGAGATAGCGCTCGCCGAAAACGGGGAAATGGTCGCTATTTCCCTTCGGGACAACGGCCCCGGCCTTGCCCCCGACATTCGCAGGAGCCTCTTCATGCCGTTCGTTACCAACAAGGAAAAGGGTCTCGGTCTTGGCCTGGTCATTTCGCAAGAGATCGCACGTGAGCTCGGCGGCTCGTTGCGGCATGATGATGCCGGCCACGGGAGAGGGACTTCCTTCACGGTCGATCTGAGGCGAGCGGCATGAGTGCTGAATCAGGACCGGTCATTTTTATCGACGATGACGAGGATGTGCTTCGCGCAGCCACGCAGATGCTGAAGCTTGCCTCGTTCTCACCGAGCGTGTTCGGTTCGGCCGAGGCCGCACTCGCCAGAATCGACGGGAACTTCGATGGCCCTGTCGTGAGTGACATCCGTATGCCCGGGCTGAACGGACTTCAGCTCTTCGAGCGAGTGAAGGCGATCGACCCGGAGATTCCGGTTGTCCTGATCACCGGGCATGCCGACGTCGAGCTGGCCGTTGCCGCCATCAAGGATGGCGCCTACGATTTCATCTCGAAGCCATATGCGAACGACCGGCTTCTCGTGACGCTGCATCGCGCTTCGGAAAAACGGCGCCTGGTCCTGGAAAACAGACGTCTTAGGGATGCGGTTGTCCGATCTGCGGGCGATATCCCGCTGATCGGGGAGGCACCGACCATGATTCGATTGCGCGAAACTCTCCGCCAGATCGCCGATACCGATGTGGATGTCCTTGTGGAAGGCGAGACGGGCACGGGCAAGGAGGTGGTCGCGGATCTGCTTCACCGCTGGAGCAGACGACGCACGAAGCCCTTCGTTGCCCTGAATTGTGGAGCGCTGCCCGAAAGCGTCATCGATAGCGAACTTTTCGGGCACGAGGCAGGCGCCTTTACTGGCGCGCAGAGGCGCAGGACCGGTCGCATCGAGCATTCGAACGGAGGGACGCTCTTCCTCGACGAAATCGAGTCGATGCCGCCAGCACTCCAGGTGAAGCTTCTGAGGGTGCTTGAGACCCGGCAGATCACGCCGCTTGGCACGAACGAAACCCGCAGCATCGACCTTCGTGTCGTGTCGGCTACCAAGGCCGATCTCGGCGATCCGGCCGCCCGCGGAGATTTCCGGGAAGACCTTTATTTCCGGCTGAATGTGGTGACGCTCCGCATCCCGCCGCTTCGCGAAAGGCGCGAAGACATCCCGATGCTCTTTGGGCATTTCCTGGAACGCGCCTCCAAACGCTTCAGCAGGCCAGTTCCGGACATAAGCGCTGGCGTGCGCGATCGCCTCGTGAGCCACAATTGGCCCGGCAATGTCCGTGAACTCGTGCATTTCGCCGATCGCGTTGCATTGGGACTTGAAAGGCTAGGCACGCCCATTGCATCAGGTCGAAAGGAACAAGCGGTATCAAGCCTCCACTTGTCCGAGAAGGTCAGCCTTTATGAGGCGACTGTCATCCGCGATGCCTTGCAGGAATGCGGCGGCGACGTGAGGCGCACGATCGAAGTCCTGGGAGTTCCCCGCAAGACCTTCTACGACAAGCTGAAACGACATGGGATAGACACGGCCGATTATCGAAAAACCGCCATTGGCTGAAGCCTTCTTGCTTGCATGTCGCGGAAAAGAAATTTCGCCATTCTCGTCCGACTCAAAGGATGCACTATGGGCTAGGTGAGGTCGCTTTCGGAGCGCTATGGCATCAACCCCAAGACGGTCGCGAAGTGGAGAAGCGGAATTCGACCGCCGATCTGTCCACCGGCTCCAGGGAGTCGACAGTTCTGTCTGTCGAGGAAAACCGTTGTTGTGGCCTTCCGCCGCAACAAGGCTGCTGCCGCTCGACGATTGCCTCTACGCGTTGCAGCCGATGTCCCGCATCTGACGCGCTCCCACCGCTGTCTGCAGGCAAGCATCGGCCGATTGCCAGATGTCGAAGGCGACAGGCCGGCGAGAAGAGTCGAGAGAATGAACCAGACCATCAAGACGCAACCGTCAAGCGCTTCCACTACGACGATCGCGACCAACTGCGTCGGCATCTTGCCGACTTCGTCGCGGCCTACAATTTCGGCCGCAAGCTGAAGACCCTCAAGGGCCTCACGCCCTGCGAGTTCATCTGGAAGGCATGGGCTTCCCAGCCCGAGCGTTCACTTTCAATCCGCTCCAGCAAATGCCGGGACAAAACATTTAGCAAATGGCGGATGAGGTGCACGATGCAAGTTAGCACGTCGCCTGGGGAAAGGTGCGCCGATCGCCTCCCTCTTGGCCAACCAGTTCCAGCTTGCCGTCTTACCAGGCCCCCGCCAATCTCGTTGCGTTGTTGTTTAGCGTTGCAACAGATCCTTCAAAGAAATTCATGGAATCGTTGCGAGCGCAAATCGCTGTCAATGGTACGCTCATCACAACTTTCGAGATCAGTGGCGGCAGAAATCTGGTGTCGTTTTATGTTCCGCCGCCAAACAGCATTTGCGAAGAGCGCGAAATGACAAAGCCAGCAGGACGAGGGTACCAGCCATGCGCACATCGATTACACCCAAGTCGCCCGCGATACGATACTCTATATTGGCTACGACGATGCCATCGGCTTTGAGTCGAAATTGCGCCGTCGTTCTGGCTCTCACCGGGCAGTCGCCCGACATCAGCCAGGGCGTTGATGAAGGACGATGGCAGGATCTCGAGCAAGGGCGGGATCAGGGCCTCATGTTTGGATTCGCATGTTTTCGATCTCCGACCGAAAGGCATCATCAAGATGCTTGATCTCGTGCGCCCGATATACCGCAACACGGCGACATACGGACACTTCGGCCGTGAAGAGCCTGAGTTCACCTGGGAGAAGACGGACAGAGCCGACGACTTGCTGCGTGAGGCAGGACCGGCAGCTGCGTGAGCGCCGCTGGATCAAGCGCATGCGGCAACCCTTTTCAACTCGCTAGGCCCGCGCCCGCCGCGGCACGCGCTTCGACATCATGCTGACGGCTGTGTGATCGACACGGGCGGTTACCGGAAAGGCGACAAAAAAGTGCGTTACGACATCGTTATCATCGGAGGAGCCATCGTCGGCTCCTCGATCGCCTACTATCTGCGCGAGGAAGAGTTTTCCGGCTCGATCGCGCTGATCGAGCGCGATCCGCAGTTCGCGCACGCGGCAACGACGTTGTCCTGCGCCTCCATTCGCCAGCAATTCTCGATCCCGCAGAACATCCGCCTGTCGCAGTTCACCATGAAACTGTTCCGGCGGCTGAAGGAAGAATTCGGCGCGGACGCCGACATCGGTTTTCGCGAGGGCGGCTTTCTCATTCTCGCTAGCGAGAACGGGCTGCCGATCCTGAATGCCAATCACGAAGCGCAGGTCGCCGAGGGGGCCGACATCGTGCTCGAGGACGCGGATCAGCTGACGCGCCGCTTCCCTTGGCTGTCGACCGAAGGTATATCCGCCGGCTCCTATGGCCGCAGCGGCGAAGGCTGGTTCGACGCGCATGCAATGCTGACGCTGTTCCGCAAGGCGCTGCGCGGCAAGAACGTGGACATTATGACCGCCTCGGTCATCGGCATCGAGCGGCAGGGCCACCGTGTCACCAGCGTCAGGCTCGACAATGGCGAGACGATCGAAGCCGGCACCGTCCTCAATGCCGCCGGGCCGAATGCCGGCAAGGTCGCCGCTCTCGCCGGGCTGGCGCTGCCGGTCGAGCCGCGCAAGCGCAATGTCTTCGTCTTCGAGGCGCGCGAAAAATATGCCGACATGCCGCTGCTGGTCGATCCCTCCGGCATCTATGTCCGGCCGGAAGGCTCGGTCTATCTCACCGGCGGCGCCGAGCCGGAAGAGGGCGACGGCCCGGCCGATCCCCAGGATTTCGAGGTCGACTGGCCGCTGTTCGAAGAGGTGATTTGGCCGGTGCTGGCGACCCGCATTCCGGCCTTCGAGGCCATCAAGCCTACCCGCGCCTGGGCCGGGCACTACGATTACAACACGCTCGACCAGAACGCGGTGATCGGGCCGCACCCCAAGGTGAAAAATTTCCTCTTCGCCAACGGATTTTCAGGCCACGGTCTGCAGCAGGCCCCGGCGGTCGGCAAGGCGCTGGCCGAGCTTCTCGTGCATGGCGGCTACCGCACGGTCGATTGCTCCGCGTTTGGGTACATCCGTGTCGCCGAAGGGCGGGCGTTTAGGGAATTGAATGTGATCTAGCAACAACGGCGCCGCGACGGTCTCCTTTGGTGCCGGCGGGCCAGAGGGGCGCGAAGGTTCGCGACAGGCGGTGCGCGGTACAAAGGCCTTGATGTTTAGCTTGCCCTGTTCGGTTGGGATCTCCGCAATATCAATGTGGAAGAAGCCGATGCTTGCGCTGCAGACATCGGTGCAATGAAGAGCGCGTCAGATGCGGGATCGTCGGCTGCAAGGCCGTAGAGGCAACCGTCCAGCGGCAGCAGTGTGTTGCGGCGGAAGGCCACAACAACGGTCCTCTTCTACGGCAGACAGAACCTTCGATCTCGGCTCCCTGGGGCCGGTGGGCAGATCGGCGGTCGAACTCCGCTCCTCCACTTCGCGACCGTCTTGGGGTTGATGGCATAGCGCTTCGAAAGCGAGCTCAGGCTCGCTTACAGCTCGACGCATCGCCTCTTTCTTTGTGGCGCTCCCATGCAGAACCTGGCCCAGTCGAAGCTTCGTGGCCGCGGCCCGCGCTCATGGCCGGCTCACTTAGGTCGATGCTGCGTGCTGTCACCGTGAGGTTCCGCTGGGGTTAGCGGTGCGTCGAGCACAGCGAGAGGGTTCACAGCCAACGCTCTGGAACCCATGTCACTAGCCATCCATGGCGTGGATGCGTTTCATCGAAACAGACGATTTTACCGATGTTACGGCACGATGCATAGAAAGAATTCAAGAATGTAGCAGCCTTAAGGAAAGTGGTTGATGTTTACGTTGGCTCCGAAGAGCATTTTCTGGTCTGCGCGGAAGACCAGCCCAGGCGCGCGTCCATCGCGGCCAGGCACTTCCGCGACAGACGCGAGCTACATCGAATTGGCACAGCACGACAATCTTCCCCGAATTGCGCAGGCGCTTGCCTCAAACGCAGCAGCAAAGCTGAGGCTTGTGGTGTTCTGGAGAGAGGCAATTTAGATGCTTGTTGATCGCTCAAGGAACGATCGGTTCGTTGTTTCTCGACGGCGCACGGGTCTCGGTGATTGCCTGTGGTCTCTCGCGTCGGCTTGGGACTACGCACATCGGACGGGACGAGCTTTAGCAATAGATTGGCGCGGCTCTTGTTACCTTGACAACCCGTTTGCGAATGCCTTTCCAGCTTTCTTCAAGCCAATTGAGGATATCGGTGGTGTACGGGTCATATGCGATGACCAGATCAACCACGTCTCATTCCCTGGTCCCTTCTTCCCGTCGTGGTGGAACAAGCCATCCATCGACTGCGTGTACCGTCCGGATGAACAGATTTTCCAAGAACGTGACGAGCTTAACGATCTTTTCCAGGCCCAAGATGATTGTGAAGCCAACACGGTAGTGTGTGATGCTTGCTTGATGTGGCGCTGCGATGAAAAGGCCGAGCGAACCATATTTAGGAGCATCACACCGAGGGTCGAAATTGAGGATCGCATTGAAGCGCTCTACCAGGAACATTTTGAGGGGCACAGCATAATTGGAGTCCATGTCCGCCACGGCAACGGCGAAGATATTATGGATCACGCACCTTACTGGGCTGATCCGAAGGTTGCCTTAGAGCAGGTATGCACTGCCATTCGTATGGCCAAGGCGCAACCGCATTCAAGACCTGTAAAGGTGTTCTTGTGTACAGACAGCGCCAAGGTTGTTGATCACCTGTCGGGCGTATTTCCCGAACTTTTCACCGTCCCAAAACGCTTCCAGGCGGATCAGGCCGGCCCCTTACACAGTGCAGCACTGGGCACCGACGGGGGGGGTTCCGCGCTCGTTGAGATGTATCTCCTCGGTCGATGCGACACTGTTATTCGCTTTCCTCCGACTAGCGCCTTCACCCGCTATGCCCGCCTCTTCGTGCCACGAATTGTCGAATTCGATTTGAATGACCCGCGTCGTTTGATCTTGATCGACAACTCTTTCGAACGTTCCCCGGCTCCATGAAAGGCTGGCATCCCGCTCGAACTCTCCCTTGCCTTCGCGCAGAGGCCCCCGTTCGCCCTGCCCAATACGCCCCTTTCTCGCCACGCAATCCCGCCACAGGCGAGCGTTTTCATGGGCGCGTCAAAATCAAAAGGATTCAAGCTTGTCAAAGAGAAAAGTAGCTTTAATCACCGGGGTTACGGGACAAGACGGTTCCTACCTCGCAGAATTGCTTTTAGAAAAGGGCTATTCTGTGCATGGGATAAAGAGACGATCGTCTCTTTTTAATACGGGCCGTATAGACCATCTCTATCATGACCCTCATGAAAGTGGCGTTGATCTTACACTTCACCACGGGGACTTGACAGACTCGTCGAGCCTTACGCGCGTCATCCAACTGGTTCAGCCGGACGAAATTTACAATTTGGCAGCTCAGAGCCACGTTGCAGTCTCCTTTGAAGAACCAGAATACACCGCGAACTCCGATGCCTTGGGTGCGCTGCGTATCCTCGAGGCAATTCGGATCCTGGGGCTCGTCAAGCATACGCGCTACTACCAAGCCTCGACGTCTGAGCTCTACGGGCTGGTGCGGGAAACGCCACAGACCGAGACGACACCGTTCTACCCCCGGTCCCCCTACGCTGTTGCCAAATTGTATGCTCACTGGATCACCGTAAATTATCGAGAATCTTACAATCTGTATGCATGTAACGGCATTTTATTTAATCATGAGTCACCTGCGCGCGGAGAAACATTTGTAACTCGCAAAATCACGCGCGCCTTGACTCGGATTAAGCTTGGAATGCAGCGCACTCTATTCCTGGGCAACCTTAATGCGCGTCGCGATTGGGGGCACGCTCGAGACTACGTCCAGATGCAGTGGTTGATGCTGCAGCAGCAGCAACCTGAAGACTTTGTGATCGCTAGCGGTGAGCAACATTCGGTGCGCGAATTCGTCACCGTCGCGGCCGCTGAACTCGGCATCGATGTTCGTTGGGTGGGGGAAGGGGTCGACGAAGAGGGGTACGATGCAAAGACGGGAGCTCTGATCGTAAAAGTAGATCCCCGTTATTTTCGTCCTGCAGAAGTCGAGATACTTCTCGGCGATGCCCGCAAGGCGAAAGAAAAACTTGGGTGGGAGCCCAAAATCTCCTTCATCGAATTGGTTAGGGAGATGGTTCGGGAAGATTTGCGCATGGCAGAGCGTGAGGCAGTGCTGATGAAGCAGGGTTATTATTCACACAGTCCACGAGAGTTATGCTGACAACGGCGGGGCCATGCTGGGTTGTTGTCAGTGCTAATGGTGGCCTTCTTAAGGAGCGCCCAGAGCGTTAACAATGGAAAACAAAAAGATGAAGAAAGTCTATGTGGCAGGCCATCGCGGCCTTGTTGGATCCGCCACAATGAGAGCCCTCGAGGCGTTAGGATCCTATGAGATAATAACACGTACTCACGACGAACTGGATCTATTTGACCGGAGCGAGACGCGCAGGTTCTTCATGTCGCAGCGGCCAGATTACGTCGTTATGTGCGCCGCAAAGGTTGGTGGTATACTGGCGAACGCTAGCTCCCCTGTCGATTTCCTTCATAACAACCTCGCGATTCAACTCAGTGCTTTTGATGCCGCTTACGCTTCCGGCGTCGAACGGATGATTTTTCTTGGCTCCTCGTGTATCTATCCACGCGACTGTCCGCAGCCGATACGGGAGGAATACCTTCTCACCGGTCCGCTTGAAGCGACGAATCGTCCCTACGCTTTGGCAAAAATCGCAGGTGTCGAATCGTGCTGGTCTTTCAACCGGCAGTACAAGGCGCGCTATCTCGCGTTGATGCCGACCAATTTATATGGTCCCGGCGATAATTATCACCCCGAAAATTGTCACGTTCTGCCTGCTCTGATACGCCGCTTTCATCAAGCTAAAATGAACGGCGACTCCTCTGTGGGGGTCTGGGGATCCGGAAATCCTCGGCGAGAGTTTATGTATTCGTCGGATGTAGGCGATGCCATTGCGTTCCTGCTTGGCCTGCCAGATTCGGATTTTGACGCCTTGACAGCCCCCGACACTGCGCCCCTGATTAATGTTGGCGTTGGTGAGGACGTCACAATTCGCGAGGTGGCGGAACTCGTCAAGGCGGCGGTCTGCTGGGAGGGCAATTTGGTGTTCGACACGACGAAGCCAGACGGTACTCCGCGCAAGCTACTGGACGTAACGCGCTTGCGTAACCTTGGCTGGAAAGCCAAAACGTCTCTTGGTGCCGGGTTGCAAGCGACGTATGAGGATTTTCTTCGCCTTCATGCGGCTTGATGTGGAAGCGCGCATCCAGGTTGGACTGCATGTCCGACCGGGTGCAAGCTCGCCCAGTCCGGCCAAACAGATGAGAGGGACGCATACATCCCGAGGCGGCCGCAATAGTGGCCTGTGCTGACGTTGCAGACCGGACCTCTCTGCGACCGGCGATGCAGAGGATCGCCCAGAAGCTTGCCCAAGCCAAATGGGAAGGGGAAGGCCGCATAACCGGCCGCACCTGGAACGGCTGTGCGTGAGCGCCGTCAACTCAAGCCGCCAGTTAGAACTGCTCGACCTCGCGGGAGCCGCTGCTTACGAAGCCGGCATCGACAGGAAAGCCAACCAGGCCCGCATCATGCCTCGAGGCAGGCCTGATCCAAGGCGGTGCATGCGAAATGGCGGGCGTCGACGTATGCTTTTCAACTCGCGCTTAGCCGCAGGCGGGATCGTGTCCCCCTGCGTGGTGGAGCTGGCGGCATTGGTCGCCGTGCTCTCCGGCATGGGCCGGGCTGATCGGATTGGTTCAGTCTGCGTTGTTAGCGCCGAACTCACTCGCCTCAAGGTCATGGCGCCACAAGCGCGGATTCGCGGCGCCGTGGTGCGGGCGTTACAACTCATGCAGCAGCGGGTCTCGTTGATGGCGAAGCGGGCTGCCCTGAACCAATCGCTCGCGTCTGCGGCGCGCCAAGCTGTCGCGCAACGCGATCATCCTGACGCTCTGGGATGGAAGTGGCAGGTGACCGCCTATATGGCAGTGGCAGGTGACCGCCTATGCGGTGAGCACGCTTGGCCTTAGCTCGATTGGCATCGACCCCAACCGGCCCTGATCATCGCGCCGTGCCACAGCTTTTACCGCCAAGTGAAGCCGATCAGCTGCGACCGCTCACCGCGACAACCCTGGCGCCAGACTATGCTCTGCTCGGCTGGCTCGAGCCCGTCGCCGCTGTGTTCATCCGCAGCATCGAATGCCATATCCGCTGCAGCCTCGAATGAAATAACCGTCGTAGCTTTTCAGAGTGCCTCTCGGAGTTGTTGAAAAACCCGGAAGTCAATTGCCCGTTTTACCTTTTCGGCAATGTTGAGGCGTCTGAGAATGGCTCAAACGATACCCCGTTTGGCTTCATGCAATGTCTCGCCCAGTCCGACGAGACGGGCTGCGGCCTGACCCGTCGGCATGTCAATGACCGTGATTGCGCTTGCCGCAAGGAAACGACGCTCGTTCTTGGTCAGCGTCGCTGTATCGATTGCCGCAAAATGTGGGCCATTGGAGCGCTTCATGATCTGCCGGGCATAGGTGCGCAGCATCTGATCGTTGAAGCGGCAGCCGATGAAGAAAAGACCACGGCTAGCTCGCCGTTCCTTCACCAGGTCAGGGATCGGCGTCTGGATGTCGATTTCGCTCAGCACTTCAACGTAGTCGGAATCTGCGACGAGGAAGTTTGCGGCCGGCCTGGCACCGCCGTGAGGGGCGTAGAGAACCGTCTTCGCCGCCGGTGCGGATTCGAGTAATATCCCGGACAAATCGTAGGCTTTCGTCCAAATGTCACCGATCTCGTGCGCCCGTGTTACGCCCTGTATTTCGACGACGTCCGTTCGGCGGGTCTGTACTAGAGCCGCGCGCATGGCACCGTCGTACCAGCTGTCGACGATCACGGAGAGCGGCAGCGTTGCGAGCCAGGCATGCAAGATGGTCGGCACCACCGGGGCCGCGAATATTTCGGCCATCCAAACTTGAAGCGTCCGGCGGTGCCGGCGCTGTTCGATATACTGCGCTACCGACCACATGTTGGTGCGAATCTTCGAAGGGGCTGGCGTGCGCTTGTTGAGCGCTGCGGCAACGGCTTCGGGGGTATGCGGTACGGGCGGTCCCGCGGAGCGGATCTCAAGCAGACCCGGGCCGAGATAGGGAATGACCTGATCGGCCGCGAGCGCTTTCTTCAAAAGGTCAAGCTGCCTTTCGGCAAAACTGTCCCGAATGACGACGAGATGGCCCGAGGTCATTGTGTTCATGCTCGTATCCCTTTGCCGCTCTCTTTGTGTAAACCCGAAGGTCAGTCCTCGTCGGAAATCTTCCTTGCTTCGACGGTAATCGGCAAAGGCGTGTCCCACGGAAGGTCGGGCAGAACTAACCGCCAGCCGTTCTTCAGCGTCACAGCCCCGCCCCATAAGTGTTCGTTGTCGACCTTGATGATCGGCTCTTCGAGATCCTTTTTGGGAAGATATGCCGATAAGCCAGCACCGGTCCTGCGGATCATTACCCTCATCGGGCCGTTCCTTTGTTAAAGCCGGCACCGATTTCGGCACTGGAAGGAGTCCGGGCCGTCTCAAGGCTCATGAGTTCACGCGCACGCATGCCGACGACGGTGCCGCGATCGACCCATTCGACCGCATAGATGTAGAACTGCTGGAGAAAGGTGCCGATGTCGCGCACATAGCCCTCGTCGCCTTTGCGCACCAGATTTTCACCGATCTCCTTGCCCGGATAGGTGCCGTCATTTTTTATGTGGTGTGTGGCGCGGACCCGCTCACCCGGCATGAATCGCGGGGGTGTACGGATTTCGATGTCCTGTTCGCGTCCGAGGCTCATGGCCGTTCCTTTCTCTCGGCTGCAGCTTTCCAACAGGAGGTCAATGGTCCTGCGGAGGCGCCTCGACCGTGTCGGTAGCCGAAATGGAGGTCAGGCAGGGACGCAAGTCTTCGACACCGGACATACCGAGGCGCATTGCTGCGTTTCGAAGGTCCCCTCGCATTCGGTGCACTTTTTCGGATCGATCACGTAGGTCTCGCCCTTGAACTTAATCGCGCCCGAAGGGCATTCAAACTCACAGGCACCGCACTGGGTGCATTGGGAAGCGATGATCTTAAAGGCCATTTTCAACTCCGGTTCGGTTAGAATGAGGCGGCTCAGGCCGTCGCAGCCAGTGGCTCACTCCCAAACTCGGCGGCGTAGAGCGCGCCGATCGCGGTCTCGATGTAGTCATACCCGTAAGCCTCCGTTGCTCGGATCCCACCTTCCTTGAGACGATCCTCGGGGCAATTTCCAATTCTCGCGCACAGCACGATGTCTACGCCTTCGAGCGTAGAGATGACGCCGTCGAGGCTCTTGTCCTCGGCCCGGCCGCCGAGGCAATACTGTTCGACCTTGCGATGACCGACGAAACTGATCCCTTTCGGCGAGGCCTCATAAACCTGGAATTCCTTCGCATGGCCGAAATGCTCGTTGATGCGGCCGCCACCCTTGGTCGCCACCGCTACCAGAAGCGATTTGCCGGAGCCTGCGGTCTTGACCATCCCGAGCGCCTCGCTCTTGGCCGCCAGGCGATCGCCCCGCTCGCGCGCGACCACTGCCCGATATGTCTCGCGCTTGCTGGCGTCGTACGTGACCTTGTCGGGAAGCCGGTCGAGCGTGAATTCCTGGCCACGATCCTCGCCGAGCAGGCCGACAGCATCGGCCCGGCACTGCCGGCAGTGGCGCATCAACTTGGCGCCGCCTTCGAGACGATCCTGAAGGGCCTTCAGCTCCATTGCCTTGGGGCCGCGCTGCCCACTCAGGCCGTAATGCGTACCGTGCGCCGGGTCGGAAATCAGCGGCATGACATTGTGCAGGAACGCGCCGCGCTCCTTGACCCATTTATTCACCTCGATCAGGTGCTCATCGTTTACGCCGGGGATCATTACCGAATTGATCTTGGTGAGGATGCCGCGCGCCGTCAGCATCTCCAGCCCCGACATCTGTCGTTCGTGCAGGATCGTGGCTGCCTCAACGCCGGTATAACGGCGGTTGTCATAGAAGATCCACGGATAGATCTTGGCACCGATCCGCGGGTCGACCATGTTGATGGTGATCGTCACGTGATCGACATTCATTTCGGCAAGCTCGGCGACGCGGTCTGGCAGCGCGAGCCCGTTGGTTGAGATGCACAGCTTGATGTCGGCGATTTCCTTGGCGACCCGTTGGAATGTCGCCTTTGTGTTCTTCCAGTCGTAACAGGCATCGCCCGGTCCGGCGATGCCAAGCACGGAAAGCTGCGGCACTTCGTTGGCAACCCCGATCACCTTGCGCAGCGCCTGGTCGGGCGTCAGCCTTTCCGAAACGACCCCAGGCCGGCTTTCGTTGGCGCAGTCATATTTGCGATTGCAGTAGTTGCATTGAATATTGCAGGCTGGGGCGACCGCCACATGCATGCGCGCGAAATAGTGGTGCGCTTCCTCTGAAAAGCAGGGATGATCCTTGATCTTCTCCCAGACGGCCGAGTCCATCTCGTGCGGCTTCGCGGAGGAGCCGCAGGATGAAGATGCGCAGCCACCGGATTTCGCTCTCGCCGGCGACTGATCGAAGACTGTCGTGCCGGAAAGGCCCTGTAGCGAAATCATCGGTGCGGACATGGAGCGGCTCCGTGCGTGGTGTGAACATCGCACTTCAGAGCGCAAGAGATATGCCAACTCCAAAAGCGGTCTTATCCGTCATGTTGGCTTTTGCGTCGGCCTTTTGTGTCCAATTGTGTCCGTTTCCTGCGACACGGTTTTGTCAGGTCGCCGACAACGGTCAAAAGCAACGCGAAAAGTGACGTCTTGTCTCAGTTACGCCCGGTGCGGGCAGCAACCGCGCCCCCACGTTTGATGTCATCAGGGACGTTTAGAACTTCTTCACTCCGATACGATGCCGGCGCAAAGCATAGCCGACCTGCCGCGGCGTGAGACCAAGAACACGAGCCGCCTTGGCCTGAACCCAGCCGGCTTTCTCCATCGCATCAATCAGCCGGTCGCGTTCCGTCAGACGCGGGTTCATTGCAGGGCAAACGGGATGGTGGGGGTCGCAGGTCTCGCCGGGCGATGCCTCATTCTGTGAGGGGCCGACTCGCATGGCAGGCAGCGGCGATCCACCCGGCATCATATTGCCACGTGCGAACTCGTCGACGGCATAGGCGCCGTGCGAACGGCCGACTCCTTTCCACAGAAGCGAAGACAGGCACTGGCTGTTCTTGCAGGCGAAATCCGACGCAGTTATTGTCGTTGAACGCGCAAGTGTGGCCGTCCGTCTCACACAATTCTCCAACTCACGCACGTTGCCAGGGAAATAGCATTGCGACATCAGGTCAAGCGCCGACGGCGTGAAGCCAAGATCGCGATGGTTCTCCTTGTTGAATCGGTCGAGGAGAGCGTTCGCAAGGCGTGGAATATCGCCCGGTCGTTCTCTGAGGGGAGGCAGGACTATTGGCACCACATTGATGCGGTAATAAAGGTCGGCCCTGAACTCTCCATTCCGGACAGCCGTCTCGAGGTCCTTGTTGGTGGCGCATATGAGCCGCACGTCAACTTTTAGGGTCCTGGTGCCGCCCACTCGCTCCAGTTCTCCTTCCTGCAAGACGCGCAACAGCTTGGCTTGAAAGGCAGGCGAAATCTCGCCGATTTCATCAAGCAGCAGGGTTCCGCCATTTGCCAATTCGAACCGGCCAGCGCGCTGCAGGATAGCCCCGGTGAAGGCGCCCTTCTCGTGGCCAAAGAGCTCCGATTCCAAAACGCTTTCGGGCAGTGCGGCGCAGTTCAATTTGACGAAGGATTTCTCCCTCCGATGTGAAAGCTTATGGATGGCCTGTGCAAAGAACTCCTTGCCGGTACCGCTTTCGCCTCGAAGAAGCACGGTGGAATTGGTCCTGGCCACGACCGAGACGATCTCCAGCACTTGCTTGAGCGCGGGACTTTCTCCGATGATTCCGTCGATCTTGACATGCGGATGTCGGGCCGAATGGGTCCTGTCCTCGTCGAGCGACTGCTCTGGTCTCGGTTGCTTCTCGATAAGTCGCTGACCAGCCGTGCTCAAAGTGCGATGCAGGCGGATGGTCCGGCCGACCAGATTGGCGACCATGGCCAGGAAACGTAAGTCCTCCTCGTAGCGGAACCTGGTGGTACCGTTCCTGACGCGGTCGATCGACAGCGTCCCGAAGATCTTTTCCTCAGCCTTTAGCGGGACACCGATAAACGCAGTTGCGACCGTGCCGCTGCTCGATTGAGGATCAGCCTGAAATAGCTCGGACGTGCTTGTGTCTTGTATGACGATCGGCACTCCAGTAGCGACGATTTTGTCTGTTACAGCCTGGGGTATGACGCGGCCGGCGGCTGATTGAGGCACAGTGCCGCCGGTAGTTGCGCTAATCTGCGGCTCTCCTTCAGCGTCCAGGACGACGATTGCGCCATGACGCATTTGCACAAACGAGGAGAGGATATTCGCGACATTGGCAAGCGTAATCTCCAGCCGGGTCGGGGCAGTCAGAATCTTCGATATCTCGTAGATTCCCCTGAGCAAGCTGTCCGCATTGCGCGCCGCTTCGACCGCAGGTTCAGGCGGGGTGTTCCGAGATACAATTTCACCGACCTGATCTGGAAGCATGTGAGCCATGCAAACACCTCAAGGGTTGTCCAAGGTGCTCCTCCCAACCCCTTTTTTGTACTTCGAGTTCCAGAAACATAGTATTTTCAGTTTTTCGGGCAATTGTGAACAATATTGGCGGTCTTGACCGCAATTGCGAGCCTCTCGTTTATCGCTCTTTGCGGCAGTTATCCAAACTTGAAGAGAACGCCAAAGCCGCCGCGCGGGTAATTCCATACGATCTCACCGCTGGCCTCGCACAGCACGCGACAGGTGCCGCATTCCATGCAGCCGTCGGAAGTCGTCTCCACCTGTCCCTTGTCGTTCAACTCATAGCACTTGGCCGGGCAGATGTGTGTCAGCGCGAGCAGGTTCGCGCTCGGCCTCTCGTGCGGTCGCACTTTGATATGCGGGCGGCCCGGATCGACCAGATAGCGGTTCTGATAAAGCTTCTCCTCGACACGTAACTTCGTCACGGCCATCGTCATCCTATTTCTCCTTCAGCGCCACGCGAGTGCCAGGCGGACCACATCGCTGATCAGCCCCCAGCGCGAACGCGCCTTGATGAAGGCAGCAGTGGTCGCCTTTTCCTTCTCGATTTTTGGGGTGCCGTCGACCCGCATGAAGTTCTGCGCGGCCTGCGACATCAACTGCGGGTAAGTCATGAAGAAATTGCGGGAATTGGTGTGTATCAGGGCCGGCATGTCCTTATATTTCATCAGGTCTTTGACTACGAAGGACTTGTCCAGCATGGTCTTGTAGAGGGCGAGGTTCCTCCTGATCATCGGCTGGTTGCGGCCCTTGATCTCAATGATTGCCTCGCCCGCGATGCGGCCGGAAGTCATGGCGAGGTTCGAACCCTCGCGGTGGATAGCGTTGTTCAGTTGGGCGGCATCACCGACCGCCACCCAACCGTCGCCGAAGAGCTGCGGAATTGCCTTGTAGCCACCTTCGGGAATGAGATGCGCGGAATACTCCTTGACTTCCGAGCCCGCGATCAGCGGCCGGATCGAAGGATGGTTTTTGAAGTTGTCGAGGAGGACGTAAGGGCTCTCCATTGTCTGGGCGAAATCGGAGACGAGGCAGCCGATGCCGAGAGAGATCGACTCCTTGTTGGTGTAGAGGAAGGCCAGTCCGGCCATGCTGCGGGAAATCGTGCCCGCCGCTTCGATCACGCAGCCTTCGTCGCCCTGGAGGCCGAACCGCTGCTCAATGACCTCATCGGGTAGGAAATGCATTTCCTTGACAGCGAGCGCCACGCTTTCTGGCTTCGGCATCTTGCGCAGGCCGGCCCGTGTACCGAGCAGTCCGTTGACACCTTCTGCGAGCACGACGACGTCCGCGTAGATCGGCCCGCCAGCCCGGTCGGTGCGCACGCCGATCACCTTGCCGCTGGCACTGCGGACAAGTTCGGTCACCGTCGTCTCGCACAGCACTGTCGCGCCGGTCTGGCGCACCATGCGCGAAAACCACTTGTCGAATTGGGCGCGGATGATCGTGTAGCGATTGGGCTTCGCCTCGTTGAAATCGTCCGATCGATACTGCATCCCGGTGTGGGAGGTGTCGTCCATCACCCAGAATCGCTGCTCGACCAGATGCCGCTCGAGAGGCGCATCATTCCGAAAATCTGGAATGATTTGCTCCAACATGTCGGCGTACATGATGGCGCCCTGGACATTCTTGGAGCCCGGATACTCGCCGCGCTCCAACTGCAGCACCGTCAGGCCCTGGCTTGCCATGGTGTAGGCGGCCGCGTTTCCGGACATACCGGCCCCGACGACGATGGCGTCGAATTCTTGCTCGATCATGGCCGTCTCCCTTAGCTCGCAAGCTTGTCGTGGCTGTGCGGCGACAGCCGCCGGGTGAAAGCTTCCGTCAATGCCGGCAGGAAACGGATTGCATCGGTGACGATGCCGAGGTGGGCAAAGTCGAAGATCGGGGCGTTCGGGTCGGTGTTGATGGCTACGATCAAATCAGCCCCCTCCACGCCAACCCGATGCTGAATGGCGCCGGAAATCCCGGCCGCTATGTAAAGCTTTGGCCGGATGGTCTTGCCCGTTTGGCCAACCTGCCGATCGGCCGGCATCCAGCCCTTCTGGACCAGCGGGCGCGAACAGCCATATTCGGCGCCGATTGCCCGCGCTAGATTCTTCACAAGCTGCAAATTCTCCGCTGAGCCGAGACCGAGGCCTCCGGCAACCACGATGTCGGCGTAGGCGAGATTTGCCTTTGCCGATTGGCGATCGAGGTTGAAGCCAAGGACTTTGGTGATGACCTCTTCCTCGGTCATTGACAGCTTGTGCCGGATGACACGCCCGACCGGCTTGTCCGTCCGCGGTGGCATGGCCATAACCCTCGGTCGTATCGTGGCCATCTGCGGCCGGTAGTTGAGCGTATAGATCGTGCATAGCAAGGAACCGCCGAAAGTCGGACGGGTCGCGGCGAGCGAACCGTCGACATCTACATCGAGTTCGGTACAGTCGGCAGTGAGCCCTGTCAGCAAGGTCGTCGCTACTGAGCCAGCGAGATCCCTGCCGAGCGTGGTCGCACCGAGAAGCAGGATCTCCGGTTTGTGGGTATTGACCAGATCCGTCACCGCCTTGGTGAAAGGCTCGTTGCGATAGTCGGCAAGCAGCGGTGCCTCGACCAGGTAGACAAGGTCGGCGCCGTAAGCGAAGGCCTCGGCAACGGCATGCTGCGTGGCCTCGCCCGGCGGTCCGAGCACGATCCCCGCAAGCTGGATGCCTAGCTTGTCGGCGAGCTTGCGGCCTTCGCCAAGCAGTTCGAAGGACACGGGATGGACCTCGCCGCGTTCCAGTTCGATGAAAACCCAGACGTGCCGATAGTCCCTAAAGTGCTCAGGCAATTCCCTCTTGATGCCGGCACGGCCGGCGGAAGGAGGGGCTTCGCGGTTCGCGTTCGACATCATCTCTCCTTGCCGTCCCGTCACTGGCCGCCGTCGAAGGCGAGTTCGTGTTCCAGCGCTGGCTGGCGGGTAAAGATTGCGCCGATCAGTTCGTCAGCGAGGTCGTGCTGCGTCTTGTCGGTCATGTCGATCTGCGTCGCCTTTTCCGCCCGCGTGGTAGGGGCGAAAACGCGCTTGACGACCGTCGGCGAGCCGCGCAGGCCGCATTTGTTGAGGTCCTCAATGCCAGCTTCGGCCGCGCTCCATTTCACGATCTGGCTGCGCGCGGCGCGCATGGCGTCGTCGAGCGAGCCTCTGCGGATTTCGTTGGTGCCTTCCAGCATTGTGATGAGGCAAGGCAGCCTACTTTTCAGCACCTGCGTACCGCCTTCCGAACGGCGCTTGACGGTGATCTCGCGCGCATCGAGATCGATAGAGTCGATCTTCGCCACATAGGTGAACTGCAGGAGGCCGAGGCGCTTGGCGATGCCGGGCCCGACCTGGGCGGTATCGCCGTCAATCGTCTGCTTGCCGGCGAATACGATGTCCGGCGCGCCGAAGGTCTCGCCAATTCTCACGATTGCCCGAGAAAGCGCGAAGGAGGTCGCCAGCGTGTCGGAGCCGGCAAAACAGCGGTCGGTCAAGAGTACCGCGCGGTCGGCGCCATAGGTGAGCGCCTTGCGCAGCGCATCTTCTGCCATCGGCGGACCCATCGTAAGCACGGTGACCTCGCCGCCATGGGCGCCGCGCAATCTCAGTGCCTCTTCGAGGGCGAACAGGTCGTAAGGGTTGATGATGGTCGGCACGCCCTGGCGCATGATCGTGTTCGTCACCGGGTGGACACGTATCTGCGCGGAGTCCGGCACCTGCTTGATACAGATTACAATGTGCATTGCGTCTTTCTCGGCTCCAATCCGCAAGCGGCCCTGGCGTTCATCTCCTTCGCAGCATCATTCGTGCCAACCATTTTGCGTTGCTCTGTTCCTTTTGACAGGGTTGTTTTCTTCCGAACGGTGCCGTCGTGATGACCGAGTTTGTCGGCTTTTCGACATTGTCGCGTCGCACTCGTGTCGCGTTCATTCTGTCCCGAACCGCCTCAGGATCGACTCGAACGGGACAAAGGTGTGGTCCCGAGTGGCCGGTTTGTCGGGATCGTGCTCTTTGAGCACCTTGAAGACCCGGTGGGTGAGTGGCGAGGATGTCGCGAAATCCTCATAGGCGCGTTCCAACGTCGCACGCGCCCGCGCGGCGATCACCCCGTCGGGAAGGCCGGCGAAATCCTCTTCAGCGAGATATTGGCCCATGCGCTTCAGGATATGCAGCCGTGAGACATTGAGCACCTTCGGATCATAAGAGATGCCAAGGGCTGCGAAGAACTCCTCCGCAGCCGACAGGCTCTTCAGCCGGGCGAGGATGTCGGTGACATCGATGGCGCGGCTTTCAGCGAAACAACTGCGCATTGCATTCTCCTGGGCCGGAAACGGTGGTCGGGTTTGCCTTGTCGCCCAGGCCTGGAGCTGATTGAAGTCCTCTCGCCTGGCTGGCAGATGGGGAAAGCTCACGCAGCTTCTTAACGATCCCGGGCATGACCTCGAGCACGCGGTCGACGTCCTCCTCGCCGTTGTTGCGCGAAAAGGAGAAACGGATTGCCCCGTGTGCCGCGCTATTGGGGATGTTCATCGCCACCAAGACGTGGCTCGGCTCCAGCGAGCCGCAGGCGCAAGCAGAGCCGGAGGAGCAGGCGATGCCCTCGCGATTAAGGAAATGCAGTATGCCCTCACCTTCGATATCTCCAAAGGCGATGTTTGCGGTGTTCGGCAACCGCTTTAGCAAATCGCCGGCGACGAAGGCGTGTGGGATGCGCTGGAGAAGTTCCTTCTCCAGGCGGTCGCGCAACGCCTTTACCCGTGTGTTCGCGTCGTCCATGAATTTCAAGGCAAGATCGGCTGCCACGCCGAGACCGACGATGCCTGGCGTATTCTCCGTGCCGGCGCGGCGGTTGCCCTCCTGGCCTCCCCCCTTGATCAGCGGACAGAAGCGCACGCCGCGCTTTACATAAAGTGCGCCGACCCCTTTCGGTCCGTGTAATTTGTGACCGGAGAGAGACAGCATATCGATTGCCGTCGATTTCAAGTCGATCGCAAGCTTGCCGACCGCTTGCACCGCGTCGGTATGAAAAAGGGCGCCGACTTCCTTGGCCAACTCAGCAAGCTCGACCACCGGGAAGATCGTTCCGGTCTCGTTGTTCGCCGACATGATCGAGACGATCGCCACGCGCGGGGTGAGGGCGGCCTTATAAGTGTCGAGGTCGAGCCGGCCGTGGCGATCCACCGGGATCCTATGCACCTTGATGCCGCGCGTCTTCTCAAGGTGGGCGCAAAGCGTCAGCACGGCCGAATGCTCGACTGCGGAAGTCACGATCTCTGTGCGCTCAGGCATCACCTCGAGCGCAGAAAGGATCGCGGCGTTGTCGCTTTCCGTCCCGCCCGAGGTGAAGGTGATCTCGTCCTCGAACTCCGCTCCGATCAGCGTTTGCACCCGCAGGCGCGCCTTTCTCACCGCCGCCCCGGCGGAAGCGCCAAAATCGTGGCTCGACGAAGGGTTGCCGAATTGGTCGGTAAAAAACGGCAGCATTGCTTGAACGACTTCAGGATCGACCCGTGTCGTTGCGTTGTTGTCCAGATAAACAGGTCTCATGGATGTGATCCTTCTCCTGAGCGCAATCACACAAGGCGCACGCCCGGTCTGTCATGATGATGATGATGATGATGATGATGGTTAGCCGAAGGAGTTGCCGCCGCCACATTCGGCCTGCGCGCTTCTTGGCGCCGGCGCGGCAACCCGCCTCGACCTTGGTGCGCCAGCGTTGCGCCGGCTCGGCCCCCGGCAAGCGCGGTCTTTAGGCCACGGCGTTTTCGGTGCGCTTGATCATGGACTGTCTCTCCTTCAGGCCGGACGCGTTCGCGAACAGCTACGCATGGACCGTGCCAAAGAAGGGAATCATTTCAAAACAACATGATGGCTCTAACACTGCTATGTCGCATGTCCGACATCGGCGGGAATTGTTCAACGCGGAACGCCGTTGAATCGGGCGGGCGTAGATTCCGCCTCGCGTGAGGAGCAATCCTGTCGGGCCGTTCGCCAAGGATGCCCGCGCGACCGAGGCGTCCTGTCGGGTTTGTCGAGTGCGCGACACGGCACTGTTACGCCCCCGTTGCCCTGCTGAGATCTCGTTTGTCATTGTAGAATATGCAGAAAATTCTTCTGAGCTTCTTTCTGAGCCTTTGGCGCGGCTTTTGCGGTTCTCTCCTCGTAGGGCAGCGCGTGCCCGCGGCCGATATTCATCTCGCGGGTGACATCGCGATCGATGGAACGAAGGAAAGAAAGCAACATGTCAGGTCCAGATCAGCCACCCGCATTCCGAGCGATGTTTTCGTCCTCACGCAGACCTTCCATTTCGGGTTTCTTGAGACCGAGCGGCCTGCTGCGCTCGTACAAAGCCACGCGGCGTTTTCACATCGATCTACGCGGCGCCGCCTTTCGCGACGTTTTCGCCTTCACCATGCGCCACTGGAGCAAGCAGCCGGTCCGGCTCGCGATCATTATGATTGCGGTGCTTGTCGCAACGCTCCTTGACGTTCTGACGCCGCTCTATTCCGGACGGCTCGTAAACGCGGTCGCCCAAGGAGCGGCAGCCGACGCCGTCGTGTGGGATGCGGCTCTTGCGGCCTTTTCAATGTTGATCGCGCTCGCACTCGGCGCCGTCGTCATGCGCAACATCGCCTTCATTGCCGTCAATGACTTCATTCTGAAGATGATGTCGGACATCGCCAGCGACGCGTTCCATCGCGTCCAGCGCTTTTCGACCGATTGGCATGCGAAAACCTTCGCCGGCTCTACGGTGCGCAAGATCACGCGCGGCATGTGGGCGTTCTGCCTCCTTAACGACACGATCCTTCTTGCCTTGTTCCCGTCGCTTATCATGCTCGTGGGGTCGAGCGTTCTGCTCGGCTGGTATTGGCCGATGATGGGGCTGATCATCGCTTGCGGCTCGGTTGGCTATGTGGCGCTGATCATTATCCTGTCGCTCGGCTATGTGGCGCCAGCCGCAAACCTCGCCAACAACTGGGATACGAGGCTTGGCGGCTCGCTTGCGGACGCGATCAGCTGTAACGCGGTGGTCAAAGGCTTCGGCGCCGAGGTGCGGGAAGATCATCGCCTTGCGAAAGTCATCTCCAAGTGGCGGCACCGCACCCTCCGGACCTGGGTGCGCGGGACGGTCAGTGCTGCATTCCAGGGGATCATGCTTCTTGCGATGAGAGCGGCTTTGATTGGCTATGCCTTATTTTTGTGGTCGCGCGGCCAGACTACCCCAGGCGACATCGCCTTGGTGCTCGCCTCTTTCACCGTCCTATATGGCTACTTGCGTGATGTTTCCATACACGTGCGCAACATCCAGCGCTCTGTAAATGAGATGGAGGAACTGGTCCAAACCTACAGCCAGCCGCCCGACGTGGCCGATGATCCGGGCGCCAAGCCGATCCGGATCACGAAGGGTCACATCGATTTTGAGAGCGTCCATTTCCACTACGGCAATCATTGGTCGCCCTTTTACAGCGACTTGTCGATTTCGATTGAGGCCGGCGCGCGGGTCGGTCTGGTCGGCCCCTCTGGCTCCGGCAAGACCACCTTCGTCAAGCTCATCCAGCGGCTTTACGACCTGGATGCTGGACGAATCTTGATCGATGGGCAGGACATTTCGCGGGTGACGCAGGGTTCGCTGCGCTCGCAGATCGCGATCGTACAGCAGGAGCCCCTCCTGTTCCACCGCTCGCTGGCCGAGAACATAGCCTATGGGCGGCCGGGTGCTTCTCGGTCCGATGTCGAGCAGGCGGCGCGGCTCGCCAGCGCGCATGACTTCATTGCGCGCCTGCCGAACGGCTACGGTACGCTGGTCGGCGAACGCGGCGTGAAGCTCTCAGGCGGCGAGCGCCAGCGTGTGGCGATAGCGCGCGCCTTCCTCGCCGATGCCCCGATCCTCATTCTGGACGAGGCGACATCAAGCCTCGACTCGGAATCGGAGGTGCTGATCCAGAAGGCGATGGAGCGGCTCATGGTCGGGCGCACCACGCTCGTCATTGCGCACCGGCTCTCGACGGTGCGGGCACTCGACCGGCTGCTTGTCTTCGACCGTGGTTGCATCACCGAGCAGGGCGACCATGACGCGCTGATCCGTCGCGACGGCATCTACCGCCGCCTGTTCGAGCGGCAGGCCTTGGAACTGACAAAGGGGTGGGATGAGACCAATGTGCAACACGGTTGAACGCGGCGTGAATTCAGCTTGCCTCCCCAGCAATCCTGTCGGGCCGTTCCTGAAAAGGCGGCCGCAACCTGTCGTCGGGCTTGTCCAATTCACGACACGCCTGGTGCCGGCCTGTCTTCCTGCCGCGCTGTTGAGCAAACCCATGAATGGGATGAAGACAACTTTTTATGAGCTGCGTCCTGCGTTCCCGGCACGGCGCTTGAGGCTTCCTCCTGAGGCGGCAGCCGCCTCGCGATTATTTAGATCCTGGTTGATGCGATCAATGGAGCGAAGGAAAGCAACGCGCCGGATCCACGCGAGATCCGCCTTCTCTGGCATAGGGGCGTCGCCAAATCGACACCCTCACAATATGCGCTCACCGCCCGCGTCGACGTCGGGAACAAGATCTTGATTGTCGTCTGCGCTCAACCGCTCTTATGCCGAACTCGAAGGATACGGACCTGCGTCTCGCCGCGCGGGATTGCATAAGCTGGCTGCAGCGTCCATCGGCATCACCGGTTCGGCTTCGAGACGTTCCGGAAACCCGCCGAGGCCGGCGCGCCGGCGATGCGCTCGTGGCCATCGAAGCGCGTCCCGACATGGCGCGGGCGTAACGACCGGCTTGCGAGGAAGGGGATCATGTCAGACCTTGCGCTGTTGCAGAAGAAGGTCCGCAAGCTGCAGTCGCGCGCGGGAGCCGCCAAGATGGAATTGCACGACCTTGCCGAGGACCTTCCGGTCAACTGGACCGAGATCGAGGCGGTCGCCTGGAAAGCCTTCGAGGTTTTTGCCGAGTTGGATGCGGCAAAGGAAGAACTCGCAGCGTTGGAGAATTCACAATGACGGGCGCTTTCGTCACCCGCGACGGCTCTCCCTGGACGCCGCACTATCTGACGGCGATCGATGGCGCGACCTGCATCGGCTGCGGCCGCTGCTTCAAGGTCTGCTCGCGCGAGGTCATGCACCTTCATGGCGTCGATGACGCAGGCGAAATCCTCGGCATCTGCGCGGGCGAGGACGACGACTTCGACGGCGAGCTCAACCGCATGGTCATGATCGTCGACCATGCCGGCCTCTGCATCGGATGCGGCGCCTGCGGCCGCGTCTGCCCGAAGAACTGCCAGACCCACCTTGCGGCCGACAAGCTTGCTGCATGAGCTGGGGACAAGACCAGCAGAACGGCGCCACATTCGCCCATCACCGTGGCTGTTTCAGCACCAGCCAATGGCCGCCGACAGACCAGGCGGCGGCGTTCGACCGGCATGTGCTTGCCTGTGTTTTCTACCTCGCGTTCGAGGAGGTCGAGGCCGGCAAGGCGACCGCCACCGAAGCAACCGGCCTTTCGCGTGCCGACCTGCGAGATGTCATGACACGCTATTTCCCGGCTGTTCCCGTCAACGCCTTCGCGCTGGAAAAGCTGACCGATCCCGAGCCGGATATGGAGGAAGGGCTTCTGCGCGGCTTGCTTATTGGGCATGCCAGGCCAGGCGATCCGGCGTGCACCCTCTTCGCCAAGATCATCGCCAGGCGCAGTTTGCGCAATGACCATCTGTGGCAGGACCTTGGCCTTTTCAATCGGGCCGAACTCAGCCGCTTAATGGCCAGGCATTTCCCGGCGCTGGCGGCCGGCAACACCAAAAACATGAAATGGAAGAAGTATTTCTATCGTAAGCTCTGCGAGGCTGAAGGCTTTTCGCTATGCACCGCGCCCAGTTGTCAGGAATGCGGCGATTTCGAAAGCTGTTTTGGCCCGGAGGAAGGCGAAAGCCACTTGGCACGGATCAAGAACGGGCTCGCTTAAGAGCCGCTTTCGTCGCCGCCGCCGCCCGGGCTTGATTGGCATCGAAGACGCACGCGCTTTTCCCGGCGACGTCGCGCGGAGGACGGGATGTTCAGCGCCTCACGATATTTCGCAACGGTGCGGCGAGCAATGTCGATCCCGGTTTCCTTGAGCCGGGTGGCGATGTCGTCGTCGGAAAGCACTTCGTTGGGCGATTCCACGGCAACCATCGCCTTGATTTGATGGCGGACAGCTTCGGCGGAGTACGCGTCGCCGCCTTCACAGGAGCCGATCGCGACAGTGAAAAAATACTTCAGTTCGAACACGCCGCGCGGGGTCAGCATGTACTTGTTCGACGTTACCCGGCTTACCGTCGACTGGTGCACGTTGATCGCATCCGCGACAGTCCTGAGATTGAGAGGCCGCAGGTGGGCGACCCCATGTTCAAAAAAGGCGTCCTGCTGGCGGATGATTTCAGCCGCTACCTTGAGGATCGTCTTGGCGCGCTGATCAAGGCTGCGGATTAGCCAGTTCGCGTTTTGGAGGCATTCGTTGAGAAATGACTGATCTTTCGAATTTTGAGCGCTTAGGCGGGAGACCTGGGCAAAATAGTTTTGGTTCATCAGCAGCCTGGGCAGCGTGTCTGGATTGAGTTCGATTTGCCACCCACCTCCGGGAGAGGGCTGGACCAAGACGTCGGGAATGATCGATTCAGGCCCTCCGGATTGGAATCGGTTTCCGGGCTTGGGATCCAGCGCGCGGATTTCGTGCAACATGTCGAGAAGGTCGTCTTCATCGACACCGCAATGGCGCTTCAATGTTTGAAAATCGCGTCGCGCCAGCGCTTCAAGATTGGCGACCAGCGCTGCCATTGCCGGGTCGAACCTGTCTAGCTGCCGCAATTGTATCTCAAGGCATTCGCTGAGAGTTCGCGCAAAAATACCCGGTGGATCGAACTGCTGCAAGGTTCCGAGAACCCGTTCCACAACAGCCTCCCGGACATTCAGGCTGCGGGCCAGTTCCGAAAGGTTCACCGGAAGGTATCCGGTGTCTTCCAGATGACCGG
Source organism: Mesorhizobium sp. NZP2298 (assembly GCF_013170825.1). NCBI lineage: Bacteria > Pseudomonadati > Pseudomonadota > Alphaproteobacteria > Hyphomicrobiales > Phyllobacteriaceae > Mesorhizobium > Mesorhizobium sp. NZP2298. The sequence continues at coordinate 6,980,338 of NZ_CP033365.1, read as the reverse complement.
CAAGCTCGCCAGCTATTCGCCGCTCCAGCGGCGCGAATGCGCTGAGAGCGATCTGACGAGCGACATGGTCGTGCAATGTTTCGATGGACGTCCAGGAATCTTCGAACGCATGGTTTCCCCCCGGTTGGACATTGTTTTTGCCGCGGATTGATTTCCACTGCGAGGCCCGATCCGATATTCCGCCCGTGGTCGGCCCGATGCGCGGGTTCCCGGCCGAAATCGACGGAATGTCCTTCGGCGCCCGGTTTGAGGCCCGTTCCAGAAAGGGGTTCTTCTCGATTTCCTGCTCGACGAACTGATGCAGTTCGGGATGCGCCAGTTGCAACAGGCGAATGGATTCCATCATTTGCGGCGTCAAAACCAACGATTGCTTCTGACGCTGAAGCAGGCTTGCTGAGGACTCCATGGCTAGCGTGAAACTCCTACCGAGCGACCTTCGCCTTGTGCAAGGGGATTTTCGAGACGTTGACTCGTCTAGATCATGCAGCCGTCACGGCTTTGGCGGCTCTCAGCGTTTCAAGGACGTTCTGCGGCGACGATACGCCATAGGGGTCGGCCTCGCAGTTGTCGCAGAAACCGTCCTCCTCGAACCACTGCTCCACCACGCCATTGTTGATCACGGCAGCGTAGCGCCAGGAGCGCATGCCGAAGCCGAGATTGTCCTTGGCAACCAGCATGCCCATCTTGCGGGTGAACTCGCCCGAGCCGTCTGGGATGAGTTGGACTTTCTTCAGCCCCAGGGCCTTGCCCCACGCATTCATGACGAACGCATCGTTGACGGAAACGCAGTAGATTGCGTCAATTCCCTCCTTCTCGAACTCGTCGTAGAGCATTTCGAAATCGGGCAACTGGAAGGTCGAGCAGGTCGGGGTGAAGGCACCGGGCAGCGAGAACAGGATGATGCGCTTGCCGCTGAAACAGTCGTCGGATGTCTTGTCTTCCCAGCGGTGCGGGTTTGGTCCCTCGATGGAATCATCGCGAACACGAGTGCGAAAGGTGACGAAAGGAACCTTTTTTTTGACGGTCATCAATGTGCTCCTGGAGGAAAACTGGTGGGCTGCTTTTTCGGTTGAAACTGACACGGCATCGACCTCGGCCGGCAATTCGGTCGAGCGCCGCGCGTTTTGCGTCGACCTTGGATCAGCCATGGCAAAACCGCTCGCGAGCACGGGCGTTCTCGATTTGTGGCGGCACGAGAACGGTTTCACTACGCGCTTGTACGGGGGGTCGCGATGTCAGCAATGGTCTTACTCCTGGCCACCTTGTGATGGGTTCTGCCGAGTACGACGCAAGCGCCGTGCCATTTGATTTTAGGCTGGGGGTCACACTGTTTTTTGCAGCGACACTCTTTGCCTTGAGCGGCCAAGACCGTGCCTTCGCCGAGAGCGAGCGCGCCCATAATCATCTGATCGTGAGCTCTGGGCAGAGGGGATCCCGTTTATGCGTATCAAGCCGCGCCCCTCTTTGTCCGAAGCTGGACAAAAATGTCGGAAGTCGGACCGGAGGGTCGCCGGGTCGCCGGCGCGGCGAACACGTGGCTCGTATTCGAAGCGAAAATCTGGGCTCAAACTCGGAACGAGGGACAGGAGTCGATCGGGGTTAACCTGACGAGGGTCCCTATGGCCTCCGTTCTCAGGATTGAGACGGCTGACAGGCCCACGCGCTTCGCCCTATCGACGCTCGCGAGACCGCTTCGAAATCGCGTGAGGCGGGCACGGTCCCGAAGTGACGGGAAGACCGCCTTGTGCTCTCGGAGCATTTTGAAGCTGCCGCGACTTTGCTGTCGGGTTTGTCATGTCCGGGACACGGGTTTGCTCCGCCAGGCTTGCGGCTGCGCATTCGTTCAAGCTGTTGAATGATATGTAGAAAATCTCCTGCAGGGCTCTTTCCGCGCCGTTGGCACGACTTTTGAAGCTCTCATGTGAGACGGCAGGAGATACCGACTGGCGTCCATTCGTGAGTGATATCGCGCTCAATGCAATGAAGGAAGACGACATGTCAGGTCAGCGTCAGTTCAGATTCTATCCGCAACGGGCATTGCCCGTGGAATGCAATATCGACCGGCGTGACTGGCGTCACCGTCACAACCGCCCGGCACCGGCCAATGGCCACCGATCGACCTGCAGATACGGTTCGACCAGAATGTGCTTGCTCCTGTCCTCTCGCCGGCGCTTGAGGAGACCGGCGAGCACTTCGGCGGCCAACCGGTCTTTCGCGTGCCGCGCTGCGGATATCCTCGAAGAGATGATCGACCCCGAACCGCTGTGGAGCAAGAGCTTCATTCCGGTTCGCCGTTCGAAGCTGGAAAACGCCGCGTCTCCGACGATTTCGCTCGTCGGCTCTTTGGCGGGCAGGCAGCGGTCTGGCCAAAAGGGCAACAAGCTTGCTGGATGGCCAAGATGCCATGATGCGCGGCCTGGTTAGTGGTTAGACGGCAGGAGAAATGCAATGGCGATCAACCCGGTTCCAGATCATGTCCCGCCCGAAATGGTGAGAGACTTCAGCCTGTTCACATCGCCAGGCATGCCACCAACGCCCAACGGGGATCCACACGCAGCCGTCGCTTGCGCCCATGACGGGCCTCCGATCTTCTATTCCCCCTACAACACGCAAGATGGCCGGGGCACCTGGGTCATCACCCGCGCCGCAGACCAGCGTAAGGTGCTGCAGGACACTGAAACTTTTTCCAGCCATCGCAGCATCTTCTCCTCCATACTGGGCGAAACCTGGCCGACGATCCCGCTTGAGCTCGATCCACCGGCCCATGGCGCATTTCGCTCACTGCTCAGTCCGCTGCTTTCGCCCAAGCGGGTGACGGCACTGGAACCGGCTGTCCGTGAGCGAGCGATAGCCCTGATCGACCGGATCACCGCATCGGCCACGAGCTGCGACGTCATGAAGGATTTTGCCTTTCCGTTCACTGTCAGCATCTTCCTTCGCTTTCTGGGGTTGCCGGATCAGGGACTCGATACATTTGTCGGCTGGGCGAAAGATCTGCTCCACGGCGACGATGTGGAACGACCTGTGGCTGCCCGCAAGATTGTGGCTTTCATCGATGAACTTGCAACCAATCGCCGCAAGGATCCGGTCGACGATCTCATGACCTTCATCGTGCAGGCACAGATCGAGGGCCGCCGGCTAACCGACGGGGAGATCCGTGGCATCGGCGTGCTTGTGTTCGTCGCGGGACTTGACACTGTCGCAGCAGCTATTGGCTTTGACCTGGCTTATCTAGCGCGCAACCTCAAGGATCAGGAACTGCTGCGCAGCGAACCGGACCGCATCCTGCTTGCAACCGAAGAGTTGCTGCGGGCCTATCCGCCCATTCAGTTGATCCGCGTGGCTACGAAAGATATCGACTTCGAAGGCGCGCCGATCCGAAAGGGGGACTATGTTTCGTGCGCCACGATGATTGCAAATCGCGACCCGGAGGAATTCGAATCCCCCAACACGGTCGATCTGGCGCGAGAGCACAACCGCCACGCCGCGTTTGGCTATGGTCCCCACCGTTGCCTTGGCTCACACCTTGCCCGTCGCGAGATTGTCATTGGCCTGGAGGAGTGGCTGGCGCGCATACCGACCTTCCGGATCAAGGAGGGTACAGCGCCCATCACCTGTGGCGGCCATGTGTTCGGGATCGAAAATCTGATCCTGGACTGGTCATGACCATCGCCGAGCCATGCCAAGACAATGGAGGCAGCGCTATGCGCATTATCGTCCACAATGCCAAATGCCAGGGTCACGCGCGATGCTGGGCGCAAGCGCCGGACATCTTCAAGCTTGATGACGATGGCTACATCCTGCCCGGTGACATTCAGGTTGCGGAGGGGGAGCAACTGCTTGCGTCACAAGGCGCGCGATCCTGCCCCGAACGTGCGCTGGAAGTCGATCGCACATCGGCAGCGCGGTTCGAACCAGCCGCCATGCAACCAAGAACTGGGGAAGCTTAGGTGGAATCGACGAGACGTGGCCCCACACCGCAAAGCAAGATGTCCGGCCGCTTCCCTGCCTACCTCCTCTCCGGCATCGAGACCTCAATGACACGCACGCGACACGTGAAGTTCGTCTCCGTTCTGGCTTCTTCAGTTGCCGATCGGTTCGACCTTGCACGCACCTAGAGGCACCAAACGCCTCATCCAATCTCAAATTTGCGACAGAGCGATGGGCCAGGCAAAAATCACCGAACTGCGCGACCGCGAGGCGATCCGCGACTGCCTTTATCGGTACTGCCGCGGCATAGACCGCGCGGATGAGGCTGCGCTGCGCAGTGCATATTGGCCCGATGCGCATGACAATCACGGTGCCTATCGCGGCTCAGCCGAGGGCTTCTTTGAGTTTGCGCTTGGTCTCTTCAAAACCGGACCGCGCTTAATCCACCAGATCACGAACGTCTTGATCGAATTCATCGACCCGTCGGAGGCCGTGGTCGAAAGCTATTTCACCGCGCTGCAACGCGGACCAGACAATGACGGAGAAGCACGCCAGGTGCTTCTCTGCGGCCGTTACTGCGATCTTTTTCAGAAGAGAGAAGGGGCGTGGCGCATTGCCGAACGGACCGTCGTTTACGATTGGATCGAAGAGCAGACCCCACCAGCGGTCCCCGAGGCAGAACGGTTCGGCTTGCGGCAACCGATCGGAGCAGCGCATCCCAATGACCCGGTTTACGTGCTCAGGAAGCGCCGCAGCTCGTCATCAAAATGAAAATGCCATGCATGTCACCACAATGCTTTCCAAGGCTCCCAATTGCGGAGCCGCGTCGCGGGAGCGGTCGCGGAACGCAACACGTCTACCCGGTATGGAAACTCGCCGTCACCAGGACGTCCGCGACCGGTCTTGCGGCTGACTCGCGTCGATATCTCTGACGCTGGCTGCGGAGAGGTTCATATGAAGCAGGCAGGACGGGTCGTCATGATAACGGGAGCGGCAGGCGGAATCGGCCGTGCGCTGGTCGAGATCGTTGCCGCCGATGGAGACATCGTCGCTGCGGTGGACCTTCCTGGCAGCGGCGTTCTTGAACTGGCCGGCGGTCTCGGCCATCCGCATCTGGGCCTCGAATGCGATGTCTCACGAGAAGAGGACATTGTCGCCCTATACGGCCGCATCGAAGCGCAGTTCGCGAAAATCGATGTTCTCGTCAACAACGCGGCGATAGGACCCGCCATGGCTGCGACTATCGACACCGGTTTCGAGGCCTTCCGACGCGTGCTGGCAACAAACCTGATCGGGCCTTTCATCATGGCCGGCGAAGCGGCGAGGCGCATGCAGCCCGGCGCTGCCATTGTCAACGTCGCTTCGCTGGCGGGCGTCCTCGGCAATCCCAAGCGCAACGCCTATGCCAGCTCGAAGGCAGGCTTGATCGCTCTCACGAGATCGCTTGCATGCGAGTGGGCCTCGCGCGGCATCCGCGTAACGGCGGTAGCGCCAGGATACGTGCGCACGCCGATGGTGGCGGAACTGGAACGTGCGGGCAAGATGGACCTCGCGGCCGTGCGCCGCCGCGTGCCCATGGGGCGAATGGCGCGCCCCGACGAGATCGCTCGGGCCGTGCGTTTTTTGGCCAGCGCACAGACGGGCTACATCACAGGATCGGTGCTGACGGTCGACGGCGGTTGGATGTCGTTCAACCAGCCGGGCGACGCGCACCCGCCGGTCGACCAGACGCCTCGAGCCGAACTCTTCCGGCCGGCCGAACGAACTGGCGCGCGCACAGTGGTCGTGACGGGCGGCGCGAACGGTATAGGCGCCGCCGTCGTTCGCCGCTTTGCCGCGAACTCCGACACAGTCGTGATTGCTGATAAAGATGGTGCTGGGGCGGCAGAACTCGCTGGTTTGCTGGGCGGCAGGCACGTGGCGAAATCCGTCGACTTGGCGGTCGAGAGCGAGGTGGTGGCCCTGTTCGAGGAAATACGGGGGCGCTTCGGTCGCATCGAGATCCTCGTCAACTGTGCCGCTATTGCCGATACGTTTGTGCGAGGCATCGAAATCCCGCGACAGATCGAGCGGGTACTGGACGTCAATCTCACCGGCACCTTCACCTGCGCGCGCGAGGCGATCAAGTCGATGGACGCCGGCGGCGTAATCCTCAATCTTGGATCGATCGATAGTTTCCTGCCCTTCGTGCCGCGCCATGCCTATGGGGCGTCCAGGGCGGGTATGAACATTCTGACCCGGTGCATGGCGGCCGAACTCGGGTCGGTCGGCATCCGAACGGCCACCGTCGCTCTTGGCTATATCCGTACGCCTGACATTGCTCAGCTGGTCGAGTCCGGCTGCATCGATTCCGTAGCGATCAAACGGCGCATCCCGATGGGGCGGATGGGAGAGCCCGAAGACGTCGCCGAGGCAGTGTTCTTTCTGGCCTCGCCTGATGCCTCATACGTAAACGGCTCGACCCTCTACGTGGACGGCGGCTTGACCTCGTTGGCTGACGCGCGAAACGCCCAGTCAACCGATCAACAAGATCCAACGAAGGCTGCGGACGGATCCGTCGAATGTTCGCCGGCGACGGGTTGCGGTTCGTCGAAGCCGATGAGGTTCGAGGATTGAGACTGCGGCTGCGTGGCACGGGCCAAGCGCGGCTTGCCAAGTGATCGTCTTCATTGGTGACGGAAAACTCGTCATCAGGGTCGAATGACTAGCCAGGTTTTGGCGCTTGCCTGCGGCCGCCGAACGATAAGCGGCTTTGCGCAAGATCGTCGACTACGTCGCCGCCAGGCCGGATCGATACCGCCCACCCGCAATCGGCACAAGTCGAAGGCTTGATTGGCCACTTTGTGTAAACGAGGAAACGCCATGGAATTCGCGACATTCATCTTGGCGGCCCAGCGAGGCTATCATCAATCGTGCGACAGCGTCATCGGTAACTCAATCGAACAGGCAATCGCTTCGGAGCAGGCCGGCTTCAACACCGCTTGGTTCGCCGAGCACCACTTCAACAACTACAGCCTGGTTCCCTCGCCCTTGATGATGGTGGCACACTGTGCTGGCCTTACGAGCACCATTCGCCTTGGCACCGGCGTATGTGTGCTGCCGCTGTATCAACCGCAGCGCCTGCTCTCCGAGATCGGCTTTGCCGATATCGTTTCGAACGGCCGCCTCGAACTCGGCGTCGGCTCGGGATACCAGCAGTTCGAGTTCGAGCGCTTCGGCGTCGATGTCGAGGAGGCGCCGGCCGTGTTTGCGGAATACCTGGATATCCTTCTCAAGGGCCTCAACCAGAAGGTCTACGAGCATAATGGTCAGTATGAGAAGATACCTTTGACGGCGATTTCGCTGCGCACCATCCAAAGGCCAGCCCCACCGATCTGGATCGCCTGCGGGTCCGCGCGAAGCATGGGCCGGGCCTATCGTGAGGGCCACAATCTTTTCGTCACGGCGTTCCACAACGGCTTGGAAAACGTGAGAACGCTGCGTGAGACCATCGAGGCGGCGGCGGCTTCGCGGGGTAAGGATGTCACCGCCGCCAAGATAGCGCTTCTGCGCTGCTGCTATGCCAGCGACGATCAGGCGGAGATCGACAGCTATCTTGACAACGCCCGATTCCAGCGCCGGCTATCTGAAGCACTTCATCAGCGCCGCCAGCAGAGTCGGGACGGCTATCTGCTGGAGGAAACACCGACGCAGCAGGATCTGTCGTTCGAGACCATGCGCCAGAACCTGCCGATCGGCAGCGTAAGTCGCGTCATCGATCGCCTGCTGGAAGAGATAAGTATCCTGAAGCCGGACCAGATCGCAATTCAGACCCAATTGGGAGATTTCGACCAAAAGACGATGCTACGCCAGATTGAGCTCTGGGGAGACAAGATCATCCCATCGATCAACAAGTCGCTTGGTCAGGTCAAGGCTTGAAGTTCGGGGCGGCCACTGGGATCCTGAAATCTCGCGTGCCGATGCTCGACGATGGTCCATGCGGCCTGGATATATAATCAAGGCGACTGGCGATGGCGGGTATCGAAGACCAACGCCGTCCGTCACCTTGCCTGCACGGACCGCCGGTCTTCCGCTCTCTGGCCATCTCGCTTGACCGTTGATCGGCAGCCTGACGGGACGCCCGCCACGGCGCAGACGAATAGCCACTCCCACGACCCCTCTTGTGTCCGAAGTTGGACGAGGATGTCGGAAGCCCGACCAAGGGGTCGAGAGGGTACCTGGCCGCCGGTATGGAGAACTGGTGCGGCGCAGGTGGTTCGCCAATTCGGCACGCGCCTTGCTTCATTGATTCTGTATGGGCACGACAGTGGCAGGTCGCCGATCGGTGGGCAGAGCGGTTCGCCTCTGAAAGCACTTCGTGCGGCAGCGATGACAGGCCTGTCGGCTGGATAGCGTCGGTGGAGGTGAGACCGCATGGTGGAGAGGCAGTCTGGTGCGCAGACGCGCGAGAGCTTGCGCCGAATGATCGCGTCCAGTGAACTCGCCTTCGCAATGGAGGCTCATGACGGCCTTTCGGCGGCGATTGCCGAGCGCGCTGGCTTCAAGGCGCTCTGGGCGTCCGGCCTCTCGATTTCATCCAGCCTCGGATATCGAGATGCGAACGAAGCTTCCTGGTCCCAACTCGTCGATGTCGTTGAGCGAATTTCCGACACGGTGGACATTCCAGTCCTCGTCGACGGGGACAGCGGGTTCGGGAACTTCAACAATGCCCGTTTGGTCGCCCGCAAGCTGCGCCAACACGGCGCGAGCGGCATATGTCTCGAGGACACGGCGTTCCCGAAAATGAACTCGTTCATCGGTGATCGGCACCCGTTGGCCGATATTCCCGAGTTCTGCGGCCGGCTTAAGGCGGTGAAGGATCAAGTGCCGGATGCGGAGTTCGTTCTGGTCGCCCGGATCGAGGCGCTCATCGCCGGCCGCGGAGAGGATGAGGCGCTGGCGCGAGCACAAGCCTACGCTGAGGCCGGCGCCGATGCTATTCTGATTCATTCCCGCAAGTCCAACGCTGAGCAGATTTTCGCCTTCACGCGCGCCTGGCAGAACCGCCTTCCGGTCGTGATCGTGCCTACGAAATATTACCGCACACCGGTCTCCGCGTATCGGGCGGCCGGAATCTCCACGGTCATCTGGGCGAACCACAACATGCGCGCGGCGATATCGGCCATGCGCCAGGTCTGCGACCGCATCCTCCGCGAAGAAAGTACCGCCGGTATCGAGGACGAGGTGGCGACGCTCGACGAACTCTTCGATCTGCTCAATTACCAGGAACTCTCAGCGGCGGAAGAGAAATATCTGCCGCAGACGGCGACCGGCGTGCGGTAGCAGGCCCAGCCCGTCTTTTGAAAGCAAACGAAAACGGGAGCGCACATGCTTGCGCATCGGACAAACCTGTTTGGCACATCGGGTACCGCCGCGGCGCGCGCTGCCGCAAAAGCGGCGGCCGATGCTGGCAAGGAGATCATCGATCTGACCGCCGGCGAGATCTGGAGCGAGCTTGCTCCCACGATTCGCGACGGCGCGATCGACGCCATCAATAAGGGCGTCAATCGCTATACCGATACGGTTGGCATGGTGGAGCTGCGCGAGGCACTGGCGCGGAAGATCTCCCTCGATACCGGACAGATCTGGAAGGCCGAGGAAGTTGCCGTGACGTCCGGAGCGAAGCAGGCCTTGTTCAATGCCGCAATGGTGCTGCTGAACCCGGGCGACGAGGTCATCATCCCGGCGCCTTACTGGACAACGTTTCCGGCCCAGGTGCTAATCGCCGGCGGCACACCGGTCTTCGTCGACACCAGATCCAACGGTTACGTCCCGCGCCCCGAGCACATCAAGGAGGCGGTCACTGAGCGCACGCGGGCGATCGTCGTCAACACGCCCAGCAATCCGGCCGGTGCGGTCTACGATGTTGAGACCCTGATGGCCATCGCTCAACTGGCGGTCAGCCACAACCTGTGGATCATTTTCGACGAGTGCTATGGCGACTTCGTGCATGAGGATCATACCCACCATCCGATCGTCTCGGTCGCTCCCGAAATTCGAGCACGCGCGCTGATCGTCAGCTCCTTCAGCAAATCGCTGGCATTGACCGGCTGGCGCATCGGTTATCTGGCGGGTCCAAAAGAGGTGATCAATGCCGTCAACGCGCTGCAGTCGCACACCACTTCGAATCCAAACGTAATTGCCCAGCACGCGGTGCTCGCCCATTTGCAAAGGGGTGGCTCGGACTATGAAGGCAAGCTGCGTTCACGCCTCACAAGCGCCAGACGGATCGGTCTTGACGTGCTTGCTTGGTTGACGCGTGTACCGGTCCCCAGGGCGCAAGGCGGCTTCTATTTCTATCTCGACCTTTCCCATCTGCTGCGATCGGCATCGGAAGACGGCGCCTCAACGACAGCCGACGATATCGTGACGGCTCTGCTTACCGAAACTGGCGTAGCAGCTGTGTCGGGCGCCGCGTTCGGCGACCCCGCCGGCCTGCGCCTGTCCTATGGAATTCCATCTGAAAAACTCGCGACCGGCCTGGCCCGGCTCGTCGAATTCCTCAACGCCTGGAAATGACACCGCAACACAACGAAAGAGGTGAATGAGATGCCTCCCGCTGCTCCCAGGAAAGCCGTCATTCTCGCTGCTGGCTTCGGCTCCCGCCTGCGTCCGCTGACCGATCTGTGTCCCAAGCCCCTCGTCGAAGTCAACGGCACACCGATACTTCACAACGCACTGTGGAACCTTCAGGCGGTGGGAGTCGAAGAGGTAACGATTGTTGTCGGCTATCGCAAGGATGCCATACGCCATGCCTGTGGCAAACGCTTCGGCAGACTTGAAATCAACTATGTCGAGTCCTCGGTCTTCGACAAGACAGGGAGCGCCTACTCGCTCTGGCTGGCACGCGACACGCTTCTTTCCGGCGACTGTTATCTCCTCGAAGGTGACGTCTTCTTCGAAGAAGATGCGCTGCGCCACCTGATCAGGGTGGAGGCGGCCAATGCCGCCGCGGTCGCGCCGTTCGATCCATCCATGGAAGGGTCCGCGGCCGTCCTTTCCGGCAACGGCTTCATATCCGAAGTCCGGTTGAAGCAGACGGCAGCAAATCTGGCATCAGGCACCCCGGTGCTCTTCAAGATGATGAACCTCATCCGGTTCTCTGGCGCCGAACTCCAAACGGTGATCGTCCCGGTCCTCCACGACCTGATCGGCTCGGGCGCGATCAAAGCCTATACGGAGGAGTTGCTCGCGCATCTCATCGAGCAGCGCGGGCTGCAACTCGCCGCGGCGCGATGTGACGATTTGCGATGGTACGAGATCGACAGTGAACAGGACCTGCGGGTGGCGGAAAGAATTTTCGCCCTCGAGCGACCTCACAGACACAGTGCCGGCGCGCCGGCCGCCGTTGCGGGGTAGGAGGATGATCCGCTATCTGTTCGATGCTGCAAATGCCATTACGGCCCTTGGGCTGATCTTGGCCACCACGGCGATCTACTTTGCTTTGATCGGGCGCTTCGAGATTGGCATCTGTTTCGGCTTGTGGGCTCTTTTGGCGGATGATGCCGACGGCATGGTTGCGAAGAGTTCCCCGAACCGGTCCGCTTCGATGGCACAGCTGGGTGGCACGTTGGACGGGCTGCTTGATTTGGTCTACGCAGCCGTCTTTCCAGCGGTTCTCATTTTGTCCTTCAACGCGTTCTCCGTTCCCGCATTGTTGGCTGCCAATTGCCTCATCCTGTCAGGGGCTCTGCGCCTCAGCTATTTTTCGACGTTCGGACTGGACGCTGACGGATTCGGCAGAGGATTGCCGTTGAACAATAACCTCTTCGTGTTGGCATTGCTGTTCGTCGCCGACCGTCACTTGCCGGTGAAGGGCCTGGGCAACCTATTGATCGGTGCAGGGTTTGTGCTGTCGGTCCTGCATCTTTCAAACTTCAAATTTCCGGGTACCGGCAGTGCGTTGCGCTTGGGCAACCTTACACTCGCCGCAGCCGGATCTGTCGCCTTGCTCACAAAGCTATAGGGAAGAGAATACATGGAAAACTCTTTCGAGATCGAAACTCGCACCGTCTTTGATCGCTACCAGCGCCAGCAGGAGAATGACGACCACATATTCGACAGGTTGGTCTCTCTGATCGAGGAGGAATATTTCGGCCTGCCAACCGGCAGCTTCCGCGGCCTTGATGTCCTGGACGCGGGCTGCGGCTCCAACGCGAATGCGTCCTATGCGTTTCTCGACAAGGGGGCACGAAACGTTGTTTCGCTTGAATTGAGCAATGATTGGATGGATTGCGCGCGCAAACGGCTCAGCCGATTTGGGCCGCGCTCGGAACTGGTCGCTGGTAGTGTGCTCGATCTGCCGTTTGACGACTTCAGTTTTGATTTTGTCCATTGCGCAGGGGTTTTGCCGCACACCAGCAATCCGAAAAAAGGCTTTGAAGAGCTTGCCCGTGTAACCCGCCCCGGCGGCAGCTTCTTTTTGACGATTATGGGTACCGCCAACGGCGTCATTTACCGATGCATCAATCACTTGCGAGAACTCTACCAAAGCGACGAGCAATTCCGCAGTTCCATTGACAATCTGGATGCATCCACCGCACGCGAAGCCATCAACTGGATCTTGAGAATAAAGGACGGCGAAGAGAAGGAATATATACCTGGCGAAAACGAATTCTTTCGGAGTCTTTTTGATGATGATTTGTTCGTGACGATCCGGGATCGCTTCCAGGCGCCGACCTATCACGAGTTCGCCTTCACAGAGGCTCAAATCCGAGGTTGGTATGGCGAGTGCGGCTTCGAGAAAATCCGCAGGATCTCAAGATATACGAGAAATTTCCATAACCTTCGGCGTTTTCTCGCTCCGATGTACCGTCATTATGACCACCCGCTGGCCCGCTTCTGGTTCGGCGATGGCTGCATCCAGATGATCGGCGAAAAGCCGAGCACGTAGTCGGCGTTATTCGTGCCAAGAGAGCGACCCCAATGTGCGGAATCTTTGGGATAGTCCTCAAAAACGAGGGAACGCCCGTTTGTGCTGCGGCCGTTGAGCGTTGCGCTGACGCTCTCGCTCATCGCGGACCTGATGCCAGCGGCCTATACATTAATCAATCGGTAGCATTCGCGCATCGACGGCTATCGATTGTCGACGCTCATTCTCGAGCCAATCAGCCCTATCGCGATGCCAATACCGGAGTGGTGGTAACGTACAACGGCGAGATATTCAACTATCGGGAAATTAAAGCTGAATTGAGGGATATGGGCTTTTCCTTTTCGACGGTGTCCGACACCGAGGTTCTAATTCTTAGCTATATTGCTTGGGGAAAGTCATTCCTAAATCGCCTTGACGGGATATTTGCCTTCGCGCTTTTCGATCCACGGAAATCGCTTGTTCTCATCGCCCGAGATCGTTTGGGGGTAAAACCCCTCTACTACACGATTTGCGATGTTGGGCTTCTGTTTGCGTCGCAGCCGAACGCTCTCATTCGCTGGCCGGGCGTAATGCACGGACCTGACATGATCGGCGCGCTCAGCTTTCTATCCTATCGCGCGGTTGTCGGCGCCAGAACGCTGTTCGCCGGGATCTCCAAGTTAGAGCCCGGACATCTCCTCGAAATAAGAAATGGGCGACACACGTCCGAACGTTGGTGGAATCTGTCCGCGCGAATTTCGCGATCGAAGCCGGACTATTCCGACATAAGGAGACTATTTGGAAGCGCCGTCGAACGTCAGCTGGTGGCTGACGTACCGGTCGCCGCATTGTTGTCCGGTGGACTTGACTCGAGCATCCTGGCCTATGAGGCATCCGCTCGCTCCCAAATCCGTCCGGTCTGCTATACCGGCAAGGTCGAGACCCCCGATTATGACGAAACGGCCTATGCGATGGAGGTCGCCGCCGAATTCGGGCTCACTCACCGGGTCGTCCCAATTGGAGAACCTTCCGATATCAACGCTGTAGCGGAGCTGGTTCGCCTGCGTGGACATCCGCTTGGAATGCATAACGAAACCGCCATGTTCACGCTCGCAAAGGCGATTTCGAAGGAGCACAAAGTCGTACTCACGGGCGAGGGCGCCGATGAGATTTTTGCTGGCTACAGCCGATTGTTCCGTACACCGTATGATTACAACCGAAGCAAAATCATCACCGCATTGCCACCTGCTCTTGCTCAGATCGCACGTCGACGCCTTGGACTCGGCGTCCATTGCAGTCAGCTGCAGTTCTTCCTGGAGCGCTATAGCTACTTCCCGGCTGATGAGATCCGTTCACTTGCTATCGATGGCCAGATGCGAACCGAGCACGAGATGGAGCTCTTCGATCATTTCTCGACTCAATTTGCGGAGGCGGGCGGAGATTTCTTTAGCAAGATCTCATATGTTCTCGTCTCTACGCATTTGCCCGCGTTGCTGGAAATGGTTGACAACACCACAATGGCAGCTGGGCTTGAAGCTCGCGTCCCCTATACCGATCACCAGCTCGTCACCGCCGCAATGGCGATGCCCGGCTCCCAGCGGTTGAGGTGGAGGTCTCCAATCGCTTCGGCCCAGGCACTTTGGCATCCGGTTGCTTCCTTCAGTGAACGTCTCGACGTCTCAAAATACCCCTTGCGAAGGGAATACCGGAGCGTCTTGCCCAAATCTGTTCTATCTCGCAAAAAGATGGGATTTCCGCTTCCATTGGGCCAGTGGGCCGTGGGCGAGGGAGCAACGGAATATCGAAGGCTGTTGTTTGATAAGGACTCTCCGCTGGGAGATTTGTTCGACCCTGCTGCTTTGCGGCGTTGGTTCAAGGCCGGACGACGAAACCCATCAGATTCATTTGGCCGGAAATTCTGGCTGCTCGCCAACCTTGGGATATTCTTCAATGAGGTATTCTCATGATGAATATGCGAGCCCGCAGGCGGGCGGCTGCGGTCATTTTACAGAAGCCCCTTTGCCGAAAACGGGACGTCGGACAATCCCAAGATCTGAGCAATGGTTGGCGTGAACTCTTCAGCGGAGCCCCAGGCAATATTGCAAGGTTGTATTCCAGGGATGCTCAACAGGCATATCCGATCGTCCTCCGCGCTGCCCGGTCGGAAACCGTGGGTGGACAAGTATCGAGGTCTGCCCGTCGGGCCGGCTTCTTGCGTGTCTCCAACGGTCTCCTCGAAGGAGTGTCCAGGAGGTGCGACATAGGTCGCTATGCAATCGCGTTCATTTACCGGAACATGGTCGCTCGACCACGGCTCCACTTGGAAGCGCGCCAACAGTCCATCTGCGATTCTGCGGTCATGAGCTCCGTCAACCAGGACATGGAGCGTCGCTCCCTCACTTTCCCAAAGCAAGTCAGGGATGATCGCATCCGGATAAATGGTTGTGTGGACGGCGCTATGTCCATGGTCACTTGCGACTACGATCGCGTAATCGTCTTTCCGCCCGACTCGCCTCAGTCCTTCGATGAGAGCGCCAATCATCATGTCGGCCGCGGCGATAGACCAATGTGCCGCCTCGCTTTCGTATCCGAACTGATGCTGAATCGAATCCGTCATGTCGATCTCGGTCAAAATGAGATCAGGCGGGTTCTCCGAGCAAGCCAGCGCTCCTGCAGCCCCGATCATGAGATGATCCGCGGCCAGGCCCGCAACGAGAGCAGTGCTCGCAACGGTGTCGCTACTGGACGGGAAGCCGAAGAGATCGAGCACGCCGGCGGCTCGCAACCGCCCATTCGGATCTTTGATCATGCGCGAGCGAGCGATGCGGTTTTCGGGCAGGCTCTTAAATGACCGGCTTCCCTGGAGAAACCCTCGTTCCCACCAGGCCGGCACGAAGACATCGCAATCGGCTGGGTCGATCAACCCAGCACCGATGGACGCGACATCAAGCCCGCTATTTTTGGCAAGCTTTGCAATGGTCGGAACCCGCAGATCAGACGCGTCGGCGCAGACAAACGAGCCATCTCGCACAATGTGGTTTCCGTAGATCCCGTTCGCTTGAGGCGCCGCGCCGGTTAGCATGCTTGCGCGCCCCGGCATCGACGTTCCCGGCACCGTTGAGCGCAGGCGAGTGATGGAAAGACCGTCTCCTGCCAAACGAAGAAGCGTCGGCAACCGATGTTTGTGCTTTTCGAAATAGTCCGCGCTTACGCCGTCCATGAGGATCAGAATCGCTTTCGTAGGAGCGCGCGGCTTTATCGAGGCAGGCGTCTGAAAACGAGCGGTAGGCTTGGATGGATTGGTGTGGGTCATATTGCACCTCGAAGAGACCGATCGAAACCGAAGTCCCCTATAGGCTTCGGATGACGCCGATATGAACGCATCACGGGATACTTCGAGCGCCCGTAAGTCGTTTTGATTTTGGGAATGGGCGCTTCTACGCGCGCTTTTTGCTTCCTTCAGAAGAAAGGAGTCCGAGGTGGCCGATACGACCCGTGCTATTTTTATCCTCGATTTCGCAGGGCCAAAAATACATCTGTGGAGTGGCAGCTACGATGCACCGTTGGTTCCTATCAACGGTCAGCCGCTCTTGGACCGTCTCGTCAACGCCTGTGTCGAAAACGGCATTGAAGATGTCACCGTCGTTGAAAACTTGAGCAGCGGCACATTCGATGGGTTCCGCCTGCAGGACAGTACAAATACGCTTTCGTGGCACGACGCGCATGACGGCGATCTCATTGAGAAGTTCCGCCAACATGATGGCGATACCCTCCTGATATGGGGAACGCCGCTTTTCGACAGTGAGGTTCTTGACGGTATCGATGTCAACAAAGGTTTGCGCGGCTCCGCTTGGCGGCCCGACGCGCCGACCGGGATTTATCGATTGAGTGCTGATGTTCTACGCAATCTTCTGGCCGAAAGCCGCGCCGCGGCATCTCTGCATCAGGCCTTGAGCACGTTGGTCGCGGGCCTGTCCCAGCTGGACGTAGCGTTGCCTGACAATGTGCTGAATGTTGGCTCCAAGCTGCTCGATATTTGCGACGGTGTCGACGCATCCATCGCGGAATTTCGGTGTGACAAGGAGAACGTGCTGCGGCGTCTGGAAACGAGCGTCGGAGGTTATTGGCGCAAGCCAATCGCCGAGCACATGCTTCTTTGCAATACCCGCTTCCCTCCCAAGACTTTTTACGATCGGCTGGCGGCGAGGCTCGAAGGCGTGTTGACATGCTATCCTTCTCAGCAGATCGATATCGCTTCAGTTGTTGGCACGATGACCTCGCAGCAGCCGGACTTTATTGCAGTCGGAAACGGGGTGACCGATCTCATCCAGGCGCTCTATTCAACGCTGAACCCCACAATCGCGATTCCCGTGCCGACGTTCGCCGGCTTTCAAACACCACTCGATGACGAACAAAAGAACAACTTCGTCCTCACCCCGCCCTATTTCGATCTCGACGTTCGAGCTTTCCTGGAATTCGTACTGGCGACAGGCGCGGATACGGCAATCGTTGTAAATCCAAACAATCCGACCGGTCGACTTGTTGATCATGCTGACGTGGCATGGCTGGCGGAGGCCCTAGGATCTCGAGGGCGGCGGCTGATCGTGGATGAATCGTTCATTGATTTCCCCGCTGATGGCCGATCAAACAGCGTTGAGACTCTGGTGCCGTCCTGTGCCAATTTGATCGTGGTGAAGAGCCTTGGAAAGGTCTTCGGACTTGGAGGAATCCGGCTCGCCTACCTCATGGCTGGCGATCCCGCGCTCGTTGCCGCTGTGCGCCGGAAACTGCCGCTGTGGAACATTAACGGTATTGCGGAATACACACTGTTCCTGCTTCCCGAATTCGCAGAGGAACTGGAACACAGTCTAGAGATGTTGCGAGAAGATAGAGAGCTGTTCATCGAGGAGCTGCGGACGGTACCGGGCCTCGACGTCGTACCTTCGCAAACGAATTTCATCTTGTGCCGGCTGCCTGAAAATTCGGTATCCGCTGCCGAGCTCAAGCGCCGCCTCGTTCTGTTCGAATCCGTCCTCGTAAGAGAATGCGGCTATCAAGCCATGAACGACGCAGATCGATATCTGCGCCTGACGGTTCGAAGTCGGACGGAAAACGAAAGGCTGGCAAAAGCTCTGCGGCGCACCTTAAGCCGCTCAACGGCCTCTGAGAGTGACGCCCTGACGTGACATTTGCGCAGCGAACTGAATAGTCTTTTTTCGAATGCCGCGAGAGAGAGAAGCATGTCGCTAAGTTACAATCGTCATAAAAGGCTCGTTGAAATCATCCAGGCGAATGGCGAAGTGCGCATCCGAGATTTGATGCAGCGGTTCAATATTTCAGAAGAGACTGCGCGGCGGGATATCAAACGGCTCGAGCAGGATGGCTTGGTCGCACGGGTCCATGGTGGCGCGGTCGCAACGCAACAGCCAAAGCTGCTGGCCATCTCATCGCGAGCTGTTTCCGAGCGCGCGGAAAAAAGCACCATCGCTGAGATCGCCCTGGGTCTTCTGAAGCCCGGTCAGAATCTCTTCTTCGGGGGCGGCAGCACCATTCTGTCGTTGGCCAGCCGCATATCGGCCCTCCCGGAAATGCGCGTCGTCACCAACATGGTCGATACTGCCATCGCCGCGGCCGAAGGCTATCGGCATCGCGTTGTCATGCTGGGGGGCGATTTCAATGTCGATTTCCGGACCGTAACCGGATTCACCGCCTTGCGTACACTCCGCGAACAGCAGATCGACGTCGCATTTATCGGCGTCAATGCGGTCCATCCGAATGGCGTCTTCGACCATGAACAGGTCGGACAGGAGCTTGCTGCGACGCTCTGCGAGCAAGCACGGAAAATTGTCATTCTCGCCGATCACAGCAAATTCGGCTTGTCGGCGCGTTACCGCATCCTGCCCCATTCGGCGATTACCGCGATCATCACCGACCGGAGGCCTGCATCGGACATGCTGGACAAGATCGAAGCCGCCGGTGTTGAAGTTCTATATCCGCAAAACCGTCACAACCCCGCACTGGTCTCTACTTGATCCTCTTCTTTCAGCCCGCACGGCTGACCCAACCGTGAAACATTTTTTTCCTTTTGATTTCAATAACCAACACAATCCGTCTCAAACCTGCAAAAAACCGTCACATAACCGCGCTATGTCTCAGCCCGTCTCGGGAGCGGATTTCATTCGCTCCGATTGTCATCCCGACTGAAAGAGAGGGGATTTTGATATGCAAACGACACGTCGCAGATTTCTCGGCATGACCGCCATGGCGGCTGGCGCAATAGCATTGCCGAACACGATCATGGCGGCAACCGGCCGGCGGCCGAACCTCAATATTGCCGTTCAGGACCTGCGCACAATTCTGGAACCGGTGGACGGCTCCTCCATCGCCAACGTTTCCTGGCGGGTGCAATACAGCATTTTCGATCAGCTTCTACGGACCGACTACAACGACAATTTTCGCCTGAATTTCGCGCTCGCGACATCATTGAAGCAAATTGACGCCACGATCCATGAGATCAGGTTGCGCGACAATGTGAAGTTTCATGACGGTTCCACAATGACGGCGGATGACGTTGTCTTCTCGCTCGGGCCGGATCGACTGCGCGGCGAAAATGCGCCGGGCGCGGCCGTGTTTGCCAACTTCCTCTCCTCGCTTGCCGATGTGCAGAAGATCAATGATCGCACTGTCCGTTTGATCACCAGGACAGAGGATCCGGTCTTTGCCCAGCGGCTCGGCGCGTGGGGCACGCAGATCATCAGCGCCAGAGCACGGGCTGGCGCCAGCAGCTATGACGCCTGGGCGGCGAAGCCGATCGGGACCGGCCCTTACAAGATCGGCGAGGTCCGCAATGGCGACGAGATCACACTGGTGGCGCACGACGAATATTGGGGAGGCCAGCCGCCATTTGCCTCGATCCGCTTCAAGCGGCTGCCGGAAATCGCCGCGCGCATCGCCGGACTGAAGTCGGGCGATTACGATATCGTCACAGACATCACTCCGGACCACATTGCCGAAATTGAGGGTGTCAACGGCCTCTCGATCGTTGGTGGCGAAGCCATGTGGTTCCGCTTTCTCACATTTGCTCCGCTCAGGACTCCCATCCTGAAAGATGTCGATCTGCGTCGCGCGCTCGCTCTCGCTATCGATCGCGGTGCGCTGGCGGACGGCCTCTGGGACGGCCGGGCGAAAGCGCTGACCAGCTGGCAGCTACCGATCTTCGGCGAGATCAACGACCCCAACCGCAAGGGGGTGTCCTATGATCCGGCGCAGGTCAAGGAACTGCTCGCCAAGTCATCCTACAGAGGTGAGGAAATCCCATACCCTTCCGTCGGCACCTATTATCCGATGCAGCTCGCCGAGAACCAGGCGCTTGTCGAGATGTGGAAGGCTGCCGGAATCAACGTCAAGCTGATCATGTGTGAAAACTGGACGCAGGTCGGCGACATTGGCGGCATCAATGACACGTCCGGCGGCGCCTTCTACGCCGATCCCGTTTCCATGCTGTGGCAGATTATCGGTCCGACCAATGACCTCCAGTCAACAGGTGGCTGGACCAATGCCGAGTTTAACGCGCGCGGTCACGAGCTTGAAACGACGACCGATCTCGCCAAGCGCCAGGCGGCCTTCAAACGGATGCAGGACATTGTCGAGATCGAGGACCCTTGCATCACGCCGCTGCATTCCATGCCCTTTATCTATGGGCAGCAGGCGGATGTCAGCTGGCAGCCCAACCCGTTGCCGCAAATGTATCTCGGTCCGAAGATGCCGCCTGAGCCGGTGGCCTGAGTTCCATGCTGCATAAGTCTTTCCAGAACAGCGCGGGCGCCGCGCTGTTGCCGGCTCATGGCATCGGGGCTTCCGCCACCAAACCTGCCATCAGCATTGCTGGCTTGAGGGTGGCGTTCGGCGATGTGCCTGTGCTGCACGGTGTCGATCTCGCTGTGAACAAAGGCGAGGCCTTGGGTATCGTTGGCGAATCCGGCTGCGGCAAGTCCGTGACTTGGCGGGCGGTTCTTGGCCTGCTGCCGAAATCCGCCGAGATCGGGGGCGAGGCCAGGATTGGTGATCTCGATCTTGTGGGCGCACGACAATCCGTTTTGGATCGGGTGCGCGGCGGACGCATTGCCATGATCTTCCAGGATCCGGCCAGCGCGCTGAACCCGGTGCATCGCATCGGCGCGCAGATCACCGAAGCGCTTCGCCTGCACCGTGGCCTCAGCGGTGCCGCCGCCCGTGCCCAGGCCTGCCGCCTGCTCGACCAGGTCGGGATAGCCGCTGCGGCAAGCAGGCTCAACGCGTACCCCCACGAACTGTCGGGCGGCCAGAACCAGCGGGTGATGATTGCCATCGCGCTCGCCGGCCGGCCCGAACTGCTGATCGCCGATGAGCCAACGACCGCGCTCGACGCTACCGTGCAGGCGCAGATCCTGCTGCTGCTCAAAGATATTCAACGCGACACAGGCATGGCGCTGGTCATGATCAGCCATGATCTCGCCGCGGTGGCGGCCGTCTGTGACCGGGCATGCGTCATGTATGCGGGCCAGATCGTCGAAACGGCGCCGAAACACACGCTTCTGACCGCGCCGGAGCACCCCTATACACGCGACCTGATCGGTGCCATTCCGCCCTCGCACGGTCCGCGCATGCGGTTGACCGCCATTGCCGGCGCGCCGCCACAACGCAATCTGCCGCCGGGATGCGCCTATGCGCCACGCTGCCGGCACGCGATCGCGGTATGTCGCACGAGCCGACCGGAACCGCGGCAGGTCGCCGCGCGGCATTCGGTGCGTTGCCTTCGTTTGGACGCCGGCACGTATCAATGACCCTGCTGCGTCTCAACAACATCACCCGTCGCTTTCCGCTCGGCTCGCCACTCTACGGACCGCGGAAATATCTTGTAGCAGTCGATGGCGTGTCGCTGGATGTCGAGATGGGCCGGACGACCGGCATTGTCGGCGAATCCGGATGCGGCAAGTCCACCACCGGCCGTATTGCGCTCGGTCTGGAGCCGCCGGACAGCGGAGGTGTGCTGTTTCAGGGTTTTCCGCTGCCGCGCATCGACAGCAAAAAGTGGCGCGCGCAGCGGCGCCAGATGCAGCTGGTCTTTCAGGACACCTTGGCAGCGCTTGACCGCCGAATGACTGTCAGCGCTCTCATCGCCGAGCCGCTGGCGATTCACGGGATTGGCGATCCGGCAAGCCGCGAGCAACGTGTGGCCGAGCTTCTCCACGGCGTCGGCCTCGGCGAAGACCATGGCAGGCTCTATCCGCATCAGCTTTCCGGCGGCCAGCGCCAACGCGTCGTGCTTGCCCGGGCGCTCGCGCCAAAACCCTCGCTTCTGGTTTGCGATGAGCCGGTCTCGGCGCTCGACCTGTCCGTCCAGGCGCAAATCGTCAATCTGCTCATGGATCTTCAGCAGGAGCTCGGGATCGGCCTCTTGTTCATCAGCCATGACTTGCGGGTCGTTCGCCATGTCAGCGACCGGATCGTCGTCATGTATCTTGGCCGCGTCGTCGAGCAGGGGCGCGCCGACGCCATTATCGATCAACCCGCCCATCCCTATACGCAGGCGCTCGTCTCGGCCATGCCGAGGCTTCCGGGCGGCTTCGATCATTATGTGGCGTTGCCAGGCGAGCCGCCGAGCCCCACCGATCGGCCCTGCGGATGCCCGTTTCATCCACGCTGTCCACTTGCGCGCGATGTCTGCCGCCAGAGCCTGCCCGAACTCCTGCCGCTAGGACCGGAACGGCAGGTCGCCTGCCATGTGGTGAGGCATTGATGAGTGCGGTGTTTCGTTTCGCCGGCCCCAAGCTCCTGCGTGCGGGCCTGTCGATCCTGATCGTAGTGACCTTTACATTCGTGGTGCTGCGGGCCTCTGGAGACCCGGCGCTGCAGATACTCGGTCCCAGCGCCCGCGCCCCGGATCTTGAGGCGTTTCGCCGGCATTGGGGGCTCGATCAGCCTCTGTATGTGCAATATGTCCGCTATGTCCTGGCGGCACTTCACTGCGATTTCGGGAATTCCATGCTGGCTGGAAAACCGGCCCTGCAGCTTGTGTTCGAGCGCGCGCCCCTGACATTGGCGCTGATGCTGCCGGCACTGGCGCTCACGATGCTAATCGGCATTCCGGTCGGCGCCTACGCCGCCATGCATCGCGACACCTGGGTCGACCGATCGGTGATGATGCTGACCGTGTTCGGCTTCACCGTGCCAAGCTTCGTGCTCGGGCTATTGCTGATCCTGATCTTTTCCGTGACGCTCGGCCTGTTCCCGTCCGGCGGCGCGGATCGGCCGGAAAGCTTCGTACTGCCGGTGCTCACGCTTGGTTTGGGCGGGGCGGCCATTATCGCGCGCTTCACGCGTAGCGCCATGATCGAAGTTCTGTCGCAGCTCTACATCGTGGCGGCCAGCGCCAAGGGCGTGACGTGGCGGCAGGTGGTTCGCCACCATGCCTTTCCGAATGCGATCATTCCTGTGCTGACGCTGTTCGGCCTGATGCTCGGCGGCCAGGTCGCGGGCGCCGTACTGGTGGAAAGCGTCTTCGGCTGGCCCGGCATCGGCCAATTGCTGGTGGTTTCGGTTGCGAACCGTGATCTCGCCGTGGTGCAGGTCATCCTCCTTCTCGTGGCGCTGACCATGACGTCGGCCAACCTGCTGATGGACCTGCTTTATGGCGTGTTCGATCCGCGCTTGCGTGGAACAAACTCAGGATCGCAATGAAAACGGCAACTGTAGAAACCAACCGTCCGCCGCCTCGCTCGGTGGACCTGCCGACACTCCTTGCTGTGGGCTGGGTTCTCCTCATGCTCCTCACGGCGCTCGCCGCGCCGCTGATGGCTCCCTATGAGATCACTTCCATCGACCTGCGCCATCGCCTGGCGCCGCCCGTCGGCTTTGGCGGAACGATGCTACACGTCCTGGGAACCGACGATCTGGGCCGTGACGTGGCCTCGCGTCTTTTCTACTCGATCCGCACCAGCTTGCTGGTCGCCTTCGGCGCCACTGCGATCAGCGTGTTGGTCGGTACCGGGATTGGCTTCATCGCCGCGTATTTCCGCGGGCTCGTCGAGCATGCCCTGCTGCTAATGATCGACGTACAGGCTTCGTTACCATTTCTAATCGTGGCGCTGGCAATGCTCGCCTGTTTCGGTAATTCGCTGACGCTGTTCGTCGCCCTGATGGGACTTTATGGCTGGGAGCGGAATGCGCGGTTGGCACGAGGACTGGCAATCACCGCCAGCGCGCAGGGCTATGCGAGCGCAACGCGCCAACTCGGCGCCCATCCGCTGCGTGTCTATCTGCGGCATATCCTGCCCAACAGCGCGGCGACGCTTCTCGTGGCGGCGACGGTGACCTTTCCGGAAATCGTCCTGGTGGAAAGCGGACTCTCCTTCCTCGGCCTCGGCGTTCAACCGCCGATGACCAGCCTGGGTGTCATGGTCGCGGCCGGCCGCGAGTATATCACCCGCGCCTCCTGGATGCTGCTCGCTCCAAGCCTCGTCATTGTCATCACGGCCGTTGCCGTTAGCGTCCTCGGCGACTGGTTGCGCGATAAGCTCGACCCGACCCTCAAATAACGGTTTCCCAATGCAAAGGAGCTGATCTCCACACTTGTCGACGGCTACGCTCTTGCACGGGACGGGGTGCCGAACCTTCGCCCGCGGCCGGTATCGACGTAACCGGAATACAGCATATGGATCTCGTCGCGGGCCCGCGTCAGGCCAACATAGAACAGCCGTCGGCTTTCGCGTCGCGCCGCCGGCTGCTCGTTGCGCCAGGGCAAACCGCCCAGATCAAGTCCCACCATGATCACGACATCATCTTCGCAGCCCTTTGCCGAGTGCGGCGTCAACAGATTAAGATGGAGAGGCGACGCGTCGCGTCCACCGAGGCTCGCCAGATCCGGTCGGCGAGCGGCCCGCCGACAGCGAGCGCCGCCGACATGCGCACCACCTGTTCGCGCTGATCGGCGAGGCTTGGCTCTGCCGCCATCAGCGCATCGAGCATTCCCGCCCGCAGCGCGCCGATTGGCGAAGTTTGTAATTTTGATCCGCGAAATTCGCACGGCGCCGTCCCCCAGTTTTTTCTATTCGCGGATGTAATTGGCTCGCTCGGCGATATCGGCACATCGCGCCATCAGCGCTTCGAAAGGCTCCGCGTCTTCCAGAAGAAGCCCGTCGTCGACCATGCGGGCGTAGTCCTCTTCAAGCGCCTTCAGACCATCGCCTGCGGGCACAAGCCGCAGACCGCCGTTGACAGCCGCCGCGTAATCGATGGGCGTTCGATCGGGCGCTTTCTCGGCGAAGAACATGGTCTTGTGGCGCGCCACTGCGTTCGCCAGATCGCGATCAGCAAAGGCGGACGGGGTAAAACCGGTTTCGTCCAACCGCGCGACATCGTGCCAGTGACGAGCAAAGCGATCGCCGCGCCGGCGCTCCTGCAGGCAGAAGACATGGATGGCCGTCGCCTTCTCCCAGAAGGTTCGCTCCGCATGCATCACGCGTGGACGAGCCGTGGGAAAGGTCACGCCCTCGATCAGGCCAGACGCGTCGCAGGCGATGTCGCGCAAGCTCGCGGGCTCGCCCGTCGATCGTGCTCCGAATTCGAGCATCACGCTCGGCGCCACATAGCCGGAGCCAGGCGTCGCGGCTTCGTAATCGATGAACAGCTTCTCGCCCTCGACGCGGATGGCGGCCGCCAAAGCTTCAGCCGCGAGCGCATCTGCGATGATCGGCTGAACGCTTCCTTCAACCCAATTGGGCAGGCGCTTACGCACCTCACTGGACCAGCGTTTTTCCTCGCTACGGGTCTCCGGCAACGCTTCGCCGTCGTCGCCCACCAAGTCGGGTGCAATCGGCCGGATGTCGTATGTTAGGTCGACGTCCTCGGAAAACCGCTGGATAACCTGATAGGCTTTGGACAGCGACGTGCCGCCCTTGAACACCAGATGTTCGCCGAGCGCCGAGCCGTAAAGGTGGCGAGCGCCCAGACCACCCACACGTCCTTCTCGAGGAGATGCGCCGGCCTGCCGGACCGATCGGCCGCGACGCCGAGCGCCTCCCGCCGATCCTCGATCGGGAGGTGGAGAAAGGGATCAGCCATGTGCGGCCTTGCCCACGCTGCGCGCCATCCAGGTCGGAAGCTGCGGCGCTACCGCGACCAACTCGCTGAAGACGCCCGGCGGGAGTTTCCGCTTCAGTGTCTGGAGGGCGGCCTCAGCCTTCTCCGGCCCAAGCCAAGCCAACGCTCGCACCGCCTCGCCAGCGGGCCGATGCGCCATTGGCGAGCTGCCAACGAGGCGCGTGGCGAAGCTCGACGACCTGCTTGCCGAGGCTCATCTTCCGGGTGCGGCCGGAAGTCAGATAGACCGACCGGACCGGCACCTGTGTCGTGAGACCGAGGGTGTTGGCGGCAACGGCCCCACTCGTGACGATGATCTCCCCGCGCTGGCTGGCAAGCGCCTCGACCGCTTGCTCCACGGAGGGAGCCCGGGTGCCGAACCTGCTCGTGACCGGAAGGAGATAGACGCCGCGACCCGCCCGGATCAACTGCGTCCGCTCGGCTAGACGCGACAATGCCTGATCCACCGCGGCGCGATTCCCGAGGTGAAGCAAGCTCTTAGCTGCGACCGGCGTGCCCTCTGGCAGCCCTTTCGCGTGCGCAAGAATCTGTTCGGTCAACCGTTGCATGGCCATGCTCCTGTCAGAAATGTATGCGATTTTCTGACAGTTTTTCAAGGCGGGCAGCGACGGGCACCTGCACGCGGAACCCGTCCAGCAGGCGTTGTGGTCAATCATCGCCGCGCGAATCGACCAATCCCTGTTTCGCGCCGTTCTCCGAACGCGCCTCGCCCGTCCTGGGGCCGACGCCCTCTGGTCGGCGCCGAGATATTTCTCTTGTCAGCGCAAGAACTCGACGCTGGTCAAAAAGTACCGTCGCGTAACATATATCGCGCGTCCCCACCGATGCCATTCAACAGAAGAGAGCACTGCCCGGACTGCCTGCACCTTGATCAAACCCAGTATTCTGGTTATATTACTGGAAATGAGAAATGAAGACTGTCTTTTTATTTAGATCTGTATGTTCCTTCTTGTTGTAGTTATGATGTATGTCGAATGTATTTTGTATGTGTGTTGTAGTCGGAGGCAACTATGAGCAGCTCGCAAAAACGCGCCATTCAAAACTATCGATCTCGCCTCAGCGAGCGCGGCTTGGCGCGCTTCGAGGTGCTTGGCCGCGATGCCGATCGCGACCTCATTCGATCTTTGGCTCGCCGCCTGGCCGAGGATGGACCGGATGCCTCTAGCCTGCGCGCTGCTGTCAGCCAGACCATTGCCGGCGAGCCACCCAAGCTTGGCGGGATTCTCGCCGCATTGCGTCGTTCGCCGCTCGTGGGAGCTGACCTCGATCTTTCCCGCCCCCATGAAGAGGGGCGGAAGATCGACCTGTGACGCGCTACCTCCTCGATACCAACATCATCAGCGATGTCGTCAAATCGCAGCCTTCGGAATCGCTCCTGGCATGGATGTCGAGACAGCGTGACGAGGATTTGTTCATCGCTTCGCTGACCGTTGCGGAAATTCTTCGCAGGGTTCTGGAGAAGCCGCGCGGGAAAAAACGCGACGCACTCGACAACTGGTTCTCTGGGCCTGAGGGGCCGCAGGCGCTGTTTGCGGGCCGCATCCTCTCGTTCGACGACAAGGCAGGGCTGATCTGGGCGCGGCTGATGGCAGGAGGAAAACTGGCCGGCAAGCCGCGCAGCGGGCTCGACATGATCATCGCCGCTGTCGCCGGAGCGAACGAGTGCGTGCTGGTAACGGATAACGAAAAAGACTTTGCCGGGCTCAAGGTCGTCAATCCGATACGCGGAGCGGTCTGATGCGGCGGCGGGTTAAGGAATGCTCGGGAGGGCAAGATGGCTGAAACTCAGATAGAGTGGACAGAATCCACTTGGAACGCTCGCGGATTTGGCTGATCCCCGCTCCTTCAGCGCGCCAAATCCAGCGGGACGAGCTCCCAGATGATCTACAGCCAAGGGAGGGTCTTCTCGAGCTCGGCGATCTTCTCGCTGTAGATGGCGATCTGCTGGAGGTAGAGACGACCAACGTCGCGGACGATCGGCTGGATGAGGCCTTCCTCGTCTTCGATTGCATCCGCAAGGCGCTTCACGTGGGCCGGGCCGTGTGGGGCGACGACCCCGTGCTTCGGCGAGGTGGCCGCGCAGGGCGTTTATCAGCTGCGTGCGCTGGCGCACCAAGAGGTCGCGCGTGCGGAAGATCATCGACCGCGCCTCTTGCTCCTCGGTTTTGACAGCCACGAAGCGCATTGTCGGCCTGAGGGCCGCTTCCGCGTGCCGCTTTACAAAGGACTTCACATAGACCGGCGGCAGGAGCCGGACGGCATGCCCGAGCCCGCCGATCGTACGCCCCCAGTCGTGGGCGGTCGCGCTTCCATCGCCACCGTGCACCGGGGCTGTCCGGCGAGAAACGGCAGCAACTGCGCGCGACAGCTTCTTGCGAAAGACAACCTTCCCGTCACTCGCCGCGCCGTGAACCTGGAAGACCCGCTTTGCGAGGATTCCAATGATGGTAACTTCCATGGATGCCGTCTCTGTCTTGGTCGATTCTGGCAATCACCAAACTGGCACATTGCGATGGCGTCGGGAGGGGGCATCTACTCCATCAGATTTTGACAACTAGCTTCTTTCCGGGCTCCGCGGCCGACGTCTCACTCAACGCCATCCGACATTTCCTGTCGCCTTTGTCAGGGCCGCGACACAAGTTTATTTAGCCAATTTAATATTTTTGCCAAATGTTAAACAGCTGAAAAGCAATCATAAAATTTCTTCTTCGATCCAACCGGCCGAATTGGCACGAGTTTTGAAACGATCGGTGCGAGGCGGCGGGATCTGCCGACCGGCATTGAAGTCGCGGTAACCGCTATGGATGGAAAGAAGGAAGGAAGCAACATGTCAGGTCTGCGTCAGATCGCATTCTACGGAAAGGGGGGCATCGGCAAGTCCACCACCTCTCAAAATACGCTAGCCGCCCTGGTCGACCTCGGACAGAAAATCCTGATCGTCGGCTGCGACCCCAAAGCCGACTCCACCCGGCTGATCCTGAACGCAAAGGCGCAGGATACCGTTCTGCATCTCGCCGCCCAAGAAGGTTCTGTGGAAGACCTTGAACTCCAGGACGTGCTCAAGATCGGCTACAAAGATATCAAGTGCGTGGAGTCCGGCGGCCCCGAGCCGGGTGTCGGCTGCGCCGGCCGCGGCGTCATCACCTCGATCAACTTCCTCGAGGAGAACGGCGCCTATGACAATGTCGACTATGTCTCCTACGACGTGCTGGGCGACGTGGTGTGCGGCGGCTTTGCGATGCCGATTCGCGAAAACAAGGCCCAGGAAATCTACATCGTCATGTCCGGCGAGATGATGGCGCTCTATGCCGCCAACAACATCGCCAAGGGTATCCTGAAATACGCCCATTCGGGCGGCGTGCGGCTCGGCGGGCTGATCTGCAACGAGCGCCAGACCGACCGCGAGCTCGACCTCTCCGAGGCGCTGGCCGCCAGGCTCAATTCCAAGCTCATCCACTTCGTGCCGCGCGACAACATCGTCCAGCACGCCGAACTGAGAAAGATGACGGTAATCCAGTATGCGCCGGACTCCAAACAGGCAGGGGAGTACCGCGCGTTGGCCGAGAAGATCCATGTCAATTCGGGCCAGGGCACCATCCCGACCCCAATCACCATGGAGGAGCTCGAGGACATGCTGCTCGACTTCGGCATCATGAAAACGGACGAGCAAATGCTTGCCGAGCTTCAGGCCAAGGAAGCGAAATTGGCCGTCGCTCAGTAACCGCCGCTACCGACAGGGGGCGCCGACCGTGACCTGGCGCCCCTTTCTACGAAGCAAGGCCTCGTTGGCGAGGCGTTACCCGAACCTTGAAAGGGGCAGGTCCCATGGGCCTCGACTATGAGAATGACGGCGCTTTGCATGCGAAGCTTATCGAAGACGTGCTGTCCCAATATCCAGACAAGGCGGCGAAGCGTCGCAAGAAGCACCTCAGTGTCGCAACGAGCAAGGACGAGGCCGGCGGGGAGGACAAGGGCCTTTCCGAATGCGACGTCAAATCGAACATCAAATCCATTCCGGGCGTGATGACAATCCGCGGCTGCGCCTATGCCGGCTCCAAGGGCGTGGTGTGGGGTCCAGTCAAGGATATGGTCCACATCTCGCACGGGCCGGTCGGCTGTGGGCAATATTCCTGGTCGCAACGCCGCAACTATTACGTCGGCACGACGGGTATCGACACGTTCGTGACAATGCAGTTCACCTCCGACTTCCAGGAGAAGGACATCGTTTTCGGCGGCGACAAGAAGCTGGAAAAGATCATCGACGAGATCGAGGACCTATTTCCGCTCAGTGGCGGCATCTCGGTGCAGTCCGAATGCCCGATCGGCCTGATCGGGGACGATATCGAGGCCGTGTCGCGCAAGAAAGCCAAGGAGCACGAAAAGACGATTGTACCGGTGCGCTGCGAAGGTTTCCGCGGCGTTTCACAATCGCTCGGCCACCACATTGCCAATGATGCGATCCGCGATTGGGTCTTCGACAAGGACGATGTCGATTTCGAGTCCGGCCCTTACGACGTCAATGTCGTTGGCGACTACAACATTGGCGGCGATGCCTGGGCTTCGCGAATCCTGCTTGAGGAGATTGGACTTCGGGTGGTCGGCAACTGGTCGGGCGACGCAACGCTCGCCGAGATAGAGCGCGCGCCCAAGGCCAAACTCAATTTGATCCACTGCTACCGGTCGATGAACTACATCTGCCGGCACATGGAGGAAAAGTACGGCATCGCCTGGATGGAATACAATTTCTTCGGCCCCACCCAGATCGAGGCCTCCCTGCGCAACATCGCCAAGCATTTCGGCCCGGAAATCGAGGAGAAGACCGAAAAGGTCATCGCCAAGTACCGGCCCTTGGTCGATGCCGTCATCGCCAAGTACCGACCGCGCCTCGAAGGCAATACGGTGATGCTCTATGTCGGCGGCCTGCGTCCTCGTCACGTCATCACTGCTTACGAGGACCTCGCTATGGTAATCGTCGGCACCGGCTACGAGTTCGCCCACAACGATGACTATCAGCGCACCGGCCATTACGTGAAGAATGGCACGCTCCTCTATGACGACGTCACCGGTTATGAGCTGGAGAAGTTCATCGAAGGCATCCGCCCTGATCTCGTTGGCTCCGGTATCAAGGAGAAGTACCCGGTGCAGAAGATGGGCATCCCGTTCCGCCAGATGCACTCTTGGGACTATTCCGGCCCGTATCACGGCTATGACGGCTTCGCCATCTTCGCCCGCGACATGGATCTGGCCATCAACAACCCGGTCTGGGGTCTCTACCGCGCGCCGTGGAAGAAGACGAAGGACGCACCGCTGAGGGCGGTCGCCGCCGAATGAGGACTGGCCTCCCTGCCAAGCAGGGAGGCCGATAAATGCTCGGGGGCACTCGATCCGCGGAGGCCCTTCAAAGTTTCGATGTCCCTGTGCTGCCGCTTGCCGCGGCCAGATGGAAAAGGTGACCACCATGCCGCAATCGGCCGAAAAAGTTCTCGACCATGCTCCCCTGTTCCGCGAGCCGGAATACAGACAAATGCTTGCCGAGAAGAAGCTGAATTTCGAATGTCCGCACCCTGATCAGATCGTCACCGACCAACGCGAATTGACCAAGACTTGGGAGTACCGCGAAAAGAACCTCGCTCGCGAGGCGCTTGTCATAAATCCGGCCAAGGCCTGCCAGCCGCTCGGCGCGGTGTTCGCGGCCGCGGGCTTCGAGCGCACCATGTCTTTCGTCCACGGTAGCCAGGGCTGCGTCGCCTACTACCGCTCGCATCTGTCGCGACATTTCAAGGAGCCTTCGTCAGCGGTTTCCTCCTCGATGACCGAGGACGCGGCAGTGTTTGGCGGCCTGAAGAACATGGTCGACGGGCTCGCCAATACATACAAGCTCTACGACCCCAAGATGATCGCTGTCTCGACCACCTGCATGGCAGAGGTCATTGGCGACGACCTGCGGAGCTTCATAGAGAACGCCAAGAACGAAGGCTCGGTCCCGTGCGACTTCGACGTGCCTTTCGCGCATACGCCTGCCTTCGTCGGCAGCCATGTCGATGGCTATGACGGCATGGTGAAGGGCGTGCTGGAGCATTTCTGGAAGGGCAGCAAGCGCTCGCAAGCCGCTGGGACCATCAACATCATTCCAGGCTTCGACGGATTCTGCGTCGGAAACAACCGGGAACTTAAGCGCCTCCTCGACCTGATGGGTGTCACCTATACCGTCATTCAGGACGCCTCAGACCAGTTCGACACGCCGTCGGACGGCGAATACCGCATGTATGACGGTGGCACCAAGATCGAAGACCTGAAAGGGGCACTCAACGCGGAGGCGACACTGTCGCTGCAGCATTACAACACCCGCAAGACGTTGGAATATTGCAACGAGGTCGGGCAGGCGACGGCATCCTTCCACTATCCGCTGGGTGTCCAGGCGACCGACGAATTCCTGATGAAGGTCTCAGCGATTTCCGGCCAGGAGATCCCCGAGTCAATCCGGATGGAGCGCGGCCGACTGGTTGACGCCATGGCGGACAGCCAGTCATGGCTGCACGGCAAGAAGTACGCAATCTATGGGGATCCCGACTTCGTCTACGCCATGGCCCGCTTCGTCATGGAGACCGGCGGCGAGCCGACACATTGCCTCGCGACCAACGGCACATCGGCCTGGGAGGCCGAGATGAAGGAATTGCTTGCATCCTCGCCCTTCGGCCAGGATGCCCAGGTCTGGGCGGGCAAGGATCTCTGGGCGATGCGTTCGCTGCTGTTTACAGAGCCGGTGGACCTGCTGATCGGCAATTCCTATGGCAAGTATCTGGAGCGCGACACCGGCACGCCGCTGATCCGGCTGATGTTTCCGATCTTCGACCGGCACCATCACCATCGCTTTCCCCTCATGGGCTACCAGGGTGGATTACGCGTGCTGACGACGATCCTCGACAAGATATTCGACAAGCTCGATCGCGAGACGAGCGAGACGGGCGTGACGGACTATTCCTATGACCTCACCCGCTAAGCCCGTGCCGGCTTTTCGCCGAGGCCGTCCATTGCCCAATGGACTTCGGAGACTGACGCAATGACCTCGCTCAGTGCCAAGATCCAGGACGTTTTCGACGAGCCCGCCTGCGATAACAACCGCGGCAAGGATGCCAAGGCGCGCAAGGAGGGCTGCTCGAAGCCGCTGACCCCCGGGGCGGCGGCCGGCGGCTGCGCCTTTGACGGCGCCAAGATCGTCCTGCAGCCGATCACCGACGTTGCGCACCTGGTCCATGCGCCGCTCGCCTGCGAGGGCAATTCCTGGGACAACAGAGGCGCAGCTTCGTCCGGGCCAACCCTGTGGCGGACTAGCTTCACAACCGACCTCACCGAACTCGACGTCGTGATGGGGCAGGGCGAGCGGAAGCTCTTCAGGGCGATCCGCGAGATCAAGGAAACACATGCGCCGCCGGCAGTCTTCGTCTATTCGACCTGCGTGACGGCGCTGATCGGCGACGACATCGAGGCCGTGTGCAAACGCGCGGCCGAAAAATTCGGACTGGCCGTGGTGCCGATCAATGCGCCGGGCTTGGCCGGCTCCAAGAACCTCGGCAACAAACTCGCCGCCGAAGCGTTGCTCGATCATGTCATCGGCACGATGGAACCCGACGACACCGGGCCCTACGACATCAACATCCTTGGCGAATTCAACCTCTCCGGCGAATTCTGGCTGGTGAAGCCGCTGCTTGATCGGCTCGGCATCCGGGTGCGCGCCTGCATTCCGGGCGATGCGCGTTACATCGACGTTGCATCCGCGCACCGCGCCCAGGCGGCTATGTTGGTGTGCTCGAGCGCACTGATCAATCTGGCCCGCAAGATGGCGGGGCGCTGGGACATCCCGTTCTTCGAGGGCTCCTTCTACGGCATAACCGATACCTCAGAGGCACTTCGCAACATTGCTGAGCTGCTGGTGAGGAAGGGCGCCGATGCGGAGATCCTCGATCGCACAGACACGCTGATCGCTGAGCAGGAGGCGATTGCGTGGAAGAAACTCGAGGCCTACCGCCAGCGGCTTCAAGGCAAGCGCGTGCTGCTCAATACAGGCGGTGTGAAGTCCTGGTCAGTCGTCCACGCACTGATGGAGATCGGCATGGAGATCGTCGGCACCTCGGTCAAGAAATCCACCGTCGAAGACAAGGAGCGGATCAAACGGATCCTCAAGGACGAAAACCACATGTTCGAGCAGATGGCAGCGCGCGATCTTTACGCCATGCTCTCAAAACACAAGGCCGACATCATGCTGTCGGGCGGGCGCACGCAATTCATCGCGCTGAAGGCCAAGACACCCTGGCTCGATATCAACCAGGAGCGCCAACATCCTTTTGCCGGCTATGACGGCATGGTGGAACTTGTACGGCAGATCGACCTCGCCATTCATAACCCGATCTGGGGCCAGGTGCGGGAGCCGGCGCCATGGGATTGCCAGCCTGCCGGGGAGGACGATCTGGCGAGCACGAAGAACGGGACAGCGACTGTGAACGCTTTCAATGAATTCGCCGGCGCGACGGCTCACCGCTTCGGCGACCGATGAGGAAATCCGATGGTCCGCATCCTTCGCAATACCAAATCAGCGGCGGTCAACCCCCTGAAGTCGTCGCAGCCGCTGGGTGCCGCCTTCGCTTTTCTTGGAGTCGAGGGTGCGATGCCCCTGTTCCACGGCGGCCAAGGCTGCACCAGCTTCGCGCTCGTGCTCTTCGTGCGGCATTTCAAGGAAGCGATCCCCTTGCAGACAACGGCGATGGATGAGGTGGCAACCATATTGGGCGGAGCGGACCATCTGGAAGAGGCGATCCTCAACCTCAAAACCCGCACTAAGCCAAAGCTGATAGGAGTGTGCACGACCGCGCTGGTGGAGACCCGTGGCGAAGACTGCGCGAGTGATATCGCCAACGTCAAGCTGAAGCATGCGGAAGAGCTCGAGGGTACGGAGGTTGTGCTGGCCAACACGCCTGATTTCGGCGGCGCTATCGAAGAAGGCTGGGCCAAGGCTGTCGCGGCGATGATCGAAGGGATTACACGGTCGGGCGCACGGACCCGGCAGCCGAAGAAGATCGCGATCCTGCCCGGATGCAACCTCACTGTCGCTGACGTCGAGCATTTGCGTGACATGGTTGAAAGTTTTGGGCTCAACCCGGTTATCCTGCCGGACGTCTCCGGCTCACTCGACGGCACGGTTCCTGACCGCTGGGTAACCACTACCTATGGCGGCACCAGCGTCGAGGAAATCCGCGAGCTTGGCACGGCCGTGCAATGCATCGTCATCGGCGAGCACATGCGCCACCCGGCGAAAACGCTGCACGGGTTGACCGGCGTGCCTTACGCGGTGTTCCAGTCGCTGACCGGATTAATGGCCGTCGACCGGTTCGTCTCGCTGCTATCGGCGGTTTCGGGCGCGGCGGTGCCGGACCGGGTTCGCCGTCACCGGGCGCAATTGGAGGATGCATTGCTCGACGGACATTTCCATTTCGGAGGCAAGAAAATTGCGATCGCTGCTGAACCAGACCAACTCTATCAACTCGCAACCTTCTTCACCGGCATGGGCTGTGACATCGCGGCGGCGGTCACGACGACCGATATGTCGAAGATTCTGCAAAAAGTACCGGCGGAGTGGGTTCAGGTCGGCGATCTCGGCGATTTGGAAGCTCTTGCAGCGGGCGCGGATCTTCTCGTAACACATTCCCACGGTCGCCAGGCGTCGCGACGCCTTGGCATTCCGCTCATGCGCGTCGGCTTCCCGATCTTCGACCGGCTCGGCAGCCAGCACAAGCTCACAATCCTCTATCGGGGGACCCGCGACCTGATCTTCGATGTTGCCAATATCTTTCAGGCCAACCAGCACGCGCCGACGCCTGAGGCGCTTGATCCATTCCGGAAACGAGAAATGCCAGATGAGCTCCGTTCGTCGCCTCTCACTCGTCACTGACGAGGTTCACGCACCGATGACGGACCGACGGGCAGGCGCATTGCGCGTAGCCATCGCCACGCAAGACATGACGAATCTCAATGCCCATTTCGGGTCGGCCAAGCGCTTTGCTGTCTACGACGTGACGCGCGAGGAGTGGCATCTCGTGGAAGCCGTGGCCTTCGATGACGTTTCCGATGAGAGCGGGAAGCGTCGGACCGAGGGCGATGACCGCGTCATGCCGAAGGTGGAGGCGCTGAAGGGCTGCCATCTGCTGTTTTGTCTGGCCATCGGCGGGCCTTCGGCAGCCAAGGTTATTTCGGCAAAAATCCATCCAATCAAGGTGCCGCAGCCACAAACCATCCAAGAGGTGCTGTTGCGCACGCAGATGATGCTGAGAACGTGTCCTCCGCCCTGGCTGCGCAAGGTGCTGGCCGAAGCTGGTGTCGCCGAAAAGAAACCCTCCTTCGAGGATGAGGACTGAAACAAGGAAAGAGCAAAATGTTTGAAGTCGCGATCAGCCCTGCTGTCAACGATGACGAGGCGGCCCTTGCCAGCCCGTTCGTCAAGTGCCTCGTGCGGCTGATCCTTGCTCAAGATTCGCACGGGTCGTGGGACGGCAAAGCGGACGCCGAGTTGCTGGCCGACTTCATCGTCAGCAAGGAACGGCGTCGTACGATCCCAATCATCGGCGATCCCGATCCGGACGTGCTGTGGAGGCTCGACAAGTTTTACACTGCCGTCGCCCTTGCGATCGAGGAGCGCTCCGGCCTGATGGCATCGCCGATGATCGAAATGAGCCATGAGGGGTTCGGGCGCGTGCTTTTCACCGCCGGGCGGCTGGTCGTTTTGTCCAAGACCGTGCGCGACGTCCATCGGTTCGGCTTCGAGACGTTCTGCAAACTCGCCGCCGCCGGTACGAAACTGGTCGACGATGCCATCGCAGCCATCGACGCCTATCCCGAGGTGGCACGGGCATGAAACCAATTTTCGAGCAAGAGGATCATGTCAGGCCTTGAGGAGCCGCGATGGCCAGCCCACGCGGCCGACGCGGTCGAGGCCAATGTGGTTCTCGGGGTAGCGCTGATGAAGCCACTCGTCCTGATCTGTTCGCAAGATGCGGAGTTCTATCTGTTCCTCAGCCACATACTGGAGGTGGACGGCTTCGTCAGTGAGCCGGCAGGCGGCGCCAAGGAAGCACTTGCAAAGGCCGACGAACGGGAATTCCAGGCCGTGGTGCTGGACTGCGGTCCAACGAGCCTTACCGGGTCCGCAATCTGCGCCCGGCTCAAGCGGGAACCCCGGACCGGCGGCCTGCCCATCATTGCCCTGATCGCGCCCGGCGCCGAGAACCAGCACCTTGATCTGTTGAAGGCCGGCATTGACGAGAGCTTTGTGCGGCCAATGGCGCCGGCCAAGCTGCTCGATTATCTGCGGACGAGGCTGGCGCTGCCGAAGCCGGGTTCAAACGGGATTGAAAACGACAGCTGGCTTTCCTATGGCAGCCTTGAGATGAAGCTCGATGCCCACCGGGTTTGCGGCAATGGCCATGACATCCATCTCGGACCGATCGAGTTCAACGTGCTGCGGCATTTGCTGGAGGCTCCCGGCAAGGTCTTCAGCCGGGACGAGCTGATCGGCGGGGCCTGGCCGGCCAATATCCATGTCGGTCTACGCACAGTCGATGTCCATATCAGTCGGCTCAGAAAGGCACTGGAGACGGCCTCGACCGGTATCGTCATTCGTACCGTCAGGTCGGCCGGCTACTCGCTTGAGAAGCTGGACGGCTGAATCGAGTGCGGGTCTGGTGCCACTCCCTTTTCCTCGCGCTGTGAGCCGGTCTTGCGGCATGAAACGCCCTCATCGAACACTCAGGAAGAAGCAGGAAAATGGGCTTTAAAACGGTACTCTGTTCGACCGGCGCTGACCATTCCGATCGGGACGTCAGAACTGCTGCCGGCTTGTGTGCGGAGATTGGCGCGCACCTTTCCGTACTGATCATACCCCCTCCGATGCTCCTTATGTCGCATCGGCGGATCGGAGATGGTGTCCCAGAGTGGCCGGTAGCACGTCGACAGGCAATTGCCAGACTGAACGATCGGTTTCGGCAAATCGATCGATTTACACAGAACGCGGTCAGACTGGAAAAACGCTCGAGAGATATTCAGAAACTGCTGGAATCTATGTCGCTCGCCTATGACGTTGACACCGACTATTACGATCCGGCCAGCCTCGGTGAAGTGGCACGACAGCGGGCGCTCTGCGCCGACCTCACGATCATCGGACCGGGGCTCCTCAACGACGAGAATCTCGGACCTCCTGTGGTCAACGGCTGCCTGTTCGATACGGGAAAGCCGGTGCTCGTTGTGCCGAAGGGGGCTGAGGCGACGCTGTGGCCACGGCGCGTCCTGGTCGGTTGGGATTCGCGAGTCGAGGCGTCTCGTGCGGTTCGAGAAGCGCTGGGCCTCCTATGCGTTGCTGAGGAAGTTCGTGTCGCCCTGGTCGATCCGAAGGCCAACTACAACGGGAACGGCGCGGAGCCTGGAGCCGACATCGCTGCCTATCTCACTCGGCACGGTGCTCGGGTGTCGGTTGACCTCCTACCAAGTGCCGGCAAATCGGCGGCCACGGTCCTTGCGCAGCACGCAATCGACATTTCTGCGGACATGATCGTCATGGGCGCCTATGGCAGCCGTCGGCTGCGTGAGCGGCTCTTTGGCGGTGTGACCAGATGGATCTTTGAAAAGCCGACATTGCCGCTGTTTTTGGCTCGATGACGGTTCCGGACCCGCACCGATGCTGTTCAAAGCTCTACTGTGACGCCTGCATTCATACGTAGATGGGCTCCATCGAAATAATCGATTTTACGAAGAGTAACGAACATGAAAAGCATTGCTCGGGAGGCGACGCCCGCCGGAAATCTCTCCAGTCATGCGCTGGTGTCGATCACGGCGACGGCGCCGGCATTTCGCCTCGCAACGGGCGCGGATTTTCGAGCCATTGTTCACCACACGCCGCGATTCCGGCGGCACCGGCATGGGCCTCGGCATCGTGCTGGCCCCCTGAAATAAGCCGCTCGCCCGCTCAGCGCTATGAGGGCGCGCTCGCGAGCGGCTTCGCGAACGCTGCGCAGGGACGCGACCCCAGTGAAGGCATACTCCAGCGTGGCTTCGCCAATTCCGTTTCGTTGGCCCCCCTCAAGCCGGTCTTCCAACCGAAGGCCGAACGCGCCAATTCGCCAGCCAACTCGATCAACGATTGTCTAAATCCGCAACCCGGGGCGGTTCGCTCGAGCTCGCTTGCTTGAGCACGGCACAGACGGGATCGCGAGTACGATGCTGCGGAATGGGAACGCACCCGTGCTTGGGCACGAGGGCCCCGAGCCAACGCGCATCGCGCCAATCGGCGTCACGTTCGAGATACATCACCGGCTGCTCGGCGCTTTTACGCTCGCATATGCGCCGGCACGCCGCTGGCGATCGATGACGCATCTGCCGACGAGGCTGCTCGTTCCACGAAAAAGCGATAAGCGCGTGATCAATGGGCAACCTCGTCGGGATCGAAAAGAGCGCTAAACCGGGTTGCTAGATCAATCCAGGGTGCCGCGTCGCCGCTCTCTGAAGCTATTCGAACGACCGCCGCCAGATAATCGGTAAAAGCCTTCAGTCTTATGGCGCCTTGCTCTGAGAGGCAGTCAATGGCGTCAAGCCGCTGGTAAACGGCAGCGAGCATATGTTGCACCAAAAGCAGGGAGGATGGGCAAGGGCAATCGCTCTTACTCGCGAGGCGCCTGCACTCGCTGCAAAGCGGCGGAATGTCCGCTAAGGCTAGGTCGCTGGAAAGACGCTGTATGAGATTGTCAGTGGCGTTCCTTGTCGAGAAGCCGTCCACCAGCTCCCCATCGCGTTGGTTCAATGAGATATCACTGTAAAAGTTCATGGTTTCTTCCTTTCCGATGGCGAGGCTAGGCTTCCGCGAGATAGTCGTGGACGACCTTCCCGAGCGCGAGCGTGAGATCTGCGACGAGGTGTACTGCCGAGACTACTTCCAGCACCGGCAGTTCGGCGACGGGAGCAAGCGCATGCGACCAGAGGTTCAGGGCTGCCGGGCCGGTCCAGGCGCCCCTCAGATGGACGTTCTCTAGATGATATTCCACGAGCTCACAGATGCGCGGCGTGCCGTCGACATGCG
The DNA here is from genome assembly GCF_013170825.1 of Mesorhizobium sp. NZP2298. NCBI lineage: Bacteria > Pseudomonadati > Pseudomonadota > Alphaproteobacteria > Hyphomicrobiales > Phyllobacteriaceae > Mesorhizobium > Mesorhizobium sp. NZP2298. The sequence continues at coordinate 6,940,265 of NZ_CP033365.1, read as the reverse complement.
GGATAATTTTGAGGAGGAAGTTCGGTTCGGCGAGCGAGGCCCTCACGCTCGCGAGGTCGGCGGCTCGGTGCTTGTAGCCCATGGTACCCGTCGCGACGCGGACCGGCCCGTAGTCCAGCGTGCCAACAAGGGTATCCGTCTCCGTTCGGAGCGTTGGGCTAGCGAGCTTCTTGGGAAAGCCCCACAACTCGCGTCCGCCCGCTATCGGCGGATGGTCGTCGAGAAACATGCAGTGGGTATAGCTCCCCCTGCGGCCACAGAAGGAGACAGGGATGACCTGTCCGCCTTCCGTGTAGTCGCCGAAGCCCGTCGAGTCCGGCATGCGAATGAACTCGAACTTGACCATAGGCTCGCACACCTGAAGCGGCTCCGGCACAAGGTCGCGCAGTTTCTGCGGATCGGTGCGATATGTGATGATCAGATACTCCCGGTTGCGGAAGCGATATGGGCCGGCCGGGTAGGCCGGGCTGGTCAGGGGCATGGCGAAAGCTTTCCCACGGACGGTATCTTGGTGCATGTTTGAAATTCCTTTGTGCTGGATCAGGTGGGCTTAGATCGGTCTGCATGATGGCGGCGAGGCTCTCCGAGGTGCTGTCGTAGCCTCGTAAGGGATGCATGGCGTAATCGCGCGTAGCCATTTGCGCTGGGCAATTGCCTTGGGGCGCGAGGCGATGGTCGCGGACGCGGTTCCATGGCTCCGGTTGTGATCGAGAGGCAAGATTCGAGGTAAAGTGATTTTGTTCCTCATTTGAGGCGCTGCTTCCCGTCTGCCGTCGTGGTAGGAGGAGGTGGAGTGGCGGCCAGCTCCGATTTGTCCTCATGACGGGGTTTGCGGATCGACACGCATGCGCCATGCCAAATGAGAAATCGTTCAGTGCCCGCAGGACAGACGGCCTCGGCGAGCCAGTCGGGAGAGAAGGTCTTCGCCTCACGCGGATCAGATACGAATTCCCGAGCACTGCGGTGATGTAGCAAGAAGGCCTGCGACGCCACCAAACCTCTGTCGCGAAAATATGGAAGTGACGCGGTATCCGCCGTCTAGCCAAACAGCATACGCAGCATCCGGCAGCACGCACTCGACGGCCTAGCCCCATCGCCGGCTTCAGGAGAAAAGATCAGCTATGAGCCGGCAGGCAGTCCCTGCACGCGGCGGTCAGGTCGTGTAGATCTTCCGCGCACACAGCCGGCGCCGAAATGATGCTAGATGATGAGCCGACGCCAACATTACCGCAGGGGAGATAGCCAAGTCTGTCCTCAAGCGTATGAAATGCATGTCCAAAAGCTGACAGCGACAAAAAACATGTCTGGTCCAAAACCACCGGCCGCCTTGGGCGTGAGGTTTCTCGAAGCCTACTCGTGCAGTTGCTGCGGCTAAGCGCGCTGGCACGGCCTTTGCTGGAGATGCGGCAATATTGAGTGGGGGCTGACCGCATAAGAACGCGAGACGATTGATGGTCTGCTGCGCCATCTCGGCGGCGCGCCCGCTCAACGGTCACGGCTACACCTTTGGCAATGGCTGACGCGCGACTTTGCGGTTGCGCCGCCCTGCCGCGCCGATGCGCCCAAAGTTCGTTGATAGTCCGCTCGGCAGATTGAGGAAACCCAGGCGGAGATGGCTGGCTCATTCGGACTGTCTTGACCGTCGGTGTCATGAAGCCAAAGACACCATGCTGGACGTTATGCATGACCAAGACGAGTGGGAGTCACAACGAATGATTTTACCGGAACTGCGCTCTGCTATCCCAGCCGGCAGAGTTTTGGAGATAACGACGACCACAGGATGCATCGTGGGATGTTCATATTGTCCGCAGGACAAGTTCGCTGACCGGCAAAGAAAAGTATCTGATACGAAGCATCTTAGTCTTGGAGATTTCAAGCGCTGTCTGGCGCGCGTACCAGCCTCCGTCGACATTAGTTTTGCCGGGTATTCTGAGCCATGGCTCAATCCGGATTGCACCGAAATGGTCGAGCACGCTTCCGCCAAAGGCCACGGCATCAGGATTTTCACGACGCTTGTGGGAATGAAGGGGCGGGATCTACAACGCTTGCAGGCGCTGCGGTTGGGGGTATTCGTGGTTCATGTTTTTGATGATGGCGCCCACATGAATAGCCGCCTTGTCGGAGACAAGTATCGCGATTTGGTTGGTCAACTCGTCGACGCCGACATCCCTTCGATCCGATTCGTGGTTTTGGGTGAGCCCCATCCCGATATCGCCGACATTATCCCTGCCCAAGCCCTAGTTCGCGCGCGACCGGTGAGCAGCAGGGGTGGAAGCGTAGACCCTAAGATTGTAGAACCACGGCAGCCAGTCGTCGGAGCGCTGATATGCGTGGACGAACGGCAGTATCGGAATGTACTCCTTCCAAACGGCGAGGTTACTCTCTGCTCCATGGATTTTGAGCGGCGTCACGTATTGGGCAACCTTCTATGCGACGAATATGACGATCTCTTTAAAAGCCCAGTTTTTTGCGAAATCGTCGATCGCATGAATGGAGCGGCTGGTTTTCTGCTTTGCAGGATGTGTGAATTTGCCGATCCAAACGATAGGACCTGACTGACGCCGGCTGACCGCGGCGGGCCTGAAATGCCGACGTCCCTGAAACGGCAAGACGCACATGCCCGCGAAGTCATCGTGTTTTCACGTCACGCTAACACGATCCCGTAGGCGCGGCAGTCAGCCTCGACCATTTCCGAGACGAACTCATCGAAAGTGGTCTTCGGCTTTCAATCGAGTTTTGTCGGCTGCCTTGGAGGCATCGCCGATCAGCAGGTCAACCTCGATTGGCCCGAAACAGCGTTTGTCGATCCGGATCAGCGCTTGATTACTCATGCGTTCACGGCCCACCTCGTCAACGCCTTCGCCCTCCCACACGATCTCCTTTTCGACTCGCCTGAAGGCAAGCCCCGACAAAGGTGCGGACCGTGTGTGTCTCGCCGGTTGCCAGCACGAAATCGTCAGGTTGATGCTGCAAGATGCGCCACATGCACTCGACATAGGCGCGCGCCGAGCCCCAGTCGCGCTTTGCTTCCAGTTTTCCGAGATAGAGACAGTCCTGTTTGCCGGCCATGATCGAGCCACCGCACGCGTCACCTTGCGCGTGATGAAAGTTTCGCCGCGCGTCGGCCCTTCGTGATTGAACAGGATGCCATAGAACTCGTATACCTCGCGGTAGTTCATGGTGATCCAGTAGGCGTAGAGCTTCGCCACCGCATAGGTCGAGCGTGCCCTGGACCGAACCAAAGAGTTCGGAAGTTGACGCCTGGTAGAACCGCGTTTCTTTCTCGAGACGAAGAATGCGGATCGCTCAGCAGCAGCAGCGTGCCGAGCGTATCGGCATTGGCGGTGTATTCCCGTTCCGAAGGAGGCTGCACGTGGCTTTGCGCAGCCAGATTGTAGATTTCGACCGGCTGCGTTTCTTGCCGGAGACTGATCAGGTTTGCCGCATCCGTCGTGTCGCCGTAATGCAGGACCATGTCGGGATAGTCCTCATGAGGACCTTGATAACGGAAATTCCTTTGCAGGGATCGACACTCGGCGCCGGGGCCAGTCCTCGATGACGGCCGTGTGGAAAGTGGCGCCTGCAACGCTATGAAGTCGAAAAGTACGATTACGTGCAAAAATCGGCGCCGGTGCAAGGTTTCGGCCTCAATGTTGGGTACTCGACAGGATCGCAAACCTGCCTTCCGTTGCTTTTGCTGATGTTTTGCTCTGGCACGTTCGATGCAGGGGACCTCCCGAACCCAGCAGCGGATGTCTTCTATGATCAAACCCACGGAAAAATGCTGTCGCCGCACTCATGACCGTGCCCTAGCTGGTCGCCAAGCAGGCCGAAGGTCGGCTCATCACGGTCGAGGCGGGCAACCGAGCCCAATTGCAATGAGGGATAGGCTGCGAAAGCATGTCACTGACCACTCCGGGTCATCGAGGCGGGAGTCTTGATGCCAGCCACGCGCAACATGTCGTCGGCATGAGTGCCGATCTCATCACGGAGCCGGCATCCGCGGGCGTCACACCCGATACTACGAACGCCCGGACAAACTGTTGCAAGTCCTGTGGTGTCGATGATGCGTGCGGGGAGGGCAAGCCGACCGGCTATGGCCGACATTCGCCGCGTACAGCGCCTGATTGGGAGGCGTCAGCAGGAGCAAGGCACCTGGAGCTCTCTTGCATTGGGATCGGTGCTGGCCCGTCCAATTTGAGCCTCGCGTGTCAGATCCATGAGCAGGTTGGGCACGGGGCACTGTTCTTGGATCGGCAAGTCGACTTCCGCTGGCATCCAGGCAGCGCATTCGAGTCCTCAGAACTCCAGGTCAGCCACATCAAGGATCTGGTCACGCTGGTGAATCCGCGATCCGCCTACACGTTCATAAACTACCTGCACGAGAACGGGCGTCTATACCACTTTCTGAATGCACAGTTCGATGCTGTGCTCAGGGCTGAGTTCGAACAATACCTGAACTGGGCGTTCCGCAGAAACCCACTTGTGCGCGGCGGCGAGACCGTCCGCGAAATACGCTATGATGGCGAGTTTCGGGTGCGGACGGACGATGCAGTTCTCAGTGCCAGAGACCTAGTGGTCGGCATCGGTAAGCAAGCGCGGATTCCCCCTCAATTTCAGGGCTGGATCGGACGCAACCTGTTCCATTCATCCGATTTGCTGCACATCCATCCTGAGGTGCGCCATAAACATGTTTGCATCGTTGGTGGAGGCCAGTCGGGAGCCGAGGTGCTGTTGCATTTGGTCGGTGGGCCAAGAGAACGGCGGCCTGCCTCGATCACCTGGGTCTCGCAGCGCGAAAACTACCTGCCCCTCGACAACAGCCCGTTCACAAACGAGTTGTTCATGCCCTGTTTTTCGGATCGTTTCGCGGTAATGAGCGAGCCGCAGCGCAAGCTGTTCCTGCGGCGTTTCGTGCTCGCCTCGGATGGTATTTCGGATCGCACTTTGCGCGCCGTCTACCAGGCGCTGTATCGCCACGAATTTCTTGAGCCAGACCTATGTGACATCGCACTGCGGCCGGGTTGCAACGTTTCGCGCTGCATCAACGCCGGCGCGGGTCATAAGTTGACGCTGCAGCGCGGCTTGGGCGACGTCGAAGAAGTCACGGCCGACATCGTCATCCTGGCCACCGGTTACGAGAACGCCGTGCCAAGCTTTTTGGAACCGATGGCGGATCGGCTGCAACAGACCGACAATGAGTTGGTCATCAACGAGGATTTTTCGGTGTGCTGGGACGGACCGCGTGACAGACGCATCTTCGTACAGAACGCCAATCCCGGGCAGCGCGGGCTGGCCGATCCGAACCTAAGCCTGCTGGCCTGGCGAGCTCGCCGCATTCTTGACAGCCTTCTACAGCGCGCGCCGTGCGCGAACCCTGAGCATCCTGGCTTTATCAGCCGTACCACCGTCGAGAGCTGGCCCGACCCGGTAGCCGAAGAAATGGGCAGCGGGATATGACTCAGCGACTACTGATCATCGGCGGTGGCATCCAAGGAATTTTATCCGCCTCCGCCGCGGCGCAGTCCGGAGCCCGCTCCGGACTCATCGTGACTGAACATGCCCTTGGACCTATGGGCGCATCGCTTAATTCTGCGGGCGAGAATTTGCCCCACGGTCGTCGAAACCGTACAAGGTCGCTCACTCGAAAGTGCCCAGTGGCCCTAACGGCCATGGCTGCGTCGGCCGTCAGCGGAGGCCTCCCGCCCGTAGCGATGCGTGTGGTGGCTGAAGGAGAGGTAAGTGATGGGGACCAGCTTAGGGAACCCGAGGACCCGGCTTGGCCTCGGATGGGCAGTCTAGCGCCGAACTTGTGCGGACAATACTCGTTTTTGGAGCATCGATGGACCCGATGCCAGCGACGTGCCTCCCTGATCGCCCGACCCGAACGGGAACTTGTCGCAAACATTTGCGCGGCGCACGACTTGCGTTGCGTCAGGCTGCACGAAAGGTCCTCTTATCGGGCAGTCGCACCATCAACAGCATGCTCGGCCGTGACTACTATGCAGACGTACCGGATCGATAGATCTTTACGGGCCTGGGCGATCTCTCCATTGAGGAGGGACAACAAAGCCTTGCAATCCACCCGGAGCGGAACGCACTTTGCGTCGCCGTCTGCATGCCGTGGAGTATCGTCTCCGGCCCACACCCTGACGGCGCCCGACTGCCTCTAACCGGAATGTTTGACCAACCACTCTTTCCAACAGGAGGCTTTTCGCATGTTGACCGATGCACACAGAGAAAAGTGGCAGAAAGACGGATACGTCAGGCTCGAAAGGTTCTTCGATCCCGCGGCTGTGGAAGGTATGTCTAGCTTTGTTGAAGACATATCACGCTGGGATGTCAGCGATGATAAATGGCTCATGTGGTTCGAGAAGACGACTGATGATCGAAAGATCACCTCTAAGGCCGAGAATTTTCTGGACTTCCATGACCCATTGCGTCTGCTCCTCCTAGAAGATCAGCGCATAAACTCTGCGGTCGAGGATTTGCTTGGCGAAGATTCGCGCAGACTCAAGGAGTTGCTGATCTTCCACTATCCCGATAGCGGCGGTTATCGCCCGCATCAGGACATTTATCACATTCCACACAGGCTGCCCGACCGGATGGTCCATGCGATCGTTGCCATAGGCATTGACGATTCCGACCCGGACAATGGTGGCCTTTTCTTCAGCCCCGGCAACCACAAGAAGGGGGTATTTCCCATGGATGCCGGCGGGGTGATTGATCCTGAGGTCGCCGAAACATTCTCCTGGGAACCCGCAGTATGGAAGGCTGGCGACATCTTCATCTTCGACGATTATGCACCGCATTACTCGAAGCCGAATAAAAGCAATCGTTCGCGGCGGACGCTCTACTTGGTGTTCCAGCGTGCTTCAACCGGTGGACCGACCCGCGCTGAATATAACGTGCTTAAGCGCGCCCTTAATCCGCCAGAGGGCAAAGTGGCTGATCTCGACAACCTCAAGCTCCCAAACGGCATTTTCTATCGCGATTGAGCTCACGGAACCAGGCGGGAATGCAAACGAAACTGATCGGCCGCCAAAAAAATGCGCGGAGAGCATGGTTTTGATTGCCGGCTACTGGAGCATCGCCTGCAGTCCGTCACGACGCTTCGGTATGTCGATGTGAAGGTGTCGCCGGGCGCTCTTCTGTGACGCCTAAAGCCCTCCTGGCGCCCGTAGTTTCGCCCGCCTGGGGCCCAGAGCCGGACTATTCTGACGGGGGCCAACGTGTCGGGCTGCCTTCGCAACTTGCAGCAGATGCTGTTGCGTCGGCAGCCGAAGAGACCACTGTTTCGACAGCTGAGGTTCGTCATGCGGAAATCCACGTTTTCTCGAACGCAGCTGTCGCGGGTGTTCGGTATCGACATGGCTGCGCTTGGGACGGGAAGCGCGGGCACCGGGTTTTCATTTGGCAAGGTGGCACCAGGCGTCACATCCGAGCCCCATCGGCACGACGAAATCGAGGCCTTCGTGGTCCTGTCTGGAGCGGGCAAGGTCAGGACCGACCTTGGGGAAATCTCGGTCGCAGCCGGCGATGTCGTTCTGTTCCATCCTTTTGAAGCGCATGTGCTGCACAACGATGGGCTCGAAAACCTAAACTTCGTCGATGTCTACTGGTGCGACGGCAAGGCGGCCCTCGAAGCTGCTGCACAGGTCGCGATTCCCCGCGGGCCGATCTTCGTCTTCTCCACGCCGCCGACGCCTAATGGCGATCTGCATCTGGGGCATCTTTCTGGCCCTTATCTTGGCGCCGATGTCTACACGCGTTTCCTGCGCATGAAAGGGGTCGAAGCCTATCACCTGACTGGAAGCGACGATTACCAGAGCTACGTCGCCACGCGTGCCGATGCCGATCAATCGACGCCCGGAAAGGTGGCGCGCCACCACGCCGACGAGATTCGAGCCACGCTTGCGCTTCTCGACTGTGAGGTCCACAGCTTCCTCCCCACCTTGGGCGATAGCGCTTATGCAGAGTTTCAAGCCGCGTGTTTCCGTAGTCTTCTGAGCAGCGCGGCGGTAGATCTGCGCCAAAGCCCTGCGCTCTTCGATGCTGTGACAGGCGACTACCTTTACGAGCCGGATGTAAGCGGCCTCTGCCCCGATTGCGGCAGCTCCGCTGGTGGCAACATCTGCGAGGAATGCGGCGCACCGAACCTATGCCACGACCTAGATGCAGTCCGGTCGCGGCACTCGGCCGAGGCGCCGGTGGTCGGCTCCGTGCGCCGTCCCGAACTTGCGCTGGAACGGTGCTACGACAATATCGACCGGCATTTAAGGGCGTCGGGCGCCCCCGTTCGGATCATGGACCTCTTCGCGCGTCTACGCCAACGCGGCGACTTTTCCGTGCCCATCATCCACCCGTCGGACTGGGGGCTACCGGCCGAGGGGTTCCCGGGGCAGGTGACCTGGGTCTGGCCAGAGATGGCGTTTGGCTTTCTTTACAACATCCAGACGCTAGCTACATCGCTCGGTCGACACTGGAATGCGGCCCTGCCCAGCAAGGACTGGCAAATTGTCCATTTCTTCGGCTTCGATAATTCCTTCTACCACGCCCTGCTTTATCCGGCGCTTTATGCTGAGGTCTTCTCCCACTGGACGCCGCGCATCCGGTATCATGTGAACGAGTTCTACCTGCTCGACGGTCAGAAGTTCTCGACAAGCCGCAGCCATGCGGTCTGGGGCAAAGAGGTTCTGGGCCAAAAGACAGTCGATGTCGTACGTCTTCATTTGGGCCTGACACGCCCGGAAGGTGAGCGGACGAACTTCACGCTGGACGCGCTACGCCGCACAGAGAACGAGGTGTTCCAAGGAATCTGGCTGAATTGGCTTGATGCGCTGCACGGGGAAATCAAGCAGAACTTTGGCGGCTGTGTGCCCGATGCTGGCGACTGGGCTCCCGCCGATCGCGCTTTCTTTGCTCGGATAGAGATCCATCGCGCGGCGATGGAACGCGCCTATTCGGACGATGGCTTCTCGGTCCGGCGCGCGGCCGCGCTGGCCTGCGATTTCGTGAGCGATTGTGTAGTCTACCGACAGGCGCAAGACTATGAAGCGGCGCGACGTCTCTATCCCGCCCGCACCCGCACTTCGCTCGCCCTTCAGACGACGGCCGCTGCGATCCTGGCGCAGACACTCGCACCGCTGATGCCCCGATTCGCCAGCACGCTGGCGCGAGCTATCGATGGCGTCTCGACCGAAACATGGCCCACGTCCGTCCGGCGCCTTGCGCCAGGAACGACCTTTGATCTCGGACCCGTGCTAGGCTTCTACGCCAGAGCAGAGTTTCCTGTTCTCAATGAGGAGGAGGCATAATAGCCTATCGTGATTTCGACCAGATTTGGGCGGCAATCAAAGCCGAGGATGCCGAAGCTTTACTCGCTACCACTGGCTGCCCGAAGGCCACTCCCAGACCAGGTACAAACACTGGCCGACCGTAACCAACATATCGTCGAGACGCCGGCCCGCGCCTTGGAGGATCGCTCGGTTGACAGCTTTCGGGCGCTTGGTGCGGCAAATGCCGAGCGGGCTGCACTGCGCTGACCAACTTTTTCGGAATCGCGGAATTTCCGACCTATAGCCAGCCGATCAAGAAGGTCATGCGGTTCGGGCCGCTGGGTCGGCCTAGCTGTGCGCGCCCGCGCTTCGCCGGCGGCGAATGATGCTAGATGAGCCGACGCCAACATTACCGCAGGGCAGATAGCCAAGCGGTTTCGCCCTCAAGCGTCCGACGCATGATGCGTGTCCAAAAGCTGACAGCGGCAGAAGACATGTCGGGTTCAAAACAACCGGCCGTCTTGGGCTTGTGAGGTTTCGAGGCAGAATCACGCATTTACTGCGGGCAAAGCGCTGGCATGACGTTTGCTGGTTGAGATCGGCAATACTGAGTGAGGGCTGAACGCATGAGAACACGCAAGACTTTGATGGTCTCCTAACCGGTGTGTTCCGTTCTGAGAGAACCAGCTCGCGCATAAACGTCAGGAAAGGTGTGGGAATGGAGAACAACATGTTGCGTAGAGAGTCCCCCGGCTCCTCTGATCAAAGTGGACGACTGGCTGCGTGGCAAACCTCTCACGAACTTTCAGCCCGGCAAGGTGTCGGGATGACAAGTGGAATGGAACCCTGATCAATTCGCCCATTTTCTGCGGCGCGCCCGCAGTAACTGTGTCCATGGAGCACAGGATCGACGGTTTGTTCCAGGTCAGGGCTCGGACCTTAGACTGCCAACCGAATAGCCGCCGCGGCGATATTCGACGCGAATTTGGCCCGTCGTTGAAGACGTCACAGTCCAGGACCTGTTCAAGGTCGGCCACAGGGGCAGCATTTACGTGGAATCGGCCTGGCGAGGCCGGACGTCGGCTGCGTAAGCGAGCCCGAAGTCGGCGTAACCGAAAGCAGAAATCTTCCGTTGAGGACCAGACCTGAAATTGAGGAAACGAAATGTCTCACGCAGCGCTTGGCCCTGCCGTCAACAAGGATGGCGAGGCCCTTTCCCGCCCGTTCGTCAAATGCCTCCTGCGGCTGATCCGTGCTCAGGATTTTCACGGCTCATGCCAACGGAAATCGGACACCGGGCTGCTGGCCGATTTTTTATCACCGAGGAACTGCGCCGGAATATCCACTCACTGACAATCCGGATCCGGACGTGCTGTGGAGGCTCGACATGTCGGAGCTGGCGATCGAGGAGCGCTCAGGCGTGATGACATTGTCAACAACAGAAATCAAACGTCTGTCGAGACGTCTACCGGTTCGGCTTCGAGACTCTCCGGAAACTCGCGGATACCAGCGCGAGACTGGTCGGCGATGCGACTTCAGCTATTGCCTATCCCGACGTGGCGCGGGCGTGAAGAAACCCATTTTCGAGGAAGGATCATGTCAAACCTGGATGAGATGGCGAAGAAAGTCCGAAAGCTTCAACTGCGCGCGGCAATTGCCAAGACGAACTTGCGCGACCTTGCCGAGGGTCTCCCGGTCAAATGGATTGAGATAGAGGAAGTCGCCGAGAAAACGCATGCCGTTTATGCCGAGTTGGATGGTGCCAGGAGAGAGCTTGCCAAAATGAAGACTTTGCGATGAGGGACACATTCATCAGCCGCGACGGCTCCATATGGGTGCCGGAATATCTGATCGCTATAGATGGCAAGATCTGTATCGGCTGCGGCCGCTGCTTCAAAGTCTGCTCGCGCGAGGTCATGCATCTTTACGGCGTCGATGACGCGGGTGAAATCCTCGGCGCCTGCGACGCCGATGACGACGATTTCGATGGTGAGCTCAATCGCATGATCATGGTTGTCGACCATGCCGGCCGCTGCATTGGCTGCGGAGCCTGCGGCCGCGTCTGCCCAAAGAACTGCCAGACTCATGTCGCGGCCGACCAGATCGCAGCATGAGCTGCATGATTTGACGAGACAAACCAGGAGAACGGCGTTGAACTTCATGATCTTTTGTCGGCTCCTGGCGCTGCTCTTGTGCGGCACCGCTGCTACCGTTTACTTCGCTTCGCAGTCGATCCGTCTAACCGTCGTCGCCACGCTGGCCTGCTCGCTGCTGCTCCAGATGGTTTATTTCGCAAGTGTGCTCTTTCTGATTTGGCGATCCAGCTCCGCTGGCAAAGCCGGGCAAGGCGCTGAGCTTTTCGATGGGTCCCAGGAAGTTCGGTACCAGTCGCGCGACGATGAGCATAGGAATGAAGCTCAAGATGTGCCACAGCGCAATCAAACGCTCGGCATATCGCTGCTCCTCCCTTGAGGCGCCGTAACAAGATCAGAGCTCAGATTCGTCACTTTGTTCAAGTTTGATTATTGAGGTCATGGCCTGGTATGGTCGAAGGCGACGGCATTCTCATCGTTCTAACGCCAGGGGAATGCAGTTTCGGTTCTCCGGGCAATGGTAGTCGATCGCAGCGCGCTGCACGCGGGTTGCTTCATCTCGAAGGCGAACGAAGCGCCGGAAAACTTAACATGTGTGAAGGCGGCACATGTCCGGCTCTGCCACAGCCGTATGATGAGCCTCAAGAACCGCGCCTGACGCGCCCACCGCCCAAACAATCCGCACTCGCCGGGCTGCGCAACCCGACCAGCTCCGCCCGGCGAGCGCTCCTCGTCGCGCTTATGCAAGCGGAGGCAATAAGTGGACGCCGATCTGGAGTGCGGCCCTGAGGGTGGACAGATATAAGGCTGCTGATTTGCCAGTCTGCCGGATGTGTTGATCCTCGAACTGCTGTCCGCATCCTCGGCGACATCGCCGTATCGCCGCTCGAGCTCTTGGCATTGCCATGTCGTGCGACGGGCCTGCTGTCGCCCGCTGCCGCGCGGATATCTTGCACCCTATTTACCTCCGTGCCGAGGCGACCTGGCCCGCGCTGTTTCGAAGCACCGCCTGAGGGCGCTCGAGTGCCTCAATGAACTAAGTCTGGGCCAAAGCCGGAATAACGCGTCTAACCTTCGTTCTTCGTGGCCTCGACGGCTCACTTGCTGGGGCGTTACATCGCGAGGTCGCCGAAGGGCTGATTGGCCTACGGCGCGGCCATGCCGACTGTGGCGATCCTCGCGATCTGCCCGCCACATTCGCCGCGCCGTCTCTCGTGGCCGCGCCCTCTGCATTGAAGGTAAACATCCGCCCTGTCCGTCAGCCTGCGAACAGTTCGGAGCTAAAACCCGGTCACCACCAGTTCGCCAGGTCGAAATGGCATCGAACAGCCTGGTGAGTGCGCTCTGGTTAAGGTGTAGGTCGATGCCGAGAGGCCTCGTTCGGCATTGTCCGATAGCCGACAATGTCGGGTACGCAACGTAGAGGAAGCTGACTCTCGGGTGTTTTTTAAATGCTTTTGGCTTGGCACGGCAGATGCTCGTTACTGCGCAAAACGCACGGATTGAGTGGTCCCACCGCCACGAAAGTCGCTAGCTTACGCCGCCTCCCAAGGCGAACCCGGCCCGGCAGGGAGCTCCGTCTCTGCCGGGCGTGCCTTTTCAGACGATTCGCGTACAGAACTTCAAATTGGGCGGCGCAATGTCCGACTGAAGAGGATTGCGTCGAATGGAAAATGAAAGCCGTTTCGAGGCTCTCCGACGCATGGCTGGAGCGAGAAGGGAGTGTTGCCATGCGGGAGGGTTCCCGCTCAGCGTGTTCGTCGATATCCGGCAATTGTGTCGGCTTTGTCGGTTCGACGACACGGCCTTGGTTGGCCGGCGTCTTGGACGTTTTGTCTAAGCCGCTGAAAACAAACATACTATTCCTTCTATGGCGCCGTCATCTAGATCGGCATGAATTTTGCTCGCTTCCGTTGAGAGGGCGGGAGCTGCTTGCCAGGGAGAGCGAAGAGATGGCTCGGGCGAAATTGAAGGACGGGAGATCACAGATTTGTTGCGAATGAACACGTTGGCCGCTGGCGGCCATGCGTCTGCGGCTGGACCCTCCGTGTGGTTTGAACATGCGGCAAGGGACTGCAGTACGCGTGTCGATCACATGATTTGCTGGCGGATCCAACGATGGGGGTTGCAGATGTGCATACGGTCGGCGAGTTACGTCCTGTTCGTGATGGCATTCTTCGCCAGCCCGATAACTGCGAACGGACAGGAGACCAGCCTTGTCGGCATTTACCAGGGTTCGGAGCTAACCGCGGCCGCCAACCATCTGGAACAAGGCGGATACGAGCTGTCGGGCGGTACCAAAGTGTCTTTCGACAAGTGGTACCATAGCAAATGGATCGACATGCGATTCGAAATGTTGACGCAGCTGTCGGATGATTTCGGTCTCCTGTGGGGTGCGAGCACCGGCCAACATGCCGAAAAGGTCCGAATCGAGCCAGGTGTGAAACTCGGCCTTATTCTGCAAAAGCGACCGACACCGTCCACGACGCTTTCTCTCACCGTCAGTTCGATTTTGGGCGGGAACCTGACGGAACGACCTTGCACGGCTGACTATGGCGCCGTCGGCGGCTTCCAGACAGTGAATTGCCGTCTGGCCGCGTCGCAACTCCGGCCTGCGGACACGCTGAAATATATGGCAAACATCAATCCAAGCCGATTGAAAGTCGATCTCCGGTTCAGGGGTGAATTCTAGAGATAGGGAAAGGCATAGGCGGTACATTTCGTTGATGAAGAACAATCCAGACAGGAAGTCTATTATGCACAAAACACAATTGTTCCCGGCAGGTTTCGTTGTCGGTCTTATAGCGTGCCTGTTGGCTGCACCCGGTTTCGCGGGTGATCTCGATGCCGGTATCAGCCGCAAAGGAACGACCGGTACTCCAGCCGCGGAAAGCAGTAGCTCGGGCTGTCCACAAAATGCCGACGGCACATTCTGCTGGATGAGCCCAGATGTTGGTGAAGCATGGACATCAGGCTTTATCGGTTCCGGCGTATCGATAAATGTCATAGATGATTTCAAGGAACAGCCATTTGATGCAGACCTCGGTCGCGGTACGCAGAGGCAGCGACATGGAGATTGGGTCGCTGAAATTGCCGGCATGGTCGCCCCTGGCGCAAACATATTCAAGTATGACTATCTCGAGGGGTCTTCGATCGGGCTGCAGGACGGCCTCAATATCATCAATGCAAGCTACCGCATTATAGAGCCACTGAGCCAGCATCCGCGCGAGCAGGCGATCGTCGATGCCGCCTGGGCGGGCACTGCCATCGTCACAAAGAGTGCCGACAACTACAGCAACGAGGTAGGTAGGCCGCACGAAGGGGATTTCGATGGGCTAACCCTCGGGCTGATCGGGGCGCCATCGGCAATCTTCATGGGTGCGCTCGACCATAATGGCACTCCCGGGAACAAGACGCGGCTGGCCCGATACTCGAATTATCCCGGCTCAAACCCCGAGGTGCGGAACCAGTTCCTGACCGTGGGTGTCGAGGGTGACAAGACTGGCCTATACGGCACGTCTTATGCGGCACCTGTGGTTGCAGGCTATGCCGCCATCCTTGGCAGCAAGTTCACGTCCGCAACTCCGACACAGATTACTAATCAGCTGCTGGATACAGCCAGGACCGATACGCTCGTCAACTACAATCCGGCGACTTACGGCCGCGGCGAAGCCAGCCTTTCGAGGGCGCTGGCACCCGTTTCGATCCACTAGACTGCCACCCTACCCTCATGCGTCCGAACGTGGGTGGATCGCGGCGCCCAGGCTGTGAATTGCCGTCTGTGGCGTCGCTGCTCCAGCTGGCGGACACGTTGAAATACCTGGCGAACGCTCATCTGAATCCGCTGAACATCGGTCTCTGGTTCAGAGGTGTTCTAGCCATGGTGAAATGCTTCGTCTTGTTGATGAAGAACAGTTCAAACAGGAGAGTTGAATGCAGATAAAGCGATTGTTGCCGGTGGCGTACCTTGCCAGTCTTGTCCTATGGACGTCGGCACCACCCGGTTTCGCCGATGACCTCCAATCCAGGCTCGCCGGCGATGGAGGAGCTGCAAGGCCAGCCATGGACGGCAGCAGCTCGCGTTGCCCACAAAATGCCGATGGCACCTTTTGCTGGATGAGCCCGGACGTCGGCGCAGCATGGGCCTCGGGCTATAATGGGTCTGGCGTGTCGGTAACTGTCATAGATGACTTCACAAGTAACATGGGACAGGAGGGGGATCTCGGCCATGGCTCCCAATGGCGGCAACATGGGCAGTGGGTCGCTCAAGCAGCCGGCATGGTCGCGCCTGGCGCAAACATAACCGAGCTTGACTTTTCGGAACAAGTTCCGCTCACGCTGAAGCAGGGCCTCAATGTCATTAATCTGAGCTATGGCCTTGAGGAACCAGTGAGCGGGTACCGGCTTGAGCAGTCGATTGTCGATGCGGCTCGGGCGGGTGCTGCGGTCTTCACAAAGGCAGCCGGCAACGGGTCCGTAGCGGTAGATACCCTTGCCGATGGGGATATTGATTTCCTTTCTCTCGACCTGATTGGGAAGCAATCGGCAATCTTTGTGGGTGCGCTAGAGCGCAATGGCACTCCCGAAAACAAGGCAAAGCTCGCCTCCTATTCGAATTACGCCGGTTCAGATTCGGAGGTGCAGAACCAGTTCCTGACTGTGGGGGTCGATAGTGACAAGATTGGGCTATCCGGCACGTCTGTCGCGGCACCCGTGGTTGCAGGCTATGCCGCCATTCTGGGCAGCAAATTCACGTCAGCAACACCGACACAGATAGCTAATCAGTTGCTGGATACGGCTAGGACCGACACGCTCGTCAACTACAATCCGGCGACTTACGGCCGCGGCGAGGCCAGCCTTTCGAGGGCATTGGCACCCGTTTTGATCAGGTAGACGAGCACTTCGATCGAGCAGCGGAAATTTCTGTGAGGCGTTGAGCGCCACAAAAATCGCCTCCCAGAACTCGCCTCAGCAACTGTGCGGTTCTGCCGATCCAACCGCAAACAAGAGCCACTGCGTTTTTATCGAAGTTCTGTTGGTTTGGCGGTCTGGCTGCGCTCGCAAAGCTGGCAAAAACGCAGATGCCGACCGCTTGTCGTCTTTGGTCCTAGGGATGGTCGCCTCATCGCAGCATGCCGGCATGTGGATCGCGTCCTTTCAATCGCAAGGAAAGCGCTGGAAATCCCCAAGGCCCTGATGGGAGGTCGAAGAGCGCGGCCGACCAATCCAAGCAACGCTTATGGAACGAGTTTTGCGTGGCTATTTCAGCTGAATGATCATCGCCGGAGAGAAAATGCTGAAAAAATTCGCGCGTTACCCGCTCACCTTTGGACCCACACCCATCGAGAAGCTCGACCGGCTCGGCAAGCATCTGGGCGGCAAGGTGGAGATCTACGCCAAACGCGAGGACTGCAACTCCGGTCTGGCGTTCGGCGGCAACAAGCTGCGCAAGCTCGAATACATCATCCCTGACGCGATCGCGTCGGATGCCGATACCCTCGTCACCATCGGCGGCGTGCAGTCCAACCACACGCGCATGGTCGCCGCCGTTGCCGCCAAGATCGGCATGAAATGCCTCCTGGTTCAGGAGAGTTGGGTCCCCCATGAGGATGCCGTCTACGACCGGGTTGGCAACATTCTCTTGAGCCGCATCTTGGGCGTAGAGGTGCGCCTGGTCGACGAAGGCTTTGACATCGGCATCCGGCACAGTTGGGAAAAAGCGCTCTATGAGGTCAAGGCAAGGGGCGGCAGGCCCTATGCGATACCGGCCGGGGCGTCTGTTCATCCGAATGGAGGCCTTGGCTATGTGGGGTTCGCGGAGGAAGTGCGCGCCCAGGAGGAACAGCTAGGGTTTGGC
This sequence comes from Mesorhizobium sp. NZP2298, assembly GCF_013170825.1. Classification (NCBI taxonomy): domain Bacteria; kingdom Pseudomonadati; phylum Pseudomonadota; class Alphaproteobacteria; order Hyphomicrobiales; family Phyllobacteriaceae; genus Mesorhizobium; species Mesorhizobium sp. NZP2298. The sequence goes on along the minus strand of NZ_CP033365.1, from coordinate 6,923,037 downwards.
TTCGACTACATGGTCGTTTGCACGGTCACCGGTTCAACGCACGCCGGCATGCTCGTCGGATTCGCCAAGGACGGTCGACAGCGCAACGTGATCGGTATTGATGCCTCTGCTATCCCGGCCAAGACCAAGGCGCAGGTGCTAAGCATTGCCCGACATACAGCGACCCTCGTCGAGCTCGGATCGGAACTTGCCGAGGATGACGTGGTGTTGCTCGAGGACTACGCGCACCCGCGGTACGGCATTCCATCCGAGGAAACCAAGGAGGCGATCCGCCTGTGTGCGCGGCTCGAGGGTATGATTACCGATCCCGTCTATGAGGGCAAATCGATGCAAGGGATGATTGACCTCGTCCAAAAAGGCTTTTTTCCAGAGGGCTCGAGGATACTCTACGCGCATCTCGGCGGCGCGCCGGCGCTCAACGGTTATGGCTACACCTTTCGCAACGGCTGATGCTCGACAGATCTCGACGTGCTGTGCCTGGCGTAACAGCGCTGCGCCAAGTTTGTCCGAAGGCCTTTGGGAAACCGCAGTGGGTCGTTAACTGCCGCCGCGAGGTGAGGTCGTGGCGCTAGCATGCTTGCCAGTATTTGCCTGTGCTCAATGTGTCCTCGAGCCGCATAAGAAGGCAGCAGACATGGCCGTTTAACGTTTTTTGTCGTTTTGCCGGGCGGCGATGATCGCTTAATTTGATCAATTGGAAACCACTGAAGATGTCGCGCCGTGATCAACTGTGGAAGCTGTGACCAAGCGTGCTCGAGCTGGTCGTCGTCGGCGAGCACATCGCCGCACACCCCCAGCGCGGCGGTGAACTGGGCCAGCATGGGTGAGGGAAGTGGCGTCCCCCGCGAGCGTGACAGCGGGCAGATCGGTATCGGTCTAACGAGGGCTTGCTCATATATCGCGAGCATCGACGAGACTGTCGTCCCTTCGGCAATTTTGATCGAAACGTCGCGTCCAGCCTGCGCGCTTCCTTTCAGGCGGGTTCGTCCTTGGCGCTCTTTTCGCACTATGTGCGGAGGGGGTTGGGGGCTAGGGCGTCGCCGAGCCGCTCTAAACGAAGGCGCGCGCGCGAGGAGGCGACGATGAGGTCGAGTTTGTCCCCCGATCGCCTCTACATAGCTCTAAGCGTCGACAGATACATATCGGCCTGCTTCTCGATCTTCGAGACCGAGGGCTGCTTGATCTTGAGGGTCAAGGCAATCTCTGCCTGGGCCTTGCCCAGCCGCACGGCGCAGCTCGCCGAAGCTCTCGACCTCCCTCCTTAGCTCTTGGAAACGTGCGTCGACACGCTCCCGACGCTCCTCGGGGAGCGCTGCGATCACGTATCAAGCTTGCGTTCCATCACTTCCTCTCCTCCTTCTTCTTCGCCGCCGCCCGGCGGTGAGATGCCATTGATGGCATTTGTCCAATGGCGTGTTGATTGGTGGCCCGGAACGGGAAGTCGCATCTGGCCATTGCCATCGCCCGGACGCTCATCCGCGACAGCGGGCGCGGCCGCTACTTCGACGCAACAACGACCGCACTGCTCGATCCTCTCACGCATCATTGCGAGATCATCGAAATCGGACATGAATCCTGGCGCTTCAAGAACCGCGCCTGATCACCACATCGCCCAAGACGATCCGCGCTCGCCGGGGTTCGCAACCCGGACCAGCTCCGCCCAGCGAGCGCTAAACGCGATGCGCTGCAGCCAACTTTACCGGGATATTCGCTGCGGCCGAGCAAGAGGGATACCTTCTCAAAAAAAAGGCAAAACTGGGCTCATTATCGATGTAGCACTGCCAAAGTGCTCTACTGGGGTGCATTTGCAGAGCGGATTAACGGGTATCTAAGAGGGTTTTGAGCTGGAACGGTCCGTGCAGTCCAAAATGGGTTCATAGGAAAATAGGATCACTTGGCAAGAACGGCCGTTTGACCCGAATCTTTTCTTTTGTAGCTGAGCGGAGTCAGATTGGTCGATGTCTGCAGCGTAATGGGTGTTGCAATCAACGATGCCCAAAAATGGCGAGCAGCATCTGCCGGTCAACCCCTCAAGGGATTTGGCGGCCGAAGCACCCTTGAGGTGGTCAACGACTAGACCGGGATATCTATCACGCCGTCCATACCGTCGCGTCGCTGGTGTGATCTACATCCTTGCTTCCAGAAGAAGGGCAGGGACACGCGCAAGTGCGAAGTCGATCTCGTTACAGCGATTAAAGGTGGCCGAGACGCACGATCGCGAAAACTATGGGAAAGGAACAAAGTCATGACTGAAGAATCAACGGCTAAATGACCACCGGCAACTTGTTTGCGGATTTGGGCTTTGACAATTCCGAAGAGGAATTGCGGAAAGCCAAGCTCGCCCGCGAGATCCGCGCCGTCATTAACCGTCGGCGCCTCAATCAAGCCCAAACGGCTCGGTTGCTCGCTATGATGAAGCAGCTCGACATATCTGCCATAGTCACGCGGCGAACAGCAAATTCTCTATAGATCGCCCGGTGCGCTGCCTCGATCGACGCGCTTATAAGGTTGGCGCGCCACAAGCCGCGCAAATCGGCACGAACTGCCGCAGAACCAGCCTAATCATTGGCGCAAGCGTGAGGTCCAGCTCTCGACAGAATCGTCTTCCTCGGGGATTTCCATCTCCTCGTCCTCCTGGCCTCTTTCGGTGGATACGAGGGTCATGAGTGCCGAACCGCCCTTGCGCCCAGTTTCCTCCCAGGAAGCGGTCGTCGCTTCGTAGCGGCACGGATGACCTTATCCGGACGACGATGGCTCTTCCGATTCTTAAGTCCAAATGCTCTCTGGCGTGAGGATCTCGAACGGAACAATCCGCTGTTCGATTAGCCGCGTGTCCGTGCGTTCGATCATGCGCAGCATCACGTCGATGAGTTCTTCAGGCATCCTGTCGACGGGATGACACAAGGAAGCCGTAATCAAGCCTTCGCTCAATCCCTTGCGTGTCTCCGGCCCGATGTCGCGGCAGACGACCCGGATTTTGCACTGCTGCTCCGCAGCGAGCTCGCGCATAGCACGCAGGACGCCGGAAATGCCGCCGCCATTGACAAAGATGCCCCTGAGCTCCGGCTCCTCCGCTATCAGCCTGCGAACGACTGCATAGGCGTTATTCGGCGTCTCATGGGTCAGGAGGGTTTCGCTGACGTGGAACTCGGGCGCGTAGTCGCGCATGTAGGATTGCCGGGCCGACCGGACGTCTGGCTGATAAACCATGCGGCGGTGCGGCCGGCCTTCCAGTTGTCGGTTCCCACAAAGCCGGCCCGGCTGGCGGCGGACAGGTCGGTCACGTAGGCGATCACCGGAACGCCCTTGATGCGCAACTCATCAATCGCCTGACCGACGAGCGGGTGATCGGCCGAGATTACAGCGATTGCATCGGCGCTTTCGCCTATCTTGAGCAGATTGGCAGCGACTGCTTCTGGGGAAGGGTCGTCCTCGAAGAGCACGTCTGGCTCAATAACCGCATCTGTGCGTCGCGCGCAGGCATCTAGAAGCGCCTCGGCCCAGATCTGACAGAGCGGCCGGTGCGATTGCTGCATGAGAAAGCTCAAGTGCCGATGCGGGAGATTGTCCCGCCTGCGTTCGTGCCGCGGCCCCGAACTGTGGAAGCCGATCTGCTGCGCTGCGCTCAAGATGAGGTCCGTCTGCGGTCGCAGTGTGCCAGATCCGTGCAATAGCCTATTGACCGTGGAAACACTTACGCCCGCGGCTTTCGCCAGATCCGCGATCGTTGGCCTGTTCATTGGCCCCTCCCATATGCAATTCGTAATGACGTCTTCCAAGTGCAAATGCCATGTCAGTGGCGAAAGGGGCCTAGGTCTCCGGATCCTTCGAGGAGGGGCCTGACATGTTGCAAGAAACCTTCGCACCGCCTGACGCCGAACAGGCCAGATTGTCGCCCGCAGCCGCCCGTTTTCCTCGAGCCACGCGCGCAGCGGCTGTGCGATCCGAAGCCGCTCGGCGCGCGGCAACGCGAACGCGCCAATCTGGCTGACCTCAACGGACAGCGCTTTCGGGACCTCAACAACACTTTCGCCATCCTGATGCATAGGGATGGCTTTACCCCGGCGCTTGATGCGGCGCGCATCCTTCATGACGGCAACCGCCTTTTGGATTCGACAGCACATGAGATCGACCTTGCTGAACTATCTGCTCGATTGTCTTCCGGCGGTCGAGCAGATCAATCTCGTCAAACATCGACACTGAGGCTGTGACGATCGCCATCAAGGCGGCGCGCGCATTCACTGGACGCACGGGCATGCCAGATCGAACGCGCTTAGCAGGAATCCTTTGATTGGGCCGAGGTAGGCCAGGGGAGGGATATCCGCAACATCGCGTCGCCGCAGGCGCCAGCGCCCGTGCCGGCTTACGCAGGCGCCGGTATCGATTGCCGATGAGGTCGTCATTCGTCCCTTCAATGATGCCAATGGTGCGGCCATGCTGGTGATGGACTGCATGGACGACCCTCCACATAAGGGCGGGCCCGGGCATCAACTGCCTCTCGTCGAAACCACAAGCTCTTCTTTTTCTTGGCAGTACGCTCCACGATCAATCCGACCGGGATTTAGGACCGCAGCCTGCTTGCCAAGGTGCTTAACTCCCTTTCCAAACAGCACCACGCGAACGGCAAAGATCATCAAGGTCGATGGTATGGAACAGCCCTTCGAAACGGCATCGAAGGCGCCTACCCTCGTCGTGCTGATCACAAAGAGAAGGAAACGATCTATGGAACAGATTGCCACCGCCGGCCTGGATCTTGGCGCTCACGTCATTTCATGGGCGGTCACGGGTGCCTCTTTGCAGGATCGGAATTGCTCCCATCCCGCTGCCCGAAGATTACACTCGATGCAGGTCCCGCAACCGAAACCCCACCTATGTCTATGCTCGCGGTCTCCGCTATAGCAGGTGTGGCTTCCCTCGCAGATGAGCTTCACCAGCGCCTCTCCGCCCAGCCAATCCGCCAGCGCCCAGGTCTGCGCCTTGTCACGCTGCATGAGGGGTGTGTGAATGATGAACCGCTTCTCCATTCCAAGGTTCAGGGCAAGTTGAATCGCCTTAATCGCGTCATCTCGACAATCCGGGTAGCTGAAACGATCCGTCTCGGACACGCCGATCACGAGGTGTTTCGCGCCCATTCGGTAAGCTATCGCGGCCGCAAAGCCGAGGAACAGAAGGTTCCGGCCAGGCACGAAGGTATTTGTTATACCGTTCGCGTTCAGTGCGACCTCGACGTCACGCGTGAGCGCGGTATTACTGATTTGGCCGAGCACGGCCATGTCAATCATGTGGTCCCCGCCTAGTCGCCCGCGCCAGGCCGGAAAGTCTGTTCGAATGCGCTCGAGCAGGTAAGGCCGCACATCGAGCTCGATCCGATGCCGCTGCCCATAGTCGAAGCCGATTGTCTCGACGCGCTCGAAGTTCTCGAGCGCCCAAGCCAGGCAGGTTGTCGAATCCTGGCCGCCGGAGAACAGGACAAGTGCGGTTCCCGGCTCTCTTTGCATCGGGTCAACCCTCGTATTCAGCCCAGCACAGTGGTGTCTCATAGACTGTTACCGAGCACATTTGGCCAAGAAGCGGCTTGGTTTGGTTCCAGATCCAGACCGCAATGTTTTCCGCGGTCGGATTGTCGAGACCTTCAATCTCGTTCAGATACTGATGGTCGAGACGTTGCAGAAGCGGTCCGAACACAGCCTCGACATCGAAGAAATCGATGACAAAGCCCGTGTCTGGATCGACGGGCCCTTCCAGACGCAGTTCCACACGGTATGAGTGGCCATGCATGCGGTGACAGCGGTGGGTCTCTGGCACGCGCGGAAGACAGTGCGCTGCCTCGAAGGTGAAAGCTTGCGTAATCTTCATGGGATTCCGAGAAATTTGTGGGTTTGAAGGCTCAAGCGCCAACGTGGGTTGGCAAGACAATAGGCCACTGCGGCGGCCGTATTCGCCTCGCGCTCCGGCCCATCCATCGGCTGAAGCAAAAGGTGCTCAAACGCGAGCACTTCGAAATGTTCGGGCTCCGCGCCAATCTGAGGATATACAAGCTTCAGCTCGTCCCCTGCCATGAGCACGAGGCGTGCATTGCATTTCGGACTGACGCACAGCCAGTCGATGCCGGCGGGTGTGGGGATGGTACCGTTGGTCTCCACGGCAATTTCAAACGCCAAGGAATGCAGCGCTTCCAGGAGTTCTTCATCGATCTGGAGGAGGGGTTCCCCTCCGGTGAGCACGACAAGACGCTGCCCAGCTCCCGACCCGCGCCAGGCTTGTTCGATCGCCAACGCAAGCTGCAGTGCGGTGTCAAAATGTCCGCCACCGAGGCCATCTACCCCAACGAAATCGGTGTCGCAGAATCCGCAGAATGCTTTTGCCCGGTCGCCTTCACGTCCCGACCAAAGGTTACAGCCGGCGAAACGACAAAATACGGCAGCCCGCCCGGCATTTCGTCCTTCACCTTGAAGGGTGTAGAAAATTTCCTTGACCGCATATGGCATTGCTTACGCGGCCTTCAACTGAGCAATGGAGCGTCTCTGCAGGCTTACGAGACGCGGCAAAAGGTGGGAAATGTCCCACTGCACGTCTTGCAGCTCGTTCCACCGCCGAGGCTCGTTGCCGAAACCCCACTCGCTCGAAGTCCACGCAGAATTGGGTTTCAGCGGGGGAAGGCTGCGGGGAAGGGCCTCTCGCTCATCGAAGCCTATCACCTCGAGAAACGCCTCTATCACCTCACTCATAGCGATGATGCCTTGACGAGGACGAGGCGTGAGAATCCTGGCGTCTCCTCGAAAGCCTGCCTCACGGCACGGAAAAACTCGCTCATCAGCCGTAAACCGCGCTCCAGAATGAGGCGATCGAACGATGAGTATGTCGTGTGCGGCGGCAGGGCGCCGAGAAAATCCGCTATGTCCTGATCGGCGATCTGAAGGGCTTCATCGATGGTCTTGCCGACGATGAATTCGGTAAACGTCGAGGAAGCGGTTATGGCCGAGCCGCGGCCGAAGGTCTGGAACGTTGCGGCAGTAATCGTCTCGGTCTTGGGGTCGAAACCCATTATCAATTTAAGCCCATCGCCGCAGGCGACGGCGCCGACCTCCCCGGCCGCATTGGGGGTGTCCAAAGCGCCGACATTGTGCGGGTTGATGAAATAGAGCTTGTCGCTGAAGAGGTAGACGTTGTCGGTATTATCCCGCACGGCGCCGATCCTTGTCGTGATGGCGGCTAGCCGAAGGACTTGCCGCAGGCGCATTTGTCCCGCGCATTGGGATTGTCGAAGACAAAGCCCGATGACTCCAGGCCCGTGACGAAGTCAACGGTCGTGCCGGCGAGATGGGGCTGGGAGCTTGCGTCGACGAACACCTTGACCCCGTCCGTCTCCATGACGGCATCCCCCTCACGCGAGACGTTTTCCAGGCCAATCAGGTATTTGAGGCCGGCGCAGCCGCCCGCCTCGACCATGATGCGAAAGCCTTCCGCCGGTTCATCGGCGCGGGAAAGCGCGGCCTTGAGGGCGGCGACGGCGCTTTCAGTGAGTGTGATCATGGGACTATTTTCTCGCTGATGCGTTCGCAAGCCACGCTGCACAGAACGTGCCAGAGAGGAAGATTGGATTAAACACCGGGTAAGCGGATTTGGCGCCCTCTCTCACCTCCAACAATTGTCGGATGTCGGACAGAGTGAAACCTTGCGCACACAAGCGGCGTGGACACATCGATAGTGCGTCGCCTGAGCTAGCGTTTTTCGATCATATGAAATGTGGTCCGGGTGGCAACTCTTAGTCGTGCTGCGCTCCTAAAGCCGCGCCGTCGTCACCACACGGTACGGTGGCGAACACCGGGGTTGTCGATAACCGCTTCGATCGCGCCTTCTCGAAGCAGGCGCCGTCTGCGTCAGCTCGTGGGTGCCGAACACCACTCGCGTGCACGGCCCGTGGCCTGCAATGCGGCCGTCACCTCAAGGGCCGACCGAGGCATTGTAAATGCCGTGAAGCCAGGAGGTGGGCCAGCGCGCCGCCCAGGGAACAGCGCAATCACCGCCACGGCGGCCACGGCCACGATTAGCGGCCGCGGTCAGTTCCAGTTCTGTGGGAATCGCGGTCTCGCTCGTCCGCGTCAAAACGAAATTCGAGCGAGCACCGGTCTCGCCGTCACAGGAGAGAAATCGCTATTTGTCACAGCCACTCGCCGGCAAGGAATCCCGTCATGGCGGAGGTAGAGAAATATCAAAGCATCGTGGTTGCAGTCATGCTGGAAAAACCGATGCGGTTGTGTCAGTCGCCCCAGCCAACAACGCCGCCGATAGCCTTGCCGCAAAGGCGGGCACTGACTGTCACGCTATCGCTATAAAAAGCGTTGCAACAGATTCGTCAAACAAGTTTACAGACTCTTTGCGAATGCAAGTCGCTGACCATGATACGTTCGCTTTAAGTCCGATATTGGCCGAAGCTAATCGTCGATATCGATGGTTTGGAATGCGTGAACATAGAACCTGCAGCGTTGATCGCAAGCCGCATACGGAGAGGCCATTTAATGGATATCGACATTTTTGAAGCTTACGAGTCTAACGTTCGTCGCTATGGACGATCCTTTCCAACAGTCTTTACCAAGTCTCTTGGGGCGACAATCTGGGACGAGTCCGAAAAACCTTATATTGATTTCATTGTTGGGTCCGGCGCGCTCAATTACGGTCATAACAATCAAGATATTATGGCGACGGCAATTCAATATCTTGCCGATAAAAATATTATTTTGTCGCTTGATATGTATACAGCTGCAAAGCGTGATTTCATCGAAGTGTTTGTCGAGTCAATCCTGAAGCCCCGAGGCCTTTCTTACAAGATACAGTTTCCGGGGCCAACCGGGACAAACGCTAACGAAGCGGCGTTGGCGCTGGCGCGAAAATATACCAGTCGCTCGAGTGTCATGGCCTTCACAAATTCGTACCATGGCATGTCGCTCGGCTCCTTAGCGGTGTCGGGTTCAGCGTCAACCAGACAGCTTGGCGGCGTTGCTCGCCACGATGTGATCCGTGTCCCTTACGAGAACTATCCGAACCAAACTTTCGATTCCGCGAGTTACATTGATCACGTGTTGGGCGACCCAGGCAGCGGCATAGAAAAGCCGGCCGCAATCATCCTGGAGCCCATCCAGGCAGAAGGCGGCATGAACACCGCATCCGCACCATGGCTCACAGAAATTCAGCGCATTTGCCGTAAGCACGACGTTGTTTTCATCGTCGATGACATTCAGGCAGGTTCGGGACGAACGGGCGATTTCTTCTCATTTGAGTTCGCAAAAATCGAGCCCGACATCGTATGTCTTTCGAAATCGCTAAGCGGTTCAGGTAATCCGTTGTCCATAGTTCTGATTCGCCCTGACATGGACATATGGAATCCGGGAGAACATAGCGGGACCTTTAGAGGGAATAATCTCGCATTTGTGACTTCCGCGGCCATGTGCAAAATGTGGTCCGATAGGCAGTTTACTAAAGCCGTCGAGGGGACGGCCGTAAAACTGCAAGAACACCTTGATCGCCTCGTTGCGAAATTCCCTAAGTGCATCGAACAAAAGCGCGGCCGTGGTCTGATGGCCGGCCTCAAGTGCCGATCACAGGCCGTTGTTGGCCGTGTGCACGATGTCGCGTTCGAAAACGGCCTGCTGATCGAATCGTCGGGGCCAAATCGCGACGTCATCAAAGTCCTTCCGCCGATAACCATCTCAGATGACGAACTTGATCACGGCATTGCCATCCTCGATCAGGCACTACAGGAGAAAACAAATGACGACTAACCAAGCACGTCAAACGCCGGCCATCTCGCCTCTTACGATCGAGGAACGAACCGGCTCGATCAGCACTGCGGAGATCATCTCGGTCCTAAAAGGTGAGATCACGGCTCTGCATATCAGCCAAGCTTTCAGCACCGAAATAGCGGAGGAGATCACCGCGAAGTTTTTTGGCAGTCCCGGTCTCAGGGAGCGCAAAGATGGCGTCCCCGGACAATATGTGGGCGCATCCCACTACAGGAAGGATGCAGCCACCTATTTCGCGGAGGCAGAAACTGCACGGCCGCACGTTGACGCTCTTTTTGGCTGTTTAGTTGACCCGGTCCGAGCCTTATTCGACGCGTTGAAGCGCGAGCTTCACAACCAAGGCATTGAATTGCGGCTGGCGCGCTCAGAACACGGTCAGGCGAACGTTTGTCGGGCTCTCAGTTGGACCGGAAGCGGCACATTTTCCTTGGACCCCCACGACGATGTCGCTCAAGTGTTACGTGCTGGGAACGATTACGAGCTTTCTGCGGTGGCGCACAATACCGTCGCAGCACTCAACTTTTATCCCAGCATGCCTGAGGAAGGTGGAAACTTGAGACTATGGAGTCACAAGCCGACAGTCGCAGATCGAAAGTCGCAGGGTGTGGAGACCACGGGATATCCCTACTCCGCAGCTTATCTTGAGGCCGTGCCTAGTCGCGAAATCCAGCTCAAGGCCGGGGATATCGCGCTACTTGACGGCGGTTTCGTTCATGGGGTTACCGGTCAATCAGGCAACGGAAAGCGTCGGGTGCTGCTGAATTGCTTTTTCGGGTTTGCGCGGCCAGATCTCGTTCTCTGGTGGACCTGACGTTTGATGTCTCAGCCACTCATCTGCTTACGCTATCAGCTTACTGCGTCGACATCCTTGGCAAGGGGTACGAGATTCGCAGCTATCAGATAGAATCCACCATGTCCTGCTACGCGCCGCAAACGCAAATTCGGCTGAAGGCATTCGCCCTGCCCTAATCTAGGGGTTATCATCGATCGGGAAAGCTGCGCCTCACCAAGACATTGGCTTTCCGGAGGCACTGTTCGGCAACGATCGCTCGTGACCTGCCCCTGAACTGTCATCCAGTGGCGATTCGAGCCGCGACCATTTCTGCTCCGATACCATTCTCTGGACCGCCGGAAGGTGGAGTTTCCCGGCTTTCTCACGATGGCGGGCTGGCGGCGCCATCGGGATTGAGCAACGAGATCGGGGCCTTGTGCCCGATCGCCCCATGCGGGCGCACCTCGTTGTAATTGATCGTCCATTCTTCGATACTTTTCGGGCATGCCGGTAGCTGGTGAAGAGCCGCTCATTGAGGGACTCATCGCGTAGCCGACTGTTGAAGCTTTCCACGAAGCCGTTATCCGGCATGTTGTTCTCGGTGCCATCGTTTGTTCGGTCGTCAGGTTTGGCTAAGCTTGGTGGATCCGGGCCACGGGGCACCGGGAGCACGCAAGTGCGGGCAGGCCGTCGTATGCAGATGAACTGCGAGTTCGAGCACATTATCTGGCCGCCCCAACGACTCGCCCGGATGCGCTGCGAGCGCGGATCCGTATTTGTCGTGTTGCCCGCAGGCTCCCTTTTCGTGACTAACCCGTCTTATGCACGACGATGGGCTTTTGAGGCTGGCGGATGTAGCTTAAGCGGTTGATTTGGCGTAGGATTCGGTTGCTTAGGCCAACCCTTCCACCGCATCTCGCGAGCCACACCCGCCATGACCGACGACACGTTGCTGCCGCTGTCTTTTCCCCTGCGTCCTGGCAAGACCCCGACGGGCAAGGAGATCCGCGGCCATCTGCGCCGTCTCGTGCGCCGCATCCGCGCCCGCTGGCCGACCACCCGCATCCTGATCCGTGGCGACAGCCAATACGGCCGGGCGCAAGTCATGGCCTGGTGCGAGAACAATGCGATCGACTACCTCTTCGGCCTACCCGGCAACAAGGTTCTGCAGCGGCTCGTCGACGAGAGCGCCGACGACATCCGCACCCGCCGCGCGCTCGAGCGCAAGTCTGTGCTGCGCGGCTATGCCGAGACCCGCTACAAGGCGAAGTCCTGGAAGGCCGAACGCCGCACCTGCGCTCGCATCGAGGCAACCACCCTCGGCCTCGACATCCGCTTCGTCGTTACCAATCTCGACAAAGGCTCCGCCGAGCACATCTACGACGTGATCTACTGCGCCCGCGGCCAGGCCGAAAACCTGATCAAGATGCACAAGAGCCAGCTCGCCTCCGACCGCACCTCTTGCCGCTCACCGATTGCCAACCAGGTCCGTCTTGTCCTGCACACCGCCGCATACTGGTTGATGCTCACCCTGCGCGAGGCGGTGCCCACGACCCATCATCTGCGCAACGCCGAGTTCGCTACGCTGCGGCTCAGGCTGCTCAAGCTCGGCGCCCGCGTCATCGAAACCGTCTCGCGCATCCGCCTGGCCTTCGCCGCCGCCTGTCCCGAGGCAAGTCTGTTCCGGGCGATCGCCAGCAATCTGCTACCGACAGGACCATGACCGCCGGGGCAGCAGGCCCCGCCGAAACCACACAGCTTCCACCCTCAATCATGCAGGGATAGCCACCATACTCAGCGATGGTGTCGAGTTCGCGGGCGACACGTTCGCCCGAGATCGAGTTGTCGACGACCGTGGCCAGACACTCCCGGCTGAAGTCGTCGATAACGCACAGGATTCGGAAGCGGCGGCCATCGGTCAGCGTGTCGGAGACGAAGTCGAGGCTCCAGCGCTGGTTTGCATTCCTGCGGGATTGCCATTGGCGCTCTCGTGCGGAGCGCACGTTTACGGCCGCCGCGCTTGCGCACCGTCAGCCGTTCTTCGCGATAGAGCCGGTAGAGCTTCTTCCAGTTTACCGCCACACCTTCGCGCTTCAGTAGGAGGTGCAGCCGGCGATAACCGAAGCGCCGGCGTTCGGCGGCCAGTTCCCACAGCCGCCTGCGCAGGCCAAGGTCATCGGGCCGGCTCGAACGATAGCGGTAAACCCGCGGCTCCATGCCGACGAGCCCACAGGCGCGACGCTGCGAATAGCCCTTGTTCTCGATCGCCCAGGTCACGGCGGTCCTCCTCGACCACCCAGGCGTCAGAAGTTTTTTCCGAGCATCTCGCGCAAGGTCGAGACATCGAGCATGGCATCGGCCAGCAGACGCTTCAGCTTCCTGTTCTCCTCCTCGAGGCTCTTCAGCCGCTTCGCCTCCGACACATCCATGCCACCATACTTCGAGGGCCACTTGTAAAAGGTGCGTCGCTCACACCGTATTTGCGGCACAGCTCCGTCGCCGAGAGCCCCGCCTGGTGCTCCTTCAAAATGCCGATGATCTGTTCGTCGAAAAATCTCGATCGCTTCATTGCCTGTCTCCTCATCCGGGGGAACAGGCTAACCTCAAAGCGAGGACAATTCAGGGAGCACGTCAAGGGCTACGTAAGAATGGATTTACGTGGAGAAATGCCGCAAGTTAGCAGCTATTCGTAAAACTCCTCGATCTTAGGGCGGTGAAGAACTGAATCAAAGTGGAATGTCGCCTGAGGACTGGTTTCCTTCCTGCAATTGCTGACGCCTTGAGAATTCGTGCGCCATGAATTCGAGTTTGAGATCGCTACCGGTGTTTTCAATCGGACGGCCCGGAGATCCTGACGCCGCCGTCCATGTCCTTTCTCACTATGCTTCCGGACACACGGGAACCGAGCCCTTTAATCAAGCTTCCAGTGGCAGCGATCTCTCTGTGTGACAGCGCGTTATGACGTCAACACAGTTTCTACGAACGCGGCTTCTCAAAATTCTATAATTCCTAAGTTAAGGACCTTTACAGCGGCCGCTGTCCTGTTCGAAGTATCCGTTTTTCGCAATACGTTCTTGACGTGAAAATTAACAGTGTCAACGGATATTCCCAAAATCTGTCCTATTTCCCAGGAGGACTTGCCTCTGGCTATCCATAAGATACACTCTTTTTCTCTTGGAGAAAGGTAAGGTTCGCTCTCTTCACTCGAATTAGCGAACTTCGTGAGTTTGAGATGGAAATGTAACGCCGCAAATTGCAAATAGGTGATTGTTCTGTTTTGGAGTTCGCCGTTCCAGGCTTGAGCGAAGCTCATGATCGCAAAGCTGCGATCGGGGCCGTGCAACGGAATGCTAATGCCTGACCTTAAGCCGAACCTCGCAGCATCGTCGAAAACGCGCCGTTCGTCCTCCGACGTGTTTACGTCGTTGTACACCTCGCTCCATCGTAAGGCCTCTGCTCGCGTTCGATAAGTCTTGACGATCGAGTCTGTCCTATCGTAACCCATTTCGAAATAGCGCTCCTGCCATTCCCCAGAAAAGTTCAGCAAAACGGCCGGATCGTATCGGACCAACCTTAAATCTCTTTGGCTGGATGAAATTGAGCCATAAGCGACCCACCGGCAATCGAAATTCAGAGCGAAAGCAGACAACAGGTCGAACAACCGCTCGGATTGAGCAACTCCATCGGTACGGTCCAGAAATCGGCCGAACTCGACCGCAAACGCCTCCCCGGTAGCCTCAGGCAAATGCAACGTTGGTCGGACGTTGGTTGAGCGCCTTTGAGAGAGTTCAGTCATCCGGGGGCGTTCCATAGCCTCTTCTCCGCTGCCATTTTTGTGCTGGATGGTTGTCGCTGGCACCGAGGCCCAAAGCTGCCGGGCTCTTTGCGCCGTGATCGCCTCGCCGAATCTCTATCACGTTCCTCCAATGTACAAAGTTCTACAGTTTTAAATGTAGATGTGCTTTTCGGAACATTGAAATTGTTTCCGTTTACTTTTGAAAAAGTAATGTCAGTTGAGGTATCGATCACTTTGACCCTGTACGCGTTCTGAGTACGTCGGTTCGCTTCTGTGCCACTATCATGCGTCAGAGGGGGCGGTGTTGGCGGCCGCGCCATCACGTTCGCCATCGCTCAGCGGCGGTTCCTGCAGGGGGGCTAGCCGTCAGATCGGCGGCCGAGAGTGAGACCGTTTGTCCTACTGTGATAAGGATCGGATCGGCTCGGCCCGCCCAAGAAACTCTCGGACGCGCAGTGTAGGGCGAGCCATACAAAGGGCAAATGCAGCGACTGTCGGTGAGGTTGGACCGGTAAAGGAAATGCAGCGTCACATGAACTGGCTCCGACATGCCCCTGATCACCTAAAGTAGGTTCGTCTTATGTTTTGGAGGCAGAATTCCAAATGTGAGATCTGAGGGCGGCTTCGTTGTTTCCTCCCGGCCAGCCCCAGGTCGCATCATCGATCTGAGTCTCTTTCGTGCTGCCGATTGCACTAATCTTTGCCGACGATCATACTTGGTGCGAGGACGTTGCGGGCCGCGGATTGTCTCTGTTCGCCAAGTGTCGGAAAGGGTGTAATCGACCAAGCGATTAGGTCGACGGCACGCCGCAGTATCGCCTCTGTCTCAGCTTTGCTTCCTGAGGCGGCGATTACATGGCCGATGGTGTCACGGGAGTCGCCTCGCCTAACGATTGACGTTTTCGGTTCAGCATAAATTTTGACTTCGGCGACACCTGGTATGGCAGCCGCGCGAGTGGCGCCATTGATCCAATTAAGGATGCCGTCGCGATCAGGATTTAGGAAGCGCGCTGCCGCATAGTGCGAATGTCTTTTGCGCAAGTCCCACTCCTCGCCGATGACAAGCTTGATGTGCTCGTTGATGAGATCGACACCGTAAGCCAGCCGAAACAGCTTAGGATTAACCCCACCCGGAAGGCGCGGATTGACCTCAATGACGACTGGGCCACGCTTCGTCCACCGGAACTCAATGTTCGTTGGCCCCCAGCCGAGGCCGAGAGCTAGCAAGCATCTCAGCGAAACATCGGCGATATGTTTGTACTCGTCGTCAGCTAGCAAGGCAGGAAAGATGCATTCACGAAAGACGAAGTGCGGTGGGCGATCGAAGTCAGCGCCCTCAATCCCAACGACTTCATTTCCCATTGTGTCAGCACTATAGAATGGGCCTTGTGCGAATTCTTCGACCAGTATCCTCGGCGAAAGCCTTAGGTGCTTCTCGCCCAACAGATGGGTCGTATGTTTGGCCAACTCATCGATGTTGCGGCACAAGCGGACACCGCTGCTACCGCTGCCTGCAGCTGGCTTCACAATCACCGGCAGGCCGATCTCCGCGGCAGAACTTTCAACCTCCAATGCATTCGCTGCCAGGCGATAGGCAGGTACTGGAACACCGGCTTCCGCAAGGAGCTGACGTTGGGTGAATTTGTCGCAACATTGTTCGATCGATGCGGGGTTCGGTCCCGGTAGATTGAAGTACCGGCAGAGCTCGCCAACTGTCGCATAGACTGACTCGCTGAGGTCCGAAAGGCCAGTAATGCCAGCGATGTCGTAGGTCATGCGTAGTCGGGAACATTCGCGGATCAGCGCATCGAGATTGGCTGTATCAACGCGGATTGCCTCAAGCTTTTCCGCCGCAAGATAGTCGTAGCGTGCTGGATCAGCCGACAGGGTAATTGGCTCGAGACCAAGAGTCTGGGTCGCTTGAACGTATCTCAGACCAATACCCCTATGACCTTCAATCAGAATGAGCGCTCTTCTTGCCATTGGCGACGACCTTCCCTTGCCTGCTATGCATCGGTCTGATCGTAAACAGCTGTCGGCTTTTATTCGTGCCTGACCTAGACCTTGCGGTGAAGGTATCATTGGCAGCCATTTGCGGTCGCAAAGATCCTGTAAAGTTATTTGAAGGATCCGTTACACAACTTGGCTACCGCAGTGCGGCACGAGCGCGCGCTTGCGCCCTATGGCCGACCGGAGCACAGCGTCCCGAATGCGACCGGAGCCTCTAAGGGCCCACGGTGGCCGCTTACCTGCTGCAAATCGCCATGCTTGGCGGCTATCTCGCCTGCAACCAGATCCGCCTCCCACAATATGTTCGTCTGGTTTGAAAATGACCTGTTTGGTGGCACGCCTGCTCGAAAAAAACAGCGCGCTGTTTGTTTGCCATGGGCGCTCCGCCCGCCTACGTGCCGTCATCGCCATGTTTTTGGAGCCCGTCGCGCTCGAGCGGCCTGTGCGGGAGGCCCGCCCACGGAGCCCCTGCATTCACCATCTCGGCAGGCGACCGTCGTCACTCGACGTCCTTGTTGCTGTGTTCAGCTGTGTCCGGTTGAAGACGTGTTTGCTTGGAACCTGACACATGAGGCGCAAGTATTCCGCCGTTCCGGCACGAAACGGATTATTTTGCCGCTCCTGGCAGCAACAACATCGGTGGCACGTCGATTGCATGGGACAAGGTGAGGCACTGTTATGGCCACAGCTGTCTCGCACTCCGGCCCAGGGGTCTACATGAAGCTCGCTCGAACGATCCAAATCAATGCGATAGACGCTGCACTATCGAGTGCGGTCCCGCCAATCGAAGCTCTGCTCCGTCCCCCCCGGGTGCCGCTGTCATTCCCCCAACAGCGGCTTTGGCGCCTTTGGCGCGTGTCGGGCGGCAGCGAGGCCTGCCACATCCAGATGGGGCTTCGGTTTCGCGGCGAGCTGGACGAGGCGGCCCTGCAGCGAGCGTTGAACGGGTTGTTGACCCGTCACGAGGTGCTTCGCACCACCTTCGGGGTGGAGAACGGCGAGCCGTTCCAGCGGATCGGGCCGGTGCGCGTCGGCCTGCCGCTGAAGCGAGACGATCTAACGGCTGCAGCGGATGTGGAGGCGACGCTCGCGGATCTGATGCGCCATGAAGCGGAGACGGCGTTCGACCTGGAAGCCGGGCCGATGATCCGCGGACGATTGGTGCGCTTGGCGATCGACAATCATGTGCTGCTGATCACCATGCACCACATGGTCTCGGACGACTGGTCGCGGAAGATCCTAACACACGAGCTCAGCGAGCTTTACGCCGCAGCCCGGGAGGGCCGTGCGGATCGGCTGGCGCCGTTGCCGGTGCAGTACGCGGACTACGCCCTTTGGCAGCGCCGTTTCCTGGCCGGCGAGGTGTTCGAGCGTCAGTCGAAATACTGGCTTCGCACGCTGGCGGGCGCGCCAGCCGTGCTGAAACTGCCGACGGATCGGCCGCGTCCGGCTCAGCAGAACTACAGCGGCAGTTACGTCGAATTCGTGCTGCACGAGCCGCTGACCACGCAGCTCAAGACGATGAGCCGACGTCATGGAACGACGCTGTTCGTGACTCTGCTGGCGGGCTGGGCGCTCGTGCTGGCGCGGTTGTCGGGTCAGGACGAGCTGGTGATCGGCACACCCAGCGCCAACCGCATGCGCTCCGAGATCGAGGGGCTGATTGGCCTATTCGTCAATATCCTGGCGCTGCGAATCGATCTGTCGGGCGGTCCGACGCTGGCGACATTGCTGGAGCGGGTGAATGTCGCTGCGCTTGGGGCACAGGCGAACCAAGACCTGCCGTTTGAGCGAGTGGTGGAACTCGGTAACCTCCCCGTGGCGCACACGCCGATCGTCCACGTCATGCTTTCATTGCAAAACAATGGCGTGGAGTCGGCGGATCTGCCGCGGCTCGAACTTGAGCACGTGGGGGTTGGTGATCGCGTCGCGCAACATGACCTCGCGCTTGATCTCGCTGAGGTCGGCGAGACCATTCATGGGAGGTTGATCTACGCGACGTCGCTTTTTGAGCGAAGCACGGTCGAGCGGTTTGCGGGGCTTTTGCAGCAGGTACTCAGCCAGATGGTGGCTGACCCCGAGCAGCGGGCCTGGTCGGCGCCTTTCCAGTCCGCGGAGGGACGTAGTCATCCTCTGGTGGAGCCCAAGTCGGCCGAAGCGGCCTATCCGCAGGACCGCTTCATCCACGAGCTGTTTGAGTTGCAGGCGGATCCGGAGGCGATTGCGGTCGCCGAGGACCAGGGCCCAAGTTATCGCCAGCTGAACGCCGGGGCGACGTCGGCGGCGCCGCGGATGCGCTCGCCTCAACGGCCGCTCACCAACTCGGACCCGCGGCCCCGCTCTGCGGTTATGAATTTCATAGAGGGGACGCGCGTCGTTACCGAAGATTCGCTGCAAGCCAACAGCATCACGCGTCATCTCGTCACAAAATTCTATCGGGAGCAGATCGCCAACATTTACTACGACCAACTTAAGTACATTGTGGAGCCGTCCTTCAAAGAATTCCAGATTGCCGGCAATCTGGATACGAGCGGCGAGCACGACAACACGGTCGTGCCCGGGCTTCAGCACAAATATCCCCAAACAGGGTTGATGCTGGTCACGGACCGTTGCGCGTCATACTGCCGCTTTTGCTTTCGCAAACGCATTGTCGGCAAAGACTCCGATGAAGTCGCACCTGATTTTGAGAGAATTGCTCGATATATTGATGGGCATCCTGAGATAACGAACGTGCTGCTGTCGGGAGGCGACCCGTTCGTACTGAGCACCGCCGAACTCGACAGGATTGTAGATCATCTGCTGCCGATCACCCATTTGGATTCCATTCGCTTTGGTACAAAAATAGTCGCGTATCAGCCCAAGCGCTTCGAGGATCCCGCTTTGCCGGTTTTGTTCCAACGGATACATGAAGCGGGTAAGGCGGCAGTGATCGTCACACATTTCGATCACATCGGTGAAATCTCGGTCGATGCGGAGCGCAATATTCTCTCCTTGCGGGCTCAGGGCGTGCAGTTCCTCAATCAGTCCGTTCTTCTCGCGAATGTCAACGATGATTCCAAGATTTTAGCGACAACCTTCGCCAAGTGTCACCAAATGGGTGTACGCCCGTATTATCTCTTTCAAGCCAGGCCGGTGAAAGGCGCATCGCATTTTCAGGTTCCGCTGCGCCGCGGAATAGAGATTGCGCACGGCATCAACCAACGTCTCAGCGGCATCCAAAAGACGTTCAAATACATAATGTCCCATTACACAGGGAAGATCGAGATCCTCGACCTTGCGGCCGATAACCGTGTGTATATGCGATATCATCAAAACAAGAATCCGGGAAAGATTGGGAAGATATTCTCCCGGCCGCACCTCGAGGGCGCCTGCTGGCTGGACGACTTGCCTGAAGGATGAGATCGGAAGCGCATGCTGATTGCCAAACAGAGTGAGTGGAGCACAAAGGCCTTGCCTTTCCTTGGCAGCGCCGTTCAGGCGGAGGTGACCCGCTCGCCCCGGGGGATTCTGCGTGCCGACCGGAACGCAATTGATGGGGCAGCGACGGGCGAACAGCGGTGGCGGCATGGCATGCGCGATTCCACCCTCTGGCGTCACGTTGGACCGCGAGCGCCGGAATACGGGCGCTCGGTCGCAAGCTGCCCACATCCGTGCAAAGAAACTACCCGGTCACGCGCGAATGCTGGCTTAAAGACCCTCCAAACAGCGATCGCTCCATTGAGAGGCAGCGAATGGTTCGCAAGACGGGAAAGCGGCAGGGGCTGCGATCTAGCCCCTTCGCGCGGGACCTCGCCTCCTGAATTGCGTCCATCGGAGGCGTGCACGTAATTCAAAGAGTTGCAACGGAATCAAAGTAACATGGCCATGGACCAGGGACCGCTGAGGCAGACAATCCTCGATGCCTTCGGCGGCATGTCGGAGCAACTGCAAAACGCTGCGCGGTTCGTGCTCGACCGGCCACGTGATGTCGCTCTTCTTTCGATGCGTAGACAGGCAAGGCAGGCCGGCGTACAACCTGCAACAATGACGCGTCTTGCCAAGCATCTTGGCCTGCGAGGATACGACTATGTCCGCTACATGTACGCTCAAGCCTTGCGCGATGCAGGTCCTGGGTTTGCTGGAATTACAAAGAAGAAGCTGAAGGGCGACCACGCGCTTGCTGCAAAAACGCTCTATTCAGTCGCAAGGCAGATTGCACAGCTTGCGGAGGCTCGATCTATCGACCGAGTAACAACGGCAGCAGCATCACTGGTCAAGGCCCGCAGGATTTACTGTCTTGGATTGCGCTCCAGTCACGCTGTTGCCTGGAGGTTAGAACATATTCTCGGGCTTGTCGGTGAGAAATCGGTGCTTCTTGATGCGATTGCAGGCACCGGGAGCGACGCCATCGGCAGGGCTTGTAAGGATGATGTCCTACTTGTCGCGAGTGTCCACCCGTACACTAGGGCGACAATTGAATTAGCAGAGTTCACGAAATCTAGGGGAGTCTCAGTTATTGCTATAACCGACAGCGAAGTCGCCCCCTTGGCACTGATTGCAGACAAAACCATCGTTGTTTCGACCAGCAGTCCATCATTCATTCATTCGATGGCCCCTGCGTTTGCAATTGCTGAGGTTCTAGGGTCTCTGGCTGCAGGTCATGGCGGTGACCCCCAGCCTTAAACAATTATTTGAACCGCACTCTGAACAAATCCCAATGAACTAGAGCGTCTAAAAACGCATTCGCGACGGAGGCAACGCTGTAACGCACCTGTAGTGCAGCTGTTCCAGCCAAAATCTGCCGAACCGCTTTTTTGATGCCCTGTTACGGAAGATCGACATGACAAAAGAACTGTATTTCGAGGTTGCCGAGTTTCAGGCTCGCCTGGCAGCGGTCAAGCAGGAGATGGCAAAGAGGGAGATTGAGGTTCTGCTTTTGTCAGAACCTCCTAACCAGAATTATCTTACTGGATACAACGCCTATTCTTTTTATACTCCGCAAATCGTGATTGTGGCGCTCAGCCACGAAGAACCGATTTGGGTCGGTCGGATGATGGACCGGGTGTCGGCGGTAATGACCACCTACCTTGGCGATGACAGCATTAGAGCCTATCCCGAGACACATGTTCATTCGCCCGTCCTGTCTGCCTACGATGTCGTGGCCAATATTATTGAGGAAGTTGGCGGGGAAAAGGCACGCATCGGCGTAGAGATGGGCGGATATTACTATTCTGCCCGAGCTCACGCCGATCTTGTCCGAGCGCTCCCGCTCGCCAAGTTTATCGATGCCGACCTGCTAGTGGGGTGGATTAGACTCGTCAAAAGCCCGGCTGAACTTGCGATAATGCGTCAAGCTGGCCAAATTGCCGATGCTGCAATGCAGCGTGTGATTGACATGGTTGAATTGGGTGTGCGCGGATGCGATGTCGCTGCGGCTGCCTATCAATACAGTGTGTCGGGAACCGCCGACTGCGGGGGCGGCTATCCTTCTACTCCTCCAGATCTTTGCATCGGCGAGCGGTCGATTGCCCCCCATGCTGCCTGGACCGATGAGCCTTTAAAAGAGTCCACGGTCGTCAATCTCGAACTTTGCGGAAACCGGCACCGCTATCAAGTGAACCTTGCTCGCACAATCGTTGCGGGCAGACCTTCCGACGCATTTCAGAATCTAGCGGATATCCAGGTTGAAGCCTTGAATATTGGCATCGAACGCGTCCGTCCTGGCCGGACCTGTTCAGAAGTGTTCGGCGCGGTTCATGAGGCACTTTCCCGTCACGGGATCGAAAAAGAAGCGCGAATTGGCTACCCTATTGGAATCGGATTTCCTCCTGCGTCGGGCGAACGCACGGCCGCTCTGCGCCGGGGTGACGAAACAGTCCTGCAGCCTGGAATGGTGTTTCATATGATGACCGGCCTATGGCTCGACTATGCAGGGGTCACAATCACCCAAAGCTTTGCTGTGTCCGAAGAAGGCCATGAGCCCTTGACGATGATTCCGCGCAAGCTATTCGTCAAATAGCCGAGGGGAGTCTGATCCATGACGTTGCAAGGACGGACTCCCCTCGGGTTTTTTGAGCTTGATGAAGGGCTTCCCTTACATGGCCCATCCTTTGCTCCTCGGGAAAACTCCCCTCTGAATCCGGCGACCTTCGACCGACCAATTGTTACCGAGATGGTGGTGGAGGGCGCATTGGCGGAGGCGGTCATCCGCGGTGACCCATCAATTGAGGGCGCTTGTGTGGCGGCTGCTCAGAGATTGGTCGAACGAGGCGCTGGCATGATTACTTCTGACTGGGGTTGTTTGATCAGGCATCAGGCGGCGAGTGGCGGTGGTACTGGTGGCTATGTCGAGCCTGCTCATTATTCCGGCATTGCAGCGTCAGCTAGCCCCTGCGCAAAAACTCGCGGTGATAACGGCTGACTCAAAACACTGCAGTCAAGGCTTGTTCGGTATTGACAATCCTGCACATCAAGCAAGAGTCGTTGTGGGCGGGATGGAAGACAGCGATATGTGTGCAACGCGGTCGCACATCCGTATGTTCAAACCATTCTCGATCAGATCGGGCGGGAGGTCGCGGCTTGCATCACTCGGCTCCGCGCTGAGCACCCGAGATCGGAGCGCTTCTCTTTGAGTGTACCGGCTTTCCGCTTGTCAGTGGTGCTCTGCGCCGTAGCACAAGCTCCCAATCTACGACATTACGGACCTTTGCAAGTTGACGATTGGCGCAGTTGCTTGACGCGGGGTTGGGTCGTGCCCCACGGCCATTCTCTAATGGTCTTTGTCCAACAGCGGCTTCCGGCGCGTCAGTTCCTGCAGCGCAGTTCGCGGCCGGTCTCGTAAAGCTCCTTGAAGCGGTAGAAGCTGTGCGCGAATAGCTCATCATCTTGCAGGGCCTGGATCACATTGCCGAGTTGTTTGGCCAGCTTCAGCAGCCCTACCTTGGCGCGGATGATCTTTTGGTCCTTGGTGTCATTGTCCTTCCAAGCCGAGTCCGGGCGCTGCGAACCCTTACCACTCCGCCCGGCCTCGGCTCAAGCTTTGCGGCGTCCGCGGCGTCTCGACATCGTGCGGATTGGAGAACAGATCGAACTGATACGTTGTGCGCTCCAGCCTTCTCGACTATCTCATGAATATGGGCCAGGCTCCCGGCCCACGGATGCCACGGGTAAAAAGGCTCCTGCTCCGCGATCCGTGGGCATTCTGTCAGTCGTGTTGTACAGCGCCGAGAGGCCGCACCAGGCCATTGCGGACGCTGTTGCGGCGCGGCAATCAACGTGAGAGCGCGTATTGCCTCACGTAACGATGTTCCCCGAGATTCGAGCGTTGCCTCATCCATTTTGCTCCGGCTTGGGGCTAAGGGAGGCCGGGCGCGAGATGGCCGGGGTTTCGCGGCGCCCGGCCTCCTTAGCGAGCGCCACGGCGCCTCAGTGTGGCCCTGCGATCTCCAGGATCGGCGGCTCCTTGTTCAAGGGGCCAAACAGCAACGCGTCCGCCTGTTCGCTGCGCCAGACCTTCAGCCGGCGCTGAAGCGTTCGAAGCAGTTTGTCCGGGTAATCGCCGGGATACTCGGCCTGCAGTCGTGACAGAAGTTCGCTGCCGGTTCGCCATGGTTCGGCTTCGAACCAATTTCGTAAGTCCGCAGTCGCCTTGACGAGGGGGTCAGGACGCCGCCGCCCCCTTTTGGCTTTCACAATCGGGCGATCCGTCGGCCGGATAGCTTCGTCCTCCCAAGCAGTCCGCAAACTCGCCAGGAAAAGGTCGATTGGCTGAGCTGTTCCGTCAGGGCGCATGGCCCGCGGAGTATCGGCAAGCGCAGCGAGTCGCTCCTGCACGGCACGGATAACGCGCAATAGCAGGACAGGATCGAGCCCGGCGTAGATCTCCTGCAGACGGAAGCGAACTGCATCTGAGGTGCGAGCGTGGGCACCCAGACGCTGATGCGGCGTAGCTGGCGGACTATACGTCTTGCGCACACGCGCGCCGTCGCGCTGCTTCGCGATCAACTTGAACGATGGCTGAAAGAAGTTCACGAACAGCCGCGCTGACCGTTAGAGCTTCGCTAGCAGCGTGGCGGCCTCCAGCCCCTCGAACCGACGATATCCGACCATCCTACGCACCACGGCGCCATTCTTCTGCTCGACAAAGGCCAGGTCATTCTTGCGGTAGGGGCGGCAGCGCGTGAAGACGATGTTGGCGGCGGCGCAATAGGCCTTCAACGTCTCGTTCATGAAGACGGTGTCGTTGTCCGTATCCAGGCCGAGAAGCGCGAAGGGCAGTTGCTTGCGCAATTCTGTGAGCACCGTGCTCAACAGCGTCTGTTCGCGAACCAGCAGCGGCGCACATTCCGTCCAGCCGGTCGCGATGTCGGTGAGCACGAGGGTTTGGATGAAGCTGCCGCGAGCCGAAGGGCCGCTATGGGCCACGAGGTCCGCCTCAACGAAGCCTGGATCGTCCCAATCCGCCGACGTTCTAATGGGAATGCTCCGTCGCAGGGCATGCGCTGCAGACCGTCGTCGGGGGCGTCCCAAGCCTTCTCGAATCGGTCCCAGCGTCCTGTCGATCGTGGCCGCGCTCATCGCCAGCAATTTGCCCCGGATTTCGGGCGCTAGGTCAAAATGACCGTGCCGTTCCATCGCCTCGATAAGGATGGGAAGCAACGCCTTCAGCCGCGCTTGCCGCAGACGCGGTCGGACGCCTCCCAGAGCAATATGAGCGCATTGCGTTCCGCTTCATCATAAATCCGCGGCCGCGCTCGCCGGCCTGCAAACGGCCCCTCACCGCGTCGTAGCAGCCGCATCGCGTGCTTGCGGTGGAAGCCCGTGACGACGACGAACTCATCCAAAATTCTCGCCTTCTCCGCTCGCGTCGAAGCACGATAGCGCTCTGAAACCGCCGTCGTCAGTTCTTTCCTTGTCGCCATGCTCAGCCGTCCCATAGTCGCCCCTGCTCTTACCCCTCGGTAGGGAGCAACTTATGTGAGGCAACGGTTGAACATTCAGGAACATTTTCGACGAGGCAATGCGGCTTGTCTCCCAGATTGTCGCGCTACACGCTGTGCCGCTCGAAGGGTTCGGCGCGCGACTTAGCCGATGCCGTCCAGCCGTTCGAATAGGCGCCCGGCGACCAGGACCGCAGAATCCAGCAGAAAGGCACAACCTCGCTGTTTGGGCATGCCGTCAAGATCTGCAAGGCTTTTGTCGGCAAGGGCGTCGACCAACCGAAACCGATGGTGTCTTCGACGCCTACTTCCGTCACCGGAAAATCCAAGCCATCGACCTCAACGCAAGCCAAAGATAAGATGGGAAACGGTGCGCAATGTCCTCGCACAGCTGTTTGCGGCTGGTCGCTGCAACGTTCGAGCCTGGGGCCAGTGTTTCGGAGGTCGCACGATCGGCGAGCCTTCATGTGAGCCAGCTTTTCTGGTGGCGCAGGGAGCTCTGCGGCCGTCCGTGCCGCAGCTAGTTCCGGTGGAGGTCGTCGAGGCGCAAGCCACCACTGATCTCCGATCGCGCAAGAAGAGCAGCACGGGTGACGATCGAGCTTGGCGGCGGAGGATAGACAAATACACCTCACCCCACCCATATCGGTAGGTATGACCAACGTAACAACGAGGCTACAACCAGCCTCGAAATACAGTGTTGAAATGAATTTGGGCGAGGCCATGAGTTTTGTCCGATAGACACGCGCTACCGATCGCAGCGAATCTTTTGCCTCGAGGAGAGAGGTTGCACCGTTGTCGGGCACGACGTGGCGGGAGACATAGTGGCGCTCGTGCGCCTGGACTTGGCCGAAGCCTCGACGCCAGCTCCCCCAAAAGGAGGAATGCTGCGAGCATCGCCGAGCCTCTTTGGCGAGCGGGGATAGCCCCCCGTCTCCGTTATCTTTGAGGTGAGCATTTCTGGTGAGCACGGTCGGAACTCAATGACGGCCCGCTCAGCGGCCAATGCAACGTAGTAAAAAAAAACTTCAGGCCAATACGAGAAGGAACCACGATGGTCGGAAAGGTCTTTGATCGCAGCAACGTTATTTATGTAAAAAATGTGCCTGGGAAAGGGCGTGGTGTATTTGCAAACGTTCCATTCAAGGTCGGAGATATAATTGAGAGATCCCCTACATGGGGATTTGACAACGTGGCAGCAGGTCTGATTGACAGTACTGGTCTATTTGAGTACTATTTCGTGCGTGGCGATCGCAAACTAAAAGAGGACTCAATAACAGCATACGTCGTTTTTGGATTTATGTCGTTGGTAAATCACTCTTCTCGACCGAATGCAAAGACCGTTTGGACCGATGAAGAATCTGGGGCCTGGGCAAGTATTATCGCAATAAAGAACATAGATGCCGATGATGAAATAACGCACACGTATATGAATATATCTGATTATCCTCGAGCCATAAAATTCATTGAATGAAGTGCAAAGATGATTTGCCGTGGGCCGCGGGAGAGCGGGTAAAGACCGGTAAAAGTTCGTGGCGGTCATTTGGATGCGCAACGGCTGCGGGCTTGATCGCCGTTGAGACGCTCGATCGGATTTGTAACCGGTATGATCATGACGGTCCATCCGATCCCCGCTGAAGATGAGCGATTTTCGGCGTATGGTGCGACCATCCGGGAAGGGGCATCAGGAAAACGCTCCTCCATGCTTTATACCGGACGCAGGGCTACTCCCGTCGGGATCTCGCGGGTCGTGACAGGTCGCCAAATGCAATCAGCAGCTTGCGCGCCAAAGCCCCGATCATCGTCCTGCGCGTACCGCCATGGCATCGGCCGTCCTCGCGCAAAACTGGTGCGCCAGCGCGATTGGAGGAACCGCCAAGCCAACAGGATCATGCATAACGGACGCGAGCATTGCGAGTGTGGGCGGTTCGCGGCCCTCTCACGACAGCGGCGTGGCGAGCGGCGGCCCGAGACCTCGCCTTCCTGGGCTTCACCCACTACTGCGGGCGGACCCGGGATGGCCGGTTCATCGGGAAGCACAAGACGGAAGGAAAACGCCTGACGCGCAAGCTGACGGCGCTGCGCCAGGATGCCTGGCGGCGCATGCACGCGCCACTGGCTGCGCAGCACAGGTGGTTCGCCGCCGTTCTGCGTGGACACTACGGCTACTACGGCAGGCCGCACAACTACCCTGCGCTCAACGGATTCCATCGGCAAATGCGCCGGATATGGCTACGGTGTCTGAGACGGTGCAGCCAGAAGAGCCGCGCATCGGCTGGTCGGAGTTCGAGACCCTGACGGCGCGCTTCCCCCTGCCAACTCCGCGCGCCACTCGAACTTGCGGGCAAGCACGGATATGACGCGGGTTACCCTCGGGAAGAGCCGGGTGCGGAATCCGCCCGCCCGGATCTGTGAGGGCGAAAGCCGAATGGCTGAGCTACTCAACGACGACCAGCCTTGCGGCGGCGTTAGGGCTGTCACTTGTAGGCTCGTAGGGTAAGACCGTATGTCCTCTATGGTTGGCTCCCGCGATGCAAGAGATAATTCGACATTTTGGCGCATTGGTCGGGTGCACTGTCCGGCCTGTTGATGCAGCTATATGGTGTCAAACGGCTACGCAATCAGCGCTTCTTCTCGTTGGCGGAGTTGAAGGCTGCCATCCGCGTGCTCGTCGCCGAACTCAACGACCGCCAGATGTCTGGCTTCGGCTCCAGCCGAGCCGAACTCTTCGCCGAGATCGACAAGCCCAAGCTGGGAGAACTGCCGGACCAGCCATACGTCTTTGCCCGCTGGAAGCGTTGCCGTGTCGCACCCGACTATCACGTCGAGATCGACGAGCACTGGTACTCAACGCCTTTCCGCCTTATCCGTGAGCTCGTCGATGTGCGGATCGCCGACAAGACGGTCGAGATCTTCCACAGGGGGCAGAGGATCGCCAGCCACCCCTGTGCACCCAACCGGCACGGCCATACGACAATTGCCGATCATATGCCGAGCGCGCATCGCCGTTACGGCAAGTGGACGCCGCAAGGACTGATCGCGACCGGCGAGAAGATCGGCCCCTCCATCGCCGCCTTCTTCCAGGCCGTCATCGCCGACCGGCCGCATCCCGAGCAGGGCTTTCGCACCTGGCTCGGCATTCTGTCTCTGACCAAGAGCTACGGCAACGCACGCGTCGACGCAGCCTGCCAACGCGGCATCCTGATCAAGGCACGCTCCGTCGCCTCGATCCGCTCGATCCTCAAGAATGGACTGGATCGCGCCTTTCTCGACGACACCCCCAATCCCCAGCCCCTAGCCACGGCAACATCCGCGGTCAGGGCTATTTCCACTGAACCACGGTCCAATGCTTACCCATCCAACGCATGAGCGGCTGATCGCACTCCGCCTGAGCGGAATGGCCAAGGCCTTCGAGGAGCAGCGACGATCGCCGGATCTGGGTGCCTTGTCGTTCGAGGAGCGCATCGAGCTTCTCGTTGATCGCGAAGCCGCCGCGCGCGACACCAAACGACTCACGACACGGCTCAAATTCGCCGCGCTGCGTCAAAGCGCCTGCGTTGAAGATGTTGATTTGCGAACGCCGCGCGGTATCGACCGCGCCGTTTTCGCCAGGCTCGTCGCTGGCGACTGGATCGGCCGCCATGAGAACTTGCTCGTCACAGGCGGTCTGGGCAAGAGTTGGCTGGCCTGTGCGCTAGGCCACAAAGCCTGCCGCGACAACCGGTCGGTCCTCTATCATCGCGTCCCACGTCTGTTCGAGGCACTCGCCTGGCGCGTGGCGACGGACGCTATGGCCGCCTGCTCAAGACGCTCGGGCGCGTTCAGCTCCTTCATCCTCGACGATTGGGGCCTGTCGATTCTCAGTGCGGCTGAACGGCGAGACCTCCTGGAGATCCTCGACGATCGCCATGGCCGCGCTTTCACAATCGTCACCAGCCAAGTTCCCGTGGCACACTGGCATGATGTCATAGGCGATCCCACCCTTGGCGATGCCATCTTGGATCGCCTCATTCACAATGCTCATCGCCTTCAGCTCACCGGAGAAAGCATGCGAAAACACAATGCCCGCGCCCGCCCTCTTGACTTGTAGGCATGGAAATCGCTGTAGGACCTTGCCGGCAAAGGCGCGTAGCCTTTGAACTGCGCAGCGTCAGCCGGCTGCTGTGATGACCCTGGCGAAGGCCGCCGGGTTCTGGTAGCCGAGCAAAAGTGCGGCCTCGCCGTGTTGAAGTCCTGCTCCATTTGGCAATGGCATTGCGGGTGCGTTGCCGTTGATGTTTGCCGATTGGCACTAAAGCAGATTAAAGAAAATTAATACCTATTTAAAACAGTGCATACTACGGTCTGGTTTGCCTCGACCGGGATATTATATATTCTGACAAATCAGTAATATGTCACCCTTTGTGTTTTGCCGCGAGTATCTCAGGGGCAATGATATCCTCGGGCTTACGCCATTGGCCTTTCACCCTTGTGCGGGTCGGATCATAGAAGGCTCGCAAGGAAGCGATTGCGGGATGCCTTTTGCCAGCAATCTCAACCTCGAAAGCTCCCGCCGAAAGCCACTCGGCGTTGACCCCATTCTCTGAATGTAGATACCCCATTCCTACTCCGCAGCCCAAAGTATGGCCGAAGCCAGCCGATCTCAGATACCCCACAAGTATTCCGTTGCGCCAAATTGGTTCTGTACCGAACAGAAGTGGCAGTGCGTTGGGGACTGCAAATTGCACAAGGCGTCGACGCGGTATCTGTCCACGTTGTGAGGAGAGAATAGTCCGCCCAATGAAATCTGCGTTTTTGTTCCACGCAACAGTGAAACCTAGTCCGGACTCGAGAGGGGTATCTTCATCGCTTATATCCGCGCCCCAGTCGCGGTAACCCGCTTCAATGCGAAGTGTGTTCAGCGCTACGTAACCGACATGACGAAGGTTGAACTCGTTCCCTGCAGCAACAAGGGCGTCATAAATGCCAAGTGCCTGTTCGGCTGGAATATGAAGTTCCCAACCGAGTTCGCCCACAAACGTCATTCGAAACGCGAGTGCCAATCCATATCCGATTTCAATTTCTTGCGCTGTACCGAATGGGAATGCGCCATCCGAAAAATCCGCTGGGCTAACTCGCTTCAGCAAATCTCGCGAACCTGGCCCCATTATTGACACCGTTGCATATCCTGACGACACGTCGGAGACGTATACTTGTCCCGCGGTTTTCGCATGCGCCCGCAACCAGGCGAGATCGCGGATACGCTGAACGGCAGCAGTGACGACTAGGAATTCCTCTTCGCCGATGCGCGCTACAGTGACGTCAGACTCCATTCCCCCACGCTCATTTAGCCACGGCGTGTACACGACACGCCCCAGTGGCACATCCACGTCATTTGTTGAAAGATACTGAAGTAGAGCTGGCGCATCTGGGCCCTGAACAAGAAGATGGGCAAAAGACGTCTGGTCAAACAGTGTAGCGCCGGATCTTGTCGCCCTATGCTCCTCGCCACTTGAGTGAAACCAGTCGTCCCTAGCAAATGAAGCGTGCTGGTTTGCCGCTTTTCCAGGAGTCCCAAACCATTGTGGTCTCTCCCACCCAGCGATCTCGCCAAAATTCGCACCAGCTGCTGCCAGTCGATCATGCAGTGGAGAAACGCGCACGTTGCGTGCTGTTGCTGGTGATTTGTGCGGCCAATGCAGCGCCCATAGATTACCAGGGGTTTCGACCGTTCGATCATGGAGATACCGACGATTCCGCTGAAATGGCATTGCTCGCCGAACGTCCATTTCCCAATAGTCACTTGATGGGATGCCCGTCGACATCCACCCGGCCATGACCTTGCCAGCGCCGCCTGAAGATTCGATGCCACAAGAGTTGAATCCCGCCGCCACATATAAGCCCTCTATATCTGGTGCAGGCCCTAGCAAGAATCGATTGTCAGGGGTGAAACTCTCGGGGCCGTTAAAGTGCAATTGCAGCCCAATATCAGCGAGCATCGGCATGCGATCTATGGCAGCACTTAGATAGGGCTCAATGTGATCAAAATCATCAGGGAGAGCATCGAAGCTAAAATCTTGAGGAATTCCATTTCCGCCCCAAGGCTTTCCATTGTTGTAGTCGAAGAAGCCAACCAGTAGCTTTCCGGCATCTGCCTTCGCGTAGAAGCCGGCATCCATGTCACGAATCGTCGGAAGGTCTTGTGGCAAATTGGGGATAGCCTCCGTCACCACATAGAAGTGCTCCGCCGCTTGGAGCGGCACCGTCCACTTCAGATCGGCTGCGAACGTTCTGGTCCAGATCCCCGTGCAGAGGACGATCTTTTCCGTGCGCACAAAGCCATTCTCAGTCTCAACGCCGTGGACTCGTCCCTTTTCGACCACGATGCGTGTTACCGGCGTGCGTTCCAGGATCGTTGCTCCGCCCTGACGTGCGCCAGTCGCGAAAGCGCGTGCGGTGTCCACCGGATTCGTCATGCCATCGGAAGATATCCATGCCGCGCCGAGCACATCTGTGGTATCGAGCAGCGGCACGCGCCGCTTAGCCTCCGCAGCGTCGATCATCTCGACATCGAGACCGAACGAGCGCCCCATCGAGGCGCCCCTGCGCAGTTCTTCGAGCCTCTCTGGGGTGACTGCGATGGTAATTGATCCGCTCTGACGGAAGCCCGTGGGCTGACCAGTTAGCTCCTGCAATTCCTTGAACAACTCTGCGGTGTATTGGGCCAGCTTGGCCATGTTCTCGGTGGCGCGAAGCTGTGTAACGAGCCCTGCCGCGTGCCATGTAGTACCACAGGTGAGCTGGTCGCGCTCTAGTAGAAGTACATCGCGAAAATTTAACCTAGTGAGGTGATAAGCAACTGAAAGACCGATGATGCCACCACCGATGATGACATATTCTGCTTGCGACGGAAGGTTGTTTGACATGGCGCTCTCAGGAGATGGTTAAATCCGATATAAAGACAATGTTATGCGCTTCGCTGACGTTCTAGCCGCATGCCTACATCCTTCCGGGAATCTCCGATGCCCCGGCTCCTGGATGCCTCGACTAGGCAAAGGCGTACATATCGGCTCTCGGTTCGATCGTGGGGCCTCTCCCCAGCAGCGCTGAATGACGGCGACGGCAACGATTTCCGCTACGCCGAGTTTGATGTGGTTCATACTAAACGAAGCATTTGCAGCAAAAAACGCTGCAGTGTTGTTCACCTGGCGATCGCCTTCGGGATTCTGGTGCGGATGCCGCCACTACTCACTCACCTCGGCCCGAGCTCGCAGAATTCTTCAACGCCATGGGGCCCCCTGGGACGCCAATCACTTTGCGCTGGCGTGGGGTGTTGCGTTGCCCGTTCAAAATCACCCCTTTGCTTATCCCAGGATCAGTCGCGTGGGCGGACCAAGTCAAATGCAGTGTTTATATCAACGCCATCTGGCTTCGCGATACATGGACATAGCTGTGGCCTGCTTCAGCCATGGCTAAGTCTCAGACCTCTTAAGCCGAAAGATTGTGAACGCGGCCACACTGCCCGGCTGTCACCAGGACAAGGTGACGGGCGCCGCGGAACAGTTGGCAAGCCGACACCCCGATCCATGCGACAGTGCTTGGCGCCCCCTGTGCCCGACTCCAGGCCAACTCCGCGCGAGATTGGAGTCCTTCAGTTCGGAACCGCTATTTGGACGTGCTTCGACCCGACCGCCACCACGTCAAGTAGATGGCAATTATTCAAAATTTGGCAGAGCATCCCAGCGGCATCCGTCGGACCTTGGTGAAGAGTGATGGTTGAACTCCTGCCACACGTTTGGTTTGTCGTTAATGGGCAGCGCGGGGCCCGGATGTACGGGGAAAACCAGCGCTTGATAACGTCTCGAACTGTGCTTGTCGCATTGGCA
This sequence comes from Mesorhizobium sp. NZP2298, assembly GCF_013170825.1. Taxonomy (NCBI): domain Bacteria; kingdom Pseudomonadati; phylum Pseudomonadota; class Alphaproteobacteria; order Hyphomicrobiales; family Phyllobacteriaceae; genus Mesorhizobium; species Mesorhizobium sp. NZP2298. The sequence goes on along the minus strand of NZ_CP033365.1, from coordinate 6,889,876 downwards.
ACAATACGTCAGGGCTTCGCCAGTGCGAGCATGAGCTATACGTTTGGCGAATCAACGGCTTCACTCGGTTTTCCCGATAGGCATGCTGTTTGCTGGAGGAGTGGGTGCCAGAGAGCTCGATTGCCGCAGTTGTAATGCGTTGGTCTGGCGAAAGAATCGCGAACAGGAGATTCCACCATGAGTGAAACGTCTTTCATGATCGATAATGTAATTCCGCGTACCTCTGTTGTCAAACGCGCGGCGCGCATTGGCGCTGAAATCACGAATGTCAAGCTGTCGGGCGATTTGCCGGACCAGATCATCGCCGCGATCAAAGAACTGTTGCTCGATCACAAAGTCATCTTCTTCCGTGACCAGGGTCAACTCGACAACGCCGAGCACGAGCGCTTTGCTCGTCGTTTCGGAAAGCCTATGCTGTCTCCGACATTAGATCCCGCGAAGGGAACGATGTCGATCCTTGAGATTGGTCACCCAGGAGGTTTCAGGACTGATATTTGGCATATCGATTTAGCCTACCTGAAAGCTTATCCCAAGATCTTGATGCTTCGAGGCGTTGTGATCCCACCAGTAGGCGGCGACACAGTGTGGTCAAACACCGCGGCCGCATATCTCGACTTGCCAACACCTCTGCAACGGCTTGCTGACGACCTCTGGGGAGTTCATACCAACGCGTACGACTTCGCCGTGTTTGCCCGCCCCACCGAAGCCGAAAAGAACGTTTTCGATGAGGCCCGTAGTAGAGCGACATTCGAGACCGAGCACCCGGTTGTACGTGTCCACCCCGAAACCGGCGAGCGAACGCTGGTGCTTGGTGCATACATGAAACGTTTTGTTGATGTGCCGAAATATGACGGCCAGAAGCTATTCAATTTATTCGAGTCTCATATCACCGCACCGGAAAACACTGTGCGCTGGAACTGGAAGCAGGGCGATGTCGCTATCTGGGACAACCGTGCCACAATGCACTATGCGGCTAGGGATTACGGGGACGAGCCTCGCGTCGTTCGTCGCGTTGCCATCGAGGGTGAGATACCCGTCAGTGTTGACAATCGGTGCAGTGTAGCGCGTGTCAAGATTATCAAGCAACCGCCCGCGGCGTCGTCCACGAGCTGAGCCCGTGAAAATAAGGCCGGGCTACACAAGGGCCTCATTGAGCGCCCAAAAATCCTGTTTTGCCGGCCGCATCCGATGCTGCATCTGCCCTCCTTGCGGAACACCCTCCGGTCTGGCGTCACCGTGGGGATACGGAAAATGGCGAAGCTCTCGCAGCAGGAATGGGCCAGCGCTCGCGGGACGTGGGAACTGAGGCGGCGAGCAGACGCGATTACGGGCATCATCATCACCTTGCCGAAATGGCTCAGCACTAATCAGCTGCTCGGGCGTCATTTGGCCGTGGCCGGGAACGCATGCTGCGGATCGCCCAATAGGTCTGGTAGAGCTGCCGCTCGAAGGTCGCGTCCAGCCCCGCGTCGCCGGCGACCTGACGGGAGATTTCGCGGACGGTGCGCCCCAAATAAGTCCTGAGCCAGTGAATTGACCCCGTAAAGTTGGACGGTTCATTGAGCTGGTAGGTTTAAGGGCTGGTTTCTGTATCGCACAGGGGCCAGCCTTTCAGTTTCAGTTTGATGCGGCGGTGGTTGTAATAGTCGATGTAATCCTCGATGGCCTGGCTAAGGCTTTGGACGGCGTCAAACGTTCCGGGATGGAAGAGTTCGGACTTGAGAATGACGAAGAAGCTCTCCATTGGAGCGTTGTCGAGGCAATTGCCCTTGCGTGACATGCTCTGTGCAAGGCCTCTGGCTTCCAGTCTGCGCTGGAATGCCGGCATCTGGTACTGCCATCCCTGATCGGAATGCAGGATCGGCCGTTCGTCCTCATCGAGCCGGGCGAGGGCTTTGGTCAGCATATTGTCCACCAGTTTGAAGTGCGGCCGCCGCGCCGTCTCGAACGCAACGATCTCGCCATTGTAGAGGTCCATGACCGGTGACAGGTAGAGCTTGTCGCCGGCCAGGCTGAACTCCGTCACGTCGGTCACCCATTTGCGGTTGGCGCGGTCGGCGCTGAACTTGCGCTGCAAGAGATCGGGAGCGGTCCGCCCGACCTCGCCCCTGTAGGAACGATACTTCTTCGGCCTGACCAGCGACTTCAATCCCATCCCGGCCATCAGGCTCTGGACGGTGTTGTGGTTGACGCGTTGACCCAACTGGCGCAGTTGCGCGGTCACCCGGCGATAGCCGTAGCGGCCTTTGTGGCTGTCGAAGATGGCTTTGATCGCCTCGCATGGCGGTCCGGGCGCGAGGCCGCCTTTTGCCTGTAACAGAACGTGCTGCGCGGCAGCTTCGCCAGTTCGAGCAGGTCCTTAAGCGGATGCAACGGCCTTAACGTCTGGACGGCTTGCGCTTTTTGGGCGCATGTTCCTGCGTTAAGGCCTCCAGTTTTTTAGGTAGGCGTTCTCCATCCGCAGTTGCTTCAGTTCGGCCAGCAGTTCTTCGCGGCTTTTGGCCTTGTCACTGGCTGCAACAGGCACTGCGGGGGGCCGGCGGCTTCGACATGGGTCGTCCTCTGGGACGTGGGCCGAGCGCTTCTATCCCGCCCGCAAGATAGCGCTTATCCCAGCCCGCCAGGCAACTGGCATTGCGGATATTGAACAACGCCGCCGTCTGGCGATACGACAGACTTTCCCTCCACATCCGCTCGAGCACTGACAGCTTGAACGCCGCGTCGTAATGATCGTATTTGCCCGACAGCCCCGCATCGCCATGCGCCTGGTACAAAGCAACCCACTTGCGAACAGTCGCCGCGTCAACTCCACGGTTCGACGCCGCACTCGCGTAGCTTTCATCCCCGCACAAATAGCTATCAACAACCGAGCGCTTGAAACGCGCACTGTGTCTGGACATGCAAAACCCCCGAAGGTTGTGTCCAACTTTCGGGGGTCAGTTCACTGCGCAGGGCCTTGTTGGCCGCTTGATCAGAAAAGTCGACGACTCCTATGCGATATCAGCGGCTTTCGAATTATTCACGGCCGACCGGGCGCGTCGCTCGTCGTGAATGCGCGACCAGTGGACCAAACTTCTCGTCACTCACGCCTGCTTTTTGGCTCTGTCGCATGGCGTCCTTTTGCCCCGTGCTCCTTGGTCGAAGAATCCGAGTGAGTTGAGCGTACTTTTCGATTCCAAGCCCTCGATTTCAAGTGTGTGTTGAAGTCGGCAAGATGAGCATCGAACCGGAGCAGCGACTCATGCGCGGCCTCTGCACCCTGTCCGGCGATTAAGGCGCCTAGCACTTCAGCGACCGCGAACGCCGGTGTCATCGAGTGGAAAAACGAGGGACTCTTCGTCTGGACAAGAACGACATCATCGGCCACTCGAGCAAGCGGGGCAACCTCGCTGTCGGTGATGGCGACGATAGGAATGCGATGTTGATGAGCATATTCGGCAATCTCAATCGTGGCGCGAGTGTAGGGAAATACGCTTGTCGCGAAGAGCACGTCGTTGCGGGAGGCATGGGCCAATGCGTCAGAACCGGTGCCGCCGACCGCATCAAGCATGACCGACTTTTCCCCAATCATCGAAAGAATATAATGCAGATGCCAAGCAGTTGCGTGGCTCGATCTCAATCCGATGCAGAAGACGCACTTGGCGGACGCAAGATGTCTTGCCGTTGATACTATTGCATCCAGTTGAGACTCGGCCAGATGCACAATCTCGGCCGCTTGAGCCCGGAGAATTTCGCGCGCAAGGCCATGATTGCCTTTACGCCTTTGCGCGACCGCTTGTACGTCGGCCTTTCCGGCGAATCCGACGTCGCCGCCGCGAACGGCCTCAGCATAGATTTCGCGAAGCTCGTCGTAACCTGTGAGGCCAAGATGCTTGGCCAGTCGCGTCATGGTAGCCGGCTGAACCCCGGCCACACGCGCCTGGTCGCGCATTGACAACAGCGCGACGTCGTGTGGTTGGTCGATAATATAGCGCGCCGCCAATTGGAACTGCTCCGACATTGTGTCGAAGCCGTCGATCAACCGTTCCGAAAGAGGTCCGTCAGCCATGACTCCTACCTAGCGCAGCGTTATTGCATGCGCAACATATGTTGCATTGCTGTGCTAATTAGTTTCCGTCCACACCGTGCTGCGAAAAGCAGAAGGAGGTTCGATGGTGAACTGACAACATGCTGAGAAGCTGCGTGAGAGATGAGGGTAGGCCCCTCGGGATCGGCTTTCAGGAGCGGGTCTCAAACCAGCCCAAGCTGCTGTGGTAGAAGAGCCATGGTGGTTAGCGTTGGGTCAAAAGCCTTGGACATGATCCGGGGCAGGTTGGCATCCGGAAGATGAGCGCAAGAAAACCCTTCGATGACGTTCGTTAGAACTCTTTAACACCACTAAAACCGAGGGCGTGTGGATCTCTCGGGACAAGTCCGTCGGGAGCCTGATGACTGGGCGGACAGTGGACGGCGTATAGGGGGCATGAGCCGGATGCAGGCTTTTGCGCGGAACTGCAGGAACCAGCTTTCTGATGCCAAGGGAGAAGCACAAGCGGCACACCACCGTAAGGCGAGAGTACCGATGCAGGAGGTTGGGCGGATCGACCCGTAGTAGTGACGAAGGTCCTGTAATGGGGCTGGAGCGAAGGGCTCGGATCAGGTGGTCGTGTTTTCGAAGCAACTGGCAACAGGATGACAACGACACATGCGACAGACAAACCGTTTATGTTCGATAAGCGGTTGGTGTACGAAGCCTATAAGGCGGTCAACTCCAGTGGTGGTGCGGCTGGCGTGGACGGGCAGACGATCGAGGCATTCGAAGCCAACCTGGAGAGGAATCTCTACAGGATCTGGAACAGGATGAGCTCGGAAAGCTATTATCCGCCACCGGTGCGTGCCGTCCCCATTCCGAAAAAGACTGGGGGCCAGCGGATTTTGGGTGTGCCCACCGTGAGCGACAGGAATGCGGATGACGGGCTGGTGCCACTGCCGGACCGAGCAGGAGGCAGAAGCCGTCAAGGCTGCGCTTCAGGCGAGGTTGGGCGGAATGTCAACTGAGAACTGCAGCCGACGAAGATCAGGATCATCTACTGCAGAGAGTCCAAACGCAGAGGGCAACATCCGAACGTGACGTTCGACTTCCTCGGATATTGTTTCCGACCTCGCGCGGTATGGGGAACGCAAAGCGGGCGGCTGTTTGGCGGCTTCACACCAGCGGTCAGTTCCTCGACGCTGAAAGCGATGCGGGAAAAGATCCGGGACTTGCACATCCGCCGACAGACGCTGCTCTCGTCGAACGACATCGCCCGGCTGACCAATCCGCTTCTCAGGGGGTGGATCAGGCTATTATGGACGGTATGCGCCAACGGGGCTGCAGCCCATACTTCGCTACGTCAATCAGACGGTGCTTGCGTGGGCAGGGCGGAAGTTCAAGCGCTTTGGCAGGGGTAAGGCGCGGGCAAGTCGGTTCAACTCGGTCTGATCGGCACGTTTGCCTGATGGGAGCCGTGTGAGCTGAGAGGTTCACGCACGGTTCTGAGAGAGCGGAAGCGCGCAAGCGTCTCCGCTACTCGCCAACTCTAAATAATTGATTCAATTCAGTGAATCTCTGATGGGACTGTCAGGAATCTTGTGCGTGAGGCCGGTTATCGTCATTGGCTGACGAACCTTTCGCCGAAGACGACGGCGAATTGTGTCCTGGCCTCGAACCACTCGCGCGGGGCGCGTTTCCATTCCTCGGCGGCATGGTTGAGAACCAAATATAGCAGCTTCATTGCGGCGTCGTCATTGGGAAAGTGACCGCGCGTTCGCACGGCCCGCCGCAGCTTTGAGTTCAGCGCCTCGATGGCGTTGGTGGTGTAGATGATGCGGCGCACGCTTTCGGGGAATGCGAAGAACGGCACGACATGAAGCCAGTTGCGCCGCCAGCTCTGAGCGATCGCAGGATAACGTTGGCCCCAATAGCCGGCGTCGAAAGCATCGAGCGCGGCCAGGCCGGCTTCGGCGTCCTTGGCCCGGTATATCGCCCGCAGCGCCGGCACGACAGGCTTGCGGTCCTTCCATGACACGAACTCCAATGAATGGCGGATCAGGTGCACAATGCAGGTCTGCACGACCGTTTGCGGGAATACGGCGTTGATCGCTTCTGGAAAGCCCTTCAGGCCGTCGACGACGGCGATCAGGATGTCGGCGACGCCCCGGTTCTTCAGCTCGTTCATGACGCGCAGCCAGAATTTGGCGCCCTCGGTCTGCTCGATCCAGATGCCGAGAATCTCCTTCGTGCCATCGGGCAAGATGCCGAGCGCGATGTAAATCGCCTTGTTGCGCACGAAGCCTTCGTCCCTGATCTTGACCCGGATGGCGTCGAAGAAGACCAGTGGAAAGCAAGCGTCGAGCGGCCGGTTCTGCCATTCGGCGACCTCCTCGAGCACGGCGTCAGTGACGGCCGAGATCAGGTCCGGCGAGACGTCGATGCCATAGAGTTCCTCCAAGTGGCCACGGATCTCGCGAACCGTCATGCCGCGCGCATACATGGATACGATCTTGGCGTCGAAATCGGGAAAGCGGCGCTGATACTTGGCGATCAGCTTAGGGTCGAAGGAGCCGGCACGGTCACGCGGGATCGAAAGTTCGAGCTTCGACGTGCCCGTCAGAACCGTCTTCTTCGAATGTCCGTTGCGCCGGTTCGCCAATCCTGCGACTTGCCCCTCGTCAAGATGATCATCCAACTCGGCGTTCAGTATCCGCTCCGAAAGCGCCTTCTTCAGATCGTCGAGCAAACCGTCCTTGGCAAACAGCTCCTGTGGATCGCGCCCGGCAAGCAACCGGTCCAGCAGTTCCTTCTCAATGGCCATGCGATGATTCTCCTTTCCATCATCATGGCCTCACGCACAAGATTCCTGACAGTCCCATCTCTGATTGGCGCAAGCCAGGCCCGGCGGTTTGAGGTATGTGAATCATGCCACCGATTCCAAAATCCTGCATCGCCGGAGCCGACACTGCGCCAAGAACGCCCCGTCCAACCCAGCATATTCGATCTTTTCGTCACGCATGAGATCGGCTGTGAGCTGAAGGCGATGTCGCAATGGCTAGATGAACATTGCGATCTGCTTGGCCTGGTTGCGCGAGACCTTTGTCGGGGGCGGCATCAAAGCGACCGGACAGCAAGGCCTGTCCGCTCGAAGCGGTGCTGCGCTGCTCAAACAATATCGGCAGCTGAGCTACCAGGAGTTGGCTTTCCACCTTGAGGACTTCGCCTCGTTTCGCGCCTTTTGCCCGACCGCCGTGGTCGTGGAGCCCACAGAAGCCGGCGCTGCAAAAGACGGTCAGCGCGATCCCGCCCGCACCTGGGAACAGCTCAACCGGACCCTGCTTTTGGGCGCTCGGCAGGTGAAGCTCGAAGACGGCGTGGTCGTGCGGCTGGACAGCACCGTGACCTCGGCGCTCATGCACGAGCCAGCCACAGCAGTCTGTTGTGGGATGCCGTGCGGATCATGGTGCATCTGCTCAAGCGAGCTGACGCCTTTATTGGTGGCGCCGGCCTGGAATGGCGCGATCATTGCCGCGTGGCCAAGAAGCGGGCCCTCAAGATCCAGTTCACGCGCGGTCAACCCTATCGGGTCCAACTATACCGCGAGCTGATCGCGATTGCCCGCGCGACCTTGGCTTATCTGGATCAGGCGAGCGCATGCCTTGCCAGTGCTCGCGATCCCTTCGTCGAGCTGTGGCAAAGCCACGTCCGGCACTATCGGCCGCTGATTGAATGCATGATCAGACAGAGTGAGCGGGGCGAGCTGGCCGGCGAACTGGTGCTGGCCAGCAAGAAGTTGGTCAGCCTGTCGAATCGCATGTAGATATCATCGTCAAAGGCAGCCGCGACACCGAGTACGGCCACAAACTAAACCTGACCACCGGCAGGAGCTGCATGATCCGGATCTGGTGATCGAAGCCGGCAACCCGGCCGACAGCGACAGCTTGCTGGCGATGCTGGCGCGCCACGTCGCCTTCTATGGCCAAGCGCCGCGGCAGCCGATGGTGGCTTCGCCACGCGCGACAATCTGGCCGCAGCGAAGACATCGGGCGTCTCCAAGAAAGCCGGCCTCTGGTCAGAAGCAAGTGGGTCTATCGCAAGCTCCGCAACTTCCGCGCCGGTATCGAAGCTGGCATCTCTTGCCGCAAACGCGCCTACGGCTTGGCGCGTTGCGCCTTGGGCGGCAAAGCTTACGGCTGGTCCTCGGTCGTGGCCCACAACCTCGTCCTCTTCACCCGCCTGAAACCAAGCTGACGCCGGTCCCCCGTTTGGAATGCGGGGTACCGGTCCAAGGCTGGTCTCGCGGCGTGCGCGCCGCCGCGCCCGTGACGCCGTTTTCGCCAAAAACCGGCCCGCTCTTCCCCGTCCATGCCCCGCGATCGCTTGTCGATGAGCGTAAGTGCCTGTAAACACGGCAAAATGTGTGCGTTTGTGGACGCAAACCAATTTACGCTTTCTCGCCGACCTGAGCGCCGTTGTTTCTTCTTCAAAAGTCGAACTTCCGGCGATCCGCTCGCGGCGAACCACCTGGTTTGACGCGATGAAACGCAGGCGACACGGATTCGGCATGAGCTTCCTTTGTGGCGCCGCCTCCTTGTAGCTGTCGAAAAAGTTCCCTTAGGAACGCGTCGAAGGCACTGTCGTTCGATCGGCCTTTCCCTAGAAGAGGAAGATTACAGTTGCTGCCAGGCGCGACGCAGGTCGGCTGCGTTGGCTCTACGGAGGCCAAGTCCCAGCAGACTTCTCGATACAGCTGCGACCAACTCCACGTTGGACTTGGCCATTGCCCCGTCAACGAGTTGGCGATTGTTCTCAAAACCGACGCGAACATGCCCCCCGAGAAGGGCAGCCGCGGTAACGCAGGCGGCTTCGCGCGCGCCAAAGGCGCAAACGCTCCAATGAGCGAAACGGGGCTTGCCCGCGTCGATGTACGGCAACAGGTCCGCGGGACGCGATTTCTGGCCCGGGGTGTAACGTCCGAGCACAAAAAGAACCGGAACCTGGTTCCATGGAACAAGACCACGGCGGTGATACTCGTCCAGGCGCAATGTCTCGTCTGCATCATAGAGGATTATCTGCGGCACAATCGATTCGGTCTTGAGCCAAGACAAGAACGACGCGAACTCGGTCTCATGAGCTTCCGTTGGCACTAATTCGCGCAGCGCCAGCGAAACGGCCTCCGGCCGAGCTTCCTTTATGACCGCAATCTGTTCCTGCGGCGCGTAGCGACCAAGCGATTCGCTCGTAACCTGAACGATCATTTTGTCGCCAGTGGCCCGGCCGATCGCGTCAATGACAACTCGATATGCAGACGCATCGAGGACATGACGGCCGTCCTGATCGCGCACATGGACATGAATAAGGCATGCTCCCGCATCGAGGCACTCTTGGGCCGTCCGCGCCAGTTCGGCCGGTCCAAGCGGCAGCGAAGGATGGTCAACCTTGGTTAGCCGGCCGCCATTGGGCGCTACGCAAATTGCGGTCGGCCGTTCAATTTCGATCATTCTTCACCCGTCCGAGCCCATTGTGTCTCTTCACCCGAGTTGGCGCCAAAGACGCAGCTCCCCGGGGGGGGCTCGACCCTTCTCTAATCCAATATGATCCATGCAGGTCACTTTTGCAATGTTGAAACATATGTTGCAAATCAAATCGCCTCTGTTATCGTGCCCGCAACCATGAGTACCCCGTCCAGCGGGTTGTAGGAAGGACATGATGTTTGAAACAATTGCCTATGAAATCCAGGACAATGTCGCCGAAATTCGTCTGAATCGTCCGCACCGCCTGAACGCAGTGGTTCAGAAATTATACGACGAAGTCTTGGCAGCTCTCGATCAGGCTGAAAGAGACAAAAACGTGCGCGTCATTGTCCTGACCGGAGAAGGCCGGGCATTTTGTGTGGGCGCCGATTTGAAGGAGCACAAGGCTGGTCGCACGTCCTTCGATAGGCGACAGTATCTGATGAGCGAACAAAGGGTGTGTAGACGTCTGGTCTCACATCCGAAGCTGGTCATTGCCGCCGTGAACGGCTTTGCCCTCGGCGCCGGTGCCGAGATGGTTCTCGCTTGCGATTTTGTGGTCATGGCGGCATCGGCGCGGATCGGATTTCCCGAAATTGGCCTTGGCGCGTTCCTCGGTGGTGGGGTCACGCATCTCCTTCCCAGACTTGTCGGCCTGGCAAAAGCGCGTGAGCTGACCTTCTTGGGACGGCAGATCGACGGGGCGGAAGCGGTCCGGATCGGCTTGGCCCTACGCTGTATCCCTGACGAGGACTTCGCTGAGAGCGTCCGTACTCTGGCAGGTGAACTGTCAAAAAAGGCGCCATTCTCGATGCAGCTTGCCAAACAGCAGTTGGTCTCGGCTGATCACGGGACGTTTGACTCTGCGCTTACCGCAGAACTTGAGGGCATGATGTTTTGTTCGACGACGCGCGATTGGCAGGAGGGTGTCGACGCCTTCGCCGAGAAGCGTTCGCCGGTCTTCCGGGGGGAATAAATGGCGTCGAGCGAATTGGTCGACATTCTATCCCCGAACTCCATCGCGATTATCGGCGCATCCAAAAATCCGGCAAAGCGCGGATACCGGTCGCTGAGGAAACTCCTCGATGACGGCTACGCCGGGGCAATCTATCCGATTAACCCAAAGGAGAGTGAAATCTGCGGCGTCAGGTGCCTACCCGATCTGGGCAGCTTGCCGGGGCCTGTCGACCTTGCTCTGGTCTGTACCCCCGCTGCTACGGTTGCTTTAGTCATCGCCGAATGCGCCACAAAAGGGGTGCGCGGTGCCATAGTTCTGGCAGGTGGCTTCGCGGAAGCCGGACACGACGGTAGCCAGCTCCAAGATGCAATGCTAGCCGCTGCGCGCGGTGTAAGGATCATCGGGCCAAACACCTCGGGTATGTTCAATACTCACAAAGCCTGCAATCTCGTCGGCTTTTCGGACTTGCGGAAGGGTAGCATTGGCCTTTTGTCCCAATCCGGCAACATGGCCCTGTCGCTCGTCACGGAAGCTCAAGCCAACGGGCATATTGGTTTGAGCACTTACGTGGGGGTAGGTAACGAGGCCGATATCAGGTTTGACGAGTACCTCGACTACTTTGCGGCCGATCCCACCACCAACGTAGTGATCGCCTACGTTGAAGGACTAAAAGACGGCCGTCGCTTTTTGAACGCCTTGAGGGGGATCTCGCCAGAGAAACCAGTTGTCATCTACAAATCGGGTCGGACAAGTGCCGGACGGAGTTCTGCAAAGTCACATACCGGTGCTTTGGCTGGCGAATATGCGGTTAGCGAGGCTGTGCTGAGGCAAGCCGGCGGGATTCTCGCACACCGGTCCGATGAGATCCTGCCGATCGCGGAGGCGCTGTCGCTGTTGCCGCCCCTGCGTTCGCGCCGCCTCGCCATTCTGGCGGACGGCGGAGGTCACGCGACAATTGCCGCCGACGCCTTGTCAGAGCGCGGACTGGCGCTCGCTCCGCTGAGCGAAGAGACGCGTCGGCGGCTTACGGAGATGCTTCCCGCGTCCGCGTCAGTCATCAATCCTGTCGACGTTGCCGGGGGCACGGATTCGGACCCCTCGGTTTTCGCCGCTTGCGCCGAGATTCTGTTGCAGGATCCGGTGGTGGATGGACTTCTGATATCCGGTCTCTACGGCGGCTACGCGCTCCGTTTCTCTCAAGACCTGCTCGCAGCAGAAATCGATGCCACGAATCTGATCGGTGCAATGCCACGCCGGTTCGGCAAGCCCGTGGTCGTTCACAGCCTGTACAGTACGCTTCAGGCAGATCAGCGGCCGGTACCACTCTTGGACATGCACCGCGCAGGCATCCCAGTGCACAGCTCCTTGGAAACGGCCGTGCGATGTATGCAAGCTTTAGCGGAGCGCGGTGAGGTGGACCGCACCATTGCATTGTCGCCGCCAAAGCGAGCGCAGCACGGCAGAATCTTTGAGCAGGTTCTTGCGCGATGCAGAGCCGAGGGCAGGCGCGTAGTTTTGGAGCACGAAGGGCGAGCCATCTTGCGCGGCTTCGGGCTGGATCTCGCTCCGGCGTTGCTGGCTGGGGATGAAAAAGAGGCCGAAGAGGCTTTTCTAAGTCTTGGCACAAAGCCCGTCGCCATGAAAATCGTATCTCGCGACATCCTGCACAAGACTGAGGCTGGCGGAGTCAAACTCGATGTCGCCGACGTCGCATCGGTGCACCGGGGCTTCCTTGAGATTATCGCCAATGCCAAAGCTGCAGTAACCAATCCGAATGTTGCCGGCGTCCTTGTCAGTCCGATGGCGGCGAAGGGCGGCGTTGAAGTCATCGTTGGCATCGTGCGCGATGCAGCATACGGTCCCGTGATAATGTTCGGACTGGGCGGAGTCCTCGTCGAAGTTCTTAACGATGTAGTGTTCCGCGCGCTTCCGATCTCACGCAATGATGCTTTTGCGATGTTGGAAGAAATCAAGGTGCAAGCGATTCTCGATGGCGTGCGCGGGGGAGCGCCGGTTGATCGAGACGCGCTTGCAGACTTGATGGTGAGTATTTCGGATTTCGTTGAAATCTGCCCGGAGATCGACGAACTCGACCTCAATCCCATCCTTGCCTATCCCGACGGTTTGACCGTGCTCGATGTGCGCATTCTTCTCACCGCGCCCTCCACAGCAGGGTCGATATTGAAGCAAGGTATTGAGGCATGACGGATCTACCGAAACTGATCGACTCCAAACTCGAGGTTAGCGACCGTGTCGCCATGCTCGTGCTGGACCGCGACGACGTCCGTAACGAATTGACCGGGACAGCCCTGATCGACGATATCGTACGGACGGTGGACTGGATCAATGGCGCTGCGGCCGTCTCGGTTTTGGTCATAACGGGGGCTGGCAAGGCATTCTCCGCCGGCGGCAACGTCAAGGACATGCGGGAGCGCAGAGGAAGCTTCGCCGGCGATGTGTTTGAGGTGCAGGAACGCTATCGCCGCGGCATTCAACGAATTGCACTTGCCATGCACCGGCTGGAGGTTCCCGTTATTTCCGCAGTCAACGGCGCGGCAATCGGTGCTGGTTTCGATCTGGCGACCATGTGCGACGTCCTTATTGCAGCAGAGGGCGCGGTATTTGGCTCCACGTTCATCAATCTTGGCATAATACCCGGAGATGGCGGTGCCTGGTTTCTGCAGGATCTGCTCGGTCCCCAAAGGGCGGCGGAGTTGATCTTCACCGGGCGTCTGGTGCGCGCCGAAGAGGCTCTGCGACTAGGAATCGTAATTGAGATCGCGGCGGCGTCCGAATTGCAGTCCCGAGCGCTGCAGCTTGCTGCAAACATTGCAGGAAAACCTCCTCAGGCACTTCGACTCGCAAAACGGCTGCTGAAGGCAGCGCGGCGGTTGGACCTGCCTGACTTCCTCGACCTCTGCGCAGCATTTCAGGGTATGTGCCACAACACACAGGACCATGTTGAAGCAGTCGAAGCCTTCCTTGAGAAGCGCCCCGCTCAATTTCAAGGGCGGTGACTTCCTTTGTCAAATGGCTTCATCTGTAATCTCCGATCCGCTCGGAGCATGTAGATCTCCGGTGAAACATACGTTGCACTCTGCCTCGATTTTGCTACTGTCACCAACAGCGTTGGGCTAGGTCCTGAGCCTGATTTTTGCAGGGCCCCCTGACTTCCCGCCATCCACTTAGACACGAGACTATTATGAGCAGAATTTTGCACCGCTCGACTGATGCCGACCTGCCGGTGGCTATCGGCGGGCGTGGAATCGAGTTGTTCGACGCCGATGGCAAGGCATATATCGACGCCTCCGGTGGCGCCGCGGTGTCATGCCTGGGTCATGGTCATCCGGAGGTGTTGGCGGCGTTGCACGCCCAACTCGACAAGCTCGCCTACGCTCATACAGGTTTCTTCACCTCGGAAATCGCCGAACGGCTGGCGGATCGCCTCGTCGCCGATTCGCCAGATGGCATCGACTTCGTCTATCTCGTCAGCGGGGGATCGGAAGCGATGGAGGCGGCACTGAAAATGGCGCGCCAGTACTTCGTAGAGAGGGGAGAAGGGAGGCGCAGGCACATCATCGCCCGCCGCCAAAGCTACCATGGCAATACGCTGGGAGCGCTGGCGATCGGCGGCAATGAACGGCGCCGAGCCCAGTTCAAACCGCTGCTTATCGAAACCCACCACATTGCGCCGTGCTATGCCTATCGTGGTCGCTTGGCCGCTGAAAGCGAGTATCAGTACGGAGAGCGCGTCGCTAACGAACTCGAGGCAAAACTTCTCGAGCTCGGACCAGATGAAGTGATCGCGTTTGTCGCGGAAACAGTCGTCGGCGCGACGGCCGGGGCGGTCCCGCCGGTAGAGGGCTATTTTAAAAAAATCCGGGAGATTTGTGACCACTACGGCGTTCTGTTGATCCTGGACGAGGTCATGTGCGGCATGGGTCGGACTGGGTCTCTTCATGCCTTTGAACAGGAAGGCATAGTGCCGGACATTGTCGCGATTGCTAAGGGGCTGGGTGGTGGCTATCAGCCGATCGGTGCCGTGCTGTTCGGACACCATATCTATGACGCCTTCGCTGCCGGATCAGGCTTTTTCCAGCATGGCCACACCTACATGGGGCACCCGATGGCTGCGGCGGCCGCTCTTGCCGTGCAGGACGTGATCCGAGAGCATCAGCTTCTCGACAATGTTGTTCAGATGGGGGAATTGCTCAACCGTCAGCTTCGAGAGCGCTTCCACAATCATCAACATGTCGGCGACATCCGCGGACGCGGCCTTTTCCGTGGCATAGAAATCGTTGCTGATCGTGGGGACAAATCGCCGTTAGACCCTTTGCGTAAAGTTCACGCAGCCGTGAAACGAGAGGCCATGGCCCGTGGACTGATGGTGTATCCGATGGGCGGTACGATTGACGGCGCGCAAGGTGACCATATCCTTCTGGCGCCCCCATTCATCGTGAATGCAGGCCAGATCCATACGATTGTGGAACGTCTCGGCGATGCCCTGGAAGCCGCACTTGACTACAGCGTTGATGGATCGAGATAGCCTGCGCCAACCAAGCGAAGGCCACAAGCACTGCGACAGACGTTGAAGATGACGCAACTCGTAGTTCAGCCCGTCGTCTCGCTCGATTCGACGGGTAGGACTGTTATTACCCCCGTCTTTGAAGCGAATCTTTTCGCCGCGTAGTGCATTGCCCCTCGGGCAGCACCCGAGACCATCCATCCAAGGCATATCGGAATGATCCATTTGCGTCACATATGTCATTTGGAAAACATATGTTGCATAACAGGTCAGGGTGAGGTAAACTTTGCTGTGGATCAGACCGGTCATCAAATTCCACATTTCGGGTGCGGGAATGGGCTCGCGCCAGACCAGGCCCAACAACATAGGGGAACGTCAAATGAACAAGCTGATAACGACTATAGCGGCGACCGCCTCCCTCGCAGTTGCCTCCGCGGCTCTTCCGGCTACGGCCAATGCTGGGGCCGTACTCGATAAAGTACTCCAAACCAAGACGCTGACCGCGGCGGTCGGGACTGACTGGGGGAAGATGGCGTTCTTGAACGACAAGCACGAACTCGATGGATACGACATCGAGGTGGTGAAGAGCATTGCGAAGGGCTTGGGCGTGCAGGCAAAATTCGTGACGCCGAGCTGGGACGTCGTTGCAGCAGGCAAGTGGGAGGGCCGCTGGGACATGACCACGTGGATGACGCCGACCAAAGCCAGGGCTGAAAAATTCGATTTCCCGGCCGTTTACATTAATGATGAGGTGCTGGGCGCCGTTCACAAGGATAGCAAGGTAACCAAGCTTTCCGAACTGGAAGGCAAGGTGGTCGGCGTTGCTTCAGGTACAGCGGCGGAGCAATATGTCAATCACAAACTAGCTCCGGATTGGATTGGTGCTAATCCAGTTGAATACCCGTTCAAGCCAGGCGAGGTGAAGACCTATGCGAGCAGCAATGTCGCGTTCGATGATCTTCGCCTCGGCGACGGTGTTCGTCTTGATGCAGTCCTTGGTGACGGTTCGCTTGTGCAGGATGCGATCAAGGCTGGTTACCCACTTAAGGAGGTCGGCGTCGCATTCGACACGCCGGCAGCTATTGCAATTTTACCGGGCGACAAGCAATTGAGCGACAAGATTGCGGCCATTGTCCAGGGCATGAAGGAAGATGGCTCGCTCTCCAAACTGTCGATTAAGTGGTTCGGGGTGGATCGCTCCGCCAAGTAAAGGTCGCGAAGCTGGAGCGGTCCAGGCCTTGCCCGGACCGCTTTCTTTTCGAAAGGTTTGTCGATGCTCTATGCGGATACAGTCGAATCGGAGGTGCTCGTCCACAAGCCGTTGTTCATCGCCTCGGTCTTTGTAGTCGTGCTTTCGACTTGTTTTATGGTCAACCTCACTGGCACCACCATCGGCGAGCTTATGCGGCCAGTCATCGGCGATCCGCTGGAGAGCGGCCTTTACGGCCGTTTTGCAGTCGCGTTTGTGATCGCGATAATTTTCTGTCTTAACATTGCACTGATCGGTTTTGCTCATCTGAAAGTGCAAATCGCCATCGTATGGGCAGAGCTTCTGATTCTGTTCCTTGCCTTCTTCGCGGTTTTTAAATTGAGTCTGCCTTTCATTTGGCACAATCTTCCATTCCTTATCACTCAAGGTGTGGTGACAACTCTCTATATTTCAGCCATTTCGCTCGTCCTTGCGTCAACCATCGGAATAATTGCTGCCATAGCGAAACTGTCAAGCAATGGCTTTGCCTACGGGATCGCTACCTTTTACACTTCGTTTTTTCGCGGTCTGCCTCTTTTGATGCAGATTTATCTAATCTATCTCGGGCTACCGCAGTTGGGGATTATACTAAATGCTGTGCCATCAGGTATTTTAGCGCTTTCGCTGTGCGTTGGCGCGTACATGACGGAAATCTTCCGCGCCGGCATCCAAAGCATCGACCGCGGCCAATGGGAAGCATCGCGATCATTAGGGTTTGGCTTTGGGCTTACGATGCGCAAGATCATCATGCCCCAAGCGCTTCCTGTGATCATCCCCCCCATGGGAAACACTTTCATCGGGATGCTGAAGGATAGCTCGCTGGTCTCGGTTCTCGGCGTGTGGGAGCTGACGTTCCTTGCTCGCACACTTGGCCAGGCAACCTTCCATCACATGGAGATGCTGATAGCGGCGGCAATTATCTATTGGATTCTATCCGTCTGCCTCGAGCTGATTCAATCCAGGATCGAGCGCTATTTTGCCAGGAGCAAGGTACGATGACCGTCGACGGCATTCAAGTCAAGCGCGGCCCGAACTGGCAAAACTCCCTAAAAGCGCCACTCGATGGGCCGCTTCCAGGGTCAAGTCCTGATGGTAAATCATCGAGCCGGAGGCAGGCGGAATTGAACGACGCAGTCATCGAAGCTAGGAACGTCTCGAAGTGGTATGGCGCCTTCAGGGCATTGACGGACGTCAGCCTCACTGTCCGAAAGGGTGAACGCGTCGTTATCTGCGGCCCCTCCGGATCGGGAAAGTCGACGCTGATTCGCTGTTTCAACCGTCTTGAGGCACACCAAAAGGGCGAGATAACCGTCAACGGGATCAGGTTGCACGGCCAGATGCGCGACTTGGCTGCAGTTCGCAAGAATGTCGGCATGGTGTTCCAGCATTTCAATCTCTTCCCGCACATGACCGTGCTTATGAACTGCATGGCCGCTCCGATGTGGATCAAGGGCGTGCCAGAGACCGAGGCAAAGAGGCTCGCGCTCAAATTCCTCGAGCGCGTGCGCATACCGGAGCAGGCGAACAAATATCCCGGTCAGCTTTCCGGAGGACAGCAGCAGCGCGTCGCAATTGCCCGTTCCCTCTGCATGGAGCCCGCCGTCATGCTCTTCGATGAACCCACCTCATCGCTTGATCCGGAAATGGTATCGGAAGTGCTCGAAACCATGACCAGTCTCGCGCGCGACGGCATGACAATGGTTTGCGTCACCCACGAGATGGGCTTCGCACGATCCGTTGCCGACCGCGTCATCTTCATGGACGCCGGGCTAATCGTCGAAGAGGGCGCCCCAAACGACTTCTTCACCAATCCTCAGCACCCAAGAACAAAGCTGTTCCTCAGCCAGATCTTGAAGCCCTAGTGATTTTTCGCGCTCGCCGAATTGTGGTTTAGGATCTGCGCCTTAACGGCGAGGGGATTAGGGATTCGCATTTGCCGCAGTAAATTGTGTTTGTTACGTGAAAATACTTGGAGAATACCATGCATGTAGATTCGATCGTTCATTACCTGCTCGGTAGGCGGGACGAGATTCTGGATAACCTTTGCGACTTCTTACGGATACCAAGCGTAAGCACAGACCCCGCTTACCTAGGAGGGATGCGCGACGCGCAAACATTTTTGGTGAACTGGCTGAAGCGCATGGGCCTCAGCGATGTGCAGCTCCTCGATGGCGGCGGCCATCCCGCTGTTTATGGAGCTTGGAACGGTGCGCCCGGAAAACCGACCTTGCTCATCTATGGACATTATGATGTTCAGCCCCCCGACCCGCTAGAAACTTGGGTAACTCCACCTTTCGAACCAACCGTCCGCAACGGACGGCTCTACGCGCGCGGTGCATCTGACGTCAAAGGCTCGACTGTAATAGCGCTCGAAACTGTCGACGCCTTTCTGAAAGTCCGAGGCGCCTGCCCCGTGAACGTCAAGGTTTTCTTGGAGGGGGAAGAGGAAACCAACAGTCCTAGTTTGCGCGCAATTGTAGAGCGGTACGGCGACTTGCTGCAGGCTGATGGAATGATATCCGCTGATGGCGCCCGAGCGCACCCGGAAATTTCGACGATCAATGTCGGGTCGCGCGGAATTGTAGAATTTGAGATTTCAATTCGAACGGCCGACAAGGACGTTCATTCTGGTCGTTACGGCGGCGCGGTCCGGAACGCCGCACATGAGATGGCGAGGATCATCGCTTCTTTACATGACGAGGATGGCGCGATCGCAATTCCGGGATTGCTGACAGCCCTCTCGCCAGTCCCTGCAAATGTCCGAGCGGAGACGGCCAAATTTCTCTTCGACGAGGTCGCTTTCGTCAAGAGCGTAGGCGCCCACGCCCACGGCGAACATGGCTTTTCGATGCGTGAACGGCTAACGCTTCGACCGGCCTTGGACGTAAACGGAATGTGGGGAGGTTACACCGGGGTCGGCTACAAAACAGTGATCCCATGTACCGCCCACGCTAAGCTGTCATTGCGAATCGTGCCCGGACAGGACCCTGACCAGGTCTCAGCCGCGCTGAAGGCTCATCTGCGCACCGTTTGTCCCCCGGATGTTGAGCTCTCGATCGACAATCCGGAAACGGGGAGCCGTGCCTTCAACTTGCCTACCGGGCATCCACTCGTGGTTGCGGCAAAAAAAGTTCTGCATGAGGCGACCGGTCAAGAGGCGGTTCTTGTCCGGCTAGGGGCGACCATACCCATCACAGCGATATTCCAAGAGTTGCTCGGGGTTCAGACGCTGACGTTCGGGTTTGCCCTACCGGATGAGGATATTCATGCGCCCAACGAATTTTTTCGGTTAGCCTCGTTGGCGGAAGGGCTTTCTGCATGGCCAAAGTTGCTAGAGCAAGTCGGCGAACTGAGCGCCGATGAGTTTCGATCTATGGCGACAGTGGCGACAATTCAGCAAGTTTAGTACAGTTGCTCGAGCCAAGAACTGATCTCGTCGCTCGTAATAATCTTTTATGGAAGATCGACATGATGAAAGAATTGTATTTTGCAGTTGCCGAGTTCAAGGCTCGTTTGTCGGCTGTCAAACAGGAAATGGTAAAACGCGGGATCGATGTCCTGCTTTTATCCGAACCGCCGAACCAGAACTATATCACGGGCTACAATTCGGATTCGTACTATACTCCGCAAATGGTGATCGTGGCGCTCGACCGCGAGGAGCCTATGTGGGTGGGGCGATTGATGGACCGGATCTCGGCGACAATGACGACCTACCTTGGTGATGACAGCATTAGAGCCTATCCTGAGTCGCATGTGCATTCTCCCGTGCTTTCGGCGTACGACGCTATGGCCGACATTGTTAAGGAAATTGGCGGGGAAAAGGCCCGCATCGGTGTAGAGATGGGCGGATACTACTACTCCGCTCGCGCACACGCAGATCTTGTCCGGGCGCTCCCGCTCGCCGAGTTTGTGGATGCCGATCTGCTCGTGGGGTGGATCAGGCTCGTTAAGAGTCCGGCTGAACTGGCGATCATGCATCAAGCTGGCCAGATTGCCGATACGGCAATGCAGCGTGTGAATAATATGGTTGAGGTGGGTGTGCGCGAGTGCGATATCGCTGCCGCTATCTACCAACAACAAATATGTGGCACACTTGAGTTCGGAGGTGATTATCCTTGTTACCCTCCAGTTCTGTGCATAGGTGAGCGCTCTGTTGCTCCTCATGCAGTTTGGACAGATCAGCCGGTGCAGAATTCGACCGTGATTAATCTTGAGCTGTCAGGATGCCGACACCGCTACACGGTATTCCTCGCCCGCACGATTGTTGTTGGCACGCCCTCATCCGCATTTATAGACCTGTCAAAAATCGCCGTAGAGGGCCTGAACGTCTGCCTTGAAAGTGTTCGACCCGGGCGAACCTGTTCAGAGGTGTTCATCGCATTTCATGAAGCGCTGGCTCGCCATGGAGTCGAAAAAGAAGGCAGAATCGGGTATCCTACGGGCGTTGCATTTCCTCCAGCGGGCGGAGAGCGAACAGCTAGTATTCGAAAGGACGACAGAACGGTTCTTCAACCAGGTATGGTATTTCACCTGATGCCGGGCCTATGGTCAAACGATGTCGGCATTACCATCACGCAAAGCTTTGCTGTGACCGAACTTGGCTATGAGCCTTTGACGATGACGCCGCGCAAGCTGTTCGTCAAATAGTCGAGGGGGTTGATCCATGGCCTTGCAAGAACGTGCTGCCCTCGGCATTCTTGAGCTTGACGAAGGACTTCCTCCGGATGGTCCTTCAATTGTTCCGCGGGAACACTCCCTACTGAACCCAGCGACCTTCGACCGACCGATTGTTACCGAGATGGTGGAGGGTGCATTGGCGGAGGCGGTCATCCGCGGTGACCCATCGCTTGAGGGCGCTTGTGTGGCAGCTGCTCAGAGATTGGTCGAACGAGGCGCTGGCGTGATCACTTCTGACTGTGGCTTCCTAATAAGGCATCAGGCGGCAGTGTCCGCGGCAGTGAACGTGCCCGTGGCGATGTCAAGCCTGCTCCTAATTCCGGCATTGCTGCAACAACTGGCGCCTGACCAAAAGCTTGCCGTCATAACGGCAGACTCAAAACACTGCAGTGAAGACCTGTTCGGTATCGACAATCCTGCACATCGAGCAAGAGTCGTTGTAGGCGGGATCGAAGGCGGTGAGTACGTGCGTAACGCGATTGCGCGTCCGTTCGTACGAACCAGCATCGATACGATTGAGCAGGAAGTCGCTAATTGCATCGCCCAACTCCGCGCTAAGCATCCCGCGATCGGGATGCTACTATTCGAATGCACGGGGCTTCCAGTCGTTGCAAACGCCCTGCGCAGTAGTACACGGCTCCCCATTTACGACATTACGGACCTGTGCAAGCTGACGCTTGGGGTGTTGCCTGTATCTTAACGTCCCTAGTGGCCAACCTACATAGAGTGTTGGACCATGACACTCAGCAAAGGACCGCAGACGTTCCCGCAAGCAGAGTACCTCCGAAGGCTTGCAGCAGTAAAGTCGGAATGGTGCGTCAGGACATCGAGGCGCTTGTCGTATCCAGCTTGGCAAACATTGCTTATCTTACGGGTTCGATCGTCCGGCATTCCGGGCCACAAGGCCTTGTGATTTCAATTCGCAAAGAGGAACCGACGTTCATCGTGCGACGCGCGGATTTTGCGGCAGCCATCTATCAGACTTACCTGGAGCGCGATAACCTGATCGTTTCTCCAGAAACCGGGTGGCCACCCCTGACATTGATGGTTACGACGCGGTGATTGACTTTCTCCATGAAGCTGGGCTGGCAAACGGTGTCGTGGGGCTCGAATTAAATCAAATATCCGCGGAAACGGCAGAGAAGTTCAAGAAGCTACTGCCGGAAGCGACGATAGTGAATTCCAAGAAAGCGGTAAACGGGGTCCGGCTCATCAAGTCGGATTTCGAGATCTCTGTTATGAAGGAGGCTGCGGCTATCGCCGATGCCGCGATGATGCGTGCAACAGAATTGATACGGCCTGGGGCGCGTGAAACTGATGTTGTCGCAGAGATCGTGGCGACGCAGGTGCGTGGTGCCAAAGGGCACCCCGGCACGGGCTTCCCGCCGATAGGTCCTCTCTTCTTCTGCTCCTCGCCTCGCACGGGTGCGGCCCACATTCCCTGGAGCGAGGACACTATTCGCGATGGTTCGCAAATCAATCTTGAAGTTACCGGCGTCCGCCATGGCTACGTCGTCCCGCTCATGCGCACCTTCTCAGTTGGCGCCCCTCCGATCGTCTGCTTTGCCGACACGAGGCACACCTTGCCGGTCTGGAGGACGCGCTGAACACAGTCCGGCCAGGGGCCACCTGCAGCGACGTCGCCGGAGCATTCTATCGCACGATTGAGAAACTGGGTCTAAAGAAGGACACCCGATGTGGCTACTCCGTAGGCATTGATTGGGTTGACCACCCCGCTAGCCTCAACGAGGTAGACAAGACAGAGCTCAAGCCGAACATGACATTCCATCTGATGCTGGGTAACTGGATGGAGGACGATTTTGGATATGTCATTAGCGAAACATTCCGTGTAACTGAATCCGGCGTCGAAGTATTGACCAATATGCCGCGGAAGCTTTTCGAGGTTTAGCGAGGGTCTTTCGAGGATATTCCGACGGCGCCTGCTGTCGATCAGGCATGGGGCAGGGGCGCTCGCCGAAATCGTGCCGAAGGTAACCCTCAAACATCGGCGTGGTGACGGGCGGACTGAAGGTCAACGATGCCGACCTAATGCCGTCTTGAGGCTGACATTCGCGTACAGATCGGCGTGGAGAAAGCGACAATCATCGAAGAGCTGCGCAAGATTGTCGCGCGGTATCCATAAGTGAGGTTCAAGGAGACCAACTTCACTCCGCCAGCTGATCAGGCAATAGCGACCTTCGCACGCATCAACGTGAGCGATCTGCCCGGTGTCGAACGCCCCGTCGCCGATTGCCCGGACCCGGCCGGCAGGATCGTGGTGGTCTTTCCGAGCGGCACGCGATTGCGGATTGACGGGATCGTCGATCCGACAGCACTGCGCATCGTCCTGGCGGAGTTGACCAGGTGATCACGGTGGTGCCGACAGACCGGATTTACCTGTGCTGCGGCGCGACCGATATGCGTCGCGGGATCAACAGCCTGGCGCGGATGGTGCAGCAGGTGCTCGCGCTCGACCCGCACTTATGCATCGGGTGAGATTTTGTGGCGAAGCCGTCCTGGCGCCAGCCGGGGTCTGCCAAATCTGGAATCCTCCGCCACATAATTTTCATGCCTCTCTGACGGACGCGGGATCCCCCTGCGCCGCAATGCTGGAGGGGCAATATGCTCGAGTTCTATTTTTCGTATCGTGGGGTACTCAAGCGCCTGCGTAGCGGTGCGCTCGGCGGCGAGATGGATCGCTTCGCGGAGCATTTTTTCACGCTCGGTTATAAGCGAGCGTCCGCCAAGATTTACCTGAGCCGGATTGCGCGCTTTAGCCAGTTTGCCGCGACGCGCTCTGGTCCGATGCCGATCCATCAAGATGTCATCGATAGCTATTTGTCCACGTTTATGACGGATTGTCCACGCATTGGAGCAGTGTCGGCGCTGGCACACGCACTGCGAGTGGCTCCGGAGCGGTTCATTGCTTCCGTTCCCAGTGTGGATGCTGACCCGGATGCTCCGCTTCTGGCTTCCTTTTCGGACTATCTGCGCAGGGTGCGGGGCCTGGAGCCGAAGACCCGCGAAGGCGTTCTTCTGGGCGGCCGCCGCTTTCTGGATTGGTTCCGCCATTACCATCTCGGCCAGGATCTCGAGGCGTTGACGGCTGAGCAGGTCCTTGCTGCTTTCGAGCATCGGCTGTCACTATCGGCGACCTCCAGCAGCCGCACGGCAGCGACTTCTCACATTCGAACATTTCTTCGGTTTTTGTATTGGGCTGGCCACCATCGCCAAGATTTCGCCCGCGTTGTCCCAAGGACGCCCTCTTGGCGTTTGGCACATTTGCCGCCGCGCCTTGCATGGGATGACGTTCGGCAGGCGATCGATGCGATCGGCGCAACGACGCCGGTCGACATCCGCGATCGAGCCGTCCTGCTGCTGCTCGCCACCACGGGCATTCGCAACGGCGAGCTACGAGCCATTCAGCTCCAGGATATCGACTGGCGAGCTGGCGAGGTTTTTGTCCGGCGCACCAAGGGCAAGCGTGATCGGGTGGTACCACTCCTCGAGGAGACCGGCGCCGCACTCGCCGATTACATCCTGCGCGCTCGACCGAAGGTGGATAGTCCGTATCTGTTCCTGTCCTTCGCGCCGCCGCTGGGGCCGTTCAAGTGCGCGTCGCCTGTTTCGAGGATCGTGCGGAAGCGGTTGCGGCATGGCGGGGTCGAACTCGGGCGGGTCGCAGGTGCGCATCTCCTGCGCCACAGCCTTGCCACCCCAGCTCGTCAGGCAGCGAAGGCCGATCAACGAGGTCGCCGATCTTCTTGGCCACCGGAGCATCAACACAACGGCGCTGTAGGTGAAGGTTGCGGCCTCGCAACTCGCCGAGGTCGCACTCCCCTTTCCGGGAGGCGCGGCATGACCGCCTTCGCCCGATTCCTCGGCGAGAAGGTCGAGCGTTACATCGAACTGCGCCACTCGCTCGGCTACTCTTTCAGCAAACAAGCTGGCACGTTGCGGGCTTTCGCCCGCTACGTTGAACGCGCTCAGTTCCATGCGCCCGCCACCCGGACGATGGCGCTGGACTTCGTCCTGGCGTTCGGCGGCGCCGCCAACAGCCGCACCACTCGTCACGGCGTGCTCCGCCGATTCTACGAGTATCTCGCCGTCTATGACGCCCAAACGGAGACCTTGGAGCGTAGAGTCTTTCCCAGGTCCAGGGCGATTCCGCCGCCGCGGATCCTCAGCGATTCATCGACGCAGGTGCGCGCATTTCGCCAGGCATCCCTCTCAGGGGGCGGACGATGGCAACGCTGATCGGATTGTTGGCAAGCTCGGGACTGCGATCTGGCGAAGTGGCAGGCTTGATCGTTCCGACGTCGATCTGACCGGCGGGGTTCTTCTGGTTCGGAAGACGAAGTTCCGCAAGGACCGTCTCGTTCCAGTTCACACGACGACCCAGGCTGCCCTTCGCCACTATGCCCGTGAGCGTGACGCCGCTTTTCCCACGCCAAGGACCAGGCCTTCTTTCTCAGCTCTCGAGGCAACCGTCTGTCGGCGAGCGGCCTGCAAAGCGCTTTCGCTAAGGTCCGCAAGCTCGCCGGCCTTGATGACGGCAAGCCTTTGAGACCGCACGATCTCAGGCACCGGTTCGCCGTGACCCGTCTTAGCCTCTGGCACGAACAGCGCGCCAACGTTCAGGCGCTGCTGCCTTTGCTTGCCACTTACCTCGGCCACGCCAGGTACAGCGACACGGCCTACTACCTCACTGGCTCTGCGGATCTTCTCGCCATTGCGGCGGAGCGCGCTTTCCTCGATGGAGGTGCAGCATGAGCGAACATCTGCTCCTCGCGCCGCTCCTGGAATCCTACTTTCGCCGGCGCTTGACCAAGCAGCGCAACGCCACTCCCGCGACTGTCGCGAGCTATCGCGACGCCTTGCGCATGCTGATCCTCTTTGCCGCCGCCAGGTTGCGGAAGAGGCCGGCGGCGTTGGTGCTCGAAGATCTCGATCGAGACCTCGTTCTCGCCTTTCTCGACGAACTCGAGGAGAAGCGGAACAACACCGTCGCCACGCGCAATGCCCGACTAGCTGCGATACGATCTTTCTTCCACCATGTGGCAGCGGCCGACCCGGCGTCCTTTGGTGTCGCGCAACGCGTGCTGACGATTCCCACAAAACGGGCGCACATTGAGGTGACGCGCCACCTCACCAACGCAGAAGTGGACGCAATCATTGCGGCGCCCGATCAGAGGACGCCCCGTGGTCGGCGCGACCGCGCGTTTCTGCTGTTCCTGGCGCGGACCGGCGCGCGGGTCTCCGAAGCCATCGGTGTCAATGCTGACGACTTGGAACGCCCGCGTTCGCAGGTACTGTTGCACGGTAAGGGGCGCAGAGATCGCGCCATCCCCGTTCCTCAGGATCTGGCGAGAGCGCTGGCGGCCTTGTTGCGCGAACGCGGAATCGCCAACCACGAACCACGACCGATCTTTGTCGGCGCCCACAATGAGCGCCTGACGCGCTCCGGGGCGACCCACATCGTACGACGAGCGGCGGCCAAGGCAGTGGCCATTAGGCCGGACTTGGCCGAAAAGCCCATATCGCCACACATCTTCCGGCACTCCCTCGCCATGAAGCTTCTCCAGTCCGGCGTGGATCTTTTGACGATTCAAGCCTGGCTCGGGCACGCATAGGTCGCCACCACCCACCGCTATGCCGCCGCGGATGTCGAGATGATGCGCAACGGACTCGAAAAGGCGGGCATCGAGGGCAATTACGGGGCGCGCTTCCGGCCCACTGATGCCGTTCTGCAACTGCTGAACAGCATCTAAGCTAAAACATTATGTGGCGGAGGATGCCAGATTTGGCAGACCCCGGCTGGCGCCAGGACGGCTCCGCCACAAAATCTCACCCGATGCATAAATGCGGTTAGGTGGCGCGCCACCTAACCGCATACCGGCGCGATCTTCTACTTCCGTAGACGCAAGGGTCATATCATCAAGATTCTGGCGCATGACGACCAGGGGTTCTGCCTGTTCACCAACTAACTGGCTTCATACTTCGGCCCTTTCCTTGAGATCGGAGCATTTTGAGGAGTTGAGTCGGCGGATGGCATCTGCCCGATGGGCAAGCTGGTTCCATCGGCTGCACTGTTTGGCTGGGACGTGCGGTCCTGGCAGTTCATAGAGGCCGATATAACCGTTGT
This sequence comes from Mesorhizobium sp. NZP2298, assembly GCF_013170825.1. NCBI lineage: Bacteria > Pseudomonadati > Pseudomonadota > Alphaproteobacteria > Hyphomicrobiales > Phyllobacteriaceae > Mesorhizobium > Mesorhizobium sp. NZP2298. Next base: position 6,862,797 of record NZ_CP033365.1, on the reverse strand, counting down.
AGGCATGTCTTTTCACGATGCCGTATTTCGCCCATCTGACCAGGGTGCATTCGGTGATTCCAAGTTTTGCGCAGGCTTCTGCTTTTGTCAGCATTCCCCGCTCGCGCAGCCGGTCGTAGCGCGAGCGCAGACCATATTGCTTGACGAGATAGATGACGCGCAAGTCGCTGAACTGGGCGTCAGCCTTGCCGCGCCGCGCTGAGCCGCCGGGGCGGATTCCCCTTGCATTCAGGATGTCGGCGATTTCAGCGCAGATATGATCGTCGAGAAGCTTGTCGACCAATTCCACCACCTCGGGCCGGGTCTTTACCTGCTGTGCGGAGGTTTTCGAGTTCTGAGTGATCAATGTTTCGGTCTTTCCGCCTCTGAAGCGGATGTGTATCCGGGTCTCTCCCTCGGCCTGGAACTTGAGCAATGTGACGTCTTCGACGAGATAGGCAAGGAGCCGCTTGCGTTCTCGGTTCGGCAAGGTGGGGTCGCGCCAGACCGTTTTGAAGTCGGCCGTCATGGCGATCAATCGATCGCGGATTGCATCGTAGTCGCTCGGTCTTCGCGCAGAGCACTCACTCTTTCTTCTCGTAGATCAGACAGCATGCGCAGTTTGTCGTTCCATTCGCGTTCAACGGTGTCGGCAACCAGGCGGTTGTTCGGATCGACCAGCATAAACCGCCGCTGTGCAAGATCGGCATCGATTTGGGCGCGTTCGACGGCACGGAGCCGGAGTTTGTCCGCTTCGTCATAGCGCGCTTCGATCTCTTTTCGGATCTCCAGAGCTAACTCCACGGCGGCGGGCGTCATTTCCGCGGCGATCAGTTCACCGATCGCCGCGTCGACGGGCCAGCCTGCGATCGACTGGCAGTGAGGCTCACCCCGAGAGACGTAGGCGCGGCTGCAGACGTACCAAGTGTCCACCTGGCCGCGCCGGGTGACGTAACGGGCCCTCATGTGACAGCCACACCGCCCGCATATGACGCGACCCTGCAACAAAGCCGCGCCTTCGCGCGGTGGCGAGACGCGCGCGGTCTGGTAGCCTAGGCCATTGGTCTCGAGCGCCTTGAGGTTGTGCTGGAACTGCTCCCAACTGATATAGCCGGGATGGGCGTCCGGGATGCATGCGAGCCATTCATTGGGCTCCCGCTTGCGGAACTGTTTCTTTCCGTCGACGGTTCTGCGGTAAAGACACTGACCATAGGCATAGACGCCCGCGTAGCGAGGATTGTGCAGCGTGCGTAAGGCCGCCGATGTGGTCAGCGGTTGGAAGACCACCCGCTTGCTGTTGCGGAACCGGGATGGGAAGAGCAGACCTTCCCTGGCAAACGCCTTGACGGTCTGCGTAGCCGACCCGACCCGCGAGAACGTCTCGAAGAAGTGGGTGATCATCTCCCGGATCTGAGCGTCTGGATCAAGGACCACACCGCCAACCTCATTGTAAATGAAGCCGGTCGGAAGGGGACAGCGATATTCGCCGCGGCGTGCTTTGTTGAGAATGCCACCGCGCAACCGGGCTTTGATAACGTGCAACTCGGCCTCGCTCATCGTGCCCTTGAGGCCCAGCAGAAGCCGGTCATTGAAGTTGGCCGGATCGTAGACGCCATCTTCGTCGAGAATGAGCGTGTCGGCCAAAGCGCAGATCTCCAGCAGCCGATGCCAGTCCGCGTTGTTTCTGGCGAGGCGAGATACTTCCAGGCCCATGACGATCCCCGCGCGCCCCATGCCGACATCGGACACCAAGCGCTGGAAGCCTTCGCGCCACGCCGCTGAAGCGCCGGATTCGCCCTGGTCGCTGTCGATGACGGTGATCTGGTCGTCGTGCCATCCAAGCCCGATCGCGCGACCACGAAGATCGTATTGACGCTTGGTGCTTTCGACATTCTCCATGACCTGTCGCATCGATGACTGTCGGATGTAGAGGTAAGCGCTCCGCTCGAGATGATGCGATTGGACCTTGAGCTTTTCATTCATGCTGTTCTCCGTTCAGGGGCCGCCATCACGATGGCGGCGAGCAAGTGGATGATTGTGCGTCGCTCGGACGTTTCGTCTGCGATAGGCAGCCTGGCGACAGGCGGCGAAGCCGCGGGTGGGGACCAGCCCGGCGCACGCAAGATCGCGCTAACCCAGGCCCACATGCCGCGATGCAGAAGGATGCTAAGACCACTGCGTGCCTCCACAGGGAGCGCGGCGCCAAGCGCGGCGGCGCGCAGTATTTCGTATCGCTCCGTGGCGCGGGACAGCATCGGGCACGGCAATTGCGCACCACCACTGATGGTTACGCCGTTTTTTTTACGCCGAGCGCACGCTCGATTGTTCTGGGGTGGACATCGAGGCCGAACTCTGTCCGGATCCGGTTCGTCAGTTCGCGTGCCCGAATGGGCTCGCCTGGAACCACCTGGGCCCTGAGGAAGGTCAGCACTTCGCTTTGGATCTTGTGCGGGCCATGCGGGCCGCGCTTCCTCGGTACTAGGCCGGCCAGACCCGCGTCCTCGAAGTCCGCCTTGGCCTGGTAGAAGGTCGGCCGGGAGACGCCATATTCGTCGGACACCTCCGTTACCGACATTTTGTCGACGGATACGCGCCGCAGCATCTCGTACTTCACCTGCACGATGTCGCGCGGATCGAAGAAGCCGTCCTCCCGGAACTTCTGGTCGCCGATTTTTTCCGGGGCTGGATTGAGCGTGCCATCCGCGGCCAGGGCGCTGGCCTTCGATTGCCTGTGCTTGACGCTGTCCGACACCTGCGCTGCTCCCGATGTCGACTCAATTGACGTAATTATAAATATGCCGTGCAAGGCTAAACCGTCAAGCGCGTCTCTGTCGACCAATCGCATATGATTCCCGCAAATCTGGCACATTCAACGAAGGCTCCACGGGTTTTGTGGCGTTCAACGTCGGCAAAAATTCCTTTACAATCTTGCGGTGTTTCGCGTCTGCGTTGCGATATGAGGCGCTCTACGAGACCGCTGAGTTCCGGTAGGTCGGTGAGGCTGCACAGTGCGCGCCCGTTTCCCGCGACAACCTCAAGGCTGGGCACTGCTGCATCGGTCCATTGCGGCGGAACAGAGCAAATCCGGCCATCGTCAAAGCGCAGCAGCAACAGCTTGCCCGCTCGGTTACCGCGCTTCCCAATGCAGGCACCGCGCTGCCCGGAATAGGGATGAAAGGGGTGAGTCACCGTCACAAACTGCAACGGGGACGATGAACCACCTGCATTCCCAGTGAGCTACAAGCGGCTTACCGATGGTTGTTTTGCCTGGCCAACCACCAAGGAGCAGGTCTCCGTGTCGCTCACCAAGGCGCAGCTTTCGCTGCTTTTGGACGGGATCGACTGGCACCGGCCGAGCAAGATTTATCGACCGCGTTTGGCTGGCTGATTTTGATCGCTTCTTGTTGATTTTGTGTTGATTCTTCTTCCGTAACGAGGGTCTTTCGGGTATAGGTTTTGGGTGTCGAAACAAGCTCCCTCAACGCTGATTTCTTCGCCCGGATTGCGCTTCTGGGAGCGGCCGTTTCTGCCCGTGACATCACCATCGCCCAACGCGATGAGCAGCTTCGAAGAGAGCGCGCCGAGGCGGCACTTCGCATCCAGCGCCTGCAGCTGCAGATCGATCGCTTCAACCGCAAGGCCTTCGGCCGTTCGTCCGAGAAGCTGGGCCAGATGCGGCTCGAACTCGAGGATCTCGAGACCGATTTCGCCGCCAGCGGGCCGATATCGAGCTGCCCATCGTCGCTGACACCGACAAGGTGCGGGTGTTGCCGGTGCGCAAGCTCAACCCCAACCTGCCGCGCACGCGGGTCGTTCGCGAGCCGTTGTCCCGTGGTCCCTGCACTCCAAGAGGCCGGAACATCTACCGGCGTAGTGCGGAACCTTCAGGTTGGCGTGCCTATTCTCGGCCTTTGCCTCGGATACCAGCGTATTGGAAGCGTTTCGGCGAGCGTGTCTGCCCGCACGTCGCCTATGCACGGGCGATATCCGCATACAGCCATGGCTCTTTCAACTTTACGCTCGTTTCGGCTCGAAAGACCACTGTTCTCAGTATAATGCGTTAGAGCGACAGAGTTTTCATTAGGGCGGGTACCAGCCATCTGAAAACGCGATGGTACTGTCCGGGACATTATATTGGCGAACTCAACGCCAAGTGGCCATAGTTGGCAGGTAGTGGATCAAACGGCATCCGCCGAGAACGCCATCCGGAAAAAGAATTGAGCGAAGCGAAGTGCAGATCAAAGATGTCCTCCTCGCGCCTGGCAATGGCGCATTTTTCTATGACGACCAGGCTGCAATCAGGGCAGGCGCAACCCAGGACGGTTTCATCTATGTCAACGAACCGACAACGCCGGGGTTCACGTCCATTCGCATTCCGGCATCTTCGCTCAGCATTGGGCTCGTCCTTGCCGACGACACCGTTGTTTGGGGTGACATGATGAACGTCCAGTACTCTGGTGCCGGTGGACGCGATCCTCTGTTTGACACCGATCTAATCTCAGATTTAACGTCACGCGTTATCGCACCACGGCTTCTTGATGTCGATGCCTCTCTGTTTTGTGATTCTTGCGCGAAGGTTTTTGAACCCGTCGAACATCAGCGGTTACCGCTCGCTGTTGAGTATGGCGTCAGCCAGACGCTTCTTCGCGCGGCCGCCCATATTACGCGCAAGACGATGGCGGAAACCGTTTGTGCGGAGTTTGATCTGCCACTGCCAACGCGCAGGGTCCCTATTTACTGTCAGGGCGGCGATGCTCGCGAAGTCAACGTAGACAAGATGATTTTGAAGTCGGTGGATGTGCTCCCCCACGGCCTGATCAACTCACGGGCAAAATTCGGCGCTCACGGCCAGACCTTCATGGAGTTCGTTAAGTGGGTTGCAAAGCGCACCCGCGAAATCGGCCGCCCGGGGTATCATCCGGTCTTGCATTTCGATGTGTATGGCTGGATCGGCCAGGAAATCGGCCTGGAGCCGCAACGGATCGCCGACTTTATCTGCAAGGTTGCAGACACCGTCCCGGATTTCACGCTGAACGTTGAGTCCCCCGCGGATTTTGGTTCGACGCAAGCTCAAATTGAGAACTACGCCAAGATTGTATCGATTTTGGACAACCGGGGTTCCAACGCACGCATTGTCGTGGATGAGAGATGCAATACGCTTGAGGATATTCGGCTCTTTGCCGAAGCGAAAGCCACGCATCTCGTCCAAATCAAGACCCCCGATGTCGGCTCAATTGCCGATACGGCGCGTGCCGTTCTCCTCTGCAAGGCGAACAAGGTGGGAGCTTATGTCGGAGGAAGTTGCACGGAGACGGATCTCTCCGCCCGGGCTTCGGTTCACGTATCGGTTGCGACACAGGCGGACATGATGCTCGCAAAGCCCGGAATGGGAGTCGACGAGGGATTCTCGATCGTCGGGAACGAACAGAACCGGTTGTTCGCGATGCTGAACCGTCGTCGGGCTCAAAACCGAAATCGTTAGTTGAAAAGCGCGGGTGCCGCATGCAGAACAGCCTTGAGGGGATCACCGTCGTTGCCGTGGAGCAGGCCGTGGCCGCGCCCTATGCATCGTCTCGGCTTGCGGACGCCGGCGCCAGAGTCATCAAAGTCGAAAGGCCCGAAGGGGACTTTGCCCGAAACTACGACAAGCTGGTACGGGGACAGAGCGCGTACTTCGTCTGGCTCAACCGGGGTAAGGAGTCGGTTTGCCTGGACCTAAGGTCAGAGGCAGATCGTGCCGTCCTGGAATCACTCATCGCCGTGGCTGACGTCTTTATCCAGAATCTAAAGCCGGGCAGCATCGAAAAACTGGGTTTCGGGTCTGCGGATCTCCGTCGAGGTTTTCCGCGGCTGATCACCTGCGACATCTCTGGGTTCGGGGAGACAGGGCCGTATTCCCACTTGAAGGCTTACGATCTCATCGTCCAGGCCGAAACAGGTCTATGCGCGATCACCGGCACCCAACAAGGGCCTGCGCGTGTCGGGGTATCGGTTTGCGACATCTCGGCAGGGATGACAGCACATAGCGCCATTCTTCAGGCGCTCTATCACCGCGAGGTCACCGGCGAGGGGGCAAGCATCCAGGTGTCACTGTTCGATGCCGTCGCCGACTGGATGAATGTACCGGTTCTGCAACACGACCACAGCAGCTACCACACAGTACGCGCCGGTGTGAGACACCCGTCGCTGGCGCCGTATGGCGCCTATCGTTGCGCCGATGGCAAAGACGTCATCTTTTCGGTTCAGAATGACCGCGAATGGGTAAACTTCTGCGGAGAATTCTTGAAGCAGCCGGAGCTCACACGCACACCTGGTTTTGCCGATAATATGGAGCGCCTCGGTCATCGTGCGCAACTTGATGAGATCATTGAACGGCGGTTTTCCGAACTGTCCTGCCACGAAGCAATGCAGGAGCTTGAGGCGGCCGGTCTGGCATATGGGCGCCTTAACGAAGTGGCGGATGTTTCAAAGCATCCCCACCTTCGTAGGGTCGAGATTGGCACGCCCGAAGGAACTGTCGAGGCGATAGCGCCGGCGGCGATCTTCAACTCGGAGCGCCCCTCGCTTCGCCCCGTTCCGGCTCTTGGCGCTCATACGGAGACTGTCCGGGAAGAGGTTCTGGGGCGTTTGCGCGAAAGAGCCGCGTCAGCGTGAGCGCGCATCTTGTCGGTAAGGTGCGCGCGCTCGCGACGGAGCGTGCCTGCTTGCCATCGCAGTGCATCGGCCGCCCAGCAAGCTCGCTGCCACCGCCCTCGCTAAAATCGACCGCGGAGGCGACTCCATGATCAGGGACATCGTACCGGCCGTTGAACGCGCGATGTCTGTACCCCGATGGAAATCCCTGCTCTTCGTTCCCGCTCACGTTCCGCGCTTTGTGGAGACTGCTCATGAGCGCGGTGCAGATGGCGTCATACTCGACCTCGAGGACTCCGTTCCCCAGGATCAGAAGGGTGAGTCACGGCGGCAGCTTTCTGCATCCGTGGCAAAGGCGGGCCGCATGGGCAAATCGGTTTTGGTCCGCGTGAATCGTGGTTTGCGCGCCTTGGCGGCCGATCTCGATGCAGCCGTAATGGAAGGTGTTGACGCCCTTGTTCTTCCCAAGGTGGAGTCGGCAGAGTGGGTATCAGAGATCGCGAATGCGGTATCGGACCTTGAACGAGAAAGAAATCTAGCGCTGGGACGCATCCGGTTCCTCGCCCAGATCGAGACGCCAACCGCGTTGCAAAGACTCGCGGCCATTGCGTCGGCCCATCCCAGGATGGTTGCAATGGCGCTTGGTCCTGAAGACTTCAGTGCCGCTGTCGGCGGCGCCCCGGATTTTGACCTCCTCTTGGCGCCGAACCTTTCCGTTCTTTTTGCCGCCCGTGCGGCCGGGTTGCTCCCGCTGGGCTTCATAGGGAGCATCGGCGAATTCTCGGACACTGGTAAACTTCGTGAAGCTGCGGCGCATGCGCGGCGGCTTGGCTTTGCCGGAGCTTTGGCGATCCATCCGACACAGGTGGCCATATTCAATGAGGCTTTCTCGCCAAGCGCACAGGAAATCGCATGGGCCCGCTGTGTCGTCGCGGCGGAAAGCGATGCCGTCGCCCGCGGGCTGTCTGCATTCGCGGTGGATGGCAAGATGATTGACCCGCCGGTGGTGCGGCGCGCTCACGAAATCCTGGCCCTCGCCGGCAGCAACTGACCTACCTCCGGTCAATGGTCGACCGGGAACCTTCCCGGTGTGGGCTCGGCAAGTATTACTTGCTCGCCATCTTGTTTCGAGATAAATACGAAGGGACTGGGGAGAGTGCCTCAGTTGGGTTAAACCGTGGATATCAGGCAGTTAAAATACTTTGTCGGCGTAGTGGAAGCTGGCAGCTTCACGAAGGCAGCTGCGATCCTTAACGTTGCTCAAAGCGCTCTAAGTCTGCATGTGCGTCAATTGGAGGAAGGATTCGGCACCCAGCTGCTGGTACGCGACAGAACGGGCGTCAGCGTCACGGCGTCCGGTGCAAAATTGCTTGAGCGCGGTCGGAGCATCCTTAAGGAAATTCAACTCACTGAGACGGAACTGACCAACACGGTGGCTGCTCCTTCTGGAGAGGTGACCATTGGCATTCCGTCCGGAGCCGCTCGCGTCCTTAGCGGTCCCCTGCTTGAATCCATAAGGAGCGAATTGCCGAGGATCTCACTTAAGATGATCGAGGGCATGACGGGACCGCTGGAGGAGTGGATGGCTGCTGGCCGCTTCAATCTGGCTGTCCTCTACCGCACTGCCGAGAGCGTGGGGCAAATGACGGTGCTGGCCCGCGAAGAGTTTTGCCTGGTGGTGCCGCCGGGTGAACCGCCTTTCGAAGAGTCGATACCGCTCGCCGACCTGCACGAGTTTCCGCTGGCGGTTCCGATGCGCAACAACAATGTCAGGCGTTCGGTGGCTGATGTCGTTGCGCAACATGGTTGTGTGCTTGACGTAAGATTCGAAGTCGACTCCCTTTCTACGATCATCAATATGGTCATGGAAGGAAAGGCCTATTCTATTCTTACCCCGTCAGCCATTCAGAAAGAGGCGTCTCAAGGCCAAGTCCGGACGGTTAAAATCATTGATCCAGTGATCACCCGTTCCGTTGTGCTTGCCGTCAACCCGAAAGATGAGCGCTCTCCAGCCGTTTCTGCGGTCCGCAAGCTGATCCCCAAGGTCGTCAGGACATTGATCGAGAGCAGGCACTGGTCGGCCACGGCTCCGGACCGGGCTTAGGCACATCCTTCAAGCCAAGTTCCGGGAGCTACCGCTCCTCCGCGACTGCCTGAGCCGTATCAATCTGTATTCGAGATGGTTTTGGTCGATATTCCATATTTGACCGGGCGTGACCATTGCGATGAAACTGCAGAGAAGCGAGACCATGGTCCGGATATAGGCTGGTCACTGGCAGGAATACAGTCAAGCGGAGAATGCGATGTCCAACGCCACGAGCTATCAGCTTTTCATCAATGGCAGGTGGCGAGCTGGTAGTGACGGAATTACTCTGCCGGTAACCAACCCGGCGACAGAGAAGGTATTTGGCTCGGTGGCCGCGGCTTCAGCGTCGGATCTGGATGAGGCCCTCGCTTCTGCAGAACGCAGCCGCCGGGCTTGGTCCTCACGGCCTGCAAAAGAGCGCGGCGAGATCCTTATGGCGGCCGCCAGGATCCTTGCCACGAAGGTGGGAGACGCAGCGAAGGATTTGTCGGCCGAACAGGGAAAGACGATTGCCGAAGCGACAGGTGAGTACGCGCGCGCTGTCGAAACACTGGAGTGGAACGGCACCCACGCCGAAGAGCTGTCGGCCCCTATTCCGATGGGCCCGAACCGGATGATCGTACCGGAGTCCCTTGGCGTCGTTGCTGCCTTCACGCCTTGGAACTATCCCGCCGTTCTCATCGCCCGCAAGCTCGCCCCTGCTTTGGCGGCAGGCTGCCCGGTGATCCTCAAAGGAGCTGAAGAGACACCAAGCGCGGCTGTCCATTTCGTCGCGGCCTTGCGACAAGCGGGTCTCCCGGAGGGCGTAGTCAATCTCGTCTTTGGCGTTCCGGTGCAAATATCCCGGCATCTCCTCAGCTCGCCGATCGTCAAGGTTCTAACTTTCACGGGCTCTACCGAGGTTGGAAAACAGCTCGCCAAGCTCGCCGCGAATAACTTGCAGCGGTGCATTCTTGAACTCGGTGGGCACTCCCCGGTCGTTGTATGCGAGGATGCCGACCTGGCAAAAGCTATACCGGCAGTCACGGAATACAAGTTCGAGTGCGCGGGTCAAAGCTGCAATGCGCCCAGCAGGATCCTCGTCGCGCGGACCCTCTATGAGGAATTTCTGTCCCGGATGACGGAAGCCGCTCGCAAGATCAAGATCGGCCCACCGGACGACCCGGCGACGGAGATGGGCCCAATGGCGAACGCACGCCGAGTCGAGGCCATGCATCGTCTGATCGAGGATGCGGTCGATCGCGGCGCCCGCATCGAAACCGGCGGCACCCGCCTCGACCAGCCGGGTTTTTACTGGCCACCGACCATCCTGACAGGGGTGCCAAAGGATGCGAAAGTGCTTCATGATGAACCGTTCGGGCCGATTCTCACCGTGGCGCCGTTCGACACGATCGAGGAGGCGATCGAAGAAGCCAACGCCACTGAGTATGGCTTGGCTGCCTACTTCTTCACCGGCGCCACCGATGCGAAACGGGCGCTGATCGGCGGTCTTTCGGCAGGCGCGATCAGTGTAAATTACCTGAAAGGGGTTTCCGCAGATGCACCATATGGTGGCGTCAAACAAAGCGGCTATGGATATGAGGGGGGCGAGCAGGGATTGCGGAGCTTCCAAAGCCTGAAATTGGTCAACGGGCTTGGGTCATTCGGATGAGATTCGGTGAATAAAAAAACACGAACCATTGCCGGCAAGGATATTACAAAGAGCGTCGGCGACGCCCTTCAGTACATCTCGTACTACCATCCCCCTGACTACATCCGGTACCTTTCGCAGGCATACGCGCGCGAACAGAGTCCGTCGGCTAAGAACGCCATCGGGCAGATTTTGCTGAACTCTCGAATCGCGGCCTTCGGCCGGCGCCCGATCTGTCAGGATACCGGTCTTGTGGTGGTCTTTGCAAGAGTCGGCATGGGCGTCCGCATCAAATCAACGGCCAGTTTCGCCGACCTCGTGAATGAGGGCGTCCGCCAAGCATATCTAGACCCCTACAATCCCCTTCGACCATCGATCGTCTCGGATCCGCTTGCCGGGCGGGTGAATACGCGTGACAACACGCCGGCGGTCATCCACGTCGACCTTGTGCAAGGCAACCAGATTGAGATCACCATCGCCGCAAAAGGCGGCGGATCGGAAAACAAGGCACGTTTCACCACCCTTAATCCCAGCGCGTCCGTTGCCGACTGGGTGGTCGACACCGTTTCGACCCTTGGCAGCGGATGGTGCCCACCCGGCCTGATCTCGGTCGGCATCGGTGGTAGCGCTGAAAAGGCGATGCTGCTGGCCAAGGAGGCCATGAACGAGCCTATCGACATGTCGGAGCTGCTCGCCAGGGGGTCGTCATGCGCGGAGGAGGCACTCCGGATTGAGCTCTATGAACGCATTAACGCGCTCGGTATCGGAGCCCAGGGGCTCGGAGGTCTGACAACCGTCGTTGATGTCAAGGTTGCAACCTATCCTACCCACGCCGCGTCCAAGCCCGTGGCGCTCATTCCGCAATGCGCCGCCAACCGGCACCTGACGTTTACCTTGGACGGCTCTGGACCCATCAGGCTTGAGCCGCCCGACCTTACCGAATGGCCCCAGATCGGTGAGGATTTGCACACAACCAGCGTCCGGCGGGTCAATCTCAATACGCTCACAAAGGAAGAGACGGCATCGTGGCGCTGCGGGGAAACCCTTCTTTTGTCCGGAAAGATGCTGACGGGCCGAGACGCTGCCCACCAGCGAATGGTCGATCTGATCGATGCCGGCAAGCCGCTCCCAGTCGATCTGCGGGGACGCGTGATCTACTACGTCGGACCAGTCCGCGCAGTGAGGGATGAGGTGGTCGGGCCGGCTGGCCCGACAACCTCCAGCCGCATGGACGGTTTTATTGAAAAGATTCTCGCCGAGACCGGCCTATATGCGATGGTCGGCAAAGCGGAGAGGGGCCTGGCGGCAATCGAGTCGATTGTGAGACACAGAACGCCCTATCTCATCGCAGTGGGTGGCGCTGCGTACCTGATTTCAAAATCGATCAAGGCGGCACGGATCGTTGCCTTTGAAGACCTGGGCATGGAAGCGATCCATGAATTCGAGGTGCAGGACATGCCTGTCATCATGGCTGTCGATGTTGAGGGAAACTCCATTCACAATTCCGGGCCTCTTGAGTGGCGCAAGCGCATGGCGGCCGACAGCATCGCGCGCAGCATCGGCGTTTGAGTGTTCCCGGCTGCCGATCCGGCCAGACTCCCGCCCCGCAACGGTAACACAAGCGGTATCGTTTGGCGCCCAGCTCCTCGGCGAGCCAGATAAGAAAGACCTTCAAGTCTTCAAGTCGCTCTCGATGCCAAATGCGCGGATGTGAATACTGCATCGATCATGCCGGCCATGGAGGCCAATCAGCTAAGCTGCGAAGATGCAAAAAAGTGCTATGTATTACGACGAGGTCTCCGCCAATTACCCCTCTTCAGTTGCGTCATCGCCCCGTTAGGTGGGGCGATAGCCAACTGCTTCTATAGCCTTTCCATGAATCGAACTCCCTCACCTGCTTTCGACAACCCCACACTGGCGCGTTGGGAGCCGAGAACGGATACCGTCTACTACATTTGGTCGCTTCAATTGATGATAGAATTGGTCGGCGCTAATTGCGCTGTCGATCACGGCTTGAGAGCAAAAGGTCATGAAGTCGAAACTCGATCCTGTGCGACTAGACGCTTGGGACGTCCGGATTCTCTCAGAGATTCAGTCAGACGGTCGGATTTCGAAAAGCGAGCTCGCAAAGCGTGTTCACCTTTCGGCTTCGGCCTGTTCCGAGCGGCTCCGTGTACTTCAAGTCGCAGGGATCATTGAGGGGTTCTATGCGCGATTAAGTCCAGCCCTCGTCGGGGGCATGGTTTTTGTGATGGTGGAGGTGGTTCTGGATCGTCATCGTCTCGAGGATCAACGACACTTCGAGACTGCGATCCAAGAGATTCCGGAAATCCTGGACTGCTGGGCTATCGGGGGGCGGATCGATTATCTGATGCGCGTTTCATCTCCTTCCATGGCTGCGTATCAGGATTTCATGGAGGGATTGCTGCAGGCAGGCTTGGGGATCGACCAATACTACAGCCTTGTCGTGACGAAACCAGTGAAATCCAATTCACCGATCCCCTTGTCCACCCTGAGGCAAAGATAAACTCCCGAAGCCTTGATTTCCGCGGTGATCGGTGCCGATTCCGCGAATTCGTCGGCAAGAGACGTGCATTCCCGCGAAATTCATGAGGTGTTTGCCGGTATGCTAATTGCTAAGGAGGCGGCTGAGTGTCCTCCGCCGACTGATCGCGGGGAGAGGAACGATGCGCTTGAGCAATCTGGGAACCGAGCAACTCCGGGAGAAGGATCGAAGCTTCGTCTTTCATCCGTCTACGCACTTAGCCAAACACAGTCGCGGCGAGACGCCAAACCGAATTATGGCCGGCGCCGAAGGCGTGTACATCTGGGATACGGACGGACGAAAGAGCCTTGACGGTTTTGGAGGGCTCTACTGCGTCAATATGGGATATGGTTGCACGGAGATTGCCGACGCCATTGCCCGGCAAGCGCACGAGTTGCCGTTCGCCCATGTCTATGCAAGCCAAGGAACTGAGCCAGTCGCCCTCTTGGCGGAGGCGGTCGTCGAATATTTCGGTCAGAACATGCGAAGGGTCTATTTTGGCCTTTCCGGCTCCGACGCCAACGAAACCAACGTCAAGCTGGTCTGGTACTATAACAACATTCTTGGCCGGCCTGAAAAGAAGAAGATCATCTCGCGGCATCGCGGATATCACGGGTCCGGGCTGGTCACCGGTAGCCTGACAGGCCTGCCCTTCTTTCACGATTTCTTCGACCTGCCTCTGAATTTGGTGCGCCATACAACGACGCCGCACCATTACCGGCAGGCGCATGATGGCGAAAGTGAGGAATCGTTCTCCAGGCGCTGTGCTAACGAACTTGAAGCCCTTATCCTCGCCGAAGGCCCGGAGACGGTTGCAGCTTTCATCGGAGAGCCGGTACTTGGGACCGGGGGCATCGTTCCGCCCCCGAAGGGATATTGGACTGCGATTCAAGGGGTGCTTGACAAGTACGATATCCTTCTTATTGCCGATGAAGTCGTCTGCGGCTTCGCGCGAACCGGGGAGAAATTCGGTTCCCATCTCTATGGCATGCGTCCGGATTTCGTGACGATAGCGAAGGGCTTGAGTTCCGCCTACCTGCCCATCTCCGGGTCAATTATCGGCGATCGCGTTTGGTCGGTCTTGGAACAAGGAACTGAGAAGCACGGCCCACTCGGCCATGGCTGGACATATTCCGGTCACACGCTTTGCGCGGCGGCCGCCCTTGCCAATATTCAATTACTAAAAGAAAGAAACATCCTGGAACATGTTCGGGATGTCGGACCGTACTGGCATGCCCGCATGAAAGCCGAACTGGAGGGACATCCCATTGTTGGCGAGGTTCGCGGCGTCGGCATTCTATCCGCCGTGGAACTGATGCGGGATCCTAAAGAACGGGTACCGTTCGAGCCCGGACTTCAGGTCGGCGTGCGCGCCGCCGCTGCTCTGTTTGAGAATGGTGTGATCGGCCGAGCCATGCCGCAGGGCGATATCCTCGGCTATGCCCCGCCACTGATCATCACCCGAGATGAGATCGACATCATCGTCGACGCGACGGCCAAATCGGTCGATACGACTTACCGCGCCCTGAAGGCCGAGGGCGCGCTTTAATCCTGACAGAGCCGGTGGATGCCGCAAGGATTCCCGGCAATGAGTCAATTTTCCCGGGCACTCGCTTCCGCGCAGCACCCGATCGAGGTTTGGGCGGAGCGCGCGCCCGGTAAGGCGCGTGGAGTGTTGAAGGGATGCCTCTGCCCTTTCGCCGCACTTTCGGCACTGAATGTGGAGCGTGCCCAACGATGAAACAGAACAAACCATTGCGGAATCCAGAGGCGAACTCGCTCGCGAGGCCATGACCTGCCGCCGCCGTCTGGTCGCCACGCGGACGCGACCTAACGGCGGCGCGCCCTGCCGGTGTCCTCCCCACCGGCGCAGTTTTCAAGGCGCTGGATGGGAGTGCTTGCAGCGCATCCATGATCAAAGGCTAGAAGGAGAGTGACCGCATATCCGAATGGCACATCGAGCTTCTGCATCTCCGCTAGCTTAGCTAGAGGTGCCGGGCTCGATCTAGGCGGTTTTTTAGCCGAGGGGAATCCAGCCCTGCACGCCCGGCCACGAACTCCCGTCCGAAGGACCTAAGGAAGAACAGGATGAATCGCCGTCGCCCGCGCATGCTTCGAGAATGCGGCCGATTTCTTTAATAGTGCCCGCGGTTTTTTTGCTGCAGAGCGGGTAACAACCCGAGAATCACCAGCGGGTACATATGCCGATTTTGCCCTCTAACTGTCAGATGGGTTCAATCTCGAAACAGTGTTTGACTGCCGCCAAGATGGGATTGATCGTAGGCCTCGTGCGGTGTGTTCCTTCGCATAGAGAGAATCCTGCCAGCCTGCCGACCCATAAAGCGGAAGCAGCTTCGGCTCCGGACGAGAAATCGCTGAACCCAAAGGAAATGGAAAATGCGGATATCTGCAAACCTGGATGGTGAACAATGAAAATTGCCCTGGGGCCGAGACCCGTTATGCTCATGGAGAACGTGTGGATACCGCTTCCCGACGGAACACGTCTGGCTGCAAAAATCTGGTTGCCCGAGTATGCGGCTTCCGATCCGGTTCCAGCTATTATCGACTACATTCCATACCGCAAACGTGATGGAACGGCTCAGAGGGACGAAAGTATATTCCGTTATTTCGCATCGCATGGATACGCAAGCATCCGTCTAGATATCCGGGGCACTGGCGATTCCGATGGCCTATTCGAGGATGAATACGTCAAGCAAGAACAGGACGATGCTGTCGATGCAATCGATTGGATAACGCAACAGGCCTGGTGCAGTGGCAAGGTGGGAATGATCGGCATCTCGTGGGGTGGGTTCAGCGCCTTGCAAGTCGCCGCTCGCCGACCGAAAGGCCTAAAGGCGATCATCACACACTGCTCGACCGACGATCGCTACGCCGATGGTGGGCAACACATGGGTGGGTGCATCCTCACTGACACAGTATCTTGGGGCACAACGTGCTTCGTGATGATGTCTCAGTCCCCGGATCCCGAAATTGTCGGCAAGGAGCGCTGGCACTCGATGTGGATGGAGCGCTTGGAAAATGCACGGCCAACTATGACTGATTGGCTCACTCATCAGCGCCGAGATGATTTCTGGAAGCATGGCTCAGTCTGCGAGGATTATGGCGCAATCGATTGCGCGGTTTTCGCCGTCGGTGGTTGGGGAGATGGCTTTTCCAACGCAGTATTCCGGCTCCTTTCAAGCCTGGACGCACCACGTAAAGGCCTGATTGGACCTTGGGGTCACAAATACCCTCATGTGGGCGTTCCCGGTCCCGCCATTGGATTCCTGCAAGAATGCGTTCGCTGGTGGGACCACTGGTTGAAGGGCGAGGATACCGGCATTATGCAGGAGCCAATGTTGCGTAGCTGGATGCTCGACTCGGTGGAGCCCGCTGCCCACTATGATGAGCGGCCTGGGCATTGGGTCGCAGACCCCAACTGGCCGTCTCCTCACGTGTCGCCACGGATTTGCCGTATGGGCCTCGGCAGATTATCTCAGCAGCCGCTGCCTGAAGCCACCCTTGAAATCAGCTCCCCACCGACGGTTGGGATCGCGGGCGGCGAGTGGTGCCCCTATGCACTCGGTGGAGTTGGTCCGGAGCATCCGCTGGATCAACGCTTGGACGATGGAGGTTCGTTAATTTTTGACAGCGAACTCTTGACGGAAGCCACGCCAATTCTGGGCGCCCCGGTCATTGAATTAGAGATCAGTTGCGACAAGCCCAGCGCGATTCTCGCGGCACGTCTTTCCGATGTAAGACCATCAGGGGAAGTCACACGGGTCACCTATGGACTGCTAAACCTGTCGCACCGCGACGGACACCAAGACCTACAGCCGATGGAAGCTGGAAAGTCGTACCGCATCCGCCTTGCGATGGATGAGATCGGCTATACCTTTCCCCCGGGCCACCGGATTCGGCTCGCTATTTCGACCGTCTATTGGCCAATCGCACTTCCCGCGCCCGAGCGCGCCACTTTGACGGTACAGGCTGCAGCCAGCCATTTGCATCTGCCGATCCGAATGCCTCAATCCAGTGACATCGACTTACGGGCCTTCGACGCACCGGAGGCTTCTGCGCCAATGGCGACTACGGTGTTGAAAACCGGAAATGTCGAGCGATTCATTCGGACCGACCTAGTATCGGGTGGGGTCAGCCTCACGGTCAAGAGAGACGATGGCTTAGTGCGTCTCGATCCTATCGGCACGGTCGTTGGGCACGAGAAGCAGTTGATCTATTCCGTCGCCGAAAATGATCCCTCAACAGTCCGCACGGAAGTCTATGAACGGTTCGATCGGGGTCGAGGAGCCTGGCAGACAACGGTGCAGGGGCGAACGGTCTTGACCGCGACCAAGTCGGATTTCCACCTGCAGGTTGACTTCGACGCGTTCGAGAACGGCGAGCGCATCTTCTGCAAATCATGGTCGGAAAAGATTCCTCGTGATCTCGTCTGAAATGGAAAGTGGCGAACCAGAGGCGTCGCTGTAAGGCGTCACTGCGATCAGCGCGTAAAATTCTCCGCTTGTCACTTCCGTTGAAATTGGATGCGGGTTTGGCTCCTCGCATTCCCCTTAGACCATGCAAACAGTATTTGTCGAAAGCCAAAATTGTTGTCCGAGCAGGGCAGCGACAAGCAGATGTGTGGCCACATAAGGGCGTGTGATCTCCACTGCCTAAAGCTCACAGGGCTGCGGGTGGATCTGGAACGACGGTGGATCAGGCTCTCATCCACGGGTTGGATACCGCCTTCCGTATCTTCGTCTCGGGGCTGTCCTCGGTCCAGAACGCGGGCGCCGGGAGGATTGGCTCGGCCACATACTAGAGCACGTCCTGTGATCGATGAATCGATTGTGATGTGACGACAGCGTTCGCGGGTGATTCAACATCCACTTTCATGAGGTGGATGATGGGAAGAGCACTGAGCGAAGATCTTCGGTCCCGAGTTCTGAAGGCCTCGGAGGCCGGCATGTCGGCGCGGCAGGCTGCGGCGCGGTTCGGCGTCGGCATATCGAGCGCGATCCGTTGGATCGCCAGGGCAAAGATCGGCGAGCGGACGCCGCGCCCGCAAGGCCGCCAACGCGCATCCAGCCTTGATGCTCACGAAGCCTTCACCGTTGGGCTGATCGATGATCGTAAGGACATCACGCTGAACGAGATGGTGGAGCGGCTTGGGGACGAGCGGTCGGTCCGGATCAGCCGCAGTGCCTTGAGCGCGTGGCTTGGCGGCCACGGGTGGACGTTCAAAAAAAGTCCGCACACGCATTGGAGCAGGACCGCCCCGACATCCTGAAGCGCCGTCGCGCTTGGTTCGACAGCCAGCTCGATCTCGATCCGGCGAAGCTCGTCTTTATTGATGAGACCGGGCTGTCGACCAAGATGGCCCGTCTGCGGGGACGTGCGCCGCGCGGTGAGCGCTGCCGGGCCGGGGTGCCGCACGGCCATTGGAAGACCACCACCTTCTCCGGCGCGCTCCGGCTGACGGGCATGACCGCTCCGTTCGTCTATGACGGCGCCATGAACGGTAACGTGTTCCTGGCCTATGTCGAGCAGGTTCTGGTTCCGACCCTGTCGGAGGGCGACGTTGTCATGGACAACCTGCCTGCCCACAAGGCGGCCGGCATCCGCGAAGCGATCGAGACGCCCGGCGCGAGGCTCATGTTCCTGCCGCCCTACAGCCCCGACTTCAATCCGTGTATGGATGGCTCCTGCGGGTCAAGGGTATCGGATCGGGTTTGGTGAACAGGTCGGTTGCGGCCATGTATACGGCGCTGAATGTGCAACGGGATCGCTGCGCGCCCCGATGAATATCCGCTTGGAGAACAGGTCCCACTCAATCGAGCGCGCTCGAGGCGCTTCGGATTGATCGGGGTGTCCTGGTTCTTCGTCTCCGTTTGTTCGCCATCACCTCACTTTGCCCTGACCATTCCGAGAGCCTGTCAGGCTGACTGCGGCTCGTAACGCGATCCGTCCCTCAGGACGGCGAATATTGTTCGTGCCATGCGATGCGCCAAAGCGACGGCGACGATCTTCGTCTTCTTTCGCATCAGCATGCCCGATAGCCAGTCCGAGCTCGGTTCGCGCTTGAGTCTGCATCTGAGCATGATCTGCGCCATGGCGCCCAGATACAGCAAGCGTCGGATATAACGATTGCCCATCTTCGAGATCCGGCCCACCCTCTGCTTGCCTCCGGTGGAGTGCGGCTTGGGAGTGAGGCCGAGCCAGGCGGCATAGTCCCTTGCGCTGCCGAAATTGTCGACATCCGGCGTCGTCGCCGCGATGATCGTCGCCGACAGCATCCCCACACCTGGGATTGTGGCTAGACGCTGGCTTGTCTCGCTTTGCGCGTGGGTCTCTTTGATCCCTTCGGTCAGCCGTTCGATCCGCTCATTCGTCTCGGCCAGCTGTTCGAAGAGCAGGGTTATGGGCAGCCGAGCCGCCTGCGGCAGTCGATCCAGTTGTTCACGCAAGCGACCGACATTCTGAGCGCCTTTCGCCGTTATGACACCGAACTCCGTCATGTGGGCTCGGATCGCATTGCCAATCTGCGTGCGCTGGCGAACCAGAAAGTCTCGTGTGCGGTGAAGAACCAGAACCGATGAGCAGGCCACGCTCTTGATAGAAACAAACCGCATGGAGGGACGTGTCACCGCTTCGCAGATCGCGGCGGCGTCCGCGGCATCCGTCTTCCCGCGCTTCACGTAAGGCTTCACATAAGACGGCGGCATCAGTCGGACATCATGCCCCATCCCCTGAAGCTTGCGCCCCCAGTCGTGTGAACCCGCGCAGGCCTCCATGCCGATCAGGCACCGCGGCCGCTTTTGGAAAAACGCGAGCAACTGGCTTCGGCGAAGTTGGCAGCGCACGAGAACTCGGCCGCTCTCGTCGACACCATGGATCTGGAAAATGGTCTTTGCGAGGTCGATACCGACCGTGGCAAGTTCGGACATGGATGGCTCCTCTGCTAGGGGACGATGACATCCCGACTATGGCGCAATGCGACGCCGGGAGCAGGAGCCATCCACATGGGGTAATCGCGGGAGCGACGCGCCCTGGAACCGATCATAGCCTTGGAGGGTGGCTGTTCCCCGATAAGATGAAACACGGGCTCACGACTGGACGCCGGGCCCAGCATCAACGGAGAACAGCCATGGAAGAACATATCGGTCTCGACGTGTCGATGAAAGAGACGGCAGTGTCGATCCGCCGTGAAGGCGAACGGGTCTGGCGCGGGAAGTGCGCATCTGATCCCAGGATCATTGCCGAGCTTGTCCGCAAGCGGGCGCCGGCCGCAAAGCGCGTCGTGTTCGAAACCGGCCCGCTGTCGGTGTGGTTCTATCATGCGCTGCGCGCCGAGGGATTGCCAGCCATCTGCATCGATGCGCGCCATGCCAAAGCCGCTCTCGATCTGGCGGCGAACAAGACGGATGCGAATGACGCCGATGGTTTGGCGCGTCTTGCTGAAGCAG
Organism: Mesorhizobium sp. NZP2298; assembly: GCF_013170825.1. NCBI lineage: Bacteria > Pseudomonadati > Pseudomonadota > Alphaproteobacteria > Hyphomicrobiales > Phyllobacteriaceae > Mesorhizobium > Mesorhizobium sp. NZP2298. The sequence goes on along the minus strand of NZ_CP033365.1, from coordinate 6,842,458 downwards.
GGTTCTTTCGCGAGGTGCGCGTGAAAGGCTTCGACAGTATGTTGACCCGCACGCTCGTGGCAGCACGCACCCGGCTGGTCCGGATCACCGTCGAGCTTTCCAACCAGATCCGAGGGATCATGAAAACGTTCGGCTTGCTCGTTCCCGCCGGTAAGGGAACTACATTCGAAAAGAATGTCCGGAGCCTTCTTATCGATCAGAGCGAGCTTGCTCCTGTCGTGCTGCCGATGTTGGAAGCCTGGCGCAGCATTCGCATCCGTGCCGCCGAGCTTGGGCGCCAGCTTGTCGCAGATGCACGTCAAAGCCAAGCATGCCGCATACTCATGTCGATCCCCGGCATCGGCGCCATCACCGCAACCTCTTTCGCCACTGCCATTGAAGATCCGGGCAACTTCAAGAAGTCCCGCTCTGTTGCCGCTTGGATCGGCCTGACAACTCGCCGCTACCAATCGGGAGAAGTCGATTATGACGGCCATATATCCCGACGCGGCGATCGACATTTGCGGGGACTTCTCTATGAGGCTGCGGCGGTCATCCTGACACGCAGCTCGATCGACAGCAGCCTGCGCACGTGGGGCCTCAAGCTCCGGGAGAGGGTTGGCTTCAAACGAGCTGCCGTGGCCGTGGCGCGCAAACTGGCGGTGATAATGCATTCGATGCTCAAGACCGGTGAGTTCTTTGATCGAAATGCAGGCGCCACAGCATGAAATCTTGCGAATAGCGTTCAGGATCTGAGCGCCTGAGACGTCCCTGCCGGGACGTGAGCCGAGCCATTCCGCTGATGGGGTTGCACCGCTGTCTCAGCAAAGTGCGTCGTCCACATTGAAGGCTCGTCCGCGGAGCTCCATCATGCGGCGACTGATGTCGACCGCGAAGACAACCATGCACCCGGCAGCGTCGTCTCGACGCAATTACATGCTTGACGTCCCAGCGGCGATTAGACAACACCATCAATCGAAAACGCCTTCTCAAAACTCAAGGCTCTTATGCGTGCCAAAGCCGAGAGGACAATCACAGCCCTGTGGAACGCCGTCGGATCGCTCATCGACCTCTTCACCCCAGCCGAATGCCAGAACTACTTCGAGGCCGCCGGATATGACCCGGATTAAACGGGACGTCTCTAGCGTCGGGAGTTTTCCCGCCGTGGCGGCGCTGCCCGGCGCTGTGCAGGGTTTGGGCCGAGGTCGCTATGATGGTTCGACCTTTCGACCGATGACCCACAAGAAGGCGGCGATCGCGCGCGCGATCGCGGTCACGACCACCGGCGGCTTTCTGCCGGCAGCGCGGAGGCAATGATATCGGGCACAGAGAGCCGCATCCTTTCCATGCGATATTGCTCACAGTCTTGGGCAGCCCCGCGATCCGGACCCTCAGGGGCTTGCTGACCCTCGCTTCTCGCTGTGCCGCTGCTCGACGAGAGGCTTCGCGGACAGGATTCGCAGCTGTACTGGCTGGGCTCGCCGGCGTGGGCACCATGGTGCGTCCGGGCCGCGATCTTTCCGCGCTGCTGCCGCTCGGCTCGACATTCTTTTTTACGATGCCGCAGATCCTGACAAGCCGGATTGGGATCGCCAGAAGGCGTCGACTATGTCGCTCAATACCCAGCGAGCTTCATCCTGTTTTCCGCCGCCTTTGGGCTGGCCTTTGGCGACGGCACCCGAACTCGAGAAGGCTGCAGCGGCCTCGCGCATGGCGGCGTGTTGCTACTGGCGCTCGGCAGCCCCTCGGCCACGGTCGGGTATCTGCTCAGCCCGGGCTATCGTTCTGCCAAGTGTATCGGCCCGTCTCGGTGGCCGGTCGCCATGCGGCTGGCCGGCCGTGCTGTGGGGTCGGCTGGTATGGGACGACTTGCCCGACGCGGTTTTCCTTCTTCCGGGATTGCGCTGATCGTTGCCACCGAGCTGTTCACGGTTTTGCGAGAAGAGCGAACGGCCGCGCCTCTCGGCGCTCGCGCACGTCGACGTCGTGAAGCGGGGCGCAAGTCGGCTAATCCCCTCATCCGGCCTTCCCGCGGGCGGGCGAGATCGTCGGCAGGGCGCGATTTTTCACCACCACGATCTTGCAGGAGCCGGCCCCTTACCCGCCGAAACAGACGCCAAATCGGTGAAGGTTTATTGGCTGGGGCCGAGCAACAGGCGTAAAACGGCCTGGAACAGCCGGGACGGGAATTACTTGCCTTACGCCCAGCGTAATTCATCTCAAAACCAGATGACCTCAATACACAAACTGAATTTGACGTAAGCCTCCCCTGTGGTTGAATTTCGACTAAACAATATCAGAAGGGGAATATAGATCATGAAACATACCCTAGGCAATGTGAACCGCCGGGCCTTTCTCAAAACCAGCGCCGCCCTTGGTGGGGGAATCGTAGCCGCGGGCATGCCATTGTCGCAAGCCGTCTGGGCAGCCGAGGGCAAGGTGCTCAAGGCGCGTTCCATTGGGGACATCAGCAAGTTTGATTCGGGCTTCTACAATAGCGTCGCCGAAGTGGAGGTGATGAACTGTATTTATTCAAAGCTCACGCGTTACAAGCCGGGTTCCGAATGGGCGTGGGAACTGGATGCGGCGGAAAAGATCGAGCAGGTCGACCCAACGCACATCCGCTTTGGCCTGAAGAAGGGTATTCAATTCACTGGCGGTCACGGTGAGTTGACTGCGAAGGACGTGAAGTTCTCCTTCGAGCGCGTGATCAAGCACAATTCGCCGGTCAAGCCCGATTGGGGGTCGCTTGACCATGTCGAGATCGAAGATGACTATACTGGCGTGGTCGTATTCAAGGCGCCGTTCGTGCCGGTTTGGAACATCGCGTTCCCCTTTGGGATTGGCCATATCCTTTCCGAGGATGCGGTAATGAAGGCAACCAAGGACGGCGGTGATTTCGGCGTCAAGCAGACAGCGTTCTCTGGCCCGTATATGATCGCCGACTGGAAGCCGCACCAGTATCTGCTGTTGGCGCGGAATCCAGACTGGTCAGGCCCGAAACCAGGCTTTGACGAAATCCGCATCCTGCCAATTGCCGACGCGAAGACGGCGGAGCGCGCCTACCAAGCAGGCGACATCGATTTCACTGGTATCAGTCTGGATTCGCTTGCGGAGTTCAAGAGCAAGCCGCCCGCCGACAGCAAGGTCGAGGAAAAACCATCGCTCTGGTATCACTGGATCGGCATGAACATGGATCACCCGAAGCTGAAGGACATCAATGTCCGCAAGGCGATCCAGTGGGCGATCAACGTGCCGCAGATCCTGGATATTGCCTATTCGGGTCAGGTCGCAGTTGCGACCGGCACCATTCCTCCAGGTATCATCGGGCATCGCGACAAGGCGCTCGTCCCACCGGAAGGCGATCTTGCAAAGGCCAAGGAGTTCCTGGAAAAGGCCGGTGTGAGCGACCTGACGTTGACCATCGCTTGCGTGAACCAGAGCGAATCCTTGGCAATAGTCCAAACGGTGCAGGCACAATTGTCCCAGATCGGCATCACGGTCGAGGTCAATGTCCAGGAATCCGGTTCGTTCTGGACGCTCGGCATGGAAAAGGAAGGCGATCGCTGGAAGGACTTGCAGCTCATCGCCAATTCGTTCTCCAGTCTGCCGGATCCATATTACTACACGACTTGGTTCGTGCAGGATCAAGTGGGGGTCTGGAACTGGGAGCGCTTCCGCAGCGAGCGCTTCGATGAGCTGCACGCCAAGGGTCTCTCCATTAGCAACCCGGTGGAGCGCGCTAAGCTCTACCACGAGATGCAGGACCTGATGGAAGAATCGGGCGCCTACCGGTTCCTGACCAACGGGGCGACGCCGATCGTGTATCGCACCACGCAAATGCAAGGGGCAATGCGCCCGGATGGGAGCCCGTTGTATCTCGATTTCAAGCCGGTTTAGACTGACGGGACGGGATCATGTGGTTCTACGTTCTCAAACGGGTTGTCCTCGCGATCACAATTATTGTGATCGCGGTGACGCTTGTGTTCCTGATGATTCATGCCGTGCCGGGTGATCCCGCCGCGGCTCTGCTCGGCCCACGCGCCACGCCGGAAATGAAGGCGCAAATCCATCAGCAGATGGGGCTGGACAAACCGCTAGTCGTGCAGATCGCTACCATCTTCGGCGGGCTGCTCCACGGCAATCTCGGTTTTGACGTCTTCAGCCAGAGACCCGTGGCCGACATTGTCTTCGAGCAATTGCCTTACACGATTGAACTAATCCTGGTGTCGATCCTATGGGCAGTCGCGGTTGCCGTGCCGCTCGGCTGTTATTCGGCCATGAGGCGTGGCGCGGTGATCGACCAAGTCGTTGGCGTCGGGGCGGTCGCCACTATCGCCATTCCTTCATTTGTGATGGCGGTCTATGCGCTCCTGATCTTTGCTGTCGCCCTTCGCTGGCTGCCAGCGATCGGGGCCGGCGAGGGTTTTTATGGCAGAATCGTCCATCTCATTTTGCCGGCATTTGCCATTGGAATTGGCTGGATTGGCTATATCTCCCGGCTGGTGCGGGCTTCCATGCTCGAGATCCTGGGAGAAAACCATGTGCGCATGGCCCGCTCCTTTGGGATTCCAGAATGGCGCATCGTAACGCGTTACGCGCTGCCGCTGGCGATCCTCCCGACCATCACCATACTTGGCGTGGGCATAGCGTGGCTTCTCTCATCTGCCGTTTTCATAGAAGTGATTCTAGCAAGACCCGGGATCGGCGCGTTGATCGTGAATGCCGTCAATAACCGTAATTATCCCATCGTAATGGGAGTTGTGCTCGTCACCACCATTCTTACCGTTGTCGGAACAACAATTTCAGATCTGATCGCTGCGGCACTTGATCCTCGAACCCGCGAGAACCTTTAACATGGCGAGCGTTGAAGTCATCGGCGGCGAAGAGAACGGAGAGCAGGGTCCCGGCGCCTTTCGCACGTTTCTCCGACAATTGCGCAAGAACCGTCTTGGCGTGCTTGGAGCCGTGCTCGTCGTGCTCGTGTTCGCGAGCGCGATCTTCGCTCCGCTCATCATTACGTATGATCCTGCCCGCATCATGGTCGGGCCGCGTCTGGCAGACCCTTCAATGGGTTTTCTCCTCGGCACCGATCAACTGGGCCGCGACACATTCTCACGCGTCATCATGGGCGGCCGCGTCCCGCTGCTTGTCGCGTTCGCCTCCCTCGGCAGTTCACTGGCGGTCGGCCTAGTGCTTGGTCTCATCGCAGGGTTCGGGCCGCGCTGGCTCGACAACTTGCTTCTGGTGCTCTTCGATACAATCCGCTCCTTTCCCGGCATCATCTTTGCACTCGCGGTTATTGGGCTACTTGGACCCAGTCTGGGCAGCGTCATTTTCGTCATCGCAATAACGTCAATACCTATTTATGCGCGCGTCGTGCGGACCCAGACAGAGGCGCTTCGCAACAGCGAATATATCGCCGCGGAGCGCAGCATGGGCGCCGGCATGACGCGCATCCTCGCCGTGCACGTACTCCCGAACGTCATCGGCCCGCTCCTCATTCTCGTGAGCATGGACGTGCCGGCCGTCATCGCCGTAGAGGCAGGTCTCAGTTTCCTCGGCTTGGGCGTGCGCCCCCCGACTCCTGATTGGGGAGCTATCCTCAACGATGGATATAGCTACATCAATCAGACGCCTTGGCTGGTCGTCGCCGGTGGTATTCCGATCGTCCTCGCAACGCTAGGTTTCACATTCCTGGGTGAGGCGCTGCGCGACATGTTCGATCCCAAGCTGCGGAAAGACCTATGAGACGCGAGGATTCGATATCCCATACGTCCGCCCGGCCGCTTCTTGAGATCCGCGGGCTCGATCTCGATTTCGGCACGCCACGCGGCCGTGTTCATGCGCTGCGAAACGTCTCGCTCGATGTGCCGGCCGCACAGGTGGTTGGCATAGTAGGCGAGAGTGGATCTGGAAAATCGACGCTCGCATATACAGTGATGGGCCTGCTTCCAGAAAATGCAGATGTGACAGCCGGCAGCATCCTGTTCGAAGGTAAAGACCTGCTCAAAATGCCCACTCAGGCGCGTCGGAGGCTAAGCGGTGATCGTCTTTCGATGATTTTGCAGGACCCGATGACCGCACTCAATCCGGTGCGGACTATCGAGAGCCAGATGATCGACATCCAGCACCACGAACGAGGAAGCCGGAGCGAAAAGCGCACTCGTGCGCTCGAAATGCTTCACCGGGTCGGAATTCCGGATCCCCAAAGCCGTATCGGCGCCTATCCGCATCACTTTTCTGGCGGCATGCGTCAGCGCGTTTGCATTGCCATGGCGCTTCTTGTGAAACCAGCGCTCCTCGTCGCCGACGAGCCAACCACCGCGCTCGATGCAACGCTGGAAGTGCAGATCATTCATTTGCTCAAGGATCTGCAAAAAGAAATTGGTTGCTCGATTCTCTTTGTCTCCCACCATCTCGGAGCGGTTGCTGAGCTGTGCGACCGGGTCGCCGTCATGTATGCGGGCGAAGTGGTGGAGGAGGGGGCGGTCCGGGACATATTCCACAATCCTGCTCACCCCTACACGCGCGCGCTGCTTGATTGCGATCCCGGGCGGATCAAAAAAAGCACGCGCACTTTGCCGACCATTCCCGGTGAGGTGCCCAGTCTCCTGGGCAGCAAGGTGGGATGCATCTTCTGCGCCCGGTGCCCCCAGGCATTCAATCGCTGTCTGCAAGAGAACCCGGTCGAGTACCGCATCGGCGTTGACCAAGTCGCCCGATGCCATCTCCTCGGTAAAGAGCGGCTGGTGTCTGCATGACTGCGCTGCTTCGCGTCCAGGATTTGCGCGTCCGCTTCCGCACTATGGGTCCGCTGAAAGCACTTGCCACCGGCACAAAAGCCCCCTTTATCGACGCAGTATGCGGTGTCTCCTTTGAAATCGGCAAGGGCGAGACGCTGGCCCTTGTGGGCGAAAGCGGCTCAGGCAAATCCACTATCGCTCGCACGATAATCGGCCTCCAGCGGGCCGTTAGCGGCAGCATCAGCTTCGACGGACAGGAAATTGAGGAGCTCAGCGGGGCCGAACGCAAGCCGTATTTGCGGCGCATGGCGATGATCTTCCAGGATCCCATCGGCTCACTCTCGCCCAGGTTGACCGTGCGCTCGCTCCTGACAGAGCCATTTCGCATCCATAGGCGCAAAGATCACGATGCCGGAAGCGAAGCCGAGCGCCTACTGCGCATGGTCGGCTTGTCGGCGGATTTTGGTCGTCGCTATCCCCATCAGCTCTCAGGCGGTCAAGCGAGACGCGTTGGTATAGCGCGTGCCCTTGCGCTCAAACCCGATCTGATCATTGCCGACGAGCCGACGGCCGGCCTCGATGTCTCGGTGCAGGGTGAGGTGCTAAACCTGCTCGCGCGGCTTCAGGACGAACTCGGCATGGCGATCCTGATCATCTCGCACAATCTCAATGTCGTGCGTCACATGACGGACCGCATGGCGATCATGTATCTCGGCCGCTTTATTGAGGTCGGTTCGACCGAGCGTATCTTCGAGCACCCGCGCCATCCTTACACTGAGGCGCTGCTTGCGGCCAATCCCGAGCCTGACCCGGATGCGGTGCTGAACCGGATAGAGCTCAAAGGTGAGGTGCCGAGCCTGATGAGGCGACCACCCGGCTGCGAGTTCCATACCCGTTGTCGTTACACGGAGGACATCTGTCATCGCGTCTTCCCGGAGCCTTCAACAAGCCCGGATGACACGGATCACAGCTTCAGATGCCATTTCCCGCTCAAGCTTGAAATCATCCCGGTTTGGAGCGGTCACATCCTGTCTCAGTCGGAACCAAATGATTGTGACTAAGGAAGCCTTGGGATGTGTAGGCAGAAGCATTGCGTTGCCGCCATTTGCAGAAATGCGGGAAGAGCAAGTTTTTCGGTCTCTGAGCAGCACCCTGAGCGCTGGTGCGCAGATGTGGGGACGCTGATTATTCCTTTTCGGCTGGAAATGGTATTATCGACCAATCGATTAAGTCGACGGCACGCTGAAGGATCACCTTGGTCCGAGCCAGGCTGGGGGAGGCGGCGATGACATGTCCGATACAGTCTCGGTAATCACCTTTCCTGACGATCGGCGTCTTGGGTTCAACATTAAATTTGACCTCGGCGACACCTGATACAGCAGCCGCCCGACTGTCGCCACCGATCCAATCGAGCATGCCATCGCGATCAGCAACTAGCCACCGCGCGACCGCAGTCTGCGAATTGCTTCTGCGCAAATTCCATTCATCGCCGATGACAAGCTTGATGTGCTCGGTGACGAGATCGACACCGTAAGCCAGCTGAACCAATTGAGGAGCGGGTGAACCCGTAAGACGCGGATTAACTTCGATGACGACTGGGCCACGCTTCGTCCACCGGAGTTCAACATTCGTCGGCCCCCAGCCAAGGCCCAGAGCTCGCAAACAGCTCAGCGAAACATCGGCGATACGACTATGCTTGTCACCAGTCAGCACGGCCGGATAGGTGAACTCACGATAGACGAAATGGGGTGGGCGGCAGAAGTCAAGGGCGCCAATCCCAATGACCTCATTTCCCATTATGTCAATGCTATAATGAGGGCCTTGTGCGAATTCTTCGACCAGTACCCTCGGCGACCCGCCCAACAGATACGTGGTATGTTCGGCTACCTCTTCGACGTGGCGGCACAATCGAACCCCCATGCTGCCGCCGCCTACGGACGGCTTAAGAATTACCGGAAGGCCGATCTCCGAGGCAGAACGTTCTACGTCCGTCGCATTCACCGCCAAGCGATAAGCAGGCATTGGAACGCCGGCCTCCGCGAGGAGCTGACGTTGAGTGAATTTGTCGAGGCATCGTTCAATCGATTCGGGGTTCGGTCCCGGTAGCTCGAAATACCGGCAGAGCTTGGCACCTGTCGCATAGGTCAACTCCTGGGCGCCCGTAATGCCAGCAACGTCATAGGTCGCACGCAGCCGGCAACATTCGTGGATCAGCGCATCGAGATTGCCTGTATCGATACGGATTGCCTCAATTCCTTCCGCTGCAAGATAGTCGTACCGAGCTGGATCAGTCGACAGGGCAATTGGATGAAGGCCAAGACGCTGGGCCGCTTGGACCAATAGAAGCATATTGCCTGCGCCTTCAATCAGGATGAGCACTCTTCTTGCCATTGGCTGTTCACTCCCACGTTGCGTGCTGTGCTGCGGTCCTGCGTAGATCGGCACAGCTTTCTTGGCCGTGCCGGACGTCAGACTTTCGTAGAAGTACCACTGTCAGTGGTCTGCAGTCGCAAAGGTTCTGTGAAGTTATATGAAGTGTCTGTTGCAACCGTTTTGATTACCGGGCGGTGTGGCACGGAGCGTCTGACCAAATTTGGAAGATTACGATTTTCAAGGAGCGCTAGTTGGACCTGTAAAAGTTCAAGCTAGATCTGACAGACGGCGTCGCTGCGGATTCCGGGAATTAACCGGACGGGATTCCGATCAAAATGACAGCGTTCCGATCTGAAGCCGGACAGCATTCCAATCAATTGCCGGACGGTTTTGGAGTGCACCCCTCGACTGAGACAAATAGATAGGGGACAGTTTCTGAATTACAGGAACTGGAAATGGTTGGAAGAAAGTCGAGATTTAGCGAACAAGAGAAACTCTCCATGCTCTTGCGAATGCAAAACGGGGAGAACGTCAGCCGATTAGCTGATGAACTGGGTATTCACCGCCAACGCTTGTATGCCTGGCGTGAGCAGCTGCGGACGTGTGGCAATCTGATGCCGGCCCGACGGGGACGCCCAACGAAACAGCCGCCGCCCGAGGCGCCGCCGGACCGACAAACCTTGGCAGCAAGTTTTGCACTGTCGGCTGAACAGCGTCGTGCCGATGCGTTGGCGAAAGCCCGCCGCCGCATAGTCGAACTTGAACGCAGTGGCCAGCAACAGGTTGAACTTGATTTTTTTCAAGAAGCCTTGCGGCATGTCAGGGGCAACAGAAGAAAGACGCACCTGGCGGAGCGGCGTCTTCGAAGTCATTCAAAAAATGACGGCCCGCATGCGGCAAGGCTCTCCAGGAATTGAACAGATGTGCCGTCTGGCTGGTGTCAGCCGGGCTGGATACTACCGGCACTGGCGGCACTCAGCGCCGCGCCAGGAAGAAACCGGCCTGCGCGATGTCATTCAACGGATGGCCTTGGCCAATCCGCATTATGGCTATCGCCGGATCGGTGCTCTTCTCAGGCGGAGGTTGGGCGCAAACCGTAAACGTGTGTTGCGGGTGATGAGGGAGGATAATCTCTTCAGTCGGCCATTTGTGCCGCGCACCACGGATTCTCGGCATAGCTGGCGGGTGGTGTCTAACCTTGCTCGAGGCATGGAGTTGACAGGGATCAATCAGCTTTGGGTCGCCGACATCACCTATCTGCACCTTGCCGAGCAGTTCGCTTATTTGGCGGTTGTGCTTGATGCATTCAGCCGCAAGGTCATCGGATGGGCCCTGGAACTCCACCTGCGGGCCAGCCTTGCGGTTGATGCGCTGAAGATGGCGATCTCCGCACGTGCTCCAGTTCCTGGCAATTTAATTCATCACTCGGACAGGGGAGTTCAATACGCTTGCAGCAGCTATTCCGATATCCTCCATGCGCATGGAATCCAGCCGAGTATGAGCTGGGTGGGCAATCCGTATGACAATGCACGTGCGGAAAGCTTCATGAAAACCTTGAAGCAGGAAGAAGTCGCAGGCTGGGCCTATCGCGATGCCTCGGACGCCCGGCGGCGTATCGCGAGCTTCATTGAAGACGTTTACAATCGGCAACGGTTGCACTCAGCCCTCGACTACCTCACCCCGGAGAAATACGAACAGACCTTATCGAAATCGCCGGAAAATGCCGTACTTGAACTCAAAGCCTGAAATTGTCCCGCAATTTCTCCGTCTCATTATGAGGGTGCACTCCAGTTTTTCCGTCGTGACAGTGCCTTTGGGTCAGCAACCTTGGCACGAACCTCCTCGGTATCCACGAGGGGAATTTCATGCCGATCTGGATCGGGCTAAGGCCGCCGGGTTAAACTGGCCATTGCTAGGAGAACTGACCGACGATGCTCTGGAGCATCGGGTTTTCATCCGCGCCGGCGTCAAAAAGGGGCAGCGGAGGAGCGGATCATACTCGACGGCGACTGGATGAATGGCGCGGCCCATGTCGGCACCACAACGCTCGGTAACATTTCCGGTGTCAGCTTCTCAATCGCCCGACACGGCGCGATTGCGATGTTGCCGGAAAGGTCGCGGGCGAGCACCTGTGGAGAGTGTCGCGTCCTTCATCGGTCCGCGAAACACGGGGCCAGGTGGGCGCTTACTTTGCATTCGGGAATTGGGCAAACTTCTCGACGGCGTCAACTGCCGCGTCAACATCGGCTCGTTGACGACCGCGCGGTCCGTTGAGCAGCGGGAAAAGCTCTAGGCTGCGCAGAGCCTCAGAAATCGTCCACGCGAGACCGGTAACAAAATCGTAGCAGTATCGCGCAGGAGTTCCGCTTCCGTGCCGCCCATCGAACTGTGAAACCGAGGCCGACCGCCTCCGCTCAGGTATGCCGACGAGTAGCTCGCCGACCATCGTTGACCACCTCGGGTGTATCCAAGCGCTGAGAAATGGACTCGCTATTCATATGTTTCAATATTTCTTCACAAGTACTTAACAAAACTTTACCAATAAATGTATTTCCCGATTGCGGATGTGCGTGATAATTAAAAGCATTCTAAATATTTCTTTGTGTGCGTCCGACGTATGGTTGTATGCGGTGAACAAAACGCAATACAAAGAAATTGCATATAGAAATATAAGTGGAGCTCAGGGGGAGGCCATTCCTCACTCGCTCCGGTTGGGCAATCACTACCATGAAGCATTCCAAGAAGGTGGTTATTGTTACTGGCGCAACGTCGGGGATAGGGGAGGCCGTCGTACAGGCCTTCGCCGCGACAGAGGCGTCAATCGTATTGGTCGGCCGCGATCGAGAGCGGGGCCAACGAGCCTTAGAGTCGGTTCAGAAACTCAATTGTCCGGCCGAATTGATGCTGGGTGATGTGACTGACTCAACCTTCGCGGACCAGGCGATTAATTCCGCCGTAGAGCGGTTCGGAAAGGTCAGCGTCTTGGTCAACAGTGCAGGTATCATACGGCGTGGAAGCGCCCTTGAGACAACTGATGATGATTGGCGTCAGACATTCGACGCTAATGTCAACGGTGTGTTCTACTTTAGCCGCGCCGCGGTGAAGGCTATGAGGAGGACCGGCGGCGGCAGCATCGTCAACATTGCCTCCAATGTAGGGCTGGTTGGTAGTTCCGGCCTGGTTGCCTATTGCGCGTCGAAGGGCGCCGTCGTTTTGCTGACGCGAGCCATGGCCCTTGACCACGCCAAAGAGCAAATTAGCATCAATGCCGTCTGCCCCGGCGCCGTGGATACGCCCATGCTTGTGTCGGCCCACAGCAAGCTGGTTAGCGCCGACGAGGTTCTTCAAAGGAATGTTGATTCAATACCCCAGGGCCGCGTGGCTTCGCCGGAAGAAATCGCAAGTCTGACGCTGTTCCTCGCGAGCGAGGAAGCCAGGCATATCACGGGCGTTGCTATTCCTATAGATGGCGGCTTCACGGCAGGATAGGAGGAATTCTTGGGTAATCGGCTTTCAGGCAAAGTTGCCATCGTCACCGGTGGCAATCGAGGCATAGGGCATGCAATTGCTGAGAGGCTCGCTGATGAAGACGCCATGGTTGTCGTCGGCGATTTGCGTGATGATCGCTCCGCCGATTCCGGCAGCGTCGAGAGGGTCACGCGTATGTCTCTCGACGTCACAAAGGAGGCCTCAATTCGCGCATTCGTTGACGACGTCCTCCAGAAGTTTGGCAGGATCGATGTCCTGGTCAACAATGCCGGTATGGTCATTCATAAGTCCATCGACGAACAGACTGCCGAGGATTGGGACAGGCTTATGGCGGTCAATCTTCGTGGTCCGTTTCTAATGGCCAAGTATGTGGTCCCGGAAATTAGACGTATCGGGTCGGGCACGATCGTTAACATCGGGTCGGTCGAGGGCTGTATGGTCAACCCCTGGCATACTGCCTACGCGGCCACGAAGGCTGGAGTGCATGGTCTTACGTTGGGACTGGCAGTTGACCTCGGGCCGGATGGTATACGTTGCAATACCGTTTGCCCCGGTTGGATCGAGACTGACCTGAATCGCGCCTATGTTGAGCTCCACCCGGACCGAAGCTTGGTCAAGCGGGAATTGGCGCAACTACACCCGGTGGGAAGGATCGGATCTCCAAAAGAGATAGCAAATGCGGTCCTTTGGTTGGCTAGCGACGAATCCAGCTTCGTTAGCGGTGAAATGATCGCTGTTGATGGCGCCCGAACCAAGAAGATATCCCTGCCGTCCATCTTGGACGAGGAGTATCGGGCCAAGCTTACGAAGGCACAGTGCCTCGGTCGGAAACCTGCATCCTGACGACCGTACTAGAGCGGGATGAAGCGAGGCTGAATCGAAGGCGGATTCCATTAGGCGTGCAAATCTGATTGAACTGCTTGCTGGGTCATCCGGTGGGGTGCGCCGCTTGCGCGAAACGAGCAGCCTTGCGCCGGGCCAAATGGGTGGGCACAGGCCGAAGAAGATTGCTGGCGCACATCGCGACTGGCTGCTGGTGCGCTGCCGGGCCGCGGATTTTACGCTGCGTGGTGGCCGAGCTCGCCGAGCGCGGCCTTTCGGTCGACTCCGCTCGGGGTGGGAGTTCGTTCATACCGAAGCTCAGTCACAAAAAAGACGCCCGATCGCGGCTGGGCAGGATCGCCCGGATGTGGCGCGCAGACGGGCACAGCGGTAAAGTATCAGGACCGCATCGATCCTTCCCGCCTGGTGTTCATCGATGAAACCTGGACCAAGACCAACATGGCCGCTCAGGGGCTGGCCGCCGCGCTGCCGAAGGCTCAGGGCCAAGGTGCCGCACGGCCATTGGAAGGCCATGACCTTCCTGACGGAGCTGCGCCATGACCTGTGTCGAGGCACGATGGCTGATCGATGGAATCCAGTGTAGTCGATCTTTTCGCCGGACACGAGATCGGCTGTGAATTGAAAGCCATGTTCCAATGGCTGGACAAGCATCGCGAGCTTTTGAGCCTGGTGACGCGGGACCTGCGCCGGCACGGTCTCAAGCAGACCGGCCGCGAGGGCCTGCCGGCGGAGGCTGCGCTGCGCTGCTCAAGCAGCACCGCCAACTAAGCTATCAGGAACTGGCCTTTCACCTGGAGGACTCCGCCTCGATCCGGGCTTTTGCCCGGCTTCTATGGGGGTGGAGCCCAAAGAAATCGGTCTTGCACAAGACGATCAGCGCGATCGGGCGCCGACCTGGGAAGAAATCAACAAAGTACTGCTGGCAAGCGCCAGGCGAGAGAAGTTGGAAAGCGGCAAGGTCGTGGCGTGGACAGCACCGTCACCGCGCACTCATCCACGAGCCGAGCGACAGCAGCCTATTATGGGACGCCGTGCGGGTGATGGTGTTGTTGTTGCAGCACGCGGATGCACTGGGCAGCGCCGGCCGGGTCCCCACCGATACCACCGGTCAGGTGTTGTTGCTGGGCCGCAGCCGATCTCGATTTCTCTGGTTGCCGAACAGGATTTCGTCACACCATCTGAGAGAAAAAATACGCATTTTTCTTGGCTAATTGTGAAAATTCTCGGACGAAAGTAAAACCGCCAGTCAATGTTGCTTAACATTTATAAAATGTATTCTTATTGTTATATGGCTTGCCCATGCTAAAAGTCAGATGCTATTCCTAGAACTATGGAACATTCCTATAAATCACCGATTCAATGGTGAAAGAAACCGAGTTTACTGTTAGGATGGAGGAAGTGCCGTGCGCGCCACTCGTTTCCACAAGGAATCGGATTCATTGGTACCGGCAGCGTTGTGCCGACCGACCGCCAAGCTCCTGGACGCCGGCATCAGACAAACAAGGAATCAATCCCGGCCGCGAACGACTTGCTCGGAAAGGACACCCGGTGAAACGAATCACCGCGATGCGACCGGCGATTGCGGCATTTGTAGTCACCTCCCTGCCGCTGTGGCGCAACGTCTTCGACAAGTTAGTAGGCGAACGGGGCACCTTGGCCGGATACGCCGGACAGCGCTCAAGTCGAAACATCCCCACTGAAGACGTGCATTCCGCTGGAAGCGCCCGAGACAGCTAGGTTGAGCGTACGGAACGAACAGCTCATGGGTTGAGCCGCGGCCATTGTGCCTCCAATGACAACCGTACCGCATCCGCATCCCTCATACACGGAGGAACTATCATGAACACCCTCGATCAGCAGATGGCACTGGAGCAAGCCGCACGAATGCGCATTAAGGATTCCCACGCCCTCGACGGCGACGTCGGTCGCTTGGCCCACTTCTATCGCGGATGGGCCAGCTCCTACGAATTGGATGTCGGCCGGGACGGGTACTGCGGGCCGATGATCGTGGCGGAACTGGCGGGCGCCATACAGACAGCCTATTTGGCCAGGCAGCGAACTGCCATCGCAATCCTGGACGCCGGTTGCGGAACTGGCCTCGTCGGCGTGGAACTGGAACGCCTCGGCTTCCGGTTGATCGACGGAATCGACCTCTCCGAGGAGATGGCCGAAAACGCCCGGCGAACCCGCGTCTACCGCCATGTCCGAGGCAATGTCGACCTTAACGGGCCGCTCTCCGACTACTCCAGCGCGAGCTACGACATCACGGTCTGCTGCGGCGTCTTCACGCTCGGGCATGTTCGACCGGAAGGGTTGCGCGAACTGGCTCGCGTCACGCGTCCAAACGGATTCATCATAGCAAGCACCCGCAAGAGCTACGTTGAGGCCACATCTTTTGAAGACGAGGTGCGGCGCCTGCAGGATGCGGGCGTCCTCGTGCCGGCGCAGCGTTTAAACGACGGCAGATACGTCGCGGAGGAGGACGCGCACTACTGGGTTTTCCAGGTGCTCGAGAAGGCCAGCGCACCAACGGAGGAGCGACCATGACCACGCTGCCGCAAAACTCGCTAGCGAGACTGGCGGCCTATGCAAGACGACAATGAAGAACGCGAGCGCCTATGCATACCCTGCCAGGAGCTAGAGTTCTTCCACGTTGTTGAACACGGCACTCCGAAAGAATGGTCGGCGCAGCCTATGCAGGCTTCCCGGCGGTTCTTCACGCTGCCGGTCAAAGAAGAAAACGCCTGCCAAGGAAAGGTGTACCCATGTCTAAGGATATCGTGGCCAAACTGGACGACAAGCTTCGCGCGAAATGCGAAAGCTTTGACAAGATTCCGGTGGTTGACATCGCGCCGCTTCTGGATAGCAGCAACGAGTATAAGGTGGCGAAGGAGATACGTTGGGCATTGTCGAACACTGGCTTCATGTATGTGAAGAATCACGGTATTCCGCAGGATTTCGTGGATTCGGTCTTCGACGTGAGCCGTCGGTTCTTTGATCTGCCCATGTCACAGAAGATGGAATTGCATATAAGCAAATCCGATGTTGCCCTCCGCGGCTATATCGAGCCGTTCGGGGAGAACACCGATCCTGGCAAGACGAGAGACCTCAAGGAGTGTTTTGACATCGGTCCTGAACGTTCGACCCTGGAAGGTCCGTTTTTTGGGCCCAACCAGTGGCCCTCAAGTCTGGCCGAGTTTCGGGAACTGACATATGGATACCATCAAAAGATGGTCGGCCTCGCGAAGAAACTCTTGCAGGGCATTGCGCTCAGTCTGGACCTTTCTGAAAACTATTTTGAAAGCCTCATGCGGCAACCGATCAGCATTCAGCGCCTGCTTCACTACCCGCCGCAGAGTGGCTATATTGGCGAAGAGATTATCGGTATTGGCGCCCACACGGATTACGGAAATCTGACCATCTTGGCCCAGGACGACGTGGGTGGTCTTCAGGTCATGAACCGAGATGGCGATTGGGTCGAGGGCATTCCGATCCAAGGCACATTCGTAATCAACATTGGCGATCTAATCCAGCGGCTCACCAATGATGTCTACCTGGCCAACATGCACCGCGTGGTGAATAGCTCGGGACGCGAGCGATACTCAATCCCCTTCTTTATCGACGCCGATTTCAGTGCGATCATTGAACCATTGCCCTCATGTGTCACGGATAGCAACCCGCTTCGCTACAATCAGGTGACGTGCGGCGAGTACAAATTCGGGCGTTTCGCAGCAAGTTACGCTCACTTGGCCAAAGCGTGATGAGAGCGGCAGGCAATTACCACGTGACACTGCCTGCTGCACCTTAAGGGCCAGACTGGCGACCTATCGCGGAGAACCTGACGGTACTGCGGCCGGCTAAGGTAACGATCGAGCCAGCGGCGGAAGCCCGCAACAATCTGATCGCCCCTCCCGGTTTTCGGCTTCGGCCAACGCCAGGATTGCCCTGCCGAGCGTGAAAGGGCGCGTCACTTGAACGGCTGCGCTTGAGTCAGCCGCCGCTGCCGACCGACATGCCTGGAAACCAGGTCTGTGGCGATCACAGTTATAACGACGCCGTGACAATGGCTTGCCTGTTGCGTGGAATTGAGGTCACAACCACCGGCTTTCACCCTTTCACCAATAGCGCAGGCGGATTGGACGAGTTGCTCCCCGAATGCGCCAAACGCTCGACAAATCCGAATGAACCCGAGGTCGGGTCGACAATCGCCGAATTGCGATCCGCAACCTGTGTCACTGTTCAAGCCATCGGGCTGTTCGAGCCAGGATTTTATCTGGTAATCGGGAACGGCATTCCGTACATATGCCGTGGTCCGAGGATGCTCCACACGCGGAGACCTCCGCACGGTTTGCAGCGATCATTCGTAGAGTTTGAACGAAACGCAACGACACGGGCCTGCCTGCTGCTTACCGAGTAGGGGTCTTGCCTGCTTGGGCCATCGCGTCCGTAAGATATTTGTGTCTATGACTTCTGCGATTCCGATACTGATCGTCATCCTGTCCTCCGGCATTGTTTAAGCGATATTGCAATTCGCCGCGAATCCTCTCTTGCACCTGGATACTCATTCGGTCACTCGTATTCATGAGAGTGGGCCTGATATTTACGACCGTTGCGTTATCGAGTGAAATTACTCGCGGTCTCAAGAAATAATGTATTGGACAGTAGCCAATCATCCTTTGAAAGAACGGCGCAAAGGCGCGTATCAGTCAACGCTTTGTCTCACGTGGGGACCCGATTGTCTGCCGTTCTTTAGCTCGCACAGACACGACCACAAGTTCATTCGCTGCGTGATTGGCTACGCAGGCATTCCACCGCTGCTGTTATCGCAGCGTCATCCGGCCTAACCGAGCCCCATTCGGTCCAGAAATCGCGCGTCGCGCTGTCCGGCCTGATCTTTGGAACATCAAGCCGAATTCGGGTGGGCAACAGCACGGCATCCCCGAGTAAAAGCGCCTCTCCTACATCAAGCAAGGGAAGGATGCTCGTGAGCCCAGCTAACGAATCCGGCATGAGGCGCTTGATCACACCTTGGTCGGTCTCATTAGTAAGCCGTAACGCAAGAAAATTGTTGCACTGACTTAGGATTGTTCGACTCACGTCGGAGGGTCGTTGGCTCACCACCAGTAGAGAGAAGCCATACTTTCGTCCCTCCTTTGCAATGCGCTCGAAAGACCCCAGTGCCTGCCGTTGCACGGCATCGGCATCGTCGCGAACAGGAAGATACAGGTGCGCTTCGTCGCAAAGCAGGGTGACTGGCGTGCGCGCTTCTCCACCCATCCAGAACTGGACATCATACAGGAGCCGAGCGAGCGTGCCAGTTACGACGGGCAGCACATCCGCGGGTACCTCCGAAAAGTCGATGATCTTGATTCCAAATCCATCTCCGGCACTGAGAAGCTTCAGCGCCTCCTGTGCAAGCCATCCGTAACTAGAAGCGGCATCTGAGGGCGCGAACATGAATCCGTAGCGTCGATCATCCAATTTGGCTTGCAGACGTGAAAGGAAGCGGGTCAGCTTGTCCTCCCATTCACCCTTAATAGGCCCAGTCTTCCCCATCCCCTTAGTGCTGTTATCAGCATCTAATAGTCCGAACAATTCTCTTACGTCGTAGGGGATTGGCGAATCCACAGTGAAAGTTTTCTTCACGCTGGCTTTGCCCTCTTTATCCAACGTTCGCCCTTTCAGATGGCGAACGTGCAACGTGAACCGTGAAGCCTGATTTGGCGCATTCTGATCGCTGCGGTCGAGGATCATCGACAGCATTTCGTCGCGGTTTAGCAACCAGTACGGGAGAAAAAGTACATCATCCTTCGGTGTCTCAAGATCGCCTGGACCAGCGATGCGGAAACGCTTGGCGAATCCGCCAGCGGCTTTGTTCGCTAAAGGTGCGTATTCCCCATGCATGTCGAATACGATGATATTAGGGTATTTGAGCTTGGCTGCGCGTTCAAGGATCAGTGCGACGGCCCAACTCTTTCCTGAGCCTGTACTGCCGAGGATTGCGGCATGGCGCTGGAAGAACCTATCGCCGCTGGCGATGGCATCGGCCGACCGATCAGCAACGAAGACACCTAGCTTTAACCGTTCGTCTTCGGAGAACCCCGCACCCAAGATGCCCATAAACCTTTGTAGGTTTAGGCTTTCGATCACGTAGCATTCACGATCAATCTGCGGGAAGCTGTCGGCACCCCGTTTGAATGTATTTATCTTCGCGCCCTCAACAGTTCGGAAGGTGCCTATAAGGATGCCTTGCAGAATGTCGGTCGGCACTGCGCCGAGAAGCGCGCCAGTCTCGTCGTCATCGCCCTGCGTAGGCAGCTCCTCCCGCATGCTACGCGTAACCCTCTCGGTCATAGCAATCAGGTACTCTCTCTCTGTCGCCCCCCGGATGGCAATGAGTTGGCCTATGCCAATGCGGGTGAGCAGGACCGAATTGGTGACATTGACGGCAACACGGCTCGTGTCGACGGAGGCGACCCGCCCGATTCGGTCGCCATCGGAAAACTGCAATGCGGCTTCGGTCATGGTTCAAGCACCTCAGAAATGAAGGAGTTCAGTTCCCAAAGGGCGAGGTCCGGTACCTGCATTTCCGCCCTATCCACAAACACCGATGAACCCTGACTGCCTCCGACGACGGCGTGCTGAATCGCTACTACGTTCGGACACGCTTCAACGAGTTTCATCGCGTTGGGAGACAACCCGCGCGTCAGTAACAGCGTCGGAACACCGCTGCGAATACGAGGCGT
Organism: Mesorhizobium sp. NZP2298; assembly: GCF_013170825.1. Taxonomy (NCBI): domain Bacteria; kingdom Pseudomonadati; phylum Pseudomonadota; class Alphaproteobacteria; order Hyphomicrobiales; family Phyllobacteriaceae; genus Mesorhizobium; species Mesorhizobium sp. NZP2298. The sequence goes on along the minus strand of NZ_CP033365.1, from coordinate 6,822,282 downwards.
GAGGTGAGTCTCGAGGTGATCGTCATTGAACCCGTAGCCAATGACCAGAAAACGGCTTGCGCGATCGATTGCGGAATTCGCCCTCTCTCGATGCCGATCAAAAGGGCTCTCGTAGCCATTCCGAAATTTATTCAATCCAGGAGTTATGATCAGACGTGGCGATGTCAAATCGCCAGCATAGCGGACTGGCCGGCCGTCTCGATGGTACCAATCCAGACTACCATGCGGCTTAAACACATTCACCCGCTGGCGGTATCTCCATTGAACCTGCTTTCCGCGGAGAGTCACTTCGCGACAAAAGCTCAGACGGCTTTCATGTTCGTTGAGGATACCTGCAAACTGGCCGACAAACATCGTATCTACGCCAAGGCCAGCTTCTTCGGCCGCAATCTCGATCAGTCGGTCGTAATTCGTAGTTATGATTGGTGCGCCGCTCTCCGGCTTGAGAAGATGCGCCAACAGTCGCGTGAACCGCAGCGTTCTGGTCCTTGCAAAAACTTCATCGACGATTTTGCGCTCCCGATTTGCGATAAACTGCCCGGTTCGCGCAACGATCGCCGTTTCCACTGCCGGAGTTGGGCCCACTTCTAATAGAGCGGCCTCCAATCCCTTGTCAGCAATGAGTGGGCTAAGAACTGCCCATTGTTCTGCATCCAAGGGGGTGAGATCATCTAATATTACAGCCTGAAGATGTTGCGCGATCTCGGTCATGCCTGGCAAACCCTCAGCGCATGACAAGCCTGACCCAACGATGGTCACAAGTCCATCGCTAAAATGCCGCTGCAACAGCGACTTTAGGTTATGCAAATCCAAGATCTCCCCCCGAGACACTCATTAAATATGACTTGGGCTCTATACCGCCCTCATTAATGTGAAGCGCCTCCGATTGGCCAAGGGATAGCAACAACCATTAGCCCGTCCAATGAGCGACCTTCTTGTCTCGGGGCCCGGAATTACGCCGACTGTAGCATGATTGATCATCGCCTCGAACGGCAAAAAAGTTGCCTCCCAGGTGACTTTATTTCGGCTGTCCAGCCCTTCACGCTTGCATATAACACTGTTTTGCAGTCCACATTTTGGAGCGAGGCAGATGTCGTTCAAAGGCGTAATTCCGCCCGTCACAACGCCCTTTCATGCGGACGGATCGATCGACCGTGCCGGCTTCTGCGTCATGGTCGAGCACCTCGTCGCGACTGGCGTCCACGGTATCATTGTCGGTGGCACGACGGGCGAGTACTACGCCCAGTCACGGGATGAGCGTGTCGGCCTGCTAAAGCTTGCCAGGAGCATGGTGAAGGGGAAGATGCCCCTGATCGCCGGCGTCGGCGCTATTCGCACCGAAGACTGCATCGAATATGCGCTGGTTGCAAAGGACCTGATGTACGACGGCATCCTGATCGGTTCCCCGTACTACGCTGTCCCCACGCAACTCGAACTTGCCAATCATGCCCTTGCGATCGACAAAGCCGCCAATCTGCCGGTGATGCTCTACAACTATCCCGGACGCACCGGCACGATGATGGATTTCGAGTTCCTAGACCGCGTCGGTCGCAGCTCCAATTTCTGTGCAATCAAGGAGTCGAGCGGCAGCATGAATCAGCTGCACGCCTTGGCTCGTGACTATCCGCATATCGACCTGTTCTGCGGCATGGATGATCAGGCGCTTGAATTCTTCGCCTGGGGCGCCAAGGGTTGGGTCTGCGGAGCTGGCAACTGCCTGCCGGCTGAGCACCTCGCTCTGTACGAAGCGTGCGTCATCGAGAAGGACTTCACCAAGGGCCGGCAGATCATGTCGGCCCTTCTGCCGCTGATGAGGCTACTAGAGCAAGGCGGCAAGTTTGTCCAAAGCATCAAGTTTGGGTGCGAATTGGCTGGATTGCCGGCTGGGCCCGTGCGCCGGCCTATGCGGGCACTCGACGACCAACAGAAGCGGGAACTCGAGTCGACGATCCGCACCCTTAAAGCAGCCATCGCGTCGATCACTGCAAAATCCCAAAAGAGGGCTTCCGACAATGTCATCGCTATTAACGCGTGATGAGTACCAGAACCTGGCGGACAGCTTGCCACTGCCGACCAGCGCAGTGATCGACGGTAAGGCGCGGGCAGCACAATCTGGGGACACTTTCGAAACCATCAATCCCGCCACAGGGCAGGTCATCGCCAGGATCGCTTCCTGCGGCCAGGCCGACGTCGATCTCGCTGTCGAGAAAGCACGACTGGCGTTTGGATCGGGCGTCTGGTCGCGTGCGCATCCGAGCGAGCGCAAGCGCGTTCTGCGGCGGCTCGTAAAACTGATGAAGCGAGACGCCCATGAGCTTGCAGTACTTGAGACGCTCGAAAGCGGCAAGCCGATCTATGACGTCGAAACCATAGACATTCCTGAGGCCCTGCATTGCCTGGAATGGCACGCGGAAGCCACCGACAAGCTCTACGGCCAGACGTCGCCTTCTGGCGATGATGTCGTGTCGATGATCGTACGCCAGCCGCTGGGCGTGGTCGCCTGCGTTCTGCCCTGGAATTTTCCGATCCTGATGCTTGCCTGGAAGATCGGGCCGGCGCTCGCGACCGGCAACTCGGTCATCGTCAAGCCGGCCGAGCAGACCAACATGTCGACGTTGCGGATCGCCGAGCTGGCGCATGAGGCCGGGTTGCCGCCAGGCGTCCTGCAGATCGTCACTGGTCCGGGCGAAGTGACCGGGAAGGCGCTTGGTATGCATCCGGACGTCGACATGGTCGCTTTCACCGGTTCGACCGATGTCGGCCGGAAATTCTTGGAATATTCCGCCAGGTCCAATCTCAAGCGCATCGTGCTCGAATGCGGCGGGAAGAACCCTTGCATCGTTCTGGATGATGCCGAGAACCTCGATGTTGTAGCGCAGCATGTCACCCAAGCTGTGTTCTGGAACATGGGCGAGAACTGCTCGTCCAATTCCCGCTTGATCGTCCACGAAAAGATCAAGGACCGCCTGGTTGAGACGATCGTTCACAAGCTGAAAGAATGGCCCTTGGGCGAGCCATTGGACCCCGGTAACCGGCTGGGTGCCATTGTGTCGAAGGAACAGTTCGACCGCATCATGGGTTACATCAAGAAGGGGCGGGCGGAAGGCGCCAAGAACGTGACGGGCGGGAACGCCCACAAGCAGGGCAAAGGCTATTTCATCGAGCCGACCATATTCGACGATGTGACATCCGCCATGACCATCGCCCGGGAAGAAATCTTTGGACCGGTGCTTTCTGTCATCAAGGTGTCCAACGCTGATGAGGCGGTACGGGTCGCAAACGACACGCAGTATGGGCTTGCAGCCTCAATCTTCACTGCCAATCTCGGCAAGGCACATCGCATCGCAAGAGACATTCGCGCCGGCACGGTGACCATCAATTGCTACGGCGAAGGAGACGTCTCGACTCCCTTCGGCGGCTTCAAGCTTTCCGGCTTCGGGGGACGAGACAAGTCATTGCATGCCCACGACCAATATACCGAACTCAAGACGATCTGGGCGGACATCTCCGATCCTAACGTCTCGCGTTCGATAAAATAGCCTGGTCGCACCGATGAGCGACCATGAGGCTGCTCGCACGCCTGCGGACACCTCCATACCGGGCTGGTACGGTATTCTGCCGCCTCCCAAGGCACCTGAGGTGCTGCGCGGCCGTCACAAGGCGGACTGGCTCATTATAGGAGCAGGGTTTGCTGGCTTGGCGGCCGCGCGGCGCCTCTCACAACTGGTGCCGAACGAGCGCATAGTGGTGGTCGACGCTCAGCGCGTCGGCTGGGGTGCTGCCGGTCGCAACTCCGGCTTCATGATCGATCTTCCGCACGAGCTTGGCGGTACGCATTACGGCGGAAGCCAGTACCACGACCGCAAGCGCATCCGCTTGAACCGGGCTGCCATCGAATTCTGTGCCTCGGCGGTGGACGAGTACGGGTTGCAGAAATTTTTCGTTCGGGCCGGCAAGTACCATGGAGCTGCAACCGATCACGGTGTTGCCGTCCTGCGCGAATTCGAAAAACACCTTACGGGGTTAATCGAGCCATTCGAGCGGCTCGACGCGCTGCAGTTGAAGGAAATCACCGGAACCGACTTCTTCGTCGGCGGTACCTTCACGCCGGGCACGGTAATGGCACAGCCGGTCGGCTTCATCCGTGGGCTTGCCGAAGGCCTGTCGAGGCGCGTGCAGCTATTCGAGAATTCACCGGTCACATCTTTGCGGACCGGCAAATTGCATACTGCCAAAACGGCTGAGGGCGAGATCACCGCGCCGCGGTTGATACTGACAGTCAACGGTCATCTCGAAAGCTTTGGTTTCTTCAAGAAGCGCCTGCTGCATGTGTTCACCTATGCCAGCATGACAAGGCCTTTCTCCAAGAGTGAGCAGGCAGCTCTGGGCGGCGAGCCGCATTGGGGCTTGATCCCGGCTGACCCTATGGGATCGACCATCCGAAGGATTGGGGACCGGATCCTCGTCCGCAATACCTTCACCTTTAATCCGGACATGTCCACCAGTGAGAAGCAGATCCGTCGGATCGGCGCTCAGCACGATCGATCGTTCCAGGCGCGCTTCCCGATGCTGGGTGAAATACCGATGGAATTTCGCTGGGGAGGCCATCTCTGCCTTTCTCTGAACTCCGCGCCGGCATTCGGCGAAATTGAAGAGAGGGTCTTCGTAGCCGGATGTTGCAATGGCCTGGGCACAGTGCAAGGTACCCTGTATGGGATGCTGGCTGCCGATCTCGCAGTCGGCAGCAACGAGGCAATGGTTGCAGACGCCCTGAACGAGCCAGCCCCGGTTCGGCTTTATCCAGAACCGCTGATGTCGATCGGAGCGCCGTTGAAGCTCTGGGCGATGCAGAAGCGCGCCGGCAGAGAGCTCTAGCTTTCTCGTTCTTGCGCCGCCGCTTCCCGGATCCAGTTACGGAGGCTTTGCGCGGCAGGGGACAACGTGCGATTTTCATACCAGGTGAGATAGTAGCTGCCAGGGGCGGGCAGCTCGAGATCCGTCAGTCTGACGAGTTTCCCTTCTTCAATCTGCGCCTTGACAAGGCGGTGCCAGCCGACAGCCACTCCTTGATCGGCTTGAGCAGCCTGAAGCGCCACGAAGAACTTGCCGAAGCGCCGGCCGCGGGTCGGCCCATGTGAGACACCCGCGCGCCGCAAGACCTCATCCCAGCCAGCCCAGTCGGGATCCACCCAGTCAACGTGCAGCAAGGGAAGCTCGGCCAACGACTCCGCCGTTGCGTCGCGATGCCTGCTTGCAAATCCGGGCCCGCATACCGGGTAGATTGTTTCATTGAAAAGGAGTTCAGCGTCTTCATTTGACCACGATCCGAACCCGTAGCGGATACGCAGTTCAACTTCCGCGCGCCGATAGTCTCGAGGATTATCCGAAATCAGGTGGTCAACAGCAATGTCCTGATATCGCGTCCAGAAGTCCGGCATTCGTGGTATCAACCACATCGATGCGAAGGCATCAGAGCAGGCGAGAGTGACGTTCTTCGCCCGATCGCCGCGCTTCACATTTCGCACGATGTCTGCGGCCCGCGAAAAACCGCTAGCCAACGCACCATAAAGGTCTTCGCCCGCGCCTGTCAGCACCACGCCTGTTCCCAGCCGAGTGAAGAGCGGAACGCCGAGCTCGTCCTCGATCGCTTTGATCTGCCGGCTGACAGCGCCGGGTGTGACATTCAGTTCCGCAGCAGCCAACTTGAATGACAGGTGCCGGGCAGACGCCTCGAAAACAGCCAAGGCAGTCAGGGACGGCAGGTCGTAATAGCGGCGAACCATCTCAAGCTCCAAAACACTTCGGTAATCGCGCCGTGCGACAATAGAGAAAGCAATGCTCAAGATGTCGTAAAACTATTAACAAGGCGACGCGCTGGCCTGCGTTTCGACTGATTATGGCTGCGATCCCTATCCCATTTGCAGCGAAACATAGCAACACGGTGCGAACCATGCTTCGCGATCTGCGACGCTGTCCAATCAACGTCCGACGCGGCTGCCACCTAGTATACGGGGCGAATGTCTGCGCTCGACAACTCAACAAGGGGGTGAGACTTTTGCAGGGCTGCCCCACTGGCCTTCAGCAGCTGTTCAGAGATTATGAGCCGAACTTTCCCCGTCAAAGATAGGATTGAGCTATGACTGGCATTGAGAAGAAAACTGCGGTCATAACAGGCGCGGCGGGAGGCATCGGGCAAGCGATCGCCAGACAGTTCGTTGCGAACGGCTTTCGGGTGGTTGCGAGCGATGCGGATCAGGCTGGCCTGGACACGCTCGAGGCCGAACTCAACCGAACCGGGGAGAATGTCTGGGGCAAGGCCGGAGACCTCAGAAACAAGCCCTATTGCGAGGATCTGATCGAGTACTCCGTCCAGGCCACAGGGCGGCTGGACGTGCTCGTCAACAACGCCGGGATCATCACACGAGGAAACATTCTCGACACGACCGACGACGATTGGAAGAGGACATTCGAGATTAACCTGACGTCGATTTTCTATACCTGCCGGAAAGCCATAGGCCACATGAAGGCCCACGGCGGCGGCGCGATTGTAAACGTCGCATCCTGCTGGGGCCTTTATCCCGGGCCTGGGCACGCAGCGTATTGCACCAGCAAAGCAGCCGTCGCGGCGCTTTCCAAGTGTCTTGGCCGTGACCATGCAGGTGATGGGATACGGGTAAACGCGGTGTGCCCGAATGAAGTCAACACCCCGATGCTGCGTACCGGTTTTGCCCGGCGTGGCTTCAATCCGGACACAGCCATAGCGGAGCTCAACAACACCGTGCCGATAGGCCGGATCGCTGAGCCGGAAGACATAGCCGACGTGGTATTCTTCCTATGTTCCGACGCCGCACGCTACATCGCCGGCACGGCGGTCGAAGTGAACGGCGCCAAGCCCGTCTATTGAGGTTCTCCATGGCTGACAGACTCGCAGGCAAGATTGCAATCATCACCGGCGGTGGACGCGGGATCGGCGCTGGCATTACGCAGCGCTTTGTGGAGGAGGGGGCAAAGGTCGCCATCGTCCAGAGGAATCCGCCGGCTCACGCGTTGCTTGATGATCGAACCCTCTATGTGAAGGCGGATCTCGCGAATTCCGAACAAATTCGATCAGCTGTCGAAACTGTTGTCGAACGCCTTGGCGGCCTGGATATCCTGGTCAACAACGCTGGTATTATGTTCGAGAAGACGGTCGATGACATGACTGAGGCGGACTGGGACCAGATGATGGATATCAATCTCAAGGCTCCATTCCTGCTGACGAAGGCGGCAATGCCGCACCTCCGCAAAAGGACCGGTGCAAGCGTCGTCAACATCGGGTCGATCGAAGGCCTGGCGTCCAACCCTGGGCATCCTGCATATTCCGCCTCGAAAGCGGGCATTCACGGTTTCACCGCAGCAATAGCGATCGACCATGGGCATGAGGGCATCCGGTGCAATGCCATTGCGCCTGGTTGGATCAATTCGGACCTCAGCGAGATGTACCTCGACAGCATGCCCGACAGTACTCGTGTTCGCAAGGAACTTCTCGCGATGCATCCGGTAGGACGCCTGGGAGAACCGAGCGACGTCGGCAATCTCGCTGTCTGGCTTGCCTCAGAAGAAAGTGCTTTCGTAACCGGTCAGGTCTACGTCATCGATGGTGGGCGGACAAAGAAACTTCCGCTTCCAATCTCCTGAAACCTTTGCGAGAGCCGGATTTCTATCCCCGGCTCCCGCTTCGGTTTCAGGCCGTGGGATCAAGCTTCTCGCTAATTCGCCTGGTAATGCGATCGATAAGGATTGCCAGAACCACGACGGCAAGCCCTGCTTCGATGCCTCTCCCAACCTGCAGGCGAGAGATCGACCGAATGATTTCGTCGCCCAATCCACCAGCGCCGATCATGGATGCGATGATGACCATCGACAACGACATCATCACGCACTGATTGACGCCCGCCATAATCGAACGAAATGCCAGCGGCAATTTGATCATGAACAGCACGGCTAGTCGGCTCGCGCCGAAGGCCTCGCCGGCCTCGACCATTTCCGGCTCGACCATCTTGAGACCGTGGGCGGTTAGCCTGATCGGGAGCGGCATGGCGAAGAAGATCGTGGCAACAATGCCAGGGACGGTACCGACACCGAAGAAAAACACAGCTGGGACGAGCAGTACGAATGGGGGCATCGTCTGCATGAAGTCGAGGATTGGCTCGGCAACAGCATTCATGCGTTTGGATTCGGCGATGAGGATCCTAATAGGTATCCCGATGGCCAGCGCGGCAATTGCGGCTGTAAGTACTAGCGAAAGTGTCACCATCGCAGGAGCCCAAAGATTCATGGCGAAGATGAAGGCCAGTCCGCACCCGCTCAGAATAGCCAGCGAGAGCCTGCCGAGCAGGCCGCTGCCGACCACAAAGATCGTGATGATCAACCAGGCCGGTGCGCTCGTCAGGGTGGTTGCCAAGGGCTGCTGAATGCCCAGAATCACGGTTGAGATGAAGTCGAAAACAAATCCGAAGTGCGTTGAGAGGTAGTTGGTGAAGTCGTCGATCGAGGCGGCAACCGTGCCTGCAAACTCTGAAAAATCCATCATGGTCACCCGTTGGTTGCTTTCTGGTCGGCTATTGAACTGCGCGTTCGGCCGTGGGGGTCTCCCGAACTGCGTCGGCAGCCGGATTGAGTTTTTCCGCCTTGGATGTCGTGCCGCCTATTGACGAATGGGCTGCAAGCGCCTTGAGCACGGATTTGCTGGTTACGGTTCCAACCGGAGTTCCGTCGTCCTTAACCACGACCAAAGTGCGTTGTTCTTTGGACAGCTCGTCGAGATAAGGCGCAATGAGATCGTTGGGCGACAGTTTGATGAGGTCGTGGGAAAGATGCTTCGTCCATTCCGAATTCATCAGCTCTACGGGGGGGCGGACAGCGTCCATGACCTGGCCGGCCGAAAGCACCTTGAAGACATCGATGCCCCGCACGAAGTCCCTGACATAATCGTTGGCAGGGGACAGAACCACGTCCATGGGTCGCCCTTCCTGAACGACCTGCCCCTTGAGCAGAATGGCAATACGGTCGCCGATGGTTGCCGCCTCATTCGGATCGTGAGTCACGAACACGATCGTCTTGTTCAGCGTATTCTGAAGCCGAAGCAACTCCTGCTGCATTTCTTCTCGAATGAGAGGGTCCAGCGCGCTGAAGGGTTCGTCCATCAGCAGCACCGGCGTGTCCATCACCAGGGCGCGCGCAAGGCCCACGCGCTGCCGCATGCCACCACTCAGGTTTGATGGCTTGCGTTTGTCCCAACCGCTGAGGCCGACAAGCTCAAGGGCCTTGCCCGCGCGCTCCCACCTCTCCTTGCGGCCGATGCCGGCAATACGCAATCCGAACGCGACGTTATCGATAACCGACATGTGAGGCAGCAACGCGAAGTGCTGGAACACCATGCCGATCATCGTCGATCGTATATGGCGAAGTTCTTTCTTGTTGGCCTTGGTGATGTCCTGTCCGTTAACCAGGATCCGACCGGCTGTTGGGTCGATAAGTCGGTTGATGCAGCGAAGCATGGTCGACTTCCCGCTGCCTGACAAACCCATGATGACGAAGATCTTTCCAGCCTCGACCGTCATGTTGATATGGTTGAGAGCTACGAAACCGCCGCCTCCGTCAGGACCGATTGCGCCCGAACGCAATCCGTCCAGCTTAAGTTCGGGATTGTCGCCGTAGATCTTGTAGAGATCCTTAATTTCTATGGCTGGTTTTCGGTGCTCATGCAAGGCTCCCGCGCGCAAGAACAGATGGCGGTGCAGGGGACCGCGCCGACCCCTGCACCTGCACTCTTTGGGAGGATACGGGCTACCGGATCAGGCGAGCCACGGCTCGATCATGCCCCTGCCTTTCATTTCGCCGATCCACTTGGCAGCGGCATCTTCAGGCTTCATGCCTCCGTCGATCCAGCCCATGACCTTCGCTAACATCATTCGGGATACGGAACTTCGTCAGAAATGCCTGGGCCCTCGGAAAGTTGGATTCGAAGTCCTTTGTCGTGACGTGAAAGCAATAGTATGGCTCTGCCATCATCGTCCTTTTCGGGTCTTCGAGGTATCTCATCTTGAATTTGCTCCACATCGGGAGCGGCTCCCAGGTGGTAACCATGATCGCCTCGTTTCTGGAGTAAGCGCGCCTGAAGGCCGCTTCCATGGCAGCTTGGCTGCCCGGGACTAGGTAGAGCTTTAGAGCGTAAGCCTTCACCGTCGCGTCCGCAGCCTGCATCAGGCCAGAGCCGGCGTCGATGCCGATGATACCGCTCGGAAACTGGTCGGCGTGATCGTTGAGCTCCGCGATGCTCTTGATGTCCACATATTCCGGAACGGCAAGCCCTTGCGTCATCGGGCCTTCCGAAACGCCAGCGAGTTTGATGAAATCGGCGACTTTCTTTACATAGTCGGCCTGGCCGCCCTGGTAATCGCCCTTCAGCGGGCCCATCCCCTGCATATAGGAGTTCGAATAGAGGTCGGCTTCCCGGATTGAAGCGACGCATAGATCACGCCCGGCTCCGCCTGCAGCGGCTGGACCTTGTAGCCGAAATTGTCCTCGATGAGCTTTGCGCCGACATAGGTGATTGCAAGCGCGTCGGACCATGCTGCGAAGGCATAGACCAGCGGACGGGACGCCTCAGCCCTTGCGCCGGTCGTCAGACCAGTCATTGCCAACGCGGCGGCGCCGCCAGCTTTCAGGAAAGTTCTGCGGGACGTGCCCGTGCCGAGCATATCATTCAACAGATTTGTCTTTGGCATTCTAGTCCTCCTGCCGATACTCACCTGATACCTGGATGAGTCCGAGGTTGTCGTTTCTGTTTCCCTCGCTTGATCCATGTTTGGGCTTTCCTGCATGCCCCATGCCAAGCAAAAATTGCTAGCACGGAACGGCAGAGGCCTATCGGCGCAAAAAAGTAGCCTTCCGAATTGACTTAATTTCGGAGTGGGCCCGTCGCCCGCACCTCCGATTCTGCCTCGGGTGGAAGGTCAGTTCTGTCCGGGGTAATGGCTCTGGAACAAAACTGGATATGTGCTGTCGGGCGCCCTCGATAGCCCGCACCGAGCTGCCCTCGACGCTCCCTCGACGCGAGTCACCGATGAAGGGGCCCGACTGCCGCCGCGCTTTAGTCAACAGACGCGTGAGACTTTTGCACTAGGTCAAATCTTCGGACTCCGGCAATAGTTCCGGCCGGCTCACGCGGGCCGCAGCGTTTGTTTGGAGGCCGGCATGACTGCTCAGCTACAACTTTCTCGTAGAGGAGGGCGGGAAGCGCGGCGAACGATCCGCGCGGCGCCTAAGATCGACATGCTGCCGACGCTGAAGCGCGGCTTGCCCGTTGTGGAACCGATGGATGCCGAGCAGGTTGAGCGCATTCACGAGGCCTCGCTCGCGATTCTGGAAGAGGTGGGCGTGGTATTCCGCGACCCGATCGCGATCGAGGACTGGAAGAAGGCCGGCGCCGACGTGCGTGCGGATGACCGTGTTCATCTCGACCGCGGTCTGGTGATGGAGTTCATCAAGACCATCCCTCCCACGGTCGAATATTTCGCGCGGAATCCAGCGAAGAATGTCGAACTCGGCGGCGACAAATCTATCTTCGTGCCGATGACCGGCGCGCCTTACATGCGCGACCTCGACGACGTCAGGCGTGGCCCGACGATCGCGGACCTTGGGACCTTCCATAAGCTGGCGCACATGATGCCGGCATTGCATTCATCGGCGCACCATATCGTCGAACCAATGGACATTGTTGTCGCTCATCGGCACCTGCACATCACGTATTCGTCGATGAAGCACTCCGACAAGATATTCATGGGAATGACCACCTCGCCCAAGAATGCCGAGGACGTGCTCGACATGTGCGAAATCCTTTTTGGCGAGGACTTCCTCGAGAAGCATGCAGTAACCACCGGAAACTGCAACGGCAATTCGCCGCTCGTGTGGGACCAGGTCATGCTGGGTGGCATGCGTGCTTTCTGCCGGCGCAATCAGCCCGTGTTGTGCTCGCCCTTCGTTCTCGGCGGCGCGAACACGCCAGCGTCCACCGCGGCGGCCGTGGCGCAGCTCAATGCGGAGGCGCTTTCGGCACTCGCCTACACGCAGGTGGTGCGCAAAGGCTGCCCTGCGATCTACGGGCATTACCTGTCGACCGTGTCGATGCAGTCGGGGGCTCCGATGGCTGGAACGCCAGAGATATCCCTTATGAACTTCATGATCGGTCAGATGGCTCGCCGCTACAACGTCCCTTGGCGTACCTCGAACCTGCTCGGCGGCGCCAAGGTCTTCGATGCGCAAGCTGGCTATGAAAGTGCGATGACGATGATGGCCGTGCTGATGTCAGGCGCAAATTACATTTGGCATTCGGCTGGCTGGAATGAAGCCGGTATGCACTGCTCGATCGCAAAGTTCGTCGTCGACGCCGAAGTCTGCGCCATGGGCTATCGCATGACGCAAGGCATCCAGTGGGACGACTTCGATGAAGCCTTGGCTGCGGTTCGCGATGTCGGGCCTGGCGGCCATTACTTTGGACATCCGCATACACAGGCGAACTTCGAGAAGGCTTTCTTTATCCCGAAACTCTTCGACAATAACTCGATCGAGCAGTGGTACGCTGATGGCTCCAAGGACATCAAGCAACGCGCCCTCGAGCATGCGCGACGTCTTCTGGCCGAATATGAAGAACCTAAGCTCGACGTCACGAAGGACGAGGAATTGCGCGCGTATATCGACCGTCGCTCGCGGGAAATCCCCGCCGTCGACGCGCTCAACGAGGAATACTGAGCATCCTCATGCGCATTGACCAGATCAACGTCTATAGGGTCCTGCTGCCTGTCAGAGGCAGCACCTATCGAATGGCAAGCGACGACGTCGACGTGCTTGACAGCACCCTTGTCGAGGTTGTGACCGATGACGGGCTGACTGGCTGGGGCGAAACCTGCCCGATCGGGCCGGTTTATCAGCCGCATCACGCACTCGGCGCACGCGCGGCGATTGCCGAAATCGCACCGGGCCTCATCGGTTCTGAGATTGATTCGATCAGGCTTCTCGCCAAACACATGGACGAGCGCTTGAACGGGCATGGCTATGCCAAGGCAGCGTTCGACATAGCCTTCCTTGATCTTCTCGGCCAGCGGCTGGGAGTGCCGGTCTCGACACTGCTGGGCGGTGCGCTGACCGACCGTGTTCCGACCTACTATTCGCTTATCGTCGGCCCGCCAGAGGAGACGGCTCGGATTGCCGCCGAGAAGGTGAAGGCGGGGTATCTGCGGCTTCAGGTGAAGATCTCGGGAAAGGATCTCGAAGAGGATGCGACGACCGTCCATAAGGTTTGGGAGGCGGTCGGGTACAGGTCGCGCATCGCGGTAGACGGTAACAGGAGCCTCACGGTCGCTGCCGCCATTCATCTCGATCGGCTATGCCAGGCAATCCCCTTTGTTTTCGAGCAGCCCTGCAACACTATGGATGAGGTCGCCACTCTGAAGGGCAGGGTTACGCATCCGATCTATCTGGATGAGAACACCGAAGATCTGAATGCAGTGCTCCGGGCGATCTCCCTCGGCATAGCCGATGGCTTCGGCTTCAAGGTTACCCGTCTCGGCGGCCTCACCAAAATGGCGACAATGCGCGACCTTTGCGCCATCCGCTCGTTACCGCACAGCTGTGATGACGCATGGGGTGGCGACATAATCGCGGCAGCCTGCGTGCATTTAGCTTCCACCGTGGAGCCGCGCCGTTTTGAGGGCGCCTGGATCGCGCAGGAATATATCGAAGGACATTTCGATGCGAAGAATCCGATCGTCATCGAAAAGGGTCACATCGCCGTACCGCAGCTGCCAGGCCTCGGCATCAAACCGGCACCCGGCATGTTCGGTGAGGCCGTAGCCACGTACGGATCCTAGTGAACGCACCCGCCAACATCAGTGCAATAACGTCGTTGGCCACGCCGAAAATTTCGGCGGTGGCCGATCGACCGCTTGACTTGGTGGTTCTGGTGTTACCCGGGTTCTCGCATCTGGCGCTTCACGCCTATATCGAACCCTTTCGCATTGCCAACACGGTATCGAGGTTGCCGCTGTTTAGGTGGCGAATCGCGGGGCTTGACGATCGGCCAATCGAGGGCGCCAACGGCCTTTCGGTTGCCGTTGATGTCGCGATAGACGAGCTGGTTTTCGGCTCGGACGATCGCAGACCGAACCAGCTCGCTATCGTGACGGGCGAGCCGGTAGAACGGCAACTGACGCCTGAGCTGAACGGATTTCTGCGAACGATGGCGCGTCGCGGGATTCCGATATCAGCGGTTGGGACAGCAACATGGCTGCTTGCGCGGACGGGCCTTCTGGCAGGCACACGCTGCACCATACACTGGTCGCGGCTCGCTGCTTTCGCCGAGGTGTTCAACCAGCCCCGCATAAGCGATTCCTTGTTTGTCAAAGACGGCCAGTATTCAACTTGCGCAGGAGAACTGGCAGCCTTCGACCTGGCGATCGATCTGATCGGCAGCCATGCCGGCGGGTATATTGCACAAGAGGTCTGCCGCCACGCGACTGTCCAAGGTCAGCGCTCAGGATCAAACCGCCAGACCGGGCCATCGGGTCTAGCCTTTGCAGGTGTGAGCGACAAACTCCTGATGGCAATGCGGATCATGGAAGAAAATGTGGAGTTCCCGCTGGCAATGGACGAGGTCGCGCAACGGGCCGGAGTATCGCGGCGCCAGCTGGAACGCTTGTTCGCTTCCCATATCGGACTTCCGCCGGTGCGTCATTATCTCCGGATTCGCACAGACCATGCGAAGCGCCTGATCGAAGGCACGCGGATGCCCATCATCGACGTTGCCATGGCCTGCGGGTTCATGTCTGCTTCGCACTTCGCAAAGTGCTTCAGAGCCTTTAATGGAATGTCGCCGCAGCAGTGTCGAGCGATAGTGCCGGCTTGGGTTGGGGCCGGCTTAAGATGATAGCTTGGTATTTGAATTTGGCGGAAAACAGCGGCACCTCTATCCATGCCAATGTTGGAGTCGATCTGCCCACTGACAAACAGAAAGCGGCGCAACAAGAGCGGATCATAGCGCCAAAAGCGGCGAGGATGCGCCTCTCCGTTGTCCTCTTCTTCGTGCCGACCGACTTTCACGCGGCAACGACTGGATTGATGACGGCTTTGATGCCCCCCGACCATGGTGGCGCAGGATGACTTCTCACAATTGCATGATGCAGGGGCGGCGATGATTTCAATTCTTCCCATCCCACGAAGATTCTTCGATTGCACTATTGCGTGGGGAAGATGCCGTAGCGTCTCGGAGATGGCCGTTCGAAGAGTCCAGCGTAGCTGCAGTTGGCGATGACTGGTGCGAAGATAGTGGAAGCGTCGCGGCATTCTGTAAAGACGGTCAGCCCGGCCAATGCCCGCGAAAAAGGCCGCGGTTATGCGGGCCGGCTTATGGTGGCGGGCAGCAGACAGATGGAGGGATTGAGTCAGGATAATGACGAAGAACATGCCACCTATATTCGAGACATTTCTGGAACAGCTGTCGGAGAGTGTCGATGAGGCAGATTTCCGGGATGCCATGGCTCGCGCGGCCGCAGAACTTGATCTACTCACCTTTGCCTACCTGTCTTTACCCTCACAACCTTCCGGCAAACCCAGGTTGATCTCGAACTATCCATCTCGCTGGACCAAGCAGTATCTGCAAAACCGGTATGAGAAACTCGATCCTGTCGTCTTGCGCGCGCGGTTTGGCGGCTACCCGTTTCTATGGGGATCGGATTTGTGTGGCATCAAGATGTCGCCAGCTCAACAGCAGCTGATTGATGAGGCGGCCCAGTTCAGCATCCGCTGCGGTTTGACAATCCCGATTGTCGATCTTCGCGGCTGCATTGCCGCGATCACTTTTGCCGCTGATGAGCCCAATCCGGCATTTCTCCGGGTGGCTGAACGGTATGAACAAGCTCTTCAGCTCTTGGCGACCTGTTTTCACATTTGCGTTCGCCGCAAGCTGCCGGGTGACCGAACAGTGGATGGCATTTCGCTGACACCGCGCGAATATGAGTGCCTGCAGTGGGCCGCGCGCGGCAAGTCAGCCTGGGCTATCGGCCACATCTTGGGCATCAATCCGCGCACCGCCGCTTTCCATTTGGACAACGCTAAAAAGAAGCTCGGAGTGCGCACCCAAAATCAGGCCATAGCGCTGCTGGCCTCCTCACGGTCTTCAATTCTCTGAGAAACTGAATTCGTCTTTTGGGCCGCCTGCCAAGCGAAGGGGCTGTTTCGGCGGCGCATTCATCTCCGCGTCGACCTGAAGCTGAGAGCTGAGAGATGCTATTTCGCCGGCTCAACCAGGCGCGATGCAGCCGTATTCTGCTGTCCACGCAGGGGCTCATACATTTTGCCATGGTTGTAGAGCCGGTGCTTCATCCTCGGGGAGATCGTCGTTCGCCCTGGTATTTATGGAGAGGACCCGGGCGTCGAAGGCGCTGCCATACCAGGCGGACATCTCCAACTCGTCGTTTCCGGCGAAGGCTACTCGTACTGTCCGACTCTCTTACCGGCGCGACCTGGCCCACTCGGCAAAGGAGTATCGGCTGCGGGCGTTTGGAAAGGCTCAAATAATCTTACCGCGCGCGGACGAACTGCAAAAAACCGGTTTCCGTCGGAAGCGAGTTGTCGTCGTCTCCGGTTTATCCTCCAAGCACTCGACGGCTCCCCCTGCGGCTGTTCGCACCGGGAAATCGCCGAAGTGCTGCTCCGCGAGTTGCGGAGCCAGGTCGACCGGACATATATTCTCGCAATCATCTGGGAGACCCATTCGCCGCCACCGGGCGCGGCCACGCGCCCATGAATGGCGTGTACAGGGAGTCCCTTGCTTGGACGTAACGGAGCGTATGGCGCAATTCGTCAGCTGGCGAACAATTCCTTGTAGCCGCTCGTCACCATCCAGTTCGCACGGTCGAGATGACTGCGAAGAGCCATCCGCGCGCGCTCCGGTTCGCGTGCCGGATCAATGCCGAGGATCAGACGCGCCATTTCCTCTTCGCTGGCGTCGTCAACGGATGCGTCTAGGAGCCGCATATAGGTCGTGAAATGCTCTTTGTCGTAGGCCGTGAGGCTGTCCGACCAACGGACTTGGTCGGCAATCGGCGTGTTCGATTTAGGCTGTAGCATCGCTAGATTCTTTCTCCGGACAATGGCCTTCGCGAAGCCCCTCCGCCTGTTCAAAGTGGATTACATAATATAGTTGATAAACTCAAGCTGTCTAATCCGCTGGCTTGCGTGCATGGATATGCGCAGGTTGGTCGGACTGAATGTGCAGAGGATCAGGCTGAGGAAGCGTCTGACGCAGGAGCAGCTGGCCGAGATTTCCGGGTTCAGTCAGCAGTACATCAGCGGCTTGGAGAAAGGCCGAAGAAATCCGACTATCATCACGATCTATGAACTGGCATTGGCCCTCGGCGTTAGCCACACGGATTTGGTTCGGCCCGACAAACAGGCCTGACACACCGACTGCCAAAGCAATAGCTGCGCGCCCGCGCGCCTGACAGCGCGCGCCGGCTCCTCGTGAGCCAAAGTCCGCTCTTCTTCGGCAAGGTTCAGGGATCTTGGCCATTCCGTTTCGAGCTCCTGCCGCAGGAATGCCGGGGGGCAGCCTGTCGGCTACTACCGGCAAGTTGCCGAAAGCTGATCGACCGAACTCACCGCCTCGGATGTTCGCCACCACGCACGCGCCGCCGCCTTCGAGCCACAGCTGCCGATCCCGGAGTTGTAGTAGGCCAGGAGCGATAGGCCGAACCCGCCGTAGGCGGTGATATGAACCGGCGCATCCCCGTTGCCGTTCGCCGGGCCGACCTACGTATAGGGATCATCTCACCATCGGTTGAGACTGCCTCGTCGGGCGTTGACACTTGCGAGATGATCGCGCCCAGGTTGCTTGACAAGTACAACAGCCATTATGCCGACAAGTGCCTTCAAACTTTTGACGACCATCTGCTGACTTGGGGCTTGGGTGCCTGTGAAGAGTCAAGGTGAAGTCCAACCGAGTGAGCGGTAGACCAAGGGCCAGGCAGATTCGGATTTCGGTGGCTCGATGGGCGTCATGCGCATGGAGACGGGCGGCTCGATTGTAGCTGAACTAATCATCCGCGAACTCGGGCTGCCGCTGAATGGCGCGCGCCTGGAGATCGCCGCGCCCATCGCGGTATTTCCCGGCCATAACCATGCGCTGCTGAGATGCGCATGCAGCCCGGTCTCGATGTGGCAGCCTCCGTGCCTTAATGGGCAGGGCGGGGCGCGCTCGCGCGGATCTCATGGCCAATCCCGGTGTCGTGCTCGCCGGCCGGCGGATTGCGCCGCTCATCTGGCCCGTTTTGCACGCGCGACGCCATTACGACCGTCGGCAATAGCTGATGGAGTGCCGAAGGCCCCCATCGTCGCCATCCAGAACGCCGCGGCTCTTCGGACCACCGGATGGGTGAGGCGGACCTGGATAGTGCGGCCGATCAGCCAATGCGGAAGAAGGTCTGTCGACCTCGACGTGATAATAGGGATGCGCCTGGCCACTTCCATTTGACGTTATTCGAACGGTGCCACCGGCAACGGCCTCAAAGCTGCTCGGTCGATCTCCTCGAACAATTCGCGGCGTCGTTTGCCGACATGGCGCATCGGCCTGCTTTAGCGAGCGGAAGGAACCATGTTGATGGCCCACCATTCTCGATGGCAGCGAGCGGGTAAGATTTGTTACCGCTCGCAATGGCCATTTCACAGCCCGCGTCCATGGCTATCCTTGCTGCCATCAACTTTGTCACCATGCCACCCGAACTATGGCGGGCGCGGGAATGACCCGCCATGGCCTCTATCTCGGGCGTAATGCATCGCACCTCTGTAACCAGACGAGCCAACGGATTATCATGTGGGTCTTCCGTGAACAGACCATCTACGTTAGAAAGCAGAACGAGAACGTCAGCGTTTACCATCTGTGCGATCTGTGCCGCCAGCCGGTCGTTGTCGCCAAAACAGATTTCGGCCGTTGCAGTCGTGTCGTTCTCATTGATGATGGGTACGGCGCCAATTTTGAGAAGTTGCTGAAGGGTCGACCATGCATTATGGCGGCGATGCTGGTTCTCCATATCTTCACCGGTCAATAACATTTGGCCAACGGCGAAGCTGTGGCGCTTTAAACTCTGTTCGTAGGCAAGCATAAGTCGAACCTGACCAATCGCAGCCGCCGTTTGCTTCTCCTCAATTCGCAGCGATCTGCCCAAACCGTCGAATTGACCAGATCCAAGCGCGACAGCACCGGATGTGACGATGATCACCTGCTGCCCTCGTGCAAAAAGCCGGACGATATCCGCTATCAGCGTTTCAAGCCAGGCACTGCGTATATCGCCGGTTTCTTCATCGACAAGCAGTGCTGAGCCAATCTTGACAACCAGCCGATGAGCCGAAATCAATCGGACCGATGTTGTCGTTGCTGCCGTTGGGTGTCGCTGCAGTGACAGTGAAGACACGATTTCCACTCTCTTCTTGGCGATACAGTGAGCTGTGTGGCGTCACAAGGACAACCAGCGTCAGCTTCTATTGACGGATCTAGCTCGGAGTTGCGGCCACGCCCTAAATCTGGTAAGGAACCTATCACCCTCGCTTAAGAGACGCAGCAAAAGGTGGGAAATGCCCCACTGCACGTTTTGCAACTCGGTCCACCGTCGAGGCCCGATGCCGAAAACCCACTCTCCCGAACTCCACGCAGAATCAGGTTTCAGTGGGGGAAGGCTGCGGGGAAGGGTCTCTGGCTCCTCGAAGCCCATCATCACGAGAAATGGTTCGATCACGTCGCTCATGGCGATGATGCCTTGACGAGGACGAGGCGTGAGAATCCTGGTGTCTCCTCGAAAGCCTGCCTCACAGCACGGAAGAACTCGCTCATCAGCCGCAAGCCGCGCTCCAGGATGAGGCGGTCGAGCGATGAGGATGTCATGTGCGGCGGCATGGCGCCGAAAAAACCCGCTATATCCTGATCGGTGACCTGAAGGGCTTCATCGATGGTCTTGCCGACGATGAATTCGTTAAACGCCGAGGAAGCGGTTATGGCCGAGCCGCGGCCGAAGGTCTGGAACGTTGCGGCGGTGATCGTTTGCGTCTTACGGTCGAAACCCATCGTCAATTTAAGCCCATCGCCGCAGGCGACGGCGCCGACCTCCCCGGCCGCATTGGGGGTGTCCAAAGCGCCGACATTGTTCGGGTTGATGAAATAGACCTTGTCGCTGAAGAGGTAGACGTTGTCGGTGTTACCCCGCATGGCGCCGATCCTTGTCGTTCTGGCGGCTAGCCGAAGGACTTGCCGCAGGCGCATTTGTCCCGCGCGTTGGGATTGTCGAAGACAAAGCCCGAGGACTCCAGGTCCGTGACAAAGTCAACGGTCGTGCCGGCGAGATGGGGCTGGGAGTTTGCGTCGACGAACACCTTGACCCCGTCCGTCTCCATGATGGCATCTCCCTCCCGCGAGACGCTTTCCAGACCCATCAGGTATTTGAGGCCGGCGCAGCCGCCCGCCTCGACCTTGATGCGAAAGCCTTCCGCCGGTTCGTCGGCGCGGGAAAGCGCGGCCTTGACGGCGGCGACGGCGTTTTCAGTGAGTGTGATCATGGGACTATTTTCTTGCTAATGCATTCGCAAGTCGCGATGCATAGAGCGTGCCAGAGAGGAAGATTGGATTAAACACCGGGTTAGCGGATTTGACGCCCTGTCTCACATCCAACAATTGTCGGATGTCGGACAGAGTGAAACCTTGCGCACACAAGCGGCGTGGACACATCGATAGTGCGTCGCCTGAGCTAGCGTTTTTCGATCATATGAAATGTGGTCCGGGTGGCAACTCTTAGTCGTG
The DNA here is from genome assembly GCF_013170825.1 of Mesorhizobium sp. NZP2298. Lineage (NCBI taxonomy): Bacteria > Pseudomonadati > Pseudomonadota > Alphaproteobacteria > Hyphomicrobiales > Phyllobacteriaceae > Mesorhizobium > Mesorhizobium sp. NZP2298. The sequence goes on along the minus strand of NZ_CP033365.1, from coordinate 6,801,401 downwards.
CTGCGCTCCTAAAGCCGCGCCGTCGTCACCACACGGTACGGTGGCGAACACCGGGGTTGTCGACAACCGCATCGATCGCGCCTTCTCGAAGCAGCGCCGTCTGCGTCAGCTCGTGGGTGGCGAACACCACTTGCGTGCTCGGCCCGTGCCCTGTAGTACGGCCGCCACCTCGCGGGGCGACTGAGGCAGTGTAGATGCTGCGAAGCCGGAAGGTGGGCCAACGCACCGCCCAGGGGATCAGCGTAATCACCGCCACTGCGCACGGCCGCTTTCCATTTGGACATGCCAACTACAAGCTCGGTGTGCGCACCAAAAATCAGGTGGTGATGCTGGCGGGCCTCCTCACGATCATCAATTCTCTGAGAAACAGAATTCCTCTTTAATCTACCTGTGCAAATGCACAGGTAGTCGCGGCATGAAGGTTCGCCTCCAATGGCAGGGTCATACCTGCGAGAAGACCATCATGATTGAGCTTATTGCGCCCGGCTGGTACGGCGCCTTTGCCGAAGAACTTCACGAAATGCACCGCCTGCCCTACCGCGTCTTCAAGGAGCGGGTCGACTGGAACGTGCGCACGACCGGCGGCTTCGAGATTGATTTATTCGATTCCATAAAACCGCACTATCTATTGTTGCGCGATTCCGGCGGTCGCCTCGGGGGCGGCGTACGCCTTCTGCCCTCCACGGGGTCGACGATGTTGCGACATGTCTTTTCGAGGCCGTTGGAGGGGAGAACGGCACCCGAGGAACCGAGTGTCTGGGAAAGCAGCCGTTTCGCCCTTGATCTCCCGCCGTCTGCACCGAAGGGCAGTGGTAGTATTGCTGTTGCTACCTATGAACTCCTTGCTGGCATGGTCGAGTTCGGTTTGTCAGGGCAGCTCTCCCATATAGTCACGGTTACGGATTTGCGCATGGAGCGAATCCTGCGTCGCGCCGGATGGCCGCTGGCTCGGGTCGGGCAGCCCCAGACATTCGGCACCACGCGCGCCATTGCCGGCTTCTTGGATGTCTCAGAGGAGAGCCTTGCTACGGTCCGCCACAATGGCGGTCTTGGCGGTCCCGTGCTGTGGGCGCCGGTACTCTGCACGGGCGCCTGAAATGGTTATGATAGGTAATGACGCCGACTGGCCGGACTGGCAGGATGAGAAATCCTATCGCTACACCCAGCACCTGACGCGACGCGGCTGGGCTTGGGAATTTCTGCGGCGCGATCCGGCCTTCCAGCGTGACTTGGGGCACGCGCTTGAGCAGGCAGAATTTGCAGAAAGGTGGTTCGACGTAGAAGTGGTGAGATCGTCGCTCGATCTGACGCGGTGGGGGCTCCTGTTTTGCAAGCTCGTTGAGGTGTGATGCGGCAGTGTTCTGGTGCTCCCGCCAATGCCCTCATGTTCTGCCGGTCATTGCGGAAAAGGCATTGTCGCCCGAAACGCTTTCATTTGATCTCGCTACATTGCCATGTCGGGCCAAACTCGTGATCACGGCGGATGGTCGCCAACACGTCATGCTGCGGGATGCTCACCGGGACCTCCAGCTTGTCGTGGGGGGCGCGGATGTTTTGCGCCCTGTTCGGCTATCCGTCGACGCGATCTGGCTCGCCGATCGAACGAGGCAGCACCTGAATGCGCTCGAATGCCTCAATGCTCTTTACGCGACTGGACAGCTTCCCCACAGGCTGTTTCCGCCCGAAGCGCGCGCCGGCCGTCTGCGGTTTGTCCTCCAGGCGCTCGACGGCTCGCTAGGCGGGGCGTCGCACCGTGAAATCGCAACGGCCCTGTTGGGCCAACAACGCGTCCAGGCCGACTGGACGGATCCGCGCAACCACCTTCGCGATCGCATCCGCCGTGCCGTCTGGCGCGGTCAAATGCTCATGGATCGCGGCTATCGAGATTTCCTCGCCTGAAAGTAATTGGAATAGCTCACCTGGAGCCGGTCAGCGCGCAAACAGTTCTTCGTATCCAGTCGTAACCATCCAGTTTGCCCGATCGAGATGGCTGCGAACCGCCATTCGGGCGCAGATGATTCGAGCAAATCGATGACAATGGGGCCCGTGATCCGCTGACTCCGCGACTGGATATGCGCAAGCCAGTCGGACGAAATGCACGTAGGATCAGGGAGAGGCCGGCTTGACGCAGGAGCAGCTTGCCGAGATCTACGGCTTGAGCCAGCAGTACATCAGCGGGTTGGAGAAGGGCAAAGGAACCCCCACCATCGTCACGCTTTATGAACTGGCACCTCCGTGTCAGCCACATCGGTTTGGTGACTGACCAGGATTAAGCGCTATTTGGAAATGGCGCCGACCTGCGCGGACATTTCGAGCGCATCCGCCGTGTAGATGATGCTGCGCACACTCGGATAGGCGAAGAGGCACGACGTGCTGCCAGTCGCGCCGCCAGCTTCGAGTGATCGCCGGGTATCGCCGGCCCGGTCGCCGGCCTCGAAGTCCTCCAGACCCTCCGTGCCGGCTTGGCGTTCGCGCCACGGCAGATAGCGCTGAGCGTCGGCACGACGGCTTTGCGATTCTTCTGTGATACGAAATCAAGTAAATGGCGGATCAGGTGCACCATCAGGTTAGCGCTGTCGCCTGGGGAAAGGTGGCGCCGATCCCCTCCCGCTTCGCCAAGCAGTTCCAGCTTGCCGTCTTACCAGCACCCCGCCAATCTCGTTGCGTTCTTGTTTAGGCGTTGCAACAGATTCTTCAATGAAATTCATGGAATCTTTGCGACCGCAAATCGCTGTCAATGTTACGCTCACCACAACTTTCAAGTTCAGTGGCGGCAGAAACCTGGTGTCGTTTAATGTTCCGCCGCCGGACAGCATCTGCGGAGAGCGCGAAATGACAAAGCCGGCAGGACGAGGGTTCGGTTCTTCTATTTGGCGTCGTGCCGACCAATGAAGATACTTGTCGATCGCCTGATGACAGCAGCGCATCCTGATCGCCTTCGGATCCTGGGCCTTTGCGCACATGCCGACCTCACTGTCCGCGAACTGGCGGAGATTCTCGATCTTCGTCGGGAGCGCGTTGCGCGACACGTCCAGATGCTGGCCAGAGCTGACTTTCTTTGCCGCAATCGACAAGGTCCTTGGTGCTCATATCATCTCAATGCAGGAGGCAAGGACAGAGGGTTGGTTCAATTCCTGGTCGATCTCCTGCCCCACGACGATGGGTATCATAAGCGCGACCTGGAGCGGCTCGAGGCGGCACAAGACGCGTGGTCGAAGGGGACTGCTGCTTGATCGTGGAATAGATTAAGCCAATGGAGCGCGACTACCATGGACAACTCCGCTGACGCAGCCATCGCAGAGCCCGGCACATACGGACGGTCTTCCTTGATCCACGTCGATTGCCGCGTTCATGAACTGCTTCTAAGACAGGAACGGCAGGAACGGACAACGCTCAAACTCATCGCATCCGAGAACTTTGCCTCTTCGGCCGTCCTGGAAGCGACCGGCTCTATATTCACGAACAAGTATGCCGAAGGGTACCCGGGTGCGCGCTACTACGCGGGAAACGAGATCGTCGATGAGCTTGAGACCCTCGCGATCGAGCGCCTGAAAGCGCTCTTTGGCAGTGAGCACGCCAACGTCCAGCCTTATTCGGGCTCGCCAGCCAACCAGGCTGTCTATCGTGCGCTTTTGAGCCCCGGTGACAAAGTCATGGGCTTGCCTTTACCTGAAGGCGGCCATCTGACTCATGGTTGGTCCGTCAACTTTTCCGGCACTGATTATCAACGCGTCCCATATGGGCTGCACGAACAGACGCAGCAAATTGACTATGACCGCTTGCGCGAGACAGCCAGGCGGGAACGGCCGAAACTGATTTGGGTCGGCGGAACTGCCTATCCGCGCGCCTTTGACTACGCGGCCATGGCAGAAATCGCTCTGGAGGCGAACGCTTATCTCGTGGCCGACATCGCCCACATCAGCGGCCTGATTGTCGCTGGAGCGCATCCGAATCCCGTGGTTCATTGCGACGTCGTCACCAGCACATCTCACAAGTCGATCCGCGGCCCCCGTGGAGGCTTTATTTTGTCGAAGAATGAAGATCGTTATCAGGCGCTCTATCATCCCACGAGCAAACACAATCTCGCCAAACGGATTAATCGCGCGGTGTTTCCTCAACTGCAAGGTGGGCCGCACATGAATATCATCGCCGCGCTCGCTGTTGCTTTGCAGGAAGCCGCGACCCCGTCTTTCCGCACCTACGGTCATCAGATTGTCAGGAATGCCAAGGCTCTGGCCGAGGCGCTTCTGGATCGTGGTTATGATCTGGTCACCGGCGGGACTGACAATCACATGCTGATCCTTGATCTCCGGGACCGGCCGCTATCAGGCAAAGCGTATGCTGAGCGCCTGGCAAGGGCAGGCATCATTGCGAACTTCAACATGGTGCCGGGCGACCCGCGCGACCCGACGGTCACAAGCGGGATCCGCTTGGGGTCGCCGGCGGTGACGTCCATGGGCATGCGTGAAGGGGAAATGGTGCAGATCGCCGCTTTCATTGATCTGGTCTGTCGCCAGCCCGAGGACCCAGATGTTCATGCCAACGTGCGAAGAGACGTTGCCGACTTCTGCGCTACGTTCGATGTTCCCGGCATCAGCGACCGGTAAGGCCGCCCCAATCCCGAAACTCCCACCTAACTCCAAAAACTTGAAGCGAGGACATTCCATGACCAGGCAGTTCGTGTTCTCTTCTGAATCCGTCGGCGCGGGACACCCCGACAAGATGGCAGACAACATCTCCGATGCCGTCCTCGATGCCATCCTCCGCACCGACCCGAAGGCGCGCGTCGCCTGTGAAACGTTGGTGAAGACAGGGATGGTCGTTCTGGCTGGCGAGATCACCAGCCACGCGGAGGTCGATTACACTCAAGTTGCCCGCGATACGATCCTCGATATTGGCTACGACGACGATGCTATCGGCTTTGACGGTCGACGTTGCGCCGTCATTCTGGCTCTCACCGAGCAGTCGCCCGACATAAGCCAGGGCGTTGATGAAGGACGAGGGCAGGATCTCGAGCAGGGGGCGGGGGATCAGGGCCTCATGTTTGGATTCGCATGCAACGAGACGGATACATTGATGCCCTTGCCGATCCAACTCGCTCATCATTTGACGAAAAGACAGGCTGAGGTCCGGAAAACGGGACAGCTTGGCTGGCTGCGTCCGGATGTGAAATCTCAAGTGTCCGTACGCTACGAGGGTCTTCGCCCGGTGGCGCTGGATACCATAGTCCTGTCGACGCAGCATGACGAGGCGGTCTCCCAAGAAACAGTCCGCGAAGGCGTCATTGAGGAGATCATAAAACCGGTCCTGCCTACCCACCTGGATACTTCGGGGATCAGATTTCTGGTCAACCCGACAGGGCGGTTCGTGGTCGGTGGGCCTGCTGGCGACTGCGGCCTCACTGGACGTAAGATCATCGTCGATACCTACGGTGGAACGGGGCGTCACGGCGGCGGCGCCTTTTCGGGCAAGGACCCATCTAAGGTTGACCGCTCGGCCGCCTATGCGGCGCGGTATGTCGCAAAGAATATCGTTGCCAGCGGACTTGCGGAGGTCTGCGAGGTTCAGCTTGCCTACGCGATCGGCGTGGCCAGTCCGGTTTCTGTGATGGTCAACACCTTCGGAACCGCAAGAATCGAGGAAAAAAGGATCGAGAGCCTTGTTCTTGAGCTTTTCGATCTCCGACCGAAAGGAATCATCAAGATGCTTGATCTCTTGCGCCCGATATACCGCAAGACGGCGACATACGGACACTTCGGCCGTGAAGAGCCTGAGTTCACCTGGGAGAAGACGGACAGAGCCGACGACTTGCTGCGTGAAGCAGGACCGGCAGCTGCGTGAGGGCCGCTGGATCAAGCGCATGCGGCAATCCTTTTCAACTCGCTAGACGCGCGCCTGGCCGGCATAGCAGAAAGCCGGTGGGTAGTTGGCGGAGACATTGATGCCGGATTATGACGTGCTTTGCATCGGCAATGCCATTGTCGACATCATCGCCCAATGCGACGAGGACTTCCTCGAGACCAACGGCATCATCAAGGGCGCGATGAACCTCATCGACACCCAGCGCGCCGAACTGCTCTACAGCCGCATGGGCCCGGCGATCGAGGCGTCCGGCGGCAGCGCCGGCAACACGGCGGCCGGCGTCGCCAGCTTCGGCGGCCGTGCCGCCTTCTTCGGCAAGGTCTCCAACGATGCGCTGGGCGAAATCTACGCCCATGACATTCATGCGCAGGGTGTCGCCTTCGACACAAAGCCGCTTACGGGCGAGCCGCCGACCGCGCGCTCGATGATCTTCGTCACGCCCGACGGCGAACGCTCGATGAACACCTATCTCGGCGCCTGCGTCGAACTCGGGCCGGAGGACGTCGAGGCCGACAAGGCATCCGGCGCCAAGGTCACCTATTTCGAGGGCTATCTGTGGGATCCGCCGCGCGCCAAGGAGGCGATCCGGCAGACGGCGAAGCTCGCACACGAGGCCGGACGCGAAGTGTCGATGACGTTGTCAGACTCGTTCTGCGTCGACCGCTACCGCGACGAGTTCCTCGACCTGCTGCGCTCGGGCACGGTCGACATCGTCTTTGCCAACAGCCACGAGATCAAATCGCTCTATCAGACATCGTCCTTCGACAAGGCGCTGGCGCAGATCCGCAGGGATTGCCGGATCGCCGCCGTGACCCGCTCGGAAAAAGGCTCGGTCATCGTGCGCGGCGACGAGACCGTGGTCGTCCAGGCAACCGCGATCAAGGAACTGGTCGACACGACAGGCGCCGGCGACCTCTATGCCGCCGGTTTCCTGCATGGCTACACGCAAGGCCGCGACCTCAAGGCCTGCGGCGATCTCGGCTCGCTGGCGGCCGGCTTGGTGATCCAGCAGATCGGCCCAAGGCCGAGGCAGAATTTACGCCGCGAAGCCGAGCAGGCGGGGTTCATCTAGCGGGACGACTCAACGACAAGCTGCTCGTCTCCCTCCTGCAGGCTGTGCGGGTAAATTGCGCGTAAATCGAAATGTCGGATGCGCATCCGCGTGAGGCGGCAGCCCGGGGCGTGTCACGATCGAAACGGTTGATCGCGGTGCCGCCCTTCAGCGCGACCCTTTTGCCGTGCGATATGGGGAACGCGTTCGGATCAGCAGGTCGACCTGTGGCATATATTGCTCACCCGCCATCATCGACCTCGTGTGGCAACAGGTCGGGATCGTGATGCGATCGAGCGGGTAAGCGGCCAACTGGTGAATTGACATGAACGCATCGCCCATTGAGATTATCCTGCCGGGAGCGCAGTGCGTTGTTCAAGCCAGTCGGACGATCGTGGGCAAATATAAGGACCATCGTGAGCCACGCCGGCATCGTCATGACGATGACCCGGTTTCTTTTGCGGAACGGCCTTCCGAGCCAAGCTACTTTCAGCGTTCGTCGACCCTAGCCGCATCCGCTGTCGACGCCGAAGTGATGTGGTTCAACACCAGCAAGGGTTTTGGCTTTGTCAAACTGCCGGAGGGCACCCAGGCCTATCTGCACATCCGGGTGCTGGAGGCGGCCGGGAGCCGCGGTGTTTCCGAGGGAACGCGTCTCAAGGTCACAACGGAAGAAAGTCCAAGAGGTCATCAGGTCGCGCAAGTGCTGGAGGTAGGCGGTCAGACCGCGAAACCTCAGGTGCATACGCGTTGCGCTGGAGAGTCCACCGCCGGGACGAGCGCCCAGTTGGAGAGCGAGGCCACGGTCAAATGGTACAATCCCCAAAAGGGCTTCGGCTTCATTGCACCTGAAAACGGTGAGAAGGACATCTTCGTTCATGCCACCGCGCTGACCCGCTCAGGACTCAGCATGCTGATGGAGGGTCAGAAGGTGTTTGTCCAATGCGGGCAGGGCAAGAAAGGCCTGGAAGTTCGGAGCATTCGCCTCGCTTAGAGCCAAATGCGTTGGCCTACCGAAATCGCGCCTCAGACAAAGAAAAAGCCCGCTACCGGGAGGAGGTGGCAGCGGGCTCGATTTAGAACGAGACGCGGGAGGAGGTGCGCCCCATTCAGCGTCGGGGCCACATCTGGGAGGAGTAGATGGCCGACACCATGATCATACCGATCGCCGCGGATATTGCAACGCACAAATTTTATCTCGCGACTGCGAAATAGTGCCTGATCCGCTTAGCCCATCCTGAAAAAGTGCGGTCAGGCTGCCGCTTTCTTGCGGGCACGCTTGGCAGGTGCCGGCGTTTCCGGTTCCTTCGGCTTGCGGCCCAGACCCATGGTCTTGGCCAATGCCGAGCGCGCCGCAGCGTAGTTCGGCGCCACCATGGGATAGTCCGCCGGCAGCTCCCATTTCGCGCGATATTCGTCGGGTGTAAGGCCATAGTGGGTCGCCAGGTGACGCTTGAGCGACTTGAACTTCTTACCGTCCTCAAGGCTGACAATGTAATCGGGTGTAACCGATTTTCTGATCGGTACGGCAGGCTTGAGAGCTTCCGACTTTTCTGGTGCGGCACCACCAGCAGTGGCTTTCAATGCGATGTGGACCTGGCCGATCAGCCCAGGCAGTTCACTGACGGGAACCGGATTGTTCGAAACATAGGCTGAGACGACGTGGGCGGTGAGTTCGATGAGGTTGTCGGCTTTGCTCTCGGTTTCTTCGGTCATGAAAACGCTCCTGCGGAATTAGAGTAGCCGGGTAAGAATCATCTCGTAGCTTAATAGTGACGACCGCGTTTGATGGCAACCAAAGCCATTGCATGATGTGTTGGCGGATCGCTGCACGCCCGGTCGCCGTCACGGATCTTCCGCTTGAACCGTCATCGCCCTGACAACACATTGTGCCATGGTCGCCGTGTCGATGCGGGCGCATCTTCATGCAAATTGGCTATTTGGAAAGTTGGGAGAAACCAATGAACGCTGAGGCTTTCAGCAGCCCCCTTTTTGTGAAGCGCGCAACGCACATCATCCAAGAGATTGCCGGCCTTGCGGATGCAATCGATTTTCTCAATGAATGGCCGGAAGATCGCAGAGACATGATCCACGAAGCCGCCCTGAGGGCATGCTACGATGCGTACGATGGGCGCAAGCCGGTAAGCACGGCGCGCAATGCCTTTTTCGGCTTTGCGAAGCGGGTCGCCATCTTGGAAGATTCAACCTCCGCGATGCAGTGGATCGCCGCCTGCAGATCGGGCAGTGGAAAAGTGCAGGTGTAGACATCGACGACATGTTTGAGACTGGCGAGGCGCGTCAAACAGTGCACTATGTCCAGGTTTCACAGCTAGACCACGCGAATGAGAAGCAGTTCCTCACCATCGACTGCACAACCGCAGATCGCACGCAAGCTGACCATGGCCGGACGCGCCTCATGGCGATCGCTTGCCCGCCAATGGCCAGGCTCAATGGCGCAGGTGCAGCGGTCGCGTTTGGCTGAGTTAAGAAATGCGACCCGGGCTGTTTGCCGCGTAGTGGCTGTGGAGGAGGGGGATGACCGGGTTGATCAGATTTGAGAGGCCAGTCGTTGTTCAGGTTAGCCGCCGCAGCTCGGAGCGTATCGTGTTCGACGTCAACGACGCGGCCGCTATCTTGCTGCGGGATCTGCATCATGAGACCGATAAACGCAAGATAGCGATGGACACCTGTCTGCAGGTGTTACGCGGTAAGACCCATCCACCAGCCGCTAGACGAGCTTTCGTCGCAGCTGCGCTCGAAGCACGCATTTTGCGCAGCGATTGAGATTTAGGACGCCGCTCATGAATCTCGGCCATCTGCGCGTCGCGATTGGGCGCGGTCCGATCACGCCAGGAGCAAGCCAACCCCGCACTTTCCGCGATGGCTTTCCTGGTCCGGCGCCGGATCTTCACCATCAAAACACAAGGGGTCCGCCAGCCAGCTGCGGCCGCTCGGCTTCGCCGTCGCGGTGATGGTGATTGCAGCCAGAGGCAGACGGAGCCATCGAGCGGGAATTGGCCCGGTGCAGATGGCAGAGCGTCGATGCCGCCTCAATAGTCTCCAGAAGTGCCGTTTGAACCTTCCCCAGCTTAGCCCTGTATCCGGTTTCCCGGAACACGCTCCGCAGACCGGCGCCGCGTGATCGCCGATGCCTCTCCCGATGGTCGGGAACGGGGTTTCGGCGATCAAGGTCGGGGAGACGATAGTGATACTGGATTATCCCAATACGGAATAATCCGAAACTGGCTGGCGGTGAGCCGCCTCGTTTCTGGCCGGCTCATTTGAGGCCAAGCCTCCTTCGATCGCCAGCCAACGGCGGCGTCTGGAAAGCTGACTTCGACGCGCCGTAACAAGGGCCGCGGCCAGGCCAAGCTTGCCGAGGCGCTTCGTCACCGGCAGCGCGATTGCCTTGGGCGCGCCGGATAGACTCCCCCAAGGATGCCCGGTGTGTGGCGTTGCCGCTCACCGCCGGCGAGTGGCACCGAGCCCTACGCCGTCTGCGCTTTTTCCCGAATTGCGCGTGCCGCAGCCACCATGTTCACCAGGGCAGGGCGGACCTCCTCCCACCTGCGCGTTTTGAGACCGCAGTCGGGATTCACCCACAGTTGGCCATCCGACAATCGCTCGCGCGCAAGCATGATGAGGTTGGAAATTTCGCCCACTTCCGGGACCCGCGGCGAGTGAATGTCATAGACGCCGGGACCGATCTCGTTCGGATACTTGAAGGTTCGCAGCGTATCGAGCAGTTCCATCTGCGAGCGCGAGGTTTCAATGGAGATCACATCGGCATCCATTGCAGCAATCGCGTCCACGATGTCGCCGAACTCGGAATAGCACATATGGGTGTGAATCTGGGTCGCATCGCCAACCGCCGTTGAAGCCAGCCGGAAGCATTCGACGGCCCAGTCGAGATAGGTTTCCCAGTCGGCCTCACGAAGCGGCAAGCCCTCGCGCAGTGCGGCTTCGTCGATCTGGATCATCCTGGCGCCGGCCTTTTCGAGGTCGCTCACTTCATCGCGAATGGCGAGCGCGACTTGGCGGCAGACGGCTGAGCGCGGAAGGTCGTCTCGGACGAAGGACCAGTTGAGGATCGTCACCGGGCCGGTAAGCATGCCCTTCACCGGCTTTGGCGTCAGCGACTGGGCGTATCGCCACCAGTGTAGTGTCATCGGATTTTGTCGCGACACATCGCCAATGATGATCGGGGGTCGCACAAAGCGCGAGCCATAGCTCTGCACCCACCCATGCTGCGTGAAGGCAAAGCCGCGGAGCTGCTCGGCGAAATACTGCACCATATCGTTGCGCTCGAATTCGCCGTGGACCAGCACGTCGAGTCCGATCTCTTCTTGCCAGCGAACGGCGGCTTCTATCTCTTTTTTCAGGAAGGCCTCATAGTCGACGTAACTCAGCTCGCCCTTGGCATGGGCTGCCCGCGCCTTGCGAACCTCGGCTGTTTGCGGGAAGGAGCCGATCGTCGTGGTGGGGAAGGATGGCAAGCCAAACGTGTCGCCCTGAAGCTTGGAGCGCACGTCGAATGCGCTCTTCCGGCGCGTCATGGCGACCTTGATGCTGGCGACCCGACCTTCGACGAGCGGATCATGCACCTTAGCGGATGTCGCGCGAGCGGCGGCAGCCTCAGCCGACGCCTCTAGTTCGGCGGCGACCGCGTCCCGGCCTTCAGCCAGGGCACGGGCGAGCACGACCAGCTCGTCGGTTTTTTGCGCCGCGAAGGCGAGCCACGATTTCACGTCCGCATCGAGTGCCGTCTCCATGTCCAGGTCGATCGGCACATGCAGCATCGAGCAGGACGGGGCGATCTCCACGCGGTCCAGCGGCCAGCCGGCGACGATCGGCTTGATGCGGTCAAGTATGGCAGGCAGGTTCGCGCGCCAGACGTTGCGGCCGTCGATCAGCCCGAGCGAGAGCACAAGTTCCTTCTGCGCGAGCCGGCCGACGGTCTCCAACTGCTCTGGAGCGCGCACGAGATCGACGTGCAGTCCCGCCACGGGCAGAGAAATTGCGGTCTCGAGATTGTCTCCCAGCGATCCGAAATAGGTAGCGACCATGATCTTCAACTCCGGTGCTGCTTTTGACAGCCGGCAGTAGGCGAATTGGAGCGCATCCCGTTCGTTGGGAACCAGATCGACCACGAGCGCCGGCTCATCGATCTGCACCCAATCGGCTCCCGCGAGCTTCAGCCTCCGCAGGAGCTCCTCGTAGACGGGCAGCAGCCGTGGCAGGAGCGCGATAGGGTTGAAACCTTCCTCAGGTGACTTCGCCAACTTGAGAAAGGTAACCGGTCCAAGCAGGACCGGGCGCGTGTGGATGCCGAGCGCCTTGGCCTCGAGGAAATGATCGACCGGTTTCGCCGACGAGAGGGCAAAGCTCTGATCGTCGGTAAGTTCCGGCACAATGTAGTGATAGTTGGTGTCGAACCATTTGGTCATTTCCATCGCGGCAAGGCCATGCCCGTTGGCCGCATGCTCGTCACCGGCATGTCCGCAATCAGCGGCCTGATCTTGGTTGCCGCGCGCCATTGCGAAATAGGTATCGAGTGGGACCTCGCCGTCAGTCCAGGTGTATCGTGCCGGCACGGCGCCGACCATGGCGACGGTGTCGAGCACATGGTCATAAAGTGAGAAATCGTTGGACGGGATTTTCGACACGCCGCGATCGTGCTGCTCCCTCCAGCTGGCGGCGCGTAGCGCCTTCGCCGTCGCGAGCAGGTCGGCAGCGGGAGATTTTCCGGACCAGTAGCTTTCAAGCGCGAATTTGAGTTCCCGCCGTCGACCGATACGCGGCACGCCGAGCGTTGCCACTGGAATTTGTTGAGAGACAGTCATGCCATACCCCGATGGTTGGGGCGTGGGGACAAGGAACGCGCGAGTAGGCGGCACGAAGCCAGGCTACCGCGGCCACCGAGACACCCCGCCCGTGGACGTTGTTCGTCGTGGCAGGTCTCCTGGCTCGCGGGTCAAAGCCTCTGCCCGTCTTCCCGAGGCCGTTCGCCTCAGTGACACCAATGGGCTTGGCTCGCCGCTAACAGTTGCGGGGGCAGCGCCGGCATCGCACCGGCTTCCCTCTTAGCTCCGCTACGGCAGTGCCGCGCGGAGAACCACGACATGCGCACAATCACAGCAGCTTCGCTCCTTGTCAATACATATAACGAGATGTTTATGTGATGATGCGAATAGTGCCCTTGCGCTGATCAGTCTCTTTCGCCCAAAGCCGTGTACGATGCGGCCTCACATCAGTGCAGGCTCGGAGAGGTCCTTGTCCTCATCGGCGACGCCGGATCAGATCGAGGTCGCCGGGCTCAAGAGCGTAAAGTGGGGCGAGGCCGTCACGGTCCGCCGGGAATCCCGGTATTTGTTCCCCGCTCGGCTTCGCTCAGCGTGCTTGCGCATTCCAGCACGCTGATAACCATGTCCGGAAGCGGAAAGGAGAGGTGGCGCCTCAGGTCGGCGGAACTGGGGCTGGGCCGCCAGCGTCTCGAACAACTGCGCGGCGATCGCCTCGACCTGCTGCGCGAGCAGCTTCACCCTGCGATTGCTGAAGGCCGGCGCCACGATCGTGCGTAACCGGGCATGCTCGCCCCCCTCGTGCGAGACCAGCCACCCCGGCGAACCGAGAATCACCGAATCCGGGGTGAATGCCGCACTTCTCTAAGCGACGGAAGGGCGGAAGCTGACCGGCAGGCGCTGCGGGCAGCGAATGACGTAAGACGGCATGTAGACGACGTCCTCCGCAGCGATGGTCAGGGCCAGATCCTCCAGCCGCCCGAACAGCGCGGGGAAGGCGCAGCGCAATTCCAGGCGCGCCAGCGCAGCGCCCAGGCAGGAATGCGGCCCCTCGCCGAATGACAGGTGCGGGTTGTGCCGCCGGGTGACATCGAACCTGTCGGCGCCGGGACCGAAGGCCTTTTCGTCCCGGTTCGCCGCATGGAACGCCATCAGGACGGCATCGCCGCGGCGGACCATGCATCCGTCGATCTCCACGTCCTGGGTGGCATAGCGGAACGGCAGATTGGCCGCTGAGCTGCCCCAGCGCAGGATCTCGTCGATCGCCTGTGACCAAGGAACTTGGCCGCTGCGCACCAGGTGCAGTTGCTGCGGATGCGTCAGCAATGCCAGCACGCCATTGCCGATGACGCCGGCGGTGGTCACGAAGCCCGCAGAGAGCACCATGAACAGCATGTCGATGAGCTCGGTGTCGGAAACGAGCTCGCCTTTGTCACGGGCGACGATCAGGGCCGAAGCCAGATCATCGCCGAGCTGGCCCCGCTTGAGCGCGATCAGGCGACGGAAGAACTCCGGGATGCGCTGCCGCGTCTGTCGCACCTCTTCGGCTGTGGCGGAGGTGTTGGCCAGGCTGTAGGTGAGCGCGACGATCTCTTCACGCTGTTCGTCCGGCAAACCGAACAGTTCGGCAATCACGTTGGTGGGCAGCGGAACGGCGAACTCGCACATCAGATCGGCACTGCCGCCGCGCTGCGCCATCTCGGCCAGGAGTCGATCGACGCATTGTTCGATCCGTGGCGCCAGCAAGGCGATACGACTAGGCGCGAAGCTGCTGGACAGCAGGCCGCGCAAGCGACGGTGATCGGCGCCGTGCGCCGTGGTCATGTTGTCCACTTTGCATATCCCGATCAGCGGATGATCCTCGGGAATCTCGCCGTCCTGCACCGCCCGCCACTGTCGCCAGTCCTTGTTGAAACGCTGGTCGGAAAGCATCTGCCTGAGCGTCTGGTGACGGCCTGCCGCCCAGGCCACCACACCGCCTGGCAGCGACACTCGCGCCATCCCCCCCTGCTGCAGAATCGCAGAAGAAAGACGATCAAGTTGCGTGGGAGCGGCCGGCACACCGATCACGTCGCAATGATCGTTTTCTACGCGCATGCCAACAACTCCTTTAAGAACCATTGCGGGTCCACTTCTCGGCACGGATGATCCGCGCGCGGACTTCGAAAAGCGCCCCTTTTGTGTGGTTCGTCCTCAGAAGCGGTAGGTGAGACCTGCGCCTATCAACCAGGGATCGAGCTTGGCCTTGCCCGTGAGCTTGGCGCCGGCGACAGTGACGTCGAAGTCGGGCTTGAGGAAAAGCTTCTTCACGTCGAAGTTGACGCCCCAGTGCTCGTCCACCATGTAGTCGAATCCGACCTGCAGCGCGGCGCCGAATGTGTTCTTGACCTTGAGATCATCGGCGCTGCCGGCTTGCTGATGATAGAAGATCGTATAGTTCACGCCGGCGCCGAGATAGGGTTTGAAGGTGTCGAAATCGGTAAAATGATACTGCAATGTCACCGTTGGCGGCAGCAGCCAAACCTTGCCGACCTTGCCAAGCCCGCCGATCGCACCTTGGCCGTCGATGTTGGCATAGGTGGTGCCGAGTATGAGTTCGGCGGCGATGTTGTCCGTGAAGAAATATGAGATATCGAGTTCCGGCGTCACGGTGTTCGAATACGAAAGACCGGAGCCGGGCACCGCATTGACATAGCCCGAATCCTCGGTGATCACCCCCAACGCACGCAGGCGGATCTGCCAGGGGCTTGGCGCTTCCGCGACGCAGGCTTCTGCCTGCGGGACGCTCGCGGCTTGCCCAACATCTGCCGCGCCGGCCTGTCCCGCAGCGATGAGGACGACAGCCGCTGTCATTGCCCGCGCCACGCCAATTCGCGCTCTCGCCATACTTTTCTCTCCTTGATCTTCAGAAGCGACGCACTGCGCCTTGATTGAATCCTGCTCGCATCAATCGAGATTGACGGAGCGCTCATGCGGGAGAGCCCCCGCATGTGTCGTGCCAAATGAGAAAATCGTTGCAGAACAATGCGGTCACTTCGATAGCGCTGTGTCTCATGTCCGACTTCGTCGAAGATCCGACAATGAGTGCAGCCGTAGCCGCCCCTGGTAGCCGTTCGTCAACATCGGCCGGCAGTTCGTTGACACGCTCGTACTCGGCTTCGAGTTTTGGCGTATTCTGCGTTTAGCGCCTTGATCGTCGCCTGCTGCTTCGCCGTCAGGCCGGGGAACGTTCCAGCCAGTTGGCGCAGTCCGTGGGCGTGTCCGTAAGGCGTCTCGACCGCGACCGATATGGGCGGGAAATCCTTTGGCAGCATGCGCCAGCCGCCATCCGATCGGGCCATGTAGCGGAACGCGTTCAAGACCTCGCGCAGGTCCGTCACCACGCGCCGCCCGGTCTTGGCCGCGCCCGGCAGGAACGGTTGTATCCGCGACCATTCCTCATCCGTCAGATCGGAGAGGATAGCGCTTGGTCTTCTTCTCGATATCGGCCATCCGGCCACGCGTCGCTCGGGTCCACTTCCCAAGCTTGAAACACGATTAATCCCGCCAATCCGCTGCCCGCCCTGCAGCAGGCCCCTCTTCGGGCGGCAATTAATCCTGCTTCGGTTTGAAATTCGCTACGAGAGCACGATATCGTTGTGACGACCCACCTGGATTGATCATCAAGTGGCCGATACCACCGTAGAATGCGACGAAAAGGCGCGTGGCCGTTCTGAACCCCCGGGCCGGCCGCCGCGCAATCGTGCGGTGATGAAGCACTCCGATGTCCTTGGCGGGCTCGATTACCTGGCGGCGGACTATCACCGGCAGGATTTCTCCAAGCATGCGCACAACGAGTATCTAATCGGGCTGATCGAGCGAGGCGTCCATGATGTCTGGTGCCGAGGTGAGGTTTGGCACGCCGGTAGCGGCGCCGTCGCGACCTTCGCGCCCGGCGAACCGCACTTCGGGGGTGCTGGTGACGATCTTGGCTGGAGCCAGAAGATCTTCTACATGCCCGAAGGCCTTGTCCGGCAAGTCCTTGAGGACAGCGGCCAACACGAACCCGGAACGATCGACTTCAAGAGCCCGTTCCAGGAGAATGCGGTCGTTGCGCACGGCCTCGGCGCGCTATGGCGCCTGCTTGAACATGAGCATAGCTCGGCACTGGAGATCGAGGAGCATCTGATCCGTTTCCTGCCCCACGTCTTCGCACAGGTTGGCAGGTCGCGCGTTGCAGAGCGAAAATTCGTGCCGCCGAGGTTCCGCGACGTGCGTGACTTCATCCATGCCCACTTTGACGAAGTCCTGCAGCTCGCCGCCCTGGCCGCCCTCGCCGGATGCTCCAAGGCGACGCTGATCGATGGCTTCAAGGCGCATTTCGGGTTGCCCCCCACCCGCTACCTGATCCAGGTCCGCATCGACGAGGCGCGACGGCTGCTGAGGCGAGGTCAGCAGGTCGCCGAGGTCGCCGTCGCGGTCGGGTTCGCGGACCAGAGCCACCTGACCCGGCACTTCAAGGCCGTGCTGGGAGTGACGCCGGCGCGTTACCTCTCGGTTTGAATATCGTTCAATAAAGCGCGCGGCGAACCGTCTAGCTTGGACGCTCAATGGATGAAAAGAGCGTCAAGACCATGAACGAAAGCAAGCAGACCCGCCCCCGCGACTTCACCAGCGACAACATCGCCGGCGTCTCCCCCGAGGTGATCGCAGCCATCACCGCATGCGCGTCAGGTCAGGCGCTTCCCTACGGCAACGATGAGCTGACGCATACCGTCGAGCACCAGCTCGCCGAGGTGTTCGAGCATGCGGTCGACGTGTTCCTCGTTTCGACGGGGTCGGCGGCAAACGCGCTGGCGCTCGCGGCGATGACGCCGCCATGGGGCAGCATCCTCTCGCACGCCGACGCACACATCAACCGCGACGAGTGCGGCGCGCCGGAGTTCTACACAGCCGGTGCGAAGTTGGTGCAGCTTCCAGGCGAAGCTGGCAAAATCGACATCGACGCCTTGGCGGCCAATGCAACGCGCATGGTGGGCGATATCCACTCGGTCCAGCCCTCCAGCGTCAGCATCACGCAGGCGACCGAGATGGGATCGGTCTACGCGCTCGACGAGATCAAGGCCATCAGCCATATCTGCCGGTTAGCGAACCTGCCGCTCCACATGGACGGTGCTCGCTTCGCCAACGCCCTCGTCACTCTGCGCTGCTCGCCGGCCGAGATGACGTGGAAGGCCGGCGTCGACCTTGTGTCGTTTGGCGCCACGAAGAATGGAACGTTTGGGGTCGATGCGGTCGTCTCGTTCCGCGGAGATCTCGCGAGCACGATCGCCTTTCGCCGCAAGCGGGCCGGCCAGTTGAGTTCCAAGATGCGCTTCATGGCGGCGCAAATGGACGGTTATCTGAGGGACGGTGTCTGGCTTCGCAACGCGACCCATGCCAATGCGATGGCATCGGCGCTCGCGCAGGGGTTGGCCCTGCCAGGCGTGAAAATCCAGCAGCGTCCCGAGGCCAATATATTGTTCTGCCGACTTCCCACGTCCCTGATCCGGGGGCTGCTCGACATGGGATTCCGCTTCTACCATGATCGCTGGGAGCCCGGGATCGTGAGGTTCGTCACCTCTTTCGCGACGACCGAGGCCGACGTGTCCGACTTGATCGGCGCGGCAACCAGCCTCTGCGCACCGGTCGGCTCGGCTCGTGTTCCGGCTGGCGCCGAATGAGTGTGGCAACCGTCGAGCGCTCTCGCCGCCCGTCACGGATGTCCTCTTTGCTCGACTGCATTGTCCTAGCGTTCTGGCCGCACGGGCATCTCAGGCTGTATCTTTTGTCTCAGGCCCGTTTAGACTTGCAGCTTCATCCTACCTCGGCAAGGCAGCTTCACCGTGCGGTCCGAAGTAACCAGGTTGATTTGCAGGCCCCCTATCTCCGCAATTCACCTCAAGTCATCGGTATCCTGTTGCTTGTAATATTTATTTTGCAATTTTTTATCATATTTTTGATGAAAAATGCTGTTCACTCGTCCGAGTTACTTAAAAGAGTGAGTCGGATCTGCGCGGGTAGCAGCTTGAGGGATTTTGACCACTAGCAGGAGAAAATATGCCTTCCATATCTACGCGCCGCGCCAACGCAACGGACGCAGGGACAGTCGTCCGTTTTATTCACGCGCTGCTCGATGAACTCACTGGCGGGAAAGCGCCCGCGCCCGACGACGTGAGACAAAGCGCACAGATAATGCTTGCCGACGCTGGCGTGGTCGCAGTGATCGCAAGTGCAGATGACGAGCCGGTCGGCATCATGGTGCTGAATGAATGCACGGCGATCTATGCAGGAGGCAAGTTCGGCTATATTTCGGAGCTGTATGTTCGACCCGACA
This sequence comes from Mesorhizobium sp. NZP2298, assembly GCF_013170825.1. Lineage (NCBI taxonomy): Bacteria > Pseudomonadati > Pseudomonadota > Alphaproteobacteria > Hyphomicrobiales > Phyllobacteriaceae > Mesorhizobium > Mesorhizobium sp. NZP2298. The sequence goes on along the minus strand of NZ_CP033365.1, from coordinate 6,782,332 downwards.
AGCGCTCCAAAGGGATTGCCCCTCATCTGCTTGAGGTCGCCTCGCAGGAAAGCCGTGCGCGTGGTTGGAAGCGACTTGAGCTTGCAGCGCCCAGGCAACCAAAATGGAAGCGCACGCTCGATTTCTATCTGCGCAACGGCTTCGAGGAAATCGGCCCTCGGCTCTGTCGGATTATCTAGACTAGAGAGTTTGCTATGGGCTGGCTCAAAGCAACCTGCACGATCTCAGCGGATTGAGGTCCGGCGTGGTCGCTGCCTGCCGCTGCAATCGTACCAGCATCGTCATCGCAAATGTGTGCCTCGGATAATGCAGGGGTTCCCGTCACGCCGGCTGCCCGGAACGCATCGGCAAAAACCGCCGTCAATCGGTCACGCTAACGGCGTTTCCTTGAGTGTTGAGGAACAGAGCCGAGGGCGGCAATTTTGCCAACCTACAGGGGCGCTGCATAGACGCCGAATGGCGGATGATTCCTATGAGGGTAGTCCTATGAAATTGTACGCGAAAGTCTTTGGTGGAGCGCCAGCGTTGCTCGCTGCCTGGCCGGCGATGGCCAGCGACGCGGTGGCGAGCGAACCGGCGCCCTACAATCCCAATTTCTCTTTCGTCGGCGGCGTCGGCGTCATCGACATCGAGGCCAATGAGCTGGTCTATCAGGCTCCCGGCAGCGGCTCGAAGCTGAGCCACCTTATCTGGGAAAGCACCTCTGCGGTCATTTCAGCCGAGATGACGGCGCGCAGCGAGGCCGGCTGGACCGCCAAGCTTTCCGGCCAGATCGCCTTCAGCGGCGACAGCTACATGGAAGACTATGACTGGCAGCCGCCATTCCCGACCAATGATGGCTGGAACGACTGGAGCGACCGTTCGCGCCATTCCGACACCGATCTTGATTACTTCTATTCGGCAACCGTCGCGCTCGGCCACGATTTCCAGGTCAGCGACCAGCTGCTGATCAACGTCAACGGTGGTTTCAAGTACACCTCGGTCAAGTGGACTGCCTATGGCGGCTCCTATGTCTACAGCGTTGCCGGCTTCCGGGATTCGGTTGGCGACTTCCCAGGAGACGCAAAGGCCATCAGCCACCAGCAGAAATGGCCGGTCGCCTTCGCCGGCATCGATGCGACCTATGTCCAGGATCGCTGGAACTTCGGCTTTGCGCTGAAGGGCGGCACGACCTTCTCGGCCGGCGCTACCGATCATCACTGGATGCGTGACCTGCGCTTCGAGGATGATTTCGAATCGGCGCCGGTTCTGATGGTCGGCGGCAGCGTCGGCTACCAGTACAACGAGCGGACCAGCTTCTTCGTCTCCGGTTCCTACGAAAAGGTGTTCACCGCTCGCGGCGACTACAACACCTATGACATTGCGACCGGCGCAGAGACTGGCGGCGAAGACGACTGGATCGGCGGCGATTTTGCCGCGGCGACGGTGATGGTCGGCATCAAGACCTCGTTCTGATTGAACGAGTTCGACCGGAACGCCAAACCGATGTCCGCACGGCGCAGAAATCTGATGCGCCCGCGCGCCTGACGGCGCGTGCCGGGTGCTCGTGAACCGAGCCCGCTTTTTCTTCGCCAGGCTCAGGCGGTCTCGGCCATCCGGCTTCGCCCCCTGGCGCGGGCAGCCTGTCGGCTGCTGACGGTCGCCGCCCTGTCGGCCGGCGCGGTTTGTTCGTTGGCCGTTCCCGGCGGCGCGGGGTGGGCGGCACTCCCTTCTAGGCCCGCCGCGGCATCCCGCAACCCTTCGCTTCGCTTTGGGTCCTCCTCTTCGTTCCGGTCCTTCGGATGCGGTCCGCCTCCGACGGCGGGCCTTTCCGGTCGCGTCTCGCCGCCCACCCCGCTTCCGGGGAAAGGCGCGGGATTGAAGAGCGGAGGACCAGACGATGCGTGCAAAACACCAGCGTTCCGCCAGCCGAGAGGCTGGCGCGGGCAGGGGCGGGCGCCCGGGCGCCAGCCTTTATCAGGAAATCACGGACCGCATCATTGCCGAACTGGAGCGCGGCACCGTGCCATGGGTCAAGCCATGGGGCAGCGCGAAGGCCGACCTCGGCCTGCCCAGCAACGCGGCCACCGGGCGCCGCTATTCCGGCATCAACATCCTCATCCTGTGGGGCGCCGTCATCGAGCACAGCTATCGCGGCCAGAACTGGCTGACCTTCCGGCAGGCGCTTGCCCTTGGCGGCATTGTCAGGAAGGGCGAGCGCGGCACCACAATCGTGCATGCCGACCGCTTTGTCCCCAGAAACGAGATGGAGCGCGCCAGGACGGACGGCGACGAGCCGCAGGCGGTGCCGTATTTGAAGCGCTTCACCGTCTTCAACGTCGCGCAGTGCGACGGCCTGCCCGAGCACCTTTACGGCAAGGCCGAGCCGCTGCCCGAACGCGAGATCATCCCGCAGGCCGAAGGGCTTATTCGAGGAAGCGGCGCGGATTTCCGCATCGGCGGCGACCGAGCTTTCTACATGCCGGCCAGTGACACCATTCAGGTGCCGCCGCAGCCGGCATTCTTTCAGCAGATCGACTATTACCGCACCTGCTTCCACGAGCTTGGCCACTGGACGGGCCACCCGGCGCGGCTGGCGCGCGACCTCTCCGGCACCTTTGGTTCCGGGACCTATGCGCGCGAGGAACTGGTTGCCGAAATCACCGCAGCCTTTGTCTGCTCGACGCTCGGCATCGAGCCGACCGTGCGCCATGCCGACTATATCGGCACATGGCTGAAGGTGCTGCGCGAGGACAATCGCGCCATCTTCCGCGCCGCCAGCCTTGCCTCCAAGGCCGCCGATTTTCTTCTGGGCTTCAACGCCGAGGCCCAAGGCGCGCAACAAGACGAGATCGCGGCATGAGCGCGCGATCCCGACACCCTGCGGACCGAGCCAACGCCGCAAGGCGAGCAGACGCTCATTCCCGATGTCCAGCCACCACGCGCGACCGCTTCGCCCTTTTGGCCGACGCGCCCGCGCGCGCGGCACAAAAGCCGCTCGATATCGGGCTGTTCGATGACGCCAGAAATCAACTCGACCTGTTTTGAGAGGAGTTTTGCCATGATCCTGATTACCGACGAGCTTCGCGCCCGGCTGCTCGCCAATGGCGCAACCGACACCGAAACCGACCATGTCCCGGTAGTCAAACTGTTCGATCCGACCGGGCCGGCAACCTGGCTTCTCACCGAACTCGACGCCGACGGCGACACCCTGTTCGGCCTTTGCGACCTCGGCTTCGGCTTCCCCGAACTCGGCAGCGTCAGCCTTGCCGAGCTTGCAAGCGTCAAGGGGCGGCTTGGCCTCGGCATCGAGCGCGACCTCTCGTTCAAGGCCCGCTTTCCGCTCTCCGTTTACGCCCAGGCAGCGTGCAGCGCCGGCCACATCACCGAAGCCGAGCGGCTGCTGCGACAGGCGGCAGAGGCCCTTGGCAACGCCCATCCCAAGCTTCCGCCCGACACGGCGGAACAGACGCGCCGCTAGGCGCGAAAACCGTCCCGCCGCGCCGGCTTGCAGCCTCTGCGGCGGGGCAATCCCACCCCTGAAACGAAGGAGACAAACCATGCAACTTGCCCACATTCCGCTTGATAAGCTCAACATTTCCGCGCTCAACATGCGGCATTCCAAACGCGCACCCGACGTGTCGGACATCCTGCCATCGGTTCGCGCGCGCGGCGTCCTGGTGCCGCTTCTGGTGCGGCCCAACGGCACGCCGGAAAGCTTCGAGATCGTCGCCGGCCGGCGGCGCTATTTCGCCGCGAAGTCGCTCGCCGACGAGCGAGGCCAGCGCAATGCCTTGCCCTGCGCCATCATGGAGGACGGCGACGACGCCGACGCGCTCGAGGCCTCGCTGATCGAAAACTTCGCCCGGCTCGATCCCGACGAGGTGTCGCAGTGGGAGACGTTTTCGCGGCTGATGAGGGAAGGCCGCACCATACCAGATATCGCCGCAACCTTCGGCATCACCGAGCTTCTGGTCAAACGCATTCTGGCGCTCGGCGATCTTCTGCCCAAAATCCGCGAGGCCTATCGGCGCGCCGACATCGACGCCGAGACGGCGCGCCATCTGACCATGGCATCGAAGGCGCAGCAGAAGGATTGGCTGGCGCTTTATGCCGATCCCGAGCAATACGCGCCACGCGGCCACCAGTTGAAACAATGGCTGTTCGGCGGCCAGTCGATTTCCACCAAGGTGGCGCTGTTTGCCATCGAGGATTATCCGGGCCTGATCGTCTGCGACCTGTTCGGCGAGGACAGCTATTTCGCCGACGCCGACCTGTTCTGGCAAAAGCAGAACGAGGCCATTGCCGCCAAACGCGATGCCTATCTGGAAGCCGGCTGGCCCGAGGTGGCCGTGCTCGAACCGGGGCAGCATTTCCAGTCTTGGGACTATGAGAAGACGCCGAGGAAGAAGGGCGGCAAGGTCTTCATCTCAGTCTCGCATCGCGGCGCGGTCGAGTGCCACGAGGGCTGGCTGTCGCGCAAGGAGGCCCGCCGCGCCCGCGTGCAAGGCGAGGGCGGCGCGCACGACGAAACCCCCGCCAAGCCGTCGCGGCCGGAACTCACCGGGCCGATGCAGAACTATCTCGATCTGCACCGCCACGCTGCCGTGCGCACCGCCATGCTCGACCATCCTTGTGTCGCGCTGCGCCTGATGGTGGCGCATGCCATCGCAGGCTCGGGCCTGTGGCAGGTTCGCCGCGAGCCGCAGCGCACCGCCAATGAAGCGGTGGCGGCAAGCATTGCCGCGTCCAGGGCCGAAGCCGCCTTCGCCGAAAAACGGCGCGCGGTGCTTGCGCTGCTTGGGCAGGCCGACGAGGAGGGTGCGATAGCCGGCGGCAATGGCGACGCCTTTGCGCTTGCCGCCGTCTTCGCCCGTTTGCTGGCACTTTGCGACGACGACGTCATGCGCGTTCTCAGCCTTGTCATGGCCGAGACGCTCGAAGCCGGCAGCGCCGTCGTCGAGGCGCTCGGCAACCATCTGACCATCGACATGGGCGCGTGGTGGCAAGCGGACGACGCCTTCTTCGATCTGCTGCGCGACAAGGAGATCGCCAATGCAATGTTGGCCGACCTCGCCGGCAAGCCTGTCGCCGACGGCAATGTCGCCGAGAAGGTCAAGACGCAAAAGAAGATCATCCGCGATTGCCTCGCGGGCGAGAACGGCAGGCAGAAGGTTGACGGCTGGCTGCCCAACTGGATGAAATTCCCGGTCGAAAGCTACACGAAACGAGGCGGCTTCCGCACCGCCGATCAATGGGCCACGGTCCAGCCGCTGTTCGTCCGCCAATAGGTGCCAAGCCGGGCGGCGGCGCTTGTCAAGTGCCGCCGCGCCGTTTGCCTTCCGCTGGAATATTGGCTGATGCACGGCGATCCGAACAGCATGTGCCACGCGCAAGGCTATTGTGCATTGCACAAAAACCGACGCGCGCCTACACGTCCTTCCGTTGCGGGAATCGGGCTTGGACCAGCGGCGAGGCAGTGAAAAGAGATGCTTCGTCAATATCATATTGCATTCATAGCTGAGGACCTTCATGACCCTTTCGAGCCCTGACAAATCTGGCGCCGCCAGTCTCGAGGCCATCGCGCGAAACGGCGGGGTGCTGCGCCGCATCGCCGTGCGCATTCCGACCTATCTGTCGGACATTCGCGAGAATCCGGCCTGGCTGCCGATGTTCGTGCTCGCCCGCACCATGCCGGCGCGCCGGATGCACTGGCGTGGGGCTAAGCCGGTTCGCGTGTCGCAAAAAGCCCACGACACCATGTTTGCCGGCGTCGATCGCCAGGACGTTCTCGAGGCGCTGCGGTCGGACGGGCTGTTTTGCGGGCTCGTCCTGCCGACTTCCATCCATGAGGAAATCGCCGCCTTCGCCCGCTACACGCCTTGTTTCGGCAATTTCGATCGCCGTCTCGAATTCATGGCTGAGGACCATGCCGAGGCCGAGAAGCGTTTCGGCCGCTCGCTGCTCAGCGGCCACTTTTTCGAACACATCCTCGGCTGCAAGGCAGCGGTCGCCATCCAGAACGATCCGCTGCTGCTCGACATCGCCGCGCATTATCTGGGCGCTCAGGCGAAATTGATCACCACACGCGTCTGGTGGAGCTTCCCGACCAGCGAGGCTTCCGACGCCGACAAGAACCGTGCCTCGCTGGGCAAGTATCATTTCGATCTCGATGACTGGCGGATGCTGAAATTCTTCTTCTATCTGACGCCGGTCGACGAAGGCACCGGCCCGCATGTCTATGTCCGTGGCAGTCATAACCGCCGCGCCATCAAGCATCAGCTGACGCTGCTTGTCGGCCATCCGGCGCAGGAGGTTCTCAAGGTCTATGGCGATGACAGTCCCGTCACGCTGACCGGCGAAGCCGGCCTCGGCTTCGTCGAGGATCCGTTCGGCTTCCATATGGGCACCGTGCCTTCGCGCACGCCACGGCTGATGATGGAAGTCGGCTTCGGCGTCTCGCCGCCCTCGCGCCGGCGCTTCCATGGCGAGCCGGTTATTCGCTGATCTCGCAAAAGTCCTTAAAACAGCCTTCCCCAGATCGGACGCCTGGTTCTTCCTTGGGCTGGCTGGTGCCATGGCGTCGTCATGGGATCAGCTGGCACATGACTGGATTGGATCGATGTCATCTGACTCCGGTTCCGCCTCGACTGACCCAGATCAAGGCCACGCCCTTGTCGGCGTGGTTTGATCGCCAGTCCTTCACGGGAAAACGCATGGGCTGACCGACAGCCTGGTCGTCGCTCCCATCATCTTGACAATCCAGATCATACGGCAGGCAAATGACGCTTCACCAGCCAGGAACCGACGTGAGAACCGCGCTTGAGGCGATGCGGGCAATAGATCACAGCGCAATCGATGCACGACATGCGGCTCGACTCCCCCATCATCTCACGAAGAGAACCGACGCGCTGGCGCCACGCTGATGGCCGGCTGTGACGACAGCTTCGACATTATTGTCGTGGGCGCCGGGCCGGTCGGACTTTCCTTCGCCGCATCGCTTGCCCGTAGCCAGCTCAAACTGGCGGTTGTCGAAGGGCAGTCCCTGGAAAGACTGGCAAGTCCGGCTTTCGACGGTCGCGAGATCGCGCTCACCCACGCCTCGATTGGAATCCTTCGCGAGCTCGGCGCCTGGGATGTTATCTCCGCTTCGGACAAGTCACCGCTTCAAGGCGCACGCGTCCTCAACGGATCGAGCCCGTTTGCGTTGTGTTTCGATTCCCCCGGCGGATCCGCGGAACCACTGGGCGTTCTGGTCCCGAATTGCCAGATCCGCGATGCCCTGTTCAAGATCATCCGCTTGCGGGGCCATGCCCGGCTGCTGTGCGGCCACTCGGTCGTGCGTTCAACAAACAGCCGTCAAGGAGCAGTGATAACGCTCTCCAATGGCAGGCAGCTGAGCGCTCGGCTTCTCGTTGCAGCCGATTCGCGTTTTTCCGCCACCCGCAATCTGCTCGGCATTGGCGCCGATATCAATCGGCTTGGCAACTCGATGCTGATTTGCCGGGTGAGGCACGAGCGCCCACACCGCCAGATCGCGATCGAATGGTTCGATCACCATCAGACGGTGGCGATGTTGCCCCTCGCGCCAGGCGTGTCGTCGCTGCTTTTGACTTTGCCCTCAAACGAGGCCGACGGACTGCTTGCCCTCGACGACGAGTTGTTCCTGAGGGAGTTGACAAAGCGCTGTCGAGGGCGCCTCGGCAATATGAACCTGGCAAGCCAACGCTATATCTATCCGTTGGCCACGACCTGGGCGCACAGGTTCCGGGCGCCGAGCGCCGCATTGATCGGCGACGCTGCCATTGGCATGCACCCGGTGACCGCGCATGGCTTCAACATCGGCCTCGGCGGCCAGAAGCAGCTCGCCCGCGGTATAGAGACCGCATGGCGCGACCGTCGCGACATTGCCGACCCCGACATGCTCCACAGATATGAAAGCCGACTGCGCCTGTCGGCGGCGCCGCTCTATCACGCTACGAATATCCTCGTCGGACTCTACTCAAGCGAGCATCCGGCGGCACGGCTTGCAAGGCATGTCGGGCTGCGCCTCGGCCAACATCTTCCCTTTGTCCGTCATGGCATTGCGGCCATGCTGAGGCGGTGAACCCCAGTCACCATAGTCTCATCATCAGCGTGCTGGCGTCGTAGCAGGCTGGCGAGTGTGGGTCGATGTGAGCGGTCGCGGCTGCGCGGAATCGACGATCCCAGTGAAGAGCATGACGCCTTCCTCCCCTTGCATGGGCGAAAGCGTGATCTGCTCTTTCAAGCGTTCGTGTTCCTGGTTCGGGCGGACAACGAGGTATCTTTACACCAGGTAGCGGTTCCGCGGTTGCACGCTTGTCGTTCTCCACCATGGTCAGCCGCATCCGGCGCAGGCTGGTGATATTCTGCCTTCATCGGTCGTGCCCTGCCCAACAGCGCGACCGAGCAGACGGCATACGCGGCACAAGATGAGGTGGGCGGCCGAACGAACCTACACCTGTCCACCGCCCGAACCGGAAGCAGCGATCCACGGCATGGATCAGACTGCGGCGGCCCTCCGGCCACTCCTCCACAAACTCGATCGCGTCCGCGAGATCGACAATCTCCTGCGCAAGGTAGGATCCATATTTGATGAAGATGGGGCTGCTGAATGCCGCGAGCCTCTTCCATCGCGGATCGTCAGCGTGTCAATCGCCGTGTGGGTGCGCAATTCCCGCGCGCCGCAATGCGTTTGCCGGCCAGCCACACAGGCGCGGACCCCAGCCACGCCAATTCCGCCTTCGATGTTTTAGGGCGCGGATGGTTGTTATCCAAACAATCAATTTTGCCAATCCTGCCGACCCTATTAGGAGGGTGACCGAAATCAACTGCCTAGGCCCGCAACTGCGTCCGACGAAAAAGCCTGAGCACCAACCACCTGGCCCCAAAGGAGCAACAGAATGCAACGATCCGAAGGCAGTGGAAATTGCTGCCGGGACGTTCTTCCTCATCGGTGTCTATGTCGCGCGTCCAACGGACTCGTGTTTTGACATCGGGTCTCACGAACCACCCCGCTTCTCAGAATTAGCGTGCCCGGGCCCCGACCCTACCGACATCTGACGGCATTTGCAGCGCCGGTGATTGCTGCCTTAGCTAGGTGCGAATTTGACCCATAAAATCGATCATGAACTGCTGAATCGAGAAATGGCCGCAGACGATCCATGGCGGCTTGATGGCAACCCGTTCGAGCGGGAGCGCCACACCCAAATTCTCCGGTTGTCACTTGCGCAAGGTCGAGTCGCAAATGCGCTCGAAGTTGGGTGCGCTGCCGGCGCTTTTACGGAGCGGCTAGCCCCCATTTGCCAGCGGCTCACTGTGATCGATGTCGTCGAGCCAGCGATTACGCGAGCACGTTTACGCATGAAGGAGCCGCCGCACATCAGCTGGATAATTTCCGATGTTCAACAGTTTTCGAGTGATGAGCTGTTCGACCTGATCGTCGTGGCGGAGGTTCTTTACTACGTCGGAGACCTCGTTCAGATCCGCGCGGCAGTCCGCAACCTGGTAGGTCTGCTTGCGCCAGGCGGGCAGCTGGTTTTCGGGTCGGCACGTGACGCCAATTGCCAACGCTGGGGGCACGCTGCTGGTGCAGAGACCACCATCGCCATGCTGAACGAATCGTTGACCGAGATCGAGTGCATCGAGTGCCGGGGCGCGTCGATCAATGAAGACTGCCTGCTGGCTCTCTTCCGAAAGCCGATTTCCGCTTCCTGATAAAACACTTGGAAACTGTGTGCGCTTCTGTGGTGTCAAGCTGACCCTCAGGTGCTCAAGCTAGGGGTTCCAGGCTGCCAAACCTCAAGCAATTCGTTCGAAGTAGCGCCATCCGGGCGCGCCCTCCTTCCCGCTCTCCAGGTGCTTTCACCGACAGTCCGGTTGACTGGCAACACTCGAAAGCATTGACCAGACGATTCCTGTTGGCGAGCGCGACCATCGCGCCATTGGCATGCCGCCTTGCCGCAACTTGTCGAGCCAGAGCTTCGCGGAACCTGTTTGCCGCCGGCGATCCAGAGCTGCGCGATCGCCATGCATCATCAGCGTGCGCCAACGGTCGCCGCGTTTGCTGACGCCTAACAGTCGGGCCATCCTCCACTTGATCGCTGCTTCGGCACGGGCGCAGCCACGCGCTGGCGGCCGCTCTTGAATCAGGTTGTGTCACCGACAGCTGCCATCGGTGCCGCCGCTTATCGGGCCAATCGAGCACGACCAGAAGGTTCAGATCAGGGCCTTTGAAAGGCATGGTTTTAACATCCATAGCGTGGATGCTCGCGATCTAAACAATCAATTTTACCAATCCGGGAGGGTCGTTCATAGACCCATGACATGCACCGCCATTGCTCTACCGCGTGAGGTGCACAAAAGAACCCGAAAAAGAGGAAGTCTTCGCATGCGCCCTGACATGCAGTGGAGGTTATGCTGGGAAAATGAGTTGCAGCTTCCCGAACACCTCGAACTCTCTGAGTTCTTCCGGAAGACCTATGAGCCGACCGGAGCCTTTAATGGGAAGCAATTCGCAGGCGGTCGAAGTTGGGCCGGTGCAAGGCCGGAGCTCCGCGTAATCGGCTATGATGTGGACGGGGTAGCGGCTCACTTGGGACTGCTGCGCCGATACATCAAAGTTGGCGACGATGATCTGCTTGTCGCTGAACTCGGTCTATACGGGGTGCGTCCGGATCTTGAGGGGCTAGGAATCGCCCATTCGATCAGCGTGATGTATCCGGTGCTGCAGCAGCTTGGCGTTCCATTCGCGTTCGGCTCGGTGCGGCCCGCGCTCCGGAACCATGTTTCGAGGTTCTGCCGCAAAGGCTTGGCGAACATTTTGTCGGGCGTTCGCGTGCGTTCAACCCACCCGGACGTGTACCTCGATCTGCCTCCCACGCGAATCGACGACAACGTACTTGTCCTGGTGCTCCCAATTGGACGCTCAATGAGCGAGTGGCCGGCCGGCACTTTGATCGATCGGAACGGTCCAGAGCTATGAAGGACACCCGCTACGACGTCAGTCAGCGCGACCCGCCCCCATGGCGTTGATCGAGCTGATTCCAGCATTGGCCGCGGTTTTACTATCCGCCCGCTTCCCTCAAATTCACTGAAAAATCTGACATCTCATGAACCTATTTGCCTCAGCCAGTACTGTTGCCATCTGCTCTTACGCGCTGCTGTCGACCGTCTATAAAACCGCGCAGGTCTTTTATACCCTGCCTACAAACGTACCGCCGACCTCGGGCGACCCGCCCAGCGGTGAGCCTTGGCCGAGCGTCGATGTCATTATCCCGTGCTACAACGAGGCGCCTCGCACCCTCTCGGACTGCCTGGCTTCCATTGCAAGTCAGGACTACGCCGGCAAACTGCAGGTCTATGTTGTTGATGACGGTTCTGCAAACCGCGATGCCCTCGTGGGTGTACACGAGGAATACGCGGGCGACCCGAGGTTCAACTTCGTTGCGCTCCCAAAGAATGTCGGAAAGCGCAAGGCGCAGATTGCCGCCATTCGCCGCTCGTGCGGAGATTTGGTGCTGAATGTAGATTCGGACACGATACTCGCCCCGGACGTCATCACCAGGCTTGCGCTAAAGATGCAAGATCAAGCGGTCGGCGCCGCCATGGGCCAGTTGGCGGCTAGCAATCGCAGTGAAACTTGGCTGACGCGGTTGATCGACATGGAATACTGGCTCGCCTGCAACGAAGAGCGGGCAGCGCAGGCTCGGTTCGGTGCCGTCATGTGTTGCTGCGGTCCGTGTGCCATGTACCGGCGATCCGCGCTTGTTTCGCTGCTGGATCAGTACGAGACGCAGCGCTTTCGAGGGAAGCCGAGCGACTTCGGCGAGGACCGCCACCTTACGATCCTGATGCTGAAAGCAGGCTTTCGAACAGAGTATGTCCCGGAGGCCGTCGCGGCAACAGTCGTTCCCAACAGCATGGGTCCCTATCTGCGCCAACAGCTTCGCTGGGCCCGGAGCACTTTCCGTGACACGTTGCTGGCGTTCCAACTGCTGCGCGGCCTTAATATTTATCTCACATTGGACGTGATTGGCCAGAATATTGGCCCATTATTGCTCTCTTTGTCGATTCTGGCGGGGCTCGCGCAATTCGTAACGACAGGTACTGTGCCTTGGACGGCATGCCTGATGATTGCAGCCATGACTATAGTTCGCTGCAGCGTGGCAGCGTTTCGTGCGCGCCAACTTCGATTTCTCGGATTCTCGCTCCACACACTCATCAACATCTTTCTCTTGCTCCCGTTGAAAGCATACGCGCTGTGTACATTGAGCAACAGCGATTGGTTGTCGCGAAGCTCGGCGGCCAATGTGCAAGACACCGGCGACGCCCTTCCAAAGCCAAACCTGGTGGGATCTGACGCCGCTTACAGCGAACAGCAATAGTTACTTGATCGCAGGTAGAAGAGTTTTGAGCCAGGACCAGAAACATCAAGTGTTGAAGCGTAAGTTGGGCCCAGAGGATTTGCGGCGATTCGAGACTCCTGCGATCGAACGGGAGTCTCACGGGCAAACAAGCGCGAAAAGCTCCGTGCCTGACTCTCTGTCGACCGTGGCAGTCGATTTTGCCGGCGTAACCAAGTCGTATGGGAACAGGATCGTTGTCGACGAACTGTCGTTCTCCGTTGCGTCGGGAGAGTGTTTCGGCCTCCTCGGACCAAACGGGGCGGGCAAAAGCACGATTGCGCGTATGCTCCTCGGCATGACATGCCCTGACGCGGGCACGATCACGGTGCTCGGCGTCCCGGTGCCGGCGCGCGCTCGGCTGGCACGCAGGGGCATTGGCGTGGTCCCGCAATTCGACAATCTTGACCAGGAATTCACCGTACGAGAGAACCTGCTGGTGTTCGGACGCTACTTCGGCATGAGCACACGTCAGAGCGAAGCGGTCATCCCGTCGCTTCTCGAGTTCGCTCGCCTCGAGCGCAAGGCGGATGCGCGCGTCTCGGAACTATCCGGCGGCATGAAGCGATGCCTGACAATGGCGCGGGCGTTGATCAACGACCCCCAGCTCATTGTGATGGACGAGCCGACCACCGGCCTCGATCCGCACGCGCGCCACCTGATCTGGGAGCGGCTGCGCGCCCTGTTGGCACGCGGCAAGACGATTATCCTGACGACGCATTTCATGGAAGAGGCTGAGCGATTATGCGATCGGCTGTGCGTGCTCGAAAAGGGCCGCAACATCGCCGAAGGCGGCCCGCAGGCGCTGATCGACGAGCATATCGGATGCCAGGTCATGGAGATTTATGGCGGCGATCCGCACGAGTTGCTGTCGCTGGTCAAGCCACATTCCCAGCGCATCGAGGTCAGCGGCGAAACCCTTTATTGCTATGCGCCAGACCCTGACCAGGTGCGCACGCAACTGCAGGGGCGAGCAGGTCTGCGTCTTCTTCTGCGTCCAGCCAATCTCGAGGATGTTTTCTTGCGGCTGACCGGGCGCGAGATGGAGGAGTGAACGATGATTGAAGGTTTTGCGGCGGCGCTGCCGGCCAATGCGTGGAACTGGGTTGCGGTATGGCGACGCAACTATCTGGCATGGAAGAAAGTCGCACTCGTGTCGCTTCTCGGTAACCTCGCCGATCCTATGATCTACCTTTTCGGCCTAGGCACCGGCCTCGGCATAATGGTCGGCCGCGTCGACGGTGCGTCGTATATCGCCTTTTTGGCGGCCGGCATGGTCGCGGTAAGTGCGATGACCGCATCTACCCTGGAAACATTGTACGCGGCTTTCGCTCGCATGCATTCTCAACGCACATGGGAAGCCATGCTCTATACGCACGTTACCCTCGGCGACATCGTTCTGGGTGAACTGGCGTGGGCAGCCACCAAGGCCTTCATGGCCGGTACGGCTATTACCATCGTCACCGCAACCTTGGGCTATGCCGCCTGGCCGTCCGTACTCTATGCGCTGCCAATCATTGCTCTGACAGGGTGCGTATTTGCGAGCCTCGCGATGATCGTCACCGCACTTTCGCCCAGCTACGATTACTTCGTGTTTTACCAGACGCTTGTCCTCACACCTATGCTGTTCCTGTCGGGCGCCGTTTTCCCATTGAACCAGCTGCCTGGCGCCTTTCAGCAGATAGCGCGATGCATGCCGCTGTCACATGCGATCGACCTCATTCGTCCGGTTATGCTTGATCGCCCGATCAGCGGCATCGCCCTGCACGTCGGTGTGCTCGGCCTGTACGCGCTGTTGCCATTCTTCCTCTCGATGGCGCTGTTGCGCCGCCGACTAATGCGCTGACGAAAGAGAGTGAGATAAACAATGCGCTACGGACTTCGTGCTGCAAATAAAAACGACATCGCCAGCGGAAATCGGCATGCCACCCAGGGTCTCCGTGGCATCCAATCAATCTCTCAACGTTATGGAACGCCCGGGACCTCGATCACAGGATCTCATGTTGATCCAGGCGTAAGAGAATTTCTTTGAGGTTGTTGATGTCTGACTGGCGTTCGCGGCGGCGAACGACAACGCAGCCTGTGTTTTTGATCAAACGGCCTTGAGACAGGCCAATTCAGTCTTCCTGTACGATAAACGGAGAGCGAGATGCTGTGTCTAGGATTGAGCGGCGGATTAGACAAAGTCTATGAAAACCGATTCCAGATTGCGAATACATTCATGCACGATGGCGCTGCGGTGCTCGTCCGAGACGGACACGTCATCGCGGCCGTAGAAGAGGAGCGCCTCAATCGGATCAAACACTCCAACAAGCTCCCAATCAGTTCGGTTCAATACTGCCTTTCAGCCGCTGGGGTTCAGCTCAGCGAAATCGATCATGTGGCGTACTACGCTACCGAAGCCTATTGCAACGCCATGCTCGAAAACATGCTTGCTTCCGAGCCGGACGCCTCCATTCCGTTGGATGCCAAACTTTTGGTGCAGCAGCTGTTGGCGCAGGAGTTCGGTAGCGAGCTCGACCCTTCGCGTATCTCATTCGTAAGTCATCATCAGGCGCACGCCGTGAGTGCTTTTGCAATGTCGGGCTTCGAGCAAAGTCTGATTTTCGCGATTGATGGCTCTGGTGATTTCCAGTCGGGTCTTGTGGCGGTAGGATCTGGTGCTGAAATTTCGCAACTCGCGACTTTCCCAGAGAACAATTCCCTTGGGCTATTTTATCTCGAGGTGATCCGGTATCTCGGCTACGGCTTGTTCGATGAATATAAGGTAATGGGGCTTGCCCCCTACGGCGATCCCGTTCCCTATCGCGAGCTTTTCGAGCAGTTCTATGAACTGTCTGCAAACGGCGAGTATCGCGTCCACCTGGACCGCATCGGTCCGACTTTGCTTCGCACCATTCAGGTCCGGCAAAAGGGAATGCCATTCACTCAGCAGCACAAAGATGTGAGTGCGTCGCTACAGGAAGCACTCGAACGCATCGTGTTTCACATTCTTCGGCATCATCGTGAGGCCACAGGGATGACGCGGTTGTGCCTGGCCGGCGGCGTTGCGCACAATTGCTCCATGAACGGCAAGCTGCTCTATTCAGGACTTTTCGAAGACATCTTCGTGCAGCCCGCATCGCATGACGCTGGCTGCGCATTGGGTGCTGCACTCATCGTGTCTGGTGAGCTGGGCCGCCCCGCGCCGCGTGCGCGATTGCAGGAGGTTTATTGGGGGCCGGATCTCGCGAGCGATCATGCTGTGGAAGAGGAACTAAAGGCATGGGCGGGGCACCTGGAGTTTGAACGCACTGAGGAGGTGGCGGATAGGGCAGCCGAGTGGATGGCCGGTGGCGCCGTGATCGGATGGGTGCAAGGTCGTTCGGAGTTCGGGCCGCGCGCGCTCGGAAATCGCAGCATTCTTGCCGACCCCAGGCCCGCCACAAACAAGGACCGGATCAACGCTATGGTCAAGAAGCGGGAAGGGTATCGCCCGTTCGCCCCATCAGTGCTGGAGGAGGATGCGCGCGAATTTTTCGACCTCCCAGGCAGTGCGTGCGAATTTCCCTTCATGAATTTCGTGGTCCGTGTGCGCGACTCCAAGCGTGGTTTGCTCGGCGCCATCACGCACGTCGACGGTACGGCTCGGCTGCAAACAGTATCGCGCAAGGCCAGTCCGGCCTACTGGGACGTCATCAATGCCTTCAAGAAGCGCACTGGCATCCCAATTCTGCTCAACACGTCCTTTAACAACAATGCCGAGCCGATCGTGGATTCAGTTGCAGACTCGATTGCCACGTTCCTGACGACAGGGCTGGATGGACTTGTGGTCGGGCCGTTCCTCGTCAAAAAACGGGCCACAACGCTGGAGGATTGGACTGCGCTCGCGGTTTCATTGCCGCCTTATGTATCCCTGTATAAGGTCCGCGCTCACACGGCGCTGGATCGCCAGGAGACCATCTGCGAAATCCGAACGGATCACTCCAGCCGTGACGGTGTGCGTATTTCACATGACTTGTTCGATCTGCTGACGCGGATCGAAGGCGAAGCCGTGCTCGCGGATCTCCTCGATACAATTACGCTGGATCAGGCCCAGCGCGAGGCTCTCACAGGAGAACTGCGACGGTTGTGGGAGCAGCGCCGCGTTCGCATGCGTCCCTCGCAAGCTGCTCGCGTCGATCAAAACTGATGCCAATCGCTGGACGACAGATAGCAGTTGCCGAAACACCGGTCTGTCCAAGCATCTTCATATGACTGTGCCCAATCCATCGGCTGAGGCAAGGATCCTGACGATTGCATCTGCTCGCGAGCATGTCATGTTCAACCCATCTAACCCTTATGGCAGTCGAGGATCAGTAATGGATTTGCTTGCCGGTGGCCCAAAACAGCACCAATTTGTCGTTTCTCGACGGCGGACCCGGTTCGGTGACTGGCTATGGTCTCCGGCATCAGCCTGGTGTTACGCATAGCGGACGGGACGTGCGAGCGGGCTGCGCCGCTCGCGGGATAAGGCGGCGGCCCTACGGCGCGCCAAGCCGGCATATTCGTCGTTGAGATGCTTTTTGGCCAAATGCGCGGTGGGGCGACGATCATGTCTTAGCGCGGCTTGACCCTTCGCCCTCCAATTATGACGCCATTGCGGATTTCGCCGGCGCTTTCTTCAGGACTCGAGATCTGTTGGTCAAGGCCACCCGCGCGGTTAGCGTTGGCGACGCCCGACATCTGCTTTCGGGCAATCGCCTGATCGGGATGCGAGTCGAGGAAGGGGAGATCACCCAACCCACGGCCGAATGCCCGTCGCGCACCTGCGCGATCGCAAGCGCCGTGGTGCTGTGCCATTCCATGCGAAGCGTGAGAGTCCTTTTCAGCCCGCGCAGAACCAGGAAGGCCGACATGGTCGGGAGCGCCGCGCCGGTGATGTAGCGCAAGGCCGTTTCGTACAGCGTGTGGAGGGGTTCCGCGTCGCCGAGGATTGCGCCGCCAAGGCTGCGGCCTCATTCGCCGCAACACTTTCAATCGTAGGTCGAGTTCAGGAAGACGCGTGGTTGACCGGCATTGGGAAAACCAGCCGGATCGTAGCCGTGATGGATGGCGCGGGTAGCGAAGCCGAATTTGGCATCGTTCGCAGATGTGCCACTTTCCGGTCTCGGATTGCGGTCTCGGGCATCGGCTTCAGACGTGCTCTTGGCTTTCGGAAGGAGTGGCTGCAAACTGGTTGATATGGAATGTCCAGTTGGCAGGAAAAGAAATGGTCCAGTCTCCAGGTCCCGGTGCTTCAACCCGCTCGCATGGCATGGGCGCGCGCCAGATCTACGAAGCGCTTCGCGAGCAGATCCTCAGAGGCGTTTACGGCACCGGCAGCCAGCTGCCGTCCTCCCGTGGTCTCGCCGAGGAACTTGGAGTCTCGCGAACGACCGTCACCGTCGCCTACGAGCAGCTGGCCGCGGAAGGTTTCATCGACATCCGTCAAGGCGCGCGCCCTCGTGTCGCATCCTCACTGCTGGGACATGAGCTGACCGCCAATCCCCCAAAACGGTTCGGCCCGGTTCACTTGTCAAGCTATGGCGAACGGCTGCGTGGTACTCCGCGCTGGCCGGATTACCTGCCGAACACGCTGAAGGTTGATTTCCGATATGGCGTCCTGGCGCCCTCAGATTTCCCCGCATCGGTTTGGAAGCGCGCGATGAACGCGGCGATGGCGCAGCGGCCGGCACGGCTCGCCTATGACGATCCGTGCGGTTCGAGCCGGCTCCGCCAAGCGCTTCAGGGCTATCTCTGGCGCGCCCGTACTGTGCGCTGCGACCCCGAGCAGATCGTCATCGTCAATGGTTCGCAGCAGGGCCTCGATCTCTGCGCGCGCCTGCTGCTCGACCCCGGGGACAGCTTCGTCATCGAGGACCCCTGCTACAGGATGGCGCGCCAGGTCTTTGCCAGTACAGGTGCCACGCCCGTTCCCGTCGAGGTTGACGATCACGGCATGCAAACGGAGCAACTGGCGGGGGTCGCGGCCCGGCTGGCCTATGTGACGCCCTCGCATCAGTTTCCGCTCGGCGGCGTCATGCCGATCCCGCGGCGGCATCAGCTTCTGGAATGGGCGCGGGAGCAGGGCGCCTATGTCATCGAGGACGACTACGACAGCGAATATCGCTACGATATCAGCCCCGTTCCCCCGCTGCATAGCCTCGAGGATCATGGGGCCGTCATCTACCTCGGCACCATCTCCAAGACGCTCTCGCCGATGCTGCGGATCGGTTATCTCGTCGTCCCGGCGGAATTCCTGCAGGTTTTCGAAACCGCCAAGCAGCTTGCCGACCGGCATTCTCCGATGGCGGGGCAGGAGTCATTGGCCTCTCTGATCGAGAGCGGTGGCTATGAAAGCCATGTGCGCCGCGTGCGCCGCATCAACGGCGAGCGCCGGGAGGCATTGCTGACCGCCCTGAAGCGCAGTTTTCAAGGTCGGATCGCCGTCCAGGGGGCAGAGGCTGGACTGCACGTCGTCATATGGTTCAACGACCTGCCGCGATCGCGTGAAATGGCGTTGGTCGAAGCTGCCCAATACGCGGGTCTGGGTCTGCACCCGATTTCGCCGCTTTATCATCGGCAGTCGGGAGCAGGCGAAGCCGACCGCGTCGGGCTTGTCATGGGCTATTCCGCCCTGAGCATCCGGCAGATCGAAAAAGGCGTCGAGATGCTGCGGGACGTCGTCGCTCGACTCTGAGACGCTGACGGTTCCGCACGCGGGTTAGAACGCATTCGCGGCCGCTCATCGTAAACAGTTCATCGTTGAAGTAGTCGCGCGGCCGGGCGACGGCCGCGCTCATGGCCGGCTGACTAAGGTTGATGCTGCTGCCGCCGCCGTGAGGTTGCACGCGATCCAAGCCTTTGTCTCATCTATCCGCAACGTGGATGCTTGTCATCGAAACAATCGATTTTGCCGATTCGAAAGAACGTCCCATAGGAAGAATTCAAGGATGCAGCCCTAAGGAGATTGTCGATGCATGCGTTGGCTCCGAGGAGCATTTTCTGGTGTGTCCCTCCTGGTCTGCGCCGAACATCAAGCGAGCCGACCCCCTTTTCGACCAGGTACATCGGTGATCGGCGCAAGCTGCATCGCGTCGGCTCTTCGCGACAAGCTCCCCCCGATAGCGTAGGCCCCTACCTCAAGGATCGGGGTTATGCCGATTGCGAATGGCCGACCGGTACAACAATTGACCGCAAGGGTTCGCAGCTATGAGACGTCTCGATGACAGATGGAAGGTGCAGAGTGAATGCGCTGACGGCACCGGGCGTCGAAGCGTTTATCTGACGTTTGACGACGGTCCCAATCCATGTTTCACACCACAGATACTCGATGTGCTGGCGCAAAATCGGGTGCCAGCGACATTCTTCGTCATTGGTGCTTACGCCGCAGAGCATCCGGATCTCATCCAGCGAATGATCGCAGAAGGGCATGAGGTAGGCAACCACACGATGTCTCATCCGGACCTGTCCAAATGCGGTTTGGGCGAAGTGCAACGTGAGGTATCTGAGGCGAACCAGGCCATCATGCTGGCATGCCCGCAGGCCTCGATCCGCTACATTCGCGCGCCATACGGCGCCTGGAGCGAAGAAGTGTTCACTGCCTCAGAGATCGCGGGGCTGGCGGCCCTTCATTGGTCGATCGACCCAAGAGACTGGTCGCGCCCCGGCACCGACGCGATCGTCGATGCAGTGCTCGCCTCGGTACGCCCCGGCGCAATCGTGCTCTTGCACGACGGATGCCCTCCCGACGAGTCGACACGGAGCACTCAAGCCAGTCTGCGCAACCAGACCGTTATGGCGCTGTCCAATCTGATTCCTGCATTAGATGCCTGCGGATATGAAATTCGCTCGCTTCCAGAACATCACTGAAATGCGAGATCCCATGGACCTGCTTTCCCAGCCAGTACCTGTGTGGTCTCGCTTATGAAGGCTTACAGGCCGTTTACGCCCTGCGAACAAGCACTTCGTCGACATCGGACGAACTGGTCGGCTCCGACAGTTGGCTAGACGTCTGTTGTCACCTGCTACGATGAGGACCCGCGCACGCTCTCGGCATGGCCCAGCACCGCCGGTAGGTTCACTCTTCGACGATTGTTGAATGTATGGTTCACTTCGCGTTGGATCGATTTCATTGGGCTTGTCACAGGCTCACATAGCGCGACCCTGCGGGATCGCTGGCTGCGTCCGAAAGGTTTGGCAGGCAATTCGCATACCGTGACCGGCACCGGGGATTCCGGTGCTCTGATCCGGCGCGCGATGCCATCTTTCACCAACTGGACTACCTCAATAGCTTCTGACTGGCTGTTTCCAACAGGCCAGCTTGCCGATACCTGACTTGGTAACGCAAGGAGTTTCGCGATGTACATCCCTCCCGCTTTCCGCGACGACGACAAGGAATGCCTGCGCGCGACCATTCGCGCGGCGCTGCTGGCGAACTTCGTTACCGTCACGGCGGAAGGACCGCTCGCAACGCCACTGCCCCTCTTCCTTGACGAGAGCGAGGGCGAGCACGGCGTGATCTACGGGCACCTGGCGAAGGCCAATCCCCAGTGCCGTGTTCCGCCGCTGGGCGACGGCTTGGCCATCTTCATGGGGCCGGACGCTTACGTGACGCCGGCATGGTATGCGACCAAGCGGGAAACCGGGAAGGTCGTCCCGACCTGGAATTACGTCGCCGTCCACGCCTATGGCCCGGTCGAGTTCTTCGAGGATGCGGGAAGATTGCTGGACGTCGTGAATCGGCTGACCGACCACCACGAGGGCGAGCGCGCCTCGCCTTGGGCGGTGTCGGACGCGCCGCCGGATTTTATACAGGCGCAACTCCGCGGAATCGTCGGCCTGCGCATGCCAATCACGAGGCTGGAGGGCAAGCGCAAAATGAGCCAGAACCGGAACGCGGCCGACCGCGCTGGCGTGGCGGCGGGCCTTGCGGCGAGCGAGCGGGCATCTGACCGCGACGTCGCCGCTCTCATCCCAAAATAATCATGAACTTCGTCGGAATCGACCATCATGCCAGAACTGACCCCACTCGCCCTGTACCTCGCCGCGGCCTCCGTGCTCGCCATCACCCCCGGTCCGGGCATCTTCTACGTTGCCGCGCGCACGCTCGCCGGTGGTCGTCGGGAAGGTATCGCTTCCAGCTTCGGCACGGGGTTGGGGGGCATGATCCACGTCCTCGCCGCAAGCTTAGGTGTTTCCGCGATCGTGCTCGAGAGCTCGGAACTGTTCTCCGCATTAAAGCTGTTCGGCGCGGTCTACCTCGTCTGGCTCGGCTTTCGCACCTTTCAAGCCGCCCGCCTCAAGGGAGCGACTGGCGGCGATGACGGCGCCGCAGTGGGTCCAGTCGGACCCCGGCGGGCGTTTCGTGAAGGGGTACTGGTCGAGGCGCTCAACCCGAAGACGGCAGTCTTTTTCCTCGCCTTCATTCCGCAGTTCGTGAATCCGAGCGCAGGGCTCGTAGCTCTGCAATTCGTGGTGCTTGGCTCCGTGTCCATTGCGCTCAACACGCTCGCCGACATCGTGGTTGCCGTCGTGGCCAGCGGCATTCAAGACGGCGCGGCAGCGCGTCCCGGGTTGATCCGCCGCCTGAGGGAGGCGTCAGGTGGCGCGATGATCGCGCTGGGCGTCGGCCTCGCTCTGGCGAAACACCCTGCTGCCTGACTTTGGCGGGTACCTTGCGGAAGCAGTTGGATGGCTGCGAGCGAGTTCGGTCATTGCACCTATTTAACCATGTCTCAGGAGGCGCGGCACCGCCGTTTGGGTGAACGTCGGCTCATAAATGAGAGAAAAACATAGCGTGAGAGAAACGTGAATACGACTGCCTCGCCTCGCTCATGCCCATCATTTCGGACCTCGCGAATCAACGCACGGTAGAAGCCAGTCAGCCGAGAATGACGCCCGTTTCATGGAAGGAAAGCCAAGCCATGCGCGAAGCATCGCCCCGCTTTGCACTCGATTATTTGGCGACGCCCGGACTTGACGTCAGGGCACTTTTCGCTTTTGCCCGCGACCAGGGCCTAACCGATGTCCAGATCCGCAGCCAACCGGGCAGCAATGCTATTGCACGCGGCCTGCCGGCGGCGGACGTCCGGTCTGCGGCCGCCGACACAGGCGTTGGGATTATTTCCGTCAATGCCCTCCAGCGCTTCAATGAGTGGACCCCCGCCCGCAGGGCCGAGGCGAGCAAGCTCGCCGATTATGCAGCGGCCTGCGGAGCCAAGACGCTCATGCTGGTGCCGGTCAACGGCGGCTCCTGGCCCGCCAATGTCGAGCGCCGGGGCGATCTCCGCGTCGCCTTGAAGGCGCTCAAGCCGATCCTCCAGTCGCGCGGTCTGATCGGTCTCATCGAGCCGCTGGGCTTCCGGACCTGCTCGCTTCGATCGAAGAACGAAGCGGCTAAGGCCATTGCCGCCATTGATGGCCAATCCGTCTTCCGCCTCGTGCACGACACGTTCCACCACACGCTTGCCGGGGAGACGTTCTTCTCCTCCGAGCTGACCGGTCTCGTCCACATTTCAAGCGTGAACGATCCGATCCACTGGATTTACCCGGATCGCGTCCTAGTCGGTTCCGACAATGGCAGCCAGATCCGGGCGCTGCTTGATGGCGGCTATGGGGGGCCCTTCTCATTCGCACCGTTTGTCGATGCAGCCCACCCGCTGGACGACCTCGCAGGCGCACTTGCCGCGAGCATCGCTCTCTTCCGACACGGGCTATTGACGCGAGTGCCGGCGTGAGATGCGGGAGTAAATTAGGGCTGCCTGGGGCGCCTTTTGGCGTCCCCCGGAGAAGTCATTCGAGACGCCTCCTGTAGCAATATCTCTCGCAGCCAGATGCTTGCCGGATCACTGTTGTGAAGGGCGGGCCATTGAACGGCCTCGGTGAACGTGGGTAGCGGCAGCGGAAGGTCGATGATCCGCAGGGGAAAGGTTTTTTTGAAATGCTGAACCAGCCGGAAGGGCATGGTCGCTATACGAGCTGTGCCTGAGACCATCGGCGGGATCATGCTAAAGGCCTGCACAACGATCTCAACACGTCTCTTGAGACCATGCTCAAGAAAAAACTGTTCCTCGATGGAGGGCTTCAGCGTCCGCCCGAACTTGACCGCAACGTGCCTCATCGACATGTATCTCTCGAATGTAAGCTGCCGTGGCAGCTGCTTGTTCGTGGAGCAGCCCACGCACACGAGCGTGTCGTCGAACAGCGCCGCTCTTGGATGGGCACTTGACATGAACAATTCTGGAAAAATCAGAAAATCGACGTCACCGCGCCGGAGAAGCTCATCGGGGTCGTCGTCTATAGGCAACAATTCGAAGCTGACGGCGGGTGCTTCGCGTGCAACCCGCTCCACGACCTTTTCAAAAAACACGAGTGTGGCGAAATCGGAAAGAATGATCCTGAAACGGCGATCGGATTGAGCCGGATTAAACGGATCCCAAGAGATAATCGAGCACTGGATTTTTAGCAGTGCGCTGCGAACTGCGGGGGCGAGTGCTTCCGCACGCGGGGTTAGAACGCGTTCGCGGCCGCTCGTCGTAAACAGTTCATCGTTGAAATAGTCGCGCAGCCGGGCGACGGCCGCGCTCATGGCCGGCTGACTAAGGTTGATGCTGCTTGCCGCCGCCGTGAGGGTCCGCTCGGTCAGCAGTGCGTCGAGCACGACGAGAAGGTTCAGATCAAGGCCCTTGAAGCGCATCTTTCACTTATCCATAGCGTGGATGCTCGCGATCTAAACAATCGATTTTACCAAACTTCCAGGGCGCTGCATAGATGACCGCACTTTACATGCGCCCGATCACGCCACTGCTTCTGCAGCGTGTGCTGGGAAATGACTTGTAAGTAGCCGATCATGTCGAACTCTCCGCCTTCTTCCAAAAGGCCTATGGGCGACAGGGGCTTTCAGGCGGTTGTAGCTGGGCCGGTGCAGGGCCGAAGGTTCGCGCAATCGGCTCTGATGTGCACGGCGTAGCAGCTCACTAGGACCCGCTGCGCCATTTCTTCACGGTTGGCGAGGTTGATTTCTTGGGAGGCGAACTCGGATCGTACAGGATGCATCCGGATCTTGAGAGACACGGAATGAGTCATTCTATCCGCATCATGCGGCCGGTGCTGCAGCAGCGTGGCATTCCATTCGCTTTTGGCATGGTTCGGCACCCGTTGCGAAACCATCTTGAGAGGTTCTGCAGAGACGGCCAGACGACCATAGTGCCGGGCGTTCGCATCGCCACACATGATCGCGACCGCCAATGCGCTCGAGGTTTGCGATCAGGCACTGGGATTTTGTCCGCTCGGTTGCAGCCAATCGGCCCTCCATACCACGCCGCGATCCGCGTGATTTTCGATCCTTTGCACCGCGCTCGCCGTGCCCAGAAACGGCAAGTAGCAACTGCAACAGATAGGCTGGAGTCTGATGCTTGATCACATAAGAGCCGGAACGAAGGGACGCGGCTCGTGCCCAGCAGGGACAAACAACCGAGACCTAAGCTTTGATTTCGCCAAAGGTATACTCATTACTTTGGTGATAATTGGGCACCTGTTACAATATTTAATCTACCAGGGCACCGACGCATTCTGGTTGTCGCCGTATTTCAAGTCGATCTACATGTTTCATATGCCTCTCTTTATGGCGATAAGCGGATATCTTTCTTCTGGGGCAATTTTGCGAAAATCGTTCACCCAGGGTGTCGGTGAGCGGGCAATGCAGCTAATACTGCCAATGCTTTTTTGGTGTACGCTGATTTGGACGTTAAAGTTCGTAGTGATTTTTCCTACGAAGAGTTTAACCGACACATTGCTGGACTTGTCGACGGAAGTTATTGGAACCTACTGGTTCATATGGGCGGCATTTATTTCGTTCATTCTGATTAGAGTTCTTACAACTTTCAACCGTCTATCGATATGGATCATAAGCGCATCTGCAATTGCGGTCGTATTCGCACCCATCACGTTATCAATAACCCCGTTGTTAAAATACACCTACCCATTTTATTGTTTAGGGTTCCTGTTTGCCCAGCCGATCGGATGGCAGAATGGCGTCATCTGGCGTTACAAATGGATTTTTGTTGTCTTACTTTCGATAGCGGCTTTCATATGCTTCCTCGGGTGGGGCAAGGAGACTTATGCCTACAATAATCTCGTTTTAATTCATGATGAACAGTCAGCTAAACAAGTTTTTCTGATGTTCTCTGGCTCTTTGGCGGCTTCTGCAGTAGCAATGCAGTCTATGTTCCAATGCTGGAGACTTGTCTATTCGACTAGAGTAGCTCGCTTCGTCGCGGTGCAGCTTGGTCAGAGCACGCTGCTGCTTTACCTGGTCCAGGGTGCCGTGTTTCGCCTCATGGATTTGATACAGTTTGGAGAAGTCTGGAATCTCACGACCAGAATCGCCTTCGCAACTGTGCTTGGAGTGGCGATTGTCGTCATAGCGATGGCAATTCGCAGTATTGCGCGCAACCTCGGATATGTGTCGCGGATCGTTGTCGGAGCGCCGCCACGCCCAAGTCTGCTCAAATCTCAATCTGTAATCAATTAGTCACGTGAAAAATTCGCATCTGTAATCGACATGTTTCATAGCTCCGGACCTATCCGATCGACCGTTGTACCGGTCGGCCATTCGCTCATCGGCCGCGCTATCCCCATAACTACGACGAGCACGTCCTCCACGCGCGCGGGCGGCAGGTCGGGACACAACACCTCTGAGTGGGACCGTAAACGAGCGCCCATAATGGTCACGATGACAAACAACCACGTTACGGACAGATGAGGCATGCGTTTCAAAGGCCTTGATCTGAACCTTCTCGTCGTGCTCGACGCACTGCTGACCGCGCGCAACCTCACGGCCGCGGCAAGCAGCATCAACCTTAGTCAGCCGGCCATGAGCGCGGCCGTCGCCCGGCTGCGCGACTATTTCAACGATGAACTGTTTACGATGAGCGGCCGCGAACGCGTTCTAACCCCGCGTGCGGAAACACTCGCCCCCGCAGTTCGTGGCGCACTCTTGCACATCCAATGCTCGATTATTTCTTGGGATCCGTTTAATCCGGCTCAATCCGATCGCCGCTTCAGGATCATTCTTTCCGATTTCGCCACACTCGTGTTTTTTGAAAAGGTCGTGGAGCGGGTTGCGCGCGAAGCACCCGCCGTCAGCTTCGAATTGCGGCCGCTCGACAACGACCCCGATGAGCTTCTCCGGCGCGGTGACGTCGATTTTGTGATTCTTCCGGAATTTTTCATGTCGAGCGCCCATCCAAGAGCGGCGCTGTTCGACGAGACATTCGTGTGCGTGGGCTGCCCCACGAACAAGCAGTTGCCACGTCAGCTTACATTCGAGAGATACGTGTCGATGAAACACATTGCGTTCAGGGTCGGCGGTGCCCAGATGCCATCCATCGAGGAACAGTTTTTGCTTGAGCATGGTCTCAAGAGACGTGTTGAGATCGTCGTACAGGCCTTTAGCATGATCCCGCCGATGGTCTCAGGCACAGCTCGGATAGCGACCATGCCCTTCCGGCTGGTTCAGCATTTCAAAAAAACCTTCCCCTTGCGGATCATCGAACTTCCGCGGCCACTACCCACGTTCACCGAGGCCGTCCAATGGCCCACCCTCCACAACAGTGATCCGGCAAGCATCTGGATGCGGCAGATAATGTTGCAGGAGGCATCCCGCATGTGAAGTCGCGGGCACTCCTGGTCTCAGTCTAGATTTACTCAGCGCCTCATACGGGTGCGAACCGGCGTGCAAAATTGGGTCTGACGCACATTCGATGATTTTGCATGACGGCGTGCCACGTGTTTCCCCACGCTGGCAGCCGGCAACACCAAAAACATGAAGTGGAAGAAGTACTTTTACCGCAAGCTATGCGAGGCTGAAGGTTTTCGCCATGCGCCGCACCGAATTGCGGGGATACTGAGCGTGAGATAACTCGTCTCGTCCTCCTGCCGAATTCCGGTAAGCCGCCTTACCAAGGGCAGGCGGCGCTTGAGATTCCGCCGCTGGAAATCCGTCCCGCGGGGCTGTCGACGTTCAATCGCGGCTGGATCACAGTTGGTGAATACAACTACGATATCGCCGAACGATCCTCTATTTCGGGCCGAATCAGAAGCTGCGGGGCATGTTCGGCCCCGAGCTTCATGTAAGAGATCAGGCGCGCGATCCGCCCGATGCTCGCCGCAAGACAGAGCCGCATAGACCGCGTCGCCATGCCAGAGCGGTCGACGGACGAGGCGGTCCGGTTCGGTCCCGCACTCTTAGGTTCTCTCGTCGGCACCATCATTCGAAACGCCCCCGCCGGTCGAAATCGACCGGACAACAGCGTCCGATCACCCGGAGACGAGGCCTGCAACCGCCAAAAATCGTGCGTAGGATCGCACCGCGCGGCTGATGATTGCATCTTTCCCGCGCTGCACTGATGGCCTCTCTGTCAGGTGGTCTGAGGTTCGCGCTTCGGGCCGAGCAAGAACACTGTCAGGGCGCCGAGGAACGAGGCAACGGCGCTGTAGGCAAGGGAACTGGCGACGCCGGCATTGTCCATCAGCAGTCCGCCGAAAATCGCGCCCGCTGCGATGGCCACCTGGAACGTTGCGGCCATCAGCCCACCGGCGCTTTCGGCCTGCTCGGGAGCGGCGTGCAGCACCATCCATGTCTGCAGTCCCACCGGCACCGCGCCGAAGGCAAAGCCCCATACGGTAACCGCAATCGCCGTGGCCCAAGCCGATGCTCCCAGCGTCAGCAGCGAGACAGTGGCCATCGCTATGAGCAGGGGCGGCAGGGCCGCGGCTGCCTTGAGGCTGTGCTCGGCCAGGAATCCGCCGGCCAAATTGCCGAAGAAGCCGCCGATGCCAAAGACGAGCAACACGAGCGAGATCGTCTCGATATCAAGCGCGGGAAACTTCTCAAGGAAGGCGCGGATATAGGTGAAGCCGGCGAAGTGCCCGGAAGCGACCAGCAGGACGACCAACATCGCGACTTTGATCATCGGATTCTTGGCCACATCCAGCAGACTGCGGAAGCTGGCCACTCCAATCGGAGGCAGCCTCGGAATGGTTATGAGTTGCACTACCAGCGTAACGGCGCCGACGACCGCAGCGATCATGAAGGCGGTTCGCCATCCCCAGATATCGCCGACATAGGCGCCGATTGGAGCCGCGCAAACGGTAGCGCAGGTAACGCCGGTGAGGATGATCGACATGGCGCGCCGCAGGAGGTGACTTGGAACGAGCCGCATCGCCAGCGCTGCCGAAATCGACCAGAACCCTCCGAGTGCTATGCCGAGCACGACGCGGGCGGCCAGGAGAACCGGCAGCGACCCCGCGACGGCCGATAGAACGTTCGACAGGATCAGCAGCAGCGTCATCGCCCATATGACGATCCTGCGGTCCAGGGGCCTTGTGATGACGGCCATCGTCGGCGCCGAGATCGCCCCCACGATGGCGGTCGTTGTCAGCGCCTGTCCAACTGCACCCTCGGTGATAGAGAGATCATGCGCGAGCGGCGTCAGCACGCTGGCAGGCAGAAACTCTGCCGTCACAAGCCCAAAGGTCCCTAAGGCAAGCGAAATGACTGCACCCCATGCGGGACCAGACCGTTGATCTGGCTGTTTTGGGTCATGCAGAACTCCGTCCATGAAGCCCGTAGCGGATTCGGTCATCAACAGGGTCTCCAGTTTGGATGTGCTGCAAACTCGGGTTGCTGCGTTGACCCGCATTAACGCCAGAAGCGCCATTCCCTGCGGCATTGCACGGACGAGGGGATGTTCATCGCTTCGCGATATTTTGTGACGGTGCGGCGCGCAAATCGATGGCCCTTTCCTTGGGCCGGACGACGATGTCGTCGTCGGAAAGCACGTCATCTTGCGATTCGTCGGCGATTGTCGCCTTGATCCGATGGCGGACAGCTTCGGGGGGGACCGCGCGTCGCCACCTTGGGAGGACGCGCTCGCGACGGTGAAAAAATACCTCAGTTCGAACACTTCGCGCGGGGTCAGCATGTATTTGTTCGACGTCACCTGGCTTACCGTCGCCTGATGCACGTTGATCGCGTCGGCGACAGTCCTGAGACCGAGAGGCCGCAATTGGTCGAGCCGTGTTCCAAAAGGCATCCTCCTGGCGGCGGAGGCGGGTAAGCGACAATTGGGGCGAGCGCCACGGCTCCGTCAGTCTCGAACCAGCCATTGCAAATCAGATACCGGAGCAGGGACGTCTGGAGGGGACGTTCGGCGCAAATGTGCACGGTCTCCTTGGGCGCTTGTATGGAACTTCGCGTTTTTGCCATGGTTCTGTTCATAGCTTTCTACGTGCTTTGATGGGCTCTAACGGATAACAGCAAGCGCTATGCCATTTCATTTGGGGGCACCGAATCGGACTATCTTTTGCCGAAGCCCTGTCGGCTTGAGCAGGGCGCCGTGCCTTGACCGAGACCGCGCGCGCCGCACAATCGCTTGGTCACCCGGACCGAGCAAAGGTGCTGTACTGTGGAGTAGTCAGAACTTCCGCACCGGCTAGGGAAGACGAAAACCGTTCCCGACGGGCCGAGCCGATGCATTGCCGCACGCTGGCGGGCACTGCATCGACCGCGTAGGGCTTTGTCTCTAGCGTGTAATTGCGTGCGCAGGCTGGGAACTTTCGAAGACGCGGCCGTCGCGCCTCTACCATCGCGCTGTTGCTGCTCCCTCTGTCTAGGAAGGCCTTTGACACCTTCGAGCTCTTCAGCACGGCGCGCGCCGGTCTCCACGGGGTGAGGATCGAGTTCGGCTGGGCGTCACGGTGTTTGCATGATTGAGATACCTTGATTTGCTCCCTCGTGCGCGCCTATCCGAAAACATTGTTGTGTTCCGAAGGCGGACAAGAATGTCGCAAGCGCGACCACAACATCGCGACGGCCGGTCTGCCGGTACGGGGGCAATTGCAACCCGTGGCCTTCTTCGGAAATCGGGGGAGCAACACCCTTTCCTCGTCACTTCGGACGCGGGCTCAGCTGTGCCCGCCGCGCCGCTAGGAACGACCTAACCTTAGCGGATGGCGGCTGGCCGATCACCCGGGCATGTCCGCGTCGATCAAAGGAAAGCGTCTGGTCTCAGCCAGGCGGACCTCGCGAAGGCAATCGGTATCAATGTGGTCGAATTCCTCGATCACGCCTAGACGATCGGTTTCGCTCCACGGGAACCTGCTGATGCGGATTTCGACCAAGGCCCAGTCGCTGTTTACCCTCGAATGAGTCCGCCATGCCGAGGCGGCTCGTCGATAGCCGAGGGTTGGCGCCTCTCCGGGGCGCGTTGGCTGCACGTTCCGTCCCTTGGACCCCGCCTCCGGCAACAACATCCGGCCGCCAAAGCTCGCCCTTGTCAGTGCTCGATTACCACGCCGAGATGCCTGCTGGAGCTTCCGGTGCACGGGCACATTTATCGATCCGGCACGGTGTTGAGCGTGCGGAACCCGCCGCACGCGTTCCGATCGTTTGTTGTGCTCACCCGATCACGCGACCTGTCCCCACACGTCTTGAGGGCCATTCCCCTGCGGCTGGCTCATTGACCTATGGGCGGTTCCAGCCCGCCCGAAACCCTCGCCACCAGCTTTTTTCCCCGCCGCATGACGCGGCTTCCTCGCGCCGCTTCGCTTCAAAAAAGCTGCCCGCTCGGGTCCTTCGCTGCCGCTGCGGCCCTGCCGGGTTCGGGCGGTCCGGACGCGCCCATCACGGTCCGCCATCGCAGGGGAATGGTCCCCGGCGACAGCAGAAGGAGACAGGAAAATGACCGCGATCGGTTACGTCAACAAGCAGGAAAACGGCAGCTACAAAGGCCAGCTCAGGACACTCAGCGTCCGCGCCGACATCGACATCGTGCCCAATCGGAGCAAGTCCGCCGACAACCATCCCGACTTCCGGGTGCTGACGCAGGGCGTGGAGGTCGGCGCCGGCTGGATCCGAACCGGGGAGACTTCCGGCAACGACTATGTGAGCTTGTCCATCGCCGCACCGGAGTTCGGTCCGCGTAAGCTCTACGCCAATCTCGGCCGCGCCGCCGGCCAAGACGATCAAGACACCTACGCCGTCATCTGGAACCCGGCCGACTGACCGGCCGGCTCAAGCCCTCGCGCCGCAACTCGGCGCGGGGGTTTCCCGCCGACGCTCGCCCGAAGGGGCGGCGAAAACTCCCACCCGACTCTTCGCCCGTCCCCACGACGACCTCGTTCGCCGATCCTCGCGGTCGCTTGTCCGAAGCGAAACGAGGGACCATCATGGACGACGAAAACGACCGCGCGGCCCGCGCCAAGAAGGGCAGTCCGTTTCTGAACACCGCGCAGGCTGCCTTCTATATCGGCCTGTCCCAGCGCACCCTGGAAAAGATGCGGCTGACCGGCGGCGGCCCGAAATACCGCAAGCACGGCCGCTATGTCCGCTACCACATCGACGAACTCGACGACTGGTCGAAAGGCCGCCCGCCAGAACCCGGCTCCGACGATGACAAGGGCGGGTCCGTCTCAGCCGACCAGGGAGCCCGCTCATGAGCCAGCGGCCTTCCATCCATCTGATCGGCAGCCGTTTGCGGCGCGTTCGGGCGCGCAAGGCAATCGCCATCGCCGCGATTGGCCTGAGCCTGACAGGCTTCACGGCGCTCCCAAAGCCGTCTCCCTTGCTGGTCTGGAACGCCTCGGCTAGCGCGCCGGTCGGTCTCTATCGCGTTGGGTCTGGCACGCCTGCGCGCGGCGATCTTGTGCTCGCCCGCCCGCCTGGCTTCGTTGCCTATCTCGCCGACCAACGCGGTTATCTGCCTCGCAATATACCGCTGGTGAAGCGTCTCGCCGCGCTGCCGGACGAGCATGTCTGCGCCTTTAGTAATGCCATCATCATAGGCGGCGAGATCGTCGCCCGTCGGCTCAAAATCGACACGCAAGGCCGTCCGCTGCCCTGGTGGAACGGCTGCCGAGCGCTCGCCCATGACGAGGTTTTCCTGCTCGGCAACGAAAAAAATCACTCCTTCGACAGTCGCTATTTCGGGCCGGTGCCGGCCGAAAACATCATCGGGAGGCTGGTGCCGCTATGGACCGAGTGACCCTCCTGATGCTCGGCATGATCGCCGTCGCGCCATGCGCCTGTTCCGCCTCGACCGGCGCTGAGCCAGCCGTCATCTCCCAAAGTCCGCAGCTGCAACGATGGCAGCACTTCGTATCGGAAGCAAGCGCACGCTTCCATATTCCCCAGGCCTGGATTTGCGCCGTCATCGATGCCGAAAGCCGCGGCAAGACCGTCCTCGATGGCCGTCCCATCACCTCCCGCGCCGGCGCCATGGGCCTTATGCAGGTGATGCCCGGCACCTATCAGGAGATGCGCGTCGAGCACGGTCTGGGAGCCGACCCGCACGATCCGCGCGACAACATCTTGGCCGGAACCGCCTATCTCAGCGCCATGTATAAGCGTTTCGGATTCCCCGGCCTGTTTGCCGCCTACAACGCTGGACCCGAGCGCTATGAAGGCCATTTGAAGCTTCGAAGGCCGCTGCCGAAAGAGACCGTTGCCTATCTGAAACAGCTTGAGGCGACGGGGATTTCGGCGGCCGACATGAACGAATTCAAAGGCCAATCCACAACTTCAAAGGGGCGGAACGCTCCCTCCGGACGCTCTTTGTTCTTCCTTCGCGGCGGTGTTCGCGCCGGTGAAACGAATGGCGGCCTTTTCGTGCCGCTCGGCAGGGATCGCCCGCGGCCAAAGAAGCACAATGGCTAGCGATGTTGAGGGCATCCGGGAGGGGCCAGGGACGCTTAAGGCGAGGGGCGCGTAAGGCAAGATAAAGGCACCGCCTCCATGAGGCGGCGAAGTCTTTGTCTGCACATCGTTTCTCCCGGAGGCTACTTGCGGCACCAGGAGGCTAGGGCGCGGAGTCTCATATTTTGCCTGAAGTTGCCAGGAGGCTGCCATGCGGGATGATGAATTCCGGCCGAAGCTCGGCAAAATCGGTTCGCGAGGTTCGAAGGCGGGCAAGCGCTATGCCGGCCAGATCCGGGCGGCGATCAACCGTGCCGGCGGCCGGTCGCAGCGCCGTGCTCGGTTCACCGGAAGCCGGGCGGGGCGTGGCGGGGCTGCGGCTGCGCTGCTCAAGTCACGCGATCGATATGCCGCTTTCCGGCAGCGACGGGTGATCGTTAAGGCAAGAATCGTCAAGCTCGCCGGCAAGGGCGCTGACGGAGCGCGTGCGCATCTTCGCTACATCCAACGCGACGGGGTCACCCGGGAGGGAGCGCCTGGCGAACTTTACGATGCCGACCAGAACCATGTCGACGGCAAGGACTTCCTTGATCGCGCCAATGGCGACCGGCATCAGTTCCGCTTCATCGTCGCACCCGAAGACGGCATCGAATATGATGACCTCAAGCCGCTGGCCCGGCGCCTCATGGCGCAGATGCAAGAGGACCTCGGCACCAGGCTCGACTGGGTCGCCGTCGATCATTTCAACACCGGCCATCCGCACAGTCACATTATTGTCCGCGGCAAGGATGATCGCGGCGAAAACCTCGTCATCGCGCGGGAGTATATTTCGAGCGGCATCCGCGAGCGGGCGGCCGAACTGGTAAGCCTCGACCTCGGTCCGCGCACCGACCGCGAGATCGAACAGCGCCTGCGCCAGGAAATGGAGCAGGAACGCTTCACCAGCATCGATCGGCAACTGCTGCGCATGCGCGATGATGAGGGACTTGTTTCGGCGGAGGGCCGCGACGCGTTTCGCCAGACGTTGCACCACGGACGCTTGCGCAAGCTCGAGCGCATGGGGCTCGCCGGAGAGACCGGCTCGGGCCGCTGGCGCCTGGATGATGAGCTTGAAGCGACGCTGCGCCGCATCGGCGAGCGCGGCGACATCATCAAGACAATGCATCGTGAGCTGACAGGCAAGCGGCTCGCCCGCAGTGCTGCTGACTGTGTGATTCACGATCGATCCGGGGAGCCGACCCAGCCTGTTGTTGGCCGCGTTGTCGCGCGCGGGTTGGGCGACGAAATCAACGACCGGCACTACCTCATCGTTGATGGCCTGGACGGCAGAAGCCACTACATCGACATCGGCAAAGGAGAGGTTATCGAGCCGACGCCCGACGGCTGCATGGTGCGTGTCACGCCGAGGAACACCGAGCCCAGGCACGTTGACCGCACGATCGCCGAGATCGCCGCTGCCCATAATGGTCGCTACAGCATCGATATTCATCTGAAGCACGACCCATCCGCCACCGAACGCTTTGCCGAAACGCATGCGCGGCGGCTGGAGGCGATCCGGCGTGCTACTGCAGGCGTGGAGCGCGAGCCGGACGGCACCTGGATCATCGCGCCGGATTATCTCGATCGCGTCTCCGGCTACGAGCACCAGCGAGCCAGGGCGAAGCCCGTGACAGTCGAGAAGCTCTCATCAATTGCTCTGGAACGCCAAGTCAGCTTCCAAGGCGCCACCTGGCTCG
Source organism: Mesorhizobium sp. NZP2298 (assembly GCF_013170825.1). Classification (NCBI taxonomy): domain Bacteria; kingdom Pseudomonadati; phylum Pseudomonadota; class Alphaproteobacteria; order Hyphomicrobiales; family Phyllobacteriaceae; genus Mesorhizobium; species Mesorhizobium sp. NZP2298. The sequence continues at coordinate 6,747,494 of NZ_CP033365.1, read as the reverse complement.
ACCGGGAGCTGGGTGCGGAGAGACCGGAGGCGTTGCGCGACTCTGGGTTCGGGCGTGAGGTTCGCGAGGCGCAAGCCCATCGGCGGCAGTGGCTGATCGCCCAAGGCCTCGCGCATGAAAAGCAGGATCGGATCGTTTACCGAGCCAACGTGCTTTCGATCCTGCGCCAGCGTGAGCTGAACCGTGTTGCCGGTCAGCTGTCGGAGGAACTTGGGCTCGCGTATGCCGAAGCGCAGCCGGGAGAGCGAATAGAAGGCACGCTGCGGCGGTCCGTCGAGCTCGCCAGCGGCAAGTACGCCATCATCGAGAGGTCGCGCGAGTTCACATTGGTGCCATGGCGGCCGGTGCTCGAGCGGCATGTCGGCAAAGAGGTCTCCGGTGTCGTGCACGGAGAGGAGATTTCATGGACCATCGGCCGGCAGAAGAGTGGGCCGAGTGTTTCGTGACATGACTGCTCGAAATCTTCGTCCGGGCTGCGTGAAGGTGCCCTGTCGAGAACTTATTAGTTAGCCGACTATCTTATGAGGAGCGGAAGTCGATAAGAGTTAAACGACTGATAATGCAAGATTATCGTTCGTTTTGTCGCTCCGACAGGCTGTGCGTTTTGGCGCAAAAGTGTGGCGCAAAGCGCACGGGCGCTTTACGCTCCAAACCATGATTCGCCTCGATCCCGCGACCGCCAGCCCCGCCGCGCCGCCGACCGTGCCGGTCTGGGCGCTCGCCACCGGCGCCTCCAGCGACGCCGATCGGGCCGGCGCCGCCGTGAGCACGCTCGACACGCTCGCACGCGCGCAAGCCAGCTGGTCCGGCGCCTGGCGGCAGCGGCTGGCGCTTCGCTGTGCCGCCGCCAGCATGCGGCTCGCCGGCCGCTCAGAAGACGAGGCCGCCCTGCGCGACGCCTGGTACCTGCGCCCGGCCGGCGCCGATCACGGCCCCGCCGGCACCGTCTATAGCGCCTGGCGGCAGCTGGCCGTGCAGCCGCCCGCCACCGGCGCCGATCGGCTCGAAAGGATCGTCGAGCAGCTCGGGCTCCATTGCGACGGCGCGGCGCTCGCCGACCTTTGCACGGAGATCGAAAAACTGGCGGGGTTGCAGCGGCCGGCGCCCTTCGCCGCCGCGGCGATCGCCACTCACGTCGTCGCCATGCGACCGGATTGCGAGCTTTTCGCCTGGTGGCTGGCCGACCTGGTACTGGCGCAAAGCCTGCGCTGGCCGCGGCCGCTGCCGCTCCTGATGGCGCAAGCTTTTGGTCCAGCTTTTCGCCGCGAGCCCGGCGGCGAGCGCATCCGGCCCGGCGAAAAAAATTTTGAGCGCGCGGTCTGCGTCGCGCTGGTTCCAGTGGCAGCGGCGGCCTGCCGGCTGGCCGCCGATTTGTCGCGCCGCGCCGAAAGGCTCATCGCCATCGCACCAAAATTGCGCGCCAAGGGCGCCGGCGACGCGATCTTTTCGCTCCTCAATGAAGACGCCGTTTCGGGCTCGCTGACGACCAAAAACCTGTCGCGCTTTGCGGCGCGACGCCTGTTCGAGCGGCTGCAACAACTCGATGCCGTGCGCGAGCTTTCCGGCCGCACCACTTTTCGGCTGTTTGGGTTGTAGCGATGAGCGAAGCGTCTGCCCGCCGCAAGCCGACCGAACAGCCTGTGCTGCTCGACACAGAACTGGACCACCTGCCGCCGGAGCTGCGCTGGCGCGAATGGATGGTCCGCGTCGAAGCGGTAATCTTTGCCGCCAGCGAACCGGTGACACGTAGTGTCCTGGCGCAGGTGGTGGGAAGAAACTGCAATCTCGAGCTGATCATCGACGACCTCCGCGCCGAGCTTGCCGGCCGCCCCTATGAGCTGGTCGCGGTCGCCGGCGGCTGGCAACACCGGACCAAAAAAGCCTTTGCCGACGTCATCCGTTCCGCATTCGGCACGCCCGTGGGACTGGGGTCGAAAGAATTGTCACAATCCGAAGCGCTCGTCTTGACGTGCATTGCTTATTTCCAGCCGATCACGCGCGCGGAACTGTCGAGCTTTTTCGGCAAGGAGGTGTCGCGCGATCTGATCGGCGTGCTGCGCGCGCAGGACCTCATCGCGTCGGGGCCGCGCAGCCCGCAGCCGGGCGCGCCGTACACCTATGTGACGACCAAAAATTTCCTGTCGCAGTTCGGGCTCGACACGCTGCGCGAGCTGCCGGATTTCGAGGCGCTCGAGGACGCAGGGCTGCTGTCGAAGGAGAAACTGCTGGCCGGGGATATACCGACCGGTCTTGTCCGGGGGGAGGGCGACGGCGAAGAAGGCGAGCCAACGACTGGCGTCGTTGAGGATGAGGCGCTCTGAACTGATCGGAAATCGGGTTGCTTACGACGGCTAGCAACTCAGGGCCACGATGACTGATCGTTCGGCAGCCGGTGATCGGGATCATGGACCGCGACCTTGTCGCCTTCGACAAGGTTGGCTGAAAAGATCACCAGGTTGGTGCCGCCGGCGTGGCGCAGCGACGGAAACAGGGTACCGCGAAGCCCGGTCGTAATGACGAGGTCCGCAAGCTTCCACGATGAAGGTATCTTGCTGTCGATGCGAGCGATCTGGCGCCAGGCACAATCCCATTCCTTCCAGGCACTATCCCAAACATTCGGGTCGAACCCCCGAGAAAGATCGGCGATCTCGGAAAGCGTGATCTTGTAGGCGGCAAGGGTGGCGGGCGGGTGATGCTGGCACCCTGCTTGTATTCCTCCAACGCTGTCTGAGGCGCGCGGGACAGGTAAAGGGCTTCGACGCCGGGCCGATTGAAGCGCCCGCCATCGATCGCCGCGCCCCCACCACTGGTGGGCAGGAAAGCCCATTTGGGCGTCAGATAGCGATGGAAGATCTCGTCTGGACCGACTCGGGTGATCCTCACCCACGCGCCCCATTTTCGAGATCCCGGATAAAGGCCAGAACGGCCTCGACCTGGCCGTCCGCGACGAGTTCGGCAGCCGTGCGATAGCCATAGTCGGCAATCGGTTCATTGCGGTACCAAAAGATCGCCTTCTTGACGTCGCCGGTGAGTTCCGTTGCGGCCGAAATCACTTTCACCATCTCGCGCATGCGACCCTGCAGTCGCTCCGATGACGGGTTACGGAGCGTGTTGCGGTGGACGCCGGTCAACTGCGCCAGGTTGGCCACCTTCACGCCCAGCGCCTGCGACAGGCGCTTCGGCGAGATATAAGGCGTGCGCGGCTCCTGCAGGCTGTCGACAAAACCTGAGACCACTTTCGATTGGGCGAGCTGTGCGTGGGTCATGACAAATCTCCGACCTCTCTCTTACGCACAATATATGCACATTCTTAGGCATAGCAAGTGAACAGAGCCTGACGCCATTTCCAGCGCACTGCTTGTGCTTCCCATCCTCGTAGCGGATGCTAGCTAGCGGCAGCAATGCGCGTCATCTCGGCCATCGAAGTTAGCTCGGCCACCGCCGTAAGCGGACACAACCGGCGACCGCGCCGGAGACTGCGCCTCACGGCCATTCGGGTTTCCGCCACTGCCTACCAGAAGCGGCGCTGGAGCAGGTCGGATGCCGGGGCTGCTCTTTGTGGCATGCGATGTGATAGGCTGCTGCCTGAGGCTGATAGCAAGAGGTAGCCCGCGAACCGGACCTAGAGAGCAATTTCGCTTAGTGCTAATGTGGGCAGTTCAAATTCTTAGGTCAGATATAGGTAGCCGGGGGACTAATAATGTTCGGGATGTTCAAGAAGAAATTGCCGATTGACCGAAGCCTTTTGTTTGCCGCTGTCCTAGACGCGACCGCCGACAGGGTGGAGGGGTACTATCGCGATGGTGTCGCAGGGACGGCACCCGTCCAAAACTATCGAAAAACAGAAATTGTCATCTTCTCTATTATCCTCGTTAAGGCAGCGATAAGTTGTTTCTCGGGCGTGCAAAAAACCGCAGATGAAGATGCCGAGAATTTCATGATCACAGGAACGAAGTATATAGCTCCAAACGTCAGAGCCGATGAGCTCACCATCATGCGCATGATCTTGGGGCGCGAAGATGAATATTACCCCGTTATCGAAGCTGAAATGGTAAACAGACAATCTGGATCTTATAGCGTCCCACAGATAGGTGCCATGCTCGATAAGCACGCACTCAACATCGAAGCAGACGAAGACGTAGATTTCGTTGACGCATCAGTTCGATCAACCGCGCTTTACGCATCGTTCCTGGGTGCAATCGAGACTGTAAAGTCCATCTATGCCGGAACGATTCAATAAGGCCCAAATGCGTAACGAATTGGAGCTGGTGTTGGGTACAATCTCAACCAGAGGCTCACCGCAGAGTCGCCCGGGGTCCCATCCCCCTCCCACTGACGATGCTCCAGAAGGCCGGGCAGACCGGAAGCAATAAAGTCGACGTCGCGAAGATTCCTCGGCGTAGCACCTGGATCGGGGAAGCATTTCATACGGATCGTGGCCTTCAATGCCCGATAGAATGTGGGGAAAAGCAAATTCTCCGCAGTCGCTCGCAAGCTTCGGCTTCGGCGAGTTCCTCGTCCGTGGAGCACGTTCAACGAATGCTGCACCCACTTGCGACACCAAGAACGCGAAGGATTCCATGTGGCCATGTACTTCTTGGTCAAGGCGGGATCAGAGATTTACCTCGACGCCGGTGGCTGCCAGTTTTGACCATTTTTGGCAGCTCGACCGCTTCTGGTGTTCGACCCGCCACACGCTGAGAAATATCCCAACCAAAACGGCGCTGGAGCATAGCCAAGGCTTTACCCAGTCCGGCACTCCTGGCTCTCCCGGAGCCTCATCGCTTTGCTCGACGCCAACCTGCAGCCCGAGCTTCGGCCTCAGAGCAAAACCAGCGCTCGCCCTTTCCAGTCGATATGACTGTCTCGGCATAATGTTCTTGGCCAGGCAGGTGGTAGATGTGGTCACCAGAGTTCACGCTGATGTTGCCCTTGATGTTGCAGCCTGAGCCGAGAAGCCCGAAGCCAGGCGATTGCTCGCTGACAGTCTCGACCTTGTCGGCATTGACCGCACGCCAATCCCAAGGTTGATCGAACCTTCCCTGCCAAAGGCCGCGGTGAGCCGCTTTGGCAGTGCCTTGCTCGGCGGCGAATGTCCCATTCGAATAGCGCGGCCAGTCGAGGGCCAGACCCTGTTCGACAAGCCAGCGCTGAACGCTGCGACCGTCTGCGCGATCGCAATTCCCTACAAGCCGGCCATACCGATCGCGGCCAACAAAGCTGCAACGCAGCGGTCGCGAAGCTGCCAGGAACTCATCCAAGGCTTGGGCAGCGCGACGCCCGCAGGCGTATTCGAAGCCCTTGGCGTCGTCGCAATACTGCCGGCTCTCCGGTGCATCGATGCCGTTGAAGCGGATGCGCTGACCAGCAATCTCGACCGTATCGCCGTCGATCACCGACGCGCGGCCTTCCATTGAGCCAGGCAATGTTTTTGTCCAATTTGTTATGGTGCTCTGAAAGTCAGCGATGAGGCCAGAGGTGCTCTGTTGCCCGGCGGTGCTCTGGATAGCGAATTGGGTGACTACTGCGGCAAGCGTACCAACGCCCAGAAAGAGGAGGCCCACGAGCGTTCGCGGCAATCGACGTGACAGCATTCTCCTCCCGGCGTGCTTTCGCCACCGGTCAGCTTGATTGGCACCTCGATCGCGCTGGACTTTGCCCAAACCCTTCTCCCGCAGAAGAGAATGCGTCCGTTGCAGACGAGAGTCTAGCGCGGGAACATTAGCGCTTTCTAACGGTTCTATCTTGGTGGAATTTCTGAATCCATCATGGGTAGAGCGATGGCCGTCTTGGCGTTTGATTTCGTCTATTTTTCCGGACTGACCGGGGACGATCTGTTAGGCGGGGTCGTGTCGCTGGCGGCGTGCTTCCTGCTTTTCAACGTTATGGCGAAGGATCGGTCAAACCCTTAGGTGCGCGAATAGACCTTCTTCATACCGCTGGTTTGGTCTGCGCACCTGTTACCAAACTGCAGCTACATCTCATTGGATCCAATTACGCCGGCCTCACCTTCCGAGAGATTGGTTAGCGACGGCGCTCCAGAGGTAAAGACCACACCGGCTGCTTCCAATGCTTGTCGGATGCGCGTGAGGCTGCCCGGCCCCGGCATTCTGTGGCCGTTCTCAATCTCGCGGATCGTGTCTTCGCTCAGGTTGGACTTGGCGCCTAGCCGCACGCACGACCAGTTTACAAAGGCGCGCATGACAATGACAAAGTCGCTTTCTGCCATAGACGTTCAAAGCCGAAGATTCTCATCGCTCGACATCAACCTTAGCCTACGACGACAAGTCGCTATGACAGCTGCCTCGTCCGTGGTCCTTGCCTTCAAGACGCTCGCGATGACCTTTTTGGGTAGGCACAGGCCAAATTTCAGGGACGCTTCGAGATCGTCAGGCAGCTTTGGACTAACTGACGCCGGATAATTTTTCGGAATGCTTTCGCAACCTGTTCCAAGTCGCCAGTCCGAAGGGAAATCGAGAGATCGTTGAAGCCGATGACGACAGACCTTGTTCGGCAAGGCCAGCGGCGATTGAGGCTGTCGCGGCGCCCCCGGCAAACGCCCAGATGGTTGTACGACCTTCGCCATCGGACACCACCGGTAGCGAATATCCGCTCGAGCATTTCCGGGTCCTTGCGCGCTTCTTCGGACAGGCGGCAACCTTTTCCGGGACCAGTGGGTCTGGATGCTTGTCGTTGGCGAATATCAGGATGTCGTTCCCTGCCCGAACGGCTCGCAGCACCGAGTCCTCGAAGCTGATGTTGTCGGTGATGGCCTGCATCTGCATGTCGTCGCTGATGACCACGCCCTTGAAGGGCATGTTGTCCCGCAGCAGCCCCGTCAACGTCGCGCGGGAAAGCGAGGAGGGGATTTCGGTCGAAAACGAGAGCTTGTCATTTATCACGTGCGCGGACATGACCATGTCGACATCCCCCGACGCGATCAGGTTCTTGTAGGGGAGAAGTTCCTTATCGCTCCATGTCTTGGAAACGTCAGCCATGCCCTTGTGGCTGTCCTTGGTGCTGGAACCGTGTCCTGGGAAGTGTTTCAGGGCCGTTAGCACTCCCTTCGCCCGATGCGCTTCGACGAAAACTTTCGCGTATGCCTCGACCGTCTGCGGATCGGCGGAAAAGCTCCTGCCAAGCTTGCCGATGATGGGGTTCGCCGGGTTGACGTTGACATCGACGACCGGAGCCAGGTTGAGGTTGAACCCCACATCGGACAGGCCTGCGGCCAAGCGTGCTGACGAAACGGTTGATGTGGCTGGTCGCGAGAAAGCCTGCCTTCTCGAGCAGGATGTCGGACCTTTCGCATTTGGGGCTGGAAAGCAAATTCTAGAGGATTACGGTCGCGCCGGGCCGAATTTGCCGAGCGCAACAGGGGCATTGCCAACGGCAAAAGAAAAATGGGGCAATGGGAAAGATCGCGATCTGTCATGAGGTTTCTGGCTAGCCGTCTAACTCGCCTTCCTCCTCGCCAGTCATGACGTCAAGTCAGCGAACTTCGCTGACTTGTATCGGTCAAGTGCCGCTTGAAACAGAATAGCAGCGACACGGGAAACATGTTTGCGCATCTTTTTCACTGCGGATACCGAGAGCTCCTACTTAGAGCCGCCGGCTCGTCTCTGGCAGCTCTCGTCGTTCTGGTTGGCATTCAACCGATCGGCGCGCAGACCACAGCAGTGTTCTTCGACTATCCCGGGACCTCACTGAACGGGATTGTCAGCGCACAGGTCATTGCACCCTTGCAGGCATGTCGATCCCTTTGCACCTCGCGTTCGGGCTGCGTCGGTTTTGATCACTCGTCCGCCGACAACAGTTGTCGGCTTTTGGCAGGGCTCAGCTCCGCCGGCGAAAGCCGGGCGTCGACGGCAGCTACGCGGAATCTGATCATTGGGTATCGTCCTCCCTCAAACCCGCCCGCAACGCCTTCCGCCGCCCAGCCGAAACCCCCAGTTTCACGCGCGGCGCCGCCGAACATCAGCGGCCGCAAGGTGAGTTATCGATCGATTCCCGGCGACCCCAGGCCGATAGGCTGGGTGTATATCAATGTCTGCAGCGGAGCCCCGGTGGATGCGGACTCACTTCGCAATTCCATCAACGGATTTGTTTTTGAGTCATTGCGGCTCATTCCGGGCAGGATTGAACAGTTTGACAGGAGTACCACACCGCAATGTGCGCTCGTACCCAAGGTCGTCGGGTATGCCTCGCCGGGCGCCGAGGAGTGGAGAATCGGAGCGGCGCTAGAGGAGATGCGTCCGCTCCTTCGTCCTGCCGGAGTGGGAACACGGGCGGACGGTCTATTGCCCGTGCAAGGTTCCGACCGATACCGCATCGACATATGGCTTAGCCACGAGTGAATTTCCCGGCTACTCTATCGGATCGGGCGGAGCAGCTAGGCGTTGATATGCGAGCGTAGGTCTCCACACCTAGAAGCCAGATCAAAGGCTGCTATTTTTTGCGAGGGGCTTGTCAGGAATCACCATGCTTGGGGGATGTCACATCCAGGCTTGGGTTCGACGCCGTTCGCAATGACTAGCGTGGGAGATGAACGCACCGTCATTAAGGCGCTCTCTTGCCTGACTATTTGAAAGCTGCGTTCGACTCTGAACGTAAGTTCGTTTGCGCTCGACCGAATTCACGCCCATGATCCTTCCCGGACGTTGGGAAGGTCCTCCTTCAGACATGTCGAAGGCCGACCTCAAGATGACTTCGATAGGGTGGAGTGCATCGTCCCAACTTGGCGAGTCTGTTAGTTTCAAACTCACGCTAGAATCCTTGGAGGCATCTGCTCCTCGACCGACACGATAGTGCCGTGGTACGAATTGCGTCGCCACGCCTCAGCTAAAATCGCCATATGAAAGTTGGAGCAAAACGTGCCTAACGCATTCCCTGACCTCGTCGTTGTCGTGCCAGGACTTATAGGATCCGTTTTATCCAAGGATGGTAAGCCGATCTGGGGCGTTTCGGCCGGCGCGTTGTGGCGGGTCATCGCAGGAACTGCATTGGAGCAATTGGAGCTCAAGGGCGCGGACGACGAACGCGACGATCTCGATGACGGGGTCACGGCAACGGGGCTTTTGGAGAACATTCAGATCGTGCCGGGGCTCTGGAAGCAAGGCGGCTACTCCATTTTGGCGGAGAAACTCGTCAGCGGGCTACGTCTTACCCAAAACGAAAATTACCGAGAATTCCCGTACGATTGGCGGCGTAGCAACAGGGTGTCCGCGAGGAAGCTCGCGCGCGTCGTCCCGGAATGGTTGAAGGTATGGCGGGAGAAGAGCGGCAATCCTGACGCGAAGGTGGTCTTCATCGCCCACTCGATGGGCGGCTTGGTAGCGCGCTATTACATCGAGTGTTTAGAGGGATGGAAAACCACGCGGACACTGCTGAGTTTCGGGACGCCGTATCGCGGTTCCGGCAACGCGGTCGGATTCCTTTGCAACGGCTTCGCATGGGACGTTGGCCCCCTCAAGGCATTTGACGGTACGAAGGCCATCCGATCGTTCGACTCCGTGTACCAGCTGCTCCCGGTCTACCCGTTTGTGGACAACGGAGGCCAAAGCCTCGGCAGGTTGTCAGAAGTGACTTTGCCGAACCTCGACCGAGGACGCGCTTCCGCCGCCGCCGCGTTCCACGAGGAAATTCGTTTGGCGCAGCAGCAGAATGCCGAGACTGACGCCTACTCGTCATCGGGGCCGAAAGTCCGTCCGGTCGTCGGCATCGAGCAGCCGACGTTCCAATCGGCGAAGTTCGACGGGACCGTGGTTACGCTGTTGCAATCTCACGAGGGCAAGGACTTGAAAGGCGATGCGACGGTCCCGCGAGCATCGGCAATTCCATTGGAGGTCCCCCAGCAAAATGCCTCCTATGTCGCGACCACACATTCGGCATTGCAGAGTGACGAGGGCGCGATCGGTAACTTGCGGGGCATCCTCACCGAAGTGGATGTCGACTTGGACAAATATCGAGAAGTTGGCGTCGGCACGATCGGCCTCTCAGTCCAAGACGCGTATGTGTCCAACTCATCCGTTGAAATCAACGCAATCCCATCGGACTTTGTTCAGTCGATCTCGGCGACGATCTCGCGCGTTGACGCGCAAGCACCCGATGCAACGGCGGTTCTTCGGCCACATGGCGCGCGCTACGTGGCCCACGCGCGTCTCGCGGCTGGCCTCTACTGCGTTAAGATGGCACTCGATGGGTTCCACCCCGTGAGTGACGTATTTCTGGTGGCGGACGAATGATCAAGAGGCGGAATTGATTCCCGGTCGAATTAGATGGTCGTGGTCGTTTGAACGAGGCCATGACCCTGTCTTTGTTTGGCTTGCGGCGCCTGATTCGAGCGGGAGATGGCCCGAATGGGTAGAGGCCGAGCGAAAATTGCTTCAGCTTTCGAATCTAATCTTCAGTATCGAAATCCGTGTATCGACATCCGGATTGTCCGTTACTGGAACTGTTGTCAGTGAAAGCGGCAAGCGGGCGATTGAGCAGATCTTGCAAGACTTTCGGCCCGGTCGCCCCATCGACTCCCACCTTATAGTGACGGCCCCTTTCCGCTCCGCGGAGGATCCGGACATCGGTGATCCCCGCTTCGGCTCTCACCGGCTCGACGCGAAATTAGATAAGACTGACGGCCCGGCGAAGGCCTCGCTGGTCACTGTAAACCGCTTTCCGGTGATCAGATCGGCAGAAAAACTGTTGGAAGGAAAGAGGTTCAAATTCGAGGTGGACCTGTCGCTACAACCGGACGCCGGCACCTCCGGGGATGAGGTGAGCCTTTCGGATGTCGCCTCTGATTGGACAACGCTCACGATCGATGTTGAGGTTTTCTCAACCGGACTCTCCTTCGATCCAGGAACAAATAGGAAGCAGATCGCCATCACGAGGGGCGCAGGTTCCGTCCCTGCCACGTTCGATGCAGCGGTGACCATCGCGAGTCTAGATGGCGGCACTCCGATGGAGGTGGTCGCGATGTTCAACTATCGCGGCCGGTTCAGCGGGATCGCGCGAAAATCGTTCGAAGTGTCATCCGCTGACCCCGAGCCCGCGCATGCTACGGGACAGTCTGCACTTGATCCGCCGTTCGGGACAATAGCCTTCGTCCCCTCCGCTGAGGCGCCTGACTTAACGATCAAGATCTTGGAAGGCGGCGACCCCGGGGTTTATATTTGGAGTCTCGATGCACCCCGCGGCCAAGGGCTTGGACCATCCTCATGGTCGGCTTCCGTCAACCTGGGTCAGTCCACAGGTGTCTTCGCGCTCGGCTTGATGAAGGATTGTCCTAAGCTTCGTCCGGGAGCGCACACCAGCGTACTTCAAGGCATCGGCGAAAGTATCTGGGCCGTTAGTCCCAAAGCATTTCAGGAACTCTATCGCGATCTTCGAAAGAAATTCGGGCCGAGTTTCCCAATACAACTGGTTACGGATGAGCCTTACGTGCCGTGGGAGATGATGTTTCCTGACGATCAAGCGGGCATCGATCAGCCGGATCATCTTTTCATGACGCATCCGATGAGCCGTTGGTTCTTGCAGAGCGAGGGACGAATGCGCGACTCTTTCGCGGCAGGCTCGATAGCAAGCTTTGTTCCCACCTACGACGATGGGACCGAACTACCGGCCGCTCTCGCCGAAGGTGAGTGGCTTGTTTCACAGCTGGGCGCCACGGCGATGGAGGCAACCTATCAGTCGCTCACCGATTTCTGGGGTCCGAAGGCGCCCAGTGAAACCGTGACGGTGCTCCACTTCGCCGGCCACGGCGTTGCTGGAGATGGTGGCAATGCAAAGCTGAGGCTTTCCGACAAGAGTTGGTTGACTTGTCACGATATTAACAGCCGCGTGAAGCTTGGTCGATCGTTCGGTACGTTCATGGTCATCAACGCCTGTGAGGTCGCCACCTCCGACTATCAGCTCGGATTGGTTTCAGGCTGGGCCGCGCGCCTTGCAGAACGCGGGTTCGGGGGCGTACTGGCGCCCCTTTGGGCCGTGCAGGATGAAACCGCCTCGAACGTCGTTCGCGACTATCTCCAACTCTTCATCGACGGGAGTTCGATCGGAGACGCGATGTTGAAAGCTCGCGCCGGACACCGCGAGAAATCTTCAACGCCTTTTGCTTATGTTTGCCATGGCGACGTTATGGCGAAGGTCACGACAAAACCAACCGCTTGATCATGTTGGAATGGTGGCAACAGCACGTTCGACGAGGACGCCGGCCGGTATCTTATTGGAGATCTCGGCCACGAGGTCACCGCTTTGCTCCGGTGTTCTTACCGATACCACAAGCGAGAAGCGGACGGAGCGCTCGTAATTCTCCAAGTTAGACATGTCGCCCCACCATCCCCGCACCGGTGCGACGGAGATGCCGTCGCGATCGGCTAGCCTATAGGCTGGGCCTTGCCATATATCTTGAACGATCGTTCCGCGTTGCGACAATCCGGAAAGCAGCCATCCTTCGTCGCTGCCGGCGCTGATGCTACCATCCTCCGGCACAAGGAGATTGTATCGATGTTGCGCTTGTGCGTCGCTCTCCCCGAAACGCTTCACGTCGAACTTCAGTCGGTGTGACGGATAGCGCTCGACGACCCGATCGCGCGATGCCGCGTGGGGATCGGGCTCGATGAAATAAGACAGCGTGCTACGCATCTCGACCTGGGTATTGGACAGCGAGCGGAGTGTCTCCCGAGGCCACGGCAACTTGAAGTACTTCATTTGCCTCAAGCGAATGCCCGCCGGACGGCCGTCCTTCATTGCGCGCTCGTATGGAAGAAGCTCGTCTTCCGCAATGAGTGTCAAAGCGTTCGAGGCCGTGAAGAATAGGCGTTCTTGGTTAGGTACACCCCAACCGAAGCGATCAAGAATGATGCGCCATGCCTCGCCGGATGGCATGCCGGCAGTTATCAACCTCCGAGCTTGCGCCCGCATCGCGGGTGTCCATTCGGCCGAATGAACCATGAGCGCCCTGATCGTCTCCATGCGGTAGTCTGGGTACCGCGCGAGTAACCGCGTTGCCAGTCCTGCCGCCAACGCTGTCGCCGTACTCGTCTCCCCGGATAACGCGAGCGGCCGCTCCGGGGCGTCTCGCGACGTGGTCATCACGAAATGACTTGCCGATGGCTGGGCATACAGCCCGAGTGCGTCCATTTCGAGGTTGCCACCTTCCATGACGATGTCCGGTTTCGCGGCGTGCGGTTTCGCCCAACTCGTTGCCGTTCTCGACGTTGGCATTAAGTCACCGATAGGAGCCAACAGGTAGGTGACCTCCTGGTCGTCCCCCTTCAGACTCACGGCGCCGACCGATAGGGCGTTTAGCGCTTGTGCCGGGGATTGGATTCCGAAGCGTGCGTTGCGGTCCTCGTAGTCGGCGACTTGGTAGGGTTCAGTCGGCGTGCGCGGCGCATTGCCGACTGCCGCGCAAAAAAGCCTCGTCTCCGAGCCGTCTCCATATGCCAGCTGGTCGAGAACGGCTGAGGTGCTGGTCGGCCTGCCATCTTCAGCCTCGCCTTCAGCGGTCTGCGCCAAACAAAAAATGCGAAGGGCTCTATCCTTCTCCACCAGGTCGACGGCCCTCTTGATAGCGTCCCTGGCCGGAACGTCCCCGGGCGATTGCGGCGCGGCCACCACCACTGACTCCAGCTCCGTGCTAAGGATAATCGGTGCGGAAGAGGAACCGATTGCCGCAAGGTCACCGAACTGGGCAAGCCCGGCCATCTTCGTTCCATGCCCTTTCTGGTCCGCGGTCCCCCAATTCGGATCCACCGTGTAACAACGGGCGGATGGCAGTGAGCGCGAAAGCAATGGATGCGCACGGTTCACGCCCGTATCTAGGATTGTCGTGCGCGGGGAATTCGGGAGCGGGCCAGAGATACGGGCCGCGATCTGATCAATCACCCTCGCCCGCTGCTCGGGAATCATGTCGAAAAAATCCGAGACGAAGCTGGACGCGCTTCGAAGCTCGACCACTGCCGCGCTGGATTGGACGATCCGCTGAAGCTCCTCAGGGCTGGCGACCACATTACGGACGACAGTCTCAACGAACTCGGTCGGTCTGCCAACGCTGAGTATACCGAAACGCTCCACTGCCCGTGCAAAGGAGTCCTGGAAGCCTTTCCTGGTCCAAACCTCCCACTTCGTCTTGCCGACGGACCTGGGGAACCGTTCCACGGCATCCGTCCACAAATCCCTTAGAGTGGTCGGGCGAATGGCCGCGCTTGTCTCGAATAGCCAAAAATTCCGCGGCCGCCTTTCCTCACCCTCTACGTCGCCATCGTCCTCGTTGTATGCGACGGGTTCCTTGGCGTCCTGAAAGGTGTCCTCCCACTCCGCGTACCGATCGAGATTCTTCCTCAGCGAAGCCAGCATGTTCCGCGTGACGAAAAGCGTTGCTTGATCCGCATTGTCGTTTCCATCAGGCCGAACGGCGGATTGAGCTCTGCGAATATTCAGAAGTTTCAACCCGCGCGTGTTCGACCTCGCGGCACCGACATCCAAGGACACATTGGGTCTTGCCGTGACGGTAACCGGCATGCCCCTGCTCGCAAGTGGAACCTTCTCGATCGCCTGTTCGGCAAGGTAGGCGTCCATCTGCGAAACAGTCGTATCAAGCTGTTCGCGAAGAGTCGCCGCGTGCTCGAACCTATCGGCTATTGGTTCGGGCCGCTTCTTGGACCCGCCGCCCGGCGCGCGAAATCTTTCGGATGCCTTACCAAGGCCACGAAGGTGTATGTGCCGATAGAATTGAACATCTGCCATTGCTACAGGATCCGCCCCAGCGGAGCGACTCGATTCGGACGCTCACTCGCGGTGAATACTAATCCTATCTTGAAGCGACCGATATAAAACTTCGGAAGTCAGTACGCCGCTGTTATCCAACACGGCGTCGCGTGCGGCGTCCTCTGCAGCTGCAACTAGGTCTGCTTGGCTAAGACCACTGGTCAATCCGTCGATCGACGCCCAATCAAACGCGTCGACCTTGAAATTTAGCAGGTGGTTCCGCAGCACCTGTCTTGCTTCCTCAGCCGTGGGCCTCGCGTAGACGAAGGCCGAATGAAAACGACGAAATATCGCCGGATCGAGCAGCGCCCTGTGGTTTGTTGCGGCTATGATCACGCTTCTTGACTGGTCCTCCTCTAGGAATTGAAGGAACGAATTGAGCATCCGCCGTGCCTCGCCGATATCGTTGTCTGCGCCACGTCGCGAGGCAAGCGCGTCGACCTCGTCGAAGAAATAGACACCGCGAACGTTATGCATCGCGTCAAAAACTAGTCGAAGCTTTGCGGCGGTCTCACCCATGAACTTGGTTATCACACCATCCAACAAAATGGTGAAAAGCGGCAAACCTAGTTCGCCGGCTATGGCCGAGGCTGTCATGCTCTTTCCTGTCCCCGGAGGGCCGGAGAATAGGAACTTCCGCCTGGGCTCCAAACCGCGCTCCTCTAGGGCCGCACTTTCGCGATGCTCTCGAATTAGTCGAACTATCCGGCGTCTCAGATCCTGGCCGAGAACCAGATCTGCCAAGTGAATTTCAGGATATGTTGCCCGAACGAGACCCGCTAGCTCCCCTCGCGGCAATCCTATCGGAATCGGACGGTTCGGTCGTTTGTCGGCGGCGGCCTTCCGAATGGCCTCGACGATCTCCTTGATCTCGTCTGCGACCTTCGTCTTTCCGGAGCGAACGGCGTCCGCCGCGATGTGCTCGGCGATCGACAGGAATTGCTCGCTGTCGCCTGCGACATGGCTTCGGATCATCGCGATGACCTGTCTCGAATTAGTCATGCATCTCCTCCTGTCTTCTCGCTGTGGACGATTCAAAAATGGTCTTAAAGGCACTTTCGAGTTCAGGCACAATGTCAAAGAATTTTTGCAATATAAGCAATGCATCGCTTGTAACGCGGGGCGGGTTGCTCTTCTTGCGAGTTGGCCGCGATCGCCACTCAGGCTCGGGAATTCCGCGCTCCAACAGAGTTTTCACTCTGGCCGCAAGATCCTCTGAAAAGCCCCCGCAGCGAATGGATCTCGTCAATGTCGACGTGCTCACCCCAGCAAGTTCGGCTATACGTGCATAGCTCGCACCGGCCTGCCTGCGGGCGTTTTGCAGCGAGTCAATTAATGCACTGTTGTTTTGTCTCTTAGGTCGGCCGCGCATTTTGCATTTATTGCATAAAATAGCATGCCGTTCAAGGCGGTATTATGACCGCCAACCGATTCCGCCGGAGAGCAGCGCATACTCCGATCGTCAAGCGGCTCGCGAGCGCCCTAGTCGTAACCGAGACCACGCCAGGTCCGAGCTTTCATGCGATCCAAATACCGCATCGGAAAGTCGTCACCCGGATCAGTTACTTCAAATGTAAGTGGCAAACTGGCTGGAAAGACTTGGTTCAGGATCCCGGCTACGCCACAGCGACGGGGACGACAGTAGCCACGATGGGCTTATATGAATTGGCGATGCAGCATTACATCGCCGGGGTCTGCTCGCGCTATGGCCAGCATCGGAAGTGGATTGCAGACAACAGGCGTTTTCTGGAGGTGAGGCCGAATGGGAGAAACAGCCGGCCGACCGGCAATTCAGCGAGGACAACCCGGTCTTTAAGGAATATTGGCGGCTGCAAAATTTGGTCTTGAACAAGCCAGACATCTGGATCGGGGAGCCAACGAAACCTGTGTTGTCGCCTGGCAACGAGCAGGCGGTCGGGGGAGTTCCTGTTCACCTACCTAAACACGGAGGATTTTGAGAAGCTCAACAAATACCTGCTTGGCCGCCTCTTCGACCGAACCGTGGCGGGCGGGGGAGCAAAAGTGCTCACCGGACGCGAGCTTATTGAACGGATGAAGGGCTATGAGTTTCTGGATCAATTGCTGCCCGAGAAGCGCGCCGCTCTCAACAACATCCTCGATCGGTTCCTCGTGTTGAACCCATCACTGACCGACCTTCAGATCAACGTCGTATTCGCGATGGAGCCCAAGGGCGATGAAATCATCCGTGCTGGTCGTCGGGTGTTGCCGGACATAGAGCGCTTATAGGAGACCCTCAAAACATATCTTGCGCAGCAGGAAATACCGTTGCCGGTGCTGCAGATCGACGTCGGGACACCTTAGGATTAAGGCCCAGCCAAAGTGGACGCTGTTGCGGCGAAGCCCGGCAAGTGCGAACCGAACTTTCAAATCGATAGACTACTTGGCCTCGAGTTCTATGAAACGGAAGTTGCTTCGCAAGTGCCTCAACGCTAATGTTCGCTTTTAAGTACGGGCGGGGGCGCAGTGGGGTTTAGATACAGAAAGTCATTGAGACTTATTCCCGGCGTTCGCCTGAACGTCACCAGGAAGGGGCTCAGCAGTGCCTCCTTTGGCAAGCCCGGCTCCACATTGAACATGGGCCGTGGCGGCATTCAGAGCACGGTCGGTCTTCCCGGTTCGGGCATGTCCTATTCTTCCAAGCGCAGCGGCAAATCAGCTCTTTTTCTGGGTTTATTGATCGCAGCACTCGTGGCCCTGATCTACCACGCTGCCAGGGGGAGCCGCGCGGCCCAAGTCTCCTTGCTTGTTGTCGGCGTCGTCGGTGTGGGGGCGGCCTTGATGGCCCAGAATTCCGACACAAAATCTGGGGCGCCAAGCCCGACATTGACACCCCGAACCGACCGCCAGGAACCAGGGCAGACCCAACCGCTGCCGCCGGCAAGCCGCGACATCAGCCGTTCGAATCCGCCGCCATATGTGGAAGCAGCCAAAGGGCCGGTTCAGCAGGACGCTCCGGTTGCCGATAGCTGGCCCACCTCCGCTGGTGATCAGAAAACGCCAAGCGCGTCATCGGGGGCCGATCTGGGCTCCTCGGTAGCGGTCGAGCAGTCGCCAGGCCAGCAATTCCCAACGGCAGTCGTGACCAGGACCGCGAATATCCGTTCGGATCCTTCCATGGCCGGCGCCGTGATGAGGCAAGTGCCGGCCGGCACCGCTCTGACGGTGGTCGAAATCAACGGTCGCTGGGCACGGGTCAGCAAGGACGAAGTCACATTGGGGTGGATTAGCCGGTCGCTCCTGGCGGCGCAGCCTTCCTACCAATAACACACTGGACTCCTGCCGCCAGGCTTGCTGTAGGCGCTCCGGCCCCCGCATAAACGCCCGTTGCGCATCAGGTCGTATGGGCAATCGCATCTGCCGACCACGGCGTCTCTGACAGGATCGCCCGAGGCATGCTCCAAAACGCTGCCGTCATCTGATGCAGCCGCTGGCGCGACCGGTGTGGTCGAAGTCAGCTCGACCGGCTTCGCCTCACTGAGGTAGTTGCCATGGATCCATCCGATCCGTGCGGAGACCGTCACATTGTACCAGTCTCCTTGTTGACCGTTGGTCTGGACCAAGTCGCCTAGCGGAAGCGTGGTGATGATACGCGCCTCGGTGTCGGGCGCGACCCTGACACGGACTTTCTTGATGGTGTACGCCCAGCGAACCACCGTGGCGGGGTTGGGCCGCTGAGCAGGCACCGCGTCGGGCATTGCATAGGCAATCGAACTGTTGCTCGGCTGTACCTGAGGCGACGCGATGTTGGTTTCCGCGGGGACCGCGGGCGGGGCGGCGGGTGGCGATCGGGCGTCGATGCTCGACATGGCCCATCCGATAGCGCAGAAAACCGCGATGCCCCAGCCGATCCGTTGTTGGCTGACCATTTCACCCTCCCTGCACAATACAAAACAGAGCAGTCCACGAAAGTCGAATCGACTTTTGGGTGGCTAAATCTCAAGTCAATTGACAGCAGAAACCGAGCATCTGTAGATAGGGAAGGGGATTGAAAATTGGGGTGGGCAAGCGCATCGACGCGCTTTGCAATTCCGGTTTCAATAATTTTGGACGCTACCTGCCGAGTGCCGGGAGACCCGGGCTTGCGGGAAGCGATATTTCGGCGAAAAGGCGAGTAAAATGTCCAACCAATTTGATCAGATACCATTTGGGGCGGCAGAGTTCGCGGATAATCCCGAACCTCGCTGTCCATGCCTCCTTCTGCTCGACACGTCCTATTCCATGAACGGAGCACCGATCGACGCGCTGAACCAGGGCCTTGTCGCGTTCAAGGACGAGCTCGCGGCCGACAGCCTGGCAATGAAGCGCGTCGAGGTCGCCATCGTCACCTTCGGACCCGTCAACATCGTCGCGCCGTTCCAGACCGCTGACCTGTTTACGCCCAGCACGCTGGCGACCAGCGGCGACACCCCAATGGGTGCGGCTATAGAGCAAGGCCTCGAGATGTTGCGACGTCGCAAGGATGAGTACCGCGCAAACGGCATCTCCTATTACCGCCCCTGGGTCTTTCTGATGACGGACGGCGCGCCCACGGACAGCATCGTTGCGGCCGAACACGCGGTCAAATCCGGCGAGGCGGCAAAGGCGTTTTCGTTCTTCGCCGTCGGCGTCGAGGGTGCCAACATGGACATCCTCGCCAAGCTCTCCACACGCCAGCCGCTGAAGCTAACTGGCCTCAAATTCCGCGAGCTGTTCTCATGGCTCTCCGCATCGCTGTCGGGCGTCTCGCAGTCGCAGGTCGGACAGACCGTGGCGCTCCAATCTCCCGCGGGTTGGGCCGAGGTGTGATGTCTTGGCGCATAGCGTCGGCTAGCGCCATCGGCACTTCGCATGTCACGGCCGGCAAGCCCTGTCAGGATAATTCGGTCCATGCCCTGATCGAGGGCATTGAAGGTCCAATCCTCGCGGCTGCTGTCTGCGACGGCGCCGGCAGTGCGGCGCATTCGGAGGTCGGGTCTTGGCTGGCCGGGCAGAACCTGCTGGAGCTCATTTTCGTGCACTTCGCAGAGAACGGCGCGCTCGATCAGATCGACCGGCCAAAAGCGTTGGGCTGGGTGACCGAAATTGCCGAGCGCATCGCCGCTCATGCGCGCGCACTCGGGCACGAGGTGCGCGATTATGCATGCACGCTGCTGGTTGCCATCCTCGGCCCCACAAGCACCGTGTTCTTCCAGGTCGGTGACGGCGCAATGGTTGTTTCGCACGGCAGTGAAGACGGATGGTCCTACGTGTTCTGGCCACAGCACGGCGAGTTTGCCAACACGACCAACTTCGTCACGTCATCAAATGTCGCGGATGTCCTCGAATTCGAGTTCGCGCCGCGGCGCATTGACGAGGTCGCGCTGTTCTCGGACGGTATCGAGAACCTCGTCTTGCACCAGGCTTCGCGCAGCGTCCATCAGCCTTTCTTCGATACGATGTTCCCGGCCGTCAGACGATCGGCGGTGGCGGGCGAGGACTCTACGCTGTCGGATGGGCTGAAGGCTTATCTGCTTTCGCCGCAGATCTGCGAGAGGACCGATGATGACAAGTCGTTGATCCTGGCCACGAGATCGCCAGCTGAAGCGATGGTGGCCGCAAAATGAATGCCAAGGTCCGCGAGGTGTTCACCCTGCGAGGGGAAGCTCTCAAACTTGGCGAAATCGTCGGCCAGGGCGGCGAGGGCGCCGTCTACGACCTGGTTGCACACAAGAACCATGTCGCCAAGATCTACCACCGGCCGCTCGAGCAGCAGAGGATCGACAAGATCCGTGCGATGGGCAAGATCAAGACCGATTCACTCGAAAAGCTGACGGCCTGGCCGACGGGGCTGGTCTGCTCCAAGGACAGCAGGCCCATCGGGCTGATCATGCCGAAGATCAGCGGTCGCAAGAGCATCCATCAGCTCTACAGCCCAAAAAGCCGCAGAACCGACTTTCAGCGGGTTGATTGGCGATTTCTGACCCGTGTGGCGGCAAACACGGCGAGAGCATTTGCGGCCGTTCACGACAACGCCTGCGTCATCGGCGATGTGAACCACGGCGGTGTGCTCGTGGCACAGGACGCTACCGTGCGCCTGATCGACTGCGACAGCTTCCAGGTCTCCTATCTGGGCCAGCAATATCTTTGCGAGGTGGGCATCGAGACCTTCACACCGCCGGAGCTGCAGGGCAGATCGTTTTCGGGCATCGTGAGGACGCCCAATCACGACAATTTCGGTTTGGCCGTGATGGTGTTCCTGTTGCTGTTCATGGGAAAACACCCCTTTGCCGGCCGCTACGGGGGAACCGGCGACATGCCGATTTCGAAGGCGATCGAGGAGTACCGCTTTCCCTACGGGGCGAACGCCGCCGCGGTCGGAATGGCGAGGCCGCCAAGTTCCCCAGAACTCGCCATCGTCGGCCCACGACTTGCAAAAATGTTTGAGGATGCCTTCTCGCAAAGGGGAACGCCGGCTGGCAGGCCCGTGGCCCGGGACTGGGTGGCTGCCCTGGCGGAACTTGAAGCGAACCTCAAGCAGTGCTCCGCCAATTCCAGCCACTGGTCACTTGGCTCATCGCCGTGCCCTTGGTGCAAAATGGAAGGTGCCACCGGCGTCCCGCTGTTCTCAACCGCTGTTCCCTCCGGCGGGGCGACGCTTTTCGATATCGCCGGATTCCAGCGGCAGGTGGACGCCATCCCGCATCCCGGGCCGGTGCCGACCGTCCCCGAGAAGAATTTGACACCCGATCCCAACGCCTTGAAGATCAAGGGGCACGCGCGCCGCACCAACTTTCGGGCCGGAATAGCGGCCGCAGTTGTCGGCGTCGCCGGCTTGATGATGGCGCAGATATGGGTGCTGGGCATCGCCTTGGGGGTCTTTCTGGGACTGAGAGGTTTCCTGAACAGGGACAGTGAGGCTGCGGAATACCGGCGTGTTGCCGCCGAGGCCGCTACCCAATGGAAAAAGGCGGAATCCACATGGATGCAGAGGGCCGGGCCGGATGCTTTCGACAGGCAAAAAACGGTCCTCGCCGGGCTCAGGCGCGAATGGGACATCTTGCCTTCCAAACGGGTAGCCAGGATCTCGGAGCTCGAGCGCAACCGCCGTCAGGCGCAACTGGACCGGTTCCTGGACAACTTTGAAATCTCATCGGCAAAGATCGAGAGCATCGGACCGGGCAAGAAAAAGGTGCTAGAGTCGTATGGCATCGAAACAGCGCTCGATGTCGAGAGAAACAAGCTTTACAGCGTGCCCGGATTCGGCCCCAAAACGGCGCAGAAGTTGTTGAATTGGCGAAGGTCCGTCGAAGCCCCCTTTGTCTTCGATCCCTCAAGAGCGATCGATCCACGTGATATCGCGCAGATTGACCAGGACATTCTCGGCGACCGCAAGCGGCTGCAGGGCGCCTTGGTTCTCGGTCTTGAGCAGCTCAAGCAGACAAGAGCCCAGATCCTTGCCGCCCGAGAATACAGTCGTCCGGAAATGGAGCGATTGCGGCTGGCATGTGATCAATCCGCAGCCAACGTTGCCGCGATTTCAGGGTAGTCTTGGTAGCGCTGTGGGATCGTCAGTCACTCGAAGGGGCACGCCGGTCTGACGTTGAAGTGACCTGATGTGGTGGACGGCCTCCGCTCCCGGCATCGCAATGTGCCAAAGTGTGGCTGTCGAAGGTCACATGAGGGAGAGCCGTCCATGGAGAAGGTTAGCACAATCGGTCTGGATGTCGCCAAGCACGTCTTTCAGGTGCACGGCGTGGACGCGGAGGGCGCGGTGGTTGTGCGCCGAAAGTTGCGTCGCGACGGCGCCTGGGCGTTAGCGGGGTCCGAGCATGTTATATTCGACGACGACGAACTGGTGACGAACCGCGTTAGCGATGAGCCCGCCCGTTACACCTCCTGTGACGCCTGCCACCGTTGCACCAACGATCAAGGTGCCAAGACCCGCACCGGAGCCGGCCCCGTCCGCAACAAGAACCGCGCCTCCCGTTCGCCAATCCTGAATGTCTTGACGTGTTACAGGCGCCGTGCCGGTCTTGTCAGCGCCTATAGTCACAACGTCCTGAAGCCTTGTTCCGTCCGCCAGTCGGCAAGGCGCCAGTACTGTGCCCCCGATACTGTGCAACCTGTGAGCACAACGATGCTTGCCACCAATAGTGGCTTAATTCTTGGTCGACCGCCGATGAAAGACGAAAAATGAAAAATAAGCGCGTTGAAATAGACCCCCCATGCAACGCCATCTTTGTCGACGAAATCCCCCCGCGAACGACTAGCAGATGGAGGATCGTCCGCCTCCCCCAAACGGGGGATGTTGAGCCGTTAGAAGTGGTAAATGGTGCAGACTTCATGCAAAGGCTGGCAACCCATCAACGCTTGTGCCACGTTTGCCGCCGGGTTTGGGAGGGCGATGGTGTTAGCCATAGGGCGAAGGGAAATTCACACTTCGATTGTATCTCCTACCGTGGGGCGTCCATGAGTACTTCAGTTGGCCCCAATGCGAGCGATCATGGCGTCGAGTGAAAAGCAGTTGTCGTCTCAGATTGCAGACCTCACCACGGTCATCAACGCTGCAGCCTGTGATGCAAATCGCTGGACTGACGTTGCCGTGGCGATGCAGAGCTTTATCCCTGGATCAAAGATCTTGTTTCAGGTGGTGGAGAAAGAAAGCACCGTTGTGCATCAGGTTGTCTATTCAGGCTTCAACGACAAAACCATTCAGGCATACGGTGATCATTATTGGAAGCTTAATCCCTGGACTAGCGGTACGAACGAGATGCATATGTCGTCGTTCAAAAGCTCGTCAGAACTATATCCTGACAAATTGTTGAGGAAGACGGAATTCTTCACGGATCTTGTGGATCCGGAGCGTGAGTGCGATGGAGCCACGGCTCTGAAATTTGCAGCGCATAGCGATCGATATGCGATTCTGGCCGTGCACCATGATTTCCGGCATCATGAGCAGATCCATGCTCGAAGTCGAGCCTTGCTTCAGACCGTTGTTCCTGCCCTGCGAACAGCGCTCGAATTAAACCGTCTCACTAACCCAACGTTTCATCTCCCAGGAGGACGTGGGCTAATCGACCAACTCGTCGACGCGGCAATGGTCGTTGATCAAGATTGTCGACTTCTGGCGTCCAACGTGCCTGCAAACCGGGTTTTAACCGATGCCCGGGTTTTGTTGGTGAAGGCGAAGGACACAGTAGAGATCAAGGACTCGGAGGCGAATGCGGCCTTCGCCCGGCTTGTCAGAGATAGCTGTGCTGTTTTTCAGGACCGGGCCAGGCCGAACGATTTGATCGTGAACACCCGATCGGGAGGGTACATCATTACGTGCGTGCCGATGGCGATAGAGCAAACAAGTGCGCTGCCAGCAGGACTCTTGTCGATTTTCGCTCCAAGAACGGTATCCTTGGTCATAGTCCGCCCTCGCGCAAGTCAAGACGCCTCAATAGTAGTTGGCGATCTGCGTCGACATTTTGGCCTTACTACCGCGGAAGTCGGCCTCATTCTAGAATTTGGACGCGGCGGCACCCTGTCGGAAATCGCCGATCGGCTTAGGGTTTCGCGGTCGACCGTCCAATCGCACCTCAAGTCGATCTTTGCTAAGACTGGCACCTCCAAACAGAGAGATGTCGTCACGCTCGTCACAAGCCGTGCAGCTACCGGCAGGCAGTTTTCTGTCGATGATTGAATAGGATATTGGTCGACAATGGCCGCATTCTTGCTCGGTTAATCTTCAGAACTGCACTTGGGATCGCCGAAAGCGCATGTCTTGAATTTCGATCGTTCGTCCACGCACTTATCGATGACGGCCTGCACCTCGCGCCTGCAGGTTGAAATGTCCTCGTCGTTGTAGGACGAGGCGCAACCTCGAAGCTCCTCCGCGTACATCTCGTCGCAAATCTGCACCGGAGTGGCTCCGGCGGGATTTGATACAAGTAGGAGTAGAATGGCAGCGAATGAACGAAACATCTCGCGTATCTGCCGACTTATTCCAGTCTCTACTGAGAGCAAGCGCCTGCTTGTTCTTGCCG
The DNA here is from genome assembly GCF_013170825.1 of Mesorhizobium sp. NZP2298. Classification (NCBI taxonomy): domain Bacteria; kingdom Pseudomonadati; phylum Pseudomonadota; class Alphaproteobacteria; order Hyphomicrobiales; family Phyllobacteriaceae; genus Mesorhizobium; species Mesorhizobium sp. NZP2298. The sequence goes on along the minus strand of NZ_CP033365.1, from coordinate 6,722,718 downwards.
AGCTTCGTTGAGGTGTTCCCTGAACGAGGCTCGCATTTTCCTGAGGGCGGGGGTGTCTTTATCGCACCTCTCTAGCAGGCCAAGCGATGTCGAGAACAGCAGCACGCCATCATTGGCGCTACCGCAGACACCATTGTTCTCATGGGAGTTTATGGTGTCGACCGTGGGCTGGATGAGGCGCGTAAGTTCATCATCTGTGCATGCCGCATCGGCTCTTGCTGGCTGGGCAAAACTAAAGGCAAGAGGCAATACGCCCAATAAAAGCGCCGCATACGTCGAGACTTTTGACATCGTTCAATCTCCGTGCTGTTGTTGCCTGTGTTTCCAAGGATGTTCGGATGCCGTCTGCGTCAGTTAACCTTGTAGTTGTTTCGCATTTTCGTTATGAATGGATCCGGCTCGGAATTGTTTGTTTCGTTGTGCGCGCATTCGACGGCACGAGCTTGCTGCTCTTCAAGAGCCTGGGCAGCGTTCCGCTTTTCAGCCCGGTTCGAACTTGGAACTGAGTCGTAATATTGCTTGAGCTCGAAGACGCGGTTGACCTCGGCACCGCAGCTCCCCGCATAGGCTTGGATTGACATGGCTGCAACGATCGACACGGAAAGCAGCGTCGGGATGAGTAATCTAAGCATGGAATTGATCTCCTTCATGTTTCGATCGGGTGTCTGTCTCAGAACTTGTTTTCAGTCGCTTGGCAAACGCCCGTCACGATCTTACTCGGGTCGCCGTTGTCGATGATCTGTATGCGGCCCGTTCCGCGATCGATCGAAAACAGGCTGTTGGCCCTCGTGAACGTGATCGTCGATTTGGAGATCGCCACGCCTCGTTGCGGCTCTGCGCCCATCAACAGCACTGATCGCGCATCGACGTCGACGGTCATCGTCAGGTTTGGCGGATTCTTCAGGTCGTTGCCGTTGACGTCTTTCATAAGAAGGCAGGACAGCGTCATCTCGCCCGCGACGGCAGGAACATTCGGAGAGAAGGCTATCGCCAGCCCGGCGCAAACTATGTAAGCAACGGGCTGAGCGTGCCGCCTTGGCGTATGTCCTGAAGTTGCAACATTGCTCTTGGCCATTTTGCCCGCCCCCGATGTAACGAGTTGAGCAGTTCCATAGGGCCGAAACATCCCTCGTTCGGGGGAGAAAGCTTGATGAACTAGTTTATTTTCGGCTCATTCCGAGTAGAAAGTGGCTTCGAATTACTGTTTACTTGGTATTCGGGGATCGACTTGCGAACTGAACGTGAGGCTGGCGCGGGGCAGATTGAGGACGGTTGCGCCACAGACGCGGCGGCTTGTGATGGCGCCAAGTGGGTCGATGTGGCAGATGCGATCCCCAGTAGCAGCCGTGCGTTCAGAGCGTGGAGTCCTTTGCGGTAGCGCAAGTAGGACATCCCGGGCTCGCCTCCCGATCAATCTTGGCGTTTTGCGCCGCTGTCGGTCCCCCGGCTGCTTGAATATTCACCCGGTTGATCGAACAGGAGGCAGCGCTTCTGGGACTGGGTAAATCCGAAAGCGATGCATTGATTCTGTGACGAGCAATCCCGCTCGCACTCGTCGCGGCTGCGGGCAGTAAGCTCCCGGAACCCGTTCCCCGAAAAAGCCTTGCCGTTGAAATATTCGAAATAGGTAGCTGAGCCCGAAGCGGAGGGGGTTTCACTCCCCGACATGACACCGCTGGTGGCGCGGGCATTCATCGAGAGTTGGCCGGGTCGCTCCTTGAGGAAGCACTTCCGGTTCCATGCGTCGTAGGTGAAAGCCTTGCACCAGCCTTGTGAGGCCTGGCACATGGACTCGCACTGTTCCACGCTCTCCGCTTGACGGGTCTCGGCTGCTTCACTCTTGAGGTCCCTGTTGAGGAAACGCCTGAAAGTGACAGGAGGTGGCGTTACGGCCACTGCCTCCTGCTCCGGCGGGCTAGGCTGGGGCGGCGGTTCTGGAGCCTGTGGAAAGGCAGGTGGATTGGTTGGCGGACGGTAGCCAGTGACAAGGCCGCGGGTGGCGGCCGTATGTCCTTGGCTTTGCTCCGCGCCCTCTACGCTCGCGAAGAGCCTGCAGACGCTGCCATCCGACGAATGGTCAAAGCCTGCACATCCCGAGCGCGCGGAACAAAGGTCCCTGCAGGATTCCAGGGGCAAGCTGACTGTAGCACTTACGACCCCGTTCAGGAACGTCCGTGGGTATCGGAAGAGTTCCTCGGTCGACTGCGCGTTCGCTGGCCGAACTCCGGACGATAGAACCACAGCAGCCACAATTGCGCCAACCACTTCCAAAAGAAGTCCAGCGATTCTGGCGTAAGAGCGTTGGCGGCGAATGCGGTTCGCGAACGTCCTCGGACAAGGAGAATGCATGTCGGCTGGTGGCTCGGATACCTGGCACATCTGCCGATTGTTCATCTGTGACATTGGTTGCCTTTCTCCGCCGCTTTCTCGAACAGAATCTCAAAAGCTCCCGGGGCCGCTCACCGGACATTTCCGGGATGCGAGTACCGAGAAGGTCCCGAAATGGTTGTTGCAGATGCGGAACTTGGGCTGCCGTGCCGCCGGAGCTGGCGCCGACGGAGCTGGCGAGACTGGTGTTGGCTTTGCTGTCGGCCGCGGTTTTGTCGCCTCGCGTTTTTTCTGACGTCTCGGCTTCGCGCGGACGACCGGCGCAGGCTTGCGTGTCTTCTGCGATGTGGCGCTTTCCTGCTTCTTCGCTTCCGACGGCCCTTGGATAAAAGGCTCTGTCGTCTGAGCCGCGATCGGCGGATTGGCTGGCGGATGGTAACCCGTGACCAGACTGCGAGTGCCGGCGATGTAGTGCTGGTTTTGGCTCGCGCCGCCGACGCTCGCGAACAGCCGGCAGATTTGGTCCGACGACGAGTAGTCGAAGCCGAGGCAGCCTGACCGTGCCGAGCAGAATTCCTTGCAGGACTCCAGCTGCACGCCGACCGTGGCGCTGACGGTCCCTTGCAGGAGAGTCTGCGGGTAACGGAACAGATCCTCGGACGATTGGGCGTTTGCAGGCCGTACTCCGCCCGACGGAACAACTGCAGCCGCAATTACGGCAACCATTCCCAAGACCAGTCCGGCGGCTCTGTCGCGAGGACGGTCTCTGCGGAGCGGACGAACGGCAACGAGTCTGGCGAGCCATTCGAATTGTCGCAACTTCACTTCGTGGTCCTCCTGAATAAATCGCGCGCCCGCTCGAATTCACATGCCGGGCGAGCAAACCGCGTTCGCGGGCACTTGGAAAACGCCTCTTACAGTCGTGCACATCTTGAATCGACCCTGCTTCGCGGCAGGCTTTCTACGCTGCGGCGAAGACGGCGCGGCGGCAGGCGGCTTGGGCGCGACGGAAGGCGGCGCGGATTTGCGAACGCTGTTCTTTCGCGAGCTTTTCGCGGCTTCGGTCGGCTTCGGAGAGGGCGCTTCACGCGGCGCCGGCGCTACCGCCTCTGCTGGCTTGGGCGATGGAGCCCCCATCGGGGGGTTGGCAGGCGGACGGTAGCCCGTGACGAGACTCCGGGTGCCGGCGATGTGCGGCTGGCTCCCGTCCGCGCCGCCCACGCTCGCGAACAGCCTGCAAAGTCCGTCGGACGACGAGTGGTCGAAGCCGACGCATCCTGAACGCGCTGAGCAGAGTTTCCTGCAGGTATCGAGCGGAAGGCTGACCGTGGCGCTGACGGTCCCCTTCAGGAGGGTCCGCGGATAATCGAAGAACTCCCCTACCGACTGCGCGTTCGCTGGCCGAACTCCGCCCGACGGAACGACTGCAGCGACGATAGCGACTGCCAAACCCAAAAGAAGCCCCGCTATTCCGTGGCGAAGACCACGCGCCAGCATGTTTCCTCCTTCCTGGGCAGCCTCGCGCTTACCGTTTCCGTACAATGGTCGTTTCCTCGGAAACGGCCGGGGCCAACTTTCTTTTCAGGCGCATGACGTTTTCATAGGATTTCTGTATCCGCTCGAGCATTTCCGGGTCCTTGCGCGCTGCTTCAGACAGGAGGGCGGCAACCTTTTCCGGGACCAGTGGGTCTGGATGTTTGTCGTTGGCGAATATCAGGATGTCGTTCCCTGCCCGAACGGCTCGCAGCACCGAGTCCTCGAAGCTGATGTTGTCGGTGATGGCCTGCATCTGCATGTCGTCGCTGATGACCACGCCCTTGAAGTGCATGTTGTCCCGCAGCAGCCCCGTCAACGTCGCGCGGGAAAGCGAGGAGGGGATTTCGGTCGAAAACGAGAGCTTGTCATTTATCACGTGCGCGGACATGACCATGTCGACATCCCCCGACGCGATCAGGTTCTTGTAGGGGAGAAGTTCCTTATCGCTCCATGTCTTGGAAACGTCAGCCATGCCCTTGTGGCTGTCCTTGGTGCTGGAACCGTGTCCTGGGAAGTGTTTCAGGGCCGTTAGCACTCCCTTCGCCCGATGCGCTTCGACGAAAACTTTCGCGTATGCCTCGACCGTCTGCGGATCGGCGGAAAAGCTCCTGCCAAGCTTGCCGATGATGGGGTTCGCCGGGTTGACGTTGACATCGACGACCGGAGCCAGGTTGAGGTTGAACCCCAGGCCCGAGAGGGCGGAAGCGAGGTTCTGGTAAACCGCGCCGGCCTTGGCGGGACTCATTGACTTAGCCACAGTCGCCTCGCTCGGCGTATCCTTGAACCCCATGGCGCCCGTGAGCCTCTGGATGCGGCCGCCCTCCTGGTCGACCGCGATCAGCAGCGGGGTTGCCGCGAAGCGCTGCAGGCCTTCGTTCAGTTGCCGCACTTGCTTCAGGCTGTCGATATTGCGCCCAAGATAGATGACGCCCGTTATCTTTCCTTCTTCCGCCTGCCCGACGACCCTCGCGTAGCCCTCTGCATCCGGCTCGCTGCCGACGAAGCCAACCAGCACCATCTGCCCGATCATCTGTCGCAGCCTGGCGTCGTCGATTATGCTGTGCAGCTTGGCGGTTTGAATGTGAGCTCCCGGTACCGGGTCAGCCTTCAGCGACGAGGAAAGGCCAAAGAGGGCGCATGCGAAGGCGATGTAAGATGTGATCCGCTGCGGCATGTCTCAGTCCCTCGGAGCGACAGCACGCACGAAGTCGGGAGTGACCGTCCGGCTGTTTTTTCGCGCCGACGTCATGCCTTTTCTCCGCACTGGATAGAGGTTTGTTCCGTTGACCAGGAAACATCGGTTGGGCCGCACGGTCACCCAGGTGAATCCGCCGCAACCACCGTCAGAATTACATTGCTGCATGCATTCCTGGTACGAGATGGCAGCTGACTCCATGCTATTTCCAATGAGGCCGCTCGTAGTGAAAAGCTCCCAATCGGCATTCAAGGTCGGAGGAGGGGCCGATGGCTTGGCCTTGAAATAGAGGCCGGACCGTCCCAACGGGTAGGACTGCACGAAGTCGAAGCCGGATTTCAGGAAGCATCGGTTCACTTCCTGGTTATAGGTGAACGCCCGGCAGGAGGTTCGGCTGTCACACAGGGCCGAACAGCTTTCAGCATTGGGCGCATCCAGGCCTTTCGTAACGATGTCCCCGCCCCAGAGGTCAACGCCGTTGAAGGACGCGTAGTACCAGGACTCGGCGTTGGCGGGATCGCGGTAGCCCGGAATCTTCTGGCGCGCGCCGCCCGTCGAGAGCGGATCGGACTGCGCTGACGCGACTGCTGGAAACAAGCGGCAGAGATTGGTCACGGAGGAATGGTCGAAGCCGGCGCAGCCGGAACGCTCCTGGCAGATTTTGCGGCAGTCATCCAAAGGCCGCCGGAACTCGGCGCTGGCGCTTCCCCTCAGCGCCGTCCCTGGATAATCGAGGAATTCGCCGCCGGACTCCTGTGCTGACGCCATCGGAGCAATTCCGGGCATCGCAAGCAAAAGCGACAGCAGAAGCAAGGACGATGCTATCCCCGCCGCGGCCATGCGCAACCGACGACCCTCCTGCCGCATTCCCGCTTCCCCCCTTGCCCAACCCGTGAAACCGATACGAAAGCGCGGCCGGGTCAAGGACTGATCGATCCTTCGCAGTAGGTAGTGCGAAGGAAATTCTCGTATGCGTTGGCGTGGTTCGAACCCGTGTCGCTGGCGTCGAGGCAAAGCGAGCTCAGCAGGTTGTTGGCTTGCGCATTGCCCTCCAGCGCGAGCTCGAAATACGAACGCGCCGCCTTGTTGGAGTCGATCGCGTCGACGCGGTCCGGCGCGAAAGTCCTTGGGTCGTACCATTTCGCCATTTCGAGTTTCGCGTCCTGATTGCCTCGCTGCATTGCGAGATTGATCGCCTGCAGCCCGACGCTCCGGTCTCCGCGCTTGAAGGCCTCCTTGCTCAGGGCGAAGAGCTCATGGCCGTCGGTGTCGGTCTCCTTGAGCTTCGCCAGCCTGGCTGCAAGCGGAGGATTTGTCGGATCAGTGTAGTTCGAAAGCAGGCTTCGCGTTTCCGCGGTCGAACCCACGCTCACGCGTCCGGCTCCTACGCTCGCGAACAGCCGGCACTCGTCCTTTTGGGAGTGGTCAAACCCCTGACATCCGGAACGCGCCTCGCAGAGCTTCCGGCATTCTTCCATCGGCTTGGAAAACTGGGCGCTGACGATCCCGTTCAGCAGAGTGTCCGGGTAGTTGAAAAGCTCGTTGGCCGTGGAATTATCCTGTGCTCCCGCCGACAGGGTCAGGCTCAGCAGCATTGTGGCGGCCACAGCGGCCATGTGCCCCCTGAAGGAGAGAAAATATTTGTCTAAGCTGCTCTTCAGCATGCTTTTGTCCCTCTGACGGTTCCATAGGCGGCGCATTTGCCGGACCTTGTGATTTTCGATCATTATTCCAGCGTCCCCTCGCAGTAAGTGTCCCTCAGGAATCCGCTGAACGCGGGATCCTGGGGCGAACTCGCGCTCTTCGCGCAGAGGGAACGGAGCAGTTCCTTGGCCGCTGTCTGGCCTTCTATCGAAAGCTCGAAATAGGCCCTGGCCGCCCTGTTGGCGTCAGCCCGATCGGCTTTTGCGGGGTCAAAGGAACCTGGATCGTACCACCGCGCGATTTCGAGTTTCGCCTCCGTGTTGCCCCGCTCCATCGCAAGATTGATCGCCTGCAAGCCAATTCCGCCGTCGCCTTCCCGGTATGCCTCGCCGCTCAGGGCGAACAGACCAGCGCCGTTGGCGTCCGTCAGTTTCAGCCTCTCGAAACGCGCGAGCAAAGGCTCGGGCTTGTTGAACCAGCCCCTGCTGTCGGCGATGTAGTACCCTCCGCCTGCCACGAGCAGCGCCAGCGGGATCAGAAGGGACAGGAACCGCCACTTCGACTTGGGCGGCTGGGCCACAGGCTGGAGTTTCGGCGGCTCCGCCGCCCGAGGCAGCTCCACGGCCTGTTCGAGAGCCTCTTCCAGCTCCCGCTCGATGGCATGGGGAACGGGCGGCTTGAAAGGGGTCAGTTCCTGTGACCATGCTCCGGGGCTGGGCGGGATCGGCGGCCAGAAAGCGCTCCCCTCTATGTCATGGCCTTCGACTTCGATCTTCACCTGCAGGTCGACCGGGATCTGGTCGCAGACCTCGGGTCCGACAACCACCGTGGCTGAATTCGCGCCGCGGCTGACGACCGCCGCGTCTACGGTTGCCGGACGCGCCTGCCAACCGGCGCCGCCAAGATAGGGAGCGTCCTTGGACTTTCGCATGATCGACAGCCGCACCCTTGGGGAGCTGCCCAATTCCTGCGGGAACGTGATCAGGGCATGCCCGAACAGGCGTGTCTCGTCCTCGCTGACTTTGACGGCAACCTTGTTCATCGGACCGTCCCAGCGGGCGTGGCAAGCAGCGGCGCCGCGTCATCGAGCGCGTCCAAAATGGCCCTCAGGCGCTCGTTCTCCTCGACGTTGATGGTGATCCCTTCGCCCGAGAGGACGTTGTCGGTAACCGCCTGGTGGAAGGCGTACATCCATTCCGAGAGCGCGAGATAGGAGAAGTTCCGCCGCTCCACGCCAAGCCCGTCGCAGTCGGAGACGCTCGGGCGGCGGGCGAACACCCTGACTTCGCCGTTCTCAGTGCCGTCAGGAGCCAGTGGCCGCTTGTTCTCGGGCATCGCGTCGAAGCCAAGCGTGCTGACGAAACGGTTGATGTGGCTGGTCGCGAGAAAGCCTGCCTTCTCGAGCAGGATGTCGGACCTTTCGACGGAGCTTCCCGAGAGCCTGGCGAGATCCCCGGCTATGCGTTCTTCGAGTCCCGACCGACGGGCCGCGGCAGTCAGCTCGGCTACCAGCTCGCTTGCGGACTCCTGCCCGAGGCCAATGCCCTGCAGCGCATTGTCGTTTCTCGCGAGGGCGAAGAGGCTATCCGTCCAATGCCTGATGGCTGAGCGGGCGAGATAGGTTTCGCGCGGCAGGGCTTTCTGCGAAACCGATTCCCCGGAGGAAACCGCGGCGGCGGCCACCTTCTTCTTGCCGGGCAAAGGAGGAGCCCCGGGTCGCGGAGGCGTCGGGCGCTTTTTCGCCGCGGCTTCGGCCCGCCCTTCGGAACCTTCCTCCGGCGCGTTCTGACGCTTGAGGCGATTCCCATATTCGATGTGAAGATGTTCGGAGATTCCGTTCTGCGATATCTGCAGCATCTTCATGGCGGTCCCGAACTGGTCCCGCTCCCAGACCTCGGTGAGGTTTGCGAGGATCTGGTCGGAAACTTCCCGGCGTTCGGCAATGCGCTTGTTGATGTCGCTTTCGATGAAATACGGAGCGAGCACGCGCCGGATATCGTGGGCGATGTTGCCGACGCGGCCTCGTATCTGTCCATATTTGATCTCTGGACGGCAGATGGCCGCGAGGTTTTCCGCCAGATAGCTGACGCCGCCATCGTTCAGCCTAAGGGCCTCGTCGAAGGCCTTGGCCGGCTCCCGGAAATGCTGCTGGACTTCACTGACCTCGAGATACGCCTCCCGCAGGGCGGCGACCTTCGCGACCTTGTCGGGCAAGATCTCGATCTCGGTGCCGCCCTTGTACTTGATCAGGGACTCTGCCTTGAAGTTCGGATTGCGCAGCCAGTAGGAGTTGTTGAAAGGCTTGTCCGGCATCCATTCGAACGGCCACTTGTGGGCCTTGCCGAAAAAGCGCGTCAGCGAGGCGCCCAGGCGCGCGCTGAAACGATCCGCCAGGCTTTGCCCCTCCTCGCCCGCCTTTTCGCTGAAGTGCATGTCGAACATCGTCAGCACCAGGAACAACGCGGTCTCGGTCCGGGCGCGGTCGAACGGGCTTTCCCCGTGCGAGGTCCGGATCCAGTCGTCGATCATGTCGGGGAGGGTCGCCACGTCCTGGTTCGAGGGCTTGATGCAGAGCAGCATGCTCGAGAGTTCCTGCTCCGCAACGTAGCGGTCGAAGAGGTAGGCGACTTTGCCTCGGACGAAGAGTTCCTTGAGCGCGTCGGGGTTGCCCTCGATGAAAGCCTGAAGGTCGACCTTCTGCCTGCTGCGGGCACCCGGGAAATCCAAGAGGTCAGTATGCTCGAAGAAGGGCCATGGCTGTTCCGATATCGCTATCCGCAGTTCAGCCACCAATGCGGCGATCACGGGTCTCGGCAATGAAACCGCCGATCCCTTCATTGGCCTTATCAGCAGCTCGTCCTGGCCGGATTTTCCGAGCCCCCGCAGCGTCTCTACGTCTATGATGCTGCTTTCCCGGGGAACCAGCGCCTCGACGGGGCAGTAGGCGTCCTTGGCGAACCCGAGGCTCTCGAGGGCGGTGACGAGTTCAACGTAGAGATCGGTGAATTCCGGCAGTCCGCCCCATAGCACGGAGAATAGGTCGGCGCGGTCGGCAATGGAAAGCCGGGAGGCAAGGAAGGCCGCTTCCTCCCAGTAGGCCCCCAGCGTTTCGATGTTGGGCAGGCCTGCGAACTGCTTCTCGAAATACTCCTGAAGGTCCCAAACGTCCTCCTCTGTCAGGCCATCCGAAGCTGCCTGCGGCCGCGCCCGGCTTTTTGCTTGTTCAAGAGCGGACAGGACGGCGTCGGAAGTCAGCGGCGTGCGTTTCTTCGCGTCCCCGTCAAGAAAGAAGCTGTTGCCCAGTACCTTGGCCACGTCCGTTTCGCTCAGCATCCTCAGCACGACGGGCGCTCCGGCCGGACTTGGCTCTTCCCGGACTGAAAAGCGGGTGACAAGCCCGGTCGACTCCCGGTCGCCGCCCGGGTTGATCTCCCGGATGAAGTCGACCTCCCGCCCGAGATCGCCGAAACGGGCCATCAGGGGCGCGCTTCCGTTGCGGGCAAGCACCGACACCAGATAGGACTTGCCAGCCTGGCTGGGTCCGAACACCCCGACGCACATGGGGCGGTCGATGGCCAGCATCGCCTTTCGGGTGGCGACTATGGACTTCCTGAGCTGCTGCTCGGCGATCGGGCGCGTGCTGCCCACCCGCTCCGCGTTCGCGGAGGCGCCTATCCAGACAAGTCCCTCCTGCGCCGACTTCAGCGCGGTGTCGCAGGTCTTTTTCAACTCTTTACGCATGCCTTCAGCTTTCACTGGATGGAGATGATTCCGGTATCGAGCCAGTAGCCGTCGCCCGCCTCGACCGCGAGCGTGTCCAGCTTCAGCTCCATGATGCGCTTGACCGGAGAGCCGTCGGCGTCCTCGGCGTCCTGGATCACGAATTCCTCGCGGGTCGCCTCGCTCGTGAGAAGCGCGATCTCGTTCGCCTCGTCGTCTTCCGGCGCCTGCACGTTGCGCGCGATCGTGACGCGGACCGGCTTTCGCACGCTCCGCGCCGACCGGGTCTGCGCGGTCGTCAGCTTGTAGAGCGGAGTCGCGACCCAGCGCTCCAGCGGAAGCTGCCTGAAGCCGATGCGCAGCGGGCTGTGGTAGTCGAACTCCGCCTCGGCTTCCGCAGTCGCGGCGTCGAGGTCGATGTCCGAGAAAAGCAGGGTTTCGTCCGGGAGCGCCGAGCTGCCCTGAAGCCGCCCGATGTACCGGGCCGTCGACTTCATCCGCAGGTACTGGGAGTAGAGGGTGAAGTTGGTGATCTGCCGCTCGGAGAGCGCGCACAGCATGGCTCCCACGACCGCGGTCGTCTTCGGGTCGTCGATGTGCGTGTTGCTGACGCCCCGGAACGGATACCAAGTGCCGACCCGGTAGTCCTTGATAGGGATGACGCGGTCAGGCAGGACCGACATCTTGTTCATGAACAGGCTTATCATCTGCGGCAGGCGCATCGGCCGCCCTGTCAGGAGCACCACGTCCGCGTCCAGATGGTTGATCGCTTCCGCGATGTTGTCGAAGACGCCGTCGAAGATCGACAGGACGCACTCTTCGACGGCAAGCGGGTCGACCGCGATGTCGCAGTCGGCGATCGTGAACTCTCCGGCCCCGAGCGCGCCTATGCTGTCCTTGAGATATCCCAGGATGCGCGCGTCCACCGGAATGTCGCCTCCGGCCGTCGTTCTCCCCCCGGTCTCGAAGAAGCTGCCCGCCTTCCGGATTTCCGTCTTGCGGCTGGTCGCCGGCATGGCCTCGCATTCGGAAAGGACCGCGATGGCGATCGGCTGCAGGACCTGCAGCACGAACTGGCGGCGCAGGTGCTTCTCCTGCTCGGACATGTTCGGATTGTCGCCGGCGAAGCGGTCCTTGAGATAGTTCCGCGCGTTCGGAAGGCCCGCTTGGGCGAGCCCTTCCTCCAGCCTCGGTATGACAAGCCGCTCGATGACCACCTTGAGGAGGTCGTCGCCCGCGATGCGGAACCCCTCCCGGAAATTCTGGTCTGGGAACAGGGCGACGTTGTCCGTCTGGAAGTAGGTCGTGACCATGAGGTCGGTGGTGCCGCCGCCCACGTCGACGCTGGCGACGCGCAGGGACCGTTCCAGCTTCTCCTTGCCCTTGGAGGGCGGGAGCGTTTTCGGCCTCTCCCTGTCCTTGCCGAGCATGTCGAACAGCGTCCTGATCGACCCGCCCAGCTTGTGCACGGCCTCGCCGTAGAGATAGACGAGATGAACCGAACTTGCTTCGTCCCAGGAGCAGTGGATTTCCGGGCGCTGGCTGTTTATGCCGCTGTCGCTGTCGCCCCATCCCGACAGGGACCAGAGGAGCTTTACCGCGGCTTCGGCGCGCGACCGGAGGATGCGCTGTTCCTGGATCGGGGTCGCCGAGGGGATCGTCAGGATGATCCTCCGCAGTCGGCGCGGAGAGTCTTTGAGCCTCCTCTCCCGGCGGGTGCCGGGGTTGTTCATCATCGACATCGCCTGCGCGATGATTTCGACGAGCATGAACGTGAAGAAGGACGACCTCGAGAAACAGAAGCGGCTCGCCGTCTGCAGTTCGCTCTCTTTGACCTTCAGCTTGAACTGGCGCCTGTCGCTCTCGAGCTGCTCGAGGACGTCGCCGCGGTCGTTTATGAAGCGGTACATGGAGCGCTCGATCAGCGGCTCCGTCCCCGCATGGCCCGCCGAGGCCGAACGGAACTTCCACTCTTGGAGCACCGGATCGGAACTCCACAGGTACCGCTTCGGAGATGAAAGCCCCGTCGCTGCCTCGGTTCCTTCCGACTCCCCGCGAAGGCGCGAGGCTTCCGGCCCGATGCGGAGCAGGCTTGGCCAGAAGAACGCCCGGGGGCGGCCGGACCGCCTTGCGATGTCTTCCGGGCCGAATTCCCCTGCCACCAGCTCGCACTGGCTTTCGAAGGGATCGCGATAGACGAGTTCAGGCTTGGAGAGGTCGCGCAGCTCAAGGACGACGGAGTTGTTGAGGTCGACGTTCACGTCGTCCGGGAACGACTGGATCAGAAGTCCGCACGACCGTGAGTTCCCGATGTCGAGCACCAGGTCGACGTCGACCGGATGGACGTTCCTGTTGTCGCTGACCGTATCGATGAGGGTGACGCGAACTGGCTTGATCACGCTGGCGAGAAACTGGACGAAGGTCATGTACCGGGCGAGGTGCTCGAATTGGAAAGGAAAGTCCTCGGGCCTCAGCTCCTTGCCCTTCCTCTGGAGCTTCTTGAATGAGTGGAGGATGTCCCTCAGCCAGTCGTCCAGCCACTTCTGCGCGTCCACTGGCCCTTGGCCGGGCACGTCCACCTTGTGGGACAGGAACGAGATGACGTCAGGCAGCTGGCTGACGAACCGGAACGATTCGGTCCGCATCGCGTCTTCCGGACAGGGCGCGAGGTAGGGGCGGTTTGTCTTCCGGGGCGCGAGCGAGCTGTCGAATGCGAAGATTGCCCTGTGCGTTCCCTTCCGGTCGCCGTGGGCGTTCCGCGTCTCCGTGACCCTCACCCGGACCCAGTCGGTCGGGCCCTGCGCGTATATTTCGTTGCCAAGCGAGTCTTTTCCGGGTTCGATCTTGAAGAACGGCACCGGAACCCAGCGGTCCAGGAAGGTCTCGAGCGCCCTCGATTTCGCGATGTCGTACACCACGTCGTCGCCTTTCGGGGGGTAGGGCGGCTGGTCCGAGTCGGGATCGTCATCGTTCCAGTTCGGAAGCAGGCGGATCAGCGTCTTTCCATCCGAACCCGTTTCGCCCGGCGACAGCCGCTCGATGAACGACCTCGACAGGCGCGGAGAAGCGTCGAAGTCGAACCCGAACTCGACAAACTGGATGCCACTGTCAGGCACCAGCGTGAAGCCATCGCTGAAATCGGCGAGGTTGGTCAGCATTGAGTCGTCCTGTCAGGCTTGATTCGGCTTGCCGTAGTCATGGGACATCGAACTCCATGACCTTCAGTTGCGTAGCATCGTTGGCTTTCACTTCGCTCAGGGAACCGGACTGGGGGGTAGTGGAATCACCCCTCTTCAGGAGGACGGTGAAGTCGGTTTGCACTGACGGGTCATCCCGGCGGTCGAAGAGGTTTACGAAAACTTCGTAGTGGCCCGGCGGGGGCTCGTCCGCCCACCTTATGTGTTCGATAGGCTCATTGCTCATTCGGTTAGGGACATTCATATCGATATCAAGAGTGCCGCCGCATGCGGGTTGTCGCCGATACACCATTTCGCCGCTGGGGCATTTCACGGCAAGATCCAAATCCGTGCGGTTGTTCCAAGTGAGAGCTACCTCCATCTTGCCGTGCAGTCCCTGCTCGCGGTCGACGCGCTTCTTGGCTACCGCCGCCTGATCTAGCGAGGCCTGCTGGCACGAGTTCATATGCTGGCGCAGCCGCCCCTCGATCACAGTGGCCTCAGAAATCAGCTCCTGCGTTCGCAGGCTGGCTTGATCGACGGCTGGCGCCGGCGCGACAAGTGCGCAATAGGCGCCCCCGCCCTTTCCGAATGCCGTTACGCCGAAAGGAAGGATCAAGCCACAGGCGGGCAGCAGCAGCCAAGCTGTCGCCCCCGCGAGCGCTATAGGAACAAGCCAAAGCAGCCAGCGGGCGATCGGCCGCCACCAGGAAGGCCCGGCTGGCAGCACGGGCCGCTCCACCACTGTATCCGGAACAGGCGTCGGCGGCCGGTCCCGGGCGACTGCAGCGATCTGCCCCCTGCCGCTGGTCTCCGCGTCATGTTTTTCATAACCCCATGCAGTGAGGACGAGCACTCCGTCGCTCCCGTCGGAATCGCCGGAGACCCAGACGTTCTCGTCGTCGGGGAATGTCACCGCGTTGCGCAGCGCTGTAGCCGTCGACCGGGCCGCTGGGTCGGTGCGAGCCTCGTGCGCGGCGGCCGCACGGAGAACTGAGCGGACGGATTGGTCCAGCCGCGTCTTGTAGACGGACGCCGTTTCGGGCGGGAGGTCCGTCAGGCGGACAAGAGGCTCGTCCCGCTCGGTGTACCAGTCGATCCCCGAGCCGTCCTTGCGCGGCACTGGTTCGGCCAGCTCGAGCCCGATGCCTCCGGGGAATTCCCGCCCGAGCACGGCTTGAAGCCTATGAACCGAGCGCTCCGCGGTCGATCCGAGGGATCGCATCAGGCTGAGGGTCGTGGTGGCGACGAACTGGCTCATTGGGTTGGGCCTTCGGCTGGCGCCGGGGCGGCGGGTCCACCGCTTCCGTCGTCGAGGAGTGGACCAAGAATAGAAGAATCTGTCTCGCATCCAGTCTTCGTGAGCTCGGTATTCATTTTGGCGATCCGCTCTTCAATGATGCGGTTGACCTCATCGCTGTTCACGGGAGGAGCTGCCGTCCGCGGCGGAAGCGCCACCGGATAAACGAGGTTGCCAGGCCAGGCCGCGTAGATCAGGCTGGCGGCGAAAACTAGCGAAAGGGCAGCTATGGGCCAAAGCCAAGCCTGCCTGTGTCTTGCTGAGGCCGCTGGCTGAGCCTCTTGGGCGGATGCTGCGGTGGGTTCGGGAACAATCACGCGCCGCGGGGGAGACAGTCCGGCGGTGGCGAAACCTCCGACGGCGGCCCAGGGCTGCCCCGGCACCCGGGGAGACATGCCGGTTGGAAGGTAGGGGCCAATCGTCTTCTCGGTGTGCCGGACGAATGCGGCGCGGGAGGAGCGAGCTTCCTCTGGCAGGATCCCCCAATTCGTGAGCACGGCGTTCTCGCCGACGGCAACGATCGAGGCTTCGTCCGCGACGTTGAGCATCGCCGCAACGGTCTCGCCTATTCCCTGGTCTGCCAGGGCCGGACGAAGCGCTTCGATCCGCGCGGCCAAGTTCGACTCGATCCGCGCCCGCTTTCCTCGGTCGAGTTCGCCCAGCCGCTTCGGCTCGTCGTCGAAACTGCTAAACCACGCCACTGCCAGGCGCCCGCCCTCCTGCTCCTTGGCGTTCGGTTCGGCGAACAGCCGTGACGCATTGTCACCGCACAGTTCGTCGATCCGGGCGAACGTCGTTTCGCAGTCCCGCCACAGCGGCTTTCCGGCGACGGCCAACACGTCGCCGGAAAGCGCCGACGTTGAACGAACGAAGTGGACGTTGCCCCCTCGAGCCATTTAAGCACCTTCCCCTTGCCGCAAGAAATCGTTAACTATGCGGCGTCCCCTCCGGCATACTTCGACGGAAAAAAACGCAGTGTCAACGAGCGCTCAAGTAGATTCGACTCAGATGCTTAACCTGTAGCGGACCGCAGCCTACTTCCCATCTTAGCGCCAATTCTAGTTGAAATGCATTTTGGCGTTGCACATCCCCCATTTGGGGCTGGAAATGCAAAATCTGGAGGATTACGGTCGCGCCGGGCCGAATTTGCCGAGCGCAACAGGGGCATTGCCAACGGCAAAAGAAAAATGGGGCAATGGGAAAGATCGCGATCTGTCATGAGGTTTCTGGCTAGCCGTCTAACTCGCCTTCCTCCTCGCCAGTCATGACGTCAAGTCAGCGAACTTCGCTGACTTGTATCGGTCAAGTGCCGCTTGAAACAGAATAGCAGCGACACGGGAAACATGTTTGCGCATCTTTTTCACTGCGGATACCGAGAGCTCCTACTTAGAGCCGCCGGCTCGTCTCTGGCAGCTCTCGTCGTTCTGGTTGGCATTCAACCGATCGGCGCGCAGACCACAGCAGTGTTCTTCGACTATCCCGGGACCTCACTGAACGGGATTGTCAGCGCACAGGTCATTGCACCCTTGCAGGCATGTCGATCCCTTTGCACCTCGCGTTCGGGCTGCGTCGGTTTTGATCACTCGTCCGCCGACAACAGTTGTCGGCTTTTGGCAGGGCTCAGCTCCGCCGGCGAAAGCCGGGCGTCGACGGCAGCTACGCGGAATCTGATCATTGGGTATCGTCCTCCCTCAAACCCGCCCGCAACGCCTTCCGCCGCCCAGCCGAAACCCCCAGTTTCACGCGCGGCGCCGCCGAACATCAGCGGCCGCAAGGTGAGTTATCGATCGATTCCCGGCGACCCCAGGCCGATAGGCTGGGTGTATATCAATGTCTGCAGCGGAGCCCCGGTGGATGCGGACTCACTTCGCAATTCCATCAACGGATTTGTTTTTGAGTCATTGCGGCTCATTCCGGGCAGGATTGAACAGTTTGACAGGAGTACCACACCGCAATGTGCGCTCGTACCCAAGGTCGTCGGGTATGCCTCGCCGGGCGCCGAGCAGTGGAGAATCGGAGCGGCGCTAGAGGAGATGCGTCCGCTCCTTCGTCCTGCCGGAGTGGGAACACGGGCGGACGGTCTATTGCCCGTGCAAGGTTCCGACCGATACCGCATCGACATATGGCTTAGCCACGAGTGAATTTCCCGGCTACTCTATCGGATCGGGCGGAGCAGCTAGGCGTTGATATGCGCGTAAGCCTGTCAATTGCCCAGTTCTTGCCGTGCGATCGTATCAGCAGCCGTCGAGCGCCTTAATGCCTTTGATGTAGTCCTTGCCGCCCTCGTTCACAGTCGTCACTTCCGCGCGGCCAGAACATGCTGTGGCACCCTTCCTGAACGCATAGCTGACGAAGAACAAGTCATCTGCCTTCGCTTCGATGCCGAGAAGCTTAAGCGGCGCCTGCATCCCTCCGTAGAAACCACTCAGGGCCGCGGCGGAGAGAGGACCCTTGGCGCTCTTTTCAGGGACTACAAACCGCGCCGCGTCCTTGCCGTCCCCAGTGCCGAGGGCCAGGTAAAACGCCCGCACGACAGTCGCTGCGGTGCCGGGCTGTTCAGTGATGTCCTCTTCAGGCGCAATGCTCCCGACAATGGCCATCAGCGGGGCTCGGCGATTTGCGTCTTTTGGAGCCCATCGATCAACGATGCCGACAGTCACGCGGCGTCCGATCAATGATGCCATGGCGCCGTCCATGCCGCCGACCGGCACGACGTGAACCTCGCGGAAGCTGGATGCGGAATCAGCAAAGCCCTCGCCCTTAAGGCAAATGTCGGCATCCAGCTCCAGTAAGTAAGTCGGCTCGGGCTGGTCTCCTGTCTGCACGTCTTTATAGTTCGGCGGCCCGGGAAGTATTCGTCGATGGAGATCGCCGCTCAGCTGCGACGGCTGCCCTTTCGAGATCTCGTAACAGGCGGCCTGGCCCCCGCTGGCCGCAGCTATGGAAATCAATGCGCATGCCGCAAGTCGTCTCATAGGTCGCTCCCCAAAAAGCCCACTGATGGCATTCATTCATTGAGGCTTCAACCGGTACTTGACCGAATGTATAAACCCTCCGTCGTCTCCGAGAACGATCGTCACTAAAATGTTCAAATGAACATTATACTTCTCTGCCCACAGCCAGGTTTGATTGCTGCGGCGTCTTTGGGGCAGCGCGATCCTAATCGTTTGTTCTGCGAGGGTTGCTGGACGCAATGAAGGCGTGCTCAGAGGCTCACCGGCAAAATCGTCGAAACAAAGCCAGCAGACACACTGGTGCAGCTTTGCCAGAACCATGACGCGCCATTGGCTTTCCATCATCTCTTTTTGTTCCCAGAAAGTCGCATAAATGGCAGTGTGGAACTTCAGTGCTGCCTCGGCTGCCCTGCGCGCTCGACGATTTGGTCGATCTGTCATCGCCGAACTACAGCGGGGGGCCCCGTCCATAGCGTGCTGTCTTGCGATTGGTCGAGCTCGCCAAGAACATGCGAAGGGAGTACAAGACCGGGATGCGCGAGGGGAGCGTGCTTCACGAGCCATGCTCGCCTGGCTGACGCGCGATCGCTTGCCGGAGAAAGCGTCGCAGGAGCGACGCGTCAGGGAGCATTCCCGGCGCTGACCATGCCGCGGATCGCCTTCACGCTAGAAACCGCGTTTCAGGGGCACATTGGCACCATAGGGTCAGACCCCAAGCCTGGTTACGCGTCAGGACCTCGTATCTATTTCACCCACTTGCGTACGCGGCGCACGATCTCTGATGTTGAGATCCCGTAGCGGTCGTGAAGTGTCGGTAGCGCGCCGGCGTCGAGAAATTCGTCGGGCAGTGCGATCTGGCGGAAGACAGGGGTCACGCCCTCGCGCATCAGCAGGCCAGCGACACCTTCGCCCAACCCGCCGATCATCGTGTGGTTCTCCGCAACGACCACCATCCGTCCAGCCCGGCGCGCGGCGGCAAGGATTGCGTCCGTATCGAGCGGCTTGATGGTCGGCACGTGCAGCACCGCGCAGTCGATGCGGTCCGCTTCAAGCGCCTTCGCGGCCTCCAGCACGCGCATGGTCATCAGCCCGCTGGAAATGAACAGCACATCCGCACCGTCGCGCAGCAGCCGCGCCTTGCCGATCTGGAATGTGTAATCATATTCGTCGAGCACGACGGGGACCTTGCCCCGCAACAGCCGCATGTAGACCGGCCCCTTGTAGTCCGCGATCGCCTCCGTGGCCTGTTCGATGTCGAGCGCGTCGCATGGATCGATGATCGTCAGGTTCGGCATGCCGCGGAAAATCGCGATGTCTTCCGTCGCCTGGTGGCTGGGGCCGTAGCCGGTGGTCAATCCCGGCAGAGCGCAGACAATTTTGACGTCGAGGTTCTCCTCGGCAATCGCCATGCATATGAAATCGTAGGCACGTCGCGAGGCAAAGACAGCGTAGGTCGTGGCGAAGGGCGTGAAACCCTCCCGCGCCAGGCCAGCGGCAGCGCTCATCAGCACCTGCTCCGCCATGCCCATTTGGTAGAAGCGATCCGGATGCTCCTGCGCGAAGACATGTAGGTCGGTGTATTTCGCAAGATCAGCCGTCAAACCCACGATCCCGAGCCGCTCGTGTGCCAATCTGGCAAGTGTGTGCCCAAACGGCGCGTTGCGGGTCGCAATGCCATCGGGCGCAATCGAGGCGATCATTGCCGACGTGGTTTTGCGCTCACCCGCGTTGACGGCGTGGCGCGGCGCGAACTTTGACAGCCTCAATGCGAACGTCCCCTTTCCAAAGCTTCGAGGGCCAACGTCCATTCATGCGGCTCGACCCGAATGAAGTGTGCAATGTCGCGGGATTCAAGGAACGGCACGCCCTTGGCCATGCGAGTGTCGCAGACGATGACACGCGGGCGAGGTTCCTTAAGCCCGCGCGCCAGATCGAAGGCCATGCGGACTGCCTCAATGTCGTTGCCGTCGACACGCTGTGCGTGCCAGCCGAACGCCTCGAACTTGTCGGTCACCGGCTCGGAGGAAAGCATCGCGGTCGATGGGCCGTCGGCTTGCTGATTGTTGAAGTCGACGATGGCGATGAGATTGTCGAGCCTGTGGTGTGCGGCCGACATCGCTGCTTCCCAGGTCGAGCCCTCGCCGAGCTCACCATCGGACATCAGATTGTAGACGAAACTGCCGCTCCGCTTGCGTTTCAGCCCCAGGCACATGCCGACGGCGATGCCAAGGCCGTGGCCGAGCGACCCGCCGGTGATCTCCATGCCGGGCGTATACGCCGCCATGCCGGACATCGGCATCCGGCTGTCGTCGGTGCCATAGGTTTCGAGCTCTTCCTCCGGGAGCACGCCCGCTTCGATCAGCGCGGCGTACAGCGCGATCGCGTAGTGTCCGATCGACAGCAGGAAGCGGTCGCGTCCCTCCCAGCGCGTATCGGTAGGCCGGTAACGGAGCGCATGGAAATAGGCGACGGCGAGCACGTCGGCGACACCCAGAGCCTGTCCGACATAGCCCTGGCCCTGGACTTGACCCATGCGCACCGCATGCCGACGGATACGATAGGCTCGTTCGGCAAGGCCGACATTGCTGCCGGCCCGTGGCATGTCGATCTCCGTTGTCCCTTCAGCCATGGATCAGCATCCCGCCATTGACGTCGATGACGGCGCCGGTGATGTAGCTGGCCAGATCGGACGCGAGGAAGAGATAGGCGCCCGCCACGTCGCGGGCATCGCCCAGCCGACTGAGCGGGATACCCTTGATGATATCGGCGCGCATGGCGTCGGTCAGTTTGTCACCGGTAATGTCAGTCTGGATGAGGCCCGGCGTAACACAGTTGATGCGGATACCGTCGGGTCCGAATTCGCGCGCCATGGCCTTGGCAAGCCCGAGCACGCCCGCCTTGGCGGCCGAATAGTGCGGGCCGCCGAAGATGCCGCCGCCGCGCTGTGCGGAAACCGACGACATGCAGATGATCGATCCACCGCCATTTTCGCGCATATGCGGGATGAAGGCCTGGCTGAGATAGAGGACGCCGCGCAGATTGACATCGAGGATGCGGTCCCAATCAGCGGGGCCGATATCCAGTGTCTTTACTGGTTGAGTGATCCCGGCAATGTTGCACAGCACGTCGACCTTGCCGAAAACTTCAGTCACTTCCGCAGCAGCCTTCTTGCAGGCATCGAGATCGGCGACATTGCAGGCGAGACCAATGTGCTCGGGCCCAAGCGACGCGGCTGCGTCACGGGCTTGTCCCTCATCAAGGTCAAGAATGGCAATACGCGCGCCTTGCTCCGCCATCAGCGTTGCCGTGGAGCGGCCAATTCCTCTAGGGCTCGCGGCACCCGAAATCACCGCGGCCTTGCCCTTCAGCAACATGTCAAAGTCTCCTGCTGTTTACGCGACGAATGGTCTAAAGGCGGTAGTACCGGGCGGCGTTGTCGTGGAACAACGCAAGCCGCTGCTCATGGGGGTAAGCCTTCGTGATCTCCTTGAAGGCATTAACGATGGCGTCGAAGCTCGAGAACAGCTTGTCGACGGGGAAGTTCGTGGCGAACATGCTGCGGTCGACGCCGAAGGCCGCGATCGCTTCCTCGACATAGGGACGGATCGATGCAATGGTCCAGGACCAGTCACCCATGCCAAGACCCGAGATCTTGCAGGCGACGTTCGGCGCCTGCGCCAACTGGCGCATGGCTTTTCTCCAGGCCCCGAAATGTTCAGGGCCATCAACTTGCATTCCTGTGTGGTTAAGAATGATCTGCACGTCGGGAAAATCGCGCGCGAGCTCAAGGAACTCATCAATCTGCGGATAATAGAGCTGCAGGTCGAAACTCAGCCGGCGTTTCGCCAGTTCGCCAAATCCTAGGCGCCATTGTGGCGTCCGGCTCACTTCCGGCCGGGCCTGATAGGTCTTGGCGGGGTCGGGATGGTAATTCATCGACTGCCGGATACCCCTGAAGTTCGCATACTCCATGTGCCGGTCGAGAAGGTCGGCCACATCGGGTCTGGACAGGTCGGCATAGCCGACAATGCCGTGAGGGAAGCCTCGCTTGTTCGCGATCTCCTGCAGCCAACGGGTTTCCCCGACCGGATCGCCGGGATCGAACCCCACATCAAGATGCACTGATTTCACCAGGTTCTGATTCCTGGCGTCTTCCAGATAGTCGTCGAGAAGGTAGCTTTTGCGGATCGCCTCGTAGTCGCCGAAGGCCGACGGCTTAACCCCGTCGGTCAGCCACGGATAGTAATTGGTCTCCAAATCCCACAAATGATGGTGCGGATCGATGAAGGGCAGCTCGGCCACGGTCGGGATTCCTCGCTCGGGGTCTGGACCCGCCAGCTAGCCGGCGGGTCCGCTGGGTGGCGGTCAGTTGCTCGGGGGAAAAACGCGGGCGATGACCTTCTTGGCCTCGGGACTGTCGACCTTGTCGGCGGTCACCAGAGGCATGACCAACGCCAGGTCCTGGGTCACCGGTGCGCCCGTGAGGGCGTTGTAGACCTGTTGGGTACCGTCGATGCCCTGGCCCACCGCCTCCTGGAAGAAGATGCCCTGGATCGCTCCCTTTTTGAGAAGCGCGATCGTTGTTGGCGAGCCGTCGGCGACGGTAATGCCGATCTTGCCGGACAGGCCCCTGGTTTCGACCACCTTGGCGGCGCCGGTGCCAGCTTCGTCATACATGCCGTAAATGGCCTTGATGTCGGGATTGGCCGTCAACAGGTCGTTTGCCTGGGTTACGGCTTCGCTGATGGTGAGGCCACGTGTCTCCAGCATCTGGACGAGGTCGCAGCCCGAGGCAGCGAACGCCTCCTTGGCGCCTTTGAGATACTTCTGCGCATTCTCCCGATCCTGTGGCAAGGACAGCATGCCGACCTTGTTGCCGCCACGCTCCTTTGCGAGCTCGCAGGTGAACTTTCCCTGCGCCTTGCCGGTCTCGTAGTTGTTCGCGGTCACCGAGGACGTGTAGTTCGTGAGGCCCGGCTGTGGCCCGATGCCGGCAAAGGCGATCGGCACCTTCTGCTTCGCCAGATAGTCGAGCAGTGGCGGTGTCGACGTTGAGCTGACAGGCCCGATCACGATGGCCGAGACACCTTTGGTGACAGCTGTCCTGGCATTGTCCATCTGCTTGGCGGGCGAATTCTCCGACGTGTACTCGACATAATCCATGCCGAGCTCCTTGGCCTTCTCCTTCACGCCGTAGCCGACCCACTGCCAATAGGAGATGTCCAGCGACGGGGCGATATAGGCGACGGTTTTCTTGTCCTCGGCGTATGATGCGCTGGACAGCGCGGTTGCCGCCAATGCTGCAAGTAGAATGGTCTTCAACTTCATCTTGGTTCCTCCCGTTGATGATCTAGATGCGGTTCTTGTTGCTGAAGCGGTCGATCAAAACGGCGAGCAGGATTGCGGCGCCTGTCACGGACCCCTGCCAGAAGCTGTTCACGCCAATGAGGTTCACGCCGTTCTGGATGCAGGTGATCATCAGCGCGCCCAGCACGGCACCAATGGCGCTGCCCGTTCCGCCAAAGAGGCTGGCCCCGCCGATGACGACGGCGGCAATCGCCTGCAGCATAAGGCTGGCACCGGCCGTGGCTTCGGCGTTGAGGATGTAGCTGACGGTCAAAAGTCCGGCGAAAGAAGCAAGCAGGCTCGATACGACATAGGCCGCGAACTTGATACGCAGAACCGGGATGCCGAGCAGCCGAGCGGCAACCGCCGATGAGCCGACAGCATAGAACCAGCGTCCGACCACGACCTTGCGCAGGACGTATTCCAGCACGACCATCAGTATGATGCAGAACAGCAGATGGTTGGGTATTGCGGGAATAATCTCGCCCGAATTCAGGAGCCAGAAATCCGGCGCTCCGATCGGCATCGAACGACCGTTTGTGACGATGAAGGCAAGGCTGCCCGCCACCGCGTAGGTGATGAGCGTGACGACGAACGGCGCGAGCCCGACGACCGTGACCAGAAGGCCATTGATCGAACCGAACACAAGGCCGACCGCCAGGCCGGCAGCGCTCGCGGTTAGTCCATCAGCGCCACTGGCCATCGCCAGCGCGGTTACCATTCCGGTGAGGGAGAAAACGGAGCCGACCGAAAGATCGATACCGCCGGTGACAACGACCAGCAAAACACCAAGCGACATGATGATGAGAGGCGCGGCGGCTTGAATAATGTTTTGCAAATTGCCCATGCTGAGTGCGGCGGGCACGAACATTCCGACGGCCACCAGCAGAACTACGATTGCCGCGGCAATCGCGGCTTCCGTGCGGTAGGACAAAAGAACTGCTGGGACGCGCGACCTGGTGGTCCGGAGTTTGTTGGTTGTCGTGGCGCGGTTCGCTGTGTCGCTCATGCCGCCATCCCCGTCAGTTCGGCGAGCCCGCCCTCTGTGTAGCGTTCTGCTGGCAGGAATCCCTTTGGCCGCCCATCGGTGTCAAAGGCGAAAATGGCGTCGCAAAGCTCAAGCAGTTCGACGTTCTCGGTCGACCACCAGATGATGATCGCGCCAGCGTCTGCCATCTCCCGGATCAAGCCATAGATGTCATGCTTTGTGCCGATGTCGACGCCACTCGTCGGCTCTTCCAGCACTACTATTTTGAGCGGCAGCCCAAGCCAGCGTGCGACGAGAAGCTTCTGCTGGTTGCCGCCGGAAAGCGAGGCCGGCAGGTCCCAGATCGAGGAGGCCTTTAGTTTTAGCGCTGAAACGAGATCCAGACATTCCTGCCTCTCGGCCGCGGCAACGATCCGCCGCTTCTCGCGAACCCTGCGCGCTGCAAGCACGTTGTCGACGATCGGAAGCTGCGAAAGGATGCCCTTGGTTGCCCGGTCACCCGAGACAAAACCGATGCCGGCGCGCGCCGCTGCCGCTGGGGACGAGAAGCGGTCCCCAAAACCCTCGCCGGAAAGGCGCCAGCCCGCTCCGGGTCCCGCGCCCACAAGGGGAGCAATGAGACCGGTCGGACCCGCCGGTGCGCCGGCCAGACCCAGGATGGTGCCGGGCAAAATCGCGATACGGACGTCGTCTGGGCCCAGGAGTTGGATTGGTGCGCCCTGCCGGAGGTTCTTTTGCGGGTTGCGATGCGTTGCCGAACGCTGCGTGGGTTGTCCCATCTGCTGGACAATCTCAGCGTCGCTGAGCGAGGCGACAGGGGTAGCATTCGCGATGGTGACGCCATCGCGCAAAATAGTGCAGACATCGCAGACCTCGCGGATTTCACGCATACGGTGAGAAACAAAGACGATGCCGATGCCTTCCTCGCGCACCAGCCGCCTCAGCACCGAGAAAAGTTTGGCTGTCTCGCCGGCGGTGAGATTGGCCGTGGGCTCGTCGAGAAGCAGCACTTCGGCTCCAGTGGAAAGCGCACGAGCGATCTCGACGATCTGGCCCTCGTGAAGCGACAATTTGCGTGCCGGAAAATCGATGATTTCTTCGCCGATCGCTGGGTCGATCAGGCGGAGCGCACCAAGCGCAATTTCGCGCATGCGGCGGCGGCTGATCAGCGACCAGGCTGACCTGGCATGCACAATGCCGATGTTTTCCGCCACCGACAGCTCGGGCAACAGCGCTAGTTCCTGATGCACCACAGCGATGATCGGGCTGGTGCGGCCGGCCTTCGACGAGCGCAAGTCAATATCGCCGGCATCGCGCGAGGTCAGCCCCGTGACGATGCGGATGAGGGTGCTTTTGCCGGCGCCATTGCCGCCCAGGAGCGCGTGGATTTCGCCAGCCCGGACCTGAAAACTCACGCCCCGGAGGACTCGCGTCGCGCCGTAGCTCTTCTCGACGTTGGAAGCTTCGATCAGCGTCTTCCTGGCTGATCCCAGCCCAACGCCCGGAACATTGCCGCAAGTGCCCAAGCTTTGAGCTGACCCTGGTTCCATCCTCTATCTCCTCCCGAGACGGCAGGATCATGCGACCGATTGACATTCGGCTCAATTCTCGTTTCTTAATATTTTGTGTAGCTGAGCTTAACTGACGAGCACAATGTCGGATTTCAAGTTCAATTCCATGACCCATTTCGAGGCGGTCGCGCGTCTCGGAGGCGTGGCGAAGGCCGCGCAGGAATTGCGCGTGACACCTTCGGCGGTCAGCCAGCAACTGCGGCTGCTGGAACACCAGCTCGGGGTGCGGCTTTTTCAACGCGAGAAGCGTCATCTCTCGCTCACTATCGACGGCGAGCGGCTCTTTCAGACCACCACGCAGGCTTTCGAATCCATCCGCGAGGTGCGCAACGCCATCGTTCGGCAGCGTGAGAGCTTCCAGCTCAGCGTCCGTGTCAGTCCTTCTTTCGGTGAGAAGTGGCTGGCACCGCGCTTGGCCGAATTCAGCAAGGACTATCCGAGCTGGAATTTGCGGGTCGACGCGACACCCAACTTCTCCGACTTCGAAACGGAGGTCATCGATCTCGATCTTCGTTACGGCGACGGCGGCTGGGCCGGCCTCTATTCCGATTGCGTCGTCAACGACCTGATCCTGCCGATGTGCTCGCCTTCCTATCTTACCGAACTGCACGCGATCTCGCCGGATCCGCGCGAGCAGCTTCGCCATGCGCGATTGATCGACAGTGTGAAGGCCTATTTCCGTTGGGATTACTGGCTGCCGCGCAACGCCATCCAGGGGGCCCGCATGACCTATCCCTATCGTTTTGACCGTTCATCGATGTCGGTTCAGTTGGCTAAGGATGGGGCAGGCGTGGTCCTGGAGAGCACATCGATCGCATTCGAGGACCTGGTGTCGGGCTCCCTGGTGCCGGTCTCAACCGAGTTCGACGTCATAGAGTTTCCGGGCTATTGGCTGGTCTGTCCTTCGCGGCATATGAACCGGCGCGCGGTTCGCCTGTTTTCGGAATGGGTGTCACGGATCGGAAAGCGTGATACCGATCTGGCTCGCCATTTTCTGTTGGAGAAGCAACTCCACATATCGTTCGAGCGACGGCCGCATTTCGGCGCGCAGGATGACAGAGCCACACCAATGGCGTGATACAATAATGTTGATCCCGTATTAGAGTTTTTCAGAACGGCCAAGTTGACCTTGTGCGCATGGCGACAATAACGTTCTCAGCAGGTCGAGGCGCACCATGCGGTGGTCCTGTCGCAAGGAGGCAAAGCCAATTCCACCGAAACAAGAGGTCATAATACGCACGAAGTCGACCGGATATCTTTCCGCCTCCGTGGTGGCTATCTGAAATCCCGACACGCCGACCGTGGTCTGCGGGCGGGTTCATTGGGGCAAAGGCCCTAAATCGAATGAGTATTGCAGGGCGGCCGAGCAAATTCGGCGCTGTGACGAAGATGCCTAGGAACCTTCTGGAAAGACTGACAGGATTTTTTCTCTCGGCCGAGCTGCACCGCTATCGGCTCGGCCGCGTGCGCGAAAGCAGTTGAACGATGTGCTGAAGTTCGGCTTTCATGACGGGCGTAGCCGAACCGGAATGCCTCGGGCGCGTTCGCGGGGTCGAGTGCAAAACGAATCCCGGGCGTGATGGCAAGGCCCGCGCTGGCCGCGTTCGCGGCCCAGGTTTCCCCGCTCAGCCCGTTTCGCAGGCGCAACCAGAGTGCCAGGCCACCCGCCGGGAGGTCGAACATGACATCGTCGCCGAGATGCCGGCTGGCTTCCTCGGCCAGGAGATCACGCCGCGACGCGTAGATGCGTCGGGCCTTGCGGGTGCCGTTGCAACACTCCGTCTCCAATCAGCCTGGCCAGGGCTTGTTCGAGTGGGAAATCTCCCTGGCGGTCGATTGCCTCTCGCCGGTCGGCTATACGCGCCAGGATGTTCGGCCGCGCGGTTATATATCCGATCCGGATAGCGGGTGTGAGCAGCTTGAACAGGGAGCCGACATAGACGGTGGGCTGTTCCGGGTGCGCCCGTGCGGCTAGCGGCAGCACGGGTCGTCCTTCGAACCGGTATTCGTGATCATAGTCGTCCTCGATGACGACCAGTCCATGCTTTCGCGCGATGTCGAGCAGTTTTAGCCGGCGACCGGCACCGAGCGTCGGGTATTGATGGTGTGGCGTGACATAGATCGCTTTCGGGGCCGTTTCCTGCTGGGCGATATTTTCGAGTTGCGTGACGTCGATACCCTGGGTGTCAACTGGTACGGCGATGATTCTGGCGCCTGCTGCCCGAAACGCCGTCCACCAGAGGATAGCCTGGCACCTCCACGGCAATGGCTTGGCCAAGGTCAATAACCGCAGCCGCTGCCAGGAACAGCCCCATCTGGCTGCCCCTTGTCACCAGTATCTCATCAGGCGAGGCCGCAAGTCCACGATCGCTTGCTAGATAATCGGCAAGTGCCAGCCGCAGGACGCGCGCACTACGTGGATCGCCGTATCCAGCGTCGGACGCAAAAGTGCTGGACTGACCAGAAACTCGGGACGGCTTACGGAGGATGCTGGGGACATATTGGCAGGCTCGCTTTACCAACCCTATTGCAGAGTCCACCGGGCCGCCGGCAACATAATCAAGGGGCACTCGCATAGGACAAGCCGGTGTTTTGTTTCTCCCGGATCATCTGCGATTTAAATCAAATCCGTCTGTGGATATTGACGATTGCGTGACCCTCACCTCGTAGACGGCTAACGCGGGCGGCAACTGAGAGGGTCATATGACAAGCGATTTTTCTGCCGCGCGAGTGCATCTAGATCGAGCGTATCATTATCTGCGAGGCGATGACCCGATGAGCCAGAGGGGGCGCGAAGCCTTGGATCTGCTAATTGAGGCAGTTGCCGTCGAGGAGTTCAAGCAGCCGAGCCAAAACGCGCAGGTGCTAATGTTTCCGATTGGGCGCCGCTTCTGAGGCGATCTCCATGGCGGTAACCATCAACGTGATGTGCAAACATTCTCAGAATATTGCCCGCCAATGCATGAGCCGAATCGGCAATCGAATGGGAGTCCGAA
Source organism: Mesorhizobium sp. NZP2298 (assembly GCF_013170825.1). Lineage (NCBI taxonomy): Bacteria > Pseudomonadati > Pseudomonadota > Alphaproteobacteria > Hyphomicrobiales > Phyllobacteriaceae > Mesorhizobium > Mesorhizobium sp. NZP2298. The sequence goes on along the minus strand of NZ_CP033365.1, from coordinate 6,693,964 downwards.
GCCTGTCGCTCGCAATCTTCCGAATTTCGCTGCGCCAATTGTCATCGGCGGCAGCTATTCCGGAAAGGCCGCCCGGCAGTTCCGCCAGGTTCTGGTGATCGACGCCGGTTTGCGGCGGAACGCTTTTTGCCAGCCATTCGCCTGCCTTCCTGTCCCAGGACGGCGTCGATCCGGCCGAGATCACGGAACGGTCGCCTGAATAGCTTTCGCGCTGCGCGACGCCCTGGTACTACGGAACGACCGAACGGGTGAGGGGAGCCGCGACGGTTTCGGGTCCTACTCGCCGACGGCCCTCAGCGGAGGGAGTCTTTTCGCTGCCGGCGTTTCAGATGCGCCGCCAAGGGTCAATGGCTGGCGGAGAATGGGGAAACAGCGTTCCACCGACCCTGCTGTATGGCTGTGAACTTTATCCGGACGGCTCGGCGTGATTGGTGCCGATCCTGCTCGGTCCACTAGGCACTTCGTCTGTCCGAATGAGGAGGCGCCCGCTGCTTTGCCCTGCGGGGCAAATGCCCATTTTCCATAATCATTGTATATATCAGTGCTAGGAAGGTCCGAATTGGAAACGAAAACATCCAAATTGGAAACAAAAAATGGGGCGAGGCTTATGATGTTGAGCTGTAGCCGAGGCAAATCGCCTGCACAGCTTTTCCGCTATCTATCGGCCAAGTGGCCTGCGGCGTTCAATCCGAAAGCGCCCAGGCCGCTCAAGATCGGCATCCATCATGACATTCGGGTGCTCGACGGCGAACTGTCCGATGATGAATTGAGGAGAGCCCTGCTGGCGTATACCAAGATGGCCAAATACTTGGCGAGACTGGATGCCGGCGCCGCACGGGTCAATCTCGATGGCAAGCCGGCCGGCGTGGTCTCGGATGCGGACGCGGTGACCGCCAAGGCTTTGCTTTGCGCCCGCAAGGACAAACAAAAGGGCAAGCAAACGCTGGAGCCAAGGGTAGAGCCTCAAGCGCCACCCAAACCAAAACCGAAGCGAACCGCCGTGTTCAAGGCGAAGAATACGGCCGACAACCCGACCGGCATAATCGTTGAGACGAAGCGTCGCCGGTCATTCCGAAAGCCGATGACTTGATCGCCGCTAAGCGATAGCTCGCGCCGACCGGGACAGCCCTCAGGGTCGGAGCACATGGCGCCCGCGCCAATCCGAATTGCCGCGATCGCAATGGAGCTGCCGCATTCGCGCGCGAAAAACGGACTGGTCGGTCATCCCTTCTTCGGGATGAACGAAGGCCGGAGGCTATTCCGATGGTCGTTCTGGCTACCGCTGCGACCGTGATATTTCGGGATGGCAGTCAGATCGATGCCGGCCCAGATTGACTGTGGCCATACTGCTGCTCAACCACCTCTCAGTTGATGACGTTGGAAAGAATGGGAAGCAGATTGGGCAATTCAGCGCGCAGGCCTGACGGCGCCAGCTTCTGCCGGGCGATCGCCTTCGGGCGTGGCGGCAGGTGAACCCGAGCAGGCGGCAAAAAGCGGCGACGACGGCGCTCTGGCCATGGCTGTCGAATATTGGCCCTGAATCTCCACGTTGGTGCAGTGGTCGCAGCACGCCCTTGATCATCGCGGCGACCTCCGAAGACGAACAGCGCTTGAGTTGCGAGAAAATGCAGGTCGAGCCCTTTTCGACATGCCAGTAGGTCATCACGCCGCGACCGCCATAGCGGACATGCCATTCCGTCATCAGGTTGCCGTCCCAAGCGCCTAACTTCTTGGACTCCGACGCGCAGGCCGTCCCGGATTCGCCCCAGATGGGGGTGTTGCGGATCGCCTGTGTTGCATTGGCAACGCGCCCGCAAGCCGCCTCGAGCGCGCCCCTTGGCAAGCACGTGACCCCTGAGCCAGCCAGGAGCCCTCCCATGGGTCAATACGGTCAGGTCGCCTGCCATCATTCCACGACAGGACAACTAATAAAGAAGGTGTCGCCGGTCTGGCGTCTGACGACCGTATACTATCCGACACTGTTTTGTCGCCTTTGTTGGGTCCGCGACACCGGGCTATTTCATCGAGCTCTTGTCTGCCTCGGGCTAATCCCCTGAAAAGTAATCACAATGTTTTTCTTCTGCTGGGTCGGCCAAATTGGCACGAGTTTTGAAACTCCTTCGTTGGGAGCCGGGAGCCGACGACCGATCTTCATTTCGTGGATGACACCGCGATCGATGGAACGAAGAAAGAAAAGCATAATGTCAAATCCGCATCAGATAGCATCCTATGGCAAGGGGGCCTTGGCGAAACCGCCCGTACCCAAACAGGCTGCCAACCTTGTGGACACTTGCGCAGGAAATCTTGATGGCCGGCTGCGACTCAAGGGCCCACCACACTCGCCTTAAAGTTCTGCATCTCGCCGCGCGGTATGCCTAGACAGTTACACGTTGGCCGATCTTGACATCGAGTCGGGCTACTCCCCGGAGGACGTCTACGTGCCGTCTTAATCATTCGCTGCCGCAGCGCCTTCCGCCCTTCCATCGCTTAGAGAGTGAAGTGCCACCATGTCCGAACAACCCTTGCCGACGCTGCCGATGTGGCGCGTCGATCACATCGAGCCCTCGCCTGAGATGTTGGCGCTACGCGCCAACGGTCCGATCCACCGCGTACGCTTCCCGTCCGGGCACGAAGGCTGGTGGGTGACAGGCTACGACGAGGCCAAGGCGGCGCTGTCCGACGCGGCGTTCCGGCCCGCGGGAATGCCGCCGGCGGCATTCACGCCGGATTCGGTGATTCTCGGTTCGCCGGGGTGGCTGGTCTCGCATGAGGGGGGCGAGCATGCCCGGTTACGCACGATCGTGGCGCCTGCCTTCAGCAACCGCAGGGTGAAGCTGCTCGCGCAGCAGGTCGAGGCGATCGCCGCTCAGCTGTTCGAGACGCTGGCGGCCCAGCCCCAGCCCGCCGACCTGAAGCGCCACCTCTCCTTTCCGCTGCCGGCTATGGTCATCAGCGCGCTGATGGGCGTGCCTTACGAGGATCACGCCTTTTTCGCCGGGCTGTCCGACGAGGTGATGACGCATCAGCATGAAAGCGGCCCGCGCAGCGCGTCGCGCCTGGCCTGGGAAGAACTGCGCGCTTACATTCGCGGCAAGATGTGGGACAAGCGCCAGGATCCGGGCGACAACCTGCTGACGGATCTGCTCGCGGCGGTCGGCCAGGGCAAGGCGACGGAGGAAGAGGCGATCGGCCTGGCGACGGGCATGCTGGTGGCGGGACACGAGAGCACCGTCGCGCAGATCGAATTCGGCCTGCTGGCCATGTTACGCCATCCGCAACAGCGCGAACGGCTAGTCGGCGATCCATCCCTGGTGGACAAGGCGGTGGAGGAAATCCTGCGCATGTACCCGCCGGGCGCGGGCTGGGACGGCATCATGCGCTATCCGAGGACCGACGTGACTATCGCGGGCGTGCATATTCCCGCAGAGAGCAAGGTGCTGATCGGCCTGCCGGCGACGTCGTTCGATCCGCGCCATTTTGACGACCCGGAAATCTTCGACATCGGACGCGACGAAAATCCGCACTTGGCGTTCTCCCACGGGCCGCACTACTGCATCGGCATGGCGCTGGCCAGGCTGGAACTCAAGGTGGTGGTCGGTTCGATCTTCCAGCGCTTTCCCGCGCTGCGCCTGGCCGTGGCGCCCGAAGAACTGAAGTTGCGCAAGGAGATCATCACTGGCGGGTTCGACGAGTTCCCGGTGCTCTGGTGATGCGCGGACGCCGCCCGGAATCGCGGTCTTCTCCGCAATTTGCCGGCGCGCCCAGCGCGCGCCGGTCAGATCAGCCAGCCAACAGGTAACCAAGATGGACGTGCAAGAAACCACGGCAGCATGCCGGGACGCCTTCGCCGAACTTGCGTCGCCAGCGTGTATCCAAGACCCGTATACGTTCATGCGGTGGTTGCGCGAGCACGATCCGGTGCATCGTGCGGCGTCGGGCCTCTTTCTGTTGAGCCGCCACGCCGACATCTACTGGGCGCTCAAGGCCACGGGCGATGTGTTTCGGGGACCGGCGCCGGGCGAACTGGCGCGCTATTTCCCGCGTGCGGAGACCAGCCTGTCACTCAATCTCCTCGCGTCCACGCTAGCGATGAAGGAACCACCGACGCATACGCGTCTGCGCCGGCTGATCTCGCGCGATTTCACCATACGCCAGATCGACAACCTGCGGCCGAGCATCGCACGCATCGTCGCAGCGCGCCTGGACGGCATGGCGCCCGCGCTGGAGCGCGGGGAGGCGGTGGACCTGCATTGGGAATTCGCGCTGGCTGTGCCCATTCTGGTCTTCGCCGAACTGTTCGGCATGCCCCAGGATGACATGTTCGGGCTCGCCGCCGGCATCGGCGCCATTCTGGAAGGCCTGAGCCCACACGCCAGCGATCCTCAGCTCGCCGCGGCGGACGCGGCCAGCGCCAGGGTGCAGGCCTACTTCGGCGACCTCATACAGCGCAAGCGCACCGATCCCCGCAACGACATCGTGTCGATGATGGTCGGCGCACACGACGACGATGCCGACACGCTGTCGGATGCGGAGTTGATCAGCATGCTGTGGGGCATGCTGCTGGGCGGCTTCGCCACCACTGCTGCGACCATCGACCATGCGGTCCTAGCGATGCTGGCGTATCCCGAACAGCGGCACTGGCTGCAGGGAGACGCCGTGGGGGTGAAGGCATTCGTCGAAGAAGTCCTGCGCTGCGACGCGCCTGCCATGTTCAGCTCCATTCCGCGTATCGCCCAGCGCGACATCGAACTGGGCGGCGTGGTGATCCCGAAGAACGCGGACGTGCGCGTGCTGATCGCGGCCGGCAATCGCGACCCGGACGCCTTCTCCGATCCCGACCGCTTCGATCCCGCGCGGTTCTACGGCACCACTCCTGGCATGTCGACCGACGGGAAGATCATGCTGAGCTTTGGCCACGGCATCCACTTCTGCCTCGGTGCGCAACTGGCCCGGGTGCAGTTGGCCGAGAGCCTGCCGCGGATCGAGGCGCGCTTCCCCACGCTGGCATTGGCCGAGCAGCCGACCCGGGAGCCATCCGCGTTCCTCAGGACGTTCCGCGCGCTGCCGGTGCGACTGCATGCTCAGGGGGGCTGAGATGCGCGTCGTGATCGATCAGGATCTATGCGGAACCACCGGGCAGTGTGTGCTGACGCTGCCGGGCACCTTTCGCCAGCGCGAACCGGACGGCGTGGCGGAAGTGTGCGTGGCGACGGTCCCGCAGGCGCTGCACGCCGCCGCGCGGCTCGCGGCCAGCCAGTGTCCGGTCGCCGCCATTCGGGTCATCGAAAGCGACGCTGGCGAGCGCGCCAGCGCCGACCCTGCGCCTTCTCCGGCGCAGGCTGAGCGGCATGCCGCGAAAGACCAACGCAACCCAGGAGGACGGTTTGAAGGCAAGGTGGCCGTGGTGACCGGCGCCGGCGCCGGCATCGGCAAGGCATGCGCCCTCGCCATCGCGCGCGAGGGCGGCAGAGTGGTGGTGGCCGACATTGATGGCTCGGCGGCCGTCGCCTGCACCGCGCAGATCGCGGCCGAAGCGGGCCACGCGCTGGCCCTGGCCATGGACATCGCCGATGCGCAGGCGGTGGCAGCGCTGTTCGAGACGGCGGAGCGGCACTTCGGTGGGGTCGACCTGCTGGTGAACAACGCGAGCGCCATGCATCTGACACCGCGCGACCGCACGATCCTCGACCTGGACCTGGCGGTCTGGGATCAGACCATGGCGACCAATCTGCGCGGCACGCTGCTCTGCTGCCGGCAGGCCATCCCACGAATGATCGCCCGCGGCGGTGGCGCGATCGTCAACATGTCGTCGTGCCAGGGGCTCAGCGGTGACACCGCGCAGACGTCCTACGCCGCGTCGAAGGCGGCGATGAACATGCTGTCGGCCTCGCTCGCCACCCAGTACGGTCATGCGCAGATCCGCTGCAACGCGGTTGCGCCGGGTCTCATCATGACCGAGCGTCTCCTCGCCAAGCTGGACGAGTGCATGCAACGGCATCTGAGCCGGCACCAACTCCTGCAGCGCGTCGGCCGCCCCGAGGACGTGGCCGCGCTGGTGGCGTTCCTGCTCTCCGACGATGCTGCGTTCATCACCGGCCAGGTCCTGTGCATCGACGGCGGCATGCTGGCGCATGTGCCGACGTACGCCGACGGTGGCAACAGCCGCGCCGCGCGGCCTGCCGGCGACACCGCCAAAGCGGCCGCGGGGCCGCGCTGCTGATGGACATGCTGCTCAACCCGCTGGACCGTCGGCACCGGCTGCGGGACGACATCCCGGTCGTGCCCGGCGCTTTCCCCCTGGTCGGACATCTTCCCGCCATCGTATGCGACCTGCCGCGCCTGCTGCGGCGCGCGGAACGGACGTTGGGCAGCCACTTCTGGCTGGATTTCGGCCCTGCCGGACACCTGATGACCTGCGTGGATCCGGATGCGTTTGCACTGCTCCGGCACAAGGACGTGTCCTCGGCGCTGATCGAAGAGATCGCGCCCGAATTGCTTGGCGGAACGTTGGTCGCCCAGGACGGCGGCGCGCACCGGCAGGCGCGCGACGCGATCAAGGCGGCGTTCCTGCCCAAGGGGCTGACCCAGGCCGGCATCGGCAACCTGTTCGCGCCCGTCATCCAGGCGCGGGTGCAGGCGTGGCGCGACCGCGGCGACGTAACCATCCTGCGCGAAACCGGCGACCTGATGCTCAAGCTCATCTTCAGCCTCATGGGAATCCCAGCGCAGGACCTGCCGGGATGGCATCGCAAATACCGGCAACTGCTGCAGTTGATCGTCGCGCCCCCGGTCGACCTGCCCGGACTGCCCTTGCGGCGCGGCCGCGCCGCCCGCGACTGGATCGACGCGCAGTTGCGCCAGTTCGTCCGCGACGCGCGCGCACATGCCGCGCGCACTGGGTTGATCAATGACATGGTGAGCGCCTTCGATCGCGGCGACGATGCGCTCTCCGACGACGTCCTGGTCGCCAATATCCGCCTGCTGCTGCTTGCCGGTCACGACACCACCGCCTCGACGATGGCCTGGATGGTGATCGAGCTGGCGCGGCAGCCTGGGCTTTGGGACGCCCTGGTCGAGGAGGCGCAACGCGTGGGCGCGGTGCCGACCCGGCACGCGGACCTGACGCAGTGTCCGGTCGCCGAGGCGCTGTTCCGCGAGACGCTGCGCGTGCATCCGGCGACCACGCTCCTGCCGCGTCGCGCGCTGCAGGAATTGCAACTCGGCCAACGGCGCATTCCTGCGGGCACCCCTCTGTGCATCCCGCTGCTGCATTTCTCGACCTCTGCGCTGCTGCACGAGGCGCCTGATCAGTTCCGCCTGGCACGGTGGCTGCAACGCACGGAGCCGATCCGGCCGGTGGACATGCTGCAGTTCGGTACCGGCCCACACGTCTGCATCGGTTACCACCTGGTATGGCTGGAAATGGTGCAGTTCTGCATCGCCTTGGCACTGACCATGCACAAGGCCGGGGTGCGGCCGCGGTTGCTGAGCGCCGTCGAAAAAGGTCGGCGCTATTTCCCGACCGCACATCCGTCCATGAAAATCCGCATCGGATTCTCATGAGCTGGCATCGCATGCCCCGTGTGGCGAGGCAGCTGCGCCGGCGACGCGCGGCAATGCTGCACTTGGCGCGCGCGCTCGGTGCGACGCCGCCAACACCGCGGCGGCTCGGACGCTCGCCGTGGCCGTGCCAGGTACAAGGACATGAACGACATGCAGACCGATTCCACGCTACACGACGACGCGCAGGCGCGTGGCGCATCCGGCAGGCTGCCGCCGGAGATCTGGATGCAGGACGGCGCAAGGCGGGTCGAACAGGCGCTGGCGCGTCTTCTCTGCGCCGAAGACGACGGTGAGACCGAGCTGATGGCGGCGATGCGCTACGCCACCTTGCATGGCGGAAAGCGCACCCGCGCCTTGCTCTGTCTGGCTACCGGCGCACTGGCCGACACGCCGGCGCCCATGCTCGACGATGTTGGCGCCGCCATCGAGATGATGCACGCCTGTACCCTGGTCCACGACGACCTGCCCGCAATGGACGATGACGTGCTTCGCCGCGGCCTTCCGACCGTGCACGTCAAGTTCGGCGAAGCCACTGCGATCCTGGTCGGCGATGCGCTGCAGGCGCACGCCTTCCTGACCCTGGCGAGCCTGGATGCGCCGGGCGACAACCGTATCGCGCTCGTGCGCGAACTGGCGCAGGCGGTGTCCGCCGAGGGTGCCGCAGGCGGGCAGGCCATGGATCTGTCGCTGGTAGGAAAGCACGTCGAGCTGGACAGGATCGTGGCGATGCACCGGATGAAGAGCGGAGCACTAGTGCGCGCGTCCGTTCGCATGGGCGCGCTATGCGCCATCGCGGAGGATGCCGCCCACGCTGCGCTGTACTGTGCGCTCGATCGCTACTCCGCCTGTTTCGGCCTGGCGTTGCAGGTGGTCGACGACATTCTCGACGCGACAGCGGATACCGCGACGTTGGGCAAGACCCCCGGCAAGGACGCGGCGGCGCAGAAGCCGACCTGTGCGTCGATCATGGGGCTGCAGGCAGCGCGCCAGTTGGCGCTGGATCTGTTGCGCGACGCCGGGGAGGCCATCGCCCCGCTGGGAACGCGTGCGGAACGGTTGGCGCAGATGCTGCAGCGGGCCAACGCGTATCTGTTCAAGCACGCGCCATGCGCATGAGCGCGCCCGTCCGCATGGAGTCGCCCCTGTGCCGCTGCGATCGATCGGCCGGCGTGAGCGATGCATGCTGCACTGTGTCCAAGTCGGCGGCGGCGATCGCAGCGGTTGCTCAGCACAGCCGCGGCGTACGCGGCGCGCCGCGCGCAAGCCTATGCGGCGGACCGGCCCCAGCATGGGGCGCGTCGCCGCGCCGGAGCAGGGCGGCCGTCCGGCGCTGCCCGTGCGCCGGGCCGCGACGGACCTGCGGCGACGTGCGCGGCGTCTGCCCGATCCTGGTTCCCGTCAACTGTCTGCAGAAGGAACATACCGCGTGAACGCGCTGTCCGAACAGATCCTTTCCGAATTGCGCCACCTGCTGATCGAGATGAGCGACGGCGGCAGCGTCGGTCCGTCCGTCTACGACACGGCGCGAGCTCTGCAGTTCCACGGCAACGTCACCGGTCGGCAGGACGCATACGCGTGGCTCATCGCGCAACAACAGGCCGATGGCGGATGGGGAAGCGCGGACTTCCCGCTGTTCCGCCATGCGCCCACCTGGGCGGCGTTGCTGACATTGCAGCGTGCCGATCCTCTTCCCGGCGCGGCCGACGCAGTCCAGGCTGCAACCCGGTTCCTCGAGCGCCAGGCCGATCCCTACGCGCATTCGGTGCCGGAGGACGCGCCGATCGGCGCGGAGCTGATCCTGCCGCAGTTGTGCGGCGAGGCCGCATCCTTGCTGGGCGGCGTGGGGTTTCCGCGCCACCCGGCGCTGTTGCCGTTGCGGCAGGCGTGCCTTGTCAAGTTGGGGGCGGTGGCGACGTTGCCGAGCGGCCATCCGTTGCTGCACTCCTGGGAAGCCTGGGGAACGTCGCCGACCACCGCATGCCCCGACGACGACGGCAGCATTGGCATCAGTCCGGCGGCCACCGCCGCGTGGCGTGCGCACGCCGTAACACATGGGAGCACGCCGCAGGTCGGGCGCACCGACGCGTATCTGCAGGCGGCATCGCGGGCGACGCGCAGCGGCATCGAAGGTGTCGTTCCCAACGTCTGGCCGATCAATGTGTTCGAGCCATGCTGGTCGCTGTACACCCTGCATCTGGCCGGGCTGTTCGCGCATCCCGCGTTCGCCGATGCCGTGCGCGTGATCGTCGCGCAGCTCGACGCCCGCATGGGCGTGCGCGGTCTGGGCCCGGCCTTGCACTTCGCAGCCGATGCCGACGACACCTCCGTTGCGTTGTGCGTCCTGCGCCTTGCAGGTCGCGACCCGCCGGTCGATGCGCTGCGCGATTTCGAAATCGGCGAGCTATTCGTCACCTTCCCCGGCGAGCGCAATGCCTCGGTGTCGACCAACATCCATGCCCTGCATGCGTTGCGACTGTTGGGAAAGCCCGCCGCCGGCACCAGCTACTACGTCGAGGCCAATCGCAACCTGCACGGTCTATGGGACAACGAAAAATGGCACGTTTCGTGGCTGTATCCCACCGCGCATGCGGTCGCTGCGCTGGCGCAAGGCAAGCCCCAGTGGCGAGACGAGCGCGCGCTGGCGGCGCTGCTGCAGGCGCAGCGCGATGACGGCGGCTGGGGCGCCGGTCGCGCATCCTCATTTGAGGAAACCAGCTATGCGCTGTTCGCGTTGCACGTGATGGACGCGAGCGAAGAGCCGACAGGGCGCCGGCGCATCGCGCAGACGGTGGCGCGTGCGCTGGAGTGGATGCTCGCCCGCCATGTGTCGCATGCATTGCCGCAGACGTCGCTGTGGATCGGCAAGGAACTGTATTGCCCCACCCGGGTCGTGCGCGTGGCCGAACTCGCCGGGTTGTGGCTGGCGCTTCGTTGGGGGCGGCGCGTCCTGGCCGAGGGAGCAGGAGCGGCGCCATGATCCAGACCGAACGCGCGCTGCAGCAGGTGCTGGAGTGGGGGCGTTCCCTGACAGGGTTCGCCGACGAGCATGCCGTGGAAGCGGTCAGGGGCGGCCAGTACATCCTGCAGCGCATCCACCCGGGCCTGCGCGACACCTGCGCCCGCACTGGCCGCGATCCGCAGGCCGAAACGCTGATCGTGGCGTTCTATCGCGAACTGGCGCTGCTGTTCTGGCTCGACGATTGCAACGACCTTGGCCTGATCGCGCCGGAGGAGCTCGCCGCGGTGGAGCAGGCGCTGGGGCAGGGCGTGCCGTGCGCGCTCCCCGGATTCGAGGGCTGCGCTGTGCTGCGCGCTTCGCTGGCCGCGCTCGCCTATGATCGTCGCGACTATGCTCGGCTGCTCGACGACACTCGGTGCTACTGCGCGGCGCTGCGCGCCGGACACGCGCAGGCGGTAGGGGCGGAACGCTGGTCCTACGCCGAGTACCTGCACAACGGCATCGATTCGATCGCCTACACGAACGTGTTCTGTTGCCTGTCGTTGCTGTGGGGGCTGGACATGGCGACCTTGCGCGCGCGTCCGGCGTTTCGCCAGGTCCTGCGGCTCATCTCCGCGATAGGGCGCCTGCAGAACGATCTGCATGGACGCGACAAGGACAGGTCGGCGGGCGAGGCCGACAACGCGGCGATCCTGCTGCGGCAGCGCTATCCGGCTATGCCTGTGGTGGAGTTCCTCAACGACGAGTTGGCCGGCCATACGCGCATGCTGCACCGGGTGATGGCGGAAGAACGCTTTCCCGCGCCGTGGGGAGCGTTGATCGAGGCCATGGCGGCCATCAGAGCGCAGTACTACCAGACCTCGACCAGCCGCTACCGCAGCGACGCTGCGGGGGGAGGCCAGCGTGCGCCCGCCTGAACGGCGGGATGCGGCTGCGTGCGCGCGCTGCCGTCGGTCCGATCCGATGCAACGCCGTCCCCCGATGCCACGGATGGAGCGAGCATGAGCGATAGCGACAACATCCCGAGCCGGCGCAAGGACGACCATCTGGACATCGTGCTGGATCGGCGAACGGCGCCGGCCACGGTCGCCGCCGGCTGGGAGTACATCCGTTTCGAACACTGCGCATTGCCCGAGTTGGACCTGACGCAGATCGACCTGCGCGCCTCGCTGCTGGGCAAGACCATGCGCGCGCCGCTGCTGATCAGCTCCATGACCGGCGGCGTGCCACGCGCCGAGGCCATCAACCGGCATCTGAGCGAGGCAGCACAAGCCTTGGGGATCGCCATGTGCGTCGGTTCGCAGCGCGTGAGCCTGCAATCCCGCAACTCCCAGGGGCTGACGCGCGCGCTGCGCCGCATGGCCCCAGACATTCCCTTGCTGGCTAATATCGGCGCCGCGCAACTGCGCGAGGCCGACGGCCTGGACCTGGCGCGCCGGGCGGTGGATGCGCTGGAGGCCGATGGACTCATCGTCCATCTCAATGCGCTGCAGGAAGCGGTACAGCCGGAGGGCGACCGCGACTGGCGCGGCGTCCTGGCGCAGATCGCTCGCGCCGCGCGCAGCGTGGACGTGCCGATTGTGGCCAAGGAAGTGGGGTCGGGCCTGTCCGCCTCGGTGGCCTGCGCGCTCGTCAAGGCGGGCGTGGCGGTCATCGATGTCGCCGGCGCCGGCGGCACCAGTTGGGCCGCGGTGGAGGGCGAGCGCGCCCGCGATGCCGCCGACCGTGCAGTGGCGATGGCGTTCGCCGACTGGGGGATTCCGACCCCGGCCAGCGTGCAGGCGGTACGTCGGGCGCTGCCAACTGTGAAGCTGATCGCGTCGGGCGGGATCCGCGACGGCGTCGACGTGGCCAAGGCCATCCGCCTGGGCGCGGACATCGCCGGCCAGGCGGCCGGCGTGCTGCGCGCGGCGACGGTGTCCACCGAGGCGGTTGTCGCGCATTTCGAGATCGTCATCCGCCAGTTGGCCGTTGCCTGCTTCTGCACCGGCTCGGCTGATCTGGCGGCGTTGCGTCAGGCGCGGTTGTTGCCCCCGGCGCATCTGCCCGCCGGTTGATGCCGGCGTCGCCCGCACGTGGCGGCGGGCGCCTAGCAGGCTGCTGAATACCTACGCCAAAGATAGACTATTGATCCCTCTTGGCGAGGCGGTTCAAAGCGCGGGAGCTCGTGATCACCAGAAGGGAAGTCGATGCCCAGGACGTGGCTTGGTTGGAGACGCCAAGGATCGTCAAACTGACGATTCTTGTAACGTGGTCGGGGATCGACAACGACAGGATCGAACCGGTCTCGTCCCGCATAGCGGAACGATAGCTCCACCGGAAGCATTCGGTTCTGCCACAGCATCGGCCAGGCAAAAATAACTTGCGTTGCGCAGATAAAATGCCCTGATCCTGCCATTCCTCCATGGGCACGTGGGCGGGGAGAAATCTCATACAACTGGCAGCGAAGGGAGGCTCGGCCCAATGAGCGGGGTGGCGCGTGAAGAAGTTAATCCGGTGTCATCGGCAACGTTCGCGCCGCTCGAGAATTCAACTTTCCGTCCGATCTGGATTGCCACACAGGTATCCAGTCTAGGGTGGCTGATTCAAATGGTTGCCATCAGTTGGCTGATGGCGACCATTTCGACATCGGATGTGATGGTCGCCTTGGTGCAGGCTTCGACAACCTTGCCCACATTCCTCCTGTCAATTATCGCCGGCGCCCTAGCGGACAATTACAGCCGCCGCAATCTCATGTTCGCTGGCTGGTGCGTGATAGCATTGTCCTCGACGATGCTGACTGTTCTTGCAGGTCTCGGAATTTTCAATCCATGGATGGTTCTTGCATTCAGCTGTTTGGCCGGAGTAGGCGCCGCTTTCACCGACCCCGCCTGGCACGCGTCGGTTGGCGATATCCTGCGAAAGCGCGATGTTCCGGCCGCCGTCACGCTTATCTCGGTCGGATATAACGCCGTCCGAAGCATCGGTCCCGCTCTCGGTGGCGTCGTCGTTGCTTCCTTTGGCCCTTTGACGGCTTTCGCAGTGGCGACGCTTACATATCTGATGCTGCTGTGGACCATAGGGCGCTGCAAATGGCATGTTCGCTCGTCACCGCTGCCGAGTGAACCATTGACCACGGCGATCCATGACGGAGCGCGCTTCACTGCCCTGTCATCCGAAATCAAGGCAGCAATTGCCCGCGGTGCCCTTTTTGGGCTGACGAGCATCTCTATACTAGCGCTCTTGCCTCTCGTCGCCCGCGATCAGCTGGGGGGAGGGCCAGTCGTTTACGGCATCCTGATGGCCGGCTTCGGGACCGGCGCCTTGTTCGCCGGCATCTGCAACAACATTCTGAGACGGAGGCTGTCCCAGGAACGTTTGACGACACTGTCGTGCATCGCCTGTGCGGCTTGTTGTCTATCGCTTGCTTTCACCCCCTCGGTGGCGGTGGCGGCTATCGCGCTGGCGCTCGGCGGCGCGGGCTGGGTCGTGACCTGGACCGGGCTGGACGTAAGCGTCCAGTTGGCGAGTCCAAGGTGGGTCGTTGGTCGCACGCTCTCGATCTATTATGCCCTTTCATCCGGCGGCATCGCGGCTGGCAGCTGGCTGTGGGGTACGGTGGCCGAGAGCTATTCGCTGAGCTCGGCTCTGGAGCTTTCAGGTGGCGCGCTGGTGCTGGTCGCTGGCACCGGCTTCCTGCTGCCCATCCGTCAATGGAAAGATTCCGATCAGGCTCCTCTTGGCTTCGAAACGCCTCAGGTTGCCCTGGATTTGAAGCCCCGAAGCGGGCCGATCGTCGCCAAGATCGAATATTCAATACCCGAAGCAAATGTCGAAGCGTTCCTGGAGCAGATGCGGGAACGGCGGCGAGTACAAAGCGGCGTTGGTGCGCGACACTGGAATCTCCAGCGCGACCTCCAGCAGCCTTCGCGTTGGACAGAAACCTTCCGCACCCCGACCTGGATGGACTACCTTCGTCTGAACCACCGCCTTACGGCAGCCGACAAGGAGTTGGACCAGCGTCTCCTCGCATTGCACCTGGGAGAGCTTCCTCCTCGAACCACGCTTGCGATCGAGCGGCCGACTGGAGCTGGCCGCAAGCGGGACCAATCGATGCGGTTCTTTTTCCGGCGTTGACATCCGTCCAGGCGTCCGCGCTGGTGAGACAGGATGGGTTGGAAACGAGCCAACGCTCTCACCATCCGTTTTGCAGATCGGCTTCGATCCATTCGGGTGGTTGCCGAGCCGGCATACTGGGCGGCTCAGACGTATCCTTGTCGGAGAGATTCCTCGGCACTCGAGCGTCTTGCAGCGCGTTGCGCTCAAGCTCACCGGCACCTGTTCGGTGCTTTCCCAAACAGAGCAATGGCTTTTCGCGCCGCAACCCCGAGGTGGGTAATTCTGGTTTTTGCTGGGTTTAACTCTACGAAATATGAACAGGATCGGCTTTACGGCCCGTCTGGTTCGCACTGGCCACAGAGGAATACACGATATGGCGACCGGAACAGTGAAGTGGTTCAACAGCCAAAGGTTTTGGCTTCATCCAGCCCGATGACGGCGGTCAGGACGTTTTCGTCCATATTTCAGCTGTAGAACGGGCTGGACTTTCAAACCTCGTTGATGGGCAGAAGATCAAGTGCGAGATCGAGCAGGACCGCCGTAGCGGCAAGTCCTCCGCAGGTAGTCTCAGCAAGGTAGGCTGATTTTCTCGTCGGACCCGCAGAGCGCGAAGGATAAGTCAAGCCGAAGGTACCATCGTCATTCGCGGGGCGTATCGCGACGGACTCTCTTATATGAGACGATCCTGATGCGTCACGCAAACGGTGAATCACGAACGCTCTCGCCGCAAACCCTTCCGCCCGGAAATCTGCCCCGGTTACGGCTCTCGGCGTATCCCAGAGTTGGGAGAAGCTTCTGCCAGACTACAACTGTAACCTCATATCGGTTTAGCAGGTCAAGCGTCGGTGGTACCCTGATTGGGTAACTTAACGACTTTGGAGGCCGAGCAATGGATCGCGATAACAAACGGGCACGCGCAGCTGCAAGTTCATCCCAAGACGTGGGGAATCGCAGTACCCTCCGTGACCTTCCATACGGACCATTGACCGATGTTGCAGAACGGCTGGTAAGCGCTAACCCGCGCGATACAGCGCGAAATCTTGGGACCTTCAAAGAACTCGGGAGGCGAGAGCGCATAGCCGTTCGGGGCACTCGAACCGAGCCAGAAACTGACCTCGCGAAGTTTGAAACGCGGACCAATCAGCTTGGACGATCAGCCGTCGATCTGGGGGATAAATTGACTGCCGGGTTGGGACACACCCCGGATGAAGTAGCATTGGAGCAATTCAGAGCAGTCAGTAACGTGTCTCATTACCTTCGGCCAGAGACACAAGATAGTATTGTTAATCGCATTGGCAACATGGACCCACCTTCGCAAGCTATCGGAGCGCTTTACGCTGCGCAAAACTTCAGCAAGTTTAACACTGAAAATAAAGCTCGCATTTTTGATCAGGCCGCTGAATTGGCTACCGATCCGGATGGCCACGTCAGGTCGACAGCATCCAATGCTATGTACGCGATGTATCACCAGTTAGATCCAAATCAACAGGCCCAAGCTCACTCAATTCCCGGCATGCAAGACATCTTGCCGCAGATGCCTCCTCCGCGGCATGCAGCAGAGGAACGCAGTGCGGATCTGGACGCCCACATAGCAGGTATTGGGGCTGCAGTCCGTGATACAGTTGGCCCGCAAACCTCTCACGAACAGCTGCAGCGGGGTGGTCAAGTCGGCCGGGACATAAGCCACTCCTACAATCACGCCCGAGAGGATCTAATGGAGGCTAGGAGAAGCAGAGATCGGACCGGCCGTTGAGGTCTCGGCCATGGCAGTAACGCTTCCTCTCCCGAATTCCGTTCACGGCCTTGCTGTTTCCAATTCCCTGGCCGTCGACGTATCTGCTTAGTGAAACTTTCAAAATCCTCGTCTGCCGGGTGGCGCGATGCAAGCATCGCACCACCCGCTGCGGCATCGATCTGTCGAGCGTCGGCATCGCGCGACCTCGGTTCGGTGCCTGAAGCAAGCGCAGCATCAGCACGGCTAATTCGGCCATGGAACAATGTCTTCTACAAAAACGACGTCCCCCAACATAGCCATTAGCATCGCGTGCTCACTCGCCTTGGGGTTCTGTGCGGCAAGTCTGTACGCAACCTTCCGCCACGGGGGTAGCGGCGAGGCTCTGATGGCGTTTGATGTCCGTGCCTTTTGGTTTGAGACGCCCTTCTATTTGGGTTTCGCAACCCCCGTTTTCTATCAGGGCGCGGCGATCGTGCTCTCGACATCCGCGGTTGTCTTGCTGATTCAGCAGTTCGTATTGCGCCGCAAGCTCGAACACCACGGGACCGCTCGTTGGGCTCGAGTGGATGAAATGCGACGCACGGGATATCTGCGGCGATACCGTGGCGTGACAGGACCGGTCTTCGGGAAGACGAGTGGTCCTTTCTGGCCTGGCTATTACCTGACCAATGGCGAGCAGCCTCACAGCCTCATCGTTGCGCCGACCCGCGCTGGCAAGGGTGTCGGCATAGTCATTCCAACGCTACTTACATTTAAAGGCTCTGTGATAGCTCTGGACGTGAAAGGGGAGCTCTTTGAGCTCACATCGAGGGCGCGTAAAGCCGCGGGCCACGAAGTGTTCAAATTCGCGCCACTGGATTCAGAGCGGCGCACAAACTGCTACAATCCACTGTTGGATCTAATAGCACTGCATCCACAGCAGCAATTCACCGAAGCCCGCCGCTTGGCCGCGAACCTGATTACGGCCAAGGGGGAGGGGGCGGAAGGTTTCGTCAGCGGCGCGCGAGATATCTTTGTCGCGGGGATCCTTGCCTGCATCGAGCGGGGCACGCCAACAATCGGCGCCGTCTATGATCTGTTCGCTCAGCCGGGGGAGAAGTTTAAGCTCTTCGCGCAGCTCGCCATGGAGACCCGGAACAAAGAGGCACAACGCATCTTCGACGACATGGCGGGGAACGACACGAAAATCCTAACCTCCTACACGTCCGTGCTCGGCGATGGCGGGCTCAACTTGTGGGCGGATCCGGCTGTCAAGGCGGCTACAAGTCGCTCGGACTTTTCGGTCTATGATCTTCGCCGTCGCAGAACGTGCATCTATCTTTGCGTTGGTCCGAACGACCTTGAGGTGATCGCGCCTTTGATACGCTTATTTTTTCAGCAAATCGTTTCAATTCTACAGCGGTCGCTGCCCCGCCAGGACGAAAAGCACGAGGTTCTCTTTCTGCTCGATGAGTTCAAGCACTTGGGGAAGCTGGAGGCGATCGAGACCGCAATTACGACTATCGCGGGCTACAAGGGGCGTTTCATGCTCATCATCCAAAGCCTTTCGGCACTAACGGGGGCTTATGGAGAGGCTGGTAAGCAGAATTTTCTCAGCAATACCGGACTGCAAGTGTTCATGGCCACGGCCGATGACGAGACTCCGAACTACATTTCCAAAGCCATCGGTGAATACACGTTTGAAGCCAAATCGATTTCCTACAGCCAGTCGCGAGCGTTCGACCGGAACATTCAGAATTCGTTTCAAGGTGCGCCGCTGCTGCGTCCCGAACAGGTTCGGCTGCTCAATGACGAGTACGAGATTGTTCTCATCAAAGGTCTGCCACCATTGCAATTGAGGAAGGTGCGATATTTTTCGGACCGCATCCTTAAACGCATCTTTGAAAGCCAGACAGGCGCCCTCCCGGAGCCGGCACCCTTGATGGAAGCTCATCCAGATGACACTGACGGTTAAGCGCCCGTCTCGCGTATCCCGTCCCTCGGCGATCAGAAACTCCACTACAGGTGAACGGCTATGGGAATTTGCATCTCCAAATCCTCCGGATCGACTCGACATGCCACATATGACACGGAAGAGTCGCCGCGAGAATCCACGGCAGCGCTGAAGGTCTCCGTGGGCACGCCTGCCGACAGGTTGCGACGGGGCGGAGATGCGCCTCTGGAGCCACATCAGATCCAGCAGGCCGCCTATCATATGGGAGCGTGTGTCGTCGGTGACGACGTCACCAGCCCGATAAGACTCGCGACAGCGGGGCAAACAGTTCACGACGTTCGCCTGCTGCTCAAGCATGGCCGGGGAAACGTTAAGGTGGACGACATTCCCTCTCACGGCCACAACAGCATCGGATCGTCGGTTGCAATGATGGGAGCAGACGACAACATTAAGGTTGCAGTGGCAGTAGTCATGGGAGCGGCGTGCTGCAATCAGACCGCTCCCCTTTCCGCTATCGTCCACGCCCCACACATGGCGGCCGACGAGCGGAGTATGACCTCTAGTGCTTCCGTGTCAATGAAAGAGATAACCGACAAAGGTGATGAGATCTCAGTCAAGGCGGGTCACATTTGGAACGAACTGCGGCGCGGAAGCCGCGACCCGAGGTCGACCGTGGTTATGGATGCCTGGGCCAACGGTCCCGCTGTTCGGTTGAAAGACAGCGCATGGAGCGGAGTGCCGGTCAAGGAAGGTCATTGGTCGATGGACAAAAGCACCGCCGAATTCCTGAAAAACCGTGTTGAGGGGTTGATTCCGTTCGTGCATCCGGACACAAATGAACAGACTGCCAACGATTTGCGCCGGAAGCAAAACGCACCCGTATCGTGGAAAAAATATGCAGAAGTACAAGTGATCTCACCCGAGTTCGCTGATAGTGTACGCAACGCATTGTCCCGTATTCCTGAAGACCAACAAAAGGAAATCGCATCACTGATGATTCAGGGAGCCTACGGAATGGATCCTTCCTCGCGCACGCACCAAGACGCAGTGGAATCAGTTCTGGTGGCCGCCAACCAACTGGACTCGCTGCCCCGGCCTCCTGTCGCGCCGCCGGAATTGGCGGTGTATCACCAGTTCGACGCAAATCAACAGGCCCAAGCTCACGCAGTTCCCGGCATGCAAGATATCTTGCCGCACATGCCTCCGCCGCGGCATGCAGTAGAGGAACGGAATGCGAATTTGGACGACCACATAGCAGGTATTGCGGCTTCAGTCCGTGATACAGTAGGCCCGCAAACCTCCCGTCAACAGCTGCGGCGGGGTGGTGAAATCGGGCAGTCCCTAAGTCACCCCTATGATCACGCCCGCGAGGATCTAATGGCTGCCTCCAGAAGCAGAGATCGCTCCGGCCGTTGAGGTCTCGGCCATGGTAAGTGACGGTTTCTCCTCGAATCCCGTTCACGGCCTTGCCAGCCAGGCGCGAACGTTCGATTGGAACATTCAGAATTCGTTTCAAGGTGCGCCGCTGCTGCGTCCCGAACAGGTTCGGCTGCTCGATGAAGACTACGAGATTGTTCTCATCAAAGGCCTGCCACCATTGCAATTGAGGAAGGTGCGATATTTTTCGGACCGCATCCTTAAACGCATCTTCGAAAGCCAGACAGGCGCCCTCCCGGAGCCGGTACCCTTGACGATAGCGGACGAGGGGCTCTCGGCAGAATCTCAACTCGATGACCCGCTGCGTGAATTGGCGCAGGATTTTTGACGATACAGTTTGATGTGAGGCTAGTGTGGACCCGCGAAATAGTAATCCATCCCGTGTAACAGCTTTGCCGCAGGTGCAGGACGCCAGCTTGGAAGAGGATCAAGCGGTCCAGGCCAGGCAAGTGGGCGTTGAGCAGCACCTTGCCGAGGCCCGGAGGCTGTTCGATCAAGCTGACGAGTCGCCAACCAATCCAGAGGAGCTTCAGCGACTGGACCAGGGGCTCCGCGAAGTGCTTCAGCAATGGCAGGATGAGCAAGCCGCCTCGCCTTCTTTCAGCGCTGAGGTTCCCGAGGCGCTCCGGCCGCTGTTCGATGATCGATCTCACCAGCCGCCAACCAATGCAGAGGAGCTTCTGCGAGTGGAACAGGGGTTCCGCGAAGTGCTTCAGCAGCGGCAGGATGATCAAGCCGCCTCGTCTTCGCTCAGCAACCCAGGGATGCGTGCTGGACCGGAGGACCCCAATAGAAGCGTGTCGGAGGCTTTCGCAACATCTGGGCACGCCGGAGTTCAGGCCGCCGCCCCGCCAGTCTTGGCTGCCAGCCAACAGCAGATCCGGCCCTCGCCGGATGCGCTCGACCAGGGCAACCACCTGCCACCCCAGGGGGGCATCATCAACAATGAACATTCCACACCGCTGTTGCGGCCAGCGGAGAGGCAGAGGGCCGTGGATAGGCCGCAAGCCGTCGCCATTCAGCAGCCGCTGAGCGAAATTGGCAATTCAGGCGGCCGCATGCCGATGCAGCCCCCCATGCAGCAATTGGGTGAATTGCCATTGCAAGGGGTACCGGTTCAAGGGACAGGGTCCGAACACATCGGAAGGCTGCATGCGGGGGCCGCGCCCTCAGCAAGGTCCGAGGCGCCCCCGGCTGCGATCGAGGACTCCGTAAATGTTTCGTTCGCCGTCCCCAAAGACTTCTCCCATGGGACTCAACGCGTCCCAGACGCGATGCTCCCTTTCTTGGACCGCCCTGGCCCCTTGCCGGATGCTGGCCAAGCGCGGCAAGCGGGCTTTGAGCAGCACGTGGCCGAGCCGCGCCGAGCCGACCCCGTTGCGAGTGGCGCCCGTGCTTCCCGTTATCACCATCTGTCCGGCGAACACCGGGACCTTATTGATAGAGCGATCGCCCACTCCCAGGAAAAATATAGCGAGACCACGGCCCGAAAATACACGTTTGCACTTCGCCGGTTGGCGAATGATCTCAGCGCTCGTGGCCAAGCGATCGATCTAAGAAATCACAAATCCCTGGTCGATCACGTCGGTGCTTTCTTTCCGAAAGACGTTGATATGAAGAGCGCGTTGAAGGCCCTGCGTGCGTATCATGAGCCGGGCTATTCAGCGACTGCTGGCGGCCCTGCTGCCAGCTATCCCCATCTGTCCGCCGAACACCGGGACGTTATTGACAAGGCGATCGACCGCGCTGCGGCTCAGCAAAACCAGAGCGCGGACACGCTGCGAATATACTCGAATGCGCTTCGCCGATTGGCGAATGATCTCGGCGCTCGTGGCCAAGCGACTGATCTAAAAAATCACCAATCCCTGGTCGATCACCTCGATACTTTCTTTCCGAATGACCAGAACATTAAAACGGCGTTGAACGTCCTACGTGCGTATCATGATCCGGGCAATGCAGCGACTGGCTGGTGGCCAGCGGCGGTGCCGTCAAAGGCAGATGCGCGTATCCTGGAAAAATTAAGCAGTGACAGCGGGTTGGCCTTAAGCACCCGTGTCGTCTATGGTCGTCTTCTTCGCAGATTTTCTGAGGAGCTTGAGAGTCGGGGCCAGACGATCTCTGGGCTGGATCACAATTCGCGGACCGAACTCGCCGAGGCGTTGTTTCCAGGCAACAAGAAACTCCGCTTGGCGCTGCAGCGGGTTCACAATGCGGAGGTTCCCGAGGCCTTGCGGCCGCTGTTCGATAATCGAGCTCACAAGCCGCCAACCAATCCAGAGGAGCTTCTGCGACTGGAACAGGGGTTCCGCGAAGTGCTTCAGCAGCGGCAGGATGATCAAGGCACCTCGTCTTCTTTCAGCGCGGAGGTTCCCGAGGCGCTCCGGCCGCTGTTGGATGATCGATCTCACCAGCCGCCAACCAATCCAGAGGAGCTTCTGCGACTGGACCAGGGGCTCCACGAAGTGCTTGAGCAGCGGCAGGGTGATCAAGCCACCTCGCCTTCTTTCAGCGCTGAGGTTCCCGAGGCGCTCCGGCCGTTGTTCGATGATCGAGCTCACCAGCCGCCAACCAATGCAGAGGAGCTTCTGCGACTGGAACAGGGGTTCCGCGAAGTGCTTCAGCAGCGGCAGGGTGATCAAGCCACCTCGCCTTCTTTCAGCGCTGAGGTTCCCGAGGCGCTCCGGCCGTTGTTCGATGATCGAGCTCACCAGCCGCCAACCAACGCAGACGAGCTTCTGCGACTGGAACAGGGGTTCCGCGAAGTGCTTCAGCAGCGGCAGGGTGATCAAGCCGCCTCATCTTTGTTCAGCAATCCAGGGATGCGTGCTGGACCGGAGGACCCCAACAGAAGCGTGTCGGACGCTTTCGCAACATCTGGGCACGCCGGAGTTCAGGCCGCCGCTCCGCCAGTCTTGGCTGCCAGCCAACAGCAGATCCGGCCCTCGCCGGATGCGCTTGACCAGGGCAACCATCTGCCACCCCAGGGCGACATCATCAACAACGAACATTCCACAGCGCTGTTCCGGCCAGCGAAGAGGCAGAGGGCCGTGGATAGGCCGCAAGCCGTCGCCATTCAGCAGCCGCTGAGCGAAATCGGCAATTCAGGCGGCCGCGTGCCGATGCAGCCCCCCACGCAGCAGTTGGGTGAATTGCCATTGGAAGGGGTACCGGTTCAAGGGACAGGGTCCGAACACATCGGAGGGCTGCATGCGGAGGCCGCGCCCTCCGCAAGGGCTGAGGCACCCCCCGCTGCCATCGAGAACTCCATAAACGTCTCATTCGCCGTCCCCAAAGGCTTCTCCCATGGGACTCAACGCGTCCCAGACGCGATGCTCTCTTTCTTGGACCGCCCTGGCCCCTTGCCGGATGCTGGCCAAGCGCGGCAAGCGGGTTTTGAGCAGCACGTGGCCGAGCCGCGCCGAGCCGAACCTGTCGCGAGTGGCGCCCGTGCCACCGGCTATCGCCATTTGTCCGACGAACACCGCGACCTTATCGATAAGGCGATCGCCCACGCTGCGGCTCAGCAAAAATATAGCGAGAGCACGGTCCTAAAATACAGGTATGCACTTCGCCGATTGGCAAATGATCTCGGCGCTCGTGGCCAAGCGACTGATCTAAAAAATCACCAATCCCTGGTCGATCACCTCGATGCTTTCTTTCCGAAAAACGATGATATGAAGAGGGCGTTGAACGTCCTGCGTGCCTATCATGAGCCGGGCTATTCAGCGACTGTTGGTGCCCCGGCTAACCGCTATCCCCACTTGTCCGACGAACACCGGGACGTGATTGATAAGGCGATCGCCCATGCTGAGGCTCAGCAACACCATAGCGCGCCGACGCTGCGAATATACTCGAATGCGCTTCGCCGATTGGCGAATGATCTCGGTGCTCGTGGCCAAGCGACTGATCTAAAAAATCACCAATCCCTGGTCGATCACCTCAATACCTTCTTTCCGAAAGACACTGACATAAGGGATATAAGGCCGGCGTTGAACGTCCTGCGTGCGTATCATGAGCCGGGCTATTCAGCGACTGGCCGGTGGCCAGTGACGGTGCCTTCAAAGGCAGATGCGCATGTCTTGGAACAAGTGACCAGTGACAGCAGCTTGGCCCCAAGCACCCGTGTTGTCTATGGTCATAGTCTTCGCAGATTTTCTGAGGCGCTTGACAGGCGGGGCCGGACGATCTCTGGGCTGGATCATGATTCGCGGATCGAATTCGCCGAGGTGTTGTTTCCAGGCAACGATTATCTCCGCTTGGCGCTTGAACGGGTTCGCGATGCGAAGCCTGCGTCAGACAGGATCGTGGCGGACGCTTTGGCAGCGGCCGGCTCTGGGCACGCCGGAGTTGAGGCCGCCGCCCCGCCAGCGTTAGCTGTCAGCCAACACCGGCCCGGGCCGGATGCGCTTGACCAGGGCAACCTCCTGCCACCCGAGCGGTTCATCATCAACAATGAACATTCGACGGCGCCGTTGCGGCCGGCGGAGAGGCAGGGGACTGATAATCCGCAAAGCATCGCCATTCAGCAGCCGCCGAGCGAAGACGGCCGCGTGCCGATGCAGCCCCCCATGCAGCAGTTGGGTGAATTGCCATTGGCAGGGGTACCCGTTCAAGGCCCAGGGTCCGAACACATTGGAAGCCTGCATGCGGAGGCCGCGCCCTTTGCAAGGTCTGAGGCACCCGCCGCTGCCATCGAGAACTCCATAAACGTCTCATTCGCCGTGCCCAAAGGCTTCTCCCATGGGACTCAACGCGTCCCAGAGGCGATGCTCTCTTCCTTGTACCATTATGGCCTCTTGCCGGACGCGGACAAGCCGGAATGGAACTACGAGATTAAAGGCCACGGCTACACCGCCCGGAGGCCAGAGGAGGGCAATGACGTTTGGCTCCTCCATCGCGGAGCGATAAGGGACGCTGGAGCGGCAGCAGTACCGGCAAGGGCTCCGGGACCCGCCTTGCCAGCGACCGCCAGGCTCTCAGACACCCATCTCGGGGTTCCGTTGGTCGATCTGACCACCTCCTCCGATGCACACATCGAAGCCCTTCCGTCAGGCTCGTCCAATCTCCCCCGGGGGGCGGTGCTCGGGGCCACCCAACTGCTGGGCGACGAACATATCCAGAGGGATTACGAATTCCTCGAGCAGCAGCTGCAGCAGGCCGATCCAGCGCTCGCCGCCCGGACGCGGCTGGTCGATCCGTCGGTCTCCCATCTGCTGCGCCACATGGAGCAGCAAGACGCGCGAGGCACATTGCAGTCGATTTATGATCGAAACGCCGGCCCATCCGACTTCCTGTTCGTGCCAGTGAACGATGGGGTGGGTATTGACCACGGCACCCATTGGTCGCTGCTCCTCGTAGATCGCCGAGATCCGGAAAGAGCGGTCGCCTATCACTACGACTCCATCCAGCAAAATGAACGGCGATACAACGACGCGCCTGCACGAAAGCTCGCTACAAGACTGGACGCGACCCTGGTAACACCCGACATGGCGCAGCAGAAAAACGCTGTTGACTGCGGCGTCTTCGTGGTGGACGGCACGCGCGAGCTGGTTCGTCGATTGGCGAACGAAGAGCGGCCAGACCAGCAGCTGCCGCTGCACCTCAACTACCTCGTCGCCGATCGGCAGGCGCTGCAAAACCGACTGAGAGAGGGGCGCTTGCCGCACGAGCTTGCCGCAAGCCCCGCCGAAGCTTTGGCAGCAGCCGGGTCGCAGGTGCAACACGCCGCGTTGCAAGAGCAGCAAGCCAGACAGGTCGCGCCAGCGCCGTTGGAACGGCACTTGGGCCAGACGCGCGAGGCCGAGGACAAGCCGACGAGTACACTGCACAGGAGCAACCGCGTGAACAGCGGGGGCGTCATCATCAACACTGAACGTTACACAGCGCCGTTGAGACCAGCGAAAAGGCAAAGGACTGACAATTCGCAAAGCCTCGCCATCGGGCGGCAGCCGAGCGACGCAAACACAACGTCCATCGGCCAAGCCTCCGATCAAGCCCGAGCGGACCTCATGGCTTCCTTCAGGAG
This sequence comes from Mesorhizobium sp. NZP2298, assembly GCF_013170825.1. NCBI lineage: Bacteria > Pseudomonadati > Pseudomonadota > Alphaproteobacteria > Hyphomicrobiales > Phyllobacteriaceae > Mesorhizobium > Mesorhizobium sp. NZP2298. Next base: position 6,668,214 of record NZ_CP033365.1, on the reverse strand, counting down.
CAGAGAGCGCTCTGACGCTGGGCGTTGAGCTCGACGGCTAAGCAGAACAGCTCTTTTGGCGACGGAGAGGCTGATGCGATCTCCGGACCGGTAGCTCTCGCCGTAATTGATCAGACTGGCACTGTTGGAAGGCGATGTAGGCCTGGAACTCGCCGATCGCCAGCGAGGCGCTGAGACGATCGCCCACCTCAATAAGATCGAGGACGATATCCGCGGCCGATCGGCCGATGAACGCCGTGCGACGCGTCGGGAAAATAGCCGCGCTATTGTCGCCATCTTGAACCTTGGCTGCGTGAAAGCTCGGCCTGATCGGTCAGAAGAAAGGTCGCCGAGGCAATCCGCTGCACGCTCTCACGCTGCGAAGGCCTCTCGCGCTTCGTTGACGACGGTCGCACCGAGATCGACAACAACACCGTCGAGCGCTCAATCCGTCCGCAAGTACGCGCTCTTCGCCGGCTCGAACGGCGGTGCCGAACACTGGTCAGTCATTGCGTCGCTGATCGAAAGCTGCAGGCTCAATGGTGTCGAGTCACTCGGTTATCTCGCCGACGTCCTCACCACCAGGATCGTCAACAGCCATCCCAGCCAGATCGACGAGATGCTGCCTTGGGTCCGACATCCAGGCGCCGAGCTAAAGGCCGCCAGAAAACACCGCCACGCTTCATCAGCCTCGTCAGCCAATCTCCAGAATAGCTCCTGTCACGCGGCCAAGGTGCCTCCGTAGCTAACGTCTACGTCAGCGTTGAAGAAATACCCTGCACCACGGCATGTCTTGACTAGCCTTGGATTGGCCGCATCAGCCTCCAGCTTTCGGCGCAAGCGCAAGATTAGGACATCAATACTTCGATCGTAGACCTCTTCTCCACGCACACGGCTCGCGAGCAAAAGCCGTTCTCTGGATAGGACATTGCGGGGGTTCTCCAGGAACGCGATCAGCAGGTTGAACTCACATGCGGTAAGCTTGACTTCGCCACGCTCCGCACAGATCAGTCGCCGCTGCTTGACGCTGAGCTTCCAGGCTCCGAACCGAAATGAGCGATGATCTTTCGTTCGCGGACTGGAAATGCGCTGGCGTAGCCCTACTCGAATGCGGGCCAAGAACTCGCGCAGCCCGAAAGGCTTGGGGATGAAATCGGTTGCGCCGAGCTCCAGCGCAACGACTTTTTCCGCCTCATCAAGCCGGTCGCCGCTGATCACTATGATGGGTAAATCCGATTTTGTCGCCAGGTTGCGGACGATGGCAAGCCCATCCTCCCGGCCTAGGTTGAGGTCAACAACCACGAGATCGACTGGCTCATGCGATAGAACGTAGTTAAACTGCTTGCTATCGTTGACTGCGGTCACCTTCAAGGCATGCATCATGAGATACTGGGAGATGAGGCGTCGCATTGCGGCATCATCGTCAATGACAAGAACATGTTTCAACGGCTCACCTTCAATCTTGAATCCCCTTGTCTAAAGCTGTTGCCGAGCAACCCTTGGGGGCACCGACGCAGAACAGCTGCCCCTTGCTACCACTCGCCGGTGCGTGCGGCCAATGTGAGGCCGTTGCTCGGCCTGGTCTTTTCATCCACAGCGAATTGACCGCATCCAGGCAGCCGGTGGCCACCACACATCTGCAAGCGCCGGTATGACCCTGCCGTGTGGTCCTTCGCTTATTCGCGAGCTCCGCCGTTGGTGCAGGCCTGCCAACACCACTTGATTACGACGGCACGGACGCCCGGTCGCTTGCCATGTCCTTGCATCTTCTTCGCGTTTCTGGCGCTTGCGGACCTGGATCACCTCGAAATCCTCCCGCTCGTGCGTGCGGCTCGGACGCGGTGGAGCAGCGCGGCGTTTAACTGATCGCAGAGGCGGTTGGCCGAAGAACGGCCGTGATTCGCTATAGTGACCTTGTGCCAACGGTATGTCTCCTGCCCAAGGCAGGTCATTGGGAGGTGGCCGGCGGCGCCAATCCTGTTCCGGGCGATCGGCAGGTCCGGTTGCGGTTACCTTGCGAGCTAACATTTCTCGGTTGAATGCAATACCTTTCCTTTTGAGCCTGTCACTGTACTTGTCGAGAGCGCTGTCGGACTGCGGCAATCCGCCTGCGGTTTCTGCCGATGGGACTGTGCGTGACCCACCAGTTCGCGGGCGGCCGAACAGCTGAACCAGCCTCGCACCAGGGTGGGCTGCGCCGCCAGGTCTTCCCAGTTGACCCTCGTCCCCGCGTATTTGCGCCTCCGACGAGCTTCGCGGACGAACTCGCGGTTTCAACCAATGCCCGAGTATTCAGGGCGCTGGCTGTCTCTTGCAACAACGGCAGCATGCCGCAACATTGGGCAGCTCCGCCCCTTAGTCGGTTCTCGCGTTCGATAGACCCAAGCTTCCGCAGCCTGCGATGAACCCGCCAAGCTCCCCATTTTGTGGCGCTGACACAAGATTCCATTACCGCCCATGATGCCAAGTCGCGGTTGACGCTGCAGGAGCAACCGACGGCCGGGACGGGCAATCCCGCGCAGGAATGATCCACCACGATGGTCGAGATGTGCCGGCTGATCGCGCCCGCGCAACCCGCGCATGCGCAAGATGCCCACGCACGCGGACACGAACGAAGCTCTTTGCTTCAGTTGAAACCGAAAAGCTGAACTTGAACATCACGCAGTAACAAACCTGCCCGATAAGCGCGTGCCGGACAGGGCCAGAACCGGTCCGGACGCTTGTAAAGGTAGGGGATAGGAATGTTTATTGCAGCTTGGCCGCTGGCCGTCGCCCTGTTGACATCCATGTCATTCCCAGCCGAGCCCGCGCCACTTTCGCCCCGTGAATTCCACCGCCTGTCGCGCAAATGCGCTCCCTGGGTTGCGCCGTCCACCCTCGCCGCGATTGCCAAAATTGAAAGTGGCTTTGAAACGCTGGTGGCTCATGACAACACCACAGGTGAGCAGCTTCGCTGGATAGACCGCCTGGAAGCGACGCGGGGCATCAAGAACCGCCTCGAAGCACAACATTCTGTCGATGTCGGATTGATGCAGATAAACAGCAAGAACTTTTCCTTCCTCAATCTCACGCCGGAAAAGGCTTTCGAGCCCTGCGCCTCGCTATCGGCCGCCGCCCACTTGCTTGAAAGCCGGTATGCCGGCGGCACGACTGCTCCGGCGCAGCAACTGGCGCTTCGCCGTGCCATCTCGGCCTACAACACGGGCGACGTCACGCGTGGCTTCACCAACGGTTATGTACGCAAGGTCGAGTCGGCCGCAAAGGACATCTCGAGTCACCCCGCGCCAACCCTGGAGCCGACCGCTCAAGATGCGCAACACCTTGAGGCACCCGGTCGGAAAGCCGTGCCGCCTCTGCTCCAACAGAGCCAACAGGCCAATGGAAAGCAGCCCAACCAAAATTCTTGGGACATCTGGGGCTCGTATGAGTCAAACCGCTCCGGGGCCGATCCCTCCGGTCCGACAGGCAGCCAGGCTGCGGAAGAGCGGGAACCCTCGAACCCGAACAAACTCGTATTCGATTGAACCATGGAGATACAATGATGACGCCACTCAAAATACTTCGTGCGCTTAAAACGCGTGTTTCTTCGCCTTTTTCCATGCTGCGCACGGCGGCTGAATATGTACCGGCCGCTGCTGCAGGCGCCGCGTGGACGGTCTTCTCCATCGGGCCAGCCTCGGCTCAGGTGACCGGAGGGACGGATCCCGCCAAGATGGTCCAGAATATCTGCACCTTCATACTCGGCCCCTTCGGACAATCACTGGCCGTGCTCGGACTCGTGGCCATCGGCATCTCTTGGATGTTCGGTCGTGCTTCACTTGGCTTGGTTGCGGGTGTCGTTGGAGGGATCGTCATCATGTTCGGCGCCAGCTTCCTGGGCAAGGCGCTCATAGGCGGTGGCTGATGAGCGACCGGTTGGAAGTGAGCACCCTCTATGTGGCGGCGACACGTCCCGCACTGTTTCTGGGGGTGCCGCTCACGCTGGCCGGATTGCTGATGATGTTGGCTGGGCTCGTCATCATTGTCCTTCAAAACCCACTTTATGAAATCGTGCTCGTGCCACTCTGGTTCGGGGCACGGCTGGTGGTTGAGCGTGACTATAACGCCGCAAGCGTCGCGCTCCTCTATTTGCAGACGGCCGGCAGAAGCGTGGACGGGCCGGTCTGGGGTGGCGCGAGCGTCAGCGCCAATCCGATCAGAGTGCCGAAACGCGGAAGAGGAATGGTGTAATGTTTGGCGCCAGTGGCCGGACCGAGAGATCTGGCGAGATCTATCTTCCGTATGTCGGTCATCTCAGCGATCAGGTTGTCCTGCTGGAAGACGGATCGATCATGGCCATGGCACACGTGAACGGCCTGCCCTTTGATTTGGAAGACGCAGAGATGCGCAATTCGCGCTGCCGCGCGTTCAACACTCTCTTGCGCAACATCGCTGATGACAATGTCACGCTATACGCTCATCTTGTGCGAAACAACGATGTGCCGGAGCCGGCATCGCGCCAGTTTCAAAGTGCATTTGCTGGCAGTCTGAGCGAGGCCTATGAGCGCCATGTGCTGTCGGGCAAGCTCTTTCGCAACGATCACTTCCTCACTATCGTCGTGTCCCCCCGCACCGCAATCGGTAAGATCGGCTGGCGCATTGCCAAATCCCACAGACGGAATGACAACGATCTGGCCACACAAATACGAAGCCTGGAGGACCTCTGGCAGATCATTGCTGGCTCACTCGGCGGTTACGGTCTGCGCCGGTTGGGTATTCGCGAGAAAGGCAACGTGCTTTTCACGGAAATTGGTGAGGCGCTTCGGCTGATAATGACTTGCCGGTTTCTTCCGGTTCCGATGGTTACCGGCTCGCTTGGCGCCTCGATCTACACTGATAGGGTCATCTGCGGGAAGCGGGCGCTTGAGATTCGAAGACCCGGGGATAGCTCCGTGGGATCATTGTTTTCGTTCCGTGAATATCCGGCGACGACGCGGCCAGGCATGCTAAATCCCTTACTGTCCGCCAACTTCCCGCTTGTCCTGAGCCAGAGCTTTTCCTTCCTCACTCGGCCACAAGCTCATGCGAAGCTTAGCCTTAAATCCAGCCAGATGACGAGCGCCGGCGACAAGGCTCTCACCCAGATCAATGAACTTGCCGAGGCAGAGGACGCACTGGCAAGCAACGAGTTCGTCATGGGTTCGCATCATCTGAGCCTGTGCGTCTATGGCGACAGCCTCAATAGCCTCGCCGATCGCGCAGCAAATGCGCGCGCAAGGCTGGCCGACACAGGCGCCGTTATCGTCCAAGAGGGTATCGGCATGGAGGCCGCGTACTGGTCCCAACTCCCGGGGAACAACAGGTGGCGCACGCGCCCCGGGGCGATCACCTCGTACAATTTTGCCGGGCTTGTCTCATTTGAGAACTTCCCCAGCGGTTCCAGCTCCGGCCACTGGGGCAAAGCTGTTGCGCGCTTTCGCACAAACGGTGGAACGTCTTTCGACTACATCCCCCATGAGAATGACGTCGGCATGACGGCGATATTCGGACCCGTCGGCAAAGGCAAGACGACGCTGATGACCTTTATCCTCGCGATGCTTGAGCAAAGCGTGGTCGATCGCAATGGTGCAATCGTCTTTTTCGATAAAGACCGGGGTGGTGAACTGCTGGTGCGAGCCACGGGAGGGACATACCTTGCGTTGCGCAGAGGCGCTCCGAGCGGCTTGGCCCCTCTGCGCGGACTGGACAACACCTCCGCCTCGTTGGATTTTCTGCGCGAATGGCTGATGGCCCTCATCGAGAGTGACGGCCGTGGTCCGATCTCGTCGGAGGAAAGCCGTCGACTGGAACGTGGCATTCTTCGTCAACTTTCGTTCGAACCCGCCATGCGCTCACTTGCGGGCCTGCGCGAATTCCTGCTGCACAGCCCCTCGGAGGGCGCGGGAGCACGGCTGCAGCGGTGGTGTAGAGGGAATGCGCTTGGATGGGCCTTTGACGGCGATGAGGACGAAGTCAGGCTGGATGCCTCCATTACCGGCTTCGACATGACGCAGCTCCTGGAATTTGAGGAGGTCTGTGCGCCGGCCGCCGCATATCTTCTGCACCGCGTGGGCGCTGTTGTCGATGGCCGTCGGTTCGTCATGAGCTGCGACGAATTTCGCTTCTATCTGCTCAACCCGCAGTTCTCGGCTGTTATCGACAAGTTCCTGCTCACCGTCCGCAAGAACAACGGCATGTTGATACTCGCAACGCAGCAGCCCGAACACGTGCTTGAATCGCCCCTTGGGGCCAGTCTCGTTGCACAATGCATGACCAAGATCTTCTACCCATCACCGACGGCCGACCGGGCCGCGTATGTCGATGGCTTGAAGTGCACCACGCAGGAGTTCGAGGCAATCCGCCAGGGAATGGCAATTGGCAGCCGCAAGTTTTTGCTCAAGCGCGAGAGCGGGAGTGTTGTTTGCGAATTCGATCTTGGCCAGATGCGCGAGTATGTAGCCGTACTCTCGGGGCGGGCCAACACCGTGCGCTTTGTCGACCAGCTTCGTGACCAGCACGGAGATGCCCCAACCGGGTGGCTCGACAAGTTCATGACTCGTTACCACGAAATTCAAGACTGACGGAGGAATATTCATGAGATTTCCCACGCTTGCAGCAACGACGCTTGCCGCTTCCTTTCTGCTTAGCGGACAGGCCCGGGCGCAATTTGTCGTCATCGACCCGGCGGTAGTAACACAAGCGGGCTTAACAGCGGTTTCCACTGCGCAGATCCTGATAAAGTCAGCCCAGACGGTCGCTACGACGATGGAAATGGTGGAGATACTAAGGTCGTCATTCGGTGTCACGGGGCTGCTAAGTTCACTGAACCAAGGAAATCACTACCCGTCGGGCAATCAGCTTGAGAGGCAGATGTTTGAGGGTCAGGCGCCAACTTCGATTAAAGCGCGTGCAATTGCGGACAACCCAAACCGGAAAGTCGACGGCACGGATTCAGAAGCGAAACTGTTGCAGGGACAAATCGCTGGTGCCATCAATGCCGCAGCTCTTGCGGCCGACACTCTGGGCGTAATGGACAAGCGCCTTAAGGCCAACGACAACACGCTTGGTCAGCTTTCCCGCTCGGGAAATATTGTGCAGGCCACCGTCACCAACGGTCTGGTCCTCAAGCAGATTCATGATGCGATTATCCAAAATGTCCAGGCCACGAGTCTGCTGACGATGGCCACTGCACAAGCGAGCCTTCACGCCGCAGAGGAGGCCGCGATGCAGCGTCGCGAACGCCAGGACACCGCCAGAATGTTTGAGTAGCGACGCTTAGTTCATCCGGCTCATCTGCGCTGATCAGGGGCAAATAAGGTTCACGCAATGGTTTTCAGAATTCCTGCGCCATTCACGGCCATACACGTGATCTTTCATGAGGCCTTTACGTTGGGGCTGCACAAAGTGATTGGAAACGTCCAAGAGGCGGTCAGTGCGCCTCTGGTTGCGTGCGTCACGCTCTGGATCATAATCCAAGGCTTTCTGGTCATGCGCGGTCAAGTCGACGCGCGCGGAGGTATCTCGCGCGTAGTCACGGTATCGATTGTCGTCGCCCTCATCTTAGGGCAGGCCAACTATCAGCTGTACATTGAATCGGTCTTCGACGACACGATTCCAAAGCTTGCTCACCAGATCAGCGGAAGCCACTTGCCCTTCATCGGTATCCCCCAGAAGCTCGACGTAATGTTCGCTGCAAGTCAGAGTGCCTTTCAGCGGATTGCTTCCGAAATTGGGCCAATGAATCAGCAGGACATACTTGCCTTCCAGGGAGCGCAATGGATTTTGTACGGCGCGCTCTGGACAGCGTTCGAGATCTATGATGCCGTTGGAATTCTGACGAAGGTGCTCCTGGCGATCGGCCCCCTCGTTCTTGTAGGCTATCTTTTTGATCACACTCGAGACATGGCTACCAGATGGATCGGCCAACTGCTTTCATACGGGCTGCTGCTTGTCCTCCTCAACATCGTTGCAACGATAGTTATCGCGGCCGAATCAGTCGCGCTGGGAGTCATGCTTGCGGTGATCAAATACAAGGGTACGACAGCAGCCAAGATCATCGGGCTTTACGAGCTCGATATGCTTTTCCTAGCTGGTGACGCCCTGATCGTCGCGCTTCCGACGATCGCCAGCAGCATAGCCGGCGGTTCTTGGGCAGGTGCGAACCAATCTCTTAGCAGCCTCAATCGCCGCATTGCCAAAACGGCAGGTGGTTAATCAATCGACAAGCGCGGTACCTCAACATGAAATACTATCTACTTTTGTCAATACTGGCTTTGGCGGCATGCAAGACAACCGATAAGCTTGCGACCTGCACGGGTTCGCCATTCCAACTGAACGTGGGACAATGGGAAACCTCCCCTGAAGATCTTGAAGTCGAATGTGCGAAAGAGCCCAAGTGAAATTTCCTGAACATGCCCTTCTGGTGGAGAGAGAAACGCTAGCCGCCCACTATAAGAAGGTGGAAGCGTTTCAAACTTCACGAGCGAAGTCTGCGCGGCGCCTGTCAAAGGCCCTCATAGCCTTTGCGGCAGCGGCGGTCCTAGGAAATGTTGCGCAGGCATTTACCATCGCTGCCATGGTCCCGTTGGCCAAGCTCGTACCTGTCTTCCTCTGGGTACGCCCGGATGGAACAGTTGACAGCGAAGTGTCAGTCTCTCGACTGCCGGCAACCCAAGAGCGAGCCGTCATAAATGCTTCGCTGTGGGAATATGTACGCCTGCGCGAGAGCTACACAGCCGATTCCGCCCAATACGGCTATGACCTCGTATCCAGTTTCAGCGCACCGGCTGTGCGGCAGCAATATCAAGAGTTCTTCAATTATCCGAATCCCACCTCGCCGCAAGTCACAGTCGGCAAGCTCGGCAAGCTCGAAGTCGGGCATATTTCCTCAAACGACATCAGTCCGGACGTTCAACAGATCCGATACAAACGCACCCTTTCCATCGATGGGCAGATGCCGTTGGTGACCACCTGGACAGCAACCATCCGCTACGAGCGCCTGACAGATCTGCCTGCCCAATCAAGGCTCACCAATCCGGGAGGTCTACTCGTCACTTCCTATCAAACCTCGGAAGATAGCGTGTCGAACCTGGGTGACGTGCAGCCATGACAAAAAGAGCGTTTCTCGCACTGGCCTGTTCACTACTCTTAACGCTGGAGGCTTCCGCGGAAGACACCCCGCTTGCCGGCAAGCATGATGCGCGGATGCGCTACTTGGCTTACCGTCCCGACGAAGTGGTGCGCCTGTCGACCGCGGTGGGGGCAACGCTGGTCGTCACATTCGCGGCCAACGAGACCGTTGCAGCCGTGGCCGTTTCCAATAGCAAAGACCTGGCTGCGCTCCCACGCGCCAACTACCTGTTCTTCAAGGCCAGCCGGATCCTGCCGCCGCAGCCGGTCGTCGTTCTGGCCGACAGTGAGTCCGGTACCCGCAGATATGTCTTCAGCATTTCAACGAGAGCGATGCCAAAGTTAGATGAGCAGCAACCTGACTTATACTACAGTGTGCAGTTCACCTATCCCGGTGATGAGGCCGCTGCTTTGAGACAGGCAGCAGAAAAGCGCTCGATTCTTGGTCAGGCCCGGGCAAAGGTGCTGCAGGAACAGAGGGTTCAGGATTTGTTGAATCGGCCCGGTACAACTGCCAGTTCCGACGAAAGGAATTTTCACTACGTCGCAAAGGGCGATCGATCGCTGGCGCCGCTGCAGGTTTTCGACAATGGCTTTACCACCGTATTTGGCTTCGCAAGCAATTCCCGTATCCCCTCCCTCTACATTATCAATCCCGACGGCAAGGAAGCCGCTGCCAACTTCACAGTCAAAGGCGACTTTGTTGAAGTAGCCGCAGTCGCCCGGGAATGGCGTCTGAGAGATGGCAATACGGTATTGTCGATTTTCAACAGGGCATATGATCCTGTTGGACAAGCGCCGGGGACCGGTACAGTGAGACCCGACGTGTGGCGCGTTTTGAAAGGCTCGGGCCGATGAATGAAACCGGCCCACAGTCGGGACACGATGTAAATGCATCCGCATCGTTGGTCTCGGAGCCGGCCCGCCGGCATGTTTCGGGATCACAGAAATTGGCCGTCGCCGGTCTTGTTCTCATCTCATCTCTGTCGCTCATCTGGCTCGGAAGTCGTCCCAGCACACAAGACGAACCATCTCAGCCAAACCCGCCAATTTCCCCGAACGCCGAGCCGTTTCGCCCCGTGCCTATTGAGCTTGCTCCCGAACCTCCAGCACCTGCAAAGGCGGCGCAGGCGGCAGATCCTGCGCCATCCACGCCGCAACCCGCGGCAGCTGAACCGCCGCCCGAGGAGTCACCAATTTTCGCCTACAGCAGCAGCAGTCAAAAGCCCGACGTGGCTCAGCGGAGCGAAGACGACCACAAGGATGCTCCCGCGACCGCGGATGAGATTTCGATCGGTGGCGACCTGTCGGGCCGATTGAAGCCAGACATACAGGAGCCGAGCCGGGCCACACTTTTGCCGCACCCTGATCTCGTGATTACTCAGGGAACGATCATTCCTTGCCTTTTGCAAACGGCAGTCGACACAAATTTACCCGGTTATGTGAAGTGCGTCTTACCTAAAGACGTCCGCGGCGCCACCAACAATGTCGTGCTCTTGGATCGTGGGACGACCGTGATTGGCGAGATCCAGCATGGTCTCGAACAGGGGGATGCGCGTGTCTTCGTGCTGTGGACGCGCATCGAAACACCTGACCATGCCCTCGTTTCGATAGCATCGCCGGGCGCTGACGAGCTCGGCCGCTCCGGAGTGCCTGGCACGGTGGATAATCACTTCCGGGAACGCTTTGGCGGAGCAATGCTGATGAGCGTCCTTCAAGGCGCGTTCCAGGCGGCCGGTCAATACGCGGCGAGCTCTGGCGGAGGAAGCGGCATCAACAGCTTCCAGAGCAATGGCGGACAAGCCGTCGAGACGACACTGAGAGCGACGGTCAACATCCCGCCAACCCTGAAGAAAAACCAGGGAGATGCTGTATCCATCTTTGTGGCTCGCGACCTCGATTTCTCGGATGTATACGGTCTCACGGCAACCGTCGTGGCGCCAGCCCCCCAACATCGCCAACGCCGGAGAGACAACAATGCGATCGGAGGCTGACCCTCAATTGCGTTTGCTTCTCGACCCCGTTCTGAAATGGCTTGAGGAGCCGAGGACCGAAGAGGTCGCTATCAACCGGCCTGGGGAAGCGTTTGTGCGACAAGCCGGCGTCTTCACGAAACATCCGCTACCACTAGGTTATAACGATCTGGAGGACATCGCGATTCTCGCTGGAGCGCTGCGCAAGCAAGATGTCGGACCGCAAAGCCCCCTCTGTGCGACTGAGCTGCCGAACGGGGAGCGGCTGCAGATCTGTTTGCCGCCCGCTGTTCCCTCAGGAACAGTAAGCCTGACGATACGGCGTCCTTCAAGTCGTGTGACCGAACTGAAGGAAGTTTCTTCTCGCTACGAATACTCACGCTGGAATCAATGGCGGTCACGAAAACAGCGCCAAGAGCGGCAGGACCAAACTATTCTTCAGCAATACGACGATGGTGACTTGGAGAAGTTTTTGCAAGCGTGTGTTTCGGGACGGCTCACGATGCTGCTTTGCGGACCTACTGGAAGCGGCAAAACGACAATGAGCAAGACTTTGATCAACGCTATACCCCCGCAAGAGAGACTGATAAGTATCGAGGACACGCTGGAGCTTGTAATCCCGCACGAGAACCATGTCCGGTTACTCTATCCGAAGGACCGAGCCGGCGTAGGTGCGGTGACAGCCGAGCAACTGCTGCAAGCGAGCTTGCGCATGCGCCCTGACCGAATATTGCTCGGCGAGATGCGCGATGATGCTGCATGGGCCTACCTTAGCGAAGTCGTCTCCGGCCATGCGGGATCAATATCAACGATCCATGGGGCTGATCCGGTCCAGGGCTTCAAAAAGCTCTTTTCCCTCGTCAAGAGCAGCCCGCAAGGAGCCGCTGTGGAAGATCGAACGCTTCTTGACATGCTGTCGGCTGCCGTTGACGTCATTGTGCCGTTCCACACCCAAGGTGACCTGTACGAGGTGGGAGAGGTATGGCTCGCCGCCGATGCCCGGCGACGGGGAGAGACAGTAGCCGACCTCCTTAACAAGCACTAAGGCTAGAACAACGTCTCGGGATCGATAAGTCCATTGTGATGCGACGCGTCGTTTTGTTCTGCTTCGATGTCTTTTGCCAGGCCTTCTCACATTACTTGCATAGAATGAGCGAGTCGGCGGCATCACGCCATCATCATTATACGAATCGCATGCTCTATTGTCCTGGACGAGACCGGTCTCGCTAGCCGAAGGACGAAGGCCTGATTGTCAGAGGTGACCGGCATGGGGTCGATGTCACCGATGACTATGAAAGGCACCGTCATGATGGCCGGGCATACGGACTCGGCCCGTCCTCGCTCGAGGAAAGCCGTCTTCGCCAAAATCAGCAGGTCAGCTGCCTTCCCGCTCTCGATCCAGCCGCAAAGACTTTCGAAGGTCGCGAAGCCGATCGGCTCATAACCCAGCGCGGCGATATTGTCCTTGTGAATCTCCAACTCTGCTGGATCGGGCTCCACGACTGCAATGATTCCGCCGTTGGCCGGTGATCCGTTGTATGGGCCGAAAGTGACGTCAGCGTTGACTGGCTCATCCTCGGAGGCTGGCAAGTAGATATCAAAGCGCGTACCTCGGCCAACAACCGAGGTGACGTCTAGGCATCCTGCGAGCGCGCTCACGTGCCTGTCAACCGCAGCAAGACCCAGCCCGGTCCCGCCGACGAGAGAGCGAGTGGTAAAAAAGGGCTCAAAGACATGCGGAAGTATCGAACTTGCGATTCCTGGGCCATCGTCGCTGATGGAGAGGAGAACGTAATCTCCAGGTCTCAAGGTGCCCTGAGCCAGCGGCTTGGTTTGGCACACCTGGGCGCGAGAAACGCTAACCTCGACGCGGCCCTCGTTCAAGACAGCCTCCGACGCGTTCTTGCACAGATTCATGAGGATCTGCTGCATCTCGGTTGGGCTGCCCTCGACCACCGTTTGCCACTCGTTGATCTTGAAGTTCAACTGAACACCCGCACGAACTGTAACCCGCAGCAATGGCGCAAGATCCATGACAATTTCGGAGACGTTGAAAGGCACTGCAACGCGCTTGCGGTTTCGGCTGAGTGACAAGATCTGGTCAACGATCAGCTTGGCGCGGTGTCCAGCTAAGATGATTTGGTCGATGTGGTTCCGTATTCTGGAGGGGCGACGCACCAGACCTTGGGCAATTTCTGAATATCCGATTATTGCGCCTAAAATATTGTTGAACTCATGTGTGGCGCCGCTTGCGATCGTGCCGACGGTCCTCAGCCTTTCCGCCTGCTCCCATCGACTCACCAGAACGTCGCGTTCGGCATTTACACGTTGCATTTCAAGATGGTTGCTCAAACGCACAATGGCACTGGCAAGAACCCACAGGTCGCCTGCTGAGGGGAGTGAGCGATCTCGTTCAAAAACAAGGATGCAAACCACAGCCTGCTGATCGGAGGCCCTGCAAGCAACAATTTGACAAACACCGGAAGTGTCTAGGGCGGTGCGAACCATTTCCGCCGCCGGAACGACGCGAAACACTGGCCGTCCGGCGCGGACAAGTGAAACGACTTCATCAAGAAGCGCGACGTTCCAGACACGCATGCACGTGTTCGTCACAAAGCACTCGGTATGCCTGCTGAGACTCGGATCCACCTGAGCAAGCGCGCATTGATCCGCGTCGAAAGCGCGTTGAACAAGTCTAAGCGCTGCTTCGGTTGAAAAGCGCGGCGACGCGTTCTTTGCTTTACTTTCGTTGAAGCGAGCTTCGATCTCACGCATTGCCTCTTCAAGCTCCAGCCGCCTTTCCAACCGGTTCGTCCGCACATGCAGCCTGAAGGCCCGAATGATCGCAAACAAGCAGAGGCATATGGATACCGAGCCAAAGAAAAGTCGTGTGCGCTGCGCTTGCGCGCTGGCCAAGCTGTTGTCTTTCAGGTATTCGCGCTCCAGTTCGGCGGCCTTGGCGAACGTGTTAAAGGATGCGATCCGATCGGCTGCGCGGTCCACTCTCGACAACGCGGACAGGATAGCGCGGCCGTTGCGGACAACATCGTGGGTGGCTTGGTCCTGACTCGGAGGAAGTCGGCTGAGAGACTGATCGATCTGTGATGCGAGGCTGAATCCCGGTCTGGCCGAAAACTGAAGGATCAAATTGGAGAGTTCAAGCCTGTTGGACGGCGCCCCCTCAAGGCGATTAACCGAGCGAGCAAACCGTACGAGAGAGCTTTGCAGAAGCTCATTTTGCGCAGCCGCTGCCGAGATGGCAGCCTCTGTGTTCTCGACGGACTTTTTGAGCTGTGCAAGCAACCTGGAGTGCGCTCCGGAGCTCTCATCGGGCGAAATCTCGGCAAGGCGTTGCAAGTTTGTAACGTTCCTTTGCAATGCTTGGAGGGTAGAATCAACGGGGCGGAAGTCCAATACCATGTCGGTTCGAGCGCGGGCGACATCGCGCTGGAGCAATGCGTAGTTGATCTGAATCGTTCGCAGTTCACTTAGGACCGCCTCGTCGACCTGTGGGTCCTGCCTCTGTATCCCGAACAAGAGCGCAAACGAGGCCGCCAGGGCGATTACAAATACGTTGTCGGTACTGAGCCTTTTTTCACAACGAAACGGCGTTTGATGCGCGGTGCGCGCCTTGCGAAAGTCTGATCTGAATTCTAGCTCCTCATTGCTTCGGTGTGCGGCCGGATGCTGCTGGAACAGGAAAACCATGTGTACCTCTCCCCTCATAAAGACGGCTTAGACACCGTCGCACTTTGCCCCCGTGGCCCCGCTGACCCTCCGTTGAATTTCGCGGCGATTAGACTTCGACCGTTCTGTTCCGAACTCTGGCCACTCGCGAGCTCGACGCGAACCTGGAAACTGAAGGCACGGCGTTACGGCACGTGAGAAACTGGGCTATCCGTGAATGCTGATTTGATAGTTGTTGAGAAGGGAAGGCACCAATGCCAGGCTGACACCGCGTGACGGATTCAATCGAGATTTGCCTGTTTTCGCGCGGCGAGTCGAACCACGCCGATGTTGAAGGTACCGTTGAGTCTCGTCATAATGACGGCAGGAACCGAATACTCGTGAGCCTTCGTTGCGTCAGTCCGCTCAAGCCATCACGCACGCGGCAGAGCTAACTTCCGGCAAGAGTTTCATAGCTGGGCCAACAAATTGCGCTCTATGCCTGACCAGAGTAAGCAGGACGTACGTACGATCGGCATGATCCCCGAGGAGCGTTCGCACTTCATCTCTTATCCGGTGAAGGATAGCCCATTGAGCAGCTCACCATCGGTTATGAGATCGAGGCGACACACAAGGCGGGCAACCGGTCGCAGTATTCGGAACTGTCTTCCGAGAGATCATGGAGGGACAGACAAGCCGCACGCTGCAGCAGCCTGGGGATGACACCGGTCGGCCAGCCATTATGCCGCTAACCCGCTTGCGATCTCTGTGCATTGTATCTCCTGCGTGCAGCCCCTGCATTAAGCCAGCGTCGACGACCAGAGCCCATGTTCCACCAAACAAGGGTTAGCTTTCAAGAAGCTGATTGAACAAATTGATTGTTTGGATCGCAGGCATCCGAACAATGGATGCAGCTAAATGCAGCGGCGGTTTTCGTTAGATGCGAGCGAGCGTCTCTTGGCAAGAACCACCGCGGGGCGCGGGCGAGGTGAGGGGCTGCACGCCAAGCGCGTCGGGACGGTCATCGAGGATCTGCGTGCGGGTTTGCAGCAGAAGATGTGCGCCGATCCTGCTCCACTGCATCTGCCGCTTGTTGGCGACCCGCTTGGAACGGCGTTGACGGTGGCCTTGACGAGGGCCGAAGAGATGCGATCTCCGGACCGCTAACGCTCGCCGTAATAATCAGGCTGGCACTGTTGGAGGCGATGTAGGCCTGGTGAACTCGCCGATGCGGTCAGGAACTTGCGCATGTTCGGCTAGCCTGTTTCGAGACCTTCCGCGTCGAATTGCAGGTCGGCGATTTCGTGACGGGCCCGATAGACGTCAACATGCCAGAGATGCCATTTGATCCTGCGCAGAGTTTCGAGCAGGTCCTGTCCGGTCTGCTCGTCCTGGTTTTCGAGCCCTTGCACGAACTGCCGAAGGACCCTGATGCGCACGGTGATATGGAACCAGTCGGCGTTCTTCCCCACCGTCGGTGATGAAGGTGATATCCTGATTGGCTTGGACGGGCTGCTTCTTGAGATGGTCGAGAATGCGCCGTTGCGGCTCGCGATCATAGCCATAGACGAAACCGATGTAGCGCGGAGCACCCTCTTCAGGCAGCGAGCGGCCTACGATCAGCTCGAAATTCTACTTCCGGTCGTTTGGTCGCGGATGAAAGTTCGATGCGGCTGCAGAACGCGTTTGCGATGGCCGCCCATCTTCCCGGCGCTACCGGAGCACGATAACGTTGCGACCATTTCACCACCGAAGAGACCGCAAAGCCAAAGCGCGACCAACCCGATCCAATTCTGCGCCGCCCAACTTCCATCTCCAACGGTGCGCGGAACGCCCGCGCGCCGGGTGCCTAACTAGCAGTGGCACTGGGCATGCCCTGTGCTCGGCTATTCGAGCTTCTCCAATGCCTGCCTAATGTCATCTCCGGCGTCCTCCGGCAACGGCAAAATAGGGCGCGGTGGCTGGACGTGCGCCAGACCGAGGTAGTCGGCGATGACGAACATAACGCGGAAGCTGCCGTAGTGTTTGAACAAGGTCCAGAGCGGCCCGAAAGCGCGGTTCAACCGAGTGGACTCCACCGCGTCGCCGGACTGCGCTGCACGCGTCAGCGCAAGCGCCGGGACCGGCAGCAGACCTGCCGCAACGCTGTACCAGGTGTCACATCCGGCAAGCAGGGCATCCGCCGCGCCCCAATCGCCGCTGTATCCGATTGTGAACGTGTCAGGCGTCATCGACCGCAAACGTGCCAGTTCTCCCGCGTAATCGTCATTCGCCGCCAGAGGCATTTTCACCGCGACGATGTTGGACACCTCTGACAGCCGGGCGATCAATGCGTCGCTGAATGTGAAGCGCGTGGTGCTTGGATTGTTATATATGCACAAAGGCAATTCCCCCGCCTCGGCCACGGCGACGAAGTGCTGGAAGACTTCGTCCTCGTTCAGGGGAACGTAGGACATCGGTGCCAGGAGCAGGCCGTCAGCGCCAGCGGATTTGGCATCGCGCGCCAGAGCCTGAGCTTCATCGGTACGCAATGCACCCACACCCACGACAAGAGGCGTTTTGCCGCCGATGCATTCCACGGCAGCCTGAACGGCACGCTTGCGTTCTTCCCTGGTGAGGTAAGCATAACCGCCCGTGCTCCCCAGAAGGCCGATGGAGTCCGCTCCGGCGCGTTGAATACGCTCGAGAAAACGAGCCAGACCCTCGGTGTCGACATGCCCTTCCGCATCGGTTGGCGTAAGGGGGAACGCCGACAGGCCGCGAAACAAAGTCATCATCCATTCCTTTCGAAACTACATACGGGAAAGCAGCATACGCAGCCCGGCGAACGCGAAGAACATCGCCAACAGACTTTCGATCCAGCGGCGGCAGCGGCGATATAGAGCCACCATAGGCGGTGTGGAGAAGACAATGGCGTAGCCGCAGAATATCGTGACACTTAGGATGGCGCAGCCACCCAATATCGCCGCGATGCTTTGCCACGATGAATTCGGACCGATCCCCAGCGTGACGAGCGCGATCCATGCCAGCACGGATTTTGGGTTCGCCAAATGCATCAAGAGGCCCTTCCTATAGAGCTCACCCCGCGAAAGAGCGACTTGGTCGGTCGATGCGCGCACCGCCAGCTTCTCGTTCGACGTAAGCGCCGACCGTCCCGCCCTGAAGGCGAGGAACAGCAGGTAAAGCCCCCCGAAAACCTGCAGAACGAGCAGTGCCTGGGCGTACCTGGCCAACAGGGCGGAGATGCCGGTGGAGGCCATAAAACCCCAAAAGATCGAGCCGCTGACGACGCCGGAGGCAAGCATGAGCGCAGCACCTCTGCCGCGCGCCATCGCAACCCCCATAATGCGCATGTTGCTCGGGCCGGGGCTCCCTGCGGCAATGACATATGCAGCAAAGACGATGAGCAACTGATGGAGATCGACATTCATTCTCTCAGCCCTTGATAATCTCGATCGGATCGATCGCGCCGGATGCCCCGGGCGGCGATGGATCCACTCGCTCGACCGGAAACCTCATCCGGCGATGGCAATTTCTTGGCTCGCGATTTTGCAGCCAGGCATCAAGGCATTCAGCCCTCCGACCATGGCATCCGTCGCCTCTGCCAATCCATCGTCCGGCATGGTCTCCAACGCCTCCAGTACGAACCACATCCGGCCTGTTAGGGTCTTCAGGCGGGTTCGAGTGCCCTGTCGCCAGTTCCAGCGTCGGCAGGTGACGCCAATGTCGTCGCGCCAGATGACCTCACCGGGCAAGGGAGGATCGTTGACCGCCTCTCCATTCATCATGGTGTCGAACGTCTCACTCCCGTCAGCGATCGTCAGGTGGGGTCTTCCGACATAGGCGTCAAAATTCTCTCCACCCACCGGGACTGCGTATTTCAGGCTGATGGCGTTGTAGAGATCGACGATCGGGTTGATCGTCGAAAGAGTGCCGTCTTTCAGAACCCGCTTTCTGAGGGCCTGGGCTGAGCACGGCGTACGGTTAGGCTTCGCGCCAAAGACGACGTAGGCGTCGGACCAACTCGCCAGATGAGCTTCTGCCCAAGCCGGGCCATCCGCCAACGCGCAATCGCAGGCTTCACCAAGCAATCGGGGATCGAAACGTCCTTCTCCAGCTGAAGTGGCATCGACGTAGACGCTCACGGCTCTAAATCCCGATGCAATATTCTTAATTCGACCGTCGATGATGGGACCCTCAAACATCCAGGCAACTCCATCAGTTCGAGCGCAAGCAATCCATGACCGGCGCGACCAGTCACGATCGCTTCCCTGACTGCAAGCCAATATTGCAGTTCACTGGTCCAAACTAAACTGCCACTTTTGGAGATTTTAATTGGTCCAGTATAAGGAGGGTTCTCGCAGCACGGGAGCGACGCGTCGAATTTATCAATCCCTGATCAAGCAGATCCAGGCCGGAGTGTACGGGTGTCGGTGACGCCACCCAGTTCTCCGCAAGCAAGCGGCCCACAAGTTCCCCATGATCCGGTCATGCTGTTGTGAACCCTAGGGCATTATGGTCGATGCCAGCGCCACCAGGGTGGCGTCGTACTGTTCGAAACCCCCCGATTGTTACCGCGGTTTTGCTTGACGCGCGCGATGACCTTAGCTGAGGCCTAGGATGAAGCGCCGATTGGAGGGACGGATCGACCGCGCGTTAGATGCGTAAAGCGTCGTAAACCGCTTGATGTCTGCGGTGTCGACCTCGACCGGTTCCATTGCAACCATCCACTCCACGTTTTCGGTGCAGGGCGGAGTCGTTAATGATCCCTCATAGGTCCAGTAGCCGAGCGAGGCCGGCAAAAGCCCGTTGGGATCGAACTCGTCAACTGCCATCTCCTCGCCGGGCCGGGCCGGAAAGACCTTGGCGAGACCGGCAAAGCTGATATTTGTCGCGCCAGGCGTAAGAAGGGCGCTCAGCACACCCAGAGTATCGCTCTTTGTGTCTTTATGGACAAAATGCGCTTCCATCGGGAAGCTCATGCCCGCCACGTGATGCTCGCTCGGCGCGTGGAAATGCAACTGTGCCAGTTGGTAGACGCGATCCCCGCGGGTCAAGGTGCTGCCTTCCGGCATGTTGATTTGAATGGTGTGGCCGTTGTTCACCATCCTGCCGCCGCCCTTGAGCCAACTGATGTCGATGCGCGGTATATCCGCCTTTACCGTGCCGGCGATGTCGATGGGTGACTGCTGCCTGCCCGCCGAACAGGCGAAATTTCTCGTGTCCAGATCGGCCCAATGCTCCGGCCCGACCGAGCCGCCATATCCCCAATGGGCGCTGGCCGCACGCGCGGTCTGGGCGCAGATCGGGCACACGCCCAGCGCCATGAATGCTCTAATCAGGTTACGACGATGCATATTGCCTCGCTCCTTGATGCGAACCTAATGTCCTTGCTTCCAATTGGTGCAGTCAAGGCACAGCCGCAAGGGCGGGCGTAGGTTGAGCCGCGCCACCAGCGTACACGCCAGCCAGTCCTCGTCGAACTGGTAAACTGGAAGAAGCGTCGCCGCCGGCGATCGTTGGAGGCTACGCTCGCCGGTCCGTGGAAATGGCTGGCGACGTGGCTCAGATTCACCGTGCCGCCGCTGATCAGGCCAACAACCAGCACAGCCGCGTCGCCGGTCCGGCTGTTACTCGGCGGTATGTGGCGCGTAACGTTGAAGCGGGAGTGTCGGGCAGGCAGTGCATTGCAAAGGATCCCCTCTTTGGCGAGACGAATTCCTCCATTCCAACTGATTCCCGACCTCTCGGCCACCCACTGTGTAGCCTGCCCGCCACGCTCTCCAAGACCATAAAGGCATGGATAAAACTCGCGAATACGCCTTGGAAAGCAGGTCTCAAAGGGCAAGGGGACCTTCCATCTGGAAAATGCCAAGCAAAGCTCGCGTTCGGACGATCCATGCGGTTGCCAGGCTGGCTGCCTCCGGTCAGGCGAGATCCGGATCCTTCCGCGAGGATAGCTGTAAACGTCCACAGGCTGCATCGCTGTGCGCTTTGCCCTTCGATGGCGGGAACACAACCCGCACGGAGGCGACGAATGATTCAGCTGATCACACCTGGCCTCTACAGCGAATTCGCAGGCGAGCTCAAAGAGATGCACGGGCTCAGATATCGGGTTTTCAAGGAGAGGCTCGATTGGGAAGTTCAGACCGGAGGCGAAATGGAAACAGACACCTTTGACGACTTGAAGCCTGTCTATCTGCTGCTCAAGGGATCCGATTGGCGAATTCGTGGCTGCGTGCGCCTCTTGCCAACCACTGGGCCGACCATGTTGCGCGACACATTCCCGGCGCTGCTGGGTGAAGCTGTGGCGCCCGCGAGTCCCGACATATGGGAAAGCAGCCGTTTCGCGCTCGATTTGCCCCCATCAACGCCCAAGGCGGCAGGCGGCCTTGCCCAAGCAACCTACGAGCTCTTCGCCGGCATGATCGAATTCGGCTTGGCCAACAATCTCACCCGGATCGTGACGGTGACCGATACGCGTATGGAACGGATCCTTCGCCTCGCAACGTGGCCATTGTCGCGCATCGGAAAGCCGCAGCCCGTCGGCAAAACGGAGGCGGTGGCCGGGTTTCTCGAGATCTCTCACGCCAGCCTGTTGCGCATCCGCTGGAGGGGACGTCTGAATGGGCCGGTACTGTGGCGACCGATTCTCGGCCTGCCGCACGGCCCATGCGGATAGCTAAGACGTGGTGCGTGGCCCCAGGATCGGAAGAGGGTTTGCTTCTCGTCGCCGAAAGGAGTCATTGCGTCCCGAGGAATGATGCATGAAGCAACGTCCGCACAATTGAACGGCGAGATCAGAGAGTGCGCTGGGGCTACCCATTCGCACTCGGCCCAAGTATTCCCCGTCTCCTCCGGCCGGCTTGCATGCTATTAACGCAGGTGAGGGCGCCGGCCATGATATGCGCAGCCCGTTGAAGGCGGAAGCGTACGCCCCGGTTCACATCACCCGCATTGGACTGAGGTTTAGTTCATCCATGGCGTGGATGATGGCTATCCCAACAATCAATTTTACCGAACTTACCGGATTCCATTAGAAGACTCTAACTGAGCGCATGCCGGGCGGCGTCCCTCGTCTGCGTCGGCTAAGGCTGCCGGGAAGAATTCGGAGAAGAACATGTGCGGAATTGTTGGCATCGTTGGGCAACAGCCGGTGTCGGAACGCCTGGTCGACGCATTGAAGCGTCTGGAATACCGCGGCTATGATTCGGCCGGCATTGCGACGATCACCGAGGGCACCTTGCACCGCCGGCGCGCGGAGGGCAAGCTCGTCAATCTCGAGAGGAGACTCAAGGAAGAGCCGCTGGGTGGTACCATCGGCATCGCCCACACCCGCTGGGCAACCCATGGGCCACCGACGGAACGCAATGCACACCCGCACTTCACGGATGGTGTGGCCGTCGTCCATAACGGCATCATCGAGAATTTCGCCGAACTGAAGGACGAATTGGCGGCGACGGGAGCCGAGTTCCAGACCGACACCGACACTGAGGTCCTTGCGCATCTCTTGGCAAGGCACCGCCGGGAGGGCATGAGGCGTGGTGAGGCGGTGCATGCCATGCTGAAAAGCGTCAGGGGTGCCTACGCGCTTGCCATCCTCTTTGAGGATGATCCGTCGACCATCATTGCGGCGCGCAATGGACCACCGCTGGCGATCGGTCACGGCGACGGCGAGATGTTCCTGGGCTCCGACGCGATCGCGCTTGCTCCATTCACGAATGAAATCACCTATCTCATCGACGGTGACTGGGCCGTTGTCGGCAGGACGGGCGCTGATATCTTTGATTACGACGGCCACCCCGTCGCGCGTCCGCGCCAGACCTCCGTGGCCGTGGCCACTCTGGCCAACAAGGGCAGCCATCGCCACTTCATGGAGAAGGAAATCCTCGAGCAGCCCGAGGTCATCGCCGATGCGCTCGGTCATTATATCAATTTCATCGAAAATGGTGCCGATGCGGTTTTTGGCATCGACTTCGCCAAGATCCCGAGCTTGGCGATCTCTGCCTGCGGCACCGCATATCTCGCCGGGCTGATCGGAAAATACTGGTTCGAGCGCTATGCGCGCCTGCCGGTCGAAATAGATGTTGCATCCGAATTCCGCTATCGCGAGATTCCGTTGTCGCCGCAGTCTGCGGCTCTGTTCATTTCACAGTCGGGCGAAACCGCCGATACGCTGGCATCGCTGAGGTACTGCAAGCAGCTTGGGCTGAAAATTGGCGCTGTCGTCAATGCGCGCGAATCGACCATCGCTCGGGAGGCCGATGTGGTCTTCCCGATCCTTGCCGGCCCAGAGATCGGCGTCGCCTCCACCAAGGCCTTCACCTGCCAGCTAGCCGCTCTTGCCGCACTCGCCATCCACGCAGCCAAGGCCCGCGGAACCGTGACCGAAGATGAGGTGCAGGCGCTCGTCGAGAGCCTCGCCGAAATGCCGGGCCTCATGAGGCAGGTACTGGACAGCATCCAGCCGGAGATTGAGCTTCTGTCGCGCGAACTGTCAAAGTGTCATCATGTCCTTTATCTCGGCCGTGGCACAAATTTCCCACTGGCGATGGAGGGTGCGCTGAAGCTCAAGGAGATTTCCTACATCCACGCCGAAGGCTATGCGGCGGGTGAATTGAAGCACGGTCCTATCGCATTGATAGACGAGAACATGCCAGTGATCGTCATCGCGCCACATGATCGCTTTTTCGACAAGACCCTCTCCAACATGCAGGAAGTGGCCGCCCGCGGAGGGCGCATTATCCTCATCACCGATGGAAAAGGGGCAGCCGCATCGAAACTCGATACGATGCACACGATCGTGCTGCCGGCCACCGACGAGATTATCGCGCCGATGATCTTCTCGCTGCCGATACAGCTTCTTGCGTACCACACGGCGCTCTTCATGGGCACAGATCTCGACCAGCCACGCAACCTGGCAAAATCAGTCACCGTCGAATGATGTGACGCCTTCATTAGTCGCAACGCTCGCCCATTCGGAAAAACTCCAAGCACTTCAACCGGGGCTCAAGCGCGCCGCTACCGCCTTGCCGTTATTTGCTGGGGCATGCCGTTTAGCGACGATTGGTTATCCCTCTGGCCTCCCCTCACGCTGCTTGGCTGTGCCTACGGGCAAACCCGGCCGAGAAAAGCATCGAATACGCAGCAATAGCGCTAACCACAAAGCGATCCTCCTGCCGCATGCGGATAAAACCCTTCGCTGTCCACTATTTCGTCCTCGCTCGATGATTGCGGCTCGCCGCGGTCTTCGTCGGTGAGACGGTAGCCCTTTGACTTTGCCAGGCGGCCAGCTGCGATGTGCGGGCTGTAGGAATCCCGTGTAACCTCGTTCTGGATCTAACGCTCACCGATAGGCCCGGCCAGTCGCAAGAGGACCGGGCGATGATCGACACTTCCAGGAACCGCTCGATGGTTCGGTCGAGCGCGAGGATCATGAAATCGTGGTCGCACGGCACGAGATTGGGCGAGATAAAGACATGGTCGATCAGCGACTTGAAGGGCGCCTTGACGCAGGTGATTTGCTTGTCCGAAGCATCCTGCGCGGCGAGCGCGGTCAGGCCGGCGGCGGTCAGCGCGGTCTCCGGAAGCCAAGGTTGCATTGAGTCGCCGCCGATTCAGTCGTTATCGAAGCTGGGATACTGGGCGAGTTCGGCGATTGCTTCGGCGATCACGCGCCCACCCATCTGCCGGCGGCCTCCACCGTGTCGCCGGACTGCGCCGCACGCGTCAGCGCAAGCGCCGGGACCGCCAGCAAACCTGCCGCAACGCTTTACCAGCTGTCACATCCCGGCAAGCGGGGCATCGGCCGCGCCCTAATCGCAGCTGTATCCGATTGCAAACGTGTCAGGGCTTATCTGCCGCAGGCGTGGCAGGTCCCCCCATAATCGTCATTCGCCGCCTGAGGCCACCGAGATGAAGCTCTTCCTCCCGTTAGAATGAACGTTCGAAACGGAGGATGCCGCCGACACTGCTCTTTTTGTTGGCATTAGCCCAGCTAATGGAAGGGTCGACCTTGCCGACGGCGAAGTCGCCGTAGCGGTCATAGTCGAGCTCGGCTGTAATTGTGAAATCTGCAAGAAACGCATAGGCAACGTTTGCAGCGACTCCATAGTTCCTGAGCTGATCACCCGAGAGCTGAAGATTCAACGAAGTTGTCTCATTGAGCTTGTAAGTGGCGCCGGCCCAGAAAGCCCAGTTACCGCCCCAACTTTTGTAGAACCCGCGACCATGAGCGTCGATTGCGTTAGTGACGTCATCGTTGAGCTTGCCGCTGGAGCCGTAGCCGAACATTCCGAATAGCGAGAGTTGGTCGGTAACATCGACGTCGATGCGGACCTTGCCGGCGACCGATTCGTAGTTGCTATCATAAGCGACAACGCCGGTGATCGCGCCCCAGTGTTGTGTGTATTTCACTCCGCCGACTAGGTGCGGAACGTAGCTGTCGATGGTGCCGACCAGGCCCGAGCCTTCTTCGAGTGAAACCACAGCCGAAAAGCCGTTACCGCCGTCAAAGTAGTACTGAACCACATTAGTATCGAAGGCGCCGTACGGGATAAGCATCTGATTGAGCACGTCGCCCGCGGAGCCAATAAACATGTCGAAGGCGGACCAGTCCTTGCCAACTCGGAGGCCACCAAGCTGAACCCAGGCGAAAGTCAACGTGATGCCTTGGCTGAAGGCATAGTATCGAGGACTGTCCGAACCGGAATAGGCGGTGTGCTTGCCGTAGTTCATGCGGGTCTCGATGTAGGTCTGCAATGTACCGAGTTCGGTCTCTTGCCCGGTCCAAGTTTTGAATGTGAAACGCGTGTGGTTTTGCCATATGCCCTGGGCCGCGCCAGTCTTCACATCCGTGGTTCTAGCTTTGTCATACGATACGACATCGCCGAGGCCGATGTCGTAACGGATATAGCCGCCGATGCGCAGGCAGGTCTCGGTGCCGGGGATGTAGTAGTAACCAGCGCCGTAAACGTCGCAGATCTTGACGTATTCAACGGGCTCAGGCTCGGCCAGGACGATGGCGTCGGCGGCTCGGGCACAGGAAACGGCGATCAGGGCCGCAGCTGAGCCGAGCAGGAGGCTCCTGATGTTCATTCTTGATCTCCGTTCAAATATTGAAGAACGGGACGTCAACGAACGAGCCAGCCCTTCCTGTCCCCACAATCGAAAACGATGCACATCGCTGCGCCTATCGCAGTGTGACACACGGATCACAATAATTATTCAACAACAGGGGCGATGAAGCTGAATCATACTTTAACACGATAAGTTGTTGTTCTCATATCACCTGCTTGAAATGCCCGGGGAGGAATCAAACACTTCCGAGTCGATCGCCATGATTATCTCCGATAGCTGCGGGCGTACCGTCACAACGGCTTCGAAAATCACCCCGCAAATGACGTGCCAACCTCACGACCAAGCTACGATTGACACTCAAGTTTGCCGTCGGACCTTGGTTTGCGTTTCCTTTTTTGCTCTGAGGGTCAAGCTGAGCATGAAAAGCAAATGTTTCGGACATGGTTCGTCTGTTCGCTTCGCGACAGTATCGTTCAATGGCGATAGCTTTTGTTTGTTTTGAGCCTCGACATTGTTGACATCATGCGAGTGCACCGCTCGGTACGTCAGCCGAGATGCCCCACTGATGCCGACATGCCTAGGCGTAAGCGTCCTCGTTAGGGCGAAGGGCCACACCTCGGCGGTGGCGAGGTGCACCAGCTTTCCAGCTAGTCCGGACAAAGTGGTTCCGAAAGGCGGGAGGGTCGAGACGAGCCGTTGTAAGCCCCTCTCTAAATCGGAAGCCGTGCATGGGCCATTTTTGTTTTTACGGAAGCACATGCGAATTCGCTCGATTGTCAGTTGCGAGCGATGCTTGAGTTGCGCTTCACTCCGGCGCTTTGCCGGGCCACAGGAGCGCGATTTGTCGGTGATCATGCGCCTGGCGTAGCGCTACTTTCTAAATTGGTTCATCAGGCTTGCAGCCTTGGCAGGGGCGGACCTGGACGGTCTCCTCGAGCACAATTCCCGCTCTGACAGACGGTGCGCCACGGCCAAAGCCTCGTGCCGGCAATTAATACGACGAACTCATCGAGATGCCAGGTATCGCTACGTGACGCCGTCTTACGCACCAGCCGGCGAGCAAAAGTCTGGTCCCAACGCCGAATCGACTGGTCGGATGCGGCATGCTGCGTTCCATCGGACGCTGAAGGGAGGGGATAGGATAGGATAGGATAGGATAGTAACACCAAACGGTGTGCGGGAAAGTCTCGACGGGAAACCCATGGCGCTTGTCCCTGACCAGCGCGTGCTCATACCATCGCTGTCCAGCCAAGGCTGAATGGGGCTATCGCTGCGAAATAATCGGGCCCAAAGCGGAACGGACTGATATAGCGCAAAGACACAGGAGAGCGCAGTGGTAAGGATGGAAGGCAACAACATGGGACGGTAACTGTTGCAGACCACAAAACATCGCGAAGCCCGCCTGCCTTGGTACACCATCTATCCGACTGTCGCGGAGTTCTCTGGGGCGGTCGGCGCCGACGCTTATGAGGAATGGCTCAGGAACCTACCGGCTAACGATCCGGCGTCACTCTACTTGCACGTTCCGTTCTGCCGATCAAAGTGCTGGTATTGCGGCTTCCCCACCACCATCACCCGCCATGATGCGCCGATCGTTAGTTATCTGGCGGCGCTGCGTGACGAGATACGTTTGGTCTCGGAGCACGCGCCGCAGGCGCTGCCCGTGAGCGATGTGCATTTCGGCGGCGGAACGCCAACTCTCATGGGGCCAGTTGAGTTCCTCGCCCTGACGGAATTCCTGCGCCGCCACTTTGCGCTTGCGGAAACAGCTACGATCGCCGTCGAGATCGATCCACGCACGTTCACGGCCGATATGGCCGAAGCCTTGCAAGCAGCCGGCGTGAACCGCGCGAGCCTCGGCGTGCAGAGCTTCGATCCCACTGTTCAAAAAGCGATCAACCGGGTCCAGAGTGAGGCGCAGACGGCGGCTGCCGTCGAAATGCTGCGTCGGCATGGAGTGACAAGCATCAACTTCGACCTCATCTTTGGTCTCCCGCATCAAACGGTGCAGTCTTGCGTCGAGACCACGAGGGCGGCGGTCGCCATGCGCCCCAACCGGCTTGCGGTGTTCGGCTACTCGCACATTCCGTCCTTTATTAAGAATCAGCGCCTCATCGAGGAGGCATCGCTTCCGGGCAGCGCTGCCCGCGCCGAACAGGATGCGGCCATTGCCGTGACGCTGATTGCCGCCGGCTACCGAGAGATCGGGCTCGACCATTTCGCCTTGCCGGACGACGATCTCGCGCTGGCACAGAAAACCGGTCGCCTGCGGCGCAACTCGCTGGGCTACTCGGCCGACACCTGCAAAACCCTGATCGGTTTCGGCGCGTCGGCTATCGGGCGTGTTGGCGTGGGCTACGTCCAGAACGAGGTTACACGGGATTCCTACTGCCGGCACATCGCAGCTGGCCGTCTGGCGACGTCAAAGGGCTACCGTCTCACCGACGAAGACCGCGCGCGAGCCGCAATCATCGAGCGACTAATGTGCGATCTCGAGGCCGATGTGCCGGCAATCTGTGCCGCCCACGGATCTGATCCAATCCATTTTCTCGATTCAGCTGAACGCTTGGCGATGCTTGCCAAGGACGGGATTGTGGACATCGAAAAGGGTTTTGTCCGCGTACGGCGGCAGCATCGTTTTGCGATGCGCGTTGTCGCTGCCGCATTCGACGCTTTTCTCGACCGGGTTGCCCGCTGAGTCAGCCAAACGGTGTGAGGAGGCCTAGGCGACGCCGAAGCGAAATTTGACGCCCATGCGGTTTCCTTTCTTCGAGGTCAGGATTTCACAGCCGTCGCCGGCGTAGCAGGCCTCAAGCGGCCTCGAAGAAAGCCACGGTGTCGCCATCGATCGTGATCCGCTCGAATTGGTGCGATAGCCGATCTCGTAGTAGGCGCGTACTCATCTGCGCTCTGGTCGCCGCTCTCCGCCTTATAAGCCATGACTGGATCGAGCGTTCCATGGTCAGGAAGGGATAGACCAACTGCCAATCCCGGACCCAAATTCGACAGGGCGCGCTGCTTGATCTGGTCGTCCTCAAATGTAGATCGGCTGGACCGCGGGATCGTGGCTATATGCGTGATCTTTCTCAGCTGCTTGATCGTGGATCTTGCCGCTCCCGCCGACGGCCACGATGTGGAAGGGCTTGCCCTCCACGGCGATCTCGCCGTTCCTGCTGAACGATCCCGCCGACACGATATAGGGCTTGAGGGTCGGTCACGACGATGTTGTCCCCTGCCGCGGCGATGCACGGCCGTGCCCGTCCATCGAATAGAGGTCGTGAGCTTGAGCGAGTTGGCGATCTTGCCAGCCACGAAGCTTGGCGTTCTGGTGACGCTCAACAAGGCGACCGCAGCAATGGAACGTGCTGCCAGAGAAGCCGAATCCGTTGAGGCGGGCGGCAAGCTGCGGCCGCGCGTGCAAATCTGTATGGTCAGGGAACTATTGAAGGGCAGAAAGCCCACGCTTCCACCTGTCTATGACATTGTCTCTGCCGCTGCCGCCCGGCAGGTGGCCGCCGCGGTTGCCAACGCGACAGGAAATACGGGACCCGCCGTCCTTCAAATATTCCATCGCCGGCAGCGGACAGAAAGCCACGAACAATCAGTCGCCGACACCTGTGAACAAGCCGTGTGCGACATTGCAATCATCCATTTATTGGCTCAACTGCCCACATGGCCGTGAATGAACTGGATTTGTTGGTTTTCCAGATGGCAGTGGAAAGCGTCCGCTCACTCTGCTTGAGCTTCAATGACAAAGCGGCGGAGATAGCCGCGAGGAGCCGCGGAAACCTGCTTTTCGATGTGCGGATCGATGATGACGCCGAGGTCCAACGGCTCGCAGCCATCCGATATCGAGGCGGGCAGATTGGTGTGCTGGCGTTGGACAGACAAGGCCTTATTAGCCGCTACTGCGTCATCGACGATACCTTCTCCCGCTTCATTGCACCGTTGGAGAATTGGACCAGCATGCCGGTGTCAATGCAGGCCAAATTCGATGTCACTCACCATGCCGGCCTCTTCCTAGACGCGTTGCGAAATGCCGGTCATATGCTTGGCAACTAGGGCTGGCGGAACGCATCTGTGGATCTTTGCATCCGCCTGGGCGTTTGAGCCGGCGGCTCATCGAGGTTCTGCAGCGCGCGGATGTGCCACGGCCGGGGTGATAGCCGCCTCTGCCCAACAGATCGCCGGCGAGGGCTTGTCGGACAATGAATGTCGTCAATCCACCGTCCGAGAAATGGTGTCTGGCTCACAAGAAGCACAGCGAATTGAGACTGAAACGCAGTCCAGCTGGGAAACCCAGCGCGAAGGCCGGAAGGTAACTTATCTGCGATAGAGGCAACGGGAAGGCGCCTTCCACTTATAAGGCAGCGCCCAATATGTCGGTACTCGCCTGAGGAATTCCCATGGCGGGCAGGGCTACCTCGCGATCCGATCTCGATAGGCTTGTTGTACCTCAGACCGGACTCGATGTTCAGAATTTCCTCAGCGGCTTGCCCGCACGCCACCGCCAGCTCGCCGACCACGTGCTCACGATAGGCACGACCGATATGAGTCCCCTCCGACTTAGCAGTGCGCGAATATTGATACACCTCGAAGGAGAGCAACGGCGCGCCAAACAGCCTCTCATCGCACCAAGTCGTACATAGGGCGCATTCCTGTTCCGGCCGTCCCGGGCGATGCTCGATCCATCTCTCCAGAACAGCGGAGCAAGCCAGTGACGCCCACGAAGCTTCTGATTGGGCAGATCGCCATTGTGTTCGCCATCGTTCTCCTCGGCGTGTGGGCTGCCACGCAATGGTGCGCTCATATGCTAGCCTTTCAGGAACAACTCGGCGCGCCATGGTTTGTCGCGGCTGGCTGGCCGATCTACGAGCCGTGGAAACTGTTGGAATGGTGGTTCCAATTCGATGCCTATGCGCCCGAGGTATTCGACAAGGCGGGCATGCTTGCGGGCACCAGTGGATTCATGGGCTGTGCCGCTGCGATCGCTGGTTCCCTCTGGCGCGCGCGCCAGCGCGGCTTGGTCACCACCTATGGCTCCTCTCGATGGGCGGCGACGCGGGAGATCGAGAAAGCAGGGCTGTTTCAGCCGGCAGGCGTCTTCCTCGGCAAACTGAAGGACCGGTATCTGCGTCATGACGGGCCTGAGCACGTCATGGCCTTTGCGCCGACACGTTCCGGCAAGGGCGTCGGACTGGTTGTCCCAACCCTTCTCTCCTGGTCCGGCTCGGCCGTCATTCACGACATCAAAGGCGAGAACTGGCAGCTGAGCTCCGGCTGGCGGTCGAGGTTCTCGCATTGCCTTTTGTTCAATCCGACGGATCCGCGATCGGCCCGCTACAACCCGCTGCTGGAGGTACGCAAAGGTTCGGACGAGATTCGCGATGTCCAAAACATCGCCGACATTCTAGTCGATCCGGAAGGCGCGCTGGAGCGGCGGAATCATTGGGAGAAGACCAGTCATTCACTCCTCGTCGGCGCTATCTTGCACGTGCTCTACGCCGAAGAGGAAAAGACTCTTGCCCGCGTCGCCACCTTTCTGTCGGACCCGCAACGCTCGTTTGCCGCGACTTTGCGGCGAATGATGACGACCAACCATCTCGGCTCGGCCAATAAGCCTCAGGTCCATCCCGTCGTGGCCTCGGCGGCACGAGAGGTGTTGAACAAATCGGAGAACGAACGTTCAGGCGTCCTCTCGACCGCCATGTCTTTTCTCGGCCTCTACCGTGATCCGACCGTGGCGGCGGTAACATCGGACTGCGACTGGCGCATTGCCGATCTGATGGATGCGGAGTGGCCGATGTCGCTCTATCTGGTCGTGCCGCCATCGGACATCTCGCGCACCAAGCCCTTGGTGCGACTGATCCTGAACCAGATCGGCAGGCGGCTGACGGAGCGCCTCGAGGGTGACCCAAAGAAGAGCCGCAAGCATCAACTGCTAATGATGCTGGATGAGTTTCCGGCGCTCGGTCGCCTCGACTTCTTTGAGACCGCGCTCGCGTTTATGGCCGGTTACGGAATTCGTGCCTACTTGATCGCGCAATCGTTGAACCAGATCTCCAAAGCGTATGGCGACAACAACGCCATTCTGGACAACTGCCATTTGCGAATTGCCTTTTCCTCCAATGATGAGCGCACGGCCAAGCGAATCTCGGACGCGCTTGGCACGGCCACGGAACTCAGATCCATGCGCAACTATGCGGGCCACCGGCTGGCACCTTGGCTCTCGCATGTCATGGTGAGCCGCCAGGAAACCGCCCGCCCGCTGCTGACACCGGGCGAGGTGATGCAATTGCCGCCCGCGGACGAACTGGTGCTGGTTTCGGGATTGCCCCCCATCCGGGCCAAAAAGCTGCGATACTATGAGGATCACAATTTCACCGAGCGGGTGCTGCCTTCGCCGGTGTTGCGCGACGGACCCTACGCGGACTGCCCGATGTCGCGGCCGGACGATTGGACTGGGCAAGTACGCGGCGTCGACCGTCGTCTTGCGTCCGACGATGAAAGCGCTGGCGCCGCGCTTGCGGACGAGGGAGGTGTTCAGCAGCAGCGCCATCCTGGCCTACCCGAAGAACATACCGCCGTCACCCAGGAACCGGACCAGGACGATCTGTCCAGACCCGCAGACGATGATAGCGAGGCGATGGCGGACAAGCGCGTCATGGACCGGATCTCCACCGTCGCAGGTGCCTATGGCATCAACGAGGGAAGGGGCGATGATAAGGATATCGTCCCCGGCTTCTGAACGCTTTCCGCAGCTCGGGCGTATCTCAGCGTAGATAACGGCCGTAAGCAATTTTGGGCATCTCGATAATGCTTGTTCCGCCGCCGGCCCGCCAGCGCCGGCCAGTTGGAACAAGCGCATGAAGCCCCACCGCATTCGTCACCAGTTTCTGCTCGAACCGGAATTGAGCGAGAAGCTGGACAACCTCAGCCGCGATCCCTCGACCACAAAATCCGCGGTCGTCGCGAAGGCCGTAGAAGCTTTCATCGAGCGGCGTGGCGAGTATGAACTCGATCGGCGCTATGGCATGAGGCTGGACCGTCTTTCCCGCGAGCTCAGTCACGTCAGGCGCGATGTCGACATGACATTGGAAAGCTTGGCGCTCTTCATCCGCTTTTCGATCACGCTTCATGCCCACACGCCTGTTCCGGACAAGGCGACGCAGGCGATTGCCCAGGAGCGTTTCGACAAATTCGTCGAGCAGGTCGGTCGCCAGATCGCATCGGGGAAACGCTCGCTTGGCAAAGACAAAGGCGGAGGAGGGGAAGGATGAGCGCTCATCCAGAGGCCGACCACCGACGCCGCGCGATGCTGCGCACCGCCATGGGTCCGACGATCACTGAGGCGCTGGCCGATCCATTGGTCATCGAGGTGATGGTCAATCCCGATGGTGCGCTGCGGCTCGACCGGCTGGGAGAAGGCCGAATCGATACGGCCGTGCATATGCATCCTTCCGAGGCGGAACGCATCATCCGCCTGGTCGCTTCCCACGTGCGTGCCGAGGCGCATGCGGACAATCCGATTGTCAGCGCCGAATTGCCATCGGGCGAACGCTTCGAGGGACTGCTGCCGCCTGTCGTGCTGGCGCCTTGCTTTGCCATCCGCAAACCAGCCGCAAAGCTCTACACGCTAGCCAACTATGTTGCCGATCGCATCATGTTGCCGCTGCAGGCCGATGCGTTGATAAAGGCAGTCCGAGAACGGCGCAACATCCTTGTCGCCGGAGGCACGTCGTCGGGTAAGACGACGCTTGCCAATGCGCTGCTGGCCGAAGTCGCCGAATGCGACGAGCGAGTGATCCTCATCGAGGACACCCGCGAACTGCAATGCGCAGCAAAGGACTGCGTTGCCCTGAGAACCAGGCGGGGCTCGGTCACACTCGCCGATCTCGTGCGCTCGACGCTCCGGCTCCGCCCCGACCGCATCATCGTCGGTGAAGTCAGGGGCGCGGAAGCGCTGGACATGCTCAAGGCATGGAACACCGGGCACCCCGGCGGCATCGCCACGGTTCATGCCAATTCGGCGCGCTCTGCCCTCTATCGCATCGAGCAGCTTGCACAGGAAGCTGTCGTCACCGTGCCGCGCCGCCTCATCGCCGATGCCATCGATCTCATCGTCTTCATCGCGGGGCGCGGCTCGTCGCGCCGCATCGATGCAATCGCTGAGGTCACAGGTCTCGACGGCAGCGGCGACTACGCCGTCACCCCACTCACGCCTCCGCAACTCCAGCAACTCTGAAAGGCCCCCTTATGCGCAAGAAGCTCCGCTTTCTTTCGTTTGCCGCGCTCGCGTTTCTTCTCACAGTTCCGGCGCACGCTGCCGGCTCCGGCATGCCTTGGGAACAGCCGCTGCAGCAGATCCTGGAATCGGTGCAGGGACCGGTCGCCAAAATCGTCGCGGTGATCATCATCATCACCACCGGCCTGACCCTTGCCTTCGGCGATACTGCAGGCGGTTTCCGCCGGCTGATTCAGATCGTCTTCGGCCTGTCGATCGCCTTCGCCGCATCGAGCTTCTTCCTCTCGTTCTTCTCCTTCGGCGGCGGGGCGCTCGTCTGATGGCCGCCGGAGTGCAACATATCGAGGGCTTCGAGGTTCCCGTTCACCGGGCCTTGACTGAACCGATCCTGCTGGGCGGCGCGCCGCGGGCGGTGGCGATCCTCAACGGCACGGTGGCTGCGGCCATCGGACTAGGCTTGCAGCAATGGATTGCCGGGCTAGTGCTCTGGCTTGGCGGCCACACGCTCGCGGTCTTTGCCGCAAGGCGCGATCCCGACTTTGCCAGCGTGCTTGTCCGTCACCTTCGCCTGAGGGGATGGCTCGCATGCTGAACCTTTCGGAATATCGCGGCAAGGCCGACCGGCTTGCCGACCATCTGCCCTGGGCAGCACTGGTGGCGCCCGGCATCGTGCTCAACAAGGACGGCAGCGTTCAGCGGACTATTCGGTTTCGCGGGCCCGATCTGGAAAGCTCGACCGAAGCCGAACTCATCGGCATCTGCGCCCGGGCCAACAATGCGCTTAGACGCCTTGGCTCCGGCTGGACATTGTTTTTCGAGGCCGAGCGCATCGAAGCGCTGGGCTATCCGTCCTCGCGTTTCCCGGACGCGGCGTCATGGCTGGTTGATGAAGAACGGCGTGCTGCCTTCGAAGGCAAGGTCGCGCATTTCGAGAGCCGCTATCACCTGACCTTGCTGTCCATGCCGCCACCGGACGCCCAGGCGCGGGCGGAAAGCGCGCTCGTCGACTCGCATCATTCAGAAGGCGAAAGAGACTGGCGCCAGGAGATGGCGCGGTTCCGTGACGAGACCGACCGTGTGCTGGATCTTCTGTCGGGCTTCATGCCCGAAGTGCGTCTGCTCGATGACGCCGAGACGCTGACATACCTGCACGACACGATCTCGACCCGCCGCCATCCGGTCGCCGTGCCGGAAACGCCGATGTATCTGGACGGCATCCTGGTCGATGTGCCGCTTACCGGCGGCTTGGAGCCGATGCTGGGTGAGCAACATCTTCGCACACTTACCATCCTCGGCTTTCCGAACCTCACCCGGCCCGGAATCCTCGATGCCCTCAATCATCAGGATTTCGCCTATCGCTGGATGACGCGCTTCATTCCGCTCGGCAAGACCGAGGCCACCAAGACGCTGACCCGCTTGCGTCGGCAGTGGTTTGCCAAGCGCAAATCGATCGTCGCAATCCTGCGCGAGGTTGTAAGCAACGAACCCGTTCCGCTCGTCGACAGCGACGCCGACAATAAGGCGCTCGACGCCGATGAAGCACTTCAGGCGTTGGGCGGCGATCATGTCGGCTTCGGGTATCTCACTGCAACGGTGACGGTATGGGACGAGGATCGCCAAGCCGCCGCTGAGAAACTTCGCGCGGTCGAGCGCATCATCAATGGGCTCGGGTTCACCACCATCCGCGAAAGCGTCAATGCGGTCGAAGCCTGGCTCGGCTCGCTGCCGGGTCATGTCTATGCCAACGTTCGTCAGCCGCTCGTTCACACGCTGAACCTTGCCCATCTCATGCCGCTTTCCTCGGTGTGGGCCGGTCCTGCGGCGAACGAGCATCTGGCTGAAGTCACTGGACGAGAGGCCCCGCCGCTCCTCATCGCCGAAACCAGCGGGTCGACTCCGTTCCGGCTTTCTTCTCATGTCGAAGATGTCGGCCACATGCTGATCGTTGGACCGACCGGCGCCGGAAAATCGGTGCTGCTTGCCCTGATCGCCCTGCAGTTTCGTCGCTATGCCGGCGCGCAGGTCTATGTCTTCGACAAAGGCAATTCGGCGCGCGCGGCAACGCTCGCCATGGGTGGAGAGCATCATGTCTTGGGTTCGGACGGTGCGCTTGCCTTCCAGCCACT
Organism: Mesorhizobium sp. NZP2298; assembly: GCF_013170825.1. NCBI lineage: Bacteria > Pseudomonadati > Pseudomonadota > Alphaproteobacteria > Hyphomicrobiales > Phyllobacteriaceae > Mesorhizobium > Mesorhizobium sp. NZP2298. The sequence continues at coordinate 6,631,999 of NZ_CP033365.1, read as the reverse complement.
GCGCAATATCGGTGATCAGGGTAGGCGCAGCTGGGCAGCTGAATGGATCGCCGGCCTGATTGCCCATGAGAACGTCACCCTCACGCCGGAGGTGAAGGAGGCGATCTGGTCGGCGCTCAACAGCCTCGCCACCGCGCCGGCGCAGGAGCGCACGCTGACCGGTCTGTCGGTCCTGCTTCAGTCCAATGCACTGAAGTCCGCCTTAATGCCCTACACGCTCGACGGTCCCTTCGGCCGATTGCTCGATGCCGATGACGATCGGCTGGCCTTGTCGGATGTGCAGTGCTTCGAGACCGAGGAGCTGATGCATCGCCAAAGCGCTGTGCTGCCTGTGCTCACCTATCTCTTCCATCGCCTTGAGGAGCGGTTCGACGGGCGACCGACGCTGCTCATGCTCGATGAGGCCTGGGTCTATCTCGACAATCCGCTTTTTGCTGCCCGCATCCGCGAATGGCTGAAGGTGCTGCGAAAGAAGAACGTATCGGTGATCTTCGCCACGCAGTCGCTTGCCGACATCGCCGGCTCTGCAATAGCGCCGGCGATCATCGAGAGCTGCCCACAGCGCATTTTTCTCCCCAATGATCGTGCCGTGGAACCGCAGGCACGGACTGCCTATGAGCGCTTCGGTCTCAACAACCGGCAGATTGAACTGATCGCCCGGGCCACGCCGAAGCGGCACTACTATTTGCAGTCGCGCTGCGGCAACCGTCTCTTCGAGCTCGGGCTCGGCCCCATCGCGCTTGCACTTTGCGGCGCCTCGGGTCCAGCCGCGCAAAGCCTGATCGACAGGGTCCTGTCCGAGCACGGGCAGGACAGCTTTGTCTTTCGCTTCCTCGGCGCCCGCGGCCTCGATTGGGCGGCCGAGCTTCTCCAGCAATTCCCTCAACCAACCAAGGAGCAATCGTCATGATGCGGCGCCGCTTTCTCTCGGGCCTGATCACCCTTTCGTTGATCGCCAAGCCGATGGCCGACTACGTGCAGCCGGCCTACGCGCTCATCGTGTTCGATCCGTCGAACTACGCACAGAACGTGCTCACGGCGGCGCGCTCGCTGGAGCAGATCAACAACCAGATCCAGTCGCTCCAGAACCAGGCGACCGTGCTGCAGAACATGGCACGCAATCTTCAGAGTCTGGATTTTTCTTCCGTGGGTCAGCTTACCGGCTCGCTCCAACGGATCGACGGTCTGATGGACCAGGCAAGTGGCCTGAGCTTTGATCTCAACAAGCTTCAGGACCAGTGGCGTAATCAATATCCGGAAAGCTACGACGCCACGATCAAGGTCAGCGATGTAGCGAGCGCCGCACGTGACCGCTGGCAAAGCGCAATGCAGGCATTCCGTCAGACCATGGGTGTTCAGTCGCAGATCGTCGAGAATGTTCGCGGTGATGGCGACCTGCTTGCCGATCTCGTCAACCGCAGCCAAGGCGCGGCCGGTGCGCTTCAGGCAAGTCAGGCCACTAACCAGCTCCTTGCGCTTTCGACCAAGCAGCAGATGCAGATCCAGACGCTGCTCGCAACGCAGTTCCGCGCTGAGGCCGAGGATGCGGCGCGCAAGGCGCAGTTCGAGGAGGCCGCGCGCGAGACGACAAAGCGCTTCCTCGGCACAGGCACGGCCTATCCCGGCAACTGATCACCAATCTCTTGACGACGAGGAAGGCGGCATGAACGACCTTGGGGTCATTGATCGCTTCATGGAGACCTTCATCCGCTACATCGATAGCGGGTTCGGTCTGCTCTCGGGCGATGTCGCCTTCCTTACCACGACCCTGATCGGCATCGACGTCACACTTGCCGGCCTCGCCTGGGCATTCGGCGGCGAACCCAACATATTCGGCCGGCTCATCCGCAAAGTGCTCTATGTCGGCGTCTTTGCCTTCATCTTGAATAACTTCAAGAACCTCGCCGACATCATCTATCGGTCCTTCGCTGGCCTCGGCATCAATGCGTCCTCAGGCAATCTCTCCGCCGACAATCTCCTGCATCCGGGCCGCATTGCCGCAACCGGTTTCGAGGGCGCCTGGCCGCTTCTCGATCAGGCAAGCCAGCTTCTCGGCTTCCCAGAAATCTTCGGCAACGCGCTCACCATCTTCGTGCTGCTCGTGGCCTGGTTCCTGGTCATCATCGCCTTCTTCATCCTCTCCATCCAACTCTTCATCACCATCCTCGAATTCAAACTCACCACTCTGGCCGGATTCATTCTTGTGCCCTTCGCGCTTTGGAACCGGTCAGCGTTTCTCGCCGAGCGCGTGCTCGGCAATGTCATCTCGTCGGGCATCAAGGTGATGGTGTTGGCCGTCATCATCGGCATCGGCTCCACGCTCTTTGGCGAGTTCGCTTCCGCGCTGCAAGGCAAGGAGCCGGATCTGGCCGCCGCCATGTCACAGGTCCTGGGCGCCTTGGCGCTCCTTGGTCTCGGCATTTTCGGACCTGGGATAGCCTCCGGTCTTGTCTCGGGCGCGCCGCAGCTTGGCGCGGGCGCCGCACTTGGAACCACGGCAGCCGCAGCCGGTGCATCGCTCGTTGCCGCAGGCGCAGCATTTGCCGGCGCGCGCACGGCAACCGGCAGCGGTCTCACCGCACTCCGTGCCGGCACGACCCTGGGGTCAGCGGCTTCTACGGCCTGGCAGATCGGGCGCGCAACATCGCCCGAGTCCGGCCTGTCCGGTGTAGCTGCTGGAATGCATGGTGTGACCAGCGCCGCCGGCGGCGCCGCAATGCGGGCGGCACGATCTGCCGCAGGAGGCTTCGGGCGCAGCGTTGATGCCGGGCGCGAAGCTGCCTGGACCGCGACCGGTGGTGCGCCGACCGCATCCATGACCGGAAGCCCTACTGGTCCGGTCGCTGATGCCGCGCCCGGCTGGGCCAGGCGCCTGCGTTCCGAACAGACAGCCCGTGCCCACCGTCACACCGCCATGCAGGCCGTCCGTGAAGGCGACAGGCCGGGAGGCAGCGCCAATCCCTCTCTCAACGACAAGGACGACTAAATGCTATTCAAGCGACCCATTCAACGTTACGGCAAGACGCCCGAGCCGGTCACGCCGTATCAGAAGGCCGCGCAGCTCTGGGACGAGCGCATAGGCTCATCTCGAGTGCAGGCCCGCAACTGGCGGTTCATGGCTCTTGGCTGTCTGACCTTGGCGGCCGGACTTTCCGGCGGACTCGTGTGGCAGTCGATGCAGAGCCGCGTCGTGCCTTACGTCGTCGAGGTCGACGGCTTCGGCGAGGCACGCGCCGTTGCGCCGGCAATCCGGGACTACGAGCCCTCCGATGCCCAGATCGCGTGGCATCTCGGCCGCTTCATTCAGAATGTCCGTTCCGTTTCCACCGATCCGGTGCTGGTGCGGCAGAACTGGCTTTCGGCCTATGACTTCGCCACCGACCGCGCGGCGCTCTTTCTCAACGAGTACGCCAAGGCGAACGATCCTTTCGGCCAGATCGGCACACGCAGCGTGTCGGTGCAAGTGACCAGCGTGGTCAGGGCTTCCGACAGCTCGTTCCAGGTCAAATGGGCCGAGCAGGTTTTTGAGCGCGGCAGCCTTGCCAGCACGACGCGCTGGACCGCGATCCTCACCATCGTGATCCGCCCGCCAAGTAATACTGACCAACTGCGCAACAACCCGCTCGGCGTCTTCATCAATGCGATCGACTGGTCGCGCGAGCTCGACAGTGCTGCGCCGACGTCCGTTTCCCCAAAAGGAGTCCACCAATGAAGAATAGAATGTCGTCGGTCCGTGCCGTGCTGATCCTGTCGGCCTCTACAGCAGTCCTCTCCGCCTGCGCGTCGAAGCCGGTACCGCCGCCTGAGATTTACTATGATGCTGCCGATTTCAAACCAGCCGCAATCGAGAAGCCGCCGGAGAAGCCGGTCAAGATAGTCGAAGTGCCAAAGCCGCTGCCGTTGCCAGGTCAGCTACAGCCCGATCCGGACAGGGTGGCCGATGACAAGCGCTCTCCTGAAGAACGGGTCTCCGATGCCAATAAAGCAGCGACGCAGCAACCCACCAGGTATGGGTACGTGAATGCGGTTCAGGTCTATCCATTCGCCGATGGCGCACTCTATCAGCTCTATGCCGCGCCGGAGCGCGTTACCGATATCGCACTCCAGCCGGGCGAGAAGCTAACAGCCGTGTCGGCCGGCGACACGGTGCGTTGGGTGATCGGCGATACCGTCAGCGGCACCGGTGACAATCAGCGCACCCATGTGCTGGTAAAACCCTTCGCGCCGGGACTTAACACAAATCTGGTGATCACCACGGAACGACGCACCTACCATTTGCAGCTTCAAAGCACCGAGAAGACCTCAATGGCGGCGATCTCCTGGACCTATAGCGAGGACCAGATCATCGCGCTACGCCAGCGCAACGCCCAAGCCGAGGCTGCCACGCCGGTGGCGTCGAATGTGGCGCTCGAGAATATCCGCTTTCGGTATTCAATCACCGGCGACACACCACCCTGGAGGCCGACGCGCGCTTTCGACGATGGCAGCAAGGTCTATATCGAATTCCCCCGTCGCATTGATCAGGGTGAAGCGCCTCCTCTCTTCATCGTCGGTGCCGATGGGGACAGCCAGCTCGTCAATTATCGCATGCGCGGCAACTACTACATCGTCGATCGCCTCTTTGGCGCTGCAGAACTGCGTCTAGGCAGCAAGCAGCAGCAGGTGGTGCGCATCACCAGGACTGACGGCCGGCAACCGCCGCGGCGGATTCCGCTCTTTGCGCGGCCCAGCAGGTGAGGGGAGCGCTCATGACCGATACTTCCCGATCCGATGCGCCGCCGAAACTCGATCCCGAGCAGCTGCAATTGCGAGCCTCGCCCCGCCGCGCTGTCCGATTCAGGCGCGGTGTGATCGTCGCCATCGCTGCAGTCGGATCCGGTGCCATTCTGGGCGTCACGATGATGGCGCTTCAAGGACCGGCATGGCGTATCAAGCACCAGGCAGAGGACCGCTATAACACCGAGCGCAAGCCACCCGCCGAGGGACTAGAAGCGCTTCCCAAGGACTATTCCGGGATCATGCCGAAGGCCCCTGTGCTCGGACCGCCACTGCCCGGCGACCTCGGTCGCCCCATCCTTGAACGCCAACGTCAGCTCGGCATCGCGCCAGGGCAGGATATCTCCGCCGAGGAGCAGCGCCTTGCCCAGCAAGCAATTGAGGCGCGCGAGTCGCAAGTCTTGTTCCGGATCGACAATCGACCCAGACAGACAGATGTCGCCGGCGGCGGGCCGAGTGCGCAGCAGCCGTCTGAGGCGCTTCCGCAATCCGGAGCGACGCGCGTGTCAGCTTCCGTTGCCCCAGCCGAGGGTGACCAGAACAACCAACAGCGCAAGCTCGATTTTATCAGTCAGCGAAACACAAGCGGGATCTACAATCAGCACGCGCTGCAGACGCCGGCCTCGCCCTACCAACTGATGGCCGGCAGCGTGATCGCGGCCAGTCTCGTCACCGGCATAAATTCCGACTTGCCTGGCCTTGTCGTCGCGCAGGTCACCGAGAATGTGCACGACACAGTCACCGGCAGCATTGTGCTCATTCCGCAAGGCTCACGCCTCATCGGCACTTATGACAGCGTCGTGGCTTTTGGGCAGAGGCGCGCATTGCTGGTCTGGCAGCGAATAATCCTGCCCGACGGTTCCTCGATCGGAATCGACAATCTGCCAGCGACGGATACTGCCGGCTATGCTGGGCTTGAAGACAAGGTCGATTTTCACACCTGGCAGCTGATCAAGGGAGTTGCTCTAGCGACGCTACTGGGCGTTGGTACCGAGTTGAGCTTTGGGGAAAACGAAAGCGACCTAGTTAAGGCGATCCGGGAATCCACTCAGCAAAACATCAGTCAAGCCGGCCAGCGCATCACCGAAAAGAACCTGAATATTCAACCCACCATTATCGTCCGCCCCGGTTGGCCCCTACGCGTGATTGTACACAAGGATCTTGTGCTGCGCCCATACCCGACTTGAACAGGAGTAATCATGGCAGATCTGAAACTTGGAAAGCTTCCAGACCGGACACCTTCGAAGATGACCATCACCGTTAGCGCGGACCTGAACCAAGCACTCAAGGACTATGCGGCGCTTTACCGCCAGACCTATGGCGAGTCTGAAACGGTAGCGGAACTCATACCTTTCATGCTGGCAGGGTTTCTGGAAGGTGACAGAGCGTTTGCCAAGGCCAGAAAGGAAAGCTTGCCCGCCGGCATGTCAGAGAAATCGCGACGCGTGTCAGGTTCAGATTCCGAGTAATCGAAGCATAAAGTTGGTCAATTGGCGCAGCCGCCCGGGTGCCTAATTTCCCGGCGGTCGCGGCCTACCGATCCGTCATGTAAGGCCTATGCGCGAACTTCGAGCAGCTGGAGGTCAAGTAAGTGCCTGGGCGGCCCGGAAACCGCGAACAGGCGCAGGGCGTGCTAGCCGCACTGATGCATGGTTTCAGACACGTGGGAACGCCGTGCGGTTGTTACTCAGAATGAGCTCATCTCAAAGGGGCATTCAAGAGCCGCAGCGCTGAGTAGCGGAAGCCGCAATGGGGTGCGTCGCTGACATTCAGTGAAGACTGGGCCGAACAATCCAACCTGCTTGGGCGGATACGAAGTGGAGCCCTGCCTGCAGGGTTCCGGCGGGTCCCAGCCCTCTGCCATGCGACCCCCTTTGGGAAATACCCGCGTCGTCACAGCATCGTAAAGTGGCGTCATATGCACTATCGAATTGTTAGCTGCTGGTTTCGGCGATTTAGAGGAGGTTCGCGATCGACTGAAGACGGTGACGTTCGTCTGTGGCACTCAGACTGCCACTGAGTGCCTGGCCGTTCCACTTTCGAAATATTTGTCGAACTTCGCTGCAATGCTCCTTACAAAGGGACGACTTTCCGCCGATACGACGTAACTGTCACCTTGGAGTTCAAGCGGTCGAGCAGGGTCGCCAATGGCGATGGAGCTTGCTTGGAAAAGAAGCTTTTGTCCGGCTTCCCCGAAGCGTTCCACCAGATCGGCTGCTGAAAAGCCGAAATCGCACATCAAGCGCTCGATGATCCAGCCGCGAACACGGTCATCTTCGGAAAACGCGATGCCGCGGACCGTGGCCAGATGTCCCCCCTCGACCATGCGTCCATATTCGGCTGTCGACGGCATGTTCTGCGAATAGCCCTGTCGAAACCGGCTGATCGATGACGGCCCGAGCCCGATCAGTGTTTCGCAGCGATCCTCGGTGTAGCCCTGGAAATTGCGGCGGATTGTTCCCGCGCGAGCCGAGACTGCAAGCGCATCATCCGGCTTGGCGAAATGGTCTATTCCAATCGCCTCGTATCCGGCGCCCATGATCAGACGGGCGGCAATTTGCCACTGAGCGAACCGTTCGGCCGGACCCGGCAACCATGCCTCGTCGATCATAGTCTGATGCTTCTTGAACCAGGGCACATGCGCGTAGCCGAACAGCGCCATCCGGTCCGGCTCCAGAGTCAGCGCCTGCGCCACGGTGGAACAGACGCTCTCCCTGGTCTGATGCGGCAGGCCGTAAAGCAAATCGAGGTTCACGGACCCTACGCCGCGAGAGCGAATGCCGTCGACAACCGCCTTGGTCTGCAAAAAGCTCTGCTCGCGGTTGATCGCCTTCTGCACCTTCGGATCGAAATCCTGAACGCCGAGGCTCGCCCGCGCCATGCCGATCTCGGCAAGTGTATCAAGGCGGGCTTCGTCCATGTCGTTGGGTTCGATTTCGACGCTGATCTTCGCATCGGCAAGAAAATCGAAGCTATCCCGCAGGACAGTTCCCAAGGCTATCATATCCTCGGGCTTCAGCATGGTCGGCGAGCCGCCGCCGAAATGCACGGCGCGGACATGGGCCTTGCCGCCGACAAGACCGGCGACAGTCGCGATCTCCGCGTGAAGCGAGCGGAGATACGAAGCCACCGGCTCGTAGCGGCGGGTCTGCTTTGTATGGCACGCACAGAACCAGCACAGCCGGTCGCAATAAGGGATGTGCAGGTAGAGCGAGACCTCGTCACCGCTTTCGAGCGCCTTCAACCAGCTTCGATAGACATCAGCGTCGACGCCAGGATGGAAATGCGGCGCGGTCGGGTAACTGGTATAACGCGGGACGTTCTCGCCAAGCCTGGCAGCTAATTCCGGTCTCATTTGGTGGTCCGCCGTTTTTGCCTCGCCGGAAGTCTGGACGCGTCGAAGAGCCAATGCCCTGATTTCGGTCAGCCTCCAGCACGGACAAACTGCCGCAAGGATTTCTCTGCCATCGCTTGCTATCCTGTCGAAACTTGGGATCGGTAGCGCGAGCGTAATGACAGTACGGCAAGACATTCACAGTTCCGGCATTCCCGTTCTTTGCCTGTCTTGCGCAGCACGACATCGCGGCGTCTGCGCTGCGCTCGATCCAAACCATTTGGTTGGGCTCGCCAAAACTTCGTCGCGGCACAAGCTCGAGCCGGGGGTCGAACTGATCGCCGACGCCGAGGCCGTCGACAGTTATTCAAACTTGCTTTCAGGCGTTGTGAAGCTGACGAAGTGCCTTTCGGACGGCCGCCAGCAGATTGTCGGTCTTCGGTTCGCACCGGATTTTCTGGGACGGCCCTTCAAGGTGAAAAGCACGATCAATGTGGAAGCGGCAACCTCCGTCTCGCTGTGCTCGTTTCCGAAGGCGGCCGTTGAACGGATAATGAAGGAATCACCGGGACTCGAGCATCGCCTGCTCAAGCAGACGCTGGACGAACTCGACGAGGCACTTGAATGGATGGTGACTCTCGGGCGCAAGACCGCACCGGAGAAGGTGGCGAGCTTTCTCCTCATGATCGCCCGGAATATGGATTCCAGTATCGACCCGGCGGCTGGGTCGGCATGCTTCGATCTGCCGCTGACACGTGCCGACATCTCTGATTTCCTTGGACTGACGAACGAGACCGTGAGCCGCCAGCTTACGCGATTGCGGGCTGACGGCGCGATCCGGATCGAGAACAAACGCCATGTAACGGTCGACAGCATGAGCCGGCTGGAGCAGCGCTGCGGCGGCCGAGGCGCGCGGCAACCGGCCTTTGTGAATGAGACCTAAGCGTCGGGGCCTTCGTCGCTTATTACGATCCGCGGCAGGACATGCTCGCGTTCGAAAGCGATGTGTCGCCGCAAGCCTTCGAAGAAGCCGCGTAGCATGAATCCGACAGCTTCCGCGCTCTCTATCGGATCACCATGACCGATCGCTAGGAGCGTTTCGGCCACCTCGCCAGCGAAGCATTGATCCTCAAGGTGCTCGATGCGCAACCGGCTGGTAGAGGCAAGTTTGGCCTCGGCCGGAGTCAAGTGCGCCTCATACGCAGGGAAAATTACCCTCTCCTCAAACCCATGAATGTCACGGAGCAGCGGAACGATCTTCTTGGCCGTTCCAAGACATTTGAGGCGGTCGACGTTCGGCAGTGCATCGGCAATGCTTTCCAGCGAGAAGCAGAGCTCCAGCTTTTCCCGATGGGCAAGCCTCATGACCTCGCCCGGAATCGCCTCTGTGCCGGCCTGGCGCGAGAAAGCCGCACTTGTCCATGAGCGGGTTGGCCCGTGCTGCGTTTCCTTGTTCAAATCGCCACCTTCTGATTGCACCGAACTCGATGCTGCCCGAAGCAAAATCGTGCGGCTCTGACATGGATCAGGGCGAGCAGGCGGCAACTACGGAATTAATGCACCGCGGATTTGGCGTCCGCGCATTGGAATCCTGGTCGGGGAGATGTCATGAAATTCGGCACGGAGATCGTCGTTCTAAGCCTGTTTGCTTTTGCGGCCCTGGTGGCTGCCGGCTTCGGCGTAGAAGGACCTTTTCGCCAGCATATGGGGGTTTTGTTCTTCGCCGTGGCTGGCTTTACCGCGATCCTGCTGCGCAACACAGATTTCAAGCCGGCGGCTCCGATCGACACCTCCGCCTACATGGATGGCCCGATCCGCTACGGAGCCATTGCAACGGTATTCTGGGGCGTCGTCGGCATGCTCGTCGGTGTGATCATTGCCCTGCAGCTGGCATACCCTCACCTCAACATCCAACCCTGGTTCAATTTCGGCCGGCTGCGGCCGCTGCACACATCCGGCGTCGTCTTCGCCTTCGGCGGCAACGCTTTGCTTTGCACGTCTCTCTATGTCGTGCAGCGCACGTGCCGCGCCCGGCTGTTTGGCGGTGATCTCGCTTGGTTCGTGTTCTGGGGTTACCAGCTGTTCATCGTCATGGCCGCGACCGGCTACCTGCTCGGCATCACCGAAGCCCGCGAATACGCCGAACCCGAATGGTATGTGGATCTCTGGCTGACCATCGTCTGGGTCGCCTATCTCATCCTGTTCCTCGGCACGATCCTGAAGCGCAAGGAACCGCATATCTACGTCGCCAACTGGTTCTACCTGTCCTTCATCGTGACAATCGCGATGCTGCATGTGGTCAACAATCTGTCGATGCCGGCCTCCTTCCTCGGCTCCAAGAGCTATTCCGCCTTCTCCGGCGTCCAGGACGCCTTGACGCAATGGTGGTATGGCCACAACGCCGTCGGCTTCTTCCTCACCGCCGGGTTCCTCGGCATGATGTATTATTTCGTGCCCAAGCAGGCGAACCGGCCGGTCTATTCCTACCGCCTGTCAATCGTCCACTTCTGGGCGATCATCTTTCTCTACATCTGGGCTGGCCCGCACCACCTGCATTACACCGCCTTACCCGACTGGGCGCAGACGCTCGGCATGGCGTTCTCGATCATGCTGTGGATGCCCTCATGGGGCGGTATGATCAATGGCCTGATGACGCTGTCTGGCGCCTGGGACAAGCTGCGCACCGATCCGATCATCCGCATGATGGTGATGGCAGTCGCCTTCTACGGCATGTCGACCTTCGAAGGTCCGATTATGTCGATCAAGACGGTCAATTCGCTGTCGCACTACACGGACTGGACCATCGGCCATGTCCATTCCGGCGCGCTCGGCTGGGTTGGCATGATCTCGTTCGGCGCAATCTACTACATGGTGCCGAAACTGTGGAACCGCGACCGGCTCTATTCGATGCGCCTCGTCACCTGGCATTTCTGGCTGGCGACGCTGGGAATCGTCGTCTACGCCGCGGTGATGTGGGTGTCCGGCATCATGCAGGGCCTGATGTGGCGCGAATACGATGAGCAGGGTTTCCTCGTCTACTCCTTCGCCGAAACCGTCGCCGCCATGCATCCCTTCTACGTCATGCGCGCCATCGGCGGTGCGATGTACCTCACCGGCGCCCTGCTCATGGCCTGGAACGTGACCATGACCATTCTTGGCCACCAGCGCGAAGAGCAACCAATGCCAGGTTCCGAGCCCGCCCTCCGGCCTGCCGAATAGGGAGCCAGACAATGGGCTTGATGGACAAACACGCGATCATCGAGAAGAACGCCACGCTTCTTCTCGTTGGGTCTCTTCTTGTCGTGACCGTCGGCGGTATCGTCGAGATTGCGCCGCTTTTCTATCTCGACAACACGATCGAGAAAGTCGAAGGCATGCGGCCCTACTCGCCACTGGAACTCGCCGGACGCAACATCTATGTGCGCGAGGGCTGCTACCTCTGCCACAGCCAGATGATCAGGCCTTTCCGGGACGAGGTCGAGCGCTACGGCCACTACAGCCTGGCCGCCGAGTCCATGTACGACCACCCCTTCCAGTGGGGCTCGAAGCGCACCGGCCCTGACCTTGCACGAGTCGGCAACCGCTATTCCAACGAATGGCACGTTCAGCACCTTATGGATCCACGTTCGGTGGTGCCGGAATCTATCATGCCTCGCTATGCCTTCCTGAAGGACGCTCCGATCGAGGTGAAGGACTTCTCGACGCATCTGGTTGCGAACGCGCGTGTTGGCGTCCCGTACTCCGATGACATGATCGCGCACGCCAATGCCGATCTGATGGCCCAGGCCGACCCGAATGCCGATACCTCGGGCCTCGAGAAACGCTATCCGAAAGCCAAAGTCGGTGATCTGGACGGCAATCCGCAGCAGGTGACCGAGATGGATGCCCTCGTCGCCTATCTGCAAATGCTGGGAACACTGGTCGATTTCAAGACCTATGACGATGCAGCCGGCTACCGCTGAGGGGGACGCAATGAGCTATAATTTGATGCGGGAATTCGCGGACAGCTGGGGTCTGCTTGCCATGGCGCTCTTCTTCGTCGGCTGCATTGCCTTTGCCTTGCGTCCCGGCGGCAAAATACAGGCCGATCAAGCCGCCCAGATTCCACTCAAGGACGACTGATCATGAGCAGCGAGCATATCGATGAAGTCTCGGGCATCTCAACGACTGGTCATGAATGGGACGGGATAAGGGAGCTCAACAACCCATTGCCCCGATGGTGGGTGATAACCTTCTACATCACCGTCGCTTGGGCGGTGGCTTATACAATTGCGTATCCGGCTTGGCCGATGCTGTCTTCCGCGACCAAGGGTGTGCTTGGCTATTCCAGCCGCAACGCTGTCAAGATTGAGCTGGCGGCTGCCGAAGCCGCCAAGGGCAAATATGTCGCGGCCATCCAGCAGAAGACCGTATCCGAGATTGCAGCCGACGACGCGCTGCGTGAATTCGCGGTAGCGGCCGGTGGAGCTACCTTCAAGGTCAATTGCGTGCAATGCCACGGCTCGGGCGCCCAAGGGTCGAAGGGCTTTCCAAACCTGAACGACGATGACTGGCTATGGGGCGGCACGACCGAGCAGATCCAGCAAACGATCGCGCACGGCATCCGTTTCGCATCCGACCCGGATACTCGGCAGTCGGAAATGCCCCCCTTCGGTGACATCATCACGCCCGAACAGATCGCACAGGTCGGCGCCTATGTCGCCAGCCTCTCGGGCAAGGTCCAGGATGCAAGTCTTATCGAGCCCGGCGCCAAGGTATTCGCGGAAAACTGCGTCGCCTGTCATGGCGATAATGCGAAAGGCAACAAAGAGCTCGGCGCGCCCAATCTGACCGATGCGATCTGGCTCTACGCACCCGGCGAGACAGCCATCGCCGTCCAAGTCCGCGCGCCGAAGCACGGTGTCATGCCGGCCTGGATCGGGCGTCTCGGCGAGACCAAGGTTAAGGAACTTGCGGTTTATGTCCATTCGCTTGGCGGCGGAGAATAGGAACGGAAGCCTATTCTCGGCCCTCCCCGCCAAGCGACGGGGCCCGGCACGAGTCGGGCCCCGACACCATTCCGGCATGCGGCGATTGACCTGCAGCAAGGCGGCGCGGCCCACACGGCGAAGCGGGCTCACTGCAGACCGGACGTCTGTCGAAGCAGACAAGTCCGTCGCACAACGATGTCATAGGCCGCGCGCGAGTGGAGATGCACGTGCTGGATAAAACGCAGATGGAGCGGCTCGAGGCAAAAGCGGTCAACTCCGCCAAGACACGACAGCCGCTCTATGCTCCGCGCAAGAAAATCTTCCCTAAACGCGCCTCGGGCAGCTTTCGCCGCTTCAAATGGCTGGTGATGGCGATCACGCTGGGCATCTATTATCTGATGCCCTGGTTGCGCTGGGATCGAGGTCCGTTTGCTCCTGATCAGGCCGTGCTGATCGATCTTGCCAACCGCCGTTTCTACGTCTTCTTCATCGAGATATGGCCGCAGGAATTCTACTATGTCGCCGGCCTTCTGATGATGGCCGGCATCGGCCTCTTCCTGATCACGTCCACCGTCGGCCGCGCCTGGTGCGGCTATACCTGCCCGCAGACGGTATGGGTCGATCTTTTCCTAGTTGTCGAGCGGGCGATCGAAGGCGATCGCAACGCTCGCATGAAGCTCGACGCCGGCCGCTGGACCGCGCGCAAACTGGTGCTGCGTGTGTCGAAACACGCCATCTGGCTGGTCATAGCGGCAGCTACCGGCGGCGCCTGGATCCTCTATTTCGCCGATGCGCCGACGCTGATCGGCGACGTATTCAACGGCACCGCCGCTTCGGTCGCCTACGTCACCATCGCGGTGCTGACGGCGACCACCTACACGTTCGGCGGGCTGATGCGCGAGCAAGTCTGCACCTACATGTGCCCGTGGCCGCGCATCCAGGCTGCCATGCTCGACGAGAATTCGCTCACTGTGACCTACAATGACTGGCGTGGCGAACCTCGTTCGCGGCACGCCAAGAAGGTCCAGGCTGCGGGGCAGCCGGTCGGTGACTGCGTCGACTGCAATGCCTGTGTCGCAGTCTGCCCGATGGGGATCGACATTCGCGACGGCCAGCAACTCGAATGCATCACTTGCGCGCTGTGCCTTGATGCCTGCGACGGCGTCATGAACAAGCTCGGCAAGGAGCGCGGGCTGATCTCCTATGCGACGCTGTCCGACTACAACGCCAACATGGCGGTGGCGACCGCAGGCGGCTCCGGTCCCGTGAACCCTTCACTCGTCAGAACGGCCGACAGCACATTCTCCGCCAGGTTGGCGCATTTCCATATTCGCAAGATCTTCCGGCCGAGGACCTTCTTCTACATGGGCGCGTGGACGGCGGTCGGGCTTGCCTTGATCTATTCGCTGCTGACGCGCGACCGACTCGAGATCAACGTCCTGCACGACCGCAATCCGCAATTCGTGACCCTGTCCGACGGCTCGATCCGCAACGGTTACACCGTCAAGCTGCTTAACATGATCCCCGAGCCAAGGACGATCGTCGTCACGATGCAGGGCTTGCAGGGAGCCGAAATGAGCGTCGTCGGCAGTGATCTGCCGGCAGCTCGCTTCTTCGCCATCGCGGTCGAAGCCGACCGGCTGAACATGCTGAAGGTCTTCGTGCGCCAGCCAGCGGGTGAGGTTCGGCACGCTGCACAAACCTTCAAGTTCCGCGTCGAGGACAGAGCGAGCTTCGAATCGGACGAATACACCGCCACCTTCAACGCCCCGGAGATCGCCAGATGAGCACCAATACGCAAAAGACGCGTGAGTTCACCGGCAGGCACATGCTGCTCACCATTCTCGGCTTTTTCGGCGTGATCATCGCGGTCAATCTCACGATGGCGACACTCGCCAGCACGAGCTGGACCGGCCTTGTCGTCGAGAACACCTATGTGGCCAGCCAGCAATTCAACAAAAAGGCCGAGGAAGGGCGCGCGCAGGCGGCACTCGGCTGGACCGGCAAACTGACGATCGCTCGGGGTGAGGTCCGCTACAGCTTGAGCGATACCACCGGCAAGCCGGTCCCCTTGCATGGCGTCAAGGTGCTGTTTCGCCATCCCGCATACGAGAAAGAGGACAAGTCCGTTACGCTCGCCCTCGCCTCCGGCGAGGAATTCGCGGCGCGGCACATGCCGAAGGACGGCGTCTGGATCGTCGAAGTCGACGCCGATGCCGGCCTGGCGCTACCCTATCGCGACGTCCGCAGGATCATGATTTCGCAAGGAGCGCTGCAATGAGCTGCTGTGCACCCGGCGCGGAACAGGCAATGGATCTGACCGGTACCACATCGGTCCTGCCATCTGGCCAGGAGATCAGGTTGGCGAGCCGCTTGGTTGGCGATGGTCTTCGCCAGACCGACCTTTCAGTACCGACGGTTCATTGCGCAGCCTGCATCCAGGCGATCGAGACGGCGCTGGCAAAGCTCGACAATGTCGAAGACGCGCGTGTCAACTTGTCGACCAAGCGCGTCGCGATCCGGTGGCGAGGCGACGAGGTGCCGCCCTTCGTCGCTGCGCTGAGACGACTGGGCTACGAGGCGCATCTGTTCGCCGCCGAGATCGATGAAAAAGACAAGACGCTTGCCGAGCTGATCCGCGCGGTCGCGGTCGCCGGGTTCGCCGCCGGCAACATCATGCTGCTTTCGGTCTCGGTCTGGTCCGGCGCCGAAGGTGCTACCCGCGACCTGTTTCACTGGGTCTCTGCATTGATCGCCATCCCGGCGCTCACCTTTGCCGGCGGCATCTTCTTCCGCTCGGCCTGGAATGCACTGCGCCACGGCCGCATGAACATGGACGTGCCGATCGCGGTTGGGGTGTCGCTCGCTTATGCCATGAGCCTCTATGAGACGATCAATCATGGCGATCACGCCTATTTCGACGCGTCCGTATCCCTGCTGTTTTTCCTGTTGATCGGCCGCACCCTGGATCACGTCATGCGCGAACGGGCACGGACCGCCGTGAAAGGCCTGTCCCAGTTGGCCGCACGTGGCGCCATGGTGCTGCGCGGCGATGGCGCGCGCGACTACCTGCCGGTTGGCGAGATCGAACCGGGCATGCACCTTCTGGTCGCCGCAGGCGAAAGGGTCCCTGTCGACGGCCGGATCATTCGGGGCGCGTCGGATCTCGACTGCTCGCTGGTTTCTGGCGAGAGCACACCAAAAACCGTGACGTCCGGGCAACAGGTTCAGGCCGGCACGCTCAACCTTACCGGCCCGCTGACCATCGAAGCGACCGCTGCGGCAAAGGACTCCTTCCTGGCGGAAATGGTCCGGCTGATGGAAGCCGCCGAAGGTGGTCGTGCGCACTATCGGCGGATCGCCGACCGTGTCTCGGCGCTCTACGCGCCGGTGGTCCATCTCACCGCCTTCGTGACGTTCCTTGGCTGGATGGCGGTAACCGGCGACTGGCACCGGGCAGTGACAATCGCGATCGCCGTTCTCATCATCACATGCCCATGCGCGCTCGGTCTGGCCGTGCCTATCGTGCAAGTGGTCGCGGCGCGCCGCTTGTTCGAAGCCGGCGTGATGGTCAAGGACGGATCGGCCATTGAGCGCTTGGCCGCGATAGACGTGGCGGTATTCGACAAGACCGGCACGCTGACGCTCGGTCAGCCCAGGCTGGTCAACGCGTCGACCATCGATCCGGCGATGCTGGCGATCGCAGCCGACATGGCGGCGCACTCCCGTCACCCGTTCTCGAAGGCCATCGCCGCATTCGCGGGTTTTGCCGGCCAGTCGAAGCTGGAAGCCGTCAGCGAGCACCCGGGTCTCGGCATCGAAGCCACGACCGCGGACAGCACCTGGCGTCTTGGCCGGCGCGGCTGGGCCGGATGGAAAGCCCGGACCGGTGGCAAAGGCAAGTATGGCGGCTATGGCGGGACGGTGCTTTCGAAGAATGGGAGGATCGTCGCCTCCTTCACGTTCGAGGACGCTACGCGCGCCGACGCCAAGGCGGCGGTCGGGCAATTGAAGGATGCCGGCGTGTCGGTCGAAATGCTGTCGGGCGATACCCCGGACGCTTGTGGCGATGTCGCAAGAATATTGGGCATCGACCGTTTTGTTTCGGCGCTGCTGCCGTCCGAGAAGGCTGAGCGGATCGAAGTGCTGACCAAGGCCGGCCACAAGGTCCTGATGGTGGGCGACGGGCTCAACGACACGCCAGCGCTGGGCGCGGCGCACGTCTCGATCGCTCCCGCGACCGCCGCCGATATTGGCCGCAACGCCGCCGATTTCGTGTTCCTGCGTGAAAGCCTTTCGGCCGTACCCCTTGCGCTGGACGTCTCGCGGAAGGCAGGGCGGCTGATCCGCCAGAACATAGCCATCGCGATCATCTACAACGCTGTTGCCGTGCCGATCGCCATCTTCGGCAACGTCACGCCGTTGATCGCCGCGGTCGCGATGTCCGCCTCATCGCTGCTGGTGATCGGAAACGGGCTGCGGCTGCAGGGCTTTAGGCTCGCCGAGCTGACGAGGGCTTCTTCGGCAACGCATTCCGGCATTCACCCATTAGCGCGGTCATCATGACGATACTCGTCTACCTCATGCCAGTCGCCCTATTTCTTGGCGCACTGGGGCTGACTGGCTTTCTGTGGGCGTTGAAGAGTGGCCAATACGAGGATCTTGACGGAGCCGCTGAGCGCATCCTCCGGGACGACAAGCCGGAACGCTGAGCCAGACCGCTGTTCCTGACGCTGTGCTGACGCCGGCCGTCAGCCGACTCGGAATAACGATTGAAGCTCCACAACCAGTTAAGCCGCTTGACGTAGATTTGTGAAAAGCCCCTGTCCCTCGAAGGACTGCGTCGCCGGTTCCGCCCCAACATAGACGCGGCCAATGTCATAACGTACGCAAAGCTGATGTTCATGTTCACGATAGGTGCGGACACGGGGTTGCAGTTACACTTGTTTGGGTTCAACTGCAGGTTTCGTGCACCCAATTTCGTCCAGATAATCGGCCCACCACTGCATCATACTGACGCGCTTTTCCCAGTGCTCTGCCCTGGCGGAAGCGCGCCGAACGTCGTTCTTTTCAATATGGGTCAGCTGTCTCTCTTGCGTCTGGATGCCACTTGCCGCATTCATTCAACAGAGTTGATGCCGTTGCTCGGAAACCGTGAGCCGTTGCTTCTTTCTTGCTGTAACCCATGCGACGCAGGGCGGCGTTAAGTGTATAGTCGGAAATCGGACGAGAACCCGATCGCGCACTTGGAAACAGCAGCGCCTCGCTGCCGGAAATGTCTCTGAGATCGGTCAGGATTTTGATGGCCTGCCTCGAAAGTGCAACGCGGTGCGGCCGCCGCATTTTCATGCCTGCTTCCGGGATGGTCCACACCGAGCCTTTGAAGTCGAACTCTTCCCATCCGGCGGCTCGCAACTCGCCGGGGCGGGGAAACAGTAGGCGCAGTTATGCGACGCTAAGTTTCCGGAAATAGCTTAGGAAACAGTTCGTCCAACGTGTCGACCGGGAAGCGTAGCGATACCGGTCCTTTCGGGGTATCGGACGCAAGCAGGCCAAGCTCGAGCACCTCGGTAAACACGCGGCGGGCCGTACGTTCCGGCAAGCCAGCGATACGTGAGGCCTCACCGCGATCGAACTCGCCGCGCAGAAGCGCCTCCTCGAGCAGCCGGAAAGCTTCCGGCTTCAGGTCGTAGCGTTGAACGAACCGCTGCAGGCGCCGGGCAAGTTGGTTCAAATCGAACAGGCTGGACATGAAACTGACCTGGTCGATGCATACGCGTAGAAACCATAAGGTAAAATCCGCCAGCGCCCGCATAGAAAGATTACCGCGGCCGTCGCGATCGCCTTGGCGTGGCATGTCGGCGTGATCCATCATGCGTTTATAGTCGCCGCGGCTTTCCAGACCCCGCGCCAGGCCTCGGGAAATCGACCACAGCCCGTGCGCGGCGATTCCTGCCTCATGGGCCATGGCGTGACTCATCAAGCGACTGACGCGTCCATTGCCGTCTGGGAAGGGATGAATATAATTGAACCGATGATGCGCGGCCGGAATCGCCAATATCCTAGCCGCTTTGCCCGTACGTTGGAAGCGGTACCGGCTAGCGAAATGCTCCATGAACGCTTCGACGCGATCGCTTGACGGCGGCTGGTGGCGGCCGACAGTGACATCATGTTCAGGCTGTGATCGCCACCGACCCGGAACCATCAAGAATTCTCTGTCTGCGCCGCGAATGCGCAACATCGCCTCATCGGCGTCACGGTAGAATTCCGCATGCAGCCAGCGCAAAAAATCAAGCGAAGCCGGTTCTGGGAGCTGACCCTCCGCTGCCAGGCGATCGATTTCCCCCTGCAGTCGAACATGGGCCGCGGCTTCCACCTGCAGGTTGCGTCGTTCCTGGTCTTTGTCGAATTCGCCGGCGAGGGCGCGTTCGATGTCGCGGGGGCGCGTGTTGTGGCCCTCGATCAGGTTGCTGTAATAGGTGTTCATGATGCGCACGAGATCCGCCAGGTTCGCGGCCGTGCGCGGATGCAGCTTGGCGCCGAGAACCGCCGAGCTTGCTGACAGCTCAGCCAGCGCGTCGGAGATAGGCTCCGCAACGTCTTCCAGGCGCGCCGGCTCGATGCGCTGTACGGTCTCTTCCATAATTGGCCGATGTTAGATCGCGCTAAGTACGTATATGTCAACAGAAATTTTAGCTGAGCGCCCATAACTGGCCGATCATTTGGCCGATGTTAGCCGCTACCTCAGCTTCACCGAGACGGTTGATCGACGACGCCAATGCCGATGCCGATGATGGCCGATATTCGCTATGCTTAGCGCATTGATAGTATGTCGAAATTTGCGATCGGTAGGTCGATTTGGCCGATCGCTTGGCCGAACTTCGCCGGTCGCGCTGACTAGGGATATACGACCACGAAAATACAGGCGACTCCAAATGATTCTCCAGAGACTGCGGAAGCACGCGACGCTGCGACCAGGCTGCGCGAGGACTCGAACGAGGCAGCCCAATATCTGCTGAGCTCTGCGAGAGCGTGTGGAAGCCCGATGCGGGGGGCCAGGTTCTCACGTTTGCGTTCGAGTGCGATCCATTCGCTCTCAAATCGCGACTGGCGTCTTTGACGCTGGATTTGAATCCACAATAGATACGTGCCGACAATACACCTGTAAGCAACGTCTGCCAGTCATAGAGCGCGCCTTAGTAATGCCAAGAAGATTCTGTGGTCGCGTTCATAAGAATCAGATCAGATATTGTCTGGTGCGGCAATGCCTAAACTTGAGAGAGAGCTGGAAGCCAGCGGGATTCCTAAGGTGGGAACAGCGAACGAGCGCGGTTCGCCACCCGCTAAGACTGCGGCATTTACTTGCTAGGGAGACCTCGACGAAATTTGGATACCGCCGACGGCGAGGAAGCGTTCGCCAGGAAATCCGATCGACCGCATGTATTCTCCGCCCGCAATACCCAGCATGTTTGCAGAGAGGTCGAGCCATTCGGCCACGAGACCTATTGTGGCCGCCAGGGCTCCGGAATCGCGCCACACCAAGCTCTCCGGATTGTTGTACGCCGCTGAGACCTTGTCCATGTCGGCCACAAACCGAAGCGTGCAGCCTGCGGCCCCCGGAAGCAGTTGGACCACCTCCGCGCGATTTAATGCCGCCGAGCCAGCGCGGTGGTTGAGCTCAGCGAACCCATGCCTGGGCAGGTACAGCCTCGGCTGCCCATCGTTTGCGCACATCTGGCAGACTATATGGATGCAGTGAAGCCCGCCCGCCGCTGGCGCTGGCCGCCGCTCAATCTCGATCCCGGCGCGTCCGACACCGTCGTTCGTGACCGTTCTGGCCGAATGCCAGAGCACCGCCTCGATGTCCGACCAAGCAATATCGCCCCCGACGCTTGATCGGCGGGCCTGCAGCATTTCCTTGAAGGCGTGCTCATGCGTTGGCTGCGGCGGGTCCAGCACCGATAGGGTGCAGTCGGGAGGCAGCCACGCAACCCATTTCCCTGCTGGCGTTCGAGGGTGGGGTTCGTCAGTGAGGAGTCCAGCCAAGGGCCTGCCATGTGTTGAAGTGCTTGGTGCAGCCGCGGCACCTGCCGCAAGCGTAGTTGCCGGTATGACAGGAATGCGCCCAGGCAAGCGTGCCCTGATCGATTCCCGATCGACGCACCAGCTCGACCGCATCGAGTTCGATGGCGGGCGCCTCGACGACTATCCCGCCCTCCTGCATGGCCATGAGCTGCGATGCCCGCTCCACGAACTCGGGCCGACCGTCGGCGTGGGCGCCATCGGTGGCCAGAGCGCCTATCAGCAGCCGCGACACGCCATGGCGCACCGCCGCCATTCCGGCCAGCGTGACGAGCAGTTGGTTCCGGAAGGGCCACCATTCCGACACCGGCGCCGCGGCGTCGGGCGCGGTACCGGCCATATCGCCAGAACCCAGGGACGAGCAGTCGACCCGGATCACCTCGTGCGAGATGCCGAGTAGTTGGGCCACGTGGCCGGCGGCGTCGATCTCGGCTTCGGCCGGCTTCTGGCCGTAGTCGATCGTCAACGCGACGTCGGGCCGAAGCCACCATGCGATGCTGACAGAGTCCATGCCGCCCGACAGGAGCAAGGCGGTAGTCATCGCGGCAGTCTCCAGACAGCCTGGTAGATGGCCGTCGCGAAGTCGCTGGTCACCGTCGCCCCGGAGCCTACGAACATCTTGAGATCCTCCTCCCGCGAATTCTCGGCCAGCGCGACGACCGGTATGCCCTTGCGGATGGCGTAGCCCGCCTCAAAGACGGTCCCGGGGTCCATCCCGTTGACGATCGCCAGCAGTACGTCGCAGTCCTCGATGCCGGCGAGATCCGCCGGAGCGACGACCTCGGCGGCGCCGGGTCCGACCTCGTGGATGGGCGAGAACACCTGGGCACCTGCTTGCAGCAGGGCGCGCCTGCTTTCCTCCACCAGCCAGCGCTGCCCGAGGTCGAAGAACGGCGCCGCCAAGTATATGCGGCCCGTACCCGGGCGCACCTGCTCGAACGGCATCGTGGCAAGCGTGGCGGCGTCCGGGGTGGGAAGGGCGCGATGGCCGCAGTACCACGCGGTCGCCCGCGACGCGATGTCCGCCGCGTCATCGGGCGCCATGTCCTCCAGGGCCCACATTGCAGCGAACGTTGCGGAGAAGACGTCGCCGGATCCCAATTTCCAAACGCGCTCCGATCGATAGAGGGGGATTTCCCACGCCCCGTCCGGCGTGATTACCCGTGCGCCCAAGGCCCCCATCTTCAGCACGACCACCTCGGCACCGTCGTTCCGGAACAGCCAGTCGGCACCGGCGCGAGGATCTTCCTCGCCGGTGATCGAGCGCAACTCGAGCCTGTTGAGCACCACTGCAAGCCTCTTGGCCGACGAGCCGTTGGCAGTGAACGCGGCAGCGCCGAAAGCGGATTGTGGATCGTAAACCGCGATGTTGGCGGCGACGACGGCATCGCCCTCGAGCATGCCGTAGCGGAGCACGACGTCGTCTTTGACGGCGAGCGGCGGTCGCTGGCCCATCAAGCCGATCGGCGGCGATATGACAGGGTCGCCAAGCGTATGTGCGTAGTCAAACAACACCAGGAAAGGCAGGTCCGTGGGTACCAACTCGAAGTCGGCGAGTTCGGCGAGGAGTTCGACTTCGCTCCGCGCCCGATCGCTCATGTAAGCGTGCAACCGCTTCCGCGAAGCCTTGACGGTGCCGAGTGCCTGGGCGGCACGACCGGCGGATCCGAGGACGGCATCCCAGGTCGGTTGCAGGCAGCGCTCGCGGTAGATCCCGCCTACCACCGAAAGGCTGCGCATCAGACGGGTACCACCTCGACGGTGTAGACGCCGCCCGCTATGGCCAGCACCGTCGCCGTGTAGGCCACGCCACGTTGGACGATGCAGTTGATGACCTGCGTATAGCCCAGGAAAGTCAGGGAGCCGCCGATTCGTCCCATCGCGTCACGGACGACAAGGGTGCTGGTAGTGCCGGTGGGAACGACGTCGACGGTGAGAACGGTCCCGATGGACACGGGCCCCAGCACGGAAGGCTTAGGGCTGTTGATGGGGGCGTTGTAGGTCTGGCCGCAGGTGTCCGGCCCCCCTCCGATTCCCGGACTCAGATCGTCCCTGCTCGAGCCACCACCTCCGGACATGCTGTCTTCCCCTTGCCGCGTCCTCCAGTTGAACTCGGATTCGACGCTGGCCGCAAGCCCGCGAATGACGGGCCGATCGATCGCATGGTTCGCCACATCAGTGCATCGAGCAAGGAAGCGCGTAGGCCGGCAGCGCGGCAGAACCCGATGAAACGGGATTCGAGGCCCACGTAGTCACTCGCAGGCGTCGCACCGCCGCCGAATATTCCCATATGGACGCACGCCCGCACGATGTGGATATCGAGTATCGCGACCTCGTCGCTCGCCCTGCGGTTCCGGACAACCCAAGATGCCGTTTTGGGGCCGATCCCCGGCAGCCGCGTCAGTGCGTCCCTGAGCGAGATGTCGTCCAGCGCGGCCTCGTCGATATCGGCGATCCTCGCGAGGCACTCGCCCAGTTGTCGCGACCTTTGCCTAGCGAAGCGATACCGGACCAACCTATCGCCAACATTCAGAGGCATCGTCAGCATGGCCTCGATCGCACCGACGTCAACGACGGCAGTGCTGCGCATCGCTTGCCGCACCCTCCCATATGCCGCGAGACCGACTTCAGCGGGCGCACCGTACCCACCGAGCAGGCAGGCGGCCACTTCCTCCGCCAGGGTGTCGCCAAGGCCGAACGCCTCACCGCCCGCCAATTCCTGCATCCAGGCCTGTGCGGCCCAGAATGCAGGGGTCAACGCTTCTTCAAACCGGCCCCAAGCCACTCCCGGGACCACGGACTCCGCAGGATCGGGCAGGAAGAGGCTCACGGGTGTGCCGTTGTGGAGGGAGATGACGTGTTGCATAAATTGTTCCGAGGAAGTATGCATTATATTCATTTCGTGAAACACAGGTCAATGCAATCGACGGATATCATCGATACCGTGAACGCCGTCCTAAGGAGCACTCGCACTCGCCAGCGCGAGTTGGCTGAGTTCTGCCGCGTCACCCAAGGGCATGTGAGCAAGGTTCTTTCGCGCAAGGTGCCGCCTTCCGCCGGGCTCGAGGCCGACCTCGCCGACTGGCTCGTGAAGGCGGACAGCACCGCAACTGCGTCCGGCTCGGAGTTGGAGGAGGCCATGAGCCGCCTGCGCAACGCGCCGGAGGAGCATCGAATGCATATTCTGCATATTCTTAATAACCTTTCGGCTCTCATATGATAGAGAGGTCGCGAAAGGGATTCGGCAGCGAGAATCGTCGGGCACCCCATCCGTGGCCCGGTGCCTCAAGTCGCCAGGCTGTCGCAGTACCATCTTTTGCAGGTGCAAAAAGCTGCGGTCGATTTGTCTCTTGCCAACGGAGTGTTTACCGTCCCAAGTGTAAAACCAATGAGCAGCGAGACCTGATGACCATGTTGGATCCCAAGCGCCGATGATCCATTCCGGAAACCTGTCTCACCTCGCCCCGCCTGACTTCCGCAAGGACGCCACGCTGGACCGACTGGCCGAGAGGTTCAACGTCGCCCAGTTCGTGAGCTTCTCGCCGTCGCCCTCGGGACCCCGGCAGGAATACTGCCGGCTGGCCGGATTGCCGGCCAACCACCAATTCGCCACCGCCTCGGAAGCCGTGCAGGCGCTGTTCGAACGGAGCGGGGAAGGAACGGTCAACATTCGCACCTTCAGCGAAGCGTCTTCGCAGAGCCGCGAGTTCCTCTATGCGCTGCAGGACTCTGAGGCCGTTCTGACCGCCCTGGCCCGTTTCGCGGCGGAGGGAAGCTTCGCCATAGTTAATGAGACCATTGACGTGTCCGATGGCGGCGTCTCCGGCGTGATCCTCGATGATGTCGTGGAGTTCCGTCCCGACGCGACGCCCCGTGGCGTCGAGAGGGAAGGTTTTGCCTCCCTCCCCGCCCCGTGGGCCAACGCCGCCTTCCAAACCGTCTTTGGATTCGGGCCCGAGCTCGCCCATGGCGAGGCGGCCCGCCTCGAGTTCAGCCTCCACCCCGCACCGCGGGGTTACCGGCAGTCGCACGTTCTCTATTGGGAGTTTGGTCCCCACGAAACCCTGCCCGGCAATCGGGTGGACGTTCGGTGGCCCAACGATTTCTCCCGGATGATGGGCGACAAAGCGTTCGGCCTGCTCGTCGCGCACCTGGCTGGTTTTCCGGTTCCACGGAGCACGGTAATTGGCCGGCGCTTGGCCCCATTTGCTTTCGGCACGCCGACCGGGTCCAAGGAGATTTGGACCAGGACGTGTCCGGTGGAACAGGTACCGGGCAAGTTCACCACCTCGCGAGGATGGTTGGACCCCTTCTCCCTACTGTTGAGGGAAGATCCCGACGGCACCGCGATCGTATCCGTGCTGGCCCAGGAGGCCGTGCCGGCCGTATGGTCGGGCGCAGCGGTGCAGGGTGCGGACCGCATCCTCTATGTTGAAGGCGCCTGCGGCACCGGCGAGGACTTCATGCAAGGCACTACGCCGCCGATGGCCCTTCCGGATGTAGTGGTGGCGACCGTCCACGCCACGCACGCCCGCCTCGTCGCCGCGCTGGGCGACGTACGCTTCGAGTGGGCGTTCGACGGCGAGCAGGTCTGGGTGATGCAACTTCACCGCGGCGCTAGCCGTTCGGCCGGCTCGATCATCGTTCCGGGCGAGGCGGACGGATGGGTAGTATTCGACGTATCGGAGGGTCTCGAATCGTTGCGGCTGCGGGTACAGTCGCTTCCGACGGGGCACGGGCTCCTGCTGCGGGGGGAGGTCGGCCTGACGAGCCACATAGCCGACGTCGCACGAAAGGCCGAGGTACCTACGCGCATGATTCGGGCGGACGATGCATAGCCAAGGTCGCCGAAATAGAACATAATGAGAACATCCAGGGTCCAACCTTGGGTCGACAAACAAGCAGGAGAAATAGAATGGCAAACTTCCAGGCTGTCGTGCACGCAAGGCAGGAGGCGAAGCGGGAACTGAGCACTCTGCGGGAGACGGTACGGATCCTGGCCGAGCAGCGTGCGCAGGAGAAGAAGGCGCAGGATGATGCCAAAGATGGACAGCAACACGGCCACGTTAATCAGCCGGCCTAGACCATGTACACCGATGCGGACCGCAGCCGAGAAGTAGTCCCCGAGAAGGACGGCCACGACAAAAAGTGGCGCGACGAGTTCGGCCGAGATTACGGGCGGATAATCCATTCCGCAAGCTTCCGCCGGCAACAGGGCAAGACCCAGGTCTTCCCAAGCAGGGAGTCGGACTTCTTCCGCAACCGGCTCACCCACTCTCTGGAAGTGGCGCAGATCGCTCAGGGCATCGCCGAGCGCATCAACTACGACTACGACAAGGATCTCGGCGGCAAGATCGACCCAAGGCTTTGCGCGACCGCCGGGCTCGTGCACGACATCGGTCACCCGCCGTTCGGCCACAACGGCGAGAGCGCGCTCGATAAGGCAATGCAACGCTACGGCGGCTTCGAGGGGAACGCGCAGACCCTGCGAATCCTGACGCGCCTTGAGAAGAAGTTGCGGTACGCCGAACCTTTGGCGGGGGACGATAGGGCAGGGCTCAATCTCTGCCATCGGACCATCGCGGCCACTCTGAAGTACGACAACGAGATACCCGCCATCCGGAAGGCGGCGGACGGCTTTGTCAAAGGCTACTACGGCTCGGAGAAAATTATCGTCGACCGGGTCAAGGCATCGGTGCTCAACGGCTACGTCCTCGGTGCTGAGGAGAAGTTCTGCACGATCGAATGCAGCATCATGGATCTGGCGGACGACATCGCCTACTCGGTCTACGACCTCGAGGACTGCTTCAAAGTCGGGTTCCTGTCCCCTGCGGAGATGCTGGCGTCGGACGACGCCTTGCTCAGCGCGGTAGCGAAGCGGGCCTCGAAGCCGATGAAGCGGACGGTGACCATCAATGAGATACAGGCTGTCTTCATGGAGATATTCTCCGAGATAATAGAGCAGCCGGCGGAGGATGCGGATTCGCCGCTCGACGGCATGGTGATAGAAGACGACATCGCCCAACAAGCGAAACGCGACGAGAGCCTGCTGACATTCGCCGAGGCGTACCGCACCTCCAAGGTCATGAGCGAGGACGGCTACAAGAGGACAGAGTTCTCATCGGAGCTCGTACACCAGTTCATCTCGGGGGTCGAACTCAAAGCCCACAAAGAGTGCCCATCGCTCAGCCAGATATACCTTCCGGAGAAGCTCATGCTCCGCAAGGAGGTGTTGAAGCAGTACACATTTGTGGCTGCGATCTATGCGCCGCGCGTGAAGCTTGGTGAATACCGGGGCTACGACCTCGTCACCGACATCTTCAAGGCTCTGATGGGAGACCGGGGTGACTTGTTGATGCCCGCCGACGTCCGGGGCCGCATTCGGAAAGCGCCTAATGTAAGCGTCAAAGCACGTGAGGTCTGCGACTTCGTCGCCGGCATGACGGACAGGTACGCGATGGAGTTCTGGGCGCGCCTTAACTCCGATGCAGCTGAGAGCATGTTTAAACCGATATAACTTGTGCTCCCTCGGTCTGCGCTGAGCCTGGTTCCCGCCTCAGAGTCAGCGCCGGTCCGAAGCGGTAAAAGAGGTCCGCACCTCCGACAGCTATTCGATCCTCGACACCCAGAAGCAGTCGGTCGGGTATCGGCCCCAAACCAGCCACGTTCGTCACGGGTTAATCGACCCTTCTTGTGGACGACGAGACACCGCGGAGGGAATACTAGTCCTCCTCCTGGTCCTTAGGTTCGCCAGACCATACGAGAGAATACGAAGGAAATGTGTGGCCAACATAACGTATTGATTTCCTGTGGAAAACGATGACCCTCCGGGCCTGCAACATTGGTCGCCCAGTTTCGGTGTTTTCGACGGGGTTCAGTGTGATTTTCGGAGGTTGGAGGTTCGACTCGTCGTTTGGCGAACCGTCGCTGTTGGCTTCCAAACTAGACCCTCGCGAGGATGTATGGACAGCAGGCTTGCCTCGCGTCCCCCGATTGAGACCACCCGCGAGTTTTTGCTCTCGAGTTCATCCAGATAATCGGCCCACCATTGCATCATCCTGACGCGCTCTTCCCAGTGCTCTGCCCGGGCATAGGCGCGCCGAACGTCGTTGTTCTCAATGTGGGCCAGCTGCCGCTCTACGGCGTCCGGGTGCCACTTGCCGCATTCGTTTAGCAGAGTTGATGCCGTTGCTCGAAAGCCGTGCGCGGTAGCTTCTTCTTTGCCATAGCCCATACGGCGAAGGGCTGCGTTAAGCGTGTTGTCGGAAATCGGACGCGAACCCGATCGAACACTAGGAAACAACAGCGATCCACCACCAGAGATTTCTCTAAGTGAGGTCAGGACGCTGACGGCCTGCGTGGAAAGAGGTACGCGGTGCGGCCGTCGCATCTTCATGCGTCCTTCAGGGATGCTCCACACCGAGCTTTCGAAATCGAACTCGTCCCATCCGGCCGCGCGCAGCTCGCCGGGGCGGGGAAATAGCAGGGCCATCAGCTTCAGAGCGGCTCGGGTTGTAGGCTGTCCGTCAAATGCATTAATCGCCCTCAGCAAGCCTCCCAAGGCCTTAGGATCGGTAACCGCGGCACGGGGCGTGACCGTCGGACCGACGAGTGCGCCCCTCAGGGCGATCGTCGGATCTACATCGGCGCGTGCGGTTGCGATTGCATATCGAAACACGCTGCCGATGGTGGAGCGCATTCGCCTGGCCGACTCGTATCGACCACGAACCTCCACGCTGCGGAGAGCGGCAAGAATTGTAGCCGGATCGATCTCCCGAACGCTTTTGTCCCCAAACGTTGGATAGGCAAAGTCGAGCAGCCATTTGACCTTGGTGATGGTCCGGTCGGCACGTCCCTCCTTCTTCAGCTTGTCGACATAGTCCTCCGCGATTGAGCGAAAGGTGTCCTCCGCCGAAGCCTTTTGCGACTTACGCTCCTGTGCGGGGTCGATGCCACGTAGGAGGAGACGTTTGGCGGTATCGCGCGCCTCGCGTGCCTCAGCGAGGGAGATGAGGGGATAGCTGCCCAACGCCAGAAGCTTCTGCTTGCCGCCAAAACGATAGGCGAGGCGCCATAGGCGAGATCCGGTAGGCTGCACCCAAAGCTGGAGCCCGCCACCGTCAGACAATTTCACGAGCTTGGAAGCGGGTCGGGCATTACGGCATTTTACGTCGGAAAGAGCCATTTTCGGGACCTCCATTTGGCTGCATCGATACCATCAGGATCTCCAATACCAGCGAAAATACCAGCCCCCCGCCTCGTTGGACCAACTGCGCCGAAATTCCACGAAACCCGACCATCCGCGCTTTGGGAACCGAAATCAGTAAGTATTTCAGCTAGTTGCCGAGACAGAAGCGTAGAGCCTTCGGCGAAAGAGACTGTCGGGAGAAGAGGGGATGGTGCCCAGAGGCGGATTCGAACCACCGACACGCGGATTTTCAGTCCGCTGCTCTACCAACTGAGCTATCTGGGCCTGTTCCGGCAAACGAATTCTCGTGAACCGGATTTCATGAGGCGCCATGGGCGCCCCTTGAAAGCGCGTGGGTTATAGCACGGGAATTCGGCCTGTCCAGCGCCCAGCTGTCGATTTCTGGCAGGAAAAGAGATGCCATCGAAAGGCGGCTTCCTCGGGTGCTTGCACCGCCGGAATGGCCTGAGGCCCGGCCTCTTGTGGCCAGTTAGCCTCCGTCCCGGCGCCGCCATCTTCACCGACCGCGCCCGGGCGCGACCATGCGATCGAGCTCGCACTCGAGTTCAGCAGGCGAAAGGGCGATGTCCAGCGCCGCAGGCTGTCGTCCAGTTCGCCCAGGCTGGACGGCGGAGGCTTGAGCGCGGCATAGTCGAAGCCGCATCAAGCCTGAACTTATGCCGGAGATTGGCGTGGCAAGAAATCCCAGGATCACATTCATAGGCGCCGGCTCGACGGTGTTCATGAAGAACATTGTCGGCGACGTGCTGCAGCGGCAGGCCTTGTCGGGAGCGACAATCGCGCTGATGGACATCAATCCGCAGCGGCTGGAAGAAAGCGCTGTCGTCGTCGACAAGCTGATCGCGACGCTCGGCGTCAAAGCAAAGGCCGAGACTTATTCCGACCAGCGCAAGGCGCTGGTCGGTGCTGACTTCGTCGTCGTTGCCTTTCAGATCGGCGGCTACGAGCCCTGCACCGTGACCGACTTCGAAGTGCCGAAGAAATACGGCCTGCGCCAGACCATCGCCGACACGCTCGGCGTCGGCGGCATCATGCGCGGCTTGAGAACCGTGCCGCATCTGTGGACGATCTGCGAGGACATGCTCACCGTCTGCCCGCAGGCGATCATGCTGCAATATGTCAACCCGATGGCAATCAACACCTGGGCGATATCGGAGAAATACCCTGGCATCCGGCAGGTCGGCCTCTGCCATTCGGTGCAGGGCACGGCGATGGAACTGGCGCACGATCTCGATCTTCCCTACGAGGAGATCCGCTATCGCTCGGCCGGCATCAACCACATGTCGTTCTATCTGAAGTTCGAGCATCGCCAGCCGGGCGGTTCCTATCGCGATCTCTATCCGGATCTCGTTCGCGCCTATCGCGAAGGCCGCGCGCCAAAAGCCGGCTGGAATCCGCGCTGCCCCAACAAGGTGCGCTACGACATGCTGACCAGGCTCGGCTATTTCGTCACCGAAAGTTCGGAGCATTTCGCCGAATACACGCCCTATTTCATCAAGGAAAGCCGCCCCGACCTGATCGAGAAATACGGCATCCCGCTCGACGAATATCCCAAGCGCTGCATCGAACAGATCGAGCGCTGGAAGGGCCAGGCACAAGCCTATCGTTCGGCCGACCGCATCGAGGTCGAGCAGTCCCCGGAATATGCCTCCTCGATCATGAATTCGGTCTGGACCGGCGAACCGTCGGTGATCTATGGCAATGTCCGCAACAATGGCTGCATCACTTCGCTGCCCCGCGATTGTGCCGTCGAGGTGCCATGCGTCGTCGATGCCTCGGGCATCCAGCCCACCTATATAGGCGACCTGCCGCCGCAGCTGACGGCGCTGATCCGTACCAACATCAATGTCCAGGAACTGACGGTGCGGGCGCTGGTGAGTGAGAACCGCGAGCACATCTACCACGCGGCGATGATGGATCCGCACACGGCGGCGGAGCTCGATCTCGACCAGATCTGGTCACTGGTCGATGATCTCCTGGCTGCCCACGGCGACTGGCTGCCGGCCTGGGTGCGGACAAGCCGCAAAACCCACGCGGCCTGATCGGACGAGCTCCGGGAAAGACCTCACCGACGGCGCTTGTACAGACGTTCCCTGCGCATGTGATCAACCGCCACTGCGCAGATAAGGATCGCGCCGATGATGATGCTATTGTATTGGGGCGGCACGCTGGCAACGATGAGGGCGTTATCGATCGCCGATAGCAATAGGGCCCCAACCGCAACGCCGGTGATTGTCCCCAAGCCTCCGAGCAAGCTGATACCGCCTATGAGTACGGCCGTGACGACCGAGAGTGTGACCGAGGGGCCACCGGCGGCAACCTGGCCACTTCCAACGCGCGCCGCGTAGATGACACCGGCAAGGCCGGCGGTGGCGCCGGCGGTGACGTAGAGGATCGTATCGAGCCTGTTGACCTTGAGGCCGTTGGCGATCGCGGCTTTCCGATTGCCACCCAGCGCGCGTGTCTCGACACCGAACGGCGTCTGTTCGAGCAGGAACCAGAAGAGCAGCCCCAGCGCGATGGCATAGAGAACGATGTAGGGGATCCCGAGCACGGCTCCCTGACCCAGGGCCTGAAACGTTTCGGGCAGCGGGACAATGTCTTCTCCGCCAGTGAATTGGACACATAGCCCGCCGACGATGAAGAAGGTGCCCAAGGTCGCTATGATCGGAGGCACGTGCAGCCGCTCGATGATCACGCTGTTGACGTATCCGACGGCGGCGCCAGCCGCCACGCCCGCCAGGACCGCAAGCGGCCAGGGCGCTCCCCACACCAGCAACCACGCGCAGGTGATGCCGCCAAGCGTGAAGACGGCGCCCACGGAGAAATCGAGCCCGCCTCCGATCATGAGCAGTGAAGCGCCGCAACCCATGACGAAATAGATCACCGCCGCGCGGGCGATGTCGGTGAGATTTGCCGGGTTGAGGAATGCGGGGTTGCGAAGCGTGGCAACGATTCCAACCGCCACGATGACCGCCAGCAATGTCGTTTCCTGGCGCAACATCAGTGTTGAAAGGACACCTTGCGAGGCTGTCGAAGATTGGTGTTCTGCCCGTTCGCTGGCCACGGTCTGGTTCCCTCGTTCAGGCAAAGGTTGGATCGGAACTGGCAGTGTCGCCCTGGATCGCACCTGTAATCAGTCCGATGATTTCATCGCGGCTGGTATCCCTGGTGCGTCGCGTCGCGACCGAGCGCCCCAGCCGCATGACAGTGATGCTGTCGCTATTGCGAAACACGAAATCCATGTCGTGGCTGATGCAGATGACGGCCTTCCCCTGCTGCCGGAGCTCGCCGAGGATTTCTCCCACATGGGCCGTCTCCCGGACCCCCAGTGCCGCGGTAGGCTCGTCGAGAAGCATGATCGGAAGATCCATCCGAACCGCGCGGGCTATGGCGACGATTTGACGTTCGCCTCCAGAAAGCAGTCCGATCTGGGTGCGGACCGAGCCGACCCTTATCTTCAGCTCGTCCAGCACCTTGGCGGCTTCCGTCTCCATGCGGCGGCGGTCTAGCCGGAAGCGTCCTCTGCGCGGAATGGCTCCCAAAGCCATGTTCGTGGCGATGTCCAGGCATTCGACAAGGGCGAGGTCCTGATGAACAACCGAGATGCCGAGGTGATGGGCCTCCGACGCGTCGCGCATCTCGACCGACTTTCCGCCCAGTCGCAGTTGCCCCTGATCCGGACGGAAAATCCCGCACATGATCTTGAGCGTGGTCGACTTGCCCGCACCATTGTCGCCGACAATGGCATGGATTTCGGCCGCCCCGGCGGTGATGTCGACATTCGACAACGCCTTGACGTTGCCGAACGACTTGCCCACCCCGAGCATCTCCAGCGCGGGTGCCGGAATGTCCGGCTGGGCGAATGCCATCACTGCCATCCCTTGGCGAGATATTCCTTGTAGTCGCTCGCGTCGAACATGCGCACGCCAACATCGATCTGCGGTTGAACCGTCTCGCCGTGAGCGATGGCCGCGACGGAATCGACCATTTTGGACCCCGCCGTACAAAGATCCTGCAGCATCAGCTTGTAGACGGTGCCGTCGGCAAGTCCTTGCTCGCCGCCACCTGCCGTCCCATTGGCGACGAATACGACCTTGCCGGTCAGGCCCTTGGACTTGATGGCGGCGGTCCCGCCCTGCGTGGCGGTTCCCATATGCGAGGCGATGACGTTGACCTCGGGATGCGCCGTCAAAAGGGCATTGGCCTGGTCAAGCGCCTTGCTGGCATCGTCATTGGTGTAGACCACAGCGGACACGGTGACGTTCTGGGTCTTCGCGGCCGCCGCGGTGAACCCGTCGACGAAGGCTTTGGCCGCGCCGCTTGGTCCCTGCGCCATCAGCCCGACATGCTGCGGGCCCTCGCGCTTTGCTATCGCTTCGACAAAGATTTCGCCGACCCGGGTGAAGTTTGCCCCGATGTTTACGTTCGAGCCGGATTCCGTTCCGGAAGCACCATAGAACGTGCCGACCGTGATACCGGCCTTCCCCGCCTGCTGGAGCAGGGGAACAAATCCCGCCGTCGCCGGAAAGGTCAGTATCGCTCCCGCCTTGTTGGCGATGCCCTGCTGTATCTGCTGAATCATGACGGTGGCATCGAGATTGCCGGTGGTCGGGCCGGATTCCGTCGTGGGAATGTTCAGTTCCTTCGCCCGATTGGCGACGCAATCGCCGATCAGTCGCCACGCCGGATATTTGGGCAGCGGATTGACGAAAAGAATCGAGGAAAGGTCCGCCGCTCCAGCAGCCGCTGGTCCGAAGGCGGTGAAGGCACTGAACGCGCATGCCAGCGCTATGCGCGGCAACCGCAGACTATTGGTTCGCATGAAATCCTCCCATTGACGCTTGCAGCCACGGCTCGCCAGCGTTCGAGGACGTTATGCAACAAACATTGGCATGTGTCAATAATAAGTCAGAATGACTTACTAAATATGCCATTACTCGAACAGGGCCATGTCGATGGCTTGTGCCATGGCCCTGTAGCCCGCGTCGCTCGGGTGGATGTGATCGCCGCAATCATAGGCTGGGAGGAGCCTGGTTGGCCGGCCAGGATCGCGAACGGCGGCATCAAAGTCGACAAAGCCGTGAACGCCTTCGGCCTTTCGGATCCATGCATTGACGGCGGCGCGACCCTTCTCCTTCTCGGGGGTGTAGAAATCGCCGACCGGCGATTCCGATGTTGTTCCTTCGAATGGGGTCAGGGTCCCCAGGATGACGCGAATGCCGGCAGTCTCGGCGCGCGCGGCAAGCTGCCTGATCGCCGATATGATTTGTTTTGCCGTTACGGCCTCATCGGCGCCCGCGAGCGCGGTGTTGGGCCAGCCTATGTCGTTGACGCCCTCCAGAATGACGAGATGCGATACCCTGGGCAGGCTGAGCACATCGCGGTCGAACCGCTCCAAAGCCTTCGTGCCGCGGCGATTGCTCAGAAGCCGGTTGCCGCCGATGCCAAGGTTGAGCACGGCCAGGTCCTGCGTTGCGGTGCCGGCGCTGAGCCGCTCGCTCAGAATGTCCGGCCACCGCCTGTCGCCGTCTATCTGCGAACCGTAGCCGTCGGTAATGGAGTCGCCGAAGCAGGCAATCGCGCGCGATCCTTCCTTTGCGTCGACGTAGATGGCTGAAGCGAAGTAGCGGCTGGTGGTGGTTTGCTGAAGCGGCAGGAGTTCGGAGGCCGCGAAATTCCCCGGTATGGATATGAAAGCCGTCTGCTGCGCCTCGTAATGGTGGGTTTCCACCGGAAGGTGGCCGCTCACATAGAAACTCAGGGCAAGCCGGGACAGCGCGGGCGTTGCCAATTCCACGGGATCGCTGAACAGCGGAGCGCCCGGCGCGATCGAGGCGGTCGCGTCGCCGCCAAAGGTGAGGGGGCGGCTCGTCAGGGGCTGGATGGCTCCGTCCTCGCCCGCCAGTGCGACATGCGCCGCGTTGATGACGACCGGTGCGCTGCCGAACTCGTTCGACACCCGTATCCTTAACCGCTGGCCACCGACGCTGATGCGGGCAATCTCGCGAACCGTCTGGTTGTAGAACCCCGGGATCACCATGTCGGCGCCCCAGACATTCATAGGGCTGGCAGTCCATGTTGCGATCCAGTCGCCGCGTACCATCTTCGCTTCCCTCGTCTTTGGTCCATGCCAGCTACTTTCAGGTCGCGGATCAAGTCAATAGGTAATTTTGATTGACTTATTTACCTCGCTCCTGCAAATCCTTGCCAAGGGTCGTATCTGCGTCTGCCAACATCCAGGTCGGCGGGCGCGTCCTATTGGGGTATTCACGGTGACCGGACGTATAGGGGGCGGAAGCTCTGCCCGAACGAGCCCAAACGGTATCTATCCAGCTTACAGGGGCGCGAACCAGGTCGGCCTCCGCGCGTCGAATGAACGTCTTGCCCTGTCGCTGATCAGGATTCACGGTCAACTGTCCAAAGCCCAGATCGCCGAGATCACCGGGTTAACCAAGCAGACCGCGTCCGTCATCGTCCGCTCCCTCGAGGCGGAAGGACTGCTGTCGGCGGGAAGGCCCGTCAAGGGCAAGGTCGGACAGCCGTCGGTCCCGATGTCGATCAATCCCGAGGGAGCGCTGTTTCTTGGCCTGCGGCTGGGGCTGCGCCATGCGGACATCGCACTAGTCGATTTTGTCGGCGGGGTTCTGGAGCAGCGAAGGCTGTCCTACGGCGCGGGCGAAATGGGTGAAATAGCACGCATCGCATATACGGCGATTGCCGAGATGCGCTCGCGCCTGACCGCAGCCCAGCACGCGCGGCTGGAGGACATCGGCATAGCGGTAGCTTCGGATATTCTCGCGGCGGTCGCAAACGGCAAGGGCACGGACGGTCCGGAGAGCGCGTGGGCCGAGTTTGAGGACCTGGCCCTGCAAATGGGCAAGGAAACACATCTATCGATCTATCTCGATCGGGACGCGGTGGCGGCATGCAGCGCGGAACTGGCCTATGGGCTGGCCGGGGGCGCGCCCGACTTCCTCTATATCTTCATCGGGCATTTGCTTGACGGAGGCATTGTCCAACATGGTCGCCTCGGCTTCTCGCGGCGCGATGCAAGGCCTGGAATCGGACGCATCCTGGTACCATCTGCGAGCGGCGGTGTGGCACCGCTCGGCACATCGGTTTCGGTTGACGATGTCGGTCTGGCGCCAGGGTCTCGCGCCCCCGACCCGGAGCTCAGGAAATGGATCGAGGCAACCTCGTCCAGCATATCGATGGCGGTCCATTCGGCGTCGGCGCTTGCCACATTCAGGGGCATCGTTCTGGACGGCCTCATGCCGCAATGGGTGAGAGCCGAGCTGGTGCGCGAGATCAGGGAAAAGCTCTCGGCCATCGGCGCCAGTGATCTGGCGGCTCTCTTCGTCAGGGAGGGCACTTCGGACCGGCAGGCAGCCGGCCTTGGGGCGGCCTGCATTCCCCTCCTCGACAGATTCTTCTTGCAATCGGACGCCAATGGCCCCGCGGGCTCGGCAGAAGCCTGATCGAAGTCTGGTCCCGCGCTGATGGCCAGGCCTTATTGCGGCTCGTCGGTGTCCGGCTCTTCCTCGTCGTCGCGAGCCTTGATGACATAGGCGCCCTTCAGCCAGCGGTTGAGGTCGATGTCCTTGCAGCGCGTCGAGCAGAACGGAAAGGTGTCGCGCGCCGATGGCTTGCCGCATTCGGGGCAGGGGCGCTTTGGGCGTAGCGGCGTGATCTTGGAGTCGGAATTCATGGCCGCGTGGACAGCCAGTTCTGATGGATCTTGAAGCCTTCGCCCGACAGCAGCGCCACCGTTTCATAGAGCGGCAGCCCAACGATGTTGGTGTAGGAGCCGACGAGCTTGACGACAAAGGCCCCCGCGAGGCCCTGGACGGCATAGCCGCCGGCCTTGCCGCGCCATTCGCCCGAGGCGACATAGGCGTCGATCTCCTCGCGCGGCAGTCGCTTGAAACGCACCCGCGTCTCGACCAGCCGCTGGCGCAGCTTGCCGCCTGGCGTGATCAGGCAGATGCCGGAATAGACGCGGTGCGAACGACCGGACAACAACCCGAGGCAGTTGGCGGCATCATCGAGTGTTTCGGCCTTGGGCAGGATGCGCCGCCCAACCGCGACAACCGTGTCGGCGGCCAACACGAAGCCTGGCGCGTAGTCCGTCTCGGTCTTGAGCGACGCGAACGCCTTCTCGGCCTTTTCCTTCGACAGCCGCTTGGCGAGCGAACGCGGATGCTCGGCACGCAGCGGCGTTTCGTCGATATCGGCTGGCAGGATCCGGTCCGGCTCGATGCCGGCCTGCTGCAAGAGTTCGATGCGGCGCGGCGAACCCGAGGCAAGCACCAGCTTCTGCAAAATGCTCATCGCGTTCCGGCCGGGCCTTGATCTTACTTGAAGCGGTAGGTGATGCGGCCCTTGGTCAGGTCGTATGGCGTCATCTCGACCAGAACCTTGTCGCCGGTCAGCACGCGGATGCGGTTCTTACGCATGCGGCCGGCCGTATGGGCGATAATCTCATGTTCGTTTTCGAGCTTCACCCGGAACATCGCGTTGGGCAACAATTCCGTCACGACACCCGGAAACTCGAGGACTTCTTCCTTCGGCATTCGATACCTTTGCTTGGATGGCAGTTCCGGCGCCCAGGCGCGCCCAGGCCGGAATTTCGGCGGAACCTATATGATAATCGAGCGCTTGTGAACACGCTTAATCCGTCGCGTTTTTTGCTTCTGGAGGCAAAAAACGTCGGCTTATGCGCAACTTCAGTCGCTCGCGCACGTCGCGGTAGGCCGCCATGATCTGCTCGCGCGTGCCGCTGGCACCGGTTGGGTCCTGCGTCGGCCAGTATTCGACCTCGACGGCGAGCGAGCGGGTGAGCTCCAGCGCGGCATGGTGCGCCTCCGGCGCCAGCGTGACGATCAGGTCGAAATAGTCGTCCTCGAGATCGCCCAGCGTCCTTGGATGACGCTCGCCCAGCGTGAGACCCTCCTCGGCAAGCACGGCGTCGACGAACGGGTCGCGCTCGCCGGCGCGCACGCCGGCCGAGGCGACGAAGATGGTGGCGGGCAGCATCCGGCGCGCCAGTTGCTCGGCCATCGGCGAGCGCACGGCGTTCATGCCGCACAGGAACAGGATCGAGCGGGGCAGGGCGCCGGGTACCAGGGCTAGCCCCGCCAGTGCAGCACGCAGACCAGCGTGAACAGCCGTCGCGCCGTGTCGAAGTCGATGTCGATCTTGCCGGAGAGCCGGTCCATCAGCGTCTGCGAACCTTCATTGTGCAAACCGCGCCGGCCCATGTCGATCGCCTCGATATGGCTCGGCGTCGAGGAGCGGATGGCGTCGTAATAGCTTTCGCAGATCATGTAGTAGTCCTTGACGATGCGCCGGAGCGGCGTCAGCGACAGGATGTGGGTGACCACCGCGGTGCCGTCCTCGCGCGCCACGGCGAAGACCAGGCGCTGCTCGGCCAACGACAGTTTCAGCCGGTAGGGACCGGCGCCGCTGTCGTTGACGGGCTGAAAACTGTTCTCCTCGATCAGGTCGAAGATCGCCACCGCCCGTTCGTGCTCGACATCGGGCGTCGAACGGCCGATCGATTCATCGAGTTCGACATCGATCAGCTTTGCGCGGGTTTGATCGGGGCCCGTCATCTCAGCCTACATGTTCAGCCGTATGGCGACGGAGCGGCCATGCGCCTCGAGCCCTTCCGCCTTGGCGAGCGCGATCGCCGCCGGCGCCAGCACACGCAACTGCTCCGGCCCGAGTTTCAGGACCGAGGTGCGCTTGACGAAGTCGAGCACCGACAGGCCCGACGAGAAGCGCGCCGAGCGGGCCGTCGGCAGCACGTGATTGGAGCCGCCGACATAGTCGCCGATGGCTTCCGGCGTGTGGCGGCCGAGAAAGACGGCACCGGCATTGCGCATCCGCGACAGGAAACCTTCGGCATCGTCGATGGCCAGCTCTACATGTTCGGCCGCGATACGGTCGACCAGCGGCAGCGCGGCCTCGATGGTCTTGACCTCGATCACCGCGCCGAAATCGCGCCAGCTCGCCGCGGCGGTCTCGCCGCGCGGCAAGCTCTGCAACTGGCGTTGGACCGCTTGTTCGACTGCCTTGCCGAAGGCCGGATCGTCGGTGATCAGGATCGATTGCGCCGATACATCGTGTTCGGCCTGGGCGAGCAGGTCGGCGGCGATCCAGTCAGGATTGTTGTTGCCGTCGGCCACCACGAGCACTTCCGAGGGGCCGGCGATCATGTCGATGCCGACCGTGCCGAACACCTGCCGCTTGGCCGCCGCGACATAGGCATTGCCGGGGCCGACGACCTTGGCCACCGGCTTTATCGTTTCGGTGCCATAGGCAAGGGCGGCGATCGCCTGGGCGCCGCCGACGCGATAGATTTCGGAAACGCCAGCGATATCGGCCGCCACGAGCACCAGCGGCGGTATGGCGCCGCCGGAGGCGGGCACGCAGATCGCGACGCGTTCGACGCCGGCAACCCTGGCCGGTATGGCATTCATCAGCACCGAGCTTGGATAGCTTGCGGTGCCGCCCGGCACGTAGAGCCCGACGGCTTCGATCGCCGTCCAGCGCCAGCCCAGTTCGACTCCGGCGGCATCCGTATAGCGATTGTCCTTCGGAAGCTGCTGCTCATGATAGGCACGGATGCGGTCGCGCGCGAATTCGAGCGCCTTGATCGTCTGTGCATCGGCCCTATCATAGGCGCTGGCGATTTCGTCTTTCGATACGGCGATGCCGACGCTTTTCAGGTCGGCACGGTCGAACCGACTGGAATAGTCGATCAGCGCCGCATCGCCCTCGGCGCGCACCCGAGCGATGATCGCGCGCACCGCGGCCTCGACATCGGCGGATACTTCCCGCTTGGTCGTCAGGAAGGCGGCGAAACGCTGCTCGAAATCAGCATCGGACTGGGCAAGCGTGATGGCCATGGGGCACTCAAGCCTTGTGGACGGGACGCGACGTGGCTTCCCACGCGCCGCCAATATCGGCAAGGCGGGCCTCGATGCATTCGACATCGAGCATGATGGTGCCACCGCCCGAAAAGATCAGCTCGACGATGCCTGCCGGCTTGCTGATCTCGATGAAGCTGATCGCCAGCAGGGACAGCACCTCGGCCGGCTTGTCGCGGGCAATGCCATTGGTCTTGGCGCCCAGCACCCGATCGAAATGCAGAACGGCCTGCCGCCGCTCATTGTGCTGGCGAAACAGGCTCGACTTCGCCTCCCAGACGAAACGGTTCATGGTCAGCACGAAGCGCTTGGCCGAGGGCAGGTATTCGAGGTCACTGACTTTCAGGACGGCGTCCTGGACATGAGCCGAAACAATGCTCAGATCCTGGTCGTCGAGCGCGATAAGCTTGAGGGCTGCCATGCGGATTTCGCACCTGAAGTTGACGGTTCAGCCCTTCTGTTAGGCGGTCTTGGCGATCGGCGCAACCGCGCCAATATCTTCGGTTTGCGCTGCCCCTCATCGCTCTGCCGGCCACTTCTCCCCGTATCGTGACGGGGAGAAGGATGCCTTCACCGAGGATTTCGCCAATATTCGGCTTTGCAGGACGCTTGGAATCGCGCCGATTGGCCTAAGCTGAAATCCGCTCGATCACCGCGCCGCAATTGGAGAGTTTCTCCTCCAGCCGCTCGAAGCCGCGGTCGAGATGATAGACGCGGTTGACGGTGGTCTCGCCTTCGGCGGCAAGGCCGGCGATGACCAGCGAGACGGACGCGCGAAGATCGGTGGCCATGACCGGCGCGCCTTTCAGCTTCGCCACGCCGTCGACGATCGCCGTCTGGCCCGAAAGCGTGATGTGGGCGCCGAGCCGGGCCAGTTCCTGCACATGCATGAAACGGTTTTCGAAGATCGTCTCCGTGATGCGCGACTTGCCCTTGGCCATGGTCATCAGGCCCATGAACTGCGCCTGCAGGTCGGTCGGGAAGGCCGGGAAGGGCGCGGTCGTCACGTCGACCGGCGAAATGCCGGCGCCGTTGCGCTTCACGCGGATGCCGGAATTGGTCTGTGTGATCTCGGCTCCCGTCTGCGAAATCACGTCCAGCGCGGTCTGCAGCAGCTCGGGACGCGCGCCTTCGAGCACGACATCGCCACCGGTCATGGCGACAGCCATGGCATAGGTGCCGGTCTCGATGCGGTCCGGAATGACGCGCACGCGCGCGCCCGACAGCGCGTCGACGCCGTCGATCGTGATGGTCGGCGTGCCGGCGCCGGAAATCTTCGCGCCCATGGCGTTGAGGCATTCGGCGAGGTTGACGATTTCGGGCTCGCAGGCGGCGTTTTCCAGCACGGTTTCGCCCTTGGCCAGTGATGCCGCCATCATCAGCACATGGGTAGCGCCGACCGAGACTTTCGGGAAGACATAGCGGTTGCCGACCAGGCGCCCATTCTTGGTCTTGGCGATGACATAGCCGGTGTCGACGTCGAGATCGGCGCCGAGCGCCTGCAGACCTTCGAGGAACAGGTCGACCGGGCGCGTGCCGATGGCGCAGCCGCCGGGCAGCGACACCTTGGCTTCGCCCATGCGGGCCAGCAGCGGGCCGATCACCCAGAAAGACGCACGCATCTTCGACACCAGCTCGTAAGGTGCCGTCGTGTCGACAATGTTGCGGGCGGAGAAATTGATGGTGCGCGAATAGCCCTCGTTCTGTTTCTCGCGGCGGCCATTGACCGAATAGTCGACGCCGTGATTGCCGAGAATGCGGATCAGCTGCTCGACATCGGCCAGATGCGGCACGTTTTCCAGCGTCAGCGTGTCGTCGGTCAGAAGCGAGGCGATCATCAGCGGCAAAGCGGCATTTTTCGCACCCGAGATCGGAATGCTTCCGACGAGCTTGTTGCCGCCGACAATTCTGATGCGATCCATGGAAGAACGTCCCTCTCGGCTCAAAAAGGCCGGTTCAATCGTTTGAGTATCGGCCCGTCTAGACCATTGGCCAATCTGGTTCAAGAAATAGGATTTCGCCCGCTCCGGTCCAAGAGTGGCCGATTTGAGTTAATCTTTTTGTATTTCCCTGGCCGTGCCGAGCCCGTCCGGCCTCTGGTCGGCTTCACCTGTACGGCGCGAGCGCGATTGCGCCTTGCGTTTCTGCAGATTGGCGCGCAACTGCTCGGCGAGCCGGCCCTTGCGGTCCGTGCTGCCCTTTTTCGGTGATATCGTCTTGTCGCTCATCGTCCCGTCCCGGCCGGCGGCCGGCCAACCCTGTTGTTCAGGGATAGCCAACATTGTGGCGCCGCCATGTCATTAAAAGCTATCCGGCAAAGGCTTTCACAGAAGCGTTGTTCTTGGCCTTGCGCTTGCCGGTTCGATATGGCAGAAGCCCCGCCATCGGCGGCTGCGGTAGCTCAGTGGTAGAGCACTCCCTTGGTAAGGGAGAGGTCGAGAGTTCAATCCTCTCTCGCAGCACCAGTTCTTTCAGACAGTTTCAATGCGATGTCGTTGCCGGTCACTTTTTCCCTGACCGGCGGGCGAACGAAACGCAACACGGCACTCTGCCCGTGGAATTTCCGTGGACCTTGTTCCCTTGCGTTCTCGCAGCCCCGCGGTGTGATTACCCTTACCTGCCTTGAGATCGTGGCCGCTCGGTTGACCTGAAAACGATCCTAGCTACGCATTTCGACAATTTCTCTTTCGACGCGAAATATAGCCTCCTGGAGGCTGCGTTCGTCCGACATGTCGATGCTTAATGTTGATCTCTCCTTGCCGAGAAGGAGGCCTTTTACCCGGCGGATGATTGGTATCGATTGCAAGTTGGTTTTGGAATCCGCCTCGAACAGCCGCTCCATATAGCTCTGATGAAAGAGTCGGTCCTTCAGCCGTTTCGACAACAAAGGTTCGGCGGCGTCCACACTTATCGCAAGATCCGAAGTGGGTATCAGATCCAGGACCGTTGCCAGTGACGCCGTGTCCGCAACTCCACTAAACAGGCTAAGAGAGCAGACAGCCTGAATGAAA
The DNA here is from genome assembly GCF_013170825.1 of Mesorhizobium sp. NZP2298. Lineage (NCBI taxonomy): Bacteria > Pseudomonadati > Pseudomonadota > Alphaproteobacteria > Hyphomicrobiales > Phyllobacteriaceae > Mesorhizobium > Mesorhizobium sp. NZP2298. Next base: position 6,588,680 of record NZ_CP033365.1, on the reverse strand, counting down.
CCCTGATCGAAAATCACAATTTCCGATCGCCGACCGAATACTGCCAAGCCACTGATAGGGCAAGGATGTAGCGGCTGAACCTTATCAGCCAAAATCGGATTTCTAGGCGTTAAAATTCGGACTAGCTTGACTGTCAGCCTGAGTTCATCCGCGTTGTTCAAAGGACGGAAAGCAAAGGCGGCTGTTCGCAGTATCGCCCTGACAACACGCTGGAAAGCGTACCAAAGTCCGCCAGGGTCAAATGGTGTGGAATGGACACCGGGTTGATAGGAAAGCACGACTTTCGCAACGTGGCCTTGAGCTTGCAGACGGCGCTGAAGTGCATGTGCAAACGTTGTTTTGCCCGACCCGGCAGGGCCAAATAACTCGACAATCACGCGATCCGGCTCCGGTGATATGTTCCAACCAACTCACCCTCGACCGGCTACGGGAACAACGACCAAGGGGCGAAATTCGAACACGGTCTCGAAGCAACCAGCAAGCTGCTACATGCGTGAACTCGCACCATTTTTGTTAGCCAGCTTCCTCCGTTTGCATGAACCGCTCCTTACGAATTTGTAAGGGATCGTTCGGTGAGCCTGTCAGGATGGCTTGGGTTCAAACGCCGAAGATGCGCTTGTGCTCGACGCGCAGCCGCGATCCGCGATCAATGGCCGCTTTGCGCCTCATTAAGACCCCGGCAGGCGAAGCTGATCAGTCTTCACGCCCATGGCGAGCGCGGCGACGATGGCATTTAGCCGCTCGGGTGTTGGATGGTTCTTCAATCGCAGCAGATTGAAATCGAGGTGCTCCTTCTTGAACATGGAGACCAGGGTGACGCCTGCTGAATTGGTTGCGAATGCGTAGTCGGCGAGAAATGAGACAGCAACGTCAGTCGGACTGCCGCGGTATCCGAGGTCGCCAAGAGCGGCCAGTATTTCCTTTTGCGCATTTAACGTCTCGACGATTCGATCGAGGCCTGAGAAGGTCCCATGCGTCACAAACGTTCTGTGCCCGTGAGCGCGCTCCTTCAACTTCCCCAGGTTGGGCTCCAGCGGGGTATTGGCAATCTGAACGAAGCGATAAGGCAGCGATTCATCGAGAGCCGTCATTCCAGCCTCAAGGTCTCCTGCGACCGAAATGGCCCGGGCCTTCCCGTCCTGAACCACGCGCTCCACGGCCCGGATGATATCCTCGCGAACAAGTTCCTCGGCGGTCGGACGGTGCAGCGCAAGGACATCGACGTAATCCGTGCGAAGACGCCGCAGGCTCTCCTCGGCGCTTGATCTTATAAACTCCGCAGACAGCGGCACCTTGAATGGCGTGGGGCGCACTCTTGAGGCATACCGCTTGAGCGCCGGAACCGTCGCAATGGCAATCCGTGACAACGGCTTCAGCGCTCGCATGGTGGCGGAGGTCTTCGGCGGACGCATGCCAACCTTGGTACAGACGCAGACACTATCGCGCTTCCTGGATGCAAATTCGCCCCAGATCGATTCCGCCATCCCGTCGCCATAGGAAGGCGCTACGTCGTACCACGTTATCCCAGCCTCGTACGCGCGTTCGAGCGTCTCGAGCCCCTTGCGAACTCCGATGCGAGAGCCAAGCGAAGCGCAGCCAAAACCGACACTTGATACCTTGCTGCCGATCGCTTCGACAAAGACCAGCTTCATGGCGAAGACTCGTTTTCAAGCCCGCATCAAGCCCGCCCTCCACCTTAGTCGAATGACATTTTGTCTTTCTGTCAAGGCATGGCGTCCTTGGGGCACCCCCCCGCTTCCTCCGCCCATTTCGCGCAAAAAAACGCGAACGGCCTGCTCGGCCCGTCCTTTTCGGTCAGCGCTGTGGTGGCGTTTGCTACCTGATGCCGGGAATTCGTGGGTCGCCGTCCATGCTCACTTCCGTCACCAGCTTCCGGCGCAGCGCGGTGGCATAGTCGCTTGGGCCCTTCGATGTCATGACGAAGGCTTGCGAGCCGCCAATGACCGATTGGGCGAAATAGGATGCCAATGGTTGGTCGGGATTCTCATCTTCTGCTGGAATGGCGATCGCGTTGATCGTGTATCCCTTGGCGATGGCGTTGAGCCTGCTGGGCTGGACGGGAAGTCCATCGTTGTTCTCACCGTTGGAAGAGATGTCGATCACTTTCTTGGCCGCCTTTCCAGGAAACTGATCGAGCAGAAGCGTTCCGACGTCGATGGCCGAGGAAACGGATGTGCCGCTTCGCCCCCTGCGAATATGGCCGGTATCGCCTCTCTTGCTGATCACCGAGGCCGCCGCCTTGGCGTCTTCCAGCCCACAGATGCTTATCCACGGCAGCACGATGCGTGTGTGTCCGGGGCTTGACCATTCAAAGTAGGCTACGCTGATGCAGCCAACATAATTTCGGGTGATGGCCGCGATAATCTCGGGCGAGGTGAGCGCCGCGGCATGCCCCTCGCGCTGCATGTCGGCAATCTCCGGATCAATCGAGGACGAGAAATCGACCGCGAACACGACAGCAACATCAACATTGGCGGCATGGGCTTGCGATGCCCAAAACACCGAAGCGGCAAGGGTTCCCGCCAGTCTCAAATATGAGCTGGCCCGTTTTGCCGGCCCATTGGCCGGTCGTTCAGTCGGCTTCGGAATGCCCGTGCCTATCGCTCGCGCCTGCTCGCGAAAGGAGGCCGCCGCGGACGAGGCGCTTGCGTCCTGATGCTTGCTTTCGAACATGCTATTCTCCATCCCGACAACCGCTTGCTTTCAGGGCGGTCATTTTCAACATGTGGAAATTTGGCGGGGGGCCTTGGCCCCCACGCCGAACAGCAGCAGGTCGGCTTGGTCCACAAGAGGTGCCTTGGATTGCCCCGAGCGGCAGGGCGAAGGCGGCGGCGCCTAGAAACTGTGTCGCCGCGCTGGTGAACGGCCGCGCATGGGCTTGCATGCGCCGGCCGAGCTCGACCATCCACAGCGCATAGCAGGCGGCCGACAGAATGGCGGTGAGATCGCCGCCGCCGAGACTGCCGATCCCGCCGGACAAAAGCAGGGCGCCGACCACGGTCAGCCCGGCGGCGACCGCGAGGCTCGCGGTCGGACGTTCACCGATGAGCAGCCAGGCGGCAAGTGGCGTCATCACGGTTGCCGTGCTCACCAGGAAGCTTGCATTTGTGACCGTGGCGCCGAGATGGCAAAGTTGCTGAAGCGTGATGGAGACGGCAAACAGCACGCCCACCCTGGCCAGGCTGGAAAAATGGCCCGGCCCCGCGGGCAGTCGCCTTTCGGTCAAGACAAAGGGCAGCACAAGCAACCCCCCGATCAGGCAGCGCAAGCCGACGGCACTCAGCGCGTCAAGATGAACAGGCATCGTCTTTTGTGCGACGTTGCCCAAGCCCCATAGGGCAGCGGCAAACAGCAGCAGCAAATTGGCCTTAGGCTCGGACATCCACCGCACCCCTGGGAATAAAGCCTGTCGCGGGGTTGCGATGGCTCCAACTATTTCAGGGCGCCCGGTTCCGTCCCTACAACCGGCGGTTCGTTCAGTTGCCCCTACTTGAGCGATGCCTTAATTGATCTGTCGTCACGGTAGCGCTTGAACGCGTGGTTCTACCGGTTGCGAAGCGTTAGTTTTGAGTTAGAATTTCGTTAGGCTGGGAAGCTGTTAAGAAATGCAAAGTGGGGACAGCGTCGCCGCAAGTAAAATCTCACTCTTCGGCGGCTTCCGAATTGAGAAGGAAACTGTCGGCCCGATCTGGTTGACCGGGAAGCGGGGTCCCGCGATCATTGCCTATCTGACCCGGTGTCCAGGCATGACGGCGACAAGGGAGAAGCTGGCTGATCTGCTCTGGGGCGATAGCGACAGCGAACACTCGCGCAACAGCTTGCGTCAGACCCTCAGCGTTCTGCGCCGGGATCTGTCGCGGGCGGGCGTGGATATCATCCATTCCCGGAGGGAGTTGATAGGCCTCAGACCGGACACGGTGCGAGTTGATGTCGAGGAGTTTGAATCCGGGCTTTCCGCCCGCTCCGCACCGGACCTCGAGACGGCTCTGGCGCACTATATCGGACCGTTTCTTGATGGCGTCTATCTGGGGAGCAACGCTTTCGATGACTGGGCGGCGTCGGAACGCGACAGGCTGCTGGGCCGTGCGCTTGAGTCCTTTGAAAAACTTGCCCGCCTCGTGGACACAGAGGCCGGGCTAGCCTTGGCCGATCGAATTCTGGGCATGGACCCGGCGCGGGAGGAGTCCTATCGGCTCAAGATGGACTTGCTTGCCGCATGCGGCCAGCGCGACAGGGCGATAAGGACATACGAGGCTTGCAGGAGCATGCTGAAGAAGGAGTTCGGCGTCGAGGCGAGCCCGGAGACGCGGGCGCTGTGGCAATCCCTGCTGTCTGCCGCCGACACGACAACTCTGCAGTCGGCAAACGCTCCTCCAGCCAGCCAGCGCTCCGGGCGGCCATCCATCAGCGTTGCCGACTTCGTCAATCTCACCGGAAAGCGAGGCGACGACTTTTTCGCCAAGGGGCTCGTCCAGGACATTACCACGGCCCTCTCCGAGGTTGCCGACTATGTCGTGCTCTCCGGGCTCCCGTCCTTGGAGAAGAACGGCGATGAACTCAAAACGCCGGCCTTGGTTCGAGCGCGTTACATGCTCAACGGCAGCGTTCAGCGATCCGGCGACGAACTGAGGGTGAACGTCCAGCTTGCCGACGCTGGCAGCGGCCACAATGTCTGGGCTCAGAAATTCGACGGCCACTCCGAGAACGCGCTCGAATTCCAGGACAGGATCGCACAGTCGGTTGTGCTGGCCGTGATCCTCGAACTGCAACTGACGAACTGGAAGGTTCGCGACAAAAGCCCGCCGGGCCCTCCCGAAGTGCGCAGGTTGGTGAACGAAGCTCTCATGAAGTATTTTGAGATGACCCGGGACTCGTTGTTGGTCGGGATAGAACTCGCCGAGAAGGCCCTTTCGATAGGCCCCGACAATGCCCGTGCACAGCGAACGCTTTCGATCGCGATCTCCATGAGCGTGGCGTTCGGCGCGCTGCCTCGGGAGCAGGCGCAGATCGAACGTGCGATTGAGCTTGCGAAAGCATCGGTACTGGCAGTGCCTGACGACGAAATCGCCCGCTGCATCCTGTCATTCGCCCTCGAAAGTTCCGGCCGTATCGACGAGGCGATCGCCGAATGCCAACACGCGATCAGTCTCAACCCAAGCTACCCGTCTGGCCACGGCGACATTTCGATGCTCTTTGCGTTGCGCGGACAGGTCGGTGAAGCAGTGCGTGAGGCCAATGAGGCAATCCGGCTCGGAACGCATGACGTCATCGATTTCTGGCGTCACCACGGCCTGGTTGTGGCGTTGTTTGCCGGCGGAGATGACCGGCGGGCGCTTGAGGTCGCCCGCAAGGTGGTCAGGACAAAGCCGGGCTTCGTTCGCGGCGCCCTTTATTGGGCCGCGAGCGCTTCGGCCACCGGAAACAACGAAGAAGCGTCGCGGGCGATCCATCACTGCCTGTCACAGCTTCCTCATCTCAACCTGGGTAATGTCTGTCCCGGCTTTGTGCCGCGCTACGTGAAGGATCATCATCACTCGAGATTCCTTGAAATGCTGTCGAGGGCTGGCCTTCCGGGTTCTTGATGTGGGGTCATGAGAAACCGGAGCAGGTGTTGGCCTCCAGCATTGGTGCGACCGTCGGATTGTTTGAAAAGGGCGCGCCTGGGGAACAACTGGAGATTGATGGAGTGTTTCGCGGAATGATCTAAGACGCCGGAGGCGATCGAGGGTACGCGCCATGGGATCCCGGCCGACCGACACAAAACGCCGCTACGAGTATGAGCTCGGCCACACCGATCGGGAGTCGCGACGGTTGGCGACCCAAGCGGCGCTGGTCGAGCCGTTGACACGAAGTTATTTGCCATGCGCCGGGTAAGTCAGGCTATGCGGGTGCTGGATGTCGGCAGCGGCGCCGGCGACGGCGACGTCGCTTTTCTTGCCGCGGATGTGGTCAGGATCATCCCCGGCTCGCCAATGAGCAGAAAGGCCGTTTACTATATTTTCGCAGAACCAGTTTTCCTGGTTCTTGAATTGGCCTGCTTTGGTGCCCCGGCTGTTGTCAGCTGTGCAGATGCGTCAGTTCGAACCCGGCGTCATCCTGCGTGTCGGACAGGTGTTGTTCGGCGGACCGGAACATGTCCGAGAACTCCATCTCGTTCTCCAACATCACACCGCCGACCTTTATGGTGAGGACATCCTCGGTGCCTTTTGGCGCGAAATAGACCTGCGCGACACGCGTCCGGATACGTTCGCCGACTTCCTTGGCCTCTGCTTCGGTCGCGCCCGGGAGGAAAACCCCAAACATCGAGGCCCCGATGCGTCCGACCAGATCCCCCTCGCGTACCGACGACTGTATGGTCGAGACGATGAGCCGCAAGGCCTCGTCGCCCCATTCGAGCCCAAAGCGCATGTTGATGGATCGAAGGTGTTCCGGATGAATGATCAGGAAGGCGCCCGAGCGTGGTCCTGGTCCCGATCGCCTGGCGGCCCGTCGTTCAATCATCGACGTGAAGACCGGCCCGTTCAGGCAGCCCGTCAGCCTGTCATACGTTCCGGACTTGTTGAGTTCCTGCCGGTAGCGGTGGATTTCGACCCGGTTCCAGCCGATCAGCGCGAAAAGCGGCAGGCCTATGATCACCGGCAGCAGTCCCGCGGTGATCATGCTGCGGGCGAACGGCGTCAGCGTGTCGCTGAACAGGAGCAGGTAGTTCAGTCCAAGGGAAAGGCCGAGGCTCCCGGCGGTTCCCAGGAACGTCAACCACGCGACGCGCTTCCAGTCCTGGGCAGTGGTGGTCGCCATTGGTCTCGTCATTGGCCAATCTCCTGTCAGATCGGCTGGTATAAGGCCTGCCTGCCGTAATTTCGGTTTCGCCGAACCGTACAATTTGAACGATCCATCCTGTCGTCGCGCGACTTCGGCGACCGAGCCCTCCCAGCCTATCGCGGCGGCCCGAAGATACCCATCTCGGCATCCCTGGCAATTGCTTCCGCCTTGCCATAGATGCCGCCCGGCAACGCCATGGCCCAACCATTGGCGACGAGCCAGGCGCCGACATCCTGCTTGCCCAGCCGGCACGGCGCGGCGATGGCAAAGCGTTCGGTTTCCGGCGGCAGAAAGCAGGTCAGCGCGCGCCCCCGCAGCCAGGCATTGAAGGCCGCGCGGGCGCGCAGCCCACAGGGCCAGGCTTCGTCGCGAAACGAGCAGGTCTGGGCCTCGTCGATGTCCAGAGCCCCGCTGATGACCACCTTCCGCCCCATCGATTCGAAAGTCGCCGACGACGTTGCAATTGGATGGTACAGCAGGGTTTCGCGCCAGTCTTGCGGCATTGGCGTCCTGGGGCGGACGGCGAGGCCGAGTTCACCGAGCGGCGGCCGGGCTTCGACCCGCTCGATTTCCGAGGCGTCAACCGGCGGCGGGGCGATAAGGCTCTCGGCAATCCGCCGTGCCGGTTCTCGTCTTGATCCGTCGAAAATGGCTGTATCCACCGGGGCCGCTTGCTTGCCGGAATTTTCCAGCGACGGCGCAGGGGCGGGCCGCTCGAGGGAAAGCAGGGCTCCGGCGCGCATGATCAGGACAATTCCGACCAGCAGTTCAAGGCCCCCGACCGCGATCATCAGGCGGGCATGCCGAGGCGTGCCCATCAGGCCATCGCGGCATTCGAGCAAGGTCCCGCCGGCAGCCGGTCAGAAACCCGACGTCGATTTGGCAACCAGTTTGAGCACACCCTTTTCTATCCGATAGAATGGCATCGATCTTTGGCTGGATCCGTCAGCGCGAAAACGGAACAAACCTGTCGATCCGCGAAACCCGTTCGGGTTTTCGAGAGTCTGTTTGCTGAAGCCGTCAGGTCCGACCGCGCTCGCTATCCCAGCTGTCAGGGCAATCATATCATAGGCATAGGCCGCATTGACGTCGGCCGGATAATTGTATGTCGTCCTGAAACGGTCGGCGATCGGTCCGGTTTCGCTTGGATCGAGCGTGGCGATGTATGCCCCCTCGAACAACGGATCCATGGGATGTTCCAGCCAGCGGTCCGTCCCCACGATAGAGATTGCCTTTCCCGGAATGCCCTTTGATTTGAGAGCGGCAAGGACGGGTGAGGGGCTGCCGTCGCCGCTGGCAACGATGACCGCGTCGGGAGCGTCCACGAGCGAGCCCATCTGGTCGATCGCCTTCGCGCCACCGTCGCCGGCCGAATAAGGCAGGGTGACCGCGAGTGTTGCGCCATAGATGCTAAGGCTGTTCGCCACCCGCTTCTCCACGGCGCCGGCGTTTGAGCCTTCGGCGACCAGCAATACGAACTTCTTGCGGCCTTTCGCGGCGAGCCCTGCTGCGCCCGCCGCGGCGCTGTCGGCTTCGCTGAGGCGCACGGCGTAAACCCCAGCGCCGCCCGCGAAATTGTCGGCAAGCGCCAGGACCGGCGGCCGCTTCGATCCGGACAGCGTGGCAATATGCTGGGCCGCCGGCAGTTCGGTCGGACCGATGACCACTTTCGACCCCGTCGTCATGGCCTGCACGGCCTGCTTGCTGGCCTGTGCGCTGTCGCCCTTGGTGTCCTCGATCGTCAACGTCAGCAATCCATTGCCGATATCGGTCATCGCCAGCTTGGCGGCATCACGCATCTTCCTGCCGGTCTCTCCTGACGTCCCGGGCGCCGACAAGGGCAGCAACATCGTGACCTTGGTCGAACCGGTGCCGAGCGACTGGCTCGCCTGGGCCGGACCGGCGGCATTCTGGCCGGCGGGCGCGGCAGCCGCGGCCTGATCGAGCACGTCGGAAACGCCGCCTTTCGACTGGCAGCCCGACACTATCGTGGCGAGCGCCAGGGCGATCGCCAAAATCTGCGGGTTGCGGACCTGCCGGCCTGCTTCCATGATTGCTCCACCCTGTGTCTGCCGCCGGGTATTTCCCCGGTCTGGTCTTCAATTCATGTTGCGGCGGATGTGCCGTGCCGTTTTGCCGTGCTCTTCAAGGAGGCGGGCCCTCGCCGCCTTGAGCATTGTTCGATCTCGCCGGCGGCAGCGGACGCGGGTCACCCGAGAACCGGCTCATTGTGCCTGGCGCGATGCTTCGTGCGGTGGTGTACAGGCCGTCCGCGGCAAGTTCCGTTGGACTGCGCGACGCTGGTCAGGGGGATTATGCCGGCGACCGCCCCCAGGATCGATCGCCCGGCTGTCATGATTGCCAACCGGCGCGGCCCATCCGGTCAGTGCATGTACTCGACCATGCGATCGTGGAAGCACTCGCATTTGTTGAGTGTGTCTTCGTCCTTGTAGTTCGTCTTCAGATAGCCATAGGCCATGCCGCAGGCGACCTTGGCTTCCGATGCCCACACGAATGCCGGCCGGGATGAATTGATCCATTCCGAACTGTTGGCGACAGCGACCGACTCGTCCATCAGCTTCACCACCTGTTGCCTGAGATCGACGATATTGTCGGTCAGCACCAAGTTGGACGTGCTGACGGTGCGGCAATAGTCGCCTACAGGTCCCTCGATGATGTCGGCGGCGAAGCCCGTCGATCCAGCCAGCAGCAGCGCGGCGGCCGTAGCCAGCAATCTTCCACAACGCTTCATGTAAGTCCCTCTCCAAACTGCAATTTTAAGTATCGCTAATATATAGCATGGTGTCGGCGCACGCCATCCCGTTAGACCAGATTTGCCGTGGTCGTACGCGTGGTCGTTCCCTCATCGTGGAGTTGCCGGATCGTGCTTGCCACGGGAGTGTTGGTCAACATCGTCAGGCCACCACCGTTTCCGTGTGAGTGGGCATGTTGTGATCATAAAGAATGGTAATCGCAGAACCGACCCCAACATTCGTCAGCGATGCCACTTCGACCATGTTGCCGCCAGCGGCAGTGCCGTTGTTATCGACCATAACGTGAGCCGCACCGCCCGAGAAAGTAACGTCGATCGAGGCACCTGCCTGCGCATCCGTAGTCGGTGCGTTGCCTCCAAGGGATTTGAGCAAATCCGACAGGTCGATGACGTCCTGACCCGGCGTATAGTCTGAGATAACATCGACCATGTGGATCGCCGCGAGCTTGGACGGGTCGATCACAAATGTGTCGTTACCGCTTCCGCCGGTCAGGTGGTTAAGTCCTGAACCGCCGTACAGCATGTCGTTACCTGCGCCGCCGACGAGCGTGTCGTTGCCCGAGCCGCCATAGAGGGTATCGTTTCCGTCCATGCCGGTCAGGGTGTCGTCACCCTGTCCTCCCGAGAGGATCGTATCGTGTCCGTTGATGCCGGTGAGATGATCGTTGCCGTCCTGGCCAAGCAAGGTTGTCTTCGTCGCCGTCGCAACGAGATTGTCAGCGTTGATGCTGCCCTCGAGCGTTGAGGTCGTTGGGTACAGATGCGCGGTCACGCTGCCGGCCGCGGTATCGCTATCGCCATCCGATCCCGTGACCGGGATCTTGATGTCGAACGGGTCAACCGCGTTGGCGGTGGCGAAGGTGGCGGGACCAAGCTTGAAGGTTCCCGACGAGGCTCCCGAGATCTCGACCGCACTGAACGGATCCGAACTTGCCGAGACCGTGAAGGTATCGCCTTGGTCCAGCCCATGAAGCGTGAAAGTGCCGTCGCCATTGTTCGTTAGCGTGGGCGCAGCTCCGCCGGATCCGTTCACAAAAGTCACGGTGATTCCGGCGGCGGTGCCTTCCCCGGAGCTGTCGCCAACGAAAATCTTGTCGTCGTCGGCGTTCACGGCTCTGATCTTGATATCAACCGTGCCGTTCGCTTTGGTTATCCCTTGGGTGAAGCTCGATACTTCATAGTGCTCGGTGTAGCTGGTCCCGGCGAGGACTCCAGTGGTCGATGCATTCTTCACGAAGTCGAAACGGATTGTCTCGCCGCTTGTGATGCTCTGGCCATTACCGACACCAAAGTTTCCAGTACTGGTATTGACACTGTTGCCACCGCTTGCCGTGACCAGCAGATCGTCCGGTGTATCCGGGGTGGTGAGCGTGGAGAACGCAATCACCTGGTTGTTGCCGCCCGAGGCCGAAGCGCCGGCTGTTGTGAATTGGGCTCCGTTGAAGATCGTGCCGTTCAGCACGAACGACCAGGTGTCGTTTGCCGGGTTGAGCGTGGCGGTGAACCCAAGGTCATTGCCGTTTGCAGCCGATGTCCGCCCTTCGACCGTGTGACCATCGGAGGAGATTTGATAGAACAACTGCTCGCCGTTAAGGTAGACGCTCGCGCCGTTGGCGTCTGTAACGGCCATGCCGTTGGAGACGTTGAACACGACGTTCCCGACGCCGTCGGCGCCTGCGCCAGCGGCAAAGTTCAGATGTTCCGTCAGCATGGAATGCAATGAGTCCGGCAGGTTGATGCCGTCGCCGACGAACGGCTGCGGAACGTCATCCAGAACCGTCAGATTGACCGCGCCGGAGACATGATCGCCACTGGTGTCGGTTGCGACCACCTGAAGCCCGTTGATGGTGATGCTGTTGGCACCGCTGCCCGCAAGATGCTGCAAATGGTCGGTCAGGGTTGCCGTGATCGTCGGGGTCACCGAACTGCCGGCGGCAGCACTCGTGCCAGTCAAGGCGAGGTAAATGAATGCGCCGAGGTCCACGTTTCCGGCCGTCTCGATCAGATTCCCGACAAGTTGGCCGCTGCCGTTAAGTGACCAGGTGATCGTATAGCCGGGCGCCAGGTTCGAGATTGTGGGAGCAACCCATCCGGAAGCCGGATTCGCGGGGTCACCGAAGGCGACGGTCAACGCTTCGCCCGTCGCGTTGAATGTTATTCCCGAAGTCTGCTGAGCGGTTTCCGTGCGGCTGCCCGGGTTGCTGCCGGTTACCGCGCCGGCTGCCAAGTCGGCTGGCGTGGCACTATCCAGCGTCGTATCGAGCGCCGCCTCGTTGACAACAAGCGAAACGGAACCGCCGCCTGTCGGAACCGAGTTGGTGTTTACATTCACAGTGACCGTCGCCGTCGAGATGTCGCCGTCGCCGTCCTTGATCGTGTAGGTGAAAGTGTCTGACCCGACATACACCCCCGTCGGCGCGTAGGTGAAGGTTCCGTCGTTGTTGTAGATGACGGTGCCATGAGCGCCGTTGGTGGTTGTTATCACGCCGGGTGTTGTTGTCGCCACGCCATCGGCACCGAAGACGTCGTTGCCTAGCAGGCCGGTAAGGGTCGTGGGACCGGTGATAGGCGAACCCCAGGTATCGTCATGCGCATGCGGCCCGTCGTCATTGACCTTGACCGTCAGCGAGCCGCTGGCCTGGTCGCCATCGCTGTCGGTGACCGTCACCGCGAAGTGCTCGCCGGCCGCCTGGTCGGCCGCCCCGGTCTTGGTGGGGTCGGCGTTGGTCACGTTGTGGGCCAGCGTGTAGCTGTAGCTGTAGACGCCGCCATTGACCGTCACGATCAGGTCGCCATTGGTGCCATGCACCGTGCCGCCGCTGGTCACGTTGACCAGGTTGCCGTCCTTGTCGGCGATCTCCAGCTTCTGCAGTGTGTCGCCGCCCGTGGTGACGTTGAAGGTGCCGGTCGTCGTCTCGGACGCGTCGCTGTTGTTGCCGGCATCGTGATCGGCCAGTTCGCCGGTGCCGGTCGGCAGGCCCTTCTCGTCGACCACCGCCTGCGCGTCGGCGGCGGGCGTGCCGCCGGTCGGCGTCACCGTGATCGTCGGCGTCGAGTCGGTCAGCAGCGTGATCGTCACGGTCGCGGTCGAGGTGTCGCCGTCGCCGTCCTTGATGGTGTAGTCGAACGTCACCGTTCCCTGTTCGCCCGCGCCGGGCGTGTAGGTGAAGGTGCCGTCATTGTTGTAGGACAGGGTCCCCGTCGCCGGGTTGGCGCCGTTCTGCGCAACCGTGTGCGTCACGCCGCTCCAGTCGACGCCGTCGGCGCCCGCCGTGTCGTTGGCCTTGACGTCGACCGCGACCGCCGCGTTCTCCGCCGCCTGCTGCCCGCTGTCGTTCACCGCATGCGGCCCGTCGTCATTGACCTTGACCGTCAGCGAGCCGCTGGCCTGGTCGCCGTCGCTGTCGGTGACCGTCACCGCGAAGTGCTCGCCGGTCGCCTGGTCGGCCGCCCCGGTCTTGGTGGGGTCGGCGTTGGTCACGTTGTGGGCCAGCGTGTAGCTGTAGCTGTAGACGCCGCCATTGACCGTCACGATCAGGTCGCCATTGGTGCCGTGCACCGTGCCGCCGCTGGTCACGTTGACCAGGTTGCCGTCCTTGTCGGCGATCTCCAGCTTCTGCAGCGTGTCGCCGCCCGTGGTGACGTTGAAGGTGCCGGTCGTCGTCTCGGACGCGTCGCTGTTGTTGCCGGCATCGTGATCGGCCAGTTCGCCGGTGCCGGTCGGCAGGCCCTTCTCGTCGACCACCGCCTGCGCGTCGGCGGCGGGCGTGCCGCCGGTCGGCGTCACCGTGATCGTCGGCGTCGAGTCGGTCAGCAGCGTGATCGTCACGGTCGCGGTCGAGGTGTCGCCGTCGCCGTCCTTGATGGTGTAGTCGAACGTCACCGTTCCCTGTTCGCCCGCGCCGGGCGTGTAGGTGAAGGTGCCGTCATTGTTGTAGGACAGGGTCCCCGTCGCCGGGTTGGCGCCGTTCTGCGCAACCGTGTGCGTCACGCCGCTCCAGTCGACGCCGTCGGCGCCCGCCGTGTCGTTGGCCTTGACGTCGACCGCGACCGCCGCGTTCTCCGCCGCCTGCTGCCCGCTGTCGTTCACCGCATGCGGCCCGTCGTCATTGACCTTGACCGTCAGCGAGCCGCTGGCCTGGTCGCCGTCGCTGTCGGTGACCGTCACCGCGAAGTGCTCGCCGGTCGCCTGGTCGGCCGCCCCGGTCTTGGTGGGGTCGGCGTTGGTCACGTTGTGGGCCAGCGTGTAGCTGTAGCTGTAGACGCCGCCATTGACCGTCACGATCAGGTCGCCATTGGTGCCGTGCACCGTGCCGCCGCTGGTCACGTTGACCAGGTTGCCGTCCTTGTCGGCGATCTCCAGCTTCTGCAGCGTGTCGCCGCCCGTGGTGACGTTGAAGGTGCCGGTCGTCGTCTCGGACGCGTCGCTGTTGTTGCCGGCATCGTGATCGGCCAGTTCGCCGGTGCCGGTCGGCAGGCCCTTCTCGTCGACCACCGCCTGCGCGTCGGCGGCGGGCGTGCCGCCGGTCGGCGTCACCGTGATCGTCGGCGTCGAGTCGGTCAGCAGCGTGATCGTCACGGTCGCGGTCGAGGTGTCGCCGTCGCCGTCCTTGATGGTGTAGTCGAACGTCACCGTTCCCTGTTCGCCCGCGCCGGGCGTGTAGGTGAAGGTGCCGTCATTGTTGTAGGACAGGGTCCCCGTCGCCGGGTTGGCGCCGTTCTGCGCAACCGTGTGCGTCACGCCGCTCCAGTCGACGCCGTCGGCGCCCGCCGTGTCGTTGGCCTTGACGTCGACCGCGACCGCCGCGTTCTCCGCCGCCTGCTGCCCGCTGTCGTTCACCGCATGCGGCCCGTCGTCATTGACCTTGACCGTCAGCGAGCCGCTGGCCTGGTCGCCGTCGCTGTCGGTGACCGTCACCGCGAAGTGCTCGCCGGTCGCCTGGTCGGCCGCCCCGGTCTTGGTGGGGTCGGCGTTGGTCACGTTGTGGGCCAGCGTGTAGCTGTAGCTGTAGACGCCGCCATTGACCGTCACGATCAGGTCGCCATTGGTGCCGTGCACCGTGCCGCCGCTGGTCACGTTGACCAGGTTGCCGTCCTTGTCGGCGATCTCCAGCTTCTGCAGCGTGTCGCCGCCCGTGGTGACGTTGAAGGTGCCGGTCGTCGTCTCGGACGCGTCGCTGTTGTTGCCGGCATCGTGATCGGCCAGTTCGCCGGTGCCGGTCGGCAGGCCCTTCTCGTCGACCACCGCCTGCGCGTCGGCGGCGGGCGTGCCGCCGGTCGGCGTCACCGTGATCGTCGGCGTCGAGTCGGTCAGCAGCGTGATCGTCACGGTCGCGGTCGAGGTGTCGCCGTCGCCGTCCTTGATGGTGTAGTCGAACGTCACCGTTCCCTGTTCGCCCGCGCCGGGCGTGTAGGTGAAGGTGCCGTCATTGTTGTAGGACAGGGTCCCCGTCGCCGGGTTGGCGCCGTTCTGCGCAACCGTGTGCGTCACGCCGCTCCAGTCGACGCCGTCGGCGCCCGCCGTGTCGTTGGCCTTGACGTCGACCGCGACCGCCGCGTTCTCCGCCGCCTGCTGCCCGCTGTCGTTCGCCGCATGCGGCACATCGTCGACGATCTGGACGGACAGTGTGCCGGGAGCCGAGGTGTCGCCGTCGCTGTCGGTCACCGTCACAGTCATGTCGTCGTAGATGGAATCGGTGCTGGCGCCGGGATGGGTCTCGCTGTGGACAAGCGTGTAGCTGTAGCTCACCTGGCCGGTGCTGGCATCGTAATCGGTGATGGTCAGCGTACTGCCGAGCGGCGTGGTGATGCTGACCGGCGTCGATGCGCTGTTGGCAAGCGCGGCACCCGAAATCACTTGGCCGGCGATCGTCAGCGAGCCGACACCGTCGGGGGAGGAGATGGTGAACGTGCCGGTATTGATCTCGCTGGTGTCGGGAGCCGAGGTGAGGCCCTTTTCGTATACGATGGTGTCACCGCCACCGGCCTCGGGTGTCAGGTCACCGATCGACGGTGTGGAATCGGGCTTGAGAAGAGACGGGAACAGCTCGCGGTTGTCCGGCTGGCCGAACGCCAGATCAGTCGGCGGCAATAGTGCCGACAGGCCGAACCCGTCGCCGATACCGCCTGGGGGAACCGAGAAGTCTCCGCCTGCGCTAGAGGCCGAACCTCCAGGACCCGCCGAAATCGACCCGTCGGCGCCAAAGGCGACATCGACATGGCTTGCTTCCAACGCCGCGATCAAGGCAACGCGCGGCACTTCGACGTCGCCTATGATGAAGGTCGGCACGTTGAGGGCGCCGTCCTTGATGACGATCACCGAACCGTCGGCCTGTTCGAGCACGAGATTGTGGCCGTCGACCTTGATGTTGTCGATCGAGACGTTGGCTGGAAGTTTCACCACATTGCTGGTGTCGGCCACATATTCGTGCGGCGCCGCTGCCGCTGGGGCCTTGGCCTCCGCGGGTGCTTCCGGTTTGACGGGCGTGCCGTTGCCGACGTCGACCGGAACCGGTTCAGCGGCTGCCGGAGCCGCCTTTTGCGCTTCCGCGACCTGAATCTGCGCCTGCGACGGCAAGCCATTATGTTCAGAGTGCTCGTCCCACGAATTCGAGACGGTGTCCAAATCGTTACTGTTCGTCATGGCCAAAACCCCTCCGGCATTTCCCGGATAGAGACAGTGACCCCTTCTACTTTGCAACTATCTTGCAATCTGTTTCATATATTCGGATATGCGAGCTTCAGTATTTTTTACGCGTGGTAAACTCGAAACATATAACCTGATATACATTGGCTGGCATGCGATCCGTCTGGCGTGGGTCGGCTCCAGCTGCTTGGTGAGCGTAAGTATAAATTTGCATAAAATTTTAAATAAAATGGAGATTATCAAGTACAGGAAAATTATCCACCTTCCTTTGCAATAATTTGAGACGGGATTGATAGCGTCCACAGTCAAAGGTGGGCGTTATGAAAAAAGAAAAATCTGCCCTGGGGAGAATCGGGCTCAAGGCGCTGCTGCTGGCAATCGGAATCGCGGGCCTGTCGCAGCCGTCGTCCGCAGGCGCGTTCCCGAGGAGCGTCGGTCCTGTCGATTCGCTGCTGGCAAGGGTCGAAACGCCTCCCACCCTCGGTGGTATTTCGCTGCTGCGGCCGCAGCCTTGGCAGCCCGCCTCGGCCTACAGGATCGGCACGGTTTTCGGCAGCTACGGGCCTGCCGCCATCGATGGGGAAGACGGCTCCTCGACAGCGCGGGGCAATGTCGGGATCGATCCCATCCAGACGGCGTCGATAATTCCCGGCGTGTTCGGATCGGTTGCGCTGTCCATGCACAATTTCCCGGTCTCCGCGCGTTGGGCGCCGGTCTACAAGGCCATCGTCGACTGTTCCACGGGCAGCACGTGCAACGGCAAGAACAGCATCTTCACCGCGATCGTCGATGTTGCCAGGGACAAGCGGTTCATCGACAAGCTGTCCTTCGTCAACTCAAGCATAAACCACGCGATCGCCTACAAGAAGGACAGCGTGGTTTACGGCAAGCTCGACTACTGGGCGAAGCCTTCGGAAATTCTCGAGCGGCGGGCAGGTGACTGCGAGGATTTCGCCATTCTCAAGATGGCGGCGCTGTTGCGCGCCGGCATTCCGGCACAGAGCATGTCGCTCGTTGTGCTCCAGGACCGCAAGCGCGGCTTCTTTCATGCCGTGCTGTCTGTCAGCACGGGCAGCGGTGTGTTCATCCTGGACAGCCTGAGCAACGTTGTCTCGCGCGACAGCGATCTCCCCGACTACGTGCCGTTGTACTCGTTCAGCACCGACCGCGCGTGGATCCACGGCGCCCGGGCCGGCGCGGCCCAAGTCGCCGATATCAAGGGCGGTCTTGCGACGGTCGCACCCGGCGAGGGCCTGCAGCCTTAGGCGCTCCCGGGACCAAGGCGAGGCGCCCGGCTCGGTGCGTCTTCTCCATGTAGTGCGTCGGGTCGGAATAGATTCATGCGAGGCGCTTCAGGTCTTGTGTTCGCGCCTGTCGTCTTCCCGGGGCGATACATTTTCGGGCGACATGCATCAGCCGCCGAAAACGAAGGCCATCAGCAGCTCCGGCTCGAGCACTGGCGCCCGCACCGCGTTCAACTGCCCACGGTAGCGGCGGTCGCCCGCGCCGATGACGAAACCGGTGGCGACCGGCGCTTCGCCATTGGCGTCGAGCCGTGTGAATATGTCCGCGACATTGAGGTCCAGAGCAAGCTTCAGGTCGTTGCGCGCATCTTCATTTGGCGCCACCGGTAATTGACGTCTGACCAGTTGCTGGAACGGCGCGTTGAAGGTCAGGATCTTCTTCGACGAAGACAGCGCAAAAGCCGGTGACGGGCAGCCGACCAGAATGGCGCTGATCGTCTTGATCGACGCTAGCCTTCGCAAGGTCTGGTTTTCGTCGGCCAATCCGCGCATGCAGGCCACACGAATTGCCGATGTCAGGTTTCCTGTGTTGGTATGGCTCTCTGCGATCTCGTCGATGAGCATGCCGATGGTGCATTTGCGGCTTTCGGCCATCTGCTTCAGCGAGGTCCAGAACGCCCGTTCCAGACGAATGCCGCGTCGCGTACCGCCACGCGCCACAACCCGGAATTCCAGCCCGAAATCCTCTGCCGCCATGGGTGGAAGCAGCCGCTCGCGACCGGCGAGGGGGGAGGTAGCGCTATCGCTCACTCATTGCCTCCTCTCGGGCCTTGTTGATCGGTTTCAGCAGATAGGTGAGGATGGTCTTGCGTCCGGTCTTGATGTCGACCGAACAGATCATGCCGGGGATGATCGAATAGGTCTTGCCATCCCGGGTCAGCGTCGACCTCTCTGTTGCCACGCGCACCTGGTAGTAAGGCTCGCCCGTCTTCTGGTCGACCAGGCTGTCGGCGGTGATGTTGGAGACCTTGCCCTCGATGCCGCCGAAGATCGAGAAATCATAAGCGGTTATCTTGATCAGCGCGTCCTGGTCCGGCCGGATGAAGGCAACATCTCGTGGTGAAACCCGCGCTTCGACCAGCAGCGTCTCGGAAGTCGGCACGATGCCGGCCACGACCGCGCCGGGCTGCACGAAGGCACCAAGCGTGTTGACATCAAGCGTGTTGACGATCCCGTCGACAGGGGAGCGTATGTCCGTGCGCGCTACCTTGTCGGTGGCTCCGCGTATGGTCTCATCGACAACCGAAAGGTCGGCCAACGCCTGCGTCAGGTCGCTCAGCGCCTCCTGTTGCAACTGCAGGCCGAGCTCGTTGACTTGAAGCTGGGCTTCGGTGATGGCCGCCTTGGCCTTCTTGATGGTTTCACCGGCGAGGTTCAGCTGCCCATGCAGTTCGGTCTGCTCGCGCTCGACGCGGATCTGCTCGGTCCTCGCCATCAGCCCCTTCTTGACCATGGATTCGACCAGCGCAGTTTCCCGGTCGCTGACTTCGAGGTTCTTGGTGAGGCGATCGAGATTGGCGTTGGCTTCGTCCAATTCATTCTCGCGCTGATCGAGCCGGGATTTGAGAACGGACAGCTTGACCTGGAAATTGTCACGGCGCGCGACGAGCAACTTCTGCTCATTGTCGCAGATTTCCGGAGCGACCTTCTGGATTTCGGGAGGGCAGGGAAATTGGCCCTCGATATTGCCGCCCTGTTCGAACTTGAGCCGCGCAATGCGCGTCTCAAGTGCCCGTGCCTTGGCCTGTTGCTCGCCGAGGCTGGACGTGTTGAGCGAGTTATCGAGGCGAATGATGAGATCGTTCTTCTTGACGATCTGTCCGATCTTCACGGCAATTTCCTGAACGACGCCCGGCTCGCTGGCCTGGATGATCTGGGTTTTGGATGCCGGTATGACCTTGCCTTCGCCGCGTGCGATCTCATCGACCTCGGCAAAGGACGCCCAGGCGACAGAAGACACAAACAGTGCCCCTATGATCAATAAGGACGCCGACGCGAAGAGCGGCGGCCGGTCTTCCCTTGCAAGCATGTCAATATGACCCCAACGCATTGAATACGTTAAATAAGTTTGTTTTTCAGGCGTTTGTTTTCTGCAGCGCCTGTATCACTTGGTCCTTTGGTCCGTCGGCAACGATCCTGCCTTGCTCGATGACGATAAGACGGTCGGCCAGCTCGAGCATGCTGAAGCGGTGCGTCGAAACGATCAGCGTCGTGTTCCGGTCGAAAGCCACTTTGAGCTGCTTGATCAGTTGCCGCTCGGAAGCCAGGTCCATCGATCCCGACGGCTCGTCCAGGAAGACGATTTTGGGTTTGGTCAGCAACAGCCGGGCGATCGCCATCGTCTGCCTCTGGCCGCCCGAGAGATTGGTGCCGCGCTCGCCGACATTCATGTCGTAGCCGCGCGGGTGACGGGAGACGAAATCGTCGACGCCGGCAGCCTTGGCCGCTTCGACAATCTGCTCGTCGGTCGCCTCCGGACAAGCCATCAGAAGGTTCTCCTTGATGGTGCCCGAAAACAGATCATTGGCTTGCGCGACAATCCCGACTGCGGCGCGTACCTCCGATGGGTGATATTGGCGGATGTCGATCCCGTCCAGCAGCAACTCGCCTGATGTCGGCAGGAAAAGCCTGCCGATCAGCCGACCCATGGTTGTCTTTCCCGAGCCTATGCGGCCGATGATGCCAATCCGCTCGCCTGGCCTTACCGAGAAATTCAGGCCGGTCAGGACTTCGTTTTCGGAGCCCGGATAGACAAAGCCGACATTCCTGAACACCATGGCGCCGTTGCGGATGGGCCGGTTGACGAAACCCACCGTGTCCGGGCGATCCTCCGGCTGCTCCATGATCGAGTTGACCATGCGCAAGGAGAGCATGGCCTGGCGAAGTCTGGACAAGGTGATGGCGATCTGGCCAAGGGGAGACACCGCCCTGCTGGCCAGCATCACGGTGCCGATGATGGCGCCGGTAGAGACGTGTCCTTCAGAAAAGGCGTAGGCGCCGGCCACGATCAGCGCGACGGTGACCATCTGCTGGATGGCCTGCGTTATATTGCCGGCCGCCGCCGACAGCTGCTTGATCTTCTCGGACGTGTTTGACGCGTTCTTGGAATGCTCTCCCCATTTTCGCAACAGATACGCCTCGGCCCGCAGCGACTTGATCGTCTCCAGCGTGGAGATGGATTCCACCAGCAGGGCCTGCCGTTGCGAGGCCTCGTTCATGGAGGCCGCGACGCGTTTTCCAATGCTCCGCTGCGTGACCAGTCCGACGATCACGGAAGCCACGAAGGCCAGCGCCGGTATGATGACCAGCCAGCCGCCTATCGCATAGATGACCAGGAGGAAGACGAACACGAAGGCCGTGTCGATGAAAACGCTGATGGTGTTCGACGTGAAGAATTCGCGCACGAACTCATACTGCGTCACCCGATTTGCATATTCGCCCGTCGAGCCCGGCCGTGCCGACAGGGATGAGTTCAGCACTTTCTCGAACAGCATATATGAGATGCGCAGATCCGCCTTGCGCCCGGCATAGTCGATGAGCGACGCCCTGGCGGTCTTCAAAAGCAGGTCGAACAGGATGACCGCGGCGATGCCGATCGACAGAACCCAGAGCGTCGATATCGCCTTGTTCGGCAGGATCCTGTCGTAGACGTTCATGGTGAAGATCGGCGAGGCGATGGCCAGCAGGTTGATGAATATTGCCGACAGGATGACCTTCGAATAAGTGCGCCAGAACGGGCCCATCGTTCCCGTCAGCCAGTGTCGCCGCTCGATCTTCGGCGCGGAACCGACGCTCATCCCTTCGGCGGCGTTGGCATAGGTTATCGAGAAGGAAACGCCGCCACTGATGTAAGTGGCGGCCAGCTCTGATCTGGTGATGGTTACGCGGCCGTCTTCCTGGGGAGCGGTGGTGAACGCGCCGTCCTCGGTTTCGGCCAGCAGGGCAACCGGCAATTGGCCGGCGCGAAACACGATGGCGGGAAGATCGATGCGCCCCCGAAGGAAGTCACGATGGCTGAATTCGGTGATCTCAAGGCCGATGCGCTCGGCAAGATGCCGGATGGCATCGATGTCGATGCGCGTGTCCGACAGCGGCACGCCGGCGAACAGCACCGTGTGCGCGCTCGGTCTGCCGAGATACCCGGCAATGGCCGAGAAGCAGGACTTGAACGCCTCCTTCGGGGAGAGGATGTTGGGTTGCTGGTTCACGATCCGCCCACAGGGACTTTCGATCGCCCCTTACAGCCGCTTATTTTTTCCTGACCGGCGCCAGGATATCGAAAGGCAGGTCGTTCTTCTGTTCCGACGGCGTGCGCGCATAGGTTTCCGTGTCGGCCGTTTCCGGTGCGGCGAACTCGGTCCGTGCGTAGGCCGCGGCCTGCTTTGGCGGGTGGATGTCCATCGTTTTCAGCAACTGCCCGGTCGCCGCCAGAAGCCGATATTGGGCAAAGAGCGAGGCATAGGATGCGGTGTCCGCCAGTGTCGCCGTGTTGAACCGCGTGTTCTGTGCATCCAGCACGTCGAGCAACGAGCGCTGCCCGACCTTGAATTGCTCGCGATAGGACGCAACCAGCTTCTCGTTGGAGGCGGCTTGCAGCTTCAGGGTCTTTGCCAGGTCGGCTTGCCGGAAGCGGCGATCCCAGGAGGTGCGAACAGCTTCTTCGATTTCCCGCAGCACCTGATGCATCGCAAGGCGCTGCTCGCTGGTGCGGCGGATCTGCTCCTGCTCGTTGGCCTTGTCGATGCCGCCCCGGTAGAGGTTCCATCGCAGCACCAGGCGTGCCTGCAGGTCTGATGTGTCGCCATTGTCGCCGTCGATGTCATACCCAGCCCGAGCGACGCCTTCGGCGACGATCGAGGGGCCGTATTTCGCGCGGGCCGCGTCGACCAGCGAGGCTGCGGCGGCGATGTCGCTGTTGGCCATATGGACGCGCGGATTGCTCTCCCGCGCAAGGCCGATCGCATCGTCGAGAGACCTTGGCAGCGCGCCGGAAACATCGGCCGGCCTCGACGCATTGGTCAACGGTTTCCCGACAGTCTTGAAGAAGCGTATCCTCGAGGCCTCGAGCTCCTCCGAGGCCTCCTGCATGCGGGCCTTGGCCGCGAACAGCCGCTCTTCGGCCTGCTGCCGGTCGGCTTCGTTCAACCCGCCGCCGGCAATGCCTTCCTGGATGTCGTGCAGCATTGCTTGATGAAAGCCGAGGTTCTTCTTTGCCTCTGAAACGATCGAGGCCTGAAGCATGTATTCGAGGTAGTCCTGGACAACCGAGAGGCCGATGAATTCAGAACGCTCCAGGACACGAAACGACGCGCCGTCGACGCGCGAGGCCTGGCGGTTCAGTTCAGCCCGTCTCGCGCCGCTGTCATAGAGCGTTTGCGAAACCGTCAGATCGGTTTCGGCCGGATAAAGCGCGTCGTCCTGTATGGAGAGCACGCGTCGGGAGGAATTGTCGAGACGGCGAGCACCAGCCGACGCTTCCAGGTCGACGCTGGGAAGATAAAGCCCCTTGGCCTGACGCAATTCGAACTCGATTGCTTCGCGATTTTCTATGGCCTGGCCGATTTCGGGATTGGA
Source organism: Mesorhizobium sp. NZP2298 (assembly GCF_013170825.1). Classification (NCBI taxonomy): domain Bacteria; kingdom Pseudomonadati; phylum Pseudomonadota; class Alphaproteobacteria; order Hyphomicrobiales; family Phyllobacteriaceae; genus Mesorhizobium; species Mesorhizobium sp. NZP2298. Next base: position 6,565,540 of record NZ_CP033365.1, on the reverse strand, counting down.
TTCGACGGCAACCGCCACTGCTTCCTTGAGCGTAAGTGCACTCGCACTCCCGCAGGTCAACATCGTAGCCGCCATCAAAAGACCAAGGCGCCTGCCAATGGTCGACATGCTTGTCGTGTTCATCTAATCCGCCCCAACGTTTCCCCAGCGCTCTTTTCCAGCGCTACAACCAAGCCTCAGCTTGCCTGATTATCCAACAATTTCACGCGATACGTGAGTGAATATTAAATTAGAAGTCCCTAAAGGGTGGATTTTGACCATAAGGTTGTGAAATGTAGCAAAAATGGCACAACAACCGGCCCGTTGGAGCGGGCCTGACTGTCGCCAGGAGCGGAAAGCCGAAAGGCGCAAATGGTCGATGCGGGAGAATCGTAGGCCCGCATGAACTGAAAGGGCGTCGTGGAAAATTTGATGACATCTCGGCCAAGATCACGCCGTGGCGGGACGAATGGGCCGATGCTGAAGTACTGGCTGCCGGGATGAGTTCCCAAGCAGGCCGCAGTCGCGCCCTGCGTTAAGCTTCACGCAATCTCTGCAATCTATGCTGACGCCAGATTGTCGAGGATAAAATGAAGCGCAAGTCGATATTACTCTTCGCTTTTCCGGCTTTCATCCTGATGCTTCTGGCAAGCGAGCGAATAGCGACCCTGCTGCTCGGACCCTATGCCGCCAGCCCCGTCATGTGGCGGATCTGGCTTGAACTGCACCCCTTGTCGGCGATGTTCTGGCAACAAGTCGATCTTGGCCTGGGCGGTTCGATGGTTCTGGATGCCGTCATCCTGGTTGCCGCGGCGGCGGTGTGCTGGGGCGCTTGCCGCATGAGGCGGCCGGCCGCCTTCTTCCTGGCCAATCACGTCGCCCTGCTCTTTGCCGGACTGATGATCGCGTCCAGCAGTCATTCGGAGACGGCGAGTACTGTCGCGGCATTCCCGCTGTCGAACGGCCTCCAATTCGCACTGATAGTCGATTTTACCTGGCAGAACAGCCTCGTGCTTGTTCTGGGCTTCGCGGCCTGTGCGTATTGTCATGTCGCGTTCCTTCGCGAAACGCGGCTGCGCGGAGAGTCTCCGGCCCTGCGTCTCATGGCTTTGGGACGCGATATCTAGCCTGGCGCATCGGGCATTCGAGAGAGCGCCAGCTTCTCGGATCCGGCGGTTCGCCGAAAGCCGGACCCGCCTCAATTGATCTTGCGATAATAGACCTTGCCGTCCGGCGTTTCGGTTCGCTGGTAGGAGGGGTTCGGGGCAGGGGGCGCGGTGCTCTTGCGCTTGGGTGGCCGTGGCGTATCAGCCGCGGGTTCGGCCGCGATATCGCTGGTGTTGGAGGATGCGTCCGCCACGGTGCTGGTGGTGACGACGACGGGTTCCGCCGCGCCCGCGCTGCCGTCGTCGCGCGCTGACGGAGGGCTTTGTTCCAACCGGGCCAGGTTGCCGTTGACTTCGTTGAAACTGCCTTGCAACTGGCTGTCCAGCCTTTCAAATCGGCTTTGAAAACCGTTGTTGACCGTGTCGAGCCGGGCAACGATCCGCTCCTCGAACGCGCCGAGCTCCTCCAGACGTCCCTCCACGACGCGCAGGTCGGAGATGCCGCGATAGAGGTAGATGGCGGCGGTCGCGTTCAGCACCGCAAACAGTGTCAATCCGACACCGACCACGACGGCCAGCCGCGACCGGCTCGCATCCCTGTCGAGCAGTTGCGGTTCGATGGGCTCGGCGGCCACGGTCGGCACGTGCGGGTCACTGATCGTCGTCATTGAACCACCACCTTGGTGCCTATTGGCACGCGCTTGAAAAGATCGATCACATCCGTGTTGGTAAGGCGGAAGCACCCAGATGTACCGTCAAACCCCACGCCCGAGGGATCGTTGGTGCCATGGATGCGATAGAGCGTGTCGTGCCCGTCCCGAAGCAGATAAAGCGCCCGTGCGCCGAGCGGGTTGTAGGGGCCCGAAGGCACCAGCTCCGGCAGGTCCGGCTGGCGGGCGCGCATTTCCCTGGGCGGGCGCCACTGCGGCCATTCCGTTTTCGCGCCGACCTTCACGACACCGGTCCAGCCGAATCCGTCACGTCCGACGCTGATCTGGTAGCGCAGCGCCTGGCCCTGACGGGTCACCAGGTAAAGCGCCTTCTCGTTCTTGCGGATGACGATCGTTCCCGGCTGCTCCGTGGTTGCGAAAGCAACCGCCTTGCGCAGGCTGGGGCCCATCGCCGGCAGTGGTGGCCGATCCGAAAGCCTCGATCGCGCCTGGGCGACGTCCTGGGCCGACAGCGCAAGCGCCAGGCTGAGCACGCAGGCGCCGATCAGCCTTGCAGCCGCGTCATGTCTACCGGGCGGCGTCATCGAGCCGCTCTTTGAACATCTTCTTCAGATCCTTGTTGAAGCGCGCCCGGCCATCCACTTCGGAAGGCAGGATCGCCCGGTTCAAGGCATCGGCCAGAAGGGTGTTGTCCAGGGCCACCGATTTGATGTGCGGCGCCTTGAATATCTTCTCGAGCTCACTGCGCGAAAAATGGTTCCCGAACCATTTGCGCTTGTGCTTGTTGGCGACGAGCGTGATGCTGACCGCATTGCCGCGCAACTCGCGGATCTTCTTGTAGAGCCGCTTGCCTTGCCGCAGCGAAGCGACGTTGAGTTCGAAGACGATGAAAATCTCGTCGCTCGTCGAAAGCACCGAATTGTGCCACGGCGTTTCGAGATTGGGCAGGTCGATGACGATGTCGTCGAAGCGGTAGGCGACGAGGTCGAGCAGCCGGAAGACGAAATCGCTGCCTTGCGGCTCGAACGGCAGCTGCGGCCTCTCGAACGCGTAGAGGGTGAGACCGGACGGGCGCGACAGCTTGATGACGTCCATCAGCTCGACATCGAGCCTTTCCGGCTGGCCGATGATGCCCGCCAGATCGAACTGGTTGAACAGATTGAGGTAGGCGCCGCAATTGGCGCTCTGGAAATCGAGATCGACCAGGCAGGTCGAAGCCGCGCGCTCCGTCGATTTCGAGGCCAGGAATTCGGCGGCCGACAAAGCGAGCGTCGTGGCACCGGCGCCACCGCTGGCGCTGATGAAGGTGATGATGCGGCTTTTGGTTCCCTGGTTGCCGGTATCATGGAAGGTCACCGCGTTGAGCAGTTCCTTGCCGTCGAGCGGCTTGTGCAGCCAGTCCGAAGCGTTCATGCGCACCAGCACGCGCGTCTGTTCCGACGTCAGCTCATCGGAAACCGCGATCAGCGGCACCGACGCCCACAGCGCGCGCGCCTCGACAATGCCTGGTCTGCCGAGCAGGCCGCCATTGCCGAGATCGAGGATGACGATGCCTGGGCGCGTATCGGCGGGCGGACCTTTCAGAAAATCATCCGTCTCGGAGATCCTGACATCATAGATCGCCAGCGCATCGAGCCGCGTCGCCACCTCGCGCTTGAAAGCCGGATCGGACGAAAACAACGCCACCTGCTTTCGCTTGGTCGGCGTAACCTTGGTGTTGATGGCATTCATGATGGTGCGCTCGTTTTCAGGTCTTCGCCCGTGACCGTGCTCAGCATGGAGGGCATGGTGATGTCGTTGAAACCCATCAGCCCTTTCAGGAAGAAGAACTGGAAGGTCAGGTTCCGCAGGTTGACAGTGATGGTCGGCACGGGTCCACCCAAACGGGTTTGGAAACCGAGGCCGGTAGCCGAGTAGGTGACGACGATGTTGTCGCGGTGTAGCCCCGGAAAGAAGTGACACATTCCCGGTCGCTGGTTCGCTGCCGGCGCGGGACAGACGTCATCGGTCGTGTTTGCCGTGTCGCCGCGGAAGATGCGGCTGAAGGAGGCGGCATCGAATGTGCCGCCATTGCTGCATGCACCGGTGGTTCCGGTGTATTGGCAGACAAACGGACCATAGGCGCCGGCCGCGACTGGCGCGCCCGGTACCGCGATGGGAGCGGCGGCCGTGAGATTGCTGACAACCGGGTCGGAAATCGACGCCAGCCGCGCGCCGACCTGCACCGCCTTTGTCGCCGCGTTCCATTGATAGAAGGCGTAGCCGAAATCGACGAAGCCGAGGACGAGCGCAAAAAGCAAAGGCGCGACGATGGTCATTTCGACCATTGCCGCGCCGAGTTCTGATTTTGCGAAGCGCCTCATCATGATCAGAACCGGATCAACCGCTCCTCGTGGGCGCCGCTCAAGGTGATCGGGCCGATATTGAGAAGCGACAGCATGCCGACGCCACTATAGGGATAGGTTCCCGCCGCCCTGACGATGCACACTTGCGGGGTCACCGATCGATATTGGGTAACGCCGGCAACGACAGCGTCATGGCAGGAGCCGCTGGCGCCTATGGTCACGGTCACATTCGCTTTCTGCCAGCCGCTGACGCGCGGGCTGTCCGTCACCACGCCATTTGCCACGGTCAACGAGGCCTTGCCGTAGACCGCGATATTCGTCGCGATATCGGCGCAGTCGATCGCCGACCAACCGACGTCGGTGTACATCTGGCTGTTGCAGCGAGCGCCAAAACGAGCCGCATCGTCGAGGCCGGCCTCCATCAAAAGCTTGTCGTGGATCAGATTGCCGAATTCGAACACGCCCGCTGACAGGATCAGCATCAGCGGCGCGATCAGCGTCATCTCGACAAGCACGGCCCCGCGCTGGTCACGGCGAAATCTGTCGAGGCTGTGGCGCATCATCTTGATCATCGCCGGTCACCGATAGAGCTGCGCTTCGTCGCGCAGGAAATTGTCGAGTGTCCCGCGTCCGCCCTTGCCGGTGATGTCGACCAGCTCGACATAGATATTCTTGCCGTCCTTGATCGGCTCGGTAACGAAGAAACTGCCAAAGCGCCTGACGGGAATACCTGTCGCTCGACCCTTGAAATTCACGCCGCTGGCCTGAAGCGCATTGCAGTCCAGGATCGCGCCGTAGAGCAGGCGGCGGTCGACGGTGGTGATCGGAGTACCTGCCGCTACAGGTGGGGTGCCTTTTTCGCCGCCGACGGCAGCGTCGCCGACAATGCTGTCATTGGTGAGAGGATTGCCGTCAGGGTCGATCTCGTAGCGATAGACTTCGTATCGCGTCGGCAGGTCGGCGCCTGTGCCCGAAAGAGCCGCTGGCACCGCGCGGCCGGGATGGTTGACAGACCAGTAGCGCGCAAAATTCCAGTCGCCGGCGCCCATGCGGCCGCCCATCAATGTGCAGTTGCCGGCGATCTGGCACGAGTCGCGTTCAAGACCGACTCCCTTGGTGGCATCCGTTTCGTAGTTGACCTTATTGCTCGTGACGTACTGGTCCCAGTTCTGGGCGCCTTTGCGCACATTGACCGCAGGTCCGTCCGAGTAACTGGAAGAGTTGATGCCGAACCGCGAGTTGATCCCGTTCTCGACGGGACCGGCGTTCTGCCCCGGCTCGGTGTTGACGCCATCGCGCGAATAGCAATTCTGCGGCTTGGAGTCCGCGAGCATCTTTTCGAGCTCGTTGGCCCCGTTGCCAAACGGCGAAGACAGGAAAGCGAAGTTGCCAGGGGCGTAGGATCCGTCTCCGCGCAGGATGATTTGCCGACGGCGATATTGTCTGCTTTGCGCCGCCTGCTCCAGCGTCACGCCGCCGGTGATGCTTGTGTCTTCGTATGGGTTGCACATGAAAACCGGCGTGTAGTCGCAAACGCTTGACGTGAAGCCGGCGACGGCGGTGGCGCCTACATTGAACCCGTTGCTGGCTGAATTGCCGGTGAGATATGACGCCGGGAAAATGGCGGCGAATCCGACCGGCGTTACCTTGATCTCGACGTAGCGAGCGAGGGGTGCGTCGGTAACTTCATCGGTGATGACGTTGGCTGCGGCAATCGGCAGATTGTCTGAGGTCGGCAACGACTTCAGGTAGCGCCTCGTCACGCCGGCGGCGGCCAATGTCTGCGGCGGCCCAGATGTCGAGAACGTATATTTGTTGGCCACCAGCGTTGCCAACGCACGGTCCGCTCTTGTGATGGCATCAGACGTCCCATCGAGTTCGGCTGCGCCTGCCAATGCCAGCGCATCCGCGCCCTTCTGCAAATCATTGTGCAGATTGTTCACCCGGCTCATGTCGATCGCCAGCAGCGAAAAGCCGATGATCGCCGGCAGCGTAATGCTGACGAGGATCAGCGCTATTCCCCTCTGGTCGCGCCAGAATGCGCGAATGGTCCGCAGCATGGCCCTTGCCCCTTGCTCCCCTGACGCCAGGATCCCTCGTATGGCCTGGCGCGCTGAAACCGCGTCCTTCTGTTCTGTTCACTGTCCTGTAGTCACACCCGCCCCGCCGACATTGACCGTGATGGCCGGTGGTGGCGGCGGCGGTGGTGGAAATTTGTAGTTGTGCGCCACGGCGGCCGCGCGCGCACCGTCGCCTTCGATGTGTGTATTCCTGGACGCCGGATTGAACGGATCGACCGTCTGCAGCAGCGAATTGTATCTCTGCGTGTCGCCGGCCGCCAAAGTCACTGAATCGTAGTGATTCAGATAATCCGCGGCGCAGCCTGACAATGCGCTGGCGCACAGGATGGCGATCAAGATCCTATTTCTTGACATAGAGCATCTTGTCCTTCGATTTGAAGTCGAGCATGTGCCCATAGGGGCCGGTGACGCCGTCGCCGGTCTCATATTTTCGGATCATGTCCTTGTTCACCTCGAGCTGACCAAGGACGAAGAATTCCGGATCGTTGGCCGGCCGCGTCTTGTCGAATGGCGTCGCCAACTGCTCGCCGGGTTTTACCGGCCGCACGATATGCGGCGTGACGATGACCACCAGTTCGGTCTCTTCCTTCTGGCTGCTTGAATTGCGGAACAGCGTCCCGATGACCGGGACCTGGCCAAGCCACGGCACCTGGTTCTGCAGCTTGGTGGTCTTGCTGGACAAAAGTCCGCCGACCGCGAAGCTCTGGCCGTCGCGCAATTCCACGACGGTGGACAGTTTGCGGTTGGTGAAGATCGGGTCGCCGGCGGTGGTGAAGCCGTTCAGGTCGCTGACTTCCGGCGCCAGGTTCATGTGGATCTTGCCATCGTCGAGTACGACCGGCGTGAACAGAAGATTAACGCCGAATTGCTTGTACACGATGCTGATCTGGCCATCCTTGTCGAGAGTTCGGATAGGGACTTCACCACCGGCGTTGAAGCTTGCCTGCTCGCCGGAAAGCGTGGTGAGATTGGGATTGGCAAGCGTGCGCACCGCGCCCTTGGCCTCGAGCGCCTCAATGTACAAGTCGACCTTTATATTGCTGTCGATGACGCGAGTGAGCAGCGCTCCAAAGGGCGTGGATGTGGACAGGAGGTCGCTGAGCAGAGCTCCCGAGCCGAGCACCGCCTTGTTTTCATCGACCGCGGCAATACCCGTTCCGACTTTGGTCGTGCCGCTGCCGTTCGTGCTCTTGATCGACACTCCGAGGTCGCGGCCGGAGTTGCGCTTGGCTTCCAGCACGCGCACTTCCAGATTGACCTGCTGGCTGTCGTCGACGATGACCGAGTTGATGATGGCGTCAGGACCATATTGCTGCGCGACTTCCATGATTGCCGCCAGCGTGGCGCCGTCCTTGACATGACCGGCAAGCCTGACCCTGCCGTTGACCGAGCCGATCTCGATGCGCGACTTTGGCGCCACCTGCCTGATGGCTTGCGCCATGTCGGAGACGTCGACGCCGACCTCGATCTGGATGACGCCGAGCGAACGCTTGTCGGTGGAGAACAGATTGACCGTGGTGGTGCCGGCGCCCTTGCCGATGACATAGAGGGTGCGGTCGGTCATCGGTTGGGCATCGGCGATCTTCTCGTCGCCAACGACGATATCGCCCAGATTGGCATTCACCTGCAAAGTCACCGATTGCGACATCGGCAGGAAAATACGATGGACGCTGGGGTTCGACACGTCGATGAAGCGGTCGGCCGCATCGGCCGCAAGGCTCGATAGCAACAGTGCAGCCAGAGCCGACAACGCGGCCGCCCCCTTCCTCACCCAAAACCTTTGCATCCCCGTCTCCCCAATCGCCGCTGGTGGCGGCGCCAACCTGGTCGCGGCGCCCTTGTTATGGCTGCCGCGGCACGTCATATGTCTCGAGCTTCACACCTCGGAAGACGCCCACCGTCGCGCGCGCCGGCGGTTCCGGCTGAACGTACTTGACGACTTCCTTGACGACTTCGTGGACTTCCGGCGCCGACGCCACGGCCGGAGCAGGCTTCACCTTGCTCAACTGGTCGATCTGGCTGCCGACCCGTTCCACCGCCTGGGCAAGGCCGGCGATCTTGTCGTCCGCGCGCTTGCGCTCGGCCGCGGCCTCCGCTTCCGCCGCGGCCTTCTTGTCGAGTTCAGCCTGCCTGGCAGCGACGTCGGCCGGTGTTTCCCCGGTCAGGTCGGAAAGCGTCACACGTTCGGTGGTCTCGCCCTTGCTGGCCGCGGCCTGGCGCAGCGCCAGCGACAATTGGCCGGCGCCCGCCGCCAGTGTCAGCTTCTGCGCATCCTTGGTGCTGGCCTCGAGCGTCACCGATTTGACGACAGTCGGGCTGTCCTTGCTCGCATCCGCGACCTGGTCGACGGCGAGCACCTTCATGCTCTGCAGCAGCACGTCGACAAAACTCTGGTCCGCGCCATCATTGCCGCGCACGGTTCGCGTCAGCAACACGTCGACACGGTCGCCCGGAAAGACGAATCCGGCGACGCCGAGCACGTCGTTGACACGGATGGAAACGGCCTTCATGCCCTCGCCGAGCACCGCCGAAAGCGTGGCGCGCTGGCCCGGGCCTGTGATCTTGCTGGCGAGCACGGGTTCGTTGACGCCGATCGCCTGCAATGCCTGCTTGGGGCCTCCGCCGGCCGGAACGTCCTTGGTCAGGAGTTCTTCCGCGGTCTTGAAAGCGCCGGCCGGAACCGCGCCCGACGGCCATGCGACCTCGCGCAATTTGTCGGCGGACAGCGTATCGCCGAACTTCAGCGCCACGGCGGCCACGACAACTGTGTCGCGCTGAACGTCATTTGTCTGCGCAATCGCGCTACGCTGGTTTGCCAGCCAGATATTGGCAAGCACCACAGCCAGCACGCCGAACACACCGGCAAGAACGATCATGATTACAGTATTAGCGCGCATGGTTCCCGCCCTCGGCCGCTATACATCTGGAAGGATCCAGGCCCGGGCGTACGCTCAGGCCTGGATATCGACTGTCAATTGGCGGAGAGAGTGGTATTCAGGGTCGTCCACTTTGTGTTGACCCAACCGCCGACCGCTACGATCGTTCCGATCACTGTCACGGTGATGATGCCGAGCAGGATCGTGTATTCGACCATGGCAGCGCCGTTCTCGTCGTCGCGGAACTGCCGGGTCACCGTCATGAGCTTTATCACGGAAACTTCCTCTTTTTCGGTCTGAACCGGATGAGAAGAGCAGGAGCCAATCCGTCCTGACTTTCTCTTGTAAACAGCCTAAGCCACATGGGCTTGGGCTGTTTACGGATCTCAGATTCAGTGGCCTGTAAGGTTAGCGTTCAGGGCCGTCCACTTGGTGTTGACCCACCCGCCGACCGTCACGATCGTTCCGATCACTGCCACGGTGATGATGCCGAGCAGGATCGTGTATTCGACCATGGCAGCGCCGTTCTCATCGTCGCGGAACTGCCGGGTCATCGTCATGAGCTTCTTCATGTCAATTTCTCCCTTTGGAGGTTTGAACCCGACGAGACAGAGCCAAGGATGTACCCCATACCCAGCATCCCCCGTCACGCTGATCCTAGGTCGCGCAAAAAAGCAGAGTCAAACGGGATTAAGGGTATCTTAACTTTCATATACCTGATTGGCCAAGAAAAAAGCGGCTTAACATCTTAGCAAGATATTGATTCTTATCATTTTTCGATCACTCTTAACCATTCGTTCACAATTCCGCCCGGGATGCGGCGAAATTGTGGAGGTATTAGCTATACTGCATATTCCTTTATATCTAAGGGCTTAAGAGGCATGTCGCGGCGGTTCCGTGGCGGAGGGACGGTCGGGCATGGAAAGGGCACGAATCGAATGGTTGCATGTCGCGAGCCGTATCAAATAAACAAATGATTACCGGGCCGATGACTTTAACTATGTTGAAAGTATTGTCTGTTCGCAGGCCATCGTGACGCTTGTGCCGGCGGTGGTTAACGTTTAGTTTCCGCTAATATGCGTCCGAGGGGAATATAAGCGATCATGCTGGGGCGATTCATCAGGGGGGCAGGCGAACAGCAGGCGGCGACAAAGGCCGAGTCGGCGGCGGTGCTGCCTGTCAATCCGTCGCTGTCGCCAGCCGCTGATATCGAATCGCATGGCGACGATTTTCTGACGCTCAAGGTCGAGCTTCATCGCCATCTTATCGATCGGTTCAACCTCGCCACTCTTGAAAATGCCTCCAAGGATGAGATCCTGAATGAGATCCGCCCGATCGTCCGCGAGTTCGTTCGAAACAGAAGCGTGCCGCTGAACGCACGCGAACTCGATCAACTGACCAGCGACACTGCCGACGAGATGCTGGGGCTGGGGCCGATCGAGCCGCTGCTGAAGGACGATTCGATTTCCGATATCCTGATCAACACCCACGATCGCGTCTTCATCGAACGGCGCGGTGTAATCGAGGAGACCGCGATCCGGTTTCGCGACGAGGCGCATCTGCTGCGCGTCATCGGCAAGATCGTTTCGGCGATCGGCAGGCGCGTCGACGAATCGGCGCCAATGGTCGATGCCCGCCTGGAGGACGGGTCTCGTGTCAATATTGCGGTGCGGCCGGTCTCGGTCGATGGCCCGCTGGTGTCGATCCGCAAATTTTCCAAGAATCCGTATTCGCTCGAACGATTGATGACGCTCAATTCAATCCGTCAGCCGATGATCGAACTGCTGCGCATCGCCGTGCAGGCGCGCAAGTCGATCCTGGTGTCCGGCGGCACCGGCAGCGGCAAGACGACCTTGCTCAACGCCCTGTCGAGCTACATCCCGTCCAGGGAGCGCTTGATCACCATCGAGGATGCAGCGGAGTTGCAGTTGCAGCAGCCGCATGTCGGCCGGCTCGAGACGCGGCCGCCCAATGTCGAGGGCAAGGGCGAAGTCCGCCAGCGCGAACTGCTGAAAAACGCGCTTCGCATGCGGCCCGACCGCATCATCGTCGGCGAGGTACGCGGCGAGGAAGCCTTTGACATGCTGCAGGCGATGAACACCGGTCACGAGGGCTCGATGACCACCATCCATGCCAACACGCCGCGCGACGCCATCTCGCGGCTCGAGCAGATGGTCGGCATGGCCGGCATGCCGATGAGCCATGACTCGATCCGGGCGCAGATCGCGTCCGCCATCGACATCATCGTGCAGACGCAACGTCTTTCCGACGGCGGCCGCCGCGTGACGTCCATATCGGAAATCACCGGCATGGAGGGCAATGTCGTCCAGCTCCAGGAAATCTACCATTTCGTCCGGCGCGACATGGGCGCGGACGGCAGCATCGTGGGCGAATTCCGCGCCACCGGTGTTCGGCCGCGCTTTGCCCAGGAAGCGGCGTCGCTCGGCCATCAGTTCGCCAAGGACGCCTTCAACCCGCAGGTTCCACTCTGATGCTGACCGGGCAGACCTTGCTCTACTTCATTTACGTGCTGGCGGCGGCGTCGGTCATCCTTGCCGGCGAATCCTTCTATCTGTCCTTCGCCGGAAGACGGGCGCGTGCGGGCGCGATCAACCGGCGGCTCAAGCGTCTGGGAGAAGAATCGACTGCCGAACAGAGTTTGCAGGGACTGCTGCAAGAGCGCGGTCTGACAGGCTCCGGCGATTTCAGCTTCGGTGCGATAGGGCTGAACCGGCTCTACACCCAGTCCGGCATCACCGGTAACCCACTGGCTTTCGCGGCCGTGTTCCTGTTTGCGGGCCTCTCGCTGGCATTTGTGCTGACTTTGCTCCTGGGGTTTTCCGTTCCGGTCGCGGTCATTGTTTTTTTGCTTGTCGGATTCGCACTGCCGGTTCTCGCTCTACGGCGCGCCCGAAACAAGCGTATCCAGAAATTCGCCACGCAACTGTCGGATGCGCTCGACATGATCGTTCGTTCGCTGCGCGCCGGCCATCCGACCACCGTGGCGATCGGACTGGTCGCCCGTGAAATGCCGGATCCGCTGGGAACTGAATTCGGCATCGTGTCCGATGAAATCACGTTCGGCCTCAGTCTCGAACAGGCGGTTCGAAAGCTTTCGGAGAGGGTGGGATTCGAGGGACTTCACCTTCTGTCGGTATCGCTCTCCATCCAATCCAAGACTGGCGGCAACCTCACCGAGATCCTGTCCAACCTGTCATCCGTGCTGCGCGAACGGCGCAAGATGCGGTTGAAGATAAGGGCGCTTTCAGCCGAGGGCCGTGTGTCGGCCTGGATCATTTCGCTGTTTCCAGTCCTGATGTTCGGCATCCTCTATGTCGTCGCTCCCACATTCTATGGGGATGTGTGGGACAGCCCGCTCATTCTGCCGGTGTTCCTGATCTTTGGACTTTGGGCGCTGCTGGGCGATTTCATCATGTATCGGATGGTCAATTTCGATCTCTGAGGGCTGGGACATAGACTTCGTGACCAATATTGGAAATTCGCCCGTGCTGCTCTCTCTTGCCGTCTTTGGGGCGGCCGCGGCGCTTTTTCTGGTGGCCGCGTTCGTCATCACGCCGGTCCTCCAGACCAGAAGGCTGGTTGCCCGGAGCCTGTTGTCCGAGGGAATAACCAATCGCCGCTCGCTTTTGGGCCAGGAACAACTGGCCAGGATTTCGGCGCAGCGGCCGGTGGATGCCTACTTCCGCGCGCTGGAGAAGGAGCGCGGTCAGCCGAATGCGCTGGAAGCGAAATTGTTTCGAGCCGGGTTCCATCAAGCAAGCGCGCCGGTAATCTACACGCTGTCGCGGCTCGGTGCGGTCTGTGTCGGTTTTCTGGCCGGTTATGCGCTCCTGTCTCGGTTGTTGCCGCCCGAATTGCCTGGGTTTCTCGCCTTTGCCGGCGCTGCTCTCTTCGGTCTCGCCTGCATCGTGGTGCCAAGTATCCTGCTCGACCGCTTCGAGAATGGGCAAAAGCAGATATATCGCCGCAGCTTTCCCGACTTCATGGACATGATGATCACTTGCGCCGATGCGGGCATGAGCCTGGAGGCGGCGGTGGAGCGCGTCGGCACCGAATTGGCCAGCACCCACAAATGGCTCGGCATTCAGCTATCGATCATGAATTTGCAGTTGCGTGCCGGCAAGCCGCTGCGAGAAGCGCTGCATGAGCTTTCGGACCGTATCGGCCTCGAAGAGGCGCGGGCGCTGGCGGTTTTGTTCCGGCAGTCGGAAGAACTGGGCACCAGCCTGACGGACGCCTTGCGCGTCTACAGCGACGAGATGCGCGGCCAGCGGATTCTTCAGGCCGAGGAACGCGCCAATGCCTTGCCGGTCAAGATGATGATTCCATTGGGGCTTTGCATTTTCCCGGTGGTGATGATGGTCATCATGCTGCCTCTCATCATTCGCATGAAGGGCATTTTCTTCTGAATAGGTATATGCTTTGGTTCTAAAATAGGGTCGGGGACTCTTGGGGGCAAAAATGACAAGGCCAACGCGCCTCGCAGCCGCAGCCATTCTGTCGATAATGACGCTTGCCGGCTGTCAAACAAACGGGGCGGATACCACTGGTGGTGTCGTGCGCACCAACGAGCCGTCGAAAGGCGACGTCACGTCCTTCGGCGATGCCTTCGATGGGTTAAAGACTGTCAGCGACGTCGAATATTATGCCTCGGACCAGGCAGTCGCCGAAGCCAAGAACCAGTTCCGCGCGGAAAACTACGGCAATGCCGGCGCCCTGTTCTTCAAGGCGACGCAACTGGCCCCCAATGATGGTAACGCCTGGATGGGTTTGGCCGCTTCGTGCGATCGCATCCACCGTTTCGACCTCGCCGACCGGGCCTATGGCAGGGCGTTCAAGCTGGTTGGCGCGACGCCGGAATATTACAACAATGTCGGTTATTCCTACCTGCTGCGTGGCAAGCTGCAGGATGCACGCAGCAATTTCCTCAAGGCCTACGAACTGGCGCCCAACGATCCGACCGTGGCCAACAATCTGAAGCTGCTGTCGTCGAGCGTGCAGAACATCGAGCGCTAGGGTGCCCGTATGCTGCTTGTCGCATCTTTGCTGCTGAAGGCTCTTGCCATCCCCTTGCTGGCCAGGGTCGCCTGGCTCGATTTCACCACCCAGAAAATATCCAACCAAAATGTACTGCTGTTGCTTTGTATGGGGCTCGGGTCGCTCCAGCTCCTATCGGTCCAGGCCGGGTCATGGTGGGATATGGGCTTGAGTGCGCTTGCTGGCCTTCTCCTGTTTCTCGCGCTGTTCCCATTCTGGGTCCTGCACAAGGTTGGGGCGGGAGATGTCAAGCTGATGGCGGTCATGCCTTTCGTGATCGGGGGCAGCGGCCTTGCGGTCTTTTCTTTCCCCCTGCTGGTTTTTGCCCTCACCACGGCCTTGATCGTGAAAAATCCGTTCATGCTGCCCGAGGGCGCCTTCCGCCTTTATGCTCAGCACCTCGACCGCAAGGGGGTTGTGCCGTTCGGCGTTCCGATCTCGCTGGCCGCGATATGCACGATAGCCTTCCTTATCTATGAAAATGTGGTGCAGGCGACCAATTCTGGAGTCCTGGACCAGCTTAACTGAAGCTCCACGGGCCGGTCCCGCTGAATTCACGCACCAAGATCAGTCCAGCCGGCGTGGGCTTTTCGCCGATGCCCCAATCCGGGTACGGCAGGGGGCATCATCACCACCCTCGAAACGACCCACATTAGCCGCTCCGCCTTGCCTGTCGGCGGTCCATGTCTTGTCCAGCAATCAATTCGATGGCTAGATAAACGATCCACAGGGGAAGGTATTATGGCACTTCACCTTTCGGCGGATGCCCCGGCTTCGGTCGCGGCCACGCCACAAAAATATCTCTTTGGCCCGTTCATCGACTTCTTCATGCTTGGCGGAAGCGCGCTTCTGATCCTGCCGGTCCTGTATTTTCTGCCTCTGCGGTATGAAGCCGCCGTTACGCTGACGATGTTCTTGCTCTCGCACCTCATAAACCAGCCGCATTTCGGTCATTCGTACCAGATCTTCTATCGTAATTTCGCCCGCAAGGTGCGCGGTGAGGGGTACGGCCGCAATCTCCAGATCCGCTATATTCTCGCGGGCATTGTCGTCCCGCTCGCCATGATTGCCTTCTTTGCCTATGGCTCGCTGACGGGCAACGCCCGTCTTCTGGGCTATGCGACCAACGCGATGGGCTTTTTCGTCGGCTGGCACTATGTCAAGCAAGGCTACGGCATGCTGATGGTGGATGCCGTGCTGAAGCGCAAATTCTTCAGCGATCAGGACAAGAAGGTGTTGCTGTTCAACGGCTATGCCGTGTGGCTGTTCGCCTGGCTTCAGACGAATGTGGTGATCACCGAGAGGCAATTCTGGGGTTTGGAGTACTACACCTTCGCGGTCCCGCCATGGCTCATCACCATCGCCATGTCGATTGCCGCTGCCTCATCGGCCGCCACCGCGGTGATGTTCATCAATCGCTGGCGCAGGCATGGCGGGGCGCTGCCTTATAACGGCGTCGTTGCCTACGTCGTGTCCCTCTATGCCTGGATCCTGTTCGTGACGCTGAACCCGCTCTGGCTGCTCGTCGTGCCGGCGCTCCATTCCTTGCAGTACCTGGCGGTGGTCTGGCGCTACCAGACCAATGTCGAGCGCGACCGGGCGGATGCCGTCACGAAGCCAGGATTGAAGGCCCTGTCCATTCTTGGACCGCTCTACAGGCTGCGCGTCCTGGCCTTCATCGTCTTTGGCGGAATTCTTGGAGCGCTCGGGTTCTGGCTGGTGCCGATGGCGCTGACCGCCATCGTTCCCTATAACAAGGCGGTGCTCGGCTCGTCGCTGTTCCTGTTCATCGCCTGGATATTCATCAACGTGCACCATTACTTCCTGGACAATGTGATGTGGCGGCGCGGCAATCCGGAAGTCTCGAAATATCTGTTCCGCTGAAGCCATCGGCTGAATTCAGTCCGGGCAGCGGCCAGTGCGGAAGGGCCATTCCCGGTACGGACACGATTCGTTAACCAAGATGCTGTTCATCGACAGGACGAGTTTGTGAGACGGATGCCCGTCTGCCTGTTCAACCCTGCCTGTTCAACCCCGCTTGTCAGGTCGGGGTTTTCGAAAAGAAGGCTCAGCAGCTGGCGAAAGACGTCAAATCGCCCGAAACAGAAACAATGTGCAAGGCATGAACGTGATTGAAAGCGAACAGAACGCGCCCGGCGCCTCCCATCGTTGGACATGGCTGCCGGCCATCGTGGTCGCGTTCCTTTGCCTGTGCGTCACCAGCGCGTCCGCCGAGACGCGCGCCTTGAGGATTAAACATCTTCATACCGGCGAGAAGGCCGAGATCGTCTTCAAGCGCAACGGGCGCTACGATCAGGCGGGATTGAAGAAGATCAATTTCATGCTGCGCGACTGGCGCCGCAACGAGCCGACCAGGATGGATCCGCGCCTGCTCGACCTCGTCTGGCAGGCCTATCGCGCCAGCGGCTCGACGTCCTACATCCATGTCGTGAGTGCCTATCGCTCGCCGGCGACGAACGCCATGCTGCGCAGCCGCTCGAAGGGCGTGGCCCGGGAAAGCCAGCACATGGTTGGCCGCGCGATGGATTTCTTCCTGCCGGACGTGCCGCTGAAGAGGCTGCGGGACATCGGCCTCAAGATGCAGGGCGGCGGCGTGGGCTACTACCCGACCTCCGGTTCGCCTTTCATTCACATGGATGTCGGCAA
This sequence comes from Mesorhizobium sp. NZP2298, assembly GCF_013170825.1. NCBI lineage: Bacteria > Pseudomonadati > Pseudomonadota > Alphaproteobacteria > Hyphomicrobiales > Phyllobacteriaceae > Mesorhizobium > Mesorhizobium sp. NZP2298. The sequence goes on along the minus strand of NZ_CP033365.1, from coordinate 6,548,757 downwards.
TGTGCGGCATTGGCCGGGAATCAGCCGGCAGGAGCTCGCCAGAGTCTTCCCGAACGGCAACACGCTGCATGTGCCGAGCGACGGCAGACCGCTTCCCGGCTATGATCAGGCGCTTGCCGCCTACAAGTCGCGCAAGTCCGCCGGCACGCCCAATATCGAGCTGGCAAGCGTCGACGGCGGTCAACGCAGGCCGGCGCGTGGCCTGCTGGCGACGCTTCTGGGCGGGCGCGGTGGGGACGACGCGGAGGATGTCGCGGAGGCCGTGCCGGCACCACGCAAACCGGCTAGGTCCGTTGAACCCAAGACCGCGGGACAGGGCATCGCCATCGTGCCGCCGCAGGATGCCCAGCGGGCGGATATTCAGGTGGCGTCCGCCGGTGCGGCCGAGGAACCGCTCGCTGAGCAAAAGAGCAAGACACCGGAAGCAATCGTCATGGCGATGGCGCCCAGCGCGGTACCGCTGCCGGCCTTCGCCCCACGCGCCACAGCAACGGCCAGCATTCCGACGCCGCAAACCGCACCGGTCGCGATAGTCAGCGCATCCGCGGCACATGCCGAATTGCCGGGCGCCAAGCCGGCGGTGGCCAATGCCGAAATGCCCTTGGGCAAGACGGATACCGCTCCAGCGGCCGTCGCGCCGGACATGGTGGCGCTCAACATCCCCTTGCCGACATGGCGGCCGCAAAGCCAGACAGGCCTGGCGCCTCACCCGGAAGCAGCCAAATCCGCCGATGCCGTCGCTGCCTTGCTGGCAATGCATCATCCTGACGATGGGCATGGACTGGCCGCTCAGCGGGTTGCCGTCCCTGCGTCGAAACCCGAAGATCGCGTCAGGACGAGCCCGAAGGCCGACCGTGTCCAGCCACGTCTCGATCCCGAAGCCACCGCCATGATCGTGCCGGCCGCGTCGACCGGCCGGCCGCTTGCGGCACGCCTTGGCACAGCCGCCGGGCCGACGGCGGCACCTGTCATCGCCGCCAAATTCATCCGCACGGCGCCGGAGCAGGTCTATCTCGACGGATTCCAGCCGCGTGGACAGACGTCCGATCATCGCCGCTTCACCGGCTCGGCGGTCAAGTTCCTGCCCATCGCCAGCTTCAAATAGGGGCGGAAGCGGCCGTTCGACCGGCTTGGACAGGTGTGGTGCAATACGGATGCTCGGGCCGTCACTGCTGCCGAAACCGCGCTGACGACTCTGTAAGATATTTTCCAAATTTGACAATCATGCATGAAATTGTAAGGTAATCGTCTTCCCGTCAGCGAGAGGCGATGACCATGTCGATCCGCGAAGAACTGGCCAACACGACCTTGGCGTTCACGTCGGCGGAAGAAAAGATCGTCCAGGTCCTGCTTGCCGATTATCCGATGTCGGGGCTTGGAACAGCGACCCGTCTGGCACGGCGCGCCGGGGTCAGCGACCCGAGCGTGACACGGCTGATGACCAAGCTCGGCTATGTCGGCTTTGCTGATTTCCAGGCGCGTCTGCTCACCGAGGTCGAATCCAGGCTGCACTCGCCGCTGCTGATGATGGAGGCCAAGCGCCCGGGCGGCTCCAGCGAAGGCACGGCACTGGCCTATTTCCACTCGGTCTCCGACAGCCTGGAGCGCACGCGTACGGCGGTGCCGCTGCAGGCCTACACGCGAGCGGTCAATTTGCTGCTCGAAACCAAGGGCCAGGTCGTGCTGCTGGGCGGCCGCTTCAGCCGGCATATCGCCTCCATGCTTGCCGGCTACCTCCTGCAATTCCGCTCCGGCGTGCGCGACATCGGTTCGCTCAGCCCTGCCGATTTCGATCTCCTGATCGACCTTGGCAGGCGCGACCTTCTCGTCGTGTTCGACTATCGGCGCTACCAGTCGGACGTGGTGAGCTTCGCACAACAGGCGCATGAACGCGGCGTCTCCGTGCTGCTGTTCACCGACGTCTGGCTGTCGCCGATCGCCGACATCGCCGACCTGACCATGGTCGCGGCGATCGACGCCAATTCGCCCTTCGACACGCTGGCCACCGCCGTAGCGCAGATGGAGACTGTCTTCGCCCATGCGCTGGAAGGCCATGGCGCCGGGGTGCGCAAGCGCATCGAGGACATCGAGAAGATCCGCAGCGCCAATGCCGTCACCCTCGATGCCGCCCTGTCGGCACCGGAGAACGAAACCGCCAAACCCAGAACCCCCAGGAAATAGCGTCGAAGCGCCGGCGCGGCGATGCGAGGAAGGAAACGACGATGCCCGATACCCAGACCATCATCGATGCCGTGCAGGCCGAGATCGAGGCCGACCGCGATTGGCTGATCGGGCTGACCCGCGACATGGTCCGCATCCCCTCGGTCAATCCCAAATTCGAAGCCAACCCGGCGATCAACCGCGAGGCGGATGTCCAGGCGCTGCTCGAACCGATCCTCAAGCAGGATGGCTTCCGCACCGAACAATGGGATGCCTTGCCGGGCCGGCCCAATCTGGTCGGTGAATGGGCCGGCAGCGAGGACCGCAGCCTGATCCTGTGCGGGCATATCGACGTCGTGCCGGTTGGCGAGATGAAGGACTGGTCCGTCGATCCGTTCGGTGGCGAGATCACCAACGGCCGGCTGTATGGCCGCGGTGCGGTCGACATGAAGGGCGGCGTCGCGGCCTGCGTCGCCGCCGCGCATGCGATCAAAAAGGCCGGCATCACGCTGCAAGGCCGATTGGCGATCCATTCCGTCGTCGACGAGGAGGCCGGCGGCTTCGGCGCGATAGACGCGGTGAAGAAGGGCAAGCTCGCCAAGGCGGTGCTTGTCGCGGAGCCGACCTGGGGCGATGTCCTGCCGGTCGAGGGCGGTCTTGAATGGGCCCGGGTGACGATCCGTGGCCGCAACGCGCATTCGGCGCTGCGCTACAACGAGATCTATCCGCAGCGCCACGACACAGACCGGCTGAAGCCGGGCGTCAACGCGATCGAGATCGCGGCGCGCTTCATTGCGGCCGTCCGCCAGTATGAGCTGGACCGGACGCGGGCAAAGTCACACCCGCTGCTGCCGCTCGGCATGAACACCATCAATATCGGCGTCGTGCATGGCGGCACAGGTCTTGGCGAGCATGGCCTGCCGACCGTGATGACAAACCCGGCCATTATCCCCGATGTCGCCGTGCTCGATCTCGACATGAAGTTCCTGCCGGACGAGAACTCGGCCGACTATCGCCGCGACTTCGAGGCGTTCGTCCATCATTTCGCGCAGACCGACGCCTGGCTGCGCGACAATCCGCCGACCATCCAGTGGGAGCTCGGCGGTCTGCATTTCCCGCCGATGAATACGCCGGTCGACCATCCGCTGGTGACGTCGCTGATGAGACGCAAGGCCGCGGTCGGCAAGGCGCCCGAGGCACGCGGCTTCGTCGCCGTCTGCGATGCCGCGCACTATGCTGGCGCGGGTGTCGACGGCGTCATCTTCGGTCCATCGGGCGATGGTTTCCATGGCGCCAACGAATATGTCGAGGTGGAATCGGTGGTCGAGACCGCCAAGGTGATTGCCGCTTCGGTGATCGACTGGTGCGGGGTGCGCTGAGCGGAATTCTGTTTCCGGCGGTCAGGCCGGGCGCTTGATCCGCCCGGCGACGGCACCCCATGCGGCCTTGATCATGCCGGCCAGCCCGCTCGGATAGGCCAGCATCACGCCGATGATCAGCACGGCTGTGATCATTGGCCGCCATGCGCCGAAATCGGCCATCCACTCGGCAAAGACGGTCAGCACGAAGGAGGCGATGATGGCGCCGTAGATGGTGCTGGTTCCGCCCAACAGCACCATCGACAGGATGATGGTCGCCAGGCTCATGCCGAAGACGTCGATCGAGGCATTGCGCTGGTAAGCGGCATAGAAGGCACCGGCAACACCGGTGAAGAAGGCGCTGGCTGCAAGCGTCAGCATGCGCTGGCGCACGATCGAGACACCGCGGCTGATGGCGTATTCTTCATTGTCGCGCAACGCCACGATGCTGGCGCCGGCACGCGAGCGCACGAACACGCGCAGGAACGAAGTGCTTGCCACCAGCAGCGCCAGCGCGATGTAGAAATAGGCGAACTTGCCGTCTCGGACCATGTTGTGATCGAACCAGTAGAGGCCGGGAATGCGCACGATGCCTTGCGTGCCGCCGGTGATGTCGGACTGGCTGAGGATCACCTGCATCACCAGCTGCGCGAAGCCGAAGGTCACCAGGATGATGTAGATGCCTTTCAACCGCAGGATTGGGATGGTCACCACGATCGCCGCCAGCGTGGCGATTATGCCGCTGGCAAACAGCGCGATCCAGGGGTCGAGTCCGGCCAGCTTGGTCAGCAGGCTGTAGGCATAGACGCCGATGCCAAACAGCGCCAGATGGCCGAAATTGAAGACGCCGCCATAGCCGAGGCTGAGGTCCCAGTTCGAGGCGACGATGGCATAGATGAAGGCCATGATCAGGATGTGGCGGGCATAGGTGTCGCCGAAGACCAGCGGCAGCAATGCCAGCAGCACGAAGCCGAGCACGAAGCCGACGGCCTCATGCTTCCACGGCGTGCGGCCGGGCGCGATCGGGGTTGCGGCTGCTGTACGGACTGGTGCCATCGTCGAGGTCGTGTCGGTCATGCGAGGCCTCGCGAGCGGCTGGCGAAAATGCCCTCAGGGCGCACCATCAGGGTCAGGATAAGCACGCCGAACAGCAATGCCGGCGTCCAGTAGAGGCCGAAATAGTAGCTGCAGGCGGCCTCGAAGAAGCCGATCAGATAGGCGGCGAAGATTGGTCCCGATATGCTCGATATGCCGCCGAAGACGACAACGATCAGCGCCTTGAGCAGCGGGTCGCTGCCCATGACAGGCGACATGAAGCGATAGCCGCCCATGAAGATGCCGGCGAGCCCCGCCAGCGAAGCGGCGATGGCGAAGGCCAGCCCATAGAGCGCGGTGACGTTCAGCCCGACCAGGTGGCTGGCATCCTCGTTCTGCGCCACTGCGCGCAGTGCCAGCCCAAGCCGGGTGCGGTTGAGGAACATCCAGAGAGCCGCCAGGATCAGCGGCGTGATGACGATGATGGCGATCTGGTGCAGCGAGACGCCGACGCCACCGATGGTGGCGTTGCCGTCGATCAGCGCCGGGATCTGTTTCGATCGCGGCCCCCAAATGGTCAAGGCGCCGTTCTCGATCAACGAGCCGGCGGCAAGCGTGGTGATGACGACGACCAGCACGATGTTGGGCCGGCCGATCAGCGGCCGCACCACGCTCGCCTGCAGGATCCAGCCGACGCCGGCCATGACGACGACGGCGACCGGAAAGGCTACCGCTGCCGGCAGGCCGAGTTCGACGAGTTGCCAGGCGATATAGGCGCCCAGCATCATGAACACGCCATGGCTGAAGTTGAAGACACCGATCGTCGTCCAGACCAGGGCCAGCCCGACCGCCATCATGGCGTAGAGCGAGCCCTGGAACAGGCCGCCGAACAGGATTTCCGCCAATGCGCTCATGTTCGAAATCCTAATGGCCAAAATACATCGACATGATCTCGCCGTGGTCGAGGCTTTCGCCCGGCTTGATCTCGGTCGCCACCGCGCCATGATTGACGAGGTAGAGTTGCTGCGTCAGCTCCAGCAGGAACTCGATGTCCTGCTCGACGACGATCAGCGGCACGCCGCCGCGCGAAATGTCCATGACGGAAGCACAGAGCTCGTCCTTGATCTTGGGTGCCAGCCCCAGCGTCGGCTCGTCGAGGATCAGCAGGCGCGGGTGGCTCATCAGCGCCGTGCCGATCGACACCATCTGGCGCTCGCCGCCCGACAGCGTGCGCACGCGCTGGCGCCAGCGTTCCGCCAGTTTGGGGAACAGCTTGACCACCTTCTCGCGGTTTTCGGCCTCATGCGGGCGGGCGCGCGACGAATAGGCGCCCAGCGCCATGCAATCGGCGATGGAGAGGTCGGGAAACAGCCGGTTGCCTTGCGGCACATGGATCAGCCCGGTGCCGACGATGGCGCGGGCGCTACGGCCGGCGATGTCCTGCCCGTCGAACAGGATGCGGCCGCTTTTCGGCTGTAGCAGCCCGGAGATGGCGCGCAGCAGCGTCGTCTTGCCATGGCCGTTGGGCCCGAACAGGCCGACATTGCCGAAACGGCCTGCCTCCAGCGAAATGTCGTGCAGCACGGTAACGCGGCCATAGCCTGCGGTCACGCCCTCGACGGTGAGAATGGGATTCACGCCACCGCCCTCCTGGTTCCGAGATAGGCTTCGATGACGCGCTGGTCGGCGATCACGCTCCCCGGTTCGCCGGCGGCGAGCACGCGGCCATTGTTGAGCACCAGCAGGTGCTGTGACAGACTCATCAGGAAGGTCAGCACATGCTCGATCAGGAGGATTGTGATGCCGCGTTCAGCGGTGCGGCGGATCAGCCCGATCGACGTCTCGATCTCGGGCTTGGTCAGGCTCGACGCCGGCTCGTCGAGCAACAGCATGCGCGGCTGCATGGCGATCGCGGTCGCAAGCATCAGGCATTTGCGCTCGAAGACGGACAGTTCGCCCGCCAGCCTCCCGAACGATGCCGACCCCAGTCCGACGAACTCCAGCGCTTCGGCGGCGGCTTCGCGGGCGGCCGCGGCCGCCTTTTCCTGCTTGCCGTAGCTTGCGCCGATCAAGGCGTTCTCGAAAACGGTCAGCCCGTCGAAGGAGGTTTCACGCTGAAAGGTGCGGGCAAGGCCGAGGCGCGCGATGGCGTGCCCTGGCTTGCCGTTGATGGCGGTCCCATCGAAGCGGATGCGGCCCCGGTCGGGTCCGAACGGGATACCGGTGATGATGTTGAACAGCGTGCTCTTGCCGCTGCCGTTCGGGCCGGCGATGCCGAAAATCTCGCCGGCCTCGACCTTGAACGACACGCCATCGACGGCCTTCAGCGAACCGAAGGCCTTCGACACGTCGTCCAGTTCAAGCAGGGCCATTCCTCACTGCATCCAGGGCTGCGGCTTGAAGGCGCCGGTTGCGTATTTCTCCGGCGAGATCAGCGCGCGCTGGCCGTCCCAGATCTGGAAGAAGGTGATCGGGATATAGTCGTCGCCCTGCGTGGCAAGGTGGGTTGCGGGATCGAATTTCAACCGGCCCTCGGCGACCTGCTTGTCGGTTTCCGACAGTGCTTTCATGATCGCAGCATGGTCCGATGCGCCGCCGACCTTCTTGACCGCGTCGAAATAGACATTGGTCATTTCGTAGAGGCCGACGCCGTAGGTCCCGCTCTCGACACCGTATTTCGCCTTGAACTTGGCCGCTACCTCGTCGGCGCGCGGGTTCTTCGGCGTCGTCAGCGCCCCGCCCAGGAGATTGTAGATGACACCGTTCGACTTCTTGCCGGTCAGTTCGACGAATTCCGGAACGCTCGGCGCGTATTGCAGGAAGACCAGGCTCTTGGTCGGCTGCTCGAGGAACTGGTTCAGGAAGGATGCCGAATTGCCCGGCAGATAGTCGGTGTTGATGACGACGTCCGGAACATTCTCGCGCACCTTGGCGAGAATCGAGCGCCAGTCGGTCACTTCGCCGAACGGAACGATCTCGTCGACCGTGATGGTCCAGCCCTTCTCCTTGAAGGTCTTCTTCATGCCTTCGGAGATGGTCTTGGAATAGGCGTTGTCCGAGGAGATGATGGCGACCTTCTTGGTCGGCAAGGTGATCTTGCCGTCGGCCGCGAGCTTCTCGACGAACAGGGTGACGTCGGTGTTGTAGGCGTCGAAGGACGGCGTCAGCGACCAGCAGCACATGTACTTGTCAGGGTTCGGCGCGATGATATCCTTGGTCTGCTGCGAGGTGGCCGCGAGCATGTAGGGCATCTCGGCCTCGGCCATGTTGTCGATCTCGAAATTCGTCAAGCTGGCGTAACCAGTGAGCATGAACTGCACGCCAGGATCGCCAAGCAGGCGCTCGACCGCGCTGGTGACATTGCCGGCGGACTGATCCTTGACGTCGCCGACCACCAGTTCGAACGTGTTGCCGGCAACGCCGCCGGCCGCGTTTGCCTCGTCGATCGCCATCTGTACGCCGCGCTGGAATTCCTGGCCGTCCGCCGCGGCGGGCCCGGTGATAGGCGCGAGCAGGCCGATCTTGACGACGTCGGCGAAAGCGGGCGCGCTCGCCGTGGCAAACACGCCGATCAGCGCGCTGCTCATCAGCATATGGCGGATTCTGTTGCCTGCGGATTTGGATTTCATCGTGCGGTTCCCTGTTTTCCTCCCGTTCATCGGGAGTTGGATAATTGACAATCTACGCATAATTGTTCTTATTTGAAAAGGATTTTTCAACGCAACCTGACCGGGAAGACGGTTCCGGCAAAAGGTATGGAAGCCGTGGCGCTTTGCTGCGCATCTGCACTAAAACAAGGCAATTCCAGACGGAGCGGACCATGACGATCTCGCAGAAGACCCTTGAAACCAGCCACGGCAAGATCGCCGTTCGCGAGACCGGTGGCAAAGGCACCGCCGTGTTGCTGATCCACGGCAATTCCTCCTCCGGAGCTGTTTTCCGCAACCAGCTCGAGAGCCCGCTGGGCGAGCGCTACCGCATCATCGCCCCCGATCTGCCGGGCCACGGGGCATCAGGTGATGCGATAGATCCGGACCGCTCCTACAGCATGGAGGGTTATGCCGATGCGATGACCGAAGTGCTGGGGCTGCTCGGCATAGACAAGGCCATCGTCTTCGGCTGGTCGCTTGGCGGCCATATCGGATTGGAGATGATCGACCGCTTTCCCGGCCTGCTCGGCCTGATGATTACCGGCACCCCGCCAGTGGCGCCCTCGGAGGTCGGCGACGGCTTCAAACCGAGCCCGCACATGCACCTTGCCGGACAGGAAAGTTTCACTGCCGCTGATGTCGAGGCTTATGCGCGCAGCACCTGCGGTGAGCCGTTCGAGCCGTTTCTCCTCGACACTGTCGCACGCACAGACGGTCGCGCACGGCGCCTGATGTTCGAGAAATTCGCGGCAGGCACCGGCCGCAACCAGCGCGAGATCGTCGCCGGCAAGACGCCGCCGATTGCCGTTCTGAACGGCATCGACGAACCGTTCGTCAACACCGATTTCGTCGCGGCCGTGAAGATTTCCAACCTGTGGGAAGGCAAGGCGCATCTGCTCGACGATTCAGGCCATGCGCCGTTCTGGGATTCGCCCGACCGCTTCGACCCAATCCTCGCCCGCTTCGTGGCGAGCGTCGACAAGGGGTAACTTCGCAGGACGGCCTTCGCTGCCGACAGCTGTCGGCAGGCGGAATACTGTGAGGCAATGGCTCCGATCTTGCCGGTGCCTTCAATAGGCGCATGCACGTAAAACCGTCTTCGGTTGCGAAGTTATGGCGCAAGCAATCGCCAATATGCAAAGTATCGGCGTTGCGCCGGTGGCTCGCCTGTGGTCGAAGGCGGCACTGATGCCGGGCACCTCAGCAGTTGGACCGCTAAATGACCGTATTCACACGCCGCAGGCTCTTGAAAACAGCAGCGGTTGCTGGCGCCAGCGGTGTCGGGCTGGCCGCCATCGGCAGGTTTGGCAGTTGGGCCACCGCCAGTCCTGAACCGGTGGTGCTGCAGACGGCGAAAATCCAGGCCAGGCTGATGGACGTCGGCCCGACCAACAATGTGCTGACCTATGGCAGCGCCGGAATGCCGCCGGTGCTGAGGATGAAGAAGGGCGAACCGTTTGCCGCGCGCCTGGTCAACGCCATCGACGATCCGACGACCATCCACTGGCACGGCATTCGTCTGCCGAACAAGATGGATGGCGTGCCTTTCCTGGTGCAGCCCTATGTCTACACCGGCGATCATTTCGACTACGTCTTCGCCCCGCCCGACGCCGGCACCTTCTGGTATCACCCGCATTGCAACACGCTGGAGCAGATGGGCCACGGCTTGACCGGCGTGATCGTGGTCGAGAACCCGAACGATCCGAAATTCGACGCCGAATTCGTCCTCAATCTGCGCGACTGGCGTCTTGGCGACGACGGCCAGTTCATCGACCAGTTCCGGCCGCGCGATGCCGCCAGGACCGGCACCTACGGCACGGTGCGCACCGCCAACTGGCTCGACCAGCCGCAATATGACGCGCCGGCTGGCGGGCTGGTGCGATTGCGGGTGGCGATAACCGATGTTACCCGCATCGACGCCTTTCGGGTCGATGGCGCCGAGGCGATCGTGATGGCGCTGGACGGCAATCCTGTGCCGCAGCGTTTTTCGCCCGATGCCTTGCTGCTGGGGCCCGGCCAGCGCATGGAACTCGCCATCCGCATGCCGGACGAGGAGGGCGCGGTCGTCAGCCTGCGAGACGTCAGGGGCACCAAGCCCAAGGTGCTCACGACCTTGCGCGCGGTCGGCCGCTCGCTGAAGCGCGCCATTGGTGATGTTGCGCCGCTGGAGGTCAATCCGGTCGCGGAAGTGGACCTCACCACCGCCCAGCATATTTCGCTGGCGCTTAGCGCCACGGCTGAAAACATCCCGAGCGATGGCATATGCGGTTCGCTCGGCTACAGTTTCTGGGCCATCAACAAGGTGCCGTGGCCAGGCGATACGCCGGACCCGACCGCGCCGCTGGCCGAGCTGAAGCTCGGCAAGAGCTATGTCATCGACATGGAGAACCTAACGCCGCAGTCGCATCCGATGCATCTGCACGGCATGAGCTTCAAGGTGCTGTCGTCCTCGACACGCCAAGTGCAGCCGCTGATTTCCGACACCTATCTCATCCAGCCCAACGAGAAGGTTCAACTCGGCTTTGTCGCAGATAATCCGGGCGACTGGCTGCTGCATTGCCACATCATCGAGCACCAGAAATCGGGCATGACGAGCTACGTCAGGGTGGCCTGAAGCCGAGCACCGTCGCCGGAGCCGCGTCGTCGGTGATCTACTTGCGCAGTTGCGCCTCGATCTCGTCGAGCACCTTGTCCTTGCCGATGCCGGTGAGGAAGGCGATGCCCTTGATGACCGGCTTGGTCACCGAAGCCGAGATCGGGGTGGTGGCGACAATGAAGTCGACGCTGTCGGCCAGCCCCGGCACTTCGGTGGCTTTTGCCTGTTGCGCGTTGAAGGTCAGGCCGCGCTGCTTCATGGCCTCGGTGACGGCGACATTGACCGCCGTCGATGTCGCGATGCCCGTGCCGCAGGCAAAGAGAATAGTTTTCTGTCTGGACATCTCTTGCTTCTCCTTGGTTATCAGCCGAGCACGGCACGTACGTCGTCAAGCGTCCTGGCGGACCTCAAGCCGTCCAATGCCTCTGGATTCTGGATGGTGGCCATGACGGACTGCAGCGCTTCAATCTGCTTGTCCTTGTCATTGATGGCAAGCAGGAAGACGAAGCCGACCGGCAGCTTCTCGTCGGGATCTTCCATGTTGGCGAACGTCACCGGCTTTCTCAGCGTGCCCATCGCGATGCCGGGCTTCAGCACATGCTCGGGGTCGGTATGCGGCACCGCCACATTGTCGGCGCGCTCCAGCGGCAGTCCCGTCGGGATGGTCATTTCGCGGCGCACGACCGCGTCGGCATAGGAGCTTTTGACATAGCCAAGGCTCTCGAGCCGGCCGGCCAGGACGCGGATGATCTCCTCGTTGGTCGAGGCATCCGATCTGAGCACGATCGCTTCGGGATCCAGAAGCTGCATGAGGCTGTCGGACATGTACTGCTCCGTCTATAAAAGTCGTGCGCCCGAGGAGGGCGCACGACCGTTTCAAATTCAAGGCGCGATGGCGCTTAAGCGGTGCCTTCGGCCGGCTCGTCCTCGGCGCCCGCTGCCCGTTCCCAGCCGAGCGGGTTGCGGCGGTAGAGGATGAACAGCGCGGCGATGACGACTGCGATCAGGATGATGCCGACCAGCCCAAGTCCCTGGATCGCCTCGATGATCACATAGGGGACCCACAGGAAGCCGTCGACCACCGAGGTGATCTGCAGCGCGTCCGCCGGCAGTTTGAAGCCCGATGCGACGGCAGCGCTGGTGAACAGCGGCGCCAGCGCGTTGGCGACATAGAAGCCGATGGCCAGCGTCACCGTGCCGATCACCACCATGCGGAACACATTGCCTTTGACCAGAGGCGCGGTCATGGCGACGATGAACGGGATGACCGCGAGGTCGGCGAACAGGATGACGCGGTTGCCCGGCAGGATCACCGACAGGATGATCGCGATCGGCACCAGGATCAGCGACGACGAGATCGCGGCCGGATGGCCGATCAGGATCGCCGAATCGAGGCCGACGAGCAGCTCGCGGTCGCCAGTGCGCTTGCGCACGAACTCCTGCGCCGCGTCTGAAACCGGAAGCAGGCCTTCCATCAGGATCTTCACCATGCGCGGCAGGAGCAGCATGACAGCCGCCAGTGTCATGCCGGTGCCCAGCACTTTGGCCAGCACCGTGCCGAGATCGCCCGCGTTGTAGAAGGCGATGGCGCCGAGCACGAGGCCGATGATCAGCCCAAGCACGACCGGTTCGCCGAACACGCCGAAGCGGCGCTCGATGGTCTCGGTGTTGATGTTGATGCGGTTGATGCCGGGAATGCGGTCCATGATCCAGTTCAGGATGATGGCGATCGGCAGGATCTGCGCCGAGGCGAGATGCGGCACCGAAATGCCGGGCACGCCGTAGAATTGCTGCACCGCGCGCGCCGACCAATCGGCGAACAGCAGCGACAGGGCTGCGACCAGGGCTGCGATCGCAATGCCGTAGGCCAGATTGTTGGTGGCGGCGACGACGAGCGAGCCGACAAAGGCGAAGTGCCAGAAATTCCAGACATCGACATTGAGCGTGCGCGTCATGCGCGTCAGCAACAGCACGATATTGACCAGGATGCCGACCGGAATGACCCACAGCCCGACCGACGAGCCGAAGGCGATCGCCGCCGCCGAGGGCCAGCCGACATCGATGATGTCGCGATGGATGCCGGTGTTGGTGACGATGGCCTTTGCGACGTCGCCGATCGACGTGAACATAAGCCCAAGCACAAGGTTGATACCGATGAAGGCGACGCCGATGGTGACGGCGGCACGGAAGGCCTTGCTGACCTTGGCACCCAAGACCACGGCTATGATGAAAATGACGATCGGCAGCAGGATTGTCGCACCGAGCGTGTCGATAGCCCCCTTCAGGCCAGCGAGAACTGTATCCATTCTTCCTCCCCTGGAGCCCGAGCCTACGCCTCGCAATGCTCCTTGATCTCATCCACGCCTTTGCCGCCAGTTTGGCGCAAAGGCACTCCCCAAATTGCCCTGCGGCGAATGTCCGTCGACCTATCGGTCTGGTGAACATTTGCCTTTGTCAGCAAACGAATGTTTTATTCAGACTGTTCACAACAATGTCAATTGGCAACCCTTTGGGCCAATCGATCAGGCGAAGGCGCCTTTTTCGGGCATTTTGGGCTGGGAATCGCGGCTTGCGAGCGGTTTCGTTGGCACACGGGACCGGTCCCTGCTAATCCGGCCGCAAATCAAGAAGCTGTGGACATCCTGCATGACCAATGTCGCCTTGACCGGCCTTGCCCGCGATCTCGCCCATCGCGCCGCCGAGGGCCGCCCTGTGCGCATCGGCGTCATCGGTTCGGGCGAAATGGGTACCGATCTGGTCACGCAAGGCATGCTGATGCCGGGCATTTCGGTCTGCGCCGTCTCCACGCGGCGTCCGCACACCGCGCGCGAGGCCATTCGCATCGCTTATGGCGATGAAGCAATGGCGGTCGAAGCCGACACCGCGTCGAAAGTCACCGGTGCCATCGAGAGCGGCAGGATCGCCATCACCTCCAACGAGATGCTGGTCACCAATCCGCTCATCGACGTCGTCATCGACGCCACCGGCAAGCCGGGCGTCGCCGCCGATTTCGACCTGATGGCGATGGAGCATGGCAAGCATCTGGTGATGATGAATGTCGAGGCCGACGTCACCATCGGCTGTTACCTCAAGCAGCAGGCCGACCGGCTTGGCGTGGTCTATTCGGTCGGCGCAGGCGACGAGCCGTCAAGTTGCATGGAGCTGATCGAGTTTGCTTCCACGCTCGGCCTGACCATCGTCTCGGCCGGCAAGGGCAAGAACAACCCGCTCAATCGTGACGCCGTGCCCGATGACTATCGCGAGGAAGCGATCCGCCGCAACATGAACCCGCGCATGCTGGTCGAGTTCGTCGACGGTTCCAAGACCATGGTCGAGATGTGCGCCATCGCCAACGCCACCGGCCTGGTGCCCGACGTGCCCGGCATGCACGGCCCGAAGGCCGACCGCGACGACCTCGTCAAGGTGCTGATCCCGCGCGAGGATGGCGGGCTGCTCACGAAAAAGGGCGTCGTCGACTACACCATCGGCAAGGGCGTCGCGCCCGGCGTCTTTGTCATCGTCGAGGCGACGCATCCGCGCATCATCGAGCGCATGGACGATTTGCACATCGGCCACGGTCCCTATTACAGCCTGTTCCGGCCCTATCATTTGACATCGCTGGAAGTGCCGCTGACCGCCGCCCGCATCATGCTCTTCGGCAAGCCCGACATGGTGCCGTTGCCAAGGCCCGTCGCCGAAGTCTGCGCCGTCGCCAAGCGGGACTTGGCTATCGGCGAGATTTTCGATGCGATCGGCGAGACCTGCTATCGCTCCTGGACGATGACGGTCGAGGATGCCCGCGCCCAGCGCGCCCTGCCGGTCGGCCTGCTCGAGGGCGGCAAGGTGCTGAAGCCGGTCAGGAAAGGCGAACTGCTGAGCGCCGACAACGCCGCGCCCGACCCAACGACGAGGCTGTTCGCCTTGCGCCGGCTGCAGGACGAGATGCTGTACGGGCCGACCTGAGTTTATTTCCCCAGTTCGATCGACCGCAGCCGCGCTGCCTCCACGGCCTGCGTCAGCAGAGTGGTCAGCCGGTCCTCGCCCATCAGCACGCCAAGGGCGGCCGCCGTCGTGCCGTTCGGGCTGGTCACCTGCTGGCGCAGCACGCCCGGTTCCTCCCGGCTTTCGGCGGCGAGCGAGGCGGCGCCATAGACCGTCTGCATCGCGAGCAGCTTGGCGGTTGCCGGCGGCAGGCCTGCCTTCTCCGCGGCCACGGTCAGCGCTTCGATAAAGTGGAAGATATAGGCCGGCCCTGATCCCGACACGGCGGTCACGGCATCCATCAAGCCCTCGTCGTCGATATCAGCCACTTCGCCGCTGGCCGACAGCAGGTCGGCGACGAAACGCTTGGTGTCGTCGGAAACCAGTTGATTGGAGAACACCACCATCATGCCCTTGCCGATCGAAGCAGGCGTGTTGGGCATGCAGCGCACGATCGGCGCGCGGTTTCCGAGGATTTCTTCGAAGGTCGCCACTGGTGTGCCGGCGGCGATGCTGACGAACGTCGTGCGCCCGTCGCCAAAACGCTTGTAGCCGGCGGTGACGTCGCGGATCACTTGCGGCTTCACCGCGATGACGACCAGATCAGGCACTGCGTCGGCAGGAAGAGCGCCGGCATCTCCAGCCGTGCCGCAACCGAGTGCGGCGGCGCGCTGGCGAAGATCGGCGTTGGGCTCGACGACGAAAACCGCTGACGGCGCAAGCTTGCCGGATTTCAGCCAGCCCGTGAGCATGGCGTAACCCATATTGCCGCAGCCGGCGAGAACAAGCCTGATCGTCATCTGAAAGCCCTCCGAGGAAAGGCCTCACATAAACGTTCGCGCCGCGTCCGGAAAGCCCCGTCGGACTGGGCGGGAAGGGTTGCGCACCGCGATCGGACGTAGCGAAACTTGCCTCAGGCCAAGCACGCCAAACACGAAGAACAGCCAGACCGGATCGCCGCGGTGGAAAAAGAAGCTTTCGAGGAAGGCGTTCAGCGCGGTGAACAGCACCACCATCATGAAGAAGTCGCCGAGATAGATGTTTTCCTTGCGCAGCGGAATGCGCATGTAGTCGCGCAGCGGCGCGATGAGAAAAGTGTAGACCGCCACGCAAAGCGCCGGAACGCCCATCAGCACCGCGATGTCGAGATAGCCGTCATGGCCGTGCACGATTGTTCTGATGTCCCAGGGACGATCGAAAGGCTGATCCTGGTTGAGCAGCAGCGGCGTGCCCCAGAAGCTTTCATAGCCGTAGCCGGTCCAGGGCTTCTTCGCCAGCATCGAGCCGGCGAACTCCCACAGCGTCGTGCGGCCGGTATAGGTCATGTCGGGGAAATAGATCGCCGCCAGATGTTTCACCGGCGGCAGGAAGACAATGCCCAGCGTGCCGACCGCCGTCGCGATGATCGCGAGCGCAAACAGGATCGGCGTGCCGAGCCGCATGCCCATCAGGCTCGGCAGCACCACGATCAGGATCGAGAACGGCACCAGCCCGGCGGTCGTCTTGGAGCCCGTGTGCAGCATGAAGATCATCGCCGCGCAGAAGATCCCCGCTCCCCACCAGCGCTGCCCGCGCCGGTAGAGGTAAAGGCCGGCGAAACTGAAGCAGGCCATGATCGGGCCGGCGATGTTCTTGTGGGTGAAAACGCCGCGCCACAGGCCGGCATGTTCCGGTTCCTGGGAGTCGGCCGTGTGCAGCGCTTCGTGCGGAAAGACGATCAGGCCGAGATAGGAAAGGCCCATGACCACGACGGCGGTGAAGATGATGACTTTCGAGAAGGACTCGGCATCACGCGGCAGCGCCAGGATCGTTGCCATGGTCAGGATGCCGATCAAGGTGAAGGAAGCCGCGCGCATGGCCGAGGGCGGGTCGGTCGCCAGCACCACCGACAGGAAGAAGAAACCCAGCATCAGCACCCAGGACGGGCTGAGCAGCGAGCGCACGATGCGGGGATCGGCGAAGGCCATCAATGAGAAGATCGAAATGGCGCCGAGCGAACCAAAGCCGAGCTGGTTGACGATGTCGCCGCCCTCGCCGGTGAGTTCGGCGCCCGCCGGCTGGAACGGGCGGAAGGACACCATGATGACGGTGAACAGCAGTGCGGCGATCGCGGTCGCCACGCCGTCGCGCGTGAACGCGGCGCTGAGCGGGGCGCGCTCAGTTTTTCTCGGGCTGGCGATACTGCTCATTGGCATACCCGAATTCGGCCAGCACGCGGCCGAGCGCCACATGGATGGGATAGATGGCGATCGCCGGCGATCCGGTCCGCGCCAGCCGGATCAGGCCGCGAAACGGCGACGCGGCAAGCAGCGCCAGGCTCTTCGCGAATACCTTCGCACTGGCCAGCGGCGTGCCGGCGCGCTTCTTCTTCTCGACCAATGTCGAGATCACGCCGTTGCGCAGGCTGCGGGCCCGGATCCAGTCGGCTTCGACACGCCGCGCCGGAACGGTTTCGTGCACTTTGGCCTCGGAGCACCAGCCGAGCACGAAGCCTCTTTGCGCCGATCGGCTGAGGAAGTCGGAATCGCCGCCGCCCATGAAGTTGAACCTGAGATCGAGGAAGGGCGGCCCCATGGCGATCAGCACGTTGCGACCGACCAGGAGATTACCCGACGAATAGAGCGCCGGCACGCGCCCCGTCTTCCGGTAGGGTGGCGCGAAGACAGGATGTTCGACCCATTTCGCATGGGCGGGGTCGGCGAAGACAGGCAGCTGCGGGCCGCCGACAATATCGGCGCCGAGCGTCTCGGCGGCCAGGCACATGCGTTCCAGCCAGTGTGGATCGGCGATCTCGTCATCGTCGATAACCAGCAGATGCCTGAAGTTCGGGAAGTGCAGGATCGCCGTCTGCCAGCCGGCATTGTAGGCACTGCAATTGCCGCGCTCATGCGCGATGATGACCATGCCCGGTATCTCGCCGCTCTCGAACAGTGGCAGCACCGCCTTGGCGCCGTCACGCGCCTCGGCTTCGTTCTCCATGACGATGATGGCAAAGCGCCTGCCGGTCCGCTGGGCGCGCAACGACGCCAGCGTCTCCAGCACCTGCTCGGGCCGCTTGAAGGTCGGCAAGGTGACCACTGCTTCGACAGCCTCGACGTCAAGCCGGGGAGACCGTCCAGCGATCGATACCGAACCATCCGATGGCAAAGGGATCATCCGTGTCCAGCCACATGGTGAGTTGGGGTTCTGGTAGCATCACGGTGATAAGGTTTCGTTAATCACCTTGCACGGAGAAGCCCGTCGGGCAGGGGCTTTCGGGCGTTGATTGTGCTCGCTTAATCAAGGGTTCACCGCGGTTTGCTACCGGCTACACCACAGGATAGGTGAGATGCATCTGCTGTTCGCCACATCGATCGTGCCCGACGGTGCTCTCGCCTCGGGCTACGAGATCGCCAATGCTGCGATCATCGCCGCCTTGCGGCGCGCTGGCGCGCGCGTCACGGTGATCGGCTTCACCTGGCCCGGGAAGGACGCCGCCGACCCCGGAAACACCGTGGTGCTGGGTGCCATCGACGTCCGCACCGAAAGTGCCTCTGCGCTGCAAAAGCTCGCCTGGGTCGGCAAGGCGATGCTATCGGGCCTCACCTTCTCATCGGTCAAGTTGCGCGCGGTGTCCGACCGCGGTGTTCAGGCCGCTCTCGAACGGGCTGGTCCGTTCGATGGCTATGTGCTGAACTCCGTGCAGTTCGCCGGTGCCTTCGAAAAGCTCTTGGAGGACCGGCCTTCGCTCTTCGTCGCCCATAATGTCGAGCATCTCTCGGCGCGGGAGAATGCGGCCGCCGCCGCCGGCCTCTTCCAGCGCCTGCTGTTCCGCCGCGAGGCAAGGCTGGTCAAGATCGTCGAAGAGCGCCTCTGCCGCCGCGCGCGCTTCGTCTTCACGCTGGCCGAGGAAGACCGCGCGGCACTCGGCGTCGCCACCGACAACCGCTCGGCGGTGCTGCCGCTGGTGACCGGCGCCAGGGTGCCCGCCCGGAAAGGCCCGCGCCAGATCGACTGCGACGCCGCCTTGATCGGCACCTGGACCTGGCAGCCGAACCGCATCGGCCTCGACTGGTTCCTGGGCAAGGTGGTGCCGCATCTGCGACCGGATTTCCGCATCCGCATCGCCGGCCACATGCCGTCCGGCGTGACCTCCGCGCATCCGGGTGTCGAGTTTGTCGGCCGTGTCCCGGATGCAAGGGCATTCGTCAGCGGCGCGGCCGTCATCCCGCTGATCAGCACCGCCGGCAGCGGCGTGCAACTGAAGACCATCGAAACCTTCGAACTCGGCCTGCCGTCGGTCGCCACCGGCCGCTCGCTGCGCGGCATCGACCATCGTCCCGACAATTGCGTCGTCACCGACGATCCAGCTGCTTTCGCCAGGGCGCTGGAGGCTGCCGCGGCCGACATCCGGGACGTTGACGGCAGCGCGTTCCATCGCCGGCAGGTCAAGGCCCTTGATGCTGCCATCCAACTCGGCCTGGAAAAGCTGGGGGCGGTCAGGCGGGAGGTGTTTGCATGAACATGCACACCGCCCGCGCCGCATTCGGGCTCGACAGCCTGAAGACGGTCCTTGGCATTTCGGTGCTTGCCATCCGCTGGGACGATGCGATCGCCCTGCTGAACCGACTGATTGCCGAGCGGCGCTTTACCAAGGTCAGTTTCCTCAACGCCCACAACGCCAACATCGCCTATACGGATCCGGTCTTCGCCGAGGCGCTCGATGATTTTCTCATCCTGCCGGACGGCATCGGCGTCGATCTCGCCGCCAAGCTTCTCTATGGCGCGCCGTTTCCGGACAATCTCAACGGCACCGATTTCGTGCCGGCCTTCCTGCAGGCCTCGACGCGGCCGCTGACCGTCGGGCTGCTCGGCGCGACGCGCGTCAATGCCGAGGCGGCGTCGGTCAAGCTGGCCGCCCTTGCCGTGCAGCACAATTTCGTGGTCGTTCATGACGGCTATTTCTCCGCCGCGCAGGAACCGGAGATCATCGGCCGGATCGCGGCGCTGCGGCCCGACATGCTGCTGGTCGCGATGGGCGTGCCAAGACAGGAACTGTGGATAGCGCGCCATATCGATGAGCGCCATTGCACCATGCCGGTCGCTGTCGGTGCGCTGCTCGATTTCCTCAGCGGCTCGGTGCCGCGCGCGCCGCTGTGGATGCGCCGCCTGCGCCTGGAATGGCTGTTCCGGCTGGCGGTCGAGCCGGGCCGGCTCTGGCGCCGCTATGTGGTCGGCAATCCGGTGTTCTTGTGGCGGGTCGTCAAGCAGAGATGGTCGCGCGGAGCCGAGACGGCGGGAGAACTCCGTTGAACAAACGGTTCGTTCCAGACGCTCTTGCCGGTCCGGGCCTGTTGCCGAAGACGCCGACGGCGGCGGTGGTGACGGCAAGCTACGCGCCGGATTTCGAACGCTGCCGTCTGTTGTGCGAGACCCTCGACCGGCATGTCTCGGGGGCCGCGCACCACTACATCCTGGTCGAGCATCGAGACGTTGCGCTTTTCCGCCAGTTGGAAACGAACCGGCGCACTGTCGTCGATGAGCGCGACCTGCTGCCGCACTGGCTGCGCGCCTTGGACGACCCGCTCAGCCTGTTTCGCCGGCGTGTCTGGCTCAGCCTGAAGACGCAGCCGCTGCGCGGCTGGCACGTGCAGCAACTGCGCCGCATCGCCATATCGGCCCATGCCAGGGAAGACATATTGGTCTTCTGCGATTCCGACGTCGCTTTCCTCAAGCCCTTCGACTGCGTCGCCTTCTGGCGCGACGGCAAGGCGCGCCTGTTCCGCCGCGACGGCGTGCTGGCGGATGAAGGTCATGACGAGCATCGCATCTGGTCGCGCAATGCGGGTTCGGCACTTGGCATCGACCCGTCCCGCGTATCGACCCACGATTACATCTCGACCCTGATTGCCTGGCGCCGCGACACCGTGCTTGCCATGTGCGGTGAGATCGAGAAGGTGCATGGCCGCGATTGGGTCGAGGTCGTCGGCTCGGCGCGCAGATTCTCCGAATGCATGATCTACGGCCGCTATGTCGACGATGTGCTCGACGGCGCCGGTCACTTCCACGGTTCGGAAGAATTCTGCCGCGTCCACTGGACGGGCGAGGCGTTGTCGGACGATGAGTTCCGCCGCTTCGTTGCCGGCATGGCGCCGGATCAGGTGGCGATCGGCATGCAATCCTTCATCGGCACGGATATCGGCCGTATCCGCCGCCTGATTGGGCTCGACCGCTGACCTCTGGCCTTTCCTAGATCGCCTTCGCCGGCTTGCGCAGCGCCGAATAGGTCAGCAGCATCGATGCGAGATAGAGCAGCAGGAAGACGACGTTGAGCGACAGCACCAGCTTCGACGTATCGGAGATGGTGGTCAGCACATAGGTCAGCAACAGCGCTTTAAGCGCGGCGAGCAGGCCGAGATTGAGCGCCCGCACCGCCGTCTGGCCGCGCGCGAACAGAAGCTCGGCCTGGTATTCGACCAGATTGCGCAGCCCCGGAACGCAGATCGCCAGCGCCACCAGCGGCGCGGCCTCGGAGACATTCCTGCCAAGCGCGTTGGGGAAGAAGTGCAGCACGATGCCGAGCGCCAGCAGCGCCAGCGTCGAAACGAGGAAGACGCCGCCCTCGATGCCGCTCTTGACCGTCAGCCGCGACAACAGGTCCGGCGCCCGCATCATGCGTTGCACCAGCATCATCGAGAAGGTGCGGATCGGGATCGCGGTCAGGTCGACCAGCCGCATGATGATGGCATAGATGCCGGCCAGATGCGGGCCGCCGATCGCCAGCACCAGCAGCTTGTCGAATTCCGATTGCAGGTAGAACAGAATTTCGGCGCCGGCCACGTAGAGGGAATCCGCCAGTCGCCTGAGGTAAAGCTCGATGCGCAGCCGCAGTCTTTGGCGCGGATAGAACCAGCCGAAAGCCAGAACCAGCGAGGCGGCATTGGCGCCGATATAGAACCATGACCAGATCCAGATGCTGTGCTGGGCCCACAGCATGAACAGCACCGCGCCAAGCGCCCGCAACGCAGTGGCCAGGATCGCCAGCACGGCGGCACGGCCGAATTTGCCCAGCCCGTTGTTGACGATCAGCGCCACCTCCACCGGCCGCCACAACAGCGCTTCGGCGAAGACGATCGCCGAAAACACCGACAGCGGCACCGTGCCGGCGAAGAAGATCAGGTAGACGCCGAACGAGGCCGCGGCCAGCAACGGCAGCGAGACGATGCCGAGCAGCAGGAAGCCGGCTGTGAAGGTGCCGATCAAATTGGGGCGGATGGTGGCGGTGCGATAGAGCGCCGAAATGAAACCGAAGGCCAGGATCCGCGACAGCATCACGCCGGCCGCCGAAGCGGTCGCGAACATGCCGAACTCGGAGATGGACAGCGTATTGGCAAGGGCGATGAAATAGGCCAGCGAGAACACCAGTCGCCCGCCCGCGCCGCTGATCGCCGAGAAATAGTCGCGGACCAGCCCCCGTCGCTCGGCCACGAAAGTGCCGACCCGGGCGAAAGTACGCCTTTGCGGTATGCCGCGAGTTTCGGTCATGTGCCGCGAAGCCATAGGCGGGAAAGCTTAACGTGCCGTTCTGAGGCCCGAATGCGCGGCAATTCCGGCACTTGAGGTTATGAAAAGCTTACACGCCGGCCTGCCGAAATTAACCTTTTGTTTCCTATGCTTGTTTAGCGTGGCTTAACGAATAGCCGACCGCCGCTGCCAAGTGGCCAAAGGGTAAAGCTCCAAGACAATGGTCGACAGGGAAAACCGTGAAGACTGGAGGCGCGAGCGTTCATTGCTGGCGCTCGGCCAGGCCATGCGCGGCGAGGACGACGCGTCCCTGGTCTCGATAGGGGATCGGGCGGACCCGTCATGGCGCGAAGATGCCGCCACGCGCCATCGCCTTGCCCGTTCACGACGTGAGGCGCGGACGAACCCAACGCCATCGGCGGCCGCCGTCGAAACTGACCCGTTCCGGCGGGACGAGCAGCCGGAAGCGGCCGCACAGGACGACGCCTGGCGCTCGCGGGAGGACGCCGGCAGCGGCGATCTGCCGCCGGCCGTGCAGCGCGCACGGATGGCACCTGAAGAAACTTACGGCAGCGCTCGATCTGGTGACGCATCCCGCCGATCCGGCGAAACGGATGCCTCTTTCGGCGGGCGTGGGGACGACCAGCAATGGAAACCGCTGATCGATCCGATGCAGGTGGTGCGCGGCATTGCCAGGTCAAAGCTGCTGATCATCACGACCACCCTGATCGGTGCCGGGCTCGGCATCGCGATCGCGCTGTCGACACCGAAGAAATATGAAGCCACCGCCGAACTGATCGTCGATCCGCGCGACCTCAAGCTCACCGATCGCGACCTCACCCAGAATGTTGTCGCCTCCGACGCCACCCTTGCCATTGTCGAGAACCAGGTCAGGGTGCTGACCTCGGGTACCGTTCTCAACAAGGTTGTCGACAAGCTCAACTTGACCAACGATCCGGAGTTCAATGGCCAGGGTGCTGGCGGGCTCGGCATCAGGTCTCTCATTCGCTCGGTTCTGTCGCGCCAGGATGGCGCGAGCGGTGCCGACGAGGTTCGCCGGCGCGCGCTCGCCGTTGGCAATCTGGCCGAAAGCCTTTCGGTCGAGCGCGGCGGCAAGACCTTCGTCATCACCGTCAGCGCGACCACGCAGAATGGCGAGAAATCGGCTCTCATCGCCAACACGATGACGGATGTGTTTCTGCAGACTTTCGGCCAGATCCAGTCGGACACGGCCGGCCGCGCGACCGACGAACTGACGGCAAGGCTCGATGAACTGCGCAAGGGCGTCGAGGCGGCAGAGCGCAAGGTCGAGGATTTCAGGGCTTCGCATGACCTCGTCGACGCACAGGGTCATCTGATCAGCGACGACGAGATGCTGAAGCTCAACGAGCAGCTCTCGGTCGCCCGCGCCCGTACACTGGAGCTCAATGCAAGGGCGGCTTCGGCGCGCTCGATCGACGTCAATTCGGTTCTTTCCGGCACCTTGCCGGAGGAGATCAACTCCAACACGATGAGCGACCTGCGCTCGCAATATGCGACGCTCAAGCAGGAGGCCGACCGCGCCGCCATCCGGCTCGGCCCGCGTCATCCCGAACTTCAGGCGCTCAACGCGCAGATCGCCGGCGCGCGCGACCGCATCGCGGGTGAATTGCGCCGCATCGCCTCTTCGCTGCAGGTCGACCTGAAACGCGCCGTCCAGCTCGAACAGGATCTCTCCTCCCGCCTTGCCCAGCTCAAGGTGCGCAGCGGCGACGTCAACAATGACCTGGTGTCGATGCGTGAACTGGAGCGCGAGGCCAGCGCCAAGCGCTCCGTCTATGAACAGTACCTTCTGCGCGCCAAGGAGACTGGCGAGCAGAAGGACATCAACACCGCCAATATGAACGTCATCTCCAAGGCCTTCGCGCCGCTTGAAGCGAAAGGCCCGTCGCGGGCCTTGATGGCGCTTGCCGGCCTGCTCCTGGGTTTTGCCTCTGGAATTGGTCTCGGCGCCATGCGCGGCGCCTATGAAAGCCTGCGCGAGACCGCGACATCGCGGTCGCGACGCGACCGCAAGCCGCCTCCCGAAGACCAGGCATTGCGGACAGCGCCGCCGCCCGCGCCGTCAATGCCGGCAGCGCCGGTGCCTCCGACGCCGCCGCCGCCGCCACCTGCATCACCGCCGCCCGTCGTGCAGACCGAAGCCGCTCCCGTCGAAAGGCCTGGCCGTATCGGTGCGTTCATGGCGAAGCTGCGCGATGCCGTGTCCCGCAAGCCTTCCGCAGAGGCGGATGATGCCAGCGAGTTCGCCGCCTTCGGTGAAAGCGCGCAGCCGGCGGATGCTGCCATGCCTTCCGGCTTTCCGAATCCGGATTCCGCCTTCATGCCTCGGTCGTCGGACTATGCGCGGCCGCCTTTCCCGCCAGGCTTCGACGCCGCCTATTCCCAGCCGATGGGGCCGCCGTCCCGGTCGCCGATAATGCCGCTGCAGCCGCTCTATCCGCCGCCGCCATCCTATCCCCATGCACAGCAGGCCGGCTATCCGCAAATGCAGCCGTGGCAGGCGCAGTCGCCGGCTGGCAATCCCTACGCCCAGGCCATGGCGCCCTATGCCGGGCAAATGCCGCATCCATCGCAGCCCGTTCCGCCGCAGTCACCGGCCTATCCGGCTCAACCACCGGTGGAGCCTCCGCAGGCCGAGGAAAGCGCCGAACAAGCGCCGATCGAGGAAATCCGCGCCAGCCTGCGCGAATTTCGCGAGGCAGTTCGCGAACTCACCGAGAGCCGCGCCCGTCGCCGCTACTTCTGAGCCACAAGACACGTCGTCGAGGCCGAACAAAACCATCCCGGTTTTCGCGTAAACGGCATGGGACGGCGCTTTGACGGGATTGCGTGCCGGAATTTTCGTGACAATGCCGCGCTGCATGTTGCCGGCGCCGTTGCATAGTGTTCCCGAAAGCGGCGTTGGGCGAAACAGGGTTGAGGATGGTTCATGGCCGAAGTGATTGACGGAAAGAGCGTTGCCGAGGATGTGGTGCGGACGGTCAAGACCCTGACTGCCGAACTGGTCGCCAAGGGTAAGGCCAAGCCCGGTCTCGCCGTGGTCATCGTCGGTGAGGATCCGGCGAGCCAGGTCTATGTCGCGTCCAAGTCGCGCACCGCCAAGGAATGCGGCTTCCACTCGCTCCAGCACACGCTGCCGGCCGAGACGTCCGAGGAGGCGCTGCTCAAGATCATCGGCGACCTCAACGCCGATCCGGCCATCAACGGCATCCTGGTTCAACTGCCGCTGCCCGCCCATGTCGACGCAGGCAAGATCATCCAGGCTATCGCGCCGGAGAAGGATGTCGACGGCTTCCATTTCATCAATGTCGGCAAGCTCGGCACCGGTGAGCTCGACACGGCCTTTGTGCCCTGCACGCCGGCCGGCTCGATGCTTCTGATCGAGCGCGTGCGCGGCAAGGACCTGTCCGGCCTCAACGCCGTCGTCGTTGGCCGCTCCAACATCGTCGGCAAGCCGATGGCCAATCTGCTACTTGCCGCCAACTGCACCGTCACCATTGCCCACAGCCGCACGAAGGATCTGCCGGCGCTGGCCCGCACGGCCGACATCCTAATCGCCGCCGTCGGCAGGCCGGAAATGATCAAGGGGGATTGGGTGAAGCCCGGCGCCACCGTCATCGATGTCGGCATCAACCGCATTCCCGCACCCGAGAGGGGCGAGGGCAAGTCGCGCCTCGTCGGCGATGTCGCCTATGCCGAGGTGGCCAAGGTCGCCGGCGCCATCACGCCGGTGCCTGGCGGTGTCGGGCCGATGACCATTGCCATGCTGATGGCCAATACGTTAGCTTCCGCCTACCTTGCGGCCGGATTGAAGCGGCCCTCCTTCTGAGCCCGGGTTGACCCTGAAAGCGCCAGTTTTGCCGAATCCCACCATTTCCCCGGAACGGCCGGTCACGAGTGATCCCGTTCAAGGTGGCCGGCAGTTCGCCTTCCTGCTGGTCGACAAGTTTTCCATGTTCTCGCTGGCCGCCGCCATCGACACCTTCCGTTCGGCGAACCGTCTGCTCGGCCGCGATTTCTATGGCTGGACCACGGTGTCGGCAGACGGCGATCCGGTGATGGCCTCCAACGGCCTCCCGCTCAAGATCGACTACAGCGTCGCCGACCTGCCGCCGGTCGACATCCTCTTCGTCTCGGTCGGCCTGACGACGGAATTTCCAGGCAAGAGCAAGGTGCTGGCGGCCCTGCGCAGCTGGGGCCGGCGCGGCAACGCGCTCGGCGCGCTGTCGGTTGGTTCCTACCTGCTGGCGGAGGCCGGACAGCTCGACGGCTACCGCTGCACCATCCATTGGGAAAACCGCGCCGGCTTCATGGAGCGCTTCCCCGACATCAATTGCACCGGCAATGTCTTCGAAATCGACCGCAAGCGCTACACCTGCGCCGGCGGCACCACCTCGATCGACCTGATGCTGGAGATCGTGCGTGGCGATTTCGGCTCGAACCTCGCCAATGGCGTCGCCAACCAGTTCCAGCACGAGCGCATCCGCTCGGCCGGGGACCGCCAGCGCGTCGGTCCGGAGCGCGACCTGACCGGCAAGTCGGAGAAGTTGAGGCGCATCGTCGAACTGATGGCCGACCATCTCGATGAACCCCTGTCAGCGGTGCAACTCGCCAAGTCGGCGGGTCTATCGGTGCGCCAGGTGGAGCGTCTTTTCCTGCGCCACCTCAATGTCACGCCCGGCCGCTACTATATGCGGTTGCGGCTGGAGCGGGCGCGCGAATTGCTGCGCCAGACCAACATGCCGATCCTCGACGTGGCGATCGCCACCGGCTTCACCTCGCATTCCTATTTTGCTCAAAGTTACCGGCTGCAGTTTGGCCGGCCGCCCTCGGAAGAGCGCCGCACCACCTACTGAGCCGCCCGCAAGCAGCCCCAACGCCCCCACCTTTTCGCCGGGTTGAAAACCGCGATAGGCCAAGCAATGCTGCCCGCCGGCAGGGGCCGTCGGTCGGCATCGAAGCGCTGATGTCGACGGCGATGATAGCTCGCCCTGGTGTTGGAGGGCATCAGGCGAAAGCGGGCAAATACGGGCGTTAGGGGACAATGGGGCTGGTCTTGGCAAACAAGCGCGATCGTCGCCTTCGCGATTGGAAGGAAATCGCCGCGTTCTTCGGACGAGACGAACGCACGGTGCGGCGTTGGGAGCGACAGCGCGGGCTGCCCGTGCACCGCATTTCGGGCGGCGCCAGGAGCCTGGTGTTTGCCTATACGGACGAGCTCGAGGCGTGGCTGCGTGGCGGTGAGCCGGTCGTATCCGACAACGTCGAGCCTCCGGGCGAGGAGCCGGTCTCGCCGCCCTTGGCTATGACTGCTCCAGGTGTTTCGGCCAGATTCTCGAAATGGCCCCAAATCTCGCTGCTGGCGCTCGGTGCGGTCGGATTGGTGTTGCTCGCGGTTGCCGGCACCCTCGCCATGCAACGTGCCGATGCGCCTCCGGCATGGACTATCTACCGGCCCGATTCCCGGGTCCAGGATCTCTACCTCGATGCCGTCTATCATCTCGGTACCCGCCAGGCGGACGGCTTCACCCATGCGATCCAGTTGCTGACCGAGGCGACGACGCTCGACCCGAACTATGCCGATGCCTATGTCAAGCTTGCCGAGGCCTACAACACGATCAGCCAGTTCACGCTGATGCCGCCGAACGAGGCCTATCCACGCGCCGTCGCCGCCGCCGAGCGGGCGATCGCGCTCGATCCCGACAATGCCGGTGCCTATGCCGCCCTTGCCTTCACCACCTTCTACTGGACAAAGGATTTTCCGAGATCGAGGGAATTGTTCGAACGCGCGATCCGGCTCGATCCGAACGCGGCCCAGACCCATCACTGGTACGCCTTGACCCTGATGGTGACAGGCGAGACCGCCGCGCCCTTGGCCGAGATAGGCAAGGCGCAGCAGTTGAATCCGGAATCCCGCGCCATCATAGCCAACAAGGCGCTCATCCTGTTTTATGCCGGTCGCGTCGACGACGCCGTGATGATCCTGCAGCAACTGGCCAAGGCCGAGCCGAATCTGCGCTCCGCGCCCGAATATCTGGCCACCATCTATCTCGATCAGGGCCGCTTCACCGATTTCCTGCGCGAATACCGGCGCGCCGCCGAGATCGCCAACAATGATGCCCGCCTGGCCATTGCCAATGCAGCCGAGAAGGGTTTGAGCGAAGCCGGCGGCGAGGGCCTGTTGTCGGCCATGTATGCCGAGCAGATACGCCAGTATGAAAGGAACCTGGAGCCCGCCTACAAAGTGGCCGGTACGGCGGCGATGCTCGGGCGTTATGACGAAGCGATCCGCTACCTCGAAGAGGCGATGCGGCGCAAGGAGGACGATATGCTGGGCATCCGCATAGAGCCTCCCTTCAAGGGATTGCGGTCCGATGCCCGATACCGCGCCATCGTCGAACATGAAGGCTTCAGGCCAGCTCCACCGGTTGGCGCCTGAGCGAGATGGCCGCGTCCGGGCTTGTGTCGCGACGCGCGCTCAAATAGTTTTGGGCCGCAGGCGGGGCGGCTACTCAGGAGATTTTGATGGTGGGACTTGCACGGAGCATCGCTGCGGCGATCCTCCTTTTGTCGATGACGACGTTCGGCTTTGCCGCGAACAAGGTCATCATCATTCTCGATGCTTCCGGGTCGATGTGGGCGCAGATCGATGGCAAGCCCAAGCTCGAAATCGCCAGGGAATCGCTAAGGACCGTGCTTCAATCCGTTCCCTCCGACGACGAGATCGGATTCATGGCCTATGGCCATCGCGAAAAAGGCAGCTGCGAGGATATCCAGCTGATCGTGCCGCCCCAGGCGGGCTCGGCAAGCGCCATCACGGATGCCGCGGACAGTTTGAAATTCCTCGGCAAGACGCTGCTGACGGCGGCCGTCAAGCAGGCGGCCGAAGCGCTGAAATACACCGAGGACAAGGCGACCGTCGTCCTCATCACCGACGGGCTGGAGACCTGCGGCGGCGACCCGTGTGCGCTTGGCAAGGAACTCGAGGCGTCCGGCGTCGACTTCACCGCCGACGTCGTCGGCTTCGGCCTGACCGCCGATGAAGGCAAGCAGATCGCCTGCCTTGCCGACAACACCGGCGGCAAGTACATCCAGGCCTCCGACGAGAAGGCGCTGCAGGAAGCGCTGGTCGAAACCGTCGCGGCTCCCGAACCAGCTCCCGCGCCGGCTCCAGCACCAGCCCCGGCTCCCGCGCCTGAACCGAAAGCAGCCGAGGTCGACTACAATCTGATCCCGACCGCGTTGCTGAAGGATGGCGGTCAGGCACCAAAGTCCGACGTCTACTTCGAAATCTTCAAGGATGATGCCAAGGGGAGCGGCGGCGACCATGTCGACTCCGGCTACAACGTCGTCAAGTTCCATCTTGCTGCCGGCAACTACATCGTCGTCGTCACTAGCGGCGCCGCCAAGGCCGAGCAGAAGGTCTCGCTGACAGCCGACAAGGCGACGGAGGTGGCGCTTAACCTGAATGCCGCGGAGATCTCCATCCATGCGCGGCCGGCCCCTGGGGCCGATGTCGACCGCAATGCGCAGATCAGCATCGCCTATCCCGGCGGCACGTCGGACAGCAATTACGGCGAGGTCAAGTACGTCGTTCCGGCCGGCGAGACCAAGGTCACGGTGAAGCTGGGAGCCGGCGAGGCGAGCGAGACCATGCAACTCGTCGCCGGCCAGGTCGTCGACAAGGATATCATCGTCGGTGTCGGCAAGGCCAAGGCTAACGCTTTCTACACGCAGGGCGGCGAAAAGGCCGAAACCGATGTGGGTTGGAAGGTTTACAAGGCGGCCAAGAAGCTCGACGGCACCCGCGATCAGGTGACCTACGCCTACGGCCCCGATAGCCAGTTCGACCTGCCCCCGGGCGACTATGTGATGGGCGTCGATGTGCAGGCCGTGTCCACGGAACAGCCCTTCAGCGTGACGGTCGGGCAGATGACCGACGTCAACGTGACGCTGAACGCGGGCGTCCTCGCCGTCGACGCGCCCGGCGCGGATGGCTTCAAGATCTTTGAGGCCAAGAAGAACATCCAGGGCGAGCGCAAGCAGGTGACCTATGCCTATGGAGAGAAGATGCAGACCACGCTGGCGGCGGGCGACTACGTGCTCGTAACCAATTTCACCACCGACAAGGCCGACAAGGAGACGCCCTTTACGGTCAAGGCCGGCGAGCGCAGTGAGCTCAAAGTCGAATAGCATCCGGCAGGACAAGAAAAAGGCGGCTCAAGGCCGCCTTTTTTTTGGGCATGAGAGAGCTCAAGCCGTTCCGAAGGCGCTGGCGCCGTGGTCAGCACGGCCCACCAACTGGCGGAAGCCGGCGAAAAGCTCGCGGCCAAAGCCGAACTCGTTGCCGATGAGATCGGCTTCGGCGGTACGGCGCAGCGCGAACTCGGTCCCTGGCACCAGCACTTCGAGCGTGCCGGCGTCGGCGTCCAGCCGGATGATGTCGCCGTCATGGAGCCTGGCGATCGGCCCGTCCTCGACCGCTTCCGGTGTCACATGGATCGCCGCCGGCACCTTGCCGGAGGCGCCCGACATGCGCCCGTCGGTGACCAGTGCGACGCGCTGGCCGCGATCCTGCAGGATGCCGAGCACGGTGGTCAATTTGTGCAGTTCCGGCATGCCATTGGCCTTCGGCCCCTGGAAGCGGATGACGGCGATGAAATCGCCGGTGAGTGTACCGGCCTTGAACGCATCGTTCAGGCCCTGCTGGCTGTCGAACACCTTGGCCGGCGCCTCGATGATACGTCGTTCCGGCTTGACGGCGGAAGTCTTGATGACGGCGTGACCGAGATTGCCAGCCAGCACCTTCAGGCCGCCGGTCGGCTGGAAGGCCTTGCTGAACGGCGCCAGCACCTTTTCGTCGCCGCTGGCACGCGGCGAAGCCTCACGCACCACGGAGCCATCGGCGCCGAGCTTTGCCTCGACCGCGTAGGGCCGCAGGCCTTCGCCCCACACCGTCTGCACATCCTCGTGCAAGACGCCCTCGTCGAGCAGTTCGCGGATCAGGAAGCCGAGCCCGCCTGCGGCGTGGAAATGGTTCACGTCTGCAAGGCCGTTGGGGTAGACGCGCGCCAAGAGCGGCACTGCTTCCGAGAGGTCGGAAATGTCCTGCCAGGTCAGGGCGATGCCAGCTGCAGCCGCCATCGCGATCAGGTGGATGGTGTGGTTGGTCGAGCCGCCGGTTGCGTGCAGGCCGACGACGCCGTTGACGATCGAGCGTTCGTCGATCATCCGTCCGACCGGCGTATAGGCATTGCCGAGCGCGGTGATCGCCAATGCCCGCTTCGTAGCCTCGCGGGTCAGGGCCTCGCGCAATGGGGTGCCGGGATTGACGAAGGAGGCGCCCGGCGTGTGCAGGCCCATGATCTCCATCAGCATCTGGTTGGAGTTGGCCGTGCCGTAAAAGGTGCAGGTGCCCGGCCCATGGTAGGATTTGGACTCGGCTTCCAGAAGTTCGGCGCGTCCCGCCTTGCCCTCGGCATAAAGCTGGCGAACCTTGGCTTTCTCATCGTTGGGCAGGCCGGTTGTCATCGGCCCGGCCGGGATGAACACCGCCGGCAGATGGCCGAAGGTCAATGCCGCGATCACCAGGCCCGGCACGATCTTGTCGCAGACGCCGAGAAAGACCGCGGCGTCGAACATGTTGTGCGACAGGCCGACCGCCGCGGCCATGGCGATCACGTCGCGTGAAAATAGCGACAGCTCCATGCCGGGCTGGCCTTGTGTCACACCATCGCACATCGCCGGCACGCCACCGGCCACCTGGGCGATGCCGCCGGCCTCGCGCGCTGCCTGCTTGATCAGGGCAGGGAAGGTCTCGAAAGGCTGATGCGCTGAAAGCATGTCATTGTAGGAGGTGATGATGCCGAGATTGGGCACCTTGTCGGCACCGAGCGCCAGCTTTTCCGAAGGACTGCAAACCGCGAAGCCGTGGGCGAGGTTGCCGCAGGACAGCACCGAGCGGTTGGCGGTCTGGTTCGACGCTTCGGCGATACGGCCGAGATAGCGCTCGCGGCCCGGTCTGGAGCGCTGGCGGATCCGCTCGGTGATGGCTTCGATGTCGCGTCTTGCGGTCATGGCGGTCGGTCCTTTCAGGCGAGGTCCCGGAAACATCCTCCCGCCGTTGCCGGGACCACTAAATGTAAAATCAGGGCGCCCAGAAAACCTCTACGGGCCTGGGTGCGGCATCGAGCACGGCTCGGATCGGCTTTCGTGGTCCGGGCGAGACCGCGCCGTCGAAGGCAGTGCGCTTGTCCTCGCCCTCAATGTGCAGCGCGATGAAGCCGGCATCGATGATGCGCGCGAGCGTCAGCGTCAGCCGCGGTTCGCCCGCACTGGCCGCATGAACCGGCAGGATGATCCTGTCCGAGGCCGGGTCGAGCAGCCTTGCCAGATCGTCGGCATCGGGAAAGAACGAGGCGGTGTGGCCGTCCGGCCCCATGCCGAGCACCACGACATCGAGCGGCCAGGGCAGGGATCGCAGTGCCGCATCGTCGGATGCGGCAGCATCCTCGATACCTGATGCCTCATGGTAGAGCGGCACGAAGCGTGCTGCCTTGGCCGCGTTCTGCAACAGATTGGCGGCCACCAGCCCGGCATTGGAGCGCGGCGAGGAGGCCGGCACGAAACGCTCGTCGACGAGCGTCACGATCACCTTGTCCCAGGCGATCGGCGCCACCGAAAGCGCGGCAAAGAACTTTGCCGGCGTCGTACCGCCGGAGACCGCCAGCACTGCCGTGCCGCGTTCGGCGATCGCCCTGGTCAGGCGATCGGCAACGCGGCCGGCCAGCGCCGCGGCCAGTTGCGGCCGGTCGGGGAAAGCGTTCCAGTTGTAGCTGGCGCTGGTCAATTGCTCTCGTGCCATGTCCGCCCGTCACGTTCGATCAGCGCTATCGAGGCCGATGGCCCCCATGTCCCTGCCGTATAGCCCTGCGCCTCCTGCTTGGCACCCTCCCAGGCATTCTGGATCGGGTCGATCCACTTCCATGCCGCCTCGACTTCGTCACGGCGCATGAACAGCGTCTGGTTGCCGCGGATGACATCCATGATCAGCCGTTCATAGGCATCGGGCGCACGGCCATCGAAGGATTGCGCGAAGCTCATGTCGAGCGAGATCTGGCGCAGCCGCATGCCGCCCGGGCCTGGATCCTTGATCATGATGAACTGCTTGACGCCTTCATCGGGCTGCAGCCGGATGACCAGCTGGTTGGCGAAGATCGGCCCGGCGCTGTCGCCGAAGATCGAATGCGGGATCGGCTTGAACTCGATGACGATCTCCGAAACCCGGGTCGCCAGCCGCTTGCCGGTCCTGAGGTAGAACGGAACGCCCGCCCAGCGCCAGGTGCCGATCTCGGCCTTGATGGCGACGAAGGTCTCGGTGTTGCTGTCCTTGCCGAGCTCCTCGACATAGCCTTTCACCGGTCCGCCGGCAGAGGCACCGGCGCGGTACTGGCCGCGCACCGTGTGTTTCGGCGCCTCGTTGCCGTTGATGCGCTTCAGCGCGCGCAGCACCTTCAGCTTCTCGTCGCGCACGGCGTCCGCGTCCATCGACGACGGCGCCTCCATGGCGACGAGGCAGAGCAACTGCAGCATGTGGTTCTGCACCATGTCGCGCAGCGCGCCGGCCTTGTCGTAGTAGGTGACGCGGTCTTCCAGGCCGACTGTCTCGGCGACGGTGATCTGCACATGGTCGATATGGGCGGAGTTCCACAGCGGCTCGTAGAGCGCGTTGGCGAAGCGCAATGCCATCAGGTTCTGCACCGTCTCCTTGCCGAGATAGTGGTCGATGCGGAAGATCTGGCTTTCGTGGAAGTCGTCGCCGACCAAATCGTTGAGCGCCTGCGCCGAGGCAAGGTCGCGGCCGATCGGCTTCTCCAGGACGATGCGTGAATTCGGCGTGATCAGCTTGTGCTCTTTGAGCTTGTGCGAGATATCGCCGAACAGCGCCGGCGCAACGGCGAGATAAAAGGCGCGGATGCTGCCGCTCTCGCCGATCGCCTTTTTCAGTTTGTCGAAGCCCGCACCGCTCGTCGCATCGGCCGAGACGTAGGAAAGCCGCGCCAGGAAGGTCTTCAGCTCCTTGGCGTCAATATCTGCCGGCTTGACGTGATCGGAGATCGCCTGGCTGGCGAAAGCCCGGAATTCCTCGTCGCTCATTTTCGAGCGCGAGGTGCCGATGATGCGCGTCGGCTCGGAGAATTGATGGTCACGCTGGCGGTAGTAGAGCGACGGCAGCAGCTTGCGTTCCGACAGGTCGCCGGTGCCGCCGAAAATGATGAAGTCGAAAGGGTCGACGGGAATGATCTGGCTGGTCATGGTCTGTCCGCTTTGACGCCGGTCGCGAGTACGCGGCTGATATATTCTAATCGATTTAAATTTTCCAGTGCCATGGTGTCACATCAAGGACCAATCGCAGGATATTGATTGGGTCCATATGTGCGGTTGACACTGGCGCTTGCCGGAGGCTTGTCGGTGGACGAAGACCCCGGAAGCTTTCGCAGTTGCAGCATAGAACGTGAATGTGACGAAAGCTAAGGGAGAAATGGGGCGCCGTCTGTTGCCGAGTGGGCCATGGCGGTCGGCCGCCTATTAATTCCGGGAAGACATCAATGAGCGGAAAAAGCATGCGTCTGGAAAACAAGGTTGCCGTCGTCACCGGCGCGGCATCGGGATTTGGCGAAGGCATGGCCAAGCGCTTCGCGCAAGAGGGTGCCAGGGTGGTTGTCGCCGATCTCAATGCCAGGGGCGCGGAGCGCGTCGCCAATGAAATCGGCGAGGCGGCGATCTGGACGCAGACCGACGTTTCGCTGCGCTCCGAATTCGACGAGATGGTCTATGCCGCAAAAAGCGCCTTCGGCCGCATCGACATCATGGTCAACAATGCCGGTTACACCCATCGCAGCGGCGACATGCTCAAGGTCGACGAGGAGACTTTCGACCTGATCACCGCTGTCAATATGAAGGCGATCTATCACGCGGCCCTTGCCGTGGTGCCGATCATGGACCGGCAAGGCGGTGGCGTCATCCTGACCACGGCCTCCACCGCGGGCCTGCGGCCGCGGCCCGGCCTCACCTGGTACAATGCCTCGAAAGGCTGGGCGATCACCGCCACCAAATCGATGGCGGTGGAGCTGGCTCCCAAGAACATCCGCGTCAACTGCCTCTGCCCCGTCGCCGGCGAGACCGGCATGCTGGAGAAATTCATGGGCGCCGACACCCCCGAGATCCGCGAGAAATTCCGTGCCTCGATCCCGCTCGGCCGGCTTTCGACCCCGCTCGATATCGCCAATGCCGCGCTCTGGCTGGCATCGGATGAAGCCGCCTTCATCACCGGCGTGGCGCTGGAGGTCGATGGCGGCCGCTGCATCTGATGCAACGCAAATCGGCGCGTCGCCTGCGGCGTTTCCGGCTGCTCTTCAGCCGATGAGCCTGTATCGATCAGGCCGCGGAAAAATCCGTAACGACCTGAGACGTCGAGCGCGGCGCCATCGGACCCTGCAGGCTCACAAATAGCACGGCAGCAGGCGTCGCTTTGGGTGGTCGCTTGGCGGTTTAAGCCTCACGCGCCGGGTTTGATGTAGCTCTTGTAGACCCAGCCGTGCTTGCCGTTGTAGACGATCTCGCACCACTGCTTGCAGCCCATCAATTGCACTGAAGTCCGGGCGGGCACGGTGCCGATGGGGGTAGCCCCCTTCTTCGGAGCATTGCGCATGGTCACAGCCCGCAGGACGCGGCCGGTGCCTGCCGCCGCCACTTTTCGCGGCTTCGCTTTGGCCGCGCCATCGTCGCCTTGTGCATTTGCGGGTTTTTGTTCCGGCACTTGCGGCTGCGTCTCGGGGATGGCAGCGGTCTGCGCGTCATCGGGTTTGCTGCCATTCGCAGACGGCCCTGGCGTGGCAACCTTGGCAAGTTCGTTGACGGCATCGGTACTGGTTGACGGCTGCGCGAACGCCACTGCCTTGCCCGCCGCCGGCTCAGCCTGATTGGCCGTTTGATTGGGGGCAGTGGAGTCGGAAGCGGGCTCCGGCTGCGCCTCGGTCCAGCGGGGATCGTTGGCCGCAAGCGCCTGTATGCTTGCCTTCGCTGGCGCCACGGTCGATGAAACCTGGTCGGGCTTGCGGGCAGGCACGACCGCCGCGGCCACCGTGGTTCCTGCGGGGACGATCTTCGTCGTCTTCACCGGAATGGCCGGAATGCTTCGTTCCGGGCTGGCGGCTGCCTGCCGCTCGCTCGTCGGCAATGCCAGCCAGAGCGCCACCGCGGCGACACCAAGCAGCGCGGCGGTGCCGACCGCGGCAATCACCAGATGCGAGTTCGAACGGACTTCCTGCCAGAAGGACGGCCGCATGTCGTATCCAAACTGCATGGCAAAGCGCCGACGTTCCGGCGTACCGAAACTGAAGGGCTCTCTCACTCTCGCCACCTCCATAAGCGGGCCAATGTTCTTTCGATCGGTGCCGGAAGTCCGGCGTCTGATCGGCATCGGTCCCTAATCAACACGGGCAAGCCCGCAGCAATCCCCGAATAATCGCCCAGAAGCGGGAACCTTTCGCCCGCGATTGTGGCATCAGTACGCCATTATAGGGGATTCTGCGCCTTTGCCGGCATTTCCGCAATGTGCCGCTAGGGCAACAAATGTTACAATGAATATTACAATATTACATGAGATCGTGATGGCGATCCGATCCCGCCCGAGGGCGTCGCGCCGAAACGGATTCAGGCGACGCGCTTCAGGCCTTCTTTTTGTTGATGTTGATCTCCCAAACCCCGGAGCCAGTTTGGGGGGAGATGCACTAGATCCTGTCGCGAAGCGCGAACCAGTTGAGCGCCAGGAAAAGCAGGGGCGTACGGAAACGGCGGCCGCCCGGAAATGGCGGAATTTTCAGGTCCTCGATCAGCTTCAGCCGGTCGCGGTTGCCAGCAACGGTCTCGGCATAGAGTTTGCCGAAGAAGTTCGACAGCATGACGCCATGGCCGGAATAGCCGCCGGCCGAGATCACATTGGGCATCACTTCGCGCACGAACGGTTTCCTCGGCACCGTGATGCCGACATAGCCGCCCCAGCCATGGGTGATCTCGATATCCTTCAATGCCGGATAGAGTTCCACGATCTGACGGCGGATATGGATGTGGATGTCCTTGGGGTCGTTGACCCCATAGACTTCGCGTCCCCCGAACAACAGCCGTCCATCCCTCGACTTGCGGAAATAGCGCACGACAAACCGGGAATCGTCGACCGCTTCGCCGCCGGGCAGCACTTTCAAGTCCGCCCCCAAAGGCACGGTCGCACCGATGAAGGAACCGATCGGCATGATGTGCGCCGCACTCACCGGCTCGAGTGTGCCGCCATGCGCGTTGACCGCGATCAGGCACTTCTGCGCCGTCACGGTGCCTCTTGGCGTCGAAACCCTGACCTTGCCGCCGGTCGAAACGATGCCGGTCGATGGCGTCCCTTCGAACAGCTGCGCGCCCGCCTGCGCCGCCACCCGCGCCGTGCCGATCACCAGCTTCATGGGATGGATATGGCCGGTGCCGGTGTCGCGCGTGCCGCCGAAATAGGCGGTCGAGCCAAGCCGCTCCGCCGTCTCCCTGGCATCCATGAACGAGATGTGCGGGTAGGAGAAACGGCTGGCCATGATCTCCGCATGCGCCTTGTAGTCGTCGACATAGCGAGGCTTGTGCGCCACGGAGAGCTGGCCCGGCATATAATCGATATCGATCTGGTTGGCGGCGGCGAATTCGATGAGATGCGCCTTCGCCTCCTCGGCAAGATCGAACAAAGCTTTGGCACGGGACAAGCCGTACTCCGCTTCCAGGTCTTCGGCCCAGGCGCGCTGGCCGGTGCCGAGCTGCCCGCCATTACGCCCGGAAGCGCCGTCGCCGAAGCGATACGCCTCGATCAGAACGACGTTGGTTCCAGCCTTGGCTAGATGTGTCGCCGCCGACAGCCCGGTAAAGCCGCCGCCGATGACGACCACGTCGCAGGTCCGGTCGCCGTCAAGCGCAGGATACTCCGGCCGCGGGCCAACCGTGTCTTCGTACCAAGACCGGCCAGGGGAAATTGGGGATTGGTAGGGCATGATGAGGCGAAGACTCGGGAGATTTGGAGGGGGTAGAGGAGCGAGTAGCGAATAGGGAAGAACCGATATTGTTTCTATTCGCTATTCGCTTCTTCAAACGTTGAGCAGAAGGTACTCCCGCTCCCACGGACTGATCACTTCCATGAACGTCTCGAATTCCGCCCGCTTGATCGCCGCGTAGGTCGCGGCGAAGGATTTGCCCAGCAGCGCGCAGAGTTCCTCGTCGCCCTCGAACAGGTCGACAGCTTCGAGCAGGCTGCGCGGCAGGTCTATCTCGTGCGCATTGGCGGTCGTCAGCACCGGAGGCTCGGCCTTGATCTTCCTGGTGATGCCGATCAGCCCGCAAGCGAGCGAAGCCGCCAGCGCCAGGTAAGGATTGGCATCGGAGGACGGGATGCGGTTTTCGACACGCCGCGCCGCAGGATCCGAACGCGGCACGCGGAACGCCGTGGTGCGGTTGTCATAGCCCCATTTGTTGTTGACTGGAGCCGAGGCCGCCTGTGTCAGCCGACGGTAGGAATTGACATAGGGCGCGAACATCACCAGCGCGTTCGGCACGTGCTTTTGCATGCCGCCGATGAAATGGAAGAACTCCTGGGTTTCCGAGCCGTCCTCGGCCGAAAAGA
This sequence comes from Mesorhizobium sp. NZP2298, assembly GCF_013170825.1. Lineage (NCBI taxonomy): Bacteria > Pseudomonadati > Pseudomonadota > Alphaproteobacteria > Hyphomicrobiales > Phyllobacteriaceae > Mesorhizobium > Mesorhizobium sp. NZP2298. The sequence continues at coordinate 6,509,727 of NZ_CP033365.1, read as the reverse complement.
TGTTCCTGCCTGTCTTCTTGTCGACGATCGACTGATGGATATGCATGGCCGAACCCGGTTGGCCCTGGATCGGCTTGGCCATGAAGGTCGCATAGATTTCATGCTTGAGCGCGGCTTCGCGAATGGTGCGCTTGAACATGAACACCTGGTCGGCGAGCTCGATCGGGTCGCCGTGGCGCAGATTGATCTCGAGCTGGCCCGCGCCCTCTTCATGAATGAGCGTGTCGATCTCCAGGCCCTGGCTTTCGGAGAAATGGTAGATGTCGTCGATCAGTTCGTCGAACTCGTTGACGCCGGCGATCGAATAGCCGGCGCCGCCGCCGATTGCGCGCCCCGAGCGGCCGACGGGCGGGGTGAGCGGATAGTCCGGGTCCGGATTCTTGCGCACCAGGTAGAATTCGATCTCGGGCGCCACCACCGGCCTCAGCCCAAGCTTGTCGTAGGCTGCAAGCACGCGCTTCAACACATTGCGCGGCGTGAATTCGACCGAGCGGCCATCCTGGTGGACGAGGTCGCAGATGACGGCCGCCGTTGGGTCTTCTTCCCACGGCACCACCGTCAGTGTCGAAAGATCCGGCATCAATTTGAGATCGCCGTCATCCTCGGGATAGTGGAAGCCGTTGCCATCTTCGGGATAGCCGCCGGAAATCGTCGTCATGAAGACGGCCGAAGGCAGCGCCAGCGAGGTGTTGGAGGTGAATTTCTTCGACGGCATCATCTTGCCGCGTGCCACGCCTGCCTGATCAGGCGTGATGCATTCGATATCCTCGATGCCGCGCCATTCCAGCCATTCGCTGACTTCCTTCCAGTTCTTCACACCACGCAGGTTTTTCACGAAGGCAGGCGTGCGAGCCCGTCCTCCGCGGCTCGACGGACGGACTTCCTTTTTTGCAGGCGGCATCATTCACCAGATTGGGTTGCGGATTTCGGAGTATAGCCGTGCCCCACTGTGGAAGGGAAGGGGAGCCGCTGCCGGCATTTGCCGCCGCGGTTGAAAATCGCGCCCGGCTCGGCTTAGGCTCGGCCTGTCCCTGAACTCAAGAGCTCGACGATGCGAACCAGTAGCGAAGTGACCACGATAGGCTTCGACGCCGACGACACGCTTTGGCAGAACGAACAGTTCTTCCGCATGACGGAGAAGCGCTTCGCCGCCATGCTTGCCGACCATGGCGAGGAGAAACAGATCTCGGCTCGGTTGCTCGACGCCGAACGGCGCAACCTTGCCGTCTATGGCTTCGGCATCAAGGGATTTACGCTGTCGATGATCGAGACAGCGATCGAGGTAACCGACGGACGGGTCCCGGCTTCGGTCATAGCGCAGATCCTAGATGCCGGCCGCGAGATGCTGAGCCACCCGATCGAAGTCTTGCCATATGTGCGTGAGACGGTGGAGAAGCTCGCCGGCGCATACCGCCTCGTCATGATCACCAAGGGCGATCTCTTCGACCAGGAGCGCAAGCTGGCTGGCTCCGGCCTCGGCGACCTGTTCGATGCGGTCGAGATCGTCAGCGACAAGAATGCCGCCACCTATGCCCGCCTCTTCAGCCGCCACGGCGACGGTCCGGCAAAGAGCATGATGGTCGGCAATTCGCTGAAGTCGGACGTGGTGCCGGCCATCGAGGCCGGCGGCTGGGGTGTCCATGTGCCGCACGAACTGACCTGGGTGCTCGAGCATGTCGAGGCGCCGGTCGCCGCCCCGCGTTTCCGCCAGATATCCGACCTTGGGCAATTGCCCGAACTGATACAGAACATCACGAAGCGAGATTGATCGCGCTTTGGCTAGCGGCTGATCAGGCGCTCGATCACCGGTTGCAGCCGCTCGGGCGTGATCGGCTTCGCGACCACGACGTCAATCACGCTCGGCAGGCCCAAGCTTTCTGGCGTGCCGTTCTTGGTTGAAAGCAGGATGACGGGAGGAAGCGATTTGCCCGAGCCCCGACGCAACGTTTCAATGCCGGACATCAGATTATCGCAGTCCTTGTTGTCCGCGCCGCCGTCCAGGACAATCACGCTTGGCACAAGTGTTCGCAATGTCTTCACCGCCATGTCAGGCGATTCCGAGATTGGCCGGAGCCCGGATCGCTCGACGATCTTCGACACCACCACACGATTGATCGGCGATTTCCCGACAACAAGCACTTGCGAGGGACTGCGGATCGTTTCGGCGCTTGAACCCTGGGTCACCAGATTCGGATGTTTCGCGGTCTCGCCCTTGCTACTCACTGGGCACCCAAGTCGGCCAAAAAGCTCGCCCCTATTTCAATGCAGAGTTGAAATCTGGGTGACAATTGGCGTGAGATCGCATCCCATGTCAAGTTGAAATAAAGGACCTTGGAGACGCCTCCTCCAACAATGGAGTCAAGCAATAGTACTGTACTGTCCTGTCCATGGATTGGTTGCATAAAAATAAAATTCACCTGCGCATACGCTGCGCAGGTGAGAGGTCGGTTGCAACGATTGCCGGTCAGCCATGGCTCTGCTGTGTGACGATCACCGGGATCAGCAGATCGCCCCAATTGCCGTCGCCGCCATGGTGCCTGGCCGAGCGCACCAGCTCCACAGAGACGCCCGCCTCGACCGCCTTCATCACCGACTGGTTGAGTCTGTGCAGGTCGTTGGCGAGCATGCGGATCGTCGCCTGCTGGTCGACGCTCATCGTGGTCGATTGCTCTTCCGCCCGTTCCTTGACGCGGCTTATCGATGCCATTGGTCTTCTCCTGTTTCTGAAGCCCTGCTGGGCGTTTCCTCGGTGTTTTCTGAGCCGCTATTCGGCGGCCGGCTTGAATTGTGCGTGCTCGGTCGATTCATGCATGGCGGTGGTCGATGACTTGCCGCCGGTGATCGCCATCGACACGGCGTCGAAATAGCCGGTGCCGACCTCACGCTGGTGCTTCGTGGCGGTGTAGCCATTGGCCTCCGCGGCGAACTCGGCTTCCTGCAACTCGGAATAGGCCGCCATCTGCCGCGCCTTGTAGCCACGCGCCAGCTCGAACATGCCGTAGTTGAGCTGGTGGAAGCCGGCCAGCGTGATGAACTGGAACTTGTAGCCCATGGCGCCGAGTTCCTTCTGGAACTTCGCGATCGTCGCGTCGTCGAGATTCTTCTTCCAGTTGAACGAGGGCGAGCAATTGTAGGCGAGCAGCTTGCCCGGATGGTGCCTGCGCACGCCCTCGGCGAATTTCTTGGCCTGCGCCAGGTCCGGCTTGGAGGTTTCGCACCAGATCAGGTCCGCGTAGGGCGCATAAGCGACGGCCCGCGCGATACAGGGTTCGATGCCGTTCCTGACCTGGTAGAAGCCTTCCACCGTGCGCCCGGCATCGTAGTCGACGAAGGGTTGGTCACGCTCGTCGATGTCGGATGTCAGAAGCTTGGCGGCTTCCGCGTCGGTGCGCGCCACGACGAGAGTCGGCGTGCCCATCACGTCGGCCGCGAGCCGCGCGGCGTTGAGGTTGCGGATATGCGCGGCGGTCGGGATCAGCACCTTGCCGCCGAGATGGCCGCACTTCTTTTCCGACGCCAGCTGGTCCTCGTAATGGACGCCGGCGGCACCCGCCTCGATGAACGCCTTCATGATCTCGAAGGCGTTGAGCGGTCCGCCGAAGCCGGCTTCCGCGTCGGCGACGATCGGCGCGAACCAGGTCTCGACCGAAAGCCCATTGCCCTCGGAGGTCTCGATCTGGTCGGCGCGCTGCAGCGTACGGTTGATGCGCTTGACCAGTTCCGGCGCGGCATTGGCCGGATAAAGCGACTGGTCGGGATACATCGCCGAGGCGGTGTTGGCGTCTGCCGCGACCTGCCAGCCCGACAAATAGATCGCCTTCAGTCCGGCGCGCACCTGCTGCATCGCCTGGTTGCCGGACATGGCGCCGAGCGCGTTGACGAAATCCTCCTCGTGGATCAGCTTCCACAGCCGGTTGGCACCCATTTCGGCCAGGCTCTGGCGGATCTGCACCGAACCGCGCAGCCGCTTCACATCCTCCGGCGAATAGGGGCGTTCAATGCCGTCGAAGCGACCTTCCGGCGCCGAGGGAACGAGGTTGTAAAAATCAGTCATGGGTCACTCCGAAGAATTGCTGTACTTGTCCGCGCACCATTTTTTTTGGCGAGCTGCGATGTGACTGAATTTACATTGCAGCGCAAAATCAGCTAGAAAAATCAGCAATTACGGCAGAAGATAAGGGAAAACCTGTGTTGTGTTTGACAGGTAGTCGCTGTAAATTTGTCATGATTGTAAAACTGGCGAACGATGGAATGCGGTGTAAATTCCTGTCAAGGACAGTCGATGGCTGACCAGAAGATTTTCGCGGGGCCGCGCATTCGCCGCATCCGCAACGCCAAGGGCCTCACCCAGACGGCTATGGCCGAGGGGCTCGGCATCTCGCCGTCCTATCTCAACCTTATCGAGCGCAACCAGCGGCCGCTGACGGTGCAGTTGATTCTCAAGCTGGCCTCCGTCTACAAGGTCGACCCGCATGAGCTGCAGGGCGAGGCAAGAGGGTCGGTCGCGGCCTTGAAGGAGGTGTTCACCGATCCGCTGCTAGTCGGCGAATTGCCGGGAGATCAAGAGCTGATCGAACTTGCCGAGGCAGCGCCAAATGCGTCGGCCGCGGTGATAAAACTGTTCCGCGCCTATCGCGAGCAGGCCGAGCGGCTGTCCGACCTCAACGAGCTTCTGGCGCGCGAGGGACGGGCGACGGCGCTTTCGGGCGCCCGCCTGCCGATCGACGAGGTGCACGAGACCTTCGAGCGGCGGCCGAACCATTTTACTGCACTCGAGGAGGAGGCGGAGGCGTTCACCGCGGTGCTCGATCCCGGTGATGACCTGTTCGGTGCCCTGAAGGCCTGGCTGAAGCGAGAATACGGCATCGTCGTCAAGGTGTTGCCGGTCGCCACCATGCCGAACTGGCGCCGCCGCTACGATCGCCATTCGCAGCGCCTGTTCCTGTCGGAGCGGCTGTCGCCGTTCGACCAGTTGCGCGAAGTGGCGATGGAAGCTTGCCTGATCCGCATGACGGTCGCGGTCGCCGGTCAAATCCAGGCGCTCAAGCTGAGCACCGACGAAGCCCGTCGCCTTGCCCGCTTCGAACTCGGCCGCTATGCCGCGCATGCGCTGATGATGCCCTATCAGGCCTTTCATGCGGCCGCCGTCCGCGCGCGCTACGACATCGACGTCCTTCGCTCGCGCTTCGGCGTCTCCTTCGAGCAGGCGGCGAACCGGCTGACGATGCTGCAGCGGCAGGGCGCACTCGGCGTGCCGTTCTTCATGCTGGAGGTCGACAATGCGGGCAACCGCTTCCGCAGGGCCGGCAGCCAGGGCTTTCCGCACAGCCGCTTCGGCGGCGGCTGTCCGAAGCTGCCCGTGCACGTCGCCTTCACCCAGCCCGGCCAGGTTTTCGTCGAAGCTGTGGAAATGCCCGATGGCGCCGAGTTCCTGTGCCTCGCCCGCACGCTGGAGGGGCCGCAGGGCGCATTCTCGGAGCGTCCGCGCCGCACCGCGCTGCTGCTCGGTTGCGACATCGGCTTTCGCGACGACATCGTCTATGGCGCGGCGCTGCCCGGCGCGGCCGCCGCCGGAAAGTCGGGAACAGGCGCCGTCGTGGCGACGCCGGTCGGACCCGCCTGCCGGCTTTGCGAGCGCGTCGGCTGCCTGGCGCGTGCCGAACCGCCGGTGACACGCCCGCTCGGCCTCGACGAGATGGTGACGGGCCTGAGCGCCTTCGACTTCCAGTAACGCGGCAGCAAGGTGCCACAATCGTCGCCTGTGTCTGGATCACCCGCGGCTCAAGTCTTTGCGTTACGCGAACAGGGCAGTTCTTTGTCGTCCCTTGCGCATCGTCCCGTCCACAAAGCTCGACAGTCGCGCCCATGACAGACGCAGCATCATCACCGGCCCCTGTCGCTTCGGCCTCCTCGCCGCGCGAGGAACGCGTCGGCATGCTTCTGGTTTTCCTCTCGGCGCTGATGTGGAGTTTCGGCGGCACCATCGCCCGCTTCATCACCGTCGGTGACAGCTGGACGGTTATCTTCTGGCGCTCGGTTTGGGCCGCCGCCTTCCTGCTCTCCTTCATGGCCTGGCGTGACGGCTGGCGCGGCATGCTGAGATCGTTTCGCGACATGGGCCTGCCTGGCCTTGCCGTCGGCTTCTGCTTCGCCATCGCATCGACCTCCTTCGTCGTGGCGCTAGCCTACACCACTGTCGCCAACATCCTTTTGATGCAGGCCGGCGTGCCGCTTCTGGCGGCGCTGTTTGCCTGGGCGCTGTTTCGCGAACGGGTTGGTGTCGTGACCTGGGTGGCGATTGCCGCCGTCATCGCCGGCGTCGCCATCATGGTGTCGGAATCGATCAATGGCGCCGTCTCGCCCATAGGCGACGGGCTGGCGCTGCTGATCGCGTTGATGTTCTCGATCGCCACCGTCATCACAAGGCGGTTCGCCAGCGTCAGGATGACCCCGGCGACTTGTCTCGGCACGATCCTGGCCGCGGGCCTTGCCGTCTCGCAGGCGTCGACCTTCACGGTCTCGGCCGGCGACATGGGCTTTCTCTTCGCGTTCGGCGTGGTCAATCTCGGCATTGGTCTTGCCTTCTTCGCCACCGGCGCGAGGCTGATCCCGGCTGCCATCGCGGCATTGCTTGGCACTTTCGAGCCGATCCTTGGGCCGATATGGGTCTGGCTCATCCATTCCGAAGTGCCGTCCGGACGCACCATCATCGGCGGCACGGTGGTGGTCACGGCGCTGCTTGTCCATATCGGTCTCGAGTTCAAACGCCAGGCACGGCCACAGCGAGCAGGTGTCACCGGGGTGCCGTCGCCGAATTGATGCGGGCGCCGATGCTTTGCCATTGACAACCTCGCCGCCGCCCGGGCAGGCTGGGAGCACGGCAACAACAAGACAGGCGTATCTTGCCAAGTCTCCCCGGCGGCCCGATCGAGACCGGACCATATTTCTGTATTTCTGTCCGCGCGGCGGCGAAAGCTTCTGACGGCACCGCGATTCCTTCCAGTCCGGGTCAATTGCGTGGCCGCGACCGGCGCGCCAATCGCCGCTTGTTGTCCCCTGGAAAGCTCAATAGTCTGAAACAAATGCCCGGACGCGCGTCGCGACGAGCCGGCGATGGAACACTCACCAAAGGAGAATAGCATGATCCGCAAAGCGCTCTGGCTTTCGGCGACCTCGGTATTTCTGACATTGTTCACGCCCGCCGGGCATGCCGAGGATCGCGTCGTCAATGTCTTCAACTGGTCGGATTATATCGACAGTTCGATCATCGACGATTTCACCAAGAAGACCGGCATCAAGGTCGTCTACGACACGTTCGATTCCAACGAGATCCTGGAAACCAAACTGCTCGCTGGCGGCAGCGGCTATGACGTCGTCGTGCCGAGCGGCAACTTCCTCGCCCGCCAGATTCAGGCCGGTGTGTTCCAGAAGCTCGACAAGTCGAAACTGCCGAACCTCTCCAACATGTGGGACACGGTTTCCGAGCGGACCGCCAAATATGATCCCGGCAACGAATACTCGGTCAACTACATGTGGGGCACGGTCGGCATCGGTTATAACACGAAGAAAGTGCAGGCGGCACTGGGCACCGACAAGATCGACAGCTGGGACGTGTTCTTCAATCCGGATAGTCTTGCCAAGTTGAAGGACTGCGGCGTCTACGTGCTGGACTCGCCGGCCGACATCATACCGGCGGCGTTGAAATATCTCGGCCTCGACCCGAACAGCACTTCGCCCGACGATATCGCCAAGGCCGAGGAAGCTTTGCTCAAGGTTCGTCCCTACATCAGGAAGTTCCATTCGTCCGAGTACATTAACGCGCTCGCCAACGGCGACATCTGCCTCGCGGTCGGCTGGTCGGGTGACGTGTTCCAGGCCCGCAACCGCGCGGTCGAGGCCAAGCAAGGCGTTGAAATCGGCTATTCGGTGCCGAAGGAAGGCGCACAGATGTGGTTCGACCAGATGGCGATCCCCGCCGATGCGCCGCATGTCGCCGAGGCACTTGAATTCATCAACTACATGATGACGCCCGAAGTGATCGCCAAATCGTCGAACTACGTGCTCTACGCCAACGGCAACAAGGCATCGCAGCAATTTGTCGACAAGGCGCTGCTGGAGGATCCGGCTGTCTATCCGGACGACGCGACCTTGCAGAAGCTCTACACGGTCTCCCCTTACGATCCCAAGACCCAGCGTATCATCACGCGCAGCTGGACCAAGATCGTCACCGGCCAATAGCATCTGAAGCGACCCCCGGCAGACAACTGCCGGGGTCGCGTATTTTGGGGCACGAAGCAAGAAACAGCACGGAGTGGGGATATGAAATCGCTTGGCAGCATCCGTAGGGATTTCGCGCCATGGAACGACCCGAACGCCAAGCCATACATCCAGTTCGACAACGTCACCAAGAAGTTCGGTGACTTCATCGCCGTCAACAATCTGTCGCTGACGATCTTCGAGCGCGAATTCTTCGCCCTGCTCGGCGCCTCCGGTTGCGGAAAGTCGACGCTGCTCAGGATGCTTGCCGGCTTCGAGGAACCGACGGCCGGCCGCATCCTGCTCGACGGCCAGGACCTGCGCGGCATTCCGCCCTATCGCCGGCCGGTCAACATGATGTTCCAGTCCTATGCCCTTTTCCCGCATATGACGGTGGAGAACAACATCGCCTTCGGCCTCAAGCAGGAAGGCATGCCCAAGCCCGACATCGAAAAGCGCGTCGCCGAGATGCTGAAGCTGGTCAAGCTCGAGCAGTTCGCCAAGCGTAAGCCGCACCAGCTTTCCGGTGGCCAGCGCCAGCGCGTCGCGCTCGCCCGCTCGGTCGCCAAGCGGCCGAAGGTGCTGCTGCTCGACGAGCCGCTGGGGGCGCTCGACAAGAAGCTGCGCGAGGAAACCCAGTTCGAACTGATGGATTTGCAGCAGGAACTTGGGCTGACCTTCGTCGTCGTCACCCACGACCAGGAAGAAGCGATGACCATGGCCGATCGCATCGCCATCATGGACAAGGGCGAGGTCATGCAGGTGGCGACGCCGGCGGAAGTCTATGAAGCCCCGGCCTCGCGCTTCGTCGCGCATTTCGTCGGCAACGTGAACATGTTCGAGGGCAAGGTCGCCGAGCGGTCGGCCAACACCACCCGCATCACTGGCGCGACAGGTGCCCAGATCGTCGTTGAAAACAGCGCCGATACCGCAGCCGGTTCCGACATCGTTTTCGCCATCAGGCCGGAGAAGATCAAGGTGTCGTCGAAGAAGCCCGCGGACGCTGTCAATGCGCTGGAAGGCGAGGTCTACGACGTCGCCTATCTCGGCGACATGACCGTCTACCACATCAGGCTGGATGACGGGCAGATCATCAGAGCAAGCGCGCTCAATGCGGCGCGGGTGACCGACGATCCGCTGACCTGGAACGACCGCGCCTGGGTGTCCTTCCGGCCCGACGCCGGCGTCGTGCTGGCGCGGTAGGGGGCTGATATGTCCAACATCGCTGTCACCGATGCCGCCGGGCCATCGACTGTCGCCAAGCCGTTCCTGACGCGGCTGGGTGCCGGCTTTGTCAACCGGCTCGTCATCATCGTCCCTTACCTCTGGCTGCTGTTCTTCTTCCTCATCCCGTTCATCATCGTCTTCAAGATCTCCCTGTCGCAGACGGCAATCGCCATGCCGCCCTACACGCCGGTGCTCGATTTCAGCGATGGCGTCTCCGGCTTCTTCGCCGGGTTCCGCGACCTCAATTTCGACAACTATGTCTGGCTGACGCAGGACGCGCTCTATTTCAAGGCCTATGTGACGAGCGTCATCATTGCCGCGATCTCGACCGCGCTGACACTGATCGTGGGCTATCCGATCGCCTATGGCATGTCACGTGCGCCGGCCACCATCCGCCCGACCTTGCTGATGCTGGTCATCCTGCCGTTCTGGACCTCGTTCCTGATCCGCGTCTATGCCTGGATCGGCATCCTCAAGCCCGAGGGCCTGCTCAACCAGCTGTTGCTTGCCACCGGCATCATCAGTCAGCCGCTGATCATCCTCAACACCTACACGGCGATCTTCATCGGCATCGTCTATTCCTATCTGCCGTTCATGGTGCTGCCGCTCTATTCGTCGCTGGAGAAGATGGACTATTCGCTGATCGAGGCCGCCAAGGATCTCGGCTGCCCGCCGACATCAGCTTTCTGGAAGATCACCTTCCCGCTGTCGCTGCCCGGCGTCATTGCCGGCTGCCTGCTGGTGTTCATCCCGGCTGTCGGCGAGTTCGTCATCCCCGATCTGCTCGGCGGATCACAGACGCTGATGATCGGCAAGACGCTCTGGAATGAGTTTTTCGCCAATCGTGACTGGCCGGTGTCGTCTGCCGTGGCCGTCATCCTGCTGTTGTTGCTGACCGTGCCGATCATGCTTTTCCAGCAGGCACAGGCACGTGCCCAGGAGCAGGGCAAATGAACGCCACCTGGAGCCGCTTCAACGTTACCTCGATCGTGCTTGGCTTCGCCTTCCTGTACCTGCCGATCGTGCTGCTCATCGTCTTCTCCTTCAACGAATCCAAGCTCGTCACAGTCTGGGGCGGCTTCTCGACCAAATGGTACGTGTCGCTGTTCCACAATCAGGGCCTGATGGACGCCACCTGGGTCACGGCGCGTGTCGGCGTCATTTCGGCGACGGTGGCGACCGTGCTCGGCACGCTGGCGGCGCTCACCCTGACGCGCTACACCCGCTTCCGGGGCAGGGTGCTGTTTTCCGGCATGGTCTTCGCGCCGCTGGTCATGCCGGAGGTCATCACCGGCCTGTCACTGCTGCTGCTCTTCGTTGCAGTCGGCCTCGACCGCGGCTTCTTCACGGTAACGCTCGCCCACATCACGCTCACAATGTGCTTCGTGGCCGTCGTGGTGCAATCGCGCCTGGTCTCCTTCGATCGTTCGCTGGAGGAGGCGGCAATGGATCTCGGCGCAACGCCGGCGAAGACCTTCTTCCAGATCACGCTGCCGGTCATCCTGCCGGCGATCGTGTCCGGCTGGATGCTGGCCTTCACGCTGTCGCTCGACGATCTTGTGATCGCCAGCTTCACCTCTGGCCCGGGCGCCACGACGCTGCCGATGAAGATCTACAGCCAGGTCCGCCTCGGCGTGACACCGGAGATCAATGCCGCCTGCACCATCCTGATCGCCGTCGTCGCGGTCGGTGTCATCGTCGCCTCGATCGCCAACAAGCGGCGGGAGGTGCAGCGTCAGCTCGACGAACAGGCTGCGCAGCGCGGGTGAGCATCTCGAAAGCGTGCCCTCGGGCCTGGCCCCCCGAGGGTGGCAACCGGTTTTCGGACGAGACGATATTCAACTGAAGGAAACCGCGCTTCTATTCGCCCGAAACGCCGCGGCTAATCGGGGAAATGAACGGCGTACTCCAGGTTCCGCCGACGAAGAAGGACGACTGGTTGGGCCCCTGCTGGCCGTTCTTCTGGGCCGCCGCCTGGTCAGGCTGGATGACGCCGCCCGACAGTGCCAGCCCACGTCCCGCATAGGAGGCGATGCCGGAAAGCCAGATCTTGTATTTCGCCGAATTGGCTTCGGCCTTGTCCAACCTCGCCACGCCGCGTGAAATGGTCGCCTTCACTTCAGCGCCGTCGATCGGCAGTGTCCCGTCCGAGACATCGTCGAGCGCGAAGAAGCCGCCCTGTTCTGTATGCTTGAGAAAGGCAGGCAGGTTGAACTTGCTGAGCGCGCCGGGTCCGAAGGTCGCCGTGACCGAGCCGTCGGCGTTTTCAAAGATCGAATCCCAGGTCCTGCCCGGTCCCTTGAGGATGACTGAAACGGTGCCCGTGCCGACCGGCACCAGCCGGGTCATCCCCGCCGCCGTACCGAACGCCCCGCCATCGACATCGGAAGCAAGCAGCCGGATCTCGACCTGGGTGCCCTCGGGCTTGCGGTCGAAACGAAGGCTGGTCTGGATGTTGCCCCCAAAGGCCGACGCGTCGGAGATATCGAAGACGGAAAGACCGTCCTTGACCTGGGCGGTGGCGGCGACGTCGGCGAGCTGGATAGTGCCAGCCGTGGCATGTGCCGCCGACAATCTGAGATCGAGATTGATCCGATCGGCGAAGCTTGTGTCGACGTCACCCGGTCCAGCCCCACTCGCCGGCCCCAGCGGCGTGAAGGCGGACAGGAACGATCTGAGGTCGAGCGTATCGAAGGCGAGCGTGCCCGAGATCACCGGCTGGGCGTCGCCAAGCGACAAGTCCAGCGCGCCCATACCCGGATTGTTGTCCAGCGCCAGCGCGGTGTTCTCGAATTTGACGCGTCCGGCCGACGCCGTGACCTTGCTGGAAATGCTGACGGAACCGATCGCCGCGCTCGGTGCGATGCCGGCCTGCGACCATTCCAGCACCCGGCGCAGCGAGGGGGCCGCGAACTTCACCTGGCCGTCGAAATAGGCGTTCTGGGACATGTTGGCGGTGCCGTCGAAGGAGAAGGTGGCGGGCGCTGCCTTGAAGGACAGGGTGAGCGGCGCCATGCCGCCGGCAAACAGCACCAGCGGCTTCGGCGAGGCCGCGTCCAGGGCGACGCTTTCGCCACGCCAGATACCGGTTGCCGACAGTGTCGCATTGCTGTTCATCGCCGCCCAGGTCGCCTGGCCGCTAAGGCTGCTGAGGATCTCCACGTCCTTGCCGTTCACGGAAGCCACCATGCGGCCGTCCCTGAACTCGACCGTGCCGAAGGCGTCGGTCGGCAGCTTGTCGAGGTCGGGCTTGGCGGGATCGGCATTGACCACGCCGCGCGCCGTGTCGATGGAGCGCGCGATGCGACCGCCCGTCGGTGCGGTCGGCAGGAACAGGCCATCGGCCGTGCGCTGGACCCGGATCGTCGGACGCACCAGTCGCGCCGTGGAAAACGCCACGTCGCCTTGCAATGCCGCCATGGCCGACAGGTCGATTTCCACCCGTTCGGCTTCGACGACCGGCGGTGCATCGGTGTCCGTCCACTTGGACAGCGTCACATCGGTCAGGATTGCCCGGAATTTCGGCCAGACCTCGATGCGCGGCGAGCCTTCGATGGCGACCCGGAAGCCGCTCCAGGCGCTCATTTCCCAGGCGATGCGGTCGCGCACGATGCGCGTCGAGGCGATCAGCGGCAGCGCGGCGACCACCAGAGCAATGACGATCACGGCAGCGCCGATCGCCCATACTCCGCGGCGGATCAAGGATGATGGCATTTCGCCCTATATGCTTCCGTTCCGATTAATCGCCCGACGGGTGTAACCCCAGTCGTCACTACGACTTAGGACTGAGGCATTTCAAGTCTTTATGGCCCGGCGATGGCATTTGCGCACACCTGGTCGCTTCGGCCCAACAAAATCTTGCTCTGCTGCGCTGCGATATGCATAAGCGATGGCGACCGTGGGAGGATCGATCATGGCTGCCGAAGTACCGCTCTGGACCCCGACGCAAGACCGGATCGATGCTTTGCCCTTGACGGCTTTCCTGAAGGCCGCGGAGGCGAAAGCGGGGGCCACATTCTCTTGCTATACCGACCTTCACCGCTGGTCGATTGAGGATCGCGAGGCGTTCTGGAGCCTGATGTGGGACTTTTCCGGCATCGTCGGCGACAAATGGACCAATGGGGGCGAGCGCGTGCTGGCCGATGGCGACAAAATGCCGGGTGCCTCGTTCTTCCCCGACGCGACGCTGAATTTCGCCGAGAACCTGCTGAAGAAGACCGGCGCCGGCGAGGCGATTGTCTTTCGCGGCGAGGACAAGGTCGAGCGGCGGCTGTCCTGGAATGAGCTGCATGGCCTGGTCTCGCGTCTGCAGCAGCTCTTCCTGTCGCTCAAGGTGAAGAAGGGTGACCGCATTGCCGCGATGATGCCCAACATGCCGGAAACCGTCGCGGCGATGCTGGCGGCGGCCTCGATCGGCGCGGTGTGGTCATCCTGCTCCCCCGATTTCGGCGAGCAGGGCGTGCTCGACCGCTTCGGCCAGATCGAGCCTGTCATCTTCATCGCGCCCGACGGCTATTGGTACAATGGCAAGGCGATCGAGGTCGCCGACAAGGTCGCGGCGATCGCGGCCAAGCTCGGCAGTGTCCGCAAGGTTCTGCTCGTCGATTATCTCGGCACCTCGGTCGACGTGGCCGCGATCATCGACAAGGCCGTGGCGATGGAGGAGGCGCTGGCGCCCTTTGCCGTCAAGCCCGTCACCTTCGAGCGGCTGGCGTTTTCGCATCCGCTCTACATCCTGTTTTCATCCGGAACCACGGGCATTCCCAAATGCATCGTCCATTCGGCCGGCGGCACGCTGATCCAGCATGTCAAGGAGCACCGACTGCATGCCGGGCTCGTCGACGGCGATCGCTTCTTCTATTTCACCACCTGCGGCTGGATGATGTGGAACTGGCTGGTGTCGGGCCTCGCCTCCGGTGCGACGCTGCTGCTCTATGACGGTTCGCCCTTCTACCCCAACGGCAATGTCCTGTTCGACTTCGCCGATGCCGAGAAGATGACCTTCTTGGGCACCTCGGCGAAGTTTATCGATTCCGTGCGCAAGGCCGGTCTCAAGCCGATCGGCAGCCACGATCTGTCGACCGTGCGGGCGATATCCTCCACCGGTTCGCCGCTGTCGCCCGAGGATTTCCGCTTCGTCTACGAGGGCATCAAGAAGGACGTGCATCTGGCTTCGGTTTCCGGCGGCACCGACATCGTCTCGTGTTTCGTGCTCGGCGTACCGACCGAACCGGTGTGGACCGGCGAGATCCAGGGCCCTGGCCTTGGCCTTGCGGTCGATGTCTGGGATGACGACGGCAAGCCGATCCGGCGGGAGAAGGGCGAGTTGGTCTGCACCAAGGCCTTTCCGTCCATGCCGATCGGTTTCTGGAACGACCCCGACGGCAAGAAATACCAGGCGGCCTATTTCGAGCGTTTCGATAATGTCTGGTGCCATGGCGATTTCGCCGAATGGACTGAGCACGGCGGCATGATCATCCACGGCCGCTCCGACGCCACGCTCAACCCGGGCGGCGTGCGCATCGGCACGGCGGAGATCTACAACCAGGTCGAACAGATGCCGGAAATCCTGGAAGCGCTGTGCATCGGACAGGATTTCGACAATGACGTGCGCGTCGTGCTGTTCGTGCGGCTGGCCGCGGGCGTCCATCTGGACGAGGATCTGGAAAGACGCATTCGTGCCAAGATCCGCGGCGGCGCCAGCCCCCGCCATGTCCCGGCCAGGATCGTCGCCGTGTCGGACATTCCCCGCACCAAGTCGGGCAAGATCACCGAACTCGCCGTGCGCGACATCGTGCATGGGCGCGCCATCAAGAACAAGGAAGCACTTGCCAACCCGGAGGCGCTGGAGCTCTTCCGCAACCTGCCGCAGCTTGCCGAATGACCCGCCCGTCATGGTTAACGGATTATGTCTCGGGAATTTACCTAGATTTCACGAGTGGTACACATTCGTAAATTTTTTGGCGGCCCGGTAAGGACTTGTTAAGGCCCGACCTCGATAGTCGCATGTAACTTGAGGGAGAAATCCCGTTCCTCAGCCCCCGGAGGATCTGAATTCGCTCAAGCCCCCGTTGTGACAGCAATCCCATCTCTTAAGGCGTCCTTTGGGCGCCTTTTCTTTTGAAGTCGCTATTCCGCGAGCACCCGGGTCGAGGGAAAAGCGACCTCGACGAGCGTGCCTTCGCCAGGTGTCGAATTGATGGTGAAGCGAGCGCGGTTTGCTTCCACCATCGCCTTGGTCAGCGGCAGGCCAAGGCCGGTGCCGTCGCCGCGCCCGCGCTTCAGCGCATTGATCTGCTTGAACGGCTTCAGCGCTTGTTCGATCTCGGCCTGGCTCATGCCGATACCAGTGTCGCGCACCCGCATGACAACATCCCCCGAGGTCTCGTAGGCGGTCGAGACGATCACCTGGCCGCCGGCCTGGGTGTAGCGGATGGCGTTCGACAGGATGTTGAGCGCGATCTGGCGCACGGAGCGCAGATCCGCCACCACTTCCGGCAGCCGCGAGGCGAAGCTTGAGCGGATGATGACGCGTTCGCGGTTGGCCTGCGGCTGCATCATCGCCACCGTCTCGGCCAGCGTGTCGTTGAGCGACACCGCCTCATAGGCCATTTCCTGCTGGCCGGCTTCGATCTTCGAGATGTCCAGCAGGTCGTTGACCAAGTCGAGCACATGGTTGCCCGAGCGGTTGATGTCTCTGAGATAGTCGCGGTAGCGGTCATTGGCGACCGGCCCGAACTTCTCGTCGACCATCAATTCGGAAAAGCCGATAATGGCATTGAGCGGCGTGCGGATCTCGTGGCTGATGCGAGCCAGGAAATCGGTCTTCTGCGAGGACGCCCGTTCGGCCACCGCGCGTGCTTGCGTCAAATCCTCTTCGGCTCGCTTCCATTGCGTGATGTCGCGCACAACGGCACAGAAGCCGCTGTCGTTGGGCAGCCGGCCGATGGTCATGAACAGCGGGATGAAGCGCCCCTGCGCTTCGCGCCCGATCACCTCGCGGCCGTCATTCAGGACGCTTGCCACGCCGGGCTCGGACAGGCCGGTGAGATAGTCGCGTGCCGCGCGCTGGCTTTCGATGGCAAACAGCGAGGCGAATGGCTTTCCGGTCACCTCGTCGCTGTCGAAGCCGAACAGCGCTTCGGCCGGGCGGCTGATCGAGCGGATGGTGCCGTCGCTGCCGATCAGCACGACACCGTCGGTGGCGGTGTCGATGATGGTGCGCATCTCGGCGATGCGTGCCTTGAGTTCCGAAATGTCAGGCTGCGTCGGCTCCTCGCCGACCACGTGCAGGGCCGCCGGCGCGTCATCCTCGCCGGAACGGCGCACGACCAGCATCAGGGCCTTGCCGTCGCGCCAGGGCACGGAGCGCAGGATGGCGTCGATCGGGAATTCCTGGCCATCGCGCGTCTTCAGCCGGAGCGCCCGGTCGCTCCCGTCGGAGGCGCCGTCATCCCCATAGGGGTCGGCAAACAGCGCACCCAGGCCGCCGGCATCCGCGAGGTCCTCGAGTGCTGCGTAACCGGTCAGGTTCAGGAACTCCTCGTTCGCATAGTGCAACTGGTCGCCCGAATGGATGAGCAGCGGCACCGGCAGCTTGCCGAGCAGCAAGGTGTCCGGAGCCTTGCTTTCGTCGCCGACGGAAAAGGCCGATGGCACGAACCCTTCGGTCTTGAGCGGCGGCACCCGCAGGCGTGGGCGTCCAGCCGGGCTCTCGACGGTGTCGGCTGCACTGGCGGCTCCACCGTGGAGTGCGGCGGCCCGCCCATCAGCGGCCGCGGCTTCCTCGCCGTCGGCCCAGTCCTCATTGTCCTCGGCATCGCGAAAATCGGCCGATGTCATGCTGTCGTCATCATCGACGGCATCATGCGTGGCGTCTTTGGTATCAGGTCGTTCGGCCGCGACCGGCTCGGTCCCCCGCGGCTCCGCCACCGCGGGTTCTGAAACCGGGGGCTCGTCATTGTTCGCGACAGGACCGGGTTCATCATCCCGGTCGGCGTAGTCAAGCAACGAACCGCTCACACCAGGCACATCATCCACTTCGTCCGGGTGACCGCCATCAAGCCGTGCGAGATCCGCCTCGTCCTCGGCATCGGTCTCGGATGGCTCGGCCAGCGCCGCATCCTCCTGATCCGGCACGGCATCAGGCTCCGCTGCGACCTCGCCGGCGGGTACGATCGGAGCCTCCGTCTTCGCGGTCGGGGCCTCAGCCGGCGTCTTGACCGCCGGTTCCGTCGGGCTTTCGATGCCGGGCTTGTCGATTTCCGGCGGCTCGGCCGGCGCACTCTCCTTCTTCAGCCGCTCGCCGATCTCACGGAAGGCGCTACGCTCCAGCGTCGACAGTCCCTTGTCATTGGCCGGTTGCCGGTGTTCGGCCAGCCGGATGACCTTGTCGGCAAAGCGCCGCTCCTGTTTTGGCACGATGGTCAGCGCCGGCACCTCGCCCTTGAACGGGTCCGCCGCGTTCGGCTCCTCGGCCTTCGGCACTTCCGCCTTGGGCTCTTTGGCGGAAGCTTCGACGGTTTCCGGTACGGACGATGCTGGGGCCTGGCCATTGGGTATCAGGGCCATGCCGATCGCTTCCGGATCGACGACCGCGTCACTGGCGCGCGCAACGCCGAAGCCGCGAAAACCTTCGAAGGCGCGGTTGCGGCCATAGACAGGCAAAGCCGCGAGGTCGACGGGGATCTTGAGGTCGGTGCCGACCACGGGCCACAGCACGGAGCGGCCGGACCAGGTGTCGCGCCGCTCCAGCAGGCCGGCTATCTCGCCGGACGCGTCAAGGCCGAAGGTCGCCGCGACATCCCTGAAACGGCGGCCGATCACGTCGGCGGCCGGCTTGCCGACGATGTCGGCGAATTCCGGCGACAGCGCGCTGAACCTGCCCTCGGCGTCGGTGCGCCAGACAAAGCGCATCGGCGCCGCCGAGCGGTCTATCGTCCGGGCGGCCGAGCTTGTGGCCGGGACAGCCGGGGAGGCGGCCTCGTCTTTTTTCGCGCTGTCCGCCGAAGCCTCGGTTCCGATTGCTTCGGCCACGGCTTTTGGCTCCGGCGCGGCTGGCGCGTCCTCCTCACCCGCATTGAAGTACCAATGATCATGCTGTGCGGTCGTGCCGCCCGCGACCGGCTGATCATTGTCGGCGGCAGCTGGTATTGGCCCGGCTGGGGAGAGGGCTGGCTGCTGCTCAGGCGCGGCAGTGCCCGTCGGTCCCTCGATCGCCTTTGTCTGTGAAACAGCCGCCGGCGGCTGATTGTCCTGGTGAGACTCGGATTCTAAGGAAACGCTCTTGGCCGCTGTTGTCGCGCCGCCAATCTGATTGGCGGGGCTCTCCGTCGCTTCGGGCAGTCCGTCCGCCGAAGCTTCTGCGGCAGGCATGTTGTCCTCGAGCTGATCCTCGTCGATCACCACCAGGAGATGCCGCTCCGGCGTCAGCCGCGCTAGGCCGGCCGGGTAGGAGGTGCTGCCGCCCGGAACGAGGCGCTTGACGATACGCTCGCCTTCGGCAGTCACATCCGCCACCAGGGCGGCCAGCGTCGCGGGCTGGATGCCGAGCCTCGAAAACCCGTCCGATGCCGCCTCGACATTGCCCCCCGCATCGATGAAGGCGATGAAATGGCCGTCTTCGGTGAAGCCGCCGATCGCCCGGCTGGCGATCTCGGCGGCACTGCGCGAGCCTGTCTGCGCCGCCGGCACCGCCAGCATGATCGCCTTCTCGCCATCGGGCAGCGCCACGGCACTGGCAAGGAAGCTGACAGCGCGACTGGTCATGCCCGTTGCCAGCCGCACCATGATGGCGCGATCGCTGCCGATCTCGGGAAAGCCGCTGGTCGCCATGATCTGGCGGCGGGCGATCAGCGGCAGCCGCGCCGAGGCGCCGATGATCGCTTCAATGTCGGGATAGCCGAACACGGCTGCGCCCGGCCCGTTGGCCCAGATCACCTGCTCCAGGTCCCCCGACAGGATCGCGATCGCGTCGCCGGCGGCAAAACGCTGGCGGACCGCGTCGAGCACGGCGACGTCGAGGAAGGAATATTCGGACGGCATGCGCTTGGCGAACCCTCACGGAGCGGCGAGATTGCAGTTAACGCTTTGTTAATAAAAGCCGCAGCCACGAAGGTCCACAAGCCAGAACGTGCAAAGGCTGGAATTTGGGCTCTTGGTTAACGGCCCGAAAGATTTTTTTGTGCACTGCAACAAAGATATTGCAATGCACAAAATTTGCCTTTATATTGCCATCATACATGAACGAGACGGCTTTCTGTCAAAGCCGCTGCCGCTGAAAGGATGGAAAATGTCCAGGACCAAGACTGCCGAGACGATCGAAAACGTTGAATTCCCGAGCTTCGACGCTTCCAAGGCCACCGACCAGATCCGCGCTTTCGCCGAAAAGGGCGTTGAGCAGTCGAAAGAGGCCTATGCCAAGCTCAAGACCGGCGCCGAGGAGACCCAGAAGGCTCTGGAGTCGACCTACGAGACCGCCAAGACTGTTTCCAGCGACCTGTCGCTCAAGACCATCGCGGCACTGCGCGCCAATGCCGAAGCCGGTTTCTCGCATCTCGAAGCCCTTATCGGCGCCAAGTCGCTGTCGGAAGTCATTGAACTGCAGACCGCCTTCCTGCGCAAACGCGTCGAGTTGTCCGTCGAGCAGGCCAAGGAGTTGCAGGCTGTCGCTTCCAAGGCGGCCGAAGACGTCTCCAAGCCGATCAAGACCGCCTTCGAGAAGGCGATCAAGGACATTAAGGCTGCCTAATATTTGCGCATGATCAGGAGATGCAACAAAAGGTCGCATTTTCTTCAAACTGATCAAGCGTATGATGCCAGCCATCAAGGAATACCCGGCGAGTGGAACCTCCTCCCTCTGCTCCCCGGGGTGACCAGCCAGCTCCTCCTCCCGCTGGCTCGTAACAGGAAAAGGCCGGCACCTCCTCCCGCCGGCCTTTTTCTTTGCCCGGTGGATATTGCTCGGCGCGGCGACATGTGGGGAAGTGGTCTTTGCTTCGCAAAAGCCTTGAATTAAAATCCATAAGCCCGTAAGGACGCATCGCCGAACGACAGAGTGGGTCAAGTGGAACGCGTTTCCGACGAGATCACCCTCAGGCAAATGTGCCGTTGTAGCTCAGCTGGTTAGAGCGCCGGATTGTGGATCCGGAGGTCGCTGGTTCGATCCCAGCCAACGGTACCATCGGCTCTCCTTTTAAGTGCTTGAATTTGTGATGTAATTTACCGATTCTGGTGACCGGCATTGCGGCAATGTTGGGTGAAAATCCACAGGCGGCGCGTGTCCGATACCGCACGGCCGTCAAGCGTGCCGAGTCGCTGGGTTTCGTCTATCGACCACTCGCCGAGATCCTGGTCGCCGAGCCGCTCGATACGATTCTGCAACGGGTCGAGAGCACAATAGGGGAGCCCGCCAAATCACCATCTGTCGACGCCGTCGGCGGCGCGGTCGACCGTCCTGACGACAAGATATCGGAAGCGCTGGATCTTCGAGGTGCGCGCGATTCTGAGACATCGGCCCGAGCAACCAAGGGCTCCTTCGGCTGTAAGCGACCACCTTGCGTCCGCCAAACGTGGAGGTGCAGCACGTGCGGCAACAGAAATCCCGAATGCTTTCAGCCAGAAGCAATAGAATTCTTGCAGCGGGTCTTCAACCGCCTTTGCATTGGAGCGAGTTTTGTTCGCGGCACGTTTATCGAGGAGTTCTTGGTGGCTTCATTGATCCCTGCTCTACCAGCTGGAACTGATCGCGAGCAATTCGAGCGCGCGCCGATTGTGAAGCGAGGCATCTATGCCGACAGTTCGATATATCGATACTCCAATCCATGATGAGCTCGCACTGTTCGCTCTTCATTCCGATGATCGACTTTCAAGGTCGACCTAACGGCCAGTCAAAACCTCGGTCCGCCCATCATAGGCTGCCATCCACTCTTCTGCTGCGCGTGCCACCGCGAGTTCGATTGCGTCCGGCGCAAGAATTCCGTGGGCTAGAGCAAAGGCCTCAAAGGCAGCGCGAGCCGTCTCAACGTCTTCCTTGCGGGCAAGTGCGGATTGGCAAAGGGCAACTGACGCTGTGTATTTCGGGCTGTGCCGCCCCGTCCATTCATCAAGGATTTGACGGGCTTCCTGCACAGAGGACACCGCATGGGGAAAGCCAAGGCCCACGAATACGTGAACAGGGTGATTGAAGCGGTGAGCAGACATCGTTTGCAGCTCCGTTGGATTGAACGGTGGCCCGACTACCAAGTCTGGCGTTTGGAGGGCGCATCTGGGCAGTCGGGCCGGGGACCATTGCTGGCAATCGAATATTCTCGTGCTCTCGGCAACGATGCAAGTAAGCCTTAAGGACAGCGCATATCCTCCGAACTTGGAGTAGCCGCGCCCCAGGCGCCGGTGCCATCCGGGAAGTCTAAGCAAGAGCGCAGTTCGCGATTAGCGCCATCTTACGCCGAGACACGTCTTGCTTCTGGTTGAACCGCGGCAAAGGCCGATGGGCCGGTTTTTGCGGCGGCTGGAGCGAATGGCGGTCAGGAAATGGCGTTCGTCCTGACGGAGACCGACGGGTGTTGGGTTTCCGGCGTTCAGTCCCGGCGCTGTGTGATAGGCGCCGGTGCGGCGGCTCTCTTCTACGAATATCCAGGGGCTTTCGTCGAACTGACGAAGCAGCCCGATAGTCCGTCGTTGGGGTAGGTTTGGCTGACCCCGGGGCCTAGCCGACACGGCAAGCCGGCTAGCCCAACCCAAGTTAGCAAACCTGCAAACAACGCCCAGCAGGTCCCGCTCCTGTATTGTCCCATTGCGGGACGGGGTGCTGGCATCGCTCTTGCGTCGGAAGGGTACCGGGTGATTCCGGTCCTGATCGCGTTCCTGATCAGGTAGTGGGCTCGCCGGGCTTGAGGTGGTTGGGGTCTTCGCCCGGCGAGTTCATGTGCCCTTTGCATCCAAGCTCGATGAACTCTGCGGCGGCCCGGTGCCCGGTTGGGATTGGGGAGGACACCGGGCCTAACCGACGGGTGGTTTATGAGAACGACCCCGCGGGGGAAGATATACGCCCATGACAATCTGCTCGAAAGTCAAACGAACGAGGTACAAAGAACAACAATTCGGACGCCGGGCGATGACCGACAAACCTGTAGCAACGCATGTGGTCAGCGCGTAGAGAAGCCGCATTGGCGCACCGGGGTAAGACCCAGACACGGCCGGCGCGCTTCTGCTGGGAGCTTGCCTGAATGGCGCCGGCCGGACGGTTACTTTCCAGGTTCGCCGCAACGTTACAGTAGCTGATTCTTGACGTAACGTCAGATGGCTGGTGCGGCTGGATATACTAGCTACGATCTCATTGTCAGACGGCTCGCAAGCGCCTCAAGTTCATCAAGCGTCAACTCAATCTGGTATCGGTATTGCGAACCGCTTGCGTAGATACCGCCGGCATCTATCGAAAGTATGACCACCCCCGTCTCGGATTTGATATCGCCATCGCCCAACGGTCTATGGAAAATAGTTCGAGAAACGCCCTCTCGTTTCGCAGGTCCTACTAGGATCCGCATTGCCCACCTCGTCCTGTTGCTTCGACAACTAGGAAGCAGCTAGAAGCAATTGCGGCCAAATCAAGGCTGTCCCAATATGGGGCAAAGTACAGACGGCGCTGTTCGGCGTTTAGGGACTGCGCTTTGGCTTTCCGCTTCGCACGGCAGCCGTGATCATGCGCGCGATGGCGATGGAACATTTATGGCTGCGATACGGCCGCGAGCCAAGCGGACCGCTGAACGCGCCCGTCCCAAGAACCGCAAGCTACTAGGTGCGCGGCGATGAGCGGTGCAAAAGCATTTGCAACGCGTGGCGCCGGCACGTTGACGGACGTGAATTGAACAAGGAGAAACTCCCCAGCGGATGAGGACGAATGCAGACCAGGAACGACGAGACGCAAGTTGTCTTGCCTGCCGCCCTTCGCGGAGGTCCGAAGGGATATCCGTGAACCTCATTGCCCGCCGCCAGCATCCAAGTTGGCGTTGGGAGCTTTCGAACTTTCTGCCTAGCCACAGCCGAGTTGCGCGCACCGCCTGGGCCACCCAATTAGGGCCTCACGGAAGGAGAACCGCACAAGACGCGCGACTACACTCCGCCAGCTCAACCATCCATGTTTCTCTACCATTCTGTTGCGACCGTGGCCGAGACCGATATCGAAGGTAATTCTCGCTCATCTGGCCATGGCGCGCCGCAGAGTGATCCCGCACACGAAGCCTTGCCGAAGGCGGAACTCGCCATGTTCGACTCCGCCAATTCCTGCACTCTGTCGGACGCGGGAAACTACACATTCGCAGGCGCCTTGCGCGCCATCTTCACCAAAGGCATTGCAAGCAGTTGTCAAAGGAGGGGCATGGACGCGGTTGCCGGAGCCAGTTGTCTGGGGCTGGCCAAATTTGGTGCACGTCGATGCGCCGTGTGGTGGTAGTAGAAACGCACGGCCTCGGCACCGCGATGGACGCCATTTGAGATAAGGAGATCCGCCCCGGCGGATGAGGACCGATGCCGGCGACGGAAGGCACGTTATCCTGCCAGCGGCCGTACCAACAATGAGACGGCCGGACCGCGCTCAATTGCTTGTGACGATGCTCCGTCAATCCGATGGAAAACTGCGCCACGACGGTTCGAGCGTTACGTTCATGCGGCCGAACCACACCGTCGCAGAGCACGGAAGGCCCCAAGGCGCATCCCGAGTGGGTCGTCAGTCACCTGCTCGCGATTGGCGCGCCACCATTCGACTAGGCGGGTGAGGCCCTCGTCGAGATCGATGGTCGCCTTGAAGCCCAGCATCTTCTCTGCCTTGGACGTGTCGGCCAGTCGCCGCGAGACCGGGTTCACCTTGCGCTCGGGCCCGTACTCCGGCTGGAGGTTGGAACCCATCACGCGCAGGAGCGAGGCGGCCAGGTCGTTCAGGCTGGTCTCCACGCCGCTGGCGACGTTAAAAACGTCGTCCTCCACGTCCGACATCAGGGAAAGTATGTTGGCTCGGGCGATGTCATCGATATAGACGAAGTCCATGGTGGTGGACCCGTCGCCGAGGATCAGCGGCGGTTGGCCGGCGTCGATGCGGTCCATCCAGCGGATCAGAACCTCGGTATACTTACCATGCAGGTCCATGCGCGGGCCGTACACGTTGAAATAGCGCAGCGCCACGTAGGGCAGACCGTACATGTCGTTGAACGAGCGCAACAGGCCTTCCAGCATGACCTTGCTGGCCCCGTACCAGGTACGGTTGTTGTACGGGTGGTGGCTCTCCTCGGTCGGGAAGAGGTCGGCCAGGCCGTAGACCGAGGCAGAGGAGGCCGCACAGATTTTTTTAACGCCCTTGGCCTGGGCGGCCTCAATGACATTGTAGCTGCCGTCGCACATGACGCCCAGGGCTTCGCGAGGCTCGGCAGCGCAGGCGATGACCCTCAGGGTTGCCATGTGGATGACGGCGTCCATGCCGTCGGTGGCCTTGTGGACAGCCGCGACGTCGCGAATGTCGCCTTCGACGAGTTCGACGCGCGGGTCTTGCAGGGAGTCCTTGACGTTTTGCAGGCTGCCGCGGACCAGGTTGTCGAGGATCACGATCTTTTCGGGCGCGTGCTCCTTCAGCAGCAGGTCGATGGTGGTCGAGCCGATCAGACCGCAGCCGCCAGTCACCAGGATTCGAGAGCCTTCAAGTTTCATTGTATTTCCCTGTCATCGGTTTGGAGGCGCCTTTGCAGGCCTGTTTCCGGTTGAGCGGAGGCCCGCTCGTCAAACGCTTGCTTGCAGTTTCTTGACCGCAGCCACGACCACGTCCTGCTGCTGCTCCGTGAACTCCGGGAACATGGGTAGGGACAGAACCTCGGCCGCAGCCTTTTCGGCGTGCGGGAACTGGCCCTGCTTGTAGCCGAGGTCGGCGTAGGCGGGCAGCAAGTGCACGGGAATGGGATAGTGGATGCCCGACTG
Organism: Mesorhizobium sp. NZP2298; assembly: GCF_013170825.1. NCBI lineage: Bacteria > Pseudomonadati > Pseudomonadota > Alphaproteobacteria > Hyphomicrobiales > Phyllobacteriaceae > Mesorhizobium > Mesorhizobium sp. NZP2298. The sequence continues at coordinate 6,484,287 of NZ_CP033365.1, read as the reverse complement.
GATCCCTTGAGCGTTCAGCGCCTCCTGCCAGCCAGCGCGTTCGGGCGTGCGGACGGCGTAGATGTGGTAGACGTGGCGCACATCGTTGCGGACGAAGGGGGTTGGCAGGCCGGTGCCGGCGAACATGGCGTCATAGCGGGCGGCCGTGGCGCGGCGCTGCTCGGTCCACCTATCCAGGTGTTTGAGCTTCACGCGCAGAACAGAGCCCTGAAGGCCTTCCAGGCGGTAGTTATAGCCCTTGACTTCGTGGTGGTACTTCCGCTCGGCGCCCCAGTCGCGCAGCATGCGGACCGCCCGGTTATGATCGGCGTTGTCGGTCGTCAGCATCCCGCCTTCGCCATAGGCGCCGAGGTTCTTGCCAGGATAGAAGCTGAAAGCCGCCATGTCGCCGATGGCGCCGACGCGCTTGCCCTTGTATTCCGCGCCGTGCGCCTGGCAGGCGTCTTCCAGCACCACCAGGCCGTGCTTCCTGGCGATGGCCATGATCGGATCCATGTCGGCCGGCTGGCCGTAGAGGTGGATCGGGATGATCGCCTTGGTGGCTGGCGTGACCGCGGCTTCGATCTGGGCCGGGTCGATGGTGTAGGTCGCAGGATCGATATCGACGAGCACAGGGGTCGCGCCCGTGTAGTAAATGGCCGCCACCGTCGCCACGAAGGTGAAGGGGGAGGTGATAACCTCGTCGCCCGGCCCAATCCCGGCGGCCAGCAGGCCCAGGTGCAGGGCGCTGGTGCCGGTGTTGACGCCGACGCCGAAGGCTGCTTGCGAATAGGCAGCGAATTCCTTTTCAAATTCAGCTACGTCGGCGCCCAGGGTGAACTGACAGGTCTCCAAGGTGCGCTGAATGGCTGCATCTACCTCGAGCTTGATCGAGGTGTACTGGGTTTTCAAATCTACGAACGGAATCATATTAGGCAGCATCTTTGCGTCGCAGGTGAACGGTTTCGCCACGCCCGCGCATGGAACTGGTGGCGGCTTCGATGATCTCCACCACGCGCAGGCCAAGCCGGCCATCGGCGGTCGGAACCTTCTTTTCGATGATGCAGTCGATCCACTCCTGGCCGGCGATGCGCAGGGCCTCGGTGGAGTCGAGCTTGGGTGCCCACATGTCGCCCGTGCGGTAGCCGACGCGCATCTCATGGATCTTGGCCGGGTCGTCCGTGAAGGACACGCCCTTGTCGTACACCTTGACCTTCTCGGAGGGCTCCAGATCGTCATAGGTGATCATCTTGTTGGAGCCGCCAACCAGGATGTTGCGCACCTTCACTGGAGCCAGCCAACTCACGTTGATGTGCGCCATCATGCCGGAGTCGTAAAACAGCGAGATGTAGGCCAGATTTTCCGGGGTGCCGGGGAAATGGTTGATACCGCTGGCCGAAACCGCGGTCGGATGCTCTTCGAATAGACGGTCGATGATCGCGAAATCGTGGACCGCCAGGTCGGAGATGACGTTCACGTCCTTCTGGAAGAGGCCCAGGTTCACCCGGGTGGCGTCGTAGTAATAGATCTGGCCGAGGTCGCCGGCGGCGACGATCTCGCGCATCTTCCGGACTGCTCCGGTATAAATGAAGGTGTGATCGACAATCAGGGTCAATCCGCGCTTGTCGGCTTCATTGACCAGCATCCTGGCCTGTAGCGAGGTTTCGGTCATCGGCTTTTCGAGCCAGAGATGCTTGCCGGCCTTCAGCGCCGACATGCCCAATTCGAAGTGGCTATTGACCGGCGTCGCCACGGCGATGGCGTCGATCTCGGGATCCTGGAACAGGGACTGGACGTCCCTGGTGGTCTGGACGCCCGGATAGCGGCGTTCCACCAACTCGCGCTTCTTGGGGTCCAGGTCGGCGACTATGCGGACCCGGGCATCGGGAAGCTCCATGAAGTTTCGTAGGAGGTTCGGCCCCCAGTAGCCGTAACCGATGATACCGATATTGATCATTTGACCTACCCTACACTCCACCCCGCCCACCGGAGTCCTGAGGCCCGTTGGAGCCTGTCATTGGTTCATTGGTTGAGAAAGGATGCGCCGGTTGATCGTCGAATGCCGTGCCATCTCGACCTCTTCAAATTGAAGTTTGAGGCCGCGAAGCCGCGCGGTCACTATGGCCGTTGGGTCATCAAGACCCAACCAGGATCATCCAGCCAGGCGAGGGCAGGCGCTGGAACTACCTCAAATGATCTCTCTAAATACCCCAAAGATCGCAATTCGGTGTACGAAACCGTGCTGAAATGGGGAGTCACCCAGCCTTTGTGGTCCTTACGTCTCCGACCACGCGGGCCGGCACACCGGTTGCGATGGCGAAGTCGGGGATGTCACGGGTGACGACGGCACCGGCGCCGATCAGTGCCCGCTCTCCGATGGTCACGCCCGGGGTGATAGTGACGTTGGAGCCGACGGACGCGCCCTTCTTGACCAGGGTCGGCTCGACCTTCCAGTCGGCTTCACTCTGGGCGCTCCCGTCCAGGTTGGTTGCTCGGGGAAGGCGGTCGTTGGTGAACATCACCCCGTGGCCGATGAAGACCTCGTCCTCGATGGTCACGCCCTCGCAAATGAAGGTGTGCGAGGAGATCTTGCAGCGCTCGCCGACGTAGGAATTCTTCTGAATCTCGACGAAGGCGCCGATGCGCGAGCCGTTACCGATCTCACAGCCGTAGAGGTTCACCAGATTGGGGTGGTGGACGACAACTTCGCCACGCATCACCACACTTTCCGAAATTGGCATCGCTTCCCCCTGGAGTTGTCTGTCTCGCGCCATCGCCTGCAATCGGACGCGAGCCTTGGCCGGCCGCTGAAAGATCGGATCGCAGCGGTCGGCGACATTTTTTATGTAACCTGCCTTGTCGCTTGGCAAGCCTTGGCCACTCGGGATAACACGTTTTAGGGCAACTGCGACCGTGGGGGGGAAGGATGCCAGAGACGATGCAATCTGGAATCGAGGCCTCCGAGGCCGAGGTAGCGCGTATGCGCCACAACTACGAAGAGTTTCAAAGCCTTCGCGGTGAGGCTGAGCGCTGTCTGCAGGCTGGTGACCTCAACTCGGCGGCGGCCTATGTGGAGGCGGCGGTCACGCTTGCGCGGAAGCGGCACTGCGGCTTCTATCGGTCCGAGCCGCTTGAGCACATACTGATCGAAATCGCGCGACGGACGCTCGCCGCACAGGCCGAAGCTGCGCGACCGGCGCGGACGAAGATCGGCCGCGTGCTGCATGTGGCCACCGCTTTGAACGAAGTCGGCGGCTTGACGCGGATGATGCGCCGCTGGATCGCAGCCGACGAGGGGCGTCATCACTCACTGGCCCTGTTGCGCCATCCCGGGGCGCCGCCGTTGTCGGTATCCCAGGCCGTGGAGGCTCGTGGCGGACATATCCATATGATCGGCGCAACGCGCGGCGGACCGGTAGAATGGGCCAGCGCGCTCCGCAAGTTGTCGCTCGATTTCGACCTGGTCGTCCTGCACGTCAGCAATGAGGACCCAACGCCGGGCATAGCCTTCGCTGACGAGCGCAACCGACCGCCCGTGGTGCTGGTCAACCACGCCGACCATGCCTTCTGGGTCGGGCTCTGCGTGTGCGACCTGATCGCCAGTTCGCGCGTGTCGGGCGAGCGGCTGGTGGTGGAACGGCGTGGGATCCCGGCGGAGCGTCACGTCATCCTGCCGATTCAGATCGATCCGCCGATGCGCAAGCACAGCCGGGCCGAGGCGCGGCAGAAGCTCGGCATTCCGGCCGGCGGGCCTCTCCTGGTTTCCGTGGCCCGCGGCGTGAAATACCGCACGATGGGTGGCGTCTCCTTCGCCGACATGCATGTCGAGGCGCTCCTGGCCCATCCCGATGCGCAGTTGCTGGTCGTGGGGCCGGGGGAGCCAGCCGACTGGCAAGAGGCCATAGCGGCGACCGGCGGGCGGATCATGGGGCGGCCAGAGACGCCCGATCCTTCGCTGGCCTTCGAGGCAGCGGACATCTACCTCGACTCCTACCCCTTTGTATCGATTACCTCGATGCTGGAAGCCGGCGGGCTCGGCGCGCCCTGCATGACGCTGTTTCCCTATCCATCGGATGCGAACGTCATGAGCACCGATATGCCCGGGCTGGCGCCGACCATTGGCTTCGCCACCTCGATGGCGGAATACAACCGCATCCTGGCGGACTGGCTCGCCGACCTGCAGGCTTTGCGTCGGCGCGGCGATGAGACGGAGGCCAACGTCAAGCGGCTGCACACGGCGCCCAATTGGCTCGAAAGCCTGGAGGCGCTCTACGCCAGGGCCCTGGCGATCGCGCCAGTCACGCCGCTGCGTGAGAAGGGCGCGCCCGCGAACGAGGAGCTCTACGACGGTTATCCCGACATCCTGCTCAACGAGGTGTTCGGCGAGTTCGACAGCGTCGAGGCGATCCTGAAGCGTTCTATGCGCCTAATGTCGCTGCCGGAACGGCTCAGAGTATGGCGGCGCCTGGCGCGGACAAAGTCCTTTGACGGGACTTGGGACGCGATCCGCAACCTACTGCCCGAATGGCTGCCCCGGTGGGTGAGCCGGCTGATGGGCCGCGGCTAGATGTGAGGTTCCAATAGCATGCTTTGCCCGGCAGGCACGTCATAGGCTGCATCTGGAGCGACCAGCGCCACCTTGCTTCGATGCTGCAAAACCTTGAGCACGATAACCTGAAGTGGGTTTCCCAGTTCAGGCAAGCCATCGCGTTTTACACCTTTTGATTTAGGGCCTTACCATTTTCTTCCAAATGAACAGATTCCGTTCGACGTGATAGTGCTACCGGGCGCCTCGGATTGGACGTGGTGGTGTTGGCGATGGACGTCATAGCTATCACGAGGCTTGCTGTTCGAGACTGGTAAAAAGACCAGAGAGCGAAAACTGGATATGCTTAGGCAAGCACCGAAGATTCTCAAGCGGGCTGCCCACGCGTTCGGTGTCGAAAGGCGTCATCTGGTCGGCCCACGCATGGTCCTCGAACGTGAAGGTATGTCCGTCCTTGGCCGACGCTTGCGCCGTTCAGGAGGCCGGATCCTGGCCTACCATTCGGTCGGCCAGCCCCTGATGGCTTATAACGACGTGCCGCCGAAGCTGTTTCTTCGTCAGTTGGAGTGGGCCGTGGCGCGGGGCTATCGATTCGTCCCAGCCTCGGAGATCGCGCGGACGGGCGGCGACCCGATGGACCTCGCCATCACCTTCGACGACGGTCTGCGCAGCGTCATGACCGAGGCCGCACCGATCCTGAAGGACTTCGCGGTGCCGTGGAGCCTTTTCGTGGTCACCGATTGGAGCGAAGGCGCCTCGCCCTGGACCACTGACGAAGTTCTGGGCTGGCGCGATCTGGAGCGCCTGGCCGCCGACGGTGCCGAAATCGGCAGCCACTCCGCGACCCATCCCGATTTTGGACAGCTGGACGGCCTCGCCGCCCGCGAGGAACTGGACCGCTCGCGCGCTATGATCGAGGCGCGACTTGGTTTTGCGCCGACGTCGTTCGCAATCCCGCTCGGCCAGTCGGCCAACTGGACGCCGGTCGCCATGCGAGAGGCCAGGGCATCAGGCTATGATCTGGTCTACGCACAGGCCGAGGAGACGCGCCCGGCTGGCACCATCGCGCGGACCTTCATCACGCGCTTCGACAACAAGCGGGTATTCTCGGCGGCCCTGTCGGGCGTCTTCGATCGGTGGGAGGAGTGGGGGTGAGGCAGGCGCGCATCGTTTCGGTCGTCGTCCCGACCCGCGACCGTCCGCAGTTGCTGGACCAGGCGCTGGCGAGCATCCGCGCGCTGGAAGGCACGGACCTGACGTTCGAGATACTGGTTGGCGACAACGGCTCCAACCACGACGCCACCGGCACAGTGACGCAGGCCCACGGCGCGCAGCACCTCATCGTGACGACTGCGGGCGCCGGCGCCGCGCGTAACGCGGCGATGCGGGCGGCCACGGGGGAGTTCCTGGCCTTCCTGGACGACGACGACGTCTGGACCGAGCAACATGTAAGGCCGCACTTGGAACTCTTCGACCGCCAGCCGGAGGTCGAGGCCGTCTTCGGTCAGGTGGTGATTGCCGATCCTGACCTGCGGCCGATCGCGCGCCCCATCCCCGATGACGTCCGCTCCGACGGCGACCATCTAAAGATGATGCTGGACGGCTATTTCCCGCAGATCGGCGCCACGATGGCGCGTATCGGGGTACGTGACGCCTACGGTTATTTTGACGAGACCCTGATGGCCGACCAGGACTGGGACTGGCATTTGCGTGTCGCCGGCGGAGGGCATATGCAGCATGTGGCCGTGCCTTGCGTCTTGTTCCGTCAGCGTCCGTCGGGATCCTATGATGCCTTGGTCCTGAGCCGGATTCCCTATACGCGCAAAGTGTTCATGCGGCATGCCGTTCCCGTCTGGCGCAAGTGGCGCTCGCCGAAGGAGTGGCTGCATTCCTATTTCGCCACGCTCCTGGGATTCTACACCTATTTCGCCGATGCGGCGGTGGAGCGGGCGGCCAAGGGGGATGCCAAGGGTGTGCGATTCGCGGTGCGCCATGCGCTGTTGGTGTTTCCGTTCCGGGCGGTAAGGGATCTCGTGACGCCGACGCCGTTGCGCACGGCGTTCTTCTGGTCGATCGGCATGGGCGCCCGCCCTCCGGCCACCGAGGACGCGGCGCTGGACTGAATGGGCATGGAGCTTAAGGATCGGATCGGTATGCAGGACGCCAAGGACGCGCCGAAGGTCAGCGCCGGTGCCCCGGTCATCAGTATCGTCATCGCCACGCACAACCGAAGCCATGACGTGCTGGAGAGCGTCGAAGCCCTGCTGCCACAGTGCCGGGGCCAGCCGGTGGAGGTCATCGTCATCGACAGCGCCTCCGCGCCGGCGCACGCCGATGTGCTGCAGACCCTGAAGGCGCGCGAGGGACTGAGCTTCATTCGGCTCGACGAGCCCGGTGTTGCCCGGGCCCGCAACGCGGGTTTCGAGGCAGGAAAGGGCGAATGGATTGCGCTGTTGGACGACGACGCTGTGCCGCGCCCCGGTTGGATAGAGGCGGCGATCACTTACGCGGCCCGCTGTGACGTCCAGACCGCCATCCTCGCGGGGCGGGTGATTCCACACTGGCCCGACGACGCCAGCAGCCTTGAAATACCGCCGAGCCAGCTCGGGCCGCGAGCGCGCTTGTTGTTGTCGGTGGTCGATGAGGACGGCTTCCGGGATACGACCGATCATCCCATCGGTGTCGGCGCCAACATGCTGTTCCGCCGCAGCGTGCTAGAATCCCACGGCGGGTTCGACGTCACGACCGGTCGGGTCGGCTCGAACCTTGCCAGCGGGGAAGAGGCCCAGATGATGACTGACCTGATTGGGGCCGGCTATCGCTGCTGGTACTCGGACGCATTCGTAGTGGACCACAAGGTCCATGCCGGCCGTCTGACGCGCGCATGGCTCACGGAGCGCGCCCGCAAGGAAGGCGAGGTTGAATTGAGGGGCTTGAAAACGCCAGGCCAGAAGATTGCGCGCGCAATCAAGATGCTCATCGCCACCCCGGTGCTGGCAGTGTTCCAGATGCTTGACGGACCCGAGCGCGAATATTACCTGCGCCTGAACCACAACCTTGGCCTGCTGCGAAAGCTGTTGGCCCTGGCAAGCTGAGGGTCTCAGGCGGCGGCCGGCGCGGCTTTATGCGTCGGCCGATGGGCCCAGGCCATGAATAATCGTTCAAAGAATCGCCATGAGACGGTCGCCAGGCCGATGGTCAACACAAGTTCGATCGGAGCCGAGATCCAATCCGGCGCTTCGAATACGACGCCGAATTTCCGGGCCGCTGCCTCGATGTCATAGAAGTGAACGAACTCGTGGAAGATGTAGCAGCCATAGCTGATGCGCCCCAGGCTGCGCAGGGGCCAGGTTTCCAGAAAGGCGACGAAACGCGAGGCCTGGTTTCCCGCAATCTGGAAGACCAGAAGCGCGGCCGTAGCCGCGACTGCCGGCGCATAGAGGCGCCAGACGATCTCGTCCTTGAGGACAGTGAGGGGCACGATGAGGAGGGCGAGCGCGGCCATGGCCTGGGCCGGCCTGGAAACCAGCCATGCCGGCACTCGCCGGTCGAGGTTCAGTCCTGCCAGACCGCCTAAGGCGAGATAACCAAAGCCGGTCATGGGATTCAGGCCTATGACCTTGGCCGATACTCCGGTCCATTCGAGGCCCGCATCAGTAACGAGACCCAGAACCACAAATGCAACGCAGATGTGTCCGGCGGCCTTGCTGGGGGTGAACAGCAACAAAGGTGCAAACAATAGATAGAATTGCTCTTCGATCGCCAGCGTCCAGAAGTGGTTGAAATGGCCGACCCAGTGGCCTGTCGTGAACACATAGATGTTCGTGGCGTAGAGCAGCATGGCCATGCGCGCGCCGCCTTCGAAGCCATCGAAGTGAACGAACAACGACGCGATCAGGAAGAAGCCGATCGTCGCGTAGTAGACAGGGAATATCCTGGCCGAGCGCCGAAGATAGAAGTGCCCCAGACCCGCAAGCGTCGTCGTCTCGCCCGCCTCGACCGCCACCCGCGTGCGGGCCAGGATACGGGTGATCAAGAGGCCGCTGAGCGCAAAGAACAGCATTACCCCGTCGCCCCCGAGGGATCCATACGTCCCTTGATGGAACTTGTGGCTGATGAATACGAAAATGAAGGCGATCGCGCGTAGGCCGTCGAAACCCTTGATACGGCGTTTGTCGTCGAGTCGCATCGGCCGTCGTTCCGCCCGCCTCTATCGCGTGGCCGCTTGCCGGCCCGGGGACAAGGCGCCGGTTGCGGTGCTGGCCTCCGCGCCCTCCCGCGCGGTCAATCTGGCGCCCAACCGCAGGAGCGGCCGCTCGAAGAAATGCCAGGAGAGCGTCGCCAGCGCAACGGTAATGAAAAGCTCCAGGGGCAGTTGCACGATAGGTGGCCCGTCGATGTCTATGTGCAGCTTATGGAACACCGCCTGGACGTCGTAGAAATGAATGAACTGGTGCAGGACATAGAACGCATAGCTCACCCGGCCGAGCGAGCGCAGCGGCCACAGGTTGAGGAAAGCCACGACCGGCGTCCGTTGGTTGCGGGCGATCTGGAACAGGAACAGGCCGGCGACCGTGCAGGTCAGCGGTCCCCAGACGTTCCATGTGTCCCGGAAGTATCCGAAGACCAGCGGGATCGCGATCAGCGTCAGGCCAGCCGCCGCCTGGGCTTGCGCACTTACCAGCCAGGCGGGCGGCTTGAGGTTTTTCAAGGAGGCGACAAAGCCGCCGACGCCGAGCATGCCGAAGGCGATCAGCGGATCGACGTGAATGGCGTTCGGGTGGGCCTTCACCAACACTAGCCAAGCCAGCATGGTCGCGCCTGCTAGCATGAAGCCGATGCAAATCCTAGCCAGGTATTTGCGTGGGGTGAACAGCAGGATCGGCGCGAAGAGGAGGTAGAACTGTTCCTCCGCCGACAGTGACCAGAGGTGACCGAAATGGCCGTGGTCCCCAGTCGGCGTCATCTCGATATAGATGTTGGTGCCATAGAGGGCGTAGACCGCCGCTTCCAGATGCGAGAAGCCGACGAATGTCGTGAATAGCGATCCCAGCGCGAAAACGCCGAGACAGAGGTAGTACAGCGGGAAGATGCGCAGGCTGCGGCGCAGATAGAAGTCACCCATCGACCGCCAGCTTGACTGGGTCCCTGCTTCGACCTTTCCGCGCATTTCTGACAGGATCGAGGAGATGAGCATGCCGCTGAGCACGAGAAAGACCCAGACGCCGACGGAGCCATAGGAGTCGTGGTGCGGCAGAGTGGTCTTGTGGCTGATGAACACCATCAGGACGGCGATCGCGCGCACGCCGTCGAAGCCGGCGATACGGTCTTCTGCCTGCCGGACAACGACCTGGGCCGGCCGGACGGCGTAAATCGCACCCTGATCAATCGTTGTCATAGATCAATACTCGAGCTGATGCTCAGCAACCGAGAAATGCGTCCACCCCCGGGGAGGTCAGACTTTGTCGATTATAAGCGCCTAACCCCCTGTCACATCAATTCGACCAGAAGGCGTAGGCTCTGAGCGCGATCTTCCAGCCGTACGTCACTCCAAACCGAATTTCTAAAAAGTGTTATTCAGGCAACCGCCGAATGATAGGCCCGACGTGGCGAGTCTTTCTGGCAGAGGGTGATACGCTGGGCGTGTGTTATCCGAGAGGCCAAGACTCGAAGTAGAGCTGAGCCCACGCCAGTCCCTACTGCTGAACTCCCTAGTATTGGCGTATTGGCGTTAGCGCAATAATCTCTAACGGTCGGTGCTCTGGCCATGCACACAGCTACCTCACCGGTACGCCGGCACAATTTGGCATTGTCCCGCCGAAGTGTCGGGCCGCACATTACTTGCCCTATTGCGGTGGTGCCGGAAGGCTGCGAGCCCGTCCGCTGACCGAAAAGCGGTATCTGTATCGTCGGCCACCCCAACCATCCCAATACACCAGGCTCGCCGGCTGTCGGTGGCTATATCCCACAATAGGACAAGGTGAGCCACCGGCTTTGTCGTGATACGACCAATGCAACTTCTCGCACCCGAAGTAGGTCTTTCATTCTGAGGATCCTGACATGATTCCGATCATCAAGCCCACGATGGGTGCGGCCGAGGCCGAGGCGGCGCGCCGCGTCATCCTGTCCGGCTGGGTCACGCAAGGCCCCGAGGTCGCGGCCTTCGAGACAGAGTTCGCCACCTTCACGGGCGCGCCGTACGCTGCGGCCGTCTCGAACTGCACCACGGCCCTCCACCTGGCCCTGCTGGCGGCCGGCGTGAAGCCCGGCGACGAGGTGGTCACGGTCAGCCACTCCTATATCGCCACGGCCAATTCGGTGGCCTATTGCGGCGCGATCCCCGTCTTCGTCGACATCGATTCGGCCACCTACAACCTCGACCCGGCCCTTGTCGAGCAGGCGCTTTCGGCCAAGACCAGTGCGATCCTGGTCGTCCACCAAATGGGCTTGCCCTGCGACATGGCGGCTGTGGTCGACCTTGCCAAGGCCAAGGGCTTGCCTGTGATCGAGGACGCGGCCTGTGCCAGCGGCAGCGAGATCTTCTGGGACGGTCAGTGGGAGAAGGTCGGCAAGGTGCACGGCGACGTGGCGTGCTTCTCCTTCCACCCGCGCAAGATCATGAGCACCGGCGATGGCGGTATGTTGACCACCAAGCATGCCGACTGGGCCGCCAAATTCAAGTTGTTGCGCCAGCATGGCATGAGCGTGCCCGACACGGTCCGCCACGGCTCGGCCCAGGTGATCTTCGAGACTCACCCAGTGCTCGGCTACAACTATCGGATGACCGACATCCAGGCTGCGGTTGGCCGCGAGCAACTCAAACGCCTGCCCGGCATCGTGGCCCGCCGCCGCGCGCTGGCCGCCCGCTACGCCGAATTGCTCGGCGAGGCGCAATGGCTGGGCCTGGCGCGCGAACCGTCCTACGCGCGCACCAACTGGCAGAGCTTCTGTGTGCGTCTGCCGGACTCCGCCGACCAGCGCACCGTCATGCAAGCCATGCTGGATGCCGGTATCGCCACCCGCCGCGGGATCATGTGCGCTCATCGCGAGGACGTCTATGCCTCGCAGCCCCTGCGCATGTCCCTGCCGGAATCGGAGGCAGCCCAGGATCACGCCATAGTCCTTCCCCTATATCCCCAGATGACCGATGAGGATCAACAAAAGGTCGCCTCGACCCTGATCAAGGCCACACGGATTCCAAATCCACGGCCCATGACTCCAATTCTGGAATTCAAGCGAGATATGATTGCGGTCCCACATCGGGGCCGGTCACTTCGAAAGTGAGCGATAGGAATGGCGAGCGTCCGGCGCGCGGTGGTCGCGGTCTATTTCGAGAAGTACGCCACCCTCATCCTCAATTTGGCGACGCTGTACGTTTCGTCGCGGTTTTTGACACCCAACGAAATCGGCGCTGCCTTCCTTGGCGCCAGTCTCGTCGCGCTCGCCGAGGGTATGCGGGATTTCGGCGTCACCAACTACATCGTCAACGCCGAAAAGCTCTCAAAGGAGGAAATACGCACTTCCTTCACCATGATGCTGGTGGTCGCCATCATCCTTACGACCGCCTTCGTCGTGACGGCGGGCCTCTATGCCGACTTCGCCCACGAACCGCGTCTGGAGAACTTCGTCCGCACCGTGGCGTTCGGCTATCTGTTCTCCAGCATCGGCTCGCCGATCGTCGCTCTGCTTCGCCGCGACCTGAAGTTCTGGAACATCGCGGCCATCAACCTGGGCTCTGCACTGGTCGGCAACATCACCACCACTGGCTTGGTGATGATGGGCTTCGGTTATATGAGCTTCGCCTGGGGTTCGCTGAGCTATCCGCTCTCCACCTTCGTTTTTGCCGTCCTCATGCGCCCGGACCTGTCCATCTTCCGGATCGAGTTCACCAAATGGCGCGAGATTCTGGCGTTCGGCGGGTTCAACACCGCTACCGGCCTTCTGACCACCCTCGGCGAGGTCATTCCGACCTTCATGCTGGGCCGGGCCAGCGGCAGCACCGATGTCGGTCTCTACAGCCGAGCTCAACAGGTCACGCAGATGCCCAGCCGTTTGGTCATATCGGCTATCTCCGCGGTGGCCCTGCCAGGGTTCGCCGCCTATGCGCGCACGGGGCGTCCCCTCAAGGCCCCCTATCTCAAAGCCGCCGCCAGTCTGACCGCGTTCCACTGGCCCGGCCTGGCGATGGTCATCCTCTTAGCCTATCCCCTGGTGCACATCCTACTGGGACCACAATGGGACACCTCCATCCCGCTGGTGCAGGTGATGGCGGCGGCCACCATGCTCTGCTTCCCCGTCCCACTGATGTTTCCAGCCCTGGTAGCCGCCGGCGGGATCCGAGACACGGCCAAGGCGTGGATCATTTCCCTGCCGATCACGAGCCTGATCATGATCCTGGCGGCCCAGCATGGCCCCTTTGTCCTGGCGCTCTCGATCTTCGCCACCACGCCGATTCAAGTGGGCGTTGGCCTCTGGTTCCTGATGCGCCGGCTGAAATTGAGCGTCGGTGAATATCTGCGCGCGCTTGTGCCCAGCGCCGTCGCCACCCTCGCCACGGCGCTGGGTCCGCTCGTTGTCATCGGACTGAACGGTCTCGACATGGATCTATCGGTCTTGCAGGCGGTCCTGGGCGGGGGGCTTGGCGCAGTACTTTGGTTCCTGGCCATGGGCTGGACCCGTCATCCCTTTGCCGCCGAACTGGCTTATTTGCTAGGCAGGGTGCAAGCCTTGGCGCCTGCGTGCCTGCGAGCTCCCTTTGCCCTCATCCGGCGCTTCCTGGGTGAGGACACCGAACAGGGGCGGGCGCCTGCGCCGGCCGACGCGGACAGCAAAACAAATACTCCGCTCCGTCGGGGCGGCGTGCAATCTGTCTGGTCTGTGGTCAAAGGGCGGTCGACCGCTTCTTCGAACGATCGCCTGGATGGCAGACAAGCACTGACCGCAGGGGGAATCGGTGATGAACCACTCTGACGCCATGGAGTCCGCCGGCGCGAAAGCCGCCGGTTCGAATTTCAAGCGTGCGTTAAGCCATTTCGCCGCGCCCGCCGTGATCTCGGCTGCCCGCATCGTGACCCCCTTGACCACGCGGGGCGTTCAAATCGCCTGGTTTGACGTCTGGAACTCGACCCTCGACCAGGCCCTGGACGCCCTGCCGGCCATTCCCGGCTGCGACCGCGACCTTTATCGTGAGCTCACCCAGCCGACGAGCGCCCGGAAGCGCCACGCTCTTGCGACGGAGAACGGCCAGCCGACCGCGATCATCTCCTTGCGTCGCCGCCGCCTATACTGGGAGCCCGTCGCCTATCAGGCGCTTCCCGGTGTGATCGCGCCCGCGTCCTCTGCCGCCTCCCTTGGTCGGGCGCTGCACGCCTTGGGCGTCGAGGTGCGGATCGAGGCGGGGCTCGACAAGAGCGTCGTGGATCTCAATCCGCGATCCTACTGGTCCCCGGACAACTACCGCGTCGACCTGGAGGGCGACTATGAGGCACGGTGGAGCCGCAATCACCGCAAGAATGTGCGCAAGGCCTGCCAACGTTGCGACGAGTTCATGCGGCTTCGCGTCAACGATGTGGGCGACCTGGAATGGTGCTGCGCCCAGTGGGGCCGCGTGTGGGAAAGCAACGACGCCGAGGAGACCGTGGCTGTCGAGGACCGCCTGCGGTTCTGGCGCGCCTTCATGAAACGGCAGACCGCCGACAGTCCAATCCAGTTCCAAACCTTGGCCCTGCTCGACGGCGATAGGCGCACGGCCGGCACCGTCCTGATGTGTAGGGAAGGCATCGTGCTCGGCCAATGCATCGTCCGCGACCCCGAATATGATGGCTTTTGGGTCGGTGTCCGCATAATGGAGGCGTCGATCGAATGGGCGGCAAGCGCTGGGTATCGCCAGTTCGATCTCGGCTCCGGGCAAGATTATAAACAGAGTTGGGGTGAGCCCGTGGCCGGGCGTTATGGTGCGATCTTTCGCCCATTTGCGGTCAGCGCGCTCTATCGGTTCGGACTTCTGTGACTTCGCTGCGTGAATTCAGTTTTGTTTGAATAGCGCAGCGACATTCGCCGATTGAGCAAATCGGCTCCATCTCTGCATTGCCGAGGACGGCGACCGGTCGCAGTCAGTGATAGCTTAGAAGCCGAACAGGCACTTCACCGCTGAGTACCACAAAGCCGGGGAAAACGGTTCTGAAAGGTGTTATTTTGAAGGTGCTAATATTACCTTGGTTCCCAGCCGGCGACGCCACCCACGGAGCCGGTTAGGCTCGGCGGTCAAGAAGTTGTACCCCAACAGACTGTCGGGCCGCTTGCGTGGATTCCACACCCGGCCGAATGAGCGCGCGCGGCCCGGCGCCTGTGGGGTTGGGGCTAACGGCGCCGGGCCTGACCGGCAGGATCCTGTAATTTCGCGCGCCGGTGACAATGATATGTATGCTATTGGTAATATAAGAAGAATTCATCCAAATGAATAATGAAGGAGTAGAAGGCGCGGTATGATTGGCATTGGGCTTAAGAAACCCCCAAAAGCTCGCCTAAGCGGAGCGGCAGGTTCGGAGAGGCTTGCAACTCGGCGCAACTCTCTTTCCATCGCTGCAGATAATCACCGACGGGAATTCCGCTGCGGCCAGGCCAGCGGTTGAGCGCGCCGAGAGCCTCGACGCAGTCGGGCGCGCGATTGTACTCGGCAAGAATGGTCACCGACATTGCCTGCGCGAACGGATTGAGGCGAGGGTCCTCTATTTCGCTGCGATGATTGGTGAACCACGCGGCAGCATCGCGGGTGAGCCCCTGGCTGCCGGCGAGGGCGGTGTAGCCCTCGATGATGTTCTCGTGATACTTGGCAATGGCATCGCCGAAAGCGTTGTCGCCGGCAAACGGAGGGTTCTGCGTCCAGTCCATTGCCAGGCGCTCCAAGCCACGCAGCGAGAACGCTTCAACCATGGCTTCCTCAAGCCATTGGCAGGGTGCGGCGGGCTTGGCGTCGGCTTGCCAACTGTTGGCAAACACATGGCCGAGTTCATGGCCGAGCTGATAGGCGAGCTTCGACCAGTCCCGCTCGCCGATGTCGACGATGATCCATGCCATACTGCTGCCGTCCGGATGCAGCCAAATGGCCGGCGTGCCGGATGTGTGCTCATCGACGCGCAGCCGCGTCGGCTGCCGGTCTGAGACAAGGCGCACGCCGTGGAAGCATGCTTGTCGCGTCCGCTTGATGACCTGAGCGACAGCGCCCTCCAGCATACGGCCCCAGTCGCCAGCAAGCTCGATGGGAGCGGAGAGGAGGGACGTGGGCGGAGTGGTTAGGGCAGGTTGAGGAGACATCGTCGCAGACCTCGCTTCACGACCGCTTGACAAGGCCGAGCCGCCCAGCATCAAACAGCAGGCGGGTGAGCCTACAAGCAATGATAAGAAATCTCGTCGCCTCACCATCCATTCCATGATGCTTCACCGAACGACGTGGTTGGTATCTGCCGATGGAATCGACCGCCAACTGTCTTGCTATCCATGGCCGCAGGCTGGAAACATACGGTTCGATATCGCGATAGATTTCTCAAGGGATTCCCTAGAAGCCTCGGGCATCGGCAGGAACGGATAGAACCAAAGTGTGTGATCAGGCCTGAGTGACCAGTTCGGAAAATCGAATTCTGTTGGATATACTGTCACCGATGGGGCGCGCTCGATAAGATCAGATCGGACATAAGACAACTCCATTACCGGTGCGACCGCATGCCCATCGACAATACTCAGAGGCTCGTTGTTGTTCGAATGAACATGGAATAATGTGAAATCATTATTGATTTTCGACAATGCCGTCACGAAACTGGTTCGATAGGTCGGATTACCCAGATTGCCCAATCCATGAATTTCAACCGCAATTTGCCGAAACTGTCGAAGTATTGATTGCGGTAACGTCGAAAATATCTCGAACTCGGCGCCCTCGATATCGATCTTCAGAAGCAGATCAGACCGACCCTCATGCCCCAGTCTGTTAAGTTGGTATTCGAGCGTATATAGGGATGCCGTCTCGTTGTTAGTTGCTGCCAGCCCTTGCTTATAAAAATGGAAGTTCGAGTGTTCGAGAGGTGTCCCTTGGATGGTGTGGTCGAACATGAATATATTCTTTCCCATGCTCGCCAACTCAAGATCAAACGAGACTTGATTGCCAATTCCAAAGCTGTAGACAACGTCAATCTCGTCTAGATCATCAAGAATTACATATCCCCCATCGCTTTTGCAGCCGATTCGTCTCTTGGCGAATGGTTTTACATCATACGGTTTAAGAAGACTCAAGGCTCGGAAAACGTCCTGTGAGCGGGGAGGCTCCGAGAGCGAGAAACTTTCGTAGCCGAGACAATGGGGCCGAGATAGAGTGATGCGCCCATCGGGCTCGGCGCAAAGGTATGTGCCGCCAACATGGAAGCCAACCCAAATCCAATGCTTCGGGAGGATTTCCAAACTGGTGGGCGCCAACGTCTTGGAATCCCGAACGGTCAACGAGCGATCTAACTGAAAGGCAATCGGAAGGCGGTGATCATCATCACCGAATACCATCTGTCCTTGCTTTCCCTCCAGCAGAAATCTGACGTTCGTCGAGCTGCTTTCGATTGCACCATGACGCAGTTCCCCGGTGTCGACGTCAACGTACAGCACGGTGCCGTGAGCCGTATATATCCAAGGCAGTGCTTCGAACTTCTCCCTGGTGATGAGGGTCGACGTATTTTCGGGATGAGACTTGCCAGAGTCACGTGAACTCAAGAAGCTTATTACCCGCTTGTACCGCTCCAGATTTCCACCACCTTGTAGGTGGAGTGCATCTTTCTCTGAAGAATGAGGAAGCGCCCCCGTAGGGTAGAAAGGCTCTGTTTCGGAGGGCGAGTTCCAAATGAAAATTGGCACCTCGCGAGACGAAAAATAGAGTGAAAGAACGACGTCGTCGCTTTGCCGGCAGTCCATGTCTTTCGAAGTCGCTTGTACGTATTCTAAGAAGTCGCCTCCGATACATCCAGGAGGATACAGGACTGTACCGAATCCTTCGAACATTGATACTGGCATCTGTCCGTATTTAAAAGTGATGCTACCATCTTTGTTGAAGTCGCCACCATGCCTTGCAAGTATGCGATGTTCCGAATGGCGATGTCCGCGGCGGAGCATTGCCAGTTGATTTTCTGGATACGCAAAGTCGTCGTCTACCGACCAAAGATACGTTTCCTGGTCGCTCTGATGTCGTAACAATGTGGGGGCGATTTTTGTGATTGGGCCGTAGTCGTCCGTTCGGAAGATCTTTACCCGCTCCATTTCCGTAAGCCATGTCGGCAGAGTGTATGGTTCGTTCGTACGCACGCATACATATGGAATATTCAACTCCACGTGCTCCACCGGAACAGTCTGTCCAAGTACGCTTTCGAGTACAGGACGAATTCGATCGATTCGTGAGGGGATGGTGGTCATTGACGCGATTATTTGCATGGTCTGTCCATTCATCAAGATCGAAACACTGCTGCTTCGCCTTACCGTTCAATCGCGTTGAAAAGAAACGCCACGTGGGTTTTCTCGCCCAGGTCGGGCCGGAATAGGCGTGGAGACGGAGGCGCCGGTAAATGCCGGGATATCGCCCGCTCCGCGCAAAAACTCCCGCGCTCGTTCAATCCCGCCGACGACATGATATTCGTGGTCGCCGAACGTGATGTAGCCATAGATCTGCCGGTTATCCAAGTATTGTACGATTCCTGACTTCCGCGCACTGTCGGCAAAAATGACATATTCATGCCGAGACGTCCCGTCCTCATATGTCAGTTCGTGAAGCACGTCGGCCCGGACAAGATAGGTGCAGTGCACGAGCGGCATCTCGATGACGCCGCGCACATGGCGGTTAAGCACCCAGCCATATTGATCGCACTTCATATAATAACCGTTTGCGTCCACCTCGGCGTGGTAGTTCGAATAGTACTGGCCGGGCGAGATGGAGCGCAGCAGGGGAGCGACGATCGGCAGGTCGAGCGCGGCAAGCTCTCGCAGCGTGGCAGGCCGCACGAAATTGTCGACATCGGCGACGAAATAGAAATCGCAGCCGTGCTCAAGTGTTTTCCGCAAACTAACGTTGCGGATTCGGCCTAGCACCCTGAAGCGCGTCTCGTTCCATTCGTGTTCGCCAAACTGCTCGACCCGATCGACGACGTCGGAGGCGTCGATCTCAACTGCCGCGTAGAGGTGGCCCACGCGTTCCACCCATTCGCGCAATATGTGCTCGGTCCTGTCGGTATTGTTGTTTGTCCGGATGTAGAGGACGATGGACTCCTTCGGGTAGTCAAGCGCCTCGATGCACTCGAGGTAAAGCGGCAGTGCCGGCTCCTTCTGCTTTGCTAGTATTGCCACCAGGACGCGCGGCATCCCCTCCATGCGCGACCGCAACGAGCGTCGCGATACAAGCTTGTGCTGCTCGATCAGGCTCTCGGCGCCCAACCCCCCCAATTCCGGAGGCTCACGCACCTCAAGTTTGTCAGCGGCGAACCGCGCGTTGGCTGCCACGCGTTGCACCATGTCGGCCGGCAGTTTGCCTGAGACCAGCAATTTCACGCAGGCATCGAGTGACTCCCGATTTGCGCCCGCCCAATATGCGTTGATCGAAAACTCATCGAGCAGCCCGTAGTCGTATACCCAGGGCTGAACAAACAGTCCCGCGGGTTTGTTCATGCCCAGGCCGCGGCGCGCATATTCCTGCCCCTCCACGTTCCTGCCCTGGTTCCGGCAGTAACGGCTCGCCGCATGCAGCGCTTCGGCGCGGGTGGGCACTGTCTGTGTCGCTTGCTCGAAGACGGCGACCACCTCGTCGAATGGCCGGCCAAGGGTCGCCATCAGATTCCCCGCCTCTAGAAGGCTTATATAGATCTCCTCGCTCCAGAAACCCTGGTGGGTACGCTTCAGATAGCGTTCGAGCGCTTTTTCATGCTCGCCGCAATCCTTGTAGCTCTGCGCCAGATAGAACGTGTAGCGCGATATCAGGAACGGGTCGGATTCTGTTGTGAGCTCATTCTCCAAAGCAGCCGCATCGTCCTGGTACTTCCGTGGATTTTGACTGCGGGCTCCTCCGCGTCCCGTCGCGATACGAAACCCTTCGGCGTTCTGCCGTGTGATGGAGCCGGCCGGCGCCTCGAGGTATTCGTGCAGAACGGCCTTGAAGGAAAAAGGAAGTTTGTTGCGGCAGATCTGCGGGCGATGGAACGAAATGTCGCCATGGACTACCTCGACGTCGTATAGATCGTGTTCCATCCGCGACTTGAAAACCACTGGGTCGAAGTCCGGGTCGGCGACCAGGACATCGTCGGCATCGATGATCATCGCGTAGTCGACCCACTCCACCTCGCGTAGCCGCTCAAGCGCGAAGGTGCGGTTGTATGCAAAGTTCCGCCACGGCTCGTCGATGACAGCGCCCTTGACATTGTGGGTGGCCAGGAATCTTCGGATGAGCTCCTGTGTGCCGTCGGCAGAACCCGTGTCGACGACAAGAACGTAGTCGACGAGGGGGAGCGCGCTGGCGAGACAATTCAGGATAACCTTCGCCTCGTTCTTGACGATCATGCAGAGGCCGATGGTGCTCATGCCGATCGCTCCGAGGAGCGGTTGCAATGATCAGCCACGGCGCGACATCCTTTGATCTTGGCCATCTGACTGTTGACGATCATGTTGAGGCATACCTGCTTGCTGGTTGTCATAAGTAACGTCCGTTCTTGCAGAAATACGGATTGGAGTTGTTGAGTGCGCGCAGCCATGGGGGCGTGCGGATACGGACCGGTTTGGCTTTATGTAGCCTGCAGGCCACAGTGTCTCGGCATTTTAGCCTGGTCGCTAATGCACAATTCCTCGCGTCTCGTTATTCCGGTGCAATCGCCGGCTTGGCAAGGCTCCTCCCCATGCGCCCGACATTTCCATCGCCGTCCATTTTACTTCTAACCGTCCGATGGCAGGGTTACTCCCTTCGGAGGAACCACTCCTCGCCTGCGATCGCCAAACTTCAGGTTCCATGGCACTTGCGTCGTCAGCGGTTGGTTGTTTAAGTCACGGATATCCTTTGATTTTTCTGCGTGTTTCCTGTGTTCGATCAGTTGCTAATCGTTGCCCTCAATTTACAACCCACTATTTACCAATTGTAAACCAATCCATTTACAATTTGGTCGCTTTCTAATTTACTAGTCTTGCGGGAAGTAACCCCGGCCTAGCGAAAGGCCGCAGAGCTGGGGTGATCTGCAAGCGAGGAGAATATCGGGGAGCAAAGGCCGTACTGCGCCTGAAGGCGTAGACGATGGCAAGTATTTTGTCTGCCTATTACTTCTTCACAATTTGTCGGATCCTCGCAAATTCGTCGTCGAGAAATCGAGCACGCATAACGGGGGGTCGTTGGTGTGATACAGCGCACGAAACAATGCGGTTTTCAGGCAGCTTTCCGTGCGGCCGAATACTATCCGCACCTGTTGTATACAACAGATCGCCACACGCTTGAGCGGCTTGAGCGGCAAGGGGCCTCCGATAAGTCCAGTCGATCACACCGCGAATCCCACCCTGTCGGGAATAGCCCTAGCGACAACGGCCACGGCGCCGCTCTCTTGGGCATCAGCATAGTGATGCCGTCGGGGCTTGCGTTCCGGTCTCGCCGTGCTTCGCCAGTCCCGCGAAATCCACCGATCCGCCAGACCAGGCCGCGTGGTTAGTCGTCGCCCGGCACCTTCAGTTTAAACCCCAATCGAAACCAATAGGATCTGTCATGGCCAGCGCAGTGCTTTTCGCCGATCCCTCAATGGCTGCTGCCGCAGGCGTGCCGGCCGACGACCACATCACCGTCTCATGGCGACCATGGGCCAAACCCAACACATATCAGATTGTCGCCAACCTTGGCGGCGTTCAGACAACGATCGGTCAGTTTATTGTCCCGAGGAGCCCGTTTGCCGGCAGGATTCCTGTTCCGGTCAAGGCGAGGGGACCTTTCACCGTCGCAGGCGGCAGTGCCGCGATGATGACGCAGGGCAGGATAGCCGTCTTTTCAAAAACCAGTCCCGACGCCGCCGCGACTTACGACGAGGCCACCTGGGAGATGTTGGGCAAGGCCGGCACCACAGTATCGGTCGTGGCAAAATTCGGCTCGGGAGAATGACAATGGGCGCGAACCTGACAAAGTCGTTTCCATCGATTGACACGCCGGCGGACAATCTCTTGCGGGCGACAAGGGAAATCGTCTTCATCGATGCCGCAGTCACCGATATTTCGGTGCTCATCGCGGGGCTGCGGCCCGGCGTGCAGCCGGTACTTCTTGGCGGCGGCATGCCCGCTTCGCAGGAGACCGCGCACGCCTTGCGCGGACAAGAGGACCTGGATGCGGTGCATATTGTCGTTCACGGCAGGCCGGGCGAACTCGAATTCACCACCGGGTCGCTCTCGCTTGCCAATGTCAACCGGCATCAAGACGATCTCTCGGCCATCGGCGACGCGTTGGGACCTCACGGCAGCCTTCTGCTGTGGAGCTGCCATGCCGGCGAAGGCACCCGCGGACGTGCTTTCGTGGATGCCCTCTCGCGCGCAACCGGTGCACAGGTCGCAGCCTCTACAGGCCTAATCGGCGCCGCGGCGAAAGGCGGAAGCTGGGAGTTGGATGTTGCCGGACGCCTGACGCACGCTCCGCTGACCGCGGTTGGTGTTGCGAGCTATACCGGTGTGATGGCAGCCTCCGCCAATTTTATGGTGATCAATGCTCCTGCCAGACCCAGCATGAGTGCGGACACTTTATATTGCTACATTGTCGCGAACATTGGAGGCGTAAATACAATTGTCGGAACTTTCATAGTTCCTCAAAGCTCATTTGCAAGCACATTGGTGGTTCCAGTTAGCCTCGGCGCTGGAACCTGGACAGTTGAAACGAATGGGAGCACCCCTGATGTGAACGGGGAAGTTTCCATATTTACAACGACCAGCCCATCAGGCGGGCTCTCATCTGGGGATGATACTGCCACATTATGGATTGACGCCGACAACAACGCCGCCACGACCACGGTTGATGGCAATACGATCACCTTCGTAGGTACGGCAGGTGCGACCGGCGCCACGGGGGCTACCGGTGCGACGGGCGCAACTGGTGCAACCGGGACGACTGGCGCGACAGGCCGAACCGGGGCCACCGGCGCTACGGGCGCGACAGGCGGTACTGGTGCAACGGGTGCCACCGGTGCAACTGGGTCTACCGGAGCGACTGGCTCGACTGGGGCCACGGGTGCGACCGGCGATACAGGCGCGACAGGCTCGACTGGAGCCTCGGGTACGACCGGCGATACCGGAGCCACAGGCTCGACCGGAGCCACAGGCCAGACCGGGGCCACGGGTGCGACCGGTGATACTGGAGCCACTGGCTCGACCGGCGATACGGGTGCCACAGGCTCGACCGGAGCCACCGGTGCAACCGGTGATACCGGAGCCACAGGCTCGACTGGAGCCGCCGGTGCAACCGGCGATACGGGTGCGACTGGCTCGACTGGAGCCACCGGTGCGACCGGCGATACCGGAGCCACAGGCTCGACCGGGGCCACGGGTGCGACCGGTGATACTGGAGCCACCGGTGCAACCGGTGATACGGGTGCCACAGGCTCGACCGGAGCCACCGGTGCGACCGGCGATACGGGCGCTACTGGCTCGACTGGAGCCACCGGTGCGACCGGCGATACCGGAGCCACAGGCTCGACCGGGGCCACGGGTGCGACCGGTGATACTGGAGCCACCGGTGCAACCGGTGATACGGGTGCCACAGGCTCGACCGGAGCCACCGGTGCGACCGGCGATACGGGCGCTACTGGCTCGACTGGAGCCACCGGTGCGACCGGCGATACCGGAGCCACAGGCTCGACCGGGGCCACGGGTGCGACCGGTGATACTGGAGCCACCGGTGCAACCGGTGATACGGGTGCCACAGGCTCGACTGGAGCCGCCGGTGCGACCGGCGACACTGGAGCCACAGGCTCGACCGGCGATACGGGTGCCACAGGCTCGACCGGAGCGACCGGCGATACGGGCGCTACTGGCTCGACTGGAGCCACCGGTGCGACCGGTGATACCGGAGCCACAGGCTCGACCGGGGCCGCCGGTGCAACCGGTGATACGGGTGCGACTGGCTCGACTGGAGCGACCGGCGATACCGGAGCCACAGGCTCGACCGGAGCGACCGGCGATACCGGAGCCACGGGTGCGACTGGTGACACGGGTGCTACTGGAGCGACCGGCGACACGGGTGCCACCGGAGCGACTGGCGACACGGGTGCCACTGGAGCGACCGGCGACACGGGTGCCACCGGAGCGACTGGCGACACGGGTGCCACTGGAGCGACCGGCGACACGGGTGCCACCGGAGCGACTGGCGACACGGGTGCCACCGGAGCGACTGGCGACACGGGTGCCACCGGAGCGACTGGCGACACGGGTGCCACTGGAGCGACCGGCGACACGGGTGCCACCGGAGCGACTGGCGACACGGGTGCCACCGGAGCGACTGGCGACACGGGTGCCACTGGAGCAACGGGTGATCCTGGTGCTACTGGCGCAACCGGTGCCACTGGTGCAACTGGTAGCACGGGTGCCACCGGAGCGACCGGCGATACGGGTGCCACCGGAGCGACCGGCGATACGGGTGCCACCGGAGCAACTGGCGACACGGGTGCCGCTGGCGACACAGGCGCTACTGGCGACACAGGCGCTACTGGAGCTACTGGCGATACGGGTGCCACTGGCGACACGGGTGCCACTGGAGCGACCGGCGACACGGGTGCCACCGGAGCGACCGGCGACACGGGTGCCACCGGAGCGACTGGCGACACGGGTGCCACCGGAGCGACTGGCGACACGGGTGCCACTGGAGCAACTGGCGACACAGGAGCTACTGGAGCGACTGGAGCTACTGGAGCTACTGGAGCGACCGGCGACACGGGTGCCACCGGAGCGACTGGCGACACGGGTGCCACCGGAGCGACTGGCGACACGGGTGCCACCGGAGCGACTGGCGACACGGGTGCCACTGGAGCAACGGGTGATCCTGGTGCTGCTGGCGCAACCGGTGCCACTGGTGCAACTGGTAGCACGGGTGCCACCGGAGCGACCGGCGATACGGGTGCCACCGGAGCGACCGGCGATACGGGTGCCACCGGAGCAACTGGCGACACGGGTGCCACTGGCGACACAGGTGCCACGGGTGCAACTGGTAGCACGGGTGCCACCGGTACAACGGGCGGTACCGGAGCAACTGGTGCGACCGGCGCGACCGGTGCGACGGGCTCAACCGGGGCGACGGGCGCTACCGGCGCAACCGGACACACAGGTGCAACGGGCTCAACCGGGCACACGGGTTCCACCGGAGCCACGGGTGCGACCGGGCATACCGGAGCGACTGGTCCTGGCGACCATGACCATGACCATGATCATGGCCACGGCGACAACCACCATCATCATCATCATCATCATCATGGCCATGATGGCAGATCGCACGAACACGATCGCTACGATGGCAATGGAAACCGCCACGACAACGACCGTGGTAACCACCACGGTGGTAACAATGACCGGGACAACCGTGATAATGGCCATCGAGGGCATGGCAATGGGGACCATGGTTCGACGGCCACCAGTCAGGGCGGCAACATCTCGACCGGCACGCTTGGACTGAAAGACATCAAGCAGTTCATCCAATCCAGTAGTCCCGCAGACAGCCAGGACTTGTTCAGGCAGCTCATCAGCCTCGCCATTGTTTCGGTGGCAGTGGACCTTCTGAACCTGCTCACTTCTGTTGCAGGCTTTGGTCAGACCCAGAACAAACCGTCCGGTTCGACCTTGGACCTGACATCGGACAAGCACAGCTCCGGGTATGCTCAGACCGACGACACACTGAATAAGGCCCTGAGCAATATTCTGAAGCCGCATGGCTGAGTGGTTGAAAATAGTGCGCGCGGACCTTGCTGAAAGGCTAGGCCCGCGCGTGCGCGCTTCCGGCGCCGGCAATCGTCTCATCTCCTATGCCCGTTGGAGACACGGACGGTCTTGCCAGGCTCGATTGCTACGAGGCGCAGGAAGCATCTTCGAACTCTTGATTCTGGTTCGTGGGAGCGGTGCACTGTGAGCGTACAACTCAGCCAAGGCTCCAAACCGAGCTTGAACCATCCTGACACGCAAGCGGATACGGCCGGCAAGCATCCGGGCGAGGGCAAAGCGCAACGGACTCCAGGCGGGCCCTCCGAATTCGCTCAGGTCGCCCCGCGCCTCCGGGCTATGATCAAGGTCGCCCGTTATCACGGTGTCGAGCTCGACCCCAACGAATTCAGGGCCGCAAGCGCAGGCACTACTCAGACGGCTGCGGACCTCTCTCAATGGGCGCAGAGCGGTGGTATGTGGTCGCGCGCGATTCGCGTCCGCTGGTCACATCTCTTACGCTTCGAACAAACCGGACCGGTGGTTCTGCTGTTCAGCGATGGCCGCGCTGGCCTGCTTACCGGCGCTAGCGCCGAACGCAATCTCATTTTCCTCAAGAGCGTCGATGCACCGGATGGAGCCGAGGCGGTTGCGATCGATGAGTTGAGGTTGTCGCGGGTCTGGTCGGGTGAGGCGGTGCTGCTGCGTCCTCAGCGCTCCTTCGTCGCCGCCGACGCGCCTTTCACCTTCCGCTGGCTCATAGATCTTGTAAGGCTCGAGACTAGGCCGCTGCGCGACATTGGCATCGCTTCGTTCACGCTGAGCATCCTGACAATTCTGCCGCCCCTCATCGTCATGACCGTGGTCAACAAGGTGTTGCAGTTCAACAGCATCTCGACCCTGGCATTGCTAAGTGCGGTGATAGTCGTCGTTTTCGCCTACGAGACTCTGCTCGGCCACGCACGACGCATGATCATCAACGTCGTCGGCGCTCGCCTGGACACCAAGCTGAACTTGCATGTCTTCGGCCGGCTGTTGCGCCTGCCACTTGACTATTTCGAGCGTCATCCGGCCGGCGAGACACTGTACCATCTGGCACAGGTCTACCGTGTCCGCGAATTCCTCACGGGCAAATTGCTCAGCACCTTCCTGGATCTGATGACGCTCTGCGTGCTCATCCCAGTCATGTTCTACATCAACGCGACACTCGCCTGGATGGTGCTCGGCTGCGCCGTCTTGATCATGCTGATCATCCTCGCTTTCCTCGCGCCGCTGCGGGCCAGCTACCAACGCGTGGTGGATGCCGAGACCTGGAAGTCCGCGGCGCTCGGCGAAACCGTCGTCGGCATCAAGACGGTGAAGGCGCTTGGTCTCGAGCCGCAACGCAAGGCGCTTTGGGACGAACGGGTGGCGGACGCGGGTAAGGCACGTCTCGCTTTTGGGCAACTCGCCAACTGGCCGCAAACCCTGGTAACGCCAGTTGAGCGTGCCATGGTGTTGGGCACCATGCTGATCGGGGCTTATCTGGCTATGAACGACAGCACTGGCTATATGGTCGGCAGCCTATTTGCCTTCATGATGATCGCCCAACGCGTCGCGCAGCCCCTTGTCGGCCTGGCGCGTCTGGTAGAGGACTACGAAGAGGTCGGCGCGGCCATCGGCGAGGCGGCGTCGGTTCTCAACCGTCCGTTGGAAAGCAGTTCCAATTCCGCGGGCCTGAGGCCAAAACTCGTCGGCGAAATCAGGTTTAGCGACCTGACCTTCACCTACATGGGTACCAAGACGCCGGCCCTGGACCGGGTCAGCTTCGACATTCCGTCTGGCTCGATGTTCGGCATTGTCGGGCGGAGCGGGTCGGGAAAATCGACCATTGCGCGCCTTCTGCAAGGCATCAATCGTGACTACAGCGGGTTCCTCAAGCTCGACGGGGTCGATCTCAAGGAAATCAACCTACGTCACCTCCGCCAGGGCCTAGGTGTGGTCCTTCAGGACAATTTCCTTTTCCGCGGTTCGATAAGGGACAACATCATCGCGGGACGTCAGGGTTTGACGCTTTCGGATGCCATGCGTGCCGCTCACCTCGCCGGCGCGGCTGAGTTCATCGAACGCCTGCCGAATGGCTATGATACTTACATTGAGGAAGGCTCGCCCAACCTGTCGGGCGGGCAACGGCAGCGTTTGGCAATAGCCCGCGCGCTCATTCACAACCCGACCGTCCTGATACTGGACGAAGCGACAAGCGCGCTCGATCCCGAGAGTGAAGCGGTGGTCAGCGACAACCTCATGCGCATCGCCAGCGGCCGAACGATGATCATCGTCTCGCACAGGCTGGCATCGCTGACCGAGTGCGACCAGATCCTCGTCGTGGATCAGGGCAAGGTTCTCGATGTCGCGCCGCATGCCGTCCTGCTGGAACGGTGTGGCGTCTACCGCCAGCTTTGGCTTCAGCAGAACCGACACCTGGAAGGTCGGCGTGGCCGACTGGCGGCTGTGCCATCCGGGCTGATGTGAGTTGGCCATGAGCGTCACCGCCTATTCCCCAATTCCTGCTCGCCGTCGTCGGGCAAAGGCCAGCGATCCGACGGCGCCGGCCATTCTCGAATTCCAATGGCCATCGACAGCCGTCGCCAATGCGCCGGTTCCGCGAGTGGCCCGCAGCATCGTCTGGGTCATATTTAGCCTGGTCGTTGCGCTGATAACGCTCGCAGCGCTGATACCGGTTGACCAGGTGGTCACGACGAGGGGGCTGGTGGTGGCCCAGTCGCCCAACATCGTCGTCCAGCCGCTCGAGACAGCGATCGTCCGCTCTATCGAGGTGCGCGAAGGACAGCATGTGAAGGCCGGTCAGGTGCTTGCCCGCCTCGACGCCACTTTTGCCTCGGCCGATCTCACCGCATTGGCCGCGCAAGTCACCACACTCGAAGCCGAGGTGGCGCGCCTGAAGGCCGAGGCTGACGGAAGGTCATTCACATATGACGGGCTGGATCCGAGTTGGACGCTACAAGCCTCGATCTTCGAACGTCGCAAGGCGGTCTATGACGCCAAGCTGGACAGCTTCGATCGACAGGGTGACCAACTCAGTTCCGTCATCTCTCGCTCCCAGTCGGATGCCGAAGGCTACAGGCAGCGCTTGGCCGTCGCGGGGTCGATTGAGCAAATGCGCAAACAGCTGGAGGTAAGACAGGTCGGAAGCCGTCTCAACACGCTGCTTGCCGAGGACAACACAGCTGAAATGTCGCGAGCTCTTACCAACGCCGAGCAGACATCTGAGGCTGCCAAGCGCCAGCAGGCAGGCGTCGCGGCCGAGCGTGACGGCTTTATCCAGAGTTGGCGCGCGGACGTGTCGCAGAGTCTGTCGGAAGCCAACTCGCGCATGTCTGATGCCCGCGAGCTTCTCAACAAGGCCAAGCTGCGCAAACAATTGGTGGAACTGAGGAGCGAGGCCGACGCTATTGTTCAATCTGTGGCTAAAGTTTCCGTGGGTTCGGTTCTGCAGTCTGGAGAGCGGTTGATCACACTGGTCCCGGCCGACGCGGTGCTCGAGGTGGAAACAAATATCATCGGTCGCAGCAGCGGCTTCGTCCATGTCGGTGATCCCGTGGCAATCAAATTCGATACCTTCCCCTATTCGCAATACGGCCTGGCTCACGGCACTGTACGCTCAGTCAGCCCGGACTCGTTCTCTGCCAGGGATCAGGTGCGCGACCCCAACAGCTCCTTGGCCATGCTGCCCTCGGATGCCGACCAGTTCTACCGCACGCAGATTTCCATCGATGACGTCGCCCTTCATGGCGTACCCGCCGGCTTCGCGATCAGCCCTGGCATGCCGGTCACAGCTGATGTGAAGGTGGGTCGCCGCACGGTGCTCAAATACATCCTCGGCACGATGCTGCCGATCGGCCAGGAAGCGATGCGGGAGCCATAAAATGGTGATGATGGATCGGTTGGCTGGACACATCCACCCGGCGCTGGCGTTACGTAGAGCGGTTCAGCTCGCTGAAAAAGGCAAGCTCGCCAAAGCGTTTCCGTTGATGGCAATCGCTGCTCGTGCCGGCATTCCAGAAGCGGAATGCCGCGTCGCCCGCTGCTATCTCGAGGGATCGGGTGTGCCGCCAAGCCGATTGGAAGGGACGCGCTGGCTGCGGCGGGCTGCCGACCATGGGAATGCCGATGCGCAGGCTCTCCTTGCCGCGCTTTACACCACCGGGTTGGCTGAACACGAGGACAACACAGGAATCAGCAGTTCAGAAAGCCTGTTCAACTCGCAATCTTCACCAAAACCCGATTTCGAGACAGCACTTCCGTTCGCTCAAAAAGCTGCGGAGGCCGGCTCCGCAACCGGACAAGCCATACTTGGCTACATTCTGAGCAAAGGCCCAACGGCCATGCGCGACCTCGATGCCGCGCATGGCTGGTACGAGAAGTCCGCAGCGTCCGGTTGTCCAGAAGGGTGCCTAGGCCTCGCCCTGTCGCTTGCCCGTCGCAAGCAGCCGGAGCACAGGACCAGGATTGCCGAGGCGTTGCGGCGCGCGGCCGATGCGGGTCTACCGACGGCGATCTATCTTCTTGCGATCCTCACCGAGCACGGAATGGGCTTGCCGGTCGATCGCGAGGCAGCTGGTGAGCTTTATCAGCTCGCTGCGGAAAAGGGCCTCGCTTCGGCCCAATTCAGGCTGGGGCTTTCTCTGATCGAGGGCAGCCTTTCGCGTCAGGATCCAGTAGCTGGCGAGGCGTGGATGCGCCGCGCCGCACTGGCCGGAAATCTCGATGCCGCCTATCGTATCGGCGAGCGGTATGTGAAGCGTCCCCAGCCGGACTATGCGGAAGCCGCGACGTGGTATCGGCGCGCCGCGGAGGCAGGTCATCAAGCAGCCGCTCGTGCCTTGGCTTCGCTCTATCTTTCCGGGAACGGAGTGGCTCAGGATCCCGAAGAAGGAACGCGCTGGCTGCGCGCCGCCGCAGATAGTGGCAATCGCGAATCCCAGGTTGACCTTGCAAACCTTGTCTTGGAAGGCGCCGGCGATATCAAAGATGGTGTGGATATCGCCGAGTGGTTCGAAGCGACCGCTTCGTCAGGGGACGCAGTCGCGGCCTTCAATCTTGGCCTTTGTTTTGCCGAGGGGGTCGGAGTGCGCAAGGACCAGGAACTGGCGGCGAAGTGGATGAGGCGTGCGGCCGAAGGCATTGTGCAGGCGCAGTATATGTATGCGCGCATGCTTCAGAATGGACGCGGTGTGCCTGCTGACCAGAAGCAAGCCAGGCTTTGGTTCGAGCGGGCGGCCAACGCTGGCATGGTGGACGCGCAGGTGGCTCTTGCCGAAATGCTCTACAATGGACGCGGTGGAGAGCGCTCGGCACTAGCCGCGGCGCATCTTTTCAAGCAGGCTGCCGCTGCCGGCCATATTGGTGCGATTTTTGCCATCGGTGCTTTATACGAGAGCGGGGAGGGGCTTACTCTCGATCGGAAGGCGGCGCAGAAATGGTTCGCGGCCGCAGCCGAGCGAGGTCATGGACACGCCCAACTCTTGCTCGGCCGGTACCTTTCCAAAGGTGTTGCTGGTGAGTACGACCCAGTTGCCGGCCGTATCTGGCTCGAGCGCGCCGCCTCTCAAGGCATTGATGACGCGGCCGATGAACTTGCTGGTTTTCGAGATGGACGCGAAGGTTTAGGTCGCTCTAGTGCGATGGTTCCAAGGGGCTGAACCGCCTGGCGCTCAACTCTTGATGTATTCGCCGTCGAATCCAGCGAATTTTGTCAGGCCCCGAGAATCGAGCAGGCGGACGTGGCCTTGGCGGAATTCGAGAAACTTCCGCTCGCGGAGTTCCCGCAGCATTCGATTGACATGGATCGGAGTAAGTCCAAGGGCGTCAGCAAGGTCGTATTGGGTGAGCGGGCAGTCGAAGCCGTTGCGATCACCTGCGCCTACTCGTTGCAGACGCACTGTCAGCTCGAGCAGCAAATGTGCTGTCCGCTCCAATGCGCTGCGCCGTCCCACGTTGGCAAGGTGCTGAGCCATAACCGCCCCGTTGCGCAGGAGGGCTCCAGCGATGAACGAGAATAGATGAGGCGACTTCATAGCAGCAAGCGTCAACGTCTTGGTGGGTGCTACCAGCATAGAAAGTTCGGTTTGAGCTACGAACGTCCCGATAGAGCCGCTTCCAGGTGACTGAGACATAACGACATCGCCGATCAGGACAAAATCGAGAATTTGTCGCTGCCCGTCCGGAAGCTCATGGGAAATACACCCCCAACCTGACTCTACGACGTAAATACGATCGTTGTCGTCACCTTGGCTGAAGATCACCGCGTCGGCTGGATATCGCTTCGCGGTGAAGCCGAGAGTCTTGATCAGAGCGGCGTCGTCATCGTTAAGTCCAACGTATGACGAACGGTGCTCATCTCCTCTCGAAGAAGAACGTGAAGCCTGTGCCATCCGTACCCCCTACCCAATTCCATTTGTACCCTCCTGAAACTCATCATGTAAATTAAATTTCACGTGTCGAGTAGCTTTTTAGCTATCGGCAAAGGAAGGTATCGCGACACCAATGTCATGTCGAAATCCGGCTGGTAACAGGCCATGGTTCGATTGACGCCGCTTAGAGCTGGTATCAGCTATGACTTACTTCTCTTAAAACTCTCCCTCATTGACTCAACTATCTCACTGGCAACGAGACAGCTCCGATTGTCCGCGTGGTCGGCGGCGTTGCGCAACGTCAGCGACGCGTCCCTCAGCAGTCCCCTGATCTCCGACGGAGATAAAACCTCCGATGCTTCAAGTTCCAAGAGGACCGATTCACTCACATGCAGCGCTGCAAGCGCAACTGCCCGAGGCCTTGTTGCAAGCAGCTTCAGGAGATCACCACTGCGTCTGTCTCGCGATTTCTTTTTTGCCATCGTCGTCTTCAACTGCCCGAACAAAAAGTTGCCAATTCCCACGTCTTGACGAGTTTACGCAGCCAGAAACCGAAAGGCATATCGACCCTTTTCCTAAAGGCGTGACTTCTGCTTGACGGTACCGCAGTTTGCCGTGGTGACACAGAGGCAAGAAGATACCGAATTAGCGGTAGCTTGCGTCCCACGGCGTTACAGGGTGGACGGCGAGAAAACATCCTGTTTCGAGCAAGCTCTGCCGAGTTGTGACGCGACGAGCATTCGCCTTCTTCAACCATAACTATGCTTCGCAACAGGGCCGTGTTCTTTCGGAGACGGTACCGGAAATTCCTCAACCTGCCCCTCGGTCTTGTCGAGATACTGCATCAATGCCGTCACCAAATGGTAGAAGATGCTGGCAGGAACCTCGGTCGCCAGCGACCGACCGCGCTCGTCGATTCTATCCATCCACAGACCAAGCGGTGCGGGATCGATATGCCACCTGAAAAGGCGTGCGACACGAGCTTCGATCTCGGGTTTCAGATCAGGCCCACCGATGTCGTCCAACGCGATCGCCGCCTTGATGGCTTCGCATTGAGGCCAACTGCGCGAGAGCCTGTCGAGAGGCATGCCTTGTCGCGAAACGGCCGCATACGCCAGCCCAGTGGCTCGATTCAATCCGCTGGCGACCGCCGACGAATAGAGTTTCCTCGCATAAGCAGCCAGATCTTTCTGCCCGCTTGCCCGCGCGAAGTCGACGAGCAGGGAGGCCCATTCGAAATGGTGCCCCGGCTCGGTCCACTGTCCCTTGTCTCCGGGCAACGGCAGCCAGTCGGCGTCGAAATATTCTCCGAGCGTCCAACTTTCCTGGTCGAAGAAATGGCTGCGGAAGAGATCGATGACGCGAGCCGCTCGACGCAGATATACGCGATCGCCGGTTGCGGCATACCAGGCAAGGAAAGATTCAAGCATGTGCATGTGTGGGTTCGAGGTGCGAACCCCGTTCCAGCCAGGTGTCTCGAGGAAGCCGTTCAAGCTGCCATCCTCAAGGTGAGAGTCGATGAAATGAAATGTCTCCTGTGCAAGCTGAAGGGCAGGTTGATGGCCGCATCGATAGGCATGAGCAAGTGCGAGGAGCACGCAGGAATGGTCGTAGGCATCCTCCGCCGGATCGGCCACGCTTCCATTCGAATTGAGGGTGCGTACCCAGCCTCCTCGATCGGTGCGGCCGTATTTTGCGATGAAGTCGATTCCGTGATCGATGAGCTTGTCGGCGGCCCCGGTCCAGCCACGTTCCTTGGCCACAGCGAAAGCATAGATCTGGCGAGCCATCGTCCGCATCCGCTTGGGTTTGCCCAATGGCCTCGCATCGAAACCGAGCGCTTCGTGGAAGCCGCCATGCACGTGGTCGACCCCGGCGTCTGACCAAAGCGGAAGGGTCTCGTTAAAGAGCCAGTGTTCGACTCGCTTGCGCCATGACCCGCTGACAATGACACGGTCTTCCGACGCTGTGAATTTCGTCTCGAGACGCCCACTCTTCTCAAGTTGCTCGACGACCTTCTTCACGTTCTGACTGTGGCTGACTGGGGCGACGAATATTGCGTCCGGCGTTGCCACCACCGCCACGTCCTTCATTCCTATGACTGTGAGCAGCCGACCTTGGCTTCTGAGATAGGAGCCGTCGCAGTCCATGGCGACGACATCGCCCATTACTACGTTGCCGTTGCCGTCCACCGGGCTGGCCTCCAGCAACGATTGCCACGAACCAAGGTCGTTCCAACGGAACGAAGCCGTCACCATCGCGATGCCTAGCGCATGTTCCATGACTGCATAGTCGATCGATGTGGAGGGGACCGCCGAGTAGATGCCTCGCGGCAGGTAAAGGCCCGATACATCCACTCTGGCAGCCCTGAAGGCGCGTTCCGCGTTTTCCCAGATCTCCGGCTGAAACTCGATCAAAGCCCTCTGCATCGTGTCGGCACGAAACAGGAAGATGCCAGCATTCCAGTAGAACCTTCCCGACGACAGATATTTTTGCGCCGTTTCGATGTTGGGCTTTTCGACAAAGCGTGAGACTGCGGCCGCGCCGTCACCATTGGCGGCAACCTCAATGTATCCATATCCAGTCTCAGGATGAGTGGGCTTGATGCCGAACACGACGATACTTCCCGAGTCGGCGGCAGGTACACCCGCTTCAACGGTCTCCCAGAACTGCGCCTCTGTCGATATCTCGTGATCGGAGGGGACCACGAGCACGAGCGCATCCTTGCCGTGATCCGAAATCGTCTGCAGTGTCGCGATGGCGACAGCTGCAGCGGTATTGCGGCCGAGGGGTTCGAAAATTGGCTTTCCGCCGTTTAGTCCGAGCGGAGTTATGTCCGAGATGACGCGTTCGGCATGACGTTCTGACGCTATCAGGTAGATCGGCGTTTCGCTGTCCGGCCACGCCTTCAGGCGCCTAACTGTCTTCGCCAGCATGGAGCCATCCCCCGAGAGATCGTGGAATTGCTTGGGATTGTCTTCGCGCGAGAGCGGCCATAGCCGGGACCCCACCCCCCCGCTCATCACAAAACTTACGATCCGGTGTGCCATGCTTCAGTTCCTCTCAGAATGTCTGGTTGTAAGCTCCGACCTCTGGGTTGCGGCGCAGGACGGCGTCGATTGCCTCGAACATCTGTCGACGTCGCTCCGACGAGACGGGGCTTTCGACGACGACGACAATTTCGGGCTTGTTCGACGAAGCTCTGACCAGACCCCAGGTGCCGTCTTGAGCCACGACACGCACCCCATTGACGGTGACCAGATCAGCCAGCGGCTGACCCGCAAACTCGGTCCCATCCCCCTTCATTTTCATGAAGTCGCCGACAACTTTGTCGACGACGCAATATTTGAGTTCGTCGGGACAGTGGGGCGACATTGTTGGGGTGCCGAAGGTTACGGGCAGGGCGCGGTAGAGTTCGGCCAGGCTCCTTCCCGGATTACGGTCGAGCATCTCGCAGACGGCGATCGCCGTGATAAGGCCGTCGTCATAGCCGCGCCCGATCGGCGGGTTGAAGAAGAAGTGC
Organism: Mesorhizobium sp. NZP2298; assembly: GCF_013170825.1. Taxonomy (NCBI): domain Bacteria; kingdom Pseudomonadati; phylum Pseudomonadota; class Alphaproteobacteria; order Hyphomicrobiales; family Phyllobacteriaceae; genus Mesorhizobium; species Mesorhizobium sp. NZP2298. The sequence goes on along the minus strand of NZ_CP033365.1, from coordinate 6,448,910 downwards.
CCCGACTTCTCGAAGCCTGCGATTGCGTCAAGCTCGGCAACCCGTCGCTTGATGTAGGAATGCCCCGTTTTCCAATAGTCCGTCCGTGCGCCGTTTTGCGCTAGAACAGGATCCGTCATGAAAAGCCCGGTGGATTTCACGTCCACGACAAAGGTGGATTGTGGATGCAGGCTGCAAAGGTCTCGCGCCAGCATGACGCCAACCTTGTCCGCGAAGATCTCAGAGCCTTCGTTGTCCACGACGCCGCAGCGGTCGCCGTCGCCGTCGAAGCCGAGACCCAAATCGGCACCGGTCTCCAGAACCTTATCCCGGATCGCATGCAGCATCTGCATGTCTTCGGGGTTAGGGTTGTAACGCGGAAACGTGTGATCGAGCTCCACGTCGAGGGGAACCACGTCACAGCCGATGGTCTCAAGCACCTGCGGCGCAAATGCGCCAGCCGTCCCGTTTCCGCAGGCAACTACGACGCGCGGCTTGCGTCGAACGTTCCTTCCCGCAGTCAAGTCTTCGATATATTTCTCACGAAAGTCGGAAATGAATTCATAGCTGCCACCACCCACAAGATCGAAGTCTCCGTTCAGCACGAGCGCCTTCAGCGCTGTCATCTGCTCAGGCCCGAATGTAAGCGGTCTCTGCGCGCCCATCTTCACGCCGGTCCACCCGTTCTCATTGTGGGAGGCCGTTACCATTGCAACAGACGGAGCGTTGAGTGCGAACTGGGCGAAATAGGCGGTCGGGGAAAGCGCCAGGCCGATGTCCATGACACGTCCGCCAGCAGCCATCAGCCCTGATGTCAGTGCCATCTTTATGGACATGGAATAGCTGCGAAAGTCATGACCGGTGATGATCTCCGGGCCGACTCCCATTCGGCGGATCAGAGTGCCGAGGCCCATTCCCAGCGCTTGGGCGCCCATCAAATTGAGCTCGGGCTCTTTCTCCGAGCCGGGGTGGCCGAACCACCAGCGTGCATCGTATTCTCGGAAGCCAGTGGCTTTGATGAGAGCATTGTTCTCGAACGCGAATGTGTTCGGCCTGGCTTGGCCGACTATCTTTAGGGTCACGGCTAAAGCTCCGAAATTGCGCCAACATTCTTAGCATCTCGACAAGCCGCGGCCCCTTCATGAATTCGGGTAGCGCTACCCCCCGGTTCGTTCCACCTCATCCAATAGGTGGTGCCGATCGATGATCGAAGGGATGTCTCGTCTAGGCATGGCGGTTGAGTATCGTGGTAAGCAGGTCCGCATCGGGCGATAACCTCAATTGTGGCTGTGTAGTGCCGCTGACACCATTCAGATTCTCTTTTCAGAAGAACGTCGATCACAGGCGTTTCCGAGCCTTGGCACGTGCGCTCGACTTCATTCAGCCAGAGATTGAAAGGGAATCGGAGCTACTTCGCAGGGCTCGGAAACGAATGACAGATTGTGCCGCATTTTCCCTGGAGGCGACGGAAAACGGGGACAAGAGCGAACGCCTGTCAGCCAAGCTGGATCTTCTCGCGCAAGACCTTGCGGACAACCGAGCACGACAGGTGCTGCTGGAGCAGCAGAAGTCGTTTCTAGCCAGGGTAAGGGCCGGCCTGCCGCGCATTCTTCACTCCCACAGGGCGTAGGTCTACGCCAATTGGTGGCGTTTACCTTCCCCGGTGTCGGCGTAGTCTTCCTGCAAAAGCTTGGGATCGCGGGCCTCGGCTCTTTAAGAGAACATCGGGCGGACGCCATGAAGCTCCTAGTCAGGGCGGCGTGCACGAAGGATTCTCCCCTTCATGCCCGCCGGAGACCTTGAATGAACCGCTTGTTCGCCAACCAGTGGCCCTTGGCAACCAATCAGCAGGCCAGCGCCGGACAGGAATTCATCGGTCTTTCGGACATAACGGGGTTTCTGAGACATTATGCCGGAACAATTACGGCCTGCCTCGCCGCGGCGCTCTTGGTCGCATGGTTCTACAATTTGACCACCGATCCGGTTTTTACAGCTAGCGCGCAGATATTGATCGAACCGAAGCTGCCGCAACATCTGCAGGAGGGCGGTGAAGTAAATCTATCGTTAGATACGGCTCAAATAGAAAGCCAGATTGCAGTATTGAAATCAGAGAAGATTGCTTCGATGGTAATTGACCAGTTGAAGTTGATTGAAAATGCGAGTTTCAATCGCCCTGAGACGCCGATGTTGCAGGAGAGGTTCAGGAAGATCAAAGATATGATGCTCCAGGCTTTGGGGCTTCAGAAAAGCACCCGGCTGAACGCACTCTGGGGGTATATCGGTTTAGGCGCTCCGGAACCGACCGCTAAGCTGACCGACTACCAGAAGTCGCGTCTCAGCATGCTTACTTTCCTCAGTGGCCTCGATGTGCGAAGGGTAGGTGTCTCCTACGCGATAGACATATCCTTCACCTCTGCCGAAGCCGAGGGCGCCGCCAAGATTGCGAATGCGACGGCTGACGCCTTCGTGCATGAACAGATCGACACCAAGGCCGATTCGGCAAGAGAAGGTGGAGCATGGTTGGAAAAACGCCTTCAGCAACTGCGCACCCAGATGAACGAGGCGATGGCCAGGGCACAGGCATTTCGTTCTCGGCACGACTATAGCGTCGGAGGTGGTGTAAGTGCCGGTGGCGGCGTTAATTCTGAACCTACTCTCGAAGAACTCGAGGTAACTGCTGACACCTATAAAAAAATGTACGAGAGCTTCCTGCAGGCATACACCAATTCGGTAAGCCAGCAGTCCTACCCGGTTGCCGATGCAAGAGTAATCACTGCCGCGACGCCGCCGCTTTTTCCAAGCGCTCCAAAACCGAAGCTGGTGTTGGCCTTCGCTGGCGTCGCAGGGCTCATTCTCGGAATTGGCCTTTCCTTCGCGCGGCATTCGTTCGACTGGACCATACGGTCGCCACGTCATATCCGCGATAATCTGGGAATAGAGTGCGTCGGAGAATTGGCGCCCACCAGCAAGCGCAGGGAATTCGGAAACGTCGACGAAGTGACCAGGCATCCTTGGTCGCGATACAGCCAGAGCCTGAGGAAAGCGCGAACCGAAATCAGCTTGGCGGAAACGAACCACCCGGTGAAGTTCCTTGGACTGACTGCTGTTTCGAACAGCAGTCAGAAGAGTTCCGTCGTCAGCAATCTCGCCACGCTGTATTCAATGTCCGGTCTAAAGACTTTGGTGATCGATGCTGATGTTCGGAGATCGACGATCACCACACGACTGCTTGGGCACTCGAACATCCAGGGCAAAGAGTGCCAGCACCCCATTCGACAAAATATCGTCCGCGCTCAGGGGCGGCGGTTCGACGTTCTTCCAAGTTCCGTGGTGGATGCAAAGAACCTTCTCGTACCAAGGAATATGCAGGTTTTCCTCTCTGAAGTTGGTGCAGACGATCCGACAGCCTACGAGCTGGCTGCTTATGACATTGTCATCGTTGATCTGCCAACGCTTGAATCCGGACCGGATGACCTAATCGTTGGATCCGTGCTCGACGGTGTCGTCGTCGTTGCGGAGTGGGGAAAGACGCACGTCGACACGCTGCGGGAACTCGTGAGAACACTGCAAGCCTCCAGGACGTCGATACTTGGCGTGCTTCTCACAAAGGCGCGTGCGATGACATCCAAGCACCGTCGGGTTGAAGCCAAGCACAGCGTCTTCGGGAGCCGGCAAAGCGTGTAGAGCAATCATACGTGAGGATTAGGGGGTAGCCACTGGAGTATCGCGCTACCTCCTTTGCATTTCTTGCCGGCAGGTTCCGTCCTTGGAAGACTGTCGAAGTTAAACAACGAGAAACAGCGACCGTCACATGACAAACGCCTTCGAAAAGCAGCACCAGGGGGAGGCGCTTTGGATCCAACCCGTTGTGCCGGCAGCGCTCGAGAGCAGGGCGGTCCAGCATGTTGTTTCTGCGCGTGACTACGCCGGCGCCGGAACGGTGCTGAATGACCTGTCGGATGTCATTACCGGGACGACGAACCCTCCGATTGGAGGCCTCCTCAAACGGATCATGGATTTGGCCATAGCCAGCGCAGCTCTCGTTTTGGCCTCGCCCGTCATGATCCTCGTAGGTCTGTTCATTAAGATTACGGCCGGAGGTCCGGCAATATTCTCGCATAGGCGAGTAGGCTTCGGTGGAAGCTCATTCAATTGCTACAAGTTTCGCTCGATGGTGGCCAATTCGGACGAAGTTCTGAAGGCCTATCTCGATGCCAACGCCGGCGCACGCAAGGAGTGGGAGGAGACTCACAAGATCAGGAACGATCCCCGCGTTACGCTCTTTGGGCGACTGCTGCGCAAGTCCAGCCTGGATGAGCTTCCCCAACTCATCAACATACTGCGCGGTGACATGAGTTGCGTGGGCCCAAGACCTATCGTCAAAGACGAACTCAGGCGCTATGGCGAGCATCAGGCAGAGTACCTCGCAACGAGGCCGGGACTCACCGGTCTTTGGCAGGTGAGTGGAAGAAGCAGCATGGAATATGATAATCGCGTTGCGCTGGACAGCCAGTATGTGCGGAACTGGTCGATCTGGCTCGATGTCGTGATCTTGCTCAGGACCATCGTCGCGGTCATGCGGGTCGACAGGGCCTCCTGAGCCCTCGAACGACGTTCACTTTTCGTTTCGATTCCAGCAGTGCGATAGAGACAAGCCTGCGAGGTAGGCGCAAGCCAGAAGAAACATCAGAATTAGAAATTCGCCAACGGTCACATGGCCAGGCAGCCCCAGGCTATTCCAGGCAACGATTCCGATCAGAAGCAGTGCAGTCGCTGCCAGCAGAGCCGCAGCCTTGAACCGTAAACCCAGTAATATCCCTACCATCGACACGGCCAGTATGCTTGTGAGCACCGATATCTCCAGTGGCACCCGCAGAACCAGTTGGCTTGCCGCGGCAGGGAGTTCCGTCAGAGGCCGAGGGCCCCGCGTGCGCCAACTGATATGCGGGCTCGCAGTGCAAGGCAAGTGCTAGAGACAGTGGTTCGGAATGCCGTTTGAAATATCGGAAATGGCCACTTGTAGAGTCACATATTTTCGGATCATGGCCACCATGCGTGACACGCCGTGCCCGTGCAACGCCACCTGCAAGAGGGGGCCGCACGGTTGATCATCGACCGAGCCAGGATGCCGACCTGGTTGGCCCAACGCGGATCTGGTCAGTTCGTACTTCCAACAGCAGTTGTTTCGGCCTGGATGTTTGCATCCGCTGCAGGCAAGCTATCCAAGCCCGACTGCGGTAGGGGGATTTCGACCTTCACAGTATCCCCCGGCTCGACAAGGGTTGTCTCGTTGGCAGTGAGTTCTTCCGAGCCGCCGTCTTTCGGCCTCACAATCGTGAAGATCGGCTTGGCCCTCGCAGCACTTTGCCTTAGGGCCAGCAGAGCGGGGACCGCAACCTGTGTCTCGTGCAGCAACTGCACTGCTGTGTCGGATTTGCTGGTGACCTCGTTGAGCTGCTGCTGTGTTTCGCGCAAGCCGTTGGCGACCTCGCTGGAACGCTGATTGCTGAGGTTGAGTATTTCGATGTCTGTCTTGCTCATCTCCTGCCTGACACGCAGCATCGAGGTCTCGGCCGCCAATCTGTCGCTCTGCATCTGTGCGACTGTCCCCTCAAGAGCAAGCTCCCGCGGTGCGACCGCGAGGCCCTTCTGCACAAGATTCGAGACACCCGCCAACTCCTTTTGGATGAGCTCGATCTGTTTGTCATGGAAGGTCAGCTGTTGCTCGAGCGAAGCCAGCTCCTGTTGCAGGAAGTCCTTGAGTTCTCGCAGTGAACGGAGTTGGGTCGCCAGTGCATCCTTGCGGATAGCGAAAATCTTTCGTTCCTGGTCCATTGCCAGCGCGACGGTTTCATTGGAAGCCCTGTCCGTCAGTTCGGACGGGAAAGCGATGCCGTCACTGCCGGTCAGCTCTGACTGCAACCGCGCTTTGCGCGCGAGCAGGCTGACATTGTTCAGAGCCAGCAGCCCGACATCGCCTTGGCCTGTGATGAACTCTCGTCCAAGGCGAGACACATCATCCTCGCGCATCGGCAACCCGCCGGCGACCCCGAGCGCCTGCAGCACCGTCAGACCGGGTCTGTATGGAAATTCTCCGGATTGCTTGACGTTGCCGACGACATAGAACGGCCTGTACTGGGCAATCTCCACGGCCACATCCGGCTGGCGGCCGAGACCCATCTGCTGCATCAGCCGATCGCCTATGGCGCGAGCGAGCTCCCCGGGAGCGGTGCCCTCCGCGCGTATCTGCCCGACAAATGGCAGGAAGAGCGCCCCGTCGGCACCGACAGTGAAACTGTCGTTGAGAGCCGTCCACTCGAAGATCACATCGCGCGATGCGCGCCATTCATAAACCTTGAGTCTGACCTTGTCCTGCGGCCCAAGCAGGTACTCCGCGGCCGATGCCGGCAACGGACAGGCAGCGGTTGCCGCCAATGAAATCCCTGCCACTGTTGAAAGCCATTTCCGCATTGTCTTCACCGTCGTCAGATCTTCAGGATGTATTCGGGTTCGATGCGGCCCATGGCGATATGCAGGATCGCGAGCGCATTGCCGCTGAGACGACCCCTGCGGTCGACATATGGCTCGGGCCAAAGGCTCTTTGCGAGGTTCGCCGCAATATTCCTGAACATAAGGGGAAGCGCGAAGGACGCTGGAACTGTCCCCTTCCTTATCAGGTAGATCGCATTGGCTACCTGGGAGTAACCGAAGCGCTTTCCGCTGACGCGTCCCGTTTTGATTCCGAGATGAACGCCAGTGATCGACATCACGCATACGACTCGACCTCTGGATCTCATTTGACTTGTGAAGTCGATGTCCTCCTGCCAGCCATAGAGGACGAGGCGCTCGTCGAAGCGCAGATCGCCAACCAGCGAGGAGCGAAAGGACATGTTGCATCCGTAGGCGCCGACATGGTCGACCACGGACGGTCCATTCGGTTTTTGGCCTTCCGATTCCCTCAGCGCAGCTTCCGCATCGTCCCAGCTAAGACCGGCATTGGTTGCGCCGTCCCTGACGACCCTGCCCATAACAACCGCCCATCCGTCATTCCCGGCAAAAGCCTGTTCGATCTGCTCCAAGTATCGGGTGGATGGGACGAAATCATCGTCGAAGAATGTAATGATGTCGAAACGCCCCAATGAGGGCACAAGAGCGGTATTGCGTTGGGCCGCCAATCCTTTCGGACCGAAAACACTCGATACGGGGAAAGGGCAGCCGTCCGGCAGTTCGATGTGTGTGGCGTCTGGTGCCGACAATATGACTTCGTCGGGAAGTCTTGTCTGGCCGCCCAAATACCCCAGCAGGCGAGCAACTTGCTCGCTGCGGCCGAGGGTTGGGATAATCACTGCAAGTTTCATATTTCTTCCAGGCGTCGCTTCCCCTGACCCTATTATGACGCGAGGGCTCAAACAGCCTGCATAAAAGTGGGCTCGACCGACGCGACCTACCCCTGAGTACAAGCTTTTGAAGTATTTTCTGCAAGCAGGTCACAACCATAAGCGGTAGGCGGATATTCGCCGGGAGCAGCCTATGACCGATCGGACAACTTGCGATCGGCTCCGGACAAAACAGAAACTGAGGCCTCAAGGGGAAGGGGAGAACCATGCTCCATGAACGTTCTTCCGACCTGGCCATCGCGGCCAAGGTCGAAATGCCGATTGATGAGTTTCCGGCTGCCCCGGCCCCTGACTTCGACAGATATGCCAGGATAGCGGTCGTTCACGACTGGTGCCCAAATTTTCGGGGCGGCGAAAGAGTTCTGGCGCAAATCTGCAGGCAACTTCCCAATGCGGAGGTGTTCACACTCTTCGACTTCCTCCCGGCTGAGGTGAAGGAGCAATACTTCCACGACGTGGAATTTCACGCCTCCGCGGCCAACCGGATTCCTATGGTGCGGAAATTCTACCGGTCCCTCTTCTTCTTTTGCCCCTTTCTGATCGAGCAGTTCGACGTGACCGGTTATGACGCGGTGATCTCGTCTTCGGCCGCATTTTCTCGGGGTGTGATCACAAGACCTGATCAGCCGCACCTGTGTTATGTGCACAGCCCCGTCCGCTATGCCTGGGACGAGCAATTCTCCTATCTTCAGCAGGGCAAGCTCGGCTTCGGTCCGAAGGGAATGCTCTACCGCTATATGCTGCACCGTCTGAGGACGTGGGATACGAGAACCGCGCACGGTCCAGACCTGATGTTGGCGAATTCAAATTATGTCCGTTCCCGAATCCGGCACATCTATGGACGTGACGCCCGGGTCGTTTTCCCACCGGTCTCGCTGAAGGAACTGCCCTGTGTCGAGGACAAGGACGACTACTACGTGTCGGCGTCCTTCCTCGCCCCCTATAAGCGCACCGACCTCGTGATCAGGGCATTTAACGAGATGCCGTCGCGACGGCTGGTCATAGTCGGCGAGGGACAGCAATCAGCCAGCCTGCGGGCGCTGGCAGGGCCGAACGTCACATTTTCGGGGTTCCTTCCTCGCAAGGAATATATCGAAACACTTGCCCGAGCGAAGGCAATGGTCTTTGCGGGTTGCGAGGATTTTGGCATCGCGCTCGCCGAGGCGCAGGCCTGCGGGACGCCGCTGATCGCTTTCGGGAGAGGCGGCGCGGTCGATATTGCGCGGAACCTGGGGGCAGATCCCGAGCCGACGGGGGTGCTGTTCAAGGCTCAGACCATCGAGCACCTCAAGGAAGCGGTCAAACGGTTCGAGGAAAACAGCCACCTCATCACGCCCCAGGCCTGTGCCAGGAACGCGCAGCGCTTCTCTGAAGAGAATTTCGACCGGGCCATGCTCGAGTCGATAGGAACGGTCCAGGCACTTCACAGGATCATGTGAGTTCACGCAACCTGACGACCTTGGTTTCTGTATCGATGCCGTCGGCAAGAGCCATCGCCTGCAGGTAGCGCAAGGCACTCGCTCTCCAGCTATATGCCGAGGCTCTGGCTTTTCCCTTCCCTATCAACTGCAGGCGTAGGGCCTTGGAATTGCGTAACCCCATGAAACGGTCGAACCATGCCTGCGGGTTGTCGGCAGCAGCATAAAGGGCTGCGTTCCCACAGACCTCTGGCAGGCTGGCGCGTTCGGACACCACAACCGGACAGCCGAGCGCCATCGCCTCGACAACCGGGAGCCCAAAGCCTTCGGTTAGTGAAGGAAAAGCCAGGCAAAGCGAGTCCGTCAACAGCGCGGCCAGTTCGTTGTCAGAAATGCGTCCGAGCCAATGGATGTTTCGGGCTTCGGCTCTGGCCGATCCTGTTTTGAAAATGTGCGAACCTGACATGCCGACAACCGCAATCTTCAGTCCAGCTTTGCCAAGGAGGTCGGCCATATCGAGGATGAGATTCACATTCTTGTGGGGTGCGGCGCTTCCGATCATGACGATGGTTTCACGCGAGGCCACCAATCGTGTCGCTGCCGAGTGTTCGGGCTTCCATAACAAGGCATGTTCATGGCCGTTCGGAGCAACGAAGGCCCTCCGCTTTGGGACGATGCCCCGTCGAACCAGTTCGCCTAGCGAAAAATTGGAAACGGTCGAAATGCTGCATGCCGTCTTGCCGAGGCATGGCAGCAGCGCTTTGTAGGAAGTCCTGAAGCCAAGTGAATAGCTCTGGGGCGCATTCCAGACATTTGCATCATGAATGCAGACAATATGCTTGCGCGACAAAAGCGGCCCGGTATTGCACAGGCTGAGTAGTCCGCCCCCGTGAAGAGAGGCGGCAAGCCGGGTCTGCTCCCATAGATGCCCACCCCTGCTGCCTATCTCGCAACGTTCGATAGAATTGAGCGGGATGTCCGAACTGCCCGATGGGCAGTGAAGTCTGAGCTCAAGCCCGTGGGTGAGCGGTGCCTGCTCGGCAATCAAGGCGTCCAGCGAACGGACGATCTCTCCCGCATAACGCTGGACGCCCGTTGTCGGTTGGGAAAGGAAACGTCCGTTGATCGTCCAGTGCCGTGCCATGTCACCCTCTCGATGTCCTTATTTTGAAACCGCCAGCGCGTGCAGTCACCACGGCCGTTGGGTCATCCGGACGCACGCAGCATCATCCAGCCAGGCGAGGGCGAGCGTTGGAACTACCTCAAACGTTTGAGGGCCGCTGTGTTTCCGAGAGTGTTAGTCTGGTTGTTGGTCCGGCAACGCGGAGGAGGTGATGGGCAAATCTGAGTTCAATGCGGCGTCGGCGGGGCAGTCCAGAGATTTGAACGGACACAGTGCCGCCGCTGTGGTGGCAAGATCGCTTCCTGGCGGCTCGCAGTACCTGATTGGCCATCCTGGCCGGACACTGGCGGACTTCGAGCCGCCAAAGCGGCGGTGGACGATAAACGGCGATTTCACCACGCTACGACGCAATGGGATCGCGCGTTACGCCCACGAAGTGACAATGGCTCTCGACGCCCTTATTTCAGAAGGGCATCCCTTGGGTCGCGACCTTGAGATCGACCTCGTGGTGCCGCGCCAGCCTGCCGAGCCTCTTCATCTGAAAGCCATCTCGGTGCGGGTCGTCCCCGAATTCAACAGGCCTCGACTTCCTCAGTTCTGGGTGCAGGCGCAGTTGCCCTGGCATGTGCCGGGAGGGTTGCTGAGTTTTTGCAACCTCGCACCGGTCGTGCTGAGACGCCAGATTGCATGCATCCACGACATGCATACAAGGTTGATGCCGTCGAGCTACGCGCGAGGGTTCCGTTGGGCGCACCGCCTGATCCTTCCGCTGCTGGGCAGGCGGGCTGCACGGATCACTACAGTTTCGCAACTCTCCCGCAGTCATTTGGTCGAGTTTGGGATCGCGCGCGCGGAAAACATTGTCGTCACCTACAACGGCAGCGACCATGCTAAGAAGTGGGACGCAACAAGATCATCTCTAGCTGTCAACCGGAGTAGGCCATATGTCGTTTGCCTGGGCCGGGGGGATCAAGAATACAAGAACATGGGGCTTCTTGCTAAGCTCGCATCGTTTCTCGATGAGATGGGCCTCGATCTCTGGATGCCGGGCGATATCGACGAGACTACGGTCTTGCGACACGTCCCGGAAATGCCGTCAAACATCATCCTTCTTGGGCGCATAAGCGATAACGACTTCAAAAAAGCGCTCGAAGGCGCCCTTTGCTTCCTGTTTCCATCACGGATCGAAGGCTTTGGGTTGCCCGCTATCGAGGCGATGGCGTCGGGTTGCCCGGTCATAGCCTCGACTTCGCCCTGTTTGCCTGAAATCTGCGGAGATTCCGCCCTCTATGCGGATCCGGACGACGTCCAGTCATGGGTTGAAAACGTTCGCCAGCTAGCGGTCGACCCGGATTTGCGCAAGCGAATGGTAGGCAAGGGCCATACCAGGGCGAGCAGCTATTCCTGGCGCTGGATCGCATGGAAGTATCTCGAGCTTATGATCCAGGTCGACGCGGATTTCGGGGAAGTCCACGGGTAACTGACCGTGAGTGCGGTTACCCCGTTGGTTATCGCGCAAGGCGCACATATCAATTCGGTTCATCTTCGGCGGTGGCCAACGCTCATCCGGGTGCTGAATCAGGACAGCGGCACTCAAATAGTCATGCCACCTGATGGCTAGGCTATGACCTCCAAAGGAGGTAATGCGAAGCTTCCCATACCCGTATAGGCAAATTGCTTCAGCGTCCCGCAGTTCCGACAATCCCCAATATTGAATGTCGTGCAGGGAGGCATGATCGCCATGTCGTTTCGTTTCGCAGCCGCGGCTGCTTTGTTGCTAACAGCATCCGCTCCCGCATCCGCCGATTTGCTCTGGGGCGTGAACGGCCATCCGGTGGTTTCATACCCGGATGTTCCGATCGAAAAACAACTCGATTTCGTCAAAAATCTCGGCCTCAAATCATATCGGGTCAACATCACTACCGCAGGTGAGGGAGACACCCTTGCTCGGGTCGTGAAGGCCGGTAAAGAAAGAGGTGTCGAAATACTGCCCGTGATCACACCGGGACTGGACCTGGATAAGGAAAAGCCGGAAGAGCTCTATAGTGAGGCCCGGCAATTGGCGGTCACCCTTGGCGCCAGGTTCAAGGACGATATCCGCGTTTGGGAACTCGGCAACGAGATGGAGATCTATGCCATCATAAAGCCCTGCGAGAAACGCGATGACGGATCGCAATATCCATGCGGGTGGGGCCCCGCAGGTGGAACCGGAGTGCTCGACTACTATGGTCCGCGCTGGGTGAAGGTGAGCGCTGTTCTCAAGGGCCTATCCGACGGCATGACGGCAGTTGACCCGAGCATAAAAAGAGCAATGGGGACGGCCGGATGGGGCCATACTGGCGCCTTCGCGCGAATGAAGCAGGACGGGATCGCCTGGGACATCTCGGTCTGGCACATGTATGGGGAAGATCCGGAATGGGCTTTCCGCGAGATTTCCTCCTACGGCAAACCCATCTGGGTCACCGAATTCAACAACCCCTACGGAAGTCAGCGCAGCGAGCGGCAGCAGGCTGAAGGCGTCAAGCAAACAATGACACGGCTTCGCGAACTCCAGGATAAGTACAAAGTCGAAGCTGCGCATATCTACGAGCTGCTGGATGAGACCTATTGGGCTCCGAGCTTCGAAGCCAATATGGGGCTGGTTAGACTTACCAAAAACAGCAACGGCAAATGGACAACCGGTGAACCGAAACCTGCCTATATGGCTGTTCGCGACATCACCCGTGGCCCGCAGCCGTTACCCAAGCCGCACCGAGAGTGCGATCCTGATGCCAAGTTTGCCGACGGGTTCACCTATATGCGCCAGGTAAATTTTGCCTATTGCCTCGTCCTTGGCCATGACGGCGACGCCGCCGGCTTGAACCGTTGGTCGGCGGCGCTCGACAGCGGAGATACCAGGCCCATCAACGTCATCATGGAAATGATCCACTCCGAAGAGTTCGAGGCCAAATATGCCACGATCGGCCTGACAGACCGCGCCTACATTGCCTTTCTCTACCAGCTGTTGTTGAACCGCCCCGCGGACAGCTACGGGATGGAAACCTATTCCCGCCAATTGCGGGCAGGATCGATGACGCGCGAAACCATTGCCTTTGGCATCGTCAGCTCGAGCGAATTCAAATCCCGACATGCCGCCATACGCGATGCCTCAGATGTGCCCGCGCCAGGCTAGTCAAGGCAAAGACGCCAGTTATGGCGGTTGCATTGCAAGTCCATTGCTTTGCCTCCCGCACAAAACTTGAGGACATCGCCGACAGGTTCGTCTTACTTCACGGTCGACCGGAACCAGTACGGGAATGGTTTGTTCGCGCCTGGCAGGCCCATCCCAATCAAGCCGATCAACCCGATCGACCGTGCCGAGCCGAACTACACCCTATCCTTCCATGGAACTTGAAGGACGAGATCATCAGACATGTGCATCACCTCGCCGGCTGGGGCGCGACCTTTGCCAATTCCTTTCGTGGCATTGACTGATCCGTCGGAGTTGCCGAGATGAAACGTCGTTCCTTTTTGCGGTGGCCGCGGCACGCGCATCCGGGATTGCTGGAAGCGCCATGTGGCGCCGCCTCCACCTCTCGTAACACATAGACGTGCCTTAGGCCGAGGGAACGATTGCCCATGGCATATTCATCTACTCGTTGCTGTCGAGGTCCCCAAGACCAGGTTCGATAGAGCTTGGCGCAAAAATGGGCCTGTCCTCACCCTTCGCGTAGGTATGACCAGCCATCTGGGATCAGTTAGCGCGCACGGATAGACAACAAAGCCCGCTCAGACGTGTACGACGCTCCAGCCTTATGGTGATATCGGAGACCAAATACAGCGTTTGACCACGAACAATACGCCAGTCGGAGCGGCTACGGAATGGACAATGGCGGAGCGAGGTCAACAAAAATACGGTCCGGCCCGCCGAGGTTAACCCTCGGCGGGCCGCGTGAAACCGCTGTCATTCCTGCGCGAGAGTGCCTTCCCCGAAAAGATCGTTGACCTTGTAGGCAACCTCAGTCCTATTCGTCGCCTTCAGTTTTTTCATGATGTTTCGGATATGCACCTTCACCGTGCTTTCGCGCAAGTTCAATTCGTAGGCTATGATCTTGTTCGCCTTGCCGCGCCGAAGCGCCTGAGCGACTTCAGCTTGCCGGTGCGTGAACATAGTCGTCAACGGACGCGTGTCGCGGCTGCCTGAATCGATCAGATGACGCATGGACAAAACGCTGCTGGCCGGCACAAAGATGCCACCAGCCGCCGCAAGATTGACGGCTTCGACGCAGACATCAATACCAACCGAAGTCGGAATGTACCCACGTGCACCGCATTCAAGCGCTGTTAGTATTTGCCCAAGATCATCTATGTCAGACAAAATTATTACCGGAACGGAGCTGAATTCCGATGAAATTAATCTAATCTCATCTGCAATGCCGTGGTCAGTAAATTTACGCCCGCCAAGATTAAATAGAATGGCGGCTAGGGGAGGGCAAGCCTCCTTCCTTATGCGCCATTCTTCGATCGTGCCCATGGCGGCAACGGCCATACCGAGATCATGGTCCTTAAGGGCTGATGCCAGACATTCCCGGTCCAGGGCCCTTCCGTCTAGAATAAGCAGGCACTCTTTGTCGGCTTGTTCGCTGCCCCTTCCATTGCTACTCGAATAAGCTTGACTTGCCGAATCGAAATTATGCAGTCCGATTGCAGAAACCATACTAATACCCCAATTTTGCCCACACAAGACGACCTTCTGGCGGCCGTCATAACCCCCTCAAATTCCTGATTTTTTTGAAGTTTTCTGCCCGTGAAGGCCTAGCCGAATCTCTCCAGCTCAGACGCTCATCGTTTTCTCCCCTATGCCACCCAGAATTGAGTAGTTTATGCTGTACAAGCGGGAGCTAATCTAAATTAATTTTCGGTAAATTTATTTACTTGCTTCCAAGGAGTCTCGCCAATTGCGCGGGCAACCGGAGCTGGCCGATACGCTCGGTTCATGAATCCAACATGCAATTAGTTCGAGATTGGCGGAGCCGCCATGTTCATCCGATAGGCGGAAGCTAGGCAGACAGGCCTCTGTCGTCTTACCCCAAAGGCTTCGTTGACGACATATGTGGGCCAAGACGAGCATGGATTTGCCAGCGTCTGCCCAGGCTTACGCGGTCTGTCTGCGGATAAAGCGAGACAGGATAGGGGAGCCACTCGCCCGCCCCAGTGGCTCCCCTATCGCTTTGTAGGAGCGGCGCGCCAGGACAGCGAAAAAAATCCGCCTGCCAGCATCGGCTGACAGGCGGATAGATACTCCTGGAATTGACGCTTGGACCTCAGGCGTTTCCCTGGGGATCCGTCTCACTCAGCCACCGCCTACCCTTTGCATCGCTGCAGGTCACGGTTTCGAAGGCATCGATCAACTTCTTGGCGGCTTTGTTGGCAACGTGGGATTCAGGATACTGGGCGGTCACAGCCCGCGCCCGTTCATAAATTTCCCTGAGTTGCTTCATCTGCTTAGGGCTAAATGCGCCATGTATAACCTGGGTGGTCATACCGCTTATCCTCCTCAATATGGAACTCCGGAGAACCCACCCCGTTGCCAAGAGCTCCTGACATTCTCCAATTAACACGACATTTCACGATTGTAAGCATAAGCTTGCCCGCAGACTGTGTATAAGCGTGACATTTATCGCCGTCGAGGCGTTCTTTAGTGGGCGTTTGCCAATTAGCCGTTTGCAGGAAGGGGTAGGCCGGAATCCGAAAGGCCGGCGTCTCGAACTATTCCAGACGTGTTGGCCATAGGCCGCGCGTGCTTCTCTAGTCCAAGCGAATAACTCGGCACTTGGCACCCATGGCTGGCAGCCCTTTTTATCAGGTTCACCGACAAGCATAACGCTGCACCGTGGATCTGCCGCTGCTCCGGGCTACGGCTTCCTGCGGAACGCGGGACTACGCCGTTTGGCTCTCTTGCCCAAGCTATGCGCCTGTCGAATGATGCATCATCGGATAGCGTCTTCGTCAACGTTAGCATGACCAACTGGGAGAGAGGCTCAATCAGCAATGCAGGTTTCTTTACCGGGTCTGCTGGTGTGCGCGGCTATTCTGATCATTGCATACTATTCCCGAGGAATGCTGATTGTTGGGCTGATTGCTTCCCAGGCATTCGGCGCCACGGCCGTCATGACCCTGACTTTTTTGGGTGGGTCATCTCCGCTCATCTACACCATGTTCGAGGCTCTGCTCGTCGCTGCCGTCGCTGCCAGACGACATATATGGCTCGACTTAGGACGCGTGTTTGGGAGCATCCGCCCAGTCTGGATCCTTGCGGGCGTCATGGTTTACGCAATCATTGGAGCGTGGCTGTTTCCAAGGTTTTTCGCCGGGCAGACGGCTGTCTTTGTTCAGTCGAAAATCCGCGGCACCGTCGTGGAAGCTTCGCTGGCTCCGGTTTCAGGCAATACCTCTCAGACAGGCTATTTCATTCTCGGTGGCCTAACGACCATCGCGCTTTGCACCCTGTTGCTGCACGCCGACAGGATAGACCAGCTACGCCGTGGGTTCTTCTTGTGGTGCGGCCTACATGCCGGCATGGGGCTGCTTGATTTCGTCAGCAAGAATGCCGGCGTGGGCGACGTACTCGCCCCGATCAGAACCGCCAACTATGCGATCATAAGCAACGCTTACGAGGCCGGTTTCGCACGTATCACAGGACCTTTTTCCGAGGCCTCTTCGTTTGCCGGCGCCTCCCTGGCCTGCCTGGCATTCTCCTTTACATATTGGAGAAAGACCAGGTCTCGTCTCGCCCAGTGGCTTGCGGCCATTCTGCTTTTCCTGACCATCCTGTCGACATCCTCGACCGCCTATCTTGGCCTCACTTTGCTGTGTATTCCGGTCGCCCTCTCAATGTTGGCATCAGTTCTCAGGGGACGAGTCGAGCGGGAGGAGATATTGATCACCGTCCTGATGGTGCTGGGCGTGGCCGCTGTTTTGGGCGTCAGCCTCTACAGGGCCGACGCGCTGGATCCCTTCGTCAGGCTCATCAACAGCACCATCATCAACAAAGCCGATTCCGCCTCGGGGCATGAGCGCACCTATTGGAACCTCAAGAGCCTGCAGTCCTTCGTCGACACCAGTGGCCTTGGCGTCGGCTTCGGCAGTTCCAGGGCATCAAGCTGGCCGATCGCGGTTCTGTCCCAGCTTGGCTTCTTTGGGTCTCTGATGCTGGCCATGCTGCTCGGTGTCCTGACCCGGGGATTGAGCGGGGTGCAACAATGGGTGGCGCCTGAGACGGCTGCAGTCGCATTGAGCATCAGGAACGCCGCCTTCGCCGGCATAATTGCCAACTCGGTGTCAGGCGGCAGCGCCGACCCTGGCCCCCTCTTCTTCATCGCAATCGCTGTTGTCTCTGCCACCAGGGTCAGCGCCTTACGCATGGCAGCGGGTTTTGAAAGACGCAATCGCTATCAGACGGCACAGCCCATGCCTGCTATCGATGCTGCCTAGGGGACCGGAACGCTACCCAGCGCCCGAGCCAATGCTTCACTCAAGTCGTTTTGCCAACGATCCCGGAAAATGGAACGACTGCTTTCGTAGGCCTCCACTGCAGTCGCGGCCTCTTCGGGAAGTTTGCGCGCGATCTCCGCAGCCGTGTGCCGCACCATTGGCTCTGGCACTGGGGCGGGCTGTTCAATGCAGGCTTGCGGTGGAAGGCATTGCCATTCTGGTATCGCGCGGCCTGCCCCCTTTTGGGCCTCTGACCCACAGGCGAGGTATGCCCGCGCCTTCACCAAACGTCCGGACTCGATTTATCCGCCCAGCAGCAGGCTTCTCCAGCCCTGCAGGAAGCGCTGTTTCGAAGCGCGCGAGGCAACGTCCCGCAGTTCGCGGCTGGCCCGTGCCTTTTCGCTCGAACTGCGTGAAAGGGCTCGCCGCATCGCCTGTCCGATTGCAGTCGTGTCTTTTGGAGGGACTTGCACGCATACGCCTTCCACCGCTTCCACCAATGCACTTCCCTCGGAGACGATCGGTAAGAGGCCCATATGGGCCGCCTCCAAGGCGGGCATGCCAAACCCTTCCAGAAGGCTCGGCAGAATGAATGCCTCTGCTTTCGCGTAGAGCCAGCGCAACTGGCTGTCCGCCACATATCCCGGCAACACCGTCCCTGGTATCGATTTCGCAAGATCGACGATCTTCTCGCGGCCTTCGCCTCGCGAGCCGCAAAGCACGTATTTGATACCTTGCTTGTAGAACCCGCCGTCTCGATAGGCCTCAAGCGCCGTGATCTGGTTCTTACGTGTTTCAAAGGCGCCGACAGTCAAGAAGAATGGCCCGTCGACACCAGGAAGAGCTTCCAGCGACCCCTCAAACAGGCCCGTGCGCACGTATAGCGGAATGGTGGTCAGGAATCGGAAGTTTGACCCATAGATGGAAACGAAATTGTCCTTCGACCAATCGCTGACGAAAACAATCCCGGGCCTGTGCCTGCGGATTTTTTCATAGGCGACACGGTAATTCTCGACGGTTACAGAGTCATAGAGGTAGCTGTGGCTCAAAGGGCCGACGTCATGGCAGAGCACGATATCTTTTTCAGCCAGCTCTGATCTCAGCACAAAGAGCGGATCGAGAAAGATCCGGCTGTTGCCACCCGCGGCTTTGCTGCCGATCAAGCAATATTGGCTGTCCTTAAGCCAACTGATTTCCAGCATCATCAGCCTGGCCGCGATCTTGCGCGCCAGCCCTTCGGGAGCTATCGCGCCAAGTCTCCAATACCGAACCCGTGCGTGCTCTGGTACGAACTCCTGGCAAAGGTCCTTGGCTATATGCCAAGCACCAGTCCGGTTCAATATCGATAGCGAGTTTTCAAAGAGTGGACGACCAACGGCGGCAGCCCCGAAGGGCTCTGAACAAGTCGATCCAACTCTTCCCGCCGCCTGTGGACCGTGCCGCTTTTCAATATCCAACAACCGTTCACCTGATAGTAGTGTCGAACCCGTCGACGGCCTTCATCCAATGCACGGACAGTATCGGAAAAACCGTCACAAGTTTCAGTTTGGTTGTGAAAAAGCGTATCGGGTGGTAGCTATTTGTCAACGGAAACACAGGGGAAGAGGCTCCTCTAAAAGGAGCAAGTTGGCTCTAGTCTTATAGGATGATTGTTGCGGCAACGGGGATTGAGCAGCTATCTGGAGAGTCCTACCCTCCTTGCGCTCGCGATGCATGCCGGAGGGCATGAGGATGACTGTGGCTCATCGCTGGTGGCGCCGCTATCATATCTGTTACGCTGCCCAAACTAGGCTTAAGGATAGCCCCCCTCCAGACTTAGGCCACTGCGTCGATAACGAGGGTGCAGTTCGCGAAGTCAAATCGAAGGTATTCCTGGCTTTCCCTCCTCTTGGTTATGCCGCAGGACCAAGGTCTTACACTCTTGATTACCAAGGTCTGAGCGGATCGCTTTGGTTCCGCGAACGTCTATGGAATGTTCTTCCTTAGGCTAACCTAGATTAGGCGGCAGCTGCGGCGGTCGACTTGCTAGCACGACAGCCTGAGATGTGTCAGATTTTTACCAGACCGTACTGAATCGATCCTGTCTGCCTCTGCGAGTGCCCAACGTTGCCATGATTCCAGTGCCAAGGAATCGATATCAGCCGAACCATCATCAATCGCCAGCAGGCGCCTAGAGGGGCAGCAAGGGTGTGTGTCAGCCACGGCGCCGCTGGCATGGGCCCGGTGCTCCGGGCCATCATCGTAATCCGCACACACCTGATCTTCCTATGTGGCAGGCCTCTGTCGGCCATGCGTGCATCCAAGTCTCAGGCGCGCCAAGGAGACCGCTGTGCCATCCGTTTCAAGTCACCTCGCAGACCGTGGCAGGAACATCAACAATCACGCATCACGACGCTGACCGCATGTGCGGCTCGAATTCGCCCGCAAACGAACGACCGTGGAAAGCACGTTCTACGCAATGCGCGCGAGCTTGTTGGCCAAAGCTGCAGCCAGAACGTTGTGATGGAGCCGCCGCGCCGCGGCGCTCAGCCATCCGTCAGGGCCAAACTTGGCCCAGCTCCGTGGCTAAGCCGGTACCGCGCGCGCCCATGGCTAATCGCTACCGTTCTTACGCTTGCAATCATTATGACTGGGATAAGACTTGCAGTCGGTTAGCCCTTTCCCGGATTGCGTCTCACGTCGCGACAACACGGCCGCTAACGGAGCAGCGGGCTCACAGCGTCGATTCATGGGGCGCGGCAGGAATTCATCGATGTGGTGAGCAGTCGCCAATCCCGCACTGGCTATGAGTGGCGGTAGAAGAACAAGGCGAACTCTCGACTGCGTGCTCGGGCGATCCCATGATTTCCTCCCACGATCACCGATGAGGGGCATAGAGATAGCGTCGCAAAAATCGTTTGAATGCAACCAATTCGGCGCGACCATATCGCAATGTTTGAATCCGCCGGCGCGTGTCTGGAGGGTCCTTGTCTGCGGGGCTATCAATTGGGGTTGATCTGAGTCAAGGGGAGCGGCCCTGGTGCGATTTATCTTTGTCAGCCTCCCAGACATTCGTTGGCTGTAACGTCGGAGTGATCGTTTTGTCGTTGGACGCTTTGGTTAAGCGAATGCGCAGGATAGCGTTGGGCGAAGCCGAGCGAGATGCCTTGGCGAGGGCGATAACGAGCACAAGGGACTACAGGCGCGGCGAGACCATCTTTGATTCCGAGGAGGATACTCCAGAGCTTCACATAATGTCGGAGGGCTGGGCCGCCCGCTCCGTTTCTTTCAAGGACGGAGCCCGGCAGATTACCGATCTTCTGATCGTCGGCGACTTGTGCGACTTGTCGGCGTTGGGGAAAGGTTCTGTCGGACGTGTGGCCGCACTGACCCCGACTGTGGTTACGGTTTTGAACCGGCACGCGGTGACTGCGGCGATAGCTCGCCATCCCAACCTCGCCAAAGCCTTCATAAGCATCGCCTTGATCGAACAGGCAACTTTGCGAGTTTGGCTGGCCTATATGGGGCGGCACGAGAAATCGACACATCTGGCACATCTCTTTTGCGAGTTGCATGCTCGCCTTCGCCGCGTCGATCTTGTGGGGGATCATTCCTTCGATCTGCCATTGACCCATGAGGTTCTGGCTGACGCTACGGGAATGAGCGGTGTTCACCTCAACCGCGTCCTGCAGCAGATGCGCCAGGACGGGTTGATCACCCTTCACAAGCATCATTTGGAGATACTTCAGCCCCAGCGGTTGCGGGAGCTGGCGGAGTTTGACCCTGCTTACATCTGCCCTTGATGGAAGCGAGGCGATCGAAGCTGGTCGTTCATCTCAAGGGCGATTAAATCAACTCATCTTTAAGCATCGAGCCGCCCGCTGAATGGGTTCGCTGTCTTCCTTTCGGTCGCAGCGGCGAGGGGCGCTTAACACGTTCCCCAAACGGCGACCGCGTAGTCAACGACGAATTCCATCCCCGCAAGACCAACCCATGTAAGTGTTTTCTCGAAACCGACATGCAAAATGCGTGTTCGATTCGATGCCGAATGGCAATCACTTAGGCGCCGACATCTGGCACGTTGTGTCAGCGCGGAGGGTATGGACGGCGCTTCGAGGCTGTCGCCCTTTTTCGAGCGGCTGGGATGGGTTGCCGCCGAGACAATGTGACTTAAGGGTTGGGAATCCAAGCCCTTCGAAAATACAAATCTCTCCTGAAATCGGAGCGCGTTGCCCCAACGGTGCGCCCCGGTAGGCCGGCGCCTTCGCCCAATCACCCCAATGGAGGCGCCGGCCGCTCCCGCAGGACCATCTGTTCGGCCAACGATATCGAGTTGGTGAGAAAAGGGCATAGCTGCGCAACGCCTACCTGCAGCTGCAGGTGTGCGTCTGCCTCCAGCCCATGCTCACAAATCTGCAATCTGCGTCAGAGCTGAACGCCTGGGCTTTGCGACTCCAGAGCGCGAAACGGCCAAAGCGTCTCCGATCAAACGGCGCTCATATGGAAATCGGACGGACCGCGTGGTGTGAGTGCATCGGATTTGGCTATCCGCCCATCTGCAGCAGAGTTTGCAGGAAGCCTTCGACCTATCGCAACGATAGGCAGCTTCTTGCGCCATCGCACTTCGGTGCGACGAGGGATTGCGGCCCGTAATCGGGGCAGGTGCCAGGCTGGACAGCAAACCTGTGCGTCTGCTGCGGTGCCGCTGGCGAGGGGTGGCGACTGGAGTGACCATTCTGCTCTTGTCAAAGAGCGCAGGAGGCGGACGATGGAATTCCTTTGTGGACTGGACGTGGCGATCGACGAGACTGCGGTGTGCGTCGTCAACGAGACCGCGCGGTGCATCTGAAGAGCACGGTGGTGACGGATGCGGAAGCGACCTGGAAGGCGCTGAAACCGTTTGTGGCGCGGCTGCGGCGGGTCGGCCGCGAAGCCAGCTCGCTGTCACCCTGACTGCAGCCTGAACTGGCCAGGCTCGGCCTGCCGGCAATGTGCTTGGAAACCAGGCATGTGCGCGTCACGATGGCGGCGCAGCGCGACAAGACCGACGCTGCCGACGCACTCGGGGGGATTGATGCCATAGCGCTTCGAAAGCGCCCTCAGGCTCGCTTGACTATGTTGTATCGCTCGACGGATCGCCTCTGTCGTTGTGGCGCTCCCATGCAGAACCTGGCCCACAGCGCATCCTTTTATTCGGACGTCAATGATGAACCATCAAAGCCTGGGATCAAACATCTAGCGCTTTGCGCTGCGCCACTCCTCGTATTCTGCGCGGGCATCGTCATGCAGCGGATAGTAGCGTTGCAACGGCGCGCCCTGCATGAGCTTCTGTCGCGAAAACTCTTCCCAATCGTGATGCTTCTTCGATTCTTCAATCACTTTTGAGGCCATTGCGACTGGAACTACCACCACCCCGTCGTCGTCGGCCACGATGATATCGCCGGGTATCACCGTGACACCGCCGCAGGCAATCGGAACATTTACGGCGTTTGGATAGATGCTGGTCTGCACGTGGTAGTTGGGGGTCCAGCCGCGCAGCCACAGCGGCAGATCGAGCTTCTCGACGTTGGGCCGGTCGCGCATGCATCCGTCGATGACGATGCCGGCGCCGCCTCTGCCCTTGAAATATGTGGACATCATATCGCCGAAGACGCCCGAGCTCATGTCGGCACGCGCGTCGACCACAACCACGTCGCCTTCCTGCGCATGATAGAGCACGTGCCGGTGCAGTTGTGTCTCTGGATCGGCGTATTCTCCCTCGTTGAAGAGATCCGGCCGTTGCGGCAGGAACTGCAGCGTCAGCGCCGGCCCGACGATCGACTTCCCGCGGTTCTGCGCCACCGGTCCGACCATATGCGGATTGCGGAAGCCCATATGGCCAAGCGTGCCGGCAACGGTCGCGGCGCCGATCTCCCTTAGCGCGTCGATCAGGTCTTTAGGTGGCCGCGTGATGTCGGGGGTATGCGTCATGATGGACTCCGGTTGAAATTGAACTACCAGTTGGTGACAGAACCATCGCGGCGCTTGAGGTGGGGCGCTTCCCAGAAACGGAAACTCTGCGCCCGGATCGCCTCTTCGTTGACCTCGACGCCGAGCCCCGGCAGGTCGCTGACCGGATAGTCAGAGCCGTCCAGTCGGGGTTGCACGGGAAAGAACTCGGAACTGTCGAAGCCCAGCTTCCTTTCCGGCGCCCGGGTCTCGAGCCACGCGAAATTCGGCACCGCCGCGCCGAGATGGATGGTCGCGGCGGTGCACACCGGACCAAGGGGGTTGTGCGGCATCAGGTCCACATAGTGCGCCTCGCTCCAGCCAGCGACCTTCATCGCCTCGGTGAACCCGCCGACATTGCATATGTCGAGCCGGTTGAACTGATGGATGCCGCGTTCGATGTAGGGCAGGAACTGCCACTTGCTGGCAAATTCCTCGCCGATGGCGAACGGAATGTCAGTCATCGTGCGCAGCGATTCGTAAGCCTCCGGCGTCTCGTCGCGTATCGGCTCCTCAAGGAAATCCAGCACGCCGCGGCCGAGCTTGTTGCAAAAGCTCGCCGCCTCGGCCACCGACAGCCGATGATGATAATCGATGCCCAGCACAGCGTCGTCGCCCAGCGCCTCGCGGGCTTTGTTCATCATCCTCGCGGTCACGCCAATCGACTCGCGCGGATCGAAGAGGTCTCTGCTGCTTTGCCCGGCGGGGAAGAAGCGGATCGCCTGCCAGCCCTGCGCGCGCAATTCGCGGGCTCGTTCGATGGCAGCATCACCCTCGGCCTCGTCTCCGGTCGAGGCGAAGGTGGGGATGCGGTCGCGCTGCTTGCCGCCGAGCAACTCGTAGACTGGCACGCCCAGCGCCTTGCCCTTGATGTCGTGAAGGGCGATGTCGATGGCGGAAATCGCTGCCTGTAGAACGCGCCCGCCTTCGAAATACTGGCTGCGATAGACTTCCTGCCAAATCCGCCCGATCTGCATCGGGTCGCGGCCGATGAGAAACTCGCGATAGTGCTCGATGGCGCCCGTCACCGCCCTCTCGCGACCACTCAAGCCGCTCTCGCCCCAGCCGAAGATGCCTTGGTCGGTCTCGATCTTGACGAGCATCTGGTTGCGCGTTCCTACCCACACCGGGTAGGGCTTGATCGCGGTAATCCTAAGCTTCTCGGTCATCCGGCCCCCATTGCAAACGCACCCGTCTTGTCTCAGTCAGCCTCGAGGGCCATCTCAGTTTCGCCGTCGAACAGGTGCATCCGCTCCTGGTCGAACTCGAGCCAGATCTGCTCGTCCGGCGCAACGGCGATGGTCGGCGGCACACTGACGTTGACGATGGCGCCGGACAGCAACGCTTGCACGAAGGTGATGTCTCCGGTGGGCTCCACCGTGTAGGCCTTGGCCGGGACGGCGCCTGGCGCCGCGCTCTTGTGGAGCTTGATCGTCGAGTGACGTGCGCCGAGCACGACTTTCTTGGTCGTTGCCCGCGTGACTTTCTGGGCGTTGCGCGGCGAGAGCTCGAGGCTCCAGCGCTCCGCGCCCGTCAGCACGGTGTTGCCGTTTGTCGTCGACGCTTCCAGCGGAACAAGGCTCATCGCCGGACTGCCGATGAAGCTGGCGACGAACATATTCACCGGATGGGCAAAGACCTGCGCCGGTGAATCGTATTGTTGCAGGTAGCCGCCGTTCATCACCGCCATCCTGTCCGCCATGGTCACGGCTTCGAGTTGGTCGTGCGTCACATAGATGATCGTGGCTTTGAGGTCCTGGTGGAAGCGCTTTATCTCCGACCGCATTTGCACGCGCAGTTTTGCATCGAGATTGGAAAGTGGCTCGTCCATGAGGAACACAGCGGGATCGCGGACCAGGGCACGGCCCAGGGCCACACGCTGCTGCTGCCCGCCCGAAAGTTCGCGCGGCTTGCGCTCGAGCAACTGTGTCATATCGAGCACGCGCGCCGCTTCCTTGACCTTCCTGTCGATCTCGTCCCTGGGCAGTTTGCGCATCTGCAGCGGGAAGGCGAGATTCTTATAGACCGACTTTTGTGGGTAGAGCGCGTAGTTCTGGAACACCATTGCGATGTCCCGGTCCTTTGGGTCGAGGTCATTGACCACCCGGTCTCCGATGACGATATCGCCCGATGTGATCGGAATCAGACCCGCGACGAGATTGAGGGTCGTTGTCTTACCGCAGCCTGACGGACCGACGAGCGCAACGAACTCGCCGTCATTGACGGTCAGCGAAACGTCGTTGACGGCTTTGAAGCTGCCGTAGGTCTTGACGAGATCTTTGAGGACCACATGGGCCATGGGCAACTCCCTAGTGCTTGACCGCGCCCTCCGTGAGGGCGCGTACGAAGTATCGTTGCAGGACGAGGAAGAGGACCACGACGGGCACGCTCATGATAAAGCTGGCTGCCATCAGGCCTGGAAAGTCCGTCGTGTTTTCCGAGAAGAAGCGCTGGATGCCGACCGGCAACGTCAGCTGCTCGTTCTTGGAGAGGAAGGTGTAGGCGTAGATGTACTCGTTCCACGCACCGATAAAGGAATAGATCGCCGTGGCGATGATCCCTGGCGCCGAGAGCGGCATCACGATCAGGATAAAGGCCTGGAACCGCGTCGCCCCGTCGATGCGCGCCGCCTGCTCGAGCTGCACCGGGATGTTGTCGTAGAAGCCCTTCAGCAGCCAGATCGCCAGCGGCAGGCCGAAAGTGAGGTAGGTAAGGACCAGCGAGCCGTGCGTGTTCACCAGCCCGATCGCGCGCATCAGGATGAAGAGCGGCACGAGGAAGATCACCGCCGGGAACATGTTGCGAAGCAGCACGGCGAAGAACAGGAAGTTCCGGCCCGGGAAGGTGAAGCGCGAAAACGCATAGGCCGCGGGAACCGCCACGATAACGGAAAGGACGGTCGTGGCGGTCGAAACGAAAAGGCTGTTCCAGAAGAAGCGAAGGAAATCCTGGCCGACGCTGTTCTGTGGGTCGAGCAGCTTCTGGTAGCTGGCAAGGGTCGGTTGGTCAGGCCACCATTGCGGCGGGAATTGCATCGCCGCGAAGCCGGACTTGATCGAGGTGAGCAGCATCCAGATCATCGGCAACGCCGTGTAAAGGAGCATGAAGACGAGGAAGATGCGCCCACCCCACCGCCACCCGTCGACGCGCATGCGGCGGCG
Source organism: Mesorhizobium sp. NZP2298 (assembly GCF_013170825.1). Taxonomy (NCBI): domain Bacteria; kingdom Pseudomonadati; phylum Pseudomonadota; class Alphaproteobacteria; order Hyphomicrobiales; family Phyllobacteriaceae; genus Mesorhizobium; species Mesorhizobium sp. NZP2298. The sequence goes on along the minus strand of NZ_CP033365.1, from coordinate 6,422,392 downwards.
GGGCTGACCTCGAGCGGCGGTCTCGGCGGGTGTGCTCATGCGCTGTGATCCTTCCGCTCGTTTCCGCTCAGCGCACGGACGTAGAAGTAACCGAACATCATCAGGATGAGGAACAACAGCACCGAATAGGCCGATGCCACTCCCCAGCGCTGGCGGCCGAAGGCGAGCTCATAGATGTGGGTGATCCAGATATGCGATGCGTTCGACGGCCCGCCGCCGGTCATGATCCAGGGGATGATGAAGGAATTGAAGTTGGCCACTGCCAGCAGCAGGATCGTTACCGTCGAGACGTTTCTCAAATGCGGGAAGGTGACATGCCAGAAGCGCTGCCATGCATTGGCTCCGTCGACCTTTGCGGCGCGCAGCAACTGGTCGGGTACGGTCTGCAGGCCGGCCATCATCATGATCATGGCGAACGGGAACTCGCGCCAGATATTGACGACGATCAGGGAGGGCAGCACCGTTGACACGCTGTCGATGAAATTTGGCGGCCGGTCGGCCAATCCAAGCTCGACCAGCACCGCGCCGATGATGCCAAAGTCCGAATGGTAGATCCACTTCCAGATATAGGAAGCGGCGACCGCGCTGATGACCCAGGGAATGATCAGGATGGCACGCAGGACGCCACGGCCGACAAAGTCGCGATGGAGCGCCAGCGCGCAGGCAAACCCCAGGACAAAGGAGATGAAGGTGGATGCCAGAGTCCAGATCAGGGTGTTCGAGGTGACCTTCCAGAAAATCCCGCTGCTGAGGATCGCCGTATAATTGTCGACGCCGACGAAGATCTTGTCGCGAAGCTGCAGGCCAGGTGGCGTGTTGAAGAACGACAGCTCGACCGTGTAGTAGATCGGATAGGCGATCACGATCAGCATCACGGCGATCGCGGGAAGCACATACGCATAGTCGGCGCGATGCGCCCAGATCTTCCGCAGCAAGGGTCGAAATCCTCCCCGAGCCCCGGTCTTGCCGGTCAGGATCGTCACTTTGGCGTGCCCCTATTTTTCGGAACGAGCCGGTTGCGCTTCGGGCGCGACCGGCAAGATCTCAAGTCATGCTTCGGCTAGAGCCCGCCGCCCATTAGCTCCTTCACCCTCTTGGCCGCATCGTCCGCTGCCTGGTCGACGGTCATCGCCCCGGTCAGGGCATTCTGCAGCATGTCTGGGACGATGATGTTCATGATCTCAGGCGACTGGGGCAGAGCCGGGAATGGGATGCCATATGGCAGCATCGAGGTCGTGACATCGAGGAACTTGATGCTGTCGAGACGCTCCTTCATCCATTTGGTCTTGAAGCCGTTGAGATTGCCCGGATTCGAGCCGGCATAGGCCATCTTCAGCGACCACTCCGGGCTGGTCCACATGCAGATAATGGCCTTCGCGGCCGGCTCGTCCACCTTGCCGCCCTCGACATATTCGGGTTTCAGGATGTGAATGTTCGAGCCACCGAAGACGACGGCGCGCTTGCCGTCCGGGCCGGTCGGGATCAGGCCGTAGCGCATGTTGTCGATAACGGTCTGCGCCTTGTCCTTGTCGCTGCCCGTCGCCTTATTCTGCAGGTCAAGCATGACATTGTAGTCGGACGGGTGCGAGATCATCATGCCGAGCTGACCGGCGAGGAACAGCGGCTGGTTGTCGGCCTGCTGGTTGGTGAGTGCCGAAACCGGAACCGACTTGTCGCGAACATACATGTCGTAAGAGGCTTGCAGCGCGGCCTTACTTTGCGGACTGTCGAGCTCGATCTGCTTGTAGGTCGGGTTCGCCGTGGCTTCGTCGAAAACGCCGCCGCCATAGGCCCATAGCTGAGGCATGAAGCGGTACGGGGTATTGCCGGCATTCTTGCGGGCCACGAGACCGTAGCCGGCGATGCCGAGCTTGTCGTGGATTTGCTTGGAATACTTGACGACATCGTCCCAGGTTGCCGGAGCCTTGTCCGGATCGAGCCCCGCGCGTTTGAAGATGTCGGCGTTCCAGATGAAGGCCATCGTTTCGTTGTTGGTCGGCACGCCGTACGTGACGCCGTCCCAGGTCACAGCCTTCATGGCGCCGGGCCAGAAATCCTCGGTCGAATATCCCACGTCCTCGGGTTTGAGCGGCTGCAGATAGCCCTTCGAGGCGAACTCTGTGCCACCCAGGATTTGCAGGCGCACCGCCATCGGCGCGGCATTGCCAAGCAGCGCCGTGCGGAACTTGTCCAGGAGATCGTTGTAGGTGAGGGCCTGATCCTCGAGTTGGATGTTCGGGTAGGTCTTGCGGAAGGTCTCGAAGAAGTCCTTGTAGTACTGGCGCAGGAGGTCGGGGTCGCCCTCGAACACGCCCTGATACCAAAACGTCAGTCGCCCCTTGTAGTCGAGCGGGGTGACCTTGGCGCAATCGGCGGCCGTGTCAAAATCCTGTGTGCCTGCAATGGAGCGCACATATTCCGGCGACCACTTGCTCAAGTCGACCGGCGCAGCACCCAGCGCCGGTGCGGACATCAACGATGCCACTAACGCAGTGGAGACAGTGCCGCGCAGGACGGCACCGCCGAGTGTAATCCTCGTCATAGGTATCCTCCAGGTTTCTCTCCCATGCCGCTCTGCATCGAGGCGAACGGCGTTACTCGTCGGCTACGGGGACATCTCCTCAAATGTATCCCTTCGAGCAATTTATACGTTTTCAGATCGCAGATTGGCTGTCAACGCAACAAATCGTACATTGTTTATGGGAATCGTGCGTGATATCGAGGAAGGTGTGTATTCACGGAAGGGGGGCCGGCCTTGGCCGAAACGCGGGAATTCAAAGCAGAGCCACCCGAAGGGATCGATCCTCTTGGGGCCTCGAGCGAGGGCGCCTCGCTTTATGAACTGATCCGGGAGGACATCATCGAGGGGCGGCTCGCCGCTAACGAACGGCTGGTGGTCACCGATCTGGCCCGGCGTCACGGCACTTCGACCAATCCAGTGCGCGAGGCCCTGCAACTGTTACGCGGCGAAGGCTTTGTCACCTTTCTCCCCAATCGCGGGGCACGCGTGCGGCCCATAGACCAGGATTTTGTCCGGGATATCTACGAGATCGGTGTGCTGATCGAGCCAGCCCTGACGCGATGGTTTGTGAACATGGCGACCGACGAGGACATCGCCGAGCTCGAACGTCTCCAAGGCCTAATCGAAGAGAACAACTTCGCCGACACCTTCAGGCATAGCGAGCTGGATACGGCTTTCCATACCGTGATGTACCAGCGGCACTATAACCGCCATGCCGCCGAGCTTTGGTGGAAGCATCGCGAAGTGCTGCGGGCCGTAAGCCGGCGGTTCAATTTTACGCTCGCCCGCCGTGCCGCGATCATTCGCGAGCACCGCGAGCTCATCGCCCATGTAAAGGCAGGAAATGCCAACGAGGCAGCCGAACTCATTGCGCGCCATGTCGAGGGCTCTGGCCGGCATGTCCTCGAACACATGCGTGCGCGTAGCGCGGCCCGGGCTGGATAGCAGGCGGGTCATCGTTTGCCCGGCCCTTCAGACAAAGGTAGTTGAGATGAAAATCACAGGCATCCGGCCATGGCTGATCAAGTCTCCGGCCTCATATTGGGGAGAATACCTGTTCGTCGAAGTGACGACCGACGAGGGGGTGAGCGGCTGGGGCGAGATCACCACCACCACAAAGCTGGCCAACCGCGCGCTCTGCACGATCCTGCGGCAGATCGGCATCGCCGTGACTGGCGAGGATCCGGCGCGCATCGAGCATCTGTGGCACAAGATTTTCCGCAGCTTCACCTATATGGGCAGCCGCGGCGCCGCCGTTGAATGCGTGAGCGCCATCGACATAGCTCTGTGGGATATCCGCGGCAAAGTTCTCGGCAAGCCGATCTACGAGTTGCTGGGAGGGCCGGTGCGCGAGGAGATCGCGCTTTACACCCACCCCAACCAGGCCAAATTCACCAGCAAGGAGGCGGTCGTTCGCGAAATTCGCGACATTGTCGAATCCGGACACACTGGCCTCAAATTCGATCCTTTCCCCCATCAGGGCCGCACCGCGGATGGCCTGTCGCGCGAACAGCGCGACGGTTACCTCGATGGCAGCATGACCCGCAAGGATGAACGCGAAGCGGCCGAGCTCACGGCGCTGATCCGCGAAACGGCGGGCCCTGATGTCGACATCCTCATCGATGCGCATGGCCGCTTCGACGTTCCAACCGCCATTCGCCTCTGCAGGAGCCTCGAGGAAGCCGGCCAGATCGACTGGTTCGAGGAGCCCTGTCCGCCCGAGAGCCTGAACGCGCTCAAGCAAGTGCGTGAGAAGGTGAGTGCCGCCATCTCGTGGGGCGAGCGCGGCCACACGAAGTGGGATTTCGTACCGGTGCTCGAGAACAAGCTCGCTGACTACATCATGCCTGACGTCACCTGGACCGGCGGCATTACCGAACTGAAGAAGATCTCCGCCCTGTGCGAAGCCTACTACATCCCGGTCTCGCCGCACGATGCCGCGGGGCCGATCAACGTTGTTGCGGGAGCGCAGGTTATGATGACCGTTCCCAACTTCTACAAATTAGAGACGTCGGAGTGGAACCTCGGCAAATATGATCACCTCATGGACATCCCGCTCGACGTTTCAAACGGCAACCTCAAGCTGACGTCGAAGCCTGGTCTGGGGGTTGAGATGAATCGCGACTATCTGCAGGCCCACGAGATTGACATCGGCTAGCAAAGCCCAGCGCACCAGCGACAAGCCTCCCGCCGATCAGAACGAGGACAAGTCATGCCAAAAGCGGGTGGAGCCGACGAGGCTCTCAATCGGATCAACACGAATTCAAAACCCTCCAACCTTTGCATCACCGACATGCGGGTTGCCGAAATCGTCGGCGCGCCATTCACCTCGGCGCTGCTCAAGATCTATACCAATCAGGGGATCGTCGGGCTTGGCGAGGTGCGCGACGGCGCCAGCGCCACCTACGCTCTGATGCTGAAAAGCCGGCTGCTGGGCGAGAACCCTTGCGACATCGATCGCCTGTTTCGCCGCATCAAGCAGTTCGGCGGGCATGGCCGGCAAGGCGGCGGCGTGTCGGCGGTAGAGATCGCGCTCTGGGATCTCGCCGGCAAGGCCTATGGAGTTCCCATCTACCAGATGCTCGGCGGCAAATTTCGCGATCATGTGCGCGTCTATTGCGATACCGATGCCGAAAAGCCGAGCGGCACCGAAACCGGAAAGCGCCTCAAACAGCGCATGGAGCGCGGCTTCACCTTCCTCAAAATGGACCTCGGCTTGATGCAGATCGCCCATGTCCCGGGCGCGGTGTCCGCGCCCGCCGGCGCGCTCGACGGTTTCCACGCCAACCCGCGCGGCCGTGGCGGCACATCAGAGGAGCGCAAGGCCCGCAATCTCGCCTACGACGCGCAGAACGTGCAGCACCCGTTCACGGGCCTGCATTTCACCGAAAAGGGGATCGACCTGCTCGAGCAGTACATCCACGAGGTTCGCGAGGTGATCGGATACGAAATCCCGCTCGCCATCGACCATGTCGGCCACATCTCGCTGCAGGACGGCATACGTCTGTCGCGCCGTATCGAGAAATATGTTCCTGCCTGGCTCGAGGACGTGATTCCCTGGCAATATACCGAGCAGTACCGGCAGCTGCAGCAGGCCACCACGGTGCCGATCTGCACCGGCGAGGACATTTACCTCAAGGAGGGCTTCGAGCCTCTGCTCAAGAGCGGCGGCCTCTCCGTCATCCACCCGGACCTGCTCACCAGCGGGGGCATCCTGGAGACCAAGAAGATCGGCGATATGGCACAGGACCACGGCGTCGCCATGGCGATCCATATGGCCGAAAGTCCGATCGCCGCGATGGCCGCCGCGCATGTCGCCACCGCGACCGAAAACTTCATGGCGCTCGAATACCACTCCGCCGATGTCGACTGGTGGGACGACATCGTCACCGGCCTGCCCAAGCCGCTCGTCAAGGACGGCTTCATCACCGTGCCCGACAGACCGGGGCTGGGCATAGACGATGTGGTCGACGAGGTGATCAGCCAGCATCTGCAGTCCGGTGTCACGGGGATATGGCAATCCACCGAACATTGGGACAATGAATATAGCTGGGACCGGACTTGGAGTTAGCCCAGACCTCCTGCCATCATCCCCCAGGCTCAGGGCCAACGATCGACCATTCGTGTCGACCTCTCCCAGGCGAAGAAGGAACGGACGAAACCATGATCTACGAATTGCGTATCTATGACTGCCTGCCGGGCAGGCTGCCGGCTCTGCTCAAGCGCTTTTCCGAGCAAACGCTGGCCATCTGGGAGAGGCATGGCATCCGCCAAGCCGGGTTTTTCACCACGGCGATCGGCGAAAACAGCAATCGCCTCACCTATTTCCTCGCCTGGGAATCGCTGGCCGAGCGTGAGGCGAAATGGACGGCTTTCGTCAGCGATCCGGTATGGCACAAGGCCCGGGAAGAGTCTGAGCGCGACGGGCAGATCGTTGCCAATATCAGCAGCCAGTTGCTCACGCCGACAGCTTTCTCGTCTGTGAAATAGGGCTGCGCCATGAAGATCACCGATCTGCGCTGCGCGGTTATCGGCAAGCATCCGATCGTTCGCGTCGTCACCGACGAGGGCGTCTATGGTCTGGGCGAGGTGGAGTATACCAAAACCTATCTCAAGCCCTTTGTGCTGCATTTCCGCGAGGCGCTGCTCGGCGAGGACCCGACCGACGTCGAGCGGGTGATGCTGAAGATCCGCCAGCGCGGTTCATTCAAACCCTATGGCGCGGCGGTGAGCGCCATCGAGCATGCGCTATGGGACATTGCCGGCAAGGCCGCGGGCGTGCCGGCCTACAAACTCCTCGGCGGCAAGGTGCGCGACAAGGTGCGCGTCTACAACGGTTCGATCCGCCGCAAGCGCACGGGCGACCGGCCGGAGGACTACGCCGCCGACGTCAAATGGATGATGGAGCAGCCGCAGAACTTCTTCATGGTCAAGCAGGGAATCTCGTTCCACTCCAACATGAAGGACAGCATCGAGGACTTCCACTACGGCGTGACGCAGAAGAAGGCCGGCTATCACGGCGCCATGGATCAGGGCGTGATCAGCGAGCGCGGTTTCAATCACATGCTCGACTGCGTGGCGGCGATGAAGGAAGTGCTGGGCGACAAGGTCAGCCTGGCGCTCGACTGCGGCCCGGGCTGGATGCTGCCCGATGCGATCAAGTTCGCCCGAGCGGTCGAGAAGTACAATTTGATGTGGCTCGAGGACATGCTGACCGGCGACTATGTGCCCTGGGTCAATCCGCAGGCCTACCGGGAACTGACGACCTCCACCTCGACACCGATCCATACCGGCGAGCAGATCTATCTCAGGCATAATTTCAAGGAGCTGATCGAAACGCAGGCGGTCCGCATCATCGGTCCGGACCCGGCCGATATCGGCGGCATCGCCGAGCTCAAATGGGTCGCCGAGCACGCCTACATGCACTCGATCCTGATGGCGCCGCACGGCACCGCGAACGGTTTGCTCGGCTTAGGGGCGCTGATCAATGTCTGCGCCACCTTGCCCGCCAACTACATCGCCTTCGAATATCCGAGCGCCTCCGACCCGTGGTGGGAGGATTTGGTGATCGGCTTGCCGGCGCAGATCGTGAAGGACAGCATGGTGGACCTGCTGGAAGCGCCGGGGCTGGGCCTCGACATCGACGCCGAAGCGGCCAGGAAGTATCTCAAGGAAGAGGACGCAGGCTTCTTCGATCGCTGAAGTGCCCATCGGGGCATCAACCGGGTCGTTGTGTGCGCCAGTCATATTCTTGCCGGAAGCCAAGGACGTCGCGCAGCTTGCGGTTTGAGATCGGTCCTTCGAACGTATCCATGGCGCGTGTGACTGGTATGCTGGGTGCGTGTTTGCCCAGAAACTCCGCCGTCGGCAACTCAGCCACGATGTTGTCGTTGACGGCGTTGAATATCTGGAACCCCAAGCCATCCTTCTCGATGCACAAATCGACGATCTGGCCGAGATCGCGAGCGTCCATATAGGTCCAGGCGTCGCGCCGCCGTTTCGAGGGATCGGACAGGAATTCCGGGAAACGGGCATAGTCATGCGGTTCGACGACGCCGCCGATCCGCAGCGCATAGATGTCGGCTCCGGTGCGGGAGGCAAAAGAGCGCGCGATCTTCTCGCCGAGCACTTTGGAAAGACCGTAGCTGTCGGTCGGATCGACGTCGTAATCCTCTTCCACCGGAAACGACGTGAAATCGCGGACGCCTTCGGCAAAGCACACGCCATAGACCGTTTCGCTGGAAGCGGTAATGATCTTGCGGATGCCGAGCTTGGTGGCGGCTTCGATCACATTGTAGGTCGACTGCACATTGGCGGCGAACATGGCGTTGTCCGGCCGCAGGAATATCCGCGGGAGCGCCGCGAAATGGACGACGGCGTCGACTGGGCCGCGGCCCTTGCCGCCGAAATATTCGTTGAATCCGAAATGCAGCGTCAGCGCATTGTAGGTCTCGCCGGCGTCTGCAAGGTTGGTGATGACGGTGTCGACATCAGGCACATCGAGCGGTGTCAGGTCGAGGTTGAGGACCTGATGCCCATGTTTCAGCAAATAGGGTATGACATGGCGACCGATCTTGCCGCTGCCGCCGGTGAAAATGATCCGCTTGCCCATGGTGTTCTCCCAACGGATTTGTTCGGTCGAGCAGCCGGTGCCGGCCGGCAGAACGCCGTCCCTCGCTATTCGAAGATGCCATAGCCGGGGACGGCGTGTTTGCGCACACCATCCATGTCGAGCTCGACGCCGATGCCGGGCACGTCAGGCACGACAATGTGGCCGTCTTCGACGATTGAGTTGGCGCCATTCGGCAAGCGTACATAGCTGTCCCAGGCTTCCCGCTCCTCGAGCGCGTGCCACTCCAGCACCAGGAAGTTCGGAACGCTGGCGCAGACATGACACGTCGCCATTGTGCCCAGTGGCGTCGACACCAGATGCGGCGCGAAGGGCACGTAATACATCTCGGCGAGATTCGCGATCTTGCGGCTCTCCGCCAAGCCGCCGCATTTCGGCACGTCGGGCATGATGACGTCGGCGCCGTAATTCTGGAACAGTTCCCGGAAGCCCCAGCGCAGATAGAGATTTTCGCCGACGCAGATCGGCGTCTTTGTCCGCATGCGGATCTGCTTCAGGGCTTCGACATTTTCCGCCGGGATCGGCTCTTCAAGCCACAGAAGATTGAAGCGCTCCATCTCGCCTGCTATGCGGCTGGCGCTGAGCACATCATAGCGTGCGTGCAGGTCAATGCAGAGATCGATGTCAGGGCCGACCGCCTCGCGCACTGAAGCGACGCGCTCGATCATGAACCGCAGCTCGGCGCCATTGATGGTGTGGTTCACCGCGTCGAATTTCGCCGGATGGCGCAAATTGTCGATGTCGAATTTAAGCGCCGTGAAGCCTTCCGCCACCATGCGGCGCGCACGTGACGCACAGCCCTCCGGCGATCCCGATGCCTCATCGCCATCGCCGCAATCGGCATAGAGCCTTATGCGGTCGCGGAACTTACCGCCGAACATGCGGTAGAGCGGCTGGCCGGCGGCTTTCGCCGCCACATCCCACAAAGCCATTTCGAGCCCGGTCAAGGCGATGAGAAAGATGCCGGCCTGGGCGCCGGAAAACACATGGTCGCGGCGGATCTTGTCCCAGCAATATTCGACATTGCGCGGATCCTGGCCGATCAGTTCCGACTTCAATTCCGAGATCAGTCCGACGATCGCCGCCGCGCCGGCATCGGGGTTGGCTTCGCCATAGCCGGAGATGCCGGCATCGGTATCGATACGGATCAGGGTCGCCTTGCCGTGATAGGCGACCACCGCCGTCTTGATGTCCACGATCTTCATCGAATCCTCCTCCCCGTGATGGCGCCGCGCTTACAACCGCAGATTTTCGGCCAAGAGCAAACTTGTCTAATAAGCATACAAGATAAAGTGATGAGGCGTAAACCCCCTTTGAAGGATTCTGCAGGAATGGACTTCTTAAATACCCATGTGGTTGAATAATTTAAGAAATTAGTGGATTACGATCGAAGATCACAAATCGGACGAACCCACTTGTTAGACGAGTATATAAGCGTATAAATTGGAGTTTAGCAGGGCGACAGCCATGTATGCCGTCAGTCAGGAGGAACAGGATGCAACAGCGACAGCTAGGATCGTCGACGGTCACGGTATCGGAGATCGGCCTGGGGACTTGGGGTATGTCCGGCGCGTTTTGGGGCGCGGCCGACGACGAGGAATCGATCCGGGTGATCAGGCGCGCCCTGGAGCTCGGCATCACGCTGATCGATACGGCCGAAGCCTATGGACATGGCCATGCCGAGGAGGTCGTCGGCAAGGCGCTGGCCGGCCGCCGCGACAAGGCTGTTATCGCGACCAAGGTCGCACCCAATCATCTCGAACCCGCCGCGATCGAGGCGGCACTTGACGGTTCGTTGAAGCGCATGCAGACGGACTATGTCGACGTCTACTTCGTCCACTGGCCGAACTCGGATTTTCCGATCGGCCCGACCATGGAGATGATGGAGCGGTTGCGCTCGTCAGGGCGCATTAAGGCGGTCGGCGTTTCGAATTTCAGCACCGCCGACATGGACAGCGCGCGCCAGCATGGCGTCATCGATGTGCTCCAGCCGCCGTACAACATGCTGTGGCGCGAGGTGGAGGCCGAGACGCTGCCCTATTGCCGCAAGCATAATATCGGCGTGATGCCTTATAGCGGTCTCGCCCAGGGCCTGCTTACCGGCCTGCTGTCGCCGGACACCAAATTCGTCGAAGGCGATGAGCGTCGCACCACCGTTCTGTTCCAGCCGGGCACCTACGAGCGCGCGGTGAACGCCGTCGACGCCCTCAAGCCGATAGCGGCGCGCTACGGCAAGACGGTTCCTCAGCTTGCGATCCAGTGGCTGACCAGCAGGCCAGGCGTCAGCTCGCCGTTGGTCGGCGCGCGCACCGTCAAGGAGCTTGAGGAAAATGTCGAGAGCGCCGGCTGGGCGATTTCCGAAGCGGACATAGCCGCCATCGACAGGATCACCGCACCGGTATGGGCGGAAATCAAGGACAAGGGCGACATGTTCGGTTTTCGCGCACGCCAGCGTCAGGAACAGCAAGCGAAGAGAGCCTAGTTCACTTTTCTGGATTGCTCCAAATCAAGCCGTGTCCTCCCGACGCGCTGCGGTGCGGCCAGCGCAAATGCTGGCTGCGCCGCTCCTTCACCGAGGCAAGCCGACCGCGGTGGTTTTCTTGAGGTGCCGGCGCATTGCTTCTTCCGCTCGCTTTTCATCGCGCGCCACGAGCGCCTCGTAGATTGCCCTGTGCATTTCGGTTGCCGAGGGCAGCGCATGAGGCATCTGGTTGCTGATGCGCCTGCTCGCCATCTGCCACCAGCGGGACGAATACATGAAGCGGTCGAGGATCCTGTTTTGCGCCGCCCGGCAGATCTCCATGTGGAAATCCAGGTCGAGTTTCAGATAGGCGTCCGGATTGTCTTCGCTGGCCGACATGGCTGCCAGCAGGGTGCCAAGACGCTCGAGGTTTTCCTTGGCCATATGCTTGGCCGCGATCGCGGCGATGGCCGGTTCGATGATTATGCGCGTCGCATGCGCTTCCGCCAATATCTCGCGGCTCTGCTCGGGCGGCAGCCAGTCGATAAGCAATGGGCTGAGATAGTCCCATTCTTCGGCGGGCCGCAGCACCACGCGCCGTCCCTGCGCGATTTCGATCATGTCGAGAGACGCCAGGATCTTCAGCGCTTCCCGCGCCACCGCACGCGAAACCCCGAACTCCTGAAGGATTTGCTGCTCCGACGGTCCCTGGCCGCCGCTGATGCCGCTGCTGGCAATCCGACGTGCGAGCACGCCGGCCACCTGCTTGGGCAAAGTTTGAAGCTTGACCTCCGCGGCATCCATCATTAACATCCACTTGTCTGATAAGCTTATAGGCTGATAGCTAGATATGCAGTCAACTTATCTCATGAGAACGCTCACTAGCCTATAATGCGGCCTGCGGGAAGGGAGGATTGAACGGTGGAGTTCTCCAGCGGCATCCCGCCTTCCGTCGTCCGAGATCAGGATCGATACGCCTACGCATAAAGCGCCAGGCGAGTTGGAGCATAGGTGTCCAATAGCCCGGCGGGCTCGCAAGCGTCGTCCGGGAAGGAGTTCAGGCAGTCTCGCTGCGGGAGGAGCAAGCCGCCGCGAACCTGCCAGAAGGGTTGAAAGTTATCGGCCGACCCCTGCATGGGCCGCCCAATCAAACCAAGGAGGAGATTGTGATGTTCGGAAACCTATCGAGACGCAAATTCCTGGCTGCGAGTGCGGCAGTCACGGCCGGTTCGCTCGCCGCGCCATGGATTGCCAGGGCAGATGCGAACGAGATCACCGCGTTGCTGATCACCGGGGGCCCGCTCTATCCCAAATACTGGGAAAAGATCGTTCAGGATTTCACCGCCAAGACCGGTATCAAGGTTCGCTACGACTTGCTGGAATTTACCCCACTGACGGCGAAGGTGGTTACACTGAGCGCGGCGCGATCGAGCCAGTACGACGTCTACAGCACACACACAGCGCAGATCGATTCCTACTTCAACCATTTCGCTCCGCTGAACAGCTATTTCAGCGACACCGAACTCGCCGAATTTTATCCGGTCGCGGTCAAGTATCTGCGTGATCCCAAGACCGGAAATCTGGCGGCCATTCCACGCAACATGGATTCGCGCGTCCAATACTACCGCAGTGACATTTACCAGGAAAAAGGCCTGAAGCCGGCCCAGACCTGGGAGGAACTCGTCGATGTCGGGCTGAAACTGACCGGCAATGGCCATTATGGGCTGGTCGTGCCGGGGCAGGGCGACCCCGCGCAACGCACCTTCAGCGATCTGCTCTGGCAAGCCGGCGGCGATTGGGTGGACCAGGCCAACAAGCCTGCTTTCAATTCCGAAGCAGGCATCAAGGCCCTGACCTTCTATCGCGATCTCATCCAGAAGCACAAAATCGTGCCCCCCGACGCGGTCGGCTATCAGTGGAATGAGAATTCGACCGAATTCTCCTCCGGTACGGTCTATGCCAATTTCGATTGGCCGGGCGCCTTCGCGACCCTGTCCAACCCCGAGACCTCGCGTGTCGTGGGCAAGTGGTCGACTGCGCCCTACATCAGGGACAAGGCCGCGATTTCATGCGCCATCTCCCATGCCATGGCGCTCAACGGGCAATCTGGACGCAAGGATGCCGCCGTCGAATTCATCAAATATACGGTCGGTCCGGAGGCGCAGAGGCTGCAGTTCGATCAGTTCACCAACTTCCCCAGCAGTCAGACGATCGCCAAGGAAGTGATATCAGCGGCAAAGGGGCCCCAGGCCCTTTGGCTGCAGCAGCTCGAGACGACGATAGCCAATGGCAAGGAATGGCCGAAGCTGGCCGGCTTCTCGAAAGTCTGCACGCTGATGTTCTCGGCCATCGAACAGGCCCTGACCGACCAGGTCTCTGCGGCTGACTCGCTTAACCAGGCCGCGACCGAGGCTGAGGAGATCATGCGCCGGGCCGGGGCTTACGATTGACCATGCCGCCCGTCGCGCAGGATCAGGTGTCGGGGCGTCGGCGACGTTCGCCGCTCCCCTACACCTGGCAGAGAGGCTACCTACTGGCCAGCCCGGCGCTTCTTGTTATGCTGGCCATACTGATCTATCCGCTCGGTTATTCTTTCATCATGAGTTTCTTCCGCTGGGATCTCAGCGGTTCGGCACCGTTCATCGGGACGGCAAACTACACCGACGAACTCTTCGGTCGCCAGTTCAACCAGGCACTGCGAAATCAGACCATATTCAGCGTCGTTTCCATCACGACCGAAGTGGTGGCCGGAATGGCGATCGCCGTGCTCGTCAACGGCAAATTGCGCGGCATGCGGTTGGCGCGCACCTTGCTCCTGGTGCCACCGATGATTGCGCCCGCCGTCGTGGGCCTGAATTTCCGTTGGCTGTTCAACACCCAGTACGGCCTCGTCGACGCGCTGCTGCGCATGTTCAACCTGCCCGACATTCCATGGCTCAACCACCCGACCTGGGCGCTTGTCTCAGTGATCGTTGCCGATGTCTGGCAGAACACGCCGCTGATGGTGCTGCTGTTCCTTGCTGGCCTGCAATCCTTGCCGCAGGAACCGCTCGAAGCCGCTACGGTGGACGGCGCCACGCCATGGCAGCGCTTCTGGCACATCGTGCTGCCGCTGATGCGTCCGGTCATCATGATAGCGCTGATGCTGCGCATCATCGACACATTCCGGACCTTCGACGTCGTCTGGCTGATGACGCAGGGCGGGCCGGGCGGCGCTACCAATCTGCTTACCGTCTACTCCTACCTGCTGGCGTTTCAGGCAGTGGATTTCGGACATGCGGCGGCGGTCTCCTACATCGCCCTGGGGATGTCGCTATTCGTGCTCGGGCTCCTCTACGGAATACCGTGGCTGATTGCGAAACGGAGAGCGATATGACCGACGCCGCAACCGTCACCGCACGCCCCAGGCCAAAGCGCCGGCGCCGCCGGTTCACGGCGGGAACCGCCGGCCGGTACCTGGCGCTCGCCCTGACCGTCGCCCTGACCGTCTTTCCGCTTGTGTGGCTGTTCCTGACCTCGATCCGCAGTTCGGCCGATATTTTCTCGGTTCCGGTGCACATCATCCCCGAGACGGCGACGCTGACGCAGTACGTCTCCGTTTTCACGGAGTACGACACGATGGGTTATGTCTGGAACACCGTGATCGTCTCGGTGGCGACGGTCATTCTCGTCCATCTGCTGGCCATTCCCTGCGCTTATGCGCTGTCGCGCTTCAGGATGCCGGGCGTCATGCTGATTTTCGGGCTGCTGTTGATCATGCGCATGATCCCGGTCATCGCGCTTGCCATCCCCCTCTTCGCCGTGTTTGCCGCTTTTGGCCTGCTCGACACCATCTGGGCGCTGATCCTGAGCCATACGGCGGCCAAACTGCCTATCGCCATCTGGCTGCTGCTGGGTTTCATCCAGGACGTGCCGAAAGAGATCGAGGAGGCTGCCCAGTCGGACGGCGCCGGCACGGTGCGCACTCTGGTCCAGATCGTGGCGCCGCTGATTGCCCCCGGCATCGGCGCCAGCGCGGTCATCACCTTCCTGTTCACCTGGAACGACCTGCTGCTTGCCTTGACCCTGACCTCGAGCAAAGCCGCACAGACCCTGCCGGTCGGGCTCACCAACTTCGTCTCGCAGTTCGGCATCGACTGGGGCGCCATGTCGGCAGCCGGCGTCCTCATGGTCATCCCGACTTTGGTGTTTGTCTGGTTTGCCCAGGGCCTGCTGGTCAAGGGCCTCACCACCGGTGCGGTTCGCGGTTGAATGGCGGACATGCACCACAAAACGCCCGACGGCTTCGATGACGGTTGGATACGCAACTGAGTGATGGTCGGTGAGGTCAAAGACCTCGCCAAGCAATGGGAGTATACGCTATGGCAGCTGATCAGATACCGGCGATGTCGGACATTTCGCGGCCGCCGAGAGAATTGGTCAACGCGCTTGCGGCGATCGGCTCGGCGACGCTGGCCAGTGAGCTCTACCACAAGATGGGCATTCGCGACCCGCAGATACGGGGTCCGCGTCCGCTGAGGCTCGGCCGCACGGCGGCGGGGCCTGCTCTCACGCTCCAGTGCATGCCGAAGCGCGAGGATCTCTACAACGAGACCGAATATGAGGAGCCGGAGCGGCAGTTGCACCGTCACGTCCTCTATCCCACGCAGCCGGGCGACATGGTGGTCGTCGATGCACGCGGCGACCTCGGCAGCGGCATCTTCGGCGAGATGATGCTGACCTATTTCGCTGGCCGCGGCGGGGCTGGCGTGGTTGTCGATGGCTGCATCCGCGATTCCGCGCAAGCGGCGGCCTTGGACATAGGTATCTGGGTGAGAGACGTCACCCCGAATTTCCACGCCCAGACCAACATCGTGCCCTTCGCCATCAACGTACCCATCGCCTGCTCGAACGTGCTTGTCATCCCTGGCGATATCATAGTCGCTGACGATGACGGCGTCGTCGTCGTGCCGGTCGCCCTGGCGCCAAAATTGGTCGAGCTCGCCGGCGAGCACATTGAATGGGAAGAGTTTTCGCGCTCGCGCCTGGCGCAGGGAGGAGACCTGCGAAAATACTACCCGCTGAGTCCCGAGGGCGAGGCCGAGTACCGCGCATGGCGGCATGCTCAACAGAGATGAGTGGTGCCGAACGGGAGGAAACCAGATGTCTGCAATCGAGATAGAGCAGCTCGGCAAGAGCTTCGGCGCCGTGGAAGTTCTGCGCGACGTCAATATCGAAATCGCCAGCGGCGAATTCGTGGTGCTGGTCGGTCCGTCAGGCTGCGGCAAGTCAACGCTGCTGCGCATGATCGCCGGGCTGGAAGAACAGACGACCGGCGAGATCCGCATCGGCGGGCGCGTCGTCGACGAGATGCCGGCCAAGTCGCGCGACATAGCCATGGTCTTCCAGAGCTACGCGCTCTATCCGCATATGAGCGTGGCCGACAATATGAGCTTTGCTCTTCGGTTGGCTAAGGTTCCCAGGGAGGAGATCGTCTCGAGAGTGAAGGCGGCGGCCGAAATCCTCGGCCTGCAGGATCTGCTCGGCCGCATGCCGCGGCAGCTGTCGGGCGGCCAGCGCCAACGTGTCGCCATGGGTAGGGCCATCGTGCGCGACCCCTCCGCCTTCCTGTTCGACGAGCCGCTCAGCAACCTCGACGCCAAGCTGCGCGTGAAGATGCGCGCCGAGATCAAGAAGCTTCACCAGCGGCTGGGGCGCACCAGTATCTACGTTACGCATGACCAGACCGAAGCAATGACGCTCGCCGACCGCATCGTGGTGTTGAACAAGGGCCGCATCGAACAGATCGGCACGCCTTCCGAGCTTTACGAGCACCCGGCCAATCTGTTCGTCGCGAGCTTTATCGGCTCGCCGGAAATGAACCTAATCAAGGGCCGCGTCGACCACGGTGCGTTCACGGCGGCGGGAGGTCTGCATCTGCCCTTGCCCAAGGACATGGAATTGCGCGCTGGGGAAGAGGTGATTTACGGAGTTCGTCCTCAGCACCTTGTGATCGGCGGCGAGCATGCCAAGGCAACGGTTCAGGTGGTGGAGCCGACAGGAGAAGCTCAGGAACTGACGTTAAGAACAAGTGGCATCGAACTTGTGGCCGAAGTTCGGGATCAGTCGCCATTCAAGCCTGATCAAGAAGTTGGATTAGGGATAATGGTTTCAAAAGTGCATCTGTTCGACGCGCGAAGTGGCATCAGGATGAAGTAGGGCTCGCTCCAAGCGCAGCGCGGCGGAAGGAAGAAGGAAGCAGGATGGCGCGTGGAATCGACGGTACGGATGTCACACTGCACAGCGGCGGCTTTGACCGCATACCTCTGGCTGCGCCCACAAGGCAAGATCTCTCCCCGTGAGCGTTTGCGCTCGCCGTGCCTTGGTCCGGCGCTTGTTCACGTTGCGGATCGGTCGCGAACTGAGCCAGCAGCGGCGGATTGATATAGAGGCTTTCCCGGCCGATTTTCATCCGCTCAAACAGCCCGTGCTCTGCTAGGGCCTGGCCTTGTCGAGAAGCTGGCGTGGCAGGATCAGACGCAGCGGCCGCCGAGTTCCGAGTACGCCAGATTGATCCAATAACGTACGCCGGTCGGTATGATCTCGTCGTTGAAGTTGTAGTGTGGCGTATGGAGCTGGTGGAATGTTCCGTCCGGCTCCGCTCCGTTGCCGATCCACAGGAACGCGCCGGGACGGACATCCATCATGTTGGCGAAATCCTCGCCGGCACACGACTGATCGAGGCTGCCGTTATAGTTCCGCTCGCCTACGGTTGCCATTGCCGCGGCCGAAGCAGCCTTGAACGGTTCATCGGCATTGACCACGACGCTCGTCGATCGGTTGAACTTGAACTCGGCCTTGCAGCCCCAGGTCCGGGCCGTCTGTTCCGTCACCTCGCGCATGCGACGCTCGATCAGATCGCGCGTCTCCGGTCGAAAGCTCCGCGCCGTTCCGCCGATGACCAGTTCAGAGGGGATCACGCTCGGCGCCACCGCCGAACCGCCGTGGATGTAGCCGACGCTGATGACGCCTGTCTCCAGCGGAGCCAGCGACCGGCCGACGATCCCTTGCAATGACACGACCAGTTGCGCCTGCGCGTAGGTAATGTCCGTCGACTGATGCGGCGCCACGCCGCCATGGCCGCCCACGCCCCTGAAGGTGACTTCCCAAAAATCAGCAGCCGCCATCGATGGGCCCAGACGCCCGGCCATGGTCCCCACCGGGCCGCCCGGCTGGTTGTGCAAGCCATAGATCGCGTCGCAGGGAAAGCGATCGAAGATGCCGTCGGCGAGCATGCTGTTAGCACCCCCGCGCCCCTCCTCGGCGGGCTGAAAGATGAGGTTGAGCGTCCCGCCGAAGTCCGGGTTCTCCGCGAGATAAAGCGCGGCGCCGAGCAGCATTGTGGTATGGCCGTCATGCCCGCAGGCATGCATGCAACCGCTCGATTGCGATGCATAGGAGAGCCCGGTCGCCTCATGGATCGGCAGGGCATCCATGTCGGCCCGCAGGCCGATCGAACGCTGTCCGGGAAGTCTCCCCTTGATGACCCCGACCACGCCGGTGCGCCCGACGTTCCGCGTCACCTCTATGTCAGCCTGCCGAAGCATGTCCGCGACGATGCGCGAGGTCCGCTCCTCTTCGAAGCCGAGTTCAGGGTGCGCGTGGAGATCGCGGCGTAGCTCGACCAGCCGCCCGATATTGTCGTTCAGCCATTCGGCGAAACCCGTGCCCATGGAAATTCCTTTCTGATCATGCCGAGATCATCGGCCGATCCGTTGCCTGGCTCACGGCGTGGCCTTCGCCGACAGCCTCCAGGAAGGCGGCCAGCCTGGCATTGAACGCTTCCGGCATAGTCAGGAACGGGGCGTGGCCGGCTCCGACCACGTCGGCTGGCTCGCCTGTCCACTGCGTCAGCTTCAGTTCGCGGAAATACTGGTGGTTGAGGAACGGATCCTTCGAGCCGTTCAAGATCGCGAAGGGCACGGCGGCGCCCCGCAGGAAGCGCATCTGCCGCGGCCAGTCGACGATCGGCAGCTTGCCGAGCGTATAGGCGCGCGCGCGGCCATCGGTGCGCGCCACGGCGCGATGCAGATGCTTCGTCGTGGCGTCCCTTGGCCCGGTCGTCGAGGTCGCGAAGTCGCGCATTTCGCTCGGCGACAGGAAGCGCCGGCTGGCCAGGGCAAAATGGCTCGTCGCATCGTAGGATTTGCCGATGTCCTCGGGCACGACACGCAAGGGCGGCGTGCCCGAAATGGAGAGCGCCCGGATCGGATAGCCGCGCGCCGCGAGCTCGATGGCGATGTATCCGCCGAGCGACCAGCCGAACACGATGGCGTTGGTGACGCCCAGGGTCTCCAGCACGTCTTCCGCCACGTCGGCGAAGGCCTCCACCGAATAGTCCTGCTCCGGATCGGCGTTGTCGGATACGCCATGGCCAGGCAAGTCGAACGAAATGACGCGGTAGCGGTCGCCAAATGCCTTGAACTGTTCGGCAAATACCTCCTTGGCGGACGAATTGCCGTGGATGAAGAGCAGCGCCGGCCCGTTGCCGCCGCCGTCGGCGACCGCGATCCTGCCGTGGCGCGTGGGGATGATGCGCTCCCGGCCGCCGGTCAGCGCCTCGCGCGCGGCCTTGCCCGAACGGCGGCGAAGCGTTGCGGTCGCCTGCGTGCGGACGACGTCGAAAGCTTCGCGCGCCGTCTGCAACAAGGCCCATAGACCACCCGGATAGAAGATCAGGATAACGATCAGCAGCAGCGACATGATGATGTTGCGCCAGGCGCCGTATTCGGCCAACGCCTCAGACACCATCGTGACGAAGAAGGCGGCCAGGATCGGCCCCCAGATCGTCCCTGCGCCACCGAGCAGGAGCATACTGAGCAGCAGCCCAAGCAGGCCGAGCCCGAAATTGTCGGGCGAAGCGACGCGCATGTAGGAGCCGTAAAGACCGCCGGCGGTGCCGCTGATCGCCGCACTGACGGTAAGGGTGAACAGCCGCGTCCGAGTCTCCGACATGCCGCGCGAGATGGCGTAGTACCTGTGGTCGCGCATCGCCACGATCGCGCGGCCCCAGCGCGAGCGCGTGATCTTGTAGAGCAGGACCGTCGACGCCACGAGCATGGCCAGCGCCAGATAGTAGTAGCCGATCTTGCCGTCGCGGCTCATGCGGTAGCCGAAAAGTTCGAGCCCCGGCAGGCTTACCATGCCGGAGGTGCCGCCGGTGATCTGCGACTGGCTGATGACGATCTGATAGAGCACCTGCGAGGCGGCGATCGTCACCAGGATGATATAGATGCCCGACAGTCGCATGATGGGCAGGGTGATCAGCGCTGCCATCAGCCCCGCCGCGCCGCCCGCGGCGACCAGACCGAGCCAGGGCGACAGTCCGAGCGTTTTGGCCACGAGGCCATAGGCGTAGATGCCGACCGCGAAGAGCGCGACATGGGAGAAATTGAACAGGCCGCCATAACCGAGGCTGAGGTCCCAGCTCGAAGCGACGATCGCGAAGACGAAGGCCAGGACCAGGAGATGACGTAGATAGTTGCCGTCGAAAACCAGCGGCAGCAGCGCGAGCGCGGCCAGCGCGACCAGCGTCGGGATGAGGCCCGACGAGCGGGCGAAGGACGGGCTGTAGCGCATCAGACCGATTTCCTGTGCTTGCCGAAGAGTCCTTCCGGCTTGACGACCAGAACGACGATCATGATGACGAAGAGCACGGTTGGGCTCCAGTAGAGGCCAACCGCATAGGTCATGAAGGCTTCCAGCAGGCCGACGATGAAGGCGGCGTAGATCGGCCCGGTGAATCGGGCAATGCCTCCGAAGATCACGACGATCAGCGCCTTCATCAAGGGGTCTGAGCCCATCAGCGGATTCATGAAACGAATGGAGCCGATCAGCACGCCGGCGATCGCCGCGAGCGCGGCAGACAGGCCGAAGGCCACCGCATAGAGCCGCGCGACGTCGATGCCCATCAACTGCGCCGCCTCGCGGTTCTGCGCCACGGCGCGCATGGCCCGGCCGAGCGGCGCGCGCTGCAGGAAGATGCCGAGGGCGGCCAGAATAATCAGCGAGACAATGACTGCCGCCGCCTCGTTGCGCGACATGACAAGGTCGAGAAACTGCAGGTCACCAGTCAGCACCGCAGAGAGCTGCTTGTTGCGTGGCCCCCAGGCAATGCTGATCAGGTTCTCCAGGATCGTTGCGCCGGCGAGCGTCGTGATGACGGATTTCACCACGATGTCAGGGCTGCGTTCGAACGGCTTGATCAGCAGGTAGTATACCGCCATGCCGATGAAGAACATGCCGACCACCGAAACGAGCGCGCCGACCAGCAGGCCGCCGCCCAACGCCTCAGAGCTGGCAACCTGCCAGGCGATATAGGCGCCGAGCGCGATGAAGGTGCCGTGCGCGAAGTTGAAGATGCCGAGCGTGGTCCAAACCAGTGCAAGGCCGGTCGCCATAAGCGCGTAGAGCGCGCCGAGCACGACGCCACCGAGCAGGATCAGCGTGAGCGTGTCGAAGGTCACTGGTGCTCCTCGCCGAACATGAGTTTCATGATTTCCTCGTGGGTTGGCATGTCGGCCTTTTCGATGCGCCGCGAGATGCGCCCGTGGTCGAACAAATAGAGCGTATCGATCAGCGACTCGAGGAAGGCGATGTCCTGGTCGACGACGATCAGCGGCACGCCTGATTGGCGGATCGTGCGGATCGCATCGGCGAGTTCGCCGCGCAGTTTTGGCGACAGGCCAAGCGTCGGCTCGTCGAGGATGAGCAGTTTGGGTGCCGCCATCAGGCCGACACCGATCGCCACCATCTGCCGCTCGCCCCCCGACAGGAAGCGAATCTTGGAGCTCAGCCGCTCCTGCACGCGCGGAAACAGCCTGAAGACGTAGTCGAGCGTCTCCGCGGCCGAGGCGCGTCCGGAAGCGGCATATGGCGCGATCGACAGCGTTTCCGCCACCGTCATATCGGGGAACAGGAGATTGCCCTGGGGCACATGGATCAGCCCTGCGCGCGCCACGGACTTGGGGTCCATGCGCCGGCGCGTCACCGCATCGTAGTTGAAGTTGCGCCAGCGGCGGCTGCCGCGAGGTCCCGGCCGGTTGAGCTGGACACCCTCGAAGAAGATGTCGCCGTCCCACGGATCGATGATGCCGCTCAGCGTGCGCAGGAAGGTCGTCTTGCCGTGGCCGTTCGGTCCGAACAGACCGACGCTGCCGCCGGGTACGAGTTGAAGGTCGATCTTGCGGAAAATCTGCAGCGGCTCGTAGCCGCCGTCGAGGCCGCGCACGTCGAGAAGAAGCGGTTGCGTCATTTCGCCTGTCCCAGATAGGCCTCGATCACCTTCGGATCAGCCACCACGTCGTTGGGCAAGCCCTGGGCGATGACCTTGCCCTGGTCCAGCACAACCAGGCGATCACACACCGTCATCAGCAGTGGCAGCACGTGTTCGATGAGCAAGATCGCGATGCCGGCGTTACGCAGCCCCAGGATCAGCGTCTTCATGTGCTCGATTTCGGTCGGCGTCAGACTGGAGGCCGGCTCGTCGAGAAGCAGCACGCGCGGAGACATGGCCAGCGCGCTCGCCATCATCAGCGTCTTGCGAAAGAAGATCGGCAGCGTTGCCGTCGGCGCGTTGTGCAGCGTCTGCGGGAATCCGACCGTGTCGAGGGCAAGTACCGCGGCGGCCTCGTTGTCCCTGGACCGCGCGCGGCGACCGCTGTGCTCGACCGAGACCAGCACGTTGTCGATGGCACTCAGCGAAGGAAAGATGCTCTCGCGCTGGAACGTGCGGGCGATTCCCGAGCGGGCAAGTTCCTCCGGCGCGACATCCTGGACCTCCCTGCCTTCGAAGATCACGCGGCCGCTGTCCGGCCCGAACGGGATGCCGGTCACTATGTTGAAGAGCGTGCTCTTGCCGCTGCCATTGGGGCCGGCGATGCCGAGGATCTCGTTGGCGTCAAGCGTGAAGCTGACGCCGCCGACCGCGCGCAGGCCACCGAAGGACTTGGTGAGATTGTCTGCCTGGAGGATCATATCTGCCATATAAAAAGGATGGTAAGGCCCGGAGAACGCGCTATCGCTCGACGGTGACGGCGCGGCCCCTTTCCAGAGCCGCGGCCGATAGCGGGCTCCTCGCTCACCCGCTGTTCAATTACTGCTTGATCCAGGGCGGCAGCTTGATTTTGCCGGTGGAATATTTCTTGGGCGAGATCAGCGTGCGCTGGCCATCCCAGATCTGCCAGAAGGTAACCGGGATGTGGTTGTCGTCCTGCAAGGCGAGATGGGTCGCCGGATCGAACGCAACTGGGCCGGGGGCCGCGTCATAGGTCACCTCGCCGATGGCCTTGCCGATTGCGTCATGGTTGGTCGGGTCGCCCACCTTCTCGAGTGCCTTGAAGTAGATCGTGGCTTCCTCGTAGAGCGCCGAGCCATAGACGCCGGGCTTCACACCGTACTTGTCGGTGAGCTTCTTGTTCACTTCCTGGCCGCGCGGCCAGTTCGGCGAGTCGATCGCGCCGCCGATCAGGTTGTAGAGCACGCCGTTCGATTTCTCCTTCGTCAGGTCGACGAATTCCGGCACGGACGGCGCATATTGCAGGAACACCAGGCTCTGCGTCGGCTGGTCGAGGAACTGTTGCAGGAAGAGCGCGGAGTTGGCCGGCTGGTAGTCGGTGTTGACGACGAGCGCGGGTGGATCCTGGCGCACCTTGGCGAGGCTGGCGCGCCAGTCGTTGACAGGTCCGAACGGCACCATCTCGTCGACGGTCACCGTCCAGCCAGCGGCCGCGAACGAGGTCTTCATGCCCTCGGAGATTGCCTTGGAGTAGGGATTGTCCGAAGAGATCATCGCGATCTTCTTGTTGGAAGCCTTGAACGTGCCGTCGGCGATCAGACCTTCGACCAGCGGCAGTACGTCGGTCTCGTAGCCCTTGTAGGAGGGCGAGAGCGACCAACAGCAATTGTAGTTCGAGGGATTCTTCGAGACGATCCCGGCGAATGGGCCTGAGGGGCCCGACGACAGGTACGGCAGGTTGGCGTCGGCGAAGAGATCGACCTCGAACAGCGACAGGCTGGCATAGCCGGTCAGCACGACCTCGATGCCGTCGGTATTGATCAGGCGCTGGGCGGCGCTGCTGACATTGTCGGGCGAGCCGTCCTTGACGTCGGCAGAGACGATCTCGAACGTGTGGCCGGCCACGCCACCCTTGGCGTTCTGCTCTTCCACCGCCAGCTCCACGCCGCGCACGAAGTCGGCGCCGTCGGCGGCCGACGGACCGGTCAGCGGCGCGAGCACCCCGATCTTGACGACGTCGGCCGCGGCCACGTTCAGGCCCGCGAATAAAGCGGTGAAGCTGACGGCACCCGCCGCCAGGTAGCGTTTCAATCCATGCGACTGCATGTGTCAGTTCCCCTTTTTGGTTTTAGGTTGAACGAGTTTCTCCGGCCGTTTGGCCGGATTGCAAAAGATCGCCTGACGGTCTCGGCTAGACTGGCGCTTCGCCAAGACGAGGACTTGCCATGACGACGCCCCTTTCCGAGATCGAGCTGCTGGACCGCCTGGTCGGCTTCGACACCGTGAGCAGCCGCTCCAACCTCGAACTGATCGACTTCGTGCGATCGTATCTCGACGGACTGGGCGTCGCGAGCACGTTGCTGCCGGATGCGACCGGCCAGAAGGCAAATCTTTTCGCCACGATCGGCCCGGCCGACGTGCCAGGCTATGTGCTGAGCGGCCACACCGACGTCGTGCCGGTCGAGGGCCAGCAGTGGTCGCGCGATCCGTTCCGCATGTGGGAGAAGGATGGCAGGCTCTATGGACGCGGCACGACCGACATGAAAGGTTTCGTCGCCTGCATGCTGGCGCGCGTGCCAACCATGCTCGCCGCGCCGCTTGCCGTGCCCCTCCACCTGGCGCTGTCCTATGACGAGGAGGTCGGCTGCCTCGGTGCCTACGGCCTCATCGACCACATGACCAGGTCTCTGCCCAAACAACTCGCGGTCTTTGTCGGCGAGCCGACCGAGATGGGGGTCATCGGCGGCCACAAGGGCAGCACCGGCCTCCTTACGACGATCACCGGCAAGGCCTGCCATTCCTCGCGCCCGGATCTCGGCGTCAATGCCATCTTCCACGCCATCGACTTGATCGGCGAGTTGCGCGGCTATGCCGAGGAACTGGCTGCCGCGCCCGAGGCCGAATCGCCATTCGAGCTGCCCTACACGACCGTCAGCGTCGGTGTGATCCAGGGCGGCACGGCCCGCAACGCCATTCCCGGCGACGTGCGCTTCCAATGGGACATCCGCGCAACAAAGGCCGGCATGGTCGAGAAGCTGGTCGAGCGTTTCGGCACCTATTGTGACGAGACGGTCCTGCCCGTCATGAAGGCCGGCTTTTCCGACTCCGCGATCAAGACGGAATATGCCTACGACGTTCCGCCGCTGGTGCCGAGCGAGGGTTCGCTGGCCGAAACGCTGGCGAAGCGCTTCGCGCGAACCAACCAGGTCGGCACCGTCAATTACGGCTCGGAGGCCGGAATCTTCCAGCGCGCCGGAGTGCCGACAATCATCTGCGGACCGGGACGCGACCGCGAGGCGCACATCGCCGACGAATGGATCGCCGTGGAGCAGATGCATCGCTGCGTCGACTTCATCGATGGCCTGATCGGCGATGCGAGAAGGGCGTGACCCCGGCAGCGGCACGGCGCGGCCAGTCATAGTCGGTAGAACCGCTTTGCATTGTCGTGGAAGAGCTTCGCCTGGTCTTCCACGGGCAAGGCCGAGGCAATGGTCTTGAATGTGTCGTAGATCTGGTCGTAACTCATCTGGATCTTCGAAACCGGATAATCCGTGCCGAACATGCTGCGTTCGGTGCCGAAGCAGTCGATGCAGTGCATGGCGACATCGCGGATGCTCTCCGGTGTCCAGTCATGATCGTAGGCGCCGGGGTTGGAGATCTTGATCGCGATGTTGGGGCAGACGGAGATCAGCTTTAGGCCGTCGCGCCAGCGCTGCATGCCCTCGGCGTCGCGATCGATCGGGCTACCGCAGTGGTTGATAATGATCTGGAGGTCCGGCAGCGAGTCGGCTATCTCGCGCACGATGCTCGCCTGGTAGGGGTACATCATCAGTTCGAGGTTCAGCCCATGCGCCGGTAAAAGCGCGACATCGCGTCGCCAGTCGGCGTTGCGTCCGAGTTCGGGATCGCTGACGAAGCACTTCTTGGGATCGGGATGCCAGCTCAGGATCCCGCGAATGCCGGTCACGCGATCGAAGGCCGCCTGTTCGGCGATCACCCGCTCGGCGCCGCCCATACCGAGAGATGCCCCCGCGACGTAGCGCAGCGCGACGCCCCTGGACTTGTCGAGCGTCTCGAGCCAGCGCGTCTCCTCGACCGGATTGCCGGCCCAAAGCGCCTCGATATGCACGGTGGCAACGACGTTGTGGCCGGCCGCATCCCTGGCGTAGTCATCCGGGAAATAGTCGTGGGCGATCTTTTCCAGGCCGGCGATGGCTTGTACCGTCGGGTCGGACGGCACCAGCCATGCATGCTTGCCCATGGAAAGATCCCATAGGTGGTGATGCGGATCGATGATCGGTCCCGAATACATGTTGCCTGGCCCCTGTTCCAGAATACGGATGCTGCGCGCCGACATCGGCCGCCGCGGCCGCCCTGGCGGCCACTTCCCGCGCGATCAAGTGTGCATGGCCTTCGCGCATGCGGTATTGTGAAATCCGGACATGACGGCGCGGTCGGCTAGCCGCATCGCCGAACGAGATTGGGCCCGACCTCAGACACGGCCGCGGCGCCAGCGAAGCGGAGTCATGCCCGTCGCTTTCCGGAAAGAGGTCGTGAAATGGCTCTGGTCGGCAAAACCGCAACAGAGCGCGATTTCGGCCAGCGAGAGCTTCTCCTTGCCAAGCAGGTCCTTGGAGCGGCCTACGCGCTTGGCGACGATCCAGTCATGCGGCGTCTTGCCCGTGGCCTGCCGGAACATGCGCGAGAAGTGCCGCACGCTCCAGCCGACGATGTCCGCCAGGTCCAGAAGCAGGATGTCGCGATGCAGATGCGCGTCGACATAGTCCTCGAGCTTGCGCCACTCCCGCAGCGAAAACGGGCCGGGCGCGAGCTTCGGCGTGACCGTGCCGGCACGCATTACGAGGTGGCAAACGAGCGCCTCCACCAGTCGATCGGCAAGCGAGCGGTTGATCGGTTCGTCCTCGCCGCTATTCTCCCACAGCCGCCGCAGAACAGCGTTGACGAATGCGTCGTTGCCCGAGGAGCCGCCAAGCGGTGCGAAGGTTGCGGCCAGGTCCGCCGGACAATCCGGCCCCAACAACTGGCTCACCAGCGCCGTCGGGATTGCCAGGATGATCAGCCGGCGGTCGCCGCCCGCACGCCAGCGGCTGTCGGTACCCGGCGGGACGATGATCAGATCGCCGGTGCGTGACTGCCCGGACGTCCAGCCCGACCCCATATTCCAGTCATAGCTGCAGGCAGCATCAAGCGGCGTCGAGACGACCAATTCGTCGACGGCCGGATCTACGAACTCATGCCGACTCTGCTCGACCAGGATCAGGCTGGAGCGCATGCTGCCTTGAATGTGCCTGTGCTGCTGCGGAAACGCCCCGTAAGCCGACCGCATGTAGAAGTCGGCATAAGTCCGATAAGCGGGATCGACGTGCGTTATCTCGGTTCTCAAGTCCAGCTTCCGCGCAGCGCAGGGGGGTTCGACAAGGCATCCTTCAAGCGATCAAGCGGCCCTTCCGGTCATTGACCAAGCCTGCGGACCGCAGCAGCCAGCCGCCGCACCCCTTCGTGCAGCCGCTCGGGCGCGTTGAGCGTGAAGTTGATGCGAATGGCGCGACGGTCCTCGCCGGTCACGTCGAACACGCTGCTGGGCGTGACGCAGACGCCTTCCTCCAGCCCCAACCGCATCAGCTCGTCTGTGTCGAGCGATGGATTGCGCGCCGTCGCCCAGACGAACATGCCGCCTTGCGGCTTTTCCCAGGCGAAGAGCGAGCCCAGATGTTCTTCCATCGCCTCGCACAAGGCGTCGCGGCGCGCGCGGTAGAGCGCCAGGATTTGCGGCTGAATCCGCTCGGGCAATCCGGCGTTCATGGCATCCAGCACGAGCCGCTGGCTGAGCCCGCTGGTGCACATATCCGAGCCCTGTTTGGCGACGGTCAGTGCCCGGATCATCTCGGGCGCGGCGACTACCCAGCCGACACGCAAGCCCGGCGCGACTTCCTTGGAAAGCGTGCCCGTGTAGACGACGGGTCCCCTATAGGGTTCCGCATCGGCCTCGCCCATCAGCTTGCCTGAAAGCGACAGCAGGCGCGGCAGCGGCGCGCCGTCATAATACAGACCGCCATAGGGGTCGTCCTCCACCAGCCAGACGCCGGTCTGGTGCGCCGCTTCCACCATCGCGACACGCTGGCCGTGCGTCACTAGCTTGCCGCTCGGATTGGAGAAGTTGGGCACCGTGTAGACGAAGCTGGCGCCCTCGAATGCCGTCGGATAGTCCAGCGTATTGCTGCCCGGTGTGAATGGGCGATAGCGCGGCGCGCGCGGCCGCCATGCATCGATCGCGCCAAGATAGGTTGGAGCATGCGCGGCGATGACGCTTCCTTGTTCGAGCAGCACCTTGCCGATCAGGTCGAGCGCCTGCATGCCGGCGGTGGTGACGATGACGTTTTCGCGTGTCAGCCGCACGTATTCGTCGCTGAAGCGTTCGGCCAGACGGTCGCGCAATGCCGGCAAACCGTCGATCTGGCTGTAGCTCAGCACTTCCGGGCCATGCTTGCGAAGCGCCTCGGCAGCGATGCCGGCCAGTTCCTCGGCCGGATAGGTCGTCGGCTCGGGCAAGCCGCCCGCGAGGTTGATCACGTCGGCCCTTTCGGCCACCGACAGGAAGGTCTTGGTGACGTCGTTGGTCGTCGACAGCCACGCCGCGAATGGCGGCCGTCTGCCGCCCGGCACCTTTGCACGGTCGTCCATCGCCGGGGCGAGATCGCTTGCCACCACGTCGATTCCTCTCAGACCAATGGATCGGGCGCTGCGCTGTGCGGCCGACCTTCCTGCAGGATCATCCGTCCGTCGGAAGCCGACGCCCGGCGAAACTCCGACGCGCTCTGGTACTCCGGATCGTTGTACCAGGCCTCGGCCGACGCCCGATCGGGGAATTCGAGTATGACCATGCGCTGCGTGAAGGGTTCGCCTTCCGAGGTCGTGACCGGCTCGCCGCGCGTCAGGAACCTGCCGCCGTAGCGTGCCAGCGTGCCGGGCGTCACCGCCGTGTATCTCTTGTAGGTTTCGGCATCATGCACGCGCATCGTGCAGATCATGTAAGCCGCCAATCCTTCGTCCTCCCCGCGTTGCGATGATGTCGAGCTTAGGACGGGCTGAAGAGCGTTTTACACCAAATGACATCGCCATCTTGAGATTCCTTGCAGTTTCTCTCTATGATCTGCGTAAGATGTGGTGAAATCAGCCATGACGATTCTGGATGCCATCGACCATAAGATCCTGCGCGAACTGCGGGCCGACGCGCGCGTCTCGACGGTCGATCTGGCCGCGCGGGTCGGCCTGTCTCCGACGCCCTGCGCGCGCCGCGTGAAACGCCTGGAGGATAGCGGTGTGATCCAGGGCTACGCTGCGCGGATCAACCCGTCCGCTATGGGTTTGGCGATCTGCGTCATCGTCTCGGTGCGTCTGGGCAAGCAAGGCCCTGAAGGGGCCGGTGAATTCCTGCGCGAGGTCGCCAAACGGCCGGAGATCACCGAATGCCTGCTGGTGACGGGGAACATCGACTACCTGCTGCGTGTCTGGGTCAAGGACATAGCCGCGCTCCGCAACTTCATCAGCAATGTCCTGCAGTCGATCCCGTCGGTAGCCGAGACCTCCACGATGGTAGTGCTGAACCTGGACTAGTCGGAGGCCGGCTGGGTGAAGCTGTATCCGACTGCAGCCGGTATGCACCCTCTCGACGGCCGCGCGCTTCGTCATAGCGACCGTTGGGAAGCAGATTATGGCGAATGTGGCCGTCCGCGGTAATTCACAGGCCGGCATAGGGAATCCTTGGCTCGATTGTTGGTCGCCACGCTGGAATAGCCGGTCAGATCCGGAATCTCCCGATCCTCGAACTCATTCCGCGCGAACTCTCGGAAAATCGGCGAGGGATGGCCCGACGACCACCCATGGAGCCGATACGTCGGCGCTTGAGGCCCGACCCCGCGTGCTTCAGATGACTTTTCCGCTTTCCGCGTCGAAGACGTGAAGGGCTTCGGTCGGAAACGACAGCCACAGACGGTCGCCATCGCGCGAAGCGAAATCGGCCTTGACGATGGCGAGGATGTCGGTTCCCGCCGCGTCGACCACCAGATGCGTCTGCGGCCCTGTCGGCTCCGCCACTTTCAGCGTGCCGGTAAGATCGCCGGCCTGACGGTCCACGATCACACTTTCGGGCCGAATGCCCAGCACGATGCGGTTCGTCGACGAAGCGTAGGCGCGGACCGGTAGGGCGATCTCCGAGCCATCGCCAAGCACGGCCTTGATGCCCGCCGCCGTTTGGCGAAGCTCGGCCTTGACCACGTTCATTGCCGGCGAGCCGATGAAGCCGGCGACGAACAGGTTGGCCGGCCTGTTGTAAAGTTCGAGCGGCGAGCCGACCTGTTCGATGTTGCCGCCGTTGAGGACGACGATGCGGTCCGCGAGCGTCATCGCCTCGATCTGGTCGTGCGTGACATACACGGCGGTCGTTCGGACGCGATGATGCAGGAGCTTGATTTCACCGCGCATCTGCACGCGCAGTTTGGCGTCGAGATTGGACAGCGGCTCGTCGAACAGGAACACCGAGGGGTTGCGCACGATGGCGCGGCCCATGGCGACGCGCTGGCGCTGGCCGCCGGACAGTTGGCCGGGCTTGCGGTGCAGGAGGTCGGCGAGGTCGAGCATGCGCGCGGCCTCCTCGACGCGGGTGGCGATCTCCGCCTTGCCCTTGCCGGAAAGCTTCAGGTTGAAGGCCATGTTCTCGGCCACCGTCATGTGCGGGTAGAGCGCATAGCTCTGGAAGACCATCGCCACGTTGCGGTCGCGCGGGCTGTCGTCGTTGACCTTGCGCCCGTCAAGCAGGATGTCGCCGCGCGAGGCGCTCTCCAGCCCGGAGATGATGCGCAGCAGCGTAGACTTTCCGCAGCCGGAGGGACCGACGAGTGCCACGAACTCGCCATCCCCTATGCTGAGGTTGATGCCGCGGATGATGGCGGCAGCGCCGAATGATTTCTCGACGCCGCGCAGTTCGATGGATGCCATGGATCAGCCCCTCTCTTCCGGACCGGTGTGGATGTCAGCGGACCTTGCGTACCGCGTCCATCAGCGCCTGGACCTTGGCCAGCACGACCCTGTCGCCGTGCATCTTGCCGTTGCCCTTGACGTAGCTGCCGACGATGGCGCCGTCGGCGACAGACAGAAGCTCGGCGGCGTTGTCGCTGCTGAAGCCGCTGCCGACCAGGATCGGCCCGACGGCGCCGGCGCGGATCTGCTTGACTTCGGCGGGCGCCGTCGGATGGCCGGTGCGGGTGCCGGTTGCGATCAGGATGTCGGCGCCGAAGAACTCGACGTCGCGAGCCTGGTCCTCGATGTCGCGGTCGCCGACGATGGCGTGGCTGCCATGCTTCACGTGCACGTCGGCCAACACGACGATATCCTCCGCGTCGAGTTCGCGCCGGTAGCGCATGGCGTGGGCCGAGGCACCCTCGATGATGCCCTCATTGGCCACATAGGCATTGGCCCACTGGTTGACGCGTACGAACTGCGCGTTCGAGCTCTTGGCGCAGGCAAGCGAGGCCTTGGCGGCGTTGGCGACGATGTTGAAGCCGAGCGGAAGCTTCGTGGCGCGGCGGATGCGATCGCCGATGACCGACATGGCGCCGATCGTCTCGAAGCCGATGTCGTCAGGCTTGCGGAAAGGGATGTCGCCGGCATTCTCGAGCAGGATCGCGTCGACGCCGCCTTCCTCGAGGACCAGCGCTTCCTCGACCGCCTGGTCATAGACGGCCTGCAGCGACCCGTTCCGGTAGTAGGGCGAGCCGGGTAGTGGCAGCACATGCACCATGCCGATGATGGGCTTGCTGGTGCCGAACAGGCGCTGCAGTACCGGCGTGTTTTTCGTGTCGAGATTCGACATCTTCTTCTCTCCTTGGCTTCCGGTTGGGCGCGCCGACGACGACAAGTCAGCCGATGCGCCTTCGTGTTCTTTTGTCTTCAATCGATGCGCCAGATGCGCGCCGCGTTCTTCCAGAAGACCTTTTCGAGGTCCTCCTCGCTCAGGCCGATGACGCGCAGCTTCTCCTGCTCGACGCGCGGCGACTGGTAGGGCACGTCAGAGCCATATTGCAGGCGATCGACCGAGACGTTTTTCAGGAAGGTCATGATGTCGAACGGATAGGCCTGCGACATATCGACATTGATGTTGGGGTATTCCTGGCAGGCGAGGATCGCCTCCCATAGGAAGGCGTGCATGCCGATATGAGCGAGCACGAAGGTGACGTTCGGATAGGCCTTGGCCGCCTGCGCCTGGAGATAGGGCAGGTCGCGCGGCGCATCGCCCGAATGCATGAGGACGGTGAGGTTGTGCTCCTCAGCCTTGTCCAGCAGCGGACCCATGACCTTCATGTCGTTGGGCCGGTAGAAATCATAGCCGGCGACCAGCTTCAAGCCGCGGCAGTTCCATTCGCCGACATAGCGGTCAATGAGCTCCTGGGTGTGCTTGGCGCCGAAGGTCGGGTCGATGCGGGCAACGCCGACGATGCGGTCGGGATATTTCAGCGCGGCGAGGCCGATATCGCCATTGGCCTCGTTGTAGTCGGCATCCCAAGGCGGCGTCTGCCGGCGGTCGTGCGGGAAGAGTACGCCATGCGACGCGCCCTGCTCGTCGAGCAGGCGGATGACGCTGTCGGGTTCGCCCCTGACCAGATAGGGGACGCAGGTGTTGGCGGCGACGTTCTTGTCGGTGCCGTAGTGCATATGGGCGTCGATTACTCTCACAGCGATAGCTTCCTTCCAAAGTTTGCCTCGAAGCGCTGCGCCACGCGTTGCGGCGAGGGCAGGTTCGACTGGCATCCCCATTTCTCGATGATGAAACTGGCGACGGTGGCGCCGATGCGCGCCGCCGTCTCGTGCGAATGGCCGCCGATCAGGCCCTTCAGCGTGCCGGCGACGAAGGAGTCGCCCGCACCGGTGGAATCGACGAAGGCATCGGGCGCGACCGAGGGCATGTCCTGTCGGCCATCGGCGGTGTACCAGGCGCTGCCTTCTCCGCCGCGCGTCACGATCACCAGACGCGGACCATGCGCCAGTATGTCGGCCGCCGACGCGACGCCAAGCGCCTGCATCAGCGCGTCGGCCTCGCCACGGCTGAGGAACAGGACCTCGCAGGCTTCCAGGAAGCGTGGCGCAAGATCGCCCGCGGTGGCGACCATACCGTTGATGGCGGTCAGCGCGCCGGTCTTGCGGGCGTGCTCGATGGCATTCAGCGTATAGGCGCCGAACATCTCGCTGATGACGACCGCGCCGGAACGGTCGATCTCGCCATAGGGCGTGCGCCAATCATCCTGCTTCTCGGCGACGCCGAGATGGGAGACGCAGAAACCGCCATTGGCGGCATCGAAGAAATTGAAGCTGTGCCCGGAACGGGCGCCCTCGATCACCTCGACGCCGGCGAGGTCGACGCCGTTGCGGGTCATGTGGTCAGCGTAGCCCGAGCTGCGGAAATCGTCGCCGACGACCATGCCGAGCCCGACCTTCATGCCGAGCGCGCCGGCAACCGCCGCGATGTTGGCGCTGCAATCGCCGAAATGGATGGTCTCGACTTCTTCCATGGGCATGTCGAGCGGCACGGTCTCTCCGTCGCGCGGCAGCCGCTTCATGCGCAGCAGATGATCGAAGATCGTCCACGACCCGATGGAGAAGAGTTCCAGTTCCTTCATTTCACCGCTCCCATGGTCAGTCCGCGGGTAATCTGTTTCTGGAACAGCACGGCGGCGATCATGCCGGGCAGCGCCGAAACCATCGCCGAGGCCGCCATCATGCCCCACTTGATCTGGTCGAAGGTCATGGCCTGCAGAATGCCCATGGTCACCGGGCGCGTGCTGCCGCCGGCGAGCACGAGGCCGAAGATCATGTTGTTCCAGCTGAAGATGAAGGCGATCATCATGGCGCTGGCGATGCCCGGCCTCGCGATCGGCACGACGATCCTGGTGAGCATGGTCCAGATGCGGGCGCCGTCGATGCGCGCGGCCTCCTCGATCTCGATCGGCATGTCGCGAAAGAAGCTCGCCAGGATCAGTATCATCAGCGGCAGGGTGATCAGCTGGTGCACGAGAATCATGCCGACATAGCTGTCGTATAGGCCGATGCGCGTGTAGATGACGTAGAGCGGCAGGATGACGGCAAGTTCGGGCGCGAAGCGGAACGACAGGAAGGTGAAACGCAGCTTGTCCGACGTCTTGTCCCGGCGCCGCGCCAGTGCATAGGCGGCGGGGATGCCGAGCAGCGCCGAGATCAGCACTGCACCGCCCGAGATGATGACAGAGTTCATAAGGAACTTGAGGAGGTCGGGGACCTGGCCGCCTGCGCGCTGCGCCTCGTTGCCGAACAGCACCTCGACATAGTTTTCGAGCGTGGGCGTGAACAGGAAACGCGGCGGATAGGCGATGATGTCGCCGAAGTTCTTGATCGACATCATGAAGATCCAGACGAGTGGGAACAGCACGAAGCCGGCGAAGGCGAGGTAGCAAAGCGCGAGCGCGAGTTTTTGCGCGAGGGTGCGAAGGAGCATGCTAGAGGCCACGGTTCTTCGCCTCCTGCTTCTGCCAGAAAGCCAGCAGCGCGCCGCTGATCGTGTAGCAGACCAGCCAGAGCACGAAGACGATGGTCATGGCGCGGCCGAGGCTCGACCAGCGATAGGCCTCCTCATAGGCCATGACATGCAGGGTTCGGGTGGCGTCGAGCGGTCCGCCCTTGGTGGTGGAGTAGATGATCTCCAGCGACTTCAGGGAATCGGAAACGCGAAACAGCGCGACCAGCAGCAGATAGGGAGCCAGCAGCGGCAGTTTCACATAGCGGATGACCTGCCAGGCATCGGCGCCGTCGATGCGTGCGGCCTCCACGACCTCGCCCGACACGGACTGTAGGCCGGCGAGCAGGATTATGGTGGCCAGCGGAGTGAACAGCCAGGTGTCGATCAGGATGATCGACATCATCGCCGTCGACGGGCTGGTGAGCCAGGACAGCGGCTCGATGCCGACCTGCGCCAGCAGCCAGTTCAGCACGCCGCTCTGGGGATGCATCATGGTCTTCCAGATGAGGCCGGCGACCACCGGCGGCACCAGCAGCGGGAGCACGACGGCGGAACGGAAGAAGGATTGCAGCCGGCCGGGAACGTCCAGCAGGATGGCGAAAGCGAGCCCGAGCGGCAGCTGGATCGCCAGTGCCGCGCCGGCATAGGTCAGCGTATTTGCAAGGCCATTCCAGAACAGCGGCGTCTCGAACAGGTTGATGTAGTTGTTGAGGCCGACGAATTTCGAGGCCGGGATGTAGAGCTTCTGGTTGGTGAGGCTGGTGTAGATGCCGCTCAGGAACGGATATGTCGTCGACATGAGCAGGATGAGCGCCGGCGCCAGCATGGCGTAGAATGCGGCCTTGCTCATCCATGTCTTGTCGGCTTGGGCTGTGATGCGGGCCATGGGAACTGCTCTGGTTGCTGGTGTCACATTGCCCGTGGCGATTTTCGTCGAAGGGCCGCCGTGTGGGAAGAACGATGCGGCGCGCGAGCGAGCTTGCGCGGGGGGATCTTGTTGAGACCCACCGGGTGCTCCCGGGTCAAGCCCGGGAGCAGGGCTGGACGACTATTCGTCGAGCATTTTCTGGATGTCGGCCTGCGCGTTGCACAGATTGGTCTTCACGTCGCCCTGGCCGAAATAGGATTTCTGGATCGCCTCGGCCCAGCGGTCGAGCATGCGGGTCAGCTCGGGATGCGGCGGGAAGCGGATGGTCGCGACCTCGGCTTCGGTCTTGGCGGCTTGGATGTACTGGCCGGGCGTCTCACCCCAGCTCTCCATCAGCTTCGCCACTTCGGGCGCATCCCAGGCCGATTTGCGCACCGGGTTCATGTTGCCGGCCAGATGCGTCTTGATCATCGTCTCCTTGGACGTCACCCACTGCATGAACAGCCAGGCGGCGTCCTTGTGGGTGGAGGCGGAATTCATCGACAGCGACCAGATCCATGCGGCGGCGGCGCGCTTGCCATCGGGGCCGAGCGGCGTTGGCGCATAGCCGACATCGCCGGCAATGGCGGATTGCTTGGGGTCCTCATAGGTCGGTGCGAACAGGTTCGCCTCGTTGAGCGAGAACACATACTGGCCCGACGCGAAGCCCTGCATGGCCTCGTACCAGGTGAAGGCGCCGGCGCCCTCGGGAGAGGCCTTCTTGATCAGGGTGACGAAATCCTGCGTGGCCGCGATGCTCTTGTCTGAGCAGATCTGCAGCTTGCCGTCCTTGTCCAGCATCTCGACGCCATAGGATTGCAGCATCGTGCCGAAGGTCAGGTAGGGCAGGTCCCAGTAGCGATCGAAACGGGTGATGATGCCGTGCATCTTGCCGTTGGGGCCATCGATGGCCAGCTTGTCGGACATGGCCAGCAGGTCGGCATAGGTCTTGGGCACCTGGAGGCCGAGCTTCTTCAGAAGGCTCGGGCGATAGGCCAACTGGTAGGATTCGAAATTGATCGGCAGCGTCCACAGCGAACCCTCGCCGATGCCCTTGAGCGGGGTAAGGTCCCAGCGGCCGGCTGACAGGATGGAGGGAATGAAATCATTGACGTCGTAGTCAGCGGCGGTCTTGTCGGTATTGGCGATCAGGCCGTCGAGCGGCTCCAGCCAGCCGGCGGCGGCATACTGCCAGTTGTTGAGCGGCGAGGTCATGAAGACGTCGTAGGTGCCGGTCTTGGATGACAGGTCGGCAAGCAGCTTTTCAAAACCGGACTGCTCGGCCAGTTCCTCATAGGTCACCTTGATGCCGGTCTTGGCGGTGAATTCCGGCAGCAGCGGCTTCAGGCTTTCGACGAACGGGTGCGAGATCAGCATCAGGTTAATGGTCTGGCCGTCGGCGGCCTTCCAGTTCATCTCGGCGTAGGCCGGAGCGGATGCAAGCGACAGGGCCGAGGTCGCGACGAGCGCGGCAGCAACAGTCGCGCGGCTGCGGCTCAGGCCGCGCCGGAATAAGGACGAAAACATTGGCAATTCCCCTTGTTCAAGGCGTGAGAGCGGACACTTTGAATTTTTGTTGGCGGCGCTTGCACTTTGTTGCAATGGCTGCACAAATGAAGCTAGATGAGCTGAAACGGCCGGTCAACCACAAATGTGCACGCTCTGCACGAAAGTTTACGCATGACGCATAATGAAGAAGACCTGCTGGTGCAGCTCGCCTGGCTCTATTACGTGGGCAACAAGAATCAGGAGGAGATCGCCAACCAGCTGGGCCTGTCACGCTTCAAGATAAACCGCATGCTGGCGCGGGCTCGTGAAAAAGGGCTGGTCAAGATCGCCATCCAGCACGAGACGGCGCAATCGCTCGATGTTGCCGGTCAGATCCAGGCGGCGTTCGATCTCAGGGAATGCATCGTCACGCCGGCGATCGCGGTGCCCGGCGGCAATGCGGACGAGGACGAGAACAATGCACGACGCGCGGTCGGCATCGCGGCGGCGTCGTTCCTGGAGAGGCGGCTGAGCGCGGCGGAGCCGGTGACGATCGGCCTGGCGTGGGGGCGCACGATCGCCGCGATGGTCGACGAACTTCCAAAGCTCTCCAAGGCTGACCTGAAGATCGTCTCGCTGATGGGCTCGCTCAGCCGCAATGCCAGGACCAACCCGTTCGATTGCGTCCATTCCCTGGCACAGCTATGCGAAGGCGAGGCCTATATCCTGCCGGCCCCGTTCATCGCCGACAGCGAGGCCGACTATCAGGTGATCATGAGCCAGAAGCTCGTCCAGCAGGCCCTGAAGCTTGCTCGCTCGGCCGATTTCTACATCGCCTCCTTTGGCGACTGCTCGAAACAGTCCTTCATCTACCATCACGACCTGCTGCACGACGATGAGATCGACCAGGTCATCAATGCCGGTGCCGTCGCCGACATGCTGGGCAAGTTCTTCGACAAGGACGGCGCCTTGCTGGACAATACATTGAACCGCCGCACGCCGAGCGTGTCCTATGAGGATATTCGCAGCCGCGACGTTGTCCTGCTGGCGGCCGGCCTGTCCAAGGCGAAGGCGCTTGTCGCCCTGCTGCGCTCGGGCACGATCAACCGGCTGATCGTCGATGGCGATCTTGCGGCCGGCCTTCTTCCGCTGATCGGCCGCGGCTAGGTCTGTTTCTTCATCGCGGCCCGATGACTGCCCCAGTCTTCGTGGCGGCCCACCTGCATTTGCATGACGCCAAGGCGACCCCACGCCTTGACCTGGCGGTTCGCCTTAAGAATCTGGACCAGGGCGGAGACGTGGTCCCTGGCGAGCGTGCCCAGGTTGGCACCTACCGCCGCCGAGAGTAGCGTGGTGTCGGGCTTTTGCACTTCGGCGGCCTTGATCAAGTGCCGGGTGTGGTAGGTCAAGGCCGCGGCCAGGGTGAGCCGCCTTTCTATCCCATCGGAGCTCAGGGCACCGGAGGCGCGGCGCTCCGCCCGGATAGTCAGTTGCCAAAATCGCTGGTCAAGGATGAGCGCCTGCTTGGCGACCGAGTACATATTTTTCCATTCAGACGCCGCTTTGCGCCGAAAGAAAGCTGAAGCAGACCCATAGACCCAGACCGAAGAGCGCGGCTTTCGTCGGTGCTGTCTTCACGGTGGCGTTATCCTGGGTGGGTTACGCGTTTTCTGAAGCGAGTGCCCCTCGCCGCGGGCCGGAGAAGCGGACCGGACGTGCGCGACCGGCTGTCGATTCATCCGGAAAAGTTGACTGCATACAGGAACTCAAGTATGCGGCAAGCATCAACAGGAAGGACGATCCACACCGATGTCGACCGCTGAAATGGCTATGCGCGAGGATCTGGCGGCGGCTTATCGACTGATCGCCCGGTTTGGGATGGATGACATCATCCACACGCACATATCCGCGCGTCTGCCCGAAGAGCCGGAACTCCTGCTTATCAACCGCTACGGCGATCTCTTTCGGGAGGTGACGCCGGAATCGCTGGCGGTCATCAATCACCATGGCCAGCAGATGCGTGGCCAGCAGGTGCCGATCAACACTGCGGGTATCGTCATTCACACCGCCGTCCACGCCGCGCGCCCGGATGCGGTCTGTGTCATGCACACGCATACCGCGGCCGGTGTCGCGGTCAGTTGCCTCGAGGAAGGACTCCTGCCGCTCAACCAGACCTCGCTGCTCTTCTACGGGCAGATCGGCTATCACGAATTCGAGGGCATAGCGCTCGATCCCGGCGAACAGGAGCGCTTGGTCGCCGACCTCGGCGACAATCGCGCCATGATCCTGAGAAACCATGGGCTGTTGACCGTCGGGCGATCCATCGGAGAGGCTTTCTCCCTGATGTACAATCTCGAACAGGCCTGTCGTATCCAGCTTTCCGCTCTGGGCAGCGGACGCCCCATCCACCTGCCGAGCAAGGAAGTGTGCGAGCGCACCGCCAGCCAGTATGCGGCCGATCCCGATGGCGCGGCGGAGCTGGAATGGCTGGCGCTGCGCCGGCTTGCCGGAATGCCCCTCGACGGGCATTGATCGATGCGGATCGTCATCGCCGATCCGCTTGCTTACAGTGTCCCCTTCGAGCGCGCGCTGCGCGCCGCTCTTCCTTCGGCGGACTTCGTCCGATGGCCCGATCTGGCGGACGGCGCCGAATACGATCTCCTGGTCGCCTGGAATCTGCCCAAGGAGATGACCGCGCTGCCACGGTCGCTGCGCGCGATCTTCTGTTTTGGCGCGGGAACGGATCAGCTTCTCGACGATCCCCGCATTCCGCCCGACCTCCCGGTCGCGCGCCTGCGGGACCAAGGTCAGGCCGAGCAATTGCTGGACTATGCGATGCTCGCGGCTTTCGCGCGCCTGCTTGACGATGTCGCTGTCAGAGCGGATCAGCAGGCCCGCCTGTGGCGCCCGCCCGATCGCCAGAACCGGACCCGCGGTTCGCTGCGGACGGCCGTGCTTGGACTGGGTCCCCTCGGTCTGCATGTCGCGCGGGGGCTTTCGACCGCCGGCTTCCCAGTGTCCGCCTGGTCGAGAACCGCCCGTCGGATCGACGGCGTCATTTGCCTGCACGGCGACGACGGGCTCGGCGCCTGCGTCGACGGCGCCGATGTCCTCGTCAATCTCCTGCCCTCCATGCACGAGACGAAGGGCATATTGTCGGACCGGCTGTTTTCCCGCCTCGCGCCCGGCGCTTACGTCGTCAATCTCGGCCGCGGCGACCACCTCGATGAGCAGGCGCTGCGCGCCGCGCTCGATCGGGGACGGCTCGGCGCCGCGTGGCTGGATGTCTTTGCCGTCGAGCCCCTGCCGCCCGAACACTGGTTCTGGCGGCACGACCGGGTCCGGCTGACGCCGCATCGCGCCGGCCTGCCGACACCTCAGGGCGCTGCGGCGTCCATTGCCGCCGTCGCGACGGCGCTCGAACAGGGCCACGGCCTTCCGGACTTGGTCCGGTCTGGGAAACTGGTTGAAAATTGAGCCGATCTCGCAACTGCACAAAGATTGTGCTTGACTCGAAATATGCCTGAATGCCAGCATGCCGCCATGCTGAACTTGGGCACCTCACTCCTCGCGGATCAGAACGAGCGTCGAAACAGGATCTCGTCGAAGGCCTATGTCGAGTTGCGCGAGGCGATCATCACCGCGCGCGTCGCGCCCGGCGCCAATTTCTCGGAAACGGATGTCGCGCAGTCGCTCGGCATCAGCCGCACCCCCGTGCATGAGGCGTTCACGCGGCTTTTCGACGAGGGTCTGATCGAGATCTCACCCCAAACCGGCACCCGCGTCTCGCTGATCGACATGGCTCGCGTCCGCGAGGCGGTATTCATCCGCTCCACGCTTGAAAGCGCGGTGATCGCCAACAGCGGTGTCAAGCCGGATCCGGCCTTGCTGGACGAGGTCGAGCTGTTGCTTCGGGCGCAGGAGCGTCTCGTCCAAGGCGATGACATGGGCGCCCTGCACCGCGCCGACATGGCCTTCCATGCAGGTCTGCTCGGCGCTTTCGCGCATCCTCGGGCTTGGACCGCGTGCCAGCACGTTTCGGCCGACATGATGCGCGTCCAGTTCCTGATCGGCATGAAACCGGATCACATCCGCTCGGTCATCGCCGAGCACCGTGCCATTTTCGACAAGGTGCGGGCCGGCAACATGGCCGAGGCCGCGCTGCTCATGGCGGCGCACATCCGAAATGCTGATTTCGACCAGTTGAGCCTGGAGCGCGAACATACGGAATTCTTCCGGTCCGGAGACCTCCCGTGAGCGCCGTCGTCCTTCGCTCCCTCTCCATTGCGGAAGGCGCGCGCGATTTTTTTTGGCCCGTTTATGAAACCGGTTTACTGAAGCGGTTATCTGTACATGTCTTGCGGGAGTGGAGCCGCTTGTCGGGAAGATTGAAGGTCACCATTCGTGACGTTGCGCGGGCAGCCGGCGTGTCCGTCACGTCCGTTTCCCGTTATCTGAACGGGCAGATCAGCCTGCCTGAGCCGACGGCGAGCCGTATCCAGCTGGCGGCGGAGCGCCTCGGCTATCATCCCAACGCGATCGCCCGCAGGCTCAGCAGCGGCAAGAGCGAGACACTCGGCCTCATCACCGCCGACATCGCCTATCCGCTGTTTGCCGAGATCGCCAGCGCGTCGGAGGCCGAGGCCGCGAGGCTTGGCTACAATCTCCTGATGTTCAACAGCCGCAACCTGGTGGAGAAGGAAGTCTCCTTCCTGTCGCGCATCGAGGACCGGCAGGTCGACGGCATCCTGCTTCTCACCAACCATCATGATGACGGGCGGCTGTTGCGGCGGATCAACGAGACCGGAAACGTCGTGCTTCTCGACGAGGACGTGCCGGGCGCGAAGGCGCCGCGCCTGTTCGCCGACAACGTCCATGGCGGTCTCCTGGCGACACGCCATCTGATATCTCGCGGCCATACCCGCATCGCCGCCATCGGCGGGCCGAAGGGGCTTCTCAGCACCACCGAACGTCTCGACGGCTTCACGCGGGCGCTTGGCGAGGCTGGTCTTGATGCCGATCCCGCCCTTTTGAGGTTCTGCGAATACGAGGAGGCGCCGGCCTCGATCGCGTTTCTCGACCTGCTTCGGCAGGACGAGCCGCCCACCGCGATCTTCACCTTCGGCGACATGCTGGCCACTGGCGCCATGCGGGCCGCGCTGCATTCCGGAATCCGCATTCCGGACGACATTTCTCTCGTCAGCTTCGACGATATCCACAATGCGGACCTGCTGGCGCCGGCTCTGACCACCGTGCGTCAGTCGGCGGCCGAGTTCGGCACGCGCGGCGTCAACATGCTGCTCGATTTCATCGCCGGCAGGAAATCCGGAACGGCGATCGAAAGGGTCGGCGTCGAACTCGTCATACGCAGTTCGGTGGCGCCGCCGCACGGTCGTCCGTCAGGACGTTCGGTAGTGCATACCGGCTCTGGAAGCCCAGATGGGCGCCCGGTGCCGGCCTGGGAGGAGAAGCAAGAAAACTAGTCGCTTCCACGGACGTGAAAGGGGAACACACATGTCCATCAATCGCTTTGGTCAAGACGCAGCGTTGATTGCGCTTGATAAGTTCAAAACTGGGAAGATCGATCGCCGAGGCTTCATCACCGCCATGGCCGGGCTTGGCATCGCAGTCGCGTTCAAGCCTGGGCGGGCCTCCGCCGCGGCGTCGGAAATCGTTGTCTGCAACTGGGGCGGGGCCGCCCTCGAAGCCTTCCAGAAGGCCTATGGCGCGCCCTTCAAGGCCAAGTCCGGCATGGAGGTCGTCATCGATGGCACCGGCCCGGCGACG
This sequence comes from Mesorhizobium sp. NZP2298, assembly GCF_013170825.1. Taxonomy (NCBI): domain Bacteria; kingdom Pseudomonadati; phylum Pseudomonadota; class Alphaproteobacteria; order Hyphomicrobiales; family Phyllobacteriaceae; genus Mesorhizobium; species Mesorhizobium sp. NZP2298. Next base: position 6,379,261 of record NZ_CP033365.1, on the reverse strand, counting down.
GGCGCGATCCGCGCCATGGTCGATTCCAAGAATGTCACCTGGGATGCCACGGATGGCGGCATGACGGACGCCGTCGTGCTCGGCAAGGGCGGTTACCTCGAGCCGATCGATTATTCCATCGTCGACAAGTCCCTTGTCGGCGAAGGGCTGTCGGCCGAGTTCGGCATCTGCAACTACACCTATTCCAATGTGCTGGCCTATGACGCCAAGAAGGTCGGCGCCACGGCCCCTTCGAGCTGGAACGACTTCTTCGATCTCGAAAAGTTTCCCGGCAAGCGTACCATGTGCAAATGGATTCAGGGGCAGCTCGAAGCCGTGCTGCTCGCCGACGGCGTCAAGCCGCAGGATATCTATCCGCTCGACGTCGACCGCGCCTTCAAGAAGCTCGAGCCGCTGCTGCCCAATTTGATCTTCTGGGAGTCGGGCGCGCAGAGCCAGCAGCTCTTCCGCGACGGCGAGGTGGTCATGGGCAATATCTGGCATACGCGCGCCAACCTGCTGCGCAAGGAAAACCCGGACTACACCTGGACCTGGAACCAGAACCTGATGTTCGCCAGCGCCTGGTCGGTGCCGAAGGGCAATCCCGCCGGCAAGAAGGTCTTCGACTTCATCAATTCGTCGATGGACCCGGAAGGCCAGGTGACGCTGTTGCGCCTCATGGGCAACGGCCCGTCGAACCCGAAGGCGCTGGCGCTGATGACCGACGAAGACAAGGCGGTCTATTCGCTGGCCCCCGAGAATGCCAAGACAGGTCTGGCCGTCTCGGCGCAATACTATGCCGACAACGAGGCCGAACTGCAGAACAAGTTCCTCGACTTCATCTCGCGCTAACCATTGGAGACCACCACCGGCCATCGGCCGGTGGTGGTTCGAAAGACCATGACGTCATTCCAGCGTTGGGCCTTCTGCCTGACGGTGCCGGCGGCGCTTTTGACCCTGTGTCTCTACGTGCTGCCCATCCTTCAGGTGTTGGCGCTCAGTTTCACCGAGCCGACCTTCGGCATCGGCAATTACGTGGCTCTGTTCCAGAATGCCGCAATCGGCCGCGTCGTGCGCACGACCGTCTTCGTCTCGGCGGTGACGACCGCGCTTACGATCGTCATGAGCTATGCCGTCGCCTTCGCGCTGGTCCACATGCCGCCGGCGACGCGCCGCGTCGCCCTGTTCATGGTCATGGTGCCATTCTGGATATCGGTGCTGGTGCGCGCCTTTGCCTGGATCACCATCCTGCGCCGAAACGGCGTGCTCAATTCGGCCCTGGTGGGCAGCGGAGCCGTCGGTGAACCTCTCGAACTGGTCTACAACCAGTTCGGCGTCATCGTCGGCATGGTGCATTACATGATGCCCTTCGCCATCATGCTGCTCTACGCGAACCTGTCGGAGATCGACCACAGGATCATCCAGGCGGCGCGATCGCTCGGCGCGCGCCCGGTCACCATCTTCTTTCGTGTCTGGGTGCCGCTCAGCATGCCCGGCCTGGCAATCGCCAGCCTGTTCATCGTCATCTTCTCGCTCGGCTTCCTCGTCACTCCGGCGATCCTTGGCGCCGGCAGGGTGCTGATGGTCGCCGAATACATTTCCGTGCAGATATCCTCGACCCTGCGCTGGGGCGTGGCGACGGCACTGTCGACGATGCTCCTGCTCGTCGTCGGCGCCCTTATCGCGCTGGCGATGCGCAGCCCGGCGTTGCGCGCGGCCTTCGAAGGCGGCCGCAAATGACGCCACGCACCCGCCGTCTGCTCGAACGCGCGCTGCCAAAGCTCTTCGCCTGGCTGCTGCTCGCCTTCCTGTTCGTTCCGGTGCTCGTGGTCATTCCCGTGGCGTTGACCGACCGGGATTATCTGTCGCTGCCCAACAACGGCATCTCCTTCGACCATTTCGCGGCGCTCGCCAACTGGCGCGCGGGCTGGATGCCCAGCATCCTCACCAGCCTCGGCATCGCCGTGGCCTCAAGCATCGTCGCGACCGCCGTTTCGGCGGCCTTCGCCATGGGTGCATGGGTCTATGTCGGACGCTGGCCGACGATCCTGCGCGTTGTCCTGCTTTCGCCACTGATCGTGCCGCCGATCATCTATGCGGTCGGCATGGTACGCCTGTGGTCGAAGCTGGGCCTTCTCGACACATGGCTTGGCGTCACCATCGTCCATGTGATCCTGGCGATGCCGCTTGCCGTGCTGGCGATAGGCGCTTCGCTGTCGAACCTCGATCCGCGTCTGGTGCAGGCGGCCCGCTCGCTCGGCGCGCGCCCGGCGACGATCTTCGGGCGCGTGATCCTGCCCAACATAGTGCCGGGCACGGTTGCCGGGGCGATCCTCGCCTTCATCGTCTCCTGGGACGAGATCACCGTGACGCTGTTCATCACCAGCCGTGGCATCGTCACCCTGCCGCGCAAGATCTGGACGAGCATCGCCGATGCCGTCGACCCCGCGCTGGCCGCGATCGCTACCGTCATGCTGGCGGTCACTATCGTCGGGCTCATCCTGCGCATGACCGTCTGGGAACGTATCGCCCAGCGCCGGTCATGACACGACCTTCAATCGCTTCGCTTGTTTCAGAAAGGAAATCGAAGACATGACTGCCCACAGCGCCGCAATGAGCGAGCACGAATACCGGGAGGCCAAGTTCTTTCAGACCTTCGGCTCCGTCCCGACGCCGGCTTTCCATGACCCGCAAGAGCAGACCCGCGTCTGGGGCCGGCCCTGGGGTTGCACCAATGATGTCGGCAAGCTGCGCGCCGTGCTGATGCACCGGCCTGGCGAGGAGATCAATGTCGTCGACAAGAACAAGCCCATGCCCGAGATCGGCGGTTTCGGCGATCCGGAAAAAGGCTGGTACTTCATGGGCAAGACGCCGCCGGATCTCGCCGCCATGCAGGCAGCGCACGATAGCTTCACCAAGCTGTTGCGCTCGGAGGGCGTCGACGTCATCCTTACCGAGAAGGCAGCCCCCGGCGCTCTCAAGTCGACCTTCTGCCGCGACAGCGTCATCGGCGTGAAGGGCGGCGCGATCGTCACCCGCCTTGCCCGCCGGGCGCGCCGCGGCGAGGAACTGATGGTCACCCAGGCGCTCGCCAAGGCCGGTTGCCCGATCCTCGGCACGCTGCATGGCGAAGCGGTGTTCGAAGGCGGCGGGTTCGCGCTCCTCGACGACAAGACCGCCGTCTGCTCGGTCTCCGTCGCCTGCAACGCCGAGGGCGTGCGGCAGGTCGAGATGATCCTCAACAGCCTGGGCGTCGAACTGATCAAGGTGCCGATGCCCGGCTATCGCATCCACATCGACGGCAGCTTCATGATGATCGACAAGGAGACGGCGATCATCAACATCAACGAACTGCCCTATGTCTTCATCGACTATCTGAACAAGCGCGGCATGAAGCTGATCGAACTTCCGCCGGAGGACAACGCCTTCTCGCTCAACTGCCTGGCGATCGCACCGGGTCGGGTCGTCATGCACGCCACCCGCACGCCGCGCCTGGCCGACCGGCTCGACGCCGCCGGCATCGAGATCCTGACGCTGGACTATGAATGCATCGAACTGAACGGGGGCGGCATTCATTGCTCGACGGGTCCGCTCGCCCGGGATCCGATCTGAATGTCCTTTCTCGACGTCCGAAACCTCCGCAAGACCTACGGGTCGGCCGTCGCGCTCGACGGCATCGACCTGTCGATCGAGGCGGGGGAGTTCGTAACCTTGCTCGGCCCTTCGGGGTCTGGCAAGACGACGCTGCTAATGTCGGTCGCCGGGTTCACCAAGCCGGACGACGGCGCCATCCTGCTGGATGGCGTCGACATCACGCGCGTCGACCCGGAGGACAGGAATTTCGGACTGGTCTTCCAGGGCTATGCGTTGTTTCCCCACCTGAACGCCGCGGACAACATCGCCTTCCCCTTGAGGGTCCGCAAATGGGACAAGGCCAGGATCGCCGCGAGGGTGGAAGAGATTCTCAATCTCGTCGGCCTGGACAGGTTGGCCGCGCGCAAGCCGCGTGAATTGTCGGGCGGTCAGCAGCAGCGCGTGGCGATCGGCCGCGCGCTGGCCTTCGGGCCGAAGATACTGCTGCTCGACGAACCGCTGTCGGCGCTCGACCGTACGCTGCGCGACACCATGCAACGCGAACTCAAACGGCTGCATCGGCAGACCGGTGTGACCTTCGTCTATGTTACCCATGACCAGGAGGAAGCCTACGCCATGTCGGACCGCATAGCCGTCTTCCACAATGGCGCGATCGTTCAGGTCGGCACCCCGCGCGACATATACCGCGCGCCCGCCTCGCGCTTCGTCGCGGGCTTCCTCGGCGGCAACAACATCGTTTCGGCGCGCGCCGTCGATGGCGGCATCGAGCTGTTCGGAAGCCGGGCGCCGATGCCCGATGGCTACGACGCGTCGCGGCATGGCCGATCGGCGCTGACGGTCTGGATGCGTCCGGAGGACATCGCCATCGGCGAGCCGTCCCCCGGGGCCATCGCCTTTCCCGCCATTGTCGCCGACGTCTCCTTCGTCGGCTCGTCCGAGCGCATGACCGTGTCCACCCCGGACGGCCAGGAACTCCTGCTCCTGGCATCCTCGGCGACGGCGCGCGGCATCGCTGCCGGCGACAGGGTCCCCTGCAGCGTGCTGCCCTCCAGCATCGGCTTTCTTGCCGATAATGACGTGCCGGCGAACAGGACGGCATCCGTCGCCGTCGCATCCAACTGACGATCGGCTTCAGCCGAAAATCCGCATTCCCTGACAGATTGAGAGACATGATGAGCATTAGCCTTCGCACCGTCGACATCCCCGATTTCGGCATCCCCGTCGAGCGCCCTGCCATTCCGCCAGCGACCTATGAGGCCCGTTGCGCCAAGGCGCTCGAGCGCGCCGGCACGGACTGGCTCGCCGTCTATGCCGATCGCGAGCATGCCGCCAACATCGCCTTCCTGACCGGCTTCGACCCGCGTTTCGAGGAGGCGATCCTGCTGCTCGGCAAATCGGGGCAGCGCATCATCGTCACCGGCAACGAGAACCTCGGCTATACGCCTATCGCCGGACTGCCTGGCATCATCACAATGCTGGCGCAGTCCCTGAGCCTCATGGCGCAGGACCGCATGCAGAAGCCGGATCTCGTGGCCGTGCTGCGCGAGGCCGGTATCACGGCGGGCGACAGTGTCGGCCTGGTGGGCTGGAAATATCTCGAAAAGGAGGAATGGTCCGCTCAGCGTCCCACCTTCCTCGTGCCGGCCTTCATCGTCGACGCGATCGCATCGATCGTGTCCCCCTCGTCGATCACCGATGCGACGGCGGTGCTCATGCACCAGGCGGACGGGCTGCGCGCCGTCGTCGATGCCGATCAGATCGCCGAGGCCGAATGGGGCGCGGCCCGGTCTTCAATGGCTGTGTGGCGTATCCTGAGCGGCTTCACGCTCGGCGACACCGAACTGACCGCGGCCTCTCGCATGGGGTATGCCGGCGAGCCGATGAACTGCCATCCGATGTTCGCGACCAATGATGCGTCCGGCCAGGTGATCGGCCTGCGCAGTCCCACGGCGCGCGTGCCCAGCCATGGTGACGGCGTCACCACGGCGGTTGGCTACTGGGGCGGACTGACCGCCCGAGCCGGCCTGATCGCCGAGCATGACGACGCATTTCTGGACGTGGCCAAGGCCTATTTCCGCGGCCTGATCGCCTGGTATGAGGCGGCCGGCATCGGCGCCGAGGGCGGCGCGATCCATGAGGCTGTGATTTCGACCCTGGCGGCGGGCAAGCTGCGCCCAGCCCTCAATCCCGGCCATCTCGTCGGCCTCGACGAGTGGATGAATTCCCCGATCCGTCCCGGCTCGACAGAACGCATCGTCTCCGGCATGCCGTTCCAGGTCGACATCATACCCGTGCCGATGCCCGATGGATGGACGCTCAATTGCGAGGATGCGGTGACCTTCGCCGATGTCGGCTTGCGCGCTGAGATCGCACACCGCCACCCGGCGCTGGCGAAGAGGTTCGAGGCACGCCACCGGTTTGTCGCCGAGCGGATCGGCATCACGGTGAAGGAGGATATCCTGCTGCTGTCCACCATCCCGCTCTGCCTGCCGCCCTTCTGGCTTGCCAGCGGCAAACTTCTAGGCCGCGACTGAGTCCCAGCGGGTCGTCGATGATGCCTAACCAGCGCTTTCGGACCTTCGGCAGGCTTGCCGATAAACGGAAGTCGCGCACGTCGGTGAGAGGCATCGGGCCATCAGATCGGGCAAGCCCAAAGCTTTTCCGCAAGGCTACCGGGTCACAACGCTTCGTCGGTCGGCTGCTTTGTTATGACCCTGTCGGGTTGTGGGCGGATGGCTGCTTTATTTGTGATTTCATCCCACTGAGCAGACAATCCGCTTCCGGCCCCCAAGGCGAGGATGATTGCCAATGATTTTGTCCAACCCATCTAGCGGTGATCGGAAACGGTTGAAACACAGCCGAAAAGCGATTTAATTCACTATCTGGCGAGTGAAGATTGACTCGCGTGTCACATTGATTGATTCTCGGATTGACTTGGCCGGATTGACTTGGAATGCGTCGAATTGCCAAAGCTCGCTTCACAGCGCGCGAAAATGGATGCGCTGGCGTTCGACGGTGAATTGGAAAGGGTATCAGCTTGTCTCAGGAGAGCGGCGTAAGGCGCAAGCGTGCCACGAAAGCAGAGCAACGAGCCGAGACGATCGAGCAGATTCTCGACACCGCCGAATTCCTCTTCTCAAAGCATGGACTGCATGGAGTCGCACTGAAGGACGTCGCTCGAGCCGTCGGTGTGCACCACACGCTGATCAATTACTACTTCACCGACAAGAAGATGCTCTTTGATGCTGTCTTTGCGCGCAGGGCTGCGGTCACCAGCGATCGGCGGATGAAGGCGCTTGCCGATTACGACCAGGCCATGAAAGGCAAGCCCACGGTAGAGGGCGCGCTACGCGCATTTCTCGACACCGATCTCGACCTCTACATCGAAGGTGACGAGGGCTGGAAGAATTACGCTGCCTTGGGTGCCCAGGTGGCGAATACACCGCAATGGGGCGCGGAACTGATGGACAAGCACTTCGATCCCGTCGTGTTGCGACTGGTTGATCTTCTCAAGAAAGCGCTTCCTGGATGCGCTGAAGAAGACATTTTCTGGGGATATCATTTCGTCACCGGGGCACTGATGCTCACGCTCGCTCGAACCGGCCGCATCGACAAGCTGTCGGGCGGACTGTGCCGGTCGGACGACTTCATGGCGGTAAAGGAACGAATGGCGACGTTCATGGCGGCGGGCATCCGGTCCATCTGCGTGAAGCGGGAGGCAGTGGGCGACAGGCTCGGGGCGACGCGCAAGATCTGACCCGCCATTGCCTCGTACGAAGCCACTCTGGCGGGCGCAGTCTCGGCAAAATCCCGGACCAAGACCGGTGTCCGTGACCGCCATCTCCGGTCAAGTTCCTGTCGGGAACCCGATCCCAAGCGATATGCTGCCGGCGGCCGACTTCTCACCTTGAGATCATCCTGAAAATCGCCATGGCCGCCTGGCGGGCGGCCGGTCGAGGCCGTCCGACGCCTGCGTTGCCGGCAGGCGGATCATTCTTGCGTCAAATAACATTCGCTATCTTGTTAGTGAATGTAATTCTTGCTACAGCTTCGCCCGGGAGGAGAGGACATGCAACGCAAGGCAGGGATTGCGGGCTTGACCGGTGGTGGGCTGCGCGATGCACCCCCACGCAACCGTTGGGTCTCGCTTGAAAGGCCGTCGAGGAGCCTTCCGATGGCCGGCCGGCGCGCGCGAAGCCGTCGATACGATCGGCTCGGACGGCGCCTGCCATGACTGAGACCGTGCTGGGGAAAATGACGGGCAGGCGTGAGGTCGGCATGCTCGAGCGCGTCGTGCTCGTCGTGACCTTTGCCCTGGCGGTCTTGTTCGCTCTCTTCATCGATGGATTTGCGACTTCCGGAAACCTGCTGGTCATCCTGTCCAATTCCACTTCCCTTGTCATGCTGAGCTGCGGCATGGCCGTCGTGATCATATCGAGGGGCTTGGATCTGTCCCTGATCGCCCAGATGGTGGCGGGGGCAACCATTTTCAGCATCCTGGTTACCGGCGGCAGCCCGGCCTCGCTGGCATTGCTGGTGGCGGTCGCCGCCATGGTCCTGGTCGGATTCGTGAACGCCTTTCTAATCGCCTATGTGGGCATTCCTGCGATGCTGGCCACTTTGGCGTCGGCCATGTTCATCACCGGCCTGTTTCGGTTCGCGATACTGCGTGGCGAATTCATCCTGCTGCTGCCGAAATCGAATCCTGCGGTAATGTTCCTGTCGGCAAACATCCTGCCCGGCGTGACGGTTCCGGTCGCGCTCATGGTTGCCACCCTTTTTGCGACCTGGCTGCTGCTGAGCTATTCGACCGCCGGGCGCATCATCTATGCCATGGGCGACAATTATCAGGCTGCCCGCCTGACCGGCCTGCCGGTGAGAACGACCACCGTGGTGGTGTACGTCTATGCCGCGGTCACCGCACTTCTGGCCGGTCTTGTCACCTCGGCGGCCAGCGGTGCGGTTGACTTCCGGACTGTTTCGAACGGGACGCTGCTGTTTGATGTGATCCTCGTCGTGGTCCTCGGAGGCATACCGCTTCGGGGCGGCCGTGGCGGCCTCAGGAACATCCTGGTCGGGGCGGCGCTCATCGCCATACTGCGCAATGGGATGACGCTCATGAACTTCACCACGCAGATGCAGGATGCCCTGAGGGGGCTGGTCCTGATCCTTGCGATCGTCATCGACAATTATCTGAACCCCAGGGACACCGAAACGGACACCGTTGGCGATCTTTAGAGACTGATAATCAAACAAAGGAGGAGAACATGGTCTATAGAATTGGAAATCGCGTTCGAACCGCAGCTATGGCTTTTCTGATCGCGGCGACCGCGGCGATGGGTTCAACCGGATCGACCTCGGCGGGCACCGACCTCGCCGGCAAGAAGGTGATCTTCATACCGATCGCCATGGGTATTTCGCTGACCGAAGGGTGGGCGCGCCGCATGAAGGAGGACGCGGCGTTGCATGGCTACACCCTCGAGATCCGCGATCCCGCCTTCAACAGCGGCGCAATGGCCGAACTTCTGGCCAAGGCGATCAGTGAAAAGCCTGATGTTCTGGTCGTTCACAATCCGACGGTTCAGTTGCTGGCCCGCCAGATCAAGCAGGCCGAGGCCGCGGGCATCAAGGTCCTGCAGCTCAACCTGCAGTCCAACCAGCCGTCTTCCGCATTCGTCGGCGCCAACTGGACCCGCATTGGCCACGACGTCGCGGAGGACATCGTCAAGGAGTGCGGCGCAGGCAGCGGCAAGTCGGGCAAGGTGGCCATCATCCCCGGCCAGTTGACCGCGGCCGACAGCGTCATGATGAATGATGCGGCCTTCAAGGTGTTCAAGGATCACCCCGAGATCCAGGTTGTCTCCAACCAGGCGTCCGACTGGGAGCCAGAGAAGGCGCGCCAGATCACGGCAACCGTGCTGCAACAGCATCCGGACCTCTGCGCCATCTTCGGCCACTGGGATGTTCATACGATGGGCGCCGGCCATGCCGTCAAGGACGCTGGGCTTGAGGACAAGGTGCTGGTCTACGCAACGGGCGGTGGCGACAACGTCACCTGCAAGGCGGTGGAGGACAAGATTCTCGACCGGGTGTGGAGCTACGACGCCGATGGGCAAGGCCGCGATGCGGCCACGGTGATCGACCTGCTGCTGCAGGGAGCCACCGCCGCGGACGGGTCCATGCTGACGGTGGATTCACCCCTCAAGATCATCAAGGGGGGCCCCACATACGATGCCAGCCTGTGCTGGAAAATGTGAGCGACGGCCAGTCGCTGACATAACGGACTCCGCGGGGCTCTCCAGCCCCGCCTTTTCCATCGCCTGGAACGCGCCATGCCCGCTGAAATCGACTTCGCCAGCCTGCCAAGGCAACACGTACCCCTGTTCGTGGTGTCGCCGCGGCGCATTCTGGCGGACATCCTCGCCAAGGGATGGATCGAGAGCACAATTCCGTTCCTGGCCCTGCTGTGCGTGCTGATCGGCATCGCACTGACGACGGACGGCTATTTCTCGCCGGCCAACCTGCAGAATCTCGCGCAATACGCCGCCGATGGCGGGCTCGTCGTCCTGGCGCTTCTGATTGTCGTCGCGGTTGGCGGCATCGATCTCTCGGTCGGCTCGAACTTCGCCATGTCGGCCTTCGTCGCGCTCTATTGCTTTCACATTCTCAACCTGCCGGTTCCTGCCGTGTTGGTGCTCACGCTTGCGGCCGGCGCCGCGGTCGGCATGACGAATGGCATCGTCGCCGGCCTGCTCGGCTGTGGCGCGTTGTTGACGACGCTCGGGACCATGATCACCGTCAGGGCATTGTTTGCGCTCGCCGCTCAGGCTGAACTCGTGGAAATATCGACGAGCAGCCGCACCGATGACCTTTGGGACTGGATTGGCTTCGAGAAGTTCCTGGCCGTCCCAATCGGAGCCTGGTGCCTGATCGCCGTGGCGGCGCTGGTGTTCGTTATGTTTCGCCAGCTTCGCTTCGGCTGGCATATCCTCGCGGTCGGCGGGAATCGCAAGGCGGCGCGCCATGGCGGCATCCCTGTCAGGACGACCATTTTCCTGGCCTACCTGTTGGCGGGACTTATCGTCGGTCTGGCCGGCTTTCTGTTTGCGGCACGTCAAAACAGCATCAGCGTCGCCGACACCGGCATCGGCATGGAGTTTTTCGCGCTGACGGCCCTCGTGGTCGGCCTTGGCGGCTTCGTTCCCGGCAAGGGTTCGCCCGTGACCGTGCTCATCGGCTTCACGACGATCTACCTCCTGAACAACGCCATGATCAATGCAGGCTTCCGTGGCGACTTCGTCCAGTTCTGCATGGGCGCCATCATCATCGTGATCCTGACGATCGATGTCCGATTCCGCAAGAACCGGCACCGCTTGCTGGCCTCAAGCTACCTCGATCCCATCGTGCTCGATGCCGGGCCCGTCGAGGGCATGCGCGGATTGATGCCGGATGAGACAGTTCCGCGGCTGAAGGGCGCGAAAATCCTGGCGTCCGGGCGCGTTGACGGACCCGAGGATGTTATTCTCGACGCTGAAGGCAACCTCTACTGCGGCAACCGCAATGGCTGCATCCTGAAAATCGCCGCGCCGACCTATTCGGATGTAAGCGTGCTGGCCAAGATCGGTGGGCGCCCACTTGGGCTGGCCTTTGACCGTGAAGGGCGGATCGTCACCTGCGTTGCCGGAATGGGGCTGATCCGCGTCACCATGGCAGGCCACGTCGAACTGTTGACGGACGAGACGTCACGCAGCCTCTTCAGTGTCCAGGACGACACCGCAATCCGTATGGCCGACGACCTGGACATAGGGCCCGATGGCACGATCTATTTCACAGACGCAACGAAGCGCTACGACATTGAAAACTGGGGAATGGACCTTCTTGAAGGGCGGCCCAACGGCCGTCTCCTCAGTCATGACCCGAAATCCGGGAAAACCCGGACCATCTGCGACAATCTGGTGTTTCCAAACGGTGTGTGCCTGACACATGACGGCAAGCACCTGCTGGTCGCCAGTACGTGGAACTGCTCGATCCTGATCTTCGATCTCGCCAAGTTGTCGGATGGGCCACGCATCTTCCTCAAAGGTCTGCCGGGTTATCCCGACAACATCAACCGGGCGTCGGATGGCGGCTACTGGGTGGCGCTGGCCGGGATGCGCAATCCGCTCTTCGACCGGGTGCTGAAACACCCGGGCCTGCGACGGCGCATGACAAGGCGCGTGCCACCGACAAACTGGCTCTTCGGCAACCTCAATATCGGAGGCGTGCTCAAGATAGACGGGCTTGGCAAGATAGTGGATGCACTGTGGGATGCTCCCGATGGACCTCTCTACATGATCACATCGATGCGTGAGCACGAAGGCTCGCTGTTCCTCGGCGGTGTGACCAACGACAAGATCGGTCGGCTCGCCCTAGAAGGCGCCAACGCACGGTGGACCGGGCCTGCGAGCTATTGGGGGAGGGACCGCTGATGCTCTTCGCACGCAAGGCCAAGGAGACTCCCGGAATGACGCTGGAAGGGGTCCTTGGCCCCAACAACCGGCTGGACGACGCGGAGGCCATCCCTGTGAAGAAGCCGGAAGCATTATCCGTATCAGCCGAAGGCCACCTGCTGTTCAGTTCCGGCGGCCAGATATTCCGCCTGCACCGATGGCGCGAAGCACCGGAAGCCTGGGCGCGGTTCGACCAACCCGTGTCCGCCCTGTCGTGCAGCGCCGACGGCCTTGTGGCGGTCGGTCTGCAAGGTGGTTCCATCGCGGTCATCGACCAGAGCGGGCAGGCGGTCGACGGCTGGTCCACGCCGCCAGATCTCGTCTCTGTGAGCGATTGCGCCTTCCTGTCCAGCGACGAGATCGCTGTCGTCGACAATGGCTACCGCGACGATCAAAACGTGTTGTCCATCGCGCCATGGGATGAAGTGCCTCGCGGGAAGGTGGTGGTGGTGGGCCGCTTCAAGGAGCCGCGCATCGTTGCGCGAGCATTGCATTGCCCGATGGGCATCACCCCAGACTTCGCCGGCGGTCTCATCATCTCCCAACTCGACCGTGCCTGCATCGTCGATCTTTCAGGCCGCACTCTCCAGTCTGGCTATCCCGGCTATCTCGGACGCATCCGCAAGACCGGCACCGGATACGCGATGGCCTGCCTGTCGAGGCGCGATCCCTTGATCGAATTCCTGAAGACGGAGCCGGTGTTCGTTTCGGATATGAAGACCAATCTTGATCCGCGCTACTGGATCTCGCCGCGTGCCACGCCGGAAATCAGCCACGACTTCCCAATCGAACTGGGGGCGGCTCGGCTCTTCGGTGATGTAAAACCCTGGGCGCCTTCATTTTCATATGGGCTGCTGATCGAACTGGACGAGGCCCTGATGCCGATCGCCTGCGCGCATTCGCGCGCCAACGGAAGGCGCCATGCGATCTGCGATGTCTGTTCGTGGAACGGGGACCTGATTGCCGTCAGCCGGGCTAGCAGCGAAATCCTCAACCTCGGTTCTGGGAGCGTGCCATGACAGCCCAGCCCATCGTCAGCCTCGAGAATGTCACGAAGACGTATGGCAACACAGCCGCGCTTGCCGATGCGAGCTTTGATTTGATGGCGGGCGAGATCCACGCCCTGGTCGGAGAGAACGGCGCTGGAAAATCGACGCTATGCAAGCTGATCGCCGGCGTGATCTCGCCATCCGAGGGCATTCTCAGGATCGATGGCCAGCCGGTGGTTTTCTCTTCACCCAGGGATGCGAGCGGGCAGGGGATTTCAATGGTCTACCAGGAGACCAGCCTGGTGCCGCAACTCACCGTCGCCCAGAACATCTTCCTTGGCCGCGAGCGCATGTTCAACTCGGTGCGGCGGGTGCGCGGTGCTGCCCGGCAAGTTCTGCAGCGGCTGAACTTCAAGGTCGAGCCCGCGCAGCTTGCAGGTACGCTCTCCGCCGCCAAACGGCAAATGGTCGAGATCGCCCGCGCAGTGCTGAACAAGGCGAGGGTCATCATCCTTGACGAACCCACGGCGGCCCTGACCCCGGAGGAAACAGATCATCTCTTCGATCTGATGAAGTCGCTTCAGCGAGACGGTGTGGCGATTGTTTTCATATCGCATGCCCTGGAGGAGGCCCTGAGCTATGCGGATCGAATCTCGGTTTTGCGAAACGGACGCATGATGACCACGGGGCCTGCCGCGAATTTCAATCGCAACACGTTGATCCATCACATGATCGGCGATGAATTGAACGAGCAGGACAGGCTCCCAGCGGGCAAGCGCCCGCCGCGCTCCGCCCTGCCGGTGCTGCGCGTGGAAAACATCCGCATGGGCAGCATGGTCAACAACATGTCCTTCTCGATCTTCCCCGGAGAAATCACCGGCCTGGCCGGCTTGATCGGCTCGGGCAGGAGTGAGGTCGCCAAGGTCATCATGGGACACACAAAGCGCAATTTCGGCGGCGGCCGTATCTGGCTCGACGGCCGCGAGGTCCGCTACGGCCTACCGGCCCAGGCGGTGGCCGACGGCATCGCTTACATCAGTGAAGACCGCAAGCTCGACGGCTTCTTCGACACGTTGAGTGTGGCGGAAAACATCGGCCTTGGCTGGCTGGCCAAGTTCGGAGGCCGTCGCTTGCTCGCACCACGCGCAAAGATGCGAGCCCTGGCGCGCGAATGGGTGGACAGGCTGTCGATCCGCAGCATCGGCGTCGAACGACCGGTCCTGTACCTGTCCGGCGGCAACCAGCAGAAGGTGGTTATAGCCAAGTCGCTCATTCAGAAGCCGCGGCTGGTCATCTTCGACGAGCCGACGCGCGGCGTCGATGTCGGAGCAATTGCCGAGATACGCCAGATCATCCGCAGTTTTGCCGACAGCGGTGCCGGCGTCATTTTGATATCGTCTTATTTGCCGGAAATTCTGGAGACCTGCGACCGGATCCTGGTCGCCAAGAGCGGCACGATTGCCGCCGAATTCTCGCGCGCCGAGGCGACCGCCGCCAGCATTCTCAATGCTGCGATTCACTGAACCTGCCGCGCTCTCGTGAACGCGGTACAGCAGGACGTCCATTTGACAGGTCAATGCATGTTACTAACTGGCACGATAGTGAATTTTGGCCTCGGATGTGTAGAACGCAGGCCCAAGCAGATCGTCGTGGCCGGCCGCCAGGCGAGGCAATCATGATGGACGGCACTGTCCAGCCTTTCGCCTTGACGCTCGAGAAGTTTCTCGAGCACGCCGCCAAATGGCATCCTCAAGCGGAGGTGGTAACCGGACGCGCGGACGGCAAATCCGATCGAATTGGATACCTCGCATTGAGGGATCGCAGCATGCGTATCTCGGCGGTCCTGCGGAGCTTCGGCATACGTGTTGGGGACCGGATCGCCACTCTCGCCTGGAACACCCAAACTCATGTCGAGGTCTGGTACGCCTGCATGGGCATGGGTGCCGTCTGCCATACACTCAACCCGCGGCTGACCGGCGCGCAACTCGCTGCCATGGCGGGCTTGTCCAAAGCGCGAATCCTCGTCGTCAGTGCGGATCTCCTGCCGCTTGCCGCCGAGATAGTCGCCGCCGCGACGGACATCGAGCGAATCTGGGTGATCGACGGGGCAAGCGTCGTCGAACCGCCGCTCTACTCGCTCGACCTGCTCATCGCCCGATCGCAGGGCGAGGCAGGCTGGGGTGATTTCGACGAGACGTCTCCTTGCGGACTTTGCTTCACTTCGGGCACGACGGGTGCCCCCAAGGGGGTCACCTACACCCATCGCTCGAGCTTTTTGCACACGCTGCGGCTGTTGCAGGCCGATGTGATGGCCATCTCAAGCGCCGACAGCGTTCTTGCCGTCGTGCCGATGTTTCATGCCAACGCCTGGGGCCTTCCATTTGCGGTGCCGGCAGTGGGCGCAAGGCTGGTCCTGCCGGGGCGCGCCATGGACGGCGCCAGCCTGGCGCGCCTGATTGTGGAGGAAGAGGTGACGATGGCAGTGGGCGTCCCGACCGTCTGGCTGGGTCTTGTCGAGCATGTCGAAGCGACCGGTATATCCATGCCGACACTCAAGCGCATCACCGTTGGAGGGGCCCCGATCGCACCGGCGCTGATGGAGCGGATCGAAAGCCGCCTTGATGTGAAAGTGCAGACGAGCTGGGGAATGACCGAGCTCTCGCCCTCGGGTACGGTGGCGCCGCTTCACGAGCGATCGCAAGCGGGGCTCTCGGGTCGCCCCGCTATCGGCGTCGATCTATTGCTGACCGACGCCGACGGACAGGCGTTGCCTCGGCAGCGTGGTGTTGAAGGCCAGTTGCGCGTGCGCGGTGCCGCCGTCGTTGAACGTTATTTTGGAGAGCAGGACAAGGCGAGTGATGCGAATGGCTGGTTTGCGACAGGCGATCTCGCGCGCATCGACGAAAGCGGCAATGTCGCGATTACGGGCCGGGTCAAGGACCTGATCAAATCCGGCGGCGAATGGATCAACCCGGCCGAGGTCGAGGCGGTGATCGGCGCCCTCCCTGAGGTGGGGCTCGCTGCGGTGATTGGACGGCCCGATCCCAAATGGGGTGAGCGACCGATCCTGCTGGTCGAGATACGTGAGGCACAGGCAATCAGCGACGAAGCCCTTCTGGCTTCATTGAAAGGGCATGTGGCGTCGTGGTGGGTTCCAGATGCGATCTACCGACTGCCGCGCATGCCCCTGGCGGCCACCGGCAAGATCGACAAGATCCGGCTGCGCGCCGAATATGGTGGCGGTTGATGGGAGCGTTCCCACAAACGTCCACGAAACATCATCCGCAAGCATAGCCAATCGAAACCAAGGGTGCAGCCGAATGTCTGTCAACGGAAGGATCGCGATCATTACTGGCGCCGGCGGCGGGCTTGGCCGCGCGCATGCCCTTTACCTGGCACGGCAAGGCGCCAAAGTGGTCGTCAACGATCTGTCGCATGAGGCCGCGGAGCGCGTTGCGGCAGAGATTGTCGCGGCGGGTCACGAGGCCGTCGCCATAGCCGCATCGGTGACCGACGAAGCCGCCATAACTGCCATGACCGTGCAGGCGATGCAGCGCTGGGGCCGTGTCGACATCCTGATCAACAACGCCGGCATATTGCGCGACAAGAGCTTCGCCAAGATGAGCCTCGATGACTTCCGCCTCGTACTCGACGTTCATCTGATGGGCGCGGTGATCTGCACCAAGGCGGTCTGGGACATCATGCGCGAGCAGCGCCATGGCCGCATCGTGATGACGACATCGTCCTCCGGGCTCTACGGCAACTTCGGTCAGGCAAACTATGGTGCGGCCAAGATGGCGCTGGTCGGACTGATGCAAACCTTGGCGATCGAGGGCGACAAATACGGCATCCGCGTCAACTGCCTGGCTCCGACAGCCGCGACACAGATGACCGGGGGCCTGCTCCCAGAAAGGCATCTGGATCTGCTTGATCCGGCACTGGTCAGCCCGGGACTGCTAGCCCTTGTCGGTCAGGACGCTCCCACCCGGGTGATCCTTTGTGCCGGCGCAGGTCATTTCGCCCGGGCAAATGTAACACTCACCCAAGGCGTCTATATCGGCGGGGGCGACGACGCGGGCGAACGCGTCATGCAGGTCTGGCAAGCCATATCCGAGCGCTCGGATGAGATTGTCCCTGAATATGGCTTGACCCAGGCCGAACGCGAACTCGCCAGCGCAGAGATGGTCGCGCGGGCGGGAGCGGTGCGGCAATGATGCGAGACGCGGTCATCGTAGCAACGGCACGGACGCCGATCGGTCGCGCCTATCGCGGTGCGTTGAATCATACGCCATCGCCGACGCTTGCGGCGCATGCCCTCACCGCGGCCGTCGAACGCGCCGGCGTTGCGCCTGAGGAGATCGAGGATTGCCTGCTCGGTTGCTCGTTGCCGCAGGGGGTACAGCAGACAGTCGGCCGGATGGCGGCATTGCGCGCGGGCTTTCCCGTGACGGTGCCGGGGATGACCCTTGACCGGCAATGTTCTTCCGGGCTCATGACTATAGCCACGGCGGCAAAGCAGATCATCGTCGACCGAATGGATGTCGTTGTCGCCGGCGGAGTGGAATCGATCTCGCTGGTCCAAACGCCAGAACTGCGGACCACACCCGATCCCATGCTCGCCGCCATGCATCCCGACGCATATATGTCGATGCTGGAGACTGCCGAAGTCGTGGCGCGGCGCTATGGCATCACGCGCGAAACATGCGACGCCTATGCACTCAGTTCGCAACTACGCACCGCGCAAGCTCAGATCGCGGGGCGATTCGATGCCGAGATCGTGCCAATGATGGCGACGATGAAGCGGGTCGACAAGGCGACCAAGGACGTCACCTTCCACGAAGTAGTCCTCGATCGCGACGAGGGAGCAAGGCCCGGAACCACACTCGATGGACTGAGCGCGCTGGCGGCAGTTATTCCAGGCGGTACGGTCACGGCCGGGAATGCCAGCCAGCTTTCCGATGGCGCGTCGGCCTGCGTCGTGATGGAAGCGCGCCTCGCGGAGCGACGCGGTCTCAGCCCGCTCGGCCGCTATGTCGGCATGGCCGTGGCCGGCACCAAGCCGGATGAAATGGGCATTGGCCCGGTCTTTGCCGTGCCGCGCTTGCTTGAACGCTTCGGACTCTCGCTGGATGACATTGGTATCTGGGAGATCAACGAGGCCTTCGCCGTCCAGGTTGTGTATTGCCGCGACCGTTTGGGGATCCCTGATGAGCGGCTCAACGTCAATGGCGGCGCGATTTCAATCGGCCATCCCTATGGCATGTCGGGAGCAAGAATGGTTGGGCACGCCCTCCTGGAAGGCAAACGACGAGGCGTGCGTTATATCGTTGTCACCATGTGCGTGGGCGGGGGCATGGGCGCGGCAGGGCTCTTCGAAGTACTGTGACGTCTCGGACTCTAGGCCGCGAAGGAAGAGCACCTCGTAGGGCGGCAACCCTTCGCGAGGTGCCGCACCGTCGGGCGCAGCGTATTTGTTCACTCTGCCAGGCGACAAGTTATCCGATACGGTCAGAGTGAGGCCAGCGATCGGTCCCAGCGCCGGTCGTTCAGCGTCGAGTGCAGTCTCATCCGCTTCCAGGCGCCGAATTTATAGAAATCGAAATCGATGTCGGAGATAGCCATCTGGATCATGGCCCAGAGCGACCATTTGAAATCGCCAAGCATCCGATACACGAACATGCGCGCCTGAATGGCCGGCTCCACCCGGCCGAAATAGACTTCGATGGCTTCGTTGTTCATGCAATCATCGAAGAACATTTCCGCGCACCACGTTGCCAAATCGTAGCAACGGTCGTTGTTGGAGGCGTATTCGAAATCGACGATCATGATACGGCCGTCGCTGGTTGACAGGAAGTTGGCGGGCGCGGGATCGTTGTAGCAAGGCACGAGATCGATCCCTGCGGCTTCGATCGCGGCACGCGCTGCCCGATACTGTGCGTGGATCGAAGGAAAGCCGAGGGGCAGTTCCCCTCCCAATTCGGTCAGTTGCTCGAGATGTTCCTCGATCATGTCGAAGACGGTCTTTGTGAGACCGAGAAGGGGGGAGTCGTTGAATGAGCGGTAAAGCGCGATTGTGCTCTCCCTGATGCCGGCGGTGTGAAAATCCCTGGTGACGCATGTGCGGGAATTCTCGACGAAATCGTAGATTTCTATGCCTTCGTCTTTCAGATAGTCGAAGCACCGGGGCCCGATGCCGAGCAGATAGGCTCGCTGGCCCGCTTCCAGGGACGCGGCGCGATCGATGAAGCGCTCCGTGCCCGGGCCAGGCAACTTGACGAAAAAGGAGCCTTGTTCGCCGGCCACGCTGACACGCCAGTTGGAGTTGCTGAAGCCGCCGAACATCGGCCGGTAGCGAATGGCCTTGCCTTGCCAGGTGGTGACCTTGGATAATGCTGCCTCGAGTTGGCGTTCGGCGAGGGTGTTGCCTTCACCCAGGCCTTTTTCAACGGCGGACATTCAAAGCCACCCGGCGCGGGGGTCGAGATCGACGCTGGCCAATGTGGCGCGGCACCGGATCAGGCGCCAACATGCATAGCGGAAGAATTCGACATCCTTCCTTGCGGAGACGGCATCCATGACCAGTCCCCACATGGTCCACGCCAGGTCATCGGCAATCGCATAGAGCTTGGCGCGGCGAAGGCTTTCAAGCCTCGCGCGGCCCTCGAATATTTCAAGAGCAGGCAGCATCTCTTCTTCAGGCCCGAAGGCTTCGTTCATCAGGATACCAAACTCGAAATAGGGGTCGACGTTGCGCGCCTCGTCGAAATCCACGAGTTGGATTTTGCCGTGAGTGTCGATCAGGATGTTGGAGGCGAGGCCATCGGCATGAGCCGGAACGGTGTCCACGCCGGCAGCCTCGATCATGCGCTCGATACGGAACACATCGTCCTGCAAGGCGGTCAGTTCACTCGGCGCACCGCTCGTGTTACGTCCGATTTCCGCCTGAAGGATCCTGATCCTGTCGAAGACGGACCAGCTACGCGTCAGGCGAGGCCCGGAATGGATCCTGCGTTTGACGCCAAGCACGGCATCCATGACGTCTGCCTGGCGCAAGTCGTTGACGCGTGCTGTCCTCCATCCGTCGAGAAATTCCATCAGCGCGATGCCGCGCACGGCGTCCGACACCAGGATGTCGGGCGCGCAGCCGAGCATCGCCGCCTTTCGCTGGGCATCGAAAGAAGCAGCCGTATCGATATAGCGACGCTGATCGGGATGAATGATTTTCAGCAACAGGGAAGGGCGTTGGCCTTCCATCGATAGTTCGAGCCTCGTGCTGTCGATGCCGCGATGCGTAGGCACCAGAAGACCCGGCGCGCCCGCCTCCGCCGCGACATTTACCCGGGCTGCGGTCCATGTCTGACGGTCCAAGCGCGATGTCGTCGCGCGAGTGACAAGGCCATCCCAGTCCTTCGCTAGAATCGCGTGAAGTGCGTTCGTCGCGGCAGGGCCGGCGACTTCCGTCAAGTCATTGCGGGGCGTCGAGCCCTTTTCCGCCAGAGCCATTTCCGTCAAGCTAGGATTGTCTCGCGCACTGTTCGAACAAACGCCACTGCAAGTCTGGCCAATGGCGCTGGCAGGGCCAGGTCGATGCTATCGCTCTGGTGCCTTGTGTAAAGCAAAGATTTGGAGGCAGGCAGGTTTTGGAATGCGCGCCGCGGCTAGACCCTGATGAGGTCGACGCCCAGTTCGCTGAAACGTTGCACGAACTCCTCGCCCACGCCCTTGGTCGTAATGACGTGATGCGCATCGCCAAGGCCGAAGGCGCGCACGGAGCCGAAGCGTCCGAACTTCGATGCGTCGGCCACCATGATAGTGGTGGAAGCCTGCAGTCTGGCCGCATCGTGCAGTGCGACCTCGTCCTCGCCGAAGCCCATGAAGCCGTGGTCGTAGTGAACAGCGCTGGCGCCCATCAGCGCCAGATCGAAACGATGGCCATTGAGCGCGGTGATGGTCGCGTGGCCGAAGGTCGCCTGGTACTCCGGCACCATCGGGCCGCCGAGCACGCGAACGCTGGTACCCCAGCCGTGCGAAAAGAAGTGCGCGGCGACGGCGATGGAATTTGTGAAGATGGTCAGGTCCTGGTGCTTGTGCAACTGCTTCACGCAGGCGAGCGTCGTGGTGCCGGAACTGACGAATATCTTCATCCCGTCGCGAACGAGGCTGGCTGCCTGCTCCGCGATCCGGTTCTTTTCCGGCGCGTTGACCTTGTTGCGTTCGACGAAGGGCTTGTCGGCCTCGTTGGGTGTGATGACCGCACCGCCATAGACCCTTCGGGCGAAGCCGTTGATTTCAAGGATGCGCAGGTCCCGCCTGATGGATTCAGGACTGACCTCAAGACGCTCCGCTAAGGCATTGACGCTCGCGCGTTCGTTGGCTCGCAGGATCTCAAGAATCTTTTCCTGCCGGAATTCTGAAAATCTCATGGACTCATTCTACCGCCGGCCAGTGGGGGGCAGCCCATCTGCGTTCCCTGACATGAGCGGTTCCAACAGCCTTGGGCTAATGGCTTCCATGACTAAGTCAAGCCTCCCGTTTCCGACATGATAAGTTCAGGCTGATGATCCGTCAATTCGGCAAAAATTCATAAAACATTCAAATCGTTCATCCATGGCGCGCATCGCTTCGGGAATCGAAGGAAATTTATCACGTAAATTCAAATATTTATATGAAAACTGATTAATTTGAGGCAGCCCTCGGTGTCCTCCAATTTATGAATCTTCGCGCCGCCGATCGGTTTGGCTTGACTCTGAATGGTGTGACTATAATGATGTTTTTGACCGATTTGTTTATTCTGGCTTTGGCAGGCGGATCGGTTGCGCGACGAGCCCTTCAAGGCGCGCTTCCGGGCGCCGCGAGCGGCATCGCCGGCCGCGGCAGGGATGCCGCGCATTTCCTGCGCTTCCAGAGACGGATGGAGTGTTTCGGACCGGCGGTGGAGGCTGGAACTGTGATCGGCTTGGCAATTGATAACGAAGTCGCGCGTTCCAGGAAGGCGCGCACGCAAGCAAAGGGGAACATCAATGGTTACGCGTAGAGATCTTATTGTAGGGGCTGGCGCGCTTGGCGTGGCGGGCATGGTCGGCGGCATGCCAGTGCCAGTGCGCGCTGACGGCAAGAAAAGTGTCGTGCTTGCCTCGATGGGGCCGGTTACCGGCAACTGGGACCCGACCTCTCACACCACGCTCGGGCAGGGCAATTTCGAGAAGTTCGTGTTCAATGCGCTGACCAGGGCCCCGATGCGGGACGGCGAGGCGGACCTTCTGGAGCCGGCGCTGGCCGAAAGCTGGTCCCTGATCGACACGAACACGATCGAGTTCAAGCTACGCGATGGCGTGAAGTTCCACGATGGCAAGGAATTCGGCGCCGAGGATGTGAAGGCCACCTATGAATACTCTTCCGATCCGAAGCGCCCGGCCGCCTCTTACTGTCCTGGCAAGGTTGATGTCGAAGTGGTCGACCGCCTCACGGTTCGACTGCACACCGAGAAATATGGCTATCCGGCTTCTGCCTGGTGGTTCATCTCGAGTGTGATACCGGTTCTGTCGGCCAAGGATGTCGCCGATCCCAAGAGCCTGGAAAAGCGCCCGAACGGCACCAATGCGTTCAAATATGTTGCCACCAACGGCGACCAGAACGTGCTGGCGGCCAATGACGATTATTTCGGCGGCCGTCCGAAAGTCGATGAGGTTATCTACGCCTACGTGCCCGACGCCAATACACGTGTCCTGGGCCTGCTCAACGGCCAGTATCATATCGCCGAGCGCCTCGAGCCAGAGCAGTATGTCTCGCTTCAGGGCAACCCCAAGGTCGTCACCCGCAAGGGCCTGACGACAGAGAACAAGTATCTGCACTTCCGTTGCAACAAGCCGCCGTTCGATGATCCTCGCATCCGTCTCGCGGCATGCCATTCGATCGACCGCAAGCAGATCCTGGAACTCATGGGTGACGCGGCGCTGCCCACGAGCTGCTACATCTCGCCAATGAAATTCGGCTTCAAGGATATCGAGGGTTATCCGGACTACAATCCGGATGAGGCGCAGCGCCTGCTCGCGGAAGCCGGCTTCCCGAAAGGCGAAGGCCTGCCCCAGCTCGAATACATCACGTCGATCGGCTTCTATCCGAAGACGAAGGAATACGGCGAGCTGATCACCGCGATGCTCCAGGAGCAGGGCTTCAATGTCCAGCTTACCGTCCTTGAGCCGGCCGCGTGGGAAGTCGCCATCTATCGGCGGGCGGACGGACAGGGTCAGGGCCATATGTGCGACGTGGGCTGGATGACGCCTTCGCCGGAACCGGACCTTGTACTGCGGCCGAACTGGCATTCGAGTGCCGCGCTCATCAGCGGCATCAACGATCCCGAGATCGATGCGGCGCTCGACAAGGAGCGCAAGGCACCCAACCCGGAAGAGCGCCTGAAGATCCTTACCGAGGAAACCTTCCCGACGATGGCGAAGAAGGTTCCAAGCTTCTCGTTGTTCTCAGCGCTCACCTTCCATGGCGCATCCAAGAGCCTTGAGGGTGCCGTCTATCTGCCCTACGGGCCGATCGACTTGTCAAAAGCCGATCTGGTCTGACGCAAGGAACAGGCGGCGCCGGATCCATACTTGCCGACGCCGCCATTCTCCCCGCACGAGATGGATTCCATGCTGTTTGCCATAGATTTTCTCATTCGCCGCCTGGCCCAGGGCGCTATCATCGTCGTTGCCATCGCGCTGCTGATCTTCACGTTGCTGCGTGTCGTGCCCGGAGATCCCGTGCGTCTCATGCTGGGGCCGATGGTGTCGCCCTCGGTCGCGGAGCAAACCGCCAAGGATCTTGGATTGCGCGACCCGATAATCGTCCAGTTCGGGCGCTATATGGGACACGTGCTGCAAGGCGATTTCGGACGCTCCTTCGTGCGAAGCGCTCAAGGCGGCAGCACCGGCGGTTCTCGCGGCGAATCGACTTTCGATGCGAGCAACCGAGCGTCTGTGATCGAGCTTATCGTCACGACCTTGCCCTACAGCCTCCTGCTGGCCGGCCTCGCTTTTCTGATCTCGCTGGCTGTCGCCTTGCCGCTCGGTGTCTGGGCCGGGCTCAATGCTGGGAGATGGCCGGATCGTTTCGCGCTCTATCTGAGCTCGGTGCTGGTTTCATTGCCCAATGTCTGGCTTGGACTTGTGTTCATTTTCCTGCTGTCAGCCAAAACCGGATGGCTTCCCGCGATCGGCTACCAGAATTGGACCTATGCCATATTGCCGGCGCTGGTCCTCGCGGTTGAACTCATTCCGGTGATCGTGCGCTCCCTGTCGGTCTCGGTGTCGTCGAACCTCCTCGATCCCTATGTTTCCGTAGGTCAGATACGCGGCCTGACGCGTGCGCGGATGATCGGCGCGCATGTGCTACGCAACTCGTCCATTCCGTTGCTCAACCTTCTCGGCATTCAGGCGGTGGGTCTGATCCTCGGCGGTCTCTTCGTCATCGAGTATGTCTTCAACTATCCAGGCATCGGTCTGCTGATGATCAACGCGGTGTTCCAGCGTGACTTTCCCATCATCCAGGCGATCGCAATCTTCTCCTGCGTCGCGCTCGTGCTTGTGAACATATTGGTCGATTTCGCATCGACCACGATAGACAGAAGGCTGCAGTACTGATGTCGGAGCAAGCCATCGTCGAAACCGCTGCCAGCCAGCCGGCGAAGTCACGCAGCCTGGGCGCCAGCATTTTCCTGAATGCCGCAAGTACGGCGGAGTTCAGGGTGGGTGCGGTGATATTCCTCGGCCTCATACTGCTGTCGGTCGTCGCGCCCACATTGCTCGGGCTTTCCGCGACAAAGTTCAGCGTGGGACTGAAATTCTCACCGCCCTTCCCGGAGCAAGGCTGGGTTTGGCCGCATATGTTCGGCACGGACCAGCTCGGCCGCGATCTTCTGGCACGTTCGCTGATAGGGCTGCGAAACGCATTGATGATCGGCATTGCCAGCGTCATCGGCATGTTCGTCATAGGTTCGGCGATCGGAATGCTGGCGGGTTATGCCGGCGGCTGGACCAACCTCATCCTGATGCGCATCACCGACGCGCAGATGTCCATCCCGGTCATCATTCTGGCGATCACGATCCTCGGCATGACACGACCGACGCCGATGTCGGTGATTCTGGTGTTCATCCTTGCGGGCTGGCCGGGCTACGCCCGCATAGCGCGCAGCGCCACCATGTCGGAACGGCGCAAGGAATATGTGCGCGCTGCCAAGATACTGGGCGCCTCGGACCTGCGCATTTTGCTTGTGCACATCGCGCCCAACACTTTGCCACCCATAGCCTTCGTGGCAGTGCTCGACGTCGCGCGCATGATGATATTCGAGGCGATCCTGGGGTTCATAGGCATCGGCATCCAGCCGCCTACACCGACCTTCGGCACCATAATCGCCGACGGCACGAAATATCTCATGAATGCCTGGTGGATCACCACCATCCCCGGCCTGCTGCTGGCAGCGTCGCTGTGCGGCATCAACCTGATGGGAGGCGCTCTCGAACGCTCCCGTAACAAATTCCTGCAGGGGGTTCTATGAGCGCGGAAAGTGCCAAAATCCTCGAGGTCTCGGACCTCTCGATCGATCTCGCCACGCCTGCCGGCGGTCGGCGCGCGATCCTGCGCAACGTCGATCTTTCGGTCTCGAAGAACGAAGTCCTGGGCATCATCGGCGAAAGCGGCTCCGGCAAGACGGTCCTGTCGCGCGCACTGGTGAACTGGATAAGCCCACCGCTTCTGCCGACGGGTGGAAGTATCGCCTACCGTGGGCGCAATCTGTTCGATCTTCCGCCCGCCGAGATGCAGAAGCTGCGCGGCAGCAAGATAGCCTATATCGGCTCCGACCCAGGCAGCGCGCTTGATCCCACCATTCCGGTCGGCCAGCAGATCATCGAGAAGCTTCGCGCCGTTGAGCCTGGTATCTCGACCGCCGACGCGAGGGCTCGCGTGCTGCGGGTGCTGGATGCGGTGCGCATTCCCTCGCCGGCGCAGCGCTTCCACGAATTTCCGTTCCAGTTCAGCGGTGGCATGATGCAGCGTGTGCTGATCGTCGACGCGCTCGTCACAAATCCGGACCTGCTGGTGGCGGACAACATCACGCAGCCGCTCGACGTGACGGTGGCGGCCCAGATCCTGCGCCTCCTGCGCGATCTGCAGCGCGACTTCTCGACAGCGATCATCTTCGTCTCGTCGGCGCTCGGGGTGCTGAACGAGATTGCGGACAACATTCTGGTGCTGGCCGATGGCCGGGTCGTCGAATGTCAGGACACGCGCGGCCTCATCGAGAAACCGGAACACAGCTACACCCGCAATCTCATCGAGAGCCTGCCTCGCATATGGGATGCCCAACCGACGGCGGCCGCGCCGGAAGAAGCTGTGGACGACAAGCGCGAAGTCATCCTCTCGGTGCGTGACGTCTATCGCTCCTACGCCACGAAGGATCGCCAGAGGCTGTTCGCGCATCGCGTGGTGCAGGCCGTGCGCGGCGTCTCGTTCGATGTCTACAAGGGTGACAATCTCGGTATCGTGGGCGAATCCGGCTGCGGGAAATCGACGTTGTCACGGCTGCTCAGCCGCCTTGAGGCTCCGAACAAGGGTCAGATACTGTTCAAGGGACAAGACATCGCCCGTCTGGGCGGCCGCAAGCTGATGGACTTGCGCCACCGGTTCCAACTGCTGCTTCAGGATCCCTACAACGCGATCCCGCCACACCTGACCATCGGTCGCACAATCGCGGAGCCGCTGCGTATCCACGGTGGGTTGGCCGCCAAGGAGATCAGGGAACGCGTGGCGGCCACGATGAACGAGGTAGGCCTGCGGTCCGATCTTACGGACAGACTGCCGGTGGGCCTCAGCGCCGGTCAGCGCCAACGTGTCAACATCGCGCGCGCCATGGTGCTGGAGCCGGAACTGCTCATTCTCGACGAGACCTTGTCGGCGCTCGATCAGGTCGAGCAGGGAAAGTTGCTGGACCTGTTCGAGGGGCTGCAGAACCGGCACGGCATCACTTATGTCTATATTTCCCACGATCTGAGCATGGTTCGCCGCGTCTGCAACCGCGTAGCCGTCATGTATCTCGGTCGCGTAGCGGAACTTGCCGGCAACAGGGCCACGTTTTTCGATCCCGCGCACCCTTACACCCGGGCATTGCTCAGCGCGGTGCCAGCCATTGAGCACAAGCCGTACGATACCGGGACTTACCTGCTGGAAGGCGAGCCGCCCGATCCGATCGACATCCCTCCGGGCTGCAGTTTCCGCACACGCTGCCCCTTCGCCTTCGCACGTTGCGTGAGCGAGGACCCCATGCTGATGAAGCGTAGCGGCGACGACTATGCTGCCTGTCATCTTGTCACCGCCGGAGCCGCCGCGCCGGCGAGGATGCCCGCCGTTGAGGTGAGGGCATCGTGAGGATAGCTAGATTTCCAACCGCGTCCGGCGGAGCGATGCGGCTTGCCGCGCCCGCCTCAAACTTCTGATGAGCACGTCCACGATGGAATTCGATTATATTGTCGTAGGGTCGGGCAGCGCCGGCTCACCGCTCGCGGCGCGTCTGGTCGAAAAGGGCGCGAGTGTCCTTCTCCTCGAGGCGGGCAAAAGCGAAAAGCTGCATCTGACGCGCGTGCCGGCCGCGCTGATGCATACGATCGGCAACGTCCGCTACGACTGGAATTACGTGACCGAGCCCGATCCCAGTCGCAATGGTCTGCAGGAATCGTGGCCACGGGGGCGCGTGCCAGGCGGATCCTCGGCCATCAACGGCATGATCTTCATTCGCGGAGCCGCGGCCGACTACGACGCCTGGGAGGCGATGGGCAACAAGGGGTGGGGATGGAATTCGGTGCTTCCCTATTTCCGCAAGATGGAGACCGCCGATAACGACAAGGATAATGCCTATCGCGGCGGCATGGGACCTCTCCGTGTGTCGGCCTTACGCTGGAAGCACCCGATATCGGCCAAGTTCATCGACAGCTTCGTCAATGCGGGCGTGCCCCTGAACCCCGACCTCAACGGAAGGTCCCACGAGGGCGTCGCCTGGAATCAGGGTTCCACCAGAGGCGGCGTTCGTCACTCGGCATTCGACGCGTTCATCTTGCCTCGCCTCGGTGACGCCAAGCTCACATTCATGGACGATGCGTTGGTCGAGCGCATCGTGCTGGAAGGCAAGCGGGCTGCCGGCGTCGACATCCTGCGCGGCAGCCAGAAGGTACGAGCCAAGGCACGGCACGGCGTGGTCTTGTCGGCCGGATCCATTAACTCGCCGCAGATACTGATGCTCTCGGGCATCGGCGATCCGGACCAACTGGCCCGCCATGGGATTGGCGTGCGGGTCGCAAGTCCCGAGGTCGGCCGCAACCTGATGGAACATCCGGGCCTCTATGTCCGTGCGGAGATGAACGTCAAGACGGGGAATGCCTATGCATCGCCAATCGGGCGGGCAAAAGCGTTCGCCGAATGGATCCTTTCGCGCAACGGTGTGTTGAGCGTGCCCACCGCCCAGGTGCTCGCCTTCCTGAAATCCACGCCGGATAGGGAGATGCCGGACCTCCAGTTCCATCTCTTCCCCTTTGGATACTTCAACGAGAACGGCCGTCTGCACGTGCCGACGCGCAACCTTGTTACCATCCTAGCCAACGTCAACTATCCCAAGAGCACCGGCCACCTCGAGCTTCGTTCCAGCGACCCGAGACAGCCAGTGGCGATCTATCCGCGCCTGCTCGACCATCCAGACGACATTGCCTGCGTGCTGCGCGGCTTGGATTGGATACGCAAGCTGGCCTCTACGCCCCCATTCGGCAGCCATGTGCGCGAGCTGATCGAAGTGCCGGCTGAAGGCGCGGGGCCTGCTGCGGACGAAGCCTATGCGCGCAAGGCCACGGTGCCGTTCCTGCATCCGGTGGGCACTTGCCGGATGGGGGCGGACGAAAGCGCTGTCGTCAGCCCGGAGCTTCGCGTACGCGGCACCGAAGGGCTCTGGGTCGCGGATGCCTCGATCTTCCCGCGTCATATCGCCGGCAACACCAACGCGACGGCGATCATGATTGGCGAGCGTGCGGCCGACCTCATCCATCCGTAGCGGAGAACTGGTTACCATGACGCGGAATTTCACGCAGAACTTCGTCGGCGGCAGGCGCGTGGATCCCCTGGGCGCCGATTTCATCGAGGTCCGCTCGCCCTACGACGGAAGCCAGGTCGGCGCGGTGCCGCTGGCAGCGCAGGCCGACGTGGATCTTGCGGTCGCGACGGCGCGCAAGGCATTCGATGAGGGCGCTTGGCCGCGCATGCCGGTGGTCGACCGTATTGCTGTCATCCGCAGGTTCGCGGAACTCTACGAGACCCGCTCCGACGAGTTCGCCGGTTTGGTGACGGCGGAGATGGGCGCGCCGGCCTGGTTTGCCAAAGCCATCCAGACCCTCATTCGTGATCAGGGCCAAGCCTATCTGGTTGCCGCCGAGGAGTATCCTTGGGAAGTGCATCGCGCTGGCTATCCGCGGGGTAGCGCAGTTTGGGTCCGTGATCCGGTAGGCGTGGTCGCCGCTGTCATCCCGTGGAACGCGCCACATCAGGTCGCTCTGGCGAAGCTCTTTCCGGCGCTGCTCGCCGGCTGCACGGTGATCCTGAAGCTGGCGCCGGAAACCGCGATTGACGGCCAGTATCTGGGCGAGTTGTTCAATGAGGCGGGACTGCCGGAAGGCGTCCTGAGCATCCTGGTTGCTCACCGGGAGGTCAGCGAATATCTGGTGACGCATCCGGGCGTGGACAAGATCGGCTTCACCGGCTCCACTGTTGCCGGCAGCCGCATCGCCAGCCTGGCGGGCGCACAACTGAAGCGCGTCAGCCTTGAGCTCGGCGGCAAATCCGCGGCGATAGTGCTGGACGACGCCGATATAGGCCAGACAGTCGATGCGCTCCGCTATCGTTCCTTTCCCAACAATGGGCAGGTCTGCGTCGCACAAACGCGTATCCTCGTGCCGCGCCGGCGCCACGATGCCTTTGTCGACGCGCTTGTGGACAATGTCTCCGACATGACGATTGGCGATCCGGCTGATCCTGAGACTTTTCTGGGGCCGCTGGTGGCGGAACGCCAGCGGCAGCGTGTGCTCGATTTCATCGCTGCGGGCATCGAAAGCGGAGCCGATCTTGCCGTCGGTGGGCTCGGGATGCCGGAAGGCATCAATCACGGCGCCTTCGTCAAGCCCACGGTTTTTGCCAATGTCAACAACGCCTCGCGCATCGCTCAGGAAGAAATCTTCGGCCCGGTCGTGTGCGTCATTCCCTATGACGGTGTGGAGGATGCCGTTCGGCTCGCCAACGACTCTATCTACGGCCTGTCGGGGTCGGTGTGGACCTCCGATCCTGATCGAGGATTGGAGATCGCGCGTCGCATCCGCACCGGGGGTGTGACCGTCAACAACGCTGCCTCCGATCTCCTGTCGCCATTCGGTGGCTTCAAGCGCAGTGGAATTGGACGCGAATTCGGTCCCGAGGCGATCAACCACTACATCGAACACAAGACCATAGCTGTCTGAGCAGGGCCGACATGAGCAATAGTCCTGCCGTCTGGGGGCACGTTGAGGCATTGGGGGGCGCGCTTTGTTGAGCTGAGCGACAGGGTGTGGGCAACGCCCGAACTCAACTATCAGGAACACCGCTCGTCAGAGGCGCACGCGCGCATGCTGCGGGAGCAGGGTTTTCGGGTCTAGACGGGGCTCGCCGGAATGCCGACCGCAGTCATGGGAGAAGCGGGGGAGGGCGGACCGGTATAGCCTTCCTTGGAGAGTTCGATGCGCTGCCGGAACTCAGCCAGGAGGCTGGCGCGGCGGAGCACAGGCCTCTCGCAGGAAACGGGCTAGGCCATGGCTGCGGCCACAACCTTCTGGGGTCGGGCGCGATGCTGGCCGCCACGGCGGTGAAGGAATGGCTGGCCGCGGGCAACCTGCCCGGCCGCGTGCGCTACTATGGCTGTCCGGCGGAGGAAGGCGGGGCCGGCAAGGCCTTCATGGTCCGTGACGGCATTTTCGATGATGTGGATGCGGCGATCTCGTGGCATCCCTTTGCATTCGCCGGCGTGATGGAGCCAGCCGCGCTCGCCTATGCCATTCTCGATTTTTCCTTCACGGGGCGCTCGGCTCATGCTGCTGGCTCACCGCACCTTGGGCGTAGCGTGCTCGATGCCGTCGAACTGATGAGCGTTGGCTCGAACTACCTGCGCGAGCACATCCCCTCCGACTGCCGGCTTCACTACGCCTATCTCGACGCAGGTGGTCCGGCACCCAACATCGTACAGGCTCAGGCGACGGTGCGTTACATCGTCCGATCGCCCCGCGCCCGCGAAGTCGTGGCGCTTGTCGACCGTGTCAAGGGCATCGCCGATGGCGCTGCCCTGATGAGTGAGACCACAGTAAAGTCGCGCCTCGTATGTGCCATGAACAGCTTGCTTGGGAATCGCGTGTTGGAGCGGGCTTTGGCCCGCAATTTCGAAATGCTCGGGCCACCGGAATTCGACGCGGAGGACGAGGCCTTCGCGCAACGGATACAGGCAACCCTGACGCAGGATCACGTGCGGTCGGCATATGCAATGTTCGGGCTGGAGCCCGGCGCAACGGCATTGTGCGACCGCATTGTTGGAGTGGGATCGAGCGGCAGGCAGATGCTCGGATCGACTGATGTAGGAGACGTGAGCTGGAAGGTACCCACGGTCCAGGCTTATGGCGCCACTATGGCGATCGGGACGCCGCTTCACACCTGGCAAGTCACAGCCCAAGGCAAATCGCCTCATGCCCATAAGGGCATGGTGCATGTTTCGAAGGTGATGGCAGCCACCGGGGCGGACCTGCTGAGCGACGCTGCCATGTTGACCGAGGCGAAGAAGGAGCACGCCTCCAGACTGGCGCGCGATCCTGTCGTGAACATTCTTCCGTCCGACCTCTCCCCGCCGCTTCTTGGCTAGTCCGGCGCGTGCACCGGGACGCGGGGTTGGCTCCAATTCTTGTTCGTGCCCCAGCCATGGGCTTCGCGACAGGAGACGCGAGCCTGCCCTGATTGAGTTGTACGGGTGGAGCATATTGGCGAATCCGATCGCTGTACTGAAATGGCTGCCTCATTGTGAACTCAGCTCGAGCCGGCTTCGGTCAGTCCGGGATTGCGACGTCCGACAGGGTGAATCGGTGACAACTGCGAAAGTGGAACCGAGTTCGCGCCGGGCAGGATAACCGAGTCGGCAATGCGGATTCGTGGTCGCCATATCGATCGTGAACCAACGCTTGGATCGCTGGCGATAAGACTAGTCCAACCTCGATCTCCACGGCCGCTCTTCGCACGAAATTGCGGATTCAGCGCGTGAACATCAGCGCGCGCCTGCTCAAGGGCGAACCGCTTTTTTTGAAGCCCAGGCCCTCATACCCGTCACCATGCGACTTGACAGCCTTCTTTTTTGTATCCAATATCCTTTATAAATATGAGAACCAAGGGGAATGGTATGAAACTCACCAGGAATGCTGCGCGTGGCCTGTTCGCATTGACGATCGCCTTTTCGGGATTGGAGACCCCGGTGGCCCAAGCCGAGGAAGTCGCCTCAAAGATCGAGGGAACGGTATATTTCCTTACGCCCAATTCCCAAATCACGCGGTTTGAAGCCTATGACAAACCGGGGATGGATGAGGCACTGAAGAAATACGCTCCCAATCTGAAGCTTGTCGTTCTGAGCGCCGACAACGATCCGTCGAGGCAACTCGAGCAGGCCCAGGCAGCCGTGACCCAAGGCGCCAAGGCAATCATTCTGGCGCCGGCTGTGCCCAATCAAAGCCAGGGCATTGTGCAGGTGGCGCACGACGCCAGCATTCCGATCGTCGGGTATGCCTACAATTCCGACAACAGCGACATCGACTACTATGTCACCGTGCCGTTTGAGCCGATCGGCGAGGCGGCTGCCAATTTCGCGATCAAGACGCTGGCCGATGCAAAGAAGCCGATCCGAATTGGCCTGATTACGGGCGACCCATCCTTCTTCTTTGACCGCGAGATCGTCAGCGGCACGGAGAAGGTCCTCGCCCCCCTGGTTCAAAAAGGCGAGGTCGAGATCGTCTGCAAGAGCGACAACCTGCAGCTCTCGGAGGAAAATGCCCGCGTCGCGACGGACGGTTGCCTGCAGCAGGCCGGTGGCGATATCGACGCGTTCCTTGTCCATAATGACAGTTCCGCGAACGGCACCATAGCCGCGCTGGCGGCACAGGATCTGCTTGGAAAGGTCAAGGTTTTCGGCGGCTATGACAGTCAGGCCGGGACGATCCAGCATCTTCTCGCCGGCAACATCGAGAACGATATGGTGCCGCCATATCGTGCGATGGCCGACAGCGCCGTCCGGCTGGTCGTCGCCCTTCTCGAAAAGAATGGCGAAGAAAAGAAGATGGTGAACGGGACCTACGATAACGGCATGAAGGCGGTTCCGGCGATCTTCAACGAGAACGTCTTCATCACCCGCGACAACGTGCAGGCGGAACTGATCGACAAGGGAATTCTGACACGCGAGGAAGTCTGCGCGGGTCCCGCCGTCAAGAGCGCCTTGTGCACCAAGTGACGGTGAGCGCGATGGGTTCCACAAACACGAACAGCCAGCCCGTTCTTGAACTCATAAATATCAGCAAGCACTTCGGCGGCGTCCACGCTCTCGAAAGCGTATCCTTGGCGGTTCGTCCTGGAGAGGTTGTCGCACTGGTTGGCGACAATGGCGCCGGAAAGTCGACTTTGGTCAAAACCATTGCCGGCATCAACACGCCCGATGCCGGGGAAATGCGGGTCAATGGCGCAAAAGTCAGGATCACCGCCCCACATGATGCAATGCGGCTGGGTATCCAGACCGTCTATCAGGATCTCGCCTTGTGCGACAATCTCGATACGGTCCAGAACCTGTTTCTGGGACGTGAACTGCAGGGCGGGATCCTGACCGCCGGCCGTTTGCGTCGTGCCGACATGGAGAGCCGGGCGCGAAAGGTGTTGCGCGAACTGGGAGTCAGTACATTGCGCGACCTCACGGTGCCGGTGGGCAGTCTCTCGGGGGGGCAACGCCAGTCGGTCGCCATCTGCCGCTCGGTGCTCTGGGAACCGAAAGTTGTATTGCTCGACGAGCCGACGGCGGCGCTGGGGGTTGCCCAGCGCAAGGAGGTCATGGCGTTGATCATGCGACTTCGCCAGACCAATCATGGCGTCATCGTCATTTCGCACGACCTGGCCGATGTACAGGAGATGGCCGACACGGTTGTCGTCCTGCGGCTTGGGCGCAAGGTGGCTGAATTCAGCCGTGGAACATTCTCGCGCGACGATCTGGTCTCGGCAATCACCGGCCTGTCCGCATCAGCCGCCTAGGAAAGCCCATGAACAATTCAAAAGGCCTGCGGATAAGCAAGGGGGCCAATTTGCAAAATGATCGTACAGGCTCCCGGGATCTGCAGAGACGGATACTGAGTGGGGTCAGCGGCAAGTATCGGTTTATCCCCGTCCTTATCGCGATCGCGCTCGTCTGGGCTTTCTTCTATGCGATGAACGACCGCTTCCTCTCGCCGCGAAACCTGACGAACCTCGCCGTTCAGATCGTTGTGACGGCTAT
Source organism: Mesorhizobium sp. NZP2298 (assembly GCF_013170825.1). Classification (NCBI taxonomy): domain Bacteria; kingdom Pseudomonadati; phylum Pseudomonadota; class Alphaproteobacteria; order Hyphomicrobiales; family Phyllobacteriaceae; genus Mesorhizobium; species Mesorhizobium sp. NZP2298. Next base: position 6,344,603 of record NZ_CP033365.1, on the reverse strand, counting down.
GCTGGCGCTGGGTCTCGTGCTCGTTCTCATCGTGAAGGAGATCGATCTTTCGGTGGCCGCACTCAGTGCGGTGGCATCCGGTGTCATGGGTTATCTGTTGGTAACGGTCGGTCTTCCGTCGTGGCTGTGCCTGTTGGCGGCAATTGTCACGGGATCGGCGGTCGGCTTGGTCCAGGGTCTGATCATCTCGAGATTCCGGGCGCCCGCTTTCATCGTTACCTTAGGCACCTCGCTTGCCATGCAGGGCGTGCTGCTGATGCTCTTGCCGAGGAGCGGGTCGATCCCGCTATCGGGGACCGATATCCAGTGGATCGCCAACAGCTTCTTGCCGCCGATGGCCGGCTACCTGCTTCTGGCCATCGGTATCGGCGTGGTTGCCGCGCTCCTTGTCCAGTCGTCAAACCACAAGAGGCGTCTCGGCATCCATCAATCAATCCCGAGCAATGTTTTGCTGCCAATCGCGGCCTTGAGCCTCGCCGGTGGTCTCGTTGTCGCCATTCTCAATCTCGATCGCGGCGTTCCAACGCCGGTGGCGATATTGATCGTTCTCCTCTCGATCATGGCCTATGTCACGACCCAGACGAAGTTCGGCACGTATCTCTACGCCATTGGCGGGAACGTGGAGGCCAGCCGGCGCGCCGCCATCAATGTTGGCCAGATCCGCATTTACACGTTCATCATCGCTGGCGCGCTGGCTGGCATTGCCGGCATCATCTCCGCGTCACGCACATTGGGGGTTTCCGCGCAATCCGGCAGCGGAACGCTCTTGCTCGAGGCGGTGGCCGCCGCTGTCATCGGCGGGGCCAGCCTTTTTGGCGGCCGTGGGTCCGTATGGGCGGCCCTTCTTGGGGCCTTGCTTATCGGCAGCATCACCAATGGGCTTTCGCTGCTCAGTGCCCCCACCGAGATCAAGTACCTGGTTCAGGGGTTGATACTGGTGCTTGCCGTCACCGCCGATGGGCTCCTGTCCCGGGATGCAAAATCATGAGTTTGCCGACGCAACTCGGTTCGGTCGCGGCTTTAACCGGGTGTGCAGCAGCGTATTTCGAGGAAACACGGTGAAGATCCTAGGGTATGCAAGTCATGTGAGCATCCAGCCGGGTGGTACGATCGATTTCAAGGTCAGTGCGGCCCAGGCGCCATATTCGGTCGAGTTTGTTCGGCTGCATGGCGTAGCCATCAATGGCGATGACCAATCAGTGAGAGAAGAGAGCATTGGCAACGCGGCGGCCGGTTTCTACCAGGGGCGGCTTCAGGACCTTGATCCGGGTTCGTACGCGATCGTGGTGCCAACGTTTTCCCCGGTGATCTCGACTTTTGGTTTCGAGGTCTGGGTCCAGCCAACTCTCAAGGATCGCGAGTGCCAGACAATCCTGGCTGTCGCCACCGACCGGACCACGGCTTCCTGGTCTCTCGTCATCGCGAGAGACCAGCTTGAACTGCGCGTCGGCTGGGGAGAAGACGCCAGGATTCTTTCCATGAACCTCAATGATCACGAGGGGAAGTGGATCCATATCAAGGGCGGGCGCAGCGATCGCGGCATCGCCCTTGAGTTTGCCGTCGACGGATTATGGCCATCCCAACGTTTTGGGCAAACGCGGTTTCTCGCGCTGCCGGATACGCCGGAGCCAGCCCGAGTCGATCGCATTCTCATCGGTTCCAACCTGGATGAGCGCGACCGCCCGGTGGACCGGTTCAACGGCCGGATCGACAATCCCTCCGTGTTGTCTGCACCCGGAGAGGGGGCAAAGCCGATCGCGTCATGGGACTTTGCGATGGGGATCGACACACTCATCGTCACCGATGTTTCCGGCAACGACCTGCATGGGACGCTTGTCAATCGGCCTGCTCGCGGGGTTCGGGGCCATCTGTGGAAAGGAACGAAGGTCCGCTATCAGGAAAATCCATCCGAGTGGTCCGCCATCCATTTCCATGAGGATGATCTGAACGATGCACGATGGGAAACTGATTTCAGTGCCACGTTTCCCGAGGCGACGCCGAGCGGCATTTATGCCGCCAAGCTCACACAGGGCGACCAGGTCGAACATCTGCCCTTCTACATCCAGCCGACCGAGCGATCCAAAAACAAGGTCCTGTTTCTGGCGCCCACGAACACCTATCTCGCCTATGCCAACGAGCATCTGGGATACGGTGAACGCGGCGAGGCTCACCAAAAGCGCATGCGCGACAAGATCCAGCTCAATGAGACGGATGTTTTCGTTCATACGCACCCTGAACTGGGGCTTTCGATTTACGATCGGCATGCGGATGGCAGTGGTGTCATGCATTCCTCGTGGAAGCGGCCTGTCGTCAATTTTTCGCCCAACTACATCACCTGGCTCAACGCCGCGCGCCGGCATTTTGCGGCTGACTTTTACATCACCGGCTGGCTGGAGAGATCCGGCGTCGGTTTCGACGTGGCGACGGACGAGGACCTGCATCGCATGGGCCTGGAACTTCTGGCCCGCTATGATGTCGTTGTCTCAGGATCTCACCCGGAATATCCGACATCACTGGAGATGGATGCGCTGAAGGCCTATGCCGGACAGGGCGGGAGCCTCATGTATCTCGGCGGCAACGGCTGGTATTGGGTGACGAGCTATGACGGCGACGACACCATGACGCTGGAGTGCCGGCGCGGCTATTCGGGTGAGCGCAACTGGACGTCTCATCCGGCTGAGTTGATGCATGCCACGACGGGAGAGATCGGAGGCCTCTATTCGCACCGAGGTCAAAGCAGCCGCCTGTTTTTCGGCGTCGCCTCGGCCGGCGTCGGTTGGGGCACCGCTTCGGGCTATTCTCGCACGCAGGACTCCTACAGTCCCGACCTTGCCTTCATGTTCGAGGGCATCGGCGATGAGATGATCGGTGACTTTGGCTATGTCCTCGGTGGCGCCGCGGGCGACGAGTTGGACAGCGCTGACTTCGCGGCCGGGACGCCAAGCAATGCCCGCGTGATCCTGAGCTCGCGGCACAATGATACCTACTACCCGTTCCTCGAGTCCGTCACGCAGGTCGAGCCGAATGTCAGCGGACCGAACAACCCGAATGTCAGGTCCGATGTCGTCTTCATCGAAACCGGAGCTGGAGGCGGGATATTCTCCGTCGGGTCGATCTGTTGGGCCGGATCGCTTGCCTACGACAACTACGACAACAACGTTGCGACGCTGACGGGCAACGTGCTCCGTCACTTTCTGCGGGAGGCGTAGGCCACTCCATTCCGAAAAAGGAGTTGAGCTTTTCGTCCAGAGTCTTCGAATTGCCAGGAAGGCCAGGGCTGGACTCGAAATATTGGATATTGTAGATTGGATATAGTGATGGCGTAAGGTATGCCATCGAACGCAAGAGGAAAAAATGAACAACTGGACTGGGGTGTTTCCCGCCGTAACCACCAAGCTGAATCAGGACGGCTCGATCAATGTACAGGCTAATCAGTCTGCCATTGACAGGCTGATCACCAACGGGGTTTCGGGCGTGATCGTTTTGCCGATGCTCGGCGAAAATGCCTGCCTCACTCCTTCCGAGAAGGAACTCGTCATCCGTAGCGCTCAAGAAGCGGCCGGCGGGCGGGTTCCAGTTCTGTCCGGACTTGCCGAGATCACCCAGGCTGACGCCAATTCTCGTGCTCGTGAATTCGAGAAACTTGGTGTGGAGGGCCTGATGGCGTTCCCCACCCTTGGGTACAAGTCCGATGCTCGAGAGACAGCCGAATGGTACAAGAGCCTGGCCAGGGCCAGTGGGCTACCGATCATGATATACAACAATCCGATCGCCTACGGTGTCGACGTTACCCCTCGGGTTTTGCAGGAACTGGCCGACTCGCCGACCATCGTAGCCGTCAAGGAAGAGACCGGCGATGTCCGTCGCGTGACCGACATGTATGTAGCGCTCGGCAATCGGTATCAGATTTTCTGTGGCGTCGACGATCAGGTCGTCGAGAGCGTCGCGCTCGGTGCGGTCGGCTGGGTGTCGGGCATGACAAATGTATGGCCCAAGGAATGCGTCACGCTGTTCAACCTTTGCAACCAGGGGCGCAAGGATGAGGCGCTGCAGCTTTACAGATTGCTGACACCGGCTTTCCATCTCGATACTCACGTGAAGCTCGTCCAGTACATCAAGCTCTCCGAGAGCCTGGTCTATGGCGCGCCCGAATGGGTGCGTGGACCGCGCTTGCCGCTCGTTGGCGACGAGCGGGAATTCGTGACGCGTACCATCAAGGACGCGATCAAGCAGCTCGAAAACTACTCGCTACCGCAGGCCGCATGATCTCTAAGATCATCATCATGATCTTCGGATCGTCATATTGAGAAGGACCGGCGGACAGTGGCACTAGGTTGTCCGCCGGTTTCATCGCCGAATTTTGAAGCCGGAGTGAGACAGGTGCGTTCGAAGAAATACGATTACATTGTCGTGGGATCTGGAGCGGCCGGCTCCATTGTCGCCGCCCGGCTCGGCGAGGACCGTAATGTCAATGTTCTCGTCCTCGAGGCGGGGCCGCACGACAATTCGATCTATGTTCGAATGCCTGCCGCAATGTCCTATCCGCTGACTGACAAAAAGCGGACGTGGGAATTCGAAACAGGGCCCGAGGCGGCTCTCGATGGCCGCATGGTCACACATCTTCGCGGCAAGATGCTTGGCGGCTCGGGATCCCTGAATGGCATGGTCTATGTGCGGGGAAATCCACGCGACTTCGACCGCTGGGCGGAAAATGGTCTTCCCAACTGGTCCTATGCCCATTGCCTTCCCTATTTCAAGAAACTGGAATCGTATGACAAGGGGAGCAATGAATACAGGGGCGGGCAGGGGCCAATACGGATCACGACGCTGAAGGCCGAGCTCGAGCCCTTCCGTGCGTTCCTGGAAGCCGGGCAGCAGGCCGGGCACCCGTTGAGCGAAGACTACAACGCCTATCGCCAGGAAGGCGTCCACGCCTATCAGGCCAACATCGACAATGGTATCCGCGCGAGTGGGGGGAGAGCCTATCTTCGCCCAGCCATCAAGCGCGGTAATGTCGAGCTGCTTTTGAACGCCCTGGTTCACAAGGTCGATTTCAGTGGGCGGAAAGCTGTCGGCGTCACCTTCGAGAAAGATGGCGTGGTTCAGTCAGTTGAAGCCGAGCGCGAGGTTATCCTGTGCGGCGGCGCCTTCAACTCGCCGCATGTGCTTCTCCTTTCCGGTGTTGGTCCCGCCGCGGAACTTGCCGCGTATGGCATCAAGGGCGTGGCTGAGGTTCCCGGTGTGGGAAAAGGCTTGCAGGATCATGTCGCCGTATCCGTCAAGTATCGTGCCTCGCATCGAGGCGTGTCTCCGGCGGTCGACATGAACCTCATCAAGATGGCGTTCATCGGCGCACAATGGCTGTTCTTCAGAAAGGGCTTGGGCATTACCAATCTGTGGGAAGTCGGCTCCTTCTTCAAAAGCAGCGATTCCGTCGAGTATGCCAACATCCAGCACGAGTTCCTGCCGATGCTCGGCGAGCTGATGCATGGAAAGGTCAACATCGAGGAAGGATTCCAATATCAGGTGTGCCTTGGCCGGCCGGAAAGCCGAGGGGCGGTGACGCTCAAATCGGCTGACCCGAGACTGCACCCGTCAATCGTGTTGAACTATCTCCAACAACAGCAGGACAGGCGGAATCTGATCGACGGCGTTCGTCATACCGACGAGATCATCCAACAAAGGGGTTGGGATAGCATCCGCGGCGAAGCTATCGTCCCCGGCCTGCGCAAGAAATCCGACGAAGAGGTCTTCTCTTGGCTCAAGGAGAATATGGGGACGCAATACCATCCGTGCTCGAGTTGCCGGATGGGCAATGACGACATGGCTGTCGTTGATGACGAAGGCCGGGTCCATGGTGTCGAACGCCTCCGGGTGATCGATGCTTCTGTCATGCCGCGCATTCCCAACGGCAACCTCCACTGCCCGACAATGATGATCGCCGAGAAGATGGTCGATCGCGTGCGAGGTCGCCAGGCGCTGCCACCGCAAGTGGCGCACTACGCCGACGAGAAGCGCTTGAGCTGAAATCCACCGGAGGGCGATCGGCCGCGGAGCCGGACTGCCTGGCCCGCACCACGCTTCACAAATGATTTGACTGCGAATTTATTATATCCAATATCCATTATAAAAAAGTGAATGAACCAACACGAAAGGGGAATGACATGGCGAAAGAACCGAAGACGTCTATGCTTGAAACAATCCAGTTTACCCGACGTACCGCGCTGCTTGGCCTGGCAGGGGCCGGCCTTGGAGTGTCGACGGGACGACTGTTCGTAACGCCAGCCCGTGCGGCGGTTGGCGGCTCATTGCAGATCATGGCGTGGGAAGGCTACGACATGACGAATGAGCTGCGGGAGTGGCGGTCGACCAATGGTGTCACCGCGGAAACCTCATCGATAGCGTCTCAGGACGATGTCCAGGCCAAATTTATTGCCGGCAATCCTCCCCCCATCGATCTTGCCGAATACAATCAGGCCTACAGCAAGCTTTATATCAAGGATATGAAGATCGTTTCGCCGATCGATATGTCCAAAATACCGAACTACAACGCGGACAATCTCTTTGACGTATTCTTCGACAAGCCGACATGGTTCTCGGACGGCAAGCATTGGGGATCGCCCTACATATGGGGCTTCAACACCCTCCTCTATAACTCCGACATGATCAAAAAACCCGCGTCCTACAAGGATCTGCTGGACCCGAGCCTGAAAGGAAAGATCGCGATAATGGACGATGCGACGGGCAACTGGCCGTTGATCGCCCGCCTGGTCGGCTTGGGGGACAAGTATCCTCTGCTGACTCGTGAGGAGTTAGGCAAGGCGTTCGAGAATTACGTCCTGTATCGAAACCAGGCGCGCCTGATCTCGATCAATCAGGGCGATGTGGCAAATTTCGTGGCATCGAAGGAAGTCGCGGCAGTTCTTGTGGCGGATCCGTCAATCATCACGCAGGTGCGCGCGCAAGGCGTGCCACTCGAAATGGCGATCCCCGAAGAAGGCCCGGTGCTGTGGGTCGACGCTTGGTTCATTCCCATATCGGCCGACAACATCGATACCGCGCACGCGTTCATCAACCAGTCTCTCGATCCCCAGATCCAGGCCAAGGTCGCGACGGCGGTCGTGCAGGCGCCGGTCTCGAAGAAGGCCGTCGCGCTTCTGGATGCCGACGCCCGCAAGCGGATCGACTATTCGAAGATCAACGAAATATTCGCGTCTGGCTTGCCGGGTATTCCCCCCGTCGACGATGATGGCGAGCACGCGACCTATGCGGACTGGGTCCAGGCCTGGCAGGAATTCAAGGCAGGCCTGTAGTCCACCGTAACCAGTCGTCGGGGCCGGTCGGCGAGACCGGCTCTTGCGCTTTCTTGTCAAAGGAATTGCGATGACCTCATCACAAAGAACCGGAGGCATTCTGGCCGCGCCGGCGGCAATCTACATGCTGTTGTTCTTCGTGGTGCCCGCTATATTGCTGTTCTCCTATAGTTTCTGGATGTCATCCGGCTTCCGCATCGTTCCAGACTTTGTGCTGACCAATTACATATCGGCGATACGATCGCCGCTTTTCCTGCGTGTGACCTACAACGCAATCGTAATCGGTCTCATCACCGCGTCCGTAACGCTCTGTCTATCGATCCCTGTCGGATATTACCTGACTTACGTCGCCAGATCGAAGATCATCTTCTATCTCATTCTCGTCACGTGGTTCTCCAGCTACCTCGTCAGAATCTACGCCTGGCGCACATTGCTTGGCACCAACGGCCTGCTCAACGCGGTTTTGCTTCAACTCGGAATCGTCCACACACCCGTCCAAGCGTTCCTGTTCAGCCCATTTGCGGTCGCGATAACGCTGACCCACATCTATCTGCCATTCGCGATTCTGATGGTCGTTTCAGCGATGAGCGAGATCAAGGCGGAACTTATCGAGGCATCGCGCGATCTCGGCACATCGGCTTTGGGGGCCTTCTTCCGGGTTGTCGCTCCCAACGCCGCGCAAGGCCTTGTCGGCGCCTTCATGCTGACATTCATCCTTGTGGCAGGTGATTACGTCACGCCGCAGATGGTCGGCGGGTCCTCGGGCCAAACGACCGGCCTTCTTATCGCGGATCAATTCCGAAAGACCGGCAATTGGCCGCTCGGGGCCGCCCAGGCCTTTCTCATGTTCCTTGTATCGCTGGTCATCTATGCGCTCGTGCTTGCCCTGGGCCGCCTCACGGGACTCATTCCGGCCAGGCGTAAAACCAAACCTGCCAAGGAGGTTGCGTGATGTTGCTGAAGGCGGTCGTCTACGCGACCTTGGCATATCTCCTGATTCCGCTCGTCGTAATCGTCTTGTTCAGCTTCAATGCGGAGCAATCGTTTTCCTTCCCCATCAACGGTTACAGCCTGAGATGGTACACGCTGATCTTCGAGGATCCGCAGCTTGGCCAGGCTCTTGTCAAAAGCCTGGTGATCGCCACGGCAACAGCCATCATCACCCTTGTCCTTGGCACGGCCGCGTCCCTTGCCTGGTTGCGGCTAGGGAGGATTGGTCGAAGCGTTCTCGAAATCCTGTGCATCACCCCGATCGCACTGCCTGGCCTCTTCCTTGGTGTCTCATTGCTGGTCTTGGCCGCGCAACTGGGCGTCCGTCTTTCGACGGTCACGATCGTCGTTTCTCACGTCGTTCTATCCGTGCCGATGCTCATGATCGCCATGCGGGCCCGGCTTGCGCTTTTCGATCGAACGCTCGAAGAGGCCTCCCGCGACCTTGGCGCCTCGCAAATCGGGACATTCAGGAGAGTAACGCTTCCGCTGATCGCGCCGACCTTGATCTCCTGCGCGATCCTGAGCTTTGCCTTGTCGTTTGACGAGTTCGTCGTCACGTCATTTGTCGCCGGCACCGAAACCACCTTGCCCATGTACATCTGGTCGATGATGCGCCGCACGGTCACGCCACTGATCAACTCGGTCTCGACGCTCGCCCTCTTGTTCTCGATCGCCGTCATGGCGATCGGCTTCCTCGTCGGGCGGTTCAAGCGAGCATCGGCCCTGTCAGAACGCGCGTCCTCTTGAGGCTACAAATGAACAGCGGAATATCAACTGAAACACCGTTGATTGAACTGTCGAACGGTCAAAAACAGTTCGGCCTTTTTCAGGCCCTGACCAACATCAATCTCACGATCAACGAGGGGGAGATCGTGACCTTGCTCGGCCCGAGCGGCTGCGGCAAAACAACCTTGATGCGCATCATCGCCGGCTTCGAGGCACTCACATCCGGTACTCTGAAGATTGACGGCAAGGACGTTGCTGTGTTGCCCCCGGAAAAGCGGCCAGTGAACATGGTCTTCCAGCGCTACGCGCTGTTCCCCCATCTGGACGTCTTCGACAATGTCGCATACGGCCTCAAGGTCAAAGGTGTCGAGAAGGACGAGCGCCGCAAAAGAGTCCAGGCGATGCTCAGGACCGTGCAGATGGAAAGCCTTTCGCATCGTTTCATCGGCGAGCTCAGCGGTGGCCAATGCCAGCGGGTGGCGCTGGCCCGAGCCCTGGTGAATGGCCCCCGGGTTCTACTACTCGACGAGCCTTTGGCTGCGCTCGACCTCAAGATACGCCAACATATGCTCGGAGAAATGAAACGAATCCAATTGGAGACGGGCGCAACGTTCGTTTATGTCACGCACGATCAGGATGAAGCGATGATCCTTTCGGACCGGGTTGTGCTGATCGATCACGGCCGGATCGTTCAGGTCGACAGACCTCAGGACATGTACTTTCGCCCAAGATCCCTGTTTGCGGCAAAATTTCTTGGCGAAACAAATCTGTTCGAGGGAAAACTGACTTCGTCTGGCATCGGGCAGCTTTCGCTGGAGACCAGGGACGGACCGTTTGATGTGGTTTCGAATGATGTCCCGGTGTCTGAGAATGACGCCGCGGTAATGTCCGTCCGGCCGGAAGCGATGTCCTTCCGGCAATCCGATGCGCGGCTTGACTATGCGATGGACGCCGAAGTTGCCGACGTGATCTTTTCAGGCAGTCGCTCTTTCTTCCATCTGGTCAGCCCGGGCGGCCAAAAATTCCGAGTCCAGGTTCAAAACATGCCTGGTGCGGCCCTTCCGACGGCGGGCGACAAGGTCCATGTCTCGTGGCGTAAGGACAGCGCGACCGTTCTGCCTCTTGCCCCCACGTCATCCTGACATCCATTTGGACGTGCGGTCCGAGCGCCGCACTAGCGTTGCAATTCTATATCCTATATTCAATATGCTTGGAATTTTCCTGATAGGTAATAAATGGATCCGTCTGTCGCCATTAAGCGCCGAACCGTCACGTCTTCGGTCGTTGACCTGATCCGCGACAGGATCATATCCGGGTTCTACAAAGGCGGCCAGCAAATCAGGCAGGAAGCGATCGCCGAGGAAGCCGGGGTCAGCCGTATCCCGATCCGAGAAGCTCTTCTTCAGCTCGAAGCGGAGGGACTTGTCGTCATTCACACTCATAAGGGGGCGGTTGTCGCGTCGCTGACCGTGGATGACGCGATCGATATCTTCGAAGCACGTCTCGCGCTTGAGCCGTTCATCCTGAAGAAGGCGATCGAACGGGCAACCGAGGTTGACATCGAGCATGTACGACGCGCCCTGGATGACTATACCAGAGGGGTGGAGGCAAAGGAATCGCCAGCGAAGCTCAGTGAACTCAACTGGTCGTTTCACAAGGCGATGTCCCGTTCCGCAAGGCGGCCGCGGTCTCTCGCTCTTTTGTCATCACTTTACAATTCCGCCGACAGATATCTCCGTCTTCAGATCGATGCCCGATCAGCGCAGACCAAAGCGCTGGAAGACCACAAGGCGCTGGCGGTTGCATTCGCCGAGGGCAATCAGACCCTGGCGCAGAAGCTTCTCAGGAAGCACATCGAGGACGCTCGCGACGACGTGATGGCTGGCCTGCAGGCGCTGCCGGATTTCGAAAACTCCTGATCGTTGGTTTGTAATTTTTGCGCGAAGCTGCCATTGGCTATTGCTTGCTTTCAATAAATATTGGATATTGGATATAGAAGCCACTGGAGTCTGGCATGCAGTTGGATCGCGTTATAACCGTCGTTGGCGCACACGCCGAAGGTGAGGTCGGCCGGGTCATCACGGGTGGCATTCTCCCCCCGCGCGGGGCGACGATGTTCGAAAGGATGGAGAACCTGGAGCGCGACAGCTCATGGCTCAGGAACATGCTGCTGTTCGATCCGAGGGGCAGCGTGAATGCCGCCGTCAACCTCATCACGCCGCCAATCCATCCTGATGCCGACATCGGCATGATCGTCATGGAGTCCGATTACTTTGTGCCGATGTCGGGATCGAATCTGATCTGCACGGTGACCGTCGCGCTCGAGGCCGGAATGATTCCCATGAAGGAACCTCGGACGATCGTGCGGGTCGACACGCCTGCGGGATTGGTGGACGTGATCGCCGAATGCCGCGCAGGCAAGTGCCGGAGCATCACTTTTCGCAATATCCCCTCCTTCGTCATGCATCGCGACAGCATGATCGACGTTCCGGGACTCGGTTCGCTGCGGGTCGATGTCGCGTATGGCGGCATGATCTACTGCATCGTGAATTCGGCGGATCTGGACCTGACGCTCGCGCGCGGCGAGGCCAGGCAGCTTGTCGAGATCGGCGAACGGATCAAGGCGGCGGCGGCCGTTCAACTGCCGTCGATTCATCCCGAAAATCCGCTCATCCATACGATCAATCAGACCGAGTTTGCTGGCCCAGTGGAGGTCATCAACGGCGTCAAGACGTCCAAGAACGCGGTCGTCGTGTCGCCCGGGCGGCTCGATCGCTGCCCATGCGGGACAGGCACCTCGGCGCGCATGGCGCTTCTTCATGCCCGTGGTGATCTCGCTGTCGGTGAGAAGTTCAGGCACCTCTCCATTCTCGACACGGTTTTCGACTGCGAAATCATCGCCGAAACCAAGGCAGGTGATGTGCCAGCGGTCATTCCGCAGGTCTCTGGCCGCGCCTGGTTGACGGGTGTGAGCCATTACGGCGTGGATCCCGAGGATCCGTTCCCGGAAGGCTACCGCCTATCTGACACCTGGTTCAATTGATCGACAGGCACCCTTGTGGCCCAGGCGCTGACTGAGCCTCGGCGCCACAAGCGCAAACGAATGGGAAGGTGGGGAGATGGCGGAAGAACAGTTGAAATGGCTCAACGAGCCACCGCAATACACAAACGACGGCGCTCTCCTTCGTGTCACGACAGGCCACGAAACCGACTTCTGGAGGGAAACCTTTTACGGTTTCTGGCGCGACAACGGTCATTTTCTGTATCGCAGCGTCACCGGGGATTTCACCGCCGAGGTGACGATCAAGGGTGAATATGAAGCCCTCTACGACCAGGCCGGCCTGATGATGCGGCTCAGCGAAACACATTGGGTGAAAGCCGGCATCGAGTTTACCGACGGGCGGATGTACTTTTCCGTCGTTATCACAAACGATGTTTCCGACTGGTCCCTGGTTGCCATTCCGACGGATCCGACGGGCGTGAGGATCCGCCTCACCCGGCATCGCGAAGCGGTTCGCGTTCAGTATCTGGACTCCGGCGACAAGAGCTGGAAGCCGGTAAGGCTCGGCTATTTTCCGCCATCCGACCGGGTGGATGTCGGCATGATGTGCTGCTCTCCTCAACGTGCGGGGTTCGAGGTGGCTTTCACTGACTTCGTGGTCGGACCACCGATCTCCAAAGAGCTGCATGACTGACCTGAAGCCGCAGGATGCGAAGCGTCTCCTGCCTTGCCGATCTTCATCGGGATTCTGAAATGACCAAACGTGAATACGGCATCTGGATCAATGGGGCTGCCGAGTTGCCAGCGGGAAGCACTCTCTTCGAGAGAAGTTCGCCTTCCACAGGTGAAAGCGTGGCCAGAGTTCATCTGGCCGGGACAGCAGAACTTGACCGTGCCGTCGTTCTCGCGAAGGAGACGTTCAGGAAAGGCGCATGGAAGGGGCTTGCGGCAAGCGAGCGCGGGAAGATCCTGCTGCGTTGGGCCGATCTCATCCTGGAGAATCTGGTAACGCTCAGTCGCATTGAGGCCGATGAAGCAGGGAAGACGATCGCTGCCGCCAAGGGCGAGATCGAGTGGTCGGTGGAGTTGCTGCGCTATGCCGCATCGCTCGCCTGGAGCATTCCCGGTCGTATCGTCAATCACGAGGGTGCCGAGAAACTGGGCCTTGTGACCTACGAGCCGCTTCCCGTCATCGGTATGATTCTTCCCTGGAATTTTCCGACGGTAACCCTGTTTCAGAAGTTGCCCTACGCCCTCGTTGCGGGATGTTGCGTCGTGATCAAGCCGTCGGAGCTCACAGCGGGCACGGCGATCGAATATGCGCGGCTGGCCAAGCAGGCTGGTATCCCCGACGGAGTCCTTGCGGTCCTGCCCGGCACGGGTGAGGTGGTCGGCCAGGGCATGTGCCTGCATCCGGACATCGACATGATCTCCTTCACGGGGTCAACCGCCGTTGGGCGCAAGATCGCCAGCCTTGCCGGCCAGTCGTTGAAGAAGGTGGCGCTTGAACTCGGCGGCAAGGGCGCCAACATCGTGTTCGCCGACGCGCATCTCGACGCGGCGGTCGCCGGTGCGCTCGCTGCCTTCACGATCAATCAGGGTGAGGAGTGTTGCGCCGGCGGAAGGCTGTTGGTCCAGGAGACTATTGCATCGGAGTTTGTCTCGAAGCTGGCCGAAAAGGCCAGGGCGCTGAAGCTTGGCACGCCTGACGACGTCGATGCCGATCTCGGCCCGATGATTCATGCGCAGCATCAGCGGAAGGTCCTCGATTATATCGAAAAGGCCCGGGAGGAAGGTGCAACACTCGTGACAGGCGGGAGAGCGCCGACGAGCCCGGGGCTGCACGACGGCTACTTCGTCGAACCGACCATATTCACTGGCGTCGAGCCGCACATGACGATCTTCAGGGAGGAGATATTCGGACCGGTGCTTGGGGTCACCACTTTCAAGGACGTCTCCGAAGCAGTCGCGCTGGCCAACCTGACACATTACGGCCTGGCCAACGGCATCTGGACCTCTAACCTCGACACCGCAATGGCTGTCTCCAGTGCCCTTGAAAGCGGGTTTGTCTACGTCAACACCTATCTCGAGACGGTCCCCCAGTTGCCATTCGGCGGCAGCAAGTCCAGCGGGCTCGGCAGGGAAAACGGTCCTGACGGATTACTGGAATTCATGCAGGCGAAGTCCACATTCGTTCGCCTGCGCCCGAGCGTGTGATCCATCAAATGCAAGAGAGACCAAGACGATGAAGCCGGTCCGTTTCGGGATTGTGTCGACAGCGAAGATCGCCCGCGACTGGGTGATACCGGCGATGAAAGCCGTGCCGGAGTGTGAAGTGGTAGCCATTTCCTCACGCGACGGATCTCGTGCGGCCCGCGTCGCCTCGGAATTCGGTATTTCGAAGCACTATACCTCTTTCTCCGACTTGCTGAACGATGACGAGGTCGAGGCAATCTATATCCCGACGCCGAACAATCGGCACGTCGAAGATGCAATTGCCGCGGCGAGGGCCGGCAAGCACGTCTTGTGCGAGAAACCACTTGCCTTGGACGCGGCGGACGCCCTGCGCCTGGCCGAGGTTCAAATGCAGACAGGCGTGCAGATATCGGAGGCCTTCATGGTCCGGTATCATCCACGATGGCTCGCCGCGCGTGAAATCATCCGCAGTGGCAGGCTCGGACGTGTCACCCAGATCCACGCAACCTACAGTGTGATCAACGACAATCCGCAGGACATCAGGTTCCAGCCGGAACTCGGCGGTGGTGCCTTGGGAGACGTTGGCGTCTATCCGATAACGGCAGCCCGCTTCCTCTTCGAGGCTGAGCCGATCGCCGCGACCGCTACATTCGAAAAGCTCGCGCCCGATGGTGTCGATATTGCTGTCGCCGGCCTGCTCGAATTTCCGGACAACCGCAATCTTCTGTTCAGCGGCGCCCTGCTGCAGGCATGGGCACACTGGATCATGGTTATCGGTACGGACGGCTGGATGGAAATCCCGGTCGCCGTCTGGCCCTCGGCAGAACAAGAGACGATCATCAAGCTGCGCAAGCGTGACGATATTTATGACCGGGATGTCGAAACCATCCGCTTTCCGCCGGCAAATCAATATGAAGAAGAGGTCCGCGAGTTTGCGCGCGCCATAAGGGGTGAGATCAGGCAGTCCTGGCCAATCAGCGACGCGGTAGCGGGAATGCATGTACTCGATGCCATCAGACGGTCTGCCGCGGAGAGGGCGCGTGTCCTGGTCCACAGGGATCGAGGTTAACCCCGGATATAGGTCCCACACACGGCAGCCTGCGGTGATGCGGGCTGCCGATACCGCCGGATCCGCAATCACTCGGTGTCGCGGTGATCGAGGACTTCAAGCATGGTGGTCAGCATGCTTCCGACTTCTTCCGAGATTTCCTCAGGCCGAATCCCCGCCTTGATGGCGTCCGCGGTCGCCTGTTCGGCGAGTTTCGCCGCAAGGGCCGGATCGGCCTTCGAATAAGGTGGAATATTTTCCTCCACCCATTTCTGCAGGAATTCGATGCCGCGAGCGCTCATGACGAACAAAGCTCATTGGAGCGATTTCGTTCCGCCGAGATACATTCAAGAAAACGTCAGACCCTTTTGGTCAGGGCCTGACGTCCCCAAGGCTCACGTAACGATGAACGAGGATGCCGTCAACGATAGGTGCGGAGAAAGAGTGGCAAACTGGATCTGATGTGCTCTGCCTGTACCATCGCTGTCGAAAGAGAGCGCGCCGGTCGAGCTGTTGTAAATGATGTGGTCATTGCTGTCGTGAGCACCCGCGCCGGCGAAGAAGGCCGAGGTGGGAAGGGCGCCCTTTTGAAGGCCGGAAAATATAGTGTGGTCGAGCTGGATCTTGTCCTGGTACGCATTAAAGTCGGTGATCTTGTCGACATTGCTGGCCTTGAGGGCGGAATTGAAGACAAAGACGTCCTTGCCCCCATTTCCGGTCAGGACGTCTCGCCCACCACCGCCATTGATGATGTTGTTGCCGGCATTGCCGTCTATGGTTTGGGAGAACTCGTTTCCGGTTAGGTTGATGGCGGTGGTTCCGGATCGGCTCGTGGTGGCGAGATGTTCGATCTCCGACCCGGCCGACAACGCATAACTCACCGATGCCAGCACGGTGTCGTTGCCGCTGCCCTTCACTTCCACCACCTTGTCACCGACGTTGTTGACATAATAGGTGTCGTTGTAGCCGCGACCGGCCATTGTGTCGGCGCCGGTGGTGCCGTGCATTACGTCCGCTCCGCCAGTGCCGTAGAAGACGTGATCGCTGCTCGAAGGCGTACTGGTCGTCGGGGGCACGGGTGTGGTGGTGGGCGGCGGCGTCACGGTGGTGCCGCCGGATGAACTGGTGCCGCCGCTCGAAGATGTGCCGGTGTCGCTCTGGTTGTGCTGGAGGAAAAGGGCCTGCAGCGCCGGCGAGTTTCCAAGCGCCGTGTCACCCTGTTGGGAACCCCATGCATAGGCATAGTCGAAGGCGGGGGTCGGAACCAGCTTGGACCAGTGGTCCAGCATGGTCTGCTCCTGGGCGACGGAGGGAAGGACATATTGGCCGCCGGTGTCGGTCGTGAAGCTGCCGCCCCCGAATGTCTGGTAAACCGGAACGATCTGGCTGACCGGGATGCCCGAGGCGACGGCCGCGGCCACGGTCCTGTCGATCATGTTGTAATCGACCGTGCTTGTTCCGGTGCGCACCGGGTACGGATCCAACCCGTAATAGTCGATATGCGTGTTGGCGGGATTGTAGGTGTTTGAAAAATCAGGGTTTGCGGAAGACCCCATGTTCATCATGGTAATGAAGGTCTTGGCGCCCGGCAAATGCGAATGGATCCAGTCGGATTCCGCCTTCAAATTCGCGGCGGTGGCGTAGGTTCCCCATTTGCCGGTTGGGTCCGGCTCATCGACGAGGAAGAAGCCAAACACCTTCGGATTGCCGATGAAGGGTGTGACTTTCTGGATAAAGGACGAGGTCGCCCCATTGGCTTCATCGAGCCAGACCAGGCCTTTTGTGCCAGCCGGCAGGGCGTTGAGTTCGTCCACGGATGAAACGTCGACAAGGTTGAATCCGGCGGTTGCGACCTGGGAGGCCGACCCACCCGAGGCATAGTGGAGGGTTGTCATGCAAATATCCTTCGTCCGATTCAGTAGGTGCCCCACACCTGCCTAGTGGAAAGGATATATTAGAGACAAATCAAAAACCGGCGTCCCTTGATAGAATCGTTGATCACAGCGAGCAAAACGCCGTGGACTTGGATGGCCGACTTGGCTCCGAAGCTTGTTGACTATCCAAGCATATTCGGCGCTCCACGCTCGACTGTGGAGTGTGCATGGCGACTGTCTATTTGCTATGCGCCGCGCACCAGAAAGGCCCTTTCTATCAACGGACGGTTATGGCTGAGATAGGGTTCAATGAGCATGTCGAGGTGTCCGCCCACGATCGGGATTATGTTCAGATCGGCAACGAAAGCACTCCAGCCAAGGTCTGCCGGAACGCCTTTGCGCCTGCACCGAAACACGGTGGCGGTAATCGGCAATGCGGGCTTCGGTCGCGCGAGCCACTGGCCGAATGCACGCATCCGTAGGATTTCCTCGAGCTCGAGGCGCAGAATGAATCGCGTCCTGGCGAAAGCCCTCCATTTCAGCCAGTCGATGCCCCTTGCCAGCACAGCCTCGGCACCAAATTGGGCAAACAATTTTGCGAGCGCCCGCAAGGTCATGCGATCCACCGTCACTCTATGCGTGCGGATCCGCTGGGCGGTGCGTGCAAGGGCTTCGCGGTAGTTGTGCCGCCCTGGCCCGATGTTGGTGTCGAGGATTCCCAGGAACGTGACCGATCGACCCGCGGCAACAAGTTTGGCGGCGGCCTCGAACGCGACGCCGCCGCCAAGCGAATAGCCGATCAGATTCACATTGCCCTCTGGCTGGGTCTGGCTGATCTGCTCGACGACCGCATCCACCATTCGCGGTATTGTGTCATGGCCCTTGAGCAGATCGTTGAGATCCCCGTAGCGCACCGCAACAACCTTGGCGACAGTGCCCATTTCGGCGCCGAAGGCCGCCAGGCTTGGACCGTAGCCGATCGATCCCGGCACAATGAACAAGATGGGCTTGGGGCCGGAGGCATCGACGCGCGAGCTGCCTGCATCTTGCCCTGGAGACGCTGCCCTGACCACATCTGCGAAGCTCATCCCGACGGTGAACGCCTCCAGGTTGAGTTCACGTCCCAAAGCTGTCTCAAGTTCCATGACGAACTGCAGCAGTTTCAGTGAATCGCCACCGGCATCGTCCCAGTGGCTGCCAGCCGCTTTTTTACCCGGGAGTATCCTCTCCCATACGGCGGCCGCGGCGCCTTCGATATCAAGCGGGTCGGTCGCCTGCCGGACATCTTGCGCGTTCTGGGCGTCTTGCGCATTCAGCGCGCGATCCAGGTCCCGCAACTTGACGCCGTCGACCTTGCCGCCCTTGAGTTGGGGGATCTCGGCAACACTGTGCAGCCGTGTTGGATGAACCGCAGGCGGCAGGGCTGTCCTGATCAAGTCGCGCAGTTCAGCAATGAGCTCGCTTCCGCCAGGTCTCGCGGGGACGACAAAGGCCACCAGTTCGTTCGCGTCCGTCACCACCGCAACGGCATCATTCACTTGAGGCGCGCGGCGCAGGACGAGTTCCAGTTCGGCGGGCTCGACGCGTCTTCCGTTAATCTTTATCTGGCGTCCCTTTCGTCCGACGATCCACATCCGTCCAGTGTCGTCGACCTTGACCAGATCGCCCGTTGCGAAGATCCGAAGTTGGGGATCGGCGGAGCTTGCCTGAAGAGGGACGTTTTCCCCATCCATCCAATAGCCCAGCGTGGTGTAGTTGCTTTTGATCAACAACTCGCCCTCATCCCCCGGGGCGACCTCGCATGCGTTTTCTCCCACGACCGTGTACTCGATGCCGGGTAGGACGAAGCCCACCGGGACCGTTGCGCCCTGTTCCGGATAATCCCTCGGCAGGAACCACTGCGTGCCTGTCGTTTCCGTGGACGAATAGCTGATCTGCACAAAGCAGGACTCGGGAACGCTGGCGCGGAGCCGGTCGATGTCCGACCATAAGATCTTTTCTCCACCAACGCGCACGATCCGCAGCGAAGAGAATGTGTCAGACGTGGAACCATTCATCAGTACACGCAGCAGCGCGGGCACGAGATAGGCGACCGTCACCTGCCATTTCTTGAAATTGTCGCGGGCGGCGCGAATGCCGGCGCTCTCGATGTCCAGGAGATACAACGTGCCCCCACACAGCATGGGGGTCATCATCTCGCGGCATCCCGCGATTGTCGCCGGCCCTGTCAGCGGCATGAACACATCGTCAGGACCGATGTGGCAGGCATCTACATATTGCTGAACGCGGTGAAGGATCGCCCGTTGGCTGTTTACGACGCCCTTCGGTGCCCCGGTGCTGCCTGACGTATACAGAACGATTGCCGGGGCATCGACCGACGGATCGGACGGCTGCGCCGGCAAGCTGCCCTCGGTTGCTGCCATGCAGCTTGCCGCATCGATCCATTTCAGGGGCGTGGCATCCGGCCAGCCTGCCGGCTTACCTGGTCCTGGCTTGACGATCGCGGCCAGCCGCGCGCTGGTGGCAATTGCAGCGAGGCGCTGAAACGGATCCCGGGGATTTAGCGGCACGGCGGGCCTGCCAGCGCGCATGGCGGCGAGCATGGCCACCGGATACCACAGCGTATTTCCGATAAGGAGCCCGACCGCCTTGCCCGGTGGGACCGAACCAGCGATCGCACCCGCCAGGTTCTGGACTGCGTTCAACAATTCCGCAAAGCTGAGCGATGTAGAGCCGTCACTGATCGCGGTTTTGTCCGGGTATCGTTCGACAACTCGCTCCAGATGCCAGAACGCCGGTTTTTCGGAGAAATCGTCGTACATCCATTGGAATGGACGGCTGGTTGGTCCGTCCACGTCCAGAGGGCGGGTCGATGCCCGTTTCCATGTGAAATCGTCTGGAGGTCCGATATCGCGATTTATCGCAACGTCCTGCTGCGTTGCCAGCCCGCTAACGGACGCCAAGGCGCATGGAAACGAGCTTTCTGAACGCGGGCGCTCGAACGCTTCCAACACAGTCCCCCTTTTGCTGACTGGCTTTGCAGTGTCCTACGCGACCATGCCGGTCGTGGCATCGTTAGAACGAATGATTCTGGACCGGACTCGGCGATCCGATATGCGCCGATCGATCATCGCCGCATCGTCCATCGCCCTGCTTCATTCAAACAGACGAGGACAGCGGGAAGGCCTGCTCCTAGCGTGGATTTGGGCGTTGTGTGCGTAGGGGCGATGAACCGGTCATGAGAGCAGATCCAAGAGCCAGCCATTTGATGCGGTCGGGATACTGCCGGCATCCTGGGGGCATGGGATGAGCCCGCACCTTGTCTGCATCGGAGGCGAGGATCACCGCCTCAGAATCCCATTCCTGCTGGCGATGCGCGAAAAGGGTTTTCGAGTCACTGCCGTGTCGAGCGATGTGGGGGGAGCCTTTTCGCTCCATGGCATTCCCCATCGCCGATTTGGGTTCGACCGTTTTAGCAGTGGCGGCGCGGAATGGGGCGCTCTCGGCACGGTCCGCAAATTGATGTCCGAACTGCGTCCAGACATCGTTCAAAGTTTCGACACCAAGCCCAACCTCCTGACCCCCTTGGCCGTGCGCGGGCAGGTTCCGGTCGTCCGCACCATCAATGGACTTGGTTGGACATTCTCGTCGCTGGAGCCGCGCGCTCTGGCCCTGCGTCCGGTCTTCTGCGCCCTTCAGGGCCTCGCGTCGTTGTGGACAGCGATGACCGTCTTCCAGAATCGCGACGATCAAGCCTTCTTCGAGCGCTGCCGGCTGGTGGGCGACGGCAAAGCGCGACTGATCCGCAGCTCTGGTATCGACCTGAATGCATTCTCGACAGCAAGGTATCGTGGTCCGTCGGCTGCCACGATGCGCGAGGAACTGGGGCTTCAATCGGCCGAAGTCGTAATCTTTGTCGGTCGGCTGACCCGTCAGAAAGGGATCCCGACCCTGCTCAAGGCGGTTCCCCGCGTCCTCTCCGAGAGGCCCAATGCACATTTCGTGCTCGTCGGCCCGCAGGATTCCGAAGGTCCATTTGCGGTCAACAAGTCCGATATCGAGCGATATGCTCCTCACGTGATCGCTTTGGGATCGAGGCGGGATGTTCCGGCCCTCCTTGGCATGGCCGATCTGTTCGCGTTTCCGACGCAATATCGCGAGGGGATCCCGCGCGTGCTGCTGGAAGCAGGATTGTCCGGATTGCCTATCGTGGCCTCGAGAATGCCCGGCTGCAATGACGTGGTCGAGGATGGCTGGAACGGTTATCTCGTCGCGCCGCGCGACGCGGAAGGCTTCGCATCCAGGATAATCGAGATCCTGTCCGACCGCGCCCGCGGAAAAATCATGGGCGGCCGCTCCGTCGGACTCGTGCGGGAGCGCTTTTCGCTGTCGTGGGTCGTCGATCAGTATTGCGAGCTATACAAGACCGTACTCGGTGGCAGCGGCAGTCTTGCTCGATCGGCCCCTGCGACCATGATGGAAGAGCGTGCGCGACCCCCCCGATTGGGTGAGGCGCGGCAATGATCCGTGACGCGTTCCTGGCCTTCGGCATAGCAATGTCCTACGCGGTGCAGCTCAGCATTCCGGGGCTGCCGTTCGGCTACAGCGAACTCTTCCTCACGCTCTGGATATTGATGTCGATCACGCGGGTCCTTGCTGGCGGCCGACTGGAGGTAACGCCGGCCCTGGCCAAACTTGCACGTTTCTGGCTGATCCTGACGCTTGCCTTGGGCGTTGGTTCCATCATCGGCTTTCTGACGACCAAATTGTTCCTCGATCCGTTGCTGCATGACACGATGGCGTACGTGTTGTTGGCCTGCGTCACCTGCCTGGCCGCCGCGGAGCCGAACGCGGCTGTCCGTTTACGTCGTATCGCCTGGTGGATGATCGCTATCGCGAGTGCCTGCTTTGTCATTCAGGTGGGGGTTGGTTTCGGCTGGATCCATCAGTCTGGCGTCCGACCCTGGTATTGGGACCGCTTTTGCGGTTGGTCTGAGAATCCGAACCAGCTTGCGCTCTACTGCGCTCTGCTTGGTCCCCTTGCCCTGCATCTTGCCATAACCACCAGCAATCCGTGGGGAAGATGCCTTGGGCTATTCAGCCTGATCCTCATCTTCTATGTCGGAAGGCTGACAAAGAGCGATACCTATCTCTATACGACAGTCCTGGCCTGCCTGATCCTTCTGGGATTGCGGCTTCGGGCCTTGCTGGCAGGCGACGGCGGCAAGGCCAGCCTTTCGCGCCAACTTGCCCTCCTGCTCGCGGTTGCGTTCCTTCCATTGGCGGTGTCGATGGCGCCTTACGCCCTCAGCGAGGCCGCCAACGCCGAGGATTTCGCCAAGAGCCTCACCAAGGACAAGGGCGGGGAAGCGACAGCGGAAACCGCGGCACTTCGCCTTTATCTTTGGGACGCGGCATTGGACAAGGGGGCAAGGTCCGGATCTCTGGGGCTGGGCCCAGGCCCACACCTTGATACTCCCCCCGTGGTCAATCAGCAGTTTCTACCGCGGCCTTTCGAGGCCCACAGCACGATCCTCGATCTCTACACTCAGGGCGGCCTGATTTCAGTCCTGGCCCTGGTGTGGGTCCTCGGCTCGGCCGCCTGGTCCGCCTGGCGTGCGAGGCTGGACGCTCTCGTGGCGCTTACGGCATCGATCGCTGTCTTCAGTGCTCCGCACCTGATCATCCGCCATCCGATCGTGTGGTTCTCTTTGACCCTCTGCCTTGTCGCTGGAACGTCTCAGTCGGTTCCCACGATCATTCGCCAGAGGAGATATTAGAATGTGCGGGATCGCCGGAATTCTCTTGGCGCCAGATGCAGCCGATACCAATGCCCTCAGGGCGATCGGACCGATGGCGATGGCCCTTCGTCATCGCGGGCCCGATGGCGAGGCATTCTGGATGAGCCGTGAGGCCGGGATCGCCTTCGGCCACCGACGCCTGGCCATCGTCGACCTCTCGGAGGCGGGTCGCCAGCCGATGCATTCCGCAAGCGGCCGGTATGTCATCACCTTCAATGGCGAAATATACAATTTCCGCGATCTGCGCCGCGAACTGGAGGGGAAGGGCCACCATTTCCGCGGCACCAGCGACACGGAAGTCATGTTGTGCGCGATCGAGAGCTGGGGCCTCGATACGGCACTCCAGCGCTTCGCCGGCATGTTCGCTTTCGGGCTGTGGGATCTGAAGAAACGGATTCTCCATCTCGCCCGCGATCGAATGGGCAAAAAGCCGCTCTATGTCGCCTCGACACGTGAAGCGCTCGTCTTCGCCTCGGAGCTGAAGGCGATCACGTGCTTCCCGGGCTTCAACCTGGAACTCGACGTCGATGCGGCGGCGACGATGCTTTCGAAAGGGTGGGTGCCGGATGACCTTTGCATCTGGCAGGGCGTGTTCAAGCTGCCGCCCGGTTCAGTTCTGTCGGTGACGGCGGCGGATTTCGCCAATGCCCGCGGCGCCGGGTCGCTTGCGCATCGTGTTCGCCGCTGGTGGTCGCTGGCCGATGTCGCCAGCAAGGCGCAGCGGGATCCGATCGCCGGCAGCGACGAGGAACTTACAACAGAGCTCGACAGGCTGCTTAGCCTTGCCGTCAAGGAACGCATGATTGCAGATGTCCCGCTTGGCGCCTTTCTGTCTGGCGGAATTGACAGCTCGGCGGTCGTCGCCCTGATGCAGGCACAGTCCCGGAAGCCCGTTCGCACCTTCACCATAGCATTCGGTGAGAGCGGGTTCGATGAGGCCCCCCACGCGGCTGCGGTTGCTCGGCATCTGGGCACCGATCATACCGAACTTCACCTTTCACCGGCCGCGGCGCTTGAAGTCATTCCGGAGCTGCCGCGGATCTGGGACGAGCCGTTCGCCGATGAGTCGCAGATACCAACGCTGTTGGTTTCGCGTCTCGCCAGGCAGCACGTAACGGTGGCGCTATCGGGCGATGGTGGCGACGAGTGTTTCGCGGGCTATTCCCGGCACTTCCTGGCAACCCGCCTCAGAAGGCAGCATGAGCTGCCATCATCGTTTCGTCGAATGTTGGCGGCGGGGGCAGGATTGCTGGCTCAGGCCTCCCACCTAGACATCTTCGGCAGCCTGCCGCTTTCGGCAAGTATGCGGCACGGATTGCGCGGTGACAGGTTGAACCGCCTCGCCGGCCTGCTCGCGGCGCGAAATGAAGACGAACTGCTTCGGCAACTGACGGGGTCTTCCACCAACAGCCTCCTTCATCACAAGCCGCCGGCATCGCTTGCCGTCGCGGCAAAGCTCGACGACTTGCTTTCGCGTCTCCTGTTTGACGACATGACAGGCTATCTGCCGGGCGACATATTGGTGAAGCTCGATCGCGCCACCATGGCCAACAGCCTCGAGGGGCGGTGCCCGGTCCTGGACCATCGCGTCGTGGAATTCGCCTGGCGCCTGCCGACCAGTGTCAAGGTCCGCAATGGCAAGGGCAAATGGATCCTTCGCCAACTCCTCGATCGTTATGTCCCGCGCTCACTGGTCGATCGGCCCAAGCAAGGTTTCGACGTTCCGGTCGGGGCTTGGCTGAAAGGGCCCCTGCGCGACTGGGCAACCGATATCATCGCCACGATGCGCCTGTCGGGGGACGGGATCATCGACTGTGCGAAGGTCGACGCATGTTGGCGCGATCACCTGCGTGGAAACCAGGATCATTTCCGCGACTTGTGGCCGCTGCTGATGTTCCAGGCGTGGCGCAACGAAGCCATGCGGCCATCGGCGCCGGCAACGCATCTTTCTTACGATATCGAACTGACAGGGGATTGAGATGGAAGGTTCCATAGCCAGCCGCGCCAGACTTCCGCGCGCTACGCAAATGGCTGTTGCTACGCTCGACACCAATCAGCGAATGAGGCGACCGCCACGCGAGCATATGCAACCGTTGTCTCCCTTCCATCAGCTCGTCATCACCCTGGCGACGAGAAAATGGTTGTTGCTTGCCATCGCCCTTCTGGGTGGCATCCTGGCCGGCCTGGCGGGCCTTACCCGTCCGGTGCTGTTCGAGGCGACGACGCAGGTCATCATCGACGCCCCAAGCACCGGCAATCCGGGTGGCACGGCGCTCGTTCAAGATTCGCTGGATTCCAGCATAGATGATCATCTGACGATGCTCTCGTCGCAAGCCCACCTGCGTCGAGTTCTGGTCGCACTGCGCAAGGCTCAGGATGCCGATGCTGCCGGAAAAAGCGGCATCAGTGCTGTCCCGCCCGTCACTGGCTCATTCGTGAGTAATCTCCTGAACCGGATCTGGTCGCAGGGCAAGCCGGCGGCGGGAAGTCCGGAAGCAGCTGATGCCGCCGATGCCGCCGAGCTGAAGACGCTGCGGAACGGGATGAGGGTCGGACAAGAGCTGCGCTCGCGCGTCATCACCATCGGCTTCACCGATACCAGTCCGGCGCGTGCAGCGCTCATCGCCAACACATTCGCTCAGATCTATATCGAAGACCTCGTGCAGAAACGTCGTGCATCGGATCAGCTCGAGCTGGAGTCGCTGGTCGCCGGTCTGCCGCAAGTACAAAAGGATCTGGTCGCCGCGACCGATCGGTTGGAGACCTACCGGCTGACACACGGCGCCGTTGATCAAAGTGCGGCTAACAACGCAGCCAATGAAACAGCGGAGCTCGGCCGGCAGATTTTCTTGTCGAAGGCCAATCTTTCCGCCTCGGAATCGCGCCTTCGCCATATCGAGGACCTGCGAAAGGCGGGCGCCCCTGTCTCGGCCATAGCCGAAGAGATCGGATCGCCTGTGTTGACGGACCTGATGGCACGCCAGCCGGCCGCCGCGGACGGCGATCCGGACAGCGCGATCACCCTCGAGATGGAACAGGCCATCGCACACATCGCCGCGGAGGCGAATGTCTACCGCGCGCAGGTCGCGGCTCTCGAGGACCGCAAGAGGGTGCTCGACGCGGCCGTGGCCGACACCGCGAGCCAGCTTTCCGGATTGCGTGCCCTTGAGCCGCAGGTGGCCATCGTGACACAGCACTACAACGAGCTCCTTGGCCGCCAGCAGGATCTGATACGGCGCATCGCCGCTCCTTCGCCAGGCGTAGCGGTCCTTTCGACGGCATGGCCGCCGTCAAATCCCAAGACCCTGTCGCCAATTTTCCTGATTCCACCCGGCATGATCGTGTTTGGCTTGATGGGGGCGGTGTTCGTTCTGATCCGCAACAACTTCAATCAGACCTTGCGCAGCGAAGCTGAAGCCGAAGCCGAGCTTGGGATTCCGTGCATAGGGCTGCTTCCCAAGGTTTCGGGACTTCATGCGAGACAGCTGCGGCATCTGGTGCTGGGCCAGCAGAACTCACCGTTCAGTCGAGCCGCGACATCCCTTCTCGTCACCGCGGCGCCCACCCAGGGCAGGGGTCAGCCGCCGCATATCGTCCTCGTGACGTCCAGCATCCAGGACGAGGGCAAGACAGAGTTGGCATGGAGCCTGGCGCTGGCGGCAACGAGACTGGGCGGAAGGGTGCTTTTCCTCGACCTCGATCGCAAGGACGTGCGGCTCACGAAGGAGTTTCGTGGTGAATTCAGCACCATCAAGGCTCACAACTCCTTCGGAGACTATGTGAGTGAACGCTGCTCGCTGCAGGATGCAATCACGAGAATGCCAGAAATCGGCATCGATCTCATGGCCGCTCCAGCACCTTCGGATGATCTGCTGACACTTCTGTCGACGGTCGACAAATCCCAGTTCACCGATGAACTGCTCTCGGTCTACGACGTCGTCATCATGAACGGGCCCCTGGGACTCGGCGGCCCTGAAACCAGACTCCTGAAGCGCTGGGCTGACGCGGTGCTTTTCGCCGTTCGCTGGGACAGGACGAGGCGCAGCATTGCTCGTGGTGTTCTGGAGTCGCTCCGCGGCGGTGGATCCGTCGCCGTTCCAGTAGGGAGTGTGCTCACCCAGGTGAATCTAAAGAGACACGGCGGCTACCGGCTCGGGGATAATGCCGACCTCCTGTTGGCGAAGGTTTGATGGGCCGTCGCCTCCGCTTTCCGACAATACCACAGGGAACCAGCTGCGTTCCCGCAATCGGACCTGACCCGGAATGATCATTGAATTTTTTGGACCGCCAGGATCCGGCAAGACAACCTTTGCACACGCGCTGGCAGAGCAATTGCGTGGCAAAGGTTATCACGCCAAGGTCGCCCTCAGCTATAAGCCCAGCACGAGGGTGGGGAGCCTTGATCTTGGAATCGTTCTGTTCATCACGAGAATCGCGTCGGCAATATTATCGACTTTAAGAATATTGCTTTCCTTGAGGGGGATAGCGAACGATCTTTCCATTTCGCTGTCTATGGTAAGGTTGATAACACCAAAGAAGCGAATCTGGCGCGCTCGAATCTGGCGCTATATTCTGCATCTTTCGCATTGCTGGAGCCGTGCCAAGCAATCGCCCGATATTATAATTTTCGACCAGGGATACGTTCAAGCGATTGGATCGCTGGCGATTTTCAATGGGCGCACCGACAACGATGTGCTCGCAACGGCGCTCAGCCTCGCGCCGCGGGCCGATCTCACCATCAGGCTGGTGGTGCCGTCCGCTGTCGTGGAGAACCGTTTACGACAGCGGATCAAGCACCAACCGCCGGCGGAGCGGGCTTTTGAGGCCGACTTGAACGTGAATATGCTTTCCGTTGATGTGTTCGAATCCATAAATGATCTTCTCGCGACTTCCGGCCGAAAAATTATTCCTGTCGACAATGTCGATTGTCAATCGAAGTTCAAGGGTATTTGTACGGTCGAGAAGCAAGTCATTTCCGCTCTTTCGCGGATGGATGGAGGGTTGGCAGGTCGAGACCGAAAAGGCGTTCCCGATGCCCATGCCATGGCTCTCGACAGTCGCGTGTCCCGAAAGGCTCCAGTTTATCCCGCTGCCCCTCCTTCAGCAGTCAAACCTCGACGGAACAAGGACGTCGGCTCGCGGCTCGCTCGAGCAAGCGTCTTCGCCCTTTTGATATATATCGGAGGTGCCGGGCTGACGAGCCTTGCACAGCTGGCCATTGCACGTCTCATCGGGCCCGGCAATTACGGCATCTATTCCTATGTTCTGGCTTGGACCTCGGTGCTCGCCTATCTGGCAACGCTCGGTTTCAATGTATCCCTGTTGCGTTTTGTGCCGGCCTACAGAGCCAACGGCAGGCTTGATCTGGCGCGGGGGGTGATAAAATTCGCCCTGCAGAAATCGCTTCTTGCGGCGACCCTATTTGGAATGACGGGCGCTGCCTTGGTCCTCTTCTTTTCGGATCATGCGCAATCGGATCATATGCGAAGCGGACTTGAGATCAGTATCGTGCTTGGCATGGCGGCCGTACCCTTGATTACCGCTTATGCCATTGGCGCTACGCTCATACGTGCCTTTGGGGGCGTCGTCTCGGCGCTGTTGCCGGAGCGCATCGTACGAGATGGGCTCCTGCTGATATTGGTGGCGATCATGGCCAAGTCCGCACTATGGGTCGTGGACGCGCCGGCGGTGATGGTGGCGGTGCTGATAAGTTCCGCCTTCACGGTTGGGCTGGTGTTCATCACCGCGAGGAAGTTTGAACCACCTGGCTTGCGGCAGACCCAGCCTAGTTATGCATCAAGGGAATGGTGGTTTGCCGCCCCCCCGCTCATGCTCATCACCGGGCTCGATGTTTTTGTCAGCCGGGCAGGGGTGCTGGTTTTGGGCTGGACAGACCATATTCGTGAAGCCGGTATTTTCGCCTTGGCGCTGAATGTCGCGATGCTTGTAGGACTCTCTCGCATCGCCGTCGCTACCATGTTTTCGCCAACCGCGGCCGATCTGTACGCCAGGGGAGATCGTCAGGCTCTGCAGCAACTGTTCGCACGGGCTACATTGCTTTCCGCCGGTGGCGCCATAGCGGTGGCCATCCCGATGATGCTGATCGTCGAACCGTTCTTGAGTTATTTCGGTGAGGGCTACATCGCGGGAGCACCAATCGCGCGTGTTCTCATTTTGGGATATGTCTTTGTCGCGCTGTGCGGGCCTCAGCAGAATCTCCTGACCATGACTGGGAACGAATGGGCCGCCGCAACGACGATGATCGCCGGCGCCGCGGCCAACATCATAGCCTGTGCCGTGGGCGTCGCGATTTACGGCCCGATCGGCGCTGCCGTGGGTGTCGCGCTTGCCCTAAGTATCTGGAGCGTTGCCATGGCCATCTATATCGGCAAGCGACTGAAAATCTTGCCGGGCTTGGTCTTTGCTCTGCTCTCGATCAGGCCAAGCGCGATTGACGCCCAGCAAGGGAATTGGTTCTTGAGGGCGGGTAAATAAGGGCACTTCATCCATCGGTGCCGGTCCCCGTCTCCGACCAGTCGGTGAACGAAAGCCCGATGCATGTTCATCGGCATCGCGGCGAGTGAGCTTGGCACCATTCGAGATGGCTGAAGGCCTGCCGGCAGGGCCATCATGTTTTACGGTCTGTGTCCGTCATTTGAAGGATGCGTGAGTTCCGGACGCGCGTCACCGTGATGTGGCAAGCTGCGGAGCATCCATGGGACAAGAACCAATGGCGGCGGTCTCGACGCCTTCGATGCGCCATCGGTCCGAAAGATCGACGCCTGTCGAGCCCGGCCACCGTCAAACCCTCACACAGGTCCAGGTTCTGCGCGCCCTCGCGGCGACTTCGGTTGCGCTGCGCCACGCCCAGCACGATGCGGCGACCTTGGAACTGGAGGCCGGCCGCACCTTTCAAGCCTGGGAACCGATACCATGGAGCGCTGGAGTCGATATCTTCTTCGTGATTTCCGGCCTGATCATGGTGCACACGTCGCGACAGCTGTTCGCAAAGACGGGTGGCGCGCGCCTCTTTCTTTCTCGCCGGATAGCCCGGATTGTCCCGCTTTATTGGTCGGTCACCACGCTCTATCTTGCCGTGGCGTTGCTCGCTCCCACCTTCCTCAACCAGAGCTACATCAATTCCAGGTTTGTAATCGAATCCTACTTCTTCATCCCTGCCACTCGCCCTGACGGCGTCGTTCAGCCCCTCTACGAGCTAGGTTGGACGCTCAACTATGAGATGCTTTTCTACGTGTTGTTTGCGGCGGCGATCGTGCTCCCCATGCGTTGGGCCGTCACTGTCCTGCTCACGACCCTGGTGGGGATGGTGTTCGCAGGCCGTCTCGCGGCGCCTTTGCGGGAGCCATTCGCGTTCTGGACCGATCCGATCATCCTCGAGTTCGCCTTTGGCGTGATAATCGGCATCATGTGCACCTCGGGCCTGCGGCCATCCGGTTTCATCAGGGCCTGCGTCGCTGCAACGGGACTGGCCGCCCTGATGCTCGCGGCGGCATTTCCCGATATCTCCATCGGCCTCGCCCGCCCCGTTGTCTATGGCATCCCGGCATCTCTCATCGTCTGGAGTGCTGCCTTGGCGCCAGGCGAGCTGCGGCAGGAAAGCCTGGCCGCGCGATGGGGCGCTGGCGTTGGCGATGCGTCCTACGCTCTCTACCTGCTGCATCCGTTCGTGATCCGCGCCATGCGCATCTTCTTCTGGCGAACCGGCCTGATTTTGGTGCTTGGCCCATGGACCTTTATCGCGTTGGCGCTGGCGACCACCTTCGGCGTGGCACTCATCACCTACCGCCTGTTCGAGAAGCCGCTGACTGGCCGTGCCCGACGCCTCTTGGGAGTCGGGTCCAGCGCCCGACAGCAGTTGCGCCCATTTCCGGTGCCGGCTTATCCCAAGGCAGACTGATCGAGCACCACAACGCTGCCGGCCAGGGCAATTCCAGGAAAGTGTGAAACGTTCTCCCGTAGGAATCCCATCAAAACAAATAGTTAGAGCAGCTCGCCATCTCCGTGAATGGTGAACTGCTCAAGGGCAGGGGGAACGCCATCCGTTCGCATGTGGAATTCCATGAGCTTGGGCAGATGAACCGGCATTGTCCTCTTTCCGGTTGCCGCGCCGTCACCCGTTCTCGCTATGCCGGAATGAACACTTGCCGTTCCCGGCCGGCGGGTTTTCCGTGAAAATCCCGGTACCATTCCACGAACCGTTGCACGCCGTCCTCGAGTGCGGTTGCCGGCGCGAAGCCGACAGCGCGGCGAAGATCGCTGACGTCGGCGCGGGTTTCCAGAACGTCGCCCGGAGGCAAGGGCACATTGACGCGAAGCGCGCGGCGGCCGAGCGCCGTCTCGATGATCGCGATCAGGCGGTTGATCTCTTCGGGCCGGTCATTGCCGATATTGTAGATCCGATAGGGCGCCGAACTGGTGGCGGGATCGGCTGCCTGACTGTCCCAATCGGGATCCGCGCGCGGCGGCGCGGCGAGCACGCGAACCACCCCTTCCACGATGTCGTCGATATAGGTGAAATCTCGCCACACGTGGCCGGCATTGGCGATTTCAATCGTTCGTCCCTCGGCTATGGCATGGGTGAACGTATAGACCGCCATGTCGGGCCTGCCCCAGGGACCATAGACGGTAAAGAAGCGCAGTCCGGTCACGGGCAGCCCGAACAGGTGGCTGTAGGAATGCGCCATGCATTCGTTGGCGCTTTTGGTCGCGGCGTAGAAGCTGACCGGATGACTGGCGCCATGGTGCTCGGAAAACGGTATGCTTCGATTGGCGCCATAAACGGAACTCGACGAGGCATAGACGAGATGGTCGACGCCGGTGCGCCGGCAACCCTCCAGGACATTGAGAAACGCGACGATGTTCGACTGCACATAGGCATGCGGGTCGACGAGCGAATAGCGCACCCCGGCTTGAGCGGCGAGGTGCACAAAATGCGATGGCCGGAAGTCGGAAAACAGCGCTTTCACGAGCGCCTGGCCCGCGAGGTCCATCCGCATGGGAGTGAACCTCGGCTCGGCACAGAGGCGTGCAAATCGCTCTTCCTTTAGCCTTGGATCGTAGTAGGGCGTGAAATTGTCGACGCCGACAACCTCGACGCCGTGTCGCAAAAGCCGCGACGCGACATGAAATCCGATGAATCCAGCGGCACCCGTGACGACGACCGGCCCAGCGCGCGCAAGTTCCGACACAGCGCCGTCAGACTGCACGCGAGCGGCATCCGCCAGCTTCTGCCCTGTCGAGTTCAGTTCGACCATAGCAAGTCTCCTGTTTCGAGGTCCCAGGCACTGCCTGTGTCCGACCGCGCGGCGAAATGGGCAGAGACGGCGCCGTCAGTGCCACGACCGTTGCAACGCGGCCGCACGGCTGCGTTGCAACGCTCGGTTCCCGATCGTGTGTATCCGGACGGATGCTGACACCTGGCGAAGTCGCCCAACTCACGGCAGGACCGAAATGCGCCCCAGAAGAGCCACCAGCTCTGCCTGCCGCTTTGTCTCGGTCTTGGCGAACAGCGAGGCAAGCTGGGAGCGGATCGTCGTGCGGCTGAGGCGCCAACTGCGGGCGATCTCCAGCGGCGCGTCGCCTTGAGCCAGGCGCAATGCCAGCTGCGTTTCCGCGCCGGTCAGGCCAAACATCCTTTGCAATGTCTGAGGATTGGCCGCTGACGTGTTCTCCCGATCCAGCAAGGCGACGATGCTCGTCCCGTCGGGTGCGATGACGCCCGTTTCATTCAGGATCACCGGCCTGTCGCCTCTGCTGCGGATCACCACCCATGACAGTGAGCCTGGCTGGAAATGGACCGGAACATTCGCGACCAGCCGCCTTAGCCCCGCGGAAAGCTCGCTGGCCGTTTCGGCCGCTTCGCCCTGGCGCTCTAGTGTGTCTTGAGCGGCTACATTCCATTCGATTACTTTTCTGTCGCGATCCAGCACCAGATAACCGCAGCCGATGCGGTCGAGCATGCCGGTTATGGATTCCAAACTGCGTCGCTGCGCCCCGCCGATTCTGGCGTCCGATCGATCCGAGAGGTGTGTCGAGCGTGCATTGCGAGTATTCCTCAGTACGATGTATTGGCTGCTCGCAGCCACGTCGTTGTGCCTGTCAATCAGTGTCATAGCTTCTACCCCAACCCTAGTTGCTTCTGACGCAAGTAAATTACGCATCATTTACTTGCTATAAGTTTCACATATCGCCCAGAGCGCGCTCCTCTGTCTTGGGTTTCGACATAGTTGAAGACCTCCGCGGCAGAACGATTCCGCAGCGTTTGTTGAAATGTACGTTCTGATGAGCCCTTCCAACCCTCGATTTTATTCGCCGTGAAAGGCGTGGCAATCCGGCAGTGGTACTAGGTTGCCCCTTCACGGCCTAGTCTCGACGGACTAGACGGAAGGTTGTAGTCTGACGCATGGGTTCGCTTCTGCGCCGACTGAAATTGAATGTGTCAGGCACCCCGTTAGCTCATGTAGCTTCGCTGTTGGTGCTGGCAATCTCTTTAATATTCGTGGTAACAAATACAATACATGTTGGGCAGGATGCGGCGTTTATTGCATTTGTCCCCGCGATTATTATTATTGCATATCTTGAAGGGCGATTGCTCGCCATCACCGCGACGCTTCTCATGGCAGTTGCCGGCTTGTGGGAACGGCGCGTCCTGAACTCTCAAATCTCCGCGGAGGATTGGACGCGCGCCATCTTCCTCCTGATTTCGGGCGGCTTGATCGCGTTTGTGTTCCACCGCCTGCGACAGGATTTGCGCGGGGCACTTGAGGTCGCCGAGGCAAGGCTTGCTGCCATCGATGCCGCCGAGGGCCGCTATCGTTGGGCCTTCGAACGCGCGGCTTTGGGTTTTGCGAATGCCAATCGACGTGGCGAACTGCTGCAATCGAACAGACGTCTGTTTGAGATGACCGGCTACGGAGAAGAGGAACTTGCGCAGCTGGAGCTGGAGGCGCTTGTTCTTCCTGACGATCGAGATGCCGTGCGGGATTTGTTGAAGGATCTGAGCAATGGCGCCGCTTCATCCGCTGCGGATGTTCGCCTGTTGAGGAAGGACGGCAAGGCATTCTGGGCTCGTCTGGCCCTGTCTTCTTCGCGGCCTGACGAGGTGTCCACCGAGAGCGTGTTCGTGGTGATCGACGATATTTCCGAGCGACGAGCCGCACGCGAGGCTCTCTGGGCTCAGAAGGAATGGCTTGATCTCGCTCTGTCTGCCGGACGCCTGGGCACGTGGCGTATCGATCTCAAGGAGGGGACAGTCACGGGCTCCGACAAGTTCTGGGACATCCTTGGCCTGCCGCCAACGCGCGTCCGCCCCTTGGAAGAACTCTCGACCGTGATTCATCCGGCCGATTGGCTGAAGCTGGCGGCCTCGGCAAAACCATCGTCGGCTGTGAATTACGACATCGAGATCCGTGTCCGGCGGACGGACGGCCATGTGCGCTGGATTGCCCTGCGCGGTCGGCAGGAAAAACACGGCGATCGACCGTTGCGCATCGGGGTGGCTGCCGATCTCACCGAGCGTCGACAAACCACGCTTCTTCGCGCTGCCGTGAAGAAGCGCGAGCGCATCATGCGCGAGGAACGCCATCGGTTCAGCAACCTGTTCCCGGTCATCACGGCCCTGGTGAAGATGATCAATGTTCCCGAGAACGACGTTGCCAAATACAAGGAAATGCTGATCGATCGGATCAGAACGCTGGAAGCGACGCACATGCTCCTTTCAGGTCATAGCAATATTTCAGGGCTGCTCCACGAACTCGTGGCCCAGGAACTGCAGCCGTTCAAGGAAACACGGGATATAACGATCAGCGGCCCCTCCGTTTTAGTACCAGGTGGCGCCGCCGAGAGCTTTGCTATGATACTGCACGAATTGACGACAAACTCCGTGAAGCACGGTGCGCTGGGTGACTCACAAGGCAAGGTCGAGGTTAAGTGGCAATTCGCACCCGACGGCGCGGGCGACGATCTTGTGTTCGACTGGGTGGAATCGGGGCGGCGGAAGAACGCAAAGGTCGTGCGCCACGGTTTCGGTTCCATGATAATCGGCGTCGACGGCACGCCGCTTGTCGGTCATTCCCCGAAACTGGAAATATCGGAGCACGGACTGCGGTATTCATTGCGGCTATCGCGGAAGGAAATCGAACTCTGAAGCGCGCCATCTGTGAGACGATCTCGTGACACACTTTAAGTGCTTGTACCGTGCATTTCACCCAAACCGCTCGCCTTGAGCGACCCGCCGTCAGTTGACATTCCTCGACAGCCAGCTTTGCAGCAAAACGGCTGCTTCGGTCCGGTTTCGTACCCCGAGCTCGCGCAGAATGGCAGCAGCATGGATTTTCGTTGTCGCCTCGGCAATATCCAGATTGCGTGCGATCTCCTTGTTCGAATATCCCTCCGCCATCAGTTTGAGGACGTCCTGCTGTCTCGGTGTGAGCTTGTCGAGATTGGCGCCGTTCAAGCTCCGACGAGTTTGATTTTTCGCCGGGGGCAAGGTCGGATATGGCTTCTCGGCCAACGCTCGAGACAACAGCGCCGGCACATAGATCCGGCCGGAGAGGATCTCGCTTACGGCCAGCACGACTTCCTCGTCTTTCTGCGACTTGACGATGTAACCGTGAAGTCCGATCGAAAGAGCGGTCAGTATCTCAGAGCGCGAATCGTCCCCGGAAACGATCGCAAAGCGCGTACCAGGATAGGCCGCCAGAACGTCTCCGAGAACCTCCTGATTAAACAGTCCGGGCATGTTAAGGTCGAGGATCGCAAGATCGATGGATGCCTGCTCCTCGAGAAGATTGACCACGGCATCGAAACACGCAGCCTCGAATATCTCGGCATTCGGAATCCCAGCCGTAAGTGCCAGCCGCAAGCCGCGCCGATACAAGCCGTGATCGTCAGCGATGACGATCCGATACATTGAACTACCCCAACGCTCACTCGGTTCCCGACGAGAAAACCCGCCGAAACCTCCCATTCCTCCGTGGTGAACACTACTGTGGTGACCAACCACCAATCGTGACATCACAATGATATCCACGGCGTCCCCACCCGCGAACATTACGCATGGATAATATAATCCTAAATTGCGAAAAAGCTTCTGTTATTTTTTTTAACCCTGCGCGAGCGACCTGGCCTGCCGAGCGATATCGAGCATCAGAGGTCGTGGTGCCTCATGACTTTTTGATGCCAGCACCTGCCTTCGCTGGGGCTCAAGGGCCAATCCCGGCATTCGGCGGACGCTGCTCGCGGCCAAGTCCTGACCGCTCAGGCCGGCCTCGATTTCGCGGAAAATTCAATACCGGAAAAGCGTTGG
This sequence comes from Mesorhizobium sp. NZP2298, assembly GCF_013170825.1. NCBI lineage: Bacteria > Pseudomonadati > Pseudomonadota > Alphaproteobacteria > Hyphomicrobiales > Phyllobacteriaceae > Mesorhizobium > Mesorhizobium sp. NZP2298. The sequence continues at coordinate 6,308,324 of NZ_CP033365.1, read as the reverse complement.
CTCGTTCCCATTCGAATGCACGACGACAGCCACCCCAGCTGTCACATACCCTTCTCCTATGATGTTCGGATTGCCGCCGAGGGTCGGACCGGATGCCAAGTCCGAATGAACTCGAACACGAGATGCCCGGACACAACCAAATTGTAAATCAGGGAGGATCGGATGAAAGCGGTGATTCAATGTGGCGGAATGGGCACGCGCCTTCGGCCCTTCACGTCGGTCTTGCCGAAGCCCTTGATGCCGATAGGAGCCCGGCCCGTTCTTGAGTTGCTTCTCAAGTGGCTGCGGCGCAACGGCATAGAAGAGGTCTACATCACGACCGGCTATCTCGGGCACCTGATCCGCAGCGTCTGTGGAGATGGATCGCAATGGAATCTGAAGATCAGATACACCCAGGAAATGGAGCCGCTCGGCACCATCGGGCCTCTGTCCCTGATCAGGGATGAACTGAACGATACATTTATCGTGCTCAACGGCGATGTTCTTACCGACCTCAGTCTCAGCCGGTTCGTAGCCGCGCACCGCATGCACAAGGATCCGGTTACGATCGCCACCGCCTGCCGGTTGATCAAGATGGACTTCGGCGTCATCGACGAGGTCGACAACGCCGTTCAGCTCTTCAGGGAAAAACCGACACTTTCCCATCTCGTCAGCATGGGAATTTACTGCATGAACCCGGATGTCCTGCGGTTCATTCCCTCCGGCATCCCATTCGGGTTCGACGATCTGATGCTCCAGATGATGCAGGGCGGCACGGCCGTGCATGTGTACAAGCACGACGGTCTCTGGCTCGACATCGGTCGTGTTGACGACTTCCAGAACGCACAGGCGATTGCCTGGGAAGAGCAGTCGACCTCGATCGAGGTCGCCGCCGCGGCCGCGTGAAGAGTTCAGATGTAGAGGCCGAACCAGCAAATAACAGTTCAGGAGGTCAAGATGCTCTTGGTGAGCGCACCAATTCTAGGTGTACCGGAGAAGGTAGCCCTATCGAAGGTGATTGATAGCGGCTGGCTTACCATGGGAGAGCGGGTACAAGCTTTCGAACAGGCCTTCGCCGACATCCATGGCGCGCAGGATTGCGTTGCGGTCGGTTCTTGCACCGCGGCGCTTCATCTCATCCTGCATGCGCTGGGAATCGGCCCGGGCGACGAGGTACTGGTTCCGTCACTGACCTTCGTGGCGACCGCGAATGCCGTGCTGTATGTCGGGGCCACGCCGGTCTTTGTCGATATCGAGTCGGCCGACGTGCCGCTGATGTCACTCGCGGAGGCCGAAGCGCGGTGCACGTCACGCACAAAGGCGGTCATTCTCGTTCACTTCGCGGGCTACCTTCCCAATCGGGAACAATGGCAGCGTTTCGCCCGAGCTAGAGGGCTGCATATCATCGAAGATGCCGCGCACGCTCCCGGCCTGAAGGAAGTGGGGACATTCGGCGCAGCCGCTGCCTTCAGCTTCTATGGCAACAAGAACATGACAACGGCCGAAGGGGGCGCCGTGATTGCGCGCGACCCCGATCTGCTCGACAGGATTCGCCAGGCCCGCGGGCATGGCATGACCACCGGGACACATCAGCGGCTGAACAGTCGTACGCCGCAATATGATGTCACCATGCTCGGGTTCAACTACCGCATGGATGAGCTGCGTGCGGCGATCGGACTGGTTCAGCTGCAGAACCTGCAGGAGTGGAACGAAATCAGGCGCATCCTGGCCGTACTATACCGGCGCCTCATCGCGGAACGCTGCCCTGCCGTGACGGTTCCCTTCAGCGAACCCCGGACGTCGGCTCACCACATCATGCCGATCCTTCTGCCGCGCTATGCAAGGCGGCAGGATGTTATCGACGAACTGCGGACGCTGGGGATACAGACCACGATTCATTATCCGCCGGTGCACCAGATGACGTTCTATCGTGAGCGTTATCCCGACACCCATTTGCCGCGTACAGAGGATTTTGCCCAGCGAGAGCTGACAATTCCACTGCACCCCCAGATCACGTCACCCGTCGCAGAAGCAGTTGTGGCTGCGCTGGCAGCCGCGCTTAACAGCGGCGCTCAGACAGGAACCGCGGCATGAATGCATCAGACCTTTCCCTTCACCGGCGTCTCATCTCAAGCCCCACGCATGGCCTCGTGAGACGTTCGATCGATCTCACGGTCGCCGGCGCCGCGTTCGTCATTTTGGCGCCGCTGATGCTGCTGATTGCCGTGGCGCTTCTGCTCGAAGGTGGCCGCTCCGTCTTGTTCGTGCAAACCCGTATGGGCGCCGGCGGCCAACCCTTCCGCATGTACAAATTCCGCAAGTTCAGGGTGGACTGCAGCTCCCAAGGCCTCGCCCTGACCATGGTTGGCGACAGCCGCATGACGACGGTAGGCCGCTTCCTCGCCGCGACCAAACTCGACGAATTGCCGCAGCTATGGAATGTCCTCAAAGGCGAGATGGCGATCGTTGGGCCACGACCCGAGAGCCTGGCTTTCGCAGATTGCTTCCATGGTGGCCTGGAGGCGGTCCTGCGCTACAAACCCGGCCTGCTGGGCCCAACGCAGGTTCTTTTCCGGCACGAGGCGCGTTTGTTTCCCCAATCCGTGGATCCCATCCTTTTCTACCGGGAGGTCATGTTCCCGGCCAAGGCAAGACTCGACCTGTCCTACTATCCGCAGCGCACCATCGGCTCCGACATCATGTGGATGGCGCGCGGCTTCCTGGCGGTTGTCGGCTGGGTTCCATCACCGCCGATCGACGCATGAACCCCAAATGGAAAGCGCTCCATCAAGCCAACGGAATGCGTAGTCATGAGCTACAATGGCAAGAAAGTTCTGGTGACAGGCGCGGATGGATTTATCGGTTCGCATCTCGCCGAAGCGCTTGTGCGCAACGGGGCGGATGTCACGGCCCTGGCGCTCTACAATTCCTTCGACAGCCATGGGTGGCTGGACGATTTGCCGGACAACATCCGCAGCCGGCTGAAGCTCGTCCGCGGTGACGTCCGCGACAGCGCATTCCTGAACCGGATCATGCGTGGCCAGGCCGTTGTGTTTCATCTGGCTGCCCTCATTGCGATTCCATACTCCTATGCGGCCGCCCAGTCTTATGTGGAAACCAACATCCTGGGCACGGTGAACGTGCTCGAAGCGGCGCGTCAATGGGAGACGGAGCGGGTGGTGCATACCTCCACGAGCGAGGTCTACGGAACCGCCCAGACCATGCCCATTCGCGAAACGCATCCGCTGCAGGGACAGTCACCCTATTCGGCATCCAAGATCGGCGCCGACATGATGGCGGAGTCCTACGCCAGGTCGTTTGATGTTCCGGTCGTCATCATGCGGCCCTTCAACACATATGGTCCTCGCCAGAGTGAGCGCGCGATCGTGCCGACCATCATCCGGCAGGCGCTCGACCCGAACTGCCCGGCGATCATGGTCGGTGATACGAGCCCGATCCGTGACCTGACCTTTGTCGAAGACACCGCCGCGGCGTTCCTGACGGCCGGCTTGGCGGGGCTCGAATTCGGCCACGCCTACAATGCCGGCAGCCAACGCGCCGTGACCATCTCCGACGTATTGGACCTCGTCCTCGAATTGAGCGGTTCCAAAAAGCCGGTCCATCGCGACGAAAGCCGTTTGCGGCCGCAAAATTCGGAGGTTCGCGCCCTGCTCGCCGATACCTCGCGCTTTGAAAGCGAGACGGGATGGCGGGCGCAGACCAGTCTGCGCGATGGGCTCGAGCGGACGATCGCATGGTGGCGCGCGCGCCTTGGCGAAGGCCGGGTACGGCGCGAAAAGGGCTATATGACATGATCCTGCTGCGCCGGCATGTGGTGGCACTGTTGCTGGTTGCCGGTGCCGTGTTCCTGAACTTCTACATGGCCGGCGGTCGGGCAAGCAACGCATCGGGGCCGCCGGTGGCGGCCAACCTTCCGGACTATCTCCGTGAAACAAGGGATCCGGCGTCGGGCACGGTCTTCCTACGGATCACAGGACCCGGAGTTCTCGGCCTGGCCGGTGTATGCGGGACGAAATACTGCACTCACCGCTACTCAAGCGCACAGGCTTGGAATGCCGACCAGAGCCTTCTTTTGATCGTCAATGGTTGCGGTGGCATGTGCTTTCTCGACGGGCACAGCTACGTCCCATTGTTCCACCGCGACCGCTCGATTGAATGCGAATGGCATCCCAGGGATCCCCGGCTGATGATCTGCGTTGCCGGCCGGCAGATTTCAACCTGGGCGCCACGCACCGACCAGGAGGACGTCGTGTTCGCCTCGTCGGCCTACAGCAAGCTTCAGTTCGGGCCTAACAAAGGCAATCCGAGCCGCGATGGCAACCGCATTGCTGTGCGTGCGACGCGCAATGACGGCAAGGCGGTGGTCTTTGGCTACGACCTAAAGGAGCGGAAGAAGTTCCCGGATATCGATCTTGCCCAGCTTCCAGGAACCACCGGCTCCTGTTCGATCTCCCCGCTCGGGATCAACATTGTGTGCTCACAGGCATTGCCGGACGGCAATGAACCGAACTTCATCTTTTCCATCGACGGCGTCCTGCGCCAGAAGTGGATGGAGCACCACCGGCCCGGTCACGGCGACATGACGGTCGATACCGACGGCAGCGAAATCTATGTCGGGATCAGCAAGTCGGAGCCCGACAAATATCAGGTGATCAAGCGCCGATTGGCTGACGGCAAGGTCACCTCGCTGATGAAATATGGCGAGGCCATGCATGCGTCGCTCAGGTCGCTCGACAGGCCGGGCTGGGTGTTTCTAAGCTATGGCGGCACGCCAGCCGAAATAGCGCGGCACCCGGATTGGGCGCCTTACGCCCAGCAGGTCATTGCACTGCGCTTGGACGGCAGCGGAGAGGTCCGCCGTGTCGTCGACACGCAAAACGCGCACTTCGATTACTGGAGCGAGACGCATGCCTCGCCGTCTCCTGATGGCTCACAGGTGATCTGGTCGAGCAATTGGGGCGTGCCCGGTGGCCCGGTATACGATTTCGTTTCCCGTCTTGAATGGCCTTCGGAGCCGGTGCCGAACCAGAAGGAGATTGTCGCAAATGGCCTTCACTAAACGAACCGTTCTCGCCTCGGTTGCCGGGATATTCCTGGCATCGATGGCTGCCGCCGGCGAGGTCGAGCCCTATCGCCTGTCACCTGGCGATACGGTCGAGATAGGGATAGCACCAATTCCGGATCGGACGCAGCGAGCCGTGGTCCAGATGGACGGCAACATCGCCCTTCCCGAAGTCGGGATGGTTATGGTCGGAGGGTTGACCGCGTCCGAGTTGCAGAACCGCATGCAGACGCTTCTGCCGACCACGATCTTTCACGTGCGTTTGCCCGATGGACGAGAGCAGATGGTTGTCGTCAAACCAGGCGATATAACGGCCATCATCGCCGACTATCGTCCGATCTACGTGACGGGCGACGTGCTCACGCCGGGGCAGCAGGCCTACCGTCCGCTCATGACAGTGCGGCAGGCGCTCGCCGTCTCCGGCGGCTTCAGCCTCTTGCGGTCACGGGCGGGCCAGACCGGACCAGATCCGGTTGATCTCAGGCGCGATTACGAAACACTTTGGGGAGACTACACCAAAGAGTATTTTCACGCCGCCCGTCTCCGCGCCGAACTTCAGGACCAGGCGGATTTCGACAAGCAGACACCGCAGGGGTCACCTCTGTCGCCCAGCGTCGGGGCAGCGATCGCCCAGGCCGAGGAAGACGCGCTGAAGATTGCGCTGAGCGACTTCCAGCAGGAACAGGCTTTCCTTGAGAAGGGCCAGAAGGACGCGGCCGATCAAATCGAGCTTTTGCAGAAGCGCGAAGAGGTCGAGTCCGAGAGCGTGAAGGCGGATCAGGATGACCTGGCGAAAGTAACCAAGGCGTTCGAGGCAGGCAATCTGACCAACACCCGGCTCGCCGATGTCAGGCGCGCCTTGCTTCTCTCTTCAAGCGGCGCGCTGCAAACCTCGGTCGAGCTCATGAGAGCGCGGCGCCAGCAGGAGGATTATGTCAGGCAGCGCGAACGCAATGACAATCAGAGGAAAGTTGGCTTGCTAACGGATCTGAAGGACACCAATGCGCGGCTGGGGGATGTCACCACCAGACTCCGCGCCGCCAGCGAGAAGTTGCAACCGACCGGAGCATCCGCCCAGCCATTGCCGATTGCCGGTGAAACGATCCAGGCTCAAGTCACTATCGTGCGCAAGATAGGCGACGAGTGGCGCAAAATCTCGGCAGACGAAGATACGATTGTGACGCCGGGGGATACCGTCGAGGCCAAATTCAGCAGTGATCTGCAAAGTGCTGCAATCCAATAGGCGGCTTCAATCGCCGGCCGATAAAAGGGGGGCTTGGGAACTGTTCGATTGGAGGGTCGAACAAGCCGAATAGGAGATCCTGGTGAGGCTCAATTCCAAGCGAGATGCGAAGCGGAAATGGTTGACGAACACGGCTCGGATGGCTCAGCCGGCGGCCTATGCTGTCGATACGTCTTCGGCGGTTAGAATTCTCATAGCCGAGTCCCAACCCGGCAAGTCCGCGATTTGGCAGGACCTGGCGTCCGGCCAACAGATCCACACGCAGGGCGACCGAGCGTCGGACGACTACAGGGCCAGTCATTGCGCGCCGGGCTACGGCGCGCACTACAACATGACGCACGAGTCCGGCTATTACGGTGCGCTGTGGGACAAAATCGAAAGGCCCATGATCCTGGACGTTCTTCGCCCCATGGGCGGAGCCAATCGAAATTGTCTCGATTTTGCATGCGGAACAGGTCGCATCACCAACGTCGCGGCTGAGGTTTTCGGCGAGGTGGTCGGCGTCGACGTGTCCAGATCCATGCTTGCCTGCGCGCAAGTTCCGAGCAATGTGAAACTGCGCAACATCGATATGACGATGGAGTCCCTCGAAGAGACCTTTGATGTCGTAACCGCGTTTCGCTTCTTTCTGAACGCCGAGGATCAGCTGAAACGGGAGGCGCTGAAAGCGATAAACCAGCAGCTGAAGAATGGCGGACGGCTCGTGTGCAACGTTCATATGAATGCGACTTCGCCCATCGGCCTGGTTTGCCAACTGCTCAATTGGTCGCTTGGACGCACGGTTCGCAACACGCTAGGCGAAACAAGATTCAAGAAACTCCTGACCGCTTCGGGCTTCCTCGTGGAGGAGGTGATACCTTATGGCTATCTGCCTCGGCCGGGACGCCTCTTGCCGGGGATCTGTGAAGCATTGATCGAGCCCTTCGAGAAGCTATCCAGAACCCTGCGCGTTCCCGGACAACTGGCGCAGCATTTCCTGGTTATCGCGAGGAAGCACTAGAAAGCCGAGATCGCTCACTCAAATGGCGCAGTGACAAATGGGTCAGTGAAACGGCCATGAGCCGGGCGCCGTGGCTTTGCCTCTGCGGCGATTCACCCTCGAAAAAAATGGTGCGGGTTCGATTTCGTTTGCCTGAAACGCGATCTGTACAGCCCTCCTTGCATCTTAAAACGGCAGTTTTCCCCCGGTTTAATGCGTCGATTCCCGGTTTTTCGGGCCAGCGTCACGATTTTGCTACATTTTGACCGAAGGCCACGTACGTTAGTGGGGCGTAATATTATAAGGCAAAAAGGGAAACGCTCCTGAAAACCAAAAAATTGTTGATGGCCGGCGGAGCCAGTGAACCTGCCCGACGACTTCTTACCGGAGGTCGCAAGCCATGAGCCTTGGTGGAAACTCGCCCGATCTGCGTGGCGCTATGCTTGGCGCCGCGCCCGCACTGGTAGGCGTTGGCGTGTTCTCGGCGGTCATAAACATTCTTGCGCTGACCGGCTCCGTCTACATGCTGCAAGTCTACGACCGCGTTCTGCCTTCGCAGAGCATTCCGACGCTGGTCGGATTTACGATCGGGATGCTGGGCCTTTACGCGGTCTACGGCCTGCTGGATTTCGTGCGGCTTCGCCTCCTGGTGCGAATCGGCAATCGCCTCCATAAGACTCTGCAGCAGAGGGTCTTCGGCCTCTCATTGTCCTTGCCGCTCATCGGCGGGCAGGACGCGAGCCGGGTACAGCCGCTTCGTGACCTGGATCAGTTGCGCGGTTTCCTTTCCGGATTGGGGCCGACTGTCGTCTTCGACGCACCATGGATACCGTTTTATCTGCTGGTCATCTTTCTTTTGCATCCTTCGCTCGGTCTGCTGGCGACGGGCGGCGCGATTGTTGTCGTGCTGCTCACGGTTGTCGCGGAAATCCTTGGCCGCGGCCCAGCCGCGCGCGCGTCCGAGACGCTTGTGTCACAACGCAACCTTGCCGACTCTGGCCGCCGCAATGCGGAAGTTGTCCGCGCGATGGGCCTTTCCGGGCGGCTTGCCCGCCGTTGGGGTGAGGTCAATCACGCATATCTCGCGCACCAGGAACGCCTTTCCGACATCGTCGGCGCCACCGGTTCAACGTCGAGGGCGCTGCGGATGGCCTTGCAGTCCTGCGTCCTGGGACTTGGTGCCTATCTCGTGATCGGAGGTGAAGCGTCGCCCGGCGTGATCATAGCATCATCCATATTGCTGGGCCGCTCGTTGGCCCCGGTTGACGCGGCGATGGCAAACTGGAGAGGGTTTGTGGCGTTCCGTCAGAGCTATTCCCAGCTGGCAAGGGCGCTGACCGCCTTCGGCAGCCATGACGAGCTCATGGAGCTGCCAGCCCCGCAGGCGATGCTTGCGGTCGAGGAACTGACAATAGCCCCGCCAGGCCAGCAAAGACCGACCGTGGCCAATGTCAGTTTCCGCCTGCAGGGGGGCGCGGGAATGGCGATCGTCGGCCCAAGCGGTTCTGGGAAAACGACACTTGTGCGCGCGCTGGTGGGCGTGTGGCAGCCGCTTCGCGGAACGGTAAGGCTGGACGAAGCCTCGCTCGACCAATGGGGTCACGAACAGCTTGGCGCCCATATCGGCTACCTGCCGCAAGATGTTGAACTGTTTGATGGAACGGTTGCCGACAATATTTCGAGATTTGGCGGCAAGGGCGACGCCAAGGGCGTGCTGGCAGCCGCCAGGGCGGCGGGCGTCGACAAGATGATCATGCGATTGCCGAATGGATTTCAAACACGCGTAGGCGAGGGAGGGGCAGCCCTTTCGGCCGGACAAAGACAGCTCGTTGGGCTTGCCAGGGCACTTTATGGCGAGCCGTTTCTTGTCGTCCTCGACGAACCGAATTCAAACCTGGACGTCGATGGCGATGCCGCCCTGGCCGGCGCGATCCTGGCGGTGCGCCAGCGCGGAGGCATAGTCATCGTCGTTGCGCACCGTCCTTCCGCCCTCACCAATATCGACAAGGTGCTCGTAATGTCGAATGGGACGCTTCACTCCTTCGGCTCGCGCGAGGAGGTCCTGGCCAACGTTATCCGGCCCTTCCCCTCGCCTGCTGAACGGCCAGCGTCGGTTGTCCCGATGCAGAAGGGAGTAAGCGGTCATGCGTGAGGTGCTGCTCCGTGTCTGACACGACGATGTTTTCATACGTGCCACTCGGCGATGCGAGCCGAAGGACCGAGGCGAATTCGGCCGAGGCGCGGGATGATATCCGGGCCAACCTGATCCTGGGCGCCGCGATCACGGCCCTGTTGATTGTCGGCGGCGGGCTCTGGCTCGGCTTGACCAAGATCGCCGGCGCGGTGATTGCGCCTGCCACCGTGGTGGTCGAGAGCAACATAAAGAAAGTCCAGCATCTGACCGGCGGCACGATCGGGGGCATCTTCGCGCAAGATGGCGATCATGTCCGGGCTGGCGATGTGGTGGCCAGGCTGGACGACACGCTGACGCGGGCCAACCTGCAGATAATCACTGAGGATCTCGATCGCGCCACCGTTCGACTTGCACGGTTGGAGGCCGAGCGACAAGGCCTGTCGGAGATGCAGCTTCCTTCCGGCCTTCAGATACGGATGGGCGACCCGGAACTGGCCGCACTCGTCAATGGCGAGCGCGCCCTGTTTGAAAGCCGCGCCGCGGCGTTGACGGGGCAGAAGGCACAGTTGCAAAGTCGCTCAAAGCAACTCGAGCGTCAGATCGATGGCCTCAAGGCACAGCAGGCCGCGGAAGACCAATCCGTGGTCTTGCTGGATGGAGATCTTGCCGACGTCCAGGCGCTTTTCTCAAAAAAGTTGGTGTCCAAGGAGCGACTGAGCAACATCAGATTGGATGCCACCCGGGCGCACGGAGAGTCAGGGCGCCTCGCGGCGGCGGTTGCCGAGGCGCAGGCCCGGATCAGCGAGACCGAACTGCAAATTCTTCAGCTCGATGAACAGAGGCGCAGTGAGGTGACCAGCGAACTTCGCGAAACCGAAGCCAAGCAGACCGAACTCGAAGAGCGCAAGGTTGTGGCGCAAGACGAATTGACCAAAACCACCATCCGCGCTCCGCAATCGGGAACGGTGCAGGAATCCTCTATCCACACAATCGGCGGCGTCATCGCTCCCGGCGAAGTGCTCATGATGATTGTCCCCGACACCGACAACCTCGTCGTCGACGCGCTGATTCCGCCGTCGCGCATAGATGATATTCGTCCCGGCCAGCGGGTCTCGATCCGGTTTCCCGCTTTCGACGCCGGCACCACGCCTGCTTGCCAGGGATCGGTCAAGCGCATCTCGGCGGACCTGATCAAGGATCAACAAAAACAGCTTTCGTATTTCTCGGCGCGTATCAATGTCGAGAACAAGACAACCTGCCTGACCGATGCCAAGGTGCTCAAACCAGGTATGCCGGCAGAGGTTCATATAAGCACGGACGAACGCAGCGTCTGGTCTTATCTGCTGAAGCCTCTTACGGATCAGATGTCGAGGGCTTTCCGTCAATGACGTGAGGATCTTTGGAGGCGGGCCGCGAATATGGGCAGCTCTCCTCCTATGATGCGGTGAGCGCCCTCCGACGAACGCGGCGCATGGAGCGCGCTGTTCGCTCCACCGTCACGGGAACCTTGGCGGCATCGCTCTTGTGCGGCAAGGCGTTCGTTGCCTTCGTCGTCGCATGGAGCCTCTCAAGAGGCAGGAGTTCCCTGATCCGGGCGTTGACCGACGCAATTTCGGTCCGCAGGTCTTCGCATTCCTGCCGGCGGACATCGAGTTGAATCTGATCGGACGCCTGCTGCAGGGAAAGCTGTGAAAAATTGGCGGTTATCTTCGAAAGGTTCAGCTTGTCGGTTTCGGCTTCCTTGGTGAGAGCAGCCAACCTTTCATCCGCGACCTGCTTCTCCGCCACGGCCTCGCTCCATTGAAGCCTGAGCTTGGCGAGTTCGTTCGAGGCTTCGCTGTTTGCGTTTGATGCGAGTTCCAGTCGCGAACGGAGGTTCTGAATCTCGGAACGCGATCCTCGAATCTCGGCACGGCAGCGTTCGATCTCGGCGTTCTTCTCCGCTTCCATGATACGGGCGGCTTCCGTCATCTCGGACAGTTTCGCCTGGGCGACCTCAAGCGACGTATGGAGTCGTGTCGCTTCCTTTTCGCTCTTGCCAAGTGCAGCCAGCAATTCGGAATTTCGTGCCGCTTCGTTGGCATGGATCGTGGAAAACCCGTCGAGCCTGTGCCGCGCCTCGTCTTCCCGCTTCAGCGCTTTCTCCAGGTCGATCGACAGGCTGACATTCTTTTCACGCAGCTGTTTGTTTTCGCGCGCGCGTCTGTCGGCCTCGACCGTTGCAGCCGCAAGTGCGTTCGTGAGGTCTCCGAATTCCGCTTCGTTCTTTGCGTTCGTGTTCGCGGCCTCCACGAGTTCCAGCCTTGCCCCGGCCAATGCGCCGCGAAGCGCCTCACAGTCTTGAACCAGGCTTGCCTCGCGCTGCTGCAAGGCCTCCACAATGCCTTCCCGCTCATGCTGCCTTCGGTTCAGGTCATTGAGCCTGTCCGACAGGCTCCTTTGCTCCGCGGTCAGGTTCAGATTAGCCAGTTCCAGTTCGTTGGCTCGCAGAATGTCGGCGTGAAGAATGTGGAACAATTCGCGGGTCAGGTGATGCGTGCTTGCGATCTCCGACAGTTTCGCGTTGATCTCCTCGAAATGGAGCTTCGCATCGCGAAACAGCCCATCAAACGAAGTCAAGGCAGCCATACGGCTCTGCGTATGAGAGGTCAGTCGTCGCGCGGGTTCCGCAGTGACGGCACCGTCTTCCGTTTGGGCGCTGTTGTCCTGTTCGCTGTTGTCCTCTTGCATGGGCGTCTCGCCAGCGACGGCATCCCTTGCCTGCTCTGACAGATCGGACAAACCAAGGCACTCGTCGACGGCGTTCGCCAAGTCAGCTTCGAGGTCCTCGAAGGACTTCTCGGCGTTGTCGGCACGCCTGATCAGGTCTCTGAACTTCATGCCCTACATCTCCCTGGATCGAGCAAGGCGAGGATTAAGCTTCTCTCTTGTACCGAGAGGTCAGTTCGGCGTCTTCGTGCAATCAAACGATGCCGAGCACCAGCGATTTCAGCGCCTTAACAGCGAGGAGTGGTCGAAAATTGTGAGCGACAGGCCAAGGTTTGTTCATCTCCTGCGGGACTCAGTGCCGCTCGCTTGCCGGCATCCGGGGCAGTCCGGGCCCCATGTAGATCAAGCGGCCCGACAGCCTCTTGGAGGGGGGCATCAGGCGGCCGGGCCTAACCGGCTGTTGGGTGTGTTTTGGTTTGCCGGCTGAGTCAACATGCGCCTCGACTGGCGGAAGCGCATCATTCGAACGAACTGTCCGTCTTCAGGTGTTTCGTGGCCGACCACGTAGGCTCCGCCACGGAACTACGCCCTCTTGGGCGACTTCGGACTTCAAGCGCGACAGTTCAGCTTTGATTAAGTCCATGGGCTCCTTCAAATGAACGATCAGCCCGTGGTCGGGGAGGGATAACATGGCTCTTGTGTGCAATGGGGCTGGAATTCTGCAGGCTATGGGGCAAAGCCATGTGCGGTATCGTTGGAATCGTCGGCCACTCGCAGGTTGCGCCGCTCATCGTCGACGCGCTGAAGCGGCTCGAATATCGCGGTTATGACTCGGCCGGCGTGGCCACCATCGAGAAGGGTGAGCTTGGCCGCCGGCGCGCCGAGGGCAAGCTGATCAACCTCGAACGCCGGCTCAAGGACGAGCCGCTCGAGGGCACGATCGGCATCGGCCACACGCGCTGGGCGACCCATGGCGTGCCCAACGAGACCAATGCGCATCCGCATTTTTCCGACGGTGTCGCCATCGTCCACAACGGCATCATCGAGAATTTCGCCGAGCTGCGCGATGAGTTGATCCGCGACGGCTATTCCTTCTCCTCGCAGACCGACACCGAGGTCGTCGCCCATCTGGTGGCGCGCGAACTGGCCAAGGGGCGCAAGCCCGTCGAGGCGGCGCACCAGGCGCTGAAGCGGCTCGAAGGCGCCTTTGCGCTGGCCATCATGTTCAAGGGCGACGAAGACCTGATCGTCGGCGCCCGCAACGGCCCGCCACTGGCCGTCGGCCATGGCGACGGCGAGATGTTCCTGGGCTCCGACGCCATTGCGCTGGCGCCCTTCACCAATTCCATCACCTATCTCGAGGACGGCGACTGGGCGGTGGTGCGCCGCGACAGCGTCGCCATCTTCGACATTGACGGCAGACAAGTCGAGCGCAAGCGCCAGCAGTCGCTGTCGACCTCCTTCATGGTCGACAAGGGCAACCGGCGCCATTTCATGGAGAAGGAGATCCATGAGCAGCCCGAGGTGATCTCGCACACGCTGGCGCATTATGTCGATTTCGTCTCCGGCGTCTCCAAACCGCTCGACCTGCCGTTCGACTTCGCCAAGATCGGCCGGCTGGCGATCTCGGCCTGCGGCACCGCCTATCTCGCCGGCCTGATCGGCAAATACTGGTTCGAGCGCTATGCGCGGCTGCCGGTCGACATCGATGTCGCCTCGGAGTTCCGCTACCGCGAGATGCCGCTGTCGGCCAACGATGCCGCCTTCTTCATCTCGCAGTCGGGCGAGACCGCCGACACGCTGGCCTCGCTGCGCTACTGCCGCAAGGCCGGCATGAAGATCGGCGCCGTCGTCAATGTTCGGGAATCGACCATGGCGCGCGAATCCGATGTCGTGCTGCCGACACTTGCCGGACCGGAGATCGGCGTCGCCTCGACCAAGGCCTTCACCTGCCAGCTCTCGGTGCTGGCATCGCTTGCGGTGCGGGCCGGCGTGGCACGCGGCACGATTTCGAAGGATGAGGAGAAAACCCTGGTGCGGGCGCTTTCGGAAGCGCCGCGCTATGCCAACCAGGTGCTCAAGCTCGAAGAGCAGATCGATCGCATCGCGCGGGACCTGTCACGCTACTCCGATGTGCTCTATCTCGGCCGCGACACCAATTTCCCGCTGGCCATGGAAGGCGCGCTGAAGCTCAAGGAAATCTCCTACATCCATGCCGAAGGCTATGCGGCGGGCGAGCTGAAGCACGGGCCGATCGCGCTGATCGACGAGAACATGCCGGTCATCGTGATCGCGCCGCATGACCGCATCTTCGAGAAGACCGTGTCCAACATGCAGGAAGTGGCGGCGCGCGGCGGCAAGATCATCCTGATCACGGACAGCAAGGGGGCGGCACAGGCGAGCGTGAAGACGATGGAGACGATCATCCTGCCGGATGTGCCCGAAATCATCTCGCCGATCATCTATGCGCTGCCGATCCAGATGCTGGCCTATTTCACCGCCGTCTTCATGGGCACCGACGTCGACCAGCCCCGCAACCTGGCGAAATCGGTCACGGTGGAGTGACGGCGATGTCGCGCTTTCCAAGGCAGGCCGCACCATCCGGCAGTTGCTGACCGATCCAGCACAACGCCCTGATTTCCCATCCTGGTGGCGGAGGTGGATTTCGCGGAGGTTTCCACGGCAGCGGGAGGCTGCCTCGGCGGTGACGGCAATAGTGGGGTTGCTTCCGATCGACGACGTGCGTCGTGATGGCGGTTGCAACTCCCGCTGCTTTCTGTGTGGGCCCGACGGCTGTTACTGTTACGTACTCCTTCGATGCAGCCTCAGATGCAAGCTTGGCGGCGACGCCAATCAGATCCGGGGCTCCGATGACCGTCGCGAAGCAATCCCTGCTCATCTTGGCTCCTCTGATGATTTCGACCGTCCACGTCACCGCGCAGGAGGAGCGCTGGCGCCGCTTGGCGGTAAGCGTTACTCTGTCCGTCGTGGATCCGAACACGCGACGCGACCTTCCGGGCCAGACAACAATCTGGCTGAAAGGTTGGAGGCACCTCCGGTGGCGATTGACGAACGAAACCAGCTGTCGATGAACTGCTCGCTCAGTGATTGGGTTGTCTTCGAAAGGATTCCAACCAAAATGAGCACGTGAAGAGGATCACTTGATGGCCGATTTGGTGAAACTGGCATGGAAAGTGGCGGTGGTTGCCTCGGCGCTTGTGCTCGGCGGCATTCCCTCGCACGCTGCCGACCTGGTTATTGCAATGCCGAACTGGTCGTCGGGCCAGGCGACGGCCAACATCCTGAAGGTGAGTCTCAAGAAGGAGTTCGGGCTCGATGCGGATGTGGTGGAGATGGGCACCATGATCGCTTTCGCTGGTCTTGACTCCGGCCAGGTCGACATCCATCCGGAGGTCTGGCTGCCGAACCTCGATACCTTGGTCAAGAAGTATGTCACCCAGGCTGGAACGGTCGCGATCAGCCCGATCGGCGTTCCGGCCTGGCAGGGGATTTGCGCCAACAAGACAGCGGCCGACAAATACGGCTTCAAGGACATTTCCGACCTCGGTGATCCGAAGAAGACCGAGGCGCTCGACACGGACGGAGACGGCAAGGGCGAGATGTGGATTGGCGCCCAGACATGGTCGTCGACCACCATCGAGCGCATCCGCGCCAACAGCTACGGCTATGCCAAGAACCTGACGCTGCTCGAAATGCCGGAAGATGTCGGCATGGCGGCTGTCGATGCGGCGGAGGCCTCGGACCGGCCGATGGTCTTCGCTTGCTATGCGCCGCATGTGGTCTTCAAATTGCACGACATCGTGCGCCTGACGGAGCCACCATACGATGCCGCCAAATGGAAGATCGTCCTGCCGACGGAAGACCCGCAATGGCTTTCGAAATCGCACGCCGCCGTTGGCTGGGACACGGCCCACTACCACATCGCCTACGCGACCTCGTTGCGCAAGAAACATCCGGAGGTGGTTCGCTTCCTGGAGCGCGTCGACTTCAAGCCGGAGGAGGCGATCGAGATGAGCTACGCGCTTCAGGTCGAGCGGCAGGCGCCCTCTGCCTACGCCGAGCAATGGGTGGCCAGGAACGAGGCGCGCGTCGAAGGATGGGCCAAGCAATGACCAGACGCACAAAGACGAGGTTCGGCACCGACGAGCGGGCGACGGGAACTGGCGGCAAGCATGCGGCGGGCCTGGCGGTTGTGCTGGCGCTGGGGCTGGCGTTTTCCACCTTGGCAGCGCTTGCCGCGGGAACGCAGGTCTACGATCCCAAGACGCGGCAGTGGACGGATTACAATCGCACCAAGGCCTACCAGTACTACAAGCTTCACAAGCAGGTGCCGGAATCCTTTCGCCCGCAGGTGGTCAAGTTCCGCACCGCCGAGCAGCCCGGCACCATCATCATCGACGGCAACCAGCACTTCCTCTATCTCGTCCAGCCCGGCCAGCAGGCGATCCGCTACGGCATCGGCGTGGGCAGGGAGGGCTTCGGATGGGCCGGCATCGTCAAGGTCGGGCGCATGGCGGAGTGGCCGACCTGGACACCGCCGGCCGAAATGGTTGCCCGGGATCCCAAAGCCCGGCCCTGGGCCAATGGCATGCCCGGTGGGCCCGACAATCCGCTCGGCGCGCGAGCGCTCTACCTCTATGAAGACGGCCACGACACCATCTACCGCATCCACGGCACGCCCGAACCGTGGACCATTGGCCTGGACGTGTCTTCCGGATGCATCCGCATGAACAATGGCGACATCATCGATCTGCATTCCCGCATCAAGGTCGGGGCGAAAGTGATCGTGCTGATGCAGGGCGCGGCGCTCTACAAGGGTGTGTGATCAACGACGGACGTATAGTTCGATAAACACAGGGGACAAGACCATGGTGACCGGCAGGCAGATCAGGATGAGGCACTGGGCCGTTCGCGGATCGGCCTCGATCGTCATCGCAACGGTTCTGGCGGCATGCCAAAGCGCGCCGACGCCCGACCAGATGTCGAGGACGACGGTCGAAACAGCACCGGCCGATCTCCAGCTTCTTTGTGCCGGCGCGGCGGCGAAAGCGGGCGGCGTCGATAGCGGCAAGGCGTTGCCGACCAGCTCGCGCAGGCTCGATTCCAAGAGCTTCCAGGTCGAACTGAACGTCGCGGGAAAGCCAACCAGTTGCATCGTCGATACCGACGGCAAAGTGGCGTCCGTCCAACCGGCCTGACTGTCAAGGGACGAAATGCGTCGAGGGGGGCGTCGATGATCGGGACGGATTGGACGGGCATGGTCGGCCGGGCTTGGGCCTTGACCGCCACCGTGTTTGATGCAACTTGAGCTTCGAAGGGGAAAAAATATAACAAAAACAAAAGCTTGATGTGTTTATGGACTCTGTTCAAAGACAACATCGGCTAATATCCCCTACGCTGCCGGTCAGCGCAGGCCTCTCACCTTGTTCAGAATATCATCCGAAAGCGCTGAGACGAGCGCCCTGTCGGCGCCCTTGCTCGGGATGAGGACGAATTCCACATCCTCCAACTGTGGCAGGCGGCCGATCTCCTTGAGGCCTGAAGGCGACATGCTTTGCGGTTGCACCAGAACCCCCATCCCGGCGCGTGCGGCGGCCGTCAGTCCGCTCAGGCTTCCGCATGTGCAGACAATGCGCCACGGCATGCGATGCCGCTCGAGCGCTTCCAGCGCGATGCTGCGCGTGACGCTCGGCGGGGGGAAGGCGATCAACGGCAAGGCCGCGAGCGACAGGACGTGTTCCGGATCGCGGGCGAGCCAGACAAGCGGCTCACGATAGACGAGCCGGCCACGGCTGTCGCCCAGCCGGCGCTTCGCCAGGACGAGATCGAGTTCGCCATTGTCCTGCATCTCGTAGAGCACGCCACTGAGAGCAACGGTCAGTTCGAGATCGACGGATGGGTGAGACCGGACGAAATCCTCCAGCACCAGTGGCAGACGGCTGGCAACCAGGTCCTCGGATACGCCGAGCCTCAATGTGCCGCGCAGCCTCTGCGCGGTGAACAGCGCCTGCACCTGCCCCTCTATGGACAACAGGGTCCGCGCATGGCCGAGCAGGGCTTCGCCGTCAGGCGTCAGCACCACCTTGTGCGTATCCCGGGCCAGCAACCGCCTGCCAATCGCGGCTTCCAGCTTGCTGATGTGCTGGCTGACGGTGGATTGCCCCAGTCCCAGCCTCTCGGCCGCGAAGGTAAAGCTTCCCATCTGCTGGACGGTGACGAAGCTGCGAAGTTGGACCAGATCGAGCATTGAAATCTCAAATCACGATAACTGTTATTTCTTGTATCCTATTTCACAATGCGCAAAAAGACGGCGCTGAGCCTATTCTGGAGCGAACATGTCATGCGCCGCTTTCTGCCGGACTCCTTTCTGATCCTGCTGTTGTGCACCGTCGCGCTTGCGTCTGTCGCGCCAGCAACCGGGACGTTCGCGGGATGGTTCGCGGTTGCGACCAATTTTGCCGTGGCGCTTCTGTTTTTCCTGCATGGTGCGCGGCTATCGCGCGATGTCGTGGTTGCCGGCCTGATGCATTGGCGCCTGCACCTCGTCATCCTTCTGACGACCTTTGGCCTGTTCCCGCTGCTGGGTCTGGCGCTCGGCTATCTCCCTGCCTCGATCCTGCCCAAGCCGCTCTACCTCGGCATTCTTTTTCTGTGTGTCCTGCCCTCGACGGTCCAGTCCTCGATCGCGTTCACCTCGATGGCTGGTGGAAATGTCCCCGCGGCCATCTGCTCGGCTTCCGCCTCCAACATCTTCGGCATGTTCCTCACGCCCCTGCTCGTCGGATTGCTCTTCTCCATCGGCGGTCACGGCGGATTTTCATGGAATGCAGTGAGCCAGATCCTGGTGCAACTGCTCCTGCCCTTTGCGCTCGGACAACTGCTGGAACCGCGGATCGGCAACTGGATACGTTCTCGCAAGACGCTGCTGATGCCTGTCGATCGCGGTTCGATCCTAATGGTCGTCTATCTGGCCTTCAGCACGGCCGTCGCCGAGGGGCTATGGCATATGTTCTCGCTGCGCGATATCGCCGTGGTCGTTGTCGCCGACATGGTGCTGCTCGGCCTCGTGCTTCTGTTCACGGCCTATGGCAGCCGACTTCTCGGCTTCGACAAGGCCGACCAGATCACGATCACCTTCTGCGGCTCGAAGAAGAGCCTGGCGAGCGGCGTCCCGATGGCCAACGTCATCTTTGCCGGCCAGGGCGTCGGCGCGATCGTTCTGCCGCTGATGCTCTTCCACCAGATACAGCTCATGGTCTGCGCCATGATCGCCCAGAAATATGCCAGTGCGGCGCACCGGTCCGCCGTGCGGCAAGCCAAGCCGGCTGCTTCGGTGGCTTAGTTGGGTTTGCGTGTATAGCAGGAGGATCTCGCGCTGCGGAGGGCTTCATCCCGCGCGAATTTGTCGGCCGGCGCCCAGCCTTCTATCGCGACACGGCCCGGTGGATCGCGTCCGGCCAGGTTCGTTACAGGGAAGATATCGTGGATGGCCTGGAGAATGCGCCGCATTGGGCGGGCAGGCGAGCATGGCAATGCGGCCTCATATCCGCAATCGAAGGCCCCTGGATTAATCGGCTTGACGATCCGCGGCAGGACGACGTCCGTCGATCCACAAGGCGAGCAATGTGCAAGCCGCGCCCGACAGCAGATAGGCGCCCGCGGCGATGAGGCCGAAATTGCCGGCGAGCAGCAGGGCCGCGAGCGGCGCGAAGCCGGCGCCGAACATCCACGCCAGATCCGAGGTTATTGCCGAGCCGGTGTAGCGATGTTGCCGGGAAAAACTCGAGGCGACGACGCCGGACGATTGCCCGAAACTCAGCCCCAGGAGGATGAAGCCCAGCACCATGAACAGAGCTTCGCCGACTGCGCCGCCATCCAGAAGCTGCGGGGCAAAGCCGCTGAACGTCGCGATGGCGATCGCCGAACCGCCAAGCAGCGCACGGCGTCCAACGCGATCGGCCAGTGGCCCAGACGCGACGATGGCCGCAATGCCGAACAGTGCGCTCACCGCTTCGATCGCCAGGAAACGCGCCGGCCCTTCGTTGGTGAATAGGAACACCCAGGAGAGCGGAAACACCGTCACCATGTGGAACAGGGCGAAGCTTGCCAGTGGCACGAAGGCGCCGACGACGACGTTGCGGCCTTCGGCCCGGATCGTGTCCCTGATGCGCGTCGGCTGCAGGTCCCCGCTCTCGTACAGTTTCGAGAATTCAGGGGTGACGACAATGCGCAGCCGGGCGAACAAGGCGACCACATTGATGGCAAAGGCGACGAAGAAGGGATAGCGCCAGCCCCAGGTGAAGAAGTCGTCGGCCGACAGGTTGGCGACGAAGAAGGCGAAGAGGGAGCTTGCCACGATGAGGCCGATCGGGGCGCCCAACTGCGGGATCATGGCATAGAAGCCGCGCCGGTTCCGCGGCGCGTTCAGCGCCAGCAGGGAGGGCAGTCCGTCCCATGTTCCGCCTAGCGCCAGCCCCTGTCCGATGCGGGCAAGCGCCAAAAGCCACACCGCGACCGCACCGATGTCACCATAGGCAGGCAGAAACGCGATGGCCACGGTCGACGTGCCGAGCAGGAACAGCGCGATCGTCAGTTTCGCGCCGCGGCCATAGGCACGATCGATGGCCATGAACAGCATGGAGCCGAACGGGCGCGCGACGAAGGCCAGTGCGAAGATGCAAAAGGAATAGAGCGTTCCGACAAGCGGATCGTGCGTGGGAAACACCAGCTTGGGAAACACGATGACGGACGCAATCGCATAGACGAAGAAGTCGAAGAATTCCGACGTCCTGCCGACAATCACGCCAACCGCGATATCGCCCGCGCTGACCTGGCCATGATGCGAGCCGATCAGCTCGCTGTTCGTTTCGGCAGTCGAAGTCTGAGCCATCTTATCCGTCGCCACCGCGTGGAATGAAGTGTCCGGGACCCAATTCTGGGGATTCCCCAAAGGTTCCATTGTGCACTGCACACTGGGCCAAAGCCATGCCTTCTGGGCATTGGACAAATTGTCCAATGTCACCGCACCGCGGCGAGCAGTAGCCCTTGATTGATACCGCACTGCAACATGAACCGTTGCCGCGGTCCATCGAGGGCAGCGTTTGATGAAACGATTTGGAGCCTTGCTTCTGTTCCCCCTGGCCGGGTTGTTGAGCGGCTGCGATCTGGTCGTGCTCGCGCCCGCCGGCGATGTCGCGGTCCAGCAGCGCGACCTGCTCGTGGTCTCGACCCTGCTGATGCTGGTCATCATCGTGCCGGTCATGGCGCTGACCGTTTTTTTTGCCTGGCGCTACCGGCAATCCAACGCCTCGGCGACCTACGCGCCGGACTGGGACCATTCGACGAAACTGGAATTGGTGATCTGGGCTGCGCCCCTGCTGATCATCATATGTCTCGGGGCGCTGACCTGGCTCGGCACGCACCTGCTCGACCCATACCGCCGGATCGACCGGATCGAGCCCGGCCAGCCGGTCACGCAGAACCACAAGCCGCTCAAGGTTGAGGTCGTGGCGCTCGACTGGAAATGGCTGTTCATCTATCCAGACTACGGCATCGCCTCCGTCAACGAACTGGCGGCGCCGGTCAACCAGCCTATCGACTTCCGCATCACCTCGTCGGCGGTGATGAACTCCTTCTACATTCCGGCATTGGCCGGGCAGATCTATGCCATGCCCGGCATGGAAACGAAGCTGCACGCCGTCATCAACCGACCGGGCACCTATAGCGGCTTCTCGGCCAATTACAGCGGCGCCGGCTTTTCGGGGATGCGCTTTGCCTTCCACGGCCTGTCCGACGAGGCTTTCGACCAGTGGGTGGCGCAGAGCAAGACAGCCTCGGCGGCGCTCAACCGCGAGAACTATCTCGAACTCGAAAAGCCGAGCGAGAACGAGCCGGTCCGCCACTATGCCTCCGTCGATCCCGACCTTTACGGCGCCATCCTCAACCTGTGTGTCGAGCGCGGCAAGATGTGCATGAACGAGATGATGTCGATCGATGCCAAGGGTGGCCTTGGTCTTGCCGGTGTCCGCAACACGCTGCCGCTGCAATACGACAAGCTCGCCCGGCGCGGCGCGGTGTTCGGGAACGATCCGTCCTATGTCGCCAGCATCTGCACGGCGGAGGAAGCGGCTGCCGCGGCACGCGCCGCCAGCGACGCCACGCAGACGGATTGGCCGGCGAAGGATCTTTCCCCGCTGCGCGGGGCGGGACTGCTCAGGCCCGGGACCGAGAGCCGTCGCGCCGAGGCGGATACGCCGTCGCTTGGCCTGTTGCGGCGGGAATTGTGAGAGATAGCCGATGCCCGATACGCTGACCAAGTTCATCTTCGGCCGTCTCACCTGGGACTCGCTGCCGCTGCACGAGCCGATCGTCGTGGCCACCTTCATCGCGGTGGCGCTTGGCGGCATCGCCCTTTTTGGCGCGATCACCTATTTCAAGCTGTGGACCTATCTGTGGCGCGAGTGGTTCACCAGCGTCGACCACAAGAAGATCGGCATCATGTACATGGTGCTCGGCCTCGTCATGCTGCTGCGCGGCTTCTCCGACGCCATCATGATGCGCCTGCAGCAGGCCATCGCCTTCAACGGTTCCGAGGGCTACCTCAATTCGCATCACTACGACCAGATTTTCACGGCGCACGGCGTGATCATGATCTTCTTCGTGGCGATGCCCTTCGTCACCGGGCTGATGAACTTCGTCGTGCCGCTGCAGATCGGCGCGCGCGACGTCTCCTTCCCCTTCCTCAACAACTTCAGCTTCTGGATGACGGTCGGCGGCGCGATCCTGGTCATGGCATCGCTGTTTGTCGGCGAATTCGCCCGCACAGGCTGGCTCGCCTATCCGCCGCTCTCCGGCATCGGCTACAGTCCCGACGTCGGCGTCGATTATTACATCTGGGCGCTGCAGGTGGCGGGCGTCGGTACGACGCTGTCGGGCATCAACCTCATCTGCACGATCATCAAGATGCGCGCGCCCGGCATGACGATGATGCGCATGCCTGTCTTCACCTGGACGTCGCTGTGCACCAACGTGCTCATCGTGGCGTCCTTTCCGGTGTTGACGGCGGTGCTCGCGCTGCTGTCGCTCGACCGCTATGTCGGTACCAACTTCTTCACCAACGACTTCGGCGGCAACCCGATGATGTATGTGAACCTCATCTGGATATGGGGTCACCCGGAAGTCTACATCCTCATCCTGCCGCTGTTCGGCGTCTTTTCCGAGGTCACCTCGACCTTCTCCGGCAAGCGCCTGTTCGGCTATACCTCGATGGTATACGCCACGGTGGTCATCACCATCCTGTCGTACCTTGTCTGGCTGCACCACTTCTTCACCATGGGCTCCGGCGCCAGCGTCAATTCCTTCTTCGGCATCACCACGATGATCATCTCGATCCCGACCGGGGCGAAGATCTTCAACTGGCTGTTCACCATGTATCGCGGCCGCATCCGCTTCGAACTGCCGATGATGTGGACGGTGGCCTTCATGCTCACCTTCACCGTTGGCGGCATGACCGGCGTGCTGCTTGCCGTGCCGCCGGCGGACTTCGTGCTGCACAACAGCCTGTTCCTGATCGCGCATTTCCACAACGTCATCATCGGCGGCGTGCTGTTCGGCCTGTTCGCCGGCATTGCCTACTGGTGGCCCAAGGCCTTCGGGTTCAAGCTCGATCCGTTCTGGGGCAAGGTGTCGTTCTGGTGCTGGGTAGTCGGCTTCTGGTTTGCCTTCATGCCGCTCTACATACTCGGCCTGATGGGGGTGACGCGCCGCATGCGTGTCTTCGACGACCCTTCGCTGCAGATCTGGTTCGTCATCGCCGCCTTCGGCGCGGTGCTGATCGCCGTCGGCATTGCCGCCTTCCTGATCCAGATCTTCGTCTCCATCCGCAGGCGCGAGGCGCTCGCCGATCCGACTGGCGATCCCTGGGATGGCCGCACGCTCGAATGGTCGACGTCCTCGCCGCCTCCCGCCTACAATTTCGCCTTCACGCCTGTCGTGCGCGACAATGACGCCTGGTGGGACATGAAGAAGGCTGGCTACACCAGGCCGCTCTCAGGCTTCAGGCCGATCCACATGCCCAGCAATACCGGCACCGGCATCATCCTGGCAGCCTTCAGCGTCGCGCTCGGTTTCGGCATGATCTGGTACATCTGGTGGCTGGCGGCACTGAGCTTCGTCTGCCTCATAGCCACCGCGATCGGCCACACCTTCAACTATCACCGCGACTTCCACATTCCGGCTGCCGAGGTCACGCAGACGGAGGAGGCGAGGACGACGCTCCTCGCCGCTCAGGGCTAGGGTTCGAGCATGGCTTCGATGGCAACCGCGACCGGAACCGAACCGGTCTTTCACCTGGAAGAAGAGCATGCGCACGCCGAAGGCGGCAGCACCATGCTCGGCTTCTGGCTCTATTTGATGAGCGACTGCCTGATCTTCGCGATGCTTTTCGCGGCCTATGGCGTGCTCGGCGCCAACTACGCCGCGGGTCCGGCGCCCAAGGACCTGTTCGACCTCAATCTGGTGGCGGTCAACACCGCCATGCTGCTCTTCTCCTCGATCACCTATGGCTTTGCCATGCTGACCATGGACAAGGGCCGGATCGCGGCGACCCAAGCCTGGCTTGCGGTGACCGGCCTGTTCGGCCTGGCCTTCTTGTCCATCGAGCTCTACGAATTCGCCCACATGATCCATGAAGGCGCAACACCGCAGCGCAGTGCCTTCCTGTCGTCCTTCTTCACCCTGGTCGGCACGCACGGGCTGCATGTCACCTTCGGCATTGTCTGGCTGGTGACGCTGATGACGCAAGTCGCCCGGTTCGGCCTCATCGAAGCCAACCGCCGCCGGCTGATGTGCCTCTCGATGTTCTGGCACTTCCTCGACGTCGTCTGGATCGGCGTCTTCACCTTTGTCTATCTGATGGGGATGTTGCGATGAGCGCCCATGATCATGCCGCCGATCACGGCCACGCCCATGGCGGAGCCGCGCATGGATCGCTCAAGGGCTATCTGACCGGCTTCGTCCTGTCGGTGATCCTGACCGCCATCCCGTTCTGGCTGGTCATGACCGGCGCCCTCGACAACAAGCAGGCCACGGCGATCGTCATCATGGTCTTCGCCGCGGTGCAGATCGTGGTCCACATGGTCTTCTTCCTGCATATGAACACCGCCTCGGAGGGCGGATGGTCAATGCTGGCCTTGATCTTCACGCTGATCCTGGTCGTCATCGTGCTGACCGGCTCGCTTTGGGTGATGTACCATCTCAACGCCAACATGATGCCGGGGCTTCACGACATGCGCGAGATGCCATGAGCCCGGCGCCGGGCGCGAGGAGGACCACTATCGAGATAGGGATCGGGCAGGCTGGCATCGGCTTGTCCGCCGCGCCGCGCAGGGACGCCGGCAGGTCGCCCGCATCGCGATTTTTCCTTGTGTTGCTCGGCCTCCTCGGCGTGCTGGTGTTTGTTGGGCTCGGCATATGGCAACTGGAAAGGCGGGTCTGGAAGCTCGACCTGATCGCTCGCGTCGACCAACGTATCCATGCTCCGCTTGTCGATGCGCCTGGCCCAGGCAACTGGGACGGAATGACCGCAGCCAGCAGCGAATACAGCCATGTGCGACTGGCCGGGCGCTTTCTGGGCGGCGCCAACACGCTGGTGCAGGCGGTGACGGAGCTTGGCGGTGGCTATTGGGTGCTGACGCCCATGCGAACCGACAGCGGCTTTGTCGTGCTGGTCAATCGCGGCTTTATTCCCCAGGAGCACAAGGCCGAATTTGAACGGGAGAGCGGCGGTTTTCCGTCGCCGACCGTCGTTGACGGGTTGTTGCGCATGAGCGAGCCCGGCGGCGGCTTCCTGCGCAGCAACGATGCCGCGGCCAATCGCTGGTATTCGCGCGACGTCGCCGCCATCGCAACCGCGCGCGGGCTGACGGATGTCGCCCCGTATTTCGTCGATGCGGGAGCATCCGGTGACTGGCCGCGCGGCGGCCTGACCGTCGTGACTTTCCGCAACAGCCATCTGGTCTATGCTTTGACCTGGTTCACGCTCGCTGCGATGCTTGCCGCGGCCCTGGCCACGCCGATGATCGGTCGCCGCCGGCGGCAAGGACCGGCGAGATGAGCGTTCCGACCCAAATGCTCCGCAACGACAAATCCTTCGCGGCGGCATCCCTTGCTGGCAAGGGCGGCGCGGTCGCCAATCCCGACGCGGCGAACAGGAAGAACCTGCTCCTGCTCATCCAGCTGCGTTGGCTGGCGGTGGCGGGTCAGGTCCTCACCATTCTGGTGACGGAATACTGGTTCGATATCCCGCTTCCGTTGCCGGAGATGGCGGGCGTGGTGCTTTTCCTCGTCGGGCTGAACATCTTCAGCCTGCTCGCCCTGCGCGGTCAGCGTCCGATCAGCAACGCGCAACTGTTCGTCGCGCTCATTTTCGACATGGCGGCGCTGACGACCCAGCTTTACCTCAGCGGCGGCGCCTCGAACCCGTTCGTGTCGCTCTATCTGCTGCAGATCACGCTTGGCGCCGCGCTGCTGACACCTTGGTCCACCTGGAGCCTGGTGGCCGCCGCTTCCGCCTGCTTTGTCTTCCTCACCTTCCAGTTCCAGCCGATCGCGATCCCGCATCACGGCGGCAGCGACCTGCTTGTCCTGCATATCAGGGGCATGTTCATCTGCTTCGTGCTGGCGGCTGGCCTGATCGTGATCTTCATGACGCGCATCAATCGCAATCTGCGCGAACGTGATGCCTATCTCGCCGATCTGCGCCAGCGATCGGCCGAGGAGGACCACATTGTGCGCATGGGCCTGCTGGCGTCGGGCGCCGCGCATGAACTGGGCACGCCGCTGTCGACCATCTCCGTCATCCTCTCCGACTGGCGCCAGATGCGCAGCGTCACGCGCAACCGCGAACTTGCGGGGGACATGGCCGAAATGCAGGCGCAGATCGAGCGCTGCAAAAGCATCGTATCGGGCATCCTGATGTCTTCGGGGCAGGCGCGGGGCGAAGGCACGATCCGCACCAGCATCTGCCATTTCCTCGACGATCTTGTCCAGGAATGGCGTGTCAGCCGCCAGCCGCTCAACCTGCAATACAGCAACGATTTCGAACCCGACGAGCAGATCGTTTCCGACACGGCGCTGAAGCAGGTCATCTTCAACGTCTTCGACAACGCCCAGGAAGCATCGCAGGATTGGGTCGACGTCACCGCCGAGCGGCAGGGCGAGAAACTGGTGATTTCCGTGCGTGATCGCGGGCCGGGTTTTGACCAGGGTATACTGGCAGCGCTCGGCCAGCCCTATATGTCGAGCAAGGGACGACCGGGCGGTGGCCTTGGTCTTTTCTTGGTCGTCAACGTGGTTCGAAAGCTCGGCGGCGACTTTTCTGCGCGCAACATGGAGCAGGGCGCCTGTGTTACCCTATCGCTGCCGCTGGCGGCGCTGACCGATGGAGATGATCATGCGGCCTGATCGATCCCTGTTTATCGTCGAGGACGACGCCACCTTCGCGAAAACGCTGAAGCGCTCTTTCGAAAAGCGCGACTATGACGTCATGGTCTGCCACGGCAGGGAAGATTTGGCTCGCGCCCTCGAAACAGCCGTTCCCGCTTACGCCGTCGTTGATCTCAAGCTTGGCGCCGGGGGCTCGGGGCTGGAGTGCGTCAAGCTGCTCAGCGCTCGCGATGCTTCGATGAGGATTGTCGTGCTAACTGGCTTTGCCAGCATCGCCACGGCGGTCGAGGCGATCAAGCTCGGCGCATGCCATTATCTGGCCAAACCCGCCAACACCGACGATATCGAAGCCGCCTTCGGCCGTGCCGAGGGCGATGTTTCTGTTTCGCTGAGCAGCCGTCCCACCTCGATCAAGAATCTCGAATGGGAACGCATCCATGAAACGCTCGTCGAGACCGGCTTCAACATCTCCGAAACCGCGCGTCGGCTCGGCCTGCACCGGCGCACCTTGGCCCGCAAGCTCGAAAAACGCGTGGTGAGATAGCTCTACCATCGTTCTTCAGTGTCGTGGTCCGGCAGATCTATTCCGCAGCAAACCCAGCTAAGCCGCTGGCTTGATCCATAATTGTAGTGGGGCTGCAGCGAGGCCGGATCGTCGAACGTGCCGACATGCAGCGCTACTTCGTTGGGCGATGCGTCATAGGTCAGGCTGAGCGGCGATCCACAGGCTGAACAGAATCCCCTTTGGGCAATCGGCGATGACCTGCGGCAGTTCGGCTCCGCGCCGGTCCAGGTCAGGCTCTGAGATGGCACCCACGCCAGAACCGCGAACGCGCTGCCTGTTGCTCGCCGGCACATATCGCAATGGCAGTAGTGCACCCTTGGTTCGCTTCGAACATTGAAGCGAACCCTACCGCAGAGACATCCGCCGCTCAGCGTCATCTTGGCGGCAACCCTGAAACAGTGCGGCCCCGCGGCCCCTCCGATGGTCTCATCCGAATGCCTCCGTTCACGCAACGGAAACGTTGACCGGTTGCGTTGGTTGCTGCGGGCACCCAGGAACGAGTCCCGGCTTGTGACGTTCCAGTGTCCTGGACGGCAATGGGAGAAGTCCATGAGAAAGCGCCACCGGTCGGAGATGCCTTGATGTCGGTGCCGGGCTTGGCATATGGGCCGTTGGGTCGCGGATGCATGCACGTCTGCGTGGATATGCAGCGGCTGTTTGCCGAACCGTCGCCGTGGGCGACACCCTGGATCAGGCGTATCCTGCCGCAGATTGAGAGACTGGTCGAGACACGGGCAAAACAGACGGTCTTCACGCGCTTCCTGCCTGCGCAAAAGCCGGGGCGGGGTGTTGGTACATGGAAGCGCTACTATGAGCGCTGGGCCTCGATGGCGATCGACAATATCGGTCCGGAAATGGTCGAGCTGTTGCCGTCATTGGCTGCTTGCTGTCCGCCGGCGGCGGTCATCGACAAACATATCTATTCGCCCTGGTTTGAAGGCCGTCTTCGAGCCTTTCTGATGGAACACGAGATCGATACGCTGGTCGTCACCGGAGGTGAAACCGACGTGTGCGTCCTGGCCACGGTGCTCGGCGCCATCGATTTCGGCTATCGTGTTGTGCTCGTCACGGACGCGCTGTGCAGTTCTTCCGATGCAACGCATGAAGCCTTGCTCACCGTCTATCACCAACGTTTTGCGCAGCAGGTCGAAACGGTCGAGATGGAGACGGTTCTTTCGAACTGGACTTGATGGCACCAGGCGTCGAGGAGGCAGAAGCCTCAGGTGCTTCTTCGCGCGAACTCGGATACCTATCTGTCGAGACAGGACAGACAGCGGAACAGGCAACAGACTTGGCGCAACGATCGGGCAGTGCTGATCTTCCACTTCACGGCGGGCGCGTGCCGAAATGGCTGGGCGACCGCATGACGCGTCTCGGCGCCGTCATGTGCGAGGCGATCATTCATCACTATGGTCGCAATGAGCTGCTAAGGCGGCTTGCGCATCCTTTCTGGTTCCAGTCCTTCGGCGCCGTGATGGGCATGGACTGGCATTCCTCCGGCATCACGACCAGCGTCGTCGGCGCCTTGAAACGCGGTCTGACGCCGCTGTCGGGCGAACTCGGCATTCATGTCTGCGGCGGCCGTGGCGCGCATTCGCGCAAGACCCCGCATGAACTCGCCGTCATCGGCGAGCGGATCGGCTTCGACG
Source organism: Mesorhizobium sp. NZP2298 (assembly GCF_013170825.1). NCBI lineage: Bacteria > Pseudomonadati > Pseudomonadota > Alphaproteobacteria > Hyphomicrobiales > Phyllobacteriaceae > Mesorhizobium > Mesorhizobium sp. NZP2298. The sequence continues at coordinate 6,278,518 of NZ_CP033365.1, read as the reverse complement.
GAGCACGCCTGGCAACCGTCAGCCGGCTGGTCGCCAAGGTGGATAGTGCCGCTGTTCAGGATGGCTTCGACCTCTACCTGCACGGCTTCATCGTCACCGATGACGGCGACTGGGTGGTGGTGCAGCAAGGCATGAATGGCGACAGCAAGGTGGCGCGCCGCTACCATTGGCTGTCCGAGGGTCTGAAGAGTTTTGTCGATCAGCCGCACGCCGCGATCGAGGGCGCCAACCAGGGCGACATCGTCAATCTGACCGACCATCGCGCCGAGGCCTCGCGTCAGGGACAGCTGGATCTGCTCCACGACCTTGGGCCCGACCGCATTCTGCGCGAGTTCGCTGCCTTGGACCCCGGCACCGCATCCGCTCCCGAGCAGCCTCTGCTGCCGCATCTGGTCATGCCGGCCCACCATGATGTCCGCGAAAGCGATGTCGTGATGCGTCGTCTTCATGGGAACATGGCGGCCGCCGCCGAACGCGGCCCGGAGGATTTTTCCGAGCTTTTGCTGGTTCCCGGCGTCGGCGCGCGCACGGTGAGCGCGCTGGCCCTCGTCGCCGAAGTGGTGCATGGCGCGCCGTGCCGTTTTTCCGATCCCGGCCGGTTCTCGCTGGCACATGGCGGCAAGGACAGGCACCCGTTCCCAGTTCCGCTCAAGGTCTATGACGAAACAATCGGCGTGCTGAAGTCGGCCGTGCAAAAGGCCAAGCTTGGTCGTGAGGAAGAAGTCGGCGCGCTGAGGCGGCTCGACGATCAGTCGCGGCAGGTCGAGCGATACGTCACCGGCCCCAGCCTGAAGGAAATCATCGCCGGCGAATTCGACCAGTCGCATCTGCTTGGCGGCCGCAGTGTCTTTGGTTGGGAACCGGCGCCGGACAAGGCGCCGGCGGAACACAACAAGACGGCATGAGGCCAGGCTGCCCTCTGCTGTCCGAACTCGAAAATCACTCGTTCAGATCGATCAACGCCACGCCCAATTCCGGACGTCTGCCGCGGCGCAGGTGGCCGGGAGCCTCCACCAGGGTCATTTCGAGCGTCGGTTGCACGATGGCCTCGAGCAGGTGCCCGCCGCGGGTCGTGCCGTCGCTCAATCCCAGCACCGTATGGATGTGGAGGCTGGGCTTGCCGTCGTCGCCCGGCGCCACATCGCCGATAGCGCTCAGCACTTCGCATTGTTCATCGATCGGGATTTTGCGGCAGGTCTTCGCATTGGGGTCGAACCAGCCCACGATCGCTCTTTCAAAGGCGCCGATCGCTGTCAGGGAAGCACTGCCGACCCCTTGGTCGATCGCGAAGGAGGTCACCGCGCCGAACGCTTCCTCGCCGGGGTCGAGCACCACGACGAAAGTTCGCTGTCCGCTGGTCTCGTTGACGAGTCGCTATTTCATGCCCGTGCTCTCATCGTGGCGGCCTTTCAAGACAAGCCAAACGGGTGGTCGTCGAGATCAATGGGCGTGATGCTCGGCATTCCGCTTGCGCGTTGCCGCGGCTTTCCTCGCCGATTCCGACCGGCTTGTGGCGGAGCGTGAGGCCGATGCCTTGCCGCCGCTCGTGCCGCCCTTGTGTGCGGCCGGGTGACCGGTGTGCTTGCCGCGCCCGGAGCCGCCTTCCTTCTTGCCGCCGCCGTCATCCTTGTTGACGGTGGCCCAGGCACGGCGTTCGGCCTCTTTCTCCGAGACGCCGCGGTTCTCGTAGCCTTCCGCAATATGGTCGGCTTTGCGTTCCTGCTTGTCGGTGTACTTCGATTTGTCGCCTCGTGGCATGGCCGTGTCTCCTGTTGAACAGGGTCTGAACGTGAAGCCGACGGGTGAGTTCCAAGCGATGCCTGAAAAGCGCATGAACAGGCAGGGCAGACGCGTCGCGCGCTAGTCTTCCGGTGCCGTGGCGGGAGCCGTGTAGCGGCGGCGCACTGCATCCAGCACACGCTTGCGGCTCTCCTCGGCCGAGAGCTTTTTATCGTTCTCAGCCTCGGAGGTTTCCCGCGCCAGATCCTTGTCCCTGATCTGATTGCGGAACCATTTGGAATAGTCGCCGGCACGCAGGTGGAACTCCCAGGTTTTGTCGTCGATGCCCTCGGCGATCTGAGCGAAAATCATCAGATTGTGGGCTCTGAGATTCATCGCATTGTCGGGGCCGTGGAAATAGAAACTGCCCGCCTCATCGAGTTGCCCTTCGGCATATTTGCGGCTGTGTCGCTTGAGCGATTGACGCGGTTCGATAACCTTGACCTTGGCAATCTTCTTGCGCTTCTGCGGTCGCCAGAACAGCACGCGCTCGCCCTTGGGCGAGGCCACGTCCTTTGGCGGGTCGATGCCAGTCTCGTGGCAGAAGGCCTTGACGACATCCTTCGCCTTCGGGCCTAGAGCGATGATGGCGGTCACTAGGCGCAGCGCGTCGGTCGAGATCGCTTCGGGATGCACTGTGATCAGAACCGTGCCCGGCAATTCCAGGGACAGGACCGCGCGTGTATCGTCGCGCCGCTTGGGCAGAAGATGGTGCGCTTCGTCGATGACGAGCCAGTGCGGCCTTGCCGTTCGACGCCGAAAACTGCCGAGCCCGGGCAGCAGGTCGGCGAAGAAGTCCGGCCGTTCATTGACGCGCAGCGCCAGCCCGTTGACGACGACATTGCTGTCGGCTTTCTCGATGAGGTCCAGCACTTGTGCCTTGGTCGGCGCGCTCGAGCCGTCGCCCAGACGCACGGCGCCTTCGAGCCCGTCATAATCGCCCTCGGGATCGAAGATGCAGAATTGAAACCCGCTCTCGACGAAGCGTTCCGTGAGCGCGGTGGCCAGGGTGGATTTGCCGATGCCGGAACTGCCGGCGATGAGGACCGTGTCGGTTGGCGACAGATAGATATCGTCGCCGCCGGCGGAGCCGAGCACGATGCCGTCATGCCGCCTTGGCAGGATGTCATGATCGCGCTTGATCAGTCGGTCGACCAGTTCCTCCACGCCTTTCCCGCGTGCGCCCCGCGTGACCAGGTCCGCAGTGGCCTTGACCGCGGGAATTGCATTGTCGACGGCGACGCTGCAGCCGCAGGCCTTCAGGAAAGCATGGTCATTCTCGGCGTCGCCGACACCGACCACATTGTGTGGCGACAGCCGGAGATCCTGCAGTGCCGCGGCCAGCCCGGTGGCCTTGTTGATGCCGCTCGGCAGGATCATCACCGCGCCCTTGTTGAAGATGATTTCCAGTCCGAGCCCCATCTTCTTGATGATTTCGAGCACCGTTGCCTGATGCGGCTCCCAGGTGGCGACGATCGACCGGCCAACCGAAAGCGGCTTGACGCCCTGCTTCTTCAATCTGGCGACGAATTTAGGATCGGGCGATGGCGAGATCACCCGCTCTTCCTCACTTGCCGGCGTGTAGATCAGCGCTCCATTCTCGGCGACCACCTTGTCGAACAGGCCGATCTCGGGAAAGACGCGCTTGAGGTCGGGCAGTTCGCGCCCCGTGACGAGCACCAGCTTGCGGCCGCTTTTCTTGAACCGCTCCAAGGAGGACAGCGTCTTCCTGGAGACGATCCCGTCATGCGCCAGCGTGCCGTCGTAATCCGTCGCCAATGCGATGAAATACATCGCACGGGACCTCAATAGCCGCCGATCACGGGCAATATCTCGCCCGTGATGTAGCTCGAGCAATGCGGCGAGGCGAGAAACACATAGGCCGGTGCGAGTTCTTCCGGCTGCGCCGGCCGCTTCATCGGTGTGTCCGCGCCGAACTTCGAAACGTCGTCGGCCTCCTTGTCCGAAGGATTGAGCGGGGTCCATACCGGACCCGGTGCAACCGCGTTCACCCGTATGCCCTTGCCGAGTAGATTGCCGGAAAGGGCTCGCGTGAAGGCATGGATGCCGCCCTTGGTCATGGAGTAGTCGACCAGTGCTTTCGACCCGTCTATGCCGGTGACCGAGCCGGTGTTGATGATGGCCGAGCCCGGCTTCATATGCGGCACCGCTTCCTGCGCCATATGGAAATAACCGTAGAGGTTCGTCTTCAGCGTCGTATCGAAATGCTCTTCGGTTAATTCGCCGAACTCTTTCGAATGGATCTGGAAAGCCGCGTTGTTGACGAGCACGTCGATGCGGCCGAATGCCTTGACCGTTTGCGCCACCGCATTGCGGCATTGGTCGCGTTCGCTGACATCGGCTTTCACCAGGATGCAGCGCCGCCCTTCTGATTCGACGGCGGATTTTGTCGCCTTGGCATCCTTGTCCTCGGCCAGATAGACGATGGCGATGTCCGCACCCTCGCGAGCGAACAGAACCGCCACCGAGCGGCCGATGCCGGAATCGCCACCCGTGATGAGAGCGACTTTGTCTTCGAGCTTTTTCGACCCGAGGTAAAAGGGCGCATCGTAGAGCGGCGCCGGTTCGAGCGCCCATTCACGCCCCGGTTTGGATTGGTGCTGCTCGGGGAAGGGCGGCTCCGGGTATTGTCGGGCGCCGGCCTGCATGGCGTGCTCAGCCTTGCCGTGCTCCTTCGATCTGTCCTTGGCATCGATGCCGCGCTGGATCTGACGTTGCTTGGCGGCTTCGCTGGCTGTCTTGTTCTGCATGGCTGTCTCCTCGGCTTCGAGGAAGAACAACGCATGTCAGGCAAAAAGGTTTGCGCAAAAGATCATCATGCCCCCGCGCATGATGCCACGCGGCGGTAGCTGTAGTGATCGCGGATGAATTCATTGAAGAAACGGCCTTTCGAGGAAGCCCTCCTGAAAGCGGCATAGGTTGCCGGGGCAACGTCCGCGTAATCATAGCGATGGCCGCTCGGCACGAACCAGACGGAGAGAGTTCTGGTCGCGGGATCGTATTGTGTGTTCCGGATCGCGGTCGACGGCATCTTGGCACCTGACTGCTCAGCCGGATAACCCGCCAGCCATGGGTCCGGTTCCCTGCCGTTGCCCATCGCATCGCCCGTCCGCACGCGAGCAAGGGCTCCGTATTGCCTTGCGGTCCAGCCTTCACCATCTAGGCGGGATGTCGTCGCTCAAATCGAAAGCCACCGGCCGCACTCCGGTGCTCCAGCATGATCTCTTTGGTGCCGCGGAGGATCTGCCCGAAGGTTTTGCCTACCAGCCCGGATTGATCACGCCGCGGGAAGAGACGGAGCTTGCCCGGGATCTTGAGGGACTGCCGTTCCAGGCGTTCGATTTCCATGGCCATCTGGCAAACCGTCGGGTCGTCGGTTTCGGTCTGCGCTATGATTATGACCGTCGCGAAGTCGTCGAGGCGCCGCCGATCCCCGACTTCCTGCTGCCTTTGCGTGAGCAGGTCGCGGCCCTTGCGCGCCGGCCTGCCGAGGCCTTCGCGCAGGTGCTGATCAATGAATACCGGCCTGGCGCCGGTATAGGCTGGCATCGCGACAAGCCGCATTTCGAGGATGTCGCCGGCGTTTCCCTGCTGGCGCCCTGCAGCTTTCGGCTGCGGCGAAAGCATGGTGACAAATGGGAGCGTCGGACCATCGTCGTCGAGCCACGGTCGGCCTATCTCATGACCGGGTCTTCACGCACGGAGTGGGAGCACAGCATCCCGCCGGTTGCCGAGCATCGCTACTCGATCACCTTGCGGACGCTGCGGTCTCAAAACCCCTGAGCATCGCGCCGGCGGTGAAGGCAAGGCCGATCGTCCTCGTTCTACTTCACACCAATGCCGGCGGTCAGGCCGCCATCGATCTTGTAGTCCGCGCCGGTGCAGAAGCCGGCCTTGGACGAGCACAGGAAGGCGATCAGCTCCGCCACCTCCTCTGGCTCGCCGATGCGGCCAAGCGGATGGGCCGCGCCGAAGCGCCTGTAGGCCTCTTCGACGTCGGCATCGCTGCCATGGTCGCCGCGCGCGGCCTTTTCGAGGATCGGCGTGCGGATCGAGCCCGGGCTGACCGAATTCACCCTTATGCCTGATGCAGCGTAGTCGAGCGCCAGCGAGCGGGTCAGCGTATGGATGGCTCCCTTGGTCGTGGCATAGGCGGCGACGTTCTGCTGGCAGGCGAAGCCTTGCACCGAAGCGACGTTGACGATGGCGCCGCCGCCGCGCTTGATCATTTCCGGAATGCCGAAATGGGCAGTGAGATAGATCGAGCCGACATTGACGGTCATCGCCCGGTTCCAGGTTTCCCAGTCGGTCGTCGTCGCGGTTCCATAGGGATGCACCGCGGCGGAATTGACGATGACGTCGATGCCGCCGAATTTCGCGACGCCTGTCGCGACCGCGTCGCGGACCTGATCGGAAACGGAGACGTCGACCGTTTGCACCAGCGCGTCGGTTCCGGCCTTGGCAAGGCTTTCCTGCATGGCTGCATTGGCGACCCGGTCGATGCCGCAGGCGATGATCGCCGCACCCCCCTGCGCCAGCCGTCTTGCGGTGGCGAGCGCGATGCCGGTCGTCCCCGTCACCAATGCCACCTTGCCGTCGAAATCCTTCATCGCGGAAGCTCCTTCATGCGCTATCAAAACCCGGTTCTGAGTTTGACACTCATCGGAGTCAAACAATAGGTTGCCGGTCTCTCGCAAAAAGGAAAGTTGCAATGGAACAGTGTTGGCGCTGGTATGGTCCGGATGATCCGGTGACGCTTGAGCATGTCAGGCAGGCTGGCGCTACCGGCGTGGTTTCGGCGCTTCACCACATCTATGATGGCAGGGCCTGGCCTGAAGCCGATGTGCTCGAGCGCAAGCGCATCATCGAAGCCGCCGGGCTGACATGGTCTGTCGTCGAGAGCATCCCGGTCCACAATTCCTTCAAGATCGGCGCGCCCGAACGCGAGCGCTACGTCGGCTACTACCGCGACAGCATCCGCACGCTTGCCAAGGCCGGCATCAAAACGATCTGCTATAATTTCATGCCGGTGGTGGACTGGACGCGCACCGACCTCATGTATCGCCTGCCGACAACCGGCTATGCCTTGCGTTTCGATGCCATCGATTTTGCCGCCTATGACCTTTTCGTTCTGCAGCGCAAGGACGGCGCGGCCAGCTATACGCCGGCGCGTATCGCCGAGGCCGAGAAGCGCCTGAAGGCGCTGACATCGGAGCAGGTCGACCAGATCGAGCGCAACCTCATCGCCGGCCTGCCGGCAACCGAGCGCAAGTATGATCGCGACAGTTTCCGCGCGGCCTTGGCCGAGTATGACGGGATCGGGCCGAAGGAGTTGCGCGATAACCTCGCCTGGTTCCTGCGCGAGATCATTCCGGTGGCGGAAGAGGAAGGAGTACGCATGTGCATCCATCCCGACGACCCGCCCTTCTCGCTCTACGGCTTGCCGCGCGTCGTCTCCACCGCGCAGGATGCGCGTTTCATCCTCGACGCCGTCGACAGCCCGGCCAATGGCCTGACCTTCTGCACCGGCTCCTATGGCACGCGCGCCGATAACGACATTGTCGCCATGATCAAGGAATTCGCCGGCCGCATCCATTTCGTCCATCTGCGCAACATCACCATCGAGGAAGACGGCTCGTTCTACGAAGCCGAGCATCTCGAGGGTGGCACCGACATGGCGCAGGTCATCCTCGCTCTGATGCAGGAGGAGGCACGCCGCCGCAAGGAAGGGCGCGCCGACTGGCGCATCCCGATGCGGCCGGACCATGGCCACCTGCTGGCCGACGATATCGGCAAGAAGAAGATCAATCCCGGCTACTCGCTGATCGGCCGGCTGAAAGGCCTCGCCGAACTGCGCGGCATCATGCGCGCCGTGGAGACGTTCGGGTTGGCTTGACGAGCACGAAGCCTAGTGCGGCTGCCTGTGCTTGTCGGATTGCGCACGACATGGATCGCCGAGATCTTTCCGTCCTCGATGTTGGCGCAGCCATCGATCCGCCAAGCGCGCAGTCTCGCCAGTTCGATGAGGCTGCGCTCGAGGCTGGCGGCGGCCCACCATCAGGCTCAAAGCCTGCATAAACTTGCGCGACATCTAATATGGGAGCAGAATTGAAGGCGTTTGAAGGAGAACGGCTCATAAGCAAATCGGGAGGAAACCATGAACAGCATGAGCCTCACCACGCTTGATCGCGGCAAGACGACAGTCGACGCCGCAGCCATCGAAGTGCTTTCCGCACAATTGCGCGGCACACTGCTTCAGCAGGGAGACGCCGCCTACGACGAAGCCCGCACCATCTGGAATGCCACGGTCGACCGACGGCCTGGGCTGATTGTGTGTTGTGTCGGCGCCTCCGACGTCATCCGTGCCGTGAATTTCGCCAGGGAAAACAGGCTTCTTGTCTCCGTGCGTGGCGGCGGCCATAACATTGCCGGCAGCGCCGTCTGCGACGGCGGTCTGATGATCGATCTGTCGCCGATGAAGTCGGTGCGGGTCGATCCCGCCGCACAGCGGGCATGGGTCGGACCTGGCGCTACGCTTGCCGATGTCGACCGCGAAACGCAGGCCTTTGGGCTGGTGGTGCCGACAGGTATCAATTCGACCACCGGCATATCAGGCCTGACCCTGGGCGGTGGCTTTGGCTGGATCACTCGCAAATTCGGCCTGACCATCGACAATCTTGTCTCCGCCGATGTGGTCACCGCCGACGGCAAGTTGCTGCGCGCCAGCGAGACGGAAAATCCGGACCTGTTCTGGGCGTTGCGTGGCGGCGGCGGCAATTTCGGCATTGTCACGGCATTCGAGTTTCAGCTTCACCAGATGGGTCCGCAGGTTCTGTCGGGACTTGTCGTCCATCCTTTCGCCGATGCCGAGAAGGTGCTGGAGGAGTACCGCGACGCGCTCGAAACGGCGCCCGACGAACTGACCTGCTGGGTGGTCATGCGGCAGGCGCCGCCGCTGCCCTTCCTGCCGACCGAGTGGCATGGCAAGGATGTTCTGGTGCTGGCCATGTGCTATTGCGGCGATCTCCAGGCAGGTGAAAAGGCGACGAAGAGGCTTCGCGCCATCGGCTCGCCGATTGCCGATGTCGTCGGCCCCAATCCGTTCACCGGCTGGCAGCAGGCATTCGACCCATTGCTCACCCCCGGCGCCCGCAACTATTGGAAGAGCCATGACTTCACCGAGCTTTCCGACAGGGCAGCCGAGATCGTCACCGAAGCTATACGTGAGCTTCCTGGCCCGGAATGCGAGATATTCATCGGTCATGTCGGCGGTGCGGCGGGCCGTGTGGCGCAGAACGCAACGGCGTTTCCGCAACGCAGTTCCCACTTCGTCATGAATGTCCATGCCCGCTGGCGCGAACCGGCGATGGACAGGGCCTGCATCGGTTGGGCGCGCAGCCTCTATGAGGCGGCCAAACCGTATGCTGCGGGCACGGCTTATGTGAACTTCATGCCTGAGGACGAGGTCGACCGGGTCGAAGCGGCCTATGGCGGCAATTACCAGCGGCTTCTGGAAATCAAGCAGCGCTATGACCCGCTGAACATGTTCCGCATGAACCAGAACTTGCGGCCGAAGCAAAGCCAGCGCGCCGCCTGAGCCCGCGTCGCGGTGACAAAAAGCCCGCGCCTCCGCCAGAGGCGCGGGCTTTCGCAGAGCCATAGGTCACCGCTCTTCCGTTCATGCTTCAAGAGACAGGACCGATCCGCCGGCGCAAATTGATGGAGCGCGCGTTTCTCCCTCACCACATCATGAAGGACGCGACATCCGCATCCGAGACCTTGCCGGCGTTCACGTCGGCGATCGCCTGGTCGACAATCGCCACACCCTCGGCCACTTCGTCCTCGGTCAATGTCAGGGGCGGCATGAATTCGAGCACATTGGCCTTCAGCCCGACATAGGTGAAGGCCGCGCCCAGCTCATAGCCGCGATAAATGATCTTGGCCGTGGTCGTGGCAGGTACCGGCTCGCGGGTCACGCGGTCCTTGACCAGGTCGACGCCGATGGCGAGGCCGCGGCCGCGCACATCACCGATGATCTCGTGCTTTGCACCAAGCGCCCCCAGCGCGTCGGAGAACAGCGTGCCGATCCGCGCCGAGCGTTCGACCAGGCCTTCGCTCTCGATCGTCTTCAGCACCGCATTGCCTGCCGATGTCGCCACCGGATTGCCGGCGGTGTTCTGCAAGGCGAAGGCCGGCGCATGGTCCATGATCTCCTTTGGCCCGACCACGGCCGAGAGCGGCAGCCCACCGCCGATGCCCTTTCCGAACACGACAAGGTCCGGCGTCAGTCCTTCGTGCTGGAAGCAGTGCATCATGCCGCTGCGGGCGAGCCCGACCTTGACCTCGTCGACAACGATCCTGATGCCGTGTTTGCGGCAGCGCTCCTGCAACGCCTTCAGGAACCCCGGTGGCGGCACGATCAGCCCGCCATCCGACATCAGAGGTTCGATGAACACGGCCGCGACCTGGTGCGGTGGGCAGGTGGTCTCGAACTGGTAGTCGAGCAGGGCAAGCACCTCCTCGCCGCTGAAGTTCGGCCGGAACGGATCGGGGTAGGGCAGCAGCACCACGCCCGGCCGTGGCAGCGTGTGTGTCATGGCGGTGTGGCCGCTGATGCCCATCGAGCCGGAGAGGTTGCCGTGATAGGAGCCGATGAAGGAGATGAAGCGCGAACGGCCGGTGGCCGCCTGCAGCACGCGCACCGCGCAGTCATTGGCGTCCGACCCGGAATGGCCGAACCAGACGCGCCGCTCTCCTTCTCCCGGTGTGATCGCGAGCAACCGCTCAGCCAGCGAGACGGCGGGCTCGTTCGGATAGAGCAGCAGGCTGGCGCCCGCCATGTTCCGGACCGAGGTCTCGACCGCTTCGACGACAGCCGGATGGCCATAGCCGAGCACCGCCGGGCCGGCCGATCCCGACAGGTCGAGCAGCGAGCGGCCGCCGTCCTCGATCAGCCTGTTACCCTGACCTCCGACGACGCTGAGCGGCGAGAAGCGCAGCTTGCCGATCTGCGCGATGGTCGCGGCGTCGCGTTCGCGCAGGCTGAGATTGCTCACGAAACCGTCTCCGTCTCGTGTGCCGGCAGTGCCGCCGCAAGGCGGTCCGCCCACTCCTCGATGCCGGCGCTGTTTGCCAGCAGATCCTGCCGGATTTCGATAAGGACGGCGGGGATGCCGCGATCGTCGCCGTGAATTGGCACGGCGTAATCGGCGTCACGGCTGATCACATAGGGCACATTGGCCGCGACATTGAGTGCCGCGTCGGTGCGCAGGCCCGAAAGGATCGCTTCGGCGAGCCCGGCGGCATGCTCATGCAGCACACCCGCATGCCATGGCCTGGCGACTCCCAGGAAGACCGGCGTGAAGGAGTGGATCGTCACGATCCGCGTCGGCCGCCCTTCGGCCACCCGTCGATCGAGATGCGCGGCCACCCGGTCATGGAACGGCGAAAACATGATCTTGGCACGTCGGTCCCGTTCCGCCGCATCGATGCCGACATTGCCGGGAATGCCGGTATCTTCCGACAGCACCGGGATGCTGCCCGGCGTGCCCAATGGCCGGTTGAGGTCGATCAGCAGCCGCGAATAGCCGCTGAGGAAGGCGGGCGCATCGAGCCGTGCCGACAAGAGGCGTGTCACCTCCGCGGCGCCGATATCCCAGGCGATGTGCCGCTGCAGATGGCTGGCATCGAGCCCGAGCTGCCGATACTCAGCTGGCATATGGTTGGATGCATGCTCGCACAGCAGGACAATATCCGAGTGGCCGTGCTCGTTGAGAACCTCGACGGCGTCGGGCCAATCTTTTTCAGTCTGCGCAGTCATCAATAAAGCGTCCGGTAGAGATCGCAGATGGCGGCCGGGTCGAGGCCGGCCAGACGCTCGGCCTCATGGCGCTTCAGTCCCACAAAGGTCTCTATGAAGACCGGCGCGAACCATCCCGTGACGGTCTTGTCGGCGAGAAGCGCGTCCAGCGCCGCCGGCAAGGTTTCCGGCAGCCGCACCAGGCCGAGCTTTGCCCGCTCCGCCTCGCTCATCAGCGTCGGGTCACCGGTGACCAGCGGCGGCGACGGCAGGTCCGCCTTCAGCCCCTCCAGCCCGGCGCGGATGATCGCCGCCAGCGACAAATAGGGGTTGCCGGTGGCGTCGGCCGCCCGGTATTCGACATTGTATTGCCGCGCGGGATCACGTCCGCCGATCGTCACCGTCGGACAGATGCGCAGCGACGCTTCGCGGTCGCGGTCGGCGAGCCAGGTGTAGGACGAACTCCAGCTATGCGGCTTCAACCGGTAGAAGGACGACACGCTCGACGCCGTCATGGCGGTGATCGCCGGGAGGTGACGCAGCACGCCGGCACAGAAGGCACCAGCCTTGGCGGACAGGCCGCCAGGTTGCGCCGCGTCGTAGGTCACCGGCTTGCCGGCCTCGTCGATGAAACTGAAGTGGATGTGCACACCGTTGCCGACGGCATTTGGCGCTGTCTTGGGCGCGAAGCTCGCGCGCCAGCCGGCATTGCGCGCCACTTCGCGCGTGACCTCGCGGATGGCGACAGCGCGGTCGGCCGCCGTCAGCGCATCGGCGGGCTCGTGCGTCACTTCGAACTGTTCGTCGCCGAATTCGGCGATGACCACCTCGGGGCCGACGCCCGCCTCCTCCAGTGCGGCCATCAGATTGGGGGCGAACGGATCGGTGCGGCGCAGCGCGGCGAAGGACATCGAATGCGCCGGTGCGAAGCTGCCGCCGGCAATGTGGAACTCATGCTCGAAGGCGGCGATGACGGAAAGGCCGGTCGCTGCCTTCAGCTCCGCCAGCGCATCCCTGAGCATGGTTCGCGTGCAGCCGAGCCACGGTCTGCCGTCGAGCTCTACGATGTCGCCGGCCACCATGTCGAAGGGCGTCGCCGATCCGGTCCGTTCGGTGCGGAAGCGCGCCTTGAGATCGGGGATCAGCCGCAGATCGCCGGACGACCCCCAGGGATTGGGATCGACGATGGAATTGAAAGGCGTCATCGACAGATTGGCCTGCAGCCAGCCGACACCGGTTGTTGCGGTCTTCTGCAGTCTGCTTTCGACAACGAAGCGGCCCCGCGTGACGGCGCAGAGATCCGTGGTGACGACGGCAACGAGGGGCTCGACGGTCGATGTCATGCCTTTTTTCCCAGGGCGTTGAAACGATCGACGACGGTGTCGGTGTCGGTGACCCAGCAATAGCCGCCGAAAGCCTTGAGCGCGATGTCGTGGCGCTCCTGGGTGATCGTGGCGCAGGCGTCCGACACGCAGGTGACGAGATAACCGCGGTCGGCGCCATCGCGCACGGTCATGTCGACGCATTGGTCGGTGAGCACGCCGACCACGACGAGGTAGCGGATGCCCAGGTTCTTCAGGAGATAGTCGACATTGGTCGAGTTGAAGATGCCTGACGAGGTCTTCGGCAGCATGATCTCGTCGCCGACCGGCGCCAGCGATGCAACCGGCAGGCCCTCAGGAAGGCTCGGCGCGACGTGGATCGGCGTCAGCTTGTGGTCGAGCGAGCGATCGCGGCCGTCTTCGGTCAGGCTCTGGATGATGGTGTGCAGCACTTCGACGCCATTGGCGCGCGCCGCCGCCAGCAGTCGCTCCTGGTTGGGGATCGTCTGCGAGGATGTCTTGCGGTAGAAATAATGGTCGGGGCCGCGCTCCGGATGCGAGGGATCGGCGCCCGGTTCCAGCCAGATGCGCTGCATGTCGACGAGCAGCAGCGCCGTCTCGCCGGCACGGAAGGCTTCGTCTCGCTTGGGTAGGGCTTGGGTCATGCTTTGTCGTCCTGCTTTGGTGATTTGGGTCCGGGTGTCTTGCGTGGTCCGGTTGCCTGGCGTGCGCCGTTCTCTTGCGGGTCGCTGTCGAGCGTCACCGCATTGGCGTGCCGCACTTTCTCGATCCTCTCGATGCGAGCCCGGGCGTCGTCGCCCAGCGTCGAAACGATGTGGGCGGTGAGCGCTTCCATCTGTGCGATTGCCGGCGCCAGCGTGTCGTAGGGCGAGGCGACTTCGAGCGGGCTGACGATCGTGACTTCGGCGAGATCCGATATCGGCGACAGCCATTGGTCGGTGAAAAGCAGGATGCGTACATCGAGCGCCGCTGCCTGGCTTGCATAGGCCATCACGTCGAGCTGGTAGCGGCGATAGTCGAAGACGACGAGCACGTCACGGCGGCCAAGGTCGGCCAGCGTGTCGAATGCCTGGGGGGAGAGCACCCCGAGATCGCGGACACCGGTGCGGAACTGCACGAGGTATCCGGCCAGCATGCCGGCGATGTGGCGGCTGAACCGGCCGCCGACCAGCACGATCTCACCCTTGGCCTCCATCAAAAGGCGGGCAGCCCGCTCATAGGTCTGCACCGGCGTCGCGGCGGTGGCCTTCTGCAGGGCCGCTGTGACGGAATCGAGATAGGCGAGCACGGCGCTGTCGCTGGAGCCGCTCTGCCGCTTTGCCTCCATCATCAACAGCGGTGAATGCAACCTGGCCTCGACTTCGGCCAGAAGCTTTGCCTGGAAGTCCGGAAAGCCTTCATAGCCGAGCTTGACCACCAGCCTGACCACGGTCGGGTCGCTGACGCCGGCACGTCGGGCGAGCGACGAGGCGGTGCCAAGGCCGGAGGTCGGATAGTCCGTCAACAGCAGCCGGACGATCTTCTCCTCCGATGGCGTTAGCGCCAGATCCCCGCGCATCAGAACATCGCGTATCGCCATTGGCCTCCCCGAAATAGGTGTTGGGCTCTTAGCCTCGTTATGTTGAGTTTATTACAGGGATTTTAATTCAGGTCAACAATGAAGAGATGTTGACATAGTCGGAAGAGTAGCCTTACCTTGTCGGAAAGCAGCCAAGAGACTGTGGGGAACAGCCATGCGAAACGGAAGCGACGTCATCGTCGTTGGTGCTGGAATTGTTGGATCGAGCACCGCCTATCATCTGGCCAAGGCCGGTGCGAATGTCGTGCTGGTCGAGCAGACCCATCCCGCCGGCGGTCCGTCAGGCAAGTCTTCGGCGCTGCTGCATGCCTTCTACCTGATGCCGGAATTGTCGCAGCTCTCCATCCGTGGCCGCGAGATCCTGGTGTCGCTGCCCGAGATCGCGGGCGAGGGGTCCTTCGTCACCGAGATCGGCATGATGTGGGTCTGCGGCAAGGACAATGCGGCGGGCTGGAAGGCGGCGGCCGAACGCATCCGCGGCGAGGGCGCGCGGATCGAGACTCTGTCGCCGCAGGCCTTTGCCGATGCAGCACCTGGTTTCGCGCTGGACAATGTCGCGCTGGCGCTGTGGGAACCCGAATATGGCTACGCCGATGCCTTCGGCGCCACCAACGCCATCGCCCGCGCCGCCCGTGCCAACGGCGCGAAGATCCTGCAGAACACGCTTGTCGAAAACCTTCGGCGGCAGGGAGACCGCATCACCGGCGTCACGTTGACCGATGGCACGGTGCTGGAGGCCGATACGGTCGTGCTGGCCGCCGGCCCATGGACGCGCCGCCTGCTGGCGACGGCGAGCCTCGATCTGCCGCTGCATGTCGAACGCCATCCGATGGCCGTGCTCGACGCCGCCGGCCAGGCCCGCAAGGTGATGCCGTTCGCCTGGTGCGATGACATTTCCTGCAACTACGCACGGCCCGACAATGACGGCGTCATCCTGGCCGGCACCTGGGCCGGCGGCGGCACCGGCCTGCGTCACGAGCACGCCGGCCGTCCGCGTTTCGTCGAGAATCCCGACACCTACATGGAAGGCGTCGAAGAGTCTGAATCGGTCGAGATCCTGGAGACCTTTGCTACCCGTGTGCCCGCAATGGCCGAGCTTGGCATCCGCCCCGGTTATGCCGGGCTCTACGATATGAGCCCCGACGACCTGCCGGTCATCGGCGCCATGCCCGGTGTCGAAGGTCTGGTCGTTTCGGCAGGGTCCTCCGGCCACGGTTTCAAGACCGGGCCAGCCGTCGGCGAGGCAATCGCCAAACTGGTCACCGAGGGCGCTCAGCCGATCCTGGCGCCGTTTTCGCCCAGCCGTTTCAAGGCCGCGTGATGGCGGCGGTGATGATGAGCGAGAGCAAGCCGCGCGGCTTCATGCCGACCGCGTTCCGCAACGCCACGGCCGATGCCTTGTGCATGGTGGCGGTGCTGCTCTTGGTAGCGCTTGCCGCCTTCATCTTCGGCGGCGCCGCCATGCAGCGCGTCGTCACCTATGCCGCGATCATGCTGACGGCCGTGCTTGGGCTGCAGATTTTCTCCGGCAATAGCGGCATCGTCTCTTTCGGTCAGGCCGCCTTTGTCGGCCTTGGCGCCTACGCCGCTGGCATTCTCACCATGCCGAGCGCGCTGCAGCGCACGGCGCTGCGCGATCTGCCGGAATTCCTTGCCGGGTACCAACTTTCCTTCTTCGCGGCGCTGGCCGTCGTCCTGGTTCTGGCTGTCGTCATCGGCCTGCTGACCGGCACGCCCTTGCTTCGATTGACCGGATCGAGTGCCTCGATCGCCACGCTCGCCATGCTGATCATCGTCTACACGCTGCTGGTCGCCGGGCGCGAGATCACCCGAGGCAGCCAGCCTTTCTACGGTGTGCCGCGAGAGGTCGGGCTGTGGACCGCCGCGGCGATCGCCTCGGTGGCGCTGATCGCGGCGAGGCTGTTTCGCGAGACCTCGTTCGGTCTTGCCGCCCGCGCCGCCGCCAATGACGAGCGCGGCGCCGCCGCTGTCGGCGTCGACCAGCGCACGGCGCGGCTCGCCGCCTGGGTGGTGGGCGTGGTCGCCGCCATGGCCGCGGGCGCCATGATGGCCCAATTCCTGGGCGCGTTTTCGCCACGCGACTTCTATTTCGACCTCGGCTTCACCATGCTCGCCATGCTGATCGTCGGCGGCATGACCTCCTCGCTCGGCGCCTTCGCCGGCGTCATCGTCACCATCGTGGTGATCGAGGTGGTGCGCCGCTTCGAGGGCGGCGGCGAGGTGCTCGGCCTGCATCTGCCTGTTCTCTTCGGCTTGACCCAGGGCGTGTTGGCCATCGCCATGATCCTGGTCATCTGGCGCCGGCCTACCGGCCTTTTCGGCGAGCGGGAGCTCAACCTTCTGCGCCGGTCTGGGCGCCAGGCGGACATGGCTTCGGCCGCGGTGCCACAACAGGTTGGTGCCGACCGGCTGGTGGCCGACCATCTGTCGCGCCGCTATGCCGGCGTCGTCGCTGTCGATGACGTCAGCTTGAGCTTCGAGACCGACAGCATCACCGCCATCATCGGACCCAACGGCGCTGGAAAGACGACGCTGCTCAACATGCTGGCCGGCGATGTGCAACCCAGTGCGGGAACTGTGTCCGTCGGTGGCGTGGTGCGGCAGGCCTCGGCGTTTCGGTTTGCCCGATCGGGCATCGCCCGCACCTTCCAAAACATCCGCGTCTTCCCGCACATGACCGTGCTGGAAAACGTCGTTGTCGCGGCCCGCCAGGTCGAACCTGATCTCGGCCGCGCCGAGACCGCCGCAATGCGCGAACTGTCCCGCATGGGCCTGGAGAAGTCAGCCGACCAGCCGGCGGCCCGGCTCGCCTATGGCCAGCGCCGTCGGCTGGAAGTGGCGCGCGCCCTGGCGCTGAAGCCGCGCTTCCTGCTGCTCGACGAACCTGCCGCCGGCATGAACGCCGTCGAGACCGCCGAACTCGTTTCCATTCTGTCGGCGGTTCGCGCCGAGCGCCGCATCGGCGTCGTGCTGATCGAGCACGACATGCGGCTGGTGATGAATCTGTGCGAGCGCATCGTCGTCATCGACCACGGTCGCGTCATCGCCGACGGCACGCCGGCCGATGTCCAGAACAACCCCGCCGTCATCGCCGCCTATCTCGGCAGCCGCACGGCGCGCGCCAACACCGCAACACCTGAAAACCAGCCCGCATAGACCGCAACGACGACAGCCAACGATAACAAATCCAGAAGGAGAACCGACATGCCAAGCCTCTATCGCCTCCACCGCGCTGCTTTGTGCGCGGCGGTGTCCGGCATCGCCGCCATTTCGACGGCGAGCGCCGAGGAGATCATCATCGGTGCGGCGACCGCGCAGACCGGCGGCCTTGCCCCCTACGACCAGCCGGCCCTTGCCGGCTTGCGCATGTCGCTTGACGAGCTCAACGCCAAGGGCGGGCTCGGCGGCAAATACACCGTCAAGCTGCTGATCAAGGACACGCGCTCCGACACCGCGCAGACCGCCACCGTCGCCCAGGAATTGATCGACGCCGGCGCCAAGATCATGATCACGCCCTGCGATGCCGATCCCTCGATCTCCGCCGGCCAGCTCACCCAGCCGCTCGGCATTCCGACCCTGACCTTGTGCGGCTCCGCCCCCGTGCTCACAGGTGCGGTCGGCGACGTCATGTTCGGCACCTACCCGGCCGACAATGTGCAGGCGACGGCGGTAGCCGATTTCGCCGTCTCCGAAGGCAAGAAGAAGGTGTTCCTGCTGACCTCGCCGGACTCCACCTATACCGCCAACCTGCCTGAATATTTCGGCAAGGTGTTCGAGAAGAAGGGCGGTGCCGTCGTCGGCCGCGGCACCTTTACAATGGGCCAGCCGGACTTCTCCGCCGAGATCACCAACATCAAAGGCCTGGCCGACAAGCCGGACCTGATCATGACGGCGGCCTATGAACCGGATTTCCCGGCCTTCATCCAGCAATTGCGTGGCGCCGGCGTCACCATCCCGGTCTATGGCGCCGATGCCATCGGTACGCCGACCATCAAGGCTCTGGGCAAACTGGTCGACGGCGTCGTCTATACCGCGGCCGGCTATGCCGAGCCGGGCAGCAAGCTCGAGGCCTTCAACGCCGCCTTCACCAAATATGCCGGCCACGCGCCGGAATCGACCTATGAGGTCAATGGTTACGAGATCGGGCTGATCCTCGACCAGGCGGTCAAGACCGCCGGCTCCGACGATCCCAAGGCCATCCGCGACGCCATCGCCAACCTCAAGGATTTCGAAGGCATCACCGGGAAGATCACCTATGCCGGCACCGACCGCATGCCGCTCAGGCCCGTGGCGCTGATGCGCTACGACGGCGGCGAGGGCAAGCATGTCGAAACCCTGATCCCCGCCGCCGCCGACGTTCCCGCGCCGTGATGCCATGCTGAGCGTCGAAGCCCTGAAAATCCGGTACGGCGAAGTCGAGGCGGTGCGCCGTGTCGACCTCACCGTCGACAGCGGCGAGATCATCGCGCTGGTCGGCGCCAATGGCGCCGGCAAGAGCTCGACGCTTGGTGCCGTCGCCGGGCTGGTGCCGGCTGCGTCCGGCAAGGTGGTGTTCGACGGGGCCGACATCACCGGCTTGGCTCCGGAGGCCATCGCCCGCAAGGGGGTCGCGCTGGTTCCCGAAGGCCGTCGCATCTTCGCCAGCCTGACGGTGGCCGACAATCTGCGTCTCGGCGGCGCGGTGCATCAGCCGGCGGCCGAGGCGCGGGTGCGCGAGGAGGAGATGCTGGAGCTGTTCCCGATCCTGCGTCGCTACCACCGCGTCAAGGGCGGCAACCTGTCCGGCGGCGAGCAGCAGATGCTGGCCATCGCCCGCGCCTTGATGGGCAAACCGCGCATGATCCTGCTCGACGAGCCGTCGCTCGGCCTTGCCCCGCAACTGATCGACACCGTCTTCGACCTGATCGCCGAACTGCGCCGCAAGGGCCTGACCATCCTTCTGGTCGAGCAGAATGTGGCGCTGGCGCTGGAAATCGCCGATCGTGCCGTCGTGCTTGCCAATGGCGAGGTGGTGTTGTCGGGCACGGCAAAAGAACTCGCCTCTTCGGACCTCGTCCGCCAAGCCTATCTGGGAGCTTAAGAAGCATGGTCGCGCAGCAGATCATCAATGCGGTCAGCCTTGGCGGCGTCTATGCGCTGCTGGCGCTCGGCCTGGCGATCGTGTTCTCCATCGTTGGCCTCATCAATTTCGCCCATGGCGAGCTGATGACGCTGTCGGGCTATGCGCTTCTGGCTTCGCTGGTGCTCGGCCTTCCCTTTCCGGTAGCCGTGCTTGTCGCCGTGTCCTGCGGTGCACTCGCCGCTGTCGCCATGGAGCGCATCGCCTTCAGGCCTATGCGTGGCGCCAGCGTCACCAGTCTTCTGCTGACCAGTTTCGCCGTGTCCAGCCTTTTGAAAGTTGTCTTCCAGAACGGTATTTCGGCCCGGCCGCAGGCTGTCGCCATGCCCGGCTGGATGACCGGCGCCTTCTCCTTTGGTGATTTCACCATCGGCGTCGGTCCAAGCATCTCGATCGTCGTCTCGGCGCTGGCGCTGATTGCGCTGGAGGTCTTCCTGCGCCGCTCGGTGACCGGCACGGCGATGCGCGCAGCGGCGGAGGATTTCGACGTCGTGCGCCTGATGGGCATTCCGGCCAGCCGCATCATCGCCACCGCCTTCCTGCTCTCCGGCTTGCTGGCGGGGTTGGCGGCCATGCTGTGGGTGGCGCAACGCGCCTCGGTCGATCCGCTGATGGGCTTCACGCCGGTGCTGAAAGCCTTCATCGCCGCCGTCGTCGGTGGCCTCGGCAGCCTGCCGGGTGCGGTCGCAGGCGGTTTCCTGCTCGGCATCATCGAGGTGCTGCTGCAGGCGACGCTGCCGGGGGCGATCGCGCCCTATCGCGACGCCATCGTGCTGTCGGGTGTCATCGCCGTGCTGCTGTTGCGGCCGCAAGGCCTCATCCCGGCGGTCCGGGTCCAGCGTAGCTGATCTCATGTACAGCAAGCCGGAATTCGCGCCGCTGTCGCGCGACGCCGTGTTCGGCCTGATCGAGGCGGCCGCTTTCGCAACGGTGGTGACATCAGGGCCGCAAGGGCTCGTCGTCTCGCATCTGCCGTTCGTGCTCGATCGCACGCGGGGCGCAAACGGAACGCTGGTCTCGCATCTCGCCAGGGCCAATCCGCACAGCGAGCTGATTGCGCAGGGCAGGGAGACGGTTGCCGTCTTCCAGGGGCCGCATGGCTACATCTCGTCCTCCTGGTATCCGTGCAACCCGGTCCGCGACAGCGCGCCGACCTGGAACTTTGCCGTGGTGCATTGCCATGGCAATCCGGTGCCGCTCGATAAGCGCGCCACTGCCCGGCATTTGCTGCAATTGGTCGATTTGCTGGAAAAGGATCGTGATGACCGCTGGCGCATGCGCGAACTCGGTCCGGGCGGCATGGAACGGCGCATACCTCACATCATCGGCTTCGACCTGCCGATCGAGCGGCTCGAAGCCAAGTTCAAGATGGGGCAGGATGAACGCCTCCATGATACCGGCGGAGCCATCAGCGCGCTGGAGGAGAAAGACCCGGCGCTTGCCGCGATGATGAAGACGCACAACGCGCATCGCAAGGACTGACCGGAACGCCGGCAAGGAAGCAAAATGATCCCCAATCTCAACATCGTGCCGTTCGTCAGCGTCGACCACATGATGAAGCTGGTGCTGAAGATCGGCGTTGAACGCTTCCTCGTCGAGCTTGCCGCCTATATCGAGGATGATTTCCGCCGCTGGGACCTCTTCGACAAGACGCCGCGTGTCGCCTCGCACAGCGCCGAGGGCGTCATCGAACTGATGCCGACCAGTGACGGCGAGGTCTATGGCTTCAAATACGTCAACGGCCATCCCAAGAACATGCGCGAGGGCCGCCAGACGGTCACCGCCTTCGGCATGCTGGCCGATGTCCACAACGGCTATCCGGTACTCTTGTCGGAAATGACCATCCTGACCGCGCTGCGCACGGCGGCGATGTCGGCTCTCGCGGCAAAGCATCTGGCGCCAGCCGGCTCCCGCAGCATGGCGCTGATCGGCAATGGCGCCCAGGCCGAATTCCAGGCGCTGGCCTTCAAGGCGCTGCTCGGCGTCGACAAGCTCCGCCTTTACGACATCGACCGTTCGGCGACGCAAAAATGTATCCGTAACCTCGACGGCCTCGGCTTTGACATGACCGCCTGCACGACCGCGCAGGAAGCGGTCGAGGGCGCCGACATCATCACCACGGTCACCGCCGACAAGCAGTATGCCACCATTCTCACCGACAACATGGTCGGCTCCGGCGTCCACATCAACGCGGTCGGCGGCGACTGCCCGGGCAAGACCGAACTGCACCGCGATATCCTGCTGCGCTCCGACATCTTCGTCGAATATCCCCCGCAGACCCGCATCGAAGGCGAGATCCAGCAACTCGCACCGGATCATGAGGTTACTGAACTTTGGCAGGTCATATCAGGCGCCGTGCAAGGGAGGCGCGATGCCAGCCAGATCACGTTGTTCGATTCCGTCGGCTTCGCCATCGAGGACTTTTCGGCGCTGCGCTATGTCAGGGACCAGTTGAAGTCGACCGGCCTCTACCAGGAACTCGACATGCTGGCCGACCCCGATGAGCCGCGCGACCTGTTCGGCATGCTGTTGAGGGCGGCCCAGCAGGGTTGAGGACGATTGGGCGCGCCCATCGCCTTTCTGTCATGGCATGATCGCGATCATCATCAGCTTGCCCGTCCGAATGGAAAAATTGTTCGTCGCGGCTGCGACGAAGGGCCGATCGTTTCTTTCCCGGCAATTCGAAGTCGATGAGACTTGCGCGCGTTGATGGCGGCTATGGTCGCGCAAAAGCGCCTGCATGTCCAATCGGCTGGGTTTTCCGAAGTGGTGAATTGAAACAACGGCCGGAAAGCGCCAGGAAAGGAGCCTGATATGCCCAGAATAGTGCCTGTGCTTGATTTGAGCCGTCGTGAGCAGGGCGCGTCGGAGCGCCGGACATTTCTGGCGGACTTGCGCTCCGCTTCGCGCGACATCGGCTTTTTCTACCTGGCCGGACATGGCATCTCCTGGGCGGAGATCAGCGAGGTCCTCACCGCATCGCGTCACTTCTTTGCCCTGCCGGAAGCCGACAAGCTGGCAATCGAGATGGTCAGATCCTCGCAGTTTCGCGGCTATACGCGCGCAGGCGGCGAACTGACCAAGGGCAAGGAGGACTGGCGCGAGCAACTCGACATTGGCGTCGAACGCCATGCAATCGCGCAAGGGCCGGGAATTCCAGCCTGGACGCGGCTGCAGGGACCGAACCAGTGGCCCGCGGCGCTGCCGGATCTCAAGCCGGCGCTGCTTGCCTGGCAGAGCAAGGTGACGGCCGTGGCGATCCGGTTGCTGAAAGCCTTCGCTCTGTCGCTCGATCAGCCCGAGGACGCCTTCGACCCGATCTATGGCGGGGAACCCAACCATCGCATGAAGATCGTGCGCTACCCCGGCCGTGATGCAACCGGCGGCGACCAGGGCGTGGGCGCGCACAAGGATGGCGGTTTCCTGACGCTGCTGCTCCAGGATGACAACAAGGGACTCCAAGTCGACTATGACGGCAGCTGGGTCGATGTCGATCCCATTCCCGGCACGCTCGTCGTCAACATTGGCGAATTACTCGAACTGGCCTCCAACGGCTATTTGCGAGCGACCGTGCATCGGGTCGTGACGCCCCCCGCCGGCGTCGAACGTATTTCGGTGCCGTTCTTCTTCAGCGCCAGGCTTGATGCGACGATACCGCTGCTTGGCCTTTCCGAGGAATTGGCGGCGCAGGCGCGCGGACCGGCCAGCGATCCGGACAATCCGCTGTTTCGCGATGTCGGAACCAATGTGCTGAAAAGCCGGCTGCGCTCGCATCCCGACGTCGCGCGGCGCCATTATGCGGATCTGCTCGAAGGGGAAAGCCGGGTTGGTTGAGCTTCCTGGCGAAGAAGGAACAGAATTTTCGCAATTCTGACCAATCTTTAGAAAATCATCCGTCGTATCTGTCCGAGAATCGGTTCAAAAGAGAAAAATCCGTTCGGTGTTTTCCTCCCATTTCACTGAGCGGTGTTCCCCTCTGAAGGTTATGACCTTCTTTTTGGCCGGGCCGTTTCGCGCCCGGCCATTTTTCTGGAGCAATTCCAGGTGCCTCGGCGTTGCCGCCGCCGCGCTGATCCGGCAAGCTTCAACACAGTTCATTCGCCAGCCATCGACCGCAATCCGTGCAAGGAAGGAGAGGTCTCATGACATCCAATGTCGCCGTCATCGCCGGTGCGGGCTCCGGCTTGAGCGCCTCGCTGGCGCGTCTCCTTGCCAAGGAAGGGTTCAGCGTCGTTCTGGCCGCTCGAAACATTGAGAAACTCGGTGCATTGCAGGCTGAGACAGGCGCGCAGGCCGTGGCAACGGATGTCTCCGATCCCGCTTCGGTGGAGCATCTGTTCGATGTCGCCGACAAGGCCGGCCCGCTCTCGCTGGTGGTTTTCAACGCCAGCGGACGCGCTCGCGGGCCGATAGTCGAGCTCGATCCCGAGGCGGTCCGGCAGGCTTTGCTGGTTGGGGCCTATGGCGGGTTCCTGGTCGGCCAGCTAGCGGCGCGCCGGCTCCTTGCTCAAGGGGCTGGCTCGATCTTCTTCACTGGTGCGACAGCAAGCGTGAAGGGCTTCGCCGGCTCCGCCGGTTTTGCGATGCCCAAATTCGGCTTGCGCGGGTTGGCCCAGTCCATGGCCCGTGAACTGGCGCCGAAGAACATCCACGTCGCCCATTTCATCATCGATGGCGCCATCGCCTCGGCTGCGTCCGGACAGGAGCCCGGACCGCCGGATCGCCGGCTGTCTCCGGACGCCATCGCCGAGGCCTATCTCTCCATCCATCGCCAGCACCGCAGCGCCTGGACCTGGGAAATGGAGTTGAGGCCCTGGGTCGAGACCTTCTGATGGCGCGCGGGAGTGCGACCTTGGTGCAGCCTGCGGGCACGATTGGGAGGAGTCGACATTGCAGGAGGATATCACTATATAGCGGCGGCTTCGTTGGCTCGCGCCTCGAGGCGCAACGTCAAAAAGGCGGCTTTAGCGACAGCCGTTGAGATACGAAACGGACTGAAAGCCGTAAAAGGTAGAAGCAATTGCTCGGCGCGGGTCATATCCCGCCAACGGTACAGTCCTTCAGAATCAGAAAATGTTCTTCACCCCTCGATTTCCTTCGGCTCTGTGGACCCTGGACGGCATTGACTTGCCGGCTGGCCGCGACTCGGCTGGAATGGGAACATGCATCCTTTGTGGGGTGCCGACGTTTATGATTACCAACCGGCTTTGCCGCAGGGAACAGCAGTATGAGTGAACACGCCATCGAGTTCTTGCGGGGATGGATCGGCGAAAAGGTCCATTGCCAGTCCCAGGCCAGGATCGACAAGCAGGCCGAGACATTGGCCAGGGAATGCGCCGCCAAGGCGGCCGAGGTCGGCATCCCGCTAGAGGATATCCAGGAAGAAGTCGGCGATATCCAGGAACTCATTGCTTCCCGGCTCGAGGAAGCGGCCGAGGCCGACGAGCACCAGCAGGCGCCCAGCAAGGCTGCGGAATAGATCCTAACGGCCGCTCTGTCTGAATGCGCGGGCTTTTCGGCCCGCGTTTCGTCTCAGTCGAGCTTTTCTTTCAGCCCGAACTTTTCTTTCAACCATGTCTTCGGCAGTGCCGGCACGAAATTGCCGTCGCGTCCGGTCATGTCGTCGTTGGCGGCCAATGCGTTGAGGATCGATTCTTCCACCGTCTGGATTACGGCATCGAAAAACGGATCGATGTCCGTATCGGGAATGAAATCGGCATTGGCGATCCGGCCTGACGGCGCCAGTGCGGCGGCAGGATTGGCGGTCGAGAAGGCGAGAAAGATGTCGCCCGAACTGTGGTAGCCGAAGCCGCCGGTCATGGCGACGCCGAGCGGCACGCGGCGCGCCAGCCGCTTCATCTGGTGCGGCAGGAATGGTGCATCGGTGGCGATGACGGCGATGATCGAGCCTTTTTCCGCATGCCGTACGTCGTCTCGGATCGCCGATTCGGCGAGCACTGGCTCGACGCGCTGGCCGCGAAGCGTGAAATTGCGCAGCTTGCCGAAATTCGACTGCACGAAGGCGCCCACCGTGTAGGAATTTCCCTGCCACCCGACGACGCGCGAAGCCGTGCCCGAACCGGCCTTGAAGCCGAAGGTGATCATGCCAGTGCCGCCGCCGACGCTGCCTTCTTCGATCGGGCCGCCGGCGGCACCGTCTAGTGCCTGGGCCACGTGCTCAAAGGTCAAATGGTGGCCGTTTATGTCGTTGAGGAAGCCGTCATAGGTCTCCGCCGCCACCGGCAGGCCCCAGCCGCTGTCGAGCGCGGCCGGCTGCACTTGGTGCATCCAGCGCAGCGTGCCGTCACGCGAAACACCGCAGGAATGCGTGTTGGTAATGGTGATCGGAAAGTTGAAAGCACCGGTTTCTTCGACGATGTGCGAGCCGGTCAACTCGCCATTGCCGTTCTGGCTGAAAATACCGGCGAACACCGGCGTGGCCAGCTCAGCAAGTGGCCTGGGCAGGATCGCCGTGACTCCGGTGCGCACCGGCCCCTTGCCGACGACCAGCGCCCCATCGCCTGATATCAGCGTCGCATAGCCGACCGCGACGCCGGGCACGTCGGTGATCGCGTTGAACGGCCCGGGCGTCCCGTCGAAGCCGATGCCGAAGCTTCGCGCGCGCGGCTTGCCGCCGGGCGTGGCCAGATGGTGTGGATTGTCGGTCATGCTCAGAACAGCGATCCCTGATTGCCGGGTTCCTTGACCTTTGCTGATGGCTTGGCAACCGGCTTCGGTCGCGCTGCACCGCTGGTTGCCACCGCATCGGCCGTGCCATCAGCGAACTCCAGCGAGAGCGCCATCCCCGATGCCACGTCGGCCGCCTGTTTGATGACGGCGCCATCGGCATCCTTGACGAGCGCGAAGCCGCGCGCCAGGACGGCCTTGTGCGACAGCGTGGTCAGCAGGCGCTCTGCCTGGCTCAATTGGCCGCGCAGCCGCTCGAGCCGCAGCGAGATAACCCGATCCTGCCGCCTTGCGAGCGCCGCCAGTGCGTCGGCCTGCTGCTTCTGCCTTCGCGCGATCGGTGCCGGCGACAGCCGCGTCGCGGTGCGCGCAAAGCGAGCGCGCCGTTCGCGCACGATGGCAAAGAACGCCGCCTGCGCGCGGGCGAGGTCACGGCCGGTCAGCGTGCGCGCCTCGTTGATGCGCCGCGACAGCGTGGCCGGCGTCAGCCTTTGGCCCTGGAGTCGCGCCCGCTTGCGATCGACGCTGACGGACAGGCCGCGACTGAGCCTCGACGTCGCCTCGTCGAGGCGCCGGCGCGGCAGCGCCAGCAATTGATCGGGCGAGGGCAGCGCGCGCGCCGCCGCACGGGCGGCCTGCCGCTTGCGTTCGAAATTGCGTGAGATGGCCGCCTTGAGCCGCGCGCCAAGGCTGGCAAGCGTCGCTTCGAGGTCGGCCTTCACCGGCACGGCGATTTCGGCCGCGCCCGTTGGTGTCGGCGCCCGTACATCCGCGACGAGGTCGATCAGTGTCCAGTCGGTTTCGTGGCCGACCGCCGAGATCACCGGAATTCCGGAGGCGGCAACGGCGCGGGCGAGCGCCTCGTCGTTGAACCCCCACAGATCCTCCAGGCTGCCGCCGCCGCGCGCGACGATCAAGAGATCGGGCCGCTGGATGGAACCATCCCAGGCCAGTGCATTGAAGCCGGTGACGGCATTGGTCACTTCCACCCCTGATGTCTCGCCCTGCACGCGCACCGGCCAGACCAGCACATGCAGCGGAAAGCGGTCCTTGATGCGATGGATGATGTCGCGGATGACGGACCCGGTCGGCGAGGTGACGACGCCGATGACGCGCGGCATGAACGGCAGCCGGCGCTTGCGTGCGGCATCGAAAAGCCCTTCGGCCTGCAGCCGGCGCTTGCGTTCCTCCAGCAGCGCCATCAGCGCCCCGGCGCCAGCCGGCTCCAGATTGTCGATGACGATCTGGTAGTTGGACTTGCCGGGATAGGTGGTGAGCTTGCCGGTGGCGATCACCTCCATCCCTTCCTCGGGGCGGAATTTCAGCCGGCTCATCGTGCCTTTCCACACCACGGCGTCGAGCCGGGCGCGGTCGTCCTTCAGCGCGAAATAGGCATGGCCGGAGGAGTGCGGGCCCCGATAGCCGGAGATTTCGCCGCGCACCCGCACATTGCCGAAGACGTCCTCCACCGTACGCTTCAGCGCGCCGGAGATCTCGCTCACCGTGTATTCGGTGGCGTTGGTGCGTGATTCGGATGCTGCTTCGCTCATCGGCCGATTGGGGGCTGGTTGGCGCCCCACGTCAAGGCGCCCGTATCCGGCTACGCGCTCAAGGCGCCCCGATTCTTCCCTACCAGCCGGGCAGAAGCTGGTTCGGTCTCGTCCGCTTCATCTTGGCAAAGGCGAGTGCGGCGAAGTCGAATGTTCCCGTCTCCTCGCCAAGCGGCACCGAGATGTTGTCCAGGCTCTCCGAGATGTGGCGGGCAAGCGCATCGACGATCTCCGGCCGCGAGGTCTGGCCGCGCATGATGCCGATGCGGCAATCGGGGAGGGCGCCGAAACCGTCGGCCTCGCCCAGCACCCGCATGCCGGGCCTGAGTGCGCATTCCGGCAGCACCGAGATCGCCAGGCCCGAAAGCACGGCGGCGGTGATGACGGTCGCCGAGAAACTGGTGAACAGGATGCGATAGTCGCGGTTCTGCTGGTCCAGCACATCGACGGCGGCGCGCCGCCAGATGCAGTTCGGCCGGCCAAAGGCCATCGGCAGCGTTACCTGTTCATGTGTCGCATGGTTGGCCGAGGTGACCCAAAGCAGCGGTTCGCGCCGCACCACTTCCGACTGGCCGCGCACATCATTGTGCGTCACCAGCGCCAGGTCGAGATTGCCGCGCTTGATATGCTCGACCAGCCCCGGCGTCGGCTCGCAGATGACGGTCAGTTCGACGCGCGGATTGGAGCGGGTGAAGCGTGCCATGATCTCCGGCAGGAAACGGTCGGCATAATCGTCCGGCGTGCCGATACGGATCGTGCCTTCCAGCCGCTGGTCGTCGAAGGCGGCGAGCGTTTCGCGGTTGAGGTAGAGCAGCCGCCTTGCATACGAGAGCAGCTTGTCGCCTTCCTCCGTCAGCCTGTTGCTGCGCCCCTCCTTCTCGAACAGCGGCTTGCCGATCCGCTCCTCCAGCCGGCGCATCTGCATCGACACCGCCGACTGGGTCCGGTGCACCTCCTCGGCTGCCCGCGTGAAGCTGCCGGTATCGGCGATCGAGATGAAGGTTTGCAACTGATCGAGATCGAGCGGCGCTTTCATCGGTTCAATCCATCATTGATGTTGATGCTAAAGATTAGAAACATTCGTTGGATTAATCAATCGGCTGATGGCAAATTGGCATTGTCCACATGAAGCCAATGCATGTCGCCCAAAAGTGGACACCGGTTTTGGGAAAACGACATGCACCTTTGAAAATGAATCGAAGCCGGAACGGCTGCTGTCGCCAGCGCCGATCGCTTGGCTTTGTCCGCTCGACTCCGAGGGAGACTGCTATGACCACGATCGATTTCGCCACCGAGACCTCGCGCATCACCTCGCGTCCGGCCGTTGCGATGCGCGTGGCCAATACCGTCTTCAATTTCTACCGCGCCTGGAAAAATCGCCGCGCCTTCTATCGCCTTGGCGAGATGTCGGATGCCGAGCTCGCCGATATCGGCCTGACGCGCGCCGACCTGCATGTCGCCATCGACGTGCCGTTCGGCCGAGACCCGACGGTGATGCTGCGTGAAATCGCCAGCGATCGCGTGGAGACGATCGAGGATCTTGCCCGCAAGGTGGCCTGATCGGTTGAGTTTCGGTCGCGTTGAACCTTTCAGGGCTCAGCGCGACCAAAGGTTCTGCAGGCTTCCCACTCCCTGCCGGTTCCCCGCCGGCCTGCCTGCACGTTGCCCGGTCCTCCCAAGGACCGGGCTTTTCTTTTCTGGCGTGTTCAGAAATGGTGGCTGCCTTGGCGCCTACCTGCGGTCCATGTCGCGCTTGAACTGATCGAAGATCGTTTCCACGCCCTTTTGATAGTCGTCGCGCTGCTGGGCGCCGGTCTCGAACATCTTGCCGAACAAATCATCGAACGGGTTCCTCGGCCTGCCGCTCGGTTGGTCTGCGGTTGCGGCGCGGCGCTGGCGGTGCCGAGCTGAGAGCGCCGGCTGCCCGCCGCCCAATCCTCCCTGCCGCAGCATTTCAGATCTTTCCCAGCGGATTGTCACCATAGTCTGCGTCTGCTGTGGCTGCGGTCGGGCTTGCGGCTGCGGCGCGCCGCCACCAAACATGTCCTGCAGCACCTTGCCTAGCGGATTGTCACCATAAGGGTTGGGCGCTTGCTGCGGCTGGCTCTGCGGTTGCGGCGTGCCGCCGCCGAACATGTCCTGCAAGACCTTGCCAAGCGGGTTGTCCATCGGGTTCGGGGGCGGCGGGGCCTGACGCTGTTGTGGTGCCGGGGCCTGCATGCCGCCTTGCCGCATCATCTGTTCGATGATCTCGCCGAGCGGATTGTTCCCACCACCGCCGAAGTCTCCCGCGGACTGCATCTGATTTGTCGTCTGCTTGAACAGGCCGCCCATCACCATCGAGGCGATCGCGGGCAGCATCTGCTGCAGGACCTGCTGGCTGACGCCGCTCGCTTGCGCCGCCTGGCTGGCCACGGCGCGTGACAGGTCCTTGGACCCGAACAGATGTCCGAGAATGCCGTTGCCTTCATCGACGCCTTGCGGCGAAAACGCCCGGGTCGCGTCCTCGAAATATTTGGCGTGCTGGCCGCTTGCCATCGCCGTCATGAAGGCGCCGAGCCCGTAGGGATCGGCGGTGTTGCGTTGCAACCCCTGCGAAAAGGCCGGCAGCAGTGCTGCGACCGCCGCCTGTGTCTGTTGCATCGAAAGCCCATATTGTTGGGCAAGCGCCTGCATGCCGTTGCCGTTCTGGGCCTGGGTCAGCATATCGAACAAGGTAGGCATCGGCTTCTCCTCCTGAATTCCTCGGAAGAGAGCCTAATTCGTTTCAACACTCGATTGAAGCGGCTTTTGCCGCTCCTTAACGTGCGCGGTTAATAGGCGTATTCCATGAACACCGGCTCGATCGAGCCGCCCCAGCGCGTGTGGTAGGCCGAAAGCATCTCCTCGGCGCTGGTCGTGCCGCGCGCGACCACTTCGTCCAAAGTGTTGAGGAACGAGGTTTCGTCGTAGCCGTCACGGTTCTTCTTGCCGCGGTTCTTCAGCCCCGTGCGCGAGATGGCCAGCACATCGCGTGCCATCTCGCGCAGCGTGGCGTTGCGGAAGGGCGCGGAAATGCCCAGCTCCGGCACCGCGTTGCGCATGGCCAGCACTTCCTTGTAGGTCCAGCTCGAGGTCAACGCCTCGGCCGCGTCGAGCGCCGCCTCGTCATAGAGCAGGCCGACCCAGAAGGCCGGCAGCGCGCAGATGCGCCGCCACGGGCCGCCATCGGCGCCGCGCATTTCGAGGAAACGTTTCAGCCTGACGTCGGGGAACAGCGTCGACAGGTGGTTCGCCCAGTCGCCCATCGTCGGCAGCCCGTCCGGCACTTCGTTGCGCGCGGCGCCGGCCATGAACTGGCGGAAGGTGATGTGCGTCATGTCGTGATAGTGGCCGTCGCGGATGACGAAATACATCGGCACGTCGAGCGCCCATTCGACGTAGTCGGCGAAACCGAACTCCGGCGAGAAGCAGAATTCGAGCAGGCCGGAGCGCTGGTTGTCGGTGTCGCGCCAGATGTCGCCGCGCCAGCTCTGCAGGCCGTTCGGCCGGCTCTCGGTGAAAGGCGAGTTCGCGAACAGCGCCGTCGACAGCGGCTGCAGCTTCAGCGAGACCTGCATCTTGCGGCGCATGTCGGCTTCGCTCTCGAAGTCGAGGTTAACCTGGATCGTGCAGGTGCGGTACATCATGTCGAGGCCCTTGGTGCCGACCTTGGGCATGTAGCGCGTCATGATCTCATAGCGCGATTTCGGCATTTTCGGCGTCTCGGCCAGCGACCATTTCGGGCTGCCGCCGAGGCCGAGGAAGCGGATGCCCATCGGTTCGGCGATCTCGCGCACCTGCGCCAGATGCGCATTGCCCTCGCGGCAGGTCTGATGGATGGTCTCCAGCGGCGCGCCGGAAAGCTCGAACTGGCCGCCGGGCTCGAGGGAGATCGCGCCCTGGCCCGTCGGCTCGACCAGGCCGATGATGCGGCCGTCATCGATGATCGGGTCCCAGCCCAGCTTTTCCTGCATGCCTTCCAGGATGGCGCGGATGCCGCGCTCGCCGCCATAGGGCACGGGCGCGTTGCCATCGACATAGAAGGGGAATTTCTCGTGCTCGGTGCCGATGCGCCATTTGTCGCGCGGCTTGTTGCCTTCGGCCAGGTGCTCGACGAGTTCGTCGACACCTTCGATCGGCCGGAAATCGGTTGTGTCGCGCGCCATGATCAAGCCCTCAAAAGCGGCCAGTGGAGCCGCCGGCGGTAAATGGACGAAATGTCAGTAGCCGATCAAGCGAAAAATCCTGAGCCACAGGTCAAGAGGAATTGAAGGCCACGATCCGCGCTGCCTCTTGCAAGACATGACGTCCTACCAGTCTCCGACAGTTGCCTGCATCACCGCAAGTGCCGCCACGGCCGCCGTGTCGGCGCGCAGGATGCGTGGGCCGAGCGGAATGGCGGTCACGAAGGGCAGGGCGCGCAGCATCTTGCGCTCCTCATCGGAAAAGCCGCCCTCGGGCCCGACCAGCAGCGCCAGCTTCTTCTCCTTCACCTGCTGCAGCGCAGGCAGCGGATTGTTGGTCGAGGCGTCCTCGTCGCAGAAAACCAGCCGCCTTTCCTTGTCCCAGCCGGTCAGCAGGCGTTCGAACTTTTCCGCCTCGCGAACCTCCGGCACCGCCAGGATGCCGCATTGTTCGGCGGCCTCGACGACATTGGCGCGCAGCCGATCGATGGACGGCTTGGCGACTTGCGTGTGCTGGGTGATGACGGGTTGCAGCACGCCAGCGCCCATCTCGACCGCCTTCTGCACGAGATAGTCGAGCCGGCCCTGTTTCAGCGGCGCGAAACAGTAGATGAGGTCGGGCAGTGGCGGCTGCGGCCGCTGCAATGCCAGCACCCTCAGTTTGACCGCTTTCTTCGACTTCGCCGCGATGGCCGCCGACCACTCACCATCTCGGCCATTGAAGACCAGGATCTCGGCGCCTTCGCCAAGGCGCAGCACATGCATCAGATAATGGCTCTGCTGCTGGCCGGCGTCGAACTCGATCTCCGGGCCGAGATCGTCAGGCACGAACAGGCGTTGCATCTTGTAATTGGCGCGCATCGCCGAGGAATGAGCGAGCCGGCCGCTGGCGTCAAGTCTCGGCGGATGGATGCCACACCGGACGAAAGCCATGCCGCAGGACGTTGAGTGTTGTCGCTGGAGAGAGCAGCAAAAGCGTCTTTTCGCCGAGTGAGCCAAAGTCAACGGGTGGGCCATAGCCGGCGAACGACCAGCGCAGTGCCTTGCCGCCGCGCAGGGCATAGGCTGAACCGCCGTCAGCAACCATGGCGCCGTCCGGCAGGCTGTCAAGGTCTTCAACGGCAACCACAGGCGGCCTGCCCCCCGAAGCCAGCCGCTCCTTGTGCAGCAGCTTGTCGACCTGTGGGGCGCGTGGCTCGGCGATGCCGAAGGTTTCGCCGAAGCGCTGGACAAACTCCTTGGCCCGCCCGCGCTGGCAGAAGAAGCAGGGGCGGTGTCCCGCCGCCAGGGCCGTAACCTCGTCGAGGAAGAAAAGCTCGGTCCAGCCGGCCTTGCCGCCGGGCCTGTTGCGGCCCATCGGCTCGCGCCGCACATTGCGGAACTGGCACACGCAGATGATCCAGGCCTGAAGCGCCCAGCGTTTCTTCAACAAAGTCTTGGTTTCGGGATCATGGATGATGCCGCGATTGCCGGTGAACAGGCCGCGCTCGGGCACGGCGTGGATGGCGCCGAACGGATCGACCCGGTTCTGCAGTGGCATAGTTCTCTCCTGGGATACGCATCTTGGCTGCTATGCGGGCGGCATGATATCGCTCGTCGCATCATTTTCATGTCAGCAGGGTTTTGCGATGCGGGTGCTGGTGGTCCAGAACTACGACAATACCGGCCTCGGCCAGGTTGGTGCCGCACTCGCGGAAGCGGGTGCCGATCTCGATGTGCGCCTCCCTTACAAGGGCGATCCGCTGCCGCAGGATGCGGCTGGGCACGATGCCATGGTGGTGCTCGGCGGCGGCCAGAACGCATTGGCCGACGATGAGTATCCCTATTTCCCGGCGTTGCTCGAACTGACCCGCGATTTTGCCGGCAAGGACCGCGCCGTGCTCG
This sequence comes from Mesorhizobium sp. NZP2298, assembly GCF_013170825.1. Classification (NCBI taxonomy): domain Bacteria; kingdom Pseudomonadati; phylum Pseudomonadota; class Alphaproteobacteria; order Hyphomicrobiales; family Phyllobacteriaceae; genus Mesorhizobium; species Mesorhizobium sp. NZP2298. The sequence continues at coordinate 6,244,531 of NZ_CP033365.1, read as the reverse complement.
GCATCTGCCTTGGCAGCCAGCTCGTCGCCCGCGCCTTCGGCGGTGAGAACCGCATCGGCGCCGCCAACGAATTCGGCTGGCGCGGCGTGTCGCTGACGCGGGATGCCAAGGCCGATCCGGTGCTGGCTGAACTGCCGGAAAAATTCCCGATCTTCCAGTGGCACGACGACACGTTCGAACTGCCGCAAAACGCCGTACGTCTCGCCGGCAATGATATCGCCGAAAACCAGGCGTTTCGTGTCGGCCGCGCCGTCTATGGCTTCCAGTTCCATTTCGAGGCCGATCGGCCGATGGTGAAGGACTGGAGCACCTCCTTCGCCCCGACCATTGCCGCGCGCCATCCCGACTGGGCCGGCAAGCTCGATGGCGAAATGGCCCGCAACGGACCCGACGCCGATGCCGCAGGGCTGGCCATTGCTCGCGCCTGGGTGGCAACCATCTGAGACACTCACTCGCCAGAGCGAATTTCGAAACAGTCTCTCAGCGTCCATTCCCGCGCGTGACATAATTGGCACGCGGCCGTGAAACCGGTTGGGGAAAACCCCTTTCATTCTTGGCTTGTGTCCGCCCGCCATTCTAGAAGGCGCGCGCTCTGCATCATAAGTGCAACCGCGATGAACCTTTTGTGTGACCCGTGCGACACACCGTCGATACAGAACGCGCCTAGAAGCGCGAAATCGTCGAAACTTTGAAGCGAATTCTCCGTTTCAACGCATTGGTAACCGCCTGGTGCACAGATGCAGAAAGCTCAACAAGAGATGACCTCCGTGAAAGCAGCGCTTCTGTCCTTTGCCATGTTGTCCGCCATCGTGCTTTGCGGTCTCGGCATCTATGCCGCCGATGCCGCCAACAACCACAACGCCGTAGACGGCTACGGCGTTACCGCCTCGCTTCGCTAAAGCCGGCTCGCTGGCGACGCATCCTGCGGCGCGGCTCAAGCTTCCTTTATTGTCATTTCCAGGATGCGTTTGTCCGCTCCGTCGACGACGAGCGCGGTAAGCATGCCTGACTGCCAGGCAAGCGTGTCGACATTGACGCGGTTGGCCATCACTTCGGCCTCGGGGACCGGGGTGTGGCCGTGCACCACGATCTTCGGGAACAGGCCGATGTGATCATGGAAAATGTCGCGGATCCAGATCAGGTCCTGCGGGCTCTGCTTGTCCAGCGCAATGCCCGGCCTGATGCCGGCATGGCAGAAAAAGAAGTCGCCTGATGTCACCGAGAACGGCAGCGACCGCAGGAAATCGACATGGCTTTGCGGCATAGCTTCGAGCAAGGCTTGATGTCCGCGTCTCATCGTCTCCGTCTTGCCGAACCAACTGGCGTCCGCGGTGAGGGAGACCCCATAGGACAGCGCCGTCTGGACGCCGCCATAGCGCATGAAGAGCCCTTCCGGTTCAGGGTTTCCCAGAAAATCGAGAAAGCCGATGTCGTGGTTGCCGGCCAGCATCAGGTTGCGCGGGTCGCGTTTTCGGGCTTCGATCAGAAAATCGATGACGCCCTTGGAATCTGGCCCGCGGTCGACATAATCGCCGAGATGGATTACCCGCCAGTCGCGAACCGGTTTCCACTCCAGTTCGCTCTCGATCCGCTGGTGCATGGCGGCCAGCAGGTCAAGCCGGCCATGCACGTCGCCGATCGCGTAAAGGCGCACATCGTCCGGCCCATGCGCGTCGAGAAAATGGATGCCGGGTTCCGCCAAAGCCTCGTGGTCTCCGTGGTCAGGCTGTCACCGGACCCTAGCGCCGGAGCTGGTCCTTGCCCATGTCGGTGACCAGACGCTTTCCGCACAGCGCCAGCGTGATGTCCATCTCCTTGCGGATGATTTCCAACGCTTTGGTAACCCCTTCCTTGCCGAGCGCGCCCAGGCCGTAAAGAAATGGCCGGCCGATATAGGTGCCCTTGGCGCCGAGGCAGAGCGCCTTCAACACGTCCTGGCCGGAGCGGATACCGCCGTCCATGTGCACTTCTATTTTGTCGCCGACCGCGTCCGCGATCTCTTCCAGCGCCATGATCGACGACGACGCGCCGTCGAGCTGGCGCCCGCCATGGTTGGAAACCACGATCGCGTCGGCGCCGGTCTTGGCCGCCATCAGCGCATCTTCCTTGTCGAGGATACCTTTCAGGATCAGCTTGCCACCCCAGCGTTCCTTGATCCAGGCGACATCCTTCCACGACAGTTGCGGATCGAACTGCTCCGTCGTCCAGGATGACAGCGAAGAGACGTCACCGACACCTTTGGCGTGGCCGACGATGTTGCGGAAGGTGCGGCGCTTGGTGCCGGCTATGCCCAGGCACCAGCGCGGCTTGCTGGCCAGGTCGATGATGTTGGCCAGCGTCATCTTGGGCGGCGCCGAAAGCCCGTTGCGGACATCCTTGTGGCGCTGGCCGAGGATCTGCAGGTCGAGCGTCAGCACCAGGGCCGAGCACTTTGCCGCCTTCGCCCGGTCGATCAGGTCGAGCACGAAATCCTTGTCGCGCAGCACATAGAGCTGGAACCAGAACGGTTTCTTCGTCACCGAGGCGACATCCTCGATCGAGCAGATGCTCATCGTCGACAGGGTAAAGGGCACGCCGAATTCCTCGGCCGCCCGTGCCGCCAGCATCTCGCCGTCGGCGTGCTGCATGCCGGTCATGCCGGTCGGCGCCAGCGCCACGGGCATCGACACTTTTTCGCCGATCATGGTCGATTCCAGTGAGCGGTTGCTCATGTCGACCAGGACGCGCTGGCGGAACTTGATCTTCTGGAAGTCTTCTTCGTTGGCTCGATAGGTGCTCTCGGTCCAGGCGCCGGAATCGGCATAGTCGAAGAACATCTTGGGCACGCGCCGGCGGGCGAGATCCTTGAGGTCTGCGATGGTGAGAATGTCGCTCATGATGGTCCCCGCTTAATCGAAATGACTAGGAGCGTCTGCGTGCTGGTTCGCTATCGCCGGCTTCCGAACGCTGCCGCAGCCTCAGCCGCGACACCCGTTGCCAGTCGCCGCTGCGCTCGGCTTCGGCCATGGATCGCTCGACATAAATCATGTGGTCCATCGCCGCCTGTCGGGCAGCTGTGGGATCGCCGGCCTTCACCGCGGTATGGATTGCCTTGTGCTGCGCAAGCAGCGCCTCGCGCGCGCCGGGCACGCTAAACACCAGCAGCCGGTTCTGGAACACGCCTTCCGACAGCAGCCGATAGCAGGAGCGCAGCGTGTGCAGCAGCAGGATGTTGTGCGCGCATTCGCAGATCGCGTGATGAAACTCGACGTCGATTTCAGCCTCGTCGTCGAAATCGCCGGTGCGGTGCGCCTCGTCCATGCGCTCCATGATGCGGTCGAGCAGCGCAAGGTCCTCCGGGGTGGCGCGCCGCGCCGCATATTCGGCGGCGATGCCTTCGATCTCGCGGCGGTATTCCAGATAATCGGTCACCGCCTTGCGATGCATCGAGATCAGGTCGGCCACCGGCTTGGTGAACAGCTGGCCGATAATGTCGGCGACATGCGTGCCGCCGCCGGCCTTGGTCGTCAGCAGCCCACGCCCTTCGAGGGCCTTCAGAGCATCGCGCAGGATCGGCCGCGACACGTCGAACTGGCGTGCCAACTCGCGCTCGCCGGGCAAGCGATCGCCCGTGCGCAGCACGCCTTCGAGGATGAGGCTCTCGATCTGCTGCACCACCTCGTCGGCGGTGCGCGAATGCTCGATCCTGGAAAAAATGTCGCTCAACAGAATGCCTGGAAGGTGAACCGGTGTCGCACAGGATAAAGCCTGCGTCGCCAACTGGTCAAATTATTTATCCAATTGGTCGAAGCGCGTCGGTTTCACCGCCCGGCGTTCTGTGATCTTCGGCTAAACTTTGCTGTTTGCGTCGTCAGGCGATTGGCCCTAGAGGGACGCGAACGCAAGAGGGTTCAGAGAAACCCGGGGGACAAGCCGTGTCAGACGACCCGTCCAATCTCGAGTTCCAGCCACGCGCCAAGGGCAGCGTCATGGGTTTTCCCGCGCATGAGGGTCGGCCCGGCGCACTCGGCGAGGTCCACGCCCGGCCGCATCCGCTCATTGAAAAGCCGCGCGTTCTCGTGCAACTCGCCTTCATGACGGAGGGCGGCTCCGGCGTCGACCACGCCGTGCTTTCCGAACTGTCGCGGCGCCTCGGCATTGCGGCGCCCGATCGTCAGGCCCGCCACCATGCGATGAAATGAGGCAAGGGCTCGCTGCGCTGGGAGCGGCATACGGAATTCTCGACCTATCTGTGGGAAGGGCCGCTTTCTGAAAATGGCAGGACTCAGGAGGATTCGCCCTTCGGCAACGGCTTTTCGCCGCCGGGAACCGTCATCTCGGGCATCCGGCTCGAAATCCGCAAATGGACGCAAGTCAGCGAGCGGCTGATCGCGGCTTTCGACCCGACCAGCCTATGCTACTCGCTGGTCGAGCGCGGCAACGCGGCAATCGTCACCGATTTTCGCCAGGATGGCGACGGCATGACCCGTATATTGGTGCTTGATCGCGGGCTGACACCCGCTCGTACCGGGGCACTGTCGCAGCGGCTGATCGACATCGAGACCTACCGCACGCTGGCCATGCTCGGCCTGCCGCTGGCCCTGACCCTATCGGGCCGCGCCCGCCGCATCGAGGACAGGCTGGCTCAGACCACGCTGGAAATGAAGGTCGCCGAGACCCGCGACAGCCAGACGTTGCTTGCGGACCTGACCGAACTCGCCGCCGAACTGGAGGCGGACGCCGCGTCGAGCCTCTACCGTTTCGGCGCCAGCCGCGCCTATGACGGCATCGTCGTCGAGCGGCTGGAAGCGCTCGAGGAGGAAGCCGTGCCCGGCTATGACACCTGGGGCGGGTTCCTGCAGCGCCGGGTGGCGCCAGCCATGCGCACCTGCCGCTCGGTCGAGGAGCGCCAGGCCAATTTGTCACGAAAGCTGACCCGCGCCACGACGCTGCTGCGCACCTGGGTCGATGTCGAGGTCGAGAAGCAGAACCGCGACCTGCTCGCCTCGATGAACAACCGCGCCCGCCTGCAACTGCGCCTGCAGCAGACCGTCGAAGGCCTGTCGGTCGCCGCCGTGTCCTATTACGTCGTCGGCCTCATCGGCTATGTCGCCAAGGGCGCCTCGATCTTCGGTCACGCCTTCGCGCCGGAGGTCGTCACCGCGGCTTCGGTGCCGGTGGCCATTCTGCTGGTCTGGTGGGGCGTGCGCCGCGTGCGCCGGATGCATTCCGAGCCGGCAAAGCACCCAGGCGAATAGCGGCTGCCTCACCCCTTGTGGGAGCGTAAAACAGCGGCAGATTGCCGCTACGGAAGCTCGTCTCGGGCCTTTGGACGAGTGTCTTCACATCGCGGCATTTGCAACCGGCTCGCTTAACTGGTAAAAGATATTGACCAGTCAAGCGAAATGGGGGCTGCTGATGTCCGGCCTGGCCATGCCGAAACCAGACGACGCCACGATGCGCCGGCGCGACGAGATTATCGCGGATATGCGCATCATCGTGCCGGGCGAGGGCGTCGTTGACGCGACCAACCAAATGCGCGCTTTCGAGAGCGATGGCCTGACCGCCTATCGGCAATTGCCGCTGGTCGTCGTGCTGCCCGAAACGGTGGCGCAGGTCTCCCGCGTGCTGAAATACTGCAATGATCGCAACATCCGCGTCGTGCCGCGCGGTTCCGGCACCTCATTGTCCGGCGGCGCGCTGCCGCTGGAAGACGCGGTCCTGCTGGTCATGAGCCGCTTCAACCGCATCCTTGCGATTGACTATCCCAACCGCACCGTCGTCGCCCAGCCGGGCGTCACCAATCTCGGCATCACCATCGCCGTCGAGCAGGAGGGTTTTTATTACGCCCCCGACCCGTCCTCCCAGATCGCCTGCTCGATCGGCGGCAACGTCGCGGAGAATTCCGGCGGCGTGCATTGCCTGAAATACGGCCTTACCGCCAACAATGTGCTCGGCATCGAGATGGTGCTGATGAATGGCGAGGTGGTGCGGCTGGGCGGCAGCCATCTCGACACCGAAGGTTACGACCTGCTTGGCGTCATGACGGGTTCGGAAGGCCTGCTCGGCGTCGTCACCGAGGTCACGGTGCGCATCCTCAAGCGGCCGGAGACGGCGCGTGCGCTGTTGATCGGTTTCCCGACCAGCGAGCAGGGCGGCCAGTGCGTTGCCGACATCATCGGCGCCGGTATCATTCCGGGTGGCATGGAAATGATGGACCGGCCGGCGATCCATGCGGCGGAGGATTTCGTCCATGCCGGCTACCCCCTGGATGTCGAGGCGTTGCTGATCGTCGAACTCGATGGGCCGGGCGTCGAGGTCGATCATCTCATCACCGAGGTCGAGGCGATCGCCATCCGCAATGGTTCGACCACCTGTCGCATCTCGCAATCCGAGCAGGAGCGGCTGACTTTCTGGGCTGGGCGCAAGGCGGCCTTCCCCGCCGTTGGCCGCATTTCGCCTGACTACTACTGCATGGACGGCACCATCCCGCGCAAGGAATTGCCGCGCGTGCTGGCCGGCATGCGCGAGCTGTCGGAAAAATACGGGCTCGGCGTCGCCAACGTCTTCCATGCCGGCGACGGCAATCTGCATCCGCTGATCCTCTACGATGCCAATGTGCCTGGTGAACTCGACAAGGCCGAAAGCTTTGGCGCCGATATCTTGCGTCTCTGTGTCAAGGTCGGCGGCGTGCTCACCGGCGAGCATGGGGTGGGGGTCGAGAAGCGCGACCTGATGCTGGAAATGTTCAACCAGGCCGATCTCGACCAGCAGATGCGCGTCAAATGCGCCTTCGATCCCAACCATCTGCTCAACCCGGGAAAGGTGTTCCCGCAACTGCGCCGCTGCGTGGAACTGGGGCGCATGCATGTGCATCGGGGACAGGTGGCGTTCCCGGATATTCCGAGGTTTTGAGGATGGCCCATCAGAACGGGGGTTCCTCGCCCCGCAAAGCGGGGGCGAGGAACCAGGGACAGCCATGACCACCTTCACCCCGACCACCTCAGACGAAGTCCTGTCCTCCGTTACCTCAGCGGTGGTGGAAGAGTCGCCGATCGAAATCCTTGGCCACGGCTCCAAGCGCGGCATCGGCCGTCCGCTGCAGACGGAGCACACGCTCGACCTGTCGAAACTCACCGGTGTCACGCTTTACGAACCCGCCGACCTGGTGCTGTCGGCAAAGGCCGGCACGCCGCTGGTCGAAATCGAGAAGCTGTTGGTGGAAAACGGCCAGCAACTGGCCTTCGAGCCGATGGACTACGGCCCGCTGCTCGGCGGCGAGCCGGGCAAAGGCACGATCGGCGGCGTGCTGGCCGCCAACCTCTCCGGTCCGCGCCGGCTGAAGGCGGGGGCGGCGCGCGATCATATCCTCGGCATCAACGTCGTCTCCGGCCGGGGCGAGGCCTTCAAGTCCGGCGGGCGCGTGGTCAAGAATGTCACTGGCTATGACATGTCGAAGCTGATGGCCAACAGCTGGGGCACGTTGGCCGTGTTCACCGACGTTACCTTCAAGGTGCTGCCGGCCGCCGAAACCGAGGTGACGCTGGCCGTGCGTGGCCTGCTCGACGATGCCGCGGCAAGCGCCATGGCCTTGGCGCTCGGCTCTAGCGCGGAAGTGTCGAGTGCCGCTCATCTGCCCGAGCGGATCGCCGCGCGGGTCGCGGGAGGCGCGCTGGGCAGTGAAGCCGCCACCTTGCTTCGGGTCGAAGGTTTTGGCCCGTCCGTCGCCTATCGCATCGCCGCGCTGAAGACGCTGCTTGGCAAGGCCGGGCCGTTGGAGGAGATTTCGGGCGAGGCTTCCCGGCTGACCTGGCAAGATGTGCGCGATATCAGGCCCTTCGCCGACGGCAGCGAGAAACCGGTCTGGCGTGTCTCGATGACACCTTCCCAGGGTCACCAGATGGTCCTGACGCTGCGCATGCAGGCCGCCGTCAGCGCCTTCTACGACTGGCAGGGCGGACTGGTGTGGTTGCGCATGGAAGAGGGTGACCCGGAAGCTGCTCTGCTGCGCGGACTGTTGCGCAAACATGGCGGCGGCCATGCGACGCTGGTGCGCGCCGCCCCCGCTCATCGCGCCGCCCTGCCGGTATTCGAGCCGCAGGCACCCGCACTGGCCGCGCTCAGCCAACGGCTGAAGCAGGAGTTCGACCCCAGGAACCTCCTCAATCCCGGCCGCATGGCTTAGGAAATCAGCGATGCAGACCAATTTTTCACTTGCCCAGCTTGCCGATCCGCATGTCGCGGAATCGGAAAAGATCCTGCGCAAATGCGTGCATTGCGGCTTCTGCACCGCCACTTGCCCGACCTATGTGACGCTGGGCAACGAGCTCGATTCACCGCGCGGGCGCATCTACCTGATCAAGGACATGCTGGAGAACGGCCGTCCGGCCGACAAGGAGATCGTCACCCATATAGATCGCTGCCTGTCGTGCCTGGCCTGCATGACCACCTGTCCGTCGGGCGTCAACTACATGCATCTGGTCGACCATGCGCGCGCTCACATCCAGGAGACCTACAAGCGGCCGCTGCCCGACCGCCTGACCCGCGCCATGCTGGCCTTCGTGCTGCCCTATCCCCAGCGCTTTCGCGTCGCGCTCAAACTGGCGAAACTGGGCAAGCCATTCATCGGCCTGTTCGAAAAGGTGCCGTCATTGAAGCCTCTCGGTGCGATGCTCAAGCTCGCTCCGGCGTCGATCCCCACGGCTTCACCGATGGCCTCGCCGGGCGTCCATGCCGGGCAGGGGGTGAAAAAGGGCCGCGTCGCCATCCTCACCGGCTGCGCGCAGTCGGTGCTTGATCCCGCCATCAACGACACGACGATTTCGCTGCTGACACGCCTCGGCGTCGAAGTCGTGGTGCCGCCGGGCGAGGGCTGTTGCGGCGCGCTGGTCCATCATATGGGGCGCGAAGAGGCCGCACTTGCCTCGGCGAGACAAAATGTCGATGCCTGGACACGCGCCATCGACCAGGGCGGGCTCGACGCCATCATCATTACCGCGTCGGGCTGCGGCACGACGATCAAGGATTACGGCTTCATGCTTCGGCTCGATCCGGCCTATGCCGACAAGGCCGCGCGCGTGTCGGCGCTGGCCAAGGACATAACCGAATATCTGGCCGCTTTTGATATGCCCGAGCCGGTGCGCAAGCCAGGCACGGTCGTTGCCTATCACTCGGCCTGCTCCATGCAGCACGGCCAGAAGATCGTCCGCCAGCCAAAGGAACTGTTGGCCAAGGCCGGCTTCATCGTGCGCGAGCCGCGCGAGGGTCATCTGTGCTGCGGCTCGGCCGGTACCTACAACATCCTGCAATCCGAGATTTCGGCCAAGCTGCGCGATCGCAAGGTGAAAAACATCGAGGCGACCGGAGCTTCCATCGTCGCCACCGGCAACATCGGCTGCATCACGCAAATTGCCGCCGCCGCCAGGATGCCGGTGGTGCACACGGTAAAACTGCTCGACTGGGCCTATGGCGGGCCAAAGCCGGGCGGCGTTCTGGACGAGAGCCTGATCGCCGCCGAGTAGGGGCCGGCGCTTATTCCGCCGCGAGCCTGTCCGCCGTGCCGTAGGTCGCCTCGTAGAGCGCGCGCTGGCGGCTGAGCGCCACCATCGTGTTGCGCAGCAGGATCGCGACCGTGATCGGACCGACGCCGCCCGGCACCGGCGTGATCCATGAGGCGACTTCACGCACGCTTTCGGTGTCGACGTCGCCGACGATGTGGCTCGTCCCATCCGGTCCGATCTCGGAATTGATGCCGATATCGATGACGGCCGCACCCGGCTTCACCATGTCGGCCTTGATCAGCCGGGGTTTGCCCACCGCGACGAACAGCGCGTCGGCACGGCGCGCATGTGCTGCGACCGATCGTGTCATGTGATGGCAGACCGTAACCGTCGCGCCTTCGCTCATCAGCAGGAACGCGATCGGTTTACCGACGATTTCCGAATGGCCGACGATGACGACTTCCAGCCCCTTGAGGTCGAGGCCGGTTTCCTTGAGCAGTTCGACCGAGGCGGCCGCTGTGCAGGGCGCCAGATCGAGCTGATTGTAGACGATGTTGCCGATCGAGGCCGGGTGCATGCCCTCGACGTCCTTCAGCGGATGCACCGCTGCCTGCAGCGTCCTGATCGGGATATGGGCGGGCACCGGCCGTTGGATGATGATGCCGGTGACGCGTGGATCCGCGTTCAGGCCGTGGATGGCGGCTTCGAGTTCACCCGCGGTGATGGTGGCGGGAAAACGCCGTTCCTCGAAATCGATGCAGGCGAGCTGAGCCTTGGCGCGCTGGTTGCGCACGTAGACGTCAACCGCATCCGTATCGCCGACGGTGATCGAGATCAGCTTGGGCGGAAAACCCTCTGCTTTGGCAATTGCCGCATCCTCGCGCACGGCGGCAATGATGCGCTGGGCAACCGGGCCGCCCTTGAGGTAACGGCTGTCATCGGACAGGGACATGGCTGAACTCTTTCTTTCGTTGGCGCCGACATAGCAAAAGAACATCGAAGATGGCAGCACGAAAGCGAACCGCCATGCCTTTTGCGCGACGCAACGACGCGGGCCGTGTCGCAGGTACGGGACGCCGATCAAAAGAAAGGGCAGCGCGGTCTCCCGCGCTGCCCTTCTCGACCGACCGCATCCCCATACGGCCCGTCCCCCGTTATTCCTTCCAATTTCCGGAAACGATGTATGTCCGGGTCAAGTGATTCGCTTAGGCTATTATATCACCTCAACCGTGGTTCCGACATTGACCCGTTCATAGAGATCGACGACGTCCTCGTTGCGCATGCGGATGCAGCCCGACGACACCGCGCCGCCGATCGTCCACGGCTGGTTGGTGCCGTGGATACGGTACTCGGTCGTGCCGAGATAGAGCGCACGGGCGCCAAGCGGATTCTCGATGCCGCCGGCCAGGAAGGTCGGCAGATAGCGGCCCTTGGCGGCCTCGCGCTTGATCATTGCCGCCGGCGGACGCCAGTCCGGCCACTCGCGCTTGTTGGTGATCTTGTGCGTGCCCGACCATTCGAAGCCGGGCTTGCCGGTGCCGACGCCATAGCGCCGCGCCTTGCCGTTCTTCTCGACCAGGAAGAGGAAATTCTGCGTCGTATCGATGACGATCGTGCCCGGCTTCTGCGGGCCGTCATAGGCGACTTCCTGCGGCAGGTAGATCGGGTTGATCTGTGGGCGCATCACCATGCGCTTGGCCGGCGCCTGCACGGCGGCCGTCTGCACCCGGTCGGGCTGTGCCGATTGCGCGGTGCGCAGGCGTGGCTGCTGCACGATCTGGCGGTTCTGCCGTACGATGCCCGGCGCGCGGCCAAGCTGCAGCACCCAGGGGGCGGAAAGATCGGGGCTCACCATAACCGGCGGCCTGTCGGCATAGCGGTCGCCAGCGGCCGAGGGTGTGACGCCGGCAAATACAGCCACGGCGCCGAGCACGGAAAACAAAACTCTCTTCATCGGGAACGCACCTTGATCGTCTGATACAACCGGGTGGAAACACTGCCCGGTTCAGCGATCATTGGCGCGCAAGCAGCAACCGAAACATGAATCGGAATGCGTAAAATGCGGTTCTGTCAGTAAACCTTTTGGTGTGGTTACCGCCCGGTTCAGGAATCTGGTAAAGCCACGGTAAAAGCGGCGCAGAAGCGCGTTAACGGATGGATTTTTCGCAATGAGCAATGAAAGCACCGGCCTGCTTGCCGGTCCCGACGGTGTCGCGCGCTGCTTCTGGCACGGCAACCTGCCCGATTATCTGCACTACCATGACCATGAATGGGGCCGGCCGGTGGCCGATGACCGCAGGCTGTTTGAAAAGATCTGCCTCGAAGGCTTCCAGTCGGGCCTCTCATGGCTGACCATATTGCGCAAGCGCGAGAATTTTCGCGAGGCCTTCGCCGGCTTCGACTTCGACAAGGTCGCCGCCTTCACCGACAAGGATGTCGAGCGCCTGCTCGGCAATGCCGGCATCATCCGCCATCGTGGCAAGATCGTCTCGACCATCAACAACGCCAAGCGCGCCCGCGAGATGGTGGACGAGTTCGGTTCGCTCGCCGCCTGGTTCTGGAAATTCGAACCCGGCAAGGAGGAGCGGCCCAGAATTGTCGATCTCGCCCATTTGCGCGCCAATCCGACCACGGCGGTCTCGGTGCGGATTTCGAAGGAATTGAAGAAGCGCGGCTGGAGCTTTGTCGGCCCAACCACGGTCTATGCCTTCATGCAAGCCATGGGCCTGGTCAACGACCATCTCGAAGGCTGCATCTGCCGCAAGGAGGTCGAGAAGGAACGGAAGGCTTTCAAGCGGCCGAAATGAGGCTCACCTCTCAAACCGTCCCTTGTGTCCGCTGCCGTTGATGGCCCACACCAGGCTGCGGCCGGAAATGGTCAGCACCAGACCGCTGAAGCCGCTGTCGTCGGGTGTGTGATGCGTCGATGCCGAACTGCGTCCAGCCGGAATGACCTCGACGGTCGATCCCTTCTTCACCCAGCAGCCCTTGCCGTACTGGTCGTTGGCACCGTAGGCGAGCATGAATTCGAAGCTGCCGTCCTTCCTGAGCAGCAGTTCGGAGCCAACCTCCATGACGCCGCGCAGGTAGTAGTGGCCGGCAAGGGCGGCATCGCTGGGCTTGCAACCCGCGGCGCTGGCAGGATCTGCCGTTCCAAGAAGAAGTGCGCAGCCAAGCGCGTATGCGTAGCCCAATCGCATGCTCAATCCCCCGATCAAGAAAATTCTTGGATATCGCTCCCGACGAAGCGGGCGGTTCAGGTGCCGTTGGCGCTGGCCAGGAAAAGTCCGGCAACGATTGCCACCACCGTGGCCACCGTCGGATAGATGACCAGCAGCCCGGTCACCAATGCGTCGCGCAGGGAAGTCCCGTTGTCGGTGGCGACCGGCACATCGAACGGGCCTGCAGCCTGGGCGAGCACTTTCGGTGCATGGATGCTCGCCGGGCGCAACCGCGCCGGCAACGCGCCAGCATCGCTATCGGCATGGAATTTCACTGCGCTGGTCATGTTCCGAACCCCTTCATGTCGATGCGGTGTATCGGTTCCGATTGTGTCGGTACGATGCCGCGCTCATGGCGGGATTGTTTCATTTTCAGCGCGTTTTGTTTCACGCAAGTTCGCTTCCGTCTTCTCTTGACCCGGGCATGCCCGAGGAGGCGACCCTTGCCGCTCTGGGCTTCATCGGTTAGGACACGCGCGTTGCGAAGATCGCAACATTGTTGACCTGCAAGCACCACGAAACTCCGGGCAAACATCTCATGGCCGATAAATCGGAAAAGACGAAAGCGCGGCTGCCGCGCGGTTTTGCCGACCGCAGCGCCGAGGACATTCGCGCCGTCGAGAAGATGATGGCGACGATCCGCTCGGTCTATGAGCTCTACGGCTTCGAGCCCGCCGACCAGCCGTTGATCGAATACACCGATGCGCTCGGAAAATTCCTGCCCGACCAGGACCGGCCGAATGAAGGCGTGTTCTCCTTCCAGGATGATGACGACCAGTGGTTGTCGCTGCGCTATGACCTGACGGCGCCAACGGCACGTTTCGTCGCCGAGAATTACGAACGCCTGCCAAAACCCTATCGCAGCTACCGCTCCGGCTGGGTGTTCCGCAACGAGAAGCCCGGCCCCGGCCGCTTCCGCCAGTTCATGCAGTTCGACGCCGACACGATCGGCACGCCGGGCGTCGCCGCCGACGCCGAAATGGCGATGATGATGGCCGACGTGATGGAAGCGCTCGGCATCAAGCGCGGCGACTATGTCATCCGCGTCAACAACCGCAAGGTGCTCGATGGCGTGCTGGAGGCAATCGGCCTCGGGGGCGATGAAAATGCCGGACGCCGCCTGACCGTGCTGCGCGCGATCGACAAGCTGGACAAGCTCGGGCCGGAAGGGGTGAAGCTCCTGCTTGGGCCCGGCCGCTGGGATGGCGGCAAGGAAGGCGAAGGCGACTTCGCCAAGGGGGCCGGCTTGAACAACGGGCAAGCCGAGGCGGTTCTTCAGGCAACAGCGAGAAATGCACAGGTCGGCCAGGATTCCATGGTCAATTCGAACGCGACCTACCAGGAAGGCGTCGGCGAACTCTCGACCATTGAAGCCTTGGTCAGGGCGGCAGGATATGGCGAAGACCGCATCGCCATGGATCGCTCCGTCGTGCGCGGCCTCGAATATTATACGGGCCCTGTCTTCGAGGCTGAATTGCTGGCGGAAATTCCCAATGAGGACGGCCAGATCGTGCGCTTCGGCTCGGTTGGTGGTGGCGGCCGCTATGACGGTCTCGTCTCGCGCTTCCGTGGCGAACCGGTGCCGGCGACGGGTTTCTCCATTGGCGTTTCCAGATTGATGACGGCGCTGAAGAACCTCGGCAAGCTCGACAGCGCTGATGTGATCGCGCCCGTCGTCGTGCTGGTCATGGACAAGGATACCGAGAGCCTCGGCCGCTACCAGAAGATGGTGAGCGAATTGCGCGCCGCCGGCATCCGCTCCGAAATGTACCTCGGCGGCGCCGGCATGAAGGCGCAGCTCAAATATGCCGACAGGCGCGGCTGCCCGGTCGCAATCATCCAGGGTGGCGACGAGCGCGCCAAGGGCGAGCTGCAGATCAAGGATCTGATCGAAGGCGCGCGCATGTCCGCCGAAATTACCGACAACGCCGAATGGCGCGCCGCCCGCCCGGCGCAGGTCACGGTGGCTGAAAGTGAACTGGTCGCCGAGGTGAAGAAGATCCTGGCGGCGCAGGCTGCCGATCGCGCGAAATAAGAGCGCGGCCAGTGACCTCGCGCTACCCCGCCATCGCAGCCGACATCACCAGCCTCTTCGCCGCGCGCGACACGCACGCGGTCGAGGTCGCCGTCCTGCAGCCGGCGGACCCGTTCCTCGACATGGCCGGCGAGGATCTGCGCCGCCGCATTTTCCTCACCGAAAGCGAGACAGGGCAGACCTTGTGCCTGCGGCCGGAGTTCACCATTCCGGTCTGTCTCGACCACATAAGCTCGCAGGCCGGCACGCCGCGGCGCTATTCGTATCTGGGGGAAGTGTTCCGCCAGCGCCGCGAAGGCGGCAATGAATTCTTCCAGGCCGGCATCGAGGATCTTGGCGACCGCGACACGGCGCAAGCCGATGCCCGCTCCGTGGCCGATGCGCATGCGCTGCTGTCGCTTGTGCTGCCCGGCCAGCCGCTGACGGTCACGCTCGGCGACCAGGGCATCTTCGAAGCGGTGCTGGCCGCACTCGGCCTGCCGCGCGGCTGGCGCATGCGGCTGGCCCGTGCCTTCGGCTCGGCGCCAATGCTGCAGGCGGCACTCGCCGACCTCGCTAACCCGCCGCGCAACGGCCAGCTCTCTGGCGATGTCGCCGCCCTTGTCCTCGATGGCGATCTCGAAGGTCTCTCGACCCGCATCGCTGGCGGCATGGAAGAGGCTGGGCTTTCGGCAACTGCCGGGCGCTCGCCCTCCGACATTGCGCGGCGGTTGATCGAGAAGGCCGAATTGCGCAGCGTTCGGCTGTCGAATGAGGCGTTCGCGGCATTGAAAGGCTTTCTGGCGATCGACGTCCCGCTCGATGGCGCGGCTGAGGCGCTGGAGACCTTCGCCGCCGGTGCTGGGCTTTCTCTGGGGGCCGCGCTGGAGAAATTCGCCGCCCGTGCCGGGGCGATCGAGGCCCATGGCTTGCCGGCAGGAAACATCCGCTATGACGCCGCCTTCGGCCGTCCGCTCGACTACTACACTGGTGTGGTTTTCGAAATCGCGGCGCAAGGCGGCGAGCGTCCCTTGGCCGGCGGCGGCCGCTACGACCGGTTGCTGACATTGCTTGGCGCCAAGACAGCCATCCCCGGCGTCGGCTTTTCCGTTTGGCTCGACCGCATCGAGGCGTTGCGGGAGACGGTACCATGATCACGCTGGCCATTCCCTCGAAGGGCCGGCTGAAAGAGCAGGCGCTGGACGTACTGGCCAAGGCCGGCCTCGCCATCAGCCTGCCTGGCGACGAGCGCAAATATCATGCCCGTGTCGAAGGCCTGGACAATGTCGAGGTCGTCTTCCTGTCGGCGTCCGAAATATCGGGCGAGATCGGCCAGGGTGCGGTCGATCTCGGCATCACCGGCGAGGATCTGGTGCGGGAAAACCTGGCCGACTGGGAGGCGCGTGCGGAAATCGCCGCCCGTCTCGGCTTCGGCCATGCCGACGTCGTGGTGGCCGTGCCCGAGATCTGGCTCGATGTCGACACCATGGCCGACCTCGACGACGTCGCCGCCGATTTCCGCCAGCGCCATGGCAGGCGGCTGAGGATTGCCACCAAATACTGGCGGCTGACACAGCAATTCTTCTCGCAGAAGCACGGCATCCAGGTCTATCGCATCGTCGAAAGCCTGGGTGCCACCGAGGGCGCGCCGGCGGCGGGACTTGCCGATGTCATCGTTGACATCACCACGACCGGTTCGACGCTGCGGGCCAACCACCTCAAGGTGCTGGGTGACGGCGTCGTGTTGAAGTCGCAGGCTTGTCTGGTCGCATCGAAGAAGGCGCGTGCCTCAGGCGATGAAGCCATCTTGCGCGACATCGTCACGAAGATGGCGGCGGCGGTCGTGTAACGATCACTCCCCCTCCATGGAACAGAACTCCAGTACCATCGGCGGGATTTCCACCGTCCCGGCAGGCTGATAGGCTCGATGCGGTCTGGGAGGAGACAGCGATGCCGGTCAATCTCGACGAGCTGAAGAACGCCACCAATCTGCGCGGCCGCGGCGCGCGCGCCGGCAGCGTCTTTATCGCACCCGTCGATGGCAGGGCGCATGTCTCGGGCGAGCGCAAGGTACCGCTGCTCGACAAGACCATTCCGGCACTTTTCTCCGACACCGCCAGCAAATACGCCACGCAGGATGCCGCCGTTTTCGTCGGCCAGGACAAGCGCTTCACCTGGAGCGAACTGTCGGACACGGTGGATGCGCTGGCTGCGGGATTTCTGGCGCTCGGTCTCGAAAAGGGCGACCGCGTCGGCATTTGGTCGCCCAACAGATGGGAATGGCTGGTGACGCAGTTCGCCACCGCCCGCATCGGCCTGATCCTGGTCAACATCAACCCGGCCTACCGGCTGACCGAACTCGAATATGCGCTGAACAAGGTCGGCTGCAAGGCGCTGGTGACGGCCGCCAGTTTCAAGACCTCGGACTATCTCGGCATGGTCGAGACGCTGGCGCCGGAGATCGCCAAGGCCACGCCGGGCAAGCTCAAGGCGCAAAAATTGCCGGCGCTGAAAATTGTCATCCGCATGGGCGACGACAATTCGCCAGGCATGTTCAATTTCGCCGACGTGCTGGCCATGGCGGGTCGCGACGAGCATGACAGTCTCGACCGCATTTCAGAGGGACTGAAGCCGAACGATGCGATCAACATCCAGTTCACCTCGGGCACGACGGGTGCGCCCAAGGGCGCGACGCTGACCCATTTGAACATCGTCAACAACGGCAATTTCGTCACCTCGGCGATCAAGCTCACCGTCGACGACCGGCTCTGCATCCCGGTGCCGCTCTATCACTGCTTCGGCATGTCGATGGGCACGATGGGCTGCGTGTCGAAGGGAGCGACCATGGTTTTCCCGGGCGAGGGTTTCGATCCCGGTGCGACGCTGAAGGCCGTGGCACAGGAGCGCTGCACCGGCCTTTATGGCGTGCCGACCATGTTCGTCGGCATGCTCGATCATGCCGATTTCAGCGTCTTCGATCTCTCCAGCCTGCGCACCGGCATCATGGCCGGCTCGCCATGCCCGATCGAGGTGATGAAGAAGGTGGTATCACTGATGCATATGTCCGAGGTGACCATCGCCTACGGCATGACCGAGACCAGCCCGGTCTCATTCCAGAGCGGCGTCGACGATCCGCTGGAAAAGCGCGTCTCTACGGTTGGGCGCATCCACCCTCATGTCGAGGTCAAGGCCGTCGATTCTGAGGGCGCCACCGTTGCCGTCGGCACGCCGGGCGAACTGTGCACGCGCGGCTATTCCGTCATGAAGGGCTATTGGGACGACGACGAAAAGACCCGAGAGGCGATCGATGGCGACGGCTGGATGCACACTGGCGACCTCGCCACCATCGATGCCGAGGGCTATTGCAACATCGTCGGCCGGGTCAAGGACATGGTCATCCGCGGCGGCGAGAATGTCTATCCGCGCGAGGTCGAGGAATTCCTCTATCGCCATCCCAAGGTAAGGGAAGTGCAGGTGTTCGGCATTCCCGACCAAAAGTATGGCGAGGAGTTGTGCGCCTGGATCGTGCTCAAGCCCGGCCAGATCGCCACCGAACAGGAGATCAGAAACTTCTGCGCCGGCCAGATCGCCCACTACAAGATCCCCCGCCACATCCGCTTCCGCACCGAATTGCCGATGACGGTGACGGGCAAGCCGCAGAAATTCCTGATGCGCAATGCGATGGTGGAGGAACTGGGGCTGGTGGCGCAGAAGACGGCGTGAGGGGTGGACGCCTCGATTTTGTCGTTGCGCTCAATAATGCCGACGTCGCGCGACCTTGCGGCATCTTCAGGAGCCGCGGGTCGGTGTCGTTTGCTGGAGTCGAACGCCGGGTGATGGGCTTGCCGGCCTTGCGATGACATTGGCTGAGGCGCTCCCCACAGGCTTTCCGCAAAGGTTCGCAGAACACATGGGGGCTTGAATGACTGGTTTCGGACGATCGGCGATTTCCTACGCGATGCCCCTCGCTGCGCTGGCGATGGCTGTCGCGGTCAGAGCCAGCGGGCTGTCGGTGGACCAGGGTTCGCTGAACGCCAGGATCCTTGTTGGTGCGCTGTCGAGTGCGATCATGTTCGTCACCATTTTCGTGGTGCTCGACCACGCCGAGGCGGTGGCTCGGCGGGTAGGGGAGCCGTACGGCACGCTGGTGCTGACGTTTGCCGTCACGGCAATCGAAGTGTCGATCATTGTTTCCATGATGCTACACGGAGAGAACAACCCGACGCTGGCACGGGAGTCCGTCTTCTCCACGGTGATGATCACATCCACCGGCGTTGTCGGCGTGTGTCTCGCGCTTGGCGGCTGGCGTCATCGCAAGCAGGCCATCGTGCGGCAAGGGACCAGTGCCTATCTGGCGGTTCTGATCGCGCTGACCGTCATGACGCTTATTCTGCCGACCTACACCCAGACCACGGATCCCGGCACGTTTTCGGCAGCCCAACTTGGTTTCGTCAGCGTCCTCTCGGTGCTGCTCTATGCAAGCTTCGTGTTCGCGCAGACCGTCCGGCACCGGGAAGACTTTATCCAGGGACAACCACACGACGTTTCGGTGCGCGCTGCCCCTCACGAGAGCATCTCTGCCAGCGCTCTTCTGTTGGTGGCCGGGCTGATCGGAATTGTCATGCTCGCCGAGCAGGTCGCGGCAAGCGTCGAAGATACGCTCGTTGCCTATCAGGTGACCCAGGCTGACAGCATTGTGGGGGCAATGATCGCGGGGCTGGTGTTGATGCCGGAGGCCATTTCGGCGGTGCGCGCTTCCCTCAACAACGAACTGCAGCGCGGCTTGAATGTCGCGATGGGTTCGGCTTGCGCCACGATCGGCCTGACCATACCGGGAGTCGCAGCCGCCAGCCTGCTGACGGGGAGAGGACTGACCCTGGGGCTGCCGGCTGCCGATGCGGTCCTTTTGGTCCTGGCGCTTTTCATATGCAATGTAAGCTTCAGCACTGAAAGAACGACGTTCCTGACCGGAATGGTCCATCTTGTGGCATTTTTTACTTATGTATTTCTGATATTTATACCGTGAAAGCTGTGGTGCAAGCGACACGCCAAGGTTCCGGCATCCTTCGCTATCTCAGACCGCGGATTTGAGGTGATCGATGAAGGCGCGCAGCTTCGGCAGGATCTGGCGCTTGCCGGGATGATAGAGGAAGACGCCTGGCGTCGTCGCGGCGATGGTGTCCAGCACGGGCTCGAGCTTTCCTTGGGCAATCTGAGCTTCGGCGACCGGTCGAGGGATTTGCGCCAGCCCTACGCCTTGCATCGCGGCCCCCAGCAACGTCGGATAGTCATGCGCGATCAGCGGGCCTGAGACTGCCGCCTCGATCGTTCCGTTGCCGTCGACGAAGGACCAGGGCGCGATGGTGCCGTTCGAGCGGCGCAAGCGCAGGCAGGCGTGGTGGCGAAGGTCGTCGACGCGCTCGGGGCGGCCGCGGCGCTCGAGATAGTCGGGGCTGCCGACAACCACGAACGAGAACGCCGGAGCGAGCCGCACCGCGATCATGTCCGGTGCGATGAACTGGCCGAGGCGGATGCCGGCATCGAATCCGCCGGTCGCCAGATCGACCATCTCGTCGCTCGCGGCGATCTCCAGTTCGATCTCCGGATAGGCCCGGCAGAACGAGGCGATCATCGGCTCCAGGATCAACGGCACGACGGCGCGCGGAACGGACAGGCGCAGCAGTCCGGTTGGCCGTTGGCCGACATCACGCGCCGCCTCGCCGGCCGCGACGATCTCCCCGAAGGCAGGGCCGGCACGGTCGAGGAACCGCTCACCGGCCTCGGTCAGGCCGACGCTTCGTGTCGTGCGGACAAACAGCACCGCACCAAGCCGCGCTTCCAGCGCGCGCACCGCCTGGCTCACGGCCGACGGCGTCACGCCGAGATCGGCGGCGGCGCGGCGGAAGTTCCGGCGCCTGGCGACAGCCAGGAACACCTCGACACCCTCCAGCGCACCGTGCCGGATTGTGTAGTTCTGCTTCATAGGTTGTTGTGATTACAGCGGATAGTCCAACGATGGAAGCAGGTTTAAATGTTCTCCTGAAGCCGAAAGGTCGCGCCAACTGCCAACAGGAGGCCAAATTGCCAACGGAAATGCTGTTCCAGACCCATCTCGTTCTGGGTTATGTCGCGTGGCTGCTTTGCTTCGCTGCGTATATCTGGCCCTGGCTGAGCGCGATGGACCGCGTCGCGGCGCATCGCGCCATTGCCACCCTGCATAGTTTCCGCTTCTTCGGGCTCGTCTTTATCCTTCCGGGCGTCGTCAGCCCAGATCTGCCCGCCAGCTTTGCCACCTTCGCCGCTTACGGCGACTTTGCAACGGGGGTGCTGGCTATGCTGGCGCTGCTCACGGTGCGGATACGCCAGCTTTTCTGGCCGTTCGTCGTCGCCTTCAATGTCGTCGGGATGGTCGACCTCATCGTCGATTATTACCAAGCCATTCAGGCTGACCTCCCTGCCCATGCAGGATTGTTTGGCGCCACCTATGCGATCCCGGTCATCTACGTCCCGCTGTTGATGATCACGCACATCACCGCATTCTATTTTCTGCTGCGCCCGCACCAGAACGCGACGCGCGCCGTCGCCAACGAGGCGACTGCTTCGTAGATTGTTTGGAGATCGGCTGGGTGTCCCGCAACCTGCCGCCGCTACGCCCCTTGCTGGCGACGGCCGATCCGCATTTCGCTCGGTCGCGGCGCCGAACCCGGCTCCTGCACGAGCGGTCCAAGCAGCACCTCTCCGAACAGCGGCTGGTAGCTTCTGCGCACCGCCGGATCCTCCTTGAAGGACAGAGCGTACTGGCCGATCTGGTGGAAATAGGTGATGCGCGCCCTGACCAGGCTTTCATCCTCGGGATAGCCCATGGCGCGGAAGGAGCGGATCAAGAGCGCGATGCGCAGGTCGTCCATGTCCTTGACCTCCTGCGTCAGTTTCTTCGACGTGCGCGACCAGTCGCGTACCGCCAGATCAAGCAGAGGGCTGAACGGCGCTTCGTCCACCCAGACATGCACGATGTCGGTGAAGAACTGCAGGCCGTCGATGCCGTGCATGTCGCGCATCGCCCAGAACGGCGCGCAATTGATGTTGCGCCATTCCTGCAGCAGGCTGTCGCGAAGGTCGGCCAGGCTGGCGAAGTGGAAGTAGAAGGAGCCGCGCGTCACCTTGAACTGTTGGGCAAGGCGGTCGATCTTGACCTCGCCGATGCCGCGCTTTTCCAGCACCTTGCGTGCCGCCGCGATCCAGGCCTCGCGGCTCAGCGTCTGACGCGCCGCCTTCGCACGCGAGGCGGTCCTGGGAGGTTTTTTGGCTCGGGCCGGGGCAGTGTCCGCTTTCATGTGGTCAAGACCTTCATCGCCATGCGCGACGCCTCCAGCCCGTTCGCCGGCTTCGGTGCGCTTCGCGATTCTTAGAGCGGTTCATCGTTTCATGGAAACGCCGAACTGCTCTATCTCTTTGTTTTGACGCAATTCCGGAAGGAAAACCGCTTCACACTTTTCCTGGAATTGCTCCAACTGCCCATCTATCGCGGAACGCCGGGCTCAGGGCAATGCGCTGATCCGCTCCAGCATGAGTTCGAAGAACGGCGCCGGGTCGATGCGCCGCAGCACGTTGCAATTCTTGCGTCGGCCGGTCACGTGCCACCAGTCGACGACGGTCATGCCGATCGTCTCCGGCGAGACGATGTCGACCGTCACCGCGCACTGGCGCTGCTCATAGATCTGCGGCGCCAGCAGATAGCCGGTGACGCAGGCATCGTGGATGGGGCGCGCCGCCGTTTCGAATTTGTGCGTGCCGTACTGGCGGAAGAAGTCGGCCAGGTTGGCGGCCTCGATCGCGGCGCGGCTGCCAGTGGCGCGCAGGCGGTCGAGCCACTCGGGCGTCATCAGCGCGGTGTAGGTGCAGTCTATGCCCGCCATGGTCACCGGCACGCCGCTGTCGAACACCTTGTGCGCCGCATGCGGGTCGACGAAGATGTTGAACTCGGCCGCAGGCGTGGCGTTGCCGCCCTGGAAGAAGCCACCGCCCATCAGCACGACTTCGCGCAGCCGGGGCACGATCCTCGGCTCCATGGTCATGGCCATGGCGAGATTGGTCATCGGCCCGAGCGTGCAGACGGTCAACTCGCCCTCCGGCGCATCCATGATGGTGCGCACCATGTAGTTGACGGCGTGTTCGTCCTGCAGTGGCGTCACCGGTTCTGGAAGGTCGGCGCCGTCAAGACCGGTTTCGCCATGGACATACTCGGCCGTGATCAGCTTGCGCACCATCGGCGCCGGGCATCCGGCATGCACCGGCACGTCCGCGCGCCCGGCAAGCTCGACGACCTTGAGCGCATTCTTCGACGTCAGGGCCAGCGGCACATTGCCGCCGACCGTGGTGATGCCGACCACGTCGAGCTCGGCCGGAGAGCCCAATGCGAAAAGGATGGCGAAGGCGTCGTCCTGGCCCGGATCGGTGTCGATGATGATCTTGCGTGGTGCCATGATGCCGCGACTCTCCTTTTTGCCATCGAAAGCCTATTGATGAGGCCGTTCGGATGTGTAGAAATACAGTACTGTATCTTATGTTCAAGACAGGGTGTTCGAAAATGGATGCACGAGAGCGCGGCGATTTTTCCGAAATTCCGATCCTCGACGTTTCGGCGCTCTATGGCGACGACGAAGGCGCGATCCGGGCAACGGCGGCGACGCTGCGCCGCTATCTCGAGACGATCGGCTTCCTCTACGTGACCGGACATCCCATTCCGCGCGCCGACGTCGAAGCCGTCCGCGAAGCCTCCAAGCGCTTCTTTGCCTTGCCCGAGGAGGAAAAGGCGAAGCTCAAGATCGACAAGAATTTCCGCGGATTCCTGCCCTTTGCCGGCTCGACCATCGTGACCTCGTCGGTGGCGACCGTCAGCAAGCCCAACCAGAGCGAATCGATCTTCTTCATGCACGAGGTCGGCGCCGACGATCCCAGGGCCCTGGCCGAAAAGCCGCTGCAAGGCCCTAACCAGTGGCCGGACGAGGCCACCGTGGCGGGCTTCAGGCAGACGATCGAGCGTTATGTCGATGAGATGGGCACGCTAGCCCGCAAGATGGTCCGCGCCATCGCGCTCTCGCTCGGACTACCCTCCGACAGCCTCGACCGCTATTTCGAGCAGCCGACGACCTTCCTGCGGCTGCTGCACTACCCGACCCAGCCTCAGGAAGAAGGGCTCTTCGGTTCGGCGCCGCATACGGACTATGGCTTCATCACCTTGCTGGCTCAGGACAATGTCGGCGGCCTCGAGGTCAAGAATAAGGCCGGGGATTGGGTTCCCGCGCCTCCGGTTCCGGATTCCTTCGTGATGAATGTCGGCGACATCCTTGCGCGCTGGTCCAACGACCAGTTTGTCTCGACGCCGCACCGCGTCATCAACCGGTCGGGACGCGAGCGCTATTCGCAACCCTTCTTCTTCGATCCCTCCATGGACGAGACCATCGAGGCGCTGCCGGTCTGCGTGCCGGCCGGCACGCAGCCAAAATACGCACCGGTGCTCTACGGCGACTATCTGATGGAGCGCATCGACAAGAACTACCACTATCGCAAGAAGAAGGCGGCCGAAGCGGCAGGCGCGTAAGCGAATGTCGAGCCCGAGCCGGCCCCCGAACGGAGGCCGGCTCGGGCTTTGCCTGGTGAAGACTGCAAACAAGCAAGAAAGGGGAACAGCAATGAATGCATATCTGCGAACGGCCAGCCTTGCGCTGGCGATATCCACCATGGCCTGGGGCGGGGTTTCCCGGGCCGCCGAGGTTGCGAAATCCACCGACGTCAAGCAGAGCGGAACGCTCGCTGTCGCCAACACGCTGGACTATGCGCCGTTCGAATATCTCGATGCCGACGGCAAGCAGACCGGCATCATCATCGAACTCGCGGGCGAGGTGGCCAAGCTGGTCGACGCCAAGCTGGATGTTCAGCGCACGCCATTCCCCTCGATGATCCCCGGCCTGGCCGCTGGTCGCTTCAAGATCGCCTGGGAGACATTCTCGGCCACGCCAGAACGGCTGAAGCAGGTCGATTTCGTCATGTTCCTGAAGGCCGGCCTCGCCGTCTCGACGTCGCCCGACAAGAAGGCGAGCTTCAGCGGTGACACGCCGCTCTGCGGCAAGCGCATCGGCGTTTCGGCCGGCAGCGCCTCCGACTTCCTGGTCGACAAGCTCGGCAAGGAATGCACCGACAAGGGCCAGGAGGCCATCGAGAAGTCGGTCTTCAACTCCTCGACCGATATCGTCCAGGCCGTGCTGTCCGACCGTGTCGACGCCCGGATGGACGATGCGACCGCGTCGAGCTATTTCGAGGTGACGAGCAAGGGCCAGCTGGTGGTGTTGCCTACGCTTTACGAGGTCGCGCCGCTCGGCATGGCGATCGCCAAGGACGACAAGGAAACCGCCGACATGATGGTGGGCGCGCTCGCCGAGCTGTTCAAGAACGGCACCTACAAGGCTATCCTCGACAAGTACGGCATGGGCGCTTACGCCATCAAGGAACCCTACTTCGTCGGGACCATGGACGCGCTGCGCGCCGAATAGAAACGACCCGGCGCCTGATCATCGTCAGGCGCCGGCCAGCAATCAGGAGACGATTGATGGGCGTGGCCCACCCGACCGAGATCGGCGTCGAGCCGGGCGTTGCCGCTGCCGTGTCACGACTGACCGTCGTGCCGCAGCGCCGCTATGGCATCTGGATCGGCACGGCGTTCGCCTTGCTGCTGGCGTTCCTCATCATTCGCGCCTTCGCCAGCAATCCGGCCTTCGCCTGGAGCACGGCCGCCGGCTACCTGTTCCACCCCTCGATCATGCGCGGCCTTGGCAACACGCTGGTGCTCACCGTCATCATCATGGTGTTGGCGATCGTGGTCGGCACTGTCATCGCCATCATGCGGGTATCGCCAAGTCAGGTGCTGCGCGCCTTCGCGGGCGTCTATGTCTGGTTCTTCCGGGGTGTCCCGGCCCTGATCCAGCTGATCTTCTGGTTCAACCTGTCGCTGCTGGTGCGCGAAATCTCGCTCACTGTGCCTTTCCTGGGCACGCTGTTTTCCGTACGAACCAATGATTTCATGACCCCGTTCTTCTCCGCTGTCGTGGCGCTTTCGCTGTGCGAGGCCGGCTACATGGCCGAGATCATCCGCGCCGGCATCAAGTCAGTGCCGCCGGGCCAGTCGGAAGCGGCGAGCGCGCTCGGCATGCCCTACCGCATGATCCTGAAGCGCATCACCCTGCCGCAAGCCATGCGCTTCGTGCTGCCGCCGACCGGCAACGAGGCGATCAACCTGCTGAAGATGACCTCGCTGGTGACGTTCATCGCCGTTGATGACCTGTTCTATACGGCGCAAAGCATCTATGCCCGTACCTTCGAGACGATCCCGCTCCTGATCGTGGTCGCCTTCTGGTACCTCGCCGTGGTCAGCATCATGTCGGTCGGGCAGCATTTCCTGGAGCGCCATTTCGGCCGCAGCGACACGCGCCGCGATCCCCTGACGATGCGCGCCTTGCGCAACTTGATCAGCCTGCGCGGCGTTGCCCGATGAGCGACGTGAAGTCCGAAAATCGCGCCCGCTTCGGCGTCCCGGCCGATTCCATGGTGTTCGCGCGCGGCGTGCGCAAAACCTATGGCCAGCTTGAAGTGCTCAAGGGCGTCGACTTCGACGTGGCCGAGGGAACGGTGGCCTGCATCATCGGTCCGTCGGGATCCGGCAAGAGCACGTTCCTGCGCTGCATCAACCATCTGGAAAAACTCAGCGGCGGCATCCTGCTGGTGGACAGCCAGTTCGTCGGCTACGACCTCCAGGGCGACAAGCTCCACGAGGTCAAGGACGATCTCCTGTGTCAGCGCCGGGCCGAGATCGGCATGCTGTTCCAGTCGTTCAACCTGTTCTCGCACATGACGGTGATGGAGAACCTGATCGAGGCGCCGACGCAGGTGCGGCGCATCCCCGTCGACCAGGCC
The DNA here is from genome assembly GCF_013170825.1 of Mesorhizobium sp. NZP2298. NCBI lineage: Bacteria > Pseudomonadati > Pseudomonadota > Alphaproteobacteria > Hyphomicrobiales > Phyllobacteriaceae > Mesorhizobium > Mesorhizobium sp. NZP2298. The sequence continues at coordinate 6,217,850 of NZ_CP033365.1, read as the reverse complement.
AAGGCCGAGGCGGAAGTCCTGCTGCGGCGCGTCGGCCTTGCCGACAAGGTCGACCGCTATCCGCGCGAACTGTCCGGTGGCCAGCAGCAGCGCGTGGCGATCGCGCGCGCCATGGCGATGAAGCCGAAGGTGCTTTTGTTCGACGAGCCGACATCGGCGCTCGACCCCGAACTGGTCGGCGAGGTGCTGCAGGTGATGCGTGATCTGGCCGAGAGCGGCATGACGATGGTCGTCGTCACCCACGAGATCGGCTTTGCCCGCGAGATCGGCGATCAGCTCGTCTTCATGGATGGTGGCGTGATCGTCGAACGCGGCGCGCCGCGCGAGATGATCGCCAACCCGCAATCGCCACGAACCCGCGAATTCCTGTCCCGGGTTCTCTGACGCCTGGCTTTACGCGGCCAGCACCGTGGTGCCGAGGCCGCGGATGATCTTCGCCAGTTCCACGCACTCGCCGTGCCTTGCATTGTTGCGCCGCCAGGCAAGGCAGATCATGCGCTGCGGCATCGGCTCCTGGAACGGCACGATCTTGAGGTCGGGGATGGTGCCGGCGGGCCCCGTGGCCATTTCGGGGATGAGCGTGACGCCGAGGCCATGCGCCACCATCTGCAAGAGCGTGGTCAGGCTGGTGGCGCCGTAGCTTGCCATCGCCACCGGACGCACATTGCCACAGACCGCCAGCGCCTGTTCGCGCAGGCAATGCCCTTCCTCCAGCAGCATCAGCCGCTCCAGTGCCGGGCTTTCTGGCGGAACCGGCGGCGAGGCGAAGGCCGGATCGCCAGCTGGCACGGCGAGGAAGAACCGGTCGGGAAACAGTGCCTCGGTGGTCAGGCCCGGATGATCGAGCGGAAGCGCCGCGATGAAGGCGTCGAGCTTGCGCGATGCGGTGTCCTCGACCAGGGAGGTTGTGACGGCCTCGCGCAATTCGAGCAGCAAGGCCGGAAAATGCTTCTTCAGTTCGGGCAGGGCGCGCGGCAGAAGATAGGGCGCGACGGTCGGGATGATGCCCAACCGGAAGCGCCCCTCCATGGCCGTGCGACCGCGCCGGGCTGTCGTTTCGACGTCGCGTATGTCGGCCAGGATGCGTTCGATACGCGGCAAAAGGGCAACCGCCTCGTCGGTCATTCGGACCGACTTGCCGCCGCGCTCGAACAGCCGGCAGTTCAGCCGTTGCTCCATTTCCGCGATCTGCGAGGACAGTGCCGGTTGGCTGACACCGGCGAGTTTTGCCGCGCGTCCGAAATGCAGCGTCTGCGCCAGGGCGTCGAAATAGTGCATCTGTCGGACAGTCAAGCCTATCATAAGAAAATCCTATCGAAATGAACAGGAAAGGCAATTTGTTTTTATCAGCAATGCGGCCTAGTCTGGAATCATTCCAGATTGGTGCGGTCGCTGGCCGCCCCCAAAATCTTGGCAAAAATCAACCTCGGCGAAGTCAAACCTCGGCAAAATCGGAGCAGTAAGATGGACGCGAAAACCGACGACAACAGCGCGGGCAAATGCCCTGTGGCGCATGGATCCGCCGGCCGGACCAACCGTGACTGGTGGCCGAACCAGCTGAATGTCCAGATCCTGCATCAGCAATCGTCTCTGTCCGACCCGATGGGCGAGGCGTTCGACTATGCCGAGGAATTCAAGAGCCTCGACCTAGACGCTGTCATCAAGGATCTGCATGCGTTGATGACGGATTCGCAGGAATGGTGGCCGGCCGACTTCGGCCATTACGGGCCGCTGTTCGTCCGCATGGCGTGGCACAGCGCCGGCACCTACCGCATCGCTGACGGCCGCGGCGGCGCCGGAGCCGGCCAGCAGCGTTTCGCGCCGCTGAACAGCTGGCCGGATAACGTCAACCTCGACAAGGCCCGCCGGCTCCTGTGGCCGATCAAGCAGAAATACGGCCGCAAGATCTCCTGGGCCGACCTTCTGATCCTCACCGGCAACGTCGCGCTGGAATCGATGGGCTTCAAGACCTTCGGTTTCGCCGGCGGCCGCGCCGATGTCTGGGAGCCCGAGCAGGACATCTACTGGGGCCCGGAAGGCAAGTGGCTGGCCGACGAGCGCTACGCTGGCGACCGCGACCTGCAGAACCCGCTCGCCGCCGTGCAGATGGGTCTGATCTACGTCAACCCGGAAGGCCCTAACGGCAATCCGGATCCGCTGGCCTCGGCGCGTGACATCCGCGATACTTTTGCCCGCATGGCCATGAACGACGAGGAGACCGTCGCGCTCATCGCCGGCGGCCACACCTTCGGCAAGACCCATGGCGCAGGCGATGCAGCCCTTGTCGGCGCCGAGCCGGAAGCCGCCGATATCGAGCTGCAGGGCCTCGGCTGGGCCAGCAAGTTCGGCACCGGCAAGGGCGGCGACGCCATCGGCAGCGGCCTGGAAGTGACCTGGACAACGACGCCGACCAAGTGGAGCAACAATTTCTTCGACAATCTGTTCGGCTTCGAATGGGAACTGACGAAGAGCCCGGCCGGCGCGCATCAGTGGACGCCGAAGGGCGGCGCCGGCGCCGGCACGGTGCCGGATGCGCACAATGCTGGAAAGCGTCATGCACCCTCGATGCTGACCACCGACCTCGCGCTGCGGTTTGATCCTTCCTACGCGACGATCTCGAAGCGCTTCCACGAAAACCCGGATCAGTTCGCCGACGCGTTCGCGCGCGCCTGGTACAAGCTGACCCACCGCGACATGGGCCCGCTCGCCCGCTATCTGGGCCCGCTCGTGCCGAAGGAAGAGCTGCCCTGGCAGGACGTCATTCCGGCGGTCGATCATGTGCTGATCGACGAACAGGATGCCGAAGCGCTCAAGGCCAAGATCCTGGCGTCCGGCCTGTCGGTATCGCAGCTTGTCTCGGCGGCGTGGGCGTCGGCTTCGACCTTCCGTGGCTCCGACAAGCGCGGCGGCGCCAATGGCGCGCGCATTCGCCTGGCACCGCAGAAGGACTGGGCGGTCAACCAGCCGGCCGAACTCGCCAAGGTGCTCGACAAGCTCGAAGCCATTGCCAAGGACTTCAACGCCGCTCAGATCGGCGGCAAGAAGGTCTCCCTTGCCGACCTTATCGTTCTTGGCGGCAACGCGGCAATCGAGAAGGCCGCGAAGGATGCCGGTCACAGCGTGGACGTCCCCTTCTGGCCGGGCCGCATGGACGCCTCGCAGGAGCAGACGGACATCCATTCCTTCGCGCCGCTTGAACCGACCGTCGACGGCTTCCGCAACTATGTCAGCGGCAAGCAGCGGCTGACCGTCGAGGAGGCGCTGGTCGACCGGGCGCAGCTGCTGACGCTGACGGCGCCGGAAATGACCGTTCTGGTTGGTGGCCTGCGCGTTCTCGGCGCCAATGCCGGGCAGTCCAAGCATGGTGTCTTCACCAAACAACCGGAAACGCTGAGCAACGACTTCTTCGTCAACCTGCTCGACATGGGCACTGAGTGGAAAGCGACGTCCGATGCCAAGGACGTCTTCGAAGGCCGCGACCGCAAGACCGGTGAAGTCAAGTGGACCGGCACCCGCGCCGACCTCATCTTCGGCTCGCACTCGCAACTGCGTGCCCTCGCCGAAGTCTATGCGACGGCGGACGCCAAGGCGAAATTCGCGAGAGACTTCGTCGTGGCATGGACCAAGGTGATGAACGCCGACCGCTTCGACATCGCCGGCTGATCCGGAAAGAGCTCTATCCAACAAAAAAGGCGCGGGCCGTGGCCCGCGCCTTTTGCATTCAGGCTCTTGAAATCAATCCTTCTCGAAAACGCGCGCCTTGGCGACGACGCCGGCGATGGCGCCGCCGATCAGCGGTGCGACGATGAACAGCCAGAGCTGGCTGAGCGCGGCGCCGCCGGTGAACAGCGCCGGGCCGATGGAGCGGGCCGGATTGACCGAGGTGCCGGTGACCGGGATCATGGCGAAGTGGATGCCTGCCAGCGTCAGGCCGATGACCAGCCCGGCAAATGCCGTCGAGTGCTTTTCAGCGGTGACACCGAGGATCACCGTGACGAAGGTGAAGGTGCCGATCAGTTCCCACAGGAACGCCGAGCTCACGCCCCATTTCGTCTCATCCCAGCCATTGGCGCCGAAGCCGGTCGTGTGGCCGCCGGCCTGGCCGGAAACGATGATCCACAATGCCAGCGAAGCCAGGATGGCACCGATGATCTGCGCGATCCAATAGGGGATGACGTCCTTGGCCGGCAACCGCCCGGCAAGAAAGACACCGAGCGTCACCGCCGGATTGAGATGCGCGCCCGAAATCGGGCCGATCGCGTAGGCAGCGGCGATGAGGCCTATGCCGAACGCCAGACCGATGCCTTCCTGGCCGAGCGGCAGCGCGCCGCCGAAGCCGCCCGTCACCACCGACGCCGTGCCGATGAACACCAACAGAAATGTGCCTAGAACTTCCGCCAAATAAGTTTTCATTGCCCTCTCCTCGTAGCGATCCGCCGGTCCGCGTTTTCCGCGCCGCGAATCATGGTGTGAAGAGTATTACCAACCGAAAAACTTGGAAAGCAGAGCGGTTGCCCCACGGGTCGTGCTTGCAGTCGGCAGTTACGAACATTAGACACCTTGCATCTATTGATCGATCTGCTGTTGCCGGCCCGCGAGATTTATTGATCGGACAGATTTCAGGCTGCCTCTTCGTCGCGAGACGGAGCGGGGTTCAATCCGGACGCGAAAGGCTCTAAGAGCAGGCGATAGTCACGTGTTCGATTTGATGGAATGACCGATGCGACTGGGCGGACGGCTGGCTGCGGCCATCGAAGTGCTGGAAGACATTGGCCGGCGTCACCGGCCGGTGGCCGATGCGCTGAAGGATTGGGGCCTGTCACATCGCTTCGCCGGCGGCGGTGATCGCGCGGCCATCGGCAACATCGTCTACGACGCGCTGCGCCACAAACGCTCCGCCGGCTGGCTGCTTGGCGAAGACACGCCGCGCGCGATCGGCTTCGGCGCCTTGCTGCTCGAATGGGGCCAGACGGCGCAGTCGCTCAACGACGCGCTCGACGGTGACAAGTTCGCACCGCCGCTGCTCAGCGCCACAGAGTTGCAGACGATCGCCGGTCGCCAGCTTGCCGATGCCCCATCTGCGGTGCAGGCCGACATACCCGATTGGTGCGAACCGCTTTTCGAACGGGCCTTTGGCGAGGCATGGGTCGGGGAGGGCGCGGCGCTGGCGACCCGCCCGCCGCTCGACATCAGGGTCAACACGCTGCAGGCCGATCGTGCCAAGGTCCTCAAGGAGCTGGCCGATACCGGGGCGCAGGCCGCGCGGATCGCGCCGCTCGGCATCCGCATTCCGCCGATCGATGGCGACGGCAGGCACCCGAACGTGCAGTCCGAGCCGGCCTTCCAGAAAGGCTGGTTCGAGGTGCAGGACGAGGGCTCGCAAATAGCGGCCACGCTTGCCGGCGCCGAGGCCGGCATGCAGGTGCTGGACTTCTGCGCCGGCGCCGGCGGCAAGACACTGGCGCTGTCGGCTGCGATGGGCAATACAGGCCAGATCTTTGCCCATGATGCCGAAAAGGCGCGGCTGGCGCCGATCTTCGACCGCATCCGACGCTCGGAAAACCGCAATGTGCAGGTCGTCACCAAGCCGGCCGAACTTGCTCCACTCTCTGGCCATATGGATATCGTGCTTGTCGACGCGCCCTGCACCGGCAGCGGTACCTGGCGGCGCCGTCCCGATGCGAAATGGCGGCTGACGCAAAGGCAGCTCGACGCCCGCAAGGGTGAGCAATCTGCGATCCTCGATGCCGCCAAGGCGTATGTGAAACCCGGGGGCCTGCTGGTCTACATCACCTGCTCGGTGTTCGACGAGGAGAACAGCGAACAGGTCGCCGCGTTTCGCGAGCGCAACAGCGGCTTTGCCCCGCTCGATCACCGCGCCCTCTGGGATAGCTGTTTTCCGGGCCACGAGGCGGCCGCGAGAATTGGCGCTGGCGCGGATATTTCGCTGTCTCCGGCGCTGAGCGGCACTGACGGGTTTTACTTCTGCGCCATGCGCAAGGCGAGTTGAACGCTGCCGTTGACAAGGAGCGCTAGTGCCCCAGTTGCAGATGCGCGGCGCCATGTCGCTCCGGGTGGGATTCTTGAAAAAATATCTGTCGCTGCTGCTTTTCCTTGTCCTGGTGCTCGGTGGAGGCCTGCTGATCGGCTATGCGACGTTGCCGGGCGCCTGGTATGCATCGCTGGTCAAACCACCCTTCAATCCGCCCAACTGGGTCTTCGCGCCCGCCTGGACACTGCTCTACGTGCTGATCGCGGTGGCCGGTTGGCGAACCTGGGGGCGAGCACCGGCAGGTGTGGCGATGAAGGTCTGGGGCGTCCAGCTCGCCCTGAATTTCCTGTGGTCGCCAACCTTCTTCGGCGCAAAGATGATGGGACCCGCCTTGGTCGTCATCGTGCTTCTTCTCGCAAGCATCGTGCTGTTCATCGTGAGAGCCTGGAACCGCGACCGGCTTTCGGGTTGGCTGTTCTTGCCTTACGCGGCGTGGGTGGCCTTCGCCACCGTACTCAACGCCTCGCTTCTCTGGTTGAACTAGGCCCCTCCAATGTCGTTTTGTTGCAGTGCAGCAAAAGCATTTGCCTGCCGCTCGTGCCTCTGCGATAAGCTTCTCCGGCAAACTGAAGGCAATTGCGATGGCAGCAAAGATCGTACCGGCTCCGGACTATGAGGATCGCGTCAGGGCGTCCTTCGCGCGCCAGCAGGCGATGGCCACGATCGGCGCCGAACTGACACTGGTGACGCCCGGCATCATCGAGATCGAGATGCCCTATTCGGCGGCACTGACCCAGCAGCACGGCTTCCTGCATGCCGGCGTCATCTCGACGGCGCTGGATTCGGCTTGCGGCTACGCGGCCTTTTCCCTGATGCCGGAAAATTCGGGCGTGCTCACCATCGAATTCAAGGTCAACCTTTTGGCGCCGGGCAGGGGCGAGCGTTTCCTGTTTCGCGGCTCGGTGACCAAGCCTGGCCGCACCATCATCGTCGCCGATGGCCAGGCCTATGCCTTTGCCGCCGACGGCGAAGCCAAGCTGATCGCGACCATGACGGGGACGATGATGACGGTGGTAGGCCGCGATGGGATTGCGGGCTGATGGCTAATGTTACGCGAATTGGCGGCAAGGATGTCCTTTTCGTCATGGCGGCGCAGGCCGAATATGGCCCGCATCTGCAAAAACTGTTCACGCCGCTGATGACGGGTGTCGGGCCGGTCGAGGCCGCCGTCCGGCTCGGCGCCGAGCTGTCCTGGCTGAAATCGGAAAAGGCCTTGCCGGACCTTGTCGTGTCGCTCGGCTCGGCCGGCAGCCGGACCCTGGAACAAACGGAAATCTATCAGGCCATCTCGATCAGCTATCGCGACATCGATGCCTCGCCCTTGGGTTTTGAAAAAGGCGCGACGCCGTTCCTCGACCTGCCGGTCATCGTGCCGCTGCCGCTGCGGATACCCGAAATCAGGGAAGCCACGCTGTCGACCGGCGGCGCGATCATCACTGGCGCGGCCTATGACACGATCGCGGCCGACATGGTCGACATGGAAACCTTCGCCTGCCTGCGCGCCTGCCAGCTGTTCGATGTGCCCCTGATCGGGCTGCGCGGCATTTCAGACGGCGCGGCTGATCTCAGGCATGTCGGCGACTGGACGGAATACCTGCACGTCATCGACGAGAAGCTGGCCGAGGCCGTCATGCGCCTCGAACAGGGGATCGGGTCGGGCTTGCTCCGGGCGGCTCCATCCAACGACCAGGCCAGACCCGTCTGAAAGTCAGACTACGCAACCCATTGCGCAGACTCATTTCTTTCTCTAAACGCTCGCCATGACAACAGCCAATCACCCCGACACCGTCCTGATTGTCGATTTCGGCAGCCAGTTTACGCAGCTCATCGCCCGCCGCATCCGCGAGGCCGGCGTGTTTTCCGAGATCGTGCCGTTCCAGTCGGCCGAAGCCGCGTTCAAGCGCATCAATCCCAAAGCCGTGATCCTGTCCGGCGGTCCGGCCTCGACATCGGATATCGGCAGCCCGCGCGCGCCGCAGATCGTCTTCGATGCCGGCGTGCCGGTGCTTGGCATCTGCTACGGCCAGATGGCGATGTGCGTGCAGATGGGCGGTGTCGCCGAAAGCTCCAACCATCGCGAATTCGGCCGCGCCTTCGTCGAGATCGAGAAGGACAGCCCGCTGTTCGAGGGCCTGTGGGCGACGGGCCAGCGGCATCAGGTCTGGATGAGCCATGGCGACCGCGTCATCGCCCTGCCGCCGGGTTTTCAGGTCTTCGGCAAGTCGGAAAGTTCGCCCTTCGCCATCTTCGGCAATGTCGAGCGCCGCATGTACGGCATCATGTTCCATCCCGAGGTGGTGCATACGCCCGACGGCGCGAGGCTGCTCAGGAACTTCGTCCATAACATCGCCGGCATCGAGGGCGACTGGACGATGCGCGCCTACCGCGAGCACGCGGTCGAGGCGATCCGCAAGCAGGTTGGCAAGGGCAAGGTCATCTGCGCGCTGTCGGGCGGCGTGGACTCCTCGGTCGCGGCGCTGCTGATCCACGAAGCGGTCGGCGACCAGCTCACCTGCATACTCGTCGACCACGGCCTGATGCGCAAGGACGAGGCGGCAGGCGTGGTGGCGATGTTCCGCCAACACTACAATCTGCCGCTGATCCTGGTCGATGCCTCGGAAAAATTCATCTCGGCGCTGGAAGGCGAGGTCGACCCCGAGAAGAAGCGCAAGACCATCGGCCGGCTGTTCATCGAAGTATTCGAGGAAGAGGCCAAGAAACTTGGCGGCGCCGACTTCCTGGCGCAAGGCACGCTCTATCCCGACGTCATCGAAAGCGTCTCCTTCACCGGTGGTCCGTCGGTGACCATCAAGTCGCACCACAATGTCGGCGGCCTGCCCGAGCGCATGAACATGAAGCTGGTCGAGCCGCTGCGCGAACTGTTCAAGGACGAGGTGAGGGCGCTCGGCAAGGAACTCGGCCTGCCCGAGAGCTTCATCGGCCGCCATCCGTTCCCGGGTCCGGGCCTTGCCATCCGTTGCCCGGGCGGCATCACGCGCGAAAAGCTCGAGATCCTGCGCGAAGCCGACGCCATCTATCTCGACGAGATCCGCAAGGCTGGCCTCTACGATGCCATCTGGCAGGCCTTTGCCGTGCTGCTGCCGGTGCAGACCGTCGGCGTGATGGGCGACGGCCGCACCTACGAATTCGTCTGCGCGCTGCGCGCCGTCACCTCGGTCGACGGCATGACGGCGGACTTCTATCACTATGACATGGCCTTCCTGGGCGCCGCCGCCACGCGCATCATCAACGAGGTCCGCGGCATCAACCGCGTCGTCTACGACGTGACGTCGAAGCCGCCTGGTACGATCGAGTGGGAATGATTCACGCCTACTCAAACGCCGCCGAAAATACGCCGATCTGCGACGTAACGTACTGAAAATAAAAATAAATCCTTTCCGGGACAATCAGCGACAATCGGTACGCAGAGATTGGCTTTGACGGACCGCTTGACGGACCTTCCGCATATTGCCCACCCGAATTTTTCGAAGTACCGTCGGAGCTAATGAGGCTCGTGACGGTACTTTTTTGTGCCTTAAGGCATTGAATAAAAGAGGAATTTTCTGCCGCCGAGCCTCGAAATTGTACTGACGGTACTTTTCAGGAGGCAATGGGTATGTTGACGGACGCCGCCCTTAAGGCGCTGAAACCAAAGGAGAAAGTCTACAAAATTGTGGACCGTGATGGCATGTATGTCCGCGTCATGCCCAGCGGCGCGATCTCGTTTCGGCTGGATTACAGGCTTAACGGGCGCCGCGAGACGGTCTATCTAGGCAGGTATGGGCGCGACGGGATATCGCTTTCATTGGCTCGAGAGAAATGTCTCGACGCGAAGCGCGTCATTGGCGAGGGACGGTCGCCGGCAATCGAGAAGCAGCGCGACAAGCGCCGCCTGAAAGAGGCGAAGAGTTTTGGCGAGTTCGGGGAAAAATGGCTCACAGCCGCGGCGATGGCTGATAGCACGCGCGCCATGCGACGCGCCATTTTTGAACGGGAGCTTCTTCCGGTCTGGCGCAATCGCCTCCTGCCGGAAATTACCCCGGACGACCTAAGGGTCCTCTGTGGCAGCATCGTCGAACGTGGTGCTCCCGCGACAGCCATTCACGTACGAGATATCGTGAAACAGATTTACGGCTTTGCTATCCTGCATGGAGAGAAAGTCGCCAACCCTGCTGATGAAGTCGGACCCGCATCAATTGCGACTTTCGTGCCAAAGGACCGCTCGCTCTCACCTTCCGAAATTCGCGTAATGCTGAAGCAGCTAGAGTACATCCCCACACTTCCTACGATCCGTTTGGGAATGCGGCTTTATCTGCTCACTATGGTGCGCAAGAGCGAGCTGCAGGAGGCGGTGTGGGACGAAGTCGATTTTGAAAATGCGGTCTGGACGATCCCGAAGGAACGCATGAAGCGGTCGAAGGCACACAACGTCTACCTGTCACGCCAAGCGCTCGACATCATGATTGCCTTGAAGACCTGTGCGGGAAATTCCAGATACCTTCTTCCATCGCGGTACGATGCGGACGCCCCGATGTCGCGCGCTACATTTAATCGGATCACTTACGCAGTCGTTGAACGGGCGAAGGCGAACGGACTGCCTCTGGAGCCGTTTACGGTTCACGACCTGCGGCGAACGGGCTCGACCCTGTTGAATGAACTTGGCTTCAACAGCGATTGGATCGAGAAATGCCTGGCCCACGAGGATGGCCGGTCGTCGCGTGGTGTCTACAACAAGGCCGAATATGAAATGCAGCGCCGCCACATGATGCAGGAATGGTCAGACATCATCGATGCCTGGGTCGGCGGCAAGAAGTTCGTTCCGACGCTTATCCCGCCTATGATGCCGCTCCTGGAGCCTGATCCGGCTCTCTGAGCGGCCGGGTTCGGCGCTGCTTAACGTCCGGTTTGGGGGCGCGGAGAATTGGTTTTGCGCGGCGCGCAGCCAACCATGCTTGAATCTCGCCCAGATCCCAAACAACGCATCTTGGGGTCAAGGCGAAGCGTCGCGGAAATTCGCCACGCTGTTCCATTTCGTAAATCGTACTGTCTGCAAGCGGCACCATTTCACGCAGCTGATGCCTGCGGATTGTGCGTTTCAGTGGTTCTTCATTCGATCGGGTCATCTCGTACTCCTGAGCCGTGCTCCGAGATTGAAGGCGATTGTTTTCGATTGGAAAGAGCCTCAGTTCGGGCGTCGTGTAATCGGCGGTTTCGACCTGTAGGAAGGACAAGTCCAACGCGTTTCAGTGTGGCGCTTTTCAATTGCACGCAGGAACACGCGCCACGGGGACGCGACATACGTGGCGACCGGCCAGGTTGTATGGATGCGGCGTCGCCGCCCTGTGGGTCGAAGAGCCGCCTGAATTGGGCGAGTTCAACTAAGGGGGCAGGTTCTTTTGAAGTTGACCTACTCGATCAGCCCAACACGTCTCGGACAACCCGCATAAAGATGCGAGCGCCGGTTTCGATGAGGGTGTCGGGAAACTCGTAGTCAGGGTTGTGGAGGCTCGGGACATTCTCTCCCGCTCCAAGCAGAAACATGGCAGCCGGAGCGATAGCGCCGAAGCGCCCGAAGTCCTCCGAGCCTCGCATAGGCAGGTCGCCACGATCATGGGAGATGCCCTCGGCGTCGAGCGCACGCCCAAGATGTTCTACGGCTTCCGGCGCGTTTTCGCAGTGTGAAAAAATATCGGCGTATGAGATCGACAAGATGAGTTTCTGCTTTTCTGCAATATCTCGGGCCAATGCCTCCGCATCCCCGCAAAGCCGTACCATCCGGTCGTCGGTAAGGGTTCGCAGCGTAACCCAGATCTCCGCATGACCGGGTGCTACCCCGAAGGTGGGCTCACCCATTGTCGCATGGGTCACCGTCGCCATGGCAAAGTGCGGTGCTGGCGGCAGAGCAACGCCGAGGCCAGTTAGCGCCGACATCATCAACGCCACCGCCCTCATTGGTGATGTCCCATGTTCGGGTGAAGAGGCGTGCGCGGTCTTGCCGTCGAGTACGATCTTCATGCCCCGAGACGCACAATTTGCGGGGCCTTCTGCAAGAGCGACCTTGCCGAGCGGAATGCCGGGCATGTTGTGGAATGAAAAACACAGGTCGGGAGAAATTTCGCCAAAGCGCGGGTCCGCAATGACCGCAGCGGCACCCGCCCCATTCTCCTCGGCCGGCTGGAACATGAGGACTACCCGCCCGCTGGCTGGTCTTTGCCGGGCAAGCCCACGGCCCAATGCGGCGAGCGCCGCGGTGTGCCCGTCGTGGCCACAAAGATGAGCCTTCCCGGGAGTTGTCGAGCGATAGGGGACGGCTGTCAGTTCCTCGATCGGCAAGGCGTCGAGTTCCGAGCGGAACAACAATGTTCTCCCCTTTTTCGCGCCTTCAAAAATCGCGGCAATGCCGTGGCCGCCAAGACCGGATATGACGCGATCCGGCTTCATCGGAGCAAGGAATGTGAGGACTCGTCGTGCCGTGTCCCGCTCCTCGCCGGAGAGCTCGGGGTGGCGATGAAGCTCGTGGCGGAAATCGATCAGGTCGATCATGTCTTGGTTCGTCAGAAACATTGAAGGATCACTTTCCGTCAGACAAGGTCAGACACGTTGCCGCGTCCTCTTCAGAGTTCTCCGGCGAAGGCGTCGGCCGGCGTGCCCCAGGACATGTATCCGCCATCGACGGGCAAGGTCACTCCTGTGATGAACGCGGATTGGTCCGAGGCCAAGAATGCCATCGCGTTTGCAATCTCCTCGCTCGTTCCGAACCGGCCAGCGGGGGTTCGGCGACAAATCCGCTCCGCGTCTACCTTGCCGGCATCGATGAGCTCCTGAACGAGTGGTGTCAGTACATACCCGGGTGCAACCGCGTTGACGCGGACGCCGCTGGCCACCCATTCGCAACCCATGGTTCGAGTCATCATGCTGATCGCTGCCTTGGCAGCGCTATATGCGGTCCGCGGAACGAGCCCCACAATTCCGGCAATCGAACTCACATTGATGACTGAGCCAGCCGCGCCGTTTGTAAACATCGCTTTGGCCGCGACCTTGCTCATCATGTACGTACCCGTCAGATGAACATCGACCAAGCGGCGGAAATCACCGACATCTTGGTCGACAGTGGCCCGAAACGAATCCGACTTGCCTGCGCTGTTTATGAGAACATCCAGTCGGCCAAAATGGTCCAACGTCGCTTCCACGAAGCGGGATACGTCTGGTTCGTCGGAAACGTCGCCAACAAGACCGATATGGTTGCCTGTCAGCTCGCGGACGCGTGTGTCCACCCGACCTCTGTCCAGGTCGACGATCACCACCCTTGCACCCTCGGCGGCCAGCCTGCGAGCGGCAGCCCAACCAATGCCGCTTGCGCCGCCCGTGATAATCGCAACTCGTTCGTTCAATTCTGGATACATGATCCCACAATCCTCACGTTGTCGTTTCAATGCGTTGGCGAGTAACCGGTTCGTCGGTTGCAAAGCCCGCGTCATGCTGATTGCCGCGTGTGATCGGCCATTGCGTAGAAGGTTGCATGCGCCTCCGCGATTGCTCGATCGCCTACCTGAATCAGGCATCGTCCGAAGCGGACGCGGCCTTCGATTTTGCTAAAATGCGCATACGCTTCGACCCAATCCCCGCTACTGCAGCCACCAATAAAGTTGATGGAGAGGTTGAGGGTTGCGGCAGCCGCTACCTTCTCAGCCCCCCGCATGATGTTCATTCCTATCGCCACATCAGCGAGCGCCGCGAGCATCCCTCCATGCGCGGACCGATGGAGATTCAGGTGGCGTTCGCTAACCCGAAACGCGATCACATGGATGCCGTCGACGCCTTTCCTGGCGTACAGCTGGCCAATCAGATTGGTGAATCCCTCGTCCAAAGGTGCCGGGACGAAACCGGGTGGCGGGCTGTCGCGGTGGTTCATGACTGAATCAAATTTGGGCCGGTGAAGGAGTCTCGAGGCAATGGCATCGGCGCCAACTCCTTGAATCACACAAGGCGAATACGCGGTGACATTTCAAGGCGCCTGATGGGCGGTCCATAAGACCAGTCTGACTGTTCGCTCCAACAACTCCTTGCTGGCCGCAGCCCGGCATGGCGGAACCGATTGGTTACACGGGGAGGCCATCGACCACGTTGCAATATCGCGTCGGCTTCGCTTCCTAGCGGCGAAAGCGAGACCGATCGCTTGCAGCAGCTTCTCGCGAGCGGCCTTGCAGTAGGAGGTCTCGACATGTGCCGCCGAACCGGTCGGGTGACCCTTCGGCGGAAGCCCAGTTGGTGGAGAGGCAGTATGAGGGTTTTCTTCAACGACGAAGAATGGGCCTTCCGTGACGAGGTCCGGAATTTCATCCGGACCAATCTGCCCGGCGAGCTGGCCGAAAAAACCCGTCAAAGCATCCACCTGTCGCGGGCAGATGTGGCGCGCTGGCACCACATCTTGCATGAACGGGGATGGAGCGTGCCCCACTGGCCTTCAGAGTATGGCGGGCAGGACTGGACACCACTCCAGCGTTATCTGTTTGAGTCCGAATGCGCCCAGGCCGATGCGCCACCCCTAAGCGTGTTCGGGATGTATCTCGTTGGGCCGACGATCTACACCTTTGGAACCGCCGATCAAAAGAGCCGCTTCCTTCCCGGGATCATTTCGGGGCGGGCTTTCTGGTGTCAGGGTTATAGCGAGACCGAGGCAGGTTCGGATCTCGCCAAAGTTCGGACAACTGCCAGGAAGGTCGATGGGGGTTACATTCTGAACGGCTCGAAAGCCTGGACGACGGAAGGTCACATCGCCGACTACATGATTTGCCTGGCCCGTACAAATCCGGGCGTCAAGCCCCAGGCCGGACTGTCTTTGTTCGTGGTGGACATGAAGGCTGATGGGGTTTCAATGCAGCCGGTCATGACCATTGACGGTTGCCATTCGGTCAACACGACATTTCTGGATTCGGTGTTCCTTCCCGAGGATGCCCTGATAGGCGAGGTGGATCGGGGATGGGGCTATGCCAAGTTTCTTCTCAGCCACGAACGCACCAACAACGCCCAAGTTCACCGGTCTCGGCGTGAATTCGACAGGCTGGTGGACCTGGCAAGACGGACCCTCGACGCGCTTGGAAGTCCGCTCCTGAGCGATCCTGTCCTCGGATCACGCTTCTCGGCTCTGGAGGCTCAATTGAATGCCCTGGAGGTCACGATACTGAGGGTGCTTTCGGATCAGGCCGAACAGCGCGAACCAGGACCGGAAGCATCGATTGTCAAGGTGATTGGCTCTGAACTGCAGCAGCAAATCAGTGAGTTGGCGATGGAGATGCTAGGTGAGCAGGGTATTTGCCTGACGCCATTCGGAGATGATGCCGCCTCGCAGGAAGCCACTGGCTGGATTGAACGCCATCTCTATCGTCGCGTTGTCACCATCTATGCCGGCGCGAACGAGATTCAGAAGAATCTCATCGCGCGCAACATCCTTGGGATGCAATCATGAGGCGCTCCGAACAGGCCCGGGCGGAAGATGCGTTGCTGCGCGATGCGACTCGTCGTTTTCTCGAAGAAGACTACAAGTGGGCAGCAGATCGGACGCGAACCTCAGACCTGATCAAGACATGGCGCACTTGCGCAGACCTTGGGTGGTTTGCGCTGGGTCTACCAGCCACTCTCAATGGTGCTGGTGGCGATAGTGTCCAGTGTCTGGCAATCCTCGAGGAAGCCGGGCGGGTGCTCCACGATGCACCCCTGCTTGCAAACATCCTTCTCGCGCCGCCAGTGCTTTCCAAGATGCCGGCAGACATTGCAACCGAGCTCGGCAATGGTCTTGCTACAGGCGATGTACGATTTGCCTATATTCCGCAAGACACAATCACACTCTCTTCCGATGGCCGCCTTGACGGAAGCAGCGGTCTGGCACTCGGTGTGGACATAGCCACGCACTGGATCGTCCCGGCCAGTTCACCGAATCCTTCTGAAGCAGCGGTGATCATTGTTGACCCGAGCGACAGCGGCTACCGACGCGATACACGCCTCATCGATGGGCGTGCCGCGAGCGTCATCACGTTTGACCGGTGGCGCCTTCCTGCGCATCGCACGGTCATCCGGTCCATAGAAGCCTCACGCCTTGCCGCGAGCCTGTCAGACCGGGCAACGATTGGTGCATGTGCGGAAGCTTTGGGGGCGCTTGATGCCGGCTTGAGCCTGACCGTCGAGTATCTCAACCAACGCGTCCAGTTCAACGCTACGCTATCTTCGTTTCAGGCCATCCAACACATGATGGCCGAAAGCTTCTGCGAGATCGCACAGATCCGATCCCTGCTTATCTGGGCCGCGGCTGCCCTTGACTCAGATGCGCCGGAAAGGCCGCGCGCCGCATCGGCTCTCAAGACCTATACCTCAAGACAGGGGGTCAGGGCGGCCGCACGATGCGTCCAGGTAAGCGGCGGCATCGGGATGACTGACGAATATCGAATAGGCCACGTCTACAAAAAGCTGCTCGTGACCGCAGCTCTTTTCGGCAACGTCGACCACCATGCGTCCCGGCTGCACACGCTTTTGACTGCGCAACCGAAATCCATAGAGAAGGCAAAGGCATGAAGAAGATCCCGCTCGAAGAACGCTATGAAACATTAAAGATCGAGCGCCATGGCCGGCTTTTGACGGTGATCATGAACCGGCCGGAGTCGCTGAATGCCACGGACGCGTTGATGCACGAAGAGCTCGCGGACGTCTTCTACGAGATCAACTGCGATCTTAGCAGCGACGTCGTCGTTTTGACGGGTGCGGGCCGCGGCTTTTGCGCGGGAGGCGATATCAACTGGATGCAGGACATGATCGACAATCCCGACATGTTCGAGAAAACAGGCCGGGAGGCCAAGAGGATCATATTTTCGATGCTCGAGCTGGAGAAGCCGCTCATTGCCAAAATGAACGGCCACGCCACAGGGCTCGGCGCGACGATCGCTCTCAGCTGCGATGTAATCTTCGCATCTGAAAAAGCAAAGATTGGAGATCCTCACGTCTCGGTCGGTTTTGTCGCTGGGGATGGCGGTCCCGCCATCTGGCCGCAGCTCATAGGCCATGTCAGGGCAAAGGAATATTTGATGAGCGGCGAACTCATTCCGGCGCAAAAGGCAGCCGAAATGGGGCTTATCAACTACGCCGTTCCAGCCGAATCCCTTGATGAGAAAGTGGACGAGTACGTGCGCAAGCTTCTCAACGGGGCAACGAAAGCGATCCGTTGGTCGAAGGTAGCGACCAACATAGAACTGAAACGGGTTGTCCATGGCGTGATGGACGCCAGCCTTGCGTACGAGGCGCTGTCGAACCTGACTGCCGATCACCAGGAAGCGGTCTCGGCATTCAGGGAAAAGCGCAAACCTGTGTTCACAGGTCGATAAGAACAGGGTCGAGCTTCAGCTCCGATTTTGCCTTTGCAGCGACGACAGCGCACCCCCCAAAAGTATTGGCTTGATACCTGTGTGATTCGTGTAGCGCATGGGTGCCAATCCGATTGATGTGCCTTTGGCCATCGTGCCCGACATTGCTGAATTGGTCCTGTGACCAGTCCAGCCAGGCCCCTTGCGAAAGCGGGTTGCACTTTCCTGCCCCCTGCGGTTGCTCTAGGAAGGAATTGGAGGAAGCACGCCGCAGTACGAACCATGCCTGTGGATTTGCTGTTGGGCTAGGTTTTTCAACGGAGGACAACATGCAGGGCCTGGCATTGCAGCTCGCACTGCTCCGCGGCAATACGTTCTGCTCGATTGAGCTTTCCGAAATCGGCCGGCTTAGCCAGGTTCGAATGCAAATACAGAAAAAGCCAACACTGTCCGACGGCTTGGCGGTGAATATGATGAGCGCCATCGCTATGGGGCGGCTGCCATTGGGTGCTCCCCTTCCGGCAGAAAGGCGCTTGGCCCGAGCGACCTCGCTGAGCAGGATTTGCGTTCGCTACGCGCTCACACAGCTGAAAAGCCAGGGCTATGTGACGACCGTCCGCGGCTCCGGCACGAACGTAACCGACAGCGTCGAATTGCTTTCGAATTTGCTTGCTGCCAACCGGGACAACCTGAGCCAGGTTTCGCAATTCTGCAGCTACTTCGATGAGGTGCTGATCGACTATGCGCTGGAGGCCGGGGGTGAAGCGGAAGTCGCTGACGCGATAGGCGGCGCGACGCTGTCGAAGTCGAGGGCGCTCAGTCCCTCCCGGGAGTTCGAACTTCGCAGCAAGCTAGCAGCACTTTCCGGCAGCCGTACCCTCCAATTGCTCGTCCACAGCCTCCGCAGGGGGCTAGCAGCCCTGTTTGGCGATGCACAATTCTTCGTGCTCTCGGGTTCCGAAAGCATGAAACTGGAGGCGATTGAAGAGACGTTGCTGCAACATGTGTTCGCTGCCGATCGACAGGGGGCGCGACAAAGCATGCGCGAAAGAAGTGACTGGCTGAGTGGATTCGCCGTGCGGAATCAAACCAGGCAGCAGGACATCCTGAACCAAAACGAGGAGGAGGAACTCCTTCAATACCTGACGACGACGCAGCCCCTGAATTTGAGCGATAGTGTCGCTCACGAGATTGGGAAAATGATTGCGACCGGTCAGTTGGAGGTTAATGACGAGACACTTAGCGAAAGACGCTTGTCTGACCTTTTCGGCGTGAGCCGGACGACGATCCAGGAGGCGTTGAACAGACTCAAAGCCCAAGCGATCCTGACGCCCAACACCCGGCCCCGCAGCCCCGCGATGGTGGCGGCGATTGCACTGCCGTCAAAAAGTGAATCAGCCCGCAACGTGCGGGAACTTGCCATCATAAGTCAGATCAGGGTGCAGCTGGAATCCTGGTCGGCCCGACGGGCAGCGAACCATGGCAAGGACGAAGACAAGAAGAAGTTGCGTAGGCTTCTGCTGGAGATGCAACGCCCAACCGAGGACCGCCGGCGCCTTACGGACCTCGACATGCAGTTCCACCTGAGTATTGCACGCATCGGCGGAAACGCTTTGAATCTTTTCGTATCCGAAACGCTTCGAACCATGCTGCTGAGTTACTTCAAAGCGACGGTTCTCGACCCCACTGTTTATCGCCGGCCAGATGACCTGACGCGCGACGAGCATGCGGCTGTCGCCGCGGCGATCATCGGTGGCAACGGCGATTTGGCCGACCGCTCGATGCGCGCGCACGTTGACGGTTTCTTTCAGATTCTCCAGCGTGTCGCGCCATCCGCAACTCATTAGGTCATCGAAGTTCTGCATTGCGAGCCGCGACGACGAGATGAGAACTAGAATCTCGGCGTTCGGTGACAAATCTGAATCCGCTGTCGGTCCCATGGTTCAATGGAGTGCTCGCCGCATCAACTCTCCATACGAATGGATGAACCAAAACGTTCCGGATCGTCCCTCCACCGATCCTCCCTGCTGACAAATCTCGCCGACCGGGCGATGGCGGATGCAGCCATGGTGGGACCCTAAAGAGGTGAATGAGAAGGTCTGCAGCGCTTTCGCGATCAGGGTGGCGGCCGTCGCCAACAGCGCGGGCGGCATTCCGGAATGCCACGCCGGAACTGAATCGCGCGCCGATACTTGAATCGGGTTCGAGTAGCTCTGGGTGGCATGATGCAAGACAAGCGTTTCGACATGCCCGTTTCGGTCGCGTTAGGCCGGTCCGGCAACATTATTTACAAGGTTGAACGCGTGGCGCAGGCGGCCGATGTGCTTCTCAATCGTTGGCCGGCAGTGGCCGGGAAAAGCCATGTGGCCGCTCGAAAGGCCTGCCTGGCGGTCTTGGACGGGATCAAAGAAGCCAGCGTGGCAAGGGCGGCGTTCGTTAAGGCCGCGGCTGACGCCGACATCTTGCGCGAGGACGACTATGGCCGTGGCTAAGAGGGATCAGGAGCGCGTCGGATATGCCTGGCTCTATGGGGTACAAGCGCGCAAGGACGGAAGGGAACGCGTCGTGCCTGAGTTCTGGAAGGAATATGCCGACGCCTGGTTGCAAGGCTTCGATGGCGAGTCCATCCAGGGTGCCGTCAAGGCCGAGCCGGTCGGCGATCAGATGGAAGCGGAGGTCGATGAAGCTGGGGTCCGCAAACTTTAGCCGGCAGCCTAAAGCGGCTTGCCGGCGCGTACCAAAGCACGAGCGATCGCGAGATCGGCTTCCATCTTAGCATTCTCTTTCTGGGTCATGTTGTCGGCGGCAATGAGTCGCTTCAGCGCGCGCAAAGTCTCACTCCGGGTCCAGCCCACTTCCAACATGCAATCGATGATTGCCTGAAAGCCGGGCTCCATGGCCTCCTGGCAGTCTAGGGCGCGATCTGCGTAGTCATGGTCATCCAGGTACCTGGGTGGATCGATCATTCTTCACTCCATGTCCGGCACGTCGCCATTGGTGAACAGCACTGTTGGCTGCCCGTAGTCGCCAAGCGCCGGGTCGGCGTCGCGACTCCATGCTATGACACCGACGTGATTTGAAGCCAGCGCCTTTGCCGTGCGGATCGCACGGTCCTCGCTTTGCTGGTCGGTCGGGCCGTATGCGGTGAACAGGTCGCCGTCCTCGCCACGGTCGAACGCCACGACAACGATCAGCTTCGGCTTTTTTTGATCTGCCACATCGTCGGACACTCAGTGCGTCCTGCCGGAGCGGAGATGCATCTCGATCTTATTGATTGCCTTGGCGAGGACATCGACTGCCTGCAGATTAACGGCGAAGTCGAAGTTACCTTCCGCAGTTTCGAATATCAGAACGCCGACCTTGGTCTCGTCGTCGCTCATCATGCCCATTCCAATGCCGGTCGGCATATAGGGTGGTTTTTCTGACATGGTCTTTCTCCTCAGACGTGGTGTGGCCTCGTCAGCCTTTCGGCCATCTGGCCGTGCGACTGGAGTGGCCAATCACGCATCGATAGACGATAGCGGCCGTGTAACCCGTTCACCACTATTCGAAATGCATCGACTGGCCGCGCATCATCGCCAGGGTCAGTGCGATTGCAGGATTTGCAGGCGGCTTCTCCATAAGCAGGGAGCCGTCGAAATCGCGCCACGCCGCCATGCGCAATTCGTCACCGTCTTCCCTGGCTGCCGGGTCGAAAACGTGGGCATCATAGGGGTCCCGGTCAATCTCGATCGTCCAGTCCTTGAGCGCCTTGCGAGCCATTTCTTCAACCTGGGCAAGGTCGCTGGTGAAGAAGGGGATACGGTCGCCATCTTCCGAAAGCGGCTCGACCCGATCCAGCGTTGGCCGCTCGGGCACCCAACCAAGAACGAAGGCAATATCGAAATCGATCTGGCGGTCCGGACCAGCCGTAACCTCTAGCCGTTTGACCACGTCAGGATAGAGGTTCTTGCGCTCCGGCCAGGTGTCTGGAAGCGCCTCCGCTTGCAATTTCGTTCGGGGAACGTCGATCAGTTCCATGATCTGATGGCGCGGAACTTTGTCCTCCGGCCAGCCCGCACAACATGCAGTCGTCGCAGCCTCGTCGGCTTCCATCCAGACTGTAGCGGCTCGGTCCTCGTCCTCAGTTGGCTGGTCGTCTTCCGGAAAGCCTTTGATATCCCACCCTTCCAACGCGAACAAACCTTCCGCGCCTTGCAAAGCCGTAATGCCGGCTCGGGCGAAGACTGCTTCGGCTGCCGCGACACCGCGTGCCAGTTCCTCGGGCGTTGCACCTTCAATGCTCAAGCGAAGTTCCATGGTTCGCCTCCTGTGCCAATCGTATCGACAGTGAACAAAATAAGAACATTGGAGTCAATAGGCTCTTGGCAACAGTGGAATAAGGTCTGTTTTTTCAATACGGTAGCCAGCAGACAATGATCGGCACTTCGTCCCAGGTTCCCAAGGCAACTGCATTCATGGGCCGATGCTACACGCGGACCACCGCGGACGGGGACAGTCGGTCCCGCGTCCCGTCCTGCGGCCGGCGCTATGCTGACGCTCCTACGGCTGTCCTGTTAACCGCCCGCGGCGGGGGCGAATTTCCTCCGTCCCGCGCGCGACAATGTCCGCATTGCGGACGCGCGCAGGACTGCGGTTTATGCGCCGTCTTTCCTTTGGGCGCCGGCAGTCGCCGGCGCGACGTCCAGAGCGGCATAGTGGCCTTCGACCGTATCGTCCTGTCGGCAAACGACTCTATCGGTGTCCCGAGGCAGCGTTCGCGCCAAACGTTTCTTCCGCAACGCCACCTCACATGCCATTGACTCTTTATTAGGAAGAGAACAAATGAGGAACATACCGCAAGCTTTTCGCGTTCAGGGGACAGATGAGTGCATCGGCGTCAAACGCTGCCATTTCCGATCTTCGAAATCGCATTGCGCGGCTCGAAGGCGGCAATACGCGCGAAAGAGCGGTGCTTCCTTTCGGCATTTCCTCTATCGACAGCCACCTGCCCGGGGGCGGTGTGGCGCTTGGTGCTCTGCATGAGGTTGCCGGTGGCGGCAATGGCGCGATCGATGGTGCTGCCGCGTCGCTTTTCGCGGCAGGAATTGCAGCCAGGACGCAAGGCAAGGTGCTGTGGTGCGTGACGCGCCAGGATCTGTTTGCGCCGGCAATCGCCCAGGTCGGACTGCACCCCGACCGGGTGATTTATGTCGAAGCCGGTGACGACAAATCCTTGCTCGCCTGCTTCGAGGAAGGTCTGAGGCACGTGGGGCTTGGGGCTGTGGTTGCCGAGGTTGCCCGGCTGTCGATGACAGCGTCGCGACGTTTGCAGCTTGCATCGGAAGGCTCGGGCGCGATGGGCATCGCCATCCGCCGCTGGCGCCGCCAGACCGAAGCTGCCGATTTCGGGCAGCCGACGGCGTCTGTCACCCGCTGGCGGGTTTCTGTCCTGCCGTCGCGGCCGCTGCCCGTGCCGGGTATTGGCCGGGCGCGATGGCAACTTGAACTGATCCGGTCTCGTGGAGGCGAAACACTCGATATCGAAGTGGAGGCTTGTGATGCAAAGGGTCGTCTCGCTCTTCCTTCCAAGCTGGTCGACCGACCGGCTCAGAAGGAAATTGGGCGACGTCTCGCCGCCACCGGATAGGCCCTTGGTGCTTGTCGGGCGGCACGGCAACCGCCGTTTGGTGGTTGCAGCCGACCGCGTGGCACTGGAGGCCGGCTTGCGCGTCGGAATGCCGGCGACGAAAGCACAGGCCCTCGTGCAGGGGCTGGCGGTCATGGATGCCGAACCCGAGGCCGACGCGGAGGCATTGGAACGGCTGGCTTTGTGGGCATTGCGGCGCTACGCGCCGATCGTCGCTGTGGATCCTCCGGACGGATTGGTCATGGACACCACCGGCGCCGATCACCTTCATGGCGGCGAACGCTTGATGCTGGTCGATATGGTCGAACGCCTCGGCCAGGTCGGCTTCCTGGCGCGGGCAGCCATTGCGGATAGCTGGGGTGCCGCTCACGCCGTTGCGCGATACGTCAGGCAGACCGTCAGCGTGGTCGCCGCCAACGCAACCTGCGATGCGATCCTGCCTCTGCCCATCGCGGCACTGCGGTTGCCCGATGCGATCGTCAGCGGTCTTCGGGTTTTGGGTTTCGACAGGGTGGGTGAGCTTCTGAAGCAGCCCCGCGCACCGCTCACCCTGCGCTTCGGGCCGGAACTCGGCCGTCGCCTTGACCAGGCCACTGGCCGCCTCGCCGATCCGATAGAGCCAGTGCGGCCAGCCGATGTGGTCGAGGTCAAACGTGCCTTTGGTGAGCCCATCGGCGCGGCCGAGACGATCGCCCGCTATGTCGGCAAGCTTGTTCAGGTGCTGTGTGCCGAACTGGAGACCAAGGGCCTTGGCGCCCGCCGGCTCGACCTGCTGCTTTACCGCGTCGACAACCGCGTCGAAGCCATTCGCGTCGGCACTGCCTTGCCGGTCCGCGATGTGAAACGGCTGACCCGGTTGCTCTGCGACAAGATCGAGACGGTCGATCCGGGCTTCGGCATCGAGCTGTTGCGCTTGTCGGCACCCCTGGCCGAACCGCTGACACCCCGGCAAACCATTTCATCGCTCCTCGAGCAACGCGACGCTGACATCTCGGACCTGATCGACATACTCGGCAATCGTGTCGGCGAGGAAAAGCTCTATCGGTTTACTCCGGTTGCCAGCGACGTGCCGGAGCGCTCATTGCGGCGCGTAGCGCCGGCCTCGGTGGAAACGGGCGAGGCATGGCCGGACCATTGGCCACGCCCGGCCCGCTTGTTCGCTATGCCGGAACGGATCGAGGCGATAGCGCTGCTGCCCGATCATCCGCCGGCCAGTTTTACCTGGAGAGGTATTCGTCGAAGAGTGAAGCGTGCCGATGGTCCCGAGCGGGTGTTCGGCGAGTGGTGGAAACGTGACGCCGAGCTTGCCGCCGTGCGTGACTACTTCCAGGTTGAGGATGAAGCCGGCGAGCGGTTCTGGATTTTTCGCGCCGGCGACGGCGAGGATGCCGCGACCGGTTCGCATCGCTGGTTCCTGCACGGCATCTTTGGATGACCGCGTCCTATATCGAACTGCAATGCACCTCGCATTTTTCTTTTCTGCGCGGCGCCAGCTCCTGCGAGGAATTGTTTGCGCAGGCCGCGATCATGGACATGCCCGCACTTGCCATCTGTGACCGCAACAGCCTGACTGGCATTGTCCGGGCGCACGAGGCGGCGAAGGCGACCGGCGTCAGGCTGATCGTCGGCTGCCGGCTGGATTTGGCCGAAGAGATTTCCATCCTGGTCTATCCGACCGATCGTGCGGCCTACTCGCGGCTTTGCCGCTTGCTGTCTTTGGGCAAGAAACGGGGCGGCAAGGCGAAATGCGTGCTGCATTGGGCAGACGTCGTCGCTTATGGCGAGGGCTTCGTTGCGGTGTTCGTTCCTGACCAGGCCGACGATACATGTTCCCTTTGGCTGCGGCGGCTGAGCGAGGCATTTGGCGATCGGGCTTACATGGCGCTGACGCTGCGCCGCCGTCCCAATGACGCGTTGCGGCTGCACGCCCTGTCCAACCTTGCCGGACAGGCCGGCGTGCCGACGGTCGTTACCAACGATGTACTGTTCCATGAACCGTCACGGCGCATCCTGCAAGATGTCGTCACCTGCATCCGGCACAATGTCACGATCGACAATGCCGGTTTTCGGCGCGAGCGACATGCCGATCGTTACCTGAAACCATCAGATGAAATGGCACGGCTTTTTGGTCGCTACCCCGAAGCGCTCGCCCGTACTCTCGAAATCGCTCAGCGCTGCCGGTTCTCGCTCGATGAACTCGCCTATCAATATCCCGAGGAGCGCATGCTGCCAGGCCTGACGCCACAGCAGGCGCTGGAGAAGCTGACCTGGGAAGGTGCCGAGGAGCGTTTTCCCGAAGGGGTGCCCGACAAGGTTATCGCCACGCTCAAGCATGAATTGCAGCTCATTGAGAAGCTGCAATACGCGCCGTATTTTCTGACGGTGAATTCGATCGTACGCTTTGCCCGCAGCCAGGACATTCTGTGTCAGGGCAGGGGCTCGGCCGCCAACAGCGCCGTCTGCTATGTGCTGGGCATCACCTCGATCGACCCCGACCGCAATGATCTTCTGTTCGAGCGCTTTGTCTCGGAAGAGCGTCGCGAGCCGCCAGACATCGACGTCGATTTCGAACATGAGCGGCGCGAAATCGTCATGCAATGGGTGTTCGACACCTACGGCCGTGAGCATGCAGCACTGTGCTCAACCGTCATCCGTTATCGCTCGAAAGGCGCCCTGCGTGATGTCGGCAAGGCTCTGGGTCTGCCCGAAGACCTCATCAAGATGTTGTCGTCGCAAGTCTGGGGCTGGTCGGACGAAGGCGTTCAGCCGAAACATGCCGAGGAGCTGAACCTCAATCTCGGCGACCGCCGCCTGCGGCTGGCGCTCGATCTGGCCAGGCAGCTGATCGGCGCGCCGCGGCATTTGTCGCAGCACCCCGGCGGTTTCGTGCTGACCCGCGACAGGCTCGATGATCTGGTGCCGATCGAGCCCGCCGCGATGGAGGATCGTCAGGTCATCGAATGGGACAAGGATGATATCGACGCGCTGAAGTTCATGAAGGTCGACGTGCTGGCGCTCGGCATGCTGTCCTGCATGAAACGCGGCTTCGATCTGCTGGCGCAGCACAAGGGCATCACGCTCGATCTCGCAACAATCCCGGCCGAGGATCCGCGCACCTATGCGATGATCCGCAAGGCCGATACGCTCGGTACCTTCCAGATCGAATCCCGCGCCCAGATGTCGATGCTGCCGCGCATCAAGCCGCGGACTTTCTACGACCTGGTCATAGAGGTGGCGATCGTGCGGCCAGGACCGATCCAGGGCGACATGGTGCACCCCTATCTGCGCCGGCGCGAGGGCAAGGAAGACGTCGTTTATCCCAAGCCTGAGTTGGAAAAAGTGCTCGGAAAAACGCTTGGTGTGCCGCTGTTCCAGGAACAGGCGATGCGGGTGGCGATCGAATGCGCGGGCTTCACGCCGGGCGAGGCCGATCAGCTGCGCCGTGCCATGGCAACCTTCAAGCATACTGGCGGCGTGTCCAGCTTCGGCGCTAAGCTGGTCGGCGGCATGGTCAAGAACGGCTATGAGCGCGAGTTTGCCGAAAAGACCTTCAAGCAGCTCGAGGGCTTCGGCAGCTATGGCTTTCCCGAAAGCCATGCCGCGAGCTTCGCCCTGATCGCCTACGCCTCGTCCTGGCTGAAATGCCATCACCCAGATGTCTTCTGCGCCGCTCTCCTCAACGCCCAGCCGATGGGCTTTTACGCCCCAGCGCAGATCGTTCGTGACGCCCGCGACCATGGTGTTGAGGTGCGCCCGGTCTGCGTGAACACCTCGCGCTGGGACTGCACGCTTGAGCCCACTGAGGACGGGGACCGGTTCGCCGTGCGTCTTGGCATGCGCATGGTCCGTGGCCTAGCCAATGTCGACGCGGCAACGATCGTCACCATCCGTGCCGACCAGCCCTTTGCGTCGGTGGATGACCTTTGGCATCGCGCCGGCGTGCCCGCGGCCTCTCTGGTTGAGCTCGCCCAGGCCGACGCGTTCCAACCCTCCCTATCGCTGGAGAGGCGTGAGGCACTGTGGGCGATCAAGGCGCTGCGCGACGAGCCGCTGCCGCTGTTTGCGGCGGCCTCGGCTCGCGAGCAGCAAACGGTGCCGGAAATCCAGGAGCCGGTCGTGGCATTGCGGGCCATGACATCAGGCGGCGAGGTCGTTGAAGATTACGGCCATGTCGGGCTGACCTTGCGCGATCACCCTGTGTCCTTTCTGCGTGCCGACCTGCACCGCAAGCGCATCGTCTCGTGCCGCGAGGCCATGCAGGCGCGTGATGGTCAATGGCTGGAGGCAGCAGGCCTCGTGCTGGTCCGGCAGCGACCCGGCTCGGCCAAGGGCGTCATGTTCATCACGCTGGAGGATGAGACCGGCATCGCCAATCTGGTCGTTTGGGTCAAGGTGTTTGAAAAGTACCGCAGGGTGGTGCTCTCCGCGGGCATGATCGGCGTTTACGGGCGTATCCAAAGGGAAGGCGACGTGGTGCATCTCGTTGCGCATCGGCTGAGCGATCTTTCGGCCGATCTCGCCAGCGTTGGCGATCGGGATACTGCCTTCCCGCTGCCGCATGGGCGCGGTGATGAATTTCATCACGGCAGCCCGACGCCTGACCCGCGCGGGCTGCCGAAAGGACCAAGGCCGCGCGACATCATCGATCCCTATCTGCACATCGACCAGATCAAGGTAAAGACGCGGGATTTCAAGTAGGTGCTGGAGCCCCCAAACGGTAAATGCCATAGTTGGTGGGTGCGTCACGCGGCGGCTCAGAGCGCCCCAACTCAAGGCACGAACAAGGATAGTGGAGCACCATGAAGAACGCGCAATCGCTGACGTCGACTGAGCTCTTGTCGATCAGGGCATTACTGGATGAAGTCCCTTCGCTCTCACCGTTGACCAAGCTGACCGATTCTGAGCTCGACGGTGCGATCAACGCGCTCAGCGACACCGCCGATAGTCGTTGGCAGGAAGCTCCTTCTGAGATCATCTCGCCTCGCCGCGAAGGAGTTCTGGGAATGGTGCTGGTGCGAAAGCGCCGGCAACTCGCCTATTCTCTCAAACTTTCCAATCTGACGCGGGATCCTTTCGCCTCTATGCCGGCAATTACCATGACCGCTCTTCCCGTGCTCGTCGCAACATGGCCGTCAACGTTTCCCAGCTTTCTGCTAGCCATCGCGCTGGCTTGGTTGCGAGCATATGCGCAGCCCATCGGCTACGGGGAGGCGGCGCTGCTTCACCACATGAACCAAATCTCAGTTGTTAAGGGAAAAGTCTCCGAGCAGGATCTCGCCGATGCAGGACGTGTCCTGGTCGACTCCTACGGTTACGTCAAAGGCCAGAACAGCAACGAGATTTCGGCATTGCTAGCATCGTTGCTAGCCTGGAAGGCTATCGAGCACTTCGACGGTGGCTTTCGGGCTATTGAAAGCGTTCCCTTCGGCTTAGGTCCGATGGAGTACGTCTCGTAATTCGTCAGAGCGTGTCCCGCGACCCTCAGCACGCTTAGCGACAACCCGAAAGAAGGTTGCGGGTATATCCGTACAGAGCCCAGTCCAATTCGATCATAGCCTCAGGCACGAATCTTGTAAGTTCGAATTTGTCGTTCGGGAACAGATAGATTTCACCCTCCGAATCGAACATTGGCGGAACCACGCCCATATAAGATTGAGCGTGCATCGGGCTAAACGCCGGGTTGTTGGATCGACCCCTCGCGGCCAGTAGGCCTAGCTCAAGCATGTAGCGTTCAGCCTCGTCAAAGGGAGTTCCGTTTCCTCCGGGCTGATGCATCGCGATCACTTCTGTTGCCTGCTCTATGATCGATTGACGATCCGGGAGACCCGCGCGAATGAGCGCTCTATCGATCCAGTTGGTCTCGTCAATACCATCCTGCCATACCTCAAGATTGGAACAGATCACCGCGAACGCAAATGCGCGGTCGCCCCTCTGTTTAAAGGCTGGGTACAGGTTCGCCCACAGAGCCATGCTCTCAGGCAGTTTGATGCCCTCAAAATGGTCGTCACAGAGGTTGAGACAAATGTGGGCGATGGTGGCGGCTTGCCGATACGCTAAAGCAGCGTCCTTGATGCCGGCGTAGTGCGCAAACAGGTGGACCGGTGCGGAGTACAGGGTCAGACTCGGTGCGTATAGTCTGGAAAGAGCGTCCTTCGTTACGTCGTCGCCCATAGCCGTCCTTTGGTTTTCGGGCACCTTGGCCTCGAGATAAGTACGGACAACCGAATACTCGGACGCTACCGCCGTTGTTTCTAGGAGAGCACCGACGGTCAGCGGTTGGCGTATAAGGAGAGCGCCGGTTTTATGGTCGAGGAAGCGAACGAATAGGATAGGTTTGGTCGGATCCAATCTGCCTAAGGGGTCGATCTCCTGGCCGGCCGAGAAGCCGATTTGCCAGGGGTGCGCGGCGCTATGAGGCTGGTTGGCTTCCACTACGGTCTGATAATATTTCGGAAACGTCATGCGGCGCGCTTCGTCGTGAAGATCCACGAACGAAGGGAAATCCACCTCCGAGGGTGGTTTCTCCGGTGTGGGAAGCAGCCTGAAGGCTTGATAGACGCGTTTCATAAAAGTGCGTCCCCAAATGGTCCCCACTAGGTCAGCCCAATGCGTGAGTTCGTGACTTATGGTCGCCAAAATCTCCGCGGCCTTGCGGTGGTCGTTGGCCAGGAGCGCTTTGGGCAAGTCCGTGCGGCTGTATTGTTCCAAAGTAACCATTTGGGAATGAGGAGAGAAAAAGGCCATGGTTACGACGTTGGGGAAGCGGCTTTCCCTTCGTTCGGCCATCCACGCCCTCACGAAATCTGACATGCGTGTCGTGTCTCCCCTCTGCTTCAACACAGCTGGATAACAATTGTCTACAGTCCGTGTCGAGGCATTCAGTTGTGAAACAACGGCGATTCACCGAAAGGGCTAGGGGCAACGGTGTTCATTGATCCGCTGGACCACTCCATGTCGTTTCGAGTCGTTTGCCTTGCTGATGACGATCATGCAGTCTGGCGAATGAAGTGGCGAGTTCTTGAGTCGAATAGATGGACCAGACCGATGACAGTCCAGGTTGGGGACATGGCGACGCACTGGAGTTCTTTGGCCGTCATCTCTTGGCGATCTGTGTCACCTATCGATTGGCCAACGCCTCTAAAAACGACGCCCTATCCTTTGCCGCCTACATTGGAACGCTGATTGATATCGCGGGTTCGGTCTGCTTTCTAACAGCGGGCCACGTTCTGGCTGACCTCAAACAAAAACTCGCCGACGTCAGAGTAGAGATCGTTGATGTGGTTCTGGCCGACACCTTCGCGAAGGGCCGCGTCAGCGACAAGCCAGTTCCGTTTGATATAAGCAGCGAACCGTTCTTCTTCATCGATGACGACGAACAGGGGCTTGATTTCGGCGCGATTGTCCTGCGTCCATACTACGTCAATCTTCTGGCAAAAAATGGAACGATTGCACTCGACGAGGAACGGTGGATACACCAACACCGTGTTGATTTTGATGGCTATGCCGTGCTGGGTCTTCCTCGCGAATCAACCTCGCCCTTCGTCGACTCCCGGGGTAACGGAGCAGTTTCACCGACAATGATATGGGTGTCGCGCCGGGAGGCGGCGCCACAAGGCACGCGCCAAACGACATACCCTCGCTTCATTGCAGAAATCGGCGGAAGCCTACCTATCAATGATATAGTTGGCATGAGCGGCGGACCGATATTCGGCTTTCGGATCGAGGGCGAGAAAGCTGTTCGGTATTGGGTTGTCGCGTTGCAGAGTGCTTGGCTTCCGAAACAGCGTGTCATCTTCGGGTGCCCTCTACCCATTCTTGCGCCGCTATTGAAGAACCTAATGGCCGAAGGCTCCTCGTCCGCGGGACGATAGCAGCGACTTTCGCTAGTTGCGCTGCCCCGCACTTCCTAGACTTGTTGTTCCTGCACTCACGCTGCTCTGACGTTATGTGGTCCGATCTATGTTAGGATGATGTAAATTCAGGCTGGCAGGCGCCATCCTGGCAACAAAATGCCTAGCATCGAAGTCAGCCAGTCCCTTCTCGCACGGTTTGTGCCGTCAGCGACCCTGCGGGTAAGGCCTTCAGTATGTCGGCCTCAGGTTTCGTGAGATGGATCCATGCAGCCCAATCCTCCGGGCGCAACACTACGATCTGACGATTGTGAATGGGCGCAACGTCGGGTCCAGGCTCCGTCGTCAGCATCGTGAATGTAGGTGGCTTGTTGCCTTCGCCATCGCGCCACAGTCCCGCGATTGCCATGAACGGGGCATCGTTCAGCGTGAAGCGATGTTTCGCTTTTGGATATTTCTTCCCGGTGAATTCGAAGAAGGCTGATGCCGGGATGAGGCAGCGTTTGCTGTTGCCGAAACTCCGGCCTTCAGAGCGGAAGTTGAAGACTGGCCCGCCTTTGGGACCGGATGGGGGAAAAGCAAAGGTCATCCGCGTGAGTTCCATCGTGTCACCCGCGGCGCGCATAATCGGAGCGGGGTCATTGATGCGGATGTCGTCCGCCAGGGGCAAATCCAGTTCGGTTTGGTGGCTCGGAATATCGAGCGCCATCGATTGCATCATCCGGCAATATTCGGCCCAGGCGATATGCTGCTCGTAGTCATTGCACATAGCTGCCCCCGGCGTTTGGTTCGTTATAGAGTTGGGCAAAATAGCGCGCCTGGCCCGCAACGACACCATGTTGAGATTTTCGGCTATGCCCCGAAATCTTGGGCGACGCGCTCAAGTAGGCATGCAAGCACCATGCTTAGTTTGCATCGATAATTGCTGCATGTGAATTTCGTTCCGCGCCGACACTGCGTTCAGCCGCGTGGAGGTTCAACATCTGCGATCCAGTTGCTGTGATGTGCCGCGGCCTCGCGCAGGTAGGAGATCGAATGTCAAGTCCAGCGAGTCACAGAATGAGGAGGACGCCAAGCCGAGACAACGCTTTCGAACGATCGGTTCGCTCATTGCTATTCGCACGCGGACTGAGATATCGAGTTCACTTTTCGCTTCCTGGGATGCCACGCAGAACGTGCGACGTCGCGTTTCCCAAGAAGAAGATCGCCATCTTTCTCGACGGATGTTTCTGGCACTGTTGTCCTGTCCATGGTTCGCTAGCCAAGACAAACTCGGACTTTTGGTCGAGAAAATTCAAGCGCAACACCGATCGCGATCACGAAACGGACGTTCACCTATATTCCCAAGGTTGGCGAGTACTGCGTTTCTGGGAGCACGAGCAGCCATACGACATAGCCGATTGCATCGTCGCGGAGGTGGCGGCGAGGACGGCGGCAGATAGCTAGAGTCCGGTTGATCCCGTACGTTGACTGCGAGCTCGCTCGATTGCGAGAAGCGGTCGTCGTGCGAGTTCGAAGGTGTCGATCGGAACATAGCGGTCATCGAGGCCGAGAAGACTTAGAAGGCCCTCGCGCCTCCAAAGCGGGTGGACTACGACAGCCCATTTGTCGGAACCCTCGGATAGTGAGAATGCCGGCAAGTTGAGCGTGGAACCTACTATGGATCTTGAGTTTCGCGGGATGAATGTGGCGGAATCCGCCGCACTCCGGTCGGCCAATGCCCGCCAGTCGGTCAGCTCGTAGGCGTCGTAATTTCCGTCGAGACCACACGTATGGTTCTGGTCCACCAGCGATCTGAGATAAGAGAGCCCGAGGCGCCAATCGAGTAGGCCGTGGTAGTTGCGGTTGTTGTAACGCTGAAGGCATCGGTAGCACGAGGTGCCACATGCGTCCGAGTGGCCGCGGTCATCGAAAATCCGCCTCGGCCAAGCCGATGTGTCATTCAGAACACTATTGATGAGCGACGTCACCGGCAGAGAGCTATCACTCAGAAGATGTCGGCAAAATCCCGAGCCGTTGGGCAATGCGTCCGCGATCTGAATGTACGGAAGTAGGACGCCGGTCTTCCCAGGCATGGCATTGGGAACGAGCGCATCGAACTCTTCGGGCGCAATGTCGAGTTCGAATGCTGCCCGCTGCACCACGATCTCCGTCGCGGAAATGGCGGCAGCTCTAACGCTTGTCCGACCGGGGTTGCGATTTCCCATCGACAACCCACCGTCCAGCTCGTTTAGCCTCAGTCTATCGTTCAACACTGAAGCGCCGATCTGCAGCGAGTTGGTGATCTTGGGAGACGCGAGCCATGCTCTCTCGCTAGGTCCAGTGCCCACCCACCTTGTTGGTGCCTCAACGACGACATCCGTCATGATCGCTTGGTTGGACAACTGCAGTTTCTTGGGCGCGAAAGGGAGATTGGCGGCGTAGAGATCAATCGATGGAGTGACGTCGAACCCGGTGAACCCCTGTTCGTCGCGACCACCGGGGTTGACGATGAATATCTCGGAACGCTCGGCGAAATTGACCCGCAGATTTCCACTCTCGACCGTCTCGTCGGCTTTGCCCAAGCTCGCAAGGGTGATGCGTTGACCGACCTTCGAGGCGATCGATTCTTCGGACGGCCGCAGATCGCTCCTATACCCCGACGGGGTGATGCAGCGGATCGCGTTCTCTGCCAGATCGGTCCCGCATCCACCGCAGACGACGGAACCGAACGAACTGCGGGTCCAGGTGCCGCAATGATCGCAGTAGCCGAGAAGAAAATCATCTTTGAACCACGTGGAATAGGGCTCCATAGGCTTTGTAAGGTCATCCGTGAACTGGCTAGGTACTGGAAGGGGACCCGTGAAGCCTATACTTCTGTGATGCAGTTTTTCTCTCGTACGCACGCTACCGGGTGCAAAATCGAAGATCGCCATATCCTGGTCACGGTCGATCGTATCCCACTCTAGGGCACGATCCTGCTGAGATCCCTTCCAAAGCAGGTCGACATAGAGATCCCGGGATCTAGTCGGCATCCCATACATGGGAACGAGACCGCGCTCAGCTAAGGCGGAAGCGATGCCAACAGCCTGCATGGAATATTCTGCTCGCAGAGATTCCACATCGGCAAGCACGCTGTCGACAGCGACCACGTTCCGAAGCTGGTCGATGTCACATCCGGCGCCTCTTGCGAGGATGCCAGCGAAGAGCTCGTACTGCGGATTGGTCTCCACCAACGCGTCATGTAGGAGTTGGGGCCACGTCTTGTTGGGATCGAAGTACTCACGGCAGTAGAGAAACTCACCGTGGATGTCCCCGGGTATCATGTCGTCGCCGGCCCAAGCGCCGGCCGCGTCGTTTCTCAACTTGTTGAACGCCTCAACCAGCCAGAACTTTCGCAGCAGTCTCGACGGGATGTCCACGAGACCGGTCGTTATGAAAGGCGGCGGCGGGGCTGCACCAGTCATGTCGAGCGGGTTGCGGAAATAGTGTATGTCATGGCTCTTACTCCGGCACACCGTAAGAACCGTCGAGAACGCCTGTCCCCGCCGACCGGCGCGGCCCACTCGCTGTTGATAGTTGAAGCGCTGGGGAGGCATGTTGCCCTGATAGACGGCCTGCAACGAGCCGATGTCGACGCCGACCTCCATCGTGGTGGTGACCGATATGAGATCGACTTCATCGAACTTTTTGCGAAGTAAGAAATCGCTCTCACTCTCTCCGTCGTCCGGTACGAAGACACCCTTGAACTGCTGCAACCGGGTCGCCGGATCCTCCGTTTGACCCGTCAGCTCCTCGCATCTCAAGCGAAAGAGTGCCCCGCCAGTTTCGAGCGAGCGCATTACGCGGCGACCGAGGAAATTTCCCGATGACACCAACCCGGCAGTCAAAGCCGTTTCGGTAGGTAGGCGTTCGCCGCAGCGCGTGCAGCTCTCCAGGCCCCTGTGAAGGTGGACGCGACCGCATTTTGCGCAACGCCAAGCCGGCGCATCGGGGTTTGCCATCCTAAAGAATAGGCGCGTGACGTCGATCGTCCCATTGGTACGTTGTCCCAACTCGGCGCCGAGCTGGGAGAGGAACTCGTTCGCAGCGGCGGCTGGATCGGTGAAGAGCTTTTCCATCAAGTGCCGAAGTCGTCCCGTTCGTCGCGCGCCTAGCATATCGCGAGCGTCGTTCCAGTTCTTCTTGGCCTCGCTCTGAAACTCGTTGGGTACCAGTCGATATGCGTCGGCGAACAGTCTTAGCCACGCGTCCTTCTTGGAGAGCTCTGCCGTGTATTCGCTCGGTCCGTAGAAGCTAGGCCAACCCAGGCCTGTTTCCTCGAGCGCGAAATACGTCTTACTGAACAGTAGATCGGTAGCTTCTGGCTTCTGTTGTTCCTCGACCCAATTACGGGCTTTTCCAACCAGGCTATGTAACGGTTCTGGCTCATCGGATTTCCAAAAGCTTTCGCCATCGCGCTCGTTGAAGAAACGGTACCATGGTTGGCGCTGCACACGGTTCAGCACGGTGTCGGCGCCTTTCACGGGCAAGGCCCCGATCTTCAACAGTCCGCCGACGATGGGGCGGACGTCGTCCCCGGCTCTACCCCGATTGAATTCGAACAATTCCGAGAGCGGCAGGCTGGGCGAGTATTTGCCTTCTTCCTTTTTCTGCCGCAGAGCCTTTCTCTTGGCAACCATGGCCTCCAGTGCGTCCTCCTCTTCGGGAAGGTCGCGTTGCATGAGCGCCTTGATGTCGAGGCTTAGCTGCTCCAACACCCGTTCATCAGCGGCCGTAAACGCTCGCTCGCGAGCTAACCGCTCCGCTGAAGAGATTAGAATTTCTCGACGAAGGTCGGTCTGGTGTTGTACCTCGACGTCCAGGGCTAGGTTGGCAGCGTCTTCCCGGCTGTCGGAAAACGCGACGAGCTTGCCATCGCCTCCTTGCGACTTCAATGCGGCAACCAATTCTGTTGCCAGCAGCTGCGAGGTTTTGGAAAAGCCCGTTCGGAAGCTTCTGATGGGTGACAGCCTGCCCTCTCTCCGCAATGAGTTGGGGGCACGGTAGCGACCGGAATAGTCGGTCCCACATTTGGGACAGCAGTAGGGAACGGCCGTGCCGCCCGTAGTTCGATCGCGATCGTGATGGTCCTTCGCATCGCGCCGATGGAGGGAGTAGCCTGGGACAGCATCAGGAAGCTCCGATGGCGAGATCAAGCCTGTTCGAGAATCGAGAAACGCAGCGTTCCACCGAAACGCGGGATCATCGCGCAATTCGTTGATCGGCTCCGTCCCGCCTGGCCAGAACATTGCGAATTCCTCGTAGCTGGCGTCCTCGAAACGCAACGACGCAGCCACTTCAGGCAATTTCTCCAGCTCCTCCGGTGCGGGCAGCAGCGAAATGAAGCGGCCAGATTCGCCACGTTTACCGCCCACGTACAGTTCCCCGCAGGCTTCGCAATAGAGGAGCTCGAAGATACGTCGCTTTTCGCCATCCGTAGACGTGTCGTAGTCGACGCCACGTTCAATGCTCGGAGCGCCCCAGACGGGCGCCTTGTCGGGGCCAGGCAACACGGATGCAAACATCCCTTCGACATTCCGTACGAAGGTATGCATCCTGAAACTAGGGAGAGAGGAGATCTCGCTCCGCCGTGGTCTAAGATAGTCCGGCAGCACTTCGGTCGGAATGTCGGGAATCGCTCTGAGAACCAACAGCCCCCTAACCGCATCGTCATCGCGTTCCCCGAACAAGCGAGTACCAATTTCCCCAACCGAGCTGGGACGCCTCCTCCCGTGTACTTCAGGATCTTGTGTTGCGAACTCGAGCATAGCTGCGGCGGTCTTGGTCGCCTTCTCTAGGGCCTCCAGGTCCGTGTTCGCGCTCGGGTCCTCAATCGTTTTGGATGCTGTCAGAATGCTCGCTAGCAGCGCGCCCGCACCAGCAGGGGTCGAGGTGCCGCGTTCGACCGAATCGGCAACAGCTCGCAGCGATTCCGAGGTCGGAGTATTTTCCGGGCGGGGCGTAACTTCGGTCGTCCCTGTGACGACGCTGTCACGCCAGGCTCTATCGAGGTCTGTGCTCCCTGAAGTACCGGCGTTGCCGAACATGCTTTTCAGATATTGGACGCTGAAAGCGGAATCGGCCCCCTCCATAGGCAACGATGCGCTAGATGACAGTACGCGGAGCTTATGGGCATGATCGGGATGCGACAGCCCCAACCTTTCGATCAGGATCCTTAACAGCGAAGCCATCTCGGCGCCGGCAGATCCACGAACGAGATGCAGTTCATCCAGGATCAGGTAAAAGCGGGCTGAAGGTTCCCGCAATATCCAGTCGCGGGTCTGATCTATGATCGGTGCATCGATCTCGCGCACCAGCATGGCATTTAGGATCGACTGGTTGGTGACGAGGATATCCGGAGGCGTGGCCTGCATATCCCAACGC
Source organism: Mesorhizobium sp. NZP2298 (assembly GCF_013170825.1). Classification (NCBI taxonomy): domain Bacteria; kingdom Pseudomonadati; phylum Pseudomonadota; class Alphaproteobacteria; order Hyphomicrobiales; family Phyllobacteriaceae; genus Mesorhizobium; species Mesorhizobium sp. NZP2298. Next base: position 6,180,566 of record NZ_CP033365.1, on the reverse strand, counting down.
GAGATCAACTCTCCGCCATCGGTAGATGGGAACAAGTACCTCAGATCGTCGGGGAGCGTCGGGTCAGCACCGATCTTCGACTGGATTTCCCGGTAGCGTCGAAGCTCCTTTCGGAGTTCGCCAGTGGCCCGCTTCGAGCGCTTGTCCCAATATGGCGTGTCCGCCAAGCGTGGGTGTTCGAGGTACCCAGTAACGGGAGATTTGCCCGTGTACCGCCCAAAGAAAATTCGGTTCCCCGCGAAGTACCGATCCATCACGGCCCGGGCCTCTGGCGAATCCACCGCCTTCCTAAGTCGAACCATCTGGTCTTCGACGAGGGCGTTCAGCGGATAGAGGACTATCGCCCTCATCGCCTTTGGCCGATCGGGATGTTCGTTTCTGCGGTGGTATTTGAATCTTCCGTGCGGATCCAACCAGTCGTCGTCTATCGGCTGGAGGGGAGCCGGCCAGGAAGTCGCCTCTCGAGAGATTTGCGCCAGCAAAGGCAGAAGGAAGCTCTCGGTCTTTCCTGAACCCGTTCCCGAGGTGACGATACCCGGCAGACCGTCGGCGACCCCGCGGCGCAGCATGTCCATTTGGTGAAGGTATGGTTTGTAAGATCCCTTTCTTCCGAGCTCGGAGTCATCGGCAACGCTGTCGAAAAGACCGCACAGAACCAACTCGGCAAACGCTCGCCTTTGTACTTTGGAAAAGCCTTCGAGCCGCCCCTCGGAGTCGGCCACAAGTTCCTCGATGCCATGACACCACTGGACGTACCGTGGCACCGCCTCGAAGATTGGATCGAGGGCGAGCTCGCCGGGAGCCGATAGCAAGACGTGCCGCGCAGCTGCCACGGTCGGATTCTCGATTCGATAGGCGGTGTCGAGGTAGACCATGAACTGGTCGATCATACGCTTGAAGCCACCGATCGGATCGTACATCGTTCAATCCTCGAATTGCTGAAAATACTTGGTGCTCGGGTGCTGTGGCGAAGTCGGTCCACGAACGGCCGCGAGCCAATCAAGGCAGTCTTTGAGTGCGGGAACAAGGTCGATCGCGGCGATGTCGACCGATGCTTGGCAGTCGTTGGATATCTTTCCGAGGAACGCAATTGTCGTTCGATCTGAGACCTCGAGCAGGTCTTGAAGTCCGACACGCAGGTTCTTGGACTCTTCAGTCTGCATAGCGGGCAAGGCCGGCCATGCTCCCGCCGGCGTCAAAGGTGGCGGTAGATCGACCAACCGGGACCGATCGGCGCCGATGTCGATAGGAACGATTGCGCGAAGCAGAGAGTCGGGCAGGGGCACTCTGATCCCATCTGACGATACGGTCGCAAACAGCCTCAGGTTCTGCGGGAAATAGCCAGATCGCTGGCCATCTAAGAGCGCCGGCAGCCAGAATTCGCAGGGAGCCTTTGTGAGACCGCAGAGGGCTACCGCAACGAGTATGTCAGGATGTGCCATTGCGGTTTCGATCGCAGTAGATAGACCTGTCGCGCGCGTCACGGTCGGGGCGAACAAGTCCTGCAAAGAAACCAATGTCGGGTCGCAGAAGATTGCGACACCTTCATCGGAAATGCTCCTTGCCAAGGCCAATGCCACCACGTCGGGGTCGGATCCAACGAATACAGGAAGCAGTCCGGCTCCGCCAAGCGCGATCGCGAGCAACAGCTTAGCTTCATCGATGGACAGTGCAGAAGAGAGGGCCCGCAACGCAGCGATGCGCTTCGAACGAGGTAGGATGTCCCGCGGTGAAATGAGACGAACGTCGTGGACTACGGGTGCTTCGGTTGGAACGGGCTCGGCTTCAAACTTGCTTGCGTCCCTGATGAGTTCGACCTCGCCTTTCAGATTAAGCCATTCTTCGCGGTCCACATGCGGCTCGGCTTTGATCTCGGCTATGCGTTTCTCGATGACCGAGTCAATCTTGTCGCTCACCCTCTCCTCGATGTCTGCCAAGGTGTCTCGGTACGCTCTTTCTCGTTCACCGAGCCGAGAGAGCTGAGCCTCCCGTTCCCGCAGGACGATATCGAGAGCATCGATTGCAGCTTGTTTTTCAAGCGCTTCCGCCTTGAAACGAGATTCTAGCGCGTTGAGCTTGCGCTCGACCTCCCGATCCGTCGCTGCCTGAACCCTCGCAGACCAAGCGGCATTGCGATTGAGGATCTCGGGGAGGGCATCAACCAGTGCTGGGCGTTGTTCTAAGGTTGTCAGGGTGGCGAACAGGTCGTTCAGTTGATGATCGCCGACGGTCTCCTCGGCGTATCTGGTGAGCAACCCGCGCAGCTCTGCGATCCTGGCCCGATCCTCGTTCGTTGACTTGAGCGATTCCGAAATACGAGCTAACCATGCGTCTGCCGACTCGAGCACTTCCTCCTCGGCACGGAAGTCTCTTGTTCCGCGATGTTCGAACAGTGGAGGCTCTGGAAACAGAACGATATTCGCGCCCGCAGGAATAATTGACGTCTCGATTGGCAAAGTGACAACAGGTACCGCGAATTTCTTGATATCCGTGGCGAATCGGTATGTGCCGCTCCTTTCGGTGAACTCGGTATCGCGTAGCCAATAGCCTTGTCCGAGGTCGATCGCATCCACGCGGCCCTTGATGGGCGACTTCAGTGTTCCGTCGATCAAAGCATCAATGAGCTCCGCAGCCACCTCGCGGTCGGGTCTGTAACCAACGGTGAGCCTGGTGACTTCTTTGAACGATTTGAAGTCGGTCTGAGCTTCGATCGCTGGAAGCCCGAATACCTTTGACGGCACCGGTCTTGGCTTGCTGCCGTCAAAGATCGGAAAGGAGACGCTCTCGCCGCTCATGAGTGGCGAGGAGATCGTACGCTTGTCTCTTTTCGTCATCGACTTAGGCTTCGGCTCAGCACTCTCTCCCGAAACACGCCAAAAACTATCTGCTCCACCTCGAGCCAAGAGCGACGAGCGAACAACTCGGTCGGCAAGCATCGGGTCGGCATGCTCCGTGATGTCGGAGATCAAGACCGAGTCTGAGCCCAAAACCACTTTGACTCGAACAATTGCCACGTGGACTGGCGGGCTCACGTTGGGGCCCCATTACGCACTCGATTGGCTACCGCTATGCCGCTCTTGGCATCGAAGACCGATCGATCCCGCCTTGATCGAGAGGTGCCGAAATAGGGAACCCAAATGGAGGTTGAGTTCATCGTTGCATGATCGATCTTAAGTAGGATCGACAGTGCTCGCAAAGAGGCTTCATCGACTGGATATAGGTAGTCCCACCGTCCATCGATTTGGACCGGCGCAGGATTGCATGAGACCTTAGCTGCGAGCCAACGCGCCCAAGATGACGGCAAGAACAAGCGGGGCGCTTTCGCGACCAATGCGTTCCTCCGGACGAACATGGCAGAGACAGACATTCTTGAAATATGCGCCAGGATCGCGAGGGAGGGCGACCGAACGCGTGTCTCGGGCATGCCGGCCAATCGCGAGCTGAACACATGGGAAGCGTTTCCCTCGGTGCGCTCGTATCGGATCAAGCCGGTCGCCGGAGCCTCGGCCACTCGATCGAAGAATCCAGTCAACTGGTTCCATACGGCGCCGACGGCATAGCCTTCTAGAGTCAACTTCTCGTCCACCGTGTTCACCGGTGTTGCTACCGAGCCGTTGACGTACTTTCCCAGACGTGAGCGAGCTACGAACTCTTCGAGCTGTGACGTGGTGGCGAAGCGAACGAAAAATCGCGGCAATCCCCACTCCCCGATAGCCCCAACGCTTTCGAAAGTCCCCCCACAGGCAACAGCAGTCGCCGCAAGTCGAGCTTGCACTGCATCCGGTGTCGGTCCGTCGATCCAACAGCGCGTCGGGTCCGTCGGCATGATGGATACGGTTGTGGGTCTGAGCAGCAGGCGGCGCGCCGGCACGTGCCGCAGTATCGTGAGATCGAACCAGCCCGCGTCGGATAGAGCTCGAAGGATCGTCCAGGGGGATGGGCAGTCTGCGACACTTCTAACTACTCGGGCGATGATCCCAACCGCAGTTGACATAGCAAGGCCACGCATCGATTTGGCATAGAGGCCTTCGCAGATAGTGCTGAGAAGCATGTTTGTTGCGTGCCGCTCGCCGGACCAAAAAGCGGATGGGCCTGGTATGTCAGTTGGTATAGTTCCGAACAGTAGGCCATCCTCACTGAACTCATTCTGGTCATCGAGAATTTGTCTAGAACCGGAGTCGGATTCGCTGGCCTGTTCCACAAGATTGACCGACCGTTGAATGCCGTCGAGGGTTCCCGTGAGTCGCCCACGATAGCTCCCGGACGGTAGCGTCAGCTTTCCATCGACAACGATGCAGGAAATGCTCGCTGCTTCCACCGTCACTTCTGGCCAAATCTCACCCGTGAATTGAAGTGCTGGAGTGAGTGGTGCCCGTCCCAAGAGCGCTCCGCCCACCCTAATCCCTTCGACCCATCGCAAGGAGGTCGGGACGGAGGACGTCTGCCGTTGCTCGGGCATTCCATTGTTGATGAACGTGACGAGCGACCAGCCATTTCTTAGCGGTCGTACTGACCGAATCGCACTCGAGTGGAATTTGGCTAGGTGCGCTGCGGTCACCAACAATGTCGGCGATCCCGGCTTGGTATTGGATCGGAAACGTCCGAGGCCAAGGTCGTCCATGAACACCCAGCCTTTCTTGACGAAGGCCCACAATTCAGGTCGTAGACGGTCTTCATGTGCGATGAGGTCGATGACAGGGCTTGTACGACCATCCGGGGCGACAGAGAAAAGTTCGATCTCACAATACTCGCTCTCGATCGCCTCAAGTTCGTTCTGACTAGACCCCTGGAGCGTTTCCCGCCATGCTCGCCAAAACGGCATGTCTGCGGCCGCCAGGTCCCCTTCTAGCCGGGCTAGGTCCCACTGTTCGAAGGCATACTTGAACGATATTGGCGAACCGGCGAACGTTTGTGAATTTCGGATCCGATTCCCGATCACCAGTTCGTTGAGTTGGTATCGGCTTTCGATCGCCGCATGCAGCTTTGCAAGGACTCTCTGATCGCGCCACGTCGGAAAGCTAATCCGAATTGTCCGCCCGATACGCGAATGCGGCATCGCGCTGGGCAACGCGAGATGCACCGAATGCTTTGTCTCGAGGAATTCCTGCAACGACGACCAAAGTCGATTTAATCCTGCCAGACCCTGAAATCGATGGTTGAAATATCCTTCTAGAATGTCTCGAAAATTTCGATCGGCCTGTTGCCTGAGACCTGTGACCTGCATCCAGCATAGGAAAACGAGTATGCGAACGAAATCTGGTTTGCCATCGCAGAAGGGAGGACGAATCTCGCCATCGATAATTTGTGCAATCCGGTTCGGGTGAGGTAGAGCGCGTACAAAGGCGGAGGCGGCGCTTTCGATATCTGTTGTCTCGAACAAATCGAGCAAGTCATCGTCCGAGACCTGTACGCCATAAATTGGCCCCATGCTGCCAGGGCCGAGAAAGAAACGGTCCAAGCAGTTTTCCTCGACGGATAGACCCACGATCCCCCCTAGCTTCCTATCAAATTAGTCGTTGGCACATGAAAGTGCTCTCAGTTAAAGTAAATTGAAGCCGAGAACGTCGCGATTGCAATATCCGAAAATATTATTTTTGAAATGATCATCGGGCGGGACTGCTTTGCCTCTAGGCCGATGCGGTCGCCTTGGGTTGGGAGTGGAATGCGCTCCAGTCGTGCCGAGGCGCATCCAGCACGAGCAGGAGAGACGCGCCATCCTCCGCCGCCTTGCTACTGGCGAATTCACCAAAGCTCAGCCTTGCTGCGGATCTTTCACCCTTCGCGGAAACTAGCCGCACAACTCCGGACCGCGCTCGCCTATCCATGTGAGGCAGGCCGCCGGCATTCTGTTGCTTGAGAGACGTCCATAAGAGCTCGATGCGCGTTCTGAGATATTCAACCGGCAGTTCAATATCGATTTGCCCGGGAAGCGAACTGATGGATGCGAGTAGTTTCACGAGGGCATGATCGATCGAGTCGGTTCGACCAGCGGCGATCAGTGGGACCGCGAGCACCCGATCCGACAATGCCGCAAGTCTAACTGGCGAGTTATAGAGTGTGAGCAAGTCATGCTGGGAAAATTGATCGCGATCGACGCGCCATTCGTCCCGACGCCGATATCGTAGCGGAACGTTATGCAGCCGATTGCCGCTCTTGATCAATTCGTCCACGGTCAGACGTTCTCCCCAGCCCAGAGGCCAGTACGTTCCGCCTCCGTAGCCGCCCAACGAGCGGGCCGATTCCGACTTTTTCGTTTTGAACCGTCGTACCAGCGGAGGAAGTGCTTTGCCTGTATTCAACGCGGCAGAAGTGATCCGCGCAGGAATGCCGTGTTGTCCCGCAGCAATGTGCTCAACGATCTGAGCCATGAAGAATGGAGGTACGGCGTTGCCGACTTGCCGGTATTGCGCCGAGCGCGGGCCGGCGAATTCGAAGTCGTCCGGAAAACCTTGAAGCCTGGCTCCCTCCCGCACGGTCAGCGATCGATCTTTTCTGGGATGGGTGAAGCAACCCGAGGTCACGTTCGCGAAACCTGCCGAGATTGTATAGGCGGGATCGTCTTCATGCAGCCGTCCGTACAGTGTGGTGTAGTCTGTAAGTCGCACTCGCCGAAAACGATCGGGCAAAAGGTCTTGTGGGATGTCCTTCCATGAGCCGCCTTGCGGCACGCTAGCGATACGTCGCCGATTGATGTCGGAGACGTTCGCTCCCCAGTGGCAGGCGATTGTTTGGCTTGGTCTTTGTACGAAAGCTGCGAACTCCCCAGCGATACGCTGGGAGTTTGCCTTGACGATACCTGTGCTATTGTTCGGCTCTATGTCGAAGAGGTCGCCGATAGCATCACGCACACTGAGGTATGACGGGAGCCCGATGCTTGCGTCTTCCGAACGTTTGGCCCGAGGAAATGTGGCTGGAATTGCATCCGATGTGGCCACTAAAATGAACCGATTGCGAAGTTGCGGCAGCCCGTATTCGGCCATGTTCAGAACATCTGCGAAAACGTAGTAGTCGCGGGCCTCTAGTGCTCGGAACAATTGCCGTATGATCGTGACGTTCTTGCCGTAAACGACGCCGGGCACGTTTTCCAAAACGATTTTGTCGGGCCGACGGCCTGCGGTGATGAAACCGTCCAAAAGCCTCAGGAAGTGCACGAAGAGAGCGTTTCGGGGATCGTCGGGATGGAAGATTCCCATCGTGCTTACGGCCTGGCAGGTCGGGCCTGCGAAGAACCAATCGATACGGTCGATTGTCGCCCGCTCCAAAATATCGGTGGCCGACACTTCGGCAACGTCTCTGCAATCGACGACTGCCTTTGGATGGACTCTTGCGAACGTTTTGGTAGCATACTCATCGATGTCGAGGGCCCACTTGATCTCGAGATCAGGTAGCGCGGCGCAGGCGCCAGCCGACATGCCGCCACAGCCCGAGTACAGATCGATTCCTACCTGACGCATCGAAACGACCCCGGCGCAACTTCCATGAGAATATCGGAGTTTTTGAGGCTCGTCGAGCCGGCAAAATGGCATGATTTGGCCCTTTCCGACCTTGCAAGTTCGAAATGGGGGAGTGATGGTCTTGGCCATCTCTCCCCCGCGAGTGCCGACTGCGCAGAGCGGGGCCGCCCGCTCGCAAGGCGGCGCATGACCATCATCGTCTGAGCCGATCCGAACCACCCCGCTCGACGCGCAGCCCAGCTCCGCTCGCCGGCATTCGCCCCCCTCTCTGCCGCGCGCTCACGCGCCCCCGGAAGGCATGCCGAGGGGCATGCCTTCGGCATTTAACGGAGAAGGATCAGGACCATGACGACCACTGAAAAGAACGCGAAGGCCGGAACCGCCGGCGTGAGCGGCACGGAAGTTTTCATTCCGCTGAATAAGCTCAAGAAGTCGCCCCGCAATGCGCGCAAGACGCCGCACAGCGAGGCGATCATCGAGGCCTATGCGGCCAGCATCGCGGCCAAGGGCATGCTGCAAAACCCTGTGGTTGAGCCGGAGGTTGACGACGAGGGCGCGGAAACCGGCTTCTACTTCGTCACCATCGGCGAAGGCCGCAGGCTGGCGCAATTGCTGCGCGTGAAGCGCAAGCAGATCAAGAAAACAGAGCCGATCCGCTGCGTCATCGATACGGTCAACGATCCGCACGAGATCAGCCTGGACGAGAACATCACCCGCGAGGCGATGCATCCCGCCGACCAGTTCGAAGCGTTCCGCGATCTTCACGAGAAAAAGGGGTGGGGTGCGGAGGAAATCGCCGCCCGCTTCGGCATCACCGCGCATGTCGTACGGCAGCGCCTGCGTCTCGGCGCTGTCAGCCCCAAGCTGATGCAGGTCTACCGCGACGGCGAGCTGAGCCTCGACCAGCTGATGGCGTTCGCCATCACTGACGATCACGCCCGGCAGGAGCAGGTTTTCGAAAGCCTCACCTACAATCGAGAGCCCTACATCATCCGTCGCGAACTGACGCGGACCCATGTTGCAGCGAACGACCGACGAGCCGTCTTCATCGGCGCGGAAGCCTACATGGAAGCTGGTGGCGCTATCCTGCGCGACCTGTTCACCGAGGATCGTGGTGGCTTCTACGAGGATGCCGGGTTGCTCGACCGCTTGGTGATCGAGAAGCTGCAAGGCATCGCCGAAGCCGTCAGGCAGGCCGAGGGCTGGAAATGGGCAGATGTCCATATCGACTTCCCCCACGCAAACGGCTTGCGCCGCACTTACCCGCAGCCGGTGGGTTTGTCGGCGGAAGACAAAGCTGCCTACGCGACGACATCGGAGGAGTTCAACCGGCTGACCGAAGAATGGGATAGCGCCGAGGAACTGCCCGACGATGTCGATCAGCGTTTTGGCAGGCTCGAAGCCGAGATCGAGCGCATCGACGCTCAGCGTCACGCCTTCGATCCTGATATTGTTTCGCGTGGCGGTGTGTTCGTCGTGCTTTCCCATGACGGAGCGGCGCGCATCGAACGTGGCTTCATCCGCGCCGCGGATGAGCAGGCAAGACCGGAAGCGGAAACGCGGCCAGACGGCGAGGACTACGCCGTCAACGACGATGGCGAGATCATCGAAGACGGCAGCGGTTCGGATTCCGATGGTGGCAGCGACGAGGAAGGGGAGGATGACGGCAAGCCGTTGTCGGATCTTCTCATTCGCGACTTGACCGCTCATCGGACGCTTGGGCTTCGCCTTGCGCTTGGCGAACAGCCGGACATCGCCCTTGTCGCGGTGACCCATACGCTTGCCGCGCAGACCTTCTATCAGGGTGCGGAAGCCCACTGCCTCGAAATCCGCCCAACCAGTGTCTATCTCGCCGGTCACGCGGACGGCATCGAGGATACGGCGGCAGGCAAGGCACTGGCAGATCGACATGCGGAATGGGCTGCGGACATGCCTCGCGATGTGGTTGACCTGTGGGGCTTCATCGCCTCACTCGACCATGCAAGCGTCATGGCGTTGTTCGCCCATTGCGCCTCGCTCACCGTCAATGCCGTAAAGCAGCCTTGGGAGCGCAAGCCTCGCGCCCACGAGACTGCGAACAGGCTGGCGACAGCAGTCAACCTCGACATGACGGCACATTGGTCGCCGACCGTCCGGACGTATCTCGGGCGCATCACCAAGGCACATATCCTCGAAGCCGCGCGCGAAGCTGCCAGCGAAGAAGCGGCAGACAGGCTATCCGACCTGAAGAAGCAGCCGATGGCGGAAGCGGCCGAGCAGTTGCTCGCCGGAACCGGATGGCTGCCTGTGGTCTTGCGCACAGAGCGACCTGCGATGTCCGTTGAAAGGCAGGACGAGGCAGCAGATGCCAGATCGGTGGCCGTTTCCGAGTTGGACGCGAAATCCGCTCAGCCAGATACGGCCGAAGAAACCGAGGCCTTCAACGTTGCCGCCGAGTGAGCGCGACGGGGCAGGAGCCGCGACGCGGGTCCTGCCAACGCTCCAAGAATTTTCGGCCGCGCCATTGGCGCGGCCGGACACCTTGACAACACGAGGTTTTGAAAGCGTTCGAACCCCGATGACGCCCACCGAGGCGAACTTGGTTCCGGGGCGACCTGCCACCTAGCCACCGGCGCGTATCTGGGTCGGGCGCATTCACGCGTCCCTTTCCCGACATGCATCGCCATGCGTGGTTGCTCAGCATAGTCGGATCAGTCCGCCATGCCAGGGATCGGATGTGATTAAGTGCCAACGCGTTCGTTCTCAACCGGGCGCACGTCCTGCAAATCTGAGATGCGAAATCGTCTAGATTGGTGGCCTGGAAGTCGCTGCATGCACAAGTTAGTCGATCGTCTTCGCAGCGGCCCGGTACTCGATGGCGGTTTGGCCGAATATGAAGGGAAGTCGGGCTGTCCCTTTTGCACCTGATGGAGGAGGGACCGCACTCTCCCGGTGTTTAAGGCCAGTTCTTTGATAGAACGGAGTAGCGTCACTACACCGACGATACTAGCCGATGATCCATCGTAGCCTTTGGTGTTCCCTCCGTTTGCGCCAAGCCACGCCCACGGCGTCCTCGAATGGATTGGGTCTGACCGAAGACCGTCTTCGCTTTGCTTCGCCTCGATCGTCTTCCCGCAACGACGCCGCTGCGTTTTCTTCCCCTGGCCGCTGCGCGTCCATTCCTCGCGGTTCAAGAAAGCCTCCCGCCGCCATCTTCCACTTCGTTTCAGCCCCTTCGGGGTGCGGACCGATCGTCCCCGGTCTCACGACCACCATCGAGGCCGCGATCGGCGCGGCCCGAGAAAAACAGAAGGAACACCACAATGGCTACGATCGGCACATTCTCACGCACCGCGAACGGCTTCTCCGGCTCGGTCAAGACACTCAATCTCAACGTCAAGACGGTGACGTTCGCTCCGGCAGATGGCGAAAACGAAAAGGGTCCCGACTTCCGCATCTTCGCCGGCGCAACCGAGTTCGGGGCGGCATGGAAGAAGACCTCGCGCGAGGGCCGTGACTACCACTCCGTCAAGCTCGACGATCCCAGCTTCCCCGCTCCGATCTATGCGAGCCTGGTCGAGACCGACACCGAGGGCGACTTCTCGCTCATCTGGTCCCGCCGCGCCGCAGAGTGATCCGACAAAGCACGAAGCCCCGCCGCAAGGCGGGGCTTCGTCATGTTCAGGTCCGGCGGCGCCCGACCACTCGTCTGACGTGCCAGTTAAGCCTTGGCAGTCGTCTTGCGCGGCTTCTTCACCGGCGACTTGATTGCAGGAGCGGTGGTTCTTGCCGCCGCCGCTCGTACGGCGGGTTTCCTATTTCCTGCAACGGCGGATGTGGCCGGTGGCGCCTTGCGGCCGAGCCCAATTGATTTCGCCAGGGCCGACCGGGTTGCCGCATAGTTCGGCGCCACCATCGGATAGTCGGTCGGCAGGTTCCATTTCTGCCGATATTGATCGGGGGTCAGGTTAAAGTGCTGAAGATGGCGCTTGAGCGATTTGAATTTCTTTCCGTCTTCCAGACAGATGATGAAGTCCGGTGTCACCGACTTCTTGATCGATACTGCCGGCTCCTGCTTGACCACCGGTTCTACCGCTGGCGTTCCAATGCCGTTCAGAGCGGCATGAATATCGCCGATCAGCTTCGGCAACTCGCCGACCGGCACCGGATTGTTCGATACATAGGCGGCGACAATGTCAGCCGTTATCGACACGGTATCCAGTGCGTTGTCATGTTCGAGAGCAGTGGTCATATAATTTCCTTCTTTTGTACCGGATGAATTGAGCGACGTTCAATTTCAGCGCCCCGCCAACCAGGCAAATAGTATGTTTCTTTGTAAAATCCACGTCTCCGGCGCGACATTATAAGAGTAAGCTTCGCTTTTATCGTCCCGATCGGCTGCGGATGCCCTTGCCGATCCTATGGGAAGCGAGGAACTTCCCCTCGCTTCCCCGCCAGTGCCGGCTGTGCAGAGCAGGGCCGCTGGCTCGCAAAGCGGTTTACTTCGGCAATGATCTAGATCGAATTCCATCCGCTTCGCTCGACCATGCAGCCCGGCTCCGCGCGCCGGCACTGGCCCCCATCACTCCCGCGCGCTCTCGCGCCCCCGGAAGGCATGCCGGCGGACATGCCTTCGGCATTGACAAAAAGGAGCGAGCGAAATGAACATGACCACCACCATCAACAGTGAAAGCAACAGCCAGCGCGAGGTGCCTAGCGGCTTCCGTGTCGACATCACACGGGGCGAGCGGATCGGACGGGTTTCCTCGGAGTGGTTCTCGCGTCCCGATGACGAGCGCTATTTGAGCCTCACCGATCTTTACGACGCCGTGAAACGGCGGGCGGACCCCGCGACTGCCCGCACCGTCGAGAGTCGCGCCGTGCGCGTGGAAGCCACCCGCGACAATGCGGAGCGGCTTTCGCTTATCGTGCCCGGACAAGAGCAGCCGATTGCGCCGACGCATTGGAGTTTTGGCCAGCTTTGCAGCCTTGTTGGCGCACCGGCAACCTACATGCGTCAGCTGCCCGCACCGTTGGCAGGCATCAATTTGCAGCACGGCCTTTCGAGCCATCGGGCGGAATTGATGAAGACCCTCGAGACGGAGGACGGACGCCTTGAGCTTCGCGCCGTCACGGGTCCGGACTATGGCCGTATCTGGGATTATGAGCTTGTTGCCGCCGTGATGAAAATCGCGGGCAACGGCACTGGAGACACCATGTGGAAAGTCCCGGGCGTTCTGGATTGGGCGACGATGACGCACAATCCGTTTGTAGACATCACCAAGGATACCACGACGCTTTACGCCAGCGACCGCGACGTGTTCGTGTTTCTGGTTGACGATACGCATCCGATCGAAGCCGGGCGGCTCCCGAATGGCGAACCGGATCTGTATTTTCGCGGCTTCTATTGCTGGAATTCCGAGGTCGGCTCGAAGACGCTGGGCATTGCGAGTTTCTATCTCCGCGCTGTTTGCATGAACCGCAATCTGTGGGGCGTCGAAGGCTTCGAAGAGATTACGATCCGGCACTCGAAGTTTGCCGCGCAGCGTTTTGCCCATGAGGCAGCGCCCGCTTTGACGAGCTTTGCCAACTCAAGTCCCGCGCCGTTCATCGCCGGGATCAAGGCCTCGCGGGAGAAGATCGTCGCCCGTAGCGACGAAGACCGCGAAAGCTTCCTTCGCAAGCGCGGTTTCTCCAAGAGCGAAACGAGCAAGATCATCGAGGCGGTCTTGCAGGAGGAAGGTCGCCCGCCTGAAAGCATATTCGATTTTGTGCAAGGCATGACCGCGCATGCCCGCACCAAGGCGCATCAGGATAGCCGGCTGGAGTTAGAGGGTAAGGCGAAGACCTTATTGGAACGGGCGGCATGAGCAAACGAAAGACCGCGCAGCGGACGTTCGCTGCGCGGCCTATTAGGTCCGCCTCATCGACGAATCCCTCATATCAGAAGAACGCCGGTCGGCCGGTACCGTGGATCGGTACATATGGCCGCGCCAAGAAACCGGCGGCCGCTCGCCGGGCTCCGCCGGCTCGCGATGCAACTGCTGTCATGTAGGTAATAGCAACGAAGGGTCCAATGTCGTCCCGGCGCAGATCATCTATCTGCGCTTTCTGACGGGTGTATTCGGAACCGTTGCCACCTCATCCAGGATCTCATGAGGATCGAATCCGATTGTCTCGGCGAGATCAAGGAATTCGATCACGTCCAGGCGTCGGCCACCCGACTCTATGGCTGCGACTACCGACTGATACCGATCGATTGCTTTTGCCAGATCGGCTTGGCTCAGGCCCGCAGCCTTACGCCTGTCCACGATCAACTGAACAAGTCGCAAATGTCTTGGCGACCGAAGTGTCTTTTGCATTCGCTGCCGGTCCTTGACGAAGCCGGCAGATCAATTAAATGGAAATTCAGATAACCAGAAAATCTGGTTATCTGAAGAACGTAACCGCCTTTGATTCTGTGATTTTGGGTGCGCTGTGCTTCGACCACTCCTCGATCCTGATGTCGCCGACGTTGCGCCGGACGTGCCAATCCTGACGGGCTATGATGAAGAGCGCCTGCTCACCTACATCCGCCTGCTCGACGCTGCGGCTGAAGACGCGGATTGGCGCGAGGTGGCCAAGATCGTCCTGCACATCGATCCTGACCGAGAACCACAACGGGCGTTTAAATCTTGGGAGACCCACCTTGCCCGCGCGCGCTGGATGACGACAAACGGTTATCGATATCTGCTTGCAGGCGGCCCGCCACACTAAGAGCGGCCGGCGCTTGCCACGTTGTGCTGAATCAACACAACGGTGTGCTGAATCTCCGACTACCAAGCCTGCCCATGGCCGCCGATGCTGCTTCCGAAGCCGCACGTCGATGCGGACATTTGGCGAGGATCTGCAACATTGCAGCGCGATTGGATGGAGCCGAAAGCCTATGCTGATATGCGCGAGTATGACGCCGAGGAGTTCGCCGCCGAATACCTGATCCGCAACCACGACTTCATCGCCGAATGCAGCCAACTTGCATTGCCGGTCTCCGGCACCGGACAGCTGGCCGGTCCGGCCGAATTCGCCGCCCGTTGGGGCGCGCGATTTCGCGGTCACCAGTGGCGCCCTCCCGTCGGCCGAGAACATCGTCTGGACTGAAGCGGCCTCGCCGCGCGTGCTGCGGGTCACGCAGATTCATTCGTCAGTCAGTACCTCGCTTCAAACCGTTCAACTTGCTGAGGATGGTGGTGTCGCCCTTCTGAAATCCGACGAGCTTCACTTTCTTTGGCAGGCATCGACTGGGAAAAACAATCTCGTCGCTGACGTCGGTAGTGCCGCGACCGAATTCAACGCCATCGTCCTGCCACTCGACGACGCTTTCGAGACACGGCTCGACGCAGCACGTCGGCTCTGGCGCGGACTGAACAACCGGCCGCTTGGTTCGGCTTATGGCCGGCTGCCGAAACAAACGAAGACAAGACACACGCTCAATCTGCGCGCTCTTGATGGTCGGCGCGCGGGTGCCACTTACCGTCAGATCGCTGAGGTGCTGTTGTCACCACGTGAGCCGATCGCGCCGCGCGACTGGCGCGATCATCATCTGCGGCACAAAGTTCGGGCGATCCTGAGAAGAGCGGACCGCCTTGTGGCCGGCGGCTACCGAGATCTTCTCTTCTATCCGCATAGCCGCAGCCGAAAATCCGATCGCTGAAGTCGTTATTCGCAGGGGGCAAAAACACATCCCCCGATCTTTGCCCTCCCTCGTCTTTTCCCCTTTCGACCATCGTCCTTTTCGCGCGTCCCGGCAGGCCAGGACGACACCAGAACCGAATGGAGATCAAGCGATGTCGAAGGGTCCCGCGGACGCGCCCCAGAAATACCTGCGAACGAAGGAGGCGGCACCAATCGTCGGCCTTTGCACTCGTACACTGGAAAAGCACCGGACCTATGGCACCGGTCCCAAATACCGAAAAATTGGTGGTCGCGTCCTCTACGACATCGATGACCTGCATGCCTGGATCGAGCTTGGCACGCGCACGTCCACCAGCGATGCCGACGCGACCTTCGTTCCGCCGGCCAAGCCGCATGCCGCTCGCGCGCCGGCCTATGTCGGCAGGCGCGATCGCGCTTCCTGATCGGTGAAATGGGAATGCAGCTTCGCTCGACCGATCATGGCCAACTCGATCTGTTTCACGCACGCGCTAGCGTTCTCACGCCACGCGACGCGCAGGATCTCATGTCGTGGCCGTTCTTCTCGCTCGCCAAATCCCGCCGCGTGGCACCGATCGACTTTCGCATGGGCGACGTCTCAATCCGCGTCGAGGCGACGGTCGAACATGGCATGGCGACCATCTGGGACGCCGACATCCTGATCTGGGCAGCCAGCCAAATCGTCGACGCGCGCGACAAAGGCCTTCGCACATCGCGCCTGATGGCGGCGACACCATACGAAATTCTGGCCTTCATCGGACGTGGCGATTCCGCTCACAGCTACAACAGGCTGAAGGCCGCACTCGACCGGCTGCAATCCACCACGGTCGCCACATCCATCCGCCAGGCGTCCGAGCGGCGGCGACATCGCTTCTCCTGGATCAACGAGTGGAAGGAGCGAATGGATGTCAACGGACGTCCGCTCGGTATCGAACTCATCCTACCGGATTGGTTCTATGCCGGCGTTGTCGACGAGGCCCTGATCCTCACCATCGACCGACAGTACTTCAGCCTGACGGGTGGCCTAGAGCGTTGGCTCTATCGCCTCGTGCGCAAGCACGGTGGCCGCCAGACCTATGGTTGGAGCTTTGACTTTCGCCATCTCCATCTGAAGTCGGGCAGCCTGTCACCGTTCAAACGTTTCACGTTCGACTTGCGCGAGATCGTCCGTCGCCAGCCGCTGCCCGGCTACCGGCTTGCGTTGAGTGTCGATCCCGATGGGCGCTCGCGCCTGAACTTCCAACCCAATCCGGTCGATCCGTTCGCGAGTGTCCTCGTGCGGCGCGACCGCACGACCAAGGCTGTGAAATGACTGTGGACAGCGCCGTGCTATCAGGAACTGCTACTCCCGTGCCATTGGGAACCGGATTCCCGTGCTATCAGGAACCGGAATCAGTCGTAAGTCCTTGCGACGATTGCCGAACCCGCTCCTCTAACGTTTCTAACTGTGAATCCTTCGGATTCTTTCTAACGGAAAGCGCTGATCCGCGAGGTTGTGGGCGACCGCGCCGCCGTGGGTTTTCGGTCATGCCGAGAATGATCGGTGATCGTTGGCCCTCTCCGAGCATCGACTTCCCATCCGCCCGGTTTGCGATGTCGACAGTTGGCTCCTGCCACGGAGGCCACAATGAGTGATCTCACCCACGTCGAACTGTTGTGGCTGAAGAAGCGGATCGAGAACTATATCCGTTTCGGCGCGGTGGCTTCGAACAGGACCATCGACCGCACGCGCCGTGTCGTTTCCTTCTTGCCTGGCAGCATCTTCGCCTTCGTTCGCTGGACCGCGAACGACTTCGGTACGGTCGCCTCGCGTATCGACATTCTGCGCGCGGTCGCACCCGGCAAGCGCTGTTCGACCGTCGCCTATGTGCGGCCTGGCGCCGACATTCTGCTTACGGCCCTCGGATGGGCAAACGTCGAGAAAGTGTTGCAGATCATCGATGGGATCGAGGCTATCGGCATCGATCCCATCGACGCCTCGCCTGACTACTGGCGGCATGCACATGGTCGGTTCGCGGCGCGGGAGACGCCCAGGCGCTACACACGCCAACGCCATGACGCGTGGCTTCTGCGTCGGCGGATTGATCCATGAGCGCGCGCGCAATGACCATCGCCATGATCCTTGGCGGTGCGGCCCTGGTCGCCTTACCAGTGTGGGTCGGCCATCGACCGCGGCTCATCTGGAACGCATCGGCGAGCGTTCCGATCGGGCTTTACAGCGTCGAGGCGGGCGACAAGATCGATATTGCCGATCTTGCTGTCGTCATCCCACCCAAATCGCTGGCGACCTTTCTTGCCGAGCGCGGTTACCTGCCGAACGGGGTACCACTCTTGAAGCGCGTCGTGGCGCTTGGCGGACAGACAGTGTGCCGCTCCGGCGCGACAATAACCATCGGCGGCGTGATCTTGGGATATGCGCGCGAGCGTGACAGTCGCGGCAGAGCGCTGCCGCTCTGGCAGGGCTGCCGTGCCATCGCCAATAACGAAGTCTTCCTCATGAATCGGGACGCTCCCGACAGTTTTGACGGCCGCTATTTCGGCCCGCTTTCGCTCGCTTCGATCATCGGCCGCGCAGTCCCGATCTGGACCGAGGATGGTTCGTCTCTGGCGCCGAGTGGTTCCAACCATTCCGTCCCGGGCGAGCTGTGACGGCGATCACCATTCATCTCAACCGCTCATGAAAGGAGCATCCCAATGGCCCAGATAGGCGCCTTCACCCGCAACGAAGAGGGCTTCGTCGGCAACATCTCAACTTTGACACTCGACGCGAAGCTCACCATCCTGCCTGCCGAAAAGTCGGATGCGGAACACGCGCCAGACCATCGTGTTTTTTGCGACGGCATGGAGATTGGCGCCGCATGGGATCGAACCGGCGACAAGGCCGGCGCCTATCTCTCCGTCTCCATCGATGACCCGTCTTTCACGCAACCGATCCTCGCCAATCTGTTCCAGTCCGATGCAGACAAGGACACCTGGGTCTTGCACTGGAGTCGGCTGTCGAAACGCGACGAACGGGGCTGATCGGATGCTTCCGCAGCGCTTTGGCGAACGTCCTCTGTCAAACCCTTTGATCGATCAGGCGCCGGTCAAACCCTTCGACCCGATCGCAAAAAAGGCGGCCGCCGCGCGCAGCGAAGGTCAAGGATCGCTGGACACGTCCGGGTCGGTCTCATCATTCCCGATGAGAAAGAGCTCCAGCCGGCGAAGCCTTGTCCTTGACGGGAGCGAGCACGGTGGCAGGCTCCGGATGTCTATGTGTACGGACATGTGCGCCGCTATCTGGCGAAGCAGCGCAGCCCTGTCTGCAATCGTTGTGCTCGCACTTCAAGTGTCTCCCACCTATGCAAAGAGTTCCGCAGATCGTGGGAGGCCACCCCATTCCGCCAGCACCAAGTGCTCCGATACATGGTCGGCGCATATCCGCGAGGCTGCGAAACGTTTTGGCATACCAGAGCGATGGCTTCGCGCCGTCATGTACGTCGAGAGCGTTGGTGATGCCCATGCCATCTCGAGCAAGGGTGCAATGGGTCTGATGCAGATCATGCCGCCGACGTGGGAGGAACTGCGCACCAAGTATCATCTTGGTGACGATCCGTTTCAGCCGCGTGACAACATTCTTGCAGGCGCAGCGTATCTGCGGGAGATGCTCGACCGCTTCGGCACCAAAGGCTTCCTCGGCGCATACAATGCCGGCCCTGCGCGATATCAGGAGCGTCTGGTGGCCGGTCGGCCGCTGCCGCGCGAAACGATCGACTATATCAGAAAACTGGCGCCGTTGATCAATGGGTCGATTGCTCTTCCCGTGTGCCTACGCAGTGTGGAAGACAGATCAAGCGGAAGTCGATCGACGATTTTCCCGCATCAAGCGCACGTCCGGAATGACGCCCTGGCGCTTGACGCCGATCGCCCCGTTGACACCGAAATGGTGTTCACGGCGATCGTTGGCCCACAGACTTCGGCCATTTCAGTCACCGATTTGACAGCGTTCGAGCCGCAGCCAGCCGCATTCTCTGTCAAGTCTCTCTCGGCTACGGAACCTGCAACAGACAGCCTTTTTGTTCAGCGCGCTTCCACGACACGCCGATGATCACCGCTTCAGCTCAATCGCGTTCCGGCCTGTTCTGTCGCGGACGTTGCGGCGGTAGATCTGCCATAGGGGAGGCGAAGAGGGATGGCAGGATAAAGGGCCGCGATGTGCGGCTCGGTCGGTCGGTTGTTTTTGTTACGGTTTTCGACCCGTTTTGCGATGTGGCCGGGCAATCGGCGATGTGCGCGACTGCCATTTGTTCAATCTTTCCAATAGAAACCGCACCTCGTGGGTTCATCCACCGTGACCGGGGACGATGAGTTTCGTGTCCGCCCTGGCCGCATCCGCACTCGCGCCGGTCAGCGTGCACGTCCCTTCATTTTCCAGGCGCTCGCATCTGCCCAGCGGGCCGGCGGCCATGTCTCGCGCGAAGGCAGGATCATCTCAGCACGCGCTTCGACGTTCGGTCGCGGCCGATCGGCGAGCATCCGTGCCAATCGCCTCATCACCGGTCGCTCGCGCGGCGCGATCGTCAAGGCACGTGTCGTCCGTCAGTACCGAGGATCAACGCCGCTAGCCGCCCATCTGAAATATCTCCGCCGCGAGGGTGTCACGCGTGACGGCGAGAAGGCAAAGATGTTTGGCCCGGATACCGACAAGGCAGACCACGAGGACTTCGCGGAGCGATGCAAGAACGACCGGCATCATTTCCGGTTCATCGTCTCCCCAGACGACGCCCATGTGTTGGGCGACCTCAAGAGCTTCGCCCGCAACCTGGTGGGCGAGATGGAGCAGGACCTCGGCACGAGGCTTGAGTGGATTGGCGTCGACCATTGGAACACTGAACATCCCCACATCCATATCCTTGTGCGCGGCATTGCCGATGATGGCGAGAACCTTGTCATCTCGCGCGACTACATCCGTCAGGGGATGCGCGACCGGGCGGCTGATATTCTTACCCAGACGCTCGGGCTTCGCTCCGACCACGATATTCGCCAGACGATCGAGCGGCAGGTCGACAGCGAGCGTTGGACACAACTCGATCGCCAGCTTCTTCGTGACGCTGGTCGTCACGGCATCATCGACCTCGCTCCGCAATCGGATGGCCAGCCCGATGAGTTTCTGCCGCAGAAGGTCGGTCGGCTGCGCAAGCTGGAAAGTCTCGGTCTCGCCAACGAAATCCGTCCCGGCCAATGGACGATGACTGACGAAGTCGAGTCCACCTTGCGCGCGCTTGGCGAGCGTGGCGATATCATCAGACGCCTGCACCGCAGTCTTGCGGGCCAGGGCATCGACAGGGCGTCGACCAGTTATGTTCTCGCCGGCGAGGACTCAGGGGCATCCGTCGTCGGCCGGCTGTTGGAACGCGGACTGGATGACGAACTACGCGGGACGGCCTATGCCATCGTGGACGGTGTCGACGGTCGTACGCATCACATCCGCTTTCATGATCTTGACGCCACCAGCGATTCCGCTCCGGGCTCAATCGTCGAGTCGCGCCGCTTCGAGGATGCAAAGGGATGTGCCCGCATCACACTCGCCGTCCGCTCAGATCTTGCCATCCAGGATCAGGTCCGAGCTGCCGGCGCGACGTGGCTCGACCGTCAGCTCGTCGCGCGCGAACCCGTCGAAGTCGGGGAGGGCGGTTTCGGCAGGGACGTTAGGCAGGCCTTACAGGACCGCACCGATCACCTTGTCGAGCAAGGCCTCGCACGACGCGAAGGGCAGCGCGTAGTGCTCGCACGCAACTTGGTCGACACGCTGCGCAGCCGGGAGATCGAGACACTCGGCGCACAGCTCGCCGTCGAGACCGGTCTTGCGTTCGCGAAGGCCAAAGCTGGCAGTCATGTGGCTGGTATTTACCGGCAACGGTTCTCGCTTGCGTCCGGCCGGTTCGCGATGATCGATGACGGGTTTGGTTTCAGCCTTGTGCCTTGGTCGCCGTCTGTCGAGCGACAGTTGGGCAAACATGTTTCCGGCCTCACCGGTGCAGGGGGCGGAGTCGATTGGACCTTTGGAAAGAAGCGAGCGCTTGGTTTGTGAAAGCAGGCGACTATCGTGCGAATTCATTCAGCAGCGGAGATTCCGGGATCCGTGATCAATGGCCGCTATGCGCCTCATTTCGGTCGTCTAAGGGTAGAGCAGCTAGCTCGAAAGCGGACCGGGGCTGGGAGCACCGGGGTTAACGTGTAACGCCCTATATACCGCATTATGGCTCGATGATCGGCCTGCAGCCGGCATAACGCAAAGGACCGTTCCGGAACGCAGAGTGACAGCTCCGGCTAGCGTGTCTTCGCCGCGCGCTCGACCTGGTGCCGGATCGGGATCTTCCGACGTTTATGGGTACAGCGGGTGTTGAACAGTTTGATCCACGCAAATTGCACGTCCATTAGAATGCCCATAGTCCGGGCTACCAAGGTGTCGTCGATGGCTTCCGGATCGCCGTGGATGAACGCATTGCGGCGCTCCTGGATCGTGCGGATTTGCTCGGCCAGCGATACGTAGTCCAAGGCGGCAAGGTCCTCCCAGAAGGACATACCCCACAGCGACTTGTGCAGCTCGTCCAGTTGGCCGCCGACGAACTTGAACTTGCGTAGGATCTTAGCCGCCTCGGCTTCGTCGAGGTCGCCAAGTGCCGCGTGATAGAATCGGTCCATCAGGGACTCGAAGAATGTCCAGAACAAGATGACGATAACCAGCTTCCGCGATGTCTTGCCCATCGGCGCCGGGCCATCGTCCGCGCGCTCCCATTCCCGCCTCATCATCTCGAGCAAGAGATGGGTGGACCAGCCCAGGGCACCCGGCACGGTTCGCCGCTCGACATAGCTGCCGTCAGGCTGCCTGACCTTTTCGGCTTCTATTACGTGGCCGCAAACAGGGCAGGGGATGCGGTCGTACAGCGCGTTGCACTCGTAGCAATGCACCTGAGTTATCAGGCCTCTGTGAAAATCGTCCACACTTACCTTCCGAACAGCCGGACAATCGCGTTCCAGATCCGCCGCGGTAGGCCGGGCTTCGGTTCGCGCGACCGATAGTAGGCTTCGCGCTTCAGCTGGTCGCTCTGAAGAGCCGCGGTGGTCTGCGCCGCTGACATCGTTGCGGCCCAATCGACGCGGCCGTTTGATATGACGTAATGGGAATTGCAGGGCAGCTGACCGCTGCCGATGGACGGCCACAAACTCGGCTTGCCGTCCTTCTTACTGAATGTCCACTCGGCGGCGCCCAAGGGCACGGCTACCTTGCTGCCGCACCCGCAAGCGCAAAGGTGCACGGCGACGCCGAACTCTTCGGACACGTACAGAATGCCCGGCTCGAGTTCGCGGGGAACATACTGAACCTCCCTCAGCGCGATCTGGCTCAGGGGCATGTGAAAGAGAACAGGCGGGCTGAGGCGGTTTCCATAACCAGATGATACGTCGCGGCATCGCTCGCGTAAAACCCTCGCCACTGCTTGTAGCGGAGGACGGCGATGCCGGCGTTGATGGCATTCAACTCGGCAATCTGGATATTGGTGCGGTATTCGTCGCCTGGCTGATCGGACGTCTCGACCAGTTTCTGGCTGAGGATATCGGCCGCGGTAGCGGGCTGCAGGAGGGTCGCGCGCATCATCCCGGCCAAGGCATCGTCCTGCCGGGTGAGCCCCATGCCGACGTCGATGAACGGAATCCCCAGCGCGATCAACAGGTCGAAGATTTCCTTGCGGGCTGAGCCTTTGTCGACACAGACGAAGGCAAACGTGACGCCGGCCAGATCCTCAGCGCAGCCCGCGTCGATAAACTTGTCGACCAGCTTTAGCCCGTGGCGAAAATTGTCGTATCGGGCCTGATACACTTCGGCCTTCGGGCGCCGGAATTCGGCCTCGAGGACACTCCCCGGCGAGCGGTAAGCATTGTGAATGTAGTAGGCATCGGAATCGAAGCCCCTGACCTCTTTCACATTGGTTTTCACCAGGAAGTCCAGGAGATAGCTGCCGGTCCCACCCAGGCCGATCAAGGCCACCACATCTTCTTTGAATTTCGCCGCCAGATCGCCGATCTCGGCTCGGCTAGTCAGGGTGTCGTGGAACTTGAAAATGCTGTCTTCGACGACGTCATGGTCGACGTCGAAGGTGTAAATCTTCGCGTCTGGAAATCGGCTGAGGGCGGGGCCTGCCAGGATCGTAACGTAATGATCGATCTTCTCGGCAAGGTTGGCAAATCCGTTCGGGGGCTTGTTGGAGAATGAGCGCTGTACAACAACATCCGGCTTGGCCAGCTGCATAGTCGTGGCTCCGCCTGCGAGATTGGGAATGGGCTGCCCGTTCAGGCCATACGGCACGTTGCCGGCGAAGTAGATCTGATGGTCATCTTGAATGACATGGTTCTGGTCGGTGAAGACGAGCTTGGAGACGATGGCCCCGTAACAGAGTTCCAACTGTGAGTTCAGGTACGGGATGTCGCGTACGACCAGGCATTTGCTATCGAACCGGAGCGCGTAGCCCCGGTCCATCAGCTGCCGGATGTCCGCATTATGATTGGCTAGTGCGATTAACACGGAAAACCATCCCATCCTTCGCCTTCACCGAGGTGCCCGGCGCAAGGATGCCTTCCTTATCGTTGTGGCCCTTGGTGTACGTGACGGAGTAAGTCGCGCCCGGGTTTTGCGGGAAGTCGGGGTACGCGAGAGTGACGACTTCCTCGAACGACAGTTCTTCCTTCTTCGGCACCTCGTAAGGCGTGCCGTTGACAATGATCTCGATCATCTTGTCTTTACCTTTACCTTGGGCTTCGTTCTCGTTCTGCATTGTCTATTCCTTTGCTTGTTCGAGTGCCTTATCCCCGCGGAGGGTAAGGGTCTCGGCCGTGGCTATCGCTCTGCGCGATCTTGCCATCCTGATTATGGATCTTGAGCTCAGTCGATTGATTGCGGCTGACGCCGCGGCCGTAGTCGATGGCCTCGCGCTTGGTGTCGAAGTGGCCGGAGGCACGTTCGCTGCCGCCGCGCTTCACGTCCCAACCCCCATCGGGGTTATGGACAACATGATGGGTCTTTCCGGGGCCTTTACCAGCCATATGAAGCTCTCCTATCTAATTCCAGATACGAAAAGTACGCCTGCTCCGAGCGAGATGGGTGCGGGCAACCCGGCGGCGCGGTCCCGCCGGGGTTCGCTTTCCACTTGGCTGGACATAAGCTCCTCCTCTCCCGCCGCGTGTGTTTCATCGCGTCAAGCCTTGACGAAATCCCAATAGAGACGGATATTTAAGAATCAGTCCGTTCTGGGACTGTAGCTAATCGGACTACAATGAAAAATCAAGTCCGATTTGACACAACATCGAGGAGCAGATGGAAACGCATGAGACGGTTACGCCCCAATCGACAGCCACAACCCATCCCGAGCTGCCAAGCCCCCTCGGTTTTTTCTTCAAACTCGCCGACATCTGGGACCTGAACACCGACCAGCAGATCAAGTTGCTGGGATCACCATCACGATCAACCTACTTCCGGTGGAGAAAGGACGGCGGCGAAGTCTCTGCCGATACGCTTGAGAGAATTTCGCACCTCGGATCTATCTACAAGGCGCTGCGCATCGTCATGGATTCGGAGGAAGCCGCCATCGGATGGATCAGAAGGCCCAACAGGTATTTCGAAGGCGCGTCCGCACTCGACGTGATCATGACCGGTAATCTGAGTGACATCATCAGGGTCCGACATTATGTCGACGCCCAGCGTGGAGGTTAGCTTACGTGTACCCCCGGATCAGCATCGACGGCCTTTACCGGAGGCTCATTCCGTCGAAATACCCGACCATCGATATCTATGAACGTTTCGGCTCCCGCGAGATGCAGGCATTCGCGGCGGAGTTGGAGGCGGTGACGAATCCTCGACTTGCCGCGAAATCGCGCATCACAGGTGGCGATATCTCGGCGGATGCAAGTTCACCGCGTCTGCAGAATTGGAACCATGCCCCCTTCTCTTATCCCATGCCGGAAGGGAGCGATTTCCTTCCGGCACCCTACTCGGTAATGGACCTCGCCTCCGACACGCAGGCGGCACTTGCGCGTGCCGTCCTGCGCCGCGAGCTATTCTTGTCACGCACCGACGAACCGTCGTGTGGTATAGACATGCGAATGCTGGCGCACCAGGTCAAAGGTGAGGTCATTGACCTGCGGAGTGTCCCGACGGACATGTCGGTCGCCGCACGTCGGCTGATCGGTCGGCAATTGTTCGAGGACGGCGCCAACGGCGTTCTCTACCGAACCGAGGAGGTCCCCGGCCACGATTTCCTCGCAGTGTTTAGTGTCGAGATCCTCGTCGACAAGGCGGTCCAGGGTGCCCATTTCAGGTTCAGGTGGGACGGCCTTCAGGTTAGCCGAATATTCGATTTCACGCGCAACGAGGATATCGACCGCGGCGACGTTTTCGCCAAGCCGAGGGCAGCTGCCTAACAGCTACCCCATTCAGCGAACTAGCAACCCAACGGGCTGGACTCCTCAGCGCAGACACGCCGCCGCCAGCGCAGCTCGGTTGCCATCGGCTGGTCCGATCGAAAGATTGTCAGCTTCCAAAGACCTGGATCTCACAGTGGCCGTCCGCAGCTTCAGTTAGCAATGCGGCTGCTTCTCGCCATCTGTCCCATAAACCGGACTGTCAGCAGACGGCCCCATTGCGGCCATTTGAGAACTGGCGGCAGATGACCTCCTCTAGCGCAAAGCGGATGTGATTTTAACCGCATCAGCGATTGTCGCCTTTTCGCGATGGCAAACCGTGCCGCCGGCCGCAAGTCTCTGTAGGTCGAAATGCGACTCGTTCTGGCAGGCCACTCCTGGTTCTTGCATACGCGGAAATTCGACATTTTCTGTGGCTTCCGATCCTTAGCCAAAAGAGATGCGACGTGCCGGCAACTAGAATACTATGGGGCCAAGTCCTGACGGTCCTCTTGATCGTGCTCGTTACCACATGGTGCGCTTCACAGTGGACAGCGTGGCGGCTGGGATTTCAACCGCAGCTTGGTCAGCCCTGGTTCGAATTCGCCGGCCAGCCGATCTATCCACCCCCCGCATTTTACTGGTGGTGGTTTTTCTATGATGCCTATGCCCCAGCAATTTTCGTTGAGGGGGCGCTGATCGCGGCGAGCGGCAGTTTCATAGCAATTGCGGTCGCGGTAGGCATGTCGGTCTGGCGTGCACGCGAGGCGAAGAACGCGGCAACCTACGGCTCGGCGCGCTGGGCGACGCGCGACGAAGTCCGCGCCGAGGGTATGACTGGTCCGGACGGCGTGGTGCTTGGCAAGCTCGATCATGACTATCTGCGTCATGACGGCCCGGAGCATGTTCTTTGCTTCGCACCGACACGGAGCGGCAAGGGCGTCGGTCTGGTTGTGCCATCGCTGTTGACCTGGCCAGGGTCGGCGATTGTCCACGACATCAAGGGCGAGAACTGGGAACTGACCGCGGGTTGGCGTGCGCGCCACGGCCGTGTGCTGCTGTTCGATCCAACCAATGCGACCTCGTCCGCTTACAATCCTCTCTTGGAAGTGCGACGCGGTGAATGGGAGGTCCGCGACGTGCAGAACGTCGCCGACGTTCTCGTTGATCCTGAAGGTTCGTTGGAGCGCCGCAATCATTGGGAGAAGACCAGCCACGCGCTCCTGGTCGGAGCCATTCTGCATGTCCTCTATGCCGAACAGGACAAGACGCTCGCCGGTGTGGCCAACTTCCTCTCCGACCCGCAGAGGCCTATCGAAACAACGCTACGCACCATGATGCTCACGCGCCACCTCGGCGACGCCGGCCCACACCCGGTGGTGGCATCGGCGGCGCGCGAGTTGCTCAACAAGTCGGAGAATGAGCGATCGGGCGTGCTCTCAACTGCGATGAGCTTTCTCGGCCTTTACCGCGACCCCGTGGTGGCAAAGGTGACGTCGCAATGCGATTGGCGGATTGCTGAGCTAACCGAAGGGGATCGGCCGACGACGCTCTACCTCGTCGTGCCGCCATCGGACATCAGCCGCACGAAGCCGCTCATCCGCCTCGTCCTCAACCAGATCGGCCGCAGGTTGACGGAGGAGCTTCATGCGAAGGATCGACGGCATCGTCTACTAATGATGCTTGACGAGTTTCCGGCGCTTGGCCGGCTCGACTTTTTTGAAAGTGCGCTGGCCTTCATGGCGGGCTACGGTATCAAGTCTTTCCTGATTGCCCAGTCGCTCAACCAGATCGAAAAGGCGTACGGGCCGAACAACTCCATCCTCGACAACTGCCATGTGCGCGTGAGCTTTGCGACGAATGACGAGCGTACCGCCAAACGGGTCTCCGACTCGCTCGGAACAGGAACCGAGATGCGTGCCATGAAAAACTATGCCGGGCATAGGTTGTCGCCCTGGCTAGGACATTTGATGGTGTCACGGCAGGAAACGGCACGGGCGCTGATGACACCCGGCGAGATCATGCAGCTTCCGCCGACCGATGCCATCGTCATGGTGTCCGGCCTGTTCCCGATCCGGGCGAAGAAGGCGCGCTATTTTGCTGACCCCCGCCTTGCCGAGCGCGTCCTGTCGCCTCCTAAGCGCGAAACGGCTTCAGGGCCATCGCGTCCCGACGATTGGACAGGCGCAACGATCCTCTCGGCGTCAGAAGGCGGGCTACCGCAAGCGAAGTCTGCGATGGAGGCGCAAGACGAGGATCCAGCAGATGGCGGGATCCGACGCCAACCGGAGCTTCCAGAACATGAGGACATTACGCCGGTACGAACAGTTCAGCGAAACGAAGAATTCGACCTCGACCGAGACGAAGCTGATGACGACGCCCTGCGGCGTCGCGCGGTGGATCAAGCCATGCGGCGCACTGCGCGACAGGCGAGCCTTGATCCGAATGACGGCATCGAGCTCTGATCGGTGAAGAACGCGAAGAAGAAGCGGCTCTCCGCTTATCTCGATCCTGACGTCATGAATGCGCTTGGCGATTATTCGGCGAGGCGGGACGTCTCACTGTCGCTGATAGCCGAGGCCGCGATCGCGTCGTTCCTGTCACCAGACGCCGAGGAACGGAAGGAGGCAGCGATCACGCGGCGCCTCGACCAGATCGACCGGCGCGTGCAACGTGTCGAGCGCGATGTCGGCATCGCGATCGAGACACTGGCGCTGTTCGTCCGCTTCTGGCTCAACTCGACCCCGGCGTTGCCGGAATCCGCGCAAGCCGACGCCCGCGCAAAGGGACTGCAGCGCTATGACGCGTTCGTCGACGCGCTTGGCCGCAGGTTGAGCAAAGGGCCGAAGCTCAGGCAGGAAATCGCCGACGATGTCCCGCCGGCGCCGCCGGCCCACGAGGATGATTCCCCAGCGCGATAGACAGCGGCGACTACGCGGCAAAGCCGTCGCACCGCATTTTGCAAGTCTCTGCACGCCGGGGGGCGATCACCGATTTTGCTTGTTGCAAGGGTGCTATTCCTGCCTCTTCTAATCATCCCCGACCGCAGCACCAACAACTCGCTGCGGTGAATGGGGACACCGTGGCAATCAATTATCAAACCGGCACGGAAGCTGTCTCGCGCGGCGCGCGCATGCTGCGCACAGCGCTTGGACCCGCCATAGCCCGATTCCTTGAAGACCCGGCTGTGGTTGAGGTGATGCTCAACCCGGACGGACGCCTCTGGATCGATCGTCTGAAGGACGGGCTCTGCGCCACGGATGAACGTCTGGTCCCAGTCGACGGCGAGCGCATCGTCCGTCTGGTCGCTCACCATGTCGGCGCGGAAGTGCATGCGGGATCGCCGCGGGTGTCGGCCGAGTTGCCTGAGACGGGCGAACGTTTCGAGGGCTTGTTGCCGCCGGTCGTCGCGGCGCCAACGTTTGCCATCCGCAAGCCTGCCGTCGCTGTTTTCATGCTCGAGGACTATGTCGGCACCGGTGTCATGACGGAAGCCCAGGCCGATGTGCTCCGGCTTGCGGTCGAAAAGAGGAAGAACGTGCTGGTCGCCGGCGGCACGTCCACCGGAAAAACCACGCTGGTGAATGCCCTGCTTGCCGAGGTGGCCAAGACTTCGGATCGCATCGTGCTGATCGAGGACACGCGCGAGCTGCAGTGTGCGGCGCCCAATCTTGTGGCGCTGCGCACCAAGGATGGCGTTGCCTCGCTGTCCGACCTGGTCAAGTCCTCGTTGCGGCTTCGCCCCGATCGCATTCCCATCGGCGAAGTGCGGGGCGCCGAAGCGCTCGATCTTCTGAAAGCCTGGGGCACCGGTCATCCCGGTGGGATCGGCACCATCCACGCGAGTTCCGCGCTCGGCGCACTGCTGCGTCTTGAGCAGCTGGTGCAGGAGGCCGTCGTTACGGTTCCGCGCATGCTGATCGCCGAGACCATCGATCTCATCGCGGTCCTCGCCGGCCGTGGCTCGGCTCGCCGCCTCGTCGAAATCGCGCTGGTCAACGGGCTCGATCCGACCACCCGCGACTATCGCATGCTCGATGCCAGGCTCGAGAGCGACCCATCCGTGCAGTCCCAGTCCCAATGGAGGCCAGAATGAATGTCCTGCGTTCCACTTCGTCATCGTTTCGTCAGCTATGCCCATTGCTGACCCTGACTTGCGCCGCAGGCGCGGTCGCGATCCTAACAGTCGTGCCGGCTCGCGCGGCCGGCTCGTCGATGCCGTGGGAGCAGCCGCTCCAGCAAATCCTTGAATCCGTAGAGGGCCCGGTCGCCAAGATCGTGGCGGTGATCATCATCATCGTCACCGGGCTCTCGCTTGCCTTTGGTGACACTTCGGGCGGCTTCCGCCGGCTGATCCAGATCGTCTTCGGTCTGTCCATCGCGTTCGCAGCGAGTTCGTTCTTCCTGTCGTTTTTCTCATTCGGCGGCGGAGCGCTCGTCTGATGGCCGGGTCCCTGCTGGAAGACGAAGACGTCCAGGGGTTTTTCGCGCCGGTGCATCGCGCCCTGACCGAACCGATCCTGCTCGGCGGAGCGCCGCGCGCGGTCGCCATCGCCAACGGCACGCTGGCAGGCGCGGTCGGGCTGGGACTGCGCCTCTGGATCGCTGGTCTCGTCATCTGGGGGATCAGCCATTTCGCGGCCGTCTGGGCCACCAAACGCGATGCGCAGTTCGTCGACGTCGTTCGTCGGCACCTGCGGTATCCCGCGCATTTCGGCTGCTGAGAGGTCTTCGACATGATGAACCTTGCCGAATACCGCAAGAAGAATTCGGGCCTTGCCGACTATCTGCCGTGGGCGGGCTTGGTGGCGCCGGGCGTTGTGCTCAACAAGGATGGCTCGTTCCAGAGAACCGCCCGTTTTCGCGGCCCCGATCTGGCCTCCGCGACGCCGTCAGAACTGGTCGGCACGACGGCACGGCTGAACAGTGCGCTCCGTCGTCTCGGCTCAGGCTGGGCTCTCTTCGTGGAGGCGCAACGCAATCCCGCCACCGACTACCCCGACAGTCGGTTCCCCGATGCCGCATCGGCTCTTTTCGACATTGAGCGGCGTGAACAGTTCGAAAATGGGGACGGTCCTGGAGCGTTGCGGTGGAGCGATCGCCGGCCGAACGGAGAGCTGTTCGAAAGCAGCTATTTTCTGACCTTCGTCTGGTTGCCACCGGCCGAGGACGTCTCGCGGATGGAGAACTGGCTTTACGAGGGGCGGGAAAGGAACGGCGTCGATCCCTGGGGATTGCTGAAGGGTTTCATCGACCGCACCGACCGGGTGCTGGATCTGATCGAAGGCTTCGTTCCTGAAGCCGCCTGGCTCGATGATGTCGAGACACTGACCTACCTGCATTCGACGGTCTCAACCAGGCGGCATCGTGTCCGTGTCCCCGAGACGCCGATGCATCTCGACGCACTTCTTGTCGATCAGCCCCTTACCGGTGGACTGGAGCCACGCCTTGGCGACGTCCATCTTCGCACGCTCACCATCATCGGTTTCCCAACCGTAACCTTTCCGGGAATTCTCGATGATCTCAATGCGCTTGCCTTTCCCTACCGCTGGTCGACCCGGGCAATCCTGCTCGACAAGACGGATGCGACCAGGTTGCTGACGAGAATCCGCCGCCAATGGTTCGCAAAACGGAAGTCCGTCGCCGCCATCCTCAAGGAGGTGATGACCAATGAGGCGTCTGTCCTCGTCGACACCGACGCGGCCAACAAGGCCGCCGACGCGGACGCGGCCCTGCAGGATCTCGGCTCCGACCAGATCGGACAGGCTTATGTCACCGCTACAGTAACGGTGTGGGATGCCGATCCATCGATCGCAGACGAGAAGCTGCGGCTGCTCGAGAAGGTCATCCAGGGACGGGATTTCTCGTGTATTGGCGAGGGCGTCAACGCAGTGGAAGCATGGCTCGGCAGCATTCCTGGACACGCCTACGCAAATGTCCGCCAGCCACCACTATCGACGCTGAACCTCGCTCACATGATTCCACTGTCGGCGGTCTGGGCCGGGCCACCGGAGGACGAGCATTTTCGCGCTCCGCCCCTCTTCTTCGCCAGGACGGACGGCGCGACACCGTTCCGGTTCAGCCTGCATGTCGGCGATGTCGGCCATACCCTTGTCGTTGGCCCGACCGGCGCCGGCAAGTCCGTGCTGCTCGGCTTGATGGCAATGCAGTTCCGCCGCTACGAGAACAACCAGATCTTTGCCTTCGACTTCGGTGGGTCGATCCGTGCGGCCATGCTCGCCATGCACGGCGACTGGCACAATCTCGGCAGCAGTGCGGCGAACGGGGAGGGAGCGGACGATCCGCTTGCTCTGCTGACGCTCACAGACCTGTCGAACGACATCGACGCCGTTTCGCTGCAACCGCTTGGCCGCATCCACCATATTCCGGAGCGTGCATGGGCGGCGGACTGGCTCGTTGACATTCTTCTGCGCGAAGGCGTGCCGATCACGCCGGAGGTCAGGGAGTATCTCTGGTCGGCGCTGACGTCCCTGGCCAGTGCACCCGTTCAGGAGCGGACACTGACCGGCCTCACCGTGCTGCTGCAATCCTCACCGTTGAAGCAGGCGCTGCGTCCCTATTGCGTCGGCGGTCCATACGGCCGGCTGCTCGATGCGGAGCACGAGCGTCTCGGGGACGCATCCGTGCAGGCATTCGAGACCGAAGGTTTGATCGGAACGGGAGCGGCACCCGCGGTGCTCGCCTATCTCTTCCACCGGATTGAGCAGAGGATGGACGGTCGTCCTACGCTCCTGATCATCGATGAAGGCTGGCTGGCGCTCGACGATGGTGGCTTTGCCGACCAACTCCGCGAATGGCTGAAGACGCTGAGGAAGAAGAACGCTTCCGTAGTCTTCGCAACGCAATCGCTCTCCGACATCGACGGCAGCAGGATCGCGCCGGCGATCGTCGAAAGCTGCCCGACGCGGCTCTTCCTGCCAAACGAGCGCGCCATCGAGCCACAGATCACTGCCATCTATCGCCGGTTTGGGCTTAACGATCGCCAGATCGAGATCGTCGCCCGCGCTACCCCGAAGCGCGACTACTACTGTCAATCACGCCGCGGCAATCGGCTGTTTGAGCTGGGGCTGGGCCCGATTGCGCTGGCATTGGTCGCCGCATCGTCCAAGTCCGATCAGGCAGCGATCGACAGGGTGATCATCGAGGCAGGTCGCGAGCACTTCCTTGCGGGCTGGCTTTCCGAACGAGGCCTCCCGTGGGCGGCTGAACTCATTCCCGATCTCAGCGCCGTCATCGACCAATCCGCAAAGGAGGTTTTGTCATGAATTCCGTTCGCAGACGTCTTCGCCTTCGTCATATGGCGACCGCCAGTTTTGTCGCCCTCGCCATCGCGCTGTCGTCGGCGCCAGCCTCGGCACTCATCGTTTATGATCCGACCAATTATAGCCAGAACCTTCTGCAGGCTGCTCGCGCGTTGGAGCAGATCCAGAACCAGATCACATCGCTCCAGAACGAGGCACAGATGCTGATCAATCAGGCGAAGAATCTCGCCTCACTGCCGACGTCGTTGCTGGGTCAGATTGAAGGCAACTTTGCCGAAATGAAGAGCCTGCTCGGTGAGGCCGACAAGCTCGCCTACAGCGTCCAGAACATTGAGAGCCAGTTCGCCTCCAGCTACCAGAATTTTGGCTCGGACCTGTCCAGCCAGCAGCTTGTCGACGGCGCGCATGACCGCTGGCAGACCTCGGTTTCCGCCTTCGAGCATTCATTGAAGGCTGGGGCCGTCGCCGTCGACAACATCGAAGGAACGCAGCAACAGACAAGCGCACTGGTCGACACCAGCCAGTCGGCCGTTGGCGTGCTCCAGGCCACGCAGGCGGGCAACCAACTGCTTGCCGTGCAGGCAAAGCAGGTGGCCGATCTCACTGCGATGTTGGCTGCGCAAGGAAGGGCCGCCGCGCTTGAGCAAGCCAGGCAGGCGGCGGCGCAGGAGCAGGCACAAGAACAGTTCAGTCGCTTCATGGCCGGCAGCGGCTACAGCCCGTCATCAGTGCGCATGTTCCACGACTGAAGCTTCCAGCCATGAATCTCAAGATCGCCGCCCGGATGACAGCCGTCCTCGCCCTTGGCGCCGCCATGACCGCCGCCTTCATGGTGTTGCGCGGCGACGGCTCGCAGGACGCGTCCTCCCCGCGCTCCACGCATCCGGGCGGCGAGCCAGCAAAGGTCGAGCTCGCACGATGCCGGGATCTCGGCATGGCCGCCATCGCCGACGAGGCCTGCAGGAGAATCTGGGCGGAAAGCCGCAAGCGGTTCCTCAACCCACCACGGTCGGCTGCCCCTCATGCGCCTCCGTCAATTGAAAAGGATCAGAGCCGGCTTCTGCCCCTTCAGCCGTCGAACGCTCCGGGCACGAAGACGGTGTCGCCATGAACGACACTGGCGTCATCGATCGCTTTCTGGATACCTTCACCCGCTACATCGATTCCGGCTTTGGCCTGCTCGGCGGCGAAGTGGCCTTTCTGACGTCCACCTTGATCGTCATCGACATCACAATCGCCGGCCTGTTCTGGGCCTGGGGCGCGGACGAGGATGTGTTGCACAGGTTGGTGAAGAAGACGCTGTATATCGGTTTCTTCGCCTTCATCATCGGCAACTTCAATCACCTAGCCGGCATCGTTTTCGAAAGCTTTTCCGGGCTCGGCCTGAAGGCGGGAGGATCGGCCCTTTCCGGTTCCGCGCTCCTGCAGCCCGGCCGCGTCGCACAGGTCGGCATCGACGCTGGCAATCCGATCCTCGAGGCCGCCAGCCAGCTGATGGGCTATGTGTCGTTCTTTGAGAATTTTGTCCAGATCGCGGTGCTGATGATCGCCTGGGCGATCGTGCTGATCGCGTTCTTCATCCTTGCTGTCCAGATCTTTGTCACGCTCATCGAGTTCAAGCTCACGACGCTTGCCGGATTCGTGCTGATCCCCTTCGCGTTGTTGAACCGGACCGCTTTCCTCGCCGAAAAAGTTCTCGGCAACATCGTCGCTTCCGGCGTCAAAATCCTGGTGCTGGCTGTGATCGTCGGCATCGGCTCCGGTCTCTTCGGCGAGTTCACTCAAGGGTTCGGCACGGAGCAGCCGACGATCACGGATGCCCTGTCGCTCGTGCTGGGCGCCCTCTCGCTTATGGGGTTGTCTATCTTCGGTCCCGGCATCGCAACGGGCCTTGTTTCCGGAGCGCCGCAACTGGGCGCGGGCGCTGCGGTCGGCACCAGCCTCGCCGCCGTCGGCCTTGGTGCGGCCGGGGCCATGGGGGCTCGCGCCGCTTTGGGCGGTACTGCGAGTGCCATTGGCGCCGGAGGGCGCATGTCGGCAGCAGCTGCCCGTGGCGGCGCGCATCTTGCCGGTAGCACCTCGACCGCGTGGGGACTTGCCGCAGCTACATCCGGGCAGAGCGGCATGGGCGCATTCGCCGCCGGCGTGGCGGGGGTTGCCAAGGCCGGTGCCGGCGCCGCTCTTCAGCCAGTGAAGCAGGCGACGATGCGCGCAGGATCGGCGCTGTCTTCCAGTCAGCAGGCTGGTCGTTCGGCCGCATGGATCGCCACTGGAGGAGCGCAGCCGTCAGGAGCAACAGCTTCAGGACTTGCGTCGAGCATCGAACCCGGTGCCGGATCGCCGCCGGCATGGGCCGCTCGCATGAAGCGCGGCCAGGCCATGAGTCACGGCGCCAGCACGGCCGTGCATTCCGTCCGCTCCGGCGATCATGGCGGCGGCTCGATGAATGTTTCCCTCAATCAGGATGACCGCCGATGAAACTCTTCAGACGTCCTTCCATCCGGTATGGCAAGACACCGCAGCCAGAGACGCCCTATCAGCGTGCTGCACAGGTCTGGGACGAGCGCATCGGCTCGGCACGCGTCCAAGCAAAAAACTGGCGGCTGATGGCCTTTGGAACCCTCCTGTTGGCAGGCGGTTTCGCATCCGCCCTGGTCTGGCAGTCGGCGCGAGGCACCGTGGTGCCCTGGGTGGTTCAGGTTGACAAGTTCGGTGAAGCGCAGGTGGTCGCCTCCGCGGTGGCCGATTATCGACCGACAGATCCGCAGATCGCGTGGCATCTCGCCCGCTTCATCGAGCAGGTGAGAAGCATCCCTGACGACCCGGTCATCGTCCGCCAGAACTGGTTGCGCGCCTACGACTACACGACCGATCGCGGCGCCGTCGCCCTGAACGACTACGCTCGCCTGAATGATCCGTTTGCCAAGGTCGGCAAAGTCCAGATCGCGATAGAGGTTTCCAGCGTCATCCGCGCTTCGCCGGACTCATTCCGCGTCGCGTGGATGGAGCGGCGCTACGAGAACGGCGGCCTGACCGGCACCGAGCGCTGGGCCGCCATTCTCACCATCGTCATTCAACAACCCCGCGACGCCGACCGGCTGAAGGCCAATCCACTCGGGGTCTACGTCAATGCCATCAACTGGTCGAAGGAGCTTTCATGATGTCTGCGGCAGGAACGCGCAAAACGACGAGACAGGCCGTGGCTGACATCGCAAGGCTGCGCATGCTTGGGCTGGCATTGCTGTCGGCGACGATGCTGGCCGGCTGCGCTTCGAAAAAATACGTTCCGCCAGTGATCGACTATGACGCAGCGGTGCCTGCGTTGGAAAGGACCGATCCGCCAACTTCAGTGAGAGTGGTGGAAGTGCCGAAACCGCTTCCGCTGCCCGGACAGATGAAGCCGATCGAGGTCGGCAAGGCGAAAACCGAGCCGGCCGATCCCAAGCAACGGATCAGCCAGGCTAACGAGGCGGCAAGGATGCAGCCTGTTCGCGACGGCTTCATCAACGCGATCCAGCTCTATCCCTGGAGCGAAGGCGCGCTCTACCAAATCTATGCCGCGCCCGGTCAGGTCACCGACATTGCGCTGCAGCCGGGCGAACAACTCGTCGGTTCCGGACCTGTCGCTGCCGGCGACACCGTTCGCTGGATCATTGGAGACACGCAGAGTGGGGCGGGGGACCGACTCCAGGTTCACATCCTCGTCAAGCCGACGAGGCCGGATCTCCAGACCAACCTCGTCATCAACAGCGACCGTCGCACCTATCATCTCGAGCTGCGTTCCACCGAAAAAACCTACATGGCGTCGGTGTCCTGGCAATATCCGCAGGACCAGCTGATTGCTCTGCGACGCCAGAATGCTCAGGCCTCGGCCGCGCAACCGGTGGCAGCCGGCGTCGACATCCAGAAGCTCAACTTCCGTTATCGGATCGAGGGCGACGCGGCACCCTGGAGGCCGCTGCGTGCCTTCGACGATGGCGCAAAGGTCTATATCGAATTTCCCTCCGGCATTGGCCAGGGAGAGATGCCACCGCTGTTCGTTGTTGGTCCGTCAGGCGGCTCCGAGCTGGTCAACTATCGCGCGCGGCAGAATTATTATGTCGTCGATCGCCTGTTCGCCGCGGCGGAGCTGAGGCTTGGCG
Source organism: Mesorhizobium sp. NZP2298 (assembly GCF_013170825.1). Classification (NCBI taxonomy): domain Bacteria; kingdom Pseudomonadati; phylum Pseudomonadota; class Alphaproteobacteria; order Hyphomicrobiales; family Phyllobacteriaceae; genus Mesorhizobium; species Mesorhizobium sp. NZP2298. Next base: position 6,143,588 of record NZ_CP033365.1, on the reverse strand, counting down.
ACAAGACGAGTGAGAAGCGCGTCCGCATCGTGCGCGCCGATGGGGTTCGACCGCAGCGTAGCGCGGGATTGTTCCGATGAGCGACCCTGTCAGCGGCGCGAGCCGGGACATTCGCGCTGAACTGCGCCTGCGACCCGAGCCTGCCAGGGTGACGCGCCTTTCGCGAAAGGCGCTGGTCGGTTTGGGAGGCGTCGCCAGCATCGCGATCCTCGGTGCGCTGGTGTGGGCGCTCGACACCAGGCGACGCGGCAACGAGCAACCGTCCGAGCTCTTCACCATCGAAAACCGCTCGACCGCCGATGGGTTGCAGACACTGCCTAAGGACTATGCCGGCGTTCCGAAACTCGGGCCAGCGCTGCCAGGCGATCTCGGCCGGCCGATCCTGCGTGCACAGGAGCAGGGCAGGCCGGTCATTGCGCCCGGCATAACCTCGCCCCGCGTCGATCCGGAAGAACAGCGCCGCCTCGCCGAGATCGAGGCCGCGCGCATTGCAAAGCTCTTTACTGATACCAACACGCGGACAAATTCAGGTCGGCAGGGTGCTGTCGAAGGAGAAGCCATGGCGGGGTCCATGTCCGGTCTGACGCTCCCTGCAGAACAGCGCCCGCTCGACACGGGCGCCACTCCAGACAGCCAGGACCGCAAGCTCGCCTTCGTCAACGCGAATCCGGATCGCCGCACCGTGAGTCCCGACCGCCTCGCCGGGAAAGCCTCACCATATGTTGTGCAGGCCGGGTCTGTCATTCCGGCCGCCTTGATCACCGGCATCCGATCCGACTTGCCGGGCCAGATCACCGCCCAGGTTACCGAGAACGTCTATGACAGTCCGACAGGATCCTATCTCCTGATCCCGCAGGGCGCGAGGCTGATCGGCCAGTACGACAGTCAGGTCGCTTTCGGCCAGTCACGCGTGCTGTTGGTCTGGAATCGGCTCATCCTGCCCGACGGAAATTCGATTGTACTCGAGCGTCAGCAAGGCTCGGACGCCCAAGGGTTCTCCGGGCTGGAGGACGAGGTCGACCATCACTGGGGTCAGCTGTTCAAGGCCGCCGCGCTCTCGACGTTGTTGGGGGTCGGCTCCAGCATCGGTTCCAGCAACAACGAGAGTGATATCGCAAAGGCTATCAGGGAAAGCGCTCAAGATTCAACGAGCACTGTTGGCCAGCAGATCGTGGGCCGCCAGCTCGATGTCCAGCCGACCCTGACAGTACGCCCTGGATACCCGGTTCGCGTGGTCGTCAACCGAGACCTTGTGCTGGCACCCTACGGAACAGGAAGGGACCCGTCATGACGAAGCTGAAGCTCTCCGCAATTCCCGATGATCGGCCAGTCAAGCTAACGGCCGAACTTCCTGCCGCCGTCCATCGTGATCTCGTCGCCTACGCCGAAGTGCTCGGTCGCGAGACAGGACAGGCGGTCCTTGATCCGGCGAAACTCATCGCGCCGATGCTGGCCCGGTTCATGGCGACGGATCGTGCCTTCAATCGGACACAGCGCGATCCCAAGTCACGGTAAGCGGGACGCGGCTTGTTTCGTCTCCACCAGGCGAAGGGCGACATCCGGCCGGCTTCGAATGACATCCGTGACGGCATCCAGGAACTCTGTTGCGGGCAGGGTTGGGTCGAAGCCGATAGAGAGGCGTTCCGCTTCTCGTCCCTTGGCCATCTTGACCATTGCGAGTGTTCCGTCGAGGTCGTTCAGGACGCGGCGAAGGTTTCGGATAAGGCCCGCACCCACCGGCGTCGGTCGAACGCCGCCTGCATGACGTTCGAACAGCACCGTTTCAAGCGACTCTTCAAGGTCGCGCATTCGCCGGCTCAGAGCCGAATGGTGCATTCCCATGCGCCGCGAAGCGCCAAGGAAGCTGCCTTCCTCGGCGACCACGATCGCGCAATCAAGAGTGATGAGCTGGACGCGTCGCCGCATCACTTTTCCTTGCTAAAATTCTGCTTGAAAGCGGAAGCCGGGGAGGAACGCTTTCCCGGCTCCATCTCCTCATTCCCCAGACGCCCCCTCAGGCTGTGCTAGGCTCAACTGTCGTCAGTGCCGGCGGGCTGGCTCGCCTTCCGCATCTCGCGCAGTCTGGCAAGGGTCCGCCCATCGAAGCTGGCAGTCACAGCCACCGTTTCCTCGCCGCCGATCATCTTTGGCAAGCCGAGCGGTGTGACCCGAAAATGCAGTTGGACAAGGCGCAAGAGCCATAGCGGATTCATCTCGATGATGATGGTGTCAACCCCGCAGCCAAGACCCCATTCGACAATGCCGGAAAGAAGGGCATTCGCGACGGGGCTCAGCATTCGCCCTCGCTCGCGATGACCCGCCTCGACGCAATAGCGGGTCCATTCCCAGATATTCGCGCCGACCGGTGGCTCGCTTTCGCAGAGATCGGAGAGCACATCCGAAAGCAGATGCGGACGGGTTGACGGCAGCATGCGCTGATAACCGATGACGCGCCCGTTCATCGCATAGAGCATGTGCACGGCGTGCTCGTCGTCGAAGCGGTCTGTTTCAAGGCCGTCCTCCCGTGCCAGGTCAGTCCAGCCCTTCTCGTCGACAAACACCTTGTGGCGCAGGCGGAATGCCTGCTCCATTTCCGTGCGGTATTGGTCAGCATTGCTCGCCGTTACAACATGAAGCATTTCGGTTGTCCTTTCCCTCAGGTCAACCGATCGTGCTTGAACCATGGACAGCGCGGCATCACGCGATGCCGTGAGGCTCAGCGGATTATTCGAAGGCGGAACGCTTCCGCTACCGCATGAACGGTGCTGGCGACGCCAAGCCTTTCGCGCACGGCCCGCAGATGGGTATCCACGGTGTTGCGGCTGATGTTTAACCGCAGGGCGATACTGTCGACGCTGAGCCCTTCGGACGCCCAATGAAGGACATCGCGCTGCCTCGGCGAGAGCCTCACAGGCTCACGGTTCAGGATCCCATCGACCAGAGCCAACGCACGGCCGAGCGCAAAGGCTGCGACGAATTGCAAGCTGACATACTCGCCAGAACCGATCTCAAGTCTTTCGCCAGCGATGGAAAAGCCAACCGCCTGCCGCTCGACAGTGGCGAACGAGACGGTCAACCCTTCATGCAAGCGAAACTCGGTCGCCTCGTCCATCACGCGACGGCCGGAGGGACCTATGTTCAAGGTCTCTCCGACCTCGCTCCAAAGGAATGGCTGGCTGCCGCGGCTGACGAGGCGAATGGTTGGATCCTGATCGAGATAGCCTCTTGAGAAATAGCGCTGCGACCATTCCTCAGGCCAAGCTGTTAGCAGCACATGGGACAGCTGTTTGCGTCTCGATGCGCGTGGTGGCGGGATTGCGCCCGCGAGAATGTGCGTCGCGCCGAAGCGCCCGCAGTGCTTCAGAAGACATCGACAGATCTCGTCGGCGCTACGGCAGTTCCAGATGCCCTCGAGAATGCTGTAGGTCTGGTCAAGATGACTGCGCCAATTGCGCGGTTTCATCTCCTGCCGAGGAGACCGGGAAAACGAACGCAACATCGTCCCTCCCGAGTGGTGATCGATTCCACCCTCCTTGACCATGAATCTCTACAGGGACAAGTCAGAGGACCTGCATAGAGGCCAAAGCGCCACGCTCGCGATGGCACATGATGGGACCACCGAACTGCACGGAATGGTCCCTGCGCGCGGCAAGTCGCGGGACATCCAGCTTGGAGAGATCTGGAAAGGGGACCTACTTTGAAATATTCGGAGAGCCGGCCAGTGAACTGGGTGCGCTGAAGCCCATCTCGGTTGGAGCCTGCCACCTGTTCACATTTGCCTTTACGGTGGATGACCTGACCGTGTTGCGCGATCTCCGATCTTGAAGCCCGCCTGTGGGTGAAGACCCGCTGCTGCGCAAAGCCTTTAGACGGATCCATCAGACAGTCTGTCGCGCCCGACCCATCAGGCCCAGAGGCAGGCATCACGCGCTTTGCCGGGGGATTTGACTCGCGAGGCGCTCGCTCTCCTCCCAAAGTCGGGCGGCGACGGCATCATCTTGCGCACCGGCCGATGGCGCCATCGGCGAGCATCTGTAGAAATACTGTCCCGTCACACCCTCAACTTCTGGAGAACTGGCAAGATATATGATCGTCTCGGCTCCGCCTTCCGGGGACGTCGCAAACAGTGAAACGATTGGGTTGATGAGCCTGACTATGCCTCCCATGTTGGCAGCTATTCGCGTGGCAACGAATCCTGGATGCAGACAGTTGGCCGTCACCCCTGTCCCCGCCAGGCGGCGGGCAAGCTCGCGAGTAAACAGGATGTTGCAGAGTTTCGAGCGGCCATAGGCGCTGAGAGCATCTGGCGACTCCAGGCCTTGAAGATCGGCGAAATTGAGTTTGGCGCCCTTGTGAACGGATGACGCAGTATTGACGATACGCGAAGGGGCAGAAGCGACCAGCCGATGCAGTAGTCCTTCGGTCAGCACGAAGTACGCCATATGATTGAGGGCAAAGGTTAACTCCAGCCCCTCCGGCGTTATTATCCGCCGATCGAGCATCGTGCCTGCGTTGTTGATCAGGATGTCGATCCTCGACTCGGCGGCGGCGATGTCGGCGGCGACGCGCCTGGTATCGGCGACGCTGCCGAGGTCGGCGATGAACATTCTGTGTTCAAGGTTTGGGGCGAGGCGATGCAGCTTTTCAAGGGTCTCTGTACCCCGGATGGGGTCGCGTGCGACGAAAATGATGCGCGCGCCCCTCTCGGCGAGCCGCATTGCAGCGACGGCGCCGATGCCGGAAGTTGCCCCGGTTATGACGACGACACTATCTTTCATGCTGTACTCCCATCTTGCTGCGTTCTGTGACGACACGCACGCGGTTGCGACCGCAGCGCGAGGTCAACGGTGTCCTGTGGACAGGTCTGAACCACTGGCAAAGAACGCCAAAGGGTTTTGCTTCGACTTAGAACGCTCCGACGTAACGACCCATCGCGTCGAGTTGCGCGGCGAGCATGTGGTACCCTTGGTGAACGGATGCGCCGTGGCTTTTGGCGATTTGCAAAAGCTCTGTTTCCGGCGGGTTCATGACTGCTTCGGCGACCATATGATTCGAGCGAATAGCGTCCGCAGGGATCGGAAGTTCGTCTTCCGCCCTCATTCCAAGCGATGTCGCATTTACGATCAGATCAATGCCCGATGTATCGCGGTGCGGATCAGCGCGCGAAGTCACTCCGGTCGATGTTCGCACCCGTTCAGCGAGCGCCTCAGCCTTATCTATGCTGCGGTTCCAGATCGCCAGATCTGCAACTCCGGCATCGGCAAGCGCAAAGGCTATTGCCGATGCTGCTCCTCCACTGCCCAGCAACAACGCACGTTTGCCCAGCACATCGTAGCCTGCGCTCAACAGCCCCTGAACGAAGCCGATCCCATCGAAGTTCTCGCCAATCAGCCTGTTGTTCTCGATCCTTACGGCGTTCAGACTTCCAGCCCGTTCAGCCGCTGGCGCGAGCTCGTCGCAAAGCGCCACCATGGCCTGCTTATGAGGGACGGTGACGATCAGGCCGCCAACGTTCTTGATCCTGCGGAGCCCAGCTATGAAGTCCGCCAGGCCCGCTGGTGCGACTTGAGTAGCGACCATCACGGCATCGGCTTCGGCTGCGGCGAGACGCGCGTTGAAAGCTGCTGGCGTCCTGACGTGATGAACAGGATCGGCGACAATGAAGTAGAGTCTTGTCGTCCCTGTGATTGGCTTTTCCATCCCTTGGCCTCCTCATCCAGCCCATCGTATCCGCGCGTTCATACGGACACCGCTTAGCACTTCCGCGAGCAACAGGCGCCAGTGCACCACCAGCGTTTGCCGCCTCGTTGCGTCCCCTGGATCGCGTACACCAGAACGCGTGCGGTGTGAAGATGTATCCATTGGAACACATAGAATCAGAATTTGAGCTATTTGCCGTTGACTAGACGCATAATTGGATACAATAGTCCCGGAATATGAGGTCGCCACCTTATGGGAGGCTGCATCCATTGCGGGGGAGGCCTGCGCAAGTCAGTTGATCGCGTGACCGATGGTAGCGCGTCACGCGAGCCAGGGAGGAAATATGAGTCAGTCGCGTGCGAACGCCACAGAGCGAGCCGGATCGACCGGCATGCCCGGGATGCGTGGCATTGATCACATTGGCATCACGGTACCCAAGCTCGAAGAGGCGGTCGAGTTCTTCGTGAACGTGCTGGGCTGTGAAGCATTCTACGAACTGGGACCGTTTCAATTCGCAGACGACTGGATGCAGCGGCAGCTGAATGTCGATCCGCGCGCCGTCATGCGGCGCCTGCGCTTCCTACGCTGCGGCCATGGATCCAACATCGAGCTTTTTGAGTATGAGGCAGCCGATCAGAAGCTCGTTCCACCACGCAACAGCGATGTCGGCGGTCACCATCTCGCGTTCTACGTCGACGACCTTCATGCCGCGCTTGCCTACCTCCGGGAGAAAGGCGTGCGAACGCTCGGTGAACCGATCGTCCGGACCGAGGGTCCCAGCGCCGGGCAGACCTGGATCTATTTCCTGACGCCGTGGGGCCTGCAATGCGAGCTCGTGAGTTTCCCGGGCGGCAAAGGATACGAGAAAGAAACCGAACGCCGCTTGTGGGACACAAGGCTGCCCGGCCGGTGAGCGTTGAGCCCTACCATGCATTGGTCAATCGAGGCCGTGGCCGAAGGATCGCAATCTGATGTCGCAGGAACTTTTGATGCCAGCGCTGGCTCCTTCAATGACGGAAGGCAGGCTCGCGCGATGGCTGGTCAAGGAAGGGGACACGATCAACGCGGGAGATGTTATCGCCGAGATCGAAACCGACAAGGCCACTCTCGAATTCGAAGCTCCAGGCGGCGGGAAGGTTCTTCAGATATTGGTGCCAGAAGGAACGGACGGCGTTCCGGTCCAACGGCCGATTGCCATTTTGCAGGGCGAAGGCGAGGCCGCGCCTTCACCCCTGATCAGGCTGCCGGAGAGGGAGCCGGCAGCGAGCGCGCTCGCCATGCCGCTGGAACACCCCCCGGCGATGCCCGGCGAGGCCAATCCGGACGACGCTGGGCCAGGTGCCCGGATATTCGCCAGCCCGCTGGCCCGCGCCATCGCGCGGGTCAACGATCTCGATCTCGCGGGGGTGATCGGAAGTGGTCCCAGGCAGCGTATCCTGAAGGCGGACGTGCAGCAATTGCTGGACCGCGGGTCTCGGGTCGCGCCCGCGACGTCCCCTGTGCGCGCGCCGACAATCGACACGGTCCCGGCGACCGATGGAGACGCGCCCTTGCCAGTTGGTGGGGCATCCGCATCGTCTGGGCACACGCCGTTGCCATGGCAGAAGCATACGGCAGTCCCCAACAACGCGATGCGTCGGACCATCGCCAGGCGGCTCCTCGAGTCAAAGCGGACGGTGCCGCATTTCTATCTGACGGCTTCGATTGACCTAGAAGAACTGCTTGCCACCCGGGCAAAACTGAACGCCCGCCCTGGCGCCGACTACAAACTGTCGATCAACGACTTCATCATTAAGGCGTCTGCAACTGCATTACGCCGCGTTCCTCAGGCCAATTCAATGTGGACCGAGGAGGCGATCCTTCAGTTCGAGGATGTCGACATTTCCGTCGCCGTATCGACCGACGGCGGGCTGATCACGCCAGTGATCCGCGATGCTGACAGGAAAGGCCTTGTCGAGATCAGCAATGAGATGAAGGCGCTGGCCGCGACCGCGCGCGCTGGGAAGCTCAAGCCCGAAGAATATCAGGGTGGCGGTTTCAGCATTTCCAATCTCGGAATGTACGGGGTTGAGCATTTCGCGGCGATCATCAACCCGCCCCAAAGTTGCATCCTGGCGGTAGGTGCCGGCGAAAAACGAGCCGTGGTGCGCGGCGATGAGATGGCGGTGCGCACAATGATGACTGCCACGCTTTCGGTCGACCATCGCTCGGTTGATGGTGCCCGTGGGGCGCAACTGCTGGCGGCTATCAAGGCCGCTCTTGAAGATCCGCTGAACATGATCCTGTGACGAAACAGCAGCGCGTCCGCGCTGATCGTGAATGCATGCCCCAAGGGAGGAGAAGACGATGAAAATCGAGGTTGTGTGCGATGTCAAAACGCACCTTGGCGAAGGCCCGCTCTGGGACGTCGAGCAGGAGCGGCTCTACTGGATCGACAGCACCGGGATGAACGTTTTCAGGTCGACTGCTGATGGGCGCGAAGTGCGTGCCTGGGATCTGCCCCAGATGATTGGTTCGCTGGCCCTCTGCAAGAACGACCGTGCCGTGGTTTCGCTGCAGCGGGGTTTTCACTTCCTTGATCTCCGCACCGGCGACGTCGAACTCATCTTCGATCCTGAGCCCGACAAGCCCAACAATCGCCTGAACGATGGCAAGGTCGACAAAGCCGGCCGCTTCATTGCCGGTTCGATGGACACCAAGGAATCGGGCAAGAACGCCGCGCTCTATCGTCTTGATCCCGACCTCACGGTGCACAAGCTCGACGACGGTATCATTGTCTCCAACGGTCCCTGCTGGAGTCCATCCGGTGACATCTTCTATTTCGCCGACTCCTGGTCCGGCGAGATCTGGGCCTATGACTATGATTTGTCGCGCGGTCAGGTTTCCAATCGGCGGACCTTTGCCCGACTGGACACATCGACCGGCGGCGCTGCAGACGGGTCGACGGTCGACGCCGAAGGCTTCCTCTGGAATGCGCAGGTCTATGACGGCAGGCTCATCCGCTATGCACCAGACGGTTCGGTTGATCGGGTGGTCGAAATGCCGGTCAAGAAGGTCACTAGTGTCATGTTCGGCGGGCCCCGCCTCGACATTCTGTATGTCACCTCGATGGCAAAGCGCCATCTTCCCCACCTCCCTGCCGACGGCGCAGCCCGCGGCAGTGTGTTCGCCGTCCATGGCCTGGGAGTGACCGGACTTCCGGAGCATCGCTTCGCGGGATGATCGAAGCGGCAGCGACCAACGAACCTTCCAAACTCAAGAGCCAAGCACGAGGTCCGCTATGAAGGGCGTAGCCAAACTGAGCAATGGTCCTGGTGACGTCGAACTCATCGACCTGCCGGAACCTGAGATCTTGCCCGGGCATGCCATTGTCGCCGTGCGGGCGACAGGAATTTGCGGCACTGACCTGCATATTCTGAAAGGCGAGTACAAGGTTACCCCGCCGGTGGTGATCGGTCATGAAGTCTGCGGACTGGTGAGTGAGATCGGTGAGGGTGTCGATCGGTCGTGGCTGGGCAAACGCGTGGTTCTCGAGACGTTCTTCGATACGTGCCGCCAGTGCCGCTACTGCCGGGGCGGACGACCCAATCTCTGTTCCAGCAGGCGGTCGATCGGCACGCATGTCAATGGCGGCATGGCTCCCTGGGTTCAGGTGCCCGTCTCGAACCTTCACGAAGTTCCCGACTGGCTCAGTGACTACGGCGCGTCCCTGGCTGAACCGCTGGCCTGCGTATGCAATGCGGTTTTTGCTTACGGTTGTGCCATCGCACCGAGCGACAACGTCCTGGTTATAGGCCCCGGGGCTATCGGCGCCGTCGCCGCCCAGGTCGCCAAGGCCTGCGGTGCGTCCGTCGTCGCGCGCGGGACTTCCAGTGATCGCGGCCGGCTGGATCTCCTGCAGTCGATCGGCTTTGACTGTTCGGTGGCGGGTGAAACCGCGCTCCCCCCGGACAGTTTTGACGTCGTTATTGAATGCTCTGGAAATGGCCATGGACAGGCCGATGCACTGAAGGCATTGCGCAAAGGAGGGCGGCTGCTGCAGGTCGGGCTGTTCGGCAAAAACATCGACGTGGATTTCGATGCCGTATGCCGCAAAGAACTGGTCGTTACCTCAGGCTTTGCCTCTACGCCTGCATCGTGGCTGCAGACCATGGCGCTGATCGAGAAAAGGAATGTCGACCTCGACGTACTGGTCACCGAAGCCGGTTCGCTGGAGAACTGGAACCATCTGTTCGACAGCGCCATGGCTCAGAAAGGCATGAAGTACATCATCGATCCGAGGTTGGGTTCAGCGAATTGACATATCGTGCGACGTGTCGCGTGAACGAGGGCTGGCGCGCCTACCGAGGGGCATTACTGCAATCCCAGTTCCTTGGCGCGCTTGGTAAGTTCGAGCCGGGTGCGGCGGATGTGCCCCAGAAGAATTCGCTCAGCCTCATCCTCGTCGCGGCGTTTCAGGGCTTCGGTCAGCAATCGATGTTCTGCATGGATGATCCAGGTTCCTTCATTACCCGCGCCCTGCGTAAAGGCACGCCTGTAATGCTGGGTGGTGTTCCAGAAACGTTCGATCATCTCTCGTAGAGTGGTCATATTGGCGCCGGCGTAGCTCAACAGGTGAAACTCGCGGTCGAGTTGAAGAAATTCTTCGACGCTTTGCGAATGATTGATCTGTTCACGCAGCTCATTGAGGTGTCGGATCTGTTCGTCGCTCAGATTCCGCAAACTCTCCCGGATGGCCAGCGGTTCGAGGCGTTCCCGGATTTTGTATATCTCGATGAATTCGGGCAGATCGATCTTGGCGACCCATGCTCCGCTGTTGGCGCGCAGCACGACCAGCCCGTCACTCTCGAGTTGCCGCAACGCCTCGCGGACAGGAATGCGGCTCACACCAAATTGCTGGGCGAGGTCTTCCTGTCTTATTCTGCTCCCAGGCGCGAGTTGGCCGCCCAGAATGCTCTTCCGGAGCGCCGTTGCTACGCGATGACCGAGAAGATTGGCCGAAGAATCGACGTCCTCAGAGTTTCCGTTTCTTCCGTTGCGTCCCGCCTCGTTCGAAAAAGTGTCGGCATCATCGTGTGACATTGCTATTCCATTCCTCCTGGACATACATCGCCGCTTCGCGCCGTACCGCTGGCAAACCGAATGTATCCAATGCCTACCGTTTAGCACAGGGGCGAAAATCAGGAAACGGCCGGTCTAGCCATTCCGCTTTTTGCTGTGACGCCGTGTAACCCGCCTCAGAGCGAATCCTTCATACATTTCAACGCTCGCCGTAGGTTCCGGGCCAATCTGCGCATTTGCGGCCTTGCTCCCCTCGGTGCGATGCCGGGTCGTGCTCGCAGATGCGTCCCGGCATCGCTGACGCCGGCAGCGTATCCGATAGGGCCTTAAAACAGCTGAAAACCCGCAAAAATTGGGCAAAATGCAGATCATTGTATCCAATGGGATTGACGTCGGTAAACTTTGATGTTTTTGTATCCATCTTGACGCCGCTTAGGCGCAGGGTGGACGTTCGCGGAGGAGCGCCCGTTCCATAGGCAGTGAGATGATTCAGCGCGGCTGGGGTTGAGAGCCGACGCAGACGATCATTCGGCCTGGGGACGTACTTCCTTCCGTTCGGCAGCACTGCAGGCGCGTCATTTCACGCGAAAGGGAGGAACTATGCGCAATTTCTGGAAAGCGTCGGTGCTGGCGTTGGCGGCGACCACGAGTCTGGTTGGCAGCTCGCATGCTCAGGACAAGATAAAGGCATTCCTGTCGATGAGCTACATCGGCAATGACTGGCAGGGCGAGGCCGCGATGATGGTACGCGCCATGACCCTGTCTGCCGCGTACAAGGACAAGGTCGAATTCGAGACCCAGGTAGCCGGTCCGAACGCTCAGAAGCAGATTCAGCAGATCAACGCGATGGTGCAGGCGGGCGCCAAGATCATCGTCGTCTACCCGATATCGCCGACCGCTCTCAATCAGGTCGTCAAGAACGCCTGCAGCAAAGGCGTCGCCATTTTCACCTACGATGCCGAAATTACCGAGCCCTGCGCGCACAACGTCCACATCGACCAGGTCGCGGCAGGCAAGCGCGCGGCGGAGTGGCTTGCCGAGGAACTCCACGGCAAGGGCAACATCGTCTATTTCTCCGGCGTCCCGGGAACCTCGACCGACACGCAGCGGACCGAGGGCTCGCTCAAGGCGTTTGAAAAATATCCGGGTATCAAGATCATCGCGCAGACCCCCGGAATGTGGAGCCAGGCGGTGACGCGCACCGAGATGTCGAAGATCCTCGCAACCCACGACTGGAAGGACATCGACGGCGTCCTTGGCCAGGCCGGCTGCTACACGATCTTCTCGATGCAGGACGAAGCCGGCATTGCCGACAAGGACAAGAAGCCCTGTTCTGGCGAAGGAACCAATGGCCATCGCCTCCAGATGCTGCCGGCCGACGCGAAGGTCGAAGGCGCCAGCGGCACCTATCGGCCGATGGGTGCACGCAGCTTCTCCTACGCCTCGCCGCCGGTGTCCGGTGCCTATGCGATGAAGCTTGCGCTTGAACTCACCCTCAACGGCAAGAAGGTCGGCCACGACGTCATCGTGCCACTTCCCGACATCACCAACGCCAATGTGAAACTCTGCAAGGAGGGTTCCTTCGCCGAAATGGCGGCGGGCTGCAACGTGCAGTCGCCGGTGCTCGTCGCCAATCCGGGCTGGTTCGCGGAAATCTACAATTCCGAGACGCCGGAAATCGGGCTGAACGCGGCGCTGACCGGCCAGCCGGAAATGTAATCCTGGCTATCGGGAACAAGGACATGCAGGAAATCTCCGTACCCGCGATAGCCCTGGATGGGGTCCAAAAGGCCTATGGTCCCAGTGTGGCGCTCCAGGATGCGAGCTTTTCCGTCGCCGGGGGGAGGGTTCACGCTCTCCTCGGCGAAAACGGCGCTGGCAAATCGACCACCGTCAAGATTCTGAGCGGCCTGGTTCGCCCGGATGCCGGCCGGATCAGTGTTTTCGGTCAGGACGTCTCAATGGAGCGGCCGCTGGATGCGCACCGTTACGGCCTTCAGACTGCCTTCCAGGAACTGACCCTCGTGCCGGATCTGACCGTCACCGAGAACATGTTGATCCCGTATCAGCCCACTGGGCTGTTCGGCCAGCTCAAACGCCGCGAAGCTGAAGGGCAGGTAGCTGCACATCTGGCAGGCATTGGCCTTGGGCAAATCTCGCCGCGCACCGAAATTCGCGATCTCGAACTTCCGCTGCGGCAAAAAATCGAAATCGCAAGAGCGCTTTTTCGCAAGCCGCGCGTCTTGCTGCTCGACGAATCGACGTCGGCCCTTTCAGGCGCCGACGTCGCCTGGCTTGCCGGCCTGGTGGAAGCCCAGAAGCGCCTTGGCACAACGGTCCTGTTCATCACCCATCGCATGCCGGAAGTCAGGCTGTTCTGCGATGAACTGACGATCCTTCGAAACGGCAGGAGTGTCGGTTCGTATGCGCTTGGCGACGTCAGCGACGACGAAGTCATCGAAATGATCATCGGCAGGTCAATCGAGAAGACGTTCCCGGTGCGCGTGCCGATCGAGACGGATGCAGCATCGGTGCTCGAAGTGCGGAACCTGACTTCGGGACGCGCAAAGGATGTTTCCTTCTCGATCCGGGAAGGCGAAATTCTGGGCGTCGCCGGCCTCCAGGGCATGGGCCAGCTCGACGTCTTTCTCGCGTTGTTCGGCGATCGTGCCCGACAGAGCGGTGAGATCCTCGTCGATGGAAATGCCGTCCGGATTGGCTCGCCACAGGATGCCGTCAGGGCAAAGATCGGCATCAACTTTGTGCCCGAAGAGCGCAAGACAGAGGCGCTGTTCCTGAAGCTTGACGGCCGGCGCAACGTGACGATGCCGATCATCAACAAGTTCACGCGCTTCGGCATCATCGATGTCGGTGCCGAAGAGGGAGCGGTGTTGAGTGCCCTCGATCGGGTGCAGGTGGCTGAACGGGCCCTTGACACGCCAGTCAACGCTTTCAGCGGCGGCAACCAGCAGAAGATCGTCATGGCGAAATGGCTGCTCGCCGGCAGCCGGGTGCTGCTTTTGTACGACCCCACGCGCGGCGTCGACGTTGGCACCAAGCACGAGATCTATCTCCTGATCAGCGACTATGTCCGATCGGGAGGAGCAGTGCTCCTGTACTCGACCGAGATCGAAGAGGTCGTGCATCTCAGCCACAGGGTCATCGTCTTCTACGCAGGAGGCGTCGCCGCGGAAATGGACGGCTCGGAAGATGAAATCAGAGAAGCCGCGATCATGCGGGCTGCGCTGGGATCGGATACCGGGATCATGACAAAGGCAGCGGAATGACAATCCAGGGACATATGGGAACCATGCCAATCGCTAAGGCCGCTCCACTGATCCGAATGAACTGGGGGCGCAGTCGTGGCTTGATTTTCGCAATGGCTTTCCTCGCCGTGCTCGTTCTGCTGGTCAACGGGCTCTCGACTGCCCCGCTTGGCTACTTCGATTTCGTCTATCTTTCATCGGGAGGCCTCACGCTGGCCATCGCTGCGGTCGGCGCCACCATAGTCATCCTGACGGGCGGGTTTGACCTCAGTGCCGGCGCGGTTATCGCATTGGTGAATGTGGTGCTTGCCACGCATCTCGGCGACGACCTTGCGAGCCAGGTGTTCTGGGCGGTTGCGGGGGTCCTGCTCGGGGCGGCAATTGGGCTCTTCAACGGGTTCTTCGTTGCGGTGCTTCGGTTGCAGTCCATCGTTGTCACGCTGTCCACGATGTTCATCATCGGCGGATTGACGCTGCTGCTTCTCGACATACCGGGCGGCCACGTTCCCGAGTCCTTTTCGAACTTCTTTGTCGGCAGCGCGATCGACGATCTGTTTCCGTCCGCGATCGTGGTCGTGGCGGCGGTGGTGGCTGTCTGGCTGCTCGTCAAGAACACCCGGTTCGGAATGGCGATCTACGCCATTGGAAGCGATCAGGATGCCGCCAAAGCGGCGGGCCTGAACGTCGTGCTCAACAAACTTGGTGCCTATGCCTTGGCTGGCGCTTTCTATGGTATCGCCGGCGTCGTCGTGACCGCGCAGACCGCGACCGGTGATGCTCTGGTTGGCGAGCCGCTCCTTCTCCAGATCTTCACTGCGGTGGTCCTTGGCGGGACGCTGTTCGGCGGTGGCAGGGGTGGTGCCGTTGGATCAATCGTGGGCGCCTACAGTCTGATGCTGATCGTCAACATCCTGCTTGTACTGAATGTATCAGCTTACTACTCGACCGTCGTTGAGGGATGCGTGCTTGTCGCAGCGGCCCTGCTCGGCGCCTGGTCTACCCCCGGCGTCCGCAACTGGTGGACGCTGTTTCGCCAGCGACTGGCTCCAATGCCGGGGACCGGGCAGGGCAGGCCGCTTGTTTCGTTGATCAGCCAGCGATCGGACAGGCGCTCGCGTTCCGCATGGCTTGCCCGTAACGGCGAGACGATACGCTATATTTCGCCTGCCTTTGCCTGCTTTGCCATCGTGCTCGCGATCACCGCACTGTTCATGGCACCGCTGAGCTTCAGCTATTTCAATTCCATTCTGCTGCTCAGCTCCTTCCTGATCATCCTTGCGCTCGGCCAGGGCACGGTGATCCTGGCCGGGGGGCTGGACCTCTCGATCCCGTGGACAATCGGCCTGTGCGGCATTCTCGCGGGAGGATGGTTGCATGGCAGCGATGCTGCGCTCTGGTGGACCATCCCGCTTGTTCTCGCGGTGGGAGGCACAATCGGGTTGGTCAACGGGATCGGCGTCGTCGCGTTCAGACTGCCTGCAATCGTTGTGACCCTGGCGATGAACGGGATACTCCAAGGACTGGCCCTGCTGTATTCGAATGGAACCCCGGACGGGTTTGCTTCCCCAGCCCTGCGATGGTTCATGACCGGTCGGTTTGCCGGCATTACGCCGGTGGTCTGGTTCGTCATCGCGTTTGCAATTTTCGGATTGGTGCTTCTATCGAGGACCCCCTTCGGGCGCCGTGTCTATGCGATCGGCAACAATCCCCGCGCGGCGCGGCTTTCGGGTGTCAATGTCGATCGCACCACTGTTGCCGTCTACGTCCTGAGCGGGTTGTGCTCGGCGGTTGTTGGCATCCTGCTGACCGGCTTTGGTGGACAGGCGAGCTTGGGGATGGGCGACATCTACCTGTTACCTTCCATCGCCGTCGTCGTCATTGGTGGCACCCTGATTACGGGCGGTCGTGGAAATTACATCGGCATGATCGGTGGCGTCCTGCTGCTGACCAGCCTCCAGACGCTGCTGGCAGGAACCACCGTTCCACCTTCCATGCGGGAGATCATCTACGGAATCGTCGTCCTTTTCGCCGTCGTGGCCTTGCGGGAGCGCACCAGCCACTAAGCGATCCAGATGAACCGCAGGCCGCCAGCTGACCTTGGCGCGCCTGACTTGAGAGAGACCACCTCACCGGTTGAACAGACTGACCGGGCTCCGCGGAATCATGTCCGCAGAGTGAGTAGCCTATTGGGAGAAATCTATGACCGCCGTCGCACTCGATACACCTCTGAACCTGCCCTGTGGAGCCGTCCTGCCCAACCGGCTGGGTAAGTCTGCAATGACCGAAGGCCTAGCGGATCCTTTCGGTCGCGCGACCGAAGACCATGTCCGGTTGTACCGTCGCTGGGGCGAGGGTGGCACCGGCTTGCTCCTGACCGGAAACATTCAGGTCGATCGTCGTTCACTGGAGCGCCCAGGCAACATCCGCATTGAGGGGCCTCAGGATGCCGAGCAGATGAAGCGACTGTCGGCGCTTGCCAGCGCCGCCCAGCATCATGGCGCCAAAGTATGGGGTCAGATCGCCCACGCGGGACGCCAGGCGCCTGCGGACGCATGTCCCGATCCCGTTGCGCCTTCCGCGGTGCCACTCAAGATGCTCCGATGGACGCAAAAGGCCCCGCGTGCGCTGACCGAGTCTGAAATTGAAGATCTCATTTCGCGTTTTGGCAATGCCGGGAAAGTCCTCAAGCAAGCCGGTTTTGACGGTGTCCAGCTTCACGGCGCGCATGGCTATCTGATCAGCGAATTTCTGAGCCCGAGCGTGAACCTGCGAACCGACAAATGGGGAGGCAGCCTGGAGAATCGCGCGCGCTTTCTGATGAGCGTGCTGCGGGCGGTACGGCAGTCTGTCGGTCCCGACTTTCCAGTTGGCCTGAAACTCAACTCCGCAGACTTCCAGAAGGGTGGCTTCAGCCATGCCGAAAGCCTGCAGGTGGTCGAATGGCTGAACAATGAAGGCCTCGACCTGCTCGAGATCACAGGCGGGACTTACGAACACCTCAGCATGATCGGCGTCAAGATCGACAACCAGTTCGATCGTGAACCGGCACGCGCATCGACGAAGGCTCGGGAAGCCTACTTTGCGGTTTACGCGGCCGACGCGCGTCGTATCGCAAAGATGCCGGTCATGGCGACTGGTGGGTTCAGGCGCCGCGACTCGATGGTATCCGCTCTCAATGACGGGACGTGCGATCTCGTCGGCCTCGCCAGGCCGCTCTGTGTCGACCCCACCATCTCGAAAAAGCTTGTCGCCGGTTCGTCCGCGGAAACCCAGACACTCGAATACACCATGAAACTCAGCGATGAAGAAAAGGCTGGGCTCGATCCCGACGAGCTCCAGATCTCAACTGTGCTTGGCCAACAGGCTTTCTTCTTTCTCACTCTGTTCGACATGGGTGAGGGCAAGGATCCGGATACCAGCCGCAGTCTGCCGGTTGCCCAGAGGGAATTGGCAGCACGCGAGGCTGCAATCACCGCCGCCCTGACCAACTAGTCGACAATCGACCGGCATCACAGGCCGGAAGTCTTCCGTATTCCCGACTTCGACGAGGTTTCCATGTCAAAAGCCAAGCGCCTGTCTCCCAAAGCGGAGTGGATCGAACTTGTTTCAGAAAAAGCAGACTGGGACAAGGCGGACCCGGCCATGCTGGGCACCATGCTGTCCAGCCTGCACCTCATTCGCGCATTCGAAGAAAAGGTGCTTGATCTGGTCGGTGAGGGGCTTGTCCATGGACCCGCGCATTCGTCGATCGGTCAGGAAGGCGGGGCAGTCGGATCCGCGCTGGCGCTTCGGGTTGACGACCAGGTCAACGGTTCTCATCGAGGCCATCATCAGTTCCTGGCGAAGGCCCTGAATTACGCAACACGAGGGGTGATCGAGCCGGATCACCCGATCGTGGGCGACACACGTGGCATCCTCTACAAGACCCTGGCGGAGATCCTGGGTCTCGCACCCGGATACTGCAAAGGACGGGGCGGCTCGATGCATCTGCGCTGGGTCGAAGCCGGCGGGCTTGGCACAAACGCCATCGTCGGGGGCGGTGTTCCGCTCGCGCTAGGTGCAGCCTTTGCCCACAAGCATTCCAACACAGACGCAATCGCCGTAAGCTATTTTGGCGAGGGCGCCATCAACATTGGCTCAGTGCTGGAAAGCTTCAATCTCGCCGCAGCCTGGAAGCTGCCGGTGTTGTTCTTCGTCGAGAACAACCGCTACGCGGTTGCCACGCATGTTGAAGAGGTTACAGCCGAACCAAGCGTTTCGGCACGTGGCCCTGGCTTCGGCATCCCATCCTGGCGGGTCGACGGCATGGATCCTCTTGCTGTCCTTCTCGCAACCCAAGCGGCCGTCGCGGGCATCCGCAGTGGCGCCGGTCCGGCAATCATCGAGGCCGACGTCTACCGCTATTTCCATCAAAGTGGCCCGATGCCGGGCAGTGCCTTCGGCTATCGAACCAAGCAGGAAGAAGCCGAATGGAAGAAACGCGATCCGTTGGACCGGGTCGCCGACAACATGCTGCGGCGTGGGCTCATCACGCGTGAGGGGATCGAAAACCTTCGTCACGTTGCCCTTCAGACAATGGCCGAACTGGCCGACGAACTGACGGAACGGACCGAAGGCAACAAGCGCAAAATCCGACCTTCATTGTGGCCATCGCCGGACTTTATCGATGTCGGCATACGCGGCGACCTTTCGGAACTGAACGGGGTGCGCGTCGAAGAACAGGCCAGCTACACGGGCCAACTAGTAGACCGGAAGTTCGTTGATGCAATCGCTGACGTCATCGGCCGTCGTATGGAATCCGATCCGCGTGTCGTTGTGCTGGGCGAAGATGTGCATCGGCTGAAGGGCGGTACGAATGGTGCCACAAGGGGACTGAAGGATCGCTTCCCGGAACGGGTACTCGGCACCCCGATCAGCGAGGCTGCCTTTCTCGGTCTTGGAACCGGAATGGCAATGGATGGCCGATTCAGACCCATCGTCGAATTCATGTATCCGGACTTCATGTGGGTGGCGGCCGATCAGGTCTTCAATCAGGCCGGCAAGGCAAGGCATATGTTCGGTGGCGAGTCCGCGGTACCACTCGTGTTGCGCACCAAGGTCGCGATGGGCACAGGCTACGGATCGCAGCATTCGATGGATCCGGCGGGGGTCGTCTCCTCCTCACCGGGCTGGCGAATTATCGCCCCGTCGACGCCCTTCGACTATGTCGGCCTGATGAATACCGCTCTGGCCTGCAACGACCCGGTGCTCGTCATCGAACATGTCGATCTTTATCAGCAGTCTATGCCGGTGGCCGCTGACGACCTCGACTATTTCATTCCATTCGGAAAAGCAGCTGTCCGCCGCACAGGTTCGAAAGCGACGATACTGACCTATCTGTCCATGGTGCATCGGGCAATCGAGGCCGCCGACGAACTGGGTGCCGATGTCGAAATCATCGATCTGCGCAGCCTAGATCGGGCGTCGCTGGACTGGAAGACGATTTCGGACAGTGTCATCAAGACCAACAATGTCATCATTGTCGAACAGGGCGCCCGCGGCACCTCCTGGGGTGGCTGGCTGGCCGACGAAATCCAGCGCCGCCTGTTCGACTGGCTGGATCAGCCCGTGCAGCGTGTCACCGGTGGCGAAGCATCGCCATCGATCTCCAAAGTGCTGGAGCGGGCGGCGTTCGCCGGCAAGGAAGAGATATCGGCCTCGCTGCGGGAATTCGTTAGGTAGGGTTTGCAGTCACTCTGAGCGCCATCCATCCTGATTTCCCGGAGCCCGAAAGGGCATCCTCCCCGGAGCGGATCGCGATGACCTGGATATGCGGCCAGGTCTCGCGATCCGTGACGCGGCATGCACACTTTCGGCCACAGGAGTCGGGCTTACGGTGCATCCCGCCACCCCTTTCGCACCTCGTTTCATTATCTGAGGTTCAAACGAAACGACACGAACCAAAGCCACTTGGCGATCAAATCTTTAAATTAACCGGGCATGGCCCGGCCACCAACGCCGTGAGACGGGTGGTCCAGACACGGTTTGAAGATAAGTATGCATTTTGCCTGTGGCATCGTATTGGGGCCCGATTTTTCGTGCCGGATAGAAAATCAGTGACGACCAAATTCGCCGAACACGCCTTCGCTGACGGCTAGCAGACTACTGATGATCGCCAACAGGCAGGAGATGTAGAGTGCCATAAGGATGATATAGGACCAAATGACGGCTCCCCACGGCCAAAGTCGAGGGATGACCTCGTCGCAGCCAAAGAATTTTATCATCTCAGTGGCATTGGCTAATCCTCGATTCTTGGCTGTCTGAAGACCCTCGGGATCTGTCCAGAGTCCGATCACGACCCTGTTTCCCGACAACTCGGGACTGCTGTCATAGATGGCTGCTGTAAGGCTTTGACGGGAAGCAAGATACGTAGGCGCCAGCACTATCGACGCGAGGAACAGGGCAATCGCCCACAACCACCAAGTTCGCTGCAGCGCGCGTGTTCGGCGCTGCCGGGTTGCTGCGAGAACGACTAGTGTCAGCGCTAACACGATGAAGGATGCGATCCCCGAGTTTGCGGTCTCGCTACCAAGCCCGTTACAAGCTGAGTCTGGTAGAGGCGGAGCAATAGCGAGCAGCACCGCACCGAACAGTGCGAGAACCGATCCTACAAATTGGCCCGCTCTGAGAATAATGTGAGAATCCATGGATCTCATGTCGATTACTGCTGGCATCGGTTGGGGGACTTTTGAGCTTTCTTGCCGAGATATATCAAGTCGACCGGCGGAGCCTGTTCGTCGAAATGATTGGGTGGCTCCAACATCGCTATCTCGGTGACGACCGTTCCAACGGGCTCCTCCGCCCAGACGCAATACATGCCGTACATCGCCGAAAACGTGACGGGCGAAGACAAGCCAGCACGGCGGAACTGGCTTGGATTGGTCAGATAGGGCTTTGAGTAGAAAATCGTAATTCCTCGTTGGGGCTTTGTCATCGCTAGGTCTCCCCATAGCCGGACTTC
This sequence comes from Mesorhizobium sp. NZP2298, assembly GCF_013170825.1. Taxonomy (NCBI): domain Bacteria; kingdom Pseudomonadati; phylum Pseudomonadota; class Alphaproteobacteria; order Hyphomicrobiales; family Phyllobacteriaceae; genus Mesorhizobium; species Mesorhizobium sp. NZP2298. Next base: position 6,122,561 of record NZ_CP033365.1, on the reverse strand, counting down.
GACATTCATCGCCATCCGGGTGCCGCCAGCAGGGTTCAAAGTGCTGCCGAGTGTCTCGCTGAGGAAGCTCGCCTGATACTGTCCATCGGTGAAAATGTCCTCGGCCGTGGCAAGAGCGGTATCCTCCAACTTCTCGCCCCTTGAGAACCGCAGTATCAACTCGTTTAGCGTCTTATACTGTTCGTTGAGGTCTTCGAGCGACTGTATTGAAAACGGGCGCTGCCTTGCATCGAGCGCGTTTGCCCAAGCCTCGGAAAGTGGCCTCATCGCCCCGATCTGTTGCGCGAGCACTGCGTTGGAGCCAGCCATCGCTCCCAGCTCCTGTGTTGCCTTTCTGAAAGCCTCAAGCTCGTTTCTCAGATCATCCTTGAGTTTGCGGTCCAGGACGACAACCAGCTGATCGCCGCCTTCGATGCGCGCCCTGATGTCGGCGGAACCGATCTCCGCGGTTGGAACCAGAACAGTCGGCTTTTGTGCCAGACTGACAAGATCCGGAGCGTTGTTGACCCGAAAAAGAAACTCGACGAGATCGCCGTCGAGCCTGAAGTTGTGACTGCCCGTGATTTCCCGGATCTGAGACAAGAGTTGAGCCGGTTCCTGTTTGACCAATGTCACGCTACCTAGGCTTACCTTTGCGTCGGTTGCCGAGACCTGGCTCACCTCTGAGTTGTCCTTGTTAACGGCGAGCAGCTCAAACGGCAGCGCTCCCGGAATGGCACTATTTTCAACCGTATGGAGCACGCCCGACTCCTGAGCCTTGACGCCATTGTTCGACAATCCGAACAGGCAGATCAGGGCGCATACAGTCCATGCAACAGAATTGAAGTGCCTGCCGTTATCCCTATGGCTTATCATCTTCCCCTCCGCCACCAGATGAACTATCAGTCGAAATGGGCAGCCCGGCAGGCTGTCTCAGAGTTATCTCTCGCGCGCGATCCTCTATCGACTTGCTAAGCCTATAGAACCGCGCACGCTCCGCCTCATTTACTCCTGCAGTGCCCAGACTTGGCGCGATCAACTCGACGTAGTCGAGAAGATCCTTGAGGCTAGAGTGCGAGGGATAGGTCCACAGCCCCTTGGCTGCCAGCGCATCGTCGAAGAACGCTTGCGTCAGATTGGTCTTGCCGAGCGCTGTGGCCCGCTTGGTTGGCTCGGATGATGACATCACGATCATTTGCTTGTCGTAAATCAACTGTCCAAGCTTCGCACCGTTGAAAGGACCGGGCTTTCTTCCTTCCGCAGTGACCGCCGACGCCGACGAACAGGTATCAAGTACAACGACGAGATGTCTGGCGTCGATCGCTGCAAATGAGGTGGCGAGTTCCGAGTCCGTTATTGCGCAACTGCAAAGCGCCCCGCTCGTGACGTCGAAGCCAGGTGTGGTGTCCTGAGGCATGATCTGGAAAACATTTTCTTGCGCGATGCCGTGGGCGGCAACGTAGAGAACCACCGCGTCGTCGGCACCCACAGGCTTCAGACTCTCGACGATCTCTGGCGGCCAGCCATCAGTGTTCGCATTTCTCCCGGCCAGAATATCAAGAACGCCAAGGATGGTTTTCTTGTCTGCCGGCAGGACAGCCGGCTTGCGCTCTCCTGGAATGAGCCGTCCGGGCGAGCGTGCTTCGATAGGGATCTTCACGAGTTGGTAGTGCAGTCCCGCAAGATCAACCGCGCGAGGAAAACCATCAAGGAAAACTTCCGCGCTGGCGACCGCATGGCTGAGGACCAGACTGCTATTGTCGTTCGCATTGATACCGATGGCAATGACATACATGGTTTTGCTGAACGACTGTCCGGTCCGCCCCTGCAGGGCAAGGTGAAACGGTTTTGACGGCACTGAGCGCACTCCTGTGCCGTTGAAGGCGTAGGCGGAAAAAACTGTATCGGAAACAGCCGGGTCCCGTGGCAGCATCACACCATACGTCACCTCGATCGTCCCGTCGGAGGCGATTTTCGCCTCGTGCGATTTCTGGATTTCGCCCGACGTCCCGGCTACAAGCTGGCCGTCGCGAAAAAGCTTCAGGTTGAACGCAGTTGTTTGCTGGCTGGCAGCCGAGGACCCCGGTTTGACCTTGACGGTGACCTCGGCGCGCGCCTGACCAATCAGACGAGCTGAGTCAATCGAGACTTCCGGAAGTTCTTCGCGCAATCCATTTTCCGCAACAATCTCCGGTAGCTTTCCTTGCAGCACAGTACCGATCAGGCCGGGAGTGAAGTAGGGCTCCATCAATGCTTCAAACGATATCGAGCTCAGCAGATCGTGTCCGGACAAGCGCCACCGAAAGTCACCCAGAATATCGAAGTTGTTGGTGTCGAAACGGCCCGTCGGATCAATCGCGATCCAACTGCCATTCGATGTTTCGAAGACGCTTAATTTTGGCTCAAGAGTGGCTGCGTCGAATAGGTCAATGCCAAGATTGGCTGCCAGCAACAGCTTCTTGTCCGGGCTGAAAACGACGCGCCGCACATCCTCGTACGGCCCCCAGATTCGCCGTGGCGCGCCAAAGGCTGTCCCGCTCCGGGGCACGGAGATCAGCTTTCCGCCGTCTGCGCCAAGCACCAAGCTGCCATCCACTGGAGAGATGGCCAACGTGCGGACAAACTGGGTTTCGGGATCGGAGTTCCACTGGCTGACGGGTACTACAAGTTCGGGCTGGCCACCGGTTCGGAAGTTAAAGCGCCAGACACCGTTCCGTCCTGCGAACAATACAGACTGATCGTCCGTATCGAACACCGCATCCATGACCACGTCGTTGCCGTTGAATTCCGCAATTGGCAGTGGGTTGCCGGATCGAAAGACACGCAGGCCGTACTCAGTGCATTGGATAAAGAGATCGGAACCGGGATGTGGCACGAGACAGGTGGTACGCCACTGCGAGGCAGGCACGTATTGGGTCTCGATTTCGAATGAATCAGCGCGCAACTGATACAGCTGTCCGTAGATCGTGGCGTAGAGGAGATGTTGCCCATCTGCGAGATAAGCGATTTCGGACGCTGGGTAGAAACCCCGTTTGATGCTGGAGACCTGCGTCGGTCCATTGGCCGACCAGAGCGTAAATTCGTGCTGCGGCGGATCTACATCTTCATCGAGGCGCTGAATCGTCAGCATGTTTCCGTTCTTGGGATTCAACGCGAGGATTCGTCCCGCAATATCGACGTCGCGTCCAGATATCGCATCGAGCAATCTGATATTGGGAGGAGGAGGATCGACATCCATACGCCTCGGTCCAGAAATGGTGTTCGCAAGCGCAAGAGCGGTCGTCTCCCCTAGAAAAGACATTTTGGCGCGACGCTCGAATTCAATCTTTGGATTCACACGGCTTGAAATAGCGGGTGATGGCTGGCCGCCCTGTGCCTGGGCGCCAATATCCCAGACAGCCAAAGTTCCATCCTGGCACCCGACAAAGAGATGGTCGTCATCCAGAAAGGAAAGTACCAGTGTGTCGGTACTGCCGAACCGATCGAAGGCCGCATGGAAACGCGTGTGCTTCGAGGGATCGGGCAAGTACGCCAAGTCGATATTGCAACTTGTATCCCCATGTGCCAGCCAGGATCTGTTGGGAGACACCGCGAGCGTATGCCCGTCGAGTCCATCGATCCCCGGCAAGCCTATCGTAGGCTGGGCAGGTGAAAGTTTGTCATTGAGGATCGAGAGTGCCAGGTGGCCCCGGCCCGGCCCGGTCAATTTCAATTGAACGTTGTCTGCATCATCGAAAACGGCAAGCCCAAAGGCATCCATGGGACTCCTGCCGACTTCCACCAGGTTGCGTGTCTCCCAGTTTATAACGGCCGTTGCTTCGATGTAACCGAAGAGCTTTTGATCGTTGGCGAAGAATTTAAGGCTGCGTGGCCGTCGATCATAAAGGGGGGAATGTCTCAACACATGGCCGGTGTTGACGTCGACAGTAGTGACGTCAAAGGTTTCGTCGTTGTGCGATATAGACAGGGCGAGTATGGACCCGTCAGAACTAAGAGCGGCATCTTCGATCCAGTCGGGTTCCGTTGTGAACTTGGACCTGATGGCGCCCGTCGCACTCTGAAGCAGTTCGCCACGCCGTATTTCCTGAGATGAGAAAATCGTTTCGCCCTTGCGACTGACGGCGATCGTGTCGATCGCGTTCTTGTGCTCGGGATACCGTGAAACCGGTCGGCCGGTTTCAAGATCCCACAGGATCACTACGCCGTCGTCGCCGCCAGTCACAAGCCAACGGCGGTCCGCGCTGATGGCGGCGTCGCGCACTGGACCGGAGTGGCCGAAAGGTATGACCAGCCGCGAGAGATCGGCACCCAGGGAAGGTGCTGAAGCGAGCAGCGCAAATAGGAAAAAACCGCATCTAGCCTGCGGAGACATGGTCGCCCCCCCCTCGTCTAATTCTATTGGCGTAGTGAAAGCATATGTGCGGCTCTGTTCAATAGCATTCCTTCAGTCTGTTGAATACATCTGCTTGTCTTGATTGACGTGCTCCGTCTTTTCCCGCCAGCCAATAATTTGGTCAGATGGTCACTGCTCTGTTCCTGAAGTCTTGATCGCCGAAAACTGGCCATTCAGGTGTCCGGTCCACAGCAAGATTTCGCTGCCTTAGCAGCTCAATTCTGGATCACGTCACGGAGGAGCGTCGTCAGGCAGCAGGCCCCGTCCGGGAACTTCGGAGTGGCAGTTGACGGCAAAACACCAAGCTTAAACGGCCTCTCCGAAAATCCATGCCCCACGGTGTCGCTGGCTCCGCCGATTCTGCTTGGCGGCTACCTCGTCGTTTCGCTGATCCGGCTGGCAGGAGGGGAATGCCGGGATGCTTGGACAGCTTCGGCCAGCACACGAGCCCTTGGCGGCCAGGGAGATCATGGACTTCCCGGACGGCGCCGGATCTGGAAAGCACGAAAACACTCGCCGCAGATCAGCAGCGCCGCCAGGCCACCAATGCGCACCGCATAACCTGCCTCCCACATGACCAGGACCGTATCTCCCAGAACGAGCAGGACGGCGAGCGCCAGTACGGACAGTGTGGAACCCTTGTCGCCTTTCGACAGACTGCATGTGAGCATTGCTGCTGTGATCGCCGGTAGACTGTAGCTGTCGACAAGGCTGTAATGTACGGAACCACCGAGACCCGCGATGAAAACCCCAAAAACAGCTGCAGCGAAGCTGCATGCCAAGTAGCTGGGATATCGGTAACCTGGTCGAACATTGATCCGTGCCAGACGATCGAAAAACAGAGCCATCGCGCTGGCCAGGCCGATCATGACCCATGCAGAGAATGGCACACCGAACCAACGTGTCGTGGTTGTTGCTGCAAGCAGTCCGGGTGCATAGCCGGTCGGAAGTGTTATCAGCAATCCTGCGGACAGCGCCTGGGTGATCCCGGCCGTGGCCAGCGTGCCGACAATCGCAGCCCGCCCAAAACGCGATGCAAGCCAGCCGTGGAAAAAGCCGACCACCATTGCCAAGACGATGATCACGGTCAGAGCTGCCGGGAGCTTGGAGTCCGCTCCCCCGGTCAGGGCGACAGTCGCTATGGCCGAGACCGAAATCATGCTTGGCATGGAAAGATCGACAGTACCATGCCTCCACACAGCAGCTTGGCCAACGGCCAGCAACGCGATCCCGCTCATCAAAATAGCGAGATCGCCCGCTGCCGGCCGGAGGTTGAACAGGAGAAGAGAAACCGGGGCAAGTAATGCCAGATATCGAAGCCGCGAAGACGTCTGGCCGAAGCTCGCCAGGCGCTGCGGTTGTTCTCTGGCCCCTCGGGCTATCAAGCAGGCCGCAAATCCCAGAAGAAGCCATAGCGCGTCGATCGACGTCGAAAAATAGTCCTGGACCCCGAGTGGCACCAGAAGGTTTCCTGTCGCGACAACAATGAGGGCTCCAAGCAGCGAGCCAGCGACTGAGCCTCCGCGAAGGCCGGGGATCCCTCCACCAAGAGCGATCGCCGCAAGGATTTGCAGCAGCACTGGCGCACCCAGCGAGGCATTGACGCTGCCGAATGCACCAGCCAACAGGACGCCGCCCAGGGCTGCTCCTGCACCCGCTGCCGTGTAGCTCAGAAGCACCGGCCAACGGAAGTGACGCATATCTGTGATTGGGTGTGCGGCCCGCGCCCTGAGGGCCGCGCCTGTTCGCGACAACAACAGCAGTTCTCCTGCCACGCAGATTGCGAGCAGCACGACTGGCGGCAAAACCGAGATGCCGCCGGCGGTCCAGTTGTAGAGCAGGGATTGCAGGGGCTCGGGGGCAGGGACGTATGCTGTACTGAGGTGCTGCAGGGCGACGGCCATGGCAGCAGCCCCAGTTGCCAGCGTAACGGGGGTGGATCGCAGGCCGAAGTAGCCAATCAGGACGCCATTGAGGCATCCAATGCCGGCACCGATTGCGACGCCGAAGCCCACGGCCAGCACTGCATCGGCCTGTGACGACATTGGCGTGGTGGCCACCAGTGCGGTCACAAGGACCATCGTGGCGCCAGCTGAAAGTCCCTGGCCGCCGGCGATGATCGGAAGGGTCTGTGCCATCGCTGCGACAGCCAGGGGGGTCGCCGCAAGAATAAACCCTTGCCAATCATTGGCAGAAAGACCGCCCGGCGACAGCTGCCGCCACAACAACAAGAGGGCGCCTAGCAGGAGAAGTTCCAGGTAGAAAATGCCGCCAGGATGGAAGGCGGCATTCCTGTTTGGCGCGGCTACGGCTGGTTCAGCTGCGTTGGCCATCTCGTCAGGCTCTCGCCACATACTTGGATTGCGGGGCCCACGCGTCAGGCGCGTCGCCCCCGGACCGGGAGTCAGGCCGCTTTGCCGACGCCGTTCTTGTGCAGGAAGGTCCTCACCGCTTCATTGAACTCATAGGGGTTCTCGATCATCGGATAATGCCCAGTGCCGGCAAGGACCGAGATCTCGCTTCCCGGAATCCGCGCGGCGGTTTCCTCCACCTGTTGCTGTGAGACGAGCCAGTCGCCATCGCCCCGCAGCAGCAGCACTGGCGATTTGATCTTGCCCACAGCATCGCGTTTGTCGAAGCCGGCGTAACCGACAAGGTCGCCCCGCATCACCTCTGGATTGACCTTGCGGATCTGCCACACCACCTCGCGTGCGCGATCCGGTGGGGTCCGGTTACCCGTCAGTGACTGCGACCAGCCCTCCAGGATCTGCTGGCCGTTGACCAGCAGCATGTCGAGCAGAAACTGCGAGACGGTCGGCGTGTAATCGGCGCCTTCGGACGAGATGATGGCAGCATATCCATCTGGCCTGCGGCTGCCGAGTTCAAGCACCTGATTGCCCGACATCGAGCAGCCGATGATCACGGGTTTCACCAGGCCGAGCTTGTCCATCAGCTTTTCATTGAACGCCGCATGGCTGGTCAGGCTCTTGAATTCACCGTCCTTCGGCTCGAGCGATTTTGCATGCGAGGGGGCGTCGACGGAGATGACACGGAACTGGTCGGAAAGACCATCGAGCACATGACGATACATCAAGGTGTCCTGGCAGGCGGCATGGAAGCAGATGATCGGGTATCCTTCTCCTGCTTCTTCGTAGTAGGTCCGGATGCCGTCGATTTCGATATAGTGACCTTTTGTCGGCTTGCCCGATGGCTTCGGCGCCGGAGAGTAGGCCGGCGGTGCAGGCAGCGCGCGGCCAACGCGACTTACCGCCGCCAGCGTCAGCCACATTGTTTTGACATTGCGAAGGGCGCCGACAGCGTCGCCTTCTATGCCTAGTTCGCCAAGACCCGGCGACATGCCCTGAAACCAATCGGTTTCACCGTTCTGGACGCGCTTCCACTCATGGTCCGGGCCGGTGATGGTGATATCGGCGCCTAGCGGATGTGCCGACCCGATTGCCGAGACCGCGACGCCGTCGCGGATGTCGACCGTTCCGACAGCGTCTCCGTTTTTCAAGGCAACGCGCGCGGAGAAGTATTTGGACGCAGCCTTCCAGCTCTCGTCCTTGTTCAGTTCGGCTTTGAAAGCCTCCATCCACTGATCGCTTAGAAGTTTGGGCATTTGTATTCCTCCTTTGAAGATTGAATTCGGATTGTTCGCGGAACGCTGGTCGTCACGCGGATGCCCTGCCGATCGGCAGAGACAACGCTATCGAGACGCCGGTCAGCTCGTGATGTAGAGTCCGCCATTGACGTGCACCGTCTCGCCCGTGATGAAGCTCGCCCAGTCGGAGCAGAGGTAGGCAACCGTCTGTGCTACCTCTTGGGGGCGGCCAAAGCGTTTCAGCGGGGTTGAAGCGATCAGCTGCGGACCTTGTTTGTCGAGCAGCGGCTGGACGAGAGGCGTATCGATGATGCCGGGCGAGACGGCGTTCGCCCTTACCTTGGGCGCGAGTTCAAGCGCCAGCGTTCTGGTGAATGTCAGCACGCCACCTTTCGACGCGGCATAATGGGAATGCATGTAGCTTCCACGATGCCCCGCCATGGAGGCGACGTTGACGACAGCTCCTCCTTCCGCAAACAGCGGAATGGCCGCGCGACAGGTGTAGAAAACGCCGTCCAGATTGACCGCAGTGCTCTGGCGCCACTGCGCATCGGTCATGTCATGGATCATTTGATCCCGATACAGACCGGCGCTTGTCACGAGAAAGTCCAGCTTTCCAAACCGCTTTGCGATCGCTTCCGCGACCGAGATCGCGTCAGCTGACTGGCTGGCGTCCTGCTTCAGCCCTACAGCTCTCTGCCCGCGGGCGTCGAGGGTGCTTGCAAACGAGGCCACCCCCTCTTCGTCAAGGTCCGTCAGGACACAGGACGCCCCCAGTTCAAAAAACGTACTGGCAATCGCCCTGGAGATTGCGCCGTTGGCACCCGTCAGCCACAGCACCTTGTTTTCAAAATTCAGCATCTGCTCCTCCCAGACAAACGAATGTCAGCGGTATCGGGGAGACCGAATGCGCGGCGGCATGCAGATCGGTTGCGCGCAAGGAACGACTCGCGGTCGCGTCATTTGTCGTCATTTCCCTGAACCGCCGGTTTCATTGCCCGAAAACACCACCGGCGGATCCTTTCCACCAGAGGCTCGCTCGTGTTCGGACAGTGACCGCATGGACACAGTGGTCCAGTCGCACCCGCACACAGTCGCCGTTCCTCCCGCAGGTGCCTCCCATGCACCATCTTTCACGAAATTGACATCTCACTCTTTGGCTGGAATGTCAATTCAATTGGATACATCATTTCATGATTTGTCGGTTTTCGAAGGCATATCTTGCGCGAATCTCCTCGTATCGGATACAATCGCGCCGGTATCCGTGGTGCCCGCATATCGGAATTGTTATGACCTCGATCCAACTGCGCATTGGACGGCCTAAACACCCTCAAGTCTGATCATCGGCACATCAAGCGCAGCGGGAGGAGCCGCGCGAAAATTCGATGTGCTAACGGGAGGAAGTCATGCCGCTTACCATCTACCCCCTCAACCTCGGCGAGGTGATGCTCGATGCGAGTTTTCTGGTCCTGTTCCGCCATCCAGGTACCATCACCCGGGTCCCCTGCTACGGCTATCTGATCATGGGCGGCGAGGCCCCGGTTCTGGTGGATTCCGGGTTCAGGGATACCGCAATCCTTGCCAGCATCGGTATGGTCGCCGAGCAGCCGAAAGAGATGACAATCGAACATCATCTTTCGCAGCATGGGCTGCGGTTCTCCGATATCCGGCACGTGGTTCACACGCATGCCCACATCGACCATGCGGGTGGCGACGATCGGTTCCCCATGACCACGACGGTCTGTCTCGCGCGGCGCGAACTCGAGTTTGCCGTCTCGGGCGTGATGGGTCCTCAATATCCTCTTCAGGACACAAAGCATCTGATCGACCGCCTGCACACGCCCTGCGCTCTCAGGCTGTTCGATGTCGACGGAAGCTTCGAGGAAGAGGTCATCCCTGGCGTCGCTGTCAGACTGGCGGGCGGCCATACCCCTGGATCGCTTTCGGTGATGGTCGAGACCTCGGAAGGGGTCGCGAATATCTGCGGGGACATTCTCTACGATTTCCACGACAGCCTGGTCTCGCCCCTGCTGGATATCAATGACAGCGAACCAACGGTCACGGGCAATCACGCGATGGCCAAACGGGACGAAAAGACGGCGATCAAGAAGGCAATGTCTGACTGCAGGTTCCTGCTTCCCGGCCATGATCGACCGGCACTCATCGAGCATGGTAAGATCGCCGGCCGCCTCGAGCACGCAATACCTGGGCCGGTAATCAGGTCCCTCCCTTCACGCGTGACAGCCCCGGCCGCGTAGGCCAGCCCAGCAAAACCGAAGCGCGAGGTCAAATGGACATCCGACGTTCTACGGCGACGGTCAACGGTGTCAGGCTACACTACCTGGAGGCCGGCTCCGGGCCACCTGTCTATCTGCTGCATGGCTTTCCGGAGACCTCCTATGCATGGAGGAAGCAGGTGCCGGTGCTAGCAGAAAAATATCATGTGGTCGCGCCGGATCTCAGAGGGTACGGCCACAGCGAAAAGCCTGCTGCCGGTTATGACAAACGAAGCATGGCGAAGGACATCTACGAGCTTATGACTCGGCTGGGGCACAGCAAGATAGCCCTGGTGGGTCATGATCGCGGAGCGCGCGTCGCCACGCGGTTCTGCAAAGATTACCCTCAGTCCGTCGATCGCGTGGTCATGATGGACAATGTCCCGACAAGGTTTGTCCTGTCATCGATCAACAGCAACATGTTGCGCGGTTACTGGTTTTTCTACTTTCACCAGATTGCCGATCTGCCGGAAGCTCTTATTCACGGGAAAGAGTCTCTCTACATCAGGCATTTCCTGCGAGAGTGGTGCTTCAGTCCCGAGATCTTCAGCGAGGCGGAGCTTCAGGTCTACGACCGTGCCTACTCCGCTCCAGGCGGCTTGCGCGGCGCGCTTTCCGATTATCGCGCCGCCGCGATCGATTGGGACCAGGATCAGCAGGACGCGGACCAGCTGATCGCGTGTCCGACACTTGTGCTGTGGGGTGCCGATTTCGAATGGGTCGGCAAAATGGTCGACATGAACCAGGTCTGGAATGCAATGGCCCTCAACATGCGAGGGGTCGCCATTCCGCAGTGCGGTCACCTCCCACATGAAGAACAGCCCGAAATCGTCAACCGCGAACTCATCGAATTCCTTTCCGGTTGGACAGGGCAGTAGGGGGCAATTTTGTTGAAGGTTGTCATCACCGATTCAGTCTTCCCCAATCACGATCCGGAGGCATCAGCCCTGGCCGGACTGGCGGAAATCGTTGTAGCCCCGGCCGGAGACCATGACCGGCTCATTCAGCTTCTTGGCGAAGCAGACGCAGTGCTCAATTGCTACGTCAAGATCACGCCCGATATGCTGACATCCATGCGGCGATGCCGGATCATCGCCCGCTATGGCATCGGCGTCGATACCATTCCGGTGGCCGCGGCCCGAGCCGCGGGAATTGCCGTCACCAATGTCCCCGACTACTGCGTCGATGAAGTCGCAGACCACAGCATGGCACTCATCCTGAGTCTGCTGCGGAAAATTCACATCGGCCGGACCGTGACCGCCAGGGGAGAGTGGTCATTCGCGCCTCTGAAACCTCTGCATCGGCTAAGAGGACGGACCCTGGCGGTCCTGGGGTTCGGGCGCATCGCACGCGCTTTGGCCACGCGGGCTCAGGCCCATGGCATCCGTGTAATCGCCTATGATCCGTATATTGATGATGAGATCATAGCGGAGCATGGAGCGCAGTCCGTAAGTCTGGGCCAGGCGTTGAAATCGGCGGACATACTTTCGCTGCACCTGCCGCTGACCGAGGCGACGACAAACCTGGTCGGCGCCAGCGAACTTGGCCAGATGCGACGCGATGCCATCCTCATCAACACGGCCCGTGGTGGCTTGCTTGACCTCGATGCAACACTGGTCGCGCTCGAGGGGGGCGCGCTGGGTGGCGTCGGATTGGACGTACTGCCATCGGAGCCCCCACAATCGGGTCTTCTGAAGCGAATTTCCGCCTGCGCGAATGCCATTGTTACTCCGCATTCCGGCTTCTATTCCGAGGAGGCCATGGTTGAAATGCAGCTGAGGGCGGCGATGAATGTTGCGGCGGTGCTGCGTGGCGAGCCTCCCGTGACACCAGTAAACCAGCACTCAGGTTGAGGGTGGACCTGCAGATGGGCACCAGGCGTCATTCACTGCCATCACAGCGGTCCCTGGTGACGTTTGAATGTGTTGCCCGGCTTATGAGTTTCACCAGGGCTGCCGATGAACTCAATACAAGCCAGCCCTGCGTCAGCCGTTCAATCCGCGAGCTTGAGGCTTTTGTGGATGCCAGGCTGTTCGCACGAACTCCGACAGGCATTGATTTCACCGAAGCTGGGCGGGTGCTGTATGCAAAAGTCTCGTCGGGATTGGAGCAGATCAGCAACGGTCTTGCGGCGGCGAAACCGCGAGGGAATCCAAGGTCGATATCGATCCTGTGCAATTACGACATCGCCCATCTCTGGTTGATGCCGAGATACGATACGTTGCTGGAGGGGCTCGGCCGTGATGCCGAGCTGAGGGTGGTCACGACAGATGCCAGTCCCGATCAGCTTCTGGAAACAGGCAAGGTCGACATTGTCCTGACCTGCCAGCGTCCCGTGTTTCAGGTTTCTGCAAGGAAACTGTTGCTGGAAGAAGAGGTTTTTGCCGTCTGCTCTCCAGCCTTCGCGGCCAGGCACCGAACAGTCCTGCAGTCGGGCGATCCACGCGCCCTCCTTGATCTGGAATTGCTTGAACTCAACAAGCAGAATTTCGGCTGGATGACATGGGATCGATGGTTCGGGCTGCTCGATGTTGACGCTTCCGCGAAGAGGGGCAGGCGTGAATACAGCAACTACGTCTACACGCTCGAGGCCGCCTCACGAGGTGTCGGCCTGGCTCTTGGCTGGCATGGCCTCGTTGAACGTTATCTCGCTTCGGGCGAACTCTTGGCGCCAGCACAATGGCGTTTGAAGGGGCAGTCTGGTTTGCATGCTCTGATGATCGGTGACGGCCTGGGGTCCGCCCGGGGTCGCAAGGTCATGAATCTCCTTGCCAGCCTTGAGCCAAGAAAGCTCGATCATGGAGCGCCCAGCAAGGCAAACCTGACCGTGATATCCGGCCTCAGGAAAGCCTGAAACCGCCAGCGCACCGGCTGCGCGAAGAGCATAGTAAAATAGGACACGTCCACCGTATGCCAGTTGTCTCTCACACCTCCCCAAAATCCATGAAGATAGAGCAAGTCAGATCGCGCCTGATGGGAGGGGCTCATTTTGTCGAGGTTGTCACGGACCACGGTGTCGTCGGCACCGGCCAGTCGGCCTGCTGGGCCTACCCCGGGGCCGTGGACGCCATCGTCCAGACGTTCGGCAGATATCTGGTCGGTCAGGATCCCGGTCGCATCGAGCATCATTGGCAGCACCTCCACAGGATGGGGCCTTTCCGAGGATCGGCTCTAGGCGGCGCCCTTTCGGCAATCGATATTGCCCTGTGGGACATTAAGGGGCAGGTCCATCAGGCGCCGATTTGGGACCTGCTGGGCGGCAACTGCCGCGAGCGCATCCGGCTGCATCTTCTCATCCTTGGTGATTTCGGTCCCGAAGAAATCTCGAAGCGCGCACTGGCCGCAGCCGACGAAGGCTACACCGCCATCAAGTTTGACCCGATCCCGGCGCAGGAGATGGCACTCGACAGGTTGTCCCGGGAGGTGACCGCGCGCGTTGCCGCGGCCCGCGAAGCGGTAGGCAGCGATGTCGACATCATCCTGGAATATCATCGCCGGCTGACGCCGCTGCAGGCCTTGCCGCTTATCCAGGCCGTCAGCCAGTTCAACCCCCTGTTCGTCGAGGACCCGATACAGGTCGACAGCATACTCTCACAGGCGGACCTTGCACGCCGGCTGCCGATACCAATGGGCAACGGCGAGCGGCTTAACACGATCTGGGAATTCCGAGAGCTGCTGGCATCGGGAGGCACCCAGTTCGTCAGACCGGATCCCGGTCTTGCCGGCGGGATTACCCACTGCAGAAAAATCGCCGCCATCGCCGAGTCTTACCATGCGGCCGTCGTGGCCCACAATTTCCTCGGTCCAGTGCTCACCGCTGCCTGCGTGCACCTGGATGCCTCTATTCCCAACTTTGTCACGCAGGAATATTCAACGATCACGAGAGCCCCGCAGCAGTGGCAGCCTACAGGAGCGCTCTGAAAAGGGAGGGTGGATATCTCCTGCTACCCGAGGCGCCGGGACTCGGCGTGCAGCTGACCGGTGACGCGGATCAGTGGCTAAGTCCACTTGTCGGGCCTTTGCATGATATTCCGTTGCGCGCGGACGGCTCGGTCGCCTATGCGGTTTGACTGAACGGTTCGTCGCCAGGCTCGGTGTTGGATTGTTTGCGCCTATCCTGGGCTGACAGTTGCAAAAGCCAATTTTTAGTACGCTCTACAGAAAACCGCCGACTTGCCCCAGGCCTAACCACAAGAAATTCGCGGTAATCACTCGTACGTTCCGGTATGGGCAATCGGACCAGGGTTCCCCTGTCGATCGCGTCTCGCACATAGTGGTGCCATCCAAGCGCAACGCCGTGCCCAAAAAGTGCAGCCTCCAGGACCATGGCGTATGTTGTGAACCGTCGGACGATCGGCTTTTGATCCGGTGGCAACCAAACCCTCCAGTCCATCAAGGGGCTGGTATAATTGGCGAGTTGCAGCAACGGAGCCTTCGCTACCTCCTCGATTTGGTTCATCGAATAGGTTCGACAAAACTCCGGGGACGCCACCGGATAGACTGTCTCCTCAAGCAGGGGATAACTGTCCCATCCGGGCCAAGGCCCGACTCCGAAACGAATCTCGAGGTCAAAGTTTCCGCCGCCAAATTCCGGCAGTTCATCGATGCAAACCAGATGCAGGCGGATGTCTGGGAAACTCGCGTAAAACGCGCCTAGAGCTGGCATCAGCCAAAGAGACGCAGCAGCGACGTTGACGCGTAGCGAAACAATCCCGTCATCATCGCGGGGCAGCGTCCGTGCTGCCTGCTCGATGCTGCGAAAGGCGGTCGTTACAACGCTCTGAAACTGGTTCCCGGCAGCGGTCAGGCGAATCCGCGTGCCATTCCTTTCGAAAAGGTCCGTCCCCAGGGACTGTTCCAAGAGCTGTACGCGTCGGCTGACCGCTGGCTGGGCAACCAGAAGCTCTCGCGCTGCACGCGTAAAATTGCCGTGTCTTGCCGCCGCCTCGAACGCGACGAGATTGTCCAGCGACCCCACCGTCTTCCGTAAATCGCTCACATGGCGTCCTTCCGATCGGGTTCAGCTCTCATAATGACAGCTTATCAAGCCTATCAGCCTTTTCGACCTTCTCATACCTCTGAACTCACGTCAGGTTTCCGGTATCCGGCGCTTCTCGCTGCTCGACGCCAACGGGCTGCAGCGCCCACAACGGGGAACAGCATGATGAACAAACTCGCCTCAATCGTCGCGGCCGCACTTGTCTCGGTCTGCCCGCCAGCGTCATCAGCTCTGGCCAATGATCCAATCGACACCCTGGCTCTCATCAAGCAGGAAGGCGTTCTCAAAGTTGGGATGGCGGACTCGGTTCCGGCTCAACAGAAGAACCCGATATCTGGCGAGTGGCAGGGCTTCAATGTTGACATGGCCAAGAATCTCGCAGCAGCGCTCGGCGTCAAGCTGGAGATCGTCGACACCACCTGGTCGACCATTATCCCTTCGCTGACGCAGAAGCAGTTCGACATTGCGATGGTCGATATGTTCCGGACGCCGGCGCGCGCCGTGACCGTCGACTTCACAGACAGCTACATGACGACGGGAAATACGTGGCTCGTCGGGGCGGATCTCGATGTGACTGACTGGAAGCAGTTGGACGATCCGAAATACACCGTGATCAGTATCGCGGGGACGGCGGCAGTCGCCCAGAGCGATCGTTTACTGCCCAAGGCACAGAAAAAGACGATCGTCTCTGACAATGCCGTGGCCGGGCAGCTCGAAGTGGCGGCTGGACGGGCAAGCGCACATCTCAGCGACTATCTGCAGAACGCGCTCTTCATGAAAGCCAATCCGAGCGCGAAAGTAAAAGTGCTGGGCGGGGACGCGCCTATCGAGGCGACGGGGTATGCTTACGCCATCCAGCCTGGCGACTATCACTTCCTGGCATTCCTGAATACCTGGATCGCCTACAATACAACAACTGGATTCATCTCCGATCGCAAATTGACTTGGTACGGCATCAAGTAACGCCGAACCAACAGGGCTCCAGATGATCCCCGCTATCACTCCATTTATTCCCGCCCTGTTCAATGGCCTGCTGCTGACGCTGTTCTACTTCCTCCTGGGCGCAATCGGTTCAATGGCATTTGGGCTGCCAGTGGCCTTGGGGCTGGGCAGCCCGTCATTGACGATCCGGCTGCCAACCGTCGCCTATGTCGAGTTTTTCAGGAACACGCCTCTGCTGGTGCAATTGTTCTGGATACAGTTCGCGCTGCCGATCATCACAGGCGTCAACACCACCGCGCAGCAGACAGCAGCCATCGCCATCGTCGTCGTCATGACGGCCTATATGTCGGAAATCTATCGAGCCGGGTTCAACTCGGTGGCGCCGGGGCAGAACGAGGCAGGCCTCGCGCTGGGCCTGCGGCCGGTGCAACGCTGGTGGTTGATAATCATTCCGCAGGCATTTCGAACGGTTCTTCCGGCAGTCGGAAATACCCTGGTCAGTCTTTTGAAGGCGACCGCGATTCTGTCTGTTCTTTCGGTGCCCGAGTTGATGCGGACGACAGGCCGGATCAGTGATTACACAGCCAATCCGATGCTGTTCTACTCGGTCGCCTCGCTGATCTATATCGGCCTGGGTCTGCTCCTTTCGCATTCACTCCGCCGTCTGGAACGGCGTCTGGATCGTGCAAGGAAGGTTTGATGTTCGACTACACGTTACTTCTCAATGCGACGCCGGATCTCGTCATAGGTCTAGGCACGACAATCCTGGTCACGATTGCTGCATTCCTCATTGCAACTGGATTGGGCTTGGGCCTGAGCGCTGCGTCTTTTTCGCCAAGA
The DNA here is from genome assembly GCF_013170825.1 of Mesorhizobium sp. NZP2298. NCBI lineage: Bacteria > Pseudomonadati > Pseudomonadota > Alphaproteobacteria > Hyphomicrobiales > Phyllobacteriaceae > Mesorhizobium > Mesorhizobium sp. NZP2298. The sequence goes on along the minus strand of NZ_CP033365.1, from coordinate 6,105,528 downwards.
CGATCGATTGCAAAAGCGGCCGGAGGGTTCGTTCAGGTCGCCCGGGCCACCCCGGAAATCATCGCGATATTCTGGGCTTATTACTGCATGCCGATCCTGGTGGGTGCGAACTTGTCCGGCCTCACATGCGGGATCGGAGCCCTCGGATTGATCGGCGGCGGATATATGGCGGAGATCGTCAGAGGTGGAATTCTCTCGATTGACCGTGGCCAGTGGGAGGCTTCCGCCTCTTTGGGGCTGCCCCGGTATGTGGTGTGGTTTCACATCATCATGCCTCAGGCCACCAGGAAGATGCTTCCGGCGGTGGTGAACTACTTTACCGACCTGTTGAAGGCCACGACTTTGCTGGCAGCGATCGGGGTAAACGAGGTCGCCTATGCTGCCTACACAAATGGTTCCGCATCCTTCCGGTACCTGGAGCCGCTTACTGGCGTCGCGATCCTGTTCTTCCTCCTCATCTTCCCCCTTAGCCTTCTCGCCCGCCACCTGAACAACGCAAATGGCGCCAGCCGGAAGAGCCGTTAGGTCCATGCACAGACGATCTTTGAGTTTCCTGTCGTTCGACGACGTCTGGAAAATGAGAATTGAACATCCCTACTCGCTTTTTGTGAAGGATGGCGATCTCCTCTGGTCCTGTGGTCAATGCCCACTCGATAGCATCGGGCAAGTATTGGATCCAGGGGATCTGCTCAAACAGGCAGTCGCCGTTGTCGGCTTTATCAGACGCTTCATTGCCGAGATGGGCTGCGATGTCTCGGATGTCGGCCGGCTGGTCGTCTACTACGTCAAGACAAAGGATGGTGACGCCGAAGCTCTGATCAATCTGTTCGGACAGCAATTTGGCAAGAACGTCCTGATCACACCCGTAGCCATACCCTATTTCTACTACGACGGCATGTTGGTCGAGGTAGACGTCTTTGGCGCGTCTTCGGACAAGGAACATAGGAAAATCATCGATCAGAAGAGCGGCATCGAACTCGAGGTCGTCGATACCGGGACCCTGCTCTGGGCAAATCTGAGCGCCAGGAACCCGTCCGTTGACCGAGGTTCACTTTCGGCGGCGCTGGATTACCTTGCCACGGAAGCGGGGCTGTCCACGCAAAACATGCTTTCCGTGCAATGGTTTGTTGGCGACGAAAGCGCGTTGGCACTGGTCGATGCGGCAATCCTGACGGGCCTTTGCTGGAGCAGGTGTGATGTCGTGAACACCGAATTCGATGGGTACTGGGCCATGGCCGAGTTCACATTTTGCAAGGCACCAGTGAGCCATCATTCGGTTACGATGGGCGTTCGCGGGACAGAGGACGGGTCCATCGAGGTAAACTTTCGGCATTGCGACGATCGTTTTTACATCGACGGACGCGACAATTCGGGCACCAGAGGGCTGGTTGCACAGACCGAAGCGATCATGACAGCAATCGAACACGTCCTGAAGGCTTCAGGACTAGGATTTGCAGCAGTCCGCAAATCGACCACGTACTATGTCTCCAGCAGCTCCGCCGAAGAACTGCATGACAATATGGCGGTCAGAAACCGCTACTATTCGAAGCCAGGGCCAGCATCGACTGGTTTGCCCGTTAAGAGCTTCTGCAGATCGGATGCGCTTATAAGCGTCAAATTGATCGGATGAAGTCTGTATCGCCGCTGTCGCGCAACGAGCCTGGATTTCGTCACGCTATCATGCCGGAGAGCCAGACGGACGTCTCGGCGATGGCTCGGCGGCTAACCTCAGCGATGGACATGGCCTCTAGAAAACTATGAACGGTTCCAGGATAGACCACGGCCGTAACGTCGACGCCCGTGTCCCTGAGCGCTTTGGCCCAGGCAAGGTTGTCATCATAGAGCGGGTCGAATTCGGCGATCGCCATGAAAGTTGCGGGCAGACCGGTCTTGGCTGCCCGCAGCGGGCTCGCCCATGGATGCAACATTTCCTCGGCCGTGTTGAAGTAATTCATTTTGAACCAGAGCATTTCATGGCTTCCCAGGAGATATGCGCCACCGCCGTATTTAAGGACGGACGATTTGAACTCGCCCATATCGAATGAACCGTAGTTGTAGACCGTGCATGCGGGCAGCTTCCTGCCCTCGTCACGCCTGCAGATACAGCAGGCTGCTACAAGATTGCCGCCGGCGCTGTCGCCGCCAAGCGCTACCTGATCCGCCGAGAAGCCCAGTTCGCCGGCATGATCGAACAGCCATCCGAGGACGTCGTCGACTTCTTCGACGGGGCGCGGAAACCTCACCTCCGGCGCGCGCGTGTAATCGACGCCAATAACGATCATCCCCGTCCGCGCTGCATATTCGCGCATAAGGCGATCATGCGTGATGGTGCTGAACAGGGCCCACCCGCCACCTGGAAGGTAGACGAAGCAGCCACTGCCGCGGATTTCCTTTGGCTTGTAGATTCGAATGTGAATCGGTCCATAGGAGGTCGGCACATCCATATCGAGGATTTCCGCCATTCCCGGACCGCCCTCATACCATTGCGCGCGCGCCAGTTCGGCCGCCTTGCGCGACACCGCTGGTGGGACGTCGCCCAGAGCTGGCGAACCGGCTCCGGCAGCGTCGCTCCGGCGCACGAATTCTGCGATCTCCGGATCGAGGCGCGAAAGCGGGTCCGTAGTGGTCATTTCGACTGTCATCTGCTCACATCCGTTCGATTATTTGCTGACGCAGGTCCCGTTTGAGGATTTTCCCCATCGGGTTCTTCGGCAGCGCATCGAGCACATGCCATTTGCGCGGGGTTTCATAGTCAGCCAGATATCTGGCGCAGTGGGCGCGGATCTTGTCCAAGTCGAGCGTCGTACCAGGTGCCGCGACGACGCAGGCGGCGATGTCCTCACCCAGGCCGGGGTGAGGCACTGCGATCACAGCTGCCTCGGCTACTCCTGGAAACCGGTAGATCACGTCTTCGACGGCGGCGGAGGCAATCTTGAGCCCGCCGCGATTGATGATGTCCTTCTTGCGATCGAGAAAGTGCATGTGGCCTTCGTCATCGATCATGCCGATGTCGCCGGTGCGGATCCATCCATCGACGAAGGTCTGGTCTGTCGCTTCCGGATCGCGCCAATATCCCAACGCTGCCGACGGCCCCGCGAAAGCGATCTCTCCAGGCTCGCCGTCCGCAACCGGCTTGCCATGATCATCCACGACCTGGACTGCACAGCCAGGCTGGGCAATACCTATGCAACCCGCCTTTCGTGGGAGGAACCACGGCGGCAGATAGGAACCCGCAGGACCGGTTTCCGTCATTGCCCAGATGTGAACCTGATCCGCCCAGGGCAGTCTCTTGCTGAACTTCTCGATAATCTCCCGTGGCATGGCAGCGCCGCCATAGCCGATCCGGCGAACGCGACGCAGGTCGTAGCCGTCGTTCGGATACTCCTCGATCATAAAATGCAGCGGTGCTGTAACACCGTGATAGACAGTCGTACCTTCGGTCTCGATCAGTCGAAGGCGCTCTGCATTGTTCAGGCTGGCACCCTCCAGTACGACTCCGGCGCCGCTGACCCAGGCCGCCATGCAGGCAAGATTGAGCACTGAGCTGGTGTAGATCGGCCACGCACCCTGGTACGTATCCCTGTCAGTGAGCCCTATGGCCCCGCCGATTGCGTAACCCGTATAGAGCTGGCTGCGGTGACAATGGGTTACGGCTTTCGAACGTGCAGTGGTTCCAGATGTAAGAAGCAGAACGCTTGGGTCCTCTGACGCCGCGACGTCTGGCAGTAAGCCCTGGCGGAACTCCCGCTCCGGTTCAGGCCAGGTGCCGTCTTCGCCTTGCTTCCCTTCCAAAAGGATCAGCTGTGCCGTCGGGTAGAGTCTTCCAATACGTTCGGCACCAGACTGCATCGTGACGATGTGTGATGGCTGAACCAGGCCGAGCGCGTGGCCGAGTTCTTCGTCGGAAGCCCGGACATTCATGGGCGCAACAATTGCCGCCAGCCGGTAGCAGCCGACAGCTGTGAGGATGCATTCTCGCACCGCGTCGTTGGAGAGGAAAAGGGCGACGCGATCGCCCTTTCTTACGCCTCGTCGGGCAAGACCCTGGGCGACTGCCTCCATCCGGATTTCGAGCTGTGCAAAGGTGATCCGATCACGGTGCCCACGAAAACTCTGCGCTGACAGGGCCAGATTGAAAGGATACTGCCGCGCGCGTTCGCGCAGCAGATCGGGTATGGTCAATCCTTGTAGCTCGTTGAAGCGATTGAGGTCGTCATGATGCGTTCGCGCCATGTTGCGGGCCATGTGCAATCTCCTCCGTTACTGCCGTTCGAAATCGCCGCAGCATGATCCACACGATGAGAACGAGTGCGGGCAGGCGGACCTGTTCTCATCTGAGTCCCACTATTTGCCGTAGAGGGCATGTGCAAGGCGTGGGTTGGGCCGCCGGTAAGACCACCTGGAACGCGGCTCGGGCCCTCAACAGGGACGTTAGAACGCGATCGGCGGGTCGCCCTTGCGAGGGTGGGTGGTCATACAAAGTGGCCACGGCGGACGTTGTAATATTTGCGCGTCTCCGCTCTCTAAAGAGCAGGCTGGCTGAGCCGGGAAGGTTAACCTCCGACCAGGTCGGACGGATATGGGTGGCGGCGACGGTGTGACGCGCTGGCATCGGGAGCCTCCGGGTAAACCCCGATGAGCGATCGCGCAGCTCACAAGTCAATCCCGATAGGCTGATGGCTGGATGGTTCAGCTGGAACAGGCACGCTGATTGCGTGCCATATGTCTTCGCACCTTTGGAGTTTCGACATGGCAGGAAAATTCGAGATATGGACGAACCGCGATCTCGAGGACCTGATCGACGCCTACCCACTGGCATCCATCGTATCGAGTTCACCAGGCTACATCGTCAGCGAAATGCCGATGCTGCTCGATCTGGACGCGAATGGGACGCCGGTGAGTCTGACCGGTCACCTGCCACGGAACGGGCCTCATGCAGGCATACTGCACCGGGACCCCGCGGCATTGTTCATCTTTCGAGGCGCCAATGGCTACATTTCCCCCGGCACAGCCGGGAAGAAGGACTGGGCGCCGACCTGGAACTTCGCCGTCGCGCACGTGGTGGCGGAGGTGCAGCTGGATGACAGGCTGACCGACGAGTCTCTTGAGCGCGTTGTCGCGCATATGGAGCGCGAGCGGAAGGAACCATGGTCGATCGCCGATCTAGGATCCCGGTATCAAAGCCTTCGCGCTGCGGTCATCGGTTTTCGGGCGCCGATCCGATCCATTCAAGCGCGGTTCAAGCTGGGTCAGGACGAGACGCCTGACACGCTGCAGACCATTGTACAAGGTGTCGGCGATGAGGCGCTTGCCGGCTGGATGAGGCGGTTCAATCCGAGTCTTATGGATACGCGATGACGTTCCGGGTGCATCTCCAAGACTGGTCCTATCAACGGGCCATAGGACGGCTTGAATGGCTAGCATCCGAAATCTAATACGAATGCAGCTACGCCAAAGATAACAAGGGGCATCTGGGTAGCGCGAGGATAGATATTCACCGGGCATCCATAAAGTACATCAAGGATTTCCGCGATCAGACCGCCCGGTCGCGATCCGGTAATCTGACAGTCGCATCCAAGAAAATCTGGATCTGTTGTGCATTCCGTCATCTTGGCAGAGCGCCGTGACGGTTCACGTCACGGCATGCTCTGAAAATTTGCGATGAGACTGGCGACGACGACCAGATACTCCAGAAATACCTGCCAAAACCTGGTTCCGAATACCAGCCAAAAGGAGATCAAACTGATGAAGAGCACAAAGCCGTCCCGGACGCTTCTGGTTGCACTGGCCCTCTCCGCTGCGGGCGTTGCCAGCGCTCAGGCCAACGATATTTCCGGCTGCGTGCTGACGGGCCAGAAGGGATCGGTCTCTCTGCAGCCAGTCAATCCCGGTGAGATCACAGTCGAAACAGCGCTGCCCAATCCGGCCTGGTGGAATGGCGACACGGTCGACCAGATCAAGGATGGCTTCGAGTTCTGTCTCGCCGCAAACATCGCGCATCGTGCCGGGCTCGATAAAGTCAAGGTGATCTCGTCTTCGTTCCCGGCACTCATCGCCAACCAGAACAAGCAGAAAGACCTTTCGATGGCGACGATCTCCATCACGGATGAGCGCAAGAAGGTCCTCGATTTCTCCGTGCCCTACTTTTCGTCCGACATCGGCGTGCTGGTGAAGAAGGGCGTGAAGGTCGATCAGGAAACCATCAGGACGTTTCGCATCGGCGTGCTCCAGGGCACGACCGGAGCGAGCTTTGTCTCGGATCATATCAAACCTGCCGAGATCAGGGTCTATCCTGAAAACCCGGGTATGTATGCCGCGCTGATTGCCGGCCAGATCGATGCCGCCGTCAACGATACATCGATCATCCTCGGTCAGGCGTCGAAGTCCAATGGGACGCTCGAAGTCGCGGGTCAGTACTCGACCGGCGAGTCCTATGGGGCGATCTATCCGAAAGCGTCACCAAACAAGGAAGGCATGAACAGGATCATCGATGAGATGGCCAAGGACGGCACATTGGCAAAACTTGCCTCCACCTATCTGGCCGAGGCCTGGGGCGCCGATCCGACCAAGGTCCCGTACCTGAAGCCGTAAGCAAACAGAGACGAGAGAATGATGACGGCAATTCCGCGACAACTGGAGGGGAGGCGCTCTAGCCTCCTCAGCGAAAGACGGACATTCAGCGGGCCGACACCGCCGCGAGACGTGAGCGGGTGGGGAACTGCAGCCGCCATTGTCGCGCTCTTCGTCGTCGGCTCGACCTGGGCCACGCTGAGGCATCTCTTCGACGCTGCGACTTCCCTCGGAATCGATCGCATTCTCTGCGGAAGCATCCTTCTGGTCACAGGCGCGTGCGTGGTTCTTTTGCTATGGCCCGCGCTCAAGAGCGTGGCGCGCGCGAAATCTGCGCGCCTGTCGTTTTTGGCTGGTGATCTCGTTGCGGCACGGATCGCAACGTCAAAGGCGCTGGATTATGCCCACTACACGTTCGGGTTTGCTGCGCTGGTCGTCACCGCAGCGGTCTTCGCGCAGTTCCTTGTCGCCAACGACCTGGCAGTCAGCCGAACCTTCCTGTTCGTCCCACTGATGTTCGAATCGTTCCCGCTTGTGCTCCGCGCATTCTGGACGAACGTCTACATCTTCGTGGTCGCGGAGGTTTTCGTGCTGATATGGGGACTGGTCGTCGCCATCGCCCGCCTCATCCCCGGCGAGACCGCGCGGCCGGTGCGTGCGATAGCGACTTTCTACACAGACGTCTTCCGTGGCATGCCTGCGATCATCACGATCTATCTGATCGGCTTTGGCCTGCCCCTCAGCAACCTTCCACTGTTGAAAGACCTGTCGGTCGAGACCTATGCCATTCTTGCGCTTACGCTGACCTTTGGTGCCTATGTCGCCGAAGTCTATCGCGCCGGCATCGAAAGCATCCATTGGAGTCAGGTGGCGGCGGCTCGTTCCCTCGGCCTGTCCTATGCCCAGACGATGCGCTACGTCGTCGTCCCGCAGGCGGTGCGGCGTATCGTGCCTCCGCTTCTCAATGACTTCATTGGCCTGCAGAAGGACACTGCCCTGGTCAACGTGATCGGGGCGGTGGACGCGTTCAATCAGGCAAAGATCGTGGCGAGTAATCACTTCAACCTCTCGCCTGTTACAGTGGTGGCCTTCCTGTTCGTGGTTATCACAATCCCCCAGGCGCGTTTCGTCGATCGCATGATCGAAAAGGACCAGCGTCGAACACGTGCCGGCTGAGGTTTGTCCATGCCAATGATCGAAATAAAAGACATCTCGAAGCGATATGGCGATTTCCAGGTTTTTGACGGGCTGAGCCTCGAAGTCGAGGAGCATCAGGTGGTGTGCCTTATCGGCGCATCAGGCTGCGGAAAGTCGACATTGCTTCGCTGCATCAACGGACTGGATCCGATTGGATCTGGTGAGATCCGCATTCACGGCGACCGCGTCACGGGCCCGGGCGTCGATGTCAACGGTCTGCGCCGTGACGTCGGGATTGTGTTCCAAAGCTATAATCTCTTTCCGCATATGACCGTCCTGGAGAATGTCACGCTCGGGCCTCGGAAGGTGCTGAACCGTGGTCGCATGGATGCGGAGGTTGCCGCCATCTCGTTACTCGAACGCATCGGGTTGGCTCACAAGGCGAAGGAGTATCCCGACCGCCTGTCTGGTGGCCAGCAGCAACGCGTTGCCATCGTCCGCGCATTGGCGATGGGCCCGATGGTCATGCTGCTCGACGAGATCACTTCCGCGCTTGATCCGGAGCTTGTGTCCGAGGTGCTCAACATCGTGCGCGATCTTGCTGCAGACGGTATGACCATGCTGCTGGCGACGCACGAGATGGGGTTTGCGCGGGAAGTGGCGAACAAGGTCTGTTTTCTTGCTGAGGGCAAAGTTCATGAGGAGGGGCCGCCGGAGCAGATTTTCGGTTCTCCGAAGAGGGAGCGTACACAGGCATTTTTACAGAGAATTGTAGAGGCTGGCCGGCTGTAGTGTCGAGCAGGGGCCCCCGTTTGAAATAATACAATCTTAGCCCGCAGGATGTAGCTACCACCAGCCAGGAGAAAATCATTCCATCGGCGCCAAGGGTTCCCAGCTATGGTCGCCCAGACGAGGACGCGTCAGATATCATGTCCTTCAACCAGGCAGACCTTAGGATTATCGCGGTCGTCAATACGCTGACCGAGGAAGGGATGCGATCCTTCCCGTTGAACGAAGCAAGGTGCGCGCATGATGGTGACGGCGATGCTCTCGTTTCTCGATCTTATTGACGGATCTACTTCCGTGACACCGCCCAAAGGCCCCACAAACTGAGAGCAACCATCATCAATCGTCGAAGCTGCAGGACGACTATGACGACCGCGATGTGGACTGCCAAGAAGCAACAGAGCCCGGCCTCCAGGCGATAGTGGGTATGCATGTGGAAGCCGGCTGCCCCGGGGCGAGACCTTGCGGGCGCTGAAACGGCTGATTGCCGCCAACAACATGGCCCAGAAAGAGAACGCAAAAACGGAGAGGCCATGATCCTCGCCGGAAAGTCCCTTCTGCAGACAATGGCGATACCTATATCGCGCTTTCTGCGATCCACCACATAAGAAGGCACAGGGCCGCTGCGGTAGGATGTCGCGATCGCTCGGATTAGAGGATTGGAAATTTCATTCTAGACTAGGTGTGTGGTCCCGCAATGAGATGGTGCGGGTTGATCTTGAAGATTGACGGATCCTTTGTCCATGCGTCGCAGATCACCTGATAGGGTGTTTTCCATCTCAGGGCCTTGAGGTGCTTGGCGAAGTTGTAGGCGGTGACGAAGGTCAGGACATGGGCCTTGAGGCTTTCCAGATCGTCGTAGTGGTAGATCTTGACCGTGGCGTCCTTGATGGTGCGGTTCATCCGCTCGGCCTGACCATTTGTCCAAGGATGGTAGGGTTTGGTTAGCCGGTGCTCGATGCCATTGGCCATGCAGACCCGGTCGAAGATGTGCGGACCGAGGAAGCGTCGGCTGGGCCCGTGACGGTTCTTGGGCAGGTCGGCGAAGGCCATGCCATTGTCGGTGAGCACGGTGTGGATCTGGTAAGGGAAGACTTCGACCACGCTCCTGAGGAAGGCCGCGCCTTCCATCTTGCCGGCACAGTCATGGAACTCGACAAAGGTGAACTTCGAGACACGATCGATCGCCAGGAACATGACCAGCTTGCCGTCCGCATGGCGCAGTTCGCAGCTGTCGATATGGACATAGCCGATCTCGTAGGTCTTGAACCTCGTACGCTGATCCTTGATCGCCTCGACCGGCAGCCGGGAGATGCCATGGCGCTGGAGGCAGCGGTGCAATGCGCTACGGCTGAGGTTGGGGATGGTATCCCTCAGGCAACCGAGCACGTCGTCCAGCGGCAGCAGCGTCTTCTGGCGGAATGCCACCACGATGGCTTCCTCCGCCGGCGTAAGCACCGTGCTCTTGGGTGTCTTCGGACCCATCGGCGTATCGGCCGTCGTGGTCCGCTTGCGCCATTTGGCTACTGTCTTCGGGTTCAGCCCATATCGGATGGCAAGGGACCGGGTGCTCTCTTGCGACGCTTGGAGCTCGGCTCGAAGACGCGGCGTCGTGCGGGCGCTGCCGTGAAGAACACTTGCCATAGGGCATCCTCATCCTGACGACTCAGGTTCGATGATGCACCATCACACTCAGGGACTACACACCTAGAATACATCCTCGTTGTTTTCTCCAACTCCAGCGCTCGGAGTTTCTCCGGAAAGCGACGTGACGTGACCGATGCCGCGCTCATGCGCGCGTTCCTGTCGTATCCGCTGCTGACGCTGAAAGTGGTTGCCGGAATCCACTGGGAAGCGCTGCGGCTCTGGGCAAAGGGGCTACGCCCCCGCGGCGCCCCGCTCCGCCTTATCATCCCGTCACCCTCGTCGCCGTGCATAGCCTAAAAAAGACCGAGCCCGATGTCGTTGGGTACTGAAGCTAGGCAGCTAGGCGGAAAAACCGCTCTATGGTTCGGCATATTCGTCGGTCCGGCTGAAGATTAGCGTGAGCAACGATGCGCGATAGTTGATCACCAAACTGGCATATCCGGTCTTGAAGTGGCGGTGGTGCTCCATCGGTGGCGGCGCTACACGCCTGCTGGCGACCAGTCGTGGCCGAAGCTCGGCGATGATGTCTATGCGCTCCAGCCTGACGTCAAGATCAGCGACGCTTCGAACATCTGTGCGCCTCCGTCACTCCTGACCTTCACAGTGAGCTTGACAAGGTCGCGGTCAGGCATCTCATCTCGAGCTATGTCATGCAGGATTCGCAGCGCCTCGGCGCGGGCCCGATCCCGCGATTCGAAAAACTGGCCGTCATCATCGAGAACCTGGCCGTCACTGTTGTAGACATCGAAAAAATATCGGTTCATCGGGAAATCACCGCGGGATGCCACATCATAAATCCGCTCGATGAATCGTGGTTCCTTCACTGCTGGCGTTTGTGTGGAAAATACACCAGATTGTGGCGGCGAGCTCATTTTGAGGTAGGGACTGCCAGCTCTTCTCGCTAATCCGGCAAGGCAGTCAGCTATTGTACGCCTATACACTTCGGGTCACGTAATGCTTGAATCGCTCTTTTTGCAGCTGGAACAACATGATGCTCTCTCAGAGTCCGAACGGGCTTTGCTAACGCAGACGATATCAATCGGACGTGATTTCGCCATCGGTCAGGATTTGGTGTCTGCGGGCTCCCGTCCAACCTACAGCACCCTGCTGGTCGAGGGACTGGCTGCGCGATACAAAGTGCTGGAGGACGGCGGTCGCCAATTCACGTCGCTTCAAGTGCCGGGAGACTTCGTCGACCTTCACGCTTTCCTGCTGAAGACAATGGACCACGGCATTATCGCCTTGTCGGCTTGTCGCGTGCTCTTTGCCGATCATAATCGACTGCGAAGACTTACAGAGACGGCGCCTCACCTTACGCGCCTTCTCTGGTTGGATACGCTAGTGGATGGGGCGATACACCGGGAATGGATCGTTGCTATGGGGCGTCGATCGAAAATTTCCCATCTAGCCCATCTGATTTGCGAACTTTATGTCCGATTGAATGTGGTAAATCGCACAGCCGGCCGGAGTTTCCGTCTACCCATAACGCAGGCAGAACTTGCCGACGTGCTGGGACTGTCGGTAGTCCATATGAACCGAATCGTAGGCGAACTTCGTAAGCTTGACGCGATTACTTGGGCTGATCAGTTGTTGACAATCATCGATTGGGAGCGCCTGCAAGAGATCGCGGAATTTGATCCGACGTACCTCAGTATGGTGCGAGATCCGCGCTGACGAGCTCAGGTAACTTACCAACGAAACATCACACGTTGCAGCCATTGATATAGGTTGAATCGATCGCTCTTGCTGGGCGCCGCATTCATCCCGTCGGCGCAAGCGGAAAAAAACGTCCGAGATGACCCGCTACGGCCTGCACCCAAGGAATTCTGCAGCACGAACTTCCGAGGAACGGCGGTGGAGCGGGCGATCCGCTGCGTCCGCGTGTTATGCAAGTCGGCCAATAGGATCAGTTGAAGACCAGTGCTATATCAGCGCTGAAGCGACATGGTCGCGGCAAGGGAGATCGGGCGTTCGGCGATTCGATACTGGTTGTCCCGATGTGCGGAAACCAGCTCATAGGACCCTGTAAGGCCGTCGACTACCAAGTCGAGAAATGCGTTGCAGGCGGCAACCCAGTCCACACTATCAGACACCGCCAGCGAAAACATCTTGCTCCGGCAATATCTTCCAAACAAGACAGCTTGCGAGCCGCGTCCCGAGCCCCCCACGCTTAGCTCAACCCACGCATCCGGAGATCCTGCCTGCTGGGGCGCCGCCCTCGCTGAAAGTCGCCGGCGGCTGCAACATTCTCCCAGGATCGATAGCCGCCGGTCAAACCCTCTGAGCTGGATCGTGGGCGATTTTCCCAACCTGTTGCGCGGCGCGCGCCACCAGCCGGTCTGTGCAAGCACGGGATGGCAGAACGATTGCTTGTTGACCAAGGTCGAAATGGCATCGGCCATAATTGTGCGGCGCGGAAGATCCGCCCTCGCGTCGAATACTCCGCATTCGTAGTATCCATCCTGGCGCATCATCATGGAATTCCAGTCCATGGCGCCGAACATTGACCAAGCCGTCACAGCCCGTACGTCAATGCCCTCAGCCGCGCAGTCGGTAGCAGCTTCCCATCCCTCCATGAACCAGCGAAGCTGTTCCTCGCGGGTGCAGGCGTTGTGCACTTCTCCGATAACCACCGGTAGAGAATAGCGGCGCCACACCTCGCGCAGGCGCGAGGCAAACCCCAGTTCGCAGGCTGGCGCGTCGGTACGGAAAGCAGCGATGTCGACATAGGGAACGATGCCGTTGCCGCCGACCGGTTCTCGAGGGTGCCTATCGACCCGGTGGTCTAGGAACCGATCGCTGGTGAGGTAGTAATCAACGCCGATCAGGTCCGGCGTGCAGGGCGTGCCCTCCAACTCTGCCAAGTGGGCTGGATCGACACCAGCGTCGAGGAGGCGTTGATGGAACGGATGATACTGACCGACATGCCCACAAAGCAGATCCAGCGATAGCCATCGCCGGCCGTTCTCGTATTCAGCCTGATATGCTAGCTCTGGTGTGGCAAAAATCTTTCCGACATCCTCGGTCTGCAGGAGGCGCGCGTCGGGGATGATCTTGCGGATGGCCGACATTGTCATCGCTATCGCACGGCACTGGGCTACCAGAAGCCGCAGGCAAGTTGACTCGTCCGTCCGGTGTGGGTGCCAGAAGCCATAGAGGCCGCTGAGACGGGCGGTTGTCATTGGTTCGTTGATTGGCGTGAAAGTCTTTATCCACGGGTATCGACTTGCGAGCCGACCGGCAAACGCGGCTAGCCGTTCGGCAAAATCCGGAGCGAGAATGGACGTCCAGCACGGCCCACTGCCGTGATGGACAAGGGCAGCTATTGGAGCGATGCCGAGCTGGTGCATCTGTTGAAGCCGCTGGTCGAGCCAGCTCCAGTCATCGCTGCCTTCCACCGCCTCGACGTGCTCCCACAACGCAGGATATCGAAGCGTTTTGATGCCGAGGGACGCGACAAGATTCAAATCCCCGATACGCTTTGAATGCCCGGTTTCGGCGAGTTGATCGCGGATCACGCCACCGACTCGAACCACGCTGCATTCAATGCCTCCCCAAACTTCCACCATGACTACCCCGCCGCGCCCTTGGCGAGGGAAAGCTGCGGCGCGCCCGCCTTCTGAATGCGATTGAAGGCGGCCAGCGCCTGACCAATCACCTGATCCATATTGTAGTACCGGTAGGTTGCCAGCCGACCGACGAAAATCGCATCGGTTTGCTGAGCGGCGAGTGCCTCGTATCGCTTGTAAAGCACTTCATTCTCCGCCCTGGGCACCGGATAGTAGGGATCGCCGTCATCCGTCGGATATTCGTAGGTCAGGCTGGTTTGAGGATGCTGCTGTCCCGTCATATGCTTATATTCCGTGACCCTGGTGAAGGCCTCGGTTTGGGGGTAATTGACCACTGCGACTGGCTGAAACCGTGGCGTGTCGAGTGTGACGTGCTCGAAGCGCAACGATCGATACGGCAATTTGCCCAGCCTGAAATCGAAGAACTCATCGATTGGACCGGTATAGACGAGGCGGCGACAGGGGATGACATCTCGAACCTCGCGGTAGTCTGTCTGCAGCAACACCTTGATATTGGGATGGGCCAGCATCCGTTGAAACATGCGTGTGTAGCCGCCCGCCGGCATGCTTTGGAACGTGTCGGCGAAATACCTGTCGTCGCGATTGGTTCGTGTCGGCACGCGCGCCGTGACAGATTTGCTCAGCTGCGAGGGATCGACCCCCCACTGCTTACGCGTGTAGCCTTGGAAGAATTTCTCGTAGAGTTCGCGCCCCACCGTGCCCACGACAACGTCCTCGGCGGTGCGGATCTCTTCCACGCTCTCTTTGCGTTCGGACAAAAAATGCTCCATCTGCTCGGAATTCAGGTCGAGCCCATAGAGGCGATTGATCGTGTCCAGGTTGATCGGAATTGGCACAAGCTGACCGTCGACCTTGGCCAGAACACGGTGTTCATAGGGACGCCAAACCGTGAACTGAGACAAGTAAGTGACGATGGGTTCAGCGTTGGTGTGGAAAATGTGCGGCCCGTAGCGATGCACCAGAATGCCGGCTTCATCGTACCAATCGAAAGCGTTGCCACCGATGTGACTGCGACGGTCGACGACAAGGACTGTCTCTCCGCGCTGGCTGGCTAGCCGCTCTGCCAAAACGCTTCCGGCGAAGCCTGCGCCGACGACAAGCCAATCAAACATGGTCGACCAAGCTCCGGAAACCAGGATGACGCAAAACTTTCGCCGGCTTGAGCAGATCGTGCATCGCGCTCCAGGTCGTGTCCCAAGACATTCCCGAGAGGAACGTGTCGACCTTGGCCATGGGACCGCGACCTTGGCGCAGAGCGATGCTGAGAGCAGCTGGCATCGAGCCTGCATCCGCAATCTTGACCAGTCCGCGATGACCGTAGGTTTGAACCACATCGACGATTGCAGTCGATACGACCGGCAGCCCGCCGGCGAGGAACTCAGGCGTCTTCGTCGGGCTGATATATCGCGTGGCCTCGTTCAAGGCGAAAGGCATCCATCCTACGTCCCAACCAGCCAAGTATCTGGGCAATTCGGCGTACCGCTTGGCGCCCAGCCAATGAATATTTGAGCCGACCGGCAGAGTGGCCGCGTCGATCTTGACCACTGGGCCGATCGAGACGAACTGGACCTCAGGCATCGCCGCAGCGGTTTTAGCAACCAGGTCGATGTCCAACCGTTCGTCGATGACACCGAAGAAGCCTACACGGGGATGGACAATGCTCCGTTGGTCTGCTGGGTCTGCCTGGGGCCGGCGCGCCTGATGGAAGTGTGCCGCATCTATGCTGCTTGGAAATGCATGGACGGAGGGATGCCGGCTGCGCTTGGACTCATAGAGGCTCATTCCACCGGTGAACACGACGTCGGCCTTGCCGAAGAGCTGCTCTTCCAGTCGCTCGAGTTCGGGAGGTGCGTTTTTGAAGGCAGAAAGTTCGTCCATGCAGTCGTAGACGCAGACATCCTCCTGCAGCGCTTCCGTGATCTTCAAGGCCATGGGTGTGTAGTACCAGGTCACCAACTGGTCGTGCTCGATTCCGGCAACGAGCTGCTCAAGCAGAACGGCGATGGCTCGCTCGACATCCGTCCCGCATTGATGCTGCGGCACAATCGGAGTGACAACTTCAAGGCCTGGCGCAACCGCCTTGCGGCGCAGAAGAGCGGTCTGGACAGGCTCGAAGACGGGCTCTTCGAAGAACACAACGGCGTAATCCGCCGCGGCGCGCGTCATCAAATGCTGTGGGCGTTGATAAACAAAGTCCCACCGCAGGTGGGAAAAACAAATCAGAAGAGGCTTATCAAATGGCACGAGCATGGGGTTGGATACAGTTTGATCCATTGCAAAGATCCGCATTCGGGTTGGCTTGTGGTGGATCAAGCTCCGTTCGCAAATCGGGTTCCATGGCGACGCGGAATTTTGTCTTTCCCACCCTAGATCAACGAACCCACGATTTTCTTGGCAGGGCGGGAACGGGCATCACCTCCGCAAGTTGTCGGCGGGGAGGCGCCAATGATTGTTGATGCACACCTTCATACTTCGGGCCGAGAGACGACGGCAGATGTGCTACGGACGCTGGACGATGCGGGCGTGGACATTGCCTTCCTGCTCGCTCCGTTCCTGACCCCGCCTTACTCGCTCAACGACCGCGAGTCGCTGCGTGCCGGCAACCGGTACCTTTCCGAGCTCGTCAAGGGCCACTCGGATCGGCTGGTTGGGTTCGCGGTTGTCAACCCGCTCCATCCGCAAGCAGCCGACGATCTCGAGGAGGCAGCCGCGCTCCCCGGTATTCGCGCGCTGAAGATGGTCCCAACCGGATGGTATCCGTATGATGAGTGCGCTCACCGTGTGTACGCCGTCGCCGCGAAACTAGGTCTTCCCATCCTGTTTCATAGCGGAATTTTTATTGACGGCCGATCTGGCCGGTTCTGCCGGCCGTCCTTCTATGAAGCGGTTCGCGATCATCCCGGCCTTCGCGTGACTTTGGCCCACCTTGGCTGGCCTTGGTGTGACGAAGCCAATGCTGTCGGTGTTATCGACCGGATCAATGGCGTAGATCCAGCCGAAAGCCAGTTTCGCTTCGACCTGTCCTTTGGACCACCTCCGATTTATCGTAACGAGGTTTTTCGCAAGGCAATCGACGTGATCGGGCCACGCTCGCTGCAATTCGGAAGCGACCGTTTCTTGCCCTGCAGCGGTGCTCATATCCACGCTGCATTAGACGAGGTCGGGGGGATTCTCGATCAGCTCGATGTCGCTACCGATGAGCGAAATGCAATCATGTCGGGGACGGCAATGGATTGGCTAAGGCTGCGACCTGCGCAAGGAGGAAACTGATGGCCCGGACCCCACGAGTGCTACCAGGCGGCCAAACTGATGAGCGCACACATGTCCTTGAGGTGTTGGGCAATGCCATTGTCGGCGGCATGGAAAATTACGTGCGCAATCTGGCTGCGAACCTGCCATCGAACGAGTACAAAGTCTCGCTCCTGTGCCCCTATGAGAGCCCTTACACCGCATTGTTGAGATCGGAAGGCAGGGACGTCTACATTGCGCCGCTGCGTGACGATCCACCTTGGAAGACAGTCGAATTTATCTGTACGCTCGTCCGTGAAACGCGTGTCGACCTGCTGCACGCTCACCTGATGAACGCCCATACCGTGGCGGCGGTGGCCGGCCGACTGAGCGGGACGCCGACCGTTGCTACCTTGCATGGCATGAGCTTGCATCCGCAGGAAATCAGTGTGGCGCGCACAACCGAGAGCCACACCATTGTGGTATGCCGCGAAGCCTGGTCACAAGCACTTGCCGTGGGTTTGGCGCCGGAGCTTGTCAGTCTCGTTCCAAACGGGGTCGACCTGGCAATGTATCATCCTATGTCGGCTGACCCTTTGGATTTCCGCCAAACGATCAGCATCGGCCCTGACGATCTGTTGGTCGGGTTCGTTGGCAGATTGGCTTGGGAAAAAGGCCCCGACAAATTTCTCAAAGCAGCCGAATTCATATTGCAAAGGCGCCCCGAGGTGCATTTCGCAATGGTTGGCACCGGGTCCATGGAAAAGGATCTCACCGCCACAGTTCATCGTGCGGGACTGGGATCCCGCATCCATATGGTCGGGCTCGCACGCGAACCACATCGCATCTATCCGGCACTCGATTTGCTGTTGCATACGTCGCGCGCTGACGCGATGCCTCTCACCATCCTGGAGGCCATGGCATCTGGCGTGCCGGTCGTGGCGATCGGCGTCGGCGGCGTACCGGAAATCGTCGCGACGGGTGAAACAGGAATTCTTATAGGAACCACCGAATGGCCGGGCATCGTCTCGGAATACCCCGGCGACTGGGAAGGTGTGGCCCTTGCTGCAATCTCACTTTTATCAAACCCAGCTAAGCTAAAATCAATGGCTGGCGCGAGCGTGAGGCGGGCGCAGGCCAGCTTCGATATCCGCCAGTCTGCAACCCTGACGAGTCATGTCTTCCGGCAGCTGCTAGGATCCCGTCCCGACAGGGCCCGCCTTCACTCTGTTCCCTGAATTGTTTCGACGAGAACAGCAGGGTCAGGATTTGGTAGCCTTGATCCCTGTAATAACAGGGTAAAGGGGATCGACAATGTCGAGCCTTTCGCGGTCGATCTCCTCGAAAGAGAGGCCTTGCAGAAAGGCTGTGGCTGCGAGCACATTGCCGAATTGCTTTACCTCCACTCCGGCTGCCCCAAACTTTTCCTCGAACAGGCGTCGTGCAGCACTCTGTGTCATGGCCCAGAACCACTTTTCTGGCCCGTCATGCGCGTCGATCGGGGTGATGCCTGGTACTGTCGCCAACACGACGCCACCTGATGCCAGGGCACGATGGATCGTAGAAATTGCACCCCGCACGTCGTAGATCATGTGGAGAGTCTGGGTCACGATGATGCAGTCAAGGCGCCCGCCCTCCACGGCATTCTCGTTCTGGAGATCAATGCGCATCGTGGCGTGAGGATTGGTGCTCTCCGGCGAGTCGATAATGTCGGAAATTACAACTCGTGCCCGGCCAAAACGGCGCGTGTAGACATCGTCGCCGATCTCCGCGACGCGTCCTTGAATATCCTCCGCATGGCGCTGCAGGAAACTCTCGATGTAGTAGCGGTCGAGTGGTGTGCCGCGATCGCCGCCAAATTTACGGCTTAGGGGCTCGACCTCGCCAAGGTCACCAAAGACCACCGCGCCGGGCGCCGGGATATCGCGCATGTGAATTTTAAACCGCTGGGTCGTAGCGCAACGAGAACCTCGCTCGACGTATCGTCAAATCGCGCCGGACGAAACCAGCCGACCGGGAAGCAGGTCGCTGGCACTCCGGTGGAGATATTCCCGGGTTCCTTCTAGATCACCCATCGGAATTCTTCCTCGCTGCCTTCGCATTTTGACCGCTGGGAGCTGAAGTCTTTGCATCCTTTGAGTGGGCCGCCAGAGCGGGGCCAGCCCCGGTCGTCTTGCGCATGTCGCCGCTGCGCTTTTCTGGCTGTTCTCTTTTGCCCAAGAGGCCTGAAAAATACTTGCCGAAAAACCCCATCGTTTCCTCCTTGCTAAAGGTTTAGCTATGCCTGCTACGAATTTGCCGGGAGATGATTTGTTCCCTCTGGGAGCGCGTCGTGATGTCCTTCAACCCGTCAGAACGGTTTGCGGAAGAGGCCGTGGAACGTCCTTCATCGATCGACGTTGCAGCTGCTCTCCACTTGAGGACTCTTCGATATGGTGATGTTCGCCGAGACCAAGGCTCAACAGATAGCCGAAGACGGGTTGCTGTCTACGGAAGCAAAGATCGGTCTGTTGTGTGAATTGGACACTTGTCAAGACGCGTCAAGGCCGGTCTGCAATCACGCCCCTTGGTGGCGGTTTCTTACCTTAAGTCCGCTCCGCAAAGTGTATAGTGCATGCGTGGGCCGGGTTTCGACCAAGGCGAAATTGCTTGGGCGACCGAGGTCAATAGCAATGCGGGATCGGCGATCACAAGAGCGTACACGCTCCTTCCGTTTAGATGAATTCCCGTCGAAGCACGGCATGTCCGACAAGTCGTTCTTTATGGACCATCAAGGCTGGAATGCGACGCTGTGCGATGAACTGGATTCCGCTCGCGATTGAGTTGCCCAACCCGCCTCCGTCTGCGCCGTCAACCAAACTCCCGGAGGTCTTTTGCTTCTCGTTCGAGGATTGCCGCGACCTCCTCATGACCGAGATGGGTAAGCATCACCGCGATGCAACATTCCAAATACGTGAGCGACGAGCGGCGGAGAAATTGGGCGGTCGCGTTTTCCGCCAACTGGTCGATCCGTTCGACATCACTCCGACGAACCTCACCCATCGGGTCTACCTCTCAGCTTTTTTGATCCGCGATCGCAGGACAGCATGACACCTTGTCGACGTGCATGACGCGCGTGAAGCAGGACTGTGAGCGCTCGCGGCGATCATAAGAGAATCACATCCACATGGCACCAAACGCACGTTCGAATTCAACGTTTGTGATGAAGCGGGCCGACACCATCTGAACCTCACCATCACGATAGAATGGAGGGATGCACCTGGTCATCCTTCCAAGGCAAGCCATTAACCCAGTGGGCTTCAGGAAGACACGCCGTTGGGCCGGTGTGCACATTGCCCGCGCTGTCTGCTGCGGACCTGTGCTCTTGCGTTGGTCTTCGATCTTTTTTGGCGTGAGGGCGAAGATGCTCGTGCTTGACGGGTCTTGCGAATGATCTGGTAGAAGCCAACCGATACGGTTGGCAGAACCCATATAGCATTGCGCACCCGGCTCAACCACTTCGAACACCTACCTCAAGCTCGGCCTCGCAGAGCCTGTGCTTCCCTTTCCAGTTTATCGCGATTGTTGCCGTGCTTTGCGATGAGTTCTCTCACTTGCTGAGGAGTGATCCCTGCCTTGCTGGCGAAATATTCGACCTCATAGTCCTCGTCAGCGGACACGCGATCGCGGTCGCGAAAGTCTCGTTTGCTTCTATCATCAGCCATTTCAATCCTCCACAAAAAGGCGATGTACCCGACGCCACTTCAGTCGATTTATTGCAACCTATCAGTTTGGCGGGTTACCCAATTCATGCTGACTTGATCCCGAATTGGTGAAGCAAGGCGGCCTTGGCCGCCTTGCGAGTTTCGCTTCAAAGATCGCGTCCACGTCTAACCTGCTGCAGGTCGTCTCCGGTATAGACGTCGGCGTTCGGGTCGAAACCGGTCCAGCCTCCAGCCTCATATTCACTGCGTCGGCCTGCGACGTCGACCGAATTATATTGCTTGAGGATTTGTTCGGCATTCGGCGCAAGTCTATCGTCGACCTTAGCCGTGACCATCGTGCCGCCGCGGCGAACGCCTTCGGCATAGACATGCGCATCGTTTTCAGGGACGCCAGCGTTCGTCATGGCGCCGATGATGCCTCCAGCAGCACCACCAACCACTGCCCCGCCAACCGCGCCGACAGCAGCGGCAGCCAGCCATCCGGCTGCAACGACAGGTCCCACGCCGGGGATGGCCATCAGGCCGAGGCCTGTTGCCAAGCCGCCGGCGCCGCCAATGACGGCGCCCACGCCAGCTCCCGTAGCCGCATCCCCGGCAGCTTCGGTCTCGTCGTCTTCCTTGTGCCAGCCGGTCGCGTTGTTGGCCACAATGCTGATATCATCGCGCGGGACGCCGGTGGCTACGAGTTCGCCTACTGCATCATTGGCATCGTCGTAATTGTCAAACAGTCCTGTTACGGTTTTCATTTAAGTCTCCTCGCTTTCTGAATCACTTGGTGCCGGCAACGACGTTGCCTTGGTAGTCGAGCGCGATCGGCGTCGACTTACCGTCCTTGCTTGCTGTGCCGCGCCAGATGCCTTGGTCGTCCTTCTTCAGGCCAGAGACGTCGGCATAACCCGCCTTTTCGATCGCGCTCTTGGCCTGGGCCTCGGTGAAGCTGTTGGCACCGGGAACAGGAGCTGCCGGATTGGTGGCGCCGCTGTTGACTGCCGGTGTGGTGCCGTCAGAAGCAGGCGCCGTTATTGCGACCTTCTGAATCATATCCTGATGCATCCTGAGTGTAGGCAACGTATCGGCCGCGAAGGATTTAAGTGCGGCGTTGTCGCCGTCCTTGGCATAAGCCTCGAACAGCCCGACCGCATCCGCGTGGGCCGCCTTCTGCATTTCGAGATAAGACGCGTCTACTGGCGCCGTACCCGCCTGCAGCTTGTCGACATCGCTCTTGCGTGCAGCATCGAGGTCGGTGGGCACCTTCAACTTCTGTTCTCCGGCGATGCTCTCAAGCTTCGCGTTGGCGGCCCCATGATCGGAAATCATCTTCTGGGAGAAGTCCTTGAGACCTTGATCCTGCAGCTTGTCTTGGGCGGCCTTGCTTGACTGGACTTCGAACATTCCGCCGATCGCGGCCTTGGTGACGAACTCCTGGGCTGTCTCGACAGCGAGTGCTGGCCACGCAAATACCATCGACGTCGCTAGCGACAGCGACGCCAGGAGAAGACTGTTTCTCATGATATTATTCCTCAGTTGAGAGTGGTGAATCCAAACCTGCTTGCGGCGGGTTTGTTCCCAGACGATGGGAACGCGCTCAAATTGATTGGGGATGCTGCCGGCATTCACGCACTGAGCAGGCGACATCGTTTGGGCCGCGCGAATTCGCGCGTACGAGCCCCGATGGTCGTCATGGAGCCTGTGAGCGGTCTGCTCGGTGCACCAATCAACACCCGGCCAAGTTCGTAGCGGTCGCTCTCACAGGTCGTTGCGGTGTGGATATTCGAACCGAAGCATAAGCGCTGTATCAGGAACATTTTGTCGAGCGGCAGGTTAGCGGGCACACAAACCAAAGGAGAATGACGATGAAGGCGCTCACCTGGCACGGCAAAAGTGACATACGTTGCGAGCAGGTGGATGACCCGATCATAGCGGACGATCGCGATATTATTATCAGGGTTACGGCTTGTGCGATCTGCGGGTCTGACCTTCATCTGATGGGAGGATTTGTTCCGGAAATGCACGCCCATGATGTGCTTGGGCACGAAGCCATGGGCGAGGTCGTTGAGGTCGGGAAGGGGCACTCCAAGTTCAAGATCGGTGAGCGCGTCGTGGTGCCGTTCACGATTGCCTGCGGCGAGTGCCGGATGTGCAAGGGGCAGCTGTTTTCGCTCTGCGAGAGGTCGAATCCAGCCGGCAACAAGCAGGCCAAGCAGATGGGGTATTCAACTGCTGGCCTGTTTGGCTATTCGCACATGTACGGCGGCTTCGCTGGCGGCCAAGCAGAATTCCTGCGCGTGCCTTATGCCGACGTCGGCCCTATAAAGGTGCCAGATAGCCTGACGGACGAGCAGGTCCTGTTTCTTTCTGATATTTTTCCGACAGGCTATCAGGCGGCGGAAAATTGCAACATTCAACCCGGTGATACTGTGCTCGTCTTTGGCTGCGGACCGGTCGGCCAGTTCGCAATCAAGTCAGCGTTTCTCCTAGGCGCGGGCCGGGTAATCGCGCTGGACATCGTCCCCGAACGCCTGACGCTTGCCCAAGCGTCGGGGGCGGAGACGCTGAGATATGACGATGAAGATTTGCAAAAGCACATCCTGGCTATGACGGATGGTAAAGGCCCCGACTCTGTCATCGAAGCGGTCGGCATGGAAAGCCATGGACCCGGTGGCGTCATAGAGACCTTGCAGACGGACCTTACAGCAATGGAGAGACCTTATGCGCTGCAACAGGCGCTGATGGCCTGCCGCCCCGGCGGCACTGTCTCGTTGCCGGGAGTGTTCGTTGGGAGCGTCACCATACCGATGGGATTGTTCGTGGGCAAAGGGTTGACAATGAAAACGGGCCAAACACACGTCCAGCGCTACTTGGAACCGTTGCTGAAACTCATCGAGGACGGCGAGATCGACCCGTCCTTTCTTGTTACCCACCGCATTGGGCTGGAACAAGGACCGGAGGCATACAAGACCTTCCGGGACAAAAAGGATGGCTGCATCAAGGTCGTGATCAAACCGTAGTCTCGATCACCGGCCTGTCATTCGCTTTCGATGGTCGAGAATGGACTTGCTGCCGCAATGCAGCGTGTCGCAGAGCGTGGCGGCATTCTAGAACATCGGTAAATGCGGCGTTCGCCAACAGCACAAGCCCTATCGGCGCTTTTGGAATGCATGTTGGCTGTGGAACCTCGCCTCGTTTGGAAAGTTCCACGAAGGAGACCCGACGGGTAAACGACGCCTTGGAATTCATGTGGCGGAGCACGTTGGATGACGTCGCAAATCTTCAGCTGGAGGGGCTTCTTATGGCGATCGCGGCGACCCACAACGCCTTGGTTCGTAAAGGGCTCCTCACCATCGACGAAAATCGACGAGGCGTTGAGAACCGGGAAGGCTCCTTCACCGGCGATGAGCGCCTGTACGAGGATATGTCACCAGCTAACCGCGATGCCATCTACTTCCCCGTTGCGACTTGCAACTGGCGAACACATGTCAGTTCGAGGCCGGCGTGCCGCCAATTTCAGAGCTGGCCAGGTCGGAATCACCAAACAACCTTACAACGATCAGATGTGAAGGAATCATAGCCATGGAAGTTCTGGAAGTCCGCGTTGCCAACAACGTTGTGGAGTTCCGCGGCGAGGGGGGTGACAACATACTGGTTACCGTTGCGCAACAGGCAGCCCTATCTCCTGAAGAGCTGATCGAGAAATCCAAGATTATGCTTTTGCACGCCGCCAAATTTAGTGTCGACGAAGAGAGCGCTCGCAAGCAGCTGATACCCGACGCCGGGGACGAGTATCGGCTTGAGTATCATGACGATGGGGAAATCCGTGAGGTGGCTGGCCTGGTCTTTCCCAGTCTGGACGCGGTGCGCGATGAATGCAAGCGATCAGCCGAGGATTTGTGGAAAGACGCCCTGTCTCGCGGGGACGCACCGGTGGGATGGGCCGTCAGGGCGCGAGACCGTAGCGGTGACATCGTCGCCTCCGTCGATTTTTCCGAATTGCAACACGCCTCGGCCGAACTGGACCAACCGCCTCGTTCAAAAAATTGAGCCGATCATTCTCAAGCGTTTCAATGAAGAGCACTATGCCGGGCACTCCAGCAGCCGAAGCCAACGCATCGGCTACGTCGCGCCAGTTTTGCCGATCATTAAATCCAAGCTGCTCCGTTCTTCAACAGCCAGATCCCACCGGGCAAACGCCACGTTTGCTATGTCTCGCTGGTGACGTTTGGCACCTCAACGACGACTCTTACGCCGCGATCTGACCATTGCCGCTCGGTAGACCCTTGAAGCTGTCGCCTAATCTAAGTTGAGGACTTCGCACCTGGCTTATCGCAGCTCGTATTTCGGAAACGGCGATCTTGGATGTTGCGGGACCCTAGAGGAACCGGCAATTTCTGCCAGAACCTCCCCTGCACTGTATGACACGCCAAGACGTCGTCTCGGCCCTCGGATCGATCGACGACGTTACGATTACGGAGATCATCGCGTCCGGTGCCTCGCTCGAGGAATTGAGAGAGGCGTGGGCCTGGGCCTTTGCTGATGAGGCGCTGATGAGCCAGGGACGACCATTGCCGGGAACACGGGTGGCAACGCTAATAGACCTGATCGAGGCCGACGACGAAGACGGCGACCTGGCAGATCACGATTAATCCGGGATGCACGGATCGGCACGATGTTTCGGCGACTTAACGCCGTTTAAGCGCTCCCGCGTTGCCAACCGTTGGCGAATTCGTTGCTGGTTCAACTCCCGTGAAATCGTTGAAATGCGACACCTCGTGCCCGGGCGGGGGAACAAGGATCAGAGCCGCAAATTAACAGCGATTGAAATCCTAGCCGGGTGCCACCAGGGGCACTGTTGCGGTGCTCGATCTGGTGGAAAGATGGAGGATGAAGATGTCACACGAGGTAGAGGAGCGTCGCCTCAAAATGCTTATCGAGCAGTACGTCGAGGTGCGCAAGAAGCGGCACGATGTTGTATCGATGAGGCAGGCAGCGGCGGCTGTCCTGACTGTTATGAAAGCCTGTCCGGTTTCCAGAAGCGAACTGGATGCCATGATCGCCGCAAGCGCCGTGGCTCACGGCTTGGGTGTTGCGTTCGATGCGCAGCAATCCCCGTCGCAATTTTCGCTGTCGCGCTGACATGGCCGCCGACCCTACGTTGCGAGAGGAACCCATCGGCGGCAATGCAGTGCATATCTGCGTCGACATGCAGGCGATGTTCCGAGAGCCGTCGCTGTGGTCGTTGCCGTGGATGGAACGTGTGCTTCCCAGGATCGTAGACCTGTGCACAACGCAGCCGTCAAGGTTGGTCTTCACGCGGCTTATACCGGCGAGGCGGCCCGGGGACGGGCAGGGTACTTGGAAACGCTATTATGAACGATGGGCAGACATGACGCTTGAGCGCATTGGCCCGGGACAGGTGGACTTGGTGCCGGAACTTCGACCGTTTACGCCCCCTGCGCCAGTTATAGACAGCGGTATATTCTCCATGGCTTGGTTCGGACCTTCGCACTCTACTGGCGCAGCGGCGCTGTGACACCGTTATCGTCACCGGCGGCGAAACAGATATGTGCGTGCTTTCGACCGTGTTGGGCGCGGCGGACTATGGCTTGCGTACCATTGTGGTCCAGGATGCGGTCTGCAGCGCCTCTGATCAGGCCCATGATGCCATGATCGGGCTCTTCAGCAATCGATACGGGCAGCATATTGAGACAGCTACCACCGAGCAGCTTGTAGACCGTTGGACAAGCGGTGTCCTACGTGCACGGTAAGGGCCACGACGATGTCGCCATGGCCCTTCTTTTTCTGTCTGGGCTCAGGCCGCTTGTTGCTGCTCGGCTGCTCTGTCGTTCACGCCCGACTCACCCAGAGAGGTCAGGGCGTCATCGGTGGCCTTCTCCTCTTCAAGTGTTGCGTTCAGCAGCTCGACGATGTCATTCTTGCCAAGCGATGTGGCCCAAGCGATCAGCGTGCCATAGCGCGCGATCTCATAGTGCTCGACTGCCTGCGCGGCGGCGACAAGGCCGGCGTCGATCGAGGTCGAGCCCTTGTATTCCTGGAGGATCTCGGATCCCTCCTCGATGATGCCGTCGATGGCAGGACAGGTCTTGCCGCGCGCGGCAACGCCAAGGATATCGAACACCTGCTCAAGCCGCTCGACCTGGCCCTCGGTCTCGACAAGATGTTTTTCGAAGGCGGAGGACACCTCGGCGTCCTCCGCACCCTTGGCCATCTTCGGCAGGGCTTTGAGAATTTTCTTTTCGGCGTAGTAAATGTCCTTGAGACCGTCGAGGAACAGATCCTCGAGGCCCTTGGTGCCGGCACTGGCTTTCTTCGTGGGTGCCATCTGACAATCTCCTTTGGTTGACCCCCTTCGGGTGCTAATCCAACTTGTATGGTCGCGGCGGGTTCCTGCGGAAATCAGCTGTGATCGATTTTCTTTGCGGTTTCGAAAAGCTGTTCAAATGCGCGGCGCGCGCTCGTGTTGTCATTTTCCAATGTTTGTTGCTGTTCTGCAGCGCCGCCTTAGATGTCATAACGACAAGAGCGAGCGTAACTCTTGGACAAGCTCCCGGCGCATCGCAGAGAAAGCAGGCGGTCCAATTTGTCTCTTCCGATCGTAGTGACGACGACGATGATTAGGCGGAAGTAGCAATCGGGCCGTAACCCGTCATACACGATGGAACTAAACTTTCCAATCAAGCTCATCTTAGCGTGATACAAAGATATACACAGTCTACCGTGCCTGGCTTGCTGAAGAGGACGCTCAATCGGGCCGACTACGACCCGTCCGGGAGGTTAAGCAGCACTGCCGTCAAGCGGCTTGATCCTGCGAAGCTCGGGGCATGAATTCGAACACAGAAAGGCTATCTTTCGCCATTCCAGTGGTGACGGAGCCGATGGAGGCGAAGACCGCGAACGCGTTGCCGAGTGATAGAGGCAAATGGCAGTACGAACGCAAATGGGATGGCTTTCGCTGCTTGGCCTTCAAAGCCGGTAATGAGGTGGACTTGCGGGCAAAATCGGGCAAGCCACTCGGCAGATACTTCCCGGAAGTCGTTTCGATGTTGCGTGAGCTGAAGGCCAAAGACTTCGTGGTCGACGGTGAGATCGTCATCGACATGGACGGCTCGCTCTCTTTTGCCGCGCTGCAAATGCGCTTGCATCCAGCGGAAAGCAGGATTCGGAAACTGTCTGTCGAAACGCCGGCCAAGCTGATCCTTTTCGATATGCTGGCAAGTCCGGATGCCAGCCTGATGCGACAACCGCTGTCTGCACGGCGCGAGGCGTTGGATGCGTTTGTTAAGTCAGCGGGACATCCCGATCTCGAATTGTCGCCTTGTACTCGGGATTTGACAACGGCAACGGAATGGCTTGGCGAATCTGGTCACGGTTCAACAGACGGCGTAGTCGCCAAGCTTGTCGATGACGAATATCGGCCCGGCGAGCGCGCCATGGTCAAGGTCAAGCGGCTGCGCACAGCCGATTGTGTGGTCGGTGGCTTCCGCTACTTGGCGAACACGCGCGAGGTCGGGTCGTTGTTGCTTGGGCTCTACAACGACCAGGGCAAGCTCGACCATGTGGGATTTACGTCGACGATCGCGCAGGAGGATCGATCAGAGCTGACCCGGCAACTCGAAGCTTTGCGCGCGCCTCCGGGCTTTACCGGCAAAGCGCCGGGAGGACCAAGCCGTTGGAGCACCGAGAGGAGCGGGGAGTGGGAGCCATTGAAGCCCGAACTGGTGGTGGAAATCCAGTTCGACCATGTCACCGGCGATCGCTTCCGACACGGTACCAAGTTCATGCGGTGGCGCCCTGACAAGGCTCCGAAACAGTGCACGTTCGCGCAGATGCTGAAAACATGAGACAATCGCCGTTGATGGCGCCACAGGGGCGCGTGTTCCACATCACCGGATAGTGGAATTGAGAAGTGCCTCGCAGACATCCCGGAGGATCCGTGGCAGGACATCGAACGCATAGCCTGTGTGCAAACGTTCCAGCGGCGTGTGGTAGTCTCGGCCCCATGGACCGATGTTGATGGTCGGTATATTGGCTAACCCATTTGTCTTCGGCCATCGAACCCCGTCTCTCCACATTGGCGTGTTCCTGCCGACCACATCGAAACCCGACGAGGCGGCCTCGCCAAAGAAACTCATGTCCGAAATGCCGGCGAAGTACTCCGCGCAACTGATAGCGCTGCCGTAACGAGCGCTCGATCCAGCTGCTATGTCGGAGGCGACTGCCCTTAGTCTCGCTGCTATTGGCATGTCTGAAAGGCTCGTGGCCAGATAAGGGGTCGAGCCAAACCCCGTGATGATTGCCGGGCCTGATAGCTGGCTCAGCTTCCAGGCTTCCTCGGTCACGATCCGGCATTGTTCGGGCAAAGAAAGCAAGCCAGTGGCGAGGGAAGCGCTGAGCGCGTCAAGCTTCGATATCGCTTCCGCCTCGAGGCGGCCCAGCACGGCTTCGTATCGATACAGGGGGATGCTCTCGATGAAATCGCTGCGCCTCGAACCGATCCGCCGAGTGAGCTGCGCCCGATAGTCTCTCTCGGCATCGAGGCATAGCCTGTCGAAACGCTCCAGCACCTCGTCTGGCGCTCGCCGATAGCTCAGCACGTTGAACGTGGCAAAGGCTGTCGCAGGCGTCGTCACGTCATAGCCGGCCTTGCCATCGCGGATACTGAGAAGGCTTGGCGGGGTTCCCGGCAGCGCCTGGGAGCCGTCGGTAAGCTCCGGGGCCCATTCAATGCGCGCTGCGATGGCGGCAGCGATCGCGCCCGCATTGAGCCCATTCAAGGGAAAGCCGCTATGGACGGGAACGCCTGCCACGAAAACGGTGGGCAGCAATTTGCCGACTGTTCCCAATGCGATGACGCGACCCTTTCTGCCGTCGCCATCGTCGGCGATGGCGTCCAGGTTGACGGCGGCCCCAATATCGAGGTCATGCTCCCTGGCTATTTCGGGGAGCACCTGAACAGCCTTGCGCGCGCCTGCGGAATTGTTCTCTTCGTCGGGCACGGCGATGAAGAGCAAGTTGCCGATAGGCCCAACACGGTCGGCGAATTCCGCGCAGACGGCCAATCCAGCGGCAAGGCCAGCCTTCATGTCCAGGAGGCCACGCCCGGCAAGAAATTCTCCTGAAGCGAGATCCGTTTTCGCCAGTTGGGCGGCTGACGTCTCGGCCATGTGCAAGCTCTTTGCCAGGGCAAGGGTGAGCTGTTCAGGTTCGGTCGCCAGGTCTTCCAATTGTCCATAGTCATGGGTCGAGACCGTGTCGTAGTGCCCTGTCAGGACAATGGTGCCGCGCCCAGCACCCCGGACCAGCATGGCCACGCAGTGGCGGCCGTCCCCAGGTTCGATCTCGATCGTCCAGATTTTTGCGTCTCGAAACACAGTCTCCGCGCCAAGCATGTTGGCGAACCACAAACCGAACGACATCTCGCCATCGGTTCCGGTGACGCTTTTCTGCTGCGTTAAGGCGATAGCCCAACGCCTGGCGCGTCCAAACAGATTGCTTGCTGTCGCGTTGCCCATCATGTCCCCGGTCAAATGGCAAATCCGATAGTAGAGGTTGGGGACGGGGCCTCAAGTGCATGCGAGGCCGTGTGTGATCGGCCACCACCCATCGCCCATCGATCGCTGTCGACCTGGATGGTTGACGAGGCAGGACACGCCTGGTTGCAGTCAACTGTCCTGCTGCTGAGGTGGGGCTGGGATTTCAGGCTCAATCGATGGCGCGTCGATAGCACGCGGCTCTCGGTCATGCTCAAACTGCTCAGCCCACTGCAAATCCATCAGCCACGGTTCGCGACGGCCGATCCAAAGTTCATAGCCGGGTATGACATCGCTGGGGGCATGATCGAGGTTCCCGAGCATGATCTCGGCCTCTTCCTCCCGCAGCGAGGCAACGCGCGATCCGCATTCTGGGCAAAAGCTTCGTTCTTCGAAAGCCCGCAGGTTTCCAGCGCCTTGATAAGCAGGTCGCGGCCAAACGCCGAAGAAGGTAAACGCACTGCCGCTTGTGCGCCGACAATCCTGGCAATGGCAAAGTCCGACGCGCAGGGGTGCGCCTCTCACCAAAAAGCGAACCGCACCGCAAAGGCAGCCACCGCTGCGCACCACATCGATGCTCATTGCAGCGCTCGCTTCGGGGGATCACGGTTCTCGTCGGGATTGGGGAGAGGAAGTTCGTTCGGCAGAAGATCCGGGTCAGGCTCTCGCACGTCGGGAGTCCAGGCCGGGGCATCTACCGGGGGTTCTTCATTTGGCTCTGGTTTGGGCGGCATGATTATTCTCCCGGTCGGTTGGTCGGACGAGGTGCTTTGCCGGCCACCGGCCGCGCATCGATTCGTATGGCAGGGAAAGGGTTCTGCCAGCGGGCGTTTGTTTTAGGTAAAGCGCCTGCCGGCTTGGGGTGCGTGACGTTTGCTCCTCGTCGCTGCCGTTCAGGCCTTTACGCTCTATCTTCGCGCCGGCTGGCTCCGGCTCCCTGACAATCGCCCGGCCGAGGTTCTTGATCGTGGCCATTTCCGTGTCTCCTCTCTGGCCAACGACCGGCCGTAGGGAATGTTCCATCTGGGCGGAACTAGCACTGCCGAGGGTGGTTACATTTAACCACATGGAGAACCAACACATGTCTAACAACGAAAACCATCGCGAAACCGGGGCAACAAAATATCCAGCAAAGACCGGCGCCGATTCTTCGGATGCGTTCTCTCAGGACGCGGCGGGAAACAGGAGACCCAAGAATGGCGTTGGACTGACGCGCCCCGTCAATGAGGTGGACGACAAGACTCACCAGTCAGACGGGCAGAACCCATCCGACCAGGTAAAGAGTTCCAGGCCATGAACGTCGCCAATCTCCAGCTTGAAGGTCTGATGATGGCGATCGCGTCGATCAACAATTTGCTGGTCCACAAAGGCCTGCTTTCAGTCGACGACATCGATATCGCCTTGCGGAAGTCCGAAGCCAATTTCACGGGCGATGAGCGCACCTACGAAGACATGCCGCTGGCCAATCGCGACGCTATCTGCTTTCCAATCCGTCTTCTGCAGATCGCGAACAATTCCCAAGGCGAATCCGACATTCTACCGTTTTCGGAGCTGGCGAAGATGGTTGGACAAACGAAAGAGCCCTACAACGATCAAAGGTAACGTCCACCGATGGGCCGATCCAAGCGGCGGCTTACATTTCGCTGTTCTGAATAATTCCCGCTTCGCCATCCTGAATAGGCGAGCGCGGCGCCGTTGGCGTCTTGAGCCGAACGCCTGGTCCGCCATGGATCGTCTCTCCATCACCTAGAAAGGCAACTCCCGCCCGCTCAAGGGCGGATCGCATCGCAACCAGCATGTCGCCGGATGGAACGCGCTTGCTCTTCTCGAAGTCCCGAACGGTTCCCTCACTGACCTGCGCTTTGGCGCCGAGCCTGGCTTGTGACCAGTCCACCAAAGCTCGCGCCGCCCGACATTGCTCGACAGTCAATTGAGTCACAAATGGCTCCTTGATCAACTCTGTGGTGGGTTTGCATTAAGCGCTCTTGCGCCTCGGCGCGCTCGTCTTTGGCTTCGCCAATCCTTCCTGCGTGAGGCTTTTCTTGAGCACCTCGGCCAGGTTGATGACGTTCTCCTGAGGCTTGGGCGCCGCCTTTGGGGGCGCCTTGCCCCTGCGCTTCGCGTCGATCATGGCAATCAGCGCATCTTCGTAGGTGTCTTCGAATTTCGACGGATCGAAAGTGGTCACCTTTTTATCGACTAGCATGCCGGCGATTTCGAGCAACTCAGGATCGTATTTCGCCCCGGTAAGACCGCCGAAGACACTCTCTACGGAAACCATCTCGTTGTGGGTTCGCAGCTCGGTCACCACCATGCCCCTGCCGTAGGGCTGAATCACAACCTCCCGGCCGCGCTGATAGAGCATGATGCAGGACCGAGCAGCGACGCCCTTGTTCTTCATGGCATCGCGGATCACGCCGTAAGCCTTGACGGCCGCGCCGTCGGCTGGAATGAGAAAGTAGGGCTTCTCCAGATAGCGGGTGTCGATCTCGCCGATCGCGACGAACTCACCACCTCCAATGTGTGATCCGAGGTGAGCTTGAGTGCCTTAATGTCGTCCGGCTCGATCTGGAGGAATTCGTCCGTCTCCACCTCGAAACCCTCGACCTCGTCTTCCGTTTCGACCGGCTCCCCTGTCTTCTCGTCGGCGTAGACGCTTTTAACAGGCAGGCCGTCTTTGCGGTTCAAAATCTTGAAGTGAATCTTCGAAGCTTCGCTGGCGGCGCCCACAATCTTGATGCCGCAGGTGACCGAGCCAACCTTCAAAAAGCCTTTCCAGACAGCACGCGGCGCAACCATTTCATTCATCCTGTTTCCGGTCAGGGCAAACGACAGTGCATGTAAATCGTCCGTCGCGCGGGAGATGCTGAGCTGGTGCGTACTAGGAAGGATCGTCGAGAATCGTCCTCACCTTTTCGGCGAGGTCTTCAAGGCTGAAAGGCTTCGGCAAAAGCTGCGTTCCAGGATCGAGCATTCCGTTGTGAACGATTGCGTTGCGCGTGTAGCCGGTGGTGTAAAGAACCTTGAGCTTGGGGTTATTCTTGCGCAGGATATCAACCAGCTGCCGCCCCGACATCTCAGGCATGACGACGTCGGTAAAAAGCAGGGACAATTGCTGCCCGCCTTCAATCATCTTGATCGCTTCGGTGGGACCACTGGCTTCGACGACGGTATAGCCAAGCTCGCGCAAAGCTTCCGACGATACTGCCCGCACGCGATCCTCGTCCTCGACCACCATGACGATTTCACTTGGAAGGCCACCATCGATCGACTTTGATCTGGGCTTTTGGGAGTCTTGATCGGTGCTGCCGTAATACCGGGGCAGATAGATCTTGATCGTCGTGCCCACGCCGGGCTCGGAGTATATCTTCACATTGCCGCCCGATTGCCGGACAAAGCCGTAAACCTGGCTTAGGCCAAGCCCGGTGCCCTTGCCGACATTCTTGGTCGTGTAGAAGGGATCGAACGCCTTGGCGAGAACGTCCGCGGTCATGCCCGTACCGGTATCGGTCACGGCAATCAGCACGAATTGACCCGCGGCGATGGCGGACTCACGAGCGTATCGCTCATCGACATAGGCGTTCGACGTCTCGATGGTCAGCTTGCCGCCGCTGGGCATGGCGTCCCGCGCGTTGACCGACAGGTTGAGCAGGGCGCTCTCCAACTGACTGGGATCGGCCTTGACCTGCCAGAGACCGGCTCCGAACGCCGTCTCCACCGTGATCGTTTCTCCGAGTGTGCGCATCAACAGTTCGGTCATGCCACCAACTAGGCGGTTGGCGTTGATGGGCTCCGGCTTGAGCGGTTGTTGTCGAGAGAAGGCCAGCAATCGCTGAGTAAGGGCGGCCGCGCGATGCGCTCCATCCATGGCCCCTTCGACAAATCGGCTGACGTCAGTCTCGCCTTTGGACAATTTGCGCTGAAGCAGATTGAGCCCACCGATGATGACCGCGAGCATGTTGTTGAAGTCGTGCGCAATGCCGCCTGTCAACTGGCCGACCGCTTCCATCTTTTGAACCTGCCGCAGTTGCTCCTCTGTCTTCGAGCGTTCTGCCACTTCATCGATGACCCGTTGTTCGAGCGTGGAGTTGAGTGTCTGCAGTGCGGCCTCGGCACGCCGCCTTTCCGCCAACTCACGCTCACTGGATTGGAAGAGGCGCGCATTGTCGATCGCCGTTGCGGCATGGCCAGCGATGCCAAGAAGGGCACTTTCATGTTCAGGACGAAACTTGCCAGTCTCCGCGTGACCAAAGAACAGACCGCCCAGAACTTCGCCTGAGTTGGACACAACCGGTACCGCCAGATAGGATCGAACCGGCAGATGGCCTTCCGGCATACCTTTGCGCGGCGCGTTCTTGCCGTATCGTGGATCCTTGAGAATATCGTCCGATCGAACGACACCTGTCCCGAGGAAGGTCGGTTCGAACACAGCCGTCGCGCGCGGCATGGGGTAATCCTGGAAGGCCGAACGTGGAGCGCCTGACAGGGCATAGAGCATGTAGCTGCCGCCGTGATCGTCGAGCACATTGTAGAAGAAAGCCCCAAACTGGGCTCCGGAAAGTTCCAGGCCGGCATCGGTGGTGATTTGCACAATCTTGTCGAGATCGAGTTCCGCAGCGACCGCCGCTCCGGTGTCGTTCATGATCTTGAGGTGCCGCTCTGCCTTCTTGCGATCGGAAATATCGATAACTGTGCCGATAAATCGAACGGCCTTGCCGGCTTCGAAAATCGCATGCCCACTTGCGGCTACCCAACGCTCGATACCGTCCTCCAGGCCAATGGTTCGGTACTCGATGTTAAATCCCTCCAGACTGTCTGGAGCAGTTGCCCGCTTGACCGCCTCATCTGCCCGGATGCGGTCATCGGGGTGGAGGCCGCCGATGAAGGATCCCTCGTACGAAACTGTATCGTCCGACGTAATGCCGAACAATGCGCGGCATTGTGCATCCCACCGCAACCGGTCGGCGACCGGGTCGTAGTCCCAGATGCCGATCGCGGCCGCCTGGGTCGCTAGGCTCAGACGCTCCGCAGTCTCGGCAGCGCTCTGATCGGACCTGACGCGTTCTATATGGGCCCACGACCGCTCGGTCACCTCGGTCAGAAGCGCAAGCTCATTTTGTGTCCAGACGCGCGGAGCACTGTCGTGGATCGCCATAAGAGCGGTCAGGCGTCCTTCTTTGACCAGGGGCATGCAAATGGTCGCGGCAATGCCGATGCTTTGAAATGTCGCGGCTTCTTCCGGGGCGAGTTCGAGCCGATTGTCATTGATGATCAGCGGCAAACCCTGATGGAGCCGGAGAACGGCAAGTTCTCCAAACTCCCGCAGACTATAGTAGCCAACGATGCTGGAAGAGCCTTGCCGGTGCCAGTCTCCCCGGATGGTGAAATGGTCCTGGTCAGGCTCCATATCGGCATAGGCGCAGATTGCGACGTCGACATGCTCGCCAAGCATCCTGGTCGTGATTTCGAGCACCGCGTCCGCGTTTTTACTTTTCGACGTTTCTTTCCCAAGTCCGTCGAGGAAGCGCAAGCGACCTTCATTCTGTCGCAATTCCGCCTGTGCCCGCCGTCGTTCGACCGCGGTACGGGTTCGCTCCGCCATCTCCCGAACAAACTCTATCTCTTCCCTGGTCCAAGCTCGGGGCCTGTCATGATTGAGGTAGAGGAGCGCCACAAAACCACCCCGTTCGGTCACTGGCATGTTGATGAAGGATTGAGCGCTGATCGCTTTCAGAGCCTCTGGGTTCTGGCTCGTCCGAAGGTCCTTGTCCGCGTCCTCAACGACAACGGTAGTGCCGCGCTTGAGGTCATCGATATACGTGCCATAGTCACGAAAATGCAGCACTCCAGCCAAGCTCTTGATCCCAGGTGCATTCCAGTCGCGCTCGATCGAGATGGTCTCATTCGCCAGATCGATCGTGCCATATCCGGCCCGGCTTACCTCCAGTTCGCGCCCAATGATTTCGGCTGCGGCGTAAGCCAGTTCGTCAGGGTCTTCGACCAAGCGGACAATGTCCCCAAGTTCGGCGAGGGCGGCACTGCGCTTTCTCGCACGAAATGTGTCCGTAACGTCAAACCCTTCGCAGAATATTCCTGTGATGATATTCTCGCCATCGTAGAGGGGGGCGTAGATAAACGTCAGGTAGCGTGTCTCTTCGGGACTATCCGCCGATCGGCGAAATCGTGCCGGAACCCCCTGCGCTTCAAACGTCTTACCGCTTCTGAAGACATCATCGAGGCGTTCAAAGAAACCTTGTCCCTCGAGGCTAGGAAAGGCATCCCGTATGGGCTTCGAGAGCCAGTCACCGCTGTTGAACACTTGGCGATGGGCGTCGTTGACGAACTCGACCACATGGTCGAAACCGCGCATGATAATGATGAAACCAGGGGCCTGTTCGAACAGGTGGATTTGACGCTCAGCGGCAAGGCGCTCGCGCTTTTCGGCTAGAAATCGATCCGTGGTCTCCGTGCACACCCCAAACAGTCCGCCGATGGCCCCGGTTCCCGCCTCCGTGATCGGGTTGTAGGAGAATGTAAAATGTGTCTCTTCCGGCGAGCCATGCTTGTCGATCCTAATCTCGAGGTCATCCATGTGGACGGACTGGCCCTGGTAAACTTGATCAAACATCGGGCCGATCGTCTGCCACGCTTCCGCCCAAACCTGTTGGCTGGGCAGGCCGAGAGCCATCGGATGCTTGCGGCCAAGGATTGGGATGAAGGCATCATTGTAGAGCCAGATGCGATCCTGGCCCCAGACGACGAACATGGGCTGTGCGGAGCCTAAAAGGAGATCAACGAGTGTCTTGAGCTCGGTTGGCCACGAAGAGACCGGTCCAATAGAGGTGGCGCTCCAGCCAAACGTGCCGATACGTTCAGCCATTTCTCCGGTGCTGCGAAACACGGCGCTCGCCTTGCCCTCATTGGATGGTCCCAAGAAATCCCCCAAAAATATTGAACCGGCCAAAACGGCCCAACTCGGTTTTGGTTGCACTGGCAGGGGGCCGGAATACCCGGCACCGCCTTTTCCTGAACAGCACCATCCGAAACCCGGCAATGAGGCAGAGATCAAACCAGCCGTTTTATACGACGCGCTGTTCAGGGGTGGCACATGGGCAGGAATGGTCTGGTGATGAAGCCGGGCTCCGTAATTGTCGATACGGGATCGATCACCGGCATAGATGGGTTGGTCGATTACTCGATGACGAAGGGCGGAATCCACGCCAGTACGAGAGCGCTTTCAGGCAATCTGATCGACAAGGGAATTCGCGTGAACGCCACCGCGGCGGGCCCGGTCTGGGCCCCCTCAACCCATCTGACACCGAGCGATGTCGTAGTGTTCGGCGCAAAAACGCGCATGAAGCGCCTGCACAACGAGGTGCCGTCCCACATCCTGGTGAGTTCGGCAAGGAAACCGCCGCGAAGTAAGCGCAAATACTGCTTCGCGGCGGCGGATACCGCAAGCGGCGTGTATGGTCCCGGCGGTCGGGCGTCGCGAGTGAATTTAGGATGAAGGAACACGGCAGATTGCGACCTGTGGACGGGAAAACGACTTCGTGCGCCGCCCCGATAAAGAGCCAACCCTATTTCAATCCTTTTTGCCCGTTTGAAATAGTTGCAGAAGCCCCAACACGATCAACGCAAGTAACGTAGCTAGCGACGCGATCTGCCAGAACCCGAGTCCTACCGCTAAACCTATGGCTCCGGCCAGCCACATGCCGGCGCCAGTGGTAAGCCCCTGAACTTCTCCCTTCGAGAAAAAAATGATGCCGGCAGCCAGAAACGCCACTCCTGCGGTAGTGGCTTCAATCAAGCGAAGGGGATCAATTGCTACCTCCTGACCGTCAAATACATGGAGGTGGGTGATCTCGACTGCCAAGATAGCGATCACGGCCGTCGCAACGCAGACGAGAATATGGGTCCGCAATCCGGCAGGCCGGTTACGCCATTCCCGTTCGGCACCGACAGCCGCTCCGAGGAGCGCAGCAAGCATAACCCTGGCCGAAATTACGGAAAAGGGTAGCCAAGTCGTTTGCCCAAATCGCTCGATGAACTCGTCCATGTGGTCAGGAACGCAGCGTCGGTTGCTCGGTTCCCCATCGTGCTAGGGAGGCTCTGACATCCATACTACGCTACCATCATTCAAGACGATGATGGACAGGAGGGTCGTTTCGAACATTGTTGAGATTGATCGAAGTGTGTGCTGTACCGCCCTGGTAGACTTCGGCGAGATAAGAAGTTCGTCGACGGCATCGGGTTTGCCAGGACGCGAAACCCATGGAAGAACTCGCTTCGACCGCGCCAGGCGCGCATGCCGTTATTTTTGCGGGAAGCGACGATAAAACCCAGTCGATACTTTTGAGCGGTATAGGCGACAAGGGTTCCATCGCCGAACTTATAGCCGCTGGCCGCAGCGTACGGTGGACAGCGCGCGCGTGAATTCAGACCCTCGGGAAAGGTTCGAGGCTGAGACCGTGCGGTTGGCTGATGAAGGAGTTGCTCCCAATCATTCAGTCGGCGCGCAAGCGTGTCGAAATCGTGTCCCCCTTATTTCATCACACGCAAGAGGGGCTTGTGGGGTGCAGGTGGCTGTTTTGACAAACTCCTTGGCCGCAACCGATGTCGCGGCCGTCCACGGGGCCTATGCCAACTATCGCAAGCGCTTGTTGAGCACGGGGCCTATGCCAACTATCGCAAGCGCTTGTTGAGTAAGAGCGTGCAGCTCTTCGAGCTTCAACCCTTTAGCCGGCAAGCCAAGATCTCTGTATTTGGGTCCAAAGGCGCCAGCCTGCACACCAAAGCATTCAGTGTCGACGACCGCGTCGGTTTCGTCGGATCCTTCAACTTCGATCCTAGGTCCGTATCGTTGAATTCGGAAATGGGTGTGCTTTTTGAAGACGAGAAGTTGGTCGCGGAACTGCGGCACCGGTTCAAATCGGAGATAGCGCCGGAAGCGAGCTGCCGACTCGAGCTGAAGAATGAGATTTTACGTTGCACGGTTGCGAGCAAGGCGGATCGCGAACCTCCGCTCACCGACCCACGTCGATCCGCCGTATCCTTGGCCGCCCCTGGTCAAACACCTACCGATCAAATCCCAGCTTTAGCGATTTGTCGCCAATTCTGGGAATGCTTCGCCGACCGGCTAGTATTGCATCCAAAGTGCGCGTTGAGGGAACCATTGAAAATGCTATCCGTTTAGCAGCTCACGATAAAGCAGGCGGGGCACCGTGGACAAAAACGACGCTTCACCAATATCATCTGGCGTAAAAGGCCTCGACTACGTCCTGCGAGGCGGATATGCGAAATTTCGCTCACATCTTGTAGAGGGCAGGCCTGGTTCAGGTAAGACCACACTTGGTCTGCAGTTTCTAATCCAGGGCGCGGCGGAAGGCGAGAAATGCCTTTATATAACGCTGTCCGAAAGCAAGCGTGAACTGCATTCGGTCGCGGAAAGGCACGGATTTTCTCTTGACGGTATCGAGATCCTCGAACTGGTCCCTCCCGAATTAAGCCTCGATCCGTCACAGTTACAGACCTTGGTGCATTCGTCCGATCTGGAGCTCGGTGAGACGGTGCGGGCCGCGCTCGCCGAGATCGAGCGCATGAAGCCGGACCGTGTGGTGTTCGATTCTCTGTCGGAAATTCGCCTCTTGTCGCAGGGTTCGTTACGCTATCGGCGGCAGGTCCTGGCTTTGAAAAGCTTTTTCTTGCTCAACAATGCAACGGTGCTTCTACTTGACGATCTCACCGCTGAACATGACGATCTAAACCTCCATTCGATCAGTCACGGCGTCATCCGGATGGAACAGCTATCGCCGATCTACGGCGGCGAGCGGCGGCGGCTACGCATCATTAAAATGCGCGGCGTCCAAATTCGCGGCGGCTTCCACGACTTTGTCATTCGGCCGGGCGGCGTGGTGGTCTTTCCTCGCTTGGTTGCTTCCGAACATGAGATGGCCGAGCATGGAACGCCGGCAACCGGTAACGGTGCTGTCGACACGCTTGTGGGTGGTGGTCTTGATCGCGGCACCAGCACTCTCCTGATGGGACCTTCTGGCGTCGGCAAGTCGACCATAGCGTGCAGCTATTGCCATGCGGCTCTCAAGCGCGGCGAACATGTGCTGGTGCTTTTGTTCGATGAAACCAAGCGGATTTTCCTGGCGCGCGCTTCAGGCCTGGGGATGGATTTGGGGCCATTCTCCGCTGATGGCGGCTTGATTTTGGAGCAGATCGATCCGGCGGAATTGTCGCCTGGTGAGTTGTCGTCGCGCATCCAGTCCGCTGTCGAGCGCTCAAATGCAAGGATCGTCGTTATCGACAGCCTGACCGGCTACCTCAATGCCATGTCGGAGGAGCAGCACCTTGTGCTGCAGATGCACGAGATCCTGACATATCTCAATCAAAAGGGCGTTGTGACCATCCTCCTGCTGGCCAATCATGGGCTGATAGGGCAAATGTCCGCCCCTGTCGATTTGACCTATCTCTGCGATTCCATAATGCTGCTGCGCTTTTTCGAAAGCGGCGGCCGTCTGAGACGGGCTATTTCCGTGGTCAAGAAACGCGTCGGGCCCCACGAGGACACCATTCGCGAATTCAAGATAAGCGCAGACGGCCTGGCTGTCGGCGAACCTTTGGAGGAGTTCCGGGGGATCCTGACTGGCGTGCCCACTTACGAGGGAAAGCGAGGCAACCTGCTACAAGACAAGGCCTCGTGATGCTTTCAGATCGCATTGTTCTGGTGCTCGCGCCGGTCGGGCGCGACGCGAAGGTCGCGTCGTCTATCCTCGCGGACAACGGGATCAAGTCTCAGATCTGCGCCACGCTCGAGGAAGCAGTTCCGCTGTTGGACCAAGCACATTGTCTTTTGGTAACGGAAGAGGCCTTGATCAGTTCTGATCGAAATCGGCTCGCATCCTGGCTCAATCATCAACCGGCGTGGTCGGATTTTCCGATCGTGTTGCTCACGATGCGCGGAACGGAAATCGACAATCGCCTGGCCTTTCTGGACCGCTATCTGATCGTTCTCGAAAGGCCCTTCTTGGCGTCGAGTCTTACAAATTCGGTGCGGTCGGCTCTGCGTGCCCGCGCCCGTCAGCTTGAGGTAAAATCTTACATTGAACAGAAGCAAGAGGTCGCAGACCGACAGAAACTGCTGATCAGGGAGTTGCATCATCGCGTCAAAAACACGCTCGCAAATGTCCGGGCGATGATGGGGGCGACGGCTAAGTCGAGTGGTAACGTGGATGATTTCGTCCGTGATTTCTCAGCCAGGATCGTCTCTCTCGCCGACACGCACTCGATGCTCACCGATGACTATTGGCAGATGGCTTCCTTGCACAAGCTGCTAGAGTCGGAACTGCGCCACTATGACACGAGCCACAAGTCACGTGTAGTGCTCGAAGGGCCGTACGTAGCGCTAGTCGCCGATATCGCGATCCCGATCGGAATGGCCTTTCACGAACTCGCGTCCAATTCCTCCAAATATGGCGCGTTGTCCCGCTCGCACGGCCGTCTCGAGGTCAGGTGGTCGGTGGACAATTCGCACGACGAACGAGTCCTCAATCTGGATTGGCTCGAAAAAGGCGGACCGAAGGTCGAGAAGCCACGACGGCGCGGTTTCGGTACGACACTGCTCGAGAAAGTCGTCGCTGTGCAGTGCCAAGCCAAGGTTGAGTTGAACTATCATACTGAGGGCCTGCAGTTCACTATGGCCTTGCCCCTACGAGACACAAGGCTGGTCCCCGCCTATTGACCTCTGCAAGCAAAGGTGATGCCCCTTCGGCGGTGGCCTATCCGCCCTATCGCTGATACTGATTGGCGTTCTTTGCAGCGTAGGCGCAAAAATGACATCGGATCCAGGGAAGCCTGGGGCGGTCGAGCAGTTACTCGATACCCCCGAACTCGCCACCGCGCTGGAGAGCGAACAGTTCAAGAAATTCCTCGACCAGATACCCATCGCGATTGCCGTTTCCGACCTGATCAAAACCGAGCGCGTCGTCTATGCCAATCCGGAATTCGAAAAACTTTGCGGCCTGACGGCCGCCAGTCTGGCACGAAGAAACTGGGCCGCGCTTTCCGGTATCGGTATTCGTGAACAGAAGGACAAGGCGCTGGCTGAGAGCGTTGTCAAAGAATCGGATTTCGTGGGCACTTTCCGCCTGGAGCGCGGTGTCGACGCACCGGCAATCGTTGATGCCTATTCCAATTTGATAGTCGACGACGACGGCAAGACTTGCTTTCGGCTGGTTGCCTTGGTGGACGTATCCG
Source organism: Mesorhizobium sp. NZP2298 (assembly GCF_013170825.1). Lineage (NCBI taxonomy): Bacteria > Pseudomonadati > Pseudomonadota > Alphaproteobacteria > Hyphomicrobiales > Phyllobacteriaceae > Mesorhizobium > Mesorhizobium sp. NZP2298. The sequence continues at coordinate 6,063,057 of NZ_CP033365.1, read as the reverse complement.
TTCATGGCGAAGAGACGCCCTCAGTCGAAGAACGTGTTCGGGAAAAGGATACGCTGCTGCGGGAACTGCAGCATCGGGTAAAAAACAATCTCCAGATGATTACCGCACTCATCAGGCTGGAGACCCGCAACGCGGCGGAGCCCGATCAGAAACGATTCGAGAGGCTGGCCGGGCGTGTCGACGCTCTTGCGATACTCTACCAGGCGCTGTCGAATGACGACGGCCAGAAAGATGAGGTCGATCTCGGTGTCTATCTTAGCCAGATAGCATCCGCGGTGATGGCTTCACACGCGGTCGAAGGCATCCGCCTGGACATGAAGGTGGATACCTATCCCGTTTCGATCAACGTCGCTATGCCGACTGGACTGGTTGTGAACGAACTGCTCACCAATGCGCTCAAACACGGCTTCAGGGGACGGGAAGGCGGCACGATAACGCTCCACAGCGTCGTCGACGGCGACGGATGCCGCATCACGATCGCCGATGACGGGGTTGGATTGCCTGAGGGCGAGACATGGCCGAAACCCGGCAAGCTCGGCGCGCTGATCGCGCGCTCCTTGACCGAGAACGCCAAAGCGCAATTCGAAGTCAAATCCAGCGCCATCGAAGGGACAAAAGTCACCATCGTCTTCAAACGCTCCGCAGCGGCGAGCTGATGGCGATTTGCACGTCCATGCCAACAATCCTCTGAAGCGAAGTCCATAGCCTGGTCTTGGCGCCTACCGCGCGACATCGATACCGAGATCGTTTGGGTTGACGGCGATCGTGCAGGGATGACATCCCGTCTCGATCGCTAAACATTCTGGGTTCGCGCCCTATCGAAAGCTGAGCACCGCGACTCGACCGCGCGACGCCTCCGGTGCTGGCCATGAGCGCGCTTTCCGTATCCTAGCGGAGCGCTAAGTTGTTTCGGACGCTTAGTCTTTCGAAAGGGATATTTATGCCTGGGAACCCAAAGACATTGGATCCGAAAGACGAATTTGTGCGCAAGTCGCACGGCAGACAGGTATTTCTGAGAAGCAGGTGACGGAATTGATTTTGATGGTCCGCTACGATCTTGGTCGCTGATGGGCGAAGCCTGAATGCTCAAGAAACGCCAGCAATAGAAAGTCGATTGCTCTTGATCATCTTTCAGCGCGGGTCGACAGGGGGCCAGCTTAGCGTTGACATGCAGCGGCCAGCCGCCCGGAATTAATCGGAATGCGAGAAGCGAGATGGAACATTAGGCGGTTCTAAATGTTCAGTGCAGGTGGAGACTATGGCAGCCGAGGCTGCTTGGTCTGGTTTTTAGGAGGAGTCAATGAACAGCATAATCTACATTGTGGGGCTAGTCGTGGTTGTCCTTGCAGTTCTTAGTTTCTTCGGCCTCAGAAGGTAATCGAGCTGCAGCGCCATCGACCGCGAGAAATCGTTGCGCACTCACTCACCCTATCCATCCTAGACGCCGAATTCTGGTAGGCGGTCTCTTGTGCCGTGTCATGAAGAGACTAAAAGGCGTCAGCGCGGAAATGGCCGCAAGATGACAACGAAACGACGATTGCGAACCTGCAAGCGACGGGCCGGATCTTGCGCCCTGCGGTCAATTATCAGATGGGAGCTGTTCGCCATAGACGCCCAAATGCCGTTAGAAACGCCGCAAAAGCTAACTGGCGTCTTATCATCAGTGCTTTAGGTGAAGCAGATTGCCGCGAGATTGATCTTCCGAGCGCCTGTCTGCGATGCCGGCGGGCACCGAATATTTCCGAGGCCGATGACCGCCCTTGCCGAGAAAAACACCGCAATCAGATTATGGCAGTCAGTGAAGCCTGCGGATAACCTCCGCTTCGCCGATCGCCGCCTAATACCCTAGTCGGCGCCTCAAACGATAGAATAATGGTGAGCTTAGCAAATCACGCGCGGCATGCGTCATGAGCAGGATCACGAGAAAAATGAGTAAGGCGAAAGCAGTTCCGGCTACAATAGACATTATAGTCCTTTACAACTGTCGGAGCGAGTCGGATTGCCGCATAATCTTCAGTCCGAGCAGCTCCCAGGCGGACTTCCAATATCGTCACTTCTCACGAAATAGTCGCTGGCCACCGCTAGGATTGCCAAGAGCGTGGCGCCGTATCGTGCGAGGCCGAAAGCCTCCGCAGCGGCAAGTTTGGCGCCCCGCTTGTGTTCATGGACAAACTTGGCGGCCGTTTCCCGAACTGTGTCTCCAGCGGCGCCGAATAGGGCGCGTTCTTTGGCCGTCGTCCGAAAAGCCCGCCCGATGACGTGCCCGAGCGAAAGCGCCATGGCCGAGCCCGCAATTACCTTCGCCTGATCGAGCCCTGTCACCTCACGGGTCGCAACGTGACGGCCGGGGCTCGAGTCGGAATTCCCTCTGCGTGCAAAGTTTTCGAAGTCGGTGCCACCGGCATTGCCGTCCACACTTCTTCTTCCGGCATCGAAGACAACGAGGGCACCCAAGGCCACCGCCGCCGCAGTGCCGCCATTTTCCTTGACCGCGCCGGAGACGCGATCGATTGCCCCGGCGAATTTTTGTCTGGCGCAGTTTGTAGAGACTTGCACCAGATGTCTGGGTTGGAGTCTGCGGCTTACTTCGCTTACCGGACCAAACAGAGCCTGCCTTCCAGCGCGACTTTGGACCAAGATGTCCCGAATTTCATTGCTGGGTTGAGCCATACCGTATCCCCTGCTTTAAGGCCGCGAGGTCTGCCCGCACCTGATTTACGGTCTCAACAGGGGCGATGGTCCATCCGATCAGCGCGCGCTTGGCCAGATATAGGGACAGCATTCCTGCGCCGACTAAAACGGCACCGGCGGTGAGACAGGCGAACATCGCGTCGACCCCGAAATGGATCATCGCAAGAATGAGGAATTCAACCAGCGCGAACGCAGCCAGAACGAAGAAGAGCGCAGCCGCCACGCCACATGCGCCCGATGATACGATCGGTGTGGCTTTGGCTCGCATTTCTGCCTCGAGCAGGCGAAGATCAAGTCGCATCAATGAAGCGAATTGACCTATCGCGTCGTTGAGCACGCTCCCGAACGGCCGGTGATGCGCACCATCATCCATTTGAATGGCCTTTCAGGATCTGTCAGAGCTTCGCATGAACCGCGTTAGGACCACGCCGGCGAGGATGCCAACGCCAAAAAAGGCGGCAGGCTGGCGCTGCGCGAACTTGGTGACGGCATCGAGCAACTCGCCCACATTGCGATCTCTGATATCGCTTGAGACGCGCTCGACGCCTTCGGCTGCATTGCGCACCATGCCTGCGATCCGAGGCGACTGCTTTTCGATACCATCGGCCGCGTCTTTCACAGAATGGGCGATGTTGGCGATGGCGTCGGCACCTGCGGTCTTGTTGGCCTCGACAGCGTCCTTGAAGGCACCGGCGGCACCCGAGGCGACAGTTCCGGCGTAGTCTTTGGCGTCGCTTGACACGGACGCGGCGGCGCTTTTCAGATGCGAAGCGGTTTCCGCGGCACTCGTCTTCAAATTGCCGATTGCTTCCTTGGTGGCCGCGCCACGTTCAGTCGCCGCACTGCCCTGCCATTCGTTCTCGTTGGCATTTCCTGATCCCGAGAGATCGTCTGTATTTAAGGTGTTCACGGTGAGTCACTCCTGTTGTGTCAGAGGTGAACTTCGCCAGCATCAAGCGGTTCCTGGAGGTGGCGAAAATCGTTCCACATCCTCCCCTCGGCCATTGCATACTATTGGTGGCTCGGCCAACGAGTTTGCTCATGACGCTCCTTGGCGACCGGCTTGGCGTCTCGCGCCTGGTCGGCAGCGTCATCGGGACCATGCAACAGAAGCCTCGAAATGATGATCGGCGGTCTCCTCGAGGCGACGAAGAACATGCAACGCGACATCACCGAGATCCGTCGCGATATCAAGGACAGCGATTCCCGCGCCGCCCTGAGCTACGAGCAGTCGGAACAGCGGGCCGCCGCTAGCCGCGCGAAAATGTATCAGAAGACCGACGAGCTGGTGGAGCGAGTGAGCGCCACAGAAAGCGCGGTCAGCAAGCTCAATGCCGACATGACCAGCGTCAAGGAGGTCACGGCCGAGGTGACGCGCTGGAAGCTCATGGGCCTTGGCGCCCTTGGCGTCACCGGCATGGCGGCCGCTGCGGTGGCTTCGCTGGTAACGGCGTATTGGGGTGATATTTGGCGAGTGCTGCGCGGTGGGTGAGGGAACCTTGAAAGTCTGAAGTGGTTTGGCTTCAAAGGAGAACCACACATGCACCCCAAATCATCGCGCGATATTCCCGGCACCGATCCCCGAAAGGACACAGACCGGGAGACTCGAGAAGCTGTCGTCAAAACGCCAGACAAGACCAACGACTGGGACCGCGATCAGGTCCACGGTGAGGGCGAGACGATCGGCATCGAATCCGAAGGCGACGACAATCTCGCAACAGCCGAGACCAATGCCGGTATTCAAATGGATGGCGAAGTTGTCGAGGAAGACGACGACAACCCGTATCAGAACAGCGACGACGCCTTACCTGACGATGAGGAAGAGGCCGCCATCGCCCGTCATCCCACCCGCGAAGGTCGGTTTGACGAGATATAGTTACCAGGCAGTCCGTGGTCGCAACCAACCCTGCCGCCGCTCGTTGATCGCTGCTGGATGATCCCAGCGCACTTCCTGGACTTGCCCGCTGTTCCCCCAAGGGACAGCGGGCTTTTTCCGACACGTAAACGCAAAAGCCCGGCTATCTGCCGGGCCTTCTTGTGACTTTGTGGCTAAAAAATTACTGGCCCATTCCGAACTTGTAGGTCAGCCGGGCCATGACTGCATCAACCTTGGCCTTGGTGCGATAGGTCTCGGGATTGTCACCGAGGTGACCGTCATCGAACACGTTGTCACCCGTGCTCGTCTTATGGCCGAGGTCGACGTGGGTATAGTCCACGCCCAGCGAGAGGTTGTTCGTGAGGGCATAGTCGATGCCGGCGCCAAGCGCATAGCCGTTCTGCCACTCATTCTTCTCGTAGGTGACGAGGACGTCATTGTCTCGGGCGCGGAAGTCCACCTTGCCGCCGGCATAACCCGCCTTGGCGTAGATCAGCACGCGATCGAAGGCGTAGCCGACGCGGCCGACGACCGTCGCATAATTCGAGATTTTGGCGGTTTCTGTGTCCGTGTCCGGGAAGTAGGGGCTGGTGATGGTCTTGCGGATGCCCGTTGCCGTCCAGGTTGCCTCGCCGCCCAGAACCCATTGTCCCCACTGCCATTGCGCGCCTGCATGGATACCGCCTGCCACGGCGCCCTTGTTGAAGTCAAAGCCTTCCGTGCCGGCCGGAACGGCGTCGGTGAAAAAACCACCATCCGGCTCCGTTACGTCCGTAGCAGTGATGTCACCATTGGCAAAGCCGACATGGCCGCCGACGTAGAAACCGCTCCAATCATAGGTCGACCCCGCGATCGGTGCCACCATGTCGGCTGCGGAGGCGGTGCTTGCCGACAGGGCGGCAACAGCCAGAACTGCTAAGAATTTGTTCACCTATTTTCTCCCAACCCAAGTAAAACCCTCGTTGAGGATAATAGCCGAGATCGCTCGGAAATTGTGTGGCGATTGTGCAACCACTTTTATTTTATCTTGGACCAACCTCCTATCGATGTCTGGACCCGCATTGCGTGACACGCGCGGGAGGCAAAATGCCGACTAGTAAAGCTGCCCGGGCTCTTGCCAGGGTCCACGCATTTCTTCGGACTTCGGGCGGCATCTTTGATCTTGCCGACTTGGCGATTTTATACGATGACTCGGGCGCCGGACGCTTGGGAGCGTAGCGGGTGAAGCACTGACGATGCCCACTGCGTGTTACCAGTCATCGAGGTCCAAGCGTGGGCGTGGAAAAACAGACCGTCCTCGTCCTTGAGGATGAAGTGCTCATCAGCATGGACGTTGAAGAGGCGCTGATCGAGGCCGGCTTTCACGTGGCCGCTCTCAGGTCGTGTGTCGATGCAGCGGCTTTCCTCGCGGATCATAGGCCGGACGCGGCCGTCCTTGATGTTCGCCTTACTGATGGAGACTGCTCGGCCATTGCCAGGCACCTTGTGGACCAAGGCGTTCCCTTCGTCGTTCATACCGGCATGATTAGCGAAGGCCAGGATCCTGTGTTTTTGCTTGGCGCGCGGGTTACCAAACCGGCGGGCGCCACCGCGATAGTCGACCGGGTTAAGGCGCTTCTCACCGTGGCCTGAGCGGCCAGAATCTTTTTCCGCGATAGGAACACAATCCTGCTCCGGACGCTTACCCAAGCGAGCAGGAGTTCGCCGTGATGAGCGAAGAAGAAAAAGAACAAGAGCAGCGCTTTGATCGGAAAGCCGAGTTCGTGCGCAAGATGGCGCGCGAGACAGGAATTTCGGAGGCGCAAGTCAGGGACATCATCGCAATGGTCGGATATGACCATTCCTCGATCGTCCGCGAGGCCCGTATTCTAAAACAGGGCCGGACTTGATCCGAGGTCTTTCAGGCGCGCTCGCATGAGCGGAACCATGCTTCCCAGCCGGGGAAAACGCGACGCTGCTAGTCCTGCCTTTTTTAGAACCAGCTTGACAACCAAACCGATCGCCGAGATTTTGCCGCCCTGCGCAACGGTGAGCAAAAGCATGGCTTCGTACGTCAAACAGCGATTGGCGGAAATTCGCGCCGATACGACTGCCCGCCGGGTGCCGGCTGGACAAGCTCACCTTCGAAATCAGGCAGAGGTCGCAGCTCGCTGGCTAGCCAGCATGGGCAACAGCAAGCGCCTGTTGACCATCGTAAAATTGATGGACGGTGAGAAAAGCGTGGGCGACCTCGCCCTGGAAATGGGCCTCAGCAATTCCGCCATGTGCCAGCATCTCGGCATTCTGCTCGAACAAGGGATCCTCGAATACCGCTCCGAAGGTATCCGGCGGTACTATTCCTGCAACTCGGAAGAGGCCGGGGCTATTATCAGGATGCTGGATGATCTAGCCCAAAACGATAGGCTTCCCGATCTATAGCCTGGCATCCCACAGCGACCCATGAGACCTTTCACGGCCGCGCACATCCCCTGCCCACCCCCTGCAAGCTAATCGGCTGCTTGCCTTTGGGCGCGGGCTGTTTGTTGGAACCATTTTCAATCGGTGAAGTTTCCTACGTGCTCGGGCGTCCACCCGACCGAGCGGACAAACAAGAGCCCGTCACTGCCTTAAACGCGGTGGCGGGCTTTCCAGTGGCGCGGCCTCTCTGCGCTGAAAATCACAAAGGTCGGCCGTGGTGTCGTACGTCAGAAAGCGGCTCGCAGAAATTAAGGCGAATCCGGCATTGCGTCGCCGGCCGGCGACCCGTCTGAGCGTCCGCAACGATGCTGCCTACATTGCTCGTTGGCTTAGCACCTTGGGCAACGACAAGCGTCTTCTGATGCTCGTTCACTTGATTGACGGTGAAAAAACGGTGGGCGAGTTGGGCCGGCGGATCGGTATCTCCGCTTCAGCCACATCTCAGCACCTAGCGCTTCTAACAGGCCAAGGAATCGTGGAATCGCGAGTGGATGGACCGCGCCGCTACTATTCGTGCAAATCAGAAGCGGCGAAAGGCGTCTTCCGACTGCTGGATGATTTGGCCAAAACTGACAGGCTTCCCGATCTATTGCCTGGCCCTCCAACCCGACCGTAAGCCGTTGTGCCGCCGCGCCTACACCGGCTGGCCGAGGCGGCCGGATTGACAAAAATAGCCAGCTCCAACACATTTCGCATCGAGGGAAAAGCGAGAGGACACCACATGAAAAAGTCATATGAAAAGCCTACGCTGATCAAGCGCGAACGTCTCTCGAAGGTTACGGCAGTTTCCACCCCTTCGGTGATTGTCATCATACCCCCAGGCTGAGACAGCAAAATTCTTTCTCGAAAGCCCGCTGGCTCCGGCCGGCGGGCTTTTTGTTTCTAGGGGTTAATTCCGGGCCTCCGGGAATATCAGGATTGTTGCCCCGTCCTCCGGCTCCAACGGCTCGTGGCCCGGGCCTTCGTGCCACATCACCTGACGCAAATCGCGCTGGTCGACCATCTGGCCACAATAGGGGCAGGGATAGAAATTGTCCTCTTCCCGCTCCGGTTCGCCGCCGTGACGCTCGCCGGGGATCGGCGGGCCTAGATCTGAAAGCTTCGTCATTTCGCAAAATCTCCAGGCTTGCCTGGTTCGGCCAAGCTGAACTCGTGCACTGCGGATCGGCGTTCATCTACGACCCTGAACCAGTGCTCCTGCAAGGCTCTCGGCGAAACCGGGCCGCCAACCACTTGTTCAGCTGCTTTCATCGGCTCGTCATCCTGCACGGTTTTGGAGGAGACAAGCTTCTCACCATAGAACTCTTCAACCTGGTACGTCGGCATGGAGTTAGCGCCCCTTGAGCGCTTTGGCTTCCCGTTCCAGCGTAGCGCGATCGTTGCCGTGCTTTGCAATCAAGTCCCTGACCTGCTGGACTGTGATGCCGGCCTTCTCGGCGAAGTACGCCACCTCATAATCCTCATCGGCGGATACCCGGTCGCGGTCGCGAAAGGCGCGCTTGCTCTTGTCGTCGGCCATGCTCTTGTCCTCCAGTCATGAACGGATGGAGCGCAACGTCGTGACCCGCGATTTGTTGCAACTGGGAATTAATTGCGGTTTTGGAACTATTTTAGCTTAAGCTTATTGAATCGCGGTTTGTGCGAGTCAGCGTATGCGTTTGAAGTTCATCAAGCCGATGGAGCCGGAGCTTTACGATACCCCGCCGGAGGGTGACGACTGGATTCATGAGATAAAGTTCGACGGCTACCGGACCCAGGTCATCAAGGATGAAGACGGGATTCGGATGCTGACGAAGAACGGCTTCGACTGGACCGCTCGGTATCGTTACCTTGCCGAGGAAGCCGCCGCGATCAAGGCCGAAACCTTCATCTTCGAAGGCGAAACCATCATGATCAATGAGGCCGGGCTTTCCGATTTCCACGCGCTGCAAGGCATTATTGGCCGCCGCCGGCCTTCTCCCGACCTGTACCTTGTCGCGTTCGACCTGATGTTTCTCAATGGTCACGATCTGCGCGCCATGCCGCTGGCCGATCGACGCGAGATCCTGCAAGGCATGATCCCGGAAGGCGGGCGTATACAGTTCAGCGAGGCGCTGCCGGGCACTGGCGCGGCCGTCTATCATATCGTCGATAAGGCAGGCCTTGAAGGCGTGGTGTCCAAGAGGAAGGACAGCGCCTATCGCAGCGGCCCCACGATGGCCTGGCGCAAGATCAAGTGCTTCGAAGAGAAGCAGATGGACATCATTGGCGTGCAGCGCGAGCCCGGCAAAGCCGCCCAGGTGATAATGGCTGAAAAGGGCCACTATAAAGGCGGCGCGTTCGTGAGGCTAAGGGCCGACAAGAGGCAAGCCCTGTGGGACCGTGTGCAAGGCAAGGTCGGCGGTCCCGTTCCGAAAGGACACAAGAAGGACAAGGCCGAGTGGCTGAAACCTGGCCTGGTCGGGCGCGTGAAGACGCTCAAGGGCGAAGAAAAGCTGCGACACGCGAGACTGCTGGACTACTGGGAAGAGAATTGAGACGGCTTGCCTTGGGCAGGCGCTGTGCTTTTATCGCGGCTTCCGATTGTTGCGGAGAGATCGATGCCAATCCGACACAAGGCCCATGAGGCTGGTAACTTTGATCCATCCGAGGTTGAACTGCTGGGGCGTGTTTTCGACCAACTCAAGACGGATTTTCTGACAGAGGAGCGCGACGCGCTCGCATCCCGGATCATTGCCAATTACATGGCAGGTATCAAAGACGAGACCGAGCTGCTCACTCTGTCGAAGCAACCGCTCGGCCGGTAAGGAGAACGCTGATGGCCGTCGCAAAGAAGGACCAGGAGCGCGCGAACTACGCCTGGATGTACGGCGCGCAGGCGCGCAAGGACGGCAAGGAGCGCGTCGTGCCCGAGTTCTGGCAAGAGCATGCCGACGCCTGGCTGCAGGGCTTGGACGGCGTGGTGTTGGATAGTGAAGTCAAGGCAGGCCGGTCAGTGACCAGATGGAAGCCGAAGTTGACGAGTCGGCTTTTGCCCTAGGCCTTCATCACAATAAAAAATGATGTGAAACCCGAAAAATTTCGCCGGGAACATTTTCGCAGATCAGCACTTTTTTGGCCCATCAGACCAAAGGGAGGCTGTTATGAGCCGGCGCAAAGTGGATCGCGAAAAGATCGAGAGGGCAGACCGCGAGAGCAGGTTGGTGCTCGACGCGGAGAGGCAGGCGAGAGAAGCAAAGACCGCGCGGCTAAGAGAGTTGCGGCTCAAGGAGGCGACCCAGCAGGTGTTGCTGGAACTCAATTCGGGAAGCGAGCTTAAGGCTCGATGAGCACGCGCGGTATCAATTTTCTCGACAAATGGATGGCGGGACAACTGCCAGATACCATTACCGACGATCCGATGGCGATCGGCGTCCTTGCGGACCGAGCTATGGAGGCGACCATAAGGAGGGATTGCCCGCACTGAGATCAGCGAGGAAGTCCCGAGCGTGTTCGAGGTCATCGCTGAAGCAATGGACCACCGCGAAGGCGGCTCGCCCTAGTTCTCAACGTCGCTATCAGCACCGGGCTCGACATCATTGCCGAGATCGGTCGGGATCCGTCTGACCTGTTCGACGTTTAGCGACCGCCGGCGGGCTTTTAGGCGCCCTCGCTCCTCCAGTTCGGTCGAGAAAGGTTTGAAGCGCCAGCATCATAGTCTTGGCGCCTTGCTTGCTCAACGCGAACGAAGTGACGCCGTCTTCGGTCGATAGGCCTATGATGCACGTGGCCGGCCGTGGGTCATCGCCTTCCATGTCGAGCGTTGAGTCACGAACGGCTGACAACATCTGATCTTTAGGTCGTTTTCGCATCCTGAACCTCACAGATACCGATCGCTGTTGCGGCGGTTGTCGGCACCGGCACGGGTTGGGCTGTCTCCGTGGCACGGCGGCACGCTCAACATCTGACCGAGGCGGTGAAGTGGACCGGGGCGAACGGCACGTATTGCCGACATGACCAGCGTCAAGGAAGTGACGGCCGAGGTGACGCGTTGGAAGCTCATGGGCCTTTGGAGCCTTGGAGCCTTGGGGGTGACGGGGATGGCGGCCGCCGCGGTTGCTTCGCTCGTCACTGCCTATTGGGCTGATATCTGGCGCGCTCTAAGGTGATAGCGCCTCACATCATCTGTTCGGGCCGCCAATAGTGAAGGGCAAACCATATCGCTAGTGCGATCATCGCAACGATTGCTGCGTACTCGATTAGAAGACGTAGTCCGGGCATGAACGACCTTTGTCTAGATGCGACTGATTGGAGACATAGGCCTGCGCACCGAAAGGGAATGGTCCGGAGAACTCAGATCATCACTGTCTCGCCGATCTTGGTGAAGACCCATAGTGCGAATGCGATGATCGCGATAAGCGCGGCGTATTCTAAAATACAAAGCAAAGAGGACATACCGACCGTGTTGCGCTGGCCTGACGGCAGTTAACTAGTGTCGGCCGGTGCCGGATCAAGCTTCCCGCAACCAACGCTGCCGCCGCTCGTTGATCGACGCTGGATGATCCCAGCATGACTCCAGAACCTGCCCGCTGCTCTCCCCAAAGAACAGCGGGCTTTTTTGCGCATAAGCGGAACAAGATATTCGTCGGCTGGTTCTTGAAGTGCGGCAATTCCCTCCGCTGCGACTAGGGGAATTCGCTCCTGGCCGGGCCCGCTTCTTCGGCCATTGGGGCGGGCCCGCTTGAGATGCCCCTGTCGGACTGGTTCGCAATATCGCGGGCGAAACTTTTCATCGAGAACGGAGTTGATGGAACAAGCTGCTCTATGGGCGGCCCTCAACAGGAGGAATTTTCCATGAACTTCAAGATGATAACTATGGGCGCAATGTCGCTCGCAATGATTACAGGATCGGCGCTCGCAGGCGCCAGCACCGGGACGTCGGCGCTCGACGATCCGGCGAAAATGTCGCCGTTCTTCACCGATGCCGGCATGAAGACAATGAAGTCCGAGGCGGAATTCAAGGCCGCCTGGATGGCCATGAAGGAAGAAGACCGCGCGGGCATTATGAAGGAATGCGGAGACGAGGCCATTGCCAAGTCGCATGACAATTTCTGCAAAATGACCAAGCAGCTCGGCGGCGCAAACTGATTAAAGCGCATCGCCGGTCGCTAGCCCGTCACCTCACGGTGGCGGGCTTTGTTTTCCGGCGCAGGAACCAACCAACCTTTGGCGGGTTGGAAGACGGCGACTGTCCTCAACGGTCCCGTCGCTGACCAAGGCCTGCAATCTTGGTCGGCCCGCGCTCCTGCCGAGGTAGCGCGGGCCTTTTCATGTTTGATGGCAAGTTCCGAAATCTCGGGCCCGCTGACCGGCAGGGGTCTTAGCGGAACAATTTCCAGCTTGCGAAATTAGACGGCTACACTGCCGCCCATGCAGTGTGAGTTCCCCCTTGACTGTGCCCGCTGCCGAAAGGTGGCGGGCTTTTTTGGACATTTCAGAGGGGGATGTTTCATCTTGCGGAGCTAGCAATTTTATACGACGACTCGGGCGCCGGACGCTTGGGAGCGTAGCGGGGTGAGGCACTGACGATGCCCACTGCATGTTACCAGTCATCGAGTTTGGTTCTGCTTGGCGCGCGGGTTACCAAACCGGCGGGCGCCAACGCAATAGTCGACCGGGTAAAGTCGCTCCTCGCGGCTGCAAGATGGCGCGCGAGACAGGAATTTCGCAGGCGCAAGTCAGGGACATCATAGCAATAGTCGGAAATGACCATTCTTCGATCGTCCGCGAGGCCCGTATTCTAAAACAGGGCCGGACTTGATTGAGGTCTTTCAGGCGCGCTCGCATGAGCGGAACCATGCTTCCCAGCGGGGGAGACTGCGGCGCTGCTAGTCCTGCCTTTTTTAGAACCAGCTTGACAACCAAACCGATCGCCGAGATTTTGCCGCCCTGCGCAATGGTGAGCAAAAGCATGGCTTCGTACGTCAAACAGCGATTGGCGGAAATTCGCGCCGATACGACTGCGCACCGGGCGCCGGCTGGGCAAACTCACCTTCGAAATCAGGCAAAGGTCGCAGCTCGCTGGCTCGCCTGCTTGGGCAACAGCAAACGCCTGTTGACCGTCATACAGTTGATGGACGGTGAGAAAAGCGTGGGCGACCTCGCCCTGGAAATGGACCTCAGCAATTCCGCCATGTGCCAGCATCTCGGCATTCTGCTCGAGCAAGGCATTCTCGAATACCGTGCCGAAGGCATTTGGCGCTACTATTCATGCAAGTCGGAGGAGGCCGCGGCTGTAATCCGGATGCTTGATGATCTGGTCCAAAACGACAGCCTTCCCGATCTATTGCTTGTCACCACACAGCGACCGTAAAGCTTTGCACACCGCCGCACGCCGCCCTCGTAGCGCCCCTGCAGGCTCGTCGACTGCTGCGCGGGATTTTGATTGGGACCTCCACCGCGTGGTGGCTTTGTGATTGCAAAGCACTAGATAGAGTCTGATGCCTAACAACGACCACAGAAACCTAAAGCTTTCTCAGACCGCTGCAGAGCAACTGGTTCAAAGTGTCGTGGACTATGCGATATTCATGCTCGACACCGACGGCAGGATTCAGAGCTGGAACACTGGCGCGGAGCGCATCAAGGGATACACCGCCGGTGAGATCATCGGCGAACACTTCTCGCGTTTCTACACAGAAGAGGATCGGGCCGCGGGAGTGCCGGAGGTGGCGCTGAAACAGGCCGCAGAGGAGGGCAGATTTCACGCCGAAGGCTGGCGCGTTCGTAAAGATGGCAGGCGGTTCTGGGCGATGGTGGTAATCGACCCGATTTTCGAGAACGGAAAACTCGCCGGCTTCGCCAAAGTCACCCGCGATATCACGCACCATCGTGAGATGCAGCTCGCGGCCTTGGAGGGCGAGCGCCGCTTTCGGCTCCTGGTGCAGGGCGTGACAGATTACGCCATTTACATGCTTGACCCAGAAGGCAAGATCACGAACTGGAACACCGGGGCCGAACGCATCAAAGGCTATAGCGCCGCTGAGATATTGGGGCAGCATTTTTCGACCTTCTATACAATTGAGGATCGCGAGGCCGGTCTGCCGCAACGAGTCTTAGAGGCGGCGGCTAGGGAGGGCCGTTATGAAGCTGAAGGGTGGAGAGTCCGCAAGAACGGAACCCAGTTCTGGGCGAACGTGATCGTTGACGCCATTCGTGACGACAGTGGCCAGCTTGTCGGATTCGCAAAGGTCACTCGCGACCTAACAGAGCGAATGGAAATTCAGCGCCAGCTGGAGCAATCCCGAGAGCAGTTGTTCCAGGCGCAGAAAATGGAGGCGATCGGTCAACTGACCGGCGGTCTGGCGCATGATTTCAACAACTTGCTGACTGGAATCTCAGGAAGCCTGGACCTGCTGAAAACGCGTTTGGCCCAAGGGCGTGTCGATGAGCTTCCTCGCTACATCACGTCGGCTCAGGGAGCGGCGAAAAGAGCTGCCGCGCTCACGCACCGGCTCCTGGCCTTCGCCCGAAGACAGACGCTCGATCCGAAGCCCACCAATGCAAATGATCTGGTCACAGGCATGGAGGAGATGATCCGCCGCACGATCGGGCCAACGATCGAAATGGAAACGGCGCTTGCCATTGGCCTCTGGACCACGATCTGCGACGCAAACCAGCTTGAGAACGCAATCCTGAACCTCTGCATCAACGCCAAGGACGCTATGCCGGATGGAGGGCGGATCACGATTGAGACGGCGAACAAATGGGTGGACGACCAGATTGCAAAGGAGCGCGATATGCGTCCTGGACAATACATCCAGGTCAGCGTGAGCGACACTGGCACAGGCATGCCGCCAGATGTCGTGGCTCGTGCATTCGATCCATTCTTTACGACAAAGCCCACAGGAGAAGGCACGGGGCTTGGGCTTTCCATGATTTATGGCTTCGTCCGCCAGTCCAATGGGCAAGTGCGCATTTATACAGAGGTCGGCAAAGGGACGACCGTGGCGATGTACCTCCCGCGTCATTGGCTCAGCGGCAAGGCAGAGGAAGGCGAGAAAATGGTTGATGAGCCTGCCCATCAAGGTAGCGGCGGCACGGTTTTGGTGGTGGACGATGAGCCCCTCATTCGAATGCTGATCTGCGAAGTGCTGTCCGATTCCGGCTATCGCACAATCGAAGCGGGAAATGGCGCCACCGGCCTGCAGGCTCTTCGTGCCGGCGAAGCGATCGATCTGCTCATCACCGACGTGGGTCTTCCCGGAGGCATGAATGGGCGTCAACTCGCGGACGCAGCGCGAGAAATCCACGCCGGTTTGAAGATACTCTTCATCACCGGCTACGCGGAGAACGCCGCGGTTGGAAACGGACATCTCGCCCCGGGCATGCACGTGCTCACCAAGCCGTTCGTCATGGAAAAGCTAGCAGCAAAGGTTACCGAGATATTACAAAACGAGTAGTGCCTGCCGGCGTGCACCGGCTGTGCGGCCTAGCCAAGGGTGGTAGCGACACCGCCTCGAATTCGAGGGCGTCTCCTCGACCGCCCCGGACAAACAGGAGCCAGACTGCGAGCTTTCGTTTCCCCGAATGCCGGCATTGGCCGAGGCGAGGCCGGATTGACAAAAATTGCCAGCTCGAACAAATTTCGCACTGAGGGAAAAAAGCGAGGACATCACATGAAGAAGTCGTGTGAAAAGCCTACGCTGATCAAGCGCGGACGTCTTTCGAAGGTTATGGCAGTTTCCACCCCTTCAGTGATTGTCGTCATCCCCTGGGCTGAGACAAGCAAATTACTGCTCGAAAGCCCTTCGAGATCCAGCGGCGCGTGCTCTGGCTGTTCGTGCCACATCACGTGGCGAAAGTCGCGCCGGTAGACCTTCTGCTCACAGACGGCGCAGCTGTAGAAATTGTCGAGACCCTTATTGGCCGGTCCGCCCCGTGCGGATTGCCGGGGAGCGGCGGTCCGAGATCGGATGGTTTTGTCATAGCGAACTGTCCAACACGGGTTTAGGTTCGTTGGCGGATTGTTGACCAGCTGACGAGTTGACCGCTTCCTTGACGCACTGCTCGAACATCTTGACCTTCTCTTGGTAGCCGAGCTGAACCTTTGCTCCGCACCTCGCGCATTTAAAATTGCGGATGGTCGTCACCCAGGAACCTTTTCTGAGGGTTGGATGGGAACAGGTCGGGCAACGAAGCTCGAAAAGTTGATCGCGCAATTCAAACGACAACGGCATGGCAGGGCTCGCATCAGCTTGGGCCGCCGTAAATCTCTGTTTGCATGAAATGTTCCCTGAGCTTGGACCTTTGCGCGCTCGTGTCAGACTTTGGTCTGGTCAGTGCCATCGGCGCACACTACCTCGCGATGTCGCCGACAGTCTGGAAGCCGGCCGGCACCGAAGGGAATGAAGTGGCCGGGTGAAGCACTTGCGCGGCGAGGAGACTTACGGCCTGCTTCGCTACAGGATTTCCGCGAGGCTAATCGGTTGCAGGTCGGAAATCCAAATACGCGTAGTCCCGTAGGTTTAGATAGCCTGGATCGAAGTCTGCCGCCTCGCTTAATCTCTCCCAGTTAATGATAATCAGTCGCCCGCCCTTGTGCTCCAAGAGGCGGTCGGCGCGCATCTTCTTCAATACGCGATTTATGTGAACAACGCTCGCCCCGACGGTCTCGCCAAGCTGAACTTGGGTTAGTGGCAAGGGGTAAGAATTGTCCCTTACCAGGCCCATGACGTTCATGCGCACGTAGAGCTCACACGCGAGGTGGGCTAACCTGCCGAACGCATCATGCCCTCCCAACACCTTGACCCAGGCGCGTGCGACCGCCGCATCGACTAAACTCTCCCGCCAAAACAGGTTCACCAGGCGCGGTGATTTGCGGAGCACCTCGAGAATGTCGCGGTGCGCTATCATGGCGATCTTGCTTCTTCCGATCGACGCGAGTGTGTGATCCATCGTCCTAAGGTGCAGGCCCTGGAGATCTGGTATGTCGCCAGGGACATGAATTGAAAGCGTTTGAAGATTGCCGTTGCTTACAATGCTATATCGTCGCACAAGTCCCTCAACCACCAAACAACAGCGGCTCGGCTCTGCACCTTCAAGTTCAATCTGCTGACCGGGTGTCAACTGCTTACCTAGCAGCGGTATAGCTTCGACGCTTTCGCGTTCATCCGATGAAAGCTGACCTAGGCTTTCGAGTTTTCGGATCAGGGGCGTCGTCAAACTGGACATGGCTGACCATTAGCATGTTTCGCGATCAGACGGAGTGGATTTGGCCCTCTCATTCACGGTCCCGTGGAGGGGCTTCGGTGTCCGGTAGCGGGAGTCACACCAGTAAGGTGGAACTTTAGACTGCAAGCGAACTTAAGGCTCGATGAACACACGCGGTATCGATTTTCTCGACAAATGGATGGCAGAAGAACTGCCGGAAACCGCGACGAATGATCCGATGGCGATCGGCGTCCTTGCGGATCGAGCGATGGAGGCCGCTCATAAGAAAGGGATTGCCAGCACTGAGATCAGCGAGGAAGTCCCGAGCGGGTTTGAAGTCATGCCGAAGCGTTGCGCGTTGAGTTCGTCCAACCTCTCCGTGATCTTCTCGCTGCCCCGGCTGAACTGCAACGCCGACCCTCCCTTTGGCGAATGGTCATTAGCAACGATGCATAGAACGCCAACAGGTCATTTTCGTTCCGATCGCTTATCTGCGTCCAAGGCTCAAATGCTCGAAGGCGCTCGTCATTCGATTGATCAACGTCCACAGTTGGCATCTTGCCTCGGGGGCATTCTTTCGCGGCTTGGGCGCCTTCAGCAGGGACGGGGAGCTGGCCTGCGCCAGACAACTTGATAGCCTCCACCACATTAGCGGAGGTAACGGCTAGGCCGGAAAGCGCACCGTCCATGTTCTAGTATCCGGCGACGGGCGCGTTATCGCGCGCGTCGCGGATCTTGCGGCCGCCGACGTCGAGCTGGCGATTCTGGCGGCCGAGCGCGCGCTCTTGGACTGGCGCCAAGCGCCCGGCCAAGGAACGGGCCAAGCTACTGCGCGCTTGGTTCGACCTGATCACCGCCCGACGCAGGATTTCGTGGACGTCATGGTCACCAACGCACTTTCTCCCCTGCGCGTCATTGGAGCGCTCCACGATCTGGTCGATCCCGAAGGCGTTGTCGCAGCGATGTCTTCGGGTGTGGGCAGCATCAACGACAATGTCGGCGGCAGATGGGAGATCGATCGCGCCAGCAGCGAGGCCCTCAATCAGATGATGAAAGGTTTCGCGATCCGCAAAGGAAACGGGCGAACCTATATCGCCATGTCGACGGGATGGGTACGCACGGAGATGGGTGGCAATGGGGCGGCGCCGCTCGACATAGAGACGAGCGCCCACGCAATTGCCGAGACGCTGATCGCCCGTTCGGGCGCAGGTGGCGTTCACTTCGTCGATTTCCGCAACCAACCTCTTGCTTGGTAGGCGCTGCGCAGAGGGAGTGACGTCGCGCGCAGTTGTTTCTGTCCATCGTGCGTCGCTCGGCCTTGCCGATGCCTTTCCGCGTGGCGGTCGAAGGGGTCATCGGTTCATTCGTGGCGGCACTAATGCCATGTGGGCGCCGGGAACTTGTTGTGCCGATGCCCAAGACTAGGAGAGTTTTCGTAGCAAAAAGTCGAAAAATCTTTCGTCATCCGCCCGTGACACATTTATGCGGATCCCGGCGGCTATTGGACTCTGTTTGTCGACGCAAAAGACGCTTCCAGGCGCTATGAAAATGCTTTCCTTGGCGCCCAGTCGGGCGAGTTCTATGTCGTCGATGCCTCCGGGCAGCATGAGATAGAGGTAGTAGCCACCGCCATTGCCGGCGAAGATCGAATAACCATTCCGGCTGAGCGCTGAATGCACGCGAGTTGCTGCCGTCTCGATGCGTTGGGCAAGCCGCTTGAGGTGGCGATCATAGTGGCCTTCCGATGTCAGACGGTGAAGGAGCCGTTCTACGTGGCCAGAACTGTTCACTGTTGTCAGCATCTTGAGTTGCCGGGCCGTCTTGTTCCAGCTCCGGCGCCGAACGCAGGGCGGCTTACCCTTGCCCCATCATTTCACCCGGTTGCTTTGTGGTAACATGCTCATCTCGTAAAACGGCTCGGAAGCGTTTCCTGAAACTGTAATAGTCGACAAGCAATCTGATGACGACATAGGATGAGATCAGCTTCGCACCGAATGACACGACACTGACCCACTTGCTCGTGTGCACACCCGACACTTCAATATCGAAATAGTCTATGAAGTCCAGTATTATCCCGGATGAGATGGTCTTCGCGCCATATACCAACAAGTTGCATCGTTCTGTGCAATGGATGGCGTCAGGGATCCTGTAGCTGACGTAGTAAAGGAATATGAAGTAGTATACGATCGAGCATATCCCATAGGCTAGAGACCAAAGTTTGGATTCCATCAACGCCAAGGCATAATTCGCAAGTCGGTGCTGTGAGGCCATCTTGAGCTTTGGGATATTCTGGACTGTCGGATGCGGCAGGGTGAAAAGGGGGAGTTTGTCGCGATTGTTCCACTGGTAGAACAAGAATTTCCTTGAACCAATCAAAACTGAGTAAATAACCGCTATCATCATCAGAAACGCCAATAATAAGGCTCCTGCATAGGGGTAAAAATACTGATACCTAGAAAATGAAACGCAAATGTATATTGCTGAAAATATAACGTAAAATCGCAGCATATTTTTGAAAAATACGATAGGGATTTTTGGTATGGCAGGAATGAAAAAATCGACTATCGAAATGTGTCTCGCCATCAGTCGATCCTCATGACGTCCCAGCCTTGAGTTGTCTTTCGAGTTATCGCGCACTTGGACAAATCTACGTTTCACATGCCTAGAAGGCAAGGTAGCCGCACGATCGCGGCGATTAGTACTGGTTGTGGTGTTGCCTGTCGCCGCGGTCGGATATTATGAATGGATGGACGTGATCGCGCGGGCTTCGCCTCATGGCGTTCTGGGTCTGCCGGGGGGAGAGCGATGAACCGTCGAAGTTTCATGAAGCAGTCATCCTTGTCGCTGGTTGCCGTTGCTGCCGGCTGCAAGACGGAAGGCGCAGGCGAAGCCGGTCACGACGCACCTTTGATCGATGCTCATTGTCATGTGTTCAACGCATCCGACTTGCCCACAGCGCGCTTCCTTCGGCAGGTCGTGTTTGACGATTTTCCCAAGCAGTCAGCCAAGATCCTGGCGATACGCGATCCGGATGTCGCCGATGAGTTCTACAAGCTCATCGTGCGATTGCTGGGAGCCGACAAGGCGCCGAGCGCCGATCAGGAGGTTGCTTTCCTGACGACAGGGCGGCACGCGCAGCCGTCGGCGCAATCGGCCGACAAGGCGCGCGGGGCTGCGGTCGAGGACACCGCACGGCATCTGCTTGAGCTCGATCGGAAAAGCAAACGGATCATCAGCCTGAAAGGTCTGGCGGGCGGCTCCGATCGGGCTCCGTTGGCGCAGGAGAAATTCCTGAACTACATGGTTGGGGAACCGACGCTCACGATCCGCGCGGACAAGGCGTTTTCTTATGAGCATGCCCGAGCGGCAAGTCAAAGAGCATTCGATGGCCAGGGCGCGCTCGCCAGATATCTGAACTGGTTCAGCCTCTTCAGGCTCTATCGCCACGTTCTCGTCGAGCGCCTCGTCTCAGACACTGAACATCAGGGCTTCCGGCCTCTGATGCTGACCCCTGCGCTGGTGGACTATGACGAATGGCTTTACGAGGATGTCGACGCCTCGCCGCTGCCACGCCAGATGCTGGTGATGGACAAGATTTCCCAGCGCATGGCCAGGAAAGGCCCTGTCGTTCATGGCTATATGGGCTTTGATCCGCTGCGAGAGGTTGCCTATCGTGCCGGCAAGAGCGCTGTCAGTTCGCTGGCAACAACGCGGGCAGCACTGACAGAGCACGGCTTCATCGGAGCGAAACTTTATCCACCCATGGGTTTTCGCGCTTCCGGGAACTCCCGACCCTATCCCTTCCGCACCGTTGCGGCTCTGGGTTTTGATCCAAGCAAGCAGCTGGATGTCGCCCTTGAGGATCTCTATCGGTTGTGCGTGGATCTGGATGCTCCCATCCTTGCCCATGCCGCAGCGTCCAATGGCTCAGGTCCTGGGTATGAAAAGCGGGGAGACCCCTTCTATTGGATCCCGATCTTCCGGAAGTTTCCGAGATTGCGGGTATGCTTGGCTCATTTCGGCAGCTTCGATACGAAATCGGCAGGACGTGAAAACATGCCTTTGCCGCAGGGGAGTTGGGAATGGCGGCTCGGCGAGTTTGTCAAAGCCCACCCGCGGCAGAATGTTGTCGCTGACATCAGTTACTTCTCCGAGGTCCTGACAGCCAAGGCCGAGACGAGAAAATCCCTGGCATTCTCTTTCAGGCGCTGGTTGGCGGAATTTGATCCTGAATGTGACCACATCCTTTACGGAAGCGACTGGATCATGCTTGGCAAGGAAGCCGGCTACATTCATTATATTGAAAGCGTCAACGCCTTCCTGCGGACCGACTGTGGGCTGTCGGAAGACGCTTGCGATAAGATATTCCGGCGCAACGCATTGCGATTTCTTCCGCTTGCACAGGGCAGCCGCGGGCGGGACCGTCTCCTGGCATATTACAGAAAAAATGGACTTGACGCATCGCGTTTGCCGTCCATGAGCCCCCGCCTCCTGGCGGGTTTGTTCGGCAGTTAGGGATTTGTTCCCTGGACAGCACTGCCGGCCAGACCGCGCTGAAGAAGGCCAGCCTGGACTGTCGATAGTGCACATAGTCTTCGCGTCTGGGCGCGGCGCGAAAAAATCGAAAGAGATCGAAACTTTAATCTCGCACGCCGAGGCAAATCAAAGCAGTGGGGCGGTAGTGGCGCGCCGTGGCAAGTGTTGACTTTGAACGCTGCATTCAGGGCAAGGGGTATGCTGAGACATTTATTAGATGTTGCGCAGATTTAAGTAGAAACCCAAGGGCTCAGGTAATACGATCAAAGTCAGGGAGAGAACAAAAGGGGGAGGCGCAAGTGCCACTGGGACAGAAAAAGTCCGTATCTCGTCAAGCGGCTCCAAAGCTCGAGAGCGGACTTGACGAAGCCAGGCTCGACGGGTTGGCAATCGTCACGCAAGCCCTGCAGGCCCTGGAAGTCCTTTCTCGTCTGGAACTGGCGGGCGGGGCCCCAGCAAACCGAGTGGCGCTGCGGCGTAAGCTCGAGGGCGTATGCAATGCGTTCGTCAACGGGCGTATCGGCATCCTTGCCAAGACCCCAAGCGGGGCAAACTGGGTTAGTCAGTTTCCTGGAAGCACGTCGACTTCGGACCTGAATGCCTCATTCCGGCCCGGAGTGGACTCGTTCATATCGGCCATGCGATCTGCCGGGGCCACGGTCTCGATAGGCACCACGCTCAGGCCGGTGGAACGCGCCTATCTGATGCACTACTCATGGCGCATCGCGAAAATGGACATCGACCCGGCGAACGTTCCCGCCCTCGCAGGCGTCGACATCGAGTGGGTGCACGACACACTCGAGGCGTCGCGGCAGGCCGCTCAGGACATGGTGGCCGGTTATCAAATCGTCGCCAAGCCCGCCTATCCAACCAAGCATTCCGACGGCACGGCCATCGACATGACGATCAGTTGGACCGGAACCCTGGCGATTGTCGACAACAGCGGCACGTCAGTTTCCATAACAACAACGCCACGCACCGGCATGAACGCTGACCTGGCCGTCGTCGGGGCGACCTACGGCGTCATCAAGGCAACTTTCTCTGGCGATCCGCCTCACTGGTCAGATGACGGCAGTTGACGTCCAGCTCGAGCCCGATCTGCTTGCAAATCACGAGAAACTTCCTGTTGAGATGGAATAATCAACGGCGGGGCGCCGATAAAAGGCCAAGTGAGGGTCAGTTTGTGAGTTACAGATCATGAGATGGTTTATTCCATCTCTTGATTTACTGTACTTTTCTGTTTTTACGTTATGAAATGCTTGAAAATAGTCCAAATACTAAACAGATATATCTTGTTATTTACTTTCGTGCATGTCTAAATAGGGAAACCAAGTTCAAATCCTACTTTTAGATTGTCTTCCAGCGGGCGGAGTTCGTCGGGCTGGGTGATCCTGCCTCTCGTGAGGGACCATCACGCGACTGTGCAGGACGTGGGGGGTGATATGGCGGAAGTCCAACTCGTCCTATTCAGCCAGACCGGCGTCGAGAGCGCTACGCAATACACCTTCGAGCTTGTCGGATTGGGTGTATTTCTCAAAACCGGCGATCTGACACTTTCCAGCCTCACAACGGCGGTAAAATCGACGATGGCGACGTCGGTTACGACCGTCCAGTTGGAGTTGTACGACAAGCAGCCTCTGTCGCTCGACATACCCGCCAATCTCCTGATTTTGGACGATGGTCGTTACCGCTTCAAGAAGGGCGAAGAATTCCCCGACAAAGACGAATGGGCGGCGTTGAAAGACCGTGTGCGTCGGCGTTTGGCGAGCCCGATCGAGGCCAATGTCGGCGCTAGCAGCGACACAGGTCTGTTCGGCGTCAAGGCGATTGGCGCCGCCGAGCTCAAGGCGCGAATTTTCCTCAATCCAGCCCTGGTCGATGGCGCCATCAACGACCAGGATTGGGTCCTGCGGGCGGAAGCCTCCGCCGATGTCAGCCTCACTTACGAAAACGCCAGCGGGAAAGGGCTGGATCTCACGGGGCGGTTGCTCGCGACCGTATTGGTAAGAAAAGCAGCGTTCAAAGACTGGGTCGCCTGGGACGAGATCGGTTTCGACATGCCGGGTCTGTCTGGTTTGAACCTGAGGCTGCCCAGGATTGCATTCAGCACTTCGTGGCTGGACAAGACAATTCTGCATGTGCCATCGGTCGACGTCGACTTTTTGGACGCGCCGTCGCTGTTCAGCCTGGCTTTGCCCCCCTTTGTGTACAAACTCGACTACACATGGACGACTAACCCCAAGCTAAAGGTCACGTTCCTCAACGGCGCACTTTCGCTCTCAACCTCAACGGCCGGCGCCGGAACGTTCTATGTCAACGCTCAGCCCTGGGTTAACGTCACCAAGGTCACCCTCGGCTTCGATGATGCAAAAAAATTCACTCTGACGGCCGTGCTCGATGTCAAAGCGCAGACGATCAGCGTGCCGGACATGCAATACAGCCCGCCCCTGTCGCCGTTCACAATAGGGGTGTCTGGCAGCACCCTCACGCCAACTTTCAGCGACATTGACCTCGGTGGCGGCGAGGTCCTGGCCAAAGCCAGCCTCTCGATCAACTTCAAGAGCGACAAGATCGTCATAGCAGCCAAGGACGATCCCTCGATACTGATCGCCTTCGCAATCGAGGTCGAAGTCAGCTACTACTCACAGAAGACCAAGACAACCCTCAAGTCGCTCAGGATCGTTGAGCCTTATCCGATCGAATTGATCAGGCTGGCCGGCGATGTGCTCGGCGAACTGATCCGGCTGATCGCTGCTGTTCCCGTGCCCAAGCTCACCGCGACAAAGCCCGAGATGAACGGCTTTTTCGCGCTGCTGGAGCGCATCGCCCAGCTGTTGGCGGCCGCCGGAAAGTGGCTTGCCAGGCAGGCTGGCGATGCCGCGGCGGCGCTCGCGGGACTTGTCGAGGGGGTATTCGACGGACTGATCCAACTGGCGCGCAAACTGGCCGAACTCGGCGGCGACGTAGTGAGTCACATTGCAGTCGAGGTCCGGCTCGATCCCAAGACATACCAGCTGCGACAGATCGTTCTCATGCCGGCCGGCAAAGACGCCAATCTGAATACAACACTAAAGCTCAGCGCCCTGGGTTTCGATTTAGATCTCGATGCGGCCCTGAGGCCGTCTCTCGTCATTGACCTCGGTCCCTCGAGCTGGGTAGGCCTCGTGATCCAGCCGACCGCCGATAGCAAAGCGGTGCTTGGCACCGATCTGTGGTTGGACAAGGAAACCACGCCTCAACAGGCGATGGGCAGCACCGACGAGACAGGTAAAGAGCCTGAGCAGAGACTGATCCAGCTCAAGGCCAGTCCCTCGAAAGAGGCGAGCGGCAACAGAGTTCAGGAGATTGTCGTTGCAGCGGTCCAGAGTGGGCGACCGCGTTTTTTCCAGACCTTCGAGGACGGCAAGAAGTTCACCGAGCTCCTCGACTTCAAGGACGGCAATGTCGCTGCGGCGCTGCGCGAAACCGGAGTGCTGAAGGACGCCAGCGTGCGGTTGACCACTCCGGCGGGGTCGACCGATGGCGGATATCCGGTTATCGACGTCACTCTCGAAGCCCGGGCGCTCAAAAACAGGCTGCTGTCGTTGCTGACGAGCGCAGACCCCGCAGCGCAAGGGGACGGTTTCCTCGACAAACTTAAGCAGAAGGTCGAGGTCAACTCAGTCACCTACGATGGGAACGCGAAAGATTTCTCGATCGAGGTCGAGCTCGAGGTCACTGTCCACATCGACGATAGTTTCGCGCCGCAGACGGTCCTGGTCGTCTCAGCCTCGCTGCGCGATTTGTCGATGCGGATCACCGGCGGCGACAAGATCTACATCAACAGCAAGAAGGATCAGCCGACGGTAAGCTACCATCCCTTGGGACTGGACCTCACAGTCTCGCCGAAAGATCCGAAGAAGGATATCTACAAACAATTCTACCTCGATCTGTCACGGGGTGGAGAAAGCCTTGGCCTTGCTGATGAAGCCAACGCGCTGCTTTCCTATGGCAAGGTGTCGAGCGCGGGCAAAGGCCTGCAGTTCGACGTCTCGACATTTCGGGTCGGGCGTTCCGGCTTCGATCTGGAGGCGGCGATCCTGCCCGAGCCTGTCAGGCTCGGCGGTGTCGATATGCCTTTCCGCTTCACATCCGGCCAGGTGACGATCAAGGGATCGAAATTTGGTGGCGGTGCGCTGACCGGCGCCGGTCAGTTGCCGCAGGCTCTCGTGGGCGAAGCCAACGCGACTGTTGCCCTTCAGCTCGGCGCTGGCGGCGATGGCAACGTCATCGTCAAGGGGGCGACCGCCAGGCTGGATAAGGCCGGTGACCCGATCCGCTGCAACGCAACCCGCTTCGAACTGACAATCACCGAGCTGGGCTTCGACTTCGTCAATGCCGGCAGCTACCATTTCTACTTCCTCTTAACCGGCTCCGCTGTCTTCAAGCCCGGCAGCTCGGAATATACGACCGGGCTTCTCAAGAACTTCAAGGACATCACCATAAAGCTCGACAAGGCGCCGCTGGCGGCCGACCCGCGGGTGCTGATGAGTGCCATCTCCTTCCAGGTGAAGGTGGATCCGCCAAAGAAGATATCGCTCTTCGACGTCTTCGACTTTGAACTGCGTGGCTTCGGCTATCATCCCGCCATCCCGAAATTCGACGGTGCGCCGGGCATTTCGGTTTCGGGCCAGGCCAGGTTATCGCCGTTCGACAAAGACGGTCTGGGCCTAGAGTTTCATTCAATGTTGATCGGTCTGCCGCTAGAGGGCTCCGCGATGCCGCGGGTGCGCTTCGACGGGCTGACCGTCGGGCTCAAGACCGGCGCGGTCAATGTCGAGGCGACCGCGATCGCCGTCGACGGCTCCATGCCTGACCTTTACGATCCAGGCGTGCTGCCGAAGGATGTCACGGCGCAAGGGTTCCTGGCGTCGGGCAAACTCGACATTGACGGCTGGGCTTCGATGTCGGGCGCCATGGGCTTTCTCGAGCTGCGCAAAAAGAACGATCCGTCTTCGACGCCGAAATATTCCTTCTTCATTTACGGGCAGGAGGAGAAACTCGCCGAGCCGATCGACACGCCCGTCGGCCAGATCTATCTGCGCGAGTTCGGTTTCGGCTTCGGATACAAATACACGCTCGCCGGCATTGCGCAGGCCGAGGCGGCCACGTCGCCGCAACAGCTGACCAAGGTGCTCGACGATGTTTCGAAATATCAAGGCAACCTGGCGACCTTCAAGGCCTGGCAGCCCACCTATGAAAATGACGACCTGACGCTTGCGTTGCGCGGCATGTTCGCGCTCTCAGCGGCTACGCAGGGAACGGCGGAGTACAGGCCGAAAGAAGAAGCCAACCTGCCCAATCCGCTGTTGTTCGACATCGTTGCCGCCTTTCGCACGGACTTCACCTTCCTCATCAATCTGCGCGCCTGGTTGAGCGTCAATTACAACGACTGGGTTTCCTCCGGCCTCAACGAGAGCTGGAAGTCTATGCCCACCATGCGCGGCTATCTCTATTTCTCGGTGCCGCGCAAGGAGTTCCTTGGCCGCTTCATCGCCGACGGATCCGGATATGTCGGCGAGCATCCGAAATTGCCTGAACAACTGGTCAAGGCGATCAGGGCGACGAAGTTCTCGGCCACGCTTTATATCAGACCCGGCCTGTTCCACGTCGAACTCGGTTGGCCCTACGAGCTTGGTTTCACGCTTGGCGCCCCGAACGACAAGTTCTACCTCGACCTTAAGGGCGGGCTGATCCACCGCATCGAGGATCTGTCTGTGCTGAACGGCATCGCCTTCAAGGCGCAAGGTTCCGTCTATCTGGAGGGCAGGGTTGGCGGCAGCAGCCTTGGCGCTGCTGCGGTGGCGCGCGCCAACTTTGCCATCGAGGCGCGCGTGCTTTCTTACCTGTCGCTGAAGGATGTCGGCGATTCATTCTACTACGGCTACATGCGCATCGACGTTTCGGTCGGCGTCAGCGTCGAGGTCTGGCTGAGTTTCTCGGTCTTTGGCGGGCGCGTCACCCTTTCGGCGAGCTTTTCACTCACTCTTGCCGTCTCAATCGCGTTGGAGGCGGTGATCGGGCCGTCCTTGCTTGGCGGCCGGGCGGACGTTTCCGTCGGCGTGCGCGCCTTCGGCCGCTCGCTCTCGGTGCGTATCGCGCTGTCCTTCAACAATGACAAACTGGCGATCGCCAGAGCCAAGGTAGCCCGCTTCATGGACATGGGGCTGGCCGCGCCCATTCCCGACAAGGCGCAGGACGGACAAAGGATTGAAAAGAACCCGCAACCAGATCCGCCCCGCGGCGAGACCGCGGCACAGGGCGACAGCGCCGTCGAAGATCAGATTGGCGCAGAGCCACTGCCGCCGGTCGCTCAAGACGAGATCGTCAAGGGCAGGCCGATCGGTCCTTCCGACTTCTGGGCAATGCTCTATCCGACCCGCGCGCCGCTCTTCTACGCTGATCTTGCAAGCTATAGCGATGACGACGGCGAATGGTTCGTGATGCAGCTTCTGCCGCGTGACCACACCAAGATCGGCCCTGAGCCGGAGGCCGCAACGCCGGAAGAGAAGGCGCGCGAAACGGCGCGCGCGACATTCTACGCCTCGCCAAAAGCACCTGTGGTCGAAGACTTCACCGCCCCAGGTCACAGACTGATCTTTGCCGGCGATATTCCAACATCCAAGGGAAAGCCTTATCTCGGGCACATTCCAGTCAAGAGCAGCCTCACCAGGGTCGATATCGCACCCAATGGCGCGGACACCAGCTATATGCTGCTCGACGCGCTTGTGGCGCGCCAGGACGGCCAAGAGCTTCGGCTCGGAAAAATGCTGCAGTCACTGTTTACCGGCAAGCCGGACGAGACCGGCTCTGGCGGTGACCTGACCGAACCCTCGGTCCGCAGCGTTGACGTGTCGATGACCGCCATAGATCCCGACGCCAGGGCTTCCGCCAGCCAGCTGGACCGGGCGGGACGCAGCCGTTCCAACCTTTCTGGAGACCAAAGGCGCGAAGCTGAGATCGAAGATACTCGCTCCGCAGTGCTGTCTTCCGTGACAGAGACGGCCGCCTCGCTCGCTGCAACCGGCGCGGACTCGCATGGCGTCTGGCCGGACCGGCTTTCGCAGATAGATGCCCGCGACTTTGGCCTGACTTTCATCGTCAATCGTTCCGCGCTCGACATCCTGTTTGACATCGACGACGCAGCCCTCACACCGCCGCCGGCACGGTTCGTCATCCTCAAGAGCGATGTCGTCGCCAGCGGCGAATACGACCGCAACGGCGCCGTCGCTCTGTTCAATCCGCCGGCCCGCATGTTCCGCGAGGCGCAGCCGAAATTCACGCCGAGAAACACGATTGATGCCCAGGGCATTAAGCTTAACTGGGACCTGGAGCCGGCCTGGGGCGCCTCGCAGGGCGCCTATGACGATCCGGAATTCCATCTCAAGCATTATCGCATCCGACGCACGGTGCGCGGCATCCCAGGCAAGGAGTACCGCGCCGATTTCCTGGTCAAGGCCGGATCTGCCCTCAAGTATCAGATCGGCATGGATGAAAGTGGCAAGACGACAACCGCAGTCAGCTTCCTGCGTCCCGACTTTCAGTTTGTCGACAGTTTGCGCAAGCAGGACGACGGCTCGGCCGCAAGCACGGCCGAAACAATTCCGGATCTGCTGCGAAAGATGCTGCTCGGCGAGGCGACGACCGTTGAGTGGGGACCCGAATTTCTGGGGGTCAAGGACGTCGACGTGAAGAGCGTCATAAACCTCCTTTACGAGATCGTACCGGTCGACAATGCGGGCACGTCGGACTTCGGGCTGGCTTATGTCGTCGATGGCTTCGGACTGGTTGAGACAGCGCTGATCTCGCCGAGCGAAGTGACGCTTCAAATCTCCTATCCAGCCATGCCAAGCCATATCGCGGCGCCCGGCGGAGCTGTTGCCGCCTCCCCGGCGAAACTTCGCTTCCTGCTCATGCCGGGCATGAAGCCGCAAAAGCAGGGCCAACAGATCGTGCTGGGTCCGCAATGGCCCGATGAGGTCGTCTATCTCCTGCGCATCGCACCGCAGCCGATTGCGCCGTCCGGCGGTTACGGGGCGGATGCTATCGATGAGGCCAGGCGGCGGCCCGACCAGGATGCCATCGACCGGCTCAGTTCAGTGGACATCCACCAATTCTATCTGCAGATGACAAAGGTCGAGGCCAACGACGATTATGCGCTTGTTGCGGAGTATCTTGAGGACGGGAGCGACACGTCGGAAATCCGCTACTATGCGGTGACCGCCTATGATGCTTCTGACGGCAAGACCGAATTGCCGAAGAAGGTCGACAAGAAATCGTCGCTTGGCGATCTCGCCAAGGCCCTGGATGCCCTCAATGAGCAGGCCCCTGAACGCCTGGGCTACAGGCTTTTCCTGGCCTCCGTTCCTTGGCACCCGCTCGAAACGAAAAAGATCTCTGTCGATCCCACTGGGCGCGGCGAGTGGAGAACTGCCGCCTTCAATATTGCGATCAGCAAGGCCAATGGGACGACAGCCATCAGTTCAGTCGTGGAGGTTCTTGAACAGCCGGTCCACTACGAGTTCAAGGCCCTCCAGCGCACCGACATGAGGGCTGAGAGCGGCCGACTGATTGTTATCCATCCCGGCGTCAGATCGACGATCGACAAGGTTGGGTATGCAAGCGTGCCCGACGCAGCGCGTCGCACCGCCGCGCGCCTGGAGTGGAACGCTAACCCGACATCGCTTGCGTTGACCACCAGCGCCGCCGATGTCGACAACCGCACGATCGGCGGCTTCGACCTGTTCTGCGTCGATCCCGACGCATTGCCGGGACGAGATGAAAAGGTCGTCGAAGACGTGGTCTCGGCCGCCCGGCCCATGGGTCGCGTGGCACTGCTTCCAGCGGAGATGGATGGGCTTGATCCCTCCGGCTTTGGCGATCTCGGGCGTATCGAGAGTGCCTACCCGAGCGAGACCCTGCGCCTGGTCAACGGTAACAAGATGCAGGGCGCCAGCGGCCTGCCCAAAGCCGGCTGGTATTCGGACGCAGATACAACGGCGATATTCCCGCAACCGGCCATCCGGCGCTCAATCATACCCGATCCTGACGAAGGGCTGATTGCAGCACTGTTTGCCGGCGGCAAACCGGATGCGATCCGGGTATCGATCCCGGCATGGCTGGCCGCCGACGGCAAGACGCCAGTGCTTGATGGCTGGACGATATCGGTCCGCAGTGCGGCGCAGGACGCAATCGGCTGGGACGAATACCAGGCCGACGCGCCCGCGGAGTCGCGCGACCCGCGCGGCTGGAGCGTGTCTTATAAGCTGGCGGAGGGGATGTCCGTGCCCAAGCTGCGGCGCCTTCTGCAAAACCTAAGACTCGCTCCGGGCGACGATCCAACGCTAGCCGTCAACCGCGAAGCGGAGGTTCTGCGGTTGAGAATAAGCCAGCCGGATTTCATGGCGTCTATTGGTGTTCTCATCGAGGCACTGCGCATCGGTCGCGATAAGCAAGTGCTGGTCGTTGCAAGCCAGGAACACAGTTTCGACCCGATGCCGGCCATGCATCCCATCCTGGCGGATGCGCTTGCCTTCCTTCAATACGATAGCCAGGACGACAACGGTCTGAAGAATGCTGACGGCAAAACCTATCGCCGCTTCGCCGTGGCGCCGGACACCAACCCAAAACTCAACTCCAAGGATTTCCTCGCGTACCTAGATGAGGTGCCCCCGGGACGCGATCCTTGTGGCTGGGGTGCCCTGCGTACCTTGGGCCTCGCCGCAGGATTCCGGCTCTACGACACCGACACGGGCGACTATGTCCGCTTCGGTGCCGGGCTCGAGAAGTGCGTCCAACTGGCGTTCGAGCGCGCGCTGGAACGCTACGGCGACGAAGGAGCTCGCGACAACGGGCAGCCATTTTTCGATCTTTTGACGCAGCCCTGGGGCAACGTGAAACTTGAGTGGTTCGACGGCGGCGATTTGGGCGTGTCCAGCGCCGAGGCCGACCAAGTTCGCGACCAGATGCTGGCAGTTGCGCAGATCGCGCTGCGGCCGCGTCCCGACCGGCTTTTGCCAATCGCCGGTGTCGACGAAAAGGCCGCCTTGCAGGCCCTGGCTGTCGCGTACTACGCGCTGGTAATCGACGCGAACCAGCCAATCGCCAGCGAGCCCTGGCGCATCACCCAGATGGACAAAACATTCGACAAGGTGCGCTACGATGTTCTCAGTGTCGTGCGCACAGTCACGACGCAGAAGCCAATGCGGCTGAGCGAGGATGCGCCTTACGTCGAGTTCCATGAGCCCGCCAAAGCCATCGACTGGCTTGAAACCGGTATGCGGCTGATCGCAATCGTGCGTGAGATCAGGATCGCCCCGCCAGGTCCCGACGCGCCCCTGCTGGTCATCCTGCCGCCGAAAGGCGCCACTGTCGGAACGGACGAACCATGGAAAAAGATCGTGCAGCCGGCGGTTTTCAATGCCCTCGAAGGGTCCGACGTTCCGGGAGAGGAGTTCTGCTTCGGGCGGTTTGAGCGCCTGATCGCGGCGGATTGGGGAGATGCGCTGTTCTCGGGCACCGGGAGCAGTATAGCAGTTCATCAAGCGGTTGATCGGCTCGCATACTATGCCGGCCGCCGCTTTGCGCCGCTCATTTTCCCTGTCAGTGCCGGCGAGGACGAAACCGACGCACGTCGGTTGCGGTCGGATATTGCCAATCGGTTTGTCGCCTTCTGGGGCCGCTTCCTCGATCATTGCGCTCCGGCCTGGGGCAAAGCGGCCTCGAGCGAAATCAAGCCGGCCCAGCCGCTTTCGGTCTTCCTGTCCCTGGGCACAGTTGCGGATCCAGGCCAGTGGCGGCGTGCGCCTGGTGCGAGTGGAACGGTCTCCGTTACCATGGTCGATGCTGACCGCAGGGGTGCCCGGCGCAAGTACGCCATACGTCCATATGGCCGCTACGAGGCATGGGCATGCGCGGCGCCTGACAAACTCGACGTCACCGGAAAAAAGAAGTTCGCATGGACTGGTCCGACCGATCTTAAGGGGGCGCTTTCAGACGTTGCGGCCGAGGCCGTGGGCAGGACTTACTTCGTTGACGTAACGCTGCCACGGACGGAGCCACTTGAGAAACCTGTCATACTGTCGTCGGTCACGCGTCAGCCCGGCGAAAAAGTGCCAGGTCGAATGGAACTGGTCATCGCCCACAGTTCAGATGTCGTGTTGGCGGAGGCCAACCGGCGCAATGCCGCTCTGCTTGCGCCTCTCGATATCTCTGTCGGGTTCTGGCGCGAGTTCGCCAACATGCCCTGGTTGACGTCATTGGAGAGCAAGTACGCTCTGACACTGCAGCCGATGGATCAACTCGGCACGCTCGACGGGCCAATCGACACCAGCAGCCTGGCGATCACACGCTATAGCGCCGATGAGCGTCTGACGGACCTCAGGAAACGCGTTCCCGATGCCTGGCTCGGATCGACAATGATCAGCGCGATGAACCTGCCTTACTTCTTCAGGGTGCACGCGCTTGTCCACGCGACGGCCGGCGTGGTCGTGTCCGAACAGGTGGCAACGACGTTCGAAGAAGGGTTCTTCAAGCTGGGCTGGCCGTATGACGCGAAAGGCTACAAATATCGAGAGCTGTCCAAGCAGCATCGCTACAGCGTAAGCCGCAGGCCGACCGAGCCGCCGCCAGACCCGGAGAAATACCCGGGCAAGCGCATCGGTGAAGTGACGATCATCACCTTCGACCTTGCCGCGATCCGATTCGTCGACTGCATGGCGGATGCTGA
This sequence comes from Mesorhizobium sp. NZP2298, assembly GCF_013170825.1. NCBI lineage: Bacteria > Pseudomonadati > Pseudomonadota > Alphaproteobacteria > Hyphomicrobiales > Phyllobacteriaceae > Mesorhizobium > Mesorhizobium sp. NZP2298. The sequence goes on along the minus strand of NZ_CP033365.1, from coordinate 6,029,563 downwards.
GGCTGAGACCTGGTTCGGCAAGGATGGCACCTTATGGTCAACGGCGTTCAAGGCCGTCGCACACCTTCCCGAGCCATCGGTCAGTTACCGGATTTCGGTCGAGACATCGTTCCGGGTCGTCTCCAGCGACACCGGCAGCAAGGAAGTGCTGGCGCGCACCTCCGAGATCGATGTGCTGCCAAATCCGCCAATTGAGACGACGGCGGACGACCTCTATCTGCTGCAACAGTCCGGAGTACGGTTTACGCCCGCTCTCGGCTTCGATGAGAAGGGCAATCCAGTTGCCCCGACCCCGGTCTACACCGCAACGCCTGTCCCGATCGGGAAAGACAAAATAATCTGGCGCATTGCGGTCCCGGTCCGTCTGGCGCGAGAACCGGCGCCAGTCACCCTGCCGGTCGATAACGACCTGGCAAAGGCCCTGCAAGAAGCCCTGAAAATGCTGCCGCCGCCCATAGCGGGAACCAGTCCAGCCGTCGCCGGACTGCAGACCTTGCCCGTGGAATGGAAAACCTTGCCGACAGCCACGCAGTGGAAGAACCTGGTTGATGCCCTCGAGGCACGCGCGGATTGCCCGGAGGCGCTTGCGCTGGCAGGAGCGGCAGCGCAGCAGGCACTTCCACAACAGGGCGTTCTCATGCTGCCGCTGCCGCCTGAGGCGTTGGAAGACGCAAATGTCGCTGCAGCTTTGAAATCCATCGCTGGCGTTGATCCGGTTCCCGGCATGCTCGATCTGCTCGTTCTGCGCAGGCCGCCCACCGACATGGAACTGAAGGCGTTTGTCGATGGCGGTGGCAAGGCCTCCGAACTTCGCGACAAGGTCTACGATCTCGCAGAGCAGCAGCTCTTTGGCGCCGGCCGTCAACCGGCCGTGGCCGCGTCGAAGAGCGCCACGGTGCTGCAGAGCGACGCCTTTGTTTCCCGCAAGGAGGCCTAAACATGGCTGACCTGAAGATCGACGACTTCCTGTCAGAAGCAGCGCCCGACAGCGAGAGGGATCTGGCTCGGGTCAACATCGCCGGTGGCGACCAAAATCCGTTCTACATCGCACAATTGCGATCGTTCTGGCGCGAGTATGAAGACGACACCCGCCAGGTTGTCGACGAAAGCTTTGGCCTGCGCAGCCTGCTTGTCGATGCCAGTGCGCGCGACATTCTAAACCCAAAGACCGCGATGAATCCGCCGACATTGCTGCGGGCCTATCCACGATCACGACAGTTCGCCTATGACCCGGGCCACGGCACGGGTGTGCGCTCGAGGCGTCTCTTTCTGTGGTCCACGAAGGCGGTGATTTTGGGGCGGCTTGAGGAATCGAGTGCCGCCTTCGATCTGATGGTTGTGCCGACCGACCCATGGCCAGAGACCAACAAGGGATCCAATGTCCGCCTGCCTGCTATGCGCCTGGTCGACGGCATCGCAGACGTCCGGCTCGATCTCAAGAACGCTGGTCTTGGCACGTTCTTCTCCTATTCCGACACGAAGGGCGTGAAAACCCTTTTTGGCGGCCTTGTGATTCAGCCTCAAAAGGATCTGCTCGATGCGCGTCTTGTTCCGACCGGCATCGAATTTAAGGGTTCGCTACCGGATCCGACGCGCGACTTCGGCGGGAACTCGACCGATCTGATCCAGGGAACCTTCAGGCTCGAATGCGACGCCCGCGGCCTGGAACCGCAATACCTGCTGCGCCTGGTGGCCGCAGACAAACAGGAGAACATCGACAAGACCGAGGGGCGCATCGCTCTGGCGCTGGCCGAACTTAGCTCGGCCTCGGCGCCTGTGGCCATCCGCTACGACAAACGGCCCGTGGTGCCTCCACTCTCATGGCGTCTGAAGCAGGGCGACAAGGCTCTGACCCTGGTGAAGAATGACCAGGACTTCGAGATGCGGATCGACGCATCCGCCATTGACGTGCGCATCAGGACGGAGGGCATCAGCAGCGATGAGCGAGGTCTCGCCACGATCTTCGCCAAAACCGTGACCTGGGTGCGCATGGCCAAGCCAACGGTGGAACTCACGATAAGCGCGGGCGTGATTGCGATGAAACAGGAGCCAAGTCCGGGCGACGTCGAGATTACCTTCGACAACGACTACGAGGCCGGCTGGACCGCTGCACTTGCAGACATCAAGAATTGTGGCTTCTCGGCGCCCCTCAGGCCGGTCGTCGAAAGGCTGCTGCCCATCTATCAGGAAGGCGGGGCGATCGGCCAGGGGACAGATGAGGTGCCTTATGTCTTCCTGCCGGTACAGGAAGGTTGGCTGCAGATCGCGTCGCCAGGGTCGCTTCAGCATACACTCCGCGCCGTTGCGAACGATGCCGCCGCACCTGATTCCGCCATGAGTGGACGCATTTTTGTCTCCCACGAAAACTCCAATCGTGGAGTTGTCATAGACGACGCCAGTGCAATCGAACTCAAGATCGGCTGGTCTGCTGCAGGAACGTCCACGCCCAGTCTGATCAAGCTTCGGGCAGGAACGCCGAAAGGCCAGCTCCTGGGCATGATTTATGTTTCCGAGAGCAGCCCCAATGCCCGCGAAGCATTGCCGACGCTTCGCGGCGGTCCGGCTTCAACCCGCGATCTGCCTTTGTGGTTTGGCGCCGAGCCCGCCGATCCATGCATCAGGGGAGATTTCGATTGGAACCATGACACAGGCGTATTCTCTGCGCGGATCACGGGCGTGCCCGTTCCGACTGATGGAGAGTACGCCGCGCTTTCGTGGCTGCCGCCAGCCGACAGCGCCTATATTTCGAACTTCGCATTGACCCGCAGCTTGCCGTCTGCGCCTGACCCGTCCGTTTCGCGTGGCCTCTTGCCGCGACGGATACTTCCCCGTGCCAATCCCACTTTCCAGCTTTCGTCCAATCCAGGAAGCGAGTATCTCCCCAAGCTCACCGCCGCAAACACTAAATGGTTCCGGTTCCTGGCCAAGCCTGAAGATGGCGGGACCGAAACGGACGACGATCGTCTTGTTCTTGTCACGCTGTCGGGGACCGAGTTCCGGTCAAGCGCCGACTACGCGATCGACAAGGCGATTCTACGGTTCGACCTGCCGGTTCTCGACGAACTGTTCGCCTGGTCGGATCCGCCAAAACTCTCGGCGGCCTCGCCGCCCGTAACGACAACGAAGCCACCGGCTCTTCCGACCGCCTTGCAACCGGGGCAACTGGCCGACAGCTGGCAGGCAAGTCGCAATCGGATGGCGCTGACCCGAACCCAGGACGCCGAGGTCACCGACTGGCTTGATGTCGGCAAGAATGTCAACCAGGCGGTTGGCGGTCTTGTTGCGCCTTACGAGTGGTCGGTCAAGGTGGAGGTTCATCCAGAAGCCATGGACGGTTGGGGCGAGTATCTCCTCGAAAAGGTCAGATACTCGAAGGATCGCGCGGCCGAGGGGCTGGGCGGAGAAAAGGCAGTGCCTTTCTATTTCGACGGAGGGGAAATCAAGGTCGGCGATGGCGCGATCCAGGTGGAGGGATACGCGGCCAACCTGTTCAAGCATTCAGCCAGTATGAATGCCCCAGAGAGGCTTTGGGACTCGCGCGGCTTTGGCTTATCATCACAGCTTCAGAAAGGCATCCGCGGCGCGGCCTATCTCGCGGATGCCGCGAAGGATGAAAAGTCCATCAGTCTGCTGACCAGCTCAGAAGTGGCGGTCATCGAGGCTGTCGATGACAAACAGGTCTGGTCATTCGCGGCCAAGCTCGGCTTTTTCGTCCGTGACCTGCCGCTGGACAACATGGTCTTCGACGGCGAGAACAAACTGTCGATCGAAAGCGCCTGCGGCACGGACGGCCAGGCCTTCAATGCGGACCATTTTCCTTATTCGCTTTACGAATGGCGCTTCTTTGAAATCAGGAAGGACGGCGGGCCGAAACCATATGACATCCGCTGGGGGCCGTTCACGTTCAAGCCCTTGCGCCTGCGCAAAGCCATATTCGACAAGTCAGGTAAGCCAACGGTGATTGCCATCCTCGGCGGCCTGCGTTTCGATCCGGATAGCGTCGATGCCGATCCCAAGGCTGACGGCCCGTTCGGCCAGGACGAGGTCTACGCTCGGCGCGATCTCTTTACGCTAACGCTGACATTGGCCGATGGACACTGGTCCTACGCATGGGCCGGGACCGGAGTCTCAACTGCAGGCGACACGTTCACCTTCTCTGACAGGACAAAGCCGACGGTCACATTCCAGACCTCGCTTGGCAATACTGGCCGAGCATTTTTCAAGTCGGTGGACGACGTTCAGACCATCGTAAGCGTCAACGTCGCGAACGACAAACCAACCGCCGACTTCACCTTCCGGCTGTTCGGCACTGACTTTGCCATGACCGATACCGTTGTTGTGCCAACGCCTCACGGCTTTACGGTCGAACTGCCGGTTGAAATGCCGTCGGCGCCGCTGTCGAAAGGGGCAACCTGTGTCGTGTTCTATCCGCGGAGCGCGTCCGTATCGATAGACGGAAAATCCCGCACCTTGACCATTGAGGGAGAGGTCAGGGTCTATCCTCAACCTGGCGGCAAAACCCTGGCCGATGAATGCCTTGTCACGTTGGAAAAGGGCAGGCTGACCTGGCTTGGTCTGCCAATCCCCGTCAATGACCTGGCTATCAACGTCGACCATCAGGCAGGAGTGCTTTCGTGGCGCCTGGACAGAGCTGAAAGCAAGGCTGCGATGGCACCCTTTGGATTCCAGGCGAACGGCCTGACCTTGTCCGCGGTCTTGACTGCTGCAGCACCAGTTGTGGCTGGAGCTGTCGCCTCCAGGATCTCCAGCTTCGATATGGCATCGGCCTGGATGGAGGTCCGCGCCGTCGACGCAAAGCAGCCCGAAAGCGAGATGGAGCATGCGCTGCTTGCCTCGGCGGACGGTCAGCGCGATCACAGCCTCCACATCAGTTGGGCAAAACGCGTCAAGAGTCCGATCCAGTGGCCGGTTCGGTCCCAGTTTCAGGATGCCACCGGAAAAAGCATTCCTGATACCTGGCTGAGGCCCGATTACGCCGATCAGACTGTTCGAAGCCGCGAGCTTCATATCGCGGCAAGCGATGGTTCGAGGCTCGAGCATGAGGTGGTCTTCGTTCTCAATCAGCACCGGATCGACGGCGATTGTCTGGCATCGATCAAAGGCGTTGCCACAGTCAGCCAACCGGTGCGGTTGCTTGTCGTAGCCGCTCATGCGCTGGGACAGGCGGGAGCGCAATCGCAATGGACCACGCTTGACCATCTTGTCATCACCACCGCGAAGCTCATTACCGCCGCCAAGGATGCCAGAACCTTCGCCGCGCTTGAAAGCAATGACAACTACCGAGGTGAAAAAGCAGATGTTCACAACGGGATCGCGACCTTCCCGACGGCGGTGTCTGGCTTTTTTGACGATTTCCTCATCGAGCAATGGTGGTCGAAAGGCGACGATGCTCCGCTCTTCATTGGCGGGGCAGTCGCGCAGTTTCCTGACAATAATGCGCAGACCTACTCTGCGGTCGTGCCATGGGCGGACCTGTCATTGGCGAAGTCGCCGATAGGTGAGAAGCCGCTCAACACGAAAGCCGGCGTCTGGCAGGTTGCAAGCGCGGACCTTTGGCCCGCGACGCCGCAGAAAACGACCGGACCGATCGCAAACGTCACCATAGGAAGCCTGGCCGAAGGTGCGGCGATCGATGCTGCGTTCGTTGCAGGGCCGCTAACGTCTGACGGCTCGGATAGCGACCCACGGGCTCGCGAGGTCATCCCTGTAGAGCAAGCCTATTTCGAGAAACGTAAAAGCAACGCAGGCGTGCCTCTTGAACCGGCAGACCTGGAAGCTGCGCCCTTCTTTCTGCGAGCGATGGTAGCGATCGCCGCGCGTCGCGATCTCGATAAGGTTGGCGCCTATCTCATGGCGGTTGACTGGAAGGCATCGACGCTGCAGGGCGGACGCTTTCTTGCAACAGGAAGCGTGATCAGCAGGCCCGCGACCCCTGCCGTGCGGGTTATCATCCGCTCCGACACGACCGGGATGTCGGCTGATCCGCAAGCTGCGGTGTTTGCAGATTTGATCGTCCTGTCGCGCGGCCGGGCAACCCGGCTTGACAGGTACCGGCGTGTCCTCGCCGGGGGCGGAGATGATCTTTCCGACAAAGTCATGCGCGATGAGCTGGTGGAGGCGGCGCTCAACGTCGACGCCAACGCTTTGATGGCGATCCGTATGACATCTGCTCCTGGCGACCTGCCTGGCGTCGCCCTCCGGCGAGTTTCCCGACCCCTGGCAGGGCTAGTCAAGGGAGCCGCGCTCACCCCGGCCGAAAGCGATGTCAGTCCTTCCGCCGCGCTTGGGTGGCCGACGGGGCAGGGAACGCAATGGCTTGCACAACTAGGGCCGGCACTGGGCGACGAGGTGCCGCTGCTCGGTCACGATTCAGGATTTGCGGGACGTTTCCAGATGTTCGGCTGGCCAGCCTTTGCGCCAGCCTCTTCCGACGCAATCCCGATATCGATGGAGCAACCATCCGTCGACCCAGCGGGTCTTTATCTGACTTTCGCCAACCAGATAGCCTACGATCGCGGCGCTGCCGCCAAATTCGGCTTTGACGGTCCGGCCGCGCGACACCTGCTGCCCTCGGTCGCGCGCCGGCGCGCTCCCTTGTCTAAAGCCACAGAGGCAGTGCTGGAAACAGTGCTTCATACGCTGGCGCCGCAGAAAGCAGACGCAACCGTCGCCATCAAGGCAGACGGGAAGCCGCAACACAAACAGGCGGCGGCCATACTACCGCCGGTCATCGAGCGAGGGACCATAGGCCGCAGGCCTGGCGTCATCGACGTTTCGGTCGCCTCATTGACCGTGCCCGCGGACGAGGCAGCCTTCGACGAGGGACAGGTTCAGTTCGGCCGGCCGGCGAATTCCGGCCCCGTCGTCGCGCACCAGCTGCGCAACCCGCGCTCTCCGGTTCTTCCGGCCGATCTTATGCCACCGGACAAGGATGGGAAGCCGGCAATCCTGGCGGAGATCGAACGCATCACGTTCGGCCTTCGCCGCCGCACCTACGTATCGCTGGCCGATTTCGATGAAAAGGCTGGCCGGCTCGCACTTTTCCACGCTCAGGATGGACTGGCCGATGCGGCCCGTTTCGAGTACTCGTCCCCAGACGCCCGCCGACACGACCGCGCGCTATTCACGCTCAAGGGCGGGGCTACGATCAGCGCCAGCTGGAATGGGCTGGCGCAGATCGCGATCGAGGTAGCATCGCGTATGGAAGGCGCCGGCGTTGAACAGAAATTGACGGCCTCAGGTCGGATCGAGATCGGATCGCTGTCGTTTCCGGTTCAACTGTCAATCGACGCGAATGGGCCTTTCGCGTCCTCGCTCGACCTAAGGCTTGCGACCTCGATATTCTACGTCCAGCCCCAGGACGGACTAGGCGATGTCCAAATGGCGCTGCGCGAGGCGAACGCCGACACGCATCTGCGGCTGGTGGTAGACCTCAAGACCAAGGAGGATGGCGGCGGCGGGGGGCCTCCCGGTGACCTGCCCGATGGCCCACGACGGCAGATACTGCTTCCGCTCCAGCTTGACCCCGGCGCGCGTCGGGTGCTGCCGGTGTGGTCGAAGACCGTTCTGTTCGGCGATCCGTCCTACGACCGCCAGCTTGCCAGCCCGACGGCCAGCGACGCAGTCGGCGGCGCAGGCTCGTTCATGCTGGCTGCCGACCGCGTGGCCTATGATTTGGGATCGACCCTCTACTTCGCTGGAGGGCTGACTGCCACTGATGACGGCGAGTTTGTCAAAGACAAAGGCAAGTACGAGATCGGTTTCTCGAGGTTGCCGCCGCGAACCCTCGGGGGCGACCAGCCGCCTCCGGAGCCGCTGGTGCTGCAGGGGATCGCACCCGATAATTACGGCCGCTACAGTCTGTCCAATGCGACGGTCTTTGAAGTGGCCCTTGCAAACCTCGTCTCGCCAAGCCTGGCGGAGGGTTCCTTGCCTGGCAGACGTTGTCCGCTGGCGCCTGGCGATCGGCTGCAACTCGTTGCCGGCAAAGCGATGATCCAGGTCGACATCGTAGCCGAGCCGGTGATCGGACCGCCCCCGTCGGTCTTCTCCGTCGTCGAAACATCAAAACACGTCGCACGCGTGCGCGTGCATGCAGCAGCGCCACTGCCGCAGAAGATCGAGTTTCCCGGACTGCTTCGGGATCTGGCGCTCGGCCACGTCAGGCGACGGGCGCTTTTTGTCTGGTCATATGCCCTTGCTGGCGCCGAAACCAAGGATGCCCGCATCGACCTCTTGAAATTCGATCGATCGGGGGGCGCACAAATCAGCGACTCGTGATGCTGCGAAATGTTTAGCCGCGGTGGCGGTAGCTACACGACGTAGCCGAACGCCGGCGCGTAGTGAGGGCAGGTTTATGATCGACTCAATCTGCAATTGGAACTTTGGCTCAATCAGCGAAGTGGTATCTGCGTGTATCGCGCTGGCGGCGTTCATAGGCGTTATCTACGAATACTTGAACGCGAGGCGTCAGAGACGACTGGAGTTGGCTCAGCAATTATCTTATCAGCTCGAGCAAGACGAAATGTTGAGGTTTGCAACAACGAGCTTAGACTGGGGCGTAGGTCTGGTACCTGTACCTGAAGAATGGCGCCAGATCGTAGACGAAAAAGCGATAGTGCCCGATCGGAAATCGATGCAGATCGCTCTCACCCCGGAGTTCTCGCGGTCATTGCAGCAGAACAAGGTCGCTCTGATGTACAGGCACGCATTTGTGGCACTTTACAATCACTTGGAAAGAGCGAAGGACCTATGCGACAAGCGGGCAGTCTTGCTCGAAGATCTGTCGACGCTGGGCTGGGTATCAGCCCAGTTGGTGGATTGGGAATATGCGCCGAAAGGTCTCGCCCCTGGCTTTTTCATGGATGCGCTACGCGGCTGGTATCCCGAGACGCGGCTGGACAAGTTCGTCGAGAAGTTAGCGCAGCAATTCCCCAAGAGGAGAACGGCAGCCGCGCACGTGTCCCACAAAAATGTTGAGTTCCCTGCTGAGAATGATGGTTTGTCATCCAGCCAACCACCCGGAGACACACATAGCGATCCCGAGTCCGCTTGAATGGCCAATTAGCTTGGTTCCAAGGAGGACGAGCTTTGCGCTGGACGGTGAAATACTCGACGAAACCAAAGGGATAGTTCAATCCTGTACCTTATCGCTCGGCAGGTCGCGGACAGCGATCTGCTACTGAAAATTGGGGCCAGGGCGGTCGAAGAGCTTTGCGGCTATGCTGGTAAGCGTTTGAGTGCGCTTCCGCCATTGATCATGTGCATCCTCGAAGGCAGTGCCGCAATGGAAGTCATACTGAACGGACTTCTTCTCCTCGTCGTATTGCGCTTTGCAGAGTTCCTCGAGCTTCCAACGATCGATGCCGGCGCCTTTAAATCGCGTATTTGCTCGCGTCTCTATGATCTGTACCTTGTCCAGAAAATCTTTTACCTCGTCACGGAGCATCTTGGAGTAAATCCGCATTGGCTTTGAGATATCGGGATAGCTTGTTAACGCTCGGGAAATATTGTCTCTAAGAAGATGAGCGCTGTCCACGACTGCGGATACGTAGTCCGGCTCATCATGGTCCATCAGTGCTCTTCGGTCGGTAAGGCTAGCGTCCAGATCACTCCAAAACTGCCGGTCAGCGATTTCAGCGGCCTCGGTTTCTCTTCTATTCTTGGCGGCTTCACGAACTTCAAACTCGCCCTGGACCTTTGCCTCAGCCACTGCGGCCATTAGGTTATTGGAAGCTTCCTGCCGATTCCGTATGAACTGCCCCATCAACAACACGACCGCCAGCAATACGGGCCACGTGAGGATGAAAAACCGACCGTCAAGTAAGCTAACCGGATAATGGACATGCTGTGTTGTTACAGCGTAGAACAAAAGGAGGCCAAAAGCGATGGCTCCGAAAACCCCTACGGACTCCACCAGTTCGCGCAATTTCATTGCTGCTCTCCGAGATACGCCAAAGGTTAGCGCGTTTCGAGGCGGCAATGCAATTAGGCCCCGAGGGAAATGCGATGGGCAATAATCTTGGCCGCACGCTCTTTTTAAAGGAAAGCTTGTGCGTGGTTAAAGGAAAGCTTGTGCGTGGCTGTTTCCAACCGACATCGGTTAGCAGGGCACGATCAAGAGGAACGGTGCTTGACGGCGCCATCGAGTTTGCCTTGCAGGCGATCAGATCTGGGATATTCAGGTCTCTTCTTTGGGTCGCCAGACCGTGCGGAGAACATACAACGGGGAGAACCATCCGCTTGCCCGTTGCGGGGGGCCACCATGACCATTGATTTTGCAACGAAAACAACGCGCTTAATTGAAGCGGTGACGGTACTTTTCGATGGGGGTTGGGTGCGGCCGTCGAACGCGGCAAAGTGCAAAAATCGTCCGATTGACATCGATAGTTGGTGAAACCCAAATTTTTTTGGGGGGCGATTTTCCCTTTAAAATCAAAAGCGTAACTTTTTGACGGCCTCGATGTCGGAGCTTTTGCTATGCTGAAGAATATTTGACAGCAATTTCAAGGGGTTATATGCTGTTTGAACAATCGAGTGGGAATGATTTGAGCCTACCCAAACGCCGCCGAAAATACCCCCGTTCTCGTGCCTTGAGTGACCTGCATCGTGAGTGTGGACCGCTAAAACTGCATCCGAACGGCTTTCGATGAGTTCCGATACCGGACCCTGATCCCCGATATCATCCAGAAGTCGCTTTCTCCAGGATGCGCCCCCTGGAATGTCAGCGCGGAATAGAGCTGGTTTGCGCTCATCACCATGTGCATCGGCGGTGGGCAAGGCATAGCGCTGGCTGTCGAAAGGATCTGAGCCGGCGCTCCCGGCCACCGTCTTATTTCTGTCTCGGCAGGAACGGATCTCCCGCCTCAGGCACCGCGTTGGCGATGAAGTCGGTCGTCGCCTTGATCCGGGCGAGACCGCGCGTGTCCGAATGCCCGGTACGCGCTTCTGACGAGGGCCGGGAACCAGCTCATGGCTGACCCGCCCGCTGACCGAACGTGTCGCTGGATCCCGGCCGTCACGGCATCGACGTGATCAGTCCAACGGGTGGGCAAGGCTTACAATGTCCTCGACGTCCTGGCGGCTGCGCGCGAAGCGCTCGAGCACCAGCGGATCGTGCCCCGGCACGATGTGAGCGGGCGAACTGGCAAGCTGCTTCATCCGTTCCACCCCGAAGATCACGTCGCTCAGTCGGTCGAAGACCGGAAAGGGCTTTTCGCGCTCCATATTGGCGTAAAAATGGGCCGCGTCGGACGCGATCACGACCGCGCCATTGTCGGTTTCCACCCGCACCACCTGCAGTCCGCGCGAGTGGCCGCCAACCTTGTGGAGCGTGATGCCGGGCGCGATCTTCGAGTCGGGATCGTGGAAGCAAACCTTTCCGGCAAAGACGCGCCGCACCATGGTGGTGACGTCTTCGGCCTCGAAGGGATGGCGCATGGCATGATGGCACATGCAGCGGCCGGTCGCGAACTCCATCTCCGCATCCTGCAGGTGAAAGGTCGCGTTCGGGAACAGATGATGGTTCCCGCAATGGTCGTAATGCATGTGGGAGACGATGACGTCGCTGACATCGGCGTGGTTGATGCCGATTGCCGCCAGGCCGTCATCGACGGGCCTCACGACACTGCGTCCGCGTTTGTCACCGGTCGGTTTGTCGAAACCGGTGTCGACGATGAAAGTGCGCTTCTCGCCGACGATCGCCCAGACGAAATAGTCGAGCGGCATGGGAACATCATGTGCGTCCCCGCCCAGGAAGTTCTCACCCGAGCGGCGTTCGAAATGGCCGTAGCGAACGGCATGGATCTCATAGCGTTCGGAGTCACCCATGATCAGCTCGCTTTGGCGACATCTGGAGTCTGGGCTGAGCCAACCTCCACATGCGCCCATGTCTCAACCGTCTTGACCATACAGGTAAAATCGGAATCCGGCCCGTAGAGCTGGTTCGTCACGCTCAGCAACTGGCGCACGGCACTGCCCACCACCATTGGCACGCCCATCGCCTCCGCCTCATCCACGCACAGCCGCACATCCTTGAACGACAGGCCGGTGGCGAAGCCGAAATCGAAGGTGCGGGGCAGGACGGATTTCGGGAACTTGTCCTCGGTGGCACTGTTGCGGCCGCTCGATGCGTTGATGACGTCGATCATGACCTTCGGATCGAGGCCCGCCTTCACGCCCATCACCACCGCCTCGGAGGAGACCGCAAGGGCCGCTGCCGCAAGCAGGTTGTTGGCTAGCTTCATGGTCTGGGCGGCGCCCTGAACCTCGCCCATGAAGAATATCCGGCCGAAATTCTCGATGACCGGCCTCGCCGTCTCGAAGGCGGCCTTGGGACCCGAGACCATGACGGCGAGGGTGCCGTTGCGTGCTCCCTTCAATCCGCCGCTGACGGGCGCATCGATCATGGCGATGTTCTTGGCTGCAAGGCCTTCGGCGACCCTGGCGGCCGTTCGCGGGCCGGTGGTGGAAATGTCTACGAAGATGCGGACCGCCTTGCCGTCGGCGATGCCGCCATCGCCGAGCACGATCTTTTCCAGGATCTGCGGGCTGGGCAAGCTGGCAAAGACGATCTCCGCGGCATCGGCAACCTCGCCTGCGCTGCCGGCAGCCTTTGCGCCCGAATTGGTCAGTTCCAGCACGGCGTTGGCGTCGATATCGTGGACTATCACCTCATAGCCGGCCTTGATGAGACGGGTCGCCATCGGCGTGCCCATTTTTCCAATGCCAACAAAGCCGATTTTCAGGGTCGACATGATCGCTCTCTCCTCCTTCGGGGCCTATTGCCCATGGTGCTTGGTCTCGATTTCCTGGATCGCATTCCGTCAGGTCGTTTCCACCGTGGGCATTTCGAGCGCCTGGCTTGCACGCGGCACGAGAAGTTCCGCTATGTCCACGACCTTCAATCTGTCGGCCACGCCGAGTGCATCGATCGCGGCTGTGTACATCACCTTGTCCTTCGGACAGGCGACGACGAAATAAGCGACGTCGCCCAGGCTCAGCGCCTCACGGATGCGGTTCTCGCTCGGCCGCTCGGTCACGCCGTCGTCACCTTGCCAGATGCGGCCGCCGCCGGCGCCGCAGCAAAAGGAATTCTCCCGGCAGCGCGGCATGTCATGAAGCGTGTAGCCGGCGGCCCGGATCAGTTCGCGCGGCGCATCGAAGCCGCCATTGTAGCGTCCAAGATAGCAGGGATCGTGATAGGTGACCCTGGCGCCGTCGGCGACATGCAGGTCGAGTTTTCCCGCCGCGATGAGTTCCGCCAGCAGCGCCGTATAGTGCAGCACCTCGAACGCCGCGCCGAAATGCTGATAATCGTTCTTCAGCGCATTCAGGCTATGCGGATCGGTGGTCATGATCCGGTTGAAGCTGCACGCCTTGATCTCGTCGATGTTGGACTGAGCGAGCGTCTCGAACAGACCTTCTTCGCCGGCGCGCCGTACATCGTTGCCGCTGTTGCGCTCGGCATCGAAGAGAATGCCGAAGTCGACACCGGCCGCGGTCAGCAGTTCGGCAACCTTGCGGGTGATTTCCTGAACGCGCGGATCGTAGGACGCGTAGTCTCCGACGAACCATAGAACGTCGACAGGTTCCTCGCGCGCGTCCTTGACCGGAAAGCCGAGGTCCCTGGTCCAGCGGGCCCGCATCTTGGAAGGCTTGCCCATGGAATTGCCGAGACGGGTCAGGTTCGACAGCGCCTCCTGCAGACCTGGGCTGACACGGCCTTCGTCGACCAGATGACGGCGCATGTCGATGATCTTGGGCAGATGCTCGATCTCGACCGGGCATGCTTCCATGCAGGCACGACAGGTGGTGCAGGCCCAAAGCGTCTCCTCGGAAATCACGCCGCCGACCAGCGGGGCGGCCGATGGTCCCGCGGCAAGCGCATCGCGCATGTCGGTGACCAGCAACTTCGGGCTGAGCGGCAGACCGGCCGCATAGGCTGGGCAGACCGCCTGGCAACGGCCGCATTCGGTGCAGGACAGAAGGTCGAGCTGCTGTTTCCAGTCGAACTGTCCCAGGCTGTCGATGCCTGGAGCCTCACGCGCTTCCGGGACCGCGGGCGCCAGGCCGCGGGGCTCGAGGTTGCGGAAGTAGATGTTGGGCGCGGCAAGGAACATGTGCCGGTGTTTCGAACCGGGGATATAGACGAGGAACGCCAGAATGGCGCCGACGTGAATCCAGTAGAACAGCTCTTCACCCGCATGTCCCGGCATTCCGGCACGCTCGAGCAGTCCTGCCAGTGCCGACGCGACGGGCCGCCACGAGCCGTCGGCGCCGCCGGCTATGCGCGCCGCCGCCTCGAGCAGCAGAGACGCCACGATCAGAACGATCAACACATAGATGATTGCCGCATCGCTGCCGCTCGAGCCATCGAAGCGGGCAGGCCTCAGCACGTAGCGCTGATAGAGCGCAAGTGCGACGCCGACCAGCATCAGCACCGAAAAGATATCCTGCAGAGCGGCAATCCAGGTTTCGCCTCCGATGGGTGCAAGCGAGAACCCGGGAAACAGCCGTGAGCCGAAGGCATCGATCGTGGCGGTGAACAGCACGAAGAATGAAATGAAGATGATCGCGTGAAGCACGCCGGAAAGCGGCTTGCGGAGCATTTTCCGGTGCATGCCGATGGCGACCATCACGCCCTGGAGACGCAGCATCGGGCGGTCGAAGCGGGCCGCTGCCGGTGCATTGGCAAGAGCAGCCGCGTAACGGCGAGAGCGCCAGGCCGTCAGCGCGAATGCTGTGACGACCAGGATCCAGAGTGGCAGGGTCGATGCCATCTCAACGGCCAGAACCGGCCCGCAGCCTGTCGCTCAGATTGGCGACGAGATCGAACAGGTCACAGGTCGCGCCGTAATGCGCGACATTGAAGATGGGCGCCTTCGGATCGGTGTTGACGGCAATGATGAGGTCGGCCTGCGACATGCCCTCGAGATGTTCGGGCGCGCCCGACACGCCGAGCGCCAGGTAAAGCTTCGGCTTCACCTTCTGGCCGGATTTGCCGACCTGGCGCAGCTTCGGCAGCCAGCCATTATCGACCACAGGACGGCTGCCGGCGATCTCCGCCCCCAGCATCGTCGCCAGATTGCGGGCAAGGTCGATGCTTGCCTCGTCGCCGATGCCGCGGCCAACGCACACGATCCTGTCGGCTGTCGTCAGATCGACATCGGCATAATCCGGCATGTCGATGGCCACCATCTTCACCTTGCCGCTGGTGAGCACGGGTTCGGCATCGATCGTTTGCACGTTCACGGGCGCGATCGGAGCCGGCGCTGCCGCCGCGAAGGCACCTGGGTTGATCATCAGAACCGCGGGCAGCCGCACTTCGCATTCGGCGAGTATCTTGCCGCCATACATCTGCGCGACGATCGTCAGGTTTTCCCCAAGTCGCTTGATTTCATTGACATAGGAGATGAGCGGCCAGCCGGTTCGCGCCGCGATGTCCGCTGCCACGTCCAGCCCGTTTGCCGAATAGGGGACCAGGACCAGGCCGGGGCTTTCGGCGATGATGACGTCGCGCAGAAGCAGCGCATAGGTCTCGGCGGGAATGACATCCGATCTTGTGGAGCGGGCCACTATCAGGCGATCGGCGGCACCGAGGCAAGCGGATGCGCCTTCCGCGTCACGACCGGCGAAAAAGGCAACGACCTCGTCGTCGGCCTGGGTCAGCGAACGCGCCGCGGCGATCATTTCAAGTGAGAAGGCTTCGATCTTGCCGGAATGGCCTTCGGTACAGGCAATCAATTTCATGGCTTAGTTCCTCGCCAGGCCTTTGGCTGCCAGGATGGTGACCAAGCGATCCGCGACTGTCTCGGCATTGCCGCCGAGGTTCTCGCCAGAGCCGCCCTGGACTGGCAGGCGCAATGTGATGATCTCGGCGGTAAGCTCGAAGCCCGACAATTCGGGCGTGGCCCGGCCGATGGGCGTCTTGGACGCCTCGCGAAGCTTGCTGCCCGAGACATAGCGGGGCGCCTTCGACGCGGTCTGAACGCCGAGCACCGCCGGCGTGGCCAGCTCATAGGTGACGGCGACGCCCGCGCCGCGCTCTTGCGTGACCCGAAGCACGGCGCCGTTCGCAACGATGCGGTTGGTTCCCGACACATGCGGCCAGTCGAGCAGCGCGCCGACATAGGGCGCCAGCTGGCCAAAGACATCCTCGGTCGATTGGACTCCGCACAAAACCAAGTCGACCGACTTTGCCCTCGCCATCGCCGCGATGGAAGCCGCGATCTCTCGTGAGGAGATCATGGCGTCCTCCTCCGATTGAAGTGCCACGACTTCGTCGGCGCCGCGCGCCGCGGCCATCTGCAGGACACGGTTGGCGCCTTCGCCAACGGCCACCACCGTTACCTTCGCACCGCTGGCTTCCTTGAGCAGGATTGCTTCCTCGAGGGCATGATCGTCGAAATCGTTGAGCTGGAAATCCAGCCATTCCCGATCGATGCCGCGGCCGTCCTCGGCGAGTTGCAGCTCGCCCGCGGAATCCGGGATCATGCGCAAGACGACAAGAATATTCACGGCCTCTCCTCCGACGGGACGCACCTCGATCGCCCAGAACCGGCTGCTAGATAAGTCGTATTCTTCGCTGCTCCCAATGGCCAAAAAGGTAATAGCAGCTATTACAAGACGGCAGATTGACGATTGTGGGTAATCGACTGCTAATTTGCGTCAAATCGCTTTCAATCGAATTTTCCTGAGGTGGAGGTTGTCAGGAGAATGTTCGTGCGATTTGCTCGAGATATAGACATATATTCTTTGTTTATACTGTCTCGTGCGCGAGAATGTCTGAGGAGAATTTTAAACGCTCTGTCGAGCGTTAAGGAGGAGGAACCAATGTCAATAAAGAGCATCCTAGACCACAAGATTTCCCGTAAGGGCTTTATCCGGGGCATGCCGGCCGTGGCGGCAGCCATGGCCGCCGCGCCGGCCATCCAACTCGCCCAGACCAGCGCGGCCGTCGCTTCAGAGACGGCGGAAAAGAAGCCTGGCTACTATGGCGCGCCGCGCACCTGGATGTGGAACCCCAATGCCAACACCATGGTCGACACCTCGAAATGGAAGAAGGCGGGTCCGTACACGATCGGGTTCTCCAATGCTTCAATTTCCAATGCCTGGCGCGTCGCCTTTCAGCATGGCGTCCTGTGGTCCGCCGGCCAGCATCGCGACGAGATCGCCCATCTTCTCGTCACCGACGCCAATGACGATCCTTCCAAGCAGATCGCGGATATCCAGGATCTGATCAGCCAGGGCGTCGATATTCTGCTCATTGCGGCCTCGACCGAGGACGCGCTTGATTCCGTCGTCGGCCGCGCAACCGAACAGGGCATTCCCGTGGTCATGGTCGATCGCAAGGTCAAGACGCCGGCCAACTACATCACCTACGTCACGGCATCCGATTGGGCGTTGGGCCGTCTCGAGGCGCAGTGGTTGTGCGAGACGCTGGGCGGCAAGGGCAACATCGTGATGCTGCCAGGCATCGCCGGGTCGAGCGTCGCGGAAATCCGCATCAAGGCGAACGAGGAAGTGTTCTCGAAGTTCCCCGGCATCAAGGTGCTGGAGAAGCAGTATTGCGACTGGAATCCGGCAACCGGCAAGTCGGTGATGGCCGCGCTGATCCAGAAGCACGGCAAGGCCATCGACGGTGTCTTGGCCGACAGCGCGCTACAGGGCTATGGTGCGATCGAAGCGTTTCTTGACGCCGGCTACAAGGACGGCGAATTCCCGCCGATGACCGGTGGCGACGTTGCCCGGATGTATCAGCTGGCCAACCAGCACAACATCAAGATGGTCGGCATCGACTATCCGACGTCGATGGGCATCACCGGCATCGAGACCGCGCTCGATGTGCTCAAGGGCATCTCGGTCCCGGACAAGGTAGAGGTGAGCTTCCAGGTTGTCACGTCGCCCGGCGCGGATACGGTCTCGGTCAAGGGCGACAGGCATCTGCTCGACCATGTCAGCATGAGCGACCCGGGCGATCTGTCGCCAAGCAACGGGCTGCCTGCCGGCTACAATCCGAGCACATTCAATCCCGACTATCCGAAGTAAGCCTCCCAAGCGACCCGGTGTGCGCCCTCCTGGGCGCACACCGGACGTGCATTGAACAGTTCGAGCACCGGATATGTCAGCGTCTGTTATTGAACTCAGTCAGATCGAGAAGGACTATCCTGGAGTCAAACCCCTGGACAAGGTCGATTTCGCCGTGCAACCCGGCGAGATTCACGCCCTTCTCGGCGAAAATGGCGCGGGCAAGTCGACGCTGATCCGCGTCATGGGCGGCGTAACCAAACCGAATTCCGGGACCATGACCTATCTCGGCAAGCCGGTTTCCTGGCAGTCGCCGAAGGAGGCACGCGCTGCCGGCATCCACGTGATCCATCAGGAGCTTGCCCTTTTTCCCGAGCTGTCCGTTGCCGAGAACATTCTGGTCGATACGCAGCCCCGCGGCATGCTGGGCCTCATTTCGAACCGCGCCCGCCACGTCCGCGCCGCTGAAATCCTCTCACAGCTCGGCGTCGATATTCCAACCCACGCCAGGATCGACGAATTGCCGCTTGCCGACCAGCAAATGGTCGAGATCGCGAAAGCCCTGGTTGGCAAGGTGCGGCTGCTCATCCTGGACGAGCCGACGGCGGTCATCGCCGGACGCGAGGTCGATCTTTTGTTCGAGAACATGCGCAGGCTGCGCAACGAAGGCGTCGGCATCGTCTACGTCTCCCATAGGCTGGAGGAAATCTTCGAGATCGCCGACACGGTCACGATTCTCAAGGACGGCCAGCTCGTAGGCACGAGCCCGGTAAGCGCGCTCACGCGTGAGGAGATGATCACCCGGATGGTGGGTCGCCGGCTCAGCCAGATCTATCCGCCGCGGCGTACCGCACCGGCGAGCGGCCCGGATGTGCTCACCGTTCGCAATCTCAAGGCTGGTCCGCGCGTCCGTGACGTCAGCCTCAACGTCAAGGTTGGCGAAATCGTCGGCGTCGCCGGCATGGTCGGTTCGGGCCGCACGGAGGTCGCCGAGGCGATCTTCGGCACGCGTGCCGTGGAGAGTGGTGTGATCGAATTCGATGGCAAGCCATTTGCGGCGAAGCTTCCGAAGGGCTCGATACGCCATGGTCTCGGTTTTCTGACCGAGAGCCGAAAGGATGACGGCCTGTTTCTCGGCCTGCCGATTTCCGCCAATATCGTAGCGCCCGACCTCGAAGGCATAACGAAACATGGCCTGATCGACCGCAAGCAAGAACGTGCGGTGGCCACGCGGCAGATCCAGGACTTTTCGGTCGCGACGCCGTCGCCTGACGTGAAGATCGGCAATCTCTCCGGTGGGAACCAGCAGAAGGTGTTGTTCAGCCGCTGGTCGCGGATCGCCAGCAGGCTGCTTATCCTCGACGAACCAACGCGCGGGGTCGATATCGGGGCCAAGGTGGAGATTTATCGCATCGTGCGTCGGCTGGCGGATTCTGGCGTCGGCGTGCTGATGATCAGTTCGGAACTGCCCGAAATCGTCGGCCTTTCCGATAGGGTCTTCGTGATGGCGCAAGGCTATGTCGTTGGCGAAATCAAAGGCGATGCGCTCGGCGAGGAGGCGATCATGGATCTCGCCGTGCGATCTGTCGGGCACCGCAAGACGGAAATTGATCAGCGTGCGGAGCCGGTAGGATGAGTGCCATCACGATGGATCTTCGCCGCAACCGGCTGATGCTTTCCTACCTGATCGTGGCGGTGCTGCTGGTCCTGCTTGCGGTCGCGGGCGGCTTCTTGTCCGATCGATTCCTGACCTGGCGCAACATCGGCAACCTGTTCCAGCAGCTCATCGTGCTGGGCATGGTCAGCCTAGGCCAGACGTTTGTCGTGCTGATGGGCGGCATTGATCTGGCGGTCGGTTCGCTGGTTGGTGCGCTCACCGTCTTTCTGGCGAACTTCCTCGAATGGCGCCCCGATCTGGTGTGGCTTGCGCTGCCGCTCGCATTGGTCGCCGCGACCGCTGTGGGCGCGCTCAACGGGTTGTTGACGGTCGTGCTGCGCGTCCATCCGTTGATCGTCACGCTCGGCATGTCCTCGATCATCTTCGGCGGAACGCTGATGTACCGCAAGGAGCCCGGTGGCTCCGTACCGCGTGCCTTCGCTGATATCGCCTATGCAAAGGTCGGCGGCATTCCGCTCAGCGCCGTCGTGCTCGTCGCGATTTTCGCCCTTGCCGGGCTTTGGCTGCAGCGCACGCGCACGGGCCGCAGCATCTACTTCGTCGGCGGCGACCGGGAAGCGGCGCGGCTGAACGGGTTGCCGGTCGATCGTATCGTGGTGCTTGCCTATGCGCTGTCGGGCCTGTGCGCGGGCATAGCGGCGATTTTCCTGACTGCGCGAACTGGCGTTGGCGACCCGCGCATCGGTGCCGCGCTGACGCTGCAGTCGGTGACGCCGGTGGTGGTCGGAGGCACCATCCTGGCCGGCGGAAGAGGCGGCGTGCTTGGCACTTTCCTTGGCGTGCTGCTCGTCACCATGCTCAACAGCCTGCTGAACTTCGTCAATGTCTCGTCCTACTACCAGTGGGTCATCCAGGGTCTTATCATCATCATCGCGGTCGGCATCCACACACCAAGGCGGAGATAATGATGGCGCCTCTCGATACCCCGATGCCGCGATCGCAAAGCATTTCCCTGGCGTCTGTCTTCGAGCGCTACGGGCTGGTGGTCTTCCTGGTCGCTCTGATGACCGTCGCGGCTCTTGCCTCACCGACCTTTCTGCGGCCGGCCAACCTGGTCAATGTGCTGACCATCGCGGCACCGCTTGGCATGGTTGTGATCGGTCAGACCTTTGTCATCCTGGTGCGCGGATTGGACCTGTCAGTGGCCTCGCTGATGGCGACGGTGGCGGTGCTGGCGACCGCTTTCAAAGCCACCACCAATGAAGCGATTCCGATGATCTTCATCGCCGCGATCGCCCTGTCGGCCGTGGTGGGCCTGGTGAACGGCTGGCTCGTCGCCAAGCGCAATGTCAGCCCGTTTCTCGCGACACTGGCGATGATGATCATCCTGCAGGGCATCCGTTTCGCCTATACCGGCGGGGCGCCGATCAGCACCTTGCCGCCGGGCATGGGCTTCTTGGCCTCGGGGCGGATTTTTGGCGTGCCAGTCAATCTGATCACCCTGGCATTCCTGGCGATCGCGTTCGGCATCGTGCTGCACCGGTCACGCCTTGGCCGTGAGATATTCATGGTGGGAAGCAATCCGAAGGCCGCGTTCCTCAACGGTGTCGCGCCCGATCGCGTGGTCATCCTTTGCTACGTCATCTGCTCGGTCTGCGCGGGAATAGGCGGCCTGTTCCTGCTCGGCTATGTCGGTACCGTCTCGAACTGGGTCGGCCAAGGCTACGAACTGGACTCCATCGTTGCCGCCGTGATGGGCGGCGTGGCGCTTACTGGTGGGCGCGGCAACGTTTTCGCGGCGCTGCTTGGCGTGGCTGTTCTGGTGGTGATCAACAATCTCGTGCTGCTGCTCGGATTTCCGATCGAGATGCAGCTCATCATCAAGGGCGTCATCATCATCGGCGCGGCGGCGTTTTACCGGACGCGGCTCGCCTGATCCGATGCTGCCGTTGGACCCCAAGGGAGGAAGAAAATGACCGTTGAAGTTCTGGCGGATCGCGGTGCACGGGCAAGGCGCGACGAGGAAGTGGATGTCGTGATCGTCGGGGCCGGTCCATCCGGCTCGGTCGCCGCGCTTCATCTGGCGCGTGCCGGCATTTCCGTTGTCGTGCTCGAACAGGGCGAATGGCCTGATTATGCCGACTATACCGGCGCGCGTCCGGAGCACGAGCTTGTCAGCACCAAGCTCTGGCATCCCAATCCCAACGTCCGTGACAATCCCAACGACTATCCCGTCGACACGTCGACGACGGACATCAACCCGCTGATGTTCGCCGGCGTCGGTGGCAGCGCGACGCTTTATGGCGCGCAATGGATGCATTTCCTGCCGTCGGACTTCCGCGTGCGGTCGATGGACGGCGTGGCCGAGGACTGGCCGTTCAGCTATGAAGACCTGCTGCCCTACCAGCTCGAGATCGAGCGCGAGGTGGGCGTTTCCGGTCTCGCCGGCGATCCGGCCTATCCGCCCCGCGGTGCCTATCCCTTCCCGGCGCTGCCCATCGGCTCCGTCGGTCTGCGCGGTGCGCTGGGCATGGAAAAGATGGGCTGGCACTGGTGGCCCGGCAGCAATGCCATCCCGTCGGAGACGTTCGGCGAACTCAATCCGTGCGTGCGCCGCGGAACCTGTCTTACCGGGTGCCCGGAGGGCGCGAAATCCACGACCGACCGGTCGCATTGGCCGCTGGCATTGAAAGCCGGCGCGCGGCTGGTCACCCGTGCGCGGGTCAAGGAAGTCGAGACCAATGAGCAAGGGCTGGCGACCGGTGTCGTCTATATCGACGCGAACGGCCGGGAGCGGCGCCAGCGCGCCAAGGTGGTCATCCTGTGCGCCAATGGCGTCGGCACGCCGCGACTGCTGCTGATGTCGGGAGGATCCAGGAATCCGGACGGCCTTGCCAACTCATCGGGCATGGTCGGCAAAAGGCTGATGATGCATCCCTTCGCCAGCGTACTCGCCTCTTACGCGGATCCGCTCGATTCCTGGCGCGGCCCCTTTGGCCAGCAGGTCTATTCGCTCGAGTTCTACGAGACCGACGAAAGCCGCGGTTTCGTGCGCGGTTCGAAATGGAACTGCATGCCCTCGGGCGGACCGGTTGGCGTATCCGGGGCAACCGGATCCAAGGTCTATGTCGCCGAGAGCGGCCGGTTCCAGGATTTCTGGGGCGCCAACCTGCACGAGAATGTGGCGCGCCGCTTCGGC
The DNA here is from genome assembly GCF_013170825.1 of Mesorhizobium sp. NZP2298. Taxonomy (NCBI): domain Bacteria; kingdom Pseudomonadati; phylum Pseudomonadota; class Alphaproteobacteria; order Hyphomicrobiales; family Phyllobacteriaceae; genus Mesorhizobium; species Mesorhizobium sp. NZP2298. The sequence continues at coordinate 6,006,698 of NZ_CP033365.1, read as the reverse complement.
CACTCGCTGATCTGGGGCATTGTCGGCGAGGATCTTCCGGAAGAGAGCAACCAGGTGATCCTGTCCAAGGATCTGACGGACTCCGACGGGCTGCCCGCGCCGCAGATCGTCTACAAGGTCAACGAGAACTCCAACCGGCTGTTGAAGTTCAACATCGATCGCTGCCTGGAATCGGTGCGCGCCGCCGGTGCCATCGAGACGCTGGTTTCGACACCGGTGCGTGAATCGGGCTGGCATCTCATCGGAACCACCGTGATGGGCGACGATCCGAAGCGCTCGGTCGTCGACCAATGGGGCGCCTGCCACGACGTCCCGAACCTCTACGTCATGGACGCGTCGACCTTCCCGACATCAGGCGCCACCAACCCGACGGCGACCATCATGGCGGTAGCGCTGCGCAACACGCGCCGCATGATCGCCGAGCGCCGCAACCAGAAGGTGGCCTGACATGTCGAACGAGAACACCTTCTTCGCGCTCGCCGATTTCCTGATCCCCGCGTATGGCAAGATGCCGAAGTTCAGCGACGTCTGCGGCTACGCCGACGTCGAGAAGTCGCTGGATTTTCGCACGGACCTGAAGCCGGGCTTTGCGCGCGGCATCGCGGTCGATCCGGCCAGCGGCGCCGAGGCTTGCCTGGAAAGCCTCAACAAGGAGGATGGCGAAGCCTTCTCGGCGATCACAACGATTGCCATCGCCACCTACTACATGAGCCCGCGCGTGCGCGAACTGATCGGCTATCCCGGCCAGGAGAACGTCCCCTACGATTCAAAGGCGACGCAGATTTACCTGACCAACGGCTCGCTCGGCCACGTCATTGCGCGCGGCCGCAAATATCGGCCGACTCCCGGCCTTTGATCTCCCAATCAACGGAAAGGACAATCCAATGGGCAAAGATGTATTCGACAAGGGTTTTGAAATCCGCAAATCGGTTCTGGGCGCGGAATTCGTCGAGAAGTCCTTCGCCAGCGCCGACGATTTCAATCGTCCGCTGCAGGAACTCGTGACGGAATATTGCTGGGGCGCCGTCTGGGGCCGCGACACGCTCGACAAGAAGACCCGCAGCATGCTGAACCTCGCCATGCTCGCTGCCCTCAATCGTCCGCACGAACTGAAGATGCATGTCAAGGGCGCGCTGACCAACGGTGTGACCAAGGACGAGATCCGCGAAGTGCTTCTACAGGTCGTGATCTATGCCGGCGTGCCCGCAGGCGTCGATTCCTTCCGGGTGGCGCGCGAAGCTTTGCAGGAAGTCGGAGCATGACAACCCGTCCGCCGCTCGCCACGGAAAAGCTCTCCATGCTGATCGGCGGCCGCTCGGCCGCCGCGCAGTCGGGGGATTTTTTCGAATCCTTCGATCCCTTCACCGGCAAAGCCTGGGCGCTGGTTCCGCGCGCCGGAGTCGCCGATGTGGATGCGGCCGTTCAGGCAGCCGCGGCCGCCTTCCGCGGCGAATGGCGGACGATGACCCCAAGCGCACGTGGGCAGATCATGACGCGCTTTGCCGACCTCGTGGCCGACGAGGCCGAAAACCTGGCCGTTCTCGAAACCCGCGACAACGGCAAGTTGATCAATGAAATGCGGATGCAGTGCAAATACATCCCGCAATGGTTCCGCTTCTTTGGCGGCCTCGCCGACAAGATCGAGGGGCGCGTCATCCCGATCGACAAGCCGGGCGTGTTCAACTACACGCGCCGCGAGCCGCTCGGGGTTGTGGCCGCGATCACGCCATGGAACTCGCCGCTGATGCTGGCGACATGGAAGCTTGCTCCAGCGCTCGCCGCCGGCAACACGATCGTCTGGAAGCCGTCGGAATTCTCCTCGGTGTCGGCATTGTTCTTCGGCCGGCTTTTCGAGAAGGCGGGCTTTCCCAAGGGCGTCGTCAACATCGTCACCGGATTCGGGCACGAGATCGGCGACCGGCTGGTCACACATCCCGATGTCGCCAAAGTGGCCTTCACCGGCGGCGACGCAACCGGCCGCCGCGTCTATCAGGCCGCCGCCGGCGGGCTCAAGAAGGTTACGCTCGAACTCGGCGGCAAATCCGCCAACATCGTCTTTGCCGACGCCAAGATGGAGGCCGCCATTCCCGGGCTCGTTTCGGGCATCTTCGCCGCGACCGGGCAGACCTGCATCGCCGGATCGCGCGCGCTCGTGCAGCGCTCGGTCTATGACCAGGTGACGGAGAAGCTGGTCGCTTTCGCAAAGACCGCGAGGATCGGCGATCCGCTCGATCCCGAGACCCAGGTGGGGCCGATCACCACCTTGCCGCAACGCGCGAAAGTGCTCGATTACATCGGCATCGCCAATGGCGAGGGCGCTGCGCAATTGCTCGGCGGCAAGATACCCGAGGACACATCGATTGCCGACGGCTGGTTCGTCGAGCCGACGATCTTCGGCAACGTGAAGCAGTCCATGCGCATCGCCCAGGAGGAGGTCTTCGGACCGGTGCTGTCGGTCATTCCCTTCGAGGACGAGGACGAGGCGGTGGCTATCGCCAACGACACCATCTACGGGCTTGCGGCCGGGATGTGGACGCAGGACCTCGGTCGGGCGATACGCCTGCCCGAGCGGCTCGAGGCCGGCAGCGTCTGGGTCAACATGTACCGCGCCACCAGCTATCTCTCGCCTTTCGGCGGCTACAAGCAGTCGGGCATCGGCCGCGAGAACGGCCAGACCGCTATCTACGAATATCTTCAGGAAAAAAGCATCTGGATCGATGCCGGGAACTCCATTCCCGCGCCGTTCGTCCAGCGCTGATCGACCAGATGCTTCGGGAGGAAACCATGACCATACGTTTCGATGCCGTGCCGCCACTCGATCCCAAGGTGGCGGCGTTCGTCGGCGGCAGCCATGCGATGCTTATCGGCAATGCGTGGCTACCGGCGGCCTCGGGAAAGACGTTGGAAGTGGTCGATCCTTCGGACGGCCGGATCATTGCCGCCGTGCCGGCCGGCGACAGCGCCGATGTGGATCTGGCGGTCAAGGCCGCGCGCAAGGCGATCGATGGTCCATGGTCGAAAATGGTGCCGGCCGAGCGCGCCAGGCTGATCTGGAGACTCGCCGATCTGATCGATGCTAATGTCGATATGCTGGCGACGCTCAATTCCTATGAGAGCGGCAAGCCGATTGGCGATTCCCGCAAAGGCGAAGTGCCGTTCACGGCAGAGACGTTCCGCTACTATGCGGGGTGGGCCACGAAGATCAATGGCGAGACGATGACGATCAACGCGCCCGGCGACTGGCATGCCTACACCCGCCGCGAGCCGGTCGGCGTCGTCGGCCAGATCATCCCGTGGAACTTCCCGCTCAGCATGCTTGCCTGGAAGGTGGCACCGGCACTGGCGGCCGGCTGCACGATCGTGCTCAAACCAGCCGAGCAGACGCCGCTCGGCGCGCTTTATTTCGGCAAGCTGGTCCAGGACGCCGGCTTTCCGGAAGGCGTGGTCAACATCCTGACCGGTTTTGGCGAAACCGTCGGTGCGGCGATGTCTGCCCATCCCGACATCGACAAGGTGGCATTCACCGGTTCGACCGAAGTTGGCAGGCTGATTGCCCGCGCCGCGACCGGCAATCTCAAGAAGGTCAGCCTGGAACTTGGCGGCAAGGCGCCGACCATCGTGCTGGGCGACGCCGATATCGACATGGCGGTGGCGGGCGCCTCGAGCGCGGCATTCTTCAATGCCGGGCAGAGCTGCGGCGCGGGAACGCGTTTCTTCGTTCACAAGAAGATCTATGACAAGGTCATGTCCGGGATCGCGGCGCGCGCCGAAAAGCTGAAGCTCGGCGCCGGGCTTGATCCTGCGACGGAGCTTGGTCCCGTCGTCTCTCAGCAGCAGATGGAACGCATCACCCGGCTGATCTCGGAAGGCAGGAGCGATGGCGCCGAGATCGTCACCGGTGGCACACGGGCCGGTGACACCGGCTATTTCGTCAAGCCGACGGTCATTTCCCGCACGCGGCCGGACATGTCGGTGATCCGCGAAGAGATATTCGGGCCGGTGGCCTGCGCGATGCCGTTCGACGACGAGGACCTGGACAAACTCGCCAAGGATGCCAACGACACCGAGTATGGCCTTGCTGCATCGATCTGGACCAACAATCTGGGCGCCGCGCATCGGCTGGCCGCGAAGATCAAATCCGGCACGGTCTGGGTGAACTGCCATAACTTCAACGACGTCACCATGCCCTTCGGCGGTTTCAAGCAATCGGGCTGGGGGCGAGAACTTGGCGAACAGGCGCTCCAGCTTTACACCGAGACCAAGACCGTCGCGATCCGGCTGCCATAGGCGAGGGGCGGCCGATGTCCTGCTACGAGATGATCGATGCGCGGTTCGGGGATCTGATCGATCCCGTCGCATTCCTCGAAACCATCCACACGGGAAATCGCTGGGCGGAGGGACCGGTCTATTTCGCCGACCTTCGCTCGTTGATCTGGAGCGATATTCCCAATGACCGCATGCTGCGCTGGGACGAGGAGACGGGGGCGGTTTCGCTGTTCCGGGGCCATGTCTCCAACCCGAACGGCAACACGCGCGACCGTAGTGGAAGGCTGGTCACCTGCATGCAGGGGGAACGCCGTGTCGTGCGTACCGAATGGGATGGCTCCATCACGGTGCTGGCCTCCGCCTACGATGGCAAGCCGCTGAATTCGCCGAACGATGTGGTCGTGAAGTCCGACGGCAGCATCTGGTTCACCGATCCAAACTACGGGATCATCTCCGACTATGTCGGGCGCAAGGGCCTGCAGGAGCAGCCGGGCTGCCGCGTCTACAGGATCGATCCGGTATCGGGGAAGATCACCGTCGTTGCCGATGATTTCTCCATGCCGAACGGGCTCGCCTTCTCGCCCGACGAGAAGCGCCTTTATATCTCGGACTCCGGCTTTCTAACCGACCGCAGCGCTCCCCATCACGTCAGGCAGTTTGACGTTGACGGCGACAGATTGGCAAATTCCCGCATCTTCGCCGACATATCGCCTGGCATTCCGGATGGTTTTCGCGTTGATGTTACGGGCAATCTCTGGATCAGCGCATGGGATGGCGTACAATGCCATACGCCCGAAGGTGAACTCATCGGGAAAATCCAGGTACCGGAAATGGTTGCGAACCTGGCCTTTGGCGGGCCGCGCAACAATCGGCTGTTCATCACGGCGACAACATCGGTCTATGCCGTGTTTCTGAATGTCCGAGGCCAGAAGTACCCGTTCGGCACGTGACACGGACCACTGGGGGAGCCTGGAAGCGCTGCAGCGAATGGTTGGGGTGAAAGTTGGACACGAAGCAGCTACAGGTATTCATCGCCGTCGGTGCGGCTGGCAGCTTCTCGAAGGCCGCACTCGACCTCAGCGTCACCCAGCCGATGGTCACGCGCCATATTCGCGGGCTTGAGGAGGAACTCGGCGTCGAGCTGTTCTATCGCAACGGCCGCGGTGTCGTGCTGACCGAGGCGGGCGTGCTCCTGAAGGCCCATGCCGACGAGATCGTCGAGCGGATGCGGCTGGCGCAGAATGCGGTCTCGAACCTCAAATCCTCGCCGAAGGGGAGGTTGGTGCTGGCCGTGCCGCCTTCAGTCGGCACCGTGCTGACGGTGCCGCTGGTCAAGAAGATCAAGAACGAGTTTCCCAATGTCGCGCTGCAGGTGATCGAAGGTTTCAGCGGCCATATCCTGGAATGGCTGATTGCCGGTCGCATCGATGCCGCCGTGCTCTACAATTCGCCGAACCATCCGTCCGTGTTGACCGAACCCCTGGCCGATGACGAGCTTTTTCTGATCGGACCGGTCTTGTCAGAGCGCGTGCTGCCGCGCGCGCCGGTCGGCCTCAACATCTTCGCCGAGCTGCCGATGATCCTGCCCAGCCGCCCGCACGGGCTGCGGCGGCTTATCGACAACACCCTGGCGGAGCATGGCATCTATCCGCGTGTCGAGATGGAGCTGGAGGCAATGCCTTCAACCCTGCTTCTGGTCGAGGAGGGCACAGGCTATACGGTTCTGCCCTATGCTTCCGTCCATCTCCTTGTCGAGGCTGGCCGCATCGAGGTCTGGCCATTCGACCCGCCGATTACCCGACAGCTGATCCTCGCGACCTCGTCGCAGCGACCTATGTCGTCGAATTTTCGCCCGCTCTTCCGTGCGGTGCGCACGGAACTGAGGGACATCATTTCCACCCACATCTGGAAACCGACAACTTATCCAGAATGAGTGTTGGTGCCGTCATTCCCGATCGAGTGGAAAGATCGGCCGCGGTACATTTCGATACGGCATCCGCTCGGAGTGAGGCGTACAAAGCGCGCCACTGTCGCAGACGATGATCTTGCCGGCTGATCGGAGGAGCCGTCACCGGCAAGATCGTGTCGCAACTTGCCGCCGGTTCGCCACCGGCGATCGATCTGGCACCTTTCCGGGCGGATAGGTTCTGATCCAGGACGCGTGACGCGGCTTCAGCGGGAAGTCGTGCGCCATTGTAACTCGGCTATCAGCCCCTGCCGGTCGGATCGATTCCGGAAACTGAGGACCGCTCCCAGTCGCGCCGCCGCCATTGTTGCGATCGTAAGGCCAAGCCCGGTGCCGGAAGCGCTTCTGTTGCGCCCTCGATAGAACCGCTCGATGATGCGTGGCAGCTCATCGTCATCCACGCCTGGCCCCTCATCGGAGATCGCCACGCCATTTCGGTCAGGCAGCGCGTACCACGTAATGCGCCCCGCACTCGCCAAATGCTCGAGCGCGTTTTCATTCAGGTTGCGAAGCACGAGTTTGAGATCGTCGGGATCACCGTTCAGGGTTATGGCGTCGAGAGCATCATCGATCACGACCGACACGAGCCTGGGGGATCTGTTCTATCGCTCAAGAGCTGACTGGCTACTTCCTCCCCAAAGCACATCAATCCTTGGGAAACTCCCATAGCTTCGGTTTTGGACCCTCAGCCGAGAGATCTCCATAGCGAAAGCGTATAGAGCGCATTTGAAAAATGTATTACCTCCAAGGTCCTGATTGCCCGATAGTCCCTCGCGGGTTCCACTGAACTCAGCGTGCACACGGCTCAACGCCCGGCACTAAGGGAGGAAAAATTGACGACATTCGCAACCATGTTGCGATCGCTTGCCGTTGTCGCAACGATCGCCAGCTTCAGTCCGGCATTTGCCGGTGGCGTGGATGAGCTGCCCAAGAACATCCAGGACGAACTTTACAACAAGGACATGATGGATCCGATGCAGCCGCTCGCGGAGAGTGCGTATCGCGACTGGAAGCCAAAGAAGGGTCCGCCGTGGACGATCGGCTATGCGAGCTCATATGCGGGCAATACGTGGCGCGCTGATGTGATGAAACGTCTGCAGGAGGAGCTCATTCCGAAATGGAAGAAGCTCGGCCTCGTCAAGGACGTGATCATTACCCAGTCGAACCTGAACGACTCCACGCAGATCCAGCAGATGCGGCAGCTTGTCGACCAGGGCGTCGACGCAATCATCGTCTGCTGCTCCAATCCGACCTCGCTGAACCAGACCGTTGAATACGCTCACCAGCGTGACATACCGGTGTTTTCGGCCACCGGGTACCTGACATCTCCATATGCTGTGAACGCCTCCGCGAATTTCGTGGTGGGTGGCAGCATGCTCGGCGAATGGATGGCCAAGCAGATCAATGGCAAGGGCAACGTCCTTGTTGTGGAAGGCATTCCCGGCGCTTCGGCATCGGATTCCCAGAACGTTGGCGTGCTGAAGGCTCTGGCGAAATACCCTGACATCAAGGTGGTGGGTCAAGTCGCCGGCATGTGGACCGACCAGGTTGCCCAGTCCGAGATCCAGAAATGGCTGGCCACCAATCCGGGCGATCTGAACGGCATCATCATCCAGTCGGCGTCTGAGCTGGGTGCCTTGCGCGCTCTGCAACAGAGTGGACGCGACATGGTGCCGTTCTCGATCGGCGGCGAAATCGGTGCGCTTTGCTATTGGCGCAACAACAAGGATTTCGTCAGCCAAGCGGTCCAGGCATGGCCCCCAGGTGATGATTTCGAGTTCGCATGGAACATCATGATGCGCACTCTTCAGGGACAGGGGCCGAAGGTCCAGTCCATCCTCACGAAGCCGCAGACGCTCACTTACGAGCAGCTCGAAAAGGCCGTCCCGGCCGACTGCAGCGAAGACTCTGACGGCTGGTACAACGTCGGCGCCGAGAACTGGGCAAGCAAGGATTACCTGGACCAGTTTTTCCTGCGCCCGGCTGATCCCGAGACCTTCAAGGCGCAGTGACCGCCAATGGTCTGGCCACCCCTTCGACGCCGACGGGGTGGCATTTCCTTCATTCCATGCAAGTCTAGCCGACCAACGTCGGCCAACTGGACCTATGATGTCGTACCCCACGGTTGAACTCTCATCGGTCAGGAAGACCTTCGGGCCGACGGTAGCGCTCGGCGGGTGCAACCTGACGGCCTATGCGGGCGAGGTTCACGCGATCATTGGTGGTAATGGCTCGGGCAAAAGCACGCTCGCGAAGGTTATTTCGGGCGTTCTGATTCCGGACAGCGGACAGGTCTCAATCCTGGGAAAGTCGGCAACGTCTCCACACGAAGCGCGCCAGCTGGGCATCTCCAATGTTTTTCAGGAGGTGCTTGTTGCAGATGAGTGCTCGGTGCTGGACAACCTTTACCTAGGGGCGGACAGCCTGCTGGGTTCATCCATGAACCGGGAGGAAAAGGAAGCCAAGGCAGCCGCGCTGATGCGCGAGCTCCTCGGTTTCGACATCGACCTCTCCGGCCTCGTGGGCGAGCTGCCCCTGAGCGTCAAACAGTGGGTCACGATCGCCAGGGCTCTCCTTACCGATCCAAAGGTCCTGATCCTCGATGAGTCGTCTGCCGCGCTCGACTTTGATTCCACGGAGAGGCTGTTCCGTAAGATGCGGCAGTTGAAGCAAAGGGGGGCGAGCATTCTGATCGTCACCCACCGTATCGCCGAGCTGGTGCGTATTGCAGACCGCGCGACGGTCCTGCGCGACGGCGTGGATGTCGGCAAGCTGGCTAAAGAGGAGATCACCGAGTCCAGGATTCTCGAGCTCATTGCCGGCGCCGAGCGCAGCGGGACCAGCCGTGATCAGCCTTTGCCGACGCGTCTTGGCGACCGACCGGTCCTGCGCGCGACTGATCTTCGGGTCTGGTCAGACGCTGCGGCTGTCAATTTCGCGGTGTACCCTGGCGAGGTCATCGGGATCACCGGCCTGGACGGGCAAGGGCAGGCGGACTTCGTAAGGTGCATCGCCGGCATCCAGTCTCCGATTGCCGGCCGGCTGGTGGTGGTTAGTGACGGCAAGGCCAGCGAGGTTACTGATCTTGCATCGGCGCGACGAAACAACATCAGCTACGTGAGCGGCGATCGCAAGAAAGAAGGCATCTTTGCCAATCTGAGCATATACGAAAATCTGCTGCTCCCAGTGTATCGCGAGTTCCGATCCGGCGGTGTGCTGAACTTCATCAACCGGACCAAGCTGACGCCGGTTTTCGAGTGGGAGTCCAGCAAACTGGCCGTCAAGATGGGGAGCCCCCAGAACCTGATCACATCGCTGTCAGGCGGCAACCAGCAGAAGGTGCTGATTGCCAGGGCCTTTGCCGAAAAGCCGGTGGTTTTGGTGCTCAACGATCCGGCCCGCGGCATCGACGTCGGGGCCAAGCTGGACCTCTACCGCAACCTCAAGGAATTCGCGGCCCGCGGCAACGCGGTGGTGTTCCTATCCAGCGAGCTCGAAGAATTCCTGAACCTGTGCACGCGGGTTCACGTGTTTCGCAATGGCGCGATTTCGGCTGATTTTGAGCCGCCGTTCGACGGACATGTCATCCTCAACGCCATGTTCGGTCGCCGCGCAACGGCGCGGTTGCCCGGGGAGGCCGCCAACGAGAATGATCCGGACAGTCCGATGCCGGTCGCAGATAGCCACAGTCCGAGACTTGAGCAGGGCCGGCCGGTGCCGAGGTCTGTGACCCTGCTGAACCAGGAGGTGAACCATATGGCGGCAACACCATCTTTCGTACTGAGTTGTCCGGATATTGCGCCGGGGCGCGTTATCCCCGACCGGTTCGCCGAAGACAACCGCCTCTCGCCCAGGTTGGTTTGGTCAGGTCCTCCAGAAGGCACGCGCAGCTTCGCGTTGGCCATCACCGATCCTGATCTGCCAGAAGCATTTAATTTTCCCCGCTCGTTTGCACACTGGCTGGTGGCAAACATTCCGGCGGAACTTAGGGAACTGCCGGAAGGGGCGAGCGGGAGCTTGGGAATGCCGCACGGCGCTGTCGAGTTCAACAGCGACTTCGTGACGTTCAGGATCCCGGGATTTGGCAAGGGATACGGCGGACCTTGGCCGCCGGATCGAGCGCACCGGTATTTCTTCACGCTCTATGCGCTGAAGGTGGACAAGGTCGAGTTGCCGGCCGAAGCCGATTTCGCGGTATTCGCGGCTGCAGTGATGCCGGTTGCGATCGATGCGGCGTCGTTCGTGGCAGTTTACGGGCCCGCAAAGAAGTCATTGCCCGGTTAGGAACGGGTCAGGAATTCCCCAATCAGGAGGATCATATGAGTAGATATGGAAGCAGGAGCAGCTTTGATCTGGAATGGATCGAGCGATGGGCCAGGAAGGTCAACGATGATCGTATCTTGCCGGTTGTCGGCCGTTTTTTTACGAGCAAATTCGTCCTGGGTTTCGATGACACCGAGTATCTGGTGGATGTTCGGGGGGGCAAAATTCAGAAGATTGCACAGGGTCTCACCCCCAATGATATGGGCGTGGAGTTTTGGCTCAAGGCTCCGAGCAGCGCTTGGTCGAAGTTTGCCCAGGAAATCCCGCCGCCGATGTTCAACGACATCTGGGCGATGGCGCATCCGCTGCACAAGCAGCTGATTATTGAGGGCAATTCGCTCCCCTTCTGGCAGAATCTGCGGGCGCTGACGCGTATGCTCTCGCTGATGCGACAAGTTTAACGGCAGCGCAGGAGAGTTGTCATGAATACACACGATCCGATTGTCGGGCGTTACGTTTATGTCCAGTGCGAAGGCAAAACGTATCGCACGTACTACGAGGAACACGGCGAAGGCATTCCGATGGTCTGCCTGCATACCGCCGGCACTGACGGGCGCCAGTACCGGCATCAGCTGTGCGATCCCGATATCAGCCAGAATTTCCGTGTCATCGCCTTCGACATGCCTTGGCATGGAAAATCGATCCCGCCGGCAGACTTCCATCTGATGGAAGACGAATACAAACTCACGACCAAATTCTATTGTGAGTTCATCGTGGCCTTCTGCCGGGCGCTGGATCTGCGCAAACCGGTCCTGATGGGCCAGTCAATGGGGGGCAACATCTGCCTGGCACTGGCACTGCGCTATGAAAGCGAGTTTTCTGCCTTCATCGCTCTTGAAGCCTGCGACTATTCGCCGGGATGGTGGATCGATCCGCTGCATCACCCCCACATCCATGGTGGCGAAGTGGTCGCGACCTCGGTGTTCGGTCTGATGGCGCCGCTCTCTCCCGACGATTACCGGTGGGAGACCTGGTGGTACTACGCGCAGGGCGGCCCGGGCATTTTCAAGGGCGACCTCTATTTCTACAGCGTCGATTCGGATTTCCGCGACCAGTGCCAGAAAATCTCGGGGAAGGTGCCAATCTACTTCCTGACTGGCGAGTACGATTTCGCCTGTACGCCGGAAATGACCCAGCGTACCGCCGAAAAGGTCAAGAATTCCGAGTGCATCATCTTTGGCGGCGGTCACTTCCCGACGTCGGAAGACCCGGCGAAATTCAAGGAGGTCATCTCTCCCGTGCTGAAGAAAATCCTCAATGCGGATCCGGAAAGGCGCGGTCAAGGCAGCAATGCCCTGTCGGGGCGGAGCATTTCCGAAAGCCGGTCATCGTCTCGCAACGAGCGGCCCAACGAGGGCCGGAAGGTCATTGAGTTCTAGGTTGCGTTAGCAACGAAAGACAAATGGTAATGTCGCAGTCCAGGGCCTCCCAAAACACCTACCTGCTGGTCCCGATCCTGCTGATCGCGCTGCTCCTGAGCACTGCGGTCATCAGGGGGCCGAACCTCGTATCGCTATCGGGATTCGGCAGCGCGATCATCGTGTCGGCGCCCCTGATACTGGCGACATTCTCCCTTGTGGCCCTGGCTGTGGCGGGACGCGGCACTGTCGACTTGGCGGTTGGACCGCTGCTCGCTTTCATCAATGTTACGATCGTCAAGCTCAACGGGCTTGGCATCGTGACGGGTCCCTTTGGTGTCATCCTGGTCGCCCTTGGGATCGGCGTGCTCTACCAGCTCTTTTTCGCGCTCATCATCATATTCGTGCGTGTCCAGCCGATCATTGTAGCGCTGAGTGGCTTTCTGGCCCTGACCGGCATCAACCTCGTCATCCTCCCGAGACCTGGCGGCACTGCGCCCGCCTGGATGTCGTCCTGGGGTCTTGGCAACACCATCTTTTCACCGGTCCTTCTGATCGTATTGCTGGCTATCGCGGCATGGTTGCTGTTCACCATGACCTCGTTCTACACAAACCTGCGTCTGATGGGTTACGATGAGCGTGCGGCCTACACCAGCGGCGTGCGCATCAACGTGGTTCGGATCGGTGCCCATGTCATCGCCGGTCTCTTCGTTGGCCTCGGCGCGATCTGCTATACCGCGCTGATTTCGTCCGGAGATCCGACACAGGGCACCACCATGACGCTGACGGCGGTGACCGCCCTCGTACTCGGGGGCGTCAGCCTGTCCGGCGGGCGCGGTGGCGTGGCGGGCGGGCTGCTCGGCGCGCTCAATCTCTTCCTGATCGGCTATGTGCTCGCCACGTTCAATTTCGGCTCGACGCAAGCGTTTGTGACGCAGCTTTTCTATGGGCTAATCCTCGTTCTCTCGCTGCTGCTGACCCTGCTCGTCCCAGTTATCGGCCGATACCTTTATTTCATTTCGCCCTTTGCGGCATTTGTCGTCCTGGGCTGCGTGGTTCTCGGGATCATGCTGTATGTCAGTACCCGCGATACCTATGGCGTGGCGGCGGTGGCCAGTGATGCCTTGAAAACCAATCCGGACGTGTTGACCCGCTATTTGCTGCTGCCCCCGCAATCGGGAAGCGGAGCCGCTTTGCCCGACCTTTCCCCGCTTCAAAAGGCCGTCTTTGGCTTCGCCGCGATACTGGCCGTGCTTACCTTTACGGTCCGTGTGGTCGTGTCTGAAGCCGTATCAGTGCGCCTCGGCGCGTTCATCTATGTGTTCGTCTCGGCACTCATCCTGCTCCTGTTTCTTGTCGTCGGCGAGCAAAGCCATGCGGCCGGCATTTTGGCGGCCGCACAATTGGTGGGGATCACGACATGACCCAGACGTTTGGCGACGGCAGCCGCAGTGGCGGCCTATTTGTTCCGCGATCACGCGCTCTGGTGTGGCTTAACCTGGCGGTCACGTTCGTAGTTGCCGCGATCAGCTTTGGCTTGGGATTCTGGCAGGGAATCAGCGCCCAAATTGTCATTCTCTACACGGTCGTGCTGGCCGCTGTGCTTTTCTGGCTGATCAACTACATAGCGGTCATATTTGAGCCGCGGCCTTCGTCACTGGACTCTGGGAGCGCGCCCGCCGCTGCCGGCGGCGTCTGGGCCGGTAACCGGGTTCTGATCGTCACCATGTCGGTGATGCTGATTGTGTACCTGCTGATTACCGCTACGGTCCCGTCCTTCAGAAGCCTTGGCAACCTGATCGCCTTCCTGCTGCTGGAAGCGATCCTGGTCTTCGCGTTCAAGGTCAGCAACCGTTTCGCTCACGGCCGGAGCGCGTTTATCGGGCTGATTGTCCTGCTGGCGCTGATTGTGATCAGCTCCTTCACGATCAACGGGTTTCTCTCCGCCCCCAATATCAAGGCAATCCTGCTGTTTGCCGCTTTCCTGGGTATCGCCTGTGTTGGCCAAACGCTGGTGGCGCTGCTGGGCGGCTTGGACCTGTCGATCCCATTTGTCATCGGGTCTTCGAATATCGGGCTGCTCTTCCTGATCGGGCTCGGCGTGCCATCGTGGCTGGCAGTCGTCTTTGTGCTGATCATCGGCGCCACTCTGGGTTTCCTCAACGGCGTCCTGTCATACAGACTGCAGGGCCAAGCTTTGATCCTGACGCTCGGCATGGGCTTTGCGATTGCAGGGCTAGTCCAGATCCTCACCAGCATCGGATCGTCATTTGGCGGCAATGTTTTTGGGACAGTGCCCAAATGGCTCCAGAACCTCGCTGCCATGAACGGTCGTACCTTCGGTTTAGCCGTTCCGCCGACAATCCTCCTGTGGATCGTCATTGCGATTATCGTCATTGTCGGGCTGCGGTATTCCGCCTTTGGCAGGTATATTTATGCTCTTGGCGGTAATCGCCGTTCCGCCAAGCTCATCGGTGTCTCCGAGTTCAAATACTGGACCGTGGCCTACACCATAAGCGGCTTCTCGGCCGCCCTGACAGGATGCCTGCTGCTGGGATGGAGCGGCGGCGGATTCATCGGGGTCGGCGACCAGTATCTTTTCACAACCCTGGCTGCGGTGGTGATCGGCGGAACCTCGCTTATGGGGGGTTACGGCGGCTACGGCTACACAGTGATCGGGGTTCTCGTCCTGCAAGTCCTGAGTGCCTTCCTGATCGGCATCGGGCTCAAATACGAATGGCAACAGTTCATTTTCGGTCTTCTGATCCTGCCGATGGTCGCGCTCTACGGCCGCGCCCCAGACATCAGAGCCCAAGTTTAGGGAAAACCCATGTTTGGAACACTCTTTCAGTCCAGCGCCGTTGTGAGCACCGCGCTCAGCGTTGCCACCCTTGCCACGTTTGCAACCGCTGCCCTGGCGATGCTGGGCCTGACGTGGACGTCCGAGCGGTGGCGGGTTCCGCTGGCCCTGTCAGGCGTCGCGCTTCTCGCATCGGGTATTGAATACTACGCTGCATCGAACATTTGGCTGACGGGCCAGCAGCTCAGTGCGGCTTCGCGCTATGTTGCGTGGTTTGTGGTTCAACCGATGCAGGTGGCGTCGGTGTTCTTCTTTGCGAGTATCGCGGGAAAAGTGCCCGTCGGTGTCTTCTGGCGGACACTGGCAGCTGCAATCCTGATGGTTCTCGCAAGGTACCTTGGCGACGCACGGATTTTCAATCCAACCCTTGGCGTGCTGCTGTCGATCGCCTTCTGGCTCTACATTCTCGGCGAGATGTATTTCGGCGCGATGGCGGATGCCGTCAGCAAGTCGACGCGGCCAATCCGGCTCGGTTATTTCTGGATCAGGCTGATCCTGACCATCGGTTGGGCGATCTACCCGATCTTGCATTTCGTGGATGTCGTTATCGGCACGGGACATGTGGCGCCGATCATCGTGCTCTACACTGTCGCTGACCTTATCAATCTCATCGCCGTCTCAATGATCGTACTTGCCGTCGCCGGCGAGGAACGTTTCTGAGGGCTGTCAATCTTCGCGCCAACCTGTTCGGCGCCTGCGGTTAAGTGGAGGATCTTCCAATGAATGGCTCAGATGTGATCGCAGTCGTTATTCTCATAACGATCATCATCGCGATCGGTGTCTATCTGCTGCACTGGCTTTACAGACACTCGTCAAAAGATCAGTCCTTCGTCCGGACCGGCCTCGGGGGCGAGCGAGTGGTCATGGGCGGTGGTGCGCTGATCATTCCGATCGTCCACGACATCACTCGCGTCAACATGAACGCGATCCCGGTGGAAATCAGGAGGCTCGGCGAGCAATCCCTGATCACCAGGAACAAAATGCGCATCGATATCATCGCAGAGTTCTTCGTACGGGTCGTGCCGACGGAAGCCGGTGTCTCGACCGCCGCCCGGACGCTCGGCGAGCGCACCCAGAATCCGGCCGCGCTAAAAGAGATCGTTCAGGGCCGGTTCGTCGACGCAATGTCGGCCATCGCTTCTACAATGACGATGGATGAGATCCACACCAACCGCGGTCGTTACATGAGCGAGGTCGCCGCTCTGGCCGCGACAACTCTCGGCTCCAACGGTCTCGAGCTTGAAAACGCCTCGCTGACCAACCTCAACCAGACCGCCATTTCTGTATTTGACCCGTCCAACGCGTTCGATGCTGAAGGACTGACGCAGCTGACCGAGCAGATTGAAGAGCGCCGTCAGCTCCGCAACCGCATCGAAAACGAATCGCGGATCGGCATCAAGCTCAAGGATTTCGAGACGGAGCAACGGGCTCTGGAGATCGAGCGTGACCTTGAGTACGCCCGCATTGAACAGACACAGGCAATCGAAATCCGCAAGGCCTCCCAGCTGGCGGAAATCGAGGCAGAGCGGTCCAGTTCCACGATCAGTATTCAAAACGCCAGGATTCGCAGCGAGCAAGAAGGCGAGCGGATCCGGATCGCCAAAGACCGGCTGATTGATTCCGAACGGATCACTACCCAGTCGGAGGTGCGGTCGCTGGAGATCAAGAAACAGCAAGAGACTGAATTGACGGAGATCATGTCGCGCCGCGAGCTCGAGATGCGACGGATCCAGAACCGCCGGGAAGTCGAGGCTGAGAGGATCGAAAACGAGCAGCATGTGAAGGAGTCGGAAATCCGGTCGCGACAGGAGTTGTCAATTATTGAGACGACGTCATCGGCCGAGATCGACCAGGCCAAACTGCAGAGCCAACGGGTCACCGAGACACACCGTATCGAAACCGACAAAACCATTGAATTGCTGGCTGTGGCGAAGTCAAAGGAGGTTCGCATCAGCAATGAGCTTGCCGAAGCGGACCAGGAAAAGGCGCGCCTGCAGAAGCGCTACGATGTCGACGTCGAACGCTTGAGGGTTGACGAGGAAATCGTGCAACTCGAGATCGAGAAAAACCAGAAAATCAAGCTTGCCGAGACCAAGGCATTCCAAGAAATCCAGGACGCGTCGATCGAGGCCAACCGCCAGATTGATGAGCTGCGCATCGCGGCGCGGAAGTTTGTCGATAAGTATGAGATCGAACAGCAGAAGGAGGTTGAAATCGTCGACAAGGAACGGCTCATCGCGGTGATCAACAAGTCGATCGAGGAAGCCTACGCGAAGACGGAAGCCGCGGAAGCCCTGAAAAAGCAGGTTGAACAGGAAGAGCAGGTCAACAGCGCACGCGAACAAGAGGTGGCCGAACGCATCAAGCGGATCGAGCTTATCCAGTCTTCGTCCAGGATCGAGCGCGACGCCCAACGCGTGGTCTCTTCGGCAAAAGCCGAGAAGGAAGCTACGGAACTAAGGGCGCAGGCGGAAATCGCCGAGTCCAACGCAGCCGAAATCCGCTACGCCAAAGACGCCGCCGGGCAGCGCATGCTCAACGAGTCGGAAAACACCCGTTCGGACGCCAGCAGGCGGAGTGCCATCTACGAGAACCTCGTCAGCAATCTGCCGAGTATTATTCGCGAGACGGTCAAGCCCATGGAAAATATCGAATCTATCAAGATCCTGCAGGTCGATGGACTGCCAGGCCTCAACAGTCCCTCGGAAACGGCTGGCGCGGGCAATGGCGGCTCGGGTGGCGGCAACATGACGGACCGCGTCGTGAACTCCGCCATGAAGTACCGCACCCAGGTAGCGTTCGTAGATGGGCTCATGAAGGACCTCGGGCTGCCGATCGAGAATCTCGGGAGCGCGGGCGGGATGTCGTTCCGCAACTTCCAGGGGCCGGATGCTCCCAAGGACAAGGACGACTGAACGCGACCCGCTTTAGCGAGAACCTTTCATGACCCCGCTCGGCCCAAATGAAACGCTAGACCGCCACGCCCTGGTTATGGCGTGCTGGTTGGCAGCGGCCCTGCCGGCCGCATTCTTGTTTGACTACGGATTCGGCCAAGGCGGGGCGCCTTATCTCCTCTCCGGGTTCGCGATTATTCTGGCGGGATTTGTGGCGCATGTGATCGTAAATGCTGTTTACGGCACAGGGTTCTCGCCCCGCGAATTGGGACTTGGCCTCATCATCTATGGATTCGGCCTCGTCCTTTTCGTGGCTCTGTCGCTCGTTGGGGCGCCATTGGCCGCGCATAACTTCATGCCGCTCAGCGTCGGCTTTATCACCACAGGGGCCGTGGTGATTTTCTACCTGATCATCCGGTATGGAGCGCGACAGGCATTTGAAGGGTTCGACGCCATCCGCGACTTCCGTTCGGGTGACCGAGATCCAGCCCGTTCGACGGGAGGCTCCGAATGACCTCCCTGCTGGTTTCCATACTCGTCATCGTTGCGGTCTTCGGTCTCTATCTTGCAACCATCAGCGGCCGTCACACCCAGCAGGCGTCTGACTTCGTGGATGGCGGTCAATCATTGCCGCCTTGGGTGATCATCTTCGCTGGTGCCGGCATTACCTTGGCAAGTCTTAGCCTTTCGGACCACCTGGTTTTGCTCTCCACCTTCGGCCTGCAATACAATCAGGTTGCTGTCGGGATCATCTGTGTTGCCCTCGTTGCGGCCCTCACGCAGAAGCGCCTTTGGCTCGCTTCGAGACTAACCTCGTTGCGAACCCTGGGTGACCTGCTCGGCGATTATTTTGGTAGCACCACCCTGCGTATTTTCATGCTTGTCTTGTTGTTTCTCTTCACCATTCCGTTCGCGGCGATGGCTCTGTCTCAGGCGGGCGAACTGGTGGACGCTTCAACCGCGGGCGACATCCCGTCCGGGCTTGCAATCTGGGCGATTGCGTTTGCACTCTTCGTTTGCAGCGTGATCGGCGGCTGGCGCGGCACCGCCTATTTCGTTGCCGCCCAGTCCTTGCTGGTCCTGGCCCTCCTTCTGTTCTTCGGCGGTTTCACGGGCTTCACGGTTGGCAAGCTCGCTTTTACCGCTGGCGGCATTGCGACAACCGGGGGCGTGCTGCCCGACATGATCCCCGGAGTGATCCAGTTCACGGCCGGTATCGGCAAGGAACTCCCGATCGGAGGCATCTGGACGACGTTTGCGGGATTGACGTTCGCACTCTCTTTGGGCGGCATCGCCATCAGTCCCGGGTTCAGCTTCCTCGGCATGACAAGTAAGCCGCATCGCGGCTTTGCATTTGGCCAGGTCTGGATGATCGCGGGGGTCGCGGCCGGTGCACTGATATTGGTAGGGCCGATCCTGGCGGGCGAGATCGCGGCAGGAGGGTCCCTGACCGCCTTCACCGCGCGCCTGGCATCGCTCGACCAGATGGTGGCGGTGGGCTTCATTGTTCTTTTGGTGGCGGCATCCCAAATCGCCGTGGCGTTCTTCGCCGGATCGGGTGCTTCCATTTGCACGGTCGAACTCACTTCCCGCTACATTGTTCCGGGCATGGACCAACGCACGACGCGGTTTGCCGCACGCGTAACCTTAGCCCTCGTCTATGGCGCCGTCGCCATCGCCGCGAGTTATGCGCCGCTTGGCGCGACGATCTTTTCGTCTCTCACGCTCAGTCTATCCGTGCAGCTCCTGCCGGCAGTATTAGGCCTTTGCTGGGTGCGTTGGATTAGCCGTAGCGGTGTGTTGACGGGGCTAATTGTCGGAGGTCTCTTCGTGGTGTTTACAGAGAGCTTTGGCTTGGCCCTGTTCGAGCGACTGTTCATCGACCTGCCGTGGGGCCGTTGGCCTCTATCGGTGCATTCGGCCGGATGGGGGCTGATCCCGAATTTTGCGGCGTGCCTCCTGGTCTCTCTGTTCACGCGAAGTGGTGCTGAAAGAGATCGCAGGGACCGCCTCCACGATGCATTTGAAAAAAGCCAACCGGCGCGCAATGGCAACCCTGCGGCCACGACCGCGAAATGGTCGCTGACCCTGCTCTGGGCGTTCTTCGCGCTCGGGCCCGGCGCGATCCTCGGCAACAAGTTCTTCAGCGAGCCAATTTTTGCCGGAACTGTCGTGGCGCCGGGCGTGCCATCGCTGCTAATCTGGCAGGTCCTGTTCTGGTTCGTCGGCGTCTTCATCGTGTGGTGGCTAGCCTATCAGGGCCGGCTATCCGTGATAGATCAACTGCCGCGCCACCAGATCAACCTTGTGCCTGACGTCAACCCCCTGTTTGAGCCAACCACGACGCCGTGGATTGCCCGGCTCCTTGACCGTGTCACGGGCAGGTAGCGGGGAGATGGATGGCATCGATCTCAGGCGCCTGCGCTATTTCATTGCGGTGTGCGAGCACGGGGGATTTTCTCGCGCGTCCCAATCCATCGGCGTAGCGCAGCCTTCGCTGACGCGGCAGATCAAACTGCTTGAGAAGGAGGTTGGGGTTTCCCTGATCAACCGCAGCGGACGGGGCGCCGAGCCCACGGCAGAAGGCCGGTTCCTGCTGGGCCAATCCCGCCTTCACATTGATGGCCTGGATGACGCCGTTCGCGAGATGCGTCGGCGTTCCAATGGACTGAAAGGCGAGATATCGCTGGGCATCTGCCCAACTATCGCTTCGCTGTTCCTTGAGGACATCCGCAGTTTCGTCGGAGGTCAATGTCAGGGCGTGACACTGAACGTGGTCGAGGCCTACAGCGGCGACCTCGCCAGCCTCATGCGTGGCGGACGTCTCGACGCCGCGCTTACCTATCGACCTACTTCGCCGGAAAGGCTCGATATCATCGATCTGTTCTCAGAGCGCCTTGTACTTGTAACGTCCTATGCCGGTGTGAAGCTCCAACCACCACGCCAGCTCGGCGATATCAGCCGTCTGAAGCTGATCCTCCCCAGCGAAATCCATGAGTTGCGGCGAATTATCGATCGGGTCTACCGGGCAAGGGGCATTGCCCTCAAGCCAGAGCTGGAACTCGATTCCCTTGGCGCGGTCAAAACCGTGATCGCGGATAAGGCCACGCAATATGCAACCATTCTGCCTCACTCAAGCGTGGCCCGTGAACTCTCTCAACACGCATTAAGTGCCTCCGCCATCGCCGACAGGGACATGACGCGAACCATCGCCCTGGTGCGGCCGCAGGAAAGCGCTGCCCAGCATGTCGTCCTCCCCGTCCTGATTGGCGAAATCCGCCGGTTGGCGCAGCGGCTGAAGAAATCGCAGGGTAGCGCGGACACGGTGTCATTGGGGCAGGGCTAGAATAGAGCTCAATTCGAGGCATTGCCTCGTGGTCCTACCATCACATCGTAGGGAGCCGGATTGGACCTTCGTCAGCTTGAATATTCTCGAAAGTCGTTGAGAGCGGCTCATTCTCCAAGGCAGCGACGTAACTGCACGTGGTGCAGCCTTTGCCAGCTCTTCGATACAGGAAGTGGACACCTTTCAGGGTTGGTGGCGAACGGCCGAGTGTGCCGTTTCGCTATATCTCCCATTACAAAACGCTATTTGACGGAGGGACCCCTTCCGATGCGATGGTATCGGAAAAGCAGGATACGGAGCGAGCCATGCCAGGCGCGCTGGAGGGAACGGCCGTTACCTCAATCATGGGGAGCCAAGATCGTAATGGAAACTGCCCCCGGGAAGACCTGTCTCCGCTGCGCGCCACGACACCAAGGGCGATCCCGACAACCCGGTGACGGCGACCGAACTCGTGCAAAAGCCCGCACGCAACTTGTCGCCGGCGGCAGTTCGGAACCGCTCGATACGTTCGCTGGGGCTCTTCGACGCCGCCGGGGATGCTCGTCCCCAAGTCCGTACCGCGCGGAGCGCCTGATGTTTAAGCGCGGGCGCCAGCAATCCAGTAAAGGTGAATGGTCATGGCCGTATCAGCGACGCTCCTAAGCAAGATCAAGGATAGGGACCTGGTCCGCGAAGCGGGATTGATCGGCAACGAATGGCTCGGTCGATCGCGGTCCGGCCAAACCTTCGACGTTACCAACCCGTCAACGAACGAGGTGCTGGCAACATTGCCTGATTTCACACGAGCTGAAATCGCGAAAGCCATCGACGCAGCTCATGTCGCACAGAAGGACTGGGCTGCCCGTACGGGCAAAGAGCGCGCGGCCGTTCTGCGTCGCTGGTACGATCTCACAATCGCGAGTCTGGACGATCTAGCCACCATCTTGACCGCCGAGATGGGCAAGCCGTTCGCAGAGTCGAAAGGCGAAATCCTTTACGGCGCGTCCTACATCGAATGGTTCGGCGAGGAGGCCAAGCGCGTCTATGGTGACACCATCCCCGGGCATGCTCGTGACAAGCGGATCGTCGTAATCAAGCAACCCGTAGGCGTCGTCGGGGCCGTGACGCCTTGGAATTTTCCTTCGGCGATGGTGGCGCGCAAGATCGCTCCGGCCTTGGCGGTCGGTTGTTCGATGGTCTTCAAACCGGCAGCCCTGACCCCTTTGTCTGCCTTGGCACTGGCCGTGCTTGCGGAAAGGGCAGGGGTTCCGGCCGGTTTGCTGAGCGTAGTCCCGATCACCAAGAGTTCGGACTTCGGTGATGAGGTCTGCGAAAACGAAAAGGTACGCAAACTCACCTTTACCGGATCCACTGAAGTCGGCCGCACACTTATGGCGCAAGCTTCGGCGCAGGTGATGAAGCTCAGCATGGAGTTGGGCGGCAACGCACCGTTTATCGTGTTCGACGATGCCGACATCGATGCTGCCGTCGAGGGAGCCGTAGTCTCAAAGTATCGAAATGCCGGACAGACCTGCGTTTGCGCCAACCGCCTATACGTGCAGACCGGCATTTACGAGGAGTTTGCGGAAAAACTTGTCCGTCGTGTGAAAGCTTTCAAGGTGGGCGACGGCTTCGAGGAAGGCACCGAGATCGGTCCCTTGGTCGACGATCGCGCCGTGGCCAAAGTCAGGCGCCACATCGAAAACGCCGTCGCTCATGGCGCCAGCATCGTGGCTGGCGGCCCGGACCACCCCCTGGGGGGCAATTTCATCTGGCCGACCGTCCTGACCGACGTGACGGCCAAAATGGCGGTAGCCCGTGAAGAAACGTTTGGTCCCCTGGCACCCCTGTTCCGTTTCGATGCCGTCGAGGATGTCATTGCCATGGCGAATGACACCGAGTTTGGGCTGGCGGCCTATTTCTACGCCAAGGATATGTCGCGCGTTTGGGCTGTGGCCGAAGCCCTTGAGTACGGCATGGTCGGCATCAACACTGGCCTGATTTCGACGGAAGTGGCGCCGTTCGGCGGCATCAAGCAGTCCGGCTTTGGGCGGGAAGGCTCGAAGTACGGCCTCGATGACTTCACGGAACTCAAATATCTCTGCTTCGGCGGTATCGCTTAACGCACGGCGTGTGGTGCAGGAGACCTGAGCATGCGTCCCGATTAGGGATTTTCTCCAAAAACAGATCATTCCGGTTTTGCTTTTGGTCGCCGCGCCTATCCGCTGCCGCTCGGTGTCCATCACCTGCGCACGCAGGGTTGGTGCTCATGTGTGGAGGTGCATGTGGGATCCCAGGGATTGTTGCATGGAACCAGGGATCAGCACGCGCAAAAGTTCGACCTTCAGCCACATAAGCCCGAGAGCGGACATTCTCCTTCGGCCCCGTTGCGGTCATCTGGGAACTGACGGCAGATGACCCCTCCAGCGCAAGGCGCTCAGTCCGCCCCTGGGTTGCGCGGAACCCAGCCGGACTAGCCGCGCGTCGCTTCGATGATTTCTAGCAGGCGATCGCCAGCTTGCGTGCTGGTGATGCCCAGATCCCGTACGCTGTTCATATGGTTCCGATCTTTCAGGGACAGGTTGCGGACACCGAGCCCGTGCGCGCGCAATCGCGTTGCGAAATCAGCCGCCTGCTTCTGGAATGGCGGCGTTTCTTGGGCGCCTACCACGATCGTCACGTCGGTATCGGGATCGTATCGCCGCGTCATCGGCGTGAAGGCCACAGCCTCCTCGTCGGTGATGCCGATTAGTGGCTTGAGGAAAGACGTCTGCAGCGGCTTCAGGTCGTAGAGGCCGCCCAACAACAGCACTGCATGGATGTGCGAAGGCGCTGGCGTCTTTTCGAACAGGAATGTCGCCAGATGCGCCCCGGCGGAATGGCCGCTGAGGCTTATCCGGCCGGGGTCGCCGCCATAGCTGGCGATGTTGTCCAGCACCCATTGTTTGGCGCGCCGGACCTGATCCACGATCGCCGCCATCCTGACCTCAGGCATCAGCGCATAATCGACGATCACCGCGATCGCGCCAGCCTTGGTCACGGTATCCGCGATATAGGAATAGTCGGCTTTGGAGAACATGCGCCAGTAGCCGCCATGGATGAAGATATGAACCGGAAGATTGCGGCCCCGGGCGGGCGGAAAAAGCAGGTCGAGCTTCTCGGCAGGGTGCTCGCCATAGGCGAGATCGCCGGCCATGGGCAGCGTCGCCCGGGTCGCGGCGCTGCGCGCCACGATATCGGCCACGATGTCGTCAAAATCGGCAACGTGGTCGCGGGTGCGGAAGGGGTCTTTCTGCATGGGATCCCGATCAGAAGGTGACGGCGATGTATTTCGCCTCCATGAATTCGGCGATGCCGTGGTGCTGACCGCCTTCGCGGCCAAGGCCGCTTTGCTTGACGCCGCCGAAGGGCGCCGCTGGATCGGACATCAGCCCGCGGTTGAGCCCTATCATACCGGCCTCGATACCCGACGCCACACGCATTCCACGTCCCACATCGCGCGTATAGATATAGGCTGCAAGGCCATATTCCGTGTCATTAGCGTACGCGATGGCCTGCGCCTCGGTTTCGAACATGGTGATGGGCGCCACCGGCCCGAAGATCTCCTCATGCGCCATGTCGGCTTCTGGCGATACCGCCGAGAGTACGGTCGGCGGATAGAAAAAGCCTTCGCGGTCCAAAATCGAGCCGCCGCAAAGCACCGTGGCTCCCCGCTCCACCGCGTCCTTGACGAGACGGTTGATCTTGTCCACTGCCTTCTTTGTGATCATAGGGCCGCACTCGGTATCGGCATTGGTGCCCGCTCCCACTTTGAGCGCCGCCATGCGTTTGGAAAGCCCGTCAGCGAACCGTTCGTGGATGCCTGACTGGACATAGAGGCGGTTGGCGGCGGTGCATGCCTCGCCGGCATTGCGCATCTTGGCGATCATTGCACCGTCGAGCGCCGCATCAAGATCAGCATCGTCGAACACGACGAAGGGCGCATTGCCGCCGAGTTCCATCGAACAGGAGATGACATGCTTGGCCGCCTCGCCGAGCAAGGTTCGGCCGACTCCGGTTGAGCCGGTGAAGGAGAGCTTCCTGACACGCGGATCGGCCAGCATGGCCGATGTCAACGGACCAGGACTGGTCGTGGTGAGGACGTTGACGACGCCGGCCGGGACCCCGGCCTCACTGTAGAGTGCGGCCAAAGCGTAGGCCGTCAGTGGCGTTTCGCTGGCGGGTTTCAGGATGACCGTACAACCTGCCGCTAGTGCCGGTGCAATCTTGCGGGTCGCCATCGCGGCGGGAAAATTCCAGGGCGTGATCAGCACGCAGATCCCGATCGGCTCATAGTCGACCACGATCCGGTTGGTGCCGGATGGTGCGGTGCCGAATTCGCCGGTGATCCGGACCGCCTCTTCGGCGTTCCACCGAAAAAACTCGGCCGCATAGGCCACCTCGCCACGCGCGTCCCGCAACGCCTTGCCGTTCTCCAGCGAGATCAGCATGGCGAGCGTTTCAGAACGTTCGACCATGAGTTCGAAACATCGCCGAAGGATTTCCGAGCGCTTGCGCGGCGCTGTCTCCCGCCATCCCTTGGCGGCCCTGGCTGCGGCCTCGACGGCAGTTGCGGCATCCTCGAGCGTTGCATCGGGAACCGCCGCGATCACGGCCCCGGAGGACGGATCGACCACATCGATGAGCCGGCCATCGGAAGAGGGGCGCCACGTGCCGTCGATGTAAAGCCCGTGCGAAAACCGGCGCACGTCGTAGCCATCCTGGTCGATTTGCTGGGCAAGGGTCATCGTCTTGTTCCGTTCGTTCAATTGGCGCAGGCCGCGAGATCGCCGTCGTGGGCTGCCTGAACCAGGCGTCGCATGGTGGCGAGATCGAATGGGCGCGGATTGTTCTTGATGAGGCGGTCGATGCCGAGCGCCTGCTCGGCGGTCCAGTCTAGCTTATCAGCGGGTAGGCCAAGATCCGCCAGCGTCGAGGTAATGCCGATCGCTGCGAACAGCCGCCTGATCTCCTCTATGGCAGCGCCGGCCTGCTCGTCTTCACTGCGCCCATTTGGGGAGAGCCCGAGCGCGCGGCCGATCTCGGCCATTTCAGCGGCAGCCACACGCCTGTTATAGGTCATGACGTAGGGCATCATGGTTGCCACACCCAAGCCGTGCGCGGTGTGTGTGAGCGCCCCGGCGGGATATTGCACGGCATGCGCCGCCGCCGTTCCGGCGGTACCGAATGCACACCCTGCCGCCAACGCGCCCATCATCACATCGGCACGCGCATCAGCATCGGTGCCGTCCGTGCAGGCTTTCTGCAGACTGCGACCCAGCAGCTTTATGGCCAGCAGCGCGAAATGATCGGTCAGCGCCGTCTTGCCGATGAACACGTGCTTTTGCGGCAGGTCCGGATCCTCGCCGCGCCGCATGGCGGTGAAAGCCTCGATTGCGTGTGTCAATGCGTCGGCGCCGGCGATCGCGGTCAGCCCGGGCGGACAGGTCATCGTCAGGTCGGGATCGCACAAGGCAACCGCGGCGATCAGATACGGGCTCGATATGCCGACCTTGAGCGTGCGATCAGGATCGGAGATCACCGCGACCGGCGTCACTTCGGAGCCAGTGCCCGCTGTGGTGGGTACGGCGATGAGCGGCAGCGTGGGGCCGGGCACCTTGAACTCCCCATAGTAGTCCTGGAGTTTGCCGCCATGGCTGAGCAGCAAGGTGGTGCATTTGGCAAAGTCGAGGCAGCTGCCGCCGCCGATGCCGATCACCATCTCGGGCCGGAACCCTGTCGCCTCGTCGACGCAGATGCTGACTGTTTCACGCGGTACGTCGGGAAGGACGCGGTCATGCACCAGCACCTCTATTGAGGCGTCCTGGAGCGATTTGACGACCTCCGCGAACACCGCCGTGCCGGCGAAGCGCTCGTCGGTACAGACCAGCGCGCGCCGCCCGAACCTGCTGGCGACTGTCGGCAGCGCATGACGCTGGCCTTTGCCGAAAAGGATTTCACGCGGAAGCCGGAGGGCGGCGAAGAGGCTCATGATGATCTTTTGTCCTTTGACGGCGGCTCAACTGAGAACTGGGAAAGGCTATCGCGACATGTCCGCCACCTGTCGGCGAAGGCTGTTGGACGCGCCGCCGCGACATCCAGGTGACGGTTCAAAAACATATCCGCTTTAAAATCGTATAGGATATAGGATTGCATCGGTCGGAGCATCGTGTTAGCAGTCCTCACTGTCAAGAGGCAAAAAATGCAGACCGCGAACTCAACCGACACGACCGAAACGATTGGCGCAGCGGGGCGTATCCAGCGCTCCAACAGCCTGGTCGAAGATGTCTACGAAGCTATCTTCGCTCAGCTTATGGCGCTGAAGATCGCGCCGGGTTCACGCATCACTGTCGATAGCCTGGTCAAGGAATTCAACGTCTCGCACACACCGATCCGGGAGGCGCTCGGCCGCCTCGAAGGCGAAGGCCTGGTGCTCAAGACGCATCTCATTGGTTACCGCGCAGCACCCCAGATTACCCGCCGCCGTTTCGACGAATTGTACGAGATGCGTCTTCTGCTTGAGCCGCATGCCGCGGCGAAAGCCGCCGCTGCCATGGACGAAGCGAAGCTCAACACTTTGCTGGAAGCGGCCGGCGTGATGTCACGGCGCGAAGGCAAGGACGATCGCCTGCGCTATTCGAATTTCGCCCGGCAGGACGCGATCTTCCACGACAAGATCATGGAGTTTTCCGAAAACGAACTCATTCGGGAGACGTTGAGCCACCAGCACACCCATTTCCATATCTTCCGCCTGATGTACCATTCCCGCGTGACCGAGGAAGCGCTCGACGAACACGAGGCGATTCTCGCCGCATTCGGTCGGGCCGACCCGGACGCCGCCCAAGAGGCCATGCGCGTCCATATCGAGCATTCCCGCGATCGCTTGCTTCCGGCATTCGATTGAGGCTGGAACCGATGTCCATTGCCGCCAATATCGCAGGGGAGGGAGGAAGCACGCTGCCCTCTGGCGACATGCCGGGCGCCGTCGAACCGGTGCTGCGCGCCGGGCACCTGTCGAAACAATACGGCCCGGTGACGGTGCTCGCGGACGTCACGCTCGACGTCCTGCCCAGTGAGATCCACGCCATAATCGGCGAAAACGGTGCCGGCAAATCGACATTGATGAGGCTGCTTTCCGGCTATGTCGAGCCAAGCAGCGGCACCTTGTCGATGAACGGCCACCCGGTGGAATTCACCAAGCCCAGCCAGGCGCAGGATGCCGGCATCGCGCTGGTGCATCAGGAGATCCTGCTCGCCGAGGCGCTGACGGTGGCGGACAATCTGTTTCTCGGGCGTGAGCTTTCGCGCGGCCCGGTCGTGGATGACCGTACCATGCGGCGGTTGGCGGCCGAGAAGCTGGCGCAGATCGGCTGTTTCGTATCGCCGACCGCGTTGGTGCGCGACATCTCGCTGGCCGACCGGCAGATGGTGCAGATCGCGCGCGCGTTGCTCGACGACTACAAGGTGGTGATCTTCGACGAACCGACCGCCGTGCTGACCGGCGGTGAGGTCGAACGGCTGCTGGAAATCGTCCTGCAGTTGAAGGCCCATGGCACCGCAGTGCTCTATATCAGCCACCGGTTGGACGAGGTGCAAAGGCTCGCCGATAAGGTGACCGTGCTGCGCGACGGCAAGATGGTTGGCACCTATCCCGGCAAGACGATGAACCAGATGGACATGGCGCGCCTCATGGTCGGCCGTGAGCTGGCTGCGCTCTACCCCGAAAAGACCGGGGCATCATCCGATATCCCGATGCTGAGCGTCAGGAACGCCACCGTTCCCGGCTATGCCGAGGATGTGTCGTTCACGGTCCACAAGGGCGAGATACTCGGCTTTGCCGGGATGGTCGGCGCCGGCCGCACCGAGCTGTTCGAGGGTATCGTCGGCCTGCGCCCGGCAACCGCCACGGTCGAGCTCGAGGGCAAGCCGGTCCACTTCCAGTCGCAGCGCGCCGCGATCGACGCCGGCATCGGCTACCTGACCGAGGACCGCAAGGGCAAGGGATTGCTGCTGCAGGAGCGCCTGGCACCCAATCTGACACTCTCTGCGCTCGGCGTCTTCCATCCCGGCCTTTCGATAGGCCGCCGACGCGAAACGGAAGCCTTGGAAAAGGCCGTCGAGACCTATGACATCAGGGTGAAAAGCCCGGCCGCAAAGGCGGCTCAACTCTCGGGCGGCAACCAGCAGAAACTGCTTCTGGCCAAGATCCTTTTGACCAACCCGTCGGTGGTCATCATCGATGAGCCGACGCGCGGCATCGATATAGCCAACAAGGCGCAGATCTACGCCTTCATCCACGGTCTGGTCGCCAAGGGGAAGGCCTGCATCGTCATCTCCTCGGAGATGCAGGAGCTGATCGGCATCTGCGACCGCATCCTGGTGATGCGTGAAGGGCATGTCACAGGGGAAGTCAGCGGCGCCGAAATGACTGAAAGCAATGTGGCGCTGCTGGCAACCAGTGGCCCGAAGCCGGGGCCAAAGGCCAAGGGAGGAACAGAATGGCTGTCATGATCGGATCCCCGACGACGCGCCGGATCAGTGATTTGAATCTCACCTGGACCGACGTCGGACCTTTCCTGGCATTGGCTGCCCTGCTCGTAGCGGGCTTTCTCATCAATCCGGACTTCCTCTCGGCCACCAACCTTGCCAACGTGATCACCCGCAGCGCCTTCATCGCGATCATCGCGGTTGGTGCGACGTTCGTCATCTCGTCGGGAGGGCTTGATCTTTCCGTCGGCTCGATGGCCGCTTTCGTCACCGGCATCACGATCATGTTCATGAACGCGATGGCGCCGCATGCCGGCCTCTGGGCCATTCCCGCCGGAATGGTCGTTGCGATCCTGGTCGGGTTGCTGTGTGGGCTCGCCAACGGGCTGATCGTCACGGTCGGCCGGATCGAGCCGTTCATCGCGACGCTTGGCACTATGGGAATTTTCCGGGCGCTGATCACCTATCTGACCGACGGCGGCACGATCCCGATCGACCGGTCGCTGCGCGACGCCTACCGACCTGTCTATTTCGGTACGGTCGCGGGTATTCCGATCCCGATCCTGATATCCATCGCGGTCGCGGCCGTCGCGTCCTTCATCCTCTACAAGATGAAATACGGACGCAAATGCGCGGCTGTAGGCGCCAATGAGGATGTCGCGCGCTATTCCGGCATCTCGGTCATCAAGACCCGCACCATCGCCTACATCGTCCAGGGCGCGTGCGTGGCGATCGCCGCGATCTGCTACGTGCCGCGCCTGGGGGCCGCCACGCCGACCACCGGGCAGCTCTGGGAGTTGCAGGTGATCACCGCCGTGGTGATCGGCGGCACCGCATTGCGCGGCGGCAAGGGCCATGTGTGGGGAACAGTCGCCGGCGCGGTCATCCTGGAACTGATCGCCAACCTGATGGTGCTGTCGGACTTCGTTTCCGAGTACCTCGTGGCCGCCGTTCAGGGCATCATCATCATCATCGCCATGCTCATCCAGCGGTTTTCCAATTCGAAATAGCCCCGTGTCGGGACCACGCGGGAGCCAAGTTTTTGTAGGTCCAATGGGAGAAGAGAATGTTGAGTAGAAAATGGATCGCGGCGGCCGCCCTTGGCTCGCTGCTGCTGGCCGGACACGCCATGGCACAGGACAAGAAGGTCGTCGCGGTGTCGATACCGGCGGCCGACCATGGCTGGACCGCGGGCGTCGTCTATCATGCCCAGCAGGCCGCCAAGGAAATCAACGCGGCTTTCCCGGGCGTGGAAGTAGTCGTCAAGACTTCGCCATCGGCCGCCGAGCAGGTCAGCGCGCTCGAGGATCTGTCCGCCAGCCGCAAACTGGATGCCTTGGTCATCCTGCCATACAGTTCGGAAGAACTGACCCAGCCCGTCAAGGCCATCAAGGACGCGGGAACCTTCATCACCGTCGTCGACCGGGGCCTGACCGATTCCTCGATCCAGGACCTGTATCTCGCCGGCGACAACATCGCGGTGGGCTCCAATACCGCGAAGTTCATGATCGACAAGCTGGGTGGCAAGGGCGATCTCGTGGTGCTGCGCGGCATTCCGACGGTCATCGATGACGAGCGCATCAAGGGCTTTGAGGACACGATCAAGGGCACCGGACTGAAGGTGCTGGACATCCAGTACGCGCATTGGAACAGCGACGAGGCCTTCAAGCTGATGCAGGACTACCTGGCCAAGTATCCGCATATCGATGCGGTCTGGGCCAATGACGACGACATGCTGCTTGGCGTGCTCGAGGCCGTGAAGCAATCGGGCCGGACCGATATCAAGCTGGCCCTCGGTGGCAATGGCATGAAGGACATCGTCAAGAAGGTGATCGATGGCGACGCGATGACACCAGTCGAGACCCCATATCCGCCGTCGATGATCAAGACAGCGATCTACATGACCGTTGCCAATCTAATCGGCCAGGCACCTGTCCGCGGCACCGTCAAGCTCGATGCGCCGCTGATCACCCAGGCCAATGCCAAGGAATACTATTTCCCCGACTCGCCATTCTGATCCGATCCGATTCCCAGAAAGGCAAGGCGCGATCTGCGCCTTGCCGAGCCAAAACCGAGAGGAAGAGCCATGCCAGGCAAAAAGATACTGATGCTGACCGGTGAGTTCACCGAAGAATACGAAATCTTCGTCTATCAGCAGGCGATGGAAGCCGTGGGTCACACGGTCCACGTCGTGTGCCCGGACAAGAACGCCGGAGACGTGATCAAGACCTCGCTGCACGATTTCGAGGGCGACCAGACCTATACCGAAAAGCTCGGCCACTACGCGCTGATCAACAAGACGTTTTCCGACGCTGAGAAGCAGCTCGACCAATACCACGCGGTCTATTGCGCCGGCGGTCGTGGCCCTGAGTATATCCGCACCGACAAGCGCGTTCAGGCGATCGTGCGTCATTTCCATGAAGCCCAAAAGCCTATCTTCACGATCTGCCATGGCGTTCAAATTCTCATTGCAGTCGATGGCGTCGTGCGCGGCAAGAAGGTTGGCGCATTGGGGGCTTGCGAGCCGGAAGTCACACTCGCCGGCGGCACCTACATCGACCTGTCTCCGACGGAGGCTTATGTCGACGGGACGATGGTTTCGGCCAAAGGCTGGACGGCCTTGGCAGCCTTCATCCGGGAATGCCTGAAAGTGCTCGGCACGGAAATCCGGCATAACTAAAGATAGTCCAGGCAGAAAGTACTTGGAGCGGTTCACCACCCTGGTTTGAAGTTGCACCGCTCCAAGTGCACAAAGCTCTGGTCAAGCCGCGCTGGTGATCCATACGCTGGCTGGTTGTGTTGGCGCTTTGCGCTGCGCCACGCCTCGTACTCTGCGCGGGCATCGTCATGCAGCGGATAATAGCGTTGCAGCTGCACGCCCTGCAGGAGCTTCTCGCGCGAGAACTCTTCCCAATCGTGGTGCTTCTTCGAGTCTTCGATGACCCGCGGCACCATTGCGACGGGAACCACCACCCCCCGCGAAACGGCAATCAGGGCGAGACGGTTGCCTGCGACTGCACGTCAAAATCGACCTGGCATCTCTGACCTACCGGAATTTGGTCATCGGGATTGGGAAGTTCCAATCGAACTCCGAACGTACCGCTGGCGGCGTTGAAGACCTTGTCCACCACGGTGACTGCTGCTCCACGCCGTGTCTGCTGCGCCTGCACGGCCTCGTCGGCCTCCGCCTGTGCCTTGGAGGATCGTGATGCCCTGCTTGGCGCCGGCAGTAGCTATGTTTCAGGCGCGATACTGGACGTCAACGGCGCCGTGTTTTTCAATAGCTAGGTGTACGCCGTCATGATGATCGGCCTGAACAGTTCCTTGACGTCGAGTTGCACGCAGTGCCCGGCGCCTTGCCAACAAGCTCCCCTTGCGCAAGCTGATATGCAACCGCGTCTGGCATGGGAACCAGGCATGAGCGATGACCAGAACTCGGCCGGCTGATCGTCACCTTCGTGGTCCCAGCGCAGGAAGCACTTCAATACGGGTTCGGGCTGGATCCAGCGGCAAGGCAGGCCGCGCGGTACCAAGGCCGACGTGCCAGGGCCGATCTCGTGCGTTGCTTCGTCGAGTTCAAACACGATCCGGCCGCGCAGCACGGTCAGCCACTCGCAGCCGCCAAACGCAAAGGGTTTTGTAGCAAAACATCCGCTGAGCCAGCTTCCCGCCGTGACGCGACCCGAATCTGCGAGCGTGCGATCGACCAGGCGGTGTCCCCGCTGCCAGACTTCGCCACCTTCGAGTATCAGTTGGAAAGGCAGATCCTCCTGACTTGGCAGATCGTCGAGGGGGATTGCCAGCGATGTCATCCAAAACGGTCCTTGAACGCGTACCAAGCGAAGGCAAAGGGTAGGAACCAGGGTCGGCCGCGGTAAAACGGCGCCGACGCAAATGGCATGCCATCGAGCGGCGTCAGCGTCTCGTTACCTTCACCAGCGGCCCGGCGGCCGAGCACATTGCCGAAATAGCTGGCCATCGCCACGCCGGTGCCGCAATATCCCATCGCATGATGGACCGCGCCGTCGCTGCCGATATGCGGCAGATGATCGAAGGTGTAGCCCACCAGCCCTCCCCACAGATATTGGCTGCGGACCCCGCGAAGCTCGGGAAAGAAGCGTTCCATGCGCGCGTGCATCTTGTGCCGCGAAGCCTCGGGGTCGCCTGGTCTGAAACGGACCCGGCTGCCGACCAGCACTCGCGTTCCGTCGGGGGAGGGGCGTGTATAGGTGACCAGCCTGCGGCTGTCGTAGCTCATGGCGCGGCGTGGATGAAGTTCGGCAACCAGCGCCTTGTCGAGGGCCTCGGTCGCGATCTGGACCGAGGCGATCGGAATGATCTGGCGACGCAAGCGTGGGGTGGCGGGGCCTGTTTGCGCATTGGTCGCAACGATGACCGAGCGGGCACGGATGGCCGCCCCGCCTGCAAGGCCGACCTGCACGCCGCTGGCCGATTGAGCTAGCGAAACGACCTCCTGCGCCCCATGGATCCGTGCGCCAGTCGCCATCACGCGTTCGGTCAAGCCGGCGACGTAGCGTCCCGGGTGCAGAGATTGCCAGGCGGGCATGAACACCCCGCCATGGAAATGATCGGTGCCGCAATAGCTGCGTTGATCTTGCTTGCGGACGAGCTCCACCGGGTTGCCGAGCGACTGTTGTTCTTCGGCCCATGCCGCGAGGCCCGTCATTGCCGACGGCTTATGTGCCCCGGTGAAATGACCGCAGGTTTCCAGATGGCAGTCGATGCCCTCCTGGGCGATCAACTGGTTTAGATAGCGTACGGCGGAGAAGCCGATGCCCAGAACCTGCCGGGCCTGTGTCTCGCCGATCCTGGCCGACAGTTCCGCCAGGCCTGGTTTCATGGATGTCGAAATATGACCGCCATTGCGTCCGCTCGCGGCAGAACCCGGATGCTCGCGGTCGAGCACGACGACATCGAGCCCGGCCTTGGCCGCGGCGAGCGCGGCGTTGAGCCCGGTGTAGCCGGCACCGACGACGACGAGATCGGCGCTCTTGGGTGGATCCGTGGCAGGCATCGCCGGCAAGGCGACACCTTCTTGCCAATATGGCTTTCCGAACGCACTGCTAGGCTGGCGCGCCTGGTCCATCCGTATCAGGCCCTCGCGCCGGTCGCCGGATCTACGCCGTAGAGGCTGCTTGCCGCGTCGGCGCTGATGAAGCCGGCGCGCAGGTCGGCCAAAACAGTCTCGATGGGGCGGCCGCGTGGATCGCCGCTACCCCCGCCGCCACCGCCGCGCATGGAGACGGTGCCGCCGGGCGGGATCGAGAAGTAGCCTTTGGAGGGCAGCGCCTCTTCCTTGCCGTCCGCGATCATCCAGACCGAACAGTTCGTGCCCGGCCGACCTTCGGCCAGAGGCCACGGCGGCGAGTCGGCCGCACTTTGTTCGACCTCGGTCTGCACGTCCATCGCCTTGCCGGAGATGTTTCGGTAATCGGCCCGGATTCCGAGGCCGCCGCGGAACTGCCCGGCCCCACCGCTGTCCTGGATCAATTCATAGCGGTCGATCCGCAGGGTGTAGTTGCTCTCGATGCTTTCGGCCGGAATGATCGCGCAATTGGATAGATGGACATCCATGCCGCTTGCCCCGTCGCGATCAGTCGCGGCGCCGGCACCCCCGGCAATGATGCCGAGCAGCACCGCGCTGTCGCCGGTCTTGGGAGAGACGCTTTCGCAGATGAAGACGGGGAAGCCGACGCACCAGCCCGCCGAGCCGCGCTCCGGAGCGATCTGGCCCATTGCATTGACCAACACGTCACAGAGCCGTTCGCAGGCGATATGCCGGTCTCCCACCGCCGCCGGATGCGCCGGGTTCACCGCCCCTCCCACCGGCGCAACGATCGTGACGGCGTCCATGACGCCTTCATTGACCGGAATGTCGTCCGGCAGGATGCAGGTCAACGCATACTGCACGGCGGAGCGGAGCGACGCCCAGGGAATGTTCATGCCGCCGGGCATCTGCTTGTCGCCGCGCGAAAAGTCGAAGGTGATGCCATCCTCCTCGAGCGTGACATCGACGACATAGCGGACGCGCGCGCCCGGCGTGATGCCATTGTCGTCGATTGCGCCTTCGGCGGTCCATGTGCCGTTGGGCAAGCTGGTAAGCTCGGCGCGCACGCGCTTGGCGGTGTAGTCGATCAGGCCGGAAAGGATTGCCCGCAACTCCCTCGGGCCGTAGGTCTTGCTCAGCTGGACAAAGCGATCCCGCCCAGCTCGCGCTGACGCAAGCTGGGCGCGCAGATCGCCCATGTTCTGATCAGGATGACGTACGTTCTGGTGTATAATATCGAAGATCGCCTGTATCGGCTGGCCGGCCTCGAACAGTTTGAGCGCGGGCAGCACGACGCCTTCCTGATAGAGCGACCGGCTGTCATAGGCGGCCGTGCCCGGCACGCGACCACCCCAATCTGCGTGATGCGCGATGGCGCCCGTGAACCCCACCAGGCCGCCGTCGGAGCCGAAGACGGGGACGAAGATGTTGATATCGGATGTATGTGCGCAACCCATATAGGGATGGTTGGTGATGAACACGTCGCCTTCGACGACATCATCGCCCCACTTCGCAAGCGTTGCCTGAAGCGCCGGCGCCATGGCGGCCATGAGGCCGGGAATGTCCAGTGCGCAAGCCAGCAGGCGTCCCCGCGAGTCAAACACGGCGCAGGAGTAGTCCCGCAGGTCCTTGATGACCACGCTCATCGCCGTGCGGCGCATGGCTGTGCCCATCTCCTCGGCAATGGTCTCGAGGGCATGGCGGACGACTTCGGTCGTTATCGGATCGTGCTTCATGCTTCCACCTTGGCCGGGGCGCGTTCGAGAACGATGTTGCCACCACCATCGACATGACCGGCGACGCCCGGCGTGACGATCACCGTCGCCTCGCGTTCCTCGATGATGGCCGGGCCTTCGAACGACGCGCCAGGCCGGAATTCACTTCGGTTGTAGACCGCCACCTCGCTCCAGCCGGTTTCCTTGAAGTAGACCCGGCGGAAGGACTGTGCTTCGGTTGGTTGGCGAGCGGGCGTCGGTCCGATCGGCTCGGCCCGCGCATGGCCCATCCGGCCGAAGGCTTCCAATGACAGCGAGACGACTTCGATCCTGCCTTCCGGATTGTTGTGTCCAAACTGGAACAGGTGAGCGTCATGGAAATCGGCGGCCAACCTATCCAGGGCTTCGGCCGAAAACTCTCCGGTGGGCAGCCTGATCTCGACCTTGTTGTCTTGGCGCATGTATCGAAGCTGCGCGGTCTTGACGAGGTCGATGGTCGCACCGGAAGGCATCCTGCGGTTCAGCCTGTCGACCGCTTGCGCATTCATCGGCGCGTAGACGTCGTCGAATTCGGTCGGCCGCATTGCATCCAGCGGCTTCTCGACCACGCGGATGAAATCGTATTTGACGTCGGAACTGGCTAGCCCGACTGCGGAGAAGATCCCCGCTCGTTGCGGAACGACCACGCGCCCGACCTCGACCAGCGCACCAACGGTGAGCGCATGCATGGCGCCGGCCCCGCCGAACGGCATCAGCGAGAAGTCGCGCGGATCATGGCCCTTGTTGACGCTGACCACCCGAACACCGCGCGCCATTGCGGCGTCGGCAATGTCCAGAATGCCCTGGGCAGCCTCCTCGATGCCGAGGCCAAGCGGCTTCGCAACGTGCTCGTCTACAGCCCTGCGCGCCGCAGCGACATCCAGCGTCATTTCGCCACCCAGGAAGCTCGACGGATCTATGCGTCCGAGCACGGCATGCGCGTCGGTCACCGTCGGCTGCGTTCCGCCACGGCCATAGCAGACTGGCCCGGGGATGGCGCCTGAGCTTTCGGGCCCGACCTTGAGCATGCCGGCGGCGTCGACCCGGGCAATCGAGCCTCCGCCAGCGCCGATCGTGTGGATCGCGAACTGGGGCACACGCAGCGGCCTGCCCTCGAACACGGATTCGCGTTCGAGCTCGGCGCGGGCATCCTTGATGAGGCATATGTCGGTCGAGGTGCCGCCCATATCGAATGTGATCATGTTGGCGTAAGGCGTCGCCTCGGCCAGCCGCTGGGCAGCCAGGACGCCGGCCGCTGGGCCTGACAGGATCATGCGATGCGCGTTGGCCGCCGTTTCCTCCGCTGTCATCACGCCGCCCGAGCTCTGCATGACATAGACCGGTGCCGTGAGCCCCTCGGCGACAACGCCTCGACTCATCTCTTCGATGTAGCGTGCCACCAGCGGTTCGAGCGTGGCGCTGATCGCGGTGGTCGAGGCGCGCGGGTATTCATTGATCTCGGGCGCGACGTCGGCGCTTACCATGACCGATACATCCGGAAGCGCGGCACGGATGGCCTTGGCGAGCACGCGTTCGTGCCGATCATTGCGGAAGCTGAATAGCAGGCAGATGGCGACCGAGCGCACCGATACCGAGCGGAGCTTCTCGATCAGCGCGTCGATCGCTTCCTTCGTCAGGGGCGTGTCGATGTCGCCCGCACGGCCGATCCGCTCCTCCACTTCGAAGACGAGCTCGCGTCGCACGATCGGAACTGGCTTCTGCGCCCTCAGATCGAACAACGACGGCCGCATCATCGAGCCGATCTCGAGAACGTCCCGGAAGCCCTTGGTGACCACCAGCGCCGTCGCCGGCAATTTACCTTCCAGCAGCGCGTTCGTCGCCACCGTCGAGCCATGGCAGAACAGACTGAGCGACGACAGATCGACGCCGTGCCGCGATTTGAGGACCTGCAGGCCGTTGACGATGGCTTGAGCTGGATTGGCGGGCGTGCTCGGGACTTTCTCCACCACCGCTCCATCCTCTCGCATGAGGATCAGATCGGTGAACGTTCCACCAATGTCTATTCCAAGCACGTTGCTCATGTCGGATGCGTGTTCCTGTATGTGGCCGCTGTTGCCCCCGGGATGACAGCGTTCACCCGGGGGCACCGATGATGTTACCGCCAGCTCAGATGCAACTGCCCTTGTAGAGGTACTTGGAGACTTCAGGCGTATCGATATTGGCCTTGGTTCCAATGATCGCACCGGTGGCGGCTTCCTTCTCCACCGCGCCGCCGTTGGCGACTTTTACGGCGTCTTCGACAGCCTGATATCCCATCGCATAGGGTTGCTGTATGACCAGTGCGTCGATCACACCCTCCTTGAGAAGCTCGATCTCGGCTTCGCTGGCGTCGACGCCAGCAAGAGAAACGGTGTCCGCCACGCCGGCATTGCGGATGGCGCCGGCAACGCCCATCGTGGGGTTCTCGGAAGGGGAGGCGACACCGACCAGATCCGGATTGGCCGAGAGCAGCGACGAGAACATGTTCTGCGCCTGCGACACCTCGTTGCCGGCATATTGGGTGCCGAGGAAGGTGATGTTCTTGAATTTCGCGATCTCTTCCCCGAACCCCTGGATACGCTGGTCGACCGTCGAGATTCCGGGGCTCGACCCCACCATTACGACCTTGCCATTCTTGTCACCGATCTGCTGGGCAAGCGCGCGGGCGAGCTGGCGGCCCACTTCGACATTGTCCGTGCCGATGCGCGCGGTCAGCATCGAGGTGTCGTCGAGCGTGGTGTCGATGGCGATCACCTTCACGCCCTGGCTCACGACGTCCATC
Source organism: Mesorhizobium sp. NZP2298 (assembly GCF_013170825.1). NCBI lineage: Bacteria > Pseudomonadati > Pseudomonadota > Alphaproteobacteria > Hyphomicrobiales > Phyllobacteriaceae > Mesorhizobium > Mesorhizobium sp. NZP2298. Next base: position 5,967,576 of record NZ_CP033365.1, on the reverse strand, counting down.
AGCGGCGCGACAAGCGACGTGCGGTTGGTCGGGTCGAGCACGATGAAGTCGGGCTTGCGGGCCAGAACCGAGTTCAGAAGCGGCACCTGGTCTGCCGGACCGTAATTCTTGGCGGCCTGGATCTTGATGTCCGCGCCGAACTTTTCCGCGGCAGCCCGGGCACCGCAGGCAATGGCTTCGTGGAAGCCGATCTGGATACCGAGAACGAGTTCGACCTTTGGACGAACCTCCTGTGCATGTGACTGGCCGGCGAGCATCGCCATCACGGCTATCGCCATTCCCAACCGAGGCAATTTCATTGTGATCTCCATCTGGATGTTGGATTGGGGGCAGGTTGCTTCCGCCTCTTGGTGCTTCTTCTTGCCGTTGCGCGCGGGCAGGAGCCGGATCCGGACTTGCACACCGCAGGGAGGTCTCGTGCCTTATCGACTGCGGCTGTTGCGCCTCCACTGATCGACGAGGACAGCGGCAAGCAGGACGATGCCAACGGCCACTTCCTGCCAGAAACTCGGGAGACCGACGATGACCAGCCCGGAGGCCAGAACGACGGGGATCAGGACGCCGATCGAGGTGCCGAACATTGTTCCGACGCCGCCGAAGAGGCTTGCGCCGCCAAGTACGACCGCCGTGATCGCTTTGAGATTGTCCATCGAATGTCCGGCGATGGTCGTCGAGGCGAAACGCGAAAGCGTCAAGTAACCGGCCAAGCCTGCGCAAAAGCCTGAGATCGCGTAGACGACGATCAAATGACGCGTGACGTTGATGCCGGCGCGCTCGGCCGCCTGCGGGTTGGAGCCAATGGCGAAAGTATGCAGGCCGAACCGCGTACCGTGGAGAATGACGCCTGCCAGGACCGCGAAAGCGGCCGATATCAGAAAGATCACCGGTACGCCCATTACCCTGCCGATGCCGACGGAATTGACGAGCGAGCGCGGCACGCCTGTGATGTCGACGCCGCCCGAAAGCAACCGCGCGAGGCCGAGCGTGATGCCCATGCTTGCAAGCGTGACGATCAGCGGGGAGAGCTTGGTCTTGGCGACGAAAAAGCCGTTCACCAGCCCCCAGAGCGTCCCGCAGGCCATTGCCGCGGCAAGCCCGATCCAGGGCGCTAGCGGATGATCCACGCCGACAGCGCGCATGACCATCACCGCGCATACGCCGGACAGTACCAGAACGGAGCCGACCGAGAGGTCGATGCCGGCGGTTATGATGACGTAGGTCATGCCCACCGCAAGGAACATCATCATGGCTGACTCGATCGCCATGTTGCGGATATTGATGCCACTCAGGAAGGCATCCGGCCGCACGGCGACGAAAAAGCCCACGATGATGACGAGGGCGATGATGATCATCATTTCCGGTCGATCGACCATGATGCGGCGAAGAACCGAATTTCCTTCTGGCGCTGTGGGATCCATGGATACGGAAGTCTCCTTGCGGCGTTCGATGACCGTCACTGCGCCAGTCCTTCCATCTGCAACGAGCCGGTCATCGCGGCCACGAGATCGTCGGACTTGGCTTCGCCGCGATTGAACTGGGCCACGGTCGCACCGTGCCGCAGGACGACGATGCGGTCGGAAACCGCAAGCACGTCAGGCATCGAGTGACTGATGAGGACGACCGAAACGCCCTGGTCACGGACCCTCTGAATCAGACTCAGGACGTTGCGCGTCTGGGCAACACCCAGCGCCGCGGTTGGTTCGTCCATGAACACGACGCGCTTGGCCCAGATCAGCGCGCGCGCCACCGCGACGCCTTGGCGCTGACCGCCCGACAGATTGGCGACGGCGCCGCGTATGTCCTTCAGGTTTACGCCCAGATCCTTGAAACGCCGCTCCGTCTCGCCAAGCATGGCACGCCGATCCATGAAACCCAGTTTGCCGAGGATCCCGGCACGTGGGATCTCGCGTCCCAGGTAGATATTCTCTGCCGGGCTCAGGTCGACGGCGAGCGCCAGGTCCTGATAGACGGTCTCGATCCCGTGTTCGCGAGCGTCCTGGGGGGACTGGAAGGTGATCGGCTGGCCGTCGATGAGGATTTCGCCCCTGTCGATCCGCGTTACACCGGAGAGTGCTCTCGTCAACGTCGACTTGCCGGCACCGTTGTCCCCGATCAGAGCGACGATCTCCGCGGGATAGAGTTCAAGACTGGCGCCTTGGAGCGAACGGACATGGCCGTAGCTCTTGTAGACGTCCCGCGCTTCGAGAATCGGAGATACCATGCGGAGATATTCCTGTTCGGATTAACACGTGAGGCCCCGTGCGACCGGGCACCCTTGCGGCGAGCATGCGCCCCTTCGATGCGGGCGCTCGCAGTCAAGCCACACCGCACCACCTCATCATCGTTCGGGCGAGAATGCGCGCGCAGTCGGAGACTTCGGTCAACTGCACGAATTCGTTCACCGCATGCGCGCAGCGCAGGTCTCCCGGGCCCATGGCGGCAACCGGGATGCCTTTCTCCGCGATGAAGGAAGCGTCGCAAACGGCGTTGAAGGAATGGGTCTGCGCCAATCCGGCCGGCAGTGCGCCGAGCACGTCGGCGCGATCCGCCACCAGCGACTGGATGAGGGGATGGTCAGTCGACGTATCGAAAACCGGCCAGTGGCTCTCCCAGCGGAAGACCGGCGGATTATGCCGTAGCCAACTGTCGAGCTGCGATGCATGGTGCACGTGGTTCTCGATCTCGGCACGGATCGCCGCGGGCCTTTCGTTCGGCGGATACCAGACGAGGTAGCCAACGGTCGCGGATTCGGCGAGATATCCCACGCTCGGCACGCCGGCGTCGCCGTGGAAGACACCGGGCACCATGGAGAAGATGCCGGCTGGAAAGGCGGGGTGCGACTTGGTGATGCCCCATTCCTGCTCGAGCTGCTGCAAGGCCTGTACGACCAGCATCGCCTTTTCGACGGCATTGACACCCGCGGCGTTGCCTTCGCCGCCCGCCCGGATCGAAGGACCGCGATTGCCGGAATGCGTGCCGTAGCCCTTGACGTCGATCTGCAGGTTGAAGTTTCCGGCCGACACAGCGGTCACCGAAAGCGGCCGTGGCTGCGAAGTGGGCTCGACGACGATCGCGGCGTCGCCGCCGAAACCCGCATCGAGAACCGACGAGGTGCCAAGCTCGTGGCTCATTGTTTCTTCGCCGACGACCGCATGGATCTGGAGTTCGCCCTTCAGTCTTACGCCGGCCGCATCAAGCGCGGAGGCGGCGAGTGCTGCGGCGACGAGGCCGGATTTCATATCGGTCGAGCCGAGGCCGTAGAGGCGGCCATCCTTGATTGTGGCCGACCAGGGATTGCCGTCGAGCCATTCGGATGGCCGGAACGGCGCGACCGTGTCGACATGGCCGTTGATGAACAGCGACCGCCCGCCGCCGGTACCTGATTTGCGCATGACGGTGTTCTTGCGCTCCGGATCGTGAGCAACGGTCTCGGACGCAAAGCCGAACCGGGACAGATGATCGGCAAGCATCGCGCCGCAGGCAGTCTCTCCGCCGATCACGTCTTCCCGGCGGATTCCGGGGAATAGCGGATTTATGCTGTTGGTCGCGACCAGGCGCCGCAGGAGCGAGATCGCTTCGGGCAGCATCGCTTGGATCTTCGCGTCAACCAGGGTCGACGGGTCGTGATTCAAAGCTGTCGCCGTGTAATCCATGCAATCTGTTCCCCTGGCGCTGATTTCGGTGATCGCGCTCAGGCATAATGGAACTCGTTGTCAGACATCTGTCAAGTTATTTTGTCGAGGTCCTATTTTCTGAGCAAGCTGAAAGCAAAGTGGCTGCCCTTGTGGAAATCAACCGCATGGCTCACCGACAGGCCCGAATCCGTGAACGTGGTTTCCTCGATGACGAGCGCCGGACCGAAGTCGCGAAGGTCGTGCCGCTCGATGACGTCCTGCGGCAGCAATTCCGCCCGCACCATTGCCGACGACATACGGGGCCGTGCCCCGTAGCCCTCCAGGACATCCAGCAATGAGCCGGACCAGTCGACGTCGAAGATTCGGTCGCTGACGACGTCGCGGCGCACGAAATCGAGGCAATAGACGACAGGCTCGCGCTCATGCAGCCGCAGGCGCTCAAGGCGGATAATCGTCTGGCCTGCCTCGAGGCCGAGAAGGCGCATGATATCGCGCTGCGGTTTCTCCTCCTGGATCGATAAGAGCTTGTTTTCCAAGGCATAACCGTAATGCCCTGCCATCTGTGTGATGCTCTCGAATTTGGTGATTGGTCGGTCGACATGTAGCGAACCGGCCGCGGTCAGGTAACGGCCGCGACCATGCTCCACGCGGATGAGACCATCCTGTTCAAGCAATTTGAGCGCTTCGCGGATGGTCGGCCTTGAGCCACCGAAGGTCTCCTTGATCTCCGCTTCGGTCGGGATCTTCCCACCCGGCCGTACTCCCGTCTCCATGATAAGGGCCCGTATTTGATCCCTGAGCTGTAGCGCCACCGTTTTGCCGGTGCGTCCGTTCTCCAGCATTTCATGCCCTCCCGCTCATTGGCGAACAATTGCGAGATGTGACAGGTTTCGGCCCGGCGCACAATGTCGTGGATGTCTGACGTCAGGTCGTTTGGTGTGGTCCTCTTGACTTGCGATTGAGACTCGATCATCAATGTTGTCAGACAACATGGGTGTGCGAGGTCATGATTGTGACCCCGACATGGACGAGGACCACGATGCTGAATTTCGACAGGGAACGCTTTCTGAAGATCCAATCGGGTGCCGTTGCCCTTGCGGATGGACTCGAGAAGACCATTGGCCGCCTGATCGAGGCGGGCGCGCCGAACATTCATTTCCTCGGGGCTGGCGGTGCGGCCATCCTCATGCAGCCGGCCGTGCAACTCCTCAGGCGCAAGAGTACGTTCCCGGTCTTCTCGGACAATCTCGCGGAACTCATGGCCGGCAGCTCGGTCAACCTGACCAAGGGTTCGATTGTGATCCTGCCTTCGCTCTCGGGCACCACAAAGGAGAGCGTCGAGTTTCTCGACTTTGCCAAGAGCCAGGGAGCGACGATCCTGACCCTCGTCGGCCATGCAAATACGCCGCTGGGCAGGGCCGGCGACCATGTCTTTGTCAATTTCGCGGCTGACGACACATCATCCGAAAGCTTTTACATGCAGTCGCTGATCGTGGCGCTGGCAGTGATGAAGCATCGCGGTGAACTCGATAATTACGACGCGTTGTTGACCGAGATGAAGCAAATGCCGCAGGTCCTGCTGGCCATGAAGGAGGCCTTCGAGCCGCAGGCCGCCGAGTTCGCGAGAACGATGGCTGCGAGCGACTACCACATCTTTACCGGCGCTGGTAACGTCTGGCCCGAAGCCTTCTATTTCGGCATGTGCATCCTGGAAGAGATGCAGTGGATCAGGACGCGTCCCGTTCATGCGTCCGACTTTTTCCACGGTACGCTCGAACTCGTCGAAAAAGGGGTCAGCGTGGTGCTGCTCAAGGGCGAGGATGTGGCGCGACCTCTGGCCGACCGCGTTGAGCGCTTCGTACCGCAGGTCGGCGGCAGCCTCACTGTGCTCGATACGGCCAGCCTGCCGGCTCGGAACATCTCGGCGGAGCTTCGCGGCCTGATGTCGCCGGCCTTCCTCGCAACCGTGCTCGAACGCGCCGCGGCCCATCTGGAAGTGCTGCGCAACCATCCGCTGACAACCCGGCGCTACTATCGTCGTGTCGCTTACTAAGCGCCGTCCGCGCATCGCCGCCGTCGGCGACAACTGTATCGACATCCTCTTGCCACCCATTGGCCGGCGCCTGGTGGGGGGCAATGCGGTGAACGTTGCCGTGCAACTGGCGCGGCTCGGCGCGGAAGTCTCCTATTACGGGGCTGTCGGCAAGGATGATCAAGGCGGTCAGGTCGCCTCGGCATTGATCGGCAACGGTGTCGGCGTGGACCATCTGGTCCAGCGGCCGATGGTCACCTCCCATACCGTTATCTCGGTCGATGCGGACGGTGACCGGCACATGGACTTCGAGGATTTTGGCGCGTGCGATGGTTATGCGCCTGATGCCGCCGCTTTTGGCGAACTCCTGAGCATGGACCACGTTCACATCGGTTGGCTCAACGACGGCGGTGATCTGCGCAGGCGGCTCGCCGGGGCGAGTGTATCGGTCTCGCAAGATGTTTCCGTCAATGCCGATCCGCGGCATCTCGGTGTCGACGGGTTGACCGTCGTCTTTGCGTCCTGCCGTGGGGACCACGGCCAGGCCGCCGTCCAGGCGGCTGATCTCCTGGCTCGTGGAGCGCGCAATGCCGTCGTGACGAGAGGAGCTGCGGGCAGCTCGATCTTCTGGGCCGGATCGGCCTTCGAGCGCCCCGCTGAGCCGGTCATTCCGCTTGATACAACCGGCGCCGGAGACAGTTTCGCCGCGGGCTTCATGTTCGGCATCTTGACCGGGCAATCGGTGCGCGACGCCTCTGATCTCGCCGCCAGGGCAGCTTCGGCCACCTGCCTGCACCTGGGCGGATTCCCGCAATAGGCTCATTCGAGGCATTCGACCGCCGCCACGCGATCCGGGACCAAGAGACCTGGCGCGCCGCCTTCGCTTCGATGGCTCGGATCCGCTGAACGGGGGCGAAAAGGACCAAAGAACGGACAGCAGGTCCAACGATGTCGTTCCGTTCGGCCCGATGCACGTCAGCGGCCGACGGAACCAGGCCGGCTTGCGCGGCCTCGCGCGCATCGGTGGGCTGATGCCGAATTCTCGCCGGAATGTACGACTGAACTGGGAATGGTCCGGCATCCCCAAATCGTCGGCGATCTTGACAATCGGCTTCCTGTTGCATGGATCGCTCAGTTGCGCAAAGCTGCTCCAGCAGGCGCATGCGCTGTAAATGGACACCTGCTTTCGATCACATCACTCCCGGCTTTCCGCGAGGCGGAAGGCGGCCATGGATTACGCAGCCAGAGCCGTGTGACCGCGTTCCTCGAGGCTCCTGCCTCCCAACACGCTGTTCAGGAATGCCTGGCGCTCATTCGAGGACAAATCATCGCAGGCATCTGTGCTTGGAATGCGGGACACCCCAAACCCAGAGAGTTCAGAAGAGCCTGATCGTGCCCTCCGCAGTGCTTTTCCAGGGCACGCGCGATTTGATCCCACACCCAGCCGGCGACCGCCGCACTCGCGTCGTCAGGCGGATCCTGCGAATCCCAGATCATCCCGGATTACCGTCATCGGACCGATGGGCAACACCTCTGCCTGGGCCAGGTTGAGTTTTACAAAGCCGATCTTGTTTTTCCAGACCGTACGAAGGAAATCCTCGAACGCATTGATGGTTAGTTGCTCGCCGGGGCAGCGCCGGTAGCCGAAACCAAAAGGCGCGAAACCGGCATGGTCGCACACCGGCAGGGGGTTGCCATCGGCGACACCAAAAACGGTTCCGAACGCGCTGTTGTGCATTGATGCCTTCCGGCCGTCCTTCACGTCGAAGCTGGTTTTCTCGAAGGGACACCGGGCCATCCCGATTCGCTCGACATGCTTTTCGTCGACCTGTGCGCTCGTCGGGACACGCTCGTATCGTGACGGATCGAACTCCTCCGGATTCTTCCAGTGAACCGGGTCGAGGCTGGTCGAGGTGTGAGGGCTGATGATGTAGCCGGACCGCTCGAACGCAGGCGGAGAAGTTTCCTGTAACGACGAGATGCTGCCGCTGTTCGGCGAGATGATGCGGAAAAGCTCCATGACGAAACGATCGAGTGGGCTGAACGAGGATTCGCCGGCGCTATCAAAGCTGCCCTTCATCGTCTTTGCAAACGACGCCCGTGTGTCCGGGTCGCCGGTCGCCGTGCCGAGCCTCAGCATCATGTTGTAGAGCGAGTTGCCCCACTGGCTGAACGCCACAAAGTTGTGAAAGCACTCAAAGACCACGTCCTTGTGAGCGAAATTGTCGTCACCTTCGCCGTTCTTGAGCCAGTACCAGGCAAATGTCTTTTGTGGGTGGGGCGTCTTTCCCGTCTCGAGATCGGCAAGCCGCTCGCCAATCCAGGACTTCAGGAAATCGAGATTGTCCCGGACGACCATGTAGTTTTCGTAGACGATGCGTTGGGTTGGATCGAGATAGGCGAGAACCGTGTTGAAGCTCATGCCGATCTGTCGCACCTTCGCGGGTATTGCATCGCCGCTGACCCCGAGGTGCAGGTCCCAGTACATGTCCCAGAACGTATCGAGGTACAGGCGCATCAACGGCTTGCCGGCATTGCCCTTCGACAGCAGGCCTTCAAAGAAGGCGGTCACCTTGGCGCTGTACATCTCCTGATAGAGATCCGGTGTGACGGCGCTCATGTAGATGCGCTTGCGGCGATTGTCTGGGCCGCGCTTGTCCAAGCCCTGAAGGAAGACGGTTACGCCTTTCTCCGGAGCGGGCCGCCAACTCTCGCTGATCAGGCCCCACAGATATGTGGGAAGGGCATTCTCCTTGCTCAGCGCCTCATCGATCATGGGCAGCATCGCACGCTCCCCCTGATAGACGCTGACCAGGAAGAAGGGAAGGATTGCGTTTTCGATATAAGCGGGATCGAAGTCCCGAGAAAAACGGCTTCGAAGCTGGGCGGCGGAGTTTTCAAGGTCCGTGACGGTGAGGGGCTGGCGGTCGGTGGTGGCCGCATGTGAAAAGACAGGATCTACGGATAGTCCGGCAACGGCAGCCGCGCTCCCAGTCAGAAATGTGCGTCTTTTCATTCGGTAGCTCCCTAGGCAAGGTTCCGAAGAAGCATATTTCTCATCGCGAAAAGTCGAAAGCCATGGAGTTCGAGATTTACGGCGATTAGCCATCGATCCGATAAAAATGGACTCCACGCATAGGGTTGGGATAAATTGGACAGACTGCAGAATTACTGGCTACACTTCAAATCAGCCCGGAATGGCGCATCTAGGACGCGGCAATTACCCATTGATCGCCGCAACGCGTTCGCTCACGCGTGCCTACAGTTGGCGGCCAAGCAGATAGTTGCTGGCCAGAAGGCTGTTTAGGGAAGGTCTGTCGTCGTTGGGTCGCTCGGCCAGGGGCGGATGCTTGATGCCCAGCCAGCCTGCCTCGCGCGCCTCCTTGGGTGAGATGCCAAACTCTCTCCTGAATGTTCGGCTGTATGTGGAAGGGTCTACAAAGCCCCATTCCTCGGCGATGCTGGAGATGGGGCGTCCGTCCGTGCTGTCGCCCAGGACGTCCCTTGTCCTCAGCAGCCTTTGACGCCGGATGTAGTGCGAGACGCCTCCAGCCGGTTCGAAAATCCGATAGAGGCGCGAGCGTGAGATGCTGAGTTCCTGGCAGAGCCTTTCCGGCGTCAGGTCCCGATCGGCAAGCCTGGCGGCAATGAGCTTGTTGGCGCGGGCCATGATGACGGAATCGATCGGTTCCTGGGCCTCGGAAAAGTGATCCCGGGACGGGGAGATGCAGGCGGCGAGCAGGCTGGTGGTCGCCGCCGCGATATAGGGAACGTCGTTCTCCGTGCGGTTTGGAAGGGAATGATAAAGCAGCAGGATGTAATCGGCGACGAACGCCGCCATCTCCTGGCGTATGTCCAGCGTGAAGGGCTGCGAGAACGCGAAGTCTCGCGGAAGGAACAGGCAAATCACGCCATCATCCTCGCCCTGACCCTGATGCGGTGTCGCCAGGCACTGCCAGCGCAACGGTCCAGTCCGGGGTTGCCCGCCGTCTGAAGGGATTGTTTGCGGCACGCAGAGAAGCCAATGATCGAAGACCGGATTCTTCTTGCTGCTCCAGCGGCGATGATAGCCGGTTCCGGGATATTCGATGCAGGCCAGGACGAGGCCGCCCAGCTGCCACACCCGCTCGCGCGCGGCGAACGAACCGAACTTGTCCCGGAGCAATTCGATGTCGGCAATGTTGGCGTGCCAGCTTCGATAGAGGTCGAACTGTTCAGCGGGCGGCGCCGAAGAGGTGTCGATGTCGACGGCGCACCTCAGAGGCTCCGTGGTGCCGATCCTGGCGCTTCCGCTGATAATGCGTGCCTGCATGAGACAACTCATCGCTTGGAAGAAAGTGACAGCCCCAGGGAATTGTTGATGAGAAGGGTGCCCAGGGTGCCGACACCGTCGATCGGCTGGTCGATGCTCAGCCAGGTGGAGTGCTTGATGCCTTGCCATCCGAGCTCGCGCGCCTCCTTGGGAGACACGCCGAACTCCAATTTGAACATCCGGCTGTAGGTGGAGGGATCGGTGAAGCCCCATGCCTCGGCAATGCTGGAGATCGTGCGCCTGTCCGAACTGTTGGCCAGGGCATCGCGTGTCTTGAGCAGCCGCTTGCGGCGCACATAGTTGGCCACTCCGCCCGCCGGCTCGAAAATCCGATAGAGGCGCGAGCGTGAGATGCCGGCCGCGCGGCACAGCTTGGCGGGCGTCAGATCGGGGTCGGTCAGCCTTTCCACGATGGTTTTGGCGATGCGCGCGATGGTGACGGCGTCTGCCGGTCCCTGCGCGGCCGCGAGATGATCCTTTGAGGGCGTCAGTGCCGCCGCGAAGAGATTGGCGGTCGCCGTGACGATGTGCGGCAGGTCTCCTTCCTTCAGATTGGGGAGAGAGCGGTAGAGAAGGATGGCGTAGTGGGCCAGGAAGGCCAACGTCGCGTCGCTCGCTTCGATTTTTGACGAGCGGGTCGCCGGCCATGTGCGCGGCAGGAAGAGCGTGACGGTCAGGTCATCGTGGATCACCGCGACATCGGGCAGGGCCAGGCACCGCAGGCGGGGCTTTCCAGGGGGCATCTTCCCGCCACGGGATCGTGCAACCGGCGCGGACAGGACCCAATGGTCCAGCAGCGGCCGCTTGCGATGCTCCCATCGGACGTCGTAGCCGGAACCGGGAACTTCGATTGTGCCCAGTGCCAGATCTCCCAATTGCCACACCTGATGATGGGCCGGGAACAGGGGCTGTTCGGCACGAAGAAGCTGCATCTCGGCAACCCCGGCGTACCAGGTCCGGAAGAAATCGAACTGTTCGGCTGGAGGCACCGACGAGGTGCTCTGCTCGATGGCGCATCTCAGAGGCTCGGCAGCGTAGGGATCGCTGGGAATGCCGGCTGCGCTTACTCTTGCGTCCATGACAAAACTCCTGTCACGCATGAGAGCTGCCATGATCTGGGCAGTTCATTGCGCGACAGGCTGATTTCCCGCAAAGGAAAACCAACAATAAATTGGATCGTCAACCTGCCGCCGCGGATGAGATCGGATTGAAGTAACTCTAAGCCCGCACTGCGTTTTTTTGGAATATGCCGTGAATCCCAAACGTGGATCCCACGTTTATTTCTTGTACTTCGGAATGAGGTTCATCAAGCAACAACTGGACCTCTCGTGGCTCACAGAGAGGACGCAAAGTCATGTTTCGGATCGTTGAGGTTGTTGGCTCCGGGAAGACCATCGCACAGACAGTCGTCGTTTTCTGCCTCCGATGACGCCGGGAGCGAGCAGATGTCGGAGGTAGGCTCTTCCCACTGGAAATCCGGCGAGTGCGCTGGCCATCCCAACTCTAGGCATCCCGTCCATTTTTTCAGTTCCGGGCTTTGTTCTCCAGCCGGTAGCGTGGACTCTCAATCGGACATGGGACATTCGGTTTGAACAACCGTTGGTGATTTGACCGTCATTCGGCTGGTACTGACCCGCGCTCAGAAAAATATGGTCGGCTGGCGATCATGGGAGGTAGCAATTCTGTCCGGAAAATCGTGCTCCCCCTTCAGGATCGCCGTGCCATTCTTGGCCTTCTGCCTTGCAGTCGCAGACAGTGCCGAGGCTGCCACCTTGACGGCGCGCGGCAACGAACCCGGTTGGCAAGTCGTGGTGTCCGACAAGGCGATTTCCTTTCGTGCCCTGGAGGGAGAGACCTTCACGATTGAACCGGTGCCGCAGCCCACAACACAGGACGTTACCGATGTATACACCGCGACTGTTGATGGCCGACACTTCACGCTGACGATTGCGGAAGCGGTATGCGCCGACACGATGACGGGAATGCCATATCCGAAAACCGCGACCGTGACGGTGGATGACCGCAAGTTGGCAGGGTGCGCCGGCGAACCGGCAGACCTGCTCCGCGGGGATTGGCCTGTCGAAATGATAGCCGGATCGGCCCTTGTCGCGGGATCCCAGCCCAACCTTGCCTTCGATCAGGACGGAAGCATCCACGGGAATGGCTCGTGCAACCGATTTCTTGGCAAATTCACCGTGAGCGGGGAAGGTTTGACGATTTCAGAGACGGGCGCATCCATGATGATGTGCGATCAACCGCTCATGGACCAGGAGCGCAATCTTCTGGCCGCCCTCGAAGCGGTTCGTCGCTTCGAGGTCGCATCGACAGGGCAATTGCGGCTTCTCGGCAAGGACGGCCAGACGCTCGTAAGCCTGGGGAAATAGACTCTCTTCGCGCGGAGAGCCCTAACACCGGGCGGCCTGGGTGGTTACGCAGCGAAAGGTATAGGCAATGACGACTTCATCAAGAACTCAGTGCTCCATCCTTCACTAGTGGCACGGCTATTATGTGTTTCCAGTCTGTCATCGCCGCACGCGCAAATTGAAACGGGTCACGGGACAGCCACATGGTCGGTGCCGTCAACCGCATGAAGAAAACCGCGATACGGCTCGTTCCGGTCATCTTGTTGGCGGCGCTTCCGCAGGGTTGCGCCGGTCCAAGGGCCGCCACTGGCCTTGCCTCTCCCACTCAGTCCGATGCGCGGTACCTGTCGACGATCCCCTTTCTGGTAGCCACTACGCGTGCAGCGTCCGCCACTGCCGAACCGCCTTACTCTCGTGATCGCTCTTTGGCGTTGAATTTTTCGCAGGTGAACGTTCTCGTGCCGGCGGCCCATAGACCCGGTTCGGTCGAGACTTCATCTGATGTCCCCGATCCGGCCCGCCATTTCTCGGCACGCAATCTCACCCGCATTGCCGACAGAAAGTCATTCCTGTCCCTGTTGAACGCGCGACTGGCGGAGCGCCCCCCATCACAGCGGGAAATTTTGATCTTCGTTCACGGCTACAATAACAACTTTGCGGAGGGCTTGTTTCGCAACGCCCAGATCGTTCACGATTACAATATTTCTTCCGTGCCGCTGCATTTTTCGTGGGCGTCCGCCGCATCCTTCAGCGGTTACCTCTTCGATCGAGACAGCGCTCTGCTGGCCAGGAACGGCCTTGCCGAAACGATCGAAATCGCGGCGCGGTCCAATGCGAGCGGGATCGTCATCGTTGGCCATTCAATGGGCGCCTATGTCGTGATGGAGGCGCTGCGGACCTTGGCATTGAGAGGCGAGAGCCGCGTTTTCCCGAGAATCCGTGGCGTCATGCTGGCCGCCCCGGACATCGATCCGGATGTCTTCAGCAGCCAGGTCAATGATATTCCCGTGCTTCCGCAGCCGTTTACCATCATCGTTTCGCGTCGCGACCGGGCATTGAATATCTCTAGGCGCCTGACGGGCGGCGGCCACAGGATCGGCAGCGGCTTCAATATTCCGCTTCTCCAGAAGAAAAATGTTCAGGTGATCGACATCTCCGACGTCGATGGTGGCGGACACAGCGGGTTCGCGAGTTCGGGCACGCTGATCAAACTGCTGGGCTCCAACCGTCTCCTGCGCCGGCTGATAACCGACGAAGACGCAACTGCCAACGCCAAGGTTTCGGAGGCGGGACAGGCCGTATTCGAAAATGCCGCCCTGGCGGTCCACCTGCCGGTCAGAATTCTGGAGGGACTGAGCACTGGACAATCTCGGCCGGCTTCGAATGGTGGCAATGTGTCGAGATAAGCTCAAAGGATCTGATCGGGAATGCGGATGACGAGTGCTCAATTTCTTTCTTTGTTTCTATGGAGGTGACTATGGCTGCAAATTCAGGGTCTCTGCTGGTCAACAAATTGACCGCTATCGGTTTTCTAGTTGTGGGATTTCTCATTCTTGCATCTGGTTACCGCTATGGTTCGACCTCAACCCTATTGGGCGGATGCCTTATTCTGATTATCGGCGTCATTCTCTTGATTCTGAAGATCGCCCGTCGAAATAACGGGACACCTTGAGCGGCGATTTTTCGTTCGGGGTTGCGCAAGAGCAAATAGTTAGGGTGGTTCAGCGATCCTGCCAATCGCTGGACCGCTCCGTAGCGGTCGTACCTCAACTCGGCACGCGGCCAGTTGGAGAAGCGTCCCATTCGGCAATCGCAGGCTGGTTCGCCTATTGCCCGACGATGCCATTGGGCCGATACGACGAGGCCAATACCGTCGATCAGCGTCGAGTTCCTGTATCGCGGCTTTATCGAGGCGAACGATTTGGGCCCCGGGCAAGCCGAGCAATGCAGATTGCAATGATGCCGCCCAAAAGTCCGGCAACACCCACACCGATCAACATTTCGAGTGTGAACCCGCCGGAGCCACGTGACAGGGCGTCAAAAGCACTTCCCATATAGCCGACGAAGCGCGCCAGGCCTGGAAACAGCGTGGCAAGAAGTGTCAGAATCAAGCCCCCAAACGCGCCGATGGCAGCGATGGATTTCCATTTAAAGCCGATCCCGCGCCAAAGCCGGGCCACGGCCATGGCGCCGGCGGCTCCGCAAACCGCCTCGAATAGAAGCAGGATCGCTATTTCAGGACCGGACATGTCAAATCGATGCGGCCCGACACGCAAGGAAGCCGGAGGCCGCACCCTGGAAAAATTCCGACGCTGCGGGCCATCAGGTGTTTGAGCCGGATTCCTGTCCGGCCGCCGCCGACGCACGCTGAAGTGCGTCGCGCAGGACTTGCTCCTTGGTTTCGTCCAGGGATGTCTTGAGCACCACCCCACCGAAACCCTGGATTTCCTTGAGCACCTTGTCTGCCGTCATTTCCTGGACGAGGACGAAAAGCGCGGCGTTGCCGGGCTGGATGCTGGTCGACAGATCGCGCATGAACGCGTCGTTGATGCCAACATCGGTCAGGGCACCGCCAAGGGCCCCGGATGCAGCGCCGACGGCAAGGCCGACCAGCGGATTCAGGAAGAGGAGACCGACGAGCATTCCCCAGAAGCTGCCGGAGATCGCGCCCGTGGCAGTGGTATTCATCAACTGGTTGAGCTTGATCGTGCCTGCTTCGGTTTTGGTCGCGATAACCGCGTCACCCAGCTTGATGATGTATTCCTTCTGCAATGTCAGAAGGAGCTGGCGCACTTCTTCAGCCTTGGTCTCGGTCGGATATACGATGACAATCAAGTCGGACATATGAACCCCCTAGGGTGAGACTCTACGCAGTCGAGGTTTCTTACACAGCCGAGACGCCGAAGGATTGAGCCGTAAATCCAGGCACTGTGCCGTCAGTCCCATTTTTACATCGGGCTCGGCGATTTCCCCGTTGGGCGGCTTTTCGCAAGGTATGTCTGATGAGCGTTTTGGACGCGGTTGCGGGGCGCTCCGCTGCACCGGGTGCGGCTATCTTCCACTGCGCTGCGCGAGGTGTCGTTTCAACTGTTCTATCCGCTCGGGGGTCCAACCCTTGGGATCAGTCACGGCAAGCCAGGCATCGACATAGTGCTCGGGCGCGTAGACATGCCCGTAACCCATCGGCGTCGAGGTTGCCATGCCCATATCGAGTGCCAGTTGCAGCATCGTCACCACCGGATACCACCGCAACTGCGGTGACACATCGGGACCGCGCGGTGCGCTCATCCAGTCGGGGCGCCGGTAAAGATCCCGATAGTCGAAGAAGGTGATCGCATCGCTTGCATACTGCAGGTACACGATGCGCATGGGCCCCCATCGTGTACCTGGCGCGACCGTCCCGCCATGCTGGTTCATGAAGCGGACAACCGAGCCGTCTCCGAACCGCGGCAACCAGGCAGGCGACCCAGGGTTTCGCGCATCGGTGGCCCGCCGCCAAATCCTGCTTTCGAAAGGCGGACCGCTCCACAAGGCACCTTGGATCGGATCGCCGAGTATCTCGAAGAGTTCAGCCGAACGTTCGGAATTCATCGCCCCAAGACTTAGTCCGTGCAGATATAGTTTCGGCCGGTGGTCCTTCGGCAGGGTCGTCCAATAACCGTAGACAGCAGCGAACAGCGCCCTCGACGCCTCCGCGCCATAGCCCGGCTGTACGAGCAGCGACAGCGGGCTCGATAGATAGGAGTATTGCAAGGCGACGCTCGCCACGTCGCCATTGTGCAGGTATTCAACCGCATCCATCGCCGAGGGATCGACCCAGCCGGTCCCTGTCGGCGTGATGACAATCAGCACCGAGCGGTCAAAACCGCCAACGCGTATCAGCTCGTCGAGGGCCAGCTTCGCGCGCTGTTCGACAGTGTCGCTTGCCCCCAGGCCGACATAGACCCTGATCGGCTCGAGCGCAGGCTCCTGGGTAAAGGCCTGGATCTCGGCCGCGCTGGGTCCGGTCGCGACGAATTCGCGGCCCGCTCGTCCAAGTATCTCCCAAGCGACCAATGAGGCCGCGCTGCCTGTCTTGAGCGGGGAGGTTGGGCGCACCCGGTCGGGTTCGATGAGCGCGTCGAACGCCGCAAAGGACGAGTCGAGAACATGCAGCGCTGTGCGGATGAGAAGGCCGTTCGCGATCGTCCAGAACAATAGGACGCTCACGGTGAAGCCGATCACCTGCGAAATCCGCGGCGGCACGAAGCGGCCGACGGCGTTCGACGTGAAGCGCAAGACAGCCTTGAAGAGGCGAGCCAACACAATGAGTGCGACAAAGGTGATGACCGCGATCACGCAGACTTCGAATGGGTGGGCGCTGGTCACGGGTTCGAGCCCCATCAGCCCGCGGATCGAGTTCTGCCACTCGGTCGTTCGCCACAGGAATGACAAGGCGATGACGGTGCACACCAGCGCCGACGCGATCTTGAGCCATCTCTGGACGCGACCATTGGGTTCCGGCAGTTGCATATATCGCCAGAGCCACCGCCAGGCGACCCCGATCCCATATCCGGCTGCAAAGCAGGCGCCGGAGAGAATGCCCTGTGTCACATAAGTTCGGGGAACGAGCGTGGGCGTTAGCGAGGCCACGAAGAACAGGGTACCTAGGACAACGCCTCCGGCGGAAAGCGAGCGCAAGAACCTCATCAGGAGGTCGGCAGATAGCCGCGTTGCAACGAATGCTACCATGCCTGTTTTGCCAGTTTTACTTTGTCGAATAGAGGAGGTGTTCGGCGGAGATCACTCTAGTATCTCAAGATACAGTTCGGAACGTCGAAATCAATTCACAGTCAACGCCGCATTATCGCGTCAGGAGAGACCGCGCAAGCAGCCGTGCCGTGGCGCCCCATCGCAAAAACCACATGGCAGCAAGAGTGCCAAATCAGACCACGCTCTATGCCGAGACCGCGGGCCGGCCCCCAGCCGCCAGCCACCCGAGTCCGTGGGCTACGAGGTCGATACCCAAAAGCGCCCCTATCACCCAAATTCCGGTTGAGGGCCATCCAAGCAGTATCAGGAGGCCCGCGGCCAGGCCGAACAAGCCGGAAACAAACATCAGCCGCCTGCCGCTACGCAAGTAGCGGTTTCCCAACAATATTCTTCCAATCCCCGAAATCAAAAGCGCGACCCCCAAAATCCAGGTGAGGATCGCGGATCCAAGAGCGGGTATGCCGATCAGCACACAACCGAAAATGACATACAGGATGCCCAGAAATGTTTGCCACAGAAAGCCGCGCCATCCTCCGGCCCATACCGCCATGGCGATCTCAACAAACCCCGCGCATATGACGATGACGCCAAGAAGAAGGGTACTTATGGTGGTGGCAAGGGTCACGTCGGCCAGGACGAAGAAACCCGCAAGGATAAACACCACTCCTATGGCCGAATTGGCGGAAGCGGATCGCGCTGGCTGTTCAACGGTCGACGGGTTCGTCATTGTCGATGGCTTCCCGACTGCCTTGAATGCGACGCCACTCACCAACGGACACGGCGTATATCCACGACGCGAGCCGTTCGGGAATTAAGCGTCACTTCAAATCGGCCGCCGGCACGGCGTGTATGATACTTGAAAAATGGCCCGCGGCAGTTCACGCGGCGGACATCTCGGAAGCCACGATTCTGGAGCAGCCTCTGACCTTGGCCGCACGTGATCGCTCTGCCGTTGTTGAGGCTGGAGCCGACCGGCATGTTGAACGCCGCCACCTCCGCGAATGAGGGAACCGCGGTCGGCACCGTAAGGCTGATCGCGACTGCCAGAGCCGCCAGGGAATTTCTGAACATGTTCGTTCTCGCCACGAAAGTATTGTGAGAACCATCAGTTCACAGGCCGCTGCGATGTCAACAAGCTGGCAAGGCGCCTTGGTGCTTTAGGGACGCCAGGCCAAGGATCTGGACTATTTGTCCATGCTTGCAGCAAAGAGACTCGGGCACGGAGGGCTGCTACGAATTGACGGTCGGGACGTCCGCTTGTTGTGCCTGGAGCGGATCGAAGAAACCCAGCGCGTGGTTTTGCACATTTAGGCAGGCCTGTGCGGCCACAGCCTGAACCGTTGTGAAGTAGATCACGTCATACCGTTAGCGCTGGTTCTTCCAGCAGATCGTCGGCCGACACATTCACTGGCGTGGGTTGATCGAATTTTGTTGAGCATGATCTCGTGACGCCCTCAGTGACAGGCGTTCGGTCGCTGCCTGGACAAGAAAGTAGATCCCGGGAACGATCAACAAGCCGATCGTCGTGGCTGCGATCATGCCTCCAAAGATTGTAACGCCAACCGCCCTCCGCGCCCCTGCGCCAGCGCCTGTCGATACGACAAGGGGAATGATTCCGAGAATGAAGGAGACCGCTGTCATCATGACGGCCCTGAAGCGCTGCTCGGCCCCGGTCCGCGCGGCCTGCATTATGCTTAGCCCTTCAGCGCGCCGCTCCTTGGCGAATTCGACGATCAGGATGGCATTTTTCGCCGCCAGCCCGATCAGCAGCACGACAGCGATCTGCACGTAGAGGCTGTTCTGCAATCCGAAGGCCCTCAACGCCGCCACGGCGCCAAAGAGAGCGGCTCCGAGCGAAAGAATGACGACCAACGGAAGCGACCAGCTCTCATATTGAGCGACAAGGAAGAGATAGGCAAACAGGAACGCCAGCGCGAAGACCAGCCCCTCCTGGCCACTGCCGCGGCGCTCCTGGAACGACAGTCCCGACCACTCGAAGCCATAGCCGTTCGGCAACAGCTGGGCGGTCGTCTTCTCCATGGCATCCATGGCGGCGCCGCTGCTGCTCCCAGGCGCTGTAATGGCGTTTATCGGCGCGGCAACCGACAGATTGTAACGCTGAATGGCGAACGGCGACAGGATGGTCGTCAACGACGCCAGATTATTCAATGGCACCATGGTGCCGTTCCGGCTGCGCACGTGCAGCTTGAAAATGTCCTCCGCATGGGCGCGGAAATCGGCATCCGCCTGCAGATTGACCTGGAACACGCGGCCATTGAGCGTGAAATCATTCACATAGCGCGATCCGAAGGCCGCGCCGATGGTGGAATAGACGTCCGACACGCTTACCCCAAGCGCCTCGGCGCGCGTCCTGTCGACGTCGACATAGACCTGCGGGACATTCGCGCTGAAGGTGGTGGCGGCGCCGCCGAGCTCCGGCAGGTGATTGAAGGCGCCGAGCAGCGCGCCGACGACCTGGGCGATCTCTTGCGGCGGCTGTCCTTCCAACGCCTGCAGGCGGAAGTCCAGGCCACCCACCGAGCCGATGCCGGCAATCGCCGGCGGAGCGAAGACGGCGACGTTCGCGCCCGGTATTTGGGAAAACTTCATCCGCAGCGCCTGCAGGATACCGGCAAGCTGCAGCTCCTTGGACGTGCGCTCATCCCACGGCTTCAGCGCCGCTACCGCCATTGCGCCGCTTGGCGAACTCGTCGACTGAAGGATGCTGAACCCCGCAACCGTTATGACGTCTTGCACGCCGCCGGTGTCGGCGAGAATCTTGCGCACATCCTCCACGATGGCTTTCGTTCGATCGAGCGAAGCGGCATTCGGCAACTGGATGTCGACGAACAGCGCCCCTTGGTCCTCATCGGGCAGGAAAGTCGACGGTAACGCGGTGAAGATCAGATAGGCGGCGACAAAACAGGCAAGCAATCCCGCCAACGGCACGTACCAACGCTCCACCAGAAACCCGACGAGCCGTCCATAGCCGTCGCGCGTCTTGTTCATGAATGCCGTGAACCAGGCCAGCGGGCCACGTTTGAAATAGCCCACATCGCGCCGCAGAAGCAGTGCGGCCAGCGCGGGACTCAGGGTCAAGCCGACGAAAGAGGAAATCACCAGGGCCGAAGACAAGGTCACAGCGAACTGCCGGTAGAGCTGGCCGCCTATGCCGCCGAGAAACGCCGTCGGCGTCACCACGGCAAGCAGCACCAGGGTCGTGGAAATGATCGGCCCGGTGATCTGATGCATCGCCTTGCGCGCGGCGTCGGCGACCCCGATGTCGGGCGAATCTTCCAGCACATGCTTGACGTTTTCGACGACGAGGATGGCGTCGTCCACCACCAGGCCGATCGCCAGCACCAATGCCAGAAGGGAAATCATGTTCAGCGAATACCCGGCGGCAAACAGCACCGCCACGGCGCCCAGCATGGAAACGGGGATGGCAAGTGCCGAGATGAATGTGGCGCGCCAATCCTGCAGGAACACATAGGTGACCGCGAGCACGATCAGGAATGCTTCAAGCAGGGTTCTGGTCGTCAGCGAAATGCTGGCATTCACGAAGCGGGTCGCATCGTAGACGATGTGATACTGCATGCCTTTGGGGAAGCGCGACGAAAGGCGCTCCAGTTCGGCGCGGACCGCCGTTGCGGTCTGGATGGCGTTGGCACCGGGAGACTGATTGACCTGCATCATCGCCGACGCGTGCCCGGCGAAGCTGGCGCTCGAAGCGTAGCTTAGCGCCCCAAGTTCGAGCCGGGCTATGTCGCGCAGGTAGACCTTGGCCCCCGAGGGGCCCGTGCGCACGACGATGTCGCCGAAGTCCTCGGCGCTCCTCAGTCGCCCCTGCGCGACCAGCGTGTATTGCAGTTCCGAGCCTTGTGCCTGCGGCGGCGCGCCGGCCTGCCCGAGCGTGGCCTGGATGTTCTGTCGTTGGATGGCGGCGGAAACGTCATCGGGCGTCAACCCGAGCGCGTCCATGCGCTGCGGATTGAGCCACACCCGCATCGAGTATTCCGAGGCCCCGGCAACGGAAGCTTCACCCACGCCCGGCACGCGCGATATCGCGTCAGCGACCGTAGTGGTGATGAAATTCGTGATCGCCAGAGCATCGAGGCTGTCGTCCGGAGAATAGAAAGCGATGCCCAGAACGAAATCCGGCGAGCGGGCACGCACGGACACCCCTTGCTGGGCGACCGCCGCCGGCAGGCGCGAAATCGCCAGCTGGGCGCGGTTCTGCACGTTGATCTGCGCCGTCTCTGGATCGGTTCCAACTTCGAAGGTCACCGACAGCGTGTACTGGCCGGCGTTGGAGCTGGTGGACGACATGTACATCATGTGATCCACGCCGTTGATGGCCGTCTCGAGGGGGCCGCCGACCACGTCGGCGATCACTTCCGCGCTTGCTCCCGGGTAGGAAGCCGAAACGGTGACCGTCGGAGGCGTAATCTGCGGATATTGCTGTATCGGCAGGGAAAACACCGCGATCGCACCGGCGATCGAAATGAGGATCGAGATGACTATCGCGAGCCTTGTGCGGTGGATGAAGAGATCGGAGATCATTGCGCGCGCTCCGCTTCGCGTGGTGTGACCTGCTGACCATCGGAGATACGTTGCAACCCCTCGATGACGATTGTTTCGCCGCCCTTCAATCCGCTCGTCACCGCCCACCGATTGTCGATGCGCGCGCCGGTCGTGATCGCCTGCCTCGTCACGGTATTGTTGTTGAGCACGAAGACGAACTTGCCCTGGCGGTCCTGAAGAACGGACGCCATCGGCACCAGCGGCAATTCCTTGGCTGCTTCGTCGACCACAGTGAGCCGGACGAACTGGCCAGGCGTCAATATGTGGCCGGGGTTGGGAAACAGCGCGCGGACGGCCACGGTCCCGGTCTGCAGGTCGACCTCATTGTCAATGAACTGCAGCCGCCCCGGCGAAGCGTATTGCGTGCCGTTGGCGAGCGACAGGCTCAGATGGAATTGGCTCCGATCGATGCTCTGCCCGCCGGCGAGTTTCTGCCTGATGTCGACCAGGGTGCTGTCGGCGATCGAGAATGCGACGCGGACAGGATCGAGTTGCACGATGCGCGCCAACGGTCCGGAGCCAGGCCCCACGAGATTTCCGGGCGTCACCAGGAAGCGGCCGATGGTCCCGTCGATGGGCGACTTGATCTGGGCGTAGGAAAGATTGAGTTCGGCCGTGTTGAGGGCTGCATTGGCGCTTTGGACGTCCGCTGCGGCGACGTCGAATGCAGCCTGCGCGTCATCCAACGTGGCCTGCGGAATGGTCCTGCGGTTGAACAGGTCCCTGGCGCGTGACAGGCTTTGTTGTGCGGCGTTGCGCGTGGCTTCCGTCCTGGCCACCTGCGCCTGCGCGGACATCAGTGCCGCCGACAGTTGATCCGGCTCGATTTCGAAAAGCAGGTCGCCTTCCTTCACGCCTTGGCCCTCCGAGAATTTGAGCGCCTTCAGTAGGCCGGAGACGCGTGCTTGTATGTCGACCGCCTCGATCGCCTCGACCTGCGCATTATACGTCAGCGGCGGTCTTGCTGGGCCGGACAGAACCTTTTCCACTACCACCGGCATTGCCGCCGGCGGTTGCACGGTCTGCGCATGCGCCGTACCCGTGAAGCCGGCCACTCCGACCAGGAATACGGCCGCCACGACCGCGGGTCGAAAATCGAAGGTGCTTCCCATAGCGGATCCTCGCATCCTGTTCTCAAGACAAAATCTTCGTCTTGCGCACGCTCAGCGCAATGACGAGATACGCCAGTCCGGCAATCATCAGGGAGAAGCCGGCCACAAGCCCAGTTGGCATCTCTCGGACCATCGGCCACTTCAGAATTATGGATAGACTTGCCAGTACGGCAACGGCGCCGGAAATAACGAACCAATACCATCGGCTCGCCTTCCTGATCTCGATTGCTACTATTATATGAAGAATTCCGTGGACGAATAATACAAAGGCTATGAACAGCGATATCGCGGCAGAAGCCTTTACAGGATTGAAGTAAATCATGATGCCGCCAATGAGTTCGAAGAAGCCGGTTAGCTCCTGCCATACGAAGCCGGTCCAGCTTTTGATCCAAAGGGACTGTATAACCTTGACGACGCCAACCCCGATCAGGGCGACGGCGAACACGACACTGGAAGCGAAATTGGAAACGGCCGGAACCGCGACGGAAAATACTCCGCCCGCCAGCAAGAGGAATCCAAACAGCAGAAACCTGCGCCATTTGCCTTGCTCGATTTCGGCTCTTTCGGATGCCGTCGAGGGAGATTGGTCTGGATTTCCTGTCATCTTGCCGCTCCGAGCACCTTCTAGATATCGGTCTCGCGCCCGACGAAATGAACAATTTCCTTCATGGCCAAGAACCCGATCAAGGCGTCAATAGATTTTTCTTCTCCCTTTTCAGGGGCAACGGAGATGTGTATTTCCGAAAGACTTTTATCTTCATTGGTGTCGCTATCCATGGACATAAGTCTAAGATTTTTCATTGCTACTGCCTGAATGACTGAAGACTTCACGACATCCGATTTTTGCAGATCGCATTGTATTTTTATAAGATAAATTCTCTCGCTATCGGCGGGCAGCGCAGAGTATCCCGCCACATGAAGAGCAAGCCGGGGAAGAAAAATATTCGACAAGATCACGAACAAGGTTGTTTCCGCCGCGAGCAGCAAGAAGCCGTAGCCGACAAACACCCCCACGGCTCCAGTGCTCCAGACCGTAGCGGCCGTGCTCAGCCCCTTTATGCTGGTGCCATCCCTCATGATCAGGCCGGCACCCAGAAAGCCGATGCCGGTCACCACCTGAGATCCCATGCGCAGATCCAGTTCCAGACCAAGCGCGCCGGGCAAGGAAGCATAGGACGCGGCGCCCAGCGCAACCAGGGCATGGGTCACGAGCCCGGTATGGCGCTGCTTGTATTGGCGCTCCACGCCGATCATGAGTCCAAGCAGCAGCGATAGCGCCAGCTTCAGCATGATCGAATGCGCTGCTATCAAATCGGCCATCATTAGCGGCGCCGATGCCTGGCGTCACGGCCAGCCGAGGACGAGGCCCTCGGCGATCGCTTGTTCGCCAAGGGCATGAAGTCAGGATGGATTGACTGAGCGCCGCGGGGTGAGTGCAGCATGTCCAGTTCCGCCGCTGCTCACAGGATATTCTTGTGCAGTCGACCGTCCTTCACGATCACCGTGAAGTTCTTCTGCGGGTCTTCAAGCAGCCTGATGTCGTCGACCGGGTTGCCGTCGACCACGAGCAGGTCCGCAAACGCACCCTCCTCGATGACGCCGATCTTGCCAGGATATGGATTGCGGAGATTGGAGAGGCCAAGCAACTCGGCATTGACCGATGTCGCTATCTGCAGGACCTCGGCATTCTTGTACCAATTGGCCAGATGCGTGAGCATGACATTCTGGCGTGGCCCCAGTTCGGGCGAGAACAGCACGTCGGAACCCCACCCTGTCTTGATGCCGTACTTGCGGACAAAATCGTATACCCTTGGCGTTCCGGCGAAGAGTTGCTTGGCTCGCTCGACGCCTGGGCCGCTTGCCGATGCGGCATCTTCCATCGTCAGGAAGGGCTGCATGCTGAGCCACACGCCCTTCTCCGCGATCATCCTTGCCGTTTCCTCATCCATCAAATGGCCGTGTTCGACGCACGTCACGCCAGCGGCCAGCGCACGCTGCACGGCGCGGGGGGTGTAGGCGTGTACGGTGACGTAGGTATTCCAATCCTGCGCGACCTCGACGCCGGCCCGAAGCTCATCTTCACTGAAGGTGACCATGTCCAGAGGACTGCGCGGCGACGACACGCCGCCACCGCCCACCAGCTTGATCTGCGATGCGCCCTGGAGAAGCTGTTCGCGTATGCGCATCTTCAGGTCATCTATACCGTCGACGATGGCCGATCCGCCCAGCAATTCCCCTTTGCTGAGCTTGCCGCCGTCACGCGGAATCTCGCTCGGCAACCGAAGGTCGCCATGCCCTCCGGAAGTCGTGATCATCGCGCCAGCCGGGAAAATGCGCGGACCGGGAATCATTCCGGCATCTATGGCCTGCTTGAACGAGAAGGAGGGGCCTCCCAAATCGCGAACGGTGGTGAACCCGCGCATCAGGGTGTGATCTGCCTCGGCGGTGGATGCGGCGAAGATGATGCCAGGATCGCCATTCAGCAGAATGTTCAGCGGAACCGCCGCGAAAATCGTATGCCAGTGGGCATCGATCAGACCCGGCATAAGCACACCATTGCGGCAGTCGACCACTCTTGCGTCGCTCGGCGCCGGCGCATTCGTCATGTCAATGCTGGAAATCCTGTTGTTCTCCACCAGGATTTGAGCGCCATCCTTCACCGTGCCCGATTTGCCGTCGAAAAGCCGAACCTTGCGAAACAGGATCTTGGAAGGAGGCGCGGCCGTCTGCGCGAACACAGGCTTGGCCAGCACGCCGGCAATGGTTGTGGCCCCAAGACCGGAAAGAAAACTGCGCCGCGAGAAGGCTTCCAGGCGACGGGAAACCTTTTGAAGGTCGGGGTTGAAACAGCCACAACCGGAACTGTGAACGAGGTGGCCGTACTTCGAGCCTAGCCGCAGCATGTCTTTTGCTTTCGGTTGAGCGACACTGGCACCTGCCGGGCGGCGCTTCGTGTCGCTGTTCTTGTTGTTTCAGGTCCCGTCACTCGACCAGCACATCTCCGCCGACAGGATTGGCGCTGTCGAAGATGAGGAATACGATCGGAGTTCCCGGCTCGGCTGTTGCATCGGTCCGCCTGGCGCCGACTTCGCCGCCGAGAGACACGGAATATTCCGCGACGATTTCACCGAAGGTGTTCCTCTGGACGGCAACTTTCTGTCCGGGCCGAACGGTTTCATTGAGTTCGACCAACAATTCGACGAAACCGCCATGCGTCGCGATCACGGGAAACATGCCGTCCGCGACGAAAACGTTCGTATCCTTGCTGGTTCTGCCGATAGGGCCTGAAATTATTCCGTGATGCTTGATGACGTTCATCGTCCCTTCGACGAACAGGGCGATCTTATCGTGATCGAAGACCCGCGGCTTGCCGATTTCGGGCGTGAAGGCCGGGATGCCGGCATCGATGAGAGCATTGGCGAGAAGACCATGCTCACCCAGGTTGTCGAAAATCTGGTCGACCGGATAGAGCTCCGCCATCGCCCGCACTTCGGGGAAATCCATGCGAGCAAGGTGGAAGGCCGTCGCGTCCATGCCCGTGGCTGCTGTATGGAAATCGATACCGTAGTCGAGGTTTGGCCGCAGAAGCCGGTTGAATATGAGGCCGGCGTGGCGCGACGGCGCGTCGGGTGCGCCTTCATTGCCAGGGAACAGCCGGTTGATGTCGATCAGGTCGATCCCGCGCCCTGAATTCGGCCATCTCCGTTCCATGCCTTCCATTGCGGGGCGCGAAATGTCGAATACCGCAACCACGGATCCCGACATCGCGGCCGGATCGAGCTCACGCATGACGGATTGCACGGTGTGGATAGGGCTCATTTCATCGCCATGCACGCCGCTCATCAGCCCCAGACGTTTGCCCGGCGCTGCCCCCTTGGCGACCATCACCGAGACGTACCAGTGCTGGCCCGTCGGCATTTGGACGCCCTGGAAATAAAAGCTGTGCTTGCCCGGTTCCAGATCCGAGATGTCAAGCGAACTGATGACCTTCTTTCCGTCGATGACATCGCCGGTGTAGACGGTTCCCGACGTGCCGGCGGGGGACGCGGTCGCAGGTGCCGAGCCCGTCTGTGCCTGCGCCGGTCCGGCCATGAGCGCAGCGGCAGCGCCGATCGTGGCGACGGATGCGATCATGAAGTTCCGACGGCCGAGGCCCTCGCTGGTTTCATTCGCCATGGCTGTGCCCCTTGCCGATCAGGATCATGCTGCGGATCTCGCGGTGACGCCTACAAGGACGGCAGATCATCTCTGCCGATCCCCGTTGAGCGCATGGTGATCGGGCATTAGTCCACCGGACGTTTCAGGGAGTACAGCCTCAGGCAAGAAAAATGGACTGGTGGTCTATGATTGGGATGCTTTGCATACTGAAGGACAGCCGCCCGCAACTCATGTGAAAGCGCCGGGTACGATACAACCGCCTCCGCGGCTTCGATGTACGCGATCAGGATCGGTCCGCGGATTAGCCGGCAGATCAATCAGAAAGATCGGATAACAGTTTAACGATTGGTTAATGTGATTTCGATGCTGCGAAACTGGCACGCGCTACATTAGTTCTCGGCAACTGGTCTGCTTGAGGCGGCTAGGTTATCATGAAGAAGACGTGATCCGTGTTGCACCGATAAGACGGAGAGTTGTCATGGATGCCAAGGATAATGCCGCCGGGCGATCCGGAAAAGCAGATGACGAGCCCCTGCAATGCGTCGTCGACATGGACACCTTCACAGCACCACCCGCCGAGCAATTCGACCTGTTTCGAAGCTGGCATCAAGGTGTTGCCGACGCCGAACTTCTGCAAGAACAGAGCCATTCGTTTCCAGCACATGAGACGGTGTGGGATTTGGGAACGTTGGGTGTCATGTTCCTCGAATTGCCCGGCAATGCCTACCGCTGTCGCTGGCGCTGGCGGCATTTGAAAAACCCTTCGGTAGACAATTGGTATTTGAGCCTGCCCTTGTCCAAGGGCAGGCATCCTGGAAATTGGCAGGTCGTGAAAACGACCCTGCAATCTTTTGCAGAGCCCTACGAATGCATGATGGAGCATGATGCCCTCCTTGCGCTTTTCTTGCCCCGAGATCTGCCTTTCATCCAATCATCCAGGATTGAAATTCGCGAGGAGTCGAAACGTTTCCTGGCGGACTATGTGCTGCTGCTGCACCGCTCGCTTCCCGATCTGAAAGCGGTGGACATACCGCACATTGCCACTGCGACCACCAATCTGCTGGCCGCGTGCCTGTTGCCGTCGCATGAGCGCATCATCGAGGCACAGCGTGTGATCGACGCCGTGATCGTCGAGCGCGCCGCCAAGATCATTGCAAAGAACCTGAGCGATCGGAACTTGACACCCGACAGGCTTTGCCGCGACCTCGGCGTGTCCCGCTCCCGCCTCTACCGGATATTTGAAACCGCTGGAGGTGTTTCGAATTATATTCGCCACAAACGTCTCATCAAGACACGCGATATACTTGCTGACAGTCTGGATGGGCGACCGATCTCCACCGTTGCCGGGGATTGGGGCTTCACGGATCCATCGGCATACAGCCGGATGTTCAGGAAGGAATTCGGCATCACGCCAAAGGAGGCACGCGCGGAAGGCTGGCGTGGCGCCCAGGCCGCGACCTTGCAGCACATCAGTCACGCCGACAGCAGGGCGCACACATTGAGCGGTCTTCTGCTGCGAAACAGCTTTGGGCCCTAGACCGCGATGAGGCCGGCAAGGATGCCGTAGATTGCGGCGACCGCGCCAAGTGCGGCGACGACGAACATCCCCATCTCAACGGGAGTAAATATCCTCTGCCCGCGCTCCTTCCGAGCCATGACAAAGAGGATCGTACCCGGTCCGTAGATGACGGCCGAGAGCAGCAGGTGCTTGGCGCTGGCGGCGTAGATGAGACCGGCCGTATACACCAATGCTATTGCTGCCCTTGCGAAATCGACACGCCGCGCCGTGGGGTCGTTTTCGTAGCTCTCACCACTCCATGCGAGCTTGAACCCGTAGGCGGCGACGAGAAGGTAAGGGATGAGGATCATGGAACTGGTGAGCTCGAGCGCGAGCCTGAAAGCCTGTTGAGCAAAGAGCGTCAGGATCAGAAAGACCTGCACGACCGTATTGGTCAGCCAGAGCGCCCGCGACGGCACACCATGCTTGTTCTTGTGCGCAAGAAAACGCGGCATGCTCTGGTGATGTGATGCGGTGAACAGGATTTCGGCGGCCAGCAGCACCCAGGACAGATAGGCGCCGGCAACGGAGATCAGCAGGCCGAAGCTGACGAACTTGGCGCCCCATGGTCCGACCACCGCCTCCAATACGCCGGCCATGGATGGATTGCGCAGCGCTGTCAGCTCGGGACGAAGCATGATCCCGTAGGACAGGATGGTCACCAGCACAAGCAGGCACAGCACGCCGAGGAAACCAAGGAGCGTCGCGACCCCGACATCCCTGCGGTTGCGTGCGTAACGCGAATAGACGCTCGCGCCTTCGATTCCGACAAAGACGAATACGGTCACCAGCATCGTCCCACGAACCTGGCTCGCGATGTTGCCGACGCTGACTTCATCCCCGCCCCAGAAATTGGCTGTGAAGATATCGGCCTTGAAGCCGTAGATGACGAAAACGATAAAGAGAAAGATCGGAATGATCTTGGCGTAAGTAACGACGGTATTGATCGCCGCCGCTTCCTTGACGCCGCGCAGGACCAGCGAATGCACGATCCACAGAAGCATCGAGGAAATGACGATCGCCGTGACGGTATTGCCGTCGCCAAACACGGGAAAGAAAAGCCCGAGCGTCGACTTTATCAGCACGAAATAAGAGACGTTGCCGAGAACGGCGGCAGACCAGTAACCGAGGGCCGAGAGGAAGCCGAGATAGTTGCCAAAGCCAGCCTTGGCATAGGCGTATACGCCCGCGTCGAGATCTGGCTTGCGAAGCGACAAGGTCTGGAAGACGAACGCCAGCATCAGCATGCCGACGCCGGCAATGGCCCAGGCGATCAGGGCCCCGAACGGGCCGGTTTCGCGGCCGAAGGCCTGTGGCAACGAGAAGATACCAGCGCCGACCATCGAACCGACGACCATGGCCGTCAGGGTCCATATCGAGAATTTCTGCTGAACGGCTGAGTTCATCGAATGGATCAACAATTCCTTTGGCCGATGGACCGTTCAGGAGGTCTCTTTGTCGCCCCTGCAACCTAGCCCGAGTCTGACGCCCATGTGATTGGCATAAAATCCCGCCAGTATACATGACGTCCCAAACCTTTGCCGCGCCTCGCGTAACCGGTTGCCGATGTCCGGATTTACTGCTTCTGATCGTACATAACCTTGCTGGATCGAGACGTGTCGGCGAGGCGTCTGATCGCGAACTCTGGTTCGCGCAGCCAGGAGAGAGGTTCATGGCTTCAAACGAAAATCAGAAGCTTTCGCTGTTTGCGCTGACCAGCATGGTTGTGGGATCGATGGTCGGCGCGGGCATTTTCAATCTGCCTGGCCGGTTCGCGACCGCGACAGGTCCGTTCGGCGCGATCATCGCCTGGGCAATTGCGGGAACCGGCATGTACATGCTGGCGCGGGTGTTCCAGGCGTTGGCCGAGAAGAGGCCAGACATCGACTCAGGCGTCTTCGCCTATGCCAAGGCCGGCTTCGGCAACTACATGGGCTTCCTGTCCGCCTTCGGCTACTGGCTTGGCAGTTGCCTGGGCAACGTCTTCTATTGGGTGCTCATCGGCTCGACGCTGGGGCGGTTCTTTCCCGGCATTTTTGGGGACGGCAGCAGCGCCATCGCGATCATCGTGTCGCTGATCGGCATCTGGGCTTTCCACTTCATGATCCTTCGCGGCGTCGAGCAGGCGACCTTCATCAACACTATCGTGACGATCGCCAAGATCGTGCCGATCCTGGTCTTCATCCTGCTCCTGATCTTCTTCTTCCATTTCGGGCAGTTCCGCGAGAATTTCTTCGGCGGGCTGGACATGCCGCCGAAGTCGCTGATCGCCCAGGTGCGCGACACGATGCTGATCACGGTCTTCGTCTTCCTTGGCATCGAGGGCGCCAGCGTCTATTCCCGCTTTGCCAAGGTGCGTTCCGACGTCGGAACGGCGACGATCCTCGGCTTCGTCGGCGTCACCGGCCTGATGGTGGCGGTCACGCTGCTGCCCTACGCGGCACTGCCGCAATCAGCCATCGCCGGTGTCCAGCAGCCGTCGATGGCCGGCGTTCTCGAGGCGGTCGTCGGTCACTGGGGTGCGGTCTTCATCTCGATCGGCGTTCTGGTCTCGGTGCTCGGCGCCTATCTGGCCTGGTCCCTCATCTGCGCCGAGGTGCTGTTCGCGGCGGCAAAGTCGCAGGACATGCCAAAGCTCTTCGCGGCGCAGAATGGCAACAGGGTTCCCGCCAACGCACTCTGGCTGACCAACATCGTCGTATCGCTCTTCGTGATCTCCACCTACTGGTCCCGGGATGCGTTCAACTTCATGCTCGACATGACGAGCGTCACCGCGCTGCTGCCCTACCTGCTGGTGGCCGGCTACGGCATCCTGCTCGCCCGCAGCGGCGTTGGCTATGAAAAGACGCCGGATCAGCGCGGCCGCGACCAGATCTTCGCCTGGATCGCGGCGATCTACACGATCTTCATGTTCGTCGCCGCCGGGCTCAAATACGTGCTGCTTGTCGCCGTCCTCTTCGTGCCCGGAACCATCCTCTATGTCTGGGCGCGGCGCGAGCAGAAATTGCAGCTGTTCACGCTCGCCGAACTTTTCGTGTTCGCCGTGACGCTCATCGCTGGCCTGATCGGAGCCTACGGGCTGCTGACAGGCGCCATCGCACCTTGAACAGAAGGCAGGAAGGTCATGACAAACAATACTCCATTCGGCGTTCATTCCGAGGTTGGTCAGTTGCGCAAGGTCATGGTGTGCGCCCCCGGCCGGGCCCACCAGCGACTGACACCCAGCAATTGTGACGCTCTCCTCTTCGACGACGTGCTCTGGGTGGACAATGCCAAGCGCGATCATTTCGACTTCATGACCAAGATGCGCGACAGAGGCGTCGAGGTGGTCGAGATGCACAATCTGCTGGCCGAGACGGTCGCCATCCCGGAAGCCAAGAAGTGGATCCTCGACCAGCAGGTCGTCCCGAACCAGGTCGGCCTCGGCCTGATCGACGAGGTTCGTTCCTATCTCGAGGGCCTCTCCAATCGCGAGCTCGCCGAGACGCTGATCGGCGGGCTGTCGACCTTCGAATTCCCGGAAAGCATCGGCGGCGAACAACTGGCGCTGATCCGTGACGCCGCCGGCGTCAACGAATATCTGCTGCCCCCGCTGCCGAACACGCTCTATACCCGCGACACCACCTGCTGGATCTATGGCGGCGTGACGCTGAACGCCCTTTACTGGCCCGCGCGCCACGAGGAGACCATCCTCACCACCTCTATATACAAGTTCCACCCCGACTTCGCTGGCAAGGTCAATGTCTGGTGGGGTGACCCGACCCAGGATTGGGGGCTTGCCACATTCGAGGGCGGAGACGTCATGCCGATCGGCAAGGGCAATGTGCTTATCGGCATGAGCGAGCGCACCTCGCGCCAGGCCATCAGCCAGGTGGCGGCGGCCCTGTTCGAGAAGGGAGCTGCCGAGCGTGTGATCGTGGCGGCAATGCCCAAGCTGCGCGCGGCGATGCACCTCGACACGGTGTTCACCTTTGCCGATCGTGACTGCGTCCTGCTGTATCCGGACATCGTCGATGGCATCGATGCATTCTCCTATCGCCCCGACGGGAAGGGCGGCGTCGAACTCCACAAGGACAAGGGCAGTTTCGTCGAGACGGTGCGCGATGCGCTTGGTCTCAAGAAGATGCGCGTCGTTCAAACCGGCGGCAACGATTACATGCGTGAGCGCACCCAGTGGGACAGCGGCGCCAACCTTGTCTGTGCCTCGCCAGGCGTGGTGTTCGCCTATGACCGCAATACCTACACCAACACGCTGCTTCGCAAGGAAGGCATCGAGGTCATCACCATCACCGGCGCCGAACTCGGGCGTGGACGTGGCGGCGGTCACTGCATGACCTGTCCGATCATCCGCGACGCCGTCGATTATTGACCGTCAAGGACAAGGCGCGGACGTTGTTGAGCTGGTCGAGGTGGGAACATGGCCCCACCTCGACACTCCCGGTGCCCAAGAGGCCGCGGCGGCATCCTGTCAACCCAAAAGTGCGCGCGTCATCATCGGGCGGCCTCTGGCGTGCCCACGATCCCATCGTTTCGGGCTTGAGCTGGAGCCAGATGAATCAGAGACGGAGGACACATTTTTTGGATTTCCCGCTCATGTGCCTCCTGTTGAAATAATAAATAATTCAAGATGATAGCTCTAATTCAGAGCTATGCGAAATCGTTCGGAGAATAGAGAATGCGCAAGATTGCTTTTGCTGCTGTGTTGGCCGTACTGGCGTCAGGATGCACGGCTACTGAACAGCGGACCGCAGGCACGGCCTTGGCCGGCGCAGGCACTGGTGCGGTCATAGGCGGCCTTGCCAACGGTAGTCGTGGGGCGCTCGTGGGCGCGGCAATCGGCGGAGGCACGGGTGCCGTCGTCGGCGCTGCCACGGCGCCTCGCGAATGCTGGGCTCGCGACCGGTGGGGCCACAAGATACGTGACCGCAACGGACGGCCTGTCACGAGGCGTTGCTGAACGCCCGGTGGAACTGGGGCCGGAGCATCGTCGCATCCTGCCCCTGTTCTCCTTCGCGCATGGCGGCAATTGATGTTGCCGCGATTTCGACCCGTCGGAATTGATCCGAATAACGCTATTTGCAGGCTTTCGGCAGCAAGTGTCATGTATGATAGTGCTGTCTTGTGTTGTTGCTCCGAAAGTCTGCCTGTCTCCCGCGATGTTCTAGAAGTGTCTGCGATGCAATCGCTGCACGCGAGGTCCGAAATCATATCATGACAGAACGAGCGCTTGTCGCACCTATCTGCATCCTGGCGATAATCGCCGTGGTGACAGCGCTCTACACCGCGGCCTCGGTTTTGGCGCCCGTCGCCTGTGCTCTGTTCCTGATAGCGCTCGTATGGCCCTTGCAACAGAATTTGCAGCGATTTCTTCCAAAGCTACTCGCTCTGGCGGTTGTCGTCTGCGTCGTCGTCCTTGGCTTTTTCGTGTTTGCATCGGCCGCGACCTGGGGATTTAGCCGCATAGGTCGATCGGTCATTGCCGACAGTGCCCGCTTCCAGTTGCTTTACGGCCAGCTTGCCGATTGGCTTGAGGGCCATGGTATCGTTGTGGCCGGGGTATGGGCCGAGCATTTCAACGTGGGTTGGCTCGTGCGGATAGCGCAAGGCGTGACGGCGCGGCTGAACACAATGATCTCGTTCTGGATCGTGGTTGTCGTCTATGTCTTGCTGGGCCTGCTTGACACCAAGACGATCGCTGACAATGCCCGTGCGGCGTTAGACCCCGGCACCGCGAGCGTGCTGATCGATGGAAGTGTCCAGACGGCATCGAAGTTGCGCCGCTATATGCTGGTCAGGACGCTGATGAGCCTTGCAACGGGCTCGATGGTTTGGGCGCTCTCAGCCGTCTTCGGCCTGAGATTTGCAGCCGAATGGGGCGTCATC
Source organism: Mesorhizobium sp. NZP2298 (assembly GCF_013170825.1). Lineage (NCBI taxonomy): Bacteria > Pseudomonadati > Pseudomonadota > Alphaproteobacteria > Hyphomicrobiales > Phyllobacteriaceae > Mesorhizobium > Mesorhizobium sp. NZP2298. The sequence goes on along the minus strand of NZ_CP033365.1, from coordinate 5,933,187 downwards.
GCCTTCACGCTGAACTATATTCCGTTCATAGGCCCGCTCGTTGCGACGTCCTTGCCCACGCTTTATGCCCTGGCGCAATTCGGGTCACCGCAGGCCGCCATAACGATCTTCGCCGGCCTCAATGTCATCCAGTTCGCGATCGGCAGCTACATCGAGCCGCGGGTGGCTGGCTACGCATTGGCGGTATCGCCTTTTGTGGTCTTGTTCTCGGTATTCTTCTGGTCTTTTCTGTGGGGTGTGTTCGGTGCGTTCATAGGCGTTCCCATCACCATCGCAGTGCTCACCTATTGCATGCAATCGCCATCGACGCGCTGGGTCGCTCAATTGCTTGGCCCGCCGGGCCGCATCCCAAACAGGGATGAAACTTGAAGCCTGCAAAAACCGCGCTCGATAGCCATGCACCTTCGGCAAGCGGTCCAATCGTGCGGGACTGGTCGACATCACCGCCCTGACCTTCACTTTCCCAAGCTGGAGCAGTTCGCCATTTCATGGAAACGGCGAACTGCTCCAACTATTTGTTTTTACGCAATTCCTCTGGGAAAACCGCTTCACACTTTCCTGTAATTGCTAATTGGTCTTTAGCTTGCCGACGCGGTTCTCGGCGATCCAGCGGGCGGCCAGCACCAGCGCCCCCATGCTGAAATCCTTGCCGTGCTTGGCCACCATTTCTTCCGACAGATCCGCAAGCCGTTCGAAAAATTCGTCCTTGCTTTTGTCCTCTGCGGTGAGTTCGGTCTGCATTTCATCCTCCTGTGTCATGCGGACAGCGTCCGCTATTTGAACATCTGCGCGGGGAAGGTGACGATCGCGGCGGTGCCGTCGACGGCGCCCATCGCCAGATGCCGTCCATCGCCCGACCAGGCAAGCGCCGTTACCGCGCTGCCCAGCGGTCTGACGAGGAGCTCGTCACGCATGCCGACCTGGGCGACGGTGACGCGGCCATTGGCGTAGCCTGCCGCGATCAGCTTCTTTTCCGGGTGCGCCGCCACCACCTCGACCAGAACCAGCCCGGCGCGACCCGTTTCCAACGCACCCGAGGTTTCGCCGCCAACCGGCGGGGCGGTCATCGACCAGCCAGCGATCCTGAACGCGCCCGAGGCAAACAGCGCATTTGCCGGCGAGCTCCAGCACACGGTCCGAACAGGCGAGGGGAATCCCTCGACGATGTCAGCTTGGCCATCGGCGGCGCTCACCAGGCCAAGGCCTCCCGTCTCCAGCCCGCAGGCCAGCCACGTGCCGTCACGGCTCCATCGGATCGACACCGGGCGTGCCGGGAGGGAAACATCGCGTATCAAGGCCGCGTCGCCTTCGACCGCCCAGATCGACAGCCCCTCGCCAAGGCCCAAGGCGAGGCGCCGGCCGCCTGGCGAGAAGGCAAGGGAATCTGTCGGCGATGTCTCATCGCGTTCCAGTCGCGTGGCGCCGCTTTCGCTTTGCGAGAGGAAGACATCATGCCCGTTGCTGACGGCTGTCTTGCCAGCCCTCGCGCTGTGGTCGATCGCGACGATCGGCCCGTCTATCCTGACCAGAGGGTTCGCGACTTCACCGCCGGCGGTCAGATGCAGCACCTCGCCACTGGCCGCGCCAACCAGAAAGCCGGAATGCGGATGGGTGGTGAGCGGGACATCGCCCTCGGCGAATGCCGCCGTGGCGATCAATGGCACTGCGGGCTTTTCCCGGGGGCGGATCGTCGTCTGGCCGAGATCGTTGCTCACCCGGATCCGCGCTTCCGGCGGCTCGTTGTCCGCCACCGCGGCAATGGCGACGGTTCCGTCCACCGAAGTGAAAGCGACAGCAGAGCCGTCGGCGCTGAAGCGCAGATCCGCGATCGCCGACGGTCGTTGCCAGGTGCGCGCCAAGAGGTCGAACAGGGTCAGGTTCTGCATCGTCTGCTGGTTCATGCTTTCTCTCCCATCAGTCCTTGTTCGTCGTTGCGGCAAGCCGGCGATCAACGTCATCCACATCACCTTCGGCCGCGACAATGCGTTGCTCGCACGCCGCGCATGCCTGCATGATTGCCGCCGCGCTCTGCTCTGCATCATGCAAGTCCCGCACCAGTTGCGCGCTGGCCCCGCTTCTGCCGATTTCCAGCTCCAGGCGCAGCACGTCCATTTCGATGCCGGCGCGCTTCTGGTTGAGCCGCAACGCTTCCGCGGTGAGAGCCGAGACGCTGGCGACAAGATCGAGTCGGCGCGCAAGCAGCGCGTCACGCCTGGCCGTTTCGGATCCCTTGGTCATTTTTCGCTCCCCAGAGGCCCGGGTGGTTTTTCGAAGGCCGAGAGCAATTTGGGCAGCGTGCCGGCCTGCGACTGGAACTGCTTTTCGGCGGTTTCGATGTGGCTTTTGAGCTGGTCCCAGATGTCGACGCGGATCATCGACGTCGTGTCCCCGGTCAGGCGCTCGATCTCCTCGACACGGAACTGACGCGTCAGCGAAACACCTGAAAACACGAAGTCCCGCAACAGGATCGCATGGCTTTCTATGAACAGATGGATCATCGGATGCGTCTCAGCGGTGACGCCACCGGCGGTGAGCTCGGCCCTGATGAAGTGCTGGAAATGGGCCTGCAGGCGGTGCTGGCTCTCGCCCATGAAACGCATGACGAAGACCAGGTCGCGAGGCATCAGCTTGACAAGATCGCCGGCGACGCCCTCGGCATGGCTGGACATTGGTCCGGGCGGCCCGCTTCTGTCTTCATCGTTCGGCATGGTCTTTCTCCAGCGCGCAGCCCCCGTTCATGGGTTGTGGCTTTCAAATAATGGAGAAAGACGAAGAATTAAACAGCTGATGTGGATTTTGATATTTGCTGCGATTGCTAACTAGATATGTTGCAGGTGCGAATATATTTCAAATATTACAGGCGTAACTTACAGGTGTAAAGAAACGTTACATTCGGATGCCGGGTTGTGTGCCGAAGGAGTGGCGATCTTGTTTTCAACCCCGGCCATGAGTGCTATTCTGGAATTGGCACGCTGCTTGCTTTGCTCATTCTCATAAGAAGCCCATCGCGCTTGGCGCGGTGCCAAAAGAACGAAGGAACGGAGGAAGCAGAGACACATTCCGCTTCGATACGCCCATCGCATATGCGGTTGGCGCCGCGGGTTTCTGCCAAGCGCCTCGAGAACCTTTGCCGCGATCCACTTGAATGGCCGGACCATGAGTCGCGCGTCGATGCGCAACCCATTGTCATGCCGTTCGCACTCTCACTGGCGGCGTTTTGTGCCGCTTCATGCCGGGGTCAAGGGACCCGCGGCTCAAACCTGGTGGAGGCTTATGACCATGACGTCTCTGACGCTCAACAAGATTACCTCGCAACGCGGAATCTCCGTCGGCGAGGCGACCAAGAAGATTGCCGATCTCGGCTGGAATCCTTCCTACGTGCAGGAAGCGATGACGTTTCCGACCGACTACAAGATCAACAAGACGCCGCGCGACCCGATGAAGCAGGTTTTGCGGTCCTACTTCCCGATGCAGGAAGAGAAGGACAACCGCGTCTATGGCGCGCTTGACGCGGCATTGCGCGGCGACATGTTCCGCAACGTCGAACCGCGCTGGGTCGAGTGGATGAAGCTCTTCCTGGCCATCATTCCCTTCCCGGAAATCTCCGCCGCCCGCTCGATGGCGATGGTCGCCCGCATCGCGCCCGGTGAGGAACTCAGAACCGGCTTCACCATGCAGATGATCGACGAGTTCCGTCACTCGACGATCCAGATGAATCTGAAGAAATGGTACATGGAGAACTACATCGATCCGGCCGGCTTCGACATCACCGAGGAAGCTTTCGGAAAGTGCTACGCCACCACCATCGGCCGCCAGTTCGCCGAAGGCTTCATCACCGGCGACACGATGACCGCCGCCTGCATGTACCTGACCGTGGTGGCCGAGACCGCCTTCACCAACACATTGTTCGTCGCCATGCCTTCGGAGGCCGCCCGCAACGGTGACTATGCGCTGCCGACCGTCTTCCTGTCGGTGCAGTCGGACGAGAGCCGGCATATCGGCAATGGCCATTCGCTGCTGATGGCGGCACTCAAGGAGCCGGAGAACCATCTGCTGCTCGAACGCGACCTGCGCTACGCCTTCTGGCAGAACCACGCGATCGTCGATGCCGCCATCGGCACCTTCATCGAATACGGCACCACCAACCGCGACAAGAACAAGGAGTCCTACGCGGAGATGTGGCACCGCTGGATCTATGAGGACTACTATCGCACCTACATGCTGCCGCTCGAGAAATACGGCATCAAGGTCCATCACGACGACGTCCAGGCGGCTTGGGAGCGCATCACCAAGAAGAACTACGTCCACAAGGTCGGGCAGTTCTTCGCGGTCGGCTGGCCGGTCAATTTCTGGCGCATCGAGGCCCAGACCGACAAGGACTTCGAGTGGTTCGAGCACAAGTATCCGGGCTGGTACGCCGAATTCGGCGACTTCTGGAAATGGTACGCCAAGCTCAGCCACAAGGGCGAGAAGGTGCTGCTGTTCAACAGCGACGTCGGCTACGTCTATCCGCACCGCTGCTGGTCTTGCCTCGTCCCCTGCCTGATCCGCGAGGACATGGTGGTCGGCGAGATCAACGGCGAACTCTACACATTCGCTCACGAGCTCGACCGCTGGACCACGATGGTCGCCTTCAACGACGAGTATGAGGGCCGTCCGACGCCCGCGATGGGCCGTTTCAGCGGCAAGCGCGAGTGGGAGACGCTCTATGACGGCTGGGACCTGGCTGATGCCATCAAGGACCTGAACTTCGTCCGCTCCGACGGCAAGACGCTGGTTCCACAACCGCATCTGCGCTTCGACGACAAGGAGATGTGGACGCTTGACGATGTGCGCGGCAACACGCTCGGATCGCCGCTCAACGCCCTGCGTGCCATGTCGCCGGCGGACCGTGAGAAGCATCTGGCCGAATACCGGGCCGGCTTCACCATCAATCCCTGCAACTGATCAGGCCAGGGGGCGGGTTCGTCCCGCCCCTTGCTCTCACTGGAGGTCCGTATGTCGGAAACCCACACGGTCAGGCTCAGCCCAGTCGGTGTCGAGTTCGATGTCGAGAATGGCGAAACGGTGCTCAACGCCGCGTTTCGTCAGGGCATCGCGCTGCCGCACGGCTGCAAGGAAGGGCAGTGCTCGGCCTGCAAAAGCGTGCTGCTCGAAGGCGAAGTCGACATGCTGAAATACTCGACCTTCGCCCTGAACGATATGGAGAAGGAAAGCGGGCACGTCCTGTTGTGCCGTTGCATCGCCTACTCCGACCTGGAAGTCGAGCTTCTCAACTACGACGAGGAGATTCTGGCGAAGGCGATCGCCGTTAAAACGTACAAGGGCCGGATTGCTCGCATCGAGCAGCTGACCCACGACATTCGCGGCATCGAGATCGAACTCGGCTCGCCGATGAAGTTTTGGGCGGGGCAATATGTCGACATCACGGTTACCACGCAAAAAGGGGAGACGATTACGCGCTCGTTCTCCATGGCAAATACGCCGGACCAAACCCAAAAACTCTCCTTCATCATCAAAAAATACCCCGAAGGAAAGTTCTCGGGAGAACTCGATTCCGGAGGCATCAGGGCCGGAGCCGAAGTCACCGTCGTCGGACCCTACGGAACCTGCTTCCGCCGCGACGAACGGCAAGGACCACTGATCCTGGTCGGTGCCGGATCGGGCATGTCGCCGATCTGGTCGATCCTCAACGACCACCTGAAGAGCGGCGAGAAACGTCCGGTCTATTTCTTCTACGGCGCCCGCACCCGCAACGACCTGTTCTATCTCGACAGGATCGCCGAGCTGGTCGGCAATCATTCCGACGTCACCTTCATTCCCGTGCTGTCGCACGCCAATGACGACGCCGAATGGCAAGGCGAGCGTGGCTTCGTGCACCAGAGTGTCGATGCCAAGCTCAAGCAACTGGCGGTCGACGGGCAGGGCGATGTCCATGCCTGTGGCCCGCCGCCGATGATCGATGCGCTGCAGCCGGTGCTGTTCATGAACGGCTTCGAGACCGAGCGGATCTTCTTCGACAAGTTCACCACATCGGCAGGCGCAACGCCGGCCCATTGAGGGCGGTCGTGCCAAGCCAACCACAACTGCAACAAGGGAGAGAGACTATGCCTGCAACCTCGAGTTCAGTCGGTTCCGGAGCCGCTGGTGCCGCGATCTTCGCCGACTCCGACAGCCGGAAATACCGGTACTTCGAGCCGAAAGGCCAGCGTGCCACACACTACGAGGACATGACGGTCGACGTTCAACCCGATCCGGAACGCTACCTGATCCAGGACTGGATCATCTCCTTCGCCGACGGCAAGGGCGCCTATGTCAAGCAGAACACCGCTGCCCAGAGCTCCAACTGGCACGCCTTCCGCGCCCCCGACCAGGAGTGGGAGCGCACGCACTATCAGCGCCAGTCGAAGATCGAGACGATGGTGCAGAGCGTCATCAACAATGCCCGCAAGTCGGGTGCGCCGAAGACCTTCGACAAGGCCTGGGTCAAGATCCTGCAGACGCAACTCGGCGCCTGGAAACATGCCGAATTCGGGCTCGGCACCTCGCTGATGCAGGCGCAGCGTTACGGCTACACCCAGATGATCAACAACGCGACGCTGACCAACTCGTCCTACAAGCTGCGGCTTGCCCAGGACATCACGCTCTACCTTGCCGAGATCGGCATGGACCTGCCGGGCTGGGACGACGAACTCGGCAAGAAGGCCTGGCTCGAGGACAAGAACTGGCAGGGCACGCGCGAAGCGGTCGAGACCATCATGGGCGCGACGGATTATCTCGAGCAGTATTTCGCCATCAACATCGTCTTCGAGCCGCTGGTCGGCGAGGTGTTCCGCTCCGGTTTCCTGATGCAGATCGCCGCCGCCAACCACGACTTCATCACGCCCGCGGTGATCTCGGCGGCCGAGGCGGACTACGAGCGCAACCTCGCCAACACGATCGACCTGATCCACATGCTCGCCAACGACGAGAAATACGGCGCGGCGAACAAGAAGCTCTTCCAGGGCTGGGTCAAGAAGCACGGCGCGCTCGCCGACAAGGCAGCCACCGGCCTGCAGCCGATCTGGTCGATGCCGCATTCCAAGCCCGTCGCGTTCGTCGATGTCCGTGCCAAATCCGAGGAACGGATTGGCCAGATCCTCGGCGAACTCGGCCTCAAGCGCTGAAACAGGAGAAAATCGTCATGTCACTATCTGCACGCGACGCAACGCATTCCAACATCTTCAAGGCGATGAAGGACATCACCTTCGAGCAGACGATTTCGCATCAGTGCGGCGTCACCATGAACGACTCGGTCGAGGCACGCGCCATTGCCGAATTCATGGGCCAGAAGCCTGGGGTGACCATCACCTATCAGCCGGCACTGATCCGCATCGACGGCGACGGCAAGCTGATCTTCAAGATGGACGCGATCGGTGAATATCTCGGCCGCGAGATGTCGGCCGAGACCTTCGAGGTCAACACCTCCACCCATTACGGCCGCATGGTTCGCGTCGACGACAACACCGTGATCCTGTTCGGCAACATGGACGAGATGTTCGAATACATCGAATAACCGCCAAAACCAGTGCCGGGAAAGCAGATGCTTTTCCGGCACTGAACCACGCAAGGTGATTGAGAATTGCCGGACTACAGAGGGAATACGAATGTCTTCGAAAATGAAAGCCGCGGTATTTGTCGAGAAAGGGCGCATTGTCCTTGAGGACAAGCCAATTCCCGATATCGGTCCTCAGGACGCGCTTATTCGCGTAACCACCACGACCATTTGCGGAACCGATGTCCATATCCTCAAAGGCGAATATCCGGTCGCCAGAGGTCTGACGATTGGCCACGAGCCCGTTGGCATCATCGAGAAGCTCGGATCAAGCGTAGACGGCTTCAAGGAGGGTCAGCGTGTCATCGCCGGCGCGATCACCCCTTCCGGCTGGAGCCATGCCTGCCTCTGCGGATGCGGTTCTCAGGATGGTGCCGGCACCAAGCATGGCTGGCAGGCAATCGGCGGCTGGAAGTTCGGCAATACCATTGACGGCTGCCAGGCCGAGTATGTCCGCGTGCCGGACGCGATGGCCAATCTGGCGCCCGTTGACGACGGGGTCACCGACGAGCAGGTGCTGATGTGCCCCGATATCATGTCCACCGGCTTCGCGGGCGCGGAAACCGGGGGTATCCGGATTGGCGACACCGTCGCGGTATTTGCCCAGGGACCGATCGGTCTTTGCGCGACCGCTGGCGCAAAGCTCATGGGCGCAACGACGATCATAGCGGTCGACACTGTGCCGGCTCGCCTGGAAATGGCACGCCGGATGGGCGCTGATATCGTCGTCGACTTCAAGAAGGAGAACCCCGTCGACGCCATCATGAGGTTGACGGACGGGCGCGGTGTCGACGTCGCGATCGAGGCATTGGGCACTCAGGCAACGTTCGAGTCCGCCCTGCGTGTCTTGCGTCCGGGCGGCGTGCTGTCCAGCCTCGGCGTCTACTCCTCCGATCTCAAGATTCCGCTCGATGCATTTGCCGCGGGCCTGGGCGACAAATCCATCCGGACGTCCCTTTGCCCCGGAGGCAAGGAGCGGATGCGCAGAATGCTGGGAGTGATCTCGGCAGGCCGGGTCGATCTCGGCGGCCTGGTCACGCACCGCTTCAAACTCGACCAGATCGAGGACGCTTATGAGCTGTTCGCGAACCAGCGCGACGGCGTCCTCAAGGTCGCAATCACAATCTAACCCGCAGCCATTCAAAGCAACCCATTCGCGTGGAGGAAAACATGTACAGAACACCGGAAGGCAAGGACATCTTCATAGTCGACGGCCACACCCATTTCTGGGACGGCAGCCCGGAAAACCAGAAGAACATCCACGGCAAGCAGTTCATCGAGTGCTTCTATGCCTACCACACGGGTTTGAGCCCCAAGGAGCAGCTGTGGGAGAAGAGCAAGTTCGAGAAGTACAGCGCCGACGATCTCTATCGCGACCTGTTCATCGACGGTCCCGACGATGTGGCGATCGTCCAGTCCACCTATCTCAAGGACTTCTACAAGAACGGCTTCAACACGATCGAGCGCAATGCCGAGGTGGCCAAGCGCTACCCCGAGCGTTTCATCGTCAACGGCGCCTTCGATCCGCGCGATGGTGAGAAGGCGCTGGAATACATCCACTTCCTCAAGGAGACCTACAACGTCAAGGGCGTGAAGATGTACACGGCCGAGTGGAACGGCGCCTCCAAGGGCTGGAAGCTCACCGATCCCGATGCCTACAAATGCTTCGAGCTCTGCGACAAACTCGGCATCAGGAACATTCACGTCCACAAGGGCCCGACGATCCTGCCGCTCTCGAAGGATGCGTTCGACGTTCATGACGTCGATCATGCGGCGACGGATTTCCAGGGCCTCAACTGGATCATCGAGCATTGCGGCCTGCCGCGCCTCGACGATTTCTGCTGGATCGCGACGCAGGAAACCAACGTCTATGGCGGCTTGGCGGTGGCACTGCCCTTTATCCACGCACGCCCGCGCTATTTCGGCGAGGTCATCGCCGAGCTTCTGTTCTGGCTCGGGCCGGAGAAGATCCTGTTCGGTTCAGATTACGCGATCTGGACGCCACGCTGGCTGGTCGAGAAATTCTGGGCCTACCAGATCCCGCAGGACATCGCCGCCGAACGGGGTGTGCAGCTGACCGACGAGATCAAGGAGAAGATCCTCGGCCTCAACGCGGCGCGCCTCTACAACATCGATATCGAAGCCAAGAAGAAGGCGCTCGCCAGCTCGCCTTTCAGCATCGCGGCGGAGTAGGGGGCATGGCAACCGCCACCGTTTCCGGCGACCGCCAGAAGGAACTCTGGCGGCGCCTTGGTGAGGTCAATGACCCTGAACTCGACGAACCCATCACCGAGATGGGTTTCGTCGAGCGGGGCGAGGTGAAGGGCGATGGCAGCGTGGAGATAGATTTCCGGCTGCCGACCTACTGGTGCTCGCCCAACTTCGCGTTCCTGATGCTGGACGGTGTGCGCAAGGCACTCGACCAGCTTTCCTGGTCACCGGCCTATCGCGTCAAGCTGCACGATCACATGTTCGCCGAAGAGGTCAATCGCGGCATGGAGGCCGGCAAGGCGTTCGGCGACATCTTCGCCGTGCTTGCCGAGGATCAGGATCTCGGCGCCTTGCGCGAAACCTTCGCGATGAAGGCCTTCAAGCGGCGACAGGAGGCACTTCTGCGCGGCCTCAAGGCGCACGGTCTCACCGATCGCGAAATCCTCGGCATGGACCTGCCGGCATATGACGTCGCGCGTTTCAAGCCGGGCGAGGCAGCCAAACAGAAGCCGAGATACCGGGCGGCCCTGCTCGAGCGTTTTCCCGGCCGCAGGGCGGACGAACCCGTTTTCGTGACCTGGGAAGGGCGACCCGTACCGCCTGCCGCACTCAGCGCCTACCTCGCCGAATTGCGCGGTGTGCGCATCAACATGGAGTTCAACGGCGCGCTGTGCCGGGGACTCAAGCAGACCAGATACAAGGAACTGGATGTGGTCGACGGCGAACCGACGTTGGTCGATTTCATCATGGATCGCGTGCCGGTGCGAGTCGCACCAACCGCTTGAAGCAGAGCCGACAGCAACGGCCTCCCTTGCACGAGGCCCCTAACCAACAACCCGCCCGTAAGGCGGAAGGAGGAACCATGCCCAAGATAATGCTTCATAATTCCGAAGCTCGCCGCGCTCTCGCCCGTGGCGTCTTTCGGCTCGCCGCCGCCGTCGAGCCGACGCTCGGCCCTAAAGGCATGAACGCCATGATCGACCGGCCGATCGGCACGCCGATGGTGACCCGCGATGGTGTCAGCATCGCCTCCGAGATCGAGTTGCACGACCGTTTCGAAAACATGGGCGCGCAAGTCGTCCGCGAAGTATCGATGCAGACCAACGAGGTCGCCGGCGATGGCACCACGACGGCCATCGTGCTCGCCAATGCGCTGATCCAGGGCGGCGTCGAAGCGAACGAGCGCGGGGTGAAGTCGGTCGATCTGTGCAAAGGCATCGACCTTGCCGTGGCGGCGGTGGTGGCCGCGCTCAAGACTTCCGCCAAGCCCGCCAAGGGCAACGGCATCCTGGCGTCGGTCGCCAACATAGCGGCGACCAACGCCAAGCTTGGCGCCCTGGTGGCGGAGGCGCATCAGCGGGTGGGTGCCGAAGGCGTCATCACCACCGATTTCAGCGTCACCACCGAAACCACGCTCGACGTCGTCGAGGGCATGTCCTTCGAACGCGGCTATCTCTCGCATCACATGGTGACCGACCAGGAGAAGATGGAGGCGGTTCTCGAACGGCCCTACATCCTGATGACCGACCTCAAGATCAAGGAGCCGGGACAGCTCGATGCGGTTCGCCGCATTGCCGACGAGGATGGCCGGCCGTTGCTGATCGTATCCGAGGAGATGTCGCCGGAAGTGGTGGTGACGCTGCTCGGCAAGCAGGGGCCGGGACGATACCTCGTCGTTCATCCGCCGGAATATGGCCATTGGCGCAAGGCGATGATGGAGGATCTGGCCATCATCACCGGCGGCAAGGTGATCGCGCGCGATCTCGGCGGCCGGCTCGAGGATGTCACCGCCGAGGATCTCGGAACCGCCGACCGGGTGAAGACCAGTTCGTCCTACACCTCGATCATTCGCGGCGGCGGCGACCATGCGGCGATCGCCTCGCGCCGTGCCCAGGTTCAGCGGCAGTATGAAGCTTCGCAGCCGAACATCGACCAGGACAAGCTGCGCGAACGCCTGGCCAAGCTCTCGGGCGGCACCGCGATCCTCTATGCCGGCGGCGTTACGCCGGTCGAGCAGAAGCGGACCATCCAGTTGATCGAGGATTCCTTGAATGCGGTGCGCGCCGCATCCGAAGAGGGCGTGGTCGCCGGCGGCGGCTCGGCACTCGCACAGATCGCGCCGTTGCTCGACAAGGTGGTGGCCGGGGTCGACGGCGACGTCGCCGAGGGCGTGCGCCTGGTGCGCTCGGTCCTGACGCGACCGCTCTGGCGCATCGCCGCCAATGCCGGCGCCGATCCCGAAGCCGTGGTGGTCGAGGTCACCCGCATCAACGGCGGCTATGGCTACAACGCATCGACCGGCGCCTACCAGAACATGTTCGAGGCGGGGATCATTGATCCGGTTCGTGTCACCTACACCGCGCTCGCCAACGCGGCGTCGGTGGCGACGCTGATCCTGACCACCGAAACGCTGATTGGCGACCTCGCCGAGGATGAGGATCCGACGGCCGGTCCGGCGCGCGGCGGCGGCTCGGAAAAGCTCGGCCGCGCCTGAAGCAATCCAGACAATCTCGACGTTGAAGGAATACGACGATGAAAGCTGCCAGACTCTACGAATACGACCCGAAAATGAACGTCCAGCTCAAGATCGAGGAGGTCAAGGCGCCGACAATCACCGCACCCGACGAGGTGATCGTACGGGTGGGTGCCGCCGGTCTCTGTCGTACCGACCTGCACATCATCGAGGGTGTTTGGAAGCCGACCATGGATCCCGAGGGCACGCTTTTGCCCTACATCATGGGTCACGAAAATGCCGGCTGGGTCGAAGAGGTCGGCAGCGGCGTCAAATCGGTCAAGCGCGGCGATGCGGTTATCTGCCATCCCTTTCGCTCATGCGGCATCTGCCTCAACTGCCGCCATGGCGAGGACATGTATTGCGACAACGGCCAATTCCCTGGCCTTGGCATGAATGGCGGCTTCGCCGAATACTTCATCACCAGCGAACGCTCGCTGATCAAGCTCAACGCCAACATCACGCCGATCGAGGTGGCACCGCTGGCCGATGCCGGCATTACCGCCTACCGCGCCGCCAAACGCGCCGCCAAGCTGCTGCGGCCGGGGAGTTATTGCGTGCTGCTCGGCATAGGCGGGCTCGGCCACATCGCGTTGCAATCGCTGCACGCGATCTCGGGTTGCCGCATCATCGCCGTCGATCGCGAACCGGCAGCACGGGTGCTGGCCAAGGATCTGGGTGCCGACTTCATCCTTGATGGCGGGCCAAACGTCATCGAGGAGGTCAGCCAGATCACCGGCGGCGGCGCGCATGTGGTCATCGACTTCGTCGGCGAACTCGGCGTCGAGAACATCTGCTGGAAGATGGTGCGCAAGGGTGGGCAATTGTTCGTCGTTGGCTATGGCGGCAACATCAATGTGCCGACCGCGCATCTCGTCATCGAGGAGATCAACATCGGCGGCAGCCTGGTCGGCAATTTCACCGAGCTTGTCGAACTGATGGAGCTCAACGCCGACGGCAAGGTGAAGATGCACTACACCGAATACAATCTCGCCAGCATCAACACCGCGCTCGACGATTTCAAGAACCGGCGGTTCACCGGGCGTGGCGTCATCGTTCCCTGACGCTCGGCCGGAATGCAGGCGCAGGCCGGTCGCCAGTCCGATCCATCGGCCGCATTTCCCCAACCCCATGGCGCGAATGCCGTGGGGTTCTTTTTTGTCGCGTGTCAGAGGAACCCGCGCCGGATGCCGTACTGGCCGAGCTTGCGATAGAGCGTCGGCCGCGAAATGCCGAGTCTCAGCGCAACCTTGCTGAGATTGCCGCTCTCCGCGACAAGCGCATTCTTGATCGCCTGGCGTTCGGCATCCTCGAAGGTGCATACAGGTGCTTCGAGCATGGTCGCGGGATGGTCGCCGTGCATGGCCATGGTGTCGCGATTGCCCGCGCTGATTTCCCCGGGAAGGTCCTGGAGGTCGATCGTGCCGCCGCGCGCCAGTATATGCAGGCGCTCGACCAGGTTCTTCAATTCGCGCACATTTCCTGGCCAGCGATAGGCTAGCAGCGCGTCGAGGGCGTCGTTTGAAAACTCCAGCGGGTCGTTGCCGGCCAGCTTCGCGATCTGCCGGTTGAAATGCTCGACCAGCAGCAGCACGTCGTCACCGCGTTCGCGCAACGCCGGGACATGGATCGAAACCGCACCGATGCGGTAATAGAGATCGCTGCGGAAGCGCCCGGCCGCCACTTCCTGCTTGAGGTCGCGGTTGGTCGAGGCGACCAGCCGCACATCCACCGGCCGGCCCCTGGAATCGCCGATGCGGTGGACGACGCGTTCCTCCAGGACACGCAACAGGAAGGGCTGGATTTCGAGCGGCAACTCGCCGATTTCGTCAAGGCTGAGCACACCGCCATTGGCGAGTTCGAAGATGCCCGGCTTGCCCTCGCGCGAAGCTCCGGTGAAGGCGCCGCCGACGTGGCCGAACAATTCGCTGCCGAAAAGCTCCTTGGTGATCGCGCCACAGTTCATGGCTATGAAAGGGTCGTTTTCAGTGCGTCGGCTGCCGGCATGGACAAGCCGGGCAAACAGTTCTTTTCCGACGCCCGTTTCACCTTCTATCAGCAACGAGGTGACACCGTTCGAGCCGGCTACCCGGGAGGCGACATCGACGGCAGCCAGCAATTTCTCGCTTTCGCCGACGATCATCGCCGCGGCTGTCCGCAGGTGCTTGTTTTCCTCTCGGCGGATCACCGTCATGCTCGAGACGGCCGGCACCGATGGAAACACCAGAGCCGCGCCACGAAGATCGCCGTCAAGCTTCAGCGGTGTGACATGGCAGGATCGCAGATGCGCCGGCAACGCGTTGGCGAGATCGGTCTCGGATCCGGAGGCCGGCAGGTTCATCAGCCATCGACCACGCCCCGGTTCCATCGGGCCGTCCATCATCTCTGTCGTGTCGCCATTGGGCACGTTGTTGCAGAAGATCGCGCGGCCACGATGATCGACGATCACCAACCCATCTTTGCGGCGGTAACTGGGTGCCGAGGAAATGAAGGCTTCGAGCAGGCGCGTGCGCTGCTCCTGCTGCTGTTCGGCCAGGGCCTTTTCGATCTGCCTGGCGGTGGCCGCGACCAGCGCCGTGTTGTGCGGCCGGAAGATCGGCGAATAGCCCGACAGGTCGACAACGCCGATGATCTTGCCGTCCAGGGGATCGCGGATCGGCGCGCCGGCGCAGGTCCAAGATTTGATGCCGGCGCAGAAATGTTCGGCGGCATGGACGAAAATCGGCTCTCCAGTCCACAGCGCGGTGCCGATGCCGTTGGTTCCAACGGCATCCTCGTTCCATTTGCCGCCGATGCCCAGATGAATGTCCCGGCCGTCATGCAGGGTCTTCTTGTCGCCGATCGCGTCGATGAGCACGCCGTCGCTGTCGGCGAGCACCAGCATGGCTCCCGTCCCCTCCAGCAATGGGCCAAGGGACGCAAACGATCGCCGTGCCGCCGAAAGCAGTTCGGCGTTGGCGCGGGTCAGATATTCGATCTCGTCACGGTCGCTGCTGAGCGGTGCCTCGATGCCTTGAGCGTCGATGCCGCCGGTGGCGCTACGGTACCAGGAATCGTGGATCAGCGAGCGGACATGGACCGGATCGCGGGCGCACTTCGGCGCGTCAGCCAGAAAACTTTCCCAAGCGCGCATGGTGGCGCGCTCGTCATAGTCGACGTTGTCCAGAACCAACTGTCCGGTGGCCATCGACGCACGCGCCGGAATAGCCTTTGTCTTCATCTGATCGGGGCCGTTCGCGTGTCTCATTCAGTCATCACAGTACCTTTTGAGGTATGCCATTTCTGTATGCTGTCGCGGATTGGGCATGCTCAGCGGCGCCCAACAGCCTGCCGTCAGTCGATGCCGAGTTTCGCGCCGATATCGGCTGCAAGCTGCTCCTCGGTGTAAGTCGCGGTCAGCCGAGACCCGTCCAACTCGGTGAGCGCCTCGCCGATGGCTTCGTCGACCGGCGAGAAAAAGCCGTTCTGCTTTGTTCCCAGAACGAAGATCTGCTCTCCATCCCGATTGCGGATATCGCCGATATGATGAAGCTGGCGGCCGGTATTCTGGTCCTTGGAGATCACACGGCCATTCATGGTGACGCGGATGGACGGCTTGGCCTCGGCCACGGTGGCCGTGCTGCCGCCAACGTGGATGATCAGGCCTTCAGCCTTGGGTTGCTGGCGTGGCTTCCTGGAAGCCGAATAGCCGCCGCCGCTGATCTGGTCGGCAAGTCGAACGATGGTCGAGCGGTTCTGCTCGATCAGCCGCTTGACCTGAACATCCTCACGACGCGGGCCGTCCCGCTTGGAGATGATCTCGACCATGAATCCTCCCAGATTCGTCAGCTTGGCGGTGCCGCAGGTACGGTCATTCTTATGTGCGGCGGAACCCTACACTGCCATCGCCAGATGCGCCATTCACAATAGGTAGCGCCGAAATTCATGTCGCTGGTAGTAGGTGGCTGCTACACGGGATTTCCGGCGCTCCGGCGTCTGAGCAACCCGCGAGGGTCACAGACCGAAGCTGCTTCGCACCACGTCCACGAAGATCAGCCAACAGAAGAAGGTCACTGCCAAAGAAGGTGATTAAGCCGGTTGATCCACCTCTGGACGGTGGTAACGGCGGCGGCTGGGGATGAGCTGTTCTACAGCAGGTCAAGGTTTTCGCGGCGCGCCGCGGTTGACTTGGTGCAGCCACACCCGCTCGCCACCATTTGGCCCGCCAATTTCGCAGCGGACCTCGACCGGAAGACTGGCTGCTCGCCAAAAGGGTACAAGTGCTCTATACTTCAATTGCGTTCGCGCGAAGTAGGTACGGTTGTCCTGGGCAGGGGCGTTCCATGTTCGAAGTCGTCGCATTCCGGTGGAGAACGGGTTTTGGGAACCTCACCATAAGGGCCCTCGGCCTGATCGTCGCTTTCTCGGGGCTGTTGCTGTTCGGATCGCAAACCGCGGGCGCCG
This sequence comes from Mesorhizobium sp. NZP2298, assembly GCF_013170825.1. Taxonomy (NCBI): domain Bacteria; kingdom Pseudomonadati; phylum Pseudomonadota; class Alphaproteobacteria; order Hyphomicrobiales; family Phyllobacteriaceae; genus Mesorhizobium; species Mesorhizobium sp. NZP2298. The sequence continues at coordinate 5,916,427 of NZ_CP033365.1, read as the reverse complement.
CGCCGAACTGGACGCTCGATCCCACCGCTTCGGTGATCACCTACCAGTCGGTCAAGAAGAACACGATCGTCGAGACCAACAAGATCAGGAACATCACCGGCACGCTGAGCTCGGCGGGTGATGCCAAGGTCACGTTCGACCTCAATTCGGTCGATACCGGCGTCGATCTGCGCAACGTTCGCATGCGCTTCCTGTTCTTCGAGACATTCAAGTACCCGACCGCCGAGCTTACGGCGAAGGTGGATCCCGCCGCATTCGCCGACCTCGCGACAAAGCGCAGGATGAAGGCAACGCTGCCGTTCCGCCTCAATCTGCACGGCGTCGACAAGGACCTCGAGGCCAGCGTCGTCGTCACCATGATCAGCGACACCATGGTGTCGGTTGCGTCGGAGGCTCCGGTAGCGGTCCATGTCGAGGATTTCGGCCTGCTGCCGAACATCGACAAGCTGCAGCAGGCCGCCAACGTCACCAACATCGTGCCCACCGCGTCGGTATCGTTCGATTTCGTCTTTACCGCCGATGGCAGCAAGCCGGCCGCCACCCAGGTTGCGGCGGCGAGTTCGGCCGATGTGGGTCCGGTTGCCACGGATGCCGCCAAGGCGAACTTCAGCGACGAGGAATGCCTGAACAGGTTCGCCGTGCTCTCGCGCACCGGCGCCATCTATTTTCGGCCTGCCAGTGCGCGGCTCGATGCGAAAAGCCGCCCCTTGCTGACCGAGGTTGAAGGCGTCGTCGGAAAATGCCCGAGCCTGAAGGTCGAGGTCTCCGGTTATACCGATTCAGATGGATCGCCGGAGGCGAACAAGCTGTTGTCGGAGCGCCGGGCCCAGGCGGTTGCGGATGCGTTGGTTGCCGCCGGCGTCCCGCGCAACCAGGTCAGTTCCGCGGGTTATGGCGAGGAGCGGCCGGTTGCCGCCAACGATACCCCCAAGAACAAGGCGCTCAATCGGCGGATCGAGTTTTCCGCCACCAAGCTTTGAGGTCGCGGTGAAGTCCGATCCGATCGCCCGTTGCGGTGGCTTCTTTCGCGCTGCCTGTCTCGCGGCGCTCGCCTTGCTGTTGACTTTGACGGGCGCCAGCGCCGAGCGCCGCGTGGCGCTTGTCCTCGGCAACGCCCAGTACCAGCACGCGGCGGCGCTCGCCAATCCGGTGCGCGACGCCCAGGTCATGGCTGAACGCTTGAAGAAGCTCGACTTCGAGGTCGTTTCCGGCTTCGACGAGACCAAATTGCAGACGCAGGCGACGATCGCCCAGTTTGCAAAACAGGTGCGCGGTGCCGACATCGCACTCTTCTTCTACGCCGGCCACGGCTTGCAGGTTTCGGGCAAGAACTACCTGCTTCCGGTCGACGCCGCGCTGGAGGACGAGACCTCTCTCGACTTCGAGGCTGTGTCGGTTGATTTCGTTTTACGACAGATGTCGCGGGAGACCAGCATCAGGCTGGTGTTTCTCGACGCCTGCCGTGACAATCCTCTCGCCGAGGCGCTGGCCAAGACCGCGGGCGTCAACGGCGCGAGCAGCGGCCTGGCCGAGATCCCGATCGAGAATGGAGGCGCCGGCACGCTCGTCGCCTTCGCCGCCAGCCCCAATCAGCTCGCCTATGACGGGTCGGGTGAGCACTCGCCCTTCACCGCGGCGTTGCTTCAGCACATCGGCGAATCCAACGTCTCCATCACCGAGGCCATGAACAGGGTCACCAGCGCTGTTTTCAAGGCAACCGCCGGCAAGCAGCGCCCCTGGATCAACGTTTCGCTGACCACGGAGGTCGTCCTGCACAAGGTCGATCTCAATGCGCCATTGATCGTTGGCGAGGCGAGCGCGCCTCAGGCGGAAAGCGGCTCCGAAGCGCGCAACACCGGCGCGGCGGCGAACCAGGGCGATGACCAGCTTGCGCTCGATGTGCTGCGTCAGAAAATCCCCAAGCTGGCGTCGGATGCCCCGATCCTTTTCGATCATCCGATCGACTTCGGCGATGCGGCGATCGACGGCAAGAGCATCGCCGAACTGATCAAGGGCAAGCCGCTGTTCAGTCCAGTGGAGGGGTTGGACAAGTCGGTATGGGAGGGCAAGCACTGCGACGGCTGCCACGAATGGAACGAGGCCCGGCTGTGTGATCAGGCGAAGAATTTTGCCGCCAACGATGTCTCGGTGCTGCGCCTGCAACATCCCCTGGGCACACGCTTCAAGGTGGCGCTTGCCAAATGGGCGCAGGGCGGCTGCAAATAGGCAGGAAGGGGACGGCGTCCATCCGATCGGGATGCGGCTCTAACTCTTTGTTTTGACTCAATTCCTGTGGGCAAACCGTTTCACACTTTTCCTGGAATTGCCCTAAAAGGCATCTTCCGATTGGCGCAACGCCTCGATCTCGGCCATCTGGATGCCCATGTCGACAAATGCCGAAAGAACGGCAAACCGGTCCGTGAGGGCGACACGGGCCAGTCCGGCCAGTATCCCGGCATTGACTGCATGGGCAGCTGGAAATGGTTGCAAGGCCGCTACCTCGGTCGTGGCCATGGCCGAGCCGTTGTCACGCCATCCGGCGGCGAGAGCAATCCAGCCGACCGGCGTTGTCGGTGGTGCCGCCGCGGCTTTGCCGACGGTTGCCCGATGGCGGGGATTGTCCGGTTCACCCACCCAGTCGCGAACATGCGCAAGCAGTTCCTGATCGGTTCCATCGAACAGGTCGGTCAGGTGGCTCAGGCATTCATGCGCCCACCAGATCGCGGCCCGCTCGGGAAGCAGGTAGGCACAAAAGGTAATAGCTTCCTCGGGAACGCGCCCGGCAAGGAGGTCGCGGCAAAACGTGATCGAGTTCTGTTCGGTTGGAGGGGTTCTCATGTCCCTGGCAATGGCGGGACAAGCCATGAAAAGATCCCGTGCCGTCTTGAATCGGAGCCCATTGGCCATGACCGCCACGCTTTCATCGAGAAGCCTTGGCCACTCAAGCCTCAGGCGCGGCGCGGGTCAAGCCTGAACCTGTGATGCCGCGGGACCCGTTGGCACTATCGTGCCCCAGCGTTTATCGACAGACAATCGCCTTGGAATTTGATATCATCACGATCGTCGAAATCGGATGCTCAAACAGGAGTAACCGCTATGCAGTGGGGCAGTACAGCCTTTGTGTTGGCGGTCGTGTTTTTCTCGACCCACGCTTCCGCCGACCCCGTTCAGAAATCAGAAGACATCGTGAAGTTTTTTGCCGGCGCGGCCGATCTTGGCAAATCGCGAGGAATTTGTGTCGGCACCGAGGAGGAGTGCAAAAGCAAGAGCAAGGCAAAGGACGGGCCGGCCGAAAAATCCAGCCTCGATATGCTGATCAATTTCGGATTGGATTCGGCCGCGCTCGACACCACCGCGCGCGCTGAACTCGACGAGTTCGCCAAGGCACTCAAGGACAGCAGGCTGAGCACTTTCAGCTTCGTCGTCGAAGGCTACACCGACGCCACCGGCACGGTGCATTACAACGAAGGCTTGTCGCAACGACGAGCGCAATCGGTGGCTGCCTTCCTGACGGCCAAGGGGATCGAGGCGGCCCGCATCGACGCGATCGGCATGGGCGAAAAGAATCCACGCAGCCCCAACCCGTACGATCCGGTCAACCGCCGCGTGGAAATGCGGATAAAGACGCAGTAGCGCGCTAAACGAATCCCAGGAAAAGTGCGTAGCGCTTTTCCTGGTAATTTCTCTAACCGTCACGGCTTGAGCACGCCGCCCACCGCCACTCCTGTCCCGAAGATCAGAGCCTTGGTCAGGAAGTCGTTGTTGTCGCGGGGTGGTGGCAGATCGTCCTCCCGCGCGATCGTTTCGCGGTAGCGCCGCTTCTGAACGACCTGTTGTTTTTTGCGGGGTTTCTGAACCGCCGGTTTCTGGGTGCGGACCTTTTGCACCACCTGCTTTTTCAGCCCCGCCGCACGGGCTTGATCGGCAGCGTATCTGGCGCGCACGGCTTCCATCATCGGGTCTGTCTGGATCACCAGGAACGCCAGTTGCTCCCGCGTCAGATAGGTGGTCTGCGGCAGGCCGTTCTCGACTTGCCAGATACCGATTGCTTGCCGGGTCTTGGGCCCGATGTTTCCGTCAACGCGCCCAAGTTCGTTGCCCAGCGCTTCGATGCGCAATTGCAGGTCGATGCGACCCTCGCGATCAAGACCAATGGCGCTTTCCGTCAACTCGGTGCCCGGTGTTTGCTTCACCTCGTCGGGGACGCTCACCGAGGTGCGCACGGCAGAGCCGGAACTGGCGTTGGCCTGGTCGGCATCAAGTGCCGCGACCTGCCGGTTTTGCGCTTTCGGGTCGTTCAATTCGTCGATGTTCAGCCGCGCCACAGTGGCGAAGCGGCCGTTCGGAAACTGGTCGAGATAGGCCTCGTAGAACGGAATTGAATTGCGCTTCGAAGCTTCATCCCAAAGACGTTGCTCGACCTCCCAAGAGGGCGGATCACTGGCAACAGGGGCGGGAGCCGATGTCGCTCCGGCATTCGATGCATCGGCCGCTGGATTTACATCAGGCGCCTCTGCCGCGACGGGTTTTCCAATGAACACCTCGCGCCCCAGCGACGCGTTGTGCCATGGCCGCTGGCGACCTTGCGTAGTCTCGCTCACTTCGCCGCGCACGCGCGTCAAAGCGCTCTGGATCTCGACGCCGGGCTCGGTCAGGTGTCTGGCGAGTGCGGTGGAGTAGGGACTGTTGACGCCGTTGCCGTCGAAAGCGATGGCGCCCGGATCCGTGGCATATGCAATCAGGATGCCGCCTGTTCCAACGCCCTCGGATTTGGCTTCGATCGGTGCCAGGCCGGACCCCAGCGAGCGCGACTTCGGCAGCGAGGCAGCCAGCGTCCTGGCGAGTGGATTGTCGCGGCAGGCATCGAGGATGATGACGCCGACCGCCGGGTCGGAGGGCAACGCCGCCATGAACTCGTCGATCTGGACGGTGCGTGTCTTGAGATAGGCGGGCGACGTCAACTCGGCGTCGACCGGAATGAGAAAATTCTTGCCGTCGACCTGCATGCCGTGACCGGCGTAGAAAATCACCGCGAGGTCGGCGTCGTAGGATTGCTCGGTGAACCGGCTGATGAGGCTGTGCATGCCGGCATTGTCCTGGTCGACCCCCTCGATCACCTCGAAGCCGGCGTTGCGCAGCGTCGATGCGATGAGGTGGGCATCGTTGGCCGGGTTGGGCAAGGTAACCGCATGGACATATTTGCTGTTGCCGATCACCAGTGCGACGCGTTTGGCCTCAGGCACCGCAGCCTCGGCGCTGAAAACGGCAAGGAAAAACAGGGAAATCCCGCTCAGAAATATTGCGAACGCTTTCATGGACCAGCCCTCCGCCGATTTGGGCGCACTGTTGATGTCTGCGTATGCTAAATTTCATCAGCGACAGCGTCGCTGGTGCCGAAACATGGCTCTTGGGCATATGTGATCTTAACCACAATTTTGGTTCACAACGGCCCGAAAAAAGTCAGCTATGGTAACACTTGGCAACAGGAACACCAATAGTCCGAGTGACTGATGCCATGGTAGGTCAAAGCGTATTCTGAATCGAACCTATGAGGGCGGCGACGGCCTGCTTGTATTTTTCGAACTCCGGCGATGTCTGGCGGATCTCCGTTGTCGTTGTCTGCGGGCTGGCGTCGGTGGCCACACGGCTCAGCTTTTGGCCCATTTTCCTTTCGGCCCAGTCCACCACATAGCTGGCTGTCTTGCCGGTAAGAAACGGGTTGGCCTGGATGACGGCCGCCCCCAGCACGGCGCTCAGTTGCGCCGAAGCTGGCGCCGCCAGCACCTGATGCGCGCCTTCCATTCCCAGGAAATGACAGAGATAGAGCCGGCCGGCCGTGATCTGGTGGCCGCGCGCCCGAAGATAAGCCTCGCCTTCGCGCGCCAGGTTGCGCACCATCTCACGCGAAATCGTGGCGTCGTACCGCAGAGCCAAGAGGTCGGCGGTCGACAGCGTGCGCGCCAGTTCCGGACGATAGGTATTCATCATCCGGATCCAGGTCTTCGTTATGAACTGGCCGGCGCCGGTCGCCGAGGAATTCGGGTTCTTGGCGCGGGCGCTGCCGCCGCTTTCGACATGAACGATCCGCTCGGTCAGCGTTTCAACGGCGACATCGCCGGAATTGCCGGCATCATAGACGGCGGCGGTGGTGACCGTCCCCAGCGGATCGATCGCCTCACCATTCTGGTAGAGCTCGAAATGCAGGTGCGGGCCGGTCGAAAGCCCGGTGGTGCCGATATAGCCAATGATGTCGCCGGCCTTCACCTTGGTGCCGACGCCGCTCGCAATGGCGAATTTTTGCATGTGCGCGTAGCGCGTCTCGCGCCCGTTCGCATGCGAGATCTTCACCAGATTGCCATAGCCGCCGCCATCGCCCTGGAAACTGATCTCGCCGTCGAAGGCGGCCTCGACCGGCGTGCCGACAGGGGCGGCCCAATCGACACCCTTGTGGATGCGAACGACACCGAGGATCGGGTGTTTGCGCGGGCCGAAGGTCGAGGTCATGACCCCGTTCACCGGCGTGACCATGCCGTTGGCGACAGTCAGCGAGCGCACCTCGTCATTGCCCGTGACGCAGGCGAACTGGCCGTCGCTCTGCTGGAAGACGAAACAGTCGATGGTCTTCTCACCGCCCTGGACGCCGACATAAAGGACCCGCCCGGACGTCTCGTCCTTGCCGCGCGGCGTCTGTGAGTAGATCAGCACCAGGCGCTGGTCCTCGCTGGCGAAGGCGTCGAGGTCCTGTCCTCGCGACAGGTACATGATCGCCTCGCCGATGACGCCGGTTGGAACCTTGTTGCGCGCGGCCGTCGAATAGATCGCGTCGAGCAGGCGGTATTGTCGCTTGGGCCCGCCTTGATCGGTACCGGAATAGTTGAACAGGTCCTCGCGCACCCAAGGGTCGACACCCGACACGAAGGCGCCGGCAGAATTGCGCGTCAGTGTGCCGACAAAGACATTCTTGGCGTAGATCGAAACCTGCATGAGCGACATCGTGGTCGTCCCACGATTTGGCCGGAATCCGCGCATGGCGACGACATAGCCCGGTTCCAGCCCGTCCCGGTTGAAGAGCGCCTTCAGCGCTTCGCCCGCCAGCTTGGCATCGTCGGCGGAGAAATGTGCATCGAGCGCAACGCTGTCCAGGCTGCGGTCGTTGAGGATCTTCACGAACGTGTCTTCGGTCGCCTCGAAGCGCTGGTACTCGCTGGTCACGGTTGCGACGGTCGTATTGTTCTCGATCTGGGTCTTCGTGAAGGCGGGCAGCGCTGCCTCGCCCTGATTGACGGTCTCTCCCCAGCCGGCCTCCGGGTCGTCGGCATCCTGCTTGGGCACTGAACCGGCTGGGGCCCCGCTCGCATCGGGTGCCGCCTGAAGGTCATTATCCAGGTCGCCCTGCTGGTCGTCCGATGCCGCCGGGGCGGGCGGAGCGGCCTGCTCAGCGGGTGCGGCAGCCGGAGATGCCGGAGCGGTCCGCCGCTGTGCCTGGAAGAACGCGAAGTCCTCCTGCGTCGACGGGATAGTCGTCATGAACTTTTCGCTGGCGCTAAGCATCACGTCGGAGAGGATCTCGATCTGCGGCGAGGCGCCGGAACTGTCGAGCTCGGCCGGGCGCGCCACCGTATGGCCCTTGCTTGCCGTGTCGGCATCGGGCGCCAGGGTGATCCACATCGGATCTCCCGCAAGGTCGATGATGGCAGGCACGTAGACGGATGCATCGGCCGGCACATCGTCCACGCCTTCGACCGCGTGCAATTCCTCGTCTTCGTCGCCGAACGACCAATAGTCCGCGGTAAAGTAAAGACCGGCTGCGATGGAGAGCAGGACCATGACGGCGAAACCGGCAATGAGCCTGCGCCAAAACGTGCGCCTGCGCAGCGCGGCGCGCGCCTCCTTCTTCTGCTTGAAGCTCGTGTCGATACTGTGCGTCACGGACTGCTTCCGGTCAGGAAGAAGGTCCACCGCACCTGTTCAAGCGTATCGACTTCGAGAAATTGCGCCGCGATATGGCCACGCTGCCAGCAATCGTCGATGCCGCGTATCGAAAAGCGTCGTCGCTCGATGCACATCTCGGTAGATCCGGTAAGGATCGCATGGCCAAACACGTCCGTTGCATAGATGTAGATGTAACGGTTCGTCAGTTCCTCGCGGATGACGTTCACGCATTGATTTGCGCCGATGGTCCACCAGCCGTCGGTCTGGTCCGCATTGTCGACCTTCTGGCCAACCGCGAGATTGACGACGTCGAGTGTCTGGTTGCAGACCGTGAATTCGGCGCGCGCCTCGCTGGACAACAGCACGGCCAGCAGTGCCGCTCCCGCCATGACCGCGAGCTTGATGCGGCCCGTCAGGGCAGGCAGGGTTCGAGCCGGATCACGCTGCTCTATGGGCAGGCCGGCAGGGGGCAAACACGCGCGGCTGAGTTCCATCGGGCGCCCATGCTATCCGCCGAGCCGGAAATACTTGGCAGTCGCTGAAAACTGAGATCCGTCGGTTTCGATCTCCTCGAGAATTTTGGGCAGCAGCACCGAGGCCGGCGTTGGCGTGGAGAAGGCAGCCGCCTGAATATCCTGCGGGCCTGTGATCACCATTATGATCTGAGGCACGGCCTTCCCGGTGGCTTTGTCGGCGGCGCCCAGCCCGATCGGGATGCTGAAGGTAGCCTTGTCCGATTGCACGACGATGCGGTCGTCGAGGTTGAACACCATGCCCTTGTGGTCGATCAGCAGCACACTGGAAATGAGCCCGCCACGCGTCACCAGCGTGCCGCGGATCGGCGTACCGTTCGGCACCGATGTCCGGTCCAGAACAAGCTGCGGTTTGTCGGCCGCGGTCTGGCCCAGAAAGCGCAGAAAGTTGGTGACTTCGCATTGGCTCTGCTCAATGAGGCGGACGCTGATGTCCGGCTCGACATGGAATTTTGCCTGGAAAGCGCCCAGCATCTGTTCGAATGGCTGGACCGTCGTACCAAATCCTTCGATCGCGGGGGCCTTGTCGGCTGACGACGTCATGGTCGCGTAGAAACAGTCGCCGCCGCTGAAGTCGCGAATCCAGGAGACTTGTTGCGCGCTGTCGTCGACGGCCGGGGGGATCGCTGGTTTGGGCACGGTCAACGCGACGACAGCTTGGTCCGGCTGTTTGGTTGGCGGCAACGAGGCGTTTTGGCCCTCGGTATTCGCGGCATCTGTCTGGCCTGCAGTGGGTTTGGGTGCCGGCACGGCCGCCTTGGGTGCTGCCGGCTGGCTGATCTGTGGCTCGGGCTGCACGGGCTGGGCCGGCGGCGGTGTTGCGACCTTCTCGGCTGGCGGGGTGGGAGCTGTCGTCTCGGATGCTGGGGCCGACATTTGGCTGTTGCTGGCCATCGTATCCGGCTGGATTGCCGGCGATGCCTCTGGCGGCGCGTTCGTTGCCGAAGGCTTCACGGGTTCCGCCGTTTGCGGGGCAGTGGGTTTCGCCGGCTCCGGCGCTTGCACTGGCTTGGTATCTGCCTGGCTTTCAGCCGATGGCGTGCTCGCTTCTGCTTGCGGTTGAGCCGCCATTGCCGGCGGCTTCGGGGGTGCCTCGGTCGGCGAGGGCGCTTCCGCGGTCTTGGCCGGCTGCGGCTTTTGAGCCGCCTGTGCCTCCGGCTGTTTTTCAGCCGGCGCTACGCTTGCTTCCGGCTGCGCGGGCGGAGCCGGCTTTGCCGGTTCCGGGGCGTTCGCGATCTTGTCGGTCGGGAGCGGCCTTGCCATTTCCGCGGCAGGCTTTGACGGTTCGGGCGCGGAAAGCGACGTCTTGCCGGCAGTCGGTGGCGCAGGCGTCATGAAGCCGGTCAGGTAAAGGCCAGCGCCTGAGGCGACAGCCAGCGTCGCCGCCAGGGCGGCGATCGCGGCGGTACGGGTCCTTGCGGGTTTTCCCGGGGCGCTGCGGGCGGCAGCGCGCGGCGGGCTGGGGTTCGCCCGAGGCTGCGGTTCGGACAAAAGCGCGGGCCGGACATGCGGGACGAAGGGTTGCGCGCCCGCGCCAATTGCCGCCGGCGCATTGTGTCCCGGGACGTTGGATGGCTGAGGCTGCGCCCTGGGATCGGGAGCAAGGGTCTGCCCGGCTCGAGGCAAGCCCGGCCGGTCGCGGGGGGTGATCGACGTCGGCGGCGTTGTTCCTTCTTCTTCGTCGCGCGTCATCCTGGCAATATCCGCCATGCTGACCGGCCGGTCCTGCGGATCCGGTTGCAGCATGGCTTCGACAATGCCGCGAAAATCCTCGTCGATGTCGGATAGGTCGGGCACGGTCCGGCGCTTTTCGATGATCTCGAACTGTGATCCGCTCATGTCGATCGGCTTGCCGCGCAGCGCGGCGGCCAGCACCAGCCCAAGGCTGTAGATATCGGACTGTTCACGGACGTCGCCGCTGTAAAGCCCGAGTTGTTCAGGTGAAACGTAATTGTACTTTCCCGCGAACTTTCCGCCGATCAGCGTCTCACCACCCACGGTCGCCGATCGCGCGATGCCGAAATCGATGATCTTTGCGCGGTCGACGCGGCCTCCCGGCAGGATGATGTTGTCGGGTGAAAGGTCGCGATGGATCGCGCCTGCCTGATGCACGGCGCTCAGGCCGGATGCGAGGCGATGGCAAAGCTTGCGTACCTCTTCCGTCGGCATCGGCCCGCGTCGCATGATGTCGAACAGCGACTCGCCGTCGACGAATTCCATGGCAAGGTAGGGACGGCCGATCCCGGGATCGATGGTGAAGACGTGGTATCGCACGACCGCGTCATGCGACAAATGGTTGAGGATCGAGGCCTCCTTGCGGAACAAGGACAGGATCGTCTGGTCACGGGCAAACTCGGGCAGGACGATCTTGATCGCGACATGGTCTCCGGTCTGGATGTTGTGGCCACGGTAGACCTCACCCATGCCGCCGAATGCGATCCGCTCGTCAAGTTCGTAGATGCCGCTGAGCTGTGTGCCTACGGCGGTGTTGGCCACCTGCGGCGATATCCGCGTCTTGTCGTCGGCGCTCATCAGCCTTAGCCCTCCGCTCTCGACAGATCAGCGCGAAGCGATTGTCCATTGCGCCCGTTTCCGATCTTCACCAGCACAATGGTGACATTGTCCGTTCCGCCCCGCGCCAGCACCGTTTCCAAGAGATTCTCGCAGGCCGCCTGCGGCGTTGCCGACACCACCGCTGCCTCGATCTCCGCGTCGGTGACATGCGCTGTCAGTCCATCGGTGCTCAGCACGAAAATGTCCCCTGGCATCAGTTCGCCTTGCTGGAAGTCGATGATGAAGTCATCGCTGACGCCGACCGCATGTGTGATGACATTGCGGCGTGGCCAGGTGAGCGCCTCGGCTGCACTGATCATGCCTCGGTCCAACAGTTCCTGCACTTCGGTGTGGTCTTTCGAGATCTGCGAGATCGAGGCGTTGCGGATCAGGTAGATCCGGCTGTCGCCCGCCCACAGACAGGCAAAGCGTCCGTCCATCGCCAACAGGGCGGCGACCGTGGAGCCGATGGTGATGCCGCGCGATTCCGATATCCTGCGGATCTCGGCATTGGCCCGGCTCAGCCTGTCCTCGAAGCGCGCCCGCAGGTCCGGAGCGGAGCTTGCGATGCCGATCGTGGCCAGATGGTCGACAATGCTGGCCGAGGCGACCTCTCCTGCCTCATGCCCGCCCATTCCGTCAGCCACCACCCAAAGCCCGGTTCGCGGCTCGAGCAGATAGTTGTCCTCATTGTGCTCGCGGACACAGCCCTTATGGCTCACGCCGAAGCTGTCAAAGGGTAGGGCGACATCGTTCAACTTGCCACCAAACGCGTCCGACGCGTCCTCTGCGGCGCACTCCCGGGCGCCCGCTCAAGCCAGTCTGCCACAGGCTCGGCTGATAAAGTATCGAAATTACGGTCCGGGCGCCTGCGGCTCATGCAGGGTGTCACCGCGTTGAAAAGTTCGAAGCCCATCTCAAAACGCCTTCGGACAGCTGAATCCGGAAAGTGCCGGAAGCAGGAACGGGTTGGGGCCGGAGCCGGTCTGGATCGTATAGGTGACGTCGCGCCCGCCGATCACGAAGCGCGCTTCGACATTGCTGTCGGTGCCGGTCATGGCCGCCTTGTCCATGAGCCGCTTCAGCGCCCACGGCCCTTCGAACTTGATGCTGGAGTCGCGGCCTGGCATCTCCGGCGTCAGGCTCAGGCTGGCGGATCCCGAGGCCGCTCCGCTCGGCCAGGTCACTATGCTTGGCGCGTTGCCTGCCTGGTTGCTCTGGACGGTCTGGCCATCCACATCGAGCACCGCGGCATCGGCATCGCCATGCAGTGAGAACGGCGTGAAGGTTATGCTGATCGACGGCGTCGAACCGCCCTGGGGAAAGAACGCGCTGCGGATTTCGGCCGCCTGCTGGAAGGTTTTCAGCGTCGATTTCGACAGGTCGCGGCCGAAGCGCGCATCCTGCTTCCAGCTCCAGTCCTGACCGCTCATGTCGATCAGCGATGCGAGGTTTTGCGCGAAGAACCGGTCCAGCAGCCCACCCGGAGCGAACAGTTTGGCGAAATCCGCCATCGCCATGTCCTCGGCGCCAGTACCGGAGAACGGATAGCGGCCGTTGATCGCCGCTTCGCAAGGAGCCGTGACCGCCTGGTCGAGCATCTGGTTCAAATTCGCCACCGAGGTCTCGGTTACGTTGCCTTCAAATTCGTCCGCCGTCGCATTGACCATTCTGGCGAGCGGCTTGGGCAGGCGCGAGGAATTGGCACGAAGGGTGGCTATCTGCAGCTGCAGATTGGCGTTGACACGTTCCGTCTGCGACGGCACGTCGGTCGCCAGTTGCAGGCTCTGGTAGATGTCGCGGAAATTCTGGGTCAAGGCATCGATCGGTCGGCGTCCGGCTGGGCCGCTCACCAGGGCCTGGAATGACCTGAACTGCGCTTCGATATTGGCCCCGGGATTCTGGTCTGCTGCCGATCCCGTGCCGGCACGGCTTTGCGATTTTCCGGTGGCGATCTGTATGCCGATGCGAGCCAGACCCTTGGCCATTTTTGCGGCGTCTGGAGACTGGCCTTGAGCCGTGCCGGCCTCAACCCCGGGGCCTGAGTCTTTGGCCTCCCGCGTCAGCGCTGTTTCGTCGGCGACCGCCGTAAACAGCTGTTCGATCGGCGAGGTTGGCGAGGCGACGGCGGAAAGCGCGATGTAGTGCGGCTTGTCCTTCAGCATCGCCTTGAACTTCAACCCGTCGAGAACGCCGTTCCATGCCGTTGCGAACTCCTTCCCGTAACGATCGAGAAGTTCGGGGCCGAGCTTGAGCAACTCCTGGTCGATGCCGCCTTGCTCGCCGCCACCGCCGAGCACCCACTGGTCGTCGACCAGCATCTGCGCAATGTGCGAGAGCTGTCCGAGATAGAATTGGTTGAAGCCGGCCCAAGTGTAGAGGCCGGGCACGCGAAGGCCTGACAGATCGCTGCCATCGACACGTTCGAACAATAGCTGCGCTTCCGGTCCGCCCTTCATGGAAACGGGAAAATCGTCCAGCGCCGCCGAATACACCGCTGACTTGATCAACGCGGAGGCACGGTCTGCGAGGCTCATGCGCCCGAGCGAACGCTGGGCGGCTTCGATGAGCGGCTGGTTGAGCTCGAAAACCGGATCATAGGCGTCGTCCAAGGCAAGCATGGCGCGCAGGTGCTTTTCGAGTTGCTCGCGTCCCGCGCGGTTGTTTTCGCCCGGATACCGGTTTTGCTCCCAATCCTGCTTCATCCAGGAAACGATCAGCGCGTCGTCGACCTTCGGCGCCTTGCCGCCGAGCATCAGATAGATCTTCAACGGCTCGTAAAGCGCGGCGGGGTCGGCCATCTTGGCCTGGATCGTCCGCTCAGCCTGGATCAGCAAACGCGACCGCAACAGGCGTTCCAGCGCTTGCCGGTAAGCCGTCTTGGATGCCGAAAGAAGTCTCTCCCGTTGGCCGAGGCCGAAGGTCTCCTCGATCGGTGTCGGCATGTCGCCGGTTTCGAACCCGGCCGGCAGGTCGCGCAACTGGTCGAGCGGGCCAATGACGTTTTCGAGGTCGACGTCGGTGACCTCGGTACTCTTGAGCAGCGTGTCCGCCGTTGCGCGATACTGGCCCATGGCCTGCGTTGTGGAGGTGATCAGCGACCTGTTGGCCGTGAAGCTCAGGGCCAGGGTGCCGAGGGCCGCCGCGACGATCAACACGATGGCGCAAAGTCCTGCAAATCTGGCGATCGCCGCACGCCTTACAGCCGATTTGTCGTAGGAGACCCATCCGGATTCGGCAAAAATGACGCCCGTCAGCAGATCATGCAAGAAGAAGCTTTTGCCGGTTCCCGAAAGATGGGCGCGGGAATCGCCACCGAAGCTGCGGCCGATCGCGCCCAACACCTGATCGATGGGCGTTCCCTCTTGCGTACCTGACGAAAAATAGAGGCCACGCAGGCTGACATTCACCTGGCTGCGGGCCGGATCGAACAAGCCGGCGATAAAACTCGCAATTCGGCTCTTCAGCGCACCAAACTGCGCCGGAAAGCCAAAGACGGATATGCGCGCGACCGGATCGACCTCTTCCTGAAGGCGGTCGGGCATCTCCTCGACCAGGCGTCTTGCCAGCGCATCGAATTCGGCCGGGGCCTCGGCCGCCATGTTCTTGTTGCGATCCGTGGTTTGGAATGTCGCGCCCCAGACCTTGCGCCGGCGGGGTTCGTCGAAAGCGCCGAAGTAATCCATGAACCCGGAAACAAGATCGGCCTTGGTGAACAGCAGATACACTGGAAACTGGATCTTCAGCGTCTCGTGGATTTCCCGCAGCCGGCTGCGTATCTCCACGACGTGAGCATCAAGCTGCTGATCGTCGAGGCCGATGAGATCGGCGAGGCTGATCGCCAGGATGACGCCGTTTATAGGCTGCCGCGTGCGGTATTGCTTGAGCAGCGACAGGAAGGCGAGCCAGCTCTTCTTGTCGCTCTCGGCATTGGAATCCTGCGTCGTGTAGCGTCCGGCGGTGTCGATCAGCACGGCCTCGTCGGTGAACCACCAGTCGCAGGCGCGTGTTCCGCCAACGCCGGCGACCGGCTGGGCATCACCCGAACCTGCCAGCGGAAAGTTCAGACCCGAATTGACCAGTGCCGTTGTCTTGCCCGCGCCGGGCGGGCCGATGATGATGTACCAGGGGATCTCATAGAGGAAATTGCGCTTGCCGCTCGACCGTTTGAGCGCGGCGATGGCTTCGTTCATGCGCGCCTCGAGCACCCGTGAGTCGTCATCCCTGTCGTCGTTGCGGGCAACGGCGGTCTCCAGCGCCTTTTGTGCCTTGCGCATCCGCCAGAAACGCAATCCATAGAAGAGCGCCACGGCCGCCACGATCACACCGATGATTGCCGCGCGCAGCCAGGCCGGCCCGAGAGGACGGCTATCGGCGAAGCGGATCAAAGGTCCGGCAAACCACACTGCCGCTGAAAAACCGGCCAGCGCGATCATGCTGAATATCCGCAGCAGCCAACGCGTCATCGGCGCATCCAACCGGCCCTGCTCACAATGTCTCCTCCTTGGCGATCATCACATCGACCCGGCGGTTCTTGGCGCGGCCTTCCACGGTTGTATTGTCGGCGATCGGCTCGTCCTCGCCCTTGCCGTCGACCGTCAGTCGCGAAGGATCGCTCAACTTCTGCGCCATCATGGTTTGGACGGCCTTCGCCCGGGCGACAGAAAGATCGAAGTTGGACTTGAACGGGCTCGATTTTCGCGGCTTCACATTGTCGGTATGGCCGACGATCCTGATTGGCCCACGCTCGGGTTCCAGGGCGGCGGCGATATCGGCTGCTATGGGCTGGAACTCCAGCTTCGCGTCGGCTCTTCCGGACTGGAACACCAGGAGATTGTTGATTTCCACGACGATGAAGCCGCCCTTCGTGCCGACGGTCATCCCGCCGGCTTCGATATCCTTGGCCAGTGCCGAGCGGATGCGATCGATCTGCGTGGTCGTGGCTGCCGGAGGGGTGACTTTCTCCGGCTCTCCCAAAGGCGCGACACTGGCGCGCTCGATGGCGATCGGTGTCGACGGGTTGAGGGCCAGCAATTCACCAGCGGTGGCGTCGCCTTCATTGGTGATGAAGACCCGCAACGCGAAGAATGCCGCCGTCAGCAGCGCCGCTGCCGCTGCCGCAACGGCCCAGAGCGGCAGGCGTGTCGAAGACTGCGTCATCGTCGCCGCCAGGCCCTGCCAGCGAGGCGAGATGTCTTCGTCCGCGCGGGGCCTGAAATAGCGAAGCGTTTCGTAGACGTCGCGCCGAACGCGTTCGAGATTGGTGTCCTCGCGCGTCAGGCCGCGATATTGGCCTTCGTACCCCAGCGACAGACACACATGCATCAGTTCGAGCAGATCGTAATGTGCCTCCGGGCTGGCCAGGATTTTGTTCAGCGCTTCGAAAAAGCCCGTGCCGTTGGGCTCGACGTGGAAGAACCGCGACAGCATGCTGTGCTGCACCCAGGCGTCCTTGCGTGGCCAGGGCAGGTTGCCGATGAGATCGTCGGCGGTTTCGCAGAGGACAAATTTCGCAATCCGCGCATCCTCTTCGGCAACGCCTGCTTTCTCCAGTGCGCTGTCGAACTTGTCGATCGCCTCAGTGATATGCTCCGCCAATGGCTCCGCTTGTCTCTCGACCGGGATAAGCCTGAGCTGACCGAATAGCATCAGCAACGGTGCGGCCGCGGCAAGGATCGGGTTTGCCGCGGAATATCGGACGTTGTCCGTGACGTTGAGCAAGGTCTCCTGCGGCAGGGCCGGAGCCGCCACGGGAGGAGTCCCCTGATAAATAACGGTCCCGGATGTCCAACCGGGCGGCGTATGCCGGCCGACACCGGGATCGAACACGGTCGAGTCCTTGACCTGCGAGGGCTGTCCGCCATCCGCGACGGGAGGGCCCGGTGCCGGCTTTCGCTCACGCCGTGGCGTGGCGCGAATGACGGTCTTGCCCGCCGGGCCGAAAGGATCGTCCTTCGAGCTCATCGCCGATCGTCCGTCGGCGCCCGGCACCCGCGCTCTTGGCGGACAGGCGCAAAGCTTCTCGCGGTCAGGTAAAGCAAAGGCAGGCCCTGCAGGTCAGGACTCTGTGTTGAGGAAGGCAGACTAAAACTTGCTATCCCGCCGTAAGATGACATCTGCCGCAGACCCCCAGGTCGATCAGGCTTACCCGCTTGGCGAATTGTCGTATGCGATCGTAATCCCGGAAAATCTCGATTGGAACCGGATGCCGCACACCGAAGAGGTATCTTCATTGGCTGCAACGCTCCCCTGAAGCGCCTATTTCTGCTTGTCGGCCTTGGCATAGGCTTCGCTGAAATAGGCCAGGAATATGTCCAGCATGCCGTTCTCGTGTGCTTCCTCCATGGTTCGCCAGGTCGCGACAAAAGCGTCCCAGGCCTGGCTCTTTTTCGACGAGAACGATGTCGGCGGAAGCTTTCTTCCGATCGCTTCGGGAGACAAGTCGTCGAGCAGCCGCGACAGCGCCGCCTGCATGGCGGCATAGGTGGCGAATTCGTGCGTCTTGAGATCGCGGAACGCATCCTCGATGCTGCGCCTGGCATCGAGATAGCCGGCACGGCGTCGCGCAAACATGATCTCGAGGATGTCGTCGGTTCCTGGGACGAACTTCAGGGGATTGTTGTCGGCCGCGCTGATCATCGTTCGTTGTGTGCTCTTGGCCAGCATTTTCGCGGCCGCGCGTGCTTTCAACAGCAAGGTCACTTCCTCGACCACTGTCCGCAGCACCGCGCCGATTTCGGCGGCGACTTCATGCGGGTCGCGCGATTGCAGCAATTCCGGCGAGATACCGGCCGCGATCGCGATTTCTCGCAGCACCTCGTCTCGCGTCGAGGGAAGCGGCGAGGGTTGCGACGAGAATGCCGGAGCCCTAACCCGCTGCCCGGACCGTTGCTCCGCGGGATCGAAGAAGGGTCCCTCTCCGAATTCCAGCGACCGATTTGTCGCGGCCGGCATTTCTCGCTGCGTCGAGCCGCGGTTGGGATGACTTGTCGCTGCGCGCTCCTCATCGATCGACACGAAGATGACATAGCGGCCAATCAGCATCCGGTCGCCGTTGGCCATCCGATGCGGGCCGGTCATGCGCTGGTTTGATCCGTTGATGTAGGTTCCGTTGCGCGAGACGTCGTGCAGCCAGAATGCGCCTGCCTCGTAGCGGACCTCGCAATGCCGGCCGGAGATGAACTTGTCGGGGTCCGACAAGGTCCAGTCGCAAGCATCGCGCCCGATTTCGAAGCTGCGATCCCGCGCCGCGTAGCCGGTCGAGATGCCCGCAGGCAAGGCGTCGACATTGTTGATTTGCAAACTGATGTACATCCAGGGTCGCCGTCGAACACTGACCGATACTCCACATTCTAGCAGTTTGCACATACAACAGGACAGCAGTGTTTCGAGCCGATGCATCATCGACAGGGCAAGGTTTTGACGCTGTGTGTCCTCTTTGGTTGGCAGGACAATATGTGGTAGGCTCAACATGGCCTGGTGCGGTGGGTCTTAAAAGGTTCCTCAGCAGATGGGACTTCAAATCCACCGCGTCGGCGGCCGCGTCCAGGAGGGGCACGACCCATGCCGAACGAACGTGCCACGGTTGTACAGACACCGGTTGGCGCCGAGCTGTTGACCTTCACGCATCTTGTCGGGCGCGACGAGATCAGCCGTTGCTTTGCCTATACGGTCGGGTTCGTCAGCCCCAGCTCCGACATCGATCCGCTGAAGATGCTGGGGGGAATGGTTTCGGTCGAAGGTGAATCCGATCCGAAACGGTGGTTCAGCGGCCTGGTGTCGGAGTTTCGCCTGACCCGCATCGAAGACCGGCTGGCCTATTACGAAGCGGTCGTCAGGCCGTGGCTCTGGTTCCTCGGCAATGCGACCGATTGCCGGATCTTTCAAAACATGACCGCTGTCGAGATCGTCGAAAAGATCTTCTCGAAATACGGGACGGCGAAATTCGAGAAGCGGCTGCAAGGGTCGTACCCGTCGCGTGAATACTGCGTACAGTACGACGAGAGCGATCTCGATTTCGTGCAACGCCTCCTCGAGCACGAAGGCATCTTCTATTTCTTCGAGCATGACGAGGGCAAGCACACGCTCGTTCTGTGCGACGCGATGAGCAAGCTGAAGCCGGCGCCGGGCTACGAGAAGATACCGTACAATTTCGAAGGACAGGGTTCGCGGCGCGACGTCGAATACATCACCGAATGGATTCCGGGCAGTTCGGTGAGGCCCGGCGCCTATGCCCACACCGACTATGATTTCAAGAAGCCTGGCGCCGATCTGATGGCGAAGTCCGCCCAGCCGTTCAGCCACAAGGAAGCTTCCGGCGAGAATTATCGCCAGCCTGGGGCGCATCTCGATGTGGGGCGCGGCGACACCTTGGCCGGCATCCGGCGCGAGGAACTTCAGGCCGCGCATCAGCGCATCACCGCCGTTGGAACCGTGCGCGGCCTCCATTCCGGCTGCACCTTCAAGCTGGAAAGCTTTCCGCGCGATGACCAGAACCAGGAGTATCTGGTTGTCAGCGCCGAATACAGGTTGTTCGATCCGGGCTACAGGACCCAGAACGAAGCCCACAGCGAGAATTACAAGATCGTGCTGGGTGTCGCGCCGACTGCCTTGCCCTATCGCGCGCCGCGGATCACGGCGCGGCCGATCATGCGCGGGCCGCAGACGGCGACGGTGGTCGGCCCTTCAGGCGAGGAGATATTCACCGACAAATATGCCCGGGTGAAGGTGCAGTTCCACTGGGACCGCCTGGGCAAGAAGAACGAAAACAGTTCCTGCTTCGTGCGTGTCTCGCAGACCTGGGCCGGCAGCGGCTGGGGCTTCATCCAGATACCGCGCATCGGCCAGGAGGTGATCGTCGACTTCCTCGAAGGCGACCCTGACCTGCCGATCATCACCGGCAGGGTCTACAATGCCTCGCAGATGCCGCCCTACGGCTTGCCGGGCAATGCAACGCAGTCGGGCTGGAAATCCAACTCCTCGAAAGGCGGCGGCGGCTACAACGAGCTGATGTTCGAGGATAAGGCCGGCTCCGAGCTGGTCAACTTCCAGGCGCAGAAGGACCACAACCTTCTGATCAAGCACGACCGCACCAAGCTCGTCCAGCACGACCAGTCCGACCGCATCGACCACGACGCCAAGCATTCCGTCGGCCACAACCTCGACGAGGACGTCGGCAACAACAAGACGGTCAAGGTCGGCGTCGACCAGACCACGAATATCGGCAACAACGACACCGAGACGGTGGGCGTCAATCGCTCGCTGACGGTCGGGGCGAATGAGACGATCAGCATCGGTTCGAACTCCACCGAAACGATCGGCGCCAATCACACGCAGACCGTCGCCATCGTCCAGACGGTGAGCGTCGGCGCGGCCCGGGTCGATTCGGTGGCGGCATCCGAAACACGAACCGTCGGTGGCCCGCAAGCCAATACGATCGGCGCGACACGGTCGGTCACCGTGGGGTCAGCGCAAAGCCACGACATCGGGGCAGCCGACAGCTGGAACATCGCGGCCGCGCAAAGCGTCAATGTCGGCGCCGATCAGAGCGTGACTATCGGCAGCGCCCAGACGTTCAACGTGGGCGCGGCGCGTAGCGCCAGCATCGCGGCCGACGATTCCACGACCGTCGGCGGCGCCCATTCCTTGGGTGTTGCGAAAGGCAGTTCGATCAATGTCGGCGAGAACAGCTCCATCAAGGTCGGCAAGAAGCTGGTGATCGACGCCGGTGACGAGATCCTGATCAAATGCGGTTCGGCCAAGATCATGATGAAGAAGGACGGGTCGATTGGCATCGAGGGCAAGGATATTTCGGTGAACGGGTCCGGCAAGATCACCATCAAGGCTTCCAGCGACATTGTGATGAAGGGTTCGAAGATCAGTGAAAACTGAGGATGTGACGATGGTCGAAACACGTGAGCGTATCGAAGGGGTCGTGATCGGGATTTTCCTGGGGTTCGGCGAAGGTGCGCCGCTTGTCGTCTTCCCCGGCAATCCAGAAGAGACAGCCATCCCGGCCCGCAGCCTGACCGAACTCAGCTCCGATATGATCGGTGCCGAAGTCGCATTGCTGTTTCAGGATGGCAATCCGGGTCGTCCCTTGATTGTCGGGCGGGTAGTCGAGCCGGCCCGCAACGCGGCCTCGTCGCAGATCATTCGCGACGGCGAGACCGTGCGAATTATGGGCAAGGAGCGTATCGAGTTGCGCTGCGGCGAGGCGGCGATCCTGATGGAAAAAGACGGCCGCATCACCATTCGCGGCACCTATGTCACCAGCCAGGCCAGCGCCGCCAATCGTATCCGGGGCGGATCGATCGATCTCAACTGATGTTGGCGGCACAGGGCAAACCGAAAGCGGAAGGTGCGCCGGAGCGGCGAATAGTGCGGGATATTGTTCGGCAACATGCCGAGCAGGCCGCGTTCTTCTGGGCGCAGCGCGACACGTTGATGGAGAGCGACCCGCCCGATGTCGATGTGGTCGCCGGTGTCGACAGGCGTCTGGAGGCCAACCTTGATGGTTTGCGCATCGCGGGTCCGTCCGCCTGGCCATATATCGTGCGGGCTTATGAGGACTTCCCTGAAAAGGGCGAACTGTTCCTCTACGGATGGATGGGGATCGAGCAGACCGATGGTCGCCGTGTTGCCGAGGCCGTCGAGTTCGGCCGTCAAGGTAGCGACGACGCTCGCGGGCTGATCGGTGCGCTGGCCTGGCACGAGCCGACAACGATCGCCCCCTTGGTGCGGGACTGGATCGGAGCGCCGGATGCGTTCAAGCGATTTCTCGGCGTATCCGCCTGCCTTGGTCACAATGTCGATCCCAGGCAGATGCTGGTTCGACTTGTCCGCGATCCGGATGCACGGGTTCGCGCCACCAGCTTGCACCTCGCCGGAAAGCTGAAACGTGCGGACCTTGTGGAGGAACTGAGAGCCGCCTTGAATAATGCCGACGAGAAGTCGCGGTTCTGGGCCGCCTGGGCGCTGACCGAACTTGGCTCAGGGGATCTGGCCAGCCCTGAATTGCGGAAGGTGGCGGTCAGTGGTGGTCCCGATGCGATGATGGCCTTGCGCGCGGTGGTCAAGGCCGAGCCGGACAAGGATGTGCGCGGCTGGATGGGTGGATTGCTCAAGACGCCGGAAACCGCGCCCTTGGCCGTGCGGGGCGCGGGTATGCTCGGCGACCGCACCCTCCTGCACTGGCTCATCCACCAGATGCGCACACCGGCGCTGGCGGTGCCCGCGGGGGCGGCGTTTTTAGAATTGTTTCCCGAGGCGCGGCTGGAGGACAGCTTGTTTTCCGTCGAGCCGGAAGTGCTCGGCGACGCCTTCGCGACGTATTTCGAGGACAACCCACCCTACCTGCCAGTAGCGGACCGGGTGAAGGATTGGGCAAAGGGGCTGTAAGGCGATGCCGTCACACATCTCCGTCAACAACCTTGGCCTGACCTACAAGGGCACGGTCGGCCTCTCTATGGCGACAATCCCGGATGTCTGCAAGACGCCAAGCCCCGGCGGGCCTGTCCCGCTTCCCTACCCCAATATCGCGGAACAATCATCGCTCTCCGATGGAACGACGACGGTGTTCGCAAAGGGCAAGATGATTGCCATCAAGGGATCCCACTACAGCCGAAGCAATGGTGATGAACCCGGCACCGTTGGCGGCGTAAAATCCAACGTCAACATGAAGGCGACGGACTGGATCACCTACTCTTTCGACGTGAAAATGGACGGTCAGAACGCCTGCCGACACACGGACAAGAAGTTTCACAACGACAAGAATACGGTGGATCTTGGGGGCAATGTGGATCCCCGGAGCAAGACCGAAGGCACGGTTTTGGTGATCCTGTGCGAAGATGCGCCGAAGGGAAAAACGAAATCCGGAAAGCCGCGCAAGAAATACGACGAGTGCGAGCTGGAAGAGATATGCGCCAAGATCAAGGCGTACGATGCCGCGCTCAAGGGCAGAAAGAGTTCGGAGTTCACCGAGGTCAAGCAGGCCGGCAAGAGATACGGGCCGGATGGCGACGGAACGAGAAATTCCGGCAACAACGTCTGCAAGTCGATCAAGCGCTACGCCAGGCTGGGCAAGGGGCCGGGCGGGGAAGGAAAGCCCGAGGACATGGGGTTCCACGACGTTTCCCCGGACTGTCAGAAGAAGCTCAAGGAGAAGGCCGAGAGCACGCGGCCAAAATACAGGCTGTTCAGCCCGGATCACGTCCAGGAAATCCAGCACAACGGCCATCCTACCCGGGGATCCAATCTTCGTTGGATGTCACGCCGGCCGAACAAATGGATCGGTGGTGCGATGAGCGATCTGAAAACGAGCGGTCCAAACCGACATACGGGCGTTCGCGGGGACTGCTGCTGATGGAGCTGCCATGCTGAACGATCGGGAGCGCACGGATCTTGTGGCCCAGCTTTTGGAGGCCAAGCGGGAGCTCGACATGCTGACTCTGGATGAGGACATGACCGATCCGCCGTCGAAGCCGGCAACGGAAAAGGACATCGCACGCTTCGAGAAGAAATGCGGGTTCCCCATCGAGCCGTCCTATCGCGAGTTCCTCTTGATGCATGACGGCTGGACCGACTTCGACGGCGACGCCGCGATCCTGGGGACGAGAGGAAGCAACGAGGAATGGTTCGAGGACACGCTCGAGATGGTCTGGGAAGTGTTCGAGGACTTTGGTGACGAGAACCCGGCCGACGACGCCGTCGCCGTTGTGCTGGGCGAGGACACCAACAACTACCTGTTCATGTGGCCGCCGCAGGAGGGTTCGGACGGCAAGGCGACTTTCAAGGAGTATGAGGACGGAAAGCTGACGCGCGAATACGCTGATTTTGACGAATACCTTATCGAATTCCTGAAATCATTGAGGCACTCCATCGAAGTGGAGCGCGAAGGTGCGGACCGCGGCGATGCCGACGAACAGTGATCCAGGAAAATCCTTGCCGGGATTTCCCTCGGCGCTCTTGCGATCGAGAGTGGTCGACGATGCACCACTCAACAAGATCCTGCTTGAGGTTGTGATTTACCCGAAACGATTGACGGTCGACGATTTCGACTGGATTCTGGATGTATATGAGGCTGTGTGCCCGAAGAGCCGCATCAAGCTGTTCAAGATAGCGGAATTGCCCTTCTGGTCAGCGGTCGCGGATCCGGTTCTGACGCAATCGGCGCGAAGCGCCGGCCGATCGAACTATCGGTTCTTCGAAGCGGCAAGGAAGCGGATCCGCGAGGGCAGGGGCCTGGAGGCCCAGCTTTGGGACGGTTGTGAGATCGACGATGATCGGGGAACATTCAGCCTCAACATCGAGGCGATGAAGCGACGATCGCTGGGGTTGGCCTGGTATGTCCGTTTTCTCTTTCCGTTGGATTTTCCCGTCGAGCAATTGACGCGTCTTCTGCGCACCCTGGCGGATCGAATAGATATCTATTCAGGGCATGGCGGGCCTGTCTTCGCCTTCGCGAGGGACAAAAAGGACGAGGCCTTCACCGAAATCTACGCCAAGGCCCGACGGTTCTGGGGCGTCGATATCGACATGCTCGACCTCATTCCGTTCCGGATGCGAAGCGAACTGAAATCACCATGTTGGCTCAACCTGTTGGGCGCGCCCTTCAAGGACGACGCCGGCGTGGCTGCCCGCATCAAGGACCTTCGTGCGGACGCCGATATCGCCATATTCGAGCAACGGTTCGGAACGGTGTTCATGTTGGCGGCCGAGCCCGACTCGCTCGATAGAAACCGGCTAGCCAGGAAGGTGCTTGCCTATCAGCAAATGGCCAAAGTGATGGACGGTTTTGTCCTCAACGGCGTCGGCCCGCTGGCCGGCGACGGTTTCATATCCAGCCCCGAATCCGCCGACGAGTGGCTTCACCGCTTCTCGGCCGATTCGAAATGGCTGACCTTGCCTACCGTGCAGTAGGCCGGGGGCCGTCGGCACCGGAACTCGGCCGGACGCCCGGTGAACCGAGCAGGGCGGCTGCGCGCGAGCCGTTCTCGGAACTCGCCCAGATCAGCGACAGCGGGCCTTTCTGGTAGTTACGCGCTTGCGCCTCGGCGACGAGGCTGACGTAAAGCGGCCCGGATGCCGCGCCTACATCGCCCCAGCAGTCGGCCGGGGTTTCGAAATCAGCGGCGTCTCGGAAGCGGCCGGGATTGCGGATCACCGCGAAGCCATATTCGTTTCCGCGGTAACGTTCCCCGTTCATGTCGCAGATGATGCGATCGACGGGGTCTGCCGGCGCATCCTCGAACAGATTCCGGAACGCCGCTCCCAAGCCCTCGCCAAGCACCACGGTTTCCGTCTTGATCCTGTTTTCTTCACCCGCGGCCGACGTCGCGACAACCTCGAGTAGTGATTGCAAACCAAGCGCGCGCGCCGTCGCCAATGTGGTCAACAGGCAGAATCCCGCCGCTTCGCCAGGGCAGAATCCGTAGATGTTCCCTTCCGAATGCAGCTGTCCGTTCTCGTCGAGCCATTCAAGCGTTTCGGGTTCGAGATAGGTGTCGACCCCTCCGGCGAGGCACAACTTGGCCTTGCCTTCGCGCAGCAACTTGCACCCGTGGTAAATCGCCAGCAAACCGCCGGCATGCCCGCCCGCGGTCGACCGCCCTCCAGCATGACGTGCTGTGAAAGCCGCCTGCGCAGCTTGGAGTTCACTTCAGCTGCGAAGCCTTCCGGTTGACCCGGGCGGGGTTCGCCGGTGGAGAGTATGAGCGAAACCTCGGTCGACGGCGTGCTCGCCAGCAAGGGCCGCAGCGCATCCAGCGCCGGCGAGACTGCGATTTCAACGGCACGGTCCGGACCTTTGAGCGTGACATCGATCCCGGTGTCGCGCGTTACCTTCATCAATTCCCCGAACCGGTCGACCATGAAAGGGTGATCCTGGATGGACGAAAGGCCGGCTCGCACCGCTGCCGCGCTCGACGCCGCGTCGAAGCCGAGAGGCGTGCGCGCGCCAACGCCGACCACCACGATGACCGCGCCCTCCGCCATCACGAATCCTCCGCCGACCACACTCCGGTGGCCGCGATTGTCGGTGACACACCGATCCGCCTCTTCAGCCGCACCGTCGTGTTTTTCAAATGCTCCTCGTCATAGGGGACCGGCAGGATTGACATCCAGGTGATCGAGAACTGCCGCAAATCGGGTTTGATGCGCAGTGTGTGGATCGACGCCTCGTCATGCCTTCGGTCCGGCCTGCCGTAAAACTCGGTGGTGATCACGAACGTCACGCGCGGCAGCAGGAACCGCCAGAAGCCGTCAGCCGTGACGTTGCCGAGACGCACGTCCTCGTAGCCGACGAGCGGCAGTTTGGTCTGCTGGTCTTCAGGGGCGCATTGATAATACAGGCGGCTGAAATCATGCGGCAAAAGCGGGTCCCGCGTTTTCTTCCACTCCTCGCCATAGGTGCCGGCGTGCCTTGCCCGTGGCTGCCAATGCCGGGCCACCGGACCGAAAGCTGCCGGCTTGCCGCTTCGATGATCGCGATAGGGTGCGTCGGGATATTCAAAGTTCGGTGCGGTCTTGCCGACCAGTCTTTGCGGGTTCACCGCAAAGCCAGTGCCGAGTGGATTGCGCTGATCCCAGTCCGGCGTCGAGGCCTCCATGTCGATGCCACCATAGGTTCGGCGCCAGCTGATCGGCATCTGGACAAAGGGTTGCGGACGGCTCATGCGAACCGAAACCGGGCCGGGCACGAAGATACGGTCGCCGCTGACCCTGACGGTCTTGTCCAGATCACCAACCTTGACACGAGCGATGGTTTCGAGGCTCGGCTGGCCGCCCGGTGCGTAAACATGCCCCTCGATCAGCACATCGGTATGTCTCTTTTCGATATTGAAATCGCTCTCGTCCAGCAATTCGTTTGGATCCGCGCCGTGAAGCGGAGCCTTGGTGACCGGGGTCTGGTCTTTCAGCAGCGTCTGTTTGCCGTCAGGATCGATCTCGAATGAGCCTTTGATCGCCACGAGCCAGACCTCATGGCCGCGTTCGTCGCGTGTCCAGTTGCGCTCTACGGCGAATGGCGTCTGGTTCGACAACAGCCACATCAACGCGCTCTTTCAACCGGTCCCGGGTGGCGGCACCCGGCCGCGCGTGGCAGCGCCACCGCCCAAGGCGCCTCGTCCATCAGCTGGTCTCCCAACTGGCGGCGAGGATCTGCTCCAGAACCGCCTGTGGCGATTGCGGATCGATGTCGAAAATGTCCGAACGGGCCGTCCACATCACCATGCCGCTGATGATCTCGTCGCCCGGCTCGACGGACGGCACTGGCAGTCCGGCCAGCGCGGTATCCAGTTCGTCCGGCGTCAACTCGCCGTTCTGGGCGGTGATGGCCGCCGCTTCGATGCCGGAAAACCACGCCTCGGCGGCAGCCAGTTGAATGGGCGCTTCGGCAAGCTGCGCAACGACGCTCAGAGGGAACTTCCTGCCCACCCTGTCGGCGCTTTGCACGATGATGCCCGCCGAGGCGCCGAAGGAAGCCGGGCCAGCCAGAAAGCGCAGCGCGGTTGCGCCTGGCCAGAGTTCCGAGCCAAACAGCGGCACGAGATGCTGCGCCAGCCAGCGGTCCCAGCCGCGAACAAAGTCGCCCGACAGCCGCCGCGTCACGAAATCGCCGGTGGCGGGCATTTTGCCGTAAAAGCCGGGCACGGTCATATCTGCGGCGGACATGAGAATTTCTTGAACATCTGCAGATTGTAGGGGTTCTCGACGCTGGCGGCCTTGAGTTCGAAATCGGCCCACATTCCCTTCGTGCCCAGGCGCAGGCTGTAGACATCGGACAGCGACGTGCCGGCGAAACGGCCGTTGCGCAGCAGCCTCAGCCACGCCCAGCTACCGGTCTCGTTGAGCATGATTTCGGGCGAACCGTCGATCGGCTGGAAGGCGAGCGAAATGACCCCGGTGCCGTCCTTGCCGGGCCATGTCATCGGTTGCGGCCGCGTCGCGTTGTTGAAGTAGACCAGCGTCTGGCCATCGAGGTTGAGCGTCACGCGCGTGACGTTGGGAGACAGGTCCTTCGGTTCGAGCGTGAAGCTCATCACCGGCCCGGTGCCTCCGGGAAAGAGATCGTCACGGATGTGCCTGGCCTGCTCGAACGCCGCCAGCGCCGAAGGATCGAGGCCGAAATCGGCGCGCCATTTCCACGGCTGGCTGGTGGTGTCGACATAGTTGATCAGGTGGTCGTTGATGAAACCGTCGATCAGCCCGGCCGGTCCGAACAGGCGGGCGAAATCGCGCACATTGACGTCCACGGCGCTGTCGGCGCTGAACGGATAGCGGTCGTTCAGCGCCGCCTGGCAGAACGGCAGTATGTCGGCGCGCCAGATGGCGTTGAGCTCCGAAGTGACCGCCTTCTGCGTCAGATTGCTGGTGTCACCGGCAATGCCGCCGAGCCAGGCGTTGATCGGGTCGGGCAGGATCTGCGCCTGCCTGGCGACCGCGCCCGTCAGTTCGGCAAGGCCGCCCTGTTTCTTGATGGCATCCTGCGGATTGGGGTTGGCGCTGACCGTCTGTAGCACATTCGACAGCGCGGTCAGCGCGACAACGGCGGCATCGAGCGCCGGCGGCTGGCCGTCGACCTCGGCAATGGTGCTCTTCAGCGGCTTGAAATGTTCGGCCACCAGATTGCCGGTCAGGTCCACCTCGGTGGCTGACCCAGCGCGGGGAAGCAGTTTCGCGCCTGATGTCGCCAGCTTGCCGAGTTTTCCCAGCTTGCCGAGCAGTTTGGAGGCGCCCTTCGCCGCCGCCTTGTTGTCGGCGGGCGCCTCGTCGGAGCGCGTCAGTTCGGTCTCCTGAACGACCGCCGTCAGCAGCCGCTTCAAGGCTGAATCGGCGCTCGAGAGATCCTTCAGGTTTTCGCTGGCGACGTTGAGGTCGGTCAAAGGCGCGAGCCGCATGTCGCGCAGGAAGCTGTCCCATTGCGCGATGTAGTCGTCATAGTAGAGCTTCAGAATATCTTCCGACAGCGCCGAGACCGAGGTCTCGGAATTCTCCGAGCAGCCGCCGGCGAAAACCGCGCGGTCGAGCGCCGCCTGGGCGGCGACATCGTCGATGCGGTCGAGAATGGCGTCGTGGAAGCCGGCATAGGTGAATGCCCCGGCAATGCCGACGCGAAGTGTCTTGTCGGAACGTCGCGCAAACACCTTGCCGCCATTGGGGCCAGCGAAATTGGCCGGGATCCACTCCTTGAGCCCGGCCACCTCCGGATCGGCCAGCAGCTGCTTGTAGGCACGCGCCGGCAACGAAATCGTGCAGACCGTTTTCAGCGCTTCGGCAACCAGGGCCTGGTCGGGCGCGACATAGCTTTCGTCGACCGCCATGCGGCGGATGGCGGCAAGCTGATGCTCTTCGGCGTCGGCGGTCGGAAATGGTGCCGCGGCCGCGAATTCCGGCAGGCTGTTGACCCACCAGTTCTGCGCGAAATCGGGGTCCATCTGCGACAGGCCGGTCATCATGCGATAGGTCTTGAGCGCGCCGAGCATGAAATCCGGATCGCGGATCTGTCGCCACATGGTCGCCTCGAGCAGCGCCACCATCCTTGGCTCGAGCACGTTGCGCAGGGCGTGGTCGTAAGTGTCGGTCTGCGCCCGCACCAGTTCGGCAGAGGCCGATGGCCCCAGCAGGTCCTGGGGCGCTCCCGGCGGTGGGGTCCTGGCGTTCGCGACCGCGTCCATCGCCTCGAGCGCGCCGTCGATCGCCGGCTGCTGCACCGATGCCGGGTTTGCGGCAATGGAGGTCAGCGGTGTCTGCAGTGCCTCGAACTGACTTGCCTGCGCCGTGATCGCGTTGCGGTTGTCGAAATAGGACCAGGTGAACAGCCCGGCGGCCAACAAGGCGACCGCGGCACACGCGGCCGCCGCACCGCGCCAGATCCAGGCGCGGCGGCGTTGCGCCAGCGGATCGAACGTGCCGAGGCCGGCTTCCTTGAAGATGACTTCGGTGAGCAGGTTCTTCAGGAAGAAGCTGCGTTTCTCGACCCTTGGCGCGGGCAGGGCCCGCCGTGGCGGCAGGCCGAAGGACGACGACAGCGCTGCGGTCAGCCGGTCGATGGGCGCCCCTTCCTGCGTCGCCGATGTCAGATAGAGGCCGCGCAGCCAGGCCGCCTCTTCATAGCGGCTTTCGCCGAACATCGCCTCGACCAGAACCTGGA
This sequence comes from Mesorhizobium sp. NZP2298, assembly GCF_013170825.1. Taxonomy (NCBI): domain Bacteria; kingdom Pseudomonadati; phylum Pseudomonadota; class Alphaproteobacteria; order Hyphomicrobiales; family Phyllobacteriaceae; genus Mesorhizobium; species Mesorhizobium sp. NZP2298. Next base: position 5,886,259 of record NZ_CP033365.1, on the reverse strand, counting down.
TCGGTTCGGACAGGCTGGACAGCTGGGCTGGAAACCTGAAGATTTCGGCGCGGGCGGCGAGTTTGTCCTCGTCCTCCAGGCGCGGCACCAGCCGCCGCTCGAGTTCCGTCGCCAGTATTGAAATTTCCCGCTCGATGGTCTTGGCATCGACGCGTGCATCCAGCGCGAAGGTCGTTCCCCAGACCTGTTCGCGCGAGGCGGTCGACAGGCCGCCGAAGAAAGCCTCGAAACCCTTGATCAGGTCGGCCTTGGTCAGCATCAGATAGACCGGAAGGCGGATTTCGAGCCGGTCGTTGAGTTCGGCCAGCCGGCGGCGGATCTTGCGGCCGTGCGCCTTGATGGCTTCGTCGCCCTCCGAAAGCACGTCGATCGAAAGCGCGACGATCACGCCGTTGAGCGCGCGGCGGCCGCGATGTTTCTTCAGAAGGTCGAGAAAGCCCAGCCATTCCGCCGCGTCGACATCGGGCTGGCTTTCCTGCTGGACATAGCGGCCGGCGGTGTCGATCAGTACCGCGCTCTCGGAAAAGAACCAGTCGCAGTTGCGCGTGCCGCCGACCCCTTGCAGATCGTCAGTGAGGTCGATCGGGAAATTCAGTCCGGACTGCCTGAGCGCCGTGGTCTTGCCGGTGGCCGGCGGCCCGACGATCACATACCAAGGCATCTCGCGCAGGAACTTGCGCCCGCCGAGCTTGCGGCGTTTCAGTTCCGCCATCACCTCGGCGAACTTGGCGCCTACGGCGGCGACATTCTCTTCGCCGGGGCCGAGCGGCTTCTCCGCAACCGGCGCGGCGATCTCGGCGACGAACAGGCGGTTGGCGCGGATGGCGCGGCGCTGCGCGATAATCAGCCAGATCAGCCACAGGATGATCAGGCCCGCGATCATGGCAATGCGCACATTGTCGGAATCGAAAGGCGAATAGGGACCGACCCTGACGATCGGGCCGAACACCCAGATGACCAGGGAAAGCAGCGTGATGCCGATCAGCGTCCATAGCCAGCGCGATGTCAGGACCGCCCAGAGGAAGCGCAGGATGAACATCTCACAGCCTCTTTTCGACGAGCACCTCGACGCGGCGATTCAAGGCTCGCCCTTCGCGCGTGCTGTCGCTGGCCACCGGATCCGTTGCGGCGCGGCCCTCGGAGCGGACGCGGTCCTGCGGCACGCCGTTCTGGACCAGCATGTCGGCGATCGTCTGGGCGCGCGCCTCCGACAGGCGCTGGTTGGTCGACAGCGGATTGGTCTTTTGCAGGGGCACGCCGTCCGTATGACCGATCACCGTGATGTTCCCGATCAGCTCCTGATTGGCGAGGATCACCTTGGCGATCGAAGCGATCAGCGGCTCGAAGCCGTCGCTCAGTTGCGGCCGCGACGATTGGAACAGTTCGGGGTTGGAGGCCTGGATGATCAGCTTGGCCAGCGAAACGCTCTCGGTGCCGCTGAGTGCGGATTTGAGGCCGGCCGGCGCGCCGGCCTGGAATTCCGGCAACAGCGCAAAATCCACTTTCTCCGGCGGCGGGGCGTCGACCTTGGGCGAGGTCCGGCTGATATCGCCGCGTTCAGGCGGCGGCAGGGCCCGAACAAGCGCTGAAAGCTCGACCGCCTGACTGCTCAGGCCCATCGACAGCCCGATATGGACGGCCGCGGCGACAACCGCCGCACCGAGCGCCATGACCCAGATCGGAACGATGAAGCGCTGCGGCTCGTCGGAGGCGATCACGCCCTTCCAGTTTGGCGACAGGGGCGCGCCTTCGGCGTCGGCGTCGCGCAGGAAGCGTGCCGCGGCCACGCGAACGGCGTTGAGCGAGCGGTCGCCCGACCGGCCGGGCACGCGATATTTGCCGCGGAAGCCGAGCGCCATGCAGTCATATTGCAGCTCCAGCAATTCGCGATCGCGGTTGGGATGGCGTTCCAGTTCGTCGAGACGCGTGAAGAACTGCGTGCCGGCATCGACATCGCCGCGCAGCATGACCACGAGCGGCTGCCGGGGCCAGGCGCTGGCCCCGCCCCACGGCGTGTTCAGGGCGAGATCGTCGAGCAACGCCGCCACCACCCAGGCTGCCTGGTCGGCCCGCTCCAGCGAGGACCCCGTAGCCATCGCCGTGTCGCGTGCCCGAACCAGTTCTTCGAGCAGACGGGTGCGCAGCGCTTCCGGGTTCTCCGGCGCCAGCGCGCTTTCAAGCTCGGGCGCGAATTCGAGCAAGGGCGCGAACGCGTTGACAAGCGCGTTCGGATGCGTGCGCGACCTCTTGACCGCCGTGCCCGGCAAGAGCGGCGCCATCGGCCGCGGCATCGGCGCGCCGGTCAGCCGTATGCGGGTTCGTTCGCGATCCTCCGACAGTCCGAAAGGATCATCGCGGCTCATCATCTCACCTGTTCACCGAATAGCAGTCCACCTGCGGCTCGCTTGGCAACACGCCCGAAACGCCGATGACGAAGCCGGGTGCATCGAGCAGCGACGCCCAGTGCTCGCTTTTCTGGTCCAGTTCGAGGCACAGCCGATCGCCGTCGTAAGGGATCTCGCGCGGCTGGGAGTGAAGCGGTTTCAGCGGAATGCCGGGCAGGCGCGATTTCCACAGGCCCTCGAATTGGTCGGCCGAGCCGACAGTCGCCTGATTGACGAATATCTTGCGCAGCGCGTCTTCCGACAACTCCGAGCCGACCCGGATGACGATGCGGCTGGCGACCAGCAGCTTCGGGTTGTCGATGCGGATTTTCCAGACATTGGTCGAATGCCGCATGACCGGCAGCGCGCGCGATTTCGGCTCGATGTAGCGCAGGCTGAGGATGAGCGAGCGCAGCGCATCCGCCAGCGCCATGTATGCCGGCCCCGGCGCCATGTGATCGTAAGCCGGCAATTCGCCCAGCCGCCGCGCGCTCGATCCGTAGGTCGCCATCGAACCGGCGAGCCCGGCAAGTTCCAGGTAAAGCTCGGCCGGATGGAAGACATCCTGCGCCAGCATGTGGGCCAGCCGCGGCCGCGCCGCATTGGCGAGGTTGAGCATCAGCAGGTCTTCGACGCTGCGCCCCGGTCCGCCCATCACCATCTTGCCATGCGCCTCGGCGATCTGGTCGAGGCCCGTGACGACTTCCAGCAGCAACTGCCGATACCAGGCCACCGCGCCGGTCACCAGTGTCGGTGGCAGGAAGGTCTCGTCCAACGAGACGCCGCCATCGGCTCGAACCCCCTTGAGGTCGGCGATCGGCAAGGCCGTGTAACCACCGACCGACTTGCCGGGTGCCAGCAGCAGCGCCTGTGGCCGGGCGATTTCGATTTCTTCAGGGTCCGAGCCGCCCTGGACGGCGTCGCGCACCGAGACGATCCGCCCGTGATAGCGCGCTCCCGAGGCGGCGGCGTGTGCCGGATCGAAGCCGACACCGCCGGGCGGCTCCAGCGGCAAGGCGACCAGCACCGGTCCCGTAGCCGTATCGGAGGTGACCGGCAGCGGCCGCGGCGCGTCCATCATCTCGGGAATGGCGAAAGGTGTCCCGTCCGGGAAGATGCCCCGTGCCGACAGGATGGCGATCTGGCCGGCGTCGAGCAACGCCTGATCCAGCGTCAGCTGTTGAAAGCCGAACGTATGCAACTGCCCGGCCTGCAATGCGCCGCGCACCGTCGCCTCGAAGAAGCGATCCTGCTGCTGGAAATGCTGGGTCCGCAGGAAAAGCCCTTCGGACCACAGCACCCTGTTTGCATCGCTCATGCCGCTGCTCTCTGCATTGAGCTCTCCTTGCCTTGGCCGCTAGGCGGAAATACCGCCGCTGCCAAGCGTGACATTGATCGTGAATTTGGATCCCGGCGACACCGACTTGGTCGTCCGCCAGTTCCTGCCTGTAGGCTCGCGGATCAGCGCAACGAAGCCCAGCGCCGTGGCATCCGGCTCGACGGTGATGGTTTTGGACGCGGATTTTCCCGGCCCGACGGCAATCTGGTCGGATCCGATAAGATCGCCTGCCAGCGCCGTACCGGCATCGCCCTGCAAGGCAAAGTAGTCGGCGGAATTGAATTTGCCGGTGCTGCGCAGCCGCATCACGAGGACAGTCACCGGCCGGTCGCCGCCGCCTGGTCCTGGGTTCATGCCGGCCCCGCCGGACACGTTAACGGTGATCACCGAAGGTTTTGGCGGACCGCTCTGGCAAGCCGTAAGCAGCCCGGTCGCGCCCAGGGCAACGATAAATTCGCGTCGGTCGATCATGTCTCACTCCTCCTCATATGCGTCCCGGAAATCAGCGCCGATTTCGCCAAGGAAGCTTTTCTCCGCGCTCTCGGCGATTTCACGATGGCGTTTCTGGTAGAGCTCCCACAGCTTGGCGCCGCGCCCGCCCGAAAACAGGGTGCCGATCGCCGAATTCGATTTCAGCTCTTCCTCGATCACTGCAGGATCAAAACGGTCGACCATCCGGCGCAAGGCGGCCTGCACGCCGCGCCAGGCGCGCACGTGGTGTTGCGCGAGATCGCGGATCGCGTCGGCGATGGCCGCGTCGCCGGCGAGAAAGCCGGGGCTGCGCTCGGCGATAAGCGTGACGATGGCGTCGTCGACCGTCGGCAGGAACTTGAGCGGATTGACTTCGGAAGCCCCGACCATGGTCTGGGCGACGCGGGCGTTTCCCTTTTCCTCGGCCCGCTTGCGCAGAAGCTGCATCAGGCCTTCCATCATCAACCGGTATTCGCGGCCAAATTTCTCCATTTCCGCGATGCTGTCACGCCCGGGGAAATCGGCTTCCTCGACGCCCATGCCGCGCAGGAATGCGGAGCGAAGCGCCATGTCGCCCAGCTGTGCCGCTGCCGGCATGCGGGCGGGTTTGGCGGCAGCACCTGTGCGCGCTGGAGGCGGGGCGTCTGCTGCCTGCACAGGCAGATCCCAAGGATTGGCGGATTGCGGTCGTGGGACGATGCGCTGTCCGTTCGAGCCGGCGCCGCTTGTCGAACTGGGCGCCGCGGCTGGTCCGAAGCCAAAGTCGTCCTTGAAGTCGGATGGCTTTCCGGCGGAAGGTTCGGTGGACCCGTTAGGGGGAGGCACCGGGTCGAGGCTGAACGGGTCCGCGAAGCTTGGCGGGCCAGTTTCGGGATGAGGGCCAACGCCCGTGGACACAGGCGTCGAAACCGGATCGAGGCTGAACGGGTCATCGAAAGCAGGCGAGCTGCGCTGGCTGGAGGCGGCACGCTCGAACGCGCCCGCAACCGGCTGCTCGAACGGGTTGGGCAGGTCGGCCGGACGTGGCCGTCGCGGCTCTTCCTCGACCTTGGCGGAAAAGAAGTCGTCACTGCCGATGCTTAGCGGCGCCCGCGATGCCGGCGGCAGGCGTTCGGGAACCGGCTGGCTGGCCGCTTGTGCCTGGGCGGTTGGCGTCTGCAGGTCGACATGGACGACATAGTCGCCAAGTCTCAGCCGCATCCCGCTTTGAAGGCGCGTCGACTGGCCGGCACCGAGCGGGCTGTCGGAGTCATTTATGTACAGCCCGCTGCTCGACGTGTCGGTGACGAAATAGCCGTCTCGCCCGCCCGTGATCTTGCAATGGGCGCGGGAAACGAACATGTCGGGATCGTTGATCTGCCAGCCTGCGTCGGCGCTGCGGCCGATCACCAGCTCGCCTTCGTCCAGCCGGGTCTGCCGTACCGCCTGGGTGCGTGGCCCTTTCTCCAGCGTCAGCAGCAGGCTCATGCCGCGCCCCCCGCCATTTCCGGCCGCCATCCGACAATTGTCCGCAGCCGCAGATCGTCAGCATCCCCCCTTTCGGTGGGCCGCGCAAGCCAGGCGGTCCGGCCGAGCTGGACCGTTCCGATACGAGGCGGCGGCACAGCTTCACGCGCCAGCACGATGCGCAGGTCAACGTCGAGCGTTTCCCCGACCATGTCGCGAACGGCCTGCTTGAACAGTTTGAGGCGCGGCCCTCCCGGCAGGAATGCCTTGAATTCCTCAAGACCGAGAGGGCCGACACGCAGTTCGATCCCACTTTGGCGGTTGAAAACGCGCGGACCGATGGTTGCCCCCCGGCCGAGTCCCGCATAGGCTTTTGCGAGGCGGGTCTGGAGCCCGGTTGGGATGGTTATCCAGGCGGCGATGAACTCCTTGATTTGAACCGGTACCTTGAACGCTTCCGCCAGGAACAGCGTCAGCCTTTCCGGGCCGTCGACCTGGTTGGCGAGCGCCGCGGCCTGGCGAAGCTTGACGGTGTCGAGATCAGGATTTTGGGTGCCGGGAAGCCCGATCCCTGCCATCGCTTCAAGCATGGCGCGAACGCGGCCACCGACCGCGCGCTCGACCTGGACAGCGGGATGCGCATCCGCCCAGGCCCGGTAGTAGAGGGCAATCATGCGGTGCTGAAGGATGTTGACGAAGTCCACGAAGGTCGTGTCGCTGGTCTGCTGTGCGTCGGCGCCGGCGAACCAGCGCTGCGACAGGCGGTCGAGCACCCAGCGCGTCAGATGCAATGGCATTGGGCCCTCGGGGCCCAACAGGCCTAGATTTGCAACCGTGACCCGGGCCGGCATCTTGTCATTGGCTTCGCGGAATTGAACCAGGTCCCGCGCGGAAAAGGCCAGCCGCACATGCTGGCCGAGCCTTGCGGGCTCGCGGTCGGGCCGTCCGGAATGGCCGAACAGACCGCTGCGCTGTTCAAGACGGCGCAGCAATTCGAAAAAGTCGAACACTTCGGACAGACCTTCGGCCCGGTCCGGGCCAGTCCTGTCCAGATCAGGTGTCTTGTCTAGATCAGGTAGCGATTGCCGGGCGTCATCGGCCATGGCACATCCTCCTGCTTCTGCAGCAGCCGCGTGCGAGTTCGCACGAAGCCGTTTATTCCGGCATGACGGGCAAACAGCCGCGCCAGCAAGGCCGAAAGCAGCAAGGTGCTCTGCCCCGCCAGCACCGACTGATCGACATGCAGCGTCACTTCAGTGCCGCGCCCGAAGCACATCGGTCCATCGATCTGCAGCCGTTCGACCACCGGCCGCGAGTCTATGCGCACGATCGAATGCACGTTGCGGGCAAGGCCCGGGTCACCCCGGTCGGCATAAAGATCAAGCAGCGCATGCAGCGGATCGACTCCGCGGCCTTCCTTGGCGAGGCTCAAGAAATTGAGTGCGAGCTGCGCCACCAGCCGCCAGGCGAGATCGTCGGCCCGGGATTCGCCATCGGCCCCGGAGGGCAGTGCCGCGGCGATGGCCGGCTGTGGTGGGCGCAACGCACCGAGCAGCCGAACGGATTCGACCGGGTCACCGGCCTCCAGTGTCAAGGTCGGATTGTCATCGAGGATCGGCAGATCGCGGTTGGTGCAAAGCGCCAAGATGTCGAGCCGCTTCAACGGCCGGTTCGCGGGACTGCCAAGCGGCCGCGATACCGCCAGGAAAACATCGTCCCCGGTATAAGAGGTGCGGGTCAGGCCGTCGCTGCGCTCATCTTCCGTCGCCCGGCGTGGGCGCCGTTCTGTCGAATAGACCCAGCCACTGCCGCGGTTCTGCCCGAGGCTGAACAGCTCCGGTATCTCGGCGTCGCTGCCTTCACTGTTGGCATCCTCGACGCGCAGGACACGATAAATCTCGAAGTCGCGCGCCCGCGTGCGGTCGGCGTGCAGCACCTGCCGCGTCTTGCGTTGATCGAGCTCGACGACGTTGCACTCACGCTCGAACAGATTGATGATCGGCGTCGCGAAAAGTTCGAAATCCGCCGGCGTCAGGTCGGCGAGTTCGGGCACCGGGCGCCGGAACAGGAAGATGATCTCCAGGCCGGCCTCGCATTTGCGCACCACGGTCTGCAGTCCCAGGACCCGCACATAGTGAAAGCGCTCCGGCATGACGAAGTATTCGCGCAGCAGGCGGTACCCTTCGAATGTCGGGCGGGTGCGCGGCATCAAGGCCTCGTCGTCGCTGATGCCGACCATTTCGGGTGCCGGCAAGGGCGACAGCCGGTTGGTCTTGCCTTCCGGTCGCGCGCCAACAGCCACGCAGGCGCCGAAGATCGCGTCGAACAGAAGCGGCGCCTTGGTGCGTCCGGCAAAATAGAGGTCAAGCTGGTCGAGCGCCAATTCGTCGAGTTTGCCTTTTCCGGTCCGCGTCATCGCCAGGCGCAGCGCCGCCTCGCCGCCGGTACCGCCGATCGGTCCTATGCCGGCCGCGGCCAACGCGCTGCGATCCTGAAAATAGCTGACCGAAGTGATCGCTATCGGCCACAGCGTCATGTCCTGCGCGGTGGAGAAAGTGCAGCGCGTCGACAAGCCGGGTTGCAGGCTGGAGACCAGCCGCGTGTTGCGCTTGACGACGTGGCCGGCGGGCATGGTCTGCACCTGCTGGCCAGGTTTCAGCACGGCCATAGCCGTTGCCGGCGCCGGCGTGACCAGATCTGGATAGAGGACGTCGAGCACGCTGCGTGAAAATCGCGAGCGCTCGGCGTCGACTTTCAGCCGGGTGCGCGCGGCGAGGAAGGCGACGCCGTCCAGCAGCCGTTCGACATAAGGATCCGGGCAGGGCACCGTATCGAGGGAAAGGTTGCGCGCCACCGCCGGATGCATGTCGGCAAATTCCGCCGCGAGGCCGCGGATATGGGTCAGTTCCTCCTCGTAATATTCGACGAAGACCCGATCCATCTCAGGCGTCCCTAATTTCGGTCCGCGCCAAGCCGTTGTCGAGATTGATGGTGGTGCGCAGGCGCATGCGTTCCGGTGTGGGCGTCATGATCAGCACAGCATCGATCTCGATCTTCAGGCCCACGGTCTTGTCGCCAAGGGTGACGGTAACCTTCGTCGCGCTTTCCTTGAGGCGTGGCTCGAAGGTGGCGAGCACCGAGCGGATTTCGCGCGCCAGCACGTCGCGGTCGAAGTCACGGGACGAGCGGCCCGAGAAGGACGGCACGCCGTAATTGACCACGCTTCGACGCACCTCCGGAAAATCGGCGAGCGAGGGTGGATTGTCGTTCATCTGCTCATTTTCCAGGTCGGAAAGCAGCGGCGTGGCCTCGAAACGCTCGGTATTGAACAGAGCCTCGATGTCGCGCCGCACCGCCTCCCTGAGCACGCGGGCCGATACCACCACGCCACGGCTTTCGATCTCGGCGCGGTGCTGGGTCTGGAAAGCCAGGCGATGCAGACGCCGTTTCTGGTCGGGCGTCAGTTCCGCATCGGCGTCGATGGTCCGCGCACTTCCGGCAACGAAGGCGTCGAGACGGTCCGCGCCAAGCTCGTCCAGCAGGACACGGCGCAGTCCATCTATCTCCGAGGTCAGGCCCGGCAGGTCGTTGACAAGACGATCCCATAGCGATGGCTGGACGGCCTCGCTTTTTGCCCGCAAGCTGCCCGCTATCTGCTGCTTGCCCGCGCCGGGCCGCCGAACCTCACTTGCCGACATAGACATCCATTTCGGCTTCATCATTGCCGTCATAGACGAACTTGATCTTCTTGTAGGCGAAGCTGACCTCTTCCTGGATCAGGTCTTCCTCATCCTCGGCCTGCGACATGTCGTATTCCATGATTGAGGCGTCGGTAAGCGTGACGACCAGGTAGTCCTTGGTCTCGCCATCGATGGTCCGCCGTGCGGAGAACACCACTTCATCGAGCGCCTTGTTCTCGAACAGTGCCTTTGCCAGGTAGGGCGAGGACTTGTCGTAGTGTTTGGTGAACTTGATCATGCCCATGGACACGCGGCCACGGCGTGAGAGCGAATTCGGATCATAGGGTGCGACCATCTTGTAATCGACGCCATGGATTTCGATCTCGTCCGAGTGGCCGTCGCGGGTGCTTGGGCCCTTGATATCGGGAACCTTCAGAAAACCATCGATCTTGACTGGCATTGTCTTTCTCCACCGCTTTCAAACAAAACAAGGTCTGGTTGTTGCAAATCAGGTCTTCACGGACGGCAGTTCCGACACCAGCCGCAGCGAGGCGTTGATGCCTTCCAACTGGTAATGCGGGCGCAGGTAGAAGCGGGCGTTGTAGTAGCCCGGCCGCCCCTCCACGCTGTCCACCTGGACTTCGGCCGCCGCCAGCGGGCGCTTGGCGCGCGCCTTGTCGTCGGCGAAGGCAGGGTTGGCCAGCACGTAGCGGTTGATCCACTCGGTCAGCCAGATCTGCATGTCGGAGCGTTCCTTGAACGAGCCGACCTTGTCGCGCGCGATCGCCTTGAGGTAGTGCGCGAAGCGCGAGACCGGGAAGAGATAGGGCAGGTTGGCGCTCAGCCGTTCGTTCGACTGGGCATCGGGGTCGACCAGCCGGCCGGCACGGGTTTCGTCGTCCTGCAGCGAATGGGCGCCGATGAAGGCCGCGAGATCGGTGTTCTTCCGGTGCAGGATCGGCATCAGGCCGAGCTTGGCCAGTTCGGCCTCGCGCCGGTCGTCGATGGCGACTTCGGTCGGACATTTCATCGCGATCGAGCCGTCGTCGGTCGGGAAGCTGTGCACCGGCAGGTTGAGCACCGTGCCGCCATTCTCGACGCCGCGGATCTGCGTGCCCCAGCCGAAAAGCTTGTGGCTGCGGTTGATGTTGACGCCCATCGGGAAGGCGGCGTTCATCCAGACATATTTGTTGTGATCGCCCTGCACCTCTTCCTCGAAGGTGAAGCCCTTCACCGGAACGGTGTCGGTGCCATAGGGCAGCCTGGCCAGGACGCGAGGCATGGTCAGGCCGATATAGCGGGCGTCCTCGCTCTCACGCAGCGACTGCCACGAGGCATAGGCGGGGTTGGAGACGATCTGCTGCAGGTCTTGCGGATTCGGCAGTTCCTGCCAGCTGTCCATGCGGAACAGGCGTGGCGAGGCGGCGGCGATAAACGGCGTGTGCGCCGAGGCGCAGATGCCGGAAATATTGCGCAGCAGGCCGACATCGCGCGGGTGGTTGGAGAATTCGTAGGCGCCGATCACACAGCCGATCGGCTCGCCGCCCAGCATCGAGTACTCGTCCGTGTAGACTTTCTTGAAGATCGGGCTCTGGTCCCACATCTGGCCTTCATAGTCTTCAAGCGTGTCGGCCAGCTGTTCCTTGGAGATGTTCATCACCCGGATCTTCAGCTTCTGATCCGTTTCGGTGTTGTTGACGAGATACCAGAGGCCGCGCCATGTGCCCTCCATCTCGCGCACTTCCGGTGCGTGCAGGATCTCGTTGACCTGTGTCGTCAGCATCTTGTCGATGCCCGCGATCAGCGACTTGATCGACTTGATCGCATTGGACGAGATGGTCGTGGTGTCGGAACGCGACTGTGCTGCGAGCGCGAGATTGCGCACGAGCTGCTGCAACTTCTCGCTGTCATCCTTCTTGACCTTGAAGTCCTTCTCGAGGAGCCCGCTGAATTCGTCGAGGTTTATGGCTTCGGCCTCGGCGGTGACGGCGGCGGTCTTTTGCTGTTCGGCCATGGTCTACTCCCCTGCCTTGTCGTCGTCGGCCAGTGCCTGGCTGGCGATCTTGCCAAGAAGCGGCTCGTTGTTCAGAAGCTGCGCGATGCGTTTTTCGGCGTCGACGCGGCCGTCCATGAAGCCAAGCAGTTCCTCGAGCTGGCGACGCATCTTCAGGATCTCGGCCAGTTGCGGCACCTGCTCGGCAATCTTGTCTGGAGCGAAATCGCCCATCTTGGTGAAGGTGAGATCGAGCGCCAGTTCCTCGTCGCGCTCCTGGCCTTCGGCCTGCGGCAGCGTGTTCTTCACCCGGGCTTTGACGCGGGGCCCGAGCGCCTCCATGAATTTGGGGAAGCGGTTCGCGTCGGTCTCCACGAAGGCTCGGTCCAGCACCGATTTCGACGCTTCCTTGGTCTGCGAAGCGCCGGAAAGGTCGGCCATCACGGCCATGACAAATGGCAATTCGATCGTCGTCGGGCTACCGTAGGTTTCCACATCGTAGGCGATCTGCACCCGCGGCGCGCGATTTCGTTCGATGACCTTCGCTTTGCTTTCGGCTGGCATGTGCTGTTACCTTTCATCCTTCTGAGCCGTCTTCTTGGCATCGGGAACGCCGGCAAGGAGCCGGAATTCCTTCAACCCAGACGGGGCGAGATCTTCCATCAGTTCAACGAAATCCATGTGCACCATGCGGCGCACGCGCCGCGCCAGATGCGGTATCGGGCTCGACGGTTCGGTGCGGTCATAGAAGGCGACGACCAGGTCGAGGCATTTGACCACGTCCTCGCGCGAGGAGATCCGGTCAGGAAGCCCCGTGCTGGTCTCCGTGTAGCTTGCCGCACTTGCCATAGTCTCGGCTCCATGACCGTTTCGAGCAGGCGTTCCCGGTTCTGCCGGAGTGGGCGGCTTGGCCGCGCCATTGGCCGCCGCACCCGCTGCGGCGTTCCGTTCGAGGGTCGTCAGCAAACGCTGCAGAAACCGTTTTAATTCCGGAACCTGAGCCCCGCCGCCCTCGAGGCGGGCGCCGAGCGCGGTCTCGACCGCGTCAAGGGCTGCGATCGCAGCCTGGGCATCGGCGACCAGCGAGACCATCTCCGCACCGGCCTGATCCACCTGTGCCGCACATCCGGCACGCACCCGGTTCAACGATTGTCCGTGCGCGCTGACCAGTGCCGCCTTTTCCGCCGTATTCAAGCCGGAGGCGGCTTCCTGGAGCATGACACGGTCATCGAGCGCGCTTTGTTCCAGGTCGCGTCCGCTGATCGGCCCGATCGAGCGCGGCGCAAAGAAAATCATCTGCCGCAGGTTCGCCAGCAACCCGTCCTGACTGTTCTGGAGGTCGAGCAGCGCGTTGATGCGGCGCAACGCGGCATCGCGAGGCGAAGCGTTGGGCCGCAGTGCCGGATGCATGGTTTCCCAATGCTGGTCGAAGGTCTGGGCAATAAGGGTCAGCCCCTGCGCGAGCCCGGCCAGCCCCTCTTCATTGGCCAGCGCGCGCGTGACGATGACCAGCAGCCGCAGGTCCCGGCCATGCGCACGCAATTCCCCCGCCTTCGCCAGCACGCCGGACCAGTCGACCGGAATGGTGCTTTGCGACGTGGGCTTGTTGTTGCCGTCGTGGACGACCTTGATCTCGGGTTCGGTCAGACGCTCCAGCTCGTGAAAAGCCGGGTCGTTGCGCAAGTCTTCCCCTGACGGATTTCCACCGTCGAGCGGACTAAGCCAGAGTGCGACATCAATCACACAAACCCCCAGCGACCAGCCTCAAGCCATACGTGACGCAACGTTATCACACGGTTGCACTTTACCACAATTCAACGAGCGCTCAAAAATTAACATAAGCTAAACGCGATCGCCTCATGAGCGCCGAAATCCACGGCTTGGTTGCCTTGGATGCATGCGAACCGCGTCGCGGAGAGGCGTCCAATGCCGTGGCTGTTTGCAGTCGGCGATGCGGGACTTTCCACAAATGGAAAGGAGTCGGCTAAACCGGGTACCGGGACAGCGGTCCATTACCCGCTTTGTCAAGTGACATCTTATGTGGCAGTTTATCGGCTGGTAGACTGCAGGAGCAGGTTCGATGGAACAGCGCCGGTCATCGCAGACTTTCAAACGCAAGGAACTGGTCGGCAAGCTCAATCCTGTGGGTGTCCGCGCCTTCAAGGCAGCTGCCGACACCGCTAAACTGCGCGGCAATCCCTATGTCGAACTCGTCCATTTCATCGAGCAACTTGTGCTGTCCGACCGCTCGGACGTGCAAATGATCATCGCCGATGCGGGCGTGGATGCGAGCCGGCTCACGGCCGAGATGACCCGCGCCGTCGACAAGCTGCCTTATGGCGCGACATCGATCGAGGAATTCTCCGACCACATCTTCCATGCCATCCAGGAAGCCTGGAACCTGGCAACGCTCGAGTTCGGCGTCGAGGAAGTCCGCAGCGCACATATTCTGCTTGCCTGCCTGAAGACGCCGGTGCTGGAAGGCCTGCTGTCGAAGATCAGCGGCGAGTTCGACAAGATCGACGCCGACACGGTCATCGCGCGGTTCGCCGATGTCGTGGAGGGCTCACTCGAAACCGGCGCTTCGACCACCGTCTCCGCCCCGGAGGCGCCGAAGCGGGCTCCGGGCGGGGATTCGGCGCTGGCGAAATACGCCACCGACCTGACCCAGCGCGCCCGCGACGGCAAGATCGATCCGGTCGTCGGCCGCGACCCGGAAATCCGGCAGATCGTCGACATCCTGATGCGGCGCCGGCAGAACAACCCGATCCTGACCGGCGAGGCCGGGGTCGGCAAGACCGCCGTCGTCGAGGGCTTTGCCTTGCGTATCGCCCAGGGCGACGTGCCGCCCACCCTGCAGAATGTCAGCGTGCGCATGCTCGACGTCGGGCTGATGCAGGCGGGCGCCAGCGTGAAGGGCGAATTCGAAAAACGGCTGAAGGCCGTCATCGACGAGGTTCAATCGTCCGAAACGCCGGTTATCCTGTTCATCGACGAAGCCCACACCTTGATCGGCGCCGGGGGGGCTGCCGGAACCGGCGATGCGGCCAATCTCCTGAAACCGGCGTTGGCGCGGGGCGAACTTCGCACCATCGCGGCAACGACCTGGGCCGAATACAAGCAGCACATCGAGAAGGACCCGGCGCTGACCCGCCGTTTCCAGGTGGTGAAGATCGACGAACCGTCGGAGGCGGTGGCCGTTCTGATGTTGCGCGGCGTGGCCGGCGTCCTGGAGCAGCACCACAAGGTGCAGATCCTCGACGAGGCGATCGAGGCGGCGGTCGGCCTGTCGCATCGCTACATCCCGGCACGGCAACTGCCTGACAAGGCGGTGAGCCTTCTCGACACCGCTTGCGCCCGTGTCGCCATATCGCAGCACGCCACGCCGGCGGAGGTCGAAGACATCATGCGCCGCCGCCAGGCGCTGGAGGTCGAGCGCGGCATTATCGGCCGCGAGGCAGCGATCGGCATCGAGGTGACTGACCGGCAGGCGCGGGTTGACGCCGGGCTCGCCGAAACCGAGACCACGCTGGCCGCCGCCGAGGGGCGCTGGGAGCGCGAAAAGGCGCTGGTTGCCGAAATCCTCGAGTTGCGCGCAAGGCTGCGCGGCGAGGGCGTGCCGCTTGATGCGGCGGCGCCCGCTGAGGCCGATACCGAAACGGCAGCGGCGGACGCAGAAAAGACCAAGGTGCCCACGACTGAGCCACCCAAGACTGAACCGACGAAGACCAAGGCGGCCAAAGCCAAGGCTGCCAAGACCGACGTGGAAACACCGGCCGCTGCCGATCCACCTGATCCTGTCGCCGATCTTGCCCGGCTGCGCGAGCTGATGGCCGAACTGGCCGAGGCGCAGGGCGAGACACCGCTGATCCTGCCATCCGTCGACCGCAATGCGGTGGCGGCCGTGGTCCAGGACTGGACCGGTATTCCGACCGGACGGATGCTGTCCAGCCAGACCGAAAAGGCGCTCAAGCTCGCCACCACGCTTTCGGAGCGGGTCGTCGGCCAGGATCACGCCATGGAGATGATCGCCAAACGCGTGCAGACCAGCCGCGCCGGGCTCGGCGCGCCGGAAAAGCCGGTCGGTGTGTTCCTGCTCTGCGGTCCCTCTGGCGTCGGCAAGACCGAAACCGCATTGGCACTGGCCGAGACGCTCTACGGTGGCGAGCAGAACCTGATCTCGATCAACATGTCCGAATTCCAGGAGGCGCATACGGTCTCGACGCTCAAGGGCGCGCCGCCCGGTTATGTCGGCTATGGCAAGGGCGGCATCCTGACCGAAGCGGTGCGCAGAAAGCCCTATTCGGTGATCCTGCTCGACGAGGTCGAGAAGGCGCATCCCGACGTGCACGAGATCTTCTTCCAGGTCTTCGACAAGGGCATGATGGACGACAGCGAGGGGCGCCGGATCGATTTCAAGAACACGCTGATCCTGCTCACCTCCAATGTCGGCTCGGAGGTCATCATGGAGCGGACCGGGAACGGCACGATACGGGCCGGACTTGACGATCTGGACATCGCCTTGCGCAGCCCGCTGCTCAAGGTCTTTCCGGCCGCCTTCCTTGGCCGGGTGGTGACCATTCCCTATTACCCGCTCTCGGACGGGATGATCGAAGCCATCACCCGTCACCAGTTTGCCAAGATCGCTCGCCGGCTGCGCACGACCAACGATGCGGAACTGGTGATCGGCGACGGTGTCATGGATCTGGTCAAGGCCCGCTGCACCGAGATCGAATCCGGCGGACGGATGATCGATGCCATCCTGACCAACACGCTGCTGCCGGAACTGAGCCGCGGCGTGCTCAACCGGTCGCTCGCGGGCGAAAAGATGACAAAGGTCACCGTTGGCGCCTCCAAGGAAGGTTTCACCTATTCCTTCGAGTAGCTTCGGGCGAACGTCGATCAAGCAAGGCTTGCCACGGGCGCAGCCGCTTGGGGTATGGGATATCCCGGCAATCATCCCCCAGAACGTGCTGGATTCTCTTGAGAATCGGACCGATCGGGCGCTCCTGGTCGACGGAACTCTCTTGATGGCCGGCGATGCCTCCCGGGCGGCGGGACATGATTCACGCTCGTTTCACGCCAACGTTGCGATACACGGATCGTCAAACGCGAGCTTTGCAGGAGCAAGCGATGCCAGATCCGAAGACATACCTGTTCGATTTGCCGGCCGCGGGCAGGCCGGCGCCATTTGCGATCCCAGAGGTGCTCTATCCAGGCGTTCAGGATTACTGGGCGCGCTCGACGTCGTTGCGGCGTTTCGATCCGATCCTTGGCATCAACGCGGTGGTCATTCATGCGACTGCCGGCGGCAGCTCGGCAAGGGCAATGTCGGTGATGCAGGCCGGCACCGGCAGCTTCCACTGGCTGGTTCCCGATGAGAACGAAAGCCAGCACGGAAACATTGTCTGGGCGTGTGCGCCGGAATCGCGGGCGGCCTGGCATGTGGGAGACGACAAGAGCCATCCGCGGGTCAATGGCGGCGCCAAGCGCGTCAACCACTGGAGCCTTGGCATTGAAGTCGTCAAAACCCAGGTCGCGGACCCATTCTCAAGCTGGCAGGTCGAAGTGACGGCGAGAATTGTGCGCTATTGCTGGGCGAAGTACCCGAACCTCAAGACCATCGTTTCGCATGCCGCGCTCGATCCGGCCTGCGGGACGGATCCAGGTGTGGACTTCGACTGGAACCATTTTCGCCAGCTCGTCATATCGCCTCCCGGCAAGGAATCCGTGTCGTCGACGATTGCCGGCGCGACCCCGATGGGCAAACTTGCACCGATTGATGTCCGGACTTTTTGCACCGGGTGATCGGTAGGCTTCAACTATGCATCTCAAGTCGGCCGGGGGGCTGGCGGCGGGGCGGATTTTGGGCCTCCCAACATAATCCGTCCCGCCCTCGGGCTGGGCCGCTTGGCCAGGCGCAAGATATGGCCGGCTGGTATCGCCGACCGCGTGCGAATGGAATAGTCTTCGACGAAAAGGGGTGGCGATGAGACACGGCGAGTATGTGGCATATGAAACCCTGGTAAATCATCGCCGCGCGCTCAACGCGAGGGCGAGGCCTGCTGGAGGTCCCACCGTCGAAGCCGCGGGTGCGGGCGCGGGCGACGCTCTTCGGCACCGGCTCCTGTTTCCCGATCTCGCCGAAAAGCCGATAAGCCTCATGCCGGCTGGAGAAGATGGCTCCGCGACGGAGAGAACCCAAGCGGCGCTCGCCGACATCTCGAACTGCATGCTCGGTCCCATCGATTCTCCCGACCTCAGCGACAATCCCGCAGCTTATACCTATTTCGGCCAGTTCGCTTTTCACGACATCGTCTTTAGCCGCATATTTGGCATGCCGAGCGATCGTGCCGGGCGCACCTTGAGGAATGCCGTCTCGGGCAGTCTCGATCTGTCGGGCCTTTATGGACGAGGCCCGGTTGTGGACTCGCATCTCTATGACTCGGCATCGGAAAGCGACACCACCCTTTGTCGATTTCCGATCGGCCTGCCCGGGGTGAGCGACAAGCAGGTCAAACTTCCCGTCGATGGTGTGGTCGAAAGGGCGCGAGACGTCCCGCGCGTCGACGCCTCCAGCGGTTTTCTGAGCGTGTGCGGACGAAAGGCGCCTTACCGTCCGCTGATCGGCGACCCCAGGAACGACGACAATCTCATTCTCTCCCAGTTGCAATGTTCGTTGATGCAGGTGCACAACCGTCTCGTCGATTTGCTAATGGCGCGCCGCGCTTTGCCGCCGCAGAACGCCTTCGATCAGGCGCGGCTTTACCTGACCGGTGTCTATCGCCGAGTCGTCGTGAACGACTATCTCAGGCGAATTCTGACCCCGGCAGTCTGGGCGCACTTCTTCGATGGCGAGGAGTTTCGCGGACCCGGCGTCGCATCGTTGAGGCCGCTGGCGGACCTGCCGATGGAATTCACATTTGGCGCCTCGCGGTTTGCGCATTCGATGGTCCGCGACCGCTACGCCCTCAACAAGGCATTCGAAGAGGAAGCCGGCACCTTGCGCGAGATCCTGGCATTTTCGAGCCAGCGCCCGAACGGTGACGTTCCAGTCCGCGTGAATTGGGCCGTTGACTGGAGCCGTTTCATCGAATCGGACGATGCTGCAAAGGCACTGAAGGCACGCCGTATCAGTCCGTTTCTCAACTACGAGATGGCGGTGGTACAGCACGCCGCCGACTTCGACGGGGCACCTCGATCCATCGCCTTCATGGATTGTTGGCGCTGTTACGATCTCGGCATCGCATCAGGCCAGACGATTGCCGGGGCCGTCGCTGCCGCGCTTGCCGCGGATGTGCCTGTACTTTCGGGCGCTGCCATGCTGCCCACGCAAAGCTGCAGGAAACGCTACAGCTTCCAGGCTGGCGTGCTTGAGAAGACGCTGCTGGCCCATCCGCAGTTCCTGACCGAAACACCTCTGTCCTATTACATCTTGCAGGAAGCCGCCGTGCTCGGCGATGACGGCAACCGGCTGGGACCGACCGGCTCGTTCATCGTCGCGTCCACCGTCGCCGCTGCACTGTTCAATGCCGGGGACAGCGAAATCCAGGTGCCGCTGTCCCTATCATCGGCCGAACCCGGCAATCTGGCGGGGCTCTTGGGATTGGCCGACGACAGGCTGGTTTCAGACGACGAGCTCTACGAATACCTCAAGCGGTACGCTAACCTGGACATGCCGGGGCGGGCCTATCGAAGAACCGGCAACGTCGCAACCTGAAGAAATGGAGAGGGGCCATGGCCAAATTCGAGAATGTGCAGTTCGAAGCGTTGGGAGCCTTTATTCGAGAAGCCATAAAGGATCCCGCCACCATGGAGATATTCAGGAACGGCACACAGGACGAGAAGAAAGACCTGCTCAAAGGGTTCATGAACCCGCGCGGCAAGACCTGGGACGAGATCGAGATCATCGCGCATTTCGATGAAGAGAACGTCGTCAACATTGCCTTTCCTTTCACCGGGGACGTCGAGGAGACCGTGCGGACGATCGCGCCCGAGGTCGGCCCCGGAGAGGACTATCCTTTCCCGGCTCACTACAAATTCGACCCCAACGCAGGCTCGACGGTCGAGGAGAAGAAGGCAAACCGGCTTCGGGGCTACCGTTGCCGGCTTGGCGACTATGTTATGTCGCGCTGCAGATAGGATGCGCCCGGCTTCGGCCGCGTCATGCCAGCCGTGAGGCGCGGTCGATGCCTTCGCTCAGTCTCGCGCGATCGGCGTCCAGGCGGATCGGGAAGACGTTCTTGAACCAGTCGATCGCACTTCGCCGGGTCGGGCGCTCGCCATTGTGCCATGCGGTCGTGATACCCTTCAGAAATATTCTGAAGTCGGTGGCGGCTTTCGCGTCATCGCCCATGAAGGCATGGGCGGCAGCCGACCAGCCTCGGATATCGGGAAACAGGCCGTCGCTTTTCTCGACAGCCTCGATGCAGCCCTGCAGGTCGCCCGCCAGGAATGCAACGGTCGCATGGTAACCGTGGTAGTGCGGCTCATGCAGCGGGTTGAGCTCGAACGACCGTCGCGACAGCTCGACCGCTCGCTGATGGTTTCCGATGAACGCACTGAAAAGCGAATAGGCGATAAGGGTTGCCGGATTGGCGGCGTTGAGGTCGTGCGCCAGTCCGAAATGAAATTCCGCCAGTTCCCAGCGCCGCGCCAGGAGGTGGCTCCAGGCCAGGTTGACCTGGTTGCGGTGATCGAGCGGATCGAGCGCGACCGCCTTCTTGGCGAGGTCGAATGCGCGGTCGAGGTCGGCGCTCTCGACTGGATAGCCTGGCAGCACGATCCACCGCGAATTCAGGATCACGGCCAGGCTCGAATAGGCGCAAGCCAGGCTAGGGTCCTGCCGAATGGCTTCTTCGTAACGCGCGATCGCGACGGCGTCGGTGTCTTTGCGCCACAACGTCGAAAGCCGCTGTCCGTCGAGCCAATTGTCATAGGCGGAGATGTAGTTTGGCGACTGTTCGTCTATGCGATGGAGGCGCGTGGTGGAAATCACCAACTGGAGGCGTGAAGCAACCCGCGCGCAGATTTCATTGAACACGGGTCTCCATGCCGCCGGTTCTCGAGGCGCGGTGGTGGAGAACTGCAACACGCCCGTTGCGATCGTGCGGCATGAAATATCGAAATGCGGCTCGTCCTCGTCATCGGACGCGGTTATGATCACGGCAAGGTCGGCGGTTTCCCCGACGGCGGCACGAAGCGTCTCGACAGACCCCGATCGCATCGTGTCGCGATCAAGCTCGGTGTGGATCGCGGTCCAATGCCTGAACCGCGAGAGGGTGGCGGACAGTTCACTGACCAGAGCGAACTGAATGTGCGCGTCGGCGCTCCTGTGTTTTTCCGTGACGAGCACGATCGTCGGCCTTTCGACGAGCTGCCGCGGCGCCGCAGGGTCGAGGGCGGCTTGCGGCTGCGCATCCGCCCCATCCTGGGCCGCTGCCTTGAATCGCTCCAGTTGCTGGATGATTTCGCGTGGCGGAGCGAGATCGAGTTCCGATCTCAGGTCATTGACATAGCGTTCGAAGAAAACGCGAGCCCTCGCATAGCCGCCTTCCCGATGCAGCGCCCCCAGCATGCTGACGACCGCCGATTCATGGAAAGGATCGAGGCGCAAGATGCAGCCGGCGATCGCCTTGCGTTCCGCCAGGCTCGAATTCGCCTCGTTGAGCGATTTCGACAGTTGATGCGTCAGACCATCCGACCACTGGGTCGAAATCATCCCGATCCAGTTGTCGAATACCGGATCGCAATCCTGAAGCCCGATACAAAGTGATCTGTCGCTTCGCGCCAGGATACCGTCGACAGTCGGGAAGTCCCGGGCCCTGAGCGCATGGCGCAGAGTGGCGAGATCCGTGCGCAGGACATTGGGGTCGATCCCGACGGAGAGCTTGTCGAGGACCAGAAACTGCACCCCCGTCTTGAGTTCGATCTGCTTCAGATCGCGGATGGATTGCCTCAGTGAGGCACGTGCGTGTTCTTCATCGCTGTCGCTCCACAGCAGCGCGGACAAACGCCCGCGTGTTTCGCGCGTCTGTTCGGACAAAATGAGATAGGCCAGGATCGCGCCGGCCTTGCGTTTGTCGAGAGCATAAACCTTGTCGAGGCTGCGTATCTCGAAATTGCCGACGAGTTTGATCTCGAGGCTTTTCCTGGAAGAGCCCCTTTCTCTTTGCCTGTGGATCATGGTTACTGACATGATCGGCCCAAACGCCCTTCGATCATCTAATACCAGAACCGGGCGGACGTTAAGCGAAGATCGAGGAATGCGGCTAGAAAAAAGTCATTGGGAAGCACTTTGCGCACAGCCGCATTCCGCTGTCGGCTCTTCGAACGCGGTGCTCGACAAGGTGCCCGATACGACAAGGCGGGATATTCGGTTCGCGGGATTGGAGCTTCGGCCGGAAACGGATGTCGAGGCTTCCGATCGCCTGCGTCTGTACAGCTTCGCCGCCGATCATGGCCTGATTGTCGATCTCTTCGAGATACCGGGCGGCATTCTGGCCGCGGCGAACCTCGGTCTGCCGTGGGGCGGCGGTATCCGCCAGGTGACTGTAAGCGGAAAGGGATACAGCCGGTCACAGGCCTTGTTGGGATGCCTTGGCGAAGCCGTGGAAATCGGCAGTTGGATGTATCAGGCCTTGGACGAGAGCACGCTTGTAGCGGCCGACCGGGCCAGCGATATCATCCCGGCCGAAGCGGTACTCGGTTTTTCCAGGCGTCAGATACAGCAGCGCCGCCGTTTCAACCGCATGTGGGATGGCTGGGATGCGATACCCCCGCCACGGCAACTGCGCAATCCGGACCGGCTGGCCCGCGTGCGCGACTTCGCGGGCTCGCGCACCGCGATGTGCCCCGCATTTCTTTGCTTCGGTGGCTTTGGCGAAGCCGTCCATGGAGACGACAGCCTGAACGCCGATTCCAATGGCTGCGCCGCCGGAAGCACGATCGACGCCGCTATGTCGCGCGCCGTGCTCGAGCTCGTTGAGCGCGATGCAACCGGCATATGGTGGTGGCGAGGCTGCCGGCGTCGGCGCTTTGCTCCCACCCTGGACGATGCTTCCCTGGCAGCGGCCCTGAAGGAGCACGCCATCGAAACCGGGCGGCGTGTCTGGTTCCTCGACATTTCAACCTTTCACAGCGCGCATGTGGCAGCCGCGATATCGTCAGAGGGGGACGGCCGGCGCGTGGCGGTCGGATTTGCGGCGGCCTTCGATTTGCAGGCGGCGGCCAAGGCCGCGTTCCTCGAGATGATCCAGACCGAGCTGGCGTTCGACGCCCATGAGATGCGGGTCGCAACAAAAGGCGATGCGCCGATGTCTGCCGCGGACCGTCGCGTCGCGGCCTGGCTGGAGCACGCAAATCTCGACACAATGGGCTTTTTGAGCGGCTCCGATCCCGGCTCGGCAACGCAGGCAGGCCAAGCAGGGATGCTGTCGCGCCTGGTGGAAGAGATAAACACCGCCAGCGGCGGCAATGTATGGTTCGCGGACTTGCAGCGGCCCGCATTCGAGGTCCCCGTGGTCAAGGCGATCTGCGTCGGTCTCGCGCACTTCAAGCCGCGGCCAGGGTGTGAGCGGCTCTGGATGTTACCTCAACAGCGGGGTTGGCAGGCAACTTACGGACGCCGCGATTTTGAGCGGCTGATGCCTCTCCTCGTCTGAGGTTTGGGCCCCGCCTGAGGCTGGTTTCACGCTGAGTTCACGGTGCTCCTCCCAAATTGCCACGACGGATAGGGGAGGGGGGCGGCGATGAAGAACCGATACATCCTTATGGCACAGGCCGCGTGCACTTTGGCGGGCAGACGCCGCGGCAGAACCTCGCCCACGATCTGGCCAGCATTCGCCATGCCGTCGAGGACGATGCGCAACTGCTCGACCTGAAGGCCTTTGGAAATTTTTTCAACGCCGGGTGATGTCCTCGGCTTTTTCGATTGGAGAAACTCATGTCCGTGACTGAACTTGCGACCGTAAGGATGGACCGGCGACCGCAGCTTCGCGATATGCGGCGGCTGCGCGGGCCGGGGGCCGGGGCAGCTCTCGAAACGCACATTCGCAGTGAGGGTGCCATGGCCGAGCGCGCGGCACGGCCGCGCACGTCGCCGCCTCAATCCTTTGCTGGCCGTACCGGTTTCGATCGGACTTTCCTGACCAGATTCCCGATCGACCTGCCCAAGCCGACCGGCCAGCGATCCCGCGACATAACGCCGGTTGGCGGCGATGCCAGCGGCCGGCTCGACTATTGCAACTTTTCCGTCGTCATGTGCGCGTCGCGGCGCATGGCCATGTTCACCGCCGTCAATATCGAGGGCGCCCGCTCCATTTCGATTGGGCGCGAGGACAACAGATGGGCGCTGGACGGGCGCCTGCCGGCCGAAGCGCAGCTCGGTGCGGACCTCTATGCCGGCAATCGCCTCGACAGAGGACACCTCGTCAGGCGCGAGGATCCCAATTGGGGCGCCAACGCCCTCGGCGCCAATGCGGACACGTTTCACTTCACGAACTGTGCGCCGCAGATGGACATCGTCAATCAGAAGACCTGGCTCGGAATAGAGAACTACATCCTGCAGAATGCGCGGGCCTGGGCCGAGCGGTGTTCCGTATTCACCGGCCCCGTCTTCGGCGGCACTGATCTTCGCTACCGCGATGCGCTCATTCCGAAAGCTTTCTGGAAAGTGGTGTCGTTCATCTCCGATGACGGCCGCCCGTCATCGACGGCCTACGTGGTTGAGCAGGAGAGGGAGCTCGGTGAGCTGGAGGCGGCGTTCGGCGCCTACAAAACCTACCAGCGCAGCGTCAAATACGTCGAAGGGCTTTCCGGCCTCTCTTTTGGCTCGCTCGCCAATTTCGACGGGTTTTCCAACGAGGAAGAGATCGAAGGCGGCCTGTCCATTTCGTCGGAGATCAGGGTGCTGGGCGATGTGCGCGTCTAGGCGGAAAACCGTTTCGCGCTTTTCCTGGATTTTGCTCTAGTAATGTATCGGCCCGATGACCCCGCCGCCGCAGGCGATCGCATCGCCGTTGATGGCGACGCTTCGCGGCGACGCGAGGAATGTGACGACATCAGCGACTTCGGCCATATCGACGAGGCGGCCGATCGTGACATTGGCGGCAAGTCGCCGTTCGATCTCCTCAGGCGAAACGCCTGCCGAAGCCGCGCGGGCGGCGACCAGCGGCGTGGTCTTTTCCGTGCGGGTCAGGCCAGGATGGACCACCGTCACGTTGATCCCCTTCGGGCCCAGTTCGTCGGCGAGATTCTTGGTCAGGGCAGAGACGGCAACATTGCGGATCGAGCCGATGATCGAGCCTGTCTGCCGGGCAGCGAGCCCGCTTACGTTGATGATCCGGCCCCAGCCGGCGGCAGCCATATGAGGAGCGGCCTCACGCGCCGTACGCAGATAGCCCATCACCTTGACGTCCACGTCATCCCAGAACAGGTCGTCCGTGATCTCGGCCAGCTTGGGCGGTGGTGCCTGCCCGCCCGGCTTGGCTGCGGCGTTGACCAGGATGTCGAGGCCGCCGAGCGCCGCGATCGTCCCTGCCACCAGCGTTTTGACCGAGCTGTCGTCCTGTGTGTCGACGCCTAGCCCAACGATCTTGCGCCCGGTTTCCGCAGCCAGTTCGCGCTCGGCGATGCCCAGATCGGCAGCGTTGCGGGCGGCGATGACAAGGTCCACGCCTTCCAGGGCCAATTGCCGGGCGATGGCACGGCCAATTCCCTTGCTGCCGCCTGTGATCAGGGCGCGTTTGCCGTTCAGTTGCAGATCCATGGCTTGGTCCTCGGTTATGCGGGCGGCTTCTCCGCGGAAGCCGGATGTTGCCGCAAATTTAATCTGTGTTGGGAGCTTCGCTTCTTGCCTCAAACCGCCAGGAGCTTGCGGACAGCGCCGACGATCGCCTCGTCCTGCGGCTCCGTGTCGGAACCGAAGCGGGCGACGACGACACCCTTGCGGTCGACCACAAACTTCTCGAAATTCCAGCTCACTTCGCCGGCTGCGGGCATGGCGCCCCTCCCGGCCAGCCGGCTCACCAGCGTGCTGTCCGGCTTGAAGACAGCCTGTGGCCGCGCCTCGATCAGCGCTTGATAAAGCGGATGCTTTCGCGGTCCCGTCACCGCGATCTTGGCGAACACAGGGAATTCGACACCATAGGTCAACCGGCAGAATTCCTGGATTTCGGCATCTGTGCCCGGTTCCTGCCCGGCAAAGTCATTGGCCGGAAAGCCGAGCACCACAAGGCCCTGGTCGCGATACGAGCGATAAAGCGCCTCCAGTCCGTCATACTGTTTGGTGAAGCCGCATTTGGAGGCGACGTTGACGATCAGCAAGACCTTGTCGGCATATTCGCCCAGGCTTGTGGTTGAGCCGTCGGCGCGGCGGAACGGAATGTCATGGATCGCGGCTGTCATAAGCAAAATACCCTGCAGGTGAGATCGCCCGGTACATTGGTGGCTTCCTGGCTCCCGTCAAGGAAAGCTATTCTCCGGAGCTGAGATTGCCGGATTTGCAAGATCACGTTTTCGCCACCCTCACGCCGTGGCTGATGCTCAGCCGTAACGGTCTTATGGCAAAGGTCGTGCTGAGCTTCACTCTTCAACACTGGAGGGAACAGCCAAGCCAGAAATTTCTGGCGAACCTGCCAATGGCGGCTGGTCCATGGAGATAGTCCGTGAAAGAAGAGGACTTCCGAACAGTGGAAATTCGGTGATGAAATCAGAAGCTCGGTTGTTGACGGCGTCTTTGATGTAGAACGCTATACGCTCTGGACAGGGCGGTGGCGTAGAATGACGTGCAATTCGGCGGGTCTGCGACCCGCCGACAATCCGCGAAACGATGTGGAGAATTCGATGCGGAACATGATGCTGGGCTTCATGGCACTTGCTCTCGTCGCATGCCAATCCGCTCCCGCAGGGCCGCAACCCGCCGCTCTCGAACCTGCGCCGGATCCTGCTGGCACTCCTGCTCAGCCGGTCTCGAGCTCCGCCGCGGCCTCCGCGGGTTCGGCAATCATGGATCCATCCGTGACGATCACTCCCCCTGCGAAGGGCATTCCAACAAAGTACGCCGCTTTTTCGGGCATGTGGGCTGGGCGATTGGAGGGCGCGTATGAAGCCAAAGTCGCCGTGCAGACGATTTCTGCAAACGGCAAGGTGACGGTCACTTTTGCCTGGGGCAATCTGGGCGACAACAATCCGGGGGAGGCCGCCGGTGAAGGAAGAATTGTCGGGAGCACATTGAAGCTCGGGCGCCTGCCGAATGGCGCGGACATCAGTCTGACGATGATGCCTGACGGGACCCTGGCCGGAACCTATGCGCTCGCCGGCCAGACCTATAGGGGCCCGTTCATAAGGCAATGATCAAAACCCAACTGGTCGCCTTGCGAGCAGCCCGTATCCGTCAGCCCGCCATCCAGCCGCCGTCGACCATCAGGTTGATGCCGGTGACGTAGCTTGCCATGTCGCTGGCAAGAAACAGCGCCGCTCCCGCCACATCGTTCGGGGTTCCAAGTCGCGGCCAAGGCGTGCGACGGAGCGAGTAGTCGAGCGCGTCGGGGTCGTTGGCCACGCCCGGCTTGCCGGTGATGATCTTGCCGGGTGCGATGGCATTGCAGACGATCAGATCGTCGGCGTGGTCGACCGCGATTTGCCGCGTCATCTGCACGATGCCGCCCTTGCTCACCGAATAGGGAAGGTCGCCGGGGCAGGCCACCATGCCATGCTGCGAGGAGATGTTGATGATGCGGCCGCGCACGTCGTCGACGGGCACCTGGGTGAGCATCTGCATCACCGCCCGTTTCGAGCAGTAGAAGAAGCCGGTCAGGTTGACGCCGATGACGCGGTTCCATTGCTCCGGCGTGGTGTCGATCAGATTGGTGCTGGTATAGATCGCGGCGTTGTTGACCATCACATCAAGCCGTCCGAATTGCTCGACCGTCGCACCGACCAGCGCGTCGACGGCGCCCCAGTCAGAGATGTCGGTCCGGATGTAAACGGCAGCTCCGCCGGC
Source organism: Mesorhizobium sp. NZP2298 (assembly GCF_013170825.1). Lineage (NCBI taxonomy): Bacteria > Pseudomonadati > Pseudomonadota > Alphaproteobacteria > Hyphomicrobiales > Phyllobacteriaceae > Mesorhizobium > Mesorhizobium sp. NZP2298. The sequence continues at coordinate 5,858,943 of NZ_CP033365.1, read as the reverse complement.
CGAGCGGATCAACTCCACGGTGCTCCCACCCCCCTCGATCGGTTGCTCGACCGTGTCGGCGATGACGACGCTCGCGCCCTCGGCCGCGAATTTCAGCGCGATCGCGCGGCCGATGCCGGAACTGCCTCCGGTGACGATGGCGGTCTTGTTGGCGAGCAGGGGCATGGTCTTCAGCTTTCCCGGGTGACGATGTTCCCGACTTTCGGGCCGATCAGTTCTCCTTCGCGCACGATCTCGCGACCGCGCAGGAAGACGCTTGTCAGCCGCGCTTGAACGATCCAGCCGTCGAATGGCGTATAGCCCGCTCGCGACACCTGATCGGCATTGGCGATCGTGTTGGACTGGCGCGGATCGAGGATGAGCATATCGGCATCGTAGCCGCTGGCGATCTTCCCCTTGCGCCGGCCAAGGCCGAAGCGCTCGGCCGGATTGCGGGCGCACAGGCGCACCAGATCGGGCAGGGCGATCAGGCCGTCATCGACCAGTTTCAGCATCACCTGCAGCAGCGTCTGCAGCCCCGGCATGCCGCCCGGAATGTCGGCGAAAGCCGCGCAAGGCGTTGCCTTCTCGGCCGGTGTGTGCGGCGCGTGGTCGGTGGCGACGATGTCGATCAGCCCTGCGCCGAGTGCCGCGCGCAGCGCATCCACGTCATGCGGCGAGCGCAAGGGTGGCGAGGCCTTGAGATTGGCGCCGTGCATCTCATAGTCGCCGGCGTTGAAGAAGAGGTTCTGCGGCGTGGTTTCGACGCTGGCGTCAGCCATGCCGCGCAACCGGCCCCACGTCTCGACGCCAAGTTCGGAATTGATCTGGCGGACATGAATTCTGGTCCCGGCCGAGGCGGCGGCGACAAGCGCTCGGGCGATGCCATTGGCCTCGGCGAGCGGCGGCCGGCTGGCCTGAAAGGCGGCGATCGTGCCGGAGCGGTCACGCAGTGTGCTGCCGGTCAGGATCGATTGATCGCCGGGCGAGATGCCGATCAAAGTGTCTGCGCCGGCGAAAGCCTTCAACGCCTCGGCCACCGCGTCGAGCGTCGCGAAAAGGAAGTCATCGGGCACATCGGCGGTGAACAGCTCGAACGAGACCGGCGCCAGATCGAGCAGGCCCGGGATGCGCGACAGGTCGCGGCTGACGACACTCTGGAGACCGACATCGACATGGATGCGGTCTTTGGCCATCGCCATCTTGTCGGCAAGCTGGTCGGCCGTGGCTGTCCATGGCTCGTCGGTCGGCATGTCGAGCACCGTCGTCACACCGCCAAGGGCCGCGGCATGCGTGCCGGAGGAAAAATCTTCCTTGTGAGTCAGGCCCGGCTCGCGCAGATGCGCGTGCGCGTCGACCAGGCCGGGTAATAGATAGGCACCGGCGGCATCGAAAACGGTCCGGGCCGAAACCGTCTCACCGGGGGCGACGAGCGCTACGATCCTTCCGTTGGTGATGCCTACATCGCGCCGTTCGAACCCTTCGGCGTTGACGATGGTGGCTCCCCGGATCAGCGTTTCGAACATGCCGCCATTCTCTTTGCTCTTGTCAGCCGCGTCGCTCGAAGACGGCATGGCTGGCGAGCCAGAACCGGGCGATGTCTTCGCGCCGCATGAAGGCAGCGGCCGGGTTCTGCTTCACATGTTCGATCACCTCGCGCAGCCCGGACGTCCGGTTGGGCTGGCCCATCCACCGCGCATGAATACCGATCGTCAGCATGCGGCCGCCAGTCTCGTCCGCCTCGTCGAGCATGTAATCGATGGCCGAGCGGCAATCCTCGGCGAAGTCGCGCGGATTGCTGTAGCCGGGCGCCACCAGATAGCGGCTGTCGTTGAGTGTCTTGGAATAGGGAACGACCAGGATCTCCGTGCCTTGGTGATCGACGAAGTAGGGCAGATCGTCATTGCAGGGGTCGGAGTGGTAGAGGAAGCCGCCTTCCTCGACGAGCAAATCGCGCGTGTTGACGCTGGGCAGAGAGCGGCAGTTCCAGCCCAATGGGCGCCTTCCCAGCAGCTTCTCGTAGAGGGCCACGGCTTCATTCAGATGGCGCTTTTCCTCGCTGCGCTCCATCGTCGTGTAGTCGATCCAGCGCAGGCCGTGGCCGAGCAGATCGTGCCGCCGCATCTTCATCCATTCGACGAAGGGCGGGTTTTGCTCCAGCGCCACCGCGCAGGCGGAGATGGTGATCGGGATATCATAGCGGTCAAACAGGCGCGCCAGACGCCACACGCCGGCCCGGCTGCCGTACTCGAAATGCGTCTCGGTGCCGAGGTCGCGCACCGGCGGGCTCGAGGTGAGATTGTACTCTCCCCAATTGTCGTTGCGACCGTCTTCCAGCCAGGAGTATTCCGAGCCTTCCTCGTAGTTGAGCACGAGGTTGATGGCGAGCTTGACGTCGCCCGGCCAGGCCATGAAGGGTGGGCGCGGACCATAGCCGACGAAGTCGCGCGGCTGGGGCGCTTGCGAGGCAACGCTCTGCGTCATGACAATTTCCTCTCAGTTCGTTTCGTTGGCGGCTATCCAGTCCATGTAGGCGTGGAAGGCTTCCTTGCCGGGACGCGGCCGCCATGTGGTGTCGCGCAGGATGCGGGCGATGTCATAGGCGCCCCACATGCCGCCTTTCAGGCTCACATCCTGGACGATGTTGGCGTCTTCTCCCGATGTCACCTCGACTTTCAGTCCGGGCACGCGTTCCCTTGCCCAGCCGATGATCTCGCCGATGGTCTGGCTGGAGCCAGAGCCGATATTGTAGTGGCGGTAATTGAGGCGTGGCGCATCAATCAGCGCGAGGATTGCGGCGGCAACGTCGGTCGAGGCGGCGTAGTCACCGACCGGCTCCAGGCTGTTCGGCCTGATCGTCTCGCCGGCCAGGGCCATATGCGCGACGCGGTTGGGAACATGGCGAAAGTTGCGGCTCTCGGTGGCGCGGTCCATCGGGCCATATACGGAAGCAAGCCGCACCGAGACTGCCGACAGGCCGAAAAGGTCGGCATAGCGGTTGGTCACCATTTCGGAGGCGAATTTCGAGATGCCGTAGAGCGTCAGCGGCGCGACATAGCCGTCTTCAGGCAGCGGCTCGCTGCTCCAGTCGGGCCCGTTGTGGCGGTAGACGGATCCGGAGCTGACATAGACGAAGCGCTTGAGACCCTGTCTCTCGCGCGCCCAGTCCAGCATCCGCACGGTGCCCATGAGATTGACGTCGACGATGCGGGCAGGGTCCTCGGCCTCCGGCTGGCGTTTTGCCTCCGAGGCGCTGCCGCGCGAGATCGGCGTGATCGTCGCGCCATGCACGATTGCCGTGATGCCTTGCTCGTCAAGCGTCGCGGACCAGCTCTTCGGCTCGAGCACATCGGCGGCGATTACCGTGAGCCGGTCGCGCACCGGAGCGAAATGCCTTTCGGCCGCCGCGTCGAGGCCGGAACGGTCAAGGATCACGGCACGGGCTTGCGGGTCACGATCCAGCCATGCGCGTGCGACCACGCTCATGACAAAGCCGGTGCCACCGGTGACGAGCAGCGTCATGCGAACTCCTTTGAAGCTGAACGAAGAGAGACGAAGTCAGCGCGTCGCATAGCCGCCATCCACGAGTATGTCGGATCCGGTGACGAAGGACGCGTCCGATGACAGAAGGAAGGCCGCGGCGGCGGCGATTTCATCCGGCTCCGCGATGCGGCCGAGCAGATGGGCGGGTCCAAGACCCGCATTGGCGGCCTCGAAGTCCGGAAATCTGCGCAACAGGCGCGCCGTCGCCACGGCGCCCGGCGACAGGCTGTTGACGCGCACCTTGTCCGGCGCATGGTCGACCGCCATCGCCTTGGCGAGATGGATCAGTCCCGCCTTGGCGGCACAGTAGGCGACGGCCTTGGTGGTGGCGACCCGTCCGAACTGCGAGCCGATGAACACCACCGAACCGCCGCCGCTGGCCGCGATCAACGGCACCGCGTACTTGCTCATCAGGAACGCACCGGTCAGGCTGACATCGAGTTCGCGGCGCCAGGACTGTTCGTCAAGATCGACGACGGTGGCGTTCGTCGACGGTGCGGCGGCGTTGTGCACCAGTCCGTCCAGCCGGCCAAGTTTTTGTCTCGCGAATTCGACGGCATCCCGGGCGGAACCGATGTCGGTGACGTCACATTGGCAGGCGGTAGCCGAGGGACCAAGTGTATCGGCAAGCTCTGTCGCCGCCGCGAGATCATAGTCGGCGCAGACCACACTGGCGCCCTCGGCGACGCACCGCCGGGCAATGGCGGCGCCAATGCCGCTTGCGGCGCCCGCGATCAGGACAACGCTGCCTTGCAATCGGTTCATTGCCGTGACCTCAAGCCCGTTCCTCGACATTTTGCATGACCGGCGCCGTGACCGGCCGGCGCAGAAGATTGTAGCAGGCCGCGAGCGTGACCAGTGCAGCGCCGCCGCCGAGCAGCAGGAACATGGCGGGAGGGCCAAGATGCGCCATCAACCCCGCGGCGACGCCTGGCGTCGCCACATTGCCGATCGAGTAGAGCAGGAGCAGCGTGCCGGACGCGGCGACCATGTGCCGGCTATGAAGCTGCGATGCGCCGAAGGCCATCGCCACCGGATAGATCGTCAGCGCCGTGGCCCCATAGAGGAAGAACAGCACAAACAGCAGCGGCACCGACAGGGTCCCGACCCATGCGATCGCGGCGCAGGTCGTCACCGATACCAACCCTTGCACGAGCAGCATCAGGCGGCGGTCGAACCGGTCCGACAGCCAGCCGACCGGGGTCTGCGCGAGCATGCCGGCGATGCTTATTGTGGTCACCAGCCAGACCGTGGCCACCGCTGACAGTCCGATCTGCGTCCCGTAAAGAGGTGTCAGCACGAAGATGTTCATGTTGGTGATGCCGGCCTGGAAAATGGCGACGACCGTCACCGGCGCCAGCCTGAAAAGCGCCAGCGGTCCGAGCCGCCTGTCTGCCTTCGCTCCGGGCGCGGGCGCCGTATCGGCCGGCATCGAAGGCAGCGCCGGCCAGCGTAGCCCCGCGAACTTTGGCGCGAAGGCCAGAAGCACCGTTGCTGTCGCCACCAAAAAGAGATGCGGAGATTTCGGACCGACCAGCGCGACCAGTATCTGGCCGAGCAGCACGGCGATCGCTGTCGTCAGCATGTAGATCGAGAACATCGCGCCGCGATTGTGCTGTTCGGCATAGAGATTGATCCAGCTCTCGCAGACGACGAACATCGAGGCCATCGACATGCCCCCAAGCAGCCGGAAGCAGAACCAGCTCGGCATGAAGTCGGTGAAGATGAAGCCCAGGGCCGACAGCAGCGCGGTTGTCAGGATCAGCAGAAAGGTCCGCTCATGGCCATAGCGGGCGACCAATGGGCGCGTCATCAGGCATCCGATCAGGAAGCCGACCGGATAGGCGGTCAGCACGATCTGCACGACGTCGGGGTCGACGCCAGGTTTGCCCAGATGGAACGAGACCGCGGTCGTCAGCATGGCGCTGCCGATGCAGGCGAGACAGACGCTTGCCATGATCGGCAGCGTGGCGCGGGAGCGCTCGGCGTTCCGCCAGAAGCGCATCGCGGATTGAGCGATCGACCCCATGAATGCCGCCGTCAGCCGGCTAGGACAGGCGCCGGCGATCGCAAGCAGGGTCAATGACCGACGCTGAACTTTGATGCATTGCGACGGCTCCCCTTGGCAGTCACGCCGGCCAGCGGCTGCTCTCCCAGACGTAAGCTACACCTAGCCATGCATGCCACAAGCGAAGATTGACACGGCTATGGCGTCATTTTTTTTGGCCATCCCGGTGGCGGAAAACGGCGTTGCGCCGTGCGACAGGCTTTACAGGCCTTTTGCACGCTCCCTACGATAGGTCGCCTGCCGAAGATCGAGAGGAGACCAGGGGATGACGATCGAACGTCTTGAGAACGGGCAACGCTTCTGCCGGGTGCTGCGCTACAACGGCACCGTCTATGTCTCCGGCCTGACGGCTGACGACCTTTCCGGCGACACCACCGCGCAGACGAAGCAGATTTTCGCCAAGATCGATACCCTTCTGGCCAAGGCCGGCAGCGACAAGTCGAAGCTTCTCAGCGCCCAGATCTGGCTGCGCGACATCGCCGACTTCGAGATGATGAATGCGGCATGGGACGCCTGGATAGACCGCAGCGCCATGCCGGTGCGCGCAACGGTCGAGGCACGACTTGCGGGTGATCAGTATCGCGTCGAGATCATGGTCACGGCGGCTGTCGGCTGATACCGATTGGGGTGGGCAAACCGTATGCATGAGCTGGTGATCAAAGGCGGAAGGGTTGCGCTCGACAACGGTTGGGCCGAATGCGACATCGCCATCGATGATGGCCGCATCGCCGCCATCGGGACCGGCCTGTCCGGTAAATCCGTGATTGGTGCCGGCGGTCGTTGGGTCATGCCCGGCGGCATCGACGCTCACTGCCATCTCGACCAGCCGGTCTGGGGCGGGGCCGGCAATGCCGATGATTTCGAGTCCGGCACCATCTCTGCGGCCTTCGGGGGCACCACATGCATCGTCCCGTTCGGCATGCCGGGTCCGGACATGACGACGATTGGCGCCGTGGATCGCGCTCTCGATCGCGCCGCAGGGCGCGCGGTGATCGACTACGGGCTGCACGCGGTGGTGACCATGGGCACCGGCCCCGATGTCGAGCAACAGCTTTCGCAACTCGCCGGACGCGGCATCGCCTCGGTCAAGCTGTTCATGACTTATCAGGGTTTTGCGGTCGACGACGATCTCTTCTTCAGGGTACTCGATACCGCGCACAGGCTTGGCTGGATCGTCATGGTCCATGCCGAGAACGACGCCGCCATCCGGCGCACGCGCCAGAGGCTGATCGATCTCGGCCGAACCGACATGCGCTACCATGTCGTTGCCCACAGCGAGACGATGGAGCGCGAGGCCACGCATCGTGCGCTGGCCTTCGCCGAAATGACAGGCGCGCGCATGACCATCGTCCACGTCTCCTCCTGGCAGTCGGCCGAGGAGGTGGCGCGGGCGCGGGCTCGTGGTGTGGATGCGATCGCCGAGACCTGTCCGCAATATCTGTTCATCGGCGCCGCCGATCTCGACCGGCCGGCCCTGGATGCGGCGCGTTTCGTCTTTTCACCGCCGCCGCGTTCGCCGCGTAGCCATGACCATCTGTGGCAGGCGCTTGTCGATGGCGGCATCGATCTCTGGTCCTCCGACCATTCGCCCTATTTCTTCGCGGACAAGATCGCACGATCGCGGACGCCCGGTTTCACCACCACGCTAAGCGGCATCCCAGGCATCGAGACTCGTCTGCCGCTGCTCTTCTCGGAAGGACTGCTCTCCGGCCGGCTGACGCTGGAGCGCTATCTCGATCTCACCTCGCGCAATGCAGCGGCGATCTATGGCCTGGCCCACGCCAAGGGCCGGATAGCGGTCGGCCTCGATGCCGATCTGGCGCTGTGGGATCCCACGGCGACCTGGACGCTCGGCCATTCGGCCCTGCATTCGCGCGTCGACTTCACGCCCTACGAAGGCAGGAGCGTGACCGGCAAGCCGACCACCGTGCTGGTGCGCGGCGTGCCGGTGGTCGCCGACGGTGTGCTGCGGGTGCAGCCTGGGTTCGGACAATTCGTAGAGCGCACCGCGGCCGATCCGGCCCGCTCGGGAAAACCAGTCGAGGAGACGACGCCATGGCTCGATGCCTGACCATAGCGGTCGCCCAGACCGGACCCATCCAGCGCAGGGCCTCGCGCGCCGAAACCGTCGATCGCCTCGTCCACTTGCTGGAACAGGCCACGGCCGCGGGTGCGGAGATTGTGGCGTTCCCCGAGATGGCGCTGACCACCTTCTTCCCGCGCTGGCGCATCGACGATCAGGCTGAGATCGACGCCTTCTTCGAACAATCGATGCCTGGCCCCGAAACGCAGCGCCTCTATGATGCCGCCGCGCGCCTCAAGGTTGGCTTCGCGCTCGGCTATTGCGAGATTACCAGGGAAGACGGCCGCACGCGTCATTTCAACACCATGGACCTTGTCGGTCCGGATGGGCGCTTCATCGGCCGCTACCGCAAAATGCATGTGCCGGGGTCCAGCGAGCCGGAGGAAGGCACCACCACGCATCTGGAGCGGCGCTATTTCGAGCCCGGCAATCTCGGCTTCCCGGTCTTCGACTATCGCGGCGTCCGCGTCGGCATGGCGATCTGCAATGACCGCCGCTGGCCCGAAACCTACCGCATGCTTTGCCTCAACGGCGCCGAGGTCGTGCTGCTCGGCTACAACACGCCGCTGCTGCTGGACGAAGCGCCGGCGCTGGCGCATCTCAGGATGTTCCACAACCATCTGCCGATGCAGGCCGGCGCCTACCAGAACACGCTGTGGGTGGCGGCCGCCGCCAAGGCCGGGCTGGAAGACGGTCAGGCACTGATCGGCGGCTCCTGCATCATTGCGCCGACCGGCGAGATTGCCGCGCAGGCGATGTCGCTCGGCGACGAGATCATCGTCCATCGCGCTGACCTCGACCTGATCGAGACCTGCCGGAAGGTGAATTTCAACTTCGCGCTCTACCGCCGCCCCGATCAGTACCGGCGTATTTCGGAACCGGTCTGAGATCGAAACGAGATGGGCCTGATCGAAGCCAGCCATAGCCAAGCCACGATGATGCTCTCGACCGATCCACTTTCGCTGAGCGAGATCGTCGAGAACGGTCTTTGCATTGGCTGCGGCCTCTGCCGATCGATCGCCGGTCCCGGCGCGGTCGAGATGGTGATGACGCCGGAGGGGCGCGAGCGGCCGGTGGCGAGGCAGACATTGGACAGCTCGACGCTGATGCGGATCAACGCCGTCTGTCCGGGAACGCGCATCGCCGGTCCACCGCCGGCGCAGGCAAGCAATGCCGCGTTGACGGACACCGTCTGGGGCCCTGCCGAACGGCTTGTGCTCGGCCGCGCGGGAGATTCCACGGTGCGGTTTGTCGGCTCGGGAGGCGGGGTGCTGACCGCGCTTGGCCAATTCCTGCTGAGCTCCGGACGCGTCAAGTTCGTGCTGCATGTCGCCGCGTCGCATTCCCAGCCGATGCGCAGCGAGCGCCGGCTTAGCTTTGATGCCGCTTCGGTGCTTGAGGGCGCCGGCTCACGCTATGGCCCGGCTGCAGCCCTGGTGGATTTCGGCGAAATCCTCGATCGCGGCGAGCCCTTCGCGCTGATCGCCAAGCCTTGCGACATTACCGCCGTTCGCAACCTGGCGCGGCTCGATCCCCGCGTCGATGATTTGATGCGATATGCCTTGGCCTTCGTCTGCGGCGGTGCCTCGGATCTGTCGAAATCGGAACAGGCATTGCAGCGCTTCGACCTCGGCGAGGATGAGCTCAGATTGTTCCGCTATCGAGGTCACGGCAATCCCGGCCTCAACCGAATCGAAACCAGCGACGGGCGCGCCTTCGAACTCACCTATCGGCAGCTGTGGGAAGACGAGGACAAATGGATGATCCAGCCGCGCTGCAAGATCTGCCCGGACGCGATCGGCCAGGTGGCGGATATAGCGGTTCATGACGCCTGGTTGAACGGCGGGCCGGCGGTCGAGGACGAGCCGCTCAACGGCATCATCGTGCGCACAAGGCGCGGCCTTGAGCTGTTCGACGCGGCGGTCGAAGCCGGCGCGCTGGAGATCAAGCGGGAAACCAATATGGCCGAAGTCAGCGAATTGCAGTCGCACCAGGTGCGCAAGCGGCGCGCCGTCTGGGCGCGGCTGAAAGGCATGGCTATCGCCGGCAAGCCGATGCCTTTTGTCACCGACCTCGCACTTGAGGATTGCGCTGCGCAGAATTCGTTGGCCGAGAATCTGGCCGAGGGGCGCGGCGCCCGCGACCGCGCCCGGCGCGGACGCCTGGGCGAGCCGCCTGCCGTGCCGCGTGAAAGCAAGGCTGTGCGATCGTGTTGAAGGATGAGTTGATATGAGTGCCGCCGAGCAAACCGAAATCATCATCATTGGCGGCGGCATGGCCGGCGCCGGCGCTGCCTTCGAGATCTCCCGCTCCGCCAAGGTGGTCGTGCTCGAGCGGGAAAGCCATTGCGGCTACCACACCACCGGCCGCTCGGCGGCGAGCTTTACCGAAAACTACGGCAACGGCATCATCCGCCGGATCGTGCTGGCGAGCCGGTCTTTCCTGACCGAACCGCCGGCTGGCTTCACGGATTATCCGCTTCTCAGCAAACGCGGCATGATCACCGTGGCGCGCGCCGATCAGCTCGATCTCCTGGCTCAGGATCTCGAGGCCGCGCGGGCGCTGGTCCCGTCGATCGCCGCCATGACACAAGCCGAGGCGATTGCGCGCGTGCCGGTGCTGCGCGCGGACTATCTCGCCGGCGCCTATATCGAACCGCATTCGATGGACATCGATGTGAACGGCCTGCATCAGGGTTTCTTGCGCGGCGCACGTGCGCATGGCGCCAGGATCGTCACCAATGCCGGCGTCAACGCCATCGGTCGGCAAGGCGGCCAATGGCGGGTCGAAACCCCGGCAGGAACATTCCTTGCGCCACAGATCGTCAATGCCGCCGGTGCCTGGGGTGACGAGATCGCCGTCATGGCCGGGGTACGCCCGATCGGCCTGCAGCCGAAGCGCCGCACCGCCTTCAACATCCCGGCGCCCGCCGGTGTCGACATCACCGAGTGGCCGCTGGTCAACGGTGTCGGCGCCGAATTCTATTTCAAGCCGGATGCAGGGCAGTTGTTCGTCTCGCCTGCCGATGCGACGCTCTCAGCGCCGATGGATGCCTATGCCGAGGATATCGATGTGGCGATCGGTGCTGAGCGTCTCGAACGGGCGACGACGATCGAAGTGCACCGCGTGTCGCGCTCATGGGCGGGCTTGCGGACCTTCGTCGCCGATGGGTCACCGGTGGTCGGACCGGATGACGAGGTCCCGGATTTCGTCTGGCTGGTCGGGCAGGGCGGCTACGGCATCAAGACCTCGCCGGCGCTGTCGCGCATCTGCGCCAGCCTGATCGCGGGCAAGGGCTTTCCAGACGATGTCGCAAGGCAGGGCGTGTCGATGGACGATCTTACGCCACACCGGCTGCGCAACGTCGAGTCCCAAGCCACGCAGGTTGCGTCATGAGCGATGCCTCCCTCCCGGCCGGCGGCAGGCTGGCCGGGCATCTGCTGGAGAGGCTTGCGCACGCCACCACCGATGCGCCGGGGATCACGCGCATCGCCTATGGACCCGGTGAACGCTTCGCCCACGATCTCGTGCGCGACGAAGCGGAAAAGCTCGGCGCGACGGCGCGTGTCGATGCCGCCGGCAACCTCTATTTGACGCTGAAAGGCTACAACCCCGACCTGCCGGCGATCGTCGTCGGTTCGCATCTCGACAGTGTGCCGCATGGTGGCAATTTCGACGGCGCCGCGGGCGTCGTGGCCGGGCTGGCGGTAATGGCCGAACTGGTCGGGCAAGGCATCCAAATGCCGCGCGATCTTGTCGTGCTGGCGATGCGCGCCGAGGAAGCGGTGTGGTTTCCGTTGTCCTATCCCGGCAGCCAGGCCGCACTTGGGCTGCTGGAGCCGGCGGCGCTGGACGCGAAGCGGTCGGACAGCGGACGCACGCTTGCGGATCACATGCGTGATGAAGGCTTCGACCCCGATGCCGTGCGGCGTGGTGTGCCGGGCATCGATGCCGGCCGCATCGCGGCTTTCGTCGAAGTGCATATCGAGCAGGGACCGCGCCTTGTCGAATCCGGCGCGCCGGTCGGCATCGTCACCGGTATTGCCGGGGGATTCCGCTATGTCGATGCGAAATGCCTTGGCGCCTACGCGCATTCCGGCGCCGAGCCGCGCTTTGCCCGCCATGACAGCGTGCTCGGCTTTGCCGATCTGGTCGCCGGCCTTGAGGCGGAGTGGGACGCGCTCGAGCGTGAAGGGCATGAGGCCACCATTACCTTCGGTCGGGTGGAATCCGATCCGAGCCAGCACGGCGGCAGCCGCGTCCTGGGCGAACTCCGCTTCACGCTCGATGTGCGCAGCGCCGAGGCTGCTGTTCTTGAACGGGTCGACGCAAGGCTGCACGCGCTCTTCGCCGAAGTCGGCACGAAACGCGGCGTCAGCTTCGAGGCCGGGCCACGTTTCACCTGGGAGCCGGCGACCATGTCGCCGGCTCTGATCGCGAGGCTGGACCGCGCTGCCGCCGAACTGCAGATGCGGGCGCCGCATGTGCCGAGCGGGGCGGGGCATGACGCGGCCACCTTTGCCGGCGCCGACATTGCGACCGCCATGGTCTTCATTCGCAACGAGAACGGCAGCCACAACCCGCATGAAGCGATGGAAATCGCCGACCTCGATCAAGCTATCCGTCTTCTTTTCCGTTTCGTCGCCGACTTCGACAATCCCATGGGACAGCCATGAACCTTGCCGCGACAGCCCTACTCTCCATCGATTTGCAGAACGAATACCGCCCCGGTGCGGCCTGGCCGGTGATCGGCTATGACGCCGTGCTCGCCAATGCCGCCGCGCTGATCGCGGCCGCCCGTGCGGCGGGCGTGCCGGTCATCCATGCGCAGGCCTGGGTGAAGCCGGAGGAACGCGACGGCTATGCGCGGCAGGAGGAGATCCTGACCGAGGAATTCCGCTCCGCCGTGGCCGGCAGCGATGGCGCGGCGATCTGCGCAGAAGTGGCGGCGCTGCCCGGTGACATCGTCATCCACAAGCACTGGCCGAGTGCCTTTCGCCGCACCGATCTTTCAAAATGGCTTGCCGACCTTAAGGTCGAGAACCTGATCGTAACCGGCGTGCTGACCGACAGTTGCGTGACCGAGAGCGTGTTCGACGCGGTCTACCAGGGTTTCAGGGTCTGGCTGGTCAAGGATGCCTGCGGCAGCATGAGCGAAGCCATGCACCGTACCGGCATGCTCGACATGGCCAACCGGCTCTATGGCGGCGGCATTCTTCGCCTGCCCGAGGCGCTGAAGGCGCTCGGCGGCCAGCCCTTCGACGGCTGGCGCTGCACGCGGCCGGTGGAATTCGTCTACACGCTCGAAACGGTGGACCGGATTTACGAGGCTCTGTGATCGCCGCAGCCGCATGCGCTCCTGACGACCCTTGAGGCCGAGGGCTTGAGGACCGTGCCAGGCAGTGCGCCGGTCGCCCTGCCGCCGCGCCATACCGATACGCCGTTGACGAAGACATGCTCGATGCCGGCGGCGGGCCGACGCGGCTCCTCGAACGTGGCGGTGTCGATGATCGTGTCGGGATCGAAGACGACGAGATCGGCGAAATTGCCTTCGACGAGCAGCCCGCGTTGCGCGATGCCGAATTCCTTCGCGGGCAGACCGGTCATCCGGAACACGGCCTCCTCCAGGCTGAACAAGCCGACATCCCTGGCATAATGGCCGAGCACGCGCGGAAAGGTGCCCCACAGGCGCGGATGCGGGTGGATATCGTGCGGCAGGCCGTCCGAGCCGATCATGGTGCGCGGATGGGCGATGATGTTGCGCACATCCGCCTCGTCGAGCTGGAAATAGACGGCACCGGCCGGCAGCAGGCGCTCACCCGCCTCCCGCTCGCTGCAATTCCAGTCCCGCGCGATGTCGGCGATCTCGCGCCTGGCCATCTCGGGATGCGGATCCGACCATGTGACGAGGATCTTCAGGCCCGTGTCGCAGCGCTCCAGGCGAAGTACGGTAGAGCTTGCGGCATAGGGATAGACATCCATGCCGATGTCCATCGTCTCGCGCGCCCGGTCAATCCTTTCCAGTGACGGACGGCTCTTGCCGAAATTGGCGCGGCCGGTGCACTGATGGTGCGAGATGAACAGCTTGCCGCCGGCATGATCGGCAATGTCGATCGCTTCCTCGATCGCCTCGTCCATCGTCTCGAAATAGTTGCGTGTGTGGGTGACATAAGGGCCGCCGAGGCCGGCCGCCATGGCTGCGAGCGCCTTGACCTCCTCGGTCGAGGACTTCACCGCCGGCGGATAGTCGAGCCCGGTGCTGAGGCCGAAGGCTCCTTCGGCCATCGCCTCGGCGACCGCCTCCTGCATCGCCGCCGTCTCCGTTTCGTTGGCCGGACGGTCGGTCACCGGCATGCAGCGCTGGCGCAAAGTGGTGTGCCCGACCAATAGAGCCGCGTTCGTGGCGATACCGCGCCGCTTGAGCTCGGCGACATAGTCGGCAAAGCGATCGAAGCGGAAATTCTCGCGGCCGCCGACCAGCGTGAAGGGCGGCGGTGGCGTCCTGTCGAGAAGCAGCGGCGCCAGGCTGACGCCGCAATTGCCGGCGATCACCGTCGTCACGCCCTGGCTGATCTTCGGATCCATGCCGCGGGGCGCCAGCAGTGCGCTATCGTCATGGGTGTGCACGTCGATGAAGCCGGGCGCGACCACCTTGCCCCTGGCATCGATCTCCTCGATGCCCTGTGCGTCGTCCAGCCGCCCGATGGCGGCGATCCTGTCCCCGGTGACGGCGATGTCGGCCTCGAAAGGTTTCGAGCCGTCGCCGGCGATCAGCGTCGCGTGACGGATGACGAGATCATAGTGCATGGGGCAGAGGTCCTAACCTTCCGGATTGGCGGCGATCTCCTCGCGGCGGTGCGCGACATAGGCGTCGAGTTCCTCGCGGATCGCGGGGTCCATCACCGGTTCTTCGTAATCGTGCAGCGCCTGCTGCCAGAGCTCCGTCGCCCGCTCCAGCGCATCCTTGCCGCCGGCCTCCTCCCAGGCGCCATGGTTCTGCCAGTTGGAGAGCATCGGCTGGTAGAAGGCGGTGGTATAGCGCGACATGGTGTGCTCGGCGCCGAAGAAATGGCCGCCGGCCGGCACCGACTTGATCGCTTCGAAGCCCAGGTCGTCTTCCTGGAACGGCAGCGGCCGCAGGAATTCCATCATGTTCTGCAGGATCTCGACGTCCAGCACGAGCTTTTCATAGGACGCTGTCAGCCCGCCCTCCAGCCAGCCTGCCGCATGGTAGATCAGATTGGCGCCGCCGAGCACCGCACCCCACGTCGCCATCTCGGTTTCGTAGGCGGCCTGCAGATCAACCACGTTCGAGGCATTCGCATTTGAGGTGCGATAGGGGAGGTTGTAGCGCCGCGCCAACTGGCCGGCGATGATGTTGGCCTTGGCATTCTCAGGCGTGCCGAAGGCCGGCGCGCCCGACTTCATGTCGACATTGGAGGTGAAGGCGCCATACATCACCGGCGTGCCGGGATTGACGAGCTGGGTCAGGACCACGCCGAACAGCGCCTCCGCGTTCTGCTGGCAGAGTGCGGCGGCCAGCGTCACCGGCGTCATCGCGCCCATCAGCGTGAAAGGCGTGACGGTCACCGGCTGGCCGTGCTCCGCCATGGCGATCAGGCCCTCCGCCATCGCATCGTCGAACAGGCGCGGCGAGTTGATCGAGATGATCGTGGTCACGCCAGGCGAGGCGCGCATCTCCTCGACGGAGATGCCGCGCGCGATCGCCATCATGTTGATGCCGTCCATGGCCCGCGAGCGGCCGATCGCGGTGCAGTGGAAGGAGAGGTCGCTCAGCGTCAGATTGGCATGGTAGGTGTCGAGATGGCGCGCATTCGCCGGCAGCTCCATTGGCGCCACCACCTGGTTGCCGATGATGTGGATGGCGTTGAAGTGGTGCGCCAGCCGGATGAAGTTCTGGTAGTCGGCAAGATTGCCCTGACGTCGACCGTTGATGCGGTCATGTACGTTGGGCGGGCCGGCCACCAGGCCGAAGACCAGCGAGTTACCGCCGAGATGGACCTGCTTTTCGGGATTGCGGCTGGTCAGCGTGAAGGAGGACGGCACCGCCCGCAGCGCTTCGCGCACCAGGCTCTCATCGATGCGGATGGTCTTCTCTTCGCGATCGACGATGGCGCCGGCGGAAGCGAACAGGTCCATCACCCGCTCGCTCATGACGCGGATGCCGAGTTCGGACAGGATGCGCATTGAGGTGTCGTGCAGTCGCTGCATCCGCTCTTCGTCGAGAAGCTGCATGGGCGGATAGGGATTCTTGACGCTCTGCCACGGCAGTTGCGCGATGCCGCCACCGCTGCGCCCGAGCTTCGATCTGCGGCCGCCGCCGCGCCTGTCCTGTGACATCGGATTTATTCCTTCCCGGCTTTCAATAGCCGCGCTCCGGACTGACCACATTCTCCAGCGGCTCGCCGCGGCGATAGCGCGCCAGATTGTCGGTGAACATGCGCACCGACTTTATGTCCCAGCCGTCATAGACCGCCGCGCAATGCGGCGTGATGGCGACGTTGTCGTAACCCCAGAGAGGATGCTCGGCGGATAGCGGCTCGGTCGCAAAGACGTCGAGCGCCGCCCCCTTGATCCGCTTGTCGTCGAGGGCTTCGAGCAGCGCCGTCTCATCGACCACGCCACCGCGCGAAATATCGATGAGCACGGCGGAGGCCTTCATCGCGGCGAAGGCCGCCTTGCCGAGCAGGCCGCGCGTGGTCGGCAGCAAAGGCACGCAGCAGATAATGAAATCGGCACGGCCCACGAGTGGCAGCAGCGCGTCAACGCCATGAACCTCATCCAGGTTTGGTGTCGGCTTGGGGCGCGCGCGGATGCCCAGCGTGCGCATACCCATCGCCTGCGCCCGTTTGGCGACGGCCTCGCCGGTCTTGCCAAGGCCGATGATCAGCACCGTCTTGCCTTCGATCGGCTCGACGCGGCCGCTGCCCCACTGTCGTGCCTGCTGGCGGCCCGCAAAGCCGCGCAGGTCGAGCGAGAAGGACAGCATGGCGCCGAGCGCATATTCGGCAAGCATGCCGGCGGCAACGCCCGCGGCGTTCGTCACCGTCAGCCGCTCCGGGTCCCAGTGTCCGAGATGATCGGTGCCGGAGCCACCCACCGAGACCCATTTCACGGTTGGGCTTTCGACCAGGGCCTGGCGCGGAAAGCGCGGCGTACCGTCGAAGCGGACGGAATAAACCACCTCCGCCGCCACGCGCTCGATCAGCTCGGGCAGGGCGGCGTAACTGTCGCAAGCATGGATCGCGAGGTCCGGATGCGTCTCCATCAGCACGGCCAGCGCCGCGGCCGGCCGGTCTGTGTGCAGGATGACGGATGGTTCAGCCGACATGATGCCGCTCAGTTCCGGCCAATGTGATCTGCCGAAGAGCCGAGCGCCGCGAGCAGTTTCTCACCGCTTTCGAGCGTTGCATTCTCGTGTGGAGCGCGCAGGTTCAGCCAGCGCTGGTCGCCGGAGCGCACCGCCAGCACGGCCTTCATTGCCGGGATCAGACCGGCATCCTGGATGATCTTGCGGAACGCCTTGATCGTCGCATCCGCCTCGGCAATGTCCTCCCCGGCCAGCGTACGCTCGTAGAGCGAGCGGATGGCCGCGGCGTTGAGGTTGACCGTGGCCGAGATGCAGCCTGCCGCGCCGCTGGCCAGGCCCTTGGTCAATTGCGCTTCAGAACTCGGGAACACCGCAACCTCGGGGGCGGCGGCAATCACCGCTGCCGTGTTGTTCCAGTCACCGGCGCTGTCCTTGTAGGCGACGACCGTTTCAGGAAACGCCGCACTCAGCCGGGCGGTCAAGGCCGGGCTCACCGGCACACCGGAGTTCTGCGGAATGTGGTAGAGGATCATCTTCATTGCCGGGTTCGCAACCCGCTCGATCAGTTCGCTGTAGTAGCGTGCCTGGCCGCTGTCGCCGGCGGCGGTGTAGAAGAAGGACGGCAGCACCATCACTCCGGCACAGCCGAGCCCGACCGCGTGCTTCGACAGTTCGACGGTTTCGGGCAGCGCGGTGACGCCGGTGCCGGGCATCAGCCGGTCTGGCGAAATGCCGGCTTCGATCAGCCACTCCAGCGCCCGCATGCGCTCACCCAGCGAGAGCGACAGTGCCTCGCCGGTGGTGCCGAAGGGGGACAGGAAATGCGCGCCCTGGTCCAGCACCCATTTGGCATGGGACACAAAGAGATCGCGTGCGATGCTGCCGTCGTCAGCGAATGGCGTCAGGATCGGTGCGATGGTTCCTTGCGGGCGGGTCATCTGTGTCCTCTGTGCGTGATGGTATTCGATGCCGTGTGTGACCGCCGCTGCCGCCGTCCGGCCGCTACCACGCTGGCCGTTGCAGCATCCTGGTGATGACAGGAGGATCGTAGAGCAATGCCGAGAGATCGCTGAAGAGGCTGTCGCGGTCGCTGAGCGACAGCACCGCGTCGCGGATCGCCTCGGCGCGGCCCTGTCCGAGCACCGGTGCGGCGAATTCCATGTACTTGGCCTCGATTTCGGCTTGCGTTAGCGGCGCCTCCGGTCCGCCGCGCGCATGGACGTCGCCCGAAGCGAGGATCCGCCCATCTGATGTCGTGATCGCCACGTCGGCCCAGCGGCCCGCCGGAAAACGGGCACTGTGGCGCTCCGACTCCAGGACCGTGATGCGGCTCAGCATATCCGCCACGGCGGCATCCTCCAGGCCGCTGCCGGAAATGTGCTCGAGTCCGATACGGCCATGGACGATAAAGGTCGCGACGGCGAAGCGCAGGCTGTACTGCGCCTTCGAGGTCGTGTCCGGCATGCCGTCGAACAGCGTTGCGGCATAGTGGAAACTGTTCACCTCGACGTGGCTGATGTCGGAAGGCGCGAGATGATGCACATGGCAGAGCCCGCGCGTCGCGTCGATCGCGGCATGCGCCCAGCGGCAGATCGGGTACGGCTTCACATACTGATGCAGCACCTGCCAGAAGGCACCGAGATCCTGCCAATGCGGCGCGACCTCGGGTTCCTCGATCGTGATCGCCGGCGCGCCGGTAAAGCCGCGTTCGGCGAGCACGGCCGCGGACAGGCCGATCAGCGTGCCGATGCCCGAGCCGTCATGCAGCATCGTCGGGTTCGCGATCTCGCGCATCATCTGGCTGCGTGGGCCGTGATATTCCGCAATGCCAAGCGCCTGGCGCAGTTGATCGTCGCCGAGCCGCCGCAACCTCGCCGCCACCGCGACGACGCCCAGCGCATTCCAGGCGCCCGATGTATGGTAGTCCGACACGGTCGCGTGCAGCGCGATGCCCGCCCGCCCGGCAATTTCGTAGCCGACGACCAGGGCCGCCAGTGCCTCCGGCCCGCCAAGGTCGGGGCGTGCTTCGGCAAGCGCTGCCAGCGCCGGCACGACAGCGACGCCGATATGGCCCTTGGTCGGGCTGTATCCGTCATGGCCGTCGAGATTGTCGATCTGTGTCGCGGCCGCATAGGCGGCTCCCGCGATGCTGGCACGGCGTCCATCGAAAAGCATGCGTGCCGAATGCCGCGGGTCGGTAGAACCGTAGAGAAGTGCTGCGGTGTCGCGGGCAATCCGGCCCGCTTCCATCGGACCGGCGGCAACGGCAATGCCGATTGTGTCCAGCAGGAGGTAGCGCGCCTGCTCGAGGACGGAGGCGGGGAATGCCGCCGCCGGCCGCCGTAACACGAAATCAGCCAGGCGGACGGTAACGCTGGTACTCGCGTCAGGCCCTTCACGCCGATGCGACGGCACAGCCACTTGCATTACTCCCCTCTGCGTCACGACATCATTAATTTGGGTTCATCGCGCTTTCACGCAATTAGTTCGGCGGCATTGGCCAAAAAAATTCACGTCTTGTGGTCGGTCACGATTGAACGCCAGCCCGTCTGTGGGATAGCTATCACTGCGTCTTGCAGGAGTTAGCGATGAAGCCGCCACCCCCGTTGAACTATATCAGATCCTTTGAGAGTTCGGCCCGGCATCTCTCCTTCACCGCCGCTGCCAACGAACTCGGATACACGCAGGCCGCGGTCAGCACGCATGTCCGCGCGCTCGAACATTACATCGGACGGCAATTGTTCATCCGCTATCCGCGCAGCCTCAAGCTCACCGAAATGGGCGAGGCCTTCCTGCCGACCTTGCGCCAGGCCCTCGATCAGATCGACCAGGCAACGGAGGCGATCGTAACCTCGTCGCGCAACCGCACCGTGGTCGTCTCCTGCCCGATGAGCCTGGCGGAGAACTGGCTGGCCGGCTGCATGGCCGCGTTTCGCAAGAAGCATCCCGAGATCGAGATCGTGCTGCACGGCACGATCTGGGAGGATATGAGCGAGCAGATCGCCGACATCACGATTTCGACGCGGCGTTTCGACGACCGTCCGCCCGCCGGCATCCCGCTTTGGAACGACGAACTGCTGCTGCTCTGCGCGCCTTCGCTGCTCGAAGGCGAGCATGCCGTGAAGGCGCCGGCAGATATCCTCAAGGTGGATTGGATCTTCGTGCATGGCCGCCAGGAATACTGGCAGGTTGTTGCCACCGCGCTTGGCGTCGACATGGACGACCACGACAAGGGGCTGTCGACGAACGCCTCCAACATCGCGCTCGAACTCGCTGCCATGGGGGCCGGACTGGTCGCCACCCAGCGGTCGCTTGCCCATGCCTATCTGCGTCGCGGACTGCTCGTCGAGCCCTTTCCGGTTCGGCCGCCAAGCCCCTGGAATTACTACCTCACCGAGAGCCAGCTCTCGAAAGGAAACATCGCTCGCATCGTGCGCGAATGGATCCTGTCGCGAGCGCGCGAAGACGGCGCCTGACAGCCGTCCGCGAGCGGGCAGCAGGCCTGCGCTCAAAAATTTGACACGCCAATGGCATCGTTTTTTTAGGTCTTTAGGGCCGGGTTTTGGCGGTTCTTCACGGCTTGAGCCCTTCCGGGATTTTTGCATCACCCCTAACATGGATATCGCAAGGGGAATGTAACGGGCGGAAAGCCCTGAACCGGAGAACAACGATGACAATGTTCAAGAGCAACGGTGACCGCGTCCCGGCGGTCATCGAAAGCTACGCAGCCGAAGTCAAAAGCGGTAAGATGGATCGCCGCGAATTCCTGGCCATGGCAAGCGCGATGGGCGCGTCCACGGCGTTCGCCTATTCGATGGCCGGTATTGCCCCGGCCAAGGCCGCGACGATCGTGCCCGGCAAGAAGGGCGGCATCCTGAAGATGCAGATGATCATCAAGGACATGAAGGATCCGCGCTCCTGGGACTGGTCCGAGATCGCCAACGTCATGCGCCAATGCAACGATTACATGATCCGCTACACCACCGACTTCACCTTCGAGGGACATCTGGTCGAGAGCTGGGAAGTGAGTGACGACGCCACGCAATACACGCTGCATCTGCGCAAGGGCGTGAAGTGGTCGAATGGCGACGACTTCAACGCCGACGACATCGTGCACAACATCGAACGCTGGTGCGACAAGGCGGCCGAGGGCAATTCGATGGCCGGGCGCATGAACTCCCTGATCGATCCCGTTACCAAGAAAGCCGCGGCTGGCGCCATCACCAAGGTCGACGACCACACGGTGAAGCTGAAATGCAATCAGTCCGACGTCACCATCATTCCGGGCTTTTCCGATTATCCGGCGGTCATCGTCCATCGCGACTTCGACAAGAACGGCGCCGACATGCTCAAGACGCCCGGCACCGGTCCCTATGAGCTGATCTCGTACAAGGTCGGCGAGTCGGCCTCGGTGCGGCGGCGCAAGGACTTCACCTGGTTCGGCGGCGAGCCCTATCTCGATGGCGTCGACTGGACCGACTACGGATCGGACGCGTCCAACCCCGCCATCGGCAGCGCCTTCGAGGCCGGTGAGATAGATTGCAACTACCAGACGGTGGGCGGCACGGTCGACCTCTATGACAGCATGGGGCTGGTCAAGGAGCAGGTGGTCACCGCCGGCACCATCGTGCTGCGCACCAATGTGACCAACAAGCCGTATGACGACAAACGCGTGCGCAATGCCATCCAGCTCGCTGTCGACAATGAGACGGTGCTGAAGCTCGGCTACAGCGGCCTCGGGCAGGTCGCTGAGAACCACCATGTCTGTCCGATCCATCCGGAATACTACGCGCTGCCGAAAGTTCCGCGCGATCTCGCCAAAGCCAAGGCGCTGATGGCCGAGGCCGGCCAGACGGATCACGAGTTCGAGCTGATCTCCTACGATGCGGACTATGTGAAGGACCCGGCCGACGTCGTCGCCGCGCAGATGCGCGAGGCCGGCTTCAAGGTCAAGCGCACCATCATTCCGGGCTCGTCGTTCTGGAACGACTGGACGAAATATCCGTGGTCGACCACCGATTGGGGCATGCGGCCGCTCGGCGTCCAGGTGCTGGCGATTGCCTATCGCAGCGGTGAGGCCTGGAACGAGTCGGGCTACGCCAATCCGGAATTCGACAAGAAGCTCAGCGCGGCGCTCGCCGTGGCGGACGTCGACAAGCGCAAGGAGCTGATGAAGGACGTCGAATCCATTCTGCAGGACTCCGGCATCCTCGTCCAGGCGTTCTGGCGTTCGCTGTACCGGCACCACGCCACCTATGTGAAGAACCTTGGCATGCATCAGACATTCGAACTGCAGCTGGATAAGGTCTGGCTCGACAAGGCATAGGTCGGTTCAACCACAGCAAATATCTCGGGGGCGCATGTTGCGCCCCCGAACTCGCCGGGCGACTGCGATCGACCAGTCAGCTAAGTCAAACGCCAGGATAAAGTCGCCGTACAAAGGGAAGAAACATGCGTACTCATGCACAAGCCGTCGTCATCGGCGGCGGTCTGATCGGCTGCTCGATCCTCTATCACCTTGCCAAGTTCGGCTGGACGGATGTCGTCCTCCTGGAGCGCAGCGAACTGACCTCCGGTTCCACCTGGCATGCGGCGGCAAACATCCACGGCTTGCACGATTCCACCAACATCAGCCGCCTCCAGCACTACACCATGGCGCTTTACAAGGAGCTGGAAGCCGAGACAGGCCAGGGCTGCGGCATCTTCCAGCCGGGCTCGCTCTATCTCGCCCAGACCGAGGCACGCGAGCATCAGCTGAGGCTCCAGGAAGCCAAGGCGCGGCGCTACAAGATGAATTTCTACGAGGTCGCGCGTGACGAGGCGGAGCGGCTGCATCCGCTGGTCGACTTCGACGGCATACGCTGCATCATGTACGAGCCGGAGGGCGGCAATGTCGATCCGTCCGGCGTCACCGCCGCCTACGCCGCCGGCGCGCGCCAGCGGGGCGCCGAGATCCATCGCTTCACACCGGTCACCGCGACCGAGG
Organism: Mesorhizobium sp. NZP2298; assembly: GCF_013170825.1. Classification (NCBI taxonomy): domain Bacteria; kingdom Pseudomonadati; phylum Pseudomonadota; class Alphaproteobacteria; order Hyphomicrobiales; family Phyllobacteriaceae; genus Mesorhizobium; species Mesorhizobium sp. NZP2298. The sequence goes on along the minus strand of NZ_CP033365.1, from coordinate 5,835,953 downwards.
CCCAAGCAGACGGTAGCTGGATCGTGCGCACGCCGAAGGGCGACATCCACACGCAATGGGTGGTCAACGCCGCCGGCCTGTGGGGCAGGGAGGTCGCCGCGATGGCTGGCCTGCAGCTGCCGCTGATTCCGACCGAGCACCAGTATTTCGTGACCGAGACCATTCCGGAAATCGCCGCCATGGGCCGCCGCTTGCCTTCGGTCGCCGATCGCGACGGCGAGTACTATCTGCGCCAGGAAGGCCTTGGGCTGCTCATCGGCGCCTATGAGCGCAAGATGAAATTCTGGGCCGAGGACGGCACGCCGCTGGACTTCGGCCACGAACTGTTTCCCGACGATCTCGACCGTATCGAAGAGAACATGCTGCGCGCGATCGCGCGTGTGCCGGCCGTCGGCACAGCCGGCGTCAAGAAGGTCATCAACGGGCCGATGATCTGGTCGCCGGACAGCGCGGTCCTGTTCGGGCCGGTGCCCGAACTCAGCAACTATTTTTGCTGCAACGGCATCATTCCCGGTTTCTCGCAGTCGGGCGGCATGGGCAAGCTGGCAGCCGAGTGGATGATCGAGGGTGAGCCCTCGCTCGACATGTTTGCCTGGGACATGGCGCGCTTCGGCCACTGGGCCGGCAAGGCCTTCACCAAGGCTCGCGTCCAGGATCAGTACAGCCATCGCTTCAAGATCCATTTCCCCAACGAGGAACGCGCCGCCGGGCGACCGGTGCGGACCAGGCCCGCCTACGACATGCAAAAGGAAATGAACGCCGTCTTCGGCCTCAATTTCGGCTGGGAGCACCCGCTGTGGTTCGCCGCCGAGGGCGAGCCACGCGAGGAGACGATCGGCTTCACGCGCCAGAACTGGTGGGAACCGGTGGGCCGCGAGGCGCGCATGCTGCGCGAACGCGCCGGCATCATCGACATCTCCAATTTCGCCAAATACGAGGTCAAGGGCACTGGTGCCGAGGCCTGGCTCAATGCGCTGTTCGCCAACCGCATGCCGGCAAAAGTTGGCCGCTCCTGCCTCACGCCGCTGATCGGCAAGCGTGGCGGCATCGCCGGCGACTTCACCGTGACCAGGCTCGCCGACGACGAATTCATGGTCATCGGCTCCGGCATGGCCGAGCGCTTCCACCAAAGGTTCTTCAAGGCCGTTCCCTTGCCCGAGGGCACGACCTTCCGCTCGCGCACCGAGGAGCTCTGCGGCTTCAACGTGGCGGGACCGAGCTCGCGCGAACTGCTGCAGCGCCTGACCAATGAGGATCTGTCGAACGAGGCATTCCCCTTCATGCAGTCGCGCCGGATCGCCGTCGCCGGCATCGATGTGGTGGCGCTCAGGGTGTCCTTCACCGGCGATCTTGGCTGGGAGCTGCATTGCAAATCCGCCGACCAGGTCGAGCTTTACGATGCGCTTCTGAAAGCTGGCAATGAGGTTGGTGCCGGACCGGTCGGATCGCGCGCGCTGATGTCGCTGCGCGTCGAAAAGGGCTATGGCAGCTGGAGTCGCGAATATTCGCCCGAATATTGGCCGCAGGAGGTCAAGTTCGATGGCCTTGTCAAAATGGACAAGGGAGCGTTCCTGAACCGCGATGCCTATGCCGCCATCGCCGGCAAGCCGGCGCGCGATGAACTCATCATGCTGTCGATCGATGCCAGGGACGCCGACGCAACCGGCGGCGAACCGATCTTCCTCACCGATGGCACGCCGATTGGACAGGTGTCTTCGGGCGCCTATGGCTATTTCGTCGAGAAGTCCCTGGCACTCGGCTATGTCAAGGCCGGCTCGGCCAAGGCCGGAGACAAGGTCTCGGTCGCCATACTGGGAAGGCCGCATGAAGCGATCTTGCTGCCGCATCCGCCATTCGACCCCGAAGGCAAGCGGTTGCGCTCATAGAGACCCGACCATCCCTCCATTTGACGAACTGACGAAAACCGTGACCGGCCGGAAACGCCGGCGAAGCTGAACGAGGAAGATTTCGACCATCTGAAAACAAAGGGGAATCGCATGATCAAATGGCATCTGCTGGGCACCATGCTTGCCCTGGCCCTCACATCCTCCGCGCATGCGGGAGACGTCAAGGTCATCAATGAAGACGCGTGGTTCGCCGAAGGTCCGATCTGGTATCAGGACAAGCTCTTCTACGTCGAATACGGCCGCGGCACAGTGACTGTATGGGACGGCAAGAAGAACGAAATCTTCTGGAAGATGGACGGTTGCGGCCCTTCAGCGGTGTTGCCGACGAGCTCTGGCGAGTTTCTTGTTACCTGCTACGACAGCAACTCGATCGGCCGCATCTCCGCCGACGGCAAGACGCTGCCGGCCTATGACAAGGACACGGACGGCAATCCGTTCAGCGGACCGAATGACTTCGCGCCCGACAAGGATGGCGGCATCTACTTCACTGGGTCCGGCAAGGGCGGACCGCTGATCGACGCCTCGGCCTACTACATCGGCAAGGACGGCAGCGTGAAGAAGGTTGCCGGCGACCTGCACAATGCCAATGGCTTGGTCATGTCGAACGATGGAAAAATCCTCTACCTGGTCGAGACCGAGGATAACAGGATCATCGAGTTCGATGTCCAGCCCGACCACGGCCTGAGCAACCGCCGCGTCTTCCTGCACCTCGATGATCTGTTCCCGAACCAGCCGCATATCTGGCCCGACGGCATCAAGATGGACAAGGCTGGCGAGATGTATATCGGCCAGAGCCCACGCTCGCTTGATGCGCCAGGCAAGATCATCGTCGTCGACAAGGACGCGAAGCTGCTGCGCACGCTTTCGGTTCCGTCGCCATCCATGCCGAATTTTGCCTTCGGACCGGATGAGAAGGTGCTCTACGTGATGGCTCTCGACCAGATCGATGCAGCACCCTGGCACGGCAAGGTTTACGAGGTTCCGAATAAGTAGGGTGTTGCCGGCGGCCAGAGCAATTCCAGGAAAAGTGCGAAGCGGTTTCCGTCCGGAATTGCGTCAAAACAATGCCGCCGAATGCTTTCTCAGCCGCCGAACCGATTCAGCCAATGTTGGGCAAGGTCGGAGCGGCGGCAGATCCATATGTCCGGATTGGCCCTGATCTTGTCGAGGAAGCGGGCGAGCCCGATCATGCGGCCCGGCCGGGACGCCAGCCGGCAGTGCAGCGAGACTGTCATCATGCGCGGCGTCTTTTCGCCTTCGGCCAGCAGCCAGTCCACGCCATCGCTGACATATTCGAAGAACTGGCTGCCTGTCTCCAGGCCGGAGCCGCGCGAGAACCGGCTGTCATTGTTGTCGAAGCTGTGCGGGACGACCAGATGCCGCTTGGCATCGACGTCGACAAAATAGGGCAGGTCGTCATTGTAGTCGTCGCAGTCGAACAGGAAGCCGCCGTGCTCCACCACCAGCCGCCGCGTGTTGAGACTGGGCCGGCCCGTGTACCAGCCGAGCGGGCGAATGCCGGTGATCCGCTGGACGGTGTCCGCGGTCATGGCAATGTGCTGGCGTTCCTCGTCCTCGCTCAGCGGCGCGTAGTCGATCCAGCGCCAACCATGGCAGACGATGTCGCTGCCAAGTGCCGCGATCGCCTTGCCGGCGGCCGGATTGAGTTCGAGCGCTCGCCCGACGACGTAGAAAGTCGGGATGATGTTCTTTTCCTGGAACAGCGAAGCCAGCCGCCACACGCCGACGCGCGAGCCGTATTCGTAGAGCGATTCCATGTTGCGGTTGCGTAGACCCGGCGCCGCCGGGGACACGGCAAGGTCCGACAGGATCGCCTCGGAGACGCCGTCGCCCTCGCCGATGCTGTATTCGGCGCCTTCCTCATAGTTGACGACGATGTTGAGGGCGAGCTTGGCGCCGCCGGGCCACTGCGCGGCCGGCGGCTTGTCGCCATAGCCGATGAAGTCACGGGCGGGCAGGTACGTCATCTCTCAATCTCCCCAGGATGCAGTCGCCGGATCTATTCGCCGCGCATGTCGATCAGTATGCGCAGCGCCCGATCCATCATCTCTTGCGGGCCGACCGTCGCGCGCAAACAGTCGGTGAGCCCGTAACCCCCCAGGCTCCGCAGGATGATATCGGCACCGCGCAAGCTTCTCTCGGCCGCCTCCGCGGCGGCTGCGCTGGAGAAGCGGATCAGCACGAAATTCGTCCGGCTTTCGGGAACATGGTACCCGGCGGACCGCAGATCATGCGCAAACCGATCGCGGATCACGGCCGTGCGGGCCACTGTTTGGCGCATAAAGACCTGGTCCTGAACGGCCGCGACCGCCATTGCCAGGCTCGGCGTCGTGACCTGGTTCGAATTCTGCATCTTGCGCACTTGCGCCCCGACCGAAGGTGCAAACAAGCCCCAGCCGACGCGCGCCCCAGCCAGGCCGTAGGCTTTGGACAGGGTGCGCAGCACCACGGTGTCGCCGCGCAAGGCAAGCGCGAAGATCGGTCCGGGGTCCTGGTCGTCGAATTCGCCATAGGCCTGATCGATCACCAGCAGCACGTCCGGCCGCAACGCCGCGCGCAGCCGCAGCAGTTCGCTGTTGCCGATACGGGTGCCGGTCGGATTGCCGGGATTGCAGACGAAGACGATACGCGTTGCTGGCGTGACGGCAGCCAGGATGCTGTCGATCGAAACGGTGAAATCGCGCTCTTCTGCCTTGACGTAGACCGCACCGACGCGCGCGGCGGCCGATGCTGCGAAATTGTAGGCATAGGCGGTGCCCAGCACCTCATCGCCTGGTCCGGCGAATGCCGCGACGGTGCAACTGATCAGCTCCATCGAACCGGCGCCGCACAGGATCAGGTCGCGCTCGACCCCATAGGCTTGCGCGATCGCCCCGCGCAGTGCCGTCCAGTCCGGGTCGGGATAGAGATGGCTGCGGCCAATCGCGTCCTGGCCGGCGGCGATCGCCTTGGGGCTGGGCGGAAAGGCGCTCTCATTCTGAGCAAGGGTAGGCCCGTCATAGCCGCCGAAATTCGCAAGCGCGAAGGCGGACATGGCCTCGATATGGGTGGCTGCTTTCAACGGCACGCTGCATCCATCGAAATTCGGATGTCGATCATCTCGCGCACACCCCTTTTGTCGGACCGGCTCGGGCAAGCTACAATCCGCCGGCATGTTCACAAGCAAAAACTTACCGCGCAATGGCTCCGAAATTCTGGCCCTTGTTGTGCGATGCGCTTGTCATCCGGCAATGCCACTTCTGTCGTCGGCGAGGCGGACCGTGCGAAGCAGCGCGGCGCGGCCTGCTCGTTCTCCAGCGGGCGCGCGCCGGCGTCAGGTATTGCTGCACTCCCGAGCGGGCGAGCACGCCCGACTTCAGCCGCTCGTTCTTGCCGTAATCCTCAGCGGGGTGGAAGAACAGGCGCGGCGTCTTGTCGATCTCTGCCAGTCTCTTGCCGTAGGCCTCCAGATAGGCCTGGCGGCCTTCGTCGCCGACACGGTCCGGCATGTGGGCGACGAAGGGCGGCAGCGCATCGAAGCCCGAGTAGCGCAGCAGACCGTTGTGCACGGGCCACAGCACGGCATACGAATCCGATGCCGACATCGGGCGTGATGCCGGATTCCGCGGCGCAGCGTTCGACGATGATGCGCAGCCCATGCGTGATGCTGGGCATCAGCAGGCGCGCCTATTTGGGCGGCGCGGCTGCCTGAAAGCGAGCCACCGTCTTACCGAAACGGCGGCCCGCTCTATAGTCAGGCGGGCTTGTCGTCCGGATGGCCGAGTTCGCAGAACCAGCCGCCGAGATATTTTACCGACGGTCTTTTCGGATCGGGAACGGGGGTCTTTGCTTCCACCGCGGCGCGGAACGGCTCGGCGCTGTCCTGGGGGATGAACCCCAGATGTTTGGCGCCGTTGTTGTCGACCGTCTTCACCTTGTTGTCTGAAATGCCGAAGGAGATCGTGTGGCCGACGCGCGGCGCGGTAAGCGATGCCTCGACCAGGCGCACGCAGTCGGCAAAGGAAAGATATGACCACAGCATGCGCCGGTCCGCCGGTTCGGGGAAGGACGAGAAGATGCGTAGGCACACCGTCTCTATGCCGAATTTGTCCCAGTAGAGTCGGCTGAGGCTCTCGACGAAATTCTTCGAGACGCCGTAGAGGCTGTCAGGGCGCACCGGCGCGTCGACGCCGATTTGGGCCTCGACCTCATGATAGCCGATCGCATGCACCGAGGAGGCGTAGATGATGCGCTTCACGCCGTGTTTCCGGGCGCCTTCGTAGATGTGGTAGGAGCCGCGTATGCTGGAATCCAGGATCGTCTGCCATTCGCATTCGAGCGGCGCGCCGCCGAAATGCACGATTGCATCGCAGTCCCTGGTGGCCGCGATCGTCGCTTCCATGTCGGCGAGATCGAAGACCGCTTCCTCTTCGTGAGGCGCGAGATCGCCGAACGGTTCACGCCCCGCCAACCGGATCGTTTTCGCCAGCGGCACCAGCCCCTTGCGCAGTTCCGAACCGAGGCGGCCGGCGGCGCCGGTGATCAGGATACGTTCGTAATGTGGCATCATCTACTCCACTTGCGCGACAGCGGCATTGATCCGCGCGATCGCCTCGGTCAGCACCTCTTCGCTGGTCGCGGTCGAGATACGAAAATAGGGTGAAAGTCCATAGGCCATGCCCGGCACTGATGCCACGCGGCCTTCGACCAGAAGATAGTTCGCCACCGCCGCATCGTCCTCCAGCACGACACCCTCGGGCGTCTTGCGGCCGATCAGGCTGGCACAGCCGATATAGGCATAGAAGGCGCCATCCGGCGGCGACAGCGTCAGCCCGTTGATTTTCCTGATCCCATCGACAACGAGGTCACGGCGCGCTTCGAAGGCTTGCCGGAAGCGCGCCACTTCGTCCTGCGGACCGTTGAGCGCGGCGACCGTCGCCGCCTGCGCGATGGAGCAGACGGAGGTGCAGGACTGGCTCTGGATGGTCGACATCGCCTTCACCAGCGGCGCCGGTCCGGCCGCATAGCCGACGCGCCAGCCGGTCATCGCGTAGGATTTCGAGACGCCATTGACGATCAGCGTGCGGTCCCTGAGTTCCGGGCAGGCCTTGCCGAAGGAAACGAACTTGCGGCCGTCGAACAGGATGTGCTCATAGATCTCGTCGGAAAGCACGAGCACTTGCGGGTGCCTTGCCAGAACCGCGCCCAGCGCTTGCAGATCCGATTGCGAATAGACGGCGCCGGACGGGTTGCCCGGCATATTGAGGAAAAGCCATTTGGTTCTCGGCGTAATGGCCTTCTCCAGCACATCAGGCGTCAGGCGGAAACCAGATGTCTCCGGGCATTCGACGGTGACAGGCGTGCCGCCGAGCAGCTTCACCATTTCGGGATAGGAGACGAAATAGGGCGCCGGCAGGATCGCCTCGTCGCCGCTCTCCAGCGTCGCCATCAGCGCGTTGAAGATGATCTGTTTGGCGCCGTTGGCCACCACGATGTCGTCGGCCGTGTAATCCAGCCCGTTCTCGCGTCTGAATTTGCCGACAATGGCTTCGCGCGCTTCTGTCGTGCCGGCCGCACCGGTGTAGAGCGTCTGTCCTGCCTTCGCCGCGAAATGGGCGGCGTCGATGATGTGGCTGGGCGTCGGGAAATCCGGTTCGCCCAAGCCGAGATCGATCACGTCGACGCCCTTGGCGCGCAGCGCCTTGGCGGCTTGCGAGGCAGCCATCGAAGCCGAAGGCTTCACCGCCGATAGGCGCGAGGCAATGTAGCTCATTTGCCGTTCTCCGAAATGTATTCCTTGGAGCGGTCGTTCGCCCGCGCCTCGGTGCTGCGTTTGGCCGGATCGCCGTAGCCGCCGCCGCCAGGCAATTCGAGGATCAGCCGGCGCCCTGCCGGGACGTGCTGCCAGCCCTTGGGCCGCATCTGCGTGCCATCGTCCAGTCTGACCACGCCGGCGACGCCAGGCTCGCCGCCATTGCGTCCATGGGCGGGGTGATTGACGCGGTCGAACATGGCCGAGAAATCGAATTCGTGGCCTTCCAACGCGGCGATTTCGATGACTTGTCCGAGGCCGCCACGGAACTCTCCGTCGCCGCCGGAACCCGGCCGCAGTTCCTTGCGCCAGATGACAATAGGACCGGTGTGCTCGGTCGCCTCGATCGGCATCGTGTGCACGCCGGACGGGAAGGCGGTCGCCGACAGGCCGTCGAGTCCAGGCCGTGCGCCCATGCCACCGGAATTGAACATCAGCACTTCGGCGCGCCGGCCCGAACCGCCCGCGACCGGACGCACCGAGATGTGGATGTTCCACAGCGCGCCGGCACCTTCGGCGAGGATCTTGCCCGGCAAGGCCTGGGAGAGCGCGCCCAGCACGAGATCGGGGACCATGTGGCCGAAAATGTGCCTGAGCGCCACCGGCGCCGGCCGCACCGCGTTCAAGATGTTGACCGGCGACGTCACGGTGAAGAAGGCGAGCGAGGCGGCGTTGTTGGGAATGTCGGGCGCCACCACGCATTTCAGCGCGTAGCAGGCATAGGCCTTGCTGTAGATGATCGGGCAGTTGATGCCCCACCGGCTCATCGCATCGGTGCCGGTGAAATCGACCTCGACATGGTCGTCGCGGACCGACACCTTTGCCACCAGCTTCACCGGTGCGTCATAGCCGTCGGTGACGAGCTCGTTTGACCAACTGCCCTTCGGCAGCGCCTTGATGCGTTCGAGCATGGCGTCGCGTGTGCGCGAGAAGATGAAGTCGCCAAGGCCATCAAGTGATGCCAGGCCAATCTCCTTCATCATATCGACGAGGCGCCGGTGGCCGACTTCGTTGCAGGCGGCGAGCGAATAGAAATCGCCGACCACCTGGTTCGGTTCGCGGACATTGGCGCGCAGGATCCGGACCAGGTCGAGATTGACCTTGCCCTTCTCCGCGAACTTCATGATCGGGATCTGGATGCCTTCCTCGTAGACCGACTTGCCGTCGGCGCCGAAGCCGCGCCCGCCGACATCGACGACATGGGCCGTGCAGGCGAAGAACGCCACCAGCTCGCCATTCAGGAAAGACGGCGACACCATGGTGATGTCGTGCAGATGGCCTGTGCCCAGCCAGGGATCGTTGGTGACATAGGTGTCGCCCTCGAACATGGCCTCGCGCGGGATTTCATTCATGAAATGCAGCACGGCCTCGGCCATGGTGTTGACGTGGCCGGGCGTGCCGGTGACCGCCTGCGCCAGCATCTGGCCGCGCGGGTCGAACACGCCCGCCGACAGGTCGCCGGACTCGCGCACCGAAGTCGAGAAGGCCGTGCGCAGCAAGGTAAGCGCCTGCTCCTCGACCACCGAGATCAACCGGTTCCACATCACCTGCATGCGGATTTCGCTGATGTCGCTCATGACTGGCTGCCTTTGCGGACCAGAAGGATTGCGCCGTCGCTCTGGATGACGGCGTCGAAGCTGGTGGTGACGACGGTGGACGTCTCGCGTTCGACAATGACCACGGGACCGGCCACGCGGTCGCCGGCGCAGAGCGCATCACGTTCGACGATGCCATAGATTTGCGGTTCGCCGCTCGCCGGATCGAACACCGCGCGCGTGGTGGCGGGCTGGCTGGTTCGCGTGCCTGCCGTGAGTTCATGCCTGGCGACATCAGGCCTGACATCGGTCGCCTTGACCGACCAGGTGACGATCTCGATCTCCAGCCCGTCGAGCCCTTCGATGGCGCGGCCGAAGAAGCGCTGGTAGTTCGCCTCGAACAGGTCCTTGAGCCTTGTCACGGCATCCTCGCCGAACGGCTCATCCGGTACAGCCACCGGGATTTCCCAGCCCTGGCCGGCATAACGCATGAAGGCGGTGATTTCGCAGGTGATGCTGCCGCTGGCGCCGCTGCGCACGAAGCTTTCGGCTGATGCCTTGAGGTCGCCGAGCAAGGTGTTGATCTCCTCCGGCTTGAACCGCGACAGGCGGGTCAGCTTCGACGCCAGCGCCTCGTAGCCGAATGGTGCCTTGAGGAAGCCGATCGCCGAGCCGACGCCCGCACCCTTGGGGACGATGCAGCGCTCGATGCCGAGTTTTTCGCAGAGCCTTGCCGCGTGAAGCGGGGCAGCGCCGCCAAAGGCAATCATCAGATTGTCGGAAATGTTCTTGCCGTTCTCGACCGCGTGGACGCGGGCGGCATTGGCCATGTTCTCATCCACCACCTCGCAGATGCCGAAGGCCGTCGACATGGCGTCAAGTGACAGGCGCTCGCCGACATCGCGCAGGATGGCCTGTTCCGACGCCGCCGTGTCGAGCCGGATCGCGCCGCCGGCGAAATTGTCGGGGTCGAGCTTGCCGAGTACCAGGTCGGCGTCGGTGATTGCCGGGCGCTTGCCGCCGCGGCCGTAGCAGGCAGGCCCCGGCTCCGATCCGGCGCTTTCCGGTCCGGTCTGGATCCGGCCCATGGCGTCGACCCAGGCGATGGAGCCACCGCCGGCGCCGATCTCGATCATCTCGATGACAGGGATCGAGATCGGCATGCCCGAACCCTTGCAGAAGCGGTAGGTGCGCGCCACCTCGAAGGTTCTGGCCGTGCGTGGCGCAAAGTCCTCGATCAGGCAGATCTTCGCGGTCGTGCCGCCCATATCGTAGGAGACGACCTTTTCCAGGCCGAAGCGCCGGGCGATGTCGGCGGCGAAAATGGCACCGCCGGCCGGGCCGGACTCGACCAGGCGCACGGGAAATTCGGAAGCCGTTTCCACCGAGATCAGGCCGCCGCCCGAATGGATCATGAAGACCGGGCACTCGGCGCCCATCTCCTTCAGTCGCGTCTGGAAGCGGGCGAGATAATCGGCCATCTGCGGCCGCACATAGGCGTTGGCGCAGACCGTGTTGAAGCGCTCGAATTCGCGCATCTGCGGCGACACTTCGGCACTGAGCGAAATCGGGATGTTGAGGTGGCGGGAAAGGATCTCGCGCGCACGGCGCTCGTGAGCCGGATTGGTGTAGGCATGGATGAAGCCGATCGCCACCGAGCCGAAGCCGCCGGCCGCGATCTGCTTCGCGATCTCCTCCAGGGCGGCTTCATCGAGCGGCTTCAACTCCTGTCCTTCGGCGCCGATGCGGCCCTTGACCGTGAAGCGGTGCTCGCGCGGGATGAGCGGCGTTGGAAGTTGCAGGTTCAGATCGTATTGCTCGAAACGGTTTTCAGTCCGCATCTCGATCACGTCGCGAAACCCTTCGGTCGTGACCAATGCTGTCTTCGCGCCGCGGCGCTCGATCAGGGCGTTGGTGGCGAGCGTCGTGCCGTGGATGACAATGCCGATCTCGGAGGGTGAAATGCCGGCATCGCGCGTGACGACCGCAATGCCGTCGAGGATCGCCTGCTCGGGCGCCGCATAATTGGTCAGCACCTTGGTCGAGAACAGCGTTCCCCGGAGGTCAAGCGCGATGTCGGTGAACGTGCCGCCTATATCAGCGCCAAGACGGATGTCGTCGGTTCCGGAGGTCATGCCTTGGCCTTCTGCGAAGCGAGAGCGGCTTCGCGCATCTGGGAGAGGGTCTGCCGGGGTGTCAGCGCTTCGGGCGAGATGGCGATATCGAGAACGGCGCCCGTCGCCGAATCGAGCGCGCGACCGAAGGCAGCGGCGAAATCCGCCGTCGTTTCGACCCGCTCGGCATGGAAGCCATAGGCCTTCGCCAGCGTGACGAAGTCCGGGTTCTCAAGCGAGGTTCCCGAGACGCGGGCCGGGTAGTTGCGTTCCTGGTGCGCGCGGATCGTACCGTAGATACCGTTGTTGATGATCAGCACGATCGGCTGCGCGCCGGCTTGCATCGCGGTGCCGAGCTCCTGGCAGTTCATCTGGAAATCGCCGTCGCCGGCAAAGCAGACCACCGTGCGTTGCGGGAATGCGACCTTTGCCGCGACGGCCGCCGGCAGGCCGTAGCCCATGGCGCCGGATTGCGGCGCGAGCAGCCGCGCCCGCGGCCCGAACTTGAAGAACTTGTTCGGCCACACCGTGAAATTGCCGGCGCCGTTGGTGAGAATGACGTCGGCGGGCAAGGTCTCGCGCAGCCAGGCGCTGACCGCCACCATATCCACCGGGCCAGGCTGGATGGGCGCCGCGAATGTCCCTTCATAGGCTCGGCGCGCCGACGCGCGCCACTCCGTCCAGCCGCCCTTCACCGGCGTCAATGCCTTGGCGAAGGCGTTCGGGCCGGCGTGGATGCCGATTGCCGGCACATAGATCTTGCCGATCTCGCGGTCGGAGCCGTGGACATGGATCAGCTTCTGGCGCGGCTGCGGCACCGACAGCAGCGTATAGCCGTCCGTGGTCATCTCGCCGAAGCGCACATTGACGGCCAGCATCACATCGGCATCGCGGATCAGGTTTTTGACATGCGCCACCATGCCGACACCGGCCTCGCCGACGAAGGCCGGCGAATGATTGTCGAATTGGTCCTGGTAGCGGAAGGCCGCCACGACCGGGATGTCGGAAGCCTCGGCGAAAGCCTGCAGCGCCGTGCGTCCCGCCTCTGTCCAGTTGGCGCCGCCCATAAGTAGGACCGGCCTCTCGGCTGCTTCCAGCAACTTGAGTGCCGCAGCCATCGCGTCCTGTGCCGGAGCGGCTTCGAAGATTGCGGCTGGCCCGCTGAGCGGGGCGGCTTCAGTCAGGCTCGTCAGCATGTCTTCCGGCAGCGCGACCACGACGGGGCCGGGCCGTCCAGTCAAGGCGGTGGTCCAGGCCCGCGCCACGATCTCGGGCAGGCGGGAGACGTCGTCGATCTCGACTGCCCATTTGGCGACCGTGCCATAGACGGCCCTGTAGTCGATCTCCTGAAAGGCCTCGCGGCCCCTCATGTCGGTGCCGACCTGGCCGACGAAGAGGATCATCGGCGAACTGTCCTGCATGGCCGTATGCACGCCGATGCTGGCATTCGTGACACCTGGGCCGCGCGTCACGAAGCAGATGCCGGGCGAGCCGGTCAGCTTGCCATAGGCCGAAGCCATGAACGCCGCGCCACCCTCATTGCGGCAGAGCACATAGTCCAGCTTCCCATGTGTGTCGTGCAGCGCGTCGAGAACGGCCAGGTAGCTTTCGCCGGGCACACCGAAGCTCTTGGCCGCGCCAAGAGCGATCAGGCATTCGACAAGAAGGCGGCCGCCATTGCGGATCATGTTTTCGGCATCCTCGGTCTGGCGGCAAGCGGATCCGGCCTGCCTTTCGGATTCATACGTGCACGCTGGCGGATCGGGACGAAATCAAGAAATGCGGTCTATTCGAAAGTTTTTCTTTACTTGGCAGTCCGCACCAGAACGCCGGGGTTCATTGCGCCCAATGGATCGAATGCGCCCTTCAACCGTGCCATGAGGTCCCGCTCCACCAGACCGCGATTGCGCTCGGCCAGGGCGATCTTTGCCCGGCCAAGCCCGTGCTCGGCCGCGAAACTGCCGCCCATTTCCGTGGCAAGCGCCGACAGCGCCTCGGCGAACTGCCCGGCCTTGCCGTTGAAGTCGGCGCGACCCTCCGGTGGCGACAGATTGTAGTGGATGTTGCCGTCGCCGAGATGGCCGAACGGGTTGATCCGCACGCTAGGCAGAATCTCGTGGCAGAGCTTGGCGCCGGCCTCGACAAAGCGGGCGATCGCGCCCGGCGGCACCGAGATGTCATGCTTGAGCTGCTCGCCCTCCAGCCGCTGCCCTTCCGGCTGCTCCTCGCGCAACCGCCAGAACTGCGCCCGATGCGCGCCCGATGTCGCCAGCGCACCATCAAGGACGAGGCCTTGCTCCATGCCCCATTCCAATGCCGAATTCAGGATCTCGTCCAAGGGAACGCGGGGCGAGCCGGAAGCCAGTTCGACGAGTAGATAAACGTCACCGCGTGCCTCCAATTGATAGGCGAGATCAGGCAGGTGCTTGAGAGCCAGTGCCAGGCCGACATCGCTGAAGAATTCGAGGCCGGAGAGGAATTCGCTTGCCTCGCCGCGCAGGAAGGCGCCGAACGAAACGGCGGCGGCAAAGTCGGGCATGACCAGAAGCGCGCTCGCCTGCTGCCTCGGCGTGGGATAGAGCCGAAGCACCGCGCGTGTCACGATGCCGAGTGTGCCTTCCGCGCCGCAGAACAACTTGCGCAGCTGATAGCCGGCATTGTCCTTTTGTACCGCGCGCAGTCCGTCCCATACCGCGCCGTCCGGTATCACGACTTCGAGGCCGAGCACGAGATCCTGCATCATGCCGTATCGGAAAGCCTGGCTGCCGCCTGCATTGGTGCCGATCAGCCCGCCGATCCTGGCGCTGCCTTCCGCGCCGAGATGCATGGGAAACATCAGGCCATGCGGCTCCAGCGCATCGTGCAGCGCGGCAAGCACGACGCCAGCTTCGACGATGATCGAGCCGCTCTCGAGATCCGGTTCGCCGATCGCCGCCATGCGCGAGAGCGAGACGATCACCGCGTTCGGCTGCTCCGCGACGGCACCGCCGCAAAGCCCTGTATTGCCGCCCTGCGGCACCACCGCCAATCCGGCCTCCCGGCATGCCACGACGACCGCGGCCACCTCAGCGGTGTTCGCTGGCCTGGCAACGCCCAGCGGCGCAACGCCATAGCGGTTGAGCCAATCGCGCTGGTAGGGCTTCGCATCGGCGCCCGAAAGCCAGCCTTTCGGTCCGAGGATATCGCGCAACGCGGCGGTCGGGTCAGTCATGGAAATCCCTGAAGGTTGTGTGCTGCTTGAACGTTGCATCTTCAAAAATGCCGTTCAATGGCCCAGCACCTGCGACAGGAATTGTCGGGTGCGCTCGTTGCGGGACGCAGTGAAAAACTCTTCCGGCGGCGCCTCTTCGACGATCTCGCCGCCATCCATGAAGGCCACCCGGTCGGCGACCCGGCGGGCAAAGCCCATCTCATGCGTGACGCAGATCATGGTCATGCCTTCGGAGGCAAGCGTGACCATGACATCGAGCACTTCCGAAATCATCTCGGGATCGAGCGCCGAGGTCGGCTCGTCGAACAGCATGATCTGCGGCTGCATGCACAAAGCGCGTGCGATTGCGACCCGCTGCTGCTGGCCGCCAGAGAGCTGGCCGGGAAACTTCATCGCCTGCTCGGGAATGCGGACCTTCTCCAGATAGCGCCTGGCAGTTGCCTCGGCTTCAGCACGCGGCTTTCTGCGCACGATCATCGGGGACAGCATGCAGTTCTCCAGCACCGTCATGTGCGGGAACAGGTTGAAGTGCTGGAACACCATGCCGACCTCCCGCCTGATCTCGTCTATGTTGCCGACATCGTCGTTGAGTTCGGTGCCGAGTACCGTGATACGGCCTGCGTTATGTTGTTCGAGGCGATTGATGCAGCGGATCATGGTCGACTTGCCGGAACCGGACGGACCGCAGACGACGATCTTCTCACCGCGCTCCACCGACAGGCTGACGTTTCGCAGCGCGCGGAACGATCCATAATATTTATCGACCTTTTCGATGCGGACCGCGGGTCCGGCCGATTGGGTCGACTTGGCTGAAATCACGACCGCGCCTCCTTAGCGTTCGCTGGCCGACATGCGGCGCTCTAGGAAGGCGCCGTAGCGGGACAGGCTGAAAACGAAGACGAAATAGATGAAGGCGATGAAGGCATAGACCTCGACATAGGCGAAACGCCATTCGCCGGTGCCGTAGGCAGCATTGCCGGAAGCCAGGATCTCGAAGAAGCCGACGATGACAACCAGCGAGGTCTCCTTGAACGAGATGACGAACTGGTTGATCGTCGCCGGCAACGCGTTCCGCATGGCCTGCGGCAGCAGGATGCGGCCGATGCGTTGCCAATAGCGCATGCCGAGCGCCATGGCTGCCTCCTCCTGTCCCTTGGCAACACCCTGCATGCCGCCGCGCACGATCTCCGCCTGGTAAGCGGAGAAGAACAGGGCCGATCCCAGGATCACCCGGTACAGCTTGTCGCCCTGCAGCCATTGCGGCAGTGCGAAAGGCAGGACGATGGCGAATGTGAACAGGATCGAGATCAGCGGCAGCGAGCGCACCCCATCGATGATCAGGCCGGTGGTGCGGGAAATCCAGGGCAGTTCCGACCGGCGCAGCAAGGCCAGGCAGATCGCCAGCGGGAAGCCGATCAGGCAGGTGGTGACAAAGATGAACAGGGTCAGCGCCAGCCCGCCCCACGCTTCCTCGCCGACGAAGGGCAGGCCGAGCATGCCGCCTTTCATCAGCGCGTAGAAGACGGTGGTTCCGATACCCCACACCAGCGCGATGCGGCGGCCGGTCCAGAAGGCTGGAATACAGCTCAGCACAGTCATCACCACCACGGCCACGCAGGCCAGCGCCGAGCGCCATTGCTCTTCATAGGGATAGAGGCCGAAGAGGATGATGCGCCACCTGGCCGCGATGACCGACCAACAGGCTCCGGCCGCGGCCTGGCAGGCCTCGGGCCCGCCGGCCGTGGTGAAGACAGCGGAGAAGACCGCCCAGGTCAGCAGCTTCCAGACGATGAAGGCCATGATCGCCAGGCAGATCAGAGACATCACCGCCTGAAGCGGCGTCGCGAAAAAGCGTCGCCTCAGATCCTCGAGCTTTCCGGGGGCGGGCGGAGCGACAATCTCCATGGCTTAGCCCCTCAGCTGATTGCCCTTGAGGGCAATGGCCTTGTTGAGGCGGTTGAACAGGGCGGCCAGCGAGAGGTTGATGGCGAGGAAGCCCGCCATCAGGATGCCGATCACCTCGAGGGTTTGGCCGGAATGATTGATCGTCAGCGCCACGATCATGAAGAAATCCGTGAAGCCCACCGCAATGCCCATCGTGGTCGCCTTCATCAGCCAGACATACTGGTTGGCAAGGATCGGCAGCATGGCGCGCAACGCGAGCGGCAGCCGCACCAGCGTGAACACCCGCCAGGGGCTGAGGCCCAGCGAGAGCGCCGCTTCCATCTGACCCTTGCCGACAGACTTGAAGCCACCGCGCACGATCTCGGCGATGTAGGAGCCGCCATAGATCGCGATGGCGATGGCCAGCGCGGAAAACTCCGGCGGAATGCGCAGGCCGCCCCTGAGGTTGAGGCCCTGCAGTGCCGGAAAGTCGATGAACGGCGCGTCGGGCAGGCGGCCGATCGCCAGAATGATCGCGGCACAGGCAAGTGCTGCCGCCGCGACGGCGAACTGGATGGCATGCCGCCCGCCAACGGGTTGGCTGAGCCGTGACGTCCTGCCCAGCCAGACCGGCAGCGCTATTGCCGCGATCAAGGCAAACAGGGCCAGCACCATTGTCACGCCGCGGACATTCGGGAACGGGATATAGAGCCCCCGGCTGGTCAGCAGAAAGCCCCAGGCTTCATGCGCTGCGCGTGGCGTCGGCAAATGCGTGATCAGCGCGTACCAGAAGAAGACCTGGAGGATCAGCGGGATGTTGCGGAAGATGTCGACATAGGTGCGGCCAAGCAGCTGCGCCAATTCGTTGCTGGAGGTCCGCGCCAGGCCAACGATCGTTCCGACTATCGTCGCCAGCACCAGGCCGACAGTCCCCAAGAACAGTGTGTTGGTGATGCCGATGAGGAAGAACCACCAATAGGGGTCATTGGCCGTGGCGGGCAGCAGCGTGAAGTTCACGTCCCAGCCTGTCGACTTGAACAGGAAGTCGAAGCCGGAGGTGATCCCTTGCTCGGCCAGATTCCGTCGCGCGATCACCACACCGGCAAGCACCAGCGCTGCGATCGAGCCGACATAGAGAACCTGCAACAGCGTGTTGCGGACCTTCTGATTTCTCAGCAGGCTGCTCATTGACCAATCTTTCTCGAAATTGCCGTCGGCTCCGCCCGGCTTCTGCCGGGCGGAGCCTGAACCGGGATGCGTTCAGACCGGATCAGTCGATGACCAGCGGGAACAGGACGCCGCCATTGTTCCACAAATTGGTCAGTTCACGGTCCATCTTGTAGGGCGAATCCTTGCCGAGATCGCGGTCGAAGATCTCACCGTAATTGCCGACATTCTTGATCACCTTGTAGGCCCAGTCGTCGGAGAGTCCGAGCCCCTTGCCCATGCCCGGCGTCACGCCGAGGAACTTGGCCACCTGCGGCGAGGTCGGCTTGGCCTTGATCTCATCGACATTCTTGGAGGTGATGCCTTCCTGTTCGGCGAAGATCAGGGTGCTCAGCGTCCAGTTGGCGATATCGACCCAATTGTCGTCGCCTTGCCGCATGATCATCACTTCAGGCTCGACCGCCAGCACGTCGGGCAGGATGACATGGTCTTCGACCTTGCCCTTGGCGATGCGTGCAATGGCAAGTGTGGGACCCCACTGCGCGTAGAGATCGCAGCGTCCCGAGAAGTAGGCCTGTTCGAGCTCCTCGGTCTTTTCGATGAGCACGGGCTCGAGCTTGATGCCCAGCTTGGCCGTATAGGCCGCGACCTGCTGCTCCTGCGAGGTGCCGGCAGGAATGCAGATCGTGCCGCCCGCGGCATCCTTGAGCGACTTCAGATTGAGTTCCTTGTGCGCCATCACCTTGGTCGTGCCGAGGTAGTAGGACATGGAGAACTGCAGCCCCAGTTCCGTGTCGCGGCTGAGCGTGCCGCCCGACGCCTTGATGATGATGTCGACGTCGCCCGACTGCAAAGCCGGCCAGCGCTGCGCCCAGCTGATCGGAACGACCTTCAGCTTTGCCGGATCGCCGAACACCGCCGTGGCCACTGCCTTGCAGAGATCGATGTCCATGCCCTTCCAGTTGCCCTTGTCGTCCACCTCGGCGAAGCCGAGATAGGAGCCGTCATGGCCGGTGCAGTTCAGCACGCCACGTGCCTTGACCGTCTCGAGCGTCTTGCCGCCGGCGGCTTGCGCCGGCGCCGAAAAATGCACGAGGCCAAGGGCCAGGGCCGCAGCCCCCCATTTCATCGTCTTCATGATGTTGTCTCCACTGTTGAGGTTGTTCCGTTTCTTGTTGTTGGAGTCCCGAAAGAAACTTTCCGAGGCTCGGTCTCGAAGCCGCTTCCTAGTCGGAAAGCGGGGTCGGTTTCGGCAAGGGGATCGTGAGGTCGCTTCGCCAATCCTGTTGGGCCAGCCATCGATGCAGGGCGGCCACAGCCTTCACGCGCAGGTGCCCGCGTGGGACGACAAGGAAGAAGCCGGGAACTTCCTCCGGCCTCATATCGGCGATAGCGTCGCGGCCGATCGGCGCGACCAGCGTGCCCGCCCGGAAATCTTCCTCGGCGTCGATGACGGAAACCAGGCCCACGCCAATGCCCTGCAGGGTTGCGCGGCGCATGGTCGCCGCGTCGTCGAAGCTGATGCTGCGGTCGCCATCCGTCAGCTCGACGCCAAGGTGGCGCAATATGTCCGGCCACAGGCGCTTCGACTTGACGGTGTCGAGCAGCGTGAACTTCGTCAGATCATGCGCCGACTTGATCTTTTCGCCGATCGCCGGCGTGCAGCAGATGATCTTCGGGTCCGGCACCAGCAGCGTGGTTTCATAGTCCGGCCAGTTGCCGTAACCCCACTGCACGGTCATATCGATGTCGTCGCGCCCGAAATCGGGCAGGTCGACCATCGTCGTCAGGCGCAGATCCGCGCCCGGCAGGATTTCCCGGAACAGCGAAAGCCTGGGCAGCAGATAGTGCGTGGCGAAATACGGGCTCGCATTGAGGTTGATGCGGTCGCGGTAGTTCGACTTGGTGACGCGGCGCACACCTTCCGAGAACTCGTCGAAGCCGGCCTTGACGTAGTGCGAGAGAAGGATGGCGGACTCGGTCAGTTCGATCGACCGGCCCTTGCGCTCGAACAGCGTCACTTGAAGTGTGTCTTCCAGCAGCTTGATCTGTTGGCCGACCGCTTGCGGCGTGACCAGCAATTCATCCGCGGCCTGCCGAAAACTCCTGTGCTGCGCAACGGCGTGGAAGACGCGAAGAGCATTCAGCGAGGGAAGGCGCAGCTTGCCGGTCATCGAAAATTCCGCTCCTTCCGCTCGAGGCTCCGTTGATCATGCACTGCCGTATTCAGTCGCCGGTTGCGGAAAACCGCCTCAGGCGTAGATATAACCACCTGAAACAATTACGTTTTCACCGGTCATGTAGGTGTTCTTCGGGCCGCCCGTCATGAGTACCCATTCGGCGATCTCGGTCGGCTCGGCGCCACGGCCGAGCGGGCTTGCCTTGGCCAGCTCCTCCAGGAAGCCGAGCGCTTTCGCCCGCTCCGTGGCCATGCCGGCGGGTGCCACCGAATTCACCAGGATCCCGTCCTTCGCCACGTGATGGGCGAAGGAGCGCGTCAGGCTGACGACGGCGGCCTTGGTTGCCGCGTAGTGGGCATTCTGCGGATGCGCCTTGAAGGCGTCGACGGAGGTCAGGTTGACGATACGGCCGCGGACATGCGCCTTGGGCTCCTGCGATTGCATGTGGCGAACCGCCGCCACCATCATGTGATAGGTGCCCTTGATGTTGATGCCGTTGGAGGCATCCCAGTCGGCGTCACTGATTTCCAGAAGCGGACGGCGTGGGTAGATGGCGGCGCAATTGATCAGCGTGTCGATGCGCCCGAGCTTTGAGACGATGGCGTCGAAGGCCGCATGGCACTGAGGGCCGACCTGGATGTCGCAGGCAGCGGTCGCGGCCGGCAAGCCCTTGGCCTTCGCCGGCGCGAGCGCGGATTCGGCAGCCTCCTGATTGATGTCGATGATGCCGATCCTTGCCGCCCCGGCCTCCACGGCCATCCCAGCCAGGAGCGCGCCGAGGCCGGCGCCGCCGCCAACGATCAGAACGGAAAGATCCTTCATTCCAGTCTTCCTTACTTGGTGCCGCTCGGCGAGGTTGGCCAGGTCGGCATGATGTCGAAACGGGTAACGTCGGCCCATGCGGGGAGCGCAAGCACACCGACCACCATCCTGGCCACGTCATCCGGCTGCACGACTTTGCTGGCGTACATGGCTGCACGTGCCTTGGAGTCGAGGATGTCCTGGTAGAGCTGCGTCTCGACACGACCGGCCACGATCTCGGTGACGCGTATGCCTGATGGGGAGAGGTCGGCGCGCAGCGCGGCGGCGAAGCCTGATATCGCCGCCTTGGTGGCCGAATAGACGGCAATGTTGGAATATGCCGCGTGGCCCGCCGTGGAGCCGGTGAACAGGATGTGGCCAGACTGCCGCTCGCGCATCTGCGGCACGACGAGGCGGGTGAGCAGGATCGCCGCGCTGAGGTTCACCTCCAGCGTGGTGTCGATGTCCGATATCTTCATGTCGGCGAAATTGCCGAGTGGCGGCATGATTCCGGCATTGTTGATCAGCACGTCGATCGTGAGATCCGCCAGAACCGCCTCCAGCGCCTCACGATCGGTGACGTCGACGGCGATCGGCACGATGCCCGGCCGCTCGGCCTGCAGCTCCTTGAGCGCGGCCTGGCTGCGCCCGACCGCATAGACGTCATAGCCGGCATCGCTCAACGCGATCGCCATCGCCCGTCCTATGCCGCTCGTCGCTCCGGTGATGAAGGCTGTCGTCACGTGGGCTTCCCCGTTTGCCTGGTTTTCAGTCTGCGGCGCGGGCCAGCGCCGCGAAACCAAGAAAACCAGCAAAAAGGAAAGATAAACTTTCGAATTCTTTTTTCTTGCCTGAAAACTGGACGGGTGGTCAGCCCGGCGTGGAGGCGGAAAATCCGGGGAAACGGCGGGAAAGCAACATTCTCTGCCTGTTGAAAACGGTTTCGGTCAGCCGGCCGAGCAAAAAACATGGCTTTCGCAATGCGTGGCCAATCTGATTCCCGGCGAATGCCTATGCGATCGACGTCACCGGGCACTATCCGCCGGTCGGAGAGGGCCTTTTCATATCGGTGAACAACGAGGCCGCCGCCGCCTTCTGCTGCGCCTCCGTTGCCTCGATGCCGGAAGCCCGAGCCAGCGCGCGCACGCGCCCGAGGCTGTTATGCAGGTGCTTGCGCATGGCCTGGCGCGCGGCGCGGCCGTCCTGCCTTTCGATGGCGTCTACGATGGCTTTGTGCTCGTTGTGGATGCGCGTGTAGTAGCTGTCCTTGCGCTCCGGCGTGACCACGTAGCCGAGCTGAAAGCGCGGCACGATCATGGGCCTGAGATAGGCCAGGAAGCCGTGAATGAATTCATTGCGGGCCGCCTTGGCGATCGCCAGGTGGAAATCATAGTCGTAGTGGATCTGGACCACGGCCGGATCCGCCTGCTGGGCGTCGACCTGTTCCATCAGGGCACGGATGCCGTTCGCCTCCGCGTCGGTCCGCCGTTCCGCGCAGAGCCCGGCGGACTCCACTTCGACGCTCAGCCTCAGTTCGAGCAAGGCGATGGTTTCCGGCAAGGTCCTGAGCGCTTCGTCCGGGATCGAGAAATTGCGTGGCGCCGGCGTCTCGCTGACGAACATGCCGCGCCCTTGCTGAGGCACCACCATGCCGTCGGAGCGCAGCCGCGCTACTGCTTCCCGCACCACCGTGCGACTGACGTCGTATTCGGCGCAAAGCTCCGCCTCGGTCGGCAACTGCGCGCCGGGAAGCAACTGTCCGGAACGGATCTTTTCGGACAGGCTTTCCGCCACGACGGTGGAAAGCGGCTTGCGCTTCGTCATCAGTCTCCCCTTAGAGCGATTCCAGCAAAAGTGTAAACGGTTCTCCGTCCGGAATTGCGCCAAAAACAAAGAGTTAGAGTGGTTCGTCGTCTCCGTGAAACGTGAACTGCTCTAACCAGATTCGCGATGATGCCCGAACCGGCAGGACCATTCAAACTGCCGCGGTGACGATCAGCTCGACCAGCATTCCGGGCTTGGCCATCCGTCCTTCGCCGGAGGAGCGCGCCGGCGCATGTTCTTTCGGTATCCAGGCGTCCCAGACGGTGTTGACCTCGTCGAAATCCCTGACGTCATCCAGCCACATCTGGACGTGCAGGATGCGGGTCTTGTCGGTACCTGCCTTGGCCAGCAGTGCATCGATCTTGCCCAGCACCTCGCGCATCTGGTCGGCGGCGGACTGGCCCGGTCTCGCGACCTGGCCGGTGAGATAGAGCGTGCCATTGTGGATGACACCATGGTGGATGCGGGTGTCGAAGTCGAAACGCTTGATATCGCTCACGGGTTGTCCTTGTCGGTTTGCCGGCATCCGCCGGCTGGGTCAGTTTGCCGGCATCCGCCGGCTCGGGTCAGATTGCCGGCGTGCGCCGGATGGGATTGCCTTGCAGGTATTGCGCGTAAGGCGCCTGCACGAGCCAGCCGGCGTCGACAGGCAAGGTGACGCCGGTTATCGATGCCGCACGATCCGAGCAGAGGAATAATGCCGCCTCGGCAACGTCGCGCGGCTCGACGAAACGGCGCAGCGCCGTGGTCGCCTGGATGGCTTCGGGGTTTCGCTCGCCCTTGGCGATCCTGGCTTTCAGCCCATCGGAAAGCGTGTAGCCGGGCGCCACCGCGTTGACGCGGACGCCGTGCGGGCCGAGTTCTGCCGCCAGGATTTGGGTGAGTGCCAGAACCGCATGCTTTCCAGGCGTGTAGGCTGGTAGCGACAGCGGCGCGAAGGAGGCGAGCGAGCCGACGTTCAGGATGGCGCCGTGCCCGGCGGCCGACATAAGCCGACCGAACACCTGGCACCCCAGCAGCGTGCCGCGATAATTCACCCGCCACATCTTCTCGTCCTCGTCCAGATCCTGATCGAGCACATGCTTGCCGCTCTGCAGGATGCCGGCGCAGTTGATTGCGACTTCAGGCGTGCCGAACGCAGCGCTGACGGCCTGCGCCAGCGCCTCCACCGAAGCGGCTTCGGCGACATCGGTCTGGACGAACAGAGCGCGCGGTGCGCCCGCCGTCTCGCAGGCGCTGGCCGCCTCCTTGCCTCGTGTCGCGTCCCGGCCGGCGACGACAACCTGGTAGCCGTCCTCGGCGAAGCGCAAGGCGATCGCGCGGCCTATGCCCGAAGTGCCGCCGATGACGACGGCCGTCATTGTCTCAGCCATGGCCGCGGTCCTTGCGCTCGATGTCGAAGAATTCGGCCATGGCTTCAACCTGGAAGTCCATCATCGGGCGTCCAGGCTGGACGCGGCAGCCGATCTCCTTTGCCGCCTTGAGCAGCGCCGTCTCGGCCGGCTCCATGATGATGTCGACGACCGTCATGTCAGGCGTCAGCTTCGTCACATCCATGGGCAGCGGATCGGTAGCCTTCAGCCCGGAAGGCGTGGCGTTGATCGCCATGTCCATGCCAGACGGATCGGGCTGGCCGATCTCGATACGGCATTTTGGAAAGGACTTGCCGACCAGCGCGGCCAGCTTCTCCGCGCGTCCCCTGTCGATGTCGGTCAGCCGGATCTCCGCTGCGCCTTCCTCGGCCAGACAGTAGGTCAGCGACGCGCCGGCGCCGCCGGCACCGACCTGGAGGATGCGGCGGCCGGCAATCTGGTGCCCGCCAGCCCTGAGGCCGTCGATGAAGCCGACGCCGTCGAAATTGTCGGCGTACCAGCTTCCATCGGCCTGGCGGCGCACGGAATTGGCGCTCTCAACCCGCGCGGCGCGGTCATGCGCGGCGGAACATTTGTGGTAGACCGCGACCTTGTACGGCACCGAGATGATGACGCCGCGGATGTTCTCGGCCGCCGTGATGCCGGCCCAGAAGGTCTCGAAATCCTCCGGGCGGCAACTCAGCGGCACCATCAGGCTGTCGAGGCCCTTCTGCTCGAAGATTTCGTTGAACATGCCGGGGCTCTTGGCATGGCCCACGGGATGGGCCAGCATGACGAAGACGTCGGCCTTGCCGGTTCCGCGCATCGATTTATTCCTTTCCGTTTGACAGTTCATGGTCGCTCAGCATCTCGAGCGCCTTGACGAGGGACGAGTGGTCGGCTTCCGCGCCGCCTGTCCGGGCCGAGCAGGCATTCATAAGCTGCTGCGCCACGGCGGTGTTCGGCAGGGCCACGCCAAGCGCGCGGGCGCTTTCGAGCGCGAGATTGAGGTCCTTCTGGTGCAGCCGGATGCGAAAGCCCGGTGCGAACGTGCGGGCAATCATGCGCTCGCCATGCACGTCCAGCACGCGAGAAGCGGCAAAGCCGCCCATTAGCGCGCTGCGCACTTTGGCCGGGTCGCAGCCGGCCTTGCTGGCGAAGACAAGCGCTTCGGCCACGGCTTCGATGTTGAGCGCGACGATGATCTGGTTGGCGATCTTGCAGGTCTGTCCGGCGCCATTCTGTTCGCCGATCAAGGTGATGTTCCTGCCGAGCGTCTCGAAGATCGGCAGCGCCCGTTCGAACTCAGCGGCCGGCCCGCCAACCATGATGGTGAGTTTCGCCGCCTTGGCGCCGACCTCGCCGCCCGAGACCGGCGCGTCGAGATAGCCGGCTCCGGTCTCGCGAACCTTCGCCGCGAACTCGGCCGTGGCGATCGGGCTGATCGAGCTCATGTCGATCACCAGCTTGTCGGCCGATAGTCCCTCGACGACGCCGTCCTTTCCCAACAGGACGCGCTCCACGTCAGGGGTGTCGGGCAGCATGGTGACTGTCATCTCGGACAGCCGCGCCACCTCGGCTGGGGAGGCGACGACCGATGCCTTCAGGTCGCTCGGCAGAGGGGAGCGGTTCAGAACCGTCATGATCTCATGCCCGGCAGCGGCGAGATGGCGCGCCATCGGTGCACCCATGACGCCAAGCCCGATGAAGCCGATCTTCATGTCCAAACTCCCAAGCAGACCCCTCCAGTGAAACCGGCCTTGCAGCCAAAGTTAGCCATATGATATAGGACATCATACAAATTTCAATGCATCTTATTTGGCTGGAGACCGATCGCGAAATGCAGGAGCGCCGCAACACATTGAAGGCCGCCGTGACGGCCGGCCGGGCTCATATCGGCATCTGGTGCTCACTGGCTTCGGCCCTGACCACGGAGATCGTCGCCGGCTGCGGAGCCGGTTGGGTGCTGATCGACGGCGAACATAGCCCCAACGATCTGCGCAGCATCATGGCGCAGCTTCAGGTCATGGGCGGCTTCGACAGCGAGGCCGTCGTCAGGCTGCCGTCCGACGATCCCAATCTGATCAAGCAGGCGCTCGATATCAGTGCGCGCAGCCTGATGATCCCCAATGTGCGGACCGCCGAGCAAGCCCGCGCCATCGTTGCGGCCATGACCTATGCGCCCGGCGGGTTTCGCGGCTATTCGGTCGGTCACCGCGCCAACGCCTTCGGCCGCATCGCCGGCTACCACGCCAAGGCGCGTGAGCAGCAGCTTCTCGCCGTGCAGATCGAGGATGAACTGGGTGTTGCCAATGCCGCCGAAATCGCGGCCGTTGATGGCGTCGATGTCCTCTTCGTCGGCCCCGGCGACCTCTCCACCAATATGGGCTCTATGGGCAATCCGGGTGCCGCGCATGTGCAGGAGGCCATCGCCTCGGTTCGCAAGGCCGCAAAGGCAGCGGGCAAGGCCAGCGGCATACTGGCGCCGGCAAAGGCCGATGCCGACCGCTATCTCGCCGACGGCTTCACCATGGTTGCCGTCGGCTCGGACCTTGGCCTTTTGGCTCGCGGCTCGGATGCGCTGATCGCTTCATTCAACCAGTAGACCGGAGACAGACCGTGGCAATTCCTCCCTACAAGGCGCCGACGCGCACCGCCTACGACATCGTCATCGTCGGCGGCGCGGTCGTCGGTTCGTCGACGGCCTATTGGCTCAGCCAGGCGCTGGGCAATGGCGCATCGATCCTCGTGGTCGAGCGTGACTCGAGCTACACCTTTTCTTCGACGGCGCTCTCCACCAGCGCCATCCGCCAGCAATATTCCAATCCGATCAATGTGAAGATCAGCCAATTCGGCATCGACATCATCCGTGGGTTTCCGGAACGGATGGCGCCCTTCTACAAGGATGAGCCGGCGCCCGATCTCGGCTTCAAGGAATATGGCTATCTCTACTGTTGCTCGCCTGAAGGCGTGGAAGCGGCGCGCGAAAGGGTGGATCTGCAGCGTAGCCTCGGCGCCCACACGGTCTTCCTCGAACCCGGCCCGTTGAAGGAACGTTTCCCCTGGCTGAACGTCGATGATCTCGGCGGTGGCTCCTGGGGCTCGCGCGAAGAGGGCTGGTTCGATTCCATGGGCCTGCTCAATGGGTTCCGCCGCGCCGCGCGCGCCAGCGGCGTCGAATATATCGACAACGCCGTGACCGCACTGGATGTCACAGACGGACGCGTCGTCTCGGCGCGTCTGGCGACCGGCGAGACGATTTCCTGCGGAACCCTGGTCAACGCCGCCGGCCCGCGTGCCCAGCAGGTCGCCGCCATGGCCAACCTGTCCATCCCGGTCGCGCCCTACAAGCGCTACAGCTTCGTCTTCGCCAGCGCCAATCCGATCCCCGGCCGCATGCCCAACGTCATCGACCTCTCCGGCACCTTCGTGCGGCCGGAAGGCGAGCTTTTCCTCACCGGCAACACGCCGCAGGGCGACGGCCCAGCCGACTATGACGACTTCGAAATGCATTTCGAGGAGTTCGACGACTATATCTGGCCGTCGCTCTGGCATCGCATTCCGGCCTTCGATGCGCTGAAGGTCCAGACCAGCTGGACCGGCCACTACGAATACAACATGCTCGACCACAACGGCATCGTCGGCTTCCACCCCGAGGTGAGAAACTTCATGTTCGCCAATGGCTTCTCCGGGCATGGGTTGCAACAGTCGCCGGCCGTGGGGCGTGCGGTCTCGGAACTCATCGTCCACGGGTCTTTCCAGACGCTCGACCTGTCGCCGTTCTGCTACGAGCGCATTGCGCGCAACGAGCCGTTCCTGGAAGAAGCTGTTATTTGAGGCGAGGGGTCGTCTGGGCTTTGCCCGGCCTGGTGGCGGCGAATCCAATGCATTCGATGAAGACTGGACAAAGATCGCTTTCGAGTATTCGGCCGATCTCAAGCCATCCATCGTCAGTGTCGTTACCCGCACCACCTCGGCCGACTCGGACGCCCGAACCGGCACTGGGTGACGGTCAATGGCTTGGCCCTTATGGGGATGATTTTAGGCCGCCGCCTGGCCTGGGAACCATGGTCCAATCCATCAGGGTTGCCGCGCTCCCGGCCCATGCCGTAGACAGGCGGCCGTGAAGGACGTTTGGCGGAGAAGAAACACATGTCGGACCGGATGAAGACCATCTCCTCGGCCAAGTCGCATGGCGGCGTGCAGGGCGTCTATTCCCACGCTTCGGATGTCTGCTCCTGCGACATGATTTTCGCCGTCTTCGTGCCGCCGCAGGCTCGTGAAAAACCTTGTCCTGTCGTGTGGTACCTCTCCGGCCTTACCTGCACCCATGCCAACGTCATGGACAAGGGTGAGTACAGGCGCATGGCCGCCGAGCTTGGCCTGATCGTTGTCTGTCCCGACACCAGCCCTCGCGGCGCCGACATTCCCGACGAGAAGGACAATTGGCAGTTCGGCGCCGGCGCCGGCTTTTACCTCGATGCGACGCAAGAGCCCTACGCCAGGAACTACCGCATGTATTCCTATGTCGCCGAGGAATTGCCGGCGTTGATCGCGCGGGAATTTCCGGCTGACATGACGCGCCAGGCGATCTTCGGCCACTCGATGGGCGGGCATGGCGCGCTGACGATCGCGCTCAAAAATCCCCAACGTTTCAAAAGCTGCTCGGCCTTCGCGCCGATCGTGCAGCCGAGCACCGCCGGCTGGTCGCGGCCGGCTTTCGAAAAGTATCTCGGCGCGGACGAGACATCATGGCGGCCTTACGATACCACCTTGCTCATCGAGGATGGCCACCGTTTCCCGGAGTTTTTCGTCGATCAGGGAACGTCGGACGGATTTCTCAATGATGGGCTGAAGCCCTGGCTTCTGGAGGCTGCCTGCGCCAAGGCTGGCATTGCGCTGACGCTGCGCATGCAGGATGGCTACGACCACTCGTATTTCTTCATTTCGACATTCATGGACGACCATCTGAGATGGCATGCCCAAAGATTGTCTGACCTGAAAGCATAGTTTTTCTCGCGATCCGTGAGCCGTCAGGCCGTGCGGGCTCACCGCGTCAGATCCCGAACCGGTCCTTCAGCCGCCCGGAAAGGATCGCGGCCTTCACCCCGAGCGGCCAGAAGCGGTGAAACCGGATTGGCTGGAGCGGCGATATCGGCATGGGAAACAGCGACGTCTCGTTGCCTCGCAGGCGCCGCGCCAGGGCAGCGCCTATTGCCGATGCCATGGCGACGCCACGGCCATTGTAGCCAAGGCAGATCAGGACGCCGTCTTCCGGCTCGTGAATGTGCAGAAGATGGTCCTTGGTGATCGCTACCCGGCCGTTCCAGGCGTGTGTCCAGCGTATGCCCGCAAGCGCCGGCCACAGCCGCAGCGCATAATCGGTGAGGTAGCCGATGGCGGAAGCATCTCCGATGGGCCTCATCGGTCCCCGGCCGCCCATGAGAAGACGGTTCTGGGCGTCGATGCGGTAGTACACGGTGATGTTGCCGGCCTCGTAGACGACAGGCCTGTCGGGGAGAATTTGGGTCGCGACCGTCGATGAAAGAGGTTCGGTCGCCGCGATCGCGCTGAACACCGGAACCAGCGACTGCTGCAGGCCCGGCCACAGGGTTCCGGTATAGCCATTGGTCGCGACAAGCACTTTCTCGACGCTGATTGAGCCGTTCGCGGTTTTGAGGACCCATCGCCCGGCCTCCCGCTTCAGCGAGAGGACTTCGCTGCCGCCAAATATCCGCGCGCCGGCGTCCCGTGCGGCTTCTGCCAGGCCAAGGCTGTATTTCAGAGGGTGGAGGTCGCCGCCGCGGGCATCGAACATGCCCGATATGTAGCGATCGGTTCCGGTGCGCGCCGCCATCGCCTGTGCGTCCAGTATTTCGACCGGCATTCCCCGCCGCACGCATTGCGCGGCCGTGGTCCGTACGGCGGCTTCCGGCTTCGGCCGGATGGCCGCGCGTATGGTACCGTTCTGCCGCGCCTCGCAGGCGATCGACAGGCGCCTGATAAGACCGAAGGTGAAATCCGGCGCACTGTAGGAGAAATCGATCATCCGTGGCCCAAGCTCGGGGCCGAACATCGCCTCGATCGTGTCGGGATCGTATTTGAGGCCGGGATTGACCTGGCCGCCATTCCTGCCCGACGCGCCCCAGCCCGGCTGTCGGGCCTCGATCACGGCAACGTCGTCGCCGGCTTCCGCCAGATGCAGGGCGGTCGAAAGGCCGGTGAAGCCACCGCCGACAATCGCGACCGTCGCCCGCCGCGCGCCGGCGAGGGCAGGGTAGTCGCCGGTGCCGCCGGCCGTTTCGCGGTAGAGGCTCTTCGGTGGGTTGCTCTCAAGCATGCTGGGCATCGTCAAGGTGACAGGGAAGAACACAGGCCCGAGAGGCTGGACGGAAGCCGTCGGGCGAAAGGGGATGCGCCACCTGCGAAAAACTCCATATTGCAACGGCAGACCGTCGGATATCGTGCCCGGTGCGCGCCAGGCAATTCAGCATGGCTTTCGGGAAATCACAACAGCTGCGACAGCGCCGCCATGAAGTGGTCGTTCTCCGCTGGCGAGCCGATGCTGACACGCACGTAGCTGTCAAAACCGTCCTGCCTCCACGGTTTGACGATGACGCCTTCGCGCAGCAGGCCTTCGACGAATGCGCTGGCATCTTGCCCGCAGTTGAAGAACAGGAAATTGCCTCGGGAACGGGCGACTTCGAGGCCCTTGCTCGCCAGGAAATTCTCGAGACGCGCTCTCTCCGTCCTGGCCAGTGCGACGACCTTGGCGAGGTGTTCCTCATCCGCGAGCGCGGCCAGCGCGGCCGCCTGCGCAACGCCATTGGCGTTGAACGGTGTGCGCACCCTGTCGAGCAGCGCACGCAATTCCGGATCGCCGACGATGCCGAAGCCGATCCGCAATCCAGCCAGGCCGAACGCCTTGGAAAATGTCCGCAGCACGATCCAGGGCCGGTCGCGTTCGCTGAGGTAACGCAGTGACGAGGCATAGTCCTCACCTAGCGCATATTCGGCATAGGCTTCGTCGATGACGATCAGAGTCTCCTCACCGACGGCATCCAGCACCTTCGACAGATCCCTGCCGGAGAGCCAACTGCCGACGGGGTTCATAGGGTTCGAGAACATCAGCAAGCGCGGCCTTTCGCGCACCGCCTCGATCAGGCCGTCGACATTGATCGTGAGATCGTCGTTGACGGCCACACGGTGGATGGTTGCGCCCATCAGCGTCGCATAGTCCTCGTGCAGCGGGAACGACGGATAAAGCGTGACGATGGTATCGCCGGGCCGCAACACCGCGCGGCTGATGACGGAGAGCAAGTCCTCCGACCCATTGCCGAGGATAATTTGGTCCTCGTTGAATTCATATCTCGCGGCGATGGCCTGGCGCAGTGCGCGCCCGGCCGGATCCGGATAGAGCCGGAACATCTCGCCGCCGGCCTGCATCATGGTGGCGAGCGTCGGGCTCGGGCCTAGCGGGTTTTCATTCGAGCCCAGCTTGGCGATCCTGGCTGGAGCGTATCGCTGCATGACTTCGGCGATGGTCAGCCCGGAATTGTAAGGCGACAGGCGCGTAACCTCGGCTCGGACCATATTCGCGGCTTTTGACACGAGCGGGCTCCTCTGCGGCCATGCGACGGACTCCCGTCATCGACCGGGTTTCTCAAACACTGGATTTCGCTGCATCGTCCCCGGGGGGCGAGCCGGGTCACCGACAGGCGTGCGGGTGCGGCGAATTTTGACAGGAGTAGCGTAGCCGAAACAGTTTGTACATGCTTGTATATGGAACCTGATCTGATAGTCTCGCCATGCAAGCGGGAGCCGACAGCGGCAAGGAGGATCACATGCGCAATGCTTCTCTGTTCGATCTTGCCGGCAGGAAGGCGCTGGTCACCGGCGCCAGCCGGGGCATCGGCCGCAGCATCGCCGAGGCGCTGAGCGCTGCCGGCGCCGATGTCGCGGTCACCGCGCGCAGCCTGGCCTCGCTTGAGGAGACGACAGCAGCGATCCGCGCGGCCGGCGGGGTTGCGCATGCGGTTGCCCTCGACGTCACCGATGTCGATCGCTGCCGGACGGCCACCGCCGAGGCTGCAAGCCTGCTTGGCGGTCTCGATATCCTTGTCAACAATGCCGGGATGGAAGAGGTCAGGCCCTCGCTCGACGTCGACGAGGCGCTGTGGGATCGGATCGTCGATACCAATCTCAAGGGCGCGTTCTTCTGCGCCCAGGCCGCGGCAAGGCAGATGCGCGACGCCGGCCGACCCGGCGCCATCATCAATCTCTGCTCGCTGACCTCGGAAGTCGGCATCCCCACCGCGGTGCCCTATGGCTCGTCGAAATCCGGTCTGCTCGGCATGACGCGGGCGCTGGCAGC
Organism: Mesorhizobium sp. NZP2298; assembly: GCF_013170825.1. Lineage (NCBI taxonomy): Bacteria > Pseudomonadati > Pseudomonadota > Alphaproteobacteria > Hyphomicrobiales > Phyllobacteriaceae > Mesorhizobium > Mesorhizobium sp. NZP2298. Next base: position 5,803,792 of record NZ_CP033365.1, on the reverse strand, counting down.
GGAATGGGCGGATCTCGGCATCCGGGTCAACGCCATCGCTCCGGGCTACTTTAGGACCGCGATGACGGATGTGTTCTACAGCAACGCGGCATGGCAGCAGTCGATGCTGGCCAAGATCCCGCAGCACCGTTTCGGCGATCTCCGTGACCTGCACGGCGTCGCCGTGTTCCTTGCCTCGGATGCGGCGGCCTACATCACCGGCCAGTCCATTCCGGTGGATGGCGGCTTCCTGGCATCGATTTGAGGCGGCTCGCACCAAGGTTCGAAATCAAAATCTTTCGCACTGTGACCGGCCGGCACATTGCGTTCCAACAACGAGGAATATCCATGTCCGACATCAGCTTCCACGATCTGTCATCCCTCGACAACACCCAGCGGGGCGGCCTGCTGAAACGCGCCGAGAGCGATCTGTCTGTCTTCGTCGAAAAGGTCCGCCCGATCATCCAGGCCGTCAAGGACGAGGGCGATGCCGCGCTGATCCGCTTCGCCAGGGAACTCGACAAGGCTGATGTCACGGAGGGCGGGCTGAAGGTCTCGGAAGCCGAGTTCGACGCCGCATTCGACAAGGTCGAAAAAGAGGTCGTGGAAAGCATAGGCTTCGGCATCGACAACATCCGGCGTTTCCATGAGGAGCAGAAGCCGGAAACCATGTGGCTCAAGGAAGTTCGGCCGGGCGCCTATGCCGGCGACCGCTACACGCCGATCGCCTCCGTCGCGCTTTACGTGCCGCGCGGGAAGGGTGCGTTTCCGTCGGTGACGATGATGACGTCGGTTCCGGCGGTCATTGCCGGCGTGCCGCAGATCGCCATCGTGACGCCGCCGACATCGGATGGCTCCGTGGATGCGGCGACGCTCGTGGCTGCTCGTCTCGCCGGCGTGCAGACGGTGTACAAATGCGGCGGCGCCCAGGCCGTCGCCGCCGTCGCCTACGGCACCGAGACGGTCAAGCAGGCGCTCAAGATCGTCGGCCCCGGCAGCCCGTGGGTGGTTGCGGCCAAGAGCGTGCTGTCGTCGATCATCAACACCGGTCTTCCGGCTGGCCCGTCGGAAGCCGTCATCTTCGCTGATGACAGCGTCGACGGCGGCCTTGCCGCGCTCGATCTGTTGATCGAGGCCGAACACGGGCCGGATTCCTCGGCCTATCTGGTGACGCACAGCCGCAAGGTCGCCGAGGCTGCACTTGCCGCACTCCCGGAGCACTGGTCGCGGATGACCGAACAGCGCGTGGAATTTTCGCGCGCGGTGCTGACCGGAAAACGCGGCGGCATCGTGCTGACCGCGTCGCTGGAAGACAGCTACCGCTTCATCAACGACTATGCGCCGGAGCATCTGGAAATCCTGTCGAAGGAGCCGTTCGCGCATCTCGGGCACATCACCGAGGCGGCCGAAATCCTGATGGGTCCGCATACGCCGGTGACGCTTGCCAACTTCGTCCTTGGGCCAAATGCCGTGCTGCCAACCAGCCGCTGGGCGCGCACCTATGGGCCGCTCTCAGTGACGGATTTCGTCAAGCGCTCGTCGGTCGGCTATGTCACCTCCGCCGCCTATCCGGAATTGGCGAAACATGCCCGCAGGCTCGCCCGCTACGAGGGCTTCAGTTCGCATGAGAACGCGGTCTCGGAGATCCGCGACCGCTACCTCGCCTGCTGAGCGGAGACGATGGCGATGAAGGCGGCACGGCTTTATGGACCCGGCGATCTGCGGGTGGAGGACATCACCGCGCCGGGCGCGCCGGATGCGGGCTGGGTGAAACTCAGGGTCGACGCCGCCGGCATCTGCGGTTCGGACCTCCACAATTTCCGCACCGGCCAATGGATAGGCCGGTCGCCTTCAACGGCCGGCCATGAACTGACCGGCACGGTGATCGCGCTCGGCGAGGGCGTCGACACCATCGCCGTCGGCGACAGGGTGGTTGCCGATTCCCGCTTCTGGTGCGGGGACTGCGTGCAATGCCGTGCTGGCCGGCGCCATCTCTGCGCCTCGCTGGGCTTCGTCGGCGAGGTCTGCGACGGCGGCTTCGCCGAGCAGGCGGTGTTGCCCGAGCGTCTGCTGCATGGTGTCGATCCAGCGATTGACGAGCGGGTCGCCGCGATGGCCGAGCCGCTTGCCGTGGCGCTGCACGCGGTGCGGCGTCTGCCGAAGACGGCAGGCTCCGTGCTTGTCGTCGGCTGCGGGCCGATCGGTGGTCTTGCCGCGCTGCTGCTCTCCCGAACCTTCCCTGGCACCGTGCTTGTCGCCGACCGCAACCAGGCGCGCTGCGCCCGCGTGGCAGGGGTGACCGGCGCAACAATCGTCGACCTCGACCGCGACGCCATTGCCGCCGCGACCGGCAATGCCCCATTGCTGGCCGCCGTAGAGGCGACCGGCAGCATCGCCGCGTTCACCCAGTTGCTCGGGGTTCTCGATGCCGGCAGCGCGGTGGCGATGGTCGGCATCTTCCATGGCCGTCTCGACTTCGATCCCAACCTTCTGGTCGAACGCGAGATCGCGCTGCTGGGGTGCCATGCCTTCGCCGACGAACTGCCCGACGCTGTCGGGATGCTGGGTGAATTGAGCGAGCCGCTGCTGGCCCTGATCGATCGCGAGATCGGCCTCGACGACATTCCGGCCACCTATGAGCGGCTGTTGGCGGGGGAGAGCGACGGCTTGAAAACAATCATCCGCATGCGGCAACCTGTTGAGCCGGCGTGATTTCCGATAAATTGCCGGAAAGGATTTTGAAATGATCGATTTGCCCGATACGGCAAGCCCCCTTTACGAGAAGGTGAAGGACTACATCCTGGCCAACATCGGATCGGGCAAGTGGGGCAAGGATCGCAAGCTGCCGTCCGAGAACGAGCTGGTGGTTTCGCTGGGTGTCTCGCGCATGACGGTTCACCGCGCCTTGCGGGAACTGACCGCGGCGGGCTTCCTGATCCGGCTGCAAGGTGTGGGCACCTTCATCGCGCCGCCCCGGCCGCAATCGACGCTGATCGAGATCAACAACATCGCGGCCGAGATCGTCGAGCGCGGCAACCGGCATCGCTCGGAAGTCCTCGTGCTGGAAACCATCACGCCGACAAAGGAGCTTGCGCTGTCCTTCGAGTTCCCGAAGCGTGTGTCGATCTATCACTCGGTCGTCGTCAATTTCGAGAACGATCTGCCGGTGCAGCTGGAAGAGCGCTTCGTCAATCCGAGCCTGATCCCCGACTACGACAAGCAGGATTTTTCGAAGACGGCGACCTACGACTACCTCATGCATAAGACCCCGGTGACCGAGGTCGAGCACATCATTTCCGCCATCCCGGCCGATGCCGAGACGGCGCGGCATCTCAACATCGATGTCGGCAGCTGCTGCCTGTTTCTGCACCGCCGCACATGGACGGGCGCGATCGTCGCCACCATCAGCAAGCTGACCTATGCCGGCAGCCGCTACTCGCTCGGCAGCCGCTATTCCCCCACCAAGACCAACTGACGGCAGCAGGGCGAGTGCGTGACAGATGGCGGGAGGCTGATGGGCCGAATTGCCAGGAAATCTGTGCCAGTCTAACTTGTATATGCATGTATGTATTTTAGTCTTGACATCCGCTGCCGCTGCCGCTGAAATATCGCTGCACTTCACCATGAAGTGGTGGGCAAGACGCCGAGGCACAGTGCCGCGAGAGCAGAAACCCGCAGTCTCACCAGACCGGATGCCTGGGTAAAAAAGCGGTCTGATCATCAAGGGGAACTGGATGATGCGTAACCTAGCAGCACAATTTCGCGCGCTCATGATGGCCGCCGCCATCGGGCTCGCCGCCGCGCCAGCGGCCCACGCGGCCGATGCCGCCATTCCCACGACGCCCGAGGCCGGATCGTTCAAGATCGGCATCGAGCCCTGGCTCGGCTATGGCCAGTGGCACGTCGCCGACGCCAAGGGCCTGTTCAAGGCGAACGGACTGCCGGACGTCCAGATCGTAAACTTCGCCGAGGACAAGGACATCAACGCCGCTTTGGCCAGCGGCCAGCTCGACGCGGCCAACATCGCCACCCACACGGCGATGGGCATGGTTGCCGCCGGCCTGCCGGTGAAGATCGTGCTGCTGCTCGATGTCTCGATGACGGCCGATGCCATCATCGCAGGCAAGGACGTCACCACCATCGCCGACCTCAAGGGCAAGCAGGTCGCCTTCGAGGAAGGCACGACGAGCGACATCCTGCTCAAATATGCGCTCGCCAAGAACGGTATGTCGATCGACGATGTGAAAGCCGTTCCGATGCCGGCGTCCGACGCCGGCGGCGCGCTGATCGCGGGGCAGGTGCCGGTCGCGGTCACTTACGAACCATACCTCACCGTCGCCATGGCGCAGAACAAGGACGTCAAGCTGCTGTTCACCGCCGGCGAGGATCCCGGCCTGATCAGCGACGTGCTGGTGGTGCGTGACGAGGTGATCAAGTCCCGGCCCGGCCAGGTGCTGGCGATGATCAAGAGCTGGGACGCCGCACTCAAGGATTACAACGCAGACACGCCCGGCGGCCGCGCCATCATCGCCAAGGCGGTCGGTTCCGACGTCAAGGACCTGAACACCGCTTTCGACGGCGTGCGCTACTACTCGCTGGCCGAAAACAAGACGGCGCTCACCGGCGATTTCACCACCAAGACCTTCGCCGACGTCGAGGCGGCGGCCAAGAACGCCAAGCTGCTGCAGGCCGACGTGACGCCGGAGCAGATGATCGACCCGTCCTTCGTCAAGGCGGCGCAATGACCAAGGCCGGATCGCGGTGGTAACGCAGATGCCCGCGGAGCCTCCGGCGAAAACCGGCCCGGCGCGCCCCACGCCAGCGGCGGCCACGAAACAGGCGAGGCGCCGCCGATCCTCGGGGATCGGCGTCCCCATAGCGAGGTCGCGTTTCCTGATGATCGCGGTGGCCGTCTTTGTCGGGCTTGGCCTTGCCTGGTGGGCGGCGACCGGCCTGGAATGGGTGAAGCCGATCTTCCTGCCGTCGCCCGGCAGCGTCGCGACCCAGATCGCCAAGCTCGCCACCGACGGCACGCTGTGGGTGGACCTCACGGCCTCGGCGTATCGCATTTCCATCGGCTTCCTCATCGCCTCGGCGCTGTCGATCCCGATCGGCGTGCTGATCGGCAGTTTCCGCTCCTGGGAAGCGGCCATCGAGCCGCTGGTGGATTTCATCCGCTACATGCCTGTCGTCGCCTTCGTGCCGCTCTCCATCCTGTGGGCCGGCACCGGCGATACCCAAAAGTTCCTGATCATCTTCATCGGCACTTTCTTCCAGCAGGTGCTGATGATCATGGACAATGTGAAGCGGGTTCCCGCCGATTTCATCGGCCTTGGCCGCACGCTCGGCCTGCCGGACCACAAGATCCTGACGCGCATCGTGGTGCCCAGCGCCTTGCCGGGCATCTGGGATACGCTGCGCATCAGCCTTGGCTGGGCGTGGACCTGGCTTGTACTGGCCGAACTCGTCGCGGCGACGTCGGGGCTTGGCTATCGCATCACGGTGTCGCAGCGCTATTTCCAGACCAACACCATCATCGGCTACATCCTGCTGCTCGGCCTTCTCGGTCTCATCACCGATCAGGTCATGAAGGCGCTGGAAAAGGTCCTGTTCCGCCAGGATGGCCATTCGCAATGAGGAACCGCCGATGACCGTTCCCAAATTGCGCATCGCCGGTCTCGACAAGAGCTTCGGCACCGGCGAGCGGCGCACGCAAGTGCTGCGCGACATCAACCTCGATCTTGCCGACAATGAGTTCGTCTCGCTCGTCGGCACGTCGGGCTGCGGCAAGAGCACGCTGTTGTCGATCGTCGCCGGACTGCAGGACTTCGACGCTGGCGATCTCAGCATCGATGGCGCGCCCATCCTGCAGCCTGGTCTCGACCGTGGCGTCGTCTTCCAGTCCTACACGCTGCTTCCCTGGTTGACGGCGCGGCAGAACATCGAGTTCGCCCTCAAGGCCGCCGGTTACGATCGCACGGCCTGCCGTGAGATCGCGCTCGAGCATCTCGACCTCGTCAAGCTGTCGCAGAGTGCCGACCGCTTTCCGTCCGAACTGTCGGGCGGCATGAAGCAGCGTGTCGCCATTGCGCGCGCGCTGTCCTATCGCCCCAAGATGCTGCTGATGGACGAGCCCTTCGGCGCGCTCGATGCTCTTACCCGGCATCAGATGCAGGAACTGCTGACCCAGATCTGGGAAGAGCACAGGCTGACCGTGCTCTTCGTCACGCATGACGTGGAGGAAGCCGTCTATCTGTCGGACCGGATCGTCGTCATGGGGATCGGTCCGGGACGCATCATGCAGACCTTCGACGTCGACATCGAACGCCCGCGCCGGGAAGAGGTGATGGAAACCCCGACCTTCATGGATTTGCAGCGCGGCGTCCACAAGGCGATCCGCGAGGCATCAAGGCGCCCCGAAATCGCCTAGCATCCGGGCGCTCGACATTCCGAGCCCGACGGAACCATGGCACCAGAGCGCAGGTGCCATGGCCGGACAGGGATCAGAGAATTCCGAATGGGCCATAATAATAGGGGCGGTATGGGACACAGAGCCCAAGCGCCAGCTGAACGGGTCCGCAATAGTAGTCATCATAGTACCCGCCGTAATAGCCGCCCCTCCAGCCACCGCCGGCCCAATGGCGACCGCGTTCATATCCGTGGTGAAAGGCGTATCTATGCCCGCCACCGTAATGGCGGCCACTTTGGCGGCCGCCAAAGTGGCCGCCGCCGAAATGACCCATGGCATGGCCACCGCCATTGTGCCTGACGAACGCGGCGTCGGCCGTGGTGGCGAATGAAGTCGTGCCTGCTGCCAATGCCAGCACGACCGAGCTTGCGAAAACGAATTGTCTTTTCATGAGCGTCACTCCTATCTGTTTGCGACACTGCGTACGGGAGGAAAACGGCCTCCTTGGCGTCCCGGAACATCCGGGCGCCTGTCTTGCTCAGGCCGGCGGTGCGGTCAGCGATCAGGGGCCGTGGGGACCGCACAGGTCGAGCGTCCACGCGATGGTTCCGCAGAAGTCGCCAGCGTAGCCATGGTAGCTGCCGTAACCGTTGTAGTAGTTGTCCATCCAGCCATTGCCGGTGGCCGAATTGCCGCCGGTCCAACCGCCGCCAACCCAGCCGCCGTGACCTCCATGCCCGCCATTCGAATGGCCGCCATGGGCAGCGGTGAGGTGGACATAATGATGCTTGACGACGGCGGCATCGGCGACGGTTGCAAACGGGATCGCGCTGGTGGCCAGGGTCAGCAGGATGGAGCTGAGGAATACGAGTTGTCTTTTCATGGGAATGTCTCCTTTCCGTTCCAAAGATATGGGAAGGAAAGCCGTCCCGCGTCGGACACGTTCCTTCACGAAACCGGGACGGCGCTCGCTGAACTGCGCAGCGTCTTTGGGTGACGTCGCTGGTCCAGCCGGTGCCCAGTCCGCTCACGGCGGCCGGTCAAGATTTGTTGACTTCCGGCAGGGTGGAAAGGACTACCCCCAACCTATTTGTCGGACCATAAGACGTCCGTGCGATCAGGTCCCGGCTGGCTGGCACAAGTGAGGCAATCTTGCCTTTGAACCGGGATGCGCCACTTTGGCCACAACTTGTAAGCAGCCTGCATGACGGAATTGGCCGGAGCATTGGAACAGCCTCAATTTGCCACCGAGCGCGATCCGCGGCTGAGGCTGATCATCCCGATCATCGTCGCCATCGCCTTTCTGATGGAGCAGCTCGACTCCACCATCATCACCACCGCGATCCCGGCCATCGCGCAAAGCCTCGACACGACGCCGGTCCGCCTCAACCTTGCGATTACCACCTACATTCTGACGCTCGCCGTGTTCATTCCCGTCAGCGGCTGGTTTGCCGACAGGTTCGGCGCGCGCAGGGTGTTCGCGCTGGCGCTGTTCACCTTCACCCTTGGCTCGGCCCTATGCGGCATGGCCAACAGTTTCGGTATGCTGCTGGCCATGCGCGCGCTGCAGGGGTTGGGCGGCGCCATGATGACGCCGGTCGGGCGGCTCATCCTGCTGCGCAGCTTTCCGCGCAGCGGGCTGATCACCGCCATGACCTACATGACCTTGCCGGCCATCATGGGGCCGGTCATCGGGCCGCTGCTCGGCGGCCTGCTGACCACCTACGCCTCGTGGCGCTGGATATTCTACGTCAACGTGCCGTTTGGCTGCGTTGGCATCCTGGCGGCGCTGCGCTTCGTCGACGATTTCCACGAGGAAACAGTGCAGCGCTTCGACTTCGCGGGGTTCCTGATGGTGGGATGCGGCGTCGCGCTGCTGCAATTCGGGCTGGAAAACATCGGCCGGCCGATCATTCCCGTTTCAGCCACAGTGCTGGTCCTGGCCGCGTCCGTCCTGCTGCTGCTGGCTTTCGGGCGCTATGCGCGCCGCGTCGTGGCACCGGCCGTCGACCTGACGCTGTTTCGATTTCGCTCCTTCTGGGTCGGCACGCTTGCCGGCGGCCTGTGCCGCGTAGGTCTCAACGGCGTGCCGTTTCTGATGCCGCTGATGTTGCAGGTCGGCTTCGGCATGAGCCCGGTCACCTCGGGCTCGCTGACATTCGTCGGCAGCTTCGGCGCCTTGCTGATGCGGCCGCTGCTGTCGCCGCTGCTGCGTCGCTTCGGCTTCAGTGCCGTGCTGATCGGCAGCGCCATCGTCGGCTCCGCCACCGTGGCTGGTTTCGCCCTGATGAATGCCGATACGCCGCATTGGATGATCGGCCTTTACGTCTTCCTGTTCGGCATCGTCCGCTCGGCCCAGTTCATGACCTCCAACACGCTATCCTATGCCGACCTGCCCGCGGACAAGCTCAGCCGCGCCACCAGCCTTGGCGGCGTGCTGCAGCAGCTCAGCGTTTCGCTTGGCGTCTCGATCGCAGCCATGCTGCTGGGCCTGATCGCGGGGGAGACCCACGTGCTCACGCCGGAACGTTTCCACCAGGTATTCCTGTTGACCGCGATCATCCCGCTGATCTCCATTCCCGGCTTTCTGTACCTGCGCGCCGAGGACGGCGTGCAGGTCAGCGGCCACGTCAGGGGAACGCGCAAATAGGTCTCTCGGAGAGCGTGGCAGGCAGCGACCTCTTCGGTTCGAACTCTGCCCGCACCGGCCACGCCGCCCGGCCGACTGCAGCGTCCAATTCCATCTCATCCTGCGAATGTCGGCGAACGAGGCGTAGTTCGCCGTTTCCGAAACAAATGCATCTGTCAAAGCCGTTGCGGGCAATCGCGAGAAAAAAGGCTGAACCGCTATGCCGGGCGTGAAAGCGTCGCCTGGGATATTGCAGTTTCGGAACCATCGCCTGTCGCTGAAGGTTGATGTAGCCCAGACTGGTCGTGAGGCCGAAGCCGAGCCAGGCTGTCTATCATGCGAGGCACAAATGGCTGACACAAACGCGGGCATACCCCAAGACGAGCCTTATGGCGTCACCTACTTTGCGAAGAAGTACGGTCTCACGCTGAAAGATGCCAAGTTCATCATTGCGGCGAATGGGCCATCGCGAAGGGCGTCTGATGCGGCAGCTGCTGCATTCCTACGGAACAAAGCCGCGAGGTTCAGGAAGTGGCTTCGCTGATTGTGCCAAGACCAATGCATCGGCCATCCGCGTCCAGAATCAGCTATTCCTTCGGTAGCGAAGACAGATGCCGGCCGTCGCTCATGCGAGGCGATGAACGTGCCACGGCCAAGTTCAGCTCCTGGGCGGCCGTGTCGCACCTGACGCGTGAGGGGCCGAAATCCTTGGTGATCTGTCGTGCCTGAGCCTGCGTGATCCCATGCTTCCTGGCGAAATATGCTATTTCGTAGGGTTTTTGCATAGCCGGTTAGCGCCATCTCTTCTTTTTATCGAGCGGCAGAGGACGAACTGCCCCCGCCGAAAACGTGTATGTGGCAAAAGGATCCGGCCTGTGAGCGGGATGTCCATATCCAAATCGACCGCCGAAATCTCCTTCAGCATTCTGATTTTGGGATGGGAATTCGGGCGGCATACCGACTGAACCGGTGTGATCGTGATCGTCCGTCCCCAGTATGCCAGGTTTCTTCATGCAGCTAAAGAAATCGGCAGGCCAGTTGGTTCCTTGACGAGCCAGGACATGGTTGCTGAAACCTTCCAACGGGGGTGAGAGGGCTAGCGGTTCCGATAAGCTAGCCATGCTTGATAAGTCCATTGGAACAAGAATGCCGTGCGGAACGTTGGTGTATGTCGAAATAAACAAGAACAATTCATGCTCTACAAGCAAGAGCGGTGGCCGCCAATCCGGCCACGCGCGCTCAGGAGGCGTAAATGGATATCACCACAATTCTGGTCATAGTTCTTATCGTTATTGTGCTCGGCGGTGGCGGTTTTTATGGTCGCGGTCGCTGGTACTAGCTTCAGTAACCGATGACGGTGTTGTCCCGCGCATCATGCGCCAGATATTAGCGGCCTTATTACCTCGTCGGCCGCACGGCCAGCGGGTTGCCGCTACCAGAGACGCGCCAGTCCCAATCGCCGCGGATCTGATCGCGAGTTGACGTGAGCCCGCGAAAAATCGATTTGTCGGACGGTCGGGTCGACTCGGCAAGAACCCCTCACGTCGCTTTGCCGATCGCCGCGTCCATTCCCATCTCTTCTTCGGAAATGTCGTCGAACGAAGCGTAGTTCATGTTGTAGAGGCGGGCGTAGAGGCCTTTCCTCTGCATCAACTGCTCGTGGTTGCCGCTTTCGACGATCTCGCCATTCTGCAACACGATGATGCGGTCGGCGCCGCGGATGGTGGCCAGCCGATGGGCGATGACCAGTCCGGTGCGGCCCTCCAGAAGCTTTATCAGCGCCTTCTGGATCAGCATCTCGGTGTAGGAATCGATGCTGGCGGTGGCCTCGTCGAGCACCAGGATCTTGGCGTCGGCCACCAGCGCGCGCGCAAAACTGATCAGCTGGCGTTGGCCGAGCGAGAGATTGCCGCCGCGCTGTTCGAGCTCGGTGTCGTAGCCATCGGGCAAGTGCTCGATGAAGTCGTGTGCACCGACCGCCTGTGCGGCGCGCACCACCTCTTCGCGGCTGGCTGATGTCTTGTGGTAGCGGATGTTTTCCAGCACCGTGCCGGAGAACAGGAACGGCTCCTGCAGCACCATGGCCACCTGATCGCCGAGCGAATCCTGCGTCAGGTCACGCACATCATGGCCGCCGACCAGAACCTCGCCCGACCAGACATCGTAGAAGCGGTGCACCAGCGCCATCGAGCTCGACTTGCCGGACCCGGTCGGGCCGACAAGGGCCACGGTCTCGCCCGGATTGACGCGGAAGGAGATGTTCTTCAGCACCGGCTGGTTCTGCCGGTAGCCGAAGGTGACGTTCTTGAATTCGACCGAGCCGTCCATGTCGCGCGACAGCGCCACCGCGTTTTCCTTGTCGCTGACATCCACCGGAACGTCGAGCACCTCGGAGATGCGCTGGCCCGAAGCCATGGCGCGCTGCATGACGCTGTACTGCATGGTCAGCGAGCGGATCGGGTCGAAGAAGCGCTGGATATAGAACAGGAACGCCACCATGACGCCGACATCGAGGCTATGTGACAGCACCATCGAACCGCCAACCACTATGACCGTCGCCATGGCGATGCCGGTCAGCGTGTCGACGATCGGCACCATCACCTGCGCGTATTTCGCCGACCGCAGATGGGCGTTGAGATTGGCCAGCACCTTCTCGTCGTACAGGTCGAAGTTGACATGCTGGCGCTCCAGGCTCTGCACGGTGCGCACGCCGTGGATCCCTTCGGCCAGAGCGCCATTGGCGATGGAGTTGGTCTCGTGCGCGGCCATGAAGGCGACCTTGGCGCGCGGCAGCCAGAACAGGCGCACGATGAACAGCATCGGCATGGTCGACAGCGTCAGCAGCCCGAGCCGAAAATCGAGCCAGAGCAGGACGGTGACGATGCCGAACAAAAGCACGATGTCGCCCACCGACATGACCGACGTCTCGAGGAATTCCTGCATCGAATTCACGTCGCCCTGCAGGCGCGACATCAGCCGGCCGACTTCGGTCTTGTCCATGAAGCTGAGCGAGACACGCTGCAGATGGCTGAACATGGCGCGGCGCAGGTCGGACAGCACGTTTTCGGCCACCTTGCCGACCACGCTCTCCTGCACATGGCTGGCGGCGTAGTTGACGAGGATGATCACGGTGAAGGCGGTGATCGCGAAGACCATCACCGAACGGTCGAGCCTGCCCGGAGCCATGCCGTGATCGATGGCGTAACGAATGACCAGCGGGATCGCGAGCTGCGTCAGCGTGAATACCAGCACCGCGGCGACCGAGATGAATATCCGGCCCCGATACGGCCTGACGAAACTCCAGATGCGCCTGATGATGCGGGGGTCATAGGCCTTGCCGAAAACCTCTTCCTCGTCGCGGTGCGAGCCGACGACCGCCTTTGTCGGCCGTCCGCTTTTGTCATCCTTCTCGTCGTCGTCCTGTGTCGGCATCATGCGGCTCCCTCGAGCCGGTCTTCGTCCGGTCGCAGTTGCAGGTCGTAGAGCGCGCGATAGCGCCCGCCGAGCGCCAGCAACTCCTCATGCGTGCCGCGCTCGACGATGCGACCGCCCTCCACGAACAGGATCTGGTCGGCATGCATCAGCGAGCTCAGCCGGTGCGAGATGATCAGCGTTACACGATCCCTGGCGAAGCGCTTCATCGCCGCGCGGATGCGCTGCTCGGTGCCGGCGTCGATGGCCGCCGTGGAATCGTCGAATACCAGAACCGATGGCCGCAGCATCAGGCTGCGCGCGATGGTCAGCCGCTGGCGCTGGCCGCCGGAAAGCGACGCGCCGCGCTCGCCGACGACCGTGGTGTAGCCGGCCGGAAGCCCGATAATGTAGTTGTGCAACTGGGCATACTCGGCGGCCTGTCCAATGCGGGTCTCACGCGCCCAGGGATTGCCGTAGGCGATGTTGTTCTCGATCGAGGTGGTGAACAGGAACGCGTCCTGCTGCACGACGCCGACCACCTTGCGCAGCGACTGCAGCGTGACCTTGCTTATGTCCTGGCCGTCGATGGTGATCGCGCCAGAGGTCACGTCGTAGAAGCGCGGGATCAGATGCGCGATGGTCGACTTGCCGCTGCCGGGCGGACCGACAATGCCGACCGTCTCGCCGGACCTGGCCTCGAAAGAGATGCCGGACAGGGTCGGGCGGCCGCCCGTGCCCTCATACCGGAAGCCGACATTGTCGAAACGCAGCACGCCCTCGGTGATGACCAGCTCTCTGGCATCGGGAACGTCCTTGATGTCGAGCTCGGTGTCGAGCAGTTCGAACAGCCGCGTGCCGCAGGTCGAGGCGCGCGCGAACGAATTGACCATCAGGCCGAGCTGGCGCACCGGCATCTGCAGGATGGTCATGAAGGTGAGGAACTGGGCCAGCGTGCCGACGCTGATCTGGCCCGCGATCACCTTCTGGCCGCCGAACCACAGAACCAGCCCCATGGCGGCCAGGAAGGAAAAATTCATGGCGCTGGTGTTGGAGACGCGGATGTCGACGCGTTCATTGGCCAGCTCTAGCGCGTCCTGCTTGGCGCGATCGAATTTTGCGAGCTCATGGCGCTGCGCCGCGAAGGCGCGCACGACACGGATGCCGCCGAGGTTCTCGTCCATCACCCGGCTCAGCACCGACAGCCGTTCCTGCAGGGTCAGCCAGGTGCTGCGCAGCTTCAGCTGAGTGACCGAGGAGCGCCAGGCAACGAACGGCACGAAGCTGAGGCTGAGCAGCCCGAGCATGAGATCGGTGCTGATCAAGAGGTAGGCGCCAACGCCGATCAGCACGCCAAGCAGCACCACGCGCAGGATGCCGGTGGAAAAGAACATGCGCACACCGTCGAGATCGAGCAGCCCGAGCGTGATGAGATCGCCGGTATGGACCCGGTCGTGGAAGGAGAAGCTCAGGCGCTGGATCTTCTCGTAGAAGGCGAGCCGCAATTCATAGCCGGTCTGGTGGCCGACCGCCTCGCCATAATAGTTCTGCGCCATGGTGAAGAGGCCACGCAGGATACTGACGACGAGCAGTGTCAGCGCCGTGTTCCAGAGCGCCTGCTCGGCCGCGGTTCCGGCGCCCGCCGCCATCACGCCCTGAGCCTGGTCGATGGCTCGTCCCAGGAGGCGCGGAATGAAAAGCTGCAGCGTCGCGGCGATGGCGGTCGAGACAAGGGTGATGGCGACTTGCCAGGGATGGCGCAGCGTCATGCGTACGATCCGCAACAAGGTGCCGAGGCCCTTGCCCCACGAGGCTTCCGCCACATGGGCAAACGATTTGCCGCGCTTCGCCACGCCGCTGGCTGCATCCGTGCTCAAAGGAAAATACCCAGTCCAATCCGGACATTAGCCCGGATGAATAAAGCAGACTCAGTTCTGATGGCGCGATGTTACGCGTGTCGGACTTGACCCTTCAAGGGGCCAATGGCGGCATCGCACTGTGCCTGAAAGGCGATCGTGTCGCAACTTGCCGCCGGTTTGCCGCCGGCGATCGATCTGGCACCTTTCCGGGCCGATAGGTTCTGACTTATTCAGGATACCCTGCTGCCGAAGCAGGGCTTGCCGCGCTTGCATGGGGAACGACGTGACCACAAACACCAACACACAGGCCGCGGAGCTGATCGATCCGCAAACCATCTACACGGTGCTGATCTGCGATCTGGTCGGCCTGCGACTCGGACCCGACGGGAAGCCTGATCCGAACGAGGCGCGCGTCCATGTCGAGGCCAAGGGCGGCCGCTTCCACTTGTCCGCGCTTGGCGACAAAGCCGACCTCGAACAGGGCCGGGTGCATTTCTTCTACCAGCCGGACCTCAGCACCCGGGAAGAGCTGATCGAAGCCGCGGGCGACGGACGTTATGACGCCGTCATCGCGGCGGCGACCTTTCTGCCCGCCGAGACCGTTTTTCCGCTAGCCGGCGTGCGCATCGGCGCCGGCACCGCCAATATGGGCTCTCGCTCCTGGGGCGGCGGCGGGGGCGAGGGCGGCACCGCGGTGCTGATGAACACGCCCGGCATCAATAGCCGCGCCACGGCGCAGATGGTGATGAAGGCGATCCTGAAAGTGCTGCCGGATCTCCCGGTCAACTTGCTGCACGACCGGGTGGCGCGCGGCGCCTTCGACACCGGCAGGGAACTGCGCGATTTTCCGACCGAGAAGCTCGAAGGCAAGACGATCGCGATCATTGGCTATGGCAATATCGGCCGCGAGGTGGCCAAGCTCGCCCGCGCCTTCGGCATGCACGTGGTGGTTCATGCGCGGCCACGGCACCGCGACTGGATCGAGGCCGAAGGTTTCGCCTATGCGGCGGACCTCGTCGATGCGGCGGAAGGCGCCGATGTGCTGAGTGTCCATGTCGGCCTGGGCAAGCAGGACGCGCAGACTGGCCGTTACGCCAATGCCGGGCTCATCGGTTCGGATGTCCTGTCACGCATGAACAGGGGCGCGGTGCTGGTCAATTACGACCGCGGTGAGCTTGTCGACGTTGCGGCGCTTGGCGACGCGCTGGATGCAGGGCAGGTGCGCCACGCCGCCATCGATGCCGATCTCTTCAGCGATGTATCGACCGGGCGTCTCTCCGGCCCGATGCTGCCCTATCTCGGTCTTGTCGAAAGGCATGGTGCCAGGCTTGAACTTCTGCCGCACGCCGCGGCCGACACGGACCATCCCTCGCGCGTGGCCGGCGCCAAGCAGGCCGTCGACCAGATTTTCGATGTCATCTGCCGCAAATCCGTGACCAATGCGAAAGGCACCGTGCCGCCGGGCTATCTTTCCCTTGGCGCGACGACGCCGCCCGGCATCGGACCGGTGACAGCGGATCATCTCCTGAAATTGACCGCCAGCGAGTGCTCCGAACTGGCTGATGTCTGCGACCGGCAAAGCCGGTTGTGGAAGGCTCTATCGGAGGCGCCTCCCGCCGAGCGCGGCGCGATTGTCGGTAGACAAGGCGAAGAACTTGTCCGGCTGATCGACCGCTTCTGCCTCCTGGCCGAGAAGCTCAATCTCAGGGGCCCTTACCAATAGTTCGGCCTGCCGTGCGCCACCCAGGTGCATCATTTCAGGACGCATCCTGCGCTCGGCAGTTTCCTCGCGAGCCTCGAGACAAGATGCGCCGTCAGCACTACGGCCAGACCGGAAACAAGCGTGGCGATGAAGAAGAGCGCGGAATAGCCGATGCGGTCGGCGATTGCCCCGGCCATCATCGAGCCAACCAGATAGATGATGATCTGGGCGCAGGATAGAATGGTGAAGTCGGTCCCCGGCTGGTCCTTCGACGACACCGCCATGAACAGGCTGTAAAGCGCGACGATCTCCATGTAGCGGATCAAGGTCTGAAATCCAGCCGCTCCCAGCAATGCCCATATGCCTGTCACTTGGCCGACCGCGTGGAGGGCAAACAACAGGAAACAGACCGTGCGCAGCGTGCCGAGCAAAAGCAACGTCCCGCCCGCACCCGAGCGTCGAACCAGCATGGCCGCTACGAAGGAACCGGCAATGCCGGCCGTTGCCGCCGAGATGCCGCTTAGATATCCGATCGCCGACAACGGCAAGCCGGCGTCGACCAGATAGGACCCTTCCATGGATTTCACCAACCCCTCGCTCGCGCGGTAGGTCAAGGCGATCATCAGAACCGTCACGGCCTCCGGCCGTTTCAGGAAGCTGGAAAGCGACGGTCTTGCACGCGTCTCCACAGTTCTTGTGATCGTGTCCTCCGGCATGAAGGCGATCGCGATCAGCGGCAATGCCGAGATCGCCGCGATCGTCAGCACCATGGCTTGCCAGCCGACCCAGCCGTAGAGAAGCAGCGAAACCGTGCCGCCGACGATGACGCTGAGCGCAACCGCTCCGCCCTGGATCGCATTGCCCATGGCGCGATCCTCTTGCTTCAAGGCAAGCGTGGCATAGCCGTCGGTGGCGATGTCCTGCGTCGATGTCAGGACCGCAATCGCGAACCCTATGACGAATATGGCTTTCAGATCGATCGGTTCCACCAGGGCAAGTGCTGCGATCGCAATCACCGTGCCGATCTGGGTGGGAAGGATCCAGCCACGGCGATGCCCGATCGCCATCGGCCTGATACGGTCGACCAGCGGCGCCCAGAGGAATTTAATCGTCAGCGGGATCATCAGTATGGCAAGCATGCCGATGGCGGTTCGCGACACCCCAAGCTCGCGCATGATCGGCGGCACGGCGGCGACTAGGAGATACCCCGGAATGCCTTGCGCGAGATACAGACCGGCCAGGACGGCAAAGAGCCGCAGGCGGCCCGAATCCGGCTGGCCGACTGGTGTGCCGATGGCTTGCGACGCGAGCTCGGTCACGATCTTGCGGCCCTGCCGAGATGCCTGGCGGCAAATTGATGCGCTTCGTCGCGGTTGCTGGTGACATGGACCGGAATGGCCCAGAGCCGTTCGAAGGACTGGCGTGATCGTGGATTGGGATTCTCGCGCACCAACGCCAGCGCCCGGCACGAACTGGAAATGCGTTGTCGTGTCGCCTTTGCCCATGCCGCCTGACGAATTTCACCCTCGCGGGACAGATGCGTGTTGCCCGAAATGTCGACCACGATGGCATAGGGCCCATCGAGATGGCCGATGCGGTCGAGCGCAGAGAGATAGTCGGCCTCATCTGTTTGCGCGTGCGGCGGGTAGAGCCGCAGATCGACGATACCGTCATCATGCATCTCGAAGTGGACCATTTCAGAAGGTGACCTTGTAGCCGAGCGAGATCGTCCGGCCGAAACCGTTGACGACGTTGTTGCGCGTGGCGCTCGCTGTCGGGTTCATGTAGTCGGTGTCGAACAGGTTCTCGATACCGACGCTGAGGTCGCCCTTGCCGATCTTGTAGCTCGCAAGGACGTTTACCAACGCCGCTCCCTTGATCTCGGGCACCGTCGTGATCTTGTCCCGGCCGGTGAAGAACTGAACTTCGCCGCGCAGATTGAGGCCGTTGTCGAAGACATAGGTTCCGTAGACCGTGCCATGTACCGGCGTGGCTATCCTGTTATTGGGTAGCCAGGCATCGATCTTGCCATCGCCATCCTTGTCGTAGCGGCCTTCGGTATAACCGAGGATGCCGCCCACGGTGAGGTTGCCGGTGATATTCCACCATGCGGTGGCCTCCACACCCCAGATTTCCTCCTTCTGCTGCGAAACGCGATTGGAGGCGATGTCATAGTTGACACCCTGGTCGGAGGTGGAAAGGAAAGCCGACAGCGAGCCGCCATGGTCGGCCTCGCCGCCGCGAACACCGATCTCGTAATTGTTGACGATCTGCGGGTTGGGAGCGATGTCGGCGTAGCTGACCGTATAGTCCGGTGCACCGGCGCCAGGGCACGCCAGCGCTCCATAGGCGTCGCACAATTCGGCGCTGCTGTTGGCGCCGGCCCGGCGCGTGAAGCCGCCGATGTCGGTCAGCGAGAACCCTTGCGAGAAGCCGCCATAAAGCTGGACATCGGGCGTCAGGTCGAACGTGCCGCCGATGTTGAATGTCAGATTGTCGTAGTCGAACGAACCGCCGATGACGTCGATCGCCGGATAGGGCCGGTTGATGTAGAAGATGGCCGGGCGATTGAAGTCCTCAATGTCGAGGAAGTAGCGCTCGTAGCGCAACCCACCCTGCAGGCGAAGCCGGTCCGTTACCGGAACCTGCAACTGGGCAAAGCCGGCGACCGAATTCTGCTTCATCGGGCTGATGACGTCCCAGCCGTTCTCGAGCTGCTGGAAAGTGTTGTCATGAACGAAGTCCAGCCCCCAGGTCAGCGTCGAGCCTTGCAGCAGCACGTCGAGAGGGGTCTCGACCGTCGCGGTGACACCCGCGCGTTTGCTGAAGAGCGTGGTCTGGGCAAAACTGGCCTGCGGGTTGAGCGGGTTGCCTGAATAATAGACCTGGTTGTTGACGAAGCGGTCGAAGCGCGTGAAGGGAAAGCGCTTCTCCATGTCGTTGTAGAAAGACTTCACTTCGAGCGAACCCAGTGCGAAGGCGGTATCGGTATAGCGGGCGGTGAAATACTTCGAATTCTCCATCACGGATTCGCCCGTATAGGGCGCGGTGTAGTCTGGCACCGCCGGCGTGGCCTGGAAGTTGGAGAACCAGTCCGGATTCTGCTCCATGCGCACGAGTTCGCCGGAGACCTCGAAGCGGCGAGACCCATCCTCGTATCCCAGCCTTGCATAGAGGTTGCCGAAGTCCGTGCGGTCGCCGCCGCCCTGGCCAAGCATGGCATCGGATGGCAGCTCGCGGCCATCGCCGTCATAGGTCCGCCGCGTCCGCTGACCGCTTGCCGAGATCAGATAGTCGAACTTGCCGATCTTCTGTGTGGCCGAGAGCGAAACTTCGGGTGCCGCGGATTTGCCGGGGTTGGCGGTGAAGGCCTTCACCTTCGTCTCCACCGTCACGGTCGGCTTTTCGGTCGCGTCCCTCTTGGTGATGAAATTGATGGTACCGCCGGTGGCGCCCGAGCCGTAGAGGCTGCTCGCCCCGTTCACCACCTCGATGCGTTCGACTTTGCCGAGGTCAATCAGCGCAAGCGTGCGCGAAACGTCGCGCAGCGGGGTGTTGCGCGCAACGCCGTCGACCAACACGAGCACGCCACGGCCCCGAAAGCTTTCGGAGGCTCCCGAAATCGTCTGGTTGGCTATCGAGAATCCAGGCACCAGCCTGGAAATCAGCGTTGCAGGGTCGCTCGTCTGTTTCAGCTCTTGCGCAAGCTCGGCACCTTCGATGACTTGAACGGACCCGGGAATGCTGGAGATCGGCTGCTCCGTTCGGCTCGCCGTCACCACCACCGTCTCGAGCAGCGTCGCGGGCGCCTGTTCCGTCCCGTCCTCAGCGCTAACCGGAAGCGTGGTGAAAACAATTGGAAGCAGTGCGAGGCAAGTTCCCGCGAGCAGCCTGTCAAACATAGTGGCACCCCCAAATTGGCCATCCGGGCGCCGTCAAGGCGCGAGCCATAAAGCACTGGCTCCGTTGTCCCGGATCGAATAAACATGTCTCAATTACTCATGTTATCAATCGGGGCGGCGGCACACTTGGGGTAAAGCGAAGCCGGCACTGCTGAAAACGAACTCGGACAAGCCGAATTGGAAATGTTGCAGTTATATCACAGACCTATCAATGCCGGCGGGATCAGCCCGGTGAACTTCGATATGTCGGGTCATGACGATGCCGAAGCCAGGCGGTCATGCGCCGCTCATTTCCGCGAGATCATCGGCGAGGTTGCGCTGGAGGCAGGCCGGGGTGTCCTTCCGGGGATGCGCGGCGTCAGATGCGGTCTCGACAATCTGAGCGTCATGACATGCTTCTTCCCGTCCTCGCCATTGCGACTGTTGGGCAAGGGAACGTCCGGTTCGGACAGGGTTCTGATGCTGCGAAGCATGGAAGGTCCCCTCGTCGTCGAGCAGGGCGGGCTGAAGACGGAAGCCGCGCTAGGCGATTTTCTTTTCGTATCCGGCGAGATGCCGTACAGCTGGCATCTGCCGGAGGGAGGCCGACTGGACTGCGGCAGCCTGCCGGGCAGCGCGTTCAGGATTTCTGGCGAAACCCTGTCGAAGCTGATGCTGCGACCGATCCCCAGGACGTTCCCGCCGCTGCAGCTTCTGATCACCTATGGCGCCTATCTGCTGATGCGTGGACCGCATTCGGCTGGCGAGGCTGAGATGGCGAATGCCCATTTCAACGAAATACTGCCACTGGTCGTTGCCTATCTGGAAGCTCCATCGGAGCAGGACAGGGATCGGCTGTCGCCTGTGAAGCGCTACGTCGACAACCATCTGCGCGATGGCGATCTCAACATTTCCATCGTGGCTGGGGTTCTCGGTGTCACGCCAAGATATGTCCAGCAGCTGTTTCAGCGTGAGGGGACGACCTTTTCGAAGTATCTTCTCGAACGGCGGCTCGCCGAGGCGCGCAAACTGCTGTCGCAGGGCTCGGGCGCGCGTTCAATCGGCGCCACCGCCTACGAAGTCGGCTTCGGAGATATTTCCTATTTCAACCGCACTTTCCGGAAGCGCTATGGCGTGGCGCCGTCCGCCGTCCGGGAGCAAAGCGCGGCAGAGGAGTGAGGTCCGCCTTGCTCAGTATCTTGGTCCCGCCACCATCCGCGCAACCCGCGTCATGTCGGTGCTCATCTCGCGGTCGTCGTCGAGCGGGCTGACAAGCGCGCGGACAGCGGCGAAGGTGCGCTGCGGCCCTTCGCCCATGCTGTCGACGACGCCGCGCAACTCCACGCCTGTCGCCGCGAAGATCAGTTCCATCGCAACCAGATAGCGCATGCGCTCGATAATCTCGGCCGTCTTGGCCACCACACGCGGTGCCATCGACGACTGGTCCTCGATGCCGTCCGAAACCGCCAGCGGGCTCAGCGACATCGGGTTGGCCAGATGCCGGATCTCGGCTTCCAGCGCCGACAATGGTTTCTGCAGTTCCGCATAGCCCTGGCGGCTGCCGCCTCTCGCCGACAGAAAGCGCGGCAGGTCGGCGATAACAGGTGACATCAGCTTCATGCAGCGGTTGGCGGTGCCGACGGCGCAATGCGTTAGCGCTTGGCCGAGCTGTTCCCAGGCGAGCGTCATTGCCGTGAGGTCGAAATTGCCGTTGGAAACCACCCGCTCGTCCTCCGGCAGGATGACGGGGTTGTCACCCGAATGGGTCAGTTCGATCTCCGTTGCCTGCTTCGCCTGTTCGAACGCATTGAGCAGGCCACCCCAGACCTGTGGCACACAGCGATAGCTGAGCGGATCCTGGAGGCGCCGCGCCGCCTTGTCCTGCCAGAGGCCGCTACCCACGAGCTCTTTTCGTAGCCGCACACCGATCTCGCGCTGGCCGAAGGCCGGCCGCGCGGCAAGGGCATCAGCGTCGATCGCGGTGAGGGAGGAGCGAAACGCCTCATAGTTAAGCGCCACGGCAGCCAACGCCCAGTCGATGAGATGGGCGACGTCTTCGAGGCACAGGCACGCCGTCCCGGTCGACAGGCTGTTGGCGACGATGATGGCGTGGCCGTCCTTTTCGCGCAGGTCGAGCGGCTCGAGCCCGGCGAGAGCCAGCGCCTCGGCGGAGGGCATGATCCTGCCCTGGAACTCCGTCTCGCCATCGCCGCGCAGCGCCCTGGCCATATGGCCGAGATGGGCAAGGTCGGCCGCGCCGATCGATCCCCAGGTGGGGATCACCGGATGGACGCCGGCGTTGAGCGCCGCCACAAGACCCATGACCACGCGTTCGGAGGTGCCGGTGCCGCCGGCGGCCATGCCCGAAATGCGCGCGGTCATCAGCGCCCGCACCGCTTCGGTCGGCAGGGCAGGCCCGATGCCCATGCTGTGGCTGAGCGGCACGCTGTGCTGGAAGGCGATCAGGTCGGCCTGCGCGAGCGGCGTGTCGACACAGGCGCCGAGGCCTGTCGTGACGCCGTACATCGGCTTGCCAAGCCCGGTGAGATGCTCGATGAGGGCGCGGCTCGCCCGGATGCGGCGCATCGCCTCCTCGCCCAGCATCAGGCGGGCTCTGCGTCTGGCAATCTCAGCCACATCCGCGACGCCGAGAGGATTGGCGTCGAGCACTATCATTCGGGCTGTCATGTCTCGCTGTTCCTGTCACCAGACGCCCGGGCCAAATGACGATGGGCATCGCCGTTTGTGGCGACTTGCTGGCTGGACTGCAAGTCATTCCCATTGTGGCAGCGGCGAGAAGGCCGGCAGAAGCGGGGGGAGATTTCTAGAACGACGCCGGCTGCTCCGCGACAGCATCGGGCACCACCACCAGCTTGCCGACAAAATCCTTGGCAACGAAATCCGCCTGCGCGTGGTGGAAATCGGAGAGCCTGTAGACGCCGCCGACCAGCGGCCGGATTTTTCTCGCCTCGATATATCCAACGATCCGGCGGAAATCGGCGCGCGTGCCCTGGCTGGAGCCATGCAACTGCAGTTGCTTGAGATACATGGTCCTGAGATCGAGCTGCACGACCGGACCGGCGATCGCACCGGCGGTGGTGTAACGGCCTTCGGGCCTGAGAATACGCAACAGGTCATTGAAGATCGCGCCGCCGACGAGATCGGCCACCACATCGACCGGCTGGCCGTGGGTCGCCTCGGCTACCGCTTGCGGCAGGTCGGTGACACCACGGGTGATGACGGCCTCGGCGCCGATGTCGAGCACCGCCTGTTCCTTGCCCTTGCCAACGACGGCATAGGGAATGGCACCGCGCGCCCGTGCCAGTTGCACGATGCCCGAGCCGACGCCGCCTGAGGCGCCGGTGACCAGCACCCGCTCGCCGGCCTTCAGGCCAGCGCGTTCCAGCATCTGCTCGCCGGTGAGGTAGGCACAGCAGAAGGTGGCCAGTTCGACATCGCTCATCTCCGTGTCGACGACATGCGCGTTCTCGGCCGGCACGGTTTGATACTCGGCATAACCGCCGTCGCGGCCGTGGCCCATATAATCTATGTCGGCCAACGAATCGTCGTCGCGATTGTAGATCGAGAAATCGACCATAACCCGCTCGCCGATACGGTCTGGCGAAACGCCATCACCGACCGCAACGATGGTGCCGACCGTGTCGGTGCCCTGGATGCGCGGGAAAACAAGCGTGTTGCCCTGCCGCCGCCAGGTCGACACGGCGGAAGCGTCTTCTTCCGTGCCATAGGCGCCCTGGCGCACCCAGACATCAGTGTTGTTCATGCCGCAGGCGCTGACCTTGACCAACACTTCCCCCGGGGCGGGCGCAGGCACCTTAACGTCGGTGCGATAGACGAGCTTTTCCGGTCCGCCGTGCCCGGTGAGCAGCACGGCGGCCATGGTGGCGGGGAGATTTTCTGTCATGGCATTCATCGTCGATTTTAGAGATTGGCAAACACGCTTTTCACCGCATCGGCGGTCTTGGCCACCACGATGTCGGCTTCTTCGCGCGTCAGGCAGAGCGGCGGCGCGAAGCCGAGTATGTCGCCCTGCGGCATGGCGCGGCCGATGACGCCGCTGGCGGCAAGCGCCGTCGCCACTTGCGGACCGATCTTTTGCGAAGCATCGAAGAACACCCGGTCGTCCTTGTCGGTGACGAACTCGACCGCCGCCAGCATGCCGTCGCCGCGCACGTCGCCGACATTCTTGTGGCCACCGACGGCCTTTGCCAGTTCGGCCCGGAAATAGGCACCGGTCTCGCGGGCATTTGTCACCAGATCCATCTCGTCGATCAGTTCGAGATTGGCCACGCCCGCGGCAACGCAGATCGGATGCGCCGAATAGGTCCAGCCATGGCCGAGCGAGCCGAGCTTGTCGGAACCTTCGACCAGCACCTGCCACACCTTGTCGGCGACAATGACGCCCGAAAGCGGCGCATAGGCCGAGGTCAGGCCCTTGGCGATGGTGATCAGGTCCGGTTTGATGCCGTAATGGTCGGAGCCGAACATGGTGCCCAGCCGACCGAAGCCCGTAACCACCTCGTCGGCGACCAGCAGCACGTCATATTTCTTCAGCACCGCCTGGATCTTTTCCCAATAACCGGCAGGCGGCGGCACGATGCCGCCAGTGCCGAGGATCGGCTCGCCGATGAAGGCGGCAACGGTTTCTGGCCCTTCGGCCAGGATCATCTCCTCGAGCCTGTCGGCACAGTGTTGCGAGAACTGCTCCTCGCTCATCGAGCGGTCGGCGCGGCGGAAATAGTAAGGCGCTTCGGTGTGCAGGATCGGCGCGCGCGGCAGGTCAAAAGCGTTGTGGAACAGGTCGAGCCCGGTCAGCGATCCCGTCATCACGCCCGAGCCGTGATAGCCGCGCCAGCGCGAGATGATCTTCTTCTTCTCCGACCGGCCGAGCACGTTGTTGTAGTACCAGATCAGCTTGATGTTGGTTTCGTTGGCGTCGGAGCCGGAGAGGCCGAAATAGACCCTCGACATGCCCTTGGGCGCGCGGTCGATGATCATTTTGGCAAGCGTGATCGAGGCCTCGGTGCCGTGGCCGACATACGCATGATAATAGGCAAGGTTCTTCGCCTGGGTTGCGATCGCATCAGCGATCTTCTGGCGGCCGTAGCCGACATTGACGCAATAGAGGCCGGCAAAGGCATCGATGCTCTTCTTGCCATTGTTGTCCCACACGGTGACGCCTTCACCGCCGGCCATGATGCGGGTCGGGCTCTCACCCCGCGCATGCGTGCCCATATGCGTCGAGGGATGGAAGAAGTGGTCGCGATCCCAGGCATTGAGTTCGTTGGACTGGTCGAGCATCTTTTCTTGACTCCTTGAAAGACAAACCGGGCGCGGCTTAAGCCACATTCAGGCAGAGATATTTGAGATCGGTGAAAGCCTCCAGCCCATGGCGCGAACCTTCGCGGCCGATGCCGGATTGCTTGACGCCGCCAAAGGGGATCGGCGCGCCGGTGATCTTGACGCGGTTGACGGCAACCATGCCATAGTCGAGCGCCCGGCCCATGCGCTGCTGGCGCGCGCCGTTCTCTGTCACGACATAGGCGACCAGGCCGTATTCGGTGGCGTTGGCGCGTCCGATGACCTCGTCCTCGCTGTCGAAGGGCGTGACCGCCGCGACCGGCCCGAAGGTCTCTTCGTGCATGATCAACGCCTCATCGGCGACATCGGCCAGCAGTGTCGGCTGGTAGAACAATGGCCCAGCCTGATGCCGCTTGCCGCCAGTGAGACAGCGCGCGCCATGGGCAAGCGCATCGGCGACCTGTTCCTCGACCTTTGCGACGGCGCGCTCATGCATCAGCGGTCCGATGTCGGTTTTATCGGCAAGGCCGTTACCGGTCCGCAGCGCCTCGATGCGCCTCGCAAAGGCGGCACAGAAGCGCTCGTAGAGCGGACGCTGGACATAGATCCGGTTGGCGGCAAGGCAATCCTGGCCCGATGTGGCGAATTTGGCATCGATGGCAATGCCTACCGCTTTGTCCAGATCGGCATCGGCAAAGACGATCAGTGGCGCGTGGCCGCCAAGCTCCATCACCAGCCGCTTCATCGTCGGCGCACTCTGTGCCGCGATCAGCCTGCCGATCTCGGTCGAGCCGGTAAAGCTCATGCCACGGATTCGCGGATCCTCGCACATCCGCCCGATGATGGTCGCGGCCCTGCCTGTGACGATGTTGAAGACCCCGGCCGGCAGACCGGCGCGCTCGCCAAGTTCGGCCAGCGCCAGCGCCGACAGCGGCGTTTCCGAGGACGGGTGCGCGACGATGGTGCAGCCGGCGGCAAGGGCGGCGGCCGCCTTGCGGGTCAACATGGCCGACGGAAAATTCCACGGTGTGACGACGCCGACGACGCCGAGCGGTTCGCGGCGTATCATCATTTCCGCGTTCGGCAGATGGCTGGTGACGCTCTCGGTGTTGAGGCGCTTGGCTTCCTCCGCGTACCATTCGACGAAGGAGGCGGCGTAGTCGATCTCGCCGAGCGACTCCTGCAGGGGCTTGCCCTGCTCCAGCGTCATCAGCAGAGCCAGATCGTCTTTCGCTGCGATGATCAGCTCGAACCATTTTCGCAGGATTCTTGACCGCTCCTGCGGCAGCAGCGACCGCCAGGCAGGAAAGGCGCATGCGGCGGCATCGATCGCTTTTGTCGTTTGCCGCGCATCCAGCGCGGCAACGAAGGCGACCGTGGTGCCGGTCGCCGGATCGGTGACCTCAAAACTTTCGGCGGCCTCGCTCGCCGTCCAGTGGCCGTCGACATAGGCCAACTCGCGCAGCAGCCGGCGGTCGGCGAGGCGGTCGAGCGCTTCGTGGCGATGCGAGCGGGCGAAATGCGCGGACATGGTCGAGGCCTCCCGGTTCGGACTGGTACGGGAAGACTATCCGCCATGCGCAGACAGAGAGGCTGTTTGGGCGTCCTGAAGGAGAGAGATTCTCTCTATTGTGCCGCCTCCGCAGACGATCTCTCCGGCACTACGGCGACGCCGGCAGCAACTCGGCGATGGGAAGCACGATCTCTTCCTTCACCGTCTTGGTCACGATGTAGGTGAAATAGCGGTCGATCCCGATCTCGCGCTCGAGCAAGCCGTCGACCAGCCGCTGGTAGGCATCGATGTCGCGCGCCATCACCTTCAGCAGATAATCGACGCCGCCACCCACCGACCAGCAGGCAACGATCTCGGGGATGTCGCGGATGACGCGCTCGAAGCGGTCGAAATCAGCCTGGCGGTGGCTGGCAAGCGTCACCTCCATCAGCACGGTGGCGACCGGCGCCACGACGCGCATGGCGATCCGGGCGTGATAGCCCGAAACGATGCCGGCCTTTTCCAGCTTGCGCAGCCGCATCCAGCACGGCGTCGGCGACAGCCCCACCTGCTCGGCCAGCGCCAGCTTGGTGATGCGCCCGTCGCGCTGGATGGCGTCCAGGATTTTGAGGTCGATCGCGTCGAGTTTCGCTGCAGTCATCAGAGCCCACTTTTTCGTCCACGGTAGCATGATGGCGCATTATTTCGATTGTCAATTGCACTGATTTCGATCTCTAATAAGTCATGACATTGTGGCAACCAGATCCCGCGCTCATCCGGCGGCCAGCCTATCAATCGCTGGCCGACCAGTTCGCGCGCGCCATCCATGACGGGCGTCTTGCCAATGGCGCCCGTCTGCCCACGCATCGCCGGCTGGCCGATGACCTCAAACTGTCGGTGCAAACGGTCAGCCGCGCCTATGAGGAACTGATCCGGCGCGGCCTGATTTCGGGCGAGATCGGCCGTGGCAGCTTTGTCCAGACGCAGCGCCGCGAACCGGAACCGCCCTATCTGCCGGAGCGTCTTGGCGAGGTCATCGACCTTTCCATCCTGAAGCCGGTCTGCGAGCCGATGCATCTGGAGCGGTTGAAGCAGGCATTGGGGTGGCTCGCCGAAAACCTGCCGTCGAGTTCGGCGCTATCCTTCCGGCCGAATATGGTGTTTCCGCGCCACCGTGCCGTGGCGGTCGAATGGCTGAAACTGTGCGGGCTCGATGCCTCCGCGCAGAATATCAGCCTGACCAACGGCGCCACCGCCGGCATGACGGTGGCGCTGATGAGCGTGGCGCCGCCGGGATCGACCGTCGCCACCGAGGCGATCGGCCATCACACGCTGGTGCCCCTGGCGCGCTATCTCGGCTTCAACCTCGAAGGCCTGCCGATCGACGACAATGGCCTGATCCCGGAAGCGCTGGACGAGGCCTGCCGGCTTTCCGACATCCGCGCCGTGTTTGTGCAGCCTTCGGTGATCAATCCGACGGCAACGCTGATGGATGCGGCTCGACGCGCCGAGATCGCCGCGGTCGCGCGCAAGCATGACATCGCCATCATCGAGAACGATGTACTAGGGCCGTTGGTCGAGGACCGGCCGCCGCCGGTCGCTGCCTTTGCCCCGGAGCGCACGCTCTACGTCACCTCCTTCACCAAGATCACCGTGCCAGGTCTGCGCATCGGCTATCTCGCCGCGCCCGACCGCTATGTCGCCGCCGTCGCCAACCGGCACCTGGTCTCCAACTGGATGGCCACGCCGCTGGTGGCCGAGATCGCCACCAAATGGGTGACAGACGGCACCGCGATGGAACTCGTCCGCTGGCAGCGCACGGCCCTGCGGCGGCGGCAGGATATCGCAGCGGAGGTGCTTGCCGGGATTGACTATCGCGCACGGCGCGACGGGCTGCACGTCTGGCTGCAGCTGCCCGACGACCGCGCCGAGGAGGGCTTTGTCGCCCAGGCCCGGCTGCAGGGCGTGGCGATCGCCCCTGGCACATCTTTCCGCATTTCGGATGCGCCGTGGCATCCGGCGGTCCGTATCTCGCTGGGCTCGACCACCGAAGGGGAACTGCGCGCCGGTCTCGGCGTTGTCACCAAGCTCTTGCTTGGCGATCCGGAGCATCTGCTGCTGGCGATTTAGGCCGACTATGCTTCGAAATTGTGCGGAATCAGAATAATTGTCATGATATTATTTTCCTAATTGACATGATTTGGCTCGTTCCGCATCGTTAAGGGCACAGGCTTCTCCAGCACGGGGAAATTCATTTGTCCGCACCCATCATCAAGGTCGATGCCATTTCGAAGAGCTTCGGAGCCTTCAAGGTGCTGGACGGGCTGTCGATGCAGGTCATGCCGCGCGAGAAGCTGGCGCTGATCGGCCCCTCCGGCTCGGGCAAGACCACGATCCTGCGCATCCTGATGACACTGGAGCGCATCGACGGCGGTCACATCCAGATCGAGGGCGAGCATCTCTACCACATGGAGCGCAACGGCCAGTTGCTGCCGGCCGACGAGCGGCATCTGGCGCGGATGCGCCAGAAGATCGGCATGGTCTTCCAGCTGTTCAACCTGTTTCCACACAAGAGCGTCATCGACAATGTGACGCTGGCGCCGATGCTGACCAAGGGCACGCCGCGCGCCGCCGCCGAGAAGAGGGCGATGGAGCTGCTCGACATGGTCGGCATGGCCGACAAGGCCAAGGCGATGCCGGCGCAACTGTCCGGCGGCCAGAAGCAGCGCGTGGCGATCGCCAGGGCACTCGCTCCGCAGCCCAAGATCATGCTGTTCGACGAGGTGACATCGGCGCTCGATCCGGAGCTGGTGGAGGAGGTGTTGAACGTCTTGTGGCGGCTCTGCGCCGAGACCGACATGACCATGCTGCTGGTCACTCATGAGATGGGCTTCGCCCACGATTTCGCTGACCGGGTGCTGTTCTTCGATCGCGGCAAGATCGTCGAGGAAGGCAAGCCCGACGAGATTTTCCGCCATCCCAAACAGGAGCGCACGCAAGGCTTCCTGAAGAAGATCATCGCGGCCGGACACCGCGTCTGACCGCCATGCCCGAGGGAAGGCGAAGCCGTCCCTCAATCAAAACCAAGATGACAAAACCAAGAACAAGGAGTTGGGAACAATGAAGAAACTTGGCATTCTGGCCGGCGTCGCCGGCCTTGCACTGACGGCAGTCCTGGCCGCCTCGATTCCGGGCTCGGCCGACGACAGCAAGCTCGAGCAGCTCAAGTCGCAGGGCTTCGCCCGTCTCGCCATCGCCAATGAACCGCCCTATACGGCGGTCGCCGCCGACGGCAAGGTTTCGGGCGCCGCGCCCGACGTGGCGCGTGAGATCTTCAAGCGGCTTGGCGTCGCCGATGTCGTCGCCTCGATCTCGGAATATGGCGCCATGATCCCCGGTCTGCAGGCCGGTCGCTTCGACGTCGTCACCGCCGGCTTGTTCATGAAGCCGGAGCGTTGCGCCGCGGTCGCCTATTCCGAGCCGGTGCTGTGCGACGCCGAGGCGATGCTGGTGAAGAAGGGCAATCCGAAGGGCTTCAAGAGCTACGAGGACGTTGCGAAGGACACATCAGCCACCATCGGCGCGCCCGGCGGTGGCACCGAGGAGAAACTGGCGCTCAACGCCGGCGTACCGCGCGAACGCGTCATCGTCGTGCCGGACGGCCAGAGCGGCCTGAAGATGGTACAGGATGGCCGCATCGACGCTTACTCGCTGCCGGTCCTGTCGATCAACGATCTGATGAAAAAGGCCAATGATCCGAACCTCGAGGTCATCGCGCCGGTGCAGGGCGCGCCGGTCTATTGCGATGGCGCCGCCTTCAAGAAGGGCGACGAGGCGCTGCGCGATGCCTTTGACGTCGAGCTCGCCAAGATGAAGAAGTCGGGCGAGTTCGCCAAGATCATCGAGCCCTACGGCTTCTCGGCCGCGGCCGCGATGTCGACGACGCGCGACAAGCTCTGCGCGGTGAAGTGATTTTTGCCTTCTCCCCGTTCACGGGGAGAAGGTGTCACGAAGTGACGGATGAGGGGCGGCGCCATGCTCTGCTTGGTTCGCGCTGCCCCCCATCTGCCTAACGTTGGAACCTCTAATCGAATGACCCAGTGGTCCGGCTATTTCGGCCTGATATTGCAGGGAGCGCTTGTCACCATCGAGCTGACGCTGATGGGGTCGGTGCTTGCCCTTGTGATGGCCTTTCTTGCCGGCATGGGGCGGCTGTCGCGCTTCTTCGCGCTGCGCGCGCTTGCCACCGCCTACATAGAATTCTTCCGCGGCACCTCGATCTTCGTGCAGCTGTTCTTCGCCTATTTCGTGTTGCCCTTGGTGGGTTTCGAACTGACCCCGCTCCAGGCCGGCGTGCTGGCGCTCGGCTTGAATGTCGGCGCCTATGCCGCCGAAGTGGTGCGTGGCGCCGTGCAATCGATCGGCCGCGAACAACATGAAGCCTGCATCGCGCTCAATCTCGGCCGCTGGCAAGGCTTGCGCCATGTCATCCTGCCGCAGGCATTTCTGGTGATGCTGCCGACCTTCGGCAACAACGTCATCGAATTGCTCAAGGCGACGTCGGTGGTCTCGCTGATCTCGCTCGCGGATCTCACCTTCCAGGCGCAGGTGGTGCGCGCCCAGACCGGCAACACCATGGTGCCCTTCGCCACCATTCTGGTCATCTATTTCATCCTGGCGCTGCTCATCTCATGGGGCGTGCGCTCGCTGGAGCGCCGCATGGCGCGCGGCCTTGACGGAGTGCGTGTCTGATGGCCGGGGCGCGCTGATGGCCAAGGTTCGCTGATGGATTGGGATTGGGATTTTGTCCGGCAGATCCTGCCGACGATGATCCAGGGGGTGAAGATCACCATCCTGGCGACGCTGCTCGGCTCGGTGCTGGCGGCGATCGTCGGGCTGGGCATCGCGCTGGCGCGCCGCTCGCCCAACAAGGTGCTGTCGCGTACCGTCGGCTGGGCGGCCGAATTCATCCGCGGCACACCGCTCCTGGTGCAACTCTATTTCATCTTCTATGTGCTGCCCGACATCGGCATTCTTCTGCCGCCGCTGGTTGCCGGTGTCATCGGGCTCGGGCTGCATTACGGCACCTACACGGCGGAGGTCTATCGCGCCGGCATCGAAAACGTGCCGCGCGGCCAGTGGGAGGCCGCCAAGGCCTGCAACCTCAACGCCAGGCAGACCTGGACGCACATCATCATCCCGCAGGCCATCCCACCGATGATCCCCGCGCTGGCCAATTATTTCATCGCCATGTTCAAGGAGACGCCGCTGCTCTCGGCGATCACCGTGCTGGAGCTGATGAACCAGGCGAAAAGCGTCGCCAACACCTACTATCGTTATCTGGAGCCGATCACGCTGGTCGGCGCCTTCTTCCTCGCCATCAGTCTTTGTTCGGTCGTGCTGCTGCGCTGGCTGGAGCGTCGTTACGGCAAGATCGAGAGGTAACCGATGAAACCCTTGCCCGAAATCACAGTCCATCCGAAGCGGCCATTGCTCGATGATCGTCCGCTCGACCAGCGTATCGGCCTGATCATCCTGGCCACGGATCACACCAGCGAACCGGACTTTCGCCGCATGGTCGCGAGCGAGCGCATCGGCGTCTATGTCGCGCGCATCCCCTATGCCAATCCGACAACACCGGAAAACCTGCGCAAGATGCAGCCGGCGCTGACGTCAGGCGCTGCCCTGATCCTGCCCGACGAGAAGCTCGACGCGATCTGCTATTCCTGCACCTCGGCTTCGGTCGTGATCGGCGATGCCGAGATCGAGGTGGCGATCCAGGCCGCCAAGCCGGGGGTTCCCGTGGTCACGCCGCCGATGGCGGGCGTGCGCGGGCTGAACGCCTTCGGCGTGCGTCGCATCAGCATTCTGACGCCCTACACGGTCGAAACCTCCAGGCCGATGGCGACGTATTTCGCGGCGCGTGGCTTCGAGATCGCCAGCTTCACCTGTCTCGGCTTGGAGGACGATCGCGAGATGGCGCGCATTCCGCCAGCGGCGCTTATCGATCTCGCGCGCCAGACGACCGATGCGAGCGCGGAAGCGCTGTTCGTGTCCTGCACGGCGCTGCGCGGTGCGCTTGCCGTCACTGGGATGGAACAGGCGATCGGACGCCCGGTGGTCACCAGCAATCAGGCCAGCGCCTGGAATTGTTTGCGGCTGTGTGGCGACGACACAGCCCATCCTGAATTCGGCCGTCTGATGACGCTGCCTTTGCCGCGCGACTGACGATCATGGCGACAGTGATGCTGAGCGATATTAGTGCCGCGCGCGAGCGAATTCACAACAAGGTCGAGCGGACACCAACCGTCACGTCCCAGAGCCTTTCGCAACGCTTTGGCGTGCCGGTTTACCTCAAGCTCGAGCACCGCCAGATCACCGGTAGTTTCAAGCTGCGCGGCGTCTCGAATGCCGTCGCTTCGCTGAGCGCGGAAGAGAGGACGCGCGGTGTCGTTGCTGCCTCGACCGGCAATCACGGTCGGGCTCTAGCGCACGCGGCGAAACTCGAAGGCATGCGCGCCGTGATCTGCATGTCGCGTCTGGTGCCCCAGAACAAGCTGGACGAGATCCGCCGACTCGGCGCAGAGGTCCGCATCGTCGGCAACAGCCAGGACGACGCGCAGCATGAGGTCGAGCGGCTGGTGGCGCAGGAGGGGCTGGTCATGCTGCCGCCCTTCGATCATCCCGCCATCATCGCCGGGCAAGGCACGCTCGGGCTGGAGATGATCGAGCAGGCTCCGGATGCCGCTATGGTGCTTGTGCAACTCTCCGGCGGTGGCCTGGCCTCAGGGGTTGCTGCCGCCGTCAAAGGCGTCAGCCCAGGCACAAAAGTCATCGGCGTCTCGATGGCGCGTGGTGCTGCGATGAAGGCGAGCCTCGATGCCGGCCGGCCTGTCCTGGTGGAGGAACTGCCGACGCTGGCGGATTCGCTCGGCGGCGGCATTGGCCTCGACAACAGGCTGACCTTCGCCATGTGCCGCGACCTGCTCGACGACGTCATCCTGCTCAGCGAGGACGAGATCGCCGCCGGCATCCGCCATGCCTATGCACAGGAGCGCGAGATCGTCGAGGGCGCCGGCGCGGTCGGCATCGCCGCGCTGCTCGCTGGCAAGGTCAGGACGAAAGGGCCGGTGGTGGTTCTGCTCTCCGGCCGCAACATCGACATGAATGCGCACCGCGGGATCATCTGCGGTGAGGCGATCGCGGAGCGTGCCGCATGAGCCGGATGACGATCCTCATCGAGAGAGAACTGCGCAAGATCGTGATGCTCGACCTCGACGCCATTGCCTGCGTCGAAAACGCTTTTCGCGCGCTCGCTACCTTGCCGGTGGCGATGCCGCCGATCCTGCGGCTCGATATCCCCGAGCATCGCGGCGAGGTCGACGTAAAGTCCGCGTACGTACCCGGTATCGACGGCTTCGCCGTTAAGATCAGCTCCGGCTTCTTCGACAATCCGAAGCTCGGCCTGCCGAGCGGTGGCGGCATGATGGTACTGCTTTCGGCAAACACGGGTGTGGTCGAGGCGCTGCTGCTCGACAATGGCTACCTGACAGATGTCCGCACCGCTGCGGCAGGCGCGGTCGCGGCGAAGCATCTGTCGCGCGAAGACTCCACCGTGGCGGCGATTTTCGGCGCCGGTTTGCAGGCAGGTCTGCAATTGGAAGCATTGCGCCTTGTCAGGCCGATCGAGGAAGCACGCATCTGGGCGCGCGATGCCAGCAAGGCCGAAGCGACTGCTGCCTGCTTGCGCGAAAGACTGGGCATCGTCGTGCGCGCCGAGCCCGACGCGGCAAGCGCCGTTGCCGGCGCCGACATCATCGTTACCACCACGCCGTCGACCGAGCCGTTGATCAAGGCCGGCTTCGTCGCCGCCGGGCAGCACATCACCGCCATGGGCTCGGATGCCGAGCAAAAGAACGAGATCGCGCCTGCGATCCTGCGCATGGCCGATCTCTATGTCGCTGATAGCGCCCACCAAACACGGCGGCTGGGCGAACTCCACCATGCAATCGCGGCGGGAGTGATGGCGGCTGATGCTGAAGTCATCGAACTCGGCCAGATCATCGCCGGCGTCAAACATGGCCGGCGCTCGGCCAGCGACATCACCATCGCCGACTTGACCGGCACTGGCGTGCAGGACACCGCGATAGCCGCGCTCGCCCGCGACCGCGCGCTGGCGACCAACTCCGGAACCATTTTTGAAAGCTGATGCGGGTCGCTGGAGCATGATCCGGAAAAGTGGAAACCGGTTTTCCGAAAAAGATCATGCGCAAGCTCCAACAAACGAGGACCAAGAACATGCAACCAAACCTGAAATTCTCGCGCGGCGAATTTGCCGATCGCCTCGCGAAAACGCGGAAAGCCATGGAGGTCAGGGGCGTCGATCTCCTTGTTGTCAGCGACCCCTCCAACATGGCCTGGCTGACCGGTTATGACGGCTGGTCGTTCTATGTGCACCAGGCGGTCATCGTGCCGCCTTCGGGCGAGCCGGTTTGGTATGGCCGAGGCCAGGATGCCAATGGCGCCAAGCGAACCGCCTATCTCGCGCATGACAACATCGTCGGCTATGCCGACCATTATGTGCAGTCGACCGAGCGGCATCCGATGGATTTCCTGTCGAGCGTGCTTGCCGATCGCGGCTGGGGCAAGCTCACCATCGGCGTCGAGATGGACAATTACTGGTTCTCGGCCGCCGCCTTCGCCTCGCTGCAGAAGCATCTGCCCAATGCCCGCTTCGTCGATGCCACCGCGCTGGTCAACTGGCAGCGCGCGGTGAAGAGTCCGACCGAGATCGACTATATGCGCAACGCCGCCCGTATCGTCGAAGCCATGCATCAGCGCATCGTCGACAAGATCGAAGTCGGCATGCGCAAATGCGATCTCGTCGCCGAGATCTATGATGCCGGCACGCGCGGCGTCGACGGTATTGGCGGCGACTATCCGGCGATCGTGCCGCTGCTGCCGTCGGGCGTGGACGCTTCGGCGCCGCACCTGACCTGGGACGACCAGCCGATGAAGCGGGGCGAGGGTACCTTCTTCGAGATCGCCGGCTGCTACAAGCGCTACCATTGCCCGCTGTCGCGCACCGTGTTCCTCGGCAAACCGACGCAGGAATTTCTCGATGCCGAGAAAGCGACGCTGGAAGGCATGGAGGCGGGGCTTGCGGCCGCAAAGCCCGGCAATGCCTGCGAGGACATTGCCAACGCCTTCTTCGCCGTCCTGAAAAAGTACGGCATCGTCAAGGACAACCGCACCGGCTACTCGATCGGCCTATCCTATCCGCCGGATTGGGGCGAGCGCACCATGAGCCTGCGCCCCGGCGACCGCACCGAACTCAAGCCCGGAATGACCTTCCATTTCATGACCGGCTTGTGGCTGGAGACGATGGGTCTGGAAATCACCGAATCCATCTTGATCACCGAAACCGGTGTAGAGTGTCTGGCCAATGTGCCGCGCAAACTGGTGGTGAAGAATTGAGCCCGCTGTCCAGCCTCCGACCGTCGCCGATTGCACCGACCGTCGATTTCGACCGCGACGGTGTCCAGCATGGTTTCCTGCGCCTGCCCTACAGCCGAGACGACTCTGCGTGGGGTTCGGTGATGATCCCGATCTGCGTCATCCGCAACGGCAAGGGACCGGCGGCGTTGCTTTCCGGCGGCAACCATGGCGACGAGTATGAAGGGCCGCTGGCGCTCTACGATCTCGCCCGTACGCTCGATCCCGCGCAAGTCAGCGGCACGGTGATCATCGTGCCGGCAATGAACTATCCGGCTTTCAGAGCCGGCACGCGGACGTCGCCGATCGACAAGGGCAACATGAACCGCAGCTTTCCCGGCCGGCCGGATGGTACGGTGACCGAGAAGATCGCCGACTATTTCCAGCGTGAATTGCTGCCCCGCGCCGACATCGTGTTCGACTTTCACTCTGGTGGAAAGACGCTGGACTTCGTCCCGTTCTGCGCCGCGCACACTGTGCCCGACAAGGCGCTCGAGCAGAAAGCCTTCGATGCGGTGGCGGCATTCTCTGCCCCGTTCTCGATGCGCATGATCGAGATCGATGCCGTCGGCATGTACGACACGGCAGCGGAGGAAATGGGCAAGGTCTTCGTCAGCACCGAGCTTGGCGGCGGCGGCACCTCACGCGCGCAAACGGTGCGGATCGCGCGGCGCGGCATTCTCAATGTGCTGCGCCACGCCGGCATTGTTGCTGGTGCGGTCCAGAAGGGTAGAACTCAATGGCTGGACATGCCGTCCGGCGATTGCTTCTCTTTCGCCGAGGACGACGGCATGATCGAGACCATGGTCGATCTCGGCGAGCCCGTCCAGGAAGGCTCGGTTCTGGCGCGCATCCATTCTACCGGCCGCACCGGCATCGTTCCGCAGGAGATTCGGGCAAAAATGTCGGGCATGCTCGCGGCGCGGCATTTTCCCGGCCTGGTCAAGGCCGGCGATTGCGCGGCGGTGGTTGCTGTGCAGGTCGATTGATCAAGCGGTTCCCGGCCAAGCCCAATCCTGTACACGAGGATACTTATATCCTCGATGCTTTTCCACTAGGCTGATGCCATCCGAGGTGGGAGCATCGATTGCGCGGATTTTCCGAAGGCCTGATTGAGAGGCCGCAGACCGTGGCGGAGCAGGTTGCCAATGTCCTGCGCGAGGCCATAGCCAGCGGGACGCTGAAGGCGGGAACCACGCTGCGCCAGGACGACTTGGCCGAGCAGTTCGGCTTCAGCCGCATGCCGATTCGAGACGCCCTTCGCCAATTGGAGGCGGAGGGCATTGTCTCCATCCATCCGACCAAGGGAGCGCATGTCGCCCGGATGGACGGCGCCGAAATCAGCGAGATCTACGCTGTGCGCGAATTGCTCGAATGCGAAGCGCTGCGGCTGTCCGTGCTGGCTTTGTCGGACAGCAAGCTCGATGAGGCCGAACAGGCGCTCGATCAGATCGATGCGGAGCGCAATGTCGGCCGCTGGGGTGTCCTGAACCGCACCTTTCATCTGTCGCTCTACAATGCCTGCGGCAACCAGCGTCTGCTCGGCCTGATCGAGGCGCATCACAACGCCGCCGATCGCTATGTCCGCATCCTCTTGTCGAACCTCGACTATCGTACGCGCTCGCAGAGCGAGCATCGCGACCTGTTGGCCGCCTGCCGCCGGCGAGACGGCGAGACGGCCGTAAGTATTCTGCGGCGGCATCTGGGCGAAGGAAGCGAGACGCTCGTCAAAGCGATAGAGGGCGGCGGTCTGTCGCGAAAAATACGAGCCTCGACAGGCAGCGCCGAGGGCTGATCAAATACCGGAACGCCAGGTGCAGTTGCGTCAATATCCGTTCGCTGCCACATATTGCAACATCAATGCCCTCCGCGAGGATCGCCATGTCTCCCGTCAGTCACTTGCCGGCGCGCGCCCTTGCCCCGCGCCGCCACGACGAGATCCTCAGGCGGCTGAGCGCCCAGGGTTCCGTCAGCGTCGCCGAACTGGCCGAGTTCTTCGATGTCTCGCGCGAAACCATCCGGCGCGATTTGAAGCTGCTTGCGGACCAGGGCAGGCTCGGCATCGTGCATGGCGGTGCCGCCCGCTTCGAGCCGAGTGAACCGGCGATGAGCCTGCGCAGCCAGGAAAATACCCCAGGCAAGGCTGCAATCGGCAAGGCCGCCGCCGGCCTGATCAAGGACGGAATGGTTGTCTTCCTCGATTCCGGCACCACCACTTTTGCCGTCGCGCAAGCCATGGCCGGGCTGCGCGATCTCACCATCTGCACCGCCAGCCTGAAGATCGCGCTGCATCTGTGCCATGTCCCCGGCATGCGCGTGCACATGCTGGGTGGCGAGATCGATCCGGGCGAGGAAGCGGCTTTCGGCATCGACACGCTCGATGCCATGTCCCGCTTTCGCGTCGACATCGCCTTTCTGGGCGGCGGTGCCCTGTCGCCGGACGGAGAGGTGACCGACTTCACTCGCGCCGGGGCCGAGCAACGTGGCCGCATGATCGCGCTCGCAGGCAGGGCCTATTTCGTGCTCGACAGCAGCAAGTTCGGCAAGCTGACGCCGCTCAGGATTCCAAACTTCGACCGCGCCGCCGGCGTGATCGTCGACGCCAGTCCCGAACCGGCGCTTGTCGAAGCGCTTTCGAAAAAGGGCCCCGGACTCATCGTGGCGATATTGATGTGATATTTTGTGACTTTTTGAGTTGATATTTGACCTTCCTGTGATAGTGTGCCGGCCATTCCTCACGTGGCGGACCGCTCATGGCACATGAATTTCCAACCCAGGCACGTGTCGTCATTGTCGGCGGCGGCATCATCGGCTGTTCGGTCGCCTATCATCTGACCAAGCTTGGTTGGACCGATGTTGTCCTGCTCGAGCAGGGCCAACTTAGCGGCGGCACCACCTGGCATGCCGCCGGCCTGGTCGGGCAGTTGCGCAGCCACTCCAACATGACCAGCCTGATCCGCTATTCCACGCAGCTCTACAGCGAACTAGAGGCCGAGACCGGTCTCGCCACCGGCTGGAGGAATTGCGGTTCGCTGTCGGTGGCGCGTACCGCCGACCGGATGACAGTGCTGAAGCGCACGGCCGCTTCGGCCCGTGCTCAAGGGGTGGAGATCGATGTCATCTCGCCCAGGGAAGCCGGAAATCTATGGCCGGTGATGGCGACGGACGATCTGGTCGGCGCCGTCTGGTTGCCGGGCGACGGCAAGGCCAATCCAACGGATCTGACGCAATCGCTGGCCAAGGGCGCGCGCAACCGCGGGGCGAAAATCTTCGAGCGGGTCAAGGTCACCGGCATCAGCATCAGGAACGGCGTCGTCTGTGGTGTCGAGACCGATCGTGGCGACATCGCAGCTGAGATCGTCGTCAACTGCGCCGGCCAATGGGCGCGCAAGGTCGGACTGATGTGCGGCGTCTCGGTGCCACTGCACTCGGCCGAGCATATGTACATCGTCACCGGCCGGATCGAGGGCGTGCATCCGGACCTGCCAGTCATGCGTGACCCCGACGGCTTCATCTACTTCAAGGAAGAGGTCGGCGGCCTGGTCATGGGCGGCTTCGAACCGCACGCCAAGCCATGGG
This sequence comes from Mesorhizobium sp. NZP2298, assembly GCF_013170825.1. Classification (NCBI taxonomy): domain Bacteria; kingdom Pseudomonadati; phylum Pseudomonadota; class Alphaproteobacteria; order Hyphomicrobiales; family Phyllobacteriaceae; genus Mesorhizobium; species Mesorhizobium sp. NZP2298. Next base: position 5,764,034 of record NZ_CP033365.1, on the reverse strand, counting down.
GTATGAACGGCATTCCCGAGAATTTCGAATTCGCGCTGTTGCCTGACAATTGGGACCAGTTCGAGATCCTGATGGAAAACGCGCTGGTCCGCGTGCCGCAGTTGGCGCAGGCCGAGGTCAAGAAATTCTACAACGGTCCCGAGAGCTTCACGCCCGACAACAATTTCATCCTGGGCGAGGCGCCGGAGCTGAAGAATTTCTATGTTGGCGCAGGCTTCAATTCAATGGGCATCGCCAGCGCCGGCGGCGCGGGCAGGGCGCTCGCCGAATGGATCGTCAACAGCGCGCCGACCATGGATCTCTGGCCGGTCGACATCAGGCGCTTCGCCTCCTTCAACAACAATCCGCGTTGGCTGCATGACCGGGTCAGGGAGACGCTCGGCCTGCACTACGCCATGCCCTGGCCGAACCGCGAACTGGACACCGCAAGGCCGTTCCGCCGCTCGCCGCTCCACGACCGGCTGGCCGCCAAGGGCGCTTGCTTCGGCTCCAAGATGGGATGGGAGCGCGCCAACTGGTTCGCGGCCCCGGGAGAGAAGGCCGGGAATGACTATGCCTTCGGCCGCCAGAACTGGCACGAGGCCGTTAGACGCGAAATGAAGGCGACGCGCGAGGCCGTCGCCATCTTCGACCAGACCTCCTTCGCCAAGCTTCTCGTCCAGGGCCGCGACGCCTGCGCGGTGCTCAACCGGATCTGCGCCGGCAATGTCGATATGCCCATAGGCACCTCCGTCTACACCGGTGTGCTCAACGCCCGCGGTGGCTATGAAAGCGATCTCACCGTGATGCGGCTTGCCGCCGAAAGATTCCTTGTCGTCACCGGCGCGGCGCAAGCGGTCCACGACGCCGACTGGATCGTCAAGAACATCCCATCCAATGCACATGCGATCCTGACCGACGTCACCTCGTCCTATGCGGTGCTGGCTGTGATGGGGCCGCGCTCGCGCAATCTCCTCGGCAAATTGTCGTCATCGGACTTTTCCAATGCCGTTTTCCCCTTCGCCACCATCCGCGAGATCGATATCGGCTACGCCACCGCCTATGCCAATCGCATGACCTATGTCGGAGAACTCGGCTGGGAACTGATCGTGCCGACCGAATTCGCCGTCGGCGTCTACGAGGCGCTGCATGAAGCGGGCCGTGAATTTGGGCTGATCGATGCCGGTTACTACGCGCTCGACGCCCTGCGTATCGAAAAGGGTTTTCGCGCCTGGGGCAGGGAATTGACGCCTGATATCAATCCCTGGCAGGCCGGGCTTGGCTTCGCTGTCGCCATGGACAAGCCGGGCGGCTTCATCGGCCGCGATAGGCTGGTCGAGGCAAGGTCGACGGCACCGGCAAAAAGGATCGTGCTGTTCACGCTCGACGATGCCGAGCCGATGCTGTGGGGCGGCGAACTGATCCTGCGCGACGACAAGCCTGTCGGCGAGGTTCGCTCAGCCGCCTACGGCCACACGCTCGGCCGATCGGTGGCGCTCGGGCTGATCGAGAATGAAGCCGGCGTCGATGCCGCGTTCCTCACGGGCGGCCGTTTCGAAATCGACCTTGCCGGCGTGCGCCATGCCGCCACGGCGCATCTGCGCAGCCCTTACGATCCGAAGTCGGAGCGGGTGAAGGCGGATGCGCTAGAGATCAGGGCTGCCGCTTAATCCGCCGACATCGAGCGCGCCATATCGAGAAAGGCACGCACGAGCTTGCCGCCGCTGCGTTCGCGCAGGCAGATCAGCGCTTCGTCCATCAAGGTTTCGGGCGCGTCGATGGTGATCGGTACCAGACGCGAATCCTGGCCGAACTCGGCCGCCGAGACAAAGCCGATGCCGGCACCCGAGGCAACGATCTCGCGGACGGCTTCGCGGCCCTCCGCCTCGATCACCGGCCTGAGTTCGACCTTCGACGCCGCGGCCAGGTCCTCGAGCTTCTGCCGCGTCTTCGAACCGCGCTCGCGCATGACAAGTGGCTCCTGCGCGAGTTGTTTCAGCGTCAGCGACTTCTTGCCCGACAGCGGATGGTCGATGGAGGTGAAGGCGATGATCGGCGTCGAATTCAGTTTCAGCACCTCGAAATCGCGCCCGGTCGGCACCTCGCCCAGGACACCAATATCGGCATCGTAGCTGTAGAGGCTGCTGATCACCGTCTCGGTGTTGCCGGCGCGCACCGAAACCTGGACGCCGGGATAGCGGGCCCGGAAGCTGCCGAGTATATGAAGCAAATGGTGTGCGGCATCGGCGACGATGCGCAGCGTGCCGGAACGCAGCGCGCGCGACTCCGTCAGAAGTTCGAGCGCCTGCTGCTCGGTATCGAACATGCGGTGGGTTATTTCGAGCAGCTTCTGGCCCGAATGGGTCAGCGTGACCTGCTTCTTGTTCCGATTGAAGAGCAGCACGTCATACTCTTCCTCCAGCTTGCGCACCTGATCCGATATCGCCGGCTGAGTGAGGAACAGCGCTTCGGCGGCCCGCGAAAAACCACCGGAGATCGCTACTTGATGAAAGGCTCGTAGCTGGACATAGCGCATCTTTTTCACCTCGGTGCCGGAATCGCAGGGTAATTTATCATAAGCCTGGATTTTCAAAAGTCAGAGATTAACGATTTGTCTTATGTAACCAAAGCGGACTTATCCGGCTTCACAACCGTGTCATGACCGAATGCAATTTGTGCCGCACGACCCTTACGGACTATCGTCAGAATCGATACTTCGATACAAAATAACGATTTTACAAATATGTCATTCGGGCCAAGAATGAGGCCACATCAAAAAGCAGCGATCTGTCGGAGGACACCATGCTCGCCGAGACGAAATTTGCCGCGGAGCCGCTGGCTAGGCCGGCGCTGGGCGAGCCGTATCTGTTGACCCCGGGCCCGCTCACCACGGCCTGTTCGGTCAAGCAGGCGATGCTGCGCGACTGGGGATCCTGGGACGGCGACTTCCGGGCCATGACATCAGACATGCGCCGCCGCCTGCTGGCGCTGACCGGGGACGCAAATGACGAGTTCGATTGCGTGCCAATGCAGGGCAGCGGTTCTTTCTGCGTCGAGGCGATGCTCGGTTCGTTCGTGCCGAGGGACGGCAAGGTGCTGGTGCTGGCCAACGGCGCCTACGGCTTGCGCGCCGCGCAGACCATGCAATATCTCGGCCGCGACTATACGCTGATCGACAAGGGCGACTATCTGCCGCCGCGCGGCGACGAGGTGGCGGCCGCTCTCGAGGCGGATCCCGCCATCACCCATGTCATCGCCATCCATTGCGAGACCAGCTCGGGCATCCTCAACCCGGTCGCCGAGATAGCCGAAGCGGTGCATGCAAAGGGCCGCAAGCTGCTGGTCGATTCGATGAGCGCCTTCGGCGCCGTTGCGCTCGACGTCAACGAGATCCGCTACGAGGCGATGGTTTCCTCCGCCAACAAATGCATCGAGGGCGTGCCGGGCTTCGGCTTCATCATCGCCCGCAAGAGCGAACTTGAAGCCGCCAAGGGAAGCAGCCATTCATTGTCGCTCGATGTCCATGCGCAGTGGGCGCACATGAACAAGACAGGCCAGTGGCGCTACACCCCGCCGACCCATGTCGTCGCCGCTTTCCTCGAAGCACTGCGCCAGCACGAGGCCGAAGGCGGCGTCGCCGGCCGTGGCGCCCGCTACACCAGGAACCGTGACGTCATGGTCGCCGGCATGCGCGAGCTCGGCTTCGAGACTTTGCTGAAAGACCGCTGGCTGTCGCCGATCATCGTCACCTTCTTCAATCCGGCCCACGCCAACTTCGCCTTCGATCGTTTCTACGAAAAGATGAAGGACAAGGGCTTCATCATCTATCCGGGCAAGCTGACCGTCGTGGATTCCTTCCGCGTCGGCTGCATCGGCCAGATGGACGAACATGTGATGCGCCGCGTCGTCGATGCGGCGGCACGGTCTTTGAAGGAAATGGGCGTCGACACCGCCGCACCACCCGCCGCGGCAATCGCCGAGCGCGCCAAACTCGCCGCCTGACGCGGCCGATTTCGAGGATTTTCGATGAACCAGATGTCTCCCATCAACGTCGCCGTCAACGGCCGCACCTACGCCTGGCCGCGCGTGCCGGCGATCGCCATCTGCCTTGACGGCTGCGAACCGGCCTATCTCGACGAGGCGATCAAGGCCGGGCTGATGCCGGCTTTGGTCAGGATCAAAGAGAAGGGCACGGTGCGTTTCGCGCACTCGGTCATTCCGAGCTTCACCAACCCCAACAATCTGTCGATCGCCACCGGCCGCCCGCCCTCGGTGCATGGCATTTGCGGCAACTATCTCTACGAGCGCGAGACCGGGAAGGAAGTGATGATGAACGACCCGCGCTTCCTGCGCGCGCCGACCATTTTCCAGGCCTTCTATGATGCTGGCGCCAAGGTTGCCGTGGTCACCGCCAAGGACAAATTGCGTGCGCTGCTCGGCAAGGGACTGGCTTTCGATGAGGGCCGTGCACTGTGTTTCTCGGCGGAAAAGTCCGACACCACCACCAAGGTCGAGCACGGCATCGACAATGCCTCCAAGCACTTCGGACTGCCCGTGCCTGAGGTCTATTCGGCTGAACTGTCGGAATTCGTCTTCGCCGCCGGCGTCCGGCTGCTTAGGGAATTCCGTCCTGATGTCATGTACCTGACCACCACCGACTATGTGCAGCACAAATATGCGCCCGGCGTGCCCCAGGCCAACGCCTTCTACGAGATGTTCGACAAGTACCTGACCGAGCTCGATGCGCTGGGCGCGGCGATCGTCGTCACCGCCGACCATGGTATGAAGCCCAAGCACAAGGCCGACGGTTCGCCAGATGTGGTCTATGTCCAGGACCTGCTCGACCAATGGCTTGGCAAGGACGCCGCCCGTGTCATCCTGCCGATCACCGACCCCTATGTCGTCCATCACGGAGCGCTCGGCTCCTTCGCCACCGCCTATCTGCCTGATGGCGCCGATCAGGCCGGCATCATGGCGCGGCTCGCCAAGACAGACGGCATCATGCTGGTCGTCGACAGCCCGACTGCCTGCGAGCGCTTCGAGCTTCCAGCCGATAGGATCGGCGACATCGTGCTGATCTCGACGGAGAACAAGACGATCGGCACGTCGGAGCATCGCCATGATCTGGCGGCCCTCAACGAGCCGCTGCGCTCGCATGGCGGACTGACGGAGCAGGAAGTACCGTTTATCGTTAACCGCGTGCTGCCTGACCTGCCCAACGAGCCGACGCTGCGCAATTTCGACGCCCTCTACTACGCGACGATGGCGGCGGCACTGGCGGGCTGATTGAATTGGGCGCCGGCGGGTGTGTGGCCGTCCATGATGGCGCTGGTCGACCCTCACTCCGGCCCTTCGGGCCACCTCTCCTCTGATCGACGGGGAGAGGAAGGGTGCTGATCTGGCCGACCTTTGCTCCCTTCCTCTCCCTCCGGAGGGGCGAGAGGTGGCGCCGCGAAAGCGGCGACGGAGAGGGGGAAGCCATTGCCGAGACGCGATGGCCTCGCTGATAAAAGATCAATGTTGCGTACTGAGCACCGGGAACTCGAAATGACCAAGCTCGACACCTCAATCAAGGTCCGCCACGAGCCGATGCGCATAGCGGGTCGCAAGGTCGACGCCGATGGCGTCGTCCCGGTCCATTACCCCTACACCAATGCAGTCATTGGCACCGTGCCAGCCGGTCACGCCGAGCATGCGCGGAAAGCCTTCGAGATCGCCGCTGGCTACAAGTCGAAACTGACGCGCTACGAGCGCCAGCAGATCCTGTTTCGCACCGCTGAAGCGCTGGCGTCGCGCCGCGAAGAGGTCTCCGATCTCATCACGCTCGAACTCGGCATCTCCAAGACCGACTCGCTCTATGAGGTCGGCCGCGCCTATGACGTGTTCACGCTGTCGGCGCAGATGTGCATCCAGGATGACGGCCAGATCTTCTCCTGCGATCTCACCCCGCACGGCAAGGCGCGCAAGATCTTCACCACCCGCGAGCCGCTGAAGGCGATCTCGGCGATTACGCCCTTCAACCATCCGCTCAACATGGTCTCGCACAAGGTGGCGCCGGCGATCGCCACCAACAATTGCGTGGTGGTGAAACCGACCGAATTGACGCCGATGACCGCGCTGCTTCTGGCCGACATTCTCTACGAAGCCGGGCTGCCGCCGGAAATGCTGTCGGTGGTGACCGGCTGGCCGGCCGAAATCGGCAACGAGATGATCACCAACGAGAACATCGATCTCATCACCTTCACCGGCGGCGTACCGGTCGGCAAGATGATCGCCCGCACCGCCGGCTATAGACGCCAGGTGCTGGAACTCGGCGGCAACGATCCGCTGATCATCCTCAACGATCTCTCTGATGACGATCTCGCCAAGGCGGCCGATCTCGCGGTGGCCGGTGCAACGAAAAACTCCGGCCAACGCTGCACGGCGGTCAAGCGCATCCTTGTCCAGGAAAGCGTCGCCGACCGTTTCGTCCCACTGGTTTTGGAGCGGGCGAGAAAAATCCGCTTCGGCGACCCTATGGACCGCTCGACCGATCTCGGCACTGTCGTGCATGAGAAGGCCGCGGCATTGTTCGAAAACCGCGTCCACATGGCCGCGGAGCAAGGCGGCGAAATTCTCTACAATCCGGGCCGCCAGGGTGCGCTGCTGCCTCCGATCGTCGTCGATCGCGTGCCGCATACGTCTGAACTGGTGATGGAAGAAACGTTCGGGCCGATCATCCCGATCGTGCGCGCGCCGGACGATGACGAGGCGCTGATCGCACTCTCCAACTCGACCGCCTTCGGCCTGTCCTCGGGTGTCTGCACCAACTCCTTTCCGCGCATGCAGAAATACATTGCGGGCCTGCAGGTCGGCACGGTCAACATCTGGGAAGTGCCCGGCTACCGCATCGAGATGTCGCCCTTCGGCGGCATCAAGGATTCGGGCAACGGCTACAAGGAAGGCGTCATCGAAGCGATGAAGAGCTACACCAATGTGAAAACATTCTCGCTGCCTTGGTCGTGACCGGGCAGTGTCGACTGGCAGAATAATCGAGGGGGCGTTCCACGCTCCCTCATTCGCGTTTCGGAGATGATGATGGCCGCAATATCAGAGCTTGTGCATATCGAGGGCGATTCAAACACCACGGCGGCACGCGGCCACTGGGACGCCGGCCAGGACGATCCCCGCATCCGCGGTCTGCTCGATCGCGACGCGGCCGCCTTCATGCACCAGAGCCTCTCCAGCCCCTGCCTGTCGACGATCGCCAGGGCGGAAGGCATCTGGATCGAGGACACCGCCGGCCGCCGCTTCATGGATTTCCACGGCAACAGTGTGCATCATCTTGGCTACGGCCATCCGAGACTGGTCGCCGCAATCAAGAAGCAGCTTGATGAGCTCTGCTTCGCGCCGCGCCGCTTCACCTGCGAACCCGCCGTCGAACTGGCGGAGAAGCTCGCGGCGCTGGCGCCGGGCGATCTTGGCAAGGTGCTGTTCACAACGGGTGGTTCGGACGCCATCGAGGTGGCGCTGAAGATCGCGCGCGCCGCGACTGGCCGCTTCAAGACGGTGTCGTTCTGGGATGCCTTTCACGGCGCGGGCTTCGGCGCGGCAAGCGTTGGCGGCGAGGCGACCTTCCGCTCGCACATATCAGGCCCGATGATGACCGGTACCGAGCATGTCGCGCCCTGGGACGGCTATCGCTGCCCCTATGGCCACGATTCCCTTGAAGCGTCCGGGCTCGCCTGCGCCAACATGATCGCCTATGTGCTTGGCCGCGAGCAGGATGTGGCCGCAGTCGTCGCTGAACCGATGCGGGCGACGCCCAACCCGCCGCCGCCTGGCTTCTGGAAGCGGGTGCGCGAAGCCTGCGACCGGCACGGCACGCTGTTGATCTTCGACGAGATCCCGACTGGTCTCGGCAAGACAGGTAAGTTTTTCGCCCACGAACATGACGGCGTGACGCCCGACATCGTCGTCCTCGGCAAGTCGTTGGGCGGCGGCATCCTGCCGATTGCCGCCGTCATCGCGCGCCGCGACCTCGACGTCGCCGGCGGCTTCGCGATCGGTCACTACACCCACGAAAAGAACCCGGTGACGACGCGGGCCGCGCTGACCACCATCGACATCATCCTCGAAGAGGGGCTGGTCGAACGGGCGGCCGAACTCGGCCGGCATATGCTTGGACGCATGCAGGACCTGATGGCGCGTTCGCCTGAAGTCGGTGACGTCAGGGGCAGGGGGTTGATGGTCGGCGTCGAACTGGTCGAGGATCGAGCCACGCGCCAGCCGGCGCGCGATCTCGCCGAACGCGTCTTCTATGCCTGCCTGGAGCAGGGCCTGAGCTTCAAGATCAGCCATGGCAATGTGCTGACGCTGTCGCCGCCGTTGGTCATCTCGAAAACCGATCTCGACCGCGCGCTTGACATCGTCGAGCGCGCCGTGCTTGCAGCCTGACCATGAAGGCAGTGCGTACCGATCGGGAACTCGAATGCCCAGGCATCGATGCCGGCTTGCGGGCAAGCGGCGTTGAACTGGTGACGCTGCCGGACGGCATTGCCGAAGCGGACTTGATCCACGCCGTTGCCGACGCCGATCTCCTTCTCATGTGCTACACGCCTATCACCGCGCCGGTGATCGACGCAGCGCCGAAATTGAAGGGCATCGTCAAATACGGCGTCGGCATCGATGCGATCGACATCCCTGCCGCGATGCGGCGTGGCATTCCCGTCGTCAACGTGCCCGAATACGCCGAGGAAACCGTGGCCGAGGGCGCTTTCGCGCTGATGATCGCGCTTGCCAAGCGATTGCCGGCGATCACAGCGGCGGTATCGCGTGACGGCTGGGTCTGGCCCGAGCAGCGCTGGCTCGGCCGAGACATGTCCGGCGCCACGCTGGGGCTCGTCGGCTGCGGCAAGATCGGCCGCAGCATGGCGCGCATGGCGGGCCAGGGGTTTCATACCCGGGTTCTCGGCTTCGATCCCGGTGTCGATGCCACGACGATACACGCCGCCGGCATCGAGAAGGTTGACGACCTCCAGGCCATGCTGCGCGCCTGCGACTTCGTTTCCCTTCATTGCGTGCTCAACGAAAAAACGCGCGGCCTGATCGGCAAGGCCGAACTCGCTTGCCTGAAACCCTCCGCAATCATCATCAACGTCTCGCGCGGCGCGCTGATCGACGAGGCGGCGCTTGTCGAGGCGGTCGTTGCCGGCAGCATCGGCGGCGCCGCGCTTGACGTCTATTCGGTCGAGCCATTGGCCAGGTCAGGCCATCCGATGAGCACCCTGTTCGATCGCGACAATGTGATCCTGTTTCCGCATCTTACCTTCTTCACGCATGAGGCGATGCGGCGGCTCGAAGACGACACGCTCGCGCGCTGCTTCGAGATCCTGGAAGGTCGGCCGGTGACCATCCGCTCGCAGGATCCGCGTTTGCGGGCGCAGATCTCGGGCGTTTCGTTCAACTGATAGATTTAATTTTTCAAATAGATAGCTGCCTTCGGCGCAACGGTGATCACGCCCAAGACAGGGATGCGACAGTTTCATGACAAATATCAGTAGAATCTTGTCTGTCATAAAATAAATAGATTTTACTTATCGATCTCCGATCCCCAAAGTTGTCACAACGACGACATCCAGTCGGCTCAACGTCCGCCAGAGATCCGAAGCCGATTGGTCCTAGTGCATCGAAGAATGTGCCAACAATCACAGGGGAACTGATCCATGAAATCGCGCAATGCAACCATCGCCATGGCTTTCGCCGCGTCGCTCCTGGCGTCGTCAGCTCTCGTCGGATCGGCATTCGCCGACGGCGTCGTCACCATCTATTCCGCCGACGGCCTGCATGACGGCAATGGCAGCTGGTACGAGACCGAGTTCGCCGCCTTCACCAAGGCGACCGGCATTACCGTGCAGTATATCGAGGCCGGCTCCGGCGGTGTTGTCGAGCGTGTCGCCAAGGAAAAATCGAACCCACAGGCCGACGTGCTGGTGACCTTGCCGCCCTTCGTCCAGCGCGCCGCCGCCGACGGCCTGCTGCAGGATTACAAGCCGGCAGGCGCCGACCAGATCGACGGCGGCGCCGACAAGTACCGGCCGCTGGTCAACAACTACATGAACTTCATCTACAACAGCGCCGTGCTGTCGGAAGCACCCAAGAGCTACAACGATCTGCTCGACCCGAAGTTCAAGGGCAAGATCCAGTATTCGACCCCCGGCCAGGCCGGTGACGGCACCGCCGTCATGCTGCAGATCATCCATGCTTTCGGCGGCGAGGATGCCGGCTTCGAGTTCATGAAGAAGCTGCAGGACAACAATGTCGGCCCGTCCGCGTCGACCGGCAAGCTGACCGCGCTGGTCAACAAGGGCGAACTGCATGTCGCCAATGGCGATCTGCAGATGAACATGTCGCAGATGGCCGACAATCCCAACATCAAGGTGTTCTGGCCCGCCGGCCCGGATGGCACCCGCTCCACCTTTGCGCTGCCCTATGAAATCGGTCTGGTCACCGGCGCACCCAATGCCGACAACGGCAAGAAACTGATCGACTTCCTGCTCTCCAAGGAAGCCCAGTCCACGGTGAGCTCGGTTGCGCTCGGCCTGCCGGCCCGCAAGGACGTGAAGCCGGATGACGCCAACTTCGCAAAGGCGCAGGAGGCGATGAAGGGCGTCACCATCTGGTCGCCGAATTGGGACGAGGCGCTGAGCAAGCTTCCCGACTACGTCAAGAAGTGGAACGAGGCGACCGGAAGCTGACACCCGAGGGCAGAGATCCGGAGGACCAAGCCATGTCGGCCGCGGCCTTTACTGGTACCAGTGTCATGGACATCGACGCCGCGAAAATTCGCGGCGCCGGCTCCAATGTCCACTTCGACAAGGTCAGCGTCGCCTATGGCGCGCATGTCGTCCTGCATCCGCTGACCCTGGATATCGCGCCCGGTGAAATCCTGGCGATGATCGGCCCGTCCGGCTCCGGCAAGACCACCGCCTTGCGGGCCGTCGCTGGTTTCGTGCGGCCGGCAAGTGGCCGCATCCGCATCGGCGCGACAGACGTGACCGACCTGCCGCCTTACGAACGCGGCCTCGGCATGGTGGTGCAGAACTACGCGCTGTTTCCGCATATGCGGGTTGAAGACAACGTTGCTTTTGGCCTGCGGGCACAGGGCTCCGACAAGGCGCTGATCGCCGAGCGGGTCAGGGATGCGCTCGGCACCGTCGGCATGGCGACTTTTGCCCGGCGTTATCCGCGCGAGCTTTCGGGCGGCCAACAGCAGCGCGTCGCGATTGCCCGCGCCTTGGCTGTGCGCCCGCGTGTGCTGCTCCTCGACGAGCCTCTGTCGGCGCTCGACGCGCAGATCCGCCGCAACATGGTCGAGGAGATTGCTCGCCTGCACCGCAGCCTGCCGGGCCTGACCATCCTCTATGTCACTCACGACCAGACCGAGGCGCTGACGCTCGCCGACAAGATCGCCATCATGCGTGACGGCAGGGTCTGTTCGCACGGACCGACAACCGAACTCTACCGCCGCCCGCCGAACCGGTTCACCGCCGAGTTCCTCGGCCGCGCCAATCTCCTGCCGGTGACGGTCGCCGAGGGCGTTGGGTCGAAAGGCTTTGCCACGGCAAGGCATGGCGATGCGGTGCTCACAGGCGCCGGTCGCGGCGAGAAGGCCGGCGACAAGAGCTTGCTCTGTATCAGGCCGCAGCATCTCAGCCTGACGGCCGACAGCGAGCACACCAACCGCATCGTCGGCACGTTGAGGGAAGTGCACTGGCAGGGCGAACTCACCCATCTCGTGCTCGATGTCGAGGGCACGCCGGTGCGTGTCTCGGCGACGAAGCTGCCGATCGCCTTGCCCGAACCCGGCGCCCAGGTGCCGCTGTTCTTCGCCCCTGCCGACACCTCGCTTCTGCCGGAAGACACCGGTGTCTGAGGCGGTCGCCCTCGACGCGCCAGCGACTAGGCGGGAACCCGGCAAATTCTGGATCGTGCCACCGGCGGCTCTGCTGGCGCTGCTGTTCTTCTATCCTCTGGCGCTCATTGCCCGGCAGGCTTTCCTTGACGACAGTGGCGTTGCCAATGCCGCCGAGATTTTTCGCGTCCTGCATTCGCGGTTCTTCCTCAACGCGCTGATAAACACGGTGACGATCTCGGTCGCGGCGACGGCCGGATGCCTCATCGTTGGCCTCGTGCTGGCGCTGATCCTGGCCTTCGTGCCGTTCCCCGGCAGTGGTTTCATCGCCCGGCTGATCGACACCTTCATCGCCTTGCCGACCTTCCTGGTGACGCTTGCCTTCACCTTCCTCTACGGCTCCGCCGGCATGCTCAACACCGGGCTGATGGAAGCCTTCTCGCTGCCGCTGCCACCCGTCGATTTCCTCTATTCGACATGGGGCGTGGTGCTGGCCGAAGTCACGGTCTACACACCCTTCATCCTGCGGCCGCTGCTCGCTGCCTTTTCGCTCGTCGACCGGGGCCAGATCGAAGCGGCAAGCGTGCTCGGCGCCAGGCCGTTCCGGATCGTGCGCCAGGTGATCCTTCCGGCGGCGGTGCCCGCGCTCATAGCCGGAGGGAGTCTCTGTCTGCTGTTGACCGTCAACGAATTCGGCATCGTGTTGTTCATCGGCGCCAAGGGCGTCATCACGCTGCCGCTGCTGATTTACGGCAAGGCGATCCAGGAATCGGCCTATCAGGTGGCCTGCATCATTGCAGTGGTCAACATCGCGCTGTCGCTCGGCCTGTTCGGGCTCTACCGTTTCGCCGCCGGCCGGTTGGGGGGCTAGCCATGCTGGTCTGGTCACGCCCTGGTCGCATCATGCTGTGGTTGCTTCTTGCGCTGATCTTCGGCGTGCTGTTCCTGGCGCCGCTTGCTGTGATCCTTCTGTCCAGCCTTGCCGACCAGTGGAACGGCGTGCTGCCCAATGGCCTGACGATGGAGCATTACACCGATGTGATCAAAGGGTCGGCCTGGAACTCGATCAAGGCCAGTCTGATCACCGGCTTCCTGGCCAGTGCGCTTGCATTGGTCAGCGGTACCTGGGCGGCCCTTTCGCTTCGCCTTCAATGGCACGCCTTGCGGCGTCTGCTCGGCCTGCTGTTCTTCATTCCCAGTGCGGTGCCTTCTGTGTCGGTCGGCCTTGGCCTGCTGGTCGCGTTCAGCCATCCGCCGCTGCTGCTCAACGGCACGGTGGCGATCGTCATGATCGCGCATTTCGTGCTGATCTCCGCCTTCACCTTCGGCAATGTCTCGGCAGGCCTGGCACGGCTTTCGCCCGACTTCGAACAGGTGGCATCAAGCCTCGGCGCGCGGCCGGCCTATCGGCTTTGGCACGTCACGCTGCCGCTGCTGGCCCCCTATCTGGTCGCCGCTTTCGGCTTGAGCTTCGCGCTGTCGATGGGCGAACTCGGCGCCACCGTCATGGTCTATCCGCCGGGCTGGGTGACACTGCCGGTGTCGATCTTCAGCCTTACCGATCGCGGCGACATCTTTGCCGGTGCGGCGCTCACCATGATCCTGGTGGCGGCGACGCTGGTCCTGCTGCTTGGGCTCGAGCGCATCACCGCACGCGCCACCGGTTCTTGAGGATCGCCTGAGCTTCAGCTCTGCGCCGGTTTGCGTTCGACGATGTAGATGTGGTCGGCCGCCAGCACCACTTCGCCACGCTGGTTTATCACCTCGCAGCGTTCGATCACGCGTCCGGAACCCGGTCGCTTGGGGTCGTCTTCCCTGGCCGTGATGGTGGTGCGCGTGCGGATCGTATCGCCGATGAACACCGGCTTGATGAAGCGCAGCCGGTCATAGCCATAGGAGAAGGCGACCGGGTTGATGATGCTTGCGGTCAAGCCGATGCCGACCGAGAACACCAGCGTGCCATGCGCGATGCGCTGGCCAAACGGCGTCGTCTTCATGTACTCGGCGTCCATGTGATGAGGGAAGAAGTCGCCGGTGTGGCCGGCATGGACGATGAAATCCGTCTCTGTAATGGTGCGGCCGCTGGTCAGGCGTGACGAGCCGATCTCGTACTCCTCGAAATATTGAATCTGTTCCATCAGGGTCTTTCCGCGATCGGTGTCGCTGGCGCCGCACTCGATTTATAGGCGGCTTCCACCAGCGCCATGGTGTTCCAGGCGTCCTCGACCGAGCTGACCAGTTCGTCGTCTTCTCCGGCCGCAAAGCGCTGCACATTGGCCATGCGCCCGACGAAAGCGTCGGGGAACCATTCACCGGCAAGCGGCACGGTAACCCAGTCCGTTCCGCCCTTCGGATGGATTTCCAGGATATCCGGCTCGCCAGTGGGATAATCGAGATTGAGGCCGAGCTTGAGGTAGGCCGCACCATCGGTGCCGCAGATGCGGAATTCGCAGGCCTGGTGCCGGCGGCCGAACTTATGGTCGTGATTGATCGACAGCGCGCAGCGCACCGTGTCGCCATAGTCGAGAATGGCGCTGGTGCGCGTCTGCGCGACCTTGTGGTTGGGATGGCCGAGCGTCTTGGCGTGCACGCCACGGGGATCGCCAAGCAATTGCCTGACGAGGTCGAGATAGTGGATCGAGTGCATGGCGATCTCGACGCGGGGCGCCTTGAGCAGGAACTCCCACAATTGCCACGGCGTCGCCAGCGCCAGCCAGGCGTCGAAATCGACGACCTCGCCGAGCCAGCCCTTGGCGACGGCATCCTTGAGCGCCAGCATCATCGGCGCGAAGCGCAGCTGGAAGTTCACAGCCGCCTTGAGGTTCTTGGCGCGGCAGATTTCAAGGATTTCGGTTGCCTCGCCGAGATAGTTGCCCATCGGCTTCTGGATCAATGCGACCGCGCCGTCCGGGAGAGCTTCCAGGATCTCGGCGTGCCGTCCCGGCGGCGTTGCCAGATCGAAGATCGCATCCTTGATGGTGGCCGCTTCTTCCACCGAGCGAAATGTGGCGACGCCCCATTTCTCGGCCAGGGTCCGCGCTTTTGTCTGGTCCGGATCATAAAGTCCGGCGACCGGAAAACCTGCCTTTCTGTAGGCTGGGAAATGCGCATCTCCGACGATCGAACCTGCACCGAAAGTGACGATCGGCCGGGGCTTCGAGGGTTTGGGCCAGGACTGGATGAGCGAGGCAGGGTCGAAACCGCCCTCAGTCATGATGGAAGACCTCGTCCATCGAAGCCCACCACTCACCATCCTTGCGGGTCGCCAGCGGCTCCTGGCACGGCATGCAGACCGCCCACCATTCCTGCGTCTTCGGGTCGGCTGTCATCTTGGCCATGTCGGCCGCGTAGTCGGTGCCGTGATACTCGAAATAGGAAAACAAGAGATTCTCGGGCCGCTTCAGGTAGATCGAATAGTTCTTGATGTTGCAGGCCGATATCATGGTCAGCACGTCGGGCCAGACGGCGGCGTGGAGGCGGACGTACTCCTCGACTTTTTCCGGTTTCAACCCCAGCATCATCCCCATCCGCTGCATATCCGTCTCCTATTTGGTGATCGCCGTGGTGAATTCGGCGATGCTCATGGCCTTGACCGCGTCCCAGTCCCAATCGATGCCGATGCCGGGCTCGTCGGGCGCCAGTGCATGCCCATCCTCGATGCGCATGCGCTTGCCGGTCAACTGGTCGAGCTGCGGAATGTACTCGACATAGCGGCCGTTCTGAACAGCGCAGGTCAGGCTGACATGCAGTTCCATCAGGAAATGTGGGCAGATCGGAATGTCGAAGGCCTCCGCCGCGTGGGCGATCTTGAGCCAGGGCGTGATGCCGCCGATGCGGCCGACATCGACCTGGACGATCGAACAGGCGCCTTTCTGCATGTATTCGCGGAAATGGCGCATGGAATAGAGCGACTCGCCGATCGCAATCGGCGTCGGCGTCGAATTCGACAACCGCACATGCCCGTCGATATCATCGGCGGGCAACGGCTCCTCGATCCAGGCAAGGTCGAGTTCGCGCAGCCTGGCCGCACGCCGGATCGCCTCGTCGACGGAAAAACCCTGGTTGGCATCGGTCATGATCTCGTAGCCGTCGCCGACAGCCTTGCGGACGGCGGACAGGCGCGCGAGATCCTCCGAACCGTGCGGCTTGCCGATCTTCACCTTCGAGCCGCGAAAGCCCTTGGCCTTGGCGGCCAGGGCATCGTCGACAAGTGCGGCCGTCTCGATGTGCAGCCAGCCGCCCTCGGTGGTGTAGAGCGGGCAGCGGTCCTTGGCGCCGCCGGCCAGTTTCCACAGTGGCAGGTTCTGTTTCTTCGCCCTGAGATCCCAAAGTGCCGTATCGATCGCTGCGATCGCGATAGCGGTGATGGCGCCGATCGTCGTCGCATGGGTGGCGAATTCGAGATCGTGCCAGATCGCCTCAATCATGTCAGGATCACGGCCGACCAGGCGCGGCGCCAGATGATCGGACAGGAGCCGCATCACCGACGAACCCCCGGTGCCGATCGTGTAGCTGTAGCCCGTACCGACCGCGCCGTCGGAATCGGTGATCGTGACGATCGGCGTTTCCTGGCTGACGAAGCTCTGGATCGCGTCGGTTCGCTTGACCTTGGGCACAAGGTCTACCATCCGCAGTTCGATTTTCTCGATTCTAGCCATCGGTCAGCTCCGCAATGTCTTTCCGGTCTCAGTGGCAAACAGATGTGCCTGCGACAGGTCAAGGCTCATGGCGACCCGCTCGCCCGACTTGAGCGGCCTCGGGTTCAGCATGCGCGACACCCAGTCGCTGCCGTTGAATTCGACGAACACCAGCGTCTCGTTGCCGAGCGGTTCGGTGACCGTGATCGGCAGTTCGATCTGGTGGACATCTGCCGCGCCGCCGGAGCTGATGCCGTGGCCGGTCGGATAGATGTCATCCGGCCGCAGCCCGAACACCACTCTGTCGCCGGTCGCGACATTGGCCTTGAACTGGCCGGGCAAAGGCAGTTTCTCGCCACTGGCGAACACCATCTGGCCGTCATCGATTGTCGCCTCGTGCAGGTTCATCGGCGGCGAGCCGATGAAGCCGGCGACGAAGCGTGTCGCTGGTCGCCGGAAAACCTCGTCGGGCGTGCCGACCTGTTCGATGTATCCGTCGCGCATGATGACGATGCGGTCGGCGAGCGTCATCGCCTCGACCTGGTCGTGGGTGACGTAGATCACCGTCGACTGCACCTTGGCATGCAGCTTCTTGATCTCGGTGCGCATCTGCGTTCTGAGCTTGGCGTCGAGATTGGACAGCGGCTCGTCGAACAGGAAGACGTCGGGGTCGCGCACGATGGCGCGGCCCATGGCGACGCGCTGGCGCTGCCCGCCGGACAATTGCGACGGTCGGCGGTCGAGCAGCGTGTCGAGGCCGAGAATGGCCGAGGCCTCGGCGACGCGGCGGTCCATCTCTTCCTTGGCAGCACCGGCGATCTTCAGGGAGAAGCCGAGATTCTCGCGCACCGTCATGTGCGGATAAAGCGCGTAGGACTGGAACACCATCGAGATGTTGCGCGAGCGCGGCGGCAGATCGTTGACGACACGCCCGCCGATCTCGATCGAGCCGCCGCTGATCTCCTCCAGCCCGGCGATCATGCGCAGCGTCGTCGACTTGCCGCAGCCGGACGGACCGACCAGCGCGATGAATTCGCGGTCGGTGATATCGAGATCGATGCCGTGCACGATCTCGATATTGCCGTAGCGCTTGGTCAGCTTTTTGAGAGAAACCGTTGCCATGGGATCAGCCTTTCACCGCGCCGGAGGTCAGGCCGCCGACAAGGTGTTTCTGGACGATGTAGGTGAGGGTAAGCGCCGGGATGATCATCACCACCGCGAGCGCGCACATGCCGCGCCAGTCGATGGTGAACTCGGCCGTGTAGTCGAGCAGACCGACCGGCAGCGTCTTGGCGCTGACCGAACGGGTCAGCTGCGAGGCCAAAGCAAACTCGTTCCAGCAGGTCAGGAAGGCAAAGATCGCGGCCGAAGCAATGCCCGGTCCTGCAAGCGGAAACTCGACCTGCCAGAAGGCCTGCCAGCGCGTGCAGCCATCGATCTGTGCCGCTTCCGCCAAATCCTTGGGCACCTGGCGGAAGAAGCCGTCGATCAGCCAGATCGTGAACGGCACGTTGAGCGCGACATAGGCAAGGATCAGCCCGAAATGCGTGTCGATGATGCCGAGCCGCACATAGAGGAAGAACAGAGGCAGCGACAGCGCGATGCCGGGCACCGTGCGCGTCAGCATGAGGCCAAGGAAGACGCTGGACTTTCCGCGAAAACGATAGCGCGCGAAGGCATAGCCGCCGGCCATGCCTATAGCGACCGCGATGACAGTCGAGGTCACCGAGATGATCAGCGAGTTGCGGAAATATTCGATGACGGGGATGCCGCCCTTGCCGATGCCCGAGAACATCGCGACATAGGCGTCGAGAGAAATCTCCTGCGGAATCCACACCGGCGGCTTGGCCATGATCTCGACCGTCGGCCGCAACGACGAGATGACGATCCACAGGCCCGGCAGGCAGATGGTCAGCATCGCCAGGAACAGGCCGATGCGATGGACGACGCCCAGCAGCCGGCGCTTCAGGCGGGCGGAAGAATTCTCGTCCATCACCACTCCGCACCGATCTGCGTGCGCGCCGCGGCGAGCTTGTTGAAGAAGTAGACGGTGAAGGCGATCGAGAGCAGGATCGAGAAATAGGCCATGGCATTGGCCATGCCCATGCGCCCGTCGCTGTAGGCGGTGCGCGCCACCAGCGTCCAGAGCAGCTCGGTGCGGCCGGCCGGTCCGCCGTCGGTCATGATCTTGACGATGTCATAGGCGCGCGCCACGTCGAGCGAACGGATGGTCATGGCGATGTAGGCGAAGGGCATGACGAACGGCCAGGTTACATAGCGGAATGTCTGCCACGGCGTGCAGCCGTCGACGCGCGCCGCCTCGATCGGCTCCTTGGGCATGGCGAGCAGGCCGGCGAGGATCAGGATGGCGAAGATCGCCGTCGACGACCAGATCTCGGCGATCGAAATGGCGATGAAGGCGAGGTGGCCCTCGATCAGCCATGGAATAGCGTCCTGCGTGAGCCCTAGCGACTGCAGCGCGTTGTTCACCAGGCCGATATTGTCGTTGAACATGAACTTGAACTGGAAGCCGACGAGGATCGGCGAGAACATCATCGGAAACATCATCAGCGTGCGCAGGATGCGCTGGCCGCGCGTCGCCTTCTCGACCAGCATGGCGAGACCGAGGCCAAGCAGCATTTCGAGATTGAGCGCGATGGTCAGCAGCAGCACCGTGCGCCCGAATGCCCACCAGAAATCGGTGTTGCCCAGGATCGAGAGATAATTCCGGAGACCGATGAAGACATAGAATGTCTCGGGCTTGGTCAGGCGGAAGGGTGTGAAGCTGGAATAGAGCGACAAGAGCAGCGGCACGACGACGACCGCCGCCAGCACGATGAAGGCCGGAAGCAGCAGCAGGAACGGCGCCGATGGCTTGAAGCCCTTCATCAGAATCCTTTGGGGTTTTGCATTGCGTGGGCGGGACGCCGAAAGGCGATTTCCATTGCGGAGCCTCCGACAAGACGCGATCGCCTCCCCCATCACGATGGGGGAGGCAGCCTTGGGAGAGGTTCTAAAGCTTGCCGGCGTCCTGGAGGATCTGCGTCGCCTTGGCGGCCGCTTCGTCCAGCGCCTGCTTGGAGGTCTTGTCGCCAAGGATCGCCGCCTGCAGTTCGGGATAGACGGCATTCGAGATCTCGATCCATTCAGGCGTCTGCGGCACGGCGAAGGCGTGCTTGGCTTCTTCCTGGAAAGCGGAGAGGACCTCCTTCTTGTAGGGATCGTTTTCGGCCTGCTTCAGGTCCCAGTCCCAGACCGCTGTGCGGGTCGGCAGCGGGCCCGCGGCGGCTTCCAGCTTCTGGCTGTCCTCATTGGTCAGCCACCACACCAGCGAGGCCGCGGCTTCCTTGTTCGGGCAGTTCTCTGTCACCGAGAAACCGTGGAAGCCCGACCAGCCGGTGCGCTTGCCCGAAGACCCCTTCGGCGCGACCTTCACGCCGACATTGCCGGCGACCTTCGACGATTTCGGATCGTTGAAGAAGCCGGCCCAGCCCGGCCAGTCCAGGTTGATGGCAACGGTGCCCGAGGCAAAGCCCTGGCCGAGATCGTCCCAGAGATAGTTGGTGGTTCCGGCCGGCACCGCCTTGGCCTTGTAGAGATTGACGAACCAGTCGAGCGCCCGGATGCCGGCCTCGGAGTTGAAGACCGGCTTGCCGTCCTTGTCGAGATATTCGCCGCCTTCGGCGACCACCATCTCGTAGAACCGTCCGTTGATCGCTTCTTCCTTGCCGGCGAACTGCGTGCCGTAGAAATTGGGCGGGTTGGCGAAGAACTCGGCCTGGTCGGTGACTTCCTTCCATGTGTCCGGCGGCACCAGGTCATAGCCGTATTTCGCCTTGAACTTGGCCTTGTTGTCGGCGTTCTCGTAGAGGCTCTTCTGGTAGTAGAGGGCAGAGACATCGAACTGGGCGCGCGGCAGCATTTCCAGCTTGCCATCGATGGTCGCGGCCTTGATCGTTGACGGCACGAAGGCGTCGATCTCCGCCTTGGGCAGCAATTTGCTGAGGTCGGTGTAGAGGTCCGTGTACTGTGGCGCGAAGGACGAATGGTTCCAGCCGACGCACCAGTTGGTGCTGCCCGAGGCGATGTCGGACTTGAGCTCCTTGTCGATGTCGAAGCCGTTCTTCTTGGTCAGGATGTTGACCTTGGCGCCGGTCGCCTTCTCCCATTCGGGAATGCGCTCGTAGAGCTTTTCATATTGTTGGCCGCCGATCAGCTTCACGTCGACGGTCACGCCTTCGAACTTGCCGGGCAGGTCACCGGCAAGGGCCGTGCCTGCACCAAATGCAAGCACCAATGCGCCGGCGGAGACGCCGGAAAGCAGTCTGTTCATTGGTTTCCTCCCTGGGTGCGCCGTGGCGCGACCGCAACTTGTCCGCGTGACAAGAAATGCTACATTCATATACAAACAAAACATTCATACGTACGTCAAGGCGAAATTTGTTTTCGCCGGCCACGTTCCTGCGTATATGAAAGGCGGAATTCACTGGAGAAATGCCCATGGATGACAGCGAAGACGAGCGCTATCGCGCGCCGGCGCTCGACAAGGGGCTCGACATCTTGGAACTCCTGGCCGGCGTCGATGGCGGCCTGACGCAGGCGGAAATCGCCAAGAAACTCGACCGCAGCCCCAACGAATTCTACCGCATGCTGGACCGGCTGGTGCGGCGCGGCTACGTCACCCGGCTGGACGGCGACCGCTACTCGCTGACGCTCAAACTGTTCGGCCTGGCGCAACTGCACGCTCCGGTGCGGCGGCTGGTTTCCTACGCCACGCCGCTGATGCGCGAACTGGCCGAGACCTCGCAGCAGGCCAATCAACTCGTTGTTTTTGATCGCGGTTCCGCCGTCGTCATCGCCCAGCAGGAGGCTCCGGACTACTGGGGCATCTCGATCCGGGTCGGCTCCCACATCAGTCTGTTCGACACCGGTTCGGGCCATGTGCTGCTCGCCTTCCGCTCGCAGGAAGAGCGGCAGATGATGATTTCCGAATACGTCCGCAGCACAGACAAGACGCCGCAATCGGCCGAGTTCTTCACTCGGCTCGACCAGATCCGCGACCGTGGCTACGAGATGATGGCCTCGATGCAGACCGCTGGCGTCTTCAATCTGTCGGCACCGGTGCGCAGTTCCGACGGCAAGGCGATCGCCGCGCTGTCGATCCCCTACATCACCGTCATCAACACGCCTGCCGCGCCCGACATCACCCGGACCATCGAGCTCTTGCTGGCAACGTGCGAGAAGCTGTCGCACCTCGCGGGCTCGACTGTCGGTTCATCGACATAAATTCTTATTTGAATGGAGAATTCCTCCGTGAGATGATTTGAAAACGCTGGAGGGAGGAGCCTCGCCATGATCATCGACACCCATCTGCATCTCATCGATCGCTCGGCCTTACGCTATCCCTGGCTCGCCGGCGTGCCGGCGCTCAACCGTGATTTTTCCTATGAGGAATATGCCACTGAAGCGCAGCGTGTCGGTATCCAGCGCGTGCTGCATATGGAGGTCGATGTCGATCCGGCCGACATCGAGGCAGAGACCGCCCGCGTCCAGGGCCTGTCGCGGCAGGCGGGCAGCATGCTGGCGGGAGTGATCGCATCGTGCCGGCCGGAAGAGGCTGACTTTGCCGACTATCTCGAAAGCCAGCGGGCAAATCCTTTCGTCAAGGGTTTCCGCCGCGTGCTCCACGTCGTGCCCGATGATCTGTCGGAAAGCGACCTGTTCCGCGGCAACATCAAGCGGCTTGGCGGCACCGGCCTGACCTTCGACCTCGTCGTGCTGCCGCACCAGATTCCCAAGGCGATCGTGCTGGCCGACCTGGCGCCCGATGTCCAGTTCGTCCTCGACCATTGCGGTGTCCCCGACATCAAGGGCAATGGCGAGCACCCATGGCGCGAGCACATGAGCGAGATCGCCCGACGCCCGAATGTCATGGCCAAGATCTCCGGCGTCGTCGCCTATGCCGATCCTGGCAACTGGACGGTCGAGACGCTGCGGCCCTATGTCGAACACACCATCGCTGTGTTCGGCTGGGACCGTGTCGTCTGGGGCAGCGACTGGCCGGTCTGCACGCTCGGCGGCGGTCTCTCGACCTGGGTGGCGGCGACCCATGCGCTGCTTTCCGGCTGCAGCGTCGCGGAGCGCGACAGGTTGTTGTCTGGCAATGCTAGCAAGCTGTGGCGGTTGAAGTAGCCGCCGTCAGATCGTCGTCGAGACGTGCCGCTCGCGGCCGTAGAGCGAGACCAGCAGCACGATGATGAAACCCAAAGCTGCTTGCACCGCCGAGGGCTGGAAGCCAAGCCCGATCAGCAGCGTATTGATCTCGGTCAGCACCAGCACGCCCGCGATGGTGCCGAGATAGCTGCCGCGGCCGCCGACAAGTGCGGCGCCGCCGACGACCACGGCCGCGATGGTTTGGAACAAATAGGGTTGGCCGACATCGCCATAGGCCGAGCCGGTGAAGCCGAGCAGCAGCACGCCCGCGACGGCCGCGAAGAAGGCACTCGCCGCATAGGTGATCACCCACATGCGAACCGGGTCGATCAGCGCCAGGGGTGCCGCCCCCGGATTGCTGCCCAGCGCATAGAGCCGGCGGCCATAAGGCGTCCGCTCCAGCACAAGCACGACGAGCGCTGCCAGCACGACGAGGCTCGGCACCAGCCACGGCACCGGCAGTGGCCCGGCCGATCCGCCGATCGACACGAAGCTGGAAACCGCTTGCGGTGCCGAGCCTGACGGGAAGCCTGCCGTCCACAACAGCACCAGCCCTTGCACGACCATGCCGATGCCGAGCGTGACGATGAGCGGCTGGATGTCGAGGCTGCGCGCGATCAGGCCGTTCAAGCCGCCGATCAGAATCGCCAGTACGCCGACGAGGCCGCAGACCAGGACAAAATTCCAGCCATCGCCGTAGAGCTGCGCGGCCACGACATTGGCGAAGCCGATGACGAAGGGGATGGACAGGTCGATGCCGCCCATGATGACGACCAATGTCTGCCCGATCGAGGCGACCGCCAGCAGCGAGGCAAGCACCAGCATGGCGCGTATCGCGAACGGCGCTGAATAGCCGGGAATGAGAACTGTGCCGGCAAGGTGCAGAAGGGCGGCGACGCAGAAAGCGCCGACGACACGGGCATTGGTTGTCGCAAACAGGTTTCGCCCAGTCATGTCAGCGTCCCCTCGTGGCAAGACGTTCCTGCAGCGCGGTCAGCATCACCGCCAGCACCAGTATGGCGCCATAGGCGATCTGCAGCACGAAGGTCGAGACGTTGAACGTCGTCAGCACGCTCTGCAGCAGGAAGATGTCGATGGCGCCGATGGCGGCCCCCGCAACGCCGCCACGACCGCCGGCCAGGCTGACGCCGCCGAGCGCGACGGCGGCAATCGCGATCAGCGTATAAGTCGGCCCGATATTGGGGTCGGCGGAGCCGATCAGCGCCGTCAGCATCAGCCCGGCGCAGCCGCCGAGGATGCCGGTCATGACATAGGCGATGAAGCGCACGCGCGTGACATCGACACCGGCGGTGTAGGCGGCGCGATCGTCGCTGCCGACCGCCATCAACTGGTCGTAGTAGGGGATGCGCCGCACCAGCCACCAGGCAAGGAACATTAACAGCAGCGGCAGCATCGACCAGGAACCAGCCAAGGACTTGAGCCATGCCGGCGCCGGGCCGATCGGCGCCGGCAGGATCGTCAGCGTCACGCCGGTGAGGATCAGATAGGTGCCAAGCGTGGCGACGATCGGCTGGATGCGCACGATCGTCGCCAGAAAACCGTTCGCCGCGCCGACCAGCGCGCCGACGAGCAGGGCCGCCGGGACGAGCAGCAGGGGCGAGGAGATACCGGCCTTGAGGAACAGCAACTGGATCACCATCGCGTTGACGAAACCCATCAGCGGCCCGACCGAGATATCGATGCCGCCGCGCCCCGCGAGGATCACCGGTGTCGAGGCGATGGCCGCGCCGATCAAGGGCGCGGCCAATCCGACCAGCGCGCCCCATGATCCCGGCTGGAACCGCCCCGGGCTGAGGGCGAGATTGACCGCCAGCAGGACGACCAGCAGTAGGACAGCGAAACCGACGCTTCGCCCAAGCGACAGGAGGCGCGTGATAGGGCTCATGCCGCCCGTCCGAACATGGCGGAGATCACGCTATCGGTAGTCAGCGCCTCGCCGGAGATTTCCGCCGCGACCTGGTTTTCCCTGAACACCAGCACGCGCTGGCATAGGAGAAGAATCTCCTCGATCTCGCTGGACAGGATGACCAGGCCCATGCCGTCGGCCGCCAGCCCGCGAAAGACGTCGTAGAGCACATGCCGCGTCGCCACGTCGACGCCGCGCGTCGGGTCGTTGAGCAGCAGGATGGCGGGCTCCAGCGCCAGTGCCCGCGCCAAAAGCACCTTCTGCTGGTTGCCGCCCGACAAAGTGGTGATCTGTGCATCCGGCCGGGGTGCCACGATCGACAGTTTTTCGCGGTAGATGTCGTAGCGCGCCTTGCGCGCCGTTGGACTGATCAGGCCAAGCCGCGTATCGCGTGACAAGGTCGAGACGGCGAAATTGTCGAGCACCGATTGCGTGGGAAAAATACCGTTCGCGCGCCTGTCGCGCGGCAGGTAGGCGATGCCGCTGGCGACGGCCTTGCGGAACCCGGTGATCTTGCGAGACGCGCCGGAGACGCCGAGCTCGATCGAGCCACCAAGTGGCGCCACCAGGCCGGCGAGCATTTTCAGGAACAGCTCCTGGCCATGGCCGTCGAGGCCGGCAAGGCCGACGATTTCGCCGGGAGCGATGGTTTGCATTATTGCGCTGGCGCCCGGCGCGATGACGAGGTCGCGGACGGCGAGACCAGGAGCCGTGTGGTCAACCATGCGTCAGCTCCGCCGCAGTGCGTGGCGCCATGGCCTTGAGAAGTTCCGCTGGTGTCGAGGCGCCGCGCTCCTCGGTGCGCACCACGCTGCCGCCACGCAGGATCGAGATGCGATCCGACAACGACATCACCTCGTCCATGCGGTGCGTGATGAACAGGATAAGGCAGCCTTCACCGGCCAGTGCGCGCATCAGCGAAAAGACGGATTCGCGGTCGGCGAAATCGAGCGCCGCGGTGACCTCGTCGAGGATCAGAATCCTGGGATTGCGCACGATCGCTCGGGCGAGCACCACCAATTGCTGCGCCGCCAGTGGCAGCAGCCCGGCAGGCATGTCGAGAGGAACGTCAGTCACGGCGAAGCGTTTGAGCGCGGCTGCCGCCCTGTCGCGGCGCTCGTTGCGTGGCACGGCACGCCGGAGCAGCCCATCGAGGCCGAGCAGTATATTGTCCGTCACGTTGCGATCCGGTGCGATCAGCACCTCCTGGAACACAGTAGCAAAACCTTGCGCCTGGAAGGCCGACGGGTTTGCGCCCGAAAACGGCCTTCCTTGCAGCAGGATCGCGCCGCTGTCCGGCTGGACGATACCGGACAACAGCTTGACCATGGTACTCTTGCCCGAGCCGTTTTCGCCCAGGATGGTATGGATGGTCCCCGCCCGGAACGCGATAGAAGCGTCAGCCAGCGCGACCGTCTCGCCATAGCGTTTGGATATGTCTTTGATTTCAAGCATGCCGTGTTTCGAAGCTGGCAAGCCGGCTCCCCAAAGGAAGCCGGCTTGCTGGGTCTGTCGATGGCGTCACTTCGCGCAGGCGTCTGGAACTTTCGCATAATCCCAGCCCTTGGTCGGTGCCGGATTCGAGAAATAGGCGTCAAGCCATTCCTCCGGCATTGGATCCTTGGGCGGGATCGGGAAGATCGAGACGGCATCCGTCGTCATGCAGTCCTTGTACCATTGGCCGAGATCGGCGCTGTGCACCGGAGGGATCGGAATCAGCAGCGTGTTCAGCTTCGGCTTCTGGCCGTCGAGCATGCGCTCGCCGACGCGAAACAGCGTCTCGGCGGTCCAGTGCGGCAACACCGCATGGCCTTCGAAATGGTACTTGTCGGGATTGGCCTTCCAATAGCCGAGCGCGTCGCCAGTGATCGAGCCGGTGATCAGCGGCGCCGGCCGGCCGGCTTCGGCGAAGGCCTCGGCGACGACGCGGCTTTCGCTGCCGGTCGTCCACACCGCATCGATCGGCGCTGGGTTGGTGGCGATCGCCTGCAGCACGACGGTCTTGGTGACATTGGCCGTCCAGTTGCCGTTGACGTTGCGCGAAAT
Organism: Mesorhizobium sp. NZP2298; assembly: GCF_013170825.1. Taxonomy (NCBI): domain Bacteria; kingdom Pseudomonadati; phylum Pseudomonadota; class Alphaproteobacteria; order Hyphomicrobiales; family Phyllobacteriaceae; genus Mesorhizobium; species Mesorhizobium sp. NZP2298. The sequence goes on along the minus strand of NZ_CP033365.1, from coordinate 5,737,339 downwards.
CTTCAGCTTGGGATTCTCGGCCAACGCCTTGTCGGCACCCTGGCGTTCCTGCACCACGATCGGGTGGCCGGCAATGCCTTCGACGAGCAGGATGCTGGCGCCGTCCGGCTGCGCCTTGCCGATCGCCGTCATCATGTCATAGCCCCAGCGCGCATAGTTGGAATCGACATTGATCGCGTTCGGGCTGGTCACCGAGCCGGCCGCGGTGATGAACGGAATGCCGGCCTTGGCGGCGGCGTCGATCGCATCGTCGAGCGCCGTCGCCGAGCCCGGGATCGAGGTGATGATCGAGCACTTCTTGTCGATGAAGGCGCGGATCTGGTTGATCTGCTGGCTGGCGTCGTTGTTGGAGTCAGACACTTCGAAGCTGGACACCGTGCCGTCGGCTATCAGCCCGTCGACCAGACGCTTCAACTCCTTGGTGACCGTTACGCGCCAGGGATTGCCCTGGTAGGATTCCGAGTGGCACCATTTCCACGGCTTCGGCGGCGGCGTGAAATTGTCCCATGCCGAAGGCAGCACCTTCTGCGGCGCACCGTCATACTGTGCCTTGAGTTCGGTCGGCAGCCCGCCGATGACGCCTTGCACATCCTGGGCATGGGCAATTGTCGTGATGGATACAAACGCGGTTGCGGCCATCAGGCCGCGCATCATGTTTTTCATTGTCTCTCCTCCGTTCGGTTTCGTTCAGGCTCCTCCGCCGGCAACGCCGGACACCTGCGCAGGGGCACTCTCCCGGAACAGGCGATTGAGATCGGCAACGACCTGGGCGGCTTTGTGCCCGGAGGTCATGCCCGAAAGGATGCGGTCGGACGCCGCCTGCTGGAACGCCATGTAGCCGTCATGGCGCGGCCGCACCCATGCGCCTTCCAGCGTGGCGCGCGTGTCGCGATAGAAATTGCCGGTCGCGGCGTTGACGCTCTGGTCTTCCCAGGCTGCTGCGTGGCCGGGCTGTCCGCCGGCGGCGGCATACGGGCCGCGCTGGACATCGCCGCTGGCGACCCAGTAGGCAAAATCGATCGCGGCATCTCTTGCTTTGGAAAGGGCCGACACCGCTATGCCGGTGCCGCCAAGCGCGGAGCCGATTGGGCCGTTGGAGCCGACGGCCGGAATGTCGGTGAAGGCCAACCGGTGCGCGCGAAACCCTGATATCGCATAGGAGACGTAGCCATAGATCAGCGGCGCGCAGACGATCCGGGAACCGGCCTCCGCCATCCGTTCCGAAACAGCGATCGGATCCATCTCGAAACAGGCCGGCTCGACCAGCGCGGCGATCTCGCGCATCGCTTCGAAGACTTGGCTGCCCGCCTCGATATCGATGAGATCACCGGAAGGATCGGTGGCGCAAGCGTGTCCGAGATTGCCGGCCAGCGTGTAGAAAACCATCAGCACATGCGGTGGCCGCCACGGCAAAAGCACGCGGCCGTGCCGGGCGAGATCGAGCACCTCGCTCCAGCGGGCCGGTGGCGCATCGAGCGCATCCGGCCGCCAGGCCTGGACCTGGCTGGCGGCATCGATCGGGAAGGCCCATTGCTGCCCTTGCCAGCTATAGCTCGGATAGGATTGGCCGACGCTGCCCGAAGCGAGCGCGGTGCGCTCCGCTTCGCGGCCGGCGACATCCAGCGGCGCGAGGCAGCTTTCCGCCGTGATCTGGCCGACATGCGGATGGTCGATAACAATCAGGTCATAGGCGCGCGCCAACTCCTCGACCGGGAAGGATTCGAAATCCTGCAGCGAACGCTTGTCCCATGCGATGGCGACGCCGGTTTTCTGCTGCCAGAGCGACGAGCAGGCGACCATCGGATCGTAGCCGCGCGGATGGCTCCAGGTCATGCCTTTGAGCGTGGTCACAGGCCGAACTCCGTGCGGATTGCGGCACTGTGCTCGCCGATGCGCGGTGCCGCCCGATCGACCTTGGCCCTGATGCCGTCGACCCTGAGCGGTGAACTTGTGGTGAGGATCGAGACATCGTCCTCGCGCGTCACCGTCTGCAGCATGTCTAGCGACTGAAAACCCTCGCTTGCCAGCATCTCCGGCCAGGTCAGCACCTTGGCGCACCAGATGTCGGCTGGCTCGAGAATGGCAAGCCATTCGTCGATGGTCCTGGTGGCGATCCGTTGGGCGATAATCGCCTTGATGTCGTCGCGCGCGGTGAACCACGAGGCCGGTTTGTCGCGATAAGGCGCCAACTCACTGAGCGACAGCAGATCGGCGAGTTTCGGGATCGGCGTCATGGCGATGGCGAGGTAGCCATCCTTGGCCGGGTAGACGCCGTAGGGCGCTGACAGATAGGCATGCGCGCTGCGGAATTTGGAGCGCTTGGGCAAGCGGCGGCCGTCATTGAGATGCGTCGTCAGCACCTCGAACTGGAAGTCGACCAGCGCCTCCAGCAGGCTGGTTTCGATATGGCTGCCCTGGCCGGTGATGCCGCGCCGCACCAAGGCCGCCAGAATGCCTTGCGCGCAGGCAGCACCTGCCAGCATGTCGCCGATCGCAAGACCGAACGGCACCGGTCCCTGGTCCTCGTCGCCATTCAACCACATCACGCCGGAGCGCGACTGCGCCAGCAGATCCTGGCCGGGCCGCTTAACCCATGGACCCTCTTCGCCATAGCCGCTGATCGAGGCATAGACGAGCCTTGGGTTGATCTTGCGGACGGCCTCGTAGTCGAAGCCGAGTCGCTCGATGACGCCTGGCCGGAAATTCTGGATCAGCACGTCGGCCTTGGCCAGAATCCCGCGCAACGCTTTGAGATCGGCCTCGTTCTTGAGGTCGATGGCAAAGCTTTCCTTGGCCCGGTTGATGGCGTGGAAGATGGTGGAATCGCCACCGATCTCGGTGTCGCTGAGATAGAGCCGGCGCGACAGGTCGCCACCGTCCGGGCGTTCGATCTTGATGACGCGGGCGCCGAGATCGAGCAGCCGAAGCGAGCAATAGGGCCCGGACAGGAACTGGCTCATGTCGACGACGACGAGACCGGCGAGCGGCAATTCGGCTGCTGCCGGCATCTTCACTTCTCCGTCTTGCCGACGAAATCGGCTGGGTTGCGATACTTCACCGTCTGCAGATGCTCGCAATACAGAACGAGCTCGCCTTCGCCCTTGAACACTTCGTAGCTGGCGCGGATCAGCCCCATCTCCTTGTACCGGGGCTTCTTGTCGAGGTTGGAGCGGATCGAATAGATCGTGTCGCCAATGAAGACAGGCTTTATGAAGCGGAGCTTGTCATAGCCGTATGAAAAGGCGTTGACGCAGTTGGTGGCGACCAGCCCGAGGCCCGCTGAAAAGACGAAAGCGCCGGCGATCAGCCGCTTGCCGAAAATGCCTTCGCTCTCGGCAAACATCTGGTCTTGCACGTAAGGGTGGATGTCGAGCACCAGCGTGTTGAACAGATGGCTGTCGCCCTCGGCCATCGTGCGCCGCAAGGAGCGGATTTTCTGCCCGACCGGCCAGTCTTCGTAGAACCAGTTCTCGGCATTCCACACCGGCAGGGCGGCGTGCTCCTCGGGCATGTTCTTCGGGTGCGTCGAGGCGACCCCGACGGTGGGGGCGAAGTCGGTCATGGCTGGCTCCGGCGGTCTCGCAGAAGGCTCCAGGCAACCGCTTGAATACCGCCAAAGGCGCTTGATTGCACGACGTCTCCTCCCGTCAATCTTCTTTTGTAAATAGTATTTTCACATATGGGGTTGCGTTGCAAGCGAGGACAGGCGAAATTTTGGCCGGCCCCGCAAGCCCAGGCGCTGGCGGGCAGGGAGGAAATCATGAGCAAGGATTGTCTGGTCTTCGTTGGCAGCCTGAACCGCGAGGCGCCCTATTTTCAGGGCGCGCGGGGCGTCGGGCTCGGCGTCTACAGCTTCGACGAAGCAACGCTGGAAATACGAAAACTGGCGGAGACCAACGACGTCGACAATCCGACCTTCCTGTCGGTGACGCCGGATGGTTCGCGCATCTACGCCAATTCGGAAGTTTTCGTCTGGCGCGAGGGCACCGTCTCCGCCTACCGCTTCGATCGTGGCTCGGGCACGCTCACCTATCTGAACAAGCAGCCATCGCTGGGCAGCATCACCGCTCACAACACCATCACCCGCGATGGGACCAAACTGCTGGTCGCCAATTATGGCATGGGGGAGGGCGGTCCGGATCGTGCGGTGGCGGTCTACGGCTTTGAGAAGGACGGCGCGCTGTCGGCGCCGTTGGCCAGTGTCTCGCACAGGGGCAGCGGCCCGAACGCGGTGCGGCAGGAACGCTCGCACGCCCACAGCGTCACCGAAACCATTGCCGGCGGAACGGCCGTCGTCGCCGATCTCGGCATCGACCGACTGGTATCCTACCGCATCGGGCAGGATGGAAACCTGACGAAGCTCACCGAGTCCGCCCTGACGCCGGGCGCGGGGCCTCGTCATCTCGCACTGCATCCGAACGGACGCTTCGTCTTCGTCATGAACGAGCTGGATTCGACCGTCGTGTCGATGGCGCTGGACGAGGCATCCGGCAAGCTCTCCATCATCGATGCCAAACCGGCGGTCCCGGCCGAGGCGCGCGACAGCAATCACTGCGCTGATATCCAGATCTCGCCGGATGGCCGTTTTGTCTATGGCTCCAACCGTGGTCACGACAGCGTCGTCATCATGGCTGTCGACCAGCAGACCGGCGCGCTGAGCCTCGTCGGCTATGCCCCTTGCGGGGGTGCCACGCCACGCAACCTGGCGCTGACGCCGTCCGGCAGCCATCTGTTCTCCGCCAACCAGAATGCCGACCGCATCTCGATCTTCGCGCGTGACGCGGCGAGCGGCATGCTGACCGACACTGGACGCGCCATAGAGATCGGCACGCCCATGTGCGTCAGGATCGTGCGCTGAGGGGCTCGCAGCGACCCTTGGATGACCTGGCCGTGCTCAGGCCTGCTGTATGGCCGAGAGCTTCCAGCTCGAGCCATTCTGACGCGTGAATGTCCACAGCTCGGTCGTTTCGGTCGGATGGCCCTCGTCGCCCTCGACGACCTTGCCGCTGGCCCGTTCGCGCATCACGTCGCGAGACTCGTAGCGCAGCGCGGCCGTGGCGTAGTCGCGGTCATCCTCGCGCCAGCTTTCGGCGATGTCGGCCTGCAGCAGAGTGATGTCAGAGACCTCGTTCCTGAGACCTTTCTGGGCATTGTCGGCCAGTTCTTCCGAGAGATAGGACACCATTTCGGGTGTCGTCGCCCGGCGCAGGGCGGCATGGTCTTCGCGCCCGAATGCTTCCTGGACGTCGGTCAGCAACTGCTGGAACGCATCGAGGTCGCTCTGAGCCAGTGTGATATCCTCGGAGACAGCGGCCGGCGAGTTCCCGCCCGACCCGCCACCAAAGCCGGGAATTGTGAACGACCCTGCCGTCTGCTGCTCCGTTGCGCGGTTCTCAAATCGCGACACCTGGGCATTGCGCGACACCTGGGCATTGCCGGCACCCGCGAGTGCCGGCGCGGGGCCGCGCGCGGATTGCGACCGGAAGAACCTGATGGCCAGCATGATCGCGCCACCGATGAGCAGGGCCTGAAGCAGGAAGCCGAACATGCCGGCCAGACCGCCGAAGCCTTGTCCCAAGAGCAGCCCGATCAGGCCGCCGATCAGCAGGCCTCGCATCATCGTTCCGCCGAAGCCGCTCATGAAGCCCGGCCTCTGCGGGCCGGCCTGCGGCTGCCGGGCGGCAGAGTTCACACCGGTGTTGGGCGTCATTGAACGCTCCACCGGAGCGGTCGGCGCCGGAGCGGTCCTGGTCGGCGGCGCCGACTGGAACGTGCGCGTGCCACGACTGCCGAAACTGCCGCCGCGCCGCGCCTCGGCATGATCGATCGCGACCATGGAGAATGCGAGGAACAGTCCGGCGAACAGGGTTGCAAATCGGCTGGTGCGAGACATCATCGGAAATGAACCTTTATCGATGTGGTTTTAGAAATTTTCAGCAAACGTCGGCCCGGGCACCGGAGCGACATCCGGTCAATCGAACAATTCCTCGAAGAATGACTTCTTCCGCTTGGGATAACGGTGACCCTGCGAGCGCGAATAATCGTCATCGCGGCCATGGCCTTGCTGCGGTGGGGAAAAGGCTGCTGGCTGCGGCGCGGGCGACGCCTCCCTGCCGGAACGCTCGATGATCTTGTCGAGTTCGCCTCGATCAAGCCAGACGCCGCGGCACTGCGGACAGTAGTCGATTTCGATACCCTGGCGTTCGCTCATCACGAGCGCGACGCGGCAGGAGGGGCAAACCAGGCCAAGGAGGGAAGACGTCATACGGGGCTCCAAACCGAAAGGATTGAGCCCGCTTGACCTAAAAGGGTGGAAACGGGCCCGTTAAAGCGGTCCGACATCACGGTCGCCATTGGCGACAGTCAGAGGGGCCCGGCCCGCACCGTTCAGTTAGGAATGCGGAGCCGCGCCTTCAAGGGCGATAGTGCCGGCACGGGTGATTTGTTTGCCGTTGCTCAGACCGTCACCACGATCTCAGATCGTCACCACGATCTCAGATCGTCACTACGATCTTGCCGAACTGGTCGTTCGATTCGAGATAGCGATGCGCCTCGACGATCTGGTCGAAGGCAAAGGTCCTGTCGATGATCGGCCTCAGCGTCGCTGCCTCCAGGCCTTCGAGGATGAACGCCTTTGCTGCCTCCAATTTCGCCGGGTCGCCGGTGATCTCGTGGACGAGGTAGCCACGCAGCGTCAGCGTCTTGCCCAGCACCGCAGCCAGGGGAAACGGCGTCGGCTCCCTGCTGAGGCCGCCGTATTCGATCAGAATGCCTCCCTTTGTCATCGCTGCCGTCAGCGGACCGAAGATCGGGCCGCCGACGGCATCCAGCACGACCCGTACGCCTTTTGGTCCCACGATTGTGTTCAGCCGTGCGGTGAGATTCTCCTCGGCCAGGATCACGACTTCAGCCGCTCCGGCGTCGAGCAAGGCCTGTTTCTTCGTCGATGTCCGCGTCACCGCGATCGCCGTTGCGCCAACCTTGTTGGCGATCTGGATGGCCGCAAGCCCGACGCTGCTCGACGCCGCTGTGATAACGACGGCATCCCCACTGCCAAGTTTGGCAATGTCGATCAGCGCGCCATAGGCGGTGAGATATTGCATCCAGACCGCCGCCGCCCCTTTCCAGTCAAGCGACGGTGGGTGCTTGACGAGCTGCGCGGCGGGATAGGTGACCAATTCGCCATAAGCCGGCCAGCGCACCATCGATTGTGGAGGGATGGCGCTGACAGCGTCGCCCGGGACAAAATTCTCCACGCCTTCGCCCACTGTTTCGACAACCCCTGCCGCTTCAAGGCCAAGCCCTGAGGGCAGGGCAGCGGTCTCGATATAGGTGCCGGCGCGCAGCAGCGCCTCTGCGCGATTGATGCCGAGTGCCTTGACGCGGATTTGAACTTCGCCCGGACCCGGTGGTGAGAGGTCGACCTCCTCGATGCGCAGAACCTCGGGACCGCCATGCTGGTGGAAGCGGACGATACGTGCCATTCGGGTTACTCCAAATTATCTGAACCGAATGAGCTATGCGGATAAAGGTTTCATGGATAAATGGGCGTAGGGATAAAGCAGTAGAAACCGAAGGTTTCGAATATGGATCGGCTTGAGAGCATGGCCGTCTTCATCAAGGCGGCCGACCTTGGCTCGTTCGCGGCTGCCGCGGTCGCGCTCGACCTGTCCGGACCTATGGTGGGCAAGCATGTCCGCTTTCTCGAAGAACGGCTGGGTGTGCGCCTCATCAACCGCACCACGCGCCGTCAGAGCCTGACCGATTTCGGCCGCGCCTATTACGAACGCTGCCGGGTCGTGCTGGCCGAAGCGGAAGCCGCCGATGTGCTGGCCGCCGACCAACTCTCCGAACCGCGCGGAAAACTGCGCGTCACCATGCCGGCGCATTTCGGCCGCCACTGCGTGACCCCCGTGCTGCTGAAGCTGGCGCGACAGTATCCGATGCTGGAACTCGACCTGTCACTCAGCGACCGCTTCGCCGATCTTGCCGAGGACGGCTACGATCTCGCCATCCGGACCGGCGATCTGGACGACAAGGCTGGCGTGATCGCGCGCCGTGTTGCGCGTCAGGGCATGATCGTTTGCGCCGCGCCCTCCTATCTGCAACGCCATGGCGAACCGCGGCGGATCGAGGACCTCGCCGATCATCAGGCAATCGTCTATCGCCGGCTCGGCCAGGTCGTTCAGCCCTGGCTGCTTGCACGTGAAGGGCAAGCAGCGCAGGAGATCGTGCCCAGCGGCCGGCTGCGGCTCGACGATCTCGATGCCATCGCCGATGCTGCGGTCGAAGGCATGGGGCTGGCGTGGCTGCCCTGGTGGTTGGTTCGCGAGCGCATTCGAGCCGGTGCGCTGGTGTTGCTGTTATCGGACAAGCCGCGCTATCTGTATGACTGCCACGCCCTTTGGCTGCGGACGCCGCATCTGCCGCTCAAGGTGCGGCTCGCAGTCGATGCGCTGGCGGCCGCCTTGCCGAAATTGATGGCGTGATCGCGAGCCGCGCCGGGCCTCTCAGTTGAGGTCGCGCGGATACTCCTTGACCTCGCTTCGGTCGACGACCACCTCGTTGCGATCATGCGCGGTGATGTGGGTCTCGATCCGCCAGACATCGCGCAGCCCGCGCACCGTCGCCTTGACCGAAACACGCGCTTGCCAGTCGCCCCTGCCGTAGGATTTCTCCCATGTACAGGTGCCGACCGCCGTGTTCGGATCGTCGGGGTGGATGGTGAAGCGGTCGACATGCCTTGCCGAAAGGGTCATTCCCGTATGCGGGTGCCGCACCGTACCGCCGTCATTGATCACTTGGTAGACGGTCTCGCCGGTGATCTGGTCGGTCGACACCGAGCGCTGGAAGCCGTCGCCCTTGGCCAGCACCTCCTGCTCCATCGGGCTGGCGCTCTCCGGGCCGAGGAATGCTCCCAGCGTGTCGTCCAGCTTTTGCGGTGCTCGCACCGGCAGGATCAGCCGGCTGTCGCCGCAATGGATCGACAGCGTCGCCTGTTCGGCCGTCGGGAAGACGATCGGCCAGTGCGACGTCGCCAGCGCCAGCCGGATGCGCTCGCCGGCCTCGAAACGCTGCCCGCAGCAGCGCAGCTTGATGCGCACTATTTCCGCTTGCCCTGGCACCAGCGGCTCGATCTCCAGGTCGCCGTTGCGATGGCTGAGGTTGAGGATACCGTAGCTGACACGTGAGGCCGCGCCGTCCGCGAACACCTGCGACAGGGTAGCGGAGAGGAGCGCGACCGGTTTGTCGGAGGCGAGCTTGACCTCGAATTCGGGGAAGCCGAGGATCTCGAGCGCTTCGGTCAAAGGCGCCGTCTCGAAGATGAGGGCGTTGCCTTCCTCGGTCCGCTGGTCGACCGGCAAGGTCGGCATGACGCCGTAACCACACCAGGCGCCTGAAGACAGGCCGGCCGTCTGTGGCGATGAAATCTCCAGGATCGCGTTATCGCCCTTGGCCTCGCTCAGCACATGGGGTGCAAGGTTCAGCACCTTTTGCCCGACGCCCGGTCCCGGCCAGGACGGCTCGGCCACCCAGCGGCCAGGCCGCTCATCATAGATCGCTGCCGGCCGCGCCGGATCCTGGATCCATGCGCGCAGCATAGGCTCGTCGGCAATGCCGGTGTCGATCCCCTTCAGATACTGGTCCCACCAGCGCAGGCATTCCTGCAGGAAGCCCATGCGCGGGCCGGGCATGGCGAAGTGGGGATATTTGTGCCCCCAGGGGCCGATCAGGCCCTTGCGGGGACCGGGCAGATTTTCCAGCATGCGGAAGATCGGGTTGGGATAGCCGTCGGCCCAGCCGCCCACGGCGTAGACCGGGATTTCGACATCGGCATAGTCCTCGCAGATCGAGCCATGCTTGTAGAAATCGTCGCGGCGCTGGTGTTCGAACCAGTCCTGCATCCATATGCCGTTGCCATTCAGTCGCTGCTCCCAGAGATCGCGCCAGCGGTCGCCGACGATCAGCGGATCAGGTGGCGTCATGGCGATTGCCCAGGCAGTCGTTCCCCACATCAGATTGTCGCACATCATGGCGCCGCCAAGGTAATGCACGTCGTCATTGTAGCGGTCGTCGGTCGAGCACAGCGAGATGATAGCCTTCAGCGCCGGCGGGCGCCGGGCGGCGACCTGCAGTCCATTGAAGCCACCCCAACTGATGCCGATCATGCCGACACTGCCCGAGCACCAGGGTTGCCGGGCCAACCATTCGATCACCGCCAGGCAGTCGTCCTGTTCCTGCTTCAGATACTCGCCCTTGCACAGCCCTTCGCTGTCGCCCGAGCCGCGCATGTCGACACGCACGCCGGCATAGCCGTGCCCGGCGAAATAGGGGTGCGTCAGCGCATCGCGCTCCACGGTCCCGTCGCGCTTGCGATAGGGCAGGTATTCAAGGATCGCCGGCACCGGATCGGCGTCGGCGTCTTCCGGCAACCAGATGCGCGCCGCCAGCTTGACGCCGTCCGGCATCGGAATCCAGAGGTTCTCGATCTCGCGCACCTTGCGCGGAAAATCGGTGATGACGCGGATATCTTGCATGGCGGCTCCTCTCAACGCCCCGGCCAATATTTGTGCCGAGAGCTGTCCTTATGTGTTCAGCGGGAAATGGCAGGTCAGACGGCTGTCGCCTACAGCGGCCGGGATAGGGGCATCGACCGCGCAACGGTCTTGTGCTTGCGGGCAGCGTGTATGGAACTCACAGCCCTTGGGCCGCGCCAGCAGCGACGGCACGTCCGCCGGCAGCGTGATGCGCTGGTGCATCCTGTCGGGATCGGGCTCCGGATTGGCCGATAGAAGTGCCGCCGTATAGGGATGATGCGGCGCGCGGAAGATCGCTTCGGTCTCGCCCTGTTCGACAAAGCGGCCGAGATACATCACCGCCATGCGGTCGGCGATCTGGCGCACCACATGCAGATTGTGGGTGATGATCAGCATCGACAGGCCCATGTGGTCGCGCAGATCGTTGAGCAGGTTCAGCACCTCGCCCTGTACGGAAACATCGAGGCCGGCCGTCGGCTCGTCGGCAACCACCAGCACCGGATCGAGCGCGATCGCCCGCGCGACGCCGACGCGGCGTGCCTGGCCGCCGGACAACTGGTGCGGATAGCGGTCGGCGAACTCGCGCGGCAGCCCGACCAGCGTCAGAAGCCGTGTGACCTCGGCGTTGAGATCACGGTTGGAGAGCCCATGGATGACGAAGGGCTCCGACAGCAGCGATCGCACGCTGAGCCGTGGCGACAGCGACCCGATCGGATCCTGGAACATCATCGGCATGCGCCGCCGCACCGGCTTCATCTCGGCGTTGGAAAGACCTTGCAACTCCTGTCCTTCGAACAGGATCGTGCCTGATTTGACGGGCTGAAGACCATTGATCGTGCGTGCGAGAGTGGTCTTGCCAGAGCCGGATTCGCCCACCAGCGCGAAAGTGGTCCCGCGCCGCAGGTTGAAGCTGACACCGGAAACCGCCTCGATCTCCGTGGCGCGGCCAGCCAGCTTGGCGGTCAGCCCGCCAACCCGGAACGAGACGCGTAAATCGCTGACGCGGAGCAGGTCATCGGAGCTCATGCGCTCATCACCCCCAGGGGAACGTCCACGTGCCAGCATCGGGCAATATGAGATCCGCCAAGTGGAGCGTTGGGAGGCGTCGTCAGGCATTGCGCATCGGCGCGGTCGCAACGCGGTTGGAAGACGCAGCCGCTCGGCCGCCGGCGCAGGTCCGGCAAGGTTCCAGCGATGGTCGGCAGGCGGGCGACCCGGTGCGACAGCCGCGCCGGATCGCAGGCGAGCAGCTTTTGCGTATAGGGATGACGCGCATCATGGAAGATCTCGCGGGTCGTGCCGCTCTCCACCACTTCGCCGGCATACATGACGATCATCTCGTCGCAGAGTTCGGCGATAACCCCCAGGTGATGCGAGATGAAAAGCACCGAGCAGCCGATCTCGCGCTGCAGGTCCTTGAGCAACTCGATGGTGGCCACCTCCAGCGTCGCGTCGAGCGCGGTGGTCGGCTCGTCGGCAATCAGCAGCGCCGGCTCCATCATCAGCGCCATGGCGATGGCGATGCGCTGCTTCATGCCGCCGGAGAATTCGTGCGGAAACTGCGCCAGCCGGCTTTCCGGATCGGGAATGCGGACCTTGCGCAGCATGGCGACCGAGCGCGCGTCCTTGTCCCGCTTCGACAGGCCTGAGCGATACTGGATATCACGCATCTGCCGTCCCACCGAAAGCACGGGATTGAGCGCGCCCATCGGATCCTGGAACACGGTGGCGATCCTGCGGCCACGCAGCCCGCGCATCGCGGTCTGGTCAAGTCGGGTGAGGTCTTTGTCGCCTTCGAAGACGATCTCGCCCGACGAGATCTCGCCATTATCGGCGAGCAGGCCGAGTATGGCGTTGATCAGCGTCGACTTCCCGCAGCCGGATTCGCCGACCACGCCGACGCTGCGGTTGGAGGGTACGGAAAAGCTGACGTCTTTCAGCGCCTCCAGCCGGCCGCTCTCGGTGTGGAAGGCAACGCTGAGATTCTTGACCGCGAGAACCGTCATGACCGTCCCTTCAGCCGGGGATCAAAGAGATCGCGCAAGGTCTCGCCAAAGAAGGTGAAGCCGAGTGTGGTCAGCACGATCGGCAGGCCGCCGGCGATCACGATCCAGTAGGAATCACGGATGTTGGCGAAGCCGTCATTGAGGATTGCGCCCCAACTCGGTGTCGGCGGCCGCACGCCAAGCCCGAGGAAGCTCATGCCGGCCTCGATCGCCACCACCACGGGGATGTCCATCGACACCAGGATCAGGATTGGGCCAATGATGTTGGGCAGGATATGGACGCGCAGGATGCGGCTGGCGCTTGCGCCCATCGAGCGGGCCGCCATGACATGTTCGGCGGATTTGAGCACCAGCGTCTGGGTGCGGATGATGCGCGCATAGCCCGGTACGTTGACCAGCATCACCACCAGCACCACCGCGTAGAGCGAAGGGCCGAACAGGGTGACCAGCGTCAGCGCCAGCATGACGGTCGGGAAACTCTTCACCGCATCGAAGATAAGCAGCAGCACATTGTCTAGCCATCGCGGGCCATAGCCGGCGATCAGGCCCAGCACCACGCCGACAATCAGCGACACCAGGGTTGAACCCAGCGCGATCATCAGCGCGACGCGTCCGCCGTAGAGAACCCGGGTGAAGAGATCGCGGCCGAGATGGTCGGTGCCGAGCAAGTGCATAAGGCTGGGCGAGGCGAAGCGCTCGGCCGGCGAAATCTTGCTCGGCGTATAGCTGGTCAGGACACCGGCGAACACAGCCGAAAGCACCACCACCGCCACCAGCGTCAGGCCGATGGCGCCGAGCGGCTCGCGCATGATGCGGCGCACGGTGCGCCACACGCCGCCGAGGCGGCTGCCGCGAAAGGACAGCTCAGTTGAAACTTGATCTGACACGGGGATCCAATAGGCCGACCAGTATGTCTGCCACTACGTTGACCAGGACGAAGAAGACCGTGGTGACCAGCACGGCTCCGGAGACGATGGGGTAGTTGCGCACCGAAATCGCTTCATAGACCAGCTTGCCGATGCCAGGGCGGGCAAAGACGATTTCGGCGAAGACCGAAGACGAAAGCATGTGGCCGATGCCGACGCCGAGCAGGGTGATGGTCGGCAGCACGGCGATGCGCAGCGCGTAGGTGTAGATGATGCGGTGTTCCGGCAGGCCGAAGGCGCGCGCCGTGCGGATATGGCTGGCCTCGAGCGTCTCCAGCATCGAGGCGCGCACCATGCGCGAGATATAGCCGATCCAGCCAAGCCCGACCGCCAATGACGGCAGGATGAGATGCTGAAGCTGGCTGGCGAGGTTTCCGGGGTCGCCGGCACCGATTGCCGGCAGCCATTGCAGGGCAACGGCAAAGACCAGTAGCGAATAGATGGCGACGACGAAGGACGGCACCGCTATCATCGCCACCGACAATACGCCGATCACTTGGTCGACGAAGCCGCCGCGCCGCACCGCCGCGATGCAGCCGAGCGGAATGCCGAGCGCCACCGACCAGGTGATGCCGCCGATGATGAGCGCCAGCGTGAACGGCAGTTGCTCCATCACCACGTTGAGCACCGGCCGGTCGGACAAGACTTCCGTGCCGAGATCGCCATGCAAGGCTGATCCATAGAAGTTCGCGAATTGCCGCCAGACGGGCTGATCCAGGCCCATGCGCTCGCGCAACGCCTCCTTCATCTCCGGCGTCGCGCGTGGTCCCAGCGCGACCGAGGCCGGGTCGCCGGGGATGAGGTAAACCATGGCGAACATCATCATCAGCGCGAAGCTGATGATGATGGCGCCCAGCCACAGGCGCTTGAGGGCGTAGCGGATCATGTCATTACCCGTCGGAACGTCTCCGGCGGGGGCAGCCCCCCGCGGGTCGATGTCATGCCGGTTTGAAATCGGTGAACACTGGTTCACCGTTCGGCTTCAGGCCGGCCACGACCGAGTCGCGATACATGACGCCGGTGACTTCGTGGGTGAGGAAGACGTAGTTGCCGTTTTCCTCCATCAGGTCCTGCAGCTTCTTGTAGATGACATCGCGCTTGGCCGGATCGAGTTCGACCATGCCCTCGGCATTGAGCTTGTCGAATTCCTCGCTGGAGAAACGCTCCCAGTTCCAGACGCCGATCTGGTCGCGTGTGAACCACGCGGTGGCCCAGCTTGGATCCGGCTGCATGGAGAAGCGGCTGATGATCATCTGCAGCTTCTTCCAGTAGTCGCCTTCCTTGGCGCCGAGCGTCCAGAAGGTGCCGCTGTCGTTCTGCTTGATCTCGACGTTGAGGCCGACATCCTGCAGGTTCGACTGCACGACCTGAGCGGCGGTCAGGCGCTCGGTCTTGTTGAGGATGTCGAGCGTGATCGTGGTGCCGGCGAGCCCCTCCTTGGCGATCATGTCGCGGGCGCGGTCCGGATCGTAGTCGAAGAGGTTCTTCTCGCGGTGGCCGGGCAGGCCGGGCGCGATGATGCCGGTTGCGGTGGCGGCCGCGCCGAAATAGGCCGCATCGACGACCGCCTTGCGGTCCACGGCATATTGCACCGCGCGGCGCATGTTCGGATTGTTGAACGGCGCGACATCCTGGTTCATGCCCAGCCAGACGAAGGCCAGCGACGGCTTCTCGACGACCTTGGTCTTCGGCGGCGGCGTCTGTTTCAGCCGCGAGATCGAGGAGACCGCGGTCCAGGTGTAGTCGAGATCGCCGGCCTCGTAGCCGAGTTCGCCTGTCTTCTCGTCCTCGATCGGATGGATGTGGATCTCGGCAAAGCCGCCCGGCTCGTACTTCCAGTCAGGGTTGCGCACCAGCACCGTGCGCTGCTTGGGCAGCCATTCCTTCAGTATGTAGGGGCCCGACTGCGCAACCGGCTTGACGCCCAACTTGCCGCCGAGTTCGGTGATGGCTTTCTTGGACAGGATGGTCCCGGACGGCGTCGGCAAGGTGGATGTCCACAGCGGCGCGAATGCCTGCTTGAGATGGATGATGCCAGAGAGCTTGTCCTTGACCTCGACTTCCTTGAGCGTCGCCCAGTCGCCTGAATAGGGGCTCTTGTTGGCCGGGTCGGCGATGCGCTCGATCGAGAATTTGACGTCTTCCGCGGTCATCTGGCCATAGCCGTCGGTGAAGCCGATATTGTCGCGCAGTTTGAAGGCGACCGTCAGCGGGTCGAGCTGCGTGATCGTCTCGGCCGCCATCGGCCGCCAGCCCCAGCTCTCGCCAGGCGTGGTGACGACGAGCCCGGCGAAAATGACGCTGGTGATATCGCCTTCGGGCGCGGCCAGCCGGAAGCAGGGGTCGAGCGTCTGGATGTCGGAGTATGAGCGCACCTTCAGGATCGGGCCATCGGCCGACCAGGAGATTTTCGGATTGACCATCGAGGCAAGACCAAAGGCTCCGGCTCCAGCCAGCAGGCTGCGTCGCGAAACCCTGGTGTCGGTAAAAATGGACATGCTCTACCCCTCTGCTGTTTTAATTGTCGTGCTTGATCTGCTGGCTTTTTTGAACCGCGCCGAATTTATCGGTCGGCTAAAACTGCTAGGGATAGACATGTATGTCTAGCGAAAATTTTGCTGGCATGTTCGAATCTTGGATATGGCCGGTCTTGCGCAAAATCCCGATATCCGATCCGCCCCTGCCGGCACTCCGGCGGGGGTCGAAATGCGATCGACCCGCCCTCCGGGCGAGCTGGCCCGCCGGTCGGCGGAAGCTGGATCAAAAGCTGAAGCGCGGCCCGCGTTCTCGACTACTTCCAGATCTCGGTCGCCAGCCGCATGAAATTGCCGCCCATGACGTCGCGCACTGCCTGCTCCGATTGGCCACGACGCAGCAGGACTTCGGCCAGTTCGCGCATCTGGCCAGGGGCCGAGTAGGTCGTAGCGCCTTCCGGATATTCGCTCTTGGGCCAGAATTGCGGGTTGTCGGAGATGATGCGGTCGATGCCCTTGACGTCGACCGGGAAAGCGTAGTCCAGCCCGATGCCGACATGGCGCGGGCCGATCAGATCGACGAGATATTCGATGTGGTCGGCCAGCCTCTCCGAATCCGTCCGGCCTTCGCCGAGGAAACGATTGAGCCCGACAATCGCGACAATGCCGCCGGTGCGCGCGCAGGCCTTGATCTGATCGTCGGTGATGTTGCGGCCGTGGCCGCAAAGCGCCTTGGGGTTGGAGTGCGAGAAGATGACCGGCCGGTTGGAATACTCCATGACCTCCATTGAAGTGCGGTAGCCGGTATGCGTGACGTCGACAAACATGCCGAGACGGTTCATCTCGTCGATGACCTCGCGGCCGAACGCTGTCAGGCTGGTCTCGACATCGTGGCAACCGCCGCCGGCCAGATTGTTCCTGTTGTACGCAAACAGGATCTGGCGCACGCCGAGCTGGTGATAGAACTCCACCATCTCGATGCGGCCGTCGAGCGCGTTCATGCCCTCTATGTCGAAGGTGATCGCGAGTTTGCCCTCGGCCTTGGCCTTGCGGATTTCCGTGACCGAGGAGACCAGAGTGTAGTGCTTGGAATTGGAAAGGATCCAGTGGCGGAAATTCGCCAGCGTCCTGACAGTCTGCTCCCAGGGCAACAGATCGAAGCCGACGTCGATCGACAGATAGTCGATGCCGGCATCGCGCCAGATCTGCAGATTGTTCAGGTCCGCCGCCGGATCCGGCATGAAGCCGGAATGCGCGTCCCAAATGATTTCACTGTCAAAAATTGCCCGGGCGGCATTCGAAACGGTCACTTTTTCCTCGCTCTCTCGGCAGTACCAAAATCTCGGAATGCCGGATCAATCAGCGTTCCGGTCGCATGATCCAGATGCAGTGCCCATCAACTATCAGGCCACAGACACATGTGTCTAGACAGCTCCGATTGAGCCTGTATGGTCGCCGTCGTTGCCATCAGGACAGGGCGGCGCGGCTCCGCGCGGTGGTGTCCGCAACGCATGATTATGAGGGTATCCGATGCAACGGGATTTTCGCTCCTCGGTGGAATTCGAAGCCGTCCACGGCTTCTACAGCGATCTTCTGGGCGCCCCCGGCCACGTCTTCGGCGGCCGCTCGCTGTGCGGCCATCATGGCGCGGGACAACTCCATTTCATCGGCCACAGTTTCGAGGGAACGATCGAGGATGGACCCGCGAGCAGGCTCTACCAGGTCGCACGCGGTGGCGGTCCGCTCAAACGGCTGAGCGAAAAGGAAGCGCGGCAGATCCGTTTGTCGCCTGACGGGTCGCGGCTCGCATTCGCCTGCCAGGGTGACGGTCCCGCGACGGACCTGATCGAGATATGGTCCGACAGTGCCGTTGTCGTGAGTGCCGCCCTGCAAGGGCGCATCGAACAGCTTGACTGGTCGCCGGATGGCAAGAAACTTCTTCTGGTGGTTGCCGGAACCGCGGCCGACCTTGCCGGTATCCACGGCGGCTATGCCCAGAAACAACAGGCGGAAGCCGTCGCCTGGCTGCCCGAGGTTCGGCTGGGCGAGGGCGAGGACCTTTGGCGCCGCATATGGATCTGGGATCTCGAAGGTGCCGCCCGCCCGCTCACCGCCTCGCCGCTGAATGTCTGGGAAGCGAGCTGGTTCGGCAATAACAGCATTGCCGCCCTGGTCAGCGACGATCACAGCGAGGGCAGCTGGTATAGGGCGCACCTGGCGCTGGTCGACGCCGGCTCGGGCTCCGCGCGGACGATCCATACGCCAAAGGACCAGATCGGCTGCGTCAGGGGCGGTCCGGGCGGAGACAAGGTCGCCTTCGTCCAGGCATTCTGCAGCGATCGCGGGCTGGTCGCGGGCCTGCTTTCCATCCTTGATCTGAAAACCGGCGCGGTTGTAATTGCCGACACGCCGGGCATCGATGTGACATCGGTCGAATGGCGTTCGGCAACGGTCATCCATTTTGCTGGTGCTGGCGGCCCAGAAACCGTGAGCGGCGATTTCTCGCTCGACCGTGCGATCGCGACGCATCATTGGGCGTCGCGCGAACTCACCCATGGCGAGTGGGTGCCCGCGTCTTACCCGATCGGGGACAGGGGCTCGCTGTTCATCGCCGAATCCTGGTCGCGCGCGCCGTTCCTGGCCGAAGAGATGGATGGCTCCATTGTTGAACTGGCCTCGCTGGCCGCGCCCGGTGCTGCCAAGACGATGGCCGCCTGCGGCGCGGTCGAACCTTTCGAGTGGAGTGCGCCGGACGGGCTGACGATCCAGGGCTGGTTGGTGCGGCCGTCTGGCGCGACGACCCCGACGCCGCTCCTGGTGGACGTTCATGGCGGGCCGGTTTCGGCGCACCGCAACCGCTGGCTTGGCCGTTCCCGCGCCGGCGCCATTCTTGTCAGCCGTGGCTGGACGATCCTGTTCCCGAACCCGCGTGGCAGCACCGGGCGCGGCGACGACTTTGCCCGTGCCGTCAAGGGCGACATGGGCGGCGCCGACGCGCGGGACATCATCAGCGGGGTCGACGCGCTGGTAGCGCGCGGGCTGGTCGATGCCACGCGCGTCGCCGTAACCGGCACCAGCTATGGCGGCTTCATGTCAGCCTGGCTGCCCTCGCAGAGCGACCGCTTCGCCGCGGCGGTGCCGATCTCTCCGGTTGGCGACTGGTATAGCCAGCACCGCACGTCGCAAATCCCTGAATTTGACGAGATCATGCTGACGACGTCGCCGTGGCAATCCGGCGGCGAGTATTTTTCGCGCAGCCCCGCCTTCCACAAGCAGAAGAAAATCGTGCCGTCGCTGATCATGGCCGGCGCCATCGACAAGAGCACGCCGCCGGGACAGGCCGAGGAATGCCATTTCGCGGCCCTGAGATCCGGAGCGCCGAGCGCTCTCGTCATCTATCCGAAGGCTGGGCACAGCCTGCGCGGTTACCCCGAATATATCGACAGCGCCGCGCGCATCCTGTGGTGGCTGGAAAGACATATCGGCCCTGCCTGCGGGACCGCGCCATCAGTGAAGGGAGAACAGAAGAGATGAGCACAAACGGCAACCACACCGGAGGCAGCAACCGACATATCGCCGTGATCGGCGGTGGCATCATCGGCTGCAGCGCGGCCGTGCATCTGCTGCGGTCCGGCGTGCGCCAGGTGACCATCATCGATGCGGGTCAGCCGGGCGCGGCGACTACCGGCGCCGGTGCGGGTTTCGTCTCCCACTGGTCCGCGGGCATGATCCCGCTCGGCGAGGAGGGTTTTCAGCTTCAGCAGTACGGGCTCGATTTCTATCGCCGGCTGCACGAGGTCGGCGTCGAGATCGGCTACCGGCCGAACGGCACCTTGATCATGGCGCTGACCGAGGATGGACGCGAGCGCTTCGTGCGTCCGGTGCTGGACTCTCCCTACGCGCCGCCGGAAATGCAGGATCTGAACGCCGTGCAGATCGGCCAGAAGATGCAGGGCCTGGTCGATCCGGCGCGCGTCCATTCGGCGGCTTACAACCCGCACGGCATCCAGATGGATACTACCCTGGCGATGAAGGTGCTCACCGGCCAGATCGGCGAGCTTGGCGGCGTCTTCCGCAACGGGACGCGCGTCACCGCCATCCAGGATGCGGGCGACCGGGTAACGATCGAAACCGATCAGGGCAGCATTGAGGCCGATGGCGCGATCGTTGCCGCCGGCGCCTGGAACAACCAGGTGATCGCGGGACTTGGCTGGCAGCTGCCGCTGCTGCGGGTCGTCGCGACGCGCATCGTCACAGACAACAGGGGGTTGCCGTCGACCATCCCGACAGTCCAGTGTCGCGAGTTGCGGCTGTGGCTGCGCGAAACATTCGGCGCCGTCATGTGGGGCACCGGCCGGCACTATCAACCTCTCTACAAAACGGCCGACAGCGACATCGAACCCGGTCAGCCGCACAATCTGGAACTGATGCAGGCGACGTCCGAACAAGAGCTTGCGGAATTGCAGACGATCTTCCCGCCGCTGCGCGGTTCGAAGATCGCGAGTTGGGCGCAAGGCGTGCCGTGCTACACACCCGACAACAGCCTCGTGGTCGGCAAGGTCCCCGGCAGCGACAATGTCGTGATCGCCGGCGGCGACAATGAGAGCGGCGTCACCCATGGCCCGGGCCTTGGCCGGCTCGCCTGCGAACTCGCCCTCGGCCAGACCCCGTTCGTGTCGCCCGGACGCTTCCGTGTCGACCGTTACGCCTCCGATGCCTTCAAGTCGGAAGCCGAGGTCGAGGCCGCCATGCCGGCCTGGGGCGCGCGCCACGACGCCTCAAGGTTTGGCCGCGAAGCCTGATCCCTCAGGTGGTGCCGACGCTGCCAAGCAGCGCCTGCGCCACCGACCTGACCAGCGGACCGGCATTCTTCCGCATCACGATGTGGAAGGAGCCGGCGTGGCGACGCGAGGCCTTGGTCAAACGGATGAGTTGGCCGCGGCGAAGCTGCTCGTCGGCGAAGCCGGCCCAGGCCAGTGCCGCGCCGCGCCCGGCGATGGTCTCGTGTATCATCGACATATAGCTCGTGAACCTGGGCCCTTCGAGCTTGCGGTCGGTTCCGATCCACGATTGCCAGCTGTCGATCGCCCTGGGCGGCGTCGCCTGATGCAGCAGCGGCACGTCAAGGAAAGTCTCCGGCTCTTCCGTCGCAAGCGCCGGATGCCGGGCCAGGAAAGCGGGCGCGCAGACAGGATACCATTCTCCGTCGAACAGCTTTTCCGCAACAAGATCAGGCCATTGTTCGGGTTCGCCGAAGCGGATCGACAGTGCCACTTCAGGCTGGTCGAAATCCCTGTAGTCGTTGGATGTCTGCAGCAGCACGCGGCCATCGGCGACAAGCGAAGTGATCAGGCCGAAGCGGGGCATCAGCCACGCTTGCGCCAGATCATGGCTGCAGCCGACCACGAATGTGTCGCTGTCGTGCTCGGTCAACTCCTCCACCGCTTGCCTGATGGTCGTTAGCCCTTCGCGGATCGCTTCGGCCAGCGCCATGCCGGCTCCGGTAATGGCGACGCGGTTGCCCTGACGCGTGAACAGTTCGACCGAAAGTTGCCTCTCGAGATTGGCGACGTGGCGGCTGACCGCGGATTGCGCGATGTTGAGTTCCTGCGCGGCGGGTGTCAGGCCGCCATGCCGCGCGGCCGCCTCGAAGGCGACCATGGCGTTCAGAAGCGGAAGTGACGTCTTGAGGGTTTTCACGATTCGGCCCGGTCCTGTCTTCATGCCTTTTCGATATGAAGGTCTACCATTTCTGTATTTGCGGCAAGCTTTTCGGCATCGCAAACTCTATCGAAACATCATCCTAACGCCAGCGTGCAGAAAGGTGTTCGCCGTGCAGGCCAACACACCGAACAGCCAGCCCATAGATCAAAACGAGATTGTCCGCCTGATTGACCGGCAGCGTCAGGACTGGTCCCTGGAACAGGCTTTCTATACAGATCCGGATATCTTCGCGCTGGAGCGGGATCTGTGGTTCCCGCGCCAATGGGTGCTTGTCGCCCACGCCAGCGAAGTGCCCGAGAAAGGGCGCTACATCGTGCGTCAGCTCTTCGACGAGGAGATCATCGTCGTGCGCTTCGGTGACGGCGAGGAGGACATCGCGGCCTATTACAACGTCTGCACCCATCGTGGCTCGCGGCTCTGCACCAAGGATGGCCGCGGCAAGCTTCTGGTCTGTCCCTATCACGCCTGGTCGTTCAGGCTGACCGGCGAACTGCAGTCGCGGCAGGATCTTCCGCCAAGCGTGGACCCGGAGGCGCTCGGGCTGCATCGCGTGCCCTCGAAAAGTTTCGGCGGCCTGGTGTTCTGTGGCCTGGACGCCAATTCCTTGCCCGACATCGAGCCTGTCGCGGCGGGGCTGACGGATGGGTTGCGCGAAAACGGCCTCGACCGGGCGCGCATTGTCGCCCGCAAGAACTACCTGACCAAGGCGAACTGGAAGCTGGTGCTCGAGAACTTCCTCGAATGCTACCATTGCCGGCCGGCGCATCCCGAATATTACCGCGTCAACGGCCATGTCAAAGTCACCGCGACCCGCGACGCCGACAAGGCGGTCGAGTGGCAGAATGAAATCGAGGCTTGGCACAGCGCCATCGGCGATGCCGAATTCCACAAGGGCGCATGGCAGCCGGGCGACCTCGACACCATGCCGTTCGCCATGCACCGCAAGCCGATCGGCTCGGGCCGCAACACCTTGTCCAATACGGGCGAGGGGGTCTCGTGCCTGATGGGCGGCCGCAGTGCCTATGATGGCGGCGAAAGCGGCTTCCGCCTCGGACGGCTGTCCTTCGCCAGTGCTGCCAACGACTATGTCACCCTGTTCCAGATGATACCGCGCAGCGCCATGGAGACGGACGTCATCCTGACCTGGCTCGTCGACAAGGACGCCGATCGGGACGTCGATGCCGACGCCATCAGCTGGATGTGGGACGTGACCACGGTGCAGGACAAGAAGATCACCGAGGACAATGCCGACGGCATCCTGTCGCGCGCCTACCGGCCGGGCCCCTATACGCCGCTGGAAAGCCAGACCTCCTTCTTCGTGCAGACCTATCTGTCGGAACTGCGCTCGCTGATCACCGGCACGCGCGGCGCACCGGCCAGCCAATGGTCCGCGCCGGCGCAGCTCTTTGCATCGCCCAAGGCGGCCTGCTCAACGCGCCTTTGACCCGCAAGACGCGGATTCGGTCTCTTCTGCAAAATGAGTGAACGCTTCAGGTCTTTGAGGCGTCGCGTTCCGGTGCCATATGAAGGTGGCTAACGGAATGTGCGCATTGCAGGAGAGACGGTTCATGACAAAGGGTTCGGATCTGTTCGTGGCGGCCCTCGAAAACGAAGGGGTCGAGCGGATTTTCGGCATTCCGGGCGAGGAGAACCTGGATATCGTCGAATCCATCCGCCGCTCGTCGATCCAGTTGATCCTGACCCGCCACGAGCAGGCGGCGGCCTTCATGGCCGCTACCTACGGCAGACTCACGGGCAAGCCGGGCGTGTGCATCACCACGCTTGGCCCGGGCGCGCTCAATCTGACGACCGGCGCGGCCTATGCGCTGCTCGGCGCGATGCCGATGATCATGATTACCGGCCAGAAGGGCATCCTGTCATCGCGGCAGGCGCGCTTCCAGATCGTCGATATCGTCGCTGCGATGAAGCCGCTGACCAAGCTGTCGCGCCAGATCGTCTCGCCCAAGATGATCCCCTCGCTGGTGCGTGAGGCCTTCCGAGTCGCGCAGGAGGAGCGTCCAGGTCCGGTGCATCTGGAATTGCCGGAAGACATAGCGGCGGCCCAGTGCGATCCGGTCGCGCTGGTGCCGACGCATCCGGTCGACCTGCCCATTGCCGGCGCGGACGCGCTGCATCGGGCTGCCCGGATGATCATGGAGGCGAAGCGTCCGCTGTTGATGTTCGGCGCGGCGGCGTCGCGCCCGCGCGTGACCCCGGATATCGCTCAGTTCGTGCTGCGCACACAGATACCCTATTTCACCACACAGATGGGCAAGGGGACCGTGCCTGGCGGCACCGAACTCTATATGGGGACGGCGGCGCTCTCGGAGCGCGACTACGTGCACGAGGCCATAGAACAGGCCGATCTGATCATCACCATCGGCCACGATACGGTCGAGAAACCGCCCTTCATCATGGGCACCAACGGCCCGAAGGTGATCCATGTCGGCTATCACTCAGCCGATGTCGAGCAGGTCTATTTCCCGCAGGCCGAGATCGTCGGCGACCTTGGCCCCTCTCTGGCGCTGCTGGCCGACCGCGTCGAAGGCAAGATCCCCAATGCACAGGCCTTGCTGCCGCTGCGTGAAGGCATTTTGAGCCGCATCGCCGCGCGCGCCACCGAGGACCGCTTCACGCCGCAACGCATCGTGCATGACGTGCGCGCCGTGATGCCGGCGGACGGGATCCTCGCTCTCGACAACGGCATGTACAAGATCTGGTTCGCGCGCAATTACCGCACGCGCATGGCAAACACGCTGCTGCTCGACAATGCGCTGGCCACCATGGGCGCCGGCTTGCCGTCGGCGATGATGGCGGCACTGCTCTATCCCCAACGCCGCGTCATGGCCATTTGCGGCGACGGTGGCTTCATGATGAACAGCCAGGAACTGGAGACCGCCGTCCGGCTCAAGCTAAACCTTGTCGTCCTGCTGCTCGAAGACCATGCCTATGGCATGATCCGCTGGAAGCAGGCGGTCGACGAGTTCCCGGATTTCGGCATGACCTTCGGCAACCCTGATTTCGTCAAATACGCCGAGGCCTATGGCGCCAGGGGAACCAGGGTCGGCGAGATCGCCCAATTGCGGCCGGCGCTGGAGCAGGCCTTTGCCGGCGGTGGCGTGCATCTCGTCGTCGTGCCCATCGACTATTCCGAAAATACCAGGGTGCTTGTCGACGAACTGCGCGAGCGGCTGCCGGCGCCACAGAAGCCCTGACGGCGGCGGCAACGCCGCCGTCAGGATTGGTTGGGTGCGAGGGCCTACACCTTGCAGTAGGGCGTGACCGGCGCGATGGTGCCGAAATCCTTGACGATCTCGTAGCTGATGCCGTCGGCCGCCGCCTTGCCGACATAGGAATGGCAGAGCGTGTGGTTGTTGGAGGCATCGACGCGGATCTTGCCTTGCGGCGCGTCGAACTCGATCGTCGGCAGCGCCTTGAGCACATCGTCGTCCTTCAGCGATCCGGCCTTCTCGGCGGCCAGCGCATAGAGATGCAGGCCGTTATAGCCGGCCTCGCCGATGCCGTTGACCATCTTTTCCTGGCCGAATTTTTCGCGGAAGCTCGATATGAACTTCTTGTTGACCGGATTGTCGAGCGCCATCCAGTACGGCTGCGGCGCGTAGGTGCCGGCGGCGACGCCGGGCGGCAGCGCGTCCTTGTTGAAGACCTCATCGAGCGGCGCGATCAGCGGCTGCTTGATGTCGAAGCTGCGATACTGCTTGAGCTGGGTGACAGCGTCGTTGCCGACCACCATCGACCAGACGACATCGGGCTTCAGCGACTTGATCTTCTGGAAGGCCGGGCCGAAATCCGTGGTGCCGAACGGATAGTAGTCGGCGCCGATGATCTTGCCGCCGGCCTTCTCGTAGGCAGCCGTGATCGCCTCGGTCATCTTCTGCGGCCAGGCATAGTCCGAGGCCATGATGTAGATGGTCTTGCCGAGGTTCTCGGCTACCCACGGCATCATCGGGTCGACCTGCTGCATCGGGATCGGGCCGGTCGCGACGAAGTAGCGGTTGCACTCGCCGCCCTCGAAATTGGTCGGGTAGAAGAACAGCTTCTTGGCCTTCGACGTCACCGACAGCGTCGCACTGCGCTCGGGCGAGATGATCGTGCCCATGATGACGTCGACCTTGTCCTCATTGAGGAGCTTGCGTGCCTTGTCGATGGCGCCCTTGGTGGTGGTCTGGTTGTCCTCGATGAACAGTTCGACCTGGCGGCCGCCGATGCCGTTGGCGGCGTTGAGTTCGGCGGCGGCGAGCTTGTAGCAATTGAGCAGCGTCTCGCCGAGGATTGCCTGCAGGCCGGTGATCGGGATCGACAGCCCGACCTTGACGGTGTCGGCGGCGCGCAGGATCGATGGCGCGCCGACCATGGCGAAGGCGGCGGCAGCGCCGCCGGATTTCAGGATCGTTCTTCTGCTTATCATTCTTGTGTTCCCTTCCAGTCCAGGCGCGCCCCATGCACGCCTTGCAAAGCCAACAGGTCCCAGGCGCGCTTCAGCCGCGCCTCATAGGGCCAACAAATCCTTCAGCAGGCTCTCGTCGGCGAACGCCTCCGGCGTGCCTTCATGCACGATCCTGCCCTTCTCCATCACCAGGCAGCGGTCCGCCGCCTTGAGAACGAGATCGAGATTCTGCTCGACCAGAACGATCGCGATGCCGCGCTCGCGGGCGATCCGCGGCACCAGTTCGGCGATCGACTGCACGATGTTCGGCTGGATGCCTTCCGAGGGTTCGTCGAGCAGCAGCACCGACGGCAGGCCGCAGAGCGCGCGGCCGATCGCCAGCATCTGCTGCTGGCCGCCCGAGAGCGTGCCCGCGATCTGTGCCTCGCGCTCGCGCAAGATCGGAAAATAGCCGAAGATGTCGGCCGGGATGCCGCCGTCGCCGCGATCACGGGCGGCACGCGTGCCGACTTCCAGGTTCTGCCGCACGGTGAGTTGGTTGAAGATGCCTCGGCCTTGCGGCACATGCGCGATGCCCGCCCGCGCACGGCGAAAGGCCGCTGCATTGGTGAGATCCTGGTCGCCGAGAACCACGGCGCCGCCGCTGGCCCTCAAAGCGCCGGCGATGACGCGCAGCAGCGTCGTCTTGCCGGCCCCGTTGCGGCCGAGCAGGCCGACGACCTCGCCCGGCGCCACGCCGAGGTCGATGCCGTTCAGCACCGGGAGCAGGCCGTAGCCGGCCGAAACGGCAAATGTCCGCAACATGGTCAGCGCCTCCCCAGATAGACGTCGCGGACCATTTCGTCGGCCTCGATGTCGTGGAAGGGACCGCTGCGCAGCCGGCGCCCCTGGTGCAGCACCAGCGTTTCGCAGTTCAGCGCCCGCACGAATCGGATGTCGTGCTCGACGGCGACAATCGAGAACTCGCCCTTGAGCCGCAGCAGCATCTGCGCGGTCGCCATCGTTTCCTGTGGTGTCATTCCAGCCGTCGGCTCGTCGAGCAGCAGCAGCCGTGGTTCGATCGCCAGCGCCATGCCGATCTCCAGCCATTGCTTCTGGCCATGCGCCAGTTCGCCGGCCAGGGTGGCGGCTCGGTTGGTGAGTGCCACCAGTTCCAGCAATTCGCCGACCGGTCGGACCGGCGAGGGCGCACCCCAACGTGCCACCTTCAGATTGTCTTCGACCGAGAGGCTCGGAAAAACCGACGGGATCTGGAATTTTCGCGCGATCCCGAGCCGGGCGATGCGATGCAGCGGCAGGCCGGCAATGTCGTGGCCGAGGAAGCGCACGCTGCCGCTGGTCGGCCGAAGCGTGCCGGTCAGCACGTTGAGGAAAGTGCTCTTGCCGGCGCCGTTCGGCCCAATGATGCAGCAGAGTTCCTTGTCGCGCACCGTCAGGTTCAAGTCTTCCAGCGCTTGCAGTCCGCCGAAGCGGATGCCGACATTCTCGGCCTGGAGCAGCACGTCGCTCATTGCGCCTGCCTCCTGCCTTTGAACAGGCTCTTCAGCCGCGCGTAGATCGACAGGATGCCGTCCGGCAGCACGAAGACGATGATGACGAAGACGCAGCCGAGCAGCAACGGCCACAGGCTCGGATTGAAGCTGCTGATTGTCTGCTGCGCACGCTGGATGGCGATGGCGCCCAGCACCGGGCCGAGCAGCGTGCCGCGCCCGCCCACCGCCACCCAGACGATGACCTCGGTCGACAGCAGCAGTCCCGAAAGATCGGGCGCCACCAGCCCGGCCATGCAGACATAAAGCGCGCCGGCAAGCCCGGCGATTGCCGCGGACAAGACGAAGGTGACCAGCAGCCGCAAGGGTGCGTTGTGTCCGAGCGCCGCCGCCCGGACTTCATTGTCCTGGATGGCGGTCAGCACCGTGCCCCAGCGGCCCCTGCTGATCGACCACAGCGCCAGCACGACCACCGCGACGATGGACGCAACGAAGATGTAGGAAGGCAGGTCCTGGCTGAGATCGACATGTAGTTCGCCAATGTCGAATTCGATCGGCGGGATGCCGATCAGGCCGCTGTCGCCGCCGGTGACAGAACTCCAGGAGACCGCGGCCTGCTGGCAGATCACGCCCATGGCCAGCGTGACGATGGTGAAGTAGCTGCCGCGGATACCGCCGAAGAACAGGAAGTAGCCGATGATGGCGGCGACGAAGGCAGCCCCGGCCACCGCGCCCAGGATGCCGAGCAGGCTGCCGAAGGGGATCGCGTCGTTGAGCGTGATCAGCGCCATGATGTAGCCGCCGATGCCGAAAAAGGCGGCGTGACCGAAACACAATATGCCGGTACGGCCCCAGAAGAAATCGAGGCTCGCGGCAAACAGGCCGAAGATCAGCGCGTCGCGGATGACGGTCAGCTGGTAGCCATCGGCAAACATCGGATAGATGACGGCGAGTGCTGCGCAGACAGCGAAGACCAGCAGCCAGTTGCGGTCGCGGGCGATCATCGCGACGCTCCGTTGAACAGGCCGTTGGGTCGCAGCCGTACGGCGACAATGGCTGCGAGCAGCACGATCGCTTGCGCCAGCGACGGCGAGATCTGGTAGTTGAGCACGCTGGTCAGCCCGCCGACGAAGACGCTACCGGCGACGAGGCCGCCGATCGAACCGACACCGCCGACAATGACGACGAAGAAGGCATTGGCGAGATAGTTGACGCCCATCTGCGGCAGCACGATCGCCAGCGGCGCGACCAGCCCGCCGGCGAGCCCGGCAATGGCCGCGCCGAAGGTGAAGGCGATGGCGTAGGTGCGCCGCGTGTTGATGCCGACGCCCTCGGCCATTTCGCGGTTCTGGATGACGGTGCGGATGTCGAGGCCGAAGGATGTCCGGCTGATCAGCAGCACGACGCCGAGCAAGGTCAGCATGGCGATGGCGATCAGGATCAGCCGGTAGGCGGGATAGACGGTGAAGAAGAGGTCGAACGTGCCCTCGATTGGCGGCGTCACGGGCTTGGCGCCGAGACCGAAGGTCAGTTCCAGCCCTTGCTGCAGGATCAGGCTGACGCCCCAGGTGGCAAGCACGGTCGAGACCGGCCGCGAGTAGAGGTGGCGGATGATGGCGAATTCCAGGATGCAGCCGACCACCGCGCCGGCGATGGGGGCAGCGGCCAGCCCCAGCCAGAAGGAGCCGCCGATGCTCTGGACGAAATAGACCGCGAAGGCGCCGACCGTGACGAACTCGCCATGCGCCAGATTGGTCACGTTCATCAGGCCGAAGCTGATCGCCAGCCCGAGCCCGACCAGCATCAGTATACTGATCAGCGTCAGCGCGTTGAGGAGCGTGGTGATCAGAAAATCCATCGTGTCAGGCAGCACTTGCGAGGCGTTGGCGCAGGCCGGCGAGCAGGCCTTCGGCGGCATCGATCACTTGAGCCTGATGCGGCTGCAAGTCCTGCCCCGCCCATTCGTCGATATGATCCGACAGGGGATCCACCACTTCGGTGCGATGATTTGCCAGCGTCTCGATGACGGCATGGCCGCAGAACGGTACATAGCCTTCGGAATAGCCGCCTTCATGGGTCATGATCAGGCGTCCTTGCGACGTCTCGGCGGCCAGCGCCACCATGCGCGCGGCAAGGCGCCGGAAACATTCGCTGTTGAGCATCATGCGGCCGAGCGGATCGAAACCCGACGCATCGAAACCGGAAGCCACGATGACGAGGTCCGGCTTGAAGGCGCGCAGCGCCGGGGCGACGATGCGGTCGAAGGTCGCTTCATAGGCGCCGGTGCCACTGCCGGCCGGCAGCGGGATGTTGATGTTGTAGCCTTCGCCTTCGCCTTTGCCATTGTCGGCCAGCGCGCCGCGCCCGGTCGGGTAGAGATTGTCCTGGTGGAGCGAAATCGTCAGCACCGATGGATCGGAATAAAACACCGTCTCGGTGCCGTTGCCGTGATGCACGTCCCAATCGACTATCGCGGCGCGACCGAGCAGGCCTTCATGCTGCAGCCGGCGCACGGAGACGCCGATGTTGGAGAACAGGCAGTTGCCCATCGCCTGGTCGGGCTCGGCATGGTGACCCGGCGGGCGCGCCAGCGCATAGGCGTTGTCGACACGGCCGGTGAGCACGGCGCGCATTGCCGCATAGGTGGTGCCGGCGGACAAGAGGGCGATGTCGAAACTGTTGAAGCCGATCGGCGCCTGCGGGCCAGCGAAGCCCGAGCCGCGCTCGCTCAGTGTCCTGATATCGTCGACGTGGCGCTGCGTGTGCACGCGCAGCAGGTCCTCGACCGTCACCGGCTCGGGAATGATCGGCACCAGATGGCGCCCCAGGCCGCTGACCTGGATCAGGTTGTTGAGCCGGCGCTTCGACCCTGGCGATTCCAGATGCCGTCCGGGTTCCACGAAACGGCCGGGAGGCATCATGTCGGCGCTGGGGCCGGTGTCATGCCACATCAGCTGTTCGTGAAAAACGTAACCTGTCGCCATGCGCAGCGTCCTCTGCAATCCGGGATGACGCTAGCAGGCTAACTATACCATGGCCCGACCCGAAAGAGGGGGTTGCGCCAGATGTCTATGCCCCTCCTTTCGAAGGGGGGCGAAGATCGGCGGCCGCCTGCGCGGCGCGCACGGCCTGGACGCGGTTCGATACGGAGAGCTTGCCGAAAATGTTCTTCAAATGCCATTTCACCGTCGTTTCGCTCACCGACAGCGCGACCGCGATATCGCGGTTGGACATGCCTTCCGACAGGCAGCGCAGCAGTTCGGACTCGCGCTGGGTCAGCTGTTCCTTTTCGGGCACGGGCGCGGCCGGCTTGCGCGTTGGCACAGGCATGGTCTGCGCGGCATGGATGATGCGCGTTGCATAGGCCGACAGGGACGGCTCGGTCTTTGCTTGCGCGGCGCGCAGCCGCATCAACCCTTCCACGACAGGCCTGCCCTCGTCGACGAAGGAGCGGATGAAACCGGAAGGCTGGGCAAGGCGCAACGCTTCGAGGAGATGGCGATCAGCTTCGCGCTGGTCGTGGCCGGCGCTCCTGGCGCGCAGGATCAGCGCCAGTATGTGGCGACGCATGCGTCCGCTGCTTTTCGTTCGCTCCAGCAACGTGTCAAAAATCGCCGCCGCCGCAGCATAGGATTTCTCCGCCGTCAGCAGCCTGCCTTCGGCGAAGAACTCGAATTCGTTGGCGACAGTGGGGGCGGTTTCAGCGCTTTCGCGGCGATGCTCGCTCAGCAAAGCGCGTGCCTCGGCGACGCGGCTCTGGTCGATGAGCAGCCTGATGCGGTCATGTACCAGCACCGAAGCGAGCCGGCGATAAACTGAGCCACGTACACGCTGGTAGACGCGCTCCAGCATGTCGAGTGCCGCGTCGCCACGACCGGTAAGCTGCAGCACGCGGGCATAGGTCGGCACGCTGGCCAGCGGATAGACGATGACGGCGGCGCCCTCGATCAGCGGCCCGAGATTTTCGACCAATGTCAGCGCCTCGCCGGATGCGTTGGTCTCATAGGCGAGTTCGGCAAGCAGCGTTCCGGCGAGCGCCTCGGCATATGAGTTCGCGCCGATGCGCGTCCTGGCCTCGATGATCGTGTTGCGCAGCAGCCTTTCGGCGGCGGGCAGGCGGCCGGCCGAGCGCTCGATGACGGCCATGTAGCAGTTGGCGATGGTGACGCCGAGCAGGCTGCCGCTTCGCTCATGCGCCTTGCGCGCGGCGTCCGCCGCCGCCCGAGCCCCTTCGAGATCGCCCAGCGCATAAAGGTTGTAGCCGATGACGTTGGCCGTCGCGCCCTCCATGAACCAGGCGTCCGGCGCGATGATGCGCAGGGCGGACAGCGCGGTATCGCGCGCGGCCTCGAACTGCTCCAGCGTGCTGTGCACGGCGGCATCGAGGACCGCGATCTCGGCCTCGATGGTGGTGCCGGTCAGTGTACCGGGATCCTTGCCGTCGGCCGGCCCGGTTTCGACGAGCTTGCGCGCATTGGCGAGTGTCTGCTGGGCGATCTCGGGCTGGCTTGAGTGCACCGCCAGCCACAGCACGATGAGTTGCAGCCGGATGCGGTGGTCGACCAGTTTCCTCGGCAGCAGTGCCAGCAACTGCCGCACATACAGCAGCTGGCACTGGGCGATAAGTTCGAGCGCATTATTTTCGACGAACACCGCCGCGCGCGCCTGGTCGCCGGCAGCGAGCGCGTGTCCGATGGCCTCGGTGAGCATCTTGCGTTCGCCGAACCATTCGGCGGCGGCCAGGTGCAGCGGCGCGATCATCTCCGGTTCGCGCCGTTCCATTTCGCGGCTGAGGAAGTCGTGAAACAGGTGATGATAGCGGAACCAGCGCCGCTCCTCGTCGAGCGGCACCAGGAACAGGTTGCGGGTCTCGATTTCGGTGATGTCGGCCTCGGCGTCCACCGCCCGCAAGACGGCCCGGCAGGCCTCGGCGCTGAAACGTTCGAAGATTGAACTGTGGAGCAGGAATTTCGCCAGGGCCGGCGGCAGCTCCAGGAACACTTCCCCCATCAGGAAGTCGGCTACGTTGCGGTTGGCGCCGGTGAAATTGCCGATGACGGTTTCTGGCGCATGCGCCGCACTCAGTGAAAGCGAGGCGAGTTGCAGGCCGGCGGCCCAGCCTTCGGTCCGTGAACACAAGGTTTCCACCGTGCCGCTGCTGACGCTCAGGCCCAGCTTGTCGTTGAAGAAGGCCTCGGCCTCGGAAGAGGCGAAGCGCAGATCGTCCGGGCCGATTTCGAAAACGTCGCCAAGCACCCTGAGCTTGCCAAGTTGCAGGTCTGGCAGGTTGCGCGAACCGATGACGAAGGCGACGTTGGCCGGTGCCTGCCTCGTCAGGCGCTCCATGAACCGCTTCACCACCGGCGCCTCGATGGCGTGGTAGTCGTCGAAGAACAGGGTGATGTCGGCGTCGCGCGCGGCAAGACCCGCTACAAGAGCCGATAGCACCACGTCGAGCTGCGGGATCGGGCTCGACTGGAAGGCGAGGTCGAGTTCGGCCGGGTTCTGGACGAGATGGCGCAACGCGCCCACCAGATGCGACAGGAAGGCGCCTTCGTCATTGTCCGTGGCCTCGCAGGAGAACCATGCGGTTAGTCGGCCCAGACGCGCGACTTCCGCGGCCCACTGTGCCATCGTCGTCGACTTGCCGAAACCGGCGGGCGCGGCGAACAGAACGATGCGCGTGTCGATGTGCCGCTCCAGCCTCGACAGGATGCTTTCGCGCCGTACCCACCGGCGATGGTGTGACGACGAAAGGCTGGCAGGTTGCGAAGACGGTCTCATCTGGCGCCGGGCACCCATTCCGTTTCGATCAACGGGATTTGCGGGGCCGCATCGCGCGGCAGGGTTCCCTTGATCCGGGGATCGTCGGTGATTTCGAACCCCGCCGCATAGGGTTCGAACCCGCAAGCTCGGTAGAAGCCGATGACGCTGTGATGGTCGATGCTGCTGGTGTGCAGCCAGATGCGGCGGGGGCCGAGGCGCCATGCCTGGTCGAGCGCTCCCGCCATCAGCCGCTTGCCGAGACCCCGGCCGGTCAAGGAAGGAAACAGGCCAAAATAGGTGATCTCGATCTCGTTGCCGTCCGCCACGCGGAATTCGACCATGCCGACATGGCCGCCACTTTCATCATGGCCGTAGTAGAGATTCTGGCGCGGGTCGGCGAAATGCGCGGCGACTTCGGCATCCGACATTTCGGCGGCGCGATCCCACAGCCAGGGAGCGCCGATCTCAAGGAAGATCGTTCGGTAGGCGGCACTGTCGGGCTTGGTGATCCGGGTCATTGCCAGGGGTTGGGCGAGACCCGGCACCGGTGCGCACGCTTCCATCCATGTCACCGCATTGACGATCTTGCCGGCCGGCACGCGCCGGTAACCGGCCGAGAGATCGGTGATTTCATCCGGCAATGGGCCTTCGGTGACCAGCATCTATCCTCGATCTTCGCCATGCGGTTTCGCCGGCATGCAGGAAGCTGATGCCAACTCTGAGCCCGCCTGCCAAGAGGTTCCCGGGTTGGGCCATAGTTTTGGCCCGACCTGTCTCCTTGCCTTTCCACGAAATGGCATATGAGATATGATACACCATTCACGAGAAAGCGGAATATCCATGCCTGAGCGAATTGCCGACGAAGCCATTTTGCGCGCGGTCGATGACGGCTTCGCGCTGCAAGTCGCATTCCTGGCGGACCTCGTGCGCTTTCCCTCCCAACGCGGCGAGGAGCACGCGGCGCAATCCTTCATGGCAGCGGCCTATGAGGCCGATGGTTATGCAGTCGATATGTGGCGTGTCGATGTCGATGCGATCCGCGACCTGCCGGGGTTTTCTCCCGTGGCGGTGTCCTACGATGACGCCTTCAATGTCGTTGCCACCCACACGCCGAGAAACGCCACCGGCCGCTCGCTGATCCTCAACGGCCATATCGACGTGGTACCCACGGGGCCGCTCGACCGCTGGGTGCGCGATCCCTACGATCCGGCCATCGAGGATGGCTGGATGCACGGCCGCGGCGCCGGTGACATGAAGGCCGGCCTGTCGGCTTGTCTCTACGCGCTGGCCGCCTTGCGCAGGATCGGCTATCAGCCGGCCGCGAAGGTTTATCTCCAGTCGGTGGTCGAGGAAGAGTGCACCGGCAATGGCGCGCTTGCCTGCCTGCAGCGCGGCTACCGCGCCGATGCCGCCTTCATTCCCGAGCCGCTGGAACCGCGATTGATGCGCGCGCAGGTCGGACCGATCTGGTTCAGGGTCGAGGTCGACGGCGATCCGCAGCATGCCTCGGGCGCTTTCTCGGCCGGCGCCAATGCCATCGAGAAGGCCTTCGTCATCATCCAGGCACTGAAGCAGCTCGAAATCGTCTGGAATGCGCGCAAAGTCGATGATCCGCATTTCTGCGATCACCCGCATCCGATCCGCTTCAATCTCGGCAAGATCGAAGGTGGCGAATGGACATCGAGCGTTCCGGCGCGTTGTGTCTTCGAGATGCGGGTCGCGACCTATCCCGGGCAGAAGCTCGAAGATGCCAGGGCCGAGCTCGAAGCCTGCATCGCCGATGCGGCCCGTGCCGATCCATTCCTGGCCAATCGCCCGCCCAAGATGACCTACAATGGCTTCATGGCCGAGGGCTATGTACTGGAGGGCGCCGACGAGATGGAAGCCGTGCTGCGCCGCAGCCATGTCGCCGTGTGGGGCGAGCCGCTGACGGAACACGTCACCTCGGCGACGACGGATGCGCGCTTCTTCGGCCTCTATGCCGACACGCCGGCGATCGTATACGGCCCGATCTGCCGCATGCCGCATGGTTACGACGAGGCTGTCGATCTCGATTCGGTGCGCAAGGTCACCCAGACCATCGCGCTGTTCATCGCCGACTGGTGCGGCCTTGAGCCGCTCGATCCGGAGGTGAGCGCATGAATGCGGCCGTGCCCGACGGTTTCGGTGAAACGCTCGCCGAGGACGCGCCCGACGTTTCGATCGCCGACGCGCTTGCCATCTTGCGCCGGCACTATGGCCTCGTCGGTAGCGCGCGTCCGCTGCCGGGCGAACGCGACCACAATTTCCACATCCAGACCGAAGGCGACGGCGAGTTCGTCCTGAAGGTTTCCCACCCAGCCGAGGAGGTCGGCTTCACCGACTTCCAGAACAAGGCGCTCGACCATATCCTGGCGGTCGACCCAGCCTTGCCGGTTCCCTCGGTACGCAAAAGCCTGCAAGGCGAGGCCCAATTCACGGTCAGCGTCGGTGGGTCGGCGCCGCGTATCATCCGGCTGGTCACCTATTTGCCCGGCCAGTTGCTTTCGCGCTCGCCGGCATCAGCGGCGCAGGATCGCAATCTCGGCATCTTCCTCGGTCGCCTCGGTCGGGCGCTGCGCGGCTTCTTCCATCCGGCGGCCGGCAGCGACCTGCTCTGGGATATCCGTAAGGT
The DNA here is from genome assembly GCF_013170825.1 of Mesorhizobium sp. NZP2298. Classification (NCBI taxonomy): domain Bacteria; kingdom Pseudomonadati; phylum Pseudomonadota; class Alphaproteobacteria; order Hyphomicrobiales; family Phyllobacteriaceae; genus Mesorhizobium; species Mesorhizobium sp. NZP2298. The sequence goes on along the minus strand of NZ_CP033365.1, from coordinate 5,701,354 downwards.
CGCCAAGACACGGCCGATGCTGGCGCACATCACTGACGCTGGCCGGCGCGCCATGGTCGAACGTGCGATCGACGCCTTCGAGGCGCATGCGGCACCGGTCATCCCGAAATTGCGCGCCCAGATCGTCCACAACGACATGAATTCCTACAATGTCGTGATGGACGCTTCGCGGCCGGAAGTCGTGAGCGGCATCCTCGATTTCGGCGATATGATCCACTCGCCGCTGATCTGTGACCTCGCCATCGGCGCCGTCTATCGCTGGCCGGCGGAAGGCCATCCACTGGCGCCGGCGGCGCGCTTCGTCGCCGGCTATCAATCGGTGCAGCCGCTCGAGGTCGAAGAGATCGGCATTCTTTTCAATCTGATCCGCGCCCGCCTTGCGCTCATCGTGAACATCGCCACCTGGCAGGCGGAACGTTTCCCAGCCAAACGCGACTATGTCCTGCGCCACGGCGCGGAAGTCTGGGCCTCGCTCGAACGGCTGGACGGTCTGTCGTCCATCGATGCCCGCCGTTATTTCCTCGACCATTCCAATCCGGAGTAGATGCTCGTGTCCCAATCCTCGCCAAACCCTGCAAACGCCGACGCGACGGCATCCAACCGCGCGCTGCTCGAGCGTCGCGCCAGACTGCTTGGGCCGACCTACCGCGCCTTCTACCGCAACCCGATCCATCTGGTGCGCGGCAGCGGCGTCTGGCTCTACGATGCGCAGGGGCGCAAATTCCTCGACGCCTACAACAATGTCGCCTCGGTCGGGCACTGCCATCCGCGCGTCGTCGAGGCGCTGTCGGGCCAGGCCGCCACGCTCAACACGCACACGCGCTACTTGAGCGAGATCATCCTCGACTACGCGGAAAAACTGCTCGGCACCGTTCCGGCCCATCTCGGCCACGCCATGTTCACCTGCACCGGAAGCGAGGCCAATGATCTCGCGATCCGCATCGCCCAGCATTCCACTGGCAACAGCGGCGTCATCATCACCGACTTCGCCTATCACGGTGCAACGATCGCCACCGCGCAGCTGTCACCTGCAGCGGTCGGGGCGAAGGGCGTGCCCGCGCACCACCGGACCGTGGCAGCGCCGGACACGTTCCGAGACCATGGCCGCGCCGCACGCGATTTCGCCAGGAATGTCGCGGCCGCCATCGAGGATATGCGTGCGCAGAACATTCGTCCGGCGGCGCTGCTGCTCGACTCGGCCTTCTCCAGCGATGGCATTTTCTTCCCCGATGCGGCTGTCATGCGCGAGGCGGCGGATCACGTCAGGAAGGCTGGCGGCATCGTCATCGCCGACGAGGTCCAGTCCGGCTTCGGCCGGCTTGGCCAGGGCATATGGGGTTTTGCCAATTATGGCCTCGAGCCCGACGTCGTCACCATGGGCAAGCCGATCGGCGACGGCCATCCGATGGGCGCGGTGCTGGTGCGACCGTGGCTTGTTTCATCCTTCGGCTCCAACACCGGCTACTTCAACACCTTCGGCGGCAATCCGGTCGCGGCGGCCGTTGGCATTGCCGTGCTCGAGGTGATCGAAGGCGAGGGTCTGATCGAGAATGCGCGCATGGTCGGCGCCTATACAGCTGACCTGTTGAGCGCCCTGCAGAGCCGGCACGCTATGGTCGGTGATGTCAGACACAATGGCCTCTATTTCGGCGTCGAGTTGACGGCGGAAGGCGACGAAGCCTTGGCCGCCACCAAGACATCGGCGGTTGTCGAAGCCATGCGCGAGGATGGCGTGCTGATCTCCTCCTGCGGTCCGCGCGGCAATGTGCTGAAGATCAGGCCGCCTCTGCCGTTCGCCAGGGACAATGCCGAGCAACTGGCTGAGACGCTCGATCGCGCACTGTCGAACTGGTGACCGGAGCGGGCCGCGCATGCTGAAGCTTGAACATCAGACCCTGAACGACCGCGCCTATGGCGCGCTCAAGCAGGAGTTGATTTCAGGTGGCTTCAGCCCAGGCCAGACACTGGTCATCCGCAAGCTCGCCGAGACGTTCGGGATATCGACGACGCCGATCCGCGAGGCACTGCAGAGGCTTGTCGCCGAGCGCCTGCTCGAGATGCAGAACAACCGCTCGGTCATCGTGCCCTTGCTATCCTTGCCTGCCTTCGAGGAACTGACGCGCATCCGCATCGCCGTCGAGGGGCTGGCGGGCGAGATGGCCGCCTCGCGGATGACAGAAAGCGGGCTGGTTGAGCTGCAGGTCACGCTCGACGGCATGCAGCGCGCCGTCGAGGCTGATGACGCCAGGGCCTACCTCACGCTGAACGAGGCCTTCCATTTCGCCATCTACCAGCATGCCGGTGCGCCGATCCTGCTCAACATGATCCGCGACCTCTGGGGGCGGGTAGGGCCCTATATCAAGCTGTTGATGCAGGCCGATCGCTACATCCCGCAGTCGAACGATGCGCATCGCAGGATCGTTGCCGCGTTGCAGCAGCACAGCGGTTCGGCGGTTCGAGCATCCCTCGAAGAAGACATCGCCGTCGCGGCCGCAATTCTCTCCGAAAATCTTCGCACGACCGACTGATCACCCGCACGGCCAGGCACGCTATCCAGCCTCGTCCATTCGGTCGCGCAGCATGCTCCAGCCAAGCAGCATGTTGGGCGCGTGCCGTAGCAAAGCGTGAAAGGGGATCGGTGCCGGCAGCGCAAAGGGCAGCGGCAGATCACGCGCCTCGGTTCCGGCGGCCCAGTCCGCCAGCACCTTGCCCATCGCCGTCGTCATGGCAATGCCGCGTCCGTTGCAGGCACGACCGGCGATCAACCCTGGTCCAAGATCCAGAAGGTGCGGCAGGAAATCCGGTTCGACCGCTGCCATACCCGACCAGCTATAGGCAAGCGGCGGCAGGTCAGGCAAATCGAGATGCCGGGCGAGCCGCCGCCAGATCGCTCGCGGCACGCGCGTATCGGCGCCGGCGTTCAGAATATGCATGCCGCCGCTGATCAACCGGTTCTCGGCATCGAAGCGGAAGGTGAAGAGATTGCGCCTGGTGTCGCCGACGCCTTGCCCGCCGGGGAGTAGACGCGTGCGCACCTCGCGCGGCAGGGGCCCGGTTGCGATCTGGAAGACCTTCAGAGGAATATAGGTCCGTTGCAGCAACGGATTGAGCGACCCGCCATAGGCGTTGGTGGCGACCAGCACCTTGCCGGCACGCACCGAGCCCGATGGCGTTTTCAGCGACCAGCCATCGGCCACACGATCGATCGAGGCAACGCGCGTCCGTTCGAAGATCCTCGCGCCGGCCTTCTCCGCCGCATCGGCGAGCCCGTGCGCATAGGCGACCGGATTGAGCACGCCGCCCGAACGATCCATCCAGCCGCCGACATAGCCACGCGCGCCAGTCAGCGCCGCGACGGCCTGCTGATCCAGGGTAACGGCTGGTCGGCCGCGCCGTGCCCATTGCCCGGCGCGCGATTTGACCTTCTCGAAAGCTGCCGCTGAATGCGCCGGCTGGATCCAGCCGTTCTGCACGGCGCCGCAGTCGATGCCGTGCCGCCGGATCAGGTCGAAGACGAGGTCGGCGCTGCCGGCGGCAAGGTCGATCAGGCGTTCACCGCGCTCGAAGCCGAGATGTGCAAGGATGTTGTCCGGGTCCATCTTGGCGAAGTTCGGCACGATGAAGCCGGCATTCCGGCCGGTCGCCCCCCAGGCGATGATTTCGGCTTCCAGGACCGCGACGGAAAGCCCTTTCCCCGCGGCATGCAATGCGGTTGAGAGGCCGGAAAAACCGCCGCCGACAATGGCAAGGTCCACATTGATCTCGCCCTGTAGTGGCGACCTCTGGCGGCGGTCGCGGCTGACAGCGTGCCAGAGCGAAACGCCATGTGCCTCCCGCCGGGTCATGGCATTCATGAGCCGGAGCTGCCCTTGGTCGCGACCGCCTTCGCTCGCTTGTCCAGGCGTGGCCGCCGTGGCCTGTCGCCGAACAGCCCGTTCGGTCGGATCAGCAGGATGACGCAGAGCATGACTCCGATGGCGACGATCTGCAGCGAGGCCGCGCGTGCCTGCTGCTCGGGCGCAAACAACACGCTGGTCAGCGTGCCCGATCCGGCCCAGATCCCCCATACCAGGATGCTGCCGATGACGGCGCCGAGATTGCTGCCCGAGCCGCCGACGATCAGCATGACCCAGACCTGGAAGGTCAGGATCGGCAGATAGTTGTCCGGCGCGATGAAGCCGGTGAAATGCGCCTGCAACGCACCTGCCAGCGCCATGATGGCGCCGCCGACGGCAAAGGCCTGGACGCGGTAGAAACGCGCGCTCTTGCCGAGCGAGATCGCCGCTCGCTCGTCCTCGCGCAGCGCCTTCAGCACGCGTCCCCACGGGCTGCGCGCCAGATGCTCAAGTGCGAGATAGGCGATCAGCGTCACGACGCAGACGACGGCGAGGTTCGACAGGTTGAACAGCAGCGGCGTCTCGGCAAGGCCGCCTAAGGGACGCGGAATGAAGCCGATACCGAACGGCCCGCCGGTCAGCTTCTGCGCATTGAGCGCGACCAATTGCACGACGACGGCGACACCGAATGTGGTGATCGCCAGATAGTCGGACCTCAGCCGCAATGTCGCCATGCCGGTCAGGGCGGCGGCGATGCCGCCGACCACCATGGCGCCCAGCCAGCCGACCAGGATCGGCAGACCGAAGCCACCCAGCCGTGCCGCATCATCCGGTGTGGTCAGCAAGGCCGAGGTGTAGGCGCCGATGGCGACGAAGCCGGCGAGGCCGACATTGAACAGGCCGGTCAGCCCCCACTGCAGATTGAGCCCCAGCGTGACCAGCGAAAAGATCAGTGCGGTGGTCAGGAAGAAGGCGCCGTAACCAATGAGATCGATCATCTTTCCCGAACCCCGAAAAGGCCGATCGGCCGCACGAACAGCACCGCCATCAGGATGATGAAGGAGACGGCGGCGCGCCATTCGGCGCCGATCAATTGCACCGCCCCGGCTTCGGCGAGCCCGATGATCAGGCCGCCGAGCACGGCGCCCGGGATGCTGCCGATGCCGCCGAGGATGGCCGCTGCGAACATCGGCAGCAGCATGTCGAAGCCCATGAACGGGCGGATCTGCACCAGGATGCCGATCATCACGCCGGCGACGCAGGCCAGCGCCCCGCCAATGATCCAGGTGACGCGCACCACGCTGGCGACGTCGATGCCGACGATGCGGGCCAATGCTGCGTTCTGACTCAATGCCTGCATGGAGCGGCCGGTCTGCGTGCGCGTCATCAACAGATGCACGCCGAGCACGAGTATGGCGGTCAGCAGCAGCAGAGCGATCTGGTCAGGGGTGATGCGAATGCCGAAGCCGACCGGCATGGCGATCTGGATCGCCCGGCTGAAATAGGTCGGCCGCGAGGTGAAGGTGAATTCGAGCAGGCTTCTGAGCGCCATCGAGGCGCCGAAGCTCGCCATCACAACGATGATGGCTTGCCCTTGCGAGCGCAGCCGCGAAAACAACACCTTGTCGAGCAGCAGCGCCAGCAGCGCGGTGAAGGCCATGCCGACGACCAGCGCAACCAGAAGCGGCCAGCCGAAGGACAGCGGCGCGATGGGTGCTACCTTGCCGAAAGTCGCACCAATGGCGCTGACGACGGCCAGCGTTGCATAGGTGCCCCAGGCCATGAAGTCGCCATGGGCGAAATTCGAGAAGCGCAGGATCGAATAGGTCAGCGTCACGCCGATGGCGCCAAGGCCGATCATCGAACCGGTCAGCAGTCCATCGACGACAAATTGGAGGCTCATGCCGTGCCTCCCTTGCCGGCGTGAGAAGGGCGCTGGCCGAGGTAGAGTTCGGCGACCACAGGATCGTTCCACAGTTCGGAAGCAACACCCTCGTGTCGGTCCTTGCCTTCGACCAGCACATAGGCCCGGTCACCGATGGCCAGTGCCGCCTTGGCGTTCTGTTCGACCAAAAGGATGGTGACGCCGGACTTGCGGATGCCGGCCAGCATCTCGAACACCATCGACACGAATTTCGGCGACAGGCCGGCCGACGGCTCGTCCAGCACCAGCACTTTGGGATGGACGATCAGCGCCCGGGCGACTGCAAGCATCTGGCGTTGTCCGCCAGAGAGGTTGCCGGCGGCGGTGCGGCGCTGGCGGACGAGGTCAGGGAACGCGGCGTACATCTCCTCGATACGGCCGGGGATTTCGCGCCGCTCGAGGATGCCGCAGGCAACCCTGAGATTGTCCTCGACCGACATCAGCGGAAAGATGTTCTCGGTCTGCGGCACGAAGGCCAGGCCAAGCCGAACCATGGTGTGGGCGGGCGCGGCGGTGATGTCCTTGCCGTCCAGGAACACCCTGCCACCGGTGATCGGGACAAGGCCGGCGATCGCCTTGATGAAGCTCGACTTGCCGGCGCCGTTGGGGCCGAGGACGACGACGATCTCGCCTTTTCTGACGATGATCGAGGCGCCGCGCACGATCGGCACGCCAGGCTCGTAACCGGCTTCGAGGTCGCGCACGTCGAGGACGGTCTCGCTCATGCGGTGCCCCCGAGATAGGCCTCGATGACACGCGGGTCGCGGGCGACTTCTTCCGCCGTGCCTTCGCTGAGCAACTGGCCGCTCGCCATGACCAGCACGCGGTGACAAAGTCGCGTCACCATGTCGATGTTGTGTTCGATCAGCAGGAAGGTGATGCCACGCGCGTTGATGTCGCGGATGCGGTCGATGATGACTTCCAGCAGCGTCGCGTTGACGCCGGCCGCCGGTTCGTCGAGCAGGATGATCGCCGGGTCGGCCATCATGACGCGGGCGAGTTCCAGCAGCTTGCGCTGGCCGCCGGACAGCACACGCGCCGGCTCATGCGCGAGGTGGGTGAGGGTGACGAGTTCCAAAAGGTCCAGCGCCTTTGCCCTGGCCGCTTCTTCCTGCGCCGCCACCCGCCACGGCGTGACGAAGTTGGCGAGCAGCCTTTCGCCGGCCTGGCCCTGCGCGGCCAGCATGATGTTTTCGATCAGTGTCAGATTGGGCAGCGGGCGCGGGATCTGGAAGGTGCGGCCAAGCCCACGGCCGATGCGCAGATGCGCGGCTTCGCCGGAGACGCGCACGCCGTTGATAAGGATGTCGCCGCTGGAAGGCAGAATACTGCCGGCAAGCAGGTCGAACATCGTTGTCTTGCCGGCGCCGTTCGGCCCGATCAGGCCAAGGATCTCTCCCGCTTTGACGTCGAACGAAACATCGTTGACGGCGACAAGGCCGCCGAACCGTCTGACGACGTTGCTTGCTGTCAGAACCGACGCACGGGCCTCCTGCCCTTGGCGCTCCGCTGCCTCGCTCATCAACCCTCTGGCCGAAGACGGTCGTTGCCGTCTCCCTATTTTTGATTTGTGATCACACTTGCGTTGATCACGCTATTCGGCTTTAATTTCGTCCGCAAGCCGAAAACCGGCCAAGAACGGGATTCCATGCAAAAGGCTGCCATCGAAAAGAACAACGAGGCGATCGCTGCCCAGCTTGCTCCGGTCGGCCGCGAAACCGTGCAGGACCGTGTCTATTCGGAATTGCGCCGCGCCCTGATCGGCGGCCTGTTCGAACCGAGCCAGGTGCTGACCATCCGTGGGCTTGCCGATGCACTGGTCACGTCGACCATGCCGGTGCGCGAGGCGCTTGGCCGGCTGATCACGGAGAAGGCACTCGAAGCGCTGCCCAACCGCTCGGTGCGTGTGCCGCCGATCACGCTGGAACGGCTCGACGATCTCCTTCGGGCCCGCATCCTGATCGAGGGTGAGGCGATCGCGCTGGCGGCCGCCCGCATGGGTTCGCGCCAGATCGCCACTATCGAGACCATTCTCGGCGAATGGGACGAGATGCGGGCGCTGAAGCACAAGAAGGATGTTGATCGCGAAGTGACGCTTAACCAGAGCTTTCATTTCGAGATCTATCGCTGCTGCGGCTCGGCGGTGCTGATCCCGATGATCGAGAGCCTGTGGCTGCAATCGGGGCCATGCATCCGCGTCGCCATCTATGCATTCTCGGAGGCCGGCGAGGTCGACACCGCCCATTATCACCGTCGCATCGTCACGGCGCTGGCCACGCAGGATGCACAGGCAGCGCGCGAGTCGCTGGTCGCTGACATCAGCCGGCCTTTCACCTTCCTGCGCAGCAAGCTGCAATCGGCCGCCTCGAAAGATCAGACATGACCGCCATCAGAATCACCGAGCCACGCTCGAAGCTTGCGGTCATGGCGCTGTTGCTGCCCGAAAAGGCGCCGGAAAACGCTGCCTTTCTCAAGGCATATCTCGGCACGCCGCGTGTCGTTCCGGGCATCCACGCCATGTGGACGGGACCGGAAATTTCCTGCCCGGTTCCCGCTGCCGATATCGAGGGGCAAGCCTATGCCAGGCCATTGCCTGCGGAGAACGCGACGCTGACGCCTCAGCCCGGCGACATCGTGCTGTCCTATGTGCCGCCGCGCATGTGGGGCGGCAATCCCAATGCCATCTTCGACATTGGTCTGTTCTATGGGCAGGGCGCGCGGCTTCTGTTCCCGATCGGCTGGCTGGCCGGCAGCGTGGTGGCGCAAGTGCGCGCCGAAGAGCGCGATCAGTTCGCCGCCGCATGCGGGCTGATCCGCCGCAACGGCACCTGCGACATCACCTTCAGCCTGGTGGAGGCCTGACATGGCCGACGACGGTTTCGAACTCTTCGACCTTCGCGTCGAGGCGGTCATCCCCGAGGGCAAGCCGATCTATTGCGGCGCCAAGGCTGGAGACTATTTCGAACTCAAGGGCGAGATGCTGTCGATGCCGGCGGGGCAGGGTTTCTCGATCTACTCGCTTGCCGCCGTGCTTCCGCTGCTGGCCGCAAAGCAGCGGCCAACCCATCCAAATGACTGGATGACCTCGGACGCCGAGATCGCCTGTCCCGATCCCAATTGCGCTAGCCGGCTGCGGATCGTCAGGCTTGCCAAGCGGCGGTTCAGCCATGCCGAGACCACGGCCGTGCCGCTGCCGAAGGAGGATAAGCATACATGACCGCCAAGACCTTCGAACTCGGCCCAGGCTACACGATCTCCCGCGTCATTCGCGGCGGCTGGCAACTCGCCGGTGGGCACGGGGCCATCGACCGCAGCCAGGCGGTGACCGACCTGATCGCCACCTTCGACGCCGGCATCTGGACCTATGACTGTGCCGACATCTACACCGGCGTCGAGGAACTGATCGGCGCCGCCCGCTTGAGACTGGCCAGCGAACGGGGCCTCGATGTCGCGGCCAGGATGAAGGTACACACCAAGCTGGTGCCCGACCTCGAAAGGCTGACCAGCATCAGCCGGGATTACATCAGGGGCATCGTCGACCAGTCGCTGCGGCGGCTGAAGACCGAGCGTCTCGATCTCGTGCAGTTCCACTGGTGGGACTATGACCAGCCTCGTTATGTCGAAGCGATGGGCTGGCTCGACGAGCTTCGCCGGGAGGGCAAGGTGCGCAATCTCGGCACCACCAATTTCGACACGCCACGGCTCGCCGAGATTCTCGCCGCCGGCATTCCGCTGGTCAGCCAGCAGCTGCAATATTCCGTGCTTGACCAGCGGCCCGCTCACAGCCTCGCCGCGCTTGCGAAGACAAACGGCGTCAGCTTCCTTTGCTACGGTTCGGTGGCGGGTGGCTTTCTCAGCGACAAGTGGCTCGGCGTGGCCGAACCCGCCACGCCGCTCGAAAACCGCTCGCTGGTCAAATACAAGCTGATCATCGACGATTTCGGCGGCTGGGACCTGTTCCAGCAACTGCTCCAGGCGTTGAAGGCCGTCGGGGATCGCCACGGTGTCGACATCGCCACCATCGCCAGCGCCTGGGTGCTCGAGCAGCCGCAAGTCGCCGCGGTTATCGTCGGCGCCCGTAACCAGGCGCATGCCTTGGCTAACGCGGGCATCATGGATGTCGCGCTCGATGTCGATGACCGGGCCAAGATCGCGGCCGTGATCGCGCAAGGCCGAGGCCCCCTGGGCGACGTCTACACGCTGGAGCGTGACCGCCACGGCCGCCACGGCTCGATCATGCACTACAATCTCAATGCAGGCCGCACATGAGCGCCACCAACGCGACGCTGTTTTCGCAGGCCAGCGCCGAGGTCGTCGGCCTGCATCGCTTCTTCGTCGACTGGTTCGTCGCCACGCGCGCTGACACGGTGGATTTCACGCGCTTCGAGCGTGCCATGGGCGAGGGCTTCAGCATGGTCGCACCGGACGGCAAAGTGCTTGATCGCGCTGCTGTCGTCGATCATGTCCGCTCCAGCCGCGCCACGTGCGATGACGGCTTCGCCATTTCGATCGAGGACATCCGGCCCGGTTGGCGGGATGCGGACACGATTGTCGTCTTCTACGTCGAGGCGCAATTGCGTGGCGGCAAGCACACCCGCCGCCAGTCGAGCGCCGTCTTCACCTCCAGTTCATCGGCGCCCAACGGTGTCGAATGGCGGCATCTGCATGAAACCTGGCTGCAGATGCCGGAACGCTGAACACGCTCCAGAGATCAAATTATTGCCTGACAACTCAAGGGGAACAACAATGAGAAAGACAATACTCCAACTCACCACCGCGCTCGCTCTCGTCACAATGGCGGGCGCCGCGCAGGCCGCCGATTGCAAGATCACCGTCGGCCTCGTCATGGAACTGACCGGCCCGGCCGGCGAATACGGCCAGGCCGGTGCCAAGTCGGTCGAAATGGCCTTCCGCGACATCAACGAAGCCGGCGGGGTACGCGGCTGCGACCTTGCGACCGATACGCGCGACAGCCAGAGCCAGGGCAATATCGCGGTCGACGCCGCAACCCAGCTGGTTCAGGTCAAGAAAGTGCCGGTCATCATCGGCGGTATTATCTCCTCGGTGTCGATCCCGATCCTGACCTCGGTGACCGCACCGGCCAAGATCGTCCAGGTTTCGCCGGCATCCTCTTCGCCGACGCTGACCGCACTCGGCCGCGACGGCAAGACCAACGGCATCTTCTTCCGTACCATCACCTCGGATGCGCTGCAGGGTGTCGCCGCCGCCAAATACGCCATCGACAAGGGTTTCAAGAAGCTGTCGATCATTCACGTCAACAACGACTTCGGCGTCAACATGGTGGCCGAATTCTCGCGCGCCTACAAAGCGCTCGGCGGCACCATCGTCTCCGACACGCCCTACAACGAGAAGCAGTCCAGCTATGCCTCGGAAGTGACGGCGGCGATGGCCGGCGAGCCGGACGGGCTCTATCTCGTCAGCACGCCGGTCGACGGCGCAACCGTTGCCCGCACCTGGATTTCGCAGGGCGGCGTGCAGAAATTCCTGCTCAATGACGGCATGAACAGCCCTGATTTCATCGAGTCCGTCGGCGCCGACTATCTGAAGGACGCCTATGGCACGTCGTCGGGAACCAGCCCGACCGCCTCCACCGACTATTTCATGAAGAACTACAAGGAATTCTCCGGCATCGAGCCGTCCAATCCGGCGGCCGACCGCTCCTATGATGCCGGCGCTATCGTCGGCCTCGCCATCGCCATTGCCGGCTCCGAGGATCCGGCCAAGATCAAGGACGCGATGTACAAGGCGGTCGACCCGGCCGGCACGCCGATCTTTGCCGGCAAGGAGGAGTTCGCCAAGGCGCTCGGCCTGATCAAGGACGGCAAGCCGATCCGCTACGAAGGCGTCATCGGCCCGGTCGCCTTCGACAAATATGGCGACATCACTGGCCCGTTCCGGCTGTGGAAGATCGTCGACGGCAAGGTGACGACCGATGGCGAAATGACCACCGACGACGTCAACGCGCTGCAGGCCAAGCTTCAGTGAGCTGGAAACAGTGCTTCCGGCATCAATCGCATCTTGTCGCGACTGATGCCGGCATCGCTTGGGGCAGGCCGATATCGCTTGCACGGCAAGCGATCAAGAATAGGATCGGCCGGCTGCAATTGAAGGATGGCGAGCGTGTCGGATCGAATACTCATCGGCCCGTCCGATCAATGGATGCAGACGCTGTGCTTCGCCACGCAAGCGCCTGATCCCGATGTCGCCTGAAACGGAACGACTTCTCTCCGCGCTCGGTGATCGGCTGGGCGCGGGCGGCGTGCTTGCCGGCTCCGATGTCGAACAACGCTATCGCGACGATCCAGACGGCAAGCTGGGCGTGCTGCCCGAAGTGGTGCTGCGCCCGCGCGATACCGTCGGTGTCGCGGCGGCACTCGCCGGGTGCAACGCTCTCGGCCAGCCGGTCGTCGTCCAGGGCGGACGCACCGGGCTGGCCGGCGGCACACGCGTCCAGCCGGGCGAGATCGTGCTGTCGCTGGAACGCATGAGCGGCCTCGCCGCGCCGGACGCTCAAGCCGCCACCATCATCGCTGAAGCCGGTGCGACGCTGCAGGCTGTGCAGGAGGCGGCCGATGGTGCCGGGCTGATGTTCGGCGTCGATATCGGCGCGCGCGGTTCGGCCACGGTCGGTGGCAACATCGCCACCAATGCCGGGGGCATCCGTGTGCTGCGCTACGGCATGTACCGCGCGCAGGTGCTGGGACTGGAGGCCGTGCTTGCCGACGGCAGCGTGCTGTCCTCGCTGAAGGGTCTGCCCAAGGACAATTCCGGCTACGACCTCGGCCAGCTCTTCATCGGCGCTGAAGGGACGCTCGGCGTCGTCACCCGCGCCGCGCTCAGGCTACACCCGAAGCCGGCCTCCGAGGTGAACGCCTTCTGCGCGCTCGCTTCGCTCGATGCGGCGATCGCCCTGCTTGGGCTGTTGCGGCAAAAGCTCGGCCCGTTATTGTCCGCCTATGAGGTCAACTTCGCGCCGCTCTATGACCTCATGGTTGGCAGCATGGCGATGCCGGCGCCGTTGCCGGCCGGCTCACCGGTCTATGTGCTGGCCGAGATCCAGGGCAGCGAGCCCGAACGCGACAGCGAGCGCTTCGCGGAAGTCCTGATGCAGGCGGTCGAGGATGGCGTGGTCGACGATGTCGTGGTCTCTCAGTCGCCGCGCGAATTCCGGGCGCTGTGGGACGTGCGGGAAGACGCCAATCGCGTCCTGTTTTCGATCAGAGGCCTGATCGGCGTCGACATCAGCATCCCGCTGGCACGGATGGGGACGTTCCTGCAAGAAGCGGAGACCGCGATCCGCGCCTTTGACCCCAACGCCGAGATCTATGTCTTCGGCCATCTCGGCGATGGCAATCTGCACTATCAGGTGCGCACTGCCGATCCGGCGGCGGCCTACGGCATCATCTATTGCGGCGTGGCGGTGGCGGGCGGCGGCGTTTCAGCCGAGCACGGCATCGGCCTCGACAAGAAGCAGTGGCTGCATCTGGTTCGCAGCGACGCCGAGATCGCCACGATGCGGCGGCTGAAGATAGCTCTAGACCCGAAGAACATTCTTAACCGGGGGCGTGTCTTCGATCTCGATCCGACGACCTTCGCACGATGACGGGTCTCCGATAACTCAGGTGCGTTCCGTCGCCATCTGCCTGGGGATCAGAAAGCGGGCGGCGAGCACGCAGAGCAGCACGGTGAACATCAGGATCAGCGCCACCAGCGCATTGATGTCGGGTGAGAAGCCGAGCCGCATCATCGCCCACAGCCTGACCGGCAGCGTGCTTTGCGTGCCGGTGACCAGGATGGTGATCATTGTCTCGTCGAACGATAGCGCGAAGGCCAGGATAGCGCCGCCGACCATCGCGCTCGACAGGTTCGGCAGGATGATGCGCCAGAAGGTCTGCCAACCGGTGGCGCCCAGGTCGTAGGACGCTTCGACCAGCGTGCGGCTCATCGACTGCAGGCGCATCAGCACGGTTCGGTAGACGATCGCCAGCACGAAGACCGTATGGCCGATGACGACTGTCAGCAGCGTGCGCTCGAGACCGATCTCGCGGAAGAAGATCAGCAGCGCCAGGCCGCTGATGATCGGCGGCATCAGGAAGGGCAGGAAGATGATGAACTGCAGGACCGAGCGTCCGGAACGGCGGCCGTGATAGTAAAGCGCCAGCAGCGTTCCGCTGACCACCGAGAGGATGACGGTGCAAACGCCGACGATCAGCGTGGTGCGCAGGGCAGCCAGGATGTCGTCGTTCCCGGCCAGCGCCCGATAGGTCGAGAGGGTGGGCGACGACCAGTCGACATCGCCATGCGAGATGGTGAAGAACGACGACACGATCGGCACGAACAGCGGGCTGTAGAGCAACACCGCGACCAGCGTTGTGATCGCGGCCAGGAAGATGGTGGAGGGCCGGGGCAGGGCGCTCATATCGACGTCCCCCGGTTGCGTCCGAACCGTTCGCCGATGAGGATGGCACAGATCACCACGATCGCCAGCGCCACCGACAGTGCCGCGCCGAACGGCCAGTTATAGGCCGTGCCGAACTGGCTGTAGAGGATGCGCCCGAAGGTGAAGCCGCTGATCCCGCCGACCATTTGCGGCGTCAGGAAGTCGCCGATGGCCAGCACGAAGACGAAGCTCGCCGCCGAGGCGACGCCGGGCAGGCTGAGCGGCAAGGTGATGCGCAGGAACGTCTGCAAGCGGCTGGCGCCAAGATCATCCGAGGCGCGCAGCAGGGTCTGGGGAATGCGCTCCAGCGACAGGAAGATCGGCAGGATGGCGAAGGGGATCAAAAGCAGGCTCAGCGTCAACAGGATGGCGTTCATGTTGAAAACGAAAAGTGTCGACGGCTGCTGCAATATGCCGAGCGCCACCAGCGCCTTGTTGAGGAAGCCGTTGAGGCCGAGGATGCTGCGGATCGCGTAGATCTTGATCACGTAGCTCATCAGCAGCGGCACCAGCAGCAGCATCAGCAAGGCATAGCGCCACCGCCCTCTAAGGGTCGTCAGGAAATAGGCCGCGGGATAGGCGAGCAGGATGCAGATGACGGCCACCGACAAACACAGCACGATGGTGTTCCAGAACACCGGCTGAAAGATCGGGTCGGTGAAGAACCTGACATAATTGCCGAGCGTCGGCGCGTAGACGATCGTGCCCTGGTCGACGCTGAAGAAGCTGTAGACCAGGAAGATCGCCAGCGGCACGAGCACGAAGATCACAGGCAAGGCGAAGGCCAGCACCGTCACCAGCAGCGACAAGCGCCTTTGTGGGGGCTGTGTCGTGGTGGCCGCGCTCATGCCAGCACCAGGTGGCCTTCATGCGGCGCAAAGCAGAGCGAGACCGTTTCGCCGGATTTCAGCGCGCTGCCGCCGATCCGGCTCGGCATGCGCAGCCGCAGGCGTTGCGCGGCATTGTCGGCACCCGAGGCGATTGTGGCGACGGTCGACGACCCGGCAAAGGCCACGTCCGCGATGGTGCCGGAAAAGCGGTTGCCGCTGTCCTTGGCGTCGGCAAGATGCAAGGCTTCGGGACGGAACGCCGCGAAGGCGCCGGCACCATCTGGCGCGGCTTGTAAATGCGGCAGACCGCCGATCGAACAGACAAGGCGCCCAAGCGCGGTCTCGATCGATCGCAGGTCGCCCTGGACGGGACCGAGTTTCCCGGCCACCAGATTGTTCTCGCCGAAGAAGCGCGCCACGAACTCGCAATTCGGCTTGTAGTAGAGGTCGTGCGGCGTGCCGATCTGGCGGATATGCCCCGCCTGCATGACGCAGATCCGGTCGGCCATGCCGATCGCCTCCTCCTGGTCATGGGTGACGAACAGGAAGGTGGTCTTGATCTCGCGCTGGATGGATTTCAGGAACTCCTGCATCTGCCGGCGCAATTCAAGGTCCAGGGCCGCGAGCGGCTCGTCGAGCAGGATCAGGCGTGGCTGGCAGATCAGCGCGCGGGCGAGGGCGACGCGCTGGCGCTGGCCCCCGGAAAGCTGTGCCGGGAAGCGGTCGGCGAAACGCCCGAGCTGCACCAGTTCCAGCGCCTCCGCGACACGGCGCGCGATCTCCTTGCGCTGGATATGGCGCACCGAAAGCCCGTAGCCGACATTGCCGGAAACGGTCATGTGCGGGAACAGCGCATAGTCCTGGAACACGGTGTTGAACGGCCGCTTGTTGATCGGCATGCGGCTGATGTCCCGGCCGTCGAGGCGGATCTCGCCCGATGTCAGAGGCTCCAGCCCGCCGATCAGCCGCAGGACGGTCGTCTTGCCAGAACCCGAAGGCCCGAGCACGGTCAGGAACTCACCGTCCTTGATCGACAGGTCGATATCGTGCAGCACGGGAACCGTGCCGTAGGATTTCGAGACGGACCGCAGCGTCAGCAGGTCGGTGTTCTGGTTCATGATATGGTCTCGCATACGCTGCGGCGGTCCGGAACGTCCGGACCGCCGGGTCCTTCGAAATCAGGTGCGGAAAGGATCAGGGCGTCGCCTTGACCTCGTTCCACAGATCCGAGCGCTTGAGCGGGTCTTCGACATTGTTGAGCCAGACCAGCTTGTCGTTGCTGCCGGCGCTGCTCGACTCGACCACGGTGTTGCCGAAGCCGGTGCGCTCGGAAAGCTCGCCGCTGACCTTCTTCGTCAGCATGAAGTCGATCCACTTCTCGGCCGCCGCATTGTCACGGACGCCCTTGGAGATCACCCAGTTGTCCAGCCAGGCCAGCGCGCCCTCGCTTGGATTGATGTAGGCGACGTGGGCGCCGATCTTCTGCAGTGCCTTGACCTGCTGCTGGCCGTAATTGGCCCAGATCAGGGCAACGTCATTGTTCTGGTAGATCTGCTGCGCCTCGTCGGCGGTGGTGTAGAAGCTCAGCACATTGCGCTTGAGTTCGACCAGCTTGGCCTTGACCGCCGCCATCTGCTCCTCATTGAGGTTGAACGGATCCTTGTAGCCGAGCGTCAGTGCGGTGAACGAGAAATTGTGTTCGCCATTGTCATAGGCCAGGATCTTGCCCTTGTAGGCCGGATCCCAGAGCACCGACATCGAAGTCGGCGCCGGCTTGACCTTGTCGGTGTCGTAGATCAGCCCGATGGAATCGAAGCAGAAGGGAATGCCGTAGACCTTGCCGTCCTTGGTGTCGCCGCTGACCTGCGACAGATCACGGAAGCGCGGCAGCACTTCCTTCTGGTTGGGCAGCTTGGTGATGTCGATCGGCGACACCAGATCGGCCTTGATGTAGCGCTGCAACTGGGCGGTGTTGACGGCGAAGACGTCGAAATCCTGCCCTTCGCTGCCCTTGATCTTGGCCCAGATCTCGTCGTCGCTGCCGATAAAGACGACATCGACGCCGATGCCGGTGGCGGCCGTGAAGTCCTTCACCCAGTCCGGGTCGGCGTAGCCGTCCCAGGCCAGAACCCGCAGGTTCGCGGCCAGTGCGGCCGATGTCATCAGGCCGATGCCGAGCCCGATTGTCGCCAGTCTTAGAAACGCTTTCTTCAGTCCCATTTTTAATCTCCCATTGTCGTTCTGGTGGACCGTAATTATCGGACTTTTGCCGTCACAGCTGGGTGACGGTGACCAGCCCCTCGTCCGGCACCGACACCATTCGGTTGCGGAGCGGCTTGCCGAATGCCTGTGCCTGGATTTCATACTCGTCGCCGGAAGCCGTCTTGACGCCGGAGGCGTAGCTCATCACCGCCGCCCCGAAGAAATAGGCATGCAGGTCGCCAGGCCTGCGGTGCATCGGGTAGCGGAAATGGAAATGTTCGAGGTTAGCGGTCGAGTGCGACATGTGCGCCTCGCCCGACAGGAATTCCTGCTCCCAGATGACGGTGCCGTCGCGCAGGATGCGGGAATAGCCGCGCACTTCGTTCGGCAGCTCGCCGATCAGCAGTTCAGGGCCGATCGAGCAGGAGCGCAGCTTGGAATGCGCGAGGTAGAGATAGTTCTCGCCCTCCGTCACGTGGTCGGAATATTCGTTTCCGAGCGCATAGCCGATGCGGTGGGGATGGCCGTCCGGACCATTCAGGTAAAGCCCGACGATCTCGGCTTCCTCTGCCCCGGCCTTCGCGAATGCCGGCATCGGCAGCGGCGCGCCAGGCGGCACAATGCAGGTGCCGACGCCCTTGAAGAACCACTCGGGCTGGATGCCGATCTTGCCGGCGCCGGGCTTGCCGCCCTCCAACCCCATGCGGAAGATTTTCAAGGAATCGGATTCCTCGGCACCTTCGCCATGGGTCAGAACATGCATCTGGTTGCGCGCGGCGGCACTTCCGGTATGGGTCAGGCCGGTGCCGGTGACCAGGAACCGCGCCGGCTCTGGGTGGTCTAGCGGGGCGAGCACGCGGCCATCGCGCAACAGCTCGTCATAGTCGACTGTCGCGGCGCCCGTCCGCTTTTCGACCAGCGAGGCGATGGACGCACCCTCGGCGATCGCCGCTTCGGCGAGGTCCAGCACGCTGGCGGTCTTTTCGAGCGGATGCAGGCGATTGCCGTCATCGGAGACACGACCGACGCGCCTGCTGCCATCCGGCATTCTGAACTGAACAAGACGCATGAAAAACCCTTCTTCCCTTGAAGCCGTGCGGGTTACACCCAACCCGCATCGACGATGAACTGCTGGCTCGTGCACATGCGGCTGTCGTCGGCGGCGAGGAACAGCGCCATGCGCGCGATATCGGAGGGCTGCAGCCGGTCCGGCAGACACTGCCTTTCCGCGATCTGGCGTTCGCCGGCCGGGTTCAGCCACAGCTTTATCTGTCGCTCGGTCATCACCCAGCCAGGCACCATGCAGTTGACGCGGATGCGCTCGGGGCCGAGTTCACGGGCCAGCGCCCGCGTCATGCCGTAAACAGCGGCTTTGGCGGTGACATAGGCCGGGCAATCGGGATCGCCGACCATCCAGGTGATGGAGCCGAAATTGATGATCGAGCCGCCGCCCTGCGCACTCATCTGCGGGCGCACCGCCTGCGCCGCGAAGAACTGGTGGCGCAGATTGACCGCCATGCGGTCGTCCCAATAGACGACCGTGACGTTCTTGGTCTGGTGACGGTCGTCATTGCCGGCATTGTTGCAAAGCGCCTGGATCGGGCCATTGTGCCGCGCTGCCTGCACGGTGGCCGCCTGCAGCTCTTCGACATTGCGCAGGTCGCAGGGAATGAACAGCGGCGCGCCATGTCCCTCGGCCGCGATCGCATCGACGAGCCGCCGGGACGGTTCCTCGGCCAGATCCACGAAAGCCACGCGGCTGCCTTGCGCGCAGAAATGGCGCACCAGGCTTTCACCGATGCCGCTACCGCCGCCGGTGATGAAGACGCTACGGCCCTTGAGGCTTGGATAGGTCGCGTAGCTGCCGATTGGATCCGTCATCGCGAGCCTCTAGTGGGAATGCCGGGGAATGCCGGCATCGCGCCGGCCGACGAGAAAGTCGAAATCGCAGCCTTGGTCCGCCTGCAGAACGCGCTCGACATAGAGGCTCTGGTAGCCGCCTTCGGGCGGTGCCGGAGGCTTCCAGTCGCGGCGGCGGATCGCCAGTTCCTCGTCCGATACCAGCAATTCCAGACGGCGGCCGGCGACGTCGAGCTCGATGAGATCGCCGTCGCGCACCAGCGCCAGCGCGCCACCTGCCGCCGCTTCAGGCGCCACATGCAGCACGACGGTGCCGTAGGCCGTGCCGCTCATGCGTGCGTCCGAAATGCGCACCATGTCGGAGACGCCCTGCTTGAGCAGCTTGGCCGGCAGCGGCATGTTGCCGACCTCGGCCATGCCGGGATAGCCGCGCGGTCCGCAGTTCTTCAGCACCATCACCGAAGAGGCGTCGATATCCAGTTCCGGATCGTCGATGCGGGCGTAGTAGTGCTCGATGTTCTCGAAGACGACAGCCTTGCCGCGATGCTGCATCAGCCCGGGTGTCGCCGCGGACGGCTTGATGACGGCCCCGTTGGGCGCCAAATTGCCGCGCAGGATCGAGATGCCGCCTTGCTCTGTCAGCGGCTCGCTCAGCGGACGGATGACCTCGCGGTTGTAGTTGGGCGCGCCGTCGATCAACTCACCGATCGTCTTGTCACTGACGGTCATGGCGTCGCGATGAAGAAGCCCCACTTCATCAAGCGACGCCATGACCGCGGCTAGCCCCCCGGCATAGTAGAAGTCTTCCATCAGGAATCGGCCCGATGGCATCAGATCGACGATCGTCGGCACGTCGCGCCCAAGACGGTCCCAGTCCTCGAGGCTGAGATCGACGCCAACCCGGTTGGCGATGGCGATCAGGTGCAGCACCGCATTGGTCGAACCGCCGATCGCGCCATTGACGCGGATGGCATTCTCGAACGCTTGCCTGGTGAGGATCTGCGCTATCGTCACGTCGCGGCGTACGAGCTCGACGATCTGGCGTCCGGCCAGTTGGGCAAGCACGCCGCGGCGCGAATCCACCGCCGGAATCGCGGCATTGTCCGGCATGCCGATGCCGAGTGCTTCCACCATGCTGGCCATGGTCGAGGCGGTGCCCATCGTCATGCAGCTGCCCGCCGACCGGCTCTGGCCTTGCTCGGCGGCGAGGAAGTCGGCGACCGGCATGCGCCCTGCCTTCACCTCCTCGGCGAATTTCCACACATGCGTGCCCGAGCCTATGTCTTGTCCGCGAAACTTGCCGTTGAGCATCGGCCCGCCGGAGACAGTGATGGTCGGCAGGTTGCACGAGGCAGCCCCCATCAGCAGCGCCGGCGTGGTCTTGTCGCAACCGACCAGCAGGATGACGCCGTCGATGGGATTGCCGCGGATGGATTCCTCGACATCCATGCTCACCAGATTGCGAAACAGCATGGCTGTCGGGCGCATGTTGCTCTCGCCCAGCGACATCACCGGAAACTCCAGCGGCAGGCCGCCGGCCTCGTAGACGCCGCGCTTGACGTGGTCGGCCAAGGCGCGGAGATGTGCGTTGCACGGGGTCAATTCGGACCAGGTGTTGCAGATGCCGATCACTGGGCGGCCGTCGAAGGCGTCTGCCGGGATGCCCTGGTTCTTCATCCAGCTGCGGTGCATGAAGGCGTTCTTGCCTTCACCGCCGAACCAGGCTTCGGACCGCAGTTTGCGTTTGGTCTCGGTCACGATTGCTGGCCCCGATCGTTGCGGCGTTTGTTGCGGTTCTCGACGCTGCGGCGCACATCGTCCTCGGCATTGTCGATGAGCACCAGCAGCGCTTTCTGCGCACCGAGCGCGTCGCCAGCGGCGATCTTCTCGGCGACCTCGCGATGCAGTGGCAAGGAGTGGCGCTGTCCGTCCGGATTGTCGTTGGAGAGGCGAAAGCTCATCACCAACGCGGTTTCGACCAGTGCGGCCAGCGAGCCGATCAGCTCATTGCCGGTCATGCGCAGGATGGTCTGATGGAACACCAGATCGGGCTTGGCGAAGCGGTCGCCGTCGTCGCTCGCCGCTTCCATTTCGGCGAGTGCCGCCTGGATCTCGGCGATCTGCGCCGGGTTGGCGCGCTGGGCGGCGAGGGCGGCCGACATCGGCTCGATGGCACGGCGCAATTCGAACAGCGCACGCACATCGTCGGCACTGATGCCGCCGGCGTAGCGCCATGACAGCACGTCGGGGTCGAGGAAATTCCAGTCGGAGCGGGGACGAACGCGCGTGCCGGTCTTCGGCCGTGATTCGACCAGCCCCTTGCCGGCCAGCACCTTGATCGCCTCGCGCAGCACCGTGCGGCTGACGCCCAGCATCTCGCTGGAATCGTCCGCATTGGGCAGGGCCTCGCCGGGCAGGAAGTCGCCCTGGACGATGCGCAAGCCGATCTGCTCGACGACGGTCGCGTGCAGCGCGGTGGAACCACTGGAAACCGCAACGGCAACCCGTGACGTGCGCGCCGTGCTGAAAGATTTCTTATTCTTCATACTATTCATATGATATGTCTTATAGCCATGGCGATCGGAGTCAAGGGATGGGGAGTGCCGATGACAAAGAATTCCGCTGCCGTTGCCGCGCGGCACACCGAACTGGTCTCAATCAGCGACGGCATCGCGACGGTCGACATTGCTCCTGCTGCCGGCGGCGCCGTGGCATCGTATCGGTGGTGGCAGGCTGGCTCTGTCGTGGATTGGCTACGCCCGGCGGATCCGCCGGCGATCAGCCGTCGCGATGCCGGCGCCATGGCCTGCTTCCCGCTCGTCCCCTATTCCAATCGCATAAGGGCCGGACGCTTCGAATTCGCGGGTCGCACGGTCCAACTGCCTAGTCGGCCGGAGGACCCGCACCATGAGCACGGCCATGGCTGGCGCCACCCTTGGACGGTCATAAGGCACGAAGCCAGCACGATTGTCCTGTGCTATCGCCACGCCGCCGATTCCTGGCCATGGAGCTATGAAGCCGAGCAGGAGATCACGCTGGCTGACGGTACGCTTTCCATAACCATTGCCGTGCGCAACCTGTCGGACGCGCCGATGCCGGCTGGCTTCGGCCTCCATCCCTATTTCCCGTCGACGCCGTGGACGCATGTCCAGGCGTCGGTGTCCGGCATGTGGGAAACCGATACGGAGATCCTGCCCGTCCGTCACGTCCTGCCGCCGGCTGGGGCCGATCCATCCATCGGCTTTGACGTATCGGAGGTGGAGTTCGACACAGTCTTCACCGGATGGACGCACCGTGCCCGGATCTCCTGGCCGGGGCATGGACGGCAACTGGACATGGAGGCCGAGGCACCGCTCGACTTCCTCGTCCTCTACACGCCGCCGGGCGAGCCGTTCTTTTGCGCCGAGCCGGTCAGCAACATCACCGATGCCTTCAACCGCGTGAACGACGACGACGTCAGCACCGGCTGCATGATGCTGGCGCCCGGGCAGACGCGATCCGCCAGCGTTCGCTTCACGCCATCACTGGCTGTCTGACCTTGCCGTCGGCGGCAAGCTTGGCGCCCTTGCGAGCCCGGCACGACATGGCCGCGCGGATGCCGCTCGGTCGGCACGCGGATCTGGCCTGATGCATGATCGTGCCGAAGGTCAGGCGCCCGGCCTGGCGGCTTCGCGGATGGTCTGCAGCAGGATCGTAAAGGCGGGCGAGGGCGCGGTGTCGGTGCGCATCGTCAGGCCGACTGGCCCCTTGGTTTCCGCGGTGTCGACCGGCAAGGCGACGAAGGCACGGCTCGCGAGCTCGTTGGCGACCACGCCGGCCGAAATGATCCACACAGCATTGCTCTGCCGCATGAAGGAACGCCCGAAGGAATCCGAGACCGTCTCGATCTCGGTTGCCGGCGCGGTCATGCCATTGGTGATGAAGAGGCGATCGACAAAGGGACGGATGACGGATTCCCGGGTCGGCATCAGCACCGGGAATTCGTCGAGCCTTGCGAAGATGTCCGCTCCCGGTTCCAGCAGCGGATGCCCGGCCCGCACGACGAACAGCACCTGCTCCGAGTAGAGGTGCTCGAAGAAGAAACCGGTCATGTTTTCGGGCGCCGCCAGCCGACCGACGACGAGATCGAGCACGCCCGTGCGCAACTGCTCGAGCAGCACGGCGTTCTCGCCGGTGACGATCTTGATCGCAGCTCCGGTGTTCTCCTTGAGGAACAGGCTCATGGCTTGCGGCATGACCTTCGCTGACACCGTCGGCAGCGCGCCGATGCGGATCGGGTGGCGATTGATGGTGCCGTCTTGGCGAACGGAATCGATGCCCCGCTTCAACGCCGATATTGCCGAGCCGGCGTGGCCCAGGAAGATTTCGCCAAGCCTGGTGACCCGGATGCCGCGCCCGTCGCGCTCGACCACGGCGATGCCGAGTGCGTCTTCCAGTTCACGCAATGTCTTGGTCACCGCCGGCGCGCTGACATGCAGGAAGTCGGCGGCGCGGGCCACGCTGCCCTGCCGGGCGACTTCCAGGAAGGCTTGCAGGTGACGGAACCGGATGCGGCTGCCGGGCATGAATTTGATAACCCCTGAGTTAATGAAACGGCGCAAAATATCATTTTACCGAACCAAATGCGGCGTGCAATGTGGAGATGGAGGATCGAAATCGTGCCATTCGTCACCATTGGCGGCATCACGCTGCACCATCGATATGTCGAGGCGGACGGCAAGACGCCCCCGGTCGTGTTCATCAATTCGCTCGGCACCGATCTGCGGATCTGGGATGAGGTCGTTGCGCTTTTGGCCGGCGAGATGCCGCTGCTCGTCTATGACAAGCGCGGCCATGGCCTCTCCGACATTGGCGGCGGCGTCCACTCGATAAACGACCATGTCGACGATCTGAACGCCCTCATCGACCACTTCGGTTTCGACCAGGTCGTGCTGGTTGGCCTGTCGGTCGGCGGCATGGTGGCGCAAGGCCTCCATATGCGCCGTCCTGAAAGCATCGAGGGCCTGATCCTTAGCGACACCGCCCACAAGATCGGTACCGCCGAAAGCTGGAACAGCCGCATCGCGGTCGTGGAGCGCTACGGCATCGAGGCGATCGCCGATGGCGTGATGAAAGTGTGGTTCACGCCGGATTTCCATGCCGGGCGCCCCGCCGACCTTGCCGGTTGCCGCAACATGCTGACCAGGCAGGCGCTGCCGGGCTATATCGGGACATGCAAGGCTGTCCGCGACGCCGATTTCACCGAGAGCGCGCGCCGCATCGCTGTACCGACGCTCTGCGTCGTCGGCGATCAGGACGGCTCGACGCCCCCCGATCTCGTCCGCTCGCTGGCGGAACTGATCCCCGGCGCACGTTTCGAAGTCATCCACAACGCCGGACATATTCCGTGCATCGAGCAGCCGGAGGCGCTGGCCGCGCTGATCCGCGGTTTTGTCGCATCGCTTGCCCCTGGAGAAACCCATGGATGAAGTCCCCGGCAACACGGCAAGATATCGGACAGGTCTTGCCGTGCGACGGTCGGTGCTCGGCGACCGCCACGTCGATCGGGCCGAGGTCGCGGCCACCGATTTCGACCAGCCGTTTCAGGAGCTGATCACCGAGGCAGCCTGGGGGACGGTGTGGGCGCGGCCGGGCTTCACCAGGCGCGAGCGTTCCATCGTCACGCTGGCGCTGCTGGCCGCGCTCGGCCATGATGAGGAAGTGGCCCTGCATGTGCGCGCCACCGCCAACACCGGCGCCACGCGCAACGACATCTGCGAGGCGTTCCTGCATGTCGCCATCTATGCCGGTGTGCCGGCCGCCAACCGTGCCTTCAAGATCGCCAAGGATGTGTTTTCGGAGATGGACGGAGCCAACAATGCCCGCTGAGTCCGGCTCGAACCGGAGGCCCGAGACCGGCGCCTTCTTCCAGCGCGACCGGACATGGCACCCGCCGGCGCTGACGCCGGGTTACAAGAGTTCGGTGCTGCGCTCGCCGCGGAAGGCGCTTTTGTCCTTCGACAACACGCTGTCGGAAACAGCGGGACCTGTCTTCGGCCACGCCATGCTTGGCGAGTTCGACAACGACCTGATCCATAATTTCGCCAGGCCGGGCGAGAGCGCCATCGGCGAGCGCATCATCGTCCATGGGCGCGTGCTTGACGAACGTGGCATTGGCGTGCCCGGCGTGCTGCTCGAATTCTGGCAGGCCAATGCCGGCGGCCGCTACCGCCACAAGAGGGATGGCTATCTGGCGCCGCTCGATCCGAATTTCGGCGGCTGCGGCCGCACCATTTCCGGCGAGGATGGTGGCTATGCCTTCCGCACCGTCAAGCCCGGGCCCTATCCCTGGCCGAACGGCCCCAATGACTGGCGCCCGGCGCATATCCATTTTTCGGTTTTTGGCCATGGCTTTGCCCAGCGGCTGATCACGCAGATGTATTTCGAGGGCGACCCGCTGATCTGGAAGTGCCCGATCGTGCGTGGCATCGCCGACAAGGCGGCCATCGAGGCGCTGACGGCTACGCTCGATACGCAGGCGACGATCCCGATGGATGCGCTCGCCTACAAGTTCGATATCGTGCTGCGCGGGCGCCGTTCGTCGCTGTTCGAAAACCGGCTGGAGGGCAATTGATGGCCCAGTCGCTCGACAGGCTGAAGGAGAGCCCCTCGCAGACCGCGGGACCCTACGTCCATATCGGGCTGACGCCGAATTTCTGCGGCATTGGCGGCGTCTATGCGACCGATCTTGGCGCTACCATGGTCAACGACAAGACCAAAGGCGAGCGCATCGGCCTGCGCATCCGGGTGCTTGACGGCACCGGGACGCCGCTCAAGGACGCTCTGATCGAGATCTGGCAGGCGGACGCGGACGGGCTCCACAATTCGCCGGCCGAATTGCGCGGTGCCGCCGATCCGAACTTTTTCGGCTGGGGCCGTTGCCCGACCGACATGGACACCGGCGTCTGCGCATTCGAGACGATCAAGCCCGGCCGCGTGCCGTTCCGCGATGGCCGCCTGATGGCACCGCACATCACGCTGTGGATCGTCGCGCGCGGCATCAATCTCGGTCTGCACACAAGGCTGTATTTCTCCGATGAGGAAGAAGCCAATGCCGGGGATCCGATCCTGGCGCGTATCGAGCACCGCGTCCGCGTGCCGACGCTGATCGCCGAGCGCCAGGGCGACACCTACGTCTTCGATGTCCATCTCCAGGGGGAGAAGGAAACGGTCTTCTTCGACAGCTAGGAGATCCGCGATATGACCATATCGCCCTTCGACCATCCATTGCTTTCCGCCTTTCTCGGCGACGAGGAGGCGGCGAGGCATTTTTCCGTCGAGGCGGAGATAGAGGCGATGCTGGCGTTCGAGAACGCGCTGGCGGAAGCGGAAATCGAAAACGGGATCATAACCGACGACGCGGCGGCAGCCATCCTGTCGGTGCTGGCCTCGTTCCGGCCGGACACGGCCTTGCTGCGCGCCGCTGCCGCCAAGGACGGCGTCATCGTGCCGGAATTGGTGCGTCAGCTCAGAGTGGCGGTTGGCGAGCCGCATGGCGACGAAGTGCATTTCGGTGCCACAAGCCAGGATGTCATCGACACTGGCTTGGTGCTTCGACTGAAATCCGTCGTCGACCATCTCAGCCTGCTCCTGACCGAGACCGTTTTGCGCCTCACATCGCTCGAGGAGCGCTTTGGGGGCAGGGCGCTGACCGGCATGACCCGCATGCAGCCCGCGATCCTTATTCAAGTAGCTGATCGCGTGAACGCCTGGCGCGGGCCGCTGCAACGGCATCGGGAAAGATTGTCTGAACAGTCCGGGCGCCTGCTGCTCGTGCAGTTCGGCGGAGCAGCCGGCACGCTGGAAAAGCTTGGCGACAAGGGACCGGCGGTGCGCGCGGCGCTTGCCGCAAAACTCGGACTTGGCGATGCGCCGCAATGGCACAGCCAGCGCGACGCGCTCGCCGATTTCGCCGGCTGGCTGTCGCTGCTGACCGGCAGCCTCGGCAAGTTCGGCCAGGACATCGCCCTGATGGCGCAGGGTGGAAGCGATATCGAGCTTTCCGGCGGTGGCGGCTCGTCGGCCATGCCGCACAAGCAGAACCCGGTGAAGGCCGAAGCGCTGGTGGCGCTGGCCCGCTTCAACGCCACCCAGCTTTCCGGCATGCATCAGGCGCTGGTGCATGAGCAGGAACGTTCGGGCGCGGCATGGACGCTGGAATGGCTGCTGCTGCCGCAGATGGTGGTCGCAACCGCGGCATCGCTGCGCCTTGCCGCCGAACTCGCCTCACAGATCAAAAGTCTCGGCCACTGATGCGCACGCAGGTCGTCATCGTCGGCTCGGGACCCTCTGGCCTGCTGCTTGGGCAACTTCTGGCCGGCATCGGTGTCGAGACCGTCATTCTGGAACGCTCGAGCCGCGAGCACGTGCTTGGCCGCGTGCGGGCAGGGGTGCTCGAACAGGGCACAGTCAATCTGCTTGGGGAGGCCGGTGCTGCCGCAAGGCTGCATGCCGAAGGCATGCCGCATTCCGGCATCTCGCTCGCCTTCGACGGGCGCCTGCACCGCATCGATCTCGCCGAACTCACCGGTGGCGGGCATGTCACGGTCTACGGCCAGACCGAAGTCACGCATGATTTGATGGACAGGCGCGAGGCGGCCGGCCTGGTCACCGTCTACGAGGCGTCGGATGTGGCGCTGCATGGTTTCGACGGTGCCGCACCATTCGTCACCTACGACAAGGACGGCATCACGCATCGCATTGATTGCGACTTCATTGCCGGCTGCGATGGCTATCATGGCGTCAGCCGCGGATCGGTGCCGGAGCGCGCGCTGAAAACGTTCGAGCGGCAGTATCCGTTCGGCTGGCTCGGCGTGCTGGCCGAAGTGCCGCCGGCAGATCACGAACTGGTCTACGCCAATCACGAGCGGGGCTTTGCACTGTGCTCGATGCGGTCGACGCATCGCAGCCGCTACTATGTGCAGTGCCCCGAGGGTGACCGTGTCGAGGCCTGGTCGGACGATCGCTTCTGGGACGAACTGCGCCGCCGCTTGCCGGAACAGACGGCGGCTAGCGTCACCACCGGGTCTTCCTTCGAAAAGTCGATCGCGCCGCTGCGCTCCTTCGTTGCCGAGCCGCTGCGCTTCGGCCGGTTGTTCTTGGTCGGCGATGCTGCTCACATCGTGCCGCCGACCGGTGCCAAGGGCCTCAACCTCGCCGCCAGCGACGTGCGCTATCTCTTCAACGGGTTTCGGGACTTCTATCAGGGGAAGTCCGAGGCGGGTCTCGATGCCTATTCCGCCAAGGCGTTGGCGCGGGTCTGGAAGGCGGTGCGCTTTTCCTGGTGGATGACGACCATGCTGCACCGCTTTCCCGATACCGGCGACTTCGGCCAGCGCATCCAGGAGGCCGAACTCAACTACCTCGTGCACTCGCGCGCCGCGTCGACCGCGCTCGCCGAGAATTATGTCGGCCTGCCCTATTGAGGATGGCGGTACACGGATTACCGGCCCAGCAGGTTGCGCTCGACGGTTCTCAGATGCGCCAGCATGGCCTGGCTGGCGCTCTCCGGGTCGCGGCGCAGCAGCGCATCGAGAACGATCTGGTGCTCGCTGCAATAGATGCCGCGGCGTTCTTCGGAAAAGGAACGCTTTTTCATTTCGAACCATGGCGCCTGATTGCGCAGGATGCGCATCAGATTGTGGATCTCCTTGAGGAAGTCGTTGCGCGAGCAGGCGAAGATGCGGTGGTGAAACTCCGCATCCCAATGCTCGAAGGTCGGCATGTCTTGCGACTCCGAAGCGATCTTATGCGCCTCGCGCACCGCGTTGAGTTCCATGGCGCTGGCATTGGTGGCGGCGAAGGCTGCCGCCGCCGGCTCAAGTAACTGCCTGATCTCCATCATGTCGGCCGGGCTGGTGCCTTCCATGCGACCGACAACCGCTGCCATCGAACCAGGATTGGTGGCGGTCAGGAATGTGCCGCGCCCGACATGCCGCACCACGGTGCCATCGTCCTCGAGGAAGGAGACGGCACGGCGCACCGTGTTGCGCGCCACGCCGAATTCGCTCGCCAGGTCGCGTTCCGGCGGCATGCGGCCATTCTCGATCCATTCACCGGAAGAAATCCGCTTCTTCAGCGCGGTGGCGATATCGCTGGCAACGAGCTTGGGCATGTCCGGTCACTTTTATCTGATCCGATACTGAACCATTGATAACAGCTTCAGGTATCGCCGTCCATCGCATGGCTGCGGTCGATATCCTGTGAAGCGGCGGGGCTGGCAATCAAATCCTTTTTGGTGCGACCAACCCAGATTTCTCTTGCGGGCTAAACCAATCGGCGATAGCGTGTAACAAAAGAGCGAATAATTGGCTCAATATTGGTTCAGGGAGGATCTGAATGCGGGTCGCGACTTTTTCGATCGCCGGCGAACGTCGCGTGGGGCTTGTCGATCTCGACGCTCAGACAATCGCGCCTTTTGATTTTTCCGTCGACCAGGCCAAATCAGGCATTCTGGCTTTGATCGAGCGCAATGGCGCCGGCATGCCGCGCACCCTTTCGCCCATCCCGCTGGCGCAGGTGGAAATCGAAGCGCCGATCCCGCAACCGCGCCGCAACATCTTCTGCGTCGGCAAGAACTATCACGAGCACGCGCACGAATTCGCCCGCAGCGGCTTCGATTCCAGCGCCGGCGCCGGCGCGGTCCCGAAGCATCCGATCATCTTTTCCAAGGTTCCTGAATCGGTCGTCGCCAACCATGCCAGCGTGCTGATCGATCCCTCGGTCTCGACCGCCATCGACTATGAGGCGGAGCTGGCCGTCATCATTGGAAAGAGCGGGCGCGGCATATCGAAGGAGAACGCGCTCGACCATGTCTGGGGCTACACCATCGTCAACGACGTCACGGCCCGCGATCTGCAGGGCAGATACAGCCAGTGGCTGATCGGCAAGTCGCAAGACACGTTCTGCCCCATGGGACCATGGGCGGTGACCAGGGACGAACTCGACCTCGCAACCGCCGGCATTCGGTGTTTCGTAAACGAGGATCTGCGCCAGAATTCCCGCATATCGCTGCTCATCTTCGATATTCCGACCATCATCGCCACGCTGTCGCAAGGCATCACGCTGAAGCCCGGAGACATCATCGCCACCGGTACCCCGGTCGGGGTCGGTATCGGTTTCGACCCGCCGAAATACCTCAAGGCCGGCGACGTCGTGCGCATCGAGATCGATGGCATCGGCACGCTGGAAAATCGCTTCACGGAGCACGCGCAATGACCACGGTAACGGTTGGTCAGGTCGTTGCGGAAGCTGTCGGCGCGGGCGCTGCCGTCGTGATGATCCATGGCCTTGGCGGCACGTCGAACATGTTTCAGCCGCAGATGGCGGCGCTTTCCGCCTATCGCGTCATCCGGCTCGACCTGCCGGGCTCCGGCCGCTCGCCGCGCCCGATCGAGCCGCTGACCGTCGAAGGGATGAGCGAGGCGGTGATCCGCGCCATGGCCGGCATGGGGGTTGCTTCTGCGCACTTCGTCGGCCATTCGATGGGCACCATCGTTTGCCAGCAGATCGCCGCGACGCAGCCGTCGCTGGTTACATCGCTGGCGCTATTCGGCGCCCTGGCGGAACCGGCGGAAGCAACACGGCAAGGGCTCGCCGCCCGGGCGCGTCTGGCGCGCTCGGGCGGCATTGCCGATATCGCCGACCAGATCGTCGCCAACGCGATTTCCGCCCACACAAGGGAAACCTCGCCGGCGGCAGTTGCCTTCGTGCGGGAATCGATCACGCGTCAGGATCCCGAATCCTACGCCCGTACCTGCGAGGCTCTGGCCAAGGCGACCGCCATCGATGCGCGCAGGATCTCGGCGCCGACATTGCTGGTCACCGGCGACGCCGACACGGTCAATCCGCCAGGGGTCGCCCAGGCGCTTGCCGACAAGATCAAGGGCGCCGTATTCTCGTCGCTGGATCGGTGCGGGCACTGGGCCACGGTGGAAAACCCGCGCGAAAGCAGCCAGAAGCTCGCCGATTTTTTGAGACGGGTTGATAGGTGAGGATTTCTGATCGGGCGTAAACTCATGCGCTCGGCAAGTTGGGAGGCTTGTGATGGCAGACGACAGCTGGAACGGCAACGGTTCGGGCAGCACGCTGTTCACCAATGTGCGTGTGCTCGACGCATCAGGTGAATATCCATACACCGGTGAGGTGCTGGTGCAGGGCAACCGCATCAAGCAGATCACCAAGGGCTCATCGCGCTTCAGCTCGTCCTCGTCGTCCTCCTACAGCGGTGGCGCGGCAGGAGGTGCAACCGTCATCGACGGTATGGGCGCGACACTGATGCCGGGCATGATCGACGCGCATCTGCATCTGTCCTGGAACAACGCGCCCGGCATCGACCCCATCCAGATGATGGAAATCGAGGAGCACATGCTGGTCACCATGGAGATGGCCAAGCTGGTGCTTGATGCCGGCTTCACCGCCGGCCGGGGGGCGGCCGCCGCGAAGCCGCGTCTCGATGTCGTCGCCAAGAAATTCATCAACCAGGGCCGCTTTCCGGGACCACGCTACCTCGCGGCGGGTCCGGAAATCACCACGGTCGGCGGCCTCGGCGATTCCGCGCCGTCGCACATCCCGCATGAGGGGCTGAACCTCGGCCTCGTCGTCTCGGGGCCGGAGGAAATCCGTCGCACCGTGCGCCAGCTGATCAAATACGGCGTCGATTCGATAAAACTCAACCTGTCCGGCGAGAGCATCACGGGCATGGGCGCCGAGGAGACGCCGATGTCGGAAGAGGAGGTCGCCATGGCCGCCTCCGAGGCGCGCTGCCGCAACAAGGTGCTGTCGGCGCATGCGCGTTCGTCGGGCTCGGTCAAACAGTGCATCCGCCACGGCATCCAGAACATCTACCATGCCTCCTTCGCCGACGAGGAAGCGCTCGACATGCTCGAAGCGGCCAAGGACAAGCACTTCGTCGCGCCGGGCATCGCCTGGCTGATCAACACGGCACGTCACGCCGAGCAGTGGGGCATCAAGCCGGGCTCGCCGCTGTCGCTCGAATACGAGCGCGAACTCGAAATGTGCATCGAGACGATGAAGAAGATGCACCGGCGCGGCATCCGAGTCTGCATCGGCGGCGACTACGGCTTTGCCTGGACGCCGCAAGGGACCAACGCCAAGGACATCCAGACCTTCGTCGAGATGCTGGGCTTCTCGCCGATGGAGGCGATCCAGGCCGGCACCAAATATGGCGGTCAGATCATGAACATGGGCGACGAACTCGGCATGATAAGGGAAGGCTATCTTGCCGACCTTCTCTTGATCGACGGCGATCCGATCTCTGACGTGCGCATCCTGCAGGACAAGAACCGCATTCTCGCCATCATGAAGGACGGCAAGTTCCACAAGGCGCCGCGCATGAACGAGCAGCGCCGGCGGCTGACGGCATGAGCTTGCTCGACCAGCCATCTCAGACGCTCTCCGAGAGCGGCGGCATTACCGGCCGGCAGGCATGGGGCCTCGTTGGCCTGCTCGCCGCCGCTGTCGTCGCATGGCTGGTCTTCGCGGTCTGGCCGGATTGGCTGAACGCGATCCTTATCTCGAAGAAGGCCTTCGTCAGCGCCATCCTCAACGGCATCACCCTGGCCGGCCTCTATTTCCTCGTTGCCAGCGGCTTCACCCTGATCTTCGGCCTGATGCGCAACGTCAATCTGGCGCATGGCTCGCTCTATCTGCTTGGCGCCTATATCGGCTACGAAGTCACCAACCGCACCGGCTACTGGCTGCTCGGCGTCGCCGCCGGCTTCGCGGTGCTGGCCATCGTCGGTGTCGTCATGCAGGTCTTCGTTTTCCGTCCGCTGGAGGGCGACGATCTTCGCCAGACCCTGGTCTCGATCGGCATCTCGATCGTGGCCGCCGACCTGATGCTGGCGGTGTGGGCCGGCGGCACTTACCAGATCACCACGCCCGAATGGCTCGATGGCGCATTGACCTTGCCCGTTATCACGGCGGTGCGCTCCAACGGCGCCTCGGTCTTCCTCACCTATCCGCTCTACCGCGTCGTGGTGCTGGCCGCGGCGATCGTCATCGGCGTTGGTCTTTGGCTGATGCTGCACAAGACCCGCGTCGGCATGATGATCCGCGCCGGCGTTGACGACCGCGCCATGTTGCAGGCCTCGGGCGTCAATGTTCATGCGGTCTTCGCCATCGTCTTTGCCGTCGGCGCCGGCCTTGCCGGCTTTGCCGGCGTCGTCGGTGGCTCGGCGCTATCGGTCGCGCCAGGCGAGGATGTCCGCTATCTCCTGGCATCGCTGGTGGTCGTCATCGTCGGCGGCATGGGCTCGATCACGGGCGCCGCCATCGGCGCACTGCTGATCGGCCTGGCCGAGCAGATCGGCCTCGTCTACTTCCCGACCTATGGCATCGTGCTGACGTTCGTCATCATGGTGGTGACGCTGGCGGTGCGGCCGCAAGGCATCATGGGGAAGGCACGATGAGTCTGGCCATCCCCGCCACCAGCGCCACGCCGCAGCAGAACTGGCTGGAGAAGCTCGGCGCCGGCCACATCATCCTTGCCGTCGCACTGGTGCTTTATCCATTGGTGGCGTCCGATTTCTTCCTGACGCAGATCGGCGGCTATTCGCTGATCTTCGGCATGCTGGGCCTGTCGCTGATGCTGCTCGCCGGCTATGGCGGCATGGTCAGTCTGGCGCAGATCACCGTCGCCGGCATAGCGGCGTATGCCATCGCCATCCTTGGCAACAACAACTCCAGCATTCTCGGTCTCGGCTGGCCGTGGTGGCTCGCGGTTCCGTTCGCGGTTCTCGCGGCGGCCTTGGCGTCGGCGCTGATCGGCTGGATCTCGGTGCGCACCGAAGGCATCTACACGATTATGATCACGCTGGCGATCGCCACCGCGACCTTCTATTTCGCGCAGCAGAACTACGCCATCTTCAACGGCCATTCCGGCTATGCCGGCATCCGTGCGCCGGTCTTCTGGAGCGTCAACTGGCGCGATCCCAGGCCATTCTACTATCTCTGTCTGGGCCTGGCGGCGCTGTCCTATGCGGCGGTGCTTTACGGCTCGCGTTCGACCTTCGGCATGACCTTGCAGGCGATCCGTGACAATCCGCGCCGCATGCGCGCGCTGGGGTACCACGTCACCGCGCACAAGGTCTTCGCCTGGCTGCTCGCCGGTGTCATCGCCGGACTGGCGGGCGTACTGCTGGTCTGGTTCAACGGCCGCGTCTCGCCCGGTACCATCGGCGTCGATGCCGCGATCGACGTGCTGATCATTGCCGTCATCGGCGGCCTGCGCCACCCGATCGGGCCGTTCCTCGGCGCGGTCGTCGTCGTCCTGATGCAGACCTTCGCCATCGACATCGTCGGCGCCGAGCGCTTCAACACGCTGATCGGCATGGTGTTCCTGGTGATCGTCTTCGTCTCACCGGATGGAATTCTTGGGTTGTGGGGGAGGATCAAGCCACATCTTGCCCAGGAGTCCTTGCGTCCCGGACCGTAGCAACCGGGATGGAATGAACCACTGCAAAAATGAAATCAACGGGAGGAAATCATGAGGATGCATAGACGTACTTTACTGGCGCTGGCGGTATTCACCGGGCTGACCGCGCCTTCGATGGCACTGGCTGCCGACGACACCATCAAGATCGGCTTGCTCGCCACCTTCGAAGGCCCGTTCACGGTGCTCGGCGAGGACGGCGAGCGCGGCGCCATGACCGCCGTTGCCGAGATGAACGGCACCGTCGCCGGCAAGAAGATCGAGATCGTCAAGGGTTCGTCCGATGCTTCGCCCGACAGCGCCGTGCGCGCGGCGCGCAAGCTGGTTGAGCAGGACGGCGTCAAGGTGCTGGTCGGTCCGCTTTCGGGCGACGAAGGCATCGCCGTCAAGGACTACGCCAAGACGCAACCGAACGTGACCTTCATCAACGGCACATCGGCCGCGCAGGACACCACGTTGCGCGACCCGGCTGAGAACTTCTTCCGTTTCTCGACCGATGGCGCGCAGTGGATGGCAGGCTTGGGCACCTATGCCTTCAAGGACAAGGGCTACAAGAAGGTCGCCACAGTCGCCGAGGATTATTCCTTCCCCTACACGCAGGTGTTCGGCTTCATGGCCGAGTTCTGCAAGGCCGGCGGCCATGTGCCGTCGAAATCCTGGGTGCCGATCGGCAACAAGGACTTTTCCTCGGTCATCGCCGCCATCCCTGAGGACGTCGACGCAATCTACGTCGCGCTCGGCGGCGCCGATGCGGTCAACTTCCTGACCCAGTACCAGCAGGGTGGCGGCACCGCGCCGCTGATCGGCGGCTCGATCACTGTCGACCAGACCGTGCTGACGTCGAAAGGCAAGCTGAAGGAAGTGCTGAAGGGCACGCCATCCGCTGGCCCGACCGCCGACACCAACGACGCGCCGGCCTGGAAGGCCTTCGTCGAGGCCTACAAGAAGCAGCCGGGTGCGTTTCCGTCACCCTCGCTTTTCGCCCATGGCTACTATGTCGACATGAAGGCGACGCTGCTTGGTCTCGACCAGGTTGGCGGCGATGTCTCCGATGGCGGCAAGAAGTTGCGCGACGCGCTGTCGAAGCTGTCCTTCGACACGCCGACGGGCAAGGTGTCGCTCGACAAGAACCGCAACGCCATCGCCGACATTTTCCTGACCGAGGTCACCGAAGGCGCCGACGGCAATCTCCTCAACAAACTGGTCAAGGTCGTGCCGCAGGTCAACCAGACGCTCGGCATTCCCGAAGACGAGTTCATGAAGCTCGGCGCGGTCAACCGCGACAATCCGAGCTGCCCGTAACACCACACTTGGGTGCAGCCGCCAGTGACCGAAAGCTTCGCAGCAAACCGTCTCCAGAGCACCGGCGCCTATGCGCTGGAGCTTGATGGCGTGGCGCGGCATTTCGGCGCGCTGGTGGCACTCTCGGGCATCAATATGAGGATCGCGGCCGGCGAACGGCGCGCGGTCCTCGGATCCAACGGCGCCGGCAAGACGACCCTGTTCAACGCCGTCACCGGCGATTTCCTGCCGACGGCGGGGCGCATCCGCTTCTTCGGCGAGGACATCACCGACCTGCCGCCGCATGAGCGCATCCGGCGCGGCCTGCGCCGCACCTATCAGATTTCGCAACTGTTCAAGGGCCTGTCGGTCCTCGATTCCATCTTTCTCGCCTGTCGCGGCGTCTCGCGTCGGCGGTTTTCGCTGCTGCGTCCGGCAACGACCGACGTCAACATGGTGCAAGCGGAATCGATCCTCAACGCCGTGCACCTCGAAGCCTATCGCGACGCGCTGGTGGCGACGCTGAGCCATGGCCAGCAACGCCAGTTGGAGATCGCGCTGGCGCTGGCGGGCGCGCCGCGCTTCATCCTGTTCGACGAACCGGCCGCCGGCCTGTCGCCGACCGAACGTCGCGACCTCGTCGCCATCCTCAACGCGCTGCCGAAGCATATCGGCTACATCATCATCGAGCATGATCTCGACGTAGCACTCCGTGTCTCGGAATATGTGTCGATGATGCACAATGGCCGCCTGTTCAAGGAAGGCACGCCGCAGGAGATCGAAGCCGATCCCGAGGTCCAGGAAATCTATCTCGGGGGCAAGCATGGCTGAGCGTCCCGGAAAGATCGCCAAGGCAATGCTGCGCATAGACGATCTGCAGGTTTTCTATGGCGAGAGCCATGCGCTGCAGGGTGTTTCGCTGACGCTGGAAAGCGGCGTGCTGTCGGTGGTCGGCCGCAACGGCATGGGCAAGTCGACGCTCTGCAACACCATCGTTGGGCTGAAACGGGCGAAGTCCGGTTCGATCCGCGTCGATGGCCGGGAGATCACTTCTCTTGAGCCGCACGAAATCCACCGCCTCGGCGTCGGCTATGTCCCGCAAGGGCGCCGTGTCTGGCCGAGCCTGACCGTCGACGAGCATCTGCGTCTGGCCGCCGGCAACAGGCGCGATGCCAGCTGGACGGTCGAGCGCGTCTACCAGACCTTTCCGCGGCTCGCCGAACGCCGTACCAATGGCGGCTCGCAGCTGTCGGGCGGCGAACAGCAGATGCTGGCGATTTCGCGTGCGCTGCTCAGCGATCCTAAGCTGCTGGTCATGGACGAGCCGACTGAAGGCCTGGCGCCGGTCATCGTCGACCAGGTCGAGCGTATGCTGATTGACCTCGCCGCCGAAGGCGAGATGGCGGTAATGGTCATCGAGCAGAATATCGGCGTGGCGACCGCGGTATCGAACCAGGTCGCCATCATGGTCAATGGCCGCATCAACCGGCTGATGGATGCCAAGGCGCTCGCCGCCGACCGTGAGTTGCAGCAGCGGCTGCTCGGCGTCGGCCGCCATGCCGAGGAGACACCCGTCACGCCGGCGGAAGCCGCGCAGGCCCGGGAACAACTGGCGGAAGTCTATCGCGTCGACAGGGCTGGCGGCGGCTCGACCGAACCGATGCCGCAGAGCGGCGTCTATCGACCGGTCACCGAACTGCCCAATCGCTGGAACGTGCCGGTCACCGAATTGCGACAGGCCGCGGTCGACAAGACGGCACCGCAGGACGACCTGAAGAAGGTCTTCGCCATCCCCTTCGCCGAACGCATCGGCAGGACCGTGCTGGTCGTCGGCACCTTCGACACCAAGGGCAAGGAATTGCGCTTCGTTGCCGACCGGCTGAAGTCGCTTGGTCTGCCCGTACGCACCGTCGACCTGTCGACATCGGGAAAGCCGACCAGTGCCGATGTGCCCGCCATGCAGGTGGCCGGCATGCACGCGCGTGGATCCTCCGCCGTCTTCACCAATGATCGCGGCGGCTCGGTCAGTGCCATGGCGGAAGCTTTCGCACGCTGGATCGAGCGTGAGCCACGCATCGGCGGCGTCATCTCGGCGGGCGGTTCCGGCGGCACCACGCTGGCGACGGCAGGCATGCGTGTGCTGCCGGTCGGCATTCCCAAGCTGATGGTCTCGACTGTGGCGGCCGGCGATGTCGCCAAATATGTCGGCGGCGCCGACATCATGATGTTCCATTCGGTCGCCGATGTGCAGGGGCTGAACTCGATCACCGAACAGGTGCTCTCCAACGCCGCGCACGCCATGGCCGGCATGGTCGCGCAACTGCCCAATGCCGAGGTCTGGGAAGCAAGACGCAAGCTGGCGCGGCCGGCCGTTGGCATCACCATGTTCGGCGTCACCACCCCCCTGGTGCAAGCGGTGACCAGGCGCCTCGAAGCCGACTATGACTGCCTCGTCTTCCACGCCACCGGCACTGGTGGGCGGGCGATGGAAAACCTCGGCGATTCCCGGCTGCTGTCGGCCTTCCTCGACCTCACCACCACGGAAGTGGCCGACATGATCGTCGGCGGCGTGTTCCCGGCGACGGAGGATCGTTTTGGTGCTGCGATCCGGACTGGTTTGCCCTATGTCGGTTCGACGGGTGCGCTCGACATGGTCAATTTCGGTCCGCGTGACAGCGTTCCGGAGAAATTCCGCAGCCGCAAATTCGTTATCCACAATCCCAACGTCACGCTGATGCGTACCACGCGCGACGAGAACCGCGCCTTCGGTGAATGGATCGGCACGCGGCTCAACGCCATGAACGGTCCGGTGCGCTTCCTGCTGCCGGAGGGCGGCGTCTCGATGCTCGATGCGCCCGGTCAGCCCTTTCATGACCCGGAAGCCGACAACGCTTTGTTCGAGGCGATCGAGAAGACGGTGCGCCGCACGCCTTTGCGCCATATCGAGCGGGTGCGGGCCAACATCAACGACACGCCTTTCGTCGACGCGGCGATCGCTGCATTCCACGCGGTCACGCCGAAGCTGCAGAGGCGGGCATGAAGAATTGGACTTCGCCACCATGCGGGTGGATGTTTGAAAATATCGCCGGTCGCCCCGTGCCGACCGCATTGTCTTGGGGAGGATAGATCATGGACGCGCAGACCTTTGGCGCTTTCCTGTTGTGGCTGATCATTGCCGCGGTCGTCGTGGTGATCGCTGTCTACATCTTGCGCTGGCTCTATCGCCGCTCGACCAAGGAGACGGCGTTCGTGCGCACCGGCTTCATGGGTGAGAAGGTGGTGGTGAATGGTGGCGCCTTCGTCATCCCGGTTCTGCACGAGATCACTCCGGTCAACATGAACGTGCTGCGCATCGAGGTGCGCCGCGAGGATGCGCTGGCGCTGATCACCCGCAACCGCATGCGCGTCGACCTGATCGCCGAGTTCTTCGTGCGCGTTGGCGCCAGCCGCGAACTGGTGGCCGCTGCCGCACAGACGCTTGGCCGCCGCACGCTGCAGCCCGACAGCTTGCGCGAATTGCTGGAAGGCAAGTTCGCCGGCGCGCTGCGCACCGTCGCCGCCCAGATGACGCTGGAAGAGATGCATGAGTTGCGCGGCGACTATGCCGCCAAGGTGCGCAGGCTCGCCGAGGAATCGCTCGCGGCCAACGGGCTCGAGTTGGAGAGCGTCGCCATCGTCGACCTCGACCAGACCAGCCTCGAATATTTCGATCCCTCCAACGCCTTCGACGCCGAGGGGTTGACGCAACTGACGGAATCGATCGAGACCCGCCGCCGCATGCGCAACGAGATCGAACAGCGCACGCTGGTCGACATCCGCAACCAGAACCTCGACACACAGCGCAAGGTGCTGGAAATCGACCGCGACACCGAATATGCACGCCTCGAACAGGAGCGCGAGGTCGAGATCCGTCGCGCCGCGCAGCGGTCTGAATTGGCCATTGAGCGTGCGTTGCGTGACCAGGAATCCGAGCAGGCACAGCTCTCGTCGCGCGAGGCCGTCGAAAAATCGCGGCTCAACCAGGAGCGCAATATCACCGAGGAACGCATCAAGAGCGAGGAAGACACGCAGCGCCGCGAGATCGCGCGCCGCCGTTCGCTCGACGAGACCGAGATGAAGATGCGCGAATTGACCGAGCGCGAGCAGATCGCGCTCGAACTGTCGCTGGAGAAGGCCCGCATCGAGCGTGAGGGCGCGCAAAGCAAGCTCGAGATCGAACGCAAGAAGCTGCTCGAAGTCGCTGAACTGGAACGCCAGATCGCGCTCGCCGAAAAGGCGCTGGAAGTGACCCGGGCCGAGGCGGAAAAACGCCGCGCCGAGATCGTCGAGAACCAGGCCACCGAAACGGCGCGGATCGCGCAGGAACGGGTGGTGGACGAGGTCCGCATCGAACGCGAGCGTCACCTTGAAGCGCTGCAGATCGCCAAGCGCCAGGCGTTTGAGGAGGCTGAGATTTCGGCCAGTGAGGAGGTCGAGCGCGCCCGCATCACCACCGAGCGCGGCATCGAGGAAGCGCGGCTGATCAAGGATCGCGATATCCGCCAACTGGGCGTCGATCGCGACCAGAAGATCGAGATCGCGGAAATCCAGAAGGCGATCGACATCGCCAAGAAGACGCAGGAACGGTCCTCGGCGATCGCGGCTTCCGAAGCGGTGCGTGCCAAGGCCGTCCAGGCCGAGGAACAGGCTTTCACCGCCCGCGAGCGCGAGATCGCCGAGCGCCGCAAGCTGACCGACCTGATCGGGGCGCAGCGCGAGGCAGAGCGGGAAGCGCTGCGCATCACATCGGCCGCGGATGCCGAGATGAAGGCGGCGAAAAGCCTGGCGGAAGCGCAGAAGATCGCCGCAGTCGCTTCGGCGGAAGCGGAGAAGATCCACGCCCTTGCCGCGGCCCAGCGCTACGAGGTCGACGCATCAGGCCATCGCCAGCTCAACGAGGCCGAGAACCTGCTGTCGAGCGAAGCCCGCGCCGGGCGCCTGCGCGGCAAGCTGCTCGACCACATGGAAGGCATCATCCGCGAAAGCGTCAAGCCGATGGAGAAGATCGACGGCATCAAGATCTTGCATG
The DNA here is from genome assembly GCF_013170825.1 of Mesorhizobium sp. NZP2298. Classification (NCBI taxonomy): domain Bacteria; kingdom Pseudomonadati; phylum Pseudomonadota; class Alphaproteobacteria; order Hyphomicrobiales; family Phyllobacteriaceae; genus Mesorhizobium; species Mesorhizobium sp. NZP2298. Next base: position 5,660,399 of record NZ_CP033365.1, on the reverse strand, counting down.
TCGACGGCATCAATGGCGGCACGGGCGGCAACCGCAACGTCACCGACGAGGTCATCGACTCCGCGCTGCGCTACCGGGTGCAGGCGCCGATGATCGACAATCTGATGAAGGAGATCGGCATCGAGGGCGGCTCGCTCGGACGGATGACCGACGTGCTGCGCGACGCCAAGGACATTTCCAGCCTGACCCGTGACAAGAAGGGCAAGGGAAAGGCCGCCAAGGACGACGATGACGACCGCGATCATTGACGGGATGATCGTGCAGTGGCAAATATCGGCGGCTATCTGAAATGACCAAGGTCTATGTCTCATCGGTCATTCCGGCTCCGGCCGCGGAAGTCTGGAAGCTCGTCCGCAACTTCAACGCATTGCCAAGCTGGGCGCCGTTCGTCGCCGAAAGCCGCATCGAGCAAAACGCGCAGGCCGACCAGATCGGCTGCATCAGGAGTTTCACGCTGAAGGACGGTGGCCGCATCCGCGAAAGGCTGCTGGCGCTGTCCGACTACGACCTGTCCTGCAGCTACGCGATCCTCGAAAGTCCGATGGCGGTGGAGAACTATGTCGCCACCCTGTCGCTGACGCCGATCACCGACGGCAATCTGACGCTCGCCGAGTGGCAGGCGGAGTTCGACTGCGCGGCCGATCGCGAGGCGGCCTTGATGCATCAGATCGGCAATGGCATCTTCCAGACCGCCCTGGGCGCGCTGAAACACCGGTTCGGGCGCTGACGCCGGCCGATGGTCAAGGTTTGCCAGAGCACGATCATCGAGGCACCGGTTGACGAGGTCTGGGCGATCCTGCGCGATTTCAACGGCCATGACCGCTGGCATCCTGCCATCGCCTTCAGCGAGATCGAGGGCGGCGAACCGGTCGATGCGGTTGGCGCCGTGCGCCACTTTCGGCTGAATGACGGCGGTGAATTGCGCGAGCAATTGCTGGCACTATCCGACAAGGACCGCCGGCTGAGCTACTGCCTGCTCGAAGCGCCGCTGCCTCTGATGGGCTATGTCGCCTCGATCAGGCTGAAGCCGGTGACCGACGGCAATGCCACCTTCTGGGAATGGCGCTCTGAATTCCAGCCGCCGGCGCATTGCCGCGACGAACTGGTCAGGCTGGTCACCGAAGGCATCTATCAGGCCGGCTTCGCGGCGGTGCGCAATCTTCTGAAGCGCCGGAGCGTGGGCTCGCCAGTCGAGACGAGACCGCCCCAGGCGATTGTTGCACCGCCTCCGCCCATCGACATGCCGCATGCGGCGCCAAGGACCGCGCCTGGTCGGACCGCAACGACCCGTGCGATCGTTGTCGAGCGTTACGGTGGACCGGAGGAGTTGAGGCTCAGGGATATCGAACTGCCGCCGCTGGCCTCGAACGAAGTGCGGATCCGTCACACGGTGATCGGCGTCAATTTCATCGACGTCTATTGCCGCACCGGGTTTTTCGACCTTTTGAAGCCGCCCGGCGTGCCCGGCATGGAAGCGGCCGGCATCATCGAGGCAGTCGGCCCGGCGGTGTCCGGCTTTTCGGCCGGCGACCGCGTCGCCTATGCCTGTCCGCCGGTCGGCGCCTACAGCGAGCGGCGCAACATGGCGCCCGAATTGCTGGTTCATCTTTCGGACGACATCACGGATGAGATCGCCGCCGCCGGCCTGCTCAAGGGCGTCAGCGCGAGCTTCCTGCTGCACGACGTTCATGCCGTGAAGCCGGGCGAAATCGTCCTCATCCATGCGGCAGCAGGCGGCATCGGTCAGCTGCTGGTGCAATGGGCGCGTCATCTCGGCGCGACGGTGATCGCGACCGTGTCGAGCGACGACAAGGCCCGCGTCGTCGAGCGTCTCGGCGCGGACCATGTCATCGTCTATTCCCGCGAGAATTTCGGCGATGCCGTCATGCGGTTGACAGGGGGCAGGGGAGCCGATGTCGCCTATGACGCGGTCGGCAACGACACCTTCGCTGGCTCGCTCGCCGCCCTTGCCGTGCGCGGCCACCTCGTCAGCTTCGGCCAGGCTTCTGGGCCGGTCGGCAATTGGGATATCGGCCGCTTCGCGTCGAAGTCGCTGACCATTTCGCGACCCAACTATGCCCATTTCACCGACACGCCGGAAAAACTTGCGCCGCACGTCGCCAGGTTCTTCCAAGCGCTTCGCCAGGGTGTGGTCAGGATCGAGGCGCCGACGCGCTACGATCTCGCCAATGCCGCCGATGCGCACCGCGATCTGGAATCGCGCCGCACCACGGGAGCGCTGGTCCTGATGCCCAAGCCGTAGCCGTGGTCAGCCGGTTGCGCTGGCGTAGGTGTCGAGAACCTCGGTCACACTGGCGATCAGCAATTCTGCGGCCTTTGGCGCCACGGACCGGTTCGCCACCGCGCCATCGAGATGGGCGAGATATTGGCTGATGAGGGGTAGGGGGATGTCGCGGTCGCCGAGCGCCTGCATAAGCGCATCCACAGCCTGCTGGGCTGCCGGTGCCGGCCAGTAATAGCGAATGCGGTCGCTGTAGGAGAAATGGCGTTCGATCCGTTGTTCAGCCTCGGAGCCGTGATAGTAATTCTTCCAATTGTTCGGCGCCGCCAGCATGACGCGCTCCATCGCCGTCGGCAGGTTTTCGCGCGCCTGGTCGGGAACCAGAACCTCGGCGATATGGCTCAAGCCGTAGAGCGCCTCGCGCAGCGCGAAGGTCAGCCACGGCCCGACCTTGAGGATGGCAAATCCGTCGTCGACCAGCGCGGTCAATGCCGAGACCGGCTGGTAGTCGGTCGAATGCGCCTCGAAGACGAATTGCGGTAGATCCCGCAACGTGCCGGCCAATACACGGGCGCGTTCCGGTTCATAGGTGATCACCTCGGCATTGCCGAATTCGACGCCTGGCTGCACGACGACACCGAGCGCCCGCGAAAAGGCCTGGTCGAGACCTCGCCGGCTGAAGGCATCGCGGTGGATGCGCACGGTTTGACGCGCGGCCTCCGGTGTCGTCACCGCCAGATGGTTCATTGCTTCCAGGGCGCCGCCCGGCACCGGCACTTCGGTGCCGATGACATAGACCGGCTTGGTGCCGTCGGTTCGTTCGGTCGCGGCCTCGGCCACTTCCGCCAGTTCGGCGGCGCGCGCTGCGATCGTCGCGTCGGAAGGTGCGGCACCTTCGCCGGCACAGCCCATGCTGGCGTCGAGGTGGATCTTGGTGAAGCCGGCCACGGCATAGGCGTCGACCATGCGCGCGGCCCTCGCCATGGCCTCGGACGCCGGCAGGTGTTTCCACGGATTGGGGCCGAGATGATCGCCGCCGAGCACCAGCCTGTCGAGGGAAAAGCCGACCTTGCCGGCGATCGTCTCGACGAAGCGGCGAAAATCCGCTGGTGTCATGCCGGTATAGCCGCCCTCGTGGTTCACCTGGTTGCAGGTGGCCTCGATCAGCACATCGGCGTCGCGCGCCTTGCCGTGGCGCAGCGCCGCTTCGATCACCAGCGGATGAGCCGAGCAGATCGAGGTGATGCCGCAGCGTTCGCCGGTCGCCCGGCGCGCCGCTACGGCCGCCAGCCTGTCCGTAGCCCGGCTCATACAGGCGCTCCGGCCTTGGCGGTCGCAAGGAAGGCTTCGACGGCGGCAAGCGAGGCGATGCCCTCCATCGGCCCCTTCCTGGTCACCGCCAGCGCGCCGCAGCCATTGGCGATGCGCAGCGCCTTCTCGGGCGCTTCTGCGCGCAGCCAGAAGGAGACGAAGGCCGCGGCAAAACAGTCGCCGGCGCCGGTCGGGTCGATTTCGTTGACGACGAAGCCCGGCGCCGCGGTTCGTCCGGTCTTGTCGTAATGAACGGCGCCTTGCGCGCCTTTCTTGACGACCACGGTGGAGATACCGCGATCCAGCATTTCTCGCGCCGCGCTCTCCTCGTCGGTCGCCTTGGCGAAGATGAACAGTTCCGGTCCGCTTGGCAGAAAGACATCGGTCTTCGACAGCACGAAATGCAGCGCGTCGCGCAGGCCCGGCAGATCGAGCATCTCCTTGCGGATGTTGGGGTCGAAGGAAACAGTGCCGCCACGCGCCTTGACCGTTTCGATCCCGTTGCGCGCCACTTCGATCACCTCGGGCGAGAACAGCGAGGTGCCCATGACGTGAAAATGGTCGGCGCTGGCCAGCAGCGCGCGCGCCTCGGCACCGATCTCGATCAGGCCGGCGGCACTGTGCTTGATGTTGTAGACGAAGTGCCGGCTGCCGTCGGTTTCATAGGTGACGAAGGCGGTGCCCGTGGCGGCACCCCGGTGGACCTTGATGGCGGAGATGTCGGCCCCGTCGGCGCGCAGGCGCTCGATGTTCAAATGGCCGAAATCGTCATCGCCGACGGCCGCGATCAGGCCCGCTGGCTGGCCGAGTCGCGCCGCCTGGTCGATGAAGATCGCCGGCGCGCCGGAGGGAAACGGGCCGACCAGAGGGCCGGGGGCAAGGAAACTCTGACCGATCCGCTCGGCCATGATCTCGACCAGGATCTCGCCGGCGCAAACCAGTTTCTTCATGTCCTCACCATTCCCAGATTGCCCTGCGGCCGGTTGCCGAGCGCCTTCTCCACGTCCGTACAGGTCCCAAAGCCTAGGTTGTCGTTTTCAGAGCGTCAATAAATAATTTGACGTGCGCAATGCTTTTGCATTGTAGTGGAAACGCGAAAATTTGACTGAACAAATTCGGTCAAGCAATGCTGCCTAACGGCAACGGTCGCAGGACTGATTCTGGCCTGACCGGAAAGTTGTCGGCGGGCGCGGGACAAAGGGGCTGGAAATATCGATGGCGGAGAAGACCCACCGCACGATGGATGATTTCGCCAGGGCGTCCGGCGTATCACGGCCGACCCTGTCGAAATATTTCGACGATCCAGCGAGCGTGAAGCCGGCGACCCGGGCGCGCATCGAGGCAGCACTGCGTTCATCGGATTATCAGCCGAATGTTTTCGCGCGCAATCTCAACCGCAAGCGCACCCGCAATGTCGGCATCGTCGTGCCGGCGCTCACCGATCCGTTCTATGCCGAAATGGTCAGCCGTATCGAACTGCGCTGCCGCGACGAGGGTTTTTGGCCGATCGTCATCTCCTCGCACGGTTCGCCGAAACTGGAGGCGGAATCGGTCAAAACACTGATGTCGCTGAAAGTCGCCGGCGCCATCGTCGCTCCACTGGGGTTGGTCTCCGAACCCGGCGTCTTCGAGCGGATGAGCGAGGATATTCCGATCGTCTATTTCGACACCTACATCGAGGGTGACACGCCTTTCGTCGGCAACGACAACCACCAGAGCACGTCGACCATCGTCGACTATCTCTGCCGGTCCGGCGAGCCGCCGGTTTATGTCGACATTCCGCACGTCAACCACAATTCGGGCGAACGCCTGCGGAGCTATATTGAAACGATGCAGGCCGCCGGCCTGGAACCCGTCGTCCTCAAGGCGGCGGGCGACTACAGCTGGGATTTCGAGCGCATCGGTCATGAATGGATGGAGAGGACGCTCGAGAAGGGCGGCCTGCCGGCCCGCACACTGTTGTGCGCGAACGACCGTCTCGCCTTCGGTGTCATGTCTGCCGCCTTTTCGCGCGGGCTGAAGATCGGCCGCCGGGCCGATTGCGATTTCCGTGTCGCCGCCCATGACGATCATCCACTCAGCCGCTACACCTGTCCGGCTCTGACCACCATGGCGCAGGATTTTGCCGCCATGGCCGGCCGCAGCGTCGAGATCCTGCTGGCCTTGCTGGACGAGGCGGATTCCCCTGGACAGGAGATGGCGCGCAACGTCAAGCTCGGCGCGACGCTGGTGATGCGTCAGTCGGCGTGAGTGCGCGTCTGCGGCTGCAGCCAGGCCGCCGCCTCGCTCACCGCTTGCCGCGCCGCCAGAATGTGGCGCCCCATCGAGACGAAGCCGTGGATCTGACCCGGCCAGTGCCGCAGCACCAGCGGCACCCCTTCGACGCGCAGGCGTTCGGCATAAGCAGTCCCTTCGTCGGCAAGGATGTCGTGGCCGGCGATCGCGACAAACGCGGGTGCAGCGCCAGCCAAGCTTGATGCAAGCAGCGGCGAGACGCGCCAGTCCGTGATGTCGTCTGGCGTTCGCACATAATGGTCGCGAAACCAGGCCATGGTGGCGGCCGTGAGCCCGAACCCATCGCCGAAACGCCGGTAGCTGTCCGCCGTCTGGCGCGCATCGGTGTTGGGATAGATCAGGATCTGAGCGGCAAGCGGCGGCGCCAGCCGGTCCCGGGCGAGCAACGCCAGAACGGCGGCAAGGTTGCCGCCGGCGCTGTCACCAGCGACCGTGATGCGCGCCGAGTCGATGCCGAGCTCTCCGGCGTTTTCCGTCATGAAGCGAAGCGCTGCCGTGCAATCCTCGAGCCCGGCGGGAAACTTGTGCTCCGGCGCCAGCCGATAATCGGGGCAGACGATGACGGCGTTAGCCAGATTGGCCAGCCAGCGGCAGATCTTGTCATGCGAGCAGAGATTGCCGATGACCCAGCCACCACCATGCAGATAGAGTACGGCACGTGCCCGGGTTCGCGGTGCGCCGATGCCGCGATGGACGCGGATCGTGACCGGGCCATTCGGCCCGTCGATCTGCCGCTGCGAGGTTGCCGCGACCGGCTCGTGCTCGCCCTGCTGCGTCGGGAAGGACGCGCTGTAGGCGGCGCGCGCCGCCGCCACGCTGCCGTTCTCGAACGGCTCGCCGCCGGCCGCACGGCCGATTTCGAGGGCGCGCAAGGCATCAGGATCGAGCGTCATCGCCATCTCCATCATGGCCGTGCCTAGAGCATGATGCCGAAAAGTGTGAAGCGGTTTTCGGACGACATCATGCTCTATCTCTCTGATTCACAGTCGGATGATTTCGGGTCGATTCGACCTGAAATCATCCGACTCTATGCGAGCAGCCTGCTTGCCTCGTCCTCGGTCAGCAGCGCCGGCTGGACGACGTCACCGGCAACGGCGACCGAGCTTTTGGTTTCGCCTGAGCGCAGGATCGCCTCCATGATCTCAAGCACATGCAGCGCCAGATTGCCGGAGGCGCGGGGCGTCGCGCCTGTCTTTAGCGAGCGCACGAGATCGGCGACGCCGAGCATGCGGTAATTGGCGCGGTCAGGTGCCGCATAGGGCCAGTTGCGGGCGCCGTAGAGTTCGCTTTCGCTGGCGAACTCCTTCCACTCCGCGCCGCGTTCGGACAGCGAGACGGTGCCGCCAAACGTGTCGGGATCGGGCAGGCGCAGCGAGCCTTCCGTGCCATGCAGTTCGATCGGATGGTTGGAATGCTTGAAGACGTCCCATGAAGCACCGAAGGTAACAGTGGCGCCGGAGCGGAATTCAAGCAGCGACAGCACGTTGGTCGGCGTGCCGACCTTGAAGGTGGTGTTCTTGAACGGTCCTTCCGCGGTGATCAGGCGCTCCTCCTGGCCGCGCGTCGCCATCGCCATGACGCGCGCGACCGGGCCAAGCAGATTGACCAGCATGGTCAGATAATAGGGCCCCATGTCGAACACCGGGCCGCCGCCCGGCTGGTAGTAGAATTGCGGGTTGGGATGCCAGTGCTCCATGCCGCGCCCCATCATGAAGGCGGTGCCGGTGACCGGGCGGCCGATGGCGCCCTCGTCCATCAGGCGCCGCGCCCGACGGCCGGCGGCGCCAAGGAATGTATCGGGCGCCGACCCGAGCAGGACGCCCCGCTTGGCCGCTTCCGCCACCAGCCGCCGCCCGTCGCTGGCCGATGTCGCCAGCGGCTTTTCGGTGAAGACGTGTTTTCCGGCCGAAAGTGCGGAAAGCGAAATGTCGAAATGTGCGGCGGGAATGGTCAGGTTAAGCACAAGATCGATCTCGGGATCGGCCAGCAGCGCATCGACGCCAAGCGCCTCGATGCCATATTCCTTCGCCCGCAACGCCGCCATATCGGCGGAGATATCGGCGCATGCACGCAACTCGATTCCGCCGAAAAGGGCGGCATTGCGCAGGTAGGTCATCGAGATGTTACCGCATCCGATAACGCCGATTGCGAGCTTTGCCTTTGATTTTGCCTGCATTTTCGATCGGTCCTCCCAACATGGTCATGCTTTGCCGAATCCACTGCCCTGGCAATGGATCGCCTTCGAAAAACGCTATACAACATTTTAAATATTGACGCGCGTAAAATTTTTATAGAACATGCGGAAATGCTGGCGCGACATCGGGAGGCTGCCAGCCCTAGGAGGAGAAGAGAAAATGACAGACATGAAAAAACGGCCGACCGCCGCACCTAAGCCTGTGGGTCATGTGACGATCGCCGATCGTCGCCAGTTTCTCATCGGTTCCGCCGGCCTGCTCGGCGCGGCGGCATTCGGGGCGGGGACGTCCCTCGGCATTGGCCGCGCCCGTGCGCAGTCGCGCGCCGAAATCAGCTTCGCCAGCGCGGCCTTCTTCGGCAAGGAGACCTTCGGCGACCTGATCAAGGCCTTCAACGAATCGCAGGATCGCATCCTGGTCAAGAACATCGAGCTGCCGCCGCCGAGTTCTTCGACTGAAGTCTACCAGGGGCTGGTGCAGCAACTCGCCCGCCGCAACGGTACGCCCGATGTCTTTAGCCAGGACGTGATCTGGATCGCCGGCTTTGCCGCCGCCGGATGGGCGCTGCCATTGGACGAGTATTTCCCGGCCGACAAGCGCAGCGCCTACTTCACCGGAACCCTCAACGCCTGTACCTATGGCGGCAAGCTCACGGCCCTTCCCTGGTTCATGGATTCGGGCATGTTCTATTACCGCAAGGATGTGCTGGAAAAGCACGGCGGCAAGGTGCCGGAAAACTGGGCCGACATGGCCACCATCGCCGCTGCGGCGCAAAAGGCCGGCGATGTCGACTTCGGCTATCTCTGGCAGGGCAAGCAGGCCGAGGTCCTGGTCTGCGACGCCGTCGAGATCATCACCTCCAACAATGGCGCGATCCTGGCGCCCGACGGCAAGTCGTCGCTGATCAACCAGAAGGGTGCGGTCGAGGCGATCCAGTTCCTGCACGACACCATCGCAACCACCAAGATCAGCCCGCAGGACGTGCTGTCCTGGGACGAGGAGCCATCGCGCCAGCCCTTCACCTCGGGCAAGGCGATGTTCATGCGCAACTGGTCCTATGTCTACCCGATCGCGCAGGACGCCAAGGCTTCGCAGGTCGTCGACAAGGTTGGCGTGGCACCGCTGCCATCGTTCCCCGGCGGCAAGAGCTCGGCCTGCCTTGGCGGTTACCAGCTTGGCGTCAATGCCAACTCCAAGCAGCGCGAGGCCGCGATCGAGCTGCTCACCTGGCTGTCGTCGACCGAGACCCAGCATCGCATCGCGCTGAACTTCGGCCTGGCGCCGACACGTCCGGCACTGTTCCAGGACGAGCAGATCAAGAAGGAACAGCCCTTCATGGCGAGCTTGGAGAAAGTGTTCACCGGTGCCACGGCGCGGCCGATCACGCCGCAATACGCCAAGGTGACGCTCGCCTTGCAGTCCGGCATCTCCAAGGCGCTGGTTTCCGGCAAGGTGCAGGCCGAGATGGACGCGCTCGCCGATCAGATCAACAAGATCGTCGCCTGACCATGACCGCGGCCGCCACGATTTCAGGCGCTGGCCGGCCGCGGCGGCTTGGCAGGGCGCTCCCCGGCGCCTTCTGGGCCCTAATCCTGCTGACGCCGGCCTTCGTGTCGCTGGCGTCAGTCTCTTTCTACCCGATCGTCAACGGGCTCTATCTTTCGCTCACCAACACCTCGCTGATCACGCAGGATCAGGATTTCATCGGCTTTTCCAACTATGTGCAGCTGTGGGGCGACCCGCAGTTCTGGAACGCCTGGTGGCACACGATGTGGTTCACTGCCGCCTCGACGGTGCTGGAGACGGTGATCGGGCTAGGCATGGCTCTGATCCTGTGCGAAGCCTTCAAGGGGCGAGGGCTTGTCCGCGCGGCCATGCTGGTGCCCTGGGCGATGCCTACCGTCGTCACCTCAAAGATGTTCGGCTGGCTGTTCGACGGCCAAAACGGCATCGTCAACTACATCCTCCTGCATGCCGGGCTGATCGACCAGAACATCAACTGGTACGGCTCGCCCGACACGGCGATGATCACCATCATCATCGCCGATGTCTGGAAGACGACGCCGTTCATGGCGCTGCTGCTTCTGACCGGTCTGCAGACGGTGCCCAATTCGCTGATCGAGGCGGCGCGCATGGACGGCGCCAAGGGCTGGATCACCTTCTGGCATATCCGCTTGCCGCTCCTGATGCCGACCTTGCTGATCGCCGGCCTGTTCCGCGCGCTCGATGCCTTCCGCGTCTTCGACCTTGTCTATGTCTTGACCGGCGGTGGCCCCGCCGATTCCACCGAAACGCTATCGACGCTATCCTACAAGGTACTCTTCTCGACGCTGCAGTTCGGCTACGGCTCGGCCGTGTCGACGGCGATGTTCATCACCGAGGGCATCATCGCGCTGGTCTTCGTCGTCTTCCTTGTCCGCCAGATCAGGAGGGCGCAATGAACGAGACGCGCTCACCGCTGCAGAGCTTCGCCATCTATGCCGGCGCCTTGCTGATCCTCATCTGGTCGGGCGGCCCTTTCCTCTGGCAGTTCTCGACCTCCTTCCAGCTCGACAAGATGCTGACCTCGGGATCGCCGTCGCTGATCCCGCATCCCTTCACATTGGAGCATTATTACAACGCCTTTTTCGAGAAGCAGCTTCACCGCTATGTCTGGAACTCGCTGGTGGTCTCGCTGGCAACGACCTTCCTGTGCCTGTTTGTCGGCTCGCTGGCCGCCTTCGCGCTGTCGCGGCTCAACATCAAGGGCCGCTTCGGTGTCCTCATGGTCATCCTGTCGGTGTCGATGTTCCCGCAGATCGCGCTGGTCGGCCCGCTCTACCTCGTCGCCACCAATCTCGGCCTCCTCGATACCTACACGGCGCTGATCATCACCTACCTGGCGCTCGGCCTGCCGCTCGTCACCTGGGTGCTGTTCGGCTATTTCGAGACGCTGCCGCGCGAGATCGACGAGGCGGCGCGCATGGACGGCGTCAGCGTCCCTGGCCTGCTCTGGCGCATCATCCTGCCGATGTCGCTGCCGAGCCTGGTGACGACAGGCCTGCTTGCCTTCATCACCGCGTGGAACGAATTCCTCTTCGCGCTCGCCTTCACCTCCAACATCGACCGGCAGACGATCCCGGTCGGCATCGCCAACTTCACCAACCTCTATTATGTCCCCTGGGGCGACATCGCCGCGGCCTCCGCCGTGGTGACCGTGCCATTGATCCTTCTGGTGCTGTTCTTCCAGCGCCACATCATCGAGGGATTGACCCAGGGCGGCGTCAAGGAATGAACGACATGACACAGACGAAGCTCAAGGTCGGCTGCCAGACCTTCACCTGGGAAATGCTCGGAAAAGCCTGGACCGGCGGCCCCGACGATCTGTTGAAGGCGATCGCCGATGGCGGCTATGCCGGTATCGAGATCACCGACACCATGATCGGCCGCTACGCTGGCCGGCCGTCGGAGTTCGCCGCCGCGCTGAAATCGTCCGGCCTGACGCTCGTCTCCTTTGCCTTCGGTTCGAAGAGCGGTTTCACTCTCAAGGAGGAGATCGGCGCCGACCTCGAGGCGGCGCAGCGCTGGATCGATTTCGCTTCCGCCTTTCCCGGCGCGCTGGTGTCGATGGGGTCGGCAACCGTGGTGTCCGAAGGGCCGCGCGACGACAAGTTCGCCATCGCCGCCGAGGTTTACAACAAGGCCGGCGAGCTTGGCCGCAAGGCCAGTGTCCAAGTCGCGGTGCATCCGAGTTCGCACCACAACACGCTGCTGTTCGATCGCACCGATTACGACAAGATCTTTGCCTTGCTCGACCCCGAGCTGGTCGGCTGGGTGCCGGACACCGGCCACATGTTGCGCGGCCACAAGGACATGGCCGACACGCTGAGCACCTATCGCGACCGCATCCGCTATATCCATTTGAAGGACGTCGACGCCAACGGTACCTGGGCGATGCTGGGCGAAGGCGTCTGCGACACCCAGGCGGTCATCGAGATCGCGAACACCGCGGCGCGTTTCAACGGCTGGCTGGTGCTGGAAGAGGAATCCGAAACGGCCGCCGCCGATCCCGCCGGCGCGGTCAAGACCAACCGCCAGACAATGCGCGGCTACGGCGCCTGAAGAACGAGACGATGATCAAGAAACAAGACAGACGCCTCAGGGTCGGTGTGCTCGGCTGCGGCCCCATCGCGCAGTTCGCGCATCTGCAGTCCTGCGCGAAGGCCGGAAATGCCGACCTCTACGCCATCTGCGACGCGGCGCCCGACCTGCTCGCCCGCATGGGCGCCACCTACGAGCCGCGGAAGATGTATGCCGACTATGACGCGATGCTCGGAGATCCCGAGCTGGAGGCGGTGATCGTGGCGACGTCTGACGCCTATCACGTGCCGATGTCCATCAAGGCGCTCGATGCCGGCAAGCATGTTCTCTGCGAAAAGCCGATCGGCACCTCCGTCGAGGAAGGCGAGGCTCTCGCGGCAGCGGTGAAACGCTCCGGCAAGGTGCTGCAGGTCGGTCACATGAAGCGCTTCGACCCGGCGCTGGAGGCGGCCCGCGACTTCGTCCGCGACGAGATGGGCGAGGTGCTGGCGTTGAAGGCCTGGTATTGCGATTCCACCCATCGCTACACCAACACCGATGCCATTCAGCCGCTGCCCGTCACCAGCAAGCTGGCGAAGAAACCTTCGGGCAATCCAAAGGCCGATTTGCGGCAGTACTTCATGCTGGCGCACGGCTCGCATCTCGTCGATACCGCGCGCTTCCTGTGCGGAGAGATCACCGCCGTGCGCGCCCGCCTCAACGAACGATTCGGCGCCTATTGCTGGTTCGTCGAGACGGAATTCGCCAGCGGCGCGCTCGGCCATCTCGATCTTACGGTGGCCGTACGCATGGACTGGCACGAAGGGTTTCAGCTTTATGGCGAGAACGGCTCGGTCATCGCTAAGACATTCAACCCCTGGTACTTCCGCGCCAGCGAGGTCGACATCTTCCATGAGAAGGACGCGACCTCGCGCAAACCGCTCGGCGCCGACGGCCATTTCTTCCGCCGCCAGTTGGAAGGTCTTGCCGATACCGTACTGAACGGCGCGCCGATGCGCGGCGCCAATGTCGAGGACGGCATCGCCTCGATCCGCGCCATGGTGGCGATTGCCCGCTCGGTTGTATCCGGCGAGCGGGTCGAGCTCGCGTCGGTTTCGGGTTCGGTCTGATGCGTCTCGGCATCTTCGCCAAGACTTTTGCGGGCAGCGACCCGGCCGCTGTGCTGGCTGCGGTGAAGCAGGCCGGATACGAGACGACGCAGTTCAACCTCGCCTGCGCCGGCCTGCCGTCGATGCCGGATGCGGTACCAGCGAATGCCATCGCTTCCATCCGCGCTGCCGCGCAATTATCGGGCGTTTCGCTCGTCGCGCTGTCGGGCACCTACAATATGGCGCATCCCGACAAGGCGGTGCGCGACGACGGCCTGCGGCGCCTTGCCGTCGTCATCGAGACGGCGGCTGCCCTGGATATCCCACTGGTCACGCTCTGCACCGGCTCGCGCAATGGCGCCGATCAATGGGCTTATCATCCCGACAATGCCACACCGTCCGCCTGGTCCGACATGGCTGCCGAGATGGCGAAAGCGCTGGCGTTGGCGGAAGAAGCCGGCGTCGATCTCGGCATCGAGCCCGAGCAGGCCAATATTGTCACCTCCGCTACGGATGCGACGCGCCTGATCGCCGACATGGGCTCCAGGCATCTCAAGATCGTGCTCGATCCGGCGAACCTGTTCGAGCACGCGACGCCGGACGAAGCGCGTGCGATCGTTGCGGACGCGATCGAGGAGGCCGCCGGCAACATCGCCATGGCGCATGCCAAGGATCGGCATGGTGACGGCTGCTTCGCCACGGCGGGGCAAGGCATCGTCGACTTTCCTGATTTCGTCGCGCGGTTGAAAGCGGTGGGCTTCGATCGGGCGCTCATCACCCACGGCCTGTCCGCTGATGAGGCGCCTGATGTCGCCGCCTTCCTGCGGGGGCTGCTCTGATGAGCGCCGCGCCGACGGTCATGCGTCGCGACGATGCCGCCCTTCATGTCTTCGACACGGGGCAGGGCAGGCTTCCCGTCGTCTTCCAGCATGGTCTTGGTGGCGATGAAGTGCAGGTGGCGCAGAATTTTCCCGATAGCGTGTTGCGCCGCCGGCTCACCGTCGAATGCCGCGCGCAGGGCGCTTCTGGCGCCGGCAGCAAGCGTCCATTCTCGATCGCGATGTTCGCCGATGACGTGTTGGCCGCCGCCGATGCGGCCGGGCTCGACCGCTTCATCGCCGGTGGCATCTCGATGGGGGCGGCGATCGCGTTGCGGCTTGCCGCCTACCACCAGGACCGCGTGCTTGGGCTGGTGCTGGTGCGTCCCGCCTGGGCCTTCGCCGCGGCGCCGCAAAACATGCGCCCTTACACGGAAGTGGCGGAACTCATCCGCCGGCTTCCACTGGCTGAGGCCCGAGACGCCTTCGCGTCCTCCGCGACATCAGCCCATTTTCGCACGGAGGCGCCGGACAATCTCGCCTCGCTGCTCGGCTTCTTCCAGCGCGAAAACGCTGATGTCTTTGCCGAGGTCATGCAGGCGATCGCCAATGACGGGCCCGGCGTGACGCGGGCGCAAGCCGCCAGCCTCGCAATACCCACGCTCATCATCGGCAGCGGCATCGACCTCGTCCATCCCTTGGCCACCGCCCGTGAGCTCGCCCAGACCATCCCCAATGCGGTCTTCGCCGAGGTCACGCCAAAGGCCTCCGACAAAGATCGCCATTTCGCCGAAATCCGCGCCGCCATCGGCGGCTTTCTCGACAGACATTTCAACAACCAGGACCAATCATGACTTCAAAGCCCCTGTCAGGCCCGGCCGCCATCGCCGCATTGCCGCGCGATCGCTTGATCGCCGAATTCTCGCTCTGGTCGGCCAACCTCGCCAATTTCGAGAGCGACTTGAAGCGCATCGAGCCCTATGTCGATCTGCATCACATCGATGTGGCGGACGGCCACTTCGCCCCGTCCTTCCTGTTCTTCCCCGATCTCGTCGCCCGCATCGCCGGCCTGACGGCCAAACCCATCCACGTCCATCTGATGGTCGATGCGGCAATCGTCGAAGCCCAGACGCGCCAGTTCATCGAGGCCGGCGCCGACATGATCAGCGTCCATGCCGAAAACGGCGAAGCGGGATTGCGGGCCGTTCGACTGGCCCGTGAGCTCGGCGCCGAAGCCGGCGTCGTGCTGAGGCTGGAGACGGCGGTCGAGGCGGTAAAGCCTTTCGTCTCGGAGGTCGCCTTCGTCACGCTGCTGGGCACCGCGATCGGTGTCAAGGGCCAGGGCCTGTCGGAGACAGCCTGCGACAGGCTGGGTGCTGCCCGCGCCATCCTGCGAGAGGCTGGTCGCGAGGCTGCCGTCGTTCTCGCCGCCGATGGCGGCATCCGCCACGAGACCGTGCCGCAGCTGCGTGCCGCCGGCGCCGAGACCGTGGTGCTCGGTTCGCTCGCCTTTGGCGACAAGGATCTGGCCGGCCGCATCGGCTGGCTGCATGGGCTGAAGGTCGCGGCATGAGCACTGAAGCCGCCCTTGCGATCGATCTTGGCGGCACCGAGCTTCGGGCCGCCCTGGTCGACCGTGACGGCAAGATCCTGGCCTTTGCCGCCGTGCCGACGCAGGCGCAGGCCGGACCCGATGTGGTGATCGGCCAGATCGAGGCACTGGCAGCGACGGTTCACGCCGAAGCGCCGGGGCTCGCCATTGTCGGCGTCGGCGTCGGCGCGCCTGGACCGCTCGATCCGCTGGCCGGCATTGCCGTTGGGCCGCCAACGCTTGCCGGCTGGCAGGATGTGCCGCTGGCCGATATCCTTGAACGCCGGCTCGGCCTGCCGGTGCGGCTGGAGAACGACGCCAACGCGGCGGCCCTTGGCGAATGGCGCTTCGGTGCCGGCCATGGCGCCCGCTCGCTCGTCTTCGTCACGGTCTCGACCGGCATTGGCGGCGGCGTCGTTGCCGACGGACGAATCCTCCATGGCCGCCGAGGGCTGGCCGCCGAGATCGGCCATATGACCATCACCAATGAGGGCGAGCGCTGCGTCTGCGGCGTCGTCGGCTGCTTCGAGGCCATCGCCTCGGGCACGGCACTTGGCCGCCGCGCCAACGCCGCGACATCAGCCTTTGACGGCTCGACGCTGCGCCGCCTCTCGGCCAACGGCGAGGTCACGGGCCGCCACGTGGTCGAGGCCGCGCGGCTGCAGGACGATCTCGCCTTGGCCCTGCTCGAGGAGGAGGCGCGCTGGCTGGGCGTCGGCTTCACCAATCTCTTGCATCTCTACTCGCCCGACGTGCTGGTCGTCGGCGGCGGCATCGCCAATGGCCTCGACCTGATGCATCCGGTCATCGAGGCGACCATCCGGCAGCGCGCCATGCGCGCCTATCGCGACGTGCCGGTCGTCCAGGCGCAGCTTGGCCGCCATGCCGGGCTGGTCGGCGCCGCCAGCCTTGTGCTGTTTGATGATTTGGGTGCGTTGGCGGCCCGCATGCCTGTCGGTCCAAGCACCTACCCGGACAAGAGGAGGGACTTCAATGGCTGAGCTCAAGCTGCGGGGCGTGCGCAAGTCCTACGGCAATGCCGAGGTCATCAAGGGCGTCGACCTCGACGTCGGCGACCGCGAATTCGTCGTCTTCGTCGGCCCGTCCGGCTGCGGGAAGTCGACGCTGCTGCGCATGATCGCGGGCCTGGAGAAGATCACCGCGGGCGAGCTTATGCTCGATGGCGCGCGCATCAACGAGGTCGATCCGTCCGAGCGCGGCCTTGCCATGGTGTTCCAGTCCTACGCGCTCTATCCGCATATGACGGTGGCGGAGAACATGGGCTTCGCGCTGAAGATCGCCGGCCTGCCGGTGGCCGAGCGAGACGCCAAGGTCAAGGCCGCGGCCGACGTGCTGCAGCTGTCGCATCTGCTCGACCGGCGGCCCAAGGAATTGTCCGGCGGCCAGCGCCAGCGCGTCGCCATCGGTCGCGCCATCGTGCGCCAGCCGAAAGTCTTCCTGTTCGACGAGCCGCTGTCGAACCTTGATGCGGCACTGCGCGTCAACATGCGGCTGGAACTGATGCAACTGCACGAGCGGCTCGCAGCCACCATCGTCTATGTCACCCACGACCAGACAGAGGCGATGACCATGGCCGACAAGATCGTCGTCCTCAACGGCGGCACGATCGAGCAAGTCGGCTCTCCGCTCGATCTCTATAATCGCCCGGCCAATGTCTTCGTCGCCGGCTTCATCGGCTCACCGAAGATGAACATGCTGCCGGTGCGGGTCATGTCGGCGGATGGGAATGGCGTTGCGGTTGCCCTGCCGGGCGGGCCCCGCCTGGTCGTTCCGGTCGAGGCCGGAAAGCTTGGTCCGGACAGCGAAGTGTTGCTTGGCATCCGGCCGGAGCATATCCGCATCGTCGATGCCGGCCAGTTCAAGGGCGAGACGGTGCTGGCCGAACGGCTCGGCGGCCTGACCATCCTGCATGCCGATATCGGCGAGACGGCCAGGCTTGTCGTGCAGACCGAAGGCACCGACACCACCCCGCTGCACCGCGCAATCGCGATGCAGGTCGATCCGTCCCATTGTCATCTGTTCGCCGCCGACGGCAAGGCGCTGGCGCCACTGGCAGAACGCACGCCGCCTGACGTCTTCGAGGCATGAAAATGGCCGGAGGCATTGATGCCTCCGGCCATTCGCTATCGAGCGTTCCTGTGGATCACTCGGCGGGAACGATGTCCGCCGGCAGGCTGTCGTCGGCTGTTCCAGCCAGGGCTCTCGCCAGCTTGGCCTCGTCGAGTTCGCCTTCCCAGCGTGCCACCACCAGCGTGGCGACCGCGTTGCCGATGAAGTTGGTCAGCGCCCGGCACTCCGACATGAAGCGGTCGACGCCGAGGATCAGCGCCATGCCGGCGACCGGCACGGAGGGGACGACCGAAAGCGTCGCGGCGAGCGTGATGAAGCCCGCGCCGGTGATGCCTGCGGCACCCTTCGAGGACAGCATGGCAACCAGCAACAGCAGGATCTGGTCGCCCATCGACAGGTGGATGTTGGTCGCCTGCGCGATGAACAGTGCCGCCAGCGTCATGTAGATGTTGGTGCCGTCGAGGTTGAAGGAATAGCCGGTCGGGATGACCAGGCCGACCACCGAGCGCTTGGCGCCGGCCTTCTCCATTTTCTCCATCAGCGAGGGGAGGGCGGCTTCCGACGAGGAAGTGCCCAGCACCAAAAGCAGCTCTTCCTTGATGTAGCGGAGCAGCGACAGTATGGAGAACCCGTTGTAACGGCAGACCGCACCCAGCACGACGAACACGAACAGCAGCGACGTCGCGTAGAATGTGCCGACCAGCATGGCGAGATTGATGACAGAGCCGATGCCGTATTTGCCGATGGTGAAGGCCATGGCGCCGAAAGCGCCGATGGGGGCGGCCCTCATCAAAACGCTGACCAGCTTGAACATCGGCGCCATCAGCGCCTGCAGGAAGTTGAGCACCGGCGCGCCCCTGTCGCCGACCAGCGCCAGCGCGATGCCGAACAGCACCGAGAAGAACAGCACCTGCAATATGTCGCCATCGGCGAAGGCGCCGACGATCGTGCCGGGAATGATGTTCATCAGGAAGCCGGTGACCGACTGGTCATGCGCCTTGGCGGCATAGGTGTTGACGGTCGAGGCGTCGAGCGTCGCGGGGTCGATGTTGAAGCCGGCGCCGGGCTGCACGACATTGGCCACGATGAGGCCGATGATCAACGCCAGCGTCGAGAAGGTGAGGAAGTAGAGCATCGCCTTGCCGGCGACGCGGCCGACCTTCTGCAGGTCGCTCATGCCGGCGATGCCGGTCGCCACCGTCAGGAAGATGACCGGGGCGATGATCATCTTGACCAGCTTGATGAAGGCGTCGCCGAGCGGCTTCATGCTCTCGCCGATCGACGGATAGTAATGGCCGAGCAGGATGCCGATGGTGATCGCCACCAGCACCTGCACGTAGAGTTGGGCATAGAGGGGCTTGCGCTGCGCGGCGGCCGCGCCCGATTGGTCTGCGATGTGCATCGAACTCTCCCTGGCCGGATGGACGGAACCCGCCCTGCGTGACTTCTCCCATCGCGGCGTTCCGGTCGCCCGCCGCTGGAGGGAGTTTTGCAAGCGCCGTGCCAGATCGGGGAAAGCCCGGAATCCCGGGATTCGGGGCGTTCTTCAGCTGCCTTCGTCGGAGGTGTGTGCGGATTTCCGCACAGAAGGCGTTTGCCTGGGCGGAATTTCGCATTAGAGTGGCGGGCTCTAGGAAAGGAGAGGGCAGACGCCGCAGACAGGCACCGATAGCGGCTCCGCAGCCGGTTGTGAAATGCTGCGCGAGGCGGTTGGCCGGCTGCGCGATGGCCGCTGGCTTGTCGTCCTTATCGCCCTTGCGATCCTGGCCGGCGCGATCGCCATCGCGGGGCGCATCGCCACCGGCCAGGCGACCAGTGACCTGCGCGACACGGCACTTGCCGCCCTGCCGCTGGCGGCGGGAACGCTGACAGGCGAAATCGAGAAGCAGCGCCTGGTTCCCTTGGTGCTGGCTCGCGACGATGCCGTGCGCGGGGCGCTGCGCCGGGCCGGGACCATGCAGGAAGCGGCCCTCAACGACAAGCTCAAGGCGATCGCCGGCGATGCCTCGGCCTCCGCCATCTACGTCATCGACACGGCGGGCATCGCTATATCAGCCAGCAATGCCGGCGAGCCGGCCAGCTTTGTCGGCATCGATTATAATTTTCGTCACTATTTCAACGAGGCCATGGCGAAGGGCTCCGCCAGCCAGTATGGCCTGGGTACGATCAGCGGCCGGCCGGGTCTCTATCTTTCGAGTCGCGTCGACGACAACGGCAAGCCGCTGGGCGTCGTGGTGTTGAAGGTCGAACTCGACGGTGTCGAGGCCAATTGGCACTCCAGCGGGTTCCTCGTTTTCGTCACCGATGAACGCGGCGTCGTTCTGGCCACCAGCCAGCCCGAATGGCGGTTTCATGCGCTGGCGCCGCTCTCCGCCCAAGATGCCGCCGCTGCCCATGAGCAGCTGCAGTTGGCCGATGCCGCCTTCGAACCGCTGCCGATGCGGCGCGGCGCCGGCGACGGCCTGGCGACGATCGAGAGTTCGGGAAAGCCGCGCCAATTCGTCGAGGTGGTGCAGGATCTGCCCGGTGCGGTCCCCGGCTGGCGCCTCTGGCTGCTGACGCCGGCGGACGCCGCCCTCTCGTCTGCCGCCAACACGGCGCGCCTGACGACGCTGCTTGGGCTCCTGCTGACCGGCTTGCTTGCTTATGTGCTCACAAGGCGCCGCCGCACACGCCGGCTGCGGCAGGAGGCGCTGGCGCGCATGAATGCCGAGCTCGAAAGCCGGGTATCCTCGCGAACCGCCGAACTGACACGCTCCAACACCGCACTCGCCGGCGAAATCGCCGAGCGCGAGAGCGCCGAAGCCAAGGTCCGCCGATTGCGCGACGATCTCGCCCAGGCCAACCGGCTTTCCATCCTCGGCCAGATTGCTGCGGGCGTGGCGCATGAGATCAACCAGCCGGTCGCCGCGATTCGCACCTATGCCGAGAATGCCGGCCGCTTTCTCGAAGGCGGCAGGACAGAACCGGCAAGCGGCAATCTGACCTCGATCGTCTCGATGACCGAACGCATTGGCGCCATCACCAGCACCTTGCGCACTTTCGCCCGCCGCCCCGGTGTCGCCGCTTCGCCGCTGCCGGTGCGCGAGGCGATCGACGGCGCCCTGTCGCTGCTGTCCGGGCGCATCCGCGATTCCGGCGTCACCATCGTCAAGCCACGCGGCAATGCATCGCCGATGGTGATGGCAAGCCGCATCCGGCTGGAGCAGATCCTGGTCAACCTGTTGCAGAACGCACTCGACGCCATGAAGGACCAGCCCGATCCCCGCATTGAGATCGACCTTGCCGAGCGCGACGACAGGGTGCTGATCTCTGTGCGCGACAACGGTCCCGGCCTCGGGCCGGAAACTGCCAGCAGTCTGTTCATGCCGTTCCAGACCACCAAGGAGAAGGGCCTCGGCCTCGGGCTGGTGATCTCGCAGGAGATCGCCCAGGAATTGGGCGGCACGCTGCGGCTCGATCCCGACAGCGCCGCCGGAGCATCCTTCACCATTGATTTAAGGCGAATTGAATGAACGAGGGATCAGGGCTCGTGGCGCTCGTCGACGACGATGCCGACCTGCTGCACGCCACCATGCAATTGCTCGAACTCGCCGGCTTCACGGTGGTCGCGCGCGACGCCGCCGAGGCAGCGCTTGCTGTCGTCCACAGGGACTTCGATGGCGTCGTCGTCAGCGATATCCGCATGCCGGGCATGAACGGCCTGCAGCTGTTCGATCGTATCAAGGCGATCGATGCGGACATACCCGTGATCCTGGTCACCGGGCATGGCGATGTCGATCTTGCCGTGGCCGCACTGAAAGACGGCGTCTATGATTTCATCCCAAAGCCCTATGCCGGCGATCGTCTCGTCGAGGCGCTGAAACGGGCGAGCGAGAAGCGGCGGCTTGTGATGGAGAACCGGCGCCTGCGTGAAGCCGCGGCCCAAGCTGCCGACGGCCTGCCGCTGATCGGCGAAGCGCCCTCAATCCGCCGCCTGCGCGAGACCTTGCGCCAGATCGCCGACATGGATGTCGATGTGCTGGTGGAAGGCGAGACCGGAACCGGCAAGGAAGTGGTGGCCGATCTCTTGCACCGGTGGGGCCGGCGTCGGGCAAAACCCTTCGTGGCGTTGAACTGCGGTGCTCTGCCCGAGACCGTCATCGAAAGCGAGCTGTTCGGCCACGAGGCCGGCGCGTTCACCGGCGCGCAGCGGCGGCGGATCGGCCGCGTTGAACATTCCAGCGGTGGTACGCTGTTCCTCGACGAGATCGAATCCATGCCGCCGGCCCTGCAGGTCAAGCTGCTGCGGGTCCTGGAGACGCGCAGCCTCACGCCGCTTGGCTCGAACGAGACCAGGCGCCTCGATCTCAGGGTCGTGGCGGCGACCAAGGTCGATCTCGGCCGGCCCGACCAGCGCGGCGATTTCCGCGAGGACCTCTATTTCCGCCTCAACGTGGTGACGCTGCGCATTCCGCCGCTGCGTGAGCGGCGCGGCGATATCCCGATGCTGTTCGGGCATTTCCTCGGCAAGGCGGCGGAGCGCTTCGGCCGGCCGGTCGCAAAGGTGAACGTCGCGGTGAGCGATCATCTCCAGTCGCATGATTGGCCGGGTAATGTGCGCGAGCTTGCCCATTTTGCCGACCGGGTGGCGCTCGGTCTCGGCCCGGACGACGAAGCCGAGGCGACCGTGCGGCTGCCGGAACCCTCGGCGGCGTTGCCGGAGCGGGTCGGGCAATATGAGGCACAGCTCATCCGCGACGCGCTGCGCGACCATGGCGGCGATGTGCGCGGGGCCATCGACGCGCTCGGCGTGCCGCGCAAGACATTCTACGACAAGCTCAAGCGCTACGGCATCGCCGCATCCGAATTCCGCAATGGTGGAGATCCGCAACCTGTTCGAGAGCCGACATAGACATTGCGCCAGGGTCTTGCGCCTCGTAACGCTCCACTCCCATCCAGCCGAGCTTTCCGGAAAGAACCATGAAGACGAACCTAGAAACAACGGCAAACCCCTTGCCGGAAGAACTGGCCTTTCTCGGCGAGCGCCTGACGGCGTTCAACGACGGCGATGTCGGCGCATCCGAAAGGAAAGCGCTGGCTGTGTTCGTACGCGATGAAGATGGCGCGGTTGTCGCCGGCATTTCGGGCTACACAGCCTGGGGCTGGCTTTACGTGCAATGGCTGTGGGTCGACGAAAGGCTGCGCGGCCAGCACATGGCCGGCAAGATGCTGGATGCTGCCGAGCAGGAAGCCGCGGCGCGCGGCTGCCATGGCGCGTTGATCGACACCTTCAATCCGAACGCCGACAAGGTCTATCAGCGCCAGGGCTATCAACCCTTCGGCGCGCTGGCCGATTTTCCGGTCGGCCGCAGCCGCATCTTCCTGCAGAAGAAACTGGTTTAACCGGCAAGCTTTCCGCCGCGCATCGGCCGCGGCGCACCCGTGGTGCTCGGGAAACTGATCGGCAGGCCGCGCAGCACGCGCACGGCGAGGAAGGCAAAACACTCGGCCTCCACCGCATCGCCGCTCCAGCCGAGGCTTTCGGCCTGCACCACCTCGACACCGGCTCGGCTGGCGAGCATTGCCATCATCGTCGGGTTGTGGCGGCCGCCACCGCTGACCACCAGCTTT
The DNA here is from genome assembly GCF_013170825.1 of Mesorhizobium sp. NZP2298. NCBI lineage: Bacteria > Pseudomonadati > Pseudomonadota > Alphaproteobacteria > Hyphomicrobiales > Phyllobacteriaceae > Mesorhizobium > Mesorhizobium sp. NZP2298. The sequence goes on along the minus strand of NZ_CP033365.1, from coordinate 5,637,075 downwards.
TTCGGCCGGTGTGGCAAGAGGTCGAGCGCCTTGCCGACGGCGCCGGCGGTGAAGGCGGTGAGCAGGGCGGCACCATCCTCTGCATTCAAGCCGTCCGCCATCGCGGCGCCAAAGTCGAAACGGTCCAGCGATTTGGGGTAGGGCTTGCTGAGATAGGGATGCTGCAACAGCTTGGCCAGCCTTGCTTCGTCGACCGTGCCCGCCCGGCCAAGTGCGCCGTCGCGGTCCATTTCCCCGAGCCCCTTCGACTTGATGAAATCGTTGAGCGGCGCATTGGCGGGTCCGGTGTCGAAGGCGACGACATTGTCTGCGCCATCCCACCAGGTGATGTTGGCGACGCCGCCGAGGTTTAGCACGGCCACCTCGCCGCTCGCCCCGGCGCTGCGCATCAGCGCGGTGTGATAAGCCGCGGCCAGGGGTGCGCCTTGCCCGCCGGCGCGCATGTCGGCCGAACGGAAATCATAGGCGACCTTGGCGCCCAAAATGGCGTGCATCAGCTCGCCGTCGCCGAGTTGCCGGGTTTGGCCGAGCCGTCCGACCTGCGGCGCGCGATGCAGCACGGTCTGGCCGTGGAAGCCGACGACACCGATATCGGCCATCGTCATGCCGTAGCCCTCGACCAATTCCTTCACCGCTGCCGACTGGGCACGCGTCAGCGCTTCCTCGGCCTTGCGGAAGATCGCCGGTTCCGGTCCGACGAAATTCCAGGCCCGTGCAGCCGTCAGCGTCTCTTCCAGCAGCGAGCGGATCGATTGGGGATAGGGCATCAGCCGATAGGTGCCGAAATCGTCGATCCGCTCGCCATCGGTCTTGATCAGCGCGACGTCGATATTGCCGTCAAGCACGGTGCCGGTCATCAGGCCGACGGCCCAGATTGGTTCCATCATTGCGCTCCATTCATGAGATCACCGAAGCGGGGTGATTCCACTGCTGGAATGAGATGTCGGACGGATTCGATCGATGGGCAAGGTCTGCGTCCGGTTGCTGCAGAATTCGATCCACGTCTTGCGCCGGCTGTCGGGGACCCAGGCTTGCCTCGGAGGCACGCTGCAACAGGTCTATCAACTCTGGCGCGGCACGCCCTTGGCCAGCAGGTAGACGAGATACGGCCCGCCGAGCAGCGAGGCGAACAGCCCAGCCGGCAGTTCGTGGGGAAAGCCCGCCATGCGCGACAGCCAGTCCGAGACGATCATCAGCAAGGCCCCCAGAAGCATCGCGCCCGCGAGATGAACGCTTGCGCGGGAAAAAGCCGGCGAGCCGGGCAAGATGCGGCACTATCAGGCCGACGAGGCTCAGGGGTCCGACGACCATGGCGGAGAGCGCGGTCAGCCGATGGCGCGGCCTTAAACGCTTTCGAGATAGGTCTCGATCTCGAAGTCGCTGACATTGAGGGCAAAGGTGTTCAACTCCTGGCGTTTGCACGCGACGAAGGAGTCGCGCAGGATCGACGGGAAGATCTCCGCCACATGCGTTCCACATTCGAAAGTGGCGATCGCGGAGGCCCAGTCCGGCGGCAGCTTGGCTGGTGCCGCGCCTTGTCCGTCGTTCCCGGTCGGTTCGCCCGGCGACATCTGTCTCTCGATGCCGATCAGGGCTGCGCCCAATATGGCGGCAAGCACCAGATAGGGATTGGCGTCCGCTCCCGACACGCGATGCTCGATGCGGCGCGCCCCGGTCGGGCCGCCGGGAATGCGGATCGCGACCATGCGGTTCTCGTAACCCCAGGCGACCGCGGTCGGTGCATAGGAGCGCGGGCGAAGCCTGCGATAGGAATTGAAGTGCGGCGCGAACACCAAAGTGCTCTCGGCCATCGCCGCCAGCAGGCCGCCGACCGCGTGGCGCATGGTTTCCGAGCCCTGATCCGTGCCGTCGTCGAACACGTTGCGGCCTTCGGCGTCGACCAGGCTGAAATGGACGTGAAAGCCGTTGCCGGCCCGGTCGCCATAGGGTTTCGCCATGAAGCAGGCGGCAAAGCCGTGCTTGCGGGCAATGCCCTTCACCGTGCGCTTGAACAGCACGGCATCGTCGGCCGCCCGCAAGGCGTCGGCGACATGGTTGAGGTTGATCTCGAACTGGCCGACGCCGTTTTCGGCAATCGCCGTGTCGACGGGAATGCCTTGCGCCCGGCAGGCTTCGTAGACGTCATGGATGAAGGATTCGAAATCGTCGATCTCGTCGATCGACAGCGCCGCGTCGGAATCGAGACGCCGCCCGGTGACCGGCGAGACAGGTCCGACCGGCCGCTGCGACTGCGGATCGACCAGGTAGAATTCGAGTTCCGTCGCCGCGACCGGGGTCAGGCCGAGCGCCTTGTAGCGGTCGAGGATGCGGGCCAGCGCCCGCCGGGGATCGCCGAGATAGGGTGCGCCGCTCTCGTCGGCGAGCCAGAGCGGGACAAGCGCGGTCGGATGCGCGGTCCAGTCCACCGGCAGGATACCGCGTCCCGTCCATTGGCAAAGGCCATCGGCATCGCCGGTCGAGAAAACCAGCGTGTTGCCTTCGATGTCCTCGCCCCAGATGTCGAGCCCGATCAGCGAGTAGGGCATGCGCAGCTTGCCCTCCAGAGCCTTGCGGGCCTGCTCGACGGGTATGCGTTTTCCCCGCATGACGCCGTTGAGGTCGCACACCGCCGCCCTCAGGCTCTGGATGTCGTTTCTGCTTTCAAGCCAGCTCAGAACGTCCGCAATTGCATCGCTCAATTTCCAACCTCTGGTTTTCGAAGGTGCCCAAGCCGTGCCGGCTGCGCTATCCCTGGTAAAAATGCTTGTGAGTTTTCGGAAAGAATATCCGGCCGCTGCCAGGTATTTTTCCTTATTTTTTCAATTCACTAGCTGGGATGTCGGGAGGCATTTCAAAACCAATTGCGCGATCTGCGATCGCAACATAGAGGCAAGAGGGTGGAAAGCCAAGGGGCATTCGGCGTGCCGGGTTTGCCGCCGAGCCGGCATGATCGGCCTTTGCGTCGAGCGGCTATTGCCGGCAATCCTAGGTTCTGGCGTCCGGAAATCTGGCCTGCCGCAGGATATGCGCGGCGCCTTCGTCGATGTCGCGCATGATGGCCGCGCGGGCGCGTATCGCGTCCTGGGCCTCGATCGCCGCGACCACTTCCTCGTGATAGTCGATATCGAGGATCAAGGAGAGATCGTCCTCGAACCCCATGGCGAGATTCCTGAGAAAGGGGCCGACCTGCATCCACACGGTCTCGACCAGGAAGATCAGCTGCTCGTTGCCGCAATGACGATAGATCGAGAATTTGAAGGCGTAGTTCTTCCTGAGATAGTCGTCGATATCGCCCTTGCGCGCCGCCAGGGTCAATTCCGTGCAATGGCGGCGGATCGTCCTCAGATTGTTGCCGTTGATGAGCTTTGTCGCGAGCTCCGTCGCCGAGCCTTCGAGGATTGTGCGCACGGCGGTCAACTGCGAGAACCGGTCGGCGGAGATCACCGGCACCTCGACGCTGCCGTTCGGCATCGGGCTCAGCGCCCGCAGCGCCTGCAGCCGCATGAAGGCGCTGCGCACCGGCATGTCGCTGGTCCCGAGTTCCTTGGCGAGCTTGCGCGAGGTCAGCTTTTGCCCGGGCGTGAACTGACCGGACATCAGGGCCCGCACAAGCTCCAGATAGACCTTCTCATGCAGGGGTACGGTGTCGACCGCGCTCAACCCGAATTGTGTTCTGTCGGCCATTGGCGGGGCACTACTTCATTCGTTCTGAAATCTACCCCTGACGACTATAACCGCAGACAATCCCGTCTGGGCGGAGCACGATGGGACGCCGAGGCGAGTGATTTATCACCGTATGATAGACGCTTCGATCGCGGCGCCGCAAGCCGTGTCGGCATGACAGCCGGGCGGGTAGCGCTTCCGCTCCCCCGTGCGAATGCCGTCCTTTTAGCGCGCGGCTGCGGCCTTTCTCGCTTTCTCGAGAACCGCCTCGTCCATCGCCAGTTCATAACGTGCGAAGGTGCGGTTGTCGGCCGGTAGCGGCGCGATTTCCATGATGCCGCTCGCCGGCTCGAAGATGATCATCGCCACCGTCGCCGAAAGGTTGCCGCCGCCCTCGCGGATCGCCGGGCGGCAGACGCTGAACGGCGCGCCGAAATCGTCGAAGAGCGCCTCCTTGAGATCATCGGCGGTGATATCGCCATGGCGCGCGGTGAGATGCCGGCGCACGCGATAGTCACGGTAGAGACTGTCGGGCACGTCGCTGAGCCCTGTCTCGCGCAGCTTCGACAGCGCGATCGGGCTTTGCCAGTGATTGGCATGCACGATCAGGTCGTTCTCGGGATAGATCGGGAAAGCTTCGTCCGGCGCACATTCGATGTCGACGGCAAAACCCTCGGCGGTGCTCAGCATCATGTTGTTGGAACAGGACTTCGGTGTCGTCGCCACCACCCTGATGGCATGGGCGAAATGCCTGGCCTCCAGCGCGCGGCGCCGGATGAAGGGCAGGGGAATGCCGATGTCGCGGTAGTCGCGATCGGATTCCAGATAGTTCGCGGTGATGCCGATGCCGGCCGCGTTGAAACCGGCGCGGGCGAGCCCGCCGGCCTCGGTGAAGGTGAGGAGATCCGGGCCGTCGTCGCGCCGCACGCGAAGCACGATCGAGGTCTCGGCGCATTCGGCACGCCAGTCCCAGTTCTGGCCGTGGATCAAGCGGCCAGCCTTCGCCGCTTCCGGCAGGATCACGGAGCCCGTGCAGCCGTCCGGCTCGTCGTCGGAGATACCCTTTTCGCGCTTGGCCAGCTGCAGGATTTCGGTGCGGGCGTTGACCAGCACGATCGAGGACAGGCCGAGATTGGCACCAGCGGCGATCCCTTCCATCTCTTCGACGAGGTCAGGCGCCCATTGCCGAAGGCGAGGCAGGAACATGTCGCCGAAGCGCTCGACATCGTCTTGGCCGAAGCCGAACCGCTGGAGCTGTCCGGCATAGAGCGCGACCGATGCATGGATGCGGCCACGCGCCTGCTCGCCATGGGCCTTGCCGCGATCGGTTGGTGTTCCGCTCACATCGACGAGCGGAAAGGGCGCGACTGCCGTCATGGAAAGAGACCTCGAATTTTGCCAGTGGGCTCGACCCTAGTCCATTGCGTCAGGCGCCGGAATTCGCGGCGCCGCTCTGGGTGAAGCGATAGGCCGCTCTGGCCTGACGCTCAATCGAACTCGGCGCGGCGGGTCTCTTCGCGAATGGATTTCAGCACTTGCGCCTGAAGTTCGAGGACGTCGCGGTCATGCTGAATGCCGGTCGGCCGTGGCCTGACGGAAGGCACAGTGATGCACTCCTTGATGCGACCAGGGTTGAGGCCCATGACGAAGATGCGATCGGACAGATAGACGGCCTCCTCGACATCGTGGGTGACGAAGATCACGGTCAGGCGATGTTCCTGCCAGATCTGCATCAGCAGTTCCTGCATCTGGCCACGGGTGAGCGCGTCGAGCGCGCCGAAAGGCTCGTCCATCAGAAGCATCTTCGGCCGGTAGGAGAGGGCGCGCGCAATGGCGACCCTTTGCTTCATGCCGCCGGAAAGCTGGCTCGGAAAGCTGTCGGCAAAGCGCGAAAGCTTCACCAGGTCGAGATGCTGGCGCGCCACCTCGGGGATGTCCTTGGCATCATGCCCGGTCTCGCGCAGCGCAAACTCGACATTCTGCAGTGCCGTCAGCCATGGCAGCAAGGTGTAGGACTGGAAGACGACGCCACGGTCGCGGCCCGGCCCGTTGATCGGGCTGCCGTCGACCAGCATCTCGCCTTGTTCATAGTCCTGCAGGCCGGCGATGATCGACAGCAGCGTGCTCTTGCCGCAGCCCGACGCGCCGACCAGCGAAACGAACTCGTTGTCGCCGACTTCGAGGTTGATGTCGTCAAGCACCTTGATCGTCGAACGTCCGTTCGTGAACGACTTTTGCAGATGCGAGATCTTCAGCTTGGGATGCGCCTGCATGTCAGGACTTCCTCTCATATGTGAAGAAATGCCGACCGAGGAAGCGCATGATCTGGTCCGTCGCAAGGCCCAGTATGCCGAGCACCAGAATGTATCCGATCGCCATGTCGGTTTGCAGGTAGCGCTGGGCAACCGTGATCCGGTAGCCGAGCCCCGAATTGGCGGCGACCAGTTCGGCCAGCGTCACCCAGGTCCATGCCCAGCCCAGCGAAATGCGCAGCGTGTCCCAGATCTGCGGCATCGCCGATGGCACGACAATGCGCATCAGCACACGCAGATCGCTCATTCCCAGTGTCCGCCCGAAGCCGATGAAGTCTGTGGGAACGCGCTTGATGTTATCCTTGAACATCAGCGCCTGCTGGAAATAGGTGCCGATCCAGATGATCAGGAACTTCTGGATATCGCCGGTGCCGCTCCACAGGATGGTCAGCGGCACGAACGCCACGACCGGCATGTAGCGGACAAAGTCGAGGAACGGTTCGATCGCCGCCTCCCAGAAGCGATAGGCGCCTATCAGGATGGCCGTCGCCAGCGCCATCACCGAGGCAATGAGGAAGCCGATCATGATGCGGTAGACGCTGTTGCCGACATCGCTGGCCAGTGTTCCATCGGCGGCCAGCTTTCCAAGCTTGGCAACGACGGCGGTGGGCGAGGGCAGGAAGATCGGTTTCGCCACGCCAAGCCCGGTCGCCAGGAACCACGCCGCGATGAAGAGCAGGAAGGCGCAGACGGCGATGAAGAGATAGGTCGAGCCGGAAATCTCCGCCGCCATGCTCAGCAACGGTTTGCGCTGGGGGCGTTGCATGGTCTGCTTCGGGACGGCTGTGTCGGACTGTAGGGTCATCGTCATCTCACGGGCCGGTGAAAGGGCTGCTGTTCGACAGGATGCGGTCGCGGATTTCCGAAACCGAATTCGCATGCGCCATGAAGCCTTCATATTGGGCAAAGGTGCGCGCAGCCGGCGCCAGCCTTTGATAGGCCGCCTGGGACAAATAGGCGATCGAGGAGCGCTTCATGAAATCGAAGACGGACAGCGGCGAGGCGGTGTTCGCGCGCCCGCCCGTCGGCAGGACGTGGCTCGGTCCAAGCACGAAGTTTGCGATCGGAATTGCCGAATGCGGACCGAGCAGGATCTCGCCCGCGTTCCGGATTCTTGGCAGCAACTCGAAGGCCGAGGTCGACAGCACGGCCAGATGCTCGGCCGCGTAGTCGTTGATGAAGTCGAAAGCCGCTTCGATCGAAGGTGCCAGCACGATGCCGCCATTCCTGCCGTTCAGCACGGTGCGGGAAAAATCGGCGCGGTACTCTCCCATTGCCTCCCAGAACTGCGGCACCGCGGCGGCGATGGCCTCCGCCAGGGAGCGATCGGTCGTCACGACAAAGGCGGATGAGTCGGGGCCATGCTCCGATTCAACCGTCAGCTCCAATGCGGCAAGTGCCGCCGGAACCGAACTGTCGGCATAGACCAGCAACTCGCTCGGACCGGCCGGGCTGCCCGGATCGATCCGGTTCGACAGAAGCTGGCGTGCCGCGCTGACCCATGGACTGCCGGGGCCGACGATCTTTGCGCATTTCGGCACGGTCTCGGTGCCGTAGGCAACCGCCGCCACCGCCTGCGCGCCGCCGCAGAGATAGATGTCCTCGATGCCGATCAAGAACGCGATGAAGCGCGTGGCGGCGTCGGCCGAACCGTCCGGCCCCGGCGGGGTCACGATGACCACCCTTGGCACGCCCGCCACCTTGGCCGGCACGGCGGTCATGATCGCGCTCGACGGGAAGAAACCCTTGCCTCGCGGCACGTAGCAGGCGACGGAATCGATCGACGTCCAGCGGTCGCCGATCAGCGCGCCTTCGGTTTCCTCGCTCAGCCAGAGATTGTCGGGCATTTGCGCCTCATGGAAGCGCCTCACCTGCGCCACCGAGAGCCGGATCGCCGCGACGATCTCGGGATCGAGTTCCTTCTCGGCGCCGGCGATCTGGCTCGCGGACACCTTCAACGCCGCGCGGTCCAGCGTCACGCCGTCAAACTGGGCGGCAAGCTCGATCAGGGCATCGTCACCCCTGGTCCGCACGGCGGCGATGATCGGCTCGACCTTGCGGATCGTGTCGGTGAGATCGGCTTCGGTCCGCTCGAGCAGGCGTGTGCGCGCCTCGCAGGACATGTTGGCCAGGTCGTGGATTGCTACAGGTGACATTCTATTTCCTTCGTGCTGTCGAAACACCCCTCACGGGGCGACGCGCGCGGCCAGCCAGCCGCCGTCGATGTTCAGGATATGACCGGTGATGAACTGGGCGTCCGGGCCGCACAGGAACAGGATGCCACCGGCGACATCCTCGGCCGTGCCGACGCGCCGGATCGGCGTGGTTTCTATCATGGCGCGCCGGTACCAGGCGTCCGAAGCGATCCGCTCGGCGACGATCGGCGTGTTGATGACGCCGGGCGCCACGGCGTTGACGCGGATCCCGTCGGCCGACAGGTCGGCGGACAGCTGGCGCGTCAGTTGCGACAGTGCGCCCTTGGACGCGGCATAGGGCGCGGTGTTTGGAAATCCGATCTCGCCGAACACTGAACAGACATTGACGATGCAGCCGCCGGGTTTCGTCAGATGGGGAAGCATGTCGCGTGTCAGCCGCATCGCGGCGCGCACGTTGATGCCCATGACATGGTCGATCAATGCGTCGCTGCTGTCGGCAAGCGCCTTCGGCCCGGCGACGCCGGCATTGTTGATCAGCATGTCGACGGTACCGAACCGCGCCTTGGCGGTTGCGACGATCCGCGCCGGGGCATCGTCCCCGGCGAGATCGATCGTCAGTTTCGGTTCCACGCAGTCGGCCAGATAGTCCGCGTTCCAGTCGACCGAAAGCACCTCGGCGCCTTCGGCCTGCAGGCGCCTGGCCGTGGCGAGGCCGATGCCGTTGCCGGCGCCGGTCACCACGGCGGTCTTTCCCTGAAATCGCCTTTCCATTGCCAGTCCTTTCCGGCCTGATCTACGTCTTGGTCCCCGTCTTTCGGGATCATGCTCTAGATCGTCTGCCCGCCGTCGATCGTGAATTCGGAGCCGGTGATGTACTCGCTGCCGGGCGACGCCAGGAACGCGACGAGATGCGATTTCCTCTGGCCTCGCCAACCGGTTGAGCGGCACCGAGGCGGCCATCTTGGTCAGGTTTTCGGCGGTGTTCTCGCCAAGCATCGGCGTATCGACAAGGCCCGGATGCACCGCGTTGACGCGGATGTTGCGGCCGGCCAGTTCGCGCGCCGCGACCTTGGTCATGCCGCGGATCGCCCATTTCGAGGTCGAATAGGAGAAGGCACCGCTGAACCCCCTCAACCCGCCCGTCGAGCAGACATTGACGATGGAACCGCCCTGCGTCGGCATCAGCGCCGCGGCGGCGCGCATGCCGAGGAACGTGCCAAGCTGATTGACATCGGTAACGGCCTGGAAACCGGCAACGCTTTCTTCCAGGAACGGCACCGGATTGAAGATGGCGGCATTGTTGATCAGCGCATCGAGATGACCGAACCGCTCGGAAACCATGTCGGAAATGGCAGTCCAATCGGCTTCATCAGCGACATCGAAGGAGGCCGACAGGATCTGGCCGGCACCGGTGGCCTGTTCGCTTACACCGGTGAACGACCGGTCTAGCGCGATCACGGTCGCGCCTGATGAGGCGAACAGCGTCGCGATCGCCGCGCCGATCCCGCCGGCGGCCCCTGTCACGATTGCCGTTTTCATCTGACCAACCTGTTGTCGCCGGCATCCACGGGCAAGGAAGGCGAACGCCCCTTGCGCCAATGGCGAACGTAGTCCTGGCAAGTCGTGAAGCCGGCGCGCTCATGCGAGGCGACATGGCGGATGAATTCTTCCAACATCAGCAGCCTGTGGCCACGTCCCATGATCTGCGGGTGCATGGTTACCACCATCACGCCGCTGCCGATCCGCTGGTAGAGGAAGTCGAACTCGGCCTTCCAGATCTCAAGCGCCGTCGACGGCGCGCGGCCGCCAGGCAGATAGCCCTTGTCGGTCGCCAGGAATTCGAATTGCGGAAAATCGTCGAGATGCCAGGCGACAGGCATCTCGACGAGCTCGACCGGCAGGCCGAAGCGGAATTCCTCCGTGGTCGACCACGCGTCACCGATCCGGCACCAGTACGGTTCGTGGTCGTTGCCCATCATCGAACTCTCGTATTCGAAACCGAATTCGAGCAGCAGTTCGACGGTGGACGGGCTGTTGTCCCAGGCCGGCGACCGGTAGCCGGAGGGCCTGACGCCGGCGACCTTGTCCAGTGCTTCCAGGCCTCTCAGCAGGACGGTGCGCTCTTCCTCGCGCGTCAGCAGCACGGGGTTCTCATGGACCCAGCCATGATGGCCGATCTCGTGGCCGCCATCGCGGAAGGCGCGCACCACCGGCGGGAAGGCAAGCGCCGAATGGCCAGGCACGAAGAAGGTTGCCGGGATGCCGGCCCGGTCCAGCACGTTGAGGATGCGGCGCGCGCCGATCGGATCGAACTCGCCGCGCGAGAGCATGCTCGGCGACGTCGCCCGATGGCTGCCGATCCATGTCGAATAGGCATCGAAATCGAACGTCAAGGCCACTTGAACGGCGGTGCTGGTCATGTCTGGATTTCTTCCCGCCATTGCGATGGGGGAGGCAGAGCCGCGATGGCCTGCCTCCCGGTTCGTAGGCGACTACTTGGAATGTGCCACGGTCGGGTCGATGGCGGCGCCGTAGGCGATATCCTTGTCGATCAGCTTGGCGGCGATCGCCGCCTTGACGATGCCGGGATAGGTGTCGGACTTGAACACGCCGTTCAGCGCCTTCTGGCTTTCGCTGACCGAATAATAGGACACGCCGTCGAAGGCCGTCGCGAGGTCCGCCGGCTCGGCGCCGACGCCCTTGGCGATGATCGCGCGGCCTTCCTCGGTGTGGGCGCGGTAATATTCGAGTGCCTGGTCCCAGCTCTTCAGCATGGCCTGCACCTGGCCCGGCTTCTTCTTCAGCGTCTCCTCCGGCACGGAGAGCACGTCGCTGATCAAGCCCGGCGCCTCGCCGGCCTCGGCCAGCACCTTGATGTTCTTGTCGGCGCCGATAGCGGCCGAAATATACGGTTCATAGGTCACCGCCGCCGGCACGGTGCCGGAAATGATAGCTGTACCGGCGCTGGCGGCCGGCATAGGCAGGACGTTGACGTCGTCGATGGTCATGCCGTTCTTCTGCAGCACGTAGTTCAGCAGCAGATCGCTGGTCGAGCCGCGCTCGAAGGCAACCTGCTTGCCCTTGAGATCGGCCACGGTCTTGATCTCGCTGTTGACCAGGATGGCATCGGCCTTTGTGCTGGCATCGAGCAGCAGCACGCCCTTGATCGGAATGCCGGCCTGCACCTTGGCCAGCAACTGCTGGATGGACTCATTGTCGCCGTCGACCTGTCCGGCGGCAACCGCCGCGCCCATATCCTTGTCTTCGACGAAATTGGTCAGCTCGACGCCTTCCAGCCCGTTGGCTTTGAAGAAGCCCTTTTCCTGGGCGATGTACCACATGCCGTAGCCGAGCCAGGGCGATATTGCGAGCTTGAACACGCCCGGTTCGACCGGCAGGCCCTGTGCCTTTGCCGTTTGTGTCGCGAACGGCATTGCGGTGGCGAGTGCCAACAGGGCGGCCGCCCCGATGAAGTGTTTTCTCAATCCCATGATCCTGGTCCTTGTTCCCAAAGTGTGATGTTGAACTGTCGCTATGCCGTCGAACCCGATCGGGCGGCGGGTTGGCCCCCGCTCTGTTGCTGTCGGACCGGGTTCGTCCGGCTCTTTGCCGCCGCCAGATGCGTCAGCAAATTCTTCGTGATCCTGCCGACGTCGTTCATGGCATCGCCGGTCGGCAACGCGCCGCACCAGGCGACCGAACTCGCGCAAAAGATCAGACCGCCCGAAGGCAGATGGCGCAGCGTCATCTCCGCGCAGCGTCGCGATGCGCGCTCCTCCGCGCCGCCCTCGTACCAGCGCGTCGCGTCATGGACGAAGCTGTCCGGGAAGCCGGTTGCGCGCGCGATGACCGTCGTATCGGGGGAGGTGCCAAGATGCGGATCGGTGGCATCGACCTCGTAGCCGGCCGCACCGCCAAGCACGATGCCCTCGTCGCCGAAGGCCTCGTTGGCGACCCCTTTGAACAGCCATGCGGCTGAAGCGTCATGGCTCTGCGGCGTGCGCGTGAACGGCCGCGCACCATCGAAACCCATCAGCGAGATGGCGACACCGGTCAGCGAGAATTCGCCACGCCCGCTGGCGCGAAGATGGCCGCCGGGCTGGTTGGTGATCGACAGCGACTGTTCGGCGATCGGGCCATCCCAGGTGCGGCCGGCCTCGAGCGGCGAACGGCGCAGTTCCATCAGATCGTTCTGGAATGCCACCTTGCCGGCAAAACCATTGCCGCCGAGATAGGCGATGCCGCCGCCTGTCGCGGCGAACTGGCGCAGCGCATGTTCCATCTCGACCGACATGTATTCGGGGTGGCTGCCGGTGATGACCGCTTGATAATCAAGCAAGCCGGCAAGGCCCCGCTCATGCAGGTCGCGATCGGTGATGAGATCGAAGGCGATGCCGTTATTGTGGCAGAAGCGCAGAAAATGCAGGTCGACCGGCAGATTGTGCGGGCAGCCGCATAGCGGGTAATTGTAGTCGTCGCGCAGGGTCGCCTTCGGCTTTTTGTAGGAAGCGATCGACACGCCGCTGAGGTCGCTGTGATAGTCGTAGAGCGACTTCAGATTGTTGTCGATCGCGAAGCGATGGCCACGATCCTCGCACATCCATTCGTAAAGATGCGCCGGCAGGAATTCATCCGCATAGGCGAGATAGGTGGCCGTCGGCACCAGGAACAGCAGCGGCGCACGGCGCACGGACGAGGTGATGAAGAAGACGATGCGCTCCGCTCCTTCGTCATGGCCGATCTCGAAGGCATAGACGCCCGCAGGCGCCTCGTCCGGAACATGCAGATGGTATGAGGCCGGCCACTGCAACGCGCCCATGTCGTCGTCATGGCAATGCACCGCGTCGTAATGCGACGGCAACAGCCGGGGGTCGAAACTTGATCCATCCCAGCGCCGCGAGGTCATGCAGAACGCCGGCTGGTTGATGGTTTCCAGCAAGAGGACGCTGTCTCCGCCGGCGGAGACGATCGGGCCGCTCGGCAGCAAGGTGGGGAACGTCCAGGCGATGTGTCCGGTCGCGGTCTGCAGCGCGATCGCCGAGAACTTGGCATTCAGCGTTTTGACATCGTTCGCCGCACTGGCGCCGAAGACCATGTCGCCGGTGGGAGACCAAGTCCGATCGAATTGACGATGCAGGCGATATGGCGACAAGAGGTCGTCCGAGCCGATCTTCAGGATCGTCCCGTTGCCATCGGACGAAATCTCGACCGTCAGCCACGTATTTGCCGGCAAGGTCTCGCCGATTTCCTGCGGCTTGCCGTCATGGCTTGATGTCAGACGTCCGTCCTGCAACCCAAGGCGCAGATTTCCGCATTCGAAGAGCACGCGGGGGCCGCCATTTCGAGTCAAATACACTTCGAAGGCGACGCCGCTGATCTCAGTGGCCTTGGCCATTTCCGTTGCCGCGATCTTCAGGAACGACCCATGGTCGAAGTCGCGATGCGACGCGGCATTCCCTGTCGGTTCGACACGCCAGTCCATGAACTCGGCCGTGGGCGTATCGAGCCGCACGATCCGCACGTCGCGCACTGGCCGAGACGAGGAGAGATGAAGCGCGACCGGCGCTCCGGCCGCTATGTGCCAGGGAACCGTGTAGCCCGAAACGGCCATGGCGCCATGATCGACGGGGCGTCTCATCGCGGCAAAAATCCGCGCCGCGATCCTGGCCTGTGTGCTCTCTTGAATGGCAAACTGGACAATTCTCTCGTACCCCTGTTTTTTTTGATTTACACTACGGGCATCGTTTCTTGGGGGTATATACCCCCATCGGGGTATGATTGGTGACAAAGTCCATCTTTGAAGGCCTCGCGCTGGCCATCGATGCGATCGGCAAACGCGAGTTTTATCCGGCTGTTACCGAGTATCTGCGGCGCTGCCTCAGCTACGACAATGTCATCGTCATCGTTTTCTCGGGCACCGCCGTGCCCAACGTGCTCTACAAGAAGATCTATGGCCCAGATGTGTTTCGCTATCTCGCCGAACAATATCTGCCGGCCGCCTATCTGCTTGATCCGATCTATCATTTTCACCTGAGGCGTGGCGCGCCGGGGCTCTATCGTCTTCTCGACGTTGCGCCTGACCAGTTTCGCCGCAGCCGCTATTTCAAGTGGTATTACGGGCGGATCGGCATCACCGACGAAATATCGGTCGTGCTGCCGATCGGGGAGAATGCCACCATCACCATCTCGATGGGCAAGGACGGTTCTTCCGGCCAGGCCTTCGCGGCCAAGGCCGAGGACTGCCTGCGCGCGCATGAGCCGGCGATCATGTCGCTGCTGCGCGCGCATTGGGTTGCCTCCGAAGCCCCGCCCGCGGTCGCTCCGCGCCCGATGTCGATCACCGACAGCCTGATCGCGGCGATGCGGACGCATCACAATGTGCTGTTGAGCAAGCGCCAGGCAGAAGTGGCGCTCCTCATTTTGCAGGGACACTCCTCGCCATCGATCGGTTTGAACCTCGGTGTCAGCCCGCAGACGGTGAAGGTTTTCCGCAAGCAGCTCTACAACAAATGCAGCCTGTCATCGCAGGCGGAGCTGTTCGCGCTGATGATGCCGATCCTGGAGCGAGCGACCAGCCAGGTTCCAGAGCGCAAGGCGTCCTGAAGAAGGCCGGATCACGGTCAATCGCCCGGGATCGGACCGCCGGTCGCACGAGGTCGGCCCCTTCATCACAAATCTTGAGCTTCCGCGCACTTGCACGTCCGGCCGCTCTCTGGCTTTTTGGGGCACCCATCCGAACGGACTGATTCGCGTCATGCCGCTCGATTGCAATGTCTTGCAGGCAATCCGCGGGTGGGTCGTGAAGCGCGCAATTGGCGAGGGAGAAGCAGGCATGGCCGAGTTCAAGAAGCCGGAAATCTCCGAGATGAGACCCAAGATCACCGTTATCGGCGTCGGTGGCGGCGGTGGCAACGCCATCAACAACATGATCGCGGAACAGCTTCAGGGAACCGAATTCATAGCCGCCAACACCGATGCCCAGGCGCTGACCATGTCGAAGGCGACGCGGCTGATCCAGCTTGGCGCGCACGTCACGGAAGGGCTGGGCGCGGGATCGCTGCCCGAGATCGGCCGTGCCGCGGCCGAGGAATCGCTCGACGAGATCATGGACCATCTGGCCGGCACGCATATGTGTTTCGTCACCGCCGGCATGGGCGGCGGCACCGGCACCGGCGCCGCGCCGATCATTGCGCAAGCGGCGCGCAAGGCCGGCATATTGACCGTGGGCGTCGTCACCAAGCCCTTTACCTTCGAGGGCAGGCGCCGCATGCAGATGGCCGAAGAGGGCATCGAGCGGCTGCGCGAAGCCGCCGACACGGTGATCGTCATCCCGAACCAGAATCTGTTCCGCATCGCCGATGCCAAGACCACCTTCGCCGATGCTTTCGTCTTCGCCGACCGGGTGCTTTATTCCGGCGTCAGCTGCATCACCGACCTGATCGTCAAGGAAGGCCTGATCAATCTCGACTTCGCCGACGTCAAATCGGTGATGCGCGGCATGGGCCGCGCCATGATGGGAACCGGCGAGGCATCAGGCGAAAGCCGGGCGATGAAGGCGGCGGAAGCCGCGATCGCCAACCCACTGCTCGACGAAGTATCGATGAAGGGCGCCAAGGGCGTTCTGGTGTCGATATCGGGCGGCCGGGACATGACCCTGTTCGAGGTCGACGAGGCCGCCACCCGTATCCGCGAGGAGGTCTATGAGGACGCCGACATCATCGTCGGCGCCATCTTCGACAAGAGCATGGAAGGCCGCTTCAGGGTTTCGGTGGTGGCGACCGGCCTCGACAGGGCGCTCGCCGATGCCGATGCCGGTGTCGCGCACGACCATTCCATGCCGTCCGCCGCAAGGATCTTGCAGTAGACCTTTTTCCTTCGAATTGACCGGCCACCGGGCAGGCGGCCTGCGAAATAACGCAGGCGCTGCGTACTCGCGCGCTCTCCGTATCCCTGGACGGCCAGGAGCCGTTTTGAACCTCCGTGCACGACGGCGGAAGGCTGGCGCTTGACTCTGATCGAGTCGTGTGAAAAATTTTGCAGCAACTGATAAAAATATCAAAGGGTGGAAATGGTAGGGTTCGGCAACGGTCTCCTGCGCGACGACGAAACCAGCATGGCGACACGCGCCGCGTGGCTTCACTATGCCGGTGGCCTGACCCAGTCGGAGGTCGCCAAGCGGCTGGGGCTGACCAGCCTCAAGGCCCATCGCCTCATCACCAAGGCCAACCAGGAAGGGCTGGTGAAGGTCTATATCGACGGCGAAGTCTCCGAATGCGTCGAGCTCGAGGACGAACTGTCCCGCCGCTACGGCCTCGATTATTGCGAGGTGGTTCCGGACTTCGATTCCGAGGATCTGCCGCTCAAGGCGCTCGGCATTGCTGGCGCGCAGTTCCTCAAGCGCGAGATCGAGCGCGGCGAAGAAGCACTGATCGGTGTCGGCCACGGCCGCACGCTGGCCGCCTGCGTGGAGTATCTGCCGCGCACCTCGACCGACAAGATCCGCTTCGTCTCGTTGCTTGGCGGCCTGACGCGCAAATTCTCGGCCAATCCGCATGATGTCATTCATCGGCTCGCCGAACGCACCGGCGCTGAAGCCTATGTGATGCCGGTGCCGATGTTCGCCAATACCGCCGAGGACCGGACCGTTCTGCTCGGGCAGAAGGGCATCAGCGAGGTCTTCGATCTCGCGCGGTCCGCCGACCTCTTGTTCGCCGGCATCGGCACCGCCGAGCGCGAGGCATCGCTGGTTGCCACCGGCATGATCGAAAAGGGCGAGATGGAGGAGATCCGCCGCAACGGCGGCGTCGGCGAATTACTCGGTCATTTCTTCGATGAAGCCGGCAAGGCGGTGGCGACCACCGTTTCCAACCGGGCGCTGGCGCTGACGCGGGAGGACATCGCCAGCCGCCGGATCGTCGCCGTCGCCGGCGGAAAAATCAAGGTTCGCGCCATCAAGTCCGTGCTGGAAGGCCGCTATCTCAAGGGCCTGATATCGGACGAGCGGACGGCGCGATCTCTCGTGGAGGAGACGCCGGTCGGGTAGCCGGCATCAGTTTGGTTGAAACTACCCTGTGGAGGAGAAGACGAAATGCATGAGAAAGAGAAAGACCTCATTGACGCCTTCCTGCGTGGACAGGTCGACCGTCGCGGACTGATCAAGGGCCTGGGTGCGATGGGCCTCGCCGCCGGCACGGCCGGCACGCTGCTCAATCTGGGGCAGACCCGCGCACTCGCCGCCGATTTCGACTGGCAGGCGCATAAGGGCAAGACCATCAAGCTCCTGCTCAACAAGCATCCCTATGCCGATGCGATGATTGCCGACCTCGAGAACTTCAAGAAGCTGACCGGCATGAACGTCGTCTATGACGTGTTCCCGGAAGACGTCTATTTCGACAAGGTCACGGCAGCACTTTCGGCCAGTTCGCCCGAATACGATGCCTTCATGACCGGCGCCTACATGACCTGGACCTATGGCCCTGCCGGCTGGATCACCGACCTCAACGAATGGATCAAGGATCCGGCCAAGACCAACCCGAACTATGCCTGGGACGACATCCTGCCGGGCGTGAAGTCATCCTGCGCCTGGAACGGCAAGCCGGGTGGGGCGCTGGGTTCGGAAGACGCCAAGCAGTGGTGCATTCCGTGGGCGTTCGAGCAGAACAACATCACCTACAACAAGGGCATGTTCGACAAGGCCGGCGTCGGTATTCCCGGTAATATCGACGAGATGATCACCACCGCGGCCAAGCTGCAGAAGGACATTGGCGGCGGCGTCTACGGCATCGGTGTGCGCGGTTCGCGCTCATGGGCGACGATCCATCCGGGCTTCCTGTCGGCCTATGCCAACTTCAACGAGAAGGACCTGACTGTTTCCGCCGACGGCAAGCTCGCGGCGGCGATGAACACGGCCGGCTCGAAGGCCTTCCACGCCAAATGGGTGCAGATGATCCAGGAGAGCGGCCCGAAGGACTGGTCGACCTACACCTGGTATCAGGTCGGCACCGACCTTGGCGCCGGTGCCTCGGCGATGATCTTCGACGCCGACTGC
Organism: Mesorhizobium sp. NZP2298; assembly: GCF_013170825.1. Taxonomy (NCBI): domain Bacteria; kingdom Pseudomonadati; phylum Pseudomonadota; class Alphaproteobacteria; order Hyphomicrobiales; family Phyllobacteriaceae; genus Mesorhizobium; species Mesorhizobium sp. NZP2298. The sequence continues at coordinate 5,618,896 of NZ_CP033365.1, read as the reverse complement.
CTCGGCTACTTCATGAATGGCGGCGACAACAAGATGGCCGGCAAGCTTGCCTACGCCGCCTTCACCGCCAACCCTGAGGCCAAGGCCTCGACGCCCAACATCTGGATCTGGTCGCTGGCGATGTCCAACTTCTCGAAGGACAAGGACGCGACCTGGTACTTCCTGCAATGGGCCTCGGGTCCCGAGCACGGGCTGTTCGGCGCCACCAAGATGGATTTCGTCGATCCGGTCCGCCAGTCGGTCTGGAAGGACGAAATGTTCCGCGAGAAGCTGAACAAGAGCTATCCGGGTTACGTCGAGATGTTCGACGCCTCGGCGGCCGGTGCCTCGATCAAGTTCACGGCGCAGCCGCTGTTCTTCGACCTCACCACCGAATGGGCGGCGACGCTGCAGAAGATGGTGGCCAAGGAAGTGCCGGTCGACGAGGGCCTCGACAAGCTCGCCGAAAGCATCAACGGCCAGCTCAAGGAAGCCGGTCTCGGCTAGCCGGACCCGGAGACTGGCCTGCTCCGGCAGGCCAGTCCTGCCCACCATTTCAGGACTGCGATGCGGCACCGCGAGGTTGCCGCCAACTCGCCCACCGGCCGTCCGGCTCCCTCGGGCGGCCGGCAGGGCGAAGCAACAGGGATCACGGAGCAGCGGATGACCGCCGTAACAACCCAAAGGGCCGGGCCATCCGGCTTCAGGATCAGCAAGCGGGTGCTGCCCTATGTGCTCAGCCTGCCGGCTTTGCTTGTCTGTATCGGCATCCTGATCCCGTTCCTGACCTCGGTCGTCTATTCGTTCCAGCGCTATCGGCTGAGCCAGCCCTGGGCGCGGCAGTTCAACTGGGGCGACAACTACATCTCCTTCTTCACCGATCCGAAGTTCTGGAACACGCTCAAGGTCTCGCTACTCTATGCCGGCACCACCGTCGTGCTGGAGCTTCTTCTCGGCCTTGCCATCGCCTTGCTGCTGCAGAAGCGGTCGACGCTGAACAACTTCATCTCGATCATGCTCCTGATGCCGCTGATGACGGCGCCCGCACTTGCCGCGCTGATGTGGAAGCTGATGACCAATCCCGGCTTCGGCGTCTTGAGCTATCTCGCCAGTCTGATCGGGCTGCAGGATTTCCGCTGGGCATCGTCGCCGTCGACGGCGCTGTTCACGGTCGTCCTCGTCGACATCTGGGTCTACACGCCCTTCATCATGATCCTGCTGCTCGCCGGCTTGCGCAGTCTGCCGACGCAGCCCTTCGAGGCGGCGGCGCTGGATGGCGTGCCGAGGAGCTTCGTATTCTTCCGCATCACGCTGCCGATGCTGACCCCCTACATCCTGACGGCGACTTTGTTTCGCCTGCTCGATTCCATCCAGCAGTTCGACATCATCTATGCAATGACCCAAGGCGGCCCGGGCGACACGCTGACCGTCTTCCAGGTCGAGGCCTATCTCAACTTCTTCCAGTCGACCAATGTCGGCCGCTCGGCGGCGCTGATGATCATCCTGTGGGCGATCACCTACTTGCTCTCCAACATCTTCATCAAGAATTGGCTGCGGCTGCGCGAGCGCGCCCGCGGCCAGGCATAGGAGGCCGGGATGGAACATACCTCGCTTCTCGAACGCATCCTGCGTGGCATAGCGCTGACGCTGGTCGTGATCTTCTTCATGTTTCCGATCGTCTGGATATTCATGATGTCGTTCCAGACCAACGAGACCATCTTGCGCATTCCGCCGCAGCTGATCTTCGAGCCGACGCTCGCCAATTACACGGCGCTGATCACCGGCAAGCTGATCACCGCCGCAGGCACGCTCGACATTGCCTTCATGCGCAACCTCTGGAATTCGGTGTTCCTGTCGGTGACCTCGGTGGCGGTCTCGCTGCTGCTCGGCGTGCCGGCGGCCTACGCCTTCGCGCGCCACAAGTTCCGCGGCTCGGAGGACATCGCCTTTACGCTGCTGTCGTTCAAATTCGCGCCGGCGCTCTTGGTGCTGTTGCCGCTTACCCTCTATTTCCAGAAGCTCGGGCTCGCCAACACCTATATCGGGCTGATCTGGGTCTACCAGTTGATCTGCCTGCCGCTGATCCTGTGGATCGTGCGCGGCTATTTCGAGGATATTCCCGCCGACATCGAGTATGCCTACCGCATCGGCGGCCATTCCTGGTTCGCCACCTTCCGCAAGATCGCGCTGCCGCTCGCTGGTCCCGGCATCGCCGCCGCCGGCCTGCTCGCCTTCATCTTTGCCTGGAACAATTTCGTCTTCGCGCTGGTGCTGGCCTCGGCCGACAAGCAGCCGGTGACGGTCGGCGCGCTTGCCTTCATCACCTCCTCTGGCATCCAGTACGGCCAGATCTCGGCGGCCATCGTGCTCTCGATCACGCCGACGCTGGCGCTCGCCCTCTATGCACAGCGCTACCTGGTCGAAGGCCTCTCGCTCGGCGCGGTGAAAGGATAGACATGGCAAGCCTCGAACTCAGAAATGTCGTCAAGCGCTACAAGAGCCAGACCGTCCTCGACAATCTGTCGTTGACCGTCGCCGACGGCGAGACCCTCGTGCTGTTCGGTCCATCCGGAGCCGGCAAGACGGTGCTGCTGCGGCTGGTTGCCGGCGTCATCGATCCCGATGAAGGCAAGATCTTCATCGGCGGCGGCGACATGACCGATGTCGACGCGGAATTTCGTGGCGTCGGCATGGCGTTCCAGAATTTCGCGCTGTTTCCGCATATGAGCGCATTCGACAACATCGCGACGCCCCTGGAGGCCAAGCGGTCGTCGCCAAGCGCGATCAAGGCCGGCGTCGAGAGCGTCGCCAAGCTGTTGAAGATCGCCCATGTGCTCTCCCACAAGCCGCGCGCGCTCTCCAACGGCCAGAAGCAGCGCACGGCCCTTGCCCGTGCTTTGGTCGGCTCGCCGCCGCTTCTTCTGCTTGACGATCCCTTGCGCAATGTCGACGCCAAGCTGCGCTTCGAGATGCGGCTGGAACTGCCACGCCTGCTCGCCGACCGCGGCGCCACCGTCGTCTACGTGACCCAGGACTACAAGGAAGCCATGGCGCTCGGCGACCGGATCGCGGTGATGTCGCAAGGCGTCATCAGGCAGCTCGGCACCCCCGAGCAGATCTATCGCGAGCCGGCCAATATCGAGATCGCGCGGCTGTTCGGCGACCCGACCATCAACCTGCTCGACGTCAAGCCCGCGCGGGATACCAGGGGGATTTATGTCGGCCTGTCCAATGTCCAGGTCCATCTGGCAGGCGCCTACGACACGGCGGTCGGCCGCGATTGTGTGATCGGCCTGCGGCCGGAAGCGTTGAGCTTCGTCGAGGAGGGCATCCCCGGCGCCATTCCCGTGACGGTCGAGGCCGAGACGCCGCTCAACGAAAAGATCGTCACGCTGGTGCGCACCGTGCGCGGCCGCGAGATCCTGGTTTCGCGCCCGGCCGGAACGCCGGGGCGCAGCGAGGGCAAGGCCCATATCGCCGTCGACGGCAAGAGCGCCTTGCTGTTCGATCACGCCAGCGGCGAGCGCATCGGTTCGAAGAACGTCGTCGCTTTGCGCAATGGAGAAGCGGCATGAGCCAGAGCGCGCTCACCATAACCAGCGTCGACAAATTCTATGGCCCGATCGACCGGGGCGTCCACGCCGTCAAGAACCTGACCATGGAAATCGCCAAGGGCGAGATCGTGGCGCTGCTTGGTTCGTCCGGCTGCGGCAAGACGTCGACGCTGCGCATGATCGCCGGTTTCGAGGAGGTATCGCGCGGCGCGATCTCGGTTGGCGGCCGTCAGGTTCACACTCTGGCGCCGGTCAAGCGCAATGTGGCGATGGCGTTTGAGGGCTACTCGCTCTATCCACCGCTAACCGTGCGCGAGAACATGGCTTTCGCGCTCAAGGCGGCGCGGCTGCCGAAGAGCGAGGTCGACGCCAAGGTCGCCAGCATCGCCAAGCTGCTCGAGATCGAGGACATACTGGAGCGCTATCCGAGCTCGATCTCCGGCGGTCAGCAGCAGCGCGCCAGCCTCGGCCGCGCATTGATCCGCGAGGCCGATCTGCATCTCCTGGACGAGCCGATGGGGCAGCTCGAACCGCAGTTGCGCGCCGTGCTGCGCGGTCGCATCAAGCATTTCATCAAGGAGCGCGGCCTGACCGCGATCCTGGTCACCCACGACCAGACCGAGGCCAATGCGCTTGCCGACCGCATCGCGGTGATGGAAGGCGGCGTGCTGCAGCAGTTCGACACGCCGGACCGGATCAAGGAGCGCCCGGCGAACCTGTTCACCGGCACATTCGTCGGCGAGCCGCCGATGAACGTCTTCGAGGCCTATGTCGCGACAGCCGCCGGTCGCATCAATCTCAGGCTGCCCGACGGCCTGTCGCTCGACTACGACAAGGACGCCTTCAGCGCGCCGGTGCGCGATCAATTGCTCAGCCGCGAGCGGGTCGTCATCGGCATCAGGCCCTATGCGGTCCGGCGCTCGAAGGAAGGTGTTCCCGCCAGGGTTTCGGCCAACCAATGGCTCGGCGACCAGACGCACATAGCGGCCGACTTCGCCGGCGGCTCGCTAGTGCTGGTCGAGCATGACCGCACCCGCCTGGATCTTGGTGCGCCGATCAATGTCAGCATCGATCCGAAAAACCTGCATGTCTTCGATCAGGCCAGCGGCAAGGCGATTTCGCACGGCATGGAGCTTGCGTGATGCGCGACATACTGATCGGCATCGATGCCGGTACCTCCGTCATCAAATCCATCGCTTTCGACACGGCGGGCCGGCAGATTGCCGCCGCAGCACTGCCCAACCACTATGAGACACTGCCGGGCGGCGGCGCCGAACAGGATCTGGCGCGCACATGGAGCGATGCCGCCACGACATTGCGCCAACTCGCCGACAAGGTGCCCAATCTCGCCAGCCGGACGGTGGCGATCGCGGTGACCGGGCAAGGCGATGGCACCTGGCTGATCGACGCCAAGGGCGAGCCGGTGGCCAAGGGCTGGCTCTGGCTCGACGCGCGCGCCGCGGCCATTGTCGAGGAGATCCGCGCGCGGCCCGAGGATCGGCTTCGCTTCGAAAAGACCGGCAGCGGGCTTGCCGCCTGCCAGCAAGGCTCGCAGTTCGTCTTCATGAAGCGCACCATGCCCGAAATGCTCGGCAAGGCGGCGACCGCGTTCCACTGCAAGGACTGGCTCTATTTCAAGCTGACAGGCGAACGCGCCACCGATCCTTCCGAGGGAACCTTCACCTTCGGCGATTTCCACACCCGCGACTACTGCGACGATGTGCTCGCCGTGCTCGGCGTCGCCGATCTCAGGCATCTGCTGCCGCCGATCGTCGACGGCACCAGGCACGGCACCGGGCTGTCGCGGGCGGCGGCCGACGCCACCGGCATGCTGGCCGGTACGCCGGTGGTGCTCGGCTATGTCGATGTCGTCTGCACCGCGCTCGGCGCAGGCTTGCTCGACCGCGAGCGCAAGCCCGGCTGCTCGATCGTCGGCTCCACCGGCATGCATATGCGGCTGGCCGAGACCCCCGACGATGTGCAGCTCAACGAAGCAGCGACCGGTTACACCATGGCGATGCCGGCGCCCGGCGTGTTCGCGCAGATGCAGTCGAACATGGCGGCGACGCTCAACATCGACTGGGTGCTTGGCCTTGCCTCCGGCATCCTCGCCTCCCAAGGCATTTCGCGCAGCAATGGCGAGATGATCGCGCTGGTCGATGCCTGGATAGCGGCCTCGCAGCCCGCCTCGCTGCTCTATCAGCCCTATGTGTCGGAGGCGGGTGAGCGAGGGCCGTTCGTCGATGCCAATGCGCGGGCGGGCTTCGTCGGCATTTCCTCGCGGCACGGCTATGCCGACCTCGTCCGCGCCGTCTTCGAAGGGTTGGCCTTTGCGGCGCGCGATTGCTACGCGGCCATGGGGCCGCTGCCGCGCGAAGTCCGCCTGACAGGCGGTGCGGCCAGGAGCCCGGCACTGCGCAAGATCCTGGGTGCGGCGGTGGGTGCCGATATCCGCACCAGCGCGCGTGAAGAGGCGGGAGCGGCTGGCGCGGCGATGATCGCCGCTGTCTGTGTCGGTCTCTACCCGTCCATGGACGAGTGCGTCGGCGAATGGGTGACACCGCTGCTTGGCGAAGCCGAGCCGAGCGACCGGGACCTCGCTGCGATCTACGACAAGATGATCCCATCCTACATGTTGGCGCACCAGGCATTGCGGCCGGTCTGGCGCGCTATGGCTTCAGTGCAGGCAAGTTGAGAAATCGAGTATGCGTAAGAGAATAGCGATCATTGGCGACAACTTCATGCTTCCGGAGGTGTTTCGCGCCAAAATCGAGAAGGTCGCGAGCGGCGACCTCGATATCAGGACATTGCAGACGGCCTGGCCCGACGAGCCGATGGAGTTCGGCAATCCGGCGCTCGGCCTCGACAAGATCAAGGAGTATTTCGGCCACCCCGACGAGGTCGTCGATTTCATCGGCGATGCCGAAATCCTTGTCACCCAGTTGGCGCCCCTGTCGGAGGGCATGATGCGTCGCATGCCGGGTCTCAAGCTGGTCGCGGTTTCGCGCGGCGGCCCGATCAACATCGACATGACGGCGGCCAAGGCGCACGGCATCACCGTCGTCAATGTGCCTGGCCGCAACGCGACCGCAGTGGCCGAGTTCACCATTGGTGCCATCCTGGCCGAGACGCGGCTGATCCGGGTCGGCCACGAGGCCTTGCGCAAGGGCGACTGGCGCGGCGATCTCTACCGCGCTGACCGCACCGGTCGCGAACTCAACGAAATGACCGTCGGCGTCGTCGGCTACGGCAATATCGGCACCAAGGTGGTGCGCCTGCTGCGAGCCTTCGGCTGTCACGTCCTGGTCAGCGACCCCTATGTGCAGTTGAGCGCCGAGGACCGCAATGCCGGCGTCGAACTCGTCGCGCTTGACGATCTCCTCTCCCGCTCAGATGTGGTCACGCTGCATTCGCGGGTGACCGAGGAGACGCGCGGCCTGATCGGCAAGGACACCATCGCGCGGATGAAGCCTGGTGTGATCTTCGTCAACACCGCGCGCGGGCCCCTGGTCGACTATGACGCGCTCTACGAGGCGCTGGTTTCGGGCCAGATCGCCAGCGCCATGCTGGAGACGTTCGCGGTCGAACCGGTTCCATCGGACTGGCCTTTGCTGCAGCTTCCCACTGTGACGCTGACGCCGCATATCGCCGGCGCCTCGGTGCGCACCGTCACCTATGCCGCCGAACAGGCCGCCGAAGAGGTGCGCCGCTACCTCGCCGGCCTGCCTCCGGTCAATCCATGCTGAGGCAACGGCCATGACGCATCAAATCGGCATCGAGGCCATGGCGGCATGATCGGTGGCACTGAAATCGTCGACCTCTTCGTCATCGGCGGCGGTATCAACGGCGCCGGCATTGCGCGTGATGCCGCCGGCCGAGGCCTTTCCGTCATCCTGTGCGAAAAGGACGATCTCGCCGAAGGCACCAGCTCGCGCTCGGGCAAGCTCGTCCATGGCGGCTTGCGCTATCTCGAATATTACGAATTCCGCCTGGTGCGCGAAGCGCTGATCGAGCGCGAGGTGCTCCTGGAATCGGCGCCGCACATCATCTGGCCGATGCGCTTCGTGCTGCCGCACAGCCCGGACGACCGGCCAGCCTGGCTGGTGCGGCTCGGCCTGTTCCTCTACGACCATCTCGGCGGCCGCAAGCGGCTGCCGGCGACCCGCACGCTCAACCTGCGCACCGCGCCCGAAGGCGCGCCGATCAAGGACGCCTTCCGGCGCGGCTTCGAGTATTCCGATTGCTGGGTCGACGACGCCCGCCTCGTCATCATCAACGCGCTCGACGCCGCCGAGCGCGGCGCCAGGGTTTTCACCCGAACCGCCTGCACCGCCGCCCGCCGCGAGAACGGGCTGTGGGTTGTCGAGATGCAGGACGGCAGGACGGGCATCAGGACGATGGTTCGAGCCCGCGCGCTGATCAATGCCGCCGGCCCCTGGGTCAATGACATAGTCAACCGCGTTGCTGGCCAGAACTCCAGGCGCAATGTCCGCCTGGTCAAGGGCAGCCACATCGTCGTGCCGAAATTCTGGGAGGGGCGTCAGGCCTATCTCATCCAGAACAGCGACAAGCGTGTGATCTTCATCAACCCCTATCAGAACGATCTCGCCCTGATCGGCACCACCGACATTCCCTATGATGGCCGGCCTGAGGATGTGGCGGCGGATGGGAGTGAGATTGACTACCTGATCAGGGTGGTCAACCGCTATTTCAAGCGCGGACTCGCGCGCGGCGATGTCGTCTATTCGTTCTCCGGCGTCAGGCCGCTCTACGACGACAATGCCGACAATCCCAGCGCCGTCACCCGCGATTACATTTTCGAGCTCGACGCACCGGACGGGCAGGCGCCGCTGCTCTCCGTCTTCGGCGGCAAGATCACCACCTTCCGCAAACTGGCCGAGCATGCGCTGGACAGGATCGCTCCGTTCTTTCCCAAAATGGGCAAGCCGTGGACCGCGAAGGCGCATCTGCCCGGCGGTGACATCGCCAATGCCGATTTCGAACAGTTTCTCGGCGATCTCGGAGATGAGTATCCATGGATGCCGGCATCGCTGCTCAAGCATTATGGTCGGCTCTACGGCACCAGGACACGGGCTTTGGTTGGCGCGGCCCGTTCGATCGATGAACTCGGGCGCTGCTTCGGCAGGGACTTCTTTGAGCGCGAGGCCAATTATCTCTTCGACCGGGAGTGGGCTTTGACGTCGGCCGATATCCTGCAGCGGCGCACCAAGCATGGCCTGCATTTGTCCGCCGAGGAGAGGGCGGCTTTCGAGCACTGGTGCGTGAACCGGCTGGCGAAGGCAGGCTGATGGTCCATCCCGTCGATACCGGCACCACCGAATTCCGCATGCTGCGCTCCTTGTCGGCCAGTATCGGCGCCGATCCGCTGCTGGTCCAGGGCGCTGGCGGCAACACCTCCATCAAGCAGGCCGGCGTGCTGTGGATCAAAGCCTCAGGCACATGGCTGAAGAACGCGCGCGACGATGAGATCATGGTGCCGGTCGCGCTGGCGCCACTGCTCGATGCAGTGGCGCATCGCAGCCCGGCGGCGGAGGTGGCTGGGCAGTTCACGCTGGCGGACCTCAATCCTCGCCAACTGCGGCCCTCCATCGAGACGACGGTGCATGCTTTGCTGCCGCAGAAGATCGTCGTCCACGTCCATTGCGTCGAGACGATCTCGATCGCCGTACAGGCCAATGCCGAAGCCCTGCTGGAGGAGCGCCTGCGTGGCCTCGATTGGGCTTTCGTCCCCTACCGCCGGCCTGGCTTGCCGCTGGCGCAAGGGATCGCCGAGCGGCTGAAGCCTGCGACCAACGTGCTCGTGCTTGGCAATCATGGGCTGGTGGTCGCTGCCGACACGGTAGCCGAAGCGGCGTTGCTTCTACAACGGGTGACCGGGCTGCTCGCGCGGCCGCGACGGCCGGCTCCAGCCCCCGATCTCGATGCACTGCTGAGGCTTGCTGCCGGCAGCGACTACCGGTTGCCGGCCTCGGCCGCCGCGCATGCCGTCGCGACCGATCTCGCCAGTTGCCGCATCGCCGCTTCCGGCAGCCTCTATCCGGATCATGTCATCTTTCTCGGCGTCGGCTCGGTGATCGCCGGTCCCGGCGAGAACGCGGCGGCGACCGTCGCCCGCACTGCGGCCGCGCCGACGTCCATCCTCTTTCCCGGCAAGGGCGTGCTGATGCGCCGGGATGCCAATGCCGGTGCCGAAGCGATGGCGCGTTGCCTGGCCGACGTCGTCGCCCGCGTCGATAGCGCGGCGCGCGTCAACTATCTCAGTCCGAAGGAGAATGCCGAACTGTTGAACTGGGACGCTGAAAAATACCGCCAGCAACTCAACTGCGAGGGGGCGACGCTGCAATGACGGCATTCCGCTCCACAATCGCGCCGTTGCGCCGGGAGGGATAGCGGCCTTGGCCTTCACGCTCTCCCTCAACACCAATCCGCTGGTCAACCGCTTTGCCGATCCGGCTGATCTGATCGACACCATCGCCTACGGCATTGGCATCAGGGACGTGCAACTCACGCATGAATTCGTCAATCCGGGCTGGCCGGCGGCGACGATCGTCAAATTCGTCCGCCTGTTTCGCGGTGCACTCTCCCGCACCGGCGTGCGTATCACCTCCGGTATGACCGGTCCTTACGGCCGGCTCAATCATTTCGGCCATCCCGACGCGGATGTGCGCCGCTACTATGTCGACTGGTTCAAGACGTTCGCAGACATCTCGGCCGAACTTGGCGCCAGCGGCATGGGCACGCAGTTCGCCATCTTCACCCATCGCGACTTTGACGACCCCGAGCGTCGCGCGCGGTTGTTCGACATCGCGCTGGACTGCTGGCGCGAGGTGGCCGAGCACGCCCGTGCGGCCGGACTGAGCTACCTGTTCTGGGAGCCGATGTCGGTCGGCCGCGAGTTCGGCCACACCATCGAGAACTGCCGGATGCTGCAGAGCGCGATCGACGCCGCCGGCATGGCCATTCCGCTGGAGATGATGGTCGACATTGACCACGGCGACGTCACCTCAAGCAATCCGGCCGACATCGATCCCTATGCCTGGGCCGGGGCCTTTCCCAGGAAGTCGCCGATCATCCACATCAAGCAGTCGTCGATGAACAAGGGCGGCCATTGGCCGTTCACATCAGCCTACAACAGGGACGGCCGTATCACGCCGGAAAAGCTGCTGGAGACGGTGCGCCGCGGCGGTGGCACCGACAACGAGATTTGCCTCGAACTGTCGTTCCGTGAGCGTGAGCCGGTCGACCATCAGGTGGTCGCCATGATCCGCGAGTCCGTCGACTATTGGGCGCCGTTCATCGAGACAGGCAGGCCCAGCCTTTTGCCAAGGGCCGAATAGAGATCGGGCAGCAGCCTGTGCGGCTCCTGCCCGAAGATGCAGCCAGATTTTCGGTCGGCGGGACTCAGCCGAATTTCGGGTCGAGGCTGCCCGATTTGTAGCGCTTGGCCATTTCCGAGACCGGCAGCGGCTTGATCTTCGGCGCGTTGCCTGCGGTGCCGAACTGCTCGAACCGCTCCTTGCAGAGCTTGCGCATCGCCGCCATTGCCGGCGTCAGATATTTGCGTGGGTCGAACTCGCTCGGGTTTTCCGTCAGCACCTTGCGGATCGCGCCGGTCAGCGCCATGCGGTTGTCGGTGTCGATGTTGATCTTGCGCACGCCGTGCTTGATGCCGCGCTGGATCTCCTCGACCGGCACGCCCCAGGTCGGCTTCATCTGGCCGCCATATTTGTTGATGATCTCCTGCAACTCCTCCGGCACGGAGGAAGAGCCGTGCATGACCAGATGCATGTTCGGCAGGCGGCGGTGGATCTCCTCGATGACGTTCATCGCCAGCACCGCGCCGTCCGGCTTGCGCGAGAATTTGTAGGCGCCGTGGCTGGTGCCCATGGCCACCGCCAACGCATCGACATGGGTGTCCTTGACGAACTGCACCGCCTGCTCCGGATCGGTCAGAAGCTGGTCGTGGCTGATCGCGCCTTCGACGCCGTGGCCGTCCTCCTGCTCGCCGCCGCCGCTCTCCAGTGAGCCCAGCACGCCGATCTCGCCTTCGACAGAGACGCCGCCCCAATGCGCCATGTCGACGACGCGTTTGGTGATGCCCGAATTATAGGCGTAGTCGGCCGGCGACTTGCCGTCCTCCTTGAGTGAGCCGTCCATCATCACCGAGGTGAAGCCGTACTGGATCGCGGTGACGCAGGTGGCTTCGTTGTTGCCATGGTCGAGATGCATGCAGACCGGGATATCGGGGTGGATTTCGACCAGCGCGTCGATCAGCTTGGCCAGCACCACGTCATTGGCATAGGCGCGCGCACCGCGGCTTGCCTGCAGGATGACAGGCGATTTGGTCTCTTCCGCCGCCTCCATGATGGCGAGGCCTTGTTCCATGTTGTTCATGTTGAAGGCCGGCACGCCATAGCCGTGTTCGGCGGCGTGATCGAGCAATTGTCTCAGTGTGATGCGAGCCAACGAATAGTCTCCCGTATCTGGTTTCGAACCTGTGGTTGCGGACTGTCCGCGCATCGTCCAGCCCACCGATGCTTCTGGCCGGATTTCGGCCCAACCGCAACCGTAACCGGTCGTCCCAGCTGCAATTCTTGTTACAGGGCCGCGATCAGGGCAAGCGGAATATCCCAAGAAATCGTCCCATTATCACAAAATATTTGCTACTTTTGCGACGATATCTGTTATCGTTTGGGTCCGGTCAGGGAGCCACGCTTCGGCGTTGGCGGTCAGCGGCAATGAAGAGCGATATCAGGCGTCAAGGCATCATGGAGTTTCTGATGGACGCCGGTCAGGCCGGCGTCGACGACCTGGCTTTGCTCTTTGGCGTCTCCAAGATGACCGTGCACCGCGACCTCGACGAGCTCGAGGAAAGCGGGTTCTTGCGCAAGGTGCGCGGCGGCGCCTCGATCCAGCCGAGCGGTCTGTTCGAAAGCGATTTCCGCTACCGTCAGAAGCAGGCGACCGAGGAAAAGCAGCGCTTGGCGGCTGCCGCTGTGGGCATGATCGAGCCCGGCCAGACCGTGATCATCGACGATGGCTCGACGGCGGGCGGCATTGCGCGGCATCTCGCCGATCTGCGGCCGCTGACCGTGATCACCAACAATCTGGCCGTTATCCAGGATCTGGCCGGCGCAGGTGGCATCAGCCTGATCGCGCTCGGCGGCCAGTACAGCAAGAAGTTTCACGGCTTCTTCGGCCTGCTGGCTGAGGCGTCGCTCAAATCGCTGCGCGCCGACGTTGCCTTCCTGTCATCCTCGGCCATCCATGGCGCTTCCGCGTTCCACCAGGACCAGGAGGTGGTGCAGGCCAAGCGGCTGATGATGGCGGCGGCGACCCGCAAATATCTGCTGGTCGATCACGGCAAGTTCGGCCGCACGGCGCTCCACTTCCTCACCGATCTCAGCGCCTTCGACACGGTCTTTACGGGCCGGGCGCCCGAGCCGGCGATGCGCGCCGCGCTGGATGTCGCTGGCGTGTCGCTGACGGTGATCGACAAGGGATCATGATCCCGAAGACGGGCGCTGATCGCTGGACAAAATAAGGAGCAGTACGCGTGGTTTACTGGGTCGGTACAAGCTGGAAGATGAACAAGACGCTCGCCGAGGCGATGGCTTTCGCTCAGCGCCTGGCCGGTTTCATCCCAGACTTCGATGACCGCATCCAGCCTTTCGTGATCCCGCCTTTCACGGCGGTGCGCGAGGTCAAGCGGGCGCTGTCGTCGACGCGCGTCAAGGTCGGTGCTCAGAACATGCATTGGGCCGATGCCGGCGCCTGGACCGGCGAGATCTCGCCGCTGATGCTGATGGATTGCGGGCTCGATCTGGTCGAGCTCGGCCACAGCGAACGGCGCGAGCATTTCGGCGAGACCGACCGCACCGTCGGCCTGAAGACGGCCGCCGCCGTGAAGCACGGATTGATACCGCTGATCTGTGTCGGCGAGACGTTGGCCGAGCGCGAAGGCGGCAAGGCCGATGCCGTGTTGAGCGCCCAGGTCGAGGGGGCGCTGCAATATCTCGAAGGTCAGGCGAAGGGCACAAAAATCCTGTTCGCCTATGAGCCTGTCTGGGCGATCGGCGACAAGGGCATTCCGGCCAGCTCCGACTATGCCGACAAGCAGCAGGCGTTGATCAAGAAGGTCGCCGGCGGTCTGCTGCCGTCCGTGCCGCCGGTCCTCTATGGCGGCAGCGTCAATCCCGGCAATGCCGCCGAGCTGATCGGTCAGCCCAATATCGATGGCCTCTTCATCGGCCGCTCCGCCTGGCAGGCGGATGGCTACATCGACATCCTAGGCCGTGCTTCGGCGGCGATCTGAAATCATCCAAACACGAAAGGGAAAACCATGAAAATAGCCATTGGAGCCGACAGCGCCGGCAAGCCGCTGCTCGATGTCATCGCCGCACACCTTGCCACCAAATCCGGCCTGACGGTCAGTGATCTCAGCCAGGCCGGCTACTATGCCGACCTCTCGCAAAAACTCGCCCAGACCATCATCGATGGCGAGAACGAGCGCGGTATCCTGTTCTGCGGCACTGGCATCGGCGTGTCGATCTCGGCCAACAAGGTGCCGGGCATCCGCGCCGCACTCACCCACGATACCTATTCGGCCGAGCGGGCCGCGAAATCCAACAACGCGCAGATCATCACCATGGGCGCCCGCGTCATCGGCCCGGAATTGGCCAAGGCGATCGTCGATACGTGGCTGGCGTCGGAATTCGACGACAAAGGTCCCTCGGCCGGCAATGTCGAGGCGATCAACAGGCTCGACGCGGTGAAGCCTGCATGAGCCGCAGGCCCGCGGCATAGCTGGGCGGGCTTGGTTCCGCGCTGAGCATGCTGCGATGCCGGCCTACTTCTGTCTGCCGAGCCTGGCAGCGAGGGAACGCCGCACATCCTCTTCCGCTCCGTCCAGCAGGTCGATCAGCACCTTGCTGGTGGCTGCCGAGTCGCGCTTTTCGATGCTCTCGACAATCTGCCGATGCAGGCTGAGCGAATGGCGCTGACCGGCTGGGTTGTCGTCCGAAAGCCGGAAGCTGATCACCAGCGCGGTCTCGATCAAAGCGGCGAGCGAACCGATCAACTCGTTGCCCGACATGTGCAGGATCGCCTGGTGGAAAGCCAGATCCGGCACAGCGAAACGTTCGCCGTCATCACCGGCCTGTTCCATCTCTTCGAGGATTGCCCGCAAATCGGCGATCTGCTCCGGGCTGGCGCGCTGCGCCGCCAAGGCCCCGGCTGTCGGTTCGATCGCGCGGCGCAGCTCGAACAGGGAACGCGCCTCCTCTGCTGTCGTTCTCGAGCCGAAACGCCACAAGAGCACATCCGGATCGAGAAAGTTCCAATCCTTGCGCGGGCGCACCCTGGTCCCGGTCCGGGGGCGCATTTCCACCATGCCCTTGCCAGCCAGAACCTTGACGACTTCACGCAGGCCCGTGCGGCTCGCGCCATAGGAGGCGCTCCAATCGTCGCCATTCGGCAACTGGTCACCGGGAATCAGTTCGCCGCGCACGATGCTGAGGCCGATTTCATTGAGCAGTCTGCCGTGAAGACCGGAATGCGACGAGCCGGCCATGCGCGACGTCATCCGGGACGCCCGAGAGAGAGGGGCTGAATTCTTCATACTATTCCCATTATTCATACGATTGTCACGTACCCGCCCTAGTGAGCACATCGTTGAACTCTCCGCCAGAGCGATCGACGAACCACAGCGCAGATAGCACCCGAAGAGCCACAAAACCTCGTGTCTTGCCATCGCCGGCGGCCGCCACCGTCGTTGGTCGATGTCGTGCGCGTCGAACCGTCGATTACAAACACCAACAGGAACGCGTCAGAAATGTCTTCCAAGATGATCGATCACGCCAGCAGAGCCGCCCTCAAGGGGACGGTCTGTCTTCCGAAAACCATAGCCTCCTGCATCGTTCTGTCCAGTGCGCTCGCCATGACATCGGTGCCGGCGTTTGCCGTCGAGCCCTGGATCATGGTCGAGAAGACGACCTTCACCGGCGACGCGATATCCTCGAAGCAACAGGGCGTGACGACGGACGGCACGAACTGGTATTTCTCCGGCACCAATATTCTCGAGCGCACGGACAGGAACTATAATCCGTCCCTGACTGTCTCGCCCGCCATTCCCAATGTTCTCAAGCTTCCGTCCCAATATTCCGATATCGGGCTGAACCACATCGGCGATATCGATTATGCCGACGGGCTTCTCTATATTTCACTGGACTCGAGCCAGCGCGACCCAGTCACCGGGGGCAAATACGAAAACCCGGTTTTCGCGGTGTATCGCGCGAGTGACCTGAGCTTCACCGGTCAGGCATTTTCGCTCAATCCGCCCCATGGCATCCATGATATTGCCAGTTGGGTGGCCGTCGATGCCAAGAACGGCCTCGGCTACGGCATGGCCTATGAGAACGCGACGGAGATAGCGGTCTACAATCTGTCGGACTGGAGCTTCAAGGAATACATCCCGCTGACGCACACCATCGACCAGGCACAGGGCGGCAAGCTTCTGGACGGCTGGATGTATTTTTCGACCGACAATGACCAGAAGATCATCTACCGGGCGAACCTCAAGACCGGCGAAGTCGAGAATCTGGGCAATCTGAACATCGGCCGCGAACAGGAAGTCGAAGGGCTTTCCTTCAACCAGACGAAGGACGGTTGGTCGATGTACATCCTCAATCGGGAAGCGCTGGAGAGCGACCCCACCGTGGAGGCGGTCGGTTTCTATCGCTATCTGCGTCCCTATGGAAACGCGCTTTCCGGAGAGATCCACGCCGACATCAGCGGCGCTCTTGTTGAGGACAGCCGTTTCGCACGGGACGCCGCGAACAGCCGAATTCGCGCCGCCTTCGATGGGGTTTCCACACCGGTTTTGACGACCGCCAGCATCGACACCGACGGCGTGCGCGCCGCGCCCGCCAATGCCGATGGCATCGTGATCTGGAGCCAGGCACTTGCAATGACTGGCGATACGAACGGCTCCGGCGATGCCGCTGCATTCGGCCGCAACACGACAGGATTCATCGGCGGCGCCGACGCACCGGTCGGAAGCTGGCGGCTCGGCGTGCTCGGCGGTTACAGCCATTCGAGGTTCGATGTCACCGACCGGGCTTCATCCGGTTCGAGCGACAACTACAATCTCGGTGTCTATGCCGGCACGCAACTGGGACAGTTCGGGTTCCGCGCCGGCGCGATCTATGGCTGGCATGACATCGAGACCAGGCGCAACGTGGTCTTCCCCGCCTTCAGCGAACAGCTCTCCGCCGACTACAATGCCGCGACGGCGCAGGCTTTCAGCGAACTGGCCTATCGCTTCGATATCGGACGCAATGCCTTCGAACCCTTCGCCAATCTCGCCTATGTCAATCTGAAGACCGACGGTTTCGCCGAGACCGGCGGCACGACTTCGGCGCTGACGGCACAGAAGACGACGACGGAAAACACCTTCTCGACATTTGGCGTTCGCGCTTCGACCCAGTTCGACACGGGGGTGACCAAGGCCGCCCTGCACGGCATGCTGGGCTGGCAACACGCGTATGGCAACGTCGGTCCGACCTCCGATCTGGCCTTCAACACCGGAGCATCCTTTACCATTTCCGGCGTGCCGATCGCCCGGGATGCGCTGGCGGTCGAAGCCGGGTTCGACGTTCTCCTGTCGTCCAATGCCAAGCTCGGCGCATCCTATTCCGGCCAGATCGCGAAGGATGCCCAGGGACATGCCTTCAAGGTCAGCTTCGATCTGAAACTATAGGGTCGATGTCAGGCTCTTGCGTATCGCGCCGATCACTGTAACGGCCGATGCGGCGCCCGGGTCGATATGCCCGAGCGATCGCTGGCCAAGCCTGGAGGAGCGGCCCTTGGCGGCGATCATGTTCTTGGTCGCTTCAGCACCAGACTCGGCGGCGGCAAGTGCTGCCCCGAGGCTCTCGGCCAAGTTCTTGCCGGCAAGATTGGCCGCGGCGGCGGCTTCCGCCGCCGGCTGCCAGGCATCGACCATCGTCTTCTCGCCCGGCTCCGCCTTGCCGCGATCCTTGATGCCTTGCGCCATGGCCTGGAACAGGGCGATGAAATCCGCCTCCGCCAGCGTCGCCTTGCCCTTGGCGGCGGCGGCGGCGCGCATGAAGGCTGTCGCATAGAGCGGGCCCGAGGAAGCACCGACGGCATTCAGGAACGATTTCGCCGCCGTGTTGAGCAGCGCCGTCGGCTCGATCGCCGCAAGGTCGAGCGAGGCCAGCGCATCGCACACGGCGTTGAAGCCGAGCGCCATGGCAATGCCGTGGTCGGCGTCGCCAATGACGCCGTCAAGCTGGCAGAGCCTGTCCGTGTCGGTCTCGATCGCCACCGCGATCGTATCGAACATTCTTTTCAGGTCGGCGGCATCGATGGTCACGAGAACGCTCTTTCGTCAGCCGGCACGGAACATGGCGCAGTCGCAGGGGTGGTCGAGCATGGTCTGCAATTCCTCGTCGAGATGAAAAAGCGTCACCGAGGCGCCGGCCATTTCCAGCGACGTGCAGTAATTGCCGACCCAGGTCGCGTGGATCGAAACGCCGATATCGTCGAGCCGCTGCTTGACCCGGCGGTTCATGATGTAGAGCTCCATCAGCGGCGTCGAGCCGAGCGAGTTGACCAGCACCGCGACCTTGTCGCCGCGCTTCGGCGCCATCTCGGCGAAAATCTTGTCCAGCATCTCGTCGGTGATTTCGTCGGCGCTTCCAAGCTTGCCGCGGGCGATGCCGGGTTCGCCATGGATGCCCATGCCGATCTCCATTTCGTCGGCGCCGATCTCGAAATTCAGCCGCCTTGTCTGCGGCAGCGAGCAGGGTGACAGGGCCACGCCCATGGTGAAGGTGTGGTCATTGGCCTTGCGCGCGATGCGCTCGACCTCGTCCAGGGAGAGCATGAGGTCGCAGGCGGCACCGGCCGCCTTGAAGATGAAGAAGTTGCCGGCGACGCCGCGGCGCTTCTGCCGCTGGTCGCGCGGTGCCGAGGCGACGTCATCGGTGGTCAGCACGGTGCGCACCTCGATGTCGTCCATCGCGGCCATCTCGGCCGCCATGTCGAAATTCATCACGTCGCCGGCATAGTTGCCGTACATGAACAGGACGCCGGCGCCGCCGCTGACGGCCTTGGCGCATTCGAGGATCGGATCGGGCGGTGGCGAGGCAAAGACATTGCCGATGGCCGCCGCGTCCGCCAGTCCCTTGCCGACAAAGCCGAGAAAGGTCGGCTCGTGGCCGGAGCCGCCGCCGATGACCAGCCCGACCTTGCCGGGCCGCGGCCCGTCGCGGGCGATGATCGAGCGCGGGCTGCCATCCGCGCTCATGAGGTGGCGAGGATGCGCGGCGAGGATCCCGTCGAGCATCTCGTCGACGGCGCGGTTGCCGTCATTGATGATCTTCTTGGTCTGCACCTGCATCCTCCCCGAACTCGGTATTCTCGCAAATACTACCGGGTGTTGTCGCGATTTCCACCCAGCCGGGAAGATTTCATGCCGCGATCTTTTCCCGCGCGGCGAGAATCTGGACGCAGGCGTTGGCCGCTTCCTTGCCCTTGACGATGAAGTGCTCGAAGAAGAAGCGGTGATGCTCGGCGCTGTCGTGATAATTGTGCGGCGTCAGCACCGCCGAAAGCACCGGCACGCCGGTCGACAGCTGCGCGTTCATCATGCCGTCGATGACGGCGCTGGCGACGAACTCATGCCGGTAGATGCCACCATTGACGACGAAGGCCGTGCCGAGGATCGCGGCATAGCGGCCGGTCTCGGCCAAGGTCTTGGCGTGCAGCGGGATCTCGTAGGCGCCGGGCACGTCGAAGACATCGACGGCGAAGCGGTCGCCTCCGATGTCGGCGAGTTCCGCCTCGAAAGCCCTTACGCACTGGTCGACGATATCGGCATGCCAGCGCGCTCTGATGACGGCGATGCGGGTTGTTTCGTAGTCTTTGTGGGAATGCTGATTCATGGGTCCATCCTTCCGTTTCGAACCAGAATCAGGACGCACGACACGAAATCCGGCCCGCCGATGCGGTCCGTTTTCCGTTCGTCCTCTTTCATCCGGACTCTAACCGTCGGCTCCGGAATCACACCGGATCTGCTGACCTTTCCAATTGTCTTGGAAAGCGCTCGCGGGCTTGGGTCCCGTGCATGACGCCGAAAGGAATCATGCACAACCGAGAGTCCTTACCGCCGGTGGGGACTTTCACCCCGCCCTGAGAACATTAACGGGCTTTGTATGGAGGGCAGGGGTGCCACTGTCAACCGGGCGACAGGCCGGTGGCCAATCGCGTTCTGTCGACTGGAGCGATCACGTAAAAGAAGCGTTCTATCGCGTGCGCCACGCGGCCGCCGCTGCGGCAACCAGCATCAGCAGTGCCGCAACCATCGCACAGACCGCAAAGCCGAAGTTGGAATAGAGCGGCCCGAAACCGGTGGTGCCGACAAAGACCGCCAGATAGGTCACCGAGCTGTTCAGGCCCATGATCGTGCCGCGCCGTGAGGGATCGAGCGCCGAAAGACTCATCACCAGCACATTCAGTCCGAAATGATTGGCAAGCCCCCACACCGCCACCATCGCGAGCGTCAGGCCGAAACTGTTGCTGCTTGCGGCGATCGCGACGTAGACGATGGCGACAAGAAGATAGGCGAATGGCATGACGCGGCGAGCGCCCAGGCGATCGATCACCCCGTCGAGGAGAGCAGCCGTGCCGAAGCCGATGCCATAGGCAAGGGCTGCCCAGCCATTGGCGCTCACCGGCTTGCCCAGTCCACTGTGAAGGTGATCGCCGAGATAGCCATAGACACCGTAGAAGGCGGTCATGAAGGCTGCGCAGGCGATGAGAAGCGGCACAATGCCGGGAATGCCGAGCGCCGCCAGCGGTGTCGGGGCCGGGCCGCTCTTCCTGATGCCGCTCAGCGACGTCATCGTGAGACTGGTCAGCGCCAGCATTGCCAGTACCGCGACGGCCGCGAAGACGGCGCGCCAGTGCACGAGATCGGCAAGCACGGCCGAGAGCGAAACGCCGGCCACCATGCTGAGCGTCCATCCGGTCAGCACGACGCCGATGGTCCCGCTTTCGCGGCCGGGCGGTGCGATCGCCGCCGAACTCGCATAGATCGCCGGCATGGCGATGCCGGCGGCAATACCGGCGACGAGCTGGGCCGCGACCAGCATGATCAGTATCGGTGCGGCCGCGCTGGCAACCAGGGCTATGGCCAGCAACAGCAATGCCCCCTGCAGCATCCGGCGAGCGCCGAGCCGGTCGATATAGCGTGCCAGGAACAGGGCGCTTGCCGAGGTCCCGAGGCCAAAGGCGGCCGCTGCGATCATCACGGCCGGGACGCTGCTCGCGAAGGACGACGCCACGGCCGGGGCTATCGGGCCCAGGACCAATGAATTCGAACCGATCACGGCGATGCATCCGGTCAACAGATAGGCGAGGGCCGGGATGGGTGGCCTGGCACCCGTTGGCAGGGCTGTAGCTTGATTGCTGTTCGACATATGGCCATAATGGCCGTATTAAATTCTGTGGCAATTGGGATTGTCGATATGGATGAAGAAACAGATACCATTCCGCGGAACACGCCGGCGCCCCGCGATGTCGACGCAATTGACCGAAAGATATTAGGCGTCCTCGTCGACGATGCCACGGTCAGTTATGCGGAACTCGGCGATCGGGTCGGGCTTTCGCCGCCAGCCGCGCATGAGCGGGTCAAGCGCCTTCGGCGCAGCGGCGCCATTCGCGGCACAGCCGCGATCATCGACCCCAAGGCGGTGAAGAAGCCACTGCTGGCCTTCGTGCATATCGACACCAGGGGCTGGGGCAAGACCCCGGAACTGATGGCGGTTTCGCAATATCCGGAAGTCGAGGAGATCCACACCGTCGCCGGCGACACCTGCATGTTGCTGAAGGTCCGCACCGAAGATACGAGGGCGCTGGAAGGCCTGCTCGCTCGCCTCTACGAAACGCCCGGCGTCACCTCGACCCGCAGCTATGTGGTGCTGTCGACCTATCTCGAACGCCCAGTGCAGCCCGGCGTCACCACGCAATGGCCAACGCCCAACCACATGAGCAAGCCGCTGTATTAGCTGGCATCGGCTCTACGCCCGTTCGGGGAACATCGCCTTCAGACCTTCGCGCGATGCCTTGGCGATGCCGCGTTCGGTGATCAGCCCGGTCACCAGCCGAGCCGGGGTCACATCGAAGGCTGGATTGGCCGCGGGCGTCGCTTCGGGCGAGATGCGCACCTGGGCGATCTCGCCGCCGGCGGTCTTGCCCCATACCAGCGAGACCTCGTCGGCCGAGCGCTGCTCGATCGGGATTTCCTTGAGCCCGTCATGCACCGTCCAGTCGATGGTCGGCGAGGGCAGCGCGACATAGAACGGCACGTCATTATCGGCGGCGGCGAGCGCCTTCAGATAAGTGCCGATCTTGTTGCAGACATCGCCGTCGGCGGTGGTCCGGTCGGTGCCGACAATGACCATGTCGATCGCGCCGCGCTGCATCAGATGGCCGCCTGCATTGTCGACGATCAGTGTGTGTGGCACGCCGTGGCCGGCCATCTCCCAGGCGGTCAGCTGGGCGCCCTGGTTGCGCGGGCGGGTCTCGTCGACATAGACGTGGACCGGAATGCCGGCTTCGGTTGCCAGATAGATCGGCGCGGTGGCGGTACCGTAATCGACGGTGGCCAGCCAGCCGGCGTTGCAATGCGTCAGGATGTTGACCGTCTCACCCGGCTGCTTGCGTGCCGCGATCGCCTTGATGACGGCAAGACCGTTCTCGCCAATGGCGCGGTTCAGACCGACATCCTCGTCGGCGATCTCACTGGCGCGCCGATAGGCGGCTTCGGCGCGTTGTTCTTTTGGCAGCGGCTTGAGGAAGCGCCGCATCTCGTCGAGCGCCCAACGCAGGTTGATCGCCGTCGGGCGTGTCTCGTGCAGCGTCTCCCATACGGCATCGAGCGCTTCGTCGGACGGGTCGTCGGCCATCTGCAGGGCAACACCATAGGCGGCGGTGACGCCGATCAGCGGCGCGCCGCGCACCCACATGTCGCGGATGGCGGTGGCGATGCCGGAAACCGTGCCGATCGTCTCGATGCGGAAATCATGCGGCAGCCAGCGCTGGTCGATAATGTCAACCGAACGTCCGTCGTCGCTCAGCCAGATGGTGCGATAGTGGCGCTCGCCGACGTTCAAATGCTGCTCTCCTGTTCGATCAGCGCGGCCAGATTGTTGACCTCGTCGATGCTGTGTATCCGCCGCCGGTTGACGGCGATGTGACGGCCGAATTTCAGCGCTTTCGCCTCGCAGGAGGCGCGCAGATCCTTGTCGGCGATGGTCTCGAAATCGGCATTGTGGGCGAGGCCGAGGATGCGACGGTGCACCTCGATGCCGGCAAAGCCGAGCAGGTCGGTCCAGATCTGGTGCAGCACATGGTCGAGCGCCTGCTCGGCACCCAGCCTGTCGCCCTGATCCTCGAACAGGCTTTGTTGATAGAGCATTCCGGTGCGCTCGCTGCGCCACAAATGCGAGAACTCGGCGCGGAACACCGCCCATGTCTCCGCGGTGACCCCAAGCAGATAGGCGCGCATCGCATCGCGCTTGCCTTTCTCCTCGTGGCCACGCTGCGAGAAGAACGACATCCAGAAATTGGCGAGCAGCATGCCGACATCGAAGGCCATCGGCCCGTAGAAGGCGAACTCCGGATCGATCATCCTGGTCTCACTGTCGGTGACCATGATCGAGCCGGAATGTAAATCGCCATGCAGCAGCGTCTCGGCATTGGCGGCGAAGATGTGCTTCAGCCGTTGCGCCTCGACCTTGAGGTCGCGGTCGGCACGCAGGTCCGCAACCAGACCGTCGAGTTGCGGCGAGGTATGCCGGTTCAACTTGGCGTCGAAATAGGGATCGGAGAACACCAGGTTCTCGGTGATGTCGCAGAGGTCGACATTGTCGGCGAACAGCGCCAGATCGGCCTTGCGATCCCTCGTCACCATCGACAGGTCCGAACCGCGAAACAGCGTCCGAGCCATGAACAGGCCGATATCCCTGGCAATGTTGGGCAATTGGCGCCCGTCGATCAGGGCGCGCCTGAGAATGGTGTGTGGGGGCGCCAGATACTCCATGATGATCAGCGCCTGGCCTTGATCGAAATGATAGATCGCCGGCACCGAGCCCGGCGCGCGCGCCTCCTGACGGGTCAGCGCGTGATACTCAAAGAAGGAACGCTTCAGCGGCAGCGGCCAGCTGTCGCCGACCAGCCGGACATAGGGCAGGGCCTGCTTGACGATGGCGCCGCCGCCGGCACCCTCGACGATGAACACCAGGTTCAGATTGCCGTCGCCGACTTCGCGGACCTTCCATTGTGTCGTGTCCTTGCCGATCTTCGCGCACAGTGCCTCGTTCGTGCCGAGGCGCGTTGCAAGCGTCTCCACCGACAATGCTTCGAACGGCAATTTCCCAGTCATTCGTCTCCCTCCCGCCTGTGCGCTCCGATCATAAGGGAGCCTTAGCGGCGGGGCCAAGCTAGGAAGCTGTCTGGCAATTGTCAATCGTGTTGACAATTGCCGATATTGACCATAGCGTCGAGGTCAGGGAGGAACGCATGGTCGGCAATGCCGTGTTCCGCGTAGAGGGACTGAGGAAATCCTTTGGCCGCAACGAGGTGCTTGGCGGCATCTCGCTTGAGCTGCATTCCGGCGAAGTGACCGTGCTGATGGGCGCCAACGGCGCCGGCAAATCCACCCTCGTCAAGATCATCAGCGGCGTCTACGAGCGTGGCGGCGGCACCATGACGCTTGCCGGGCAGGACTTCGCGCCGAACACGCCGGCGGAAGCGATCCGCTCCGGCGTCGTCACCGTGCATCAGAACATCAATGACGGTGTCGTGGCCGACCTCGACGTGGCCACCAACCTGACGCTCGACAGGCTGAGCGGGAAGGCCGCACCGACCCTGTTCAATCCGGCCCGGGTGCGCCGCGAGGCCAAGGCCGTCGCCGACCGCATGGGGCTGGCCATCGATCTCAAGGCCCGCGTCAACGACCTTTCGCTGGCCGATCGCCAGATGGTGGCGATCGCACGCGCCCTGGCGCACCAGCCGAAGGTGCTGATCCTCGACGAGCCGACCTCCTCGCTCTCCAGCGCCGAAGCCGACCGGTTGTTCGCCCTGGTCGACAGGCTTCGCGAACAGGGCGTGGCGATCCTCTACATCTCGCACCGCATGTCTGACATCAGGCGGCTTGCCGATCGCATCGTCTCCATGCGTGACGGCATCGTTTCAGGTGTCTTCGACACCAAGCCGCTCGATTATGAAGGCGCGGTCAATGCCATGCTCGGCCGCAAGATCCATCTTGACCAGATCGTTGCCAGAAGTTCCGCCAAGGTGGTCCTGACCGTTGAAGGCCTGCGTATAGGGCAGGGCGCCAGGCCGATCTCGCTGACGCTTGGCGATGGCGAGGTCGTCGCCATCACCGGCCTCGTCGGTGTCGGCAAGACCGCTTTTGCCGAAACGCTGTTCGGTGTGCGCAAGCCGCTGTCGGGTACGATGACGATGAACGGTAGGCCCTACGCGCCGCGATCCGCCGGTGATGCGATCGCCGCCGGCGTGTTCCTCGTCGCCAAGGACCGCGCCACCAGCGGCATTGTCGGCGGCTTCAACATCGAGCGTAATGTCAGCCTGCCGTTCCTGAAGCGGATGTCGAATCTGAGCGTGCTCAAGCGCCGGCTCGAACGCGCAACCGCGCGCCGGCAGATCGAGGAACTCAGCATCGTCTGCCGCTCCGAGAAGGACGAAATGTCGGCACTGTCGGGCGGCAACCAGCAGAAGGTGATGGTCGCCCGCTGGATGGCGCAGAACGCCGCACTATTCATCCTCGACGAGCCGTTTCAGGGCGTCGATATCTCGGCCAGGCGCGACATCGCCGCCAAGCTCAGGGCAAGCGCCCATGGCCGCGCGACGCTTTTGTTCGTCACCGAACTCGACGAGGCGCTGGAGACGGCCGACCGAATCCTGGTGATGTCGGAACACACGATCGTCGGCGAACACCGCAACGCCGAAGTCGATCTCGATCGCCTGCTGGCCGAGGTCGCCGGCGGGCCGCTGCACAGCGCTGCCTGAGCGTGACGGTCGATAGAATTGGAATGGAGAGATTATGGGTTCGAGTTGGGTAAAGTGGGCAGCGGCGCCGGGGTGCGCTGAATGACGCTTCGCGACTACGCAATCCGCTACGGATTCATCGTCCTGCTGGTCGGGCTCGTCGCCTATTTCGCGATCGCGGCCGACGGTTTCGTCTCGCCGCAAAGTGCCGTCTTCATCTTCCAGTCCGTGGCCATCACCGGCGTGCTGGCGCTTGGTGTGACCGCCACGCTGGTTGTCGGCGGCTTCGACCTGTCGATCGGCTCGGTCGCCACATCGGCCATGATGGCAGCTGCCTATGTCATGGTGGTGCTGGAGCAGAATGCCGTCGTCGCCGTGGTCGTCTGTCTGCTCATCGGCGCCATTGTCGGCCTGATCAATGGCTGGCTGATCGTCTATATGCGCGTGCCGGATCTGCTCGCCACGCTCGGCATGATGTTCCTGCTTGTCGGCTTGCAGCGCATTCCGACCGAGGGCCGCTCGATCGCCACCGGCATGACCATGCCCGACGGTTCGGTCGCCAATGGCAAGTTCGGCGCCGCCTTCCTGGCACTCG
This sequence comes from Mesorhizobium sp. NZP2298, assembly GCF_013170825.1. Classification (NCBI taxonomy): domain Bacteria; kingdom Pseudomonadati; phylum Pseudomonadota; class Alphaproteobacteria; order Hyphomicrobiales; family Phyllobacteriaceae; genus Mesorhizobium; species Mesorhizobium sp. NZP2298. The sequence goes on along the minus strand of NZ_CP033365.1, from coordinate 5,592,646 downwards.
GCCGCCACCGCTTCGACTTCTTCATCCCGAACCTCATTCCGGTGTCGGTTGTCGTGCTGCTGGTGTTGGCCGTGGTGATCTGGTTCTTCCTCGAATACACCCGCTTTGGTCGCATGATGTATGCCGTGGGCTCCAATGAGCGCGCCGCTGAACTCGCCGGTGCGCCTGTCAAGGCATACAAGATCTGGGCCTACGTTATTTCAGGAGTTTTTGCCTCGATCGGCGGCATTTTGCTCGCGGCTCGGCTTGGACGCGGCGATATCGCCTCGGGTAATAATTTGCTGCTCGATGCGGTCGCCGCGGCGCTGATCGGCTACGCGGTGCTTGGCGCCGCCAAGCCGAACGCCTTCGGCACCGCTGTCGGCGCGCTGTTCGTCGGCATCCTGCTGCAAGGCCTGACGATGATGAACGCGCCTTACTACACGCAGGATTTCGTCAAGGGCGTGGTTCTGGTCGTCGCCCTTGTCTTCACCTTTGCCTTGTCGGGCAGGGGCCGTAGATAGTTTCGGCCGGATAGGATTTTGGGCTCAACAGAGTGGAGGAAAACAAGGTGAACATCACAAGAAGACTTCTGGGGAAGGTGGCGCTCGGGCTGGCCGGCGCAACCATGCTGATGCAGGTGCCGGCTTTTGGCGCGGACAAGCCAGCGCCGTTCGACAAGCCCGGCGTCAAGATCGCGCTGGTGCGCTATCTCTCGACCGGCGACTTCTTCCAGGCCTATCTCTCGGGCGTCGAGGCGCAGTCGAAAGCGCTCGGCATCGACCTGCGCGTGCTCGACAGCCGCCAGGACGCCGCCCTTCAGTCCGACATGGTCGACCAGGCGATCGCGCTCGGCGTGCAGGGCATCATCATCCAGCACGGGCTGACGGAATCGATGAAGGACGCCGCGCAGCGCGCCGTTGACGCCGGCATCAAGGTGGTAGCCTTCGACGTCAATGTAGAAAATCCGAAGATCCCGCAGATCGAACAGTCGGACAAAGACCTTGCCCGCCTCGCGCTCGAGCAGGCGGTCAAGGACAATGGCGAGAGCTGGAACGCCGGCTATGTCTATGTCGCCGGCATCGCGCCGCTCGACCGCCGCAACGAGACCTGGGTCGATGTGAAGAAGAAGTATTCGGGCATCAAGGAAGTGGCCATGTTCGGCACGCTCGACAACCCGATCGCCAACTCCGTCGCCAACCAGGCTCGTTCGGTGCTGTCGGCTCATCCCGATATCAAGGTGATGTTTGCCCCCTATGACGAATTCGCCAAGGGCGTGAAGATCGCCGTCGACGAAGCCGGCCTGAACAAGGGCATCAAGATCTATTCGGCCGATATCTCGACTTCGGATATCGCGGCGATGCGCGAGCCCGACAGCGCCTGGGCTGCGACCGCGGCGACCAACCCGGCCGTTGTCGGCCAGGTCTCGGTGCGCGCTCTGGCACAGCTGCTCGCCGGTGAGGACCCCGGCCACAACGTCATCGTGCCGCCGACGCTGATCACCCAGAAGGAACTGATCGACAAGGACATCAAGAACATGGAAGACCTGTCGGCCAAGCTGCCGCAGTTCGCCCATGCCGATGTCGCCATGCCGGCCTGGATGCCGAACCCGAACGCCAAGTAAGGGTCGTCACGACAGATATGAAAAGGGCGGCCCGTGAGCCGCCCTTTTTGTTGTCAGTCGGAAATGCCTACCGCAGCGCCGCCGCGATGTTGCCGCCGTCGACGGTCGTCACATCAGCGGTGGTGCGTTCGGCCAGCGCGTGATGCAGGAAGGCCTGAGCCACGTCCTGTGCGGTCACTTCCTGGCCGAGCAGATTGCCGGACATGTACTCCTTCTCCGAGACGCCGCGCGCGCCGGAGCGGCTGGCGATCATGGCGTCGGTCAGAAGGCCGGACCGGATGCGATCGGCGTTGACGGCGTTGGAGCGGATGCCGTGGGCGCCGTAGTCGAGCGCATATTGCCTGGACAGGAACAAAGTCGCCGCCTTCGGTACGCCATAGGCGCCGAATTTCGGGCCGGGGTTCACCGCCTGCTTGGAGGTGTTGAACAAAAGCGCCCCGCCCGTGCCCTGTTCGAGCATGATGCGCACCGCGTTCTGCGCCGCCGATTGGTGGGCGAAGAAATTGAGCTCGAAGCTCTTGCGCAGAAGCGCATCATCGAGTTCGCCGATCCGCCCTTCCCAGGCCGCCCCCGCGTTGGAGACCAGGATGTCGATGCCGCCGAAGACGGCAACCGCTTTGTCGAAGGCGGCACGCAGTTGGGCCGGATCGGTGATGTCGGCGGCGACGCCGATCGAATTGTTGCCGGCCTTCTTGGCGGCATCAGCAGCCTTGTCGGCATCGAGATCGACAACGACGGCATGGGCGCCATTCTCGGCGAACAGTTTTGCGGTCGCCGCCCCGATCGCGCCGGCGCCGCCGGTGATCAGCACCACTTGGCCAGTCAGCGGCTTCGGCTTGTTGGAGGCAAGCTTGGCCTGTTCGAGGGACCAGTATTCCAGCGGGAACAGATCAGCCTTGGACAGCGGATGGAACCGGCCGACCGCTTCCGCGCCGCGCACCGCCTCGATCCACATTTCGCCAACGTCGGAGGCGATCTTGGCATCCTTCAGCGTGCGGCCATGGCCGAACATGCCGAGGCCCGGCACCAGCGTCAGGCGCGGCATCGGGTCGAGCATGATGCGCTTGACGTCGTCGAGCGCGTCATTGGTCTCGAAATAGGCGCGATAATCCTTGGCGAAGGCGTCGACATGGCTCTTGATGACGGCCTTGTAGTCGCCGGCCTTGTCGGCATCGGGCGCCGGCACCGCCATCGGGCCGGTCTTGATGCGGATCGACAGGTCGGGTGTCGACACGCCGCGTCCGGCATAGTCGGCGATCGCGGCCGAGTTGATGAAATCGACGATCGCGTCCGAGGTGCGGAAGTCGGAGATCATGCGGTCAAAACGGCCTTCGCCGCGCGACACCGCGACGGCGCCGCGCAGCATCGGCGCGATGGAGGCCGGTGTCGCGAGCTTTGCCGGTAGCGCGGCCTTCGCCGCCTTCGGCTTGGCATGCTTGGCCACATAGTCCTCGGCGACATTCACATAGTGGATCATCCGGTCATAGGCCTGCCTGGCGTCGTCGCCGAAGGTGAAGATGCCGTGCTTGTCGAGGATCAGGCCTTCAACGGTCGGGTCGGCATCGAAAACGTCGGCCGCCGCCTTGGCAAGGTCGAAGCCTGGCATGATGTAGGGCACGTAGCCCATCTTGCTGCCGAAGACGGTCTTCACCAGCGGCTTCGAGTCTTCCTGGTCCACGATGGCCAGGATCGCGGTCGAATGGGTGTGGTCGACGAATTTGTGCGGCAGGAAGGCATGCAGCAAAGTTTCGACCGAGGGATTGGGGGAGGACGGATCGATCAGGTTCGCCCGCTGCAGCGCCACCATGTCCTCGTCGGAGAGCTTGTCCAGCGCGCGCGCCTTGAGCAGGGCGCCCATCTTGACCGCCGGCAGGCCTTGCGGCTCGATGACGGCCATGTCCCAGCCGCTGCCCTTGACGCAGAGCACGTCCCATTTATCGCCGACGAGGTCGGTCGCCTTGATCTTGCAGGAAGTGTTGCCGCCGCCATGCAGCACCAGCTGCGGCACACCGCCCAGCAGCCGCGTGGTGTAGACGCGCAAGGCCAGGTCGCGGCCGACGCCCTTCTTGGCATAGTCGGCAACAAGTTTCTCCGCCGCTTCGTCGTTCCACAGGTTCTTCATGTTCGCTTCGTCCAGTTGCTGTCTTGGGTGGTGAACAGGAATGCCGCGACGCCTTGATGACAATGCGCCGGCGAAAGATTGCTTATTCAGGATGCCTTTTGGGTTGCCGCTCCGGCATGATCGAGCAGCCGCTGCGCCATATGCGCGCCGACCACGAGATGTGTGCAAAGCCCGCCGGCGATCGCCGCGAGCAGCGGTTCGAACTTGCTGTCCTCCTGCACCACCATCAGCCGCCTGGCGATGGCGCGCAGCGAGGCAAGCTCGGCGGAGATCACCCGGCGGTTGTAGCTGCAGTCGAGCACCTTGCCCTCGGCGTCGATGATCTGCCCGGCAATGACGCCCTCGGCACCTCGGCTGCGCAACTCCGCCATCTCGCCCGGTGTCAGCGCGCCGCATTTGACCAGATGGCTCTCGGCGTCGACCGCGCCGACCGAGTAAAGCGCGAGATCGCAGTCCTTGATACCCGACAACTGCTCGCGGATCACCGGTTCGTCCCGCAGCGCGCGCGCCAGCTCTTCCGTCGACAGCACCAGCGGCGCATAGAAGTTCAACCCCTTGGCGTTGAGCCGGCGCGCGATTTCCATGGTGCACTGGTCGGGCCGATAGGAGTAGGGCGCGCCGAGATTGCCGCAGAGCTGCACCACCGTGACATCCTGCAGGTCGGCATAGGACATGATGTCGGCGATCATGTAGACGGTGCGGCCCCAGGCAACGCCGATGCGGTCACCCTTCTTGACCAGTTCCAGAAAGACGCTCGCCGCCAGCACGGCGATGTCAATCGAAGGGTCCGGGATATGGCCGTTCTCCGGCGCGATCCAGACGGCGTCGAGGCCCAGCGCGTCCTCGAGCTTGCGCGCCATGACATCATCGGTGAACAGCTGCGTCGAGGTCGAGATGTTGACGATGCCCGTCTCGCGCGCCTTGCGCAGATACATGGCCACCGAAGCACGGGAAATGTTAAGCTGGCTCGCAACCTGGTCCTGCCGCAGGCCATGCGCGTAGTAGAGCCAGGCGGCCTTGTGAATGAGCTGTTCTGCCGGTCGGATCGCCATGCCGTCTCCTCGGCTGACATTAGTCACGGCTCTCGACAAAAGTCAAATTCGGATGCGGGGACACGATCGTCTCTGGGCGAGGTTTATCCGGGATCGCCATTCTACAAAGCCTGGATAGCATAGCATTTTCGGCCATCCGGGGGGATGGCCTGACGAGAGTCCTGAGGTTAGAAAGCTCGAAAAGAACTTTGGGGAGAACGGGATGGGCAATCCCTACGAACAGGATCTCGACAGGAACGCCGCCAACCACCAGCCGCTGACGCCGCTTACCTATCTGGAGCGCGCCGCAAAGACCTATCCTGATCATATCGCCATCATCCATGGCGGCCAGCGCATCTCCTATCGCGAATTCTGGCGCCGCTCGCTGAAGCTCGCCTCGGCGCTTCAGAAGCGCGGCATCGGCAAGGGCGACACGGTCACCGTCATGTTGTCCAACACGCCGCCAATGCTGGAGGCGCATTTTGGCGTGCCGATGACCAAGGCGGTGCTGCATTCGCTCAACACCCGCCTTGACGCCGCGATCATCGCCTTCCAACTCGACCATGCCGAGACCAAGGCGCTGATCGTCGATCGTGAATTCTCGGGTGTCGTCCGGCAGGCGCTTGATCTGGCCAAGGTCAAGCCGCTGGTCATCGACTACGACGATCCCGAATACGCCGCCGACGCGCCCTATCCGAAAGGCGAGCGGATCGGCGCATCAGACTATGAGGACTTTGTCGCCGGCGGCGACGAGGACTTCGCCTGGTCGATGCCCGACGATGAATGGGACGCCATCTCGCTCAACTACACCTCCGGCACGACAGGCAATCCCAAGGGCGTCGTCTACCACCATCGCGGGGCGGCGCTGATGGCCTACACCAACACCATCCATGCCGGCATGGCCAAGCACGCCGTCTATCTCTGGACGCTGCCGATGTTCCATTGCAACGGCTGGTGTTTTCCGTGGACGCTCGCCGTCCAGGCCGGCACCCATGTCTGCCTGCGCTGGGTGCGGCCGAAGCCGATCTACGACGCCATCGCCGATCATGGCGTTACCCATCTGTGTGGCGCGCCGGTCGTGATGTCGGTGCTGATCAACGCCAGGGACGAGGACAAGCGTGAGTTCCCGCAGATCGTGACCTTCAACACCGCGGCCGCTCCGCCGCCGGAAGCCGTGCTGTCGGGCATGGCCGATGCCGGCTTTGCCGTCACCCACCTCTACGGCCTGACCGAGACCTATGGTCCGGCCGTGGTCAACGAATGGCACGGTGAATGGGACGGTCTGGCAAAAGGCGAGCGCAGCGCCAAGAAGGCACGGCAGGGGGTCCGCTACGCAGCACTCGAAGGGCTGACCGTCATGCATCCCGAGACGATGCAGACGACGCCGCCCGACGGAGAGACGATCGGCGAGGTCATGTTCCGCGGCAACATCGTCATGAAGGGTTATCTGAAGAACCGCAAGGCAAGCGACGATGCCTTCGCCGGCGGCTGGTTCCACTCGGGTGATCTCGGCGTCATGCATCCCGACGGCTACATCCAGCTCAAGGACCGTTCCAAGGACATCATCATCTCGGGTGGCGAGAACATTTCCTCGATCGAGGTCGAGGACGCACTCTACAAACACCCATCCGTTGCCTCTTGTGGCGTGGTGGCGCGTCATGATGACAAGTGGGGTGAGGTGCCCGTGGCCTATGTCGAACTGAAGCCCGGCAAGACCGCGACCGAGGCCGAGATCATCGAGCATTGCCGTGCGCTGCTTGCCCGCTTCAAAGTGCCGAAAGCGGTGATATTTGCGGAGATACCGAAGACGTCGACGGGCAAGATCCAGAAGTTCCGGCTCCGGGAGATGGCCAAGGGGACGTAGCTGCACCGTCATTCTTGCCATGGCCTCGACAATTTGTCGCGGACCTGCCTGACGTGGTTATCCTAGGGTGGATCAGTCGCGAAGCGACGTCGCGGAACCCTGGGATCCATGCCGCGACCTAGCGGCCGTGCTCCAACGGCTCTTCGCAGGCTGTCGATGCTGATCCGCGTAACGCTTTGATCCGTCTCATTCTTCGGCAGACGTCCCGGCATGGATCCTGGGGAGTGCGCTGCGTCGCTGCGCCCTAGAATGACGAATTCATGGGGCCGATCCCAATCGCGAGCGCCGGTTGTCGCACCCGCCCACTGTCACCATCTGTCACCAATTATACGCGTACGTCGATTTCGCGTTGACATCTCCCTCTCTTCAATTTACGAGTGACGAAAATTAAAATTCGTCACTCGTAAAACGACAGGGACCCATGTCCGAAGCCGCCAACATCGTGGTCGATGCCGCCAGGCAGGAGAATGTGACGCGCATTCTCGACTGCGCCGAGCGCCTGTTCCGGCACTATGGCTACGGCAAGACGAATGTCGCGGACATCGCCCGCGAACTCGGCATGTCGCCGGCCAACATATACCGTTTCTTCGCCTCCAAGGTTGAAATCCACCAAGCCGTCTGCGGCCGGATGCTCGGCGCCAGCTACAAGATGGCTTACGAGATCATGCACCTGCCGCTCAGCGCGGAGGAGCGGCTGCGTCGCTACATTCACGCCCAGTACAAGATGACGCTCGAGACCATGCTCGACGAGCAGAAGGTCCATGAGATGGTCATCGTCGCGCTCGAGCGCGACTGGAGCGTTATCGACAAGCACGTCAACAGCATTCACGACCTGTTCGCCGAGGTGATCCGCGAGGGCGTCGAGACCGGCGAGTTCAGGGAGCAGGATCCCGAAGCCGCCTCGCGCTGCTTTGGCGCCGCCACCGTCATTCTCTGCCACCCGCAGATGGTGGCGCAGTGCCTTGCCAAGACCAACCGGGCAATGCCCGACGAACTTATCGACTACGCCATCAGAGCCTTGAAATAGACGCCGGTCGCCGGTGTCGACAGTCCGCCTCCAGTCGGGAGTACCACGATGTCCTTGTCCAATTCCATCATCCGCCGGTTGCCGGTCGCGGGCCTGGTCGTTGCAGGGCTCACGCTCGCCGGCTGCAGCCAGGAGAAGGCCGAGGTCAAGGAGATCATCCGCCCGGTCAAGGTTGTCGAGATTGCAGAAGCGCACGACACCCGCACGCTCTCCTACTCCGGTTCGGTGCGGGCCCGCACCGAAAGCGCGCTGGCTTTCCGCGTCAACGGCAAGATCACCGAGCGCCTTGTCGACATCGGCCAGCACGTGGCGCCGGGCGATGTACTTGCCCGCATCGATCCCACCGACTACGACCTTTCGGTCAAGAGCGCGCAGGCAGCCCTCGATGCCGCCGAACGGCAGGTCGAGACGACAGAGCTTGCGCGCAAGCGCGCCGAGCAGCTTTTTGCCAAGAACTTCTCACCGAAATCGCAGCTCGAACAGGCGACGCTGACCTATGACCAGGCGGTTGCCACGCGCGACTCCGCCCGTTCGTCGCTTGCACAGGCCAAGAACCAGGTCGGCTATACCGACCTCAAGGCCGACAAGGACGGCATCGTCACGGCCGTGAACGCCGATGTCGGCCAGGTGGTCGGCTCCGGTGCGCCAGTGGTCACCGTCGCGGTCGACGGCGAGAAGGAAGTGCTGATCGCGGTCCCGGAAATGGAGATCGCCGAGTTCAAGCCGGGCAAGTCAGTCAAGGCCGGCTTCTGGTCCGACAACACACTGACGCTCGACGGCAAGGTTCGCGAGGTTGCCGGCAGCGCGGATCCGCAGTCGCGCACCTTCGCTGTCCGCGTCAGCCTGCCCAACGACCAGCGCGTGCTTCTCGGCATGACTGCCAATATCGAGGCGTCGGCGGCCAATGAAAAGCAACTCGTATCGATCCCGCTGAGCGCGTTGGCTGAGAAAGATAGCCAGTCGATCGTCTGGACCGTCGATCGTGGCGCCGACACCGTCCATGCCCGTCCGGTGAAGGTTGCCAAGTTCGCCGCCGATGGCGTGCGTGTCGCAGAAGGACTGAATCCCGGCGATATCGTGGTCGCCGCCGGAACACAGTTCATGACCGAGAATCTGAAGGTGAAGCTCGCCGGCGGCATCGCGCAGCAGTCCGCCTCGGCCGACGACGCCAGCCGGCTGCGCTGACGACAGACAGGTCGGCCGCGCGTTCCCGCGGCCGCAGGTTTCCGGGCGGCGTGCGCCCGAAGGTCGAGACGTCAAGGCCGATGTACCCCCGCATCGATCCTAGCGTCCCACCTCGATGAGTGTCTCTCCGCTCGGAAAGCCTCGCCGCCCGGAAGCCAGTACCGAACGCAAATGATTTCGTTTTCGCGCGCCGCGCTTCTTCGAAGCACCAGGCGCCGGCAAACAGCAAAGTGGACCAGCACCGATGACGAACTCCACTGAAGAAAAGCGGCCCTTCAACCTTTCGCGCTGGGCCATCGGCCACCCCTCCATAGCACGGTTCCTGTTCGGGCTGATCATCATCGCTGGTGCGCTCGGCCTGATGCGCATGGGCCAGAAGGAAGACCCCGACTTTACCTTCCGCGTCATGGTCGTGCAGGCGATCTGGCCGGGCTCCTCGATCCAGGAGATGGAGGACCAGGTCGTCAACAAGATCGAGCGCAAGCTGCAGGAAACGCCGCATCTCGACTTCGTACGCTCCTTCACCCGCGCCGGCAGCGCCATCATCACGGTGCAGATCAAGGGCGATACCAACGCCGCCGAGGTAACGGATGCCTTCTATCAGGTGCGCAAGAAGGTCGGCGACATATCCGGCGACCTCCCACAAGGGTTGCTCGGCCCCTATTTCAACGACGAGTTCGGCGACACCTTCATCACGCTGCATTCGATCAGCGGCGATGGCTTCTCCTATCCCGAGCTGAAGAAATTCGCCATCCAGGCGCGCGACATGCTGTTGACCACGCCCGGCGTCGAGAAGGCCGTCATCATCGGCGACCAGCCGGAAAAGCTCTATATCGACGTCTCGTCCAAGGCGCTGGCCGAGCGCGGCCTGACGCTGACCGACCTGCAGAATGCGATCAAGGGCCAGAACAATGTCGATCCGGCCGGTGCCGTCGACACCGGCATCAATTCGGTGCGCATCTCGGTCGAAGGCGACGTCACCAAGGCCGCCGATATCAGGGAACTGCGCCTTCGCGCCGGGGGCCAGGTCACCCGGCTCGGCGACATCGCCACCGTGACCTCGGGGCTCGAAGATCCTTTCCAGCGCAAATACCGCTTCAACGGTCATGACAGCGTGCAGCTTGGCGTCGTGATGGCCAAGGGGTTTAAAGTTACCGACGTCGGCAAGGATGTCGAGGCGACCTACAAGCGCTTCGAGGAGGGGCTGCCTTATGGTGTGTCGGTCGACCAGATTTCCGACCAGCCGGGCGTCGTCACGGATGCGGTGGCCGAATTCATGCACGCGCTCGGCGAGGCGCTGCTGATCGTGCTTGTCGTCTCCTTCTTGTCGATCGGCTGGCGTTCTGGCCTGGTCATCGCCATTGCCATTCCGCTGGTGCTCGCAGCCACTTTCGCCATCATGTACGAGCTCGGCATCGACCTGCAGCGCATTTCGCTGGGCGCCCTGATCATTGCACTCGGCCTGCTTGTCGACGACGCCATGATCGTCGTCGAGATGATGGAGCGAAAGCTGGAGGAGGGCCTGGTCAAGATCGAGGCGGCGAGCTTTGCCTATACATCGACCGCTTTCCCGATGCTGACCGGCACGCTGATCACCACCGCCGGCTTCATTCCGGTCGGCTTTGCCGCCTCCACGGCTGGCGAATATGTGCGCACGCTGTTTTATGTCGTCGGCATCGCTCTGATCGTGTCGTGGTTCGTCGCGGTCTATTTCACGCCATGGCTCGGCAACATGATCCTCAAGCAGCGCAAGCATGCTGGCAGCCATCATGATGTCTTCGACACGCGCTTCTACCGCCGGCTTCGCGCCACCGTCGGCTGGGCGGTGCGCCATCGCATCATCGTGCTTGTCATGACGTTGGTGACCTTCGCCACAAGCCTGTGGGCGTTCCAGTTCATTCCGCAGAACTTCTTCCCGCAATCGTCGCGGCCGGAGATCCTCGTCGACCTCTGGCTGCCGGAAGGCACCTCGATCAAGGAGGTCGAAGCGCAGGCCAAGGCGCTTGAGGCCAAGATGATGAACGACAAGGACAAGCGCTTCATCGCCACCTATATCGGCGAAGGCGCGCCGCGCTTCTTCCTGCCGCTCGACCAACAGCTCAGCAATCCGAACTTCGCCCAGATGCTGGTGATGGCCAATGACGAGCCGGCCCGCGAGCGGCTGATCGTCAAGCTGCGCACAGTTCTGGCCGAGGACTTCCCCTCGATCCGCGCCAAGGTCGACCGCCTGTTCCTCGGACCGCCAACCGGCTGGCCGGTGCAGATGCGCGTCATGGGCCCGGATCGCCAGGAGGTGCGCCGCATCGCCGACCAGGTCAAGGCGAAGTTTCGCGAGAATCCGTTGCTCGGCGCGGTCCATGACGACTGGCTCGAACCGGTGCCGGCGATGAAGCTGGTGATCGACCAGGACCGTGCCCGTGCGCTCGGCGTCACCTCGCAGCGCATCCGCCAGATGCTGCAGGCAACCATGTCCGGCGCACCGCTCGACAATTTCCGCGACGGCGAGGAGACCGTGTCCATCGTCGCTCGCGAGCCGGACGCCAGCCGCAACCTGCTGTCGTCGGTTGACTCGGTCTATATCCCGACCGATTTCGGCGGCTTCGTGCCGCTGTCGCAGGTGGCCAAGGTGGTTCCGGTGCTGGAGCAAGGCATCGAGTGGCGCCGCGACCGCTTGCCGACGATCAGCGTGCGTGCCACGCTGCCCGACGGCGTGCAGTCCAATGACGTCGTCACCAAGATGTACAAGGACATCCAGGGCCTGCGCGACGGCCTGGCGCCCGGCTACAAGATCGAAATCCAGGGCGGTGCCGAGGATTCGGCCGAAAGCCAGGCTTCGATCGCCGCCAAGGCGCCGATCATGCTGGCCATCATCGTCGTGCTCTTGATGATCCAGCTGCAGAACTTCGGCAAGGCGATGCTGGTGCTGGCCACCGGTCCGCTCGGTATCATCGGCGCGGCCGCGGCCCTTTTGATCAGCGGCGCGCCGTTCGGCTTTGTCGCTATCCTCGGCGTCATCGCGTTGCTCGGCATCATCATGCGCAACTCGATCATCCTGGTTGACCAGATCGACCAGGACATCGCCAGAGGCATGGAGCGCTCGGAGGCCATCATCGGCTCGGCTGTGCGCCGTTTCCGGCCGATCGTGCTGACTGCGATGACGGCGGTGTTGGCGCTGATCCCGATCTCGCGCGCCGTGTTCTGGGGGCCGCTCGCCTATGCGATGATGGGCGGCATCGTGGTCGCCACCGTGCTGACCATCCTGGTGCTGCCCGCCGGCTATGCCCTGTTCTTTGGCCGCGAGCCGAAGAAGCGTGGTGTCGACGCCGCGGAAGCATCCGCGACGGAACAGCCGGAAAGGCCGCAACTGGCGCTGGCAGCCGAATAGAGCGGAGCTGATCATCCGCCATCGCTGATGTCGATGGCGGATGGTCCGGCGCGGCGGCTGATCCCATCACGCCGATTAAAATGCTCTCTAGCGCCGATTTTGCAAAACAGAATTCCTTCCCAGTGCGGCCAAGCGGTACCATGCTGAGCGGCACCGGAGCGGCAACGCTCGTCCTTATCAGGGTGTCTTCCCATGACAGAAAAGAAGCAATTGCGGCTCGGCGCCTTCATGCGTCCCGTCAGTTTGCACACCGGCGCCTGGCGCTATCCGGGCGCCTATCCCGACGCTAACTTCAACTTCGCGCATCTGAAGCGTTTCGCGCAGACGCTGGAGGCGGCGAAATTCGACGCTTTCTTCATGGCCGATCATCTGGCCGTGCTGAACATGCCGATCGAGGCGCTCCGGCGCAGCCACACGGTGACCTCGTTCGAGCCGTTCACCTTGTTGTCGGCGCTTGCCGCCGTCACCGATCACATCGGGCTGGTTGCCACCGCATCGACCACCTTTGACGCGCCCTATCACATCGCCCGTCGATTCGCGTCGCTCGACCACATCAGCGGCGGACGCGCCGGCTGGAACATCGTCACGACGTCCAATCCCGATGCGGCGCTCAACTTCGGCCTCGACGAACATGTCGAGCATGACGAGCGCTATCACCGGGCGCGGGAATTCTACGATGTCGTCACCGGCCTCTGGGACAGCTTTGCCGACGACGCCTTCATCCGCGATGCCGAAAGCGGCCTCTATTTCGATCCCGCCAAATTGCATGTGCTTGACCATAAGAGCGAGCATCTCTCTGTGCGCGGCCCGCTCAACATCGCGCGGCCGGTGCAGGGTTGGCCGGTCATCGTGCAAGCCGGCGCGTCGGAGGCCGGGCGGCAGTTGGCCGCGGAAACGGCGGAAGTCATTTTCGCCGCCCATGGTGATCTCGGGTCGGGCCAACGCTTCTTCGCCGACGTTAAAAGCAGGGCGCAAAAACTTGGCCGTTCCCGCGACGACATCAAGATCCTGCCTGGCGCTTTCGTCATTGTCGGCGACAGTGTCGAGGAAGCGCGGGCCAAGCGGGCGAAGCTCGACAGCCTGGTCTATTACGAGAGCGGCATTGCCTCGTTGTCGATCGCGCTTGGACATGACGCGTCGGCCTTTGATCCCGACGCCGCTCTGCCGGAAATACCGGAGACCAATGCCTCGAAGAGCAGCCGCGAGCGTGTCATCGAACTGGCCCGGGATGAAAACCTGACGGTGCGCCAGCTTGCCCAGAGACTGGGTGGCTATTCCGGCCTTGCTTTCGTCGGCACGCCGAAAACCATTGCCGACGAGATGGAGGAATGGCTGGTCGCCGAGGGATCGGACGGCTTCAACATCATGTTTCCCTACCTGCCCGCCGGGCTCGACGATTTCGTCGAGAAGGTGGTGCCCGAGCTGCAGCGGCGCGGCATCTTCAGGCGGCAGTATGAGGGCTCGACGCTGCGCGAGAATCTCGGCCTGAAGCGGCCGCCCAACCGGTTCTTCGAAGGTACGGAAGCGTCGGTCCGCAAGGCTGGGTGAGGTGAAGCCCCCGGCCGGTGGCCGAAAATATCGGGCGCGCCGAAGCGCGCCCGATACCTGTTAAGTTGCCTCTGTCAGATGACGAATATCCAGTTGGCGATCAGCATCACGACCACGCCGGCGACCAGCGTCAGATAGGGCAGCATGCCCGCTTTCTTCACCGAGAGGTCAGTTCCCGTCATGCCGAGATCGGCCAGCATGTGGTCGGGAAACTTGCCCTTGTCCTGGATGTAGTGGCGGAAGCAGAACACCGGAATGATCAGCGCCGCGGTGATCAGCCCGGCCCACAGCGCCATCGGGTTCCACACCTTGGCGCCGGCGCCCATGAAGATCGCGTTGACATAGGCGAAGATGGCTCCGATTCCGAGCAGCCAGGTCGGCGCCTTCCATGGCCGTGCGATATGGCCGTTGTCGATGCGGTGGATCCAGCCGGCATTGAGGTTGAGGAAATTGAAGATGATGTAGCCGCAGTTCGACACGGCGAGGATGAAGAAGAAGCTCGTCGCATCGGCCGAGGCGATGGCCAGTACGATCAGGTTGAAGCAGAGGTCGGTCCACATGGCACGGGTCGGCGCGCCATGCTCGTTGACGTGGCTGAGATAGCGCGGCAGCCAGCCGTCAACCGAGCCTTGATAGAGCGTGCGCGAGGAGCCGGCCATCGCCGTCATGATGCACAGCACCAGCGCCAGGATCATCAGCATCACCAGCAGGCTGTGGATGAGCTTGCCACCGCCTACCATGCCGGCAAGCGCGTCAGCGACGCCGGAGCCGTCGACGATCGGCGTTGCCAGCATGCCGTTGAGGCCCAGCACGCCCTGGAAGGTGAAGGGCACCAGGATGAACAACAGCATGCAGAGCAGGCCGGAATAGAAGATGGCCTTGAACGTGTCGGTGCCGGGATTTTTGAATTCGGAAGTGTAGCAGACGGCGGTCTCGAAGCCGTAGGTCGACCAGGCGGCGATGAACATGCCGCCGAGCACCAGCGTCCACCCGGCGATGTTCCAGGCGCCTGGCTCGGGCGCATAGGCGGCGGCCAGCGGCACCAGCGGCGAGAAATTCGCCCAGTTGATCTGCCCGGTGACGATCGGCACGACGCCGACGATGAGCATCGGGATGATGACCAGCAGGCCGATATACTTCTGCACATTGGCGGTGCCGAGGATGCCGCGATGCTGGATCGAGAAGATGATCAGCATCAGCACCGCGCCGATGAAGAAGGTCGCATTGAACGTGAAGGAAACCGGACCCAGCGTGTGGCTGTACAGCGTCCAGTTGCGGATTGCGGGCGTTGCGGCCGCGGTCACGGCGGTGATGGCGTCGGCGGGTGCCGTTCCGGCATGCGCCGCGATATAGGCGACGACTTCCGCCGAGGTCTCGGTGAACAGCGGCACCGGCGCCAGCGCGTTGAGGATATAGGCGGCGGCGATTGAGCAGCCGAGCGACAACACCGGCGACCAGGCGAACCAGTTGCACCACACCGACAGCGGCGCGATGAACTTGGAATAGCGCAGCCAGGCTGTGGCGCCGTAGATCGAGGCGCCGCCGGACTTGTTCGGGAACAGGCCGGCGATCTCGGCATAGGTGAAGGATTGCAGGAAACCCATGATCATGGACACCGTCCAGATCAGGAAGGCCAGCGTCCCGGTCGTGCCGGCAATGCCGCCGATCGAAAACAGAACCAGTGCCGGAACGCCGCTTGCCACCCAGAAGGCGCCGCGCCAGTCGATATGCCTGAGCAGCTTGCCCTCGGCAGGCTGTTCCAGGGTCGTGCTTATGGTGCTCATGTCAGTGACTTCCCCTTTTCGATGTTCCCCGCCGGCGATGCCTCGACTTTGCGAAGCTTGCTCCCCGGCCCATGACGACACGACTCCAATGTTTCCACTCAGTCGTTTTTTTTTCTTAAGAGTGAAGATTGATCCGGCGCGCTTTCAGGTCAAGCGTTTTGTGAAACCGTACACATCACGCTTGCGCGCGCACGCAAGCATACGCCTCGCGGCGCTGCTGGCGCGGTTTTGCCTGTCCTGAAGGCAATGCTCAGGAACGCGGTCTGGTCTTCTGTGGATCGTAGTGGGCGAAGGCGACGACACGCGCCGGCAGCCTTTTGGCATGGCCGTCGAGCTTGCCGATCTCGACCTCGGTGCCGATGGCCGCATGGGTGACGTCGAGCCGAGCCAGCGCGATGTTCCTGTTCAGGACCGGCGAACGCATGCCCGAGGTGACGACACCGATCTGGGCACGGCCGACATGGACGCAATCGCCATGGCCGACAGCGACATTGGCGTCAATGTCGAGGCCGACCAGTCTGTTTTGCGGGTTTTCCTTGCGCCGGATCAGCGCCTCGCGGCCAACGAAATCATCGGTCTTGCTCTTCAGCGGCACGGTGAAGCCGATGCCGGCCTCGAACGGGTCGGTCTGGTCCGAGAATTCGTAGCCGGCGAAGATCAGTCCGGCCTCGATGCGCACCATGTCGAGCGCCTGCAGGCCCATTGGCTTCAGCCCATGCGGCTGGCCGGCTTGCCATATGGCGTCGAACACCTTTTCTGCGTCGCGCGGATGGCACCATATCTCGTAGCCGAGCTCGCCAGTATAGCCGGTGCGTGAGACGACGACCGGTACGCCGTTGCCGCCGCCGATGCGGGCGACGGCGAAGCGGAACCATTCGAGCTCATCAATCGATGGCTGCAACGGTGAAGTCCAGATCACTTCTCTGAGGATGTCGCGGCTTTTCGGGCCCTGCACGGCGACATTATGCATCTGGTCGGTTGACGAGCGCACCAGCACGTTGAGGTCGAGCTTTTTTGCCGTCTCGCGCAGCCATTCGCCGGAAAGATCGTCGCCCCCGACCCAACGGAAATTGTCCTTGCCGAGCCGCAGCAGCGTGCCGTCGTCGATCATGCCGCCATGCTCGTAACACATGGCGGAGTAGACGACCTGGCCGACGCCGAGTTTCTTCACATCGCGGGTCAGCGTGTATTGCAGCAGCGCTTCGGAATCCGGGCCGGTGACCTCGAACTTGCGCAGCGGCGACAGGTCCATGATCACCGCGTCCTGCCGGCATGCCCAGTACTCGGCTATCGGCCCATCCTTGGCGAAGGAGTTGGCCAGCCAATAGCCCCTGTACTCGACGAAGTTGCGGGTGTGCTTGGCAAAGCTCGAATGAAAGGCTGTCTCGCGGGTCATTTTCGGTTCCGAATCGGGCGTCATGCGTCTGGCGATCGCTCGCGAGAATTTGTGCTGGCCGGAATAGGTCCGCACGTGGATGTCGGTCAGGTCCCAGCCATTGGCCGGCGTCGTGTCGTCGGGGCAGGCGGAGGAAACGCAGACGATGTCGGTGAGCGCGCGCAGCAGCACATAGTCCCCCGGCCTGGACCACGGCTCGTCAGACACCATGACGCCGTGCGCGTCGATCGCCGTGTTGAAGAAGAAGTTGATCGCCATCCAGCCGGCGCGGGGATTGACGCCCTTGTCCGACAACGCGCGGTTGAAGTTCTCCGAGCAATTGGTGTGACCGGGATAGCCGATGTCGTCGTAATATTTGGCCGCGCAAGCGAGCGCGAAGGCGTCATGTCGACCACACGTGTCCTGCACCACCTCGACCAGCGGCTCCATGTCCTGGTCATAGTACTTCGAATGCAGGCCGGGCATCGGATAGCTTGATCCCATCAGCGTGCGTGTCGTGGTCACGTCGAGCGGATGGTCGAGGCCCTTGTCGAGCTTGCGCGCCGAAAAGCACTGGAAGTCGGTGCACTGGCGCCCGTCGACATCGATGATCTGCAGATAGTCGCCCGCCTTGACGAAATAGGATTCGGCGGTTGCCGAGTGCACCCTGAGGTCGAGCACCGGATCGGCGAGTGGATCGGCCAACTGCGATTTTGTCTTCAGGCGGATCGTGGCGCGGCGCACGACAACCGTAAGCGGCGTTGCCGTGTCGTGGCCATCGACCAGCATCGGGCCGCCGGGTGCAGCGACGATCATCGAGCCGTCGCGAGCGACGATGAAACCCTGTTCGGTGCCTGCAGGCGTGGCACTGCCGAAGACGCGGACTGCCTTGGCCTGGTCAAGCTGAACTTGCCGGCGCGAGATGCCCCGCCGCAGGGCAGCGAGACTGTCATCGCCTTCGGTCAGCAACGCCTTGATGCCTGCGGCATTGCTGTTGGATCTTTCGCCGAGGATGGCGGCATCGGTGGCGCCTGTGACGTCCCAGGCCAGCAGTTCGCAGGCCTGGCCACCCTCGACATTGCGGACCGTGATCGTATCGCCGGCCTCGACTTCGATCAGCGCCGCGCCATTGCCCTGGATTGTATAGCGTTCCATGCCCGGCGGCAGCACGATCTGGCCGGGCCTCAGGATGAGGCTTGGGCGCGGCGGTCCTGCTGTGACCGTGGGGTAGGGCGACTGGTTCATCTCAGCCTTGCGGTTCGAGAAACAAGTTTGCCTGTGTGTGAAATTATTTTAGCAGCAAGAATAGCAGCGCGGTTGCGTTTGGCAAGGCGGCTGCTCTTTCTTGCTTCCCCGCAAGGGAGAAGGGAGAGGCGCGTACAAGCGCTAAGTCAGTTCCTCGGAATGCTCGATGTTGACGCCATACTCCGCAGCTGAGTCCAGCATCGTGTGCCACAGGCTTTCGGCAAAAGTCGCAAACACAAGAACGTTGAACACCGCCGACCCATCCGCCCCGTCATTGCCGCGCCAGAGCGTGACGCTGGTGTGATCCATCGAGGTCGCGGCAGCCGTCCCAACCGCGAACGTATCGGGATGCAGATCGATCGAAGACAGCTTGGCCAGCATTGCGCGTGCCTTGGCGCCGGAGACACTGATCAGTACGCGCGCATGCGATTGGTCGGACAGCGACGTCGATGCGGCAAAGGCAGGCGCAAGCGCTCCCGTCCCATGCTTGCCGCCCTTGGACAGGACAAAAAACTGATCCGGTCCCGACCAGATCAGTGTTGCGTCCGCCGCGGCGATCGCGTTCGGCGTTTCCGGAGCGGCAACGCCGAACCTGCCCTTCGCGGCCTTGGCCATGTCGGCTGCCTTGCCGCGCCGCGCCATCACCTGGACGAGGTCGAAATTGCGGATCTCGGCCAGCAAGACGCCGGCATCGCCACGTGCGCCATACGCACCCGATACGAGCGCCCGCTCGAGCGGACTGCGGATGTCCCAGGAAAACTCAGCCACGCTGGCGCCCTCCATCCGGATCGTAGAAGACGGGATTACACAGTTCGACATCATAGTCTTCGCCGCGTATCGGGTCATGCGCATGGACGATCTCGCCGATGCGTTCGCGGCCGCGCTCGACGAGCGCGAGCCCGATCCACTGGTCTGATGTCGGCGAGAAGCAGACCGAGGTGATATAGCCTTGGTCGTTGCCTGGCCCGGGCGTCTGCCCCTTCGGGATAATGTGCGCACCGGAGCGCAGCCGGCGCGCTCTGTCCGTGGGCTTGACGCCGACGACGACCTGACGATCCGGCGCGGCCAGCGCCTCGCGGCCGGCCATGACACGGCCGATGAAATCTTTCTTGGTGGACATCATCTTGCCGAGGCCAAGGTCGGCGGCCGTCGTCGTGCCGCTCAGTTCCGGTCCGGCGATGTGACCCTTCTCGATGCGCATCACGCCGAGCGCCTCGGTGCCGTAAGGCGTGACGCCGAATTGTCTGCCGGCCAGCATCAGATTGCGCGCCATCGCTTCACCATAGCGCGCTGGCACGGAAATCTCGAACGCCATCTCGCCGGAGAAGGAGATGCGGAACAGCCGCGCCTTGATGCCGCCGCGCAAGGCGACTTCGCGCGTGCCCATGAATGGAAAACCTTCGTTCGACAGGTCTTCCGCCGGGTCGACGATCTCCTTGAGCAGATCGCGGGTTTTCGGTCCGGCGATGGAGAACTGCGCCCATTGGTCGGAGACCGAGGTCAGCTGGACGTCGAGTTCCGGGAACAGCACTTGCCGGCAGTATTCGAGATGCTGCATCACCAGTCCGGCCTTCGCCGTGGTGGTGGTGAGGAAGTAATGGTCCTCGGCCAGCCGCGACGTCGTGCCGTCGTCGTAGACGATGCCGTCCTCGCGCAGCATCAACCCGTAGCGCGCCTTGCCAACGGCGAGGTTGGAGAAAGTGTTGATGTAGACGCGGTCGAGGAAGGCGCCGGCATCCGGGCCGTGCACGTCGATCTTGCCGAGCGTCGAGACATCGCAGAAGCCGACGCCGCTTCGCACCGCCCTGACCTCGCGGGTCACCGATTCCAGCCAGTCCTTCTCGCCGGCGCGGGGATACCATTGCGCGCGCTTCCACAGCCCGGTGTCGACGAAGACGGCACCCTGTTCGGCTGCCCAGTGATGCGACGGCGTCAGCCGCGTCGCGTGGAAAGTCTCGTCGCGATGATGGCCGGCAAAGGCACCGATGGCAACCGGCACATAAGGCGGCCGATAGATCGTCGTGCCTGTCTCGGGAATGGAGCGGCCGCTCACCGCCGCCATGATGGCGAGGCCGGCAACGTTCGAGGTCTTGCCCTGGTCGGTCGCCATGCCGAGCGTCGTGTAGCGCTTCAGATGTTCGACCGATTCAAAACCCTCGCGCTGCGCCAGTTCAATGTCGGAGGCGGTGACATCGTGCTGGTAGTCGACGAATGCCTTGCCCTTGCCGGCGACATGCCAGAGCGGCGTTAGGGAGAACGCCTCGTCGTCGGCGCCGGGCGCGGTGCCTGCCTTGCCTTCATGTCCTGCATCACGCGCCGCCGCCGCGCCGGCGGCAAACCCCTGGCTCAGACAGGCGCCGAGGCCGAAATCGCCGTTGGCCGCACCCGCTGCGACCATGCCGGGAGGTGCGCCGTCGGGGACGAAGGCGGCGATGTCGTCGCGCCATTTTGGCCGGCCGCGATGATGCGAGGTGAGCCCGACCGCCGGATTCCAGCCACCGGAAACGGCAAGCCCGTCGGCCTCGACCTCCGCGCGCGCCCCACCGGTCAGCGACACGATGATTTTCCTCACGCCATCCTTTCCGCCGTCAACGCCACTGACAGCGCCGTGCAGCACCGGGAAGTCGCCCTTGGAGGCAAGTGAGCGATGGGCAGGGGAGACGTCGGCCCGCGCGTCGATCACCGCGGCGATCTGCAGTCCGGTTGCAAGTGCGGTCTCGACCGTGCGCCAGCCATCCTCATTGTTGGTGAACAGCGCGACGCGTTTTGCGGGAGTGGCGGCGTAGCGCTTGACATAGGTGCGCATCGCCGAGGCCATCATCACACCGGGCGTGTCGTTGCCGGCAAAGACGATCGGCCGTTCGATGGCACCGGCCGCGACGACACAGCGCTTCGCCACGATCCGCCACATCCGCTGGCGGACCTGGTGTTCGGGCGGCGAGGGCAGGTGGTCGTTGACCCGCTCCAGCGCGCCATAGGTGCCGCCATCGTAGACGCCGAACAGCGTCGTGCGGGTCATGATGCGGACATCGGGCATTGCCGCGAGCTCGGCCAGCGTCCGCGACAGCCATTGGCCGGCCGGCAGGCTATCTATCGTGCCGCCATCCGAGAGCAGGCGGCCGCCGAGCGCAAAATCTTCCTCACACAGGATGACGCGGGCGCCGCTGCGGCCCGCAGCAAGTGCCGCCGCAAGGCCAGCCGGACCGGAGCCTGCGATCAGCACATCGCAATGTGCCCAGGCCTTGTCGTAGTGGTCGGGATCGGCAACACCGGCGGCGCGGCCAAGGCCCGCGGCGCGGCGGATCGCCGGCTCGTAGATCGCTTCCCAGAACTTCGCCGGCCACATGAAGGTCTTGTAGTAGAAGCCGGCAACGAAGATCGGCGCGAACAGCTGGTTGACCGACATGACGTCAAAGCGCAGTGACGGCCAGCGGTTCTGGCTGGCTGCTTCCAGCCCCTCGTAGAGCTCCGCCGTCGTTGCCTTGGTATTCGGCTCACGCCGGGCGCCGGTGCGCAACTCGACCAGCGCGTTGGGCTCTTCCGAGCCTGATGTCAGGATGCCGCGCGGGCGATGGTACTTGAACGAGCGGCCGACCAGCTTGACGCCATTGGCAACGAGCGCGGACGCCAGCGTGTCACCCTGGAAACCGGAAAAGCTCTTGCCGTCGAAGCGGAAGTTCAACTGCGCCGAGCGGTCGATGAGACCGCCATTGTCCAGCCGGTTTGTCTGCGCGCCGGCCATCACGCGTCAACCTTCGCGGCACCGGCGCCCAGTGCCGGTTCGACTGCGGAAATCTCATGCGTCAGCGTGTTGCGCGTGACTTTCAGCCAGGCCCGGCATCCGCCGCCATGATACCAGTTCTCGCTCATCACGCCGGCGATGTTGTCGCGCAGATAGACATAGTCGTAAACCTCGTCTTCCGCAGCGCCAGTCGCCGGCCGCACCGGTTTGGCGTCGCCGAGATAGGTGAACTCGCCGAGTTCGCGTTCGCCGCAGAAGGGACAGACAATACGCATGTGACCGTCCTCAGTGCAGGTTCGGTTGGGCGCCCTGGCCCTTTTCGTCGATCATGGCGCCAGTCCGGAACCGGTCGAGGCGGAACCGTGCTGCCTCCTCGTGCGGCGTGTCGCGGGCCAGAAGATGGGCAAAGACAAAGCCGGAACCCGGCGTTGCCTTGAAGCCGCCATAGCACCAGCCGGCGTTGAGATAGAGCCCGTCGACCGGCGTCTTGTCTATGATCGGCGAACCGTCCATGGACATGTCCATGATGCCGCCCCACTGGCGCAGCAGGCGCACGCGGCCGATCATCGGCATCAGTGCCATGCCGCCCTCGCAGACATCCTCCATCACGGGCAGATTGCCGCGCTGGGCGTAGGAATTGTAGCCGTCAATGTCGCCGCCGAAGACCAGCCCGCCCTTGTCCGACTGGCTGACATAGAAATGGCCGGCGCCGAAGGTCATGACGTTGGGGATCAGCGGCTTGATCGCCTCTGAGACGAAGGCTTGCAACACATGGCTTTCGATCGGCAGGCGCAGCCCCGCCATATCAGCGACGCGCGACGAGGAGCCGGCGACCGCCATGCCGACCCTGCCGGCGCCGATCCTGCCGCGCGAGGTCTCGACGCCGGTTACCTTGCCGTTGGCGTCCCTGACAAAGCCTGTCACCTCGCAATTCTGGATGATGTCGACGCCGAGCCCGCTCGCCGCATGGGCGTAGCCCCAGACCACGGCGTCGTGCCGCGCCGTGCCGCCGCGCCGCTGCAACAGCCCGCCTTGCACGGGAAAGCGCGCATTGTCGAAATTCAGGAACGGCATCATCTTCTTGACTGCTGCGAGGTCGAGCAGTTCGGCGTCGATGCCGTTGATACGCATCGTGTTGCCGCGCCGCGCATAGGCGTCGCGTTGCGCGTCCGAATGGTAAAGGTTGATGACGCCGCGCTGGCTGACCATCGAATTGTAGTTGAGATCCTGCTCCATCCGCTCCCACAGCTTCATCGACAGTTCGTAGAAGCCGGTATTGCCGGGCAGGCCGTAGTTGGAGCGGATGATGGTGGTGTTGCGGCCGGCATTGCCGGAGCCGATCCAGCCCTTTTCCAGCACCGCGACGTTCCTGATGCCGTATTCGCTGGCGAGGAACCAGGCCGTGGCCAGGCCATGGCCGCCACCACCGACGATGACCACGTCATAGCGATCCTTCGGCGTGGCGTCGCGCCAGGTACGCTGCCAGGTCTTGTGGCCGGAAAGGGCGGCACGAGCGAGCGAGAAGATCGAGTATTTCATCAGTTCATTCCGAGGTCGCTCGCACCGCTGGGACCTTTTCTTAACGCATCGGATTCACCCGAAAACCGCTTCGCACTTTTCGGTCCGATGCTTCTAGATGTCCAGCGTGTGGTCGCGCTCCCATTGCGTGAAGTGCGAAGCATAGGAATTCCATTCCTGGTGCTTCAGCTTTAGGTAAGCCGACGAGAATTCCTCACCCAGCGCCGTCTTCAGCGATTTATCCTTGTCGAACTCCCTGAGCGCGTCGAGCAGGTTGAGCGGCAGTTTCGGCGCGCCCTTCACCGTGTGGCCGTGCTGGTACATGTCGATATCGTAACGCTTGCCGGGGTCGGCCTTCGAGCGGATGCCGTCGAGGCCGGCGGCGATGATGACGGCCTGCAACAGATAAGGGTTGGCCGCACCGTCCGGCAGGCGCAGTTCGAAGCGGCCGGGGCCTGGCACGCGCACCATGTGGGTGCGGTTGTTGCCGGTCCAGGTGACGGTGTTCGGCGCCCAGGTCGCGCCCGAGATGGTGCGTGGCGCGTTGATACGCTTGTAGGAGTTGACCGTCGGGTTGGTGATCGCGGCCAAGGCCGAGGCATGCTTCATGATGCCGCCGAGGAAATTCTTGCCCTTGGCCGACAGGCCGAGCTCCATCGAATTGTCGGCGAAGACATTGGTCTTGCCGGCCCTGTCCCACACCGAGATGTGGGCATGGCAGCCATTGCCGGTCAGGCCTTGGAACGGTTTTGGCATGAAGGTGGCGCGCAGGCCGTGCTTCTCGGCCACCGACTTGACCATGAACTTGAAGAACGAATGCTTGTCGGCGGTTGCCAGCGCATCGTCGAAGGCCCAGTTCATCTCGAACTGGCCGTTGGCATCCTCGTGGTCGTTCTGGTAGGGCCCCCAGCCCAGCGCCAGCATGTGATCGCAGATCTCGGCGATGACGTCGTAGCGGCGCATCACGGCCTGCTGGTCGTAGCAGGGCTTTGAGGCCGTGTCGTACTTGTCGGAGATGACGCTGCCGTCCGGGGAGATGAGGAAGAATTCGGCTTCGACGCCGGTCTTCACATGCATGCCGTCGCCGGCAGCCTCCGAGATCAGTCGCTTCAGCGTGTTGCGTGGCGCCTGGTCGACCTCCTTGTCGTCCATGACGCAGTTGGCGGCGACCCAGGCGACGTCGGGCTTCCATGGCAGCTGGATGACCGAATCCGGATCCGGCACCGCCAGCATGTCCGGATGCGCCGGCGTCAGATCAAGCCAGGTGGCGAACCCGGCGAAGCCGGCGCCGTCCTTCTGCATGTCGGCGATGGCTTGCGCCGGCACCAGCTTGGCGCGCTGGCCACCGAACAGGTCGGTGTAGGAGATCATGAAATATTTGACGCCGTTCTCCTTGGCGAATGCGGCGAGATCGTTCCCCATTATGTAGTTCCCTCGCTTATGGATTTCGTGATGTTAGAAGCCGTTCTTCCCCGGTATCCAGTTGGTGCCGGCCAGCGGTACGCCAGCCATGGCGGCGGCTTCGATGGTGAGCGCGACGAGATCCTCGGGCTCGAGATTGTGCAGGCTGTTCTTGCCGCAGGCGCGGGCGATGGTCTGCGCCTCGAGCGTCATCACCTTGAGGTAGTTGGCCAGCCGGCGGCCGGCGGCCACCGGGTCGACCCGCTTCATCAGTTCGGGATCCTGCGTGGTGATACCGGCGGGGTCGCGGCCCTCATGCCAGTCGTCATAGGCTCCGGCCGTGGTGCCGAGTTCGTTGTACTCCGCCTCCCAGCGCGGATCGTTGTCGCCGAGCGCGACCAAGGCTGCCGTGCCGATCGAGACGGCATCGACGCCTAGCGCCAGCGCCTTGGCGACATCGGCGCCGTTGCGGATGCCGCCGGAGACGATCAGCTGCACCTTGCGGTGCATGCCGAGATCTTGCAGCGCCTGCACCGCCGGCCTGATGCAGGCGAGCGTCGGCTGGCCGACATTTTCAATGAACACTTCCTGCGTGGCGGCCGTGCCGCCCTGCATGCCGTCGACCACGACGACATCGGCGCCGGCCTTCACCGCAAGCGCTGTATCGTAATAGGGGCGCGCGCCGCCGACCTTGACGTAGATTGGCTTTTCCCAGTCGGTAATTTCGCGCAGTTCGAGGATCTTGATCTCGAGATCGTCGGGTCCGGTCCAGTCGGGGTGGCGGGAGGCCGAGCGCTGGTCGATGCCCTTGGGCAGCGTGCGCATCTCTGCGACACGGTCGGAAATCTTCTGGCCGAGCAGCATGCCGCCGCCACCGGGCTTGGCGCCCTGGCCGACAACGACCTCGATGGCATCGGCCCGGCGCAGGTCGCGCGGGTTCATGCCATAGCGGGATGGCAGGTACTGATAGACCAGCGTCTTGGAATGGCCGCGCTCTTCCTCGGTCATGCCGCCATCGCCCGTGGTGGTCGAGGTGCCGGCCAGCGTCGCGCCTCGACCGAGGGCTTCCTTGGCCGGGCCGGACAACGAGCCAAAGCTCATCCCGGCGATGGTGATCGGGATCTTCAGTTCGATCGGCTTCTTGGCATGGCGGGAGCCCAGCACGACACTGGTGTCGCAGCGCTCGCGATAACCTTCGAGCGGATAGCGCGAGATCGAGGCGCCGAGGAACAGAAGGTCGTCGAAATGCGGCAGCTTGCGTTTGGCGCCACCGCCACGGATGTCATAGATGCCGGTTGCCGCGGCGCGGCGGATTTCGGAAAGCGTGTAGTCGTCGAAGGTCGCGGATTTGCGCGGCGTCGTCGGCGGATTCTTGTAGGTCATGCTGCCTCAATACGCGTCGGCGTTGTCGATATTGAAATTGTAGAGCGTGCGCGCCGAGCCGTAGCGCTTGAACTCCGACGGCTTGACGCCGGTGATGCCGGCGCGGTCGAGCAGGCCTTGCAGCAACTCGAGATGCTCGGGCCGCATCTCCTTGGCGATGCAGTCGGCACCCAGGCTGTCGACCTTGCCGCGCACGAACAGCCGCGCCTCGTAGATGGAATCGCCCAGCGCGTCGCCGGCATCGCCCAGCACCACCAGATTGCCGGACTGCGCCATGAAGGCCGACATGTGGCCGATATTACCGTGCACGACGATGTCGATGCCCTTCATCGAAATGCCGCAGCGCGACGACGCGTTGCCTTCGATGACCAGCAGGCCGCCCTTGCCGGTTGCGCCGGCATACTGGCTGGCATCGCCTTTCACGATGATCGATCCCGACATCATGTTCTCGCCGACACCGGGGCCCGCCGAGCCATGGACGGTAATGGTGCTGCCGGAATTCATGCCGCCGCAGTAGTAACCGACGCTGCCACGCACATCGATGGTAACAGGTTGGTCGACCCCGACGGCGACCGAATGGCTGCCCTTCGGGTGCAGCACTTCCCATGCCGTTTCATTCGAGCCGGGAGCCAGATTGTGCAGCGCCTGGTTGAGCTCGCGCAGCGACGACACATCGAGATCGAAGATTCGGGAGGCGTGGTCTTGCGTCGCGGCCTTCGAAAGTTTGGTTGCCGGCATGAACTCAATGCTCCCAGAAATAGACGGTTGCGGGTTCCGGTTCCCAGACCCTCGCATTGTCTATGCCGGGCAGCTTGGTCAGCGCGCGATATTCCGAGCCGAAGGCGACATACTGGTCGGTCTCGGCCATGACGGCGGGCTTGCAGGCGATCGGATCGCGCACGACGCCGAAGCCGTTCTTGGTGCCGACGACGAAGGTAAAGAAGCCGTCGAGATCGGAGAGCGTGCCTTCCAGCGCTTCGCCGAGATTCTTGCCATGCGCCATCTGCGAGGAGAGATAGGCGGCCGCGACTTCGGTATCGTTCTCGGTCTCGAATTTCATGCCTTCGCGAACCAGCTCACGGCGGACATTGTTGTGGTTCGAAAGCGAGCCATTGTGCACCAGGCACTGGTCGGCGCCGGTCGAGAACGGATGCGCGCCCATCGTCGTCACCGCCGATTCCGTTGCCATGCGGGTGTGGCCGATGCCATGCGTGCCAGTCATGCTGCGGACGTCGAAACGGTCGACCACCGCCTCTGGCAGGCCGACTTCCTTGTAGATTTCGACAACGTCGCCGGCACCCATGATGCGGATGTCGGGACGCAGTGCCTGGATGGCCTCGCGCGCTTCGTCGATCTTGGCGGGCGTGGTCCTGACCACGGCATGGGTCGATTTCACCGCGATGCTCACCGGCGTTCCGATGGCCTTGGCGAGTTCGGTGTCAAGTCCGCGGAAATCGCGCTCCGGCTTGGCCGATTGGATGGTAATCTTGGCTTCATTCTTGGAAGGCGCGCCGTAGATGGCGATGCCGGCGCTGTCCGGGCCGCGATCGCTGAGCGAGATCAGCATCTGCGACAGCATCGAGCCGAGTTGAGGCTCAAGCGACTTGTCCTTCAAAAAAAGTCCGACGATTCCGCACATGTCAGCCTCCCGGCGTTTGTAGCTAGACGATGATGTATCGAATGAGTCCCATAAATTCAATCATATGAAAAAAATTTTCCTCTAGTTACGTATGCGGCGCAATGCCGCCATGCCCACTATCGCTGTCCTGCCGGGCACTGTGAACCCATTGGGCATGACGGATGCGGGCCAACTTGTAGGCATCGAGGACCGACAAGGCATAGATCAGGAAGCCCCCCGCATGGCGGCCGACGAAGCTGGCATCAGGCGGGGCGATCTTGGCCGTCACCCATGCCAGGATCACCATGAAGAAAAGAAACTGCAGGCCGCGCACCGGCACTCCGAGAATGACATGTCCGCTAGCCGGCAGGACGATTGCCGCGCCGAGTACCAGATAGGGGTTTGGAGGCGCGGGTGCGGCGGCTGAATTGGTCATGCGGCTTGCCTGTCGTTTCTGTTGATGGCGTCGCGAAGCGTCGACGCTGATTCCAGCAGTCTCTCGATCTGTGTCGGGTCCAGCGTGGCGTCGCCAAATTCGGCTTGCCGGAAGACGCCGTAGCGCGCGCGTTCCGCCTCCGCCAGCAGCCAGACGATGCGCACTCCGTTCGGAGTGATCAGCAGTTCCTTGGCGCGCCCTTCGGAAAAGATCCCCAGGTGATCGGCGATGATCTCCTGCGGGAAGCGGACGCCTTTGCGATCCGTCCGCACCACAGCCTCGGCCGGCAATGCCGAACTCTTCGGCAGCGTATGATCGAGATGATCGAAATTGGAGAAGGTCGTTGGCGACCCCGGCCGCATCATCATGTCGAAAGTGCCTGGCACCGCCACCTTTTCGGTGATGGAGGCGCTCAGCCAGCGCGCCGGAAGTTTTCTCGTCGCGAGCGTGTCGACGATGGTGCGTATCTGGACGCGCTGGCCATTCCAAGATCCTTCCCAGGTGAGGACACCGGCGGTGCCGTCCGAAACATCGGCTGCGTCGGCAATGACGGTGCGGATGTTGGCTTGTTCGACGGCGAGCGCCACTGCCGCCCTGTTGCGGCTGGCGCGCGCCAGCCAGGCAAGGTGAAGGACGAGGGCCAGGACAATTGCTCCGGCAAGCAGTGCTGACGTCACGTCGGACATTTCGTCATGCCAGGCCCGCCCAGTATCCGGACGGGCCTTCTCCCATCAATAGCCCTGCGGCTTCGGCCACGGCATGGTGAACTGGTCGCCGCGCCGCACGAATTTGTAGCGGTAGAAATGGAACCACAGCGAGATCAGGAAGTAGAAGGCGACCATCGCGATCAGCTGCGAACCGAAGCCAAGGAAGATCGCGAAGAAGGTCACCACGCACAGGCAGAACAGCACGATCGCCGGCAGCGGATGGAAGGGGTGCGTGTAGCCGCGGCGGATCGAGCCGAGCGGCCACTTCTTCCTGAACATGATGATGTTGATGCTCATGAACGTATATTGCAGCACGCCCGACAGGATCGAGAAGGTGATCGCCTGGTTGAGGTCGGCGATGAAGGCGAAGGCAAGCGCGATCGGCAAAAGGAACAGGATCGAGCGATAGGGCGTGCGATATTTCGGGTGTACGGCCGAGAACCAACTCGGCAGATAGCGGTCACGGCCGAGCGAGAACCAGGCCCGTGCCGCGTCGTTGATGCAGCCATTGGCCGACGCAAGCGCCGCCAGCAGCGTCGCGATGAACAAAAGGTTCTCGAGCAGCGGGCTGCCGGTCAGCTTGCCCGCGTCCCACAGCGGATAGTAGGTGATGCCGAGATATTCCCACGGCATCAGGGAGGCGCAGACATACCAGGTCATGGCGGCGGCGATCAGAAGCGTGATCATGCCAGCCATGGTGCCGTAGGGCAGGGAGCGGGCCGGCGAGCGCACTTCCTCGGCCGCCTGCGTTGTGCCTTCGATGCCGAGATAAAACCAGATGCCGAACTGGAAGGCGGCGATGACGCCGATCCAGCCATAGGGCAGAGCGTTTTCGGGAGTGACCAGCTCATTGAGCTTCAGCACGGCGCCTTGCGTCCACGGGCTGACCGAGAAGAACAGGATGACGATAGCGATATAGGCGATCGCGGTGATGACGAAGTTGACGTTAAGCGTCATCAGCACGCCGCGATAGTTGAGCCACGCCAGCACCACGATGGTGGCGGCGATGAAGGAATTGTGCGTGAGCCCTTCGACGCCGGCCTTGGCGACGATGGTGTCGCCGAGCAGGATGGCATCGGACACTTCCAGCATGGTGTAGGCGAAGACTAGGAACAGCGCGACGTTGAAAGCCATCAGCGGTCCGACGATGTGCTTGGCCTGCGCGTATTGGCCGCCGGCAGCGGCGACGGTCGATGTCACCTCGGAATCGATCATGGCG
Organism: Mesorhizobium sp. NZP2298; assembly: GCF_013170825.1. Classification (NCBI taxonomy): domain Bacteria; kingdom Pseudomonadati; phylum Pseudomonadota; class Alphaproteobacteria; order Hyphomicrobiales; family Phyllobacteriaceae; genus Mesorhizobium; species Mesorhizobium sp. NZP2298. The sequence goes on along the minus strand of NZ_CP033365.1, from coordinate 5,562,453 downwards.
ACCGAGGTGTAGAGCAGCCCGACGATCCAGCAGACGATCAGCGCCGCCAGCGCGCCACCCTTGTCGGCGGCAAAATTCCAGCCGGTGAACTCGCCGACCAGCACGATGCCGACGCCGAGCGCCCAGACATGGGCCGGGCCAAGCACGCGTAGCAGTGAGACCCTGTCCCCGTGGATTACCGGCTCAAGCGTGATCGTCATTGTTCAATCCCCACTCAGATCCGGTGTTTTTCGGAAACGGCTTCAAGCTCGCCTTCGCGTGAGGAAGTCAGGACATCCTCGGTATAGGTGGTATCCACCTTGAACCAGTCGTAGAGCATCCACAGCGCGAGCACGATCGATATGCCCCAAGATGCGTAAGAGAGTGCCACCCACATGATGCGTCCCCCGGATTACTTGTCGTCGAACTTTTCGTTGATGACGTCGCGATATTCGCGGTCGGATGCGCGGAACAGGAAGACGAAATAGCCGACCAGCACCGCCGCCATGATGATCAGCGTCGGCCAGTCGATGACGTAGTGGAAACGGTTCTGGATGATGTCGTGCGCGGTTTCGGGCGTGTAGCCGAGCTTTTCCCAGATCGAGGCCATCGTCGGGTTCTGGCCAAGCGCTTCCCAGGTCTTGGCGTCGAGCGCGTCGATGGATTTGGCGGCTCCGGCAAGACCCAGTTTCAGCGGCAGCCACAGCGCCACGAATATGGCGACGACCACCACGACGATATCGAAGATCTGCCCGGCCTTGCTCTGCTCCGGCGGCGTGTAGCGGGACATGCTCTCTACCCCTCAGGACTTGCGGTTGCGGAAGGCGTCGGCGTTCTTGATATCGAGCCCGTAGATGAAGTCCTTATCTTCCTTGTAGTGCTTGACCATCGCCAGGATGGCGGCCGTGTTGAAGATCAGCACCGCGGCGGCCGCGATTGCCACCACGAGCTTGATCCCGGCATCGGGTATGTGTGGCCAGGTCATCAGCAGGACGAAGAGGATCGTCGCCCACAGGCAGATGATCAGCAACGCGGCTCCGCGCAAGTCGGAACGGTACAGCGCTTCGATGCGCTGCTGCAGGTCTGACATCGGTTTCTCCCCTTTTCCCGGCGCCCGGTTCCGAATCCTCCGCGCACCGCTCTCTTTCAAGAGAGTGAAATTTTTTTCATAAATTCAGACCGTTTCCCGCAATTGTCAAGATGAATTTACGTCGGGTTAACCATTTGCTCGGGACGGCCAATTTTGCCTGACAATGAAATTATTTGCTTTCAGGGGATTGCGGCTCTCCCGCGTTTGCGGTCAATATTCAAGCCAAAGCTCCGGCCTCCGCGCCAAGGAGCAGGGAACAGTGGATTTTTGAACGGAGGACGAGCGGATGACGGCATCCTGGAGATTTTCGACCCTGGCGGATCGCCACCGCGCGCTGGGTTCGAAGCTCGAAGACTGGAGCGGCATGGGGACCGCCTGGACCTACGACAAGGACGCCGACGAAGAGTACATCGCCATCCGTACCAAGGCCGGTCTGATGGACGTGTCGGGGCTCAAGAAGGTTCACATATCAGGGCCGCATGCCTCGCATCTCATCGACCTTGCCACCACGCGCGACGTGGAGAAGATCTATCCGGGCAAGTCGGCCTATGCCTGCATGTTGAACGAGGCGGGAAAATTCACCGACGACTGCATCCTCTACCGCACCGGCCCGAACAGCTGGATGGTGGTGCATGGTTCGGGCACCGGCCATGAGGAATTGCAGCGCGCCGCGATGGGCCGCGATGTCTCGCTGCGCTTCGACGACAATCTGCACGATCTGTCGCTGCAGGGACCGACTGCAGTCGATTATCTGGCCAAGCACGTGCCCGGTATCCGCGATCTCAACTACTTCCATCATATGCAGACGCAGCTGTTTGGTTTCCCGGTGATGATCTCGCGCACCGGTTACACCGGCGAGCGCGGCTACGAGATCTTCTGCCGCGGCCAGGACGCCGGCACGATCTGGGACAGGATTCTCGACGAGGGCAAGAGCGCCGGCATCATTCCGTGCCGCTTCACCACGCTCGACATGCTGCGTGTCGAAAGTTATTTGCTTTTCTACCCCTACGATAATTCCCAAAAGTATCCGTTCGAGAACGAAGGCCCCGGCGACACGCTGTGGGAGCTCGGCCTCGACTTCACCGTCAGCCCTGGGAAGACCGGCTTCCGTGGGGCCGAGGAACACTACCGGCTGAAGGGCAAGGAGCGCTTCAAGATCTATGGCGTGCTGCTCGACGGCAAGGAGCCCGCCGACGAAGGCGCACCAGTCTACCGCGACGGCAAAAAGGTCGGCGTGGTGACATGTGCCATGTATTCGCCGCTGGTCAAGAAATCGATGGGCATCGCCCGCCTCGACGTCGACTGCGCGGTCAAGGATACCAAGCTCGAGATCCGCAACAAGAGCGGATCGATCAAGGCGACCGCGCAGCCCTTGCCTTTCGACGATCCCAAAAAGACCAAGCGTACCGCCAAGGGTTGAGGCATCATAAACAGCGAGGGGTTTTAAGGCACAAAGAGAGAATGGCAGCCAAGACCATCATCAGCCGGCCCATTTACGGGACCCTGTCCCCGCAGCCCGGCAAGCATCATCTTTTCATCGCCGATGCGGAAGGCGCGCTGGCGATCGTCGATATGGCAAAGATGGCTCCGCCCGGTTTCTTCGACGGGGCCGAGATCGTCTTTATCCCGGGGCCCGACAGCAAGCATATCGGCGCGCTCGAAGGGCTGAGGCCGGCCCAGTTCCATCTCGCGCCGTCCTTCGCCAGCCTGCTGCCGAGGCTGAAGCAGACGCTGGCCAATGCCCATATGGGCCTGCGCCTCTACCTCGCCGGCACCGAAGGCCTGATCGGCCAGGCCATGCAAGTAGCGCTCGAAGCCGGCATCGACCATACCTCCATGCAGACCGAGCATCGCGGTTCCTTGGCACGGCGCATGCAATGCGTGCACTGCAAAGGCATCACCGAAAACGTGACGACGCAGCCCGCTACCTGTTCGCATTGTGGGCTGCTGCTTCTGGTGCGCGATCACTATTCCAGGCGCCTCGCCGCTTTCCAGGGCGTGTGCATCAACGCCGAGGATCGCTCGGAGAATCCTCCGATGGAGGAGACCTTCCCATGAGCACCGGCACCACCAAGCTTGATGTCGTGGTCAGCGACGTCGTACCGGTCAACGAACTGGTCACCCGCTTCCATTTCCGCCGGCGCGACGGGCAGATGTTGCCGACCTTCTCCGGTGGCGCCCATGTTGTGGTCGAGATGCGCGACGGCGATCGCACCCGGCTCAATCCCTATTCGCTGATGGGTTCGCCGCTCGACACGCGCGAATACACGATCTCGGTGCGCCGCGACGATGTCGGCCGCGGCGGCTCGCTGTTCATGCATCGCTCCGTCAAGCCCGGGCTGGAGATGGTGATCAGTTATCCCGTCAATTTGTTCTCGCTCGATCTCAGGGCGAAAAAACACCTGATGCTGGCCGGTGGAATCGGCATCACGCCCTTCATGGCGCAGACCGCGCAGCTGGCCGGGGAGGGCGGCAATTTCGAACTGCACTACACCTGCCGCACCGCCTCGCTCGGCACCTATGCCGACGTGCTGCGGGAGCGTTACGACAGACGCATCAGGCTCTACCATGACGACCGCGACGAGCGCATCGACCTTGACCGGCTGCTGTCGACGCAGCCGCTCGGCACGCATCTCTATGTCTGTGGCCCGGCCGGCATGATCAACTGGGCGCGCGACCGTGCGGCAAGCCTGGGCTGGCCGTCGGAAGCCGTGCATTTCGAGCATTTCGCGGCACCCCAGCCCGGACTGCCCTTCGACGTGACGCTGGCCGTCAGCGGCAAGACGATCCGCGTCGGCGAACAGCAGAGCCTGCTCGAGGCCATCGAGGCGGCCGGCGTGGATCCGCCCTATCTCTGCCGCGGCGGCGTCTGCGGCCAGTGCGAGACCAACGTCATCTCCTACGATGGCAAGTTCATCCACAACGACCACTGGCTGAGCGAGGAAGACCATCGCTCCGGTTGCAAGATCATGCCGTGCGTGTCGCGCTTCGAGGGCCGGTCGCTGGTGCTGGAGCGGTAGAGCATTTTGCAGCCAAGTGGATACACTTGGCATCGCAGAAATGCGGCTAAACAAAGAGATAGAGCGGGCATCCCGCTCTAGGAGGAAATCATGGGCATCACCTTTCGCAAGGAAACGTTCCGCGACGATTTCACATTCAGGAACAGCCCCGAGCATATCAGGCGGTTCCCGTTCCCGTTCCACGAAGACGCCTATATGTATGCCGTCAACATCGAGCCGCATGTCGTCGGCCCAAAGGGCAGCGTGCTCGAAAACCTGATCGATGTCGACGAACACTATGTCGCCGAGATGCAGGATCGCGCTTTGGTGCTGGCCGAGGATCCGCTGCGCTGCCAATCGTTGCCGCACATGACGCTGGCCGGCTGGGACCTGCTTGAGCTTTTGATGGAGCAGCAGGCGCTTGGTTATCCCGAGCATTTCACGCTGACGCGCGACGGTGATCGCTGGCGCTGGATCAACCGGCCGCTCGGCATCGACGATACCTTCACCTTCGGCGACACCTCGACGCTGCCTTACGGCCCGATGGAATATATCACGAGGCAGAGCCAGGGCGATTTCTGCATCCTTGATCAGCGCGACGGCAATCTGTGGATGGATGCCGGCATGGTCACCACCCAGGCCGACTGGTCGCTCGATTTCGACATAGGCATGAATTTTTTCGAGTGGCACGCGCCGGTGCCGCTGGCGCATGAGAAGGGGATTTTTACCCGGGCGCTGAAGTTCCTCACCAACATCCAGCAAGGCAAGCCGGCGCGTCGTCTCAACTGGACGATGACCATCAATCCGCGCCTCGACACAAGCCCGGAAAATTATCACAAATGGGGTCCGGACCGGACAACCGTGACGCCGGAAAATGTCGGCGACAAGGTCCATCTGCGCGTCGAGCTGCAGAGCTTCTGGCGGCTGCCGCGCTCCAATGGCATCGTCTTTCCGATCCGCTGCTACCTGATCAAGATGGACGAGTTGGTGACGCAGCCGAAATGGGCGCGGCGCCTGCACCGCGTCATCCGCGACCTGCCTGAAGAACTCGCGACCTACAAGGGCCTGACGCGTTACCGCCCGACGCTGGTGGAGTGGCTGTCGAGGCTGGATGACGGGAGTGTTACCAGCCCGGGGTTTGGGCCGGACTGAGCTGCCGCCGAAGCTGCTAATCTCCCCACGAGGGGAGGAGATTAGCTAACCCGCGCTGTTCTGCGGGTAGCAAATAATCGACAAATACCGCATCGGCAGTTTCGTCAGCTGTTCGGGTCCGTGTGGCGCGTCCGCGTCGAAGAACAGGCTGTCGCCGGGCTTCATCGGATAGAGGTTGCCGCCGTGCCGGTAGACGACCTCGCCTTCCAGCATATAGAGGAACTCCATCCCTTCATGCTGGAAGGTCGGGAACACATCGGAGTCCTCGGTCAGGCTGATCAGATAGGGCTCGACGACGACGCCGCTGGTGTTGGAGCCGATATGGCCAAGCAGATTGTACTGGTGACCAGCACGTGTGCCGCGGCGCTCGACATCGAGGCCTTCGCCGGCTTTGACGAAGACAGCACTTCGCTCTTCCTCGAAGCGACGGAAGAAAGCGGTGACGGGAACGCCGAGCGCCCGTGACAGCGCCTGCAAGGTGGTCAGCGACGGCGAGGTTATGCCGTTCTCGATCTTCGACAGCATGCCCAGCGAAATGTCGGTGGCGACAGCGAGATCGGCGACGGTGATGCCGAGCTTCTTGCGGAACGCCCGCACCTCGCGGCCGATCGCGACCTCCAGCACTTTCTCGCGTGTGTCGCGGATGGCGTGTGGGTTCTGCGTCAGCGGCGCGCGGATGGTTTTGCCGTCCGCCGAGACCTTCGGCAGCGGCTTGGCTTTTGCGGAACCAGGACGAGCCTTCGAACCGGAAATTGTCTTTGCCATCTCGCCCCCGCAACCTCAGGATTTATTTCACTCACGGTGAACATCTCAGGTGCCGATACATGAGCGCAACCGCGACGGCAAGCCATCTTGTGTCGCATGTGCCGGCTCGGCGATTGCAATCGCTGCGGGTTTTTCATCAGGAATCCGTTGCGCGCAAATGCCGTTCCAGCAGATGTCTGTTGACAGCGCGGAAGGGCCAATTACTGTCACTCCCAGTGAAATTTGTTTCGCTGGGGAAATCAAAAAAGAGGAGGCCTGGAAATGAAAACTCGCGTTGCCGTCATCGGAGCCGGACCGTCCGGGCTGGCACAGCTCAGGGCCTTCAAGTCGGCTGCCGACAAGGGCGCCGAGATTCCCGAAATCGTCTGCTTCGAAAAGCAATCCGACTGGGGCGGCCTGTGGAACTACACCTGGCGCACCGGCCTCGACGAACATGGCGACCCCGTGCACGGTTCGATGTACCGTTATCTCTGGTCGAACGGGCCAAAGGAATGCCTGGAATTCGCCGACTACACTTTCGAGGAGCATTTCGGCCGGCCGATCGGTTCCTATCCGCCGCGCGCCGTGCTGTGGGATTACATCAAGGGCCGCGTCGAAAAATCCGGCGTGCGCAAATGGGTGCGCTTCAACAGCCCCGTGCGCATGGTCACTTTCTCGGACGAGACCAAGAAATTCACCGTCACCGCGCATGACCGCACCAACGACGTCACCTATTCCGAAGAATTCGACAATGTCGTCGTTGCCTCCGGGCATTTCTCGGTGCCCAATGTGCCCTATTTCGAAGGTTTTTCCACCTTCAACGGCCGCATCCTGCACAGTCATGATTTTCGCGACGCCATGGAGTTCAAGGGCAAGGACATATTGATCATCGGCCGCTCCTATTCAGCCGAGGACATTGGTTCGCAATGCTACAAATACGGTGCCAAATCGATCACCTCCAGCTACCGCTCCAAGCCGATGGGCTTCAAATGGCCGGAGAATTGGAAGGAAGTGCCGCTGCTGCAGAAGGTGGTCGGCAGGACGGCTCACTTCAAGGACGGTACCACCAAGGATGTCGACGCCATTATCCTGTGCACCGGCTACCTGCATTCCTTCCCCTTCCTCACCGACGATCTGAAGCTCAAGACCGCCAACCGCATGTGGCCGCTGGACCTCTATGAGGGCGTCGTCTGGGAGAAGAATCCGAAGCTGTTCTATATCGGCATGCAGGATCAGTTCTACACCTTCAACATGTTCGACGCGCAGGCCTGGTACGCGCGCGACGTCATCATGGGCCGCATCAAGCTCCCCTCCGCCAAGGCGATGGCCGAGCACAGCGCCAAGTGGCGCGCGCGCGAGGAAACGCTGGAAGACGCCGAGCAGATGATCTGGTTCCAGGGTGACTACACCAAGGAACTGATGGAGCAGACCGACTATCCGGGGTTCGATGTCGAGGCGGTCAACCAGACCTTCATGGAGTGGGAGCACCACAAGGCGGAAGACATCATGAGTTTCCGCGATCACGCCTACCGCTCGCTGATGACCGGCACCATGGCGCCGCTGCACCATACGCCTTGGCTGCAGGCGCTGGACGATTCCATGGAGAGCTATCTCGAGGTGAAGGGCGTCGCGGCGGAATAGGCCGCGGCGCATCGTCCTGCCCTATCCCAGCCTTGCCCGCGCTTTCGCCGTCCAGGCGTTGAACAGCCGGTCGGCAACGATGCCGATGAAGGCTATCGCGAGGCCCGCGACAATGCCACGGCCGGAATCGGCCTTTGACAGCGCGATGAACACCTCCTGGCCGAGATCACGTGTGCCGACCATGGCGCAGATGATGATCATCGCCAGCGCCATCAGGATTGTCTGGTTGACGCCGAGCATGATCTCCGGCAGCGCCAGCGGCAATTGCACGCGAAAGAAGGTCTGGCGCGGCGTGCAGCCAGACACCTTGGCCGCCTCGATCAGCGCCGGCGGCACCTGCCTGATGCCGTGATTGGTGTAGCGGATCGCCGGCACCACGGCGAAAGCGACGGTGGCGATCATGGCGGTGACGTCGCCGACCCGAAACAGCATCACAACCGGGATGATGAAACAGAAGGACGGCAGCACCTGCAGCGTGTCGATGATGGGCGTGACAATCTTCTCGAAGCGGTCGCTGCGCGCGGCCATCAGTCCGATCGGGATGCCGATCAGGCAGGCGATGAAGGCCGAGATGCCGCAGAGATAGACGGTCGCCATGGTTTTTTCCCACAGCCCGGCGACGGCGCAGAAGACGGTCAGCGCCGCGACAAGGGCGGCCAGGCGCGGACCCGAGAGTTGATAGCCGGCGAGGCCGAGCAGGAACACCGCGCCGAGCCACGGAAAGCCTTCGCAGAAGGCACGCACCGGGTTGAGCACATTGAGGATCAGCGCCACGCGGAACGCTTCGATGATGTCGAAGAAGTTGATCGTTACCCAGTTCACCGCCGCCTTCCACAGCGGCGCCGTGGTGAAGGTGATCGCCTTCGGCACCGCGGCGAAAGCCGGCACGAACAGCCCAAGCAGCGTGGTGACGGCAAGTATGGCGATGGCCAGCGTCAGGTTGGGGTAGCGCCGCCAAAGAGTCGGGCTCGATTCCTGATGGACATGACCCTTTGCCTGCTTGTGCGCGATGGCCTGGCTCAGCCGGTCGAGTGCGATCGCCAGCGCGACGATGGCGAGCCCGGCTTCCATAGCCTCACCGACCTTCAGTGCACGCAGCGCCAGAAGCACATCGTAGCCGAGGCCGCCGGCGCCGATCATCGAGGCGATGATCACCATGTTGAGCGCCAGCATGATGACCTGGTTGACGCCGACCATCAGCGTCGGCCGCGCCGAGGGCAACAGCACCCGCCACAGCTTCTGCCGCGCCGTGCAGCCGGCCATGTCGCTGAATTCGCCGATCTCCAGCGGCACCCGCGTCAGGCCGAGCATCGTCGCCCGCACCATCGGCGGCGTCGCGAAAATGGCGGTGGCGATCATCGCCGACACCGGACTGTTGCCGAACAGCAGCAGCATCGGGATAAGGTACGCGAAGGTCGGGATCGTCTGCATCAGGTCGAGGGCAGGGGAGACGATGAGCCTTTCCGCCCAAGGCTTGCGCCAGGCCCAGATGCCGGCGAACAGGCCGGTGACGATGCAGAACGGCACGGCGATGGAAATCAGCGCCAGCGTCAGCATGGCGCTGGTCCATTGGCCGAACAGAGCGATGTAGAGGAAACAGCCGCCGACCAGCAGGCTGAGTTTGCGACCGCCCACGGCATGGCCGGCGAGGAAAGCCGTGGCGCACACCCCGACCCAGGACAGGCGCGGCAGGACATAGGCGTCCGCGCCGTGGCCGATCTTGAAATTCTTGGCCAAGAGATTGAGCGCGAAGTCGAGCGGCACGCCGAGCACCGCGGTGATCGAGCGCGTCAGCCATGACAGGTTCGACTTGATCCAGCGCATCAGCGCGCTGACCCAGTCGGCGACCGGCACGACCGTATCGGCCGGATAGTTGACTGCCCAGGGCACACTTTCCTGCAGCAGGAACACCACCAGCACGGCGGCAAGGGCGAGTACCCAGGCAAGCAGCCAGCGCTGAAGCGGCGGCTTTGCCTCGCTGGCGCTTGCCGTCACCGTCATGCGCGTGCCCCGGAACGGTCGATGCCGGCCAGCAGGTCGATGACCGCTTGCGGCGTCACTTCGCCGATCGGCTTGCCGGTGCCGTTGATCACCGCGAACGGCTTGCCGGCGGAAACGATGCTGGCCGAGAAGCTGGCGATCTTGGCATCCGGCGCGACGGTCCCTCCATGCTCCGAGCCGTCGCAGGCGCGCATCAGGCTGCGCGCCGAGATCACCTTGGCGCGGTCGACGTCGCGAGTGAATTCTGCGACATAGTCGGTGGCTGGATTGACCACCAGTTCCTCTGGTGTGCCGATCTGGATGACCTCGCCGTCCTTCATGATGGCGATGCGGTCGGCGAGCCGGATCGCCTCGTCGAAATCATGGGTGATGAAGACGATGGTCTTGTGCAGCATGGTCTGCAGCCGCATCAGTTCGTCCTGCATCTCGCGGCGGATCAGTGGATCGAGCGCGGAGAACGGCTCGTCGAGGAACCAGATCTCCGGTTTTGTCGCCAGGCTGCGGGCGATGCCGACGCGTTGCTGCTGGCCGCCGGAAAGCTCGCGAGGATAGAAATGTTCGCGGCCACGCAGGCCGACGAGTTCGATGACCTCGCGGGCGCGCGCCTCGCGTGTTGGCCTGTCCTGCCCCTGGATGCTGAGCGGAAAGGCGATGTTGTCCAGCACATTGAGATGCGGCAGCAGCGCGAAGTTCTGGAACACCATGCCCATGCGGTGGCGCCGCAACTCGATGAGGGCTGCGTCGGAGATCTTGAGCAGGTCCTTGCCTTCGAACTCGACTTTGCCGTGGCTCGGCTCGACCAGCCTAGACATGCAGCGCACCAGCGTCGATTTACCGGAGCCCGACAGCCCCATGATGATGAAGATCTCGCCCTGGCGGATTTCGAGATCGACGGCGCGCACGGCACCGACCAGTCCGGCGGCAGTGACATCGGCCATGCTGGCCCTGCCGTCGCGCTCGCGGATGAAATTGGCCGCGTTCGCCCCGAACAGCTTCCAGACATTGCGGCAGGCAAGTTTTACCGGGCGGTGATCCGTGCCCGGTTGCGCCGATCCCTGTTCAGTCGTCATCCAATCTTCCTTCTGGAACATCAAGACTTGAAACCCGACCGATCAACGGCCGGATCTCATTTCTCCAGTCGGAACGATCACTGCGCCCAAGCTTTCCAGTCGGCCTCGTGCGCGGCGATCCAGGCGGCGGCGACGTCTTCCGGCGTCTTGCCGTCAAGGTCGATCTCGCCGCTCATCTTGTTGAGTTCGTCGGTGTCGATCGTGTAGGCCTTGGCCACCTTGTAGGCGATCGGCCATTTGTCCTTCATGCCGTTCCAGGCATATTTCCAGATCTCGCCATGCGGCTTGCCGCAGTCATATTTGGCATCGGGGTTCACGCCCCATTTCGGGTCGTTGTAGCACTCGGGCGTGTATTCGGGGAATTGCACCCATTCTCCCTTGTATTTCGCCGGCGCCCAATGCGGCGAATAGATCCACAGCATGATTGGCGCCTTGCGCTGATAGGCTGAATCGAGTTCCGCGAACATCGCCGCGTCGGTGCCGGCATGGATCACGGTGAAGGGCAGTTTCAGCGCCGCGACGCGCTCGTCGTCAAAGCCTTCCCAGGTCACCGGGCCGCCGAGATAGCGGCCCTTCGGCGCCGTCTCCGCTGTCGAGAATGAAGCCGCGCATGTCGGGTCGAGCAGCGCATGCCAGTCCGGCAAGGTCGGGCATTTCTCCTTCATATATTCGGGAAACCACCATTCTTCCTTGGCCTTCGGGCCGAGCTTGCCGAGCCGTTCGGTCTGGCCGGTGGCATCGGACGCCTTCATGGCTTCGCCGGCGGTCGTGTCCCAGAATTCCATGCCGACATCGAGGTCGCCATTGGTAAGGCCGGTGGTGAGGCTCGAGAGGTAGTCGGCGGTCGGATATTCGACGGTATAGCCGAGCTTTTCCAGGATGCCGCCGAGGATCTTGGCGTTGAGGTTGACGCTGGTCCAGTCGAACAGCGCGATCTTGATCGGGTCGTTGGATTCCGGTGCGGCGGCGTGGGCGGAAGGCGACAACAGGCTTAGTGTCGCGAGCGCGACGGCACTCATCGATAACTTCGAGATATAGCTGCGAAATGACATGCTTGTTCTCCTTCAAGCTGTGGCGGTTATTGTTGGTTCCCTTCTTGCGTCTTTTTATGATTGTGGTGGAAAGACTGGTCGTTGCGCAAGGCCGTTGCCGCCACGTCGCGGCTAAAGCCGGCGCAGGCGAAATGATGCTGAATTTCGGTGACGGTGGAATATGCCGGGAAGGTCAGCGTCATGGCTGCCGATGCATCGCCACGACAGCGATCATCCGCGGATCAATTGCCAGTCTTGCGGCGCCCTGCAAGGTGCGAGCCATCAAGGTCCCATGATCTCGGCTACCGGCCCGGCAAGCCCCGTCTCGCCAACGCCGTTTCATGGGGTGAAATTATATATACCAACGTTCATCTTGCGCAACGACTAACGCCTCGCGGCCGCACAAATTCAGACTGCAGGCGAAGTTCTGCGAGATGCGATCTTACCAGCAGACGTAACCGCCATCGACGATCAGGTCGAGGCCGGTGACGAAACTCGACGCGCGGCTGGCGAGGAACACCGTCGGTCCGACCATTTCCTCAGGCGCCGCCATGCGTCCCATCGGCGTGTCGCGCTTGAAGATCTTGATCTCCTCAGCCACTTCTGGCCGCTTGTTCATCGGCGTCAGCGTATAGCCCGGGCTGACGACATTGACGCGTAAGCCGCGATCGGCCCACTCCATGGCAAGGCTCTTCGACATGTGGATGACGGCGGCTTTCGAAGAGTTGTAGTGCGCCTGCGTCAGCCCGCGATTGACGATGGTGCCCGACATCGAGGCGATGTTGATGATCGAGCCCTTGCGTCGCGCCAGCATCTTGCGCGCCTCGGCCTGGCAGGACAGGAACACGCCGGCGACGTTGACCTCGTGCACCTTCTGCCATGTCTCCAGCGACAAGGTCTCGGCCGGTTCCGAGCCGGCGATGCCGGCATTGTTGACGGCGACGGTCAGTGCACCGAGTTCGGCCTCGACGCGATCGATTGCCGCCGCGAGATCGCTTTCGCATGTCACTGTGCCGGTCAGCACCAGTGCCTTGCGGCCAAGTGCCGTGATCCGGTGCGCGGTCTCCTCCAGCCCACCCCTCGATGCATGACCGAAACAGGCGACATCAGCCCCTGCCTCAGCCAGTCCGATCGCGATTGCCTGGCCAATGCCGCTGCCGGCGCCGGTGACCAGCGCGACATCGCCGTCCAGCTTGAAAAGATCCATCAATAGTCCTCCCTAATTAAGGGGAGGGTATGCGCTGCATGGCAGTTCGATCAACCTCTTCAGAAATCGCAAGCCTTGGGGCGCTTGTCCGAGGACCAGTCCTTGAGCGGCACTGGCCTGAATTTGCCCTTGATCGGCTTGCCGTCCTCAAGGTCCTTTGAGACGGTGCCCCTGCCGGTGAGATAGTTGATGTCGCAGCCCCCCACCGTCGTCTTGACGCCATCCGACGTCCGCTGGTTCCAGTCCCAGCTGCGGCTGTAGCCGCCGACCAGGAATTGGCCATGGCGGTAGACGATTGTCAGCATGTCTTCCGTCGACTTGCTGGCGCCGCAGCCGAAGCAGGACGTCATCGCCAGCGATCCCTTGCCCTTGCCTTCAAGGTCGATGACCCGGTCTTCGGTCAGCCCCTTCTTGACGAAGTCGGGCGGGCGCGAGGGATCGAGCTTCTCCTCGCCGGCTGCCGTGTAAATATACAGATCGGCCGGTCCGCCGGGCTCCTGCATCACCACGGCCCTGTCCATCTTGCCGTCCTGGTCGATGTCGAGCTTCAGCTCGAAAGCCGGATCATTTTCGGCAAACGCCGGCACGGGCAAAGCGGCCAGGGCAACGAGCCAGGGCAGAGTCGCATGATGAAGTACTGTCTTCATGAGCAATCGTCCGGCGCCAGAGCTGAGCCTAGCATCGGCCCGGGCGAACGAAAACTCGAAACCTGGCTGACTTCGAACGCAGTCAGCCAGTGACAGCTCAGAAATAGCCGCTGGACGCGGCCGTGAATTCCTTCGGGATTTCGACGCCGTCGACCAAGATCTTGTCGACCAGTTCGTGGTGGAAGCAGACCAGGCCCTTGATGCGCTCGGCTTCGTGCACCGGCTCGGGATAGTACCAGACGAGGTTCTCGTGCCGCTTCTTGGGCGTCGTCACGTGATAATAGTTGGAGATGCCCTTGTAGGGGCAGCGTGAAATGTAGCGGCTGGGCGCGAACATATCGAGCCGCGTGTCCGCGATCGGCAGATAGTGGCGCACCGGATGGCCGGTCTCGAACAGGAACACGCCGCGTCGTGAATCGGCGACCTGCTCGCCGTCGAGGATGACCTGCACCCGTCGCGAGGACGGCAGGCAGTCGACCCGGCGGAACGGATCGCGGGCGTGGACGAAGATTTCTTCGTCCTCTTCATACCAGTGCGTCATCTTGGGCCAATAGAAGGACATGTAGTCCGACAGGTCAGGCGATCCCTTGACCGGATCGACATAGCGCCAGGCCGCATCCTCGACCAGCGTGATGCCTGTGTTCAGCGAATAGTGCGTGGCGACGCCCTTGAACGGGCTCTCGGTCGTCGTCGTGCTGGGCAGCAGGAACTCCTCGCGCACGTCGCTGATCGGGAAGTAATAGACCGGCAGATGGTCGGATTCGTAGAGCACCAGCGCCTTGGTCGTGTCGGCGACGATCATCGACCCCACCTGCACGCGCAGCCGCTTCTGCGTCGGCATGGTGAAGGCGACATAGCCGGGTTCCGACTCATACTGCACGATAGTGTCGAGCAGGGGGAAATGCGGTCCGCGACCGCGCAAATGAGGCTTGCGAATGGTAGTCTCCCGTTTCTTTTCTTTTGTCATCGAGCGTTGGCGCAAAGCGAGATGAACCTGGATTGAACCATTGTGTCGGAGGGTTTCCGGGCGGCGGGTTTCTCTTGCATCGAGCGGCTCGAGCGATGGCCCCCCATCGCTCTTTGCAGCCTGCCAGGGGATAGCCTCACCGCCCGAAAGACAGAATTGTCCAATCCAGCCTCTATCCCAGCGATACACGATCGAGCAGCAGTCCGGCGGCGATCGGCGGCAGGCCGCTGACATTCTTGCGCACCGGCACCAGCAGATCCGGGAAATAGCTGAAGATCACTGGTGTCTCGTCGAGCAGCAGTTTCTGGATGTCGGATGCGGCCGCGCGCTGCGCACCGATGTCGAGCGCCTTGAGATAGCTGGCGACCATACCGTCATAGGCCGGGCTCTTGAAATGCGCCGCGTTCCACGGGCCGTCGCTGACCAGCGGGCTCTTGAGGAAGACGTTGGGCACGCTGCGATGCGCGTAGTCGGTGATCCCCAACGGGCTGTCCAGCCAGTCCGACTGGCCGAACACCGCCTTGCCGTAATATTTGTCCTGGTCCTCGATGTTCAGCGCGATGCGGGCACCGATCTCCTTGGCGAAGTTCTGGAACAGCTGCGCGTAGCCCGGGATGTCGGAATAGCGCAGCGTCGTCAGGGTCATGTCGAAGCCGCTGGCGAGCCCGGCGGCCTCGAGCAGTTGCTTGGCCTTGGCGATATCCTGGACGCGCTGCGGCACCGTCTTGTCGGTGGCGGGGAAGGCCGGCGCGAACGGGCTGTCATTGCCTGTCGCCGCCATGCCGCGGCAGAGGCCATCGACCAGCTTGGAACGGTCGATGCTGAGCGCCAGCGCCTGGCGCACGCGCTTGTCGGTGAACGGACCAGTATCGCAGCGCATGTGCAACTGGCGATGCGCGGTCGAGGCGACACGCAGCACGGTGATGTCGGGGCTGTTGACCACCACCTGGCTGACATCGAGCGGAACGGCGTCGAGGACGTCGACCTCGCCGGCCTGCAGCGCCAGGATGCGAGGCTGCACGTCGCCGTAGAATTTGAATTCGAGCCGGTCGGGCAGCGCCTTCTCGCCCCAATAGTCGGGGTTGCGCACGAAGGTCGCGCCGACCTTCGGCGTATAGCTCTCCAGCCGGAACGGACCGGTGCCTTCAAAGGTCTTTTCGTAGTCGCCCTTGTAGCTCGCCGGCAGGATGACGGCGTTGTAATTGTCGATCGACACCGAATAGGGAAAGCTGCCGTTGGGTGCATCGAGATGGAAGGCGACAGTGTGGTCGTCGACCTTCTGCGTGCCGCCCTTCGACAGCAGGCCCTTGAACACCGAAAGCGCGTTCGAGGCGCCGTTGGGGTCCGCGAGGCGGTCGAAGGTCGCGACCACGTCGTCGGCCTTGAAGTCCTCGCCATTGTGGAATTTCACGCCCTTGCGCAGCTTGAAGGTCCAGACGCTGCCGTCCGCGTTCGGCGACCAGCTTTCCGCCAGCACCGGCTTCAGAGTGAGATCCGGCTGCGTGACGCAGAGGAATTCGGCGGTCTGGAAAACCAGCTGGTAGCTGCCGCTGTCATAGTAGGTGACGGGATCGATGGCGCCGCCCGGCGTGGCGATGCCGGCGCGCACCGTGCCGCCCGGCTTGCCCTCGGCGCGGGCCTTTTGCGTGCCGAGGCCGGCAGCCGCGACAAGGCTGGCCAGGAACGGCAGGGAAAGGCCGAGCACGCTGCCATGGCGCAGGAAATCGCGGCGGTCGAGCCTGCCGGCCAGCAAGTCGTCGACAGCGGAATTTTCGATTGCCGTCAGATTTTTGCGGGCGGCGTCGATTGTCACGAAAGGCCTTGGCATGGGCGCATTCCTCGCTTGCCTCGGGGATCGGCCATTTAGGTCATTGTTGACCGCGGCCGGAAAGCGATATTTTTGTTGGGTGCCATCGAAATTTTCGATGCAAGGGGTGAGCATGGATACCGAAAACCTGCGCAGTTTCCTCGAGGTTGCCGAACATGGCAGCTTCACAGTCGCGGCCAGCCGGCTCAACCTTGCGCAATCCACCGTCAGCGCGCGGATCAGAGGGTTGGAGGAGCAGTTGGGACGCCGGCTTTTCGTGCGCGACCGCGACGGCGTCACGCTGACGCCGGCCGGCCGGCAGTTCCTGCCGCACGCCTCTTCCATCACTCGCACCTGGGAGCAATCGCGGCAGGATATCGCCGTTCCCGATGGCTATGACAGCCTGCTGCGGCTGACCGCACCCGCCTATCTGTGGGAGCGCATCACCTCGCCATGGGTCGAGTGGATGCGCGCTAAGAGGCCGAACGTGGCGCTGCGGCTCGAGGGCAGTTTTCCGGATCTGGCGATCGACCAGCTGGCAGAAGGCCTGCTCGACATCTGCATCCTCTATCTGCCGCGGCCGCATCCCGGCATCGTCTATGAGACGCTGGCCGTCGATCAGGTCGTGCTCGTCCAGCACGCCGCGCAGACCAAGCCATGGACCGAAAACTACATACTGATGGATTGGGGGCTCGAATTCCGCATCGAGCACGACCGCGCTTTCGCCGGCATGGTCAAACCGGCCATTTCGGCCGGGCTGGTCTTCATCGGCCTGCAGCATGTGCTGTCGCAACAGGCGGCCGCCTATCTGCCGCTCAGCGCCGTCAGCGGCCATATCGAACGCGGCGAGATGCGGCGCATCGACAACGCCCCGGTGTTCCAGCGGCCGATCTATCTCGCCTATCCCTCGAACCCCGTGTCGTCTGACGTGCTCGACATCGCGCTGACGGGCTTGCGCTCGCTGGCCAGGAACTGGAGCAGCGATCAGGGTTTTTCCGAAGGCGACCGCTCCCTGGGCATGGCCGGCCGGAGGTAGCCGGCCGGCCATGCCTCGCTATGCCGGCTCGGTCACGGCCGCCTTCTGCAGCCTGGCAAGTTCCGGGTAGGGGATGTGGCAGCGGATCGAATGTCCGGGCTGCGCCTCGGCCAGCGCCGGCTCCTGCTGCTCGCAGATCGGGCCGATCTTGCGCGGGCAGCGTGTGTGGAAGACGCAGCCCGGGGGCGGGTTGGTGGCGCTGGGGATCTCGCCGTCGAGCCGGATGCGTGCCGTCTCGGTCTGGTCAAGCTTGGGCACGGCTGACAGCAGCGCTTCCGTATAGGGGTGATGCGGCCCAGAGAAGACTTCCTCCGATGGCCCAATCTCCATAATGCGTCCGAGATAAAGCACGGCGATCTTGTCGGAGAGGTAACGCACCACGCCAAGATCGTGCGAGATGAAGATGTAGCTGACATCTTCCTTCGACTGCAAATCGGCGAGCAGGTTGAGGATTGCCGCCTGGACGGAGACGTCGAGTGCGGAGGTCGGCTCGTCGCAGACGACGATGCGCGGATCACCGGCGAAAGCACGCGCAATGGCGACGCGCTGCTTCAGCCCGCCTGACAGCTGGCGCGGCTTGACGGCCAGATGCCGGTCGGTGAGTCGCACAGACCGGACGAGGTCGTCGAGGCGCGCCTCCAGCGCCTTGCCGGATAGGCCCGCCAGCCGCTTCAAGGCGCGGCCGAGGATGTGGCGGATCGAATGCGAGCGGTTGAGCGCGGAGTCCGGGTTCTGGAAGACGATCTGCATCGCCTTGACCTGGTCGTCGCCACGGTTCTCCAGCTTCGGCGCCAGCGCCTTGCCCTCGAGCTCGATGGTGCCGCCGTCATCGGGCGGGACCAAGCCGAGCAGCAGCCTGGCGAAGGTGGTCTTGCCGCTACCGGATTCGCCGACCAGCCCCAGCGTCTCGCCGGGCCGCAGATCCAGCGAGACATCCTTCACGGCACGCAAGGGATGGCCGTGGCTGGCATAAGTCTTGTTCAGCCCGGCGACGCGCAGCACCGGTGCGGTTGCCGGCTTGGGTGCCGCCGCCACATCGCTCGGTGTGGCGCGTGGCAGGGCTTGCGCCTTGTCGTGATGGAAGCAGCGCGACAGGCGCTTGCCTCGCTCGTCGCTCAGATCATAGAGCGGCGGCAATTCGGTGCGGCAGCGATCATCGGCGAGCGCACAGCGGTCGGCGAAGGCACAGCCCTTGATGTCAGCCCCAATGCCGGGCAGGAAACCAGGAATGGTGTCGAGCCGGCCCTGGTCCTTGCGCTGGCCACCGCGCGGCAGGCAGCGCAACAGGGCGACTGTGTAGGGATGGCGCGGGTCGTTGAAGACGACATCGGTCGGTCCTTCCTCGACCAGCATGCCGGCATAGAGCACGCCGACCCGGTCGCACATGTTGGACACGACGGCGAGGTTGTGGCTGATGAACAGGATCGAGGCCGACAGCTCCTGCCTAAGCTGCGCGATGAGGTCGAGCACCTCGGCCTCGACCGTCGCATCGAGGCCGGTGGTCGGTTCGTCGAGGATCAGCATCGAGGGATCGTTGGCCAGCGCCATGGCGATCGCCACGCGCTGCTGCATGCCGCCGGAGAGTTGGTGCGGATAGCGCTGCATGACGCTTGGCGGATCGGAGATGCGCACGCGGTTCAGCATGGCGATGGCGCGATCGGTGGCCGCCTGGCCTGTTATGCCGCCAAGCTCGAAGATCTCGGTCAACTGACGACCGATGCGGATCGACGGGTTCAGCGCCTTGCCGGGATCCTGATAGACCATGGAGACGCTTTCGGCGCGCGCGCGCCGCAAGGCCTCGGCATCGAGCTTCATGACGTCCTGGCCGTCGAGCGAGATCACGCCGCCCGATATCGAGCCGTTCCTTGGCAGATAGCGCACGACGGTGAGCGCGACAGTGGATTTGCCGCAGCCGGATTCGCCGACCAGCCCGTAGGCCTCGCCTTGCCCGATGTTGAGGCTGAGATTGCGCAGCACGGCGCGATTGCGCCCGGCCACCCGGTAGGCGACCGACAGATCGGTGAGTTCGAGCGCGTTTTGCGCCTTCGCGGAGTTAGTCATTGAGCGCTCCATGAACGCCGTCGGCCACAAGGTTGACACCGATCACCAGCGAGGCGATGGCGAGCGCGTCGAACAGCACCGTCCACCAGAAGCCGCCGCCGATCATGCCGTAATTGCTGGAGATCGACAGCCCCCAGTCGGGTGAGGGCGGCTGGATGCCGAAGCCCATGAAGGAAAGTGTGGCGACCGCGAAGATGGCGTAGCCAAGCCGCACGGTGGTCTCGACCAGGATCGGCGGGACGACGTTGGGCAGGATCTCGATGAACATCGTGTGGAAGGCGCTCTCGTGCCTCAGTTGCGCGGCGGCGACATAGTCGAGTTCGCGCTCGGCCAGCACCGCCGAGCGCACGGTGCGGGCGATGATCGGCGCGAAGCTGAGCCCAATGACGACAATGACCGTAGCCTTGGAGGTGCCGAGCGCGACGATGGCGAGCAGCGCGACGATGACCACGGGGATGGCCATGAAGGCTTCCAGGATGCGGCTGACGACATCGTCGACAATGCCGCGGAAATAGCCGGTGAGCAGGCCAAGTGCCGTGCCGGCGACCGTCGCCAGCAGTGTCGCAAGCGGGGCGACGGTGAGGATGTCGCGCGAACCGACAATGACGCGCGAGAAGACGTCGCGGCCGATCTGGTCGGTGCCGAACCAATGTTCGGACGAAGGCGGCGCCAGTGCGTTGATGATGTCGTCGGCAAGCGGGTCGTAGGGTGCGAAGTGCTCGCCGAACAACGCGCAGGCGACCCAGAACAGCACTATGAAAAGGCCGACAAGGAAGGTCCGCGAGCGCATGAGCGAGAAAAAGACTTCCGCAAGGGGACTGCGCCGGCGCGTACCGTCTTGTGGAGGAGAGGTGGTCTGCACGGCGCTCATTGGTCTGACCCCAGCCGGATGCGTGGATTGAGCACGGAATAGAGGAAGTCGGCGATCAATGTCGCCACGGCATAGACGATGCCAATGGTCAGGATGCCCGATTCCAGCATCGGAAAATCCTTGCCTCGCGCGGCGGTGAAGATCAGCGAACCGATGCCCTGGTAGCGGAACAGCGTCTCGATCACCACCAGGCCACCGATGAGATAGCCGGTCTGGGTGGCGATGACGGTGATGGTCGGCAGCAGCGCATTGCGCAGCACATGGCGCCAGATCACGGTGCGCCAGGGCAGGCCCTTGAGCACGGCTGTCCTTGTATAGTCGGAATCGAGCGCCTCGATCATGCCGGAGCGTGCCATACGGGCGATGTAGCCGAACAGCACCAGGAACAGCGGTAGCGAAGGCAGGATCAGGTAATAGAGCTGCGTGAAGAAACCGGCATCACGCGGCCATGCGGCCGATATCGGCAGCCAGCGCAGCCACACACCAAAGATCAGGATCAGGATGATGCCGGTGACGAATTCCGGCAGCACCGTCACCGATAGGCCGCCGAGGCTGATGATGCGATCGAGCGGTCGGTTGAGGTTGAGTGCGGCAATGACGCCGCCGAGGATGCCGATCGGCACCACCAGCACGAAGGCGACCGCCGCCAGCTTCATCGAATTGCCCAAGGCATCGATGACGAAGGGCGCGACCGGCGAGCGGAAGATGTAGGACGTGCCCATGTCGCCCCGGATAAAATTCCAGATCCAGGTCGCATATTGGGTGAGCAGCGGGCGATCGACGCCCAGCGTATGATTGAGCGCGTCGACCGCGCGCTGGTCGGCAAACGGTCCAAGGATCGCACGCCCGACATTGCCGGGCAGCACCTGGCCGCCCAGGAACACCATGATGCTGAGCAGGAACAGCGTCACAAGCGACAGGGAAACACGCCGGGCAAAGAAGGAAAGAATGGCTAAGCCTCCTCGTGATGGGGCTGCGGTCCGGCCAGGCCGGGCACATCGGCTAAACGCACTGTGGCAGGCGGATCGAAGGCTGTCACCGGGGGGACGTCTCCGTCAAATCGAGATACCTCGACCAGCGTCGAATTGCAGGTCGGTGATTGGGCAAGGCGCGACGTCCCCCGGTCTGGCGTCAGCACGTTCGGATTGCCATGCTTTTCCAGACTGTGCGGCTGTCCCGGTGTGGAGGGGTCAAACCATGCTCCGGTGGGCAACTGGATGACGCCGGGGATCAGGCCATCCGTCAGCACGGCGCCCGCGAGGCACGCTCCGCGATCGTTGAAGACGCGCACGACAGCTCCGTCCAGGATGCCGCGCGCTGCGGCATCCGCCCGGTTGATCCACAGCGGCGCGCGATCCGATACCTTGCCTGCCCGACTGACCGAGCCGTGATCGTACTGGCTGTGCAGCTTGTCGGCGGGCTGCGGTGACAGGAGATGCAGCGGGAACCGGCTGGCAAGCTCGCTGCCCAGCCATTCCCTTGGCTCCCGCCAGACGGCATGGCCGGGACAGTCGTCATAGCCGAAGGAGTCGATCGTCGGCGAGAACAGCTCTATGCGGCCCGATGGCGTCGCCAGCCGATGGCGCTCCGGATCGGCGCGGAAGGAACCGAGCAAAGTCTGCGACGTCACCTGCCGGGCAAGGTCGGCGTGGCCGTCATGCCAGAAACGGTCGAAGGGCGGCATCTCGACTCCGGCCGCGTTCGCATTGTCCCTGGCCTGCTCATAAAGCAACCGGATCCAGTCGCTGGCTGCTCGCCCTTCGGTGAAGGCTTCGCCGGTACCGAGCCGCGTCGAAAGGTCGGCAAAGATCCGATAATCGTCGCGCGCTTCCCCAACCTGGTCGATCGCTTGCTTCATGGCGACGACGAGGTTTTCGCGGTTCGAGAAGGCGAGGTCGTTTCGCTCCAGCGGCGTGGTGACCGGCAGCACGATGTCGGCATGGCGCGCCGTCGCGGTCCAGAAGGGCTCGTTGACGATGATCGTTTCAGGCCGCCGCCAAGCCTCGACCAGTCGGTTCAGGTCCTGGTGATGATGGAACGGATTGCCGCCGGCCCAGTAGACCAGCCTGATGTCGGGATAGGCCATTGCGGCGCCGTTGAATTCGAAGGAACCGCCTGGGTCGAGCAGCATGTCGGCCATCCGCGCGACCGGGATGAAGTCCGGCACCTGGTTCCTGCCTTGCTGCACGGATGGCCACCGGAATCCCATCTCCGGCCTTCCGGCGCCATTTGTCGATGAATAGCCGAAGCCAAGGCCGCCGCCCGGCAGTCCGATCTGGCCGAGCAGCGCGGCAAGCGTGATCGCCGCCCAGTATGGCTGCTCGCCATGGTCGGCGCGCTGCAGGGACCAGCTCACCATCAACATCGTGCGCTTGGCAGCCATTTCCCTGGCCAGGGCGACGATCCTGTCCTGCGCCACGCCGCTCAGGGAGGCAGCCCATGTCGGACTTTTCGGTTGGCCATCGGTTTCTCCCAGGACGTAGGCCCGCACAGCCTCGAAGCCGGTGCAATAGCGCGCAAGGAATGCCTCGTCATGGCGGCGCTCGCTGAGGAGGACATGGCACAGGGCCAGCATCAAGGCGGTGTCGCTGTTCGGCCGCAGCGCCAGCCATTCGGTCTCGACGCCACGCGGTGCGTCATCGCGCACGGGCGAGACATTGATCAGCCGGGCGCCGTTGGCGACAGCATTGCGCAAGGCCGCGGCGGCTTCGTGACGGGCCGCGCCGCCGCCCTGTATCTGCGCATTGCGCCAGGGCAGGCCACCAAAAGCGATGATCAGTTCGCTATGCCGTTCGATCCCGTCCCAGGTGGAATGATTGCCCGTCAGGCCATCGGTCCCGCCAAGCACATGCGGCAGGATGATCTCGGCCGCGCCGTAGGAATAGCTGAGCACCGAACTCGTATAGCCGCCGATCACGTTGAGGAAGCGGTGGACCTGGCTCTGGGCATGGTGGAACCGTCCCGCGCTCGCCCACCCATAGGAGCCGGCATAGATGGCGCTGTTGCCATGCTCGACGCGAACACGGTCCAGTTCGGACGCCACGATGTCCAGCGCCGTGTCCCAGGAGACTTCGACAAAAGCCTCGCTGCCGCGCCCGCCCTTGCCGCCGGACCTGTTCCCCTCCAACCAGCCGCGCCGGATGGCGGGACGGGAGACACGCAGATCGCCCTGGACGGTGCCGAGCATGGACTTGCCGATCGGCGATGGATCGGGGTCGCCGCTCCATGGCTCGACGCCGACGAGCCTGCCGTTCTCGGCACGGACTTCGTAGGTCCCCCAATGCATGGTGGTGAGCAGGGTCGCGGACTCCATGGGCAATGATCGATCGTCCCGCAACGCGAGGCTCCGCGTCAGGCCGGCGCGTAGCGCCTTGCCTCGGCCTGGCAGCGAAAGCGCCAGCCCCACTGGGGCTGGCGGTCGCGGGATGGGCTTGTCTGCCTCCGCTTAGGCCTTCGATGCCTTTTCGAGGAAGAGCTGCGACATGGCGGTCGGCTGCACGCCGGCCACGCCTTTCGCCGTCGCCGTCAGGTAGTCGTAGAAATAGCCGAAGATAACAGGCGTTTCCTCGAGCAGCAGCTTCTGGATCTTGCCGGCGTCGGCCTTCTGCGCCTCGAGATCAAGCGCCGCGATGTAGCTGGTCGCCAGCGCGTCGTAGTCCTTGTTCTTGAAGTGCGCCGCGTTCCAGGTGCCTTCGCTCTTCAGCGGGGCAGCGAGATAGACATTCGGCACGCCGCGGTGGCCATAGTCGGTGATGCCCATCACCGAATCCAGCCAGTTCGATTTGCCGAACACCGCGTCGCCGTAATAGGCGCTCTGGTCGAGGATGTTGAGCTCGAGCTCGATGCCGATCTCCTTGACCCAGTTCTGGATGAGCTGGGCATATTCGGGGATTTCGAGGTAGCGCTCGGTGGTCAGCGTGATCTTGAAGCCCTTGCCGACACCCGCCGCTTCCATCAACTGCTTGGCTTGCGCGATGTCCTGCTTGCGCTGCGGCACGCTGGTATCGGTCGACGGGTAGACCGATGCGAACGGGCTGTCATTGCCCGCCACGGCGCGACCCTTCATCAGGCCAGCGACCAGCTTGTCGCGATCCATGCTGAGCGCGATGGCGCGGCGCACGCGCGCGTCCTTCAGCGGGCCGTCGTCGCAGCGCAGGTGCAGTTGCTGATGCGCTGAGGACTTTAGGCTGATGATGTCGACGCTCGGATCGCTGAGCAGGGCGACGCCGGCCAGAACCGGCATCTGGTTGATGATGTCGACCTGGCCGCCTTGCAGGGCCAGGATCATCGGCTGCACATCGGTGAAGAAGGTGAATTCCGTGCGATCGGGCAGGGCCTTCTCGCCCCAATAATTCTCGTTGCGGACGAAGGATGCGCCGACTTTCGGCGTGTACTTCTCGACCTTGAACGGCCCGGTGCCGTCGAAGCTCTTCTCGTAGTCGCCCTTGTAGCTCGCCGGGATGATGACGGCGTTGTAATTGTCCGATGACAGCATGTAGGGGAAGTTGCCGTTCGGCGCGTCGAGATGGAATTCCACCGTGTAGTCGTCGACCTTCTTGCTGGCGCCTTTCGACAGGATGCCGGTGAACACCGACAGCGCGTTGGACGAGTTTGCCGGGTCGGCAAGGCGGTCGATGCTGGCCACCACGTCCTCGGCCTTCATCTCGCCGCCCGAATGGAACTTCACGCCCTTGCGCAGCTTGAAGGTCCATACCGAGCCGTTGTCGTTCGGCTTCCAGCTTTCGGCCAGCGCCGGCTTGAGCACGAGGTCCGGGCCATCGACGCAGAGGAACTCGGCAACCTGCTGCATGACCAGCAGGCCGCCGGCGTCGGCGATGGTGACCGGGTCGATGGCTGCCGCCGGCACGCTGCTGGCGACGCGGATGGTCGCGCCGGGCGCCCCCTGGGCGCGGGCGAGCGACGGCATGCCACTGAGGCCGGCGGCCGTGGTGATGCCGCCCAGGAGTGGCAGCGACAGGCCGAGCAGGCTGCCGTGGCGGATGAAGTCACGGCGACTGACGCGGCCGTCGACGAGACCGTCGATAAGGTGATTTTCGAGCGGCGAGCGGTTGCGCCGGATCAGGTCGAGAATGCGGTAGTTCTTGCTCATGGGTTTAACCCTTTCCCCTTGTTTCTTATGGCTGAAGAATGCACTTGCGGTTGACGAAATCCCGTGGAGTTCTCCTGTCCCGGCCATCAACGAAGTCGGTCGTCCGGGACTGTAGCATGCTGTCTTTTCTGGTCCATCCGATCCTTGCGGCGCGGGGGTCAGATTTTCTTGAGGCAATGCTTCCACCCGTCAGGTGCTGCCTTGGCGATCCAAATCGCTGCGGCGGACCCTTGCTGTCGGCTAGTCTCCTTTCCTTCTCTGTCTCCTAGTTCAGCGGCAGGCGGCGATATGTTCCGGGCTTTGCCGGGTCGTGATATTTGTTGCACGGGCCGTTCTCGGTGAAGTCGCGATGGCAGGCCGCGAGGTTTTTCCGCGACAAGGTAACGCCGAGACCCGGGCCTTCCGGCACGCGTACGACATTGTTCCTCGGCGAAAACGGCCCTTCTTCGGTGATGTCCATCGGCTGCATGCGAAACAGCGACTGGTTCGGCTCCCGGATCCAGCCGAGCGCGGCGCACAGATGCAGATAGGCCGCGCTGCCAATGCCGCTGTCGCCGCTGTAGCACCAGAAATCGACGCCGGCATGTTCGCAGGCGCCGACGAAGCGCAGCAGGCGGCCGATGCCGCCATGCGCCGTCGGATTGCCGACGAAGGCGTCAGGAACCTTGAGGTCCATGGCGCGCGCAATATCGATATTGTGGGTCGAGAACGGGATCGAGCAATGCTGCCGCAACTGCCGCATCTCCTCGATCGTCGCCACCGGATCCTCCCAGTTGCGGACCCCGAGGTCTTCGAGCGGCCGCGCCAGCCGCCGCGCGGTGGCCAGCGAATAAGCCTGGTTGGAATCGATGCGGATCATCGCCTCGTCGCCGAGCTTTTGGCGGATCAGCTCGACCATTCTCAGCGAGACTTTCGGGTTCTCGGTCGAAAACTTGCCTTCGAAGAAGGTCGTGCCATGCGTCTCGTTGAGTTCGACGCAATAGTCGGCGACTTCTTCAGGCGTCGTCTCGCCTTTCACCCTGGGCCCGTCGCCGCGCAGCGAAAAATAGTCGGTGAACGGAATATCCTTGCGCACCGCGCCGCCGAGCAGCTGGTAGAGCGGCTGCTTCCACGCCTTGCCGCGCAGGTCCCACAACGCCATCTCGATGGCGCCGAAGGCCATGATGCGGGTGCGATCGTTGATCGACTGCACGCCGGTCCAGTAGGGCAGGCAGACATATTCGGCGCCGGCGATGTCGAAGGCATCGCGTCCGACCAGGCGCTCGGCCAAGACATCGTTGATGATCGCTGCTGCCGCCGGCGTCGGCGCTTCGCCGAGGCCGATCAGCCCATCCTCGGTCTCGACCTCGACAATGGTTTGCGAAAAGCCGTCGAGCTCGCCAAAGACCCAGCCATAGGGCGCTTCGAGGCGAAGATTGATCGGCGTGGCCTTGATGCCGCGGATTTTCATCTCAGCCGATCTCGAAGAAAGGCTTGCCGAGCAGGCTCGGGTCCACGTCGATGCCGAGGCCAGGCCCATCCGGAATGCCCATATGGCTGCCGGTGACCGGCGGGGCGTTGAAGGCCGTGCGCACCGTCACCCATTCATGGAAGGCGATGGCATGCAATCGCCGCTCTTGCGGTGTAGACAGCGACAGATGTGCCATCGCCGCTGTGTCGATCTCGGCGCCGCCTGTGTCCTCGACCGTGATCATGAAACCGAGGTCGACGGCAACGTCGCGGATCTGCCGGGTCCTGGTCACGCCGCCTAGCCGTGAGATTTTCAGCGTCAACCCGTCGGCCGCCCCCAGGCGGTGGATCTCCAGCATCTCTTCCAGCGACGTCACGGATTCGTCGAGCACCATCGGCTTGTCCAGCATGCGGCGCACCGACATGTTCTCCTCGATCGTCGTGCAGGGTTGCTCGAACGTGTAGTCGATGCCGCGCGTGGCATCGGCGAACTGCCGGGCCTGATAGGGTGTCCAGCCGGCATTGGCGTCGCAGAAAATCACCGTACCTCTCGGCACGGCCGAGGCGACCGTCGTTACCCGCTCGATGTCGTCGTGCACATTGCCGCCGACCTTGACCTGCAAACGGCGACAGCCCTCGGCGATGATCCTTGTTGCCAGTGCCGCCATCTGGTCGAGCGTGCCGTGGGTGACGACCCGGTAGGTTTCCGCCATATCGCTCTCGCGGCCACCGAGCATGGTCACCAGGGGCACGTCGGCGGCGCGTGCGGCCAAGTCCCAGCAGGCCATGTCGAGCGCCGATTTGATGTAGGGATGGCCTTTGAACACCGTGTCCATCAGCCGGCCAATGCTGGCCAGCCCGCGCGGATCCTGTCCGATGAGATGCGGCGCGATCTCCGGCACGCCCGCGCGTGTCCCCGCTGGAAACGCGGCCGAGTAGAAATTGCCGAGCGGCGCCATCTCGCCCCAGCCGGTCACGCCGCTATCGGAAGTGATGGCGACGATGACCGCGTCGAAGCAGTCGGCGACCCGGCCCTTTGACATGCGGTAGGGCCCGTCCACGAAGGGCTGAACGACATGGTAGGCCTTGATGGATTTGATCTGCACTATTGTCTGTCCGTGATTTCAGGAAAGCATCGCCTTGGTGGCGAGGCCCTCAGCCGTTGTTGTTCCGTCCGGCGCGATCGGCCTTGGCGCCCTTCGATTCCCGTTGCTCCAGCCCGCGCGCATAGGCGAGCAGCTCCTCGAAATCCATGTCGATATGTTCGCGGGCATAGCGCTGGGCGGCGCGCATATCCTTGCCTTTCATGAGCCGCACATAGGTCTCGTGGATGTCCTCGACCGGCACCGGCTCGTTGCGGGCATGCAGATGGAGCGCGAAATACATCTGCAGCCGGCTGGTCAGCCGCTGCCAGGTTTCCAGCAGCACCGAATTGTCGGCCCATTCGTAAATCAGTCCGTGCAGTTGCAGCGCGGTCTCGATCTGGCGCGTGGTGTCGAGAGCCCGCGTCGCTTGCTTCACCGCCTCATGGCGCCGGTCGATCTCGTCGAAGAAGCGTTGGTCGCGCAGCGGCCAGGTGCGCTCGATGGCGAATTCGTCCAGAACCTTGTTCAGCGAATAGGCATCGTCGATGTCCTTGGCGGTGACGTCGACGACGAAGGTGCCGGCGTAGGGGATGCTGGCGAGGAGACCTTCCTGCACCAACTCGCGCATTGCCTCGCGCAATGGCGCGCGGCTGACCCGCATCTGCTCGGAAATCCTGACCTCGTTGAGCTTCTGGCCGGGCTCCAACTGGCCGGTCAGGATCGCGCGCCGCAGCAGCGCCACGATCTCGGCGCGGCGCGTCGTGTCGGCAATCGGGCTGAAATCCGTCTTCACTATCCGGCTCACTCCAGCGAGAACAGACCGCAAGACAATCAGATTGTCGACAATCTAACAAGATCTCATTTTCGGATTTTTCTCAGCGCCAGGCAAAGCCCGACCCGGATCGGTGGAGGGCGGCTCAGGCCGCCCGGCCGTAGAAGCCGACCCGTTCCTCGGCGCTGAACATCACGCCGGGTTTCTCGTAATAGGAGAACACCGCGATCATGCGTTCGCGTTCGCCTTCGACGGTGGTGACACGGTGCGCGGTGTTCTTGCCGCGGAAGACATTGAGCGTACCGGGGTTCATGCGCAGGATTTTTGCATCGGGGTCTCGCCCTTCGAGCAGCCTGGCGACACCGTCATAGTTTGGATCGTCGTCCGAGCGCAGATCGGTGCGGTATTCGAGGTCGCCGCCACTCTCGGCCTGCTGTAGCAGAAGCGTCGTGGTGAATTCCGAGCGGTCGAAATGCCAGTTCAGCGCCTCGCCGGCACGGTAGGCCATGACATTGGTGCGGGCCAGCGGATCCTGCATGACATGCAGTTCTGTCTTGCCCATCGTCGCCGCCAGGAAACGCACAAGCGGCTCGTATTCGTAGATGGCAAGCACGATGCTGCCGGGAAGCTGGTCGGCACAGACAGTGTGGCTGATGGTCTCGACCTTGCGCAAGGCGGGGTGGTCAGGCGCCAGTTCGGGGATGCTGGGCTTGAAGTAGATGTTGTGCATGCGCTTGTGGACATGGGACTGCGTGTCCATGACTGGCTTGATTTCCCGCACCGCCTGTTCGGCGACGCCGGGCCGCAGAAAACCTTCGAGATTGAACATGCCGTCGGCCTTGAGCGCCGCGACGGACTGCCCGACGAGACGCCGCCAGTCGGCGCTGCCTTCGCGGTCGAGCGGATAGCGGTCGAGATCGAGAATGTCTTTCATGTCGCGTGCTCCAAGGGTTGGACACAGAAGACGGCAAAAAATTCTTTCTCTCAACGCGGAAAATTATTACGAATGACCAAGAAAAACTTATGGAGCCTGTCATGGAACGGCTGCCGCCGCTGAACGCGATCAAGGCCTTCGAGGTCGCCGCCCGTGCCGGCAGCTTCACCCTGGCCGCGAGCGAGCTTGGCGTGTCCTCGGCGGCGGTCAGCCAGCAGATCCGCAATCTCGAAACCTGGTTCGGCAAGCAGCTGTTCGTGCGCACCGGCAACCGCATCACGCTGACGGACGCCGGCCACGCCATCTACCCGCAGACCGCGCGTGCGCTTGGCGACATCGCCGCCATCGGCCAGCGCATGCTGGAAGGCGGCCTGAGAACGCGTCTGGTCGTCAGCGTGCCGTTTTCGCTGGCAGAGCTATGGCTGGCGCCGAGGCTGGCTGCACTTCTCGAGGCCTTTCCGCACATGGCGATCGATGTGCGCGCGGAAGACGATCCGATTGATCTGATGCGCCAGAATGTCGACCTGCGCATCTCCTATGGCGACTATCACTATCCCGGCTTGCGGATGATCCGCCTTGTCCATGACGATGTGCTGCCGGTCTGCTCGCCGGAATTCTGGCACCGGCACGGCAATGGCGATCCGGGGCTCACGGACCTGCATGAGAGCCTGTTCATCCACACCAATTGGGGGCCGAACTATGCCTCGCACCCAACCTGGGCGGACTGGTTCGCGGCGTGCGGCGGCAGCCGCTCGCCAGACCCGTCGCATGGGCGCCGTGTCGGGTTGTCCAGTCTGGCGATCGCCTCGGCGAGGCTCGGCCTGGGCATTGCCCTTGGCCAGCGGGTGATGGCGCAAGCCGATCTGGATACGGGCCGCCTGGTTGCGCTTTCCACTGTTTCAGTGCGCCTCGGCCATCCTTATTGTGCATTCATGCCACCGGCCAGGGCCGATCGCGCCGATGTGGCCGCTCTTGTCGGCCTGCTCGTGAAAACGGCGCCCGCGACCTGAGAAAAGGTCGGGGGCGCCGCGCGGAAACCGGGCCTGCGGGGGATTCAGGTAGCCGGTTTCTGTGGCAGTGGCGAGATCGGCATTCCGGGGCCGATCTTCTGCAGATTGCCTGTGATGATCTGGTCGCTTTCGGAGACGCCGCTCAGGATCGCAACCAGATCGCCGCTGGTCGGGCCGAGCGAGACCAGACGCTGGTCGACCGTGTTGCCCTTGCCGACCACGTAGAGATATTTGCCGAGCTGGCTCGAACCCAGCGCCGTCTGCGGCACCATCAGCGCATCAGGCTGCTGCCTGATATGCAGCCGCACGCGGACATACTGGCCAGGCATCAGCGTGAACTTCGCATTGCCGATGGTGGCGCGAGCGGTGATGGTTCCGGTCGAATGGTCGACCGTGTTGTCGATGAAGGTGAGTTCGCCCTTCTGGCTGGTCTCGGTCTCGCCCGGAAGCAGAACCTCGACCTCGATCGGGCCGGCTGCGCGGGCCTGCTCGATCTCCGCCAGATCCGTCTCGCTCGGATTGAAGGTGACATAGATCGGGTCAAGCTGCACCAGCGTGTTGAGCACCGTGCCGGCGACGCTGACCAGCGTTCCGACCGAAGCCTGATTGCGGCCCAGGCGCCCGGTGAACGGCGCGTGGATCTCGGCATAGCTCAGATTGAGTTCCGCCGTGCGCACCGCTGCCTGGTTGAGCGCCAGCGACGCCTGCGCTTCGCGCAAGGTGCTTGTGCGCTGGTCGAAGCTGTCCTTGTCGAGGTAACCGCTCTTGGCGAGCTCGGTGCCGCGGCCGAGATTGGAACGGGCATAGTCGAGCGTCGCCGTATCGCGCTGCACCTGGGCTTTCGCCTGGTCGAGAGCTGCCTGGAAGTCGTCGGGCGAGATCTTGTAGAGGAGGTCGCCCTGCCGCACATCGGCGCCATCTTGCGCGGTCTGTTCCTGCAGGTAGCCCGGCACGCGCGCTTGCAGCGTGATGCTGCGGATCGGCTCGATGCGAGCAGCATAGTCGAGATAGATCGGGATCGTCTTCTTGACGACGCTTGCCACCGGCACCGGCATGACGAATGCCGCCGGAGCAGGCGCAGCCCCAGCCGTGCTGGCGCTGAGCCTGAGGTTGCCCATGTCGAGCAGATGGACGCTGGCCACCGAGATGGCGCCCAGCGCGACAGCCGTTCCCAACGCGATTTTCCATTTACGCATGATTAGTCTCCAATCTTATTCGGCCGCTTCCGCCAGGGGAGGCAAGGCGGGTTCGGCGGTTGGTTCAGGATGTTGGGAGACGGGTTCGCCGCCTTCACGGCGTTCCCGCAATTGTTCGATGACCGCGTAGAAGACCGGCACGAACACCAGCGACAGGATGGTCGCGGCGACCATGCCGCCAAACACGGTGGTGCCGATCGACTGACGGCTCGCGGCGCCGGCGCCAGTGGCGAACATCAGCGGCAGCACGCCGAGGATGAAGGCGAAAGCCGTCATCAGGATCGGCCGGAGTCTCAGCCGCGCGGCTTCCATCGCCGCCTCGACGATGCTGAGGCCCTCCTCGCGTCGCCTTCTTGCGAACTCGACGATCAGGATCGCGTTCTTCGCCGCCAGGCCGATCAGCATGACGAAGCCGATCTGCGAGTAGACGTCGATCTGCATACCGCGCAGCAACAGGGCTACGAAGGCGCCGAACAGGGCCAGTGGCACCGCCAGCAGCACCATGAACGGCATCGCCCAGCTCTCATACTGCATAGCCAGGATCAGGAAGACGAAGACGATGGCGAGGCCGAAGACGACCGACGCGATCGATCCTGCCTTGAGCTCCTGGAAGGTGATGCCGGTCCATTCGAAACCGAAATCCCTGGGCAGCGCGGTGGCAGCGGCCCGTTCCATTGCGGCGACCGCCTGGCCTGAAGAGAAGCCGGGGGCAGCGCCGCCATTGATCGTGGCCGAGGCGTTGTTGTTGTAGTGGGGCACGGTTTCCGGGCCGACGAACGGCACCAGCTTGCCCAACGTCGAGAGCGGCACCATGCCGCCTGAGGCATTGCGCACATAGAGCCGTGAAATGTCGGAGGCACCCGCACGTGCATCCTTGTCGGCCTGGATGGTCACCCGGAAAGTGCGGCCGAACAGGTTGAAATCGTTCACGTAGAGCGAACCGAGATAGATCTGCAGCGTGTTGAAGACATCGGGCAGGTTGAGGCCGAGCAGCTTCGCCTTGGCCCGATCGAGGTCGTAGTTGAACTGCGGCGTCGAGGTCGAGAATGGCGAGAACAGCTGCTGCGGGTTGATTTCCGGCTGCTTGCGCGCCTCGGCGATCACGGCCTGCGTCGCGTCGTTGAGGGCCGTGCTGCCGCGGCCGGTGAGGTCCTCGACGACGAATTCGAAGCCGCCCGTGGTGCCGATACCGGGGATAGAGGGCGGATCGAAGGAGAGCGCAAACGCCTCCGGAATCTGCATCAGCTTGCCGCGTACATCGGCGACGAGCTTGGACGCGCTCTGGTCGGGGCCACGCTCTTCCCATGGCTTCAGGATGGCGAATTCGACCGCCGAGTTCGATTGCGCCGCACTGGTCAGGAAGTTCAGGCCGCTGATCGAGCCGACGATGTCGACGCCGGGTGTCGCCTGCAATATGTCGCGCGCTTTCTGGGCCACCGCGTCGGTGCGCTCCAGCGAGGCACCATCGGGCAGCTGGATGACGACGAAGAAGTAGCCCTGGTCCTCGACGGGAAGGAAGGTCGACGGCAGCTTCTGCCAGACGAAGTAGGTTGCCACCAGTCCGGCCGCGAACAGGCCGAGCATGATCCAGCGCAGCCGGATGAGGATGCGCACGCCGTGGGCATAGGCATGTGACGCCTTGTCGAAGCCTGTATTGAACCAGCGGAACGGGGCGAACTGCGTCTCGCCGCGATGGCGCAGGAACGCGGCACTGAGGGCCGGACTGAGCGTCAGTGAGTTGAAGGCCGAGATGCCGACCGAAATCGCCACCGTCAACGCAAACTGATTGTAGAGCTTGCCGGAGACGCCGGGAATGAAGGCGACGGGCACGAAGACGGCCATCAGCACCGCCGTGGTGGCGATGATCGGCCCGGTGACCTCGGCCATCGCGGCCTTGGTCGCCGCCAGCGGTTTGAGGCCCGCCTCCAATTGTCGTTCGACGTTTTCGACCACCACGATGGCGTCGTCGACGACGAGGCCGATGGCCAGCACCATGCCGAGCAGGGACAGCATGTTGAGCGAGAAGCCCATCATCTCCATGACGACCATCGTCGCCACCAACGACACCGGAATGGCAATGGTCGGGATGATCGTCGTGCGCCAGCTCTGGAGGAAGACGAACACCACGGCGACGACCAGCACCAAGGCTTCGCCGAGCGTGATCAGCACGTCATGCATCGAGGCCGACACGAAGCGCGTCGTGTCGTAATGCATGGCGTATGAGACGCCCTTGGGGAAACGTGCCGACAGCTCCTGCATCTTGTCCTTGACGTGCTGCTGCAGATCGAGCGCGTTGGAACCGGGCATCTGGTAGACGGCGAGCACGACCGTCGGGTCCTTGCCGAAGAAGGCCGAGGACGAATATTGCAGGGCACCGAGTTCGATACGGGCCACGTCGCGCAGCCGCACCAGCGAGCCGCTATCGGTGTTGGCGCGCACGACGATGTCGCCGAACTCCTTAGGGTCGCTCAGGCGGCCGACGGCGTTGACTTGCATTTCGAAGGCGGTGCCGGCCGGCGCCGGCGACTGGCCGATCTTGCCGGCCGCGACCTGGACGTTCTGCTCCGAGATGGCGTTCTGGACGTCGACTGCGGTGATGCCGAGATTGGCGAGCTTGTCGGGATCGAGCCAGACACGCATCGAATAGCGCCGCTCGCCGAAGATCTGCACGTCGCCGACGCCGGGCAAACGCTTCAGCGGATCGACGACCTGCAGGTAGGCGAGGTTGCTCAACGCCACCGGGTCAACCGATTTGTCGGGCGAGGTCAGGTTGACGATGAGAACGAAATTCGGGTTCTGCTTCTTGATCGTCACGCCGCCCTGGTTGACGATCGCGGGCAGCGACGAGGCCGCCTGCGAGACGCGGTTCTGGACGTCGACGGCGGCCGTGCTCAGGGAATAGCCGACATCGAAGGTGATTGTGATGGTCGAGGAGCCGTCATTGGAGCTCGTCGACGACATGTAGGTCATGCCTTCGACACCGTTGATCTGCTGCTCCAACGGCGTCGTCACCGTATCGGCGACCACCTGCGCGCTGGCGCCCGGATAGTGGGCGCTGACCACGACCTGGGGCGGTGTGATGTCGGGAAACTGCGAGACCGGCAGCAGGAAATAACAAATCGTCCCGGCGAGCACCATGATGATGGCGATCGACGAGGCGAAGATCGGACGGTGAATGAAAAAGTTTACCACGACACACATGCCTCGCCGGCTGCTCTTGCCCGCCCGAAGGCACTGGCAACCCTGGACAACTGGCCGTGCCCGTCACGGGAAGCTTCCCGTGAACGCAGCAACGGCACCTCGCGCCGCTGCCCATCGGCAAGCGAGCGAAGCATTCTCTCGAAGGCGCGGGGGTCGACCCCATCTGCCTTCATGACCAGCCGGATCATCGGATCCCGGACGGCCTCATCTATGGTAAGATCGCGGCGCTGTGGCATTGGCCGGCTCCTTGTCTGTCGATTCGCAGCCCATGCTCGCGAACCGTTTTCATTTCTTCACCGGCCGAGGCCGCATGATTGGCAGTTTCTCGTCCCTCTCATCTGGCAGGACCAGTTCACGGCCTTGTTATTGACGACGGACGACATAGGTGTTACCAGTAAGTAACATTCTGGAAGTTACAGACCGGTAACACCCTAGTCAAGAGGTGGCCGAGGGTTTTTTGGAAACGAAAGGAGATCATGATGACAGACGGCGTCGTGGAGCGCTCTCGTCCCCGGGATCGAATCCTGGAGACGGCACGCGACATGTTCCACAAGCACGGCATCAAGGGCGTCGGCGTCGACGCTATTACTGAAGCTGCCGGCACGAACAAGATGACGCTCTATCGTCACTTCGAATCCAAGGACGAGCTGATCGTCGAGTGCCTGCGCGCCAACGCGGCCAAGGCCGGCGCCATGTGGGACGCTTTCGAGGCTGAGTTTCCTGGCGACAAGCTTGCGCAACTGCATGCCTGGGTTCGCAAGGCTGCAGCCATGCTCAATGCTGATGGTCGCGGCTGCGACATGGCCAATGCCGCCGCAGAATTGACCGAACCGGATCATCCGGCCAGGCGCGTCATCAAGGAACTCAAGGAAGCCCAACGTGATCGCCTTGTGGCGTTGTGCCGGGGTGCCGGCATCGGCCAGGCAGAACTTCTCGCCGATACGCTATCGCTGCTGTTCGAGGGCGCGCGCGTCAGCGTGCAGACGGTGGGTACCGAAGGTCCGAGCACGCAGTTCGTGCGCATGGCCGAAGGGCTGATCGTTTCCTTCCGGGGCACTGCCGCCGGTTGAGTTTCGCTGCCTCTGTCGGTGGTTTGCCGGTCATATGACTGAGGCGATGTCTGGCGCCCTTTGGCGTCGGCTGTGCCGCTATTCCTGATGGCTGGACGAAAAAAGCCCGCTGCCGGGAGGAGGTGGCAGCGGGCTCGATTTCGAATGCGGTGCGGGAGGAGGTGCACCCCATTCAGCGTCGGCATCGCATCTGGGAGGAGTAGATGGCCGACAACCAGAACCTACGAGTTGCCCAATGATTCGGCAACAATGAATTGTGCATAGCTGCTGTGCAGATTTGCCGTGTCGTCCGCAAAAGCTGGGAAACACGGGCTCATTGCACCGGAACGTTTTCCCTGAAGATCAGTCGTGGCTCGATGAATTTTCGCGTCAGGTAGGGCGCCGATGAGGCGATGGAGCCCAGCAGGCGAATGACCGACTGTTCGGCGATCAGCCTGGCGTTCTGGTCGATGACGACATCGGCGAGGTCGTCGACGAGGTAGCCGCGCGTTTCCCTCGTCAGGTCGTGACAGATGAAGACCGGCTTGCGGTTGGGCCTGGCTTCCCGGATGGCCTTTGCAACGCCGGAGCGTCCGGCCCCGACACAATAAATGCCGAGCAGTTCCGGTTCGTTGTGCAGCGCCTTCATGGTTTCGGCATAGCTGGCATCCGGCTCATCGTTGATCTCGACGGCACTGGTTACGGTGAGGTTGGGAAATTCCTCGCCAAGCACGGAGCGAAAGCCCATTTCACGTTCCTCGTGGCCGCGATAGGAGCGCGAGCCGACGACCATCGCAAGATGGCCCTCGCGGCCGCCGAGGAAGCGTCCCATCAAGAGCGCGGCCGTCCGTCCCGCCACGCGGTTGTCGATGCCGACATAGGCCGAGCGGGGAGCGGCCGGAATATCGGACACCAGCGTCACCAGGCGGATGCCGGTGTCGACAATGTCGCGCAGGATGTTGCGGGTTCGCGGATGGTCGATGGCGATGACGCCGACGCCATTGGCCCTCAGCGACAGGTTTTCGACGGCGCTCTGCAGCGCATTCGGCGCGATGCCGGCGAGGTTGTGGATCCGGCAGGAGGCGACCAGCGGCAGGCGCGATGCATAGTCCTCGATGTGTCTTGCCAGATCCTGCATGAAGGCATTGCTGCCGATCGGCAGGAAGAATTCGAGGTTTGCAGGCTTCGAGGGAAGTGTCACCTGGTCGGCTACCGGCAGATAGCCGAGTTGCTTGGCCGCCTCCATGACACGCTGCCGGTTGGCTGCACTGGCACCTGGCCTGTTGTTGAGCACCCTGTCGACCGTCGCGGTCGAGAGCCCGCAGTTCCTGGCGATATCGGAGACCGTGGCCTTCATGCCGTAACCCTATGCGCCGATGCGGTGGCGCGCCAGACAAGCGATTTGGCAGCCGACGCGATATGAGTGACGGGTGATCGACACCCATCACCGCGACGTGCGTTCGGCTGCCTCGACAAGACGGCTTCCG
The DNA here is from genome assembly GCF_013170825.1 of Mesorhizobium sp. NZP2298. Taxonomy (NCBI): domain Bacteria; kingdom Pseudomonadati; phylum Pseudomonadota; class Alphaproteobacteria; order Hyphomicrobiales; family Phyllobacteriaceae; genus Mesorhizobium; species Mesorhizobium sp. NZP2298. The sequence goes on along the minus strand of NZ_CP033365.1, from coordinate 5,524,857 downwards.
CCCGTCCTCAGTGTGACGGCTTGCCGTCGGCGACGGCGTCGCGGATTTCCTTGTCCGACATGCCGGTGATGATCCGTTCGACTTCCGTCACGGTCGTCTTCTTCGGGTCGATGTCGTCGGCGACCACTTTGCCCCGGCGCATGACGACGATGCGGTCGACCACCTGGAAGACATGATGGATGTTGTGCGCGATGAAGATGCAGGAATGGCCGGAATCGCGGGCGTTGCGCACGAAGCTCAGCACGCCCTGCGTTTCGGCGACGCCAAGATTGTTGGTCGGCTCGTCGAGGATGATGAGGTCGCTGTCGAAATGCATGGCGCGCGCGATCGCCACCGCCTGGCGCTCGCCGCCCGACAGCGAGCCGATCGGCGTCGTCGGTGGGATGTTTTTCGAGATGCCGACCTGTTTGAGCAGGTCGCGGGCGACAGTGTTCATCGCCTCCTGGTCCATGCGGTTGAGGAAACGCGGCGGCTTGATCGGTTCGCGCCCGAGGAACAAATTGCGGGCGATCGACAGTTGCGTGACCAGTGCCGAGTCCTGGTAGATCGTCTCGATGCCCTGGGCGATGGCGTCGCTGGTGCTGCGCAAGGTCACCTTCTTGCCGCGGATGAAGATATCGCCACTGGTCAGCGGCACGGCGCCTGACAGCACCTTGATCAGCGTCGACTTGCCGGCGCCGTTGTCGCCGAGCAGGCCGACGATCTCCCGCTCATTGACATGGAAATTGGCGTCCTCGAGCGCCTGCACCCGGCCATAGGACTTGCGGATGTTCTGCATGCGGATCAATGGCTCGGCCATGGTTCAAGTCCCTGCCTGATGCCGGCGTTCCAGCCATGAGTGGAGCGCCATCATGCCAAGGATGATCGCGCCGATGAAGATGTTGTAGGCGAGTCCCGGCACGCCGATCAGCACGATGCCGTTGCGCATCACGCGCAGGATCAGGATGCCGAGCACCGTGCCGATGATGGTGCCGCGCCCGCCGGTCAGCGCCGTGCCGCCGATCACCACCATGGCGATGACTTCGAGCTCGTAGCCGGTGCCGCTGTTGGGATTGGCTGCGGACGTGCGCAGCGAGGAGATGACGCCGGCCAGCGAAGCCATAACCGAGGAGAGCACGAACAGGCCGATCTTGACGCGGTTGACGTTGACGCCGCGGGCCCGCGCCGCGTTGGGATTGCCGCCTGCGGCCTGGATCCAATTGCCGGTCCGGCTCTGCGTCAGCACATAGCCGAGCGCGATCGCCGCGGCGATGAACCAGAACAGCGACATGTAGATGCGGAACGGCCCGATGAAGAAGTCGCCGACCAGCGCTTCCGCCAGCCAGCTGCCTTCGGCGCTCCAGGTGCGCTGCGGAAAACCGTCGGTGATGAAAAGGGCGCTGCCGCGCACCACGAGCAGCATGCCGAGCGTCACCAGGAAGGACGGGATCTTGAGCTGCGTGACGAACCAGCCGTTGACCAGGCCGATCAAGGCGGCGACCAGCAGCGCGACGACGAAGCCCATTTCCAGAGAGGTGACGCCACTGTTGAACAGCGTCCACATCAGCACCGGCGAAAAGCCGAACAGCGAGCCGACGGAAAGGTCGAATTCGCCTGATGTCATCAACAGCGTCATCGCCAGCGCGATCAGGCCGAGCTCGACGGTGAAGGCCAGCGTGTTGGAGATGTTCTGCGGCGACAGGAAGTCGTGGTTGAAGCCCCAGAAAACGCCGATCTCGACGACGAGCAGCACGAAGGGACCAAATTCAGGCCGCGCGATCAGGCGTTGGATGAGCGAATGATTTTCCACAGGGAACCCGCGACATGGTTGGAACGGGCCGCGATCCCCACCGCATCAGGCGGGCCAGTCGCGGCGCAAGGGAAACCTGGCGCCGCGTGCCAGGACGGTGCGGCGCCAGGATCGCGGTTATTTGCCGGACAGGATCTTGTCGTAGATGCCGGCCGTGTCCTTTTCGTAGAGCGCGCCGGTGATGACGTTGAAGCCCGGAGGAATGCCTGACGCGGCCATGTTGGCGAGCGACAGCGCGACATAGCTGGTCGCCTGCGGGTCCTGCCATTGGCCGGCATTGACATAGCCGTTCAGCACTTCCTGCGTAGTATCGAGCGAATTGCCCCAGCCGACGACCGGGATTTCGCCCGGCTTGACGCCGACCTGGTCGAACACCCGCTTGATCGAGCCGGTGACGAGGTCGCCGAGGCCGATGATGGCGTTGACCTTGCCTTTGTGGGCGGTGAGGTAGTCGACCATGCGGTTGATCACCTCGGCCTGGTCGAGCGTCGCCTCGGTCACTTCATAGGTGATGCCGAGCGGTCCGAACACGCTCTTGATGCCTTCTTCTTCCTGGACGCCGTATGTGGCACCGGGGATCTCGACCGGCATCCAGACGAAGTCGCCCTTCTTCACCAGGCCCTTGTCGACCAGATACTGCGCCCAATGCTTGCCGAAGGTGACGTTGTCGCCGCCGACATAGGCATTGAAATTGGCCTTGGGATCGGGCGTGTTGAAGTTGATGATCGGGATGTTGGCGGCGCGGGCTTCCTTGACGATCTCGACAAGGCTGCCCGGATCGGGGCTGGTGGTGACGATACCGTCGGCCTTGGCCGAGAGGGCGGCGCGAACCGCTTCCTGCTGGGAGGCGACATCGCCATTGTGGAACGAGGTGTTGACGGTATTGCCGGTGTCCTTGGCCCATTGCTTGGCGCCGGCCAGGAAGTAGGTCCAGACCGGGTCGGCCGGGCCGCCATGTGAAATCCAGTAGAAGGTCTTGGCCTGCGCCGCGGCGGGAATGACCGTCAGCGCGACCAGCAGGCCGTAGAGCACAAGTCTCAGTCTTGTCAGCATTTGATTTCCTCCCGGTTGAAGATGATCCGTCCCTTGTTCCGGCCCGGCCGGATTGCGTCTTTTGCCAGCGCCGCTCGGATGCCTAAGAGCATTCCCTTTTTCAACGAATGGCAAGCCTCCATCTGCAGATGTAGTTGGCGCCCGACGCGCCGCCATCAGCAGAGCCATCAGATTGCATCAGTTGGGGTGACTTTTCAGGGCAGCCGGATGATCGGTGCAGGGGCGCAGCCCGCCAGCACCTTGTCAGCGTCGACTTGCCGGCGCCGATTTCGCCGACCAGCGCGTGGATCGAGCCGCGCTCGATCATAAGGTTCATGTCTTCGAGCACGATCGTGCCGCCAAAGCGCCTGGCGACGTTGCGCACGAACAGGATCGGCGAATCGGACATCGGAGCGGCCCCCCGACCGCACCGCGATCTTGAAGCGGATTGCGTCCGCCGTCATCGGATTCCGCACAAAATCATGTTGATTGCGGCGGTTTGGGTAGAGATTCTAGATAAGATCAGCTTTCGCAAGGTCGCGCATCAAATGGCTGGCACCGTAGGTCCAGTGCGGACAATCGGGCGACAGCCGCACCCGGTTGACCAGCGCGCCGAATTTTTCCGACGAGATGGTGACGATGTCGCCGACCTTGTGGGTGAAGCCCTTGCCCTTTTCGCCGCGGTCCTTCGACGGCACGAACATGGTGCCGAGATAGAGCGCCAACCCATCCGGATACTGGTGGTGCGGTCCCATGGCCGCGGCAACCAGCTCTTCCGGCGAACGGCTGATCTCGGCCATCGAGCTTGCGCCCTCCAGCGAGAACCCATCCTCGCCCTCGACTTTCAGGCGCACGACAGCCCGCTTCACATCGTCGATCGAGAACGTGTCGTCGAACAAGCGGATGAAGGGGCCAAGCGACGCCGAGGCGTTGTTGTCCTTGGCCTTGCCGAGCAGCAGTGCGGAGCGCCCTTCGACGTCGCGCAGATTGACATCGTTGCCGATGGTGGCGCCGACGATCCTGCCGCTTGAGGCGGCGATCATGGCGATCTCCGGTTCCGGATTGTTCCAGGTCGATACCGGGTGCAGGCCGACATCGGCGCCGAAGCCGACCGAGGCCATCGGCTGGCACTTGGTGAAGATCTCGGCATCGGGGCCGATGCCCACTTCCAGATATTGCGACCAGGCGCCGCGCGCGATGAGTTTGGCCTTGATCTCCATGGCCTCCGGCGACCCGGGCTTGAGCTTCGACAAATCATGGCCGATCAGTCCGGCAATGTCGGCGCGGATGGCATCCGCCTTTTCCGCCGAGCCGCGCGCCTGCTCCTCGATCACCCGCTCTAGCAGGCTGACGACGAAGGTCACGCCCGATGCCTTGACGGCCTGCAGGTCAACGGGGGAAAGCAGATGGGGTTTTGCCAGATCGCGCGTCGCCTCGAAACTGTTGGCCGCGATGTCATCGAGCGAGCCGATCGGCTTGCCCTTGGCCGAACGCACATGGTTTTCCGGATCGGCCATCTCGCAGATGTCACGCACGGTCGGCGCCACGCTTGACGTGATGTCGAAGACGGTGCCGTCACGCACCGTGACCACCATGGGATGCGAGACATCGCCACTCCTGGCGCGGCCGACAAAAAGGCCCTCGGTAGGCAGATGCGTCGGGTTTGTCATGCGTGGGATCCTCTGATCATCGAAAATGCGGCTTGCCGGATCGGCGCGGCACTTTCACCGGATTCCGCTCAAAGGTCTATCCCACCGATGGTGATCCAAGGTGCCGGGCTTTGGCTATGAACTCCGCATCTGCACCAGCACGGTCCGTGCCGGCGTCACAAAACCGCGAGCTTTTTCAAGAACATGAAACGCTCGATGGATTTTCATGCAGGACACGTAAGCCCGTGCGGCTGCGGTCTCGGCGAATTTAGGCGTTGATCGCGGCCATTTCCGCCAATGGGATTCTACTTGACAGTTTCAGAAATATGAAAAAATCTTGGCCAATTTCAAAATCTCGATGAGCAGGTCCATGTCGACGCTGGTTGCAGCAGAGGTGCCCGAGCCCCGATCTATACCGGGCTTCCGCCTCGCCATGCTGCTACCGGGGGCACTGGTCACGTTCCTGCTGATCCTGTTTGCGCTTGGCCTGGTGCTGTTCCTCGCCTTCCGCGGCAATGACGGCTCGCTGCTCGGCGTTGGGCTGACAGTCGAAAACTTCACCACCGTGGCAACCGATCCGCTCTACTGGACGGTGACGCTGCGCTCGCTGGTCATTGCCGGCCTGGTGACGCTGGCAACGGTCGTCACCGCCTATCCCGTCGCCTACTACCTTGCCTTCCATGCCGGGCGGCGGCGTGGCCTGCTGTTGTTCCTGGTGACGTTGCCATTCTGGACCAGCTATCTCCTGCGCGTTTTCGCCTGGAAGATCGTGCTCGCCTATAACGGCGTCTTGAATTCGGCGCTGATCGAAAGCGGCATCTGGTCGGAGCCGACGCTGGCCTTCCTCAACACGCCGGCGGCGGTGGTTGTCACGCTCGCCCATGCCTACGCGCCGTTCGCCATCCTGCCGATCTATGTGGCGCTGGACACGATCCCGAAATCCCTGCTCGAGGCCGCCTCCGACCTTGGCGCGCGGCCGTTCACCGCGTTCCGCCGCGTCGTTTTGCCAAACTCCATGCCCGGCGTTCTGGCCGCGGCCCTTGTCGTCTTCGTGCCGACGGTCGGCGACTATGTCACGCCGGCCATGGTCGGCGGCCCGGCCAGCACCATGATCGGCACGCTGATCCAGTCACAGTTCGGCAAGGCCAATGACTGGCCGTTCGGCGCGGCCCTTTCGGTCTGCGTCATGCTGGTCATCCTGCTTGTGGTGCTGGTGGCGCGCGGCGCCGACCGCAGATTTGGCAGCCGCACATGAGGGCCGAACGCGCCGGGACGAAACGCGATGGCCGCTGGCTCGGCCTCTACGTCCTTGCCTATCTGGTGTTCCTCTATCTGCCGGTGCTGCTGATCCCACTGTTTTCCTTCAACGATTCCATCCAGGCGGCGTTTCCCCTGCAGGGCTTCACGCTGCAATGGTACGCGACGCTCTACGGCAATCCGGCGCTTTCGGGCGCGCTCGCCAACAGCCTCGTCATCGGCGTTGTCGCGGCTTCAGGCGCCACGCTGTGCGGCATCACCGTGTCCTATATGGATCTCTATGGCCGCTCGCCTTTGGCCACCACCATCAGCGCCATCGCACGGCTTCCGATCCTCATCCCCGGCGTCATCGTCGGCATATCGTTGCTGATCCTTGTCAACCTGATCGGCCTCGGGCCATCGCGTATCGCCATCGTTCTCGGCCATATACTGGTGGCTCTGCCGACCACCGTGGTCATCATGCGCAGCCGTTTCGCCGCCATCCCCAGGACCGTTCGCGAGGCGGCCCTCGATCTCGGCGCTTCCGACTGGACGACGTTCCGGCGCGTCATGCTGCCGCTCAGCCTGCCAGCCGTACTGTCGGCCTTCATGCTTGCTTTCCTGATCTCCTTCGACGAATTCATCGTCGTCTTCTTCCTCGCCGGAACCGAGCCGACACTACCGCTCTACATCTGGAGCCAACTGCGCTTCCCGCGATCGCTGCCGACCGTCATGGCGCTGGGGACGGTGATCCTGGCTGTTTCCTTCATCATCGCCGGTACCGCCGAGATCCTGCGCCATCGCGGGCTCGGCGCGGCACGCCGCAATCCAGCCTGACCATAACAACCAAGAGGAGAACGAAAATGGCATTCCTGAAATCGATAACCGGACACAAGGCCCGGGCCGGCCTCGCGGCATTGGCGCTCGCACTGTCTTCGACCGTGACGCTGGCCGCCGAAAAACTGCAGTATTTCACCTGGTCGGGTTACGAATTGCCCGACTTCAACAAAAGCTTCCTTGCCGCGCATCCCGATGGCGTCGAGGCCTCGATCTTCGGGGACGACGACGATGCCTTCACCAAGGTCAAGGCCGGCTTCCGTCCTGACATCGCCCATCCCTGCTATGACAAGGTGGCGCGCTGGAACAAGGAGGGCCTGCTGCAGCCGATCGACACCAAGCGCATCAAGAACTGGGATTCGATCTTCCCGGTGTTCAAGAACCTGCCCGACCTGCAAGCCGGCGACGGCAAGGTCTGGATGGTGCCGTGGGACTGGGGCAACACCTCGATCCTCTACCGCACCGACCTGGTGAAGAATCCCGAGGCGAGCTGGAACCTGCTCTGGGACAAGCAATATGCCGGCCGCATGGCGACCATCGACGCCGTCCATGACACGCCCATCGTCGCCGCACTTCTCGCCGGCGTGAACCCCTTTGACATGACGCCGGAGCAGATGGACAAGGTCGCGGCAAAGCTGCGCGAACAGCGCCCGCTGCTGTCGAGCTACACCACCGACATGACCTCGGTCGAGCAGGCGCTGGCCAGCGGCCAGCTGGTCGCCGCCATGACCTGGAACGCATCGGCCACATCGCTGAAGAAGCAGGGCGTGCCGGTCGAGTTCATGAAGCCGAAGGAAGGCATGCTGACCTGGGCCTGCGGCTTCGTCATGCTGAAGGACGCCAAGAATGTCGATCTCGCCTATGACTTCATCAACAGTCGGCTCGACGCCGACTCCGGCAAATTCCTGATCCAGTCCTATGGCTATGGCAGCTCGCTCAGCACCGCTTTCGCCGGCGTGTCGAAGGACGAACTTGAGAAGCTGCAACTGCCGTCCGACCCGGAGGTGATGCTGAAGAGCACGATCTTCACCGGGCCGATGAAACAGAACGACGATGTGGCGAAGATGTTCGAGAAAGTGAAGGCTGGCGGGTGATCAGCGGTTAATTGCGGACGCTGGCGCTGCCCCTCATCGCAGGCAGGTGAGGGGTGGGGCCAACGCCAGGGTAAGTGGGTGCCGAAGGCAAGCTTGCCGGACGCGAGCCAAAGTACTGCAACGAGGACGAATGCATGGATGTTCTTGACGAAACGGCGGAGAAGCCGAAGGACGATGCCGATGTGCGGGTCGGCCGGCGCGTGCGGGCGCTGAGGCTCGAGCGCCGCCTGTCGCTGGCCGAACTGGCCGCGAGGGCAGGCGTGTCGATTGGCGCGCTCAGCCAGATCGAACGCGGCATGTCCTCGTTGCGCGTCAAGGTAATCTGGCCGCTCGCCGCCGCGCTCGACATCGAGCCTTCGGCGTTGATCGCCGACGGCGACGAGGCCGTCAACGATCTCTATTGCGTGCGCGCCAACAGCCGCCGCGCGATTCCGGTGAAATCCGAAGGCATCGCCAAGGCCCTGCTGTCGCCGCCCGGCGCGACGCTGACCGGCATGCTGGTGACGGTGGAAGCCGGTGGCGGCACGGCGGAAGCCTATGCCCATGCCGGCCATGAATTCGGCTTCGTGCTTTCGGGCGAGGTCGAACTGGTGGTGGATTCGACAAGATACGGGCTGAAGACCGGCGACAGTTTTGCTTTCAAGAGCACGCTTTTGCACGCCTTCCGCAATCCCGGCTCGGAGCAGTGCCAGATCCTCTGGGTCAACACCACGAAGCCGTCCGAGGTTCGCGATGGCGCCTGATCCACTCGTCCGGCTGCAGGCGGTTTCCAAGGTTTTTCCAGGTGGCATCGTCGGACTCGATGCCGTCGATCTCGACATTGTCAGCGGCGAATTCATCACGCTGCTCGGTCCGTCCGGTTGTGGCAAGACCACCAGCCTGCGTGTCATTGCGGGCTTCGAAAGCCCGTCGAGCGGCAAGGTCTTGCTCGACGGCCGTGACATCACGGCCCTTCGGCCCTTCGACCGGCCGGTCAACACCGTATTCCAGGACTACGCGCTGTTTCCGCACATGAACGTCGCCGAAAATGTCGGCTTCGGCCTGTCCTTGCGAAAACTGTCCGGCGCCGAGCAGGCAAAGCGCGTCGGCGAAGCCCTGGAGATGGTCGGTCTCGCAGACAAGCTTCGCGCTCGCGTCCTGGAACTGTCGGGCGGCCAGCGCCAGCGCGTCGCGCTCGCCCGCGCCATCGTCTGCGAGCCGCGCGTGCTCTTGCTCGACGAGCCGCTGTCGGCGCTGGACGCGCATCTGCGCGAACAGATGCAAGTCGAGTTGAAGCGGCTGCAGTCGCGGCTTGGCACCACCTTCGTGATGGTCACGCACGACCAGACCGAGGCGTTGTCGATCTCCGACCGCATCGTCGTCATGAACAAGGGCCGCATCGAGCAGATCGCGCCGCCGGCGACCCTCTATGATCGGCCCGCCACCACATTCGTCGCCAGCTTCATCGGCACGATGAACCTGCTGCAGTCGCGCTTTGTCGGCAGAGACGGCGATCGCTTGCGGTTCGCCGCCGGCGCTCTGCCGCTGGAAGCCATGCCGGAAAATGGCGAGGCCCCGAGCGCGGGCGCAACGCGCATCATCGGCGTGCGGCCGGAGGATCTCCTGGCGACGACCGAAGCCACGGCCGGCACAGCGCCGGCGCGCGTCAACAGCATCGTCTTTCACGGCCGTACGCTGCGCCTGCATGCCGAACTCGGGCAAGGCATTCCGATCGTCATCGACGCGCCCCGCCAGGCCGAGGGGTTTCAATTCAGCGTCGGCGACGTGGCGCATATCAGCCTGCGCCGTGGGGCGAACTGCCCTATGCTGTCGGGCTAGTCTGACCACCTTCGAAAGGTCGCCGCACAGCTGCGGCGAGGCAGGTCTCGATCGACTGTCATACCGGGACCGTTCGCACCCTGGAGGTCAAGGGCACCATCAGCTACGGGGCTCGGGCTTCGGATCATCCACGCTTGACTCAAAGATTTGTTCGTGCTTTGTTCTAAATTGCTAAGGCGAAAACAGGAGCGTTCCTTGGCGAGCGTATGCGCATGTACCAAGGCGAGTTCGATTTCGGAATTCCAGAGGGACCATGGCGGCCTAAGCTGCCGGAGCGCGTCTTCTACGGCTTGTTTTTGCAGCAGAAGGACTATTCTCGGTTTGCGGACTGTCAAAGCCGGCTATGCGGCCAATGTGAGATAACCGGCTCCCGTCTGCTGTATCATCGCTTTCACGTCAGCCTGCAACACGTCGGTGATTACAAAAGACTGCGAGAGAAATTCATCTTCGCTGCCGCCCGGTCGGGCCGGAGAGTTGCGATGTCTGAGTTTGAGGTCACCTTTCGTTCTTTCAGGAGCTTTCCCGGTCGCCCGGCGACGAGGGGCCGCCCGGCTAAGCATCCTTTCGTGCTTCTCGCCGATGACGGACCGGTTTGTGAATTGAGCAGGAAGCTTGGCGCTGAGATGTTGCGCGAAGGTCTCAAGGCTTCAGACAGTTTCGTTCCACATTTGACGCTGGCCTATGACCAGAAGCTAATTTCGCAACAGCCTATCGGCCCAATCAGCTTTGTCGCCCGGCAATTCGTTCTTGTGCACAGCTTGCGCGGACTGAAGAAGTACGTTTTCCCCGAATGTTGGCCGCTGAGTGCTATGTGATACGCTGATCGCTCTCCCTCAATTTGTCGTCACACAGCCGCGCTATATCGATCGTCCTGACACGGCTTGTCAGCTGTCATGCGGGCAGGGGTGGCGGGCCGGCAAGCGCTTCCCCACTTCGAGTGCGTCTGAACAGGAGGAACACAAATGACCATCGCGGAAATTGCCAAGGATTTCACCGAGCTCCTCAAGCAGGGAGACCACAACGGTGCCGCCGAAAAGTACAATGCCGATGACATCGCCAGCTACGAAGCCATGGAGGGACCGATGGCCGTCAGCCATGGCAAGGAGGCCCTCAGGCAGAAAAGCCAATGGTGGCAGGAGAACCATGAGGTCCACGGTGGCTCGGTCGAGGGACCCTATGTCAACGGCGACCAGTTCGCGGTGCGCTTCACATTCGACGTCACGCCCAAGGCTACCGGCCAGCGTGTAACCATGGACGAGGTTGGCCTCTACACGGTCAAGAACGGCAAGATTACCGAAGAGCGTTTTTACTACTGAGGCAGGAGATGCCTCCGACTTCGGAGCCTGCACTTCGCTTCGAGATACAAGCATTGCGGCCGGGACGGCGTCCTGGCCGCAATGTGCCGCTCAAATCATCTTCACATACTCGGCAAGCTGGTCGGCCACCATGCCCCAGCCATCGAAGAAACCCCTCTCCTCATGGCTGTCGCGGGTCGCCTCGTCGCGGTGGATGGCGGTGGCGGTCTAGCGCGTGCCTCGGCCATCCGGCTGGAGGGAAATGACCGCGGTGATGAAGGGCTCGCCTGACGGCCGATAGCCCGGCAGCAGCGCATCCGTCCACACCAGCCGCTCGTTCGGCACGATGTCGAGATAGCAGCAATGGTTGCGGGCCTGGGCGCTGGCAAATCGGGAAGGGCGGTTTTAGGTTGTGGGAGGGATTCGATTGTCAGCCCAAGGGAAACGCGCTTTGACGACTACGATCTACGGCATCACCACCTGCGACACGGTCAAGAAGGCGCGCGTCTGGCTGGAGGACCACGACGTTGCTTATCGCTTCCATGACTTTCGCTCGGAGGGGCTGGACGCGAAGCGGTTGGGTGGCTGGGTTGGCAAGGTCGGCTGGGAAAAGCTGCTCAACAAGGGCAGCACGACCTTCCGCGAACTGCCGGACGCCGACAAGCAGTCGCTCGACGAAAAAAAGGCCAAGGCGCTGATGCTGGCCAAACCCACAATGATCAAGCGCCCGGTGCTTGAGGTTGGCGACCAGATCTTGGTTGGGTTCAAGCCGGATGTCTATGCGCAGGCGGTTGGCAAGTAGACGCTGTATTCGCCCGCTTCGTCATTGCCTGAACGCAAGGCTCCGAGGCGGTCTGATTCCTCGGAGCTGATGACGAAGCTGTGGCCAACGGTGGCTAGTTGCGAGCGCCCGCGCTGAGATAGCCCGCCAGCGCCACCGCATTGTTGTGCGCTTCGTCATGCGCGCCGTAGAGCAGCGTCACCTTGCCGTGGCGGAGCAGTCCGCGCAGTCGCGCCACCGCCTCTTCATTCTCATCGAGCTCAGCCCGATACCGCTTCTGAAACTCCTTCCAGAGTTCGGGCTTGTGCCCGAACCACTTGCGCAGATCATCGCTCGGCGCGATCTCTTTCAGCCACAGCGCCAGCGCGGCATGCTCCTTGCTGACGCCGCGCGGCCAGATGCGATCGACCAGCACCCGTTGGCCATCGGCCTTGTCGGGTGCTTCGTAGATGCGCTTGACCGCGATATCGAAAGTCATCCCGCCCTCGCAGGCTGGCAAGCCGTCAGGCCCACTCGCCCTTGCGCATGACCGCCACGCGGCTGCCGTCCTTGTGGACGCCGTCTATGTCGATCTTGTCCGAACCGATCATCCAGTCGATGTGGATGAAGCTCTTGTTGCCACCGCGGGCCGCGATCTCGTCCTGGCTGAGCGAGGCGCCGTTGACGAAGCACTTGGAATAGCATTGGCCGAGCGCGATGTGGCAGGCGGCGTTCTCGTCGAACAGCGTGTTGAAGAACAACAGGCCGCTGGCCGAGATCGGCGAGGAATGCGGCACCAGCGCGACTTCGCCCAGACGGCGCGATCCCTCGTCGGTGTCGAGCACTTTCTTAAGCACATCCTCCCCCTTCGAAGCCTTGGCTTCGACAATCCGTCCGCCCTCGAACCGCACCGAGATCTCGTCGATCAGCGTGCCCTGGTAGGAGAGTGGCTTGGTCGAGGAGACATGGCCCTCGACCCGCCTGGCATGCGGCGTGGTGAAGACCTCCTCGGTCGGGATGTTGGGATTGCAGGTGATGCCGTTCTTGGCGGTCGAGGCGCCGCCCATCCATTCATGGCCGTCCGCCAGTCCGACCGTGAGGTCGGTGCCCGGTCCGGTGAAATGCAGCGCGTGGAAATTATGGCCGTTCAGCCATTCGGTGCGGCCGCGCAGAGCGGCATTGTGCGCCTTCCAGTTGCCGATCGGGTCCTCCACATCCACTCGCGAGGCGGCGAAGATGGCATCGGCGAGCTTGACCACGGCGACATCGTCGGCATCGCCGGGAAAAACCTGCTTGGCCCATGCGAGGTCCGGATAGGCGACGATGTTCCAGTTGATGTCGAAGCCGGTGATCTTTTCCAGCGCCGGCTGGTAGGCCATGGAATTCGCCTTGTTGGCGCGCGCCACTTTCGCCGGGTCCTGCGCCGACAGCAGCGAGGGATCCTCGCCGCGCACGGCAAGCCTGGCCGCATTGTTGGAAAAGGCCTTCGCCATGCCTTCATAGAGCCAGCCGGCGGCGTGGTCGAAACCGGCGTCGGCGCCGAAGCGGTAGCGCGCCAGCGTCATCTCGTCGTCGTTGAAGATCGGCGTCACCAGCCCGGCGCCGGCCTTGTAGGCGTGTTCGACGATGCGCCTGGTCAGCGGCAGGGCCGCGATCGACGAGGTCAGCACCAGATCCTGTCCCGGCTGCAATTGCAGCCCGACCTTGATGGCGACTTCCGCCAGCCTGTCGAGCTTCACCGGGTCGATCGTTGCGGAAACGCCGCGCGAATGTGTGGTCATGATCCTGCCTGCCGTAGTTGGATATCCGACTCTACATAGACCGGGGACGCGGTGCTTTCCACCGCGATCGCGCCGCCGGGATCTGTAGTCGCCGATCTGAATTGCGCCATCGTCGCCTCGATCTCTTCCTTGATCCAGATCTTGAAGTCCCGAACCTTGCGGCTTTCCGCCTTCGTCGACGAGGTCACCAGCCAGTAACCGAGCCCGCTCTGGGCACGGATTCCGAACGGCGCCACCAGCCGTCCATCGGCCAGCGCATCCGCCGTCAGCAACTGCCAGCCCAGCATCACGCCATGGCCGGCAATCGCCGAGTCCAGGCATAGCATCGGATCGGTGAAGCGGGCGCCCTTCTGGAAGGTGACGGGCGCAACACCGGCGGCGGCGAACCAGCTGTCCCAGTTGATCATCGCCCGCTCGTCGGTGATGGCGCAGGTCTGGGCAAGGTCCTCGATCGAGCTCAATTTCCTGGCGATGCCGGGTGCGCAGACCGGGAAAACTTCCTGCGCCAGAAGCAGTTCCGCGCGCCCGCCAGGCCATTTGCCGTCGCCAAGCCGGATGGCGATGTCGATGTCGGAATGATCCAGATTGGCCAGCCGCACCGAGGCGTCGATGCGCAGCAGCACATTGGGATGCCGGTCGAAGTGGCGCGACAGTCGCGGCAGCAGCCATTTCGAGGCAAAGGCCGGCGCCACCGAAACCACCAGGGTGCATTGGGTCGTTTCGTCTGCCAGCGCCACGGCCTGGGTGAGCTCGCGAAATCCAGCGCCAAGGCGGGTTGCGAACACGGCGCCGAATTCGGTCAGCACGAGACCGCTGGCCGTGCGCTCGAACAGCGCCTGGCCGAGCTGTTTTTCGGTGCGGCTTATCTGCTGGCTGACGGCGCTGGCGGAAACGTTGAGCTCGCCGGCGGCCGCTGCAAGCGAGCCGAGACGGGCAACCGTTTCGACGGCCCGAAGGCCGTTGAGATGAACGCGATTGAGCATGGCCATTTGAGATTTTCTAAACTGGTCCGGCCGAAATCTCAATTGAAACTCACATCGGAACGGCAGACTTTGTTGATGGGAGACAGACCCGCGGAGCCGGAAATGCTGAGGATGGTGTCGTCGCTGAGGGGCATGTTCGCCGCGAATGCCTCATGCGTGCCTCACTCAGGGAGCGAGGCACAGGGATGGCTGACAGATCCGCTTTCACATCCTGTGCTGAACACCATGTCGGAGCGCGAACTCGGCGACATGCCGTTCAGGCTGACGGCACGGCTAACCGAGCACGAGACCTGCTCACCCCCTGCCGGTTTGGGTGAACGCCGCTGAGCCGAGGCCGCGCGGTCCGGCTTGAGGAAATGTCGGACAAAGCGTGGCGCATTGGCGGTCGTATTGGCCCAACGAAATGCGGTTGTTTCGGCGGCGCCGGCATTTATTGTGCGCCGCAATGAAATCGACCTCAGCAGCGCTTCGCTTCACCGTCGCCGGCATGATCGCGCTGGCCGTCGCCATGGGCATCGGCCGCTTCGTCTACACGCCGATCCTGCCCGGCATGATGGAAGAGCTGCATCTGTCGCCGGCCAATGCCGGGTGGATAGCTTCGGCCAATTATCTCGGCTATCTCGTCGGTGCGTTTGCCGCGGCCGGTGGTTGGGCGCATGGCCGGGAACGTCTGCTGATGTTGGCGGCTCTTGGCGCCAGCACTGTCCTGGCCGCGCTGATGGGGCTGACCGACGCCATGCCCGCCTTTCTCCTCATCCGCTTTCTGGCGGGTCTGGCCAGCGCCTTCGTCATGGTCTTCATGGCCAGCATCGTTTTCAGCCATATCAATGCCGCCGGTCGTGGCGACCTGCAGGCCTGGCATTTCGGCGGTGTCGGGCTCGGCATGGCGATCTCGGCGGTGATGATGGCGGTGCTGGTCACTGAACATGCCGGCTGGGCGGCGGGCTGGTTGTGGTCGGCTCTGATTTCGGCTTGCGGCTTGGTCGTCGTGGCGCTGCTGGCGAACGAGGGCCCGCTTGTCAACGGCGAAGCCGCCCGTGAGCCGGCCCTGCCGAAAGCCCGGTCGCTGATGAAGATCATCGTCGCCTACGGCCTGTTCGGTTTTGGCTATGTGGTGACCGCGACATTCCTGGTCGCCATCGTCCGCCAGGGCGGCGGCAGCCGCGTCTTCGAGGCCATGGTGTGGCTGGTCGCCGGCCTTGCCGGTTTTCCCTCGACGTGGCTGTGGCAGAAGATCGCCGCGCGGATTGGCCTCTACGCCGCCTATGCGCTCGCATGTTTCATAGAAGTGATCGGCGTCACCGCCAGCGTGGCGCTTGGCGGATATACGGGGCCGCTGCTCGGCGGCCTGCTGCTCGGCGGCACCTTCATCGCCATCACCGCGCTTGGCTTGCAGGCCGCACGCCAGCAGGCGCCAAAGGCGCCCCGGCGCATCTTTGCGTTGATGACGGCGTCGTTCGGCCTGGGCCAGATCATCGGCCCGATCGTTGCCGGTTTTTTGGCGCAGATGTCAGGTGATTTCTTCCTCGCTTCGCTCCTCGCCGCGGCCATGCTGGTCGTCTCCGGCGCCGTCACCTGGTCGGCCGCGCCAAAATCGCCATGATTGTGGTCTTGCTGGCACCGGGCATCGGGCAGGCATTTTCTTTCCCCCTAATGTGTGACTTTATGCCCGCTGTTGTCAGCTGATTTGCGCCTAAAGCAAGGAATTCGCCCAGTGTTCGTATCCTTCTTCCCGCAGCCGAAGCTCTTCTTTTCTTCGGCCGCCATCTGGAGCCTTGCGGCGATCCTGTTCTGGTTTTTCGGTGGTGAGCAATTGGGCGCCGTCTTCGGCCTGCCGGCGGCGGCCGCCGACGCGCCGCCGATCATCGGCATTGCGGTGCTGGTGTCGAAGCCGTTCCTCTGGTTCTATATCTACTTCGTGGTCTGCGTGGCCATCTTCTACGCGTTCTGGAGCTGGTATTCGCCGCATCCCTGGCAGCGCTGGTCGATCCTGATGACGGCGGTCATCCTGTTCTTCATCTATTTCAATGTGCAGGTCAGCGTCGCCGTCAACGCCTGGTACGGGCCGTTCTTTGACTATGTGCAAGGGCTGATGTCAGGCACCGGCAAGTCGACCAACGGTGAATTCTATACCGGACTGGCCGACTTCTCATGGCTCGCGCTGGTCGGCATGAATGTGCAGGTGGTCAATGCCTTCATCGTCAGCCACTGGATCTTCCGTTGGCGCACGGCGATGAACAACTACTTCATCGAGAACTGGGCCAGGTTGCGCCATATCGAGGGTGCCTCGCAGCGTATCCAGGAAGACACGATGCGGTTCTCGCAGATCATGGAAGATCTCGGCTCCAGCTTTGTACAGTCGATCATGACCTTGATCGCCTTCCTGCCGGTCATGATCCAGTTGCAGGCCCATATCAGCGAGTTGCCGATCATCGGCGCGATCCCCCAGCCCCTGGTGGTCGCGGCACTGGCCTGGTGTCTGTTCGGAACGATCTCGGTGATGATAGCCGGCCTGAAGCTTCCGGGGCTGCAGTTCCGTAACCAGCGCGTCGAGGCCGCTTACCGCAAGGAACTGGTTTACGGCGAGGATCATGCGGACCGTGCACAGCCTGCAACCACCGCCGAGCTGTTCGCCAATGTCAGGCACAATTATTTCAGGCTCTATTTCCACTACATCTATTTCAACGTCGTCCGGTACACCTACCTGCAGGCCGATAATATTTTCTCCCTGCTGATCCTGGGTCCGTCTCTGGTCGCCCACAAGATAACGTTCGGCGCGCTGAACCAGATCTCGAACGCCTTTGGTAAGGTGACGGGTTCGCTGCAGTTTCTGCTGACCTCCTGGTCGACCATCGTCGAGCTTCAGTCGGTCCACAAGCGCTTGCGCGCCTTCGAGGCCACGCTCCTGGGTGAGCCACTGCCCGAGATCGACCAGCGTTACCTGGCAAGACATGGCGCCGAAGATCCGGCCTGAGAAGATTTGGGTTTGATCCGAAACGGGTTGGCGGCTCAGCCGCCGACCGTTGCCTGCTTCTGGCCAGCGCTTTGCCGCGTGACATAATCGCGAAAACTGATGCATTCGACATCGGCCTTCACGCAGACCTCGCCGGCAAAGCGCTCCAGCGCGTCCCAATACGCGCCGTCATTCATCAGCGTGAAATGGAAGCCGAGTTCCAGCGGAATGCGCTTGCCCTGATACTGCGTATCGAACGCGGCGCGAAACGCCTGATAGGTCCGGTCGGCGAATTCGCCCGCCTTGCTCGGCCGCTCGAAGCCGCCGGAATGCCTGACATACAGATTGTAGTCCATCGCGATCACCGGCCGTGATTTCGGTCCTTCCGGGATCTGCGGCAGTGAAAAGCGCGTGATGCCGCCGACGGTCGGCGGCAGGGCAGGGCCTTGCGAGACGCCGCTGGCGTCGAATTCGTAGCCGGCGGCAGGCAAGGCCTCGTAAAGCGTCTTGCTCGTCGACAGATACGGCGCGCGGAAGCCGACAACGGCGTGTCGCGCGAAATCACGCCAGCCCTGCGGTTCAGGCGCGATGCCGTTGATCGCATAGGCGTTCTCGAGAATGTGCTCGAACGAGGCGAACTCCTTCAGCCAGTCGGCCTTGCTCCATTCCTTGCCGTCGAAATGACCGCAGGCGTGGCTGGCAATGTCGTGGCCTTCATGCGCGGCAAGGCCGATCTGGTCGAGCCGTTCGGCGACTTCCTGTTTGGAGGCGGCAAAGCCGATGTTGGATTTGCCTGATGTCTTGCCGGGTGCGGTGTATTCCTTGCGCGTCTCCGGCGACAGCAGGAAGACGCAGGAGAGAAAATAGGTGAAATGCGCGCCGGTGCGCTGCGCCAGCGCCCGGCTGCGCTTCCATTGCGAGATGTCGCGGGCGCTGTCGAAGGAGATGATGACGACCTGCTTCGGCTTTGCCGGCTTTGCCGGCATTGGCGGCGCGGGCGGATCGGCCAGAGCCGCGCCGGCAGCGGCGAGCGAGGCAAGAGAGAACGCAACAACGCGAGACAAACGAGGCATCGGCAAACTTACAGGCTCCGGGCGGTCAGCAAGCCGGCTATCCCCGAAATGTGGCGTGGGTGCGATTGGGTCATTTTGTCCGTTTGCCCGGAGCAAACATCCGTTTGCCCTGGGGAATGGGCGATTTTCCGCCCGAACCCCTTCCATGCCGACAAAATTTCGCTAAAACGCGGGCTCATGAACCGCCCCGGCCCGGGGCAAAAGTGGTTTTGATTGATGTCCGACGACAGTTTTATCCGTGAAGTGAATGACGAGATCCGTCGCGAACAGGCGCAGGCGCTGTGGGACCGTTTCGGCCCGGCCTTGCTTGTCATTGCGGTCCTCGTGGTGCTCGGCACCGCTGCTTTCGTCGGCTATCGCTATTGGGACGAGACGCGCGCCAACCGCTCGGGCGATGCGTTCTCGCAGGCGCTGAAGCTTGCCAATGACGGCAAGAACGACGAGGCGCTGGCCGCGCTCGATCAGTTGGAGAAGGATGGCTACGGCGCCTATCCCCTGCTTGCCCGCATGCGCGCCGCCACCGTCAAGGCGAGCAAGGGCGACACCGATGCCGCCGTCAAGGACTTCGACGAAGTCGCCGCCGACACCGCCATACCCCAGGGCATCCGCGACATGGCGCGGCTGCGGGCAGCGTTGCTGCTCGTCGATCACGGCTCCTTCGCCGACGTTTCCAGCCGCGTCGAGGCGCTTACATCGGACACCAACACACTGCGCCATACGGCACGGGAGGCGCTTGGCCTTGCTGCCTGGAAGGAAGGCAAGACCCAGGACGCGCTGAAACTGTTCGACCAGATCGCCGCCGATGACGGCGCCCCACGCAACACCCGCGAGCGGGCAACGCTCATGTCCGAGCTGATCCGCGGCTCGGGCAATGCCTCGTAAATGCATGTCGCCCAAAAGTGTGCAGCGGTTTTGGGATAGCGACATGCATGATTGTAGGACCTTATGACCTTCAAAGTCGCCATTATCGGCAGACCTAACGTCGGCAAATCGACGCTTTTCAATCGGCTGGTGGGGAGGAAGCTGGCGCTGGTCGACGACACGCCGGGCGTCACCCGCGATCGTCGCGTCCACGCCGCCAAGCTCTACGACCTGCATTTCGATGTCATCGACACAGCCGGTTTCGAGGATGCCGCCGCCTCGACCCTGCCTGGCCGCATGCGTGCGCAGACCGAGATCGCCATCCAAGAAGCCGACCTGATCTTCTTCACCATCGATGCCAAGTCCGGCCTGCTGCCGGACGACAGGACCTTTGCGGAAATCGTACGCAAATCCGGCAAGCCGGTCGTTCTGGTCGCCAACAAGGCCGAGGCGAAAGGCGCCCAGGGCGGCATGTTGGAAGCCTGGGAACTCGGCCTTGGCGAGCCGATCCCGGTTTCGGCCGAACATGGCCAGGGCATGCCCGATCTGCGCGACGCGGTGATCGCGGCACTCGGCGAGGCGCGCGCCTTTGGTGAGGAGGAAGAGGGCGAAGACGACGAGATCGCCGCCACCGAGGTGCTGATCGGCGAGGACATTGCCGATCCCGACGCCGAGGATACGCACACTTACGACGACACCAAGCCGATGCGCATCGCCGTCGTCGGCCGTCCGAATGCCGGCAAGTCGACGCTGATCAATGCGCTGATCGGCGAGGAGCGGCTGCTGACAGGACCGGAAGCCGGCATCACCCGCGATTCCATCTCGGTCGACTGGGATTGGCATGGCCGCCGGCTGAAATTGTTCGATACGGCCGGCATGCGCCGCAAGGCCAGGATCCACGAAAAGCTGGAAGTGATGTCGGTGCAGGACGGCTTGCGCGCCATCCGTTTCGCCGAGATCGTCATCATCGTGCTCGACGCCACGATCCCCTTCGAGAAGCAGGATCTGCAGATCGCCGACCTGATCATCCGCGAGGGCAGGGCGCCGGTGATCGCTTTCAACAAATGGGATCTGATCGATCATCCGCAGGAACTTCTGGCGGAACTGCGCGAAAAGACCGAGCGGCTGCTGCCGCAGGTACGCGGCATCCAGGCCGTTCCGGTCTCGGCCGAGACAGGGCGCGGCCTCGACAAGCTGATGGACGCGGTGCTGAGGACCCACAAGGTCTGGAACAGCCGCGTCTCGACCGGCAAGCTCAACCGCTGGCTTGAAGCCATCCTGGCGCATCATCCGCCGCCCGCCGTTGCCGGGCGCCGGCTGAAGGTCAAATATGTCACGCAGGCCAAGACGCGGCCGCCGGGCTTCGTGGTCCAGTGCTCGCGCCCGGATGCGATGCCGCAATCCTATGTGCGTTATCTCTCCAACAGCCTGCGCGAAGCGTTCGACATGCCGGGCGTGCCGATCCGCATCGCGCTGCGAACCTCGGACAACCCGTTCGCCGGCCGGGCCAAGAAACGCGGCTGAGCCTGGCGCTCGTCCGATCAGGCCACGGCGCGTAGGCCGGCAGTCCGCGCATTGTCGGGTAGTGCCTGTCGCGCCGCCTCCAGCAGTATATCGGCGAGGCGCGCCGCCACCGGCTCGAGTTCGGCATCCCGGCGATGCAGGTACAGAGCCATCTTGGGCAGCCCCGGCAGGCCGGCAATCTCCGGCTTCATCGCGCTGACGCTGGCCGGCAGGCCAATGTCGGTGCGGATCGTCAACCCCAGCCCCGCGGCCACGGCCGCCCATATGCCGCCAAGGCTCGGGCTGGAGAAGGCCATGCGCCATGGCAATCCGGCGCGGTCGAGCGTTTCCGTCGCCACTGTGCGCAGCAGGCATGGCGCTTCGAGTGCCACCAGCGGCAGCGGCTCGCCGTCGCGCAGGCTGGTCTCGATGCGCTTGGTCGGACCGATCCAGCGCATTGGAACGTCGGCGACGTGCTCGCTATAGGGCAGCATCGTGCCATTGTGCCAGGCAAGCGCGATATCGAGACTGCCTGACGTGATCTTGTCGGCGAGTTCGAAGCTGCGCGCGATCCTGGCCTCGATCTTCACCTTGGGGTGGGCACGGGCGAAGCGGCCGAGCACATCCGGCAGCACCGCCTCGCCGAAATCCTCCTGCAGGCCGAGCCGCACCCAGCCCTCCAGCTCGACATCATGGATTGCCGCCACCGCCTCGTCATTCAGCTCGATCAGCCGGCGCGCATAGCCGAGCATGGTCTCGCCGGCCTCCGTCAAGGCGAGGCCGCGCCCCGATTTGCGGAAGATCGGCGTCGCTGCCTGCTCTTCCAGCTTCTTCAACTGCGCGCTGACCGCCGAGGTCGAGCGGCCAAGCCGGTCGGCGGCCTTGGCAAAGCTGCCGAGCTCCATGCCGGTGACGAAACTGCGGAGAACGTCGAGGTCGAAGGTCACGCGTTGCATAAGAAATATCCTGCTTTTCAGGATTGATAGTCAAAAACTTCCTGATTTTTAGGACGGATTTATGGCGATAGAGAGATGGGGTCAAGGTCCAGGCGACTGGATTCCCATGGGAATGAAATCATGTCCGCCATCGTTGACTGCACCGACCAAAAGCCAACACAAATCCTGCAAGACAGGGCTGCCGGCTCCACCGGAAGGGTGTTCAGCCCTGGCCATCGCTGGAAGGTCCTGGGCATCGGTGTCGCCGCGAACGCCAGTTTCTCGGCCACCTTCTCCGGCATACCGGCAACGGCCGTCGTGCTTCGTCAGGGCTATCACCTGAGCAATGCCGAGCTTGGCCTGGCGCTTGGCCTCCTCGGACTGGGCGTTGCGCTCAGCGAATTGCCCTGGGGCTTGCTCACCGATCGCTGGGGCGATCGCCGCGTGCTTCTGATCGGACTTGGGGCGACGGCGGCCTGGCTGCTTGCCATGGCCGTGCTCGTCGTGCCGACGAGGTCAGGCGTTCCCGATATCACGCTCCTGTCGGCAAGCCTGCTCGTCACCGGATTGCTGGGCGGCAGCGTCAACGGCTCGAGCGGCCGTGCCATCATGGGCTGGTTCCGGGAAAATGAACGTGGCTTTGCCATGAGCATCCGTCAGACGGCGGTGCCGCTTGGTGGTGGCCTGGGCGCGCTTGTCCTGCCGTCGCTCGCCCTGGTTTTCGGCTTTTCCGCGGTGTTCGGGCTCCTGGCCGGCACATCCGCTATCTCCGCCCTGTTCGCCTGGCGTTGGCTGCACGAGCCGCCGACCGTGGATCACGTCGTTTCGCCGACCACGGCCGGATCGGCGCCGCTGCGCAACCTCGAGGTCTGGCGCATCGCCACCGCTATCGGCTTGCTCTGCTTCCCGCAGGTGGCGGTGCTCACTTTCGCGTCTGTGTTTCTGCACGACTTCGCAGGGCTGGGAACCGCCGCGATCAGTGCGAGCTTGGCAGCCGTGCAGATCGGCGCCATGGTCATGCGCGTCTGGAGCGGCCGCTTCACCGACCGCCACGGCAATCGCCGTCAGTTCCTTCGCAGATGCAGCGCGTTCAGCGCGCTTGCCTTCGTGGTGCTCTGGGTATTGGTCCTGGCCAGCCCCGCCATGCCGGGCGGCCAGTCCTTCCTGATCGCTGTTCTTCCCCTAGTGCTGATTGCCGCAGGCATCTCGGTCTCCGCCTGGCATGGTGTTGCCTACACCGAGCTTGCCACGCTTGCCGGCGCCGGCCATGTCGGAACCGCGCTCAGTCTGGCCAACACCTTTGTTTTCGTTGGCTTCTTCCTGGTGCCGGTGGCCATTCCCGGGCTGCTGCACCTCTGGTCATGGTCCGGCGTCTGGCTGTCGGCCGCCATCTGCGCGCTCATCGCATGGCCGATTTTCCTGCGGCCGGCCTGAATGCTCCCGCCGCAAAACCGCCCGACTTCGAAACCACGACCTTGAGCCGACTGAGAAAACCCGATCGATCCCGTTAACGTCCCATCAAGGTTAATGCATCATTTTGCTCTCCAGTGGGGTCAGTAGCGTTCCTGGAGAGAGTTCCGTGCATCGACGCGTCTTGAAGCGGCTTGCTGCCGCCGCCGGTGAGAAGAAGCGCAATTTTGTGTCTCCGCTCATCATCGGCCTCGGCATCTGGATCGGTTTCCCGACCGTCGCTGCCTACCAGGACATGACCAGTCTGGTTTCCGGCCTCGAATCGCCGACCGCGCGCTGGAATTCCTATGTCGAGAGATCCGTCGCCGGTTCGGTGCATGCCGCCGAGATGCCGTTCGTCGATTCCGATGTCACTGGCTCGATCTCCGGATCGGGTATTCACCTGGCGGGCGTCGGCTCTGTCTCGTTTCGCGGCAAGGGCGGCAAGGTCAGCGGCTCGCCCGACGAGGATCGCGTCATGCGCGCCGACAAGAAGGGCCGCATCGTCCAGGTGTCTCCTGTTGCACCGCCGAAGAACTTCAACGCCGGTTCGATCTTCCAGCGGACCTCATCCTTGATGCGGCCGAGCATGGACAGCGATCTGAAAATGGCATTTGCCAAGCCCCAGATCAAAGGCAAGGAAATCCAGATCGCCGCGGAATTCCATGCGCGTGAGGACAAGAAGCCGGATCCCGGCGTGCCGGCCATGCTTGCGGCCCTCGTCAACAACGATCATCCGGATGTGCTGGCAACGGCTTATGCGCAATCCGAGCCGGACTATGCCAAGGCCTCGCCCTTCGAAGCCCTCCTCCAGGACGAGCAGCCCAACAGTGGCCGCTTCATTCCGCCGATGGCCAAGGGTGACCATTGGTGGATCCAGAATCCGCTGCCTGAGAGTGTCTTCTCCAAGAAGGAGCAGGCATGCCTGGCCAACGGCATCTATTTCGAGGCGAGGAGCGAGTCCGTGCGCGGCCAGGCTGCCGTTGCCCAGGTCATCCTCAATCGCGTCCGCAATCCGGCCTACCCCAATTCGATCTGCGGCGTCGTTTACCAGAACGACAGCTGGTTCAACCGTTGCCAGTTCTCCTTCGCTTGCGACGGCAGGAGGAAGCGCATCGACAGCCCGGTCGCCTACAAGACCGCGCAGGACATCGCCATGGCCGTCACCGCCGGCAAGATATTCATCCCGGAGGTCGGATCGTCGACCCACTACTATGCCCAATATGTCCATCCGGGATGGGCGCGCACGATGCAGAAGATGACCAAGATCGGCTTGCATATCTTCTACCGCACCTATGGCGGCGGGTGGAGCTGAAGGCCTGTCGGCCGCTGGTCTTTTCCGCCGGCTACGGGCTCGATTGAGGAGCCATTGTCCGGGGGATTCGCGCGACGCATCCCCGTCGTCGCGGCGGGCACGATGTCGCACCTTACTAATTCTTTGATTTTATTGCCTAAAATACATGGCAATGATCTTCCGCCCGTGGCTTGACGGGCGCAAACCCTCTAACTATGTTGCCGGCGACTTTAGAAGCGGACGGACGGTGACGGTCTGACCGGGCAGGGGGGTTGCGATGGCCGATAAAAGCAGGCCAGACGGAACCGGAGAAACCGGCCGCGGCAATCAGCATGAAACCGGCATCCGCGACGACGATCTTGAGCGACGTCGGCGTGAACTTGAAGCATCGCTTGCGACAAGGCTGCCGAACCGGCTCGAGGGGAAAGACGACGCGAAAGCGGGCAGTGCGGCCGGATATGGCCAGGCGGTCAAACTCTCCAGTGAATTTATCGCTGGCGTGGTGGTGGGCGCCGGTATCGGCTGGATCATCGACCGTATGGCGGGGACATCGCCGTGGGGTCTGATCGTTTTCCTGCTGCTTGGTTTTGGCGCCGGCGTGCTCAATGTCATGCGTTCCGCGGGCGTTGTGGCAGAATTCGGACAGGGCGATAAATCGCGCTCTGGCCGGGACGACAGCAAATGACCGCCCTTCAGGCGGCATTTGGAAATAGCCGCCTCGTGCGGCAATGGTAATTTGGCCGTACGCGGCATTGACGGGGTTAGAACGTGGCAGCTGACAAGGTCGATCCGATCCACCAGTTCCATATCATCAAGCTGGTTCCGATTAACATCGGCGGCTACGACCTGTCCTTCACAAATTCGGCACTGTTCATGGTCGCGACCGTGGTTGTCGCGGCCGCGTTCCTGTTCCTGACGACGTCGAGCCGCAGCCTGGTTCCCGGCCGGCTGCAGTCGATCTCCGAAATGGCCTACGAGTTCGTCGGCAACATGTTGCGCGATGCCGCCGGCACGCAGGGCATGAAGTTCTTCCCCTTCGTGTTCTCGCTGTTCATGTTCGTGCTGGTCGCCAACCTGCTCGGCCTTTTCCCCTATTTCTTCACCGTCACCAGCCACATCATCGTCACCTTCGGCCTCGCCGCCCTGGTGATCGGAACCGTGGTGGTCTACGGCTTCATGAAGCACGGTCTCGGTTTCCTGAAGCTGTTCGTGCCGCATGGCGTGCCGGTGTTCCTGCTGCCGCTGGTGGTGCTGATCGAAGTCATCTCCTTCGTGTCGCGCCCGGTCAGCCTCTCGGTTCGTCTGTTCGCCAACATGCTGGCCGGCCACATCACGCTGAAGGTGTTCTCGGGCTTCGTCGTCAGCCTCTCCGCGCTCGGCGCGGTCGGCGTCGCGGGCTCGATCCTGCCGCTGGCCATGGCGGTGGCGCTGACGGCGCTTGAATTGCTGGTCGCCTTCCTGCAGGCGTACGTCTTCGCGGTGTTGACCTGCATGTATCTCAACGACGCCCTGCATCCCGGGCACTAGGCCCAAGAGTTTCCGGCCTTACGAGTTTCCAACTCTGGCGCCGGATGGAATACCAACGGAATTTTCAGATCCAAAGGAGTTGAACAAATGGACGCAGAAGCAGCAAAGTACATCGGCGCCGGCATCGCTTGCCTGGGCATGGGTGGCGCGGGCATTGGCCTGGGCAACATCTTCGGCAGCTACCTCTCGGGCGCGCTGCGCAACCCGTCGGCTGCTGACGGCCAGTTCGGCCGCCTGATCTTCGGCTTCGCCGTGACCGAAGCTCTGGGCATCTTCTCGCTTCTCATCGCGCTGCTGGCCCTGTTCGGCTGAGCTTTGGGAAGATTGGACAGGCCGGCCGCGCAAGCGGCGGGCCTGATATCTGGGGATAGTCCATGTTCGTGACATCTGCCTTTGCGCAAGAGTCCGCGCCTGCCGCCGATACCAGCCATGCCGCGACCGGAGGCGACACGCACTCCGCCACCGGCGTGCCTGCCGAAGCGCATGGCGCATTTCCGCCGTTCGATCCTGCGACCTTCCCGTCGCAGCTTCTGTGGCTGGCGATCACTTTTGGGCTGTTCTACCTCTTCCTGAAGCGCGTCGTGGTGCCGCGCGTCGGCGGCATCATCGATGTGCGCAATGACCGTATCAGCCAGGATCTCGATCAGGCGAGCAAGTTGAAGGGCGAGGCCGACGCCGCTGTTGCTGCTTACGAGCAGGAACTGGCGGAAGCCAAGAAGAACGCCAATTCGATCGGCCAGCAGGCCGCCGATGCGGCCAAGACGGAAGCCGAGACCGCACGCAAGAAGATCGAGGCCGCGCTCGACGAGAAGCTTGGCGAGGCCGAGGCACGCATTTCTTCCATCAAGGCCAACGCCATGAAGGAAGTCGGCAGCATTGCCGAGGACACCGCTTCGGCGATCGTCGAGGCCCTGGTCGGCGGCAAGGCCAGCAAGGCCGAGGTCGCGGCCGCGGTCAAATCCGTGGCCCGGTGAGGAGCGCATCATGGACGCTACATCTCTCGCAACGCTCTGGGCCACGATTGCCCTGATCATCTTCCTGGGCGTCGCCATCTATATCAAGGTGCCCGGCCTGATCGCCAAGGCGCTTGACGCCCGCGCCGCCAGGATCAGCAGCGAGCTCGACGAAGCCCGCAAGCTGCGTGACGAGGCCCAGCAACTGCTCGGCCAGTACAAGAAGAAGCGCAAGGAAGCCGAGCAGGAGGCTGCCGACATCGTAGCGGCCGCCAAGCGCGAAGCCGAAATGCTCGCCGCCGACGCGCATAAGAAGTCCGAAGACTATGTCGCTCGGCGCACCGCGCTTGCCGAGCAGAAGATCGGTCAGGCCGAGCGCGATGCGGTTGCCGAAGTGCGCGCCAGCGCCGTCGATATCGCTGTCGAAGCCGCCCGCGCGCTGCTGGCCGCCAAGGTCGATGTCAAGGCCGGCGCCGACCTGTTCAAGGCTTCGCTCGCGGATGTGAAGGCCAAGCTGAACTGAGCGGTTCTCGAGCCGCCGACATGAAGCCGCCCGGGCAACCTGGCGGCTTTTTTGTTGGGCGCATTGAGCACCGATAATCCCTCGAGGGGGAGATCGCTCGCTCAGCTCAATCCAGCCCGGCCAGGCTCTCTTCTTCAACCACTTCAGCCCCGCCCAGCCTGAACGGCGCGAATGACACCCGGTGCAGCCGTGCGACGGGGCCATGCGCCTCGATCGCCGTGCGGTGGCGGGCCGTGGCGTAGCCCATGTGGACTTCAAAGCCGTAGCGGTCGTGATGGCTGCCGCAGCCGCACATCATGCGATCGCGCATCACCTTGGCGACGATCGAGGCGGCGGCGATCGACTGCGAGCGCTGGTCGCCCTTGATCAACGCGCGGCCGTCGCACGGCAGCCCGGGCGGCACATCGCGGCCGTCGGCAAGCGCGAGTTTCGGGCGGACCGACAGCCCGACCAGCGCGCGCCGCATCGCCTCCAGGCTTGCCTTGAGGATGTTGCTGCTATCGATGCCTTCGGCGCTGATCGACGCCATCGAAACCGCCTGCGCGGAGCCAAGAATGCGCAGGAACAGCGCCTCGCGCTGCAAATGACTGAGACGTTTGGAATCGTCGAGGCCTTCGGGGATGTTGGCGGGGTCGAGCACCACCGCGGCCGCGACCACCGGCCCGGCCAGCGGGCCGCGACCGGCCTCATCCATTCCCGCGACAGGCCATAGCCCGTCAGCCATCGCCTTCGTCTCGAAGGAGAAATCGGGTTTCTCGACGATTTCGAAGAGAAGCGGAGAATCGGAACGCGCGCGAGCCATGTTGCGGCGAGGTTCGCATCGGCTCCGATTCTCCGCAAGTCCCTCCGGGTCGGGTGGGGCGCCGGACCGGGAGGGCACCGTCTGCAGGCCGGGGCAGGCCGGACGGGATTCTTTGCCGTGACCGCAATGAAGCGGCGGCGGCGAAAGGGGGCGTTCAGAGCAGCATCAACTGCTCCTGGTCCTTTCCGGCCGCGACGAACAGGTCGGTGCGGAGCGTGCGCCGCTCAGCATTGAGGCCGAGCCGCTTGGCGGTGATCTCGAAGCGGCGACCGATCTGCCAGGCGTAGGGTCCGGCGCCCTTCATGCGCTTGCCCCATTCCGAATCGTAGTCCTTGCCGTCGCGCATCGAACGGATCAGGGACATCACGTGGCGGTAGCGGTCGGGATAATGGCGCAGCAGCCAGTCCTTGAAGATCGGGCTGACCTCCAAAGGCAGGCGCAGCACGACGTAACCCGCCTCGCGCGCGCCCGCCGCGCGCGCCGAATCGAGGATCCGTTCCATCTCCTGGTCGGTGAGGCCGGGGATGATCGGCGCCACCATGACCGAAGCCGGAATGCCGGCATCCGAAAGCTGCCGGATAGCCTCCAGCCGCTTGGTCGGCGTCGACGCGCGGGGCTCCATGGTGCGCGCCAGCATGCGGTCCATTGTCGTCACCGACAGCGCCACCTTGGCCAGCCCGCGCTCGGCCATGCGCGACAAGATGTCGATATCGCGCGTCACCAATGCGGACTTGGTGACGATGCCGACCGGATGGCCACGCGCTTCCAGCACTTCGAGGATCTCGCGCATGATCCGGTACTGCTTTTCGATCGGCTGGTAAGGGTCGGTGTTGGTGCCGATGGCGATGGTGCGCGGCTGGTAGCCGTCCTTCGACAGTTCCTTGTTGAGCAACCTTGCCGCATCCGGCTTGGCGAACAGCTTGGATTCAAAATCCAAGCCCGGCGACAGGCCCATGAAGGCGTGCGTCGGCCGTGCGAAGCAATAAACGCAGCCATGTTCGCAGCCGCGATAGGGGTTGATCGACCGGTCGAAGGAGATGTCAGGCGATTCGTTGCGGGTGATGATGGTACGCGGCTTTTCAACCTGCACTTCGGTCTTGAAGGGCGGCAGCTCCTCCAGCGAATCCCAGCCATCATCGAAGACATGGCGGCTGACCGGCTCGAACCGGCCGGACGGATTGATGCCCGCCGACCGGCCGCGATTGCGGTCCGGACGGATACGCATGCCACTCTGCTCGATCATCGCATTGGCCATCTCGGCTCGTCCAGCTCCGAAAGCTGCAATGTCGGCGCGCACGATCGGTTCCATCTTGGCCCGCTCCCAGGGACTGTCCATGTTGTTTCGAATCGCTCGGTTCATGAAATTATTCCTATTTTCTCGATGAGAACAAATCAAGAACTTTCTATGCTGCGCTGCAAAAACTGGCGCTGTGCGCTGCTTTCCGCTATTCGGCTAAACATGCTCAGTGTTCTCATTGAAACGCGCAATGACGAGGAGGCTCTCGCCCGTACGCTCAGCTCGCTGATTGGCGGCGCTGTCGAGGGCGTGGTGCGCGAGGTCGTCGTCTGCGACACCGGCTCCACCGACCAGACGCATCATGTCGCCGAGCATGCCGGCTGCCAGTACGTGGCAAGCGGCGGCATTGCCGTGGGGATCCGCCAGGCCAAGGGTGACTGGCTGCTGCTGCTGGAGCCGGGCGCGCGGCTGGTGGAGGGGTGGATCGATGCGGTTGTCGCCCACACGGCGCGGCAAACCATGGCGGCGCGATTCTCGCGCGCGCGGGGCAGCCGCACACCGTTCCTGGCTCGGGTCTTTTCGGGAAACCGTGCGCTCGCCGACGGGCTGGTGATCAGCAAGCGGCAAGCCGCGTCCTTGTCGAAAAGCGCCGGTAGCGCCGAGGCGCTGGCGCGTGGCTTGGCGACAAAGAGGCTCGACGCCGAGATCTGGGTAGCGCCGCCGAGGCAGCAGCACCGCTCGCCAAAGTGATTTTTTGCATATGCTCTGTCTATTGTGCATTGCACAAAACGTGACACGGGGTTAGCCTCTCCCCGAGGTGGTGAATTGGGTTTGGGTCATGCGAGTGGTGAGCACCGATGCGGCATCGGGGTCGCGCTCATGGACGAGGATCCGATGAACCTTTCAACCCCTGACAAATCCGGCGCCGCCAGTCTCGAGGCCATTGCCCGCAATGGCAGCTTGTTGCGGCGCATCGCCGTACGCATTCCGACCTATCTCACGGACCTGCGCGAAAACCCTGCCTGGCTGCCGATGTTCATGCTGGCGCGCACCATGCCTGGGCGACGGATGCATTGGCTGGGTGCAAAACGCGCCCGTCCTGCCGACAATGTTGGGGATACGATGTTTTCCGGTGTCGAGCGGGCGGCGGTGGTCGACGCGCTGCGCTCCGACGGCCTGTTTTCAGGCCTGGTCCTGCCATCGGAAATTCATGAGGAGATCGCGCGTTTCGCAGAACGCACGCCTTGCTTCGGCAATTTCGACCGTCGTCTCGAATTCATGCCGGGCGAGCATGCGCAAGCCGAGAAACGCCTGGCTCGCTCGTTGCTCAGCGGACACTATTTCGAGCGCATCCTCGACTGCCCGGCCGCACTCGCCATCCAGCGCGATCCGCTGCTGCTCGACATTGCCGCGCACTATCTCGGCGGCCAGGCGAAACTGATCACCACACGCGTCTGGTGGAGCTTTCCGACCGGCGCGGCCTCCGACGCCGACAAGAACCTTGCCTCCCTCGGCAAGTATCATTTCGACCTCGATGACTGGCGCATGCTGAAATTCTTCTTCTACCTCAGGCCTGTCGACGCCGACACCGGTCCGCATGTCTATGTCAGGGGCAGCCACAGGCGCCGCGCCATGAAGCATCAACTGACCCTGTTGGTCGGCCATCCCGCCCAGGAGGTGCTGGACGTCTATGGCGAGCAAAGCCCGGTGACTCTGACCGGAGAGGCCGGCCTCGGCTTTGTCGAGGACCCGTTCGGTTTCCACATGGGCACCGTGCCGGCGCGCACGCCGAGGCTGATGATGGAGGTGGGCTTCGGTGTTTCGCGCCCGTCACGCCGGCGCTTCCATGGAGAGCCGGTCATCCGCTGAGCGGGATCAGTCGAAGCTGATCTCGACCCGCATCCAGCGGAGGCGACGCCTGGCTTCGCGTTGCTCTCTGCTTTCCCCGTCGAAATCGACAGGGACAGGCTCGCGGCTGAACGCCTTTTGGTCGTCCATGGCACTGATGATGACGATTGCTTTCGCGTCGTCTCCGGCGATCGCGGCGACATAGACGCCGCAATCCGCGCAGATCAGATAGTCGGCCGTCCTCAGCCCGAACCGGTATTTGCGTAATCGCTCGATATCCCCGACCGAGACAATCAGCCTGCCGTCCGGATCGGCGACGGCGCGCGAGCCATGTTTGATGCAGAACGAGCATTGGCAGGCGCGGACTTCGATTTGCGATGGATCGAGTTCGGTTGAAAATCGAAGGCGTATGTTGCCGCAATGGCATCCGCCGGTATGCTCGGTCATCGCATCGTCCTTGTCGGGATCGGCTATTGCCGTTCCACGAGAAGGTACTTTCTCCGGCATCCGGTTTGGAATGGCCTTTCGAAGGCGCCGGCGCCGTTCTGCCTGGCAAACGCGGCGTGAAACCGGGGCTTTGCCCTCGGCTTTTACGGAGTCGACTTCCCGCGCCGCAGATGTTCGTCCAGGCGCGGCATGATCTCGACGAAATTGCACGGCATGTGACGGTAGTCGAGCTGCGCCTTCAGGATGCCGTCCCAGGCATCCTTGCAGGCGCCGGGCGAGCCCGGCAGCACGAAGACGAAAGTGGCGTTGACGACGCCACCGGTCGCCCGGCTCTGGATCGTCGAGGTGCCGATCTTGTCGTAGGAGATGCGGTGGAACACTTCGGAAAAGCCGTCCATGCGCTTTTCGAACATCGGCTCCAGCGCCTCCGGTGTCACGTCACGCCCGGTGAAGCCGGTGCCGCCGGTGGTGATGACGACATCGATATTCTTGTCCCGCGACCACGCCAGGACCGTGTCGCGGATCTTGTCGCGGTCATCGGTGACGACATCGCGGGCGGCCAGGATGTGGCCGGCCTCGATGATGCGATCGGCCAATGTCCGGCCGGATTTGTCGTCGGCAAGGCTGCGCGTGTCGGAAACGGTCAGCACCGCGATGCGAACCGGAATGAACGAACGGCTCTCGTTAATCCCAGCCATCTCACTCAGCCTCCGATGCCATGCTGCGCGTCGCCGCGACGAACCAGTCGGGCTGGCGGCCGCGTATTTCGGCTGCCGCCCGCTTGGCGACATTGCCGGTCTCGAACAGACCGAAGCATGTCGCGCCCGATCCGGACATGCGTGAAAACCCCGATCCGGCCTTATCAAGCCACGACAGCGCCCGGCCTATGGCGGGCTGCAGCGCCACGGCTACCGGTTCGAGATCGTTACGGGTGACCTCCAGCCAGTTGCGCAGGCTGTGAAAATCGATGCTGCGCGGCAGCGGCGCCAGTGGTTCATTGTCGCGGCGGGATAGCGCTGCGAAGATTTCCGCCGTCGACACCGGCTTGCCCGGATTGACCAGCACCAGTCCAAGCGCCGAAAAATCCGGCACCATCGACAGCTCGTCACCAATGCCGCGCGCCACCAGCGGTTTTGCCGCCAGGCACATCGGGACGTCGGCGCCAAGCGAGAGACCGATCCGCGCCAGCTTGGCGTCGTCGATGGCCAGGTCCCATGTCCGCACCAGCCCGCGCAATACGGCCGCCGCGTCACTCGATCCGCCGCCGACGCCGGAGGCGACCGGCAGGTTCTTTTCGAGTTTTATGGCAACCGGCGGAGTTCGTGCGGAGCCGGCCTCTCGTCGCAGGGCATCGCGCGCCTTCAGCACGAGATTGCTGGCGTCGAGAGGAACCGCGGGCGCATAACGGCCGGACACGGTGAAATCGTCGCTGTCGGCGAGCGCGATTTCGACCCGGTCGCCAAAACGCGTGAACACCGCCAGGCTTTCAATCAGATGATAGCCGTCAGGCCGCCTGCCGGTGACATGGAGTGCCAGATTGATCTTGGCATGCGCGGGCCAGGTGCGCGAACCGATTTCGGTGTCCACGGCGTCAGTCGTGTGGGGGATGATGCTCAGTCCTTGGCCAGCCGGTATTCGCCGGTCTTCGGATCCTTGACCAGCGTACCCATAGCGCCGTTGGCCGCCTGCTTTTCAGTCCGCCGCACCTTGGCCGTCACGCGCTCGGCTTCCCGGACGAAAGTGCGGTAGCCGAAATAGGCGGCGACGCCGACGACGGTGAAGAAAATGATCTGCGGCATGTCAAAACTCCTCCCACGCTGGGCCGGCGAAGGCGGCCGGTCGGGTCGGTTGGTGCATGTTGCCCAAAAACTGTGTCCGGTTTTGGGAAAACGACATGCATGAGACTACAAGCACTCATGCTAGACGGTTTCGCCCGGTTTTCAAAGCCCGAAGCGAGCCCACAGCGCGCGCTCTTCCGCCGCATCGATGATGCCACTGGCCGCGGCGCCGGCGATATCGGGCGCCGAAAAGCCCCTGCTCGAGCCGAACAGGCCGAAGCGGCTGAGGAAGCCCCGCGGCGCCGAGACCAGCCTGAGCTGGGTCTTCGCCCCGAACCGGGTCTTCAGCACGGTGCGCATGTCGCCGAGCGCATCGACGAGGCCGAGTTCCAGGCCTTTCTTGCCGGTCCAGAACAGGCCGGTGAACAGGTCCGGATCGTCCTTCAGTTTCGTGCCGCGCCGCTCCTTGACCAGATCGATGAACGTGCCGTGCACCTCCAGCTGCAACGCCTTCAGCCGCTCGATGTCCTCCTTCTTCTCGGGCTTGAATGGATCGAGCACCGCCTTGTTCTGGCCGGCGGTGTGGACACGGCGCTCGACGCCGATCTTCTTCATCAGTTCAGGGAAGCCGAACGAGGCCGAGACCACGCCGATGGAGCCGACGATGGAGGAGGGATCGGCAAAAATCTCGTCACCGGCGACCGCGATCATGTAGCCGCCGGAGGCGGCGACGTCCTCGACGAAGACCAGAACCTTCTTGTTCTTTTCGTTCGCCAGGTCGCGGATGCGCTTGAAGATCAGCCGCGACTGCACCGGCGAGCCGCCGGGCGAATTGATCGAGACGGCGACCGCCGGCGCGTCGAAGGAAAAGGCCTTCTCGATGAGGCCGGCGGTGGAGGCCAGCGACAGGTTCTGCCGGAACTGGCCGCCCGACATGATGGTGCCGTGCAGCCGGATGACCGGAATGGTGACGACGGTGGAGCGCCAGGATTTCGGCAGCAGGCGGTTGAAAAGACGTTTCACGAGGACGCGGTCTCCGGTCGATGGGTTGCAGGCATGTAGGGATTTCCCGGCCAACGGCAATGTGGCGGCCAGGAATAGCTCAATCTCCAAACAGCGAGGCGAGACCGTTGGCGATCATTTCGCTGCGCTCGTCGGGGCCATTGCCCGATTGCGCGTGCAGCATCAGGGGCGGACGGATGGCGAGTTTTCCGCGGGTTCCCAGCGCTGCGCGCACGACGATGCGGATCGCCGCCGCGTCGGGGCGAGGGTGCACGGCGAGCATCTCGGCATCGCCGAAACGGCCTGCGATCGCGTCGAGGATGGCGCCTAGCTGTTCGGGCCGTGCGATGACGGCCAACCCGCCGCGCGGCTTGACAACCGCCGCCGCACTGCGGATCCAGCTTTCGAACAGCCCGTCCTCCATGACATGGGCTTCCTTTCTCAGCCGGTCAGGCGTGGCGCGGTCCCGGGCGGCGTTGAAGGGCGGATTCATGATGACGTAGTCGAAGTCATTGTCGGCCAGACCTGCCGCCGCCCGGGCCTGGCCGGATACTGTGACATCGGCGACGAGCACGGATGCGCGATCGCTGAGATGGGCATTGCCGGGATGAGCAAGGGTGGCCGCGGCAAAGGCCGCCATTTCCGGCGCGCGTTCGACCAGCACGGCCTGGGCAGCCGGGCATCGCGACAGCACGGCCAGGCCGGCGGCGCCGGCGCCGGCGCCGAAATCGGCGAGGCGTCCGCCAAAGGCGGACGGTACGGACGCCGCCAGCATCATCGCATCCATGCCGGCGCGATGGCCGCCATGCTTGGGTTGCACCAGCCAGAACCGGCCGCGATGGAAGGCATCGACCGTATGGGCCGGCGTGTCCGGGCCAAGGGTGTCAAGGGCAGGGGCGGCTGGCGCGGCCGGCATTATTTTGTGCGGATCTCGTTGGCGATGCCGGCGTCCGTCAGGATACGCCGCGCGGCATCGACCTGGTCGGCGTCGACCATCACGCGCTTCTGCAAAAGACCGATCGATCCTTCGAGAATGCTCATATTCTGATCGGCGACAAAGAAGGCGATGCCGGCGTCGCGCATCAGCGATTCGACGAAGGAGATGATCACGGCATCGTTTGTGCGGACAAGTTCTATCATCTGATGAAACTCGCAGTTTGCGCTATTGATGTAAACGGGCGGAGATTCCCTGGCCGAGCCTCGCTCCCCCAGCGGTTGACAGGCTGTTACCGACGCCGCGCCAATTCGCCACTTGCCGTGGCCGTGTCCGCCGCCCTAGAGTCCATACTGGGACTAAGGGTGCCGTCGCACGCGTTATACCAAGACGGGAGTGATTGTCGTGGGTGTCGTTCTCAACATCGAAAACGGGAAGCGGGAACCCGCCTCCATCAAGGATCTGATCGATCTGACGGCCGCCGATATGGGGCGCGTGAACGAATTGATCCTGTCCAAGGCCGGCTCCGACGTCGAGATGATTCCCGAGGTCGC
The DNA here is from genome assembly GCF_013170825.1 of Mesorhizobium sp. NZP2298. Classification (NCBI taxonomy): domain Bacteria; kingdom Pseudomonadati; phylum Pseudomonadota; class Alphaproteobacteria; order Hyphomicrobiales; family Phyllobacteriaceae; genus Mesorhizobium; species Mesorhizobium sp. NZP2298. The sequence goes on along the minus strand of NZ_CP033365.1, from coordinate 5,488,910 downwards.
CAACCATTTGATCTCGTCCGGCGGCAAGCGGCTCAGGCCGATGCTGACGCTCGCCGCCGCGCAGATGTTCGGCTATGCCGGCGAGGGTCACGTCAAGCTCGCCACCTCGGTCGAGTTCATGCACACGGCCACGCTTCTCCACGACGATGTCGTCGATGAGAGCGGGATGCGACGCGGCAAGAAGACTGCCCGCATGATCTGGGGCAACCAGGCGAGCGTGCTGGTCGGCGACTTCCTGCTCGGCCAGGCCTTCCGCATGATGGTCGATGTCGGCTCCCTCGAGGCGCTCGACATCCTGTCGAGCGCGGCCTCGATCATCGCCGAGGGCGAGGTCATGCAGCTTGCCGCAGCCAAGAACCTGGAGACCACCGAGGACGAGCATTTCGCCGTCATCAAGGCCAAGACCGCCGCACTGTTTTCGGCCGCCGCCGAAGTCGGCCCCGTCATTGCCCAGGCGACCCGCAACGATCGCGCGGCCCTGCGCTCCTACGGTATGAATCTCGGCCTTGCCTTCCAGCTGATCGACGATGCGCTGGACTATGGCGGCGCCAGCAAGGATCTGGGCAAGAATGTCGGCGATGATTTCCGCGAGGGTAAGGTGACCCTGCCGGTCATTCTCGCCTACCGGCGCGGCACCAAGGCCGAGCGCACCTTCTGGAAACGTGCCATCGAGGACAATATCGTCGACGACGCGGGCCTGGAAAAGGCGATCGGCCTGATGACCCGCCATGGCGCCATCGCCGATACGATCGGCCGCGCCCGCCATTTCGGCGAGATCGCCCGCGACGCGCTAGCGCCGCTGGAAGAAACGCCGCAGAAATCGGCGCTGATCGACGTCATCGATTTCTGCATCAGCCGGGTGAACTGAGAAGGCCGGCCTTTCCCGGAATTCCCTTGGCTTGTGCTGGGGAGAACGCCAATGAATACGGCGTCGCCATCTCGACAAGCTGCCCTGCCGCAAATTATCTATAAAACATGGCAAAAGGCACGGACGACACCATCGCGGTGCGCATCAGCAAGGTGCTGGCGGACCGCATCATCTCTGGCGCGATAGAGCCGGGGGCCAGGCTGCGCCAGGATCATGTCGCCGAGGAATTCCACACCAGCCATGTTCCGGTGCGCGAGGCGTTCCGCCGCCTGGAGGCGCAAGGCCTGGCCGTCAGCGAACCGCGCCGCGGCGTGCGTGTCGCCGCATTCGATCTTGGCGAGGTCAAGGAGGTCGCCGAAATGCGGGCGGCACTCGAAGTGCTGGCGCTACGTCATGCCGCGCCGCATCTGACGTCAGCCATTCTCGACCTCGCCGAGGAGGCGACCAAGGCCGGCGACAAGTCCCGCGACGTCAGGTCATGGGAAGAAGCCAACCGCGCCTTTCACCGGCTGATTTTGGCGCCATGCGCCATGCCCCGCCTGCTCGCCACCATCGATGATCTGCATGCCGCCAGTGCGCGCTTTCTGTTCGCGGCATGGCGTTCGGAGTGGGAGGCACGCACCGACCAGGACCACCGGGCGATATTGACCGCCTTGCGGCAGGGAAACACCGAATCGGCAGCTGCAACGCTGGGACGCCATGTCCAATGGATCGGCCGCAAGCCGGTCAGGACGGCCTCCGGCGCGACGCGCGAAGCCTTCGCGATCGTGGGTTGAGGCATGTCGCCCAAAAGTGGCTCCCTGCTTTGGGGGAACGACAGGCATGAAACACTGCCCTAAGCCGCGTCGCGACGCGCTTTTAGGCCATCCCCACCAAGCGGAGGCTTGCTATCCCGGCGAAAATGTGGATTCGATAATAGATCGAAAACAGAGATTATCTATAATTTCAAATCGGTCGAAGGTATCCCAATGGCAGACATCGCATTCAACTCCCGCAAACCTTCTTTCAGCCCGCTCAGGCTCCAGGATCGCGCTCTCGGCTGGCAGGTCGGAGCCGTCGTGCTCGGCACGCTGTTCCTGGCGTTGGCGTCCTACATCGAGGTGCCGATGGTGCCGGTCCCGGTAAACATGCAGACCTTCGCGGTAACACTGATCGGCGCGCTCTACGGCTGGCGGCTTGGCGCCATCACCATCGCCGCCTGGCTGGTCGAGGGCGCTGTGGGCTTCCCAGTCCTGTCCGGAGGGGTAGGGGGCGCGTCCTATTTCGTCGGGCCGACGGGCGGTTATCTCTTCGCTTTCCCGGTTGTCGGCGCGCTTGTCGGCTGGCTGGCCGAACGCGGCTGGAACAGCAACAGGGTGGTGCTTGCCTTCGCCGCCATGCTGCTCGGCAACCTTGCCTGCCTGGTTCTGGGCACGGCATGGCTTGCCGTCATGATCGGCGCCGAGAAGGCCATAACCTTCGGCTTCCTGCCGTTCATCGTCGGCGGATTGCTGAAGTCGGCGCTTGGTGCGGCGACACTCATGGCGCTTCGCGGCGGCAACGCCAAGCCGGCCAATCCGTGACGGTTAGGCTGCGCGCCCATCACCTCCTTTGCCTGCTCACCTATGTGGGCAAGGGATACAGCCCCGCCTTCACCGCCAATTATGACGGGATCGCGGAGCGCCTGAGCCGTGGCGAGGACATCCTCCTCGTCTCCGGTCCGGATGATGTCTGCGCGCCGTTGCTCGACGGGCCGGAACCGCATTGTCTCAACCAGAGCGTCATCGAGCGGGACCGGCTTGCGGCACGCAATGTCGAGGACTTGCTGGCCCTGCCAGTCCAACCCGGCATCCGCCTCGATCTCGATGTGGCAACACTGGCGCTGATGCGCCGGGCGTTTTCCGTTGGTGGCGTACGCAAGGCTTGCGGCGGCTGCGAATGGAACGAGTTGTGCGGCGCGATAGCGGCCGGCGGCTTTCCCAATACTAAGGTGCAGCGATCCGTCGTGCCGCGCTGACCTTGACGCCGGCTTTTCCCCGGTCGAAAATCCGCTGCAGCCATGGTTTGTTAATCGGCTGACCCGATTGTGAATTTCAGGCGGATTGAAGCGTGACCCCAAAAAGGCCATGCTTTGCCCGGAAAGATCGAGTCTACGTCGATCCCGCTGACGCGGAGATGGCGCCTGGCTGAAAGGGATACGATGCAGCAAGGACGAGCGCGCTGGCTGACAAGGCTGGCAATTGTGACCGGCATGGCGATCTCGGCTTTGCCGGCCTATGCCAAGCAATCCACCGAACCGGTCAAGATTTCCTCGTTCTCGGGTGCCTATCTGGCTGCCCGGATCGCCGAAGGCGACAACGACCTCGACAGCGCCATCGCCTATTACAAGCAGGCCCTGGCCTTCGACCCGAGCGACACCGGCCTGCAACAGAGCCTGATGCTGTCGCTGATCGCGCAAGGCCGCTTCGACGAATCCCTGGTCTATGCCGACAAGCTCAAGGAAGTGCCCGATGTCGAGCGCTTCTCGCGCCTGGCGCTGGCCGTCGATTCCTTCCACAAGAAGGATTTCACCAAGGCGCAGTATTGGCTCAAGCTGTCGCTGGAATCCGACCTCGACCGGCTGATCTCCGGCGTCATGTCCGGTTGGGCCCAACAGGGTGCCGGCCAGGCCAGCGATGCAATGGCCTCCATCGACAAGCTTCAGGGCCCGGACTGGTTCGGCCTGTTCAAGTCCTTCCACCGCGCGCTGATCGCCGATGCCTCCAACATGCCCGAGAAGGCCGAGGCGATCTACGCCGCGACGATGCAGGACACGGCCGCCGGCGGCGCGGCGCCTGAAACCTGGATGCGCAATGCCCAGGCCTATGCCTCGTTCCTGGCCCGCAAGGGCGACAAGGCCAAGGCGATATCGGTGCTGGATCAGGCCGAAACGTTTTCGCCGGGCAAGCTCGAAATCGTCACCTTGCGCGACAGGATCGCCAAGGGCGACAAGATCGCGCCGTTTGTCTCAGGTCCGTCCGACGGCGCTTCCGAAATCCTGCTCGATCTCGCCACCGCGCTCAACCGTGGCGGCGGCGAGCCGTTCGTCCGTCTTTACCTGCAATACGCCCTGGCTCTGAGGCCTGACAGCGACGCGGCCCTCGTGCAACTCGCCGCTGTCGCCGAACAGCTGAAGGACGGCGAGGGCGCCATCGCGCTCTATCGGCGCATCCCTGATTCTTCGCCGCTGAAAGAGCTTTCGGACTTGCAGCTTGGCCTCAACCTTGCCGATCTCAACCGCCATGACGAGGCGATCACCCACCTGAAGGCCTTCGTCGACGCCCATCCCAACGACATGCGCGCCTATCTGGCGCTCGGCGGCGTCTATTCCTCCAAGGATGATTTCCGCTCCGCCGCCAACCTCTACGACAAGGCTGTCGAGGTGCTGAAGACGCCGACCGCGGCCAACTGGAACATTTTCTACCAGCGCGGCATCGCCTATGAGCGCCTCAAGGAATGGCCAAAAGCCGAGCCGAATTTCCGCAAGGCGCTGGAATTGCAGCCGGACCAGCCTCAGGTGCTGAACTATCTCGGCTATTCCTGGGTCGACATGAACACCAACCTCAAGGAAGGCCTGGCGATGATCCAGAAGGCCGTCGACCTCAGGCCGAGCGACGGTTACATCGTGGATTCGCTCGGTTGGGCCTATTTCCGGCTCGGCAGGTTCGATGACGCGGTGCGCGAGATGGAGCGTGCCGTATCGCTGAAGCCGGAAGATCCGGTTCTCAACGATCATCTCGGCGACGCCTACTGGCGCGTCGGCCGCAAGCTGGAAGCCACTTTCCAGTGGAACCAGGCCCGCGACCTGAAGCCCGATCCCGACGTGCTGGCCACGCTGCAGCAGAAGCTGATGAAGGGCCTGCCGCCGATCGAATCCAACACGGCGCAGGAAACCCCGAAGGTCAAGCCCGAGCCGGTGCCTGCCCCGAAGGGGTGAAATCGGCTTTTTGAATGCGAGCGGGGCTTCTTTGGGAGCCCCGCTGCGCCCTTTCGGGAGCCGCATCCGGCGTGCCTTGCTTGACGCTTCGCCGTCGTGTCTCTAGGACGTGCCGGCAAGCTAGCCTTTGCTGTCGAGGCCAACCGTGACGATTGAAATTCCCGCCCATATGCATCCCAGCCGCTCGTTCCAGGGGCTGATCCTGACCTTGCACAATTACTGGGCGGCCTATGGTTGCGTCATCCTCCAGCCCTACGACATGGAGGTCGGCGCAGGCACGTTTCATCCGGCAACGACGCTGCGCGCGCTCGGGCCGCGTCGTTGGAACGCTGCCTACGTCCAGCCCTCGCGCCGTCCCAAGGATGGCCGCTACGGCGAGAACCCGAACCGGCTCCAGCATTACTACCAATACCAGGTGATCCTGAAGCCGAACCCGCCGAACTTGCAGGAGCTCTATCTCGGTTCGCTTCAGGCGATCGGCGTCGACCCGCTGCTGCATGACATCCGCTTTGTCGAGGACGACTGGGAAAGCCCGACGCTGGGCGCCTGGGGGCTTGGCTGGGAATGCTGGTGCGATGGGATGGAAGTCTCGCAGTTCACCTATTTCCAGCAGGTTTGCGGCATCGAATGTGCGCCGGTGGCCGGCGAACTGACCTATGGGCTGGAGCGGCTGGCCATGTATGTGCAGGGCGTCGACAATGTCTACGACCTCAACTTCAACGGCCGCGAGGGCGTCGACAAGGTGACCTATGGCGACGTCTTCCTGCAAGCAGAGCAGGAATATTCGCGCCACAATTTCGAATACGCCAACACAGCGATGCTGCTCAGGCATTTCGAGGACGCCGAGGCCGAATGCAAGGCGCTGCTCGATGCCGGCGCACCGGCTTCGAACGACAATCTGCCGATGCACAAGATGGTCTTCCCGGCGTACGACCAGTGCATCAAGGCCAGCCATGTCTTCAACCTGCTTGACGCACGCGGCGTGATCTCGGTCACCGAGCGGCAGAGCTACATCTTGCGGGTGCGCAATCTGGCGAAGGCCTGCGGCGAGGCGTTCTTGAAGACGCAGGCTGGTGGTTTGGCGGCCTGAGTCAGGCACCCCTTATCATTTCGAGGGAAGCGTTGATCGGCGACAGGATCTGGCCGCTTTGTCCGGCCATCGTCCGCAGCGCCTGCCGCACGCCCGGCATCGAAAAGGCGCCGTGGACCTGCGCGGTGAAGCAGGCGCTGAGCGCGAGGATCTGCAGAAGTCTGGATGTCGTTTTCATCGTCGTTCAGCCAATAGTTCCCTGCCTGAGCGTGGGTCGCTTCAGCGCTGCGTTCGGTTCATGGAAATCTTCGATCCAAGGACGGGCCGGATCGCCGGGGCCCGACAGGGCAGCCAAAATTTCTGGAAATCAGCCGAAGTCGACGATCACCTCGCGGAAAGGGTGACAGCGGCCAGCCGAGTTGCTATGCCCCGCCCGGACCATTTTGCCGCGTGAGCCCCAACCATGCCTGACCTGCTTCTAGAACTCCGCTCGGAAGAGATTCCCGCCCGCATGCAGCGCAAGGCGGCCGGTGATCTCAAGAAGATGCTGACCGATGGTCTGGTCGAGGCGGGTCTGACCTATGAGGCGGCGCGCGAGTACTGGACGCCGCGGCGCCTGACGCTCGACATCAGGGGCCTGACGGCGCGCTCCAAGGACATAAGCGAGGAGATCAAGGGGCCGTCGACAACGGCGCCTGAACAGGCGGTCCAGGGGTTCCTGCGCAAGGCCGGGCTGTCTTCGGTCGCCGAGGCGCATGTCCATTCCGACCCGAAGAAGGGCGACTTCTACGTCGCCCACATTTCGAAGCCGGGCAGGGCGGCCGAAGAGATCATCGCCGAACTGGTGCCGGGCATCATCCGCAATTTCCCGTGGCCGAAATCGATGCGCTGGGGGCCGGCCTCGGCCAAGCCGGGCTCGCTGCGCTGGGTGCGGCCGCTGCAATCGATCCTGTGCACCTTCGGCCCGGAGACCGAGGAGCCTGTCGTGGTCGATTTCGAGATCGACGGCGTCCGCTCGGGCAACATCACCTACGGCCACCGTTTCCTCGCGCCGGCTGAAATCACCGTGCGCCGCTTCGACGACTATGTGAGCAAGCTTGAGGCCGCCAAGGTCGTGCTCGATGCCGACCGGCGCAAGGAGATCATCCTCGCCGACGCCCGCAACCTCGCCTTCGCCAACGGGCTCGACCTGGTCGAGGACGAAGGCTTGCTGGAAGAGGTGTCGGGGCTGGTCGAATGGCCTGTCGTGCTGCTGGGCGAGTTCGAAGAGGCTTTCCTCGCCATTCCGGCCGAAGTGATCCGGCTGACCATCCGCGCCAACCAGAAGTGCTTTGTCACGCGCCCGCAAGGTGAGGGCGACGCGCTGTCCAACCGCTTCATCCTCACTTCCAACATCGAGGCCAGGGACGGCGGCAAGGAAATTGCCCACGGCAACGGCAAGGTGGTGCGCGCGCGCCTCTCCGACGCGCTCTATTTCTGGACGACCGACCAGGGCGATCTGCCGGATCTCGGCCGGCTCGAAGCTTCGGCGAAAAAGTTCGGGCTCGATCTGAAAAAGCCGCTCGACCAGCGCATGGCCCGCCTCGACCATCTCAATGTGACGTTCCACGCTAAGCTCGGCACGCAAGGCGAGCGGGTGGAGCGGATCAAGCGGCTCGCCGAAGAACTGGCGCCGATCGTGGGCGCCGATCCCGCGCTCGCCGCTCGCGCCGCCGTTCTCGCCAAGGCCGATCTCACCACCGAAGTGGTCGGCGAGTTCCCGGAACTGCAGGGCGCCATGGGCCGCAAATACGCGCTGCTCCAGGGCGAGAATCCCTCCGTGGCTGCGGCCATCGAGGAACACTACAAGCCGCAGGGCCCGTCCGATCGCGTGGCGAGTGAGCCAGTGTCGATCGCAGTGGCGCTTGCCGACAAGCTCGATACGCTGGTTGGCTTCTGGACCATCGACGAAAAGCCCACGGGTTCGAAGGACCCCTATGCCTTGCGCAGGGCTGCCCTTGGGGTAGTCAGATTGGTCCTAGAGAATGAAGTAGGGTTGAAGCTCTATGCGCCTCTCGTGACGAAAGCAGGCGAGCTTGCCTCTGCGCTAATATCGAATAGGAACATGGATTGGGAAACTGAGAAACGCTGGTTTGAAGGCAGCGAGATTGATCCAAAGATGACCTCTGCTAAGGAGCTTTTGGCCAAGGGTGCTCGGGAGTTTCCAATGGAGGTGCCGGCGTTTGAGAAGATCGGCTCCGATCTCCTCGCCTTTTTCCACGACCGTCTGAAAGTCTACCTTCGCGACCAGGGCGCCCGGCACGATCTCATCGATGCCGTCATCACGCCGCAGTCCGACGATCTCCTGCAGATCGTCCGCCGCGTCGAGGCGTTGGGCTCCTTCCTCGAAACCGAGGACGGCAAGAACTTGCTCGCCGGCACCAAGCGTGCGGCCAACATCCTGGCGGCCGAAGAGAAGAAGAAAACGGCGGTCGCCGAAACCGTTGAGCCGGCTCTGTTCAAGGAGAATGCCGAGAAATCGCTGTTCGCTGCGGTGAATCAGGCCGAGAAGCAAGCCGGCGAAGCGATTCAAAACGAAGACTTTTCCGCCGCGATGCTGGCGCTTAGCGCGTTGCGCGAACCCGTTGATTCATTCTTTGAAGCCGTTCTCGTGAACGATGAAGACCTGGCGGTGCGAGCCAACCGTCTGGCGCTTCTCACGCGCATCCGCGCGGCCACCGGTCAGGTCGCTGATTTCTCGAAAATCGCTGGTTGAGCGCTCAGGAAAAATATCTGTAAGCCGGCCGTTCGAGCCGGCTTACAGTCATATGACGATGATCTCTGCGTGGCAGAAGGGACATGTTCCCCAACCCAACGGAGGCTCCCATGAATTCCGATCACGAAATCGAAGTGACTGAAGAAACCTCGGCCGCCGCCGAGGCGCTTGAATCCGCTTCCGAAACCGCCATCGATCACGCCGCCGCCGCCACGGTCGAAGCCGCCGATCTGTCGGATGACGACGAGGATGGCGATGACGAAGAAGGCGACGATGAAGACGGCGAAGAGTCTGACGAAGGCGACGATGAAGCCGTGAAAGCCGAAGGCGACGACGCCGAGGACGAAAAAGAAGACGCCGAGTCCGAGGAAGACGACGACAAGGAAGAAGCGGCCTGAGATTTCAATCCGGTTCTGTCGGGAAGAGGGGGCGGCGCAGCGGCGCCGCCCTTTTTATCGTCTTCCCGGATGCTTGTCAGTTCTCCAGGATGCTGACCCGCACGCTGTTTTCGTAGACATCGACCTGGATCAGCGGTTCGCCATTGACGATGGCGCGCTTGGTCGAGGAACTCATCGCGCCGGGACGCTCCAGCATGCGCTGCAGATCGGCGCGCTGGTCGTTGGTCCTGAACCACGCATCACCCTCATCGTCGCGGTCGCGGCGATGGAATTTGTGCCAGTTGGCGCGATCCTGCCGCACCATCTGCGCGGCGCTGTCCAGCGCATAGCCGTCGCTCGCCTGGTGATCCCGATCGGAAATACGCGCCACATAGGATCCCAGCATGTCATCGGCTTGCGCCGCGCTGGCACCCAGCAGCGATGCCAGCAAAAGCGCGGCCACGGTAACGGTCTTGGATAGTCTCATGATCAACCCCCTTTTGAACGACGAAGCCCGTCTGCCAGAGCCGTCCCTGTGCCCGAATCGCTTGACCAAATCCAGGCGGCGGCTTCGAGCGGCCAGATACGCCAGGACGAACTCGCACGGCAATGGTGCGCAGGGCGCCGTCAAGCTGTCAACGATCTGGCCAGCCCAGCAATTTGTGGCGGCTACTTGACCTTGCCGGTCCCAGCCGCGGGGGTCGATGCGGCTGCCGGTGCGGTCGGCTTCTTCTGCATGCCCGACGCCGGAGCCGCCGAGGCGGTCGCCTGGGCTGGAGCGGGAGCAGGGGTGGCGGTCGTGGCCGGTGCCTTGACTTGCGTCGGTGTCGAGAAGTCGCCGCCGACCACGCCGCCACGAATGATCATCGGGCCTGGCATGAAACCGTGCCGTGGCTCGGGCGCGTTGGGGATCGCCGCCACCTTTTCATCAGTAACCTCGGGTTCGCCGAGCGCAACGACGGAGAGCACGTCGCCTGCCTGGATGCCGTCCGCCTTCAAGGCAAGGATGGAGGGTGTCGCGGCCGGCGCGCCGGGAAAGACAAGCGACGAGGCCTGAGCTCCACCGCTCAACGCCGCCAGAGTGATCCCCAGCAGGATACGCACAGACACGATGGCCACTCCCCTTTGCCCAGGCCCTGACGGTAGCGGACCGGAATTGATACCGGCTTTCGCGGAAACGTAGCATTTTAGGAATTGATAAATCGCCAAGACCCTCTTGCCCAACAGCCGGCTTGCCCAATAGCCGCCATCGTACTACGCAGCCGGCATCTGCGAGGTGACGAGAATGGCTGAGATACTTGCCGTCGACGAAGCGTTGGAGCGGGCGTTGGCTCTGCTTCAGGGCGGCGATGTCGTGGCCATCCCGACGGAGACCGTCTATGGGCTTGCCGGCGATGCCACCAACGGCATCGGCGTGGCGCGCATCTTCGAGGCCAAGGGGCGGCCGCGTTTCAATCCGCTGATCGCCCATGTCGCCGACATGGCGATGGCCGAGCGCATCGCTATATTCGATCCGCTGTCGAGGAGACTGGCGCAGGCGTTCTGGCCGGGTCCGCTGACGCTGGTGCTGCCGCAGCGGCCCGGCAACGGCATCCATCCGCTGGTCACGGCCGGGCTGGATACGATCGCCTTGCGCATGCCGAGGGGCTTTGGCGGTGACCTCATCGCAAAGCTCGGCCGGCCACTTGCCGCCCCCAGCGCCAACTCATCCGGCAAGATCAGCGCGACGACGGCACAAGCGGTGGCGGCGGATCTCGGCGCGCGCATCAAGCTGGTGGTCGATGGCGGCGCGACGCCGGTCGGGCTGGAATCGACCATCCTCAAGGCCGAAGGGGGGAGCTTGTGGCTGCTGCGGCCCGGCGGCGTTGCCGCCGAGGAGATCGAGGCGGCCATTGGTGTGAAACTGCTGCGTGGCGGTGCCGCCGGCATCGAGGCGCCGGGCATGCTTGCCTCCCACTACGCGCCGGGGGCGGCGATGCGGCTCAATGCAGGAACGGTCGGCGAAGGCGAAGCTCTGCTTGCCTTTGGGGATCAGCGGGCCGAAGGCTGGCGTGATGCCGCAGCGTTCCTCAATTTGTCTGAAACCGGTGACCTGCGCGAAGCGGCAAGCAATCTTTTCGCCTATATGCAGGAACTCGACCGCAGCGGCGCGCGCACCATCGCCGTTGAGACGATTCCTTTCGATGGTCTTGGCGAGGCCATCAACGACCGGCTCTCGCGTGCCGCCGCCCCTCGTGACAATGTACAGCCCGCACCGTAGTTTTCCCACATGACCGACATTTCGCAAAAACTTGATCCCGCTCTCATCGATCGCTTCGCGGCGATCGTTGGCGACAAATACACGCTGCGCGACGAACAGGACATCGCGCCCTATCTCATCGAGCGGCGCGGGCTCTGGCATGGCGCGACATCGCTGGTGCTGCGACCGGGCAGTGTCGAAGAGATCAGCCGGATCATGCGGCTGGCGACCGAGACGGGAACGCCGGTCGTGCCGCAAAGCGGCAACACCGGGCTGGTCGGCGCCCAGGTGCCGGACAGATCCGGCCGCGAGATCATCCTGTCGCTGTCGCGGCTGAACCGCATTCGCGAGATCGATGTTCTATCGAACACAGTGACGGCGGAGGCCGGCGTTATCCTGCAGACGCTGCAGGAGGCGGCCGACGCCGCCGACCGGCTGTTTCCGCTGTCGCTCGCCGCGCAAGGCTCCTGCCAGATCGGCGGCAACCTGTCTTCCAATGCCGGTGGCACCGGCGTGCTGGCCTACGGCAACGCGCGCGAACTGTGCCTCGGCGTCGAAGTGGTGTTGCCGACCGGCGAGGTGTTCGACGATCTGCGCAAGCTCAAGAAGGACAACACCGGCTACGATTTGAAGAACCTGTTCGTCGGCGCCGAAGGCACGCTCGGCATCATCACCGCCGCCGTGCTGAAACTGTTCCCGAAGCCGAAGGGGCGCGAGGTCGCTTTCGCCGGACTGTCGTCGCCCGAGGCGGCACTGGCGCTGTTCAGCCTGGCGATGGACCGCGCCGGCGCTTCGCTCACGGCCTTTGAACTGATCGGCAAGAGACCTTACGATTTCACGCTCAGGCATGGTCAAGGTGTCGTACGACCGCTGGCCGATGACTGGCCCTGGTATGTCTTGATGCAGGTTTCCTCCGGCCGCTCGGATACCGACGGCCGGGCTCTGATCGAGGAGGTGCTGGCGGATGGTCTCGAGCAAGGCATCGTTGGCGATGCGGTGGTCGCGGCAAGCCTTGCCCAGGGCGACGCCTTCTGGAATTTCCGCGAGACGCTCCCTGAATGCCAGAAGCCGGAAGGCGCTTCGATCAAGCACGACATTTCGGTGCCGATAGCATCGATCCCGCGTTTTATCGAAGAGGCCGCCGGCGCGGTGGCCTCGGTCAGTGCCGGCGCCCGCGTGGTCTGCTTCGGCCATATGGGCGACGGCAACCTTCATTATAACATCTCGCGGCCGCTCGACGGCGACGACGAGGCGTTTCTTGCCCTTTATCATCCCATGAACAAGGCCGTGCACGATGTGGTGCGGTCCTTCCATGGATCGATCTCCGCCGAGCACGGCATCGGCCAGTTGAAGCGCGACGAACTGATCGCCACCGCGCCGCCGATGGCCATCGATCTGATGCGCCGGGTGAAGGCTGCCTTCGACCCTGCCGGCATCATGAATCCCGGTAAGGTTATCTGATCCTTTCAACATCTTGCGCCCGGTGGCATTCCGATAACCATCCCTGAGATCAGCAAAATTTAACCGACTTTCTTAAGCGCGACGGTAAGGAGCCCACGCTACTGTTTCCCCATAACGAGGCCGGGAAAACTGGCCCGGAGAGAACCGGACACCGGCTCTCAGGAGACAGACAGGAAGGCACTCTATGAACACCGGACTGAAGCCAGTCTGGGCGGGACGCAACATGCGCCTCGACCCATTCCGCCTGCCGCAGGTGGTTAGCTACGCCACACGCGACGACTATGGCGACGTGACCTTCACCATTGACCAGCGCGGCGCCGTGATCCGTCGCATGCTGGAGATGAGCGGCGTGCCCGCGATCATCGCACTGCCCGCCAATGCGTTCCGCGGCGTTGCCGCCCGCGCGATGGAGGATCCGGACGGCAATGTCACGGTTACCCTCGAACTCCTGCACAACGACCCAATGCTGTCGGTGCCTCTGCTGGTGGCCGACGACCTCGATGATGTCGCCGCCGACTGGCGCGCCTGGGCCGATGCCTACCGCCTGCCGATGCTCCTGATCGAATCGGACGGCGTTGCCCGCACGCTGGAAGAATCGCTCGGCGCCGCCATCAAGACGCTGCCGCCGCAGGATCGCCGAAAGGGCCGCATTTCGACCACGCGCCGCCCGCGCTTCCTCGCCCGCCGCAGGGCCGGCAACCTTGGTCTCAGGCTGGTCATCGGCGGCCAGGAGATTATTTCTCGCGACTGAGCATGACCCCGGTTCGGGATTGCTGAAAGGCGAAGCCGCTAGACCAGCGGCTTCAGTGCCACCCACAATGCGCCGCCGATCAGGCCGAGGAAGATCAGCCAGCCGACCTGGTTGTTCGACCGGAACAGCCGCAGGCATTGGTCCGGATCGTTGATATCCAGAACCGTGATCTGGCGGGCCATGTGGGCGCCGGCGGCGATCAATCCCGCCAGCGCCACCACCGGTGCCTGCGCCGAGGCAAAGGCGATGGCGAAGCAGATCAGCGTACCGCCATAAAGCCCCGCCAGCCACGCCTTGGTGTTGTCGCCGAACAGCCGTGCCGTCGAGCGCACGCCGACAATGGCGTCGTCTTCCTTGTCCTGATGCGCATAGATCGTGTCGTAGCCGATCACCCACAGGATCGAGCCGATATAGAGCATGATGGCGGGGCCATCGAGATCGCCGAACTCGACCGCCCATCCCATCAGCGCACCCCAGGAAAAGGCAAGGCCGAGAAACAGTTGCGGCCAGTTGGTTATCCGCTTCATGAATGGATAGATGGCCACGATCGACAGCGAGCAGACGCCGAGCAGAATGGCGAAGCCGTTGAACTGCAGGAGCACGGCAAGGCCGACCAGGGCCTGCAGCACAAGGAACAGCCAGGCCCGCCGGCGCGTGGTCTGGCCGGACGGCAGCGGCCGCGAGCGGGTGCGCTCGACCTGGTTGTCTATGCCTTCGTCGACGATGTCGTTGTAGGTGCAGCCGGCGCCGCGCATGGCGATGGCGCCGACCAGGAACAGCACGAGATACCATGGCGCCGGCAGCAGCGTGAGCAGCGGATCGCCGGGGCGTGGATAGGCGCTCGCCGCGAGCGCCGCCGACCACCAGCACGGCCACAGAAGCAATTGCCAGCCGATCGGCCTGTCCCATCGCGCAAGCTGTGCATAGGGCCAAATCGCGCGCGGCAGCACCCGGTAGACCCAATGGCCATTCGGCGCATCGGCGACGCGGCCCTGGGCCGTTTTCGATTGGATAGGTTCCATGTTCCATGGAGTGGCAGCAGGCGCGGAAACCGTCAAGCGGCAAGCCGGCGAGGGACGACCGTCAACCCGTCAGGAGGTGAAGATGTCACGCGTGGAAAACCAGGCCTTCGCTGTTTCGACAAATGCGAGTGCTGCATTCGATACGCGCTGATGCGTGTCATAGGTGAGGATGATGCGCTGCATGGGCAGCGGATCCGATAGCGGCTTGCAGATCAACGGCAGTCCGTCATAGCTGCTGTCCCCGTGCGGCCGGGTGTAGGTGACGGCGACACCAAAACCGTTCGCCACCATGCTGCGCTGGAGTTCGAATGAACTCGTTGCCCTGTCGGCCACCGGGGAGAGGCCGCGGCTGCGGAACAGATCGAGCATATGCTGCCAGCTGTGCGGCTGATCGGTCGTGATCAGCGGATAGGCGGCGAGGTCCGCCAGGCTGACCGATGGTTGGTCCGCCAGGGCATGGCCCGCCGGCAACAGCGCGTGCGGGCGAAGTTCGTGCAGCAGGATGCGCGCGAAATGTGTCGGCAAGCTGAGATCATAGGTGAGGCCGAGATCGATGGCGGCATCGCCAAGCCGCCGCCCAAGCGTCTCGAACGTCTCGTCGCGAACGACGACTTTCACCGCGGGATAGCGTTCGGAAAAGGCGCGGAGCAGCGCCGGTGCGAAGAATGGCGCCAGATCCTCGAAGCACCCCAGCACCAGTTCGCCGCCGACAGCAGATTTGCTTGAACCCAGGCTGACAAGTTCGTCCGTTTCGGTGAGAACCTGTCTCGCCTTGGCCACGAAAGCGCGACCGAACGATGTCGGCGACACGCCACTTCCCCGCTGGCGTACGAACAGCTTCTGGCCGAAATTCTTTTCGACTGCGTCAATCGCCACCGAAATTGAAGGCTGTGAGACGTTCAGCATCTTTGCCGCGCCGGTGACGCTGCCATGGCGCGCCACGGCGACGAGATAGCGCAATTGCGTGAGGGTGACGTTCATAGGCCTAATCTATATATCAGATGGAAAGTTATTATTTTACTGAATGAGAGGGGATTGCGATAGTCGGTTCATTCCAAGAGGAGAACGCGATGGCTTCCCAAGCTGCCACCCACACTGCCGACGCCCCCGTGATCGACGCGGATACGATTGCCGACTATCAGCGTGACGGCGCGGTCTGCATCCGCGGCGCCTTCAAGGGCTGGGTCGATACGATTGCCGCCGGCATCGAGCGCAATATGCAAAACCGCAGCGCCACCGCTTCCGACATCGCCAACGGCCGTGGCAGTTTCTTCGATGACTACTGCAACTGGGAGCGTATTCCCGAATTCGTCAGGGTGGTGCGCGAATCGCCGGCCGCCGAACTGGCGGCGGCGGTAATGCAGTCGCGCACCGCGCAGTTCTTCCATGATCACGTTCTGGTCAAGGAGCCCGGCACGCAGAAGCCGACGCCTTGGCATCAGGACATCCCCTACTATTTCGTCGACGGCCAGCAGACGGTGAGCTTCTGGATTCCCATCGACCCGGTAAAGGAGGCGACGCTGCGCCTGATCGCCGGCTCGCACAAATGGGACAAGATGATCCTGCCGGTGCGCTGGCTCGACGACAGCAATTTCTATGCCGGCGAGGGCGACTACCTGCCGGTGCCCGATCCCGATAACGATCCGTCGATGAAGGTTCTCGAATGGGAGATGGAGCCGGGCGACGCCATCCTGTTCGACTTCCGCACAGCGCATGGCGCGCGCGGCAACCTTACCGCGGCACGGCGTCGGGCACTGTCACTGCGCTGGGTCGGCGACGATGCTCATTATGTCGAGCGGCCAGGCCGAACATCACCGCCCTATCATGGCCACGGCATGCAGCCGGGCCAGAAATTGCGCGAGGACTGGTTCCCGGTGGTTTTTCCCGTCTGAAGCGGGCCAGAATATGGGCGCCAGAAATCGGCGCCCATATCTGGCCGGGGATAACGTTCCCGTGTGCAATTCTGATCAAAACACCCTGATGCCTTGACCCGTCGCCCGGAGAGCAATAGCGGGTGCTCTCCAGGGTTTGCATCAAGAGGTGGCCATGAACGTTCTTCTTCTGGGCTCCGGCGGCCGCGAACATGCGCTTGCCTGGAAGATTGCCGCCTCGCCGCTGCTGACCAAGCTCTACGCGGCCCCCGGCAATCCGGGCATCGGGGCCGAGGCCGAGCTGGTGAAGCTAGATATCACCGATCATGCCGCCGTGGCCGCCTTCTGCCGGCAGAAAAAAATCGACCTCGTCGTGGTCGGCCCGGAAGGGCCGCTCGTCGCCGGCATTGCCGACGATCTGCGCGCAGAAAACATCCGCGTCTTTGGGCCTTCGAAAGCCGCCGCGCGGCTGGAGGGTTCGAAGGGTTTCACCAAGGACCTCTGCGCGCGATATAACATCCCCACCGCCGCCTACGGCCGTTTCGGCGATCTGGCCTCCGCCAAGGCCTATCTCGAGAAGACTGGTGCGCCGATCGTCATCAAGGCCGACGGGCTCGCCGCCGGCAAGGGCGTCACCGTCGCCATGACGCTGGACGAGGCGCTGGCGGCACTCGATGCCTGTTTCGAAGGTTCCTTCGGCGCCGCCGGCGCGGAAGTGGTGATAGAGGAGTTCATGACCGGCGAGGAGGCGAGCTTCTTCTGCCTCTGCGACGGCACCACCGCACTGCCCTTCGGCACGGCACAGGATCACAAGCGCGTTGGCGACGGCGACGTCGGCCCCAACACGGGCGGCATGGGCGCCTATTCGCCGGCGCCGGTGATGACGCCTGAGATGGTCGAGCGCACCATGCGCGAAATCATCGAGCCGACGATGCGTGGCATGGCCGAGCTCGGCGCGCCCTTCGCCGGCATTCTGTTCGCCGGGCTGATGATCACGGACAAGGGGCCGAAGCTGATCGAATACAACACCCGTTTCGGCGATCCGGAATGCCAGGTGCTGATGATGCGGCTGAAGGACGATTTGCTGGTGCTGCTCAACGCCGCCGTGGACGGCCAGTTGGCGCACACTTCCATACGCTGGCGCGACGAGGCGGCGCTCACCGTGGTGATGGCCGCTCGGGGCTATCCCGGCACGCCGGAAAAAGGCTCCGTCATCCGCGGCGTCGAGCAGGCGGCGGGCGAAGGCGTCCAGATCTTCCACGCCGGCACCGCCATCAATGGCGGTGCACTGGTTGCCAATGGCGGCCGCGTCCTCAATGTCACGGCAACCGGAGCCACGGTCGGCGAGGCACAGGCGCGGGCCTATGCCGCGCTCGACCGGATCGACTGGCCGGACGGATTCTGCCGTCGCGACATCGGCTGGCAGGCCGTGGCGCGCGAGCAGGCGAACTGAGATTACGGCACGGCGGCTTATTGCTGGCCGCGGTCGATTTCGGTCGAAGCGGTGCTGACCGGATCGGCCCCGGCGAAGGCGGCGTCGAGCTGCTCGGGTGAGCGCTGTTCGGTTCGCTTCCAGGCAACATATTGCACAATGCCGAAGCCGGGCCGGCGCGGCACCGTCTTCACCACAGGCATGCGGAACCCGTCGCGGAATTTCGACCAGCGCGAGCCAAGCACCGCGACCATTTCCTCGAACGTCGGCGGCGTCGCCACATCCGCATAGATCAGGGTCGCCTTGCCGGCGAGCGCTGCCTCGCGCGAGAGCGGCACCGGCACGCTGGCAAGATAGTCTGATGGCACGTCGATCAGCCCGCCAAAGGGCCATTGCTGGCGCAGCGTGGCGGCATCGGTTGGTGCGACGTTGACGTCGATATCGTTAGGCGTGCCGGCAACCCTGTAGGGGCAACGGAAGCGGCCGCAATTGGCCTGCGCGGAAAATTGCCAGAGCGCATAGCCTTGCCAGTTGCCCATCGGAAAATGCACGTCGATATCGGGTTTATAGCGGGCGTACCAAAGCGGCAGCCGCGACAGGAGCCGGTACTTGTAGCGATTGTCGGCGATGTACTGGGCCGTCTTGCCGTTGGTATAGAGCACCGGGAAGCGACCCATGCGCCGATGCACCTGGCGTACGAACTCCTCGGCATCGTCGAGCGACATCCATTGCGAGGGATCGTTGCCCTCGAGGTCGAGAACCATGAGATCGTCCGGCGCGGGATCGGCAAAATCGAGGAAATTATTGGCCTGCTCGACCGGATTGCCCGGGCGGGCCAGGTGATAGGCACCCCATTTCATCCCGAGCGCCTTGGCCACGACCCGGCGCGTCTGGAACAGTTCGCGCGTCACCGCATGGCGTTTCCACAGCGCCTTGCAGAGCTTCACGTCGGTGTCGCTGCCAAAACAGAAATAGGGCGGCGGCATGCCGTCGGAAGCCTTGTTGATGAATCCGACGATGCGCTTGTCGGTGGCAAGTTGCGCCCAGTCGATGGAATTGTATTCGTAGGCATCGACCACCAGGGCGCGGTCGGCATTCTTCCACGGCTCGGAGAAATCCGAAGCCTGCGCAGCCATCGACAGCGCCACGGTCGCCGCGAAAGCCAGAGGCGTCAGTGCGTGTCGCCAGGAAATATACAGAGGTTTTAGAGAAGCGGCATGCCCAGGGAAAAAGGGTTTGGCGAGCGTTGGCACAGCGCTCTTTGAACGGCGATGGAAACGCCTTTGCAATTTCAAAACAGGGAATCCCCGTTGATCAAAGGCAAATCCTGAACCGTCATGGTTAAGGAATGCTTCTCGATGCCGGGGCAGCCTGTGCCAGGTTAGAACACACCGCCAATCCCAATTCCGCCACTGATGTCGGGAGGGGGAGCGGCGGGACGCGACGATGGCGAACGTGAGGGCGTGGAGGTCTTTCGGCTCGCCGCTCCCTTTTTGCGCGGCGGAGCGGCGTCCGACGCGACCTTCGCCGGCTTGACCTTCACGATGACCGGATCCTTGCAGACACGGCCGGAGTGCAAGAAGAGATCGCCCAGAAGTTCAACCGTTGGCTCGGTCCCCGATGCGGCCCGCCTGGTGTTCTTGTAGTAGTTGTTGAGAGCTTGGACCGAGTGCTTGCCCCAATCCCCATCAACCGTCATGCGATAGCAGCCCAAGCGGCGCAATTCCGTCTGGATGTTGCGTGCTAGGTCGGTCGCTTTCGCAGGGCCCGGCTCATCGGCCGACGTGCCGACGATCAATGTCTCGAGACCGGAAACTACGCTTTGCCGGGCTCCTTCAAGGCTGGCAAGCTGCGTACCTGCCGGTTCCGGTGGAGCGCCGGGCGGGGCTGAAATCTCGGCCGATCGCAATGTTTGTCCCACGATAAGCACGGCGGTCTGTAGGTCATTGGAGGCAAGCTCGACCTGCAGTTTTTTCTTGGCGGCCGGGTCCGACAGAATGCGAGACAGGCTAGCGCTCAACTGAGCCGGGTCGAGCTCTTGTTGCTCGGTGAAATAGAATTGCTCACGAAGGTTCGACTGGTCCCATGGAACCTGACGACCTGCGGTGAGTGCCTCGGTCTCGTTGCGAACGCGGATCATCATATCCGAGATGCTGAGTCCGGGAATCTCAACGTTCCTCAACAGGGCTGTGGTGAAGGGGCTGTTGTCTCCCGAGCCATCGGCCGTGATGTTGCCTGGCTGGGTCGCGAAGGCGACAAACGTGTTTTCGCCCACTTCCACCTGGGCAAGGCCATCCATGACGCTGGCGCCTTTGCCGACCGGGTTGTTGCGGCAAGCGTCAAGAAAGATAAACGTCTGCCTCTCCCGGTTGGAAAACTTTGCGATCACGTCGTTTAGCCTGATCGCGCCCGCGGTCAGTTTTTCCAGGGTTTCAGGATCGGGTGTATCGACGGGCAGGAGATAGTTCTCTCCCTGCAACTGAACGCCGTGACCGGCGTAGAAGATCACCACGGCGCTGGCGGTTGCGAGTTTGCTGTCGGCCCTGTCAAAGAGCTTGGCAAAACCGTCCGACGAAAGGTCGAGCCCCGTCACCACGTCGAAATTCAGCCTTTTCAGACTTTCGGAGAGTTGTGTGGCGTCGTTTACCGCATTGGTCAAATGTTGAAGGCGGGCGCTTTGGTAATGCGAATTGCCAATGACGATTGCAAGCCGCTTGCTTGGCTTTGACGCAAGCACTTCCTCGACCGCGGCTTGGGCACCCATCGAACCGAAAAATACGACCAGCAGAACTGCAGCAAAGTGCCGGAAGAGACTGTAGGTCATGTCACGGGCTCGTTTCAGCTGCGACAACGTTCGCGCCGTCGAAGTGTCCGTCCGGCTGATGCGCCGCCCCCCTCGGACGCCGGAACCCGTATCTCCGAAGACCATTGAATTTTACATCACAAACCGCCTCAAAGAAAGGGCGAGGGTCTCGCGACCCGCGTTTGAGAGGCCGAGCGGGGCGGCGCGAAACATCCTCTTACACGCGCTTCAAAAGGTTCGCTTGGCAAGGACTGCAGCCGCGCCGGCACGCGGAAACCGATTCGACATTCGAAACCATATCTTCCCAGGGCATAACATGTTATAGTCCTTATAGTGCAGTCGCAGTATGTTGAGCGCGCGCGCTGAAGCCGGACGGATATTTTGAATATCGCCGGCGAATTGCATCCCTGATTATTATTGTCTTACTTGTAATAAAGAGGGGAAATGACAATGACAGCAAAGAAATGGCATTTTGACCCGGTCAACGCGATTGCGCTCTCGATCGGTGCTATGGTCGTCCTCCTGCCTTCGAAGGCCGCCGCCTGCATCTTCGTTGGCGAGGGAACTGTTCTGTCAGGGCAGTGCTATCTCAACGGCATAGCCAATGGCGCGGTTGTCGACACGTCCCTGGATGCGCTTCTGGGCGTTGTCGATAACGCAATCGAGTCAGATGTCGGCCTTGCGAACGGACCCCCGCAGGCTTTGTCGACGCCGTTCGGCGTCTTCGCTTCGGGCCAGTTGGCGCACACGAAGCACGACGGCTTCACGATTTCACAGGGACCGACCGTGATCACCGGACCGGATTTCGACGTTGACGAATTTTCCGCCGCGGTCAGCGTGGACTTCAACGCTGCAAAGCACTTCGGTTTCGACAATGAGCACGGACTAAACCTGGGGCTGTTTGGCGGCTATGCTTCGGCCAACGTAGACGCCAATGCGCTCGGTTTCTTTCCTCCCAACGGCGAAGCCACCAACAGAAGCGGTATGTTCGGCGGTTATGGGCTCTATCGTCGCGGCACCAGCTATATGCTCGTGGCTGCATCGGCCTTCCTCGGCAACACCGATGTCGAAAGCACGGGCCTCGGCTCCGGCACGTATGACACACAAGGCTACGCCGTGACGGGGTCGATCGGCCACATCTTCAACTTGACCGATCGGGTGCGCTTCGATCTGCGTGGTGGATTGCTTGGTGTTAGTTTCACCGGCGACGAATACACGGACAGCTCTGGTGTTTCGTACGGAAAAAGCCGCCTGTCATTTGGCGCAATCAAGTTCGAGCCCGGAGTTTATGCCGATTATCAACTCGGAAACGGTATGGTGATCAGCCCTTATGCGCGAGCCGATCTGCAGCAGCGCTTCGGCTATTCAAACACCGCGAGCGTATCCGGAATCGAAAGTAGCTTCGAAGATGCGGACTTCTCGGCGGCGGTGTCGGCAGGCTTCAATCTGAAAATGTCCCAATCGACCACCGTCAGCAGTGAGATCCGGGGCAAGTGGTCCCAAGACAGTTCAACCGTCAGTGGCAAGCTGGGCGTAAAGATCGCCTTCTGAACATAGACGACAGGATGGTCATTTCCGTCGCCGGCAACGCAAGATGCTCGGCGGGCGACTATTCGGTTAGCGCCGGATGCTTGGCGGAAATTCAAACGGGTCGGGCGCGGGCTCCTGCCGCAGCGTGCCTTCGGCGGCGCGTTTGCGGTGGTGGGCCAGCGAGCATTGCGGCGAGCACAATATGCCGCGATCCGACCAGTAGGCCGCACCATGTTCCACTCTGCCCTCATGGTACCAGAATCCCGGTGCGCGATAGGGCAGGCCGCATTCGATGCAGCGGTAGGCGTCGGGTCTGGCGAGCATGAGATGTTCCGGTCGGCTGGTTCTGGTCCGTCGCCGGTCGACTTGATCCGGCTTCGACAGAATTTAATACAGGCCAGCGTGATTGCAAAATCCGCGTGACAAATTTTGACGTTTACGTAAAAAGAAGATGGGAGACGGCCCAAAGGCGGATGGTTTTGCGCCGGAACTGGCTCTAGGGTCGGCGAGGCCGATGCATCAGGAGGATCGAGCGGCATGTATCGGGCACCGGTAGAGGATATCGCCTTTACGCTGAAGCACGTGGCTGGGCTCAAGCAGGGGCTCGATGCCGGCGTATTTGGCGATCTCAGCGAGGATCTGGTCGATGCCGTCCTTGGCGAAGCAGGCCGTTTCGCCACCGAGGAAGTGGCCCCCCTCTACAAGATCGGCGACGAACACGGTGCTATGCTGAAGGACGCTGCCGTTACCACACCGCCCGGCTGGAAGGAGCTCTATCGCCGTTGGATCGATGGCGGCTGGAACGCACTGTCCGGGCCCGAGGAGTATGGTGGCCAGGCGCTGCCGACCATGCTGGGCGTCGCCGCGCTCGAAATGTGGAATTCGGCCGCCATGGCCTTCGGCATCGGCCCGACGCTGACCATGGGCGCGGTCGAAGCGCTGGACAAGCATGCTTCGGAAGAGCTCAAGGCAAAATATCTCGAAAAGCTCGTCTCCGGCGAATGGATGGGCACGATGAACCTGACCGAGCCCCAGGCGGGCTCGGACCTCGCTGCCTTGCGCGCCCGCGCCGAGCCTGCCGGCAACGGCACTTACCGCATCTTCGGCCAGAAGATCTTCATCACCTATGGCGAGCACGATTTCACCGACAACATCATCCATCTGGTGCTGGCGCGGCTGCCGGACGCACCGTCCGGCACGCGCGGCATCTCGTTGTTCCTGGTGCCGAAATTCCTGGTCGGCGACGACGGCTCGCTCGGCGCTCGCAACGATGTCTTCTGTTCCGGCCTCGAGCACAAGCTCGGGATCCATGCCTCGCCGACCTGCACCATGATCTATGGCGATGGGTTCCAGGGCGCCAAGCCCGGCGCCATTGGCTGGCTGATCGGCGAGGAGAACAAGGGCCTCGCTTGCATGTTCACCATGATGAACAATGCCCGCCTGGCCGTCGGCATGCAGGGGGTCGCCGTCGCGGAAACCGCCACCCAGAAGGCGATCGCCTATGCCAATGAGCGCCGCCAGGGCAAGGCGGCGGATTACGCCGGCGCCGGCATGGCGCCGATCGTTCACCACCCCGACGTGCAACGCAATCTCTTGACCATGAAGGCGCTGACGCAGACGGCGAGGGCGATCAGCTATTCCTGTGCCCATGCGATCGACATGGCGCGGGTCTCGGAGGGTGACCAGGCTGCGCATTGGCGTGATCGTGCCAATCTTTTGACGCCGCTGGCCAAGGCGTTTTCGACCGATGTCGGCGTCGAAGTGGCCTCGCTCGGCCTCCAGGTGCATGGCGGCATGGGCTTCATTGAGGAGACGGGCGCGGCGGCTCTCTACCGCGACGCGCGCATCGCGCCGATCTACGAGGGCACCAACGGCATCCAGGCGATCGACCTGGTCACCCGCAAGCTACCGCTCGGCGGCGGCGAGCATGTGCACGGCTTCATCGGCGAACTGGCTGTGGCCGCCAAGGCCGTGCGCACATCAGATCTGCAAGGTTTCGGTCGCACCGCGGATGCGCTCGACGCAGCACTCGGCGATCTGACGCAGGCGACGCGTTTTCTGCAAAAACTGTCGGCGGACGGCTGGACGGAGGAGGTGCTGGCGGGGGCGACGCCTTATCTCAGGCTGATCTCGCTTGCCGCCGGCGGCGCCTATCTGGCCCGGAGCGCTCTTGCCGATCAGGGCCGCATCGGCCTTTGCCGCTTCTTTGCCGAAAACCTGCTCGGCGAGACGGGTGCCCTGAAAGGGCGTGTTGTCGATGGCGCGGAAAGCCTCGTGGCCGCCGGCAAGACACTGATTTCAGCCTGACGTTCACAAGGAAAGCACTGTGACAGACCATATCCTCGTCGAGCGCCAGGGCGCCATCCAGGTCATCCGCATGAATCGCCCGGACAAGAAGAACGCGCTGACGCGCGCCATGTACGCCAAGATGTCGCAAACCCTGGCCGAGGGTGACGCCGATCCGGCGATCCGCGTCCATGTGTTCCTCGGCGTGCCCGGCGCGTTCTCCTCGGGCAACGACCTTGCCGATTTCATGGTCGTGGCCACGGGTGGCGACGGCGGCACGGAAGTCTGGGATTTCCTCATGGCGCTGGCCAGGGTCGAAAAACCCATCGTCTCCGGCGTCGACGGCATCGCGGTCGGCATCGGCACCACGATAAACCTGCATTGCGACCTGACCTTCGCCACGCCGCGCACCGTCTTCAGGACGCCTTTCGTCGATCTTGGCCTCGTGCCCGAGGCAGGATCGAGCCTGTTGGCGCCGCGGGTCCTGGGGCAGCAAGGCGCGTTCGCGCTGCTTGGCCTTGGCGAGGGCTTTTCCGCCGGGCGTGCGAAGGCCGCCGGCCTGATTTACGAGGTGGTCGAGGAGGGTGCGCTGGAGGCATCGGTGCTGTCGGCTGCCGGCCAGATCGCGGCCAAGCCGCCGCAGGCGCTGAAGATCGCGCGCGATCTCATGCGCGGCCCACGCGACGACCTCGTCGCGCGCATCGGCGAGGAAAGCGAGCATTTCCGCGAGCGGCTGAAGTCGGATGAGGCGCGCGCGGCGCTCACGGCGTTCATGACAAGGAAGAAGTAGCAAGCCTCAGGGATAAAGCCGCGTCTTGTCCCACCCGCCCTTGGCGTTGCGTGAAAAGACCACCCGGTCATGCAATCGGAACGGCCTGTCGTGCCAGAACTCGATCGTCTTTGGGACGATACGGAAACCCGACCAGTGTTTTGGCCGCGGAATCTCGCCGATGGCATAACGCGCCGTGTATTCGGCGACCGCTTTCTCAAGCGCGAAGCGGCTTTCAAGCGGCCGTGACTGTTTCGAGGCCCAGGCACCGATGCGGCTGCCGCGTGGCCGCGTCCCATAATAGGCGTCGGCTTCGGCGTCGCTGACGATCTCCACCGGGCCGCGAATGCGCACCTGGCGGCGCAGCGATTTCCAGTGGAAACACATCGCCGCCTTCATGCTGCCAAGAATCTCCTGGCCCTTCGCGCTCTCGAAATTCGTGTAGAAAACAAAGCCGCCTTCATCGAAGCCCTTGAGCAGCACCATCCGCACATCCGGCATGCCCTCGCCATCGACGGTAGCCAGCGCCACGCCATTGGCATCATTGATTTCGCTCTTGGTGGCGTCGTCCAGCCATGCGGCAAAGAGTCGAAACGGCTCGGCCGCCTCGGTAAAGTCACTGCTTGTTAACTCTGTGTCACTCATAGTTTTTCTCAAATTGTCACGAACCGGGGGAGGTTGCCGATTGTCGCGTATCGCGCAGGCTTTTGACAGCAGGCAATGGAGCGTTATCGCTTCGGCCAGCGCGAAAGCGGCGATCGTGTCAATCGCCCTGCCTCTTGTTGGCTGTGGCGCAGGTGGATTCAGCCTGGAAAAAGCCGAAGTCGACCGCTCGATCCTGACCAGTAGCACCTCGGCTTCATCCGCGCCCGCCGATTCGGATCGCGACTCCGATCAGACGACGATCGGCAATGCGGTGTCCTCCGCCGATATCGAGCAACTCGGCGGCCAGGCCGTGCCGTGGGCGAATGCCGGCACCGGGTCGCGTGGCTCCATCACCGAACTGGCGGAGTTGAAGGACCGGGGCCAGACGTGCCGCCGCTTCAAGGCCTCACGCGAAAGCTTTGACGGCGTTGCCATGTTCGAGGGTGAACTGTGCCTTGCCGGTGCCGGCGGCTGGCGCATGCAGGGCTTCAAGGCGCTCTGACTTTCCGCTTTTTGATATGACGGTCCGCTACTGGAATTTCTTCCTATTCGAGCGCATATAGGGGGCAAGTATGGACTCAACTCTTCTCCAGGGCAGAACGCATGCGCGACCCGTATGAGGTGCTGGGCGTTGCAAAGAACGCATCGGCCAAGGACATAAAATCGGCATACCGGAAACTCGCCAAGAAACATCATCCGGACCAGAATCCGAATGATCCCAAGGCGAAGGACCGTTTTGCCGCGGCCAATCAGGCCTAAGAGATCGTCGGCGACGAGAAGAACCGTGCCGCTTTCGATCGCGGCGAGATCGATGCCGACGGCAAGCCGCGCTTCCAGGGTTTAGAAGGTGCCGCCGGTGGTGGCGACCCCTTTGCAGGGTTTCGCCGCCAGCAAGGGCCCGGTGGTTCGCGATTCGAATTCCGGTCAGGGCGCCCGGGCGGCGATCCTTTCGACGGCAACAGCGATATTTTCAGCCAGATTTTCGGCGACGCCTTTTCCGGCGCGCGCGGCGCGGGCGCGGGCGACCGTCGCCAGCCGGCGACGGCGGCCGATCTGAACGTCACGCTCGACGTCACCATCGAGGAAGCGGCGAACGCCGAAAAGGTGACGGCGATGTTTCCCGATGGCCGCAAGGTGGCTGTCAAGCTGCCGGCCTTTGTCGAGGATGGTCAGACCATCCGGTTGAAGGGGCAGGGCGAGCAGGGGCCGGGCCAGCCTGGCGACGCGCTGGTCAAGATCCATATCCGCCGGCACCCGCGCTACCGCATCGAAGGCCGCGACCTGCATGCCGATCTGCCGGTGCCGCTGGCGGATGCGGTGCTGGGCGCCAAGGTGCCGGTCGAGACACCGACCGGCAAGCTAGCGGTCAACGTTCCCGCCTGGTCGAGTTCGGACAAGGTGCTGCGCCTGAAAGGGCGGGGTCTTCCGGAAAAGGCCGGCGGCCATGGCGACCTCTACGCCCATGTGCGCATCATGCTGCCGGAAGGCGGCGACAGCGCGCTGGAAATGCTGTTGCGCGGCCAAAAAGGCTGATCCAGCGCTTTGTCCCCCGAACTGTCCGGTTTGAGCGCTTGAAGGGGCAGTGTGCCTGTGCGATAGGCACTCCACAAAGCACAAACCTTGCGGAGAGCGCTCACATGGCGGGTGGACAGGGCCTGATGGCCGGCAAGCGCGGCCTCATTCTTGGCGTCGCGAACAACAGGTCGATTGCCTATGGCATCGCCAAGGCCTGTGTGGATCATGGTGCCGAGATCGCGCTGACCTATCAGGGGGAGGCGTTCAAGAAGCGCGTCGAGCCGCTGGCGGCGGAACTGGGCGCCTTTGTCGCCGGCCATTGCGACGTCACAGACCCGGCGAGCCTCGACGAGGTTTTTGCCAATGTCGCCAAGCATTGGGGCAAGCTCGACTTCCTCGTCCACGCCATCGCTTTTTCCGACAAGGACGAACTGACCGGCCGCTATGTCGAGACGACGCGCGACAACTTCCTGCGCACGATGGACATTTCGGTCTATTCCTTCACCACCATAGCCAAGCGCGCCGAAGCGCTGATGACCGATGGCGGCTCGCTGCTGACGCTGACCTACTATGGCGCCGAGAAGGTGATGCCGCACTACAACGTCATGGGCGTCGCCAAGGCCGCGCTCGAGGCCAGCGTGCGTTACCTCGCCGTCGATCTTGGCGCCAAGAAGATCCGCGTCAATGCCATCTCCGCCGGGCCGATCAAGACTCTGGCCGCCTCCGGCATCGGCGACTTCCGCTACATCCTGAAATGGAACGAATACAATTCGCCGCTGAAGCAGACGGTCACCCAGGAAGAGGTCGGCGATTCCGGCGTCTATTTCCTGTCCGACCTGTCGCGTGGCGTCACCGGCGAAGTGCATCATGTCGATTCCGGCTATCACGTGGTCGGCATGAAGGCGGTCGACGCGCCCGATATTTCGACGGTCAAGGACTAACTCCCTCCGCTCATCCTCCGCCCAGGCCCTTGCCCGACCTCCGGAAGACCTGATGTACCCGCTGGTTTATATCGTGCGCCACGGCCAGACTGCGTGGAACGCCGAGTTCCGGCTTCAGGGCCAGGCCGACACCGATCTCAATGCCCTTGGTTGCGAACAGGCGACCGGAAACGGGCATCGGCTGGCCGAACTTGTCGACGATGTCAGGGATTTCGATTTCGTCGCCAGCCCGATGCGGCGGACGCGCGAAACGATGGAACGCATCCGCGCCGCGATGAAGCTCGATCCGCTCGCCTATCGAACCGATGTCAGGCTGGTTGAGGTCAATTTCGGCGACTGGCAGAGCTTTACCTTCGCCGAGCTCGAGACGCAGTCTCCCGGAGCAAGCCGGTCACGCGCCCTGGACAAATGGAATTTTCAGCCGCCCGGCGAGGGGGCGGAAAGCTACCAGATGCTGCTCGAACGGGTGAAGCCTTGCTTCGACGAACTTGACCGCAGGACGATCTGCGTGACGCATGGCGGCGTCATGCGCACCCTGTTCCGTTTTGTGCTGGATATGGCCGAGGACGAGGCCGCGAACCTGGAGATACCGCAGGATCGCGTGCTCAAGCTCGAAGGACAGAGCCTGGAGTGGCTTTAAGCCGCCTGAGCTAGTTCGTGTCGCTGTCCGGCAACTGCATATCGGTCACGACATTCTCGCCATTGGTCACGTCGTAAGCGATGACGATGTCCATGCCCGGCTTCAGGGAGTCGAGATCGGTTTCGGCGTTCAGCTTGTAGGATTTGCCGTCGTCCAGCGTCAGCGTCAGCGCATCCTTGTCGATCTTCTTGATCAGGCCCTCGGTCTGTCCGGCGAAGGCGGCGGTGGAACAAAGCAGCATGGCGGCAACAGCGCCAATCAGGGTACGCATGATTGTCCTCTTTGGTCATTGCGCCGGCACTGTGGCGGCGGATCCTCAACGGCGGATGGAAGAAAGCAGAAACCAGCCGAATGTGTCAAAACTTAAACGGCGGGGATGACAGTTTGACCACCGCAAAAAACGCCAATAGAAGGCAGGCTTCAACCGGCTCGGCTGCCGGGCAGGGCAGTTTTCCATGTCTCACAACACGTTCGGCCACCTTTTCCGCGTCACCACCTGGGGCGAAAGCCATGGAGCAGCGCTCGGCTGCGTGGTCGACGGCTGCCCGCCAGGCATCCGCTTCACGCGGGATGAAATCCAGGCCGAACTCGACAAGCGCCGGCCGGGCCAGTCGCGCTTCGTCACCCAGCGCCGCGAGCCGGACGAGGTGAAGGTGCTGTCCGGTTTTGTCCTCGACGGGGACAGCCAGACGATGATCACCACAGGCACGCCGGTCTCGATGCTGATCGAGAATGTCGACCAGCGCTCGAAGGACTATGGCGAGATCGCGCGCCAGTACCGGCCGGGCCATGCCGATTACACCTATGACGTCAAATACGGCATACGCGACTATCGTGGCGGCGGTCGCTCCTCGGCCCGCGAGACGGCCGCGCGCGTTGCTGCAGGAGCGCTTGCCCGCAAGGTAGTGCCGGGCATGGTGGTGCGCGGCGCATTGGTGTCTATGGGCGAGAAGTCGATCGATCGCGCCAATTGGAACTGGAATTTCATCGGTGATGCCGAGAACCCGTTCTTCACCCCCGATCCCGCTTCTGTTCCCGTTTTTACGCAGTACCTCGATGGAATCCGCAAGGCTGGTTCGTCGGTCGGCGCGGTGATCGAGATCGTCGCCGATGGCGTTCCGCCAGGTCTCGGCGCGCCGATCTACGCCAAGCTCGACCAGGACATCGCCTCCGGGCTGATGTCCATCAATGCCGTCAAGGGCGTCGAGATCGGCAACGGTTTCGAGGCCGCCCGTATCACCGGCGAACAGAATGCCGACGAAATGCGCATGGGCAATGACGGCAAGCCGGTGTTCCTGTCCAACAATGCCGGTGGCATCCTCGGCGGCATCTCGACTGGACAGGCGATCATTGCGCGCTTCGCCGTCAAGCCGACCTCGTCGATCCTGACACCGCGAAAGTCGATCGACAAGGACGGCAACGACGTCGAGGTGATGACCAAGGGTCGCCACGACCCCTGCGTCGGCATCCGCGCCGTGCCGATCGGCGAGGCGATGGTTGCCTGCGCGATCGCTGACCACTATCTGCGGCATCGAGGACAGACGGGGTAGGGAGAGGAATAAGGCAACAGGGCAGTATGTTACGTTGCCCGCCGAAACAGCCAAAACTTTCCTTTTCCCTACTTCCTCACTGCCCTATTCCCTACTGCCCTGCGAGCAAAGCGAGCGCCCATGCCTTACGATCAGAAGAAGATTGTCGAAGCCATCCGAGCCTTCGAACGTGGCGAGATCGTCGTCGTCATGGATGATGACGGGCGCGAGAATGAGGGCGACCTGATTGTCGCCGCTGTTCACTGCACGCCGGAAAAGATGGCCTTCATCGTGCGCAACACCTCCGGCATCGTGTGCACGCCGATGCCGCGCGAGGAGGCCAAGCGGCTCAACCTGCAGCCGATGGTCGCCGACAATGATTCCGCGCACACCACCGCCTTCACTGTCAGCGTCGATTTCAAGCATGGCACGACGACGGGCATTTCGGCCGACGACCGCACGCTCACCGTGCGCAACCTCGCCAACGGCAATGTCGGCGCCTCCGATTTCGTCCGTCCCGGCCACATCTTCCCGCTGATCGCGCGCGAAGGCGGGGTCCTGATGCGTTCGGGCCATACCGAGGCGGCCGTTGATCTCTGCAAGCTCGCGGGCTTGCCGCCGATCGGTGTCATTTCGGAACTGGTCAATGACGACGGCACCGTCAAGCGCGGCCCGCAGGTGCAGGCTTTCGCTGAAGAGCATGGTCTGAAACAGGTCTCGGTCGCCGACCTCATCGCCTACCGACAGCGCAAGGAAACGCTGGTCGAGCGCGTCGCTTGCTCCGACATCGACACGCTCGGCGGCAAGGCACAGGTCTTCACCTACACGCTGCCGTGGGACACAATGCATCACGTCGCTGTCGTTTTCGGCGACATCCGCGACGGCGAGGACGTGCCGGTGCGGCTGCATTCCGAGGATGTGGTGACCGACGTCTTCGGCACCAGCCATCGGCTGGACGGCATCATGAAGGCGATGGGCGAGCGCAAGCGCGGTGTCATCGTCTATCTGCGAGAGGGTTCCGTCGGCGTCGCGCATCAGGAACGCAAACGGCCGGCAAGCGGCGACCGCGAGGATCATGAAGAGGCCCGCCGGCGCGAGAACGAATGGCGCGAGATCGGCCTCGGCGCGCAAATCCTGAAGGACCTCGGCATTTCCTCGATCAACCTGATCGCCTCGCGCGAGCGCCACTATGTCGGCCTCGAGGGTTTTGGCATCCATATCGCGAAGACCGAGATTCTCTAGGCCATGTTGATATTCAGGTGAGGTCGGCCTGACCTGAATCTCGACATATCCTGGCGGTCACTAGGCCGGAACGGCGGCGTCGTCGCATCCCTCCAACTCGCATTTATGGGTGGCAAGGCTGTGCTGGCCAAGCAGCACCGTGATCAACGCGATGGTGCCTGCCGCCACTGAAACCCAGAACCCGCTCTGGGCGCCGAATGCGTCCACCACGGCGCCGGCGGCGAAGGAGCCCAGTGCCATGCCGATACCGATCCCCGTGGTCACCCAGGTGATGCCCTCCGTCAGCATCGCTTCGGGCACATGCCGCTCGATCAGGCCGAAGGCCGTGATGAAGGTCGGTGAGATGGCCACGCCGCTGATGAAGACGGTGAGTGCCAGAAGCGGCACGGTGCCGGCGGTGAGCGGCAGCAGCGTGCTGACCGCGATGACGGCTACCGCGATGGCCAACTGGCGTTGCAGCGGTGTTTTCAGATTGAGCGCCCCGACAATGATGCCGAGCACGAACGACCCCAGCGCGTAGACGCCAATGACGAGGCTGGCGGCGCCGGGTTGGCCGAGTTCCTTGGTGATTGCCACGGTGCTGACTTCCGTCGTCGCGAAGGTGGCACCGATGAAGATCAGGGCGAATGTGATGATCTGCACCGGGCGCAGGCGGATTGCGGAGCCGCTCGAGCCGTGACCAATCGGCCGCACTTGCGGCTCGGTCGATCGCTGCAGGATGAACGCCGTCGAGCCCAAGGCAAGGAACAGCGTGCTCGCCAGCATGCCCGCTTCCGGGAACAGGGCGGCACTCAAGCCCACCGACAGTGATGCGCCGGCGATGTAGACCAACTCATCCGCCGCCGACTCGAAGGCGAAGGCGGTGCTCATCTCGGGCCGGCCGCGGAAAATCTCGGTCCAGCGTGCGCGCACCATTGCCGGCATGCTGGGCATGGCGGCGGCCAGCAGCGCCGACACGAACAGCGTCCAGACCGGCCAGTCCTTATTGGCCGATGCAATCAGCGCCAGGAATGCGAGCACGGAGATGATTGTGGTGGGCACGACGATCCGGGTCTGGCCAAGGCGGTCGACCAGTCTTGATATTTGCGGCGCCAGGAAAGCGTTGGCCAATGCGAATGTCGCCGAGACAGCGCCGGCCAGCCAGTATTCGCCACGTGTCTGCGACAGCATCGCCACGATGCCGATGGGCGCCATGGCGATCGGCAGGCGCGCCAGGAAACCGGCGGCTGCGAAGCCCTTGGCACCGGGGGCGCGAAAGATCTCTGAGTAAGGGTTCTGCATGATCCGGTTCCTCGACAAAAGGCGATATGCCAATTACATACGGAGCGTATGGGAACTAGATAGATCATACGCAGCGTATGTCAATTGGCATACGTTGCGTATGTGAATAAGGCCAGGCAGAATGCGCAGACCCCGCAAGGAGATGATCGCCGAGACGCGCGCCAAGCTGATCGCCGCTGCCCGCCAGGCGTTCGGTTCGATCGGATATGCCGAAGCGTCGATGGACGATTTCACGGCATCCGCCGGGCTGACGCGCGGCGCGCTCTATCATCACTTCGGCGACAAGAAGGGGCTGCTGGAGGCGGTTATCGCCGAAATCGACGGCGAGATGGCGGCTCGGGTGAACGAGATCGCATCGAGAGCGCCGACCCGCTGGCAGCGTTTCGTCGACGAATGCACCACCTATATCGAGATGGCGCTGGAGCCGGAAATCCAGCGCATAATGTTCCGGGATGGCCCTGCTGTGCTGGGCGATCCGGCACAATGGTCGAATGCCAATGCCTGCGTTGGCTCAATGACGGATCATCTGACCGCGCTGCAGAGGGAAGGGGTGGTCGTCCCGGGCGTCGACCCTGAAACGGCCGCGCGCCTTATCAACGGGGCGAGCAGCCAGGCGTCGCAGCGGATCGCCAATTCAAACGACCCCGAAGCCACGTCGAGGAAGGTGGTGGCGGCGTTCAAGCAACTGCTTGAGGGGCTGCTCAAAGAACCGGGTCCGCAATCGAACTGAAGTCCCGTCTGCGGCCTGGTGCCCCGCCCATGATTGACAATCTTCGGTTAGAGCGCATCCTCCCCAGCCATCTCTGAGGGGAGATTCGGGGCATGTGGGATTTCGATATCGGCAGGTCGGTGTCCATCATGATGCGGACCTGGCCTTTCATTGTCTTTCGCATGATCGTCTATTTCGGCATCACGCTGGCCTACATCATGGCGACCGGCACGGGCGCCTCGGTCGGCTATGGCGTCGGCCATATCTCCACCGATCCCGATGGACCGCTGTCCTTTGCCCTGTGGGGCGGCGTGGTCGGTTTCGGCATCGTCTCCATCGCCGTCTACTGGATCCGCGAATACATCCTCTACGTCGTCAAGGCCGGCCATATCGCCGTCATGGTCCACCTGATCGACGGCCATCATGTTCCTGCCGGCCAGAACCAGATCGCCTATGCCCGGCAGGTCGTGACCGAGCGTTTCGCCGAGGCCAACATCCTTTTCGTCGTCGACCAGCTGGTCAAGGGCGCCATCCGCGCGATCACCGGCCTGCTCGGCGGCGTCGCCGCCTCTCTGCCCATTCCGGGCCTGAGCGGCCTGGTCTCCTTCATCAACACGGTGATCCGCCTGTCTCTCACCTATGTCGACGAGATCATCCTCGGCTACAACATCCGCATCAACTCGTCCTCGCCTTTCGAAACCGCGCGGCAGGGCGTGGTTCTCTACGCCCAGAACGGCAAGACCATGGTCAAGAACGCCGTCTGGCTGGCGGTCATCATGTGGGGCGTGTCCTTCGTCATCTTTCTGCTGATGCTCGCCCCGGCCGGGGCCATTCTTTTCCTCATGCCCGGACAGCTCGCCGGCTGGGCCTTCGTGCTGGCCATCGTCTTTGCCTGGGCCTTCAAGGCGGCGTTCATCGAGCCCTTTGCCATCGCCTGCCTGATGCAGGTCTATTTCAAGACCATCGCCGGCCAGGTGCCTGATCCGGCCTGGGACGCGCGGCTGGCCGAGGCGTCATCGAAGTTCAGGGAACTCAAGGACAAGGCGCTTTCCTCCTTCGGCGGCTCGCGCTGGGGCACGGCCGGCGCGACGCGCTGATCGGCCGGGCAGGCCTGGGCGGCATCGACGGCGTTCAGGCGCGCCGCCGCTGACTTGAGCGGTGCCTCGCCTTTCCCGCAAAAGGTCTCGCTCATGATCAGTTCGGGCAGGGGCAGGCGCCGGCCCCAGCCATGTGTTTCAAGGTCCGGTTTGGGCGCGAACTCGGAAACCCGGCCGACGCAGAGATAAGCGATCGGCGTTACATGGTCGGGAATGGACAGCAGGCTTTTCAGTGCCTGCGCCTCGATGATGCTGACCCAGCCGACGCCGACGCCTTCGGCGCGTGCCGCCAGCCAGAAATTCTGCACCGCGCAGACCGTGCTGTAGAGGTCCATCTCCGGATTGTGCCAACGTCCCAGCGGCGAGCCCTTCGAGCGCTGGCGGTCGCAGGTGATGCAGATGTTGAGCGCGCTTTCGCAGATGCCTTCCAGTTTGAGTTTGCGGTAGAGTGCCTGCCTTTCCTTTTCGATTTCAGGCAGTTCCTGTTCTCGCGCGGCCAGGAACAGGTCGCGCACCTTCTCCCGTCGCGCGGCATCGCGGATGACGATGAAATTCCACGGCTGCATGAACCCGACCGATGGCGCGTGATGGGCGGCAAGCAGCAGCCGTGCCAACACCTCATCGTCGAGAGGAGTAGGCAGGAAATGGCTGCGCACATCGCGCCGCGTGAACATGGCGCGGTACACCGCGTCGCGCGCCATCTGGTCAAATCCGTCGCCGACAGGAGCGGTCATAGCATCCGGCATCGCTTGTCCCCTTGCGATTGCAATAGTTTCACACCGTCAGAGCGCACTTAGTGCGTCCAAGTGGACGCACGTCGCTCTGATGTCATCCGCCTGACCATGCGGATGACGGTGCCTGCCAGGCCGGTCTTCTGGCTCAGGATCAACCCGCGTCCGGTGCCTTCCCGTCATCGACAGTGGCATTTACCGGCGCGGTCCCCCTCACAGCGTTGGGCACGCCACGGAATTCAACCGTGTTCCCGATTCTCCCGCCAGAGCATTTGCAGCCAAGTGGAATCACTTGGCGCCGCAGAATGCGGCTAGACAAACAGACTGGCGGGCACCAGGCAGTGACGGCGACCTTATGCCGAAGCGTCCGCGGCGCCAATCCCCACAGCGACGCCAATGGACGCAGAAGCGATTTTCCCCAGCCATCGGGCCGCGACGCATGGCCATCGTGGCGTTGGGGCACTAGATAGGGATCATGGCCACTCGTCTCTACACGCATCCGATCTTCCTTGAGCACATCACGCCCCCCGGTCACCCCGAGCGGCCGGACCGCTTGCGCGCCATCGAGCGCGTGCTTGACGACGAAGCCTTTGCCGAGCTCGACCGCGTCAAGGCGCCGGAAGGCGACGAGGCCACCATCCTTTACGCGCATCCGGCCGATTTCATCGCGCGCGTGCGCGCCGCCATCCCAGACGAAGGCATTGCCCGCATCGATGCCGACACCACCGCCAGCCCGAAGAGCTGGCAGGCGGTGATAACCGCGATCGGCGCCGCCAACGCCGCCGTCGACGACGTCTTCGCAGGCCGCGCCGACAATGTCTTCGTCGCCGCCCGGCCACCCGGCCACCATGCCGAAAAGACCACCGCAATGGGCTTTTGCTTCTTCAACACGGCGGCGATCGCGGCCCGCTATGCGCAGAAGAAGCACGGCATCGACCGTGTCGCAGTCGTCGACTGGGATGTGCACCACGGCAATGGCACACAGGATATTTTCTGGGACGATCCCTCGGTGCTCTATTGCTCGACGCACCAGATGCCGCTTTATCCCGGCACTGGCGCGAAGAGCGAGACCGGCGCCGGCAACATCGTCAACGCACCACTGGCGCCGCGGACCGGCAGCGAGGTGTTTCGCGATGCCTTCCTGTCGCGCGTCCTGCCGGCGCTCGACAATTTCGCGCCCGACCTCATCATTATTTCGGCCGGTTTCGACGCGCATCACCGTGATCCCTTGGCCGAGATCAACCTGACCGAGGACGATTTCGACTGGGCGACTGGCCAGCTGATGCAGCGCGCCGCCCGCCACAGCGGCAACCGGCTCGTCAGCCTGCTCGAGGGCGGCTACGATCTGCAGGGACTGGCATTTTCGGTCGCCGCCCATGTCGGGCGACTGATGAAAGGATGAATGATGGCTGCTGAGACCAACGAAGACGTCAAGGCGATGAGCTTCGAGCAGGCACTCGACGCGCTGGAGAAGATCGTCGATGATCTGGAGCGTGGCGACGTGCCGCTCGA
The DNA here is from genome assembly GCF_013170825.1 of Mesorhizobium sp. NZP2298. Classification (NCBI taxonomy): domain Bacteria; kingdom Pseudomonadati; phylum Pseudomonadota; class Alphaproteobacteria; order Hyphomicrobiales; family Phyllobacteriaceae; genus Mesorhizobium; species Mesorhizobium sp. NZP2298. Next base: position 5,451,919 of record NZ_CP033365.1, on the reverse strand, counting down.
TCAGTCGATCCGGATCTATGAGCGCGGCGAGGCCCTGAAGGCGCATTGTGACCGGCTGCTGAAGGCGGCCGAGGACAAGGTTGAGAAGATCAGGCTATCGCGCGACGGCAAGCCGGTTGGAACCGAGCCGCTCGACGCGGACTGAGGCATGGCCGCGAACCATGGTCTTGCCTCTCCGGTTTTTGGACACGATCATGGTTGAGGATAAAACTCGTTCCGATTGAAACGGCTCCAGGACAAGAGGAGATACGGAAGCGATGTGCAGAAACATCAAGACCCTGTTCAATTTTGATCCGCCGGCAACCAATGACGAAGTGCGCGACGCAGCCCTTCAATTTGTCCGCAAGCTGAGCGGAACGACGCGGCCTTCGAAACAGAACCAGCATGCGTTCGACCACGCAGTGGAGGCCATTGCGGCATCGGCGCGCGAACTTCTCGATTCGCTCGAAACCAACCAGCATCCGCGTAACCGCGAAGAAGTGGCCGCCAAACTGCGGGCAAAGGCGGCGATCCGCTTTGCGTGATGTCGCCAAAGCGGTCACCGAACGCTGACAAGGAGAGTTCATGAGCTTCTTCCCCGGGAAAGACCCTGAAGCCGGCGATGCCTTTGCCAGCGACCAGATCGAACTGATGGTCATCCCGAACGCCAAGGACATTGGCGGCTTCGAGGTCCGTCGTGCTTTGCCGACCGCCAGGAGACGGCTGGTCGGGCCGTTCATCTTCTTCGATCGCATGGGTCCGGCAATCCTGCGTGCAGGCCAGGCGCTCGACGTCCGTCCGCATCCGCACATCGGCCTGTCGACGGTGACCTATCTGTTCGACGGCAAGATCAGGCATCGCGATTCGCTCGGCACTGAAATGGTCATCCAGCCCGGTGATGTGAACCTGATGACCGCCGGCCGTGGCATCGTCCACTCCGAGCGCACGCCCGAGGAATTGCGCGGCGCGCCGATGTCGATCTCCGGCCTGCAGACATGGCTGGCACTGCCGGACGGCAAGGAGGAAGTGGCGCCCGTATTCGAGAACACCGCTGCCTTGCGGCTGCCCGAGATCGATGCCGAAGGCGTCAAAGGCCGCGTTGTGATCGGTGACTTCCAGGGACTGCGTTCCCCGGTACGGGCCGACGCCGAGACGCTCTACGCCGACCTCAGGCTGGCGCCCGGCGCCAACATAAAGATCCCGGCCGATGCGGAGGAACGCGCCATCTACACACTGGAGGGCGAGGTCACGATTTCGGGTGACGTCTTCCCGGCTGAACGCCTGCTGGTGTTCCGGCCCGGCGACGAGATCATCGTGTCGTCGCAAACCGGTGCGCATTTCATGCTGTTCGGCGGCGCCTCGCTCGGCTCGCAGCGCTATATCTGGTGGAATTTCGTCTCCTCCTCCAAGGAGCGCATCGAACAAGCCAAGCAGGAATGGAAGACGGGCCGCTTCGATATCGTTCCTGGAGACGAGGAAGAGTTCATCCCGCTGCCGGAAAGCTGAGGAAATCGGCAAGGGGACCTGCTTGATCCGTGTCACCGGCACGCATTTACTTTCGCAGGCCGGCGGCTTATCCCGCCGTTGAACAGAAAGCCCGAGCACCCGTGAACGCAACGCCGCATACGCCGCTTCTCGACAAGGTCCGCATTCCGGCGGACTTGCGTACGCTTGACGAGAGCGAACTGCCGCAACTGGCATCAGAACTTCGCCTCGAACTCGTCGACGCGGTGTCCCGCACCGGTGGCCACCTTGGCGCCGGCCTTGGCGTGGTCGAACTGACGATCGCGCTGCACTATGTCTTCAACACCCCGGACGACCGGCTGATCTGGGATGTCGGCCATCAGGCCTATCCGCACAAGATCCTGACCGGCCGCCGCGACCGCATCCGCACGCTGCGTCAGGAAGGCGGCCTGTCCGGCTTCACCCGCCGTGCCGAGAGCGAATACGATCCGTTCGGCGCCGCCCACTCCTCGACTTCGATATCGGCAGGCCTTGGCATGGCCGCCGCCCGTGACCTCTCCGGTGGCCGCAACAATGTCATCGCCGTCATTGGCGACGGCGCCATGTCGGCCGGCATGGCCTATGAGGCGATGAACAATGCCGGCGCTCTCGATGCCCGGCTCATTGTCATCCTCAACGACAACGACATGTCGATCGCACCGCCGACCGGTGCGATGAGTGCCTATCTGGCGCGGCTGGCCTCGGGCAGGGCCTATGCCGGCCTGCGCGACTTCGGCAAGAAACTGACATCCTATCTCGGCAAGCGCGCCGATCGTGCCATTACAAGGGCGGTCGAGCATGCGCGCGGCTACGTCACCGGCGGCACCTTGTTCGAGGAGCTCGGCTTCTATCATATCGGCCCGATCGACGGTCACAATCTCGAGCATCTGATCCCGGTCCTGAAAAACGTCCGCGACAATGGCGAAGGCCCGGTGCTGATCCATGTCGTCACCCAGAAGGGCAAGGGCTACGCGCCGGCGGAAGCCGCCGCCGACAAATATCATGGTGTCAACAAATTCGACGTCATCACCGGCGCGCAGGCCAAGGCGCCGGCCAACGCGCCGGCCTACACCAAGGTGTTCGCCGAAAGCCTGATCCAGGAGGCTCTAGAGGACGATCGCATCGTCGCGGTTACCGCCGCCATGCCGAGCGGCACGGGGCTGGATCTGTTCGGCGAAGTGTTTCCGGCCAGGACCTTCGATGTCGGCATCGCCGAGCAGCACGCGGTCACCTTCGCGGCGGGCCTGGCGACCGAAGGCTACAAGCCGTTCGCGGCGATCTATTCGACCTTCCTGCAGCGCGCCTACGACCAGGTCGTCCACGACGTCGCGATCCAGAAACTGCCGGTTCGTTTCCCCATCGACCGTGCCGGCTTCGTCGGCGCCGATGGCGCCACCCATTGCGGTGCTTTTGACACCACCTTCCTGGCAAGCCTGCCGGGCTTTGTCGTGATGGCGGCTGCCGACGAGGCGGAGCTTCGCCACATGGTGCGCACCGCGGCAAGCTATGATGACGGCCCGATCGCCTTCCGCTATCCGCGCGGCAATGGCGTCGGCCTCGACATGCCGGAGCGCGGCTCGGTTCTCGAACTCGGCAAGGGCCGCATTGTCAGGGAAGGCACAAAGGTGGCGCTGCTGTCCTTCGGCACGCGCTTGCAGGATTGCCTTGTTGCTGCCGAGGAGCTCGGCGCGGCCGGGCTTTCCACCACCGTCGCCGATGCCCGCTTCGCCAAGCCGCTCGACGAGGATCTGATCCGGCGGCTGGCCCGTTCGCACGAGGTTCTGGTGACGGTGGAAGAGGGCGCCATCGGCGGCTTCGCCAGCCACGTGCTGCAGTTCCTTGCCCATGAAGGACTGCTGGAAAGCGGCCTGAAGGTGCGCCCGCTGGTGCTGCCCGACGTGTTCGCCGACCACGCCAAGCCGGAAAAGATGTATGCCGATGCCGGGCTCGATGCCGCCGGCATCGTGCGCACCGTTTTCACCGCGCTCGCGCATACGGCCCGCGCCCAGCGCGCCTGAATCAAAATCTCAAGCGCTTGAATCAGTTTGCCGGCTTGATTTCTTAACGCACTGTTTACGCTGCCGTTTGGCGCTTTGCTTACCGTGTCTCTTGGCCGTTTTTCAACGGCGCCCTGCTAGATCGACGTCAGGCAGGGAGACAATAACAATGAAGACGCTTCTGTGCGGCGTGGCGCTTTTAGCCATCATCGCAACACCCGCCGCCTCCGAGACGCGTTATGACCGCAATCTCGAAAAGGCGGCGATGGGCATCGTCGCAAGCAAGATGGGCGATATCAGGGGCGGCTTCTCCTACAAGCAGGTGCCGCAATTGGTGGTCGTATCGGAACCCGCGCCTGCGTCCGCGGTTGCGGCTGAGCCTCCACGGGAGCAAGCTTCAGGGGATCGGCATGACGGCTTGTCTCCCGCCGTCGAGCGCCAAGTGTCGCGCACTATCTTCTAGAACCACATGTCGCGCACGCAGCGGCCATCGCGTGGCAGGTCGTCATATGTGTCGAGGCCATCGAAATGGTCGATCGGCAGATCGGCGACAGCGTCGGGCGGCGCCAGCCGCACATTGACGGCGATGCGCGTTCGACCGGAGGCACCGGCGCGCAGGCCGCGCCAGGCGAGCACGCAGGCGCAGGTCGGGCAGAACAGGATTTCGAGCGAAGGCGTATCCTTTCCGACGCGCGTGTAGCTGGCCATCGGTCCCGCGACGCGAATGCGCTCATCGACATAGTCATAGGCCCAGAGCGTGCCATAGCGGCGGCAAAGCGTGCAGTTGCAGGCGGTCATCGGCTCGGGATCGCCCGCAAGGGTCCAGTGGGTTGCGCCACAGTGGCAGGTTCCCGTCAGCATTCTTTGTCCCCGGTTCCGACCATGGAGGTCCTCCTCCTCGACACCATTTTGCCGAACCCGATGCGATGCACGCAAGCCGCGGCGTGGCCTGATGCGCCCGCCGCTCTTTGCTTGTTCGACCCAATGTCCTTGCCTTCGCCGCCGGCTTTCGCCATGAAGGCCGATGAACTCGCCTCTGCCAGCCAGCACCCGCCAGCGGCTCGACGACCTGCTCGTCCAGCGCGGCCTGTTTGCCAGCCGCTCGCGTGCCCGCGACGCGGTCGAGCGTGGCACGGTGACGGTCGACGGCACCATTGCCCGCAAGCCCGGTCAGAACGTTTCGCCGCAATGCCTTGTTGCCATCGATGATCCGGCGCAAGGCTATGTCTCGCGCGCGGCGCTGAAGCTGATCGGCGGGCTCGACCATTTCAGCCTCGACCCAGCCGGCCGCGAAGCGCTCGACATCGGCGCCTCGACCGGTGGGTTCACCCAGGTGCTGCTCGAACGCGGCGCGTCCCATGTCACGGCAATCGATGTCGGTCACGGCCAGATACATCCTGATGTCGGTGGTGATCCGCGCGTGACGGTCATCGAAGGGCTGAACGCCCGCGATCTCACCATCGCCGATCTTGCCGGCCGTGTTCCCGGTTTCATCGTCTCCGACGTCAGCTTCATCTCGCTGAAGTTGGCGCTGCCGCCGGCGCTCGCCATTGCGAAGCCTGGTGCCGCCGCGGTCTTTCTGGTCAAGCCGCAATTCGAGGCGGGTCGCGAGGCGATCGGCAAGGGCGGCCTCTTGAAAGACCCCTTCGATGCCGCCCGGGTCGCTGGCCTGCTGCAGGATTGGCTGGACGCCGTGCCCGGCTGGCGCTCGCTCGGCCTGCATCTGTCGCCAATCGAAGGCGGCGACGGCAATCGCGAATTCCTGCTCGGTGGGATCAAGGATCGATGAGCGCGCGCTTCACCATCAAAAAGCTTGGCGCCCAGGGCGACGGCATTGCCGAGACCGAAGGTGGCGATCTGTTCATTCCCTTTACGCTGCCCGGCGAGATCGTCACCGCCGCGCGCGAGCGGGATCGCGCCACGTTGATGGCGGTGCTGGAGGCTTCGCCGCTGCGCATCGAGCCGGCCTGCCGCCATTTCACGGAGTGCGGAGGCTGTGCCCTCCAGCATTTCGAGGCCGAAGCCTATCGCCAGTGGAAACGCGAGAAGGTGGTGCACGCCCTGAAGGGCAAGGGCATCGAGTGCGACATCGACGCGCTGGTTGCCTGCGCGCCGCAGACGCGGCGCCGTGTCGTGCTTGCCGCGCGTCGCAGCGATACAGGGATGCTGCTCGGCTTCAATCGCCATCTGTCGCCGGAAATCATTTCCATATCGGAATGTCCGATCTCGCTGCCCGAAATCGTCGGAGCGCTTGGCCAGTTGAAGGCGCTCGCCGACTTGATATGCGCCACCACCAAATCGTTCCGGATGGCGGTCACCGTGACGGGTTCCGGCCTCGATGTCGCGGTGCATGAATCCGGCAAGCTCGGCGAACACCAGCGCCGCATCGCGTCCAATTTTGTCCTTGCGCAAGGTTTTGCCAGGCTGTCCATCGATGACGAGATCATCATCGAGCCGAGAAAGCCCGTGGTGATGTTCGGCAGCGTCGCTGTCGCCGTGCCGCCGGGTGCCTTCCTGCAGGCAACCGAAGCAGCCGAGCAGACCATGGCCGAGATTGTCGGCGGACATCTGAAGCGCGCCAAGAAGATCGCCGATCTTTTCGCAGGCTGTGGCAGCTTTGCGCTCCGGCTTGCGGCGAAGTCGGAAGTCCATGCGGTGGAGGGCGATGCGGCGGCACTTTCGGCGCTCGACCGGGGATCACGCTTCGCGACTGGCATCAAGCGGGTGACGGGCGAACGCCGCGACCTGTTCCGCCGACCCTTGACCTTCAAGGAGTTGAACGCCTTTGACGGTCTTGTCTTCGATCCGCCGCGAGCGGGTGCCGAGGACCAGTCGAAGCAGGTCGCCCGCTCGGACGTTCCGTTTGTTGCCGCGGTGTCCTGCAACCCGGTGACGCTGGCTCGCGACCTGCGCATCCTCCTCGACGGCGGCTACACCTTGAAAAGCGTGACGCCGATCGACCAGTTCCTGTGGTCGCCGCATGTCGAGGCGGTCGCCCTGCTGGAAAAGCCCAGGAAAAGGCGCGGCTGAGCCGGACAATGATCACGTTTCGTTGAAACCGGGGAATCCGACCGCTTGATACCGAAAGACGTCGGATTAACGCCGCAAAGCCGCCTTTTTGCGCAAGCCTAGTCTGGGCTCTGGGGCGGAAGCATCGTCACTCTCACCTGACGGATGATCGTAATGCGGACGGTCTTGAAATTCCTTGCTTTCTTCCTCGCTTTCTCCATTTTGGCATTCGGCTCGATGGCCGGGGCGCTGGCGCAAGGCGAAAAGCGCCTTGCCTTCGTCATCGGCAATGCCGCCTATCCCGCCAGCGCCCTGACGACGCCGGCCAATGATGCGGGCTTGATCGCCCAGACATTGCAGGCGGCCGGGTTCGACGTGGTCGGCGCGCGCGACGTTGACCAGGAATCGCTGCGTGGCGCCTATCGCGATTTCCTCGCCAAGGTGACCGCGGCCGGCCCCGACGCGGTGGTATTTGTCTATCTAGCCGGGCAGGGATTGCAGTTCGAAGGCGAGAACTATTTCGCGCCCGTCGATGCCGAGATCGCCAATGCGGCTGACGTGCCGATGGCCGCGGTCCGGGTTTCCGACCTTACAAAGCCGCTTGCCGCGCTGCCGACGAAGGTCAACATCGTCGTGCTCGATGCGGCGCGGCCAAATTCTTTCGCCAAGTCGAACCAGCCGCTGGCCGGGGGCCTCGCACTCGTCGATCCCGACCCGAACATGCTGATTGCCTTCAACGCTGCCCCAGGCACGGTCGCGCCGGAAGGCAAGGGGCCGTATGGGGCCTATGCCCAGGCGCTTGCCGAGATGATCAGGGATGGTGGCCTGCAGCTAGGCGATGTGTTTGACCGCACACGGCTGCGGGTCAATGAAGTGACTGATGGCGCGGAGGTGCCTTGGAACGCCTCCAAGATCACCGATCCCTTTGTCTTCTTCGACCGCGGCCCGGATGCTCCGGCGCCGCAGGTCTCCGCCGCCGAGGTGCGTACCAACCGAACCAGGGAGATACGCGATTTCGACGCGCATGATGCCTATATCGCGGCTCTGGATCGCGACACGATGCGCGGCTACGAAGATTTCATCGTCGCTTATCCGCATGACCCGATGGCCAGGCGCGTGCGCGCGATCCTGGCGGCGCGGCGCGAGGCGATCACCTGGCGCCAGACCTGGCTCAGGGACACGCCCGAAGCCTACTGGTCCTATCTCGATCGCTATCCGCGTGGCCCCCATGCCTGGGACGCCCGCCGCAGGCTTGAGCATTTCGACGCTGCCCTGGAGCCGCCGCAGAATTTCGCGGTCTATGACTATGACGTGCCGCCGCCTCCGCGGGAAGAGATCGCCTATGTCGACCGGCCCGTGCTCTATTTCGACGATCCGGAATTCGACTTCGATCCACCGCCGCCCGTGGCGGTGATCTTCCTGCCGCCGCGGCCGCGCGACTTCATCGAATTGCCACCACCGCCGCCGCCGGTCGGGATATTCGTTCTGCCGACGCCTGTCTTTGTGCCGGTGCCTGCCTGGGTGAACCCGCCGCATGACATCCTCCCACCGCCGAACGACGTCATCTTCAACAACATCCACAACACAACCATCGTCAACAACACGACCATCAACGAGAATCAGGGCGGCCTGACCACCGGCCAGAAGCTGACCGCAGGTGCGGTGGGCCTCGGTGCGGCCGCGCTTGCGACCAAGGTGGCGCTGCCGGCCTTCCTGCAGAAGAAGGAAGCCACGCTCGCCAAAATCAATCCGGGTGGCTTGCCGTCGAAGCTTGTCCGGACGGGCCAGCAGAACGGCGGCGCGCCGCTGCCGAAAACACTGCCGGCGGACAGGCTGGCCGGTCACGCTCTGCCCGGCGCCGATGGCAAGACACTGCCGCTTGTCAACGGCAAGCCGGTCCTCAGCGGTCAAAACCAGACCAACGACAAATCTCGCAAATTGTTGCGCAAGCAGGGCCTTGCTGGTGCCGCGGCGACCGCCAATGGCGCGGGGCCGGTGACCAATGGACAGGGCAAGGCTCCCAAGTTCCACAAGCTACCAGCCGGCGCCATCGCGCCTGCCGGCAATGGGCAGAATGCCCAGTTGAAACCGAAGATCAAAAATCCCGCGGCGCTCAACGGCCAGATCGCGGCCAATGGCAAATTCAAGAAGCTTCATGGCCAGGGCGCCGGCGGCCCGGACACGACGAATGGGGCAGTCAATGGACAGGGCAAGGCCCCCAGATTCCACAAGCTGCCGGCCGATGGCGGGCCGGCGGGCGACAAGGTCTCGAGCGGCAATCCGCGTCGCCAATTCAAGCAGCAGGCACAGGCATTTCCGAAGCCGCAGAAGCCGGAATTCCACGCTGCCCAGATGCGGCGGCAGCCGCCGACACAGCAACAGCCGCAGCGGGAGGCTGGCAAGAAGCCGCCGTGCGGGCACCCCAATGAGCCTGCCTGCAAGAGGTAGCGCATGGAGGACGGCGGACATGGCCACACACGATCGCATCACAACCGCGTGGTTGGCTACGGTCAAGATTGCGTGCTGCCCTGGCTCGCTGTTACCAGTCAATGCCGGGGGGCGCTCAAGGGAGTGACCACAATGAGGATTGCAAGCGTTCTGACGTCCATCGCCCTGGCCGGGTTCATTGCGACGGGAACTGCCGCCGCGGCGACGACGGCTGCGACCACGACGGCGCCGGCCGCCACAACGACCGCCCCCGCGAAGAAGGCAAAGACGACTGCCATGACGCCTGAGAAAACCGCGATTTCGAAACAGTGTTCCGCGCTCGCGGATGCCCAGAAACTGCACGGCAAGGCCCGTGAAAAGTTCCGGGCGGACTGCAAGAAGAACGGCGGCAAGGCCACCTGATCTTCGCCTGTTTCACGACTATCGTTGCCAGCCTGCCATTCCGGGGAGGCTGGCGGCGACACCAGAAAATATGGAACCGGGTTTTCGTCTAAGGCCGGTCTCACCTGGGCTCCATCAAGAGCGAATGAAGACGGTCGCGGATCCTCCGAAGGTTTGCGGCGTCTGGACCGCCACGGTCCTGACGGGCCTCTCAGTCCACGAGCTTGGCAACATCCGCAAGGGCCTTCGGCGTACCGCCCCGCCGGTTGATCGAAACCCAGATATTCGGGTTCTGCTGCGACTGGCGTTTCACGAAGTAGTAGCCGGTCGCATTCCAGGGCCTGATTTCGTCGACCAGATTGTCGAGGACCAGATCGCCTTTGTCGGTTTTCACCGTCAGGATGGTGTGGCCTTCATTGTCAAGGTCGTGCACCACGGTCATCAGCAGCGCCTGCCGGGGAAATCCAGCCTCCTGAAGAAGCTTGCGCTTGTAGAGTGCGTAGATCTTGCAGTCGCCCTTGCCGTCAACCGGGTAATCCCAGTGGTCCGTCATCGTGCCCCAGTGGTCGAAATTGCTGACGGGTTTGATGGAACTGTTCGCCTTTTGATTTATCCGCTTGAGGATGCGCAGGTTCTGCGCGGTCAGCTTGATGTTGGCGGCCGGCAGAGCGGGCACCTTGCACTCTTTTGGTCGGCGATGGCAGAAATCGATCCAACCGTAGGGGACACTGGTGGGGCCGCCAACGGCCGCGGAGAGTGGCCCATCCGTGGATGGGCGCGTCGATATTCGCTTGAACAAGGTCGATTGCGCCGCCGCCGGGCTGACTTGCAGCGACGTCGCACCGATTAACGAAACGAAGCCAAGCAGGATAGACGAGGTCAGGACGGGGGAATGCCGCATTGCCAAAACCACCACCGCAACGAGGAAGCTGGTGCTGCGTTCGTGCGCAAATGCAGCCCAGGCAGTTAAACACTTAATAATTTCCTAACTTGGATTGTGTTCACTTCAAGGTGCCGACCAGGATTCAGGCCAGAAAACGTCAGCATCAGCTGGTCGCGGAGAGAATACGTTCGACGAAGGCAGGCACCACTTGCGTCGCCGGTCCTTCCATCTGGTCGTCGAAGCGGGAGCCCCAGCCGGCGCATTTCAGGTTGAGTTCGATCGTCAAGGCGCCGGCGGCGCGCGCCTCCTCGACGAAACCCGCCGCCGGATAGACGTTGCCGCTCGTTCCGATCGCCACGAACAGGTCGCAACGCGTCAACGCTTCGCCGATCTCTTCCATTCGGTACGGCATCTCGCCGAACCAGACCACGTCGGGCCGCAACCGTCCCTTCGCACCGCAGGCTGGGCATCCGGAGTGAACGGCGATGTCGCCGGCCCAGGGGCTGCTTCCGCCGCAGTCCTGGCAAAGCACGCGGCCGAGCTCTCCATGCATATGGATCAGGTTTCGCGAGCCCGCGCGCTCATGCAGATCATCGATGTTCTGGGTGACGAGAAGGATGTCGCCTCGGATTTCGCGCTCCAGCCTGGCCAGTGCCGCATGGGCCAGGTTTGGCTCGACGCTGTCCATTTGTCGCCGGCGCATGTTGTAGAAGTCCTGCACCTTGGCGGGATCGCGGGCAAAACCTTCCGGCGTCGCAACGTCTTCGAGGTTGAATTTCGCCCAGACACCATCGGGGTCGCGAAAGGTCGCGACGCCCGATTCCGCCGAAATGCCGGCACCTGTCAGGATGACGATCCTTGATCTGGGCATAGCCGGGCCGCCTGCATTCGGAAACACCACTTTGGCGGATGATGTTACCGAAACGGCTCCAAGGCCTCAAACCCTTGTGCCGCCGACCGTCATCTGGTTCATTCTGAGATGCGGCTGGCCGACGCCGACCGGCACGCCCTGTCCGGCCTTGCCGCACATGCCGATGCCATTGTCGAGCTTCATGTCATTGCCGACCATCGAGACGCGATGCATGGCATCAGGGCCGTTACCGATCAGCATCGCCCCCTTGATCGGCTGCGTTACCTTGCCGTTCTCGATCATGTAGGCCTCGGTGCAGCCGAACACGAATTTGCCCGAAGTGATGTCGACCTGGCCACCGCCGAAGGAGACGGCATAGATGCCGTTCTTGACCGAGGCGATGATCTCGTCCGGCTCCATGTCGCCAGAAGTCATGTAGGTGTTGGTCATGCGCGGCATCGGCTGGTGCGCGTAGCCCTCGCGCCTTCCGTTGCCGGTGGCCTTCATGCCCATCAGCCGGGCATTCTGCCGGTCCTGCATGTAGCCGACCAGCTTGCCGTCCTCGATCAGCACGTTGCGGGCCGACGGCGTACCTTCGTCGTCGACCGTGAGCGAGCCACGCCGCTCCGGGATTGTGCCGTCGTCAACCACGGTGACGCCCTTGGCGGCGACCTGCTGGCCCAAAAGGCCGGCGAAGGCCGAAGTCTTCTTGCGGTTGAAGTCGCCTTCCAGCCCGTGCCCGACGGCTTCGTGCAGCATGACGCCCGGCCAGCCGCTGGACAGCACGATGTCGAATGTGCCGGCCGGGGCGGGAATGGCCTCGAGATTGACCAGCGCCTGACGGAGCGCTTCCTTGGCGGCATGCTTCCAGCTGTCCTCGATCAGGAATTCGCCAAAGGCCTTGCGTCCGCCCATGCCGTAGGAGCCGCTTTCCTGGCGGTCGCCGTCGCCAACCACGACCGAGACGTTGATGCGGACCAGAGGCCTGATATCGCGCACCACCTGACCGTCCGCGCGTACGATCTCGACATGCTGCCAGGACGCGGCGAGCGAGGCCGTCACCTGGCGCACGCGCGGATCCTCGGCGCGCAGCCAGGCGTCGATTTCCTGCAACAGCTTTGCCTTGGCCTCGAAGGAAGGCGAGGGGATCGGGTTCTCGTCGCCGTAGAGATGGCGGTTGGTGCGGGCGGGCGGCGTGGCAAGCGTGCCGGAATAGCCGCCCTTGACGGTTGCAACGGCAGCGGCCGCGCGCAGCAGCGAGGCCTCGGAGAGGTCACTCGAATGAGCGTAGCCACTGGCTTCGCCGGCGACCGCACGCAGGCCAAAGCCCTGGTCGGTGTTGAAATTGGCGGTCTTCAACCGGCCATTGTCGAACATCAGCGCTTCGCTCTCGCTGTATTCGAGAAACAGTTCGCCGTCGTCGGCGCCGTTTATGGTGTCGGCAACGATCTGCTTGATGCGATCGTCTGAAATGTCGAATTGGCCGATCAGGCTGTTCATGGCGTGCACCCGTGGGAAGATTGCTTTCCCCCGATGTAGGCGCGAAGCCGCGCCCGCACAATCGGCAATGAAGATCGGCGTCGACGAATGGCGGCGGCCGGTTGATGCAAGCCCGGCTTTCGATTCACGAAAGCCGCGTCAGGGTCCGGTTTCCCGAAAAGGCGGGATCAGGGAAGGGCGGCGAAACCCTCGGCGAAACCTTTGAGATCGACAGGGATGCCTATGCCTTCTTCAGGTGTCTGGAAGACGATGAACGTCGCCGACGTGCCGGTCTTCAGCGTGTCGAGGAGCGGCTTTTCCAGAATGACCTCGGCGTAGCAGCCGTCCTGGAAGCAGCGCACGAAATAGGCGCGGCCGATGTCCTTGCCGTCGACGTTGAGGCCGAGCCCGTTGGGCAACAGCACGCCTAGCGGCGCCAGCACGCGCAGGATTTCGGCCTTGTTGTCGGCGGTGCGCAGCACGACCACCGACAGCCCCATCTCCGGACGATCCTCGGCAACGACATTCTGCATCATGACGCATTGCTCGGAGGTCGCGCCGGCCGGCGTGTCGCAGATGATCGACCAGGCGCCATGCGTCGAGCGCACCGTGCCGCTCGGCTGGGCCGCATAGGCCTCACTCGCGACGAACAGACCGGCTGTGGACAGGACGGCGAGAAACACGACCTTCGCCAGGGCTGTCGAAAGCCCTAGTCTCGTGTGCCTCAGTCTCGAAAGCCAAGAGTTCATGACGGCTCCATTGCGAATCACGGCACTTTAAGCCGCGCCAATGCCAAGTAAAGGACGAGACCGCGTCCGAACTGTCCCGAAACAGGCAATACTGCGCTTTTCCATGCCAATTTTGCCTGAATTGCGACGCTTGGCACGCTCCGCCGGCATGAGGCGGGCGACCCGCCGAACATACGCGATTCGCCGCCGTGGCCGCCGCCACGGAAGAGCCGTGCCAGCTTGCGCGCAAAAATGCCGCACAGTTTCCTCCGCTCCTTTCTTGCGGAGGGAAAAAGAGTATGGTTTGAACCACCTTGAGACTGTCGGGATTCCCGTCCCGGCATTGTTCGTTATTCTCGTTGGCGCAGCCGCGAGGAACTGGGAGACGAAGAGGGCGATGAGAAATTTCCTAGCTGGCGCCAGGTTTCTAGCAAGTGCCAAGTTTCTGAGTGCTTGTGCCGCTGCCACGATTTTTGCCGGTACATCCGCCCATGCCGATCAGCCCGTGGCGTGGGAGACGACCTTCCAGGCGCCGGCGACCGATATGATGCGGCAGATCGAGTGGTTCGGAAACTACACGATGTGGTTCATCGTCCCGATCACCATTCTGGTGCTGCTTCTCCTCGCCTACTGCATCGTGAAATTCCGCGCGAGCGCAAATCCGGTCCCCTCCAAGACCAGCCACAACACGCTGATCGAGGTGATCTGGACTGTTGGCCCGGTCGTGGTCCTGCTCTGCCTCGCTATTCCCTCGTTCCAGCTCCTGACCGCGCAGTACACCCCGCCGGAAGAAGCCAAGCTGACCGTCAAGGCGACCGGCAACCAGTGGAACTGGGATTACGAGTATCAGACCGACAACACGCTTTCCTTCAATTCGGCCATTCTCCAGGATGGCGATCGCGCCAAGGCGGGCAAGGAGGATCGCAAGGTCTATCCGCGCCTGCTCGCCGTCGACAATGAGCTGGTGGTGCCGGTCAACACGATGACGCGCGTGCTTGTCACCGCGACCGACGTGATCCACTCCTTCGCCATGCCGTCCTTCGGCATCAAGATCGACGCCATTCCGGGACGTACCAACGAGACCTGGTTCAAGGCTGAGAAGGAAGGCCTCTATTATGGCCAGTGTTCGCAGCTTTGCGGCAAGGACCATGCCTTCATGCCGATCGCCATTCGTGTCGTCTCGGATGCGCAGTTCAAGACCTGGCTGGCGGCGGCCAAGACCGACCTGCCCGGCGCCAACAAGACGCTCATGGCCGAGGTCGAAGGCCAGAACAAGGTAGCGGCCGCAGGCAATTGATGCCGCGGGTTAGCAAGATTTAGGGAACGGAGCGGAACATGGCAGACGCTGCAGCTCACGACGGGCACGACCACAAGCCTTATCACGGTTGGGTGCGCTGGGTTTATTCGACCAACCACAAGGACATCGGTACGCTCTACCTGATCTTCGCGATCATGGCCGGCATCATCGGCGGCGCCCTGTCGGTTGCCATCCGCATGGAACTGCAGGAGCCTGGCATCCAGATCTTCAGCGGTCTGGCGCAGATGGTCTACGGTATGAACGGTGACGCCGCGATCGATGGCGGCAAGAGCATGTACAATGCCTTTGCCACCGCGCACGCGCTGATCATGATCTTCTTCATGGTCATGCCGGCCCTGATCGGCGGTTTCGCCAACTGGATGGTGCCGATCATGATCGGTGCTCCGGACATGGCGTTTCCGCGCATGAACAACATCTCCTTCTGGCTGTTGCCGCCGGCCTTCATCCTGCTGCTCACCTCGATGTTCGTGCCGAGCGCGCCTGGCGCCTACGGTGTCGGCGGTGGCTGGACGCTCTATCCGCCGCTGTCGACCTCGGGTCAGCCCGGGCCGGCCATGGATCTGGCGATCCTGTCGATCCACATCGCCGGTGCCTCGTCGATCCTCGGTGCCATCAACTTCATCACCACCATCTTCAACATGCGCGCTCCGGGCATGACGCTGCACAAGATGCCGCTGTTCGCCTGGTCGGTGCTGGTGACCGCCTTCCTGCTGCTGTTGTCCCTGCCGGTCCTGGCCGGCGGCATCACCATGCTGCTCACCGACCGCAATTTCGGCACGGCCTTCTTCGCGCCGGACAATGGCGGCGATCCGCTGCTGTTCCAGCATCTGTTTTGGTTCTTCGGCCATCCGGAAGTGTACATCCTGATCCTGCCGGGCTTCGGCATCATCAGCCATATCGTCTCGACCTTCTCGAGGAAGCCCGTGTTCGGCTATCTCGGCATGGCCTATGCCATGGTCGCGATCGGCGCCGTCGGCTTCATCGTGTGGGCGCACCACATGTATACGACCGGCCTGTCGCTCGACACGCAGCGCTACTTCGTCTTCGCCACCATGGTCATCGCGGTGCCGACGGGCGTGAAGATCTTCTCCTGGATCGCAACGATGTGGGGTGGGTCGATCTCCTTCAAGACGCCGATGCTGTGGGCACTGGGCTTCATCTTCCTGTTCACCATCGGTGGCGTCACCGGCGTCCAGCTGGCCAATGCCGGTCTCGACCGTTCGCTGCATGACACTTATTTCGTCATCGCCCACTTCCACTACGTGCTGTCGCTAGGCGCGGTGTTCGCGATCTTCGCCGGCTGGTACTACTGGTTCCCGAAGATGACCGGCTACATGTATTCGCCTGTCATCGCCAACACCCACTTCTGGGTCACCTTTGTCGGCGTGAACCTGATCTTCTTCCCGCAGCACTTCCTTGGCCTGGCTGGCATGCCGCGCCGCACCATCGACTATCCGGACGCGTTTGCCGGCTGGAACTATGTGTCGTCGATCGGCTCCTATATCTCGGCCGTTGGTGTGGTGATCTTCCTCTACGGCGTGTTCGAAGCCTTCCAGAAGAAGCGGATCGCCGGTGCCAACCCATGGGGTGAGGGCGCCACCACGCTCGAATGGCAGCTGCCTTCGCCGCCGCCGTTCCACCAGTGGGAGCAGCTGCCGAAGATCAAGTAAGGCGACTCCCCGCTCGAACACGAAACCGCCGGCCCGCCGGCGGTTTTGGCCAACGGAATGATGGACTTGAGTACGCATGGCCCTAGTCGACGAAACCAGCATTGACGAAGCGGGCTTCCGCATGTCGGAAGCGACGGCGGGCGATTTCTTCGCCCTGCTGAAGCCGCGCGTCATGTCGCTGGTGGTGTTCACAGCCTTCGTCGGGCTGGTCGCCGCACCCGTGACCATCAACCCGCTGCTGGCGGTGATCGCCATCCTTTCGATCGCCATCGGTGCTGGCGCCTCTGGTGCGCTCAACATGTGGTACGATGCCGACATCGACGCTGTCATGACCAGGACGGCCAGCCGTCCAGTGCCGTCCGGCCGCATCCAGCCGCACGAGGCGCTCAGCTTCGGCCTGGTGCTCTCGGTGCTGTCGGTGATGACGCTCGGCGTGCTGGTCAACTGGCTGTCGGCGACGCTGCTGGCCTTCACCATCTTCTTCTACGCCGTCGTCTACACGATGTGGCTGAAGCGCTGGACGCCGCAGAACATCGTCATCGGCGGCGCGGCCGGCGCGATCCCGCCGGTCATAGGCTGGGCCGCGGTGACCGGCTCGGTCAGCCTCGAGAGCATCGTCCTGTTCCTGATCATCTTCCTGTGGACGCCGCCGCATTTCTGGGCTCTCGCGCTGTTCAAGTCCGAGGACTATGAGCGCGCCGGCATACCGATGATGCCCAATGTCGCCGGCCAGGCGTCGACCCGCCGTCAGATCTTCGCCTATGCGCTGGTGCTGGCCCCGGTCGGCGTGCTGCCATGGCTGCTCGGCTACACCACGCCCTTCTATGGCGTGGCCGCCATACTGCTCGGGCTCGGCTTTGTCTGGTACGCCTGGAAAGTGCTCGGCATGGCCGACGACGACCGCGCCATGAAACCGGCCAAGGCGCTGTTCGCCTATTCGCTGCTTTATCTCTTCGCCATCTTCGCTGCCTACCTGGCCGACAGCGTTGTCGAACGCGCGCTTGCCATGGGTGGAGCATGATCATGATCGAGGAAAAGCTCGAGACGGTCACCTTGACCGATCGCCAGAGGAAGGCCCAGCGCAGCCGATCCATCGCCATAGGCGTGGCGCTGGCGGTGCTGGTCGTCATTTTCTACATCGCGACGATCGTGAAGTTCGGCCACAATTTGTCGGGCAAGATGTGATGAGCGTCGAGACGCCTAGAAAGACGGCCGGGAAAAACAGCAACCGCATCGTCGCGGCTGTTTGTCTTGCCTTCTTCACCGGCATGATCGGCATGGCCTATGCCGCCGTGCCACTCTACAAGATGTTCTGCCAGGCGACCGGCTATGGCGGCACGACGCAACGTGTCGAGAAGCAGTATGCCGGCCGCGTGCTTGACCGCGAGATCACCGTCCGCTTCGACGCCAATATTGCCGGCGTGCCGTGGGAGTTCCAGCCGGTCCAGCGCTCGATGACCATGAAGATCGGCGAGACGGTGCAGGCGCACTATCAGGCGACCAACAAGTTCGATCGCCCCGTTACCGGCCGAGCCACCTTCAACGTGCAGCCGGAACTGGCGGGTCCTTACTTCAACAAGGTCGAGTGCTTCTGCTTTACCGACACGTCGCTGAAGCCTGGCGAAACGCTGGACATGCCGGTCCTGTTCTATGTGGACCCCGATATCGTGAATGTGCCGGAACTGAAGGACGTGAAGACGATCACGCTGTCCTACACGATGTTCCCGGTCGAGAAGAACAAGCCGGTCGCCTCCTCGGAGCCGGCCAAGGGCAACAGCAAGACAGTTTCAGATACCGAAGCAAATCTCGGGGGTTGATATGGCAGACGCGCACGCAAAACATCACGACTATCATCTCGTCGACCCGAGCCCGTGGCCTTTCCTGGGGTCGGTAGGGGCGCTCGTCACCGCCTTTGGCGGTGTCGCCCTGATGGAATATCTGAAGGGTGGATCGTTCCCGATCTTCGGCTTCAACATCGCCAATCCGTGGCTGTTCTTCATCGGTCTCGTGATCGTGCTCTACACCATGTTCGCCTGGTGGTCGGATACGATCAAGGAAGCGCATGAGGGACATCACACGCGCGTCGTGTCGCTGCATCTGCGCTACGGCATGATCATGTTCATCGCATCGGAGGTGATGTTCTTCGTCGCCTGGTTCTGGGCTTATTTCGACGCCAGCCTGTTTCCGAGCGAGGCGCAGCAATATGCCCGCACCGCCTTTACCGGTGGCGTCTGGCCGCCGAAGGGCATGGAAGTTCTCGATCCCTTCCATTTGCCGCTCTACAACACCGTTATTCTGCTGCTGTCGGGCACCACGGTCACCTGGGCGCACCATTCGCTGCTGCATGGCGATCGCAAGGGGCTGATCAACGGCCTGGTGCTGACCGTCGGCCTCGGCATGCTGTTCACCATGGTGCAGGCCTACGAGTACATGCACGCTCCGTTCGCCTTCAGGGATTCCATCTACGGCGCGACCTTCTTCATGGCGACGGGCTTCCACGGCTTCCATGTCATCATCGGCACCATCTTCCTGCTGGTCTGCCTGATCCGGGCGATGAAGGGCGACTTTACCCCCAAGCAGCATTTCGGCTTCGAGGCGGCCGCCTGGTACTGGCACTTCGTCGACGTGGTCTGGCTGTTCCTGTTTGCATCGATCTATGTCTGGGGATCGGTCGGCGCGGTGATCGAAGGCCACTGATCCGGGCCTTCAGCATTTGGATTCTGGAAGGCGGCCACGGCGACGGGCCGCCTTCTTCTTTTCGGCGCAATGATCGCCCATCGGTTGCCGATGCGGCGGACAGTTTCCTGGGCGATTTGTGCATTTATTCTCCTGGCGTTCCCGGTCCTTGCGGCTGAGAAGGTCGATTTGGTGCGTGTCCGCAAGGCGGAACGGCGGCTCGAACTGGTCGGCGACGGCAAGGTCCTGCGCAGCTACGGTATCGCGCTCGGAGGAGATCCCTTCGGCCACAAACGCCAGGAGGGCGATCAGCGCACGCCCGAAGGCCGCTATATTCTCGACTGGCGCAACCCCAACAGCATCGCGCACAAGTCGATCCACATCTCCTATCCCAATGCCGACGATCTGGCGGCCGCGAACGCACGCAATGTCGACGCTGGCGGCATGATCATGATCCATGGCCAGCCGAATGGCTTCGGCTGGTGGGGCTGGCTGCTTCAATTGGTCGACTGGACCGATGGCTGCATTGCCGTTACGGATTCCGACATGGACGACATCTGGGCAATGGTGACCGATGGGACACCGATCGAGATCGAGAAATAACCATGAATGACGACAAAGCGATCTGGCCTCCGATCGATCCGATTTCGGCTGGCCTGCATGGCCGCTGCCCACGCTGCGGCGAGGGGCGGCTGTTTTCCGGGTTCCTCACCGTCGGCAAGCGCTGCATCAATTGCGGCCTCGACTATTCCTTCGCCGATGCCGGCGACGGGCCGGCGGTCTTCGTCATCCTGATCATCGGCTTTATCATCGTCGGCTTGGCTCTCTGGGTCGAAGTGACGCTGAGCCCGCCGCTCTGGCTGCATCTGCTGATATGGATTCCGCTGGCCCTGGTGCTGTGCCTGACGGCGCTGCGGCTGATCAAGGGTGTGCTGCTCACCCTGCAATATGCCAACAAGGCGGCCGAAGGCCGGCTGGACCACAGCGAATGAGCGAGGCCTCCGTCAAGGATCGTGGCCGTTCGCGGCCGCGATCGGCGTTGCTGCTCGGCCTTGGCCTGCTGCTGCTTTTGATCCTTCTGGCGCTCGGCACCTGGCAGGTCCAGCGCCTGCACTGGAAAGAAGGCCTTCTGCAGACCATCGATCGACGCACCCACTCCGCGCCTGTGCCGCTGGCCGAGGTCGAGAAGGAATTCACCTCGACCGGCGATGTCGACTACACGCCGGTCACGGTCTCCGGGACGTTCCTGCATTCGGGCGAGCGGCATTTCTATGCGACCTGGGAAGGCGAGGCCGGCTTCAACGTCTACACGCCCCTTGCCCTCGACGATGGCCGCTTCGTGCTGATCAATCGTGGCTTCGTGCCTTATGATCTGAAGGACGCCGCCAAGCGGAACAAGGGACAGGTGACCGGCAAGGTCACGGTCACCGGCCTTGCCCGCAATCCGCTGCCGGCAAAACCGTCGATGATGCTTCCTGACAATGACGTGGCGAAGAACATCTTCTACTGGAAGGACCGCGACGTCATGGCGGCGAGCGCCGGCCTGCCTGCCGGGTTCACGCTGGTGCCGATCTTCATCGATGCGGACAAGACGCCGAATCCCGGCGGTCTGCCGATCGGAGGCGTCACCATCATCGACCTGCCGAACAGCCACCTGCAATATGCCGTCACCTGGTATGGGCTTGCCGCAGCACTCGCAGCCGTGCTCATCCTGCGGCTTCGCCGTCCCGCGAAAGAGGAATGAACGCGCGAGCCGCTTTTCTACCGGTGTCCCTTTCTACTAACGCCCCCTTTCTACCGATGCCCTTGACAGGGCAGGGGTAGGCACCTCATTTCGGCGCTGACTAACCGGCTAGGATTCAATGCTTCAGACAACCGCCAAGCCTCCTCTGACGATACGGCTCTGCCAGCCTCGCGGTTTCTGCGCCGGCGTCGACCGTGCCATCCAGATCGTCGTGCTGGCGCTGAAGAAATATGGCGCGCCGGTCTATGTCCGCCACGAGATCGTGCACAACCGCTACGTCGTCGAAGGACTGCAAAGCCTTGGCGCCGTCTTCATCGAGGAGCTTTCCGAAATCCCGCCCGAGCATCGGCAGTCGCCGGTCGTCTTCTCGGCGCATGGCGTGCCCAAATCGGTGCCGGCGGACGCGCAGGCACGCAACCTGTTCTATCTGGACGCCACCTGTCCGCTGGTCTCGAAGGTCCACAAGCAGGCCATGCGCCATCAGCGGCTTGGCCGCCATGTGCTGTTGATCGGCCATGCCGGACACCCAGAGGTGATCGGCACGATGGGGCAATTGCCCGAGGGCGCGGTCACGTTGATCGAGACCGAGGCCGACGCGGCCATGCTTGTGCCAACCGATCCGAAGGCGCTTGGCTTCGTCACCCAGACCACGCTGTCGGTCGAGGACACCGCCGGCATCATCCGTGCGCTGCAGGACCGTTTTCCCGACCTTCAGGCGCCCGCGGCGGAATCGATCTGCTACGCCACCACCAATCGCCAGGAAGCGGTCAAGGACACAGCGCCGGGGGCTGATCTCTACCTGATCGTCGGCGCCCCGAATTCCTCCAATTCGCGCCGCCTTGTCGAGGTCGCGGAGCGTGCCGGCGCCACGATGTCGCTTCTCGTGCAGCGTGCCGCCGAGATTCCATGGAATAACATCGGCAACATTTCGACCCTTGGCCTGTCGGCTGGGGCATCCGCGCCGGAGATCATCGTCGACGAGATCATCGACGCGTTCCGCCAGCGCTTTGATGTTACCATCGACCTGGCCGTCACGGCCACCGAAACGGAGGATTTTCCGGTCATGCGGGTATTGCGCGATGTCGAACTGACGCCGGCCGACATGGCCTTCGTCAATGGAGCCGCGTAAGGCACATGGCGGTCTACACCGATGTTGCGGAGGGCGAACTCGGCGCTTTCCTGAAGCACTACCCGGTTGGCGATCTCCTGTCCTACAAGGGCATCGCCGAAGGCACCGAGAATTCGAACTTCCTGCTGCACACCTCCACGGGTTCCTACATCCTGACGCTCTATGAGAAGCGCGTCGAGAAGGCGGACCTGCCGTTCTTCCTTGGGCTGATGGGCCATCTCGCCAACAAGGGGGTGTCCTGCCCGCTGCCGGTGACAGCGCATGACGGCAGCGTCATCGGCACACTGGCCGGCCGCCCGGCGGTCATCATCACCTTCCTCGAAGGGCTTTCGCTGCGACGGCCGACAGCCACGCATTGCGCCGAGGTCGGCAAGGCGCTGGCCGCCCTGCACCTGGCTGGAGCCGATTTTTCGATGACCCGTCCCAACGCGCTGGCCATCGACGGCTGGCGCAAGCTGTGGACCGCAGCCCGTGGCCGGGCCGACGAGGTTGAGCCGGGCCTGGCGGCCGAGGTCGATGCCGACTTCGCCGATTTCGAGCGGAACTGGCCGAAGGGCCTCCCCGAAGGCATCATCCATGCCGATCTTTTCCCGGACAACGTGTTTTTCCTCGGCGAAAAGCTCTCCGGCCTGATCGACTTCTATTTCGCCTGCAACGATCTCTATGCCTACGACGTCGCCACCTGCCTCAACGCCTGGTGCTTCGAGAAGGACTTTTCCTTCAATCTCACCAAGGGCAAGGCGCTGCTCGCCGGCTATCAGAGCGTGCGGCCCCTGAGTGATCAGGAAAAGGCAGCACTTCCGATGCTGGCGCGCGGCTCGGCCCTGCGCTTCATGTTGACCCGGCTCTACGACTGGCTCACCGTTCCCGATGGTGGCCTGGTCATGAAGCGGGACCCGGCCGAATACATCAGACGGATGCGATTCCATCGGGCAATCAAATCTGCTTCGGAATATGGATTGGCCGAATACGGGGTATCATGAGCAAACAGGTTGAAATCTTCACCGACGGCGCCTGTTCGGGCAATCCCGGCCCTGGCGGCTGGGGTGCCATCTTGCGCTTCAACGGCACCACCAAGGAACTTTCGGGCGGCGAGGCCGAGACCACCAACAACCGCATGGAGTTGCTGGCCGCCATCTCGGCGCTCAATGCGCTGAAGGAGCCTTGCACGGTCGAACTTCATACCGACAGCAAATATGTCATGGACGGCATTTCCAAATGGATCCATGGCTGGAAGAAGAACGGCTGGAAGACCGCCGACAAGAAACCGGTCAAGAATGGTGAGCTGTGGCAGGCGCTCGACGAAGCCAACCGGCGCCACAAAGTGACATGGAACTGGGTCAAGGGCCATGCCGGCCATACCGAGAACGAACGCGCCGACGAGTTGGCCAGGGAAGGCATGGCGCCGTTCAAGAAAGGCTCCTTCAAGCCGGCGGGGTCAGCGCCGAGGCCGGATGTCCAGGCAAAACAGCCGCCGGCCACGAAAGCGCGTCGTTCGACACAGAGCTATTGATTTCCGGCAACTGGTCCGTGCTCAGGCAGTAACCTCTCGACCATGCCGATCCTCTACTATGTGACGCATCCCCAGGTTCAGGTCGATGCCACTGTTCCGGTGCCGGAATGGGGTCTATCCGATTTTGGGCGTGCACGAGCGATTGTGATGCTCGATCAACCGTGGGTCGGATCGATACGGCGCATCGTATCTTCGTCTGAACGCAAGGCGATAGAAACCGCTGAGATCCTCGCAAGCCATGTCGGCCTTGCCGTCGAGGTGAGAGAACGGACGCATGAGAATGACCGGTCGGCGACAGGTTTCCTGCCGCCACTGGAGTTCGAAGCAGTCGCCGACCAGTTCTTCGCCAATCCGCGCAAAAGCATTCGCGGGTGGGAGCGGGCAATTGATGCGCAGCATCGTATCGTGAGCGAGGTCAGCGCTCTGCTCGGCATCCATGACGCTGGCGACGTTACTATTGTGGGCCATGGAGGCGTAGGAACGCTCCTCCTTCTCTCCCTCAGCGGACGGGAGATCAGCCGCGAAGCGGATCAGCCGGCCGGCGGCGGCAACTATTTTGCCTACGATATCGGCGCGCGTCACGTCATCCACGGATGGCGGCCGATCGACAGACTGGAACAGCCCTGAATCCTTAGCGGATCAGCAGCGCGGTGCCCCAAAGCCCGAGTGCGAACACTGTGTGGGAGACCAGGTTGAGCGCCCGAATCCGCATGGGATTGGGTCGCTTCGAGGCTGCCCATCCCGCTCCCATGCCGGGCGCCAGCAGGAACCAGCCGGCACCGACGGTGACGATGCCGAGGATGAAGGCCGGCAGGAAGGTCGGCGCGGCAAGCCAGCCCGCACCAGCCACCACCACCAGGATGATGCCGTAGACGATGCCGACGAAATAGTGAAAGGCCCAGCCCAGCGCCACTTCGTGTGCGTAGGGCGCTGCATCGCCGATATCATCGTGAAAGACCTTGTCACCGAGATGCCAGACCCAGCGCCCGACCGGTCCCCAATTCGGCCGTGGCTGGCCGAACGCCTTGTGCAGGAAGATGGCCCAGAGATCCATCAGCGCCGTGGCGCCGACGCCAATTGCGATAGCGCGCCAGAAGACGTCAAACATTGCTGGGGATCCCCCGAAAATCGGCAGTTCTGGAGTGCAAGCGGTTTGGGCGAGGTCAGCCGTCGCGGCCTCGCCCGACGCGATCGTCGAAGCTCAGAGCTGTCCGAGAATATGAGCCGCACCGGACTCGTCGACGCCGGGCTTGGTCTCGACATTGACCGCGGTCACCTTGCCGTCGTCGACGACCATGGAAAACCGCTTCGAGCGCAGGCCCATGCCGCCACCGGAATAATCGGCATCAAGGCCGACCGCCTTGGCGAAATCGCCGTTGCCGTCTGCGAGGAACAGGATCTTGCCCTCACCGCCGGTGAAGCGGGCCCAGGCACCCATGACATGAACGTCGTTGACCGAAACGACGGCGATGGTGTCGACGCCACGCGCCAGGATGGCGTCATGGTTTTCGAGATAGCCGGGCAGATGGTTGTTGCTGCAGGTCGGCGTGAAGGCACCGGGAACACCGAACAGAACCACCTTCTTGCCCGGGAAAATCTCGGCTGACGTGATCGCCTTGGCGCCATCGGCGGTCATTGTCTTGAAGGTCGCCTCGGGCAGCTTGTCGCCAACGGAAATGGTCATGAGTTCCTCGCTTGGGGAATGGGAAGAGTGCGTGCTTGCGTAGCGAACTCGGCGGCTTCCTGCAACCATCGAGGCGTCAAGGGAAAGGCAGCAGTCCTTCGACAGCGCCCGCCGAACTCGTCAGCGTGTAGTGAAGTCCGCCATCCGTGGGCGTTGTCGAAGGACGGTCGAGGATCGGTACGGTGAAGATCAGCTTGCCGTCCTTCTCGCTGCGGGAAGGGGTGCCGAACATGTAGTCTCGCTCACCGGCGACGAAGAAATCCGCCGCCTCCGGGTCACCGGGAAAGCTCGCCTCGACAACCAGTGTCTCGTGATCGCCCGGCAGCACGTTGATGCCGAAATCAGGCTTTGCCGGCGCCGGCAGGGCCGTAAAACTCGCCTTCACCAAGGCTGCGTCGTCGGCATTGTCGGGATCGGAAGTGGGGTCGACGGTCAGCCGCGTCTGCACGGGGATGCAGATCGTTTCACAAATGCCGAGAAAGATATCGGCGTCGATGACCGCCGGTTGGTTCGGCGTCGCCAGCGTGAATGTCACAGGCAGCGAAACCGGGTAATTGTAGCCGGCCCATTTGCCATAGCCATCGTCGTGGCGTTGGGGCGCCGGAAACGAGAGGGCGGCATCGGCGATATTGGTGCTGGCCGAAATGTCGAGTTGCGGCGGCACGCCGGCGTCACCCGGATCGCGCCAGTAGGTCTTCCAGCCGGGCTTGAGCGCTATGTCGAGCACGCCCTGGATGCGGCCGGCCTCGTCCGGCTTTCCTGATGTCACCAGCCGCACCTTGCCGCCCTCGCTGTTGTACCAGGCGGATGAGGAAGCGGAGGCGGGGAGGACGGTCGCCGATCCGATGGCGGCGCCGAGCAGCAGGATTTTCAAGCTTTGCATGGCGGTGATTTGATCGTCCGTTCGTGGCGGTGCAATGATTTCATGGCCTTGCCGGCATCATATTTGCGTGACCCCCGGTGGCAAGCCAGGGCCCACGGGCAACATGGGCTTTGGTCGAATCCGGCGCAGCGCATCTTTTCGGCGCCCGGGAAACACGGTACCCTCCCTGCCATGGATTTGTTGCGCCACAAGAAGACGGCCGCTGGACGCGGCTTTCTCGACGATCAGTTCCTGATTGCCATGCCCGGCATGAAGGACGACCGTTTCACGCGCTCGGTCATCTACATCTGCGCGCACAGCGATGAAGGCGCGATGGGCCTGATCATCAATCAGACACAGCAGATGCTGTTTCCGGACCTTCTCGTGCAACTCGGCATCATGAACGAGCAGGAGGCGATCCGCCTGCCGGCGCAGGCGCGCGATTTCGTCGTGCGCAATGGCGGCCCTGTCGATCGCAGCCGGGGCTTTGTGCTGCATTCCGGCGACTATCGCGTGGAATCGTCGCTGACCGTTTCCGACGATATCTGCCTGACGGCGACGGTCGACATTTTGCGCGCCATATCGTCGGGCCGCGGCCCGCGCCATGCGCTGATGGCACTGGGTTATTCGGGCTGGGGCGCCGGCCAACTGGAAACCGAGATCGCCGAGAATGGCTGGCTGACCTGCCCGGCCAGCCCCGGGCTTCTGTTCGACGCCGATATCGAGCGCAAATACGATCGAATTCTCGCCTCGATCGGCATTGATCTCGCCCATCTCAGCCTGGCCGCCGGTCACGCCTGAAGCTGCCGAAGCTTGGACGCATCACGCCTGCGTCAGCGGATACTGTTCCTTCAAAGTCTTCAGCACCTGGTCGCCCGGCATCGGCGCGCCAAACATGAAGCTTTGGACGTATTCGCAACCCATCTGGCGCAGTTCCAGCGCGTCGCGCTCGTCCGATATGCCTTCGGCAACCACTGACAGACCTAGCTCATGCGCCATGTTGACCATGGATTTGAGCAGGACAGCGCGCTTGGGCGTGTTGTCGTCGACAAAACTCTTGTCGATCTTGATGGTGTCGAACGGGAACCGCGTCAGATAGGCGAGCGAGGAATAGCCGGTGCCGAAATCGTCCAGCGACAGGCCGATGCCAAGCTGCTTCAGCTTGGTCAGCACATGGGCGGTCTGTTCGGGATTATCCATGACCAGGGACTCGGTGAGTTCCAGCCGGAAACAGCGCGGCTTCAGATTGGCCCGCGCGATGACCGAGCGGACATCGCTGACCAAGTCGCGGCGGATGAGCTGACGGCTGGACAGGTTGACCGAGACCGACAGCGGCGCATCACCGATCTGCTTCTGCCATCCAGCGAGATCCTCGGCCGCCTGTTGCATGGCGAACAGCCCAAGCTGCACGATCAGCCCGCAGCTTTCGGCGACTGGGATGAAGTCCGCCGGCGGGATCATGCCGCGACGCGGATGATCCCAGCGCAGCAAGGCTTCGAAGCCGGCAACGCTGCCATCTTCCAGGCGCACGATGGGTTGGTAGGCCAGCGTGAATTCGCGCCGTTCGATGGCGCGCCGCAAATCGGATTCAAACTGCAGCCGGTCGGTTCCGACGGTGCGGAAAGCCGGGCGGAACGGCTCGATCCTGTCGCCGCCAAAACGCTTGGCCTGGTGCATGGCCAGCTCGGCGTCCTTGACCATGTCCTCGGCCGACGTCTGGGCCGAGGTCCAGGTGATCAGGCCGATCGAGGCGGTCAGCACGATCTCGCGCTTGGCAAAGGTGATCGGGTTGTTGATCGCGTGCTTGATGGCATCCGCCACACCGGCGATGCGGGCAGGGTCCTGTTCGGACAGCAGCATCAGCGCGAACTGATCGCCGGCGAAGCGCGACAGTGAATCCTTCGGCTTGAGCAGCCGGTGCAGGCGGCGCGCTATGGTGAGCAGGATGGTGTCGCCGGCCGAGATGCCGAGCCCGTCATTGACCTGCTTGAAGCGGTCTATGTCGATGACGAAGACGGTCGGACGCACCTTCTCTTCGGTGCGGGCGATCGAGATGATCGCTTCCAGCCGGTTCATGAACAATTCGCGGTTCGGCAGGCCGGTCAGGTTGTCGTGCACGGCGTCGTGCAGCAGCCGCTCCTCGGACTTCTTCTGCTCGGTGACGTCGACCATGGTGCCGACGCAGCGGATGACCTCGCCGTCCGATCCGATGACCGGTCGAGCCCGCAAGTTGAACCAGTGATAGTGCCCGTCAGCCCCGCGCAGGCGGAAATTCTGCGCCACCCGGCCACGGCGATGCTCCAGCACCACGTCGAGCGTCGTGCGGAAGGTGTCGCGGTCGTCGGCGTGCAGCACCGGCAGCCAGTTGCGCGCCGCACCCCCCAGGCTGTTGGGCGCCAGGCCGAGCTGGATGCTGACATCGGGCTTGGTGACCACGCGGTCGCGCAGAACGTCCCAGTCCCACACCGTGTCGCCCGACCCGGCAACCGCCAGCGCCTGGCGTTCGAGGTCGGAGAACAGTCCCTGATGCAGCGCACCGCCGGCAAAGGCGTGCTGCATGACGGTGAAGCCGATCAACAGGATGATCAGGATCAGCCCGCCGCCGAGTGCCGGCTGGGCGATGTCGTTGTCGAGCATGCCGGTGATCGCCATCCACGACCCGCATAGCCACAACAGCACCATGACCCAACTGGGCACCAGCATGATCGCACGATCATAACCACGAATCCCGAGGAAGATGATCAGCCCGAGCCCGGTCAATGCGGTGGCGGCAAAGGAGATACGGGCGATGCCGGCTGCGACCGCGGGATCGACGATGGCGACACCGGCGATCAAGAGCAACCCAAGGATCCAGACCAGGGCGCCATAGCTGAAATGGCCGTGCCATCGGTTGAGGTTGAGATAGGCGAACAGGAACACCACGAAGGTCGCGGCAAGCGCCACCTCCGTACCAGCTCGCCACATCTGCTCATTGCCGGGCGAAATCTCGATGACTTTGTTGAGGAAGCCGAAATCGACGCAGATATAGGCAAGCACCGCCCAGGCAAGGGCTGCGGTCGCCGGGAACATGGAGGTCCCCTTGACCACGAAAAGGATGGTCAGGAAGAGTGCCAGCAGACCGGCGATGCCGATGACGATGCCGCGAAACAGCGTATAGGAGTTGACCGAGTCCTTGTAGGCTTCCGGCTCCCAGAGATACACCTGCGGCAGCTTGGGCGAGGCGAGTTCCGCGATGAAGGTGATCACCGTTCCCGGGTTCAGCGTCACCCGGAACACATCTGCGTCTGGGCTGGTCTGGCGGTCGAGCGCGAAGCCCTCGCTGGGCGTGATGGCGGCAATGCGGGTGGCGCCAAGATCGGGCCAGAAGATGCCGGAATTGACCAGACGGAAATGCGGCGCCACGATCAGCCTGTCGAGCTGCTGGTCGGTGGTGTTGGCCAGCGCGAACACCGCCCAGTCGCCGGTCGAGCGCGCGTCATTGGCCTCGACCTCGATGCGCCGCACGATGCCGTCTGGCCCGGGCGCCGTCGACACCTGGAAGTTCTCACCCTGGTTGCGGTAGATCTCGAAGGCGCGCGACAGGTCGAGCGCAACGTCGTCGCGGGCGATCTTGATCGGTTCGACGGCAAAGGCAGACGATACCGCGCACAGCGTCAGGATTGCCGCGAGGACAAAGGCGAACAGCGGCCCGTTGCGCAGGAAATTCGTCAAAAATCAGTCCTTCGTTCCAGCGCTCGGCGGATCGTCCGCGATCCGGGCGTAGAGATAGTGGTCCTGCCAGATGCCGTTGATCCTGAGATAGGATCGTAAGAGTCCTTCGCGCCGGAATCCGGCTTTTTCAAGCACGCGGACCGACCGGATATTGTCGGGAATACAGGCCGCTTCGATCCGGTGCAACCTCAGCGTATCGAAGGCAAAGCGGGCCACGACCTTGACCGCGTCGGTCATCAGCCCGCGGCCGCCGAAGCGCTCGCCGATCCAGTAGCCGACATGGCCGCTTTGCGAGACACCGTGGCGTATGTTGCCGAGCGTGATTCCGCCGGCCAGCTTGCCGCTCGACTTCTCGAAGATGAAGAAGGCGATCGCGGTCCCTTGCGCATAATCCTCGCGATAGCGGGAGATGCGCAGGCGCCATGCCGTGCGATCGAGTTCATCGGGAGTCCAGCGCGGCTCCCACGGCTCCAGGAATGCCCGGCTTTCGCCGCGCAACGTCGACCATTCACGGTAGTCATTGGTGAATGGAACGCGAAGCGTAACGAGGTTACCCTTCAGCGCCGGCAGGTCACGGCGAAAGAAAGGGAGCGCGAACACGACGCTTTGGGGACTTAGACGGCGAGCCTGCGGGCCATGGTCTGCGTGCCCGGAAGCGAATCGAGAATCGCCTCATATGGCGCCAGCGTACCAACGGGCCCGACAGCGGTAAGTGTCGGCTTGGTCGAGAACATCCGCGACGACAGGTCGGTCAGCCGCTCCACCGTAAGCGCCGAGAGGCGCTCCATCAATTCCTCCTTGGCGATCGGCCTGCCGAACAAGAGCAGTTGCCGCGCGATCTGCGAGGCACGGCTGGCCGGGCTTTCGGCCGACATGATCAGCCCAGCGCGATACTGGGCACGCGCGCGGTCGAGTTCTTCCTGCAGGATGCTCTCTCCGGCCTTCTGCAGTTCGTCGATGATGACAGGTACCAGTTCGGCAATGTCGCTCTGGCCGGTCGCGGCGTGGACGCCGAATATGCCGGTGTCGGAAAAGCCCCAGTGGAAAGCATAGACCGAGTAGCAGAGGCCGCGTTTCTCGCGGACTTCCTGGAACAGGCGCGACGACATGCCGCCGCCGAGGATCATCGACAGAACCTGCGAGGCGTAGAAGTCGCGCACATGGTAGGCGCGGCCCTCGAAGCCCAGCACGATCTGCGCGTCCATCAGGTCGCGGTCCTCGCGGAAATCGCCGCCGACATACTGCGCATATTGCGGAATGGTGCTGTCGGCCTTGCTGCGAAAGCCGCCGAGCTGCTTCTCGACCTCGCGCACGAAATTGTCGTGCTTGATGTCGCCTGCGGCCACGATCACCATCCGCTCGGCGCCATATTGGCGTTCGATGAAGTCGTGCAACTGCTTGGAAGTGAAGGATTTGACGGTTTCCGGCGTGCCCAGGATAGAGCGGCCGATGGTCTGGTGGCGAAAGGCCGTCTCGGTGAAACGGTCGAAGACGATATCGTCTGGTGTGTCGTGCGCGGCACCGATCTCCTGCAGGATCACATGCTGCTCGCGCTCGAGCTCCTGCGGGTCGAATTCGGATTCCTGCAGGATGTCGGCAAGGATGTCGACCGCCAGCGGCACGTCGTCGGACAGCACCCTGGCATAGTAGGACGTGGTCTCGACGCTGGTGGCGGCGTTGATCTCGCCGCCGACATCCTCGATTTCCGAGGCGATTTCGAAAGCGCTTCGCCGCTTTGTGCCCTTGAACGCCATATGCTCGAGCAGATGGGCCATGCCATGCTCTTCGTCACGTTCATTGCGGGCGCCGGACTTGACCCAGGCACCCAAGGCAACCGATTCGATACTTGGAAGGGTTTCGGTGGCGACTGTCAGGCCGTTCGACAGACGGCTTACCTCAACACCCATATGGCTCGTACTCCCTAACGCGCCGCCCGCGCGCGGCGACTGACGTAATCTTCCACCATTTTCAGGTCGGATGGAAGTACCGTGTATTTTTCCTCAAATGTCATCAATCCCCCTAGCCATGCGGGCAGGGCGGGCGAGACACCGCTGGCGGCCTCGACGGCGGCCGGAAATTTCGCGGGATGGGCGGTGCCCAGCACCACCATCGGCACGGCGCCTGACGTTTTGCCGGCCGCGACATGCACGGCCGCGGCGGTATGCGGATCCAGAAGATAATTGCTGGCCGCGAGCGTCGAGCGGATGGTGGCGGCGACCTCGTCCATGGTGGCACGGCCGGCGTCGAATTCGGACCGCATCCTGTTGATTTCGCGGGCTTCAATGGTGAAGGCGCCGGACTGCTTCAGGCCATCCATGTAGCGCCGCACCGTCGCCGCGTCACGGTTCGAGGCCTCGAACAGCAGGCGTTCGAAATTCGACGACACCTGGATATCCATCGATGGCGACGTGGTGGCGAAGACGCCTTTGGTACGGTATTCGCCGGTGGCGAAGGTGCGGGCCAATATGTCGTTGTCGTTGGTGGCGATGACCAGCCGTTCGATCGGCAGGCCCATCTTCTTGGCGGCGTAGCCGGCAAAGATATCGCCGAAATTGCCGGTCGGCACCGTGAACGACACCGACCTGTCCGGTGCGCCGAGCGACAGGGCCGATGAGAAATAGTAGACGATCTGGGCCATGATGCGGGCCCAGTTGATTGAGTTGACCCCCGACAGGGCCACCCGGTCACGGAAAGCGTGGTCGTTGAACATGTCCTTGAGCAGGGCCTGGCAGTCGTCGAAATTGCCTTCGATCGCCAACGCATGGACGTTTTCAGCCTTCGACGTCGTCATCTGCCGCTGCTGCACCGGCGAAACGCGGCCATGCGGGAAAAGGATGAAGATGTCGGTTCGGCTGCGCCCGGCAAAGGCGTCGATGGCCGCGCCGCCGGTATCGCCTGAAGTGGCGCCGACAATGGTGGCATGCTGGTCGCGTTCGGCAAGCACATGATCCATCAGCCGAGCGAGCAGCTGCATTGCCACGTCCTTGAACGCCAGCGTCGGCCCATGGAAGAGTTCGAGGACAAACGTGTTGGGGCCGGTCTGGACCAGCGGGCAGACCGCTTCGTGGCGGAAGGTGGCATAGGCTTCACGCACCAGGCGTTCGAAGACCGGCGCTGCGATCTCGCCGCCAAGGAACGGCGTCAGCACGCGTATGGCAAGGTCGGGATAGGCAAGGCCTCGCATGGCACGGATGTCGGCCGCCGAGAAGTGCGGCCACTCGCGTGGTACGTAGAGCCCGCCATCGCGGGCCAGGCCGGCCAGCACGGCATCGGAAAATCCAAGCGCGGGCGCCTCGCCGCGCGTACTCACATATTGCATGTCTCAGTCCCGTTGCTGCTCGGCTCTTCCGTTCACCACAAGGTGGTTAATTTCTGTGCCGGCTCCAGTCGCATTTTTGCCGCGCCGTTGATATACGTCACCAGCTTTACGAGAGGGAAGTGCAGTTTCATGGCGTTTCGTACATCACGTGGCCGCTTTTTGGCGGGTCTTGCGCTCACCGGCTTTATGCTCGCCGCCGCAGGCTGCCAATCGGGCGACAATGGTATCCTTGACCTCGGCTTCGGCAAGAAGAAGGACCCGGCAGCGCCACCACCGCCGCAGGATCCCAAGGTCCTGGCCAGCCAGTTGAACGCCTATTGCCCGAGGGTAACGGTGCGCGACGGTACGGCCTTCTTCAACACCTATGCCAACGAGGTCAAGAAGGCCAAGCCCAAAGTCAAGAAGACAGGCGACGCCGCGGCGGATGCCGCTGCCCAGGCTGCTGCCGACGCCGCCGCTGCCACTCCGCCCGATGATTCGGCGAGGATCATTTACCAGGCGTCGATTGCCGACGTGACCCGCGACTGCAGCCGTGCCGACGGGCAGATGACGATGAAGATAGCGGTCGCCGGCAAGATCGTGCCGGGACCCAAGTTCTCGCCCGGCACCATCACCATGCCGATCCGCACCGCGGTGATGCACGGCACAGACGTGCTCTACTCGCAGATCCACCAGTATCAGGTCCATGTCACCGATCCCTCGGTCGCCACCCAGTTCGTCTTCACCGATTCCAATGTTGTGGTGCCGGCGCCGACGGCGCAGGATTATCAGGCCTATGCCGGCTATGACGAAACCGCGCCGAAGGGGACCACCGACAAGCCGAAGAAGACCCACAGGAAGAAGGCCGCCGCGACGAACTGAGCGGTCATAGACACAGCGTGCGTCCGCCCGGGCGCCCGCGTCTCAGGCGTCAGCCGACCATTCCGATAATGCCGCGATCACGCTTTTCAGCTCCGCCCAGCGGCGGATCACCGTCTCGGCGCCGGCCTCTGTCAGCGCGTCGGCATGGCCGGCATAGCTGTGGCTGGCGCCGGTGAAGCCGATCACGCGCATTCCGGCTGCCCTTGCGCCGGTGACGCCGTGCACGGAATCCTCGATGACGAAGGTGTTCGCCGGATTCGCGCCGAGTTTTTCCGCCGCGAACAGGAACACATCCGGGGCGGGCTTGGTCTTTTTGCTCGGTATCTCCAGCGCCGAGAAGATACGGCCGGCGAAAAATGGCAGCAGATGCACCTTCTCCAGCATGAATCCGATCCGCTCCGAACGTGAGTTGGAGCAGATGGAGCGCTGTGTCGTGACCGAGGCTACCGCCTCGCGCACGCCCTCGATGGCGCGGACGTCGCTTCGCAGTTTGCGGTCGACCAGATCCTCGGCGCGATCGATGAGCGATGCCTGGAACGGGATTTTGGACTTCTCCTCGATCCGCATCAGGATGTCCTTGAACGTCAGGCCCGCATAGGTCTCCGCGATCTCCTCGGCCGAGATTTCGTATCCGGCCAGGGTTATCAACTCTGCCTCGACCCGCGCGGCGATGATTTCGGAATCGACGAGCACGCCGTCGCAATCGAAGATGACAAGGTCTGGCTGGGGCATGGTGATCCGGAACAAGGAGGGTGGAGGAATGGCCTCTCGGGCTCAAGCGGCGCGGCATACACCAATGGCCCGGCCTTCGCAAACCTGACGGACGATCGCGTTTGCCTTCACCGAATATTTACGCTGATCGGTAACCATAACGGGGAGTAAACAGTAACGCGTGCCTTGGGTGTAAAAATGTCTGCCGTGCGTCTTCTCGACGAGCTTTCCCTTGCCCCCCAGCAATCCGAATGGCTGGACACGATCCTGAAGGGCGACTGCGTCGCGGCGCTCGACCGCCTGCCGGAAAAGTCGATCGACGTCATCTTCGCCGATCCGCCCTACAACCTGCAGCTTGACGGCGATCTGCATCGCCCCGATCAATCCAAGGTCAACGCGGTCGACGACGAGTGGGACCAGTTCGAGAGTTTTGAAGCCTACGACGCTTTCACCCGCGCCTGGTTGCTGGCGGCGCGGCGAGTGCTGAAGCCCAACGGCACAATCTGGGTCATTGGCTCTTACCACAACATCTTCCGGGTCGGCGCCAAGATGCAGGATTTGGGCTTCTGGATCCTCAACGACGTGGTCTGGCGCAAGACCAATCCGATGCCGAATTTCCGCGGGCGCCGCTTCCAGAACGCGCATGAGACGATGATCTGGGCCTCGCGTGACCAGAAGGGCAAGGGCTACACCTTCAACTATGAAGCGTTGAAGGCGTCCAATGACGATGTCCAGATGCGCTCCGACTGGCTGTTCCCGATCTGCACCGGCGGCGAGCGGCTGAAGAACGACAATGGCGACAAGCTGCACCCGACTCAGAAGCCTGAAGCCCTGCTGGCCCGCATCATGATGGCCTCGACCAAGCCGGGCGACATCGTGCTCGATCCTTTCTTCGGCTCCGGCACGACAGGCGCCGTGGCCAAGCGTCTTGGCCGCCATTTCGTCGGCATCGAGCGCGAGCAGGCCTATATCGACGCCGCCAACGAGCGTATCGATGCGGTGCGACCGCTGCAGGATGCCGATCTGACGGTCTTGACCGGTAAGCGCGCCGAGCCGCGCGTTGCCTTCGTCAGCCTGATCGACACCGGGCTGGTGACGCCGGGCGCCACGCTCTATGACGCCAAGAAGCGCTGGGCGGCCAAGGTGCGTGCCGACGGCACGGTGGCGATCGGCGACAGCGCCGGCTCGATCCACAAGATCGGCGCCGAAGTGCAGGGACTGGATGCCTGCAACGGCTGGACCTTCTGGCACTATGAGCGCAGCGGTGGGCTCACCCCGATCGACGAACTGCGCCGCATTGCCCGCCTCGGCATGGAGCGGGCAGGGGGCTAACTCCCTGCCAATTGCTGCTTTCACGTTGATTCAAGATCTGAGCGGATCGCCGCAAGCGATTCAGATCACGCCTTGATTCCGAAGCGTTCAAGATCCGCTTTAAGCGTCCTGGCATCGGTGAATAGCACGGATTGCCAGCCCGCCACCCGGGCGCCGTCGACATTCTTCTGGCTATCGTCGATGAAGAGCGTCGCCGATGGTTCGAGCCCGAACGCAGCCACGTGATGGTCGTAAATGTCGCGATCCGGTTTGATCTTGCCGATCTCGCCGGAGATGGTCACGCCACGTGGACGATCCAGGAAATCGAAGCGTTTGCGGGCTTCGGCCAAAGTGTCGGAGGCGAAGTTGGTCAGCATGGTCACGTCATGGCCGCGCTCGATCAGGCCGAGCATGATGGCGACGCTGTCGTCATAGGCATGCGGCACCATTTCGTGCCAATGGCGACGAAAATTGCGGATGTTTTCCGAATGATCTGGATGCTCCGCGATCAGCAGCGCCTCGGCCTCTTCCCAGCTTCGTCCGCGATCCTGCTCGATGTTCCAGTCATGTGTGCAGACATTGTCGAAAAACCACTGTCTCTCTTCGGCATCGGGAATGAGGCGACTGAACGGGATGTTTGGATCGTAGTGGATCAGCACACGGCCGATGTCGAAAACGATGTGGCGGATTTCAGTCATGGGGCCTCTTTGCACTGAGCGTTGATTGCTTTCTCGTCGCGCCGGGTATCGCAGCCTCGATTGCCTTTTTCATGACAGTGGGCAGCGCCTCTCCGGCAATCTCATGGGCTGGTGACCAGAAACACCCTGCCGGCGCTTCACCTTCTATATTGGCGCGAAAGACGTCGAGCTCGAGCGCGAAATGGGTGAAGACATGCGTGATTGTCCCGGCACGCCGCCAATCGCCGGAAAAGGGCGCCGCCGCCGGTGTGGTGGCCCCATCCATCCGCGCCGTCCAGTCCGTGGTCGGCACCTCGGTCATGCCGCCAAGCAAACCTTTCTCGGGCCGTTTGCGCAGAAGAATGGCACCGTCCTCGCGCACCGCGACGAAAGCAGCACCGCGTCGCTGCGGCTTGTCGGCTTTTGGCAGCCGCACCGGGAAATTTTCGGGGTCGCCTGAGACGACGGCGCTGCAGTCCTCGCGCAGCGGGCACAGCATGCAGCGTGGCCGGCGCGGGCTGCAGATCGTGGCGCCGAGATCCATCATCGCCTGGGCGAAGTCGCCCGGCCTTGCCGCCGGCACCATGGCCTCGACATGGGCGCGTATCTCAGGCTTGGCGTCGCTGAGCGGCGTCGTGATCGAAAACAGCCTCGATATGACGCGTTCGACATTGCCGTCGACAACGGCGGCGGGGCGGTCGAAGGCGATCGCGGTGATGGCCGCCGAGGTGTAGGCGCCGATGCCGGGCAGGTCTCGCAGGGCAGCCTCGGTATCGGGAAACCGCCCGCCACGCGCAGCCACCAGATCGGCGCAGGCCTTGAGGTTGCGTGCGCGGGAATAGTAGCCAAGCCCCGCCCAGGCCTTCATCACGTCCTCGGTCGGCGCCGCGGCCAGCGCCTCGACATCAGGCCATTTCTCGACAAAGACGCGGAAATAGGATTTCACCGCCTCGACAGTCGTCTGCTGCAGCATCACTTCGGACAACCAGATACGGTAGGGGTCGGGCCTCACGCCGCGTGCATGGTCGCGCGGGCTCACGCGCCACGGCAGGTCGCGATGATGCACGTCGTACCAGGCCAGAAGGCGCGACGCGATATCGCCCGACATTGCCTTGCCGGTCTGGGCTTCGGGGGGCTGGGCCTTGCGGGTCTGGTCTGCTGGTGCCATTGATCGTGTATTGGCCTGGCCGGTATTGCTGGGGTCGTGGCTGGAGAACGTACATGGCAGGGAGAACGCCCTACGGCAATCCCGTCCCGGTGAGCGATCTTGCGACCAAAATCCTCGATCCGGTGCTGCGCAAAAGGGCAGGCATCTCGATCGGTCTCGTCCAGTCCTGGGAAGAGATCGCCGGACCGCGCCTCGCCAGCCGCTCGCGGCCCGAGAAAATCCAGTGGCCGCGTCGCCTGCACGAGGACGATCCGTTCGAGCCGGCGGTGCTGGTTATCGCCTGCGAGGGCATGGCGGCGCTTCATCTGCAGCATGAAACCGGCGAGATCATCAACCGGGTCAACGCCTTCCTCGGCTTTACGGCAATAGGCCGCATCAGGATCGTGCAAAAACCGGTGACGTCGGACAAAGGACGGCCTAAACCCAGCTTCAGGCCCTTGACGGCGGCGGAGAAGACGAAATTGTCCAGCACGGTCGAACTGATCGAGGATGAAGGGTTGCGTGCCTCGCTGGAAAGGCTTGGCGCAACCATCCTGGGTGAAAGGAAGTCAAAAACCCCCTGAAGACAGTCATGGATTTGTCGTCAACATCTCGCATTCGTGATCGCCTTTGTCGGGTGCCGCGATTGGATTGGGGATGGAGATGCCTTAATTCGCGCCAACTCTCGCCTTTTCGTGCCTTTGCATTGCAAAATCCAACCCTTGTCAGGTGATTCGTATGAACCGTCCTTCGTTCGGCAAAAGTCTGTCTCGCAGAAACGTCCTGTCTTCGCTGGCCGCGATCCCGGCGGTTGCCCTGCTTGCCGCCTGCAGCGACTCCGGCGAAGAGGCCAAGGCGGCGGATGTGAAGCCTGCTGATCCGGCCGCACCCGCAAAGCCGGCAACACCGGCGGCTGTCCAGGTGCCGGAAGCGCAGGGCACCGTCGACATGGCCGAATTGCTGAAGCCGGGCGCGCTGCCCGACAAGCAGCTCGGCAAGGATGACGCCAAGGTCACCATCGTCGAATACGCCTCCATGACCTGCCCGCACTGCGCGCATTTCGCTGAGACCACCTTCCCGGATCTGAAGACCAAGTACATCGACACCGGCAAGGCGCGCTATATCCTGCGCGAATTTCCGTTCGATCCGAGCGCGGAAGCCGGTTTCATGCTGGCGCGCTGCGCCAAGGATAACTATTTCCCGATGGTGGACGTGCTGTTCCGGCAGCAGGCGAACTGGGTTGGCGTGTCCAACACCAAGGATGCGCTGCTGCAAATCTCGAAGCTCGCCGGTTTTACACAGGAGTCCTTCGAGGCCTGCTTGACGGACCAGAAACTTCTGGACGATGTGAGATCTGTCCAGAAGCGCGGCGCCAGTGAATTCAAGGTCGACTCGACACCGACCTTCTTCATCAACGGTAAGACCTACAAAGGGGCGATGTCGATTGAGGAAATGTCGGCCATCATCGACCCTCTGCTCTGACATCAGGTCAGCGCTGAAGCGGCAGCGTTTCGGCGCTCGCCTTTATGGGGCGCGTGAATGAAGTTCTCGCGCCTCCGCCTCCTTGGTTTCAAGTCCTTCGTCGAGCCCGGCGAGTTCGTCATTGAACGCGGCCTGACGGGCATTGTCGGGCCGAACGGCTGCGGCAAGTCGAACCTTGTCGAGGCGCTGCGCTGGGTGATGGGCGAAAGCTCCTACAAGAACATGCGCGCGTCCGGCATGGACGACGTGATCTTTTCCGGCTCGGGTACGCGGCCCGCGCGCAATACCGCCGAAGTCACGCTTTTCCTCGACAATACCGACCGCTCGGCGCCTGCCGCGTTCAACGATGCCGACGAATTGCAGGTGTCGCGCCGCATCGAGCGCGAGGCAGGCTCGCTTTATCGCATCAATGGCAAGGAAGCGCGCGCCAAGGACGTGCAGCTTCTGTTTGCCGACCAGTCGACCGGCGCGCGCTCGCCATCGATGGTCGGGCAGGGCCGTATCGGGGAGTTGATCCAGGCCAAGCCGCAGGCGCGACGTGCGCTGCTGGAAGAGGCGGCCGGCATTTCCGGCCTGCACACCCGTCGCCACGAGGCGGAACTGCGGCTGAAGGCGGCCGAACAGAACCTCGAACGCCTGGACGATGTCGTTGGCGAACTGGAAAGCCAGATCGAGAGCCTCAAGCGCCAGGCGCGCCAGGCGTCACGCTTCAAGAACCTGTCGGCCGATATCCGCAAGGCCGAAGCGACATTGCTGCATCTGCGCTGGACGCTGGCCAAGACGCAGGAAGGCGAAGCGCGTTCGGCGCTGGCTGCCGCCACCGCCCTGGTTGGCGACCGCGCCGCCGCGCAGATGGCCGCCGCCAGGGAACAAGGCATCGGCGCTCACCGCTTGCCCGACCTGCGCGACGCGGAAGCCGCGGCCGCCGCCGCCTTCCAACGCCTGTCGATCGCCAAGTCGCAGATCGAGGAGGAGGCCGGCCGCATCCGCAACCGCCAGGCCGAAATCGAACGTCGGTTGCAGCAACTTGACGGCGACATCGCCCGCGAGGAGCGGATGGTGCGTGACAATGCCGATGTTCTCGAACGCCTGCGCACCGAAGAGGCTGCACTGAATTCCGAGAACGCCGGCGCCGCCGAACGCGAGGCCGCCACTCGCGCGGCATTCGAACAGGCGGCGTCGACGCTTGCGCAGAGCGAAGCCAAGCTCGCAGCTCTGACAGCCGAACGGGCCGAGGCCGCCGCCTCGCGCCATCAGATCGAACGGACGCTGCGCGAAACCGCTGAGCGCCGCGACCGTTTCGCCCGGCAACTCGCCGAGGTCGACCGCGAATTGTCGGACATCCTCTCCAAGGTGGCTGGCCTGCCGGATCCGGCCGAGAAGCGGCTGCTGGTCGAACAGGCCGTGGCGCTGCTCGAAGAATCCGAGGCAGCGGTGGCGCAGGCCGAGCAGTCGGTCATCGATGCCCGGGCCGCCGAAAGCGCTGCCCGGCCGCCGCTGCAGGACGCCAGGGCCGAGCTGGCGGGCATCGAGACCGAAGCGCGCACCCTGGCCAAGATACTCAATGCCGCCAGCGGCGATCTCTTCCCTTCGGTGCTGGAGCAGATCAGCGTCGAGCGCGGCTTTGAGACGGCGCTGGGTGCGGCCCTCGGCGAAGACCTCGACGTGCCGCTCGACCGCAGCGCGCCGGTGCATTGGGGCGAAAGCCAGATCCATGCAGGTGACGCGGCCCTGCCGGACGGTATCAAGAGCCTGGCCAGCGTGGTTCGTGCCCCCGCGCAATTGGCGCGCCGACTGGCGCAGATCGGTATCGTCGAGGCGGCTGACGGCCGCCGGCTGCAGGCGCTGCTTGCGCCGGGCCAAAGGCTGGTCAGCCGCGAAGGTGCGCTTTGGCGCTGGGACGGTCTCACGGCCAGTGCCGATGCGCCGACGGCCGCGGCACAACGGCTGGCGCAGAAGAACCGGCTTGCCGAACTCGATGCCGAAGCGGTGCAGGCGACGCTTGTCCTGCGCCAGGCCGAGGAGGCGCTGGCAAAGGCCGAACAGGCGCTTCGCCAGGCAAGCGAGGCCGAACGCAGCACGCGCCAAGCCGGACGCGACGCACAGCACCGCCTGGACGCTGCCCGAAATGCGCTGGCCGACGCCGAAAAGGCGGGCGGCGAGCTGTCGAGCCGGCGCGCCGCCTTGGACGAAGCGCGTGCCCGCATCGTCGACAGCCATGAGGAAACCTCGGCGGCCTTCGTCGAGGCCGAAATGCTGTTGCAGGACGCGCCCGATCTCGGCGACCTGCAGTTGCAGCTCGAACAGTCCTCGGCCAATGTCTCGCGCGACCGCGCCACGCTTGCCGACGCGCGTGCCGTCCATGAGGGATTGCGGCGTGAAGCCGAGGCGCGCGCACGCCGGCTCGATGCCATCGGCGCCGAACGCAGCAACTGGCTGGTGCGTGCCGAAAACGCCTCGACGCAGATTGCCTCGCTCGGCGACCGCAAGGCCGAGGCCGAGGCCGAGCGCGAACGCTTGGCTGATGCTCCCGACGAGATCGACGCCAAGCGGCGCGCGCTGCTGTCGCAGCTTACCGAGGCCGAGACCTTGCGCAAGGCGGCCG
Source organism: Mesorhizobium sp. NZP2298 (assembly GCF_013170825.1). Lineage (NCBI taxonomy): Bacteria > Pseudomonadati > Pseudomonadota > Alphaproteobacteria > Hyphomicrobiales > Phyllobacteriaceae > Mesorhizobium > Mesorhizobium sp. NZP2298. The sequence continues at coordinate 5,410,242 of NZ_CP033365.1, read as the reverse complement.
CCGATCGTTTGCAGGAAGCGGAGAACAGGCAGGCCGAACTGGACAAGCTGGCTACCTCAGCCATCCAGTCGCTGGCCGAGGCGCGCGAGACCCGTGCCCGTACCGAGGAAAGGCTGACGGCGGCCGACGAGCGCCGGCTTGAGGTCGAGGCGCGCATCCAGGAAACGCTGAACACGCCACCGCATCTGGTCATTCGCCATACCGGCCTGGAAGTCGACGCTCCGATGCCCGAGATGGCCGAGATCGAACGCCAGCTCGACCGCTTGAAGATCGAGCGCGAACGGCTCGGCGCCGTCAATCTGCGCGCCGAGGAAGAGCAGAAGGAGCTCTCCGACCGGCTGGAGGCGATCGTTTCCGAGCGCGAGGACATCATCGAAGCGATCCGCAAGCTCAGGCAAGCGATCCAGAGCCTCAATCGCGAAGGCCGCGAGCGGCTTCTCGCTGCCTTCGACGTGGTCAACAGCCATTTTCAGCGGCTGTTCTCGCACCTGTTCGGTGGCGGCACGGCGGAATTGCAGCTGATCGAATCCGAAGATCCGCTCGAGGCAGGTCTCGAAATCCTTGCCCGCCCACCGGGCAAGAAGCCGCAGACCATGACGCTGCTGTCGGGCGGCGAGCAGGCGCTGACGGCGATGTCGCTGATCTTCGCCGTCTTCCTGACCAATCCGGCGCCGATCTGCGTCCTCGACGAAGTCGATGCGCCGCTCGATGATCACAATGTCGAACGCTTCTGCAATCTCATGGACGAGATGGCCAAGACCACCGAGACGCGCTTCGTCATCATCACGCACAATCCGATCACGATGGCCCGCATGGACCGGCTGTTCGGCGTCACCATGGCCGAGCAGGGCGTGAGCCAGCTTGTGTCGGTCGATCTGCAGGCCGCTGAAGCGATGCGCGAGGCGAGCTGACGTGTCCGTGCTGATCGCGCTCCGCCGTCGGGACAATGTGCGATTGGCGCTCAGTCTCGACGGCGCATGAGCCAGGTTGCACAACCCGCCACCACCAGCCCGCACGCGATGCCGATGCAATCAGCAACCCAGTCGAACACATCGAAATCGCGGTCTATCTCCGACGTCCCCTGAAGGACTTCGATAGCAGCTCCGACCGCGGCCAGGAAAATCACCAGCCAGAGCTTATGCTTGGGCCATCCCAGACTGCCAAGGGCGGCCAGGACGGCGAATGCGCTGGCGTGGTTGAGCTTGTCATCGCTGAAACCGATATCGATCCCGAATTCCTGAAGCCAGGGCTCCGGCAGCAGCGCGAGGATAAGAACCGCGACGAACGTAACGACAAATGCGGTCCGTAAGACGACTGAGCAGGATGTCATTGTGCCCCAACAGCGATTTCGACCGCTTTGAGGTCGAAGACTGCCGACTGAACCCGATGCACTACGCAGGAGAAGCGCAGAGCGTCACGATTGCATCGGATTGTTGGAAAAGCAACGAAGTTTCGCCGGCATGGAAGGGTGAATTTTCCCGTTTTTTGGGAAGGTCAGTGGCCATCAAAGCGGGTTCCGTTTCATTTCGGCAAAGATAAGCTCTCCTCGTGAACTGGAGCTTCTTGACGATGACAGACGCGGAAACCGGGATTTCTCGCACGGAAGATGGTCTGGCGAACCCGGCGACACGGCCGGGGATTCTCGCGGATCTGTCGAGGCAAGGTACGTGTGGACGCGTCTGCGCGACGTGTCCGATGCGAAGCCTGAACTGCTCCTCATCGGTCCTCGATAGTGTCGCCGTGGGGCGAAATGCTCGTTGAGGTGAAAAGAAATGGCGGGGGCGGCGCTGCGGAAAGCGCCGCCCTGTTTTCCTGGTAATCAGGCGGCGAGCCAGGCCCTCGTGAAATCCTGCTCATAGGCCTGATGCATCTGATAGCCCATCAAGGCAGGTTTCATATGGCAGAACAGCTTTCGCCAGTAAGGCTGAACGATGACGCCGGATTCCCGCAGCATCAGCTGCAATTCCTTCATAACCGCGCGACGCTGATCCGGATCGGCGATGGCATTGGCCTTGTGAACCTTGGCATCGAACGCCGGATCGGCAAACCCTGTCTCGTTCCATGCCGAGCCGCTCTGATAGGCAAGCGCATAGGTCTGGATGCCGAGCGGGCGGGCATTCCAGTTGGTCGTCGCGAAGGGGTACTTGGTCCAATCGTTCCAGAATGCCGATTCCGGGATGACTGTGCGCTTCACCTTGAAGCCGGCGTCACGCATCTGCTGGGCGACGACATCGGAGCTTTCCTTGCGGTAGTCGGCTTCGACCGAGATCAGATCGAACTCGAAATCGAGCTGGCCGGCTTCCTCCAGCAGCGCCTTGGCCCGGACCGCGTCGCGCTTGATTGGCGGCAGGTCGGCGTGCTCGGGGTGCATCGGCCCGACGTGATCGTTCTGCGCCACCATGCCCATGCCGTTGGCGCCGAGCTGCAGCACCGCCTCATTGTCGACCGCAAGCTGAATGGCATTGCGCACACGCTTGTCGTCGTAGGGCTTGGCGTTGATGTTGCAGCGCGAGACGATGGTGGCGGCGGTGACGATCTCGCTCTTCTTCAAGCCCAGTCCGTCGAGCATGGCGACGTCATAGGACTGCGTCTGGCCGTTCAAATCGATCTCCCCCGATTCGAAAGCGGAGACGGTGGCGGCCGAGTCGGTGCCGTAGTCGATCCAATCGATGCCATCCAGGAACACCTCGCCGCCCCACCACGAGCCTTCCGGCCGCTTGCGCACCGAGGCGGCGACCCCGACATCGAGCTTCTTGAGTTCGAACGGGCCCGTGGAAACGGGATTTGCCGACAGGGCTGCCTCTTTCGGATTGAAGTCGCGATGGACGATCAATGCAGGGTAATCCGTCATCGCCGGGATGATCGTGATGTCGGGTTGCGACAGTTTCAGCGCCACGGTGTGGTCGTCGCGGATCGTGATCGCGCCGGCCCGCGCCACCTTGGTGTCGGGATCGATCAGCGAACTCATGCGCCCGGCCATGGAGTTGCCGGCGGCACCCTTCTCGCACCAGCGCGTGATGTTGAAGGCAACGTCAGTGGCGGTGAAATCGTCGCCGTTCGACCATTTCACGCCTGGGCGGACCTTGAGCACGTACTCCGTGGCGTCCGCGTTGATTTCCCAGCTCTGCAGAAGGACCGGCTCAAAGGTGAAATCCGGCTTCCAGCGCACCAGCGGTTCGAGAAATTGCATGGCGATGTTGCCCATCTGCGAAACCTTGAAACTGCGCGGATCCTCCAGTTCCATCACCTGCATGGCGACGCGAACGACACCGCCCTTCCTGGGCTGGGCCGCTTCTCCGGCCAGAGCCGGAACCGGCTGGCCGATGAGGCCGTAGGCGACCGCCGTGCTGGCGCCAAAGGCGCTGGCCAGCGCCAGGAATTCGCGGCGGCCGAGCGCGCCATTTTTTGTACCTCGCGCAAAGGCATCGATCGCGGGATGAAGAGGCTTGGATGTCATATCGTTTCTCCCATTGTTGATTTTACGTCCAAATTCGGTGGAATGCCCTTGCCGCACGATCGCCGGGCGCTGTCTTCTGTCGGACGCCGCGAAGGGTGGAGCAGATGCGGCGGCGAGGGGAAGCCAGGATGAATCTTCTGACGGCCATGCGCGTGTTCGACCGGGTCTGCCTGCTGGGCAGCCTCTCGGCGGCGGCGCGCGATCTCAACATGTCGACCACGGCGGTCAGCCGCATGATCAAGGATCTGGAAGAGGATCTTGGCGTGCGTCTCATCAACCGCACCACAAGGCGCCTCAGCCTCACCGAGGCGGGACGTGACTATGCTCCGCGGGCTCGCAGCCTGCTGGACGACATCTCGGAACTGCAGGATTCGACGCGCGGCCTGCACAAGGAAACGCGCGGGCTGATCCGGGTTTCCTGCTCCAATGTCCTTGGTCACACGCGCATCACCAAGCTGGTGCCGAAATTCCTGGAAGAGAACCCGCTCACCAGCATCGAGTTCGACCTGACCGCGCGCTACGTCGTCGGCATTGTCGAGGAGGGCTACGATGTCGCCATCCGTTTCGGCGGGCAGGCCGATTCCGCCTTGATCGCGAGGCGCCTTGGCGAGGTTCGCAACTATGTCTGCGCCACGCCGGACTACTGGAACAGAAATGGCCGGCCGGCCCATCCGGACCAGCTGGCAAGCCATTCCTGCGTGTTGAGCAACTTCGCCAAGCGGCTGGGCACATGGCCGTTTATCGGACCCGACGGGCCGTTCGACGCCGCAATTGGCGGACGCATCTCGACCAACAGCGTGGAGGCCGCCTATCAGATGACCATCGCCGGCTTCGGCATCGGCAACCTGCCGAGCCTTCTGGTTGATGCCGCGATCCGGGACGGCCGTCTGGAGGTGCAGCTTGACGAGTTTCGCCCGGGCTCCAGCCCGATCTATGCGCTCTATCCGCACCGCACCTATATCGCCGCCAAGGTGCGCGCCTTCGTCGATTTCCTGATGCGCGAACTGTCGGCGGATTTCACCGCCTGAGACTTTGCAAGGCCGCAGGCGAACGCAGTCAGGGGCCCGGCGCGAACGCCAGGCCCCTTTTGCCCCCATCGCCCGACGCGGCAATGTCATTTCCACCAGGCGGTGGTGTCGTACATCGGTCCCGGCTCCTCGAAGAGCTTTTCGTATTTGCACAGCGTCGGCGTCTTGCCGAGCGGCACGGAGACGCCATCCCGGAACGCCCATTCGCCGCGCTGCGTCGAGTCCGCCCGCACATAGCTCGACAGGGCGAAGGCGCGGTCGTGCTGCGACTTGTTCGGCGAGGAGCCGTGCACCGTAAGCAGCCCCCACATGGCAAGGTCGCCCGGCTCCAGCACCAGCGGAACGATGGTCGCCGGATCGATGCCGACCTTGCGCAACTCCTCCTCGGCGGTAAGGCCTTTCATCAGCTCGCCGGTTCCCTCGTCCGAGAGGCCGAGATAGCCGAGCTTGTGGCTGCCGGGCACGACCTGGAGGCAGCCATTGTCGAGCGTCGCGCGGTCCACTGCGAGGCCGGTGGTCACGGTCGCGTCGGCGACATTGTCGAAGGCGGCCTGGTTGCGGAAGCGCAGATCCTGGTGGAAGCGGTAACCCGTGACATTGGCGCCTGGCGGCTTCCAGTGCAGTTGCTGGGCGATTTGCCTGATGTCGCGGCCAATCAGGCCTTCAAGCAGTTTCAGATAGTCCGGGCTGCGCCGGAATTGCTCGAAATAGGAATTGACCCAGGAAAACCAGTACGCCTGCAGCACGTAACGCTGGCCGAAATCCGACTCGGGCAGAATCTGGAAGCTGAGATTGCCATGCCTATAGGTGGCGTGATGCTTGAGCCCTTCGGCGTAGACATCATCCGTTTCCTTCTTCAGCCGGGCCATCTCGTCGCCGTCGACGAACTGTCGAACGATCGCATATCCTTCCTCGCGGTACTGCTCCACCGCCTCGCGTGCCTGCTTGTCCGTCAACATGTCTTTGACAACCCCTGTCTGGTGATCCGTGGCGATCGTAACAAAGGCATTGCGGGCGATAAGTCGTGGATTCTGGCATCGACTTTCCCGAATATCGGAAAAATGCCGTCGGCGAAGGCGGGCGTGAATTCCGAACCCAGGTATCCCTCGCAAAGATCGCGGCGTCTGGCCCAGACGCAGCGCATCCAGCGCGCCATATGCGGCTGGTGCAGGAACCCGCGGTAAGCGCCGCTCCGGCCGCGACCTTCCTGCTTCAGCGGCAACCGTGCCAGCTCAACGCCGCGGTGCGGCACGGATCGGTGAACGGTGGCGCCGACGCAGTAGCGTCACCGCAACCCAAAACGGGAAGCCGCGCGTCCGCTGTTGGGGGATGGGGCTTTGGGCGGACGCGGCGTGTCGCCGACAACGCGCCATCTTGTCGACGCACGCAACTGGCCTGTGTTACGCTGGCGGTCATGCCGTCTCGCCGAGATGGCCTTGCATTGCAGGCCCGGTCCGGAGGGTGGGACTGGCACGAAACCTAACATGGCTTGAAGTGGCTTGGCTGTTCCATGGAGAACAGATCCTCAGAGGTCCTTGCTTTCGATGAAAAAGGCACTTGTCTTTGGAGCGGCGGGCCAACTTGGTACGGCTGTAGCGGAACGTCTGCTAGACGCGGGGTGGCAAGTTTGGGGTGCTACACGCGGTGGCAGACGCCTCCCTGATTATCTCTCACAACGTGGCATTCATTGGATCGATGGACCGAACGACAGCTATCAAGGCATGTTCCGAAGCCTCGGGAGTTCTGTGGATTCGGCATTCGTCCCAACTGCCTACGATGCTTCCCATGCAACGGACTTGCTGACCGCCGGGACGGGTATCGGCTCGCTAGTTGTAGTCTCGTCATCCAGCGTCTACGCCGATGGTGAAGGCAGGTCTCTGGACGAGGCGGCGGAGACCGGATTTCCCGTGTTCGATAGACCAATCAACGAGGAAACCCGCACGGTAGTGCCTGGACCACAGACTTATTCGACGCGGAAGATGGCCATGGAGCAATCCTTGCTTTCATCTAGCCTACACGTAACGATCCTTAGACCATGTGCCATCTACGGGCGGTTCGCGAGGCATCCGCGTGAATGGTGGTTCGTAAAAAGAGCGCTGGACGGGCGAGACCGCATTCCAGTCGCCTTCGGCGCCGAAAGCATTTTTCATACAAGTAGCGCGCGTGGCATCGCGGGACTGGCGGAAATCTGCATGTCTTCGCCCGCGCAGCGCATTCTGAATGTCGCTGACACAACGCCACTGAAAGTCAGAAGCATTGCTGCCGCGATCGGGAAAGCAATCGGCTTGCCAATCAATCTGGCTCCTCTTGAGGGAAAGTCTGTGGGACCCTCATATATCGGCTCGACGCCATGGTCCGTCGAACGGCCTTATGTTTTGGATACGTCGCGCGCTGCGGCGCTCGGTTGGCACGGAGGTGAATATTCGGAGCAAGTCAGAGAGACTTGTTGCTGGCTCGTTGAAAGCGCGCGCGGTGGAGATTGGCAAAGCCATTTCACTGCTTTCGCGCAGTATGGCTACGATGCTTTCGACTACAAAGCTGAAGATGAGTTGCTGGCGAAGCTATGACCCATCGGGCAGTGCTGGTGCACCATGGCGGAACAAATCGCAGAAAGAATTTGACCCTTGTCAATCGAGTTTCTTCAGAACACGCTCCTCGGAGTCGGGCTAGCCGCCTCTGTGCTGGTCACCTTGGCGATCTTGTTCTGGCTGCCGTTGGTGGCCATGGTCGCTCTGATTTTCGCAGCCATCCTCTACCTCTACCATTTCGCAACCGGCTGCCGGCGTAGCCAAGTTTTTCACTACGCTAATAGGGCTTTGCAGGCGTCGCTTATGTTCGGTGCCATTTCGGCGATAGGTCACATCATTTTGGAGCTACTACGCAGTTACGCGATATCCTTGGCACATGATTTACCGTCGCCGGTCGCAACCGCCTTTCTACAGTGAAACGGTCCATTGCGCGCCTCACGAATAATCCCTTGCCACGTATTGCGCCGCGAACGCTGTTTGCAGCCGCTTGTCGTCGTCCCATGACATGGGCGAGGGGTTCGCCCTGTCCCATGCTCGCAAGCGAGCATCTGCAGCTTTCATTGCCTTGAAGAGATCGCGGTTCGACAAGTCATCGGCCCCGGTTTCCTGTCTGAACGATTTAGCGGCTTCCTTTCGACGCTTGGACCACTCCGCATATGCCGGGTGATTTGCGCGCCGATACTCTTGCAGCGCCTGCTCGCGGTCTTCAGCGGCGCGCTTTTGCCATGGAGCGGGCTTTCCCTTCTTGCCGGGATTGTTGCTCATTGCCGCATCTCTCCTATAGCACGGGCGATTTTCACAGACCGGATGCCATGTGGAACATCCATTTGGCTGTAACGCTTGGCAATTTCTAGTGTTATCTAACTGATTGAAAAACAATGAAAATGGCGATGGCTGGGGCGCCAGGATTCGAACCTGGGAATGTCGGTACCAAAAACCGATGCCTTACCACTTGGCGACGCCCCAATAGCCGTCAGAGTCGCTTGTGCGGCGCGTTATTAGCAGAGCAGCCGAAAAGCACAATGCCAAAGCACAATGCTCATGAGTGACGCGAGAACACTCGGCTGGCCTGCGGCGCGTTGCCGCCAGATGGTCAATGAACAGGCTATTGGGACCACACTGCGAGCTCATTGCCGGCCGGATCGACGAAGTGGAAGCGCCGGCCGCCGGGAAATGCGAAGATCGGCTTGACGATCGTGCCGCCGGCGCTTTCGACGGCGCCAAGTGTTTCCTCGAGGTCGTCGCTGTAGAGCACGGGCAGCGGCTTGGCCTGTGCTTCCGCGGCATCGGCCTGGAAACCGCCATCCAGGCCCTCTGCGAAGGCCGAATAGGTGGGGCCATAGTCGGTGAACGACCAGGCAAAGGCGGAACTGTAGAAAGCCTTCAGCCGATCCAGCGTGCCACCCGTCGCCGGCATTTCCAGATAGTCGAGTTTTCCAGTCAGTTTCATGGGGCACCTATTTGTTCCCTTTATGTTCTAGACATCGAACCGTGAGGTGGCAAGTCTTTTTGCCGTATGTCCGGGCCGGCCTTTTTCTTAATCGATTGTAGCGGCGGAACGGCTTTTCCGGCGCTTGCCTTTCGCACTGCAGCATCATATCGCTCCAAAGTCGGACCAGGGCGGAACTTTCCGTTTCGCCAATCTTTCCAATCTCCTGCAACCGGAGAGCAAAGCATGACCAAATGGGTTTTCACCTTTGGCGATGGTGCGGCGGAAGGCCGTGCCGGCGACAAGAATCTGCTGGGCGGCAAGGGTGCCAACCTTGCCGAGATGTGCAGCCTGGGCCTGCCGGTGCCGCCAGGCTTCACCATCACCACCGAGGTCTGCAATGCCTATTACGCCAATGGCCGCGCCTATCCGGCGGGTTTGGAAGCCGATGTCGCGATCGCGCTCGATCACATTGGCCGGCTGACCGGCCGCCAGTTCGGCGATCCGTCAAAGCTGCTGCTCGTGTCGGTACGCTCCGGGGCTCGCGCCTCCATGCCGGGCATGATGGACACCGTGCTCAATCTCGGCCTCAATGACGAAACCGTCGAGGCGTTGGCCACTGATTCCGGCGATGCGCGCTTTGCCTATGACAGCTACCGCCGCTTCATCCAGATGTATTCCGATGTCGTCATGGGGCTCGATCACGAGGTGTTCGAGGAGATCCTGGAAGACCAGAAGGCCAGCCTCGGCCATGAACTCGACACCGAACTGACGGCCATCGAATGGCAAGGCGTGATCGCGCTCTACAAGGCCAAGGTCGAGGAAGATCTCGGCAGGCCGTTCCCGCAGGATCCGCAAGAACAGCTCTGGGGCGCCATCGGCGCCGTGTTCTCGAGCTGGATGAACAACCGTGCCATCACCTACCGGCGTCTGCATGACATCCCCGAAAGCTGGGGTACGGCGGTCAACGTGCAAGCCATGGTGTTCGGCAATATGGGCGAGACCTCGGCCACCGGCGTCGCCTTCACCCGCAACCCATCGACCGGCGAAAAGCAGCTCTATGGCGAGTTCCTGGTGAACGCGCAGGGCGAGGATGTCGTTGCCGGTATCCGCACGCCGCAGAACATCACCGAGGCGGCCCGCATCGCCGCCGGCTCCGACAAGCCGTCGCTGCAAAAGCTGATGCCCGACGCCTTCCAGTCCTTCGTCACCATCTCCGACAGCCTGGAAAAGCACTACCGCGACATGCAGGACCTCGAATTCACCATCGAGCGCGGCAAATTGTGGATGCTGCAGACCCGCTCCGGCAAGCGCACCGCGAAGGCGGCGCTGAAGATTGCGGTCGAGATGGCCAGGGACAGCCTGATCTCGAAGGAAGAGGCTGTCGCCCGCATCGATCCGGGCTCGCTCGACCAGTTGCTGCATCCGACCATCGATCCGAAAGCCGCGCGTGACGTCATCGGCGTCGGTCTGCCGGCCTCGCCGGGCGCCGCCACCGGCGAGATCGTCTTTTCCTCCGGCGATGCCGAGGATCTGAAGACCCAAGGCCGCAAGGCGATCCTGGTGCGCATCGAGACCAGCCCCGAGGACATCCACGGCATGCATGCGGCGGAAGGCATCCTGACCACGCGCGGCGGCATGACCAGCCATGCCGCCGTTGTCGCGCGCGGCATGGGCAAACCTTGCGTGTCGGGCGCCGGAACGCTGCGCGTCGACTATAAGGCGGGCACGCTGATCTCGATGGGGCAGACCTTCCGCAAGGGCGACATCATCACCATCGATGGCGGCAATGGCCAGGTGCTGAAGGGCGCGGTTGCCATGCTGCAGCCGGAACTGTCGGGCGATTTCGCCGCCATCATGGAATGGGCGGATGCCGTGCGCCGCATGAAGGTGCGCACCAACGCCGAAACGCCGCTCGATGCCCGCATGGCGCGCTCTTTCGGCGCGGAAGGCATCGGGCTTTGCCGTACCGAGCACATGTTCTTCGACGGCGACCGCATCGTCGCCATGCGCGAGATGATCCTCGCCGACACCGAGAGCGACCGGCGCGCCGCCCTGGCCAAGCTTCTGCCCATGCAGCGTTCGGATTTCCTGGAACTGTTCGAGATCATGGCGGGCCTGCCGGTGACGATCCGCCTGCTCGATCCGCCGCTGCATGAATTCCTGCCCAAGACCGAGGCCGAAATCGCCGAGGTCGCCGCCGTCATGAATGTATCGGCCGACAAGCTCAGGCAGCGCACCGAGGCCCTGCACGAATTCAACCCGATGCTTGGCCATCGCGGCTGCCGGCTGGCCGTCTCCTATCCGGAGATCGCGGAGATGCAGGCACGCGCCATTTTCGAGGCTGCCATCGAAGCCGGCAAGAAGGCCGGCGCGCTGGTGGTGCCCGAGATCATGGTGCCGCTGGTCGGCCTCGTGAAGGAACTCGACTATGTGAAGGCGCGCATCGATGCGGTCGCCAAGAGCGTCATGGACGAGAGCGGCGTCAAGATCGACTATCTGACTGGAACCATGATCGAACTGCCGCGCGCGGCGATCCGTGCCCATGTGATCGCCGAGTCGGCCGAGTTCTTCTCATTCGGCACCAATGACCTTACCCAGACCACCTTCGGCATCTCACGCGACGATGCGGCCTCGTTCCTGGAGACTTATCGCCAGAAGGGCATCATCGACCAGGATCCGTTCGTCTCGCTCGACATCGACGGTGTCGGCGAACTGGTGCGCATGGCCGCGCAAAAGGGCAGGGCGACACGGCCGGAGATCAAGCTCGGCATCTGCGGCGAACATGGCGGCGATCCCTCATCGATCCGTTTCTGCGAGGAGGTCGGTCTCGATTATGTGTCGTGCTCGCCCTATCGCGTGCCGATCGCCAGGCTGGCGGCCGCGCAGGCAGCGGTGCAGGTAGCAAAGACGGGGCGCGGATAGGGAGATCAAAGCTTACGGTTTTGTATGAAAACTCACGCGAACGTGCTGAAGGCACTGCGTAATCTCGACATTGTTCCTGCCCAATTTGCGGACGGCCCGCCAATTGTCCCGGGAATCATATGTTGCAGATATCACCCGCGCCGTTCCGCTCGATCCTGGTCATTCAAACGAAGTTCATAGGCGACATCGTCCTCGCCTCGGCGCTCGCCAGGAACCTGCAACTCGAATTCCCTGGCGCCAGGATCGTGTTCCTCTGCGAAGCGCAGTTCGAAAGCTTCGTGGTTACGCATGGTATCGCCTCGGAAGTGGTCACGTTCAGGCGATCCCGCATGCGCGGCACCGCGCTGGAGCGTGGAAAAGAGCTCTATGCCATGGTGCGGGCCCTGCGCGGCTTCCGCTTTGACCTGACGATCGACCTGACCGATTCAAAGACCTCGCGCATCATCAGCGGGTTCGTCAACGCCAAGACCCGCGTCGGCTACAATCCTCCCGAACGGCCTCTGAAGCTGCTGGAGCGGCAACCCGCCAATGTGTTTGCCAAGCCGTTCGGATTTGGCGGCCAGCATTTTGTCTATCGCTATCTTTCGCCCGTTGAAGCGCTCGGCCTTGATCTGCGCGTGACGGTGCCAAGCATTCAGCCTCTGCCGTTCGAGATCCTGAAAGCCTTGGCGCTTCTGGGCAAGCGTGGTCTCAACCCAAACGGCTTCGTGGCGGTGCACGCGGGAGCGAGTTTCAAGGGCCGGCAATGGCAGCCCGAACGCTTTGCCGAGGCGATCGACGAAATTGCAATCGATACCGGATTGGGCGTCGTCTTGGTCGGAGGGCCGGAGGAGCAGGGGACCGCCGCGCGGATCATCGCCAGGACGGCGACGCCGGTCGTCGATCTTGTCGGGACGCTGTCGCTCGAGACCTTGTTGGCCGTCCTGAAGCAGGCGCGACTGTTTCTCGGCAACGAGAGCGGCCCGATGCATATGGCCGCGGCCGCGGGCACACCCGTTGTCGGCCTGTTCGGTATGACGAACCCGTCGCGCTGGGGGCCTCTCGGCGTGCCCAGCATCGCGCTTCGGCCGCCGATGCCGTGCGACTGCGTGGCCAAGGGCTTGTGCCGCCGGACCGACCCCCGCAAGGCATGCTGCGTCTGGCGCCTGGAGGTGAAGCCTGTCATCGAGGCGGCGCGCGATCTTCTGGCGCGCACCGAGATGAAGCGGGAACGGGCTGTCTGAACGGCTGTCGTCGGATGGATCGTTCGCAAGCCCGGCGGTCAAATTGCCGCGCCAGGCATTTTTCTGCTACCCATCGTCCTGATTTCCGCCTTCATGCGGGTCTTGGGATGGCGGCTTGAAATCGCCCCATGGGAAATGTTCCAAAACAAAGGGCGGGTTGCCGTTTCCGTGAAACGGTGAACTGCTTCAGTCGGGAATTCGGTTTGATGCGTCTGCTGCAAAGACATCTCTGCATGATCGCCATATCGCTGGCGGCGATATCCAGCGCCCAAGCCGCGCCGCTTGTCGAGCCCACGCTGCACATCAAGCCCGCGGCAAGCGGAGCGGGCCGCGTTGCGCTCACGCTCGATGCCTGCGATGGCCAGACAGACACACGCATTCTCTCGGCGCTGGTGGAAAACAAGATACCGGCCACCATTTTTGTCACCGGCATCTGGCTGAAGCGCAACGCCGCGGCCGTCGAGATCATGCGGGCGCATCGCGACCTTTTCGAATTGGAAAATCACGGCGGGCGCCATGTTCCGGCGGTCGACACGCCGCAGAAGATCTATGGCATACGCAGCGCCGGCAGCCCGGATGCAGTGTTGACCGAGGTTGAGTCGGGGGCCGCGGCGCTTGCACGGACTGGTGAGCCCGCGCCTAAATGGTTCCGCGGCGCAACCGCCGAATACAGCCCCTCGGCGATCGCGATGATCCGCAAGCTCGGTTTCAAGATCGCCGGCTTCTCGATCAATGGCGATGGCGGCTCGCTGCTGGGCGCCAAGGAAACCGCCAAGCGCATCGCTGCGGCCAAGGACGGCGACGTCATCATCGCCCATATCAACCAGCCGACCCATGCCGCCGGCGAGGGCGTGGTGCAGGGCCTGCTGGCACTCAAGGACAAGGGCATGACCTTCGTGCGCCTGGACGATGCCGACGGTACCGGCAATCACGGCACCACCGACTGAGGGTGCATTCAGGTCGAAGTGCTCAGGCTGGCGTGGCCTCGACCGTGACCTTGCTGGCGTAGAACGCGCCGTGGTCGCGGATTTCGGTCATTTCGTCGAAAGGCCGCTCGTAAGCCCACATTGCATTCTGACCGGTTTCGCCGGCAAGCAGCACACTCCAATAGCTGGCATCGCCCTTGTAGGGGCAATGGGTCGAGTGTTCGGTAGCGCTCAGCTTGCCGAAATCGATGTCGGCGAACGGAATGTAGAAGGCGGCGGGGTAGGGAGCCTCCGTCAGCACCTTGGCCTTCGTGGACGACGCGATAACCGTACCGCCGGCGCGTACCGTAACGGTGCCTACATAGGGCTCGATGGTGATGATCTTGTCGGGATTGCGCTGGAAGCCGGGTGCCGGGTTGGCGATCTTGTCCATGCTGGTTCTCCTTGCCTGGCTCCCTAAGGTGTGGCGGGCACAGCCGTTGCGCAAGGTCCGTTTTCATCAAGAATACAGGCGCCAATCACCAAGGCGTGGCACGGCGCGTCGCGCTTTCGAGTGTCCGCCCCGGCTCAGGCAGCGGTTTTGAATGCGTCCATCAGTCCGGCATAGGCGGCCGCGATGCCCGCCACCGGGTTGCTGCTTCTCGAAACGGTTTCGACTTTCAGAGAGCCACCAACGGTTGGCAAGGTGAGCAGCAGGAACTGACGGTTGCCGCCATCGCCGACGGATGCCGCCGCGACGTGCTGGCCTTCGCCTTCGTTCTGGACGCACATCTTGAACAGCAGCGTGCCGCCGACCGCTTCGAGCGCGCCGCCGACAACTTCAACAAATTCGTCTTCGGAAACAGTCTTTTCGCCCGGCACCAGATCGGCCAGGCTTTCCGCAATTGTGCTCTCAAGGGCTTTGTCGTCGAGCTGCGCGTCCATGCGAACCTCTTTCAGTCGCCAATCGCCCCTTGCCCGTTAACGAAACTTAACGCCGACGATGGCCGGATTGTGGCGGATTTCCAAGTCATTTCGCCGGATAAGGCACTGCGCCGCTGTAGTGATTTCGATCCTCCTGCCATCTCGGTGGCACGATTGGCCCGGAGGAGGAAGCCCAAAACATGTCAAGATTCAACCGCTTGCCGTAGCGGCACGGGCGCGGAAATTCGTTCGCCGCGCAAGCGGGTGACTGGACAATCCGCAGGTTCGCTTCACAATGGTTCCAAGCTACGACGCAAAATGCGCGAGGGAGGAGGAGCGGAATGCTGGGGCTGATGCAGGAATGGCCGCTGCTGTGCCACAAGCTTATCGACAACGCCGAACGGCAGCATGGAGTGCGCGAGATCGTGTCACGCTCGGTCGAGGGACCGATCGTGCGCACCACCTATGCCGACATCCATCGTCGTTCCCTCAAGGTCGCCCAGAGGCTGGAGCGTGACGGCTATGGGTTGGGCGACCGCATCGCCACGCTGGCCTGGAACACGGCGCGCCATATCGAGGCCTGGTATGGCATCATGGGCGTCGGCGCGATCTATCATACGCTCAACCCGCGCCTGTTTCCCGAGCAGATCGTCTGGATCATGAACCATGCCGAGGACAAGGCCGTCTTCGTCGACCTCACCTTCATACCGCTGCTTGAGAAGATCGCCGGTGCCGTCAAATCGCTGAAAAAGGTGATTGTGCTAACCGACAAGGCGCACATGCCGCAAACGACCCTGCCCAATGCCGTCGCCTATGAGGACTGGCTTGACGAGGTCGATGGCGATTTCGCCTGGAGGACCTTCGACGAAGGCACCGCCGCCGGTATGTGCTACACATCGGGCACGACAGGCGATCCCAAGGGCGTCGTCTACAGCCATCGCTCGAACGTGCTGCACGCCATGATCGCCGCCATGCCCGACGCGATGGGCCTGTCCTCACGCGACACCATCCTGCCTGTGGTGCCGATGTTCCACGCCAACGCCTGGGGCCTTGGCCAGAGCGCACCGATGATCGGCGCCAAGCTGGTCATGCCCGGCTGCAGGATGGACGGCGCCTCGATCTAAGAATTGCTCGACACCGAGAAGGTGACCTTCAGTGCCGCCGTGCCGACCATCTGGATGATGCTGCTGCAATATCTGGAGGAGACCGGCAAGAAGCTGCCCTATCTGAACAAGGTCGTCATCGGCGGCTCGTCCTGCCCGCGTGCGATCATGACGAAGTTCCAGGACAATTACAACGTCCAGGTCATCCATGCCTGGGGCATGACCGAGATGTCGCCGCTCGGCACGCTGTGCACCTTGAAGCCGGAATATGCAGCCCTGGAGGGGGAGGCCCGGCTCGACGTCAAGCAGAAACAGGGTTACCCGCCCTTCGGCGTCGAAATGAAGGTGACCGATGACGAGAACAATGCGCAACCCTGGGACGGCAAGACCTTCGGCCGGCTGAAGGTGCGTGGACCGGCCGTTGCCCGCGCCTACTACGGTGGCGCCGGTGCCGAGCAGTTCGATGAGGACGGCTGGTTCGACACCGGAGACGTCGCTCACATCGACGCTGGCGGCTACATGCAGATCACTGATCGAGCCAAGGACGTCATCAAATCCGGCGGCGAGTGGATTTCGACTATCGATCTCGAGAATCTGGCCGTCGGCCATCCGGACGTTGCGGAGGCGGCGGCGATCGGCGTCCATCATTCGAAATGGGGCGAGCGGCCCTTGCTGGTCGTGGTCGCCAAGCCGGGCAAGGAACCGACCAAGGCTGACATTCTCGGCTTCATGAACGGCAAGGTGGCCAAGTGGTGGTTGCCGGACGATGTCGCTTTCGTCGGCGAAATACCCCATACCGCCACCGGCAAGATCCAGAAGATCACCTTGCGCCAGCAGTTCAGGGACTACCGCCTGCCGACGGATTGAGGGGATGTTGCGTGTTTCGGCTTCAAGCCGACGCGAAAAGGCACTAAACCTCCGTCCGGGTTGGGGCAGCGCAGAGAACAATGGTTAGCATTCCCGAACGGCGAACCTCGAAGGCTGCCGGCTGGTCGCGGCGCACGGCCGCATTTTCAGCGGTGCTTCTGCTGACCGATTTCGTCGGCCACCGCTTCGATCTCGTCGAAACCCCGGTGTTCCTATGGGTGCTGGGCATCGTCGCGCTGCTCGCTGCGCTGGCGCTGTTGTTCGCCGCCTTTGCCTTTTCGCGACTATGGAAATTTGGTGATCACGGCGGCCGTGACCTGACCGTCGGCGCCTTGCTGGCCCTGCTGGTGCTCGTTCCCTACGGCGTTGCCGCCTACTGGGCGACGATCTATCCGCCGCTCAGGGACATCTCGACCGATTTCGATGATCCGCCCGCGCTCGATGTCAGCGACCGGACAAAGGACATGAACGTGCTCTCGCCGTCGACGCCGGGCGAACAGCGGCTGCAGACCGACAGCTACCCGCTGGTCACCGCGCGCAGCTACGACCTGCCATTCGAGACCATCGTCAATGCCGTCGAGACCGTGCTCGACCGGCGCGGCTGGGATCTTTCCGAACCCTATCCCGACCTCGCCGGGCAAAGCGATGTGACCATTACCGCTGTCGCCAAGGGTTTCGTGCTCGGCCTTCCCGCCGATGTGGCGATCCGCGTGACGGACGATGGCGATACGGTGATCGTCGACATGCGGTCGGCCTCGCGTTACGGTCGCTACGACCTTGGCGACAATGCCGCGCGCGTCACTGATTTCCTGGCGGAATTGGACCAGGAAGTCGCCGGCCAGGTCGGGGCGGCTCCGGCCGAGTAGTCTTTTCCGCCGATCCCATGCCTGCTGGGAGGGTAGGGCCCAGGGCAGGCCTATCGGGTCGGCGTGAAAAGGCCGTCGATGGCGGGAGCCGCGTCCGTCGACACCACGCCACGCGCCACAAGATCCTCGAGATGGGCAAGCACCGACAGTCCGGCAGCACCATGCAGCTGCGGATCTGTATCCCGGTAGATCGCCTTGACCATGTCGGGAACCGTCCGGTCGCCGGCTCTGACCCGCTCCAGAATGGCCCGTTCGCGCATCTTGCGATGCGTCTTCAACCCGCGCATGAACGCGCGCGGCGCCGTTACCGGCCCGCCATGGCCTGGCAGCAGCATGCGGTCGTCGCGCTCGATCAGTCTGTCCAGCGATGCCATGTAGTCGGCCATCGCTCCGTCCGGCGGCGCGACGATGGACGTCGCCCACGCCATGACATGATCGGCCGAAAACAGGATGCCGGTTCCTTCCAGCGCGAATGCCGCGTGATTGGCGGTGTGGCCGGGGGTCAGAACCGTGCGAATCGCCCAGCCGTCGCCGGCGACCAACGTGCCGTCCGGCAGGGCGGTGTCGGGAACGAAAGCGGTGTCGGCGCTGGCGTCGAGTGCGTTGGTCTCGCCAACATGAAGTGGCCTTGCCGGCCGGTGAGGCCCCTGCGCCATCACCAAGGCACCGGTGCGCTGTTTCAGCCGGGCCGCCAGCGGGGAATGGTCGCGATGCGTGTGGCTGACGAAGATATGGCTGACCGGCCTGCCGGCGATCACGTCGAGCAAGGCCTGAAGATGAGCGTCGTCATCGGGCCCGGGATCGATCACCGCCAGCGTGTCGCGCCCGACGACATAGCTGTTGGTGCCATGAAAAGTGAAGGGGCTGGGATTTCGGACCGTGACGCGCTGCACGTCCGGTGCCACGCTCACGCCCTGGCCGTAATGCGGATCGAAGCTGGTATCGAATTTGAGAGCCATATCGGCACATTGTTCCCGGAACGGCAAAACCGATTGCCGCATAGCACGCAAGCCAATATAGGAAAACGCTAGACCGCGATTATCGGATCGCGACAGATCGGATTGGGGAAGACCATGGCAACTGCAACGACGATGCGCCCGCTTGTTTCTCTGGCCTTGCCGCAGGATGGCGCGGCGCGACTGGCAACACAGCTTTTCCTGGCGATCGCCGGAACGCTGCTGCTGACCCTGTCGGCCAAGACCAGGGTCGTGCTCGGCCCCGTCGACATCTCGATGCAGACGCTTGCCGTCTTGCTGATCGCCGCCGCCTTCGGCATGCGCCTCGGCGTTGCCACGCTGCTGCTCTACATGGCGGAAGGCGCCATGGGCTTCCCGGTTTTCCAGGGCACGCCGGAGAAGGGCATCGGCATCGCCTACATGCTTGGCTCGACCGGCGGCTACCTCGCTGGCTTCGTGGTCATGGCGGCGATTGTCGGCTGGGCCGCGGATCGCGGTTGGGATCGCCATCCGATCAAGCTTTTCAACGCGATGCTGGTTGCCGAAGTGGTGATGATGGCGATGGGTTTCGCCTGGCTCGCGCTGCTGATCGGCCCGGAAAAGTCCTGGCAGTTCGGCGTCGTGCCGTTCATCGTCGGCGACCTGATCAAGGTTGCGCTCGCGGCAAGCCTTGTGCCGGCCGTGTGGTCGCTGCTCAAGCGCTCCTGAGGTCTGTCGATAGTTTGGCGTGCCATAGACGTCAGGGCTCCATTCCCGAGGACGGGCGCTTCTGATGAAGGTTCTGGTCACCGGCGTCGCCGGCTTCATAGGCTATCATGTCGCCAGGCGGCTCATCGAGCGCGGCGACGAGGTTGTCGGTATCGACAGCGTCAACGACTACTACGATCCGGCGATCAAGCAGGCGCGGCTGCGGCTGCTTGCCGAGGCAAGCCGAAGCACCAATGCCGGCTATCATTTCATCCATGGCAATCTTGCCGACAGGGGCATCGTGGACGGCTGCTTTGCCGACCACGCCTTTGACCGGGTGATCCACCTCGCCGCCCAGGCCGGGGTCCGCTACAGCCTTGAAAACCCGCGCGCCTATGTCGAAAGCAACATCGTCGCCTTCACCAACATGCTGGAGGCCTGCCGCGGCGGCGGCATAACGCACCTGACCTACGCCAGCACCTCGAGCGTTTACGGCGCCAACACCGACATGCCGTTCTCCGAGCACCGCCCGGCCGATCATCCGCTGCAGTTCTACGCCGCGACCAAGCGCGCCAACGAGTTGATGGCTCACAGCTACAGCCATCTGTTCGGGTTGCCGACCACCGGGCTGCGTTTCTTCACCGTGTACGGCCCCTGGGGGCGTCCCGACATGGCGCTGTTCCTGTTCACCAGGAGCATCCTGGCCGGCGAGCCGATCAAGCTGTTCAACAATGGCAACCACACGCGCGACTTCACCTATGTCGATGACATCGCCGAAGGGGTGATCCGAACCAGCGACAGCCCTGCCGCCGGCAACCCCGACTGGGATTCCAGCCATCCGGATCCGGCAACGAGCAGTGCGCCCTGGCGCATCTTCAACATCGGCAACAACAATCCGGTGAAGCTGACCGCCTATGTCGAGGCGCTGGAAAACGCGCTTGGCCGCAAGGCCATCATCGAGCTCTTGCCGCTGCAGGCGGGGGACCTGCTCGATACGTTCGCCGACATTTCAGCATTGCAGGAGGCGGTCGGATACCGCCCCGGTACCTCCGTGTCGGAAGGGGTAGGGCGATTCGTCGAGTGGTATCTGGCGTATTTTGGTAACGACTCTGCGGTAAAAGCGGGCGCTGGCAGCAGCTTTTTCAGGGTGTAGTATGGCTCCCACTGCCGCCGAGGGGATTTGGGCATGTCAGGGAGAGCTTCTTGAAAGGAATTATCCTTGCGGGAGGTAGTGGAACACGCCTTTATCCGCTGACGTTGGCAGTCTCCAAACAAATTCTTCCGGTATACGACAAGCCGATGATCTATTATCCGCTGAGCGTATTGATGCTCGCGGATATCAGGGAGATCCTGGTTATTTCGACGCCGCGAGACCTGCCCGTTTTTCGTGATCTACTCGGCGACGGATCGGAGTTCGGGCTGGATATCTCCTATGCGGAGCAGCCGCACCCCAATGGGCTTGCGGAAGCTTTCATCATCGGCCGCGAGTTCATCGGCAAAGACAGTGTGTCGATGATCCTGGGCGACAATATCTATTTCGGCGATGGGCTGTCGCAGCTTTGCCGCACCGCCGCTTCGCGCGACACGGGCGCTTCGGTTTTCGCCTACCGCGTGGATGATCCTGAACGGTATGGTGTCGTATCCTTCGACAAGGTCACCGGAACCGCGCTCACGATCGAGGAAAAGCCGCAAAAGCCGAAATCCAACTGGGCTGTTACAGGGCTGTATTTCTACGACAACACTGTTGTCGACATCGCCTCGTCCATTCGTCCTTCGGCCCGCGGCGAGCTGGAAATCACGGCGGTCAACAACGCCTATCTCGACCGCGGCCTGCTGCATGTGCACCGATTGGGACGCGGCTATGCCTGGCTCGACACCGGGACCCATGACAGTCTGAACGACGCGTCTTCCTTCGTGCGCACGATCGAACATCGACAGGGCATCAAGGTCGCTTGCCCTGAGGAGATCGCCTTCGAGCAGGGTTGGCTGACGGCAGAGCAAGTGCTGCAGCGCGCAACCCGGCTGGGAAAAAATGAATATGCCGCCTATCTGCGCCGGCGTGTCGCCGATCTGTCGGAGGGCTAGGCGTTGGAGATCAGGTCCCTCGGCATTGAAGGCGTACTGGAAATTGTTCCAAAGCGGCACGGCGATGCGCGCGGTTTCTTCATGGAAACCTACAATGCCGAGCGGTTTGCGCAGGCTGGAATAAAATTGCTTTTCGTGCAGGACAACCATTCCTATTCGGCCGAGGCAGGCGTCTTGCGCGGGCTCCATTACCAGCTTGCGCCCCGGGCGCAGGACAAGTTGCTGCGCGTTGTACGCGGCCGGATTCTGGACGTTTGTGTCGACATTCGCCGCAGTTCGAAGACCTTCGGAAAATGGATCGGCCACGAGATTTCGGCCGAAAAGGGCAACCAGATCCTGGTGCCCAAGGGCTTTGCCCATGGCTTCCTGACCCTCGTGCCCGACACCGAGGTCCTCTACAAGGTGACCGACACCTATTCGCCTGAGCACGACCGGTCTATCCGCTTCGACGATCCCGCGATCGGCGTCGAATGGCCTTCGGTGGCCAGCGGGTTCCAGCTTTCGGACAAGGACCGCAAGGCGCCGATGCTCGCCGACACCGAGGTGTTTGCCTGATGAGGACAGCAGCATGAATTTTCTGGTGACAGGCGGGGCCGGCTTCATCGGTTCGGCGGTGTGCCGGCATCTGTGCGCCAATCCGGCCTACCGCGTGACCAATCTCGACAAGCTGACCTATGCCGGCAACCTGGCTTCGCTGCGGCCGATCGAAAACGCGCATAATTATCGCTTCGTCCATGGCGATATCGGCGATGAGAGGACAGTGCTCGATCTCCTGCGCCGTGACGATATCGACATCGTCATGAACCTCGCCGCCGAGAGCCATGTCGACCGCTCGATCGACGGACCGGGCGCCTTCATCGAGACCAACATTGTCGGCACCTACCGGGTCCTCAATGCGGCGCTCGAGTATTGGCGTGGCCTTGCCGATGACAGGAAGGGCCGCTTCCGCTTCCACCATGTCTCGACCGACGAGGTGTTCGGCGATCTGCCTTTCGATGGCGGCATGTTCGTCGAGGAGACGCCTTACGCACCGTCCTCGCCCTATTCCGCCTCGAAGGCGGCTTCGGACCATCTGGTGCGGGCCTGGCACGAGACCTATGGCCTGCCGGTCGTGCTCTCCAACTGTTCGAACAATTACGGCCCCTATCATTTTCCCGAGAAACTGATCCCGCTGGTCATCCTCAACGCGCTCGACGAAAAGCCGCTGCCTGTCTATGGCGCCGGCGCCAATGTGCGCGACTGGCTGTTCGTCGAGGATCATGCGCGGGCCCTGGAACTCGTCGCGACGAGAGGGCATCCGGGCGAGAGCTACAATGTCGGCGGCAATTCGGAACGGACGAACCTCGCCGTCGTTGAGACGATCTGCGACCTGCTCGACATCAGGCGTCCCCGGGCCGGCGGCAAGCGCTATCGCGAACTGATTTCCTTCGTCACCGACCGCCCCGGCCATGATCGCCGCTACGCCATCGATGCCTCCAAGATCGGCGGTGAACTCGGCTGGACGCCGACCGAGAATTTCGACAGCGGCCTGGCCAGAACCGTGGATTGGTTCCTCGAAAATAAATGGTGGTGGGGGCCGATCCGCGAGCAGCGCTATGCCGGAGAAAGACTGGGCGAGGCGCGCAAGGGTGGTGCGTGAGGCTCGTCGTCACCGGACGCGAAGGTCAGGTCGCGGCAAGCCTGCTGGAGGCATGCCAAGGGAAGGCCGGCATGGAGGTCGTCGCCATCGGCCGCCCGGAACTCGACCTGGCAAGACCCGGGACCATCATCGACGCCATTGCGGCTGCGAAGCCGGATATCGTGGTGTCGGCCGCCGCCTACACGGCGGTGGATCAGGCCGAGGACGAGCCCGACCTCGCCTTTGCGGTCAACGCGACCGGCGCCGGCAAGGTGGCTGAGGCGGCGGCTCGGCTCGGCGCTCCCCTCATCCACCTTTCGACCGACTACGTCTTCGACGGCAGCGCCACCCACGCCTATGTCGAGACCGACGCGACGGCGCCCCTCGGCGTCTACGGCGCCTCCAAGCTCGCTGGCGAACAGGCGGTGGCCGCCGCCGGCCCGCGCCACCTGATTCTGCGCACCGCCTGGGTCTACAGCCCGTTCGGCAGGAATTTCGTGAAAACCATGCTGCGGCTGGCCGCCGACCGCGACGAGATTTCGGTGGTGGCCGATCAATGGGGAAATCCCACCTCCGCGCTCGATGTGGCCGACGCCATCTTGCATGCGGCGGCGGTGCTGCATGGCGACAAGAGCGTCGGCGCGTTCGGCACCTATCATCTGGCCGGCACCGGCGAGACCAACTGGAGCGGCTTTGCCCGTCACATCCTGGACACCAGCCGAGCGTCCGGCGGTGCTTGGGCGCAAGTGCGCGACATTGCGGGCAAGGACTATCCGACCAAGGCGCGGCGCCCCGCCAATTCGCGGCTATCGAGCGCGAAGTTCGCTGATGTATTCGGGTGGAGGTCGCCTGACTGGCGGCAGTCGACGGAGGCGGTGGTCCGTCGGCTCCAAAGCGGGCAAGCCCCGGCCGGATGACCAAGCGTCCTTGAGGGCGGCTCGCTGCGTTTCACAAGCCGTGCCTTGCAGCTGCACTCAATGTCGACGGCTGTCGAGCTGGTGATAGAGATCGGCGTAAGCCTTTCCCATCCTGTCCGATGTAAAGAGGCTGGCATAGCGATCTCGGGCGGCTCGCCCCCATTTCGCGGCTTCGCCAGGCGAATCGACGAGCCGGTTGATCGCTTCGGCAAGCCGTGCTGGATCGGAAGGCGGAACGACCAGCCCGGTTTCGCCGGCCTTGTTCACATAACTGGTTCCCGTTCCGATCTCGCATGAAATCATCGGCTTGCCGCACATTGCCGCCTCGACCAGCGATAGCCCATAGGCTTCCGACCTCTGGTTCGAAGGAAAAACGAACCCGAGGCAGCTGTGGAGGAGCGCCATTTTGTGCGACTCCGAAACCTCGCCCAGGAAAATCACATTGTCGCGCCGCAACGTCCTGGCCTGCAGCTTGAGTTGCTGCTCGATCGGTCCCGAGCCGGCAATGACAATCTTGCATCGAACCCTGTCCGCGGCCTCGATCAGCACATCGAGTCCCTTGTAGTAGCGCAGAACGCCGACGAACAGGACGAAGGGCTCCGCCACCGCCGACTGGCACCAGATGGTGTCGGATTCGGTCGGCGCGGGGTAAGCGGTTTCGTCGATGCCGATGGGAATGATCATCGATTTGGCCTTGAAGGCTTTGAGGACAGGGCTCGATCCCAGATAGTCCGGGGATGTCGCAACGATCGTGTCCACGTCCTTCAGGAAACGCAGCATCAGCGGTCGATAGAAAGGCAGTATCAGCCTCTGTTTGACGATGTCGGAATGATAGGTGACGACCGCCGGTTTGCCGTGACGGGAATGAAAATGCACCATATCCATCAATGGCCATGGAAAATGGTAGTGCAGCAGGTCGGCCTTCCCGGCGAGTTCCGCGAATTTCCGAAAAGCCGAGCGCGAGAATCCGGTCGAGGCGAGTTCGAAATCGAGCTTGGCCTTATGGGCCATATGGCCGTCAAACCATTGGGTGTTCTCAGCCGGAGTGGGGCTCAATGACAGCACGTCCGTTTCGATGCCGTGGCTCGCGGTGCTTCGGGCAATGGCCTGTATCGTGCGCTCCACGCCGCCGAACGAATCCGGCCAATAGGTCTTGAAGAAGTGCAGGACTTTCAAACGCGGGCCTTCCGTCTTTGCTCGATGGCCTGTTCAAAAATCCGCAGCATGCTCTTGGCGTGGTTTTCCCAGGTGAAGCGTCCGGCATTCCTTTTCGCGCCCGCGGCGATGCCGTTTCGGAATTCCGCATCGACGCACAACCGGTGGAATGCAGCGGCGATTGCCTCGGGGTCATTCGGGTCGACGAGGACGGCATTGTCGCCCGCCACCTCAGGCATTGACGACGTGTTCGAGGTCAGCGCCGGCTTGCCGAAAGACTGTGCCTCGACGATCGGAAAGCCGAACCCCTCGTAGAGAGATGGCATCGCCAGAAACAGGCAATTCGCATAAAGCGTGGCGAGCGTCATGTCGTCGACGAATCCGGTAAACTTGATGTTCGCCTCCAGCCCGCCGGCGCGCACCTTATCGGCAAGGCCCGTCTGTTTCCACCCCGTGCCACCGACGATGACCAGATCGCAGCCGGACCGGATATCGGCCGGCAGCAAACCGTAGGCCTCAATCAGATTGCCGAGGTTCTTCCGGGGCTCGACCGTGCCGACAAAGAGCGCATAGGGCTTGCCGATGCCGAGCGGCCGCAGGCTCGAAACATCGCCAGGGGCCGGCAGGGCGACCGTGCCGGGGTGGACCGTGCTGACCGGCGATTTCAGCCAGGGGAATTCGGCCGTCAAGGCGGTGGCCGTGGCCGTCGAATCGGCAACCACGGCATCGGCGGTCCGCAGCGCGGGCTTCATCAGCAGGCGGTCGCCCACCCAGGTCCGGGTCCGCATGGTCCGCGCGGCGTGCAGCCAGACGAGGTCGTGAATCGTCACCACCCGAGCGATGTCGCCGCCCAGCACAAAGGGCAGACGGTGCGACGGCCCCCAGAACACCTCCACGCAGTCGCGCCGGACCAAGAAAGGCAACACGGCCTGGCCCCAGAACGTGCGGGCGACAGGCCCCTTGAAGTTGGCGACCCGCACGCAAACGCCAGGCGGAAGACCGTAATCCGGATTGATCCTGCCAGGCGCATAGACGACCACATCGGCGCCGAGAGCCGCCAATGCCTTCACGGCATTGTGGACGAACCGGCCGATCCCATCGGTGGCCGATCCGAGATTCCTGCCATCGATCCCGATCCTCAAGCTTGTCTCCGGAAATGAACTGGGCAAAGGATTCCGGACATTTTTACGATGGCAGCATGGCAGGTGCGTGGAAGCGTGGTCGCTCGACCGCGCATTGCGAACCACCTTTAGCATACATCCACTGAATCGGTAACATCAGGGCTGGCCGTCATGCAGCGGAAGCCGCTCCACAGCATGAGACATGAGTTCGCCTGGATGCTGCCGGCTCGTGCAGCTCACTCGTCACGGTAGCGTCGAAGCTTTATGCGTCGTCGGCAAGCCAGTAGACTTTGGTTGCTCTGGAGATAAAGCTAAGCTAAAGCCCTCGGCGCAACTGGAAGACTATGCCACATGGCCCACCAGAATGGCTGCGGGTGAGCTTTTCGCCCTCACAACAAAAGCCTGCCATCGCCGTCGTCATCCCGAGCTATCGGGTGCGCAATCATATTCTCGCCGTTCTCGGCCAGATCGGCTCTGAAGTCACTGCCATTTATGTCGTCGACGACGCCTGTCCCGAGGACACCGGCCGTTTCGTCAGGGAACATGTCACGGATCCCCGTGTAAACGTGCTGTGGAACGACGAAAATCTCGGCGTAGGTGGGGCGACCCTCGCGGGGATGAAGCAGGCTTCCGCCGACGGGGCCGATGTGATCGTGAAGATCGACGGCGACGGCCAGATGGACCCCGCGCTCATTCCGAGCTTCGTCGGCGTCATTCTTGTCGGTGAGGCGGACTATGCGAAAGGCAACCGCTTTTTCGATCCGGAAGGGGTGGCTTCCATGCCTTTAGGCAGGCTGATCGGTAATGCGGGCCTCTCCTTCCTCGCCAAGATGTCGACCGGATATTGGCACAGTTTCGATCCGACAAACGGGTTCTTTGCAATCCACGCCAGCCTGGTCGGTCTTCTGCCGCTGGAAAAGATATCGAGGCGTTTTTTCTTCGAATCGGATCTTCTTTTCCGCCTGAACGTCCTTACCGCGCGCGTCGTCGACGTGCCTATGCACTCACACTACGCCGACGAGGTAAGCAATATGAAGCCGCATCGCGAAATTCCGCGATTTGCGCTCGCGCATCTGAGGAACTTCGGCAAGCGTATCTTTTACAACTACTTCATCCGCAATTTCAGTATCGCGTCGTTGGAGCTTGTGTTGGGATTGGCGCTTTTGCTGTTTGGCGTTGTGTACGGCCTGTCGAAATGGGGCACATCCGTGCCGGCCACCGCCGGCACCGTGATGATTGCAGCGCTGCCGATCATCGTTGCGACCCAACTCCTGCTTGCTTTCATCAACTACGATATCCAGTCGGTTCCGCGGTCGACACTGCACCTGCGACTGAAGACCTCGTTGTTGCCGCGAACGGCCCTGATCCATCAGGGTGCGGCGAATAATAGAACGAAGAAATTGGACGACGGGTCGAAATGAAAAAGTATATTCCTCTTCCAGATTACGAAGAGTTGGTCAAAAAATGGCTGTCGAATTACGATGCATCCAACTATCAAGGTGGATTGTCGGCTTATGTTTTACGAGAGACGCACTCTTTGATCGAGAAGCCATTTAACGGCGACGTTCACCTCTCTCAAATCTTGGAGGTGGGAGCGGGGACTCTCGCCCATCTGCCGTTTGTGCGTCACCGCTTTGATCGGTACATCGCATCAGATTTCGACGATGCTGTCCTGAAATCCGTTTCTGGGCGAAAATTGCCGCATGGTGTTGAGCTTATGAAACTCGATGGTGCCGCTCTGCCGTTCGAGAGTGACAGTTTCGACCGGGTCATAGCGACCCACGTGTTGGAACATGTGCCTTTCCCGCACATTGCGATCGGGGAGTGGGTTAGGGTGTTGAAGCCAGGGGGGGTACTCTCGGTTTTGCTGCCATGCGATCCGGGGTGGGCGTGGAGAATAGGGCGCGCATTTGGGCCTAGAAAGCAGGCGGAACGAGCGGGTCTTCCCTATGATTATTACATGGCCCGCGAACACATAAACAGCATATTTAACCTGAGTGAGATACTGAAGTTTCATTTTCCTGAGCGTCAAATAACCTGGTGGCCATCGAGGGTTCCTATTCCTGATGTAAACCTGATTTACGCTGGAAATTTTTATGTTTAATATAAATTATATTCTGATCTCATCATCTGTTTTGGTTATAGCTTTCGGGCAGGTAATATTCAAGTTTGCCGCTAAAAATTTCAAAATAGGCGGGGGGGGTGGTTGGTGGAATGTCGCCCAGCAGAATGTGACACCCATAGCGCTGATATTTCTAGCCCTATTTCTATACTTTTTATCCACTATCGCGTGGGTGCAGGCGCTCAGAACCGTTCCGCTTTCCGTAGCCTTTATGTTCAACGCGCTAGCCTTCGTGATCGTCCCATGCGCAGGCTTCTTCTTGTTTGGTGAAAGCGTTCCCAAATACTTTTATCTGGGTATGCCACTCATTCTCTTGGGGATTTTTCTGATTTCGCGGCCCTGATGTCTCCAATTCTCGGCGCATCTCGCCATGGAGGCAGCAAGCCTGCGCCAAGGGTTTGCAACTATCAACTACTGTGTCACGTCCTGCACGCTGAGTTGGCGGAATCCAATTCCGAGCTTCCGGCGATCTTCGTTTAGACCAAGCTCCTTCGGTGAGATTGGGTTGGGGATCGAAATGGAGATCGAGGTCGATGCCTCCGAGTTTTCAAATGGGATAGCAATTTCCTGCACCGACTTCGACAGCACGAACGTCGCTGATTGAGAGCCTATGTGCACGGAAATAGGTTGCCCGGCATTCGGGCCGAAGGCACTTGCCGTGAGGTGCAGGACGAGTTTTTCTGGAAGCGGCTTTACGAATTCCAGTGTGACCGCGGGGCCATCCGACCAGGTTCCCCAAATTTCCGCTGACGACAGGCCTTGGGTCCGAGTCAGGATTTCGGGCCAGGATTTTCTTGTGAAGTCTATCCTGTCTGATCCCGCGAGCCGAAAAAGTGAAAAACCATTCAGATCCAATTTGAAACGAGAATTGGGCGGAGGGACGTGATCGCCGATGAGGAGGAGCCATTCCTTGTCGCCAGGGACCTTCGAAAGATCCGCTGGAGAACCTGCCGGTATTTGAACAATCGAAGCCCGCGGATCATCGACATAAAACAAGGACTGAAACAGTCCTGACGGATTTGAGCTCATAATTACGAGGCGGGATGCGTCATGTTCTTTAAAATATTGGTGTGCGAATATTCCGGCCTCTTCAAATACATTTGGATGTATATTCGCTCTAAGATCGATACTAGAAAAATAAGATCCTACAACGGCCGACAATGGTGCAAATATAAACAGAAAAAAACGAGATCCAAATTTAACGTCATAGGTCCAGATAATAATAGAAATTATTCCGATGGCTGATATAGAAAAGAAGATATTTCTGTTGAAGAAAATCCCATTCAGTTCTGGGCTATCTACCAAAGATGGCGTGTAGGGGTGCATTACTGTGTAGATTGCGTAGATCATCAATGCGGCAATGGGGGCTGCCGCAATAATTTTATAAAGTGTAAATTTTTCTTTAACGTTCTTTAGTTGAGATGAAATAAATATTAGAAAAAAAGGAAAGGCAAAATTATAGTAACGCATATGTAGTCGGAATGGTGTTTCGTAGGGTCCTGCGTTGGCGACCGAGGCCGAAAATAGCGCCACCACCGGGACCAAAGTTGAAAAGACTGCGAGCGTGTAAAAGGCAATTCTAACGGAATTATCCTCGGCGTCATGGCGAGAGGGGAACTTGCGCAGGCTGAGCAGGATGGCGGCTAACGGGGTCCCATACAAAATTGATAGCGCAAGAAAATGACCGGCGAGATTGATGCCGGCCAGGTTGGCTAGGTCGGCGTAGCGGCCGAGGTCCATAGCTGCATCGCGGGCGTAGGACCCGTAGGTGGGGCCAAAGAGCGTAGCTCCTGCTCTCCCCGCGAAGGCAAAGCCAATCGCCAGTTTGGCGGCGATGGCGACGGCGACAAACACTATGGAGATCCGGAGCCACCTCGCGACCCAGGCTTGCTTCGGACTTTGTCTAATCAGGTAAGCAAAGTATAAAACGATCCCTGGTAGGAAAAATAACGAATGCGGTTTAACAAGGGTTGTCGCAGAGAATATAAGTCCCACAAAGGCAAATTTAAGCAACCTAGAGCGTGCGTCTAACTTCAATAACGCCCAGGAAAATATCCAAAACATAAGAAAATATAGTGATTCAGGCATATAATATGCCGTATATGTGTTTATAGCTCCAAGGACTGAAAGAATGGATATAAAGAATGCGCATGTTCTAGATGTTACGCGAGAGGATATAATAAAAATAAATGGCGCAGCCAGAAGAAAGAAAATAGTGTTTAAGAATCTAGCGCATGCGAGAAATCCGTCTCCGCAGTAGTTTGTATAATTATATATGAAGAAAAAAAAGTACGATGGAACAGGTGCGTCGGATATATTGTTTATGCGAGAAAATATACTGTATGTATATTCATCGGATAATACCACAACGTAAAGCCCCTGGTTTCTTAAATTTATCGCAATGCCGACAACGACCAGGAAAATTGACAGAAATACGATTGTGTTCTTGCCGTACGAATCAATCAGCCGGGACCACGTGGCGGAAAAAACACGAGCGATCTCCTCGTACGTCCAAATCACAGGCGGCCCCCCAAATGCCTAGCTAAACTTTTGTCGAATCTACCTGTCGACTAGTTTTATCGGATGTTCAACCGCCACGTGCCCACTATCCGGCAGGATGGTGCCGAATCCCGACATTGTCGGCTCTGTATCAGCCACCCGCCCAGCAAGGTACCAAGAGCACGCAAATAGAAGCCTTGGAGGTTTGCGATCCGCATGGAAGGCCGTTTTGCTCTGGCAAACCGCTTGCGCCTCAGCCTGAGGATGGTAGATGCACGGATCATCAGGTTCCAAATTCGAGAACAAGCCACTGCCGAAACTGATCATCCAGATTCCTTGCTATAACGAAGCCGAGACGCTCGCGGTCGCGCTGAATGATCTGCCGCGGACCGTTGCCGGTTTCGACAGCGTCGAATGGTTGATCATCGACGACGGAAGCAGCGACGCCACGGCCAGGGTCGCGGAGGAAAACGGCGTCGATCACGTCATACGCCATACCAGCAATCGTGGCCTTGCCTACGCGTTCATGACCGGCATCGAAGCCTGCCTCGCGCGAGGCGCCGATGTCATCGTCAACACCGATGCAGACAACCAATACAACGCGGCCGATCTGCCGGCCCTAACAAGGCCGGTGCTGGAGGGACGCGCGGACATGGTCATCGGCGCTCGGCCGATATCGGAGATTGAGCACTTCTCGCCGTTGAAGAAGCTGCTGCAGAAGCTCGGCAGCTGGGTGGTTCGCGTCAGCAGCGGCACGGATGTGCAGGACGCACCGAGCGGATTTCGCGCGATCTCGCGCAACGCTGCCCAGCGTCTGATCGTCTTCAACAACTACACCTACACGCTGGAAACCATCATTCAGGCCGGCCGCAAGAACATGCGCGTGGTCTCGGTGCCGATCCGCGTCAACGGTGATCTGCGACCGTCGAGGTTGGTCAAGAGCATCCCTTCATACCTCAAGCGCTCGATCTTCACCATCGTGCGCATCTTCGTCATCTATCAGCCGGCCCGGTTCTTCGGCGCGGTCGCAGCCGTTCTTTTCGGCCTCGGTTTCCTGCTTGGCCTGCGCTTCCTCTACTTCTACCTGGTTGATGCAAGCAGCGGTCACGTCCAGTCGGTGGTCCTGGCGGGTGTGCTGATGTCGATGGGCTTCCAGGCACTTCTGGTTGCCTTCCTGGCCGACGTGATCGCGGCCAACCGCAAGCTTCTGGAGGACATCCGATACACGCAGCGCGCGGCGCAGCCGCCCTCCGGTATGAGTTCCGCGGTCGAGACAAGCGACAGGGAGGCGTGATTTATGGCCGATCAAGGCGCCGAAGGTTTGCTTTCTCCATTCTTGCGACGACAGCGGATTACCGCAGTGCGGCCGTTTCTGCAGGGGCGAGTTTTGGACATTGGCTGCGGAAGTGGTGCACTTGCGGCCTATGTTGACCAGGCCGATTATGTCGGGATCGATCCGGACCCTGTATCAATTACTACCGCTCGCCAAAGCTTTCCCGGACACACTTTCATCCAGCAGCAAACGTTGGAGGACAGCATGTTCGATACCGTCACGGCGCTCGCGGTCATAGAGCATGTTCCGGATCCAGTTGCCTTCCTGATTGCGCTCAAGGCCAACCTGCTGAAAACACGGTCAGCACGGATTGTCTGCACGACGCCGCATCCTGCAATGGATTGGATTCATTGGACAGGATCCCGAATCGGTCTGTTCAGCCGCAGCGCCAACGAAGAGCACGAGGATCTTTTGAATCGCGAGCGCCTTGTGGAAACTGGCCGGCGAGCCGGTTTGCGGGAGACCAACTATCGGCGATTTCTGGCTGGTGCCAACCAGGTCATCGCGTTTGCCCACGATGATCAGTGAGAAGACAAAAGCCAAGATTGGTTTTTTCCTCAACGGTCTCGGCGTTCTGCTGGGAGCATTGGGCCTTTTTTTCGTGGTGTATCGTCTGCATGCCTACAAGAGCGAGATCGATGTCGCCAGGATCGGGATTGCAGGATATGCAAGTATTCTATCTCTGGCGGTCGTCTATGGGGCAGGTAATATGTTTCTTGCCCTAGGCTGGGGCAGGTTGCTGAATTTTGTGGGCACGCATCCAAGATTTTCGTGGGTTGTCTGGGCGTATGCCACCTCTCAGCTTGCGAAGTACGTTCCCGGCAATGTTTTTCAGTTTTTCGGTCGTCAAGCGCTCGGCGTTTCCGCAGGTATTCCCAACAGGCAATTGGCTAAATCCACCATTCTTGAACTGGCCATCGTGGGGGGCATGGGTGCCTTGTTTTCCCCACTGGTTTTGCCACTGGTCAAGCCCGAGCTCTCCCCCCTTTTGACACTCGCATTGTTCATGGTGGTCATCGTAATTGCCCTTTATCTCATTAGGCATATTTGGAACTCGCACTTGCGGGCGGTTGGCATCTTTTATTGTCTGTACCTGGCGTTATCAGGGTTCGTATTTGTGACGGGCTTTTATATCGCCGGAGGTTCACTCGAAGTCGTGCAAATCCCGACGATCGCAGGCGCCTATGTCCTGGCATGGCTCGCCGGACTGGTGACCCCGGGCGCGCCGGCAGGTATCGGTGTCAGAGAGGCAGTGCTGCTCTTCCTACTCGGCGGGCTCAGCCCCGGGCCGGTCATACTTCTGGCGGTGGTGATCGGAAGGATGATTACTGTCTTGGGCGATCTTCTTTTTTTTGCGGGCGGGCTGATTGCCGGTCGACCAAACTGCCCTCCCGATGGAACTATTTTTTGATGGGACTGTAGTAAATGCGGTCGTACGGCACATTATGGGGTTGATGTGACGAAATGGACGAAGTTCCCCGGCGATGGCCATGCTGCTCTAGGTCGTGAGCCACCATTCGACAAATGGATAAGGGTGACGCAGGCTGGTGTCAGAACGACTTGGCTTGCACTTAGCTGCTAATTTAGACGCTCAGAACGACGGGCAAGCCCTGGACGGCATCGGCATGCCACTGCTTTGAAGCAATTCGTCGCCGCGTCAACTTCCGTTATCTTGGATTGTCGTGCATAGACGGTTGCAACTGCGGCTGCGAGAGCCGCAGCAACAAAAAGAGACCAAAAGTGCTAGCTCGTGACAACGCCAATCTCCCAACCCAGTCCGCCGAATACAATCAGCGGGACAATGCTACAAGTGAACTGTGGGTATCTGGGCTCTTTTTCTTCCTGACGACAGTCGTTTTTGCGGTTGCCAATCATCACTACAGCGGCCCGGTGATTCTGCCCGATGAAATCGGCTATCTGGGCTATAGCGAGTTTTTCGCTGGGCACACGGTGGATGCGGCCGGCTCCTACCACTTCGGTTATTCGCTTTTCCTCGCCCCGTTGTTTTGGGGCCTCTCATCCACGGAGGCTATTTGGAACGGGCTAACAATCATCAATGGGGCCTTCTTCGGCGCCGCCCTCGCAGTCTGCTTTCACATGTCGAGAGCGATGTTTCCCAGCCGCCATTTTGCTGTTTCTGCGCTGACCACAGCCTTGTGCGCGCTCTACCCGGCATGGATTTCTGTCAGCGGCTACGCATTGTACCAGGGGTGTTTTGTATTCTTCTTCACCTTGAACGCCTATCTGCTGATCAAGTCGCCAAAGTCGACGGCATGCACAATCGGCGCGGCTGCTACGGCTGCATTCCTAATCTGGATTCACTCTCTCGGAATTGTCTGCTGCGCAATGACCCTGCTCGTGATCGCGGGATCGAGCCGCAACGCACGTCTTTCGCTCAGCGCAACTGCCGTAACGATCCTGCTGGTTGGAGCCTATCAATTCTGGCTATCGCCGGCAGTCAAGGCCGCGATGACGCCGGACGGCTATCCGCCATTCGACCATTACCCTTCCATGGCCCGCGCATTGGATATTCTGTCTTTCTCTGGGCTGTTGGAGCTGTTTACGCGGTCACTGGGACAGGTGACATATATTCTCATCGCCACATTGGGGCTTGCCGTCACACCTCTCCTCATCGCTCTGGGCGCTGCTTTTGCAATGTTGCGAGGACGTTCCGGACAAACCCCTGCTCAGATAGTCAGCCTGTTCGCGGTTGGCAGCATCGCCGGCATGACGCTGTTCAGCGCTTCGTTGTTTATCGTCATGGGCGATGCGATCAGGCAGGACCACTGGATGTACGGTCGATACAATGAGGGAGCAGTGCTGCCGATCTTGCTCGTCGGCCTGTCGATCGCACCAAGTCGGATTTTCTCGATCCTGGCATTTCTGGTCCCAGCCGTCTTCGCTGTTCTGGTAGGGATTTTGGCGCCACAGGCGCCGCCCATTAGCGTGCTCAACTCTGCTGGATTCTGGCCGGACGCAGCGTTCCCTGGGCTGGGCTTCTCAAGCCAAATCCTCATCGGCGGGATCAGTGCCGGACTTGTCACCGCAACCGCATCATCTAGCTTCGCCGCTGCCGCGCTTATCCTCGCTTTCGCGATCTGCCTGCCACGTCAATTCGCCTGGCATGACATGGCTACTGACATTCAGCGAGAACCACAGGCGGTGAAGCTAATCAAGGATCAGACTTCGCCGGGTGCCTGCATCGGGCTTGACCCGCGCCTCGGATTTACGCGCCTGACCTTTCTGGCGTTTTATCTATTCGATTACCGATATTCTCGCGTGGACCCCGCCCAATGGTCCACCAAGTGCGATGGCCCGTTCCTCTCGTTGGGCACTGGACCGGCCGATGCCGACTGGGTCGCTGCTGGCGATTGGGATACTCGCCTATACGGCAAAGGTGCTATCCCGCAGGATCACTACTCGAACATCGCCTTCACCGATGCGAGCGCTTGCGCAAAGACATGGTGTTACATCGCAGACGGGGAGATGCTTTCTCAGCGCAGCCAGAATGGGCAGATGATGGATGGAGCCCTGACCGCATCCGGGCCTGCGGGATACCTGTTTTTTGGGCCATATATCGATCTCGGGAAAGGTCGATATCTGCTGCGCTTGAGCGGGGCCGGGCACGGTGATGCGCTACTGGATGTGACCACCAATGCCGGCCAGAACACAGTGGCCAAATTCCCCATCGAAACGTTGAGTCCAGCCGGAACCGAATACGCTTTTGATCTCCCTTCTGACGTTACAGGCCTTGAGATCAGACTAAGAATCCCTGAGGGGGTGCAGATGGGCGTCACCGGCTATGTATTGAACCGACAGCCAAACTAGGCCGTAGACTCATAAGCGCGCAGCCACAGACGCATTGAAGCGAGCTGGACCATAGCGAGGAAGTTGGCGGCGAGCTTGTCATAGCGGGTGGCGATGCGGCGGAAGTGCTTCAGCTTGGAGAAGAAGCGCCCGATCAGATTGCGACGTAACACCATCTCGTTGCGCAAATGGAAGCATCGGCAAACGCGATTTTCGAGTAATGATCCTGCGGGATCACCCGTCTGCCA
This sequence comes from Mesorhizobium sp. NZP2298, assembly GCF_013170825.1. Taxonomy (NCBI): domain Bacteria; kingdom Pseudomonadati; phylum Pseudomonadota; class Alphaproteobacteria; order Hyphomicrobiales; family Phyllobacteriaceae; genus Mesorhizobium; species Mesorhizobium sp. NZP2298. The sequence continues at coordinate 5,374,439 of NZ_CP033365.1, read as the reverse complement.
AACAGCTCTGTGCCCCATTCTCCTATGGCGACCCAATCGGCGTTGCTCCGGTCTCGATAACTGGGATCGTTTTTGGTTAGAGTTTTTCGCCTCGAGGCCGCCCGCGCCCTTTGCCTCGCGATTGGCGCCATGATGTAATGTTGCGTGGCACGAGCCCTCGTGCGAAATACCAGTTTTGGCTCTGAGTGGAGTTCGACATTGCCTTTGTCAGAAGTGATCAACGTCCATCGATACGAAGACAAGGAATGGATGTGGTTTCACCGTGACCTTGAAACCTATTCCACCGACAAGCACGTCTTTCAGCACACCAGCGGCCACATCGTTCGCAAAGGCTGGGAGTGGACTCATTGTCTTTTTGGCCTCGAACGGCTCGGCATGCTCCGTGCTGATCATCGTGCTCTCGGTGTCGGTGCTGGGCGCGAACCGGTGATCTTCTGGCTGTCGGAGAGGATCCGAGAAGTGGTCGCTACCGACCTGTATGGCAACGAGACCTGGGCCACGCAAAACGGCGCGGAGGCGCCGGCCGACATCCTCAAAGATGCTACCAAATATTGCCCACGATCCTTCGGGACCAACGTACGATTTCAAAACGCCGATGGAACCGATCTTCCATATCCCGATGGGAGTTTTGATTTCTGCTGGTCTCTCTCATCCATCGAGCATTTCGGCGGACATGAGCAGTCCCGCAAGGCTGTCCAGGAGATGGCGCGCGTGACCCGTCCGGGTGGAATCGTCTGTATCGCTACAGAATATTTATTGCTTCCTGATCAGACACACCCGGAATTTTTCAATAAGAGCGAAATTGAGCATTACCTTATAGAGGCAACGCCCGGTCTTGCACTGGTTGACGGCATGTGCTGGGACTTGCCGCCACATGAATTTCTCGTCGACCAAATTTGCTTTAGCAGCCAAGGTATACATCGTCTCCGGCGCCATGTAGTTCTGAACGATGGTCATCACCAATGGACATCGTTCATGCTCTTTCTGCGCAGAGTGTGAAGGCTTCTAGGCTGCTGAGACTATTGGGCCTCCAGAGGAAATCCTATCGGTATGCCGACACATTGCGGCGGCGGTAACGAAAGCGAGGCGCAACTGCCTACAGCGTCTGGAGTTCAGTTATGAACCAAGCCAGCTATCGTGGTGCTTGTTGTAAAGTGCTTTGAGCATGCGCTCCAGCCGTCCCGACAAAAGCTTCTGTTGATGCGTTGCACGCCAGCGTTCCGCGTCACTGGCCTTCTGTTTGACGGAGTCGGAATTCGACGAAAGCTCGGCAAGAAGACTTCGAACCCCGAGCGATATCGAAGCAGGGTCGTGACCCGGCAATTCAAATACGGCCTCACGGACATCATCGAAAATCGGAAGCGGAGTAACAGCCACGGGCCGTTCAGCGGCAATTCCATGACGAACGGCAGCACTTGAGGATTCGCCGGTCTCTTCGTATGGAAAAATGATCAGATCCGCGTCGGCCAAAAGCTCCAGGCTTTCTTGATCATCCAGGAACTTGGTGTGAAGCTCCACATATTGATCCAACCCCAGTTCCGCGATTAATTCGACGGCTTGCTCAATCAGCTGACGCGATTCTGGAATTTCATACTCAGCATTTACCATCCGCAGTCTCACATCAACGCCATTCTCCCGAAGCAGGCCGATTGCGCGGATAAGCGTATGGAGCCCTTTGGTAGGGAGGAAGAATCCGTATGAGGCAAGAAGATACGATTGTTCGGAAGCACGAACCACGTGCGGAGGACGTGGCTCGGACATCTCGATCAACCCATGCGGAAACAACGTAACGTTGTCCACCAGGCCGATATCCTTCAAGCGATTCATGTCGTCTACGGAATGAACCAGAATCCTGTGGCAACACGATAAGGCACCGACGATGTTCTTGAGTTTCCTTTCCGGAACGGAAGGGGGATCTTGCGTTGAATGAACAGTTAGAATCAATATAACGCCATTCGATATCTGAGTTTCAATGAATTTGGAAAGCTCTTCGAAATCAAAAAAACCATAGTTGAATTGGATGACGAGGACGTTGATTGAGTTTTCAGAAATTAAATTAGACATCTCGTTCAAATTGTCGCCCTGGGACCAGCATCGAAATATCTTCTCTTCCGGGAGGTTGGCTGCCGATTCGTTTGTTCCAAAGATAACCGGCATCTTTGAAAAGTGTGCCAGTAAGTGTTCGGAATAGCCTGCGATGCCACAGGCTTTCTTCCAGGTTGACACCCATCCGACATGAGGTTCCTTTGCCTTAGTCGCCAAGGATTGCCCGGCCGACTCCACGAGTCGCTGAGCGACGCCCTTCCACCGAAACTCGCGCAGGAGTTTCTTTCGGCCGAGGGCAGCGCGCTGCTTCAATTCCTCCTTGGGAGATTCGAAAACGCTGCGCATCGTATCTGCCAAATGGTCGATATCGGCTGTGGCCCAAACCGAATCGCTCAAGCCGAAATGCGCTTCCGTTCTCTCGAATCGGTAGTCAATCAGCCATGCTATTCCAGGTCGGCAAAAATCAACTTGCCCACCCCAAGCAGTCGTTATCACAGGGAGACCTGACATCATGGCCTCGGCCATGGGAAGACCGAACCCTTCGGCGCGGCTTGGGGCCACAAGGACGTGACACGCTTCGTATAACGCTTTCAGGCGTGGGCTATCAAAATCCTCGAGAATTATCTCAACCCTTGGAAAATCTTTGCGATTCCCAACGGCCTCCCGCAGCCATCGGCTAATCTCATTGTGAGGATTTGGGAAGGTCTTGATGATGAGGATCACGTCGTCGCGGGATGAAAAGGCTTTTCCATAAGCCTTCAGAAGCAGGTCCGCACCCTTTCGGGGAAAGCAGGATGAGACGTGCAAGAATCTGAACCCGCTGGGCGGCAGCCGAAATGCAGGATCGGCTACTATACGGTCCCAATGGTCGACGCCGCATCCTGAGACCGACAACGGTACCGTAACGCCGTGATCGATAAGAATCTTTTCCACGTGGGGCGATAGGCACGTGATCGCTTGAAGATGCTTGTTGAATTTTTCCACCCATTCGAGAGGGAAACCGGATTCCTCCCAAGCGTAGTGGTGGAGCATGTTGGTTGGACTTGCCATGTCGTCGACCCGCGGCGGGTAAAGGATTCGACTGGTGACATCGGCATCCCGTTGCTCCATTTCCATGGAGCGCATCCACATTGCATCCAGATCCGGGTTTTGCCGCAGGTAGATTGGATTTGGCAAAAAATCGCCCGGGCCCTCTGTCGAGAACAACGCTACGTCGTGACCCAAATCCGACAGCGCGCGTGCTGTCTCTCGATTTAACAAGGCCAGGCTATAGCTGCTGTCGAATGGCCCTTCCACCCGCCACCTTAGCTTCCTGGCTGGGTCGACGGAAGACTCATGTCTCCTTACTGCGCCGAAGGTGGCTTCTATGGCCTCTGCGGTAAGCAGAAGGTCTTCCTCCGTGGCTCCATCGATTGAGGCAATGGAGTCCACCAGCGCCCGGTAACCGGTGCCAACGGAGGCCTTGGCGGTGGCCCGATCTGACCGGCTCAGCACGGTTTCGAAAGCCCTAATCGCTCTCTGCGCGGATTGATCCCAAGAGAATAAACGTGCTTGATCCATTCCTCGCCGCGACAGCTCGGCGCGAAATTCATCGTCGGTAAGCGCTGCAAGCATCTTGTCGCAGATCGACTGCTCGTCCATCGGATCGAAAAGTGCCTGATCCCAACCGACCACTTCTGGAATGCTAGTTGTTCCAGCGGCGATGGTCGGCGCGCCGCATTTCATCGCCTCCAATGCAGGCAGACCAAATCCTTCGTGCAGGGACGGGAAAACAAAAAGCCGGCACATATTGTATAGCTCCAGAAGACCCTGGTCGCTTACATATCCAAACAGCCTAAAATCCTCGTCGGTCAGGCCGAGAGCATAGGCTTTCGCCTTTATATGCATCGCAGATACATCAGTAATTTTTCCCACAATGCCTAGAGTATGGCGTCGACGGACGTCTGGAGGAAGGGAAGAGAATGCTCCAAAAAGTCGGTCGATATTCTTTCGAAAATCCACACCTCCGGTGTAAAGAACCAGTTCGCGATTTAGCGAAAACTGCCTCGCCGTGTTGAGTTTATTAAATGGGACAATATGGCGAAATTCATCGGAGGCAGACGCCGATATATTGAATACTTTCTCTCTATCTAGCGGTAGCAGGGATATGGCCTCCTCTGCCGTGTATTCGGATATGGCTAGACATATGTCTGCTCTTCTTAGGTCATCTATTTTTCTTAAAAAGAATTCCTCTAAAGGCGTGTTTCTTCCGAGATAATTATCTCTATATATATATGGTATTAGATCGTAAAGAGTGGCTGAGACCAAAGATGTTCTTGGTTTCGCCGATATGCTGGAAGAGGAGTGGTCGCTAAAACCCTCAAAAAGGCTACTTAAGTGAACGACATCCGCATGGAGAGATTCCGTGAAAGCTTCAAATATACTCTCTGAGGCTGATTTTCGCCAGCCGATGTCGTAGCCATTGTGAATAGAGCGATTGGGGCCATACCAGACGTGGAATGAATGGTGGGGCGCCACATTGCTCAAAGACCCAAGGACGCTATCCAGAGAGTCGGGCATATTTCCGTTGAGAGCGAAGCAGACCTCATGAGCCCCCCGATTGCGATAGATCGCCTCTGCGAGGGAAATGGTATAGCGGCCGATCCCCCGAAATCGACTTTCAGTTTGGGCGCCTTGAAGATCTAAAACGATTCGCATGGATCAGTCTTTTTTCCGTGAAGGTCTTCTCAAATTCAGAAGAATCCTATTCGCCTGCGAGGTACTCAGTAATGTGCTGCCAGATTCGGATTTATTGTTTGGCAAGAAGGAAGTTGGCGTTGAGAAGGGTCTGCTAATGTCATCTAAGGTATATTCTTTTTTCGCAGACAATGCCCCAGCTTCGAAGGCGCCAGTTTCATTATTGGCAGAAGCAATAAGTCCGTGAGAAAAGTTATGTATTTTCGGATATCTTCTTATTATGCTTGACAAAAAAGTCTTAAGCCTTGGACGCAGAAGGACAAAACGTATTATTCCGCTATAGATCGGTCTTGTCTTATGCTTTGTCCAAATTCGAAGATCTGGAGTGCTCGCAGCGAATCGCTTCAACACCCTGCCGGTGCGGCGATAGGGGCCTGCCAGTTTCCATGATCTACTTTGATATATTTCTAAGACTTGATTTCTTAGGTATTCACGCTCAGCTACCGCACCTTCGAGTTGCCTGGCAAGAGAGGCGACCTGCTCGGCCTGCGCCGTAATGCGTTCGTTTAGTAGAGCAATTTCCGCATTCCGTTCTTCTGTCTCGGCTTCTTTGAGGGTCAACTGCTCCTGGTTCGCTACCTCGCCGCCCGCAATGTGTTGACGGAGGCGACCGATTTCGTTGTCGCGCGCGGCCACAGCCCTATCCTTTACAATCTCCTTAAGTTGTTTGCCGAGGGAAGCCACCGTGTTCGTGAGGGCAATGTTCCCTGTTCGTAGTAATTCCGATTGAGTAGAAAGATTGTCAGACAACTGCCGAAATTGATCGGTGCTTGAAGTTGTGGCGGCTTCGACCTTCTCCGATATACTGATAATATCGTTATCGGCTGAGCGGAGCCAGCCCTTTATTTCTTCGATTGAATCCGTGGCGGCCTTGACTTCTTCTGATATACTGGTGATCTCGTTGTCAGCGGAACGGAGCCAGCCTTTTATTTCTTTGACGTCAGCAGGTATTTTCTGCGACGTAGACTGAACGAACGCTGCGAGGGAGTCGGATGCTTCTGCGGACTGTTTTTCACTTTTTCTTGCCAGGCACGCATAGTCGCGCGCCACTTCGAACATGAGGTGCACGCTCCGTTCGATCGGTCCGGCTTCGATCATGGGCGAACCATTCAGCCTCAAGATTGCTGTGTCGGGGAATCCAGCTTCTTCCACCAAAAATTCAAGAAGGTCCGGGGGAAGGGGGCTTTTGTGAGTCGGGTCGAGGTGGAAGGTGTGGGTTCCAACCGAAATGTTTTCTGGGTTGGGCGTTTCCAGGACAAGCAGGCCGTCCTTCGCCATCACCCGGTGGCACTCGTCCAGCAACTCGATCAGATATTCGGTTGGCACGTGCTCGACCATATGGAAGGCCGAGATCACGACAGCGCTACAGTCCGGCTGCCTCTTTAGATATTCTAAGGCGTCATGCAGTTCGATCTTCAGTCCACGTTCTACCGCCTCCTGCGCCATGCCTCCGTTCAAATCCACGCCCGTGGCATCGAACCCAGCCTCGGCGAGTATTTCGAGCCATTCGCCGCGTCCGCAGCCAAGATCGATCGCCAGGGTCGGTCCCTCGGCCTGTCGCGGTACCTGCGCCAACAAGGGTTGGTAGATCTTCAGCCGATCCTTAATGAGTTCCCTCGAGCCGCGAAAGCGATCCTCGAAGGCCTTGTAGAGATCATCGAAAGTTTTTTTCATCTGACGATTTCGAACACGTGTTCAAGGCGGCTCGTCCCGACAAAGAACGGGCGGTCTGAATTGATGACGTCGAAAACCTCGACGTTTTCAATCCAGTCGAAATTGTTGTCGATGTGAACGTCTCCCGTATGGAGCGAAATGGAAAGCCCGTATGAACCCTGGCCAAGTGCGCAGGCAAAGCGCAGGTTACATTCCACCTTGTCTCCGGCTTTGATGCCTGAAAGCACCTGGCCCGTATGCCAGGTGTTTGTTCCCCAAACCGTGTGGCCGGCGCGGTCTTTCAGCATGAACCCGATGACGAGTTCCTGAATATCCTCCTTCGCTTCTATCCGGGCTCGAATTGTCACGCTCTGTCCTGAGATGGCGGTCTTGATCGGCTTCCCGTTTTCGCCGTCGATCAGCACGACGGATTCAACCGCGGCCGCCTTGGTTCCGCTCCTGCTGTAAAGCCAATTGTCCTTTTCGCGCCGTTGCTCGATGGTCAGCTTGGCGTTCTCCTTGGTCGCGATCAGGGCGTTGTAGTAGTCGACCACTTCGTCGGGCGGCCCGTCCTTCAGCACCCGTCCCTTGTCCAGCAGAATCACCCGGTCGCACAAGGATCTGACGTCGCCCATACCGTGGGTGACCAGAATGATCGACGTGCCGGCGGCCCTGAAACTGCGTATGCGGTCGAAACTCTTGTGCTGGAAATAGCTGTCGCCCACCGAAAGCACTTCGTCGACGATCAGCACCTCGGGCCGTTCAGCGGTGGCGAGCGCGAAGGCCAGCCGCGCCTGCATGCCGCTCGAATAGGTTCGCAGCGGCTGGTCGAAGAAGTCGCCGATCTCGGCAAAGTCCTCGATATGCGGCATCAGTTCGGCAAGCCGCGTTTGCGACAGCCCCATCAGTCCGCCGGCATGGTAGGCGTTCTGGCGCCCCGTGAATTCGGGGTTGAAGCCGAGCCCGAGTTCGAGGATGGCGCTGATGCGGCCGCCAACGCTTGCCGTGCCTTCGGTAGGCCGCACGGTGCCGGTGATCAGCTTAAGAAGCGTGCTCTTGCCGGCACCATTCTGGCCGATGAGCCCCAGCGCCTCGCCGGCCGCCAGGGAGAACGAGATGTCCCTTACCGGCCAGAATTCCTCCGTGGGCTTGACGGGCGCGCCGAACCAGCCGGCAAACCTTTCCAGATTGCTTGCGTAGGTCGCATAGCGTTTCGACAGATGGCTGACTGAAAGCACGGTCATGGCTACAGCACGTCGACGAGTTCGGGGCTTGCGCGCCGAAAGAAGATCATTGCGAAAGCCATGCTCACAACTCCCAGTGCAGCCGGCACGATCAGGCTTTCAGGGTTTGGCCAGCGGTTGAACAACAACGCGTCCTGATAAAGCGCCACCAGCGGCGCGATCGGATTGAGGCCGATCAGAAAAGCATATTTTTCGGGCAGAACATTGGCGGGATAGACGATCGGCGTCAGCCAGTACCAGAGCTGCAGCACGATCATCATGACTTGCGCCACATCGCGAATGAACACGTTCATCACGCCGAGGATCACGCCAAGGCCGAAGCCGATCGCGGCGATCATGATGATCCCGATCGGCAGCAAGACAAGGGCGCGGCCCGGAATATGCCCGAGGAAGATGAAGATGACAAACAGGGCGACGAGCAGCAGCAGGTGGTTGATGAGTGCCGTGCCCCCCACGATGACGGGCAGGCACAAGCGCGGAAAGGCGATCTTCTTCATCACCGGTGCCTGCTCGATGAATACGGTCATGCTGCGTGTCAGAATCTCGCTGAACAGCGTCCAGGCCGCCATGCCGGACAGGAGATAGATCGGATAGGCCGCGGGGCTGTCAGTGTCCGGGAGCCTTGCCTTGAGAACTTCCGAAAGGACGATCGAGAAGATGAGTGCCTGCGCAAGTGGGTGAAGGATGAACCACAGGCCGCCCAGGCGCGACCGCACGAAACGCCCTTTCAGGTCGCCCCTGATGGAGGAAATGATGAAATGGCGGTACTGCCACAGGCTTCGAAACATGTGCTCAACCTTTGGCGCGCTGCGGTGATGTCGTCATCAGGCATTACATAGCCGGTGCCAATACCCGAAAACGTCGGCTATTGTCTGCTCGAATGGCACCAAAGGCTGCCAATTGAGCTCGGCGCGTGCCTTTGAAGCATCACCTGATGCGGTGGGGATCTCGTTCGGCCGAAGTTTTTCAGGGTCGGCGCGTACTTCGATGTCGATGCCCGACTGCGCAACAAGCGTATCCAGGATATCACGGATTTTGCGGGGTTGTCCCGATGCGATGTTGTAGACTTGATCTGGTGCGGCATCCAGATTCAGCACCGCGGAGCTCGCATACGCGCGCACCACGTCGCGAACATCAAGGAAGTCGCGCTCCACCTCGAGGTTCCCGACGTGAATGACCGGTTCGCTCTTGCCGGACACGATCTCGGCGACCTGGCGTGCGAAGGCGGAAACCACATAGGCATCGGACTGACCGGGGCCGGTGTGGTTGAAGGGACGAAAGCGCACAGCGCGCAAACCTTCATACGCCATTTGCCCGATCATCAGGTCCGCGGCCGCCTTGGTGGCGCCGTAGACCGTCATCGGCCGAAGCGGCACATCTTCCGTTACCGGACCTGCCGCGCTCCGGAAGGAAGCGCCATAGGCTTCGGAACTACCCACATAGACAAACCGGGCGTCCGGCGCGTGGTGCAGCACGGATTGGGCGAGGTTCATCGTTCCCGTGAAATTGACGTTCCAGGCATGTCGCGGCGCGTTGCGTGCATCGGAAGGTGCGGCGACCGCGGCCAGATGAATGAGCGCGGTGGGCTGTACCTCGCGGACGGCCTCGTCGATCCCCTTTCGGTCCTGCAGGTCGATCGCGTTTCGTTGGCCTGCGCCATGGCCAAGCGGGAACACCTTGCAGCCAGCGTGTTCCCGCTCCAGCAGCCGCAACAGTGCTGTGCCGACAAACCCTGTTGCCCCGGTTATCAGGATGCGATGCGTCAACCTATCGACCATAACGCTAAAAGGGCTCTCCGCTCAACTCAGCGCTTGGCCGAGTTGGCATGACGTTCGAGATCGGCGTCCACCATTTCACGGATCATGTCTTCCAGCGAGATCGTCGCCTCCCATCCCAGCTTCTGCTTTGCTTTCGCAGGGTTTCCGAGCAGAATTTCGACTTCGGCCGGTCTGAACAGGTCCGGATCGATCACAAGGTGATCGTCGATCTTGAGCCCGACATGCTCGAACGCAATTCGGCACATATCGCGCACGGTCGTCGTCCTGCCTGTCGCGACGACGTAATCGTCCGGCTGGTCCTGCTGCACCATAAGCCACATAGCACGGACATAGTCCTTGGAGTGACCCCAATCGCGCTTGGCATCGATGTTGCCGAGCCGCAACTCCTTTGCCAGGCCTTTCTTGATGCGCGCCACCGCGTCCGTGACTTTTCGGGTGACGAACTCAATGCCGCGAAGCGGAGATTCATGATTGAACAGGATGCCGCTCGAGGCATGCAGGCCGAAGCTTTCGCGATAATTGATGGTAATCCAGTGGCCATAGAGCTTCGCAACCGCGTAAGGCGAACGCGGATGGAAAGGCGTTGTCTCCGACTGCATGGGCTCCTGGATAAGACCGTACATTTCCGAGGACGACGCCTGGTAGAAACGGGCTTCGGGCGATTCGAGACGAAGTGCCTCGAGCACATTGGTCACGCCTATGCCGGTGACATTGCCCGTCAGGATCGGCTGCTGCCACGATGATTTGACGAAGGATTGGGCGGCAAGGTTGTAGACCTCGTCGGGCTTGACATCGCGCATGGTTCGAGCCAGGCCGGACAAATCCGTCAGGTTGCCATCAACGATCCGGACATCGTTTTCGATGCCAAGCCATTTCAGGCGCGTTGTATTGACGTCAGCCGTGCTCGATCGCCGCGCCAGTCCGTGGACCTCGTATCCCTTGGAAAGCAGCAACTGCGCCAAATATGCGCCATCCTGCCCGGTGATGCCGGTGATCAAAGCTTTCTTTGTCATCAATGTTCTCGATTGTATCTGGTGTTTGCTCGCCAAGCATCGCGAGCCGGGGGATTGTCAGGCGCGACCATATACGTCGTCGAAGCGCACAATATCATCTTCGCCGAGATAATCGCCGCTTTGCACTTCAATGATCACCAGGTCAATTCTGCCGGGGTTTTCCAGCCGATGTTTACGGCCGCAGGGGATGTAGGTTGATTCGTTTGTTGCCAGGAACAACTCCTGGTCGCCATTGACGATTTTCGCGGAGCCGCTGACCACGACCCAGTGCTCCGAACGATGGTAATGCATTTGCAGGCTCAAACGCCTGCCCGGCTTCACCTCGATGCGCTTGATCTTGAAGCGCTCGCCTTCCTCCAGAACCGTATAGGTACCCCAGGGTCGGTGTACCGTGCTGTGAAGGAGATGCGCCCCATGTCCGGAAGCCTTGAGACTCTCGAACAGCTTTTTGACGTCCTGAACGCGGTCGCGGGATGCGACAAGCAACGCATCCGGGGAATCGACGATTATCAGGTCGTTGACGCCGACGGTGCCGATGACCCGCCTGTCGGAGGTGATATAGCTGCCGGCGGTGCCGATCATGTGAATATCGCCGCGTATCCTGTTTCCGTTTTCGTCGGGGGCGACCAATTCGGCCATCGCGTTCCAGGATCCGATGTCGTTCCAATCCATGTCGCAGGGTATCACGGCAAGATTGCCCGCCTTCTCCATGACCGCGTGGTCGAGAGAGATACGTGGAGCCGAGCCGAAATGCTCTGGCGCGAGTTCGATTTTGGCAAAGCCTTCGCCTTCGCTGAAACGGGCGTTCTCATAGCTTCTGGAAACGGCCTCGATGACCGCGGGACAATGCAAGGCCATTTCGGTGAGCATGGTCTGGGCGCTGAAGCAGAAGATGCCGGCGTTCCAGAAGAAACGCTTGGATGCGAGATAGGCTCGAGCGGTCTCGATGTCTGGCTTTTCAACGAAACGGACAACTTTTTCGCCGTCGGCTTCGATGTAGCCGAATGCGGTATCCGGTCTGGTTGGATTGATGCCCAGGGTTGCGATTCGGCCCTGTTTCGCGTGGTCGATGGCCCGGCCCATGACATTCAGAAACGCAGGCAGATTGCCGATCATGTGATCCGCGGGAAAGACGCACAGGATTGCGTCAGGTCCCTGCGTCGCCTTGGCGTGGATCGTGGCGGCGGCGACGGCGGCGGCGGTATCGCGGCCTTCCGGCTCAAGCAGAAATGTGCGTGGCAGCACGACTGAGTCCAGTTGGTCGAAGTCGTCCTTGGTCAGGAAGAGGTGGTCGCGGGAAGTCACCGCAACGAGTTCCACGACGCCCTCGATCGAAGCAGCGCGCAACACGGTGTGTTGAATAAGAGAGTGTCCGTCTGCCACTTTGAGGAAAGGCTTGGGGTGCGATTGCCTCGAGGCAGGCCATAGACGCGATCCGGCTCCCCCGCTGATGATGACGGGAACCACTTTCATTAAACGCCCTCTGTTTCGTCTGTGGATGTGATTGCCCGCGCCCTTTCAAGCGTAAGCGCCACGATCGCTGCCGCTCTGTCCTGGTTTGCAGCCTCCGAGTAGCACCGCAGTTCCGGCGCATTGCCGGACGGCCGCAGATGGATGATCTCGCCAGTCGCCATTCGTGTCCTGAGGCCATCGGTCTCATCGACTTGAGCGACAGTCCCGAAAGGGGCCAGAAATCGCTGCAGTTGTTCCCGATCGGCGAGCCGACGCATCAGGCTGCGCGAACTTTCCACCGGGAAGTTTTCAAGGCGCTCGCTCGCGCATGCCGGGAGCTTCCAGAGTTCGCGCAGATGCGACAGCTTTTTTCCTGCCGACGCAACCGTGCCAAGGACGGCGAGGATGGGGAGCATCGCATCTCGCGTCGGCAGTGCCGTCAATGTCCTCCCGTGCAGCGAACAGTCTGACCCAAGGAGGACGCCGCCATTGGCCTCAAAGCCGAGGACGATGCTGCCGGTACGGTATGAAGCTTCCATGGCTTCGATCACGAACGGGGATCCGACCTTCGTCCTCAGCACCTCAAAACCGAAGGTTTTCGAAATGCCTGAATTGGAGGTCACCGGTGTCACGACAACATCTGCCCGCAAATACAAGGCTACGGCGAGGCCGATCAGGTCGCCGCGAAACAGATCACCGTTCTCATCGGTGATGAGCGGACGATCGGCATCGGCGTCCGTCGACACGATGGCATCGAGTTTGAATTCTCGCGCCCAATCCCTGAACTTTGCAATTGTGGTCGGGCTCACAGCCTCTGTGTCAACGGGCACGAAAGTATCTGATTTCCCGACGGGCGTCACGCTGGCGCCGAAGGATCGGAGAATCTCGACCAGGAGATCCGCCGCGACCGAGCTGTGTTGATAGACACCGATCCTTAAACCCGAAAGGGAACCGGGCTTCAATATATCCTCGGCGCGTGCGCGATAAGCGGCGATCACCTGATCATGGTGTGTCGGAAATGCGGTTTCCGTAGACGGCGGCGAGCGATAGGAATCTGACTTTTCAGCGGCATACTGTGCGATGGCGACTTCATCGGCTTTGCTGATCTCGCCACGCGGGCTGTAGAACTTGATGCCGTTGCGGTCGGCAGGAATATGCGAACCCGTCACCATGAGCGCCGCCATGCCATGCTGCAGGCCATAGAGCGCCAAAGCCGGTGTCGGAATGGCGCCGCAATCGATCGGTTGAAGTCCGCTGGTCGCCAAGGCCGCCATGCAGTTGGCGGCAATGGTGGGACTGCTGTCACGCAGGTCGCGACCTACCAGCACCCTGGCTTTCGGCTGGACCCCGCCTGCGGCCAGGCGCCAAGCGAAAGCCTCGGTAAAAAGTCCACTCGGCTTCCCGACCAGTTCCGAAGCCAGGCCTCGAAGGCCACTCGATCCAAATTTCATCACTTCGCTTTGGCTGGTGAAGGAAAGGCCGTCATATTGCAGTAGGCTCCTCTGTCAACCGAAAATCGCTTGGCCAGCCGTCCAGCGTTTCCCTCGTGATCTTCAAAATAGTGCGTCGGCAATGATTTCGACGACACTTGGTGAGTATCGGTCCGGGAGGCCTGTCACTTGTATAAGCGGGAGCTACTTTTGCACTTGCTGTTGCACACGGTCCTGATCGACATGCCCGGTCTAATCAACCGCCTGTGAAAAAATCTCTGGCGATGGCCTCAAGTCCACGCTATGCGATAGAGAAGGCGGGGGCCGAGGATTTGGCGCTGACAACGGGTGGCCGGTGGCGAATGGTATTCGATCTGGCTTCGTACTAGTGTTGAAGTTCTCACGCCCGGAGTTCAGTACTGCCCGATGACATCCCATCTAGAAGCCGTATCCGGACTTCGGCCGAAGGTGCGTCGCGCTATCATCATGGTTCTGGATATCGTGATGGTCCTTATCGCGGTGGCGCTCAGCCTGGCTTTATCGCAATCGAGACTGTCGTTCGAAGCCTTTTCCCCAGCGGGTTTTGCTTGCTGGGCGAGCATCATTGTTCTCAGCCACCTGCTGTTTAGATATTGCGGCCTTTACAATACCGTGTGGCGTTTCGCCTCGACGCCGGATTTCTTCAACATCCTGAAGAGTTGCGGAATCTTGACGGTCACGCTTTATTGCGTTTCGCTCGTTGTCCGTTCCTTTCAGCCTGTGGCGGGCCTCAACGAGCGCCAGTTTATCGTCTTTTTTCTGGTTTCTTTCACCATCATCTCCGCGCCTCGGATTTTCTATCGGTTCCTTCGCGACGGTGCGAGTTGGCGCATCTTGAGCCGCGGCACCGGCAAGACCTCGATCAAGCGGGCGATGTTCGTCGGCAAGTTGAGCGAGGCAGACGTAATCATCCGTTTCACCCGCACAGCCCAGCCGGCCGAGTATTCCATTGTCGGAATCTTGGCGATCGAAAACGGGGCTCCCGAGGGCACCCGTATCCAGGGCGTACCCGTCGTGGCCATTCGCCCCCGCCTGGTCGAGGCGCTGGAGGAATACGCAAAGGGGACGGCAAGTCTCGACTTGCTTATTTTCGGCAGCGGTGCCGAGCATGAGATCGAAGAGTATTCCGAACTCGTTCGGGTCGCCCGGCATGGCGATATAGCGGTCGTGCAGTTCTCGGGACTTTCGCAACTGGGGCAGGAGGGAAAGCTCGTTCTCGACGCTGTCGAGATGGAAACGATCCTGCGTCGCTCGACGGTGCCGTCCGATATCAAACGCATCGGCGCCTTCGTCGGAGGTAAGCGTGTTCTGGTGACGGGTGGCGCCGGTTCCATCGGCCGAACCCTGGTCAAACGGTCGCTGGAGCTTGGAGCCGACGCGGTCCTGGTTGTCGACAATTCCGAGTTCGGTATCTTCCAGTTGAGCCAATATATTGACGAGCAGCACCATGACCGTCTCAAGGTCCGTATCGCCGATGTCGCCGATCGGCGCCAGATAACGCGCGTCGTCTCGGAATTCAAACCGGATATCATCTTCCATGCGGCGGCGCTGAAGCACGTTCCGCTGCTCGAGGAGAATTGGGACTCGGCCATCCAGACCAATGTTTTCGGGACACTCGTCTGCGCAGAGGTTGCCGCCAGATGCGGAGTGGCGCAGTTTGTCCTGGTGTCGAGCGACAAGGCCGTGGATCCGTCGTCCGTGCTTGGCATCACGAAGCGGGCTGCAGAACAGATCGTCAGCGCCTTGCATGGGACACCCCCGAGCGACCCGGGTGGGCGCCGCCCCGCCACCAAGTTCATCGCCGTCCGTTTCGGCAACGTCTTTGGCAGCAACGGTTCCGTGGCGACCATATTCCAGTCGCAGATCGAGGCTGGCGGACCTGTCACCATCACCGACCGGCGCATGACACGCTATTTCATGACAGTGGCCGAAGCCGTCGATCTCGTCATCATGTCGGCGGCCGATGCCGCATCGCGGCCAAGCGGCGAAGATTATGCCGTCTATATGCTCGACATGGGCAAGCCGGTGCCGATCCTCGAAGTGGCCGAAACGATGATCCGCATGTCGGGAAAGAGCCCGTACACGGACATCCCGATCCGCTTTACCGGCATCAGGCCTGGCGAGAAGCTCCATGAAACGCTGCATGGTGAAGACGAGGAACTCGTCGAACTCGGCATTTCGAAGATTTTTGGCTTGAGCACGGACGTTGTGGAGTGGTCGGATGTCCAGGTCGCACTTGCCGCACTTCAGCAATCGATGAAGAACCAGGGCAAGGCCGCGTCGCTCGCCGTGCTGGCAGGTCTCGACCGCGCCAAGAAGGCGAGGGGGAGTACGGACCAGCGGGCAATCCCGAAAACCGCTGGGCAGGCGACTTAAACCTGCCGGGGCGATCTTCGGTCTTGAAACCTGGTTGGCGCAAACGCAAAAAGCTGTCTCCATCGGCGGCTTTCTGCCGGGACCAAGCGGCACCCCATGTACTGAACCTTGAATGGCCGCGCGGTGCGCTTGGTCGAGAGGCGACCACGTGCTAGGTCGACCGGATTGACGGCTTCATCAGCGGTGTTGCCCTGCGGGGCTTTTGGCAGGGAGCACGATCGGCCATTCATGAAGGCAGCCAAGAAAATCTTCGATCTTGCCGGCGCGACCCTGCTGCTGGTGGCCACATCTCCCGTTCTATTGCTCGCCATGCTCGCCGTGCGGGCATCGTCACCCGGTCCAGCAATTTTTTCCCAGACACGGGTCGGTCGCGACGGCGTGCTGTTTCGCTGCCACAAGTTGAGGACGATGGTCCAGGGGACGCCGTCCTTGCCCTCGCATGAAGCCCCGGCGAATGCCGTGACTGCTGTCGGAAGGACCTTGCGGAAGTTCAAGCTCGATGAACTGCCGCAATTCTGGAATGTTCTGAAAGGCGAGATGAGCTTGGTCGGGCCGCGTCCCTGCCTGCCGACACAGACGGAGTTGATCGAGTATCGCAGGCGGCTGGGGGTTTTGGCGGTACTGCCAGGCATAACGGGCATGGCCCAGATCAGGGGCATCGACATGTCGAACCCGCGGCTCCTGGCCGAAACGGATGCTGCCTATCTCAGGACGGCGTCATTCTGGCTCGACCTTCGTATCCTGTTTGGAACGCTCTATCGCAACGGAGGCGATTGAGCGTTTGCGAACCGCGCCATCTCGACCAGTCGTTCCAGCGTGCCGCTTTCCGGCAGCCAGCCTTCGGATACCAGCAAGGCAGGGTTGCATATCTGCGTCGCGGTCATGCTGTCCCAGAATATCCGCTTGCCCGAGAGGATCGCGGCCGCCCGCAACGGCGCGGCCGGCACGGCCATCAGGCGCGTCGGCCGTCCGAAACCGCTGCGAAAGGCGTGCACAATGTCGGCGATCGATATCGGCGGCACATCGCTGGCAATGTAGATCGGACGCAGCGATCCCGAACGGCTGAGCAGATGCCATATCGCTCCCGCCGCGGATTGCGATGACAGCAGGGAGCGGGCTGCCGTCAGGGCACCTGCCGGCAGCGGCAGGGCCGTGTCGGCCAGGCGCATCAGCGTTGCCAGGTTTCCCTTCATGCCGCTTCCGTAGACTGGAGGCAGCCGCAATACGATGCCGTCGGAACGGCCATGCGATGCATAGGCGTCCAGCACCCTGATCTCGGCTTCACGCTTCGAGCGCCCATAGGCGCATTGCGGATCGGGCATCGTGTCCTCGTTGATCGTTGCGCTGACGCGCGCGCCGATCACGGCCCGGGTCGAGGAGAGCTGGATAAAACGTCCGCTTGCCTGCTCGGCGGCGGCCTGTGCCAGCCGCCCGCTCAATTCCGCATTGGCCGCCCGGAAATCGGCTTCGGTGGCGTTGCCTTCATCATTGTTCAGGCCCGCGCAATGGACGACATCCGTGACATCCCTGGTAAGCGCCATGAAGGCAGCGGTCGGCGCATCGAAACCGGGCATCCGCATGGCGTCATGTCCCGGACCAAGCCTCTCCGGGTGGCGGGACGCCAGGCGAAGCTCGGCGCCTGCTTCGCGAAGCCGGTGCACCACCTGACGGCCGATGAAGCCCGTCGCGCCTGTCACCAGAACTTTCATGGCCTTTGCCCGAAACAGCTATTGGATGGCGGATGGAAGCGCCTGCTCTTCCGTCCTTGGCGGGAGAATATGTTTTTCGGTCACAAGCGAAAGTGCCTGGCCTTCCGCCAACGGAGCCTGACGCCCGGAGGCAAGATAGGTTCCCGACACCAGGAACACCATCAGTACCGAATCCAGGATGTCATGGCCGATCAGGATGCCCGTCATCCCTGCGGTCAGATAGGTGATCAGAACGATGACGATCATGGTAGCGCCGAACCGCTCGATTGGGTCCGTGCTGTTGCGCAGCACCAGGGCGGCATTCCAGGCGGCAACCACGAAGATCGCCGCCAGCGTCACGGCGCCCAGTATTCCCGCCTGCACCAGGGCGGTCAGAAAGCCGTTGTGGAAATGACTGAAGCCGGCGTCCATGCCGAACTGATCCTGGAAGCCCTGCTTTATCAAGGTCTGGGTGGCACCCACTCCATGTCCGAACAATGGCATCTCATGAAACGCCTTGAGGCCGATATCCCACAGAGCTGCGCGCAATCCCAAGGGTGTCGTGTGGTCGCCATGGGTGGCAAGCGCATCCCAGTCGGAGCGCAGAAAATCGACCCGCCCGGATATGGTCTGGAAGCCGACAGCAGCGACCACGACGCCGACTGCCAGCAACAGCAACAGCAGGCGCACGGCATTTCTTCCTCTCAGTTTCCGCTGGTTGATCAGCAGAACGGCGATGCCGGCGATCAGCAGTGCCAGCCAGATAATGCGTGTTTGGGAGTAGATGATGGCGATCGTCCCGCCGAGTGCCGCGCAGACGAGGGCGATCCCGCGTCGCTCGATGCCCGACAGGGCAGCGGCCACACAGACCATCACTCCAAGGCAGAGGACCTCCGCGAACACGATTGCGTTTCCGGCTCCGCCCTCGGCGCGCTTACCAAGCCAATATTGTTGGAAGACCGCCAGAAACAGCGCCACAAAACAGGCCGCCATGCTGCTCAGCACGATGATGCGCACGAGCGTCGTTTTCTGCGTAATGCTCCAGGTCGAATAGGAGATGGGGAAGAACAGGAAGGTGACGAGCGGGATCAGGTGCGACGCGTCCCTGGCGATCGCGTTGTTGACGATGGAAGCCACGAGATTGGCCGCGCAATAGGCATAGATCGCGATCGTCAGCACCATCATCGCCGGGTCGGTATTGAAACGTCTTTTCCTGAAGGCGATCAACAGGATGGACCACAGGCCACCACCATTGAACACGAAGCTGACCACCGATCCCAGAACCGGGGGAAAAAAGAAGCAAAGAATGGAAAAATAGATATTGATCCGCGAAGGCGTGAATTGCTGTCTTACAGACGAAAGCCGGTCCAAGTTTCGGGCTCGCTATTCTCGAGTAGCTTTATGCGGCACATCCCGTTTAGTGGAACCGAATGTGCTCGCCTCGAAATTGCCCATGCCTCATGATGCATCTTGCCCGCTTCGAGACGCTTGTATAGCGGCTGAGCTGTCTTTTCGATAGTGCGGCGGGACAGGTTGTCACCGAAAATCGGCGGCCGGCGCCCGTCGATTGGGAAAGGGTTCCGGAAGCGTTAGCCGTCACATTCTCCCGAGCAATATTTTTCCTGCCTTTTCTCGATTGGAGGCCCTGCGAACAGAAATTTCGGGGTTCTGGCGAAAGCATGGAAAATTCATTCTCGAACCGATGCCTGCCAGGCTCGTCTTGCATTGTTCTGCCGTGCGCCGATCTGCTAGAACGCCCGCACGAAAACACTTTGTCCAGAAGCGAAGCTTGAACCGGGCGCAAAAAGCTCGATGATTTGACGCAAGGTCTTCTGTAGCAAGGCACGAGAGAACGCTCACAGTCCATGACCATAGCGCTTACGCATCTGCAGCGGCTTGAAGCCGAGTCCATCCACATATTCCGCGAGGTTGCGGCCGCCTTCACCAAGCCGGTCATGCTCTATTCAGTCGGCAAGGATTCATCCGTGCTGATGCATCTGGCAATGAAGGCGTTCTATCCCGCCAAGCCGCCATTTCCATTTCTTCACGTCGACACCACCTGGAAATTCCGCGAAATGATCGCTTTTCGCGATCAGATGGCGCAAAAACTCGGCTTCGACCTGCTGGTCCATGTCAACGAAGACGGCGTGCGCGACAA
The DNA here is from genome assembly GCF_013170825.1 of Mesorhizobium sp. NZP2298. Classification (NCBI taxonomy): domain Bacteria; kingdom Pseudomonadati; phylum Pseudomonadota; class Alphaproteobacteria; order Hyphomicrobiales; family Phyllobacteriaceae; genus Mesorhizobium; species Mesorhizobium sp. NZP2298. Next base: position 5,354,826 of record NZ_CP033365.1, on the reverse strand, counting down.
CATCAATCCGTTCGACCACGGCTCGAACACTCATACTCATGTGATGAAGACCGTGGCGCTGCGCCAGGCGCTCGACAAATACGGTTTCGATGCCGCCTTTGGCGGCGCTCGCCGCGACGAGGAGAAGTCGCGCGCCAAGGAGCGCATATTCTCGTTCCGCAATGCCCAGCATGTGTGGGACCCGAAGAACCAGCGCCCCGAAATGTGGAAGATATTCAACACCCGCATCGCATCGGGTGAATCGATCCGCGTCTTCCCGCTGTCGAACTGGACCGAACTCGATATCTGGCAGTACATCCTGCAGGAGAACATCCCGATCGTGCCGCTCTATTTCGCCAAGGAACGGCCGGTGGTGGAACGCGACGGCATGCTGATCCTCAAGGATGACGACCGCATGAAACTGCGTCCCGGCGAGACGGTGGAGAACCGGCTGGTCCGGTTCCGTACTTTAGGCTGCTATCCGCTCACCGGCGCCATCGAATCCGATGCCGACACGCTCGAAGCCATCGTTGGCGAGATGCTGACCGCGCGCACCTCTGAACGCCAAGGTCGCCTGATCGACCGTGATGAGGCAGGCTCGATGGAAAAGAAGAAGCGCGAGGGGTATTTCTGACCATGCGTCATATCATGGCAAAAAGCCTTGCTCCCACCGACAGCGTCCGTGATTATCTGGCCGCGCAGGAGAAGAAGTCGCTGCTGCGCTTCCTGACCTGCGGTTCGGTCGACGACGGCAAGTCGACGCTGATCGGACGCTTGTTGTCCGACACCAAGCAGATCTTCGAGGACCAACTCGCCGCGCTCGAGCGCGATTCGCGCAAGCACGGCACCACCGGCGACGACATCGATTTCGCGCTGCTGGTGGACGGCCTCGAGGCCGAGCGCGAGCAAGGCATCACCATCGACGTCGCCTACCGCTTTTTTGCCACGCCGAAGCGCAAGTTCATCGTCGCCGACACGCCCGGCCACGAACAGTATACGCGCAACATGGCGACGGGCGCCTCGACCGCCGACCTGGCGATCGTGTTGATCGATGCAAGGCAAGGGGTGCTGCGCCAGACAAGGCGTCATTCGATTATCGCTTCGCTGCTCGGCATCCGCCATATCGTGCTGGCGGTCAACAAGATCGATCTCGTCGATTTCGACCAGGCGGTTTTCGACCGGATCGTCGAGGACTACGGACAATTCTCGCGTGATCTCGGCTTCCAGACCATCGTGCCGATCCCGATGTCGGCCCGCTACGGCGACAATGTCAGCGGCCGCTCCGACAACATGCAATGGTATTCCGGCCCGACGTTGATCGAGCACCTCGAGACCGTTTCGGTCGAAGAGGCGGCTGTCGAGCAGCCATTCCGTTTTCCGGTGCAGTACGTCAACCGCCCCAATCTCGACTTCCGCGGCTTTGCCGGCACGATCGCGTCCGGCGCCATTGCGCCAGGCGACGAGGTCGTGGTCGCCAAATCCGGCAAGTCCTCGCATGTCAAACGCATTGTCGCCTATGGCGGCGATCTCAAACAGGCGGTGGCCGGCCAGGCCATCACGCTCGTTCTTGACGATGAGGTCGAGGTCTCCAGAGGCAATATGCTGGTTTCGCCGGCCGCCAGGCCGCAGGTTGCCGATCAGTTCGCCGCCAACATCGTCTGGTTTGACGAGCATGCGCTGCTGCCGGGCCGTTCCTACATCCTGCGCACCGAAACAGACCAGACCAGCGCTACCGTCACCGACCTGAAATACCGTATCAATGTCAACGACTTCGCCCATGAAGCAGCCAAGTCGCTTGAAATGAACGAAGTCGGCATCTGCAACATCTCGACGCGGGTGCCGATCGCCTTCGATCCCTTCGCCGAGAATCGCATCACCGGCGCTTTCATCCTGATCGATCGCATCTCGAACGCCACCGTCGGCGCCGGCATGATAGTGCATTCGCTGCGTCGTGCCGAAAACATCCACTGGCAATCGCTCGATGTCGGCAAGCGCGTGCGCGCCGATATGAAGAACCAGCGGCCCGCCGTGTTCTGGTTCACCGGGCTTTCGGGCTCCGGCAAGTCGACCATCGCCAATTTGTTCGAGAAGAAGCTGTTCGCCACCGGCCGGCACACCTATATCCTGGACGGCGACAATGTCCGTCACGGTCTCAACCGCGATCTAGGATTCACCGATGCCGACCGGGTCGAGAACATCCGCCGCGTGGCCGAAGTGGCCAAGCTGATGGCCGATGCCGGGCTGATCGTCATTGTCTCGTTCATTTCGCCGTTCAGCGCCGAACGGCGCATGGCGCGCGAACTGATGGCCGACGGCGAGTTCATCGAGGTGTTTGTCGACACGCCTTTCGAGGAGTGCGCCAGGCGCGATCCGAAGGGCCTCTACGCCCGGGCGCTGAACGGCGAGATCAAGAACTTCACCGGTGTCGATTCTCCTTACGAAGCGCCGGAAAAACCGGAAATCCATCTCAAGACGCTCGGCAGATCGGCTGAAGAGATGGTAGATGCCCTGGAACACTGGCTGAACGAGCGTGACATTGCCGAAGACCAATATGACAATGGCGGCGGTATCTGACGACGAGTCGATGCTCGACATCTTCGAGCAACTGGCCCTGGCGGCCGGACGCGAGGTCATGCGTGTGTTCCACGCAGGCTGCGCGGTTGACCGCAAATCAGACTCCTCGCCGGTGACCGAGGCGGACCGCGAGAGCGAGAAGATCATTCTCGCCGGCCTGCGCGCCGCATTTCCCGAGATTCCCTGCGTGGCCGAGGAGGAAGCGGCGGCCGGTGTCATGCCGCCCGATCTTGGCGACGCCTTCTTCCTCGTCGATCCGCTCGACGGTACCAAGGAATTCGTCAATCGCCGCACCGACTTCACCGTCAACATCGCGCTTGTGCGCCATGGGGTGCCGGAAGTCGGTGTCGTCTTCGCGCCTTGCACAGGCCGCTTCTTTTCCGGCCGGCCGGGCAGGGCGGAAGCCCTGGAAATCGACGGCGACTACCAGATCGTCGGCCGCAGGCCGATTTCGGTGAGAACGGCAGCGGCCCCGCTGGCCGTGGTTGCCAGCCGGTCGCACAACACGCCGGAAACCGAAGCCTATATTCGCGACCTCGGCGCCGCCGAGATCGTCTCGGTCGGGTCGTCCTTGAAATTCTGCCTTCTGGCGAGTGCCGAGGCGGACGTCTATCCGCGTTTCGGCCGCACCATGGAATGGGACACCGCTGCGGGCGACGCTGTGTTGCGCGCGGCGGGCGGTACGACACGCACGCTGGACGGCAAGCCCTTGGCCTACGGCAAACGCGATCAGGCCGACGACGAGGATTTCGCCAACCCGCATTTCATCGCCAGCGGCAGGCCAGGGGCAGGCCCAGCCTGAAAGCCGCTGCCGATTACTCGGCTGCGGCCTGCGCCGAGTTCGAGCCGATATAGTTGCGGATCGTCTCGATGATCCGGTCCTGGTCGGCTTCGCTGAGATAGGGGTGCATCGGCAGGCATAGGATGCGCTTCGGCAGGTCCTCCGAAACAGCAAGGCCGGTCGGCGTGCGCGGGTAGTCGCGATAGGCGACCTGCGCATGCAGCGGCTTGACGTAGTAGATGACGGACGGAATGCCCTTCTCTCCGAGATGCGCCTTCAGACCGTCGCGCTTGGGCGTCTCGATCGCGTATTGGGCCCAGGCGGACCGGCTGCCATCGAGATTGCGGGCAGCCGTGACGATGTCGCCGAGCCCTTCGGCATAGCGATTTGCCACCACCTGGCGCGCGACCATCTCCTCTTCGAGGATGGCGAGCTTTTCTATGAGGATCGCCGCCTGCAGCGTGTCGAGACGCGAATTGATGCCGACGCGAACATTGTCGTACTGGGTCTCGCCCTTGCCGTGGAAGGCGAAGGAACGCAGCTTGTCGGCCAGCGCGTCATCGTTGGTGAACATCGCGCCGCCGTCGCCATAGCAGCCAAGCGGCTTGGCCGGGTAGAAGCTGGTCGAGCCGACATGGCCGAAGGCGCCGCACATTTTGCCGTCATGCGATCCGCCCATCGACTGGGCGGCATCCTCGATCACCAACAGTCCTTCGCGGTCGGCAATGGCCATGATTGCCTCGTAGTTGGCGGCTAGGCCGAACAGGTCGACCGGGATGATCGCCTTCGGCTTCAGCCGGCCTTCCTTCTTGATCATGGCGATGGCCGCCTCGAGACTGGCGATGTCGATGTTGTAGGTAACTGGATCGACATCGACGAACACGGGTTCCGCCTTGGCCAGCGCCACCACTTCGGCGGTGGCGGCGAAGGTGAAGCTCGGCACGAACACGGCATCGCCCGGGCCGATGCCGGCCGCAAACAGCGGCAGCAGCAGCGCGTCGGTGCCGTTGGCGCAGGCCACGACATGCTTGGTGCCGACATAGGCGGCGAGCTTCTTCTCGAATTCAGCGACCTGGGGGCCGAGGATGTAGCGACCGTCCTCGACAACATGGTCGATCGCGGCTTTCAGCCGGTCGCGGATGCGTTCGCGCTGCGCGCCAAGATCAATGAACTGCATGTCGGCCTCAAAAACGGTTTTTAACAAGGCGGTTTAGCCAGATAACGGCCCGCTGGTACCAGAGTTGCGCCTGCCGAGAAAGCCGCACAATCGGGGCCGCCAATTGCCCGGCTGTCGCGTTCTGTTACCACTGCTTTCCGGCGGATACTGGCCAGATGCCGGAAATCCGGCCCTCGTCGGGCGCGATCCAGCCTTTATAGCCCTGGGGAACGGTCCTGCGAAACATAAAGTGATCGACTGGCTCAACTTATGTTGAACGTTGCTCAGGCAATTTCGCGCCGCCACGGTGGATTGGCGCCGGCGCGTGATACGGTCACCGCCGCTGCCTTGGCACCAAGCGCCAGTGCCTTGCGGATCGCGTCTTGTGTGAGGCCGCCGATGGCCGCCTTCGTCAGCAGGCCCTGTTCATGCAGCGAGGCGAGGATGCCGGCGTTGAACGTATCGCCCGCACCGACCGTGTCGACCACCTCGACCTTTTCCGGCATCACTGTGACGGCGTGGTCCTTGGTGTAACCGACGGCGCCTTCGCTGCCATGCGTGACGACGATCAGTTTCGGGCCGCGCTCAAGCCAGTTTCGCACGACGTCCTCGTGCGAACCCGCTTCGCCGAACCAGTTCAGGTCCTCGTCCGACAGTTTCACGATGTCGGCCATCGCCATCATCTCCCGGATGCGCCTGAGGTGCTTGGCCTTGTCCGGGATGAAGTTCGGCCGGATGTTGGGATCGAGCATCATGACACGGCTCGCATGCTCGCGCCGCATGAACTCTTCATAGGCACTGCCGGCAGGCTCCGAGATCAGGCTGATGGCGCCGAACAGCATGGCCTCGATCTCGTTGCCAAGCGCCGGCAGGTCATCGATGGTGAGCAGGCGTCCGGCGGTGTTCTCGTCGTAGAAGGTATAGGTCGCCTGGCCGTTGGTGAGCTTCACGAAAGCCAGCGTCGTCGGCCTGGGCGAGGTATGGGCGTAGGTGGAACTGACCTTGCTCGCCCCCAGCGCGTCCCTGAACTGGCCGCCGAAAAGATCCGACGACAGGCCCGAAAAGAAGCCGGCTGGCGCGCCGAGCCGTCCAAGTGCGATCGCCGTGTTGAACACCGCGCCACCGACATAGGGAGCAAAGGCAGGCTCCCCCTGCGTCGTGGTGCGCGGCAACATGTCGATCAGGGCTTCGCCGCAGCAAAGGATCATGGCTTCCCGGTCTCCGGCGGATAGATCACGCCCTTACGGATGATGATGTTGGCGTAAAGCCGCGGCTCGCTTGTCGCGACGATGGCATGCGCCGTTTTGACCCGTGCATAGAAGTCGGCGCCGGCCAGCGCAACCACCTTGCGGCCGGGCGCGTGTTTGGCACAGGTCGCCTCTATCTCGTGATGGACTGGATCGGCGCGCGACGGGTCGCCTTTCACGGATGCGCGGAACAACGCTTCCGGCACCGCGTCGTCCACCGGCAGGATGCTCAGGATCGCGTCGAGCACCGGAATGAGCGGATGACCGTCGGCCCGGATGAGGCGCCTTGCCTGCTCCTCTGCCGGATAGTTTCCGTCGACCAGGGCGATCTCGTCGCCATGGCCCATGGCGCGCAATGTCGCCAGAAGTTCCGGACCGAGCAACGCCGGGATTCCGATCAGCATTCAGGCGCTCCTGGAAATCGTTGTCGAACCGATCAGGAAGCGTTCGGACAGCGGCAGGCTGGCGCCGCCGAGCGCCCGGGCATGGATGCCGACGGTTCCCTCGCGAACCGCGGGTAGTTTCAGGCCTTCGCCGTCGATTGTCGCGATGGCCGCGATAATGGCATTGACCAGCCGACGGCGCACCGCCTGCGGCATCCAGCCGTCGACCACCGCCGCCTCGAAGTCGATGACCGAGGACGCCGCGACGATGGCATAGGCAAGCGCCTGTGAGGCACTGGCGATCCAGTCGTCGAGTTCGGAGCCGATCTCGCCCCAGTCCTCGGGTGACGTCCACAGATGCGAAGCTTCGACGCCGCGGGCATTGAGCGCTTTTTCCAGCATGGCGATCGACGCCACGTCGATCAGCTGGGTCGGCTTGCCGTCCGGTCCGGGCACCGGCATGGAGCCGAGCGCGCCGGCATTGCCGGTCGGGCCGCCGAACAGCCGGCCGTTGAGCACGATGCCGCCGCCGGCGAAGGCGCCGATGTAGAAATAAACGAAGTCACGCGCGCCGCCCGCCTGGCCGAAGACGAGTTCCGCGCCGCAGGCCGACGTGGCGTCGTTTTGCAGATAGACCGGAAAATCGCATTGCGCCTGGATATCGCCCCTGATGTCGCGGTGGCGCCATTCGTTCATGACGTCGCGCGGCGCGCCGGCGGTGTCGGCCCAGTTCCACAATTCGAACGGCATGGCGATGCCGAGCCCGGCAATGCGCTTGTCCTGCGCCGGCGTCAGTTCGCCGCGCATCTTTTTCATGCCATCGGTGACGAATTCCACCGTCTCGCGCGGTGCCGGATAGCGATAGGAGTGCTGCAGCATCGAGCGGACATTTCCGAGAAAATCGATCAGCACCAGTTCCGCGCTGCGGCGGCCGATCTTGAGGCCGATGAAGAAGGCGCCCTCCGGATTGAGCGCCATCGGTATCGAGGGCTGGCCGATCTTGCCGCGCAGCGGCGCCTGGCGCACGAGCAGGCCTTCTTCCTCCAATTCGCGCATGATGACCGAAACCGTCTGTGCCGACAGTCCGGTCATGCGCGCGATATCGGATTTCGCCAGGCTGCCATGCTGACGCACCAACGAGAGCACCAGCCGCTCGTTGTGGTCGCGCATGCCGCTCTGGTTGGTGCCGCGGTGAATCAGGCTCTCATTCGCTTCGGGCGAACCGTGCCTCGCAGTGGCGGTTTCCACCCTGTTCCTCCCGTCGTTTCCCCTCAATGCTTTTGGGCCAGAATGAGTGAAGGACGCAAGGCTGTCAATAATAAATAAGAGTGATTTAATTATTGACAGGACCCTCGGTCTGGTGTCTTTTGAAGAGGCGTCCACGCTGGGAGAAATTCGTTGGATGCGCCGTAGATGCCGGTTGGCCGGCATCCGGAATGGTTCCACTGGGAGGAAGATCGTGACCAATACAAAACTATTGAAATCGACCGTGTTTGCCGCGGCTGCCCTGGGTCTGATGGCGTTTGCATCGTCCGCATCCGCGGCCGGTGTCGGCGCTTGCCTGATCACCAAGACCGATACCAACCCCTTCTTCGTCAAGATGAAGGAAGGTGCCACGGCGAAGGCCAAGGAACTCGGCGTCGACCTCAAGACCTATGCCGGCAAGATCGACGGCGACAGTGAGAGCCAGGTGGCGGCGATCGAAAGCTGCATCGCCGACGGCGCCAAGGGTATCCTGATCACCGCCTCCGACACCAAGGGCATCGTGCCGACCGTCAAGAAGGCCCGCGACGCCGGCCTGCTGGTAATCGCGCTCGACACGCCGCTCGACCCGATCGACGCGGCCGACGCGACCTTCGCCACCGACAATCTGGAAGCCGGCAAGCTGATCGGCGCCTGGGCCGCCGCGACGCTCGGCGACAAGGCCAAGGATGCCAAGATCGGTTTCCTCGACCTGACCCCGTCGCAGCCGACGGTGGACGTGCTGCGCGACCAGGGCTTCATGATGGGCTACGGCATCGACGTGAAGGATCCCAACAAGATCGGCGATGAGACTGATCCGCGCATCGTCGGCCACGACGTCACCAACGGCAACGAGGAGGGCGGCCGCAAGGCGATGGAGAACCTTCTGCAGAAGGACAACACCATCAACGTCATCCACACCATCAACGAGCCGGCCGCTGTCGGCGCCTACCAGGCGCTCAAGGCCGTCGGCCTTGAAAAGCAGGTGCTGATCGTCTCCGTCGACGGAGGCTGCCCCGGCGTGAAGTCCGTGACAGAGGGTGTCATCGGCGCGACGTCGCAGCAGTACCCGCTGCAGATGGCAGCGCTCGGCATCGAGGCGATCGCCGCCTTCGCCAAGGATGGAACCAAGCCGAAGCCGACCGAAGGCAAGAATTTCTTCGACACCGGCGTCAACCTGGTGACCGACAAGCCGGCCAAGGGCGTGAAGTCCATCGACACCAAGGAAGGCCTCGCCAAGTGCTGGGGCTGATGCTGGTCTGACCGGCAATTACCGAACTCGAGCGGTCGGGGCTTGATCCCCGGCCGCTTCGGGTGGACGATGGCTCGCGTGACCGCGAACAATCCCGGCGATAGACCGGAAAGGCGTGGACGGGCGTCGGCGCGTGGCTGACACCCTACGGGGAGGAAACATGTCTCAGGCTCAGGAATTCGAGAAAGTTCTCTCGAGCAGCGACACCAGCGTTGCTGCGTTCGACGAGCACAAGTCGGCAGTCAGGCGCATCCAGCATTTCCTGCATTCGACACCGGCGGCGGTGCCGCTGATCGTGCTGGTCCTGTCGATCATGATCTTCGGCATCACCATTGGCGGGCGCTTCTTCTCGTCCTACACGTTGACGCTGATCCTGCAGCAGATTGCCATCGTCGGTATTCTGGGCGCTGCGCAGACGCTGGTCATCCTGACCGCCGGCATCGACCTGTCGATCGGCGTCATCATGGTGATTTCAGCCGTGATCATGGGCAATTGCGCCGTCAGTTACGGCCTGCCGAGCGTGCTCGCGGTGGCGATTGGGCTTGCCGCCGGTGCTGCCTGCGGGCTGCTCAACGGGTTGCTGGTCGCCTACATGAAGCTGCCGCCTTTCATCGTGACGCTGGGCACCTGGAACATCGTCATGGCCACGAACTTCATCTATTCGGCCAACGAGACGATCCGTGACACCGACGTCGACACCCAGGCGCCGCTGCTGCATCTGTTCGCCCTGAGCTTCAAGGTCGGAACCGCGGTGCTGACGCTAGGCGTCATCGCCATGGTCGCGCTGGTGCTGCTCCTCTGGTACGTGCTCAACCACACCGCTTGGGGCCGCCATGTCTACGCCGTCGGCGACGACCAAGAGGCGGCCAAGCTGTCGGGCATCCAGACCAAGAAGGTGCTGGTCACCGTCTACACTCTTGCCGGGCTGATCGCCGCTTTCGCCGCCTGGGTCTCCATCGGCCGCAACGGTTCGATCTCGCCGTCGGCGGCAGTCACCGACTACAATCTGCAGGCGATCACCGCCACGGTGATCGGCGGTATCTCTCTCTTCGGCGGGCGCGGCTCGATCCTGGGCACGCTGTTCGGCGCCATGATCGTCGGCGTCGTCTCGATGGGACTCAACATGCTGGGCGCCGATCCGCAATGGAAAGTGCTGCTCACCGGTGTGTTGATCATCGGCGCCGTGGCGGTCGACCAATGGATCAGAAAGGTTTCGGCATAGTCATGACCCAGGAGCCCATTCTCACCGCGCGTGGCTTGGTCAAGCGCTATGGCCGCGTCACCGCCCTCGACAATGCCGACTTCGACCTCTACCCCGGCGAAATTCTCGCCGTCATCGGCGACAACGGTGCCGGCAAGTCATCGCTCATCAAGGCGATTTCAGGCGCCGTAGTGCCTGACGAAGGCGAAATAAGGCTTGAAGGCAAAACCGTTGCCTTCAAGTCGCCAATGGAAGCCCGCGAAGCCGGCATCGAAACCGTCTACCAGAACCTGGCCCTGTCGCCGGCACTGTCGATCGCCGACAACATGTTTCTCGGCCGTGAGATACGTAAACCCGGCTTTCTCGGCCAATGGCTGCGCATGCTCGACCGTCCGGCGATGGAAAAGCGCGCCCGCGACAAGCTGACAGAACTCGGCTTGATGACCATCCAGAACATCGGCCAGGCGGTGGAGACGCTCTCGGGCGGCCAGCGCCAGGGTGTCGCGGTGGCGCGTGCCGCTGCCTTCGGCAGCCGCGTTGTGATCATGGACGAACCGACGGCCGCCCTTGGCGTCAAGGAGAGCCGCCGCGTGCTCGAACTGATCCTCGACGTCAAGAAGCGCGGCCTGCCCATCGTGCTGATCTCGCACAACATGCCGCATGTCTTCGAGGTGGCCGACCGTGTCCACATCCACCGCCTCGGTCGTCGTCTCGCCGTCATCGATCCCAAGCAGTATACGATGTCCGATGCGGTCGCCTTCATGACCGGCGCGAAGGCGCCTCCGGAGGCCGCGCTGGCCGCCTGACCGCCAAATTGCCGCAGGGTAAGCTTGCGGACCTTAATCTAAATCGATTGAATATATGCTGCAATGCAGTAACATGGGCTGGGATGAATGGTGAAAGCCGGTATGATCGTGGCAACCGCACGAGAGGCAGCATGACGCGCGCGATGACATCCGAAACCCTTCCGCCACTGCTCGAAAATCCAGATCCGAAGACGCTCGCAAGGGAAGTCTTGATGGCCCTCAAATACAGGGTTGGCAAGGACACCACCGTCGCGACGCAATATGATTGGCTGACCGCCTCGATCAAGGTCGTGCGCGACCGGATCGTCGACCACTGGATGCAGGCAACCAAAGAGGCCTATGACCAGCAGGAAAAGCGCGTCTATTACCTGTCGCTGGAATTCCTCATCGGCCGCCTGATGCGCGACGCCTTCTCCAATCTCGGCCTGATGGACAATATGCGCGAGGCGCTGTCGTCTCTCGGCGTCGACCTCGATATCATCGCGGCGCTCGAGCCCGATGCCGCGCTCGGCAATGGCGGCCTTGGCCGGCTCGCCGCCTGCTTCATGGAAAGCATGGCGACCGTCGACATTCCTGCGCATGGCTACGGCATCCGCTACGCCAACGGCATGTTCCGCCAGGAAATCCATGATGGCTGGCAGGTCGAACTGCCCGAGACCTGGCTCGATCACGGCAACCCCTGGGAGTTCGAACGGCGCGAACGCTCCTTCGAGGTCGGCTTCGGCGGCTCGGTGGAGTCCATCACGTCAAAGGATGGCCGGCTCGAGCGCCATGTCTGGAAGCCGACCGAGCATGTCCTGGCCGTTGCCTACGACACGCCCGTCGTCGGCTGGCGGGCAAACCGCGTCAACACGCTGCGGCTGTGGTCGGGCATGCCGGTCGATCCGATCCTGCTCGACAAGTTCAATGCCGGCGACCACATCGGCGCGCTGGCCGAAAGCAACAAGGCCGACGCGTTGTCCCGCGTGCTCTATCCCGCCGATTCCCATGTCGCCGGGCAGGAGCTCAGGCTGCGGCAGGAATATTTCTTCTCCACCGCCTCGCTGCAGGACATCGCGCAGCGGCATCTGAGCCAATATGGCGACCTGAAGTCGCTGCCCGACAAGGCCGCGATCCACCTCAACGACACCCATCCGGCGATCGCGGTGCCGGAGCTCATGCGGCTCCTGATGGATGTCCACGGCATGGACTTCGACCTCGCCTGGGACATCACCAAGCGCACCTTCGGCTACACCAACCACACGCTCCTTCCCGAGGCGCTGGAAAGCTGGCCGGTGCCGCTGTTTGAACGGCTTTTGCCGCGCCATATGCAGATCGTCTACGCCATCAACGCGCAGGTACTTCTGGAGGCCCGCGCCACCAACCAGTTCTCAGGCGAGCAGATCAGCCGCATCTCGCTGATCCAGGAAAACGGCGACCGTCGCGTGCGCATGGGCAATCTGGCCTTTGTCGGCTCGCACTCCATCAATGGCGTCTCGGCGCTGCACACCGAGCTTATGAAGGAAACGGTGTTCGCCGACCTGCACAAGCTCTATCCCGACCGCATCAACAACAAGACCAACGGCATCACGCCGCGGCGCTGGCTGATCCAGTGCAACCCCGGACTGACCTCGCTCGCCCGCGAGGCGATCGGCGACCGGTTTCTGGACGACATCGAGGCCATCAAAGGGCTCGACAGCCTTGCCGATGACAGCGCGTTCAGGGAGAAGTTCGCTGGTGTCAAGCGACAGAACAAGGCGCGGCTGGCCAATCTCGTCGCCGACCGGCTCGGCATCAAGGTCGATCCCTCAGCGCTGTTCGACATCCAGGTCAAGCGCATCCACGAATACAAGCGCCAGCTTCTCAACATCCTCGAGGCGGTTGCGCTTTACGACCAGATGCGCTCGCATCCCGAGCGTGACTGGATGCCCCGCGTGAAGTTTTTCGGAGGCAAGGCGGCGCCCAGCTATCACAACGCCAAGCTGATCATCAAACTCGCCAATGACGTCGCTAGGGTCATCAACCGCGACCCGGCCGTTCGCGGTTTGCTGAAAGTGGTGTTCGTGCCGAATTACAATGTCAGCCTGGCCGAAATCATGATGCCGGCCGCCGACCTGTCCGAGCAGATATCGACCGCTGGCATGGAGGCGTCGGGCACCGGCAACATGAAGTTCGCGCTCAACGGCGCGTTGACCATCGGCACGCTCGACGGCGCCAATGTCGAGATCAAGGAATGCGTCGGCGACGACAACATCTTCATCTTCGGCCTGACGACGGCCGAGGTCGCCGAGCGGCGCAACAATGGCTACAACCCGCGCGCCGTGATCGAGGGTTCCCCCGAACTGGCGCAGGCGGTCGCGGCCGTATCCTCGGGTGTCTTCTCGCCGGACGACCCGGACCGCTACCGCGATCTTATCAACGGCCTCTACGACAGCGACTGGTTCATGGTCGCCGCCGATTTCGATGCCTACACCGCTGCCCAGCGCGAGGTCGACGCCGTCTGGCGCAACAGCCCGGACTGGTATGCCCGGGCGATCCGCAATGTCGCGCGCGTCGGCTGGTTCTCTTCCGATCGCACGATCCGCCAATACGCGAAAGAAATCTGGAACGTGCCTGTCTGATGTGATTGCATGAGGCCACGAACAACGTGGTCCCGGTGATGCGGGTTGAATGTCAACTCACATCACCAGAAACAAACACCTGGTGCCCTGGGAGGGACACTGCCTGATGAGGAAGCCGCGCGCGACCGCTGCGACAAGCGGGCCGGACGGACTGGCGCCAGCCAGCGATGTTGCTGCGATTGTCGCCGGTACGCACGGGGATCCGTTTGCAGTCCTTGGTGTCCACGAGATCGGCAAGAGCCTGTTTGCCCGCTGCTTCGTTCCGCATGCCGAAACCGTCGCCGCCTATACGCTGACGGGCATCGAGGCCGGTGAGTTGTCCAAGCGGGATGATGCCGGCTTCTTCGAAGGCAAGCTGTCGATCAAGAAGCGGCAACCACTGCGCTACCACGCGCGCAATGCCGGCGGCGACTGGTGGCTGACCGATCCCTATTCGTTCGGCCCGGTGCTCGGGCCGATGGACGACTACTATATCGCCGAGGGTTCGCACCTCAGGCTGTTCGACAAGCTTGGCGCGCATGTCATCGAGCACGAGGGTGCTACCGGCGTGCATTTCGCCGTCTGGGCTCCCAATGCGCGGCGCGTCTCGGTGGTCGGCGATTTCAACGACTGGGATGGCCGCCGTCACACGATGCGCGATCGCCGCGATACCGGCATCTGGGAATTGTTCGTGCCCGACATCGGTGCCGGCCGACCCTACAAATACGAGATCATCGGCCCCGATGGCGTCAGACTGCCGCTGAAGGCCGACCCGTTCGCGTTCAAATCCGAACTGCGTCCGGCCACGGCTTCGGTCGTTGCCGTGCCGCCGGGGCATGAGTGGGGCGACGAGGCTCACCGTAATTTCTGGCGCAATGCCGATCACCGGCGCGAAGCCATTTCGATCTACGAAGTCCACGCCGGGTCCTGGCAGCTTGGCGACGACGGCACGTTCCTGTCATGGGACGAACTGGCCGACCGGCTGATCCCCTATGTGGTCGAGACCGGTTTCACTCACATCGAGTTCATGCCGATCTCCGAACACCCCTATGACCCGTCCTGGGGCTATCAGACGACCGGGCTCTATGCGCCGTCGGCCCGCTTCGGCGATCCGGACGGCTTTGCCCGTTTCGTCGATGGGGCGCACCGCGCCGGCGTTGGTGTCATCCTCGACTGGGTGCCGGCGCATTTTCCGGTCGACGCGCATGGACTGGCCCATTTCGACGGCACCGCGCTCTACGAACATGCCGACCCGCGCAAGGGTTTTCATCCCGACTGGAACACCGCGATCTATAATTTCGGTCGCCGGGAGGTGGTGTCTTTCTTGGTCAACAACGCGCTGTTCTGGGCCGAGAAATACCATGTCGACGGTTTGCGCGTCGATGCGGTCGCCTCGATGCTCTACCTCGACTATTCGCGCAAGGCCGGCGAATGGATCCCCAACGAGAAGGGCGGCCGCGAGAACCTCGAGGCGGTCTCCTTCCTGCAGAGGATGAACAAGGAGGTCTACGGCCACCATCCGGGCGTGATGACCATCGCCGAGGAATCCACCTCATGGCCGAAGGTCTCGGCGCCTGTGCATGAGGGCGGGCTGGGTTTCGGCTTCAAGTGGAACATGGGCTTCATGCACGACACGCTGGAGTATTTTTCCAAGGAGCCGATCTTCCGCAAGCACCACCATAACGATCTGACCTTCGGCCTGACCTACGCCTTCTCGGAGAATTTCGTGCTGCCGCTCTCGCATGACGAGGTCGTGCACGGCAAAGGCACGCTGCTGGGCAAGATGGCCGGCGACGACTGGCAGAAATTCGCGACCTTGCGCGCCTATTACGGCTTCATGTGGGGCTATCCCGGCAAGAAGCTGTTGTTCATGGGACAGGAGTTCGCGCAGCGCCGCGAATGGAGCGAGGCACGCGCGCTCGACTGGAACCTTCTCGATTTCCGCCCGCATCGCGGCGTCTGGCAGACGGTGCGCGATCTCAACTATCTCTACAGGTCGCGCCCGGCGCTGCACGGCCGCGACTGCGAGCCGGAAGGGTTTTCCTGGCTGATCGTCGACGACAGCCAGAATTCGGTTTTCGCCTGGCTGCGCAACGCGCCGGGCGGCAGTCCGGTGGCCGTCATCTCCAATTTCACGCCGGTGCCGCGCGACAATTATCGCGTGCCGTTGCCGAAGGCCGGCAAGTGGCGCGAGATCATCAACACCGACGCATCCGAATATGGCGGTTCCGGCATGGGCAATGGCGGCATGGTCGAGGCAAGGCTTGAGGGCAAGAGCATTTCGGCAACGATGCTTTTGCCGCCGCTGTCGACAATCATGCTCGAACTCGTTGCCGACTGAGCCCGTCAAGGCCGGAACAACATGGCGAGACTGAGTAACTTGGGAGGGTGGAAATGGCAGACTTGAAACGGATCCAGCCGCTGGCGCGCGATGCCATGGCCTATGTACTGGCCGGCGGCCGTGGCAGCCGCCTCAAGGAACTGACCGATCGTCGCGCCAAGCCGGCGGTCTATTTCGGCGGCAAGACGCGCATCATCGATTTCGCGCTCTCCAACGCGCTCAACTCGGGCATTCGCCGCCTTGGCGTCGCCACCCAGTACAAGGCGCATTCGCTGATCCGCCATCTGCAACGCGGCTGGAACTTCCTGAGGCCCGAACGAAACGAAAGCTTCGACATCCTTCCCGCCAGCCAGCGTGTGTCGGAAACGCAGTGGTATGAGGGCACGGCGGACGCCGTCTACCAGAACATCGACATCATCGAGGCCTATGGCCCGGAATACATGGTCATCCTCGCCGGCGACCACATCTACAAGATGGACTACGAGATGATGCTGCGCCAGCATGTCGACGCCAATGCCGACGTGACCGTCGGTTGCCTCGAAGTGCCGCGCATGGAAGCGACAGGCTTCGGCGTCATGCATGTCGATGCCAAGGACAACATCATCGCCTTCGTCGAAAAGCCGGCCGATCCGCCCGGCATTCCGGGTAACCCGGAATTCGCCCTGGCCTCGATGGGCATCTACGTCTTCAAGACCAAGTTCCTGATGGAGCAACTGCGCCGCGACGCCGCCGAGCCCGGCTCCAGCCGCGATTTCGGCAAGGACATCATCCCCTATATCGTCCAGCATGGTAAGGCGATCGCCCACCGCTTCACCAAGTCCTGCGTGCGCTCGACCGCTGAGAACGAAGCCTACTGGCGCGATGTCGGAACGGTCGACGCCTATTGGGAAGCCAATATCGACTTGACCGACGTGACGCCGGAGCTCGACCTCTACGACCGCGACTGGCCGATCTGGACCTATGCCGAGTTGAAGCCGCCGGCAAAATTCGTCCATGACGAGGATGGCCGGCGCGGCTCGGCCGTTTCCTCCCTGGTCTCGGGTGATTGCATCGTCTCCGGCGCGACGCTGAAGAAGAGCCTGATCTTTACCGGCGCGCGCATCAATTCCTATTCGACGCTGGAAGAGGTCGTCATGCTGCCCGACGTTCATGTCGGACGGAACGCAAAGTTGAAACGCGTCGTCATCGACCACGGTGTAAGGATACCGGAAGGGCTGGTGGTCGGCGAGGATCCCGTGCTCGACGCCAAGCGCTTCCGCGTTTCGGAAAAAGGCATCTGCCTGGTCACACAGGACATGATCAACAAACTCGGGCTCTAGAGCAATTCCAGGAAAAGTGTGAGAACGGGTTTCCGTCCGGAATTGCTCAGAACAGGATCGGTTAGACGCATGCAGGTTCTGTCTGTCACGCCCGAGATATTTCCGCTGATCAAGACCGGCGGGTTGGCCGATGTGACCGGCGCGCTGCCCGTCGCGCTGGCGGCCAAGGGCGTGGCCATGCGCACGCTCATTCCAGGCTTTCCCGTGGTGATGGAAGGCTTCAAGAAAAGGAAGGCCGTCTACCAGTATCCGTTGCTGCAGGGCGGCAAGGCCTCCATCCACTCTGTCGAGCTTGCCGGGCTCGATCTTTTCGTGCTCGACGCGCCGCATCTGTTCGACCGTCCCGGTGGTCCCTATGGCAATGCTTCGGGCGCGGACTGGCCGGACAATTGGCGGCGCTTCGCGGCGCTGAGCCAGGCCGGCGCCGATATCGCCGGCGGCGCCATCTCGGGCTACCTGCCAGACATCGTCCATGCCCATGACTGGCAGTCGGCGATGACGCTGGCCTATATGCGCTACGGCAAGGCGGTCGGCACGCCGTCGATGATGACCGTCCACAATCTCGCCTTCCAGGGCCAGTTCGGCGCCGGCATCTTCGGCGAGCTCGGTCTGCCCGCGGTGGCGATGGCCCTTGACGGCGTCGAATATTATGGCGGCGTCGGCTTCCTCAAGGCCGGCCTGCAGGCCGCCTGGGCGATCACCACCGTCAGCCCGACCTATGCGCAGGAGATCCGCTCGCCGGAGTTCGGCATGGGTCTCGACGGCCTGATCAACATGCGGTCCAGCGATCTCTACGGCATCGTCAATGGCATCGACACGGCCATCTGGGATCCGGAGACAGACAAGCATCTGGTATCGAACTATACGGCCGCCACGCTCAAGGCGCGGGCACCGAACAAGGCCGCCGTGGAGGATCGCTTCGGCCTCGACCGCGACGACAGCCCCATCGTCTGCGTCATCAGCCGGCTGACCTGGCAGAAGGGCATGGACATATTGGCGACGGTGATCGACGGTGTCGTGGCGACTGGTGTACGCTTGGCCATACTGGGCTCGGGCGACGCGGGCCTGGAAGGCGCATTGCTTGCCGCCGCCGCACGCCACCGTGGCCGCATCGGCGTGGTCGTCGGCTATGACGAAGGGCTGTCGCACACCATGCAGGGTGGCTGCGACGCCATAGTCATCCCCTCACGTTTCGAACCCTGCGGACTGACGCAGCTCTATGGCCTGCGCTACGGCTGCGTACCGGTGGTTGCCCGCACCGGCGGCCTCGCCGACACCATCATCGACGCCAATGAAGCAGCGATGGCGGCCGGCGTGGCGACAGGGTTCCAGTTCGCACCCAACAACGGCGGCGCGATGCTGCACGCCATAAACCGCCTGGCCGAAGCCTACGCCAACCCCGCGGTCTTCGAAACCATCCAGCGCCAGGGCATGAAGACCGACGTGTCGTGGGATCGAAGCGCCGAAAAATACGTTGAACTCTATCGCCTGCTGCTTTCGAAAAGGGTTGCCTGAAGCATGATACGCACCGTCCCCACCAAACCCTACTCCGACCAGAAGCCCGGCACGTCGGGCTTGCGCAAGAAGGTGCCTGTGTTCCAGCAGGAGCACTATGCCGAGAACTTCATCCAGTCGATCTTCGACGCGCTCGACGGGTTCAAGGGCAAGACACTGGTGATCGGTGGCGACGGCCGCTTCTACAACCGCGAGGTCATCCAGAAGGCGATCGCCATGGCCGCCGCCAACGGTTTCGGCAAGGTGATGGTCGGGCAGGGCGGCATCCTGTCGACGCCCGCCGCCTCGCATGTCATCCGCAAATACAAGACCTTCGGCGGCATCATCCTGTCGGCCAGCCATAATCCGGGCGGCCCGCACGAGGATTTCGGCATCAAGTACAATGCCGGCAATGGCGGCCCGGCACCGGAAAAGCTGACCGACGCGATCTTCGCCAAGACCAAGGCGATTTCGAGCTTCAAGACATCGGACATCGATCCGATCGACATCGACACGATCGGCACGGTCAAGGCCGCCGGCATGACGGTCGAGATCATCGATCCCGTCGCCGACTATGCCGAACTGATGGAAAGCCTGTTCGATTTCGACGCGCTGCGCAAACTGTTCAAGTCGGGCTTCCGCATGCGCTTCGACGCCATGCACGCGGTGACCGGTCCCTATGCCAAGGAGATCCTTGAAAACCGGCTTGGCGCGCCCAACGGCACCTGCCGCAACTTCAAGCCGCTGCCCGATTTCGGCGGCCATCATCCCGATCCGAACCTGGTCCACGCCAAACACCTCTATGATGAGATGATGGGGTCGGATGCGCCGGATTTTGGTGCCGCTTCCGACGGCGACGGCGACCGCAATCTGATCATCGGAAAGGGCATTTTCGTCACCCCGTCGGATTCGGTGGCGATGCTCGCCGCCAATGCCCGGCTGGCGCCCGGCTACAAGGACGGGCTGAAGGGCATCGCCCGCTCGATGCCGACCAGTGGCGCGGCCGACCGGGTCGCCGAAAAACTCGGCATCGGCATCTATGAGACCCCGACCGGCTGGAAATTCTTCGGCAATCTGCTCGATGCCGGCATGGCGACGATCTGTGGCGAGGAAAGTGCGGGCACCGGCTCCAACCATGTCCGCGAGAAGGACGGCCTTTGGGCGGTGCTCTTGTGGCTCAACATCCTTGCCGCGCGCGGCGAAAGCTGCAAGCAGGTCGTCACCGAGCACTGGGCGGCCTACGGGCGCAACTACTATTCGCGCCACGACTATGAAGAGGTCGAGAGCGAACGCGCCAATGCGCTGGTCGACGAATTGCGCGCCAAGCTCGGCTCGCTGCCCGGCACCAGCGTGCGCGGCCTGAAGATCACCAAGGCCGACGACTTCGCCTATCATGACCCGGTCGACGGCTCGACCAGCGAGCACCAGGGCATCAGGGTGCTGTTCGAAGGCGGTTCTCGCGTCGTCTTCCGGCTCTCCGGCACCGGTACTTCAGGTGCCACCTTGCGCGTCTATATCGAGCGCTACGAGCCGGACAAGGCGCGGCACGATCTCGACACCCAGGTCGCACTCGCCGACCTCATCGCCGCCGCCGACGACATTGCCGGGATCAAGAGCCACACCGGTCGCAACAAGCCGAGCGTGATTACTTGAGGGTGGCGGTGAGGGCTTTCCCTTCTCCCCTTGCGGGAGAAGGTGGCCTCGCGAAGCGAGGTCGGATGAGGGGTGCTCCAGCTTGGCGCGTTCTTCGATCGAGATTGCCAACGCCTCGTTCCGTCACACACCCCTCATCCGTCTCGGCGCTGCGCGCCGATCCACCTTCTCCCACAAGGGGAGAAGGGGAGGCGCTCGCATGACCCAACTCGGCGCCACAAACACCCCCGAAGGCATCCGCTTTGCCGCCTGGTCTTCGTCGGCCCGTCGCCTCTGGGTCTCTATCTTCGACGAGCAAGACAATCGGGAAATCGACCGGCTGGAGCTCCAGCCGGAAGGCGAGGGAGTGCATGCGCTCTTCGTTTCCGGCCTTGCCGCGGGCACGCGATATGGTTTCCGTGCCGATGGCGACTATGCGCCCGAGCTTGGGCTGTGGTTCGATCCCGACAAGCTGCTGATCGATCCCTACGCCGCGGAAATCGACCGGCCTTATGCTTACCACTGGCGGCTCGCCGCGCGGCGTAACGAGGGCGTGGACACCGCGCCGTTGATGCCCAAGACCGTGGCAAGGGCCTTGCCCGAGGCAGTGCCTGTGCTGCCGCCGCTGTTTCGTCCGGGCGGCTTGATCTACGAACTGAATGTCCGCTCCTTCACGAAGCTCCACCCCGATGTGCCGGAAGAACAGCGCGGTACCCTCGCAGCGCTGGCCCACCCCGCCATCATCGCGCATCTGAAGCGCCTCGGTGTGTCCGCCGTCGAACTGATGCCGGTGACGGCGTCGATCGACGAGCGGCATCTGCCACCGCTGGGCCTGAGCAACGCCTGGGGCTATAACCCCGTCACTTTCATGGCGCTCGATCCACGGCTGGCGCCCGGCGGTCTGGCCGAATTGCGCGAAGCCGTCGCGACGCTGCGCCAGGCCGGCATCGGCACCATCCTCGATCTCGTCTTCAACCACACAGGCGAAAGCGACAGGCTTGGGCCGACGCTGTCGTTGCGCGGCCTCGACAATCAAGCCTACTACCGGCACCAGCCGGATGGCAGGCTGGTCAATGACACCGGCACGGGCAACACGGTCGCGTGCGACCATCCGGTGGTGCGCGACATGGTGCTCGACACGCTTCGCCATTTTGTCCGCCATGCCGGCGTCGACGGCTTTCGCTTCGATCTGGCACCGGTGCTGGGCCGCGTGGACGGCATGTTCGATCCCGCCGCGCCCTTGCTCAAGGCCATCGCTGGCGATCCAGTCCTTGCCGATCGCGTGCTGGTCGCCGAACCCTGGGATATCGGCCCGGACGGCTATCAGCTCGGCAATTTCCCTGCGCGCTTCCTCGAATGGAACGATCGCTATCGCGACGATGCCAGACGCTTCTGGCGTGGCGACGTCGGCGCGGTTGGAGCGTTGGCGACCCGGCTTGCCGGCTCCTCAGATGTTTTTGGCAAGGCAGGCCAGCCGGCCAGCCGCACGGTCAATTTCATCGCCGCGCATGATGGCATGACGCTAGCCGATATCGTCGCCTATGAGCGTAAGCATAACGCGGCCAATGGCGAGCAGAACCGTGATGGCCACAACGACAATCTGTCCTGGAACAATGGCGCCGAGGGCGAGACGGACAACGCGGCGATCGGCAAAGCGCGCTTCGAAGACCAGTGCGCGCTGCTTGCCACACTATTTGCCTCGCGGGGCACCATCATGCTGACTGCGGGCGACGAATTTGGTCGTACCCAGAACGGCAACAACAACGCCTACGCGCAAGACAACGCCATCACCTGGCTGGATTGGACGGGCCGCGACCAGGTGCTGGAGCATTACGTATCGGCGCTGGCCACACTACGCCGTGCCGCCCCGGCATTGTCGGACACGCATTTCCTGACGGGACAATCGGCCGCGGCTCCAGGCATCCCCGACGTCGCCTGGTTGAGCGAGACCGGCATGCCGCTGGCCGAGGCGGACTGGAACGATCCCGGCCGACATCGCCTCGTCATGCTATTGGGCGATGCAGGCGGCGGCCGCCTTGCCGTCATCATCAACGGCGGTCGCCGCCAATGCGTCTTCACCTTGCCCGAGCGGGAAGGGTTCCGATGGCAGCCGGCGATCGAAACGCAGGCGGTCGACCTTGCGCGACCAATGCCGGGCCGCGGCGTTAATTTCATGATCGAGCGCCGGACCGGAAAGGGCGGCGCCGGGAAGGGTTCGTGATGGCCGATGAAGATGCCAACCCTTGGGCCGACCCGGGGGCGGGGCAGGGGGCCGAGTGGTGGCGCGGCTGCGTCATCTACCAGGTCTATCCGCGTTCCTTCCAGGACACGACCGGCGATGGCAGCGGCGATCTCAGGGGTATCACGGCAAGGCTCGCCCACATTGCCTCGCTTGGCGTCGATGCCGTCTGGCTATCACCCTTCTTCAAGTCGCCGATGGCCGACATGGGCTACGACGTGTCGGACTATCGCGACGTCGATCCGATGTTCGGTTCGCTGGAGGATTTCGACATCCTGGTCGCCGAAGCGCACCGGCTGGGCCTGAAGGTCGTCATCGACCAGGTGCTGTCGCACTCATCCGACAAGCATGAATGGTTCATCGAAAGCCGCGCCAGCCGCGACAACCCCAAGGCCGACTGGTATGTCTGGGCCGATGCGAAGCCCGACGGCAACGCGCCCAACAACTGGCTGTCCGTCTTCGGTGGCCCGGCCTGGGAGTGGGATTCGACCCGCCGGCAATATTACATGCACAATTTCCTGGCCTCGCAGCCAGACCTGAATTTCCACAATCCGGAGGTCCAGGATGCGCTGCTGGACACGGTTCGGTTCTGGCTGGAGCGTGGCGTCGACGGTTTCCGGCTCGACACCGTCAACTACTATGTCCACGACCGCTGGCTACGCAGCAATCCGCCCTTGGCGTCGAGTGTCGCCGGCACCAATGGCGAGACCAACACCTACCTTTACCAGGAGCATCTGTTCGACAAGACGCAGCCGGAAAACCTGGCTTTTCTCGGACGTTTCCGGGCATTGCTGGACGAGTATGAAGGCCGTGCCGCGGTTGGTGAAATCGGCGATGAGGGCCGCTCGCTGCAGACGCTGGCCGCCTATACTTCCGGTGGCGACAAGCTGCAGATGTGCTACACCTTCGACCTGCTCGGTTCGCAATTTTCGGCGGCACATGTGCGCGGCTGCGTCGAGGCTTTCGAACATGCGGTCGTCGACGGCTGGGTTTGCTGGGCGTTCTCCAACCATGACGTGGTGCGCCATGTCAGCCGCTGGACAGGGCTGGATGGCGATCCCAACACGGTGGCCAGATTCTCGATCATGCTGCTCGCCTGCCTGCGCGGCTCGATCTGCCTCTATCAGGGCGAAGAGCTTGGCCTGGAAGAGGCGGAGCTAGCCTATGAGGATCTGCGCGATCCCGTCGGCATCCGCTTCTGGCCCGGCGTCAAGGGCAGGGATGGTTGCCGCACGCCGATGGTCTGGGAGGCCGGCGCCGACAATGCGGGCTTCTCGACGGCCAGGCCCTGGCTGCCGGTACCGGCCAGCCATCGCGCCCGTGCCGCCGATGTGCAGAACGGCAACGACCAATCTGTGCTGTCAGCCTACCGTTCGACGCTTGCCTTGCGCAGGCGCCATCCAGCGCTGGTGAGCGGTTCGATCCGCTTTCTCGACGCCGAGGGTGACGTGCTCGCCTTCATCCGCGAAGGCAGCGGTGAGAGGCTGCTCTGTGTCTTCAATTTCGCTAGGGAGCCGGCGAATTGGCTGTTGCCCGGGGATATCGAAGCAATTGCTGCTGTCTTGGGTGGCACCGCGGCTGTCGAGGAAGAGACGATCTCGCTGCCGGCTCTCGGTTGCTTCCTTGGCCGGCTCGATTGAGCGGCGGTTCAACCGTCTTTCGGCCAAGCCATTCGCTTGGCCGAAAGACGCCCTACTGAACCAGCACCGCGCGTCCGCAGGTTGCTCCGGTGACACGAACGTCTGCCTGGCCGACCCCGACACCCAGGGCCGAAAGCACGTTGTAAAGCAAGTCGTCGACGGGTGCCGTTACGGTGTTCAGCACCGCCACCACCGCGGGTTTGACCGTTCCGAGCAGGGCGGTGAGGTCGATGCCGAGACCAAGCACACCGACCGAAAGCGACAAATTGTTGACCAGTGACGTGGTGAGCGACTGCGAGATGTTGCGCGTCGAAACGGTCTTGATCGTCTTGTTGGCGATATCGGTGGCGTTGAAGGTCAGTGTTTGCGGGCTGTTGTTGGTGATCGCGGTCGCGGCCGAACCCATCACCTGGATCAGCGGGATATTGATCAGCAGGAGCTTCAGGCTCACATCCGCGATCTCGGCGTCGGTGAAGGTCTGCGGCTGGCTGAAATTGGCGAAACCGGAGGGATTGTTGCTGTTGGCCAGGTTCAGCTGGGCAATGCCGGGGTGTGCGGCGATGGAAACGCTGATGCTGGAGGGCCCTGTCGGACAGGTAATGTCGGTCAGCTTCGCTTCCGCGTAGGCGACTTCCACATTAAGCGGCAGATTAACGGCCAAGAGGCTGATGCCGCCGCCGAGGCCGGGGGTGCCGACACCGACGGAGGCCGTCAGTTTGATGCGCGTCTGGGCCGTCCGCACAGTGGTGCCGATGCCATCGATCGCCAGCCAGGGCGAGGATTGCGCCGGCTCGCCAATGGCGATGTTGAGCTTGGTGGAGAGCAGTCCGGGAATGGTGGCGCCGAGATCGACCGCCGCCTGGCTGGTGCCGTTGGCGAGCACGGCGGCGGCGGTCAGCATCCCCATGGCGCTTGCGTCGACCCCAAGGCCGGACGGCTGTTGTCCGAGGCCCAGGCTGCCGACGGAACCAAGGTCGATAAGACTGCTGAGCGGGATCTTGACCGTGCTCGTCGACTTGGTGGCGATGGTCTGCAGGGCGACCTTGGCCGTATTGCCGAGACCAGGAACGTTGGCCATGGCGGTGGCGATCTGGCCGACAGTCGCCTTCGAGGCCAGCACGTTCGAATAGGTGCCGGCGGTGATGTTCAGTTGTGTGGCCAAGGCACTGACAAAGGAGAGCACGCTGACGTCGGCCGAGATCAGCCCGTTATAGTCCATGACGCTGAGCGAGATGTTGCCGCCGAGAAGTCCGCTTAGGAGCGCGTTGAGGATGCCGCCGTTGACGCTGAGCAGTCTCGATCCGACCGAGAATGCGGCCTGCGGCGTCATGCTGGCCGTGGCTTGGGTGCCGATGACCGGAGTGGGGATGAGCGAGCTCGCGAAATAGCGGGCGGGGATTTTCGCCAGCGTGACACGCACTGCATTGTAAGGTGTCACGCCCGCCTGGAAGCGCTGGGTGACATTGGTGGTCGATGAGGCATATCGACCCTTTGTGACCGTCACCACCGTCTTTCCGACGGCCGGAGGGATGGTCTGGCCCGAGGCTTGAACGACGACACCTGGCATACTGTTGTCGGTGAGCGTGGTCACGACCGCCGTGTTGACATTGTTGATGTTCGATGCGGCGGTGATCGCCGCCAGATCGACCATCGCCTGGGCTTCGCGGCGTTCGGTATAGATGGAGGCTTCATCGATAGCCACCGCGGCCAGCGCCAGCGCGACCGGCGCGCTCAGTGCCGTCATGACGGCAAAGTTCGCATTCCTGTCGCCCAGCATCGACCGTACAAGCCGGCCGATGCCCTTGCCCCGACGCTGCGGCATTCAGATTCCCCCGACCCTGATCGTTGACTGGCGCTTGATGGTGGTCCCCGGCATGGCTATGCCCGGGAAGAGATTCCAGATCGGCAGGTTGCGCGCATCGTAGGAGATAGACACCACGAACTGGCTTCCATCGGCCACGCTGTCATTGGCCTGGTAGGTCAGTTTGCTGGCGTCCACGAAGGGGTAGCCGCCGGCATTGTTGGTGAGGAAGGAGGCCACCAGCGTTTGCCGCTCGGTCTGGTTCAATCCGGCAATGGCCGTCCTGGCGGCGTCGGCCGCGATCTGCTGGATCGAGTTGGCGGCGCCAAAATAGATGCCGTACGCAACCATTCCGAGTAGCAGGAGGATAAAGAGCGGCGACAGCAAAGCGAATTCGACCGCTGAAGTTCCCGAATCGTCTGTTCGGAATGCGCGCCTTCGGGCCGTGGAAATGAGGTTCTGAACCATGATAGCAGCATGCCAAAATTCGCATGCAGAAAGCGAAAACTCTGGGTACAACCAGGGGATGCGTACAATTGAAAAAGCCGCTCTAATTTAGCCGTTGCTTCTTTGGTTGGGAGGATTGACTTAGGGTCAATCAGTACTCGGTTGAAAACAGCTTACCTCCTGTCTAGTCTCCTGCCACCAGCTGCCGGAGGGAACCGGCGGCGCGCTTGAAGGAACCAGATATCGGTCCCGGGGCGTCAACACGAAAAGGCGCGCCGACGGCAGCGCCGACAGGGAGAACTTCATGCTGAAAAACATGCTGAAGGCGACGGTGTTCGCCACCACCATGGCCGTAGCCGCCGGTGCGTTCTACACGCCGGCTTTCGCGGAGACCGTCTATAACAGGGGCACCGCCGCTGAGTCGGAATCGGTCGACCCGCACAAGACCTCGACGGTCTATGAAGCCAATGTGTTGCGCGACCTGTTCCAGGGACTGGTCATGCAGGACGAGAAGGCGAACCTCATTCCGGGCGCGGCCGAAAGCTGGACGGTATCGGACGACGGCACCGTCTACACCTTCAAGCTGCGCAAGGACGGCATGTGGTCGGACGGCAGCCCGGTGACGGCCGACGACTTCGTCTACGCCTTCCATCGGCTGGAAGACCCCGCGACCGGCGCCGAATATGCCTCGATGCTCTATCCGGTGAAGGGTGCGGAGGACGTCAACACCAAGAAGGGCAAGCCCGAGGACATGGGCGTCAAGGCGATCGACGCCAACACCCTGGAAGTGACGCTGAAGGCGCCGACGCCTTACTTCCTGGAGATGCTGACCCATCAGGCGACCTATCCGGTCAGCAAGGCCTCGATCGAAAAGCTCGGCGCTGACTGGATCAAGCCCGGCAACCTTGTTTCGAACGGCGCATATACGCTGGCCGAATGGGTCCCCAACGACCATATGAAACTGGTCAAGAATCCGAAATTCTGGGACGCGGCGACCGTCAAGTTCGACGTGGTCAACTACATCCCGACCGAAGATCGCTCCTCGGCCATGAAGCGCTTCGAAGCCGGCGAACTCGACAGCTACGACGATCTGCCGACCGAACAGCTCGCCGACCTCAAGACCAAGTTCGGCGACCAGATCCATGTCGGCCCATATCTCGGCACCTATTACTACGCGATCAAGACCGACAAGGCGCCGTGGAACAACCCTGAACTGCGCAACGCCATTTCGATGGCGATCGACCGCGACTTCATCGCCGAAAAGGTCTGGCAGAACTCGATGCTGCCCGGCTATTCCATGGTGCCTCCCGGCATCGAGGGCTACACGCCCGCAATGGCCAAATACGCCGACATGCCGCAGATCGATCGCGAGGACGCCGCCAAGAAAATCCTCGAGAAGCTTGGCTACACGCCCGAACATCCGCTGAAGATGGAAATCCGCTACAACACCTCGGAGAACCACAAGAACACGGCGGTTGCCATCCAGGAGCAGTTGAAGCCGCTTGGCGTCGACGTCACGCTGCTCAACACCGACACCAAGACCCACTACTCCTTCCTTGAGCAGAAGGGCGACTATGACGTGGCGCGTGCCGCCTGGATCGCCGATTACAAGGATCCGGAAACCTTCCTTGGCATCTCGCGCAAGGCGAGCGGCAACAACTATTCGAACTATGACAGCCCGGCCTATGAGGCGGCCATGGACAAGGCAGCCGCCGCCGGCGGCAAGCCCGAGGAGCGCATGAAGGAGCTCTCCGAGGCCGAGCGCATTCTCGTCGACGATGTCGGCCAGATTCCGCTTCTCTACTACAGCTACCACGACATCGTGTCCTCGAAGCTGCATGGCTTCGTCGACAATGTGATGGACATCCATCCGTCGCGTTTCGTCAGCAAGGACTGATCCCTGGCCAAGCCGCCGCGCACTCCTTGCGCGGCGGTGCTGGTTTGCCATCGCATCGGCCCGGGAAGCGCAATCGATTTTCGGAAAATCCGGTGCGAAGATTTGAAGGCTGGAGCACAGTCATCCAAAGGATGGGCGTGTTCCGGATCAAGCGGGGCACCGATGCTGCGATACGTATTCCGGCGGCTTTTGACCGCCATACCGACGCTGTTCGTCATCGTGACGATGGCGTTTTTCCTGATGCGCGTCGCGCCAGGCGGCCCATTCAACCAGGAGCGGGGGCTGAGCCCCGAGATCAAGGCCAACCTTGAAGCCCAGTTCGGCCTCAACGACCCGCTCTGGCTGCAATATGTTCACTATCTCGGCAATCTCCTGCGCGGCAATTTCGGCCCGAGTTACAACATGCCGGACTTCACCGTCACAGAACTGTTCGCCAAGGGCCTGCCCATTTCGGTGCAACTCGGCGCCTCGGCGCTGATCCTGGCGCTGCTGCTGGGTTCCGTGCTTGGCACCATCGCCGCACTCAACCAGAACAAGCTTGGCGACTATACGGTGATTGCACTGGCGACCGCCGGCAGCACCATACCGACCTTCGTCATCGCGCCGGTTATCCAGCTCCTCTTCGGGCTGACCTGGAAGCTTTTGCCGATCGGCGGCTGGGGCGATGGCGCCTTCATCAACAAGGTCGGCCCGGTGCTCACCCTTGCCTTGCCGCAGATCGCCATCGTTGCCCGCCTGATGCGCGGCTCGATGATCGAATCTCTGCGCTCCCATCACATCCGCACGGCGCGCGCGCTGGGCCTTTCCGACTGGTCGGTGGTGGTCAAGCACGCCCTGCGCGGCGCCATCCTGCCGATCGTCTCGTTTACCGGCCCCGCGGCGGCCGCCCTTTTGACCGGTTCCGTCATCGTCGAGACGATCTTCTCCATTCCAGGCGTCGGCCGTTATTTCGTCGATGCCGCGCTCAACCGCGACTACACGCTGGTGATGGGGACGGTGGTGGTGATCGCCATCTTCACCATCGTCTTCAACCTGATCGTCGACGTCATGTACGCGGTCGTCGATCCGAGGGTGCGCTATGACTGACATCGCAGCCACGGCTCCCACCATCGTTGGTCGCTCGCTCTGGGGCGATGCCTGGGCGCGCCTCAAGGCCAACCGCGCCGCTATGTTCAGCCTCTACTATCTCGCTTTGATCGGGATCGTCAGCGTGTTCGGCCCCTGGTTCGTGCCGCATCAATACACGACTATCTATGCCGACTATGTGCGCATGCCGCCAAGCCTATCGGCCTACCCGAAGCCAGACATGATTCAGGGCGCACTCACGGACGCCATCAAGCGCATGCGTGTCGACCTCAAGGAATGGCATCAGGAAGGCAGCCGCGTCACGGTCACGGTCACCTCCATCAAGCCGATCGATGATCGCAACATCCGCTACCTCGACCGCTCCGATGCCTTTGACGACACCAAGATCGAGAACAAATCGCCCGACGGGCTCGAGGTGACGATGAGCACATCGGTCAAGCAGCAATATTTCCTGTTTGGCACCGACAACACCGGCCGCGATCTGCTGTCGCGCACGCTGATGGCCGGGCGCATCTCGCTGGCCATCGGCCTGCTCGCCGGCGTCGTGGCGGTGGTGATTGGTGTGATCTATGGCGCCGCCGCCGGCTTTTCCGGTGGCAAGATCGACGAGGTGATGATGCGCATCGTCGATGTGCTCTATTCCTTGCCGTTCATCTTCTTCGTCATCATGCTGGTGGTGTTCTTCGGCCGCAACTTCGTGCTGATGTTCCTGGCCGTCGGGGCGGTGCTGTGGCTCGACATGGCGCGGATCGTGCGCGGCCAGGCATTGTCGATCCGCCGCCAGGAATATGTCCAGGCGGCCGAAGCCATGGGCGTCGGTCAGCGCGGCATCCTGCTGCGCCATGTCATCCCCAATCTTCTTGGCCCGGTCGTCATCTACATGACGCTGCTGGTGCCTCAGGTCATCATCCTGGAGAGTTTCCTGTCGTTCCTCGGCCTCGGCGTGCAGGAGCCGATGACCAGCTGGGGCGTGCTGATCTCGGTCGGCGCCAAGAACATCGGCACCGCAAACTGGCTGCTCCTGTTCCCCGCCTTCTTCCTCGTCTCGACGCTGTTCGCCCTGAATTTCGTCGGCGACGGCCTGCGCGACGCGCTCGACCCAAGGGATCGCTGATATGGGGGATCGATAAAGATGGGGATCGCTGACATGGCTACTCCCGAAACGATTCTCAGCGTCAAGGACCTGCGCGTCCGCTTCCGCACGCTTGACGGCGCCGTCGAGGCGGTCAAGGGCATCAACATCCATGTCAACGCAGGCGAGACCGTTGCCGTGGTCGGCGAGTCCGGTTCCGGCAAGAGCCAGACCATGATGGCGGCGATGAGCCTGCTGGCCTCGAATGGCGAAGCCACGGGCCATGTCGACTATCGCGGCCGCAATCTGCTGACACTGAGCAAATCCGACCTGAACAAGGTGCGCGGCGCCAAGATCAGCATGATCTTCCAGGAGCCGATGACCTCGCTCGATCCGCTCTATTCGATTGGCAACCAGCTGATCGAGCCGATCCGCCGGCATCGCGGCCTGAATGCCGCTGAGGCACGCGAAGAGGCGCTCAGGCTCTTGCGGCTCGTGCATATTCCCGACCCCGAGCGGCGGATGAAATCCTATCCGCACGAAATGTCCGGCGGCCAACGTCAGCGCGTTATGATTGCCATGGCGCTGGCCAACGACCCCGACATCCTGATCGCCGACGAGCCGACGACGGCGCTCGACGTGACCATCCAGGCGCAGATCCTGATGTTGCTCGCCGAACTGCAGCGCAAGCTCGGCATGGCGATCGTCTTCATCACCCACGATCTTGGCATCGTCCGGCGTTTCGCCGACCGTGTCTATGTCATGCGCCAGGGCGAGGTCGCCGAGGAAGGCGAGGCGGAAGCGATCTTCGCAAACCCGCAGCACGCCTACACCAAGATGCTGCTGGCGGCCGAGCCGACGGGAACCAAGGCGCCACCGCCGGCCAATGCGCCCGTGGTGCTCGAAGGCAGGAATGTCGAAGTCACATTCAGGATCGGCGGTGGGTTTCTGGCCGGCGAGCCACTGATGCTGCGTGCCGTCGATGACATTTCGATCCGGCTTCAGCGCAACCAGACCATCGGCATTGTCGGTGAATCCGGTTCGGGCAAATCAACGCTCGGTCGCGCCCTGCTGCGGCTGCTGCCGAGCGATGGTTTGATCCGTTTTGGCGATCGCGACATTTCCACGGCCGACCGGCAGGAGATGCGGCCGCTGCGGCGCCAGATGCAACTCGTCTTCCAGGATCCGTTCGGCTCGCTGTCGCCGCGCATGACCGTTGGCCAGGTCGTCACCGAAGGCCTTCTGGTGCATGAGCCGAACCTTTCAAGCAAGCAGCGTGACCAGCGCGCGGTCGAGGCCTTGCGCGAAGTCGGGCTCGATCCCAACGCCCGCAACCGCTACCCGCATGAATTCTCGGGCGGCCAGCGGCAGCGCATCGCCATTGCCCGGGCGATGATCCTGAAGCCCAAAATGGTCGTGCTGGACGAGCCGACCTCCGCGCTTGATCGCTCGGTGCAAAAGCAGATCGTCGAACTGCTGCGCAAGCTGCAGGCCGACCATGAACTGTCCTACCTCTTCATCAGCCACGACCTCGCCGTGGTGCGCGCCATGGCCGACTACATCATCGTCATGAAGCAGGGAAAGATCGTCGAGCAGGGGCCGACCGAGGCGATCTTCAGCAACCCGCAAGCGCCTTACACGCAGACTCTGATGAACGCGGCGATCGACGTGACGCGCTTTCGGCTGAGCGCGTGAGGCGGCGCTTCAACTGAAGGCAATCATCGTGGCGGCCTCCGTTCGCTCAGCCCGCAGACCTCGGGCACCTGCGTGCGCGCGCAGCGGCAATGGCATCCTGCTGCTGTTTCAGCCGGTCTATCCTGGCTGTTTCCCGATTGGCGACGGCGGTTTTCACCCGCGAGCCGCCAAGCAGCCAGCGCGGAACATTGGTGTTGGCGACCTTGCCGCGCGTAATCGCGGTTTGCGAGATTTCGCTGGCGGTTTCGCCCAGCGCGCTGTTGAGCTCGACACAGGTCATCTTGTCGTACTTCGCCGGATCTACCGTTCCGCTGATCGAGGAGCAGCCGGCCACGAGAAGCACGGCAATCACAAGAACCGGTGTCCAGGCTGTCGTTGAGATAAAATTCATGTCCGCATCCGGTCGCCAGCTTACCGGCTTTCATCGAATTGCCTAGAGCCGATGCCCATTTCGACAAAGTTTGCGCCTGCTGTCGAGCCCGATCGCAATCCGTGCCGGTCGTGACGAGATGTCGTCTGCCGGCGCTCGCTCGTTCGCACGGCTTGTCGGCCTGTCATCTCCAGGGATTCTCATGCTGCTTCGGCGACAAGTCCGGCCAGCGGGGCCTCACCACGGAGCACTGTCTGGGCGATGTCGCTCTTGTTTTCATCGACATGGGCCGTCACCAGGACGATCCCCTCGGCGACGCTCAGATCGTCGGGTTTGGCAGCAGTCGTGATGAATGAGCCGAGCAACCCGCAAGCGCCGCCACAGACCGCGCAAATCACAGCTGTTGCCGGTAATCCGGCGTGAAGGGAATTGACACCGTAGACGGCCACGGCACCAAGGCACGCCAATGCCGCACCGACCAGACCGAGAATGACGCCCGGAGACTTTAGAACTCCGACTTCATCCTGGTAGGGGCCAATAATGGCAATCTGAATGTGAGGAACACCAGCCGCCACCAGTTCTCCAGCAACCCGGCCCGCTTCGGCATGGGAATCAAAAAGCCTGCTAATGGTCCGCATGGTCTCAGGGCGTTTCCTTGTCGAGCAACGTGCCGGTCACGAAGGACGCGGCGATCAAATCGTCGCCATCGATGCTGCCCTGCCCGTCTTCCATCATGGCAGCAACCTTTTGGAATGTCTTCATTTCGCTCATGGTAATCCGGGCTTGCTGCATCCTGGCCTCGAGGGCGGCTACGCGCGTCCCCAATGCATCGGATCTTGCGGCCTCGCTGTTCGACATGGTGACTTTCATCCAAATTCGCTTGATCGCCCTCGCGCGCCCAGTCACCGAACAGAGTCGAAGCGTAATCGTTCCCGAGCTGGGCTTCGGTCTGGTGGGGAGCCGGACTTAAGTCTGGCTGTAAAATGCAATGGTCCTACCTGTGATGCTGCCCGGAACAGCCCCCCGTTCGCAGCCGTTGTCCGCTGCATGTTCAGGAGAAACTGATGGAAAAGAGTGTTGGCCAAGCGCGCTGGTTGCTCGCGCTGATCTTCGCGGTGGCCATCACCTTCATGGCGATTGGAATAACTCTTGGCTGACCATCCGAAAAGATCGAATACGAGTGTCCTGCAGATTGGCGCAGCTATGTCCCTTCCTGCGCCGATAGGGTTCGCCCGCCGCTTCCATGCGGCGAGCGAACCCTCAGTCTCAAGTCGGGGAGCGGAAGAAGGCTTCCGCGACCACGGATTTTCGAGCCCACTGTCGTACGGCCCCACGGCAAAGCCGGACTTAGCTTTTCCGCGATACTCCCGGCTTTCGCAGCTTAGGCTCTTTTTCTATCGCAGACGCAGAAACACATGGCTCCGATGCCAGACGGGAATCGCGGATCGTGAGCCAATAAATCACGCTCGATTAACGCCGGCCGCTCCACACATCACAACGAGATATCCATGCGGCACGTACGTTGCTTGCCAGCATCATTGGGAGGCGAATATGGCACTTTCACCGGACCGGTATGATGATGACATGATGATCCAATGTCCTCGATGCAACCGAATGATGATCCGTAAAGGCCGCCTGATAAAGAGCGTCAAGTCGCTGACCTGTGAAGGTTGTGACAACCAAATTCGGATGACATACAGCCGCAAGATCGACATCTTCGAAAGACGCCGCCGATCACATCCCTGAAGCTGGTGGCCCAGCCTGTCGATGGGTAAGTCAAGCTCGGCGGTGACTAACGGGCGAGGGGTATGGACCAGCACCATCGCGCGAATTGGCCCGACTCCTGGTAATAAGCAGGGCCAGCGGCCGTGTTATCAGTAGCCGCCGTTCTCGATCACCACGGGATGGCGGTGATGGTGTGTGGAGACGGAACCCGTGACCACGAGGGCGTCTCGACGATGGTGATGATGCCGGCGGCCATGGTCGTAGAACGCGACCGTGCCGTGGTGACGGTGATGCAGGCGCTGTCCATCCTCGTTGATGATCCTGACCTTGTGGTGGTGTCGATGGTGGGTCCTGATAACCACATCGGCCTCGGCTGCCGACGCTACGACCGGCAATCCCACGGAAAGCGCCAACGCGCACATGATCATTGTTTTCATTATATTTTCTCCACTTACTTGAATAGCCCTTCGGTGGATACAACTGCGGCTGGCCGCTTTGGTTCCGGGGTTTTCCCAAGGCAGTAGGGATGCCTAAGGGCAAGTCGAAGGTCGGGCGATCGCATTGCCCAGGGCAGAGAAGGGGCGCTTTTCGAAGTGCCCGATGCATCGGTTGCGCTCATTCAAGCGGCACGACGATCTGAGCTCAAAAATTCGCGACATCCAGCTTGCCATGCGGTGGAACATTAGGTCTATCTAATAGTTCTACTCCCGCGGCAAGCGCGTTGGTGTCCGCTGAAGATCGGCCGGCAATGGCTGATCGGCCCGCGTCCTCCGCCAGAGGCGCGGGCCTCCCAGGCGACAGGAGAGAGATCATGAACAACATCATCTGGCTCGTTGGAGCGATAGTCATCGTGTTGGCGATATTGAGCTTCTTTGGCCTCCGATAAGTGTGACGGGAGTGAGGTTCGTCGACACTTTTTTCGGCACGTGATCAGCCGAAGCGGATGCTGGGAAAGCGCCATAGGCGGACGGCCGCAAACCAATATGGCGGCAGAGCTTACTGCTCCTCTTCGCTGCGAAGCGCATTGGCTATGGCTCAGCCAACTCAACTGAGGAGGCGTATCATCTCGCCCGGTTTTCAGGTGGCATATCAGTCAAGCGCCAAGTCGGGATGCGCTAACGCGTTGTTTTTCTGGTCGGAGTGGCAGGATTTGAACCTGCGACCCCCTCGTCCCGAACGAGGTGCGCTACCAGGCTGCGCTACACTCCGTGACCAGACGGCGGGCTTATAGCCGCCACACTTCATTCCTGCAAGCGGCAATGGCAGCACTTCTGTCGCATTTCATCAGCTTTCGCCGCGCAGGCCGCTGGTGTTCCAGTCAAATGCGCGCGCCCAGTCGGCAAAACCGTGCCAGCGCACTTCGGGGAACTCCCTTTGCAAGGCGGCGATGTCAACGTCGTAGCCGACGCGGTCGAACCATTCGAACATCAGTGCCGCGTCCTCGCTCTGCTGGCGGGCAGCCGCGATAGGGATCTCCTGATAGCGGATCGGGCGACCGATGGCCTCGGACAGGATTCTTGCCTGCTCCTCGCCGGACAGTTCGTCCCCGGCGAAATCGAAGCGCTTGCCGAATACCTGTTCCCGCCGTTCCGCGAGTGCAGCGACGAAGGCGCCGATATCGGCCAGCGCAACCAGTTGGACGACGCGCTTCGGCGGCAAGGCGAAAGCGTGAATGCCTTGACGGAGCGCGTCGATCGACCACGGCGCAACTGCATTCTCCATGAAGGCGACCGGCGCGCTGATCGTATAGGGAATGCCGAGCTGCCTGACATGCTGCTCGACAAGGTATTTGCTTTCGAAATGCGGAATGCCGGTCTTCTTGTCGGCGTCGGCAACGGATGAATAGATCAGGTGTCCGATGCCGGCGGCCTTTGCCGCATCGGCGGCAAGAATCCCCTGGCGGGTTTCCTCCTCGAGGCCGGCCTCGTAGCTGTTGCCCATCAGGAACATGGTGTCGACGTCTCTTGCCGCCTTCACGACGGAGGCTGTGTCGGCGAGATCGCCGGCCACGATTTCGGCGCCTACCGCGGCCAGTTGCCGAGCGGCTTCGCTGTCCGGCTTGCGCGTCAGCGCCTTGACGCGATGGCCCCTCGACAACAGGGCACGCGCAACGGCGCCCCCCTGCTGGCCCGTGGCTCCCGTCACAAGAATGCTTCGTTTGCTGGTCATCTCATTTGCTCCATGTTGTCTTGTCTGGAGCAAATTAGCCTCTGTCTCATTGATGCATAATTGCCTATAATTGGAAAACTTTGTCCCAATATTGAGCGCAATGATCGACCTCAACGATGTCACCGTCTTTGCCCGCGTCGTCGAAGCCGGCAGCTTCACCGCGGCCGCACGCTTGCTCGCCATGCCCAAGACCACTGTCAGCCGCCGTGTCGCCGCGCTCGAACGCGAGGTCGGTGTGCGGCTGCTGCAACGCACCACACGCAGCCTCAACCTGACGGACGCCGGACGTCTCTATTATGAGCAAAGCAGCCAAGGGCTGCGGACGATCGAGGAGGCGAATCTGCGTCTCGCGGAGGCGAGGGCGGAGCCTTCGGGTACGATCCGGATTTCGGCCCCGGTTGGTTTCAGCGGTCACTTCCTCATCCGCGCCGTGGTCGAGTTTCTGGCGCTGTACCCGAAGACCAATGTCGAACTCCGCCTCACCGACGACAAGCTCAACCTGATCGAGGACGGCATCGACCTCGCCTTCCGCACCGGGAGACTTGAGGATTCGACGCTGATTGCCCGCAAGATCGGTTCCACGCACAGGCTGCTCTGCGCCAGCCCCGCCTATCTCGCGCGATATGGTATGCCGGAAAGCCCGGCCGATCTCGCCCGCCATCGATGCGTCATCGCGGGCCAGTCGGCCTCAGGCGCTCATTGGGTGCTTGATGGACCACAAGGCCAGGAAACTGTCGTGGTCGCCGGGCGATTCGCCGCCAATGAGATGCAGGCGGTGGTGGCGGCCGCGCTCGCGGACTTCGGCATCGCTCAATTGCCCCAGCTGATGGCCGAGGGGCTGATCAACGAGGGGCGGTTGCGGCGCGTTCTCGACGGCTACACGACGCCCGAGGGCGGTCTATATGTTCTCTATCCCAGCAGCCGGCACCTTTCCCCCCTGGTCAAGGCCTTCATCGATCTTGCGGTCGAGCGGATTTCCAATCGGGTAAACACGGCTTAAAGGCATGCCTGCTACCCTAGACCAACTTCCGAGCGAGACACCAATGAGCCAGCGCATCGTCAGTTTTGTCATGAGCGGCGGCGTCGGCTCGCGGCTCTGGCCATTGTCGCGCGAGGACAATCCCAAGCAGTTTCACGATTTTTCGGGCGACGGCTCCATGCTGGCCAAGACCTTGCGCCGGCTGACGGCAAGGCCGGCCGGCGAAACGCCGATCTTCCTGATTGCCTCCGAGCGCCATGCCGAACGTGTCCATGCCGACCTGGCTGGCCTCGATCTCGCCGGCGGCGGTCCATTGTTCGAGCCCACGGGGCGCAACACCGCCGCCGCGATCGCACTGGCAACGCTGCGCACCCTGTCCGAATTCGGCGACAGCCTGGTCCTGGTTGTGCCATCGGACCACGAAATATCGACCGCAGGGCAATTCTGGCAGAGTGTCGAGGCAGGCGCCGAGGCGGCGCACGCCGGCCGGCTCGTGGTGTTCGGCATCAAACCGACACAGCCCGAGACCGGCTATGGCTATATCGAGGTGGCGGGCGCGCTGGGTGGCATCTTCGACGTCACGCGTTTCGTCGAGAAGCCGGATCTTGCGACGGCGCAGGGCTATCTCAAGGCGGGAAGCTTTTACTGGAACACCGGCATCTTCCTGTTTCGTGCCGCTGCCATGCGTGACGCCTTCGCCGCTTTCGAGCCCGACATCTGGCAGACCACCGAAGCCGCCTACAAGGCGGCGACATCGGATTTGTCCGGCCTCTATATGCCATTGGAACTCTATGAGGCCATACCCTCGATCTCGATCGACTATGCCATCATGGAGCGGGCGCAAGGCATTGCCATGGTGCCGGCCGACTTCCGCTGGAACGATCTCGGCTCCTGGCAGTCGCTGCTCGATGTCGGTCCGGCCGACGAGCAAGGCAATGTCGTCATCGGCGATGTTGTCGCCATCGATTGCGAAAACTCCTACATCCGCAGCGACGGCCGCCTGTTGTCGGCGATCGCCATGAAGGATGTGGCCATCGTTTCGACCGCCGATGCGACTTTCGTCGCGCCGGTCAGTCACAGCCAGCACGTCAAGAAGATCGTCGAGCAGCTCGAGAAATCGGGCCGGCTGGAAACCAGGTTCACGCCGGCGCATGACCGCGTCATCGAAAGCGGCGCCTGGCGGCGGCGTGTGCACCACTGGCTGTTTCAGGAGACATTGCCGCTGTGGTCGACATCAGGCGTCGACGAGCGTCATGGCGGTTTCCATGAAGCGCTGGGCTTCGACACCAACCCGCTCATGAAGCCCAAGCGCATGCGGACCCAGGCCAGGCAGGTCTATGCCTTCGCCGTCGCCAGCGCGCGCGGCTGGCATGGTCCGGCCGACAGGCTGATCAGCCACGGTATCGAGTTCATGGCCAGGAATGGCCGCACCGACAAAGGCGGCTGGGTGCGTACGCTCCATGTCGACGGCTCCGTCGCCGACGCCACCGAGGATGCATACGATCATTCCTGCGTGCTCCTGGCGCTCGCCCATGCCCATATGTCCGGCAATCCCGATGCCTTGCGGCTCGGCGAGGAAACCTTCGCGTTCCTCGATGCGCATCTCGAGGATCATCGCATGACCGGTTTCCTCGAAACATCGGACGGGAAGGGCGAACGGCGCTCCAACCCGCACATGCATTTGCTCGAAGCGTTCCTGGCCTGGCACCAGGCCACCGGCGAGCGCGCTCATCTGCGCCGTGCGGCACGCATCATCGATCTCTTCCGGAGCCATTTCTTCGACCGGGAAAGCTGGACGCTGGGCGAATATTTCGATGACGAGTGGAAGCCGTCAGCCGGTGAGAAAGGCGCGTGGACCGAGCCCGGCCATCACTTCGAATGGGCTTCGCTACTGGTCGATTTCGCCGGACGCAGCGGCCAGGTCGAACTGAGCGGCTTCGCCCGAAAGCTCTACGCCTCGGCCATCGCCAATGGCCTCAACCGCGCCACCGGCCTTGCCTATGGCGCCGTCTCCCGGCAGGGCCTGCCGCTGGACCTGATCTCGCGCAGCTGGCCGCAGGCCGAAGCGGTCAAGGCGGCGATTGCGCTGGACGGTTCGGGTGGACCCGATCTCAAGCCGGAGATCGAGGAACGGGTTGGCCGGCTGTTTCGCTGGCACATCGACCCGGCGCCGCTCGGCCTATGGATAGACCGTATCGACGAACGCGGCCGCTCGCTGGCATCGGATGTTCCGGCCAGCATCTTCTATCACCTGGTCTGCGCGTTGACGCAGTATCTGGATGGAACGGCGGAGAAGGCGGCTTAGGCTGGGCTCAATACGGGCTCGCCACGTCCCCCGTCTCCACATAGATCGACTTGAGCTGTGAATAGAGCGCCAATGCGGCAAGCGAATTTTCGCGGCCGATGCCGGACTGCTTGAAGCCGCCGAACGGGATTTCCACCGGCGTCAGATTGTAGGCATTGATCCAGCAGGTACCGGCCTGCAGCTCGGCGATGACGCGGTGCGCGCGCGACAGGTCACGGGTGAAGACGCCGGCGGCGAGGCCGAACTCGGTGTCGTTGGCGCGGTCGATCACCTCGTCCTCGCCGTCGAATTTCAGCACACTCATGACAGGCCCGAAAATCTCCTCGCGGGCGATGCGCATCGTGTCGGTGACACCGGTGAACACCGTCGGCTCGACGAAGAAGCCGCCGTCAAAGCCTTGCAGCGAAGGCACGTTGCCGCCGCAGGCCAGTGTGGCGCCATCCTGCTTGCCGATCCCGATATAGCCGACCACCTTCTCATGCTGTGCTTTCGAGACCAGCGGCCCCATCTGGGTCTCCGGGTCGAGCGGGTCGCCGATGCGGATCTTTTTCGTCCGCTCGATCAACCGGTCGACGAAGCGGTCGTGGATGCCGCTCTGCACGAAGACCCGCGTACCGTTGGAGCAGATCTGGCCGGTCGAGTAGAAATTGCCGAGCATGGCGCCGCCGATGGCGTTTTCGATGTCGGCATCGTTGAAGACGATCAGCGGCGACTTGCCGCCGAGCTCCATCGTCGCGTGCTTCATCTTCGAGCCGGCGAGCGACAGCACCTTGCGGCCGGTCGGCACCGAGCCGGTCACCGAGACCTTGGCGACGACATCGTGTCCCACCAAGCCGGCGCCGACATCGCCATAACCCTGCACCACATTGAAGAGCCCGTCGGGCAGGCCGGCCTCGCTGTAGATCTCGGCCAGCGCCAGTGCTGAAAGCGGCGTGTTTTCCGACGGCTTGAACACCATGGCATTGCCCATGGCCAACGCCGGCGCCGATTTCCAGCCGGCGATCTGGATCGGGTAGTTCCATGCGCCGATGCCGACGCAGACGCCGAGCGCCTCGCGCCGCGTGTAGGCGAAAGGCCCGCCGAGATCGACGGCCTCGCCATTATAGGCGGCGACCGCGCCGCCGAAATATTCAAGGCAGTCGGCGGCGGAAGGCGCGTCCGCTACCAGCGTCTCCTGGATCGCCTTGCCGGTGTCGAGCGTCTCGATGCGGGCGAGGTCGGCGTTGCGGGCACGCAGAATGTCGGCGGCGCGGCGCAGGATGCGGCCGCGCTCGACCGGCTTCAGCCGCGCCCAGGCCGGCTGCGCGGCCCGCGCGGCCTCGATGGCGAGTTCCAGGACGTTCGGCGTCGCCGAGCGCAGCATGGCGATGGTCTCGCCGGTTGCCGGGTAGATGACGGGCAGCGGCGCGCCTTGCTCGTCGTCGATATAGCGTCCGTTGACGTAGTGCGATGCCGTGGGCTGGGCGCGCATGGGAGTCTCCAATGGTCCGGCGCCGCGGAAGTGGGCGGCTCAATCTATGGGTGGATCATGCTCTATCTGTCCGACGCCTGCCAGCGTGGATTGATCCATGGTTCCTGGTTGGACGGCGCCAGCGGCGTGCGGCCAAGAATGTGGTCCGACGCCTTTTCACCGGTCATGATCGACGGTGCATTGAGATTGCCGTTGGTGACGCGCGGGAAGATCGAGGAGTCCGCGACCCGCAATCCCTCGACGCCGATCACCCGGCATTCCGCATCGACGACGCTCATGAGGTCGTCGGCGCGGCCCATCTTGCAGGTGCCGCACGGGTGGTAGGCGCTTTCGGCGTGGTCGCGGATGAAGACATCGAGATCGTCATCCGACTGCACATGGCTGCCCGGCGAGATCTCCTGGCCGCGATAGGCGTCAAAGGCCTTCTGGCCGAAGATTTCGCGGGTCAGCCGGATACAGTGGCGGAACTCCGCCCAATCATCCGGATGCGACATGTAGTTGAAGTGGATCACCGGATTCGCTTTCGGGTCTGGAGAGCGCAGCGTCACCGAACCGCGCGACTTCGACCGCATCGGTCCGACATGCGCCTGGAAGCCGTGCGACTTCGCCGCCGCCTTGCCGTCATAGCGCACCGCCGCGGGGATGAAGTGGTACTGGATGTCGGGGTAGTCGACACCGGCCTGGGAGCGCACGAAGGCGGCGGCCTCGAAATGGTTGGTGGCGCCGAGGCCTGACTTGAAGAACAGCCACTGCGCCCCGATGAGCGCCTTGGAGAACGGGTTCAGCACTGAATTCAGCGTGATCGGCTTGGTCGATTCCTGCTGGATATAAAGCTCCAGGTGATCCTGCAGATTGCGGCCGACGCCGGGCCGGTCGGCCACGACGGCGATGCCGTTTTCGCGCAAATGCTCAGCTGGCCCGATGCCGGACAGCATCAGGATCTTTGGCGAGTTGATCGACGACGCGGCGACGATCACTTCGCGTCGCGCCTTAACGACCTGAATCTGTTTGTGAGCTTCGATTTCGACGCCGATGGCACGTTGATTCTCGATGATCACCCGGCGCGCAAAGCCCTTGACCAGACTCACGTTTCTCCGCCTGAGCGCCGGCTTCAGATAGGCTGATGCCGCCGACCAGCGACGGCCGCCGCGAATGGTCTGCTCCATTGGGCCGAAGCCTTCCTGCTTGGCGCCATTGTAGTCATCGGTCAGTTCGAAACCGGCCTGGCGGCCCGCCTCGAGGAAGGCGCCATAGAGCGGATTCTTACGCGAGCCGCGCTGGACATGCAGAGGGCCGCCATGCCCGCGCCAGCCATCCTCGCCGCCATCGGAGTCTTCCATGCGCTTGAAATAGGGGAGCACGTCGGCAAAGCCCCAACCCGTCGCACCTTCTTCGGCCCAGTGGTCGAAATCGCGCGCGTGACCGCGCACATAGACCATGCCATTGATCGAGGACGAGCCGCCGATGACCTTGCCGCGCGGCGTCGCCAGCACGCGGCCGCCGAGATGCGGCTCCGGCTCGCTGGCAAAACCCCAGTCATAGAGGCTCATGTTGAGCGGGATCGACAAGGCCGACGGCATCTGGATCAGCGGCCCGATATCGCTGCCGCCGAATTCGATGACGATGACCGAATGCTTGCCGTCCTCCGACAGGCGATAGGCCATGGCCGAACCGGCCGAGCCTGAGCCGATGATGACGAAATCCGCTTCAAGCATGGTTCATATGCGCCATAAAATCGGCGAGCGAGACATTGCCGCCGGTAACCACAACAAGGACGGTCTTGTCCTTCACATCCACCTTGCCGCCGAGCAGTGCCGCCAGTGACGCAGCCCCGGACGGTTCGAGCACCAGCTTCATGCGCTCGAAAGCGATCCGCATGGCGCGGCGCACAGATTGATCATCGACGGTGATGCCGCGAACACCAGCGGTCTTGACCGCGGCGAACGGCGCGTCGCCCGGCCGTCGCGACATCAGCCCGTCGCAGATCGACTTCGGGCCGATCGGCATCGTCTCGATGCTGCCATGCGCTAGCGACGAGCCCATGCCGTTGAAACCTTCCGGCTCGACGCCGATGATCTCGGTTGCGGGCGACAGGTAGTGGAAGGCGAGCGAAACGCCGCCGATCAGTCCACCGCCGCCGACCGAGCAGAACAACAGGTCGGCGCTGGCGTCCTTGGCGGCAAGCTGGTCGAGTGCCTCGAGGCCGGCACCGGCCTGGCCGGCGATGATCTCGGGATCGTCGAACGGATGCAGCAGTGCCAGCCCTTCCGTCTCGGCGATCGCGCGCGCCTTGGCGGCGGCGACTTCCTCACGCGCGCGTTCGCCATGGTCGGTCAGCACGACGCGTGCGCCATAGCCCGCCGTCGCGTCGCGCTTGGCGGCCGGCGCGTCGATCGGCATGACGATGGTGACCGGAATGCCGAGCGCCTGGCCGGCGGCGGCCAGCCCTTGCGCGAAATTGCCGGAGGAATAGGCAACGACGCCCTTTTTCGCTTCATCGGGCGAAAGCTGCTTGAGCCGCCAATAGGCACCGCGCACCTTGAAGGATCCGGCCCATTGCAGCGATTCCGGCTTGATAAAGACGCGGGCCGCACCTGTCTCTCGGGCGAGCGCCGTCGACTCCAGCAATGGTGTGATCTGCGTCGCCCTGGAGGTGACCGCATAGGCCTGTTTGAGATGATCGAGGGAGGGAACGAGAAGGTCTGCCATCATTCGCCTCGCGGGAACCGTTTCTGCTCTTCGAGCACGTTGAGATCCATGTGGTTGCGCATGTAGCGTTCCGAGGCTTTCTGCAGCGGCTGGAACTCCCAGGGATAGTGCGTGCCGTTGCGCAGCGCCGGATAGACCACCCAGCGGCGGGCCTGACTGGCGCGCACGGCGGCGTCGAAGGCCGCCATGTCCCAGCGCGCGCGCACCTTTTCCATGAAGGCCGCCACCAGATCCGCATGCGCCGGATCGGCGGCAAGATTGCTCAACTCATGCGGGTCGGCTTCGATATCATGGAGTTGCGGCGGATCGATCTCGCAATGGACGAACTTGTAGCGGCCGTCACGGATCGCCACCAAGGGCGCGTTTGAACCTTCGGCCGCGTATTCCATCAGCACCGGCGCCGTACGCGGCTTGCCTTCAAGTAGCGGCAGCAGCGACTGGCCGTCGGTCCATGGCGCGATCGCGCTCATGTCTATGCCGGCGAGATCGCACAATGTCGGCGTCACATCGAGATTGGAGACCGGCGCCTCGATCAGCCCGGCCGGCACGCCCTTGCCGGCGATCATCAGCGGCACCCGCGCCGAGCCCTCGAAAAAGCACATCTTGAACCACAGGCCGCGCTCGCCGAGCATGTCGCCGTGGTCCGAGCAGAACAGGACGACCGTGTCGTCGAGCATGCGCGTGCGCTCGAGCACCGACAGCAATTCGCCCACCTTGTCGTCGAGATAGGAGATGTTGGCGAAATAGCCGCGCCGCGAGCGACGGATCTGCTCTGCCGTGATGTCGAAACTGTCGTAGTCGGAAGCCTTGTAGAGCCGCTGCGAATGCGGGTCTTGGCGGTCGTAGGGGATGAAGCCAACTTCTGGTTCGAGCGCCGGGCAATCCTCATAGAGATCCCAGTACTGCCGCCGTGCCACATAGGGATCGTG
This sequence comes from Mesorhizobium sp. NZP2298, assembly GCF_013170825.1. Taxonomy (NCBI): domain Bacteria; kingdom Pseudomonadati; phylum Pseudomonadota; class Alphaproteobacteria; order Hyphomicrobiales; family Phyllobacteriaceae; genus Mesorhizobium; species Mesorhizobium sp. NZP2298. The sequence continues at coordinate 5,310,306 of NZ_CP033365.1, read as the reverse complement.
GGGATGGGTGAAGGAAACGGTCAGGCACCAGGGCCGGTGCGCGGCATCGTCGGAGACGCGGGCGAAGTCATAGAGCTTCTGCACCGCGTGGAAGGCGACCTCGTCGTCATATTCCATCTGGTTCGAGATCTCGGCGACGCCGGCGCCGGTCACCGAACCCAGATTGTGATACCACCAGTCGATCCGCTCGCCGGGCTTGCGGTAGTCCGGCGTCCAGCCGAAATCGGCGGGATAGATATCGGTCGTCAGTCGCTCCTCGAAGCCGTGCAACTGGTCGGGGCCGACGAAATGCATCTTGCCCGACAGCACGGTGTGATAGCCGTCGGCGCGCAGGTGATGGGCAAAGGTCGGGATCGACGAGGCGAATTCGGCGGCATTGTCATAGACCTCGGTGCGCGACGGCAGTTGGCCGCTCATGAACGAGGCGCGGCCCGGCGCACAGAGTGGCGAAGCCGTGTAGTTGTTGGCAAAGCGCGCCGAACGTGCTGCCAGTGCTTTCAGATGCGGCGCGTGCAGAAACGCGGCAGGCCCATCGGGGAAAAAGGTCCCGTTGAGCTGATCGACCATGACGATCAGGAAATTGGGTCGCTTCGCTGTCACTGTTTTTGCCGCTCGCCGAGTTTGGTTTCGAGATAGTCCTCGACCAGCGCGATCGCTGTCGCGGCGTCGGGCACGCCGTCCTTCAACGCCCGCCTGATGTAGAGCCCGTCGATCATCGCCGCTGTCGCCTCCGCGGCGCGGTCGGCCTCTGCGCGGGGCAGGATGCCGGTCAGCCCGCTCATCAGGTTCGAATGCAGCCGCCGCGCATAGATCCTGAGCAGCCGGCGCAAGGCCGATGATTTCTGCGCCTCGACATAGAAGGCGAGCCAGGCGGCGATGGTTTCGGCCTGGAACTGGATGTCGGAGAAGTTGACGGCAACCACGGCGGAGACGCGTTCTCGTGGAGACGCGGTGGATTGCAGGGCACGGCGCATATCGATGGTCAGTTCGGCCAATATGTGCCGCATCGTTGCGAACAAGAGCTCGTCCTTGGCGCCGAAATAGTGATGAGCAAGCGCGGACGACACGCCGGCACGCCCGGCGATCTCGGACATGGTCACGTCAAGCGACCCGCGCTCGCCAATCGCCGAGATCGTCGCGTCGATGAGCGCCTTGCGGCGCAGTGGCTCCATTCCGACTTTCGGCATGTTGTTCCCGATTTTTGCGCGGACGTTATTTTTTATTGACGGGTCAATCAACAAAAAATCGACATGGGCGTGACCTGCACCAAGCGATTGTCGGCTTGCGGCCCTTCACGGCTCCGGCGAGAATGTTTATATTTGAACAATAAAGGCGAGATGTGCCGCTAACCCGTATGCTAGGCTCGCGCCAAGGATGGAGATTGCCATGACCGCATGCATCGTCGGCTGGGCGCATTCGCGCTTCGGCAAGCTTGAGGGCGAGACGCTCGAGAACCTGATCGTCAAGGTCGCGACGGACGCACTCGACCATGCCGGCATCGGCCCGGACGAGGTCGACGAGATCGTGCTCGGCCATTTCAACGCTGGCTTTTCGGCGCAGGATTTCACCGCCAGCCTGGTGCTTCAGGCGGACGACCGGCTGCGTTTCAAGCCGGCAACGCGTGTCGAGAACGCCTGCGCCACGGGATCGGCGGCGGTCCGGCAAGGCATCCGTGCCATCGATGCAAACGCTGCCCGCATCGTGCTGGTGGTCGGGGCCGAGCAGATGACGACGACGCCTGGACCGGAAATCGGCAAAAATCTCTTGAAGGCGTCCTATCTGCCGGAAGATGGCGAGACGCCTGCAGGCTTTGCCGGTGTCTTCGGCAAGATCGCTCAAGCCTACTTCCAGCGCTATGGCGACCAGTCTGACGCGCTCGCCATGATCGCCGCCAAGAACCACAAGAACGGTGTCGACAATCCCTATGCGCAGATGCGCAAGGATTTCGGCTACGAATTCTGCCGTCAGGAGAGCGAGAAGAACCCCTTCGTCGCTGGCCCGCTGAAGCGCACCGATTGCTCGCTGGTCTCCGACGGTGCCGCCGCCCTTATCCTTGCCGACACCGGGACGGCGCTGAAAATGCGCCGGGCCGTCGCCTTCCGCGCCAACGAACATGTGCAGGATTTCCTGCCAATGTCGAAGCGCGATATCCTGTCCTTCGAAGGCTGCGAGCAGGCCTGGACCCGCGCGCTGAAGAGCGCCGGCGTGACGCTGGACGACCTGTCCTTTGTCGAGACGCACGACTGCTTCACCATCGCCGAACTGATCGAATACGAGGCGATGGGCCTGGCCAAGCCGGGCGAGGGCGCCAGGCTGGCGCTGGACGGCACGACGGCGAAAGACGGCCGCCTGCCGGTCAATCCATCCGGTGGGCTGAAGGCCAAGGGCCATCCGATCGGTGCAACTGGTGTCTCGATGCACGTGCTGACCGCCATGCAGCTTGTCGGTGAAGCCGGCGGCATCCAGGTGCCGGGCGCGAAGCTTGGCGGTATCTTCAACATGGGCGGAGCGGCGGTCGCCAACTACGTTTCCATTCTCGACCGGATCAGATAAACCGCCCAGCATTACAGCGCCGCGTGCCTTTTGGGGCGCGCAAAGGACGCTGTAGAACTTTAATTTGGCGCATGATCCTTTTCGAAAATCGGTTCCGATTTTCTAGGTCATGCGCGGGAGGTGGCATGGCAAATCCGGTTCTGATCGAAGTCTTGCGCGGCGCGATCGTCGAGAGCGCGCATCGCGGTGCTGTCGCGGTCTTCGATGCCGACGGCAAAGCGGTCCTGGAGATCGGCGACACCTCGAGGCCGGTGTTCCCGCGCTCAGCGGTCAAGGCGATCCAGGCCCTGCCGCTTGTCGAAAGCGGCGCTGCCGATGCCTATGGCTTCGGCAACCGCGAACTGGCGCTGGCCTGTGCCTCGCATTCGGGCGAGCCGGCGCATGTCGAATTGGCGCGCTCCATGTTGGCCAGGGCCGGGCTGGACGGGTCGGCGCTTGAATGCGGCGCGCATTGGCCCTCGAACCATGACGCCGAGATTGCGCTCGCCCGCACCGGCGATTTGCCCAACGCGCTGCACAACAACTGCTCGGGCAAGCATTCCGGTTTCCTCTGCACCTGCGTGCACTCCGGCATTGCGCACCGTGGTTATGTCAAGGCGGGGCACACCCTGCAGGAAATGGTGCGCGACGCCATGCAGGCTGTTACCGGCGCCGTCCATGGCCCGGATGAGCGGGCGACCGACGGCTGCTCGATCCCAACCTATGCGGTACCGCTCCGGAGTTTCGCGCTCGGCTTTGCCCGCATGGCGACGACACACGGTTTCAGTCCCGAGCGAGCCAAGGCGGCGAAGCGCCTGCTTTCCGCCTGCATGGCGGAGCCCTTCTTTGTCGCCGGCACAGGCCGCGAAGACGTCGCGCTGATGGAAGCAGCACCTGGCCGGATCTTTGCGAAGGGTGGTGCCGAAGGCGTCCACTGCAGCGCGATACCTGAACTTGGCCTTGGCATCGCGATCAAATGCGATGATGGCGCCGGCCGCGCCGGCGAGGCCATGGTCGCAGCCGTCCTCGCCAGGCTGCTGCGTGCGGACGAGGCCCTGTCGGCGAAGCTGCTCGAACTGGCCAATGCGCCGATCGAAAGCCGGATCGGTGCCAAGGTCGGGGCGCTGAGGCCAACCCTAGCCTTGAATTGAAGATTGCTCTCAACTGACGCGGTTGCGCTCGACCGTCAGATGCGCAAAGCCGCTGTTGCTTGACTGGGTCAGGTCTGCTGTCACCGGCTCCGCCCAGCGCTGGCCGACGACGGCGCCGTTCATCGCGCCGTCGATGACGTTGTCCGAGATGACTGCCGTGCCGGCACCCTCGACCACGCTGACGACGATGCCTGTGCCTGCCTTGCGGATGATGTTGCCGGTGGCCACCACATTGCGCAGATACGGGCCCCAGCCGATCGACATGCCGTAGAGCGGCGCGTTCTCGATGACATTGTTGGAAACGGTGGTGTCGGCCTCGACGCCGATGCCGACGCCGAATCCGGGCGGATCGGCGGTATAGGGGCCGCTGGTCGACAGATTGCGCACGATGTTGCCGGAGCAGACACCCATGCGGCCACCTTCGTTGAAGTTGACGATCGATATGCCATTGGCCGCGCCATCGACGATGTTGTTGCTGATGACGGCGCCCTCGAAGGAGAATTCGGAATAGACCGCGGTCTCGCCCGAGCGTGAGCAGGTGTTGCCAGATATCTGCAGGTTGCTGGAACTGTTGGCACGGATAGCCGAGAAAGCGCAATCCGAGACGACGTTGCCCGAAATGATGACGTTGCCGGCACGGAAGGCATTGATGCCGTTGCCGTTCTGGCCGGTCCCGCCGCTGCGCGCGCCGATGCGTTCGACGCGGTTGCCGGTGACCATCGTGCCGTCTTCGGCCGCCTGCCAGCGATGCACGAGGATGCCGCCATTGGCGCAGTCGGAGACGGCATTGCCGGTGATTGCCAGCCCGCCCGCTTCGACCGAGTAGATGCCGGCGTCCGCCGAGCCCGATATGTCGGAGCGTTCGATGCGGCCCGTCGCGTGTTCCAGCGCCAGTCCGTTCTTGCCGCTTCCGGTTATCTGGCAATTGTCGACGACGAGATGGCCGACCCGGCGCAGATCGAGCAGCCCTTGCGCATAGTCACCCATCGACCGGTTCGAACCGTCGAAGACCAGCCCGGCGAGCTCGATATGGTCGGCCTGTTCAGTCATGAAGAGATGGCCGTCGCCGCCATAGACGATGCGCGTTGCCCCCGGCACGCCGGAAAGACGCACGCGGCTGGGCAGCGAGAGATTGGACACCACATAGGTGCCCGCCGGCAGGAACACCGGTATGTCCCGGCTGTTCGCGTCGCGCAGCAGCTTGGCAAAGGCCTTGCTCTGGTCGTCGAATGTCCCGGGCTGCACGCCAAGTTCGGTGGCATTGATCGAGCCGCGCATCGAGGCTTTTTCGATGCCGGTCAGGCTGGCGGCCGCCGCCTTGCCAAGCGCAAGGCCTATCACGGCAAAGCCGGCGGTTTGCGTCAGCAGGGTCCGTCTGTTCAACATCGGCACACAATCCCAGTGTTCGATCATAACACCGCAGGAATCGTGCCAGACGCCCTGTTCCGCTTCACGACTTATCGACAATGACTTGTCGAGCTGCCACTCGAGGCCTAGGTTCAGGGAATGAGCAGAGCTTTCACCCGCGAAGAAGACAGCGAAAACGCCATCGCCGGCGTCGGCGAACGGCCAATCAGCCCGCACCGCAATCTTGTGACGGAACGCGGCCTGGCGCAGATCGAGGACAATCTGGCCGATCTGCGCGACGTTCTGGCGAAAGCCGAAAGGAAAGCCGATCGCGAGCGCATCGCGGTCGTGTCACGCGATCTGCGCTACTGGACCGCGCGGCGGGAGAGTGCCGAACTGTCCGTTCCGGAGCCCGGCAGCGACGTCGTCCGCTTCGGCATGGGCGTCACGCTGGAAGGCGATGACGGCAAGAAAGTGCATTGGAAGATCGTCGGCGAGGACGAGGCCGATCCCACCAAGGGAAGCATTTCGCATGTTTCGCCGATGGCCGTCGCGCTGTTCGGCAAGAAGGTTGGCGACGTGGCCGCGGTCAACGGCAAGGAATGGGAAATCGTCAAGCTCTCGGATAGCTGACAACAGCTACTTGGCCAGCCTTTGCAACGCGACCTCATATGTGTCCATGACATCACGAGCAGCGCGCATCTGCCGTTCGACGTCGTTGCTCTCCACCGGTCTTAGAATGACGCCGTCATCGGTTTCGATAATCTGGAGTTGATCGCCCACTTGCAGCTTCAGGCTGTCGAGCATTTCCGGTGGCAAGATCACGGCCCCTGATCCGTCGTCGAGCTTGTGGATGAGAGTCTTCACTGTCGCTACCCTTGGTTGCGCCCGTCATTGTGGCACAACCTTTTCCAGCAATACAGAATGGTTTCGCTCAGCCCGCCAGCAGCCGATCCATCAACCGGTCCGCCGCTTCCGGGATGACAGTCCCCGGCGGGAAGATTTCCGCCGCGCCGGCTTGCAGCACGGCGTCATAGTCCTGCGGCGGGATGACGCCGCCGGCCACGATCAGCATGTCGCCTCGGCCAAGCTTCTTCAGCGCGTCGCGCAATTCGGGGATCAGCGTCAGGTGTCCTGCCGCCAGCGATGAGGCACCGATGACATGGACGTCATGCTGGACCGCCAGTTTCGCGATCTCTTCCGGTGTCTGGAACATCGCGCCGACGGTGACGTCGAAGCCGAGATCGGCGAAGGCGGTGGCGATCACCTTCTGCCCTCGGTCGTGGCCGTCCTGTCCCATCTTGGCAACGAGGATGCGCGGCTTGCTGCCGTTTTTCTTCTCGAAAGCGCTGATCTTGTCCTGCAGCCCGTCGACCACGGGATTGTCGCCAAGCGCCTTGCGGTAGACGCCGGAAATGGTCTGCACCGTCGCGACGTGGCGGCCAAACGCCCTTTCCAGCGCGAACGAAATCTCGCCGACCGTGGCATTGGCGCGCGCGGCGCGGATGGCAAACTCCAGCAGGTTTTCGTTGCCCTGCGCGGCGCGGGTCAGCGCATCGAGCGCGCTTTCCACCACGGCGACCTCGCGCGTGCCTTTCAGCCTCTGCAGCTTCGACAATTGCCGCGCCCTGACCTCGGCATTGTCGATCTTCAGCACGTCAACTTCGATGTCGTTCTCGGGACGATGCGCATTGACCCCAACCAGCATCTGCTCGCCGGAGTCGATGCGCGCCTGTGTGCGCGCCGCTGCTTCCTCGATGCGCAGCTTGGGGATACCTTGTTCCGTCGCCGCCGCCATGCCGCCGAGAGCCTCGACCTCCTCGATATGGATCAATGCGCGCGCCGCCAGATCATGGGTCAGCCGTTCGAGATAGGTCGACCCGCCCCACGGGTCGATGACGCGCGTTGTGCCGGATTCCTTCTGCAGGACGAGCTGCGTGTTGCGGGCGATACCCGCCGAATGATCGGTCGGCAGCGCCATCGCCTCGTCGAAGGAGTTGGTGTGCAGCGACTGGGTATGCCCTTGAGTCGCGGCCATCGCCTCGATCATGGTGCGGATGATGTTGTTGTAGGGGTCCTGCGCCGTCAGCGACCAGCCAGAAGTCTGGCAATGGGTGCGCAGCGACAGCGAGCGCTCGTCCTTCGGCGCAAAATTCTTCTTCATCAGGGTCGCCCACAGCAGGCGCGCGGCCCTGAGCTTGGCCACTTCCATGAAGAAATTCATGCCGATCGCCCAGAAGAAGGAGAGGCGCGGCGCGAAGCGGTCGATGTCGAGACCCGCCGCGACGCCGGCGCGAGCATATTCGATGCCGTCGGCGATCGTATAGGCGAGCTCCAGGTCGGCCGTCGCGCCGGCCTCCTGCATATGGTAGCCGGAGATCGATATCGAATTGAACTTCGGCATGTTCCTCGACGTGTAGGAGAAGATGTCCGAAACGATCCGCATCGAGGGCTTTGGCGGATAGATGTAGGTGTTGCGGACCATGAACTCCTTCAGAATGTCGTTCTGAATGGTCCCGGCCAGATCCTTCTGCGCAACGCCCTGTTCTTCCGCCGCGACGATATAGAGCGCCATGATCGGCAACACCGCGCCGTTCATCGTCATCGACACGGTCATGTCGCCGAGCGGAATGCCGTCGAAGAGCTGCCGCATGTCGAGGATGGAATCAATGGCGACGCCAGCCATGCCGACATCGCCGGCGACGCGTGGATGGTCGCTGTCATAGCCGCGATGCGTGGCGAGATCGAAGGCGACGGACAGGCCTTTCTGGCCGGCGGCAAGATTGCGCCGGTAAAAGGCGTTGGACTCTTCGGCCGTCGAAAAGCCGGCATATTGCCGGATCGTCCACGGCTGCTGGACATACATGGTGGGGTAGGGGCCACGCACAAAGGGCGGCAAGCCCGGGTAGGTGTCGAGATATGGCAGGCCCTTGAGGTCGCCCTGATTGTACAGATGCTTGACGACAAGCCCTTCCGGCGTCACCCGCTGGCCCTTGACCTCGACCGGTGCGCGGCGCGGCGGCACCCAGCCAACCTGGCTGAAATCCGGAATCAAGAGAGCGCCCCGATGGATTGGTCGATGCGGGCCGGAAACAGCGGTTCGCACAGGACGACACCTTCAGTGAAAGCCGGCCGCTGCACCGCGTCCAGTGTCTCGACCGGGCGCTCGGTCTTCTGTGGATAGAGTGTGGTGCCGATGATGGCTCGCTCGCCGGACTTGAAGGCGGCGTCGCGACGAGCGGCCGCGGCGCGAACGCGCTTCTGGATGTGCCCGTCACGAAGGCTGGACAGTATCCCCCCTTCGGCCTCGATCGTCTGCAACTCCGCCCAGGCGGCTTCGCAAAGATCTGATGTCAGCGCCTCGACCGCGCCGGAACCACACGCGGGATCGGCGACATGATCGACATGGCTTTCATTGGCCATGATCAGCTGCGCGTTGCGTGCGACGCGGCGGGCAAAGGGAGCTGGCAGGCCGTGCGCGATCGTATGCGGCAGGATGGAGATCGAATCCGCTCCCCCCGCTGCCGCTGCGAAGCAGCCGATCGTCGTGCGCAGGATGTTGGTTTCCGGGTCCAATGCCGTCATCATGCGAAATGATGTCTCGGCATGGATGTTGGCCGTGGAATTGGGGATCGAGCAAACCTCCTGCACCCGTGCCCAAAGCCTGCGCAGGGCCCGCACCTTGGCCATGGAGAGGAACTGATCCTGGTCGACGCTGAGTGCGAAGCCGATATGAGGCGCGGCATAGACGAGCGGCTGCCGCGCCTTCTCGAACATTCTGAGATACGAAACCGCGGAAGCCAGCATGATCCCGAGTTCCTGCGCCTCCGTGGCGCCGGCATTGTGAAAGACGCGGCCGTCCGCTTCCAGAAGCACGCCCGGCACGCCCATCGAGAAGAAATGCGCCAGCGATTGCGGCATCGATTCCTGCAGCGCCTCGATCGACATGCGCAGCCGGCCGGTGCCGGCGAGGATCGCCGCCGGATCGATGCCGAAGGATAGGTTTAGCTTTGCTGGATCGGAGCGACGCTTGCTCAGGAACGCCACCAGCCAGTCGGCCATCGGCCGGCTCCATGGGTGGGTATCGATGCGGATCTGCACGCGGTTGAGCGGTACGCCCTCCAGCACCGTCTCCAGAGCCTGCGCGGTTCTCGGCAAGCCGTAGCCGAATGCGTTCGGCGCACCTTCGAAGACGAGCGACAATCCTGTCGCTCCCTGCGCTATATCATCCAGGACCTGCGCCTTGGCACGATCGACATCGGGATCGTCGACGCGCTGGCTGACAATCCACGGCGATCGAGGATTCGCGCGCACGATCGGCTCGGCCCCGGCCGCACGGGCATAGAGTGGCTCGATGCGGATGCTGTCGTCGGTGTGCGAAACCAGCTTTTCCTCGAAGGATGCGCCGGCCAACGCTTTTTCCGCCAAGGCCAGCCATCGCTGGCGTTCGGCATCCGCCGGTTCAACATCCCTGGTCAAGGCTCCAGCGCCCATCCATCTTCCTCGTTATGTCGCCGCACCAGCCCGGAGCGGCTCAGTCTAAGGTCCCCGGCCGGTTATCGCAATGCGCGTCCAGGGTCTGAATTCGATCCATCTGATATAGGTCAGCTTACGTGGACGGACCATGAACGATTGCCAAACACCAGCAAAATCCGCAAGTTCCAAAATCCGATTTCGGCGATAAGTCCGATTGGGGCAATTTGGGCGATTGGCATTGTCGCTGTGCGAGAGCCTCTCTATACCTTCGGGCAAAGGCTGGCTTTTAGACACATCACTTTGCGGAGACCCGAAATATGGCTGACGACACCAGTATTTTCATCGGCGCCAGCCGCAAGCCCGATGACAGCTATCAGCGTCCCGAACAATTGCTGCTGCAGTACGGGAATCGCCATGGCCTGGTGACCGGCGCCACCGGTACCGGCAAGACCGTTACCTTGCAGGTTCTGGCCGAGGGCTTTTCGAATGCCGGCGTGCCGGTGTTCTGCGCCGACATCAAGGGCGACCTGTCCGGTATCGCCATGATGGGCACGGCTCAGGATTTTCTGGTCAAGCGGGCCGCACAGGTAAAGCTTGACCCCTACGATTTCCAGGAATTCCCCGTCATCTTCTGGGACCTTTTCGGTGAGCAAGGCCACCCAATCCGCGCAACGATATCGGAAATGGGACCGCTGCTCCTGTCGCGGCTGATGAACCTGACCGACGCGCAGGAAGGCATAATGAACATTGCCTTCCGCATTGCCGATGAAGAGGGCCTGCTGCTCCTCGACCTCAAGGACCTGCAGGCGCTGCTTGCCAACATCGCCGGGCGCGCCGAAGAGATCAGCGCGCGCTACGGCAATGTCACCAAGCCATCGGTCGGTGCCATCCAGCGCACGCTGCTGGTGCTGGAGCAACAGGGCGCGGGCAACTTCTTCGGCGAGCCGGCTCTACGCATCTCCGACATCATGCGCACCACGCGTGACGGTCGGGGCGCCATCAGCGTGCTCGCAGCCGACAAGCTGATGATGAACCCGCGGCTCTACGCGACGTTCCTGCTCTGGCTGATGTCGGAACTGTTCGAGGAACTGCCCGAGGTGGGAGATCCCGACAAACCGAAGTTGGTGTTCTTTTTCGACGAGGCGCATCTGCTCTTTGACGAGGCGCCGAAAGTGCTGATCGACCGCGTCGAACAGGTGGTCCGCCTGATCCGCTCGAAAGGCGTCGGCGTCTATTTCGTCACGCAGAATCCCCTGGATATCCCCGAGAAGGTGCTGGCACAGCTCGGCAACCGCGTTCAACACGCTCTGCGCGCCTATACGCCACGCGAGCAGCAGGCGGTACGGACGGCGGCGGAAACATTCCGCCCCAATCCCGACTTCGACTGCGCCACCACCATCACCCAGCTCGCCACCGGCGAGGCGCTGGTCTCGACGCTGGAGGCCAAGGGCGTGCCGTCCATGGTACAGCGCACGCTGATCCGTCCGCCGTCGTCGCGGCTTGGGCCCATAACCCCCGCCGAGCGGCAAAAGTTGGTCGCGGAAAGCCCCGTCTCCGGCCAGTACGACCAGGTCATTGATCGCGAATCGGCCTTCGAGATCCTGCAGAAGAAGACCAAGGACGCGCAGGACGCCGAAGCGCAGGCGCAGCAGGCAGGCACCGGCGGCTCGCGCTGGACAATTCCGGGCTTCGGCAATGACGATCCCGCACCGCAGCCGGGTGGCCGCCGCGCGCCGGCACCGCGCCCCTCCAATCGCCAGACGGTCGCCGAGGCGGCGATCAAGTCGGTGGTGCGCTCGGTCGGCTCGTCGGTCGGACGTGCGATCGTGCGTGGTATCCTGGGCAGCCTGTCGCGGGGGCGCTGAGCCCAGTGCAGCAAAGTCCATGCTTATAGCGCCGCGCGTCCCCTTGGACACGCGGCGCCGAGCATATTCGCTGGGCGAAGCTGGATCAGAAGATCGCGTTCGTGACCGCTTTGACGGGGCCGAGCAGGACAGATCCGTCCGGCACGCCGGCATCGATCGGGATGGCCTTGTGGTTCGCGGTCGCCGCCGCCACCATCGGCTGGCTGGCATCGCTGGTCACGATGACCGGGCTTTTCGACGGCACACGGTCGTAGAGGTCGATGATGTCCTGGTTCATCAGGCGCACGCAGCCCGATGACACCGATTTGCCGATCGAGCGCCATTCCGGGGAGCCGTGCAGGCGGTAAAGCGTGTCCACATTGCCCTGGAAGAGATAGAGCGCACGGGCACCTAGCGGGTTCTTGAGGCCGCCGGGCATGCCGCCATTGTCGGCGCTGTATTGCTTCAGTTCCGGCTGCCGGGCGATCATCTCATCCGGCGGCGTCCATTTAGGCCATTTCTGCTTCCATTGGACGACAGCGTCGCCCGCCCATTCGAAGCCGGCGCGGCCAAGGCCGACGCCATAGCGGATGGCCTGACCGCCCGGGCGAACCAGATAGAGGAAATGGCCTGTTGTATCGACGACGATGGTTCCTGGTTTCTGCCCGGTCGGGTCGGGAACGATCTGACGCAGGAACTGTGGATCGATCCTGTCGACGGGGATGGCCGGCAGGTCGAAGCCGCCATCGCTGACGGCCGCGTACATCGACGCATAGTCGGCAAGCGGCGGCTCGACATAGGCCGGCGGCGGTGGCTCGACCGGCCCTGGGCCGGTGGTGGCGCATGCGGAAACCGCGATCGATGCGGCGCCCAATGCTGCGGCGTTGAGGAAGCCGCGACGGCTCAGGCGATAGGATTCGATTTCGGTTATGGACATGACTGCCTTCTTTAAGACTCAAATCGCAACAAAGCGTCAATACGCCGATCACCCGTTGCAGGTGCCTGACAACACCTGGCCCGATAGGCGGTTCCGATTCTGGCCCGAACGTGGACAAACAAAGGCGAAGCTGTGACCGCGCCGCCACTGTGGCGGCAGGGCAACAGATGGACAACTTAGGCGGTGACCAGGGCTTCGAGGGTCGGCAGGATCAGGGTTGGCGGGAAGTCCCGATATTCCTCGGGCTGGTTGGAACGGTTGATCCACACCGTGCGGAAGCCGAATTTGGTGGCACCCGCAATGTCCCAGCGATTGGAGGACTGGAAGGACACAGCGCCGGGATAGAGGCGCCAGCCGGTGGCGACCATGTCGTAGACCGCCGGATCGGTCTTGAAGCGGCGCACCGCGTCGACGGAATAGATGTCGTCCAGAACCTGGTCGAGCGCGGCGGACTTGACGGCCGCTTCCAGCATTTCGGGCGAGCCGTTGGAGAGGATCGCCAGCCTGGCTCCCGAGGCCTTGAGCGCCTTCAGCACGGCCGGCACCTCAGGATAGCAATCCAGTCGCCAGTAGGCTTCGAGAAGCTTAGCCTTCAGGCTTGAATCGGCCGACGGGACCTTGCGCAAGGCGAAGTCGAGCGCCTGCTCGGTCAGTTGCCAGAAATCAGCATAGGCGCCCATCAGCGTACGCACCCAGGAATATTCGAGCTGCTTGGCGCGCCAGATCTCCGACAGCAACTGGCCGTCCGGCCCGATCCGGTCGGCATGGCGGCGCACGGCGGCATGCACGTCGAACAGTGTGCCGTAGGCGTCGAAAACATAGGCGGCGTATTGCATGGCGACAGTTTTGAGGCGAGGCGGGGCGCGGTGCAAGCCTTGATTGCACCGGGCCCGCCGCTGGCCTCAACAAAACTCCCCGATGCCCGTTGACGGCGGTGGCCAAAGCATCATCCAATGTTGTCACACAACATTGACTGGAACGGGACAACGCAATGACACTGGCGGCAGCGGCGCAATCCGCGACATGGACCTTCGTCGACGGGGACTGGTACGAGGGCAATGTCGCCATACTGGGGCCGCGCAGCCATGCGATGTGGCTCGGCACCAGCGTGTTCGACGGGGCGCGCTGGTTCGAAGGCGTAGCGCCCGACCTCGACCTCCATGCCAGGCGGGTGAACGCCTCGGCGATCGCGCTTGGCCTCAAGCCGAACATGACGCCCGAACAGATCATCGGGCTGACCTGGGACGGGCTGAAGAAGTTCGACGGCAAGACGGCGGTCTATATCAGGCCGATGTACTGGGCCGAGCATGGCGGCTACATGGGCGTGCCGGCCGATCCCGCATCGACCCGTTTCTGCCTCTGCCTTTATGAATCGCCGATGATCTCGCCGTCCGGCTTTTCGGTGACGGTGTCGCCGTTCCGGCGCCCGACGATCGAAACCATGCCGACCAATGCCAAGGCCGGATGCCTTTATCCCAACAATGGCCGCGCCATCCTCGAAGCCAAGATGCGCGGCTTCGACAATGCGCTGGTTCTGGACATGCTTGGCAACGTCGCCGAGACCGGGACCTCGAACATTTTCCTGGTCAAGGATGGACATGTCTTTACGCCGGCGCCGAACGGCACCTTCCTGTCCGGAATCACGCGTTCGCGCACGATAAATCTGCTCGGTGAGTATGGCTTCAAAGCCACCGAAAAGACCTTGTCGGTACGCGATTTCCTCGAAGCGGACGAGATCTTTTCGACCGGCAACCACTCCAAGGTGGTGCCGATCACGCGCATCGAGGATCGCAACCTGCAACCCGGACCGGTGGCCAAGAAGGCGCGTGAGCTCTATTGGGAATGGGCGCATTCGAAATCGGCTGGCTGACGCGCCAGTCCGGCCTTTTTGTCGCTGCACTTCTCACCGCAGGAAAACCGTGTGACAGTTTTCCGGAACCCGCTTAGAAAGGGAACCGGCGCTTCACTTCCGGAGTTGTTCCAGCTCAATCCAGACCTATCTTAATCCGGTATCGACACCGGATTTTTCCACGAGGGAGTACTACCCATGGCTTTTGAATTGCCCGCTCTGCCCTATGACTACGAGGCCTTGCAGCCTTACATGTCGAAAGAGACGCTGGAGTATCACCACGACAAGCACCACAAGGCCTATGTCGACAACGGCAACAAGCTGGCCGCCGAGGCGGGCCTTGGCGATCTGTCGGTCGAAGAGGTGGTCAAGCAGTCGTTCGGCAAGAATGCCGGCCTCTTCAACAATGCCGCGCAGCATTACAACCACATCCATTTCTGGAAGTGGATGAAGAAGGGCGGCGGCGGCAACAAGTTGCCTGGCGCGCTGCAGAAGGCTTTCGACAGCGATCTCGGCGGCTACGACAAGTTCAAGGCCGACTTCATCGCGGCCGGCACGACACAGTTCGGTTCGGGCTGGGCCTGGGTTTCGGTCAAGGACGGCAAGCTGGCGATCTCGAAGACGCCGAACGGCGAGAACCCGCTCGTTCATGGCGCCTCGCCGATCCTCGGCGTCGATGTCTGGGAGCATTCCTATTACATCGACTACCGCAACGCGCGCCCGAAATATCTCGAGGCGTTCGTCGACAGCCTGATCAACTGGGATCACGTGCTGGAATTGTACGAAAAAGCTTGATCGACCCGCAGAAGAGCCCCGGCATTCCGGGGCTTTTCTTTTTGGGAGCCGAGGTCTCCAGTCACTCACCGTTCGGCAAAATCGGTCGAAGGAAGGGAATAATCCGTCCGCGACATCCGTTAACGACCTGTCCTGAAATGCCTTCATCATGGAGCCAAATGAATGAGAAAGCTTGTCATCGCCATCTCAACGCTCGCCTTCGCCGGTTCGGCGGCCTTTGCCGATCCGATCCTCGACCGGCAGGCTCTGATGAAGGAGCGCGGAAAGATCGTCGGCGGCCTGTCGAAAGTGGTCAAGGGCGATGAGCCCTTTGATGCCGCTGCCGTGCTGACGCAGTTGCAGGCGCTGCAGGCGAATGCCGAGAAGTTCGACGTCGATGCCTTGTTCCCGAAAGGCAGCGATACCGGCGACACCACGGCCGGGCCGAAGATCTGGGAAGACACGGCGGGCTTCAAGGCCGCCGAGGACAAATATCTCGCCGACGTCAAGGCCGCGGTCGCCGCGGCTCCCGCCGATATCGACGCGCTGAAGGCGCAAGTCGGCACCCTCGGCTCGGATTGCGGCGCCTGCCATCAGGGCTACAGGATCAAGAAGGGCTGATTGCCTGATGGCATGGCTGAAGAAGCTCGTCGGCGCGGCCCTCGTTCTGGGCGGCGTCGGCGCGGCCGGCGGTTGGCTTTTGTCGGCGCCGGTCAGGCTGGATACGACGGCCCTGGCGCAACTCGGGCCGGGCGACGCTAGCCGGGGCAAGCGCATTTTCTATGCCGGCGGCTGCACATCCTGCCACGCAAAGCCCGGCTCGCAGGGCGATGCGCGGCTTCAACTGGTGGGCGGCCTCGAACTCAAAACGCCGTTCGGCACCTTCGTTCCGCCCAACATTTCGCAAGATCCCAAGGACGGCATCGGCGCATGGTCGGTCGAGGATCTCGCCAACGCCATGCTCAAGGGCGTGTCGCCGTCTGGCGAGCATTTCTATCCGGCCTTTCCCTACGCGTCCTACGCCCGCATGAAGCCGTCTGACATTGCCGATCTCTATGCCTTCCTGAAGACGCTGCCCGCGGTCGCCGGCAAGGCACCGGCCAATACGCTGGCATTCCCGTTCAACATCCGCCGTGGCATCGGCCTGTGGAAGCGGCTCTATCTCAGCGATCAGCCTGTCATTGCCTTGCACGATGGCACGCCCGATCCGGTCATGGCCGGCCGCTATCTGGTCGAAGGACCCGGCCATTGCGGCGAATGCCACACGCCGCGTGATTTCGCGGGCGGGACGAAGAAAAGCGAGTGGCTGGCCGGTGCCGTGGCCGCGGAGGGCTCGGGCGTCGTACCGAACATCACATCGGGCAAGGGCGGCATCGCCAACTGGTCGGAAGCCGATATAGCCAACTATCTCGAAACCGGCTTCACGCCCGACTTCGATTCCGTCGGCGGCGCCATGGTCGACGTGCAGCGTAACATGGCCGAGCTGACTGCGGGGGATCGTGCAGCAATCGCCGCCTATCTCAAGGCAGTACCGCCGCACCCGAACGGTTATCCCGCGCGCAAGAAACCGGCGAACTGATATCGACTAGAGGTGCCGATCGCCGAGGAAATCGAAGCCGGCCTCGAAGAAAAGATTGTAGTTGCAGGTCAGTTCCTCGCCGGGTGCGATGTCGCGCAGCGCAAAGGTTTCCTCGGGTGAGGAGACATCGCAATTCGGCTCGTCATCATGGTTCATGTAGCGGGCGTCGTCGGCTTCGAAGACGATATAGGCAGGATCGCGCCGGTCCGGGTAGGAATAGCGGTCGAGATAGTTCTTCACCGGCCCGGTTTCGCCCTCATAGGTCTCGACGTCGATGATCCGGTCGAAGCGGGGATCGAGCTTCCAGATCAGCGTGCCCTTGGGGATGTGGTGCTTGGCAAAGACGCCGATGCCCTGGATCGGCGATTTGTCGAGATAGACGTCGACGAGCAGCATAGCATACCCCAGTAGCAAAGATGGCAAGCGCGGCTTGCGAAAAGCCGCGCACTGGTTAGCGCGGGGCTGGTACAATTGCGAGCGCAAATGAGCAAAGCGGAATTCAAAAAAGTCATGATCGCCGAACCCAAAAGTGAACGTGCTGTCCCGAGCCCTCAGCGTTGCTGCAAGGCCAGGCGGACGCCCAAGGCACAATAGATGCCGCCGACAATCTTGCCCTGCCATTTCAGCACGGTCGGATTTCGGCGCAGGAAACTGCCGAGGCGACCGGCGCTCACGGCAAAGACGACCGTGCTGAAAAGACCGAGCACGACGAAGACAACTCCCAATACGGCCAATTGAAGCATGACCGTTCCGTTTTCGGGTCGCACGAACTGAGGCAGGAATGCCAGGAAAAACAGCGCGGTCTTGGGGTTGAGCACTTCGGTCAGGACAGCCTGCCGAAACGCCTTGCCGGCGGAGATAGCGAGCGCGCCGGCAGAGGGATCGGCCGGCGTTTTCTCGATGATGGCGCGAATGCCAAGGTAGACGAGGTAGGCCGCGCCGATATATTTTACGATGCTGAACAGCGTCGCCGACGTGGCGATGATCGCTGAGATACCGACCATCGCCATGACAGTATGAAATATGTCGCCGGCCGCGATCCCAGCGCCAGTCGCGATCCCGACCTTTGTTCCCGAACTCGTTGCCCGGGCGATCGTCAACAGCGTGGCCGGGCCCGGGATAAAGACAAAGCCGAGCACGACGGCGATATAGGCAATCAACGTGGACAGATCGATCATTTGAGCGTCTTCTCGGCAAGCTGCGCCTTGCCCGTCACCTTAAGCGCGAAGGCATAGGTATAGGCGATCTCTTCCAGGCGTGAGAACCGGCCGGACGCACCGGCATGGCCGGAATCCATGTTGATCTTGAACAGCACCGGATTGTCGCCGCTCTTGCGGTCGCGCAGCCGCGCCACCCATTTGGCCGGCTCCCAATAGGTGACGCGCGGATCGGTGAGGCCGGCAAGCGCCAGGATCGGCGGATAGTCGAGTGCCGCGACATTGTCGTAGGGCGAATAGGCGGCGATCGTCCGGTAGTCGTCGGCGGACGCGATCGGATTGCCCCATTCCGGCCATTCCGGCGGCGTCAGCGGCAGGGTCGCGTCGAGCATGGTGGTGAGCACGTCGACGAAGGGAACCTCGGCGACGATACCGCCAAAGCAGTCCGGCGCCATGTTGGCGACGGCGCCCATCAGCATGCCGCCGGCCGAGCCGCCTTGCGCGACCATGCGGTCGTGCGCGGTATAGCGCTCGGCGACGAGGTGGCGCGCACAGGCGATGAAATCCGTGAAGGTGTTCATCTTGTGCGCCCGCTTGCCGTCATCGTACCAGCCATAGCCCTTGTCCTTGCCGCCGCGGACATGGGCGATGGCGTAGACGAAGCCGCGGTCGACCAGCGACAGGCAGTTGGTGTTGAAGGCGGCCGGCACGGTGATGCCGTAGGAGCCGTAGCCGTAGAGCAGGCAAGGTGCGGTTCCATCCAGCGGCGTGTCGCGACGGTGCAGAAGCGAGATCGGCACCAGTTCGCCATCGGCGGCGGGCGCCATCAGCCGCCTGGTGACATAATGGTCCGCATCATGGCCGGACGGCACTTCCTGGGTCTTGAGCAACACCCGCTCGCGGGTGCGCATATTGTAGTCGAACACTTGCGCCGGCGTCGTCATCGACGAGTAGGAGAAGCGCATGATTTCGGTGTCGTATTCATAAGAACCCGACAGGCCGAGCGAGAAGGCTTCCTCGTCTAAGGAAATCAGGTGCTCCTCACCACTGGCGCGATCGCGCACGACGATGCGAGGCAGGCCCTCCTTGCGCTCAAGCCGGACCATATGGTCCTTGAACCCGATCACCGACAGAATCAGCCGGCCCGGCTCATGCGGAACCAGCTCCCGCCAGTTGGCGCGAACCGGATCGCTTGCCGGCGCCGTCATGATCTTGAAGTCCTTCGCGCCGTCCGCATTGGTCAGGATGAAGAAGACGTCGCCGCCTTCCTCCAACTCATACTGAAGCCCGGTTTCGCGCGCCGACACCAGCCTGGGTTCGGCAAACGAATCGCTGGCGCTCAACAGTCGGTATTCCGAGGTCTCGTGATCGTTGATGCCGATCATGATCCATTGGTTGTTGCGGGTGCCGTCGACATTCATGAAGAAACCGGGGTCGGTTTCCTCATAGATCAGGCGGTCGTTTTCAGGGTCTTGTCCCAGTGCGTGGAACAGCACCTTTGACGGCCGGTGGTTGGGGTCGAGGCGCGTGTAGAAGAACCCGTCATTGCCCGCGTTCCACACACCCGAACCGCCGGTAGCGGGAATCTGGTCGGCCAGTTCCTTGCCGTCGGCAAGGTCGCGCACGCGCAGCGTGTAGAACTCGGAACCCTTGTCGTCGAAGGCCCACAACAGCTTGCCGTGATCGGCCGAATGGTCGACACCGCCAAGCCGGAAATAGGCTTTGCCTTCCGCCTCCATGTCGCCGTCGAGCAGGATCTGCTCAGGCCCGCCGTCGCGCGGCATGCGGAAATAGCGCGGCTGCTCGCCGCCGAGCTTGAAGGAAGAACCATAGGCATAGGGCCCGTCCTTCATGGGAACGGATGAATCGTCTTCCTTGATACGGCCTTTCATTTCTTTGAAAAGCTGCTTCTGCAGGTCCGACGTGTCGGCCATCAGCTTCGACTGATAGGTGTTTTCGGCTTCGAGTTCGGCGCGGATGCCCGCATCGAGCAGGGAAGAATCCCTGAACATCTCCTGCCAGTTGTCGGCTCGCAGCCACGCGTACTCATCGGTTCGCGTGATGCCGTGATGGGTATCGGAAACCGGCCGCTTCTCGGATGTTGGCGGGCTGACGATCGGAAATCGGGGAGTCTTGGTCATTGCGTCTCGCTGTGGAATATCTTGAATGGTGAATGAACACGCCGATCAGGGTGGGTTCAAGGGCTGCAGCCTAGAGGTGGTGTCGGCTCCTTGAGATGGGCCGGGAGGAAAGATGATGACCATTCGGTCTCGGATTGCCGCGACTTTCGCCGTTGCTTCGCTAACACTGGTCTTTGCCGGCCAGTCTCATGCGACCGTATTCGCGGCTTGGCAAGTGGCCAATTTACCGTTCGGCGACACGCTCAACGTGCGTAAATATCCATCAACCACATCCCAGAAGCAGGCCGCATACCCGAACGGGACCGTCCTGCAGATGACCGGACGATGCACCGATGGCATAAACCTGCTCGACATCGCCAATCAACCGGCATGGAAGCAACGGCGGACCGTTCGCTATCGCTGGTGTGAGATCTGGCATGATCCAGCCAAGAACGGCACCTTCGTCACCGGCTGGGCCTATGGCAAGTTCATCACCCCGTATTGATCGAGCGGCATCGATTGGCCCCGAGGCGGCCGGCTGGCGGACATGTCGCCTTGGTCGCCTGCCCGAAAATGCGGCGGCAACCTGTGGTTTTGCGGGCGGATGTGACAACCAAGACTGTTCGCCCGATGGCAAAGCAAACCGGAGCATTGAAATCTGTCTTGTGAGTTGTCGCGAATGTAACGATGATCTGACGTAACGTCAGCCTTTGCCGGTTTGGGGCGCGAAATATCGAAAAATTACATAATGCACGAAAGATTGAAGCTGATTGGCCAATAGTTGATCAACTTTCGTAAATATAATGCAAAGAGAGAATTGACTTACTTGCGCTATGGTCGCATTGATGCGACCGTGACACGAATCGAGGAAATTCTACCTTCATAAATTCGTGCAATGCCCTGCCTGTAAAAGGGGCACAGACCGACGTAACTCTTGTTGGGGCCTGAAGATCGTGGATATTGTCGAAACACCTTCCAGAAACAATGATGCGCTGATCGAGCTGACCGCCGATGTGGTGGCCGCCTATGTCAGCAACAATCCCGTCCCGGTCGGCGAACTGCCGAACCTCATATCCGATGTCCATGCCGCTCTCGGGCGCGTGGGCGGTACCGCCGAACAGCCCCCTGCCGACAAGCAGAAGCCGGCTGTCAATCCGAAGCGCTCGGTTCATGACGACTACATTGTCTGTCTTGAAGACGGCAAGAAGTTCAAGTCGCTCAAGCGTCACCTGATGACCCACTATGATCTGACGCCGGACCAGTATCGCGAAAAGTGGAACCTCGACCCGAGCTACCCGATGGTTGCCCCGAACTATGCGGCGGCCCGCTCGCAGCTTGCCAAGAAGATGGGCCTCGGCCGCAAGCGCAAGGCGCGATAGTCGCTGCGCTGTCAGGTCGAACCGACATCGACGGCGCCTTCGGGCGCCGTTTGACTTTTGGGGACACGATTGTTGGCCGACAGGGGCGTCAGGCGGTCTGCTTGAGTGCCGCCTCGGCATCGCGCTTGATGCGCTTGACCATCGAGCGGAGACCATTGGCGCGCTGGGGCGACAGGTGTTCGTCCAGGCCGAGTGCCTTCAGCGTTGCTTCCGCATCGGTTTTCTGGATTTCGCTGGCGGTCCTTCCGGAAAACAGCGCCAGCATGATCGCGACCAGCCCGCGCACGATATGGGCGTCCGAATCGCCGGTGAATGTAATGACCGGATCGCTGCCCGGTCCCCGTTCGGTGGTCAGCCAGACCTGGCTGACGCAACCTGGCACCTTGTTGGCGGTGTTGCGTTCCGCATCGGGGAAGGGAGGCAGCGCTTCGCCGAGCTCGATGACGTAACGATAGCGATCCTCCCACTCATCAAGGAAGGAGAAGTCGTCGCGGATCGTCTGGATCGTGGTCGTCATGACCCGGATATAATCACGCAGCAGTGCCGCGTCACGGAAAAAACAAGGACACCGCGGGCGTCGAGAGGGCAGACGGCCCGCGGTGTGCCGTCGAGACGGCTTAATTCCTTATCGGCAGTCTAGTTCTTTACCGGCAGGTTGACGGTCTCGGGCAAGACGATCTCTTCCGGCACGCTGCCCGTCATTGTCGAGGTGTCGGGGCCGGCGGACTTGTCGTCCAGCATGGCGGCCGCGATCTTGGCCGTCTCCTTGGCGCGTGCGGTGATGGTGTGCATCGCCGACTTGCCGGTTTCACAGACGTCGGGCTTGCGCTCGCAGATGCCGGCAATGTCACCCACCGCGTCGCGTGCCGCGAACAGGGCCTGGATCGGCCCGACGCTTTCCTGCCCGGGCTCCTCGGAACCGACACTCAGCGGCAGCGCCAGCAGCACCAGTGAAAACCAGAAAGCCATTCTTATCAGAAAGAACATGCCTCGCCTCTCGTCGTGACCGGATCATGCGTCACATGGCATGACCTCTTTTATGGGCAGGATCTTGGCACACAGGCACAAAGGACGGCTTGCAGGTTCGCAGAGAATTTTCCTCAAATTTTAGGCAAATTCGAAACAAAGCGTTTTGCAGTGGATTTGTTTCATATCGGGACGATTTTCGTTACTTTCTGATAACCATCGATCTGCTTGTTTCCATTGATGTTTCCTCGGATTGGGGCGGTTCTATTCCCATCCATGGTCCGCCGACGGTGGGCGTTCGGAGATAACCCTCCATTTACTATGGCGGCATTTGCCCGGGTTTTCGGCCGTCGCCGTCCCGATATTTGCCGCAGGCCGGGCTTTGGTCGGCGCTGCCTTATCCATTCCTTAAACGCTGGATGAGAGTTTCAGAGCCAATCAAAACAATCTGCAAAAGCAGAGCTGTTCACGACGAGTGCGAGTGCGTTGAATTGATGCCGATCAAGGCCAGATACGCTGAATTGCCAGGCGCGATTGCCGCCGGTTGCGAACGTATGGTCCATCCCTCCATTCTTGGGCAGAGCGGCCGCGAACGCCAGCGCCGTTTCATCGGCGTCATGTTGGCGGCGCCATTCTTTGCCGCCGGTGCCGCGGTCACGCTGGTCACATCAGGCATGGGCGCCGCTGTGACAATGGCCGCCATCTTCGCCGCCTTCGGTCTGTGCTGGTTCGTCGCCTTGCTGGTGGCGGCGACCGGCAAGATGGCCGCGGCGGCCCCGGTCGCCCTCGCGATGGCGGCTGTTGCCCTTGGCGGCCTCATCACCGCCGCCGGCGGGTTGAGTTCTCCCGTCGCCGTGCTTGCCCTGGCGCTGCCTTTCGAAGCCTGGTGGATCGGCACTTCGCGCCGCGCGGCCCTGTGGGGGGCGGTATCGGCCATAGCCGCCATTGCCCTTCAGCCTCTGGCAGCGGCCTTCCTGCCCTTCGCGGGCGCGCAGATCGCGGCCTGGCATTGGCTGGTGCCGTTGGCCTGGGCACTGACGCTCATCCCGCGCGTATCGGCGTTTCGCGACACCACCGGTGCGGCTGATACGCTGGATCCGGGCGACAGGCTGGAAGACATCATCGACGCGGTGGTCATGCGGGTCGCCCGACACGGTGAAGTCCTGGACGCGTCCGCCAAGGCGCGCACGCTTTTGAAATTGCCTCCTGAACTGCTTTCCGGAACGGGCTTCTTCGACCGCGTCCATCTGTCGGACCGTGTCTCCTATCTCAGCGCCCTTGCCGACATGCGTGATGGTGCCCTGTCGCGCCGCCTCGAACTGCGCATCAGGCTGCCCCAGAACGGCAACGGCCAGAATGACAATCGCCTGATGGCCGATAATTATCGGCCGTTCCTGCTGGAACTGGTGCGCGGTGAGCAGGGCGATGTCTTCACGCTGGTCCTGCGCGAAAATGACGAAACAGCCCGGCTGCGCGGAGAACTCGCACAGGCCAATGAGGTGGCAGCCGCCGCCGAAGTGGCCAAGGGCCGATTCCTGGCGGTGGTCAGCCATGAACTGCGCACGCCGCTGAACGCCATCATCGGCTTCTCGGACATGCTGCTGCATGAGATGTTCGGCGCCTTCAAGGATCCGCGCCAGAAAGAGTATGTCGGCCTTGTGCGGGATTCAGGCCAGCATCTTCTGGCCGTGGTGACATCCATACTCGACGTGTCGAGGATCGAATCGGGCGCCTACACGGCGGAACCGGAGCCGTTCCGGTTCATGGAAGCCGTCGAGATGTGCCAGTCGATGATGCGGTTGCAGGCGCAGACCAAGAACATCGACCTGCAGACGCAGATCGCTCCCGACGCCGGCGACATCAACGCCGATCGCCGCGCGGTGCAGCAGATCCTCATCAATCTCGTCTCCAATGCGATCAAGTTCACGCCCGATGGCGGCGACGTCGTCGTTGGTGCCAAGCGGATCGGCTCGCGCCTGCATTTCTGGGTCAGGGACACCGGCATCGGCATCGCCGAGGAGGACTTCGCCAACCTCGGCAAGCCCTTCATGCAGATCCAGAACGACTATACGCGCCGTTTCGAGGGGACCGGTCTTGGCCTTTCACTGGTGAAGGGGCTGGTGGGGCTTCACGAAGGCACCATGTCGATCGAAAGCATGCCGGGCGAGGGCACCACGGTGACCATCAGCCTGCCGGTCAACGGGCCGAAGGGGCGCCCGGCGAACGAGGCAGGGGTGCTGACGATGCCGGTGACGAGGGCGAAAGGGGACAGAAATGGCTCGCTCCGCAAAACAGCCTAAGGCGGTCAAACGCCGCAGCAACGCCTTCCAGGACGGCGCCATGGCCGTCGGCGGCATGATTTCGCGCAATCCCGTGCTGGTGGGCGGATCGACGGCATTCCTGGTGACGCTATTCTATGTCTCGGCGAATGCGCTGTGGTATCAGCCTTTCCCGCATGCCGGGGCGTTCTTCGCCACCCGCAATTTCCAGGGTTTTCCGCACACTGCCTCCGACGAACCGGAGACGACGATCAACATCGTGCGGCCCAATGCGGCGCCCGCCCCGATGAAGGGCGACCCGGTGGTCGAGCAGGTGCAAGGCATATTGAAGGATCTCGACTTCTATTCCGGCACGGTCGACGGCATTTCCGGGCCCAACACGCGCAAGGCCATACAGGCCTACCAGCAGAAGGTCGGGCTCAACGCTTCCGGCGAGATCGATGCCCTGTTGCTCGATCAGCTTGGCGCAACGCCGAAGACCGCCTCCGTGCCCAAACCGCAACCTCGCCCGGATACGCAGGCCGCCGTCCCGGTGTCCCTGCAGACAAATTCCGGGCAGGCGAATTCCGGGCAGGCGGATACCGCCCCGACCCAGGGACCCGACCCCCGCATCGTCAAGATCCAGGCCGGACTCAAGGCGTTCGGCAATGACGACATGCGGTTGGATGGTGTCGTCGGCGCGCGCACCAAGGCGGCGATCAAGGAATTCCAGTCGCTGTTCGGCCTGCCGCAGACCGGCGAGCCCGACGAGATCGTCTACGTCAAGATGCGCGAGATCGGCCTGACCAACTGATCGGGAAATGACGGCTCGCCGAGCGGTGGAATTATCGCTAGATAGCCCGCACGGCTTGCGGAGTTTTCATGCGCGTCACATCGGATCTGTGGGTTTCCGCCTTGGTGCGCCGCGTTTTCGGCGCTGGCGGATTTGCCGCCGTGGTCAACCGTGGCGCGACCGAGGCCGGCGCTGTCTTCGTGTTGGCGCGGGGCAGGCTGGGTGAAATCGCCCTTTACGGACCGGCGCCGCAGACAAGTTATGATTCGGCCAAGCCCGATGACCGTTTCTTCAGCCTTCTCGCCGCCGGCGACGATCCGGCCGTGCTGGACGCCCGTCTTGAGAGGGAAAAAAAATTCGATCCGGACATCTGGGTGGTCGAGATCGAGGCCGGGACTGTTCCGGTCGAAGAGCTTATTTCCGTGAAGACGCCCTGAGGACGGGGGCGGCGACATCGTCGCTGTTCGAGGCCTTGCGGCTGTCGCTGTTCGCCGGTGAGGCGTCACGAACCATCCTGGACACCGTCTCGGCCTTCCAACCCCGCACCTTGTCCAGTGCCACATCGCGATGCAGCAGGCGGTAGCGGTCGAGATAGGTGCGGATGGCCTGCGGATGCGGAAACAGGCTGGGATATATGGCGACGGTGATCAGGAAGGCCCGGTCCTCGCTGAGGTCGAGCGAACGCAGCGCCGCGAGCAGTGAGGCATAGTTCTGGTTGGCGGTCAGCGAGCGCGCGGTCGAGAAATCAATGTCGAGGGCGTCCGCAAGCGCGGTCTGGAAGAACGCGGCGTTTCCGGTCAGCGCCGTCTCGCGCAGTTTGACATAGGTATCCGAACCGGGGAACGCATCGACCCTCGCCGCCAAGGCTTCGTCGCCGGTGCGCATCATGGAGCGCAGCCTGCGCCGTGCATTCTCGGCGGCAATGCCAGGGGCCTGTTGTGCTGTCGCGCTGTCCTCTGCCGCTTCCGCATTGACGAGCGCGGCGGCTGGTGCCGCGGGGGCTTGCACCTCCGGATCCCGCACCCGCACCAGAGTCGGTCTTTCGAGCACCCTGATCAGATCGGCGATGGTCGGGTTCAGGTCCTTGCGGCGTGCGATGGCGCGCGCATGCGGCAGCCCGTGCCGGCCGATCAGCGCGATGAGGTCGATATCGCTGACGGCGCGCGAACGGATCAGCAGCGGCGCGGCGATGTCGACCGGTTCCTCGCACAGGCGCCGCACCAACGCGGCGGGAGCATATTCACATTCGGAAAGGGCAGCGGCCACATAGCGCCGCGATTCGACGGACACATCATCGAACAGCGGCAGCGTCAGGTCCTCGAGCTGGCCGATCTCGCGGCGCGATGGGCGGGTCAGCGAGCAGAACGCCGACACTGCGGCACGGAACAGCCTTTCGGCCTTGCCTGATTCGGTCCGTATCGCGATTTGCCTGAAGTCCGAAGATGACACGAAGGATACCCGATACTCGATACAAAGCCTTGATCACGCTCGACCGGGACCATGTCGGTTTCGCGATTGCCTTGGTCAGAACGTCCAGACCTCAAGACAAAGATCAAGTTAGCGGTGATCCGTTAGCGCTCCGTTAACCCTCTGCCGGCCTTAATGATATTTGGAGGCGTTGCGTTGTGCTCCGGGGAAACCGAGAGGAATGCGCGAATCATGGGCATGGTACTGTCTTTCGTGCCGCGTGCGGCACCGACCAATCGAGCCAAGCAAACCACCGAAATACCGGCGGCGGTCATCATCTTTCCCGGCATCCGCTATGAGCGGTCCAGCACCGCTGAAGCGCGGCCGGCCGGGCCCGACAAGCCGGGATCGCCGCGGACACCGGTGCCGCATCACTGAAGCCGCGGCCTGGTCCGTCAGGCCGTCAGCTCTGGGTTTTTGGCTAGCGGCTTAGAAATCCTGCAACTCGCAGGAACTCTGATCGAGAAAGCGCGACACGATCGGCTTCCAGCTGTCGTCCGGCACGAAGCTGCGGATGACGAAGATGCCCTCGTCGATCGGCGCTTCGACGAAGATCGCCCCCTGCAAATCCTCGGGCAAGTCCTGGCGCACATCGATCATCTGGGCAGGTGTCAGCACAACCGCGTCGAGCTTACCGCCGGTCGCCGTACGATCGTTGAAGGAATAGACATTGTGGCCACTGCGGTCATAGACCGAGACCGACCAGAAGGGGACGTTCCCCGGCGCCTTGATCCGAACCATTCCTTCCTCGAGGTCGAACCGGCAGGCCGTGGCATAGAATAGCGGGTCGACCGATTTCACCACCGGCGCGCCGCCCGCCTCGGCATCGAGCCGGTTCATTCTGTAGAGATCGGACGCCATGGACAGGCGCGACCAGGCGTCGCGTTCTGAAAATTCCGGCACCAGAAGCAGCACCACGATGTGCACGATGCCGGCGCCGACAACGCCGAGCAGGACGGCATGGAAAAGACGGCGCAGCGCGGCTGGGACATTACGCATCGCAGCCGGCCTTCACGATCCTGGGCAGCGAAACGTCCGATAGGCCGGTGCTGCTGGCGATGGGCGTGTCGTAGAAGGTCAGGACGAAATACATCCGGCCGGAACCGTCGGTCAAAAGCCAGTTGCCGGGCATCGGGTGATGGCCGACTGAAATGATCACCGAATTGTCGGCCTGGCGCAGCACCTCGTAGGACTGAAGGGCCGCAAGCCGCGGCTTGCCGGTCTCGACGACGCCGAGCGATTGATCGGCGGCGTAGAGCGTCCAGAAGCGGGCTGTCGGAAATCCGCCCTCTATTCTGTAGCTGCATTCCCGCTTGAGCTGGTCGCCGGCAGCATCATTTTCCGCGACGAAGGACAGGCCCTCGGCGCGGCCGAGCGCCAGCACGCCCTCGCGCGCCACGCGCGCCTTGGAATAGGGGTCGGCGGCCGGCGTGCCGATATCGGGGAAGGCGGTCCATTGGCCGATGCGGATCGCCCCGACGCCGTCCTGGATATTCAGCGCATACCAGACACTGGCGCCGCCGCCGCCAATGGCTATGGCAAGCGAAAGCAGCATCAGGAAGGCATTCTTGAGCATGAAGGGCCGCGTGCGCGAAGGATTGCCGTTCGGGGATATCGCGGCGTGGGGCCTCGTGGCAAGCCGGCGTGGTGGATTTGCACCTCGGCTAATGCATGTCGCCCGAAAGTGGCCTCGGTTTTGGGAGAACGACATGCATAAAAACAAAGAGCTAAAACCCGCGCCGGGGCGGATGTCACAGCGCCGAAAGCGTTTCGGGCGGGGCAGGGGCGTCGAGTTTGGGCGCCGACTGGAACAGCTGAGTCATGTCCCTCAGCGTCTGCGTTGTCCGGCTCGACAGCACCGGCGGGCGTTCGGCGGCCGCCTCGGCCGCGGCCTGTTCCTCGCTCTTCTTCTGCGCGTCCGCGGCCTTGGCCGCGATTTCCTCGTCGACGAACGGCTTGTCGATGCCGGGGATCGGCTTCAGATCGATGTTCTGGTGCGCGTAGACCATCAGGCGCTGCCACACCATCGCCGGCAGCGAGCCGCCGGTCATGTTCTTGGTCGGGGTGAAATCATCATTGCCCAGCCACACGGCCGCCGTGTAGTTGCCGGTGAAGCCGACGAACCAGGCATCGCGGTAGGATTGCGTCGTGCCGGTCTTGCCGGCGACGACGATGTTGGGAATCTGGGCACGCCGGGCCGTGCCCATCACGGGTACTGCCGTCAGCATGGTGTTCATGGATCTCAGCGCCTGCTCGGAGAGCACCCGGTGCGGCGGCGGCGCATCCTTGGTCCAGTCATACACCACGTCGCCGGTGCGGGTGACGAGCTGGGTGATGCCGTGCCGGGAACCGACGAAGCCGTTCTGGGCGAACACGCTGTAGCCCGTCGCCTGGTCCATCACGGTCATGCCCGAAGTGCCGAGCACCATGGTCTTGTGCCCCTCCAGCGGCGATTCCACCCCGAATGATTCCGCCATCGCCTTGATCGGACCGATGCCGAGATGGTCCTTGGCCAGCCGCACCGGCACGGTGTTGATTGACTTGGCCATCGCCATCAGCAGCGTGATGTTGCCCGCCGACTCGCCACCGTAATTGTGCGGCGACCAGTTGCCCCAGCTGATCGGTCCGCCCGAAATGACAGAGTTCGGCGTGAAGCCATGCTCCATCGCCGTGGCGTAGACATAGGGCTTGAACGACGAGCCGGTCTGGCGCAGCGCCTTGGTGGCGCGGTTGAACTGGCTGGCGCCGTAGTCGCGGCCGCCGACGATCGCCCGCACCGCGCCATTGGTCTCGATGACGACCACTGCGCCTTCAGTGACGTTGTACTCCTTGCCGAACTGGCGCAGGTGGAATTCGACGGACTCTTCCGCCGCCTTCTGGATGTTGGCGTCGAAGGTGGTGTGGGCAACCAGCGAGTGCTGGCCAGGCTTGGCGATCTTCTTGACCTCGTCGAAGGCCCAGTCGAGGAAATAGTCGGGACTCTTCTGTTCGCCGCGGTCGACGACGTCGGCCGGGTGCAGTCTTGCCTGCAGCACCTGGCCTTCGGTCATGAAGCCGGAATCGACCAGGTTGGACAGCACCACGTTGGCGCGAGCGCGCGCCGCCGGCAGGTTGATGTGCGGCGCGTATTTGGTCGGCGCCTTGAACAGGCCGGCCAGCATTGCCGCCTCGGCAAGGTTCAGGTCCTTGACGCTCTTGCCGAAATAAAAGTCGGCCGCCGCTTCGATGCCGAACGTGCCGCCGCCCATATAGGCCCGGTCGAGATAGAGCTGCAGGATTTCCTTCTTCGACAGATTGGCTTCGAGCCACAGCGACAGGAAGGCCTCCTTGATCTTGCGTTCGAAGGTTCGCTCATTGGTCAGGAACAGGTTCTTGGCCAGCTGCTGGGTGATGCTGGAGCCGCCCTGGACGACCGAGTTCGCGCGCACATTCTCGAAGATCGCGCGCGACAGGCCCAGAACATCAATGCCGTAGTGATCGAAGAAACGCCGATCCTCGGTGGCGAGCACTGCCTTGATGACGTGATCGGGCATCTCGTCGACCGGCACCGAGTCGCGCTGGATGATGCCGCGCTGGCCGATCTCGTTGCCATAGCGGTCGAGGAAGGTGACGGCGAAATCGCCCTGGGCGCGCCAGTCGCCGGCCGTATCCTGGAACGCCGGGATGGCCAGCGCCAGCATCACCACAATGCCGCCGGCGCCGAGCGTAAAACCTTCGCTCAAAATCTCGATGATGCCGCGACGCCAGCCCTTGAGACGGAAGCGCCGCGAGAAGATTGTCGCCGCCTCCCAGAACTGGCGCGCCTTGAACCCGATCTCGTAGAGCGAGGAATCGATCCAGGCATCCAGCGCCAGAAGGCGGGAGGCGATCGGACCTCTTCTCTTACGCTGTTCAGGGCTGACCATTCAAAAAACCCGGCTCGGCTGTGGCGCGACCTGAAAACCGCAAGCGGGCAATTTCAGGGCGGCGCCCTGTTTGGACTATTCATCCATTTTGCCGACGCTCACAAGGGCGGCGAGGACACAGCCGCAAGGTTTGTCGATGGCGGAGCGGGGAGAACGGCTGTAACCGATCGCCCCACCCGAAAAGCCTGGACCGTTCACGCCGCTTCGCGCTTCAGCGCCTGCGCCATGCAGTGGATACCGCCACCGGTCTTGGAGATCTCGCTCATGTCGACGGCCGCGACCTCGAAGCCGCGCGCCTTGAGCTTTTCGATCAGCGTCTTCGAGGACGTCGGCGCGATCACCCGGTCCTTGCCGAGCGACATGAAGTTGCAGCCGAGCGCCATCGTGTCCTGGAAGGGCACGTCGATGATCTCGTGGCCCTTGCCCTTCAGCCAGTCGACAATGCCGGGCTCGGTGCAGGCGAGGCAGACCGCGGTGAGCTTTTCGGCGATCGGCACCACCATCAGGTCGATATGGACATAGTATTCGTCGATGAAGGCGATGCGCGTCTCCCAGCCCTCCTTGTCGAACCATGCCTGCACCTGGCGCGCACCTTCCTCCTGCGTGCGGGCGCCGCCGCAGCCGATCAGCACCACGCCCTCTTCGATGACGTTGAAGTCGCCGCCCTCGAACGTACCCGCCGTGACCATGTCATAGATCGGGATGCCGAGCTTTTCGTAGGTGCGGATGGCGGCGTAGTTCTCGCCGCGCCGCCACCAGTTGGCCATGGCGGTGATGATGGCGCCATAGGGCGTCATGACGCTGGAATCGCGGGAATAAACCTGCATCGGTAGTTCCGGCGTCGGCTCGTGCCAGTGGATGTTGACACCGAAATGCTCGTAGGCGGCAACCAGGTCCTTGTGCTGCGCCTGCGCGATCTGGACGTTGCACGGCGCTTCGCGCAGATGTTTTCGTGACAGCGAACTGGTCGACAGATGGCGCAGGAAGTTCGGCGATCCGAGCAGCACGTCGGTCAGCACGTCGGTTTCGTTGGCGAAACCCCAGGCGGTCAGCGGCTTGGTGCCGCCTGCCGAATTGCGGCGTTGCAGCGAAAACGGCTCGGCGACGATGCGATCATGAACGGTCATGGTGTTCTCCTCGTGGGCTTGTTCTCAAGGGTTGGTCGGGTCATGCATTGCTTGGGATCCACCAGTCGCGGCCGCGCGCCGTGGAGACGTATTCCGGCCAACGGAAATTGATCGGCGGTTCATAGTCGCACAGCGGCGCGATCCAGTTCGCGCCGCCAACGCCGCCGCCGGTACGGGTGATGAACTCGTCCATCGCCGCATCGCGGGCTTTTCTATCCTCGAGCAGGCGCAGCGCCGACAGCGCGACCGTCTTGGCCGCACAGGTGACCATCGGGTCGATGGTGGCGGAGATGCCGCCCAGCGCATTCATTACCCAGGAGGGATAAACGTGGCCATTCGCCGAACGCAGCGCCGGACGCGCGACATAGAAGCGCGCGGTCGGCGCATGCCAGCTCATGTCGGTGTAGTCGTCGGAGGTCGAATTCATCTGCGAGGGCGGCAGGTCGCGGCGCAGGATCGCCTCGGCCTCCTGTGGCGAAATCAGCCTCTCCAGCTCATCAATGAAGGGATTTTCGGTTGCCGTACCACCGGCGTTGACCTGGATTTCGCGCGCGACGGCCTTTGCGGGCTCGTCCCAGTGTGGTGGTCCGACCGTCGAGAGCGCGTCATAGGCGATCCCGGCCATGGCGTGATTGCCTAGTCCGGGCCGCGACTTCGAAACCCAATGGCGCTCGTATCGACAGCCGCTGATCGCGGCGGCGGCCGCGGCATTGCGGTCGAGCACGGCGGTGACCTGTTCGGCCATGGCAATGGTCGGCACGCGGATCATGTACTGGATCTCGGCCAGCCCCGCCGGCAGATTGTCGGCGGTGGCCTGGCCGGCGGTCAGGATCGCCTCGCTGATCGACCAGCCGCCCTGGTGCGGCAACATGGAATCGCGCAGCGCCCTGGAGGCCATGTACATCGTCATCAGCGCGTCATTAGCACCGGGCGCCCGCACCGCCGAATGCGCCTGCGGGATCGGCGCGCCATCGCCCGCGCGAACCCAGTTTTCGGGCTCGTCGCACACAAAGCGGTAGATCATGGCGTAGGCGGCACCGCAATGCGTGTCCCAGCGCGCCGTGTTGCAGAGCGGCAGCATGTAGAAGGGATGGAACGAGATCATGCCGGCAAGGCCGTCATAGTAGCCCTTCGCGGCATGGATCGGCTTTGACCCCCGCACCTTTTCGGCCGGCTCGCCGGTGAAGCGCAGCGTGCCTGGAATGCCATGGTGCTGCATCGCCGCCTTGGTGGCCAGGAGGCCGCCGAGGCTTGCCATGCCGAGCCCCGAATGCGGGTCGGTGTGGCCACCGGCCTCGACGCCGAGGCCGGGCCGCGGCTGCTTCACCGTCACCGCGTCCTGGCAGTTGCCGGGCACTGCGTCATACTCGGCATAGAGGCCTACCGTCGGCCCGGCGCCATTCGTCCAATGGGCGCAGAACGCGGTCGGCATGCCACCGGAACCTTCCTCGACGGCAAAGCCTTCTCGCTTCAGCCGCTCCACATACCAGGCGGCGGACTGATATTCGCGCCAGGCGGTCTCGCCGAAATCGAAGATGGTGCGCGTCCACGCCGACAGCAGCGGCTGGATGCCATCGAGGCAGGCAAGGGCCGTCTCTTGCGCTGATGTCGTCACCGGTTTGTCCATGCATCAAAGAAAGCAGTGAAGCGGCTCGCCAAAAAGTGATATGTTTTCCCGGTTCGTGCAAATTCGGTTCACCTCTTGAGAATTCCCTCCACGCAGGCGCTGCGCGCCCTCGACAGTTTCGCCCGCCACGGCAGCGTCTGGCGTGCCGCCGACGAACTGCACCTCACCCGCAGCGCGGTAAGTCACCAGTTGCGGCTTCTCGAACGCGACCTCGGCTTCGATCTGCTTGAGCGCATCGGCAAGGGCGTCGCGCTCACTCCGCGCGGCCAGCGCTATGCCAGTGACGTGCGCAAGGCGCTTACCGTTCTTGGCGATGCGGTGACGCGCGATGCCGGCACCGGCGTCGGCGGTTCGTTCGCGGTCTCCTGCACCCCGGGCTTCGCCTCGCTGTTTCTATGCACCCATATTGGCGAATTCCGGCAGATGTACCCCGATGTGGCGCTGCGTATCCTGACGCCCCGGCGGCTCGACGATGTCAGCAATGCGGATGCCGACGCGTTCATCGCCTTTGGCGTCGGCAACTGGCCGAACCGCATGGCCGAGCTGCTGTGCGAAATCTCGTTCACGCCGCTCTGCAGCCCGACGCTGCTGAACAAGGTCGGCGGCTTTTCGAAGCCAGCGGACGTGTTGCGCGCCAATCTGCTCCATCTCGATGATACCGAGGATTGGGCGCGCTGGCTGGCCCTTTCCAAGGTCGAAAACCCCGACACGGAGGGCGGCATCTTCTTTTCCGACATGAACCTCGTCTTCTCGGCGGCGATTGCCGGCCAGGGCATTGCCATGGGCGACGAACTGACCAGCCGCCGGGCACTCAGCGAAGGCCGGCTGGTCCGGCCGTTCGACATCGCGATCAAGTCGCCGCGCTCCTACTTCCTCGTCTCCGAACACGCCAAGGCTTCGCACCCGGTGCTGGACGCGTTCGCGGGGTGGCTGAGGTCGAAGCTCTTGGAGAACCGCATTCAGCCCTATTGAGGGCGAAATGGCGCCAGCCGCCCAGACGTGAATCAAATTTGCCGATCAGGCGAAAACTATTCGGTTGCGGTGAGCCGCCGGCCTGCCTACGATTTCCGCCTGGGACTGAGGAAGAGGCAGGATGCAGCAACCCGGCCGGGCCGCAGAGATCAAGGCAATCGGGATCGGCAAGAGCTTCGGCTCGTTCCGTGCGTTGGACAATCTGACGCTCGATATCGGCCGCGGCGAGTTCCTCACGCTGCTCGGCCCCTCCGGCTCTGGCAAGACCACCTTCCTGATGATCCTGGCCGGCTTCGTGCAGCCGACCGAGGGCCGTCTCCTCAGCGATGGCGCCGACATCACCAACCGCCCGGCCGAGCAGCGCGCCGCCGGCATGGTGTTCCAGGGCTATGCTCTGTTCCCGCATATGAGCGTCGAGGCCAACATCGCCTTCCCGCTCAAGGTCCGCAAGAAATCGGCCTCCGAGATCAAGAAGCGTGTCGGCGAGATGATCGAGCGCGTCGGCCTGATCGGCCACGAAAAGAAGCTGCCTGCGCAGCTCTCCGGCGGCCAGCAGCAGCGCGTGGCGCTTGCCCGGGCGCTGGTGTTCGAGCCGGGCGTGCTTTTGCTCGACGAGCCGTTCTCGGCGCTGGACAAGGGCTTGCGCGGCCAGATGCAGGCCGAGATGAAGCGCCTGCACCAGGAAACCGGCACCACCTTCGTCTTCGTTACCCACGACCAGAGCGAGGCGCTGGCGCTGTCCTCGCGCGTCGCCATCTTCAATCATGGCAAGCTGCTTCAGGTCGGCGCGCCGGACGAAGTCTATGATCAGCCGGACAACCGCTTCGTCGCCGAATTCCTCGGCGAGATCAACATGTTGCCGCTGAAGGGGGTTAAGCCCGCCGACAATGGCTCGACGGGCCTTTGCGAGGACCGCGCTGTCAACATGCACTGCAAGGCCGAGAAAGTCCGTGGAGACGCCATCCTGGCGATCCGGCCGGAGCACATGTCGATCGCGCGGGAGGCAGCCGCCGGCGAAAACGGCATCGCCGCCACCGCCATCGCTTCGACCTATCTGGGCGCGGCGACCAAACTCGACCTGACCACGCGGCAAGGAGCAAAAGTGACCGTCTCGGTGCCGAACGAGGTCGCGGCCGCGGCGCTGAGCAAGGGCAACTCCGTCTGGCTGACCTGGCCGGCGGAAAAGGGTTTCCTCCTTCCGGATGGAGGACAATGAGCGCTGGCGCGGCTTGATCTGCCGCACCGGCTTCCGGATTGAAATCAACTAAAACAAAGGGGAACTGACATGAACGATACCAAGAAACACGCAATCGAGACGCTGTCCGAAAGGACCAGACGCGGCGAGATTTCGCGCCGCCAGTTCACGCAGCTCGCAGCTCTCGTGCTCGCCGGCGCACCGATGCTGCTGCGCTCGACAGGTGCCTTCGCCCAGGCCAAGGAACTGGTGCTGGTCAACTGGGGCGGCGACGCCATCACCGCCTATGATGCGGCCTATGGCCAGGCCTTCACCAAGGACACTGGCATCACCGTCAAGATGGACGGCTCGGGCCCGACAGAGGGCGCCATTTCGGCGCAGTTCAAGAGCGGCGCGCCGACCTGGGATCTGGTCGACGTCGATCCGTTCTCGGCCATCACGCTCGGTGCCCAGGGTGCGCTCGAGCCGATCGACTACAAGATCGTCGACAAGACGAAGATGCGGCCAGGCTTCGGCTGGGAGTATGCCGCCTCGACCTATTTCTTCTCCTATGTCATCGCCTACGATTCCGAGAAATATGGCAAGGATGCCCCGACAGGCATGGCCGACTTCTTCGATGTGAAGAAGTTCCCCGGCAAGCGCTCGCTCTACAAATGGGGCGTTTCGAGCTGGGAAGCGGCCCTTCTGGCCGACGGCATCGCGCCGGCGTCGCTCTATCCGCTCGACCTGAAGCGGGCGCATGACAAGATCGCCGCCTTCAAGGAAAATGTCGTCGCCTACTGGGGCGGCGGCGCAGAGAGCCAGAGCGTGCTGCTCAATGGCGAGGCCTCGATGGCCATCGTCTGGTCCACCCGCGCCTCGCTGATCGAGCAGGATTCCGGCGGCAAGATCAAGTTCATCTGGGACCAGGGCCTGATCTCGCCCGGCGCGCTGGCCGTGCTCAAGAACAACCCCGGAGGCAAGGACGCGGCGATGAAGTTCATCGCCAGCGCACAGGATCCGCAAAAGCAGCTCGTCATGTTCGACAAGCTCGGCCAGGGCCCGGCCAATCCGGCGGCCGACGCGCTGATCCCCGCCGACAAGAAGCGCATCAACCCGGTCGATCCCGAAAACATGAAGAAGCAGATCGCGCTCGACATGGAGTGGTACGCCAAGAACTACGGCGCGGCGCTCGACGAATACACCAAGATCATCTCCGCCTGAGAGCTGGATGCTGATCTGAGATGAGAGGCGTTCTCTCCGACAGGATGGGCGCGGCGCTGTTGATGGCGCCGCTGCTCCTGTTCCTCGTCCTGGCCTATGCCTGGCCGTTCCTCGGCGTGGTGAAGTGGAGTTTTACTCTGCCGACGCCGGGGCTTGGCCAGTATGAAGCGTTGCTCACCGACGATCTGGTCCAGTCGGTGTTCATCCGCACGCTGCGCATCGCGGCGATCGTCACGGTCGTTTCCGTTGCCGCCGCCTATGCCATCACGGTCGTCTGGGTGCGCGGCAGCCCGGCGCAACGCCTCATCGCCGAATTCTGTATCTTGGTGCCATTCTGGATTTCGGTGCTGACACGCGCCTTCGGCTGGGTGGCGCTTTTGTCCAATCGCGGCCTGATCAACACCTGGCTGCAATCGATCGGTTTCATCTCCGAACCGCTGACCCTGGTGCGTAACGAGTTCGGCGTCGTCGTCGGCATGGCGCATTTCCTCATTCCCTTCGCGGTCTTTCCGCTGGCGTCGGCCATGCGCAGCCTCGACGAGCGCGTGCTGCTCGCGGCACGCGGGCTTGGATCCAGCCGCATGCGCACCTTCTGGACGGTGTTCGTGCCGATGACCCGCTCCGGCATCATAGGCTCGGCGCTGATCGTCTTCGTCTTCTCGCTCGGCTTCTTCGTCACGCCGGCGATCCTCGGCGGCGGCCGCAGCGTGATGATCGCCGAACTGATCTATCTCAGGATTTTCCAGAGCCCGGATTGGGGGCTGGGGGCTGCGATCAGCGTCGTGCTGGTGCTGTTCGTGGGGGCGCTGATGGCGCTGCTGTTCCGCTATGTCAGACCGAAGCAGTTGATCTGATGCCGACCTATCGCCCCGGGCCCGTCTCGCTGATCCTCGCCGCCCTGGTGGCGCTGTTCCTGCTGATGCCGCTGCTGGCCGTCATCCCTGTGTCCCTGACGCCGAGCCGCATGCTGGCAATGCCGTCCGGAGAACTGTCGTTGCGCCACTATCGCTCGCTGATCGAGGACCCGCGCTGGATCCAGTCGATCCTGCTGTCAATCCGGATCGGGATCGTCAGCAGCGCGATTTCCACCGTGCTGGCGCTCTGCTTCAGCCTTGGTGTGTGGATGTTCCAGCCCCGCTTCACCGCCGCGCTGGTCGGTTTCGTGCTGCTGCCGATGGTCGTGCCGCCGGTGGTCTCGGCAATCACGCTCTACTTCCTGCTGACCTCGATCTCAGGCTTCAGCTCGTTCTTCGGCTACGACACCTGGCTCGGCGTCGCCATGGCGCATTCGGTGATGACGGTGCCCTTCGCCACGGTGCTGATCCTCGTCTCGCTCAGCCAGATAGATCGGCGCATCGACCTTGCGGCGAGGGGACTAGGCGCCAGTGTCTGGGAGCGTGCCACCCGCATCATCATGCCCAACATCAAGTTCGGCATCATCACCGCGGCGCTTTTGTCCTTCGTGCTCTCTTGGGAAGAGATTGGCGTTACCTTGTTCATCACCTCGGTCAATGCCATCACGCTGCCGCGCCTGATGTGGATGGGCCTGCGCGACAACATCGACCCGGCGATCGCGGCCCTGTCGGTGATCCTGATCATCATCACCGTGCTGGTGCTTGCGGTGCGCAGCTTCGTGGTCAGGTTGCGCACCGGGGCCTAGATAAACCGTACCGACACGCGGCCGAACCGGCCCAAATCGCCAATCACTTCGTCGCCGGCCTCGACGCTTATCGGCGTCACGCAGGTGCCTGTAATCACCACCTGTCCCGGCTCAAGTGCCATGCCCAAGCCCGAGAGTTCATTGACGATCCATGTGAGCGCGATCCGAGGGTCGCCCAGCACGGCCGCGCCCTTTCCATCGTGCCGGGATTTGCCGGAAACGAACCCGACCACCGGGTGCTCCGCGAGATTCACGTCGCGCCAGTCGTCTTCTATCGCCTCGCCGATGACAAACAGATTGGCACAGGCGTTGTCGGCTATGAGCTGCGGCGCTCCGACGGCGCAGAAATCGTCATAGCGTGAGTCCGGTATTTCGATCGCCGGGTGCAAGGTCGCCACGGCTTCCATCACCTCGGCGATTTCATAGGGTACTGGACGCGACGGCAACTGGCGGCCGAAGCGGAAGGCGAATTCGATCTCCGCCACGCGCATCTTGCTCGTCGCGAGCGAAACGGTCCCGCCAACCTCGACCGATTTCTCGGCGATGAGACGCCCGGCCATCGGGCCGTCGACGTTGATATGCCTTTGTCCGGCGAGGCTGGTTGCTGCGATCTTCCAGCCGAAAAGCGGGGCCGCTGAGCGATCCATCACATGCGACTGGATGGCGTAACCGTCGATCCGCGTTTGCGGCCGCAACTCGAGGGGTATGGCGTCGAGACGGGTGCCCTTGTCCCAATGGTCCACCAGCAACCGGGACGCGGCTCTGGCCTTTTCTGGATCGAGCATCATCAGCTCCGAAAATCTCGGGAAAATGCCCCCGTTGCCTGGCTAGAGCCGGCAAGGAACATTCCATCGTGGACCCATCCATATGAGGCAAGATCGCGCGGTCAGGCAAGCGGGACACCAAATTCATGCGCTACCTGCCGGGCGGCGCCGATGCTTGATGCGCGGCTTCCCGGTCCTGGTCTTCCGCATCTATCGGCGGGATTGTCGGCAAGTCGTATTTTCGAGATCATCAGCATGCATAATTCTTATGACGAATCGCCGTCGTTTTCCCGTAGCCAACGCTATATCTGGCAAGGCACAGGGAAACCGGCAGGCTTGGAAACGCATTGTCGGTTGCACAGCGGCTTGAGGAATGAATATGACAGCGCCCGGCGATTTGCTGCAGGCACTTTTTCTGAGGCTCAAAACCGACAAGTCGTTGTCGGCGCTGCTCGGTGGCGCCGGGCTGCTCGAAAGGGCGGCCGACAATGCCGCGTTCCCTTATGTGACTTGTGGCCAGACCAGCGCCTTTGACTGGGACACCGGCGCCGAGAACAACGATGATCAGCTGATCACGCTGCACGTCTGGTCGAAAGCTCATGGTGAAGACGAAACCCTTGCCATCATGGCCGCCGTCAAGGCCCGCCTTGCCAACGCCGCGCTGGTTGTCGGCCGGCGCGGCAAGACACGCCTGTCGCTCGAATTCACCGAGGCCCGTTACGACGAAGATCTCCTTGTACATCACGGGCTGCTGCGGTTTCGTGCGCTGACGCAGGAAAATGCCTGATACGCTTCCAAACTGACCAAAACGGAGTCTAGACTGGCATTTCCGGGATTTCGTCGGGTTGGGGCGTCGAAATCACCATCGGGCATCTCGCGTTTCAGGGGGACTAGCGGGAATGATTTTCGTGTCGATCACTGTTCATTTCACGTTCAGCACAGATGCGTTACAACGCCGACCATGAAAACGTTTCGCTCCCTCTTTCGAACCGCGACCCTGGCGCTCAGTGCTGCCGGGCTGCTCGCGTCGCAGGCGATGGCGATGCCGGTGATCGCGCCAGACCAGAGCAGCTCGATCGTCCTGGCTGCGTCCGACTGCTACGCGATCGGCCAGCAGGTGGCAGAGCAGAATGGCGGAACGCTGGCCAAGGCCTCACAGTCGACACGCGGAGGCCAGCCGGTCTGCGTTATCGTCGTGCTGGTGCCAGGCAAGGACGGACAGCGTCCGCGCCGTTCCGAGATTATCGTCCCGCAAAACTGACCCAATGCTCCATCTTACGGGCCACGTTTCCCAGGCCGTCGGAATCGGCCTATATCTGCCAGTCTTCAATCTGAACGAACTCTTCAACAGGTGTCGATCTCCGCATGCGCGTACTCGTCGTCGAGGATGACAAGGATCTCAACAGGCAGATAGCGGACGCGCTGGTCGACGCCGGCTATGTCGTCGACCGCGCCTTTGACGGCGAGGAAGGCCATTTCCTCGGCGACACCGAACCCTATGATGCCGTCGTGCTCGACATTGGCCTGCCCCAGATGGACGGCATCAGCGTGGTCGAGCGCTGGCGCCGGGGCGGCCGCAAGATGCCTGTGCTGATCCTGACGGCGCGAGACCGCTGGAGCGACAAGGTCTCCGGCATCGATGCCGGAGCGGACGACTATGTCACCAAGCCGTTCCATATCGAGGAGGTGCTGGCGAGGGTCAGGGCGCTGATCCGCCGCGCCGCCGGCCATGCCTCGTCCGAACTCACCTGCGGGCCGCTCCGCCTCGACACCAAGGCATCGAAGGCCGATGTCGACGGCGTGCCGTTGAAGCTGACCTCGCACGAATTCCGCCTGCTTGCCTATCTGATGCACCATATGGGCGAGGTCGTCTCGCGCACCGAACTGGTCGAGCATCTCTACGACCAGGATTTCGACCGCGATTCCAACACCATCGAGGTGTTTGTCGGGCGGTTGCGAAAGAAGATGGGCATCGACATGATCGAAACCGTGCGTGGCATGGGCTACCGCATGCGTGAGCCGGAGGCGTAACTCGGAACCGATCAAACCAACCGCAAGGGCGCCGCTTTCGCTGCGTTTGTGGCCGCGTTCGCTGACGTTCCGCGTGATCGCCTTTTCCACCGTATGGGCGATCCTGACCCTTGTCGTCATCTTCACCCTGATCACCACGCTTTATCGCCAGGCCAGCGAGCGTGGCTTCGACAGCCTTTTGTCGGCGCATCTGTTCAACCTGATCGGTTCCATCGGCATTTCCGACACGGGAGCGCTCACCGGTGCTCCCGACCTTGGAGACCTCCGCTTCTCGGAGCCGAATTCGGGCTGGTACTGGTCGGTCGAGCCTGCCTCGGAAGGTGTGCATGGCGACCTTCACTCGTCGTCGATGACAAGCAAGATCCCGTCGCCGAGCGTGGCCGACGTGCCCTTCAATGCCAGCTTCCAGCGCAGCTATGCGGCCGAAGGCATCGACGGTGAGCAGCTCGAAGTGTTCGAGAGCGAATTCGTCCTCGACGCCAAGAACCGCGCCGCGCGTTTTCGTGTCATGGGCAACCAGAGCGAACTCGAACAGGAGATCGCTACCTTTCAGCGCCGCCTGCTGACCTATCTCAGCCTGTTCGGCGTCGGCATGATCGCCATCAACGCGATCGCTATCCTGCTCGGCTTGCAGCCGCTGCGCAGGGTCAGGAACGCACTTGCCATGGTGCGCGAAGGCACCGCACAGAGGCTCGACGGCCGCTTCCCGGCCGAGATCGAACCGTTGGCCAACGAAACCAACGCCTTGATCGAGAACAACAAACGCATCGTCGAGCGCTCGCGAACCCAGGTCGGCAATCTCGCCCATTCGCTGAAGACGCCGCTTGCCGTGCTGCTCAACGAGGGCAGGGCACTTGGCGGCGCCAAGGGACAATTGATCGCCGAACAGGCCGCCTCGATGCAGAAGCAGGTTGACCATTACCTGCAGCGCGCCCGCGTCGCTGCGCAGCGCGACAGCGTCGTCTATCGCACGCCGGTGGCGCCGCTGGTCCAGCGCATGGTGCGGGTCTTGCAGAAGCTCAACCCGCAGACCAGCCTGTCGCTGTCGCTGCCGGCCACCGAGATCGTCTTTGCCGGAGAGCGCGAGGACCTCGAGGAACTGCTTGGCAATCTTCTCGAAAATGCGATGAAATGGGCAAAAAGCGCCGTGTCGGTCTCGGTTGTGTCCTTGGCCAGCAAGGATGACAATTTTTTCGAGATCAGCATCGAGGATGACGGCCCGGGCATCCCCGAGGACAAGGCGCGCGACGCGCTGAAGCGTGGAAGGCGCCTGGACGAGACAAAACCGGGAACGGGTCTGGGGCTTGCCATTGTCGCCGACCTTATCAACGAGTATGGAGGCGTTCTGGCGCTCGAACGGTCCGGCATGGGCGGACTGAAGGCGGTGGTGCGATTGCGGAGCCTTCAGTAATGCTACTCAGGGCCGATCGGCAGCGATGGACGGCGCACATCATGACGGTATATCGATTGGTCCCGGAGCGGCCGGCAGCGGCCAAATTTCCGACAAATATCAATACTATGGCCACGTCTACTTCTCCGATGACGCGGCCCCCGGCGCATCCATGGCAGGCTCCAATTCAAGAAAACCGGTTGTTGGCATGAAGATTCGCGTCGCGCTCGTTTCCGCACTCCTGGCCGTCTCCGGCTGCACCACCTTGAGCGGCAAGGGCCCAACCTTGGCGCCGACACCAGCGTCGACGCCTCCAGCGAATGGCAAAGTCACCAAATCGATCATTTCGGCGATGGGTGGCGGCCTCATTGGCGGCTCGATCGGTGCCGGCCTCAGTGAATCCGAAAAACGCAGCGCTCTCGAGGCGGAATACAAGGCGCTCGAATATACGACGAGCGGCCAGAAGGTGGCGTGGAAGGGCGATCAGGCATCCCGCTATGGCGAGGTCGTTCCGGCCCAACCCTATCGTGTTGGTTCGCAAGACTGCCGCCAGTACACGCAGACCGTCTTCACGGGTGGAGCCGGCGTCACGGCGCGCGGAACCGCTTGCCGCAACGCCGACGGCAGCTGGACGCCGCTGACCTGAAAGCTGCATGTCGCCCAAAAGCGCGCAGCGATTTTGGGACAACGACATGCACAAAACAAAGATCGGATCGGCTCTGGTTGGAATCCGGCCGGTTGACGTCGATCAAGGACATTCGGCGCGCTGACCGTCAAAGCGTCGCAGGATGCCTGTGTTGGCAGGGCAGGGCTCTGCCGTTATTGGAAGAACCATGCTGTTCTGGGTCATAGCCGCGATACTGACGCTCGGTGCGAGCCTGGCGGTGCTGCTGCCGCTGGCCGGAGGCGCCAGGGGCGCGTCGTCGAGCGGCGATCACGATCTGGAAGTCTATCGCGATCAATTGTCCGAGCTTGACCGTGATGTCGCACGCGGCTTGATCCAGCCGGTCGAAGCGGCCGAGGCGCGCGCCGAAATCGCGCGCCGCATCCTTCGCCTCGACAATGCGGATGCGGCCGGCAAGACGTCGGCCAGGCAGGCTTTTTTTTCCGCAAGACTTGTCGCGACAGTGGCCGTACTGGCTGTACCGCTGGTCAGCTGGGGTCTCTACAGCCAGATTGGCTCGCCTGATTTGCCGTCGCAGCCGCTCAGCGACCGGTTGACAAAGAATCCGGCCGACAGCTCGGTCGACGAACTGGTTGCGCGGGCCGAGGCCCACCTTGCCGCCAATCCTTCCGACGGCCGGGGTTGGGATGTGCTGGCCCCAGTCTATCTGCGCATGCAGCGCTTTTCCGAGGCGGTGGCGGCGTACCGCAATGCCATCCGCCTCGACGGAGATAGCGCGGTTCGCCAGGCCGGCCTCGGCGAGGCGATCGCCGGTGCGGCCGGCGGCATTGTTTCCGCCGATGCCCAGGATGCCTTCGAGGCGGCGCTCAAGCTCGATCCGGCCAACGCGAAAGCCCGCTTCTATCTGGCCATGGCCTTGGCGCAGGAGGGGCGAAACAAGGACGCGGTCACGGCCTGGCAAACCATGCTGGCCACCTTGCCGCCCGACTCGCCTTGGCGCGGGTCCGTCGAGCAGGCGCTGGCCAAGTCCGCCAGCCCCGAAGTCGCTTCCGGCGCTGACGCAAAAGGTCCCGATGCCGCGGATGTCGACGCTGCGTCCTCCATGTCGCCGCAGGATCGCGAAGCCATGATCAACACGATGGTCGCCGGCCTCGATGAAAAACTGCGGCAAAATCCGCGTGACCCGGAAGGATGGATGCGGCTCGTTCGTTCCTATGTCGTGCTGGGCAAGGCCAACCAGGCGCGCGAGGCGCTGGGTCGCGCCATTGCCGTCTTTGGCCCCGGCAGTGACGAGGCCAAGAAATTCACCGCCTTTGCCGCCTCGCTCGGCCTGGCGGCGACGGAGTAGAACGTGTCATGACACGCAAGCAGAAACGGTTGTCGGTGATCGTCGGTGGGTTGGCTTTCCTGGGCGCCGCCACCGGGCTGACCTTCTACGCGCTTGGCCAGAAGGCGTCCTATTTCTACATGCCGGCGGACCTCACCACCGCCAGCGTCCAGCCCGGCCAGCGCATCAGGCTCGGCGGTTTGGTCGAAAAAGGCACGATCCAGCGCGGGCAGGGCGCGACAGTCGCCTTTTCCGTCACCGACACGCATAAATCGGTCAAGGTCACCTATACCGGCATCCTGCCCGACCTTTTTCGCGAGGAGCAGGGCGTCATCACCGAAGGCACTTTTGGCCCGGACGGGGTCTTTGTTGCCGACAGCGTGCTGGCCAAGCATGATGAGCGCTACATGCCCAAGGAGGTGGCCGACGGGCTGAAGGCCAAGGGCGTCTGGCAGGAGAGCAAGAGTGAGTGAGTCTGGCAGAAGGGCAGGGGTCAAT
The DNA here is from genome assembly GCF_013170825.1 of Mesorhizobium sp. NZP2298. Classification (NCBI taxonomy): domain Bacteria; kingdom Pseudomonadati; phylum Pseudomonadota; class Alphaproteobacteria; order Hyphomicrobiales; family Phyllobacteriaceae; genus Mesorhizobium; species Mesorhizobium sp. NZP2298. The sequence goes on along the minus strand of NZ_CP033365.1, from coordinate 5,265,353 downwards.
CATGGTTGAAACCGGACATTTCGCCCTGGTCCTGGCGTTCGCGCTCTCGCTGGTGCAGACGATCGTGCCCCTGTTCGGCGCGCGGCTGAACAACCAGCGCCTGATGGCTGTCGGCGGTCCTGTCACGATAACGGGCTTTGCGTTGACGGCGCTGTCCTTCGTCGCGCTGGCGGGTGCCTACGCGCACTCCGATTTTTCGGTGGCGAGCGTCTGGGAAAACTCGCATTCGCTGCAGCCGCTGATCTACAAGATCACCGGAACCTGGGGCAATCACGAAGGCTCGATGCTGCTCTGGGTGCTGATCCTGACCTTCTTTGGTGCCCTTGTCGCGGCTTTCGGCTCCAACCTGCCGGCGACGCTGCGCGCGAATGTGCTGGCCGTGCAGGGCGCCATTGGCGCTGCCTTCTTCCTGTTCATCCTTGCGACGTCCAATCCTTTCATCCGGCTCAACCCGGCGCCGATCGAAGGCCGCGATCTCAACCCGATCCTGCAGGATCTCGGCCTCGCCATTCATCCGCCGCTGCTCTATCTCGGCTATGTCGGTTTCTCGATCTGCTTCTCCTTCTCGGTCGCCGCCCTCATCGAGGGCCGCATCGATGCCTCCTGGGCGCGCTGGGTGCGGCCATGGACGCTGGTCGCCTGGATGTTCCTGACCGGCGGTATCGCGATGGGGTCTTACTGGGCCTATTACGAGCTCGGCTGGGGTGGTTTCTGGTTCTGGGACCCGGTTGAGAACGCTTCCTTCATGCCGTGGCTGGCGGGCACCGCGCTGCTGCATTCGGCCATCGTCATGGAAAAGCGCTCGGCGCTGAAGATTTGGACGCTGCTGCTCGCCATCCTCACCTTTTCGCTGTCTCTGCTCGGCACCTTCCTGGTGCGTTCGGGCGTGCTCACCTCGGTGCATGCCTTCGCCACCGACCCAACGCGCGGCGTCTTCATCCTATGCATCCTGACGCTGTTCATCGGCGGCTCGCTGGCATTGTTCGCGCTGCGCGCCTCAAGGCTGACGGCCGGCGGACTGTTCCACCCGATCTCGCGTGAAGGCGCGCTCGTCCTCAACAATCTGTTCCTGACCACGGCGACCGCCACCGTGCTCGTCGGCACGCTCTATCCGCTGGCGCTGGAAGCGCTCACCGGCGGCAAGATCTCGGTCGGCGCGCCGTTCTTCGACCTGACCTTCGGCCCCTTGATGCTGCCGCTTCTGGCCCTTGTGCCATTCGGACCGCTGCTCGCCTGGAAGCGTGGCGATGTCTTCGCCGCGGCGCAGCGCCTGATGGCTGCCTTCGCGCTGGCGCTGGCGGCGATGCTGGTCACTGGCCTGTTTATCGACGGCGCTTCGGTTTTCGCCGCCCTCGGCATCGGCCTTGCCGTCTGGCTGGTCGCCGGAGCCCTTACCGACCTTGCCGTCAAGTCCGGTGTCGGATCGGTTGCACCGGCCGTCATGTTCAGGCGCTTCGTCGGCCTGCCACGCTCGGTCTTCGGCACGGCATTGGCCCATCTCGGCCTTGGCCTGACGTTGCTCGGCATTGTCGCCACGCTCTCCTTCGGCACCGAGAAGATCCTTACCATGCGCGCCGGCGAGACGGTGGAATTGTCAGGCCATACGCTGCGTTTCGTCGGGCTTTACCCGGCGCAGGGCCCGAACTACGCCGAGGATCGTGGCCGCTTCGAGTTGATCGGCGTCAGCGGCAGTCCTGTCGGCGTGATCAGTTCCGCCAAGCGTTTCTATCCGGTGCGGCAGACGACGACGACGGAGTCCGGTATCAAGACCCTTGGTTTTTCCCAGCTCTACATTTCGCTCGGCGACGAGGGCAAGGACGGATCGGTGGTGGTGCGCCTGTGGTGGAAGCCGCTGGTGACGCTGATCTGGGGCGGCGGCCTGGTGATGATGGCGGGCGCTGCCATGTCGTTGATGGACAGGCGCTTGCGTGTCGGCGCGCCGTCGCGGCGGCGCAAGCAGGCCGATGCCGTGGCAACCGCGAGCCTGCCATGAAGGCAAGGTTCTCCGTCGCATTGCTTGTCCTGATGCTGGCGCTTGGCTTCGCCGGCTCGGCGCTGGCGGTGAAGCCCGACGAGATGTTGGCCGATCCGGTGCTTGAGGCGAGGGCCCGGACACTCTCGGAAGGCCTGCGCTGCATGGTCTGCCAGAACCAGTCGATCGACGAATCCGATGCCGATCTTGCCCGGGACCTGCGTATCCTGGTGCGCCAACGCCTCGTCGCCGGCGATACCGACCAGCAGGTGATGGACTATGTGGTTTCCCGCTACGGCGAGTTCGTGCTGCTTAAGCCGCGTTTCGATCTGCGCAACGCGTTGCTTTGGGGCACGCCTGTGCTGTTGTTGCTGATCGGGGGCGTCTTCATTGTACTCAGTGCAAGGTCGCGCCGAACCCTGGCGACTCAGTCCCTGTCTTCGGAAGAACAGGCGGCATTGGACGCCATCCTTCGCCGCGACTGACGGCTGCTGGCGCCCGCCAACATTACCAAAGTTTCATGCGTCGGAAATGGCGCTGTAATGTGGACCGCTCTAATTCTCTCTCTTCGAGGATGCCGATCAAGGCAGGTCCATTTGAAAGAGGATACGAGACCCCATGAATATTGCCCCCAATTCATATTCCCGCACCCGTAAGCGTCTCCTGGCTGCCGCCGCGTCCGTCGCCATTGCCGGCGCGATCGGTGTTGGCGCGTTGACCAGTGGAACCAGCCCCGTCCTGGCCGACGCCGTGCGTGTCGAGGCCCCGCAGGTTCCGAGCTTCGCCGATGTCGTGGAGCGTGTTTCGCCCGCCGTGGTCAGCGTCAAGGTCAAGGCCAAGATCCAGCCGACCGCCGATGACGGTTCCGACGACCAGGATGGCTTCGACAATCTTCCCAACAATCCGCAGTTGCGCCGTTTCTTCAAGGAATTCCGCGGCTTTGGCGACCAGGGCGGCCAGAATGACGATGGCCACCGTCGCTTCGGTCACCGCGACCGCAACAATGACCAGCCGCGCCCGGTGGCCCAGGGCTCCGGCTTCTTCATTTCCGAGGACGGCTATCTCGTCACCAACAACCATGTCGTCGAAGAGGGCACCGCCTTCACCGTAGTGACCAATGACGGCAAGGAACTCGACGCCAAGCTGGTCGGCACCGATCCGCGCACCGATCTCGCCGTACTCAAGGTCGAAGGGGGCGGCAAGTTCACCTATGTCGATTTCGCCGACGATTCCAAGGTTCGCGTCGGCGACTGGGTGGTGGCCGTCGGCAATCCGTTCGGCCTCGGCGGCACCGTCACCGCCGGCATTGTGTCGGCGCGCGGTCGTGACATCGGCGCCGGCCCCTATGACGATTTCCTGCAGATCGACGCCTCGGTCAATCGCGGCAATTCGGGCGGCCCGACCTTCAACCTCAACGGCCAGGTGGTTGGCATCAACACGGCCATCTTCTCGCCCTCGGGCGGCAGCGTTGGAATCGCTTTCGATATTCCTGCCTCGACCGCCAAGCAGGTTGTCGGCGATCTGATGAAGAGCGGTGCGGTGCAGCGCGGCTGGCTCGGCGTCGAAATCCAGCCGGTCACGTCTGATATCGCCGAGTCGCTTGGCCTGAAGTCCAACAATGGCGCGTTGGTGTCCAGCGCCCAGGACGATGGCCCCGGCAAGAAGGCAGGCATCACCGCTGGTGACGTCATCACCCAGGTCGATGGCAAGGACGTTGCATCGCCGAAGGAACTCGCCCGCCTGATTGGTGCGTATTCACCGGGCAAGTCGGTTGACGTCACCGTCTGGCGCGACGGCAAGAGCCAGACGGTCAAGGTCGATCTCGGCAAGCTGCCGGCCAGCGACAAGCAGGCTTCGAACGACCAGCAACAGCAACCCGCCGCTCCGGCAAAGCCCGACACGCTGGCCGATCTCGGCCTCACCGTCACCAAGTCCGAAAACGGCAAGGGCCTTGTGGTCACCGATGTGGACCCCGACAGCGATGCCGCCGACCGCGGCATCCAGCCGGGCGACATCATCACCGCTGTCAATTCGAACGAGGTGAACGGCACCGAGGACGTCACCAAGGCGATGACCGACGCGGTGAAGTCCGGCCGCAAGGCGGTGCTGATGCAGATCACCCGCGACAACAACAATCGTTTCGTCGCGCTGCCTGTCGCCAAGGGCTGACAACGACTTTTCCGATGCGGCGGGTTCAAACACCCCCGAGCCGCCGCATGGGAAAGCATGGAGCCGGGTACGTTAGTCAGTCATCGTGCTCTCCTCCAGCGGCAGCGGGCCTCCCATCGCCCGCTGCCGCACATTTTGGAAGCCGCCTAAAAACATTCCCTCGGACCTGGGGCGAGAGGATGTGGTGATCTCAGGATCATGTCCCGAAAGCAGGCATGTTCGGGATGAAGACCACCAGGGAACAAGATCTTATCGCGCTTGGTCTCGATCATCTTGATCGCGATGCGCTTTGGCAAAGGCTAAAATGCAGATGCCGGCTACTCAACCTTCCAGGGAAATCGCGTATAACGGCCCTATGAAGATTCTCGTCATAGAAGATGATCGCGAAGCTGCGGATTATCTGCAGAAAGCCTTTGCCGAGGCTGGTCATACCGCCCACGTCGCCGGCGATGGCGAAACCGGTTTCGCGCTTGCCGATGCCGGTGACTATGACGTGATGGTCATCGATCGGATGATGCCGCGCCGCGACGGCCTGTCGGTCATTGCCGGTCTTCGCTCCCGGGGCAACACCACGCCGGTGCTGATCCTGTCGGCGCTGGGCGAGGTCGATGACCGGGTCACCGGGCTGCGCGCCGGCGGCGACGATTATCTGACCAAGCCTTATGCGTTCTCCGAGCTTTTGGCCCGCGTCGAGGTGTTGAACCGGCGCGCCAGCGCCAAGGAGGCTGAAACAGTCTACCGTGTTGGCGATCTCGAACTCGACAGGCTGTCGCATTCGGTCCGCCGTGCGGCGCGCGAGATCACGCTGCAGCCGCGCGAATTCCGCTTGCTCGAATATCTGATGCGCCACGCTGGCCAGGTGGTGACGCGCACCATGCTGCTCGAGAATGTCTGGGACTATCATTTCGACCCGCAGACCAATGTCATCGATGTCCACGTCTCGCGGTTGCGCGGCAAGATTGAAAAAGGCTTCGATAAGCCCATCCTGCATACGGTTCGCGGCGCCGGCTACATGCTGAAGGGCGGCTAGAGCATGATCCCGAAAAATGGGAACCGGTTTTCTCGGACAAACGGCTCCGTTTGTCCAAAGATCATGCTCAAACAAAGAGCTAGATCAGCATGACGATTCGACCAATCGTCATGCTGATCTAGGCGGCAGCATGGCGCTTTCCGTGCCCGCCATCATGAGGACGACGGCAGCGCGGCTCTCGGCGCTCTACCTCCTGCTCTTCGCGCTCTGCGCCGTGCTGCTTGTATTCTACATGACCTCGCTGTCGGCGCGCATGCTGACGTCGCAGACGCAGGAGACCATCAACGACGAAGTGCTCGGTCTTGCCCGGGCCTATCAACGCGGTGGCCTGCCGGTTCTGGTCAGGGTGGTGGAGGCACGATCGCGTCAGCCAGGCGCCAATCTCTATCTGATCGCCGACGCCAATGGCCAGATCCTGACCGGCAACGTGCAGAGCCTCGAACCGGGGGTGATCGACACCGAGGGCTGGACGACCGAGCCGTTCTCCTACAAACGCTTCGGAGAAGGTGAGCTTGACCGCCTGCGCAGCGGAACGACCGACCAGACGACACCTCCCGCAACTGGTGGCAGCGCGGCCCAGCAGACCGAAGGCGCGCAGGGCCACAACGCCATTGCACTGGTGCTGCGGCTGCCCAACCAGATGATCATGCTGGTCGGCCGCGACCTTGGCGAACCGGAACGTTTCCGCGCTGTCATCCGCCGTGCGCTGACGCTGGCGCTTGGCATGATGGGCTTGGGCGGCATCCTGATCTGGTTCTTTGTCGGCCGCGCCGCGCTCAAGCGCATCGACAGCGTTTCGGAGGCAAGCCGCCGCATCATGGGCGGTGACTTGTCGGGCCGGCTGCCGGTGACCGGCGCCGGTGACGAGTTCGACCGGCTTTCGGAAAACCTCAATTCCATGCTGGCCAGGATCGCGACGCTCAACGAAGGCCTGAAGCAGGTTTCCGACAACATCGCGCATGATCTGAAGACGCCGCTGACCCGGCTGCGCAACCGGGCCGAAGCGACACTTTCCGGCAAGCACAAGCCCGCCGATTATCGCCAGGCGCTGGAAGGCACCATCGCCGAGTCCGACCAGTTGATAAAGACCTTCAACGCCATCCTGATGATCTCCCGCCTGGAGGCCGGATATTCGTCCGAACACACCAACCGCGTCGATCTGGCGGCGGCGGTGCGTGATGTCGTCGAGCTTTACGAGCCGGTGGCTGAAGAGGCTGGCGTTTCGCTCGAAGCCGACGTGAACGGTGCTTTTCTCGTCGACGGCAACCGCGAGCTGATCGGCCAGGCGCTGTCCAACATCGTCGATAACGCCATCAAATACTCGACGGATTCCACGTCCAAGCCGGCGGTTCGTGTGACGCTCAAGCGGACGCATGGCGAGATCAGGCTTTGTGTCGCCGACAACGGCCAGGGCATTCCGGACGATGCCGATCGCGCCCGGGCGACCGAACGTTTCGTGCGGCTGGAGAAGAGCCGTTCGCAGCCCGGTTCCGGCCTTGGCCTCAGCCTCGCCAAGGCGGTCATGACGTTCCACTATGGGCGGCTTGATCTCCTGCCTGGCAATCCGGGACTATCCGTGGTCATGAGTTTCCCCGCACGGGAGGATCACTAATGGCTGCGGTCGCGAAACGGACGGTCACGGACTGGTTGCTGAAGCCGGCGGTTGGGCTCGCCCCGCTCGATGATGGCCAGGCGCGACAGGAATTGGCCGACATTGCCGCGGCGGCACGCGAAGAAGGGCTGACAAGGCTGGCCAAATTCCTGAACGCCAAGGGGGAGGGCCAGGATTTCCTGGCTGCTGTCTTCGACCTCTCGCCGTTTTTGCGCGATACGGCGCGTCGCCGGCCGCGGATCCTGGATGCTCTTTTCGATCAGCCGGTCGAGGCCCGCCTGAAAGCGATCACCGCCGCGATCGACCAGTCGGCATTGGCAGAGACAGTTTCCGAATCCAGCCTGATGATGGAATTGCGCCAGTGCAAGGCCGAGGCGCATTTCCTGATCGCGCTGGCCGATCTCGCCGGTGAGGCGGAAACGTCGCTGACGGTGCGGCGGCTGAGCGATCTTGCCGACGCCTGCACCCGTTCGGCCGTCGATTTCCTTCTGCGCGACGCCCACGGCCAGGGCAAGCTCAAACTGCCTGATCTTGACACCCCCTCGCGACAATCGGGCTGGATCCTGCTCGGCATGGGCAAGCTCGGCGCGCATGAACTGAATTTCTCCTCCGACATCGACCTTGTCGTTTTCTTCGACCCGGAATCGCCCGCCGTCGTCGATCCTCTCGACGCAACCGAGCTGTTTTCGCGACTGACGCGACGACTGGTGCGCATCCTGCAGGACCGCACCGAGCACGGCTATGTCTTCCGAACCGATCTGAGGCTGCGTCCCGATCCCGGTTCGACCCCGCTGGCGATCCCCGTTGAGGCCGCGCTACGCTACTACGAAGCGCGTGGCCAGAACTGGGAACGTGCGGCGATGATCAAGGCGCGTCCGGTGGCCGGCGATCTGGCCGCGGGTGCTGCTTTCCTCAAGGAGCTGCAGCCCTACATCTGGCGCAAGTACATGGACTACGCGGCGATTGCCGATGTCCACTCGATCAAGCGCCAGATCCACGCCCACAAGGGCCATGGCGAGATCGCCGTGAAGGGGCACAACGTCAAGCTCGGCCGTGGCGGCATCCGCGAAATCGAGTTCTTCGTCCAGACCCAGCAACTCATCGCCGGCGGCCGCTTCCCTGAACTACGCGGCCGCGAAACCGTGCCGATGCTCGGCCAGCTTGCCGCACGCGGCTGGATCACCACTGAGGCGCGTGATGCGCTCGCCAGCCAATACTGGTTCCTGCGCCGTGTCGAACACGCCATCCAGATGGTGGCCGACGAGCAAACGCATACGCTGCCGGAAGACGATGAGGGGCTTGAGCGGATCGCCCATATGCTGGGCTTTGCCGACGCGGCTGCCTTTTCCCTGGCATTCCGCGCCTCGCTGCAGCAGGTCGAACGCCACTATGCGGCGCTGTTCGAAACGGCACCCGAGCTTTCGGCGGGCATCGGCAATCTGGTCTTCACCGGCGATGTCGACGACCCCGACACGCTGCAGACCTTGCACGGTCTCGGCTTCCAGCGGCCGAGCGACATCTGCCGTGTCATCCGCGGCTGGCACTTCGGGCGCTACCGCGTCACCCAGTCGGCGGAGGCGCGCGAGCGGCTGACGGAATTGACGCCGGCCTTGCTCAAGGCCTTCGGCCAGACGCGCCGGGCGGACGAAGCCTTGATCCGTTTCGACGAATTCCTTGCCGGCCTGCCTGCCGGCATCCAACTGTTCTCGCTGCTGCAGTCGAACCCGGCGCTGCTCAAGCTGATGGCGACGATCATGGGCGCGGCGCCTCGGCTGGCGGCGATCATTACACGCCGGCCGCATGTGTTCGACGGCCTGCTCGACCCCGCTCTTCTCAGCGAACTGCCTGATCGTGCCTATCTCTCGGCACGTCTTTCCGCCTTCCTCGAAGGTGACAGGGTCTATGAGGAGGTGCTCGACCGGTTGCGCATCTTTGCCTCGGAGCAAAAGTTCCTGATCGGGGTGCGGCTGCTCGCCGGTTCAATCGATCCGGCCCGGGCCGGCCGCGCCTTTTCCGATCTCGCCGATCTCACCATCGAGGCGGCGTTGCAAGCGGTGACCGCCGAATTCTCGGCGCGGCACGGCATGATCGCTGGCGGTGTGGTTTCGCTGCTCGGCATGGGCAAGCTCGGCAGCCGCGAATTGACCGCAGGGTCGGATGTCGACCTCATCCTGCTCTACGACCATGAGGCGAACGCCGAGGATTCCGAAGGCGACAAGCCGCTGGCGCCTTCCCACTATTACACCCGCATGACGCAGCGGCTGATTTCGGCGGTATCGGCGCCAACGGCGGAAGGGGTGCTCTACGAACTTGACCTGCGGCTGCGGCCGTCGGGCAACAAGGGGCCGGTGGCCACCCATATCGATGCCTTCAAGAAATATCAGCGCCAGGAGGCCTGGACCTGGGAGCACATGGCGCTGTCGCGCGCACGCGCCATTGGTGGCGACGCCGGCCTGTGCGCCGAGGTCGAAGCGGAAGTTGCCTCCGTCCTTGGCCAGCAGCGCGACGCGGCAAAGGTGAAGACCGAGGCCGCGGACATGCGCGCCATGATCGAGAAGGAAAAGCCGGCGCGTGACCCCTGGGACATCAAGCTGATCCCCGGCGGGCTCATCGATCTCGAATTCATCGCCCAAGTGGCTGTCATCACCGGGCAGGTCGAGGAAGGGCCGCGTGTCACCGGTACGGCCGAGATTCTGTCCCGCCTCGGCCCTGGCTTCGCCGATGCCGGCGTCAGGCAGGAGCTTGCTGCCGCCTTCGCACTTTACCTAGCGCTGACCCAGATGACCCGGCTTTGTCTCACCGGGCCGTTTGAGCGCGACGACGTTCCGCCAGGGCTTTCGGATCTGCTGCTGGCGGTTACCGACCTGCCGGATTTCGGTGTGCTGGAAGCACACCTCAAGGAGACGTCGCAAAAGGTCAGGAAGGACTTTGACCTTTTGCTTCGCGCCGGACGACCGTGAAATAGCTGTCGAAGCATCGGACCCAAAAGTGGAAACCGGTTTTGGGAAGATCCGATGCTCGACAAAGAGATAGAGCGGCAACAGGACCGAAGATCCGCCGCTCTCGCATCGGGGGTGACGATGCAACAGGAGAAGACCATGAGAAAGTCAACCAAGCTTGCCCTTGCCTTCGCAGCACTTGCCGGCGCCGTCGGCACCACCGCCTATGCCGAAAACAATGCCAGCGCGAAAATGCGCGACGGCATGATGGCCCGCCTCGACAAGGCGATGAGCGATTCAGACGGCGCCATCACCTTCGACCAGTTTTCGGACGCCATGAATGCGCGGCTGAAGAAGCTCGCTGCCGCCAATGGCGGCAAGCTGACCGTCGCCCAACTCGCTGACGCGCTGGAGAAGGCGCGCTTCGAACGCATGGCCAGGCGCATCATCGCCCGTTACGACACCAGGGGCGACCGCACGCTGACCACGGATGACATCACCGGTCGCGAGAAGAAGGTGTTCGCCATGCTCGACAAGAACAATGACGGCAAGATCGAGAAGAGCGAACTGCCGAAGGGCCACCACTTTGGCCATCCTCGGCAATCGGATGACGACGGCAGCGTCCAATAAGATTGTTTGATCCAGGCTCCAGCGATATCGCTCGGAGCCTGCCGCTCAAGCGGCGGCCCTGACCGCCGCCGGCGCCTTCTTCACCGGAATGCGCACCGACACGATCGTGCCGACGCCTTCGGTCGAACGGATCTTCAGCGCGCCGCCCTGGAGCTCGGCCAACGAGCGCGAGATGGCGAGGCCAAGGCCTGATCCGGCATGGTTCTTGGAAAACTGGTTCTGCACCTGTTCGAAGGGCCGTCCGAGCTTGCCGAGCGCCTCCTTCGGGATGCCGCAGCCATTGTCCTCGATGGTCAGCACCAGGGCTGCCGACGTGTTGCGGGCCCTGACCGATATGTGGCCGCCCTGGCCGGTGAACTTCACCGCGTTGGACAGGAGGTTGATGACGATCTGCTTGATCGCGCGGCGATCGGCGAACAAGGTCAGCGCGTCGGCGATGCGTGTCTCCACGGTGATCGCTTTCTGCGCGGCCTGTAGCGAGACGACACGCACCGTCTCGCTGATCAGCGGCCCGAGGTCGATCTGTTCCTGGTCCAGCGAGAACTGGCCGGCTTCGATCTTGGACATGTCGAGAATATCGTTGATCACGCCGAGCAGATATTTGCCACTGCTGTTGATGTCGGTTGCGTACTCCTCGTAGCGCTCCGACCCTAGCGGGCCGAACAGCCCCTGTTCCATCAATTCGGAGAAGCCGATGATGGCGTTCAGCGGTGTACGCAATTCATGCGACATGTTGGCCAGGAATTCGGATTTGGCCCGGTTCGCCGCTTCGGCGCGCTCGGTTTCCTTCATATATTTGCGGTTGAGGTCGACCAGTTCGCGAGACCGTTCCTCCTCGGCCCGGCGGGCGAGGCTGAGATCATGGATCGTCGCCATCAGCCGGCGTTCGCTGTCGACCAGTTTCTCCTGATGCAGCTTGATCTGGGTGATGTCGGAGCCGACAGAGACGATGCCTCCATCCCTGGTCTTGAGTTCGTTGACCTGCAGCCAGCGGCCGTCGGACAGCTGCCGTTCGAAAGTGGCGCCGCCTTGCGGACCATTGGTGTTGGCAAGCCTGCGCTCGGAAGCAAAGGCCAGCATGCGCTCTTCCAGGGAAGCGCGCGTCACGCCTGGCATCACGTCGCGATCCGAGAGCCCGTTGTCCTGTTGGTATTTGGAGTTGCACATGATCAGCCGCTGCGTCGAATCCCACAGCACGAAGGATTCATTGATGTTCTCGATCGCGGTCCTGAGGCGAAGGTCGGCCGCCTCGGACCGCAGCGCCAGATGGCGCTGCTCGGTGACGTCGACGGCGATGCCGATAAGCTGGATTTCCGGCGCTTCCGGATCCATGACCTGTGCACGGGCACGCATCCACACCCATTGGCCATCGGCATGCCGCATCCGGAACACCTGGTCGATGTGGTCGATCTCGCGGGCGACAATTCTGTTGGCGAGGTCGAACAGGTCGCCGTCCTCGGGATGGATAATCTCGTCGACCTCGCCGAAGGACAGCATCGTCTCGCAGGGCTCGTAGCCCAGCATGTCGTACATCGAGCGCGACCAGTACATCTTGCCGCGTACCATGTCCCAGTCCCACAGGCCGCAGCGGCCGCGGACCAACGCCATGTCGATGCGCTGGTGCGCTTCGAGGTAGATGCGGTCGGCGGCCTGTGCGCGCGCCGCCTGCCCGAAATAGGCATAGAGGATGATGATCAGGACGCCGGCCGTCAGCACGAACAGCGTGACGTTGAGCGAGACGGTCTTGCGCCATGTGTCGAAGACTGCGTCCTGCGGCACCAGAGCCGCCGCTGCTCCCTTCCGATCCTTGGCGACGCTGACCGCGGCATACCAGTCCTGGCCGCCGATGCTGACCTCCATGACGCCAGCGCGGTCGCCGAACATGAATAGTGGCTGGCCGCCCTGGACGAGGCCGTCGAGCGAATGGCCTTGCCAGGGGATCGAGCGCGGCGTCACCGCGGTGATCTTGAAGGCGCTGTCGGTGATGACGAGCACATGGCTGCGGCCCATCGCGCCCTGACGGCTGGTGGTCTCCAGCAGGTCCTGGATGGCGCCGGGCAGGGGGTCCGAAGTGGTGGCAAGAGAGCTGGCCAGTTGGCCCGCCGCCAGTGTCAGGATCGCCTTGGCATCACGCTCGACGTCGTCGCGCTCGTTCATCAGCGACAGCACGCGAAGCGCCGCGATGACGAGCAGGAAGATGATGATGAGGGCCGGTATCGACCGGCGCAGCAGCGGTTCGGCGGCCAGAAGCCGCTTGTAGGCCGGTTCGGCGATGAGCCGCGTATTCCCGGCAAGGCCGTCGCCGCGCGTCTCGCGACGCGCAAAAGCCATCCCACCGGGCGCGCCCCACGCGTCCGCCTTCGCCATAAATGGCACTCCCCGAATTTGCCTATGCTGCTTTGTGATCCGGCAAACGCCGCACTTCCGAATCGTCAGTAAAGAATCAAAGGTGATTCGCCTTGTCCAGTGGTCCGGCGAAAAAAGATTAAAAATCGACTAAAATAATCGGTTTTGGAGGCGCCGCGCCTCGGCCCTCTCCCATGTGGGAGAAGGCCGAGGGTATCTAGGCCAGCGTGCGCTCGACAATATCGCGCAGATCCGCCGACAGGTTTTCGGCATTGGCGATCGAAAGCAGGGCTTCCCTAGCCTTGGCCTGCCGGCCCGGTTCGAGCGAACGCCATGATCTCAGTGCCGTCGCCAGCCTTGCCGCCACTTGCGGATTGCGCTTTTCGACCTCAAGCACCGTTTGCGCGAAGAACCGGTAGCCTTCGCCGTCGGGGCGATGGAAACCGGTCTGGTTTGCACTGGAGAATGTGCCGATCAGCGAGCGTACCCGATTTGGATTTGCCATGGAAAAGCCTGCATGAGCAGTCAAGGCACGAACCGTGTCGACAGCCTGCGGCCCCGGTACGCTGGCCTGGATCTGGAACCATTTGTCCATGACCAGGGGGTCGGACGCATAGGTCTTTTCGAAAGCCGCCAGCGCTTTGTTTGCCTCCGGCGAACCATGGTGACGATGCGCGAGCACGGCAAGCGCGGCAGCGCGGTCGGTCATGTTGGTGGCGGACTGGAAATGTCCGGCGGCAAGTGCCGCACCGCCCGGTAGCAGCGAGAGATAGTCCAAAAGGACGTTGCGCAGGGCGCGTCGTCCGGCGCTTGTCGCATCCGGGCTGAACGCGGCCTTGTCCACGAGGCGATCATACAGCTGCGCGAAGAGTTCCCGGTTCGCCGTGGCTATTGCCAGCGCAAGGGCCTGTCGGGCCGTGTGGATGGCGTCGGGATCGATGTTCTTGCCGATGTCGCGCGCGATATCGGCATCGCCAGGCAGCGCCAGCGCCAGCGCCCGGTAGGCGGGCTCCAGCGTCTCGTCGCCGGCGATGCGGCCGGCAAGCTCGGTCAGCCGTGGCGTGAAGTCAGGCTGCTTGCCGCCAAGGATCTCGCGGAAGGCAGCGATCAGCGCATCGGTGAGGAGGGTATTGAAGGCTTGCCAGCGCGAGAAGGCGTCGCTGTCATGGCGGGCAAGGAAGAACTGATCGTCGGCCTTCTGCTCGACCGACAGCGTCACCGGCGCCGAAAAGCCGCGGTTGAGCGACACGGCCGGACGTTCCCCAACGCCTGAAAAGCGTACCATATGGCGGCGCTTGCGGACATGGATGACGCCGTCCTCAACGCTGGCGCCCTCGACCCCGCTATACTCGACAGGCTTGCCGCCGGCGCCGATCAGGCCAAAGGCGAGCGGTATATGCATCAACCGCTTGCGGCTTTCGGAGGGGGTGGGCGGCACCGACTGCTCGATCTCGAGCGTGAACTCCCGCGCGGCCGGATTGTGCGTCGTACTGACCGTCAGATTGGGTGTACCTGCCTGATGATACCAGAGCGCGAACTGCGACAGGTCGCGGCCCGAGGCATCCTCGAACACCTTGATGAAATCCTCGATCGTGGCCGCTTCGCCGTCATGCCGCTCGAAATAGAGGTCCATGCCGGCGCGAAAGGCTTCCGTCCCAAGGATGGTGCGGATCATGCGCACCACTTCGGACCCCTTTTCGTAAACGGTCGCCGTGTAGAAATTGTTGATCTCGCGGTAGCGGCGCGGCCGCACCGGATGCGCCAGCGGACCCTGGTCCTCGGGAAACTGGTGCGCCCTCAGCGTGCGCACTTCGGCGATGCGCTTGACCGCCCGCGAGCGCTGGTCGGCGGAGAATTCGTGGTCGCGGAAAACCGTCAGCCCTTCCTTCAGGCAAAGCTGGAACCAGTCTCGGCAAGTGATTCTGTTGCCTGTCCAATTGTGGAAATATTCATGCGCGATGATCGCCTCGATATTGGCGAAATCGGCGTCCGTCGCGGTCTCCTGATCGGCCAGCACATATTTGTCGTTGAAGATGTTGAGGCCCTTGTTCTCCATCGCGCCCATGTTGAAGTCCGACACGGCGACGATGTTGAAGACGTCGAGGTCATATTCGCGACCGAATGCCTCCTCGTCCCATCGCATCGACCGCTTCAGCGCGTCCATCGCGTAGCCGGCGAGCTTCTCCTTGCCGGGCTCGACATAGATGCCGAGTTCGACCTCGCGGCCGGATGTGGTGACGAAACTGTCGGCCACCTGGCCGAGATTGCCGGCCACCAGCGCGAACAGATAGGACGGCTTGGGGAAGGGGTCGTGCCATCCGGCATAGTGCCAGCCGTCGCCGAGATCGCCCTTGTCGATCGGATTGCCGTTGGACAGGAGCAGCGCCGCCTCGTCGCGCAGAGCCTCGATCCGCACGGTGTAGACGGACAGGATATCGGGCCGATCGAGGAAGTAGGTGATGCGGCGGAAGCCCTCGGCCTCGCATTGCGTGCAATAGACGTTGTTCGAGCGATAGAGACCCATCAGGGCTTCGTTGCCGGCCGGCGCCAGTTCGGTTTCGATGAGCAGCTGGAAGCGGCGCGTGGCCGGCGGCTTGAGAATGGTGAGTTGGTCAGGTGTCACCAGCAGGTCCGCCGGACTTGCCTTCTGGCCGTCGATCTCGATGCGCTTGAGTATCAGTCCGTCGCCGTCGAGCACCAACGGCGCCGCCGCGGACACGCCGTCGCGGCGTTCGATCGTCAGCGTTGCGGTGACGATTGTGGCCTCGGGCGAAAGGCGGAAGGTGAGATTGGTCTGCGGAATGAGATAGTCGTTGGGGCGATAGTCTTCCAGCTTGAAGACCTGGCCGGTGTCCGTGCGCATTCCGTTGTTTTTCCTGTCGATTGCGTTGGAAGCGGACAGTTCCCGCTGGTCCAAGAAATTTGAAGTCCGCGCTCTTTACACGAAACGATCCCTCGACAAAACTCAACCGATGCCTATTTCAGGCGTTCATTCTCCACATCATCACGAGGCAGCCATGACCGTCGTCACACCGAAATTCGGCATGGGCGCTTCCGTGCTGCGGCGCGAGGATGCGGCATTCATCCAGGGACAGGGCCGCTATACCGATGATATCAAGCCGGCCGGCGTCGTGCATGGCTATGTCCTGCGCTCGCCGGTCGCCAAGGCAAGCTTCAGAATCGGCTCGACTGAAGCGGCAAGGCAGGCACCCGGTGTCCATCTGGTGCTGACCGGCAAGGATCTCGCTCATCTTGGCGATCTCAAGTCCGGTGTCATGCAGGCACAGCCGGACGGCACCAAGGCGCCGACGCGCGACATTCCGATCCTGTGCCGGGACCGCGTCAACTATGTCGGCGATGCCGTTGCTTTTGTGGTCGCCGACAGCCGTGCCCTGGCGCAGGATGCCGCCGAACTGATCGATGTCGACTACGACGGCGAGGACGCCGCTTCAGGCACGGCGACGGCACTTGCCGAAGGCACGCCGCTGGTCTGGCCGGAACTGGGCTCCAACCGTGCCTTCACCTACCACATGGGCGACAAGGCGAAGACGAAGGCGGCCTTCGCCAGGGCGGCCCATGTCACCCGCATCGAATTCGTCAACAACCGGCTGGTCTGCAACTACATGGAGCCGCGCTCGGCGATAGGCGAATGGAATGTCGGGGAGAACCGCTTGGTGCTGACCACCGGGTCTCAGGGCGTGCATTCCATGCAGTACATCCTGGCCAACCTGTTCAAGATCAAGAAGGACCAACTGCGCGTCATCACGCCCGATGTCGGCGGCGGGTTCGGGCCGAAGAGCTTCGTCTACCGGGAATATCCGTTGGTGCTCGAGGCTGCGAAACGGCTCGGCCGCCCGGTGAAATGGGCCGGCGACCGGACCGAACATTTCCTCACCGACGCGCAAGGCCGTGACAACGCCGTTACGGCTGAAATGGCCATGGACAAGGATGGTCGCTTCCTCGGCATGAAGGTCGCGCTGCTCGCCAATATCGGCGCCTATGTCTCGCAATACGGCCCGTTCATTCCCTATATCGGCGTCACCATGTCGACCGGCGTCTATGACATCCAGGCGCTCGATGTCTCGGTGACCGGCCTCTACACCAACACCTGCCCGGTCGACGCCTATCGCGGGGCCGGCCGGCCCGAAGCGGCGTTCTTGCTGGAAAAGCTGGTCGATGCCTGCGCCCATGATCTCGGCCTGCCTGTCGACGAAATCCGCCGCCGCAACTTCATCCGACCGGAGCAATTCCCTTATCGCACGCAGACCGGCCGCCTGTACGACAATGGTGAATTCGAAGGCCATATGGACCGCGCCATCGAACGGTCTGAGTGGAAGACGTTTGCGCAGCGGCTGGAGCAGGCGAAGACCGCCGGCAAGATCCGCGGCATCGGCATGGCGACCTATATCGAGGCTTGCGCCTTTCCTGGCTCCGAACCGGCCTTTGTCGAACTCAACGGCGACGGCACGGTGACGCTCAAGATCGGCACCCAGACGAACGGGCAGGGGCATGCCACCGCCTATGCACAGTTCCTGTCGGAAAAGCTCAATCTCGACATCGACAAGATCCATGTCCGCCAGGGCGACACCGACGAATTGAAGGCCGGCGGCGGTACCGGCGGCTCACGGTCCATTCCATTGGGGGGTGTATCGGCCTCCCGCGCGGGCGAGGACCTGGCCAACAAGATCAAGCGCATCGCGGCCGACGAGCTGGAAGCCTCGGCAGGCGATATCGAACTGGCCGACGGGGTTGCCCGCATCGTCGGTACCGACCGCACGATCGATTTTTCCAGCATCGCCAAGGCCGCGAAAACCCCTGATGATCTCAAGGGTTTCGGCGAGTTCGTCCAGGACGAATGCACCTATCCGAACGGCACCCATATCTGCGAGGTCGAGATCGACCCCGACACCGGCACGACCGACATCGTGCGTTACACGATTGTCGACGATTTCGGTGTTACCGTGAATCCGATCCTGCTCGCCGGCCAGGTACATGGCGGCGTCGTGCAAGGCATCGGCCAGGCGCTGACCGAGGAAACCATTTATGGCGAGGATGGACAATTGCTGACGGCGAGCTTCATGGACTATGCCATGCCGCGCGCAGACAATTTTCCGTTCTTCCATTTCGAGACCCGCAACGTGCCGTCGACCACCAATGCGCTCGGCATCAAGGGCGCGGGCGAGGCCGGCACGATCGGTTCGACGCCGGCCGCGCTCAACGCGGTGACCGACGCGCTGTGGCGTGCCTACGGCATCCGGCATATCGAGATGCCTGCAACGCCGGCGCGCATCTGGGCCACGATCAGGGGTGCATCGCCAACGTGACATCAGGGGCGGGGGCGGAACCAGGAACGACGGGCGGCCACGGTACGCTGAGGGGCATCGCGCTCAAGATCGTCTCGGTGGCGGTTTTTGTCGGCATGCAAACCTGCATCAAGGCGGCCGGCGAGGTGCCGGCCGGGCAGATCGTGTTCTTCCGCTCCTTCTTCGCCATCTTCCCGATCATTGCCTTCCTGGCATTGAAAGGGCATCTGGCGACGGCATTCGTCACGAAACGTCCCTTCAACCATGTCGCGCGCGGCATCGTCGGCGTTGGTGCCATGGGACTTGGCTTTTTCGCGCTCACCAGGTTACCGCTGCCCGAGGCGATCACCCTGAACTATGCGCAGCCGCTGCTCGTCGTGGTGTTTTCTTCGGTTTTCCTTGGCGAAACGATCCGCGTCTATCGCTGGAGCGCTGTCGCTGTCGGCCTCATTGGCGTGCTCATCATCTCCTGGCCGGAACTGACCCTGCTCAATTCGGATGAAGCGCTCGACGACGAGGAGGTCCTGGGCGTCATGGCCGCGCTGGTGGCCGCGGCGATCTCGGCTGTCGCCATGCTGCTTGTGCGCAATCTCGTGCAGACGGAGAAGACAGCGACCATCGTTTTGTGGTTCTCGTCGACCGCGAGCGTGCTCTCGCTGCTGACGCTGCCTTTCGGTTGGCAGTCGCTGACACCAGTGCAAGCCGCGCTGCTCATCATGGCCGGCTTCTGCGGTGGCCTCGGCCAGATCCTGATGACCTCGGCCTATCGCCATGCCGAGGCGTCGGTGGTGGCACCGTTCGAATACACCTCGATGATCCTCGGCGTCGTCGTCGGCTATTTCGTTTTCGGCGACGTGACCTCGCTCAGCACGCTGGTCGGCGGCCTGGTTGTCGTCGCGGCCGGCATCTTCATCATCTGGCGCGAACGGCAACTGGGCCTGGAACGCAGGCGAACGCGCAAGGCGATGTTGCCTCAGGGTTGATCAGGACCGCTCGCCGCGCTCCTTCGCCAGCCGCAGCAGCACGGCGCGTGTCTGCTCATCCGCCGGGAAGAAGGATTCGATCGCCAGTTCCGACAAGGTCACGTCGAGCGGTGTGCCGAACACGGTGATGGTGCTGATGAACGACAGCACCTGATCGCCATGGGCAAGCCTGAGCGGATGCACGATGGCGTTCGGCTCGACGGGTGCCGGCCGGCCGCCTTTGAGGCCGGAAGGATAACCGCGCAACTCGTGCTCCAGTTCGACCAGCACCGGGTCGCCGGTCGCATCGTTCTGGTGCTTGAGGCGCTCCAGCAGATGCGTGCGCCATTCCTGGAGATTGACGATGCGCGGTGCGATGCCGCCGGGGTGCAGGGAAAGGCGAAGCACATTGACTGGTGGCGCCAGCAGGGAAGCCTCGCTGACATCGACAAGGAACGGAGCGATCGCGGCATTGGCCGAAACCAGGTTCCAGTGCCGGTCGACGGCCAGTGCCGGGAACGGTTCATGCCCTTTGAGCACGGTCTCGACCGCCGCCATCGCGGGCGCCAGCGTCGTGTCGGTGAGCGGCCGTTCGCTGAAGCTCGGCGCAAAGCCCGCGGCCAGCAGCAATTGATTGCGTTGCCGCAGCGGGATCGAAAGCTGCTCGGCCAGATGCAGCACCATATCGCGCGAGGGCGCGGCGCGTCCGCTCTCGACAAAACTCAGGTGCCGCTGCGAAATCTCGGCCTCCATGGCGAGGTCGAGCTGGCTCATGCGGCGTCGCGTGCGCCATTCGCGGATAAGACTGCCGGCGGAAGTTTGGGCTGATGTCATGGGAGGATGGCTAGTCCGACAGGGATAGCATTTCAATTACCTGCGAGGTTATCGCCAGGGCATGATCCCGAAAAGTGGGAATGCTTCAGTCCAACGTCATCTCGATCTAGGAGAGTGACCGCAGCTTCGCCTTCACCTCGAGAAAATCCCGCCATGCCAGCTTCTTGTGCGCCGGCGTCCGCAACAGATAGGCTGGATGCAGCGTCGGCATGGCCGGAATGGCGGTGCCCGCGGCCGTGGTGTGGACGCGCCAGTTGCCACGCAGCCGCAAAATGCCTTCCGAAGTGTTGAGCAAGGTCTTGGCCGACGGGCCGCCGAGATTGACCAGGACCTTGGGATTGACCAACTCGATCTGGCGCTCGATGAACGGCCGGCAGATTTCGGTCTCGTGCGGGGTCGGCGTGCGGTTGCCCGGCGGCCGCCAGGGAATGACGTTGGCGATGTAGACCGAGGTGCGGTCGAGCCCGATCGCGGCCAGCATGCGGTCGAGCAGTCGGCCCGAACGGCCGACGAAGGGCAGACCCTCAATGTCCTCGTCGCGGCCGGGCGCTTCGCCGACCAGCATGACCGCGGCCTCCGGGTTGCCGTCGGCGAACACGAGATTCTTCGCGGTGGCCTTGAGATTGCAGCCATCAAAGGCGGCCATGTGCTGGCGCAGCTCTTCCAGTGTCGAGGCGCTTGCCGCCATTTGCCGGGCGAGAGCGGCCTGCGCCTCGTCGGGTATGGCGGAGGGCACTGTGCGCGCCGGCGCATCCGGCACCTTGCTTGCATCCAAACCGGGTGATGCCGCGGGCCGCTCCGGCGCCCTGTCCTCGAGAGGGGGCGCCACCGGCGCCGGTGCGCGCTCGACAGGCCTCGGCGCTGCCTCGGCGAAGCGGTTCACCGGGGCGTCTTCCAGCGCTTCATCGACGCCAGCGCTGGCGTAGAAGGCCAGGATGTCGGCAATATCGGTCGGGCTGTTGGGGGACGCGGCAGTCATGGCGCGCACATTCGTCCGCGTGGCTGCAATTTGCAAGGCCGGCCGCTCGCCCTATCCCGTTGGGATGCGCGGATCCTGCACCAGATAGAAGGTCCAACGCGGCGTGTAGTCGGTCATCAGGAACTCGAAGCTGGCGGTCTTCATCGGATCGACCTTGCCGTTCTTGAACAGCAACCGGTCGTAGGGTTCGAAGTCGCGGTCGAAATCGGCGAAATTGCTGGACCAGATATTGTCGGGCGTCTTGTTGCGTTGGTCGAACGAAAGCCCGTCGCCAAACACGCTCGGCTGGTCCAGTATCTCCTGAAGCTCGAACTGGAATTCGATCCAGGCTTGGCCGCTGTTGTTGAGCACGTCGATGCGCATATACATGATGCCGTTGGCGAACTCGCCCGCCTTGCCGAATGTCTGGATCGGCTTCGTGGTGCGGATGGTCAGCGTCACCGGTGTCGCTGAATTAAGCTCTTCCGTTATGACCAGCGGATCGTCCTTGGTTCCGATGCCTGAGGCTCCGGTGATGCGGAAGCCGCCGAGCTCGTCGGAGAAGGAGTAGGCGCCCGTCGCCCAGACTTTTACCTCGTCCGCCGTGGCGTACCCTGGCGCCGATGTCAGAAGGGCCAAAAGAATCGCCCGGCAGGCCCGGCCGGGCGTGAAAACAAAGCGCGTCGAAGGAAAGCCGGCTGGCCCAGGAATGCGCATGGCGGGAAGTATGGCCGATAAGGAAGCCGTCGAACAATTAAAAAACGCAGGGACCGCGGTTCTCGCGGGGCGCTGACGGCCACTATGCGGCGGGATGCGCGACTTTTTGGCCAAATCCGCATTGTCACGTATGCGCCGGTTTCCTGTCGCCAATTGATGCGCTATGCAGCGCAGGAGCCAGCAAGATACGCAACAGCGGCAAGCCAGTGCGGAGGGGTTGATGAGCGATATCGAACGCGAGAGCATGGAATTCGACGTGGTCATCGTCGGTGCCGGTCCGGCCGGCCTTGCCGCGGCCATCCGCCTCAAGCAGGTCAATCCCGAGCTTTCCGTCGTCGTGCTGGAAAAGGGCGGCGAGGTCGGCGCCCACATCCTCTCCGGCGCCGTCGTCGATCCTGTCGGCATCGACCGGCTGCTGCCCGGTTGGCGCGAAGAAGAAGGTCATCCTTTCAAGACCCCGGTCACGGCGGACCATTTCCTGGTGCTCGGCCCCGCCGGCTCTTTCCGTCTGCCCAACATCCTGATGCCGCCGTTGATGAACAATCACGGCAATTACATCGTCTCCCTCGGCAATGTCTGCCGCTGGCTGGCGACCAAGGCCGAGGCGCTTGGCGTCGAGATCTATCCGGGCTTTGCCGCCGCTGGACTGCTCTACAATGAGGAAGGCGCCGTCACCGGCGTCGTCACTGGCGACATGGGCGTCGAGAAGGACGGCACGCATGGCCCGGGCTTCGCGCCGGGCATGGCGCTGATGGGCAAATATGTGCTGATCGGCGAGGGCGCGCGCGGCTCGCTCGCCAAGCAGCTGATCGCCAGATACAAGCTCTCCGACGGCCGCGAGCCCGGCAAATACGGCATCGGCCTGAAAGAACTCTGGCAGGTCAAGCCGGAGAACCATCGGCCTGGCCTGGTGCAGCATTCCTTCGGCTGGCCGCTCGACATGAAGACCGGCGGCGGCTCCTTCCTCTACCATCTCGAGGACAATCAGGTGGCGGTCGGCTTCGTCCTCCACCTCAATTACAAGAACCCCTATCTCTCGCCATTCGAGGAATTCCAGCGCTTCAAGACGCATCCGGCGATCGCGGGAACCTTCGAGGGCGCCAAGCGGCTGGGCTATGGCGCGCGTGCCATCACCGAGGGCGGCTGGCAGTCGGTGCCGAAACTGTCGTTCCCTGGCGGCGCGCTGATGGGTTGTGCCGCGGGCTTCGTCAACGTGCCGCGCATCAAGGGCTCCCACAATGCAGTGCTGTCGGGAATGCTCGCGGCCGAGCATGTCGCCGAGGCGATTGGCGCGGGCCGTGCCAATGATGAGCTTTCCAGCTACGAGGACGCTTGGCGCGCGACCGACATCGGCAAGGATTTGAAGAAGGTGCGCAACGTCAAGCCGCTGTGGTCGCGCTTCGGCACCATCGTCGGCATCGGCCTCGGGGGCCTCGACATGTGGCTGAACACGCTGTTCGGCATCTCGCCCTTCGGCACGCTGAAGCACGGCAAGGCCGACTATGCCGCGCTCGAGCCCGCCGCCAGGCACAAGAAGATCGCCTATCCGAAGCCTGATGGCGTGCTGACCTTCGACCGCCTGTCCTCGGTGTTCCTGTCCAACACCAATCATGAGGAGAACGAGCCGGTCCACCTGCTGGTCGGCGACATGGAACTGCAGAAGCGCTCGGAGCACGATGTCTTTGCCGGGCCTTCGACACGCTATTGCCCGGCAGGCGTCTATGAGTGGGTCGACAAGGACGGCAATGCCGCCGCCGATCCAGAGGCGAAGGATGTGCGCTTCGTCATCAACGCGCAGAACTGCGTCCACTGCAAGACTTGCGATATCAAGGATCCGAACCAGAACATCAACTGGGTGCCGCCGCAGGGCGGCGAAGGCCCGGTCTACCAGGGTATGTGAATGCCCTCAGCGCCGACGGCATGCTGCCGTTGGTCATCTTTGAAGGGAAGCGTGGATGCGCTTGCTCGCACGTTTAGTTCTGGCGACGATTTGCGCGTCGTGCAGCCTGACCTCCGTCGCCTCGGCGGACGTCAAGGTCCTGGTCAAGACGAAGACATACGACATTTCAGGCACGACCGGCGAGGCGCTGATCGAATCCATGGACCGCAACGGGCCAAGGCATGGCTTCATGGCCCGCGCCATCGCGCAGACCAGCTATACCAAGGATTGGGATTTCGACTTTGTTCAGGTCAAGGGCTCCTGCCGGATCAAACAGGCCAACGGCACGCTCAACCTGAATTTCACCTACCCACATGTCGCTTCCGTGCTCCCGCCGGCGCTCGATAAGCGCTGGGCGCGGTTCTTCACCGGTGTTCGCACGCATGAGGAGACGCATGGCAAAATTGCCAGGCAGATGATGGCGGCGACCGAGAAATCGCTTACCGGCCTGACCGCTGCGAACGATGGGCAGTGCTCCAAAACGCGGCGCGAAGCACGCCGGCGAATCGACGCTGTCTTTGACGAGTACGAGGGCAAGCAAAACGCCTTTGACGCGCGCGAGCACCGGGAAGGCGGTCACGTCGAATATCTGGTTGACGCCCTGGCGAAATCATAGCGCTTCACCCGAGCTTTCCGGGCGAAGTTGATGCTCGCGCCACAGATGGACGGCTAAAACTCAACCGCGCGACTTCGCTGGCTCCGGCAGGGAAACGGTCGCGGTTTCATGCTCATCGAGCGGTTTCTGTTCCTGCGGCCTCAGCGTGAACTCGACCAGCACCGGCAGGTGGTCGGAGCCGGTATCCTCCAGCCGCGTCGACGACAGGATCGTCAGCCCGCCCTTGCTGAACACCTGGTCGATGGGCAGGCCTGCATAGCGGCGCAGGAAGTCGGGTAGTGTCCGGTGGATCCAGGTCGGTCCGGCCGACGGCATGACGGTCAGCCTGCCGAGAGCCGCGACCCGCCGCACCGCCGCGCTCCACGGCACGGCGTTGCAATCGCCGGCCATGATCGCGGTCTCGCCTAGCCCGGCCAGTGGTTCCGCCAGTTCGCCAATCTGCCAGTACTGCTCCTTCGGCCACGGCCAGCTCAAATGGATCGCGGCGACATCGACCCCGATCCCGCCGAAGTCGATGGTGGCGGTCGCCATCGCGCCGCGCGGCTCGCAGCGCGGTGCGGTGTCGGCGGCAAACGGCCGGCGCGACAGCAACGCCACCCCGAACATGCCGTTCGGGTAAGGGCAGAGGATACGGTAGGGATAGGCGCTGGTGATGGTGCCAAGCTCGGCCGTCCACATGCCAGACACTTCGTCGAGGGTGATCACGTCCGGATTGGTGCGGCCGATCAGCGAGAGCACTTTCTTCGGCGTCGGGTTGTTGAAGCGCAGGTTCATCTGCAGCAGGCTGTAGACGGCCTGATCGGCGGGCTTGGCAACCGCTGGCTGAGGCCAAAGCCTCGGCAGGGCGCCTGCCGTCGTGGCCAGGCAGGTGATGGCAAAGAGCAGCCCCGCTGCCGCTTGCAGCCGAAACGAGCTGGCGAGCAGCGGCAGTGCCAGAAGCGCCATGAGAACGCTGAAGTGCATGCGGAAATGCGAGAAGGAATCGAAGGCGGGGTGCAGCGAGCCGAAGAACCCGGCCAACAGCGCGGCCGACAGTGCCGTCATCGCCAGGAATGCCAACCCAGCCGTCATTTTCAAGCGCGCGCCTGTTGTCATTGAGGTCGTGTCTGGTGAAGGCCGCCTGACGATCCGTTCAATCTGCTTATCGGCCAAATTGCGGCCTGAGCAAGACGACGAATTGCCTCACGGAGGCGTTGTGGCCACCTACTGGAACGCTGTTTCCGAAAAGCTCCGGAGCTTGCGCGAATGCAGCCGCTCCATCGGCATCTCGGCCAGCTTCTCCATCGCCCTGATGCCGATGGTCAGGTGTTGCGCCACCTGCCGCTTGTAGAACTCGGTCGCCATGCCAGGCAGTTTCAGCTCGCCATGCAGTGGCTTGTCGGACACGCAAAGCAGCGTGCCGTAGGGCACGCGGAAGCGGAAGCCATTGGCGGCGATCGTCGCCGATTCCATGTCGAGCGCGATGGCACGCGACTGCGACAGGCGCTGCACAGGCCCGCGCTGGTCGCGCAGTTCCCAGTTGCGGTTGTCAATGGTGGCGACCGTGCCGGTGCGCATGATGCGCTTCAGATCGTAGCCGGACAGGCCGGTGACTTCGGCAACCGCCTCCTGCAGAGCCACCTGGATCTCGGCCAGCGGCGGGATCGGCACCCAGACCGGAAGATCGTCGTCCAGTACGTGGTCCTCGCGCACATAGGCATGCGCCAGCACATAGTCGCCGAGCGCCTGGGTGTTGCGCAGCCCGGCGCAATGGCCGAGCATCACCCAGGCATGCGGCCGCAGCACGGCAATATGGTCGGTGATCGTCTTGGCGTTCGATGGGCCAACGCCGATGTTGACCATGGTGATGCCGCCATGGTTCGCCTTTTTCAGGTGATAGGCCGGCATCTGCGGCAGACGCTGTGGTCCAACGCCTTCGCTCGGCGCGCTTTGTCCGGCCTTGGTCACGACATTGCCCGGTTCGACGAATTCCACATAACCGCCGCCGCCCTTTTCCATCAGGTCGCGGGCGCGGGCGCCGAACTCGTCAATGTAGAACTGGTAGTTGGTGAACAGCACGAAATTCTGGAAATGTTGCGGGCTGGTCGCCGTGTAGTGCGTCATGCGGTGCAGCGAGTAGTCGATACGCTGCGCCGTGAATGGGGCTAGCGGTCTTGGTTCGCCGAAGGCCACTTCGAACGTGCCGTTGGCGATCTGATCGTCGGTGCCGTCGAGATCCGGCACGTCGAACAGGTCGCGGATCGGCCGCTTGATGCGCTCCGCGGCGGCGCCGTCGACGTAAGTTCCCTCCAGGAAGGCGAAATGCAATGGAATGGGAGTGGTCGATTCCGAAACCGTGACCGCCACGCCGTGGTTGCGCATGATCAGCCGAAGTTGTTCGATCAGGTAGTTCTCGAACAAGTGCGGCTGCGTGATCGTGGTGGCGAAATGGCCGGGCGTCGGCATATGGCCATAGGCTTGGCGCGAGTCGACCTGGGTGAACGAACTCGTGGTGACGCCGATCTCGGGATAGAAGGCGCGGTAGCGCTTGCTGCTGTCACCGCCGGCGGCCAGGGCGGCGAAGGAATCGCGCAGGAACCTGGTGTTGCGGTCATAAAGCAACTGCAGTGCCGCGACCGCTTTCGCGGCATCGTCGAAGCTTTGCCGGCCAAAAGGCTCCGGCATGACGACAGATTCGATGGCTTGAGGGTAGATTCGCTTTTCCATGGCTCAATATAGAGACTCGGACGAGCGGTTGGGAGGGGTGTGGCTGTCGAAGGCGCCCAAAGCGCCATTTTTCTTTATCCTCGCTGCAGACTGACCAGCAGCACGAAGCCGACGCCGGACTTCTTCAGGGCCGGAGCCTCGATCGTCGAGCCGGCATCGGCGCGCATCATCGGTACGGCCAGGACCGGAGCGGCCAGGACCATCAGGATAAGCGCCGCCCGCGGCAGAAGCCGAAGGGTCTTGAGAGCGTTGGCGGCGATGCGGTTCATGATGTCTGAGCTTTTCTTTTCGAGGTCTGGTTTCTTTGGTTCAGTTGCGAAGGTGGGTGGGGCAGGCGAGGCGGCATGTCCTGGAACCGGCTTCGTCCCAGGAGCGGGGGGAACGGCCCGCTTCGGCGACGAGGATGGCGAAGAACATTCCAAACAGGCTCATCAGCAGGCAGACGATGGTGAAGCGGCGAGCAAGCATCGGGTGGTGTCTCCTTCAACACGCAGGAGAATGCCCCAACGCCTCTGAACCGGCTCTGATGCCGGTGTTCATCTGCGGTTCAAAATGATTGACGGGATCTGATCCGGTCGCCGCCGGCCTGATATGGCCACCGGAGGCAGGGCAACAGCACCAGTGCTCGGCCTGCCGATGAAACGAAAACGGGGCCTGCCAGGCCCCGTCATCATGTCCCAAGGATATGGTAGATCAGAGCTTGTGCCAGGTCTGGCTCTTGCAGATCAGACCGCCGAGCACGCAACCGCTCATCTTGAGCGAGGTGCCCGACAACGTCGCCTTGCCCGAATAGGTCTTGTCGTTTGCCGGGTCGGTGATGCTGCCGGCATATTTGTTGTCGCCAGCCGCCTTGAGCGAGCCGATGGTCTTGCCGGTATATTTGCCCGACTTGAGCGTGATGGAAAACGAGCCGCTGCCTGAAATGGCCGCGGTGTCGCCGGCTTGCGTCTTCCAGTTGCCCTCGATCGGATCGGCCCACGCCGTTCCCGCCATGATCAATGTGGCTGCAAGGGCCAGGCTCACTTTTCGAAACATGTCTTCCTCCCTTTGGATGGCCGGCCGGATGCTCCGCCTCGCCGGTCTGCCGCTTACGCAAACGTAAGCTAATCCAGCTCCCGCCAAAACAAAAGCGGTGCCGCAACGGAAGACCTTGGGATTCTGAAAGCGCCTGAATTCGCCTCGTCGCGGAGGGAAATGAAAACGACCGGCGCATCGTGTTTGTCTCCCGTGGTTAGCGGAGTGTTGATTGAGGCCCGGAAAATTTTCGTCAAATTTAGCGAAAATCGGCTGAAACGCTGGCTTCGTATCCTTAACGAATTTCCGCGTTTACCTCTTGTTTTAGCTTTGTTTTCCTCAAATTAAGCACGCCATTTAACGACGGATTCAAGCCTGAGCGGCATTCTCGAAAGCATCGAAAGAGCGGCCCGGACAAGACAAACGGAGGCAGCTCTCGGGAGCCAGACAGGGGACTAAAATGGCACGTTTTGAAATGCTTGAAGCAGGCTTCGGCGCCATGGGGGCAACTGCCCAGGCCGACATTCTTTTCGAACTGGGCATGATGTATGCGACCGGCCGCGACTGCGAGACCGACGTCGTTGCCGCCCACAAATGGTTCAACATCGCCGCCATCAAGGGTTCGGCCCGCGCCGCGGAACTGCGCTCGGAACTGTCGGCGGCCATGTCGAAGGTCGAGATTGCCAGGGCGCTGCGCGAAGCCCGCGAATGGATGACCATGCACTAGGTTTCCGCGAGGCGGAAAGGCTCGGGTCCAGATCGCTCAAAGACGGTCGGGCCACAACAGGGACAAGGCTGCGCAGATAGCCAGGCCACAGGCCAACAACAAGAATGCGGCAGGCGAAATAGGTCAAGCCGTACGACGGACCATGATCCCGGAAAGTGGAATCCGGTCTTCGGGCAAGACCATGGTCAACAGGAAAGACAGGGACGGCCAAGTTGGGGTTCGCGGCGCGGGGGCGCTGGGGAAACAGCCCGACAGGCAAAAAAGCCATGACCGGCCGGAACAAGGCTGGCGTGGCTTTTTTGCGTGGATGAGGCCTCCCAGGCCCAATCGAGCGGCGTCAATGCGCCTAGACAGGCCCGATGAAGGATGAAATTGTCCCGCCTCTCTGGAAGAAGCGCGGCCGGGGCGGCCGCGCGTGAGTGGAGGAGTTCTATTGCAATGAAAAAAATGAGTATTTTGAGCGCGGCCATTTTCGGCCTGATGATGAGTGCGCCGGTCGCATTCGCCGACGACATCACCGTTTCGGTGGTCGGCCCGATGACCGGACAGCTCGCCACCATCGGCGATCAGTTCAAGCAGGGCGCACAGGCTGCCGCCGATGCCATCAACGCCGCTGGCGGCGTCAACGGTTCGATGATCAAGCTCGACATCGAGGATGACCAGTGCGATCCCAAACAGGCCGTGTCGGTCGCCAACCGCATTGTCGCCAACGGCGTCAAGTTCATCGATGGGCATGCCTGCTCAGGCTCGAGCATTCCGGCTTCGGCCGTCTATGCCGAAGCCGGCGCGCTGATGATGAGCCCGGCTTCCTCGAACCCGGTGC
The DNA here is from genome assembly GCF_013170825.1 of Mesorhizobium sp. NZP2298. NCBI lineage: Bacteria > Pseudomonadati > Pseudomonadota > Alphaproteobacteria > Hyphomicrobiales > Phyllobacteriaceae > Mesorhizobium > Mesorhizobium sp. NZP2298. Next base: position 5,236,056 of record NZ_CP033365.1, on the reverse strand, counting down.
TGACCGACGCGGCCGCCAAGGCCGGCTGGCCGACGATCATGCGCCTCTATACGCGTGACGACGCACAGGGCGCCTTCATCGGCCCGTGGATCGCCAAGAAGTATGCCGGCAAGAACGTCGTCATCCTGCACGACAAGAGCGCCTACGGCCAGGGCGTGGCTGACGCTGTCAAGGCAACCATGAACACCGGTGGCCTGAAGGAAGTCTACTACGACGCCATCAATCCCGGCGAGAAGGACTATTCCGCGCTTGTCACCAAGCTCAAGGATCTCAAGGCCGACGTCGTCTATTTCGGCGGCTACCATCCTGAAGCCGGCCTGATCCTGCGCCAGTCGGCCGAACAGAACCTGAAGTTCCAGCTGATCATGCCGGATTCGATCGCCTCGCCGGAGTTCTGGCAGGTTGCTGGCCCGGCCGGCGAAGGCACCATGTTCGTCTTCCCGTCGGACCCGCAGGCAAAGCCGGAAGCCAAGGCCGCCGTCGAGAAGATCAAGGCCGGCGGCTTCGTGCCGGAAGGCTTCACGCTGTTCTCCTACGCCGTGGTCCAGGCTTTCGCCGAAGGCATCAAGCGTGCCGGCAGCGACGATCCGGCCAAGGTTGCCGAAGCGTTGAAGAACGGCACGCCGATCAGCACCGTTGTCGGCGACGTCACCTTCGACGAGAAGGGCGACCTCAAGAACGCCAGCTACGACATCAACCAGTGGCATGACGGCAAGTACGCGCCGATCGCACAGTAATCCGAGGCGATAATCCAGAGAAATGGCCGGGGTTCGCCCCGGCCATTTTGTTTTGCGGTCGGCGATGCGCTCGGTGTATCAGCCTGCGGCGGCGGTTGAGGCGGTCTGCTCCTCGACGAACCGCACAAGCACCGTCCCGTCGGTGACCTGCGCACCTTCCGTGGCGATTTCGGCAATCACCCCGTCATGCGGGGCGGCGATGGTGTGCTCCATCTTCATCGCCTCGAGGATCAGGAGAGCTTGTCCCTTGATCACCGCATCGCCCTTTGCCGCGCGCACCAGCTTGACCAGACCCGGCATCGGCGCGCGCAGGCTGCCGGACGCGGCCGCCGCGTCATCGCTCCGTGCCAACGGGTCGGGCACCGCGAAAGTATAGCCGATGGCGCCTTCGAACACCGTGATGTGGCCTGGCCAGCGGGCGAGGCGTGGAGCGGCGCGAAAATCATGCGAATTGGCGCTGTCATAGGGCGCACCGAGCGCCACCTGGAAACGCCCGTCCGGCCGCACCGAGAGCTTTGCCAGAATATCGTCCTCGCCGAACTTCAACCGTGTGCGCCGCGCCACGCCGTGGAAATGGGCATAGCCGGAAATCGACGACCACGGGTCGTTCGACGGCGGCAATAATCCTGCGCCGGACGCGGCAAGGGCGGCTGCCGAGATGATTTCGCCGGTCGGCGGCGGGAGTTCGGTCAGCGTCGCCTGCTGTCTGCCGATCAGGCCGGTGTCGACGTCGCCAGCGCAAAAGTCCGGATCGGCGGCGAGAGCGGCAAGAAAGGCGGTGTTGACGGTGGAGCCGGCAATCTCGGTCTGCGATAGCGCTGTGCCGAGTGCTTCGAGCGCGGCTTGCCTGTCCTTTGCATGGACGACCAGCTTCGCGATCATCGGGTCGTAGTAGGGCGAGATGGCATCGCCGGCCCGCACGCCGGTCTCGATGCGCATCGTGGCCGCGTCGGGTGCTGTTTCGGGAAATTTCAGATGATGCAGCGTGCCCGTAGCAGGCAGGAACCCTTTTGCCGCGTCCTCCGCATAGATGCGCGCTTCGAAGGCATGGCCGGCAAGCGCGATCTCGCTCTGCGACTTCGGCAGCTTTTCGCCGCTGGCGACCCGCAACTGCCACTCGACCAGATCGGTGCCGGTGACCATTTCGGTGACGGGATGCTCGACCTGCAGGCGGGTGTTCATTTCCATGAACCAGAAGCGGTCGGCCTTGAGGCCCTGCGAGGCATCGACGATGAATTCGATGGTGCCGGCGCCGGAATAGTTGATCGCCTTTGCGGCCTTCACAGCCGCTTCCGTCATCGCCTTGCGCAAATCCGGCGTCATGCCCGGGGCGGGCGCTTCCTCGATCACCTTCTGGTGGCGGCGTTGTGCCGAACAGTCGCGTTCATAGAGATGCACGGCATTGCCGAAATTGTCGCCGAACACCTGCACTTCGATGTGCCGGGGCTTGTCGACATATTTCTCGACCAGCACACGGTCGTCGCCAAAAGCAGCCTTTGCTTCGCGCCGGGCGCTGGACAGCGCCTCGGAAAAATCATCGGGATGCTCGACGCGCCGCATGCCCTTGCCGCCGCCGCCGGCGCGCGCCTTGATCAGAACGGGATAACCGATCTCGCGCGCCTTGGACGCAAGCAGCACGATCTCCTGCGCCTCGCCGTGATAACCCGGAACGACAGGAACGCCGGCTTTCTCCATCAGCCGCTTGGCGGCGTCCTTCAGTCCCATGGCGCGGATCGAGGCCGCCGACGGGCCGATGAAGGTGAGCCCCGCCGTCACCACCTGGTCGACGAAATCGGGATTTTCCGACAGGAATCCGTAACCGGGATGGATGGCCTGCGCCCCGGTCGAAAGAGCCGCCGCGACAATCTTGTCACCGCGCAGATAGCTCTCGCCGACAGGCGAGGAGCCGATATGGACAGCCTCGTCGGCCATCTCGACATGCAGGGATTTCGCGTCGGCGTCCGAATAGACGGCGACAGTGTGCACGCCGAGCTTGCGGGCCGTGCGGATCACACGGCATGCGATCTCGCCCCGATTGGCGATCAGGATCTTGGCGAACATGGAGCCTCCCGGGTTTGTGGCGGGCGGCGCCATTCTGGCAGGCGCCGGCCTATTTCGAAGCGGCGATCTCGCAGGCGCCGGCCTATTTCGAAGCGGCGATCTCGCAGGCGCCGCCATTCGTCACCTTGTAGTGCGCACGTGTGGCCAGGCAGGATTTCATCGCCAGCTCTTCCGCCACCTTTTGCGACGGTGCATTCAGCCGCGTGCCGCACAGGATGTATAGCGAGACCACCCTGGAATACGGCGTCGTGGCGTAGGCCGAATGGCCGCTGGCCGCCACATAGGCCTTGTACGCCTTGGTGCATGGCGACTTCGGGTCGCCATTCAAAGCCGGCGGGAACCGCTTGTCTCCCTCGCTTCCCGCTAGCGAGCCGGCCACGCCGATGCCAGACGAGACGATCATGAACAACCCGGCCAGTATCGCGATGGCTGGTCGCCTGGAGTTCGTGGATTTCATTCTGCTTCCCCCAAAGAGAAAAACCGCGCGCCTTCCAGCCTATTTGGACGCGGCGAGACTGCAGGCGCCAGCGACGGTAACCTTGTATTTGCTCTTGCTGGCCTGACAGGATTTCAGCGCCAGTTCCTCGGCCGCCTTCTGTGACGGTGCATTTAGCTTCACGCCACAAATGAAGTACTCGCTCGCCGGAACGATCGGCGTCGCCGCGAAGGCCGAATGGCCCGCGGCTGCGAGATATGCCCCATAGATCTTGCCGCAGCCTCCGGTGGTCCCCACGGGAATGTTTATCGGGTAACGCACGTCGCCTCTGCTGCCTGCCAGCGATCCGGCCGGGTTGGCGGCAGTCGTTGCGAATATTAGTAGGATTGCAAGTATCGAGGCAACCGTACCCCGGTGATATTTCAGCATCATCTTCGCCCTGTCCCCATTGTATTGCGCGGAAAAAGCAGTAGCGAACATCTTGCCTCGCCGCCAGTTCGTTGGCAGGGATTCGAGTTTGCCTATGCTGATGAATCGATTGGTCCATACAGTTCAGGCCTCCCGAAGCGCAGCAACGGCGCGCCGGTATAGTTCCGCCGTTTGTTCATCGAAGCAGCAGATGATGACAGTCTCGGGTATGTTTTTTTCGTCGATGAACGTGCCGATCGCCCCGACAGCGATTTCGGTCGCCTCATTTTTCGGGTAGCGGTAAACACCGGTCGAAATCGCCGGGAATGCCACGGTGCGGCAATCATTGGCGGCCGCGAGTTCCAGCGACTTGCGATAGCAGGAGGCCAGCAACTCGGCTTCGCCTTTGCCGCCGCCTTGCCAGACTGGCCCGACCGTGTGGATGACATGTCGAGCCGGCAGTTTGTAACCCTTGGTGATCTTGGCGTCGCCGACCTTGCATCCGTTCAGCATCCGGCATTCGAACTCGAGCTCATGGCCCGCCGCGCGATGGATGGCGCCATCGACGCCGCCGCCGCTGAGCAGTGACGAATTGGCGGCATTGACGATGGCGTCGACATCCAGCTTCGTGATGTCGCCTGTGTGGATGCGGATCCTGTCCGGCGCCTTGCTCATTTCACATCCTGAACACGCCGAAGCGCGTGTCCTCGATTTCGGCGTTGAGCGCCGCCGAAAGGCTGAGCGCCAGCACCTCGCGCGTCTTTGCCGGATCGATGATGCCGTCATCCCAAAGACGGGCGGACGAGTAAAGCGGATGGCCCTCGTGCTCGTATTTCATCAGGATCGGCTTCTTGAATTTTGCTTCCTCCTCGGCGCTCCATTCGCCCCCTTTGCGCTCGATGCCGTCGCGCTTGACCATGGCAAGAACGGTCGCCGCCTGCTCGCCGCCCATCACCGAGATGCGGGCATTCGGCCACATCCACAGGAAGCGCGGCGAGTAGGCGCGGCCGCACATGCCGTAATTGCCGGCGCCGAACGAACCGCCGATGATGACGGTCACCTTCGGAACCCTGGCGGTGGCAACCGCCATCACCAGCTTGGCGCCGTCCTTGGCGATGCCGCCGGCTTCGTATTTCCGGCCGACCATGAAGCCGGTGATGTTCTGAAGGAAGACCAGCGGGATCTTGCGCTGGCAGCACAGTTCGATGAAGTGCGCGCCCTTCAGCGCGCTTTCGGAAAACAAGACACCATTGTTGGCGATGATGCCGACCGGCATGCCGTGGAGATGGGCAAGGCCGGTGATCAGCGTCGTGCCGTAATTCTGCTTGAACTCGTCGAATTCGGAGCCGTCGACGATACGCGCGATCACCTCACGTACATCATAAGGCTGACGCAGATCGGTCGGCACGACGCCGTAGAGTTCATTCGCCGAATGAAGTGGTGGAATCGATTTCTGTAAGCTCAGGCTTACAGTCTTGTTCCGATTCAGGTTTTTGACGATGCGACGGCAGATGGCGAGCGCATGCTCGTCGTCCATCGCATAATGGTCGGCGACGCCGGAAAGCCTGGTATGCACGTCCGCGCCGCCGAGATCCTCGGCGCTGACATCCTCGCCGGTGGCCGCCTTCACCAGCGGCGGGCCGCCGAGGAAGATGGTCGCCTGGTTGCGCACCATGATCGTCTCATCCGACATCGCCGGCACATAAGCGCCGCCGGCCGTGCAGGAACCCATGACGCAGGCGATCTGCGGGATGCCGGCCGCGGACATCTTGGCCTGGTTGTAGAAGATGCGGCCGAAATGTTCGCGGTCGGGAAACACTTCGTCCTGGTTGGGCAGATTGGCGCCGCCGCTGTCGACCAGGTAGATGCAGGGCAGATTGTTCTGCAGCGCGATTTCCTGCGCGCGCAGATGCTTCTTCACCGTCAGCGGATAATAGGTGCCGCCCTTCACCGTGGCATCGTTGACGACGACCATCACCTCGGTGCCTTCGACGCGGCCGATGCCGGCGATCATGCCGGCCGAGGAAATTTCCTCGCCATACATCGACCATGCCGCGAACTGGCCGATCTCGAGGAAAGGCGAGCCGATGTCGAGCAATTGCGCGAGGCGTTCTCGCGGCAACAGCTTGCCGCGCGAGATGTGGCGCTCGCGCGCCTCCTCCGAACCGCCGCGTTCGACGATGGCCGCTTTTTCGGCGATGTCGGCGACCAGTCCGCGCATGCGTTCGGCATTGGCACGAAAGGTATCGGAGGAGGGCGATATCTGCGTCTGAAGGACGGCCATGCTAAACCCCCTCCGCCATGATCTCGCGGCCGATCAGCCAGCGCCGGATTTCGCTAGTGCCGGCGCCGATCTCGTAGAGTTTGGCGTCGCGCAGCAGCCGGCCGGTCGGATAGTCGTTGATATAGCCATTGCCACCAAGCAGCTGCAGCGCGTCGAGCGCCATCTGCGTCGCCTTCTCGGCCGCGAACAGCACGCAGCCGGCGGCGTCCTTGCGCGTGGTCTGGCCGCGGTCGCAGGCGGCGGCGACGGCATAGACATAGGCGCGCGCGGCATTCATCACCGTGTACATGTCCGCAAGCTTGCCTTGCACAAGCTGGAACTCGCCGATCGCCTGACCGAACTGCTTGCGTTCGTGCACGTAGGGGATCGCCACGTCGAGGCACGCCGCCATCAGGCCGATCGGGCCACCGGCAAGCACGGTGCGCTCATAGTCGAGGCCCGACATCAGCACCTCGACGCCGCGCCCTTCCTCATGCAGCACATTGTCGAATGGCACTTCGACATCCTCGAACACCAGCTCGCCGGTGTTGGAGCCGCGCATGCCGAGCTTGTCGAGTTTTTGCGCCACGGAAAACCCTGTCATCGCCTTCTCTACGATGAAGGCGGTGATGCCGCGCGATTTCCGCTCCGGATCGGTCTTGGCATAGACGACCAGCGTTTCGGCATCCGGGCCGTTGGTGATCCACATCTTGGTGCCGTTAAGCACATAGCGGTCATTGCGCTTTTCGGCGCGCAACTTGAGCGAGACAACGTCGGAGCCGGCGCCGGATTCCGACATCGCCAGCGCGCCGACACGTTCGCCCGAACACAGCGGCGGCAGGAATTTCTCCTTCTGAGCCGGCGTTGCCCAGCGGTTGATCTGGTTGACGCAGAGATTGGAATGAGCGCCGTAGGAGAGGCCGACCGACGCGGAGGCACGTGAGATCTCCTCGACGGCAATGACATGGGCAAGGTAACCCATGCCGCTGCCACCGAAATCGGGATTTGCCGTTATGCCAAGCAGACCGAGCGCGCCGAGCTCGCGCCACAGATGCGCCGGAAATTCGTTGTCGCGGTCAATGTCGCCGGCGATCGGCGCGATCCGGTCCTGGGCGAAGCGCCGCACCATGTCGCGCAGCGCTTCGATGTCCTCGTCAAGCCCGAAGCTGAGCGTGTTCGTGTACATGTTTTTCCTCCGTGGCGCATGACCCCGAAAATCGGCTTCGATTTTCGGAAAGGATCATGCGCGAAAATTAAAGTGGGACAGCGTCCTTTGCGCGTCCGATGGACGCGCGGCGCTGTCAGCGATCTTCGCGCCGACGAGCCGCATTGTCATTGAAAGATATGTCGCCGTTACTTCAGGGACCGAAAGCCGCTCGCCCGGCCGGAACCAGACAATGACGCCGGTCATCATCTGGATCAGAGCCATGGCTGTCAGGCCGGTGTCCTCGATGCTGAACACACCGGCTTCGGCGCCGTCACGCAGGATGGCGCGCAGTTCCTTTTCGTAGGCCGTGCGCATGCGCAGGATCTGTGTCAGCCTGTCGGGCGACAGACTGCGCAATTCCATGTTCGACACATGCGTGGCGTGCCGGCGCTCGATATGAAAAGCGATGTGGTTGCGTACATAGGCCGCAAGCTGCTCCGCCGGATCGGCGCCGGCTGGCCGGGCGTTTTCCCACGCTTCGCGAAGCCCTTCCATGTGCTCGCGCATCAGCGTGAACAGCAGGTCTTCCTTGGTCGGGAAATAGCGGTAGAGCGCGGCCGCCTGCACGCCTACTTCGGCGGCCAGTTGGCGCATGGACATCGCCTCGTAGCCATAGCGTGCGATCAGGTTGACCGCCGCCTCGCGGACTGCCGCCTCCGTTCGCTCGCCATCGGATCCTGTGGTGCGCGCCATGATCGCCTCTTTAGGCGGCTATAATAAAACGAACGTTCAATTAATTCAAGGGGCCCCATTGGAGCCGCCTATGCGACAACCCTGAAGTCTCCAGGCGCAATCCAACTCTCGAGTTCCTCTATATCGATCTGGTAGACTGCTGCACGCGGCGGGCCTTGCCAAAGGCGCTCGATCATCGTCGAAACCGCCGTATCCGTGCCGGTCAGCCATGCCGTTACCGATCCGTCTCTTTCGTTGCGTACCCAGCCCATCAGGCCAAGCCCTGTCGCTTCGCCTCGCGTCCAGATCCTGTAGCCGACGCCTTGCACCTTGCCCTGGACACGCACCTTCACCGCCCTTTTCCGCTGCTCTTTCATGGCTCGCTCCTCGCATGGAGTCTGGCGCAGGATCGAACGAAGGCAACTGGTTTGAGGGGAGGATTCTTTCGAATTGTCGAGCTGTGTTTCATCCGGAGGATAGATGACTTCCTCCAATAAATAATTGACTTGGTCAAGTTTTTTGCGATGATCCGGCGATGTGGGAATCTTCCGGGGCGCCAGACATGCCGACCGATCGGAATGCCTTGGTCTGCGACCTCAGGCGCTTCAACCGTTTCTATACCGGCCTGATCGGGCTGCTCGACGAAACCTTGACCCACAGTGCCTATACGCTGGCCGAGGCGCGGGTACTGTTCGAGCTGGAGCACCGGACCAGCCTTATTGCCACCAACTCTGGCGGCAAGGCAGGCTTCCTGGCGCGAGTGTTTCAACTCGATTTCGCACCAGCGGCATCCGAAATCGCCCGGGACCTCCAACTGGATCCTGCCTATGTTGTGAGAATCCTTCGAAAATTCTCCGCCGCCGGCTTGATCGAAACGCGTGCCGGTCCCGATACTCTGCGTCGGCGCGTCCTCTCGCTCACCGCACGCGGCCGCGCCGCGCTTGCCGCACTTCAGTCGGCAGCGGATCGAGGCCTTATCCGCTTGACCGCGGGCCTGGGCGACGAGGAGGCCGCCGAGTTGTCGGACATCCTCGCACGCGTCAGGAGGCTGCTCGGTGGCGCGATGGATTCCGAGTGCGGCGAAATTGCCTAGTTCCCTCGCGCCGCGGCCAGCGCGCCGGGCAATTCCTCGGCGAAAATATCCAGTTCGTGATCGAGGCCGACGCTGACGCGAATGCAGCGGTCGAGCCTTGGCGCCATCGGCTTGCGGATGAATACATCGCGCGACAACAGCCCCTGCAGTATTTTCAGCGCGAAGGCGCCATCATGCCCGCAGTCGATGGTGACGAAATTGGTCGCCGAGGCCAAAGGCCTCAATCCGTTCTGCTCGGCGATATCAGCGATGCGGCGGCGGCCGGCAGCCACGCGCGCCACCACGGTCTCGAGATAGGCCTGGTCGGCGAGCGCCTCGACGCCGGCGACCTGCGCCATGCGGCTGACGCCGTAGTGGTTGCGGATCTTCTCGAAGTCGCGGATCACCTGGGTTTCTGCGATCGCGTAGCCGCAGCGTATACCGGCAAGTCCATAAGCCTTTGAAAACGTTCGCATGCGGACAACGTTTGGCCGCGAGATATCGATCGGTGGCAGGGCCGAGGCTGGCCCCAATTCGCCATAGGCCTCGTCGAGCACCAGCATGGTGGTTTCAGGCAACGCCTCGATGAAACGGATGATCTCGTCCGCCTCCCACCAACTGCCCATCGGATTGTCCGGGTTGGACAGATAGACCAGCGGCGCCTTTTCCCTGATGACCGCTGCGAGCAAACCATCCAGGCTTTCCTTGCCGTTTTCATAGGGAACCGTGATCAGCCGCCCCCCGACGCCGTCAACATGAAAGTTGAAGGTCGGGTACGCACCGAGCGAGGTGACCACCGCGTCGCCAGGTGCCACATACATGCGCGCCACAAGGCTGAGCAGGCCGTCTATGCCTTCGCCGACAACGACGTTCTCGACCGCGACTTCGTGATGCGCGGCAGCCGCGACCTTCAGGTCGAAATTGTCGGGATCGCAATACATCCATTGGTCGCGCGCGACACTCTCCATGCGGGCGATGACGCGCGGCGAAGGACCAAAACTGCTCTCGTTGGCGCCGATGCGGGCTCGGAAGGCGCGCCCGCGCTCACGCTCCTGCGCTTCCGGGCCGACGAACGGCACGGTGGACGGAAGCGCGGCGATGAGCGGCGTGAGGGGAGGGCGCAGACGCATTACGGAAGCTCGCGTGAAAAGGGTCTTCTTGCTAGCGTGATGGGGTGGGTGCGCGCAAGCGCTGGGCAGGTCCATTTTGTCTGGATTCGATTGGCTTTTTTTGCTAGCCAGCGACGATGAACAATCGTCTGCCGCCTGCCTGGTCCAAACACCTCAAGTCCGGTGCCGCGCCGAAACCTGGATTGCCACGGCCAGCTCCGGTGCAGGCAAGTCTGCCGAAAGCAAATTCGTTTGCACGCGCACAGGCTGACGATTTGTTGCTGAAGCAGGCCTATGAGCATCAACAGGCCAAGCGGCTTGATGACGCTCAGGACCTGTGCCTGCAGGTCTTAGCGCGCACGCCAAACCATCCGCTGGCGCTCTATATCTTGGGCACGGTTTATCTTGGCTATGATGACGAGGCGGCTCTGCGTTATTTCGCACGCGCTGTCGGTGAGGAGCCTAGAAACCCCTTTTATCATCTTAGCCTCGGTGAGGCCTATGGCAAGCTGAGCGAATTTTCAGCCGCGATCAAACACATCCAATATGCCTTGGAGGTGCAGCCCGATCTTGTCGAGGCCCTGTGTGCCCTGGGTCGCGTTTATACTCAGTTCGACAAGCCCGATTTGGCCTTGCCGCTTTATGAGAAAGCGCTGAAAATCAACCGCGATCACCCCAAGGCGCGGATCGGAATAGCCGCCGCGCTCACCGGCCTTGGGCGCATGGAAGAGGCTGGCGTCTATCTCAAGGAGGCGATCGAACACCGCATTGACGTGGCGGCGGCTTATTACGACCTCGTGCAAAGTCGAAAGTTTACCGAAGAGCCTGCCGAACTTCGATCGATCCTGCGCGAACTCAACGCTCCACGCCTTAAATCGGAGGCCGTGCAGAATCTGCACTACGCGGCCGGCAAGGTGATGAACGACCTCAAGCGCTACGCTGAGGCCTTCGACCATTTCAACAAGGCGAAACAGGCTGCCGGCTACAAGTTCGACATCGATCAGTATCGTCGTTTCGTGGATCTGACCATTGCAACCTTCACGCCGGATCTGTTTGCCGAAAGGTCCAGCTACGGGAACCCGTCCGAAGTGCCTGTCTTCGTGGTCGGTATGCCGCGCTCGGGGACGACACTGACCGAACAGATTTGCGCCAGTCATCCCGACGTTCATGGCGCTGGAGAGCTCAGCAAGCTGAGGCGGGTGGCGAACGCAATCGGTCTGCAAACCACAGCTTCTGATTTCAACAAGCCGATCATGACGGTCACGGAAAGCTTGTCCAAGACGTTGGCCGAAGAGCATCTTTCCTACCTGCGGGAGCGCGCTCCGACTGCGCAGCGAATCATCGATAAGATGCCGCACAATTCCGAATTGATCGGCCTCCTCACCCTGCTCTTTCCCAATGCCCGCATCATTCATTGCAGGCGAGATGCCATCGACAATTGCGTGTCATGCTTTGTCCTGCCCTTCAGTTCTTCACACAGCTATAATTCAGACCTGAGGGCACTCGGCCTCTACTATCGAGAATATGACCGGTTGATGCGTCACTGGAACGAGGTTTTCCCCGGTCGTATCTTTGAAAATCGATATGAGACGCTCGTGGAGGATCAAGAGGCGCAGTCGCGCCGGCTCATCGATTATCTCGGCCTTCCCTGGGATGACGCATGCCTGCGTTTCTTCGATAGGGAAGGGGCCGTCACCACGCCCAGCCGCTGGCAGGTTCGTCAGCCGATCTACAAATCGTCCGTGAAGCGCTGGAAGAATTACGAAAGTGAGATCCAGCCTTTGATTGAAGCGTTGGGCGACCTCGCCGACGTTTGACCGATAGGTTCCCAGACCAAGGCATGTCAAAGAGCTGAGCGCAGCAGCGGATCTCGGAGATCGCGACGCGCTTTATAGGGTGGTTTGGCGCTTGGTAGAATCGTCAAGTCGACCCAGGTGCCGTCGTCATCCGCGGGCTTGACGCGAGTATCCTTGCCGTGGCCAGAGACGCCGCCGCGCTGACACGGTGATTCCGGCCGCCGAATGCGGCACCGAGCACCTTGGCTATCGCTGATGCATGTCGCCCAAAATCCGCAGCGGCGTTGAAACTACCGTATGCATAAAAACGAAAAAGAAAACCCGGCGGTTGCCCGCCGGGTTCTCCTGTCTCCCCAGAAATATCTGGTCTTAGAAATCGCGCTGGAAGCGGATGATGCCGCCGACGGAGTTCCTCTTCTCGGCGCCAGCCCAAACGTTGCCGGCGGCAATAGCGTCCGAACCAACGCGCTGATAGTCGATTTCGGGCGTGACCGTGAAGCCGGGAACGACGGTGTAGGCAATGTTTGCCGCGACGCCATAGTCCTTCCACTGATCACCCGACACCTGGAGGTTGAACGAGGTTTTCTCGTTGAACTTGTAGGTGCCGCCGGCCCAGAAGCCCCAGTTACCACCCCACGGCTTGTAGAAGCCGCGGCCGTTAGCAAAGGAGCTACCGATGGGGCGGGGATGTTGTTGGGGTTGTTGTCGTTAAGCTTTCCGTCGTTGCCGTAGCCGAACATGGCGAACAGCGTCAGTGCACTGGAAACGTTCACGTCGACGCGAACCTTCCCCGAGACGGATTCGTAGTTGCTGTCATAGGCGACGACGCCGACGATATCACCCCAGCCCTGCGTGTACTTCAAGCCGCCGACGATATGCGGAACATAGCTGTCAACCGTCGAGCGGCCATAACCATAAGAGAAACCTGGGTCCTGGTCGCCGCCGCCCGAACCTTCTTCGAGAGAGGCCATCGCCGAGAAACCGTTGCCGGCGTCGAAGTAGTACTGAACAACACCGGTCTTGAACCCGCCGTAGGGAACGATGGTGTCGTTGATGACGTTGCCGGCGTAGCCGACGAACGTATCGAATGCCGATTCGTCCAAGCCGACCCGCAGACCGCCAAGCTGGATCCAGGCGAAGTGCATGTCGAAGCTGTTTTCAGCGTTATTATCGGCACCGTTGTCCAGGGGGTGATTCTGGAAATTCATGCGCGTTTCGGTATAGGTCTTCAACGTGCCGAGTTCGGTTTCCTGGCCGGTCCAGGTCTTCAGCGTGAAGCGAGCGTCTTTGTACCAGGTGCCCTGGTTCTTGCCGGTAACGACGTCATCGGCGCGTGCGCCGGTGAACGAGCCGACGTCGCCAGCGCCGACGTCGTAACGGACATAGCCGCCGATGCGCAGGCAGGTCTCGGTGCCCGGGATGTAGAAGTAACCAGCGCCGTAGACGTCGCAGATCTTGACGTATTCAGCGGGTTCCGGCTCGGCGACGACGACGGCGTCGGCGGCGCGCGCACCGGAAACTGCGATCAGGGCCGCAGCGGAGCCGAGAAGAAGGCTCTTGATGTTCATTTTCTGACCTCCAGTCAGAATCGAACGAAATGAAGGCCTGTAACGGCCCTGACGCTACCGCCGGAACGGCCAAGCGCTGGATCATCTGTCTGTTATTGCTGGGAAAATATCGGCGCGACGCGGCGGCGCGAGGCAGGATGGCGGAGAGGATGGGATTCGAACCCACGAGAAGCTTTTGACCTCTACTCCCTTAGCAGGGGAGCGCCTTCGACCACTCGGCCACCTCTCCGTTGCGCCGCTGGATAAAGAAAAGCGCGGGCACAATCAACAAGCCCCCAGCCATTATCTCGGAAAAGAAGGCATTATATGAAAAAATAAGAGCGCACCGAGCTGCTGCCTTCGCAGGTGCGGCGGTTCTGCGGCAAATCCCTGGCTGGCGACTCCAGGTCTTGCCTTGATTCCGTCGGCCGATTGCCGGATTGGGCGGGAAATAAGCGGTTGCGGCGGGCCTGATGGTTAACGAGAGCTTTCTGAGTGAGGCCAAATCGTGTCATTTGTGCAACAACGCCGGGGGATAGCAGCCGAACTGCCCTTTCGCCAGTACGATCGTTGTTGAACGCCGCCGCCTCATGGGTAATGTCGAATTCGAAGGAGCGGCGCGGTGCGCATCTTTTTCGGTAGTGGGGATGGGGCAGGGAACGCTGTCCTTCAGCAAAGAATACCCAGACCCGTTTTTTAACTTTTGACTGGAGGTCAGAAAATGAACATCAAGAGCCTTCTTCTCGGCTCCGCTGCGGCCCTGATCGCAGTTTCCGGTGCGCGCGCCGCCGACGCCGTCGTCGTCGCCGAGCCGGAACCCGCTGAATACGTCAAGATCTGCGACGTCTACGGCGCTGGCTACTTCTACATCCCGGGCACCGAGACCTGCCTGCGCATCGGCGGCTACGTCCGTTACGACATCGGCGCTGGCGATATCGGCTCGTTCGACGGTGCACGTGCAACCGACGTCAAGGACGGCTCGGATCAGAGCACCTGGAAGAAGAATGCCCGCTTCACGCTGAAGACCTGGACCGGCCAGGAAACCGAGCTCGGCACGTTGAAGACCTACACCGAAACCCGCTTCAACTTCGGCAACACCGCAACCAGCGGTCGCTACGCCTATAATTTTGCCACGGGCGAATACGGTACTGTTGGCGCCACGAATTCGGGCATTTCGCTGAACTTCGCCTGGATTCAGCTCGGTGGCCTCCGCGTCGGTAAGGACGAATCGGCTTTCGATACGTTCATCGGCTACGCCGGCAATGTCATTCAGGATACGCTGGTTCCGTACGGCGGCTTCGACACCAACGTCGTGCAGTACTACTTCGATGCCGGCAACGGCTTCTCGGCGGTGGTTTCGCTCGAAGAAGGCTATGGCCCCTTCACGATCGACAGCTACGTTCCGCATGTCGTCGGTGGCGTGAAGTGGACGCAGGGCTGGGGTGCCATCACGGGCGTCGTGGCTTATGACAGCAACTACGAAGAAGTTGCCGGCAAGGTCCGCTTGGACGTCAACGTCTCCAACGAACTGTCGCTGTGGATCATGGGCGGTTACGGCTCCGACAGCAACTACAATGACCTCAGCTACGCTATCCCGGCCGGTGGTCGCGGCATGTACAAGCTTTGGGGCGGAAACTGGGCTGTGTGGGGCGGTGGCACCTACAAGTTCAACGAGAAAACCTCGTTCAACGCCCAGGTGTCGTATGACGAGGACGAGAACCTCGGCATTGCAGCCAACATCGCTTACGACGTGGTTCCCGGCTTCACGGTCACGGCCGAAGTCGACTATCTGAACGCCGGAAGCTACCCTGCGTCCAACTGGACCTCCGCCGAAAAGAAGAGCAACCTCGGCGGTATCCTCCGCTTCCAGCGCTCCTTCTAAGGGCTGGTTCCTTACAGGTGAAATCCAGCCCGGGCGCACAAACGCCCGGGCTGTTTTTGTTTCGTGACTGGGTCAACGCAAACGAAGGAAGAGGGGGAATCGGTAGCTGAACAAGTCCGCAGAGTGATTTCGTGGGATTCGCTGATGGGCGGATGAGATCACAACCGCGTGATTAAAACTCTTGAAAGGACGCTTCCAAGCGGATAGGGCTGATCTATCCACTCGGGGGGCGCGACGAATTATGACCAACGAAGCGATCCAGGAGGCTAGCCCCTCAGATCCGTTTTCGATGTTTTCTTCTCAGAATTCGAAGATCAAGTACACGTACAACAAGATAAGAGAAGTAAAGTCGTACCGAGTCGGAGAGCTTTTTTCAGCCTATCGGGACATACTGTGGGATGATGGCCGGCATAAATACAATGTCAGCTCTTTCATCGGCGAAATAGATGAAATTCTCCTTGGAGAACGTTTCAGCGCCTTTGACCAGAGTACCCTTGATAACCTTATCGGCACCTTGCGCCAGCGCGGCAACAGCAACGCAACCATCAATCGAAAGATGGCTGCCCTCAGCAAACTGCTGCGCAAGGCCTACAAGATGGGAGATATCCACAGCCTGCCCGAGTTCCGCCGCCAGAAAGAGCGGGCGGGACGGATTCGGTTCCTCGAGAGGGACGAAGAGGCAAGGCTGTTCGCCGCCATCAGAAGCCGCAGTGAGGATGCCTACAGGCTTTCCGTCTTCCTCGTCGACACCGGATGCCGTCTCGGCGAGGCGCTCGGGCTGATCTGGAACGACATCCAGGAACATCGCGTCAGTTTCTGGATCACCAAATCCGGCCGCAGCCGTACCATCCCGATGACCGAGCGTGTCAAGGAGGTCATCAAGCTGCCTCCCGCCGAAGGGCGCCGGCCCAAAGGCCCGTTCACCAAGCTCAGCCAGGCACAGTTCCGTGCCATCTGGAATGACGCGAAGGCCGAAGTCGGTCTTGGCGCCGACGATCAGGTCGTGCCGCACATCTTGCGTCACACCTGCGCCTCGCGCCTTGTCCAGGGCGGCATCGACATCAGGCGCGTGCAGATGTGGCTTGGCCATCAGACTCTTTCGATGACCATGCGCTACGCGCATCTGGCCACCAACGATCTCGACGGCTGTGTCGTCGTGCTGGAAACGCCGCGAAGCGAGGATGCCTCGCGTGGTGATGAAAGCTCGGCCTTCTCGTCCCCGCTGACCGCGCCTTCGGCGCCAAAGCGGGGCCAAACGACCAAGGCGGCTGCGGCGAAGCCGGCAAAAGCCTTGGGGAAAAGCTCGAAGGCCAAATAATTCCGACAGGCGCGGCTATACTGTTGCTGTGACCCCTGGACCAGATCTGGTCTTGGGGTTTACTTTATTCAGTCTTGGCGCTCAGCCCGATCAAGAAAGGCCGCTATATCGCCAGGCAGACTGCCGGTTTCGAGGAATGGTGCGTGCCCCTGACCCGTGACGGTGATCGTCTCGGTGCCAGGATGGCGCTTTCGCATCTCATCCAGCGTTTGGGTCGACAGCAATCTCGAATTGGCGCCGCGGACAGTGAGCAAGGGAATGGCCGCCAACGCGTCGAACTGCGGCCAGAGCGCGGGCAATGGTTGCGACAGGTCGAGACTCGCAATGGTGTCGACCAGCTTCGGGTCAAAATCCGGCAACAGCCCTTGATCCGTCTCACGGTAGAGCGCCCCCACCATTCGCGTCCAGTCGGCGTCGGTGAGTGCGGGAAAGTCCTGGCCATGAACATGGCGTTGGACATTCACCACTTCAGTGAAGGTCTTCGGCTTCGGCGCGCGTTCAAGATAGGACCGGATATGGGCGAGGCCGGCCGGCTCGATCTCCGGCCCGATATCATTCAGAACAATGGCTTTCAGCACTGCCGGTCGCAGGGCGCCGAGCACATGGATGATCAGCCCACCGCGTGAGGTGCCGATGAAAGCCGCCTCCTCGATGCCCAGTGCTGCCAGACCGGCAAGGATGTCGCCGGCCTCGACGCCGACATTATAATGGCTGACATCGGGGTCATAGGCCGATTGCCCGCGCCCGCGATAGTCGAAGGCAACCACCTTGCGCGGATCGGAGCCCGTTGAAAGGCGCAGCGCCAGCTCATGAAAATCTCGTGCGTTGCGGGTCAGGCCAGGCAGGCAGACGACCGGCCAATGTCCGGAATTCGCTTCGCCATAGACGAGCGCATGAAGTCTCAGCCCATCTGGCGCGGCGTAGAACAAGTCGCAAAAGCCTTCGGTACCAGGCATCCGGACATGCCACCTTCTTGCTGCGGGATCATCCCTGACTGCTACAGGTGAGAGCGGGAGCGGTCAAATAGAAGGCGAGACCGAAGTTCCCGACCTCGTCCTGCGGCAGAGATGCCTGGCAGGGGAGAGCGGCCGTCCCGTTGACCTGCAAGCTCATTCCCCGGGACAGGACCATTCAAAGGACTGGAGATCCTTCCCACTCCCTCTGGCCTGCCGGCCATCGAGCGAGATCGGCAGCGTTGGCGAAAGGGCCTGTCGAGCCCTCAGCTGCGCCCGTTCACGAGGTCGCCGACGATGTCGTATTTGCCGGAAATACGCATCTTGTAGACTTCGTAATTCTCCATCACGCGCTGTACGTAACTTCTTGTTTCCGTGTAGGGAATCCGCTCGATCCAGTCCACCACCGCATCGATGTCCTTGCCGCGCGGGTCGCCGTATTTCGCCACCCACTGGCTGGCCCGGTTGGGGCCGGCATTGTAGCCGGCGAAGGTCAGCACATAGGAGCCGTTGAAGCGATCGAGCTGTTCGCCAAGGAAGGCTGAACCGAGTGTGGCATTGTAGCCGGCGTCGGTGGTCAGCCGTGCCTGCGAAAACTGCAATCCGGCCTTCTTCGCCAGTTGCTTGGCGGTTCCCGGCATCAGCTGCAGCAGCCCGCGTGCGCCAGCGCTGGATACGGCGCCGATGTTGAATTCGCTTTCCTGGCGAGCGATCGCATAGGCCAGCGCCTTGCCCGAGCCGGAAATATTGGCCGAATCAGGGATGACGCCGAGCGGATGCGACAGCGCACCGACATCGATACCGCGCGCGCCGGCGATCTTGCCGACCTTCAGCGCCATGAAATGGTTGCCTTGTTTCTCGGCAAGGACAGCGAGCAGCGCCAATTCGCCCGGGCTGGTCAACTGTCCGGCAAGGTCGCGGTAGAGCGTTTCGGCATAGCGGTCGTAGCCTGCCTCCTGCAGGCGTTTGATGGCGCTGACGGCCTCCCGGCTGGCAAAATTCTGCCGGTCGGCAGCGCTCGGCTGGGGATAGACGATATTGAGTGCCTGGCGGCCGACGCGTTCGGCGGCAAGCTGGCCGTAAAAGGTCGTGCCAAAGGCCGCCGCACGCCCAAAATAGTCCTTGGCATTGCCCGGCCCGCCGACTTCCGCCGCACGACCGAGCCAGTAATAGGCGCGCGACAATGTCATCGGCCCCTGCGCCAACTTGGCGATACGTGAAAAATGCGTCGCGGCAAGCTTGGGATCGTTGAGGCCGCGCAGCGCATACCAACCGGCGTGGAACTCGGCCTCCGCCGCATTGGCCGCGCTTTCGGCGGCATGCGTGGCGACGATCCGGTAAGCCGTCTTCATGTCGCCCTGGTCGACCAGTTCGCGCGACAGCACCCGGCGTTCGACCCACCAGGCGTCCGGATCGACCAAAGCCTCGCGGTCCGTCGGCGCCTTCATCACAACGGCGGCGGCGCCAGCAAAATCTTCCTGCTTGCGAAGATATTCGGCCTGCGCGAAGAAATAGCCGGCCGAACGCTGGGATGCCGGCACTGCCTTCAGCAGTTTCAGCGCGTTCTTGTCGCCTCTGTCGGTTGCAGCCCAGGCATCGGCGAACTGCTGGGCGCCGGCAAGGCCGGCAATCCGCAGGGCGGAGTTCACCCGATCGGCATAGAACATACGATCCATGCGAAAACGGTGGTCGGCGGCAGGGATCAGACCGCCGAATTCCTTGATCAACGCCGTCTCGTCCTTGGCTTCCAGGACCGTGGTGCGCCAGAACGGCGACAGCACCGAGCGTGCCGCCTTGACGTTGCCCGTCGCCACATAGGCGCGAGCGAGAACCATGACGCCTTCGAATGTTTGCGGCTGGCTGCCGCCGAATGCCGCAATGACGATGCCGGGGGCGGGGTTTTCCCGATAGAGCGCGCGCTCGCTGTTCTTGCGCAAGGCGACGGTGCCCGGCCAGTTGGGCAGCATCCTCGCGGCCGCGGCGATATCGCCGCTCGGAACCTTGTCGCCGCCATAGAGGGCGATCGCCCAAGCCAGTATATGCTGGTCGAGCGATTGAGCCGGAAGCGCGTCGCGCACACCGCGGGCGCCTGGAATATCGCCGGCCGCCAGTGCGTCCAACCCGCTCTTCAGCATCGCGACGCTGGGTGAGGGCGCCTGCTGCGCCCCGTCCTGCGGGCTGGGCATCGGGATCGCCGAGGTGACCTGCACATCGACGCTGCCGCCGATCGCCACACCGGGCATCAGCACCGCGATGGCGCCAAGCAGCGCGAAGAGGTGGGGCCGACTGGCCGGCATGATCTCGTGTCTTTCCTAATCCAGCATTTTACCAGAAGGCGAAGAAGCCTCGAAGCCTAAACTTAGGTCGTGAAGGGCTCGTAAACAAAGAGTTATCGAGGCCGTCCGAATTGCGCTTGCTGGCACCATGGCAATGCTTGCCGCGCAACCATGTCGAGACTATGGTGCGCCGCTTCGCTTTCGGCTAGAAGGCGCGCACGACAAACCGACTGATAAAACCCAAGAAGTCCCAAGGAGTTGGACGACATGCTGAGAGGCTCGCTTACTGCGCTCGTGACACCGTTCGAAAAGAGCGGGCGTTTCGACGAGAAAGCCTTTCGCGCATTTGTCGAATGGCAGCTCGCTGAAGGCACGACTGGCCTGGTTCCGGTGGGCACGACCGGCGAGTCGCCGACCCTGTCGCATGATGAGCATCGCCATGTCGTCAAGGTCTGCATCGAGGTCGCCAATGGCCGCGCTCCGGTCGTCGCCGGCGCCGGTTCCAACAACACCGCGGAAGCCGTCGGGCTCGTGCAATATGCCGAAAAGGCCGGCGCCGATGCCGCCCTGGTCGTCACGCCCTATTACAACAAGCCGACGCAACGCGGCCTCTACGAGCATTTCGCCGCCGTCGCCAGGGCGACGAA
Organism: Mesorhizobium sp. NZP2298; assembly: GCF_013170825.1. Classification (NCBI taxonomy): domain Bacteria; kingdom Pseudomonadati; phylum Pseudomonadota; class Alphaproteobacteria; order Hyphomicrobiales; family Phyllobacteriaceae; genus Mesorhizobium; species Mesorhizobium sp. NZP2298. Next base: position 5,215,672 of record NZ_CP033365.1, on the reverse strand, counting down.
GCTGCCTATCATCATCTACAACATCCCGCCGCGTTCGGTGATCGACATGATGCCGGAGACGATGGGCCGGCTGGCGCACGACTTCAAGAATATCGTCGGCGTCAAGGATGCGACCGGCAAGGTTGAGCGTGTGTCCGAGCAGCGCATGACCTGCGGCAAGGATTTCATCCAGCTTTCCGGCGAGGATGCCTCGGCGCTCGGGTTCAACGCCCATGGCGGTGTCGGCTGCATCTCGGTGACGTCGAATGTCGCGCCGCGGCTGTGCGCCGAATTCCAGGAAGCAACGCTGTCCGGCGACAGTGCAAAAGCGCTTGAGTTGCAGGATCGTCTCTTGCCGCTGCACAAGGCGATCTTCCTGGAGCCCGGCGTATCCGGCGCCAAATACGCGCTGTCGAAGCTCGGCAAGGTCGAGAACGTGCTGCGTTCACCGCTGGTCACGGTCGAGGAGTCGACCGCTGCAAAGATCGACGCGGCCATGAAGCACGCCGGCTTGATAAATTAAGGATGAGGCGCCACCTCTCCACATCATGAATCAAGTCAGAAAAGCCGATCCCAACAACAAGACCGTTGCGGAGAACCGCAAGGCGCGGTTTTCCTATGAGGTGCTCGACACGATCGAGGCCGGCTTGGTGCTGACCGGCACCGAGGTCAAGTCGCTGCGCCAGGGCCAGGCGAACATCCAGGACAGCTACGCCTCGGTCGAAGGCGGCGAGATCTGGCTGATCAATTCCTATCTGCCGGAATATCTGCAGGCCAACCGCTTCAATCACGAGCCCCGGAGGCGCCGCAAACTCCTGCTCAACAAGCGTGAGATGGCAAAGCTGTCGCAGAGCGTCGACCGCGAAGGGATGACCCTGGTGCCGCTAAAGATCTATTTCAACGATCAGGGCCGCGCCAAGCTGCTGCTCGCCGTCGGTCGCGGCAAGAAACTGCACGACAAGCGTGAGACCGAAAAGCAGCGCGACTGGTCGCGCGAGAAGGGCCGGCTCTTGAAGGAGCGTGGGTGAGGAGCGGTCCGCGAAGCGGGCGAAAAGCCAACGATTTGGCGTTTCGAGCGACGAACGCCCGGAGCCATAGCGAAGGGCGGGGTATCGGGCGGTAGCCCAAGAAAGCCAACCGTTTGGCTTTCAAGTTTCGAACGTATGGAGCCAGAAAATACCTGAGAGAGGGTCGTCTTGAAGAGCCGGATAATCCTCTGGGGATCGGTCAGCCTGGTCTTTGCAGCCCTGGTCGCAGCCGGTGGCTTCGTCTACTTCCACACATACTCCCCGGACCGTGGCAAATATCCGGTCAGAGGCATCGACGTTTCCCACCATCAGGGCGAAATCGACTGGCGGCGCGTTGCCGCCGCCGATGTCGCCTTCGCCATCATCAAGGCGACCGAGGGCGGCGATCACGTCGATCGTGCCTTTGCCACCAATCTGCGTGAGGCTCGCGCGGCTGGCCTCGCCGTCGGCGCCTATCATTTCTTCACCTTCTGCCGGCCCGGCGCCGACCAGGCGAAGAATTTCATCTCGGTCGTGCCGCAGGATCAGCCCTTGCTGCCTCCGGTCGTCGATATCGAGTTCGGCGGCAACTGTCCGCAGCGTCCATCGCCCGAACAATTGAATACCGAACTCCAGGCTTTTCTCGGACCTGTCGAGGAAGCGTTCGGCAAGACGGCGATCGTCTATCTGACCGATGAGGCCGAGGTCGCGTATGCCGGGCAGATCGCCGCGCGCCCGCTATGGCTTCGCTCTCTGCTGGTGGAACCGGATCGCCACGACTGGATCTATTGGCAGTATCACAACAGGGGGCGCGTGGATGGCATCCAGGGTGACGTCGACCTGAATGTCTTGCAGGGCGGGTCGGAGAAATTGACGGCGCTGCTTGCACCAGCGCATTGAGGCCGTCCGGCCGAAGCGATCGGGATTGCGCGTCCGAATCGGTTTCTTCACAAACCGGGCTATGCCGTTGCAAATATTGACGATCCTGTTGCCGCCGGCATCGCCAAGCTACCTTGGTTGCACGTCTTGCCATTGCTGAGCAGCGGCCGCTTCAAGCCGCCGCCTGCGATGCCTCCGGCGCCAACGTCACATTCGCATCGCCCCAAACTTTCAAGGCTGTTATGACCGGCTCCAGGCTTCTGCCGCGCGGGGTCAGGCTGTATTCCACCTTCGGCGGTACTTCCGGATAGATCTTGCGGGCAATCAGCCCATCGGCTTCCAGTTCGCGGAGCTGATTGGTCAGCATGCGCTGCGTGCAGTTGGGAATGCGCCGGCGTATCTCGTTGAAGCGCAGCGTCCCCTCGAACAGATGGTAGAGCACGACGCCCTTCCACTTTCCGTCGATATAGCGGAGCGTTCCCTCCACGGTGCAGCCGGGGCTGCAATCGAATCGCTCATGGCGAATGCGCGGCATGACGGTATCCTTTTCGACACTATGTGCTCTATATGTGCATTCTTGCGCTTGGCGCGCATAGTCCGCATCTCTGCCCCAGACAAAGCTCAACAGCAATCGCGGAGACAAAAATGCGCGCCGTCGGCTATCAGATCCCAGCTCCCATCACTGATGAGGCCTCCCTCGTCGATATCGACCTGCCCAAGCCAGAGCCGACAGGCCGTCAACTGCTGGTCGAGGTGAAGGCGATCTCGGTCAATCCGGTCGACACCAAGATACGCCGAAGTGCCTGGCCCGAAGCCGGAACCTGGCGGGTGCTTGGTTGGGATGCCGCCGGTCGGGTCGTTGAAACGGGTCCGGACGCCAGCCTGTTCAAGCTCGGTGACGACGTCTTCTATTCCGGTGCGCTCGCGCCGCAAGGCACCAATGCCGAATTCCACCTTGTCGATGAGCGCCTTGTCGGTCGCAAGCCTGGCTCGCTCGACTATGCGCAGGCTGCCGCGCTGCCGCTGACGGCGATCACCGCCTTCGAGGCGCTGTTCGACCGTCTTGACGTGAAGAAGCCTGTCATGGGCGCCGCGAATGCCATCGTCATCATCGGCGGCGCTGGCGGCGTCGGCTCGATTGCGGTCCAGCTTGCACGCCAACTGACCGGTCTGACAGTGGTGGCCACCGCATCGAGGCCAGAGACACGCGACTGGGTGCTTGGGCTTGGCGCCCATCATGTCGTCGACCATTCCAGGCCGCTGGCCGCCGAAGTCGCCGCGCTGGGCATCGGCGCACCAGCCTTTGTGTTCTCGACAACCAATACCGACCGGCACCTGGCCGAGATTGCCGAATTGATCGCTCCGCAGGGCCGGTTCGGGTTGATCGACGATCCCCAGACACTCGATATCAATCCGTTCAAGCGCAAGAGCGTTTCGGTCCATTGGGAGCTGATGTTCACGCGCTCGCTGTTCGAGACGCAGGACATGGCCGTGCAAGGCGAGCACCTCAACGAACTGTCACGCCTTGTCGACGCCGGCACCATCCGCACCACGCTGGGCGAAACATTCGGCCGTATCAACGCCGCCAATCTGAAGCGCGCCCATGCGCTGATCGAGACCGGCACCGCCAAGGGCAAGATCGTGCTGGAGGGGTTCTAGAGCAATTCCGGGAAAGGCGCGTAGCGCTTTCCCTTGGGAAGCGCGTCAGGAATAGTACGGCGTCATTTCCGCAGGAACGTCGCGATCTGGCTGAATACATTGACGAACATGGCTTCCGTCAAAACGCCTGTATTGGTGTTGTAGCGCGAGCAATGATAGCTCGAAAACAGCGTGATATCGCCCGCCTCCATCTGCCCGCCATGTTTGAACGGATAGTCTGCGGCGCGCCCGCCCAGCGCGCGCACGGTCGATTGGTGCGCGATCGATCCCAGCGCCAGAACGGCGCGCAGGTTGGGAAAGCGGGCGATGGTCGGCACCAGGAATGTTCTGCACGTCGAAATCTCGGCGCCGACCGGCTTGTTCTCTGGTGGCACGCAGCGCACCGCATTGGTGATCGCGGTGCCGACAAGCTCCAGCCCGTCATCGGGCCGTGCCTTGAATTCACCGCGTGCAAAACCGTGCGCGATCAATGTCGAGTAGAGCAGGTCGCCGGCATAGTCGCCGGTGAAGGGGCGTCCGGTGCGGTTGGCGCCGCGCAGGCCGGGCGCCAGCCCGACGATCAGAAGCTGGACGGTATCCTCGCCGCCCAGTGGCAGGAAGGTTGGCACCGGTGCGTTGAACCAGGACGGCTCGCGCTGCCGCCATTCGGCAATGAAGTCATGCAGCCGCGGGCACAGCGGGCAGTCGCGATCGGGTTCGGCATGGGAGAGGGCGGTCAAGGCGACCGGCCTCAGTAGTCGTCCTCTTCGACTTCAGCCGGTTCGGGCCGGCGCACCGGCCGTTCGGAGGGATCACGGCCAACTTCGTTCTTGAGTGTCGTCAGGTCGATGAAGTGGTCGGCCTGGCGGCGCAGATCGTCCGAGATCATCGGCGGCTGCGAGGCCATGGTCGAGACGATCGATACCTTGCGGCCGCGCCGCTGCAGCGCCTCGACGAGCGTGCGGAAGTCGCCATCGCCGGAAAAGATGACATAGTGGTCGACGACGTCGGCGAGTTCCAGCGCATCGACGGTGAGCTCGATGTCCATATTGCCTTTGATCTTGCGGCGACCGGTCGAGTCGGTGAATTCCTTGGCTGGCTTCGTCACCACCTTGAAGCCATTATAGTCGAGCCAGTCGATCAGCGGGCGGATCGAGGAGTATTCCTGATCCTCGACCAGCGCCGTATAATAATAGGCGCGCAAGAGATAGCCGCGCTTCTGGAAGCTGGACAGCAGCTTGCGATAGTCGATGTCGAAGCCGAGCGCCCGCGATGTGGCGTAGAGATTGGCACCGTCGATGAAGAGGGCGATTTTTTCACGTGGGTCGAACATGGAAAATAGTCCTTTTTCGAAAATGCGGCCGTCTAAACGAGATGCGGTAGCGACTATTGGTCAGGCTCATAATAAACCGGCCGACCCTATCCATCCGAGATAACGCCAGTTTGGGGGCAATCCAAGGCGTGATGGGACAATGCAAGCAATTGTGATCGCGGCGGCGAATCAAGGATGCGGCCCGGTTTTGCCAAATCAGGTGTCTGAACGGGAGATTGGGTGCTCAATGCTCCCGTCAATGCCATGATGCTTGTATTTTGGCGACGTTCGGGTTATGGACCGCGCCTGTTTTCCATTAAATCCAGGCATGAAAGGGGCAGTCCATGGCCCGCGTAACCGTTGAAGATTGCATCGACAAGGTCGACAACCGCTTCGAGCTGGTGCTTTTGGCCGGCCACCGTGCTCGCCAGATCAGCCAGGGCGCGCAGATCACCGTTCCTCGTGACAACGACAAGAACCCCGTCATCGCCTTGCGCGAGATCGCCGACGAGACGCTGTCGCCCGACGATCTCAAGGAAGACCTGATCCATTCGCTGCAGAAGCACGTCGAGGTCGACGAGCCCGAAGCCGATGGCGAGGTGATCGCCGATCAGACCGGCGGCGCCGTCGCTGCCGCCGAAACCGACGATGCCGAGGACAACATCACCTTCGATCGCATGACCGAGGAAGATCTGTTGGCCGGCATCGAAGGCCTTGTGCCGCCTGAGAAGAGCGACGATTACTAAGAGAGTTTTCTGGACCTGCCCGGAACACGTTTCCGGCACTTCCGTCTCGGCAGTTTCGTGGCTATCTATGACATGCGCCGTACAGCAGTGCGGCGCATGATTCATGTCATCTCCGAGAGATTCCGCCCATGATGCGTCAGTATGAGCTTGTCGAGCGCGTCCAGCGCTACAAGCCTGACGTCAACGAGGCATTGCTCAACAAGGCCTATGTCTATGCCATGCAGAAGCATGGCCACCAGAAGCGCGCTTCCGGCGACCCTTATTTCTCGCATCCGCTCGAAGTCGCCGCGATCCTCACTGAAATGCACATGGACGAGGCGACGATCGCCGTCGCCCTGCTGCACGACACCATCGAGGATACCACGGCGACGCGGGCCGAGATCGACGATCTGTTCGGTCCCGAAATGGGCAAGCTGGTCGAGGGCCTGACCAAGCTTAAGAAGCTTGATCTCGTGTCGAAGAAGGCGGAGCAGGCGGAAAACCTGCGCAAGCTTCTGCTGGCGATTTCGGAAGATGTCCGCGTGCTGCTGGTCAAGCTTGCCGACCGGCTGCACAACATGCGCACCCTCGACCATATGCCCGAGGCCAAACGCCTGCGCATCGCCGAGGAGACGATGGACATCTACGCGCCGCTGGCCGGGCGCATGGGCATGCAAGGCATGCGCGAAGAGCTGGAAGAGATCGCCTTCCGCTTCATCAATCCGGAAGCCTACCGTGCCGTCACCGCGCGGCTTGCCGAGATATTCGAGCGCAACAAGGGCGTGCTGACCGACATTGAAAAGGCGCTGTCGGCGTTGTTTGAAAAGCATGCCATCAACGCCAGCGTGAAGAGCCGGCAGAAGAAGCCCTGGTCGGTGTTCCGCAAGATGGAGGCCAAGGCGCTGTCCTTCGAGCAGCTGTCCGATATTTTCGGCTTCCGCGTCGTCGTCGATACGGTCGAGGATTGTTACCGGGCGCTCGGCGCCATCCACACCACATGGTCGATGGTGCCGGGCCGCTTCAAGGACTACATCTCGACGCCGAAGCAGAACGACTACCGTTCGATCCACACCACCATCGTCGGGCCGTCGCGCCAGCGCGTCGAACTGCAGATCCGCACCCGCGAGATGAACAAGATTGCCGAATACGGCGTCGCGGCGCATTCGATATACAAGGACACCGGCGGCAAGACGAACGGCGCCGGCCATGCGATCTCGAAGGAGACCAACGCCTATGCCTGGCTGCGGCGCACCATCGAGCAACTCGCCGAGGGCGACAATCCAGAGGACTTTCTCGAAAACACCAAGCTGGAGCTTTTCCAGGACCAGGTGTTCTGCTTCACGCCGAAGGGTATGCTGATCGCCTTGCCGCGCGGCGCTACACCCATCGACTTCGCCTACGCCGTGCACACTGATGTCGGCGACACCTGCGTCGGCGCCAAGGTCAATGGCCGCATCATGCCGCTGATGACGGAACTGAAGAACGGCGACGAGGTCGAGATCATCCGCTCCAAGGCGCAGGTGCCGCCGGCCGCGTGGGAATCGGTCGTCGTCACCGGCAAGGCGCGCGCCGCCATCCGTCGTGCCACCAAGAACGCCATCCGCAAGCAGTATTCCGGCCTCGGCGCGCGCATTCTGGAGCGCGCCTTCGAGCGGGCTGGCAAGAATTTCACCAAGGAAAGCCTGAAGCCGGTTCTGCACCGGCTGGCGCGCAAGGACATCGAGGATGTGCTGGCCTCCGTCGGCCGTGGCGAACTGGCCTCCGCCGACGTCATGAAGGCGGTCTTCCCCGACTACAAGGACGAGCGTGTTACGCCCGCGGCCCCCAAGCAGCGCGAGGAGGGCTGGTCGAAGATCCGCAACGCCGCCGGCATGCTATTCCAGATTCCAGGCCGCGCGGCGCGCAAGGACAAGGACCAGCCACGCGACGGCGCCGTGCCGATCCGAGGCGTGCGCGGCGACCTGCCGGTGCGCTTCGCGCCGGAAGGCGCGGTGCCGGGCGACCGCATCGTTGGCATCGTCCAGCCGGGCACCGGCATCACCATCTATCCGATCCAGTCGCCGGCGCTGCAGGCCTTCGACGACCAGCCCGAGCGTTGGATCGACGTGCGCTGGGACATCGACGAGCGCACCAAGGAACGGTTCCCAGCGCGTGTCTCGGTCACCGCCATCAATGCGCCAGGGTCGCTCGCTGATATTGCCCAGGTCGTCGCGTCCAACGACGCCAACATCCATACGCTGTCGATGGTGCGCACCGCGCCCGACTTCACCGAAATGCTGATCGATCTCGAAGTCTGGGATCTGAAGCATCTCAACCGGCTGCTGTCTCAACTCAAGGACAATTCCAGCGTCAGCGATGCACGGCGCGTGAACGGTTAAAACAATTGGCAACTGGGGGACCTGATGAACACCGATGAAGTGCTAGGCATTTTCCGTGAGGCGGGCGCTGTCCTGGAGGGGCATTTCATCCTGACGTCGGGCTTGCGCAGCCCGGTCTTCCTGCAGAAGGCACGAGTGTTCATGCATGCCGACAAGACCGAGCGGTTGTGCAAGGCGCTGGCCGAGAAGATCCGCGCCGCGGTGCCGGGCACGATAGACTATATTGTCGGCCCGGCGATTGGCGGCCTGATCCCGGCTTACGAGACCTCACGTCATCTCGGCGTGCCGGCGATCTGGGTCGAGCGGGAAGGGGGCGAGTTCCGCCTGCGCCGCTTCGAGATCGCTCGGGGCGCGCGCGTCGTCATCGTCGAGGACATTGTCACCACCGGCCTGTCGATCCGCGAAACCATCGAGTGCCTGCGCGAACTTGGCGCCGAGGTGGTGGCCGCGGCCTGCATCATCGACCGTTCGGCTGGGAAGACCCATGTCGGGGTGCCGCTGATCGCGCTCGCCGAATATGAGGTTCCAGCCTATCCGCCGGACCGGCTGCCGCCGGAGCTTGCCGCGATACCTGCGGTCAAGCCCGGCAGCCGCAACATTTGACTGTGCATGTCGCCCAAAAGTGTGCAGCGGTTTTGGGACAACGACATGCATGAAACAAACATGCATGTCGCCCAAAAGTGCAGCGGTTTTGGAAGTGGATGACATGCATGAAGGCAAATTGGCGATGATCGTCGGTATCGATCATTTCGTGTTGACCGTGGCCTCGCTCGAGGCGACCTGCGCCTTTTACCAGCGCGTGCTGGGCTTTGAGCGCATCGATGCGCCGGGCCGGCCGACGGCACTGGCTTTTGGCGGCCAGAAGATCAATGTCCATGAGATCAGCCGCACTTTCGAGCCCAAGGCGAAGGCTCCGACTCCGGGCTCTGGCGATTTCTGCCTGATCACCGAACAGCCGCTCGACGAAATCCGTGCCCGTCTCGAAGCCAATGGCGTTGCGCTCGAACTGGGACCGGTCGAACGCGTCGGGGCACGGGGGCCGATGATGTCCGTCTATTTCCGCGACCCGGACGGCAATCTTGTCGAGGTCAGCCGGTACCTGCGGTAGTATCTCAAGCATTCGACTGCGACAAAAAGCCGAAGGCGCTTCTCAAATTCGCCGTGATTGTCCGGTGTTGGAAGGGCGAACCTTACCAAGAATTATGGCGGTGCGGCCGCCCTGCAGGCGGCCTTCGGTTGTTGTCGGGGGTGCGTATCGCTATATCAAAGTCGCGATTGCCTTTCAGTGGCCGCAAAGCGCAAGATGTGGCGGTTGAAGCCCGGCTGGAGACAGCCGGCATGTAAGCTGTAAAGTATCGGGAATAGGAACAGAGTGCTTTTTCGTCGCCGCAAGCCTGATGGTCTCCTGGAGCGGGTGCGCACCTATCTGTGGCCGCGCCGTTCGTTCTCGCGCTCGCTGCAGTATTTTTCCAAGCGCATCCTGCGCCTGAAGGCGACGCCGCATGCGGTGGCCGCCGGGGTGGCGGCTGGTGTCTTCGCTTCATTCTTTCCCGTGGGCTTCCATTTCATCATTGCCGCCGTTCTGTGTTGGGTTATCGCCGGCAATCTGGTGGCGGCGGCGCTCGGCGCTGTCTTCTTTGGCAACCCGCTGACTTTTCCCATTCTGTGGGGCGCATCCTGGGAAACCGGCAAGCTCATCCTGCACGATCGCCTGCCGGCGCATGGTCCGCCGGCGCATCTGGGCGAGATGCTGCACACGCTTTCCTTCGCGAAATTGTGGCATCCCGTGCTGGAACCCATGCTGATCGGCGCGGTGCCGCTCGGGCTGGTGTTCGGCCTCCTGTTCTACGGTGCCACGCGCTGGGGCATGAATGTCTTTCGCGAGCAAAGGCGCAAGCGGCTGGCAGAGCGCGCGCATCGCCACGCGCAATCGTCTCATCCTGGCGGAAGCGTCGGTTCCGCCGCACAATGATCATCGGCATCGGCAGCGATCTGATCGACATCAGGCGCATCGAGAAATCGCTGGAGCGTCACGGTCAGCGCTTCGTCCAGAGGATCTACACCGAGGTCGAACAGGCGCGTTCGGAGAACCGCCGTGCCCGCGCTGCCTCCTACGCTAAGCGCTTTGCCGCCAAGGAGGCCTGCGCCAAGGCGCTGGGTACGGGTCTGGCGCAAGGTGTGTTCTGGCGCGATATGGGCGTCGTCAACCTGCCCAGCGGCGCGCCGACCATGGCGCTGACCGGCGGCGCGTTGGCGCGACTGCAAAAAATCCTGCCGAAAGGCCATCGGGCGGCGATCCACCTCACCATCACGGATGATTTTCCGCTCGCTCAAGCCTTTGTGATCATCGAGGCGTTGCCCGTCGAAGAAGCGCCACATTGATTGCATCTGACGACCGGCATTGACGTTGCCCAGCGCGCGCCGAGACTCTATACCATCCAACGCACAATCGAGGACGACATGAGCGTGGCTGAAAAATCCCAGAAGAAATCCGGCGGGCTTGGCGAAACCGTCAGCGTCATCGTCCAGGCGCTTTTGCTCGCCCTGGTTATCCGCACGCTGTTGTTCCAGCCCTTTTCGATCCCGTCGGGATCGATGCGGCCGACGCTTCTGGAAGGCGACTATCTGTTCGTCACCAAGTGGTCCTACGGCTACTCCCGCTATTCGCTGCCTTTCGGACCTGATATTTTCTCGGGTCGCATCTGGGGCTCCGAGCCCAAGCGCGGCGATGTGGTGGTGTTCAAGTTCCCGCCGGATCCGTCCGTCGATTACATCAAGCGCGTGGTCGGCCTGCCCGGCGACAAGATCCAGATGAAGAATGGCCAGCTGTTCATCAACGGCGTCGGCGTGCCGCGCGTGAAGACCGGCCAGATCGACAATCCCGACATCACCGAAATGCCTCAGCCGATCGATGTCTATCGGGAAACCCTGCCCAACGGCGTCAGCTACGACACGCTTGACCTCAATCCGAATTCGATCGGCGACAACACGCGTGAATTCGACGTGCCGCCCGGCCACTATTTCATGATGGGCGACAACCGGGACAACTCCGCCGACAGCCGGTTCACCGTCGGTTACGTTCCTGCCGAGAACCTGGTTGGCCGCGCCAATCTTGTTTTCTTCTCGATCGCCGGCAAGGCAAGCCCGCTCGAAATCTGGAAATGGCCGTCGCTGATGCGTGCGTCGCGCCTGTTCCACTTCGTCAATTAGGGATGGCAGCGGCCAAACGCCTGACCGCCGATGCGCTCGCCGAAGCGCTTGTGGAACGCACGGGCCATGCCTTTGCCGACCGCCAGCGCCTGCAGCGGGCGCTCACCCATGCCAGTGCCCGCGGCGCCAATGCCGGCACCGACTATGAGCGTTTCGAATTTCTCGGCGATCGGGTTCTCGGCCTGGTCGTCGCCGACATGCTGCTGGCGGCGTTCCCCGATGCGGCCGAAGGTGAATTGTCGCTGCGGCTCAATGCGCTGGTCAACGCCGAGGCACTTTCCGAGATCGCCGAGCATATCGGGTTGCCGGACCTCATCCGTGCTGGATCCGATGTGCGCGGGCTCGAGGGCCGCAAGCGCGTCAATCTGCGCGCCGACGCATTGGAATCGCTGATCGCCGTGCTCTATCTCGACGGCGGCCTGGAGGCCGCGCGCGCTTTCATCCACAAATACTGGCAGCCGCGTTCGCAGGCTTCGGGGGCCGCACGCCGCGACGCCAAGACCGAATTGCAGGAATGGGCGCATCAGGCGGCGAGTGCCGTCCCGGCTTACAACATCGACAGCCGCGAGGGGCCGGACCACGATCCGTTGTTCACCGTCAGCGTCAGGGTTGGTGCATTTCAGCCGGCGACAGGCAGCGGCCGTTCCAAGCGTGAAGCGGAGCAGGCAGCCGCGGCTGCCCTTCTGCTGCGCGAAGGTGTATGGAACGCAGCATGACCGATATTGAAACTGCTCAAGCCCCGGCCACGCATTCCGGCTTTGTCGCGCTGATCGGTGCGCCGAATGCGGGCAAGTCGACCCTGGTCAACCAGTTGGTCGGCGCCAAAGTGTCGATCGTCACCCACAAGGTGCAGACCACTCGCGCCATCGTGCGCGGCATCGCCACGCATGACAATGCGCAGATCGTCTTCGTCGACACACCCGGCATCTTCAAGCCCAAGCGGCGTCTCGACACGGCGATGGTGACCACCGCGTGGGGCGGCGCCAAGGATGCCGATATCGTTTTGCTGCTGATCGACGCCGAGCGCGGCATCAGGGGCGATGCCGACGCCATCCTCGAACGGCTGAAGGACGTACGCCAGCCGATGGCGCTGATCCTCAACAAGGTCGACCGGGTCAAGCATGAGACGCTCTTGGCCCTGTCCGCGGCCGCGAACGAGAAAGTGCCTTTCAAGCGCACCTTCATGGTCTCCGCACTGACCGGCTCCGGCTGCAAGGATCTGCTCGACTATCTGGCGCAGGCGCTGCCGGCCGGCCCCTGGTATTATCCGGAAGACCAGATCTCCGATCTGCCGATGCGCCAGCTGGCAGCCGAGATCACCCGCGAAAAACTCTATCTCAGGCTGCATCAGGAACTGCCCTATTCCTCGCATATCGAGACCGAGAAATGGGAAGAGAAGCCGGACGGCTCGGTGCGGATCGACCAGACCATCTATGTCGAGCGCGACAGCCAGAAGAAGATCGTGCTTGGCCACAAGGGCGAAACCATCCGCGCCATCGGCCAGGCGGCACGCATGGAGATTGCAGGCATTCTTGAACAGAAGGTGCATCTGTTCCTGTTCGTGAAGGTGCGCGAGAACTGGGGCGACGATCCCGAGCGCTATCGCGAGATGGGTCTCGAATTCCCGCACTAGCGGCCCATGGATAGCAGGCCCATCATCGACACGGCTCTCGTCCGCCGGTTGGTCGCCACGCAATTCCCCCAGTGGAAGGACCTTGCGGTCAGGCCGGTTGAGCTTGGCGGATGGGGCAACAGGACCTTTCAACTTGGCGACGAGATGACCGTGCGGCTGCCCTTGCCGCCACCTGGCACGGGGCACCGGTCTGGTTCCATGGCGATGTCAGCTGGGGCGACCTGCTTGTCGAAAAGGATCGTTTGAGCGCGGTGATCGGGTGTCGGCGATCCGTCCTGCGACCTGGCGATCGCCTGGACCTTGTTTGAGGGCGAGAGCAGGGAGGTTTTCCGCACCGGTCTTGCCGTTGATGAGGTGATCTGGGCACGCGGGCGTGGCTGGGCGCTATGGAAGGCGCTGATCACGGTCGCTGGCCATACGAACAACCAGGCAGAAGTCGAAAAATCCGGACACGTGATCGGCGAAGTGCTGGCCGACTACAGGAATTCGGCTTGATCTGATTCCGCCATCGCTCTTGTTTCTTGCCGCCTGCATCTGTCGCATTGGGTTTGAAAAGTGGTCCCGCAGAGGCTCACGGTGAGGGGTGGCTGTCACAATCGATAGCGCCGGAGCGTGCGCCGGCCTGTCTCGACGGTCTTCGCGAAATTTGGCCGACCTTGCAGGCGGCGTTGGAGTTCCCCTGCGTCATCGCGAGGTGGAGGACACCAGCCTGTCATCTTCTGAGCGCAACGCAATGGTCATTTCTGAGGACAAGTAGCCAAAAAATGCCATTTTGAGGCCATTAATTGGAAACATCTCGTATTGAATGCATAGTTAGCCGCGAAACTATACAAATATATATTGAATATATGACGTTGTGCCATTTGTGCCAATCGTTATATATACCAGTGTTATTTGTGCAACACAGCATTAATCTGTTCAAGGAATCGCCTTTATTTCCAAAACCGTCATTGAAGGCGGAGGATTGATGGGTATGTTCGCCGCGAAAAGGGGACGCGGTGCGCGCCTTTTTCGTTGTTGGGGTGAGGCGGGAAAACATATCCGCCAGCCACAAATCCGAAGCCATTTAAACTATGACTGGAGAGGTCAGAAAATGAACATCAAGAGCCTCCTTCTCGGCTCAGCCGCGGCCCTGATCGCGGTTTCCGGCGCTCGCGCCGCGGACGCGGTTGTCGTCGCCGAACCGGAGCCGGCCGAATACGTCAAGATCTGCGACGTCTACGGCGCCGGCTACTTCTACATCCCGGGCACCGAGACCTGCCTGCGCATCGGCGGTTATCTCCGCTATGACATCGGCGTCGGCGATTCCGGCACGCTGGATGGTGTCAACAACGTTCCGGACCACATGAACGGCGATAGACACGACACCTACTACAAGAACATGCGTTTCGCGCTTCGGACCTATACCGGCCAGGAAACCGAGCTCGGCACGTTGAAGACCTTCACCGAGACCCGCTTTCAATTCGGCAACAAGTCCGGCGACTATACCAATCAAAACGCTAGCAGCGCCGATGACTGGCAGGCTGTCAGCAAGGCGGTAACGCTGAACTTCGCCTGGATCCAGCTCGGCGGCCTGCGCGTCGGTAAGGATGAAACAGCATACGATGCATTCATCGGTTACGCCGGCAACGTCATCCAGGACACGATCATCCCGTATGGCATCAAGGACACCAACGTCGTCCAGTACTACTTCGACGCTGGCAGCGGCTTCACGGGCGTGGTCTCGCTCGAAGAAGGCACTGGCGTGAACACGATCGACAGCTATGTCCCGCATGTCGTCGGCGGCTTGAAGTACAAGGGCGATTGGGGTGCGATCACCGGCGTCGTCGCTTATGACAGCAACTATGAAGAAGTGTCCGGCAAGGTTCGCCTGGATATCAACGTCACCAAGGAACTGTCGCTCTTCGTCATGGGCGGCTACGGCACAGACGACAATTCCAAGGACGACGCCGCCAACTTCATCAAAATCCATGGCCGCACTCAGTACAAGCCCTGGGGCGGCAACTGGGCCGTCTGGGGCGGCGGCACCTACAAGTTCAACGACAAGACCTCGTTCAACGTCCAGGCTTCGGCTGACGACGACAAGAACATCGCTCTTGCGGCGAACGTCGCCTACACCATCGTTCCGGGCTTCACGATCACGACCGAAGTCGACTGGGATCACTACGGCAATTACGGCAACCCCTCCGTCTACGGCAACTGGTCCAAGGCCGACAAGAAGGACGGCATCGGCGGCATCGTCCGCTTCCAGCGCAACTTCTAATCGATCGACTGACCTTACCAGACCGCCCGCAGCGCATCGCTGCGGGCGTTTTTTTGCGCGCATTCCGATGCCAGTCTGCTGGGCACAAAGCCCTATCTTGATTTCGCCACTCAACGGGTGAAAAGCTCTGGGCATGGAATGGCGCGACGAGGGAATCATTCTCGGCACCCGCAAGCATGGCGAAACCAGCGCCATTCTCGAGGTGATGACGCGTGCGCATGGCCGTTATCTCGGCCTCGTTCGCGGCGGCCGTTCGCGAAAGCAGCAACCTGTTCTCCAACCCGGCAATCGCGTCGATCTCTTATGGCGCGCGCGCCTTGACGAACATCTCGGTACGTTCCAGGTCGAGGCGATCGAAATGAACGCCGCCCGGCTGATGGACAGCGCCGTCGCTGTCTACGGACTGCAGACCATGGCCACGCATCTGCGCCTGTTGCCCGAGCGTGACGCCCATGGCGGCCTTTACGAAGCGCTCGCCGTCATGATCGCCCATCTCGACGATGCCGATGCCGCCGGAGAATTGGTAGCGCGTTTCGAGCTTCTGATCCTTGATGAACTCGGCTTCGGCCTCGATCTCAGCCAATGCGCCGCCACCGGCACGCGGCAGGACCTTGCCTATGTCTCGCCGAAGTCGGGCCGCGCGGTGTCGCGCGACGCCGGCGCGCCCTGGCGCGACAAGATGCTGGTGCTGCCGGCGTTTCTGCAGCGCGGCTCCGGCCTGCGCGCGGATCCGGCGGCGGTCGAGGATGCCTTCCGGCTGACCGGGTTTTTCTTCACGCGCCACGTCTACGAGCCGCGTGCCATCGAACAGCCCGATGCCCGCGCGGGCTTTCTCGCCGCCTTGCGCAAGCACCATGCGACGCGCAAGATCGTTGCAGGAGACAACGCAGCATGACCGAAGTCGAACTGTATCCGGGCCGGGTCTCGCCGCTCGGCCTCGGCACTATTCCGCACGCCGACATCCTGAAATATACAGGCCTGGAACTGCTGCAGCAAATCATCGACGGCGGATATCCGGCGCCGCCAATTTCCTTTCAGTTGAATTTCACCCTTACCGAAGTGTCGGAGGGGCGGGCGGTTTTTCGCGGTATGCCGGGCGAGCGCCATCTCAACCCGCTGGGCAGCGTGCATGGCGGCTGGGCGGCGACGCTGCTCGATTCGGCATTGGGCTGCGCCGTGCAGACGTTGCTTGAAAAAGGCGAGGCCTATTCGACGGCGGAATTCAAGGTGAATCTCACGCGGCCGATCACGCCCAGGACCGGCGAGGTGGTCTGCGAAGGCAAGGTGGTCCACAAGGGCCGCACGCTTGCCGTGTCGGAAGCGACGCTGAAGGATGCCGGCGGCAAGCTGCTGGCTTTCGGCACGGAGACATGTTCGATATTTCCAGCCGCCAATCTGGCGGCACGTTGAGTTTTCCAGCCGTTTAGCCGCCGTATTTGAATGTCAGTGAGATGAAACGTCAGTGAAAACTGGCCTGGTTTGGGGGAACCGCCATGTTTGAGAGCCTGATCGGCCTTGTCGCCATCATCGCCTTGTTCGTCATCATTTCGCGCCAGCAGAACCGCATCGGTCTGATCGAGCGCGAGCTTGGCGCGCTGCGCAGCCTTGTCCTTTCAGGCGTCGTGCCGCCGGTGGCCAAGCCGTCCGAGCAGGCCGCGACCGATGGCAAGGCGGACGCCGTGCCGGTGGCTGCAGCAGTGGCCGATGTCGCCTCGTCAGCGGTAAGCGAGCCGGCGATAGCGGAGTCGCCGACTGCGGAGACACCGACCACGGAGACCGAATCTCCGCCAGGCGAGATCGTGTCCGGCCCCTGGTCAGCGGGCGAGGTTCCGAAGGCAGCCGTCGAGCCGGCCGCAGCGGCAAGGGCACCCGGCAAGCCGGATATCGAGACGGCGCTCGGCACCCGCTGGGCCGTCTGGGTCGGCGGCATCGCCCTGGCACTGGGTGGCCTGTTCCTGATCCGCTACACGATCGAGGCCGGCATTTTCGGCCCTGGTGTGCGGCTCACCATGGCAGCGGTGCTCGGTTTGGTGCTGGTCGCCGGCGGCGAGTTCATTCGCCGTACCGGCTTCAAGGTGCCGGTGCAAGGTGTTGCGGGCGCCTATATTCCGGCGATCCTGACGGCGGCCGGTGCCTTCATCCTGTTCGGCACCGTCTATGCCGCCCACGGCATTTACGGCTTCATCGGCCCGGCGCTCGCCTTTACGCTGCTCGGTGCCATCGGCGTTGCCACCATCGCGGCGGCTCTCGTCCATGGCCAGGCTCTGGCCGGCATCGGCCTTGTCGGCGCCATGGTGACGCCGGTGCTGATCGCCTCGCAGGCGCCCAATCCCTGGGCGCTGTTCGGCTATCTCGCCATAGTGCTCGCCGCCACCGGCGTCATCGCTCGCATGCGCGACTGGAAAGCGCTGATGGCGGCCGCCTTTTTCGGCACCGGCATCTGGACCATCCTCTACATGACCGATGCCTCGGGCGTGAACCTGTCCGCAATCCTGTTCATCGACGCCGTCACGCTGGCCATCCTCGCTTTTGTCTGGCTCGGCGGCCATCGCGACGGAACCGCAAGGGCCTTTGACTGGCCGTCCATCGTGCCTGGCCTTTTCGTTGCCTTCTCGGCACTGGGCCTGTCGGTCGACCCGGCTTTCGCCGCCGCAGGCTATGCCTTGCCGGGCGCCGCGATCCTCGCGGCGATGGTGGTCGTTGCGCTCTATCGTCCACTGGCGCTGCCGCTGCTTTACACCGCAGGGCTGGCGACGGTACTGATCTATCTCGGCATCATCCCGCCAACCTCGATCGTGTCCGACCTTTCGACAGGCGCTCTCGGGGTCGATGGCTTGCCCTTGGCCATGTCCAATGGTCTGACCTTGCGCATTGGCATTGCACTGGGCCTTGTCTTCATCGGCGCGGGCTTGTGGGCCGCCCGCAAGTTCGCGGCATCGTCCTGGTTGCGGTCGGCCTCCTGGTCGGCATCGGGTGTCATCGTGCCGCTGGTCATCCTGCTGGCGCTTTGGTTCACCTTCGGCAACCTCGACCGTGACTATCTCTATGCCGCCGTTGCAGCCCTGCTGGTCATGGTCTTCGCCGCCGGTGGCGAGTGGATCGCTCGCGCCGAGGAGCCGCCACTCAAGGGCGGCATGGCGGTGTCGTTCGCCTTGGGCGGCGCGGCGATCGCCGGCCTCTTGACGCTGCACATGGCTTTCGATTCCGGCTGGACCACCATTCTGCTCGGTGCCGCGGCCATCGTGCCTGCGCTGGCAACGCGCTGGCGTTCTTATCCCGTGCTCGGCTGGATTTCGGTTGGCGCCGTGATCGCGGTGCTTGGCCGTGTCGCCTTCGATCCGACGATCGTCGGATCCGAATTCCTGTCGACGACACCGGTGTTCAACTGGCTGCTGCCGGGATATGGCGTACCGGCGCTCGCCTTTGGCTTCGCCGCTTGGCAACTCGCCCGCACCACCAATGGCCGGCCGCGCCTCGCCATGGAGGCGGCGGCGGCGCTGTTTGCGCTGCTGACCGTCGCCATGCTGGTGCGTCACGCCATGCATGGTGGCGTCATCGACACGGGCGCGATGACGCTCGCCGAACAGGCGATCTACACGCTGATCGCCATCGGCGCCGGCGCCATCCTGGTCGCCATCGACATGCGCTCGCCAAGTTCGGTGCTGCGCTATGGTTCGATGGCTGCCGGCGTGATTTCGGTCGCCCTCATCGTCATCCGGCATTTCGTGGTACTGAACCCATTATTCACTGACGAATCGACGGGCCGGATCCCGGTGTTCAACCTGTTGTTCCTGGCCTATCTCCTGCCGGCGGTCGCTGCCGGCGGGCTGGCGCTCTACATCAGGGACAAGCGGCCGAAATGGTATGCGCAGATGCTGGCGCTGGTGGCGGCAGCACTTGCCCTCACTTACGCTACGCTCTCGGTAAGGCGCCTGTTCAAGGGCGAGTTCATCGGCCTGTGGAGCGGGCTCGGCCAGCTGGAAACCTACTCCTATTCGGCGCTCTGGCTGGTGATCGGCGTGGCATTGCTGACAGCCGGCGTCTGGCTGAAGTCGCAGGTGCTTCGTATTGCCTCCGCCGTGCTGATCGCGGCTGCGGTGCTGAAGGTCTTCCTCTTCGACATGTCGGAGTTGGAGGGCGTGCTCAGGGCGCTGTCCTTCATCGGCCTTGGCGCCGTGTTGATCGGCATCGGCCTGTTCTACCAGCGGCTGCTGACTCAGGCTGCGAAGGAGACGACACCGGTCGCGGAGCAATGACGTTAGGGGGCTCAATCAGCCGGGAATAAACCGGCACTCGCCAGCGTTGTCTCATTGCTTGGGTGACCAGGGCGGCGGACCGCTTCGCGCTGGCCGCTTGCGCCACGCCGGGAAGGCGCGTTCAATCGGGATTAACAAGGGCGACCTCAGAACCAGCGGTCATGGACGAAAAGAAGGCAGCAATCCTTGGCGAAATACCGCGCCTGCGCCGCTACGCACGCTCGCTTTTGCGCGACCGCGATTCTGCCGACGATCTCGTTCAGGACTGCCTCGAGCGCGCACTCATGCGGCTCGACAATTGGCAGACGGGAGAAAGCCCCAGGAGGTGGCTGTTTACGATCATGCATCATTTGTTCATCGACCAGATGCGCAAGGTGAACCGTCGCGGCGAAGCGGCGATGCTGCCACTGGAAGCGGGCGAGGCGGTTGCCCAGCCGGCCGAACAGTTGGAGGGCATCGCCTCGCGCGAGATCATCGACGCGCTGCAGGCGATCAGCCCCGATCGCCGCGCGGCCCTTGTCATGGTTGCCATCGAAGGCTTTTCCTATGCCGAGGCCGCCAATATTCTGGGCGTGCCCGCCGGCACGCTGATGTCGCGCATTGCACGCGGGCGTGAGGAATTGCGCGGGTTGCTGGATGACACGGCACGCCGCCGCGCGATAAGGATCGTCGAGAAATGATCCGCCGCGATTTTTCCGAACGTGATATCCATATGGCGCTCGATGGCGAGTTGCCGGCTGACGAACGCACCGCTTACGATGCCTGGCTCGATGCCAATCCCGAGATGAAGGCCAGAAGCGCCCGCTTCACAGCCGACCGGGAGGCATTGCGCTCCGCCTTTGCCGGTGTGCTGGACGAGCCTGTTCCCGCGCGCTTGCGCAAGATGGTGCTCGGCGAAGCGCCTGTTAGGACTGCGGTGCCCCGCTCGCGCTGGTGGCTGGCCGCGGCGGCGGCCGTGCTTCTGGCCACGGGCGGATTTGGCGGCTATTTTGCCGGCATTGACGGCATCGGACAGGAGGATCCTGCCGAGGATCGGCTCGCCGAACAGGCGATCGCCGCCCATGTCATTTATGCTGCCGAGAAGCGGCATGCGGTGGAGGTGCTGGCCAGCGACAAGGATCATTTGCAGACCTGGCTGTCCAACCGGGTCGGACTGAAGCTGGTGGCGCCGGACTTGAGCGCGAATGGCTTTCAACTGATCGGCGGCCGGTTGCTGCCGGCCGGCGAAGCCAAGGCCGCGATGCTGCTCTATGAGGACGACAAGGGCGAGCGCATATCCCTCTTCGTCACCGCTGAATCGACGGAGAATGCCAAGGGCACCTACGCTTCGGCGCAGGATGGCCCGCAGGCCGTCTACTGGCTGGACAAGGGCTATGGCTGCGCCGTCGTCGGCTCGCTGCCGCGCGAGCAATTGGCGGTCGTGGCCAAGAGTGCCTACGGCCAGCTTCTGGCAGGCTTGGCAAGCTGAGTTGACCGCAATCATCCGCCGCCGGTGACCTGTCGAAACAGCGATCCTGTTCAAAGCCCGCGGGCTTCCTTGCCGCCACGGAACCTGTCACAATTCGGCCCTAATCAAGGAGCGATAGCGCTTGATGAATATCGGCGCTTCGGCCGGTGTTTGCGACGCTTTTGACCGGGGCCGTTCCCGCAACGCAATCGAGGTTTTCTCAAGTCGCATGCCTGCCGAGATCCGCACGGCCCGCGCCTCTGACGTCGATGATCTCGCCGCCATCGAGAAAGCCGTTTTTTCGAGCGATCGCATTTCCCGCCGCTCTTTTCGCCTGTTCATCGAGCGCGAGACCGCCGAGACGTTGGTCGCCGAAGTCGATGGCCGCCTCGCCGGCTATGCGATCGTGCTGTTTCGCAAGGGCAGTGGGGTGGCACGGCTGTACTCCATAGCCGTCGGACCGTTTTTCGGCGCGCTCGGCATCGGGCGCCGGCTGCTGTCGGCGGCGGAGGAGGCAGCCTTCGAGCACGACCGTATGATGCTGCGTCTCGAAGTGCGCGAGGACAACGACCGGGCCATCCGCATCTATGAGCAGGCCGGCTACCGCAAGATTGGCCGCGAGCCCGGCTACTACGAGGACGGCGCGACGGCGCTTCGTTATGAAAAGACATTGCGCGGCGACCTTCCTGTCGCCACCAGGGTGCCATTCTATCAGCAGACCTGCGAGTTCACCTGCGGCCCATGCTGCCTGATGATGGCGATGGCCAATTTCGACCGCGACTTCGTGCCCGATCCGGTGATGGAAATCCGCCTTTGGCGTGAGGCGACCACCGTCTTCATGATGTCCGGACCGGGCGGCTGCGAGCCGTTCGGCCTGGCTGTGTCGGGGTACGAGAGCGGGCTCGCGGCGGAGATATTTGTTTCCTTCTACGGTGCGCTGTTCCTGCAGTCGGTGCGCAGCGAGGAGAAGCGCCGGGTGATGGAACTGGCCCAGGTCGACTTTCGCCGCCGCGCGGAACTTTACGGCATCCCGGTGAATTACCGTTCGTTCGCCATCGATGATATCCGCACCGCGATCGCCGCGGGAAAACTGGTGCTGGTGCTGATCAGCGGCTTCCTGATGTTCGGCAAGAAGGTGCCGCACTGGGTGCTGGCCATCGGCGATGACGGCGATCATATTCTGATCCACGATCCCTGGGTCGAGGACGAAAGGCAGGAAACCATCCTTGATGCCGCCAACATTCCAGTGCCCTACGGCATCTTCATGAACATGGCGCAGTTCGGCCGCGACGGACTGCGTGCCGCCATCACTCTGGGGAAGCGCGACACACAATGACCTGGGTCATTCTTACCGGCCGGCAGAGCGATCTCGACCAGGTGGCGACACCGCACAAGATCATCACCAACCGCGATTACCTCGCGCATCCCTCGCTGTTTCGGGGCCAGCGGCCGAAGGTCATAAACCTGTCGAACAATTACGGCTACCAGAGCCGCGGCTACTATGCCTCGCTGCTGGCGAGCTCGCGCGGCCACAAGGTTATCCCGACCGTCGAGACGATGATCGACCTGTCGGAGCGCAAACTCTACGAACATGCGCTGCCCGAACTGGAACTGGCGCTCAACAAATGCCGCAAGGATCTCGGCGGCTCCTTTCCCCCCAAGGTCTGCATCTTCTTCGGCATCGGCCCGTCAAAGGTCTGGGACCGCTTCGCCAAGCTCCTGTTCGACTGGTTCCGGGCGCCGGCGCTCGAGGTGCACATCAAGGACAGCGCCGAATGGGCCTCGATCCGCAAGATCGGCTTTCATCCGCTGGCGCGCATGACCGAGGACGAGGAAAAGAGCTTCATCCAGTGCCTGGAGACCTACACCAACCGCGAATGGCGCGACACCAAGGGGCGCACGCCGGCGCGCTACACCTTCGCCACGTTGGTCGATCCGCATGAGGAATTGCCGCCATCGGAAATTTCGTCGCTGCGCTACTGGGCCAAGATCGCCGAAAAGATGGGTGTCGAGATCGAACCCATCACCAGGAAGGATCTCGCCAAGCTGGCGAACTACGATGCGCTGTTCATCCGCGAGACCACGTCGATCTCCAACCACACCTATCGCTTCGCCCGCCGCGCCCAGCAGGAAGGCATGCCCGTCATCGACGATCCGCTGTCGATGATCCGTTGCACCAACAAGGTCTATCTCAACGAGCTGATGTCCTACAACAAGGTTCCGGTGCCGCCGACGGTGATGATCGCCGGCACCTCGGATCTTGAACTCGCGGCGCAGACGCTGGGCTTCCCGCTGGTGCTGAAGATCCCGGATTCATCCTTCTCGCGTGGCGTCAAGAAATGCGCCAACTTCGAGGAACTGAAGACGCTCGCCACGGAATGGCTGGAGGATTCCGATCTCCTCATCGCGCAGAAATTCATTCCCACCGAATATGACTGGCGCGTCGGCGTGCTCGGCGGCCAGCCGCTGTTTGCCGTGCACTATCTGATGGCCAAGAAGCACTGGCAGATCGTCAACCACAAGGCCAGTGGCAAGCCCGACCAGGGCGGCATCAAGACCTTCACGCTGAAGGAGACGCCCACCCATGTCGTCGAGACGGCGGTGAAGGCGGCACGCTGCATCGGTGACGGCCTCTACGGCGTCGACCTCAAGGAGACCAAGGACGGCGTCTTCGTCATCGAGGTCAACGATAATCCCAATCTCGACCATGGCTGGGAGGATTCCGGCGAAAAGGACGAGGTCTGGATCCGGCTGACGCAGTGGTTTCTGGAACGGCTCGACCGGCCGGGGCGGCAATAGTTCGACCCGAGCAGCTCGCCGTTTCACGGAAACGGCGAGCTGCTCTATCTCTTTGTTTTGAAGCAATTCCGGACGGAAAACCGCTTCACACTTTTCCTGAAATGCTCCAGGGGCGAAACATGCAGTTCATCGTGATCGAGGATTTCACCGGCTGCGATCGCAAGGACATTTACCGCCGCTTTCGCGACCGGGGCCGTCTGAAGCCGGAGGAACTTGTCGTGCACCACAGCTGGATCGCGGCGGATATGAGCCGCTGCTTCCTGCTCGTCGAGGCCGATGACGTCACGCTTCTGCAGCGCTGGGTCATCGAATGGGCTGATCTGGTCGAATTCGAGATCGTTCCCGTGGCCACCAGCAAGGACATGGTGGTGGCCTTGAGCGGACACCTGTGACCATCGCGTATCGGTTCAACGCAACGCCGGTGAGCCCACCATGCGCTGGCATTCCTTGATCAGCCAGTCACGGAACGCCGCCACGACATCGCGTCTGGCGCTGCGCTCCGGAATCGTCAGGCAATAGGGCTGGCGTAGCGCAATTGCCCCGGCTGCCGGCCTTATCAGCCTGCCGTCCTCCACTGCTTCGGCACAATAGACCCCTTGTGCCAGCGCCACGCCCAGCCCCGAAATGGCGAGGTCGAGCGCCGCACGCGACGAGTTGGCCGACAGGCCGCGCTGCGCTGCCCGGCCAGGTTGGACACCGGCCGCCTCGAACCAGTTGCGCCAGGACGGAAACGATGCGCCGGTCGGACCCCAGTCGGTGTGGATCAGCGGCAGCCCTGCGAGCGGACCGTCGCCTGCGTTGATTGCGCTGGAAAGCGATGGTGCGCAGACCGGATAGACAGCGTCCCGGGTGATATCCTCGGTCGGGTGCTCGCGATAGTGCGGACCGTAAGAGAGCCTGATGTCGATCAACTCGCGGTCGAACGGTACGGGGTCGTCGTCACCGCGCAGCGATATATCGGCGGCGCCATGGCTTGCGACAAAACCGGACAGACGCTGCGAAAGCCAGCCCATGGCCATGGACGGCGGCACCGAGACCACCAGGCGCGGGCGAAATGCGTCGCCGCCCAGTTCGCGCGAGACACTGCCGATTTCCTGGAAGGCCATGGTCAGCCGTGGCAGCATCTCCACGCCGGCCTCGGTGAGGGCCACTTTGCGGTTGACCCGATGAAACAGCCTGCGGCCCATCTGTTCCTCGACGGTGCGGATAAGCTGGCTGACGGCGGCGGCCGAAACCGAAAGCTCCTCCGCCGCCGCGGCAAAGCTGCCCGTGCGTGCCGCGGCCTCGAAAGCCTGAAGCCCTTTAAGCGACGGAGATGTGACCATGATCGCCATATAGATAAGATAAGCTTATCCAAATCGCAGGAATCGTGGCTTTTGGAAAGCTTTTTCAGCGGCTAGGGTAAGCGTCGTCAAATCGCCAGCCTGGATCCAGCCGATGGACCATCGCGACATAATCGCGTCACTAACCCCGGAAGAACGCAGCCGTCTGACCGCCAAGTCCGACGCCGCGGGTCTCGTTCAACTCGGCGCCCACTGGGGTGCGATTGTGATCATTGGATCGCTGATTGCCGCGAAGGTGCCATTCTGGCCGCTGCTGATGCTGCCGCAAGGCATCCTGATCGTGTTCCTGTTCACGCTGCTGCACGAGACGGTTCATCGCACCGCCTTCGAGACGCAGTGGCTGAACGATGCAGTGGCGCGGGTGTGCAGCGTGGCGCTTGCATTGCCGGCCGACTGGTTCCGCTATTTCCATTTCGCCCATCACCGCTTCACCCAGGATCCCGAGAGCGACCCGGAACTGGCCTTTCCCAAGCCGGAAACGCTGCGGCAGTATCTCGTGTATGTCTCCGGCATTCCGCTGTGGTGGGGCCATATCAAGACGCTCTACGCCAATGCGGCCGGCGGCAGCCAGGAAAGCTATGTGCCGCCGAAAGGTCGACCCAAGGTTAGCGCCGAGGCGCGCGCCATGATTGTCTTCTACGCCGTGCTCATTCTGCTCGCAGTCCATTTCCAGCTCTCTGCGCTCCTTTATGTCTGGATCATTCCGGCTCTGCTCGGTCAGCCGTTTCTGCGCCTCTATCTCCTGGCCGAGCACGGCCGCTGTCCGTTCGTCGCCAACATGCTGGAGAACACCAGAACCACGCTGACCAATTGGGTGGTGCGCAAGCTTGCCTGGAACATGCCGTTCCACGCCGAGCATCATGCCTATCCTGGTGTGCCGTTTCACCAATTGCCGCAGTTTCACGCACTGATCGAGCAGCATCTCAAGGTGATCGAGCCGGGCTATGTCAGCTTCCATGAAAAATACATAGAGACATTGCGCTGATGCCGGGCAGCCGGCAATCGGTCGCGTCCGGTCGAGGGCGCGACCTTTCGGCATGAGCGGTTAGACCTGGGCCATGCCGCCATCGACGAACAGTTCGGCACCGGTGACAAAGCTGGAATCGTCCGAGGCCAGGAACACCGCCGCCTTGCCGATCTCATCAGGATCGCCAAGCCGGCCATCGGCACCTGGGCAGCAAGGAAGTCTAGCAAGCCCTTCTGGCTTTGGGCTTCAGGTCCGGCAAGCTCGGCGGGGCCTGTCGTACGGGTCGGGCCAGGACTGAGGATGTTGACGCGGATCTGCCGCTCCTTCAGGTCGAGAATCCAGCTGCGGGCAAAGTTACGCAGCGCCGCCTTGGACGCGCCGTAGACGCTGAACGCGGCCGCGCCGGTCGAGCCGGCTGTCGAACCGGTCAGGATCACCGAGGCCTCATCGGTCAGCAGTGCGAGCGCCTTCTGCACCGTGAACAGCACCGCCTTGACGTTACGGTCGAAGGTTTCGTCAAAATGCTGTTCGGTTATCTGGCCGAGCGGCAGCATGGAACCGCCGCCGGCATCGAGAGTACATCGATGCGGCCGCTTTGCGTTTATGGCGGCGCGCCTGTCGAGACCAAGCTGGGAACTGATCTCCAAATAGATGGCGCGGCGGAACAATAGAGGCCCGACGGCATACTCTCGAACAGCTCGGTTCGGGACGGTGTGACAAGACGCCTTGGCCTGAGGTCAGCCGATCTGGCTGTGCAGTTCACGCGACTTCAACAGACGCTGAATATCCGATGCCTTTGACGGTACGCCGATCAGGTACCCCTGAGCCTCGACACAGCCATTTTTGCGCAGCATGTCGAGCTGCTCCTCGGTCTCGACGCCCTCGGCCGTGACAACGATGCCAAGCTCGGTGCCGAGCCCGATGACGGTGCGGACGATCGCCGCGGTGTCGTGATTGGCCATATCGCCAATGAACGAGCGATCGATCTTGATCTTGTCGACCGGGAAACGCCTGAGGTAGCCGAGCGAGGAATAGCCAGTGCCGAAATCATCCAGCGCGATACGGATGCCGAGTTCACGCAACTGTCGCAGCGTCTTGAGCACGGCTTCGCTCTCGTCCATCAGCACGGTTTCGGTGATTTCCAGCTCCAGCTGTGCGGCCGGCACGCCAGAAAAGGCCAGCGCCGAGATGACGCT
Organism: Mesorhizobium sp. NZP2298; assembly: GCF_013170825.1. Taxonomy (NCBI): domain Bacteria; kingdom Pseudomonadati; phylum Pseudomonadota; class Alphaproteobacteria; order Hyphomicrobiales; family Phyllobacteriaceae; genus Mesorhizobium; species Mesorhizobium sp. NZP2298. Next base: position 5,188,640 of record NZ_CP033365.1, on the reverse strand, counting down.
GCGGGCAAAGCCGCCGCTTCTAAGCTGCACGGCCGAGACATTGACCGCGATGCGCAAGCCGGGAGGCCAGCTTGCCGCCGCCGTGCAGGCTGTCCTCAGCGCCCACTCGCCAAGCGGCACGATCAGTCCGGTTTCTTCGGCGACCGGAATGAATTCGTCTGGCGCGACGGTGCCGCGCGCCGGGGAATGCCAGCGCATCAAGGCCTCCGCGCCGATGATCTCGCCGGAGGCGATGTTCATGATGGGTTGGAAGTCGAGATCGAATTCCTGGCGCGGCAGCGCAGCCTCGAGGTCGACCTCGATCGCCCGGCGGGCCTGCACCACGGCGTCCATTTCGGGCTCGAAGAAGCGATACAGGTTTCTCCCTTCGCTCTTCGCCCGATAGAGCGCCGTATCCGCGTTTTTCAGCAGCGTATCGGCGTCCCTGCCATCGTTGGGGAAAACGGCAATGCCCAGGCTGATACCGACATGCATCTCCCGGCTCTTGTCGCGAAACGGTCTTGCGATTGCCTCGACGATGCGCTTCGCCAGTTTTTCCGCCTCGGCGATGCCCCTGGAATTGAACTGCATGATGACGAACTCGTCCCCGCCGAAACGGGCGACGATGTCTGTTTCATTGTGCAGGCAGCGCTGCAGCCTCTCGGCCACGCTTTTCAGGAGCCAGTCGCCGGCAGGATGTCCCCAGGTGTCGTTGACCGCCTTGAAGCGGTCGAGATCGAGCGAGAAGATCGCCAACGGCGTAGCCGCGTCATCGTCCAGCGCTAGGTCGAGCCGCTCGCGAAACATCGAGCGGTTGGGCAGTCCGGTCAGCGTGTCGTGATGCGCAAGATGGGTCATGCGCTCTTCGGTGCGGCGGCGTTCGGTGACGTCGTCGAAGGTCACCACCCAGCCGCCGCCGCTCATCGGCTGGTGCGTGACCAGAACCGTCCTGCCGTCGGTTAGATACCGATAGGCCGAATGCATCTTTGCCGCCGCCAGGCAGGCTTCGGTTTTGGCGACTTCGCTGTCGACATCGATCTTCGTATAGATGCCGAGTTCCAGCAACCGTTCCAGCGCGTCGCGGTGCGTTGTCCCAAGCGGGAAGTCCGCCGCTGTGACGTTGTAGAGTTCCAGAAAGCGCCGGTTGCGCACGATCATCTTGCCGTTGCCGTCATACATCAGCAGGCCTTGCGACATGTTGGCGAGCGCGGCGTCGAAGCGGCGGTGCTGCTCCTTCAGCTCCTGCTCGGCGCGCCGCTGTTCGGTGATGTCCTCGTAGATCGAAACCCAGCCGCCCAAGGCCAGCGGGCGGTGCGAGATGCTGACGATGCGGTCATCCGACAGCGTCTCCTCATAGGTCGAGGGTTTCGCCTGGTCGATATAGGGTTTGCGGATGGCATAAAGCTCGTCCGCGGTTTGCGAGGCGATGCCGATGTCGACGCTGTGCCGCAGGATGTCGATGAAGCGGATGCCAGGACGTATCAGCTTGGCGTCGAGGCGAAAGATATTGAGGTAGTTGCCGTTGCAGATGATCATGCGTTCGTCGGCGTCGAACATGCACAGGCCGTGCGACATGTTCTCGACGGCGGCTGAAAAGCGTTCGTTCTGTTCGCGCAGCTCGTCTTCCATGCGGCGCGAGTGCTCCATGCCTTCGGCCACCCGCTCCGGGACGACCGAACCATTCTTGACATCCACGACGGGCATGAGGCGCGCCTGCGGTGCGTGATCGAACACCGCACTGTTATCCGTTCCGGTTAATTTAGCGTTTTCTACCCTACCGCCGACGTCGCAACTGGGTGCCGCGACTTCTCGATCCCTGAAAACCGCTTCAGGAAGGCATTCTGCGCCGAGGTCACCGAGCGCGGTGTGAAATCGAAGCGCTCGGCGGAGAAACCGCGCGGACGGCCGAAGAATTCGGTCGCTTCGGCGGTGGAGAAACCGGCGAGTAGCGTTGCCTCGAAATAGGCGGCGATCTGGTCGGCACGCTTGATCTCCCTGCGCAGTGCCGCGGCCGGTTCGGGCGGCAGGGAAAAGCGCAGATGGATGGCGCGCTGCAGGCGCAACTCGCAGTCCTTGTAGCTGCCGCCCATCACCGACTTGAACGGCGAGATCATGTCGCCGATGACATATTCGGGCGCATCGTGCAGCAGCGCGGCCAACTGGTCATCGGCCGAAGCTTGTGGCGCCAGTTCGTTGAACAGGGCCTCGACCAGCAGCGAATGCTGGGCGACCGAAAACGCATGCTCGCCGCTGGTCTGGCCGTTCCAGCGGGCGACCCGGGCAAGCCCATGGGCTATGTCCGAAATCTCGATGTCGAGTGGGGAGGGGTCGAGCAGGTCGAGCCTACGGCCGGACAGCATGCGCTGCCAGGCACGTGGCGGCGCACCGGCGCGGTCCGCCGCCATCAGGCTTCCTCCGCGCTGACGGTTTCCTGAGGAAAACGGAATTTGGCCCATGGGGGAATGGTCACCGTCACCGGGACATCACCCGCCAGGATCGGCTGGCCGGCGTCCAACGCTGCCTTGACCCTGTCTATGCGGGCAATGGCAAGTCCCGTGCCGCCGGCACTCGAGCCGAGCGTACCGACCGGGCGTCCCTCGACGGTGAGGTCGGTGCCTGCGGCGGGCAGGAGAGGACTTGCCTGGACAATCAGTACGCGACGCCTCGCCGTGCCGCGATGCTGCATGCGCGAGACGACTTCCTGGCCGACATAGCAGCCCTTCCTGAAGCCGACGCCACCCGTCTCGTCGAGCAGGACGTCATGCGGAAAGGCGTCGCCCAACGCATAATCGGCGCCGCTCTCGGCAATGCCGTGGGCGATGCGGAAGGCTTGCCAGGCGTCGTCGTCGCCGGCGTCTTGGGGGCCGGCATACGAGCGCGCGACGCTTTCATTGGGAAAGCGCGTGTCGGCAAACACGGTTGAATCATTTTCCGACGCGATTGACTCTTTTCCCCACGCAACAGTGACAAGCGCTTGTTCCGATTTGGCAATCTCGACCTTGGCACGAAGCCTGTAGAGCATCAGCCGGCGAATGAATTCATCTGAAATATCGGCACGGCATTCCAGTCGGAAGGCGTTTTCACCGGCACGCGAGATCAGGAAATCGAACAGGATCTTGCCTTGCGGCGTCAAAAGCGCGCCGGGCTTTGCTTCGCCTTCGCCGAGTGCATCGAGGTCGGTGGTCAGGATGTTTTGCAGAAAGTGCTCGGCCTCCGGGCCGGAAACGGAGATGAGCGCGCGGTCTTTCAGCAGGGCAAAGGGCATGGGGAGGATAAAAGCCTGATCTTGCAAAACGGTTGGCCATTACGTAAGCCGCTGACACTCCCCCCGCAAGAGAGCATGCCCATGACCTACGACCTCATCCTGACAGGCGGCACGGTGGTCAACCATGACGGCGAGGGGCAACGCGATATCGGCGTGAAGGACGGGCGCATTGCGGTCATCGGCGATCTTCGCCAGGCCTCGGCCGGTGAGACAATCGACTGCCGCGGCTTGCACGTCCTGCCCGGTGTCGTCGACAGCCAGGTACATTTTCGCGAGCCTGGACTGGAGCACAAGGAAGATCTGGAAACGGGATCGAGGGCGGCGGTGCTCGGCGGCGTCACCGCGGTGTTCGAGATGCCGAACACCAACCCGCTGACCACCAGCGAGGCAACACTTGCCGACAAGGTCCGGCGCGGCAGCGGCCGCATGCATTGCGACTTCGCGTTCTGGGTCGGCGGTACCCGCGATAACGCCAGGGATGTCGGTGAACTCGAGCGGCTGCCGGGGGCGGCGGGTATAAAGGTTTTCATGGGATCGTCCACCGGCGATCTGCTGGTCGAGGACGACGAAGGTGTCGCTTCGATCCTGAGGAACACCCGCCGTCGTGCCGCGTTCCATTCCGAGGACGAATTCAGGTTGCGCGAACGTCTGGGCGAACGCATCGAGGGCGATCCGTCATCGCATCCGGTCTGGCGCGACGAGATCGCCGCCTTGCGCTGCACCGAACGGCTGGTGCGCATCGCGCGCGAAGCTCGCGCCCGCATCCACGTCCTGCACATCTCGACCGCCGAGGAGATTCTGTTCCTTGAACAGCACAAGGACGTCGCGACCTGCGAGGCGACGCCGCACCATCTGACGCTGAGTGCCGACGATTATGCCCGGCTCGGTACGCTGATCCAGATGAACCCGCCGGTACGCGCCTCCCACCACCGCGACGGCGTCTGGCATGGCATCGCACAAGGCATTGTCGATGTGCTCGGTTCAGACCACGCGCCGCACACGCTGGCCGAAAAGGCAAAACCCTATCCGGCCTCGCCCTCGGGCATGACCGGTGTGCAGACGCTGGTGCCGATCATGCTCGACCACGTCAACGCCGGCCGGCTGACCCTGCAGCGCTTTGTCGATCTCTCCAGCCACGGTCCACAGCGTATCTTCGGCTTGGCCAGAAAAGGCCGCATCGCCGCAGGCTACGACGCCGACTTCACTGTGGTCGACATGAAGCGGCGCGAGACCATCACCAATGCCCAGGCCGGCTCGAAGGCCGGCTGGACGCCCTATGACGGCAAGGAAGTGACCGGCTGGCCGGTCGGCACGGTCATTCGCGGCCGCCGCGTCATGTGGGAAGGCGAGATCGTGACGCCTGGGCAAGGTAGGGCGGTGGAGTTTTCCGAGGCGCTGCCGGGATAGGCTTCCTCAACCTCTCTTGTCGAGGGTCGCTCAGTCGCCAGCGACGAAGAACGTCCACTCCCCGGCGGGCGTGATGCCGACGCGATAGAAGATATAGGCGCCGAACTGCTTCATGTCGTCGAAATCACCGGCGGTGACGATCTTGAACAGTTCGACCCGCTGCTTGGCGTCGAGCTTGTCCAGCGGCAGCGCGAAGAAATACGGCCAGACATACAGTTCCTGCGGTGTTCCGGCGTCGACATGGACATAGCCGGCATTCAGCACTTCCTCCAGGATGGCCAGGATCTCCTGGCCGTCTGGGTCTCCCGACAGGCCTTTGAGGAAGGCGATGGCGTCGCCGTCGATGTCGGCCAGCGACAGTTGGGTCATGCTGTCGCCCTTGCCGATCAGGGGCCTGAGCTTCTCGATGTCGCCGCTCTTGCAGGCTTCGATGATGAGGTCGTGCATGCGCCGCACGGGCTCCGGCAGCTTGCCGAGGTCGTAGACGACTTCCGGCAAGGGTGCTTCGGGATCGACACGCGGCCTGTTGCTGCCGCTATCCGCTGGACTGTCGGGCTCCGCCGCGTCCGGAGCGGCCGGCTGCTGGCCGGTCGAAGGCGGCGTTCCCATCGGGTCAGGCATGGGAATCGCGCCGCCGGGCGACGAAGCGTCGTCATCCGCTGACGGTGTGACGGGTGAGGGAAGCTCTTCGCGCTGGATTTCGCTCAGCGCATAGGCCGGGCTGCTGGCCAGGCACGTCACAAACGCAATCGCGGCACAACAAGCGGCGAGGCGGATGTAGAGCACCAGGCCCTTCGACCGGCCTGACATCGGAAAATTCACTGCCCGTATCTCCTTGGCTCCCGGGCATGATGCCCAAACGGCACTCGATCGTCAAAGAACCGGATGTCGGTTCAGTGCCGCAGCCGCTCGGGTTCGAAGGCGCCAGCAATAACCTTTTCACGCATGCGGTCGAGCAGGGCAAGGGCCGATGTCTCGCCGTTGGCGCGCAGCATTTCACCGAACGCGGTCTCTAGCGCCGCCTCGGCAATGATCTCGGGCTCGATGCCGGCCGAAAGGCCTTCAGCCCAAGCTTCGCTGTGGCTCTCCACCGCCGTCAGGCGTTTTTCTTCCCTGACCAGCGCGTCGATGTCGTTGACACCATGTTCCATAAGCGATGTCCACCCTTTCAAGCGGCGACCCGTCAATGGGGGTCATGCTTGATTTGTTCCGTTTACACGCAGCCTAAGTAAGTATCTGTAAATACGACATTTTTTTGATCGTCTTTTACAGGGAGCGGCTGTGTCTGGCGAAGCTGCGTTTCAATCCGGATCAAACTTAGCCGATTAGGCCGGCCTGCGGGTCGAAAACCTTCAGTTTGAGTTAATTTCGCATTCGTGCGGTAACGTTTGATTAACGCTGTTGCAGAAGTGCAACATCAGGATTGCACCAAGACACAGACCGGTACAAGCCGGATTTCTCCAACATGTCCGATGATGCCCCCGATATCTGTTGATGGATTGCCTAAAGCGCGTGGCGTCGAAACAGAGTCATGCAACGCGCATTAGGTCATTGTTCTCACGCATGTCGCGTCCCCAAGGCCGGGGCACTTTGGGCGACATGCATTAGTTTCCATAGCGCGAGGCGATGTCGCGCGACAGCGTCTCGCCTTCCTTCATATAGCGGCTGATGGCTTCGGTGGCTGAAGCGGTGCACTGGGTATAGGTGCCGCCGAAGGAACGATAGCCGCGATTGAAGCTGGCGATGAGGCGGGCGCGGCGCTCCGGGTCGGGATTTTCCGAATCGAGCAGTTTCTCCATCTGGCCACGCCACTGGTCGCCCTTCTCCCCGCACAGATTGCGCAGGAAATGCAGCGACCCCAGGACCTCTGCCAGCCGCATCAGCCCCGGCTCGAACGGCGACTCGGCGCTAAGCGCCGGCCGCACGGCCACGGCCGTACTGACGGCAAGGCATAAAGCAACAAGAAAAGGAGCGCGGCTCATAGGTCTATGTGGCCAAACAATTTGTCGCCTGCAAGGCGTTTCCGGCGCGACCGTTGAGGAATTCAGCGGCTTTCAGGGGAACCAGCAGGTCGGCCAAGCAGATCTTCCGCCACCGCGAACACCGAACCGGCAAGCGGCAGCGCCGCCATCTCGCGGAGTGTGTAGAAGGCGGCTGTCTCGGCATCGTCGCTGGCCACGGCCTCCCCGCCGGCATAGGCGGCGCCGAAGACCGTGAGGCGGTAATCGACAGGGTGGGAATCACCCCTGCCGTCGATATGGATTTCCCGAAGCGGGCGGAAACCGGTGGCACGCAGACCGGTCTCTTCCAGCAGCTCGCGCTTAGCGGCATCCTCCAGCATCTCGCCGGTCTCGACCTTGCCGCCTGGAAAGGCATAGAGCCCCTGTGAGGGCTGCCGGGCTCGCTTGACCAGCAGCACGGTGTCGCCACGCACCACGGCTACCGAGACGGCCGGCAGTATCTTTCGTGTATCGTTCATGGTTCTCAACCGTTCGACCGCCGCAGCCCGCTGTGGACGGTTGGCGTCAGACAGCTTTAGCGGTTGCAGTGCGGCTGTTCCATCGCCACTTTCTTGGCAACCATTCGAGGGCAGGAGCAATCGATCATGTGCGGACGTTTTGCCTTGACGGCCACGCCGGATCAAACCGCTGCCTTTCTGGGCTTGGTCGAACTGGAAGATTTCCCGGCGCGCTACAACATCGCGCCAACCCAGCCGGTGCTGATGGCGACTGCTGGTGAGCCGCGCTCACCGGGTTCCAACTTGCCGGACCGGCAACCGATGCTGGTGCGCTGGGGGCTCATCCCGGCCTGGGTGAAGGACACCAGGGAGTTTCCGCTGCTGTTCAACGCGCGCTCGGAAGGCGCGATCGAAAAGGCCTCGTTCAAGGCTGCCATGCGTCATCGCCGCGCACTGGTGCCGGCGTCGGGCTTCTACGAATGGCGGCAGACCGGGGGCAAGAAGGGGCAGCCCTATTGGATCCGGCCCAGGCATGGCGGGCTGGTCGCCTTTGCCGGCCTGATCGAGACCTATGCGGAGCCGGGCGGCTCGGAAATGGATACTGGCGCAATCCTGACGGTCAACGCCAATGCCGACATCGCCCATATCCATGATCGGATGCCGGTGGTCATCGATCCCAGGGACTTCGCTCGCTGGCTGGATTGCCGCACGCAGGAGCCGCGTGATGTCACCGACCTGCTGCGACCGGCGCAACTCGATTTCTTCGAGGCGATTCCAGTCTCCGACCTCGTCAACAAGGTCGCCAACACCGGACCGGAGATTCAAGTAAGAGGGGAGATCGGCGCGGAGCCCGAGAAGGTCAGACGCCAGAAGCCTGGCACCGACGACAGTCAGATGACGCTGTTCTAGCGAAGCCTGTCGAGGGCCTTATTCCAGGGTGCCCTGTTCGCACCCTCATCGCCGGCGATCGCGCCGGCGGAACATCATCTCAGGCGGCGCGCGGCGATACGATCTTCTGCGCCGGCTTCTTCTTCTTCGCGGTATGAAGAAGTGCGGCGACGATCGCGGCCGGGCCGATTGCGCGATAGTGGCTGGCCAACGCCGGTTGCTTGGCGCGGTTGGCTTCCTGCTTGCTTCGAGGCATGTTCTCTTCCCTGGTAACGTTTTCGTGTCTGCGTTTGATGGCTGATTCCGACCAAATCGTGACGCTTGGTGAACTAGCCGGCGAATGTTTCATGACTGTGCCGACATGTTTAATAAAATGTTTCACTGGCTGATTCCGCGTGATCGAGCGACGGGTTTACCTGTCTTGGCGACGTTTTTCCCGGGATCAGCGACTTGACGGCAACACTGGTCAAGGCGATAAAGCCGCCCATGAAAACGTCTTTCGCCATCTGTGGCATTTGCATTATTGGCTAGCCTCGCGCTGGTCCGGACGTTTTCGCCTCATCTTTCCCCAGATTGGACAAACGCCCCGGCCAGCAGGCTGGAGCCTGATTTGCGCCTCGGCGCGAGACTGGCTCCATGCAAACAAGAAGTTCTGAACCGGGAAGGCATGGAATGTCTGACGCATCGAAGGGCCTGCGCCTCTACAACACGCTGACGCGTTCGAAGACGGATTTCGTTCCGATCGATGCGCTGAATGTGCGCATGTATGTCTGCGGCCCCACCGTCTACGACTTCGCCCATATCGGAAATGCCAGGCCGGTCATCGTCTTCGACGTGCTGTTCCGTCTGTTGCGCTATCTCTATGGACAAGCCCACGTCACCTATGTGCGCAACATCACCGACGTCGACGACAAGATCAACGCGCGTGCGTTGCGCGATTTCGGCGGCGAGATATCCACCGGAAAGCTGTCGCTCAACGAAGCGATCCGGCGGGTGACGGAAAAGACCGCCGACCAGTTCCACAGGGATGTCGCCACGCTCGGCTGCCTCGAGCCGACGGTCGAACCGCGCGCCACCGAATTCGTCGAGCCGCGCGCCGACGGCAAGGCCGACATGATCACCTTGATTCAAAACCTGATCCAACGCGGCCATGCCTATGTCGCCGCTGGCGAAGTTCTCTTCGACACGGCGTCGATGCCGGACTATGGGCAATTGTCGAGGCGCCATCTCGACGAGCAGCAGGCCGGCGCTCGCGTCGCCGTCGACGCGCACAAGAAGAACCCGCAAGATTTCGTGCTGTGGAAGCTGTCATCGCCGGCAGAGCCGGGCTGGGAGAGCCCATGGGGCAGGGGCCGGCCGGGCTGGCATATCGAATGCTCCGCCATGTCCGCGGCCTATCTCGGCGAGGTTTTCGACATCCATGGCGGCGGCCTCGACCTGATCTTCCCGCATCATGAGAACGAGATCGCCCAGTCGCGCTGCGCCCACGGCACGTCGGTCATGGCCAATGTCTGGATGCACAATGGCTTCCTGCAGGTCGAGGGGCAGAAGATGTCGAAGAGCCTCGGCAATTTCTACTCGATCCATGAACTGCTGGAGACCGAGACCTTCGGCGGCCGCAGCTGGCCGGGCGAGGTACTGCGGCTGGCGATGCTGATGACGCACTACCGCGAGCCGATCGACTTTTCCGTGCGCAAGCTGGAGGAGGCGGAGAACACGCTGCGCAAGTGGAAACGCGCGGCGGACCTTGCGCCGACCGTCGGGCAACTGCCGGCAAAGGTCGTGGAGGCACTCTCCGATGACCTGGCCACCTATGCCGCCTTCCAGGTTTTGACGCAGTTGGCCGGTGAGGCAGCCGACGGCAACGAAGCCGCTGCCGCACTGAAGGCGTCGCTGCTGTTTCTTGGCTTCGATGTCGGCTCCGAAGAGGTGGATGAGGACAAGATCGCCAAGGCAATCGCCAATCGCCTCGCTCTCATCGCGGCGAAGAACTGGGCAGAGGCCGACCGCATCCGCGATGACCTTTTGGTGCAAGGCGTGCAGTTGAAGGACGGCAAGGATCCGGCGACCGGCGAACGCATCACGACCTGGGAGGTAAAAAGATGATCGACCATCTTGGCATCAACGTTGCCGATTTCGACACTTCGAAGGCGTTCTACGACAAGGCGATGGCACCGCTTGGCGCTTCGCTGATCTACATGGTGCCGCTGGAGTACACAGGCGGCGCCAGGATCGGCGGCTACGGCCGCGACCGCCCGGTGTTCTGGCTGCAGGCCGCCAAGGACAAGCCCAAGGCCCGTCAGCACGTTGCCTTCACCGCGCGCAACCGCGCCGAAGTCAACGCCTTTCATGCGGCAGCGCTTGCCGCCGGCGGCAAGGACAATGGCGAGCCGGGGCTGCGCCCACACTATCACCCGAATTACTACGGTGCCTTCGTCTTTGATCCCGACGGCAACAATGTCGAGGCGGTCTGCCATGATCCGGAGTGAGACGCGATGAGCCTCGACAACCGGCCGGTCTACACAGGCGGCTGCCAATGCGGCGCGGTGCGCTTCCGCGTCGAAGGCGCGCTTGGCGACGCCTCGATCTGCCACTGCCGCATGTGCCAGAAGGCGAGCGGCAATTTCTACATGCCGCTAGTCTCGGTGCGTGGCGCCAAGCTCGACTGGACGCGCGGCGAGCCCAAGCGTTTCCGCTCCTCCAATGCCGCCTGGCGCGGCTTCTGCGCCGAATGCGGCACGCCGCTGACCTTCGAGGCGCCCGATGGCCTTGCGTTGGCGATCGCCGCCTTCGACGATCCGGCAGGCATCGCACCGACTGTACAGTGGGGCACCGAAGCAAAACTGCCTTATGTCGACACCATTCCGCAATTGCCGGGCGAAGATACGATGGCGGACATGGGTTCGGCTCCCTATCTCGCCGAGCTTGTTTCCTACCAGCATCCCGATCACGACACCGAACAATGGCCGCCGGAGGAAAGACCATGACCGAGACCGTCCGAACCGGCGGCTGTCAGTGCGGCGCCGTGCGCTTCCGCATCAAGGGAGTGCTCGGGCGCCCGTCAATCTGCCATTGCCGCATGTGCCAGAAGCAGTTCGGCTCGTTCTTCGGCGCGCTGGTCACCGTGCCCCGGGATGGTGTCGAATGGACCCATGAGGAACCGAGCTATTTCCAGTCGTCGATCAACATCGATCGCGGCTTCTGCGCCCGCTGCGGCACGCCGTTGACCTACCGCCAGCCCAGCGGGCTCGAGATCGCCATCGGCGCCTTCGACGACCGCTCGGATCTGGCGCCGCAAATCCAGGTCAACTATGCGGCCCGGTTGCCTTGGGTGGAAAAGATCTTCGAGGCGCCGGTCCACGACGATCCCGACTACTACGCCAGGCAGGAGCAGATCATCTCCTTCCAACACCCCGACCACGAAACCGCCAACTGGCCGCAACAGGGCTTGAAACTATGAGCTTGCGCACACTCTATCCGGAAATCGAACCGTTCGACTCAGGCATGCTCGATGTCGGCGACGGCCACACGGTCTATTGGGAGCGTTCCGGCACCAAGGGTGCCAAGCCGGCCGTGTTCCTGCATGGCGGACCGGGCGGCACCATCTCGCCAAAGCATCGGCGGCTGTTCGATCCAAAACGCTACGACGTCATCCTGTTCGATCAGCGCGGTTGCGGAAAATCGACGCCGAACGCCTCGCTGGAGGCCAATACGACCTGGCATCTCGTCGCTGACATCGAACGCCTGCGCGAAATGGCCGGCTTCGACACATGGTTGGTGTTCGGCGGCTCCTGGGGCTCGACGCTGGCGCTCGCCTATGCCGAGACGCACCCTGATCGCGTCAGCGAACTGGTGGTGCGCGGCATCTACACGCTGACTCGCGCGGAGCTCGAATGGTATTATCAGTTCGGTGTCTCCGAGATGTTTCCCGACAAGTGGGAGCGTTTCCTGTCGCCGATCCCGCAGGCCGAGCGCGGCGACATGATGGCAGCCTACCGCAAGCGTCTGGTCGGCACGGACCGCGAGGCGCAGATAGAGGCTGCTCGCGCCTGGAGCCTATGGGAAGGCGAGACGATCACGCTGTTGCCGGAGCCTGAAACCAGCGGTCCGTTTGGGCAGGACGACTATGCCGTCGCCTTTGCCCGTATCGAGAACCACTATTTCGTCCATGCCGGCTGGCTTGAGGAGGGACAGCTTCTGCGCGATGCCCATAAGCTCAAGGACATTCCCGGCACCATCGTCCATGGCCGCTACGACATGCCGTGTCCGGCGCGCTATGCCTGGGCGCTGCACAAGGCTTGGCCAAAGGCCGACTTCCACCTGATCGAAGGCGCCGGCCACGCCTATTCCGAGCCCGGAATCCTCGACCAGTTGATCCGCGCGACGGACAAATTTGCAGGCAAATGACCATGACCCGCGACCGCCTCTATCTCTTCGACACCACATTGCGCGATGGCCAGCAGACGCCGGGCATCGACTTTTCCGTCGAGGACAAGATCGCGATTGCAAAACTGCTCGACGACTTCGGCATGGACTATGTCGAGGGCGGCTATCCCGGCGCGAATCCGACCGACACCGCCTTCTTCCAGAAGAAGCGCACGGCCAAGGCGAAGTTCGTCGCCTTCGGCATGACCAAGCGGGCAGGGGTCTCCGCCTCGAACGATCCCGGGCTGGCGGCGCTCGTGCAGTCGAAATCGGACGCCATCTGCTTCGTCGCCAAGAGCTGGGATTATCATGTCCGTGTGGCGCTCGGCTGTACAAACGAGGAGAATCTGGAGTCGATCAAGACTTCGGTCGAGGCCGCCGTCGCTTCGGCCAAGGAAGCGATGGTCGACTGCGAGCATTTCTTCGATGGCTTCAAGGCCAATCCGGACTATGCCCTGGCCTGCGCCAAGACGGCATACGACGCCGGCGCGCGCTGGGTGGTGTTGTGCGATACCAATGGCGGCACGCAGCCCTCGGAAGTGCGCACCATCGTCGCCAAGGTCGTCGCATCGGGCATTGCCGGCGATCATCTGGGTATCCACGCCCATGACGACACGGGCCAGGCGGTTGCGAATTCCCTGGCCGCCGTCGAGGCCGGGGCGCGCCAGATCCAGGGCACGCTGAACGGCATTGGCGAGCGCTGCGGCAATGCCAACCTCATCTCGATCGTGCCGACACTGGCGCTGAAGCCGGCATTCGCCGATCGCTTCGAGACCGGCATTTCGGCCGAGGCGCTGACCGGCATCTCGCGCCTGTCGCGCGCATTCGATGAACTCTTGAACCGTGCCCCGGAAGCGCAGGCTCCCTATGTCGGCGCCTCGGCTTTCGCCACCAAGGCCGGCATCCATGCCTCGGCGCTGGCCAAGGAGCCGGCGACCTATGAGCATGTTCCGCCGGAATCCGTCGGCAACCGCCGGCGCGTCATGGTCTCCGACCAGGGCGGCAAGGCCAATTTCCTCGCCGAACTGAAACGGCGCGGCATCGAGGTGCCCAGGGACGATCATCGGCTCGATGCGCTGATATCAGTCGTCAAGGAGCGCGAGGCCGAAGGCTATGCCTATGAGGGCGCCGACGCCTCCTTCGAGCTGCTCGCCCGCAAGATGCTGCACGGCCTGCCGGAGTTCTTTAACGTCACCTCGTTCCGCTGCATGGTCGAGCGGCGTTTCGACGCCAACGGCCAGTTGAAGACCGTGTCCGAAGCAATCGTGAAAGTGCTGGTCGACGGCGAGGAGAAGATGTCCGTGGCCGAGGGGCACGGACCGGTCAACGCGCTCGACATCGCGCTGCGCAAGGATCTCGGCAAATACCAGAGCGAGATCGTCGACCTCGAACTCGCCGACTTCAAGGTGCGTATCCTCAATGGCGGCACCGAGGCGATCACCCGCGTGCTGATCGAATCGCATGACGGCACAGGCGCGCGCTGGTGGACGGTCGGGGTTTCCGAAAACATCATCGACGCCTCGTTCCAGGCGCTGATGGATTCGATCATCTACAAGCTGATGAAGAACCGTGAGATGGCTGGGCTGGTTGCCGCCGAATAAGGTTGACCCATCAGCGAAAGTCCATTGATCCATCAGAACTTTGTGATGGTCTTGCCAAGATTACTGGGCCATAGCGTTGGCCCATGGCCACTGAATCAATTGCCCTGGACGCGGATTCAAAGGCCCGCCGCGGTTTCCTGCTGGCGTTGGGCGCCTATCTCCTGTGGGGGTTGCTGCCTTTCTACATGAAGGCGGTGGCGCATCTGCCGCTTGCCGAGGTGATCGCCCACCGCATCGTCTGGTCCGTGCCGATCGCCGCCGCGGTTCTGGTCTGGGCCGGCCGCACCGCGGACTTCAAGGCGGCAATTCGCTCACCCCGCACCATCGCCATGGCGGGCCTGACGGCGGCGCTGATTTCGGTCAACTGGGGCATCTATGTCTGGGCGATCGCCGTCGATCGCACCGTCGAGACCGCGCTTGGCTATTACATCAACCCGCTGGTCAGCGTCGTCGTCGGTGCACTGCTGCTTGGCGAACGACTCGACAAATTGCAGATCGCGGCGGTGGTGCTGGCGACGGTCGCCGTGGCGGTGCTGACGATCGAGGGCGGCAAGCTTCCATGGGTATCGCTGGCGCTGGCCTTTTCCTTCGCCGCCTACGGCTTTTTTCGCAAGACGCTGCCGATCGGGCCAAGCCAGGGCTTTCTGCTCGAAGTGCTTTTGCTGTCCGTGCCCGCTCTCTTCTATATCGTCTACCTGATCGCGACCGGACAGGATCACATCGTGTCCAGCAACGGCACCGATACCGCATTGCTGATTGGCTGCGGTCCGGTCACATCGGTGCCGCTGCTTCTGTTTGCGTTCGGCGCCAAGCTTTTGCGCCTCTCCACCATCGGCATCATGCAATATATCGCGCCGACCATGGTGTTCCTGATCGCGGTCCTGATTTTCGATGAGCCGTTCGGCACCACCCAGGCCGCCGCCTTTGCCCTGATCTGGACAGCCTTGGCGATCTATTCCTGGTCGATGCTGATGACGGCCCGCCGGGCTGTTGCCCGATAGGCTTCGGCGCAAGATATTGCCAATTGCCGCTACAGGCCTCGGCCAAGCCGTCTGACGAACAGATAGGTGGCCGCAGCGATAGCCATTGAAACCGCCGTCACCACCCAGAAGCCCAATGGCGTGTCGACAAGCGGCAGTCCGCCGACATTCATGCCGAACAGGCCGGAGATAATGGTCATCGGCAGCAGCACAGCCGTCATGACAGAGAGAACATAGAGCAACTGGTTCGACTGCATGGTCAGTTTGGCCATCAACTCGTCCTGCAGAAGCCGCGTGCGCGCCTGCAACTGCTCGCCGTCATGGTAGAGCGTCTGCGCCCGGTGCGAGAGTCGGGCCGCCATGTCGTTGATCGAATCCGGCAACTCGTCGCGATGCGAATGGTCGAGATGCCGGAACAGGGTGGTCAGCGTTGCCATCTGCCGGTGGATGACCACCAGCTGCCGGCGCGCCTCGACCAGCGCTTGCCGTTCATTGTGCCATGCATCGCGCACGACGCGATCCTCGATGCCATCGAGCGTGTCGCCGAGCTTGCCGAGTTCTATCGCCATGCCATCAAGCGACTGGCCCATGACCGCCTCGATCAGGTCCGACGGCGAGCGGAATTTCCGCGATCCACTTTCCACTACCTTGCGCACGGCGTCGACCGACTCCAGCGGCTGCTTGCGGGCGCCGATCAGAATAGTGTCGTTGAAGGCGAAGCGGAAATGGACGAGTCCGCGCGCTTCCGAAAAATCGTGCTTGAGGTCCGGCAGATCGCCGTAGAGCCAGCCATCCTCATAGTCGATGTGGCAGCCATGGCTGGGGGCGAGGAAAGCATCGCGCGCCGGGGCCGGCAGAACCTTCTCGGCGCCGATCTCCTGGCGAGCGTGGAGATCGGTGATCTGGTAGCTGCGCCATGTCCATCGCGCCTGCGCGGGATCCTTGGTGCGGGAGCCTTCCGCCGTGAAATGATAGCTGAAGAACAGCCCGTGCTCATCGGGCAGGTAAGGCGACAGGTCGGTGCCTTCCGGAGCGAGGGCGATATCCATGGCAGTGCCAGATACAGGTTGCGACCGCAGCGCCGCGTTAGCGGCACCTCACCGCGACTTCTAGCACGAGCGAACCCGGCTCCGTGTGACGGTTTCTTGACAGCCGGTCACAGTGTGTCGAGCAGGGAAGGGCTGGACGCAACAGTTGCCGTCGGCTTGTTTGGCTAGCGTTGCGAACGGTGGCTCAGAAATTGTCAGCCAGGTGGCTCGAGCAGATATGCAGCTGCAAGGTCGATTGGTCACGAAAACGCAGTGTTTACCAGTCTCCAATACTGTACGATGATTGGCAACGTTCAGATTTGATCGATGAATTTTCAGTTTTCAATTGGCCTGCTGGCAGATCGCGGCTTGAACAAGGCGGTCGATTACAGTGTGAAGAACTCGGCTGCGCTACAGTTGCTCGGTGTCAGCGTCCGGTCGCAAACGATCTCCATGACGCCGGTGACCAAGAACGGCTTTACCGACTTTGACAGAGCGCTCGGGACGGTGCGTGATGAATGGGCGTACGCGCAGAAACACGCGCGCCATGGCAACGTCATCGATGGTAGCGCCTTGGAACCATTGCTGGGCGCGATCCAAGCCAATCGAGAAAGTTTTCCGCCTGGTGAATTTACCATCAAGGTACAATGGCCGGACGGGGCGTCGATCGAAACGACCGTCCCACCGATGGCAGGGACAAGCGTGCGAAGCGTCTCGATCAGCGCGGTATTCGCCAGGGTGTCGACAGCCCAGCAGGCCTCTGTCGCCCCCACCTCCCAGCAAGCGTCCTACCAGGAATGGCAATGACGATACACACGCGGCCGGCCTCGCCGCCCGCCGCGCCGTCCGATGCGGTTTACCGTTTCGGCCCAAATCCAGGATAGGGATTGAGCGGCACGATCGCGGTGATCTCCATCATGCCGGCCTTTATCAGCGGCAAAGTGGCGAGATGGCCGCGCACTTCGGTATCGTCGGATGCCTCGAACATCATGCCGCTACCGGGAATGTCGCCACGGTTCCAGACTTGGCGCACAGCGCCTTCGGCGTAGAGCGTGCGCCGCTGTTCGGCCTCGCCCGGCAAAAGCGGTGCAAAGTCGGCGTCGCTGAACTTTGTGGTGTTGCGGGTGAGAAGGGCAAAGAACTGCATGTCGGTCTCCTTTGGTTGGGATGGCCGACTATCGCTTTTGGCTGGTCAGACTGTCCAAGACTGATTAGGCTAGAGTTGAGACCTATTGAGACTAGGTGTTTCGGAGAAAAAGTGTTCGACCTGCGCCAGATCCGGTATTTC
Organism: Mesorhizobium sp. NZP2298; assembly: GCF_013170825.1. Lineage (NCBI taxonomy): Bacteria > Pseudomonadati > Pseudomonadota > Alphaproteobacteria > Hyphomicrobiales > Phyllobacteriaceae > Mesorhizobium > Mesorhizobium sp. NZP2298. The sequence continues at coordinate 5,171,321 of NZ_CP033365.1, read as the reverse complement.
GTCACCGTGGCCGAGACCGGCAATGTCGGCCGCGCCGCCGAACTGCTGCACATCTCGCAATCGCCGCTCAGCCGGCAGATCATTCAACTCGAGGAGCAACTGGGCTTTGCTCTGTTCGAAAGGGCAAAGCAGCGGGTTCATCTCAATGCAGAAGGTCGCGCTTTTCTCGCCGAGGCCAAGATGCTTCTCGCCGGCGCGAAGCGGCTGGAGATGTTCGGCCGTGACCTTGCGACCGGCGCGGCCGGCCGCCTTGCTATCGGCTATGTCGAGGGCGCGGTGCATGCCGGGCTGGTCGCCGGCATGCTCAGGCAGTTTCGACGAGAGCGGCCGCAATTGCATCTCAGCCTGATGAGCCTGCGCTCTGCCGCGCAGTTGGAGGGGCTGCGCCAGCGCACGCTCGATCTCGGCCTGGTCTATTCCCCGCCGCCGGCCGACTATCCCGAAATTGCCTCGATGCTGGCCCGTCGCGAGCCGTTGGTGCTGGCGATACCCGAGGGCGATGCGCTCACGGCTGTGGCCGACATCCGCCCGCATCATCTCGATGGACGCACCTGGATCACCGTGGTGCGTCAGCCCGCCGATACCAACCGCGGCCAGTTCCTGGCCGCCTGCATCGAAGCTGGCTTCGTGCCCGACATCGCTTATGAGACGGCCGATCCCTTGACCTCGCTCGGCCTGGTCAGCGCCGGACTGGGCCTGGCGACGGTGCAGGAGAGCCTGCGAAGCGTCGCGCCGCCGGGCATCGTTTTCCGCGACCTTCCCTGGTTCAAGCGCAGCGTGGCGATCCATCTTGCCTGGCGGCGGCAGGATAAGCGCGCGGTGATTGGGGATTTGCGTAGGGCAGTAGGGCAGTAGGGCAGTAGGGCAGTAGGGCAGTAGGGCAGTAGGGCAGTAGGGCAGTAGGGCAGTAGGGCAGTAGGTGCTGTCTTCCTACTGCCCTATTCCCTTACTCCCTTACATCTTGTCTATCACCGACTGCACGCCTTCCGTCGGGGCGTCGACGGAGGACCCTGCCACCATGATGGCGGCGACGATGGCCTCGGGATCATTGACGACCAGCGGCTTGACCCGTTGCGCGGTGTGAATAAAACCTTCCGCCGCCATGTGATCAAGCAACGCCGTCATCGGGTCCCAGAATCCGTTGACGTTGCCGAAGACGATCGGCTTGCGGTGATGGCCGAGTTGCGCCCAGGTCATGATCTCGACGATCTCCTCGACTGTGCCGATGCCGCCAGGCAGCGCCACAAAGGCGTCGGATTTCTCGAACATCTTGTGTTTGCGCTCGTGCATGTTGTCGGTGATCAGCAATTCGTCGAGCCGGTCAAGCGCGGTTTCGGTTGCTTCCCTGTTGATCAGGAAGCGGGGAATGATGCCCGTGACCTTGCCGCCGGCCTTGAGCGCGCCGTCGGCGACGGCGCCCATAATGCCTTTGGTGCCGCCGCCATAGATCAGCCGCAGGCCCGCTCTGGCAATTGAGCGCCCAAGCAGGTGTCCGGCCTTCGCATAGACTTCATCGCGGCCCGGAGACGAGCCGCAATAGACGCAGACGGATCGAATCGTATTCATGCGGATGATTGGTGATTGGGTCTGAAAGCTTGGTCAAGCCCCAAGGGTTGACAAGCCCGGGCTTTTTGTTGCTGGCCCGTTTTTCTTGTCGACTTTGGGAAAACACGCTAGACCGGCATTAGGTGGCTAAGGGGTAGGGAAATATGGCGATTAATCCATTGAAGGCGTTCCTGTTCGCGGCGGGTGGGACCGTCGCGGCCGCGGGAACCGCCTATGTATCGGGCGCACTCGACCCGTATCTTCATCCAGCCGCCCCGGCGCAGGTCGTGGCCTTGACGCCGCCCGAGGCGCCGAAACCGGCTGATCCCGGCACGGAAGGACGACTGCCTGCGCCGGCGGTGCCGGCTGCTCCCGCGGCGGCGCCACAGACAGCGGCCCCGGCCGCGCCTGCAACAGAGGCCATGCCCCCGGCCGCGCCCGCTGCCGATCCGGCGGCGCCCGTCGCGCCGGTAGCGGCCGGTCCGATTGCGCCGACTTTCGATGTCGTGCGCGTCGAGAGCAATGGTTCGATCGTCGTTGCCGGCAATGCGGCACCCAATTCAAAGGTCGAGATCCTGAACGGCACGACCGTGATCGGCTCGACCTTGGCGGGTCCGGATGGCGCTTTTGTCATCGTGCTCGACGATCCGCTGAAGCCCGGCGACTATACGATTGCCCTGCGATCGACGGTCGGCACGGTTGTGACTGCCTCGGCGCAGACCGCCGTGGTCTCGGTTCCGGCCAACGCGGCCGGCCAGGTGCTGGCCATGGTCGAGGAGCCAGGCAAGCCGGCCGAACTGCTGACAGTTCCGGCACCCGAGACCAAACCAGCCGCGCCCGCCGGCGATCAGGCAGCCGCTCCCGCTGCTCCGGCACCAACTGCTCCCGCCGCTGCATCGCCGGCACCAGCCGCACCCGCGCCAGCCGTCGCGGAGGCAACACCGCCCGCCGCGGCCGTGGGCGAACCCAAGATCGTCGTCGAGGCGGTGGAGATAGACGGCAACAAGATCTTTGTCGCCGGCCTCGCCGATCCGGGCCGCAAGGTGCGCGCCTATGCCAACGACATCCTGCTCGGTGACGCGCAGACATCGCCGGATGGTCATTTCCTCGTCGAGGCAACGCGCGACATTCCGGTCGGCAGCTATACCATTCATGTCGACGGCCTCGATGCCGATGGCGTGAAGGTTGTGGCTCGCGCCGCCGTGCCGTTCGAGCGCGAGCCGGGCGAAGCGGTCGCTGCCGTGGCGCCCGCCGAAGCCAAGCCAGCGGATGGCAAGCCAGCTGAGACCAAGCCGGCCGCTGCGGATGCTCCTGCCGCTCCGGCTCCAGGTGCGCCCGCCACCGAGGCTCCGGCCGTCGTGGCGGAAGCCACGCCGCCAGGCGATGTGCCGGAGGTCGTATCGCCCAAGCTCGAACATGCCGACGGCGCCGTCGTCATCCGCCGCCACGATACGCTGTGGCGGATTTCGCGGCGCGTCTATGGCCATGGCGTGCGCTATTCCACCATCTACCTCGCCAACCAGGACCAGATCAGGAATCCTGACCGCATCTGGCCCGGACAGGTATTCAAGGTCCCGGGAAAGTCCAAGGAAGGCGAAGCTGCCGACCTCAAGGCGATGGGAGAGCAGGCGACCACGGCTCCGGCAAAGACGCAGTAGAAGCCCACTTCGATCAACTGGGATCGCCCACGCGGTTGGAGTGAAGGGCAAAGCCGGTTGCATGCGGATCGCCCAGCTCAGGGCGGAGATTCATGCTCGGGATGAGATAATCTCCGCCATTTTGCCGACGGTATGGGATGGGCGGCGTCGTCGCCAGTGTCCGCATCCTGTCACGCAGGCGTTCGGCCACGGGTTCGAAGCCTGCCTCTTCGAGACGATCGACCTTGTAGACCACGAACGGCGGAAGTACGTCGTATCCAGGGTAGTACAGGATCCCGTGATTGATCGGGAACAGCAGGTCATCGATGGATCCGTTGATCCCGCGCGGCGTATAGTGCTCCTCCCAGCCTCCGGCGGTCACGATCAACATCGCGCGTTTTCCGACAAGGGTACCCTCGCCGTAACGATCTCCCCAGCGCCGATCGCTATGCTCGCCAACGCCATAGGCGAATCCGTAGGCGAACACACGGTCGACCCAGCCCTTGAGGATCGCCGGCATGGCGAACCACCAAAGCGGGAACTGCAGGATCAAGGTGTCGGCCCACAGGAGCTTCTCGATCTCGGCCTTGACATCTGCGGTCAGCGTGTTGGCCTCGAAACCCTTCTTGGAAGCCGCGACGGGGATGAGCCGTGCATCGGGTTCCAGTGATGGGAAGTCGGCGCGATCGACTTCGGACTTCCAGCCATCGGCGTAAAGGTCCGATACGCGCACCTCATGCCCTTGAGCCTCGAGTTCCTTGACGGCGACGTCGCGAAGGGCGCCGCTCAGCGAGCGTGATTCAGGGTGAGCGAAGACAAGCAGGACTTTCATGGGATCAGATCCAACATTGAGGAAACTGACGGGAAGGTAGCCAATGGCTGTTCAATCCACTATATGCCGGTAATGCATAATATTGTGCCGAATAATGGATAAGTCAGACATTACATTCGAGCGCATGCGCACCTTCATTCGTGTGGCCGAGCGTGGCAGCCTGTCGGCGGTCGCGCGGGAATTTGGTGTCGGGCAGTCGACGATCACACGGCATGTGCGGGAGCTCGAGGAAGCTGTCGGCGTGCCTTTGCTCAGCAGGACGACCCGGCGTGTCACGATGACCGCCGAAGGCAGCCGCTATTATGCCAACAGCGTTCAGATACTGCGTCTTGTAGAACAGGCCACCGATGAGGCCCGAGGCACGCGTGGCGCGCCCGCCGGCACGATCCGGATAAGCTGTACGGCGGCTTTCGGTGTCTTGCATGTCAGCCGGCTGATCTTCGCCTTTCAGGACCGTCACCCCGACATCGGCGTTGACCTCAGCCTCACGGACGAGCGGGTGGATCTGGTCCGCGAGGGCGTCGACATCGCGCTTCGGCTGGGGCCGCTCACGGACAGTTCGTTGAAGCTGCGGGCCCTCGGCCAGTCGCGGCGTCTGCTCGTGGCATCTCCGGATTACCTGGCGGCGCGGGGAAGACCGGCCGTTCCTTCGGATCTTTCTCGGCATGAGGGCATCCGGATGTCGAACGTGGCGGGCAGCGAAACGCTTGCCTTGCAGGGCGCGGGCGGCGAACGCCACACCGTGCCTTTCTCGGGCCGGCTGCGGATCGACCATGGGCTTGCCGCGCGGCAGGCCATGGTCGCTGGTCGAGGCATCGCGCCGGCGCATCGATGGCTTGTGGACGATCTTCTGGCGGCGGGCCTGCTCGATACGATTTTGACGGATTATTCGCTGCCGTCGGTCCCATTGAACATGTTGATCGTCCCGGAGCGCGCGGGCGTCGCAAGGGTCCGCTTGCTGGTCGAGTTCCTGGCTGAACAGATTGCCGTCATTCCAGGGATCGAGAAATCCGTCTCAGGGCATTAGCGCGATCCGATCTGCCCGGAAGAGCAGCTTGCGGCGGTGACATCCATCGTCTATCGCCGATGAACGATGACAGAATCCACCCTTGAACCAGACCGCGCTGGCAGCGCGCTATCCAACCGCATCTGCGACAGTCGCGCTGTCGCGGCGCGATTCGCGGCGCTGTCGCATCCCGCGCGTATCGAGATATTGAAGCACCTCTCGGCCAGCAATTCGTGCTGCTGCCGCGAGGTCGTCGATCGTTTCGATCTGGCGCAGTCGACGGTCTCGCAGCATCTGAAGATACTGGTCGAGGCCGGCCTTGTCCGCTTCGAGCCCGACCGCCGGCGCTCCCGCTATGCCGTCGATCGCGCGGCCCTCGCCGAGACATCGGCATCGCTGAGCGCCCTCGTCAATTCCTGCTGCTCCGGCCGCTGACCCTCTCACCCAAAAGGCAAGAAAAAGTGGTCGAAAAAACCGTCTCCGCCGAAACATCTACCCTGGCGACATTGCGCAATCTCTGGCCCTATATGTGGCCGGCCGACCGCGCCGATCTCAGGGCGCGCGTCACCTGGGCGACGCTGCTGCTGGTCGTTGCCAAGGTGACACTGGTCGCCGGTCCCTATTTCTTCAAATGGGCGACCGATGCGCTGGCTGGTGGGGCCAGAACGCCGCCGCCATTGCCGTCCTTCCTGCTTGCCCCTGTGATGCTGGTTATTGCCTACAATGTCCTGAGGCTCGTCCAACTCGGTTTCAACCAGTTGCGCGATGCGCTGTTTGCACGGGTCGGCCAGCATGCGGTGCGCCAGCTTGCTTTCCGCACCTTCGTCCACATGCACCAGCTGTCGCTGCGCTTCCACCTGGAGCGCCGCACCGGCGGCCTGTCGCGCATCATCGAACGCGGCACCAAGGGCATCGAAACGATCGTGCGCTTCATCATGCTCAACACCGCGCCGACCATCCTTGAATTCGCGCTGACCGCGGGCATATTCGGTTTCACCTATGGCTGGAAATACGTGGCCGTTGTGGCGGCTACCGTCTGCCTCTATGTCTGGTTCACGGTCAAAGCGAGCGATTGGCGCATTTCGATCCGCCGCGACATGAATGACAGCGACACCGACGCCAACACCAAGGCGATCGATTCGCTGCTCAATTTCGAGACGGTCAAATACTTCACCAATGAGCGCATGGAAGCGGAGCGCTTCGACCGCTCGATGGCCCGCTACGAGGTCGCCGCCACCAAGACCTGGACCTCGCTCGGCTGGCTGAACTTCGGCCAGGGTGTCATCTTCGGCATTGGCACGGTGGTCGTCATGTGCATGTCGGCACTGGAGGTGCAGGCTCACACGCAGACCGTCGGCGATTTCGTCTTCATCAATGCCATGCTGGTGCAGCTTTCCGTGCCGCTCAACTTCATCGGCTTCATCTACCGCGAAATCCGGCAGGGCCTCACCGATATCGAGCACATGTTCGACCTGCTCGACGTGCCGCAGGAGATCGTCGACAAGCCGGACGCCAAGCCGCTGGCCGTCGGCGCCGGCAAGGTTGAGTTTCGCGACGTGCATTTTTCCTATGATCCGAACCGCAAGATCCTGAAAGGTGTCTCCTTTGAAGTGCCGGCGGGCAAGACGGTTGCCATTGTCGGGCCGTCGGGCGCCGGGAAGTCGACCATCTCGCGGCTGCTGTTCCGCTTCTACGACGTGCAGGGCGGCCAGGTTCTCATCGACGGCCAGGACGTCAGGGATGTCACCCAGGACAGCTTGCGCGCGGTACTCGGCATGGTGCCGCAGGACACGGTTCTGTTCAACGACACCATCGCCTACAACATCCGCTACGGCCGCGTCGGCGCGAGTGAGGAGGAGGTCCGCAAGGCGGCCGAACTCGCCCAGATCGGGCCATTCATCGAAAAACTACCTGACGGCTACAAGTCGATGGTCGGCGAGCGTGGCCTGAAACTCTCGGGTGGCGAGAAGCAACGCGTGGCGATCGCCCGCACCATCCTGAAAGCGCCGCCGATCTTGATGCTCGACGAAGCGACCTCGGCGCTGGACAGCCACACAGAGCAAGAGATTCAGGCCGCGCTCGATCTGGTCAGCAAGGGCCGCACCACCATTGTCATTGCCCACCGCCTGTCGACGGTGATCTCGGCCGACGAAATCATCGTGCTCAAGGATGGCCAGATCGCCGAACGCGGCACCCATGTCGAACTGATGCGCAAGCACGGCCTCTACGCCTCGATGTGGGACCGCCAGCGCGAGGCGACCGAAGCCGAGGAGCGGCTGCGTCTCGCTCGCGAGGGCGACGAACTCGGCGTCATCGTCCGCCGGCGGACGTCGGAGGTGTCGTAGCTGCGGGCGGCTCTTCTTTCTCTCTCGTAAGGAGAGAAGGAGAAAAAATCCGCTTGACCTCAACTTAAGTTGAGATTGTAGACCGTCGACCGAGAGCCGGAAACCGCATCATCGAGGACGGAAAAAGTGGATATGAGCTTTAAGAATCACCACGTTAACGGCAGCAGCGTGTTCAGGGTCGACAAGTTCGTCGTACCTGCCAATGCCCGCGAGGAAATCCTCGCCAAGGTGAAGATGACGCACGAGCTGCTGCGCCTGCAGGAAGGTTTCGTGCAGGATTTTCTGCTCGAACAATTCTCCGGACCAGGCGAATTCAATCTCGTCACTATCGTCGAATGGGAAAGCCAGGCTGCCGTCGACAATGTGGTTCCGATCGTCAAGGCCGCGCATGAGCGCGTTGCCTTCGACCCGAAGGAGACGATCGCCCGGCTCGGTGTCCGGGCCGACATCGCCAACTATCAACGGGTACCGGGACTCTAGCCAGGCCAGCCGACCCCAGGTGCTGGTGCTTCAATGGCGAGCACCTGGCCGGTGCGGGCGTCGCTGACCATGTGCTCGAAGCCGCGCCATTCGGCGGCGGCGATGAACAATGTCCTTCGGTCCGCACCGCCCAGCATGCAGGCAAAGCAGCCGCGATCGGCGGCGACGGTCTGCAGCACCTCGCCGCCCTCGCGCACCCGCACGCAGTGCTTGTTGGGAACATCCGCGTACCAGACCGCGTCTTCGGCATCGAGGCAGATGCCATCCGGATAGCCGTTGAGATCGGCCCAGACGCGCCGGTTGGACAGGATGCCGTCGGCGGCGATGTCGAAAGCGGTCAGCCGTTTGCCATGGGATTCGGCAAGGATCAGTGTCTTGTTGTCCGGTGTCACCGCCATGCCGTTGGCAAAGGCGATATTGTCTGCAACTTGCCGGGTCGCGCCGTCCGGTGTGTTCAGAGCGATGGTGCCCGGACCGAAATGCTCACCGGGCGCCGGCGCCGGCCCGCCGCCATTGACATAGGCATTGCCGCGCCCATCGACGACGATCTCGTTCCACGGACTTTTCGACAAGCCGCGCAGATCGGCATGGGTGACGAGCCCGCCATCGGCTTCCTGCCGCAACAGCAAACCCTCGCGACCTGAGACAATGAGCAGGCGTCCATCCGGCAACCAGTCGATGGAATAGGGCAAGTCCGCCTGCACGGTGAGCATGACTTCGCGGTTGCCATCGGCATCAACCGCTATGATCTCGCCGGTGCCCCAGTTGCAGACCCACAGCCGCCCGTCATGCCAGCGCGGCGACTCGCCGAAGGCCAGGCCTTCCGTGATGAGACGAGCTTTGGTGCCGGACGATGTCTGCATGATCGAGAGTCTCCGTTGCGTGCGTCATCGGCCCTTTGCGGGTGCGATGGCGCGTTTTCTCACCAAGGACGAACGAGAGGGCTGTTCGCCGACAGTGAGTTGCTGCTTTTCGCTCAGGACGAATGCCCCATCGGCATGGCCATTGCGCTGCATGAAGGTGGCTCCAAACCACCGTCCTTGCCAGCGGTCGCGCGGCGCAGGAGAACTACGCGGATCGTGAATCCTCGGCTTTTCATGAGATCTGCTCCGTGCAGGCCGGAATCTTGACGGCTATGGCATGGGTGCACAAGCCGACCGCGACTTCCAGAAATGCGGAGCGCCTGGCGTTCCGACGCCGGGTGGGTGTGCCCGTTCGCCCCGCGCCGCGGATTGTCGCGTTGCGGGCAGGGGGTGTTTCGGCTATTGAGGCCGAACCTGAAACAGGGACCGCCCCCATCCCATGAGCCTTGTCGACACGGTCAAGAACGCGTTCGTACCGATCCATCGCGAGGGCTACCCCTTCATTGCCGCCTTTGGCGCGGCGACGCTCTTCCTCGGCTATTTCTCCTCCATCCTGTTCTGGATCGGCCTGATCCTGACCGCCTGGTGCGTCTATTTCTTCCGCGATCCCGAGCGCGTCACCCCGGTGGACGATCGGCTGGTGGTGAGCCCGGCCGATGGCATCATCTCGGCGGTTGGTCCGGCCCTGCCGCCGCGTGAACTCGGCCTCGGCAATGTCGAAATGACCCGCATTTCGGTGTTCATGAACGTCTTTTCCTGCCATGTGAACCGCTCGCCCGTGCGCGGCCGCATCGCCAAGATCGAACATCGGCCGGGAAAATTCCTCAACGCCGAACTCGACAAGGCCAGCACCGAGAACGAACGCAACGGCCTGGTCATCGAGAGCCCCAACGGCACGGTGGCTGCCGTCCAGATCGCCGGCCTGGTGGCGCGCCGCATCGTCTGCTGGGCCGAGGCCGGCGGCTCGATCGGCACAGGCGAGCGGTTCGGCCTGATCCGCTTCGGCTCGCGCGTCGACGTGTTCCTGCCCCTGACCGCGACGCCTCGTGTTGCCGTTGGCCAGACGGCGGTCGGCGGTGAAACCGTGCTTGCCGAATTCGGTGGTGTCGTCGGCACTCCCCTTGTGCGGATTTCCTGAGCCTTGGGCGCGCCGTTCAAAAAGTTCGAGGCACATGCCAGCGGCGGTCCGCGCATCCGCGAGATACCGATGCGCATGGTGCTGCCCAACCTCGTCACCGTGCTTGCCATCTGCGCCGGACTGTCCGGCATCCGCTTCGGCTTTGAAGGCCGCTTCGAACCCGCGGTGGTGATGGTGCTGCTGGCCGCCTTTCTCGACGGCATCGATGGCCGCCTGGCGCGGATGCTGAAGGCAACCTCCAAATTCGGCGCGCAGATGGATTCGCTGGCCGACATCGTCAATTTCGGCGTGGCACCTGCTCTGGTGCTCTATGCCTTCCTGCTCGACCGCGCCGGCTCGCCGGGCTGGATCGCGGCACTCCTGTTCGCCATTGCCTGCGGGCTGCGGCTCGCCCGCTTCAACGTGCTCGACGATGACAAGGCCGAACGCCCCTTGTGGCAGACCGAATATTTCGTCGGTGTGCCGGCGCCGGCAGGCGCGGTGCTGGTGATGCTGCCGCTCTATCTCTATTTCCTGCGGCTCGGGGTGGAGCCCAGCCGCCCGGCGGCCTTCGTCGCCACCGGCTTCACCATCCTGGTCGCCTTTCTTCTGGTCAGCCGGCTGCCGGTCTATTCCGGCAAGAGCATCAAGATCCCGGGCGACAGGGTGCTGCCGGTCATCCTGGCCGTCGTGCTCTACGTCCTCTTGCTGATGACCTATCCCTGGTACACGCTGACGGCATCGGTCGCGGGCTATCTGATCTTCCTGCCGTTTTCCGTGCGCGCTTACTCCAAGCGCGCCTCGCTCGAGGGCGAGAAAGTACCGCCTTCGGACATAGGTTAAAAGGTCCGCAGAAGTCCTTGATCTGACTCAGGCCGCGACGCCGAGCCCCAGCCTATCGATCGCCAGCTTCCTGGTGGAGACATAGTCGGTCTTGCCGGAACCGAGCACCGGAATTTCCTCCACCTTGACGATGTCGTTCGGCACCATCAGTTCGGCTGCCCCGGCCTTTTTGCCAAACTGGCGCAGTTCTTCGGGATTGGCATCGTCGGCCGTGGTGACCAGCACGATGCGCTCGCCGCGCCTCTTGTCCGGCACCGCAACCGCCGCGTGGCGCTCTTCGGGCCATAGCGACTGCACCAGCATCTCGACCGCGCCCAGCGACACCATCTCGCCGGCGATCTTGGCGAAGCGCTTGGCGCGACCGCGAATGCTGATGAAGCCTTCGCGGTCCACGGCGACGATATCGCCGGTATCGTGCCAGCCGGTCAGAGTCTGCAACTCACCGGGACGGTCCGCTGTCATGTAGCCCATCATGAGATTGGGTCCGTCGAGCCACAACTGACCGGCGTCCGTAATGCCCTCGACCGGTTCCAGCCTCATGCGCATGGCCGGTAAGAGCCGCCCGACAGTACCGTCACGGCCATGGATCGCGGTGTTGACGGCAACCACGGGTGCTGCCTCGGTCAACCCGAAGCCCTCGATGATTTCGGCCTGGAAGCGCTCGCGGTAGACGCGGCGGGTTTCCGGCTTCACCGCCTCGGCGCCGGCGACGACGAAGCGCAGGCTGGAGAAGTCGCCGTCCTTGGCGGTGCGCGCATAGTTGGCGAGGAATGTGTCGGTGCCGAACATGATCGTTGGCTTCACCTTGCGCGCGATCTCGGGGATGATCTTGTAGTGCAGCGGCGAGGGGTAGAGGAACAGTTTTACCCCGGTAACCAGTGGCAATATGGTGCCGCCCGTCAGGCCGAAGGAGTGGAACACCGGCAGTACGTTGAGCAGGATATCGGCCGGCGAAATGGTGATGCGCGCTTCGGCCTGCATGGCGTTGGCGAGCAGGTTCTTTTGCGACAGAACGACCGCTTTCGGCGTGCCTTCAGAACCCGAGGTGAACAGGATCACGCCCGGCTTGGCCGCGTCCTGCCGCTGCAGCGGCCAGCGCCACAGCAAGGCGGCGGCAAGCTTGTCCAGCGGGGTGACGCTGGTGCGAATATCTTCCAGCCACAGCAGCCTGGCGCCACCCTTTTCGGCCGCCGCCACGATATCGGCGAGATCGGCCTTGTCGACGAAGGCGCGCGACGAAATGACGGTGCGGATGACGGCCGTGCGCACGGCCGCCGTGACGCTCGCCGGCCCGGCCGTGTAGTTGATCATAGCCGCGACTCGTCCGCCCGAGAGAAGGCCGACCAGCGACAGCACGACGCCATTGGCGTTGGGCAGCATTATCCCCACTGCCTCGCCCGGTGCCGTTACCGCCTCGAAGCGCCTGCCCAGCACGCGCGCGCCGATGAACATCTCGCGATAGGTCAGCGCGCCCGAAATGACATCCTCGATGATCGGATGCGAGGCGCCGACTCTGAATGCCGCATCGCGCATGGCCAGGAACAGGCCGCGATCGAGGTCGGTGCCAAAAAGCCGGGCCTCGGCGACGCGGTCGAACAGCGCATTGGTGTTCGAGGCCTGGTCCGGGCTGCGCGCCACAAGTTCGGCGATGGTCATCGGCTCCAGCACGCTGATCGACAGCCGCGGAAACCAGTGCCGCGGCGCCTTGTCCGCAGGCGTCAGCGACACAGGCAGGATGCGCGCGCCGGCGACGAAGATCGGGACGATGCGGGCGTCGGCCTGCATGGCGATGCGGGTGACGGCGCGAAACAGGCGAAACGTCTTGACGTCGGGCTCGACCGCATCCGGCAGATAGACGGCGAGCCGGCCCTTGCCCTTCAGCACACGCACCAGGCGGCGGCTGACGAAGACGTGTTCCGCATTGAAGGCAATGGTGCGGCCAAGTTCGCGCCAGGGTTCGAGCCAGGGCGAGCGTGCCGAGACCTCGTCGAGTATATGCAGCGTGTCGTCGGGCAGCAGCGACAGCATCAGCGCCGGTTCGAAGCGCGACTGGTGCGAGATCACGTAGATGACCGGTACCTGCGCCTTGCGGGCGATCCTGACGCGGTTGTCGCTGATCCGGTAGGCGAGCTTGAACGGCACATAGAGCAGCGCCTGGGTGAAGCGCAGGCCGAGGCGGAATTTTTCCACCACGCCGATCAGCAGCCAGGCTGCAACAAGACCCGCAAGCAGCGCCAGTGTCAGGATCATGCCGCGTCTCTCCCAACAAGTTTTGTCATAGCGGCTCTTCCGCGGCCGCTTCGGGGGCAGAAGGTAGCGGAAGTGGGCCTGAGGTCAATGTGGAAGAGGGGGCCTTCTCCCTCTGGAGGGAGAAGGCCAAGGCCGTCATGCCGCCTTCAACCGCCCGCTGATGAATCGGAACTCCTGGGTCTTGCCGCCATAGCCATAGGCGGCGGCAGGTACTTCATGCACGAAGGCATAGCTTTCCTCGTGCACGCCGCCCAGCAGACGGTCGAAGGCATCGAAGAGAGCCTTGAGATAGGCTTCCAGCTCGAGCTTGGTGTTGGTGCCGTCGACCACCTTGATATCCAGCCAGAACGTGTTGGAGCCATGCTCGGCTAGCGATTTGCCGCCGGCGAACCAATGTTGCGGATCGAAATAGGATACGGCAACGGCTGTGATGGTCGGATCCTTGCGCAACTGCCTGGCGGTGATCTCGGTTATTTCCCCGGCAATCCTGGCCGACAAAGAGGCGTCTGGCTTGCCGGTGAGGCTGATGTTGATGATGGGCATTTTTCTTCTCCTGGCTCAGCGGCGTCTGATCGCCGTTGGAGAGACCATGTCACCATCTTTGAATCAAAAAAATCGAATTGTTTTCAACTAAAGATTCGATATTATCGAATTATGGAAGCTCTGGAACCCGACCTGCTCAAAACCTTCCTCGCTTTCGTCGACAGCGGCTCGCTGGCGCGGGCGGCGTCGAGTGTCGGCCGCTCGCCCTCGGCCGTGACGGCCCAGATGCAGCGGCTCGAGGAGATCGTCGGCGAGCCGCTTCTGGCGCCACAGGGGAGGGGTCGTGGGCTGACGCCGGCCGGCGAGGATCTCGTCGGTCATGCCAGGCGCATTCTGGCCGTTCATCGCGAGGCCTGGCTGGCGTTGAAGGGGGCGCGGGCTGCCGGGCGTGTCGCCATCGGGACGACGCAGGATTTCGCCGACAGCGGCCTGCCGGATCTGCTGCGTGCCTTCGCTGCCAGCCATCCCCGCGTCAGGATCGAATTGCGCGTTGGCCGCTCGGCCGAACTGGCGCAGGCCCTGCAGGCCGGCAGCCTGGATATTGCGATCGTCATGCGCCAGACGGCGGCTCCGGACGAGGTCGGTGTACTGCGCGAACCGATGATATGGCTGTGTTCACGCAAAGGGCTGGCCTCGCGGCAGGAAGAACTGCCGCTGGCGCTGCTCGATCCCTATTGCGGTTTTCGCGAGGCCGCACTCGCGGCACTCGATGCCGCCGGCCGCAATTATCGGATCGCCGCCGGAAGTGCCAGCCTGGCTGGGTTGCGCACGGCCGTGAATGCCGGCGTCGCATTGACGCTGCGCACCGCGCGCTTTGCTCATTCCGGCATCGTCGAGGCGCCGCGCGAGCTTGGCTTGCCGCAGGTTCCGATGGCGGAATTCGCGATCCGGTTGCGCGCCGGGGCCGATACTCCGGCGGGCGATCTGGCGACACTGCTCGGCGGCAATCTGGCTCTGGCCGGATCGCTTGGTTGATTCGGGAGAGCTCGGATATCGTCGACAAGGTATGGAAAAAGCCGACCTTGCGGTGGGGCCTGTTTAGCCAAGAAAAAGCCGACCTTACGGTCGGCTTGGAGTAGGACGGGCCGAGGGGTTTGGGGGGACTTGGGGGGTGACCCGTCGCATCAATAATGTCTGAGTCCGATGATGGTTCCGTGACTGTGTCACTTTTTTAAGAAATATTTGACGCCGTGCGTTGGGAGCGGGCCGACAGCCAGTCCCGGCCGGCATGGGCGAAGACCGCGCAGAGCACGATGGCGCCGCCGATCATGCTGGCTTCTGGCGCGATCTCGCCAAGAAACAGGAAGGCAAACAGGATCGCGAACGGCACCTCGGCCGAGCCGAGCAGCCCGGATTCGGCCGCAGGGATAAGCCGCGCCCCCTCCGTCCAAAGGATCGACGACAGCGCGAAGGACGCACCGAAAGTGACGAGGAGCGCGACATCCCTGGATGAAACCGCCAGCGGGTCGGTGACAAACCAGCCGAGTACGAACAGCAGAAATGCCGACACCGCACCGGCCCAGACCACCGGCGTGTCGCGGAAGGCACGCACCATGATCATGTAAAGACCGCTGCCTAGGGTCATCAGCAGCGCCAGCCCGTCGCCGAAGAGGTGGCCGGTGCCGAAACCGGACCAAACCATGATCGCCACACCGCAAAGCGAGACGGCGGCGGCGACCATCGTCTGCATGCGGAAAGGTTCGCGAGTCAGAATCCAGGCCAGAACCGCGGTCATGAAAGGTGCGGTGGCATAGATGACCGCGACATTGGCGACGTATGTGAATTTGAACGCCGAAATGAAGGCAATGCTCGCCAGTGCCCCTTCCACCGCCAGCAGCCAGCCGCGCCAGCCAAGCCGCAGGCTCTCGCGCCCGCCGGAGCGGCGTCGTCGCCACAACACATAGAGCGTGATCAGGATCGAGCCGACAAAGCCACGCCAGCAGATGATGGTCAGCGGGTCGGCATGGATCGATTTTGTCAACACGCCCGTCAGGGCAAAGACAGCCGCCGAGCACGACACCAGGATAATACCCAATGTGCGCTCGGCGACCGTATCAGCGGTGGCTGTCACGTCAGTCATGCCGATAGCCTACGCCGTCCGGTCCTGACATCGTACTGTCACCACTGATGAACATCACAGCCGCTTGCGGAAATGTTCGCCGCCGACGATCAGCAGCCCGGCGGCGACGATCAGCGCGGCGCCGAGAAACACTTCGCGGCGCGGCACGTCGCCCCAGATCGCAAAGCCGAGCGCGAACGCCCACAGCAGCGAACTGTATTCGAGAGGCGCGAGGATCGATGCCGGCGTGCGCTTCATGCCTTCGAAGAGGAGATATTGCGCCAGGCCGCCGAGCGCGCCGACACTGGCGAGAAGCAGCAACTCGGTCAGCTCAGGCGTATGCCACCGCAAAAGCGCCGGTACCGCCGAAAACACCAGGAAATAGAAATTGTTGAGGAGGAGCTGGATCATCGAGCGCTCGGCAAGCGCGGTCTTGCGCAGGAGCACGATGGCGATGGCCCACAAAAGTGCGGCCGCCAACACCAGCAGCACCGGCACCGACAGGCCGAGATGGGTGGGATCGCAAGCGACGAAGACACCGACAAAACCAATCAAGACCGCCAGCCAGCGCAGAACAGGCACTTTTTCGCCGAGCAGGAACACCGAAAGCACGGTGACGATGATCGGCGCCGCGTAATAGACGGTGGTCAGTTCGGCAAGCTGCAAGCTGCGCGCGGCGTTGTAGTAGCATAGCCAGGCGGCGAGCGTGAAGGCGCTGCGCACCAGCATTGGCCGCACGATCGGCGAGCGTAGCGTGTCGGCGAACAGCTGCCGCCCACCCATCGCGGCGCAGGCACTCAGAATGGTGATGCTGCGGAAGAACATGATCTGCCACACCGTCATTCCGGTCACCAGCAGCTTGATCGAGGCGTCCTGCGTCGAAAACAAGAGATAGGCGGCACCGGTCAGCAGGATTCCGGCGAGAACCCTTTCGCGTGTTTCGAGAATGGCGACATCGGCCATAGGCGCGGACCAGTGTTACAGGAAGCGACAGATATTTCGTGGATCAACGTGATGGCCGGGAAGTCGGGCCTTCTTGCCAAGCTATACGGTCGAAAGTTGGCACAGCGCTACGCCAGCCCTGAGCTTGCGTTGGGGCAGGACCTGGCGGTCTTGCTTCCGGGACGCGATCGGCACTTATATCTGCCAAAGCCACGCTGCTCGCTGGCCGCAAAAGCGAAAGAGGCAACGCAAATGGATGCAACCGAACTGAAGGCCATGCAGGCGCCGCTGAAGCAGGCCTACCGCGACGACGCCTCGCGGGCGCTGATCACGTTGAGAGCGAAGGGTTCGATCGACGACCAGTCGGTGGCCTGCAAGGTCGAGACGGGCAGGGCTATCGCCATCGCCGGCCTGCATCCGGCAACCGGCGGCTCGGGGCTCGAGCTCTGTTCCGGCGACATGCTGCTTGAGGCCTTGGTGGCCTGCGCCGGCGTGACGCTGAAGGCGGTGGCGACAGCGCTCGAGTTCAAGCTCGGCGCCGCCTCGGTGGAGGCCGAAGGCGATCTTGATTTTCGCGGCACGCTGGGTGTCGCCAAGGATGCGCCGGTCGGCTTTCGTGCCATCCGGCTCAATTTCAGTCTCGACACGAATGAACCTCAGGAGCGTATCGACTCACTGCTGAAGCTGACGGAGCGCTACTGCGTGGTGTTCCAGACCATCAACCAGAAGCCGGAGCTGACGGTGAGCGCCCGGCGCTAATGATCTCCCCTCTTGAGGGGGAGATGTCGCCGAAGGCGACAGAGGGGGTCGGAACGTTCTGACGCGACACCCCTTTCGCTGGTAAAGGAGGTCAGCACTCCACGTGCGGCGACCCCCTCTGGCCTGCCGGCCATCTCCCCCTCAAGGGAGGAGAGTGCGTTCATTATTGCGCAGCCGGCTCTTCGGCATCACCCTCGTCGGTGAAGGGCGAGGCGCTCGGTACGCATTGCACGGACCAGCCGGTTGGTGTCGGCTGCTTCTGATACTCGGTGATGGCGGCGGTGCATTGCTCGCGCTTGTCGAAGGTGCTGGGCAGCACCACCATGCCGCCCTGCGGGCCGGCGATTACCAGATACCAGACCAACGCTGCGGTTGTAGCCATGGGGATTTCCTTGTTCTGCCCAGCGGGGCGCTTGTTGTGGGAGTCGGTCCGATCCTAACAACTCCTCGGAAATGACGAAAGCATGACCGCGGGGCAGCCTTTCCCCTTCAGATCACAGCCGCGTGATCAATCGGCAGGCTGCTAACAGGCATATTGCTGCGGGCAGCGCTCAGTCGGTCGCAAAACAATAGAACAAGCCATCGCCGCCAGTGCCTTTCAGCGCTTCCTGGCTGCAGCCGCCACGCGAGGCGTGCGAGGAATTCCACGACTTCGCCGCCGCCGAATCGTCAAGCCCGGTGCGGTCGTGATGCCCCATCATCGCCGCCCCTTCGGCGCCGCTCATCGTCCAGTCGCCGCAAGTCTGGTCGGCGATCCTGGTGCCGTCGGGTTTCGATCCGGTCAGCATATCATGCCGGTTCGGCGTGTCGCCACGGCCGGCGACCACTTCGCCCTTTTCGCTCAGCGCCGTCTGCTTGGTGATGCCGTTGGAGTCGCCATGCAAGGAGGCGACATCATCGGCGATTTTCTCGGCCTTGGCGTTGAACCAGGGCCCCTTGCCGATACGGTCGCGTGCATCCTCGGCGCTGGTCGAGAGATAGGCATGCCAAGTCTTTCCGGTGACGCCGGCGGCCTCGGCCAGCGAAGCGCAATGTGCGTCGGCGCCCTTCAAGCCGCCAAGATCGGCGCCCTTTCCGGAGCCGACACTGGTGACGAAGAAACTCATCTTGGCATCTTGGGAGACGGCCACACCTGCTGTCGCGCCGAGAGCGGTCACAAAGGCGGTGGTGGCAATGAGAAGAAGTCTGCGCATATCGGTCCTCCGGTTTCGAATGTCCTACGTCAGAAGAACGTAGCCGGAGGCCCTTTTAATCCCTTTGGGACCCGTCAAACCGAAGGCGTGAGCTCATTCAGGCTGCCGGTAGGAGACGAAGCGGTTGTGCTTGGCCTGGAAGATCAGCCCGGTCTCTTCCAGCTCGGGGCTGGCCAGCGGCACGATCCGCTTGGCGATCTCCTGGGGATGCGGCAGCGTCTCCGGATCCTCGCCGGGTACGGCCTGGGCCCGCATGGCGGTGCGGGTGGCGCCTGGGTCGGCGGCATTGACGCGCAGCGGCAGGCTCTGCGTCTCATGCGCCCAAGAGCGCATCATGGTCTCGACCGCCGCCTTCGATGCCGCGTAAGGCGCCCAGAAGGCACGCGCCGAATGCGCTGCGTTGGACGACAGGATGATGGCCCGGCCAGCATCCGAGAGCCGCAGCAGCGGGTCGACCGAGCGGATCAGCCGCCAGGTCGAGGTGACGTTGATGGTCATCACCTTCTCGAAGGTCTTCGCCTCGACATGGCCGATCGGCGAGATGACGCCGAGCACGCCGGCATTGGCGACGAGAATGTCGAGCTTGCCCCAGCGCTCATGGATGGCGCCGCCCAGCCGGTCGATGCCGGCCATGTCGGCGAGATCGAGAGGCACCAGCGTCGCCTGGCCACCGGCCGCCTTGATCTGGTCGTCGAGTTCCTCGAGGCCTCCGACGGTGCGCGCAACGGCAATCACATGCGCGCCGGCGGCGGCCAATTCCCTGGCGATGAAATAGCCGATGCCGCGCGAGGCGCCGGTGACGACCGCAACGCGGCCGGTAAGGTCGAGGGTCATTCGAGAATTTCCGTAAGGTCTAGCCTACGCCCCGTTGTTCGCCAGCAGCGACAGTGTGCGCACATTGTCGTGGCCTTCGAAGTCGAGCAGGCGGGTTGGGTACTGGCCGGTGAAGCAGGCGTCGCAGAATTGCGGCTGCTCGTCATTGCGGCTGGCCTCGCCGACGGCACGGTAGAGCCCGTTTATCGAGAGGAAGCCGAGCGAATCGACGCGGATGAATTCGGCCATCTCTTCCACCGACATGCGCGACGCCAGGAGCTTCGACTTCTCCGGCGTATCGACGCCATAGAAACAGGAAGCGCTGGTCGGCGGCGAGGCGATGCGCATGTGCACTTCCTTTGCGCCGGCATCGCGCACCATCTGCACGATCTTCTGGCTGGTGGTGCCGCGCACGATCGAATCGTCGACCAGCACCACGCGCTTGCCTTCGATCATGCGGCGGTTGGCATTGTGCTTCAGCTTGACGCCCATATGGCGGATCGAATCGCCGGGCTGGATGAAGGTACGGCCGACATAGTGGTTGCGGATGATGCCGAGCTCGAAGGGAATGCCTGCCGCCTGGCTGAAGCCGATCGCCGCCGGCGTACCCGAATCCGGCACCGGCACGACGATGTCGGCCTCGACCGGGTTTTCCTGCGCCAATTCGGCGCCGATGCGCTTGCGCACCTCGTAGACGTTGCGACCCTCGACCGACGAATCCGGCCGGGCAAAATAGACATATTCGAAGATGCAGAAGCGGGTCTTCTGCGGCTCGAACGGGAACAGGCTTTCAATGCCCTTGGAGGTGACGACGACCATCTCGCCAGGCTTCAGGTCGCGCACGAAGCGCGCGCCGATAATGTCCAGCGCGCAGGTTTCGGAGGCGAGGATCCAGGCGCCGTCGAGATCGCCCAGCACCAGCGGGCGGATGCCGAGCGGATCGCGGCAGCCGATCATCTTCTTGGCCGTCATCGCCACCAGCGAGAACGCGCCTTCGACCTGACGAACGGCGTCGATGAAACGCGAGTTGAGGTCGCGCTCCTTGCTGGTCGCAACCAGGTGCAAAAGCGTCTCGGTGTCGGAGGTGGAGGAGAAGATCGCGCCCTGCTTCTGCAGCGCGCGCTGCACCGTCATGGCGTTGGTGAGATTGCCGTTGTGGGCGACGGCAAAGCCGCCATCGGCGAGCTCGGCGAAAAAGGGCTGTATGTTGCGCATGCCGGCGCCGCCGGTCGTGGCGTAGCGCGTGTGGCCGATGGCGCGGTTGCCTTGCAGACTGTCGATGACGCGCTGCTTGGTGAAAGTGTCGCCGATCAGGCCGACATGGCGTTCGACATGGAATTGGCTGCCATCATAGGAAACGATGCCGGCCGCTTCCTGGCCGCGATGCTGCAGCGCATGCAGTCCGAGCGTGACGATGGCCGCTGCGTCCTGTCGGCCGAAAATGCCGAACACACCGCATTCGTCATGGAAATGGTCGTCGGCCTCGGCGGAAAGCACGTCGTCTGCGTCTGCCATCTTAAGCTCCGCTAAAATCGCCATATAGTGCGGGTTCGCGTCGAAAGCAACGCGCGCCGTGCAGTCGTTCACACCATCGTCAGTCCAAGCGCGTCAGTTTGCCGGGGCTGCTGGCTTGGCCGTGTTGTCCGCCGGGCCGGCATCATTGTCGTCGGGAGCTGGTGCATTGGCGTCGTCGCCGCCGGCGGGAGCGTCCGCCGCCGGTGCATCCGGAGCGGCCGGCGTCTCGGCAGCGGGCTGATTCGGATTGAGCTTCTTGAGGATCGCGTTTTCCGGATCCTCGGGCAGCAGGCTTTCAAGCTTGGCGCCGATCTGCTCCAGCAGCGGCCGCGACTTGGCCTCCATCACCCAGGCCGGTGCCTTGGCGCCAGCCAGCCAGTTGAAGAACAGCAGCGCGACGGCGACGACCAGGATGCCGCGCGCGGCGCCGTAGAGGAAACCAAGCGTGCGGTCGAGCGCGCCGATCCGCGAATCGATGATCCAGTCGGCAAGCTTCATGGTGATGACCGAGACGACGATCAGCGCGATGATGAAGACGACGCCGGCGGAGGCCGCCATGGCGATCTTCTCATTGTCGATGTAGGGCTTAAGGTAAGGCAAGACTGGCTTGTAGAAGAAGAAAGCCGCCGCCGCCGCCGCCGCCCACGAGACGACAGACAGGACCTCGCGCGAGAAGCCGCGAACCATGGCGAGCATCGCCGAGACCAGGGTGAAGCCGACCAGGATTCCGTCAAGCAGCGTAATCGGCATGTCTTTCGCCCCACTCCGATCTCTTTTTCACGGCTCGACGAGCCGCGTTATTCTTCATCGTCGACGCGGCTGCGCCGTGAGCCGGCTATGCGCGCCACGAGGTCGGCAAGCTCGGTGGGCTGGAAAGCGCCGGCCCCGATCCCTCCGGCAAGTTCCTCGCTGCCCAAGGGCAGAACCGCGCTACCAAAACCCAGCTTTTCGGCTTCCTTGAGGCGCTGTTGCGCATGCGCAACCGGCCTCACAGCGCCCGAAAGGCTGATTTCGCCGAAATAGACGCAATCGGCGGGAAGGGCAAGACCGGTGAGCGAGGAAACCAGTGCGGCCGCGACCGCTAGATCGGCCGCCGGCTCGCTGATGCGGTAGCCGCCGGCGACATTGAGGTAGACGTCATGGGTGCCGAAACGAACGCCGCAATGCGCCTCCAGCACAGCCAGCACCATCGAAAGTCGCGCGCCGTCCCAGCCGACCACCGCCCGGCGCGGCGTGCCAAGCGAGGAGGGCGCCACCAGCGCCTGGATCTCGACCAGAACCGGCCTTGTGCCTTCCATGCCGGCGAAAACGGCCGCGCCTGGCGATTTCGCATGCCGCTCGCCCAGGAACAGTTCCGACGGGTTGGAGACCTCGCGCAACCCCTTGTCCGACATTTCAAAGACGCCAATCTCGTCGGTCGGTCCGAAACGGTTCTTCACCGTGCGCAGGATGCGGTAATGGTGGCCGCCTTCGCCCTCGAAATAGAGCACGCCGTCGACCATGTGCTCGACCACGCGCGGCCCGGCGATCTGGCCCTCCTTGGTGACATGGCCGACCAGGACGATGGCCGCACCCGTGGATTTCGCATAGCGGATCATCGCCTGCGCGGCGGCGCGCACCTGGGTGACCGTGCCCGGCGCCGAATCGGCAAGGTCGGTCCACAGCGTCTGGATCGAATCGAGAATAACCAGATCCGGCCGCTTGCCGTCGGCGATCGTGGCGAGGATATCCTCGACATTTGTTTCCGCCGCGAGCTCGACTGGCGCCGAAGCAACGCCGAGGCGTTGCGCGCGCAGCCGGATCTGCGCGACGGCTTCTTCGCCCGAGACATAGACGATGCGGTGACCCTTTGACGCCAGCGCGGCAGCGGCCTGGGTGAGCAGCGTCGACTTGCCGATGCCGGGATCGCCGCCGACCAGAAGTGCGGAACCGCGTACAAAACCGCCGCCGGTGGCGCGGTCGAGCTCGCCGATGCCCGATATGATGCGCGGCGCGTCCTCGATATCGCCGGAGAGCGTGGTCAGCACCACCGCGCGGCCCTTGCGGGCGTTGCGCGTGTTGGCTGGCCCCGAACCGATACCGCCGGACGTGCCTTCCTCGACCAGCGTGTTCCACTCGCCGCAGGCGTCGCATTTGCCGGCCCAGCGCTGATGCACCGATCCGCAGTTCTGGCAGATGAACTGGACGCGCGATTTGGCCATCAGGCTGCCGCGAGTTGGAACGGAGCGGGTCGGTAGGTCAAAAAGCTACTCAAACCTCTCCGCGATATGGTGCTCTTCCGCCAGATCGGAGAAGCGGGTGAATTCGCCGTGGAAGGCGAGTGTCACCGATCCCGTCGGGCCGTGGCGCTGCTTGGCGACGATGACCTCGGCCTTGCCGCGCATCTCGTTCATCTCGTTTTCCCACTTGACGTATTCCTCCGTGCCGAGCTTCGGCTCACGGTTCTTGAGGTAATACTCCTCGCGGTAGACGAACATCACGACGTCGGCGTCCTGCTCGATCGAACCGGATTCACGCAAGTCGGAGAGTTGCGGGCGTTTATCGTCGCGGCTTTCGACCTGACGCGACAGCTGCGAGAGCGCGATGATCGGCACGGCCAGTTCCTTGGCCAGCGCCTTCAGGCCCGTCGTGATCTCGGTGATTTCCTGCACGCGGTTCTGCGAGGCCCTGGCGCTCGAGCCCTGCATCAGCTGGATATAGTCGATGACGATCAGGTCGAGGCCGCGCTGGCGCTTCAGGCGACGCGCGCGGGCGGACAGCTGCGCAATGGAGATACCGCCGGTCTGGTCGATGAAAAGCGGGATTTTTTGCATGGTCTGCGAACAGGCGACCAGCTTTTCGAAGTCCATTTCGCTGATTTCGCCGCGGCGGATTTTTGAGGACGAGATTTCCGTCTGCTCGGAGATGATACGGGTTGCGAGCTGCTCGGACGACATTTCGAGCGAGAAAAAGCCGACGACGCCGCCATTGGCCGCCTTGAACGATCCGTCTGCCTGCTGCGCCGGCACATAGGCCTCGGCGATGTTGAAGGCGATGTTGGTGGCGAGCGACGTCTTGCCCATGCCCGGGCGGCCGGCAAGCACGATCAGATCGGATGATTGCAGGCCGCCCATGCGGCGGTCGAGATCGCGCATGCCGGTGGCGAGGCCCGACAGGTGTCCGTCGCGCATATAGGCCGCATTGGCCATGTCCACGGCCGTCTTGACCGCGTCGGTGAAGCTCTCGAAGCCACCATCGTAGCGGCCGGTTTCGGCCAGCTCGAACAGTCGGCGCTCGGCGTCCTCGATCTGCTCGGAAGGCGACATGTCGACCGGCGCGTCATAGGCGATGTTGACCATGTCTTCGCCGACGGTGATCAGCGCGCGGCGCGTCGCCAGGTCATAGATGGCGCGGCCATAGTCGGTGGCGTTGACGACGGTGACGGCTTCGACCGCCAGCCGCACGATATATTGCGCAACCGTCATGTCGCCGACCTTTTCGTCGGCCGGCAGGAAGGTCTTCAAGGTGATCGGCGTCGCCACCTTGCCCATGCGGATGAGCTCGGCCGCGATCTCGAAGATCCGGCGGTGCAGTGGTTCGTAGAAATGGCCCGGCTTCAGGAAGTCCGAGACGCGGTAGAAGGCATCGTTGTTGACGAGGATCGCGCCGAGCAGCGCCTGCTCCGCCTCGATGTTGTTCGGCGCCTCGCGATAAAGCGGTTGCTGCTCCGCCACGCCGAATTTTCGTGCTGCCTCTGCCATGATATCCCCGATTTCGATCCCGGCTTCTCGATATCAGAACGAAACGAAACCGTGCTGACCTTTCTGCATCACCCCACGACCAACCAACCTTGATGCCCGTTGTTCACAGGAACGGAAAACCGTCCACAGGACAGTGTTCCTGTGTCCCGATTCCGGTTGACTCGGCAAGCGGCGATTCTTACTCGTACTATTGGAACGAAGCAAGAACAATCGGCCGTTCACGTACCGCGCGGTTCCAGCCTGTCGCCCCAGTCCAGCCGCCGGGCCAGCTTGAAGTCCGCGCCGTCACGCTTGGTGAAGAGTTGCTCGGCGGCGTCGCCGTCTTTCCGGCAAAGCTTGAGCAGAACCTTGCCCGAGCCCGATTTCGGCGGTGCGATGACGCGCGCGGCGTGGGAGGCGGCGGGCTGGCGCGACGCGGCGACAAATATGAATTTCTCGTCTTCCCACGGCACCTCAGCGTCCTTGGCCAGCCGGTGCAGGCGCGAGCGGGCGACGCGGCGGGCAAAGTGACACCAGTCGGGCGGGTTGAGCGGGCAGGGCGCTTCGTGCGGACAAGGCGCCAGCACATGCGCGCCGGCCGCGATCAGTTGCGCGCGCACCGCCAGAATGCGCTGCCAGCCCGCCGGCGTGCCCGGCTCGATGATCAGCAGCGTGTCCGTCGTCAACCGCCACAGCCGGTCGACCATCTTGGGCAGCGATGCCGGCACGATCTCGTCCAGCACATAGGCGCAGGTGACAAGATCCGCCGGCCGAAGGTCGGCTAGGTCTGTTGTGACGTCGCCGGCCTGCCAGACGGTTCGGGCCGGGATGGCGTCGGCGGCAAGCGCCTCGCCGATCTTGCGCACCGCCGCACCCGCTTCCAGCAGAACCGCCTGTTCGAGATCGGGCCAGAGATCGTTGGTGGCCCAAAGCACCGTACCAGGACCGGCGCCGACATCGAGCAGGGTTTTCGGCGCGAAATCCGGCCGGGCCGCGTTCAGTGCGTCGAGGCTGGCGCGGACCGCGGCATAGGTCGCCGGCAGCCGCGTCGCCAGATAGGCCTTGACCGCCATGTCCTGCGCCATGTGCAGGCGGCCGTCGCGCAGTTCGGCGCGGTAGCGGTCCGACAGGGTTTTCGCCGCCTGCTTCAGTTCCGGCAGCGGGACTTTTTCCAGGATGCGATCGACGGCGTGTCGAAGAGAGGCAGGCAGTTCCACGCTAGGCTCCTCGCGGCGCGAGCAGGATGAGCGAAGCGCCGGCCATGCAGAGCGCGGCACCACCAAGATCCCAGCGGTCGGGCCGCACGCCTTCCACCAGCCACAGCCAGCCAAGCGAGGCGACGATGTAGATGCCGCCATAAGCGGCATAGGCACGGCCGGCGGCATTGGTATCGACCAGCGCCAGAAGCCAGGCGAACAGGAGCAGCGAGACGAAGCCTGGCGCCAGCCACAGCGGCGATCTTTCCAGCCGCCACCAGGCCCACACCGAAAAACAGCCTGCGATCTCGGCCAGTGCGGCGGCGGCATAGAGGAGATAGGTCATGAAAAAGGCCCCGTGACGATCACGAGGCCTTTTTCAGGGCAGGGGCCGGGAATGGCAAGCGGCAATGGCGAAAGCGCACCAACGTTGCGTTTCTACTCCGCCACCTTGCGGCGCCGCGCGGGCTTGGTGGCCTTCTCGACGGGAGCCGCTTCGCGGCGGCCCAGGTCACGCATTTCCAGTGCCTTTTCGCATTTTGCCATATAGTCGCGGGTCACCGGCAGCGTATCGTTCTTCTTGGTGATCTGGAACTGGAAGATGACCAGGTCCTGCCAGCGGAAGGCGGCTTCGGAAGCGGCCAGATAGAATTCCCACATACGGCAGAAGCGTTCGTCGTAGATGGCCTTGGCCTTGTCGCGATTGGCGGCGAAACGCTGGCTCCAGTGCTTCAGCGTATCGGCATAGTGGAGCCGCAGGATCTCGACATCCGTGACCACGAGGCCGGACTTCTCGATCGCCGGCAGCACCTCCGACATTGCCGGTATGTAGCCGCCCGGGAAAATATACTTGCGGATGAAGGCGCTGGTCGCCCACGGCACGCCGGAGCGGCCGATCGTATGCAGGAGCATGACGCCATCGGGCTTGAGCAACGTTGCCGCCTTGTCGAAGAAGGTGCGGAAGTGGTTCACGCCGACATGTTCGAACATGCCGACCGAAACGATGCGGTCGAAGCGTTCGTTGAGTTCGCGATAGTCCTTCAGCTCGAAATGGACGTGGTTTTCCAGGCCTTGCGCATGCGCCCTGTCGGTGGCCACGCCATGCTGTTCGGTCGACAGCGTCACGCCCTGCACGTCGACGTCGAAGGCCTTGGCGAGATAAAGGCCGAGCCCGCCCCAGCCGGAGCCGATATCGAGCACGGTCTGGCCGGCTTTCAGCCTGAGCTTGGCGGCGATATGACGCTTCTTCGCCGCCTGCGCCTCGTCCAGCGTCATGTCCGGCTGCTCAAAATAGGCGCAGGAATACTGCATGTCCTCGTCGAGGAAGAGCCGGTACAGGTCGCCCGACAGATCGTAATGACGCTGCACGTTGCGGCGCGAGCGCGAGGCGGTGTTGATCTGCTGCAGTCGGCGGAAGGCGTGGCGCAGGCCCTCGATGGCTTTCGACCATGTCGCGTCGATGCCGCCGCTGCCCATGTTCTGGAAGGCAATGCGCATCAGGCCGAGCACGCCGCCTTCGAGGATGTCGAGTTCACCGTCCATGTAGGCTTCAGGCACGGCCAGCATCGGGTCGAAGGTGATGGCCCGTTCGGCGTGCCGGGTCTTGATGTGCATGTGCACTGGCTCGCCGCTGCCGTCGCCGAAGACGACTGTCAAGCCCTTGGGCCCGGTTACCTTGAGATTGCCCATGCGCACCAGGCGATCGAGAACGCGCTTCAGCAGAATGTTCATAACCAAATGTCCCCTCACGGTCAGACCGGCTGCCTTAATTCTGCAACAATATATAGGGGTTCGAAAAGTTCCATTTGGTATAAAAATGCCCGGGCGAGAGGCCCGGGCATTGGTCCAGAATGGCTGGATTACGACAAAGTGATCGGGAGCGCTGCTCCTTTGCTTGTCGTGGGCGATCAGGCGTTGTCTTCGCCGCCGTCGAACTCGGCGTTCGGATCGAAGAAGTTTTCCGGCCGCGCATTGTCGTTGATGTCGTCGCCATAAATGGCTTCGGCGGTGGTCAGCGTCTCGCCCTTGGCCTGGCGTTCGGCCTCATCGGCCGTGCGGGCGATGTTGAGCGTGATGGTGACTTCGACTTCCGGATGCAGCGCGATCGCCACATTGGTGAGACCGATGGTCTTGATCGGCTGGTTGAGCTGGATCTGGTTGCGGTTGACCGTGAAGCCTTCCGCCGTCAACAGATCCGCGATGTCGCGCGTCGACACCGAACCGTAGAGCTGACCGGTCTCGCCGGCCGAGCGAACGGCGATGAAGCTCTTGCCGTCGAGCTTTTCGGCAACTTGGCTGGCTTCCGACTTGCGCTCGAGATTGCGGGCTTCGAGCTGGGCGCGCTGGCCTTCGAACTTCTTCTTGTTGGCTTCGTTGGCGCGTAGCGCCTTGCCCTGCGGCAGCAGGAAATTACGGGCAAAGCCGTCCTTGACCTTGACGGTATCACCCATCTGGCCGAGGCGGGAAACGCGTTCGAGAAGAATGACTTCCATGGTTTTGTTCCTTTTGGCTGGGCGCCCGTCCACAGGGCAGGCGCCGAATTCTGGAACAGGTCAGGAAGCAAAAGAGGCGTTGCCGCCGGTGTCGCTGTCCTGCCTGTCGCGGCAGTTAGAGGCCTTGGCCTCAACTCGGGATTTGATGCCTGAACCGGTCATGCCCGTCATGGCCGGCGAAAGGAACGGGCGGCGAGCCGCCCGTTCGAGAGATTTAGCGGACCACGTAGGGCAGCAGGCCGAGGAAACGGGCGCGCTTGATCGCCTTGGCGAGTTCGCGCTGCTTCTTCTGGCTGACGGCGGTGATGCGCGACGGCACGATCTTGCCGCGCTCGGAAATGTAGCGCTGCAGGAGACGCACGTCCTTGTAGTCGATCTTGGGCGCGTTGGCGCCGGAGAACGGGCAGGTCTTGCGGCGACGGTGGAACGGGCGCCGGGTCGGGATCTGGTTGATGTCGACCATTATTCTGCACCCCCTTCAAAGCCTTCGCGCGGACGGCGCGGACCACGATCGCCACCGGCATCGCCGAATGAACGCGGCGGACGATCGCCACGGTCGCCGCGATCACGGTCGCCGAACGAACGCGGGCCGCGATCGCGGTCACCGAAGCTGCCGCGCTCGGAGCGCTCTTCGCGCTTCTGCATCATGGCCGAGGGACCTTCCTCATGTGCCTCGACCTTGATGGTCAGGAAACGCAGGACGTCCTCGGACAGACCCATCTGGCGCTCCATCTCGTTGAGCGCTGCCGGCGGGCAGTCGAGGTCCATGAGCGTGTAGTATGCCTTCCGGTTCTTGTTGACCCGGTAGGTGAGGGACTTCAGTCCCCAGTTCTCCACCCGGCCGACGGACCCGCCATTCGCGGAGATGACGCCCTTGTACTGTTCGACAAGCGCATCGACCTGCTGCTGCGAGAGGTCCTGCCGGGCAAGAAACACATGTTCGTAAAGAGCCATTATGGTTCAGTGCCTTTCTTCGTTTCTCTCCCGGTTCCCGGCGGCAAAAGCCTCTGCAACTTCTCTGACCCGTTGAGCCCAGGAGGGCACGGGGAAGAAAGGAGCATGACGAGACGGTCGAGAGCGGAGACACGGGAGGCGGAAGCACTTCTGGCTTCACACGAAGGCTCTTGATAAAACCTCCGGCCCTCCGTTCAGCCCCCAGCTGGGACCGGCAGATTGGCGGCGTCTATACAGCAATCCACCGAGAAGGCAAGGGCAAGTGGCGTTCCCGATGTCGCAGCGCGCTGGAAATGAAGCGGCTGCGTCCGTACCGCCTGGCGATTTTTGGCAACCAGCCTTTAACCACAATGTGAGGTTGCACAGGGTTGAGCCCCGCCGTCAACGGTCGATTCATCAAGGAAGGCGCAAAAGCCCGCGCAATCCGCGTAGGCCAAGCGGTGAGCATTTCCGGGGGTAAGGATGCTTCTCAATAAATTCTGGCGCTCGAAGAGCGGCAATTTCGCGGTTCTGATGGGGCTCGGTCTGCCGGCCATCCTGTCGGCCGTCGCCTTCGCGGTTGATGTGTCGACCATCATGCGGGCCAAGAGCAACCTGCAGAATGCGCTCGACGCCGCAAATCTCGCCTCCTCTCATCTCGGCGATCTGGATATTACCCGCACGGACGCCTTCGATCGCTATTTTCAGGCCAACATCGTCGGACATGGCGAACTCGCCAACGCGCAGGCGACGCTGACCGTCGACAGGGGCGTCAACTTCATCAAGACAAAGGCGGTTGCCTCGGCGGACGTCAATTTGAACTTCGCCTTCCTGTTCGGCCAGAACAGGCACATCGTCGTCGATGCCTCGGCTGTCGAATCGAACAATCAGCTCGAAGTCGTGCTGGTGCTGGACAATACCGGCTCGATGGCCGGTGCCCGCATGACGGCATTGAGGACGGCAACGAAGTCCCTGCTGGACACGCTTGAGGCGACAAAATCGCCGACGCGCCAGGTGCGTGCCTCGCTGGTTCCCTTTGTCACGGCGGTCAACGTCAATGGCGATGGGTTCGATCCGTCTTGGATCGACGTGGACGGGAAGTCCTCGACCAACGGCATCAATTTTCCCATCATCGACGGCAAGCGGCCGACCCATATGGCGCTGTTCAAGCAACTGGGGCTGAAGGGCGGTTGGAAAGACACCGGATGGAAAGGCTGCGTCGAGGCTCGCCCCGGCGCCTACAACATTTCCGATACGCCACCGGATCCGAACAAGCCCGACACGCTGTTCGTGCCCTATTTCGCTCCCGACGATCCTGCACCTGCCACCAAGCCGTCAGGCTCCTATGGCAACTCGGCGACCGGCTACAACAATTCGTACCTCGACGACACCATAGACAAGAACAAGCTCAAGCAGTCCGGCATCAATGTGCTGGGTATCGACCTCAGCGGCCTGCTCGGAGGTGCGATCGACGCGCTGTTGGCCGCTGATCTGGAAAAAATCGCCAAATATGTCGCCTCGACGAACCAACTCGTCACCGAAACCGGCACCGCCATCACCGTCGGGCCGAATCGCTCCTGCCCGACCCCTATCGTTCCCTTGACCGACGACTTCGTCAAATTGCGCAAGGCGGCGAGCCAGATGACGGAATGGAACGGTTCCGGCACCAATGTCTCGGAGGGCCTGTCGTGGGGCATGCGGGTGCTTTCACCAGGCGCGCCCTATACCGATGGGGTGCCATTCAAGTCGCCGGGCGTCAGCAAGATTGTCATGCTGCTTACCGACGGCGAGAATGTCGTCTATGGCGCCAGCAATCAGCCGACCAAGTCCGACTACACGTCCTATGGCTACCTGGCGGGTGGCCGCTTCGGGTCGGACAACCAGACGACGGCGGCCCGCAATGTCGACGGCTGGACCAAGAGCGTTTGCACGCAATTGAAGAACGAAGGCGTGCAGATCTACACGATGGTGCTGCAGTCAGACACCGCCGCCAACCGGGCGCTTTACAGCGCCTGCGCTTCCGACCCGAGCGACTATTATGCCGTCAACGACCCGGCCAAACTGCCGAACGTCTTTCAGCAGATCGCCAACAAGTTCTCGAAGCTGCAACTCACGAACTGAGCGCTCGATCTCAAGAGGGCTGACGCATCTGAAGGATGTGGAACCCTTAACTCGTATGGGCGACGATCTTGTCGACCGTCTCGGGGAAGAAGTCGGGCGCGGCATGGCGCTTGCCGAACATCATGTCGTACTGGATGAGCCGGAAATCGCGGATTGCCGGATCAATCTCCTTCTGACGTGACCAATCGGGCGTGGCTTCGCCGGCCGGGGTCAGCAGCAGGTTGCGGTCGACGACGCGGTAGCGTTCCCGCATCTCGCCCAGGAAGCCCGTGTAGTAGGGATGGGTGATGCCGGCCGCGGTGAGTATATGATAGGGCAGGAATGCCGGGCTGACCGTGCCGAGATCCGCGACCGGACCGGAGCGGTTCGACCAGATGATCAGCGGTGTCTCGTGGTGGTCAAGGGCGGCTTGCGGTGTCGGCTCCTTGCGTGGCGCAACGTTGTCCTTCAGGAAGCCGGTCTCGACATAAACTGGCCCCAGCGGCGGCAGATGGTCGCCGAAGAAGGCGACAATCGTCGGCCGTTCGCGCTTCTTGGCCCATTCGATCAGCCGTTCAAGGCCGTGGTCCGCGTCGGCTGAACCCTCCGCATAGCTCAACAGCGAATCGCGCGCCCACTGGCTGATCGGCGCCTGCACGGCGTGGGTCGGGTTGTAATAGCGGTTCGGTTCATAGGGGCCATGGTTCTGCAGGCTGACCGCGAAGAAGAACACCGGGTCGTCACTGGCGTCGGCTTCCCGGATGATCTCATCCGTCATCGCCGCGTCCGATGCCAGCGGTCCGCGCTTTTCCATGGGCGGCAGCGTTTCTTCCGACTTGAAATCGTTGAAACCGAAATCGGCGTATACCGCGCCACGGTTCCAGAACCAGTTGGTGCCCGGATGGATGGCGCGCGCCCGGTAGCCCTCACTCTTCAGGAAGGTCGCCATCGATGGTGTCGGCGTGCGCACATATTGCTGGTAGGGGATGCTGCCGGCCGGCAGGAAAGCGTTGGAAAAACCGGTCAGCGCCTCGAATTCGATATTTGCGGTCATGCCGCCGAATTCAGGCGAGAACATCGAACCGGAACGCAATGCCCGCACGGTGGGAATGGGATCCGGTGTGATGGTGACGCCGGGCAGCTTGGTCGGATCCCAGAAGGATTCGCTCATGACGACGATGATGTCTGGCTTTTCATTAGGCACCGAGGCCGTTATCTGCGGCCGGTCGATCGCCGCGATCGCCTTTTCCGTATAGCCCGGGGGGGCCGAGACATGGGCCATCGGCACGTTGAGCGCGAAGGCCAGCGCAAAGCCGTTGGAGGCGTAGTTTTCCTTCTGGTCCCACATGATCGGGATGATCTGCAGCCGATCCCTGGTCCATGAGAAGGTGGCGTAGTCCATGATCGATACGAAGAAGGCGAGCAGCGGCACCGCCAGCGTCAGCCGGGCAAGGCGACCCTTGTGGCTGAGCGCGGGAACCTTGCGGCGCCACAGCCGCCAGCCGTAGACGAGCAGCGACAGGCCCGCGACGATGCCGACGACCATGGCGAGCGCGGTCATCGGCCGTTCACGCACCAGGAGCGGCAACAGGGCGAAGATCTGGCGGGCGTAGAGGAAATCCGTCGGGTAGAGCGGATCGCCGAGATAATGCGATTTCTGGTGGCCGACAAAGGCCAGCGAGAGCGTCAATGGCGCGACAATCATCAGGCTCTGATGGCTGCGGCCGAGCACGGCGTCGAGGCCGATCAGCATCAGCGCGAACACGACGATGGTCGTCCAGCCCGGCTTGAGCGGCTGCAGGAAGAAGGAGACGGTGCCGGCAAAGTCACCGCGCACGATCAATTCGATGGTGAACACCAGGATGGTTGAGATCGCCAGGCTGATCAATCCGTAGCGGACGACCGGCCATGTCCGGCCCGGCAGATAGCCGGTGGACGGATCGTCTTCCAGGAACTGAGGCGCGGCTTTACCGGCGCGTTTCGAACTCTTTGCCACTTTAACTTCCCACCCAGCGACAACCCAAGTCACGCGATTGTCATATAATTGTCACGCAAAGCTAGCGCCTGTGGCGGAAATAAGAAGAGCCAGCGAACGATTCGTGAGCGGTTTTCATCAGGAGTGATCGCCAAAAAGCCCTTTCGGAACGGGCACTCGGCGCAGGGTTCGGGTCTGGGGACGGGCCGAGCCGGGCTTGACTTGGCGGGCTGCCTTGCGCCACAGGCAGGAAAAATTCGTGTTATCAGGCAAGCACAACCAGTCTTCGGGAGCCCTAGCATGGCCGTCGCATTCACCTTTCCGGGACAAGGCAGCCAGGCTGTCGGAATGGGCAAGGATCTTGCCGATGCCTTTCCGGAGGCGCGCAGGATCTTCCAGGAAGTCGACGACGCGCTTGGCGAGAACCTGTCGAAGCTCATCTGGGAAGGTCCGGAAGAGACGTTGACGCTGACCGCCAATGCGCAGCCGGCACTGATGGCGGTTTCGCTGGCTGCCGTGAGGGCACTGGAAGCGCGCGGTTTCTCGCTGAAGGACAAGGTCGCCTATGTCGCCGGCCATTCGCTGGGCGAATATTCGGCCCTTGCCGCCGCCGGCTTTGTTTCCGTCGCCGATGCAGCCCGACTGCTGCGCATTCGTGGCAACGCCATGCAGGCGGCGGTGCCGGCCGGCGAGGGCGCCATGGCGGCGATCATCGGACTGGAGCAGGCGGATGTCGAAGCCGCCTGCACCGAGGCCGCGCAAGGATCCGGCAAGGTCTGTCAGATCGCCAACGACAATGGCGGTGGCCAGTTGGTCATCTCCGGCGCCAAGGCCGCGGTCGAACTGGCGGCGAAACTGTGCACCGAAAAGGGCGCCAAGCGGGCGCTGATGCTGCAGGTCTCGGCGCCCTTCCATTCTGCCTTGATGGCGCCGGCGGCGAACGTCATGCGCGACGCGCTCGCCGGGGTGGCGAAGAACGCGCCGGCGGTCCCCGTGGTGTCCAACGTCACTGTGACCCCGACCGGCGATCCGGATGAGATCGCCCGGCGCCTGGTCGAGCAGATAACCGGCCGCGTGCGTTGGCGCGAAACGGTGGAATGGTTCGGCGCCAACGGCGTCGCGACGCTTTACGAGGTCGGCGCCGGCAAGGTGCTGTCGGGCCTGGCACGGCGCATCAACCGCGATATCGCTACATCGGCTGTCGGCACGTCGGCCGATGTTGAGGCGGCACTGGCCGCACTCGCATAATACACTGGCGATTTGACCCCTTCCGTGTGAAGGGTGTTTTCTCAGATCAGGAGACAAAAATGTTCGAACTGACCGGCCGCAAGGCGCTCGTCACCGGCGCATCGGGAGGCATCGGCGAGGCGATCGCCCGCGTGCTGCATGCGCAAGGCGCCATTGTCGGCCTGCACGGCACCCGCATCGAGAAACTCGAGACACTGGCCGCCGAACTCGGCGACCGGGTAAAGCTGTTTCCGGCCAATCTGGCGAATCGCGACGAGGTCAAGGCGCTTGGCCAGAAGGCGGAGGCCGATCTCGAAGGCGTCGACATCCTCGTCAACAATGCCGGCATTACCAAGGACGGGCTGTTCGTGCGCATGTCGGACGCCGACTGGGACAGCGTGATCGAAGTCAATCTGACCGCCGTTTTCCGGCTGACGCGCGAACTCACCCATCCGATGATGCGCCGCCGCCATGGCCGCATCATCAACATCACCTCGGTGGTTGGTGTCACCGGCAATCCCGGCCAAACCAACTACTGCGCCTCCAAGGCCGGGATGATCGGCTTCTCCAAGTCGCTGGCGCAGGAGATCGCCACCCGCAACATCACCGTCAACTGCGTTGCCCCGGGCTTCATCGAATCGGCGATGACCGACAAGCTCAACGACAAGCAGAAAGAGGCGATCATGGCGGCGATCCCGACGCGCCGCATGGGATCGAGTGTTGAAGTGGCGTCCGCCGTCGCCTACCTCGCCTCCAACGAAGCCGCCTACGTCACCGGGCAGACCATCCATGTCAACGGCGGCATGGCCATGATTTGACCAGACATGGCGGGGTTGTGAAAAGACACCATTTCACCTTGGACCTCGGCCATTTTTCGTGTAATGCGGCCCGCAACCCGGCGGTTCGGGCAAAAACCGGTCCGTAGCCGTTGCGTTTCCGGCAGGACCATCTTTCAGCTTGATTAGCGGCATTCTGCCCGCTAACGAAGACAGACAAACAAAAGACGAGGATGCCCAAATGAGTGACACCGCAGAGCGCGTCAAGAAGATCGTCATCGAGCACCTTGGCGTCGATGCCGACAAAGTGACGGAGCAGGCGAGCTTCATCGATGATCTGGGCGCTGACAGCCTCGATACGGTCGAACTCGTCATGGCGTTCGAAGAAGAGTTTGGCGTCGAGATTCCCGACGACGCGGCCGAGACCATCCTGACCGTCGGCGATGCGGTGAAGTACATCGACAAGGCTTCGGCCTGACGCTTTCCGCAGTCATCACCGGGGAGGACCTGCGATGAGGCGTGTCGTCGTCACGGGCCTTGGGTTGTTGTCGCCGTTCGGCATGGGCTTTGAGCACAGCTGGAAGGAACTTCTGACCGGCCGCAGCGCCGCCAAGCGCATCACCGAGTTCGAGGTGGAGGATCTTGCCTGCAAGGTCGCCCACGTCATTCCGCGTGGTGACGGCAGCAATGCTACCTTCAATCCCGAAGCCGTGCTCGAGCCTAAGGAATTGCGCAAGATCGGCGACTTCATCCTGTACGGGATTGCCGCCGCCGACGAGGCGCTGAAGGATTCCGGCTGGGAGCCCAAGACGCATGAGGAGCAGTGCGCCACCGGCGTGCTCATCGGGTCCGGCATTGGCGGCATCGAGGGCATCGCAGAGAACGCGATCATCCTCAAGGAGCGCGGTCCGCGCCGCATCAGCCCCTTTTTCATCCCTGGCCAGATCATCAATCTTGTCTCTGGCCAGGTTTCGATCCGGCACGGGCTGAAAGGCCCGAACCATGCCGTCGTCACTGCCTGTTCGACCGGCGCGCATGCCATTGGCGATGCTGCCCGGCTGATCATGTGGGGCGATGCCGACGTCATGGTCGCCGGTGGCGCCGAAGCGCCGGTGACGCGGCTGTCAATCGCAGGCTTCGCCGCCTGTCGGGCGCTGTCGACCGAGCGCAATGACACGCCGCAGACGGCCTCGCGTCCCTATGACCGTGACCGAGACGGCTTCGTCATGGGCGAGGGCGCCGGTGTCGTGGTGCTGGAAGAACTCGAGCATGCCAAGGCACGCGGGGCGAAAATCTACGCTGAGGTGACCGGCTACGGTCTCACGGGCGATGCCTATCATATCACCGCGCCGGCTGAAGACGGCGACGGCGCTTTCCGTTGCATGACGGCGGCGTTGAACCGGGCCAAGCTTACGCCTTCCGATGTCGACTACATCAACGCGCATGGCACCTCGACCATGGCCGACACGATCGAACTCGGCGCCGTCGAGCGGCTTGTTGGCAATGCCGCGTCGAAGATTTCGATGTCGTCGACCAAGTCGTCGATCGGCCATCTGCTGGGGGCGGCGGGTGCCGCCGAGGCGATCTTTTCGATTCTCGCGATCAGAGACAATATCGCACCGGCGACCATCAACCTCGACAACCCGGAGCGTGAAACCGCGATCGACCTGGTGCCGAACAAGCCTCGCTCCCGCCAGATCGACGTGGCGCTGTCCAATTCCTTCGGCTTCGGCGGCACAAACGCTTCGCTTGTGTTCCAGCGCTACAATGGCTGATCGTCCGGCCGCCGGACGATGCTTCGGCGTGCCGTCAATTTTGCCATATTCGCCCCTACTCTGCCGCAGGGGATTCGCTGGGCGATCAAACGGTAGGGCAAAATGAACACAAATCCGGTGGGCAACGGAGAATTCGGGCAACGGCCGGCGAACACCGGGCCGATCGTGCCGAAGACAGCCAGCGAGGCCTTGCGGCCGGAAGCCGGAACACCGCCGCCGAAACGCTCGCGCGCTTCGCGCAGCCAGGTCGTGGTGTTCATGAACTTCGTCATCTCCTCGGTGATGCTGCTGGTTCTGGCGGCGGGCGTGGCGCTCTATTTCGGCAAGCAGGAATTCACCGAACCCGGTCCTTCGGCCAATGGCGACACCTTCCTGGTCAAGGCGAACACCGGCGTCCAGGACATCGCCGACCAGCTTGAGCGCCGCGGACTGATCAGCGACGCCCGTGTCTTCCGCCTTGGCGTGCGAGCCTTCGGCAATGATTCCGCGCTCAAGGCCGGCGAATACGAAATAAAGCCCAGGGCATCCATGCGCGACATCATGGAACTCCTGAAGAGCGGCAAGTCGGTGATGTACTCGCTGACCATCCCGGAAGGGCTGACAGTTGAGCAGGCCCTGCAGCGTATCGCCGACGAACCCGCCCTGAGTGGCGACATGCCTTCGACAACGCCTCCCGAGGGCAGCCTTGCCACAGACACGCTGCGCTTCACGCGTGGCGCGACGCGCCAGCAGATGATCGACAAGCTGCTGGCCGATCAGAAGAAGCTGGTTGACGAAGTATGGCAGCGGCGCGCGCCGGACCTGCCGCTCGCCAGTATCGAGGACTTCGTCACCCTGGCGTCGATCGTCGAGAAGGAAACTGGCAGGGGTGACGAGCGTTCGCGCGTCGCCGCCGTCTTCCTGAACCGGTTGGCAAAGGGCATGCGCCTGCAATCCGATCCGACCATCATCTATGGTCTGTTCGGTGGCAAGGGAAAGCCCGCCGACCGCCCGATCTACCAGTCCGACATCCAAAAGCAGACGCCTTACAACACCTATGCGATCAACGGCCTGCCGCCGACGCCGATCGCCAATCCGGGCCGTGCGGCACTTGAGGCCGTGGCCAATCCATCGAAGACCGACGATCTCTATTTCGTCGCCGACGGCACGGGCGGTCACGTCTTTGCCGCGACGCTGGACGAGCACAATGAGAACGTCGCTCGTTATCGTGCGCTGCAGAAAAAGCAGGCCGATGACGCAGCCAAGGCCGCTGCCGCTGGTGCCAATGGCAATGCGGACAAGCCTGCTGCCGACAAGCCCGCCGACGGCGGCGATAGCACCGGTGGCGACAATGGCGATGCCGGCGGCGATGCGGGTGATGCCCAGTAAGACGAAGAAAGGCGTTGCCCGGAAGGCGACAGCCTGACATTTGAAAGAACGCCACGCGTCCGATTTCGACGCGCCCGCGGCGTGGTTGTTTTCAAGCAGCACTTACCCTGTCCGGAAAACCGGTTTCGGGGTGATGCGCCAGGGATGTGCAGGCGACATGAATTTGCAGAGCATGACAGGATTCGCACGTGCCGTCGCCGAGCATGACGGCACCTCGATCGCCTGGGAGGTCAAGTCCGTCAACGGCAAGAGCGTCGAGGTACGGCTGCGGTTGCCGCAAGGTTTCGAGCGGCTGGAGCCGGCGGTCCGACAGACGCTGCAGAAGCGTTTCGCCCGTGGCAATTTCCAGGCGACGCTCACGATCGGCCGCGCCGGTGGCGCGCAGGCGCAACCCGTCGTCAACGAGGCGTTTTTGAAAGACCTTGCGGGTCTCGCCAAGCGTCTGCAGGAACAATTCGGCGTTGCCCCGGCGACAGCCGACGGATTGCTGTCGCTGCGAGGCGTGCTCGACGTTCCTGAAACCGTCGAAACCGAGGAGGCGCGCGCCGCGCTCGACGCCGCCATCACCGTGGCGCTCGACGTCGCGCTGAAAGGGCTGGAACAGGCACGGCAGGGCGAGGGTGCGGCACTGGCTTTGCTGCTGTCCGGTCACATCGATGCCATCGAGGCACTGACGTTGCGCGCGGAGGCGGATCCCTCACGCGACACCGCGGTGATCCGTGAACGCATCGCCGAGCAGGTCAGGCTGCTGATGGACGCCTCCGCCAATCTGGACGCCAGCCGGCTGCACATGGAGGCGGCATTCCTTGCGACCAAGGCTGATATTCGCGAAGAGATCGACCGGCTGAAGACGCATGTCGCATCTGGCCGGGCCCTGCTTGGGGGTGGCGGCGCCGTCGGCCGCAAGCTCGATTTTCTGGCACAGGAATTTAACCGCGAATCGAATACGCTGTGCTCGAAGTCGAACGCCGCAGCCGTCACCGCGATCGGGCTGGAGCTGAAGGCCGTGGTCGACCAGTTTCGTGAACAGGTCCAGAATCTGGAGTAGCCGATGGTTGCCAAGGAACCGATGGTTCCCAGGGATTTGGGAGGCCGCATTCGCCGCCGGGGGCTGATGCTCGTCTTGTCGTCGCCATCCGGTGCCGGCAAGTCCACGATCGCGCGCAACCTTCTGGAAAGCGATTCCAGCCTCGAATTGTCGGTCTCGGTCACCACCAGGCCGCGCCGCGGCTCTGAAATCGAGGGTGTTCACTACCATTTCCGCACCATGCGCGAGTTCGAGCGGCTGCGTGATTCCGATGCACTGCTGGAGTGGGCGGAAGTGCACGGCAATTGCTATGCGACACCGCGCGAACCCGCGGAACTGGCGCTGGCGCAGGGCCGCGACATGCTGTTCGACATCGACTGGCAAGGCGCCCAGCAGCTCAAGGAGAAGATGCGTGCCGATATCGTCTCGATCTTCATCCTGCCGCCCTCGATGAAGGAATTGAAGGCGCGGTTGAAACGCCGCGCCGAGGACCAGGAAGCGGTGATCGAGACGCGGCTGAAGAACGCCCGCAATGAGATCGAGCACTGGAAGGAATATGATTTCGTCATCGTCAATGACGATCTCGACCGCGCCTTCGCCGAGGTGCGCGGCATCGTCGTCGCCGAACGATTGCGGCGGGACCGCCGGCCCGGTCTGTTCGATTTCGTCTCCGGCTTGCTGGACGAGAAGACGGAGTGAGGCCTCTCTGCTTCTCTCCCCGTAGACGGTGAGAAAAGAGCTACACTGCGTTCGTCAGCCGCACAAATTCCTCGACGCTAAGCGTTTCGGCGCGTCTTGTCGGGTCGATGCCCGCACGCTCGAGCAAGGCCTCGCCGCCCAGGCTTTTCACGCTCTGTCGCAACATCTTCCGGCGTTGGCCGAAGGCGGCTTCGGTGACGCGCCCGAGTTTCTTCACGTCAGTGGGCAAGGGTGTCGTGCGCGGCTCCAGATGCACCACCGAAGAGGTGACCTTGGGCGGCGGCGTGAATGCCTGGGGCGGCACGTCGAAGGCAATCCTGGCTTGCGTGCGCCAGCCGGCCAGCACGCCAAGCCTGCCATAGGCATCGCTGCCAGGCGCGGCGACGATGCGCTGGGCCACCTCACGTTGGAACATCAGCGTCATCGAGGCGTAGAAGGGCGGCCAGTCCATCACAGTCAGCCAGCGGACGAGCAATTCCGTGCCGATATTGTAGGGCAGGTTGGCCACAATCCTCACCATGCCACCATCTCCGGCCGCTGCCGCGGCGAGGGCGGCGAAGTCGGTCTTCAGCGCGTCGCCGGAAATCACCTCCAGCCGGCCGGGATAGTGAGCGGAGACTTCGGCCAGTGCCGCCAGGCAGCGCTCGTCGCGCTCGATGGCGACAACCCGGCGGGCGCCGTTGGCAAGCAGCGCTCTTGTCAGGCCGCCAGGCCCCGGACCAACCTCGATCACCGCTGCGTTTGTCAGGTCGCCGGCGCTGCGTGCGATCTTGCCCGTCAAATTGAGATCGAGCAGGAAATTCTGGCCGAGCGCTTTTTTTGCCTGCAGCCCATGGCGCTCGATGACATCGCGCAGCGGCGGCAGCCCGTCGATGCTCATGCGTTCGGATCCGAAACGGGAGCGCTCATGCGGCCGCGGCCATGTTGTCGATGTCGGCGAGCCGTCTGGCGAGCTTCAATGCGGCGATCAGGCTATCGGGCCGCGCAATGCCCTTGCCGGCGATGTCGAAGGCGGTGCCATGATCGGGCGACGTGCGGATGAAGGGCAGGCCGAGCGTGACGTTGACCGCTTCGTCGAAGGCCAGTGCCTTGGCCGGGATCAAGGCCTGGTCGTGATACATGCACAGCGCTACATCATAGCCCGCCCGCGCCCGGGCATGGAACAGCGTGTCGGCCGGCAGAGGTCCGAAAGCATCGATGCCCTCGGCGCGCAGGATGTCGACCGCCGGGCGCACCACACGTTCATCTTCCTGGCCCATGGAGCCGCCTTCGCCGGCATGCGGATTGAGGCCGGCAATGGCAAGCCTCGGCCTGGCTATGCCGAAGCGACTGGCGAGGTCGGTGGCGGTGATGCGCGCGGTCGCCACGATCAATTCGGTGGTCAGGGACTTCGGCACCTCGGCCAGCGCGATGTGGATGGTAACGGGAACGGTGCGCAGATCAGGGCCTGCCAGCATCATGACCGGCGTCACCTCGATACCACTGTGCCGGGCCGCCAGATGCGCCAGATACTCGGTATGGCCGGGAAAGCGGAACCCGGCATCGTAGAGCGGCTTTTTGGCGATAGGGCAGGTGACCACGGCAGCGGCGTCGCCGGCGAGGCAAGCGGCGACAGCGCGGTCGATCGCCTCGATCGTGCCCGCCGCATTGGCCGGATCCGGCCTGCCGGGGCTGTCGATGAACCGGGCGGCCAGTGGAACGACCGGCAGGCTATCGACGAAAATTTGCGCCGTTTGCGCCGGTGTTGTCTCGACGATCGGCACCGACACGCCGAGGTGGTTTGCCCGCGATGCGATCAGCGCCGGATCAGCCAAAAGATAGAATGCGGGCAAGCCGATTGCCTCGCGCGCCAGGAAGGCGGCGATAGCGATTTCGGGGCCGATGCCGGACGGATCGCCAACGCTCAGCGCCAGCGCCTTCATCGCGCTGCTCACGTCAGCGCTTGACGATGCGGGCTTTCGCCTTCAGCTCGTCGACATATTTCTTGCTGAGATCGTCGGCCGCCTTGTCGTTGGAGCCTTCGCTCTGGAACACCATCTGGGCGGTCTTGTCGTCGGACACTTCGCGCGACGAGCAGATGCCGATGAACTCGACGCCGCGCTCGGTTTCGCGCGTGACAGTGGCGCCGCCAACCTTGGTGGCCTTGATCTGCTCGGCCCAGTCCGGCGGCAGTTGCGGCGCCAGAACCCGGCCCAGATCGCGAACGGTGACGTCGATCAGGCCCTTGGCGAACTCGCGCGTCGTATTGCAACCGTTGAAGCGGGCGCGCATGGCGTCAGCCTCGCGCTTGCGCTTGGCCAGCGTCGCGCTGCGTTCGGCGGCCGGCACGACGAAGATGACCTGCTGCAGCATGTACTCGGTGGCGCTTGGCTTGGCCCCGCCCTTGTCGAGCATGCGCCTGACCGCGTCCTGCTCGGTCACGCTGCCGCCTTCTCCGGAACGGTAACGCGCGCTCAAGGCCTGGTTCCAGGCCATCTGGGCGCGGATGAACTCCTTGAAGTGGTCCTTGCCGACTCCGGATTTTTCCATGACGCCGTCGAGTTGGCTGAGTTGCATCTTGTTGCTGGAAGCAAAGCGCTGATAGGCAGCCTCGACCTGCGCGTCGCTGATGCGGATGCCAAGCCGCCTGGCTTCGGCAAGGCGTAGCGTCTGATCGATCATTTCCTGGGCGGCGTCGCCCCCCTTCTTGTGCTGCAGTTTCAGGAAGGCGGCACGATGCGCGATATCGCCTGACGTGATTGGTATGTCGTTGACGACGTATTTGATCTCGCTGGCGAAGGCCGGCGGCGTCATGACGGTCATCGACACGGATGTCGCCGCCACAAGCAGCGCGAACCCTGCTGAAAAGAGGTATTTCCTCATCATTAGCATCCCAATTCTATCCCGGTTCCGCCCAATTTCGTCCTCTTCCGGGTGCGCGAATCCGTGCCAGCCCTATGCGGCGAAACGATGTCGCCGACTACTGGATGGTGTCGATCGCGCTGGTCGACGAGCCGAAGTCGCCGAGGGTGCGGAACGACAGATTGAAGCCGATGCTCTGTGTCACTTCCCTGGTGTTCAGGTCACGCGACTGCGAGTACGTCATCAGATAGGTGAAGCAGGAATCGTTGTAGGCGAAGCCGACTCCATCCTTGACCAACAGGCTTTCCTGCAGGTCGTAGGTTCCTGTCCCGAACACGCGCCAGTTCTCGGCAAGGTGCGTGGATGCACCCAGCGTGACCTCATGACGGTCGGTCGTGAAGCCATAGAGCGGCTGGGCCTGGATAAAGGCGTACTTGGCACTCAACGACACCGGCAGGCCCGAATAAGCGGCCTTCACCTCGGCGCGGCGGATATCGAAGGTCTGTTCGTCGAAGCGACCGCTGATGGAAGCCGCGAATCCATTCGGGCTGTTGATGCCAAACAGACCGACATAGTCGGACTTGGTGTTCTGAAGGCCCGAATAGGCGCCGACATTGACCAGATCCGGCGCGGCGAAGGAGTTGTCACCGCCAATCTGGTAGGACTGGCCGAAAATCGCATTGGTACCCCAGCCGTTGATGTAGGAGCCGGAATAGCGGAACCCGACATTGGCGCGCGAGCCGCCTTCCACGCGATCGTAACCGGAGAACTTGTCGCGTTCGAAGAGCGTGGTCGCATCGAAAACCATGCTCTGGGCGTCTTCATTGGGGACGGCGAGGCCGCCGACATACTGTTCGTTCGGACGCAGGAATACCTGCGCCATCGGCTCGATGACATGGCTCGACCCGCTCGCCATCGAAAACAGCATCGGCCAACGCATTTCGAGGCCCGCTGTTGCCATGTAACGGGCAAACGACGAACGCATGTTGTCCTGCTCGCCCAAATTCGTCGCCATCTGGTTGACGGCTGCGAGCGATCCCGACGACGCGTTGAGGTAGTCGACATCGCCCTGCAGCGCCAGCAACGGAGTCAGCACCAGTCCGTCGTCGGTGACGAAGGACCGCTTCCATTCCGCTTCGGCCGTGAGGCGGCTGGACTCACCTGCGATGCCGCGCACGCGCTGCACCGGCGTGCTGGCATTGTATGGCGTCTCGAAAGCCTCATCGAGATCATCGCGGCGGATCACCCGCGTATTGACGTTCATCGACAACTGACCGCCTGCGATGGACGCATCGGGGATGTATGCATAATCCAGCGAGGGCAGCACCCAGGGCTGCTGGCCGCTTCGCGCCGCGGGATTGCTGTTGAGCGTATCTTCCTGAACCTCGAAATGCATGGCGCGCACGTCGAAATAGTTACGGCCATTGAGACCGGTCAGGTAGACCGACGACTGGTGGACGGCGGCATTGTACTTGTCGATGTTGTAGGTGTTGGAGAAGTTCTT
This sequence comes from Mesorhizobium sp. NZP2298, assembly GCF_013170825.1. Taxonomy (NCBI): domain Bacteria; kingdom Pseudomonadati; phylum Pseudomonadota; class Alphaproteobacteria; order Hyphomicrobiales; family Phyllobacteriaceae; genus Mesorhizobium; species Mesorhizobium sp. NZP2298. Next base: position 5,126,947 of record NZ_CP033365.1, on the reverse strand, counting down.
GTCCGTCTGCAGCAGCACGTCCCAGCCGAAATTCCAGCGCTCGTTGATTGCGAACTGTCCCTGCGTGCCCATCATGCCGCGGAACTTGTTCGGGTCGCCCGCGGCGCCGGAGTCGACGTTGCGGCCAGCGCTGTCGATGAAGGCGTCGGGATCCTGCTGCTGGATGCCGGCCATCTTCAAACTGTATTGGCCATCGTCGAAGCGCTGCCGCCACTCGGCCTCTCCGAGGAAGCCCTGCTTGGTGTAGCCACTTCCCGACACCGTCAGGTCATAAGTCGGCGAAAGTGCGAAATAGTAGGGAACCTTGACGCTGTATCCCAGATGGCTGTTGTAGCTGATGCTGGGGATCAGGAAACCGCTCTTGCGCTTCACCGTCGGGTCGGCGATCTCGAAAGCCGGCAGGTAGGCGAGCGGAAAGCCGAAGAACTCGAAATTCGCATTCTCGAAGCGAACCGTCTTCTTCTCGCCGTTCCAGATGATCTTCCTGGCCTTCACGCGCCAGGTCGGCGCCTTGTCGGGCTTGTCCTCGCATGGCTCGCAGGCGGTGTAGACACCATTGTGGAAGGTGGTCAGCACGCCGCCCATGCGCTCGGCGCTTTCGGCGGCGAAATAGGCCTTGTCGACGGTTTCAACGCGAAGCGCGTTGACGAAGCCGTCGGCGAAATCGTCGGTGATATCGATATGCTGCGAATTGATCTTGGTGCCGTCGCTGTTGACGATTTCGACATTGCCGCTGGCAACCATCCGCTTGGTGTTGCGGTTGTATACGACCTTCTGGGCGACGAGGCGGTTGCCGCCATAGTCGATCTGGACCCCGCCGACAGCGGTCACGGTCTGGTTGTCGTTGTTGTACTCGAGCGTATCGGCGGCCAGCAGCATTTGCGAGCCGGACGGAACCTTGGTCGCCACATCGCCGACTTCCTGCGCGAACGCAGGCAATGGAACGCCGCAGGCAAGCAGGCACGCCAAGGCGCTCGCCGCATAGAGGCGCGCCAAACTGGCCTGCCTGTTGCTGGGCAAAAACGCCTCCCTCACTAGCCGTCTTCCTTGTATAGCAGGAAAGTCACCCCGAAGAACATAGCTACCACAACTGGCACCCAGGCGGCTATGGCAGTCGGCACGAACCCCGCCACGCCGAATGCCTTCACCAGCACCGAAACGACATAAAGCAGAAACCCGGCAACGACGCCACCCAGAATCATCGTTGCTGATTGTCCCATCCTCGCAAATCGCATTGAAACTGTTGCCGCAATCAGCGTCATGGCGACGAGGAGGAACGGCAACGCCACCAGCGAATCAAACTGCATGGCAAAGGCATTTGCCTTGAGGCCGAAGGAACGGGCAACCTCGATTTTTCCGGGCAGGTCGTAGAATGGAATGGTCTCCGGGCGCGCCAGCCGCTCCTGCACGAATTCTGGCTTCAGATTGGTCGGCACACGATCGCTTGCGGCGGGCTGGATGATGCCGTTCTTGAAGGTCTTCACGTCCTGCAATTCCCAATAACCGTCCCGCAGGTAAGCGCGCGCGGCATCCTTGCGCTCGACGATATTGCCTTGCTGGTCGAGGACGAAAAAGACGGCGTCGGCCATCTCCAGGCCCTGGTTGAGGATGGCCCGTGCGCCGATTATGGTGTCGCCAGAGCCGGTTTTCTGACGAATCCAGGGGGCGGCATCGGCCGAAACCGTGTTCGATTTGCCGGAGCGCAACTGGGTCTCGATCTGCTCGGACAAGGAGAAGGCGTGCGCGGCGAGCGGATTGATGAGCCCGACCGACACGAAGCCGAACAGCAATGCTCCGATGCAGCATGGCAAAAGGAATTGCCAGGCGGAAACGCCGGCGGAGCGCGCGATGACCAGCTCGTAGCGGCGGTTGAGCGACACCAGCGTTGCCATCGCCGAGAACAGGCCGACAAACGGCACCGTCTGCAGCATGATCATCGGCATGCGAAGGCCCGAAATGGCAACGGCCGTTCCATAGGTGAAGCCGGGCAGGCCGGTGGTGCGGCCGGAAAGTTCGGTAAAATCGATCAGGAACACCAGCGCCAGAAGGCCCAGGAAGAACCAGATCGTGATCGTCACGTAACGGAAGAAGAAATAACGGCCCAGTGTCCAGCCCATCAGCCGATCCCCTGACCTGAAGTGCCGCGCCGTGACCAACGCAGCTTGAGGGCGTTCCAGCCGTCACCGAAGCGGCTGGCCAGGTTCGTCATCCAGTCCGCCCAGGCAACCGGCAGTTCCATGGTGCGGTTCGACACGATGAACCAGATGGCAACGGCGGAAGCCACGATGGGCACGCCATAGACCATATAGGCGTATTGCGGAATCTCATCCGCCTTGCTGGCGGCAAAGAAACCCAGCCAGCGCACGAACAGGGATATGGTGATCGCCGTGATCAAGGGATTGACGCGCGCCTCACGATGCGAGCGCGCGTCGCCAGCGACCGCGAGTGCGATAAGCGCGAACACCATGGAATAGGTCCATTCCGAAAATCGCTGGTCGATCTCGGCCCTGTATTCCTGCGGTCTTTGCTGGAAATTCTTGTCGTTGGGGCTTGGATTGAGCAGGTACTGGGTTGTCTGGTCCTTAGGCAGCAGCGTCACCTCGGAGGCCGCCGCCATGAAGGCCGACATGTCGAAGGCATAGGAGGTGAACCGGATGACGCTGAGGTCGCCGGTCAGCGTTTTGCGGTGGATGACGCCGTCATTCATCATCAGCACCTTTTCGCCGCCGCGTTCGACGATGCTGCCCGTCTTGGCATAATAGACGAGATTGACGCCTTCCTCGCGCGAATCGGCGACGAAGATGCCGCCCAGCCGATTGTCTGGAAGCCGCTCGCCAATCTGCAGGAACAGGCCGTCCTCGATCTTGCGGAAGGTGCCTTCCTGGATGATCAGCGACAACAGGTCGGCGCGCGACTGCGCCACCAGGGCGCGGTTCTTCTGCCTCGCATAGGGGTCGATGCCATTGTCGACGGCAAAGGAAAAAACGCTGGCCGCAAGGGCGAGAAGCATGATTGGCCGCACGATCGTCCAGCGCGAGGCGCCTGCCGCGTTGATGACAGCGAGTTCGGAATCCGAATTCATGACACTGAGTGTCTGGGCAACCGCTACCACCAGCGCGAAAGGCACGACGATCGGTATGATCGAGGGAAGGATGAGGGCGGCGACCTCGAAGAAGGTCAGCGACGACTGGCCGCTGTCGGTGACGAGGTCGATCTTGGCCAGCACCTGCGTGGTCCACACGATGGCCAGCGTCCAGACCAGCGCTGCCAGGAAGACCACGAAAGCGCGGCGCATGATGTAGCGTTCAACGACCTTCATGAAGGCTTTACTCGATTTTCTCGAACGGCATCATGCCACCACACTCAGGGTAGCTGTCCGGCGACGACCGCACAACTGGCTCCGATGGGCTCGATCAGGCAGGCGATCCGGTTCCCGTCCCATGTCGCGTGCCGCAGTGGACCGGAGTGTCGGAGGGAATGGATAAGAAAGGGCGAACATCGATGGTTAACAACATGTTGCGGCATGAAGCGGGGCCGTGCCGCGACGAATCGCCATCGATTCCGTGTGTCATATGGGTAGCCATTTTGGCAAAGTCTTGCCAAATACCGGAAAACGACCAAATGTCGCGGATCGCTTCAAACCGCTTCGCGCACCATCGCGCAATCCCCGAAAGCAGGACATGATGAACCCGAGACCGTCGATCGCCTTTGCAAAATTTGCCGCGCCTCAGGCGGCGGCGAACAGGAAGGGCACGGTTTTCGTGCTGTCGGCGGATGATGGCAACCTGAGCGACGCCGCCTCGGCGTACGATCCTGGCAAGACGCTGGAGCGGGCCTTCCCGGTGGCCGAGTTCACGGGCAAGTTTGCCGGCGTCGTCGAGGTTCTGGCGCCGCAGGCAACGTCGCTCGACAGGCTGGTCGCGATCGGCGCCGGCAAGGCGTCGGGGCTCGACGAATATGCCTGGCTGAAACTCGGCGGCACCATCGCAGCCTCGTTGCGCAAGGCAACCGACGTTGCCGTCGTGCTCGACCTTGCCGGCGCCTCGCCTGATGGCAAGGACGCCGCCAATCTTGCGGCTGGTATCCTCCTGCGCGGCTATTCCTTCGACAAGTACAAGACCAGGAAGGACAAGGATGACGTGAAGGCCGATCCGAAGAAGTCGGTCAAGATAACCATCCATACCGCCGACCCGGCAGGCGCCAGGAAGGCCTTCGCGGATGCCGAGGCGGTGGTCGACGGCGTGCTTCTGGCGCGCGACCTTGTCAACGAACCGGCAAATATTCTGGGACCGGTCGAGTTCGCTGCCCGGGCCAAGGACCTCGAGGCGCTTGGCGTCAAGGTCGAGATCCTGACCGAGAAGGAGATGAAGAAACTCGGCATGGGCTCGCTGCTCGGCGTTGCGCAAGGCTCGCCACGCGGCGCGCGCATGGCGATCATGCAGTGGAATGGCGGCAAGCCCAAGGACAGCCCGGTCGCCTTCGTCGGCAAGGGCGTCACCTTCGACACCGGTGGCAATTCGATGAAGCCGGCGTCTGGCATGGAGGACATGAAGGGCGATATGGGTGGCGCTGCCGCGGTAACCGGACTCATGCACGCCCTGGCCGCACGCAAGGCGAAAGCCAATGTCGTCGGCATCATTGGTCTTGTCGAGAACGCCGTCGACGGCCATGCCCAGCGTCCCGGCGACATTGTCACCTCCATGTCGGGCCAGACCATCGAGGTGCTCAATACCGACGCCGAGGGGCGTCTCGTGCTGGCCGACGCGCTGTGGTACTGCAACGACCGCTTTGAGCCGAAATTCATGGTCAATCTGGCGACGCTGACCGGCGCCATCATGGTCGCGCTCGGCCTGCACTATGCCGGCCTGTTTTCCAACAATGACGAATTGGCGGAGAGGCTGACGGGGGCGGGGCAGGCGACTCAGGAGCGGCTGTGGCGCATGCCGCTCGGTGCCGAGTACGACAAGCTGATTGATTCCAAGAACGCCGACATGAAGAACATCGGCGGCCGCTATGGCGGCGCCATCATCGCCGCGCAGTTCCTGCAGCGCTTCGTCAAGGATACGCCCTGGGCGCATCTCGACATTGCCGGCACGGCCATGGGCTCGCCGTCGAGCGAGATCAACCAGTCATGGGGTTCAGGCTTCGGCGTGCGGCTGCTCGACCGGCTGGTGCGCGATCATTACGAAAGCTGACCTCGATCCATGGCCGACGTGCTGTTCTACCATCTGACCGAATCGACGCTCGAGGATGCGCTGCCGGGCCTGCTCGAGCGCAGCGTCGATCGGGGTTGGCGCGCCGTGGTGCAGACCGGCACCGAGGAACGGCGCGACGCGCTCGACCAGCATCTGTGGACCTTCCGCGATGATTCGTTCCTGGCCCACGCGACCGATCGCGAGGCTTATCCCGGGGAACAGCCTGTCCTGTTGACCACCGGCGACGGCAATCCCAACGAAGCCAAGATAAGGTTCCTGGTCGACGGCGCGGCACCGCCCGATCTTGCCGGTTACGAGCGCGCCGTGTTCCTGTTCGACGGCCATGACGCCGCCCAGGTCGAGGCGGCCCGCGTGCATTGGAAAACGATGAAGGACGCGGGCCACGCCGTGACCTACTGGCAGCAGACATCAGACCGCCGCTGGGAGCGCAAGGCCTAGGCCTCGGCGAAACGGCCGACATGGCGATCGGGTCGCAATCGAGTGTCGGTTGCATGGGCTGCCCATGAAGAGACCCGCCTTTTGGTGGGTCTCTTCAATATGACAACCGTCATCGGCTGATTCGCCACTTCCCCATTTCCTTCTTGCTGACCGGCCTATTGCCCGTCCATTTCCTTGTTGCCTGCGGGCTTATTGCCCGCCCATTTCCTTCTTGAACGTGTCGAAATCGACCTGCATGCCATTGAAAATGGTGCTCCAGTGGCGGGTCAACGCAGCCATTGTCACGGCTTCCTGGATCTCCTCGTCGGTGGCGCCGGCGCGCTTAGCGTCCTGGGTGTCCGACCAGATGCAATAGCTGCACGGAATCTGCGCCGCCACCGCCAGCGAGATCAGCGACTTGACCTTTGGCGGCAGCGCCGTCTTGTCACTGAGTTCGATGGCCTTGACCTCGGCCCAGGCACCGGGCAGACCGGCTTTGGGAAATTGCTTCACAAAGCTCGGTACGCCACCCATGGTCGACTGGATGTCCATGAGGGTCGCATCATAGTCGTCGGCATGGGCAGGTGCCGCGGCCAGCGTCAGTGCGCAGCCGGTAGCGGCGAGCAGGCAGGTCCGGCGGATGGAAGAAGGCACGGATGAAAGAATGCGATAGTCGAACATGACATTCTCCTCTGGTTTTTCCAAGCCTTACGGTGTAAGGTGATGTGGAAATTGAACCTTACAGTGTAAGTTGTCAAGCGGCGCATGGACTCATCGATAAAAAAAGCCGGAACACGTGGCCGCCTGTCGCGCGAGATGATCGAGGACGCGGCCTTCGAGGTGATCGAGAAGGAGGGGCTTGCCGGCTTTTCCATGCGCAAGCTGGCGGCGGCACTCGGTTGCGAGGCGATGAGCATTTACCACCACTTTCCTTCGGTGGCGCATTTGCACGAAGCCCTCGTCGACCGGTTGATAGGTGCGCTTGAAATGCCCGACGCCAGCCTTCCATGGCGGCAAAGGATGCGCATCGCCATCGAGGATTTTCGTCGCATCGGCCGCGACCATCCCGCCTATGCCGCTTTCTTCGTCACCTACCGTATGAACTCGCCCATCTGCCTTGCCTGGCTGGACGGCATTATCGGCCTGTTCAGGGATGCCGGCTTTGACACCGAACTCAGCGCGCGGCTGTTTCGCGCCGTCGGCTATTACTTGATGGGGGCGGTGCTGGACGAGAATGCGGGCTATGCCAAGGGGCCATCGGCTGTGAACACGGTCAGCGACGAGCAACTGGCCCGGGATTTTCCCAATGTCACGGCGGCCGGGCGCTTTTTCGGCGCCGCAGAATTCGACAAGACATTCGAACTCGGCCTCGACATGCTGCTGGACGAAATGGAACGCCTGCGCGACGGTGCCGGTACAGGCCAGTTGCCAGGCAAGGCGTGATTGCCAAGGCATGATTACAAGGTGACTGTCTGAATGCGCTTTCTGTTTGTCCTGATCCTGCTCGCCGGCACCGGTATAGGCCTTATCTATCCCTGGGCGATGACCAATTTTTCCGGCCGCGAGATCGGTACCTGGCGGGTCTATGAACAAGGCCGCTTCAAACCAGTGACCGTGTCGCTCTCGGGCCGCGATGCGCCGGTGCGGGCATTGGTCGACCTGACCGCGAGAGCCGAGCGCATCGTTTCGCAGCAACGCACGGTGTTGACCCTGACCGCCGCCACCAATGGCCGCACGGTGCTTGCATCGACATTGCAGTTCAACCATGTCGACAACCCGCGCCAGGCGAGCCCGCAACTGCCCGACAAGATCTTTCGCGACGAGGCGGGCGTCATCGCGACCGTCAGTCCCGGCCCTTATGTCTTCACCGTCGGTCCGGGCGATGCCGAGGACATACCGATGCGGGCGGTCGACCTTGTGCTGCGCTCCGGTGTCGGCGAAGCTGACCGTCGTGCGCGGCCGGTCGGCCTCTCGCTGATGGCGATCGGTCTGATCGGCTTCCTGCTGTCCCTGCGTTCCGGTGGCGGCCGGCCGGACAATCCGAACTCGCAACCACCGCAGCCGCGCTGGGGCAGGGGACCCAAGTGAACTATCGCCACGCCTACCACGCCGGAAATTTCGCCGATGTCGTCAAGCATGTCGTGCTGACGCGGCTGCTCGACTATCTCAAGCAGAAGGACAAGGCTTTTCGCGTCGTCGACACCCATGCCGGCATTGGCCGTTACGATCTGTCGTCGCTCGAGGCGCAGAAGACCGGCGAATGGCAGGGTGGCATCGGCAGGCTGATCGATGCCTCGTTCGACGCCAGGGCGGGCGCGTTGCTGGCGCCCTATCTGGAGGCTGTGCGGTCGCTCAATCCCGGGGACGGCGTGAAGAAATATCCGGGTTCGCCGATGCTGGCGCGCCATCTCCTGCGCAAGCAGGACCGGTTGTCGGCGATCGAACTGCACCCGAAAGACGCCGCCAAGCTGAAGGCGGAATTCGCCGGTGACTTCCAGGTGAGGGTGATGGAACTCGACGGCTGGCTGGCGCTGGGCGCGCATCTGCCGCCGAAGGAGAAGCGCGGCCTGGTTCTCATCGATCCACCATTCGAGGAGGAGGGCGAGTTCGGCCGCCTGGTCGACGGGCTCGTAAGGGCGCACAAGCGCTGGCCCGGCGGCATTTACGCGCTGTGGTATCCAATCAAGGACCGCAAGGCGATCATCGCCTTCAGGAAGGCGCTGAAGCAATCCGGCATCCCGAAAATCCTCGACATCGAATTCGAGATCCGGCCGCCCTCTTCGGAACCCAGCCTTGATGGCAGCGGCATGGTGGTGGTCAATCCGCCCTTCACGCTGGAAGCCGAATTGCGGACGGTGTTGCCGGCACTGCACAAATTGCTTGCGGTGGAAAAGCCGGCGCACTGGTCGCTGGAATGGCTGGCCGGGGAGCAGGCGGGCACGGCTTGAACCCTGTCGGCCGGGCGCTCTATGCGCCGGTGGCGGCCAGTGCCGACGGCGTGATGCCGGACAGCCGCCTGCTTTCGCGTATCAAATGGGCCTGATCGGCATAGCCGGCCTCGACCGCCAATACAGCGGTCGAGGCATTGCTGGATGCCTGCCGCAGACGCCGGAAACGATGGAAGCGAAGGATGCGGTCGAGCGTCTTGGGGCCGTAGCCGAAACTTTCCTCGAAACGGCGACGCAGCGACCGCTCGCTCATATGCAAGCTGTGCAGCAGGAACGGCACCAGCGGCTTGCCGGCCGGCAGCCCCCGGTCGATGACGTCGAATGCATTGCCCATGACTACATCGGGCGCACGGTGTTCTTGCGTGTATTCCCCGATTGCCTTCTCCAATTGTCCTACCAGCTTGGCAAGATCGGGCGTGGCCCGCACGCGGCATGCCAGATGGCGCGCCCCGGTGCCCCAGAGGTCACCGAGGTCGAGGCGTTCTCCGACGATCCGGTTGGCCGGCACGCCCAGCCACGCGGCGGCCGCACCTGGCCGGAATCTGAACCCGACAATCGTCGCTCCTGAAGGCAATATCTCGATCTGCGGCTCCCGGTCCGGCCCCGCGACCCGCAACCGGCCGTCGATCCACTGCAGGTCGATCGTCGCATCCGGCGTTATCACGACAGGTGGAGCGTCCTGGTCCTGCATGCGGTGGACCCAGACGGACGCGAAGACGGCACCCAGCCGCCTGTCTGCCGGACGTTCCTGGAAAAAGCCGGTGGTCTGCGCCAGTACCGCTTCCATTCCTTCAGCCATCATCCGTCTGCTTGGCCAGCAATCGCAGGCTCGCCGTTTGGCCGGCGCTCTCCGCCATCTTGACCGAAATCTTCAATGCGCGCCGCTCCAGCAATGGCAATCACATGAAGCCTTACGCTGGCATTAGCCACCGCATCCGCGCTGACGTCACCGCACAAGTCCAGAATATAGAAAGGAGAAATCAAAATGAAAGCTCGCATCAGTGTCATCACCCTTGGTGTCGATAGTCTGGAAGCTTCGCTCGAATTCTACCGAAACGGACTTGGGCTTCCGACCGAGGGCATCATCGGCAGGGAGTTCGAGCATGGCGCCGTCGCCTTCTTCGATCTGCAGGGCGGCTTGAAGTTCGCGATCTTCGAACGTTCCGACATCGCCCGTGACGCCGGCATCGACCAGACCGGCCGCAGCCCGACCGAGTTCACCATCGGGCACAATGTCACGAGCGAAGCCGAGGTTGATGCCGTGATGGCGCAGGCCGTCAGAGCAGGCGCGCGTCTCGTCAAGCCGGCCCAGAATACGTTCTGGGGCGGCTATGCCGGCTATTTCCAGGATCCGGATGACCATCTCTGGGAGGTCGTCTTCAACCCCGCCTTTCTTCCGGAAGACTGATACTGGAGAGGAACGTGTAGCCGGTAGGTACGTTGGTAGACGCTCCAGCTCGTTTCTGGAAACCATTGTCTGAGCAACCGCTTGACCGACGCCAAGCGAATCCGCACAGTGCGCGCAATCGACCTTGAGAGGCTGTCATGACTCGCTTCGCCAAATCCGCACTTGCTGCCCTGATTTCGCTCTGTACCCCGCTCGCCGCGCCTCTTGGCATTACCCATGCGGTCCAGGCGGCTGACCTTGGCGTCTATTCGGACGACGATGGCGGCGTCTGCGGCCAGCCTTGGGTGCTGAGCAAGATCACCTCCCGCTTCTCCTACCAGGTGCATCATGTGCCGCATCTGCCGGATGTGCAGATCACCGACTTCCGGCGCATTCATCAGCACCGCTATCTGCCGGCCGACGACACCTGGCCGATCGGCCGCCGCTACTGCGGGGCCACCGTCAGCCTCTCCGACGGGCGCGACCGGTCCATCTGGTACCTGATCGAGGAAGGCCAGGGCTTTGCCTCGATCGGCGACAATGTCGAATTCTGCGTCTCGGGCTTCGACCGCTGGATGGTCTACAACGGCCGCTGCCGCGTCCTGCGCTAGACGCAACCTTCCGTTTCTCGATTTTCTTCAAGGCCTGCGGCTTAATCAGCCGCAGGCCTTTTCCGTGCCGTGTTGACAGACGGTGAGATCCATCGCATAGGTATGAGACAGACCTGTCTCATCACTTGGTGCGCATCATGACGCCGTCGCCTGTCTCCGACAAACGCCAGCACGTCGTCGAAACCGCCTACGCGCTGTTCAAGCGTGCCGGCTTCCACGCCACCGGGATCGACTGGATCATCGCCGAGGCCGATGTGGCCAAGATGACGATGTATCGCCACTTCCCCAGCAAGGATGAACTGATCGTCGCGGTGCTCGACTATCGCGCCAGGCGTTTTGACGAACAGCTCGACCAGCTTGCGCGGGAGAGCATGACGCCGGAGCAGAAGATCGCGAAGATTTTCGACTGGCATGGCCGCTGGTTCCGTAGCCCGGATTTCCACGGCTGCCTGTTCGCGCATGCGCTGGCTGAGTTCGGCGATCCGCGGCATGCCGTATTCAAGGCCGTCGCCAGGCAGAAGGACGGCTTCAGGCAGCGCATGCGATCGATCCTCGCGCAGGTGATGCCGCGCGGGCGCGCCGAGAACGTGGCGGCGACGCTGTTGATGCTGATCGAAGGGGCCACCCTGATGGCGCAGATGGGGCAGGCGAGTACCGCTCTTCGTGAAGCCCGCAAGGCGGCCCTGGACATCGTCGCTGCCTCGCGCAGGCCGCAATGAGCCCGCTGGTCGTCGGCCTCGCGCTGTTCGCGGCGATCCTGCACGCAAGCTGGAACGCTTTCCTGCGAACAGGCGCCGACAGGTTGTGGACCGTCACCGTCATGAGCTTCTCCAGCACGGTGCTGGCCATTCCCGTGGCAATCCTCAACGGTTTTCCGGCTACGTCGGCCTGGCTCTATGTCGGGCTCTCGGCCTGCCTGCAGGTTGGCTACAGCGTGTTCCTGGTGGCCGCCTACAAACATGGCGAATTGGGACAGGTCTACCCGATTGTTCGCGGCAGCGTGCCTCTGCTTGTCACCCTTGGCGGCTTCCTGCTGGCCGGCCAGCAGCTCACCGTTCTGGAGACCGTCGGCGTCGCCCTGGTCGGCGGTGGCATCATGGGTCTTTCGCTCGGACGAGGAAGAGCCGCCACGACATCGATCCTCTATGCGCTGGCAACGGGAGCTATCATCGCCGCCTATGCGACGGTCGATGCAATCGGCGTTCGCGCGGCGGGCAATGTCGGCGCCTACACCGCCTGGGTCCTGCTGGCCTATGGCGCATTGCTGCCGGCGACCTTCGTCGCCTGTCGTGGCCGGCTTGCTGTCGACCCGTGGGCGCCGGAGACCTGGAAGGCACTGGGCGGCGGCCTGTTCGCGCTTCTGGCCTATGGCGTCGTGGTGGCGGCCTTCGCGCTCGGACCTGCCGGTCCGATCACCGCGGTCCGCGAGACCAGTGTCGTCTTCGCGGCTTTCATCGGCCGGCTGTTTCTCGGCGAGACGCTGACACCCCGGCGGGTCGGCGCCTGCGCCGTCGTGGCGCTCGGGGCCATCTGCCTCGGCTATCAGCCGTGACGAAATCCATGTGCCTGCCCTACACGCGGGGCGCCGCCGTCGTTGCGACGCGCCAACGGTGTTCGCTCAATTGCAGTGCTATTTCCCGCGCCGCGTTGCCTCCGCCTGATCGATGATCTTGCGAAGAAAGGCAATGTGACCGCGAAAGGCCCGCCGCCCGATCGTTGTTGCCTTGACCCGGGTCTGCGGCCGTCGCCCGACGAAAAGCTTTTCAATATCGACATAGCCCGCCCTGGCCAGCGTATCGAGGTGTGCCCCGAGATTTCCGTCGGTGGCTTCGACCATGATCTTCAATTGGGTGAACTCCAGCGCCTCGCGCCTTTCCAGCGTGTTGAGGATGGCCATGATCCTGAGCCGCATACTCTGGTGAATGATGTCGTCGACGCTCATCGATGGGCTCCAATGCGGCAAGGCCTTGGATTGTCGTCATGTGGCACGGCGCTCTCGGAAAGCGGCAGCGCCACTTGCTTCTTGCGCGATCGACAAAGCGCGACCGCATCTTTGCAGAATACTCTGCTGTGCAGAGTTATCTGTCAATTGGAGGTAGGGATGCATGCTTGACAAGGTGATCCTCAGATCGGTCGCCGTATCGCGCTCGTGATCCACATAGACCGTTCGCTTGCGGAAGATGATCGCCTCGATGAGGTGGCAGGTCATGATATTCACGGCCGACGATCATGCGTAAAGTTGCTCGCTAGTCTTGGGAGTTCGATGGTGGGCTCGCATCGAGAATGCCGGTGTCAAATTGCCGGTGGTATCAGAAGATCAGCGACGGATTTTTGCGATGATGAGTGCGATCGCGTCACGATCTCAACGAAAATTTAAGCTGAGAAAATCATACCATTGCTTCGCTGGCTAGCGAGCCGCGAGTCAGATATGCATTGCGCGCCGGGGTCATTCACGGCCATCGGCATAACGTGAAGGGGCATGACATGGCTAAGCAGTCATCTAAAGCGCCGGCTTCCAAAGCACCGGCAAAGAAAGCACCCGCAAAAGCAGTCGCGGCGAAGGCCGCAACGGCAGTGAAGAAAGCAGCGCCTGCGAAGGCGGCGGCAAAGCCCGCGGCGAAAGCAGCACCGGCCAAGAAGCCGGCAGCGGCCAAGGCTGTGGCGAAGCCCGCAGTGAAGAAGGCGGCGCCCGTCAAGGCAGCGGCAAAGCCTGCAGCGAAGGCTGCACCGGCGAAGAAGCCTGCGGTCAAGGCAGCGGCAAAACCCGCAGCCAAGAAGGCGGCGCCCGCCAAGGCTGCGGCAAAGCCCGCCGCGAAGGCAGCGGCAAAGCCCGCCGCGAAGGCAGCGGCAAAGCCGGCCGCGAAAGCAGCAGCGGCCGCTACAAAGCCCGCGGTGAAGAAAGCCGCCGCGCCGAAGGCCAAGGCAGCGCCCGCGAAGGCGAAGGCTCCGGCCAAGAAGTAGACCGGTCGTTGGGGCGTCGCGTGTCCTTCGGGGCTCGGCAAGGACGCTCTGACGCACTGGATCGAAGCAAGTCCGGCAGCGGGTTCAGCCCTCGGGGCTGAACATCGGGATGAGACCGAGGGGGCAAGCAAAGCGAGGCGCCGGTTGGCTGCCTCGCTCGCCCATTGAACCGTCTCCTTGTCGTGCTTGGCGAAGGCTCCGGCGCAGTGCCTGGGTTGGTGAGATGCAAATGCAGGTTTGAACATAATCAGCCTGCTGTCGTCGCTCGCTCGCGTTTCCGGCGTACCACTCTGTAGGCTGATGCCCGGGATGGAAACCGCAACCGGTTTCTGGCAGTTCTTTTTTTGCGCTCTGGCGGTTGATCGCAAGTGGCTGTCCAGTCAACACTGGACGTCCGCAAACAGGAAACCGATCATGCCGAAGCTGCTCTACGCATCCACCTCTCCCTACAGCTCCAAGGTCAGGATGGCTGCGGCCTATGCTGGGATCGCGATCGATCTGGTGCCGGTCAAGACCGAGGACAAACCGGCCGAACTGATCGGAGCCAATCCGCTCGGCAAGATTCCGGTGCTGGTGCTCGATGACGGTCGTTCGATTCACGACAGCCGCGCCATTACCCAGCACCTCAACCGGATTTCGAAGAACGCGTTGTTCCCGCGCAATCCCGACAAGCGTCTGGAAGCGGAAGTGCTGGAGGCGCTGGCCGACGGCATTTGCGATTGCGCGCTGTCGATGGTCTATGAGCGCCGCACCCGGCCTGAGGACATGGTCTATCAGCCCTGGCTCGACCGGCAGTGGGCGAAGATCACCTCCGCTCTCGACCTGCTCAACGCCAACCCGCCGAAACTGCCGAAGAAGATCACCGCCGGCCAGATGGCGTTGCGGGCTTGCCTTGGTTACCTGTCATTGCGCTTTGCCGGCAAATGGGAAAAGGGTCGCGGCCGGCTGACCCGCTGGATGGCGCGTTTCGACGAGAAATTCCCGGAGTTGAAGTCCGCGATCCCGGGGTGACGGCGGCCACAAAAAAAGCCGGGCGCGAGGCCCGGCTTTTTCGTGTCGTGGCTTGAACGACTTAGAACTTCATACCGACGCCGAAGGTGACGCGGTTGTCGGTGGCCTTGACCTTGCCGATACCATCGAAGCTCTTGCTGCCGAAGTCGGTGTAACGATACTCGACACGGCCGAAGACATTGTCGGTCAGCTTGATGTCGGTACCCACGCCGGCGGTCCAGCCGATCATCGTAGCGGTGTCGCTGGCGAGGAGGTCGGAGTCTTCCACCTTCAGGCTTCTGCCGGCGAGACCGCCGGTGCCGTAGAGGAGGATTTCCGGGGTCACGGCATAACCCAGACGGGCACGCAGCGAACCTTCGAGGCCACCCTTGGAGTGGATACCATTGTCGTCACCCTTGACGCCGTTGTAGCCGAGTTCGGCTTCACCGCCGTACACGAAGTTCTCCTGCTGCCACTGATAGCCGCCGAAGACGCTACCGACGAAACCCTTCGTGCTGGTGTCGAAACCGGTATCCTTTTCCTTGGTACGGCCGGAGAAGCCATAGCCGAGGTTGATACCGGCATAGGGGCCGGCCCAGGACGCGACAGGCAGTTCGGCAACCGGAGCGGGTGCCGGCGGCTCTTCCTGAACGACGTCCGCGGCATAAGCGGTTCCACCGAGGGCGAAGAGCCCGAACGCGACGGCCAGCGGCCGTGCGAATTTGAGATTGGCTTGCATTGTTCTTTACTCCTTAAGCCACAGGACACAGGCTTGTTTCTTACGATCGCCATCAACCCGTCCGGGGGGTGAAACGGATCTGGCGTTCGTCGGTTCCAAATGTCGTGTCAAAATGCGGCTGAAGCGAACCTGAACTTGGGTCATTCCCCGGCGCGAATGAGGCAGAACCATGACGTTGCATCTTCGCAACAGCGAAATGTCAGCAGCTTGGCCATGTTGCGCCGCACACCGCTTGGTGCAAGGAGTCCTGCGCCCTATATGGGGATATGACTGGCCTTGTTATGGGGCGAGTCTGAATGCCCGCCAGGCGGTTTCGCCACAATGTTGCCCCAGGTGCGAACGCCATTTAACGGATGGCGAGCCATATTTTGCCGGCGCCGTCTTTTCGTGCCGAAATTGAGGATTGACTGAAGATGAGCAAAGCCACCACGGCGCTGGTGACCGGTGGGGCGAAACGGATCGGCAAGGCGATCGTCGAGGACCTCGCCAGCCATGGTTTTGCAGTCGCCATCCACGCCAATCGCTCGCGCGGTGAGGCTGACGCCTTGGCCGCGGGGATTAACCAGTCCGGCGGCCGCGCGGCGGTGGTAAGCGCCGACCTGACCGATATGAATTCCGTCAACGACCTTGTCGGCCAGGCGGAAGCCGCGCTGGGGTCCATCTCGCTTCTGGTCAACAACGCTTCGCTCTTTGTCGATGATTCCGTTGACGACTTCGACTGGCGGGCCTGGGATCGCCACTTTGCCATTCATGCGAAGACGCCGGCGCTGTTGGCGCAGAATTTCGCGCGCGCTTTGCCGGAAGGGCAGGAGGGGCTGATCGTCAACATCATCGATCAACGCGTCTGGCGGCCGACGCCGCGCTATTTTTCCTATGCGCTGTCCAAATCCGCCCTGTGGACGCAGACGCAGATGTTGGCGCAGGCGCTGGGCCCAAACATTCGTGTCAACGCGATCGGTCCGGGGCCGACGTTGAAGAACATGCGCCAGGATGATTCCGATTTTGACGCACAGGTCGCCGGCCTGATCCTGAAGCGCGGCCCGGAATTGCCTGAATTCGGCGCCACCATCCGCTATCTTTGGGATGCGCGCTCGGTCACCGGCCAGATGATCGCGCTCGATGGCGGCCAGCATCTTGCATGGCAGACGCCCGATGTGACAGGCATGGCTGAATGAGTCCACTCGATCACAAAAACAAGGTGCGCGGCGGCGCCGATGATCTTCCTCCCGAAATCGACCTCGAGGACGAGGCGCTGGAGGAGATCGTCGAACCAACTGGCCCCGATGTCGCCTTCACGGCCATCGACTGGACGCCGCATGCCGGCGATGCCGAAGGCATGGTCGGCGCCGAGGTGATCCAGACGCTGGTCAAGCGGCTGCCCAATGCCCCCGGCGTCTACCGCATGATGAACGCCGCCGGTGACGTGCTCTATGTCGGCAAGGCCCGCAGCCTGAAGAAGCGCGTCACCAACTACGCGCAAGGCCGGTTCCACACCAATCGCATCGGCCGCATGGTCCGCGAGACTGCGACGATGGAGTTCGTCGTCACCCGCACCGAAATCGAAGCGCTGCTGCTTGAAGCCAACCTTATCAAGCGCTTGCGGCCGCGGTTCAATGTGCTGATGCGGGACGACAAGTCGTTCCCCTATATCCTTTTGACCGGCGACCATGTCTCGCCCGGCATCTACAAGCATCGCGGTGCGCGGTCGCGCAAGGGCGACTATTTCGGCCCTTTTGCATCGGCCGGCGCCGTCGGCCGCACCATCAATTCGCTGCAGCGCGCCTTCCTGCTGAGAAGCTGCACCAACTCCTTCTACGAGAACCGCACGCGGCCATGCCTTTTGTACCAGATCAAGCGCTGCGCCGGCCCTTGCACCGGCGAGATCTCGCATGAGGGCTACGCCGAACTGGTCGCCGAGGCGAAGGACTTTTTGTCCGGCCGCAGCCAGAAGGTGAAGACCGAAATTTCGGCCGCCATGCAGCAGGCGTCCGAAGACCTCGATTTCGAGCGCGCCGCCATCTATCGCGACCGGTTGGCGGCGCTGTCGCACGTGCAGAGCCATCAGGGCATCAACCCGCAGACCGTCGACGAAGCCGATGTCTTCGCCATCCATCAGGAAGGTGGCCAGGTCTGCATCCAGGTCTTTTTCTTCCGCACCGGCCAGAACTGGGGCAACCGCGCCTATTTCCCCAAGGCCGACCCTGCACTGGAGGGATCGGAGGTGCTGGGCTCGTTCCTGGCGCAGTTCTACGACGACAAGCCGACGCCACGCGCCATTCTGCTGTCGCGTGGGGTCGAAGACCAGGAGCTGCTGGCCGAGGCGCTCTCCACCCGCGCCGGCCGCAAGGTGGCTATCTCGGTGCCGCAGCGCGGCGAGAAGAAGGACCTGACCGACAACGCCCTTCAGAACGCCAGGGAGGCGTTGGGCCGCAGGCTGGCCGAAACGTCGACGCAAGGACGATTGCTTGCCGGTTTCGCCGAGACCTTCGGGCTGGCCAAGCCGCCGGTGCGCATCGAGGTGTATGACAACTCACACATCATGGGCACCAATGCCGTCGGCGCCATGGTGGTCGCCGGGCCGGAAGGTTTTGTCAAAAACCAGTACCGGAAATTCAACATCCGCTCGACCGAGATCACGCCGGGCGACGATTTCGGCATGATGCGCGAGGTGATGGAGCGGCGCTTTTCGCGGCTGCTCAAGGAGCATGGCGATGTTGCCGTGGCCGACGACGCTGCGGCAGGCGAGGCGACCGATGATATCGATGATGACATCTCCGGCAGCTTCCCGGCCTGGCCCGACGTCATCCTGATCGACGGTGGTCAGGGCCAGATGACGGCCGTGCGCAAGATTCTCGCCGATCTCGGCATCGAGGACCGGGTCGTGGCCATTGGCATCGCCAAGGGCCAGGACCGCGATGCCGGCCGCGAACGTTTTTTCGTCAGGGGCAGGGACTCGTTTTCGCTGCCGGTGCGCGACCCCGTGCTCTATTTCGTGCAGCGCCTGCGCGACGAGGTCCATCGCTTCGCCATCGGTTCGCACCGGGCGCGGCGCAAGAAGGAAATGGTCAAGAGCCCGCTCGATGAGATTGCCGGCATCGGTCCCGGCCGCAAGCGGGCGCTGCTGCTGGCATTCGGCACCGCCAAGGCGGTGAGCCGTGCGGCAATCGAGGATCTGAGGAAAGTCGATGGCATTTCCGAACAAGTCGCCAAGCTGGTCTACAATCATTTTCACGAAAGTTGAAAAATTCGGCAGTTTCAGCTGGTCAGTCGAATCTGGCCTGTTGACCCCCTACATTCCCTTCTGATTTGAGTACGTAGGCAGAAAGAGTCCACCAGACATGGCCCAGCGCGCGTTCAACCTGCCCAACATACTGACCTACGCCCGCATCATCGCGGTGCCGCTGGTGGTTCTGTGCTTTTTTCTCGAAGGCCATCTCAAATCCAGCGACTTCGCCCGCTGGTCGGCGCTGATCATTTTCCTGCTCGCATCCATCACCGATTATTTCGACGGTTATTTTGCGCGCGCCTGGCAGCAGACCTCCAACATCGGCAAGATGCTCGATCCGATCGCCGACAAGCTGCTGGTCGCCACGTGCCTTTTGCTGCTTGCGGCCGACACCGATCGCCATGCCGGCATCGCCGGCTGGTCGCTGTGGGCGGCGATCATCATCCTGTGCCGCGAAATCCTGGTTTCGGGCCTGCGCGAATATCTGGCGGCGCTCAAGGTCTCGGTGCCGGTGACGCAGCTTGCCAAGTGGAAGACCACCATCCAGATGGTCGCCATCGCCTTCCTGCTGGCAGGTCCGGCCGGCGACAAGATATTCCCGCTGACCACGCAGACCGGTCTGGTGCTGCTGTGGATCGCGGCGCTCGTCACGCTCTACACCGGCTACGACTATTTCCGCGCCGGCCTCAAGCACATCATGGATGAGTGAGATGGCGACCCGTCTCATCTATTTCGCCTGGGTGCGCGAACGGATCGGCACATCGGAGGAAGACGTTGAATTGCCGGCCGGCATCGAGACGGTCGCCGACCTGTTGCGCTGGCTGCAGTCGCGCGGCGAGGGCTACGAGCACGCGCTGCAGTATCCTGACGTGATCCGTGTTGCCATCAATCAGGAACATGTCGACCACCACGAGAAGATATCGGGCGCGCGGGAGATCGCGCTGTTCCCGCCAATGACCGGGGGCTGATACTCATGTCGGCCGTCCTGGTGCCGATCGTGCGCATCCAGCGCCAGGATTTCGACGTTGCCGCCGAGATTGCCGGCATGACGCAAGGCCGCGCCGATATTGGCGCGGTGGTCACCTTCTCCGGTCTTTGCCGGGATGAGCAGGGCGCCTTGTCAGCACTGGAGCTCGAGCATTATCCCGGCATGGCGGAGGCCGAGATCGGTCGTATCGCCACTGAGGCGGTTCAGCGCTGGCCGCTGCAAGGCCTCACCGTCATCCACCGCCATGGCAAGATCGCGCCGGGACAGAATATTGTGCTGGTGGTGGCCGCCTCCGCCCATCGTCAGGCGGCGTTCGAGGCGGCGGATTTCCTCATGGATTATCTGAAGTCGCGTGCACCCTTCTGGAAGAAGGAGCACCGCGCCGATGGCTCCGAGGGCGGTTGGGTCGAGGCCAAGGAAACCGACGCCCAAGCCGCGGGGCGCTGGAAATCGCCTTCCGAATAAATACCCGTCGCAGCCATGCATTGACCGTAATCCTTTGGCCAGATGGACGGCGTGGTCAGCCATTGGCAGCCCGGGGATTGGCGATCCCGGCAAGGGAGGTGGTCATGCTGGACAGGCTCGCGGAGTTCTTCGTCTTCGGCTTCGTGCCTCTGATCGTCGGTATCCTGGCGGTGCCGGAACTGTCCGTGGCTGCCGAAAGGGCGGTGAGGGGCGAGGTGATCTATCGCGAGCGCATCGCCCTGCCGCCCAGCGCCGTGCTTTCCGTCCAGCTTGTCGATGTCTCGCTGGCCGACGCGCCGGCCAAAGTCATCGGCGAGCAGACTATCAAGCCGACCGGCCAGGTGCCGATCAGCTTCGAGATCAAATTCGATCCATCGGCGATCCGGTCACGGATGACCTATGCGCTGCAGGCGCGGATCACTGTCGATGGCAAGTTGATGTTCATTTCCGATGTGCGCCATCAGCTCGATCCGCTGACCGACGCGCCGCAAACCATCATGCTCAAGATGGTCGCGCCAGGCACCGGGCCGACGGCTTCCGCCTTTGGCCAGCTCTGGGTGGTCGACTATGTCGACGGCATCGGCGCCATCACCGCGCCGCAGGCGACGTTCAGGGTCAGCGAGGCCGGCAAGGCTGGCGGCAGTGGCCCCTGCAACGCCTATTTTGCCACAGCGAAGGTCGATGGCCAGGCGATCGCGATCAGCAATATCGGTTCGACCCACAAGGCCTGCGCACCCGAGGTGATGGCCGAGGAAAAGGCGTTGTTCGATGCCTTGGCCAGGGCGGCGTCCTACAAGCTCGATGCCGGCAAGCTCACCATATCAGACAAGGACGGTCGCGAAATCCTTCGCTTCAGCGCCGCGAGCTGACCGCCAATGAAAAAGGCCGGCGAGTGCCGGCCTTTTCGAGACTTGGCAGTGTCGGCTCAGCCGACGATCTCGGTGTCCGAGAACCAGTACTTGATTTCCTGCGCGGCGGTTTCCGGCGCGTCGGAGCCGTGCACCGAATTCTCGCCGATCGACAGCGCATGCACCTTGCGGATGGTGCCTTCGGCGGCGTTGGCCGGGTTGGTGGCACCCATCACTTCGCGGTTCCTGGCAATGGCGTTCTCGCCCTCCAGAACCTGGACGACGGTTGGAGCCGAGGACATGAACTCGACCAGTTCGCCGAAGAACGGGCGGTCCTTGTGGACAGCGTAAAAACCTTCCGCCTCGCGGCGGCTCATCCACACACGGCGCGAAGCGATGACGCGCAGGCCGGCGTCTTCGAGCATCTTGGTGATGGCGCCGGTGAGGTTGCGCCGGGTTGCGTCCGGCTTGATCATGGAGAAGGTGCGTTCGAGCGCCATGGGTCGTCCTTGTCTGAGAATGGAATTGAGAGTGGCGGGCTCTATACAAGCCGCCCGACCCATTGCCAAGGGGTGAGGAGCGGTCCGCGAAGCGGACGGAAAGCCAATTGCTTGGCTTTCCGAGCGACGAACGCCCGGAGCGACAGCGAAGGGCCGGGCAGGTCCGCGAAGCGGACGGAAAGCCAATTGCTTGGCTTTCCGAGCGACGAACGCCCGGAGCGACAGCGAAGGGCCGGGCAGGTCCGCGAAGCGGACGGAAAGCCAATTGCTTGGCTTTCCGAGCGACGAACGCCCGGAGCGACAGCGAAGGGCCGGGCAGGTCCGCGAAGCGGACGGAAAGCCAATTGCTTGGCTTTGCGAGTGAAGAACGCCCGGAGCGACAGCGAGGGGCCGGGCAGGTCCGCGAAGCGGACGGAAAGCCAATTGCCTGGCCTTGCGAGTGAAGAGCCCCATGGCGATAGCGAAGCGCCCGGACCGGCCGGGCGCTTCGATGTCGGGCCGGCAGTTCCCTGGGCCGGATCAGACGGCTGCACAGCAACGCTTTGCTTGCTATAGTCGCGTGTCGGCGCCGCGCTGAAGTCGGCCCGAATGGAGACAACATGACCATGGCAGACGATCGTCAGGAGCGCATTCGCAATCGCGCACATCAGATCTGGCAGGAAGAAGGGCAACCGGCCGGTCACCACGAACGCCATTGGCGCCAGGCGGCGGCCGACATCGATCGGGAGGACGCGGCCAAGCCGTCGGCGGCCAAGACGCCAGCCAAGAAGGCATCTGGTGCTGGCAAGGCAAAGGCCGCGCCCAAGGAAGAAAAGGCCGCCACGAAAGCCAGCAAGCCGAAAACCAGCAAGCCAAAGAAGGCAGCCAAGTAAGGCCAGCTATCCCGCCGCTGATTTTCGCCACGGATTGACGGCGCCCGAGCTGCCTTGCGGGCAGGGCGGGCGTTTTGCGGCCGTCACGCCGCCGCCGCCGCCACCTTTCGTCCCAGCCCGCCATGCAGGTCGAGGCAGCGGCTGAACCATTGCGCCACCACGTCGCTGTTTTCGAGCAGCTGATAGGGCGTGGCAATGCGCGCCCATTGCAACGCGCCGAAGACGATATAGTCCGCAAACAGCGGCGAGGCACCGCCGATGAAGGGCTGATAGCTCAGCATCGAGCGCAGCGGCTCAAGCGAGGCCCGAAACGCCGCCAACCCGCCGTCGCGTGCCGCGACGACATCTTCCAACTGCTTGCCGAGACGCTGCTCCCGGCTCTGCCGGAAATACACCGCGTTCTCTTCGTCCTGCATGGCATGGAGGTCGGTGAGCGCGACCGTGGTGACGTAGGGATGGATGGTCAATTGCGACCAGCGCTCGATGAAGCGCGCCATCGCCTTGCCGCCTTCGCCGCCAAACAGCGTCGGCCGGTCCGGATAGGCTTCGTCGAGATAGAGCGCGATGGCGAAGGAATCGATGACCACCTTGTCGCCGTCGCGGATCACCGGAACGCTTTTCGAAGCGCCGCCCTCTATGGTGGGGACCTCGAGAAAACGCGTCGGCGCGGTTGAGACATCGAGCCCCTTGTGGGCAAGCGCCATCGTTGCCTTCCAGCAATGCGGGCTGAACGGACGGCTCTCGTCACGCCCGACGAGATCATAAAGCAGAATGGTCATTGGCGCGGGTCCCTTTGCGGTCCAGAGCAATTCCAGGAAAAGTGCGAGCGGTTTTCCGTCCGGAATTGCGTCAACACAAGAGTTAGAGCAATTCACCGTTTCCGTGAAACGGTGAATTGCTCTAGGTATCGCTCCCGACACTCCGAGACGGGGCGGCGGGAGAAAAGATGAGACAGCACTTCATGATGTTTGCGGCGTATAATCAATGGGCCAATGGCCGCATCTATGCCGCCGCCGCCGATCTCGACGAGGAGGAATTCAATCGCGATGTCGGCGCCTTCTTCGGCTCGCTGATGGGCACGCTCAACCACCTGCTCGCCGCCGATCGCATCTGGATGAAGCGCTTCACCGGCGAAGGCGACGCACCGACGGCGCTGGACGTCGTGCTGCATCGCGCCTTGCCCAATTTGAGAGCGGCGCGCGAGGCGGAGGACCGGCGGATCATCGAGTGGCTCGCCGGCTTGAGCGACAAGGCGCTGTCGGGCCGCTTCACCTATATGACCGTATCGGACATGCGCACCGTCTCGCAGCGCCTGGCGCCGGCGCTGGCTCATGTCTTCAACCACCAGACCCATCATCGCGGTCAGGCGCATATGATCCTGACGGTTCTCGGTCGCCCTTCCGTGCAGCTCGATCTGGCGCATTTCCAGCGCACCGAGGAGGGCAGGGCCTTCGCCTGATCAGTTGTTTTCGTTCTGGATTCGAGGGCTGGCGGTTCGCGTCGTCATCGAGGGACGATCCGAATTTCAGACGGCCTCAGAAGCCAAATCTCTGATTTCGCTATCCAATTGGCGTTGCGTCAGGGCCGCTTCCGCCATCACCCATTGTTTGAACAGCAGCACCTTGCGTGCGGCGAGGCTCTTGTGCGGTGAGACGAAATACCAGCCGGCCGTGTTCGGGTGGTGGACGGCAAAGGGAGCGACCAGCCTTTCGGCGCGGATGTCGCTGGCCATGTAGGCGCGGTTGGCGACGGCGAAACCCATTCCGGCATTGGCTGCCTCGTAGGACATCATGCACGAGTCGAAATAGATGCTCTTGGTCTCGCTGAGCACGAAGCTGGCGCCGGCGAAGGCCAGCCAGGATTGCCAGTTCTGGGTGCAGGTATCGGAATGCAACAGCGTGAAGAGCTTGAGGTCGTCCGGTGTCACCTTCGACAGCGGCTTGTCGCCGAGTACCTCATGGAACAGCTTGCGGCTGCACACCGGCGTCAGGTCTTCCCGAAACAGCAGATCGGATGGCAACCCGTTGAAGTGGCCGTCGCCATAGCGGATTTCGAGATCGAAATCGGAGGTCGTGAACTCATGCGTCGCGTAGGAGGTCGAAACCCGCATCACGATATCGGGATATTGCCGCTGAAACAGCGGCAGGCGCGGAAACAGCCAGCGCGCGGCAAAGGTCGGCAGCACGGATATTTTCAGCACATGCTCCTGCGATTGCCCGGTCGCTTCCATGCTGGCGGCAACGATTCGCTCCAGCGCCTCGCGAACGCGCGAGACATAGGTCTCACCCTCCGGCGTCAGCGACACCGCATTGCCGCCGCGCTGGAAAATCTTGAAGCGCAGCTGGTCCTCCAGGCTCTTGACGCGCTGGCTGACCGCGGAAGCGGTGATGAACTGCTCTTCGCCCGCACGCGTGAAATTGCCGTGCCTTGCAGCACTCTCCACGATCTTCAGCGAATTGAGGTTGACTTGACTGAGCAGGCGCACGGGTTTCGACCTTAAGCTGGGCTTACGGTAGCACTAGCATTCCTAATTTTACAGGGGGGACTAATTTAATCGACTGTTAACCAAGTGTTTGCCCCCACTTGGAGAAGTACAATGAACGCACACACCATACCCGAACTGCGCTATGCGATGAGCCGTGAGGCCATCATCGGACATGAAACCGCCTGGAAAGTGTCGAGTTTCGGCGTTGCGCAGTATCTGCATGGCTATGATCCGGCCCTGCTTGCCGCAATCGAGGAGGCTGCCCTGAAGCTCAAGGCCAGCCATGCCGTGCACAAGCACCTCGACCTGACCTTTATCACCGGCGCTGACCGTTTCATCCCCGAAATCAGGGAATTGCTGCACGACAAGCTGCGCCTGGAGCGACTGTCCGACATGATGGGCACGAAGCTGGAGCCCTATCCGCTATCGATCGTCGGCTCGACCGTCACCTTCATGAATCCAAGGGATGGTGCCGTCGAGTGGCATTGCGACGGCGTTCCGGTCACCGAACTCATTCCGCTGTCGATCAGCAATCCGCTGGTCGGCGGCCATCTCGAGATCTATTGCGATGATTCCGAGACCGGTCGCGCCATCCTCGAATCCGGCCGCGAGATTCCGCGCAACCGCATCATGCGCATCGATCACAAGATGAATTACGCGACACTCGGACAGTTTCTTGGCGTCCTGCATCGCACCGCGCCGATCCAGTACGGCGAGCGCGTCACACTGGTGCTCAACCAGCGTTCGGTGGCCAAGCCCTATGTCGACGACAATCGCATGTTCTATCTTGCCGCCGACAACGACCATGATCGCGAGTGGGTCAACGAGCTGGCCGAAGATGTCTGGACCAACCAGTTGCCCGCCTATCGCCGGTTCGAGGCGGAGCATCCCACGCCTGCCCCAACCGCCGAAGCACAGGTTCCGGGCGGGGCACGGGAATCATGGTAGCGAACCATGATTCCGAAAAGTGGGACCCGGTTTTCGGACAAGATCATGGTCAAGCCTGGAGATAGAGTTCGATGCCGATTCTTTCGGCATGGATCAGGCTCGATATCCGCGCTGGTCTTCGCCGCCGGCGCGGTGGCCTTGTGGTCGACCAATGCCTTGGTCGGCAAATCCTTGCTGGCGACCCATCCGGTGTCGCAGGTGCAGTTCCTGCAATTTGCGGGCGCTGTACTGGTCTTCGCCCTGATCCGGTTCATGAGCCGGGAGGAGGCTCCGTCGGTGGCGCTCCGGGCCGCACTCGCGCCTCTCGCGGTCGGCCTCATCGGTCTGGTCGGCACCATGGTGCTGCAATATGTTGCCTTCGCATCGATGCCGGTGATCGAAGCCAATCTCGTGGCCTACACTTGGCCCTTGATGGTCGCTGCGGCGGTGATCGTTTTCGAAAATCCGCGGCGTCCGGTTTTGCTGGGGCTTGCCGCGGCCCTTGGGTTCGTCGGCGTCGTACTGGTGATATCGGGCGGGCGTGAGAGCACCTGGTTCCAGGGCGATCTTGTCGGCTATTTCGCCGCCTTCGGGTCCGCGCTGTGCATGGCCTTTTATTCGGTGATGGTGGGGCGGCTCGCCACGTCGCCCGAGCGCCTTTTGTTGCCATCGTCGCTGGTCGGCATCGCCTTGACGCTTTTATGGTCGGCTCGCGAAGGTGTTGCGTGGCCCGCCGGCGTGGATCTGGCCCTTGGGCTCTATCTTGGCGCTGGCCCGATGGGCCTGGGTTATTACCTCTGGTCACGCGCCTTGAAGCTCGAAGGCAGCGGCAAGGTCGCTGTCATAGCCTATCTCACGCCGATCGCGTCGACGTTGCTGCTGACCCTGTCCGGCGAACGACTGACGACGACCGCTATCGCCGGAGCCGTCCTTGTCATCGGCAGTTGTATAGCGGTCGGCCTGGAACGTTCGGAGGCACAAGACCATGTTTGACGAAAATGAACGTCTCGCCAGGCAGGAAGCGCATTGGCTGATCAAGGAATTCGGCGTCGAGGCACCGCTTTACGCAGCGATGAAGGCCGAAAAGGCGATTGAACAGAAGGATTTCGGGCGCTGTGCCCGCTGGAAGCGTATTCTTGAGATATTGGCCGACGGCCGGACAACCAAGTCTGCCGGTTCCAAGTATTAGATTTTCTAATTTGCGTGACGTCGATTTTCCATAAAAGTAGTTGACACCAAGTCTTGATTCGTTTTGGAACTTGGCGGCCCGTTGGGGGACGCGGTTAAAGAGATACATCGGCAAAAGTCTTCACTGTGGTGGATGATTTTATCGCAAATAGGATGAAAGAATTGTCAAATATCGAGGATAAGACCGTGATCGAGCTGACGGCCGATATTGTCTCGGCCTATGTCGGCAACAATCCGCTTCCGGCTTCCGGCCTGCCTGACCTGATTGCCAGCGTCAGCGCCTCGGTTCGAAAGCTGGCTGGCGCGGCCGTCGTGGAAAGCCCGAGCCTGGTTCCGGCTGTCAATCCGAAAAAGTCGGTGTTTCCCGATTACATCGTCTGCCTGGAGGATGGGAAGAAATTCAAGTCGCTCAAGCGACACCTCAGGACAGACTATGGTTTGAGCCCGGACGATTATCGGGCCAAATGGGGCTTGCCGCCGGACTATCCGATGGTTGCTCCGAACTACTCGGCGACCCGGTCGGCGCTGGCGAAGTCGACGGGACTTGGCCGCAAGCCGGCGGCACCGGCCACCGTCGCCAAGGCGACAAAGCGTGGCAAGGCCACTGCCTGAAGCCTTGCCGGCCGCTACGGCGAGCCATTGATCGGCGGCTGTGACGGCGCAATTGCAGGCGCCGTTTTCAGGCCTTGTGCGGCCAACCGGTCCGCAAGGTCTTGCGAAGCGTCGATGTCCGGTGCAAAAGCGCGGCCATGCTGATCATCAATGACCTTTCGCTCCGCATGGCCGGGCGCCTGCTTCTCGACCATGCCTCGCTGACCTTGCCGGCCGGCACCAAGGCCGGTCTTGTCGGTCGCAACGGTACTGGCAAGACGACGCTGTTCAAGGCGATTACCGGCGATTTTCCCTCCGAGACAGGCTCGATCAGCCTGCCGAAGAACACGCGCATCGGCCAGGTGGCGCAGGAAGCGCCGGGAACCGAGGAGCCGCTTATCGAGATCGTGCTCAAGGCCGACCTCGAGCGTACGGCGCTGCTTGAAGAAGAAAAGACCGCCACCGATCCACACCGCATCGCCGACATCCATATGCGGCTGGCCGACATCGACGCGCATTCGGCCGAGTCCCGCGCGGCCACCATCCTGGCCGGCCTTGGCTTCGACGATGCGGCGCAGCGCCGTCCGGCCTCGTCCTTCTCCGGCGGCTGGCGCATGCGCGTGGCGCTCGCCGCCGTGCTGTTTTCAGAGCCAGATCTCCTGCTGCTCGACGAGCCGACCAACTATCTCGATCTCGAAGGCACGCTGTGGCTGGAGAACTATGTGTCGAAGTATCCGCACACGGTGCTCCTGATTTCGCACGATCGCGATCTGCTCAACCGCGCCGTCAATTCGATCGTTCATCTCGACCAGAAGAAACTGACCTTCTGGCGCGGCGGCTACGACCAGTTCGAGCGCCAGTATACCGAGCAGAAGGAATTGCAGGAAAAGGGCAGGGTCAAACAGGAAGCCGCCCGCAAGCATATGGAATCCTTCGTCGAGCGCTTCCGCGCCAAGGCCTCCAAGGCGAGGCAGGCGCAGTCGCGCATCAAGGCGCTGGAAAAGATGAAGCCGATCGCGGCCATCGTGAACGATTCGGTGCGGCCGTTCTCCTTCCCCGAACCGGTGAAGACGGTTGCCTCGCCGATCATTGCGCTGAACAACGTCAATGTCGGCTACACCGAAGGCCAGCCGATCCTGAAGAAGATGACGCTGCGCATCGACGCCGACGACCGCATCGCGCTGCTCGGAGCCAACGGCAACGGCAAGTCGACTTTCGCCAAATTGCTGTCCGGCCGGCTCAAGCAGGAGAGCGGCACCATGACCGTGGCGCCCGGGCTGAAGGTGGCGATCTTCGCCCAGCACCAGCTCGACGATCTCCGTCCGGAGGAAAATGCCTATGAGCATGTCCGCCGGCTGATGCCGGAGGCTCCGGAATCGAAGGTGCGCGGCCGCGTCGCCCAGTTCGGTCTCACCACCGAGAAGATGAATACGCCCGCCAAGGACCTGTCCGGCGGCGAGAAGGCGCGTCTTCTGATGGGCCTGTCGGCCTTCGAGGGGCCGAACCTGTTCATCCTCGACGAACCGACCAACCACCTCGACATCGACAGCCGTGAATCGCTGATCCATGCGCTCAACGAATTTCCCGGGGCCGTCATCCTGATCTCGCATGATCGCCACCTGCTCGAGGCGACCGCCGACCGGCTGTGGCTGGTCAAGGACGGGGCGGTCAACCCGTATGATGGCGACCTTGAGGACTACAAGACGCTGGTCACCGGCGTGTCCGGCGATCGCCGTGGCAAGCGCGAGGCGGACAAGGCGTCAAAAGCCGACCGCCGCCGCGATGCGGCAGCGCGCCGCGCCGCTTTCGAGCCGCTGGCCAAGGAAATCCGCGCCACCGAGGCGCTGATGGACCGCATCCGCAAGCGCATCGACGGCATCGAGGACGAGTTGGCCAACCCGGCGATCTACGAGAAGGACCCGTCGACCGCGACACGCCTGGCCAAGGAACGCTCGCAGCTCGCCCAGACGTTGGCCGGCCACGAGGAAAAATGGCTGACCATGTCGGCTGAATATGAGGAAGGCACGGCGGAGTGATTTACCCCCCCATCAAAGGGACGGTGAGCTGCCGTTATGCGGTAGCAGGTGGAAAAGACGTCTCCCAAACGCAGCTTGTCGGCAAATCTGGCCCTACACGCTATGTCTGGAACCGGCTAACCTCACCCCATGAACCAGCACGCCAAGCTTCGCATCGGCCATTCGGCCTGTCCGCACGATTGCCCTTCAACCTGTGCGCTCGAGGTCGAGCTGCTCGATGGCAACCGCATCGGCCGCGTCCATGGCGCCAAGGCCAACAGCTACACATCGGGCGTCGTCTGCGCCAAGGTTGCGCGCTATGCCGACCGTGTCCATCACCCCGACCGGCTGCTGAAGCCGCTGGTGCGGACCGGCGCCAAGGGCGACGGCGCTTGGCAGGAAGCGAGCTGGGAGGCGGCACTCGATCTCGTCGCCGAAAAGTTCATCGCGGCCGAAGAGAAATACGGCTCGGAGACGGTGTGGCCCTATTTCTATGCCGGCACGATGGGACTGGTTCAGCGCGACGGCATCCACCGGCTGCGTCACGCGAAAAAGTATTCGGGCTTCTTCGGATCGATCTGCACCAATCTCGCCTGGACCGGCTGGATGATGGGGGCAGGCGCCCTGCACGGGCCCGACCCGCGCGAGATGGCGAAATCCGACTGCGTGGTGATCTGGGGCACCAATGCCGTGGTCACCCAGGTCAATGTGATGACCCACGCCATCAAGGCGCGCAAGGAGCGTGCGGCGAAGATCGTCGTCATTGACGTCTATGAAAACGCGACCATGAAGCAGGCCGACATGGGCCTGGTGCTGAAGCCCGGCACCGACGGCGCGCTGGCTTGCGCGGTCATGCATGTGCTGTTCAGGGACGGCCTGGCCGACCGCGTCTACCTCGAAAAATACACCGACGACCCGAAGGGGCTCGAAGCGCATCTGCGCACGCGTACGCCGGAATGGGCCTCCGCCATCACCGGCCTTGGCGTCGATGAAATCGAGGCCTTCGCCCGGTTGGTTGGCACGACCAGGAAGACCTATTTCCGCCTCGGCTACGGCTTTGCCCGCCAGCGCAACGGTGCCGTCAACATGCATGCCGCTTCCTGCATCGCCGCGGTCACCGGCAGCTGGCAGTACGAGGGCGGTGGCGCCTTCCATTCCAATTCCGGCATCTTCAAGCTCAACCAGGACGTGCTGGAAGGCTCAAGGATGCGCGATCCCTCGATCCGCTATCTCGACCATTCGCGCATCGGCCCGGTGCTGACCGGCGCCAGCGACGCGCTTTATGGCGGCCCGCCGGTGACGGCCATGCTGATCCAGAACACCAATCCGGTGAATGTCGCGCCCGAGCAGCGGCTGGTGACGCAGGGTTTCCGGCGCGAAGACCTGTTCACGTGCGTGCACGAGCAGTTCATGACCGACACGGCCAAGCTCGCCGATGTCGTGCTGCCGGCGACGATGTTCCTCGAGCATGACGATGTCTACAAGGGCGGCGGCAACCAGCACATCACGCTCGGCCCCAAGCTGATCGACCCTCCGGAAGGGCCGCGCACCAACCATTTCGTTATCGAGCAGTTGGCCGAGCGCCTCGGGGTCGCCGATCGGCCGGGCTTTGGCCTGACCGAACAGCAGCACATCGACATCATTCTCGGCAAGCGCGGGTTGGGCAGCTTCGACAGCTTGAAAGAGCAGAAATGGGTCGATTTGCAGCCTGATTTCGAGACCGCGCATTTCATTAGAGGATTTGGCCACGCGGATGGAAAATTCCGCTTCCGTGCCGACTGGACCGGCCAGGCGGCTCCCAATCGGCCGCCGAAGAGCATGGGCCTGTTCGGACCGGTCGAGCGCCTGCCCGAGTTTCCCGACCATGTCGATCTGATCGAGGTCGCCGACGAGGCGCATCCGTTCCGGCTGGCGACCTCGCCGGCGCGCAACTTCCTCAACTCGACCTTTGCCGAAACGCCGGTGTCGAAGGAAAAGGAAGGCAGGCCGGCACTGCTCCTGCATCCAGACGATGCGGCGGACCTGGGGCTTGCCGATGGCGACCGTGTCGAGGTCGGCAACCGGCGGGGCGACCTGGTGCTGCACGCGAAATTCTTCGACGGCATCAAGCGCGGCGTGGTGATCGCCGAAGGCATCTGGCCGAACAGCGCGCATGAGCGCGGCGAAGGCATTAACGTGCTGACCGGCGCCGATGCGCCGGCGCCCTATGGCGGCGCCG
Source organism: Mesorhizobium sp. NZP2298 (assembly GCF_013170825.1). Classification (NCBI taxonomy): domain Bacteria; kingdom Pseudomonadati; phylum Pseudomonadota; class Alphaproteobacteria; order Hyphomicrobiales; family Phyllobacteriaceae; genus Mesorhizobium; species Mesorhizobium sp. NZP2298. Next base: position 5,095,355 of record NZ_CP033365.1, on the reverse strand, counting down.
CCTTCCACGACAACAAGGTCTGGCTGCGCAAGGCAAGTTGAGCCGGGCGAAGCGCTGGGCCGACTATATCGGCAGGATTTCGGTGGCCCTTTTTCTGCTCAGCCGGTAATGGATGTCATCGGCGATCGCCTGGGCTTCGATCGCGATCTCGCGCAACAACCCGGTGACCGCATTGTGGAAGCCAACGAGATAGAGGCCGAGATCCGAGGCCTGTGCGGTGACGCCACTGCGGTCTGGCTGGATGCCGGGCTCGAGAAATTTGGCATAGCCCGGCCGGAAACCAGTGGCGAAGATGATCGCGTCGAATTCGCCATGCTTGCCGTCGGCAAAACGGGCGCCGCGCTCCGAGATCTCGGCGATATCGGGCGCGACCTTGATCGCACCTTCGCGGATCTTGTCGATGGTGCCCACATCGATCACCGGAATGCGCGATGCGGCCGCAATCTGTTGCAGCAGTCCCTGTCTCGGCCGTTTGAGCCCATATTTTTCCGGCCTGCCCAGCACCAGGTCGAGGATGAGGGGGAAGAGAACGTCATTGACGCGTTGCGGCCCCAGCCGCGCCGCCATGCCGACCATCTGGATGGGCACGCCGAACAGCTCACGCGGTACGATATGAACGCCGCCGCGCACGGAAATCGTCGGTTTTGCGCCGTTTTCCGCCAGGTCGAGCGCAATCTCCGCGCCGGTGTTGCCCATGCCGACGACCAGCACCGACTGGCCGGCGAAAGGCGCGGCATTGCGATAGTCGGCACTGTGCAATGTCTTGCCCGTGAAGGTGTCGATCCCAGCAAATCCGGGACGCAAGGGCTCGGCATTGTAGCCTGACGCAATCACCACATGCCTGGCGCGCAGCGGACCGGATGTCGCCTCCACACGCCAGCCGTGGTCCTCCCGGGCGATCGCTTCCACCGTTTCCCCAAAATGGGGTCGCAGGTCGAAGCGTTGCGCATAGGCATCGATATAGTCGACGAAGAGACCGCGCGGCACATAACGTGGATAATGCTTCGGGAAGGGCGCGAAGGGCAGGGACGAATAGCGCTTGGTGGTATGCAGGTGGACGCGCTCGTAGTGCCGCCGCCATGCGGGTGCGGCCTGCTGTTCTTTTTCGATGATGATGAAGTCGACGCCGGCCTGGCGCAGGCATGCGGCAACAGCCAGGCCCGCCGGCCCGGCACCGATGATCGCAACTGGGGTGGTATCGTCCAAGCGCGCCTCCGCCGCTCAATTCGCGTCCTGAGAATGTCAAAAGCATGGCGGGTCTGGCGGGAGCCTTGCCTGCCGGCAAGGCTCAGTCCGGCAACGGCACCGTCAGCCCGACCTTGACGCGGTCCATGGCGACGAAGGTGCGGAATTTCCGCACATTGTTGCTGCCGAAGAACAGTTTTCGCGTCAGCGCCTCATAGGCGCCCATGTCGGCCACGGTGATGACGAGGATGAAGTCGGCTTCGCCGGTGACGTAGTAGCATTGCTGCACTTCAGGCGTTTGCGAGAATTGCCGCTTGGCTGCGTCGATCAGTTCTGTGCGCTCGCTCTCCAGCTCGACCTCGACGAAGATGGTGAGGGGCTGGCCGACCGCCGCGGGGTCGATGATGGCGACATGGCTTGCAATGACCCCGGTCTGCTCCATGCGCTTGATGCGGCGCTGCACCGCCGGTGCCGACAGGTTCACCGCTTCGCCGATCAGGCGCTGCGGCGTCGTGTTGTCCCGCTGCAGGATGGCAAGGATGGCGAGATCGAAACTGTCGAGCGGCGGCGGCGATGGCGGCAATGGCGATATCCCAACGAAACAAACTTGCATTTTGAAGGTCTAATTACAGCGCTCTTTGCGCCTGCCTTGCAATATATTCTCGCTAACTGCCAAGGAGGCCGCCAGTGTTCCTGCTCAATCGCAATGCCTTGCACGGTAAGCCGCTTGATGTGACCGATGCCGAAACCCTCGGCATCACGGGCGCGGACACGGTCGAGCGATTCCTCGCCCATCGTGAAAATCACGCAATGACGCCACTGCACGCGCTGCCGACACTGGCGAGTGAACTCGGCCTTGGCGCATTGCATGTCAAGGATGAGGGCTTTCGTCTCGGCCTTGGCAGCTTCAAGGCGCTGGGCGGCGCCTATGCTGTCTTCCAACTGGTGCTGGAGCAGGCAGGCAAACGCCTTGGCCGCCCTGTCGATGTCAGGGATCTCGATCGAGCCGATGCCCGCTCGGTCGCCGCGAAGATGACTTTTGCTTGCGCCACCGACGGCAATCATGGCCGCTCTGTCGCGCAAGGCGCCGAGCTTGCCGGCGCCAGGGCCGTGATCTTTGTCCATGCCGGGGTCAGCGACGAGCGCATCTCGGCAATAGCCCGCTATGGCGCGGAGATGGTTCGTGTCGACGGCAATTATGACGACTCGGTCAGGCAAGCCGCCGAAGTCGCGGCCGAGAAAGGCTGGACCGTGGTATCGGATACGTCATGGCCGGGCTATGAGCGCATTCCTGGCCTGGTGATGCAGGGCTATACGGCGATCGTGCGCGAAGCGCTGCGCCAGCTCAGCGAACCGCCAACCCACGTCTTTGTCCAGGCCGGCGTTGGCGGCATTGCCGCCGCTGTGGCTGGCCACCTCGCCATCGTGCTCGGCGAAGCCAGGCCAACCTTCACTGTCGTCGAGCCCGCACGTGCCGCATGTATCGTCGCAGCTGCTGTGGCAGGGCGTGTGGTCAAGGTGGCGCATGATCAGCCGACTGTCATGGCCATGCTTGAATGTTATGAGGCCTCGCAGGTCGCATGGCGCGTGCTGGCGCGTGTCGCCGACGCCTTCATGACCGTGGACGAGGGCGACGCCATCGCGGTGATGCGGCGGCTGGCACGGCCGGCCGGCGACGATCCGGTGATCGTTTCCGGCGAGAGTGGCGGCGTCGGCCTTGCCGGACTCATCCGGGCGATGGCCGAAAACAGAACAGACCTGGGCCTCGACGGCAAATCCCGGGTGCTGGTGATCAACACCGAAGGCGCCACCGACCCGCATCGCTATGCCGAACTGGTTGGCACGGGCCCGGCCGATGTGCTGGCCGGCAAGCTTGCCGCCGAGGCAACGCCGTGATCGCGGTCGATGCACAGCGCCTGCTTGGCCGCATCCGTGAACTGGGCGCAATCGGCCGCGACGGTGAGGGCAGGCTGACCCGGCTGGCCGCTTCCGACACCGACAAGCAAGGCCGCGACCTCTTCGTCGGCTGGCTGCGCCAGGCCGGGCTCGATGTCGCCATCGACCGCATCGGCAACATCTTCGGCATCTGGCAAAGCGCCGACAATGCAGGCAAGGCGCCGGTGCTCATCGGCTCGCATATCGACACGGTCATCGACGCCGGCATCTATGACGGCTGCTACGGCGTGCTTGCCGGGCTGGAGGTGATCGAGACGCTGAAGGCGTCGGGCCTCTCGCCGTCGCGCCCGCTCGCCGTCGCGGCCTTCACCAATGAAGAAGGCGTGCGCTTCTCTCCCGACATGATGGGCTCGCTGGTCCATGCCGGTGGCGTCGATGTCGAAGCGGCACTCGCCGCTGTCGGAACCGACGGCCGCACGCTCGGGCAGGAACTGGCCCATATCGGCTATGCCGGCGAGCGCGAGCCGGGTTTTCTCAAGCCGCACATCTATGTCGAGCTGCATATCGAACAGGGGCCGGTCCTGGAGCGCGAAGGGATTCCGATCGGCGCCGTGGAAACCCTGCAAGGCATCTCCTGGCAGCGCATCACCCTTGATGGTGTCGCCAACCATGCCGGCACCACACCGATGTCGATGCGCTGTGATGCCGGATACGCCGCGGCACGCGTGGTCACCTTCCTGCATGACCGGGCAACGGCGTCGAATTCACCAACGGTTGTCACTGTCGGCACGATGCGCTTTGAGCCCAACGCCATCAACGTCATTCCGTCGCGCGCCGTCTTCACCGTCGATCTGCGCGATCCCGACGAGCAGCGCTTGCAGGCGCAAGAAGCGGCACTGGCCGTCTTTCTGCAACAGCTCGCCAGCGAAGGGATCACCCTCACGGTCGAAAGGTTGGCGCGGTTCGAGCCGGTTGTCTTCGACGGCCGGGTCGTCGAACTGATCGAGGCCGCCGCGAAGAAGCGCGGGCTTGCCTCGCGGCGCATGACCTCGGGCGCCGGCCATGACGCGCAGATGATCGCGCGCATCGCGCCGGCGGCGATGATCTTCGTGCCGAGCGCCGGAGGCATCAGCCACAGTCCGCACGAACACACCGAAGATGCCGAGCTTGTTGCCGGCGCCAACATCCTGCTTGATGTCGTGACTGAACTTGCCGAACTCGAAGGCTGAAGAGATGGCTGATCTCGATCGCGAAACACTGAAGCGCGAGATGACCGCCTGGCGGCGCGACCTGCACGCGCACCCCGAATTCGGCTTCGAGGAGAAACGCACCGCCGCCTTCGTTGCCGCCAAACTGCGCGAATTCGGCCTGGACGATGTCACCGAAGGCGTCGGTGGCACCGGTGTCGTCGGCACTTTGAAGCGCGGCACCGGCAATCGGGCGATTGCGCTGCGGGCCGATATGGATGCGCTGCGCATAGCAGAGCAATCGATCGCGCCCTATCGCTCCGGCAATGCAGGAATTATGCACGCTTGCGGTCATGACGGCCACACCGCCATGCTGCTCGGCGCGGCCAAGCTGCTGGCAAGCGAGGGCGGTTTCGACGGCACCGTGCGCTTTATCTTCCAGCCGGCAGAGGAGTGGGGCAGGGGCGCCCTGGCCATGCTCGACGATGGCCTGATGCAGCGCTTCCCCTTCGACGAGATATTTGGCCTGCACAACATGCCCGGCCTTCCCGTCGGGCACTTCGAGACCCGCGCCGGTCCCGTGATGTCGGCGGAAGACAATTTCGAGATCGTGCTGAAGGGGCTCGGCGGCCACGCGGCGCGGCCGCATTCGGGCAACGAGACACTGGTCGCCGCCTGCGCGCTGGTCACCAATCTGCAGACCATCGTCTCACGCCGGCTGAGCCCGGCCGACATAGCGGTGGTTTCGGTGACCGAATTGATCACCGACGGCACGCGCAATGCATTGCCTGGTCTTGCCCGCATCCTTGGCGATGCCCGCAGCTTCCACCCCGAGGTGAGCGCCGGTATTGAACGCCAGATGCGCGTCATCGCCGAGGGCACTGCTGCGGCTTACAATGTCGCCGCGGAGGTTACCTATACGCGCGAATTCGTGCCGTTGCGCAACGATGCCGAACTGGTCGATGCGGCCTTTGCCGCCGCAAGAACCGTCTTCGAGCCCGGCAATATCGCGGTCGCCCGGGAGCCGATGACGGCATCGGAGGACTTTGCCCGTTTCCTTGATCACGTGCCGGGCTGCTTCGTCTTCCTCGGCAATGGCGAAGCTTCGGCGCCGCTGCACAATTCCAGCTACGACTTCAATGATGATGGGCTGGTTTTCGGCGCCAGTTTCCATGCCGCAATTGCCAGGCAACGGCTTGCGATTTGACAGGCTACGGATGCATTTCAACGCGCTTTGCCGGGGGGAAACGCCCGGGAAAGCCCGAAATCCGCGATCCCACATGACGTGGGGGCAAGACTCAGCTAGCTTTCATCCTGCGGCGGACCTGATTTATCCGCTTGGCCGGCGCCTTCTCCTCCCAAGCGGCGCCGGCCTTCTTCGTTGCGGCGATCCCTGGATAAATTAGAGATCATTAAATTTAGAATATTCGCACTTGCCGGAAGTTAGGGTCTTGCTGGCATAGAAGCCGCCGGGTCCTTGGGGTGTTTGCGGGAAGACGGATGCGCGGGCGGAGCTGGATAAAGGCGTTGCGCCAGGACGAGGCGCGGCTGGTGCGTGCGCGCATCGCCGAACTCGAAAGAAACCTGACGGCGGCGTCTCCGGCCCGGGGCCGTCAGCAGCGGCAGGAAGCCGGGCACGAATTGCGCAATGCCAAGCTCCGCCTCGAGCGTCTTCAGGAATGCATCGCGTCAATACCTTGAGGTACGGCGGGGCCTTGAGGCTCCGACTGGAACGCCACCGCAGGCAAAGATGTTCGATTGGCTACAACCTCTGTTGCCACGACAGGATTGCTGGTTACATTCGCGCCTTGGTCAGCGCCGAGGGCCTTTGTCGGCGGCAGTCGCAAGCCGAGACAGTCAAAGCCAACAGAACGAGGCCCAATCTTAGCTTTTTCATCGCTATCGCCTCCATCTTCTCAACGACGCGGCATCGGTTTGGTTGCGAACCAGCGTTGCGGGAACAAAACGCCACGGTTCCGGTTGTTCTCCATTAGAGGAGACCGCAGCATGATCCGTTTGCTTCTGACCGGCGCCTTTGCCTTTCTCACCTACCGCCTCGCGCGCAGGATGATCGATGACGTGCCCGGCGACATCGATCCACTTTTGCTGCCCGCATCGAGAAGCGACCGCGACGCTCTGCGCCGACAATCGGCGGCCATGGGTGTCGATCCCCGGCGCTAATTCGTCGTACCGCTTCCTTGTTGCGAACAAAGCGGAAACGATGCTTGATGGGCGATGAACCTCGCCGCCCATGATTCGACTTTTCTGGAGCCGACTGCCCAACCTGCCTATCTCGCCCGGCTGAACGACGCGCAGCGTCAGGCCGTTGAGCATGGTGACGGCAAGATCGCCGGGCCCTTGCTGGTCATTGCCGGCGCGGGCTCGGGCAAGACCAACACGCTGGCGCATCGCGTCGCCCATCTCATCGTCAGGGGAGCCGACCCGCGCCGCATCCTGCTGATGACCTTTTCGCGCCGCGCCGCATCCGAAATGGCAAAACGTGTCGAGCGTATCGCCGGCGAAGTGCTCGGCCGCGACGCCGCTGTCATCACCGATGCGCTGACCTGGGCCGGGACCTTTCACGGCATCGGCGCGCGGCTGTTGCGCGACTATGCGCTGGAGATCGGCCTCGACCCGGCCTTCACCATCCATGATCGGGAGGATTCCGCCGATCTGATGAATCTCGTGCGTCATGAGCTCGGCTTCTCCAAGACCGAGGCTCGCTTCCCCACCAAGGGGACCTGCCTCGCCATCTACTCGCGCGCCGTCAACGCGCAGGCGCCGCTTGGCGAAGTGCTGGGGTCGGCCTTCCCCTGGTGCGCCGGTTGGGCCGATCAGCTCAAGCTGCTTTTCGCCGGTTATGTCGAAGCCAAGCAGGCGCAGAACGTGCTCGATTACGACGATCTGCTGCTCTACTGGGCGCAGATGGCGGCCGAGCCGGAAATCGCGGCGCATCTGGGCGGGCGCTTTGACCATGTGCTGGTCGACGAATACCAGGACACCAACCGGCTGCAGGCGTCGATCCTCATGGCGCTGAAACCCGACGGTGCCGGGCTGACGGTGGTCGGCGACGATGCGCAGTCGATCTATTCTTTCCGCGCCGCGGAGGTGCGCAACATACTCGACTTCCCAAAACAGTTCGCGCAGGCCGCCGATGTGGTGATGCTGGAGCGCAACTACCGCTCGACCGAGACCATTCTGGCCGCCGCCAATGCGGTGATCGGCGAGGCTTCGGAGCGCTTCACCAAGAACCTGTGGTCGGAGCGCAAATCCACCGACAAGCCAAGGCTGGTCACCGTGCGCGACGAGGTCGAGCAGGCGAATTTCGTCTGCGATACGATCCTTGCCGAGCGTGAGGCTGGCACGGCGCTGAAATCGCAGGCGGTGCTGTTTCGCGCCTCGCACCACAGCGGGCCGCTGGAAATCGAGCTGACGCGGCGCAACATTCCCTTCGTCAAATTCGGCGGGCTGAAGTTCCTGGACGCCGCGCATGTCAAGGACGTGCTGGCAGTGCTGCGTTTTGCCGAAAACCCGCGCGACCGCGTCGCCGGTTTTCGCGTCCTGCAACTGATGCCGGGCATTGGCCCCTCGGCCGCCGGACAGATCGTCGAGACGATGACGACGGCGCTGGATGAAGCGATGGGCCTCGCCGGCTGGCGGCCGCCACAACGCGCGGCGGACGACTGGCCGGGTTTCGTCTCGCTCTATTCCGGCCTGCGGGCCGGCGCAAAATGGCCGGCGGATCTCGAGCAGGTCAGGCTCTGGTACGAGCCGCATCTGGAGCGCATCCATGAGGACGCGATCACGCGACGCGCCGACCTGCTGCAGCTCGAGCAGATCGGCTCGGGTTACGCCTCGCGCGAACGCTTCCTGACCGAATTGACCCTCGATCCGCCGGACGCGACCAGCGACCAGGCCGGACCGCCACATCGCGACGAGGACTATCTGATCCTGTCGACCATCCATTCGGCCAAGGGCCAGGAATGGAAGAACGTCTTCGTGCTCAACACGGTCGATGGCTGCATTCCGGCCGATCTCGGTGTCGGCACAAAGGAGGATATCGAGGAGGAGCGCCGGCTGCTCTACGTGGCGATGACGCGGGCCAAGGACAGCCTCAACCTGGTCATGCCGCAGCGCTTCTTTCCGCATGGCCAGGCGGCACGCGGCGACCGCCATCTCTATGCCTCGCGCACGCGGTTCATCCCGGCCTCCATACTCACGGCATTCCAGCAGGTGTCGTGGCCGGGCGGGCAAGCGGCGCAGGGCAGGGCGCCCCGGCCCGAAGTGCGCGTTGACATCGGCGCGCGCATGCGCGGCATGTGGAAATAGCCGAAGGCCATGGCGCCGATCCGGATTGCCATTGCCGGCGCACTCGGTCGCATGGGGCGCCAGATGGCCGAGGCCGTGCAGGCCGATCCGCGGCTGTCGCTGACCGCCCGCTTCCATCGGCCAAGCAGCGTCGGCGACGGGCTGGTAAGCCGCGACGAGGCGCTTGCCATGGCCGATGTGGTGATCGATTTCACCACACCTGCGGCTTCGGCCAACCTGGCAAGGTTTTGCGCAAACCGGGGCGGCCCCGCTTTGGTGGTCGGTTCGACGGGTTTCGATGCCGCCGAACTGGCTGATATCGCCGACGCCGCGAAAACGATTCCCATTGTCCGCTCCGGCAGTTTTTCGCTCGGGCTCAACATGCTGGTCGGATTGGTAGAACAGGCGGCGAGAGCGCTCGATGCCGATGACTGGGATGCCGAGATTTTCGAGGCGCATCACCGCCACAAGGTCGATGCGCCGTCGGGCACCGCACTGATGCTGGGCCAGGCCGTTGCCGGCGGACGCGGAGTCGAACTGGACGCGGTCGCAAGGCGCATTCGCGACGGGCTCATCGGCGCACGTCCGGCCGGCGAGATCGGTTTTGCGGTGGCACGTGGCGGCAGCATGATCGGCGAGCACAGCGTCAGCTTCTGTACCGAGGGTGAACTCGTTACCTTGTCGCATGCGGCCGGCGACCGCATCATGTTCGCCCGTGGCGCGATCGCCGCGGCACTTTGGGTCGCCGATCGGGCGCCCGGCGAATACGATATGCGCGAGGTGCTTGGCTTTGCCGCCTCGTGACCCACGGCGGCTTCCCTTTAAACAGACGTCAAAATGGCTGAAAGCCAGCTGAAAGCTTGGGCATGCAATGACGGCATTGCGGCTTTCGCCGTGTGTCCGGTGCGGGAGCGGCCGGCATGGAGGAATGCGGCACAGCCGGGATGGCGCGCCGCCCAGGTGGAGGAAATAAAGTGACCGGTTTCATCTCGAAACGCGTTTTGCGTTCAGCAGCCCTGACGCTTGCCCTCGTCGCCACTGGTGCGACGGCAGCATCGGCGGCGGACAAGATCACCATCATCGTCGGCGGCATGGAAAAGCAGATCTACCTGCCGGCCGTGCTCACCCAGCAGCTCGGCTACTTCAAGGATGAAGGGCTCGATGTCGAGCTCGTCAATTCGCGTGCCGGCGTTGAGGCCGAAAACGAATTGCTGGCTGGTGCCGTACAGGGCGTCGTCGGCTTCTACGACCACACCGTCGACCTGCAGTCCAAGGGCAAGTACATCCAGTCGATCGTCCAGTTCAGCCAAGCGCCGGGCGAGGTCGAACTGGTCTCCGCCAAGCACCCCGAGATCAAGTCGCCAGCCGACTTCAAGGGCGCCACGCTCGGCGTCACCGGTCTCGGCTCCTCGACCGATTTCCTCACCCAGTACCTTGCCGTGCGCAACGGCCTGAAGCCCGGCGACTACACGCTGCTGCCGGTCGGCGCCGGCAACACCTTCATCGCCGCCGTCAAACAGGATCAGATCCAGGCCGGCATGACCACCGAGCCGACCATCGCGCAATTGCTCAAGACCGGCGAGGCCAGCGTGCTGGTCGACATGCGCACGCCCGAAAAGACCAAGGAAGCACTGGGCGGCGACTATCCGGCGGCGTCCTTCTATGTCCAGTCTTCCTGGCTCGAAGGCCACAAGGACGAGGCCCAAAAACTCGCCAACGCCTTCGTCAAGACGATGAAATTCATCGCCACGCATTCGGCCGAGGAAATCGCCGACAAGATGCCGAAGGATTATTACGCCGGCAACAAGGACCTCTATGTGCAGGGCCTGGCCGGCGGCAAGGCGATGTTCACGCCCGACGGTCGCATGCCGGCCGATGGCCCGGAGACGGTGCTGAAAGTTCTGTCGACTTTCTCCAAGAGCCTCCAGGGCAAGCAGATCGACCTGTCGAAGACCTTCACGACGGAATTCATCGACGCCGCCAAATAGCGCCGTCCGACGGCTGCGGATTTCCGCTCCGCGCGTTGAAGAACAACAAGTTGCGCCGCTTGGCTGAATCAGTTCGGCAGCGGCGCCTTTCCGGATGCCGATGACGGAAGGTCTGCTGGCCGACCGACGGCATCTCCGCGCCAACACCTCAGGAGTGCGCCATGCAAGTGCAAACCATGGCGGCCGAGAAGCTGTCTCAGGCCGCGCCACCCGCCGACGCCGCTATCGCCATCGATGATGTGACGCTGCGCTTCGTCACGCCCGACGGCCATATGATGACGGCTATAAGGGATTTCACCATGACCGTGGCGCGCGGCGAGTTCGCTTGCGTCGTCGGGCCGACCGGCTGCGGCAAGTCGACGACGCTCAATCTCGTCACCGGGCTGCTGCGGCCGACGACCGGCAATGTCCGCGTCATGGGCAATCCGGTCACCGACATCAGCCGCGACATCGGTTTCGTCTTCCAGGCCGATGCGCTGTTCCCGTGGCGCAGCGTCCTCGACAATGTCGCCGCCGGCCCGCTCTATCGCGGCACGCCGAAAGCGCAGGCCTATGAGCGGGCGCGCGACTGGATCGCCCGCGTCGGCCTCGGCCGCTTCGAAAGGCATTATCCGCATCAGCTTTCGGGCGGTATGCGCAAGCGCGTCGCACTGGCGCAGACCTTCATCAACCAGCCCAAGATCCTCCTGATGGACGAGCCGTTCAGCGCGCTCGACATGCAGACGCGCACCGCCATGCAGGACGAATTGCTGGACCTGTGGTCGGAGCAGAAATCCTCCGTCGTCTTCGTCACTCATGACCTCGAGGAAGCGGTGGCGCTGGCCGACAAGGTCTATGTGCTGACCGCTGGGCCGGGCACGGTCAAGAGCGTCTATCGCATCGGCCTGCCGCGCCCGCGTGTCATGGCCGACATCCGTTACGACCCGAAGTTCATCGAGATCGCCAAGGTGATCTGGAACGATCTGCGCGAGGAAGTACAGCTCGGCCAGAGCCGTGGCCTGCAGGCTAGCCATTGAAAGGAGAAACAGCATGACCGCAATCTCTCCGACCGACAATCAGGCTGCCGTCCGCGATGCTTCGATCGCCGTTGCCGAAGCCCGGGCGAGGGCGCGGCTGCGCCGGCGCCATGCGCTCGTCATCAGCCTGCGCGTGGCAATCCTCGTCGTCTTCCTTGGCCTGTGGGAACTCGGCGCCGACTACAATGTCATCGACCCGTTCTTCTTCGCCAGCCCATCCGGCATCTGGGACCAGATCTGGGTGTGGGTCACCGAGGGCACGTCGCAAGGATCGCTCTGGCTGCAGATGTATGTGACGCTTGAGGAAACCTTCCTCGGCTTCGTCATCGGCGCCGTTGGCGGTATCGCCGCCGGCATCATCCTTGGCCGCAACCGGCTGCTGGCCGACGTCTTTTCGATCTACATCAAGATCGCCAATTCCGTACCGCGCGTTGTGCTGGGCTCGGTGTTCATCATCGCGCTCGGCCTCGGCATGGCCTCGAAGGTGGCGCTTGCGGTGGTGATGGTGTTCTTCGTCGTCTTCGCCAATGCCTTCCAGGGCGTGCGTGAGGCCGACAGGGCGATGATCGCCAACGCACAGATCCTCGGCGCGTCGCCGTTCCAGATCACCACCTCGGTGATCATCCCCTCGGCGATGAGCTGGATTCTGGCCAGCCTGCATGTCAGCTTCGGCTTTGCCCTGGTTGGTGCCGTCGTCGGCGAGTTCCTTGGCGCCAAGCAAGGCATGGGCCTGCTGATCTCGACCGCGCAAGGTGCCTTCAACGCCAACGGCGTTTTCGCCGCCATGATCATCCTGGCTGTCATGGCGCTGGTGGTGGAGTTCATCATCACCCGCTTCGAGAACTATGTCGTCAAATGGCGGCCGGCACCCTTCAACGAGCAAGGCACCTGATTGGTCAGGCCAGGGGCAGCCTGACTTCGACCACCAGGCCGCCGACCGCGCCATCCCGCAGGGTGACGCGGCCGCCGGCGTTTTCGACGACCTCGCGCACGATGGCGAGCCCCAGCCCGCTGCCTTCCTCGGTCGAACCGGCGATGCGGTAGAAGCGCTCGAACACATGGTCTCTTTCGTCCAGCGGAATGCCAGGCCCGGCATCGGCAACCGCCAGCACGGCTTCGCCATCGACGGCCGCCAGTCTCACCGTGACGCTGCCGCCTGATGAGGAGTAGCGCAGCGCATTGTCGACGAGGTTGACGATCATTTCGCGCAGCATGGTGCCGTCGCCGACAACCGGCACGGGACCGGTCTCTTCAAGGCCGAGATCGATATTGCGGGCGATCGCCGCCGGCGCCTGCGTTTCCAGCACGTGTCTGGCGGCCTCGGTCAGGTCGATGCGATCGGCGCGTGGCCGCCGGCTGCCGGGCTCGGCCCGCGACAAGGTGAGCAACTGTTCGGCCAGCCGGGCGAGCTTGCCGGAGCTTGCCTGCAGCGCGAACAGCGCTTCCTGGCGTGCGTCGGGGACAGTTTCCCTCAAGGCATAGCTCGCCTGCGTCGAAAGCAGCGCCAGCGGCGTGCGCAACTGGTGCGCGGCATTGGCGATGAAGCGGCGCTGCGCCGCCATCTGCCCCCGCACGCGCTCCATATAGACGTTCAGCGCGTCGATCAGCGGCCGGATCTCGCTTTGCGCGCCCGGCACCTCGACCGGGTCGAGATCGCTGCGGCTCGGCGAGCGGACCGCGTCGCGCAGCCGGATCAGCGGCGCCAGGCCCCGGCGCAGGCCGAGCAGCACGAACACGCCGGCAATCGCCACGAGCGCCAGCTGCTGGGCAAAGGCACTGAACCACAGCCGCTTCACCATCGCATCATGGCCGGCAAGTGTAACGCCCACGGTGACCGATATCGGCGAGTCGTCGCCGGCACCGATGACGGCATGGCTGAGCGTCAGGAGCCGTAGCTCATAATCGCGATAGCTGGCCCCGATGCTGGCGTGCTGCGGCGCCTCGGGGAGATCCGGATAGCCGGTCAGCAAACGCCCGCCGGCGGTCTCGACCCGGTAGTAGACGCTGTCGCGGTCGCCGGTATCGAACATCTCGATGGCGGCCGGAGGCACCGTTGCGTCGAGCACGCCATCGACCATCGCGACCTGCTCGGCAATCGCCCGCGCCGAGCCGACCAGCATTCGGTCGGTGACCAGATCGGCGGTCGCTAGCGCGTTACGCTGGCTGGTCCATAGATTGATGGCTGCCAGCCCGGCGAGCGGCAGCACCACCCAGGCCAGCAATTGCAGCCGAAGACTGTTAATCCTCATGGCGCAACAGATAGCCGAGACCGCGCAAGGTGGCGATCTGGACCCGCGACCCTTCGAGCTTCTTGCGCACACGGTGCACATAGATCTCGATGGCGCTTGGATCCGCATCGGTCTCGAAGTCATAGATGGCAGCCGACAGTGCGGCCTTGCTCACGGTGCGCCCGGCCTTCACCATCAATTGTTCAAGCACTGCGTGTTCTCGCGGCGTCAGTGCCAGCATTTCGCCGGCGAGCGAAAACAGCCGCGTGTTGGTGTCGAAGACGAGATCGCCGCAGGCAACGACAGGCGCGGTCCGGTCATTGGCGCGACGCAGTTGCACGCGGATGCGCGCTTCAAGCTCCTCGATCTGGAACGGCTTGGCGAGATAGTCGTCCGCGCCTTCATTGAGGCCTTTGACCCGGCCATCGAGACTGGCGTTGGCGGTCAGCACAATGACTGGCACTGCGTTGCCGCGTGCCCGGAGCATGCGCAGCACCTCCATCCCGCCCATGCGCGGCAGTGCCAGGTCGAGGATGACAAGCGCATGATCGCCCGCCGCCAGCGCATGCTCGACATCCTCGCCGTCATGGACGATGTCGACCACATAATTCGCCTGGCGCAGGGTCTTGCCCAACCAGTCGGCGAGTTCACGATTGTCCTCAACAAGCAGCAGTCGCATATCTATGTCGGCCCGGATCCCATCTCCCAGCGGAACGCCCAAGGCTTGATCGCCGCGGCACGCCTGAACTCTCTTGAATGAGCGACAGTATCGATCTCAACGCAAGACAAATGCGGCTCTGGCGCGGGGTGACAGCACACCCATCCTGGTTCAAATCAGCCTGTTTCCGCATATGAATCGAACCGAACGGTTCGGTTCTGATTGACAGATTGTATCCCAGACAGTGAACGATGGCGTCCAAAATCATGAGGCCTTCGTCAGAAGGGAAGAGTTCAACATAATGAAATTATTGCATAATTCGTATTGGGTTTGCTGCAGCGCAATATGCATTGTCTATAATATAACGAAATCCTGCAGGACCGGAGCGACTGGAAATCCCAAAAAGCATTCCCTACTTCGGGGTGGTCCGAGCGACGCGAAATTCCTCCCAAGGGCACGCCACTAGACGGACAGGACAGATAAATACTGGAGTAAAGAAAATGACCAAGATCGCTCTTACCGCCGCTGCTATCCTCGTTGCCACGGGCACCGCTTTCGCCGGCAGCGACAATTATGGCTCGGCCAACGTCAACCAGCCCGCCGCCACTGTCGACCATTCGGTCACCGCTTCGATCTCGAAGTCGACCGCCACCGTCCAGACCCAGGCTCCGCAGGGCGCTGACCGTAACCTCTTCGGCCGCTAATCGCGACTGTCGATTTCAATCCGACCTTCAATTCAGGAGTACTTAAAATGACCAAGATCGCTCTTACCGCCGCTGCCATCCTTGTTGCCACGGGCACCGCTTTTGCCGGCAGTGACAATTATGGTTCCAACAATGTCAACCAGCCGGTTGCCAACCAATCGATCTCCAACGTCGACAACACGCATACCGGTTCGATCGCCAAGTCCGTAAAGGTACAGGGCGACGCCAATGCCAACGTGCCGGCTCAGTCGGGCCAGGGCATCTGGGGCCGTTAATCCCTTCAAACCACGGTAGACGACAAAGAGCGGTGGGCTTGGCCCGCCGCTCTTGTTTTTGTGCATGGTGATAAGTGTCAATGCCGATCGAGTTATGAGGCGGGCAGGGCTTCAGCGGCTCACATGGGGGCTGATCGAAATCGAACCGGTCGGTTCAACTTATGTTGACGAGCCGTGAGCGGATGGCGACTGCTTGATTCAGTAAATCGCCGTGCCATGCGTTGGACGATTTCCTATAACCATATGATATTGATCAATAAAATTGTTGGCGTTCTACCATTTGGCAGAGGTCGGACGTCTCGATCCGGTGCGTGATGGAACATCTTCGTGATTGGAAGTCGGCGAATGAAAAAACCACCTGCAGCCTGTCCGAGCGACGCGAAATTCCTCCCAAGGGCACGCCACTAGACGGACAGAACTGGAAATACTGGAGTAAAGAAAATGACCAAGATCGCACTTACCGCCGCCGCCATCCTCGTTGCCACGGGCAGCGCCTTCGCCGGCAGCGACCATTATGGCTCGGACAACGTCAACCAGCCGGCCATTACCGCGCCCGCTGGCAATATTGACCACAGCCACACGGCTTCGATCCGCAAGCCGGTCGAGCATCACGGCTTCAAGCTGACGCCCGATTCAAACCAGCCGGAATCCGGCCAGGGTATCTGGGGCAACTGAGCCGACGCTCGGGCAGGCTTCGATAACAAAGAGCGGTGGGCCTGGCCCGCCGCTCTTGTTTCTTGTGCGACAGGGCAGGTGACATCGGTTTGACCAGCCAATCCTCGCATCCGGCAGAAAAAGCGTCCACCCCCAGGAATAAAACCGGGTGGCCCCGAGTCTTATCCCCAGCGGAACCGTCCTCCCAAGACGCCGCCCAACGGATGAACAGGAGATTGAAATGAACAAGATTGCTTTCGTTGCCGTCGCTCTTCTCTTTGCGACCGGCGGCGCTTTTGCCGGCAGCGACCACTTTGGCTCCGACAATGCCAATCAGCCGGTTGCTTCGGTTGCCGGCGTCGATCATGCCGTCACCGGCGCGGTCAAGAACACGGATATGGCCGGGCACAAGGCAGCCGATACCACGATGAAGACCACCACCGACTGGCCGGAATCCGGCCAGGGCATCTGGGGCAACTGAGAATTCGGATGCGGCGGACTTGTCCGCCGCATCCTCCCGGCACAGGCTTTTAGCCCAAATCCTTCGGGCGCAGGCAATGCGTCAGCCGCGCGGAGAACAGGGCGGACCAGTCGCCGTCGAAGACAAAGCGCGCAAGGGCCGCCGTCGGATACTTTTCCTCGATCCTCTTGCGCGCCTTGGCCTCCGAGTCTGGACCGGCGAGTTGTTTTGCCAGATCCTCCAGTCCAGGACTATGGCCAACCACCATCAGGCAGCCGCTCGACGGGTCGGCCTTATGGATCTGGGCCAGAATATCAGCAGCCGAAGCTTCGTAGAGTGGTTGGGCAAACGCGACCCGTGGATGCGCCGGCAACTCCGCGGCGACCAGCCGCCAGGTGTCTCGGGTGCGCAGCGCCGACGATACCAGCACCTGGTCCGGCAGCCAGTCGCGCGCCGCAAGCTCCCGGCCCATCGATCGCGCCGCCTTCAATCCACGCTCGGCGAGCGGCCGGTCGAAATCATCGAGATCAGGATCGTCCCAACTCGATTTGGCATGGCGCAGGAGAAGAAGTTGTCTCATCGCCGCGTTCTCGACTCAGGGCGTGATCCGCGCCAGATGTTCCAGGTCGGCTTCCTCGCGCACCGGATCGGGCGCCATCACCACCGAGGTGCCGTTGTCGGCGTCATCGGCAAAGTGGGCAAGCACCGTGCGCCCGCCCTCCATGCGCGCCTTGCCCTCGGCGACCAGCCCGAGCGCCAGCGGATAAAGCCGGTGTTCGGCCTTCAGCACCCGGGCGGCCAGCGTATCGGCATTGTCGCCGACCATCACCGGCACGGCCGCCTGCGCGATGATCGGTCCGTCATCCATCTCGGATGTGACGAAGTGCACGGTGCAGCCGTGGATGCGCAGGCCGGTGGCCAGCGCGCGCGCATGGGTGTCGAGGCCCTTGAACGCCGGCAGCAGGGCAGGGTGGATGTTGATCATGCGGCCCTGCCATTTCTGGACGAAGCCTGATGTGAGGATGCGCATGTAGCCTGCCAGCGCCACGATCTCGGCATTGAAGGCCTCAAGCGCCGCGTCGATCGCCACGTCGTGCGCCTGCTTGCTGCCATGGTCGGCGCGGGTAATGACCTGCGTGGCGATGCCGCGTGCCTTGGCGATGCCGAGGCCGGCGGCGTCCGCCTTGTCGGAGATGACGCCGACGATCTCGGCCGGGAAGGCCGGGTCGCTGGCAGCGGCGATCAGCGCGGTCATGTTGGAGCCGCGCCCCGATATCAGGACGACTGTGCGTTTTCTGCTCATAGGCCGATCGAGCCCCGATAGATGACGCCGGCATCGCGGCGCGGCACGATGCGGCCGATCGGCGTCACCGTCTCGCCGGCTTCCTGCAGCACGGCGGCGACCTGCGCCGCCTGACCGGACGCGACCGCCAGGATCATGCCAACGCCGCAATTGAAGGTGCGCATCATCTCTTCCGGCGCCACGCCGCCGGTCTTGGCGAGCCATGAGAACACCGGCGGGACGTCGATCGCTTCGAGATCGAGTTCGGCCGAAAAGTCCTTGGGCAGCACGCGCGGAATGTTTTCCGGAAAGCCGCCACCGGTGATGTGGGCCAGCGCCTTGATGCCATGCGTGTTGCGGATGGCCTTGAGGATCGATTTGACATAGATGCGGGTCGGCTCGAGCAGCGCTTCGGCCAGCGTCGCCTCGTCGTTGAATGGTGCCGGATCGCTCCACGCCAGGCCGCTGGCGGCCACGATGCGGCGCACCAGCGAGAAACCGTTCGAATGCAGGCCGGAGGAGGCGAGGCCGAGCAGCACATCGCCTTCGACAATGTCGTCCGTGGGCAAAAGCTGGCCACGTTCGGCCGCGCCCACGGCAAATCCGGCGAGGTCATAATCCTTGCCGTGATACATGCCTGGCATTTCCGCTGTCTCGCCGCCGATCAGCGCGCAGCCGGCCTGACGGCAACCTTCGGCAATGCCGCCGACGATCGCCGCGCCCTGGTCGGGGTCGAGCTTGCCGGTGGCGAAATAATCGAGGAAGAACAGCGGTTCCGCGCCCTGCACGACGATGTCGTTGACGCACATGGCGACGAGGTCGATGCCGATCGTGTCGTGCTTACCGGCATCGATGGCGATCTTGAGCTTGGTACCGACACCGTCATTGGCGGCGACCAGCACCGGATCGGTGAAACCGGCGGCCTTGAGATCGAACAGGCCGCCGAAACCGCCGATCTCGCCATCCGCGCCCGGCCGGCGCGTGGCGCGCACCAGCGGCTTGATCTTCTCGACCATGAGATTGCCGGCATCGATATCGACACCGGCCTCGGCATAAGTGAGCCCGTTCCTGCGCTTGCTCGTTTTTGACTGGCCCGTTTTGTGCTGGCCAGTTTCGCGCTTGCTCATCACAATTTTCCTGCTCGTTTGCGGGCTCTTCGCATGAACGGTTTCGGTCCGCAAGGATAACGGCGGAACCGAGCGCCATTTGGCCTGACAAAAACGTGGATAGCCTGGCATCCCGCATGGCGCCCGCGCTTGGAACGGACTGCTTCTCCCTTGTGTCGCCCTTCCAACTCCCTCATCTATCCGGAAAAGAGAATATGGCGGGACAACACGTTGACCATCCCCAACCTGATCAGCATCCTGCGCCTTGTTCTGGTGCCTGCCGTGGTGCTGGCCATGCTGCAGTCGCGCTGGGACTGGGCCTTTGCCGGCTTCGTCATTGCCGGCGTATCGGATGGTGTCGATGGCTTTATCGCACGCCGTTTCAACCAGCAGTCCAGGCTTGGTGCGTATCTCGATCCGATGGCCGACAAGCTGCTTCTGGTTTCGGTGTTCGTCGTCATGGGCTTCACCGGGCAGTTGCCGCTGTGGCTGGTCGTCACCGTGGTAGCGCGCGATGCGCTGATTGTCTGCGCGATCCTGTTGTCCACGGTGATGGCTCATCCCGTCGAGATAAAGCCGTTTCTGGTATCGAAGGCCAATACCGCCATCCAGATCGTGCTGGCGGCGGTTGTGCTGGGCGAACTCGCCTTTGCCGTGCGCCTCGACCCTCTGCGGCAGGCCCTCATATTGCTGTCCGGGGTCTTGACCGTGGCTTCGGCCGCAGCCTATCTCGTGGCTTGGCTGAGGCATATGAGCGGCTATGGCGAAAGCTCCAATCCGGACGTCTGAGAAAGAAGCGGCAGTGATCGAGGGCGCGCCTGCCGATCTTGCCGCGTCCTCCGCGTTCCGCCGCCAGATCTTCTTCTGGCTGGCCGGCGCGGCGATCCTGGCGCTTTTCCTCTATGTCTTCAGCGCCATCCTGTTGCCTTTCGTCGCCGGAATGGTGCTTGCCTATTTCCTCGACCCTGTCGCCGACCGGCTGCAGCGGCTCGGCCTGTCCCGCCTCATGGCGACGGTGGTCATCCTCATCACCTTCCTCATCGTGCTGGTGCTGGCCTTCGTCATCCTCATTCCGGTGCTGGCGACGCAGATGGCCGATTTCGCCGGCAAGCTGCCGGAATATCTCACCCGGCTGCAGAGCCTGATCACCTCCTTTGATCCGAAATGGCTGGAGCGGAAATTCGGCGTCAATGCCAATGGCTTGCGTGACGGGCTGAATTCCCTGCTGACCTCGGGCTTCGGCCTGGTCACCACCGTATTCACTTCGCTGTGGAGTTCCGGCATGGCACTGGTCTCGGTGGTCAGCCTGTTCGTGGTGACGCCGGTCGTTGCCTTCTACATGCTGCTCGACTGGGACCGCATGGTGGCCGTCATTGACAGCTGGGTGCCGCGTGACAACGTCGCGACCGTGCGCGCCATCGCGCGTGACATCAACACCGCGACCGCCGGCTTCGTGCGCGGCCAGGGCACGCTCTGTCTGGTGCTGGGCGCCATGTACGCCACCGGCCTGACGCTGACCGGGCTGAATTTTGCGATCCTCATCGGCCTGTTCGCCGGGCTGATCTCCTTCATCCCCTATGTCGGCTCGCTGACCGGGCTGGTGCTGGCCGTCGGCGTCGCCTTCGTCCAGTTCTGGCCGGATTGGACGATGATCGTCGCTGTCGCTGTGGTCTTCTTCATCGGCCAGTTCATCGAGGGCAACATCCTGCAGCCCAGGCTGGTCGGCAAAAGCGTCGGCCTGCATCCGGTATGGCTGATGTTCGCGCTGTTCGCCTTCAGCGCGCTGTTCGGCTTTGTCGGCCTGCTGATTGCCGTTCCGGCTTCCGCGGCCGTCGCGGTTCTGGTTCGCTTTGCCATCGCCCGCTATCTCGAATCGCCGCTCTACAAGGGTCGCGCGACAGAGGCCTTGCCGCCGCTGCCGGCCGATCGCGGCGGCGGCCACCGCACGCAGCCGCGTCGCTGAAGTGACCGCTCAGCGAACCGATCCGCCGCGCCAGCTGCCGCTCGATCTCGGCCACGGCACCGGCTATTCGCGCGACGAACTTGTCGTCTCCGGCACCAACAACCAGGCGGCGGCGCTGGTCGACCGTTGGCCGGACTGGCCCGCGCCGGTGGTGGTGCTGGCAGGTCCCGCCGGGTCCGGGAAGACGCATCTGGCTGCCATCTGGCGCTCGCGTGCCAACGCGGTGGCCGTGAATGCCGGGCGCATTGGCGACAGCATCGCAAACCTTGGCGCCCGGCCGGTGCTGATCGACGATGTCGATACAGGCGCGATCGACGAACAAGGCCTGTTCCATCTGATCAATGCGGTGCGTGGCGCCGGCTCGACGCTGCTGTTGACGGCGCGCCGTTTTCCGTCGGCCTGGGGTGTTTCCCTGCCCGATCTTGCCTCGCGGCTGAAAGCGGCGGCGACGGTCGAAATCCACGAGCCCGATGATCTCCTGCTCGCCGGCGTCATAACCAAGCTGTTCGCCGACCGCCAAGTCGAGGTCGAGCCGCATGTCGTGCAGTATCTGGTGCGGCGCATCGAGCGCTCACTGGCGACCGCCATGCGCGTGGTGGAGCGGCTGGACCGCACCGCGCTCGAGCGCAAGACGCCGATCACGCGGGCGCTGGCGGCGGAAGCGGTCAGCGCCATGGACGAGGGGCAGGGCGCGTTCGAGATTTGACGGATGTCGCCCAGGGGTGCCCTCAGGACACGACGTGCACAAACAGGGACATGGAGCGGGCCGCATCGATCTGTTTTGACGCAACGCGCTCTGGGTGACTCGGTTTTCAGGCGGTCAGCGAACGCGAAGCCTGTCCCATTTTGGGAAATAACATCTGGCATCCTTCTTGCAGCGCGAGGTTGCCGGCTGACCCCGGTCCTGATTGCGTTCCAAATCAGGTTGTAGGCTCGCCGGGAATGAGGTTGTTGGGGTTCTCGCCCGGCGAGCTTACCTTCAAATGCACCGAGCGATCACCTGTGCCCGGCCGCGACCATTCTGACCGCCACGGCCTGTCGTTTCCCGCCATTTTTGAAGTGCTCCCGTTGCCGTCTTCAGATTCGCACCGGAAAACCGTCGCAGCAAGGCCACGGCCGGAGGCGACCAAAGATGGCCATGCGATCACGCCAATGGCTATCGATACAGCCTTTTTCGAAAGGGATGGTCGGAGTGGAGAGATTCGAACTCCCGACCCTCTGGTCCCAAACCAGATGCGCTACCAGCCTGCGCTACACTCCGAACGGTCTGTTGCCTATTCATTTCGGTGCTATATGGCAAGTGCAAAAACCTTGCCGCCATGCGCATTGCGCAGTAATGACGGGCAAAGGGCGGCGATGCCGCCTTGCATAACAATGAGGTGGCCATGTCCGCGCGCATTTTCAGCCCAGCCAAAACCGCGATGCAGTCCGGTAAGGCCAAGACCGGCCACTGGGTGCTGGAATTCGATCCCGAGATGCGCAAGAAGATCGATCCCCTGATGGGCTATACGACCTCTGGGGATATGAGAAGCCAGATCAGGCTCACCTTCGACACGCGGGAAGAGGCCGTGGCTTACGCCGAAAAGGAAGGGCTTGCCTTCCGTGTCGAGGAGCCGAAAGAGACCAAGCGCCGCCAGATTTCCTATGCGGAAAATTTCCGCTATGACCGCAGGACGCCCTGGACGCATTGAACGGCAGCCAGCGCCAGATATCCACCCGGTCCCTTTTGGCCGGCCCAGCGGTCCCGTAGCTCAGCTGGATAGAGCACCGGCCTTCTAAGCCGATGGTCACAGGTTCGAATCCTGTCGGGATCGCCAATCTTTTCAAGTAGTTAGATACTATATTGCGAGCCGGAAACCAACCGAAATTGGTCGTTTTGCAGATTTCGTTCCTCATGGGTTCTTTTCCATGCGGTGAATGACGGTGCAGTCTGCGGGAACCTGATGCCCGCCAGCACGTTGCCTCGCATGCTCAAGAAGATCGCCTTCGCCGCCGTGTTGTTCCAGGTTGCCGTTTTCTCGGCTCTGATAACCCAGACGGTTCTTTTCGCGTCCACGGCGACGCAAGCGGCCGCCGTGCGGCATAGCGAGCCCGTTGCGGTCGCTGACAAGGAGTGCGCCACCGCGACATGGCCGAATATTCCGGGTCGATGCCTGGAGCGGGTGGAGGCGCGGAACTCAAGTACGACGATAGTGGCGATGACCGCGCAATAAGGCAAAGCTCGACGGGCGATCCGGAATTATTTCGTGATCTGCCGAGATTGGAACCTTAGGCCCCATGAGGCGTTCGGGGCCTTGTATTCGCGGAACCTCATAAAAAGGCAATGTGGGGGCCAGCGAATGGGCGGGGCAAAACAAGTGCGGGTTGGGGGAGGAGAAGCCAGGCCATGTCGAAACGAGAAATTGGAACGTCCCCCGCCTTGGGGCGGCGTATCGCTGAACTCAAGGCCAGAATGCAGGATGCCGAAATTTCCGACTATGAGATGAAGACCTTCCACAAGGTCGCCGCCATCATGGGAGCAGGCGACGGCTCGCTACGACTGGATGCCGACGACCTGATCGCCGCATCCTTCGTTGTGGAGGCGAGTCGACCGGCGCCCGGCCGTTGACGTTGGGGAATTCCCGCATCGCGCGAAATTTAAGCACCGAACTGCTTTCACCGCCGGAGCACGACCACCGATGGGCGGGCGTGCTCCGGCTCACTGATCTCGAATTGAAGGGAAAGTCTTATCATTTTGTTTGCGTTGGCACGTCATAGTAGAGGCGGCTAACGGAGTGGAATGGGATGAAGCTCGACCTGTCGCCGACCAGCTGGGGCAGGGTGATCGCTGTCACCGCGGCCGGCACGGCATTCTTCATTGCCGTGGCGTTTTTTGTTGATTCGTTCAATTTCCCCTATCTGTCGTCCGACGCTGTCTGGCGCGCGCAACTGACGGACCTGCTTCTTCCCTTGGGGCTGGGCGGCACGTTTCTGTTTCTTCTCATGTGGAAGATCCGCCAACTGGCCATAGCCCAACGCGAACTCAGCGTCATCGCCGCGACCGACAGTCTTACGGCGGTGCTGAACCGCGGCGCCTTCTCGATGCTGGTCGAGGCTTATCTCGAGGAGACCCGCAAGCAGGAGCATGCCCGTTCCGGCGCGCTGCTGATCATCGACGCCGACCATTTCAAGTCGATCAACGACCGGCTCGGCCATGACTGCGGCGACCAGGCGCTCAAGCTGATCGCGCAGGCGATCAAGGGGCAATTGCGCGGCAGTGATATCGTCGGCCGCATCGGGGGCGAGGAGTTTGGCGTGTTTCTTCCCGGTGTCGACCCCTCGCAATCCTGGCTGGTTGCCGAAAGCATCCGCCGGCGCATTCGCGAAATGGATTTTTCGCCCGGCGGCCGCGCCTGTCCGCTTTCCGTCTCGATCGGCGGCACCAGCTTCAGCGGGCCGACGACCTACGAGGCGATTTTCTCCGCCGCCGACAGGCGGCTCTATGCCGCCAAGTCGAATGGACGCGACCAGGTCAGTTTTGACCCGGCGGAAGCCGCCCTGGTGTCTCAGCCCAGCGCCACCACGGTGCATTGAAGGCAGCCTTGCAGCGCATGAAGGCGGCCGCTTCCTTGACGCCTTCTTGTCGGTATGCTTCCTCCGGCTAAGGTGATGTATTGGGCATCGCCAGAGACATTTATGCTTTTCTTGATCTCCTCGGTCTTCCGGCCCGCTGGCGCAGTCGCGACCTTTCGGTGCCGGCGAACGAGTGGCGGGATGGCCCCGGGCAAGGCCAGGCAAGCGCGGCGATCATGATTCATCTCTTCAACGGTTTTCAAAACCCGTTTGGCGGTAGCGAGCGCGAGACCCTCGACCTGTACCGGCTGTTGAGCGCCGACCAGCAGGTGCGTCTTTGGGCAACCTCTTCGCGCGTGTCCGACGAACTGATGCGGCAATTTCCGATTCACCGCGTCTCGCCGACAAAGCGCGACATGCCGGACGGCGGCACCTACGTCTTCCTCGGCGCGCATTGGCGCAACAAAATCTGGCCTTACCTGATCCGGCGACCACGCCGGCTGATCTATGTCTTCAACACCTTTCACCCAAAAATCATCGCGCTGACGACCGGCATGCCGCGCCTGCTGGGCTGGCCCGACGCCGAACTGGTGCTGATCTCCGATTTTCAGAAGCGCATGCTGCAGGTCGAAGGCGTCGTGCATCCGTCGCCAATCGATATCGAGCGTTTCTCACCATGGCCGGCAAGGTCGGATCGGCCGTTCACGGTGGGCCGGCTGAGCCGTGACACGGCGGACAAACATCATGCCGACGATGCGGCGCTTTATGAGGCATTGCTGGCCGATGGCGTTGCGGTGCGGATCCAGGGCGGGACGCCGCTCAAGGACAAGCTTACGCCACACCCGCAACTGGAACTCCTGCCGCAAGGCCAGTTTGCCGCCGAACAATTCTTGCCGACGCTCGACGTGTTCTACTACCGCACCGGCTCGCATGTGGAGACCTTCGGCCGCGTGGTGTTCGAGGCGATGGCCTGCGGTTTGCCCGTGGTCTGCCATTCGCATGGCGGCTACGCCGACCATATCATTCATGGCGAAAACGGTTTTCTCTTTGAGACGACGCAACAGGCGGCGCAAATCCTGGCCGAGCTCAAGGCCGATCCAGCGCTGCGGGCTAACGTGGGCCACAAAGCGCGGCAGACCGTCGAGCGGCTGTTTTCGCCGCAGGCATTGCAACAGCGGCTGGATTTCTATCGGCGTTAGCGATACCGCCCGCACGACAGCTTGCCCAGTCCGTTTGTCATCAATCTCGACATCGCCAAAGTTGACATGCAAAAGAACCACCGGGCGGACCGCATCGGTGCCACCTGATCGAGCGGGGCTTCTTACCGATGACATTGATGGGCGCGGCGGCGTTGCTGATCCTGGTCCTGACCTATGCCGGCGTGGCTATCGGCCGTATACCTGGACTGCGCCTCGACCGGGCGGGGATTGCGCTGCTTGGCGGCGCCGCGATGATCGCCATCGGCGCGATCAGCATGGAGGATGCCTACCGCGCGATCAATTTCGACACCATCACGCTTCTGCTCGGCATGATGATCGTGGTGGCGCATTTGAAAGTCTCCGGCGCCTTTCGCGGCCTTGGCGCCATCGCCATCGAACACGCGCACGCGCCCTTCATGCTCCTGGTGATGGTCACGCTGCTGACCGGCGTGCTGTCGGCCTTCCTGGTCAATGATGCCATCTGCCTGGTCATGGCGCCGATCGTCGTCCACGTCACCCGCGTCATCAACCGCAACCCGATCCCATATCTGATCGCCACCGCCACCGCATCGAACTGCGGCAGTGTCGCCACCATCACCGGCAATCCGCAGAACATGGTCATCGGCGCGCTGTCGGGCATTTCCTATCCTGCCTTTTCAGCGGCGCTCGCGCCGGTCGCACTGTTCGGCCTCGTCGCGGTCATCGTCATCGTGCGCATCGTCTATCGGGCCGAATTCACCCGCACCGCTGAACTAGCGCCGCATGTGTCGCGCGGGCGCATGCATCGCGGGCAGGTGCTGAAGGCCGTGATCGTCTGCATCGGCCTGGCCGTTGCCTTCTTCGCCGGCGTTCCCGTTGCCAAGGCGGCGTTGATCGGCGGCGCCATTCTGCTGCTCACTCGCGCCATCAAGCCGGAACGCATCTACCGTGAGATCGACGGTCCGCTGCTGTTCATGTTCGCAGGTCTGTTCGTGGTGGTTGCCGGCGCCGAAAAGACGCTGCTGACGCCTGATCTCGTCGCCTCGGCCAAGAATCTCGGCCTGGACGATGTCTGGCGTTTGTCCGGGTTCACCGCGGTGCTCTCTAACATCATGAGCAATGTGCCGGCCGTGCTGGCACTGCGGCCGTTCATACCCGGGTTGGAAAACCCCGAACGCGCCTGGCTGGTGGTGGCGATGAGCTCGACGCTTGCCGGTAATTTCACGCTGCTCGGCTCGGTCGCCAATCTGATCGTCGCCGAGCAGTCCAAGACTGCCGGCACACCACTGTCCTTCGGCGCCTTCTTCAAGGTCGGCTTGCCGCTGACGCTGATCACGCTCGTCGCCGGCACCGCATGGTTGGCGCTGGGTTTCTAGGCTGGGCTGCCTGAAATTCGTGCCCTGACCAGCATGGCCGCCGCTCGTCCGGCTGCCTCGATGTAGTCGGGATTGCGATGGATCAGCATGATCGAAAAACAACCGTCGATCAGCAGTACGATCTCGCGCGCCACAACCTGCGGTTCCTCGATGCCATGGTTGGACAACGCGCCAGCCAGCCATGTCTCAAAATTTGACTTGTGACGCGAGCCGACCTTGACCGCCGGATGTCCAGGCATCGAAGCGAGTTCCGCGGCTGTGCGCAGAAAGCCGCATCCCTTCCATTTCGGATGGTGCGCAACCCGTGCCAGATTGCTGAAGATCGCCTCGACCCTGCGGTCCGCCTCACCTTCTGCCGCGTCGAACCAGCCGGCCATCTGCCGCAGATTGGGCTGGTCGCGACCGTCGAGATAGGCAGCGATGAGGTCGTCCTTGCTCTTGAAGTGGTAGTAAAGCGTACGCTTGGTGAGGCCTGCCTTTTCGGCAACGGCATCGACGCTGACACGACCGATTCCCTCGGCGTAAAACAGCTTCGTCGCGGCATCGACGATGCGTTTGCGGGTCGGACTGGCGGCTTCAGGCATGGAGCATGTATACCGACTAGTGAATATACATGCAATCGAAAGCATGATCCCTTTCCGTCGTATCTGGAAAGGAAGAACAATGGCCGATCTTGTCCTGAACGAGACCCGTGACGGGGTGTGCGTCCTCACCATCAACCGCCCCGAAAAGCTCAATGCGCTGAACTATGCCCTGATCGATCGCCTGCTCGCGATCCTCGACACGATAGAGACCGACAATGCGGTCCGCGCCGTCATTCTGACCGGGGCAGGGGAACGCGCCTTTTCCGCCGGCGGTGATATCAACGAATTCTCACTGAGTGTCGCCGCCGGCACGGATGTGGCGTTGCGCGACTTCGTCATGCGCGGCCAGCGGCTGACGGCGCGGCTGGAGGCCTTCCGCAAGCCGATCATCGCCGCCGTCAACGGGATTGCCTTCGGCGGCGGCTGCGAAATCACGGAAGCCGTGCCGCTGGCCATCGCCAGCGACCGCGCGCTGTTCGCCAAACCCGAGATCAACCTCGCAATGCCGCCGACCTTCGGCGGCACGCAGCGCCTGCCGCGACTTGCCGGGCGCAAGCGCGCGCTGGAATTGCTGTTGACGGGTGACTGGTTTCCACCGCCGCGGGCGCTCGAACTTGGTCTCGTCAATCAGGTCGTGCCGCATGTCGATCTGATGCCGGCGGCGCACGATCTTGCCCGCCGCATCATCACGCATTCGCCGGCAGCACTCGCCAGCATCCTCACCGCGGTGGCGCGCGGCATCAATCTCGGCGTCGCCGAAGGGCTTCTGGTCGAGGCCGAGCAGTTCGCCCGCATGGCTCCGACCGTTGATTTGCGCGAAGGGCTCGATGCCTGGATCGAGCGGCGTAAGGCAAGCTACGATGGCTCGTGGACGCATGTCGCCCGGCCTGACGAAGCCAGGCGCGCCTCGCTACGGCTCGATCAGGCGGCGGGTTAGGGCGAAACGTCGAGATGGCCATGTTGGGATGGAAGCGGCAGAAATAGTCGATCGCTGCGGCCCTGCCTGGCTTTCCTATGTTAAGCCTCCGCCAGTGCCTTGTCTGTCGTCTGCACGCGCGCGGCCGCCGCCAGAAGATCGGTCTGGGTGATCAGGCCGAGAATGCGCCGTTCGCGGTCGACAATGACCACGGCGTGGCTGCGCCCGTCGGTCAGCACCGGCAGCAGGCCCATCGCCGGCGTGTCGGGCGAGGCTGTGCCGGCCCTCGACATGACGCCCTTCACAGTGTCGCTGGCCCTCGTCAGTTCACGCAGGCCGACCGCGCCCACCAGACGGGCGTCCGCGTCGACCACCGGCAGGGTCCGGATATTATGATCGAGCAGCTGCTGGCGGGCCTCCTCGATGGTGGCCTGCTCCGACACTGACACGACGTCGCGGGACATGATGTCCTCGCAGAGCAACGTCCTGTGTGAGCGCACCATGGCCTGCAGCTCGACTTGTCTCAGGAGCCGTTCGAGGTCGTTGCGGTCGATGTCGAAGGTTTCGTCGAGCGTGGTCAGTGCCGCGTCGATATCCTCGGGCCGGAAGCCGACGCGCTGCTGCGCCGGCGGATCGGCTGTCCCATGGCTGTTGGCGGCGGGTGCGGCGACATGTGGATAGTTGCGCCGCGCCAGCCTGTGGAAGAGGAAGCCGAGCGTGACCAGGATGATCGAATTCAACGCCACCGGCACGAAGGGGAACAGGAAGCCCGCGCTGACAACGGCAGGCCCGCCGAGAACGGCGGTCAGCGCCGCCGCGCCGCCTGGCGGGTGCAGGCAGCGCGTGAACGACATCGCCGCGATCGCGAAAGCTACGGCGAGGCCCGATGCAATGACCGGATCATGGACGAAATGCGCCACGGTCACCCCCACCAGCGCCGATATGGAATTGCCGCCGATGATCGACCAGGGCTGCGCCAACGGGCTCGCCGGCACGGCGAAGAGAAGCACGGCGGAGGCGCCCATCGGCGCCACCAGCAGGGCCACGTGCGGGCCGCCACCCATCGCCAGTCCGCTGATCACGCCGGTCAGCGCGATGCCGATCGTGGCGCCGATACACGCCAGGATGCGTTCGCGTAGCGTCGCGCCGGCAAGGATGGGGACAAAAAGACGAAAGGCCATGGCAAGCTTTGTGACAAATGGATTGGTCGGGAATGCCGTGCAGCACGCAATGCGGTCGAATCCGCGGATTTGAAAGTCAAACAAATCCGGAAAGTCGCGGTCCGGGAGAATAATATTGCGCGCCGCACGGCAATGGGATGCCACGAGCGGCTCGCGCTTTGTCATCAGCGCCAAGGCCTTGCGGCCGTTTGGCGGTCCTGTCCCGCCTCAGCCCGTTTGCGCGGTCAGGTA
This sequence comes from Mesorhizobium sp. NZP2298, assembly GCF_013170825.1. NCBI lineage: Bacteria > Pseudomonadati > Pseudomonadota > Alphaproteobacteria > Hyphomicrobiales > Phyllobacteriaceae > Mesorhizobium > Mesorhizobium sp. NZP2298. The sequence goes on along the minus strand of NZ_CP033365.1, from coordinate 5,065,427 downwards.
GCGGCAGCGGCCAGCCCGCGCATGATGTCGGCTTTCAGGTCGTCGACATCCTCGAGGCCGATCTGCAGACGGATCAGCGGACCTTCATAAGGGGCTTGTGCAACGACGCGGTCGCCAAGCCAGACCGGCACCGCAAGGCTTTCGTAGCCGCCCCAGGAATAGCCGAGCCCGAAGATCTGCAGCGCGTCCAGGAAAGCGTGCTGCTCCTTCTGGCCGCCTCCGGCAAGCACGATGGAAAAGATGCCGCTCGAACCGCAAAAGTCGCGCTTCCACAAATCGTGGTCCGGGTGGCTGGGAAGGGCCGGGTGGAGCACACGCGCCACGCCTTTCTGGCCTTCGAGCCACGACGCGATCGCAAGCGCGCTGCGCTGGTGATGTTCCAGGCGCACGCCCATCGTGCGCAGGCCGCGCAGCACTTGGTAGACATCGTCGGGGCCTGCGCAGCAACCAAGCGTGCAGAAGCTCTCATAGAGCTGTTTCCAGTGGCTTCCATTGGCCGACACCGTGCCGAGCAGCACGTCGGAATGGCCGGCCGGATATTTCGTCGCCGCGTGGATGGAAATGTCGACGCCATGGTCGAGAGGCCGGAAATAGAGCGGCGTCGCCCAGGTGTTGTCCATCATCACGATGGCGCCGGCCGCATGCGCCGCCTTGGCGATCGCCGGGATGTCCTGCACCTCGAATGTGTTGGACGCCGGCGATTCCGTGAACACCACCCTGGTGTTGGGCTTGATCAAGGCGGCGATGCCGGCGCCGATACGGGAATCATAATACTCCACCTCGACGCCGAGCCGCTTCAGCATGGTGTCGGCGAAATTGCGGGTCGGATGGTAGACGCTGTCGACGATCAGCAGATGATCTCCCGCCGATACGAAGGCGAGCAGCGGAATGGTCACCGCCGCCAGCCCCGACGGCACCACGATCGTGCCCGCGGATCCCTCCAGCGCGTCGATGGCGTGGGCAAGGGCGTCCGTCGTCGGCGTGCCGCGCGTGCCGTAAGTGTATTTCTGGGTGCGGCTTGCCATCGCGGCTGCATTGCGGAACAGCACCGTCGAGGCATGCACGACCGGCGGATTGACGAAGCCGAAATAGTCGTGCGGGTTGTTACCCGAATGGGCAAGCCGCGTGTTGATGCCCACTGTGCCGGAACCCTGCTTGTTGCCGTCTTTTGCCATTCGTCCTGCCTCTTCTGGTAGGCCGCTAGCCATAGTGCGGCGGCATGGGCCGTGCAACAGCATGGCGTTCGCCAGGAAACCGACTTCGGATATGCCAATTTCTTTCGCGGAGGCCATCTTCTGTCATGTGCCGGCCGAACCGGCGCGGGCATCGCGCTGCCGAACCCGGATACGATATCGCTGAGCGCGGCAATAGAGAGAGAGCTCGCCGATTCTGGAATTCGAGCTGCTGCGGGCCAGATCGCTCACGAGATCGGGACGATGTCAGCATGCACTATGCCGTCGGCAAAATCGGGCGCTTGAGCGCCAGCTGGTAAAGAAGTGTCGGCTGTTGGTGCAGCGTTGATGTGTTGCTGTGCAGTAATAATAAGTTGGCTATCGGGTCGCGGAGGATCTTGCATGCCGTCCGTTTGGCAGATTTATGGGTTCACGGCCTGGATATCGAGCGCGTTTGTCTGCGGTTCGGGCATTTCAGGCAATCGATTTTCAAACACGTTCGGATTCGGTCATTTTCCTTGACCTCACCGGAATTATCGCCTTCGATGCCATTCGTGAATGGGAGGCGGCGCGTCGGTTACGATGCGGGGTTCCGGGAATGGGCCGGGATGGGAGCTGCGTTCACGCGGGAAAAAAGATCAGGGTTTGCCTGAAAAACAGAGAAAAGGGTCTGTGGGTCATGAAACATATTGCTATCGGCATTCTTGGCGCCGCTACGCTTGGATTGATGGCGTCGGCCGCGTCGGCCACGACGCTCGACACCGTCAAGGCGAAGGGCTTCATCCAGTGCGGCGTCTCGACCGGTCTGGCTGGCTTCTCGGCGCCGGATGACAAGGGCGACTGGCAGGGCATAGACGCGGATTTCTGCCGCGCTGTCGCGGCCGCCGTCTTTGGTGACGGCAGCAAGGTCAAGTTCACGCCGCTCAGCGCCAAGGAACGCTTCACCGCGCTGCAGTCCGGCGAGGTCGACATCCTGTCGCGCAACACCACCTGGACCATCAACCGCGACACCGCGCTCGGCCTGAATTTCATCGGCACCACCTACTATGACGGCCAAGGCTTCATGATCAACGCCAAGAAGCTGCCGGGCGTCAATTCGGCCCTCCAGCTCTCGGGCGCCGCCGTCTGCGTGCAGAGCGGCACCACCACCGAACTCAACCTCGCCGACTACTTCAAGGCGAACAAGATGGAGTACAATCCGGTCGTCTTCGAGAAGCTCGAAGAGGTCAATGCCGCCTATGATGCCGGCCGCTGCGACGTCTACACCACCGACCAGTCGGGCCTTTACGGCATCCGCCTGACGCTCGGCTCGCCGGCCGATCACGTCGTGCTGCCCGAGATCATCTCCAAGGAGCCGCTGGGCCCGGCCGTGCGCCAAGGCGACGACCAGTGGTATCATATCGTCAAGTGGACCTATTTCGCGCTGCTCGACGCCGAGGAACTCGGCATCACCAAGGCCAATGTCGATGAGATGAAGAATTCGGCCAGCCCGGAGATCAAGCGCGTGCTCGGCCAGGAGGCCGACACCAAGATCGGCACCGATCTCGGCGTCTCCAACGATTGGGTCGTCAACATCGTCAAGGCCGTTGGCAACTACGGCGAAATGTTCGATCGCAATGTCGGCTCGGGCAGCCCGCTCAAGATCGCGCGCGGCATCAACGCGCTGTGGACCAAGGGCGGCCTGCAATACGCTCCGCCGATCCGCTGACCGAAATGTGATCCGGAAGGCAGATACTCTGCCTTCCGGTTTCTCTTTCCAGGGGACGGTCACATGGCATCGCAGGAAGTTCTTCGCGAAGAGCCCAGCCGGGCTTCTCTTATAAACGATCCCAAAGTCCGCAGCGTTTTCTATCAATGCCTGGTCGTTGCTTTGCTGGTGTCGGGTGTCTGGTGGATAGTCCACAACACCATCGTGAACCTCACGAACCTTCACATCGCCTCCGGCTTCGGCTTTCTGAGGGGCCGCGCCGGTTTCGACATCTCGGACACGCCCATCGCCTACACGTCGGACTCCACCTATGGCCGGGCCATCATCGTCGGCTTGATCAACACGTTGATCGTCGCCTTTGTCGGCATCATCACCGCCACCATCATCGGTTTCATCGTCGGCATCGGCCGGCTGTCGAAAAACTGGCTGATCCAGAAGATCTGTACCGTTTATGTCGAGGTGTTCCGCAACATCCCGCCGCTGCTGGTCATTTTTTTCTGGTATTCCGGCGTGCTGGCCGTGCTGCCGGCGCCGCGTGACAGCTATCATCTGCCTTTCGGTTCCTTCCTCAACCAGCGCGGCTTCTATTTCCCGCGCGCTATCTGGGGTGACGGCTCCTGGCTGATTCTGGTGGGTCTGCTTGTCGGCATCGCCATGGCGTGGTTCGTCGCCCGCAAGGCGCATCAGCGCCAGATGGCGACCGGCCAGCAATTCCCGGTGTTCTGGACATCCCTGACGCTGATTGTCGGGCTGCCGCTGCTCGCCTACGCGCTGAGCGGCTTTCCGCTGACTTTCGATTTTCCCAAGCAGTCGACTTTCAACCTGAGCGGCGGTTTCGTCGTCAAGCCGGAGTTTCTGTCACTCTATCTGGCGCTGTCGTTTTATACCGCCGCCTTCATTTCCGAAATCGTGCGCGCCGGCATTCGCGGTGTCGCCAAGGGTCAGAGCGAGGCCTCGGCGGCGCTTGGCCTGCGTTCCGGCCAGGCGCTGCGGTTGGTGGTCGTGCCGCAGGCCATGCGCATCGTTATTCCGCCGCTGGCCAGCCAATATCTCAACCTGACCAAGAATTCCTCCCTCGCCATCGCCATCGGCTATCCCGACCTGACGGCGACGACCGGAACGGTGCTCAACCAGACCGGCCAGGCAGTGGAATGCGTGGTCATCATGATGGTGATCTATCTGGCCATCAGCATCCTGACCTCGCTGCTGATGAACTGGTTCAACGCCAAAATGGCGCTGGTGGAGAGGTAAGGACATGCAAGAACATGATATGTCCTGGGTTCGCACCGAAATGATGCTGGCGCAACCGGCGCCTGCCGGCGTCTCGGGCTTCAGTGCGTGGGTGCGCAGGAACCTGATCGCCTCGACGGGCGATACCATTATGACCATAATCGGTATCGCACTGGTGGTGATGATCCTCCCGCAGATCATCAACTGGGCCTTCATCAACGCTGTCTGGACAGGACCGAACCGGACCGTCTGTGCCACGGTAACGCAAGGCGGAATTCAGCCGGACGGCTGGTCTGGTGCCTGCTGGGCCTTTGTGAACGCCAAGTTCGGCCAGTTCATGTTCGGAACCTATCCGCTCGAGGAACGCTGGAGGCCGATTCTGGTTGGCATACTGCTCGTCGTGCTTATGGTGCCGATGCTGATCCCGAGCGTGCCGCGCAAGGGCCTCAACGCCCTGCTGCTGATTGTCGGGTTACCTGTAGTGGCGTTCTTCCTGCTGGTGGGCGGCGTGTTCGGTCTGGAACATGTCGAAACCGCGCGCTGGGGGGGCTTGCTGGTAACGCTGTCGCTATCTTTTGTGGCCATCGTCGTGTCGTTGCCGCTTGGCATCGTGCTGGCGCTTGGCCGGCGCTCCAAAATGCCGATCGTCAAGATGCTGTGCGTCATCTTCATCGAGGCCGTGCGCGGCATTCCGCTGATCACCGTTCTGTTCATGGCCAGCGTCATGCTGCCACTATTCCTGCCGCCGGGCGTCACCTTCGACAAGTACCTGCGCGCGCTGATCGGCGTGTCGCTGTTTGCGGCCGCCTATATGGCCGAAGTGGTGCGCGGTGGCCTGCAAGCGATTCCCAAGGGGCAATATGAGGGTGCCGATTCGCTCGGTCTCGGCTATTGGCAGAAGATGTATTTCATCGTCATGCCGCAGGCGCTGAAGCTGGTCATACCGGGCATCGTCAACACCTTCATTGGCATGTTCAAGGACACCAGCCTGGTCACCATCATCTCGATGTTCGACCTGCTTGGCATCGTCAAGCAGAACTTCTCCGACGCCAACTGGGCGACGGCGCAGACGGCCAAGTCCGGCCTGATCTTTGCCGCCTTCGTCTTCTGGCTGTTCTGCTTCGGCATGTCGCGCTATTCAATGTACACCGAACGCCGGCTCGACACCGGCCACAAACGCTAAACGAAAGACCAAGGGAACCCTGTCAATGGCCACCGAAAATGCCGTCAGCGCGGAAGAGATCAAGGTCAACGCCGCCAAGATGCACATCTCGACCACAGATGTCGCCATCGACATCATCGCCATGCACAAATGGTATGGCGAATTCCATGTGCTGAAGGACATCAATCTGAAGGTGATGCGCGGCGAGCGCATCGTCATCTGCGGGCCCTCGGGCTCCGGCAAGTCGACCATGATCCGCTGCATCAACCGGCTGGAGGAGCACCAAAAGGGCAAGATCATCGTCGACGGCAAGGAACTCACCAATGATCTGAAGAAGATCGACGAGGTGCGTCGCGAGGTCGGCATGGTGTTCCAGCACTTCAACCTGTTCCCGCATCTGACCATCCTGGAAAACTGCACGCTGGCGCCGATCTGGGTGCGCAAGACGCCCAAGAAGCAGGCCGAGGAAATCGCCATGCATTTCCTCAAGCGCGTGAAAATCCCGGAGCAGGCCAACAAGTATCCGGGACAGCTTTCAGGCGGCCAGCAGCAGCGTGTGGCGATCGCGCGTTCGCTGTGCATGAACCCGCGCATCATGCTGTTCGACGAGCCGACCTCGGCGCTCGACCCGGAAATGATCAAGGAAGTTCTGGAGACCATGGTGGGGCTCGCCGAGGAAGGCATGACCATGCTGTGTGTCACCCACGAAATGGGCTTTGCCCGCAAGGTCGCCAACCGGGTGATCTTCATGGATCAGGGCCAGATCGTCGAGCAGAACACGCCGGCCGAATTCTTCGACCATCCGCGCCATGAGCGCACGAAACTGTTCCTGTCGCAGATCCTGCACTGACCGGTTTCACACCGAGCGCAAGAGCCCGGCCGTAATGCGGCCGGGCTCTTTTGTTATGGGTCGGCTGATGCGATTGGCGGCAGAGCAGCGGGCGTCATCGATGAGAAAAGTCCTGCGTTTCCTTTCCATGTCGCTCGCCGTGATCGTGCTTGCAGCGGCCCTCGGCACGCTGGTGCCGCGCCCGCTCTGGCCGGCAGCATCCGCGGGCGAGGGCATGCGGCACATATTGGTGCTGAAGAATCCGATCCATACCGACATTGCCATCCCGGTGGACGATGCCGTGCGTCAGCGCTTTCATTTTCTGGTCGAAGCCGGCATCCCGGCCGATAGTCCGGAGGTGCGCTACATCGTCTTCGGCTGGGGAGGCCGCGCCTTCTATCTGGAAACACCGACCTGGTCCGAACTCAAAGCCGGTCCGGTGATGAAGGCGCTGACCCTCGATGCCTCGGTGATGCATGTCGATGTCGCCGGCGCCATCGCCGAACCACACCCGGATGTCGCGGGCTTCGACATTGACGGGAAGCGGTTCGCGGCGTTGCTCGATTTCATCCAGGCCAGTTTCCAGCAGGGACTGAACGGTCCGATCCATGTCCAGAACGCCGCTTATTCAAAATTCGACGGCTTTTTCGAAGCCAACGGCCATTTCAACGCGCTGGTCGGATGCAACACCTGGACCGCTGCCGCTCTGCGTACCGCTGGCCTGCGGACCGGCTGGTGGAACCCGCTGCCGGTGTCGCTGGGGTGGTCGATGCGGTTGTATAATTGAGACTCGGCAACGTTTCCAAGATGACGCCGGCGCCAAAGCCGCCAAAATCCCCCCAGTGGGGGAGATGTCCGGCAGGACAGAGGGAGGTGCTGTCCCGACAACCTATCGGGCTGACTTGTCTCGACGTCCTACCGCCTGACGACCTTCGGTTCCTCCCAGCCATAAAGCCAGTCGAGATCGGCCGCGAGCTTCTGCGCCGGCCGCGTCGCCAGCACCAGGTTGCGGGCCAGCGCCACCGGGCCTCGGGCGTGCCAGGCAAGCCGGTTGAACGCACCGCGTCTAAGCACCTTCTCCAGGCGCGGCCGCCGCAGATTCTCCCAGATGCTCAGGCTCTGTCGCGGATCGGCGGGGAAGTCGGCGACCAGAGTGGCAAGCGTCGCGGCATCCTCGATCGCCATCGCCGCGCCCTGTGCCGCGAATGGCGTCATCGCATGCGCGGCATCGCCGATCAGCGCAATGCCGGCCGGCGTTGTCCAGGGCTGTTTCTGTTCGACGGTATGCAACGGCCAGGTCAGCCACGGGCCGGCCATTTCCACCAGCTGCACAAGCCCTGGCGCGGTGCCGCGCATGGCGGCGGCGAGGATGCCGGGATCGGCATGGCCGGACCAGCCCTCGGCAATGCGCTCGCCTTTGGTGAAGGCGACGAGGTTGAATGCGTCGCCCTTGCTGACCGGATAAGCGACCATGTGGAAACCCGGATGCAGGAAAGTCGTGACGCAATCGGCTGCGCCGATCGCGGCGAAGGCCTGCCCGGCTCTGCTGTCGGAAGCGACGGTGGTGCGCCAGGCCAACTCTCCCGAAAAACGGTTTCTTGGCGATGCCATCCTTTTTGCGTCGACAAGCCCGCGCACAGAAGACCAGACGCCATCGGCGCCGACCAGCAAGGAGCCTTGTTCTTCCGCCGTCTTGCCGCCGATCTCGACGGTCGCCCTGACACCATGGCTGCCAGTCGCAATTCTTTGGACACGCGCCCCGAGGGTGAGATGGATATCAGGCATCTCGGCAACACGCGCCATCAGCGCGCTCTGCAGGTCGGCCCGGTGCGCGACGAGATAGGGAGCGCCCCAATGGTCTTCACCCGACTGCCCCAACGGCACATGCGCCAATGCCCGCAACGTCCTCGCATCCTTCAGCACCACGGCCTCCGGCCGCACCGCCGCCGGCAACAGCCGGTCGAGTACGCCGAGGTCACGCAGAATGCGTGTCGCGTTGGGGGAAAGCTGGAGGCCGGCCCCCACAGCTTCCAGGCGCGGCGCTTGCTCGAACACCTGCACGGGATAGCCGCGTCTAGCAAAAGCAAGTGCCGAGGTCAGCCCGGCGACGCCCGCTCCGGCGATGACGATTTGCCGGGAGCGCGTGTCTTCCATCAGGTCCGTCGCGAAGGAATCAGGCGGCTTGGTCGATGTAGAGGCAGCCGGCAGGTAGCGTTTCCGTCGCCTTCAGCTTTGGCGAATAGCGGTAGAGCGTCGAGCAATAGGGGCAGACCTTCTCATTGTCGTCGCCCATGTCGAGAAACACATGCGGGTGATCGAAAGGCGGGTTGGCGCCCGTGCACATGAATTCCCTGACGCCGATGTCAATCGCCGGATGGCCCGCATCGTTCTGGAAATGGGGAATGGAACCGCCTGCCATCGTCGTCTCCTTAACGCAGTCTCGCATGCATCTGGATCATAACAGGTCTCTTTGCAAGATCGATGAAATGAAACTGTCGCAAAAGCCTGTCAGAGGATAAGTTAAGCCGGTTAACCGGCTGAGCGGTGGAAAGAGCAGGAACCATGAACGAACTGAAGCCGGTGCAGAGCGAATTCATCAATGTCGAAGCGGCGAGCCCGGAAGGCGGCAATCCCGATCGTTTCGTCAATCGCGAGTTTTCATGGCTGCAGTTCAATCGCCGCGTGCTCGAGGAATCGCTGAACACCCATCATCCGCTGCTGGAGCGCGTTCGTTTCCTCTCGATCTCGGCTGCCAATCTCGACGAATTCTTCATGGTGCGGGTCGCAGGCCTCGCCGGCCAGGTCCGCGAGGGCATCGTGCTGAAGAGCCCTGATGGCCGCACTCCCGAACAGCAGCTCGAACAACTGCTGCGCGAGGTCGAACGGCTGCAGGAAGACCAGCAGAAGAGCCTTTCGGCGCTGACTGTGCTGCTCAACAAGGAAGGCATCGAGACCATCACCCGCGACGCTCTGACCAAGGACGAGAAGATCTGGTTGGAAGAGCATTTCCAGGACCAGGTGTTTCCGGTGCTCACCCCGCTGTCGATCGACCCGGCGCATCCGTTCCCGTTCATTCCCAATCTCGGCTTCTCGATGGCGCTGCAGCTTCGCCATCGCAAGAACGGCGAGGAAATGAGCGCGCTCCTGCGCCTGCCAGTGGCGCTGAAGCGCTTCATCCGTCTTCCGGATCGCAAGCACCATGTCCGCTTCATCCCGCTGGAAGAGGCGGTCGGGCTCTATATCGGCAAGCTGTTCCCCGGCTACGAGGTCAAGGGCTCAGGCACCTTCCGCATCATCCGCGACAGCGATATCGAGGTCGAGGAAGAATCGGAAGATCTGGTACGCCTGTTCGAGACCGCGCTGAAGCGCCGCCGTCGCGGATCGGTGATCCGCATCGAATTCGACAAGCTGATGCCTGGCGAATTGCGCGATTTCGTGGCCAGCGAACTCGGCGTGTCATCGAGCCGCATCAGCGTCCTGACCGGACCGCTGGCGCTCAGCCAGATCTCGGAGATCGTCGCCGTGCCCCGTGACGACCTCAAATTCACACCCTACAATCCGCGCTTTCCCGAGCGCATCCGCGAGCATGGCGGCGATTGCTTTGCCGCTATCCGCGAGAAGGACATCATCGTCCACCACCCCTACGAATCCTTCGACGTGGTGGTGCAGTTCCTGCGCCAGGCAATGGCCGACCCCGAAGTGGTGGCGATCAAGCAGACGCTTTACCGCACCTCCAACGACAGCCCGATCGTGCGCGCGCTGGTCGACGCGGCCGAGGCCGGCAAGTCGGTGACCGCACTGGTCGAGCTCAAGGCGCGCTTCGACGAGGAAGCCAATATCCGCTGGGCGCGCGACCTGGAGCGCGCCGGCGTGCAGGTCGTGTTCGGTTTCCTCGAACTTAAGACCCATGCCAAGATGTCGCTGGTGGTGCGGCGCGAGGATGGCAAGCTACGCAATTACGTGCATCTTGGCACCGGAAACTATCATCCGGTCACCGCGCGCATCTACACCGACCTGTCCTTCTTCACCACTGACCCGACGATTGCCCGCGACGTCGCGCAGCTGTTCAATTTCATCACCGGCTATGCCGAGCCGACCGCCGAAATGCGGCTGGCGATCTCGCCGTTCACGCTGCGGAACCGCATCCTGCAGCACATTTCCGACGAAGTCGCCCATGCACTGGAGGGCAGGCCGGCGCGCATCTGGATGAAGATGAACGCGCTTGTCGACCCGATCATCATCGACGCCCTCTATGATGCCAGCCGCGCCGGTGTCGAGATCGACCTCGTCGTGCGCGGCATCTGCTGCCTGCGGCCACAGGTGCCGGGCCTGTCGGAAAACATCAGGGTCAAATCGATCGTCGGCCGCTTCCTCGAGCACAGCCGTATCTACTGCTTCGGTAACGGCCATGGCCTGCCGTCGGACGAGGCGATCGTCTACATTTCCTCGGCCGACCTGATGCCGCGCAATCTCGATCGTCGCGTCGAGACCATGGTGCCGATCACCAATCCAACTGTGCATGAACAGGTGCTCGGCCAGATCATGCTTGGCAATATCATGGACAATCAGCAAAGTTTCGACGTATTGGCTGATGGAACCTCCCGGCGCGTGGTGCTGGAGGAGGGCGAGGAACCGTTCAACGCGCAGGAATATTTCATGACCAATCCGAGCCTGTCCGGACGGGGTGACGCGCTGAAGTCGCATGCGCCCAGGCGCATCGCGCAGTTCAAGCGCCGCAAGAAGAACGCCGCAGCGTCCACCTGATGCTGTCTGATTCCCAGGGCCGGCTGCAGGATCGCCGACCGCTGTCCATCATCGACATCGGGTCGAATTCGATCCGCCTCGTTGTCTATGAAGGGCTGGCGCGCTCGCCGACCATGCTGTTCAACGAAAAGATGCTGGCCGGTCTTGGCCGCGGCATCGTCTCGACCGGCAAACTCGACCCCGAGGCGGTGACGCGCTCGATGGAGGAGTTCCGCCGCTTTCGCGCGCTGTCCGACCAGGCCGGCGCCGAGCATATGTATGTCTTGGCCACCGCCGCCGCGCGCGAGGCGATCAACGGTCCCGATTTCATCCATCGGGCCGAGGACGTGCTCAAGACCGAGATCCGGGTGATCAGCGGGCGCCAGGAAGCTTATTATTCGGCGCTCGGCGTCATTTCCGGCTTCCATCCGGCCAATGGCATCGCCGGCGATCTGGGCGGCGGCAGCCTCGAACTGGTCGACGTCAGTGGCGAGGCGATCGGTGACGGCATAACGCTGCCGCTCGGTGGCCTGCGCCTGCAGGACATGGCAAAAAACTCGCTCACTCAGGCGCAGAAGATCGCGCGCGAAGAGCTTGCGCGGGCCAAGCTGCTGAAGGGCGGGCAGGGCCGGCCTTTTTACGCCGTCGGCGGCACCTGGCGAAACCTGGCCCGGCTGCACATGGAGATGACGAACTACCCGCTCGGCGTCATGCACCATTACGAGATATCAGCCGACAGTGCGGCGAACTTTCTCAAGCAGGTGGGCAAAGCCGAGATCGAGAAGGTCAAGGGGATCGAAGGCGTCTCGAAGAACCGCCGTTCGCTGCTGCCCTACGGCGCCATCGTCCTGCAGGAGATCATGGCGGCGATGCAGCCGTCGAAGATCATCGTCTCGGCGCTCGGTGTGCGCGAAGGCTTCCTATATTCGTTGCTCGACGAGGCGGAGCAGAAGGCGGATCCGTTGATTTCGGCGTCCGAGGAGCTCGCCCGGTTGCGTTCGCGCTCGGTCACCCATGCGCATGAACTGGTCGACTGGACGGCCAAATCCTTCGCTGCCTTCGGCATCGACGAGACCGAGGATGAGGCGCGCTACCGCCATGCCGCCGCACTGCTGGCCGATATCGGCTGGCGCGCGCATCCCGAGTATCGCGGCAGGCAATCGCTCAACATCATTGCCCATGCCTCTTTCTTCGGCGTCGACCATCCGGGCCGTGCCTTCCTGGCACTGGCCAACGCCTATCGTCACGACGGCATCTTCAACGAATCCATCGCGCCGGAAATCAAGGCGCTGGCGACGCCGCGCTACCTCGAGCGTGCCCGGGTGCTGGCGGCGATGATGCGCGTCGTCTATCTGCTGACGGCCTCGATGCCCGGCATCATGCCCAGGCTGAAATGGGAGCAGCGCGCCAATGGCGTGCTGGCGCTGGTGTTGCCGGCCTCGCTCTCGGACCTCTACGGCGAGCGGCCGGCCGGCCGGCTGGCGCAGCTGGCTCGGATCACCAACCGCAGGCTGGTGCTGGCAGTGGAAGGCGGGCCGAGCGTTTCGGTCAAATAGCGCGTTCCGGTGGATCGAGGCTCAGGTCGCGTCCGCACCGATGCCGAAACTGCGTCCGTCGGCCGACCAGGCTCCGGCACCGGCCATGGCCAGCGCCAGGAAGCCACCCGCGATCGCAATGTCCTTCATCAGCATCTGCTGGTGCAGGAAGGCGAGCGTCGCATCGTCAGCGCCCTGGCCGTAATGGCCGATGAAGCCGGCAACGACGCAGAAGGCCGCCAGCAGCAGCGCCACGATCCGCGTCTGGAAGCCGACGAGGACCAGCAATCCGGCGATCAGCTCGAACAGGCCCGTGCCCCAGGCGGCAAGGGGAGGCAGCGGCAGGCCGAGGCCGGCGAAATAACTGGTCGTGCCGGCAATGTTGGCGAGGGCCTGGAAGCCGGACGGTACGAACAGCACGGCAAACAGCAGTCGCGAAACCAGAAGCAATGCGTTGCGGGTCATGGCCACCTCCCTTGCCGGCGCCCGATTGGGCTCGAGCCGGCGCCGCGCAGTTTACGCCTGTGAGGCTAGAGCCGAAACCGAACTGGTTATTCCAGACAACGAAAAAGCGGCGCGGAAAATTCCGAGCCGCTTCTTTCACATAAGGAAAGGAGGATTAGCCGCGCTTGGCGTCGATGGAGTAGGCGCCGGCGCCCGATGAAGCCAGCAGCAGGAAGCCGCCGGTGATGGCGAGGTTCTTGAGAAACTGGATCATCTGCATCTGGTCGGCCCAGCCGGTGTGCGCGACCAGACCGGTGGCGACGGTGAAGACAGCGAGAACCCAGGCAGCGATCCTGGTCTGGAAGCCGACCAGTACGGCGAGGCCGCCAAGCAGTTCGATCAGACCGACGATGACGGCCGTTGCCGTTGGCGCCGGCAAGCCGAGGCCGCCGAAATAGGCCGCTGTGCCGGAGATGGCGGTGAGCTTGCCGAAACCGGAAAGCAGGAAAATAACCGCGAGCAGGATGCGGCCGAGGAGGATGGTGACAGAGCTGTTGGACGCGGCGCCGGCGCCGGCGGCTGAAGTGTTGATGGACATGGTGGCTCTCCGAATGGGTTGAATGACCCAGAGATAGACGATGCCGACTGTTCACCAAAGCCGCCTATCCGGCGACACATTGTTCACAGCCTATACATTCCCGTGATCGGGCAGTAGGCGTGAAATTCGTGTCGAACAGCGCGGCGACGGGAGTAAATTCTCCCGCCGAAAACACCTTATCCCGGATGCGTCATGTCCTCCGGCCGCACCAGCCGGTCATAGTCAGCCTCGCTGACCAGCCCGGTGGCCAGCGCTTCCTCGCGCAGCGTGGTGCCCTTCTTGTGCGCCGTCTTGGCGATCTTGGCGGCGTTGTCGTAGCCGATGGTCGGGGCCAGCGCCGTCACCAGCATCAGCGAGCGGTCGAGGGCCGCCTTGATGTTGTCCTCGCGGGCCTCGATGCCGACGACGCAATTGTCGGTGAAGGAGACCGACGCGTCGGCGAGGAGCTGTACCGACTGCAGGAAGTTGTAGGCCATCAGCGGATTGTAGACATTGAGCTCGAAATGGCCCTGGCTGCCGGCGAAGGTCACTGCGGCGTTGTTGCCGAACACCTGCACGCAGACCTGTGTCATCGCTTCGCACTGCGTCGGGTTGACCTTGCCGGGCATGATCGAAGAGCCAGGCTCGTTCTCCGGCAGTGACAATTCGCCAAGCCCAGAGCGTGGGCCGGAACCGAGGAAGCGGATGTCGTTGGCGATCTTGAACAGTGCGGCGGCAGCCGCGTTGATGGCGCCGTGCGAGAACACCATGGAATCGTGGGCGGCAAGCGCCTCGAACTTGTTCGGCGCGGTGACGAAGGCGATGCCGGTGATGGCGGCGATGCGATCAGCCACCCGCTCGGCGAAGCCGACAGGCGCATTCAGGCCGGTGCCGACGGCGGTGCCGCCCTGCGCCAGTTCCTGCAGGCCGGGCAGCGTCATTTCGATGCGCTTGATCGAGGAGGCGACCTGCGCCGCATAGCCGGAAAATTCCTGGCCGAGGGTGAGGGGAGTGGCATCCTGCGTGTGTGTGCGGCCGATCTTGATGATGTGATTGAAGGCCTTGGCCTTGGCGTCCAGCGCCTTGTGCAGGTGCTTCAGCGCTGGCAGCAAATCGTGCACGATGCGCTCGGCGCAGGCAATGTGCATGGCCGTCGGATAGGTGTCGTTCGAAGACTGGCTCATATTGACGTGGTCGTTGGGATGCACTGGCTTCTTCGACCCCATCACGCCGCCAAGCATCTCGATCGCCCGGTTGGAGATCACCTCGTTGGCGTTCATGTTGGACTGGGTGCCGGAGCCGGTCTGCCAGACCACCAGCGGGAAATGGTCGTTGAGCTTGCCGTCGATGACCTCTTGCGCGGCCGCGATGATCGCCTTGCCGATCGCCGGATCAAGCCGCTTAAGCTCCATGTTGGCTTCCGCCGCGGCCCGCTTGACGATGCCGAGCGCGCGCACGATCGAAGCCGGCTGCTTTTCCCAGCCGATCTTGAAATTCCCCAGGGAGCGCTGCGCCTGTGCGCCCCAATAGCGGTCGGCTGCAACCTCGATGGGGCCGAACGTATCGGTTTCGGTTCTGGTCTTTGGCGTGCTCACGGCAAGTCTCCGGTCTGTCGATTTGGGCAACGGCGTATCGCGTTGCACAATGGCCTTCAAGCGGAGATTGCGGGTGGTGCGAATGCAAATCGGTTGAAGATGGGCGCTTCTCCTTTCTCCGTGTGGCCTCATCCCGCCGTATAGCCTCCATCCACCGGGAAGACCCCACCGCTGGTCCACCCAGCCTCGTCGCTGGCGAGATATACCGCCATCCCGGCAAGGTCCTCGGGCCGGCCGATGCGGCCCAACGGATAGCTGCGTTCGACATAGGCAGCCAGTTCCGCCTTTGCCGCGGCTGGCAGGTTGTCGATGGTCTTGCGGCGCATGGCTGTGTTGACCGTGCCGGGCGTGATGGCGTTGACGCGGATGCCGCGCGGGCCGAGCTCGAAGGCAAGCGATTTGGTCAGCGAGTTCAACGCGCCCTTGGACAGGGAGTAGAGGCTGGACGGCCGCTTCGGGATCATCTTGTTGGCGAAATAGGAGGAGATGTTGATGACGGAGGCGCCAGCACCGAAATGCCGCAGCAGTCCCTGGGTGAGGAAGAAAGCGGCTGTCACATTGAGCGCGAAGGAGTGCTGGAATTGCGCCTCGCTGACGGTCTCGAATGGCACGAGATAGGCCACACCGGCATTGTTGACGAGAGCGTCGAGCGGCCGGCCGGAAGCTTTCACGTGTTCGGCAACCGCTGCGATGCCGGGGCTTGTGGCAAGGTCGGCCGACAATGTCTCCACGGTTGCGCCTGGGCCGGCCGCGGCCAGTTTGTCGCGCGCGGCTTCGAGCTTGCCGGCGTCGCGGCCGACGATCAGGACATCGGCTCCTTCGCGCAGGAACGCCTCGGAGATTGCCAGGCCGATGCCGTCCGAGCCGCCGGTCACCAGCGCACGCTTGTCTTGAAGCCTCATTTGGCGCTCCGAAGTTTTGGGTCGGGCCAGAGCACCGCATGGTCGCGGCCCGGGTCAAGCCGCGGGCCTATCCCACGGTATGAACTTCGTCAGGTGCCGATGCCGGGATTGTCTGCCCCTTGCATCCGCCGCGCCAACGGGATAGCCGCGTTGATCGAAACGAGCCGCGACGAGCGTCTTTTGAAAATGGCACCACTCAAGAACGGACCGAAAGCGCTTCCCATGGCTGTCGACGTCGTCGAGGTTGGCAGGCGCTTTCTGCCTGGGCTCAATCGCGGCGAGATACACTGCCGTTTCGAAGGCGGGACGCTCAAGGTGCGCTCCCGCGCTGCCTGGCTTGAGCGGCACGTGCAGGTCCTGACCTTGATCGCCGAGGCATTGGCGTCCCTGGGCGTCCAAAGCCTGCCGCCCTTCTATATGCTGCTCGGCGATACGCCGTCGCGCAGAAGGCATCGTTATTTCCGCACACGCTTTGCCTTCTCTCAAGCCGACGGCTATGGCGAGGTGGCCGCGCCTGATTTCGTTTTCGATGGCTGGCCGGACGCGAAGTTCGACGATTACGACCAGAAGACGCGGGCGATGGCTGCCGCCTCGGAAGAGCCGCCGCGCGATGACAGATTGTTCTGGGCGGGACGCTGCATGAACCATGCTCGCCATGCGATAGTCGAGATTGCAAAGGCGCGGCCGGATCTGCTTGAGGCCTACGACACCGAGCCGAACTACAACACCAGCATCAATCGGTATTCCGCGACCTTCAAGACAATGGAAGACCAGGTCGCTACCTACAGGTACATGATCGATGTCGAGGGCGCGGGCTACAGTGGCCGCTTCAAGATGCTGCTCCACACCAAACGGGTCGTGCTGTTGCAGGATCGGCCGTGGCGCGAGTGGTTCTTCGACGATATCGAACCGTTTCGCCACTATGTCCCGGTGGCGCGCGACCTGTCCGATCTGGCCGAACGCATAGAATGGCTGCGCGCCAATCCGAAACTGGAGGCCGAGATAGCCGCGGAGGCGCAGGATTTCGCCAGGACCCGCCTGACACGGGCGGCAGCGGTGGCGGCATGGGCGAGGCTTCTGAAGGATCACGCCGCCGCCGGCGGCAATCTGAAATCCGGCCTTGAGCGGCGCAACCGCGCGACCGGCTGGCCGCCCTGACGGCGCGCCCTTCGCTTGGCATGGAATTCCGGCCTGCCCAGAGGCCGGGCCGGCCTATGCGCTGACGGTCGCAGGCTGGTGCATGGCCAGCCGCGCGGCGACGAAATCCTTGACCTGGCGGATAGCCTGTTCGCGCGACACGCTGCCCGGCTCCAGGCCGAGCCGCAACCAAAGCCCGTCGATCAGCGCGGTGACGCCAAGCGCGATGTCGTCGGCAATTTTGGGCGAGGTGAGGCCGTGCAGACCGGACAACAGGTTCGAGCGCATGCGCGCGTGAAGCACCTTCTGGATACGCGCCAGCTTTTCGTCGCGCGGCACCTCGGCGCAGAGCGAAAGCCAGGCATGGCAAAGCGATGGCTGGAACAGATGCTCCTCGAAATTGCCATCGATCACCGCATCGAGGCGTTCCCTTGGCGTGCGCGCCTGGCGAAGCCGGGCGACCACAGCGTCGCGCAGCACGGCGTTGGCTTCCCGCATCGCATGTTCGAACAATTCCTGCTTGTTGCGGAAATAGTGCAGCACGATGCCCTTGGAGGCGCCGGCATGGGCGGCAACCTTTTCCAGGGTCGCGCCGGCAATGCCTTCGCGCTCCAGCACCGCGAAAGCGGCTTGCCGCAACTCTTTGCGGCGTATGTCACCGAGACGCTTGAGTTTCACGGGTTCGATCCAGGCATTGCGAATCCACGTTGACATCTTCGTCCGTCTAGATCAACTATTGACCAGCGGGACAATAAAAAGACCAATTGGTCAATTGAGGACAAGAGGAGAACCGGAATGTTGCGCATCCTTGCAAATGGCGTGTGCCTTGCCGCTTTGGTGCTGGCGTCTCACGCGGCCCGGGCGGCAGAGGCAGAAGAGTGCAAGACGGTTCGCATGGCCGAGCCTGGCTGGAACGATCTCGCCTTCACCACAAGGGTGGCCAACGTCCTGCTGCAAGCGCTCGGCTATCAGTCGCAGAGCGAAGTGCTCGGTATCAACGTCATCTACGAGGGCATGAAAAACAGGGATCTCGACCTGTTCCTGGGTTACTGGGATCCTGCGATGGTCACCTATTACGAGCCCTACAAGAAGGACGGCTCGATCGAGAATGTCCGCGTCAATCTCGTCGGCGCCAAATACACCTTCGCCGTACCGACTTATGTCTGGGAGGGCGGGGTCAAGGATGTTTCCGACCTGCACAAATTCGCCGACAAGTTCGGCAAGAAAATGTACGGCATCGAACCCGGATCCAATCAATTGATGATGGACGCCATTGCCGATCCGGCCTTCGGCCTTGACGGCTGGCACGTGGTCGAATCGAGCGAAGCGGGCATGCTCTCGGAGGTCGGCTATGAGATCAAGGAGAAGCAGTTCATCGTCTTTCAGGGCTGGGCTCCGCATCCGATGAACACGATGTACGATTTCAAATATCTGACTGGTGGGGACAAGTTCTTTGGCCCGAATTTCGGTGCCGCGACGGTGACGACGCAGGTGCGCAAGGGCTATCTGCAGCAATGTCCCAACGTCGCGCAGTTCCTGAAAAATCTCGCCTTCGACATCGATTTCGAGAATGTCGGCATGGGCTACCTGATCAATGACGGCATGAAGCCGGAGGACGGCGCACTGAAGGCGATCACGCTGAACAAGGACCGCCTCGACACCTGGCTCGCCGGCGTCACCACCTTCGACGGCAAGCCCGGCCTTGCCGCGGTCAAGGAGAAGCTCGGCCTGTGACGGCGGTCGACCTGAAGGCGACACCGGGTGCGGAGCAGGACGGCTGGGCCGGCCGCAAGCAATTCGTCAATCCCGGCGGCCTCGAGATCGCCTATGTCGAGATATCGGGCGCCGAGCCGGCGCTGGTTCTGGTGCATGGCTTCACCGACACCAGCCGCAGCTTTTCGCTGCTGGCGCCGCACCTGGCTGGCCGCCGGCTGATCATGCCCGACCTGCGCGGCCACGGTGCGTCGCCAGCGGGCAAGGGTTGCGGCATTACCGACTTCGCCGATGATATTGCCGGGCTGATCCGGCATCTCCAACTCGATCGGCCTGTTGTCGTTGGCCATTCGCTGGGCGCCATGGTGGCCATCGCTCTGGCTGCACGATACGCTGAACTCCTAGGGGGGCTGGTGCTCATGGCAGGCACGCTGAAGCCCGATCTCGCACACGACCATCCACTCGTTACGGGTGTCCAGGCCCTACGTGACCCGATATCGCCAGCCGACCCGTTCTATGACTGGTGGCATGCCTGCCGGCCCGATGTGCCCCAGCCGTTCTTAGCCGGCCTGGCGAAAGACGCATCGGCGATGCCCGCGGCGCGCTGGCGCGCCATTCTGGAAGAGATATGCCCGGCCGACCTGACCAGTGGGGCACAGGCAGTGCGGACCCCAACGCTGATCATCGCCGGCGCGTGCGACCCGCTGTTCGGCAAGGCGCACCAGGAGGCGCTGTTGCGCAGCCTAGCGGGGGCGAGACTCGTGCGTGCCGAGGCGTGTGGCCACAACCCGCATTGGGAGGATCCGGCCTTCGTTGCCGGGGCCATCATCGAGGCATTGGGAGCCTAGAGGCTCGGCCCGACCAACGATCGCGAAGTAGGCGAGAGCCGCAGAGTCTCCGTTGGTTTGGTCAGGTCGAGCTCAGCTGCCTGCCAAAAGGCCCGCCAGTTCGGCGACGCGGCCAGGACGGCTTCATGGCGGGCATGCGCCTCGGCGTCGAAGCCGGTAACGGAAATAAAGACGTTTTCGCTCGCCCGCACGGGCAGGCGCGGGAAGCTGTTTTCGGCATGCTCCGTGGTAAAAGCGGCGAGGAGGCGGACGCCGGAGGCGTTCATCATGGGTACCGCCTCGGCCTTGAAGCGACTGGCGAAGTCGGTCTCCACGCCTGGCCGCAGATGATGAATCCGGATGACAACAATGCCAGCCAGCGGTTTGTTTTGAATTGGCTTTTCGCCCGTGGCCCAGGCGGCGCGCTGCGTTCCAGAGAGGTCGAACCCGGCGCCCGGCCATGCCGGCTTCAGCAGCAACACGTCGTCGGAATCGATCATCGTCGCATTGGCCACGTCACGGTGCGCGGCCCAGACCGGCCCGCCGTAAAAGGTGGCCAGGGCCTCCTTGCGGGTGTCCATGCTTTCGAAACCGCGCAGCCAGACGAACATGTCGGCACGGTCCAGGTCGCGAAACTGGCCGATGATGACCATGCCAGTCGCCTCCTGGCTCTCGATGAACTCCCGGTCGAAAAGGGCAATCAGCGTTTCACGCTGCCCTGGCTTCAATGTGTATTGCCTCAACTCGACGACGGGCGAGGCGAGCACCTTCATGGGAAGTTCGAGGCGCGGATTCATCGGTAGTCTCCAGAAACAGGGTGATCGTCCTGTTTATAAACAGACCGGTTGTCCTGTTTTGTCAACATGCTATTGTCCGGTAATGTCAGCAGAGATGACCACCCGATCGGGCGTACGGCCTGGAAAACGCGTCAACGACCCAGAGGGGATGCGCAGGAAAGTTCTCGATGTGGCCGAGGTCGCGTTTCAGGCACGCGGCTATCACGCTTCCAGCCTGGGCGACCTGATGGCGGCGGCAGGGGTCAGCGGCGGCGCGTTGCATCACCATTTCCCGACCAAAAAGGCGCTTGCCCTGGCTGTGATCGAGGAGCGCGTGGCGGCGGCGGTCGAGCAGACATGGATCGCGCCGGTCAAGACGGCGGCTTCGGCGCGCGACGGGGTGCGGACCGTGTTCGAGGCCGTGGCGGCGGAACTGGACCAGCAGGGTTTCGTGCGCGGCTGCCCGCTCAACAATCTGGCGCATGAACTGTCGCTTGCCGATCCCGATCTGCGCGCTGCCCTTGCCGGCATCTTTGCGGCATGGCGCCAGGCGATCGCCGACAAGGTCGGTGCCGACCAGCAGGAGGGCAGGGAACAAGGTACCGATCCCCAGCATTTTGCCGCACTTGCCATCGCCTCCTATTCCGGCGCCATGTCGATGGCCAAGACGGCGCAGGACGCCGGCCCGTTGCGCGACTGCCTCGCGGCTTTGGAGCGCGGCGCCTCCCAAGTCGCACCGTCTCGGGGCGAGAGGCGACGTCGCAGGGTGCTGCGGCGGCATGGCGCCGTCTAAGGCAGGTTGGATCGCTTCGCGGCCGGTGCCGCGATAAACGCGGGCAGCCCGGCCCCTATTCGGCCAGCGGTTTGATCGTCTCGTAGCCGTTGACCGATTCCGCACTGGTCCCTTCATCATAGCGCCGGGCAAGAGCGGCTTGCAGGTCGGGTGAGTAGAGCGCGGTGAACGCATCGAGCGTCTCGCCACTCCCGTTCTTGAAGGTCTCCTTGACCGCCAGAACGTTGTACTTACAGTCGCCCAGGCTGAAGGTTTCCTTGCCCTTGACGACCAGGGTCAGCGTCCTGGTGGCCTTCGGCTGCTTGTCAGGCGACAGCTCGACGAACTCGATCGTGCTCTTGGCTCCCGTCTTCAGCGGAAACAGTTTTCGCAGGTCGGAAAATGGGATCATTGCCACCCGGCCGGTGGCGCTGTCACGAAAAACCTCGATCAGGCCGGCAAACAGGAACTGCTTCTGCGGTGATTGCGACTCGTAAGTATTGGCGACGGAAATCATCCCGCCCGCCACTGGCCGAAATTCGCTTTGGATACCGGGCCTCGCCAGAATGAAGCCATTCTTGGCCGATTTCGCATCGACGCATGGACCGGCAAACGCAACACTTGCAGGCAGCAGAACCGCCAATGCCATGCCGACAAGCGCGCTCTTCATGACGCCCCCTGTTCTTGAAAATACAAGCGCAGGTAGAAGTGGCAGACGTTGATTGCGATGTCGATGGTCAAGGCAGTGGCGATATTGCCGAAACTGGACGGACGGACATCGCTTGTGCTGAAATTCCGGCATGATGAATCGCCATTCCCCTGTTTTGCTTTCACGACGCGGCTTTCTGGCCCAGGCCGCCGGTCTTGCCGCGGCTGGCGCGCTTTCACGTCCGGCGTTCAGCCAGACCGGGCAGCGCATCCAGCCCATCGACGCCACCTTCCTGTTCATCGCCGATGTCCATGCCTGCCGCATGGCAAGCGGCCTGAGCCCCAACTGCCAGCAGGAAGGCAAGACCGACGCCGCGCTGCTGCGCAACGTCGCTGCACTGAATGCCATCGGCGACAAGGACTGGCCGACCGAGATCAACGGTGTCGCCACCCGCTTGCGTTCAGCGGGCCGCCGGATCGGCATGCCGCTCGGCCTTGTCATCGGCGGTGACATCACCGACGATGGCGGCGGCCAGATCACCCAGCCGAGCGAGGGTACGCAGCTGCTTCAATTCAGCCAGCGCTACAGCCAAGGCGTCGGCCTGGATCGCGTCCACATGCCGGTCTATGTCGGGCTCGGCAACCACGATCTCGACCAGAACGGCCCGCCGGACCATGTCGACTGGTACCGGCGCGAACTGCGTGACTATGTTGAAGTCAACCATCGTGCCGGCGTGTTCTTCAAGCCGCCCGTGCCGGCCACCGACTACGATGTCGAGACCGACTGCTATTCATGGGATTGGGGCGGCCTGCATCTCGTCCAGACACATCGCTTCGCCGGCGATACCGGCCATGGCGCCGATAGCAGCCTGCCATGGCTCAAGCAGGATCTGGCGACCTATGCGGCGGATGGCCGTCCCGTCATCCTGTTCCAGCATTATGGCTGGGACACATTTTCGACGGAGCGGTGGGATCCCTCCAAGCGGACCTATGACGATGACGGCGCCGGTGCGCCGCACTGGTGGGGCGAGGCCGACAGACAGGCGCTGGTGGTGGCGCTGAAGGGTTACAATGTCATTGCCATCTTCCACGGTCATCAGCACGAAACCTCGCTGATCTACCGTCGCGACGGGCTCGACCTGTTCAAGCCGAAGGCTGCCTATATGGGAGGGTTCGCTCTGGCCAGGGTAACCAGCGATGGCATGGACGTGGTGCTGGGCGAGGCGACCGACGACCACGGCGAGATCGCTTTCACCAACGCTTTCAGCAAGGGCTGGAGCACATGAAAAGGCGGCCTCGGGCAGCCGCCTTTGCCGATCTTCCCGATGCGGAATCAGAACGCCTTTCTGACCTTGTCCTTCATGTCGCCATAGGCCTTCTGCACCTTGCCCGCGACCTTGTCGGCCATGCCTTCGGCCTGGGTCTGCCGGTTGCCGGTGGCCTTGCCGGCTGCTTGCTTGATCGAGCCCTTGACCTGCTTGGCCACGCCGGCGACCTGATCCTTGTTCACCATTTCGCATCTCCTGGGATGTCGGGATTTTCACTCTGGATAGGCAAACGGGCCAGCCTTGCTTACGTTCCGCAGGCCTGAAGGGTGCCCCCAGACAACTGGTTGCCTCTGCCGAGGCAATGCGGCTAGGTTCTGCGCGGGATCAGCCTACGGCCCGCCGGGGGAGTTCTATGCGTTTTCTGTCTCGCCTTGCCTTGGCGGTCGCTGTCTCCCTGCTGACGGCAGGTTGCATCGCCGACGATGTCGGACCGATCAACGTCCTGACATCCGAAGCAGGACACCCTTCACCGACCTTCATCCCCGATCCGGGCGACGATGGTTCGACCGTGGTCGGCCTCGCCTTTTCAGGCGGGGGCACCAGGGCGGCAGCCTTCTCCTATGGCGTGCTGCAGGCCCTGGACGACATCGTCATCGACGAGCGACCGTACCGCCGCACGCTGGTCGACGACATCAGGATGATTTCCGGAGCGTCTGGCGGCGCCATCGCGGCGGCCTATTTCGGCTACAAGGGCAAGGACGGCTACCAGGATTTTCGCCAGCGCTTCCTGATCCAGGACGCGGAAGCCGATCTCAGGACGTCGGTGTCGCCGCTCAATCTCGTGCGCGCCTATTATGGTGGCGTCAATGACCGCAGCGGCTTCGCCAAATGGCTGAACGACCATCTTTTCGACGGCGCGACTTTCGAGGCATTCCGCAGGCCGGACCGCCCGATCGTCTGGGTCAACGCGTCGGATATCTACAACCGTACGCCGTTCATGTTCACCTACGACACCTTCGCGGCCCTGTGCAGCGACCTTGACAAGGTGCGGCTGGCCGATGCGGTTGCCGCCTCCGCCGCCGTGCCCATCGTCTTCGCCCCGATCGTGGTCGCCGCGACCAAGCCGGATTGCGGCTACCGCAAGCCATTGTGGCTGAGCCGGGCGCTTGCCGACCGCAACGCCTCGCTCAGGCTGAAGGCCTACGCCAGCGCGCTCGATTCCTACCAGAACGCCGATCCGCTCGATTATGTGAAGCTGCTCGACGGCGGTTTGACCGACAATATCGGCGTAACCGGCTTTTCGCTTGAGCGCTCGGCCGCCGGCACGCCCTACGGGCCGCTGTCGCCTTCGGCAGCCGTTCGCCTGACGACGCTGATCTTCATCGTCGCCGATGCGGGCAGCAACAGGGATGTGAGTTGGGCGAAAACACTCCATGGGCCAAAGGCATCGGAATTGCTCGACGCCGTGACCAGCACCACGCTTTCTTCCTCTGTGCGTGACGAATTCGATGCCCTGACCCTGGCCGTCTCGCAGTGGAAGCAGGAGTTGGTGCGCTACCGCTGCGCTTTGCCGGCCCCGACGGTGGCCGCCTATCGAGGCTCGACGGGCGGCTGGAATTGCCGCGACGTCCGGCTCGTGGTGCAGCACCTGTCTTTCGCCGATCTCGATCCGGCGGTGCAAATTAGGCTCAACGCCATACCGACCCGGCTGAAGCTGCCGGTCGAGCAGGTCGACCTCACCATAGAAGCCGGACGTGAGGCGCTGCGCGTCAATGCCGATATTGCCAGCGCGGTCGCCGCGATCCGCGCCCGCGCCGGTGTTTCGCCGGGGGCGCAATTGGCTGCACAGGCAAACTGAATTCATCACGGGTGAACGCAGCAAAGCGGCCGAAACGCTTGGCTGCCATTGCGCCGTGTGGCTGGAGCAGTTCATCGTTTCACGGAAACGTCGAACTGCTCCAACTCTTTGTTTGGATGCAACCCCCAAGGGAAAGCGCTCGCGCTTTTCCCGGGAAAACCGCTACACACCTTTCGTGGGATTGCTCTAGTGTGACGAAAATTTGGGGAAATCGCCTTGGCTGAATTCACGCTCTACATCGGCAACAAATGCTTCTCCTCCTGGTCGCTCAGGCCATGGCTGGCGATGAAGCATCTGGAGATCCCGTTCGAGGAGAGCTTCGTGCGCCTGCGGACGCCCGAGACCTTTGCCAATCTTGCCAAGGTGTCGCCGACCGGACTGGTCCCCGTCTTGGATCATAAGCCGTTGCAGGGCGGGGGCAGGATCGTCTGGGAAACCCTTGCCATTCTTGAATATCTTGCCGACCTGTTTCCGGACAGAGGGCTCTGGCCCGATGATGTCGGCGCCCGTGCCTTGGCCCGCTCGGTGGCCACCGAAATGCATTCCGGCTTTCGCGAGGTCCGCTATGGCTGGCCGATGAATCTACGCCGGCCCAAGGGCCACAAGCCGCTCGACGCCGAAGGGGAAGTGCAGCGCGCTCGCATCGAGGCCATCTGGCGCGCGTGTCGCGAAAAATACGGCAAGGACGGCCCCTTCCTGTTCGGCCATTTCACCGCGGCCGATGCCATGTACGCGCCGGTCGTCACCCGCTTCGACACCTATGGCGGCGAACTCGCGCCCGACACCAGGGCCTATGTCGACGCCGTGCTGGCTACGCCGGCGATGCGGCACTGGTACGCGGAAGCGGCAAAGGAGCCCTGGCCGGAACCGGGACCGGACGAATAGGTCAATCGAGGCGGAACACCGATGGTCGATTGACGGGGTTTTGGAGAAGGATTGATGGCCAGCAACGACGGACCGCCCACGGTGCCATTGATCTTTCACTGCCGGCTGATCCCGCCTCGACCGGATTTCGCCTTCACCATGACCGAGGATGAAAGGGAACTGATGGGGCGGCATGCCGACTACCTGCGCCGCAAGCTTCGCGAGGGTACCATGATCGTGGCTGGCCCGGTCGCCGACCCGGCCGGTCCCTGGGGCCTACTGGTCCTGCGTGTCGGGAGCGAAGCCGAGGCGAGGGCCGTGATCGATGACGATCCGGTGTCGCGTTCCGGCCGCGGTTTCCACTACGAGATCCTGCCGCTGATCAGCGCCATTATATAGCAAGGCTCGCGGCCCCGCTTCGGCCTCCTGGCACATACAAGAACGCCTCTCGCACCGATTGTCGTGCGGGAGGCGTCCTTTTAGCAGCTTTCCCGAGATTGCTCTCTAATTGCTGACACCGTTGAAATGCGTCGGCATGGAGTTGGTTCCGGGGGTGGCGCGTTTTTGTGGGGACCTTGTCTTTCGGCCGCCTCGCCAGTTGAGGTCTCATGTCTGAGCAATCCTAGGTTGAATTCAGGTCGATGGAAAACCAGAAATTGACTCGGTGACAAAAGAAGCCTACAAGAAACATGTCGATATTTGTTTGACTGACTTTTGTTATCCGCGCATCCATGCGCGTCTTTGACGAACTTCCCCATCAAAAATCGAGACAAAAATCGTTGTGCATTCGCACCGCGATTAACGAATATTTGCCATGGAAAGGGTTCGTTTATGAGCACCGGCACAGTTAAATGGTTCAACGCCACCAAAGGTTTTGGTTTTATTCAGCCTGACGACGGCTCGGCCGACGTTTTCGTCCACATCTCGGCCGTAGAGCGCGCCGGCATGCGCGACATCGTCGAGGGCCAGAAGCTCGGCTACGAGATGGTCCGCGACAACAAGTCGGGCAAGATGTCCGCCGACCAGTTGAAGGCGGCCTGAAGAAAGAATTCAGCCCTCCCGGTGACCACGGATGTACTGGCACCGGTGAAGGGCGAATTCGGACGCATGGCCTCGGAAACCTGAGTTTCCAAGGCACATCATGCGCATGAAAGGAGTGTTCCCGTGCATCCATCTGGATGTGCGGTGCTCCTAGGGAGGTCAGGCGGTGCCTGGCCTTTTTCATTTTACGCTTGTTGCCGTCGAAAATGCGCTGCGCGTCGGGCTGAACGTGCTAAGGAACGCCTCAGCAATTTGAATCCGCTGCCCCAATGCCGTGTTGCTTCGTGCATGGTCCTGACCGAAGAGCCGGTCTCGTCCTATCGGCACCAGGCTCCTGACAGGAGAAAGATTTTGACCGCCCATTCGAAGGCCGCCGATCCCGCGGTGTCGCTGTTCAGCAGGACGCAAACCCAGTCAATGTCGCTCAACCGCATCATGTCCGAGCGCGATGCCGTAAGCGAGGCGCGTGAAGCCAAGACGGCCCGTTTGCGCGAGCTGCGACTGGAAAAGGAAGCCGACGATATAGCGGCGGCGGCG
Organism: Mesorhizobium sp. NZP2298; assembly: GCF_013170825.1. Classification (NCBI taxonomy): domain Bacteria; kingdom Pseudomonadati; phylum Pseudomonadota; class Alphaproteobacteria; order Hyphomicrobiales; family Phyllobacteriaceae; genus Mesorhizobium; species Mesorhizobium sp. NZP2298. The sequence continues at coordinate 5,038,089 of NZ_CP033365.1, read as the reverse complement.
GCACTCGCGGTGCAGCCGAAACGAGCCGGAAAACGCTGATGGCCACCAAGCGCGTACCCCCGACACCGATCGCCGCCGATGCGACCATTGCCGACATGGTCGAAACCCTGGACAAGCCGGTCGAATACGTCCGGCGCGTGTTGGAAAAACTCGAACGCTGCAAGCGCGCCCACGGCGATGCCCAGGTGCGCGTTGGCGTGCGCGGCCGTGCCGAAGCCCCGAACTACCTGATCGAATATGTCCGCGAGGACAAAAAGACCCAGGAGCAGGTGACCTACCAGGATGCCGCCTACAGCGGCAGCACGCATCGCGAACTGGCGCCGCATCACATCGCGGAAGCCAGGAACTGGTCGCCCGAGGAAATGAACATCACGGCGGTTTCGGCGCTGATCGGCCGCTTGCGCAATCCGCGCGCACCATCATCGCGTTTCGCCGACGAGGACTGACATGGCCATTAAATTCTCCGCCAAGGATCAGCCGGCAACGCCGGCTCCCGCTGCAAAGCCGGCCAAGCCGGTTGCCGCGAAGGCCGGCGAAGCTGCCGACGCCGCGACCGATCTGTTCAAGTCGCCCGTTGAAGCGCCGGCGCGCAAGACAGGCAAGAAGAAATAGCGCCTTGCCGCAGGACGCCTATCGCAATTCTGCCACGCCAGGGCTGCTCGCCCTGGTTCCTGCTGCAAGCCTTTCGTCGCCGCAACGCGACGCCGCTTCTGCCTTCGACTGTCAGAGCTGTGGCGCGTGTTGTTCCTATTCAGCCGAATGGCCGCGCTTCTCGACCGAGGATGACGCGCAGCTCGACCGCATCCCTGAGAAATACGTAGCGGCCGACCTGTCGGGCATGCGCTGCGAGGGCGTGCGCTGTTCGGCCTTGTCGGGCGAAATCGGCAAGTCGACCGCATGCGGCATCTACGAATTGCGTCCGGATGTCTGTCGCGCCTGCATGCCTGGCGACGCGGAATGCCTGATGGCGCGCCGGGCGATCGGATTGCCGGTGTAGCTACCGATCTCACCCGAATGGGGATTGCGCAAATCGCCACCGCTTGTGCGGCGCCCGCTGGCCCGGTACCTTCCCCGGCCGGGCAGGGCCGTGGAGGAACCATCGTGAGCATCGAATTCCTGTTGACGTCGCTGATCGTCGTGGCTTCGCCCGGCACGGGCGTTCTCTACACGCTGAGCGCCGGACTTTCGCGCGGCGCGCGGGCCTCGATCATTGCGGCCTTCGGCTGCACGCTGGGCATCATCCCGCACATGGCGGCCGCCATCACCGGGCTTGCGGCACTGCTGCACACCAGCGCGGTTGCTTTCGAGACGTTGAAATATATCGGTGTAGCCTATCTCATCTACATGGCCTGGAACACGCTGAAGGAGAAGGGCGGCCTCAGCGTCGAGGACAATGCCGCGCCGCGTTCGGCCGGCAAGGTGATCGCAACCGGCATCCTCGTCAACGTGCTCAATCCGAAACTGTCGATCTTCTTCTTCGCCTTCCTGCCGCAATTCGTCAGCACCACCGAGCCCAATGCGCTGTCGAAGATGCTGGAACTCAGCTCCGTCTTCATGCTTTTGACCTTCGTGGTTTTCGTCGGCTACGGCATCTTCGCCGCCTCGATCCGCAGCCATGTCGTGTCGCGGCCGATGGTGCTGACCTGGATGCGCAGGACGTTCGCGGGCGCCTTTGTCATGCTCGGCGCCAAGCTGGCACTTGCCGATCGGTAGCTCCAGGCCCTTGTTCCCGTGCGTGTCGCCCCCAGAACCGAGATCACTGATGGGCGACAGGCATCAGGCGCCCTGATTTGGGAAGCAAGCCTTGGCGCTGAGGTTGGGGCCATTCGCGAGCGAGGTGAGGAAGGCCGGCAGCACGGTCGCGAACGTGTAGGAGACCTGGACGCTCGAAAAACCGGTCAGGCCCGAGCAGGTGGTGTTGTTGCTGACGGTGATGTTGGTGGTGCTCAGGACGATGCCGTCGGTTGCCGCCCTGTTGCTGATATAGCTGATGGCGCTGGCGGCGTTGTAGGCGCCGTTCTGTGTGCATCCGCTCTGCAGCACGCCGACGCAACGCGCCCCTGCGGCGGCGATTTCATTCAGCACGTGCTGCGCCCAATACATGCGACCGAACTCGAACGTGCCCATCAACACCATCAGCAACGGCACCGACAGCAGCGCGAACTCGACGGCGTTGGCGCCGGATCTGTCGCGCAGGAACGACCGGCAACGGCTCATTGCGGCTGCACCACCGAGTTGACGGTGATATTGCCGTTGGTGACGATGCCGAAGCCGCCAAAAAGCGGCGTGTAGGGCTTGCTGGCCGCGATCGTCACGAATTTTCCCGCGATCCCGCCGGCATTGCAGATGCTGGCGCATGCGACCGGGACGCTCCAGGCGACGGTCCCGGAATTGCCCGGGCAGTAGCAGAGGTCCGCATTCGCGGCCGTGCCGCTCTGGGTCGCCTTGGATGTGCTGGCGTCATACACAATCGTCGGGCCATTGTTGATGACGACCTGAATGTTGCCGGCATTGCCGCTCAGGCCGCTCGTCACCACCGTCGCGATGTTGCCGGCCAGTGCGCTGCCGCCGGAGGAGTTGACCTTGTCGCCATTGAGCAGAGCATAGTTCGAACCGGCCGAGACCGCCGAGCTCAGTTCGAACTTGGCCTTCAGTGAGCCGCCTATGTCGACGGTTCCGGCCAGGATGACGAGCAGCACCGGAGTGACCAGGGCGAACTCGACCGCCGACACGCCTGCTTTCTGACGACGAAGGAAGTCCGTGAATGAACGAGCCCTGCCGGCGGGCAGGCCGAGGCGTGACGGATTTCTCATTGCACGAGGCTCACCTTGCTGCTGGCGCTGGTGCTCGGGGCGGCGATGCATTCCGAAGCGGCCGTGGTGCCGCCCGATAGCGTGATGCGCGAGCCGATCATCTGCAGGCACTTGGTCGAGTCGGTCTTCGATCCCAGCACGCTCGAGCCGCCATTCATGACGATCGGGCCATAGGGAAAGTAGAATGCACCTGATATCTGGGCATTGGAGCCGCCTTCGGCGAATGTCGCGCCGCCGGTGTTTGTGGTCGCCGTCGGACCGATAACCGCCAGCTTCGCCGTTGCTCCCGATTGCGGTGCGGTGAGCACGATGTTGCTGTAGCCGGCGGCGACGCAGAAGACATAGCCGTTGCAACTTCCCGAACTGGACTTGGCCTTGCCTGACAGCACAAGCGTCACGCTGGCGCCGCTGACGCTGATGGTGCTGCCGTTGCAGTTGGCGCTGCCGCCGCCATTGCCGCCAAGCGCGAAATAACCGTCGACCGTATAGACGCCGGCGCCGAGCAGGATGGCGCCCGAGCCGATGAAGTTGCCTGAGATGTCGTGCTGTGCCGCGGCGCTGACGACAAAGCAGCTGCCGCCGCCTCCGCCATTCACATTGCCGACGACCTGGAAGACGCTGCTCGCGCCGGTCGCATCGGCCATGATCGTCGTGGACCCGCCGCCGATCGTGATGGCATCGCCGTTACTGCCGGGGCCGATCTTGTAGGAATTGGTCGTGCCCGAGCCGAAGGTGAGTGTCGAGCCGCCGGTGTTGGTATAGCCGCCGGGCAGTTCGAAAACGCTCGGTCCGCCAAAGGTCAAGGTGGAGGTATTGCAGATGCTGACCTGCCCCGAGCCGCTGCAGGCGGTGTCGCTGCGGCCAATCTTGAAAGTGCCGGCGCCGAAGGTTGTGGTGGCACCACCGCCGGTGGTCAACCCCTTGGTGAAGTTGAAAGTGCCGGCACCAAAGGTCGTTGTTCCACCGGTGGTCACCTGCTTGCCGAAATTATAGGTGCCCGCCTTGAAAGTGGTCGTTCCCGCCGTCGTCAGGGTCTTGGCGAAATTGTAGATTCCGGGACCGAAACTCGTCGTGGCGCTGGTGGTGAAATCGCCGGCGAAATTGTAGGTGGTCGTTGCCGCACCGTTCAGGGCGAAATTCAGGTTGATGCCGCCGCCAATAGTGACGGTCCCCAGATTGACGGTCGTCTTATTGCCACAGCTGAACGTCCAGGTCGGCTGCGACCAGGACGCGGTACAGCCAGCGGCCACAGCTGCGTTCATTGTCGCGGTCTGGTTCCACGCGAAGTCGATGTTGGTGCCGGTCGTATTGGTCGGAGCGGAAGGGGCGGTCGTAGCCGACAGTGCGGCCACGGTTGGAAAGCGGGCCACGGCAGCCGTGACCGCGGCATTGCCGGCCAGCGGGTCGGGGGTCGATTTCTTGGTGATCACCGCAGCCGCTCCGTTTGGGCCGGTGATGCCGTTGCAGGGCTGGCTTGGAGCCGCAGCGGAATTGTAGTTGACGCCGATCGCCGAAATGCTGGTGCCGCAAGGGACGGTCACGGTGTTGTTGGAAGAGACGGTGCATTTCGGCGCCGAGATCGAGGTGCCGCCGCTCAGCGTCACGCCGGTCTGCGTACCGTCGAGCGCGAGCATGCATCCGGGGGTCTGTGGTTGCGCGCCGACCTCGGCCACCGAATTGGCGTAGATCTGCAACTGCTGGCGATCGTTCAGGACGCGTGCCAGGAACAGGGTCCTGTAAGTGTTGATCGAAACCGAAACGGCCTTGACGCCGGTTGTCTTGGGGGAGGCAACCAGGCTGACCTGGACATTGGCGGCGGTGACACCGTTAAGCACCGCGACGCCGACAGCTGTGGCAGTCATCTGGTCGGTGGACTTGTTGGCATTGTAGGCGAGCGCGCCTGCATAGGCCGAAAGGTCGGCAACGCGCTGATTGTCGGCCTGCTGGACCAGCGCGGCGCCATATTCGGTTACCAGGGCGGCCATGCCGATCAGGACCGGCATCACCAGTGCCGAGATGATCAGGATGTTGCCGTCGCGGTTCCGCAAAAATCGCTGGAAAAATTGCATCGATGATTACCCGACACCACACGCTCGAGCAATTTCGTCTGCTCTCCCTCTTTAGTAATCGCGAATGTGTTAAAAAATATTGTCCGACAGTTTTTTCTGGATCACGGAGAATTGATTTAAGTATATGATTTTGTTTACGAAAATGACCGAAGAATAGTCAGCCGTTCTCCTTGATGGCAGGGGCGCTCGCGCAAGGCGGCACATCCCCGCCGTCGCGCCATGCCAAGAATTGTTGTGTCGCACGCCTGGTGCGGGGAGCGGCATGGCTTCGCCGGCCCGCTTCCCCGTATTTGTCGTCGCCCGGTTCCCGAGAAGGCCGCCAGGAAATCCTTGCGGAGTTGCCCGACGCTCTACCCCTTCACATAGCCCATCGCCTCGACGATCTGTCCGTCCGCGACGCGCATCAGGTTGACGCCACGCAGTGAGTTGCCGTCGGCCATCCAGTAGCGCCAGCGGATGGTTGCGCGGTCGCCGGCCACGAAAGTCTCTTCGATGTCGAAGCGCGTGTCCGGCCCGGTGGCGATCGCCGACCACAGTTCGACGCAGGCGGCCTTGCCGGCGCGCCGGGTGCCGTCCGGCGCCGGCGTGGTGTTCTCGATCACGCAGTCCTCCGCCACCAGTTCGTGGAGCGCGGACGGATCGTGGCGCTGGAACACGTCGTTATAACGCTGCATGATTTCCGCCGTTTCACTGGAGCGCTTTGCGGTGGCGATGTCGATGATGACTTCCCTGGTCATTGGATGGGTTCCTTCCTTTCGTGGTCAATGGCGGCGTCGATGAGGTCGGCCTTCAGGGTGATCGTGGCGACGCCGGCCAACGCCCGTGAGACGAGGCAGCCCGCCTTGGCCGATTGCGCCAGCCGCTCGAAGTCTTCAGCCGCTAGGCCGGCGACGCTTGCCTGCGTCTTCAGTTCGATACGAGTGATGGTCGGGCCGGCTGTCGTGGCGCCGAGATGCACCCGTGCGGTCGTATGGATGCTGCCGGGCGTGTGGCCTTCGCTGCCGAGGGCGGCGGCAAGCGCCATCGAGAAGCAGCCGGCGTGCGCGGCCGCGATCAGTTCCTCCGGATTGGTGCCCGGACCGTTGTCGAAACGTGAGGGGAAGGAATAGGCGCCCTCGAACACGCCGCTGCCCAGCCGCAGCCGCCCGGCTCCTTCCTTGAGCGTGCCCTGCCATTGGGCGGATGCTTCGCGGATTGTCATGGCTGATACTCCTCTCTGGTTTGGGGAATGCTGCGGTCACGCGCCGTCGATGACGACCTTGCCGAAGACGTCGCCCTGCCGGAAATGGCGGTAAGCTTCGCGCGCATCGGTGAACGGGAAGATCCTGTCGATGATCGGCTTCAGCCGATGCGTGGCGACGGCGGCAAGCATCGTTTCCAGCCCGTCGCGGCTGCCCACGAACACGCGGCCGATGGTGGCAAGGCTGCGTTGGTAGACGGCGGCTGGAATCTCCACCGATCTGCCTTTCTGGTCCTGCACGGTAAGCAGCACGATGCGCCCGTAGAGAGCGCTGGCGATCAGCGATTGACCAAAGGTCGCCGGGCCGCCGGTCTCGACGACCAGATCGATCCCGCCGGTCTGCTCGCGTAGTTTGATGCCCCATTGCGGCGCGTCGGCGGTGGCGATGACGAGGTCGGCGCCGAGCGCGCGGAGCCTGTCGGCCTTCTCGGTGCGCGAGGTGATAGCGGCGACACGGCAGCCCATGAGTTTGGCGAACTGCAAGGCAAACAGCGCGACACCGCCCGAGCCGATGGTCAGAACCCATTGTCCAGGCCTTGGAGCCTCCGCGCCTGTCAACGCGCTCCAGGCCGTCAGCCCGGCACAGGTGAGTGTCGCTGCCTCATGCCAGGAGAGATGCTCCGGCAGGCGGACCGCCCATTGCTCGTCGAGCAGGGCATATTCGCTCAGCACACCGTCCAGCGTGCAGCCGAGCTGGTCGACCACGCCCGGATGCATGCGGCCATCGACCCAGCGCGCGAAATAGCTGCCGGTGACACGATCGCCGACAGCAAAACGCGTCACGCCGTCACCGATGGCAAAGACTTCGCCGGCGCCGTCACTCAGCGGCACGATGCCCAGGCGAGGCGGCAGCGGGTAGGTGCCGTTAAGGATCATGGTGTCGCGGCGGTTGAGCGAGGCAGCGCGCACCCGCACGAGAATCTGATGCGCCCCCGGCTGTGGCACCGCTTCCTCCCGCATCGCCAGCCTGTCGATGCCGTCACCCCGTTCTTCAAGCCTGTAGCTGCGCATTGTTCTCTCTGGAATATGTAGACCGATTTACATATTATGTAGACCGATTGTCATATTCGACGCAAGACCTATAATGCGTGCTCCTGACAGAGGTTGACATGGCAACGGATACACGCACCCGGATGATCGAGGCGACGGCGCTGCTTTTGCGGCGGCGCGGCTATCACGGCACGTCGCTGAACGACATTTTGAGTGCCAGCGCGGCACCCCGAGGCTCGCTCTATTTCCATTTCCCGGGCGGCAAGGACCAGTTGGTCGTAGAGGTGACTCGCGCCAGCGTGGCCGAGGTGACGGAGCGGCTGGGCGCGCAACTGGCTGCGGAAAATGATCCGGCGGTCGCTGTCCACCATATCTATCAGTCCGTGGCCCGGATGCTGGAGGACAATGAGTTTTCGCTCGGCTGCCCGATCGCGCCGGTCGTGCTCGACGCGCCCAATGACGTGCCGGACCTTGCGGAAATCTGCCGCTCCGCCTTCGAGCAGTGGATAGGCCTGCTACGACAGGCATTCGTCAGGGCAGGGGTGGCCGAACGCCGCGCGCAGGCGCTGGCGCTGCTGGTCGAATCCTCGCTGGAGGGCCTGATGGTGATTGCCCGCGCCACCCACGACCGCGCACCGCTCAATGCCGTGGCCGACGAGGTGGCTGCGCTGATCGAGCAGGCGGTGCTTGCCGGCAAGGTGGCGCGGCAAGCAGAGACCGCAGCATAAGAGAGCTATTGCCGGCCAGGCCAACCGCACAACAAAAAGGGCGGCATCGCTGCCGCCCTTTTCGCATGCATAAGCCAGGTAGGCTGGATTAGAAGTCCATGCCGCCACTCAAGCCCGCTTGCGGGCTCGAGCAATCCTAGTTCATGGGCGTGCTTTATGGACTTCTTAGAAGTCCATGCCGCCACTCAAGCCCGCTTGCGGGCTTGAGCAATCCTAGTTCATGGGCGTGCTTTATGGACTTCTTAGAAGTCCATGCCGCCCATGCCGCCCATGCCGCCGCCGCCGCCCATGCCGCCAGGCATGCCGCCGCCAGCCGACTCCTTCTTCGGAGCCTCCGCGATCATGGCTTCGGTGGTGACGAGCAGGCCGGCGACCGAAGCCGCGTCCTGGAGAGCGGTGCGTACGACCTTGACCGGGTCGACGATGCCCATGGCGATCATGTCGCCATACTCGCCCGACTGGGCGTTGTAGCCGAAGGTAGCGCCCTTGTTCTCAAGGATCTTGCCGGCAACGATCGAAGCTTCCGCACCGGCGTTCGAGGCGATCTGGCGGGCCGGAGCCTGCAGCGCGCGACGCACGATGTTGATGCCAGCAGCCTGGTCGGCATTGGCGCCGGTAGCCTTGATGTTGGCCGAAGCGCGCAGCAGGGCCACGCCACCACCGGCGACGATGCCTTCTTCCACGGCCGCGCGGGTCGCGTTCAGGGCGTCATCAACGCGGTCCTTCTTTTCCTTGACTTCGACTTCCGTCGCACCGCCGACGCGGATCACCGCAACGCCGCCCGCCAGCTTGGCGAGACGTTCCTGCAGCTTCTCCTTGTCATAGTCCGAGGTGGTCTCTTCGATCTGCTGCTTGATCTGGGCAACGCGGCCCTGGATCTCGGCCTTCTTGCCGGCGCCGTCCACGATGGTGGTGTTCTCCTTGGAGATCGACACCTTCTTGGCGCGGCCGAGCATGTTGAGGCCGACATTCTCGAGCTTGATGCCGAGGTCTTCCGAGATGACCTGGCCACCGGTGAGGATGGCGATGTCTTCCAGCATGGCCTTGCGGCGATCACCGAAGCCCGGCGCCTTGACGGCGGCGATCTTCAGGCCGCCACGCAGCTTGTTGACGACGAGCGTGGCCAGAGCCTCGCCTTCGACGTCTTCCGAGATGATGAGCAGCGGCTTCGAGGTCTGCACCACGGCTTCGAGAACCGGCAGCATGGCCTGCAGGTTGGAGAGCTTCTTCTCGTGGAGCAGGATGTAGGCGTCCTCGAGATCGGCAACCATCTTGTCGGCGTTGGTGACGAAGTAGGGCGAGAGATAGCCGCGGTCGAACTGCATGCCTTCGACGACTTCGAGTTCGGTCTCGGCGGTCTTGGCTTCCTCGACGGTGATGACACCTTCGTTGCCGACCTTCTGCATCGCTTCCGCGATCATCTTGCCGACCGACTCGTCGCCATTGGCCGAGATCGTGCCGACCTGGGCAACTTCCTCGGAGGTCTTGATCTTCTTGGCAGCCTTGCCGAGAGCCGCGACGACTTCGGTGACGGCGAGATCGATGCCGCGCTTCAGGTCCATCGGGTTCATGCCGGCGGCAACCGCCTTGTGGCCTTCCTGGACGATCGACTGCGCCAGAACGGTCGCGGTCGTGGTGCCGTCGCCGGCGATGTCGTTGGTCTTCGAAGCAACTTCGCGGACCATCTGCGCGCCCATGTTCTCGAACTTGTCTTCAAGCTCGATTTCCTTGGCGACGGTGACGCCGTCCTTGGTGATGCGCGGGGCGCCGAACGACTTGTCGATGACGACGTTGCGGCCCTTGGGGCCGAGGGTCACCTTCACCGCGTCGGCGAGGATGTTGACGCCGCGCAGCATGCGCTCGCGGGCATCACGGGAGAATTTTACGTCTTTAGCAGCCATTTTTGAGCTCCTGGCAGGGGCTTGGGGTAAGCCCGAATTCAGTTGACGGTGAGGCCGATAATCAGCCGATGATGCCCATGATGTCGGATTCCTTCATGATCAGAAGGTCTTCGCCATTGAGCTTGACTTCGGTGCCCGACCACTTGCCGAACAGGATGCGGTCGCCAGCCTTGACGTCCAGCGGGACCAGCTTGCCAGCTTCGTCACGAGCGCCGGAGCCTACAGCGATGATCTCGCCTTCCTGCGGCTTTTCCTTCGCCGTATCCGGGATGATGATCCCGCCGGCGGTCTTGGATTCGGATTCGACCCGGCGAACGACCACACGGTCATGAAGCGGGCGGAACTTCGACTTTGCCATTTTTTCTTCCTCGAATGAGAACGGTGAGAAACAGTTCCTCCGTCCGGCGAAGCCGGACAACCTACAACGCCCGGCGGCGCCGGAGCTGTGGTTAGCACTCACCAATGGCGAGTGCTAACGTGGCGCTGAAATAGGCCGCCGACCTGCGAGAGTCAAGGCGCACGGGAAGGGCCGATCGCAGGAAATTTTTCTCGCGCAGCCGCGCGACTGCGCAAAATAAGGTTTGTTGCTTGGACGCTGCTCGAATGCCGTCCTGTTAATCGGCAGTCAGTGGTCGAGGCGCAAGCCGATCTCCCGGGTCTCAAAGTCAAGCAGCAGGCTGTTCTTCTCGAAATATCGGATGCCGACGATGTTAAACGGAAGACCGGGGATGAACTCTACCTCGGGATTGTAAGTGGTCTTGAAGTTCCAATCCTCTTGACCGTCGGCTTTTACCAGAACCTTCGTGCCGGTGTTCAATGACGAGTACCGCATCGACGCGTCGGTAGAAACCTGGATCGTTGAGTTGCCTGTGTCATAAAGCGTTGGCCGACACGTCGATTCAGATTTCCACGAGATACAGGCCTCGATCGTCGGGAAATTGTATCGCCAATCGGCCCGTTTCCAGCTCTGCACCCTGAAGTCCTTCTTCACGTCTTTCGGCACGCCGATGTGGAGCGCTTCCACTCGCGGACAGTTGCCGTCACTGTTCGTGCAGGCCTTCCACTTGGTGCCAATCGGAGTGAGGTAATAGCCTCTGTTCAAGCCGGGCCCAATGTTCACATAAGCGAGCGGGGACTTGATGATCCGATCTGGTCCGTTTCCGCCAACAGGAGCGATGCCGAAAATGCCCTTGGGCCAAAGTGGACCTCCGACGATTTCTCCGGTACTCCGTCTGACTTGTTTGTAGCGGATGAGGAATGGGATTGAGGTGATGGTGGAGACCGGCGAGTCCGGCGAACCAAAAGCCATGCGAGCATAGGCAACATTGCCGTACTCATCGTAAGTTCCATATTTCATAACCGCCTGTTCGGTGGTCACCATTATCCCTTCTATCTGCTGGTCTTTTGTGATCTTTATTCCTGTGTCCGAACAGATTTCGGTCGGCAGCACGGATTGGCACTCGATCGTCATTCCGCTGGACCCTGTGTCAAACAGGATCGGCTGGTTCACCGCATGATCGCCGAGCGAAACGATATTCACATAGAGCATGCGAATATTGCCCGGCTTCCATGGATATTCCACTTTGATCAGGGGTACGGTCGAAGGGCGTTCGTCTCCGGATTGGGCTGGTGGCGATGTGGATCCAAGCGCAGAGGCAATTGCCACCAGGCGTGCAAAGCATCGAAAGCGAATCCCCACGTGTCCCTCCCCAGAGCCGACCGAGGGAGGAAAGTGTAGTTTACGGTGGCCGATGTAAAGTTGTTAACATCGCCGACGGGGCTTATTGCCGCGAACCAAGACTAGATAATCATGCCTGCCGCAAATTCGATATGATGTCGGTCACCGCCGACAGTCAGTGGTTTTACAAGAACTCACAGGCGCCAGGGCGGCCCAAGCATCAGCAGCGGGCACCGTTCCGCCAGCGGGTATGAGCCGCTCGGCACGACGCGCACGTCGCCGAATCAGGTGTTCGCCTCATCGATCAGCATGGCCAGCGGCGCGAAGCTGTAACCTATGTCCGAACCGGCATAAACGTCGACTGTGTTGATCGACGTCATACTCCACCCTGTCCGTGCGGCGAGAACTTCGCGGTCGGGGAACAGGCTGTCGAAGGTGTCGCGGATCGTCCGCACCTTGATTGCAAAATCGCAGTCGTCGCCCGTGCAGGCCATCGCGATGCGCCATTTGAGCGCGTGAAAATTCTCGACCCCGCCCGTCTGGACCAAGGCTTCGATGCCACCCAAATCGTCCGCCGTTTGCGGCCGTGCAAAAACGCGGATTGCCGCGCGCCTGCCGGGCTTCAGTACCCTGGCGATCTCGCCGAACAGGGCATGGCGGCCGGCTTTGGAATCGACCGCCGACAAGCAGCCGTCGCCGATCACCGCGTCGAAACTTGCCCGCTCCAGGGGGAGGTTGAGCCAGTTTCCCGCCATCGCCCTGCGCGAAGCGTTGTCGCCGGCCCGTACGCCGGAAATCATGGTTGCCGATTGATCGATCGCCAACATCGATCTGCCCAGGACCGCCAGTTCCGGGGTCACGCCGAGCAGAAGGACATCGGCATCTTTCAGTCAAGTTCGCGATCGAATATGCCGACAGTTTCCGGCGTCGGCCGCAGCGGAGCGTCGAGAAGCTGCCAGTGCCGATGATATCCCAATGATTCGTCATTCAAACCCGTTGGAGCCCAGGAAAGTCTGGCATCGATTGATTAGAGCGGCTTAATAGAAGCGGGTGTTGAGGCCAAGGGGGGGCGAAGTGGCGCGAGTCGTCATCATCACGCATGAGCAGGACCGCTTCCTGGGCAAGCGCGACCTCCTGTTGCGCAGGGGCAGCCCTTATCTGCTTTTCGACGTTCTGGAGGACTTGAAAAGGCGGGGCCATTCGGTCCGGATTCAGCAAGGCCCGTCAAAGACATACGATGCCGATATCGCGGTTCTGCATGTCGATGCGACGGTAACGCCCGCGGACCATGTCGACTATGTTAGGCGTTTTCCGTTCTGCCTCAATATCGGCGCAGCCGACATCTCCAAACGACGGATCAGCGGTGCGCTGATATCGCAAGGCGACGCCTGGCAGGGCCCGGTCATCGTCAAGAGCAACCTCAACTACCAGGGCATTCCCGAGACGCTCCTCAACCGGCGATCGAAGCGCGCGGCCAAGCCGCCGCCTTTTCCGCATGTGCCGGCGATGCGGCCCTATGAGGTCTATGGAGCCCTCGCCGAAGTTCCGGCCGGTGCCTTCGAAAACGAAGACCTTGTCGTGGAAAAATTCATTCCGGAAAGAGAACCCGACGGTTTTGCGGCGCGTTTCTGGTGTTTTGCGGAGAGCACGAGCGCTGTACCCGCCATGTCTCGCCAAACAGCCTGGTCAAGGCATCGGAAACGATCCGGCGTGAGCCCGTCCCGGTTCCCGACGAAATGCGTGAGCGGCGCGAACTCGGCTTCGACTACGGAAAGTTCGATTTCGTCCTGCATGAGGGCAGGGCCATTCTCCTCGATGCCAACAAGACTCCCGGCCGTCCCCAGAATCTCGCGAAGATGTTCGCGGCCGGCGCCGCCGATCTGGCCGACGGCTTCGAAGGCCTCATCCGTCAGGCAATATAGGCCAACAGTGGCCAAGGTCGCCGCTCCCGCTAAAGAAACAGCCGCAACTGGGTGTGGATGATCGACCGGTAATCCTCGATGGTGCGGCGGCTTTCCGCTTCGCCTTCCGCGAGTGCCAGGCGCACCACGCCGCCGGCGAGCTGGAAGATCAGCAGAACGATGCGTTCGAACTGCTCGTGCTTCGGCGGCTCGATCAAGCCGATGACGCGGTCGCAGAACATCCTGGCCTGGTGCCGGGTTTCGGCGATGTCGAGATTCTTGAGCGCCTTGTCGGCCTGGATGGCGTTCTGCAGATCCTGGATGGCCGGATCGCCGGCGACGCGGCTGAGGTAATCGTCGAGCAGCCGGTCGGCCGCGACGATGACGTCCTCGGCTTCGCGGATATCGGCGATGATACCAGTCAATCGCGTGCGGCTGACCTCCGAAAACCGCTCATATAGCATCGCCAGGATCGCCGACTTGTTGGGGAAGTAGTGATAGACGGTGGCGATTGGCCCGCCGGCCAGCATGCCGACCTCCTTCATGGTGACGGCGTCGATGCCCTTCTCGCCGATCAGCTTCATTGTTGTCGACAGGATGGCATCGATGCGCTCGCGGCTGCGCTCCTGCTTCGGCTTGCGCCTCGGTTCGGTCGCTGTTCGCCTCGCTTGTGTCATGCACCGGTCTTTCGCTCGAACTGCCAAATTCTGGTTGACAAGAAATATGATCAAGTATCAGGTCCTGAAAAGCTGACAGATTGTCAGCTTTTTTGCCGTGCGGCAAGGATGTTGGGAGGCGCCTTTGACATCTGGTGACTCGCATACCGGAAGCGGCGACTGGCTGGTCGGCAACCCGACCGGCGGCCAGCTTGCCTCCGCCCTGTGGATCGGATCGGTCGGTCTGCTCATTCTCGGTATGCAGCCGGTTTTGCTCGGCGCCCTTTACACAGAGCGCCATGTCAGCGGCGATGAACTGGCACTGGTCGCCACCGCCGAGCTGATCGCCATCGCGATCGGTTCGGCCATTGTTGCGACGCTGCTCTCGGCCCGCAACATGCGCTGGAAAAGTGCGGCCCTCCTGCTCCTGCTGGCGCTGGCGAATGTCGGGACCGCCTATGCCGCCGGCGCCTACATGTTGATGGCGGCCCGCGCCGTGGCCGGCCTTGCCGAAGGCGGCCTTGTCGCGGTCGCCACCGAACTGATCGCCCGCTCGCGCCGGGCCGAGCGCATCGGCGGCTATTTCGTCACCATGCAGACGCTGGCGCAATGCCCTCTTGCCCTGCTGCTGGCACTCTATGTCATTCCAGCGGCCGGGTCGGCCGGCGGCTTCCTCGTTCTGGCGGTCGTCTGCATCCTGTCGCTGATGGTCGCCTTCACTGTCCCCGCCGATTACGCCGATCTGCCCAAGGACGAGAATCTGGCCAATGTGCTGACGGTTCCTTCGATCACGGCGCTGTTGTGCGTCTTCTGCTACTTCATGTTCTTTGGCTCGATCTGGGCCTTTCTGGAACCGATTGGCGCACAATTCGGCATCGACGGCCGCACCGTTGGCCTGATCGTGTCAGCCAGCCTCGCGATGCAGGTTCTGGGCGCGATGACGGCGACCGTGTTCGAGGCGCGCATCGACTATCGCCTCGTCATAGCGGCAATTGGCACCGTCGCACTTGTCGCCTCGCTCATCCTCGCCAGCGGGCCTGATCTCGCGATCTTCTGGGTCGCCGCCCTGGTCATGGGTTTTATTCTCCTGTTCATCGTGCCCTATCAAATCCGGCTGACGATCACAGCGGACGAGACACGCACGGCCGTGCTCTTGGTGCCGGCCGCGCAGCTCCTTGGCTTGGCGATCGGGCCGGTCGCGGCGTCGCTGCTCATTGACGGCAAGGATTTTCGCCCGGTTCCGGAATTCGCTGTCGGCAGTGCCTTGGCCAGCGTGCTGCTGCTCGGCCTGTTCGTCGTCGTCTCGCGGCACCGCGGCGCCGTTGCCTGATCGGGGGTAATATGTCCAACTGGAGCAACTGGTCGGGCTATGTCACCGCCGAGCCGCGGCTGATCGCCAGCCCCGCCGATGCCGGTGAAGTTGGTGATCTCATTCGCACCGCACCCGGCCCGATCCGCGTCGTCGGTGCCGGTCACTCCTTCACGCCGCTGGTGAAATCGCGAGGCACCATCCTGTCCCTGGAGAAACTGGAGGGGCTGGTCTCGCATGACGCTGAAAAGCAACAGGCGCGCGTGCGGGCGGGGACGCGGCTTGGTTCGCTCATGCACATCCTGCACGGTATCGGCCAGGGCCTGCCCAATATGGGAGATATCGACCGCCAGGCGATAGGCGGCGCATTGGGCACCGCGACCCATGGCTCGGGACCGACGCTCGGCGCCTATCACACGCAATTGGAGACGGTGCAGATCGTCGACGGGCTTGGCAAGGTTCGCGACTTCAAGCGGGCAGGGGATCAGGACACGATCCACGCCATCGGCGTCGCGCTCGGTGCCTTCGGCGTCTTGAGCGAAGTGACGCTGAACAACATTGCG
Source organism: Mesorhizobium sp. NZP2298 (assembly GCF_013170825.1). Taxonomy (NCBI): domain Bacteria; kingdom Pseudomonadati; phylum Pseudomonadota; class Alphaproteobacteria; order Hyphomicrobiales; family Phyllobacteriaceae; genus Mesorhizobium; species Mesorhizobium sp. NZP2298. The sequence continues at coordinate 5,022,241 of NZ_CP033365.1, read as the reverse complement.
ACCTACCGGCTGCGCCGCCGCAAATGGGTGCTGCCGGTCGCCGACATGCTGCGCGATTTCGAAACGATGATGACCGCGCACCGGTCGGCCGAATTCTACTACATCCCGTTCTCCGGCCATGCGCAGTTCATCGCCAGCGACTTGAGCGACGCGGCGACCACCGCGCGTCCTACCGAGAATGACGAGGCCGGACTGCGGACACTGCGCCGGCTGCGCACAGGGCTCGCCTGGCTGCCGTCACTGCGCCGCCGGCTGATCCAGGGCGCCGTCGCCAAGGTGCCGGCCGAGGACTATGTGCAGGACTGGCTCAATGTCTATGCCAGCGACCGACAGACCAAATTCAACGAGATGGAATATCACCTTCCGTTCGAGGAAGGACCGAAGGCGCTGGCCGAAATCATCGAGCTGACCGAGAAGCGCTTTCCCGAAGTCTATTTTCCCATGGAGGTACGCAGCGTCGCGGCCGATCAGTTCTGGCTCTCGCCCTTCTTCAACAGGCCGACCTGTTCGATCGCCATCCACCATGACGCGGCGAACGATCCGTTGCCGTTCATGCAAGCGGCCGAGCCGATCTTCCGCAGATATGGCGGCAGGCCGCATTGGGGCAAGATGCACAGCCTGAAGGCGGCGGACTTCAAGAAGCTCTATCCACGCTGGGACGATGCCATGGCGGTGCGTCGCGACATCGATCCGCGAAACCGTTTCGTTTCACCCTATATGGCCGGCTTGTTCGGCGTCGAACCATGAGTGCCTATTTCGCCACGCTTTCGGGGGCGCTGAAGCAGGCCGGTATCTTCCAGCCCTGTCTGGTGCTGGACCGCGACCGGCTGGACAGCAACATCGCCCTGGTGAAGGACAGGCTTGATCCCGGCCTTGCCGTGCGGCTGGTCGACAAGTCGCTCGCTTGCCTGCCGCTGCTTTCGCATATCGGCAAGACGCTCGGAACCGATCGCTTCATGACCTTCCATCCGCCGATCAGCGCGGCGGTGCTGAAAGCGTTCCCGCATGCGGATCTGCTGTACGGCAAACCGATGCCGGTTAGCGCGGCAAGAGCGGCGCTGGTGAAGGGCGACGCCGACTGGTCGCGTGTCTGCTGGCTGGTCGACAGTGACAAAAGACTGGCGGAATATGGCGCTCTGGCCGCCGAGCTCGCTATCGAACTGCGTATTGCCTTCGAGATCGATGTCGGCCTGCATCGCGGCGGGTTTGCCAAACCGGAGGCCTTGTCGCGGGCGTTGAAGATGCTGCCGGCCCACAAAGCGCTGCGCTGCGAAGGCGTCATGGCCTATGAGGCGCACGCACCGCACATTCCCGGCCTGTTCGGTGGGCCGGCCAGGGCGTTGGCGCGGGCCTCGGAACAGGCCGCCGATTTCGTGGCGCGCCTGGGCGCCGACCAGCGAAGCATCCTCAACATTGGCGGCAGCAAGACCGCGCTGCTTCATCACCGCGGCATTGCCAACGAAGTGTCGATGGGCTCGGCCTTCGTGCTGCCCGGCGATTTCGATACGCCCGGCCTCGAAAATTTCCAACCGGCGGCTTTCATCGCGACGCCGATCCTGAAAGTGGTCGAACCGATGCTGCCAGGCCCCCCCGCCGTCTCCCGCCTCTTGCGGGCGCTTGGCCGGTTCCCGCGCAAGGGCTGCTATCTCTATGGCGGTAAGTGGATGGCCGAGCCGGTATTTCCAGAAGGCATGAAGACGAACGGTTTGCTCGGCCTTTCCTCCAACCAGCAATTCATGGGCCTGCCGGCTGACGCAGCTGTGATGCCCGGCGATTATGCGTTCCTGCGGCCGACGCAAAGCGAGGCGGTGCTGCAGCAATTCGGGCCGATCGCGGTGCTTTCCGGCGGCAGGATCGTTGATCGCTGGCCGGTGTTGCCGATGATGTGATCGTATCGGATGGTTGACTCCGTCAAGTAAATGATTGATCCTGTAAAAGACAGGAGATGCCGATGACGATTCACCATCAGCCCAGCAACGAAGCGCCCAACAAGGACCTGATCGATGCGGTGCGGGCTTTCAACCGCTTCTACACCCGCCAGATCGGGCTGCTCGACGAAGGGCTGCTGAAAAGCGCCTTCTCCCTGACCGAGGCGCGTGTGCTCTACGAACTGGCGCACCGCGACGGTCTGACCGCGACCGACCTCGGGCGCGACCTCGGTCTCGATGCCGGCTATGTCAGCCGTCTGCTGAAGAAGTTCGAGCGCCTTCACCTCATCTCCAGGTCAACGCTGGTTTCGGACGCCAGGCAATCGTCGATTGCGCTGACGACGGCGGGAAGGAATGCCTTCGCGCCGCTGAACAAGGATTCGCACGACCAGGTCGCGACCCTTCTCGATAGGCTACCTGCGTCGGAGCAGGACCGGCTGGTGAAATCCATGCGGACGGTCCAGGCTCTGCTGGGTGAAAGCGATGAGCCAAGGATCCCTTATCTGTTACGACCGCTGCAGGTCGGCGACATCGGCTGGATCACCCGCCGGCAAGGGATGCTCTACGCGCAGGACTATGGCTGGGACGAAACCTATGAGGCGCTGGTTGCCGAAATCCTCGCGGCATTCGTCAAATCCTTCGACCCGAAATGGGAACGAAGCTGGATCGCCGAGCGCGATGGCGAGGTCGTCGGCTCGGTCTTCGTCGTGCGCAAATCGGATCAGGTGGCGAAGCTGCGCCTGCTTTATGTCGAACCTTCGGCGCGTGGCCTCGGCATCGGTAGGCGGCTGGTCGAGGAATGCATCGGCTTTGCCCGTGCGAAGGGCTACAAGACGCTGACCTTGTGGACCAACGATATCCTGATCGCCGCCCGGCACATCTACCAGGCGGTCGGCTTCAAACTGACCGAGGAAGAACCGCACCACTCCTTCGGCAAGGATCTGGTTGGCCAGACCTGGGACTTGGAATTGTGATCTCCGCTAAGCCTTGACGGGTATCCAGATCTCCAGCCCGCCATTGCCGTTGTTCGGATCGAACTCCGGACCGTTGCGCTCGAATTCGGGCGCGTCCGCTATCTCGTGCCCGGAGGCCGGCAGCCATTTGTTCCAGATTGTATTGACGGTGCGGCGGATGGTCGAGATGTGCTCGCGATGCGCGAACACCGCATATTTCCGGGCTGGTATCCGCACCCGGCAGAGTTCCCTTGGAAGGTCAGAAAAATCGGTGACCTCGACACCGGCGACGTAGTCGAAATTGCCGGCGTCGTCGCCGTTGACGCAGACGCCGTAGGCGACGTCCAGGAGCGAGACTGGCTCGATGTCTTCATTCGGCAGAAAGCCTCACTTGACTTCGCCGAGCGGCATGATTTAAATCGTAATGTAATTACATTACATCCGCAATTTCAGCGCCGCCGCGGGATCGACAATGCATCGAGAAATCCGTTGCGAAGCAAATTGGGGAAAACTACGATCGAGTGGTGATGGTCCCCGAGTCGAAAGGCAAGGGGTGAAAAGGGAACACGGTGAGATCCTAAAAAGGTCGAAGCCGTGGCTGCCCCCGCAACTGTAAGCGGTGAGCAAGATCCGAAATGCCACTGGCCGGCAAGGCTGGGAAGGCAGGATTGAGCAAGGACCCGCGAGCCAGGAGACCTGCCATCACTGAGTTGACCGGACGGGGTGTGCCGGGAGGAGACGTGGACGTCGGTCTTGTCGGCCGGCTCGCCAACATCCTTCCGTCGCCAGTTTTGGAAAGTGACGGAAGTTGGACGGCGCTATCGATCACCACATCATCGTGTGCACGCTTTGCCGTGACGTTCCCACCGGCATCAGGTCGGGCGAAAGCCTGTGCGCCGATTTGCGCTCCCGGCTCTCGGCCCATGATGAACCCGCCGTGTCGCATGGCTTCACGGTCGAAGGCGTCGAATGCATGGCGGGCTGCGCACGGCCGCTGACGGTAGCCTTCCAGGCGCCGGGCAAGGCTACCTATCTCTTCGGCTCCGTCGATGCCGAGGCCGACGCCGGTGATCTCGTGCGATTTGCCAGGCTCTACGCCTCGCTCGCCGACGGCTGGTGCAATTCCGGACAGCGTCCGCCGCGACTGGCCGGCAAGACGCTGGCCCGCATCCCGGCGCCGGGCAAGCTGGCGGGTGATAGCCGATGACAATGCCACTCCTCGAGGCGCGCGACCTGGGTGCTGTGGCGAATGGCCGGAATCTGGTCCATGCGGTCAGCCTCTCTATCGCCACCGGCGATCGTCTCGCCATCATCGGCCCCAATGGTGCCGGCAAGACGACGCTGCTGCGCATGCTGTCGGGCATGCTCAGGCCAAGTTCGGGCGAGGTGAAGCTTGGCGGGCGACGGCTGGACAGGATCTCGACGGCCGAGCGGGCCCTGCACATGGCCGTCGTCGGCCAGACCGACCAGCCGGATCCGCGGCTGGCGGTGATCGACTATGTCGAACTTGGCCGCGTTCCGTATGCCGGCCTGAGGCGCAGGAGCGAGGAGCGCGACATTGTCGTCGACGCCCTGCGCCGGACCGGCCTTTTGCCGCTGCTCGGCCGCACCATTGGCTCGCTGTCTGGAGGGGAGCGCCAACGCGCCCAGCTGGCGCGCGCCATCGCACAGCAACCAAAGGTGTTGTTCCTCGACGAGCCGACCAATCATCTTGACCCGCGTGCTCGCGGCGAGCTTCTCGAACTCGTCGCCGGCTTCGGCATGACGGTGATCGCGGTGCTGCATGACCTGGCCCTGGTGGCGCCTTTCGCCACCAGGGTCGCGGTGATGAACGAAGCCCGGCTGCACGCGTTGGCCGCACCGCGCGAAGCGCTGACGCAACAGCTGATCCGCGAGATTTTCGGCGTCGACGTGTTTCGCCTGCGCCACCCTACCGAGGACCGTGAACTGACGGTGTTCGATGTTCCGAACCGCGCCGCGCCACCATCCTGATCGAACCATCCCTCATCAACGCTGTTCAACCAAGGAGCAAAATCCGTGAAACGTCTCGCCTTGTCGCTCGTCTTTTCCTTGCTGGTCTCTACCGCCTTCGCTTTCCCCGTCACCGTCGACAGTTGCGGCAAGCCGCTGACCTTCGACGCGCCGCCCAAGCGCGCCGTCATCCATGACCTCAACATGGCCGAGATGGCCTTCGCGCTGAAGCTGCAGCCGTCGATCGTCGGCCTGACCGGCATCACCGGATGGTACAAGGTCGGCCCCGAATTCAAGGCCGAGCAGGGCTCAATCCCGGAACTCGCGCCCAAATACCCGACGCTCGAGAACCTGGTCGCCGTCGAGCCCGATTTCTTCTTCGCCGGCTGGTACTATGGCATGAAGCCGGGCGGCGACGTGACGCCCGACACGCTCGCCCCGCATGGCATCAAGACACTGGTGCTGACCGAAAGCTGCGTCCATCTCGACAAGAACCGCCCGGCGGCTTCCATGGACCTGCTCTATGGCGATGTTGAAAAGCTGGGCAAGATCTTTGGCAAGGAGACCGAGGCGCAGAAGCTTGTCGCCGGCTGGAAGGCGCAACTCGCCGACATCACCGCGAAGGTCGGCGACGCCAAGGGAACCCGTGTGTTCCTCTATGATTCCGGCGAGGACAGGCCGTTCACCGCCGGAAAATTCGCCATCCCGAGCGCCATGATCACAGCGGCCGGCGGCGATAACATCATGGCCGACATGGACACCAGCTGGGGCAACACGGACTGGGAAACGGTGGCGTCGCGCAATCCGCAATTCCTCATCCTGCTCGATTACCAGGATGGCGGCGGCTACAGGAAGCTGCTCGATTTCTTGAAGGCGCATCCGGCGATGAAGGAGACGGATGCGGTCAAGAACGAGCGTTTCGTGGCCCTTCGCTATGCCGAACTGACGCCTGGACCGGCAAACATCGAGGCGATCGCCAAGATCGCCAAGGCGATGCATCCGGAAGCGTTCTGATGCTTCTTGCCCCCGGGCATAAATCCGGCGCGCTTTCCGGGCACAAGGCATTCGCGCTGGCCATGGTGGCGGGCACGGTGGCGGTCGTCGCCCTCGTGCTGCTGTCGATCGCCTATGGTTCGACGCTGATCCCGTTGAGCGACGTCATCGCCTCGCTTGGCCATGCCGTCGGGTTGAATGAGCACCAGGTGTCGGGCCCGGTCGGCAAGATCGTCATCGATCTCAGGCTGCCGCGCACGATCCTGGCGGTCTGTGTCGGTGCCGGCCTCGGCATCACAGGCGCGTTGCTGCAGACGGTGACCCGCAACGATCTCGCCGATCCTTTCCTGTTCGGCCTGTCGTCGGGAGCCGCCGCCGGCGCTGTTTCCGTCATCACCGTCTTCGGCGACAGTTTTGGCATCTGGACCTTGCCGGTCGCGGCCTTCACCGGCGGCATACTGGCCGCCTGCATCGTGCTGCTGCTGGTCGCCCGGGTAAGGGGGCAGGGGCCGGAGCGGCTGATCCTCGCCGGCCTTGCCGTCTCCTTCCTGTTCACGGCATTGACCAATTATCTGGTCTTTGCCGGAGACCAGCGCGCCGCCCATTCGGTGCTGTTCTGGACGATGGGCGGGCTCGGGCTGGCGCGCTGGGACAATGTCTGGCTGGGCGCGTTGGGAGCCGGCACGATCGCGGCCTACGGACTGTGGAACCACCGCAGGCTGGACGCCTTCCTGGCCGGTGAAAGTGCTGCCGAAAGCCTTGGCGTGCCGGTGGCGCGCATGCGCCGGGCGACGTTTCTCGTTGCAGCCTTCTCGACGGCAATTCTCGTCTCGGTCGCCGGCGTCATCGGCTTTGTCGGATTGATGATCCCGCATCTGTCGCGGCCGCTGGCAGGTCCCTTGCATCTGCGCCTGATCGCAAGCTGTGCATTGTTCGGGGCGGTGCTCCTGCTGGCAAGCGATCTTCTGGCCCGGACGCTGCTGCCGCCGCAGGAACTGCCGATCGGCATCATCACCAGTTCGCTCGGTGCCTTCTTCGTCGTTACGCTGGTCGTCCGAAACCGCCTGTGAAAAAGGCCGATTCCTGACGTCCGGCTGTCTCCAGCGGTTCACGGATTGCCAGCCACGATCGCGTTGCAAGACCGCCACGCACATTTGCCGGCTTTCACCGTCACGTGACATCTTGAATAGTAAGCACGCTTATTATATGTATCGCTCATGGTTTCTGATGGCATAGACAGACTGGGCTTTTTGATCCACGACGTGCAACGTCTGCTGCGCAAGCGCTTCGAGACGCGCGCCAGCGGGCTTGGCCTTTCGTCGGCGCAATGGCGCCTCATGGTGCGTGTCGCCAAGGAGGCAGGCGTTACCCAGGCGCGGCTCGCGGAACTGCTCGAAATCGAGCCGATCAGCGTCTCGCGCCTCGTCGACCGGATGGAGGAGGGCGGCTGGATCGAACGCCGCGCCGACGCCGCCGACCGCCGCGTGCGCATGATCTTCCCGACAGCCAAGGCGAGCGCTGCCTATGCCGAGGTCAAGAGTCTCGCCGGCGAGGTCTATGAGGAATCGCTTGTCGGCGTTTCGCCCGAGGACCGCCGCGTCCTGATCAGGGCGCTCGATGCGATGGCGCAGAATCTCGCCGACGGCGATACCTCGTCCTCGGACAAAGTCGAGCCTACGAAAGGCGCAGCAGCATGAACGCGGCAGCCAAGGTTGACGAAAACGCCCCCAAGGTTGAGATGGAAGCGCCGGCCCAGCCGGTTGCCGCCCCTGTCGCGGTTGCCCCGCCAGTAGCGCCGGTCCCGGCGGCGCCGAGGAAGAAGCGCCGCATGGGCCGCTTCCTCTTGATGTTCGCCTTGCCGGCCGCGCTGATCATCGGTGGCGGCTATGTCTGGGTGACCGGCGGGCGCTATCAGGAGACGGAGAACGCCAATCTGCAGCAGGCCAAGGTGTCGATCGCCTCGGACACGGCCGGCCGCATCGTGCAGGTCGCCATATCGGACCATCAGATGGTCAAGCAGGGGGATCTCCTGTTCGCCATCGACCCCGAGCCTTACCGGATCGCGCTCGCCCAGGCCGACGCCGCGGTTGCCGCGGCACGCCTCAATGTCGAGCAACTGCGTGCCGCCTACAGCCAGTCTATGGCGCAGGAGAAGTCCGCCAGCAGCGAGGTCGACTACGCCCAGTCGCAATATGACCGCGCCGCCGATCTCGCGCAGAAGGGCATAAACGCCAAGTCGTCGCTGGACCAGGCCCGCAACGACCTCGACAAGGCAAAGCAGCAGGTCGCCGTTGCCCAGCAAGGCATCATCAGCGCCAAGGCCGCACTTGGCGGCAATCCCGACATCGAAACCGACAAGCATCCAACCGTGATGTCGGCGCTCGCCGCGCGCGACAAGGCCGCCTACGACCTGGCGCAGACCACGGTCAAGGCGCCCGCCGATGGCGTCATATCGCAGGCCTCGTCCTTCAAGGTCGGCCAGTTCGTCGGCTCCGGCACGCCGCTGTTTTCGCTGGTCGAGACCAACGACACCTGGATCGATGCCAATTTCAAGGAAACCCAGCTCACCAACATGAAGCCGGGCCAGAAGGCCGAGATCGTCGTCGATACCTATCCGGGCAAGACTTTCGAGGCGACGGTCAAGGCGATCGGTGCGGGAACGGGCGCGGAATTTTCGCTGCTGCCCGCCCAGAACGCCACCGGCAATTGGGTCAAGGTCACGCAGCGCATCCCGGTGCGCCTGGAACTGACCGACGCCGACGCCAAGATGGCGTTGCGGACCGGCATGAGCGCCAGCGTTACCGTCGATACCGGCGTTGCGCGTGGTTTTCCCGCAATATTCGGTCACGCCACGGCTGGCGAGCCCGCGCAGTAACGTCGGCGGAGGCCCGCAGACCAGCGGGTGGAAGCCGATAGCAGGATTGGTCTGATGGGAGGAGTGGGAAGGATCAGCGCTTGGTTCGAGCCGCGCCGCGGGCTGGCCGAAATCTGAAATCTTCGACACGGACCCCTCGGTCCTCATGTTTCCGGGCGGCAGGCATCCGCTCATCAGAGACTTTCAGTCGATGTAACCCCCACATCGATACTCGCGTCCCACCGCGATGAAGGTCTCTCAACGGAAGGCTTTGCCGCCCGGAAACCCTGTGTACACGTTTTTGTTACCTGCTGGAAGTTCCGCATCATGAGCACGCCCGAACCTTTCAAGGAAGTGCCGCATCGTGGCCTGATCACCGTTGCGCTGATGCTGGCGACCGTCATGCAGGCGCTCGACACCACCATCGCCAACGTCGCGCTGCCGACCATGACAGGTGATCTCGGGGCATCTCCCGACAACATCAACTGGGTGCTGACCTCCTACATCGTCGCCGCCGCCATCATGACGCCGGTCACCGGCTGGCTCGCCGACCGCTTTGGCCGCAAGGAGTTGTTCCTGACGACCGTGGTCGGCTTCACCGTCTTCTCCATGCTGTGCGGCTTGGCATGGAGCCTTGAAACCATCGTGCTGTTCCGGCTGATGCAAGGCGTGTTCGGCGCCGCCATCGTGCCGCTGTCGCAGACCTTCCTGCTCGACATCAACCCCAAGGAGCGTCACGGCCAGGCCATGGCCATCTGGGGCGCCGGCATCATGCTGGGACCGATCCTGGGCCCGACGCTGGGCGGCTGGCTGACCGACAATTTCAACTGGCGCTGGGTGTTTTTCATCAACCTGCCGGTTGGCATCGTCGCATTCCTTGGCATGGCCGCCTATTTGCCGGCCGTTGCCCGGCGGGTGCGCAGCTTCGATTTCTTCGGCTTTGCCATGATATCGCTCGGCGTCGGCGCACTGCAGCTGATGCTGGATCGGGGTGGCGAGGTCGACTGGTTTTCCTCGGTCGAAATATGGATCGAACTTGGCCTGGCCATCACGGGCTTCTGGGTGTTCATCATTCACACAGTGACGGCGGAACATCCCTTTATCGACCCCAAGATATTTCTCGACCGGAACTTCGTGACCGGCCTGGCGTTCATCTTCGTCATGGGTGTGCTCATCCTGGCCTCGATGTCGCTCCTGCCACCAATGCTGTCGACCATTTTCGGCTATCCGACTGTCACCATCGGTGTCGTCATAGGTCCACGCGGTATCGGCACCATGATTTCGATGCTCGTCGTCGGGCGGCTCATGAACAAGATCGACGCCAGAATTCTCGTCGTCATCGGCTTTCTGCTGACCGCGCAGTCGCTCTACACCATGGCCAGCTTCACGCCGCAGATGGACAACTGGCTGATCCTCAGCTCCGGCGTGATCCAGGGCCTGGGCATGGGAATGGTGTTCGTGCCGCTGTCGACAGTTGCCTTCGCCACGCTCGACGCGCGCTACCGCACCGACGCAACCTCGTTGTTCAGTTTGGTGCGCAATCTTGGCTCGTCGATCGGTGTCTCGGTCGTGACGGTGCTGCTGGTGCGCAACACGCAGATCAACCACGCCGAGCTTTCTGCTTTCATCAACCCGTTCAATCCCAACCTCTGGGCAGTCTCGCCCGCGGCCGCCGGCGGCGATCCGACAGCGCTGTCGGAGGTCGATCGCATGGTCAATATCCAGGCGATGATGATCTCCTACGTCAACGATTTCAAAATACTGATGATGATGACGCTGCTCGCCATCCCGTTCGTCTTCCTGCTGCGCAAGCCGAAAGCCGGCCCGGCGGGCGGCGGCGCACCCGCCGCGCATATGGACTAGGCCCGCGGCAGGCATGTGCCTGCCGCCAATATGGACTAGGCCCGGGCAGGCATGTGCCTGCCGCAAATATGGACTAGGCCCGCTGTAGGCATGTGTCTGCCGCCAATATGGACTAGGATAGCCGCGTCGGGTGGTGCTAGCTCATTGCGGAAGCGGCCTGCATCGTTTGGCCGTTGACCCGGCGAGACGGGAAATTCAAGGCGACGACCAAATAGGTCGGGCAGGGACTTTCTATTTCCCGAGCACGAGAGCCCAGTACCGCAGGCTGGAGTCGCGGCCGTCGCGCACATAGGCGAGGCCGAAGCGGGTGAAGCGCGGGTCGAGCATGTTACGACGATGGCCGGGCGAGTGCGCCCAGATGTCGAACAGCTTCTGCTGGTCGAAGCGGCCCTCGGCGATGTTTTCGGCGGCGGCACCGGCAATGCCATTGTCCTTGACGCGCGAGGCGAAATCCTTGCCCCAGCCCGTGGTGTGGCTCATGCGTTCCCGCGATGCCATGTAGCCGGCCTGCTGAAGCGCCGCCTGTTCAAGCTGGGTGTCGGGAACGAGCGGGCCCAGCCCCGCCGTGGCGCGCAGGCTCGCCAGCGTGCCGGTCGCGGAAGAGGAAACCCCGGCGCCTTGCCCGGTCGGCAGCGAGACCGTGCTGCAGGCGGCGAGCCCGACCAAGGCCGCGAGGCCGGCTGCCTTGAGCCATGTGCGCCTGTTCAGGCCTTTTTGACGGATTTCGACTTTTTCAGCTTTCATGCCCGTCTGACATAGTCGCGATCATGGCTTTTGCCGGGCAGGGCGATGAAAATCGCGACCCTAGGCCACAAGCCGATTCGAAAAGGAGATCCAAGACATGCTGCATCACATCTCCTTTGGCGTTTCCGACATCGAGCGCTCGGCTGCCTTCTATGATGCCGTGCTGGCGCCGCTCGGCTATGTCAGGGTCTGGGATGATCTCGGACCCGGCGAGCCCGATCAGGCCGTAGGCTACGGGATTGCCGGTGGCGGCGACAAGCTGGCGCTGAAACTTCGCCCGAAAGGACAACGCCCGCCCGGTCCGGGTTTCCATCTGGCCTTCGCCGCGCCGGATCGTCAGAGCATCGCGCGGTTCCACGCGGCCGCGCTTGCTCACGGCGGGCGCGACAACGGCGCGCCAGGCCCGCGGCCTGACTATGGCCCACACTACCACGCTGCGTTTGTCATCGATCCGGATGGCCATCACATAGAGGCGGTTTTCAATTCGCCCTGATAGCGGCGGGATTGGGTTCTGCCGGGCCGGGAGATGAAAATCCCGTGAGGAGAGCCGAAACGCGGTCCGCGCGGCGACAATCCCGGGAAGATCGGCTATGATACCTTCGTTCATGAAGTGGCAGCTACGGGCGGCCATCCCAGGCGGTGACCGCCCCCCGAAGAAAAACGGAGGATGGTTATGGCCGGCTTTCATGTCATGGCGGACGCCTACGGGATGCATGTGCAGCCCGCGGTGCGCCGCATCACCACGGCCGATCTCTGGGACGCGCTCAAGCTCGGCGCCGAGGATTTCTGGGCCAAGCCCTCGCACTACGTGTTCCTGTGCCTGATCTACCCGGTCGTCGGCCTGATCCTGACGCAATGGACGTCGGGCTCCAACGCCATCCAGCTTGTCTATCCCTTGATGTCGGGCTTTGCCTTGGTCGGCCCTTTCGCCGCGATCGGGCTCTACGAGATCAGCCGCCGGCGCGAACTCGGCATGAACACGGATTGGCGCCACGCGCTCGATGTGCGCCGCTCCCCGGCGCTGCCGTCGATCGCGGTCATTGGCATCATGTTGTTTGCGCTGTTCCTGTTGTGGCTGTTCACCGCCCAATCGATCTACACCAGCCTGTTCGGCGACCAGCCACCGGCTTCGATCGGCGCCTTTGTCCGCGATGTGCTGACGACCAGCAAGGGCTGGACGTTGATTCTGCTCGGCAACGCGGCCGGTTTTGTCTTTGCGGTGGTGGTGCTGGCCACGACGGTGATCGCCTTTCCGCTGCTGCTCGACCGTGATGTCGGTGCCGTCTCGGCAATCGAGACCTCGGCCCGGGCGGTGATGGCTAACCCGCTTCAGGTGGCACTGTGGGGGCTGCTGGTCGCCGTGCTTCTGGTGATCGGCTCGATCCCGCTGTTTGCCGGGCTGGCCGTGGTCATGCCGATCCTGGGTCACGCCACCTGGCATCTCTACCGCAAGGTGATCGAGCCGGCGCAGATCCGGCCGATCCGCCGGCCGATGTAGGCTAAGGCATGATCCCCCAAGGTGGGAACCGGTTTTGGGAAAAGATCTTGCTGGAGGGCCTCAGCGCTGCGCGTCGGTCGCCATCTTCAGCGCCAGTGCCGTCAGCACGGTTCCCATCATCCAGCGTTGGATGACCAGCCACAATGGCCGTCCGGCAAGGAATGTGGCGATCGAACCGGCCGTCACCGCGATGATGGCATTGACGGTCAAGCTGATCGTGATCTGCGTCGCGCCCAGAACCAGCAGCTGCGACAGGACATGGCCTTTGCCAATGCTTATGAATTGCGGCAGCAGCGACAGATAGAGAACGGCCACTTTCGGATTGAGCAGATTGGTCATAAGCCCCATGGCGAACAGCTTGCGCGGCCCGTCTTTCGGCAGGTCGCGCACCTGAAAGGGCGAACGTCCGCCAGGCTTCACCGCTTGCCAGGCCAACCACAAGAGGTAGAGCACGCCGGCAAAGCGCAGCGCATCGTAGGCATAGGGCACGGCGAGCAGCAGTGCGGTGATCCCGAACGCCGCCGAAAGCACATAGAACAGGAAGCCGACCGCAACCCCGCCAAGCGAGATCAGTCCGGCCTTCGGCCCTTGCGACAGCGAGCGTGAGATCAGGTAGATCATGTTCGGGCCTGGCGTCAGCACCATGCCGAGGCAGACCAGCGCGAAGGCGAGATGGTTGGCGGTATCGGGCATTGTTTGTCCCCAAGCGTGCCGCGATGGATGCGCGATCCCGCGAGCGGCCAATATCTGCCTGTCGCGGCGGGCGCCCGCAAGGGCTTGGGCGGTGCAGGCATTGCGCCAGCGCGTGCATGATTCCGTTCGACGCGACGCGCTCTAGCCGACCACCCGCAGGTTCGACAGTTCATTGCCGATTTCCTTGAAATCGTTCGACAGGCTGGCGCCGGTCGCATTCCAGAACAGCTTCGCCGGCTTGCTCGGGTTCGTCGGGTCCTTGCGGAAGCGCGAGTCCGAGGAACAGGATTTCAGCGCATCGATCGCCAGCTTGTCGCTGGCCTTGGTCGTCGACAGGTCGAGCGCCACCGTCATCACCATGATGTTGGCCGCCTTGGCGTTGTTGCAAAGCGCTGCCATCTGCTCGTTGAGCGCGTTGGTGTAGTTGCCGTTCGAATAGTCGAACTGGCCGATGGCGCTCGACGTGCCCATGAACAGGCGACCGACCGAGGTGCCGTTGTAGCCGGGGTTGAGATAGCCATAGGACGCGTAGGTTGATTTCGAGTTGGCGGGATCTGAATAGCCCAGCGAGGACGGCGTATAATAGGTGTTGGCGCCGTCGGTCAGCACGATCACCACCTTGTCGTTGCCTTTCTCGGTTTCCGCCCGCCCTTGCGTGAACGGCTCGCCACTCGAAACAACGCGCCAGCCCCAAGCCATACCCTCGGGAACATTGGTGCCGCCATTCGGCTGCATCAGGTCGATGGCGGCCTTGATCGAGGTGAGCCCATCGGTGACGCTGACATCGGTCAGTGGCGTGATTGGATTGGTGGTGCAGCTGTAGTTCGGGCCGTTGCCGGCAGGCAGCGCCGGCGCATTGATCGGCCGCGGTTGGAAATATTTGGCCATGTTGCGCAGTCGCGACTGGCCGGTGCTGCTCGAAGGATCGTCATTCCACCAACTGTTCACCGCGCCGTATGTCACCGGTGCCGCCTCGTCGGGATCCTGGGTGAGCTTCCAGTGATTACCGGGCTCGTCCGGGGCGAACATGGGCACGAACATCGTTGCCGGATCGCCGACGCCTATGCCGGTGTTGGCGGTGCCGCCGGATGGCGGTGTGTCGTTGACATTGTAGGGGTAGGGCCGGGCCTCCACGCAGCCTTGCCAACTGGCGAACGGACCGTAGGAGTCGATATAGTCATATTCGTCGTGGCTGCGCTTGCAGGTGTTGTTCGAATTGTATTCGTCGCAAACCACCCGCTTGCTGTTGACGACGCGCTCGTGGTTGGTGACGACCTTCATGTCCCGGTAGAGCGAAAACCGGGTCAGCATCTGGCCTTCCTCGCTGCCCCAGCCTGTGCCGCGCTTGTACCAGATGCCGTTGGTCTGCTGGGCGTATTTGTTGGCGGCATTCAGCGTCGACCAGTCGAAATTCTCGTTCGACACCGGCGACAGGCCCTCTGTGTCCATCCACGACGCGTTGCCATTGCCGGGGCCGACATTGACCGAAGCGGCAAAGGGCACGAGGCCGAACTGCACCGGCTTGTCGACCTGCTTGATCATGGCCGCCTGCTGGGCCAGCGTGTCGACCAGTTGCTTGGACGCGGTCTTGAGAAGATCGATGCGCTTCTGTCCGGAGCCGGTGCCGAGTGTGGTCATCGATCCGGAATTGTCCAGCACCAGGGCAACTTCCAGCGTGTTCTTCAGCCGCACCTGGGAGGTGACGTTGAAGCTGATCCTTTGGTTCGCATCGATTGCGGATTTACCGACAAGCTGCGCGAAGGCCGGGTAGAAATAGGGCTTGTAGGCAAGCTGCGCCGTCATGGTGAGCAGGCCACCGCCGCTGGTGTTGCTCGGCAATATGACGTTCAGCGTCGTGCTGGCGGGATCGACATCATTCAGGTTGGCGTTGAAAAAGTCGAGCGCGTAGGCCTTCAGCTGGTCGTCGGTCGCGCCTTCCGTCAGCCGGCGCGCCGTGGCGAAGTTAGCGGCATCGAGCGCGTTCGTCACCATCTGCTTTTCGCGGTTCATTTCCGTGAAGTCGACCGCGATCGCCAGGCCGCCCATCAGCGGTACCATCGCCACGACTGTCATAAGAGCATAGTTGCCGCGCCGGTCGCGGCGGAACTGACGCCAGATTTCATGCATGTCTTGCAGCGGCCCCCGCCGGCGGATTCTCGGTCTGCGCCAGCTTCTCACAAAACGCTGAAAGACGGGTTTGGGAAACCTTTCTATTGCTTGGTTGGCGCTTCACCAACCGCTAACCAATCAAAGGCCACAGCCCTGATGCCGTCCAGAAAAACGCCTGCCGACGCAGGATCTGGCATACTGGGCTGACAAATAACAGGGATAAGACGGCGCTCACGGTCGTTCAGTCCAACTCTCATTGATCAATTGACGGGGCTGCCAGGCGAAAGCTGGTGACAGCATGAAGCGGTTCGGATAATTCGAACCCGCTGCGGCGACCCGTCGGCCGTGGCACTCGCAACGCTCATATTGAAGGAAACGGCATGGCGAATTCGCCTGAAATCGTCGGCTCGCTCGAAGACGTCTCGAAAGCCTATTCGGCAATCCTTTGCGATGTCTGGGGCGTGGTGCACAATGGCGAATGGCATTTTCCGGCGGCCGCGGCGGCGCTTGCCGAGGCGAGGACAGCCGGTATCCCGGTTGTCCTTATCACCAATTCGCCTCGCCGCAGCGCCGACGTCGTGGCTCAGATGAGCGTGATCGGCGTTCCGCCATCGGCATACGACCGTGTGGTGACTTCGGGTGATGTGACCCGCGACCTGATCGCGGAGGGCCCGCGCAAGATCTTCCACATCGGCGCCGAACGCGATCTGACCCTTTATGACGGCCTCGATGTCGATCTCGTCGAGGAATTCGAGGCCGCCGGTGTTGTTTGCACCGGGCTGTTCAACGACGAGGTCGAGAAGCCTGAGGATTATACGGATCTTTTGCGCCGATTGCGTGCCAGGAACCTGCCATTCATCTGCGCCAATCCCGATATCATGGTGGAGCGCGGCGAACGGATCATCTGGTGTGCGGGCGCCCTGGCGCGCGACTATGCCCAGCTCGGCGGCCGCACGCTGATCGCGGGAAAGCCCTACACGCCGATCTACGACCTCGCGATGAAAGAAGTGGCGGAGGTGCTTGGGCGGCCGGTTGAGCGTTCGCAGGTACTGGCCATCGGCGACGGGATGATGACCGATGTGAAAGGCGCGGCCGACAATGGTTTCGACGTTCTCTATGTCTCCGGCGGCATCCATGCCCGCGACTACGGCGATGCATCCCGGCCGGATCCGGCAAAGCTCGGTCTCTTCCTGGAACGGCACGGCTATCGTCCGGTGGCCGTCATAGCCAGACTGCAGTAGGTGACAATGGTGGCCTTCCAGCATCTCTCGACAACCGCGCCGCTGCCCGCCGATCTGCGGGGCGGCGTTGTCGCGATCGGCAATTTTGATGGTGTCCATCGTGGCCATCAGGCGGTGCTCGAGCGGGCGTTGGCCGAGGCCGCGCGGCGTGACGTGCCGGCCCTGGTGCTGACCTTCGAGCCGCACCCGCGGAAGGTCTTCAGGCCCGACATGCCGTTGTTCGTGCTGACGCCGCCGCCGATGAAGGCGCGCATTCTGTCGTTGCTCAGCTTTGCCGCGCTCGTCGAGCAGCCGTTCACGCGCGACTTCGCCTCGCTGTCGGCGGAAGCCTTCGTCACCGACGTGCTGGAGAAGACGCTCGGCATCACCCACGCCGTGACCGGTTTCGATTTCCATTTCGGCAAGGACCGCCAGGGCGGACCAGCCTATCTGATGGCGGCCGGCGAACGCCATGGCTTTGGCGTCACGCTCGTCGACGCTTTTCGCGACGAGGGCGCCGAGGTGGTCTCGTCAAGCCGGATCCGGGGCTTGCTCTGCGATGGCGAGGTGGCCGAGGCCGCCGGTCTGCTCGGCTATCGCTTCACTGTCGAAAGCGAGGTCGTCGGTGGCCAGCAGCTCGGCCGAACGCTCGGCTTTCCGACCGCGAATATGCGGCTTCCCGCGGAAGCCACCCTCAAGGAAGGAATTTATGCCGTCCGCTTTCGGCGCGCCGACGGCGCGTTGCACGATGGCGTCGCTAGCTTCGGCCGCCGCCCGACCGTCGACGACAATGGCGCGCCGCTTCTGGAGACCTTCGTCTTCGATTTTTCCGGCGACCTCTATGGCGAGACCTGCCAGGTCTCGTTCTTCGGTTTCCTGCGCAGCGAGATCAAATTCGACGGGCTCGACGCTCTGGTCATGCAGATGAAGAGGGACGAAGCCGAGGCGAGGGCGCTGCTTGACGGCGTCAAGCCGCTTTCACAGCTCGACGCGGCCATCGCTTTTTAAAAGCGGTATCCCGGACCGGATGTCCGTGCCGGTGGACCGGTTTTCGCACAAGACCGTGCCCGGGTAAGGCCCCAGGTTTACTTTTTCAGAGCCAGGCCGACGGCGATGAAGGTCCAGCCCTGGAAGATCAGGTCGATCGCCAGGAACAGTCCGAGCACCCACACGCTGTTGACCGGCCAACCCATGGCGATGATCAGGCCCGCAAGCACGCTGATGGCGCCTGCAGCGACGACCCAGCCCCAGCCTTGTTCCGGACGGTGACTGTAGCCGACCCAGGCCCGCAGCGCGCCGGAAGCGACGAGCGCGACGGCCAGCAGGAAGGTCAGCACCGCCGAGGCCAGCAGCGGATTGTCGAAAGCGAAAAACCCAGCGACCGCGTAAAGCAGGCCGCTGAGCAGCCAGTAGAAGAAGCGCCCCCAGGTCTTGACCCCGAAAGCATGCATGATCTCGATGATGCCGGCCACCAGCATCAGCCAGCCGACGACGTAGACGGAAGCCACCGTGGCGATGAACAAATTGCCAAAGGCAATGCCGCCGAGGATCAGCAGCAATACCCCCAGACCGACAAACCATCCCCACTTTTCTCGCGTCTGGCCGATCGCGTTCTTCAGTGTATCGCCGTGCAGTGTCATGTCGCCACCTCCCTTGAGGACTGCCAGAATAAAACCAAGTTACCCTTGGGGCCGACCGGCGTCCAGCCGAGGGCGGATCGGATGATGCAAGCAATGCGAGGCTTATGTCTCTGCTTTAAATCAAATTTTACCAAAGCCTCGTCAAAGCTGTCGCCGAAGGGCAGTTGTATCGTGTTAGTGGAGTAGCCATGAGTCCGTTCGGAAAGATTTCTGCAGCCTTGGCTACCGTCATGCTGGCCACATCGGGCGCGGCCGAGGCCGGCGACGGCGCTTTCGGCTGGCTGTCCGGCGACTGGTATCTGACGGTTGGCGCCACTGGCCTGGTTGCGCCGAATTTCGAGGGCGGCAAGAAATACATGCTTAGCGCCCAGCCCATCATCTCTTTGGGCAAGGCCGGTCCCCAGGCACGCTTCACCTCGCGCAACGACAACATTTCGCTGGCGCTCGTCGATGATGGCGGCGTTCGCGCCGGTTTGACCGGCAAGTTCCTGTTTTCGCGCGACGACGGCGATGCCGACGAGCTCAAGGGCCTCGATCCGGTCCGTTGGGGTGGTGAAGTCGGCGGCTTTTTCGAATTCTATCCGACGGACTGGATGCGCGCGCGCGCCGAATTGCGGCACGGCATCCGTGCCCATAATGGCTTTGTCGCCGATATCGCCGCCGACGCCTTCTACGATGTGACGCCAACCGTCAGGATTTCGGGTGGCCCGCGCGTGTCCTTTGCCTCGGCCAACTATTTCGACGCCTATTATGGCGTCAACGCGCAGGAAGCCGTGGCCTCGGGCCTGAGCCAGTATAATCCTGGTGGCGGCCTGAAATCCGTCGGCCTCGGCGGTGCGGTGACCTGGAAGGTGACCGATCCGATGACCGCCAGCCTGTTCGGCGAATATTCGCGCCTGGAGGGTCCGGCGGCCGATTCCAGCCTGGTCAGGGAGCGCGGCGATCGCAACCAGTTCATGGTCGGTGTGTCGACCACCTATCGCTTCGACTTCAAGATGTAGGCGAATCGAACGAGACGCTTTATTCCTGCGCCTATCTCCGCTAAAAGCCCACCAATGACGAGCTTTTCGCGCCTTCGTGTGCTGACGATACGAATTACCGGCCCGGTGTTCCGGGCGGCCTGAGCGCCGCCGGAGCCGCCGGGACTTTTGCGCGCACCCTCGCGCTTTTTCCAGAACATCGACGCATATCGCCCAAAAGTGGGTCCGGTTTTGGGAAAACGATATGCATCAACCAAAGACTTCAAGCCCCGGGGCTTTCCCGCCGCCGGGCAATTGAGATGGCAGATCAATGACCGATACCCCTACCGCCGACAAGGCCGAGACGATCGACTATTCCAAGACGCTTTACCTGCCGCAGACGGATTTCCCGATGCGCGCCGGCTTGCCCGAGAAGGAGCCGGTGCTGGTCAAGCGCTGGCAGGACATGGACCTCTACGCCAAGCTGCGCGAGAGTGCCGCCGGCCGCACGAAATATGTGCTGCATGACGGCCCGCCCTACGCCAACGGCAACATCCATATCGGGCACGCGCTGAACAAGATCCTCAAGGACGTCATCACCCGCTCGTTCCAGATGCGCGGCTATGACTCGAACTACGTGCCTGGCTGGGACTGCCACGGCCTTCCCATCGAATGGAAGATCGAGGAGCAGTACCGCGCCAAGGGCAAGAACAAGGACGAGGTGCCGGTTAACGAATTCCGCCAGGAATGCCGCGAATTCGCCGCGCACTGGATCTCTGTGCAGGGTGGCGAGTTCCAGCGGCTCGGCGTCGTCGGCGATTTCAAGAATCCCTATACGACGATGGCCTTCCATGCCGAGTCGCGCATCGCTGGCGAACTGTTGAAATTCGCCATGTCGGGCCAGCTCTATCGTGGCTCGAAGCCGGTGATGTGGAGCGTCGTCGAGCGCACCGCATTGGCCGAGGCCGAGATCGAATACCAGGACTACGAGTCCGATACGATCTGGGTGAAGTTTCCTGTCGCCAATCTTGTCGTTGCCAGTGTCGTGGACGGGCAGCCGGCGGAACTCAATCCGGATCTGAGCGGGCGGTCGCTGGATTTGCTGGATGCCCACGTTGTCATCTGGACGACGACGCCTTGGACCATCCCGGGCAATCGCGCCGTCAACTATTCGCCGCGCGTCGCCTACGGGCTCTACGAGGTGACCGCGGCCGAGAATGCGTTTGGTCCGCAACCGGGCGAGAAGCTGATCTTTGCCGACGCCCTGGCCGAGGAAAGCCAGGCCAAGGCCAAGGTAACCTTGAAGCGCCTTCACGGCATCAGCACCGAACAGCTTGGAAATCTTGTGCTTTCGCACCCTCTCAAGGGCCTCGGCGGCGGCTACGAATTCCCCGTGCCGATGCTTGCCGGCGACCACGTCACCGATGATGCCGGCACCGGTTTCGTCCATACTGCACCCGGCCATGGTCGCGAGGATTTCGACGCCTGGATGGATGCGGCGCCCGAACTGCGCGCGCGCGGCGTCGATACCGCGATCCCGTTTACCGTCGACGACGCCGGCTTCCTGACCAAGGACGCGCCGGGCTTCGGCCCGGATCGCGAAGGCGGACCGGCACGCGTCATCGACGACAATGGCAAGAAGGGCAACGCCAACCAGGCGGTCATCGATGAACTGATCAAGCGCAACGCTTTGTTCGCGCGCGGCCGGCTGAAGCACTCCTATCCGCATTCCTGGCGGTCGAAGAAGCCGGTCATCTTCCGCAACACACCGCAATGGTTCGTCTACATGGACAAGGACCTCGGCGACGGTACCACGCTGCGCAGCCGCGCGTTGAAGGCCATCGACGACACGCGCTTCGTGCCGGCTGCCGGCCAGAACCGCATCCGCGCCATGATCGAGGAGCGTCCCGACTGGGTGCTCTCGCGCCAGCGCGCCTGGGGTGTGCCGATCGCCGTATTCGCCGATGAGGACGGCAATGTGCTGAAGGACGAGGCGGTCAACCAGCGCATCATGGATGCCTTCGAGAAGGAAGGCGCCGACGCCTGGTTTGCCGCCGGCGCCAAGGAGCGTTTCCTTGGCAATCACGACGCTTCCCGTTGGAAGCAGGTGACGGACATCCTCGATGTCTGGTTCGATTCGGGCTCGACGCACGTCTTCACGCTGGAGGACCGTCCCGATCTGAAGTGGCCGGCCGACGTCTATCTCGAAGGTTCCGACCAGCATCGCGGCTGGTTCCACTCCTCGCTGCTCGAAAGCTGTGGCACCAGGGGCAGGGCGCCTTACGACACCGTCGTCACCCATGGCTTCACCATGGACGAGGACGGACGCAAGATGTCGAAATCGCTCGGCAACACCGTGGTGCCGCAGGACGTGATCAAGCAATCCGGCGCCGACATTCTGCGCCTGTGGGTGGTGACGACGGATTATTGGGAAGACCAGCGGCTCGGCAAGAACGTGCTGCAGACCAACATCGACGCCTACCGCAAACTGCGCAACACCATTCGCTGGATGCTGGGCACGCTCGCCCATGACGATGGCGAGACGGTGCCGCTGGAAGAAATGCCGGAACTCGAACGGCTGATGCTGCATAGGCTGGCCGAGCTGGACGAGGTGGTGCGCCAGGGCTACGACGCCTTCGAATTCAAGCGCATCACCCGCGCATTGCTCGATTTCATGGTGGTCGAATTGTCGGCCTTCTATTTCGATATCCGCAAGGACGCGCTCTACTGCGACGCGCCGTCGAGCGTGAAGCGCAAGGCCTCGGTGCAGGTGGTGCGCCATCTCTTCGACTGCCTGGTGAAGTGGCTGGCGCCGATGCTGCCCTTCACCATGGAAGAGGCCTGGCTCGACCGGCATCCCGATGCCGTTTCGTTGCATCTCGACCAATTCCCGGAAATCCCGGCGGATTGGAAGAATGACGCGCTGGCGGAAAAATGGCGCAAGGTGCGGCAGGTCCGCCGTGTCGTCACCGGCGCGCTGGAGATTGCGCGGGCGCAGAAGGTGATCGGCTCCTCGCTCGAGGCGGTGCCAGTGGTCACGATCAACGACGCGGCGCTTGAGGCGGCCATATCGGACGTCGACATGGCAGAGATGGCGATCACCAGCGATCTCGTCATCGCCCATGGCCGGGCGCCGGAAGGTGCCTTCACGCTCGACGACGTCAAGGGCGTCGCCGTGGTGGTCGAGAAGGCCGAGGATCGCGGTCTGGTCAAATGCGCGCGTTCCTGGCGCTACACGGCCGATGTCGGCCAGGATGCTGCATTTCCCGATGTCTCGGCGCGCGACGCTGCCGTGCTGCATGAGCTGCAGGCGCTCGGCCGGCTTTGATGCATGTCGCCCAAACCACTCTCGGGCCTGGCCCGAGGGTGTGCCGCGGTTTTGGGATCACGGCGCGCGTGGCCGGATGCGCGGCATATCGGTGCACAAATGCCACGCAGGGCGGCGCGGATCCGCCCGTGCGTTGCCCTTAACGAGCGGTTGAGGTAAACACGCGAAACTCCGGAAGACAAATTGTCGCCGGATTTCCGTCGCAAGTGCTTGGACGATGGGGGCCGGACATCAAGACCGGTGGCGATCGAGAGGCTGTCTAGAGTGGGACTTTTTGGCATGACCGAGAGATATAATGCGCGCCTCGCGCTGCTGGCGCCGCTTGTCGCATCGGGCCTCGCTTTGTCCGGCTGCATGGGCTCTCCGACCTATGGCACCGACAAGACTGCCGCCGAACAGCTCGCCGGGGATCTCACCGGCGCCGTTTCCTTCGCGCCGAAGCGCAGGGAACCGATCGACTACAAGCCGCGCCCCACCTTGGTAAAGCCCGGGCCCGGACAGAAGGAAGCCCTGCCTGTACCGCAGGACAGCATCGAGACGGCAAGCGCCGAATGGCCCGAATCGCCCGAGCAGCGCCGCGCGCGCTTGCGCGCCGACGCCACCGCCCATCAGAACGATCCGAACTACCAGGCGGAGATCGTTGATGATGTGCAGACGGATCCGGCTGCGGTGAAAAAAGCTATGGAAGAGTCTGGCTCCAGCCACCCGCCGGCTTGGTCGCCTGCTGATTCCGACAAGGGTCGCGCCGCCGAAATCCAGCGCCGTCTCGCCGAGAGCAAGCAGGGCGATCCGAACACGCGCAAGTATTTGAGCGAGCCGCCCTTGGCCTACCGTGTCGCATCGGACGCCGCGCCACAGAACGAACTCGGCGAAGACGAGTACAAGAAGGAACGCCGTTTGAAGAAACAGGCGGAAGGCAAGAAGGGCGGCTGGTTCGACTGGTTGCCGTCGCTCTAGAGCAAGTCGCGACGTTCCCTGAAAAATTCCTTGAGCAGCAGGGCCGCTTCGGTCTCTCCCATGCCCGGATAGATGTCTGGCGTGTGGTGACAGGTCGGCGAGGCGAAGAAGCGCACGCCGTTGACCACCGCACCGCCCTTTTCGTCCGCGGCACCGAAATAGAGACGGCGCAGCCTGGCGAAGGAAATGGCGCCGGCGCACATGGCGCAAGGTTCCAGCGTCACATAGAGATCGTGGCCGGTAAGCCGCTCGCTTGAGAGTTTCTCACAGGCTTCGCGGATGACCAGCATCTCGGCATGCGCCGTCGGGTCCGCCAGCTCGCGGGTACGGTTGCCGGCACTGGCCACGATTGTGTTGCCCATGGCGATGACGGCGCCGACAGGCACTTCGCCGCGCAAGGCTGCCGCTTCGGCCTCCTTCAGCGCCGCCGCCATGAAATCCGGCCGCTTCACGCGGTTTCCATTCCGATTGTCTCCTCGCCACTCCAGGCTTTTGATTTTCGCTTGTCTTGCCGGAAAAACCGGTCGCCACTTTTCCCTGACAAACTCTGATGATCCTGTTATTGAGCGCATCAGCCTGAAAATCGGACTCGATTTTCAGAAAAGATCATGCGCCAAATCAAAGTGCTACAGCGTTCGTTGCGCGCCCGAAAGGATGCGCCACGCTGTAGCAGCGCAAACGGACAAAGGCCACATGGACGACAACGACAAGAAATCTCCGCGCCAAAAAGGTCCGGGCAAGAAACCCTCGGCTCCGCGAGGCGACAGGGGCGGCAAGCCATCCTTCGGCGCCAAGAAACCCTACGCGCCGCGCGGCGATCGGCCGATGGCCGCCGAGGGCGAGCGCCCGAAGCGCGACTTCAAGGGCGGCGACAAGCCATTCAGCAAGGGGCCGCGCCCCGCGGGCAAGCCGTATGAGAAGCGCGAAGGACCGCGCAAGCCCTACGCGCCGCGCGGCGACCGGCCCGTGGCGGCAGAAGGCGAGCGCAAGCCCTACGAGAAGCGCGAAGGACCACGCAAACCCTACGCACCGCGCGGCGAACGGCCAATGGCGGCTGAGGGCGAGCGCAAGCCCTACGAGAAGCGTGAAGGCCCACGCAAACCCTACG
Source organism: Mesorhizobium sp. NZP2298 (assembly GCF_013170825.1). Taxonomy (NCBI): domain Bacteria; kingdom Pseudomonadati; phylum Pseudomonadota; class Alphaproteobacteria; order Hyphomicrobiales; family Phyllobacteriaceae; genus Mesorhizobium; species Mesorhizobium sp. NZP2298. The sequence goes on along the minus strand of NZ_CP033365.1, from coordinate 4,997,423 downwards.
AGAAGCGTGAAGGACCGCGCAAACCCTACGCGCCGCGTGGCGACCGTCCGGTTGCCGCTTTGGCAGAGGGTGGCGAAAAGCGTTTCGACCGCCCCAAGCGCGATTTCGGCGATCGTCCGAAGCGTGACTTTTCTGACCGTCCCAAACGCGACTTCAGTGATCGGCCGCAAGGGGCATCAGCAGGCTTCAAGCCGCGACCTCGGCCCGCCGAGGCCACGGAAGAGGCCGGCGAACGCATCGCCAAGCGGCTGGCGCGCGCCGGGCTTGCCTCGCGCCGCGATGCCGAGGAACTGATCGCCGCCGGCCGCGTCAAGGTCAATGGCCGGGCGCTGTCTTCGCCGGCGTTCAATGTCATGCCTGGCGACATCATCCATCTCGACGGCATGGAGATCCCGCCGATCGAACGCACACGCCTGTTCTTGTTCCACAAGCCGGCTGGCGTCGTCACCACCAACCGTGATCCCGAGGGCCGCAAGACCGTCTTCGACGTGCTGCCGGCCGAATTGCCGCGGCTGATGACCATCGGCCGGCTCGACATCAACACCGAAGGCCTGCTGCTGCTCACCAATGATGGTGGCCTGTCGCGCGTGCTCGAACTGCCGGCCACCGGCTGGCTGCGCCGCTACCGCGTGCGCGTCCACGGCAAGGTCGAGGAAAGCGCGCTTGCCGGCCTGCGCGAAGGCATTGCCGTCGATGGGGTGTTCTATGGCGCCATCGAAGCCAGCCTCGACCGCGAGCAGGGCTCCAATGCCTGGCTGACAATCGGCCTGCGCGAAGGCAAGAACCGGGAAGTGAAGAACATCCTCGGCGCGCTCGGCCTCGACGTGACGCGGCTGATCCGCATCTCCTACGGCCCGTTCCAGCTCGAGGACCTTCCCGAAGGTCACGTGCTGGAGATCAAGGGCCGCGTGCTGCGCGACCAGCTTGGCGAACGCCTGGTGGAGGAATCCGGCGCCAATTTCGACGCCGAGATAGCAAAACCCTTTTCCAACAAGCCGGTGCGGCGCACTGAAGTTCGCGAGCCGGAACCCGAACGGCCGAAATTCACGCGTGATGGCGAGCGCCGGCCGATCGGCGAGGGCGGGCTGATCAAGAACCGCAAGCGCCGGGAAGGCAGCCGCGACGAGGCGCTCGGCAAATTGTCGACAAGCCCCGAAAGGAGCGCGCGGCCGGAAAAGAGCTTTGGCGAGCGTGGTCCGAGGCCAGAGCGTGGTGGCTTTGGTGACAAGCCACGCGGCAGTTTTGGCGACAAGCCGCGCGGTGGCTTCGGCGACAAACCTCGTGGCGGCAAGAAATCCGAGCGCGAGCAGCGGCCGATCGAGCCGCCCGGCCAGCGCAAGGCCAATGTCTGGATGGCGCCTGGTGCCCGGCCGATCGGCAAAGGCAGGGCGGAAGCCGATGCCGCCAAGGCGGCCGACGCCAAGGCGCGCAAGGCGTCGTTCAAACCGTCCTATGGCAAACCCGGCGGCAAACCGGCAGGCGCCAAGCCGTTCGGCAAGCCGCGTGGCGAGCGTCCTGGCGGCGCCGGCGGCGGTGAGCGGCCGCGCGGCGGCCCCAAGGGTCCCCGGACAAGATGAGAATCGTCGGTGGTGAGTTTCGTGGGCGTCCGCTGGCGACGCCTCGCAGCAGCGCCATCCGTCCGACGACCGACCGCACCCGCGAGGCCGTCTTCAACGTGCTGGCGCATCGTTTTGCCGAACAGTTGGACGGCGCGCGCGTGCTCGACCTGTTCGCCGGAACCGGCGCGCTGGGTCTGGAGGCGCTGTCGCGCGGAGCATCCTATGGTGTCTTCATCGAGGAATCGGCCGAAGGCCGTGGCCTGATCCGCGACAATGTCGAGGCCTTCGGCCTGACCGGCCGCACCAAGATTTTTCGTCGTGATGCGACAGGCCTTGGCGAGGCGGGCACGCTGGCGCCGTTTGGCCTTGTCTTCGCCGATCCGCCCTACGGCAAGGGCCTTGGCGAGCTTGCCTTGCGGTCGGCGAAAGCCGGCGGCTGGCTGCGCCCCGGCGCGCTGTGCGTGGTCGAGGAGACGGCGGTGGTTCCCTTTGAACCAGGCCCGGGCTTTTCCGTGCTGGATGAGCGCAATTACGGCGAAACCGTGATCCGTTTCATCGAGGCTGACTGATACGCCCGCGTTCGCGATCCCTTCCGAAGGCAACGGGTAGGCCGAGCGCCTTCAAAATGACGAACAAATCGCTTTGCCTCGGCTGGCAACCCCGCCTATCGTCCCGCCATGACAACCGGAGCCATCAATGAAACGTCCTGAATGGCTGCGCGCAATGCTGCTGACGACCGCTCTGGCACTGATCAGCCCCGCCCTTGCAGCCGATGATGGCACGGTCACCAACTTCCTGCTCGACAACGGCATGGAAGTGGTGGTCATTCCCGACCATCGCGCGCCGATCGTCACTCACATGGTGTGGTACAAGATCGGCAGCGCCGACGAGCCGCCGGGAAAATCCGGCATCGCCCATTTCTTCGAACATCTGATGTTCAAGGCGACGACAAATCACGCGGCCGGAGAGTTCGACCGCGCCGTCTCCGACATTGGCGGCTCCAACAACGCCTTCACCTCCTACGACTACACCGCCTTCCACGAGACGGTGGCGCCGTCGGCGCTCGAGCAGATGATGGGCTTCGAGGCTGACCGCATGCGCAACCTCATCCTCACAGACGATGTCATCAAGACCGAGCGCGATGTCATCCTCGAAGAACGCCGTTCGCGCATCGACAACAATCCGCAGGCGGTGCTCGACGAGGAAGTCGATGCCACGCTGTGGCAGAACCAGCCCTATCGCATTCCGGTCATCGGCTGGATGCAGGAGATGGAACAGCTGAACCGCACCGACGCCACCGCCTTCTATGACAAATACTACCGGCCCAACAATGCCGTGCTGATCGTGGCCGGCGATGTCGAACCGGAGACGGTGAAGGCGCTGGCTGAGAAGACCTATGGCAAGGTGGCGCGCGGCCCGGACCTGCCGCCGCGCATCCGCCCGGTCGAGCCGGAGCAGAACACCAAGCGCACCGTCACGCTCTCCGACGCCCGCGTCAGCGTGCCGAGTTTCTCGACGCAATGGGTGGTGCCGTCCTACCACACCGCCAAGCCGGGCGAGGCCGAGGCGCTTGACCTGCTTGCCGAAATCCTCGGCGGTGGCAACCGCAGCCGGCTCTACCAGGCGCTTGTGGTCAAGCAGGGCATCGCCTCCAATGCCGGTGCGTATTTCCAGGGCACCATGCTCGACGACACCAATTTCACCGTCTACGGCGCGCCGCGCGGCGACGCCAAGCTGGCCGACGTCGAGGCCGCGGTCGATGCCGAGGTGGCGCGCATCGCCAGCGATGGCGTCACATCCGATGAGCTTGAAAAGGCCAAGGACCGCTATATCAGGTCGATGGTCTTTACCCGCGACAAACAGGACTCCATGGCCGAAATGTATGGCTCGACGCTCGCCACTGGCGGCAATGTGCAGGATGTCCAGCAATGGCCGGACCGTATCCGAAAGGTCACGGCCGACGAGGTCAAGGCCGTCGCCGCACGCTACCTGGTGCTGGCTCGCTCGACCACCGGCTATCTCTTGCCGCAGCAACAGGCGGGGAATTGATGATGAGCTCGATCCCCATGGGCGTTGGTACCGCAAAAGCCGGTGATTGGCGAAATCGGCGCTCGGAGCGTCCGTCCGACCGCTTTCCGGGAGAGGATGCCGGCAGGCAGGTGAGGGGCAGCGCCGACCTTGCTAAATCGTCGCCAAGACATATCGGCGTCCCGCTGGTCACTCTGCTCCTCGCCATCCTCTTCCTGGTCCTGCCGGCGCTTGCCGCCCGCGCCATGGAGATCCAGTCCGTCACCTCGTCGAAAGGCGTCACGGCCTGGCTGGTGGAGGATTATTCCGTACCGGTCGTCGCCGTTCGTTTCGTCTTCGGCGGCGGCTCGACGCAGGACCCGGTGGGCAAGGAAGGTCTGGCCAATCTGATGACTGGCCTGTTCGATGAGGGCGCCGGGCCTCTCGATTCGGAAGCCTTCCAGATCAAGCTCGACGATGCCGGAGCCGAGATGAGCTTCGACGAGACCCGCGACGGCATCTATGGTTCGATGCGCATGCTGGCCGAGCAGCGCGACCAGGCGTTCGACCTGTTGCGGCTGGCGGTCAACGAGCCGCGCTTTGACCAGGCGCCGATCGACCGCATCCGCGCCCAGATCCTGTCCGGCATCATCGCCAACGAGAACGACCCCGACACGGTGGCGCAGAACAAATGGGCGCGCGCCATCTATGGCGACCATCCCTATTCGCGCTCGGTCCAGGGCACCAGGGGGAGCATCGCGGCCATCACGCAGGATGATCTGAAGGCCCTGCACAAGGCGATGTTCGCCCGCAGCGGCCTGCATATCGCAGTGGTCGGCGCCATCGACGCCGAGACGCTGAAGAAGAAGCTCGACATGGTGTTCGGTGACCTGCCGCAGAACCAGGCGCTGGCGCCTGTCGCCGATATCGAGCCCAACCTGGCGCAGCATCTGGAAGTCAATTACGACTTGCCGCAGACCTCGCTGCAGCTCGCCTGGCCCGGCGTGAAGCGCAAGTCGGCGGATTTCTTCCCGGCGGTGCTGATGAACGAGATCCTCGGCGGTGGCACCTTCACCTCGCGCCTGTTCCAGGAGGTGCGCGAAAAGCGCGGGCTGGCCTATGGCGTCAATTCCTCGCTGGTCAACCAGGACCATGCCAACGCGCTGGTTGTCACCACCGGAACGCGCTCCGACCGCGCGGCCGAGACGCTCGGTATCGTGCGCGATGTCGTCAAGCAGCTGGCCGAGAACGGCCCGACCGAGGCAGAACTCGCGGCGACCAAGAAATACCTGATTGGCGCCTATGCTATCAACAATCTGGACTCATCGAGTTCCATCGCCGCGACGCTGGTCGAATTGCAGCTCGACGATCTCGGCATCGACTACATGCAGCGCCGCGCCGGCTACATCAACGCGGTGACGCTCGACCAGGTCAAGGCGGCGGCGAAAAAGCTGCTGACAGCCGAGCCGACCATCATGGTGGTCGGACCTCGGCTGGCGGGGGCCGGCAAGGGATGAGCCCGACCTTCGGCATAGCTTTCGGCGGCGGCGGCGCGCGCGGGCTGGCGCATATTCATGTCATCGAAGTGCTGGACGAACTCGGTATCAAGCCGGTGGCGATCGCCGGTTCATCGATCGGTGCCATCATGGGCGCCGGCATGGCCGCGGGCATGACCGGCAAGGATATCCACGACTATGCACGCTCGATCCTCGGCCGGCGCGCCGAGGTGGCGAGCCGCATGTGGCGCGCTCGTCCGGGCACGATCGCCGAAGCCATGCAGAACGGCATCCGTGTCAGCCAGTTCAATGTCGAGCGAATCCTGAAGGCGTTTCTGCCCGAGGCCATCCCCGAAACCTTCGCCGAGCTGAAAATTCCGCTGAAGGTGACGGCGACCGATTACTTCGGCCACAAGCTGGCGGTGTTCGCGGATGGCGACCTGCATTCCGCACTGGCCGCTTCGGCCGCCATTCCCGCCGTGTTCCGCCCGGTGATGCGCGACGGCAGGCTGCTGATCGATGGCGGCATCTACAATCCCGTGCCATTCGACCTGATCGAGAACGACGCCGACATCATCATCGGCGTCGACGTCGTCGGCGCGCCGGAAGAGGTCGACCGCAAGCGGCCCACCTCCGTCGACCTGATGTTCGGCGCCACGCAGCTGATGATGCAGTCGATCATCGCCAACAAGCTGAAACAATGCCGCCCCGACATACTGGTCCGCCCGGCAGTATCGAAATACCGCGTACTCGATTTCCTGAAGATCGACGCCCTGATGAACGAGACGGCTGATATCAAGGATCAACTCAAGCGGGAGCTGGAGAGAGTGGTGGAGGCGCGTGAAAAGCGTGTCATCGGCTCGAAACGACAACCGTCTTCGAGCCGACGCCTTGCACGCTGAAATAGTCGCGTGCACCGGCGGGTGCCGAACTGGCAACTTTTCCTTCTGCCCCGTCAGGCCGAGATCGGTTGCTCGGTCATCTGGCTGCCGAGATTGGTGAAGAACTGGCCGGCAAGCTTGCGCGAGGTCGAATCGATCAGCCGGCTGCCGAGTTGGGCGATCTTGCCGCCGACATCGGCCTTGACCGTGTAGGAGAGGATCGTGGCATTTGGCCCATCCTCGGCCAGCGAGACATCGGCCCCGCCCTTGGCGAAGCCGGCAATGCCGCCCTTGCCCTCTCCGGAGATCGTGTAGGAGTGCGGCGGGTTGAGATTGGTCAGTTCCACCGTACCTTCGAAACGCGCCTTGATCGGTCCGACCCGCAGCACGACGGTCGCGGTCATGTCGGTATCCGACGTCTTCTCCAGCGTCTCGCAGCCCGGAATGCAGGCACGCAGCGTCTCCGGATCGTTCAGCGCCCGCCATACCGCGTCGATTGGCGCTTCGATGCGCTCTTGCCCGTTCATATCCATCGTCTATGCCTTTTCTGCTGCGGATTGATGTGCCGCCGTGCTGCGCTGTCCTTCGCGGCGGCGTTGTGTGATTTCGGCGAGGATCGACAGGGCGATCTCCTCGGGCGTGATGGCGCCGAGGTCGAGACCGGCCGGCGCCTTGATGCCATCCAGCGCCGCAGGCGAGATGCTGTCGGCGGCCAGTTTTTCGCGCAACGCCGCGATCTTGCGGCGGCTGCCGACGAAGCCGCGGTAGTCGGCATCCATGCCGAGCGCCGCTTTCAGTGCCGCCTCATCGCCTTTGCCTTGCGTGGAAACGACGACGAAGCGTCTTGCGCCATGATGTGCTTCGATCCGAAATCCGTCGACGAGCAGATCCGCGTCGGGCATGGCGGACAGGTCCGCCATCGGCGATGCCAGCGTGACGTGGTAGCCGAGAGGCCTCGCCTGCTCGATCAGTGCCAGCGCCACCGGGCTGGAACCCAGCACGACAAGCGACGGGCGCGGCAGCACCGGCTCCACGAAGATGTCCATCGTGCCCTTGGACGGGCACATGTTCTTGGCGAATTCTATCCCGTCACGATCGTCACCCGCATGCACGCCCAGTTCCTCCAGAAGATTTTCCGGTTGAATCGAGATCAGCCGCGACTGCCCGTCGGTCAGCGCCTCGCGCGCCGCCTTGAGCGTGGCCCCGCGCGCGCAGCCGCCACCGATCCAGCCGGCCTCGATGCGGCCGTCCGGACGGATCACGGCCTTGGCGCCCGCCTTGGCCGCCGTCACCGACACGGTGCGCACCACGGTGGCGAGCACAAAGGGCTCTTCGGCCGCCTTCAGGCGGGATACGATATCGAGCACATCGACATGGGCGTTCATGGCAAAACCTCCCGTCTCCGTCACAGTTTGCTCAAATAGGGTTCGAGCGCGGCCAGGCTCTTCAGCGTATGCGCCGGCGCGAACAGATCGACATGCGGCAGCGCTGCCTTGATGCCGGCGGCCTCCGGCGCGTAGCCCTCCCAGCCCATCATCGGGTTCAGCCAGACGATGCGCCGGCAGCGTCGCCCAAGCTGCTCCATCTCGCGGCCGAGCAGGGCTGCGTCGCCGGTTTCGTAGCCGTCCGAGACGATCATCACGCAGGTGCGTGAATGGATGACGCGGGCGGCGTGCCAGCGGTTGAAGGTCTGCAGGCTCTCTCCGATCCTCGTGCCGCCACCAGCGCCTTGGGCCATCATCGACAGACGGTCGAGCGCGCGCGCCGCATCCTTCTCCCTCATGGCGTCGGAGACATGGGCAAGCCTGGTGTGGAACAGGAAGGCCTCGGCTTCGCGGAAGGCGTCGAGGGCGCCGTGGATGAACCGCAGGAAGGCGCCGGTATACATGCTCATCGAACCCGAAGCGTCGAGCAGGATCACCAGCCGCAGCGGCTTTTGCTTGCGCTGTCGCCTGACCAGGCTGACCGGCACGCCGCCATGGCTGATGTTGCGATGTATGGTGCGCCTGAGGTCCAGCCGGTAGCCACGCCGACGCGCGAGGTCGCGCCGCGTCAGCCGTGTGCGCATGACACGCGCCAACCGTTCGGCGACGGCATGCGCCTCGGCGATGTCGGCGGGGTCGGAGAGTTTGCGGAAATCGGTTTCGGCGATGGTTTCCGTCCGCGACGCGCCCTCGGCGCGTCCTTCGCCGGATCGTTCCTCGACGCCCACCTCGCCGCCGGAGGCGATCTGGTCGAACGCCTCGCCACCTTTCTGCTTGTCCGGGCCGTCCTGAAGCGATTTCACCGACGGATGGTCGGCGTTGGCGGGCCTGCCTGAAGCGGCAATGCGCGAACGCACGCGCTTCTTCAGCCAGAACGCATCGAAGATGCCGTCGAATTTCTCCCAGTCGGCCTTGCGGGCCGAGAACAGATGCTTGAAGGCCGAGCGCAGCAGGCCGGGCTTTTTCCCATAGCCAGCGGCAAGCAGCGCCGCGGCATCCTGGCCTTCTCGCGCGCCCACCGCGAAGGCGGCGCCGCGCAGCGTGGCAAGGAAGGCCGAGAGTTTGCGAGAGACGAGGCGCGAGACCTCGTCCATCTCGTCGAGGCTCGGAGGGGTGCCGCAGCAACTCATGCCACTCTTCCCAATATGCGCTGCGTGACCTGGCGCGTCATGCGCGCGCAGTCTTCCCGGGTTTTCAGCAGGCAGATCAGCGTCTCGTGCACGTTTTCGGACTTCTCGTGCAAGTCCGTCACATCGAGGCCGACAAGTGCCGCGGCCCAGTCGAGCGTTTCCGCGATGCCCGGCACCTTGCGCAATTCCTCCTTGCGGATGCTTTCGACCATGCGGGCGATCTGCAGCGAGAGCGCAGCGCCTGCCTGCGGGATTCGCGCCATGATGATGCGTGCCTCGCGATCGACGTCGGGATAGTCGACATAGTGGTAGAGGCAGCGCCGGCGCAGCGCATCGGACAGTTCGCGGGTGCCGTTCGAGGTCAGCACAACGTGCGGAACGGATATGGCCGTGATGGTGCCGAGCTCAGGGATCGAGACCTGAAAATCGGAAAGCAGTTCGAGAAGAAAAGCTTCGAATTCCTCGTCGGCGCGATCGACCTCGTCGATTAGCAGCACCGGCGGCTTTTTCCTCCGGATGGCGGCCAGCAACGGCCGCTCAAGCAGGTACTTTTCGGAGAATATCCTGTCCTCGATCGTGTCGGCGTTGCGGTTGGTGCCGGCCTTGTGCGCCTCGATGGCGAGCAACTGGCGCTGATAGTTCCACTCGTAGAGCGCCGCAGATTGGTCGAGGCCCTCGTAGCATTGCAGGCGGATCAGTTCCGTGTCGTGCACGAACGTCAGCGCCTTGGCGACCTCGGTCTTGCCGACGCCCGCCTCGCCCTCCAGCAGCAGCGGCCGCTTGAGCAACTGCATGATGCCGATGGCGGTCGCCAGTTCGGCGTCGGCAATGTAGCCTGCTGCGGCTAGGCGGCCGGCGATCTTGTCGAGGGGGAGGGCCATGGGAAGGACTATCCGACCGCCCCCAGTTGCTTCGCCACCCGCCAGTTGCGCCAGTAGTCATGCGGCATCTGGATGTGCGTGGAGCCGAGGAACGAGAAAGCGTCGTTGACGGCGTTGGAAAAGGCCGGCACGCCGCCGACATTGGGGCTTTCGCCGACGCCTTTGGCGCCGATCGGATGATGCGGCGACGGGGTCACGGTGAAGTCGGTTTCCCAGCGCGGTGTTTCGACCGCGGTCGGAATGAAGAAATCCATGAACGAGCCGGTGGTGACGTTGCCGGCCTCGTCATAGGCAATCTCCTGGCCCATGGCGATGGCGAAGGCCTCGGTCAGTCCGCCATGCACCTGGCCCTCGATGATCATCGGGTTGATGCGCGTGCCGCAATCGTCCAGCGCGTAGAAGCGGCGGACTTTGTAGACTCCCGTATCCACGTCGATATCCATGACGCAGATATAGGCCCCGAACGGATAGGTCATGTTGGGAGGATCGTAGTAGCTCACCGCTTCCAGCCCCGGCTCCATGCCGGGCGGTGGGGAATTGTAGGCGATCCAGCAGATATCCTTCATGCCGAGGAATTTCTCCGGCAGTCCCTTTACCCGGAAGCCGTCGATGTCCCATTCGAGATCGTCTTCATGGACCTCGAGCTTGTAGGCGGCGATCATCTGTGCCTTGGCCTTGATCTTGCGCGCGGCCATGGCGATGGCGGCGCCCGCCACCGGCGTCGAGCGCGAGCCGTAGGTGCCCAGTCCGTAAGGCGCGGTGTCGGTATTGCCTTCCTCGACCATGATGTCGTCGGCCGGAATGCCGATCTCGGTCGCGATGATCTGCGCCCACGTCGTCTCGTGGCCCTGGCCCTGGCTCTTGGTCCCGACCCGCGCGATGCCGGCGCCGGTCGGGTGCAGCCTGATCTCGCAGGAATCGAACATGGCGATGCCGAGGATGTCGCAGTTCTTCGAGGGGCCGGCGCCGACGATCTCGGTGAAGAAGGAGACACCGAGGCCCATGATCTCGCGCGTCTCGCCGCGCTTGAACGCTGCGCGCCTGGCGGCCTGTTCCTTGCGCAGCCCGGCGTAGTCGACCGTCTCCATCATCTTCTTCATGGCGGTGTGGTAGTCGCCGGAATCATATTCCCAGCCGAGCGCGGAATGGTATGGGAACTGCTCAGGCTTGATGAAGTTCTTGAGCCGCAGCTCCGCCGGGTCCATGCCGAGCTTCTGGGCAAGGATATCCATGCCCCGCTCGATGCAGTAGGCGGCTTCCGTCACCCGGAACGAGCAGCGATAGGCGACACCGCCCGGCGCCTTGTTGGTGTAGACTCCGTCGACTGCCAGATGCGCCACCGGGAAGTCGTAGGAACCCGTGACGATGTTGAAGAAACCGGCGGGCCATTTCGACGGATCGGCGCAGGCGTCGAAGGCGCCGTGATCGGCCAGCACGTGGACGCGCAGGCCGGTGACCTTGCCTTCCTTGGTCGCCGCGATCTCCGTCGTCATGTGGTAGTCGCGGGCAAAGGAGGTCGCCGTCAGGTTCTCGATACGGTCCTCGACCCATTTGACAGGTTTGCCCGTCACGATCGATGCCACCGCCGCGCAGATATAGCCGGGATAGGCGCCGACCTTGTTGCCGAAGCCGCCGCCTATGTCGGGCGCGATGACATGGATCTTGTGTTCCGGAATCTTGGCGATCAGCGCCACCACGGTGCGGATGACGTGCGGCGCCTGGAACGTGCCGTAGATGGTCAGTTCGCCCTTCACCTTGTCGAAGGAGCAGAGGCACTGGCAGGTTTCGAGCGGCGACGGGTGGGTGCGATGGTAGGAGATCATCTCCTTGATCGTCACCTCCGCCTTGCGGAAGGCGGCGTCGGTGAGATCCTTGTCGCCCACCGTCCATTCGAAGATATGGTTGTGGTGCTTGCGCGGGCCATGCGCACCGGTCGTCTTGCCGGCAAGATCCTCGCGCAATACTGGCGCATCAGGGTCCATCGCCTTGAACGGATCGACCAGCGGCGGCAACGCCTCATACTCGACCTCCACGGCATTGATGCCGTCATCGGCGGTGTAGCGGTCGGTGGCGACGACGAAAGCGACTTCCTGATTCTGGAACAGGACCTTGCCGTCGGCCAGCACCATCTGCACATCGCCCGCCAGCGTCGGCATCCAGGCCAAATTCACGGTCTTCAGCGTCTCCGCCGTAATCACGGCGAGCACGCCGGGGATTTTGAGCGCCTTCTCGGCGTTGATCGACTTGACGCGGGCATGGGCGTGCGGCGAGCGCACGAAGTCGCCATGCAGCATGCCGGGCAGCTTGATGTCGTCGACATAATTGCCCCGGCCTTGCGTGAAGCGGATATCCTCGACCCGCTTCCTCTTGCAGCCCATGCCTTCCAATTTCGCTTCGCGCTGTTCGCGCGTCGGGGTCATGTCGTTCATTCCGCTGCCTCCTGGAATTCCGTGCCGTTGATCTTGGCGGCCGCGTACTGGATTGCCCTGACGATGTTCTGGTAGCCGGTGCAGCGGCACAGATTGCCTGCGATGCCGAAACGGATTTCTTCTTCAGTGGGGTTCGGGTTCTCCTGCAGAAGCCGGTGCGCGCGCACGATCATACCCGGTGTGCAAAAGCCGCATTGCAGTCCGTGCATCTGCCTGAAGCCTTCCTGCAATGCCGCCAGCGTGCCGTCCGCGTTGGCGATGCCCTCCACCGTGGTGATCTCGGCGCCGTCGGCTTGCACGGCAAAGATCGTGCAGCTCTTCACCGACATGCCGTTGAGATCCACCGTACAGGCGCCGCAATGCGTCGTCTCGCACCCGATATGGGTTCCAGTGAGTTGCAGGTTTTCGCGGATGAAATGAACGAGCAGGGTACGTGGCTCGACGAGGCCGTCGACCTCGACACCGTTCACCTTCATGCTGACCTGGGTTTTCCTTGCCTGGGTTGCCATCTCCGGTCTCCTCCTCAGGCCGCCTTGGCCGCGGCGCGTTTCAACGCCCGCTGGACCAGGATGCCGCCGACATGTTTCCTGTATTCGGCCGGCCCCCTGCCGTCGCCGGCAGGCTCCATCACCGCCTCCGCCGCCTCGGCCGATCTCTTCAAGGCAGCGTCGTCGAGGCTGGTGCCGATGACCGCCTGTGCGGCGTCCTCGGCCAGCAGCGGGGTCTCCGACAGGTTGGTGAGCCCGATCACGCAGGTCGCGACCTTGCCGCCGCTCATGGTCAGCACCACGGCGGCCGCGGCGGTCGCATAGTCGCCGATCTTGCGTTTCAGCTTCTCGTAGGCGTAGCCATGGCCGACCGGCGGTACGGGGACCGACACCGAGGTCAGTATTTCGCCGGGTTCGAGCGCGGTGAAATAGGCGCCCTGGTAGAACTCCCGTGCGGCCACAGTGCGGATGCCGTCGGGACCTTCCAATAGGTAGTCGGCGCCGAGCGCCATCATCAGCGCCGGCATGTCGTTGCCGGGGTCGCCATTGGCGACATTGCCGCCGATGGTGCCGCGATAGCGCACCTGCGGGTCGGCGATCAGCAGCGCCGTCTCATGCAGGACCGGCAGGGAGGATGCGATCACGTCCGAGGCGAGCAGGTCGTGCTGGGTGGTCATGGCGCCGATGACGATGCGGTCGCCATCGCGTCTGATACCCTTGAGGCCATCTATGCCATGGAGGTCGATCAGATGGTCGGGCGTCGCGAGCCTGAGTTTCATCATCGGGATCAGGCTGTGGCCGCCCGCCAGCGGCCGCGCCTCCTCACCAAGGTTGGCGAGCAGCTTGATCGCATCGGCGACGCTCGCGGGGCGGTGATAGCTGAAAGGTCCTGGAATCATGTCGGTCTATCCTCCCTCGAGCCGGAACTCGGATGCGGTTCCGGTCACGAATAATCTGGTGGGAAGGCTGTTCCCGCTGTCCGGCATGCGCAAGACATGCGGGCTTCAGGCGTCACGAAGAGCGCGGAAAGGCACGAAATGCGGTAAAATCCGCACGAATTGCGTCAGTCATCGTGACCTATGCCGGGGAGGTGGTCAGGTGGCGCGTCGGATCAGGCCTAGCCGCGCCCTGAGTTCGGCGATCTTGGCACGGCTCACCGGCACAAGATGCGGCACGACGCCGTCGAGTTCCACCACGGCGCCGTCTCCCTCCTTGCGGATCATCGTGACGTGCGGGATCGAGACAATATGACTGCGGTGGACGCGGATAAAGGTGGCGGGATCGAGCTGCGTTTCGGCCTGCGAGATCGCCCATGGACACATGCGTTCGCGATTGCCGTCATGGACGAGCGTGTAGTGGGCGTCCGCCTTGACGCTGCGGATCTCTCCAACATCGATGAAATGTGTGCCGTCGCTGCCCTCGACGGGCAGTCGCGTCGCGGCGGCGATACGCGGTTGTCCGAGTCCTTGCAGCGGCAAATGCCGTTGCGCCTGCAGGCCCGTCAGGTCGAAACCGTTTCCCTCGGGTCTCATGCTTTCCGCGGCATCGAAATCCTGCCCATCGGCCGCGCCGGACGCGACCGAAACGCGAGCGCGCGGCTCGGGGACGAGGAACAGCAGAAAGCCTGCGACGATCAGGAAGCACAGAAGCGAGACGATCAAGGACAGGACCTGCGGCGAGGCGATGAGGCCGTCCGAGCCGTGGTCGAGAGCCGGCGCCGGCACGAAGCGCATACCGTACATGGCAGTGTAATGCATGCCGGAAACCGCAACCCCGAAAGCCGCCGCGCTGAGCGCCAGGCGCCTGCCGACATGACGCGCCAGGAACACGCGCAGGCCGCCATAGGCCGTACCGACAGCGATCAGCACCGCCATCAGCACCATGGCGCGCTCGTGCTCGACGCGGAAGGCGCCGGCCAGGCCGTGTATGCCGACATAATGCATCGACACGATACCGGCTCCGAGCAACAGCGCCGACGCCATGACACGGCTATCCGAGGGCTCGCCCACCGAGACGAAGAACAGCGACACGCCGACGACGAGGGCGCAGATCAGGAAGGAGACGATGGTCGGCAGGACGAGATAGACGGTGTCGCTGGGAAGCGGTGCCGCCAGCACGCCGACGAAGTGCATGGTCCAGATACCAACCGCCAGGAAAAAGGCCGCGCCGGCGAGCAAAAACCTGCGCCCGGCACCGGCGGTACCGCGCACGCGGGCTGCGAGCCCGAAACCTGTGTATCCTCCCAGGATCGCGATCACCACCGAGAGCGCGACCAGATAGGGGTTATGCCCTACGAACATCTCGGCACTGGGCCCGCGAGACATCCACCTGTCCGCGCACCTTCTCCCGAGGGATAGTTTACATCCGAAGGCCCTATTTGCAATGCGGCTGTCGGCCAGATTCCAGCAGTCGCCGCGTCAGTGAGCGCAACAAATTTCCAAGCTTGGCGGCATAGGATGCCAGGCCGTCACAAGACGTGCTCTGGCGCAGGCCTAGTCCTTCGCACGCTCCACATAGGACCCATCGGCGGTCATCACCACCACGCGGGTGCCTGGCGCGATGTGCGGCGGCACGGCGGTGCGCACGCCGTTGGAGAGCACGGCGGGCTTGTAGGAGGACGACGCCGTCTGCCCCTTGGTCGTCGGCTCCGTTTCGACCACTTCGAAGGTGGCGCGCTGCGGCAGCACCAGGGCGATTGCGATGCCGTTGAACTGCGAGACCTGCACCGGCATGCCTTCCTGCAGATAGGGGGCGGCGTCGCCGACCACGGCTTCGGTCACCGTCACCTGGTCATAGGTCTCCGGGTTCATGAAGTGATAGCCTTCGCCGTCGGCGTAGAGGAAGGTGTGCTCGCGCTCTTCGACATAGGCGCGCTCCACCTGCTCGGTGGTGCGGTAGCGCTCCGACACCTTCACCCCGTCGCCGATGCGGCGCATGTCGAGCTGCGTCACTGGCGTGCCCTTGCCTGGGTGGATGTTTTCGGCAAAGAGGATCACATAAAGCTTGCCGTCCTTGTCGACGACATTGCCTTTGCGGAGCGAACTGGCGATGACTTTCACCACGGTTTTAAATCCTGCGAGAGTTGACGGGCGTTTGCCGGCTTGTGCGGCGCTGGTAGCGCATCTTGGCGCGAACCGCCAGCCCCCGCCGCAAACTGACATGGCCCGCACCAGCACGCCTTCAATCCGCTCATGACCGCCGCTTCACCCTGGTGGATGCCTGACGTTCACGCTGACCGCCGGCCGCGCCTGCTGCTGCGCAATGGCCTGGCGGCTGCCCTGCGCGACTGGTTTGCCCGCAACGGTTTCATCGAGGTGGAAACATCGGCCTTGCAGGTCTCGCCCGGCAACGAGGCGCATCTGGCGGCTTTCGCCACGGAAGCGGTCGGCCCGGATGGCGTTCGCTCGCCGCTTTATCTCCACACCTCGCCGGAATTCGCCTGCAAGAAGCTGCTCGCCGCCGGCGAGGTCAGGATCTTCAGCCTGGGTCCGGTCTACCGTAATCGCGAACGCGGCCCCTTGCACCATCCCGAGTTCACCATGCTCGAATGGTACCGGGTGGGCGAGACCTATGAGAGCCTGATGCGTGATTGCGCCGATCTGCTGGCGCTGGCCGCGACGAGGGCGGGGGCGACGCGCTTTTCTTTCCGGGGCCGTGACTGCGATCCGTTCGCCGAGCCCGAACGGCTGACGGTGGCGGATGCCTTTACTCGCCATGCCGGCATCGATTTGCTGGCCACCGTCGCCGCCGATGGCGGCACCGACCGGCACGCGCTTTACGCCGCCTTGACCAAGGCCGGCCTGCGAACCGCACCTGACGACAGCTGGGCCGACCTGTTCAGCCGGGTGATGGTGGAAAAGATCGAGCCGTTCCTGGGGCAGGGGCGCGCGACCATCCTGTGCGAGTATCCGGTCGCCGAGGCGGCGCTGGCGCGGCCAAGCCCGCGCGATCCCCGCGTCGCCGAGCGCTTCGAACTCTATTGCTGCGGCGTCGAGCTCGCCAACGGTTTTGGCGAACTGACCGATGCTGAAGAGCAGCGTCGGCGCTTCATCCTCGAGATGGACGAGAAAGAGCGCATTTATGGCGAACGTTACCCGCTGGACGACGATTTTCTCGCCGCCCTTGCCATCATGCCGCAGGCCAGCGGCATCGCGCTCGGCTTCGACCGGCTGGCGATGCTGGCGACCGGTGCCCGGAAGATCGAGGATGTGATCTGGACGCCCGTGGCGGAGCCGTGAACCGGTCAGCCACCGACTTTGCCCTTGATCCGCCCGCCAAGAAGCCGGCGTCGGCACCTGCAATCGATCCACTGATTCCGGCCTTCGCCATTGCACAAGCCGGATTGGAACAATAGATGGTGGGCGGCGGCCATGGGCTGGCCGTAGCAGCAGGATCACAGGCATGACCGATACGCTTGATGCAGCAAAGTTGACCGACCGTGTCGCGGCCTTGGTCGAAGCTGCCAAAAAGGCTGGCGCCGATGCCGCTGACGCGGTTGCCGTGCGCGGCCGCTCGACCGGAGTTTCAGTGCGGCTCGGCAAGGTCGAGGGCACGGAATCATCCGAGAGCGAGGATGTCGCGCTGCGCGTCTTTATCGGCAAGCGGGTGGCGAGTGTCTCGGCCACCGCTGCGTCCGACCCGTCAGCGCTTGCCGAGCGAGCCGTTGCCATGGCGAAGGTCTCGCCCGAGGACCCCTATCAGGGGCTGGCCGATCCGGCGCTGCTGGCAAGGCAAACGCGCGATCTCGACCTGTTCGATGCCACCGAAGTGTCCGCTGACCAATTGAAGGAAGCAGCCCTTGCGGCGGATGAGGCAGCGCTTGCCGTCAAGGGCGTGACCAATTCGGCCGGGGCCAGCGCCAGTGCGGGTCTTGGCGGCCTGGTGCTGGCCACCTCGCACGGGTTCCTTGGCCACTATGTCGGCTCGCGTTTCTCGCGCTCGGCCAGCGTCATCGCCGGCGAAGGCACCGGCATGGAGCGCGACTATGAATTCTCCTCGCGCCAGCATTTTGCCGATCTCGACGCGCCGACGGATATCGGCCGCAAGGCCGGCGAGCGCGCCGTGCGCCGCCTTGGCGCGCGCAAGGCGGCGACCGGGCCGGTCGACGTGGTGTTCGATCCGCGCGTGGCGCGTGGCATCGCCGGCCATATTGCCGGTGCCATCAACGGCGCCTCCGTCGCGCGCAAGACATCGTTCCTACGCGACATGATGGGCAAGCAGGTTGCCGCATCCGCGATCACGGTCACCGACGAGCCGCTCAGGCCGCGTGGCCAGGCCTCGCGTCCCTTCGACGGTGAGGGCGTCGAAGGCGAAAAGCTTCTCATGATCGAGAAGGGTGTGCTCAACCACTGGTTCCTGTCGACTTCGGCGGCGCGCGAACTGGGACTGATCACCAACGGGCGCGGATCGCGCAGCGGCTCTTCCGTTTCGCCGTCCTCCACCAATCTCGCCATCGAACCGGGCGAGCGCTCGCCCGAAGATCTGATCAAGTCGCTCAAGACCGGTTTCTATGTCACCGAAGTGTTTGGCCAGGGTGTCGACATGGTGACGGGCGAATACAGCCGCGGCGCTTCCGGTTTCTGGATCGAGAATGGCGAACTGGCCTATCCGGTCGCCGAAGTCACCATCGCCTCCAACCTGAAGACGATGTTCCTCAACATGGTGCCGGCTGATGACCTCGACCGTAATTTCGGCACCGCCGCACCGACGCTCCTGATCGAAGGCATGACCCTTGCCGGAGCCTGAGCTGACCACCGCCGGTGCCCCTTCCGACGCCGCTGGGGATCTGCTGCTGCTGCAGGATGCCGCCCGCGAGGCGGGTCTCATCGCCATGCAGTACTTCGGCAACAGCCCGCAAGTCTGGATGAAGGGCGGCACCTCGCCGGTCAGCGAAGCCGATCATGCCGCGGACGCCTATCTGCGCCGCACCCTGCTGGCGGCGCGGCCGGACTATGGCTGGCTGTCGGAAGAGACGGTCGACGATGCGGCGCGGCTTTCGGCGCGCCGCACCTTCGTCGTCGATCCTATCGACGGCACGCGCGGCTTCCTGGAAGGCCAGCGCACCTGGTGCGTCAGCGTCGCCGTCGTCGAGCAGGGCCGCACGCTCGCCGGCGTGCTCGAATGCCCGGCAATGGACGAGACCTACTGGGCGCTGCCCGGCCAGGGCGCGTTCCGCAACGGCAAGCGCATCGCGGTGCGGGCGCTTGGCGACAAGGCCGAGATATCAGGGTTGAAGCAGTTGATCGACCTGGTGCCGGCCGGCTGGCAGAAGCGACTGACACGGGCGCCCTACAGCCCATCGCTTGCCTATCGCCTGGCAATGATCGCCAACGGCACGCTCGACGCCACCTTCGTCAAGCCGAACGCGCATGACTGGGACATCGCCGCCGCCGATCTCATCCTGCGCGAGGCCGGCGGCCGCTTGCTCGACCCGAATGGCCGCGCGCCGCTCTATGCCGGTGAGGTGACCCGCCACGGCGCGCTCGCCGCCGGCAGCGGTGAATTGCTGGCGGTGCTCGTCAACGTCATCGCCGGGCTGGATGCGTGAAAGCATTTTCGAAGGTTCCAAAGTCGGCGGCTTTGGTCTAGACCTGTCACAAACTCACAATATGTGAAGGACCGACATGACCGCGGAAGACGGTAAGAAACAGCTTTTGCATCTGGTGTTCGGCGGCGAACTGAAGAAACTTGGGGGTACCGAGTTCCGCGATCTCGATGGGCTCGACATTGTCGGCATCTATCCAGACTATCAATCCGCGCACACAGCGTGGAAAGCCAAGGCGCAAGCCAGCGTGGACAATGCCCATATGCGTTATTTCGTCGTTCATCTGCACCGCCTGCTGGATCCCGACAGCAAGGACGCCGGTTGACTTCGATGGAGCAGGACCTGGCGAAAGGGCCAGCCAGCGACGCCGCGCCCAAGGGCAGGGGCGGCAGCCGCACGACCAAGACCTTCTGGCGCAAGATACGCGAACCGCTCGCGCAGTCGCGATTCGTCAAGAACGCCATTGCCAGCCTGCTCGCCCAGTTCGTGCGCCTGGTTCGCCTGACCAGCCCGCTGGTCGCCGGATCGGCGCGCTTTTCGGGCGGTGCCTACGCCGAATTCGAGCCCGGCATCATCGCTTTGTGGCACGGCCAGCATCTTTTGACGCCGGCCTATTATCCGAAGCGCAAGCCGCTGGTCGCCATGGTGTCGCGCAGCGCCGATGCCGAGCTCAACGCGCTCATGCTGGAGAAATTCGGCATTGAGGCGGTGCGCGGTTCGGGCGGGCGTGACAATGCCAGGCATCTCGACAAGGGCGGGGCCAAGGCCTTGATCGCCCTCAAAAAGTCGCTCACGGCTGGCAAGAACGTCGCCATGATTGCAGACATTCCACACGGCACGCCGCGCGACGCAGGGCTCGGCATCGTTCTCCTGGCGCGCCTCTCGGGCCGGCCGCTCCTGCCTGTCGCCATTGCCACCAGCCGCCGCAAGGTGCTTGAAAAAAGCTGGGACAAGACCACCATCAACCTGCCATTCGGCCGTTCCGCTGTGACCATCGGCGAGCCGATCTTTGTGGCGGCGGACGCCGATGACGCCGAAATGGAGCGCAAGCGCCAGGAAGTCACGACCGCTCTCAACGCCGCGACCGCCGAGGCCTACCGTCTCGTGGATGGCCGGCGATGAGTGGCCGCTGGGCGCGCGCCATGCTGGGGGCATACCGTTTCGCAGGTGCCGCGGCCTATCCGCTGGTCGGACCGTATGTCGCCTGGCGCACCTCGCGCGGCAAGGAAGACCGCAACCGCCGCCGCGAGCGCTACGGCGTCGCGGGGCGTCCTCGCCCCGAAGGGCCTGTTATCTGGATCCATGCCGCGAGCGTCGGCGAAACCATAGCCGTCGTGCCCCTGGTCGAAAGCATTCTCGACTATGGCGTCAACATCGTGCTGACGACCGGCACCGTGACATCGGCCCAGGTTGCCGACGAGCGGCTTGGCGACCGCATCATCCACCAATATGTGCCGCTCGACCTGAAGCCGGCGGTCAGCCGCTTCCTCGATCACTGGCGGCCGGATCTGGCGATCATCGCCGAATCGGAAATCTGGCCGATGACCATCCTCGAGCTTGGCGCGCGCCATGTGCCGCAGGTGCTGGTCAATGGCAGGCTTTCCGACCGCTCCTTCAGCTCCTGGAAAAAGCGCGCCAACATCGCCGAGGCGCTGTTTGAGAACCTTGCCCATGTCGTTGCCCAGTCGGATGTCGACGGCGAGCGTTTCCGCGCGCTGGGTGCCCGGCCGGTCACTGTGTCGGGCAACCTGAAGGTCGACACCAATCCGCCCCCGGTCGACGAACGGGCACTGGCCACCTTGCAGCGGCAGATCGGTGGCCGCCCGACCTGGGCGGCGATCTCGACCCATGATGGCGAGGAAGTGGTCGCGGCGGAGGTCCACGCCACGCTGCACAAGCGCCACCACGGCCTGCTGACCATAGTCGTGCCGCGCCATCCCGATCGTGCCGAGGCCCTTGCCGCGCAGATTTCGGGCATGGGGCTGAAGATCGCGCGGCGCAGCAAGGGCGATCGCATAGGACCCGACACCGATATCCTGCTCGGCGATACGATCGGCGAGATGGGGCTCTATCTCCGGTTGACCGAGATCGCCTTCGTCGGCCGTTCGCTGACCTCCGAGGGCGGGCAGAATCCGCTCGAACCGGCCATGCTCGACACCGCGGTTCTTGCCGGCCGCAATGTACAGAATTTTCGCGAAGCCTATCAGCGGCTGATCGACAGCGGCGGCGCCAAGCTGGTGCGCGATCGCGACATGCTGGCCGGCGCCGTCAACTTCCTTTTGACCAACGAAGTGGCGCGCCATGAGATGATGGCGGCAGGGGTAGCGACTGTCGATGAGATGCGCGGCGCGCTGGCGCGCACGCTGAAATCGCTCGAACCCTATATCCAGCCGCTGGTCGTCAAGTCGCGCCTGAAGGGCGCGAACGGGCGTTAAGGTGGCCTCCGAAGCACCACCATTCTGGTGGCAAGAGCCGGACTGGAAAGTTCTGGCGCTGTCGCCGCTGTCGGCCGTCTATGCGCTCGTCGCCGGCCGCGGCATGCGGCGGGCCCGGCGCGAGAAGATCAAGGCGCCGGTTCTGTGCGTCGGCAATTTCACCGTTGGCGGCACCGGCAAGACGCCGGTCGCCATCGCGCTCGCCGAACAGGCCAGGCGCATGCGGCTAAAGCCCGGTTTCCTGTCGCGTGGCCATGGCGGCTCCTTCGCCGAACCGCATGTCGTTGATATCAGTCATGACAGCGCCAGGCATGTTGGCGACGAGCCGCTGCTATTGGCCGAACACGCGCCGGTGGCTGTGACGCCGAACCGCGCCGCCGGCGCTCGGCTGCTGCTGGAAAGGCATGGCTGCGATTTCCTCATCATGGATGACGGGTTTCAAAGCGCGCGCATCCATATCGATTATGCGCTGGTCGTCGTCGACGCCCGCTACGGGATCGGCAATGGCCGTGTCATTCCGGGCGGCCCGCTCAGGGCCAGGGTCGTCGATCAGTTGGTCTTCACCAGTGGCTTGCTGAAGATGGGTGAGGGCACCGCCGCCGACGCCGTGGTGCGCCAGGCGGCCCGCGCCGGCCGGCCGATCTTCGAGGCCCATACGGAGCCCAGCAGCAAGATAGGGCTTGCCGGCAAGCGCTTCCTGGCCTTCGCCGGCATCGGCCATCCCGACAAATTCTTCGACACGGTACGCGAGGCCGGCGGCGAGGTGGTTCTTTCAAAGCCCTTTCCGGACCATCATTTCTACGCCGAGGACGAGCTTGCCGAACTGGCGGCGACGGCACGCACCGAAGGCCTCGGCCTCATCACCACCGCCAAGGACGCCGCCCGATTGCGTCACGGCGCCCCGCAGGGCTTTCTCGACGGTCTCGACGTGCTGGAAATCGACACGGTTTTCGAGCTTGACCACGTGCCTGAGCGCATCATCGAGGAAACGCTCGATGCCTGGCGGCAACGCAAGCTTAGAGGCTAGAGAAATTCCAGGAAAAGTGTGAAGCGGTTTTCCTACAGGAATTGCGTCAAACAAAGAGCTGGAACGGTTAGGCGTTTCTGTGAAACGATGAACCGTTCTAGCTTCGCTTGCGCAGCTCCGGATGCGCTTCGATTTCGCGGCGCAGCGAGGCGGCGGCGTTGACGTAGGGCTCCTGCCTGGCGACGCTCCAGTATTTCAGCTCATCCAATGGGATGCTTTCCCCGGTCACGGCACAGCGCACGAACGAGCCGGGGCTGGTGACCTGGAAATCGCCATCGAGGTAGCGGATGCGGGCTTCCTTGCCGCCCGGGCCTTCGAAACGGTTCATCATGCGGTGGTGCCGAGGTTCATGGAGATTTCATCGCCACAAATCTCCGGCCAGGTCAAGCTCGCGACAAGCCTCGGACAATGCTGAGGCGCTACGAGAGGCCGAAAAGCGCTTTTATCGGGGGCATGATGGATATTTCTTCCGCCCGCCTGGCTTCCTTGCTCAAGGAGGCGATGACGCCGCAACCCGTGCCGTTGGCAAAGGCAGATCCTGTCAGGACAGCCCTGGTCAGGGAGCTGGTCCAGCCCCCGGCGCCCTCCCTGTTCGCGGAACGTACGGCGCCGGCCCTGTTGGCAATGCCGGCGGCGCCGATGGCCGTCAAATCGCAGCAGATTGCGTCGGCCGGCATCGTTGAGGCCTATCAGGCCCAGATCGAGACGAGGGACGAGGCGGCGTTGGCAACGGTCGTGGCCAGGAAAGCGGCGCCGCAAACCGAAACGCAGCGAGGCGCCATGCCACCCACGGCAACCGCCAATGACAACGCTCCCGCCAGGGCCGCGGGAGTGTCCTTGCTGTCGTTTATCCCACCGCAGGTTCCGGTCCCGAAAAACGCAGCCGCCCTGGGTACACCGGCGGGACAGCGAAGGCCGGGCAATCAATCCCGTGGTGCGGCGCCGAACCCCGAGCGCCTGCTGGTGAGAATAGGCTTTGTTTCTATCATGACCGGCTTATTGGCAACCGTGATCTTCGGGTTCGTTCTGTTGCTGCTTCACTGAGTTGCGAAGCGGTTGACGGGTTGGCCGGCCTGGAGGCCTATCGATCCGCCTCGATAAACGCTTCGATCTTCTCGGGCGCTAATCCAGCCTGCTGCGCGATGCGGCGCGCGAGATCGGCCGCGGCCGTGCGTGGCCGTCCTATTGGCCGGTCTAGCCAGTAGGACACCGGATTGAGCGCGGTGCGCTCTTCGACCGCGGCGATGCGGCCCGATTTCAGCTGATGCCCGGTCAGCGGGGGACGTGCCAATGCGATGCCGAGCCCGTAGGCGGCGGCGTCCAGAACCAGATTATAGTCCTCGAAGCGCCGGTCCTGCGGACGCGGACGATAGTCCATACCTTGTGCCGCGAACCAGGCGCGCCAGCCCGAGGCGTCGGAATCGTTGATCAGAGGGAATTTGAGCAGCCGGGCCGGGTCGCCGCGGCCGATCTCGCGTGCAAGCTCCGGCGAGGCGACAGGGAAGACATGCTCCTCGAAAAGTTTCACCGAGACGCGGCCCGGAATGCCGCCGCGGCCGCAACGGATCGACAGATCGATGCCTTCATCGGCAAGGTCGGCCTGGCGGATGTCGACATCGAGCACGATGCGCAGCTTGGTGGGATTGTTCTCCAGGGCCGCCATGCGTGGCATCAGCCACAGCCCGCTCACCGAGGGGATCGAGGTCAGCCGCACCACTGCGGTGCCGCGCGGCTCGACCCAGCGGTCGGAATGGGTCGATATCAGCGCGAAAGCCTCGGACGTGCGCAGATGCAGCCGGTTGCCTTCGATCGTCAGCGTCACCCCGCGCGCGCCGCGATCGAACACCTTCAGCCCCAGCCAGTCCTCGAGCTTGGCGATCTGCCGGCTGACCGCGCCATGGGTGATGTTGAGCTTTTCGGCCGCCGCCGAAAAACTGCCTGTCCGCGCCGCCGCATCGAAGGCACGCAGGGTTTCGAGCGGCACCATTGTGTCTGAGCTGTGATCCATAGTCACAGGTGATCCTCGATTTGGTCGTTTGTCAACAAGCGGGAAAGGGCGTTTTGTGGCTCTCAGGACGAAGAACACGAGGACAGTGAGATGAGCGCGATGGCGGGCACGTTGAATCAGACACAGCGGATGGACACCACGGCCGCCATCGCCGTGGCGTTGACGGTTGTCGGCTGGGCGTCCGCCTTTCCGGCGATCCGTGCCGGCCTTGCCGCCTTCCAGCCGCTGGAGCTTGGTGCCCTGCGCTTTGCCATCGCCGCGGTGCCGGCGGCGATCTTCCTTGCGGTCAAGCGCCCGGCTCTGCCCAGGGTCGGCGAATTGTGGCGCTTCGCCTTTGGCGGCGCCATTTTCGTCTCGCTCTATACTGCGATGCTCAATTTCGGCGAACTGACCGTCTCGGCGGGAGCCGCCGGCTTCATCATCAATGTCAGCCCGATCTTCACCGCCATCATGGCGATGGCGCTGCTGGGCGAGCGTTTTTCGCGTCTGGCCTGGCTTGGCACCGCGATTTCCTTCGCCGGCATTGGCATCATCGCCGTGGCCGACGGCCATGGCTTGCACTTCAATGCCGGCGCACTGCTGGTGCTCGGCTCCGCGCTCTGCTCGGCCGTCAACACCATCGTCCAGAAGCCGTTGTTTGCCCGCCACCATCCGCTGACCATCGCGGCGTCCAACATGGTGCTCGGCGCGCTCTGCCTTGCACCCTTCCTGCCCGCCGCTTTCCAGCAGGCGGCTGCCGCCAACACCGCGGGTCTCGGCGCCGTCATCTATCTCGGCATCGTGCCGAGCCTGATCGCCTACGCGGCCTGGGCGACGGCCCTGTCGCGCCTGCCGGCGGCGCGTGCATCGAACTTTCTCTACCTGGTCTCGCCCATGTCCGCCCTGATCGGTTTCTTCTGGTTGGGCGAAGTGCCGACGCTGCTCGGCCTCCTCGGCGGCGCGCTGGCGCTGGGCGGCGTCATCGTGGTGAATTTGAAGAGGTAAAACAGAAGGTTGGAGGCGTTTGCGGACTCAAACCCGAAACCGTATCCGCCAGCGTGCAGACACCCAGAGGAAGGGCCGTTATGGTGAGCCGCTTTCACTGGGGGACGGCATGGGAAAACTGCTCATATCGGCGCTCTTTTGCGTTTTGTTACTGACCGGGGAAGCCGTCGCAGGCTGGTATCAGGTCGAAAACTACGAAGGAACCATCGGGCCTGATCCGATTCATTTGTCGCTGCAGAGATATGACAGTTTTGGCAGCGGCATTACCGTCGAGGGAACTTACTTCCGCGACACAGAACAGAGGCCGACCGCACTGTATGGCACCGTCAACGGCACCAAAGTCTCGCTTTGCGAGATCGCGGATGACAAGGAATTCTATCGGGTCATGGTGATGGGGTCAAAGACGCCAGTCGACACCGCCGGATGCCCGATCGTCCTTGATGTTAACGCGGACGGCGCGACGGGAAGCTTGAGCAAGGGCGCCGACAGGTTGCCCGTCATTCTCAAGAAGGTCGCGAGCCTTGATGACACCGGCGACGCAAAGATCGTCGGCACCGTGGAGATTCCCTTCTGGGCCGAGACCGCCGCCGACAGGTTTGCCGGCGTTTATGCGAACACCAGCGCCAGCATTTGCATGACGAAAATGCAGGTGATCAAAAAGAGCACCGGCAAGGTCGTCCAGCAAATCCGCTTCGATGACGATGATTGCAATGCGGGCATGCTGATGACGCCCATCTACATGAACGTCCAGAAGTCGGTGGAGCACGGCAAGGACGTCATTTCCGTGAATTTTCGCGGTGGCGGCGCGGGCTACACGACGGACTACGTCTTCAATCGCGCGACCAGGAAATATCAGAAAAAGAAATGACGCGGGGCATCGGGCCTTGGTGTTGGCGGTCGGAGGGCACACCTACCGCCGCCCGAACAGCCGCTCGATATCCGCCAGCTTGAGCTCGATATAGGTCGGGCGGCCATGGTTGCACGTGCCCGAACCCGGCGTCGCCTCCATCTGGCGCAGCAGCGCGTTCATCTCCTCGGCCTTGAGCAGCCGGCCGGAACGCACCGAGCCGTGGCAGGCCATGGTGGCGGCGATCTTGTCCAACCGTTCTCTTAGCGTTTCGACCGTGTCATTGTCGGCGATCTCGTCGGCGAGATCACGCACCAATTGCGGGACATTGGTTTCGCCAAGCATCGATGGCGTCTCGCGCACGGCGACGGCGCCCGGGCCGAAACGCTCAATGCCAAGGCCGAAGCGAGCCAATGTTTCAGAATGCATGGCGAGCCGCTCGGCATCCTCTTCGGGCAGATCGATGATTTCCGGCAGGAGCAGCATCTGCGAAGGCACGGGGCGCGAATGCAGGGCGTTCTTCAGGGCTTCGTAAACCAGCCGCTCATGCGCCGCGTGCTGGTCGACGATGACGAGCGAATCCCTGGTCTGGGCAACGATGTAGTTCTCGTGCACCTGGGCGCGCGCGGCACCCAGCACCGTGCCAAGCAGCGTCTCCGCCGCCTCACTCTGCCCGGCGCGCGCATCGGCGCTGGAAAGCGGACCGGTATCGAACGCGGCCTGGCCGGGTTCACCAAAGCCGCCATGCCTTGTGCCGGCGCGTTCAAAGCCAGAGCCTTCGAATTGCATGTCGAGCGGCCGCTGCGGCGAGCGTGAGGGATCGAAACCGGCGGAGCCGGATGCACGGAAAGCCGCTTCGTAGCTGCGATGGCCGTTGGCCGGGCCGCCATGATTGTAGGGAGCGGCGCCCGGCCGGAACGCCGCCATCATGCCGGCGGCTCCGGTCGTGGCTGAGCGGATGCCGGCGTCCGCCAGAGCCTGGCGGATGGCGCCGACGATCAGCCCGCGCACCAGGCCTGGATCGCGGAAGCGAACATCGGCCTTGGCCGGGTGGACATTGACGTCGACGATGGCCGGATCGAGCGAAAGGAACAGCACCGTTACGGCGTGGCGGTCGCGCGGCAGCACATCGGCGAAGGCGCCGCGGATGGCGCCGGCGATCAGCTTGTCGCGCACGGGCCTGCCGTTGACATAGGCATATTGCTGCAGCGCATTGGCGCGGGTGAAGGACGGGATCGACACATGGCCGGTCAGATGCACGCCTTCGCGCATCGCGTCGATGGCAATGGAATTGTCGGGAAATTCGCTCCCCATCACCTGGGCGACGCGACGCAGGCTGCCTTCCGGACTGTCATCGGTCGCCGGCAATTCCAGCGTCGAGCGGTCGGAACCGGCCAGCGTGAACCGCACGGCCGGAAAGGCGATGGCGATGCGCTTGACGACATCGCTGGTCGCCGAGCTTTCGGCGCGCTCGCCTTTCATGAATTTCAGCCTCGCCGGCGTGGCGAAGAACAGGTCGCGCACCTCGACCGTGGTTCCCCGATTGGCGGCCGCCGGCTTGACGGGCAGGACGCGGCCGCCCTCGATGCCGATTTCGGCGGCGCTGTCACTCAATGCCGTGCGCGAGCGGATCGACAGCCGCGACACCGAGCCGATCGACGGCAACGCTTCGCCGCGAAAGCCGAGCGAGCGGATGTCGTTGATATCCTCGGCGAGCTTGGAGGTGCAGTGGCGGGCAATCGCCAGCGCCAGCTCCCGTTGGGGGATGCCGGAACCGTCATCCGTGACGCGGATCAGGTTCAGCCCGCCGCCTGCCGTGACGATTTCGACGCGCGAAGCACCGGCATCGAGCGCGTTCTCGACCAGTTCCTTGACCACGCTTGCCGGACGCTCGATGACTTCGCCGGCGGCGATCTGGTTGATCATCGTTTCGGAAAGCTGGCGAATGGGCATGGGGCACTATAGGCGGATTCGGGCTTCGCGGGAGAGGCAGAATTGCGTTGGCGGTGGATCAGTTGGCGGTACGGATTTCGCGCACACCCTTGCGCAGCCGCCGACGCAGCAAATTGCGCAACGTCACCCCCTCGCTATAGCCGACTTTCGCGGCGATCTCGTCGACGCTGTCGGATGTGGTTTTCAACAAATGCACAGCCTGCTCGACGCGCAGATCCTGAAAATAGGATAGCGGCGTCTTGCCGAGCACATCGTTGACCCGTCGCGACAGCGTGCGCTTGCTGGCGCCGAGTGCCGTGGCTGCTTCGTCGAGATTGAACCCGGCGGCGAGATGGTCGCGCGCCCAACGTTCGAAGCGTTCGACCAGCGGGTTGGAATGGGCAAGGTGGTCGGAGATCGCATAGACCGATTGCAACGGCCGGCTGTCGACGATGAGGTATTTCGCCGTCAGCGCAGCGAGTTCCGGGCTTGTCTGGCGAATGATCATCAAAGCGAGATCGATGTGGCCGAGCGCGGCTCCGGCAGTTGCGAACTGCCCGTCATTGATCAGCATGCGCGCGGCATCGAGCCGCACTCGCGGATAAAGTTGCCGGAACATCGGCGCCAGCCACCACGTCGTCGTTGACGGCCTGTGGTCGAGCAGGCCGGTTTCCGCCAGGATGAAAGTGCCGATACAGGCAGCTCCGATGCGTGTGCCTGTTTCGGCGGCCGCGCGCAACGCCTTGGTTGCGTCGGCGATATCGCTCCGGTTCAGGGCGTCGGCAAGCGGGCCCGGCATCTTCTGGCCGATCGCCGGGATCACCAGCCAATCGGGATCTGGCTCGCTGCCCATCGCGACGACCGGTACCTGAAGGCCCTGTGCCGTGCGGACCGAGGCGCTCACCCCGACGATAGTCGTTGTGAAGCGGCTGGGCGGCGACACCAGCATTCCGACCAGTTCGTTGGCGGTGCCGAACACGTCGAGCATCGTGGCCAGTCCGGTGTCGAAGACGCCATCAAGCGCAAGGACGGAAATATTCATGGCAATAATGGTATCAAAGATGTCATTTTTGCCAATACGCTTTGCCACCCGATGCTGCAACTGTTGTTTCGACGGCCGCCTCGGCCGCACAAAGAGGAGAAGTCAAATGATCAAACTCGCATTGTTCGCACGCTTCGAAGCCAAGCCGGGCAAGGAGAAGGACGTCGCGGCGTTCCTCGAAGCCGGGCTGCAGCTGGCCAATCGGGAAGCAGGAACACCGATCTGGTTTGCCTTGCAGCTTTCGCCAAGCGTCTTCGGTGTGTTCGATGCCTTTCACGACGAGGCAGGGCGGCAGGCCCATCTCACTGGCGAGATTGCAAAGGCGCTGATGGCCAATGCCGAAACGCTGTTCGCTGGCCCGCCGACCATCGACAAGGTCGACGTGCTGGGCCTCAAGAATGACGGTTCGGTCTGATCGCTCCAGCCTGCGAACGCAATCCGGCCACGCGCCGGATTGCATTGAACTCAGGCCTGCGCCACCAGCCAATCCCTTACCTTGCGGGCATTCTCGCTGAGGTCGCGGTTCTTCGGCCAGATGACGTAGAAAGCAATGCCGGTCCTCATCACATGGTCGGTGACCGGCACCAGCAGGCCGGATGCCACGAGCCGCTCGACGAGATGCCGCCAGCCGAGCGCGATGCCTTGCCCCTCCATGACCGCCTGGATTACCAGGGCATAGTCGTTGATGCGCAGTCCGCGCTCGGCGTTGCGCAGGCTGGTTCCGGCGGATGCGAACCATTCGTCCCAGTTGGGGGCCTCGCGATAGGGCTCCTCAAGATGGATGAGCCGGTGCACGGCCAGTTCCGCGACGGTCCTGGGCAGGCCGAACTTGGCGAGATAGCTGGGGCCCGCGACCGGAAAGATCTCCTCATCGGAGAGCGGCATCGAATGATAGTCCGGCCATTGTCCGGGCACGCCTCCGCGCACACCGAGCGGGATCCCCTCGGCGATGATGTCGAGGTCGCGGTCGGCGGTCTGGATGCGCAGATCGATGCCCGGCAATTCGTCGCGGAACTGCTGTAGGCGCGGCATCATCCAGAAAGAGCCGAAAGCGGTCGATGCTGCGAGCGTCACATGGCCGCCGGTTGCCTGCAGGCGCAGATCCTCGGCCGACTTGCGGATGTGCGACAGGCCCAGCGAGACATCGGCGTGGAAGCGTTCGCCGGCTTCTGTCAGGCTGACCTGCCGATGACGGCGCTGGAACAGCTTGGCGCCGAGCTGCTCTTCCAGCCCGCGCACCGCATAGGAGACGGCCGCCTGCGTCATGCCGAGCTCGCGCCCCGCGGCGGTGAAGCTCGACAGCCGGCCGGCTGCCTCGAAGACGATCAGGCTGCCAGCGGAGGGCAGGAGGTGGCGCAGGCTTCGCATAAGCACAGCTTATACAGAAGATCAGGATTTTCCAGCGTCACAGCCATATTTCGGGTCGCTAACGTGTGTGGCGGGAAGAAGGAGGCTCCATGAACGCACCGGCCGTCGAATTGACCGAACAGACCCACCGCCGCGGTGGTGGCCGTCTTGGCCGCAAGGCGCTCAGAAGCGCGCCGGTCGCTTCCTTTCCGACCTTGGTGCGCAAGATCCCCGCCTATGAGATCGTGCCTGACGAGGCGGTGGAACTGATCCACGAGGAATCGCTCAAGATCCTCGAGGAGGTGGGCTGCGAATTCCGCGACGACGGCGCGATCGAGCTCTGGAAGGCGGCCGGCGCCGATGTCAGGGAGACGCGTGTCCGCATCGACCGCGCGCTGCTGATGGAGCTCGTCTCGAAGGTTCCATCCGAGTTCACGCTCCATGCGCGCAATCCCGAGCGTACGGTGCGCGTCGGTGGCAAGAACTCGATTTTCGTGCCGATGTACGGTGCGCCCTACGTGCGCGACCTCGACAATGTCAGGCGCTACGGCACGCTCGCCGACCTCAACAATTTCCACAAAATGGCCTACATGGCGCCAGCGCTGCATTCCTCGAGCTCGGTTATCTGCGAGCCGATGGAGATAGCGGTGCCGAAACGGCATCTGCACATCATCCACTCGGCGCTGAAGCATTCCGATAAGCCGTTCATGGGCATAGTGACGTCGAAAGAGCGCGCCGAGGACACGATGGCGATGGCTGGCATCGTCTTCGGCGAGGAGTTCGTACGCGACAACCCTGTGCTGGTGGCGATCACCAACTGCAATTCGCCGCTGGTATGGGACGCCACCATGATAGACGCCATGCGGGTCTACGCGAGCCACAATCAGCCGCTGATCCTGGCGCCTTTCGCGCTGTGCGGCGCCTCGACCTCGGCTTCCGCCGTCGGCGCGGTGGCGCAGGTCAACGCGGAGGCGCTTGCCGGCGTGGCGCTGACCCAGCTCATCCGCCCAGGCTCGCCGCAAATCTACGGCCAGTTCATGGTCACGGTCGATATGAAGACCGGCGCGCCGATGGGCGGCACGCCGGAAGCCGCCCAGATGATGTACCTGATGGGCGCCTTGGCGCGGAAATACCGGCTGCCATGGCGCACGTCGGGTTTCCATGTCGGCTCGAAGCTGAACGACGCCCAGGCTGGCTACGAATCGAACATGCTGATGCATGCCGCCATCCTCGCCGGCGCCAACTACATCTGGCATTCCGCCGGATGGCTGGAAGCCGGCCTGACCTGCGGCTACTCGAAATTCGCCACGGACTGCGAGCAGCTTGTCGGCTGGTACAAATACGCAGGCGGGCTCTCCTTCGATGATTTCAAGGAAGCGATGGCTGCGATCCGCGAGGTCGGGCCGCAAGGCCATTTCCTCGGCACCCAGCACACGCTCGAACACTTCGAATCCGCCTTCTTCATGCCCTCGATCATGGACTTCAATTCCTACGAGCAATGGAATGCAGAAGGGGCGAAGGATCACGACACGCGCGGCCGCGAGAAAGCGCGCAACATGCTGGCCGACTATGAGGAGCCGAAGCTGGACGAGGGGATTGCCGAGGGTCTCAGGGATTTGATCGCGCGGCGCGAGGAGAAGCTGCCGGACACCGTCAGTTGAGAAAGAACGGGCAACGACCCGACGGAACCAATGGGAGAGAGAAATGACATTCTTCAGAAGCAATGGCGATCGTGTCCCAAGCGCTATCGAGGCGATGGCGGAAGACGCGCGCGCGGGCCGCATGGACCGGCGTGAGTTCCTGGCCCTGGCAAGCGCCTTCGGCGCATCGACGGCTTTGGCCTATGGCATGATCGGTCTTGCCGCCCCGCAGCAGGCTTTGGCCGAGGAGCCGAAGAAGGGCGGCACGCTGCACGTCTCGATGTCGGTCAAGGCGCAGAAGGACCCGCGCACCTATGACTGGGTGGAGCTTGCCAATATCTCGCGCAGCTGGCTGGAGCCGCTGGTGCGCTATACCAGAGAGTTCACCTTCGAGCCGGTGCTGCTTGAAAGCTGGGACATCAACGACGACGCAACCGAATACGTCCTGCATGTGCGCAAGGGCATCACCTGGAACAATGGCGATGCTTTCAACGCCGATGACGTGGTCCACAACGTCACGCGCTGGTGCGAGAAAGGCGTCGCCGGCAATTCGATGGCCGCCCGCGTCGGCGCGCTGATCGACGCAAAAACCGGAAAGGCGAGGGATGGCGCGATCACCAAGGTCGATGACAACACGGTCAAGCTGAAGCTCAGCGAGCCCGACATCTCGCTGATCCCGAACTTCACCGACTATCCCGCGCTTGTCGTGCACCGAAACTTCGACGCCGACGGCGCCGATCCGATCAAGAAGCCGGTCGGCACGGGACCATTTGAACTGGTCTCCTACGATGTCGGCCAGAAGGCGGTGGTGAAGCGCCGCGAGAACGGCAAATGGTGGGGCGGCGAGGCGCCGCTCGACGGCGTCGAGTTCATCGACTACGGCACCGATTTCAATGCCACGGTCAACGCGTTCGACTCCGGCGAGATCGACCTCAATTTCGAATCGCCCGCCGACTTCATCGACATTCTCGACAAGATGGGTCTGCAGAAATCCGAGGTTGCGACGGCGACGACACTCGTTGCCCGCACCAACGTCACCCATAAACCCTATGACGACAAACGGGTGCGTAACGCATTGCAGATGGCCGTCGACAACAACGCCGTATTGCAACTCGGCTATAATGGGCGCGGCACGGTCGGCGAAAACCACCATGTCAGCCCCATCCACCCCGAATATTATCCCCTGCCGAAGAAGGAGCGCGACGCCGCCGGCGCCAAGAAGCTGATGGCGGAGGCCGGCCAGGCCGACTTCGAGCACGAGCTGATCACCATCGAGGACGATTGGCAGAAGAACACCGGCGACGCGATCGCCGGTCAGTTGCGTGACGCCGGCATCAAGGTCAAGCGCACTGTGCTGCCGGGGTCGACCTTCTGGAACGACTGGACGAAGTATCCCTATTCGATGACCATCTGGTACATGCGCCCGCTCGGCGTTCAGGTGCTGGCGCTGGGATATCGTACCGGCGAGGCGTGGAATGAATCCGCCTATTCCAATCCCGACTTCGATGCCAAGCTCAAACAGGCGCTGTCGCTGATCGACGTGGCCAAGCGCAAGGAGGTAATGAAGGACGTAGAGCAGATCCTGCAGGATTCGGGCGTCATCATTCAGCCCTTCTGGCAGAAGCTCTTCAGCCACACCAACAAGAAGGTCAGGAACTACGGGGTCCACCAGACCTTCGAAATGGATCTCCAGAACGTCTGGCTCGACGGCTGAAAGGAGGACGGGCAGGGACTTCATGAGCCGCAAAAAAGCCGATATGCAGGATGCGTGGTGTTGATTGCTTCAAGCCATCAAAAGCCGGAGATTCTGCATGAGACGGACAGTGCTTCTTGCCGCCCTTACGACAGCCTTGCCAGCGGCCGCCTTGGCCGGACCGGCGTCCGACGCCGTGAAGTTCTTCTATGTCCCGGCGGTCAGGTTCGAGGCCGACGCACAATACCGGGACCGCTTCACCGAGCCGGTGACGAAACTGTTCGATCTCAACGACCAGGCGACCAAGAAAAATCCCGACCAGGTCGCCTGTATCGACTTCGATCCTGGCCTGGATGCGCAGGATTTCGACCAGAAGACCGTCTCCAAGACCTTGAAACTGTCCGAGACGGTCGATGGCGATACGGCGCAAGTGGTGGCGAGCTTCAGCCTTTTTTCGGACGGAGACGATTCAAAGCGCGAAATGAACTGGTCGCTGAAGAAGGTCGGCGGAAAGTGGAAGGTTTCGGACATTGCCTCGAAGACCAGCGACTGGACGCTGAGCCAGCTCGAATGCATGGCGGGCCAAGATCCGGAGTGATGCGATGGCCCGCCGCGTATTCCTGGCTCTGTCGGCAATGTGCCTGCTGGCGGCGGGTTTGAGCGGCGCTGTTGCCCAGGGACTGTTCGGCGCCCCGCCGGCTAGCGCTCCGGCGCAGACGGCGCCGGGCGGCGGCGATGCACCCCCTGCAAACCCACCCGGCAACGCGGTGGAACCGGCAACGCCACCGCCGGCATGGCCGCCATCCGAGCCGGCCGCGCCCGTGTTGCCGGGCTCGCCGACGGCGATGGTCAAGCCGTTCTACGACCATCCCGGGCTGGAGCTCGATCCGACCCAGCGCAAGAATTTTGTCGACCCGGCCAAGACAGTGCTCGACAAGAGCGATGCGCTGCGGGCTTCGGGACAGGGCGAATGCCTCGACCCCAACATGGCGCTCGACAATGCCGACTACGACAAGCTCGCAATCGACAAGAGCCTGAAGAGCATCGAGGCGGTGAACGGCGATCAAGCCAAGGTGGTGGTCGCCTTCGTTGTCGAAGGCCATCAGCACCGGCTGGAGTGGAAGTTCAAGAAGGTCGGCGGCGACTGGAAGATATCGGACCTGCTGTCGGTGACGGGCGAATGGGCGCTCAGCCAATATCAGTGCGAATGATGGCTGAGCTAGCCGCGCCCGCGATAGGGGGCCACTCCGGTGTCCGGCAGCCAGGCGCCTTCGGGTGGCGCGCCGGTCTGCCAGAAGACGTCGATTGGAATGCCGCCGCGCGGATACCAATAGCCGCCTATGCGCAACCACAGCGGCTTGGTGGCCGCCACGATGCGGCGACCGATCATGACCGTACAGTCTTCATGGAAGGCGCCATGGTTGCGAAACGAGGTCATGAACAGCTTCAGCGACTTCGATTCCACCAGGGCCGCATCGGGTGCGTAGTCGATGACGATGTGGGCGAAATCCGGCTGGCCTGTCACCGGGCACAGCGAGGTGAATTCCGGGCAGGTGAAGCGCACGATCGCCGGCGGACCGTCGCCGCGCGAAAACGGCACGGTCTCCAGGACCGCCTGTTCGGGGCTCTGTGGCGTCTCGACGTGGGCGCCGAGCTGGGTAAGGGTCTTGGTATCGATCATGGGCGGGATCTCTTTCGATTTTCGCCGCTCCTTAGCATCGGACCGGAAAGTGCGCAGCGGTTTTCGGATAAATCCGATGCTTAAATAGGAACTGGAGCAGCACATGTTGCTCCAACACAATTTGAAACGGCAGGAAGACGATGACCAGCAGCGACCCGCTTCTCCAACCCTACCAGCTCAAGCACCTGACGCTGAAGAACCGGGTGATGTCCACCAGCCACGAGCCGGCCTATTCCGAGGACGGCATGCCGAAACAACGCTACCGGCTCTACCATGCCGAAAAGGCCAAGGGCGGCATGGCGCTGACGATGACCGCGGGCTCGGCGATCGTCTCGCGCGACAGCCCGGCCGCCTTCGGCAATTTGCATGTCTATGACGACCGCATCGTGCCGTGGCTGGCCGAACTCGCCGACGCCTGCCACGAGCATGACTGCAAGGTGATGATCCAGATCACCCATCTTGGCCGCCGCACCGGCTGGAACAAGGCCGACTGGCTGCCGGTGCTCTCGGCCTCGCCGGTGCGCGAGCCGGCGCATCGCGCTTTCCCCAAGACCATCGAGGACTGGGACATCGAACGCATTGTTGCCGACTATGCGTCGGCCGCGCAGCGCTGCCAGGCCGCCGGCCTCGACGGCATCGAGTTCGAGTCCTACGGCCATCTGATGGATGGCTTCTGGTCGCCGGCCACCAATCATCGCGACGACGAGTATGGCGGCTCGCTCGACAATCGGTTGCGCTTCACCAACATGGTGCTGGATGCGGTGCGCGCCGCGGTCGGCGAAAAATTCGTCGTCGGCATTCGCATGGTCGCCGACGAGGACTTTTCGCAAGGCCTGTCGAAGGAAGAGGGCGTCGAGATCGCCAGGCGGCTCGCCGGCTCCGGCAAGGTCGATTTCCTCAACATCATCCGCGGTTCGATCGAAAGCGACGCGGCACTGACCAAGGTCATTCCTGTGACCGGCATGCGGTCTTCGCCGCATCTCGATTTCGCCGGCGAGGTCAGGGCGGCGACAAAGTTCCCGACCTTCCACGCGGCGCGCATTTCCGATGTCGCCACCGCGCGCCATGCGATTGCTACCGGCAAGCTCGACATGGTCGGCATGACCCGTGCGCACATCGCCGATCCGCACATCATCAGGAAGGTGATGGAGGGCCGCGAGCACGAGATCCGTCCTTGTGTCGGCGCGACCTATTGTCTCGACCGCATCTATGAGGGCGGCGAGGCGCTGTGCGTGCACAATGCGGCGACCGGCCGCGAGGCCGAGATTCCGCACATCATCGTAAAGACCGAGGGGCCGGGAAGAAAGGTCGTTGTCGTCGGTGCCGGGGCCGGCGGACTGGAGGCGGCGCGTGTCGCGGCCGAGCGCGGCCACCAGGTGACGGTGCTTGAAGCCTCGAGCCAGGCCGGCGGCCAGGTGCGTCTGGCGACGCAGAACCCGCGCCGCAAGGAACTGATCGGCATCATCGACTGGCGGCTGGCCGAGCTCGACCGGCTCGGCGTTGAAATCCGTTACGACACCTGGGCGGAGCAGGATGATGTTCTGGCGCTGGCGCCCGATGTGGTCGTCGTCGCCACCGGCGGCCTGCCGCAAAACCCGCCGCTGACAGCGGGCGACAATCTCGTCACTTCGAGCTGGGACATCATGGCCGGCAGCGTCAAACCGGCCGAGAACGTGCTCATCTATGACGACAATGGCGGCCATCAAGGCATGGGCGCGGCCGAGTTGATCGCCAACAGCGGCGCGAGGCTGGAGCTGGTTTCGCCGGAGCGTTTCTTCGCTCCTGAAATGGGCGGCATGAACCACGTGCCTTATATGCACGCCTTCCAGGAAAAGGGCGTCACCATCACCATCAACACACGCCTGCGCTCGGTGCGCCGCGAGGGCAATCAGCTGGTCGCGGAACTCGCTTCGGATTTTGCCGATGGCTGGCGCGGGGAGCGCAGGGTCGATCAGGTGGTGGTCGAGCACGGCACGGCGCCGCTCGACGATCTCTATCTCAGCCTGAAGCCGCTGTCGAAGAATGGCGGGGCGGTCGACTACGAACGTCTGGTCGGCGGCGGCGACATTTTCCCGGCGCGCAATCCAGGGGCGGGCTTCGTGCTGTTCCGCATCGGTGACGCGGTCGCCTCACGCAACATCCATGCCGCCATCTATGACGGGATCAGGTTCGGCCTGCGGATCTGACGCGCGGGTCTGCTCAGGCCGGCATGTTGAACGGCGTGATGATCTGGATGTTGGATGCGCCTGGCGCGACCGATTTCGGCAACGCGCCCTGTGCCCGCATGATGTGGATGCAGGCCGAACGCATGTCTTGCCTGAGATCGTGATGCAGCACGGCGGAGATGTGTCGGCTTCGCAGCAATTCGAGATTGTCGGCGTCGAGATCGTGGCCGATGAACACAAGGCAGGGCCGGTTCATCTCGGCGAATGCCTGCACGATGGAGGCGTTTCCGCCGCCGATCGAATACACGGCCGCAACATCGGGATGATGTGCCAGCGCGGTGCGGACCAACTCGCCCGTCGCGCGATCGATGCCGTGGCCTTCGCTGATGTCGACGATCCCAAGGTCGGGAAAGTTTTCGCGCAAGGCGCGGCGAAAGCCGATTTCGCGCTCCTCCTCGCCCCGGAACCGGTTACTGCTCAAGGTGACCAGGACATCGGCACGACGTCCGCCAAGCCATGCGCCG
Organism: Mesorhizobium sp. NZP2298; assembly: GCF_013170825.1. Lineage (NCBI taxonomy): Bacteria > Pseudomonadati > Pseudomonadota > Alphaproteobacteria > Hyphomicrobiales > Phyllobacteriaceae > Mesorhizobium > Mesorhizobium sp. NZP2298. The sequence continues at coordinate 4,959,199 of NZ_CP033365.1, read as the reverse complement.
ATCAGATAGGCAGCCGTTTCGCCGGCGGCGCGGTTGTCGATGCCGACATACGCCAGCCTCCGGCTGTTCGGCAGATCGGTGACCAGCGTCACGACCGGTATTCCCGACCGGACGACCCGGTCCACCGCGGCCGCTATCTCCGGAATATCAGGCGCCTTGAGGAAAATCCCGTTGCTGCCGCGACGAGCGATCGCGTCGAGCAGCGCGACGGTGTTCGCCGCCACGCGCACTTCGGCAAGGTGGTGGCGCGCGCGAAACACGGCAGGATGGAGGCCCGGCATCTCGGCCTCCAGCGCGGCGCGCACCGCCTCGGTGAAGCGCACGGGAGCTTCCATGACGAGATCCAGAATGAATTTGCGGCCCGACAGGCCGAGTTGCGAGCGTTGCGTTTCCAGTTCCCGGATCGCCTGGTCTATGCGGTGTATGGTGTGCTGACGCACGCCGCCGCGCCCATGCAGGACGCGGTCGACCGTGGCGATGCTGACGCCAGCCTGCAGGGCGATGTCCTTCACCAGGAACGGATGCGACATCGGCCGTCTCGATAAGTTTTGAGCTGTTTTTGAGGCGTTTCAGCTGTGTGCCGCCTCTCAGTCAGAGCTATACTTCCGCCATCCAGTCGAAACAAGACCAAGGGGAGGATGCCGTGAAGACCGACAATTATGCCAAGCTCAGATCCGATCGTGTCTGGCTTGCCGCCGATGTGTGCAACGTCGACGATTTTGCCGCGTCGACGCAAAGGACGACAAATCCAGCAGACTATCCGTTCGCGTCCGAGGTGCGGAAGAACGTCCTGATCTACGATGGTGCACCGGTTCGTGCGGTCGCCGGCGATCCGGCCCGGCGCAAGGCGCTTATGGCCGAATGGGTCGAGGCGATGACCGACGGTCCGGGTGTGGTCGTGTTTCGCGGCGCCTTCGAGGATGTGGCGCCAGTCGACGCAGCCACTGAAGCGTTCAATGCCATCATCGCCGAGGAGCGTGCGGACGGGGCAGGCGGCGGCGATCATTTTGCCAAGCCCGGCGCCAACGACCGGGTGTGGAATGCGCTGGAGAAGCTGTGCCTGCGCGATCCCGCGACCTTCGCCGCCTATTACGGCAACGATATCATCGCGCTGATATCGGAAGCCTGGCTCGGCCCAGCCTATCAGGTGACGTCGCAGGTGAACAATGTCAGGCCAGGTGGCGCATCGCAGTCGGCGCACCGGGACTATCATCTCGGTTTCCAAACCGCGTCCATCATCGAACGCTATCCGGTGCACGTCCATCGCATCTCGCCGGTGCTGACGCTGCAGGGCGCCGTCGCTCATTGCGACATGCCGGTGGAAAGCGGCCCCACGCTTTATTTGCCCTATTCGCAGACCTACCTGCCTGGATACCTGGCGATGAACCGCCCCGAATTCCAGGCCTATTTCGCCGAGCATCATGTTCAGCTGCCCCTGAAAAAGGGCGATGCGGCCTTCTTCAATCCGGCGCTGTTCCACGCCGCCGGCACCAACCGTTCGGCCGACATCCAGCGCATGGCGAATCTCTTGCAGGTCTCATCGGCCTATGGCCGCGCCATGGAGAGCGTGGACCGGACCCGCATGAGCGCGGCCCTCTATCCCATTCTGCAACGTATGCTGGGCGACGGCAGCCTGACCAGGCAGGCGGCGGGCAACGCCATTGCGTCGTCGGCGGAAGGCTATTCCTTTCCGACCAATCTCGATCGCGACCCGCCGCTCGGCGGGCTTGCGCCGGAGACACAACAGGCGCTTTTCCATCGTGCTCTGGATGCAGGATGGAGCCCGGCCGTCTTCGTGGGCGAACTCGAGAAACAGGCGCGTAAAAAACTGACCTGAGAACCGCCTGTCGCGACTGTCGGGGTTGGTGGCGCGCGGTCGAACCGGCATACGAGAGCCCATATATGCCGGCCTGGCCGCGCGCCCGCACGCCGTTGGCTCATCGCCTGACAACGTGCGATCTCGTGAGCTTGCGATGCGGACGACGCTCAGACCATCCTGGCGATTGCCATGCACAGCACGGTGACCACCAGCAGCCATGCGGCAATGCGTTCGCCCATCGCCATTCTGGCGCGCAGTTGCGCTTCGATTTCCGCATTGGCGCCGGCAAGCCGCCTGCTGGGCGCCCTGACCATGGCGCCGAGCACGCCGGCGGCGGCAAAGGCGGCCACGATGCCGAGCGCCAGCACCATTTCCATCGAGCCGAAATAGGCGCCGTGGAAGAAATACCACAGCAGTGCCCCGGTTAGGAAAACCATGCCGGCCGCGCCCATCTGCGGCTGGATGAAGCGTTCCGCCTTGATCTCGGGATCGCGGGCGAGCGTGATGGTGGTGCCAGCCCAGAACACGCCGGCCATGACGTGAAGACCGATAACCACGATATAGACATATTGCATGCCGGCTCTCCTCTCTCGCGTGCTGGTGCACAATAGTTAGATATCTAACTATTAGATGTCAATGTATAAACGCGAACCTGTTCCATCCGCGGAAGACACCGTCTTTGTCTGACGCAATTCCGGGCGGAAAACCGCTTCACACTTTTCCTGGAATTGCTCTAGTGTCCGGCAATGACGCCCTTTGAACGCCCGCCAGTCGGCATGAATCTCGGCCGCACCGCCAAGCTCGTTGCGCAGGCCTTCGACGCCGCTTTGGTTGAAGCGGGCGGCACATTGCCGGTCTGGCTCACGCTGCTGTCGGTCAAGTCGAGCAAGCTTGCCAATCAGCGCGAACTCGCCGGCATGATCGGCATCCAGGGCGCGACGCTGACCCACCATCTCAACGCGATGGAGGCGCAGGGCCTGCTGACGCGCCGCCGCGATCCCGTCAACCGGAGGGTCCATCTGGTCGAATTGACAGAAGCGGGAGAAGAGCTGTTCGAGACGTTGCGACAAGCAGCAGTCGCCTTCGACAAGCGGCTCCGCAAAGGATTGCCCGACGAGCGTCTGGCGGAGTTTGCGCAGGTGCTGGCGGCATTGCGGGACAATTTGGAGAGCTAAAGCAATTCCAGGAAAAGCGTGGAGCGGTTTTCCGTCCGGAATTGCGTCAAAACAAAGAGTTTGAGCGGTGCGCCGTTTCCGTGGAACACTGCACTGCTCCGGGAAAGCCAGGCCGTTGGCTCAGTCGTCATAGCTCTGGATTGTTCCAAACGCATAGCGGCGCAACTTCAGTGCGGTGATCAGGTTGGTGAGCTGTGTCTTGCCGTCGAAACTGTCCTGGAACATCTCGTCATGCATCAAGAGGATCAGCTTGCCTGGCTTGGCGAAGCGGCCATAGCCGAACAGGTGATCGATTTCGCTGACCAGATGGTCGACGCTCTGGACCGGCTCGCCGTTATCCTTGTGCACCCACTCGTGGTCCCAGCCGTAGAGATAGAAGCCGGAAGCCGCGACGAATTCGTAGTCGGGATCCTCGCGGCCGGCTTGCGCGGGCCCAAGCGAGTTGTCGTCCTTTGACATCGAAGGCAGCCGGAATACATCGCGCCCCGGCAGTCGAGCGTGCACCGCGGGCTTCAGGCCAAGCACGGCATTCGCCATGAGCATGTCGGCAACCACACCTTCCGTGTCGCTGTAGAAGTGCCGGTAGTGATTGTAGGCGTGGCTGTAGCTGTGGTTGCCGATCGTCACCAGCGGCATCGCCTTGGCCCGCCGTACCAGGGCCTTGTTGGACGCACTGGCCTCGGCGTGCATGCCCACCATGAACAACGTTGCCGGAACCTGTTCCGCCGCCAACACATCGAGGATGTTGCTGGTGCCGTTCAGCGGACCATCGTCGAAGGTGAGATAGATGGTGCGATCCGCCCCATAAGCCGGCAGCGCGGACATCAGCATGGCCGCCAGCACAAGCCGAAAGAATGTCATAGGCCGCTATATCCGTTTGCGATCACGACAGGCCGCCATCTCGGCGGTTGTCAAGGCGGGCCAGGTTTCGCCTATGCCAGCCTGCCTTGCAGCACCGTCAGCCTGGCCTTCTTCGGCATGCGCGCGGTCAGCCATTCGAGCGCCTTGTCGTGCGGCATAGGGAAGGCGATGGAATATCCCTGTACCTGGTCGCAGCCGATCGCCATCAGCGAATCGAGTTCGGCCTCGGTTTCAGCCCCCTCGGCGACGATCGAGATGCCGAGCCCGCGGGCAAGCTCGGTGATGGCGCGCACGATCTTGGAATTGTCGCCATTCTCATGGATGTTCTGGACGAAGCGGCGGTCGATCTTGAGCCGATCGATCTCGTTGGGATTGACGTGGCTGAGCGACGCATAACCGGTGCCGAAATCATCGAGTTCCAGATGCACGCCCGCGGCCCTGATGTGGCGCAGCTTGGCGGCGATACCTGTCTTCTCGTCGTCCAGAATGACGGATTCGACGATTTCCAGCGAGAGTTTCTGCGGCGGCAGCCCGGCCTTTTCCAGTGTCTCGAACAAGAACGCATCGAAATCGTGCTCGCGCAGTTCGGTGCCCGAAACGTTGACGGCAAGCCGGCCGAAGGCAATCCCGGCACGGTTCCACTCGGCGGCTTCGTTGATCGCCTTGCTGATCACGATACGGCCGATCTCCGGCATGAAACCGCATTTCTCGGCGACCGGAATGAATTCGCCCGGCGAGATCATGCCGCGCTCGGGATGGTTCCATCGCACCAGGGCTTCGATACCGCTGATGGCGCCGTTGGTCAGGGAGACCTGCGGCTGGAAATAGACCTGGAACGCTTTTTCTGAAATCGCGACCTTGATGTCGTGCTCGAGCTGCTTGCGGTAGTCGAGTTCGCGGCGCAGCTCCTCCGAGAAGAACGAGAAATTGCCGCCGCCCATCTTCTTGGCGGAGTAGAGCGCCAGATCGGCATGGACGAGCAGGTCCTGCGCATTGTCGGCATCGATCGGGTAGACGGCGATGCCGCCGCTGGCACCCGGAAGAATCGTGGTGCCCTGGAAGATGATCGGCTCGTTGATATGCGCCAGGATCCGCCGTGCCAGCATGTTGATGTCCTCGGTGCTGCCCGCGCCATTGAGGATCATCACGAATTCGTCGCCACCGAGCCGCGCGCACAGATCCGACGCCCGGCACGAATCGCGCATGCGCTGCGCCGTCACCACCAGGACATAGTCGCCGGCGGCGTGGCCGAGCGTATCGTTGATCTGCTTGAATCGGTCGAGGTCTAGCTGGACCACGGCCAGGCGTTCGCGCCGCCGGTGCGCACTCTTGATCAGCGTGTCGAAATGGTCGGTCAGGAAAGTGCGGTTGTGCAGGCCGGTCAGGCCGTCGTGAACCGCGATGAAGGCCATCGAGTTGCGCGCATCGACCAGTTCACGCGTCTTGCGCAGGATCGCATTGGACATCGGCCTGAAGATGAACAGTGCCACCAGCAGGATGACGCCGAGCGTGGCGTAGAACAGCGTGCGGTGGAGGGCGAGCAACTTTTCGGAGCGCTCGTCGGCCTCGGCGCTGATGCGCTGGCCAAGGGCCGCATAGCCCGACAAGGTTGCGTTGGCGACCGACGTATCGAGGTTGACGCGCTCAGCGCCGCCCTTGTAGCCATCATTGTCGAGATTGAGTTTCGATTCAAAGGCCGAGATCAGACGGTCGCCATTGGCGATCAGCCCAACCGAGAAATAGTCGAGATGGAAGGGCTTGGCGAAAAGCACGCTCTCGATCGACTTCGCATCAAGCTTGGCCGGCGACTGCGGATCCGCGCCCGTCTCCTTGAGCAGCAGGTCGTAATTGGTCTCGAATTCCGCCGTGGCTTGCTTGAGCGCGCTGACCAGCGCCGGCTGCTTGTCGCGCGACGCGGCACCCGTTGCGCTGGCAAGGAAGACGATGCGCTGCGACAATGTCTTCTGCGTGCCGACGATATCGAGCAAGGTGTGGTTGTGCTGCTGCGTGGCCATCGTCTGCTGCAGCAGGACGAAGGAGGCTGCCACCATGGTGGCGATGATCAGCAGCGCGAGCCAGTAGCCGGCCTTGATCAGCAGTATGAGCTTGCCTGAAACGGTTTGCACCGGCTGCTGCGACATTTTCGGGGGCGGCCCTCTCGCCAACGGATTCCTGTATGATCACAATTGAACCGCAAACGTTAACAGGACCGGAAATCGACAGCCGGCCGGCAAGGAGAAAGGCGGAAAGATCGCTGAATGGTTATCGGCTCCTTTCGCCGCCGGCCTGCATTTGAGCATTGCTTCTCGCGTGCGTTCTCGGGTAGCCGCTCAGGCGATGCCCGTCGCGTCTCGGTTGATGCTGTCCGGCCACCCGATCCGGTCGCTTTTGCGATGGATTTTTTGCGCAAGCGGGACGACAGTCTGCCCACGTCAAACGAGGCCCGACCATGACCGCAGCATTTCTCTCCCATATCGACAGCGAGCTCGCAGGGCTCAAATCGGCCGGGCTCTACAAATCCGAGCGGGTGATCTCCTCGATGCAGTCGGCGCAGATCGAGGTCGGCGGCGAGAAAGTGCTGAATTTCTGCGCCAACAACTATCTCGGCCTCGCCGACAGCGCCGAACTGCGAAAGGCGGCCACGCAGGCGCTCGATCGCTACGGCTACGGCATGGCCTCGGTGCGCTTCATCTGCGGCACGCAGGAGGAGCACAAGCAGCTCGAGGCGACGATTTCCTCCTTCCTCGGCCTGGAAGACACCATCCTCTACGGCTCCTGTTTCGACGCCAATGGCGGCCTGTTCGAGACGTTGCTCGGTGAAGACGACGCGGTCATTTCGGATGCGCTGAACCACGCCTCGATCATCGACGGCGTCAGGCTGTCCAAGGCCAAGCGCTTCCGATACGCCAACAACGACATGGCCGATCTGGAGGCGCGATTGAAGGAGGCGAAGGATTGCCGCTTCCGACTGATCGCCACCGACGGTGTGTTCTCGATGGACGGCATCATCGCCAACCTGAAGGGCGTCTGCGACCTTGCCGAGAAATACGATGCGATGGTCATGGTCGACGACAGCCATGCGGTCGGCTTCGTCGGCAAAAATGGCCGCGGCTCGGCGGAGCATTGCGGCGTCGAGGGCAGGGTCGACATCATCACCGGCACGCTGGGCAAGGCGCTCGGCGGCGCCTCCGGTGGCTACACCTCCGGCAAGAGCCAAGTGGTCGACTGGCTGCGCCAGCGCTCGCGGCCCTATCTCTTTTCCAACACACTGATGCCGGCGATCGCCGGCGCCTCGATCAAGGTGTTCGACCTGATTCGCAATGGCGACGCGTTGCGCGAACGCCTATATGCCAATGCGGCGCGGTTCAGATCTGAGATGGGCAAGCTCGGCTTCACGCTGGCTGGTGCCGATCATCCGATCATTCCGGTGATGCTGGGCGAAGCGACGCTGGCGCAGGAGATGGCGGCGCGCATGCTGAAGCGCGGCATCTATGTCATCGGCTTCTCGTTCCCGGTGGTGCCGAAAGGCCAGGCGCGCATCCGCACCCAGATGTCGGCGGCGCATTCCAGCGCCGACATCGATCGGGCGGTGGAGGCATTCGGCGCGGTCGGCAGGGAACTGGGCGTGATTTCCTGAGCGGCCGGCGCCGAAAAGCGATTCCGGATCAAGAGATTCAAGGGACAAGAGAATGTCGAACATGATGAAGGCGCTGGTGAAGGCCAAGGCCGAGCCGGGCATCTGGATGGAAGAAGTGCCGGTCCCGGAGATCGGCCCCAACGATGTGCTGATCAAGGTCAAGAAGACGGCGATCTGCGGCACTGACGTCCATATCTACAATTGGGATCAGTGGGCGCAGAAGACGGTGCCGGTGCCGATGGTGACCGGCCATGAATTCGTCGGCACCGTCGCCGATTTCGGCGCGGCCGTCACCGAATACAAGGTCGGCCAGCGCGTCTCGGGCGAAGGCCACATCGTCTGCGGCCATTGCCGCAACTGCCGTGCGGGCAGGGGGCATCTGTGCCGCAACACGCTCGGTGTCGGCGTCAACCGGCCGGGCGCTTTCGGCGAGTATCTGGCGATCCCGCAGCACAATGTCGTTCCGATCCCCGACGATGTGCCGGACGAAGTCGCGGCGATCTTCGATCCGCTGGGCAATGCCGTCCACACGGCATTGTCCTTCGATCTGGTCGGCGAGGACGTGCTGGTCACCGGCGCCGGGCCGATCGGCATCATGGGCGCGCTGGTTGCCCAATGCGTCGGTGCGCGAAAGGTGGTCATCACCGACATCAACCCGGTTCGGCTGGCGCTGGCGAAAAAGCTCGGCGTCCAGCATGTCGTCGACGCTTCGAAGCAAAAGCTGCGCGACGTCATGCCGGCGCTCGGCATGACCGAGGGTTTTGACGTCGGCCTCGAAATGTCGGGCGCCGCCCCCGCCTTCCGTGACATGATCGACACCATGAACAATGGCGGCAAGATCGCCATTCTGGGCATTGCGCCCACCGGCTTCGAGATCGACTGGAACAAGGTCATCTTCAAGATGCTGCATCTCAAGGGCATCTATGGCCGCGAGATGTTCGAGACCTGGTACAAGATGATCGCGCTGGTGCAGGGCCCGCTCGATGTCTCGGGACTGATCACGCACCGCATCGGCATCGACGATTTCCAGACAGGCTTCGATGCGATGAGGAGCGGCAGTTCGGGCAAGGTCGTGATGGACTGGTAGACGCGTTCGGCGAGCTGACCCAGGAAAAGGCCTCAAGGGCCCTTGATTCTCAACCATCGCACTTGTCGCCATGCGCGGCGTAGCGCGGTTGCGGCGGAGCCGATCGCGATGATGGCAAGCGCGAGCGTCAGGACCTCGTTGCGGCCATGCCAGAGGAATTCCACTGAGGACAGCAGTGCAGCGATGGTTGCAACCGCCATGCGATGCGGTTTGGCCATCGGGCCGGAGAAATCGCTCGGTGCTTCATTGGCGCGCCCTAGTTCCCGTACATAGGCGGTGAGAACCGAAAAACAGGCGGCTGCCCAGCCAAGGCCAGGCATGGCGATGCCGTAGCCTATTCCCACCATGATGGCGATGTCGGCGATCCTGTCCGGGAACTCGTTCCAGAACGGCCCATCGGCTGACGCCTTGCCGCCTTCGACGGCGACCATGCCATCGAAAAGGTTGCATAGCAGGCGCAGTTGGCAGAACAGCGCGGCACCCGGCAACAACAGCAAACGCGCCATGTCGTCGCTCTGCCCGCCAAGCCAGAAGGCGGCGCCGGCCAGCGCGCCGGCGAGGATGCTGGCCTGCGAAATCTGGTTAGGGGTCACCGAGAGTGCGGCGAGACGTCTGGCCGTCGCCTGTGCCCAGCGCGTGTCGCGGCTTGCAAGGGGTCTGCGATCGCCTGTGTTCATGACTGCCTCATCCCGGCGACCAGAAGTAACGCGTGAGGTGGAAGAAGATCGGAGCGGAGAACACCACCGAATCCAGCCGATCGATCAGGCCGCCATGGCCGTCTATCAGATGGCCCCAATCCTTCACGCCGCGGTCGCGTTTGATGGCGGACATCACGAGGCCGCCGAAAAAACCCATCAACGTGATCAGGAAGGCCATTGCGCCGGCCTGAAGCGGAGAGAACGGCGTGATCCACCACAGACCAGCGCCGACGAGGCTGGCGCAGGCGATGCCGCCGACGAAACCTTCAACAGTCTTGGACGGCGAAAGCCTTGGTGCGATCTTCGTACGCCCGATCATCTTCCCCCAGATATATTGCAGCACATCGCTCAACTGAACGACGATGACAAGGAAGGCTATCAAAAGCACATTGCGGCCCTCGTAGCCGGGAATATGCAACGTCAGCAGAGCCGGCACGTGCGAGGCGCAGAAGACGCAGATCATCAGCGCCCATTGCACCTCCGCGATTCGAACCAGGAAGTGCTGCGTGTCGCCTCGCACCGCCGAGATGATGGGCATCAACAGGAAGGCGTAGACCGGAATGAAAACGGAAAAGATCTCGTAGTCCTCGATCCAGAGCAGGACGTACTGCAACGGCAGCACGACGAAAAACGCGGTGGCCAGCGCCCAGTGGTCGGCACGGCGCGTATTGGTCAGCGTCACGAACTCGCGAAGGGCGGCGAAGGAGCAGAAGCCGAAGAGGAGCAGAACGCCGATGCGCCCGGCGACGAATGCGATGGCGATGAGGATCGCCATCACCCACCAGGCATTGATGCGGGCGTTGAGGTTCTCGATGGCAGGATTCGAGCCGTCCGGCGACAAGCGTCGTTCCAGGATCTGGCCCACGAAGGAGGCCGTAAGCAGGATCCCGCAGACGCCGAGCACGAGAACCATCATGTCGAATTGTGTGGAGCTCATTCCGCCGCCTTTTTCGGCGCCAGCGCGAGTAGCGCCTCCCGTGCCCGCTCGAGAAACATATCCTTGTCCTCGCCATCAGCCAGATGCATTGGCTCGCCGAACGTCACCGTGCAGATCAGTGGTATAGGAACGAACTCCCCCTTCGGCATCACCCGGTTGAGATTGGCGATCCATACCGGCACCAACTCGAAATCGGGGTGCAATGCCGCCAAATGGAACAAGCCGGATTTGAATGGCTGCAAGGACGCATCGGACTGGTTGCGCGTGCCTTCCGGGAAAAGGATCAGTGAAGAGCCTTCCTTCATCGCTTCCCCCATGCTCTCGACAGGATCCATCGTGCGTGCGTCGCGATTGCGATCGATCAGGACGGCATTGAAAACGTCGCGCCCGATGAAGCTTCGGAGTTTTGATTTCAGCCAGTAGTCGGCGCCCGCTACGGGACGGACCCGCCGACGCAGGCGCGGCGGCAGAACAGCCCAGATCAAGATGAAATCACCATGGCTGGAGTGGTTGGCAAAGAAGATCGAGCGACGGCGAGGCAGCCTGCCTTCGTGCCAGAACGGCCGCACAGCGGTGATGGCACGCGCAAACAGCAAGACGATCACCGCCACCGGCTTGGCAATCAGCGACTTCATCCATCCCCCAATTCGCTCATGGATCATCCGCCAGCTGACACGCAGGCGCAGAAAATCCGCTACCGAACAAGCAGGGATCGCGAGATCCGTGGCTGCCTGAACGTACTACCCCTTCGCGGCGACCGTCTTATATCTCCTCCGGCGACGGCGGCTATCTCCTACCCAATGCGGTTTCCAGCGACAAGATGCCCTTTATGATGGAAGTCCGTTCGTCGGCGCTCAACTGGGCCAGCAGCACTTGCTCAAACGCCTTCGCCAACGGCACCATCTCACGATAGGCGGCAAGGCCCGCTTTGGTAAGCCTCAAATGCTCGACACGGCGATCGTTCTCATCGGGTGTCCGGATGAGCCAGCGCCGCCTTTCAAGCTCGGCCACCGCGCGCGATACTTTGGTCTTGTGCATGGCCGACTGCTCGCCGAGCTCTGTCGCGGTCATCGTCCCGCGCTGGCCAAGTCCGGAAAGCGTGCGCCATTCCGGCCGCGTCAGCCCGTGACTGTCCTTGTATATCCGCGAGAATTCGCGGCTGACGGCATCGGCAAGGCGATACAGCCGGTAGGGCAGGAAGCTTTCGAGTTCCAGGATCTCCGGGTCCATGGTTCATTTCCCTGCGCGCATGGTGGCATTGATAGTTACATTTTCGATGGTTACAAATGAAACCAGTTTGGTCAATCCGGCTGGCGCCTTGCCGGACGCGCAAGGGAGGAAGCGATGGCCTTTTCCTACATGCCGGGCTTCGGCAACGATTTCGAGACCGAAACCTTGCCCGGCTCGCTGCCGCAGGGGCGGAACTCGCCGCAACGGCCGGCCTACGGCCTTTACGCCGAACAGCTTTCCGGCTCGCCCTTCACCGCGCCACGTGGCACCAATGAGCGGTCCTGGCTCTATCGCATCCGGCCGAGCGTCAAGCACACCGGCCGCTTCAAGGCGGCGAACTATCCCCTGTGGAAGAGCGCGCCCAATGTCGGTGACCACGAACTGGCGCTTGGCCAGTATCGCTGGAACCCGGTGCCGATGCCGAAGGAGCCGACCGATTTTATTCAGGGGATGCGCACCATCACCACGGCTGGCGACGTGCTCGGCCAGAGCGGCATGGCGGCGCATGTCTATGTCGCCAACACATCGATGGTCGATGATCATTTCTTCAATGCCGATGGCGAGTTGCTGGTGGTGCCGCAAGTGGGCGCCTTGCGCCTCGTCACCGAGATGGGCGTCATCGAGCTCCGGCCCGGCGAGATCGCCGTTTTGCCGCGCGGCCTGGTCTTCAAGGTCGAATTGGTCGACAGGCAAGTGCGCGGCTACGTCTGCGAGAACTATGGCGCCAAGCTGACCTTGCCCGATCGCGGCCCGATCGGCGCCAATTGCCTGGCCAACCCGCGTGATTTCAAGACGCCTTGCGCGTGGTTCGAGGAGAAGGAGACGCCGTGCCGGCTGATCGTGAAATGGTGCGGCAATTTCCATGTCACCGAGATCGGCCATTCGCCGCTCGACGTCGTCGCCTGGCATGGCAACTACGCGCCCTACAAATATGATCTGGCGACGTTTTCGCCGGTCGGCGCCATCCTGTTCGATCACCCCGATCCGTCGATCTTCACCGTGCTGACCGCGCCGAGCGGCGAGGAAGGCACGGCCAATATCGACTTCGTCATCTTCCCGCCGCGATGGCTGGTGGCCGAGGATACGTTCCGGCCGCCATGGTACCACCGCAACATCATGAGCGAATTCATGGGCCTGATCCACGGCCAGTACGATGCCAAGGAAGAAGGCTTTGTTCCCGGTGGCGTCAGCCTGCACAATCTGATGCTGGCCCATGGCCCAGATGCCCCTGGCTTCGAAAAAGCCTCGCGCGCGGATCTGAAACCGGTCAAGCTCGACAACACCATGGCCTTCATGTTCGAGACCCGCTTCCCACAGATGCTGACCCGCTACGGCGCCGAACTGGAAACCCGCCAGGACAACTACATCGATTGCTGGGCAGACCTGAAGAAGCGTTTTAATGGCACGCCGGAGGGCGACTGGTCTTGAGCCGCAAGCCAATGCCGGACCGGTTGGTGCTGATGGGCTCCAAGGGCGGGCCGGCATTGCGGCCAGGCGGGCCGTGGCCGAGTTCGTCGCTGCTTGAGATCGGTGGGCGAACCATCGTCGTCGATTGCGGGCTTGGCGCGACCCGCGGTCTGGTCGATGCCGGTATCAGCCTGAAGGCACTCGACCTGATCTTCATCACGCATCTGCATTCCGATCATGTGCTGGAACTGGGGCCACTGGTCCATACCGCCTGGACGGCGGGGCTGGCGACGCCGATCAGCGTGTTTGGTCCGCCCGGCACCGGCCACTACTGGCGTCGCTTTTGCCAGGCGATGGAATTCGACATCGAGATCCGCATCGTCGACGAGGGTCGGCCTGACATTCGCGATCTGGTTTTGATCGACGAGTTCGGCGAGGGCCAGGTGGTCGAGCAAGGTGGCCTGAAGGTCACGGCGCTGCGTGTCGACCATCCGCCGGTGACCGACTGTTTTGCCCTGCGCTTCGAGCATGGCGGGAAAACCGTGGTCTTTTCCGCCGATACGGCCTTCTTTCCACCGCTCGCCGATTTCGCCGAGGGTGCTGACCTTCTCGTCCACGAAGCCATGCTGGAGGAAGGCATCGAGCGGTTGGTCGCCAGAACCGGCAATGGCGCGCGGCTCAAGGAACATCTGCTCGCCAGCCACAGCTTTGCCCAGGAAGCCGGTCGCATCGCCAGCGATGCCGGCGTCAAGAGGCTGGTGCTCAACCACCTCATTCCCGCCGACGATCCCGAGATCACCGAGGCCGACTGGCTTGCTGCTGTCAGGAAAACATGGGCCGGCGACTTGACGATCGCCCGCGACGGCCTTGTTGTGGAGCTAGCATGATCCCGAAAAGTGGAAACCGGTTTTCGGAAAAGATCATGCGTAAGGCAAAAAGCCAAGGCGGTGGCAAAGCCGCATCAGGAGAGGAAATCGCATGAAGCTTGCCACATTGAAGGACGGGACGCGCGACGGAAAACTCGTTGTCGTCTCGCGCGACCTGACGCAGTACACCGACGCTTCGTTCCTGGCGCGCACGCTGCAGGCGGCACTCGACGATTGGCGCAGGATTTCGCCGCATCTCGGCACAATAGCGGAATCGCTGGAGAACAATGCGATGCCATCAGCGCGCTTTCACGAGCACGACGCGCATTCGCCGCTGCCACGCGCCTATCAGTGGGCCGACGGATCGGCCTATGTGAACCATGTCGAACTGGTGCGGAAGGCGCGTGGCGTCGAGATGCCGGCAAGCTTCTGGACCGATCCGCTGATCTACCAGGGCGGCTCGGACTCCTTCATCGGGCCGCGCGATCCGATCCGCATGGCCGACGAAGCCTTCGGCATCGACATGGAGGCGGAAGTCGCCGTCATCGTCGATGACGTGCCGATGGGGGCAAGCCTCGATGAAGCGCGCGCCGCCATCCGGCTGGTCATGCTGGTCAATGATGTTACCCTGCGCGCGCTCACCGGGCCGGAACTGGCCAAGGGTTTCGGCTTCTTCCAATCGAAACCGTCCTCGGCCTTTTCACCCGTTGCGGTGACGCCGGACGAACTGGGCGATGATGCCTGGGATGGCGGCAAGGTCAGCCTGCCGCTGCTTGCCGATCTCAACGGCAAGCCCTTCGGCCGCGCCAATGCTGGTGTCGATATGACCTTCGATTTCCCGGCCCTTATCGCGCACGCCGCGAAGACGCGACCGCTTGTCGCCGGCACCATCATTGGTTCGGGTACGGTTTCCAACAAGCTCGACGGCGGCCCGGGAAAGCCTGTCTCGGCCGGCGGCGCCGGCTATTCCTGCATCGCCGAACTGCGCATGATCGAGACCATTGCGTCAGGCGAACCGAAGACGCCGTTCCTGCGCTTCGGTGACACGGTGCGGATCGAGATGAAGGACAAGGCCGGACATTCGATCTTCGGCGCCATCGAACAGACGGTCGAGAAATACGAACGATAGCGAGGGAATGGAATGACGGGGGAGGTATTCTATCCGCTGGCCGGTGTCTGGGCGCTGGCTATTCTGGCTGTCTTCATCCTGGCGGTACGGTTGAGCTATCGCATCGAGGCGCGCTCGCCGAATCTCACCAACCGCAGCGGCTTCCCGCGCAAGGCGATGATGTTTCACACCATCACCAACATGAATGTCGCGCGGGACGAGGAAACGCAAGCCATGCGTCGGCACATGAACGGGTTGCTGCTGATCGTTCTCGCCGGATTCGCGATCACGGCGGCAGGCTTGCATCTGGTGCGGTCAGGGGGATGATCTCATGACCCTGCTGGATCATCTGCGCCGCATGGCCGGCAACAATCTCTGGTCGAATGACCGGCTCTATCGTGCCGTTCTGGCGCTCAAGCCCGGTGAGTTCGAAGCCGAGCGCACCAGCTTCTTCCCGTCGATCAAGGCAACGCTCAACCACATTCTGGCGGTCGATCATCTCTATCTCGATTTTCTCGAAGAGGGCGGCATCGGTGCCGCAGCCCATGATGATTTTGTGCCTTTCGACGAGCCCCATGCGTTGTTCGCCGCGCAGGTCGCGGCCGACCGGCGATTGATCGCCTTCTGCGATGGCCTGTCGGAGGTCGATCTCGACCGCCGGGTCATCACCGACCGGCGTGAGGACGGCATGATCCCCGAGCGCATCGGCGATATCCTTGCCCATGTCTTCCTGCACGACATCCACCATCGTGGCCAGGTGCACGCAATGCTGTCCGGCACCTCGGTTGCGCCGCCGCAGCTGGACGAGTTTTTGCTCGATTATGATGTGAAGCTCAGGAACGATGAGGTCGGGCGGCTCGGCTTGTAGGCCGCTCGACCCGCTTGCAAGCTTACGCCGCCTTGCCGTCGACCTTGATCACGCCGCGCTTGATCTGGTCCTGCTCGATCGATTCGAACAGCGCGCGGAAATTGCCTTCGCCAAAGCCTTCGTCACCCTTGCGCTGGATGAACTCGAAGAAGATCGGCCCGATCACCGTCTTCGAAAAGATCTGCAGCAGGATCTTGGTCATGCCGCCGTCGACCACGCCTTCGCCGTCGATCAGGATACCGTGCTTCTTCATCCGCTCGATCGGCTCGTCATGGCCGTTCACCCTGGCATACGACATGTCGTAATAGGTTTCCGGCGGGCCGGGCATGAACTTCAGCCCATTGGCGGCGAGCTTGTCGGTGGCGGCGTAGATCTCGTCGGTGCCGACCGCTATGTGCTGGATGCCTTCGCCATTGTACTTCTTCAGATACTCGGCGATCTGGCTGGTCTCGTCCTTGGATTCGTTGAGTGGAATGCGGATCTTGCCGCAGGGCGAGGTAATCGCCCGGCTGACCAGGCCGGTGATCTTGCCGTCAATGTCGAAGAAATGGATCTGCTTGAAGCCGAACAGATTGCGGTAGAAATCCCACCATTTATCCATTTGGCCGCGATAGACATTGTGGGTCAGGTGATCGAGGAAATAGAAGCCGACGCCTTGCGGCCGCGGATCGCGCGAGCCGAGCCATTCAAACTCGGCATCGTAGGCCGAGCCCTTCTTGCCATAGGCATCGATGAAATAGAGCAGCGAGCCGCCGATGCCTACGATCGCAGGCACGTCGAGCGCCTTATCGTCGCCTTCGTAAGGCGTGGCGCCCTTCGAGACGGCGTGGTCGAACGCATGCTTTGCGTCGACCACGCGCCAGGCCATCGAGGCGGCGCAAGGGCCATGCTTGCCGGCGAACTTCATCGCATGCGAGCCCGGCTCGGCATTGACGACATAGTTGATGTCGCCCTGGCGCCATACGGTGATGTCTTTCGTGCGATGCTTGGCGACCGCCACATAGCCCATGCGGGTGAACAGCTCAGCCAGCTTCCGCGGTTCCGGATGCGCGAATTCGACGAATTCGAAACCATCGGTGCCGGCGGGGTTATCCCTGCTGATCTTGGCGGGCGGGGCGTCATGCGGGAAGGGGCCCATGGTATTCCTCCGGAAGCTGGCTTGGCCCGAGACGGCCATCTGACGCCATCATAGCGCGCAGCCGGCGCATGGTGCTTGCATTCAAACGCTTGAAATGATCATCTCATGCGCGAAGCATGCATGTTGAGAGAAAAAATCATGGATGAGACGCGCATTGATCAATTTGACCGCAAGATAATGGCGCTCTTGCAAGGCGATGCGCGGCTGACGAACAATGATCTCTCGGACCGGGTGAACCTGTCGGCATCACAATGCTCGCGCCGCCGGCAGCGGCTCGAGGAAGACGGCTATATCAAGGGCTATCGGGCGGTGCTCGACCGCGACAAGCTCGGCTTCTCGCTGGTCAACGTCATCTCGGTGACCCTGGCCACCCACAACCGCGACAATGCGCGGCGCTTCGGCGAGTTGGTGGCGCGGCTGCCCGAGGTGCAGGAGGCGCACGCGCTGACCGGCGAGATGGATTACATCCTGAAGGTGGTGACGCCCGATCTCAAATCACTGTCGGAGTTCGTCAACGGTGTGCTCCTGCCGCATGAATCGGTGCAGCATGTGAAGACGGCGATCGTGCTGGAGACGCTGAAGGAGACCGGCGCCCTGCCGATTTGATCCTTGGTCTCTAGCCCTTCGACTGCTGGATCAACCCATACAAATTCGTGCACCGCGCGCCCGAGCGGCAATAGGCGAACACCGGACCTTCCAATTCGTCCAGCGCCTCTGCCTGGTCCTCGACGTTCTCGGCGGTGATCTGGCCGCTGATCACCGGAATGTAGCGGAAGGCGAGGCCCGCGGCTTCGACCGCCGCCTTGAGCGTATCGGCCGAAGGCTGGCCGGGCTGTTCGTCATCCGGCCGGTTGCAGATGACGCTCTTGAAGCCGGCGGCCTTGATGGCCGCGACGTCTTCGGGCTGGATCTGGCCCGAGACCGAATAGTCTTCGCTGATCTCGCGGTATTCCATGGCAACATCCTCGCAATCTGGTTTGTCGAGGAGTCTTGCCACTCCCCGACGTGGCCGGCAATCCGCACCGACAGAAATCATTCAGCGCAGATAGACGTTTCCCGCGGAGAATCCAACTCAGGCTGCCCAGGCCGGGAACGGATCGGGCAGCGCTCGCCACTGTTCAGGCCGAAAATCCTCGGCGTCGACCAGGCAATCGTCCAGTTCGGCGCGGATTTGCGCCTCATCCATCGGTTCGCAGCCGATGAAGACCAGTTCCTGGCGGCGATCGCCCCAGACAGGGTCGAGATAGGGGGCCATGCTTTGACGCCATTCGGCATGGCCGGGCCAGCGGCTTTGCGGCACGGCAGCCCACCACAGGCCGCGCTTTTCGGTCCGCACCAGTGCGCCCGCCTGGCTCATTTCGCCGACATGGCGCGGCCGTGTCGCCAGCCAGAAGAAGCCTTTGGCCCGCACCACGCCCGGCCATGCGCGGCCGATGAAGGCCTGGAACCTCGCCGGCTCGAACGGTTTTCGCGCCCGGTAGACGAAGGAACGGATACCGTATTCCTCGGTCTCGGGAACATGGTCGCGAAAACCGTTGAGTTCCTTGAACCAGAGCGGATTCTGCTGCGCTTTGTCGAAATCGAAGCGGCCGGTGGCGAGCACCTTGTCGAGCGGCACCTTGCCGAAATCGGCTTCGACGATCTCGGCACCGGGGTTGAGCGCCCGCACGATCAGCCTTGCCATGTCGCGCTGGTGCGGGCTCGCCACGCCGATCTTGTTCAGCACCACGATGTCGGCGAACTCGATCTGCTCGACCAGAAGGTCGACGAGCGCACGGCTGTCCTGCTCGCCAAGCGACTGGCCACGCTGCTTGAGGAAATCCGACGACGAATAATCCTTGAGCAGATTGAGCGCGTCGACCACGGTCACCATCGTGTCGAGGCGGGCGACGTCGGACAGGCTATTCCCATGCTCGTCCCGGAAATCGAAGGTCGCGGCGACGGGCAGGGGTTCGGAAATGCCGGTCGATTCGATCAGCAGATAGTCGAAGCGATCTTGTTCGGCGAGTGCGCGGACCTCCTTCAACAGGTCGTCGCGCAACGTGCAGCAGATGCATCCATTCGACATCTCCACCAGTTTCTCGTCGGTGCGCGACAGGTCGGCGCCGTCGCGCACAAGTTCGGCATCGATGTTGATCTCGCTCATGTCGTTGACGATGACGGCGACGCGGCGGCCCTCGCGATTCGACAATATGTGATTGAGCAGCGTGGTCTTGCCGGCACCGAGGAAGCCGGAAAGCACGGTGACGGGAAGGCGTTTGAGACCGGGCATTCTATTCATGATTGGGTTCCGGGATCTTAGTGAAATTGTAATGTTATTTTATTACATATCGAGTACTGGAAAAGGCGGAGACTGGCTCCGCCTTTCCGAGCGTGGCGCTCCTCAGCTGCCGAGGATGGCGCCTTTGATCTGACGGATGTTGTTGTGCATCATGTCGATATAGGTCGAGCCGGGGCCATCGGGCTGCGAGAGGGCGTCCGAATAGAGCGTGCCGCCCACCTTGATGCCGGTCTCGCTGGCGATCTGCTCGATCAGGCGCGGGTTGGTGATGTTCTCGACGAAGATCGCGGCCGCCTTGTCCTGCTTCACCTGCTCGACCAGCTTGGCGACATCGGCGGCCGACGGCTCGGAATCGGTCGAAATGCCTTGCGGGGCGAGGAAGGTCAGGCCGTATTCGTGTTCGAAATAGCCGAAGGCGTCATGCGAGGTGATGACGACGCGCTTCGCCTCGGGGATCGACTGGATCGCCGCCTTCACTTCGCCTTCCAGCGCATCGAGCTTCTTGGTGTAGGCGGCGGCATTGGTCTGGTAGCTGACGCAGCCTTCGGAATCGGCGGCGCAGAACGCCTCGGCGATGTTCTTCACATAGATCTTGGCATTGGCGATCGACTGGAAGGCGTGCGGATCGGTGACCGTCTTGCCGCCGCCGGTGCCGGCACCTTCGGCTGCGTCGGCGTCGGCGAACTCAGGCTTGAAATCGATCGGCGTCACACCCTTGGTCAAGGTGATGATCGACGCCTTGGTGGCGCTGGCATCGACCAGCCGTTGCAGGAAACCTTCGAAATGCAGGCCGTTGACCAGAACGATATCGGCCTTGGCCATGGCGACGGCGTCGGCCGGGCTCGGCTCATAGACATGGGCATCGCCATCCGGCCCGACGATGGTGGTGATGTCGACACGGTCGCCGCCGACATTTCTGGCGAAATCGGCGATGACGGTGAAGCTGGCGACCACTTTCAGCGGTGCCGCGAAGGCCGCCGACGCGCCAAAGGCGGTTAATGTTATAACGCTCATCGCCAGGGCGGCACGGATGGATTTCAGCATGGACGAGGGTCTCCTTTCAGGGGCGGGGATCAGGCCGTTCTGTGACGGTGATGGATGATGCGGGCGCGCAGAATGCCGCGCGTGCCGAACAGGATCGAGGCGAAATAGACGACGCCGGCCGACAGGATGATGGCTGGACCGGACGGCAGCGAGGCGTGATAGGACAAAAGCAGCCCGGCGATGCAAGAGGCAAAGCCGATCAACACGGCCAGCACGCACATCGGCTCGACGCGCACCGTCCAGAAGCGGGCGGCTGCCGCCGGCAACATCATCAGCCCGACGGAAAGCAAAGTGCCGAGCGCCTGGAAGCCGCCGACGAGATTGAGAACAACCAGACCAAGGAAGATGAAATGCACGGGGCTGCCCATCTTGCTGACCGAACGCAGAAACAACGGATCGAGGCATTCGGCGACCAGCGCCCGCCAGAAGATAGCGAGGCTGACCAACGTCACCGCGACGATGCCGCCGATCAGGATCAGCGCCTCATTGTTGAGCGCCAGCACCGTACCGAACAGCACATGCATGAGATCGACGCTGGAGCCTCGGATCGACACCATCAGCACGCCGATGGCGAGTGATATCAGGTAGAAGGCCGCCATTGAGGCATCCTCGCGCTGGATGGTGAAGCGCGAGACGGCACCGGCGCCGAGCGCCACGACGATGCCGGCGATCAGGCCACCAATGGTCATCGGCAGAATTTCGAGGCCGTAGAACAGGAAGCCGGCGGCCGCCCCGGGCAGGATGGCATGCGCCATGGCGTCACCCGACAGGCTCATGCGCCGCAGCATCAGGAAGACGCCGATAGGGCAGGCGCCGAGCGACAGCATCAGCGAGCCGAACAGCGCCCGCTGCATGAAGCCGAAATCGGCGAAGGGCGCGATGAAAAGACTGTAGAGCGTGTCCATCAGGCAGCCCTCGGGCCGGCGCCGTGATGATGGTCGTGAGCGTGGCCGTGATGATCGTGATCGTGGCCATGATCATGGGCGTGCTCGTCCGGTTCGCACCAGGGCGCGTTCTCTTCCCAGGCTTCGTGAAAACGGCGGGCGCGCAACAGGTTTTCCGGCTTCAGCGTCTCGCGCGTTTCGCCCCAGGCGATCGGCTGGCGGGCCAAAAGCAGGGTCTCGGGGAAATTCTGACGTACCAGATCGAGATCATGGACGACCACCATGATGGTGCGTTCTTCGCCATGCCAGCGCTTGATCAGGGCGATCAGGTCACCGACAGTCTTGGCATCGACGGCGTTGAACGGTTCGTCGAGCAGGATCAGGTCGGCATCCTGCAACAGCACGCGGGCAAACAGCGTGCGTTGCAGCTGGCCGCCCGACAGCGTGTCGATCGGGCGCTTCTCGAAGCCGCCAAGGCCGACCGCCATCAGCGCCTGGCTGACGGACTCGCGATCCTTGGCGGTATAGCGGCCGAGCATGCCGCGCTTCGGCCAGAGCCCCAGCGAAACAAGGTCGACAACACGCGCCGGGAAGGAGCGGTCGAGTTCCGATTGCTGGGGAAGGTAGGCGGCGCGCACGCCGGGTGCGCGAACCACCTCGCCAGCCATCGGCTTCAGGACCCCGACGATACCCTTCATCAGCGTCGATTTGCCGGACCCATTGGCACCGACCACGGCCGTCAGCGACCCCTTGCGGATCGTGCCGTCGAGATGATGGATCGCCGGGTGGCTGCTGTAGCCCAGCGTCAGGTCACGGAAGGTCAGGCAGGTCTGGGTCATGTCGTTCCGTGAAGCAGCGAAACCCGGCTGCGGGCAGGGGTCGATTGGATATGTGATGTTATTACATTAGTCAACAAGCCAATCGGGCGGAATTGCGACCGGCGGCTCAACTTGCCGTGAATCTCACCCTTGCTGGTCCAAGGGGAATTGGCGCCGGCGGCCTTGCCCGAAGCGAACCGCAACTCTAAACAGTCGCCACCCATAACAGGAAGGAATCTCCCATGAGCATTCGTCGCATCGATGTTGGCCCGCGCATGAGCCAGATCGTCATCCACGGCAACACGGTCTATCTGGCCGGCCAGGTCGGCGAACCCGGCGGCAACGTCGCCTCGCAGACCCGCGATATCCTGGCGACCATCGACGAATTGCTGGCCAAGGCCGGCACCGACAAGACCAAGATCGTTCAGGCGATCATCTGGCTGGCCGACATGGGCACCTTCGCCGAGATGAATTCGGAATGGGACAAGTGGGTGCCGCAGGGCCACACCCCGGCCCGCGCCACCGGCGAAGCCAAGCTCGCCGGCCCGGAATATCTGGTCGAGATTATCGTCACCGCGGCGATTTGAGCTTTTACCTCCCCCTTGTGGGGGTGAGGAGCCGGTTCGCGTCAGCGAATTCGGCGCGTCCGTGGCGCGTCGAAAGGCCAGCGAACGCTGGGACGCTGCCGAAGGCAGCGGGGACCCAGCCCAGCGCAACGGCCCTCCGCCATGGCTCCGGGCGTTCGGCGTTCGAAAAGCCAAATCGTTGGCTTTTCGCCAGCCTTCGGCTGGATACGCCTCACCCCTGCGACGGCGTGAACCTTGCCACCAGCGTGTGGCTTTCCGCCGGATAGACAAACCGGACATGGGTGACCGGGTGTTCCGCGCTCCAGGTGCGGCGCTCGACCACCAGGCAGGGCGCGCCCGGATCGATGTCGAGCGCGTCGGCAACAATCTCATCGGCGGCCATGGCACGGATCCGGTGTTCGGCCTCGCTCCACGGCACACGGCCGATCAGCCAGGGCCCGGCGGCGATTTCCCTGAACTCTTCATCTCCGGCTTCCGGAACCGCCGAAAGATTGATCAGGCGCTGCTCGAGGGCGAAGGGCCGCTCACCGGCAAAATGCAGGCCTTCGAGCCATAGCAATGACCCTGCGGCGGACAGCCCGAGCAGCGCTCTGTCGTCCGCGTTGCTGCGCCGCTTCAGGCGCTCCAGCCGCTCGTAACGATAGGGTAGGCCAAGTGATTCGACCTCGATCCTGATGTCGTGAAGTTCCAGCACCGCTGCCTGCGACTGCGGTTGGCGGACAAAGCTGCCTGAGCGGCGGCGGCGTTCGATCAGCCCGGCCTTGGCCAACTGCGACAGGGCCTTGTTCACCGTCATGCGCGAGCAATTGTACTCGGTCGTCAACTCGTGCTCGAACGGAATGCGATGACCGGGCGCCCAGGCACCGGACAGGATTTTTTCGCTGATGTCGGACAGGATGCGCTGGTGCAGCGAACCGCCACTGTCGGCATCAACTGTCTCGACCGTGCTCATGCCGACAGCGCCGTCATCACAGTGCGAAAGCGCTCGGCGATGGCTTCGCGCCGTGCATGCCGGCCGCCGCTGACCTGTTTTTGCCCATGCACCCAGACGCAGTCGACCTTGCTTCCATTGGCGAAAATCCAGGCGTCGAGTATTGCGTCGCCGGTCTTGCCGGCCAGCGAGGGGGTCTTGGCGTCGAGCGAGACGAGATCGGCGGCAGCGCCGGCGGCGATCTGCGAGGCGCCGGCGCCAAGCGCGACGCTGCCGCCATCGAGTGCTGCATCAAACAGCGCGCGCCCGGTCGAGCCGCCGGCCACCGCCAGCACATTGCGGGCGCGGTGGGCAAGGCGCTGGGAATATTCGAGCTGGCGCAATTCGTCGGGCAGTCCGATCAGCACGTTGGAATCGGAGCCGATTCCGAAGCGGCCGCCATGCTCGGTGAATAGCGGCGCGGCAAAAGTACCGTCGCCGAGATTGGCCTCGGTGATAGGGCAAAGGCCGGCAATGGCGCCGCTCTTCCCCATGCCGATGGTTTCGGCGTCGGTCATATGCGTGGCGTGGATCAGGCACCAGCGCTGATCGACATCGGCAGCGCCAAGCAGAAACTCGACCGGGCGCGCGCCGGACCAGGCAAGGCAGTCCTCGACTTCCTTCACCTGCTCGGCGACATGGATGTGGATCGGTCCATTCGGCGCCAAAGCGGCAATTTGGGTCAATTCCTCCGGCGTCGCCGCACGCAAACTGTGCGGTGCGACACCGACGACGGCTCGATTCAACGCACGAACCGATTCGCTAGACTTCTCAACAAGCCGGGTGAACCGATTCACATCGTTGATGAATCGGCGCTGGCCTTCGTTCGGCGCGGCACCGCCGAAGGAGGAATGCGCATAGAACACCGGCAGCAGCGTCAGGCCGATACCGGTTTCGCCAGCCGCGGCTGCGATCCGTTCGGCCATCTCGGCGAGATTGGCGTAGGGCTTTCCATTGCGGTCGTGGTGCAAATAGTGGAATTCGCCGACGCGCGAAAACCCGGCCTCCAGCATCTCGACATAGAGCTGCGCGGCAACCGCTTCGACCTGATCCGGTGTCATCGACAGAGCGAAGCGGTACATCACCTCGCGCCAGCTCCAGAAACTGTCGGCGGAAGGGCCGCGAAGCTCAGCCAATCCGGCCATGCCGCGCTGGAAGGCGTGGCTGTGCAGATTGGGTATACCGGGCACGAGAATGGCGTGGCGCTCGTCGCCGGCCTGCGGAGCTGAACCCGCTTCGACGGAGGCGATACGGCCTCCATCGAGCGCGATCCTGACATTGCCTTGCCAGCCCTCGGGCAGAAGCGCCTGTTCCGCAAAGATCACCGTCACGTCCGCCTCCAAATCTGCATGCCCGGGCGACGATACCACTTGCGCCGCGTTTCAATATGTATATACATAATCGCCATCCTTTCAAATGGAAAAGATGATGGTTGGAGCAAACGGGAAGAGCGGCTTTCGTCTGTGGCGCAATGCGCGGTTGGCGACCATGGCCGACGGCACGGCTGGCCTCGGCGTCGTCGAGAAGGGCGCAATTGCTGCCCGCGACGGGCTTATCGTCTATGTCGGCGCCGAAGTGGAGATGCCGGCTTCGGCAGGGCAGGGCGCCGAGACCATTGACTGCGAGGGCCGCTGGATCACGCCCGGCCTGATCGACTGCCACACCCATCTGGTCTATGCCGGCAACCGTGCCAGCGAATTCGAGATGCGGCTGGCTGGCGCTACCTATGAAGAAGTGGCCCGCGCTGGCGGCGGTATTGTTTCCTCGGTCAAGTCATTGCGTGCCGCCAGCGAGGATGAACTCGTTGCCCAGACGCTGCCGCGCCTCGATGCGCTGATGGCGGAAGGCGTCACGACAGTCGAGGTCAAATCGGGCTATGGCCTCGATCTCGATAACGAGAAGAAGTCGTTGCGCGCCGCCCGCCGGCTGGCGAATGAGCGCCCCGTCACCGTCCGAACGACGTGCCTCGCCGCACACGCACTGCCGCCCGAAGCCAAGGGTGACAAGGACGCTTTTATTGATTTGGTCGCCAAGCAGATTGTTCCGGAGGTTGCCGCCGAGGGACTGGCCGATGCGGTGGACGGTTTTTGCGAGGGCATCGCCTTCTCGCCGGAGCAGATGGCGCGGGTTTTCGATGCCGCCAAGGCCTTGGGCCTGCCGGTCAAGCTTCACGCCGACCAGCTGTCCAACCTGCACGGAGCAGCGCTTGCCGCCTGCTATGGCGCACTGTCGGCCGACCATCTCGAATATACGGACGAGGCGGGCGCTGCCGCGATGGCGAAGGCCGGCACGGTGGCGACGATCCTGCCAGGCGCCTATTACTTCATCCGCGAAACCAAGAAGCCGCCTGTCGACTTGTTCCGCCGCCATGGTGTGAAGATGGCGGTGGCGACCGACAGCAATCCCGGCACTTCGCCGCTCACCTCGCTGTTGCTCGCCATGAATATGGCCGCGACGCTCTTTGGGTTGACCGTCGATGAATGCCTTGCCGGGGTCACCCGCGAGGCCGCGCGAGCGCTTGGCCTTCTCGATAAGGCCGGCACGCTGGAAGCCGGAAAATCCGCCGATCTGGCGATCTGGGACATCGAGCGTCCCGCCGAACTCGTTTACCGCATGGGCTTCAACCCGCTCCATGCCCGCATCTGGAGAGGACAATGACCGAACTGACCTTGAAGCCCGGCAATGCGACGCTGGCCGACTGGCGCGCCATCTACCGTGGCGACGTGCCGAAGCTGGATGATGCCTGCCGCCCAAAGATCAAGGCGAGCGCCGAGGCTGTCGCCAGGATCGTTGCCAAGGGTGAGCCGGTTTACGGCATCAACACCGGCTTCGGCAAACTGGCCAGCGTGCGCATCCCGGCCGGCGATCTCGAAACCTTGCAGCGCAACATCGTGCTGTCGCACGCCGCCGGCGTCGGTGAGCCGATGCCGGTCGCGATTGCCCGCCTGATGATGGCGCTGAAACTTGCCAGCCTGGCGCAGGGCGCCTCCGGCGTGCGTGCCGAAACCATCGAGTTGCTGGAAGCGATGCTTGCCAACGACGTCATCCCCGTCGTGCCGGCGCAGGGCTCAGTCGGCGCTTCCGGCGATCTCGCGCCGCTGTCGCACATGACGGCGGTGATGATCGGCGTCGGCGAATGCTTCACGCCGCATGGCCGCTTCCCGGCCAAGGTCGCTTTCGTCTCGCACGGCCTGGAGCCCGTGACATTGGGCGCCAAGGAAGGCCTGGCGCTGCTCAACGGCACCCAGTTTTCCACCGCCTATGCGCTTGCCGCCTTGTTCGAGGCCGAAGTGCTCTACCAGTCGGCATTGGTTGCCGGCGCGCTGTCGACCGACGCGGCAAAGGGGTCCGACGCTCCGTTCGATCCGCGTATCCATGTGCTGAGAAAGCATCCCGGCCAGATCGAGACGGCGGACGCGCTGCGCAATCTGATGGCCGGCAGCGCTATCAGGGAATCGCACCGTATCGGCGACGAGCGCGTGCAGGATCCCTATTGCCTGCGTTGCCAGCCGCAAGTGATGGGGGCGGCACTCACCGTGCTGCGCCAGGCGGCCGACACGCTGGGCACCGAAGCCAATGGCGTCACCGACAACCCGCTGATCTTTGCAGAGGATGATACCGCGCTCTCCGGCGGCAATTTCCACGCTGAGCCTGTGGCCTTCGCCGCCGACATGATCGCGCTTGCCGTTTGCGAGATCGGCTCGCTGTCCGAACGCCGCATTGCCATGCTGGTCGATCCGGCGCTGTCGGGCATGCCCGCCTTCTTGACGCCGAAGCCCGGCCTGAACTCCGGCTTCATGATCCCGCAGGTGACGGCGGCGGCACTCGTTTCGGAAAACAAGCAGAAGGCCTATCCGGCCAGCGTCGATTCGATCCCGACCTCGGCCAATCAGGAAGACCACGTTTCGATGGCCGCGCATGGTGCGCGCCGGCTGATCGGCATGGTCGAGAATGCGACGGCTGTGATCGCCATCGAATTGCTGGCCGCCGCGCAAGGGTGCGATTTCCACCAGCCGCTGGCGTCGAGCGATGCGCTGGAGGCTGTGCGCAAGCTGGTCCGTGCCGAAGTGCCGCATCTCGACAATGACCGGCACTTTCATCCCGACATGGAGAAGGCAATCGCCATGGTGCGCAGCGGCGCGACCGTCAGGGCTGCCGGCGCGGTGGCGCTGCCCTCGATTTCAGGAGCGGCATGATGGCCGCCACACCCTGGCTCACCGTTAGCCAAGGCACAGCGCCCCTGCTGGTGTCGATCCCGCACACCGGCATCGACCTTGCCGGCCTCGAA
This sequence comes from Mesorhizobium sp. NZP2298, assembly GCF_013170825.1. Classification (NCBI taxonomy): domain Bacteria; kingdom Pseudomonadati; phylum Pseudomonadota; class Alphaproteobacteria; order Hyphomicrobiales; family Phyllobacteriaceae; genus Mesorhizobium; species Mesorhizobium sp. NZP2298. Next base: position 4,931,496 of record NZ_CP033365.1, on the reverse strand, counting down.
AACCGGCTGGTCTCGCCCTGGCTCGGCCGGCGCGACTGCGACTGGTGGATCGATAACCTCTATGACTTCGCCGGCAGCCTCGGCGCCACCGTCGTCCACACCGCGATCTCGCGCACCGTCATCGACGTCAACCGCGATCCTTCGGGTGCTTCGCTCTATCCCGGCCAGGCGACGACCGGCCTGTGCCCGACGGAGACCTTCGATGGCGATCCGCTCTACCGCGAGGGCGAAGAGCCGGGACCGTCGGAGGTCGACGAGCGTCGCGAGAAATTCTTCGTGCCTTATCATACCGCCTTGCGGGCCGAGATCGCCCGGCTGCGTGGCCTGCATGACAAGATCGTCCTCTACGACTGCCACTCGATCCGTTCGGTGCTGCCGCGCCTGTTCGAAGGCACGCTGCCGGTGTTCAACCTCGGCACCAATGACGGCAAGAGCGCCGATCCGAATCTGCAGGCAATGGTCAGCCAGATCATGGCCGAAACCGGCGAAACCTTTGTCGTCAACGGTCGCTTCAAGGGCGGCTGGATCACACGCCATTTTGGCCAGCCGCAACAGGGTGTCCACGCCTTGCAGATGGAGCTCTCCAACCGCGGATACATGCGCGAGCCCGAGGAAAAGGGTGAACCGGACAATTGGCCGGTACCCTACGACGCCGGGTTTGCTGCACCGATCCGCGCCACGCTGAAGCAGATTCTCGAAACCGCCATTGACTGGGCCGGGCGCTGACGCGCGCCGCCTTACTCGAAGGGACAATGATGAACAATCCTCGCCACAACATTCGCGAAGTCCGTGCGCCGCGCGGCGACAAGCTCAACGCCCGCTATTGGACGACCGAAGCGCCGCTGCGCATGCTGATGAACAATCTCGACCCCGAGGTTGCCGAAAACCCGAACGAATTGGTCGTTTATGGCGGCATCGGCCGGGCCGCGCGCACCTGGAACGATTTCGACAGCATCGTCGCCTCGCTGAAGACGCTTGCCGAGGACGAGACACTTTTGGTGCAATCCGGCAAGCCGGTTGGCGTGTTCCGCACGCACGCCGATGCGCCGCGTGTGCTGATCGCCAACTCCAACCTCGTGCCGCACTGGGCGAATTGGGACAAGTTCAACGAGCTCGATAAGAAGGGCTTGATGATGTACGGCCAGATGACGGCCGGCTCGTGGATCTACATCGGCACGCAAGGCATCGTGCAGGGCACCTACGAGACCTTCGTCGAGGCCGGCCGCCAGCACTATGGCGGCAACCTCAAGGGCAAATGGATCCTGACCGGCGGTCTCGGCGGCATGGGCGGCGCCCAGCCGCTGGCCGCCGTCATGGCCGGCGCCTGCTGCCTTGCCATCGAATGCAACCCGGATTCGATCGATTTCCGCCTGCGCACCCGTTATGTCGACGAGAAGGCGGAGACGCTCGACGAGGCGATGGAAATGATCGAACGCTGGACCAAGGCCGGCGAAGCGAAGTCGGTCGGCCTGCTCGGCAATGCGGCCGAGATCGTGCCGGAAATGTTCAGGCGCGGCATCCGCCCCGACATGGTCACTGACCAGACCTCGGCCCACGATCCGATCAACGGCTATTTGCCGAAGGGCTGGACGATGGCCGAGTGGCGCGAGAAGCGCGTCAGCGACCCCAAGGCTGTCGAAAAGGCGGCCCGCGCTTCCATGCGCGAACACGTCGAGGCGATGGTGGCGTTCTGGAACGCCGGCGTGCCCACGCTCGACTATGGCAACAACATCCGCCAGGTCGCCAAGGACGAAGGTTTCGAGAACGCCTTTGCCTTCCCCGGCTTCGTGCCGGCCTATATCCGCCCGCTGTTCTGCCGGGGCATCGGGCCGTTCCGTTGGGCCGCGCTCTCCGGCGACCCCGAAGATATCTACAAGACCGACGCCAAGGTGCGCGAACTCACTCCCGGCAACACCCATCTGCACAACTGGCTGGACATGGCGCGTGAGCGCATTGCGTTCCAGGGCCTGCCGGCGCGCATCTGCTGGGTCGGTCTTGGCGACCGCCACCGGCTGGGTCTTGCCTTCAACGAGATGGTGGCCAAGGGTGAACTCAAGGCGCCGGTCGTCATCGGCCGCGATCACCTCGATTCCGGCTCGGTCGCCTCGCCGAACCGCGAAACGGAATCAATGAAGGACGGTTCCGACGCCGTCTCCGATTGGCCGCTGCTCAATGCGCTGCTCAACACCGCGTCGGGCGCCACCTGGGTCTCGCTGCACCATGGCGGCGGCGTCGGCATGGGTTTCTCCCAGCATGCCGGCATGGTCATCGTCGCCGACGGCACGCCGGACGCCGCTAGGCGCCTGGAGCGCGTGCTGTGGAACGATCCGGCGACCGGCGTCATGCGCCACGCCGATGCCGGCTACGACATCGCCATCGACTGCGCCAGGGAGCATCAGCTCAACCTGCCCGGTATTCTCGGGTGATAGGCTGACGTCATGCGCATCCTTCGTGCCGCCGACTACCGCGTGATGCCGTGGAAGAACGGTGGCGGCACGACGACCGAGATCGCGGTCTCGCCTGACGGCGCCGGCCTCGATGATTTCGTCTGGCGCGTCTCGATGGCACGTGTCGAGGGCAGCGGGCCGTTCTCCAGCTTTGCCGGCATCGACCGCACGCTGACGGTGCTCGAAGGCGAGGGGATCGTGCTTGATATCGCCGGCCAGCCGGCGGCCCAGTTAACGCCGGCTTCCGCGCCTTTTTTCTTTCCGGCCGACCTGCCGACCAGTGCGGCCCTGATCGCCGGCCCAATCACCGATCTCAACGTCATGACCCGCCGCGGCCGCACGCTGCATTCGGTCGAACGTCTGGCGATTTCGCGCCCTGTGGAAATCGCAACCGAGGCCGGTTCGACCCTCATCCTTTGTCACAAGGGCGAAGCTGTTTTCCCCGACGCCGGGTCAATTCGCCTCGGGCCGCTCGACACGCTGCTGCTCGGGCCGGATGCACCTATCCTGCGGGTTGAACCCGTGCGGGATACCACGTTGTTCGTGATCCGGATAACCATCGCGGCCTGACGCTTTCGCGCCAACGGTTACCGCCTGTTTCCAAACATGATCGCAATGCCGGCGAAATATAGCGTAAGCTCTTGCCGGCATCACGAAAAAGCCCGAATCCTCTCCGTCGATCGATCCTGACGGGAGCGAGGGGCGCTCGTCTTTGAGTTTGGTCGAAAGATGGACGCCCCTGTCGTGGTGCGGAAACAAACTTTCGGCATAGGGGTTGATGCAACCAATTGCATTTGAACCGGTTTTAGGGCCATTGCCGTGGCGGTAACGCCGCTGAGTGCCCGCTTACGGAATTTTCAATGAATATTCAGACGAATCCAGCCCAGATCGAGAAGACCAGCGCGAGCTTTCCGGCCATCACGGAAGAGCCGATAAGGTCGACATTCCTGCCGGACGAACGGCTCCGGCTGCTCGGCGAAAGCCTGGCAAAAGGCGATCTCGCCGACCTGTTCGGCCTGACCCCGTTCGATTTCCAGGCCCGCATCCGCGACAGTGCCAAGAAGATCCTCGAAGTCTATCGTTCGACCAATGCGGCGCAGGCCAAGGGCGAAACGATCACCCCGGCCGCCCAATGGCTGCTCGACAACAACTACCTGGTCGAGGAGACCATTTTCCAGGTCAAGCGCGATCTGCCGCGCCGCTTCTATCGCCAGTTGCCGACGCTGAAACTGCCTGATGGCGGCACCGTGCCGCGCGCGCTGGCGCTGGCCTGGACCTATGTGGCGCATTCAGACAGTTCCGTCTCCGCGACCATGTTCAAGTCCATCGTCCAGGGCTTTCAGTCGGTCGAGCCGCTGAAGATCGGTGAACTCTGGGCGCTGCCATCGCTGCTGCGCTTCGTGCTGATCGAGAATCTCCGCCGGCTGGCGGTCAGGGTCAATCGCACCCGCCAGATGCGCCAGATCGCCAACGACGTGGCCGACAAGGTTCTGGCGACCGACGACAGCGCCGACCGCCAGGCCATCCTGGCCAATTTCAGCGCCCACGCGCAGGACACCACCTTCGCCACCCAGCTTCTCTATCGTCTGCGCGATGGATCGCAGAATGCCGGCAAGGCCCTGGAATGGCTGGAAGGCGAGCTCGAAAAGACCGGCTCCGATGCCGAGGAGATCATCATCTCCGAGCATCACACGCTGTCCAGCGGCAATGTGACGACCGGCAACATCATCCGCGGCCTGCGCCTCATCAACGACGTCGACTGGACAGTATGGTTCGAGGGCGTCAGCCGCATCGACACCGTGCTGCGCGAGCGCACCGATTTCGCCGCGCTCGACTTCTTCTCGCGCGACCAATACCGCACCGCGATCGAGGAACTGGCGCGCCGCTCGAACCTCTCGGAATACCGCGTCGCCGAAAAGGCCATCGAACTGGCCGGCCAAGCCGCCAGCGAACGCGCCGCCAGCGACCATGCATCGGATCGCGACGATTCCATTCCGGCTCCGTCCGCGCATACCGATGTCGGCTTCTTCCTCGTCGGCCCGCGCCGGCTGGAGTTGGAAAAGGCGATCGGCTATCGGCCGACGATCAGCCAGATAGCCAAGCGGACCTTCGCCAAGACCGGGTGGCTCGGCATCGTCCTGCCCGTCTTCGCGCTGACAGCCCTGCTTCTTGTCCTCACCGGCAATGCGTTGGCCAATCTCGGCCTGTCGGTGGCCTCGATCGTGCTGATGCTGGCTCTGTTTGCCGTGCCGGCGAGCGAAGGCGCGCTTGCCTTCTTCAACACCGTGGTCTCGCTGTTCCTCAAGCCGACACGCCTGATCGGCTATGACTACAGGCACGGCGTGCCGCCCGAGGCGCGCACTTTGGTGGTTGTGCCTTCGCTGATCGGCTCGCGCGACGATGTCGAGGAAAACATCCGCAACATCGAAGTGCATTACCTTGCCAATCTGGTGGACGAGATCCACTTCGCGCTGCTGTCGGACTGGCCCGACAGCAAGATCGAGATCGATGCGGCCGACACCGAGATCCTCGAATATGCCCGCGCCGAGATCGCCCGTCTCAACGCCCGCTATCCTTCGGAAGGCTCGCCGCGCTTCTACATCCTGCACCGCCGCCGGCTCTTCAATGCCGCTCAAGGAGCCTGGATGGGCTGGGAGCGCAAGCGTGGCAAGCTGCACGAGCTTGACCTTCTGCTGCGTGGCGACAGCGACACCACTTTCCTGCCGCTCGAGGTGCCGCTGCCCGAAAAAGTCGTCCATGTGATGACGCTCGATGCCGATACGCGCACCACCCGCGATGCGGTGGCGACCCTTGTCGGCAAGCTCTGCCATCCGCTCAACCGCCCGCATTTCGACGCGGCCAAGCGCGTTGTCACCGCCGGCTACACGATCCTGCAGCCGCGCATCACCGCTTCGCTCACCAGCGGTGACGAAGCCTCGTTCTTCCAGCGCGTGTTCTCGGCCAATCGCGGCCTCGACCCCTATGTCTTCGCCGTCTCGGATCTTTATCAGGATGTGTTCAGCGACGGGTCCTTCACCGGCAAGGGCCTCTATCACGTCGATGCCTTCGAGGCCGCCCTGCAAGGCCGTATCGAGGAAAACACCATCCTCAGCCACGATCTGCTCGAAGGCGCGCTGGCGCGCGCGGCACTGGTCACCGACGTCGAACTGGTCGAGGACTACCCGACCCGCTACTCGGTCGACGCCTCGCGCCACCATCGCTGGGCACGCGGCGACTGGCAGTTGCTGGGCTTCATCCTCGACCCACGCTCAGGCGTTCCGGCCCTGTCGCGCTGGAAGATGGTCGACAATCTGCGCCGCTCGCTGACGCCGATCTTCTGGGTGATGGCGGCGATCGCAGGCTGGACCTTGCTGCCCTTCACGCAGGCCGCGCAATGGCAGGCCTTGCTGATCCTCAGCCTGTTCATGGCGCCGACTTTCGACGTCGTCGACGCCATCCTGCCCAAGAGCGGCGACCAGACGCCGCGTGGTCATTTCTCTGCTCTCGCTCGAGATGTCGCCTTCGGCACCGCCATGGTGGCGCTGAAGATCGTGCTGATGGCGCACAATGCCTGGATGATGGGCGATGCCATCGTGCGCACGCTCTACCGGTTGTTCGTCAGCCGCCAGAACCTCCTGGAATGGCGCACCGCCTCGCAGGCGCACAAGGCGGGCGACAATGATGTCGGCTCCTATTATGGCATGATGTACGGCGCCGTGATCATCGGCTTCGTCGGCCTCGCCATTCCGGTGCTGGCCGATTCCACTGGCGCCTTCGTCGCCTTCTTCTTCGCCCTGTTCTGGATCGGCTCACCGGCGATCGCCAGCTGGATCAGCCGCTCGGCCGAAACCGAGGATCGCCTTCGCATATCGCAGGCCGACATCCACGCGCTGCGCACCGTGGCGCGGCGCACCTGGCACTATTTCGAGAGCTTCGTCACGGCGGAGCATCACAATCTGCCGCCGGACAATTTTCAGGAAAGCCCGGCACCGGTCGTGGCACCGCGCACTTCGCCCACCAATGTCGGTGTCTACCTGCTGTCGGTCGTCTCGGCGCGCGATTTCGGCTGGATCAGCCTGTCCGATGCCATCACCCGCATCGACGCCACCATGACGACCATCGAGAGCATGCCGCGCCACCGCGGTCATCTCTTCAACTGGTACGACACCACGACGCTGAAGCCGCTCTACCCGCTCTATATCTCGGCTGTCGACAGCGGCAATCTCGCCGGCCACCTAGTGGCGGTGGCTGCTGCCTGTGCCGAATGGGCGGAAGCGCCTTCCGTTCACCTCCAGGGCGATTTCGAAGGCATTCTCGACACGGTGACCATTTTGAGCGAAAGCCTCGATGAGTTGCCTGACGATCGCCGCCAGTTGCGGCCCTTGCGCCAGCGCCTCGTTGACCGCCTGGACGGCATGCGGCGTGCCGTGGAGACGATCAAGGCGCAGCCGGAAATGGCCTCGATCCGCACCATCAACCTTGCCGTGCTGGCGGGCGAGATCCGCAAGCTGGCCACGGCCATCCACACCGAGGCAGCGTCGGCTCAGAGCGACGTCATCGTCGACTGGGCGGCAAGACTGGAAGCGACTTGCGAGGCGCACGTCCACGACGCCCACAGCGACGACAACGCCGTCGAGGCACTGCGCGCCAAGCTTCTGACCTTGCGCGAACGCACGCGTCGCTTCGCCTTCGAGATGGAATTCGCCTTCCTGATGCGGCCGGAACGCAAGCTGCTGTCGATCGGCTACCGGGTCGAGGAGCACCAGCTCGACGAAAGCTGCTACGACCTTCTCGCCTCCGAGGCGCGGCTGACCAGCCTGTTCGCCATCGCCAAGGGCGACCTGCCTACCGAGCATTGGTTCCGGCTCGGTCGCCCAATCGTCGAGATCGGCTTCCAGGGCGCGCTGATGTCCTGGTCGGGCTCGATGTTCGAGTATCTGATGCCACCGCTGGTGATGAAGGAGCCGCAAGGCTCGATCCTCAACCAGACCAGCAAGCTGATTATCAAGCGCCAGATGCAGTACGGTCGCCAGAAGAACGTGCCGTGGGGCATTTCGGAAGCGGCCTACAATGCCCGCGATCGGGAACTGACCTATCAGTACACCAATTTCGGCGTGCCCGGGCTTGGGCTGAAGCGCGGCCTCGGCCAGAACACGGTGATCGCGCCCTACGCCACCATCCTGGCGGCGCAGTTCAACCCGCGCGAAGCCGTGCAGAACCTGTCCCGGCTGCGCGAGATCGGTGCGCTTGGCCCTCATGGCTATTACGATGCTGTCGATTTCACGCCGCAGCGCGTGCCGGAAGGCACCAACCACGCGGTCGTGCTCAATTACTATGCGCACCATTCGGGCATGTCGATCGCGGCGGTCGCCGACGCGATCTTCGAGGGTCGCCTGCGCGACCGTTTCCACAGCGATCCGGTTATTGAATCGGCTGAATTGCTGCTGCAGGAAAGGGCGCCGCGCGACATCCCGACCGCCACCGTCAGGACCGAAGCCGACGAGCGAGCCAAGGACGAGACCGAGACCGAGAGCCCCGACACCCGCATCGTGCTTGATCCCTTACGGGCGTTGCGCTCGACCAATGTGATGTCGAATGGCCGTTATTCGGTGATGGTGACCGCGACCGGTTCCGGCTACAGCCGCTGGGGCGATCTGTCCGTGACCCGCTGGCAGCCGGATCCAGTCGAGGACCGTCTGGGCTCCTACATCTTCCTGCGTGACGTCAGCACCGGAGACTGGTGGTCGGCAACGGCGGGGCCCAAGCGCGCGGCCGAGGAGAAGGCGCAGACCCTGTTCTCCGACGACAAGGCGAGCTTCGTCAAATCGGTCGGCACGTTGCGCTCCGAGGTCGAATGTATCGTCGTTTCCGAAGGCAATGGCGAAGGCCGTCGCATAACGCTCTACAATGAAAGCACATCCGATCGTCACATCGAGGTGACGTCCTTCGCCGAACTGGTGCTGGGTTCGGAGGCGTCCGACAACGCCCATCCGGCCTTCTCGAAGATGTTCGTGGAGACTGAGATCGCCGCCAACAAAGGCGCGATCTTCGCCACGCGCCGCAAGCGCGAAACCAGCGAGCCTGATATCACCCTGGCGCATTTCGTCACCGATCCGTCCGGGCCGGCGCGCGATGCGGAGGCCGAGACCGACAGGCGCGCCTTCATCGGCCGTGGCCGCTCCATCGTCGATGCCGCCGCTTTCGATCCAGGCGCGAGACTAGGCGGCCATTCCGGCTTCACGCTCGATCCTATCGCCTCGTTGCGCCGCCAGGTACGCGTGCCCGCCAACAAGAAGATATCGCTGACCTTCTGGACCGTGGTCGGGGCCAATCGCGCCGAGCTGGACGAGGCCATCAATCGGCTTGACCATCAGGAGAGCTTTGCCCGCCAGGCCATGCTTGCCTGGACGCGCAGCCAGGTGCAGACCCGCCATATGGGCCTCAGCCTGACCGATGCCGCCAATGTGCAGAAACTGGCACGCTATCTGATCTATCCCGATGCGTTCCTGCGCCTGCCCGCCGAATCCATCGCGTCGGGCCTGGGCAAGCAGTCGAGCCTGTGGCCGACCAGCATTTCGGGCGATTTTCCGATCTTCCTGGTCAGGATCGGCGACGTCGCCGACCTGGAAATCGTCGCCCAGGCGCTGCGCTTCCAGGAATATATGCGTACCCGCGGCATGATGATCGACTTCGTCGTCGTCAACGAGCAGGCCTCGTCCTATGTCCAGGACCTGCAGCGGGCGGTCGAGACGCTGTGCGAAAACAGCCGTCTGCGCGGCAAGGAACTCGGGCCACGACAGCATATTTTCGCGGTGCGCCGCGACCTGATGGAAGAGACCACCTACAAGACGCTGCTCGCCGTCGCCCGGGTGGTGCTGCACACGCGCAACGGGACCATCTTCGATCAGATAGAGCGGGCCGAGGCGGCTGCCTTGCAGGCGCGCGACGCCATTGTGCCGGCCGGGTTGCCGACGCTGCGAGAGATTTCGACGCCAGCGGCGCATGCATTTGCCTCGCAGGCCGTGGCGGATGTCAGCGCCGACGGCACTGGCCTCAACCAATGGAACGGCTTTGGTGGTTTCGACGGCGACGGACGGCACTATGTGGTGCGCCTGGCTGGCCGGCGCAGCACGCCGCAGCCCTGGATCAACGTCGTCTCCAATGCCTCGTTCGGCTTCCACACCTCGGCCGAGGGTGCCGCCTTCACCTGGAGCCGCAACAGCCGCGACTACCAGTTGACGCCGTGGTCGAACGATCCGGTCTCGAACCGGCCGGGCGAGGGCATTTATATCTACGATCAGGCCAGCGGCAGGGCGTTCTCGCCGCTCGCGGCGATGGTGCGCGATCCCTCGATGACCTACGAGGCCTGGCACGGGCAGGGCTTCTCGACGTTCCGCTCGAAGCGCGGGCCGTTGTCGATGGACCTGACCCATGTCGTGGACCCCATTGATCCGGTGAAGATCACGCGGCTGCGCATCCAGAATTCCGGCTCGGTGCCGGCGCGGCTGCGCGTCTATGCTTACGCCGAATGGGTGCTTGGCGGGCACCGGTCACGCACCGCGGCGACCATCGTTCCGTCCCGCGACAGCGCGACCGGCGCGTTGCTGGCGCAAAACCCTTACGGGCTTGATTTCAGCGAGCGCGTGGCCTTCCTCGCCGCTGATGCCGCTGCTCATTCGGTGACGGCAGATCGTTCCGAGTTCCTCGGCCGGCACGGGTCCAGCGAGCTGCCGCAGGCGGTGCTGAGCGGCGCGGCGCTGTCGGGTCGCGTCGAGGCCGGAGACGATCCTTGCGCGGCGATCGCCCGCGACATCGAGATCCCGGCCGGCGGCGACGTCACGCTGCTCTGGCTGCTCGGCGATGCCGATTCCGCGGCGCAGGCGAGCGCGCTGGTGCAAAAGCACCGGAGCAAGGATTTCGACCAGCGCCTGGCCGACAACGAGCGGGAGTGGCGCGGCTTCCTCGATACCATCCAGGTCGAGACGCCGGACAAGGGGCTCGACGCCATGGTCAATCACTGGCTGCCCTATCAAAGCCTTGCCTGCCGCATCCGCGCCCGCTCGGCCTTCTATCAGGCAAGCGGCGCCTTCGGCTTCCGCGACCAGTTGCAGGACACGCTGGCGCTGCTGGCGCATGATCCGACGCTGGCGCGCGACCAGATCCTCAACGCCGCGCGGCGGCAGTTCCCGGAGGGCGATGTGCAGCATTGGTGGCTGCCACGCACCGGAGCCGGCGTGCGCACGATGATTTCCGACGACGTGGTCTGGCTGGCCCATGCGACGGCGCGCTACCTGACGGTGACCGGCGACGCCGCGATCCTGAAGGAGCAGCTGCCTTTCATCGATGGACAGGCGCTGGGCGAGGGCGAGCACGATGCCTTCTTCACTCCGGAAATCTCGAAGAAGACGGTATCACTCTACGATCATTGCGCGCGCGCGCTCGACCTCGCCGTCAAGCGCAGCAGCCCTGCCGGCCTGCCGCTGATCCTTGGCGGCGACTGGAACGACGGCATGAACCGTGTCGGCGAACACGGCAAGGGCGAGAGCGTGTGGCTGGGCTGGTTCCTGCTGAAGACGCTCGGCGACTTCGCCACCGTCGCCAAGGCCGAGGGCGACAGCAAGCGCGCGCAGGCCTGGGCAAAGCATGCCGATGCGCTGAAGCGGGCGCTTGAAAGCACGGCATGGGACGGCGAATGGTACCGGCGCGGCAGTTTCGATGACGGCACGCCCTTGGGCTCACGCACGTCCGAAGAGTGCAGGATCGACTCCATCGCCCAGTCCTGGAGTGTGCTTTCGGGTGAGGGTGACCCGGCGCGGTCGACGACGGCGATGCGGCAGGCAACCAGCCTGCTCGTGGACGACAAGCTCAAGATCGTCAAACTGTTCACGCCGCCTTTTTCTAAGACGCAGAAGGATCCTGGCTACATCAAGAGCTATCCGCCGGGGGTGCGCGAGAATGGCGGCCAGTACACCCACGCTGCGACGTGGTTCGTCATCGCGCTCGCCGAGATGGGACAGACCGACGAAGCCTATCGCTGCTTCTCGATGCTGAACCCGGTCAACCACGCAATCGACGAGGCCTCGGCCGAACACTATCGCGTCGAACCCTATGTGGTGGCGGCCGATATCTATGCCGGAGAGGACAAGGGCGGGCGTGGCGGCTGGACCTGGTACACCGGCTCGGCGGGCTGGCTCTACCGGGCGGCGGTCGAGGGCATCCTCGGCATCGAACGGCGCGGAAAGCAGATCACGTTCCGGCCGAAACTGCCCAGCCATTGGGATGGCTACCACGCCACGCTCAAGATGCTTGGCGCCGAGATCAAGGTTCATGTCATTCGCGACAAAAAGACCAAGACGATCTCGCTTGAAGTCGACGGTTCGAAAACAAAGTCCGCTTCATTCGAACCCAAAGCCGGCAGTAAGACCGAGATCGTGGTCAAGATACCAGCGTAAAGTCAATAGCTTAGGTTAGTTATTCGCGCGTCCTTCGGGACGCGCGACGCTGCGTCTCGTTACTTGCACGCGGTCCGCGAATGCGCCCGCAAGATGCCTTCCGATTAAGCCCCGCAATACCGTCGTGATTAAAAATGTGGCAGTGCTCGGCTGCTGCCATGATTTTGCCGCAAGGCTGGCATTTCACCTTTTATCTCAAACCGTTAGGTGATCACGTCAGATTTCGCATCGTCGTCATGTTTTGTTCGCTAAATGGGAACGGAAGCGATAGACGGGCATTGTTTTGCGACGCATCAACCGTTACGTGTCATGGAATGGTGCAGTGCACAATACTGGTATTGGGCACAATAGAGAGTTGGCGGAGTAGCTGAAGTGTCACTTCTGCAGATCTATTGGAGAGCGCTGGGCTATCTGGCCGCCGACAAGAAGCGCGTGGCGCTGATTTGTTCGGCCAACGTCGCCCTTGCCGCCATCGCAATTCTTGAGCCGATCATGTTTGGCCGGGTCATCGATGCGATTTCCGCGCACGGCTCGGTGTTCTCCACGCTTGCCGTATGGGCTGGCCTGGGCGCCTTCAATGTGATCGCTTTCGTCCTGGTGGCGCGCGGCGCCGACCGGTTTGCCCACGCCCGGCGTAGCGAAGTGCTGTGCGAGTCGTTCGAACGCGTCATTACCATGCCGCTCGCCTGGCATCATCAGCGTGGCACTTCCAACGCGCTGCACACGTTGTTGCGGGCTGTTGAGACGCTGTTCAGCCTGTGGCTCGAATTCATGCGCCAGCATCTGTCCACCGCCGTTGCGCTCGTACTGCTGGTGCCTACGGCGCTAAGCATGGATGTGCGCATGTCGATGGTGCTGCTCGGGCTGGGCGTACTCTATGTCTGCATCGGCCGGCTGGTCATGAAGCGCACCAAGGCAGGCCAGGCCGCCGTCGAGCGTCACTACCACAAGGTGTTCGCGCATGTGACGGACTCGGTGAGCAACGTCGCCGTTCTGCAGAGCTACAACCGTCTGGGCCATGAGGCTGAGACGCTGCGCGGCTATGTCAAGAACCTGCTCGACGCGCAAAATCCCGTGCTCGACTGGTGGGCCATCGCCAATGCGCTCAATCGCCTGTCGTCAACGATCTCGATGATGGTGGTGCTTCTGATCGGCGCCTATCTGGTCACGCATGGCCAGTTGCGCGTCGGCGATGTGATCGCCTTCACCGGCTTCGCCACGCTGCTGATCTCGCGGCTCGACCAGATGTCGGCTTTCGCCAACCAGATTTCCGAGGCCCGCGCCAAGCTTGAGGATTTCTACAAGCTCGAGGACTCGGCCGCCGATGCCGCGGAGCCGGATGGCTTGCGCGACCTCACCAATGTCACCGGCCATGTCCGTTTCGAGGATGTCAGCTTCGAATTCGCCAATTCGGGGCAAGGCGTCAGCGACGTGTCCTTCGAGGTTCAGGCCGGCCAGACGGTTGCCATCGTCGGACCGACGGGTGCCGGCAAGACCACGCTGATCAATCTGCTGCAGCGCGTCTTCTCGCCGTCCAGCGGCCGTATCCTGATCGACGGCATCGATACCCGCACCGTGACCCGCAAGTCGCTGCGCCATTCGATCGCCACCGTGTTCCAGGACGCCGGGCTTCTCAACCGCTCGATCGAGGACAACATTCGTGTTGGCCGCGCCGATGCGAGCAATGATGAGATCCATGCCGCCGCCGTCGCGGCTGCCGCGCAGGACTTCATCCTGGACAAGAGCAATGGCTACGACACGGTGGTCGGCGAGCGTGGCGGCCAGTTGTCGGGTGGTGAGCGCCAGCGCATCGCCATTGCCCGTGCCGTGCTGAAGGATGCTCCGATCCTGGTGCTCGACGAGGCGACCAGCGCGCTCGACGTCGAGACCGAGGATCGCGTCAAGGAAGCGATCGACGAACTGCGGCGCGACCGCACCACCTTTATCATCGCGCACCGCCTGACTACCGTTCGCGACGCCGACCTTGTCGTGTTCATGGACAAGGGCAGGGTGGTCGAAATGGGCGGCTTCGCTGAACTGTCGCTGCGCAACGGCCGCTTCGCCAGCCTGCTGCGCGCCGGCGGCCTGCTCAACGACGAAGAAGTCCGCCGTCTCAGCCGCTCCGTGCAGGGCGAAGCCGCGTAAGCATCATCTTTTACCTCCCCATTGTGGGGAGGTCGGACCAGAGGTCCGGGTGGGGGCAGCGCGCGCCGCCGCCCCTTTGCTTCGCAGCGACCCTCCCACGAGGGGCAGGGGTAACCCAGCCTGCGACACCACCGCTCGATTGCCCCAATCGCGCCGGCGGTCTATGTAAAGTCGCATGAGCGACACGACTTCACGCCTGAGCGGCTGGATGGACCTTGCCAACCCGACGCGCTTCGTCGCGCTGGTCGACAAGGTCGTGCCGTGGCTGGCGGCGATCGCCGCACTCATCCTTGCCATCGGCCTCTATATGAGCTTCGCCGCGCCCGAGGATTTCCAGCAAGGCATCACCGTGCGCATCATGTACATCCACGTGCCTTTCGCCTGGCTTGCCATGATGTGCTACACGCTGATGGCGGTTTCCGCCCTCGGCACGCTGGTCTGGCGCCATCCGCTGGCCGATGTCGCGCTGAAATCGGCGGCACCCATCGGCGCGGTCTTCACGGCACTTGCGCTGATCACCGGTTCGATCTGGGGCAAGCCGATGTGGGGCACCTGGTGGGTGTGGGATGCGCGCCTGACCTCGGTCTTCGTGCTGTTCCTGATGTATCTCGGCATCATCGCACTGACCCGCGCGCTCGACGATGCCAGTCGCGCAGCCTGGGCCGCTGCCATCATCACGCTGGTCGGGTTCATCAACATCCCGATCATCAAGTTCTCCGTCGACTGGTGGAACACGCTGCACCAGCCGGCCTCGGTATTCCGGCTCGGCGGGCCGACCATCGATCCCAGCCTGCTGTGGCCGCTGCTGGTCATGGCAGTCGGCTTCACGGTGCTGTTCTTCGCGTTGCACTTGATGGCAATGCGCACGGAGATACGGCGCCGCAGGGTCATCGCCATGCGCAGGGTCGCGGCACGACAGGCGGAACGGCAACCGGCTTAGTTCACCCGTTACCCGCCGAAAGTGCTCACGCCATCAGCCCGCGTGCCGCCACAGGCAGCGTTTCCAGCACTTTCTCGCCGTCGATCAGGTTGACCTGGTTGAACAGATTGGTGACGACACAGCAATGATCGGGCACCACGCGCACGCGATCGCCGATGCGCAGTTTCGCGTCACCGGAAAGCGTGACGGTGCCATGCTCTTCGCTAAGCCCGGTCACCCTTGCGTCGGCAGCGCCGAGCAACTCGCCAAAATCCTTTAGCCCGAGCGTGTCACTGGACAGCGCCTTGCTGCCCGCATCGAGTATGGCACGCGTCGGCGTCGGGTGGCTGACCACGGTCGACAGCACCGTCAGCGCGCAATCGTCCAAGGTACCGACACCTTTGGCGACCTGATAGCGGTCGAGATAGATGTAGGTGCCGGGCCGATATTCGGTGACGACAGATGTATCGCTGGAGCGCCACATGTCCGGCGTGCCGCCGCTGGAGATGCGTTCGCAGGCGAGACCCGAAGCGGTCAGCGCCTGCCTGGCGTCGGCGAGCCAAGCTTCGGCCTCCGCGGCGCGGCCCGCCGCAGGATAGGTCATCAGCCCGCCAAAGGTGAGGCCGCCGGCCTTGTCGATCACCCTTGCCAGTGCAACCGCCTCATCGGCCGTCTGCACGCCGCAGCGGCCCATGCCGGTGTCGCATTCGACCAGCACCGGGAGGCGATGGCCGGCATCGGTGAAAGTGGCGGCCAGTCCTTCCAGCGTTTCCATGCTGTCCGCCGTGACCGACAGGGTGACGCGACCGTGCAGCGCCTTCAGCCGCTCCAGCTTGGCGCGGCCGAGGATGTTGTAGGGAAGAAAGATGTCGGACAGCCCGGCATCGGCCATGACCTCGGCCTCGCCGATCTTCTGGCAAGTGATGCCGACAGCACCCGCCGCCACCTGCTTCTTCGCCCAGTAAGGAAGCTTGTGCGTCTTGATGTGCGGCCTGAGCTTCAGCCCGTTTCTGTCGGCATGGGCCTGTGCGCGGGCAATGTTGGCTTCGGCGCGCGCGGCGTCGATCAGGATCGACGGCGTGTCGAGGTCGTGGATGGTCGGCATAGTCTATCACTCTGTGAGAATTCGCAGGGGTTATGAGCCTGAAAGCGGGTGATGTCACGCGGCCAGCGGACCGGATCGATGGGCCATCCGCGCTTGGCGCAGCGGGCGTGCAGGCGCGAGATGGATCGACACCGCATCGGCGTTCGGCTATGCGATTTGCAATGCATGTCGCCCAAAAGTGCCCAGCGGTTTTGGGATGACGACATGCAACAACCTAAGCATGTCGACACGAAGGGTTACGATCATGAAACGCTCCGCCATCAACGACATCATCCGCGAAGCCGACGCTTTCATCCGCTCGTTCGGCTACATCATGCCGCCCTTCGCCTACTGGTCGCCGGAAGAGATGAAGGCACGCCAGGTCGACTCCTCCGCCATATTCACCTCGCGGCTCGGCTGGGACATCACCGACTACGGCCAGGAGAAATTCAAGGAACTCGGCCTGTTCCTGTTCACCGTGCGCAATGGCCGCTACGAGGACATGAAGAAGGGCATGGGCATGCTCTATGCCGAGAAGATCATGATCTCGCGCAAGGACCAGCTGTCGCCCATGCACCGCCACAACATCAAGGCCGAGGACATCATCAACCGCGGCGGCGGCAAGCTGGTGCTGGAACTGTTCATGCATGATCGCGACGGCGGTATCGACCCCAAGGCGGAAGTGTCGGTGCCGGTCGACGGAACCATCCACAGGCTGCCGGCGGGCGGCCTCCTGAAGCTCGACCCCGGTCAGAGCGTCACTCTGCTGCCCGGCGTCTGGCACGCCTTCTGGGCCGAGGGCAAGGACGTGCTGATCGGTGAGGTGTCGACCGTCAACGACGATCTGACCGACAACGTGTTCCGCGAGCCGATCGGCCGCTTTTCCAATATCGACGAGGATGTTGCTCCAGTGCACCTGCTGGTGGCCGACTACGAGAAATGGCTTGGCTGAGGGTAGGCGGCGGTCGCCTACCGGCAGCTTTAATGGCAGCCTGGCGCCGGCAGCGCGCTCGTCCGGCACAGGTATGACCAAGGCTGGACGCCAGTTTGAGCCACGGCGCTCGATGATCCCCGCGCAGCCGCTGACTGCGCGCGCGGGCCGTCGCCGCAGGCTCCGGAGCCCGAGGTTAATTGCGGCAGCCTCATCAAAATGGATGGCGACTCTCGTCGACGCCTGTGGTGGCATCCAGCCCAGGTGGAGAGCGGGGAAGCCGGAGCGACAGGTGGTCCTCCGGCAAGGGGACCAACTCCCTCATTGAGTGGGTCTCTTATGCGCTCCGACCGAGGAGAGCAGAGAATGCAGTATCCTGGCGAGTGGAACAAAAGGCTGCCTCGTACTCAGCCCGAAGATGAGCGTCAGGCGCGGCTCGAGAAAACAGCCCGGCTCAAGCGGCTTCGGTCTTACGCTTCCTGGCTGGCGCCTGACCCACACGCCCAACTTCATGATGAGATAGACTGCTCTGTGCTAATTGAGGAAAGCAGGTCAGTGGGTCTGGCCTGATCGACAGCGTGAAACTGCAGCTCTGCGAGGCGTCGACCGTCACGATGATCTCAACGACAGCGCGTTTCGCGAGCCGATGGGCCGTTTTCCAATGCCGACGAGGACGTCGCATCGGTACACCTACCGGCGGCCGGCCATCAGACGTGGCCGAGGCGAGGGGCACGCCTGCCGAAGCCTCAATGACAGCAGCTTGCCGCCGATTGCACGCTCGTCCGGCACAGGCATGACGAGCTGATCGCCACATCCGCCTTGGCCATCGCCGCGGCGAGCCTTGCCTGCAGGGCCGGCAGCTCTTCGCTTTCGCCGCGGCGCCTCAAGCATTCCACCAGCCCGTGCAGCGCCCAGACATTGTCCGGGTGCTGGGCGCAGCGTTGCACCTTGGCGCTCAGGCCGAGATCGTCGCGATAGACCTGCTCGGCCTCTTGCGCATGGCCCCGGTCGAGCAGCAGCGCCGCCAGCGCATGGCGCGGCGGGTGCATCCACGCCCATGGCTCGGTGTAGGAGAGATTGTCGTCCAGCTCGACCGCTCGCCGCAAATGGGGGTAGGCCTCCTCGTGCCGGCCCTGATGGTAGGCGAGCTCGCCATCGAGCAAGGCGGCACCGACGGCCAGCGAAGCGCGGGTTGGGTTGCTGAGGAAACGCCGTTCGGCCGGGATGTTCTCCACATGACGGTGGAACCGCACACGCTCGCGCTCGGCCTCCGTGAATTGCCTGAGCGTCGCATGCGCGACACCCTTGGCGTAGTGCTGCATGGCCGCCGTCAGTACATAGAGGCCGGGCTCTTCAACCACGGGTTCGTCGATGATCTCCTGCCAGCGGCCGAAGCGCACCTGCACATGCGATTTCATCGCATGATAACCTTCCACTGTTTGCGTGAGCTTGGGCCGGTCCTGGATGGCGACCACGTCTCGCGTCACCAGGCTGCGCACCTTGTCGGCGGCCCACAGCGCCGGCCGGTACTGGCCAAGGAACATGCAGGTGAACATCATCAGGTGCAGGTCGTGGCAGCAGCCGAGCAGATAATAGGTCGGCTCGTCGGCATAGGCGAGATAGAGGTCGTTGGCACGGACAGCCTTTTCGCTGGCGATCTTCGCCTTCTCATAGTCGCCACACAGCACATAGATATGCCCCGGCATGTGGTTCATGTGCCCGGCATCGGGGCACATCTCGCCGAGCCGGTCGGCCGAGCGCATGCCGCGTTCCGGCATGGTGGACATTTCCAGGAGATGGATATGCAGGTGCAGGATCGCCGGGTGCTGTGTCAGCCGGATTGACCGCTCGCAGACCTCCAGCGCCTCTACGACATCGGAATTCGGCGCCGGCTCACCAGTCTTGAGGTTCCAAAGCCGCCGCACCGTGCGCATCATCAGCGCCTCGACCAGCAGCGCCATCACATCATGGTCGTCGGGAAAATCCTGGTACACGCGCCGCATTGCGGTGGCGTAGGCATCATCCCACTGTTCGAATTCCTGCGGGCTTACCTTGTGCGGTTTTTGAAAACGGCTGGCCAGCGCCTCGATCAACCGCCGTTCGACATCGCTGGCATTAGCCGCCTTGGCGCGCGCCAGCTGGACATGCTCGAAGCAGCGCTTCGTCGCGCTGTTGGCCTCGGCCTCGCCATGCTCCTTCCAGGTCAAATTGTAGAAAGGCCCGGCCGCATAGGCGATGCCCCAATGCACGAAGGCGCAGCCGGGATCCGTCTCCAGCGCTTTCTCAAAGCACTTGATGCCTTCCTCATGGTTGAAGCCGTAGCACCAGTTGAGCCCGATATCGAACCAGCGCTGGGTCTCGGTGGAGCGGGTGGAGATAGGGCGTCGATAGGTGCCAAGGTTGAAACGGTCCATGTCGTCCATTCAAAGTCCTGTTGGCCGCAAGCCAGGCCGTGGCCAGATTCCCTAGCCATCAATGTGTGCCGAAATTTGTAGGCATGGCAAACACCATGAGTGGCATCGCCGGCACACCAGCCGCCTTAGTTGGTTCCTTCACTTTGCCAGCCGGCCAGCTCGGGCAAGTCGTCAAGCCAACTTTTCTCGGTCATCAAAGCAGCGCCGGTCTGAAGGTCTGCCTGGGTGGCGTTTTGAATGAGCCAATCCATCCACTTGCGATAGGCAGCAGGATCCAGCTGGGGCGGCAGAACCTTGGCCTTGAGCAGCATCCGCTTGCGGAAGCTGGTCTGCCGGCGGAGTTTGGTCGTCGTGAATTTGATGGCCTTGCCCTGGTATTCAACCGTCCAGCGGTCATTCCCATGGCTGGTGAGCCTGTCTATGGCAAAACCGGCATCAACCGGTCTATCCCGCCAGGGAAGCTCGATGGCATTCTTTCTCAGATCGAGAGCCCATCGCCTGTAATCGGCCCCGGCACGCTGCGGCGGGAGCACACCGGCCTGTTCGAGCATCTTCCTGCGGAAGGTGGGCTGCTTCTTCAACTGGCCGGTTGTGAACTCGACGCGATGCCCACGAAACTCGACATGCCAACGGATCCTTCCGTTGCCGACATACTTCACCAGCCTGTCGATGAGGAACTCGTCCTCGGCAAGAATCACGCAGCCTTGGCGGATGCTTTCGAGAATGAATTCGGTGTCAGTGACCACTATGGAGCCCAATACAGCAAACCTTCACGGAGCTTAGCCAGCGGCAACCGCGGCCATCAATCTTTTTCGGACGCCTAGACGCCAGGGAGGCCGAATGGCGGTTGATCGAGGCACTGGGTTCTCGTTTCCAGAAGCCACAACGGGTGAGTCCTCAGGAGTTATAACAGTGGGATGACGCGTTCGAAGGGTTCAAGGTGTTAAGGAAATATCCCTAGACCTGATGGGGCCTGTTCTTCTCGCCGTCGATTGGCGGATTGCAGGTCAGAGATGCAGCGTTCCAGGCGCTGAAGCCGCAATTTGCTGGAATGAATGTGGTAGCCGAGCTCGGTAAGCCTTCTTGGCTCGGCAGCGCCTCTCTAGGTAAGTAGCTCAGTTTCCAGCTGGACGATCTGTTCCCTGAGCAGTTGGGCTTCGGCCTGCCGCTCTTGCCGGATCCAGCTTCGACCTCGCATTCTCCTGGTCCTCCGATGCTTTAGTCAAAAGCCCCGGAGGCGCTGCTGCTTCGGAGTCACGCAAGTTCCGTCACCATTGTTGGATATTTTGTGGCTCGCGCCACAAGCCGCGGTTCAAAACTCGATCAATATGCGTCGGCATCTGCGCACGGCAACCTATCGATGGGATTTTTTTCGCGGCTGGGTTTGGTCAAATTGAGTGACACTCGGAGCCTATGGACTGACTTAAAAGCGCGATCGGCGAGACGCCTCCTTCAGCCGTCTACTGCACGGACGACGCCCGTAATAGACCTATCGTCCGCTTGCCCGGCATCGCATGGACGGCAGAGGCGATGATTGAGCCAAGGCGCGGTCGGATGCAGCCGCTTCGCTGGGCAGAGCCGCTTGACTGTGGCCCACAACCGCTGCGTTTGTATGGTACAGGACTGCTGTCCCATCGTTAAGTTGAATCAAAATCGAACGACCGGGAACCGGGTCATTCGAGGAACAGTTTACATACCAAATGGTGAAGACGCTCAGCCAGGCTGTATGGAAGATCGTTATGTAGATTAGAGAATTCTAATAGAGGCCATGAATGTGTTTCCTGCCCGCCCATGACACCGACCGACTAACATGATTTCTTCTGATCGCGAGCTTGATGCCGACTTCAATTCATCCGATCAGGATTTGCAGGCTTTTTCTTCGACAACCGGTGAGCGGACAATTGCGACGCAGCGGGGGAGGGCAACTTATCACCTCATGCCACCCGGGCTGCACACCTTCGAGGCGAGTGAACACGTCGTCCTTGTCGGTCTCGAGGCCGCACCAGTGTGTGCCACACTTGGAGGGGGCAAGGCCGAGCGCTATGACGCGCCGGCAGGAAGCATCATCGTCAAGCCGGCACATCTTGAAGCGCGGCTGCGTCTATCACAGGCGCGGGAGAGCGCCACTATCGTCTACCCGGACGACAGTCTCAAAGAACTTGCCAGGCAGCAATTTGGCCCAGTGGAAACGGAGTTGACGCCTCCGCCCCTGGGCACACGGGACGACAATGCGTTGCGTGTCGCCCAACTGCTCAAGGCGGAGCTCACGAAGAAGGAAGGCGCAAGCCGCTTCCACGTCGAGCAGCTAATCGCGATCCTGGGCATTCACGTGCTTCACGCATATGCCACACGAACCAGCGGACCGGCGCAGTTCAAGGGCGGTCTTTCCAGGCAGTCCGCGCAGAAACTGCGGGAGTTCCTGAGCATCAATCTCACCCGCAAGATCTCTGTCGACGAGCTGGCCGCACTTGCAAAGCTTTCACCGAAGCATTTCACCCAAGCATTCAGCCGAACTTTCGGGATGGCACCTCATCGCTACCTTTTGGACCTACGGCTCGATCACGCCACACGTCTGCTTTCGGACGAAGCCATGACGATTGCGGAAGTTGCCTATTTGAGCGGGTTTTCCAGCCAGAGCCACCTGACTGCTGCGATGAGGAAATATCGAGGCACGACCCCAACCCGCTTTCGATCCTCAATCTAACGCCCGATTTCGGGGGTCCGTTAAGCCTATATTAGCGTTACGAAATAATGAGTTGTGATATTACAGTAACACTCCGGTAGAAGTGTGTAATTAGATCAAAACGCGTCGGATTTTTTTGTCAAACGTCGTACCTTTTTGAAATACGTCCGGACGTTTCCATGCCCATGTTGGCGCTAGTGTCCTGATTCCTTGGGATGCATTGCATTACAACTTTCTAATGTAGGGGGATACATGGCTGGGTTGGCCTACGGCGGGACCATCCATGACCAGAGGGATAGCGGCGGCGGTGCCGGCGACCCGAGGCTGAAAGCTGGCCACCTACATCCCGGGCGCGCATCCTCCCAAGCGCTACCGGGTCACAAGGGACGGGCGGCGAGAGAAGCAGATAGGCCTATTTTCTCCCGGCTCCTGCGCGGCGGCCGGATGACCAAGTGGAAGGGCAAAGCGGCGAGCTACGCCGCTCATATGGCGCAGCCGGCCTTTTCGGCGGCGCGGGCGTTAGCCGCCCCGTTCCTGCCTGCGATCCTGCTGATGACGCTGGCCACCGGGACGGCCGGCGCCGCCGACAGATACTGGGATCCCAACGGCACGGCGGCCGGGACGGGCGGCACCGGGACCTGGGACGTGAGTTCTAACAGGTGGAGCCCCAATGGCGACGGCGTCAGCGGTCCCTACACGCCGTGGAACAACGGTGCGCTCGACAATGCCATCTTCGGCGGCGCCAATGGAACCACCGCCACGGTGACGCTGGGCGCGCCGGTTACCGCCAACAGCCTCACCATCAATGCCAGCGCCACCTACACGGTCACGGGCAGCACGCTGACACTCGCCGGCGCCACGCCGGCGATCACCACCAACGGAAATGCGACCATCAGCTCGATCCTCGCCGGCACCGCGGGGCTGACCAAGGCGGGCGCGGGATCGCTGGCGTTGAGCGGGGCCAACACCTTCAGCGGTGGCGTCAACGTCACCGCCGGGTTGCTGCTCCTCAGCGGCGATTCTGCACTCGGCGCCGCGAGCAACGGCATCACGCTCTCAGCGGGCACAAATCTGCGAAGCACTGGCGCGCTCGCCGCTGGCCGCGTTGTTACGCTGCTCTCCGGTTCCGCGGGCATTGGCGGGGGCGTCGGCTCGGCGCACATCACCGGGGCCGGCGGCTTTTCCCTGATCGCACAGACGGTGCTGAGCGACGACACCAACGATTTCACAGGTGCGGTCGGTACCGACAGCTTCAACCTGTACTTCTCGTCGATCGGCAATCTGGGCGAGGCGAGCTCCCTCGGCGCGGCGACCACGGTGGCCAACGGCACGGTCTTCGTCCGCAATGCCTCCGCCATCTATACCGGCAGCGGCGATACCTCGAACCGCGCCTGGAACATGGCGCCCAGCACCGGTGCTTCCGCCCTGACAAATCAGGGAACCGGCACGCTGACGGTAACCGGGGACATAATCGCGGGGGGCGGGTATACGCCATCTGTCATTCTGAACGCACAGACGGCAGACCTGGGGCTGCTGGGCGTCATCAGCAGCAACCTTGCAGTTCGGCCATTTGTATTCACGGGCGGCGGGACAAACCGCACCATCACATTGGGTGGGGCCAACACTTTTGGCGGTGCCGCCACGATCCAGACCGTTACCGTGAAGGCCAGCTCACTGGCGAACCAGGGGGCCGCCAGCTCGCTGGGTTCAGGCTCAATCATCAACCTGAACACCGGCGTGTTGTCCTATACCGGCGCGGCGGCCAGCACCGACCGCACACTGTCGCTCAACGGCGCCAGCGCGATCCTCAATGATGGCACCGGCTCGCTGGCGCTGAGCGGCGCGGCGTCGTTCAATCCAGCCAATCCCGGCGACACCTTCACCCTTGGCGGCAGCTTCGCCGGCAGCAGCACCTTTTCGGGCGCACTTTCGGGCAACGGCAATCTGGTCATGAACGGCGCGGCGGGAAACAGCTGGCTGCTCAGCGGCGCCAACACCTATGTCGGGTCGACCACCGTCACCAGCGGAACCCTCCGGGCCGGCAGCGCCACTGCGTTCGGCGCGCCCAATGCGGTGGTCGTCAATGGCGGCACGCTCGACCTCAATGGCTTTGACGCCACGGCCACGTCGCTCGCCGGCACGGGCGGCAGCGTGACGCTCAATGGCGCCGACCTGACTGTCAACGGCACCGCCAGCACCAGCTATGCCGGCGTCATCGCCGACGGCGCCACCAGCGGCGGCGGCCTCATCAAGCGCGGCACCGGCACGCTCACGCTGAGCGGGGCGAGCACCTATACCGGCGACACCACGGTCAATGGCGGCACGCTGGCGCTGAACTTCGCCGCGCCAGGAGCGCCGACCAGCAACATCATCTCAGGCTCGTCCGGCCTCAACCTGGCTGGCGGCGTGGTCACACTGACCGGCGTAGCGGGCGTGGCAAACAGCCAGACTTTCGACGGTCTGAACGTCAACGCGGGCAACAACCAGATCGTCACGACAGCCGGTGCGGGCGGCAGCATGACGCTCAACCTCGGCGCGATCACGCATACCGGCGGCCTGCTCGATTTCAAGCTCCCGACGAGCGGCAGCATCACCACAACCAATGGCGACGGCGCGCTCAGCTGGGCAACCATAAACGGCACTGACTACGCGCAGGTCAGCGGCGGCGTCATCACCGCCTTCACCGCCTATGCGAACAAGGACAATGCCAGCACCTGGCTGACCGGCGACGTGGTCAGCGACGCGGGCGGAGCGGCCAACACCCCGTTCACCAACACCGTTGCCGGCAATGTCCAGCTCGGCGGCATCAAATACACCGCCCCGTCCAACTCCATAGTCACCATCGGCGCCGGCAACACGCTCGGCGTGGACGGCACGATCATTGTCGCCGCCAGTGTCAACAATGCCAATCAGACCATCACCGGCGGCTCGATCACCGGCGCGGCTGGCGGTGGTACGCTGGGCGTGCTCGACAACAGCACGGGCACCGGCACCTTCACGATCGCGTCGACCATCGTCGACAATGGCGGTGCCACCAGCTTCGCCAAGGGCGGCACCGGCAAGGTCGCGCTGACCGGCGCGAACAGCTATACCGGCGGGACGACGCTGAGCGGCGGCACGCTGGCCATCGACAGCGTCGCCAATGGCGGCTCCGCGAGCAGCATTGGCGCTTCGAGCGCGGGTTCGGCGAACCTGGTGCTCGAGAGCGGCACGCTGGAATATACCGGCGTCGGCGCGGGCACGACCGACCGCGGCTTCACTTTGGTCAATGGCGGTGCGCCGCGGACGATTCAGGTCGACAGCGGGAATCTGAGCTTCGGCGGCGTGGTCGTCGGTTCGGACGATGCCGGATTCAACAAGACCGGCGCCGGCACGCTGACACTCGCAAACGCTGCCAACACCTATGCCGGCGTCACGACCATCTCGGCCGGTACGCTGTCTGTCAGCACGCTGGCCAATGGCGGTCTGGCGAGCGGCATCGGCGCATCGTCGTCGGATGCCGCGAACCTCGTGATCCAGACCGGCGGAACGCT
Source organism: Mesorhizobium sp. NZP2298 (assembly GCF_013170825.1). Classification (NCBI taxonomy): domain Bacteria; kingdom Pseudomonadati; phylum Pseudomonadota; class Alphaproteobacteria; order Hyphomicrobiales; family Phyllobacteriaceae; genus Mesorhizobium; species Mesorhizobium sp. NZP2298. The sequence continues at coordinate 4,905,888 of NZ_CP033365.1, read as the reverse complement.
GCAATATACCGGGGCGACGGCCAGCACCGATCGCGGCTTCACGCTCAACGGAAGCGCGGGCGGTACGATCGATGTCACCAATGCGGCTACGACGCTCACCGTCGGCGGCACGGTGGTTGGCGCCGTGCCGTTCCACAAAGCCGGCGCCGGCACTTTGGTTTTTTCGGGTACCAACACCAATAACGGCCCGACGATGATCGACGGCGGCACGTTGCGCGCCGGCTCTACCCAGGCCTTCGGTGGTCCCAACGCCATGAATTTGGCGGATGTCGCCGGCGTCACGCTCGACCTCAACGGTTTCAACAACAAGGTCGGCGGATTATCGGGAGGCGGCGCGAATGGCGGCACCGTGCGCCTCGGCGGAGCGACCCTGACGGTGGGCGGGACGACCGTCAGCTTCAGCGGCTCCATCACTGGAGCCGGCGGCATCACCAAGGACAACAGCAGCACGCAGACACTGGTTGGCTGCAACAACACCTATACCGGCGCGACGAACGTCATTGGCGGTACGCTGAGCGTGGATTGCCTTGCCAATGGCGGGCAGGCAAGCGGCATCGGCGCTTCGACCAGCGCCTCGGCGAACCTTGGCCTGAACGGCGGCGTCCTTGCCTATACCGGCGGCAGCGTCAGCATCGACCGCGGCATCACGCTCGCCACTACCGGTGGCGCCATCAACGTGGTGAATGCCGCCACCGTGCTCGGCGTTAGCGGCCCGATCGTCGGTGCCGGCGCCCTCCGGAAAGACGGCTCAGGCACGCTCGTCCTGTCTGGCAACAACACCTACACAGGCATCACGACGGTTACAGGTGGCATCCTGCGCGCCGGCTCCACCAGTGCTATCGGAGTGGGTGGATTCGGCCTGAACAACACCGCCGGTGCCGCACTGGATCTCAACAATTTCAGCACCTCCATCTCCTATCTGAATGGCGGTGGCGCAGCAGGCGGCAACGTCACGCTTGGCACGGCGACGCTGACCATGGCCTCGAACGGCGGAGCGGGCGGTTTTGCCGGCGCGATCAGCGGGAGCGGTGGGCTGGTCAAGGGCGGAACCTTCACCCAGGCGCTCACCGGCTGCGCCAGTTCCTATACCGGCAGCACGACAGCAAAAGGCGGAATACTGCAGGTTTCGTGCCTAGCCAACGGCGGCGTCAACAGCGCGATCGGTGCGTCGAGCAACGCGGCGGCCAATCTCGTCCTCAACGGCGGCACCCTGCAATATGTCGGGACTGGCGACAGCACCGATCGCCTGTTCACGCTCGGCGCCTCGGCCGGCAGCCGGCTCGAATCCTCGGGTACCGGCGCGATCGCCTTCACGAATACCGGGGCGATCGCGTTCACGACTCCCGGCACGCCCCAGACGCTGGCGCTCGGCGGCACCAACACCGGCAACAACAGCCTTGCCACGCAGATCACCAACAATGGCGCCGGCGTCACCGCGCTGACCAAGGACGGTGCCGGCAGCTGGATCCTCAACAATCAAAACAGCAGCTACACCGGCGTCACCACGATCAATGGCGGCGTACTCGGCGTCAGCAAGCTGGCAAATGGCGGCGCGGCAAGCAGCATCGGCGCCTCGTCCAACGCGGCCGCCAACCTCGTGATCGGCAACGGCTCGACCCTGCGCTATACCGGTAGCGGCGATACGACCGACCGGCTGTTCACGCTTTCCGCCGGCACCAGCTTCATCGAATCCTCCGGCACGGGCGCCGTCGTCTTCAGCAACACGGCCGCCGTGACCTATTCCGGCAGCGGTCCGCGCACCATCGCGCTCGGCGGCACCAACACCGCGCTCAACATCATGGGTGGGGCGATCGCCGACGGCGCGGGCGGCGCGACAACGCTTGCCAAGAACGATGCCGGCACCTGGGCGCTCACCGGCAACAACACCTTTACCGGCAACACCGTCATCAACAACGGCAATTTGATGATCGGCAATGGCGGCACCACCGGCAATGCAGGCGCCGGCAATGTGATCGTCAATGCCGCCACATCGACTTTGTCGTTCAACCGCAGCGACACGTTCAATTTCAACGGCCTTCTCAGCGGCCCCGGCACCATCGCGCAGGTCGGGACGGGCACCACCGTGCTGACGCAAGCCGGCAACGACATCGGCGCGACCCGAGTCGACGCGGGTGTCCTGCAGGTCAATGGCGGTCTCACCACGCCGACGATCGCCTTGAACGGCACCGGCGCGCTCACCGTCAACGGCACGGTCGGAGCCGCCGCCGGCGGCTTCTCGACGATCACCGGCGATGGCGGGGCAAGCACCATCAACATTGGCGCCGGCGATACGTTGCGCGGCAATGGCAATCTTGGCGCCGGCAACGACACGGTGAATGTCAGCGGCACGCTCGCCACAGGCGCCGCACAGCTCAACCTCGGCGCCGGCAACGACACGCTGGTGCTCAATGACACCGCCGTCATCAGTGGCGCGGGCGTCGATGCGGGCACCGGCGGCGAAACCGGCGCGGGCGACACGCTGCAAGTGGTTACCGCCGCGGGGCGGACACTGGACGCCGCCAATGTCAGCAATTTCGAGACTCTCTCCAAGCAGGGCGCCGGCACACTAACGCTGACCGGCAACCACGGCTACAGTGCCGGCACGACTATACAGTCCGGGACGCTGCAAATCGGCAACGGCGCGACGGCCGGGGCGCTCGCGACGCCAGCCGTTACGAACAACGGCGTGCTCGCCTTCAACCTCAACAGCGATTACATCTTTGCCGGCGCGATCTCGGGCAGCGGCACGGTCAACAAGCTCGGCAGCGGCGTTACGACGCTCACTGGCACCAACAGCTATAGCGGCGCGACCAACGTCAATGCCGGCACCCTGCTCGTCAACGGCAACCAGTCGGGCGCGGCCGGGCAGATTTCGGTCGCCGGCGGCGCGACGCTTGGCGGCACAGGCATTATCGGCGGCAGCGTCACGGTCGCCGACGGCGGCACGTTGAGCGCCGGTGGAGCAGGCAGCATGCCCGGCACGCTGACCATCAACGGCAATCTCGCCCTCGGCAATTCCAACCTCAACGTCGATTTCGGCCAGGCCAATGTGCCTGGCGGCGCGCTCAACGACCTGATCAACGTCGGCGGCAATCTCACCCTCGACGGTATGCTCAACATTACGCAGACATCGGGCGGCAGCTTCGGCCCCGGCATCTATCGCGTGTTCAACTATGGCGGCTCGCTGATCGACAACGGCCTCAACGTCACCGATCCGAACTATTTCGTGCAGACATCGGTCGCCAACCAGGTCAATTTGGTCAACTCGGCGGGCCTGACGCTGAGCTACTGGGACGGCGACGCCGGTCCGCATTCCAACGGTGCCGTCAATGGCGGCAACGGCACCTGGCGTGCCGCCGGCGACCAGAACTGGACGGACTCGACCGGACTTTTCGCCGCTCCCTTTGCCAATGGCAGCTTCGCCATCTTCCAGGGTACGGCTGGGATGGTGACGGTGGACGGCACGAATGGCCCGGTTTTGGCTGTCGGCATGCAATTCGCGATCGGCGGCTACCAGGTGCAGGGCGCGGACGTAGGGCTTGTTGGGCCGCAGTCGATCATCCGCGTTGGCGACGGCTCGGCGGCGAGCGCGGGCTATACGGCAACCATCGCCTCGAACCTCACGGGGGCCGGGCAACTGGTCAAAACCGACGCCGGCACGCTGGTTTTGGCAGGTGCCAACACCTACACCGGCGGCACCGCGATCAACGGCGGCACCGTGCAGATTTCCTCCGACAGCAATCTCGGCGGCTTCCCCGGGGTTCTTTCGCTTGACGGCGGCACGCTGCATACAACCGCCGGTATCGCTTCCGGGCGCTTCGTGACGCTCAACGCCGGCGGCGGCACATTCGATATCGACGGCGCGACCAACCTGGCGCTCGGCGGCACCATCGCAGGTGTTGGCGCGTTGACCAAACAAGGCGGCGGCACACTCGTCCTGGCAGGCTCCAACACCTATCAGGGAGGCACGTTCATCAAAGGGGGCACGGTCCTGATCACGGCCGACGCCAATCTTGGCAGTGCGGCGGGCAAGGTCACTTTCGATGGCGGCACCCTGCACGTGAGCAGCCTGTCCAACGTGACTTCCGGACGCAACGCGACCCTTGAAGCGGGCGGCGGCACATTCGAGATTGACAATACGCTTGTATGGAATGGAACCATCGACGGCGCGGGCGGGCTGACAAAAACCGGCACGGGAGCGCTGTTCCTCGGTGCCGACAACACCTACACCGGCGGCACGACCATTGCGGGCGGCGTCCTGGCTTTGGGCACTGGCGGCACGACGGGTGCGGTTCTCGGCGATGTGGTCGACGACGGCACGCTCAGCTTCAATCGCTCCAACCTTTATACATTCGACGGCACGATCTCCGGCAGCGGCAGCGTTACCCAGGCCGGAACGGGGACCACCGTGCTCACGGCCGAGAATAGCTATTCCAGCTTCACCATCATCAACGGTGGCGGTGGGCTCTACATCAATGGAGACCAGACTGCGGCGAACGGACAGACCATCGTCGCCGCGGGTACGCTTGGCGGCACGGGCGTTGTCGGCGGTGACGTCTTTGTTGACGTGGCAGGCAGACTGGCTCCTGGCGGCCTTGGCGCCGCGCCCGGCACGCTCACGATCAATGGCAGTCTCGATCTGGCCTCCGGGTCGAACCTCGACTATTCGTTCGGCCAGGCGGGCGTGGTCGGCGGCGCTTACAACGATCTGACCGTCGTGCATGGCAATCTGACGCTCGATGGTACCATCAATGTCACGGAAGCCCCGGGCGGCAATTTCGGGCCGGGCATCTATCGCGTCATCAGCTATGACGGCGCGCTTGCCGACAACGGGCTGGACACAACATCGGCCAACCACGTGGTGCAGACGTCGGTCGCGGGTCAGGTCAACCTCGTCGACATCAGCGGCCAGACCCTCAATTTCTGGGATGGCGACGCCGGTCCAAAAAGCAATGACGTTGTCAACGGAGGAAACGGAACCTGGCGGGCCGCTGGAGACGACAACTGGACCGGTTCGGATGGCAACCTGAACGCGGCCTTCACCAACGGCAGCCTTGCCATCTTTGCCGGCGCAGCCGGTATGGTCAGCGTCGACAACACCAATGGCCAGGTGCAGGCCGTGGGCATGCAGTTCGCGACCGGCGGGTATGTGGTCCAGGGACAGGACATCGAATTGCTCGGGCCGCAGTCGACCATCCGGGTCGGCGACGGCACGCTGGTCGGGGCAGGCTTCAGCGGAACCATCGCATCGAACCTCACAGGCGCCACTCAGCTGGTGAAGACCGACCTTGGCACGCTGGTGCTGGCCGGCACCAGCAGCTACACCGGCGGCACGGCCATCAAGGGCGGCACGCTGCAGGTTTCGGCCGATGCCAATCTGGGCGATCCCTCCGGCGGCTTGAGCCTGGACGATGGCGCAACGCTGCAGACCACCGCGGCCTTCACCTCGGCGCGAGACGTCACTCTCAATGCAGGTACCGCCACCTTCCAGACCGATGCGAATCTTACCCTTTCGGGCCCGATCACCAGCGCTGGCGGTTTGAACAAGACCGGCATCGGAGCACTCACACTGACCGGCTCCAACAGCTATGCCGGGCCGACCACGGTGACGACGGGCGGCCTCTATGTCGATGGCGACAACAGCGCTGCTACCGGCCTCGTCTCGGTCGCGAGCGGCGCGACGATTGGCGGCAAGGGCTCGATCGGCGGCGATGTGATTGTCTCCGACGGAGGTACCTTGGCGCCCGGCTCAGTCGACGGCACCCCAGGCACGCTGGCCATCACTGGTAACCTCAACCTCTCCAGCGGCTCGGTCCTGAACTATTCCTTCGGCGAGGCGAACGTCGTCGGTGGCGCGCTTAATGACCTCACGACAGTCGGCGGCAATCTCGTCCTCGACGGCAAGCTCAATGTCACCACGAGCGCAGGCGGTACCTTCGGGCCGGGCGTCTACCGCGTCTTCAGCTATGGCGGCACGCTGACCAACAACGGCCTCGTCGTGGGCACGATCCCGTCAACCGGCTATTCGATCCAGACCTCGATCGATCACCAGGTGAACCTAGTCAACACCCAAGGCCTGACCTTCAACTACTGGGACGGCGCTGCCGGGCCGAAGAACAACGGGGTAATCAATGGCGGCGATGGCGTCTGGCAGACCTCGGCCGGCAATGACAACTGGGCCAACGAGGCCGGCACCATCAATGCTCCCTTTAACGATGGCTCCTTTGGAATCTTTGCCGGCCAGGCCGGCGCGGTGACGGTGGATGACGGCTTGGGGCAGGTGACGGCCTCCGGCATGCAGTTCATGACCGATGGCTATGTTGTCCAGGGTGACGGCATCGACCTTACCGGACCGTCGAGCAGCATCGTCGTCGGTGACGGCACCGCCGCCGGCGCCACGATGAAGGCAACGATCGCCTCGGTTCTCTCGGGCGACGCGCAATTGGTCAAATCCGACCGCGGCGCGCTGGTCCTGACCGGCGCCAATACCTACACCGGCGGTACAGCGATCAACGGCGGCACGCTGCAGGTCTCCGCCGACGCTAACCTTGGCGACGCGGCAGGCGGACTCAGCTTCGACGGCGGCACGCTGCGCACCACTGGCAGCTTCGCCACCGCGCGCGCGGTGAACGTGATGAGCTCCGGCACGGTCTCCACCGCCGCCGCCACGACTTTGACCATGAACGGCGCGCTGACCGGATCGGGTGCATTCACCAAAGCCGGGGATGGAACCCTTGTGCTGACCGCAGGGGGCTCCGCTTTCGCCGGCCCGACCTCTGTCCAGCAGGGCACCTTGTCGGCGGGTGCGGCGGATGCGCTGGGCGCGGCATCGGCATACACCGTCGCCTCAGGTGCAACGCTCGATCTCCGCAGTTTCAACCAGACCGTGGCCTCGCTCGGCAATGCGGGGTCCGTGCGGTTGGGCAGCGCGCCGGGCACGACGCTGACCGTCAATGGCGATTACACCGGCAACGGCGGAACCATCTTCCTCAATGCAGCGCTCGATGGCGATGCTTCGACCACCGACAAGGTCGTCATCCACGGCAGCACCTCCGGCACCGGCATTCTTGCCGTCGCCAATGTCGGTGGGGCAGGGGCCCAGACCGTCGAGGGCATCAAGATCGTCGATATCGACGGGAGCTCGGTCGGCACCTTCTCTCTTGCCGGTGACTATGTCTTCCAGGGCGACCAGGCCGTGGTCAGCGGCGCCTATGCCTACAGGCTCTACAAGAACGGCGTGAGCACGCCGACGGATGGTGACTGGTATTTGCGCTCCGCGCTCATCAATGGATCGCCGAACCCGCTCTATTCGCCGGCGGTGCCGATCTATGAGGCCTATCCAGGCGTCCTGCAGAGTCTCAACGAGCTGGGTACCCTGCAGCAGCGGCTCGGCAACCGCTCCTGGACAGGTGCCGCTCAGGGCGCCGACGAGATCGGCAGCGTTCCGACACAGAACGCCATTTGGGCCCGCATCGAGGCCGCTCACACGAGCCAGAGCCCCGAGAGCGCCACAACGGTCTCGGACTATGACGTGACGACATGGAAGCTGGAGACGGGGGTCGACGGGCTGCTCTACGAGGACGCTACCGGTATCCTGCTCGGCGGTGTCTCTTTCCATTATGGCACAGCCTCGTCGGAGGTCTCGTCGATCTATGGCGTCGGCTCCATCAATGCCAAGGGCTATGGCTTCGCTGGTACCCTGACCTGGTATGGCGATAACGGTTTCTACGCCGATGGCCAGGCGCAGGTGTCGTGGTATGACAGCGACTTGAAGTCCGCCACGCTGGGCAGCGAGCTCGCCAAGGGCAATAATGGATTCGGCTATGCGCTGAGCATCGAAGCCGGCCAGAAATTAGCGCTCGGGGGCAAATGGACGCTGGCGCCGCAGGCTCAGCTCTCCTATTCCGCGGTCCGCTTCGACAGCTTCACCGATCCGTTCGACGCGGCGGTTTCGCTTGACAGCAGCGAGGCGCTGATCGGCCGTGCCGGCCTGTCCCTCGACTATGAGGATGCCTGGACGGGTGCACGAGGCAAGGTAAACCGCTCGCACCTCTACGGCATCGCCAACCTCTATTACGATTTCCTCGATGGCAACAACGTGGACGTCTCGGGCACTTCGTTTCACGAGCACGATCAGCCTCTGTGGGCCGGCGCAGGTCTCGGCGGATCGCTCTCTTGGGCCGATGATCGCTACACGGTCTTTGGCGAGGCCTTTGCCAAGTCGAGCCTGAAGGAGTTTGGCGACAGCCAGTCGATCGGCGCGAAGCTCGGCCTCAGCGTCACATGGTAGTCAGCCGATACCCGGGCTGGCATGTAAGGATCAGGAGCGGGATCGAGTGCGCCCGGCTCGATAGGAGTGGATGATATGACGCGCAAGAACTGGGGCAGAAGCCTATTGGCGGCCACCGCGCTGCTCGTAATGGGCTTTGCGATTTCGGCATTTGCTCAAGAGACGACAGGGCTTCCAGGCGGTGCGACTTCGCTCCAGGAGAGCTACCAGGACTGGAACCTGACCTGTCAAAGCGGGGCACCACAAATAGCGTGCGCCGTCTCCCAGCAACAAACGCAGCAGAACGGCCAGCGAGTCATGGCTGTCGAGCTTAGGGGAAACAGCGGTGCGACGCTTGGCGGCAACCTCGTCCTTCCGTTTGGGCTTATGCTCGACGCTGGCGCCACCTTGCAGATCGACGACGGGCAGCCGCTGGAGGCGCTGCGCTTCTCCACCTGCTTGCCGGCCGGCTGCATCGTGCCCCTCAGCCTCGGGAAAGAGACAGTCGCAGCTTTGCGGGCCGGTTCGGTGCTGAAGATCAAGGTCAGAAGCACGGACCAGAAGGATGTGGTCCTGCCCGTGTCGTTGAAAGGGCTTGCACCTGCTCTGGACAGGCTTGGCGTCCTCGCTGGAGCGTGACAATTCCTGCCGGAGCGCGCGCTTCTTAGCGAAAAAGCCGATGCTTGCCACTGGTTCAAGTGGCGCTGCGCTGCGTCGTAATGCAGTGGTCGGCTATTAATTCACAACAAGAGCCGTCGATCCGCTGCCGGTCTCAATGCGGACGTCAACGGTTCTACAATTGGCCATCGACTGGGGTTCCTGGAAACTTTTCGCACTTTCTGTCTTGCGGCTCCCGTCGAGATGCGCGCGCTACTGAAGGAGGTCGGGGTGTCTGGATCCGCTGTGGTGCAACTTGATCCAAGCATCTATGGGGGTTCGAGTCGGGAGAGCGCTACCGCCCTTCCCCCCACTCGGAGAGCATGCGATATCTTCTACAGCGTCGGGCGTGATGGGCGTGTCTCGGTGCTGCACAGACCGGCAGGGAATGGGAGAGTCTGGCCCGAAAAGCTATCACGACGCGAACGGCAGCTTTGCGCCTGGTTTCGGCCGTTAAGGTCAGCTCTGCCACCGCCTGGAAGCGGACATGGCTGGCGACCACTCTGGAAGTCGCGGTTGCGCCGATTTTGTTGAAGAAGTGGGCGATGAGACTGGCACTGCTTCGACAGCCGTTGCTGATCTGGAGTCGACTTCGGGAAATGATCGCTAGCCCGATTTCGCGGGCAAGTCACTCTGGCAGCCCGGCTTTCCTGAGGCCCTCGATATACCGATCGCGGTCATCCGCTCGACGGAACGGGGGCAGCACGTCGGCGAGATTCGAAAGCCGGAGGGTGGGATTGAGGACGCGCAGGCGGGCGACCATTTCCTGTGCTTTCCCGAGCCGTCCCGCAAGGGCATGACTGGCCGCAATGACGCGCATCGCGCTCGCGTAGTTGGGCTGGGAGAGCAAGGACATTCTTGCCCACGAGACCGCGTTGTCGTAGCGGCCACCGCAGAAATGCGCCAGCGCAGTGCAAAACTGCCATGCGAACAGGCGCGGGTCCAATGGGCTCAGGCGCATGGCAAGGGCGGCGTGCTCGACGGCCTCGTCCGGTTCGCCCAGGCAGGCCTTCGCCCAACTGCTGTAGCCCCACGCCACAGCCAGATTCGCGTTGAGGACAAGGGCCCGGTCGATACAGGCAGCACAGTCCTCAAGCTCTCCACCAATGTAGCCCAGCACATATCCACCGAACGACAGCGCGATCGCGTCATCCCGCCCGAGCTCGACCGCGCGCCTCGCCAGTCGCATGGCTTCGGCAACCTCTTTTGCGCGATCGACCATCCAGCCGTTGCTCTTTCGGGTGACATAACATCGCGCCGCCCTGGCATAGGCTATGGCGAACTCCGGGTCATGAGCGATCGCCTGCGTGAAGAGCTGTAAAGCCTCGTCTATGGCCGCCCTGCTGGTCGCGGTCCGGTCAAACACCGCCAGGCCGCGGAGATAGTAGTCATAGGCATCGAGGCTCTCGGTCGGCTTGCTCTTGGCACGCTCGATCTCCGCCTCCTCCACCTTCGGCGTTATGGCGCCAACGATGCTCGATGCGACCTGGTCCTGCAGATCGAAGACATCGGCCAGCGGTCCGTCAAAACGATCCGCCCATAGATGAGCGCCTGTCGAGGCGTCGATCAGTTGCGCACTGATGCGCAGACGCTCGCCAGCCCGGCGCACGCTTCCCTCGACGACGTAGCGCACGTTCAACTCACGCCCAACCTGCTTTGTGTCGACGGCCCGCCCCTTGTAGGTGAAGCTCGAATTTCGGGCTATGACGAACAGGTGACGGAAGCGAGCCAGCGCAGTGATGATGTCTTCCACGATGCCGTCGGCAAAATATTCCTGCTCGGCATCGCCGCTCAAATTCTGAAATGGCAGCACCGCGACCGACGGGCGGTCGTCTTGTTTCATCGGAGCCGGGACTGCCACCTGCTGCGACGTGATCTCGGAGGCCGGGACGATACGATGTTCGGCTCCTTCGCGCAATTGCAGGGCAGCGGCCAGGGAATTGGTCTGCGCTTCCGGTTCCACGCCGAGCTGCTTTCTCAAGGCAGCCCGGCACAGCTCGAACTGGCGCAAGGCCAGGTTCTCGTGCCCCCGGTGAGCGTGGATGCGGATCAACGCCCGATGGGCGGCTTCCGCGGCAGGGTCTGAAGCGAGCAGCCTCTCCGCGAGCCTCTCGCAAGCTGCCTCTTCCGCCGAGCCGGGTGCAGCCTGTGCAAGACCGAGCTGCTCCACCAGTTGCAACGCCTTGCGCTGGTAGCTGCTTTGATATGGCCCGAACCACTCGTCCAGCCCATCCGGGATGGCCTCGCCCGCAAGCAATTCACCGCGATAGAGATCCGCGGCAATGGCAAGATCGGCGGCTTGGCTGGCCTCGAGCTTCAGATCGAAGAGCGAGATGTCCGTATGATCCGGAGCGACGACGAGCGCGACGGTCTCCTGATCTCCCTCGATGCGGATGTCGGCGCTGCCGTCGTTCGGAAAGGAACGCCTGATATCGACAAGTGCCTGCCGCAGGCTGTTGCGCGCCTGAACATTGTCGCGGCCCGGCCACAACGCTTCGGAGATCTGCTCCCGCCGCAGGCTGCGACTGCCGGCCAGGACGAGGGCTGCCAAAAGCAGCGCAGCCTTGCGGGTGGCAAAGCGCACGGCCTGGCCCCCTGGAGATATGACTTCTATGCCGCCGAACAACCGGATGCGCACCATCGTCGCCAGAGTTCGACCCGAGCTGCAAAAATAGCAAGTCCGTCGTTCGATTTAACGCAGATTTAGCGCCAGAGCGCCGGCCTTTTCCATGTTGTTAGCGCACAGCCCAACGGCGGCCAAGCGCCATGGTGGGAAGTTCTGGAGGTGATACAGAAAGCGGAGACGAACAATGATTGAGATGACAACGCACCTCGAAGATCGCGCGCCGAGAAAGCGCGCGTTGTTATTCGGACTGGCGAACATGAAAACGACGATTGCGGCTGTCAGAAAGTGGCAGCGCGCAACGGCTACACGCAGCGCACTGGCCGATTTGACTGCCGACCAGTTGCGGGATGTTGGCCTTCCTCAGCCTTCTCGGCCCGAGCTGGTTGTCAAAGCCGGCCTTGTCACCAACCTGATCTCGATGCGTTAGCGGAAAAGATCCGACGCCCGGCACCAAGAGCGCTGGGCTTTCACCCGGGGTCGGGTCACTACGATACTCGAGCTGACTGAAAAGTCCGTTGTTGACCATCTGAGGCCAGAAGTTGCCAGTCAGCCTTCGGCCCAATGCTGCCGGACGCAATGCGCCTCATTTCGGCCATAGAAGTCATCGCGGCGCGCGCCTATAAGCGGACGCACCCGCGACGACGGTTCGTGATCCGTACGCCGATATCTGAGGGTAGGTCCGTCACTCCTATCCCGTTCAAGAGCGGAATCTTTCTTTCGGCATCACGGATGAAAATCGCCAAGAACGATTTTGCCGAACACACCGCCGGCTTCCATGCGACGATGGGCATCCGAGGTTGCCGAGAGCGGATACGTTGCTCCAACGAGGGGATGAAGTTCTTTGCCCATCATTGGCAGCACCTGGTCCCTGAACCGCCGGATCATCTTTCTCTTCTCTGCCCGAGATCTGGATTTCATGACCGTCCCCAGCAGTTGCAGGTGGTTGTGAAGAACGGTACCGAGGGGAATGATGGCATTGTCATCACGCCCCAACAGGCCGACCTGAACAAGCCGACCGCCAGGCGCAAGACTTCTGATGTTACGGGCCAAGTAGGACCCGCCGACAAAGTCGATGATCAGGTCCACACCGCGTGAGGCTGTCACGTCAATGATCTCTGCCTCAAAGTCGACCTGCCTGTAATCAAAGACGGCATCCGCGCCGAGGGCCAGTACCCTTTCGATGTTGTTTCCAGACGCAGTGGCCAGCACTGTCGCGCCCTGAGCCTTTGCAAGTTGGACCGCAGCCGATCCGATGCCGCCTGCAGCAGCATGGACGAGAATGAGTTCGCCCTTCGCGATTCCTCCGAGATTTGCCAGCGCTTCCCAAGCTGTCGCGAAGCTTTCCATGACTGCGGCAGCGTCGGTGAAGGACATGCCGGATGGAATGACGGTCGCCATGCCGCTGTCGAGGCGCGCATACTGGGCATAGGCGCCGCCGCCGACAATCCCCATGACACTGTCGCCAACGGCATAGTCGCTGACTGCGTTTCCGACGGCTATCACTTCTCCCGCGACCTCAAGGCCCAGAATGCTACTGTCGCCGTAAGTCCGAGAACCGTAGACACCTTCACGTTGAAGAAGGTCGGCGCGGTTGACACCTGCCGCCATGACCTTCACCAGGAGGTCGTCGGGACGCACTTCGGGCATAGGGACGTCGGCAAGTCGCATTACATCGGCGCTTCCGAAGTCATCGAAGATGATCGCTTTCATCGCAAGGCTCCTTCCTTCGAAAGCGCGCGCCGGGCGAGGCTGGCAGCAAACAGCGGAGTTTCGCGACGGTTGTGATCTCCGCCTGCCGTCTGACGGGCTGCGGCGGCGTTTTCATAGGTGACCCCATGGTTTTGGATGAAGGTCATGAACGCGTCCGTCGGATGGGCTGTGACCTTGTTGGTGTAGCGCGATCTGCGGTCATCAATCTTCTCAACAGAGAGTTCCCAGACAACATTGACCTGGGTCCTGCCATTGGCAGTGAAGACATCCGAGATTGAGTTCATCCGGCAATAGGTTGGTTCGGCGACCTCGGCGACATAGTGCTGCACCACGAGGCCCGAGCCGATCTGTTCGACATTGATCGACATACGACGGCCGTCGTCCGTCCAGGTGACGCCCGCTGCAATGTGGTCGGGCGGGCAGCAGCGAAGATATTCCGCTTCTGGCAAGTTGAAGAGCCAATCGGCGATGTCGATCTTCTCGAGCGGAACGTCGATCTCTGCGGAATAGGCGGACTGTGAGAGGATTGAATCGAGGACCTTGACCATGGGAGTGTTCCTTGTGTTTGGTGAGCAAAACTGCCCGTTGACGAGAAGGAATGTGCTCCTGATGACCTTGGATGATAACCAACTGAATGGTCGGAACGGTTTTGCGTCGTAGGCAAAGATGAGGGACCCACGCTTCGCCGAACATCTGGCGGTTTATGTCGACGTCGTCCGCGCGGGCAGCTTTTCGGCTGCGTCTCGGCGTCGGGCTGTCACTCCGTCGGCTATCGTTCGACAGATCGACGCGCTCGAGCAGGACCTGGGAGTCCCACTCCTTGTCCGCTCGACAAGGGCACTGTCGTTAACGGACGCGGGGCATCATCTCTTCGAGCGCGCACAGCGCTTGCTCGATGAACTGGCCGATACGCATGCCGAGGTGGCAGCGTTCGATGGCGAGGTCGGCGGCACATTGCGGCTCGCTTGCTTCCCGACCTTCGGAAAACGATATGTCATTCCTGTTCTGGCATCGCTTGCACAGCAATACCCGAGTTTGCATGTTGAGCTGGACTTGACCGAACGGCTGGCCGACCCGGTCGCGGAGCGCCTTGATTTAGTGGTGAGAATGGGGGAGCTATCGGACAGCACGCTGATCGCAACCAAACTGGCACCTCACGATCGCATCCTCGTGGCAAGTCCTGCATATCTTGAGCAGCACGGCGTGCCGGAAAGCGAAGCCGCGCTTCGCAGCCATCGCCTTCTCGACAAGCTCCATGGCAACGATCTTCTTGGGTGGTCTTCGATTCTCGGCGCGCCGACAGGGGAGACCTGTGAGCATGTTGTCTTCCGGTCGGACGATTTTGAAGCGCTGAACGGGGCCGCGCTGGCCGGGATGGGCGTTGCGTTCCTCCCAAGCTGGGTATCGGGACCTTCAGTAAAGGCGGGTGATCTTGTACGCCTGCCGATATTGAGGGAGAGGTGGAATGAGAGGCCTTCAGGGATCTATCTCCTGCGCGCCCTCCCGGCGCCACCCGCGAAAGTCAAGGCATTCACGCAAGCGCTGAAAGATCACGTGGGAACCCCACCTTGCTGGAGCTGAGAAGCGTGAACGAGAAAAGCTAATTGGCCTGCTGCCACATCAATTAAAGCACCGATGTATGCGGCATTTGCAATCGGGCAGTGATGGGATGCAGGTACTGGACAGCGACGAGGCCGGCGTTGCCGCGAAGAAGATTTCGGAAATGAACCTCAAGGAGCTTGCCGCAAACGAAGGCTACGAATTCCGGGTCTTAATGTTGGGCGAATCATCGGGCATTAAGAAAACCGACGTCGCTATTGAGAACCCGTTCCAGACGGCTTCTTCCGGGAATGCGTGAACCGCGCCTAGCCGTCAAGGTGCCTTGCACGGATTTCGCCCTGCTCTCGGATGCTTCAGCAGAGGTGTCGGCAAAGAAGAAATGGTAGTGCTGGTCTGTGTGATGCGGTGAGGTCGGGTTGATCCGGCTAACGTTCATGCCGCCATCGAAAAGCGACAGCGTCCAGTTCGGCCACATCCAAAGCCATTTGCCGCGATAGAACAGACCGTCGTGCCAGACCCGACGCGCGCCGTAAGTGCGGTCGCTGCTCTTGAAGCTTCGGTCGATCCTGGAAACGAGGATCTCGTCATGCTGGGAGCGAACGCTAGCGCTGCGGCTGAGCCAGGCATGGAAGCCGGAGCGGGACACATTCAGCGCACTGCACAGCCATGCCACCGGCCAGCTGTTCCGGTGCCTCGCGATGAAAGCGAACCTCATGTCACTTCCCTCGCGAAGCAGGCTGCGGCCTTTTTTAGGATGTCGCGCTCCGCCTTCAGCTTCGCGACTTTCCTTGCGTAGCCGGTCAATCTCCTGCTGCTCCGGCTTCATCTGCCCACAACGGGAGACGCACGCTGCGGATCTGCCGATAGCTCGCGCACCCATTTGCGCAGCACATTCTCGTGGACATCTAGTCGCGGGCAGCCTGGGCCACCGCAACGCCCCGATCCTTGATCAATCTCACCGCCTCGAGCTTGAACTCGCGGCTGAACTTCCTTCTGCATTCCCACTCTCTAGTGCCGTTAAACCCCTTATCTCGGTGTCCACGAAACTGGCAGCAGGCCACCGACCGATACCTCGACCTGTTCGTTCGCCTTCTCGGGCTGATTTCCATCCTCCACTGCGCTGTCAAACGTTCGGGTTGCGTTCGGCGAGAATGCTCCCTGAGGCCGAAACCAAGCTTCTCGGTTTGACCAAGCTGTTCACAAACCGGCCCCGAGAAGCTCGCCGGTGTCGTTTACCCTTATTGGTCCATCTATCTTTGGACTGAACAAACACTGGCTAAGCGCCGACAACGGCCCCAAGCCCTCCTTGGCCTACGCTGGACTGCTTAAGTCCAAGAATTCGCCGAACCTGGGTCGTATTCGCGGGCTCTCCTCCTAGGCTCTTCACCAGATGCACGGCATCCTCCACCAACTGGGCATTCGTCGCCAGCACGCCTCGGCTGCGGTAGATGTTGTCCTCCAGGCCGACCCGGACGTGTCCCCCAAGCAGGATTGACTGCGCCGCCACCGACATCTGCTCCGCCCCAGCGCCAAATGCGACCCAAACGGCATCTTTCGGAAGCATGTTGCGCATAAGCAGCATGGTCGCCGCGTCGGATGGCGCGCCCCAGCGCAGGCCAAGCGCGAACTGGAAAAACGCCGGTCCTTTGATCAGCCCTTCCTCCGCCAAGCTGCATGCGAGACGCAGATGGCCGAAATCGAAGACCTCGAGTTCAGGCTTCACGCCCGCCGTCGCGATCCGTTCGGCCATCTCTCGCACCATGCCGGATGTGCTGACGTAGACTTCGGTATCGAGTCCATTGTTGAAGCTGCCGCAGTCCAGACTGCAGATATCCGGCTTCAGCGCTTCGATATGGACCAGCCGTTCGGCGGCGCCTACGAGATCGGTCGAGCCATCGAAAGGCAGAGCGTTCACGTCATCGAGCACGAGCTTGCCACCCATTCCGGCCGTGAGATTGACGATGACATCCGCACCGCTGTCGGCGATGCGCTCGACGACCTCGCGATAGTAGTCGGTGTTTCGGCTACCCTTGCCCGTAGCCGGGTCGCGGACGTGGATATGGACGATGGCTGCTCCTGCCTCGGCGGCCGCCAGCGCATCGGCGGCGATGGCAGCCGGCGTGACCGGCACGTGTGGGCTCTTGGCGGGTGTGTTGCTGTCGCCGGTCAGCGCGCAGGTGATGATAACGGGACGTGCCATTGTCTACTCCGGATTCTGAATAAGATTTCGACCATCACCGGAGCCGGTTTCGTCAGACGCTTGGTGAAGACTGCCTGCGCCAGGTTCCCAGTAGGGAACAGCGCGTTGAAGGATGTCGCTGGCATCGGCAATGTCGGCCGCCATCGCTCTGCGGGATTGCGGTCCCTGCCCTTTGCCTATGGCGTCCAGAATGTCGGTATGGTGATCCAGGCCCTGCTGGATGGTTGCTTCCTGGCGCATGATGTTGAGCAGCGGACCGGCCCGTAACCAAAGGCGCTCGATTATCGGAACGAGCACTTTCGATCGTGATGCCCGATAGATCGTGAAATGGAATTGTCTGTTGAGCGCCAGATATTGCGAAACCTCGTGGGTCTGCACGCAAGCCTTCATCGCGTCGTTGATGCGATGGATCGCATCAAGCTCAGCGGCGCTGATCGTCGCGGCCGCCCACTCCGCGGCCTGCCCTTCAATGGCGCAGCGTACCCGGAAAAGGTCAGCCACGGACGCGACGTCCGCGGTTGGAACGGTGACACCCCGATTGGGGTGATCAAAAAGGGCTTCATCGTTAACGAGCTTGCGCAGCGCCTCGCGCACCGGCATGGCGCTGGTAGCGAAGCGTTCCGACAATTCGCGTACGATGAGCCGGTCGCCGGGTTGGAAATCCCCATTCATCAGTGCGGATTTCAGCTCGGCATAGATGATCGCATGCGCGGTCACCACTTCGTTGCGTTGAGGGGCTTCCTCCGCGTCGGGGATCGGAACTTTCTTGACGGCCATGGATCACGCTTCCCGCGGCAGGAGATGTCCATTGACCTGCAAAAAGTCGTCGACCGCATCCAGCACCCGCGATGCCTCCTCGTCGCCGAACGGGATCGACAGCGCGATCATGCCGCGCGGCGCCAGATAAACGCCTCGCAACAACATCTCGACATGGAAAAGAGAGAGACCGCGCGGGTCCGCGCTGTCGATGATTGCCGGATTGTCGATAGGACCCTTCAGGAAGTGCAGGGCCATCAGCGAGCCCCGACCGGTCACCGTCGCCACCACCCTATGCCGATCAAACATGGCCTGCAGGTCTCTGCGGAGCCTGTCGCCTTGCTCGTTGACCTTGCGGCTCGCTTCCAAGGTGAGCACTTTGGTGAAGCCTGCCATGCCGCCGGCCATGCTCAGCAGATTGTTGTTGAAGGTGCCGCCGTGGGAGAAGGCATGCTTCCGTGCCGGGTCGAACCGGTCCATGATGTCGGCGCGGCCGCCGAAGCAGCCGAAGCTTGCGCCGCCGCCAAGGTATTTGCCCATCGTCAGCAGGTCGGGCAGGACGCCATGCGCACCGTGCAATCCGCGATAGTCGAGCCGCGACGTCATCACCTCGTCGATGATCATCAAGGCGCCAGCCGCGCGCGTTTCCTCGCGGATCGCCGCCAGAAATTCAGAGGTGGCGGGAATGCAGCCGCCGCCGCCCATCATCGGTTCCAGTATGACCGCAGCAAGGTCCGGCGCATGCTCGCGGATCAACGCCCGGATCGCCGCCACATCGTTGTACTCTGCGAACAGGAACGGGAAGGGCAGGTTCAGTTCCGATCCGCCATGGGCAAAGGTGAGTACGCCGCCATGATATCCTTCATGCATCGCGATCACCTTGGGCCGTCCGGTCACCGCCCGGGCG
Organism: Mesorhizobium sp. NZP2298; assembly: GCF_013170825.1. Lineage (NCBI taxonomy): Bacteria > Pseudomonadati > Pseudomonadota > Alphaproteobacteria > Hyphomicrobiales > Phyllobacteriaceae > Mesorhizobium > Mesorhizobium sp. NZP2298. Next base: position 4,887,203 of record NZ_CP033365.1, on the reverse strand, counting down.
GTGGAGATGGCCATGATGTTCGCTTCCGTGCCGGAATTGCAGAAGCGCACGCGCTCGAAGGCCGGAAAGCGGTCGACCAGCGCCCGTGCGTATTCAGCCTCGACGACATTCGGTGCGCCGAGCGACAAGCCGCCGTCGATCACGTCCTTCTGCGCCGCCGCGATCACCGGATTGGAGTGCCCGTACAGGCCCGCCGAATATTCCGACACGAGGTCGATATGCTCATGTCCGTCGAGGTCGGTGACCTTACAGCCGTTTCCGCCGGTGAAGGTGAGCGGGAAGGGAGGATAATAGAGAACTGCCCGTGTATTGCCGCCGGGAAGCACGCCGATTGCTGCCTGGTGACGCGCGAGGCTCCTGGGATTGGCCGCCTCGAAGCGAGCATAGGCGTCCGACACTGCATCGTCCAAATCCGAGTTCCGGCGGGCTTGATTGGTGTCGTTCATTGAATCCTCCGTTGATGTTCGGCCGATGCGCCAATTGCGCCTGGTTTGGAAATGCCGCGTGATACCGCCTCGGCCGCACTGACGCGGTTGTTCCTCCATGCGACAATGCTTCGGGTCAGGTCCGGCGCCTCTATCAGCACGACGACCAGCAGAAGCGCGCCACGCGCAAGGTCGATCATGTAGGTCGGCATGGCGAGTTGAATGAAGATCGTGTCGAGAAGGCTCATCGCCAGAACGCCTGCCAGGATCCCCAGGGCACTGCCCCGCCCGCCGGAAACGTCTATTCCCCCGAGCAGGATGGCGGTAACAGCGAAGATGAAGGGATCGAGCCCGAGATCGTATTTCGCCGCCGTCGTCGAATAGGAAAACAGCGCTCCGCCCAGGGCGCAGAGTATTCCGGAGAGGACAAAGACCCCCGTGACGACGCGACCGACCGAGACGCCGGAGGCGAGCGCCGCGCGACGATCGGCTCCGACCGAGCGGATCAGGGGACCGACCCGGGTGAAGCGCATGGCCGCCCACAGCAGGAGGAAGATCGAGAGGATCAGCAGGCTGCGGCGCGAGAACAGCAACGCCACCGGATCATCCAGCCATATGCCGATGTCGTAGTTTCCATATGCGAGGATGCCCTCGCCGGCGACGATGTGACAGAAGCCAAGGATGACGATGTATCCACCGAGCGTCAGCGGCACCGAACTGATCCCCGTCAGCACCAGCGCCCCGCCCTGTATGGCCCCCAGAAGGGCTCCCGCGGCCACCGCGATGGCGATGCCCAGCAGCGGAGAGGCCTCGCCGAATTTCACCGCCAGAAGCCCGCCAAGCGTGAATATGGCGATGGAGGAGAGATCGAATTCCCCGATCATCACGGTCAATCCGACGGCGAGTGCGAGAAGCCCCAGCGTCGCGGTGTTCTGGAATGTGTTGAAGACGGAAAAGATCGAGAAACCGGTGTCTGTCCAGCCAGGGAGGCTCAGCGCCACAAGGGCGATGATCACCACGGTGGCGAGCGGCAGTGTCGCGCGAATGCGTCTCTGGCGCCTGGCGCTGCTTTGAAAGGCGGAACCGGTCATAGGGCGCGCTCCTGGCGAAGGTGAACGCCGACGGCGAAGATGACCATCACGAGGCCCTTGAGGAAGATCTGTTCTCCGGTAGTGAAACCCCGCAGCAGCACGAGGTCGGAGACTACGGCGATGATTGCCACGCCCACCATGGTGTTGAGCACGCTGCCGCGCCCGCCGCCGATGGCCGCGCCGCCTATGAGCACCGCTGCGATCGCATCGTAGCCGAGCGTGCCGCGGCTGAGCAGCAGCGAGGCCGAGTGATTGAAACTCGCCATGAAGATGCCGGCGAGCGCGGCCGTACCCCCGGCGATAGCGAATACGGCAGTTCCGATCCAGCCGACGGGAAGGCCGGCCGATCTCGCTGCGACGCGGCTGTCGCCCATCAGGTAGATCATCGGGCCAAGACGAGTGAAGCGAAAGACCGCTTCTGCCAGCAGCGCCAGGGCCGCCAAGGCATAGAGGCCCACGGGAAGCCCGAGCAGCCGCCCATTGAGCACCTGGTACGACGTGCCGACCGGATTGATCGTCGCTCCGTGCGAGAATGCCACGGCCACACCCTCAAGCACGGCGGCGGCGGCGATCGTGACGATGATGGGATTGGCATTCCAGCCGCCGATTGCAAGCCCTTGCAGCGCGCCGGTGAGCGCGCCGGCGAGAATGGTCAACACGATTGCCGCGGGCAGGCCAAGCGAGAGGCTGGCCATGAAGATCATCGCGGAAATGGTGGCGGTGGTCGCCAGCGCCATCGATACGAAGGCGCCCGATACCATGATCAGGGTCATGCCCACGGACACCATGCCGACGAAGATCATGGAGGCGAGTATGGCCCTTGCATTTTCGAGCGTGAAGAAGCCTTGCGTCGTCACCGCGCACCACACGACGACGATCGCCATGGCCACGGCGAACGCAGGAAGCAGTATCCGCTTTGCCGGGTTCATGGACATCAAGCTACAGCTCCCGTCAGCGGCCCGTGCGTCATGTCCGACAGGAGTCTGACATTGTCCGTTTCTGCCACGGGAACCTGGGACACGATGCGGCCCGAGCGCATGACCACCACGTCGTCGGCCAGCGACAGGACTTCATCGAGGTCCGACGAAGCAAAGACCACGGCGACGTCCTGCGCCGCCAGCGCCCGCAACAGCACATGGATGTCCGCGCGCCCGCCGACGTCGACGCCGCGTGTCGGTTCGTCGAGGAGGAGGACGCGTATGTCATCGCGTTCCATGCAGCGGCCGAGGAAAGTCTTCTGTTGATTGCCCCCGCTCAATCGTCTCACCGACTCGCCGAGCCGGTTCTGGTCTATGCCGACCCGCGACGCGATCGTCCGGGCGGTGGCCCGCATTTTTGATCGATGGAGGAATCCCCTCGGCGACAGGGTCGAGAGGCGCGTGGCTAGAAGGTTCTCGCGGATTGAGCGCGACAGGAACAAGCCGTCACCCTTGCGGTCCGCTGAAAGAAAGCCGACGCCGGCGGAAATCGAGGCATGCGGCGATCCGATTGGCACGCGTCTGCCGCCGACGCCGATGTCGCCCTTGGCGGCTGGCGTGAGCCCCGCGAGCGCATGCAGGACATCGCTTCCTCCCGACCCCACCTGGCCGGCGATCGCCGTGACGGTTCCCGCCATGACCGACAGATTGAAATTTTCCACCGTGGGACCGGTCGAAAGGTTGCGAATCTCCAGGATCGGGTGCCCGCCGACGGTTGCTCCGCCCGATCTTGCGACCGGCGCGGGCGCGTGGCCGATCATGAGCTCAACAAGCCTTGCCGCATCGAGGCTCCCAGCCGGTTCATCGGCAGTGACGGCACCGTCCCGCATCACCACGATCCGCTGGCAAAGAGAGAGGACTTCGTCCAGTCGATGCGAAACGTAGATCACTCCGCAGCCCGCGGCCGCAACTTTCCGCACGGCTCTGAAGACATGGGCGATGTCGGCAGTGTTCAAGGTCGCTGTCGGCTCGTCGAGAATGAACAGCCGCGCGTCGCGGCCCATCGCTCGCGCGATCTCCACGAGCTGACGTTCGCCGATAGACAGGTCCTCGATGTGGCTGAATGGGTCCAACTGATCAAGCCCGACGGCGTCCAGGCGTCTTCGCACCTCTTCGCGAGGCAGAGCGCCCCGCAAGCCGAGGCCGGGTTCGCCAAGCGCCAGATTTTCCGCCACCGTCAGGGCCGGGATCACGCTTAGTTCCTGGTCCACCAGCGCCACACCCTGCCTCTGCGCGTCGCGCACGCTTCGGAATGAGCAGGGTGCGCCGCCCAGCACGATCCTTCCCTCGTCGGGCCGGTGCAGCCCGGAAAGCATCCGGACGACACTGCTCTTGCCGGCGCCGTTGTGGCCGCAGAGTCCGAGCACCTCTCCTGCCTTGAGCGAGAAGCTTGCCTCGCGAACAGCCTTGAAGCTGCCGTAGCTCAGCGACACGCGCTCGAATGACAGGAGAGGGGCCTCAGGCATCATTTCGCGCAGACCTCGCCATACTGGTCGACATTCGCGGCGGTGACACGGTACTCGGGCACCTTCACCGTCTTCTCGACGGGCTCTCCGCTGAGGAACTTGATAGCGGCGTTGGCGCTTGCCTCGCCCTGGGTCCAGGGATCCGCCGTCGCCGTGCCGATCATGTCTCCGGTTTTGATGGCGGCGATGCCCTCCGGCGAGCAGGTGCTTCCGGACACGACGAGCCCATCCTTGCCGCCCAGCTTCAGGCCGGCCTGACGCGCCGCCTCCAGGACGGGGATCGCCATGTAGTCCGCGTCGGCGCGCACGCCCTGTATGCCGCCCTGGGACCCGTACTTTGCAAAGAGCTGCTGGGCCATGCGGCCGCTTTCGACTGGATCCCAGTTGTTGGCCTGCACCTCGACGACTTTGTATGCCGGTTCTTGCGCCATGGCGTCCATGAAGCCGCGCTGCCGCTCCGCCACCATCGCGGTGCCGGCCGAGCCCGTAATGGCGATGACATTGGCCTCCTTGCGGCCTTGTGCCTTGAGCCCTTCCACTATGTTCTCGCCGGCGAACTTTCCGAGCGCGTAATTGTCGGCGACCACCTGCAGCGCGATGTCTTCCATGATTGCCGGGTCGGCAGGGCTGTCCATGTAAAGAACCGAAACGCCGGCGGCCTTGGCTTTCTTGATCGCGGCGATGAGGGACTTGTCATCGGCCGGCTCGACCATGATGAGGTCCGGCTTCTGTGCCACTGCCTGCGCCACCTGCTGATTGACCTGCACCGGGTCGAGATCATTCTCCAGCACCGTGATCTTGACGCCGGTCTCCTTCAGAATTCCGGTGATGCGCTCGTTGAAGGTCTTGCACCACGGATTGGACGGGCCGCAGCTGACCAGTATGAGGTGCTTGCCGGAAAGATCGACGGCGCCGGCGGGCGCGGAAAGAGCAGTGGCGAATGCCAGTGCAAGATAAGTTTGGCGCAATCCAATTTTCATTGTCGTTGTCCCCATCTCTGGTTGTTGACGTTTTCTGCCATCACGAGCATTCCACCCAGTAGTTGCCGTCCGCATCGACGCGCGCCGCCATGCCGGGCAGCAGGAGCAGCGTCGTCGTCTCCTCCTCGATGATTGCGGGTCCGCGTATCCCCGAGGCCGCTCCAAAGGCCGATCCGTCGTACACAGGGATCGCGCGAGCCTTCGCTCCCGGCTCGAAACATACGGCCCTCTCGGACTTCGCCTTCGGCGCAGCCAGGGGAGCTTCCTTGCCTGGAGCGGGGGCTGCCGGCCGTGGGTTGGTGTGACCGACCGCCGTCATCTTCCAGGAGACGAATTCCACCCGGTTGCCCTCGTCCGATATTCCATAGACGCGGCGATGCATGTCGTGGAAGGCGTCGGTCAGACCTGCAAGATCGGCCGATGTGAACACGCCGCCCGCGGGCAGGATGAACGGCACCTCGATTTCCCATGACTGGAACTGGTAGCGGCCCATGAACGCGACCTCGATCGAACGGCTCTCATGGGAAACGCCCGAACGATCCAGAAAGCCGTTGCAGCGCCGCAGCAGGTCCGCCAGAGCCGCGTTTACGCGGCTGATGGCGAAATTGCCGCTGTCCGAATAGGCGCTCGCCGAAACCTGCCAGCGTATATCCGACACCAGACCGCCAAAGGCGCTGAGGCCGGACGAAAGGCGCGGCACCATGAAGCGCGGCAGGCCGAGTGCCTGCGCCATGCCGGCGATGTGGCACCCCGTCGCGCCGCCGCCCGTGACGATCAGGCTGTCGCGGGGATTGAGCCCCTCATTGACGGTGATGTCCTCGATGGCGCCGATCATGTTGTGGTTCGACGTGGCATGGATTGCGTAGGCTGCCTCCAGGCGGCCTATGCGCAATTGCCCAGCTATGCGGTCGACCGCCTGCTCGGCGAGGTTCCTGTCCAGCCGGATCGCTCCCCCGAGGAAGAAGTCCGGATCAATGATGCCGAGCACGACATTGGCGTCGGTGACGGTCGCCTGATCTCCGCCGTGCCCGTAGCAGGCCGGGCCGGGCCGGGCGCCGGCGCTCTGGGGACCGACATGAAGAAGACCGCCGTCATCGACCCAGGCGATCGAGCCGCCGCCCGCGCCCACGGACCGCACGTCGACCTTGGGCAAGCCGAGCATGTCATGGTCGTAGACCATCGCTTCCGGTGTCACCAGGATCTGGCCGGAACGGATCGCCGCGACGTCGAATGTCGTGCCGCCCATGTCCGCCACCACGACATCTTGGCCGGGGACCGCGTGCCGTGCGGCGACCGGGGCCATCGTGGGTCCCGACATGACCGACTGGATAGGGCTGCCGATGATCTCGTCGGGCGGCATCATCCCGCCGGTGCAATTGGCGATCAGCAGTTTGCCCCGAAAGCCGGCTTCGGCGAGCGCGCCGGTCAATGCCTCGATGTAGGCGTTCACGACCGGCCGCAGCGACGCGTCGATGGCGGTCGCGATGGTGCGCCGGTATTCACGCGGAATAGGGTTCACGCGGTGACCGAGACTGACGGGTACGCCCGGCCACTCCTCCTCTATGATCTCGGCGGCACGCAGTTCGTGGGAAGGGTTGACGAAGGCCCATAGGAGGCTGACCGCGATCGCCTCCACACCGGCCTGGCGAAGCAGCCTGGCCGCGGCGCGCACGTCCGCCTCGGACAGGGGCTCGACTTCGTTGCCCAGCGAATCGATGCGGCCGCCGACTTCCATCGTCCGGTTTCGGGGCACGAACGGGTCGGGATAGTCCAGCCGCCAGTCCCACGCCTTTTTTCGAGGGGCTTCCCGAAGCGTCAGCACGTCGGGATGGCCGCGCGTGGCGAGCAGCCCGGTTGGCGCGGTGCGCCGCGTGACCAGGGCGTTGGTCGAGACCGTGGTGCCGTGGACGATGACGTCGACTCGGGCGAGGAAATCCGCAAGGTTGAGCGCGAAGCGATCCGCCGCCACCTTGAGCGCGTTCATGAAGCCCCTGGCGAAATCGCCGGGCGTCGATGGGCTCTTGACGATGACCACCCGCCCTTCGGGGGTCTGGACCACGCAGTCCGTGAAGGTCCCGCCTATATCGATACCGACACGGAACATCAGTCGACTCCTTCCGTCGATACGGACCGGAGCCGCGCGGTTTCCTGGGTGTCGACGACATGGTCGATGCCATTTTCGGCGTGGACGAGTGCGACGCCATAGACGTCTCTGGCCATTGCCGTGTCGATCCAGCCACGATCGGCGTCACGGGCTACGCGCGCGGGGTCACGGTCGAAAGGTGCACCATACCCACCGCCGGAAACGGTGCGGAACACAATGCGCTCGCCCGCGCCAAGCGTTTCCATGTGAAAGGCCGGCAGCGCAAACTCGCTGCCATCGGCCAAGCGTTTGGCGTTTATGGCGCGGGTGCCGTCGCGTCCGCCAACCACGCCGCGGGGCGGATTGACGTCGCCGTCACTGCAATAGGCCACGGTCATTGCCTGCGACAGCGGCCGATAGACGCCCTGCATCGCGGGCGCGCCGTTCCATTGCCCCATGCCCAAGGCATTGGCTGCGATTTTCCGCTCCTCGACAAGGATGGGATAGGTCATCTCGTCGATCTCGACCTGGTCGAGCGCCAGCACGCCGCCGCCATTGGGCGCCTCGTATGTAAGCCAGCCGTCATGTCCGTGAACCGCCGGGCCGGTCGACAGGCCGAGGAACAGCATGTTGATGTAGGGCGACGATGCTCCGGAACGGTCGTCAGTGCCGGAGATAACGCCCATGTTCGCGCCGAATTCCGTTCCGCCCTCGGCCAGGCCATAGGGACTCCCCAACTGGGCGAAGGCGCATTGGACTGCATTGATGAGCCTGTCGTTTATGCCCATCGTGGCGTTGGACGTTCCCGCTGGATAGGTGGGGCGCCCGACAATGCATCCGTCGCGCAGCAGCACGTCGATGCAGCTTGCCGAACCATCATTGTGGGGCAGGGACGGGTCCAGATTGTAGAAGACGCCGATCCGCCCCGCGCCGGTGGCGCATGCCTCTGAGAGGTTGATGCCGCCGTCAACGCAATCGGGATTGTCGCGCAGGTCCACCACGATCTTGCCGGCCTCGGGCTGGATCGTGACCTTCGCGGTGATCGCCACGCCGTTCTCGGCGACGCCTGGCACCGGGTCGTGCCAGCATGTCCATGACAGCGTTCCGGCAGGCAAGGCGGCAATCGCGGCTTGCGCCCTTCGGCGGCCATAGTCCATCCATGCATCAAGAAAGGCGAGGATCGTCTCGCGGCCATAGCGCGCGCCAAGTTCCTTCAGCCTCGTCTCGGCGGTCCTGGCGGCGCCGACCTGCGCCTGATAGTCGCCGTACCAGATGTGACTCTCGCGTATGTTCTGCCGGCACCAGCGGATGACGTCCTCGCGGTCCCGATATCGGGACTGGAAGCGCACGACGGGGATGTGCATGCCTTCCTCGTAGACATTGCGCATGTAGGCATCCATCGTGGTGGGAACATGCGCCCCGGTATCGGCGTGATGCGACCGTGCGACGGTCCAGAACATCGGTACCCCGTCGAGATAGACCGGAACGCACAGCGTCATGTCGGCATGGTGGGTACCGCCGTGATACGGGCTGTTGGAGAAGAAGGCATCTCCCTCGGCGATGTCGTCGAAAAGTTCCGTTGCCGGCCGGGTCGAGAGATCCATCGCGGTGACGTGAACGGGCATCGCCTCCTCGACGCAGACCAGCCGGTGATCGAATGTCAGAAGACCGCATGAGAAATCGCGTGCATTGGTGATCGCCGTCGAGCGGCTTGCCTTTTTCACGATGTTCGACATTTCGCGAACGATCGACTGCATCCGGTTCGAGAGGACAGCAAGCAGCAGCGGATCGAATTCCGCGAGCATCGGCTCTTCTCCTCCCATGAGCTATTTCTCCGTTAAGCCGAGATAGGATTTGATCAAATATGCACCCATGTCAACCCATATTTGATCAAATATGGGTTGACCAATTGGACCGCGGGTGTGAGGTCTGCGTCACTGGACAATTGATCCGATGAGGCAGCCTCCCGCTCGGGCAGCCTTCGACGGCCATCGCCGGCTTCGTGCGATGCACCTGGAACAAATCCAGGAAAGGTGTAACGGTTTTCCGTCCGGAATTGTCAAAACACAGAGAGCGGTTCGGCGATTCCGTGAGAGCTGAACGGCTCTAAAGGACGTCCCGCTTCGCCAGCCTGTGTTCCACGAGCCTGACCCATATGCTGGCGCCGATAGACAGGATTCGATCGTTGAAGTCGTAGCGGGTGTCGTGGGCGACCGCCCGGTGGTCGTCGTCGGCCTGGCCGATCAGGAAGTAGCAGCCCGGACGCCGCTGCAGCATGAAGGAGAAATCCTCGGATCCCATTTCCGCCGGCGGACCGAGAACAAGGTTTTCCTGCCCGACGATTTCCGCCGCCACACGGGTGACCACGCTTGCCGGCTCGGCTGCGTTCACCGTCGGTGCGAAGAGAACTTCGCTGGTGATCTCGACACGTGCGCCGCTGATGGATGCCTCGCCATCGCATACCCGTTTTATGCCGGCCTCCAGAACGCGCAGCACCTCATCGTTGAAGCAGCGCACGGTGCCCACCAGCACCGCCTTGTCGGGGATCGTATTGAACGCTTCCCCGGCATGGATGCTTCCGACGGTGACGATCGCCGGCGAAGCTGCGTCGGTCAGCCTGCCGGGCAGTGCCTCAATCGCCAGAAGGATGCGGGCGGCGGTCGGCAGCGGATCGATCGTCATGTGGGGCGTCGCTGCATGGCCACCACTGCCATGAACGACGATCGTGAACCGCGTTGCGGCAGCCGCCACTACGCTGTCGTGGACAACGACCTGTCCGACCGGGCGCTCGACATTGTGAAAGGCGTAGATTTCGTCGCAGTGAAATCGCTCGAAAAGCCCGTCGTCGAGCATGGCGAGGGCGCCGCCGCATCCTTCCTCTCCCGGCTGGAAGATGAATCGCACCGTGCCCGCGAATTCTGGAGACCTGGCGAGCGCCGCAGCCGCGCCGAGCAATGTCGCGGTATGGCCGTCATGGCCGCAGCCATGCATCTTGCCCGGAAAGCGGGAGGCGTGCGGAAGATCGCGAACCTCCGTCATGGGGAGAGCATCCATGTCGGCGCGTATGCCGACGCAAGGCCCGTCGCCCAGCCTCCCGCGCAGGGTTCCGACCACGCCGGTGCGGCCCACGCCCTCCACGGTCTCGATGCCAAAGCCGCGCAGCTTGTCGGTGACGAAACGCGCCGTCTCGATCTCCTCGAAGCCAAGTTCGGGATTCTGGTGCAGGTGCCGCCGCCATTCGCCCATCTGGCTTTCCAACTGACGGATAGACGGGAGAATGTTCATCATGAGGCTCGGGATTTCGAAGTCCTTGACTGGAGCCAGCCGATCAAGATCAGCAGGATTGCCGAGAAAAGGACAAGCAGGACTGCGGCGGAGGCGATTGCCGGACTGATGGATTCCCGGACGCCGGAGAAGATCATGCGCGGAAGGGTGCGCTCCTCGCCCGTCGACAGGAAGCTTGCCACCACGACTTCGTCGAACGAGATGATGAAGGCAATGATGGCGCCGCTGACAACGCCGGGCGCGATCAACGGCAAGACGACCCTGAAGAATATGAGCAGCGGACCTGCCCCAAGCGATGCAGCCGCGCGCACCAGCGTCCTGTCGAAATTCGAGAGGCTGGCCATGACGGTGGTCAACATCACCGGCACGGCAAGGGCGGTGTGGGTGAGGATTATGGAAAGCTTGTTCCCGACCATCCCCAGGGCCGAGAAAAAGGAAAAGGCGGCCACGCCGACGATTACCACCGGAACGACCAGTGGCGCGGCGATGATCGCATAGATGACCCGCTTGCCAGGGAATTTCGTCCAGGCAAGCGCCATCGCCGCCGGTATGCCGAGGACGCTGGACAGCAGGGTCACGCTCGAGGCGATCAGCACCGAGTTGACGAAGGAGGACAGCCAGCGCGGATCGTCCGCAAGTTCACGAAACCAGCGCCAAGAATATCCAGGAGTTGGGAAGGTGAGCGAAGTGCCGCTGGTCAGTGACATAGGCACGACAATGAGAAGTGGCCCCAGCATGAAGGCAAGTAGCAGGGCTGCGTAGATATACATGGCCCGGCTGCGAAGCGTTGCGGCGTTCATGAGGTGGCAGCCGAGCGCCTGAGCAAAGCCGCCGCGGTCCAGAACAGTATCGCGCTGGCGGCCAGGATGAGCAGCAACTGCACCGACAGCGCTGCCGCCATGCCCCAGTTCAATGTCTTGTTGGTGTAGAAGGCTATGTAGGACGATATCATCTGGTCGGTGGGGCCGCCGACAAGGGTAGGCGTGATATAGTAGCCGAGCGCGAACACGAAGACGATCGCCGCGCCGGACAGAAGGCCAGGCATCACAAGAGGCAATTGGACGCGCCTCCAGGCCGTCAACCATGAGGCACCGAGCGAAAGAGCGGCCCTCATATAGCTGGCCGGGATGCGGCGCATTACCGAAACCAGCGAAAGCACCATCATCGGAAGCAGTACCTGGACCATGGCGATGTAGAGGGAAAAGCGCGTATAGACGAGGGAAAGTGGATGGTCTGTCAATCCGACTGCCAGGAGGGCGGAATTGATCGGTCCGTTCTTCTGCAGAACGATGATCCAGATCACAGTGCGGACGAGGAGCGAAACCCATAGAGGAAAAAGCACCAGCGCGAACAGTATTCGCGACCGTACGGGTGGTGCGCTGACGATCGCCTGCGCCAGCGGCAGCGCGACGACCGCGCAGATCATCGTGACCACGAAACTGATCCACACCGTACGCCACAGGATCTCCAGGAAAACCGCCTTGTCCGCCGGAGCCTTCTCGATCGACCCGTCGGGCGCGCGCTGAAGGTCGAGGCTGGCGAGCAGATAATAGTCGGTGTAGGCGCTGCGCTGCAGGGCAATGGTCCGCCAGAGGCTCACGTCGGACCATCCCGGATAAGCGGCCAGCACGGCTTCGCGCAACGGGCGCTGGTCGAACTTGCCGGCGGCGGCGTCCTTGGCGGTCTTGATGACGAGGAAGCGGGTGCCCACCAAGCGCTGATTGATCAGTTGACCGACAAGACCGTCCCTGCCGGCACGCCGCGCGCGGGCCAGATCGTCCACTAGCGCCACGAAAGTGTCTTCGCCGGGTAGGCCCTGTGCTGGATTCCACCCGTCAAGCGAGGCGACAGTCCGGGTCAGATTGTCCGACAGGTCGGAATTGTCGACCGAAAGAGCGAGGAAGCGAGCGACCGGCCACAGGAATACGACCAGCACGAAGAGAATCAGCGGCAGCGCCAGCAAGATGAAAAGTCCATCACGTCTGTGCCGCCGCCGGTTCATCGGTTATCACTCACGCCGCAACATCACTTTCCAAGCCAAGCCTTGAAGCGCTCCTCCAGCGCCTCCTTATGCTCGGTCCAGAAGGCGTTGTCGTAGGCCATGCCGTATTTCAGATGCTCCGGCGATGTCGGCAAGTTTGCGAGTTGTTCCGCAGGGATGAACTGCGCCGCTTCCTTGCGACCTGTTCCGTAGGCATAGAGCGCCGAAAAGCCCGCCTGATTCTGAGGTTCCGAGAACCATTTGAGAAGATCCAGGGCCTCCTTCTCGTGCGGTGCACCCTTGACCACCGCCCAGATGTCCGTGCCGTAGAAGAAGCCGGCCTCCCACACGATGGCGTAAGGCTTCTTCTCCTTGAGCGCCTCGTTGGTGATGCGTGCGTTGTATTGATCGGACATCACGACTTCGCCGCTGTCGAGATTCTGGATGGCCTGGGTCGTTCCGGACCACCAGACGGCGTTCGGCCTGATCTTGTCCAGCATGGCGAAAGCGCGATCAACACCTTCCGGCGTGGAAAGAACCTTGTAGACGTCAGCCGGCTTTACGCCATCCGCCATCAGTGCGTTTTCCAGAGTGTACTGGGCCTGGGATAAGACGCCGCGCTTGCCCGGGAACTTGTCGACATTCCAGAAGTCCGCCCAACTCTTCGGCCCGCTGTCGCCCTTGAAGACGTCGGTGTTGTAGGTGAGAATCGTCGCCCAAGTGTCTGACGCCACACCGCATTCGTGCACGCTGCCGTCGAGATAACTGGAGGGATCGCCGGTGATCTCCGGGGTGAGGGGAACGAACAGGCCTTCGGCGCAGCCGATCTCGGCTGCCGGCGCTTCCACCGATACTAGGTCGTAGGTGATCGATCCTGATTGGACCTGTGCCCGGACTTTGGCAACCTCGCCCTCCCACTCCTCCTGCACGACGGGCACGCCGGTCTGCTTCGTATATTTGTCCCAGACGCCTTCCTTGTACGCCTTATCCCACGTGCCGCCCCACCCGACGACGGTGATCGGCTCCGCACCCTGCGCGGCCACTGCGGTGAGAACCACGCCAAGAGCGGCGGTCGAAATCGCATTCAAGTATCTGCCCATCGTACTTCCCCTGTTTCAGTGTTATATTTGATCAAATCACAATCCTAAAATGCATTGATAATCAACCAAAAAATCTTGTATGGTGCGAAAAAATGAATCGAGCGGTCGGATTTGATCGAATGCGAAGTGCCAGAACTGCGTGTCGAAACCTGACGTTAGGACAATCGGCGAAACGATTTCCCCTCTGTGTGTGCGCGGCCGCTCCCGAGACGCGGCGGCACTGATGCGCGCCAAGAGGGACGCGGCGCCCGGCCAGATGTCAGGTGGCGACATTCCGGAGACCGCTCACAGGCGCGTCTATGCCGATCTGAAGCAGCGGCTGATGAGCGGCGACTTCGTGCCGGGGCAGAGGCTTGTCGTGCGTCATCTGGCGGAGCAGTTCGAGACAAGCGCAATGCCGGTCCGCGAGGCGCTGCGACAACTCGTCAGCGATGAAGCGCTCTATGACCATCCGAACCGCGGGGTGATCGTTCCCGAGGCGACGGTGGATACGATCGGGGATCTGACACGCGTGCGCTGCAAGATCGAGGGCGCCGCTGTCGAATGGGCGGCCGCTACCATCAGCACGGCTGAGCTGGAGCAGTTGGAGCATGTCAACGGGGCAATGGGCGAATGCGTCCGGGTTCGGGCCATGGTGGAATATCTGACGCTCAACCGCCGTTTCCATTTCACCATCTACCGCGCTGCGCGTTCCGTCCAAATCAACCAGATCATCGAGCGCATGTGGCTTCGTGCCGGCCCCTGGCTCAATCTCGTGCGTGACGGAACGATGGCCGGCACCGGCCTGCACCATCATGAAGAGATGATTGCCGCCCTGCGGAGCGGCGACGGCAATGCTGCGCGCCAGGCGCTGGTCGCCGACATCACCGACGCGGCGGATGTCATCCTGCGCGCGGCTGCGACGCCTCTGCGCGTTCTGCCAAAGGCGCGGCGGCGCCCTGATGCCAGGAGCAAGAGGACCTTGTCGCTATGACTGAGGGTTCGACCGCCACCCGGGCGCATGTGGAATTCCGCGATATCGCAAAGAGCTACGGCAACGCCGTGCAGGCTGTGCGTGACCTCAACCTGGATATAAGGCGGGGCGAGTTTCTGACCCTGCTCGGTCCTTCCGGTTCGGGCAAGACAACCGCCCTCATGATGCTCGCCGGGTTCGAGGAGCCGTCGCAGGGCGAGATCCTGATCAACGGCCGGCGTATAGACAATGTTTCGCCGAACCGGCGCGGCATCGGGATGGTGTTCCAGAACTATGCGCTTTTCCCGCATATGACCGTTGCGGAAAACCTGGCGTTTCCCTTGCAGGTCCGCCGCATCGGCAGGGCTGAGGTTGAGGAAAGGGTCAAGTCTCTTCTCGAGATGGTCCGCTTGCCAAGTCTGGGCGCGCGCAGGCCGGATCAGCTTTCAGGCGGACAGCAGCAGCGGATCGCTGTGGCGCGCGCACTCATCTTCCAGCCGTCGCTGGTGCTGATGGACGAGCCGCTCGGCGCCCTCGACAAGCAGCTTCGCGAGCAGATGCAATATGAGATCAAGGAGATCCATGCCCGGCTCGGTGTGACATTCGTCTATGTCACCCACGACCAGACAGAGGCGCTGACCATGTCGGACCGCATCGCGGTCTTCAATGCGGGCTCGGTCCAGCAACTGTCGAACCCGGCTGAACTCTACGAGCGTCCGCAGACCAGCTTCGTGGCGAACTTCATCGGCGAGAACAACCAGTTCCACGGAACGATAGTGCGCAAGCAAGGCGACACCGCCATCGTCAGGCTGAACGATGGCGCAGACGTTGTCGCGATGCCGGTCGGCGAACATCCCTCGTCCGCCAGTGCCGCCACCATCGTGTCGGTCAGGCCGGAGCGGGTGAGCCTTCTGGCCCGAGCCGGCGAACGCGACAATGGGTTCGTCGCGACGGTGCGTCAGGTCATCTATGTCGGCGACCATGTCAGAATAATCTGCGATGTGCCCGGCATGGGCCCGATCGTGCTCAAGACACCGAATGAAGCTGGCCGGCGCGATGTGTGTCCCGGTACGGAGGTGAACATAGGATGGTGGGCGCGCGACTGTCTTGCGCTTGCGCCATGAGGATAGGGCCGGCAGGAGGCCGGACAAGGGGAGGACAACATGACTGCAACGCCCAAGGTGATCATCACCTGTGCCGTGACGGGATCCATCCACACGCCGACGATGAGTCCCTATCTGCCGATCACGCCCAACGAGATCGTGGAAGCCGCCGTCGGAGCGGCCGAGGCTGGCGCCGCCGTGATACACCTGCATGCGCGTGACCCGGAAACCGGCAAGCCCACGCCCGACCCGCGACTGTTCATGGACTTTCTGCCGCGCATCAAGCAGCAGACAGACGCCGTTATGAACATTTCGACTGGCGGGGGCCTCAAGATGTCGCTTGAGGAGAGGCTGGAGGCCGCCCATGCCGCAAGGCCGGAGTTGTGCTCTCTCAACATGGGATCGATGAACTTCGCGCTCCACCATATCGTGCCGAAATACGATACGTGGAAGCACGAATGGGAGAAGCCCTATCTGGAAGGAACGAAGGGCGGCATCGTCTCAAACACGTTCGAGCAGATCGAGAGGGTCATCGTCGAGGTGGGGCAGGCCTACGGCACGAAGTTCGAGTTTGAGTGCTACGACGTCAGCCATCTCTACACCCTGGCCCACTTCCTCGACCGCAAGCTGTTGACGCCTCCTCTTTTCGTGCAGACGATCTTCGGCCTGCTCGGCGGGATAGGAGCGAGTCCGGAAGACATGATGCACATGCGCCGGACCGCCGACAGGCTCTTCGGCCGGGATTATCTCTGGTCGATCTTGGCGGCAGGCAAGCACCAGATGGGGCTGTGCACGATGGGAGCTGTAATGGGAGGCAACGTCCGCGTGGGCCTGGAAGACAGCCTCTACCTCGCCAAGCATAAGCTCGCCAAGAGCAATGCCGAGCAGGTGGCGAAGATCAGGCGCATATTGGACGAGCTTTCTTTGGAAGTGGCGACCCCGGAGGAGGCGAGAACCATCCTCAAACTCAAGGGTGGGAACGAGGTGGCGTTTTGACGAGGGCACCGGTCATTACCTTTGCCGGCGTCGTGCACCCCTGGATGTGCGATGCGATGGGACACCTCAACGTCCGGCATTATGTCGGGATGTTCGACGACGCCAGCTTCCAGTTGCTAGGCCGCGTCGGCGGGCTGGAGATGGACACGAAGCGCTACGGCTGGGCCGATGTCCGCATGGAGATAGACTATCTCCGGGAGACGTCGGCCGGCACGAATGTTTCGGTCCACTCGCACGTCGAAGCCATCGGCACATCCTCGCTGACCTATGTGCATAGATTGACCGGGACGCTCGATGATATCCCTCGGGCCCGAATGCGTGTTGTCAGCGTGCATTTCGACCTACTGGAGCGCTGCAAGGCCAAACTCCCAGTCGAAATGCGGGACCGCGCTGAAAAGCTTGGGATTGCGGACCAGACGTAACCTTGGCCACCCGAGCCCGCTGAGCAGATGAACGGCAATGCTCAGCCGGAGGCGCGGAACGGCAAATAGCCGAGTTCATTCAGGATCACGATATCCGGATGAATCAGGCGGTTTGCGATTTGGCTCGCCCTTGTTGGTTCGCACTGTCTTTCGACAACCGTTTGATTTGCTTGCTGAAACGACTGCGGTGCTATCGACGGAACAGTCCCAAGGGATCGTCGTGTCCAAAGGACATCCAGTTTGGCTGGGGTTCTTGGAGGGGTTTTCGAACTTTCTGTGTCGCACCCCAGCCGGAATTGCATGCGCTTATGGGACATTCGCTAAGGTCAGTCACCTACAGATGACCAACTCCAACGGAGCAGATCGTCCAGTCGGTCGATCTCTGCAGTCGCTGCCTAGAAGCGATGGCTTGCATGAACGGCCAAAGCGTCATTCGCTCCGCCGCAGCTCTCGCGTATGATCAGCTTCGGCACGATGAATTCCATTCCGAATTTGACTTCGATGCTGCCTTCAACCAAGCCGATGAGATGTCTGGTTGCGCTGCTGCCCAGCTCTTCAGTTGGCTGGGCGACCGTCGTCAGGCGAGGGACAGTGTATTGTCCCTCCAGAATGTTGTCATAAGCGACGACCGCGACGTCTGCTGGAACGCTGAACCCGAGGTCTGCCGCGGCGCGCAAAATGCTGATCCCGGCGAGATCATAGGTGGCGAAGATCGCGCTCGGCCTTGCGGGCGCTTCCAAGATGCTGCGCGCAAGCTCGTGGGACGACTGGCGGTCGTACTCCTGGCTGTGATGTAGGACCGGCTTGAAGCCTGCATCGGTCATCGCATGCGCGTATCCCCGTGCGCGCTCGCTTGGCACCCGAACCGGGCCGCAAAGCGCAGCGATGTCGGTGTGGCCAAGCGAGAGGAGATGGCGGGTCGCGGTGACCGCGCCAGCAAAGCTGTCCGTAGCAAGCAGAAAGGCGTTCGGCGCATAGTTGATGCGGCGGTCGAGCAGGATGAAGGGTACGGCGATTTCCGAAAACAGGGCAGTCAGTTCATCGGAGCTGCTGCCGCTGATCAGAAAGAGCCCGTCGACCTGCCGGTCGAGAAAGGTACGGACATAGCGTAGTTCCCGCTGCGCATCCTGCTCGCTGTTGCCGAGCACGAGCGTATATCCCGACAGGTCAGAGCAGTTCTCGATCACCCGAGCCAGCTCGGCGTAGAACGGGTTGGAAATATCGGGAACGATCAAGCCAAGCACACGCGACCGCTGCCCCCGCAAGGCCTGTGCCACGCGGTTCGGGCGGTAGCCAAGCGCAGCGATGGCGTCGAGCACGCGCTGCCTTGTTTCGGCCGCGACCGGCCGCGGCCCGTCATTGACGACATAGCTGACGACGGCTGTCGAGGTCCCTGCGCGTCTTGCAACATCGGATCGAGTGACCATTACCTGCCTTGCCCCGAGAAACCGGCGAACTCTCCGTCAAGTCCAGCATTCATGCATGTGGTCCATGACATGACTCAAGAAGGAGCTGTTCTTGTCGGCATATGCGCTGATGGCGGTGAAATGATCGCAACCCTCCTGCGGATGGGCCTGGACCTTGTTGCCCCCAGCCTGCCAGGCCGCGCAGAACGTCTCCGACTGCCGCCAGAATTCTTGGCTCTCGTTGGAACCCCAGCTGACAAGCAGCGGTATTCCGTTCTGCGGCACGTGCAGTATCGGACTGTTACGCCTGATCTGCTGGCCGTTGAACTGTATCTTCGGTTGGATCCACGTGTACTGGAAGGGCTCGATATCATAGAGCCCGCTGATCGGGCAGCCCCCCTTGATGACGTCCGCCGGCAGCCCGTAGTCGTTGACCCAATCGGTCACCGCCATCATCGCGGTCAGATGGCCGCCGGCGGAATTGCCGGTCACATAGATCCGGTTGCCGTCGGCGCCGAATGTGGCGGCGTTCTTGTAGGTCCAGGCAATCGCGGCCCGGCACTGGCGCACGATCTCGTCGACGGTGACTTTTGGGCAAACGTCGTAGTCGATGATGACGGTGGTTACGTCATTGCCGGTAAAGCCCTTGGCCACCCAGATGTAGTTTTCCTTTTTCAGGCGACCGTCGAACCAGTAGCCGCCATGGATGAAGACCACGATCGGCGCGCCGGTCGTGCTGGCGGGATAGATGTCGAGCTTCTCCATACGGGTTGGTCCGTAATGGACGTCGGGCGTGCGGTTGAGGGTTTTTCTCGCCTTTTCGGCCTCCGCAATGCGGCCGGCGATGATTTTCTCGAACGCCTTGGGGGCGTCTATCCTGAGCTCGGGCCTGTACTCCCAGTCGAGCTGTTCCTGCGTTTCGAACTGACGGTACAGCGGCATTCGAACATCCTTCCCTCTTATCTGCACACGCAGCGTGGCGCAGAGATCCTGTTGCGTCCAGCCCGTGGCATGACGCTCTTTTTTGCGCCGGCACTTCGGCCAACCATGCTTGCAAGACCAATTCTACTCGTGTAGATAACATTTAAACGAGGTAATGTCGAGCATCCGGCCGATCGCCCATGCGTGCATCAGCCTCCGATAAGCGACGCGACCAAGTCTGGAGAATGCGATGAGTGGCAAGAGGATCCTGATCGTCGGCGAGACTTGGTTCACGACGGCGACGCACACCAAAGGCTTCGATTCCTTCACCACGACATCGTTCGGCGAGGGCTATTCTATCCTCAAGGCCGCACTCGAGGCCGGCGGTTACCAGGTCGATGTCATCCAGAACCACGCCGCTCCGACGGATTTCCCAGACACTGTCGACGGGCTGCGGAAATACGCGACCGTCATCCTGAGCGACATCGGGGCCAACACGCTGCTGCTCGCGCCAAAAACCTGGCTGCACGCGCAGCGTTCGCCCAACAGGCTCGACGTGATCGCGGATTACGTGAAGCGCGGCGGTGGACTGGTCATGGTCGGCGGCTATCTGACCTTCACCGGGATCGAGGCCAAGGGTTGCTGGAAGGATACGCCGGTCGAGGCCTGTCTTCCCGTTCGCCTGATGGCGACGGACGACCGGCGCGAACATCCCGAAGGCGTTGTCGGCACAATCGTGCGCGATACCCATCCTGTCTTCAATGGGGTGCAGGGGCCGCTGCCGGCATTGCTCGGCTACAATCGTGTGACGCTGGCCGAAGGCGCGGAGCTCCTGGCGACGATCGGCAACGATCCGCTTCTGGCCTTGACCGAACATGGCAAGGGCCGCACGGCTGCCTTCATGTCGGACTGCAGCCCGCATTGGTGTCCCGCCGAATTCACCAATTGGCCCGGCTACAAGGCCATGTGGTGCAATCTGGTCGCCTGGACGGGTCGCGGTTGACGACGCCGATGCTTGACCTTCTGCACGACTGCGACCCCGGTAACGACGACGCACTCGCCATCCTGGCCGCGCTGGGACATCCGGCGGTGCGGCTTCTGGCTGTGACCACGGGGGCTGGACATCTTGCGAGCGACCGCACCGCGATCAATGCTGCGATCACTGTTGCCGCGGCCCATCCGCTGGTCGCGCCCGTCTGCGAAGGCTCGGTCGGGCCACTGCTTCGCGAGCGCCTGATCGCCCGCATTCTCGATATGGAGAGCGCGCTCGACCCCGCTCGCGATGATCTGGCGCGCGTCGAACTCGACCCGCAGCATTCCGTCGATCGGATCGCGGCCGAGGCCGCCGCGCATCCCGGCCTGACGATCGTCGCTACCGGACCGCTGACCAATCTCGCCCTTGCCTTGCGCCGGCACCCGCGGATCCAGCCGCTCATCGGCAGGATCGTCACGCTCAGCGGTGCGTGGGGCCTGGGGACGAAGACGGCGGCGGCCGAATGGAACATCCTGTGCGATCCCGAGGCGGCGGCGATCGTCTATGGCTCGGGCATTGCGTTGACGATGGTCCCGGTGGACGCGAGTGGCACCGTGCCGATCACGCATGCGCTGATCGATCGTGTCGCGGCACTTCCTGCGCCTGCCGCGAAACTGGCCGCGGAATTGCTGGCATCGCTGCGCGCAACGCACCGGCCGAACATCCTTACGCCGACCGAGGCGCCGCTGCATGATCCCTGCGCGGTGCTCGTGGCGGCGCAGCCGGGGATTGCGAAGACCGTCAGGGCCCGCGTCGATGTCGAGACGTCACCAGGGCTGAACTATGGCCGCACCGTCGTCGATTTTCTCGGCAGGTCCGACAAGCCGACCAACTGCGACGTGGTCATCGAATTCGATATCGAGGCGACGCAAGAGGCTCTTTTCGCGTCGATCGCATCGATCGCGGCGCTGCAGCGCGGCGATGTCGAAGCAGGCAGCATAATTCCAGCAGCACATCAAACGAAACAACAACAGGGAACACGATGATGATGAGAATCCTTTCGAAGTTACTGGCCGGCGTTGCCGGCGGATTGCTGTCCGTCTCGATCATGGCGGGCGCGGCCAACGCGGCCGACAAGCTCAGCGCCGTCTACGTGATGAGCGACAATCTGGGCGACATGGGTTTCAACGACAATGCCGCAACCGGCTTTGCCCGCGCGGAGGCGGATGGCGTGCGCACGCGCCTGCTGCAGGCCTCGCCGAGCGACCCGCAACTGTGGCGCCAGAATCTGGAAGCGGTTTCCAATTCCGGCGAATGGAACATCATCTTCACCGGACCGAATATGCACGACAATCTGGCGGCGGTCGCGCCCCAGCATCCCGAACAGAAATATGTCTTCTTCGACGATCAGCTGGATCTGCCGAACGTTCTTTCGGTGAAGTACGCGCAAAACGAGGGATCCTATCTCGCCGGTGCGCTCGCGGCGATCGCGGCGACGGACAAGGCGGAGTTCCCGCTTTCCTCTGGTGAGCCGAAGATCGCGGTGGTCGCCGGCATGGATCTGCCGGTCATCCAGGACTTCATCGTCGGCTTCAAGCAGGGCGCCAAGACGGTGGTGCCGAACATCGAAGTCCAGGTGATCTTCATCGGCAACTTCAACGATGCGCAGAAGGCCTACGACCTCACCAAGACCGCCATCGAGAATGGCGCCAACGTCGTCTACAACGTCGCTGGCCCCGCTGGCCTCGGCATATTGAAAGGCGCTGCGGATGCGAAGAAATATGCAATCGGCGTCGATTCCGACCAGAACGGACTGCACCCCGACAACGTCCTGGCCTCGATGCTGAAGCAGATCGGCAACTCGATCTACGACTCGATCGGGCAGGTTCGCGACGGCAAGGCCGAGTTCGGCAAGCTCAAGATCTACGGCCTCGCCAACAACGGTGTCGGCCTGGTCTACAACGATGCCCTGGTGCCGGCCTCGGTAAAGGCGAAGATCGACGAGGCGAAGGCGAAAGTCGTCAGCGGCGCGCTTAAGGTCGAGACGGCCTTCAAGTAGACTTGGAAGCAGACGGGCGGGTTCGGTCCCGCCCGTCATCTCGTTGGTGGACTTGTGCCATGACCGGCTCGGATGAAATCCTGCACCTTTCGGGGATCGCCAAGACGTTCGGCGAGAAGGTGGCATTGCGAGACGTCGCGTTGAGCGTCCGGCGCGGCGAAGTCCATGTCATCTGTGGCGAGAATGGCGCGGGCAAATCGACCTTGATGAACATCCTGGCCGGCATCCACCAGCCGAGCGCCGGCGTCATTCAACTCGATGGCCGCAAGGTCGAGATCGCCAGCCCGATCGCCGCGAGCCGGCTCGGCATCGGCATGGTCCACCAGCATTTTACCTTGGTCCCCTCGATGACGGTCGCGGAAAACATTTTCCTTGGCCGGCATCTCACCCGGCTGGCGATCTTCTCCGACCGCAAGGCCATGGTCGCGCGGGCCACGGCACTCATAGAGCGCTACAATTTCGGCCTCGATCCGCGGACGCCGGTCCGCGACCTGTCTGTCGGACAGCGTCAGCGTGTCGAGATCCTGAAGGCGCTCGCCTTCGACGCCGAACTGCTGATCCTGGATGAGCCAACCGCGGTGCTGACGCCTCCCGAGGTCGATGAGTTGATCAACGTCATCGATGGGCTGCGCTCGCGCGGCCGGACGATCCTCTTCATCACCCACAAGCTTCGCGAGGTGAAGGCGGTGTCGGATAGGGTGACGGTGCTGCGGCACGGCAAAACCATATCGACGCATCTGACGCGCGACGTCAGCGAGGCCGACATCGCCCGCGACATGGTCGGCCGCGATGTCTTTCTCGTCGGCCGTGCCGGTCAGTCGCGCAAACGCGCCTTCGGCGAGACCAAGCTCAGGCTTCGCCATGTCGCGGTGGCCAATGCCGCCGGCAGGCGGCTGCTCGACGACATTTCACTCGAGGTCCGCGCCGGCGAGATCGTCGGCATCGCCGGTGTTGACGGCAACGGGCAGACCGAGCTGTCCGAAGTCATCGCCGGGTTCACCGATATCCAGGCCGGAACGATCGAATTCGACGGCAGGGACGTTACCACAGTCGACGTGCCGGGCCGCCAGCAGGCAGGCCTCGGCTTCGTCCCGGAAGACCGGTTGGATCGTGGCCTCAGCGTCACCATGAGCGTCGGCGAGAACCTGGCCGCGACCAACTACAGGCTTGCCGGCCTGATCAGGCACGGACTGGTGCGCACCGACAGGGTTGATGCGTTCGCGGCAGGCAAGATCGCGGAGTTCGACATCCGAGGCGCGCAACCGTCGACGCCGGTCGGCAGCCTTTCGGGCGGCAACATGCAAAAAGTCGTCATCGCACGCGAGTTGAACCGCGATCCCACGCTTCTGGTGGTCAGCCAGCCAACGCGGGGCCTCGACATCGGCGCCGCCGAATTCATCTACGAGCGCATCATGGCGGCCGCCGATCGCGGCCGCGCCGTGCTGCTGATATCGTCCGAACTGTCCGAGATATTCGCGCTCTCCGACAGGATCGGCGTGATGTATTCGGGAAAGCTGTTGCGCGTCCTCGAGCGCGGCGATGCCGACGAAGTGACGGTCGGTGCGCTGATGAACGGTTCGCTCGGGGCGGTCAACTGATGCGTAGCACTGTTATCGACCTGCTGAAGGCCATCCGCGCGCCGGTCGCCGCGATCGCGCTGACGCTCGCCATCGGCTTCGTGCTGGTTGCCGCCATCACCGACGAGCCGGTTCGCGCCTATCGCGACCTGCTTCTGGCCAATTTCGATTCACTCGGCAATTTCGCCCTGTTCCTCAATCGCGCAACGCCGTTGACGCTGATC
This sequence comes from Mesorhizobium sp. NZP2298, assembly GCF_013170825.1. Taxonomy (NCBI): domain Bacteria; kingdom Pseudomonadati; phylum Pseudomonadota; class Alphaproteobacteria; order Hyphomicrobiales; family Phyllobacteriaceae; genus Mesorhizobium; species Mesorhizobium sp. NZP2298. Next base: position 4,863,182 of record NZ_CP033365.1, on the reverse strand, counting down.
GCGCTCGGCGTGATCTTTTCGTTCCGGGCCGGCGTCTTCAATGTCGGCGGCGAGGGCCAGCTCTATGCCGGTGCCATCACCGCGACCGTAATCGGCGTCTCCCTTTCCGGTCTTCCGACGGTGGTGCTCTTTCCGCTCGTGGTCGTCGGGGGCATTCTCGCTGGTGCGTTGCTCGGCTGGATACCCGCAGTCCTCAAGGTCAGGCTTGCCGTCGACGAGGTCGTCACCACGCTGATGTTGAACATCATTGTGCTGTTGTGCACATCCTATCTCGCCAATCAGATCATCCGCGACCCAACCAGCTACGGCGCCGTCAGCGCCTTGCTGCCGCAGAAGATATGGCTGCCGGCGTTTCCCGGCGTGCCGGGCGCCACCAGCGGCATCATAGTTGCCGCCTTGCTGTCGGTGGTGAGTTGGGTGGTGCTTTTCAGGACGGAATGGGGCGCGCAGCTGCGCGCATCCGGCACCAATCTGCGCTTTGCCAGGACCATCGGCGTTCCCGCCGACAGGCGTATTGTCATGGCCATGCTGCTGGCCGGGGGGTTCGGCGGTCTGGCGGGTACGCTCTACGTGCTGGGGATTGGCCATCGCTTCGAACAGAATTTCTCCCCCAACTACGGGCTGGTCGGGCTCACATGCGCCTTGCTGGCGCGCATCCACCCGATCGGCGCGCTGGCGACGGCCTTGTTCTATGCCATGATCATTAATGGCGCCGCCTACATGCAGATCTCCACCGACGTGCCGCGTTCGCTGGTCAATCTCCTCACGGGCCTTCTTGTGCTCTTGATGACGGCTCGGCTCAACGCCCGGGCGAGGGGCTAGGCCGATGGCATACATCTCCTTTCTCGCCTCGGTGCTCGAACAATCCTCGCCGATCGTGTTGGCCGCCTTGGCCGCGATGATCACGCTGCGCGCCAATATCCTCAACGTTGCCGTGGAGGGGATGATGCTGGTGGCCGCGTTCACAGCCATTGCCGTCGGCAATGCATCCGGAAGTGCGGCACTTGCGCTTTTGTGTGCCCTGGTTGCGTCGATCCTGATGTCGCAGCTTCTGGCGCTGATGACCTTGCGGTTTTCCGCGGATTTCATCGTTGCCGGCCTCGGCATCAACCTTCTGGCCGCCGGCGGCAGCCTGTTTGCGCTGGAATGGTTCTACAGGAGCCCCGGTGGCCTGCGTCCGATCACCTTCCCCGATCTCTGGCACATTCCGGCTGGTGCGCTTTCACTTGTGCCGCCGCTCGGTCCGGCGCTGGAGGGGCAGAGTGTGATTGTGGTCCTGGCGTTCCTGGCCGTGCCGGCCTGTTTTGTCTTCCTCTACAAGACGCCGGTCGGCTCCTATTTGCGCGCTGCGGGCGAAGACGAGCATGCGGCGCGCTCCGCCGGCATCGATGTTGCACGCATGAAGGCGCTGGCGCTTGCCATCAGCGGCCTCCTGGCGGGTCTCGCCGGCGCGCAGATATCGATGGACAAGCTGCACTTCTTCCTTCCGGAAATGACCAGCGGCCGTGGTTTCATCGGCCTCGCCGCGACGCTGTTCAGCGGCGGCTTGCCCTGGACAACGGCTGCCGCTGCGGTGCTGTTCGGCTTCTTCGGGGCGTTGGGCGACCGCCTTCAGGCGCTCGCAATCCCCTCGCAGTTCGTCCTGATGTTGCCCTATCTCGCGGCCATTCTCGGACTGACATTCGCGCGCTGGCGGCTTCACCTCCGCAACCGACCGGCCAGGATTCTCGAACCGGCGCCAGCGAGCGGGTCATCCGATCCGCAACGTTCAAATTTTTGACCACCATGACGCAAGGCGGCCAACCCATGCAGCGAGAAGATGACTTCGTGTTTCATTTCGGCGGCCATGCGCCTCGCAGGACCGTGCGGCCCGGGGAGATCTTCACGGTTTTCACCGAGGACTGCTTTTCCGGCAAGCTGACCGATGTCGACGGCCGGCCGCGTGAGGTTGCGCCATACCCGAAGGTCAATCCGCTGACAGGGCCGATTGCCGTCGACGGCGTCGTCGCCGGGGACATTCTCGCCATCCGCCTGATCGCGCTGGAGCCCGCCCGCGACTGGGGCGTCGCGACGATCTCGCCGGATTTCGGCTTGCTCTCGGGCACGCGTGCCAATCCCAACCTCCAGCAGCCACAGGACGAGCGCGTCTGGATCTGGACCTTCGACGCCGACCGCACCTCGCTTGTGACGCCGACGCGTTCCGGGGCTCGGCTGCAAGTCCCTTTCCGGCCATTTCATGGCACTCTGGGAGTCGCGCCAGCGCATGGCGAAGTCCGCCTCGGCGTCGTCCCGGGTGACTTCGGCGGCAATCTCGACATTCCGGATCTCGGCACCGGCGCCACGCTCTACATCAGGGCCAATGTCGATGGCGGGCATGTCTATATCGGCGACGGGCATTATGCGCAGGGCGACGGCGAGATCGCGGGTACCGCGATCGAAGGCGCCTTCAACACGACATTGTCGATCGACCGGCTTGCGCCTGAAGACGGGTTCGATTGGCCGAGGCTGGAAACCGAGAGCCACATCGGCGTCATCGGCTGCGCACGGCCTGTCGAAGACGCTGTCCGGATCGCTGCATCAGGCCTTGTCAGATGGGTCGCTCGGCGGACGAAACTGGATCTGATGGACGCCCACCAGCTTGTCAGCCAATGCTGCAAATTGCGCGTCGGAAACCTGGTCAATCCGTCCTTCAGCGTCCTTTGCTCGATTCCAAAGAGCGTCTTGCCTGTCTGAAGATGCCGCACGGCAAAATGATCCGATCTGCGGCCAAACTTACCGCGCCATTCGGATCACCCAGCGAAGTTGCGCGACAGGATCGAAGGGTTGCTGGACGGGTTGCGATCGCCCGGAGACGGCGAGCCCATGCAGGAACGGGAACCTGGGCCGGGGAGGGAAAATGTTGGGGCGCAGAACGGAGATGCACGCCCGCCGCCGGAAAGGAATATTCCCGCCACCGGAGTGTCGCGCGACTTGAATGTGCCCGTGGACACAGCCTTCGCACGAGAAAAAGCGGCTCTTGAATCTCGTGGTGTCGAACTGCCACCGGAATCAAGGGGAGGTTCATCCGGTCTTCAGGCAACCGTTTGATCTACTTGCGGAAACGGTCGCAGTCGGCGCAGCAACGGGTGCACAGCAGACAGCTTTAGCGAGAGAGAGTCCAGTTTGGCTGGGGAACCTGGATTCGAACCAGGACTAACGGAGTCAGAGTCCGTGGGTCTACCGTTAACCTATTCCCCAGCAGGCGCGGTCACGAACCGCGCGGGCCGAACGGCTGAGCCGCTTGAGCGCTGCCTTGTAGCCGCCAGCGGAAAATAGTCAAGCCTGCTTTGCGGTTCAATCGCCACGTTTTGTCAGCCGGGTGCAGACCCATTGCCTCGCAGCGCTTCAAGCGCGGATATGAAATCCAATCCGCGCCTCAGCTCTCTGTCCGGCTGAATTGCGAGCGTTCGAAGAACAGTACGATGCCCAGTCCCAGAAACAGCGGGATGATGAGATAAAACAACCGGAACACCAGCAGCGCCGCCAGCACGCCGACCGGCTCCATGTCCGAAAGCCCGGCCAGGAACACCACCTCGAACACGCCCAGCCCGCCAGGCGCGTGCGAGATCTGGGCGACCGAGAAGGAGACGAGGAAGACGCCGAGCACGACGAAATAGCCGGGATTGTGGGCCTCGGGCAGGGCGAAGAAGATGATGGCGGCCGCGGCAAGCAATTCAATCGGGCCGATCAGCAATTGCCTGGCGACGATCGGCAGCGCTGGGTAGTGCAACTGGAAGCTGGCGATCTTCAGCGGGCGCAGATGCAGCCAACTGCCGAAGACGTAGGCGGCGACGATCAGCAGCATGGCGATACCAGCCGCTTCCGACAGGCCGTGATGGGCGATGCCCGAAAAACGATCGATGATCTGAGGCTCGAATACCAGCACGAGGCCGGAGGCCAGAATCGTCGACAACACGAAGGTGATCCAGCAGATCGCCACCAGCACGCCGACATCCTGGCCGGTCAGGCCCCTTGTGCCATAGGCGCGGTAGCGGATGACGGCGCCGGAGAACACCGAGCCGCCAATGTTGTGCGACAGCGCGTAGGTGGTGAAGGAGCATAGCGTCACGAACAGCCACGACACCCGTTTGCCGATATGGAGCAGTGCGATGTGGTCGTAGCCGGCGAGCGCGGCATAGGCGATGACCGAACTCAGCGCTGCCAGGATCCAGCCGCGGGTTGGAATGGCCGCGAGCCCGTCCCAGACATCGTCGAGCGAAATGCCGCGCAGTTCGTGCCAGAGCAGCAGCAGCGAGAAGATCACCGCGGCGATGCCGACGACCGGCCAGAAATAACGTCTCCAGTTCATTGCCTGACTGCCATGCGCTGCGTGTCCGCTTCCTTTTCGCCTGATGGTGGGAAGCCGGCTGCCCGGCGACTTCCGTACATTTCAGAAATGCCTCATTGAAGCCGGCTATTCAACCGCGAACACTTGTCGCGCCGCGGCCGGCAAAGATCCGCCCGCGGCCAAGATGGCGCGAAGGCGCCGGCATGCGGTGATCGCATCGGCTTTGACAGGAGATTGTCTTCGCCGGCATCGCGTACCAACAGCCTCGCGGGCACATTTCGCGGCGGGGCGAAAGGCGGTTCGCGCCCAGCCGCAAAATTCGGCGTGCGGCTCTTGGTGATCGGGCACGGCACTGTTAGTCTGGCGGCAACTTGAAACATGCCAAAGCGCCTGCTGCGTCCGTCACCGGTTCGCGCGGCGCCGGAAGGAACGATAGTGGAAGACCGCGACACCGGCGCAGGCGCGCCGGAGGTGGGCGCGTCCAGCGCTTCCCCAGGGCCATCGGGCTCGGGGACAGCCGGTTGGCAGCAACGCCGCCCGACGGAGCCGCACTCCGCCGACGGGCAGGCGGGCGACGCGACCCATCACCAGAAGGGCAAACCCAAGAAGCGGCGCAAGCGAAGGCGCGGACGCAAGGTCTTTGCGCGCGATGAAGCGCAGGACAATCGATCGCCGGTGCCAGGCAAGGCTGCTGCTTCGGCCGTGGAGCCGAAGCAGCAGCCGGCCGGCCCAGCGATCTCGCCCGTTCTCCAAGCGCCGCGCCACGAGCAGGGCACCCGCCGGCCGCCGGTGCACGAGCTTCCCGTATTCGCGGCCCTCGACCTCGGCACCAACAATTGTCGGCTGCTGGTCGCTGTTCCCACGCGCCATGGCCAGTTCCGCGTCATCGACGCCTTTTCGCGCATCGTCAGGCTTGGAGAGGGGCTCACCGCCAACGGCCGGCTCGGCAAGCCGGCGATGGACCGCGCTGTCGAGGCGCTGAAGGTCTGCGGCGACAAATTGCGCAGCCGCAAGATCAGGAAGGCCAGGCTGATCGCCACGGAAGCCTGCCGCTCGGCCGAGAACGGCGTCGAGTTTCTTGAACGCGTTGAGCGCGAGGCCGGGTTGAAGCTCGAGATCATCGACCGCCAGACCGAGGCGCGGTTGGCGGTTTCCGGCTGCGGCTCGCTGGTCGAGCGTGACACGCAAGGTGTCGTCCTGTTCGATATAGGCGGCGGCTCTTCCGAAATCGCGCTGATCGATCTCACCGGCCGCCGTTCCCCACGTCTCGCCAACCACATCGTCTCGTGGACGTCGCTGCCGGTCGGCGTCGTCTCCTTGGCGGAACGCTTTGGCGGCCGCACCGTGACGCGCGAAATCTTCACCGCCATGGTCGACGACGTCGCCGGCCGGCTGGCCACCTTCGATGGCCGCGACCGGCTGAGCCACCTCAAGGCCAGCCCGAACTTCCACCTGCTCGGCACCTCCGGCACGGTCACGACGTTGGCCGGTGTTCACCTTGATCTGGAACGTTACGACCGGCGGCGGGTCGACGGGCTGTGGATGGACCGCGACAGCGTCGACCGCATGGTGGAGAGACTGGTAGGCTGGGATTTCCAGCAACGCTGCGCCAACCCTTGCATCGGTGCGGACCGCGCCGATCTGGTGCTGGCTGGCTGTGCTATCCTGGAAGCGATCCGTGCCGTCTGGCCGTCGGAGCGGCTGCGCGTCGCCGACCGTGGGCTGCGCGAAGGCATATTGAGCGAGCTGATGGCCGATGACGGCGTCTGGCGCAACGATGGGCGTGGCAGGGCATGAACGTGCTCAAGCAAGAAATCAGGCAATGACCAAGAAACCGGAAAAACCAGGGTCGGCCAGCATTCGCGTGCTGAAGACGCGGATCAAGAAGAAGAGCGGCCTGAAGGAATCGTCGCGCCGCTGGCTGCAGCGCCACATCAACGATCCCTATGTCCAACGGTCGAAGGCCGACGGCTACCGCTCGCGAGCCGCCTACAAGCTGATCGAGATCGACGACAAGCACCATTTGCTCAAACCCGGCATGAAGGTGATCGATCTGGGAGCCGCCCCCGGCGGCTGGTGCCAGGTCGCGGCCGCGCGCACGAAATCGACGGCGGAAAATCCGCATGTCGTCGGCATCGACTATCTGGAAATGGATGCCGTGCCCGGCGCGCCGGTGCTGTTAATGGATTTCCTGGACGCGGATGCTCCGCGCAAGCTGTCCGAGGCGCTGGGCGGCGATCCCGATGTCGTGCTGTCCGACATGGCCGCACCCACCACCGGTCACAAGCGGACCGACCACATCCGTACCATGCATCTGTGCGAAGTGGCGGCCGACTTTGCTCTGTCCGTGCTGAAACCGGGCGGGCATTTCCTGGCCAAGACCTTCCAGGGCGGCGCTGAAAACGAGCTGCTTTCGATGTTGAAGAAGAATTTCCGCTCCGTGCATCACGTCAAGCCGCCGGCCTCGCGCGATGAATCGGTCGAACTTTATCTGTTGGCGAAAGACTTCAAGGGGCGAGAGTCCGGTCCGCCGTCAGGTGGATCGGAACGTCCAGTGGACGTTCCGAAGGACTCGAGCGCCCGGAGCCATAGCGAAGGGCCGGGGGACGCCGAAGCCTAAGCAGGCCACCAATTGCCGGTCCGCCGTCAGGTGGATCGGAACGTCCAGTGGACGTTCCGAAGGACTCGAGCGCCCGGAGCCATAGCGAAGGGCCGGGGGACGCCGAAGCCTAAGCAGGCCACCAATAGCCGGTCCGCCGTCAGGTGGATCGGAACGTCCAGTGGACGTTCCGAAGGACTCGAGCGCCCGGAGCCATAGCGAAGGGCCGGGGGACGCCGAAGCTTAAGCCTATAAGCAGCCTTCGGCTTACTCGCCCGGCGATCTCGCAGGTTCCAGTGTCTTGGGCGTTGTCAGCCGGCCATGGCCGGAGACGGCGTTGCCCGCATCGGGCGCCAGCCGCATGAACGACAGCGACGCCGCCGCGGATACGGCCGCCACGATGAAGAAGGCGATATGGAAATCGCCCAGCGTCAGCGGGCCGCCATGGATCGAGGTCGAGACTTCCAGGATGCCGCCGGCGAGCGCCACGCCGAGCGCGATCGACAGCTGCTGGAACACCGCCGTGATCGGCGTTGCCTTGCTGGTGTCCTCGGCCGACACCTCGGCATAGGACAGCGCGTTGACGCCGGTGAAGAACATCGAGCGGATGAAGCCGCCGACCAGCAATATGGCCAGCATCAGCACGTAAGGTGTTTCGGGGGTGAAGAGGCCGTAGATGGCGATCGATGCGGCGGCGACCAGCGAGCCGACGATCAGCACGCGGCGGAAGCCGGCAACGCGAAAAATCAGCGCGGTGACGAATTTCATGCCGATGGCGCCGATCGCCGAGACGAAGGTGATCATGCCGGATTGGAACGGCGTCAACCCGAAGCCGATCTGGAACATGAGCGGCAGCAGGAACGGCACCGCCCCGATGCCGATGCGAAACAGCGAACCGCCAAGCACCGACGAGCGGAACACCTGGTTGCGGAACAGGTCGAGTGCCAGCAGTGGATTCCTGGCGCGGCGCGCATGCATCAGGTAGAGCGCGCCCGAAAGCAGCCCGACGGCCACGGTGATGAAGCCGGTCGCCGGCGGCAGATAGGGCAGGCTGACCACGGACAGGCCGAACACCACACCGGATGCCGCCACCCCGCTCAGCACGAAGCCGACGAAGTCGAGCGGCGGCGTCTCCATCGATTCGGTTTCCGGCAGGAAGCGTGTGGCCAGCCAGATACCGATCAGGCCGATCGGCACATTGATCAGGAATATCCAGTGCCAGGTGAAATAGGTGGTAATGAAGCCGCCGATCGGTGGACCGACCAGCGGTCCGACCAAGGCGGGAACAGTTAGCCAGGACATGGCGGCGACCAGGTCGCTCTTGGGCGTGGCCCGCACCAGCACCAGGCGCCCAACCGGCGTCATCATCGCGCCGCCAATGCCTTGCAGGAAGCGCGACACCACGAAGGCCGGCAGCGAACCTGATAAGGCGCAGGCGACCGAACCGACGATGAACACCGCGATCGCGGCGCGAAAAACGGTCTTGGCGCCGAAACGGTCGGCCATCCAGCCGCTGATCGGAATGAAGATGGCCAGCGACACCAGATAGGCCGTCAACGCCAGCTTGAGCGCGATGGGGCTGGTATGGATGTCGATGGCGATCGCCGGCAACGATGTCGCGATGACGGTCGAATCCATGTTCTCCATGAAAAGTGCGACCGCCAGGATGAGCGGAATGGTGCGATTCACGAGCGTGACCGTTTCAAATTTTCTTTCCGGCTGGGAGGAAGCCGGTACAGGGGCGCGGTTATCACGGCTGGACACCAATGTCGTGTTAATTTGCTGTCACTTTTGTGCGACTGCAACCAGCGGTGGCGCCGGATCACGCGATAACGCTGTTGTGCGATGCAACGATCGGCTTTTCATCCGCGCCGCGACGTGTTACCAGCCACCGCCAATCCTGAAAGGGAAGATGAGAGTCGGCGCTGTCCAACCCGGTCCAGCGCTTTTTCCGCATTCTAAAGGGCTGGCCATGGCAAAAATCATCGAAACGTCCACCGGCGCACTGGCGCTGACCTTTGACGACGTGCTTTTGCAGCCGGGTCATTCCGAGGTCATGCCCGGCGAAACCGATGTCCGCACCCGCATTGCCGGCGACATCGACCTCAACGTGCCGATCCTCTCCGCCGCGATGGACACCGTCACCGAGGCGCGTCTTGCCATCGCCATGGCCCAGGCCGGCGGCATCGGCGTCATCCACCGCAATTTCTCCCCGGCTGAACAGGCCGAGCAGGTGCGGCAGGTCAAGAAATTCGAGTCCGGCATGGTGATCAATCCCGTCACCATCGGCCCCGACGCCACCCTTGCCGATGCGCTGTCGCTGATGCGCACCTATTCGATCTCGGGCATTCCGGTGGTCGAGAATGGCGGCACCGGCGGCCAGAAGATCGGCCGGCTGGTCGGCATCCTGACCAACCGCGACGTGCGCTTCGCCTCCGACCCGGCGCAGAAGGTCTATGAATTGATGACCCGTGAGAACCTGATCACGGTCAAGGAGAATGTCGACCAGGACGAGGCCAAGCGGCTTCTGCACCAGCACCGCATCGAAAAGCTCGTTGTTGTCGACAAGGCGGGCAATTGCGTCGGCCTGATCACGGTCAAGGATATCGAGAAGTCGCAGCTCAACCCGCACGCCACCAAGGACGCGCAGGGACGCCTGCGCGCGGCAGCCGCCACCAGCGTCGGTGACGACGGCTTCGAGCGCGCCGAGCGCCTGATCGATGCCGGCGTCGACCTTCTGGTCATCGACACCGCGCACGGCCACTCGCAGCGCGTGCTGGACGCGGTGACGCGTGCCAAGAAGCTTTCCAATTCGGTTCGCATCCTGGCCGGCAACGTCGCCACCGCCGAAGGCACGCAGGCGCTGATCGACGCCGGCGCCGACGCGGTCAAGGTCGGCATCGGCCCTGGCTCCATCTGCACCACCCGCATCGTGGCCGGTGTCGGCGTGCCTCAGCTTTCGGCCATCATGTCGGCCGTCGAGACGGCGCACAAATCCGGTGTGTCGGTGATTGCCGACGGCGGCATCAAATATTCCGGCGACCTTGCCAAGGCGCTCGCCGCGGGCGCCAGCGCCGCCATGATCGGTTCGCTGCTGGCCGGTACCGACGAAAGCCCGGGCGAGGTCTATCTGCACCAGGGCCGCTCCTTCAAGGCCTATCGCGGCATGGGTTCGGTCGGCGCCATGGCGCGCGGCTCGGCCGATCGCTACTTCCAGGCCGAGGTCCGCGACACGCTGAAACTGGTGCCGGAAGGCATTGAAGGCCAGGTCCCTTACAAAGGACCTGTGTCTGGCGTGCTGCACCAGCTTGCAGGCGGGCTAAAAGCCGCTATGGGTTATGTTGGTGGCCGCGACCTTGCCGATTTCCGCGAGCGCGCCACCTTTGTGCGCATATCCAACGCCGGACTTCGTGAAAGCCACGCCCATGACGTCACGATTACCCGCGAAAGCCCGAACTATCCCGGCGGAGCCTGAGCAATACGGGCTCGGGCGAAGCCTGACCGCGACGATCTTGCGGCTGTCTCGCCACGCGGCAGCGCTTTGTTTCCTGTCGGCGTCGGTTTTCATTGCCATGACGCTGATGGAATTCTTCTATTTCCGCCAGTTGAGCGGCGGCTTGCCGTCGCTCGACATGCGCTATTTCGGCTTCACGCCCGACGAAGGCATGGCCTGGCTGACGGCGCTCGGCCGGCGCGGCGGCGAGATCATTCTTGTCTGGCACTACCTCACCTTCGATCTCTTGTTCCCGGCGCTGTTGTCGCTGACCTTGGTGAGCCTGATCCTGGCCTCCGGCCGGCGCCTGAAGAATTTCCGCGTGCTGCAGCCGCAGGTGCAGTCGATCTTCGCCCTGGTGCTGGTGCTGCCCTATACGCTTGCCGACTATGCCCAGAATATCGCCGTGGCGCGCCTTCTGTCCGATTTCCTGTCGGCCAACCCGGATTCGCTGTCTTTCGCCTCGTCGCTGATCGTCACCAAATTCGCGCTTCTTGCCATCCCGGTGGTCGTCATCGCCGCTTTCTGGCTCGTGGGCCAGAGACCCCAGGCTTGATGCTAAACAGGGCAGGGGAAACATCATGAACCAGACCGCGATTTTCTGGCCGGTTCTGGCGCACGTGCTGCTGATCTACATCGTCTACGGCGTGTTGGGTCGTCGCAGATATGGCGCAATCAAGTCGGGAGAGGCCAAGGTTGGTCAATACAAGGTCCGCTCGACCGAGCCGGCTTCCAGCGTCACCGTTGCCGCCAATCTCAGCAACCAGTTCGAACTGCCGGTGCTTTTCTATGTGTTGTGCCTGACGCTGCATGTCACCAATGGCGTCAACTATCTGACCCTGGCACTGATGTGGATTTTTGTGGCCTCGCGCTGCTTCCACGCCTGGGTTCATCTGACCAGCAACAATCTGCTGCTGCGCAGCCGCTCTTTCTCTTTTGGAGCCGTGATTATCCTGTTGGGCTGGATCTGGTTCGCCCTGCATCTGCTGGGAGTGGTCTAAACCGCGCCCCGGCCCTTCGTAAGGCTTGGGGCGTTCGAAGGTCGAACAGCCAGGCAATTGGCTTTCGCGGCCTGCGGCCCCCTTCTCACCTTGCAGGGAAGGTCCCTCCGCAAAGCGGAGCGGGGCGAGGGCAGGCGCTATAAATCGAACACCGCGATCTTGCGTTTGTCGAACTTGATGCCGATCTCGCCGCGCACCAGCTTCAGCGCCTGTTCACCGAATACGGCACGCCGCCATCCCTGCAGCGCCGGCACATCGGCGTCCTCGCCCTCGGCCGCGATGCGATCGATGTCGTCGCTGGATGCCAATACTTTCGAGGCCACGCCCTGCTTCTCGGCAACGATCCTGAGCAGAACTTTCAACAGTTCCGCCGCGGCATTTGAGCCTTCCGGCGGCTGAAAATTCTTCGGCAGTTTCGGCATCTGCTCCTTGGGCAAGGCCAGTGCGGCATTGACCGCCCCAAGCAGGGCTGTCGCCGTCGAGGAGCGCTCCCAGCCCTTGGGTGTTGTGCGCAGCTTGGCAAGCGCCGCCGCGTCACGCGGCGCCTGTTGCGCCACCTCGTAGATCGCATCGTCCTTGAGCACGCGGCCGCGCGGCACGTCGCGTTCCCTGGCCTCGCGCTCGCGCCATGCCGCCACGGCCTGCACGATCGCCAGTTCCTGCGGCTTGCGCAGCCGCATCTTCAGCCGCTTCCAGGCATCTTCGGGATGCGGATCGTAGGTCTCGCGCGAGGTGAGCACATCCATCTCTTCGTTCAGCCAGTGGGCGCGGTTTTCCCGTGTCAATTCGGCGCTCAGGTGCTGGTAGACCTCGATCAGATGGGTGACGTCGGCCAGCGCGTAATCGAGCTGCTTGTCGGACAGCGGCCGGTGCCGCCAGTCGGTGAAGCGCGAAGATTTGTCGAGCCGCGCACCGGTGATGCGCTGCACGAGCTGGTCGTAGGAAACGCTGTCGCCAAAGCCGCAGACCATCGCCGCAACCTGTGTATCGAACACCGGATGCGGCACCAGATCCCCGAGATGCACGATGATTTCGATGTCCTGCCGGGCGGCATGGAAGACCTTTACCACCGCTTCGTTGGCCATCAGCCTGAAGAAGGGCGCCAGGTCGATGTCAGGCGACAGCGGATCGATCAGCGCCGTCACGCCTGGGGCCGCCATCTGGATCAGGCACAGGATAGGCCAGAAGGTCGTTTCGCGGATGAATTCGGTGTCGACGGTGACGAAGTCCGACTTTTCGAAAGCGGCGAGAACGGTCTCGAGTTCTTTCTGGGTGGTGATGACGTGCATCAAATCGCTTTTGGCAGGAGTAAGGTCTTCCTAGATTTCAGCCGGAAAGGCTTTCGTCAAGCTTTGGCGCCTCCATCATGAGCTTCCGGGGCCGTCGGAATCACCATTCCGTCTGGCCAGCCGCGCGAAAATGGTGGAGGTGCGCAGCAGAGCGGTGAAGCGGCTGCGTTTGCCCAAAGGCACGCCGGACCGGGCCTGCATGCGGTAGAGGATGACGGCGATGAAGATCGCATAGACGATGGCGCTGAACACGAACAGCGCGCTCGGTCCGAAATACTGCATCGCCGTGGAGGCTGCGAAAGGGCCGCCGATGGCGCCGAAGGAGTAGAACAGCATCAGCGCCGCATTGATCAGCACGAACTCGCCCGTGTCGGCGCGGTCGTTGGAATGCGCGGCCGACAGCGAATAGAGCGGCATGGCGAAACAGCCGAAGATGAAGATGATGACGAAGTTGAGCAGCGGATTGCTGCCGGCGATGAACACCAGCGCCAATGCCGAAAGCATTGCGCAGCAGGTCGTTAGCAACAGCACCCGGCGCCGGTCCCAGCGGTCGGACAGATAGCCCAGCGGATACTGGATGATGGCGCCGCCGAAGATGCCGACGCTGACGAAGGTAACGACATCGGCGACCGACATGCCGATCTGCTCGGCATAGACCGGCGACAAGGTGCGAAAGGCGCTGTTGGTGACGCCGACGGCAATGCAGCCGAAGCAACCCAGCGGCGAAATGCGCCAGACGCGCGCCAGGTCGAGCTTGACCTCCTCCGGAGGGGTCGGGTTGGAGCGGTCGCCGAGCGACACCGGCACCAGCGACAGCGTGATCATGATCGACATGATGGCGAAGATGGTGAAGCCGCCGGCGCCGAAGATCGGAATCAGGAACTGAGCACCGGTTACGGAACCAGTGTCGACCATCCGGTAGATCGCCAGCACACGCGCGCGGTCGTGATTGCTGACGCCGGAATTCAACCAGCTTTCAACGATGGTGAACAAACCGGCGAAGCAGAAGCCGCCGGCAAAGCGCACCGCGCACCACATCACCGGATCGAGGACCAGCACCAGCAGCAGGGTGCCGACCGAGGCGATCGCGGCCAGCGCCGAAAACGCCCTGATATGGCCGACCGCCTTCATGATGCGGGTGATGGCCAGGCAGCCGAGCAGGAAGCCGGCGAAATAGAAAGTGCCCATCAGGCCGATGTCGGAAGCGGAAAACCCCTCCTGCGCGCCGCGCAGCGCGATCAGCGTGCTCTGCAGCCCATTGCCGCCAAGCAGGATGCCTGCGGCGAGAAGAAGCGGGATCAGCGGGCGGATGGAGGACATGAAAGGCGATCACGTATCGGTGATCCCTTCTTGAACCATTGCATCCATCAATGCCAGCGGCAATTGCCGCGCTATTCAGGATGCGAACCCATGGACTTGGAGAATCGCCAGATGCGATCTGACAGATGCCTTTCCATTGACCTCGCTCCAGGACCGTGCCTGCGGGGATGAACGTTCTTCGCCGCGGGTGTCGACGGCCTTCAGCCGCGTCTGGCAACCGTATCCACAACACCCCGGCTGAACGTCGCCGAGGACAGGCGTGCGATCTTCAACGGCACCTCGCTCGAGGGACGGGCGTGGGCGCTCGCCTTGACAAATCCGGCCTCCCATGCGCTTTTCGCGCAAATTTTGGGCCGGGCTTTGATGCTTTGGCCTGCCACCCAGCACCCCGGACTTTACCAATGACCATGCACCGTTACCGCAGCCATACCTGTGCCCAGTTGAGAAAGAGCGATGTCGGCTCATCCGTTCGCCTTTCGGGCTGGGTGCATCGCGTGCGCGACCATGGCGGCCTGCTCTTCATCGACCTGCGTGACCACTACGGCCTGACCCAGATCGTCGCCGATCCCGATTCGCCTGCCTTCAAGATCGCCGAGACCGTGCGCGGCGAATGGGTGATCCGCGTCGACGGTGAGGTAAAGGCGCGCCTCCCGGAGACGGTCAACGCCAACCTGCCGACCGGCGAGATCGAGATTTTCGCCCGCGAGATCGAGGTGCTGTCGGCAGCCAAGGAATTGCCGCTGCCGGTGTTCGGCGAGCCGGACTATCCCGAGGACATCAGGCTGAAGTACCGCTTCCTCGACCTGCGCCGCGACACGCTGCACAGGAACATCGTGGCGCGCACGAAAATCATCGCCGAGATGCGCAAGCGCATGAACGATGTCGGCTTCACCGAATTCTCGACGCCGATCCTCACCGCCTCGTCGCCGGAAGGCGCCCGCGACTTCCTGGTGCCGTCGCGCATCCATCCCGGCACCTTCTACGCGCTTCCGCAGGCGCCGCAGCAGTACAAGCAGCTGATCATGGTGTCGGGCTTCGACCGCTATTTCCAGATCGCGCCCTGCTTCCGCGACGAGGACCCGCGCGCCGACCGTCTGCCAGGCGAATTCTATCAGCTCGACCTCGAAATGAGCTTCGTCGAGCAGGACGACGTGCTGTCGACCATGGAGCCGGTGATGCGCGGCGTCTTCGAGGCCTTCGCCAACGGCAAGCCGGTGACGCAGAAGTTCCAGCGCATTCCCTATGATGTCGCCATGCGCAAATACGGCTCCGACAAGCCGGACCTGCGCAACCCGATCGAGATGCAGGCTGTTTCCGATCATTTCCGCGATTCCGGCTTCAAGGTGTTCGCCAACATTCTGGCCAACGACCCGAAGGCCGAGGTGTGGGGCATTCCGGCCAAGACCGGCGGCAGCCGTGCCTTCTGCGACCGCATGAATTCCTGGGCGCAAGGCGAGGGCCAGCCGGGGCTGGGTTACATCTTCTGGCGCAAGGAGGGCGACAAGCTCGAAGGCGCCGGCCCGCTCGCCAAGAACATCGGCGAGGAGCGCACCGAGGCGATCCGGCAGCAGCTCGGCCTTGCCGACGGCGACGCCGCGTTCTTCGTCGCCGGCGACCCGAAGAAGTTCGTCTCCTTCGCGGGAGCGGCACGCACGCGCGCCGGCGAGGAACTGAACCTCGTCGACCGCGAGCGCTTCGAATTGTGCTGGATCGTCGACTTCCCGTTCTTCGAATGGAACGAAGAGGAGAAGAAGATCGACTTCGCCCACAACCCGTTCTCGATGCCGCAGGGCGGCATCGACGCGCTGAACGGCGAGGATCTGCTCGGCATCAAGGCGTTCCAGTACGACATGGTCTGCAATGGCTTCGAGATCGCCAGCGGCGGCATCCGCAACCATCTGCCCGAAACCATGGTCAAGGCGTTCGAGACGGTCGGGCTGGACCGCGCCACGGTGGAGGAGCGTTTCGGCGGCCTCTACCGTGCCTTCCAGTACGGCGCGCCGCCGCATGGCGGCATGGCGGCGGGCGTCGACCGCGTCGTCATGCTGCTGGTTGGCGCCAAGAACCTGCGCGAGATCACCATGTTCCCGATGAACCAGCAGGCCTATGATCTGTTGATGAACGCACCGTCGGAAGCCTCGCCGCAGCAGCTCCGCGAACTGGCCCTGCGTGTCGCGCCGACCAAGAAGGACGCGTGATCGCGAGCTTCGGGCGATGCTTTAAAAAACGGGCGGAACTATCTCTGTGGATTCAATAGCCCACAAAAAAGCCCGGCATCGCTGCCGGGCTTTTTCTTGATCCTGACGTTTCGATCAGTCTTCGTTGGCCTTGACGGCCACGCCGAGCGTCTTCGGCAGATCGAGCGGGTTGGACATGGCGCCCGCCATGATCAGCGCGAACGGCACTGATGCCGGCGGCTCGGCCGAGATTTCGAGGCTCTTCGGGTCGTCCAGATATTTGCTGACCGCCGCCGTCACCTGCGCCGTCAGCTCGGGATTGTTGAGCTGGGCCATGCCGAACGGCACGATCGCCTTGGCCTGGTTGGCGATGTCCTTGGCCGACATGCCTTGCTGCTTGCCAACATATTCCAGCACCTTGCCGGTCAGCGAATCGTCGTCGAAGCGGATCGAGGCGCTGTTGAAGGAAAGCTGCTGCAACAGGCCGAGCATGGCCATGCCTTGCGCCGAATTGTCGGCGCCTTCGGGCTGCGCCGCCATCTTCTTCTGCATCTCCTGCAGCGACTTGATGAAGTCCATCGTGTAGCCGCCGAGATTGAAGGTCATGCCGAGCGTGCCCGCATTTTCGACGGAGATGTCATATTTCGACAGTTCCATCTTGCCGTCCGAGGGCTGCCAGGTGCCGGCCATTGCGAGATTGCCGGAGATGTTCTGGTAGCCGAGCGCGTCGATGACTTCCTTGGACTTGGGGTCGTCGACCAGCGAGAGATCTGCCGTGAACTTTTCCGTATTGCCGGTGAACTCCATCGCCTTGCCGTCCGCGGGCGGCGTGATCTGGATGGCAAGCCCGTCCATCGAGAAGGCGGTCTTGTCGGCGACCTTGACCGTCATGTTGGACAGTTCGGCCGACTTGTACATCATCAGCGAGCCCAGCGGGCCGGTGGCGCCTTCGGCCGGAACCGTCATGTCGTGGATGACGAAGGGGCTCAGGTTGAGGGTGACCCCATCCTTGCTGTGTTCGAAGGGGGAGGTCGAGACGGTGCCGATGTCGTAGCCGCCATTGGCCTCGGTCACGCCCTCGAGCTTGACGTCGCCGATCGGCAGGGCTTCCTTTTCCGCCGCCGGTTTGATGGACACGCCCTGCAGCACCATGCTGGTGTTGTCGCCGGTCACCCCGGTCCAGGAGATGTTTACGCCCTGGGCCGCCAGCGCCGCCTTCAGCCGATCGGCAACGGCCGCATCCTGGGCAAGGGCCGCATTCAGCGGCAGTGTGAACAGGAAGGTCGAAAGAGCGAATTTCCGGAGAGTTGAGCGTTTGATTGTCATCGCAAGGTCCCTGAGAGTGTCCTGAAATTGTTTTTCAATTCTTTGCGCCATCACCATTCCGTGACGAACTGGACGGGAAAAAGGCATGTCCCGGCACAATGGTCAAAAATCGCGGCGAAAGGCAAACCCGATCCGAACGCCATTGGAGAATGCGGTGAATTTGGCATGAAGGTCGGGCCGTCGAGCGGTTATCGTGCTTCGCAATAGATGCGGCGTGTAACAGATTGATGTTGGCCGGCAAGCGCGACCTTGCGGTTTCCTGTTGCAGAAAAGCGCGCAATTCGACCGGCCGGGCGCGCGCCTCTTGCCGCGAATCACCCGCTCGGCTAGTCCCAGCCCATGGGAAAAAGGCTTTTGCCGCCTCAAGATGGCGGTGGCGATCACATCGAACCGGTCGATCTGAAGAAGGCGCTGGAAGAGCGCTATCTTGCCTATGCGCTGTCGACCATCATGCACCGGGCGCTGCCAGACGTTCGCGACGGACTGAAGCCGGTCCACCGCCGCATCATGCACGCCATGCGCCTGCTGCGCCTCAATCCCGACCAGGGCTTCGCCAAATGCGCGCGTATCGTCGGCGAGGTGATGGGCAAGTTCCACCCGCATGGCGATCAGTCGATCTATGACGCGCTGGTGCGATTGGCGCAGGATTTTTCGATGCGCTATCCCCTGGTCGACGGCCAGGGCAATTTCGGCAACATCGACGGCGATAACGCCGCCGCCATGCGCTACACCGAAGCGCGCATGACCGACGTGGCGACCGAATTGCTAGCCGGCATCACCGAGGACGCCGTCGACTACCGGCCGACCTACAATGAAGAGGACGAGGAGCCGGTGGTGCTCCCCGGCGCCTTCCCGAACCTCTTGGCCAACGGCTCGTCCGGCATCGCGGTCGGCATGGCGACATCGATCCCTCCGCACAATGCGGCCGAGCTCTGCGACGCGGCATTGCATCTGATCGAGCATCGGGATGCGTCGGTGGCGAAGTTGATGGATTTCGTCCAGGGCCCGGATTTCCCGACCGGCGGCATCATCGTCGACAGCCGCGCCTCCATCCTCGAAGCCTACGAGACCGGCCGTGGTGGTTTTCGCGTGCGTTCGAAATGGAGCCAGGAGGACCAGGGCAGGGGCACCTGGAGCATCGTCGTCACCGAAATCCCTTATGGCGTGCAGAAGGCGCGGCTGATCGAAAAGATCGCCGAGCTTCTGATGGCGCGCAAACTCCCGCTGCTCGAGGACATCAGGGACGAAAGCGCGGAGGATATCCGCGTCGTGCTGGTCCCCAAGAGCCGTTCTGTCGATCCTGGCATCCTGATGGAATCGCTGTTCAAGCTCACCGAGCTTGAAAGCCGCTTCCCGCTCAACATGAATGTGCTGTCGCGCGGCAAGGTACCCAATGTCCTGTCCCTGAAGGGCGTGTTGCAGGAATGGCTGGACCACCGTCGCGACGTTCTGATCCGTCGCTCGAAACATCGCCTCGGCGAGATCGAACGGCGGCTGGAAATCCTTGCCGGCTACCTGATCGCCTATCTCAACATCGACGAGGTGATCAAGATCATCCGCGAGGAGGACGAGCCCAAGCAGGTGATGATGGCCCGCTGGTCGCTCACCGACACCCAGGCTGAAGCCATCCTCAACATGCGCCTGCGCGCATTGCGCAAGCTGGAAGAATTCGAGATCCGCAAGGAATTCGACGGCCTCACCACCGAGAAGAAGCAGATCGAGGCGCTGCTTGCATCCGATGCCAAGCAATGGTCGACGATCAAGTGGGAAGTCACCAGCATCCGCGACAAGTTTGGCCCGGAGACAGAGCTCGGCAGGCGCCGCACCCAGTTCGCCGATGCGCCCGAGCACGACCTGACCGATATCGCCCACGCCATGATCGAGCGCGAGCCGGTCACCGTGGTGGTTTCGGAGAAGGGTTGGCTCAGGGCCATGAAGGGCCATCTGGCCGACCTTTCGACACTCACCTTCAAGGAAGGTGACAGCTTGAAGCTCGCCTTCCATGCCCAGACCACCGACAAGGTGCTGGTCTTCACCACTGGCGGCAAGTTCTACACCATCGGCGCCGACCGGCTGCCAGGCGGGCGCGGCCATGGCGAGCCGATCCGCATCATCGTCGACATGGACAACGACCAGGACATCGTCACCGCCTTTGTCCACGATCCCAAGCGCAAGCTCTTGCTGGCCTCGCATGACGCCAACGGCTTCATCGTGCCGGAGGAGGAAGTGGTCGCCAACACCCGCAAGGGCAAGCAGGTGATGAACGTCAAGGCGCCGGACGAAGCCAAGCGTTGCGTGCCGGTCACCGGCGATCATCTCGCCATCGTCGGTGAGAACCGCAAGATGCTGGTGTTCGCGCTCTCCGAAATTCCGGAAATGGGCCGCGGCAAGGGCGTTCGGCTGCAGAAATACAAGGATGGCGGCCTGCTCGATCTCAAGCCGTTTACATTGGAGACGGGCCTGTCCTGGCAGGATTCGGCCGACCGCACCTTCACTAGGTCGCGCGAGGAACTGGCCGAATGGATCGGCGCCCGGGCATCGGCAGGGCGTATGGTGCCAAAGGGCTTCCCTAGGACGGGCAAGTTCGGTTGAAGTTGCGATCTCCCCTCTCGAGGGGGAGATGTCGCCAAAGGCGACAGAGGGGATCGGCGCGACCGGACGCGACCCCCTATCGTGACAGACGAGGCTAGCGCTCCACGCGCGGCGCCCCCCTTGGCCTGCCGGACATCTCCGCCACAAGGGGAGAGATTGGCGGCGTCACCGTGATCATTT
This sequence comes from Mesorhizobium sp. NZP2298, assembly GCF_013170825.1. Classification (NCBI taxonomy): domain Bacteria; kingdom Pseudomonadati; phylum Pseudomonadota; class Alphaproteobacteria; order Hyphomicrobiales; family Phyllobacteriaceae; genus Mesorhizobium; species Mesorhizobium sp. NZP2298. The sequence continues at coordinate 4,842,878 of NZ_CP033365.1, read as the reverse complement.
GGAGTATCGTCACGATTGCTGCACTATATCAGTGCATAACGGAGAAGGGTGTTTGGGAGTCACGGGCGTTTGAAGGAATCCAGGATCCAGAAACCGGAACGGCAGCAGCGCCTGTTCGGCCTGTCGACGCCGTTGCGGTCGGCTGTCATTCCGCCGCTGTCGGCGGCGCGCTGGCTGCTGGTGCTGATCGTCGCCGCGGGCGTCTACTTCTTCCACGGCTTCCTCTTCCCGGTGCTGGCCGCGCTTGTCATCGCTTTCGCCAGCTGGCCGCTCTACCAGCGGCTGCTTGCCGGCGTTGGCGGCAACCGCACCGTCGCCGCCACCTTGGCCATCCTGTTCATCCTTGCCTTCCTGGTGATACCGATCGCGCTTGCCGGCACCTATGCCATCAACGAGGTGCGCGAGTGGGTCGCCTGGGCGATCGAGACCAACCGGCATGGTGCCACCACGCCGCACTGGATCGCGACCATGCCTGTCATCGGCGACTGGCTGAACGAGCAATGGACGACCAATTTCGGGCATCCCGGCGGCATTGGCGAACTGATCCAGTTGGTCAGCGGCGCCAATATCGGCAGCATCTATCGAGGCGCGCTCGCCGCCGGCGGCAGTGCCTTTGGGCTGCTCCTGACGTTGCTGTTCATGATGATCGCCCTGTTCTTCGCCTATCGCGATGGCGAGCATTTTGCCGGCCAGGTCGACCGCCTTGGCGAGCGCATCCTGCCGACCAGATGGGAGCGGATTTCGCGCGTCGTGCCGGCGACGATCTCCTCGACCGTGACCGGCATGACCGTCATCGCCATAGGCGAGGGGCTGGTGCTGGGCATTGCCTACTGGCTGGCCGGCGTGCCGTCGCCGGTGACGCTCGGCGCCCTGACCGGCGTCATGGCGCTCATTCCCGGCGGCGCACCCTTGTCCTTCACCCTTGTCTCGATCTACCTCGCGGCCAGCGGCTCGCCCATGGCCGGTCTGGCGCTGTTCCTGTGGGGTGCGGTCGAGCTGTTCATCGTCGACAAGACGCTGCGCCCGAAGCTTGTCGGCGGACCGATAAAACTGCCTTTCCTGCCGACCTTTTTCGGCCTGATCGGCGGCGTCAAGACCATGGGCTTCCTCGGCCTGTTCATCGGTCCGGTGCTGATGGCGCTGCTGGTCGCCATCTGGCGCGAGTGGCTGCGCGAGGTGGAACTGGTCGACGAGTTGCCCGCCGGCTCGGCGGCCGAGATCGAGGCCAACCCACAGATCGAGGTCTTGCCGGAGGCTGGCGCGGCAAAGAAGGCCAGCGCCTGATCCGAAACGCGACTTGCGCCAGGCCCATCAATTACCCGTTAGACTGGATGGTGCACCGCAAGGTCAACTCGTTGCCTGCGGCCATCATGCAGTTGCCAGAGCGAATGGGCGACCAGCGTGACGATCAGGATCGCGCCGCCGATCAGGCTGTTGCGGGTCGGTGCCTCGGCAAAGATCATCCACACCCAGACCGGCGCCAACACCGTTTCGAGCACGTAGAACATCGCCACTTCCGGCCCGGAAATGTATTTCGGCCCGGCGGCAAGACAGAAGAACGAGATCGGCATGATGACGGCGCCGTTGAAGATGATCCACCATGGCGCGTTGACGTGGAAGCCTTCGCCCGACACCATGAAGGCTGCCAGGGCGAGCGGCAGAAGCACGCCGACAAGTGAGGTGAAGCCCATGTCCTTGCCGCTGGCGCGTGAGATGGTGATGGCCACAGCGATGAAGAAAGCCGAGCACAGCGCCATGAAATCGCCGAACAGCTTGCCGGTGCCGACCGACCCACCGACGATGACCAGCACGCCAAGGATCATGATCAGCATCGCCACGATGGTCACCAGCCGTGGCCTTTCCCGCAGGAATATCCAGGACAATAGCCCTGCGAACACGGTGTTGAAGGCCAAAATGAAGACGAGATCGGCGGTCGAGGTGTGATAGACGGCGGTGACGAAGGTGATCCCTGTCAGCCCGTAGCATATCGCGACGATCAGGCCGGACCAGCCCGGAATGAGCGGCGGGGCGTTACGGCTCAAAGCCCGCCAGACCCACCAGATGACCATGGCGGCGACGAATGTGGTGCCGGTGCGCAGCAGCATGATCGTCCATGCGCCGCCGTCGGCGAGGCGGATCAACGGTATGTCGACAGTCAGCGTCAGTCCGCCGATGGCGGTGATCAAAAGACCCTTCTGGTGATCATGGTGGGAAGGCATGCAGGAACTTTCGCAATGAAATGCAGGCTGGCGGCTGATCGGTGCAGTAGCGCACTGTCTCCAGCCAACCGGCTGAAAGACCAGCATCCCGTGCCTTGAAACAGTTTAAGCTTAAGCGCGGATCGTGGAAAAACTCAGCGTGAAACCGCTTCGTTGGTGTAGCGCTCCCAGCCCTTGGGGCCGAGATGCTCCTGCGGCATGAAGCGCATCTTATAATTCATCTTGCGTGAGCCGTTGACCCAGTAACCGAGGTAGACATGGGGCAGGCCCATCGCCCTAGCGCGGGCGATGTGGTCGAGGATCATGAACGTGCCGAGCGAACGCTCCTCGAATTCGGGATTGAAGTAGGAATAGACCATCGACAGGCCGTCGGCCATCTTGTCGGTGAGTGCCACCGCGATGAGCTCACCCTGGCCCTTGCCGGTGATGAAGCTGTCGGGTCCGCGCCGCCGGTATTCGATCACCTTGGTGTCGACATGGGTGTCCTCGACCATCATGGCGTAGTCGAGCACCGTCATGTCGGACATGCCGCCGCGGCGATGGCGGGCATCGAGATAGCCGCGGAACAGCGAATATTGTTCGGTCGAGGGCTCGGCATTGTGCATGGCGCCGACAAGGTCGGAATTGTGCTGCAGCACACGCTTCATGTTGCGGCTGGCGGTGAATTCCTGGGCGAGGATGCGCACGGAAACACAAGCGCGGCAGGTCTCGCAGGCCGGCCTGTAGGCAATGTTCTGCGAACGCCTGAAGCCGCCTTGCGTGAGGAGGTCGTTCATCTCCGACGCCTTGTCCCCGACCAGATGCGTGAACACCTTGCGCTCGAACTGGCCGTCGAGATAGGGGCACGGCGACGGCGCGGTCAGGAAGAACTGTGGCGACTGGGTCGGATGCTGCGTCATCTAAGTCTTGGAAACGCTCCTTCGAGTCGCTCTACCTTTGGCGCGGAAAGCAAAAAATTCAACAGGATTGTGAAGGCACGTGCAATCTGATGCCTTCACATTTGCGCCGACAAGGCGGGGAACGCCTCAACGGCCGGTGCGGCTGACCACCGTGCCGAGCAGAAGGTCGTGCAGCGTGCGCTTGCGGTCTGAGAACAACGTCACCAGCAGGACCAGCGGCGACAGGATGACATTGCCCGCCCAGAACAGCACCGAATGGACAACCGCGGTCAGGCCGTCGATCGGCCTGCCGTCGAGGCGGTCGAGGCGGATGCCCATTATCTTCATGCCCGTGGTTGCCTGGTCTACGCTGCCCAGCGTGTTCCAGATGTAGAGGATGGCGACGGCCGGCACCAAGACGCCGAACAGCACCCAGCCAACGCCAAGCGTCAGAAGCCCGAGGAAAAACACCAGTATGGCAAAGGGAATGGTGAGCAGGGCGACGATGATGTAGTCGAGCACAAAGGCCAGGATGCGCCTTGTGCGCACGCCCTCATAGGCCCTGACGTCGTCAAGCCGGGTGTTGATGATTTCGCCGTCGAGAACGCGCGCGTTCATGTCATTTCCTCGTAACAAGGCCCGACATAGGGTGCGGACCGCTCGATGATGAAATGGTGAAGGCTTGCGGCGGAATCAAGGTCGAGCGCTTCGAGGGAGGCGAAGCCTGAAAGCCGTGCTTCGCAATCTGAATCGGTTGAATTTGCGGTGTGGATGGCATTAGCTTGTTGCGGCGCAACAAAGCGTTTCGGGGCAGAAGTGAGGGGACGGGCACTATGGACTACGAAATGCTGGTCATCGGCAGCGGCCCCTCCGGACGCCGCGCCGCGGTGCAGTCGGCCAAACTCGGCAAATCGGTGCTGGTGGTCGATCGCGGCCGGCGTCTCGGCGGCGTCTCGGTGCATACCGGCACCATCCCCTCGAAAACGCTGCGTGAAACGGTGCTCAATCTCTCGGGTTGGCGCGAGCGCGGCTTTTATGGACGCGGCTATAGGGTCAAGCAGGACATTTCGGTCGGAGACCTGATCGAGCGCCTGCACAAGACGCTCGATCACGAGGTCGAGGTGCTGCAGCACCAGTTCATGCGCAACACCGTCAAGAGCGCCCGCGCGGCGGTGAAATTTCTCGGCCCCAACAAGGTCAGCCTGACGTCGGACAATGGCGACTACAGCGAAGTCGGCTTCGCCAACGCGCTGATCGCGGTCGGCACCAGGCCGCACCGGCCGCGCGACGTGCCCTTCGACAAGACCCGCGTCTTCGACAGCGACGAGATGCTCGAGCTCGACCGCCTGCCGCGCACGCTGACGGTGATTGGCGGCGGCGTCATCGGCGTCGAATACGCCACGATCTTTTCGGCACTCGACGTGCCGGTGACGCTGGTCGAGCCGCGCAACTCCATCCTCGATTTCGTAGACCGCGAGATTGTCGACGATTTCATCCACCAGATGCGTGATCGCGGCATGACGATAAGGCTGGGCAGCGCGGTGAAGGAAATCCGCTCCAAGCCCGAGGCCGCCGAGGTGGAGCTGGCCGACGGCCGCACCATTCGCTCGGAGGTCGTGCTCTACGCCGCCGGCCGCACCGGCAATATCGGCAGCCTGGGTCTCGACGTGGTCGGCATCGAGGCCGACTCCCGAGGCCGCATCAAGGTCGATCCGCAGACTTTCCAGACCAGCGTGCCCAATATCTACGCAGCCGGCGATGTCATCGGCTTTCCGAGCCTCGCCTCGACCTCGATGGAGCAGGGCAGGGTGGCCGCCTGCCACGCTTTCGGCGTGACCCTGCCGCCACCGCCGGAAACATTCCCCTATGGCATCTATGCGGTGCCGGAGATTTCCACGGTCGGCCAGTCCGAGGAGCAGGTGCGCCAGAGTGGTGGCGCCTACGAGGTCGGTGTCGCGCGCTTCCGCGAAACCTCGCGCGGACATATCATGGGGGTCGACACTGGCTTCCTGAAACTATTGTTCTCGATCGAGACGCGGCGACTGCTCGGCGCGCATATTGTCGGCGAGGGCGCCACCGAGCTCATCCATATCGGTCAGGCGGTCATCAACCTCGGCGGCACCGTCGACTTCTTCGTCAACAACACTTTCAATTACCCGACGCTGGCGGAAGCCTACAAGATCGCAGGGCTCGATGCCTGGAACAGGATGGGGCGGTAGGCTTCAGCATCTTCGCTCCTTGTCGGTGGGGAGGCGCGGATCGCGGCTGTGCCCGGTCGAGACAGCGGTCGGTTCGAAAGGCTGGTCCGCCTACGCCACGGCAGCCGATCCCGCCAACCATTGCCTGACAATAGCGGCGTCCGGATCACCGATTTCATGGCCCGAGGGAATGATCCGGGCGTCGATGGCGGCGCCGTGCCGGCTGAGCAGCGTCACCAGTGCCGGCGCGAAGGGCCCGTAGGTCTCGTCGGCGGCGCCAGCGATAATCAGCGTCGGTATTCCAGCGAGGTCCGTCGCGGGCACATGGTCGAGTACAGGCATTGGCCTTAGCAGCACCGCCCTGCGGACGATGCCCGGATGGAGCAGCATCAGGCTCGAAACCAGATTGGCCCCGTTCGAATAGCCGAGGAATGTCGCGTGATCGAGATCAAGCCCATGGCGCTTGGCGGCCTCGCTTGCGAATGCCGCGAAGGCAGCCGTTTCGGCCAGGATGCTTTCCTGTTCGAAGCGCGTCGGGGTTATACGCTCGAACCAGCGAAAACCGTCCTCCTGGGGGATACGCCCACGCGCCGCGATCACCATGGCGTCGGGTGCGATGCGTCTTGCCAGCGGCGCCAGGGTGGTCTCGTCGACACCCGATCCATGCAACAGGAAAAGGCATTCGCGGCTGTTCCCGCCGGCGCCCAGGAGACGATAGGCAAAGGCCAGATCCTTGAGCAGGGGACTGTTTTCGGTGCTGTTGCCGGTCATCCCGCATCCTCTTGATTATATGAGGCTTCGCTCAATTTGCCGGCTTCAAAACGCAATATTTTCATCCTCCGCGAAAGTTGATTGAACCAGGCGCATTCCAGCCCGTTTCTGCGCCGATATACTCCGCATGGGAGGAATCGAAGCGGTGCGCCGGGGGTCGCATTGCTGGACATGAACAACCAGCTTTGAGGCCTTTTGTCGATGACTACCCCTGTCTCGCCCGAACGCGATACGCGTATCGATGTGTTGCGCGCGCTTGCGCTGATCATCATTTTTATCGACCACGTGCCGGGCACGGCTTTCGAGGCCTTCACCTACAAGAATTTCGGTTTCTCGGACGCGGCGGAGGCGTTCGTGCTGATTTCCGGCATCTCGGTGGCGCTGGCCTACGGCACGAAGTTCCACTCGGGTGGCCGGCTTTTGGCCACATTGAAGATGTGGCGGCGGGCAGGCATGCTCTATATCGCCCATATCGTCACGACCATGGTGGTGATCGCCTTGTTCTGTACCGTGGCCGTGTTCACAAGGCGGCCGGAGTTGCTGAAACTGATCAACATCGAGCCCTTGATGAAGAACACGCCGGAAGCGCTGGTCGGCATCGTCACGCTCGGCCATCAGCTTGGCTACAACAATATCCTGCCGGTCTATGCCGCGCTGCTTCTGATGGCACCGGCCTTCGTCCTGTCCATCAGCTACAGGCCTGTCGCGGCGCTTGTCGTGTCCGGTGCGCTGTGGCTGGTCGCCGGCATCTGGCAGATCGCCCCGCCCAATTACCCTGAGCCCGGCTTCTGGTTCCTGAACCCTCTCTCCTGGCAGTTCCTGTTCAACATCGGCCTCGCCGCCATGCTGCATGTCCGGCGCGGCGGTGTCATTCCGATCAACCGCTGGCTGGTTGGCGCCGCCGCGGCCTATGTGCTGACGGCGCTGATATGGGTGCACAGTCCGCTCTGGGGCCAGATCACGTGGTTCAAGCTGCCGGTGGTCATCGGCGGTTTTGACAAGACCTTCCTGTCGCTGCCAAGGCTGCTGCATATCCTGGCTGTCAGCTATCTGATCGTCGCCTTGCCGGCGCTGTCGAACCTGTTCCGCACCAGCCCTGACCATCCGCTGGCGATACTCGGCAAGCGCTCGCTGCCGGTCTTCATCGCCGGCACGGTGATCGCCATGGTCGCGCAGGTGATGAAGCTGATCAATCCGGGCGGATTTGCCTATGACAGCCTGCTGCTGTCAGCCGGCATCGCCATGCAGTTCGCGCTCGCCTTCTATCTCGAATGGCTGTCGACCATCAGCGCATCGGGCAAGGTCCGTACGACGCAAAAGGATGTCACGCCGGCGCGTGCGTCCTTCGGCATCTCCGCCATGGCAAGAGCCAATCGCTGAGCGGCGCGCCGTTCAGCCGCGCGGCGGAACCGACGAGGCCCGCACAACCAGTTTGACCGGCAGCAACTGCCGGCTGACCTTGCCGTCGCTCTCCAGGATCGCCTTGACGGCAAGGCGGCCCATTTCGGCTATCGGCTGAGCGATCGTGGTCAAGGGCGGCTCGGACACGGCGGACTCCGGAACGCCGTCGAACCCGATGACGGAAACATCGTTGGGGACGCTGAACTCGCGCGCGCTCAGCCATTCGAGCGTCACCAGGGCTATTTTGTCCGACATCGCCAGGATGGCAGTGGGCGGCTCCTTGGCCGCGAAGATGGTTTCGAGTGCCTCTCTCGTGCTGGCCGCGTCGTTGGCGGTCTCGTAGACGGGCACTGTGGATGTATCGACGCCAACCCGCGAAAGCTCCTGGAGATAGCCGGTGAGCCGGTCGCGCGTGCCCGCATAGGTCGCTGAGCGAACCTGCTCGGGTGAAACGAGACCCGTCCTGCCGTCGACGAAAGGCAGTGCCAGAACGGCAAAGCGGCGATGTCCGAGATCCGTGAGATGGCGGGCCGCCAGGCTGGCGCCGGCGATGTTGTCGACACCGATCGCCGCGACCGCCCCATCCTCGGAGTCCAGGTCGAGCGCCACGAAGGGCAGTTTGCGCTCGCGTGCCAGTTCCACCAGCCGCGAGCCGCCTTCGATGCAGAAGACGATGAAGCCGTCGACCAGGGCACTCTGGATGTTCCAGGCAAGTTGTTCGTTGTTGGCTGCCGAGACCAGGGAAATGCCGGCTCCTGTTGCATCGCAGGCCTGCGAGATGCTCGCCATCATGACCCGCGCAAAAGGATCGTCGAAGAAGTAGGAGAGGGGTTCGGCGGTGGCGACGCCGATGGCGTTGACCTTGCCTGCCCGCAACAATCGGCCCTTGGGATCCGGCCCGCCATAACCCATCGCCTCGGCGGCCGCCTTGACCCGCTCGCGGACTTCCTCGCGCACGATCTCGGGGCGGCTGAAGACATTGGATGCGGTGCCGTGCGAAACACCGGCGGCCTTGGCGATATCGGCCAGCCGGACGGGTCTTCGATTGCCTGCGGTGAGTGACGCCATGTGCGTGCCTCCTGACATGCATTTAGCACGTTCCGGATTTGCATCTAGCACTTTCGTTGGATCGATTCAAATTTTGCTTGACCGGGAACTGCCGGAGACCTATTCTTGAATCGATCCAAGTTGGTGGGTTTGGCCCGCCTGTGTTTCAGGGGAGGTGCGACATGCATCCCGTCAATTACCTGTTCGAAGACATCTATCGCAACGACTGGAGTATTGGGTCGGCCGCCAACAGCTTCAGGCGTCGGGGCAGGGCAAGCCCATGGATTCGCGACCTTCGCTTCCTAGTGGGGCGTAAGCGAAGCTGATCGCCGCGTTTTTTGCCTATGTATTGGATCGATTCAACCCGAAGGGAGAAAAATCATGCATCCCATCAAGCATTTGTTTGAAGACATTTATCGCAACTACTGGGGCATCGCTCCGGCCGCCGAGCGACCGGAAGCGCGACGCCTGACGAAGCGGGCCTCGCGCAATCACAATTTGTGGATCCGCACCGGCCGTCCCGGGGATTGATCCCGACCGATTCGGCCTTAGGAACGTCGACGTACCAGGGCAGAGATCGCTATCCCCAGCCAGCCGGCGATGAGCAAGGTGCCCCCGATCGGCGCCGACATCGGAAACAGCCTCGATCCCAGGAAATCGCGGGCAAGTAGATCGCCCGCGAAAAGCAGGAGCCCGGCAAGCAAGGCGACGCTGGCGATCCGCAGAAAGCGATTTGCGCCGGTGAGGCCGACGGCGAGGAAGACAGGCGCGTGCATCAAGAGGAACGACGCGGCCGTGCCGGTGAAGGCGCCGCCGAGATGCGCGGCGGCAGCTGACAGCGCCACGCCTGCCGCGCCGACGAGACCGCCGGCAAACACGAGGGTAGGGCTGGCGGTTGGTTCGGAGGAATTCATGTCGGCTAGTTCCCTCTTTTGACGGCCTGAACCTCAGGACTCGCTCGCTTCCAACGCCATATGCCGTGTGCGCCGCGACTGGACAATCCAGTTGTAGACGGCACCGCCGGCCATCAGCACCGATGTGGCGAGAAACACCGAGCGCATGCCGAAGTGACCGCCGACGAAACCACCGGATAGTGGTCCCGCAACCTGCCCGACATACTGCGCCGAGATGGCCAGCCCAAGCACATTGCCACCGACGCCGTCGGGGATGTTGTGGCGGATGACGCTGGTGATGCAGGGCAGCAGGCCACCCAGCGCCAGTCCCATCAGAAAGCGAAGGCCGATCAGTTGCCAGCCATTGCTGACGAAGGCCTGCGGGATAAGCAGCAGGGCCGATACGGCCAGCGCTCCGACAACGACATTCCAGTGGCCGACACGATCCGCAAGCCTGCCAAGCCAGGATGCCGACAGGATGGTGCCTAGCGCCGTCGCCGACATCACCACGCCAGCGATCATCGTCACCCGGCTCTGGTCCTCTATGAGTTGCTGCACGTAGACGGTGATGATCGGCTCGATCGACATTGTGGCGAAGGCGAGCAGCATGCCGGTTGTCAGCATGGCCACGACGGGGCGCTTGTCCGGGATCTGCGACCAGCCGCTTTTCGGCCTTGCCGCCGACGCTGCCGTGGCCGGCTTCGGGCGCTGGGTCTCCTTGATGAGGAATGTCGTCGCCAGGAAGGCAAGGAAGATGACGCCGCCGGACAACAGGAAGGTGGCGCGAATGCCGATGACCGGCGGCAGCGCACCGCCGAGCAGGGGACCGACAAGCGAACCTGCCGTGATTCCCGCCGACAGGACGCCGAGCGCCCAGCCGGAGCGGTCCTTGGGCGTCTGCATGGCCACCAATATGGTCGAACCCGAGGAATAGCCGCCGGCAAACCCGATCAGCAGGCGCAGCAGCACCAGTTGCCAGACCGTCTCGACCATGCCCGTCAGCGACATGCAGATCGCCATGCCGAAGCTGGCACGCACCAGCATCACCTTGCGGCCGTAGCGGTCGCCCAGCCGTCCCCACAATGGCGCGACCAGGGCCGCGGCGAAGAAGGTGGCGCCGTAGGCGATGCCGGACCACTGCACGATCGACGCATGGCCTTGCGCGCCGAGCTGTTCAACATAAAGCGGCAGGAAAGGCAACAGCAGCGTCATGGCGATGAGCGTGCTGAACGAGCCGGCGAAACAGACGGCGAGATTGCGCCGCCAGTGGATGTTGTAGCCGCCTTGTTGCGTATCTTCCTGTGCCATGTCCTGCCTGCCCGATATCAGTGCTTGTTGCGGATACCATTTTGGGATACCAAACTGGTATCCGTCATGAACTTCAACCCGGCTGCTGTCAATGCGGCTTCGAAGAGGCTAGCGCGATGTCGCAGATGCAGAATGTCGAACGACAGTTACGGGAGATGATCCTGGGGCTCGAGATCGGTCCTGGCGAGAAATTGACAGAACGTTGGATCGAAGGCCGCTTTGGCGCCTCGCGCACACCGGTCAGGGCGGCGCTTCTGCGGCTGGAGACCGAGGGGCTGGTGGGCAGGGATGGCCGCGGCTGGACGGTGTCGCCTATCAACCTTGCCGAGCTCGAGCAGATCGCCGTCTATCGCGAAGCCGTCGAGGTCGCGGCCATGCGGCTGACATGCATGCACGCCGAAACGAGCGCCCTCGATATCATCGAGGCGATGCTCGATTCCTGCGACGAAAATACGCCGCGCGAGGAATGGCATCGTGTCGGCATGGATTTTCACATCGAGCTGGCGCGCCTGTCGGGCAACGAATTCCTGTTCAGGGCCGTGCGCGATGCCATGACGCGCCTGTCGCGGGCCCGATGGCTGGAGGTGCGTGACGAGGCAGCCCTGGGTCGCGCCTGGGCCGAACACCGTGCCATTCTGGCGGCGGCCCGCCTTGGCGAGGCCGATGAAGCGGCGCGCCGGCTCTCGGCGCATATCATCGGCAGCCGCGACCGGCTGGTGACGTCGCTCGCCAACGATCGACGCGGTCTTCGTGCCAGGGGATTTGCCGTCGTCGCCGCTTGAAGCAGGTCCGGGAAAAGTGTGAAGCGGTTTCCCGTCCCGAATTGCGTCAGCATAAAGAGACTGAGGCGGTTCGGCGTTTCCGTGAAGCCGCGAACCGCTCTGTACGGCAGGGCGCTGCCGGGCAAAAGCGGCGTCCGGAAGCGAAGCGCACTTTCGGCCTCGCTTCAAGGGCGCCGATGGCGTAAGAGCGGCGATGGAAAACAACCGATTTGAAACACCCGTGACCGTCAAGTCCGTCACGGCGGGAAGCACCCAGCTCTTGCGCACGGCCCGCGAGGCTTCCGATTACCTCCTCAACAGTTGGCCCGGCAAGCGCAGTCCCAAGCATCGCGCGGCGCTGCAGGCCTGCCACGATGCGCTGGCCGGCGACAAGCCGGCGATGAATGCCAGGCGCGCCTTTATCGCCGCGGCGCGGGAAGTGGACGTTTTTGTCAGCGACAAGGCGCCCGCCTGATTCAGGTCGGCAATCTCGATTGAAGCAAGGCCCGCATGTGCGGGCCTTTTGCCGTCATTCCGCTGTTTCGGTTTCGGCCTCGCCCTCGGGCTTCGAACGTTCGCGCGCGGCAACCTTGGCCGCCAGCTTTTCGGCCTTCTTCGCCGCCTTCTGCCGGTCACGTTCCTTGCGTTCCTGATCGTAGTTTGGTGCTCGCGCCATATCGGCTCCTTTTAACCTGCCTTGCGGCTCTGACCCTGCCTAGGAGCATTAGCCGTCAAACACAACAGCTGAAGCGGCCGTGCGCGGGCGCGGCGTCGCGGATTTGCAGGGGGGCTTGCCAGACGGGCGCCATAATGATGTAGAAAACGCGGGGCGCCAGCGTATTGAGAGCTGCCCGTTTGTTTTGATCAAGTGAACCATGGCCACAATTGCGCGGACGTCGGCAAAGGTTTTCTATTATGCGCGAAACGTCGCGCGCGATGTCATTCCACAAGCCTTGTTTCGCCGCAGACTGGCAGTTCGCCTCGAAAAGGCCAGGCTTTCCGATGAGGCGGCGCGCCGGCGGGTAAATTACTACAACAAGCTGCAGGATGGCTTCGCCCCAAGTGCCAATGCCATGCGCATCAGCAAGCTGCCCTTCACGCCGACCATGTACTATTACGACCTGAAGGAATTTGCCCGCTACTTCGACCCCGGACTGCTGATCGACTTCGAATTCGGCGACGTCAGGAATGTGCCGAAGGTGCCGACGATCGTGAAGGACCGGCCGATCCGGGATGACGACGAGAACGCGGTCATCATGAAGCTCGACAAGTTTCGTCACTTCCAGATGCCGGCTGATGCCATCTCGTTCGCCGACAAGCTGCCTGTCGTGGTCTGGCGCGGCGATCTCAACAATCCGATCAGGACGAGATTTCTGAAGGCGGTGCGCGACCTGCCGTTCTGCGATGCCGGCTCGCACAAGCCGAACGCTCCGGCCGAATACGCCAAGCCGTTTCTGAGCATCAGCCAGCACCAGCGCTATCGCTACATCGTCTCGCTTGAAGGCAATGACGTGGCGACCAACCTCAAGTGGATCTTGAGCTCGAAGTCGCTCTGCCTGATGCCACCGCCGACATATGAGACATGGTTCGCCGAGCGGCAGCTCGAGGCCAATGTCCACTATGTGCCGCTCGAAGCTGATTTCTCGGACCTTGCCGAACATGTGGCCTATTTCGAACGGAACCCGGAGAAGGCGGAGCGTATCACCGCGGCTGCGAACGCCTATTGCCGGACCTTTGGGCACGAACAGACCGAACAGGCGATCTCCCTGCTGGTGCTGTACAAATATTTCGTGCTCAGCGGCCAGATCAAGCCGGATACCGCGGTCTGGCGCTGCATAACGGGCTAGTTGCCCGGATCCTCTCGTCGAAGCCGATCGGCACGCGCTGGACGACCGCCGCGCTTGGTAAATGCCTGGCACAATGACGCGTAAGCGTGACGCGGGAACAAACTCGGTTGTCGTGTGTTTTGGTCGCGTTTGTCCTGATCAACGTGAACCATGGCCGGCATAAAGAGAACGACGCAGAAGGTTTTCTACTACGCGCGAAACGTCATGCGCGATATCGCGCCACAGGCACTCTTCCGACGACGGCTGGCGGACCGCCTGGAGCAGGCCAGGCTTTCGGACGAGGCCGTGCGCCGGCGGTTGAATGACTACAACAAGCTGCAGGACGCCTTTGTGCCTGGCCCGGATGCGGTGCGCATCGACAAGATGCCGTTCGGACCGAGCATGTACTATTACGACCTGAAGGAGTTTGCCCGCTATTTCGATCCGGCATTGCTTCTCGACGTGGAGTTCGGCGACGTCATCGGGTTGCCGAAGGTGCCGACGCTCGTCAAGGACCGGCCGATCCGTGCCGACAATGGCAATGCGGTCATTCTGAAGTTCAACAAGTTCCGCCACTTCTACATGCCCGCCGACGCAGTCGCCTTCGCCGACAAGCTGCCGGTCGTGATCTGGCGCGGCGATCTCAACAATCCGATCAGGACACGGTTCCTGAACGCGGCGCGTGACCTGCCGTTCTGCGACGTAGGTTCACACAAGCGAAGTGCGCCGGCCGAGTACAGCAAGCCCTTTCTCAGCATCCGCCAGCACTTGCGCTACCGCTACATCGTCTCGCTGGAGGGCAATGACGTAGCGACCAATCTCAAATGGATCATGAATTCGAACTCGCTGTGCCTGATGCCGCCGCCGACCTACGAGACGTGGTTCGCGGAGAGCCGGCTCGAAGCCAACGTCCACTATGTGCCGCTCGATCCGGATTTCGCCGATCTTGGCGAAAAGGTGCGCTATTTCGAACGGCATCCGGCGCAGGCCGAGCGCATTGTTGCCGCGGCCAATGCCTATTGCCGGACATTCTCCAATGAGCGAGACGAGCAGGCTGTCTCCCTGCTCGTGCTCTATAAATATTTCGTGCTCAGCGGCCAGATCGAACCCGATCCCCAACTCTGGCACTTCATCGAGGGCTAAGCGCGCTTCGGCCAGAGAGTCAGATGACGCTGCGGTCGAGAACCATGTCGGCGGGGCCGAAGCGATCCTTTGCCGTCAATTGCTGGTGCCAGTAGGGGTAGAGCAGGGGCGGGCGGCTGACCGCGTCGAGGCGCTGGCGTTCTTCAGGGTTGAGTTCCAGGGCAGCCGCGGCGAGATTGTCCTTGAGCTGGGCATCGTTGCGGGCGCCGATCACCAGCGAGGAGACGGCGGGGCGGCCGAGCAGCCAGGCAAGTGCCACCTGCGCCGCCGAGACGCCGCGAGCCTTGCCGATCTCCACCAGCACATCCACGATCCGCCACAGCCGATCCTCGTCCCGGATCGGCGGCTCGGACCAGCCCGCGAGCTGGCGCGCGGTCGGGCTGTCGCGGCGGTATTTGCCGGACAGCAAGCCGCCGGCGAGCGGGCTCCAGACCAGCACGCCCAGTCCCTGGTCGACCGAGATCGGCAGCAGTTCATATTCGGCCTCGCGTGCCTCCAGCGTATAGTGGATCTGCTGGGTGACGAAGCGTTGCTGGTGACGGCTGTCGCTGATGGAGAGTGCCTTCATCACCTGCCAGCCGGACCAGTTGGAGCAGCCGATATAGCGCACCTTGCCCTGGGCGACCAACGTGTCGAGCGCGGCCACCGTTTCCTCGACAGGGGTAAGACCATCCCACTGGTGAACGAAATAGATGTCGATGACGTCGGTCTTCAGCCGCTTCAGGCTCTTTTCGCATTCGCGGATCAGATGGTGGCGCGACAGGCCTTCGTCGTTCGGCCCGCCGCCGATCCGCATGCGCGCCTTGGACGCGATCAGCACGTCGTTCTTGCGCTTGCCGCCGAGCGCCTCGCCGATGATCTCTTCCGACAGGCCGTTCGAATAGACATTGGCGGTGTCGATGAGGTTGATGCCGGCGTCGATGCACATGTCGATCATGCGCTTGGCTTCGGCAAGATCGCTGTTGCCCACCGCGGCGAAGGGGCCGGTGCCGCCGAACGTCATGGTGCCCAAAGTCAGTGTCGAAACCTTCAGGCCGGAACGGCCAAGGGTGCGGTATTCCATGTCAGTCCTCGCGATTGTGTTGAATTGGGGTGCCGCGAAGGGCAGCCCGGAATGCGACCGGGGATTTGTAGGACAATTCGCCCGGCTTGTCGCCATGCAATGATGATGGATCGATCACACATGGCGGAGCTTTTAACAGCCGCGATCGCGCCCCGGACTGCAATAAAACCGTCACCGCCGGCCTATATTGAATTCGGCTAAGGTGTTTCCATTCCAGGCTAGGGGCCAGCAGTTTGGGGTGCCGGACATGAGCCGACAGGCTTGCAAGCGGAGCGACTGATATGACCGAGCTAAGACAGAATTCTCCCGCCAAGGACTGGCTTGAAGCCGAGCTCGCCGACACGCTCGACGAAGACTATGAGCTCGAAATGTCGGAGCCGGCGCTGTCGATGGAGATCGCCAAGATCTACAAGAACGCGCATCCGCCTTCGATCGACCGCATGCAATATTTCCGTGACCTGATCACCTTGCAATCCGAGCTGATCAAGCTGCAGTCCTGGGTCGCCTACCACAAGAAGAAGCTGGTGGTGATTTTCGAGGGCCGCGATTCCGCTGGCAAGGGCGGCGTCATCAAGCGCATCACCCAGCGGCTCAATCCGCGCATCTGCCGCGTCGTGGCGCTGCCGGCGCCGACCGAGCGCGAGAAGTCGCAATGGTATTTCCAGCGCTATGTGCCGCATCTGCCGGCCGGTGGCGAGATCGTGCTGTTCGACCGCTCCTGGTACAACCGGTCAGGCGTCGAGCAGGTGATGGGCTTTGCCGATCCCGGTCAGGTCGAGGAATTTTTCCGCGACGTGCCGGAGTTCGAGCGCATGCTGGTGCGCTCCGGTATCACCGTGGTCAAGTACTGGTTCTCGATCACCGACGAGGAGCAGCAGATGCGCTTCCTGATGCGCATCCACGATCCGATGAAGCAGTGGAAGCTGTCGCCGATGGATCTGCAATCGCGCGTGCGCTGGGAGCAGTACACCAAGGCCAAGGAAGAGACCTTCGCCCGCACCAACATTCCGGAGGCGCCCTGGTTCATCGTCGAGGGCAACGACAAGAAGCGCGCACGGCTGAACTGCATCGACCATCTGCTCAAGCAGATGCCTTATGAAGAGGTGCCGCACGAGGAGATCACGCTGCCGGAACGCGTCTTCAATCCCGAATACGAGCGCCAGACATTGCCGCGCGAACTCTACGTGCCGGAGAAGTATTGAGCACCTTGTCCTTCTCCCCGTTCACGGGGAGAACGTGCCCGAAGGGCGGATGAGGGGCGGCGCCAGCGTTGGCGATTGAGCCCCAATTCGCTGCTATTGGTAGCTTGCCGCTAGTCTCCAAAGGCCGCGCCGCCCCTCATTGCCCTGCCGGGCATTTCTCCCCGTATAGTGACGGGGAGAAAGAGCTGTAGTCACGCCCGCCCGATCATCACATGCGTGGCAAGCGCCGTCGCAACCTGCTCGGTGCACTGGTAGCCGAGCTTCAGCATGTCGAGACCGGCGAACAGATTCTCACCTGTGCCAAGCAGGATCGGCGAGATCGCCAGGTGCATCTCGTCGATGAGCTTCTCCTGAAGGTATTGCCGGATTGTCGAAACGCCGCCACCAACCCGCACATCCTTGCCGCCAGCCGCGACCTTTGCCTGCTCGAGCGCCGAATGGATGCCGTCGGTGACGAAGTGGAAGGTCGTGCCGCCTTCCATGACGATCGGATCGCGTTTGTAACGCGTCAGCACGAAAGTCGGCACGTGATAGGGCGGGTTGGGGCCCCACCAGCCTTTCCAGCTGTCGTCAGGCCAATCGCCGCGGATCGGCCCGAACATGTTGCGGCCGAGGATCCAGGCGCCGACATTCTCGAAACTGCGTGCCGCGAAGCTGTCATCGGTGTCGGTGGTCCCGTCGTTCTTGCCGAGCACC
Organism: Mesorhizobium sp. NZP2298; assembly: GCF_013170825.1. Lineage (NCBI taxonomy): Bacteria > Pseudomonadati > Pseudomonadota > Alphaproteobacteria > Hyphomicrobiales > Phyllobacteriaceae > Mesorhizobium > Mesorhizobium sp. NZP2298. The sequence goes on along the minus strand of NZ_CP033365.1, from coordinate 4,825,472 downwards.
ATCTGGCGGAACGTGCGGGTGCCGATCATCCATTTGTGCAGATTTTCGCCGCCGACGCCGAGAGGATGTTCAAGAGTCTGATCCGGACCGGCGCCGTAACCGTCGAGCGAGAGGGTGAACGCATTGACACGAAGTTTTGACATCATTGCCTCCTGAACCGCATGTAATTTGCAACCAGTGGCCGCTTAACCTAACTGCTTGCAAAAAGCAATTGGTTTCGTGTGATGCGCAACGGGCTACAGAAGGCTCCTGACAGCCAGCTGGGAACGATCGTTCAAAACGAAGATGACGGTGCTTATATGCCGCATCGCGGGGCTTCGGCGGCTTCCTTGTTCAGGTTTGGTGCGAGCTACCCCTTCAGCATCTGCGCCACCTCAGGCGCGAAATAGGTCAGGATACCGTCACAGCCGGCGCGCTTGAAGGCAAGCAAGCTCTCCAGCATTGCCTTCTCGCCATCGATCCAGCCATTGGCGCCCGCCGCCTTGATCATCGAATATTCGCCCGACACCTGGTAGGCGAAGGTCGGCATCTGGAATTCGTCCTTCAGCCGGCGGATGATGTCGAGATAGGGCAGGCCGGGTTTGACCATCAGCATGTCGGCGCCCTCGGCGATGTCCTGCTCGGCCTCGCGCACCGCCTCGTCGGAATTGGCGTGGTCGATGTAATAGGTCTTCTTGTCGCCCTTGAGCAGACCGGCGGTGCCGACCGCCTCGCGGTAGGGGCCGTAGAAGGCCGAGGCGAACTTCGTCGCGTAGGACATGATCGCCACGTCCTGAAAACCGTTGGCGTCGAGCGCGTCGCGGATGGCACCGATCCGGCCGTCCATCATGTCGGAAGGCGCGATGATGTCGGAGCCGGCGGCCGCCTGGATGACAGCCGCAGCCGCGACCTGCTCGACCGTCTCGTCATTGACGATGATGCCGTCGCGCAGGATGCCGTCATGGCCATGGCTGGTGAACGGGTCGAGCGCGGCGTCGGTGATGATGCCGATTCCGGGCACCGCGTCCTTTATCGCGCGGCTGGCGCGATTGATGATGTTTTCCGGGTCGAGGATGTGCGAGCCGGTCTGGTCGCGCAAGCCGAACTCGACATTGGGAAAGGTGGCGAGAGCCGGAATGCCGAGCTTTGCCGCCCGTTCGGCCTCCTTGACGGCAAGGTCGACCGACAGGCGGAAGACGCCTGGCATGGCCGCGATCGGCTCCCGCACATTCCTGCCCTCGACGACGAAGATCGGCCAGATCAGGTCATCGACCGCAAGCCGGTTCTCTTGCACCAGGCGGCGCGACCAGTCGGCCTTGCGCATGCGGCGCAGGCGGCGGCTGCCGGTAATGTCGTCGACGCTGCGCGCGCCGGCTGGCTTTGTCGGGGTGAATTTGTTCATGGCCAAAACTCTCGTTTGGCGGCTTTTACCACGAGCCCTTGGTGCTGACCAATGCGACACGATTGTGCCAGGCCGGCAGAAAGGGAGGCACCGTCCCGCCATGCCTATCCGGTCAGGGCTGCCCATTGCCGGAAAGAATTTGTGCAGCACCCCCGATTGCCACACGGAACGCCTCGTCGAAGCTGACGCCGCGGACCTCCCAGCGATAGGTCCTGCCGTGATCTGCCAGTCGCCAATCGGCGATCCACCCGAGCTCCTTGTCGCTCCATACGATGCTGCCGGCGAGCGCTTGCGCGCCACCGACCTGTTTGGCCAGCTGATCCAGCCTTGCCATGTCGTCGGTGCGCAGCCCTTTTTCGTCCAGCTCGGCCAACTGCGCAGCCTTCGGAAACGCGACATTCATCAATAGCGGATCGGCGGCATTGGCGAAAGACTCGCGCATCGTCTCGCCACGTTCCTCCTCGGCGCTTAGCAAAAAATGCCGAGCGCCCTGTTCGGTGCTGAGAAAGACGGCGAGCGTTGGTCGCTCGCCAGGCCAGGGCTTGCTGCCGAGCTGTGCGAGCAGCTTGTTGACCGTGGCGGGTTTGTAGAGACAAGTCAGATCATGCGGCCGGTCATGCGTGCCTTGCTCGTCATGGATCGGAATACCCTCCAGCCGGTCGTGGTAGCGGAAGGCGTCGACGAAATCGCCGGCCTTGTCCCGTAGTGCCAGCATTTCCGGCTTTTTCGGCAGCCGCTGATCCCCCGACACCTTGACCAGAACCCGGTCCAGGCAATCCCTGAAGCCTATCTGGCGGTTCTCCTCGCCCTGGCCGGTGACGATGGTCCGCGACTGGTAGAGATCGTCGGTCGTGACGGCGAACGCGGGACGCGGTGCAAGGCCGGCGATCATAAACCCGATCGTCAACAGCGCGGGACGGAGAAATCCGGACATGACCAACTGTCCCTGAAGCCGCTTGCGCGCGCACTATCGGCGCGTCGCTCGCGACGGTAGCCATCTTCGTAGCATTGCCAACCGCCGGCCGCCAAGGCCGTGGCGGAGAGGCCGCTGCCATTGACGCACCCATGCGCCGCCTTTAGCACTTCAGTCCCGCAGGCGGGGGGAAGGATTCTCTGGCGATGGATTTTGGTGGAGGCGACGAAATTCGCTTCGAACGGTTGGGCAGGGCCGGTGTCGTGACGCTGACGCGGCCGCAGGCACTCAACGCCGTCACCCATCGCATGGTCAAGGCGCTGGGTAAGGCCTTGCGTGCCTGGGAGCGCGATGACGGCGTGGACGTCGTCCTCGTCAAGGCCGAGGGCAGGGCGTTTTCGGCCGGTGGCGACATCCTGCATATCTACGAGGCCGGCCGGGCCGGAAAGCCGCCGGTCGAGTTCTTCGCCGACGAGTATCGGCTGAACGCCCGCATCAACAGCTTCAAGAAACCCTATGTCGCCCTCATCGACGGCATCGTCATGGGCGGCGGCGTCGGCATTTCCTTTCACGGTTCGCACCGGGTGATGACCGAGAATGCCCAGTTCGCCATGCCGGAGGTCGGTATCGGCTTCTTCCCCGATGTCGGCGCCAGCCATCTGCTGCCCGACCTTGGCGGCTCCTTCGGCATGTATCTGGCCCTGACCGGCAACCGCATCCGCTATGGCGACGCGCTGTGGTCGGGGCTCGCCACCCACACGATCAAGGCCGAAGACCAGGCCAGCTTCCTTGATCGGCTGGTGCTGACCGGCGATCCGGAATCGGTGCTGCGCGGTTTCTTTATCCAGGCAAAGCGGGAGACCGACAGGCCGACGCTGGAAGCGATATCGCGCCATTTCAACCAACCGTCGCTGAAGGATGTTCTCAACAGCCTGGATCGCGCGTCGGGCACCGATGAATTCGCGGCCAAGACGCTGGCGACGATCCGCATGCGCTCTCCGACCAGCCTTCGCGTCGCCTGGCGGCAGATCAGCGCCGGGCTGACATTGTCGATGGACGACTGCATGAAGATGGAATTTCGCATCCTCAACCGCATGCTTGCCGGCCATGATTTCTACGAAGGCATCCGCGCCGCCATCATTGACAAGGGGTCGAAGCCGCAATGGCGGCCGGCAAGCCTCGATGCGGTTGGCGAGGCGGACGTCGAGGCCTATTTCGCCCCGCTCGGTGAACGGGAACTCCAGGTATGAGCGAGGTGACGTCGCGACGCGTCGTACTCCAGCCCTCGACGGTCGAGGTCATCTTCGCCTGGTTTCAGCGCGTCATCGCCGGCTACTGCCTGCTGTTCGGCATCCTGTACTGGATCAAGCTGATCGGCTTTTACCCCGGATCGCTCTGGCGCTTCGACCTGATGCCGGTGCACTGGCAGGTGGCGGCGGTGATGCTCGCCGTGTTCTTCCCCTTCGCCGCCGCCGGGCTATGGATGCTGGCCTCCTGGGGGCCGGTGATCTGGTTCATCTGCGCGGTCACCGAAACCGTCATGTACGCCGGCTTTCCCGAGCTTTTCGGCCATCGGCTGCTGATCGTCGTCTCGCATGCGGCGGTGGCGCTGCTCTACATCGTCTTTCGCGTCGTCATCTACATGCAGAAACGCCCCGCGCGGCACTAAGCTCTTGCCGCCATTGACGACTTCGCGGCCACCTCGATCCGGCCTCGCGATCATTGCCTAAGCCTTTAGGTTAATTATCCTTGCTCGGGTGACCGTTCGTTAAGCCTCTTTCGAAACCTGTTACCGGTAAGCTCTTGTTAGCCCTAGCGTTTAAGTCGAATTTTATGAGTATTCGATAGTGTCGCGATCAAGGTGAAAAACAAAAAATCACCAGGGCGACAAACGAGAGGCAAAGACAATGATCAATTCGCGTCCGGCGGCGAAGACCGCCAACGTTTCCGACGATCGCCGCGAGGCTATCCGTTCCCTTTACATGGAATCGCTGCAGCTCGTCGAGCGGCTGCACCGCCGTCTGCTTGACGTGATCAAGGATGAATTCGACCGCAATGGCCGTTCCGACATCAATGCCATCCAGGCACTGCTGCTCTTCAACATCGGCAATTCCGAGCTGACCGCCGGCGAGCTGCGCTCGCGTGGCTACTATCTCGGCTCGAACGTGTCCTACAATCTGAAGAAGCTGGTCGATCTCGGCTTCATCAACCACCAGCGTTCGCGCATCGACCGCCGTTCGGTCCGCGTCTCGCTGACCCCGAAGGGCAACGAGGTGGCCGACGTCGTCGCCGGTCTCTATGAGCGCCATGTCGGCTCGATCGAGCAGGTCGGCGGCATCAACACCGACGAGTTCAAGCAGATGAACCGCGCGTTGCAGCGGCTCGACCGCTTCTGGAACGACACGATCGCATATCGGATGTAAGACGCCGCATCAGATCTGGCCCGCGCCACAGAAGCGCGGCCGAAATGGCGACCTCCAGTCAGGGCCGGTGCCGAAAAGCATCGGTCCCTTTCTTTTCGGGGCGCCGGCCCGACCGATTTGGGCGCAAGGCCACGTTGCCGCCATATTCCAGTGGAACCGAGGGTGGCAGTGATGCTGTCGTGAAGACCATGCGTCCACCCGCAACCGTATCGCGCCTCGTGCGTCTCTCGCCAACGTGATACGGGCCATGGTTGGCTAATTGTTAAGATTGCCAATTTTAGAGTGCGGGCGAGATCGCCCTATGATCGACGCAGCAAGTAATCGAACCGCTACCTATGTCTGGAACATCCATGAGAACCAGCCGCCGCCTTTTCCTTTCCGGAGCCTCGTTGCTCGCCGCCGCCATGGTGGCCGGCCGTGCGAGCGCGCAGGATGTGATCGGAGATATCCTGAAATCCTCGGCCCGCGGCAATTGGGACGACCAGTTCGACGCCCGCGCCAGCGAAGGTGGCAAAGTGGCTTCGACGCTGCCGATCTTCAGCCCGCAGACCGTTGCGTTCACGGAGCAGGCGGTCGCGCAATATCAGAACATTGTCGGGCAGGGCGGCTGGGTAGAGGTCCCCGCGACCAAGAAGCTGCAACTCGGCGTCGATGATCCCGATGTCGTGCCGCTGCGCAAGCGGCTCATGGTCGCTGGCGACCTTTCGCAGAGCGCCGGTATTTCGACGGCCTTCGATTCCTATGTCGACTCGGCGGTCAAGCGCTTCCAGCTGCGCCACGGCCTGCCCGCCGACGGCTCGATGGGCAAATACACTTATGCGGCGATGAACGTTTCGGCGCAGGTCCGGCTTGGCCAGTTGCAGACCAATCTGCAGCGGCTGAAGGAGAAGGCCGGCACGCTAGGCAGCCGCTATGTGCTGGTCGACATTCCGGCGGCGCAGGTCGAAGCGGTAGAGAACGACCGCGTCGTGCTTCGCCACACGGCAATCGTCGGCAAGATCGATCGCCAGACACCGATCGTCAATTCCAAGATCAACGAGATCATCGTCAACCCGTACTGGAACGCGCCGGTCTCGATCGTGCGCAAGGACATCATTCCGCTGATGCGGAAGGATCCCGACTATTTGAAGAACAGCCATATCCGCCTGTTCGCGCCGGACGGCAGCGAAGTCGATCCGATGAACGTCGATTGGTCGACCGATGATGCCGCCAAATACCGGTTCCGCCAGGATCCCGGTTCGGAAAACGCCATGGCCTCGGTCAAGATCAACTTCCCGAGCCCGGACGGCGTCTACATGCACGACACGCCCCAGCAGAGCTTGTTCGGCAAGATGATGCGCTTCGACTCCTCGGGCTGCGTGCGCGTCCAGAACGTGCGCGATCTCGTAACCTGGATCCTGCGCGACACGCCCGGCTGGGACCGTCAGCATTTCGAGGCGGCGATCAAGACCGGCCAGAACACGCCGATCCAGGTCACCAACCCGGTTCCGGTGCACTTCCTCTATCTCTCGGCATGGTCGACCGGACCCGGGGTGGTTCAGTTCCGCGACGACGTCTACGCGCTGGACGGCGCCAGCGAGTTGCAGATTACATCTTCGCTGTAAGGCTTTGATATTCATAACGAAAAGCCGCCGTCAGGCGGCTTTTTTGTTTGGCGAAAACGTCGTTAAATCAAGCGCTGGTTCACCAGCCGCGCCACCGCTTGCGCGCGATTGACGGCGCCGAGCTTGCGCCTGGCATTGTCGACATGGAAGCGCACGGTCGCTTCGGCAATGCCGAGAATGACCGAGATTTCCCAATCCGTTTTGCCTTCGGCGACAAGCGCCAGGGCATCACGCTCGCGCACCGTCAGCCGAACGATGGCGGCGGGCGGTGGCGTCGTCAGGTTCATCAGCCGTTCCGTCAGCACGAGACCGGCCATCTGGATGGCAAAACTCTCTTCTGCCGTGAATTCACGCTCGTGGAAGCCGAGATGCAGCGAGGCTATGGCGCCATCGGCGCCGTAGGAGGTGGAACACAGCGCATCATTGATCCCAGCCTCGCCGAGCGCTTCCCAATAGACGCCGAACTGTGGGCGGTCGCGCGGAGCGAAGTCGGAGAACCGGTAGCGCGTGCGGCTTTCGCGGATCGCGCCCAGCAGCGGGTTGCACTCGAAGCACACATAGTCGAACGCAGGGCTGCCTGGCCAGTCCGCCGGTGCCAGCCGGGTGATGAAGCCGCCGGCCGCCCAATGGCTGGCCGACGTCAGCGTCGCCGCCGGCCTTCGATAGAGGCGGGTCTGCAGATAGGAAGCGCCGAAGGTTTCCATCGCCGCGAAATAAGCGATGCTTGCATCCTCGGCTGTTTCCGACGCCAGGGCCGGTTCGGCATGTGCCATGATCCGCGACAGCATAGATCGAACCCCCGCTCGCCAGCCGTGGTGCACGGTGGCACAACCGCATATGACCCGCAAGGCTGCCACCTGGCGCAAGCCATCTGTCAACCTCGCGCTATCGGGAGGTTGATGCGGGAATATACTCGCTTATCCAGGAAAGGAGCGGCGCTGGCTTTCGTCATCCACGTCTGGATGTCTGGACATCGGCGCCCCGCATACGCACGTCGACCGCGGGGGGCTGGCGTGCGGCCGGCCACCTGGTGCCCCTAGGCAGCCTCGCGTTGACGCCAGGTGCCGGCTTTTTCTTACATTACCGGCATGCTTGCCCATGCGGTCGGCTCGCTCATGCCCTGAACTCGGCCCGGCCGTCGCCGCGCCGGCGCTGTCTGGACGCGAGGTCGACGATTGCGCATGGTTCGCGAAACAGCCGGAATCGCACCATGCAAGCCGCCATCTTTGTCCTCGTCGTACTCGTTTTCGTCGCCGTTTCCGGCGCGCTGGTGCGGCTGGTGCGGGTGCCGCTGCCGATCCTGCAGATTGCGATGGGCGCCGCGCTCGCATGGCCGGTGCGCGGCATCCATATCGAGATCGATCCGGAACTGTTCCTGCTGGTGTTCATTCCACCGCTGCTGTTCAGTGACGCTTTTGGCGCGCCCAAACGCGAGCTGATGGCATTGCGCGGACCCATCCTCGACCTTGCCATCGGCCTCGTCTTCTTCACCATTGTCGGCTTCGGCTATGCCTTGCACTGGCTTGTGCCGAGCATTCCGCTGGTCGTTGCCTTCGCGCTCGCGGCAGTCCTGTCGCCCACCGATGCGGTGGCCGTCTCCTCGATCGTCGACAGGAGCGTGGTCCCGGCGCGGCTGATGCACATTCTCGAAGGCGAGTCTCTGCTCAACGATGCGTCGGGCCTGGTCATGTTCCGCTTTGCCGTCGCGGCGGCATTGACCGGCAGTTTTTCCTTCGCCGAGGCGTCGCTGAGTTTCGTCTACGCCGTGGCGGTCGGCATCCTGGCTGGCGTGGCGGCATTGTTCGTCGCCGCCAAGGCGCTGCAACTCTTGAACCGCATCGGCGGTGTGCCGGCCGAGGCGCAGGTGCTGATAACTATCCTGCTTCCCTTCGTCGCCTATCTCGGCGCCGAGCACTTCGAGGCTTCGGGTATCCTGGCCGCGGTGACCGCTGGTCTGTTGACGGGGAGCACCGGCATATTCCGTTTCCTTGGAGTCTCGGCGCGCATGCAGACGATCTCGCTCTGGACGACATTTTCCTTCGTCTTCAACGGCGCGCTGTTCATCGTGCTCGGCCTGCAGCTTCCCGAAATCATCCGCAAGGTGCCACCGGAACTAGCCGGCAACTATCCACTCATTCAGCCGGTGCTGACCGTGATGGCGCTGACCTTGTGCCTGATCGCGCTCCGTTTCGTCTGGATCTGGATTGGCGACATCATGGCGGGGCTTGCGGCTCGGCTTGGCAAACGCAAGGCCGAGCCATTCGGCCTACGCGTGCGGCTCGCCGGGTCGGTGGCCGGCGTGCGTGGCGCCATTACGCTGGCCGGCATATTGTCGCTGCCGCTGGCCCTGCAGGACGGCTCGCCGTTTCCCGCGCGGGACCTTGTCATCTTTCTCGCCGCCGGCGTCATCATCTGCTCCCTGGCGATCGCCGGCCTGGCCTTGCCCGTCATCGCGCGCGGACTGGTCGAGCCCGGTGAAGACGCAGGCGCCGCCGAGGAACGCATGGCGCGTGTCGGCGCGGCGAAGGCCGCGATCGCCCACCTTGAAAGCATCGCGCAGACCGATGAAGAGGAGGGCGATGTGCCGGGCGTCAGGCTCGCCGCCGCCAACGGGATTGTCGCTTCCTACCGGCGGCGCATCGCGGCGGCCGACGAGGCCGATGAAGCGCGCGCCGAGATGCGCGAGGCAGGGAGGCTGGAGATCGATCTGAGGCTCGCCGGCATCGCCGCCGAGCGCGACGCCTTGCGCGCCATGCTTCGCCGTGGCGTGATCAACGATCACACCGCGCGGGCGTTGCTCACCGAGATCACGCTTACCGAAGCTCTTCTGGACGGCAGGCAGTCACGAAAATAGGGCCTGCGATTCCCAAGGGCCATGGATTTGCAACCTCTGCCGCAAACCGGCCAGCAAATTTCGCGCTGCAAACGTGGCGGGTCGAAAACAACTGTGTTAATGGCGCGGCAATGCGTGTCGCCCAAAAGTGTGCAGCGGTTTTGGGGCAACGGCATGCATGAACAAATTGCCCCCGAACCGAGGATTTCAGGCCATGGCAACAGCAGCGGCAGCGTCGAACAAATTCGAATCCTTCTTCGAAACCACGCTGGAAGACGCCGATCCGGAGATTTTCGGCGCCATCCGCAACGAACTCGGTCGCCAGCGCCACGAGATCGAGCTGATCGCTTCGGAAAACATCGTCTCGCGCGCGGTGCTCGAGGCGCAAGGGTCGATCATGACCAACAAATATGCCGAAGGCTATCCGGGCAAGCGCTATTACGGCGGCTGCCAGTTCGTTGACGTGGCCGAGGAACTGGCCATCGAGCGGGCGAAGAAGCTGTTCGGATGCAATTTCGCCAACGTCCAGCCGAATTCCGGCAGCCAGATGAACCAGGCGGTGTTCCTGGCGCTGCTGCAGCCCGGCGACACCTTTATGGGCCTTGATCTCAATTCCGGTGGCCATCTTACCCATGGCTCGCCTGTGAACATGAGCGGCAAATGGTTCAAGGTCGTCTCCTATGGCGTGCGCAAGGACGACCATCTGCTCGACATGGACGCGATCGAGAAGACCGCGCATGAGACCAAGCCGAAGCTGATCCTGGCCGGCGGCACCGCCTATTCGCGCATCTGGGACTGGAAGCGTTTCCGCGAGATCGCTGACGCGGTCGGCGCCTATCTGATGGTCGACATGGCGCACATTGCCGGCCTCGTGGCCGGCGGCGTGCACCCGTCGCCGCTGCCGCACGCGCATGTGGTGACGACCACCACGCACAAGTCGCTGCGGGGCCCGCGCGGCGGCATGATCCTGTGCAATGACGAGGACATTGCCAAGAAGATGAACTCGGCGGTGTTCCCCGGCCTGCAGGGCGGCCCGCTGATGCATGTCATCGCCGCAAAGGCGGTGGCCTTTGGCGAGGCGCTGAAGCCGAGCTTCAAGGTCTATGCCGAGAGCGTGGCCGCCAATGCCAAGGCGCTGGCTTCGAGCCTCAAGGAGACCGGTCTCGACATCGTTTCCGGTGGCACCGACAACCATCTGATGCTGGTCGATTTGCGCCCCAAGAACGCCACCGGCAAGCGCGCCGAGGCAGCTCTTGGCCGTGCCAACATCACCTGCAACAAGAATGGCATTCCCTTCGATCCGGAAAAGCCCTTCGTCACCTCCGGCGTTCGCCTCGGCACCCCGGCCGGCACAACGCGCGGCTTCGGCCAAGCCGAATTCCGCGAGATCGGCAAGCTGATCGCTGAAGTGCTGGATGGTCTCAAGGTCGCCAATTCCGACGAGGGCAATGCCGCGGTCGAGGCGGCGGTCAAGGCAAAGGTCGTGGCGCTGACCGATCGTTTCCCGCTCTATCCTTATCTCGGTTGATCATCCTTATCTCGATTGACCGGGCGCGAAGCGTCATCTCTTATTCGCCGGCGGTGCGTCGCCCTTGATCGGGTGACGCATGGAATTGGAGACTTGATGATGCGCAATTTTCGTCTCGCCCTGCTCGGCGTTGTCGGCTGGCTGGCCCTTTGCGGGTCCGCCCTGGCGCAGACACAGGCCGCCCCGGAGACGCCGGTTACCAACACCTTCGGCAAATGGACGACCATCGTCGATGTGCTCGACACCGGCCAGGATGCGAGCAAGACCTGTGCGGCTTCGACGGCGTTCTTCGATGCGAACGGCAATTCGGGCACGCTGACCTTGTCGATCTCGACCGGCGATGCGCTGCCGCCCGATGCCTATCCGGCCATCATGCTCACTGTCGACAACAAGGAGCTGCCGACCGGCAAGAAGATCGCGGCGACGTTCGGCGATCCCGGTGTCAAGATTTCGGCGACGGTCTATTCCAACGATGCCGTCATCGGCCGCCCGAGCTGGACGGTCGACAATCAGGCCAAGACCAGTCTCGCGCTGCTGCGTGCCATGCGCCAGGTTGTCTCGCTGGACGTGACTTTCGGCAAGCAGGCTGTCGCCAGTATCCCGATGGACGGCTTCACCAAGGCCTACCGCAACCTGGGCACGTCCTGCGGCTTTCCCACCAAGGACGTCGCGCCGTGACGGGAGAGCCGGATGCGCAATAGGGATTGCGGATGGACATTGCCTGGAAGGGCATGGTCGGCGGGCCGGTGACGCCGCCGACCGTCTGGGCGTCCAGACGGGCATCCTGCCGCTGGCGCCGATCTTTGCCGTCATTGCCTTGCTCGCCGTCGGCGCGACGCCTGCCTTGCAGGCATGAAGACAATTCCCGCCTATCTTGCCTTCGTTGGCGCCTGCTGGCTGTTTATCGGCAAGGTCGACTATCGCCTGGCCGTCGCCGGCGGCATTGCCGTCTGGCTGGTTGCCCGCTGGCAATCTTCCTCGCGCCTCGCTATCTCTGAAGAAACGGAACTGCTTCAATCCCGCCCAGAAAGGCTCTAAGCCTTTCGCCTCACCAGATTCGCGAACCCAAGGCTTTTCATGCGCTGTCCTTATTGTCAGTCCGAAGATACGCAGGTGAAGGATTCGCGCCCCGCCGAGGACGGCGCGGCGATCCGCAGGCGGCGTGTCTGCCCCGATTGCGGCGGACGTTTCACCACATTCGAGCGCGTGCAGTTGCGCGATCTGGTCGTGGTCAAGAAGTCAGGCCGGAAAGTGCCGTTCGACCGCGACAAGCTGCTGCGCTCGGTCGAGATCGCGGTACGCAAACGCAATGTCGATCCCGAGCGCATCGACCGCGCGGTGACCGGTATCGTGCGCCAGCTCGAAAGCTCCGGCGAGACGGAAGTGGCTTCCGGCGAGATCGGCCGGCTGGTCATGGAGGCGTTGAAATCGCTCGACGACGTTGCCTATGTGCGTTTTGCCTCTGTCTACCGCAATTTCCGCGAGGCCAAGGATTTCCACGAGTTGCTGGGCGAGCTGAAGGGCGACGAAGACAAGACTGAAGAGGACGCCGGCTGAGCATGGCAGCACCGCAACTGAGCGAGGCCGAACAAGCGGCCCTTGATCGCCGTTTCATGGCCGCGGCTCTGCGGCTTTCACGCAGGAATGCGGGCAGGACCTCGACCAATCCTTCGGTCGGCACGATCATCGTGCGCGATGGCGGCGCGGGGCCGATGATAGTCGGCACCGGTGTCACCGCCGTCGGTGGCCGTCCGCATGCCGAGACCGAGGCGCTGGCCGAGGCCGGCGAACTCGCGCGTGGCGCCACGGCTTACGTCACTTTGGAACCCTGCGCCCACCACGGCCGCACGCCACCGTGCGCGAACGCGCTGGTCAATGCCGGCATTGCGCGCGTCGTCGGTGCTGCCAGCGATCCCGATCCGCGCGTCTCCGGCAAGGGCTATGCCATTCTGCGCGCCGCCGGTGTCGAGGTGGTGGAGAAGGTGCTGGCCACGGAAGCAGCCGAACAGATGGCGGGCTATTTGATTCGATCTCTGCGAAAACGCCCGGAAGTGACGCTGAAGCTTGCGCTTTCGAGCGACGGCAAGATCGGCAGGAAAGGCGCTGGCCAGGTTGCGATCACCGGCGAGATCGCGCGTCGCGACGTCTATCTGATGCGCGCGGAGTCGGACGCCATCCTGATCGGCATCGGCACGGCACTGGAAGACGATCCGGCGCTGACCGTGCGCCTGCCGGGTTTGGAAAACCGTTCGCCAGCGCGCATCATCCTCGATCGTCAGATCCGGCTCCCGGAAGCCTCGAAGCTGGTTTCCGGTGTCGACCGGGTGCCGCTCTATGTCGCTGCCTGTCTTGAGGCTGATCCGCACCGTCGCGCTGCGCTTGAACGCGCCGGCGTGCGCTTCATCGGCACCGAAACCCATGACGGCGTCGTCGCCTTGCCGGAACTGCTCGAAGACCTGGCGGCGCTCGGCATGGCAAGCGTGCTGGTCGAAGGCGGCGCCCAGGTCGCCAAGGCATTCCTGGACGAGGGCCTGGTCGACCGCATCGTGTTGTTCCAGGGACCGGAGGCGATTGGCGAGGATGGCATTGCATCGCCGGTCGATGCCGACCATATCCCGGCTGGCTTTCGCAAGCTGCGCGAGATGCGCTTCGGCGAAGACAGCTACGCCGAATGGGTAAGAGACATTTAGGGATCAATCGATGTTCACCGGAATTGTCACCGATATCGGCACCGTTGCGGCCGTCAAGCCGCTCAGCGAAGGCGTCGGCCTGCGCATCGATACCGCCTATGATCCCGAGACCATCGCCATAGGCGCCTCGATCTCCTGCGGCGGCGTCTGCCTGACGGTCACGGCTTTGCCCGAACATGGCTCGAACGCGCGCTGGTTCGAGGTCGAAGCCTGGGAAGAGGCCTTGCGGCTGACCACGGCCTCGGGCTGGAAATCCGGCACCAAGGTCAATCTCGAGCGGGCGCTGAAGATCGGCGACGAACTCGGCGGCCACATCGTGTCGGGCCATGTCGACGGCACTGCCGAGATTGTCGAGCGCAAGGACGAGGGCGACGCGGTGCGCTTCACGCTGGAGGCGCCGCGCCATCTGGCGAGATTCATCGCGCCGAAGGGCTCCGTCGCGCTCGACGGCACCTCGCTCACCGTCAACAAGGTGGAGGGTACCCGCTTCGACGTGCTGCTGATCCATCATTCGCTGACCGTCACCACCTGGGGCGAGCGCAAGGTCGGCGACCGCGTCAATCTCGAGATCGACACCATGGCCCGCTACGCCGCGCGGCTGGCGGAGGCGGCGAAAGAGGGGCTCTAGAAGTCTGGCGGATCGGCCGGTCCAAGGTGTCTCATGCGCTTCCAGCAATCTTCCGCTTGCGATCAATCCGGCTTCGGCCTAAGTCACCGGCAACCCCCCGGAGATTTTTATGGCAGGCACATCCCAACACGGCAAAGCCTTCATTCGTCCGAAGACGAAGGCGCATCTGCTGATTGTCGAAGCGCGCTTCCACGACGACCTTGCCGACGCGCTGCTCGAAGGCGCGACAAGCGCGCTCGATGAAGCGGGCGCGACCTACGACGTCATCACCGTTCCAGGTTCGCTCGAGATTCCCGCGGTCATTACCTTCGCGCTGGACGGCGCGGCTGAAGGCGGCACGAATTACGACGGCTTCGTTGCGCTCGGCACCGTCATTCGCGGCGACACCTATCATTTCGACATAGTCGCCAATGAATCCAGCCGCGCGCTGATGGACCTTTCCGTGCAGGACTCGGTCTGCATCGGCAACGGCATCCTGACCACCGAGAACGACGCGCAGGCGTGGACGCGGGCCAAGCGCTCGGAGGGTGACAAGGGCGGATTTGCCGCGCGTGCGGCGTTGACCATGATCGCCCTCAAGGAACGAATGGGAGCGCGATCGTGAGCGAACCCGATTCGCCCGGACAGCCCGCGATACGCCACGCCAACAAGCGCGGTGCTGCCCGTCTGGCTGCCGTCCAGGCGCTCTATCAGATGGATGTCGCCGGCAGCGGTGTCTTCGAGATCACCGCCGAATACGAGGCGTTCCGGCTTGGCAAGGAAGTCGACGGCGCGCTTTATCGCGAGGCGGATGCGCAATGGTTCCGCGCCATCCTGACCGGCGTCGTCGAGAACCAGAAGACCATCGATCCGGTCATCCGCCAGGCGCTTACCGATGATTGGCCGCTGTCTCGGCTCGATTCGACGCTGCGCGCCATTATGCGCGCCGGCGTCTATGAATTGATGAAGCGCGAAGACGTGCCGGTGGCGGTCATCGTTTCGGAATATGTCGACATCGCCAAGGCTTTTTACGAGGAAGACGAGCCGAAGCTGGTCAATGCCGTGCTCGACCGCGTGTCACGCCGGGTGCGCGGCGAGGGGCGCGGCAAGGACGCATCGTGACAGCCATCAACGTCGAGGTGGGCAAGGACGCGCGGCACACCGCTTTGATCCTCGCCGCCTCGCAGGCGATTATCGGCTCGGCGGCACCCATAGCCATCTCCATGGGCGCACTGGCCGGGCAATATCTGCTCGGCGCCGACAAGTCGCTGGCGACGGCGCCGATCACTGGCTTCAACCTTGGCGTGGCGCTCGGCGCTTTGCCGGCCGCGGCCATCATCCGCCGGCTGGGCCAGCGCGGCGGCTTCATGACCGGAACCGTCGTCACCGCGCTTGGCGGCCTGATCGCCACTCTGGCGCTTTTCCACGGCAGTTTCTGGCTGTTCGCGTTTGCGCTGCTCGTGATCGGCATTGGCGGTGCCTTCGTCCAGCAGTTCCGCTTCGCCGCCGCTGACAACGCGCCGCCGGAGTTCAAGGCGCGCGCCATCTCTTTCGTGCTGGCCGGCGGCATCGTCACCGCCATCCTTGGGCCGCAGATCGTCATCTTCACCCGTGAACTGTTCGCGCCGGTGATGTTTGCCGGGTCGTTCGCCGCTATCCTGCCGCTTGCCGCGGTTGGAGCCGTTATCCTGTCGTTTCTGCGCTTGCCGGCAAAGGCCGCTAGCAGGGTTGATGTTGCCGCCGGCGATGCCAGACCCCTGGCCGAAATCGTCACCAGGCCGCGCTTCGTCGCCGCACTGTTCTGCGCCGTCGGCTGCTATGCGCTGATGAGCTTCGTCATGACCGGCGCGCCGCTGGCCATGGTCGGCTGCGGCCTGTCGGAGAATGATGCGACGCTGGGCATTTCCTGGCACGTCATGGCGATGTTCGCGCCGAGCTTCTTCACCGGCTCGCTGATCCATCGGTTTGGCGCCGAGCGGATCGTCGCCACTGGCTTGCTGCTACTGATTGGCTGCGCAGCAGTAGCCTTGTCGGGCCTGGCGCTGTGGCAATTCTGGACGTCGCTTATCCTGCTCGGTCTCGGATGGAATTTCGGCTTCATCGGCGCCACCGCCATGGTCGCTGCCAGCTACCGGCCGTCGGAAAAGGGCAAGGTGCAGGGTTTTCACGACTTCGCCCTGTTCGGCTCAGTCGCCTGCGCGTCGCTGCTGTCGGGCATGGTCTACAATGCCTGGGGCTGGGAGATGCTGAATTGGATGATCTTTCCGGTCACCGTTCTGTGCTTTTTGGCACTTGGTACGTTGAAGCTGACGGGCCCGCGCAAATCCGACGCCTGAGCCTCGACTTGACGTGACATGATGCTGTCAGGATCGCTTCCGTCGAAGTCGCCGTTTCAGAACAAAATTATTGCGCTGATACCCACTCTTATGAAACCGTATGCCCCGACGCCGCGTTTGGGCCATGCTCATATGCGGGCACCGTATTTCGGTTCATAGCAAGGGATTTTCACAATGTTTTCAACCAAGGCTCTGGCTGGCGCGGCGCTCGCGCTCGGCATCACGGCAGCTTCCGCCAGTGCCCAGGTGGTCGTCTCCTCGAAGATCGACACCGAGGGCGGCGTGCTCGGCAACATCATCCAGCTCGTTCTCAACGCCAACAACATCAAGACTACGGACCGCATCCAGCTGGGCGGCACGCCGGTGGTGCGCAAGGCGATCACCGCCGGCGAGATCGATATCTACCCCGAATACACCGGAAACGCCGCCTTCTTCTTCGAAAAGGCCGATGACCCGGTCTGGAAGGATGCCGCCAAGGCCTATGAGACGGCCAAGAAGCTCGACTATGACGCTAACAAGATCGTCTGGCTGTCGCCGGCGCCTGCCAACAACACATGGGCGATCGCGCTACGCAAGGAAGTGACGGACGAGAACAAGCTCGTCACCCTGTCGGACTTCGGCAAATACGTCGCCGGCGGCGGCAAGGTGGTGCTGGCGGCTTCCTCCGAGTTCGTCAATTCGGCTGCGGCCCTTCCGGCCTTCCAGACCACCTACGGCTTCACGCTGAAGCCGGACCAACTGATCACGCTCTCGGGCGGCGACACGGCGGCGACCATCGCCGCGGCAGCGAACCAGACCAGCGGCGCCAACGCTGCCATGGTCTATGGCACCGACGGCGGCATCGCGCCGTCCGGCCTGGTCGTGCTCGAGGACGACAAGGGCGTGCAGCCTGTCTACCAACCGGCCCCGATCATCCGCGAATCCGTGCTCAAGGAACATCCCGAGATCGAGACGCTGCTGAAGCCGGTCTTCGCCAAGCTCGATCTCGTCACGCTGCAGGAACTGAACGGCCGCGTGCAGGTCGGCGGTGAGCCGGTCAAGGGCGTCGCCGAGGACTTCCTGAAGAAGAACGGCTTTCTGAAGTAGGGCGATTCCGGCGCGCCGCATGCGTGGCGCGCCGGAACGACCGACGGGGGAGGGCGTGAATATCCGTTTCGACAAGCTCGGCGTGGTCATCGCCGCGATCGCCGCCTATGCGGCGTTCCTCGCCCCCTTCGCCACGTTCCGCGCCAACCGGATCGTTCCGGGCCAGGCGCGTTCGATTCTCGAGGCGCTGCCGGCAACCGCCGGGGCATTGCTTTTGGCTGTCGTGGTCGTCGCCGCGCTCATAGCACTTTTCAGGACACCGCTTGTGCTGCGCCTTGCCGCCGGCGTGGTCGCGCTTGCCGCGCTCGCGCTGCTCGTCGGCGTTGCCGGCACGTTCTTGACGCCGGCCGGCAACACCTTTGCCAGAGTGTCTCCGGCCTCCGGTTTCTGGATTCTCATCTTTGCCTTCACGCTCTTGCTGGCCGACGTGCTGACGCGCCTGAATTTGTCGCCCTCGGCACGTGTCGGTGTGCTGGTCGCCGCCGCTGTAGCGATCGGCCTGCTTCTGGTGTCGGGGGCCTGGAACGACCTTTCCATCCTCAAGGAATATGCCAACCGTGCCGACAGTTTCTGGGCCGAGGGCTCCAAGCACGTGACGCTGGCGCTTGGCTCGCTGGCCGCGGCAGTGATCGTCGGCCTGCCGCTCGGCATCCTTTGCCACCGTGTCGAAAAGCTGCGTGCCGGCGTGCTCAACGTGCTCAACATCATCCAGACCATTCCTTCGATCGCGCTGTTTGGCCTGCTGATCGCGCCGCTCGGCTGGGTCGCCGAGCATGTGCCGGGAGCTGCCGCGCTCGGCATTCGCGGCATCGGCACCGCACCTGCCTTCGTCGCCCTGTTCCTCTATTCGCTGCTGCCGGTGGTGGCCAACACGGTTGTCGGTCTCGCCGGCGTGCCGCGTGCCGCCAACGACGCCGCGCGCGGCATGGGCATGACGGACCGCCAGCGCCTGTTCGGCGTCGAATTTCCGCTGGCCTTTCCGGTGATCCTCACCGGCATCCGCATCGTGCTGGTGCAGAATATCGGCCTTGCCACCATCGCCGCGCTTATCGGTGGCGGCGGATTCGGTGTGTTCGTCTTCCAGGGCGTTGGCCAGACAGCGATGGACCTGGTGCTGCTTGGCGCGGTGCCGACGGTCGCGCTCGCCTTCGCCGCGGCCATCATCCTCGATGCGGTGATCGAAATGACCGCCACCAGGCGCAGGGTTGAAACGGCATGATCGAGATCGAAGGCATTACCAAGCGCTATGATGCGACCACCGTGGTCGACGACGTGTCGATGGTCATCGAGCCACGCACGGTTTGCGTCATTGTCGGCACCTCCGGCTCCGGCAAGACGACGTTGCTGCGCATGATCAACCGGCTGGTCGAGCCAACCGCCGGCATCATCAAGCTCGACGGCGCCGACAATCGTTCGGTGCCCGGCTACGAACTGCGCCGCAGCATCGGCTATGCCATCCAGGGCCATGGCCTGTTTCCGCATCGCACCGTGGCCCAGAACATCGCCACCGTGCCGGTGCTGCTCGGCTGGGACAAGGCCCGCATCAAGGCTCGCGTCGACGAGCTGATGACGCTCTACCAGCTCGATCCCGAGGCGTTCGGGCCGCGCTATCCGCACGAATTGTCGGGCGGCCAGCAGCAACGTGTCGGTGTGGCCCGGGCGCTCGCCGCCGAGCCCAACGTGCTTCTGATGGACGAACCGTTCGGCGCACTCGATCCGATCATCCGCACCAAGGCTCAGGAAGATCTGCTGGCGATCCAGAAGCGCTTCGGCACCACCATCATTCTTGTCACTCACGACATGGAAGAGGCCGTGCATCTGGGCGACAAGATCGCTGTCATGGATGCCGGCAAGCTCGTGCAATACGCCAAGCCCGCCGAGATCCTGGCAAACCCGGCCAGCAGCTTTGTCGAGACCCTGGTTGGCGCCAGCGAGAGGCCATTCAGGCTGTTGTCGCTCGGGCGGGTGCGTGACGCGGTGGAAAAGGGCACCGCCGATGGCGAGGCGATCCCCGGCGACGCAAGCCAGCGCGATGCGCTTGCCGAACTCCTGTGGTCGGGCCGACCGGCGCTGCCGGTAAAAGGCGCCGACGGCAAACTGCTCGGCCGCGTCACGGTGGACGGGCTGGTCAAGCGCGCGGCGAGGCCGGCATGAAAGCCTGGCTGCCTCTGCTGCTGAGGCTTGCCTTGGTGGTGGTGCTGGTGGCCTTTGTCACCAGTCCAGGCTGGTTCGAGCCACTGCTCAAGCCGCTGACCGAAAACAACGCTCCCGCGATCTACAATCAAGGCAGCCTGCTGACGCTGACGCTGCTGCATTTGCGCACCGTGCTGATCGCCACCGTCGCCGCTACCATCGTTGCCGTGGCTCTGGCCATCCTCGTCACCAGGCCAGCCGGCGCCGAATTCCTGCCGCTGTCGCGCAGCCTGGTCAACATCGGCCAGACCTTTCCGCCGGTGGCTGTGCTGGCGCTAGCCGTGCCGGCTGTCGGCTTTGGCGAGAAGCCGACGCTGATCGCGCTGTTTCTCTATGGTCTGCTGCCGATCTTCGAGAATGCTCTGACCGGACTGACGACGCTGCCGGCCAATGTCATGGAGGCGGCGCGTGGCGCCGGCATGACCGGCTGGCAAAGGCTCACCAAGGTCGAACTGCCGCTGAGCGCGCCGATCATCCTGGGCGGCATCAGGCTGTCGGTGGTGATCAGCCTCGCCACGGCCACCATCGGCTCGACCGTGGCGGCCAAGACGCTGGGCGAGGTGATCATAGCCGGGTTGTTGTCCAACAACCTTGCCTTCATCCTGCAGGGTGGCCTGATCGTGGCGGCCCTTGCAGTGCTGATCTATGACGGTCTGTCGGCGGTCGAACGCTACACCGCACGCCGAATGGGCCGCGAGGCGGAATAGTCCCAAGCGGTGCTGTCGGAATGATTCCCTAGCGTCATTTCAATCGATCTAAATGAACGGCCCATGCGGGCATTGTGGTCGCGGCTTTGTCTTTTGGGCGAAAGCCGGGCAAAAACTGAACAATATCTTGACGTTCCGAGCCCTGTTTCGCATACACCGATGCGAAGAGGTGGATTCCGTGCGCGGATTCCGGTCTTTGTCTCAACGGCCCAGGGAGGGGTTCATTTGGGCCAACAATCGAGGAAAATTTGGCAATGACCATACTTTACGCCGTCATCGCCTGCGGTCTGCTTTCTGTCCTTTACGCTATCTGGGCGACACGATCGGTTCTCGCGTCCGATCAGGGCAATGCACGCATGCAGGAAATCTCCGCCGCCATCCGCGAAGGCGCGCAAGCCTATCTGGCGCGCCAGTACACCACCATCGCCATCGTCGGCGTGGTTGTGCTTTTGCTCGCCTGGTGGCTGCTTTCTATCACGGCCGCGATCGGCTTCCTGATCGGCGCCGTCCTGTCGGGCGCCGCCGGCTTCATCGGCATGCATGTTTCGGTGCGTGCCAATGTGCGCACCGCGCAAGCGGCTTCCAACAGCCTCGCCGCCGGTCTCGACATCGCCTTCAAGTCGGGCGCCATCACCGGCATGCTGGTGGCGGGCCTGGCATTGCTTGGCGTCTCGATCTACTACCTGATCCTGACCGGTCCCATGGGCCTGCAGCCCAATGACCGTATCGTCATCGACTCGCTGGTCTCGCTCGGCTTCGGAGCCTCGCTGATCTCGATCTTCGCCCGTCTCGGCGGCGGCATCTTCACCAAGGGTGCCGACGTCGGCGGCGATCTCGTCGGCAAGGTCGAAGCCGGCATCCCGGAAGACGATCCGCGCAATCCCGCGACCATCGCCGACAATGTCGGCGACAATGTCGGCGACTGCGCCGGCATGGCCGCCGACCTGTTCGAGACCTATGCGGTGACGGTCGTCGCCACCATGGTTCTCGGCGCCATCTTCTTTGGCGGTACCGCCGTTCTCCAGACTGCGATGCTTTATCCGCTCGCCATCTGCGGCGCCTGCATCCTGACCTCGATCGTCGGCACCTTCTTCGTCAAGCTCGGATCCAACGGCTCGATCATGGGCGCGCTCTACAAGGGGCTAATTGTCACCGGCCTGCTGTCGATCGTCGGCCTCGCCGTCGCCACTTCGGCAACGCTCGGCTGGGGCGAGGTCGGCACTGTCGCCGGCATGATCATCACCGGCAAGAACCTGTTCATCTGCGGCCTCATCGGTCTCGTGGTGACGGGTTTGATCGTGGTGATCACCGAGTACTACACCGGCACCAACAAGCGCCCGGTCAACTCGATCGCCCAGGCTTCGGTCACCGGCCACGGCACCAACGTCATCCAGGGCCTCGCGGTTTCGCTGGAATCGACGGCGTTGCCGGCCATCGTCATCGTCGGCGGCATCATCTCGACCTACCAGCTCGCCGGCCTCTACGGCACGGCGATCGCGGTCACCACCATGCTCGGCCTTGCCGGCATGATCGTGGCGCTCGACGCCTTCGGCCCGGTCACCGACAATGCCGGCGGCATCGCCGAAATGGCGGGCCTGCCCAAGGAAGTGCGTCACTCCACCGACGCGCTCGACGCGGTCGGCAACACCACCAAGGCCGTGACCAAGGGCTATGCCATCGGCTCGGCCGGCCTCGGCGCATTGGTGCTGTTTGCCGCCTATTCGAACGACCTCAAGTTCTTTGCCGCCAATGGCGACAAATATCCCTACTTCCAGGGCATGGGTGAAATCTCCTTCGATCTCTCCAACCCTTATGTCGTCGCCGGCCTGATCTTCGGCGGCCTGATCCCGTATCTGTTCGGTGGCATCGCCATGACGGCCGTTGGCCGTGCAGCGGGCGCCATCGTCGAGGAGGTTCGCAAGCAGTTCCGCGAAGATCCGGGCATCATGGCAGGCACGTCCAAGCCGAACTATGCGCGTGCGGTCGACCTTCTGACCAAGGCGGCGATCCGGGAGATGATCATTCCGTCGCTGCTGCCGGTGCTGGCGCCGCTCGTCGTCTATTTCGGCGTGCTGCTGATCTCCGGTTCGAAAGCATCGGCCTTCGCGGCCCTCGGTGCCTCGCTGCTCGGCGTTATCGTCAACGGCCTGTTCGTCGCCATCTCGATGACCTCGGGCGGTGGTGCCTGGGACAATGCGAAGAAATCGTTCGAGGATGGGTTCACCGACAAGGACGGCGTCAAGCACCTCAAGGGCTCCGAGGCGCACAAGGCTTCGGTGACCGGCGACACGGTCGGCGATCCCTACAAGGACACCGCGGGCCCCGCGGTCAATCCGGCGATCAAGATCACCAACATCGTGGCCCTCCTGCTGCTGGCCGTGCTCGCGCACGGCTAACCGCCGGGCCGATGATCCGAAAAAGCCCGCGGGGAGCGATCCCCGCGGGCTTTTCATTTGATGCGTCAGCTTCGACGGGATTTCAACCGCCGCTGGCGTTCGTGCCCGGGCGGCTGCCGTAGATCTCCGACAGTTCCTGCACACCCGGCTCGCGCTCGGGCATTGGCGGGAGGCCGCGAATCTCGCGCAGCAGCGCGACGAATGCGCCGCGTTTGTGTCGATGACGGAAGGACCGCGCCCTGGGGTGAATGCCGCAAGCGGCGAGCAATCTGCGCCTGAGATAGGTGGCTCTTGTCGAGCAAGGCGGTCCGTCAGCACCGGCAAGCACCCTCACACGCAAGGTGTTGGCGTCTCCATTGCCGCGACGAGCCCTTTCGTCGCAAGGTCTTCGCCATAGCCCCGGCGGTTGCCGGAGTGCAGCTTGAGCACGGTCAGATGCGGCATCGTCGCGATGATCGCGCCCTTTCGCCAGGACCGGAAGAGCCAGTCTTGCGAGGCCTCGCAAAAGCACTGGCTGGCAGGGCGCCAGGGGGCCGAGCCAGTCCAGCGATGTCAGCCGGACCACCTGCGACGAGCCAAACCCTACCGTGTCAACGGGATCGTAGAATCCACCCTTGCCGACGCCGAAGATCGAGTTGTTGACGGGAACGCCTTCGAGGGGCGGTTGTTCGACAACGACGCCTCTTGTGCCGGTGGCCATCCAGCCCTCCGGCGCTGCGCGTTCGCCACCGCTCATTTTCAAAAAGCCCCAAAGCCCGGGGGATTTGAAACGGGCTTGCCCATTGCTGGCGAGCTGGCCTTTCCTTGGCCAAACAAAAACCCGTGAGATCGCTCCCACGGGTTTTCGGTCGCCTGAGATGTTGCTGCTTTCCGAAAGGAAGCAGGGTTCTGATGATCAGGGAGTTCCACCGCCGGGAATGCTGGGCGCCAGCTTGCTGGCGCCGTTGATGATCTGGCTGAGGAAGTTCTGGTCCTTGCCGCCAGTCGGAGTGGTGCGCGAAATGAAGTCGAAGATCTTGCCGTCCTTCAAGCCGTAATTGGCGATCTGGGTGACGCGGCCATCGGCGCCGAAATAGACCGCGAGCACCTTCTGGTCGACAAGCCTGGGCTTGTCGAAGGCGACATAGCGCTTGCGCGTTTGCGAAATGTAATAAAACGCCTCGTTGTCGAAAGTGGCCGTCGTCGACGGCGTGCCAAGCGCCAGAAGCACCTGCTCGCGGCTGGAACCGACGGGCACCGAATCGACGGCCTGCTGGTCGTAGACATACCCTTGCGTGAGCGTCTCGCTCGGACTTAGGTCGCCGAACATCTTGTTGGTATGACATGCCGAGAGCGCCGATATGACGAGCAGCAGCGAGATCGCGCCAGCAGGCCTGGACGAGAAGGTCGACTTGAAATTCAGCGCGCGCAACAACAATTCTCCATTATATCGCCGCAACTTGCGCTGGGCCGCAAAACCGGTAAACCAGCTTGCCTGCCGATGCAACAAGGCCAATTCAACAAACGGTCCCCGGAGACCATCCCCATGTTCCAGCGCCTTTTTGGTCGCGAACGCCACGCCAACCGCGCCATCACCGACGCGCTCTACGCACAAATCGTGGCAGCGGCGCGGCAGACTGTATTTTATTCCCACTGGAATGTACCGGATACGCCGCTCGGCCGTTTCGAGATGCTTTCGCTGCATATGTTCCTGTTCCAGCATCGCTTGCGCGGTGAAGACGGCGTGGCGCAGGAGATCGCCCAGGTGCTGATCGACGAGTTCTTCCTCGACGTCGATCATTCGCTGCGGGAGCTGGGCATTGGCGATGTGGGCGTGCCCAAACGCATGAAGAAACTGGCGAAGATGTTTTATGGCCGTACCGCCGCCTATGATGATGCGCTGGAAAGAAACGACCACGACGGGCTGACCGCGGCACTTGCCCGCAATGTCCGGCCCGACACCGGCGCGTGGCCCGAGGCATCGCAATTGGCCGACTATGTCGTCGACGCTTGCCGGCAACTGGCCGCTCAGCCGTCCGAATCAATCGTTTCCGGTACGGCAACGTTTCCGCTCGCCAGGGGAGGTGCTTGATGAAACATGCTGATACGCGAAGCCCGGTATCGTTTTTCGCCAATGTCGCCCGGCTGCCGCAGAAGGGCCTGCCCGTGGTGATCGAGGCCGATGCCGCCCAGCGCGCGGCGCTCGCAGGGGAGCACGGGCTGCTTTCGGTGGAAGCCTATCGTGCGGAGCTTCTGGTGGCGTCCTGGAAGCGCAATGGCGTGAAGGTCAGCGGCCGTGTCGAGGCCGACATCACCCAGGCCTGCATCGTCACGCTCGATCCGGTCCAGGCGCATATCGACGAGCCGGTCGAGGCGCTGCTGTTGCCCGAGGACTCCAAGCTCGGACGGCAGGGGTTCGAAGGCGGCGGCGAGATACTTCTCGATGCGGGCGGGCCCGACAGTCCCGAAACATTTTCCGGTGACACCATCGATGTCGGGGCACTCGCCGAACAGTTCTTCGGATTGGCGATCGACCCTTATCCGCGCAAGCCGGGCGCGTCGCTGGACGCCGTCGGCAGGACCGAAGCGGCTGAGAATGAATTTCAGCAAAAACTGCGATCCTTGCTGGGAAAATCCTGAAAACCTCGCCCGCGATGGAAAAGTCGGTTGTGTGAAAACCCAAAACCGCTATTTTCGCCGAACCTTCGCGATCACTAAAGCGACCTGCCGCATAACCGTGAGATAAATACCGCGTGATCAGGATTTCCATCGATGCCATGGGCGGCGATCACGGACCAGCCGTGGTCATTCCGGCGCTCATGACGGTCGCGACCCGCCGTCCCGACATCCGCTTCGTCATCTACGGGCGTGAGGAACTGGTGCGCCCCGAACTGGCCAAGTTCCCCAAGCTGGCCGAGGTGAGCGAATTCTTCCACTGCGAGATCGCGGTCAGGATGGACGACAAGCCCAGCCAGGCGCTGCGCCATGGCCGCTGGAAGTCGTCGATGTGGAAGGCGGTCGAAGCGGTCAAGTCGGGTGCCGCGGACGCTTGCATCTCCGCCGGCAACACAGGCGCGTTGATGGCGATGTCGAAATTCTGCCTGCGCACCATGGCCACCATCGATCGCCCGGCGATCGCGGCATTGTGGCCGACATTGCGCGGCGAAAGCGTGGTTCTGGACGTCGGCGCCACCATCGGCGCCGATGCCCAACAACTCATCGATTTTGCCATTCTCGGCACCGGCATGGCGCGCGCCGTGTTCGGCATCGCCCGACCGACGGTTGGCCTGCTCAATGTCGGCGTGGAAGAGATCAAGGGCCAGGAAGAGGTCAAGGAAGCAGGACGCATGCTGCGCGAGGCCAACATGGCCTCGATGAACTATCATGGCTTTGTCGAAGGCGACGATATCGGCAAGGGCACGGTCGACGTGGTGGTGACCGAAGGCTTCGCCGGCAATATCGCGCTGAAGACGGCGGAAGGCACCGCGCGCCAGATCGCAGGTTACCTGCGCGCCGCCATGAGCCGTACCCTGATGGCCAAGATCGGCTATGTCTTCGCCAAGGGCGCCTTCGATCGCCTGCGCGAAAAGATGGATGTCGGCCGCTCCAATGGCGGCGTTTTCCTGGGGTTGAGCGGCATCGTCGTCAAAAGCCATGGCGGTGCCGATTCGGACGGGTTCGCCGCCGCGATCGAACTCGGCTACGACATGGTTCGCAACAATCTGCTTGACCGGATCGAGGCCGACCTCGACCTGTTTCATGCGCGCAACCCGCGTGCCCTGTCATCTAGGAAATCCGACGTCGTTACCGACGCGAAGGAATAGGAAAGAACTTTGATCAGATCAGTCGTGCGCGGCACGGGCGCCGCGCTGCCCCGCCGCATCATGAAGAATGCCGATTTCGAGGGCATGGTCGAAACCTCGGACGAGTGGATTGCCCAGCGCACTGGCATCCGCCAGCGTCATATCGCGGCCGACGACGAGACGACGGCTTCCCTGGGCGAGGCCGCGGCCCGTGCCGCCCTTGCAAATGCCGGGCTGACGCCGGACGACATCGACCTGATCGTGCTGGCGACGTCGACGCCCAACAACACATTCCCGGCCACTGCTGTCGAGATCCAGAACAGGCTCGGCATGCATCACGGCTTTGCCTTCGACATGCAGGCGGTGTGCTCGGGCTTCGTCTATGCGATGACGACAGCCGATCTCTATATCCGTGGCGGCTTCGCCAAGCGCGTGCTGGTCATCGGCTCGGAAACATTCTCGCGCATCCTCGACTGGAATGACCGCTCGACCTGCGTTTTGTTCGGCGACGGCGCCGGCGCCCTGGTCCTGGAAGCAGGCGAGGGGGCTGGCACGATTGCCGACCATGGCGTTCTGGCGGCCAGCCTGCGCTCTGACGGCGCGCACAAGGACAAGCTTTTCGTCGACGGCGGACCGTCAACGACGGGAACGGTCGGCCACCTCAGGATGGAAGGCCGCGAGGTCTTCAAGCACGCGGTCGGCATGATCACCGACGTTATCGAGGCGACCTTCTCGGCCGCGGGCATCACCGCTGACGATCTCGACTGGTTCGTGCCGCACCAGGCCAATAAACGAATTATTGACGCTTCCGCCAGGAAGCTCGGGATAGCCGAGCAAAAGGTGGTGGTTACGGTCGATTTGCACGGTAACACCTCGGCTGCTTCCGTGCCGCTGGCACTGTCGGTGGCCGTTGCCGATGGTCGCATCAAGAAGGGAGACCTCGTTCTCCTGGAAGCGATGGGCGGCGGCTTCACCTGGGGTGCTGTTCTGGTTCGCTGGTAAGTGCCGAACGGGTCGGTTTCGGTCCTTGACCTTGCCGGATCAATTACTTAGGCTCAGCCGTTGTTGTGCCGATTTTATGTTTGAGCTGATGGGACGGTCGCATGGGGGGAAAGACACTTACGCGTGCCGACCTTGCGGAGGCCGTCTATCGAAAGGTCGGTCTGTCGCGCACTGAATCCGCCGAACTCGTCGAAGCCGTGCTGGACGAAATCTGCGAAGCCATCGTGCGTGGCGAGACGGTCAAGCTGTCGTCCTTCGCGACGTTTCATGTCCGCTCGAAGAACGAGCGCATCGGGCGCAATCCCAAGACCGGTGAAGAAGTGCCGATCCTGCCGCGTCGGGTGATGACCTTCAAATCGTCCAACGTGCTGAAGAACCGCATCTTGCGCTCGCATCAGAACAGCAAGGCCAAGGGCGGCAAATAGCCTCCGTTGGCGTTGAAAACCGGCGCCGCCATGACGCCGGGCTTGAATATTGCTTCACAAACCGCTGAAATAAGGTCCGATTCGGCAGCATGGCCGGATTGGTGTTTCGCGTATGGTCCATTCCGCGCAACCGGAATGAGTTTTTCTCTTTGGTGAGCCTGATCTCGCTGAGTACCGTTCCGGATCACGCTCCAGCGTGAGGATTTCGCCCATGGACAAGAGCCCTGACGCCTTCCGCACAATCAGCGAGGTCGCTGAAGATCTCGACCTGCCCCAGCATGTGCTGCGTTTCTGGGAGACGCGCTTCAACCAGATCAAGCCGATGAAGCGCGGCGGCGGCCGTCGCTACTACCGGCCGCAGGACGTCGAACTGATCAAGGGCATCCGCCACATGCTCTACGACCAGGGCTACACGATCAAGGGTGTGCAGAAGCTGCTGCGCGAAAACGGCAATCATTTCCTGGTCGCCATCGGCAATGGTGACATGGCCGCCGTCGAGGCGATCTCGCAACGGAAGCAGGCCGATCAGGTGCCGCTGACACCGGCGGCGCAGCCGCGCGGTGGAGATGATGAACTGGTTGGCCAGCCGAGGGTCAAGCCCAGCCGCCGCTTTTTTGGCCTGGGCAAGAGCGACGAGGAAGGTCCGGTTCAGCCGGACGCGTCGAAACTCTCGCGCGACAACCGCGCGCTGCTGCAGGAGGCGCTGTTCGATCTGCTGGAATGCAAGCGTCTGCTTGACCAGGTGCGCTGACCGCCGCACGCGTTTTGAAGCCTTTGGGCCGGAACTCGCCTTCGGGTGAGGCGTTACGTTTCCTTCTGCGAGACATCGTTCAGCAAGACAAGGAAACGCATGATGGCATCATTCTCGACTCTTTCGGACATCGACCTCGAAAAGCAGGTCGCGGCCCTCTCAAGGGAACTCGCGGCGTTGCGCAAGGCAATGTCAAAACGGGGTGGCACTTACTATGAAGACGGCCGCGATGCCGCTCTTGATACATATTCGGATCTTGCCGGACGTCTGCGGGATGCCATGCCGGCAATCCGAAAGCAGGGCAGGGTGATCGAGAAATCGGCCCGCGACCATCCGGCGGCCGCCGCCGCGGTCGGCCTTGTGGTACTCGGCCTGGTCGCCAGCCTGCTTTTCAGCCGGCGCTGAGGAGCCCTCTGGTCATAAGACAAGGGATTCAATCAAGAAAAATGGCGGTCGACCCCGAAAGGAGAGCCGCCATTCTTATTGCCATCAGGTGGTTACTTGGCGAGCTTGATCTTGGCCTGGGGTGAAACCTGCGCGGTCTGGCTGCATTTGCCATAGACCGTGCCGTTCTTGTCGGTGGCGTCCGTATAGGTGCCCTTGCACTCGATCGAGAGTACCAGGCAGTGGCCTGCGCCCTTGCAAACAGCGCCGCCGTCGCCAGTGGGGTGCGTGCCATTGGCAAAGGCCGAATTCGTCATCGACATCGAGCCGATCGCCGAGAATGCGATGGCGCCGGCGAGCGAGAGGCGCTTGAAGTTCGAGTTGGTGGTCATTTCTGCATTTCCTTCGGTTTGATTGGGGATCGCCTTGCCGGCGTCCATGCAGGCTTAGTGAGCTGCTCGAAGGAAAGGTTCATGGGGTAGTTGCAGAAAAAAGCGCTGCCGATTCCGGCGGCTTCATCAGGGGCGCCGCGCGGCGTCGGCCTGGTCATTTGCAATGTTGCCCCGGCATCTGGCGCGAAGCGCGTCGGCATAGAGGCGCACAGCCCCGTTGTGAGGTCGGCGCAGGAAGGCGGATTGGTCGAGCCGCCAGAGCCGCTCGATTTCGCGGGCGAACGCCGGATGACCACCACGGCGCCGGTCAGCAGACCCGGCGGGATGTCGGTAGCGTCGCCCCACACCAGAGCGTATTCGGTATGGGGATCCCGGGGCAGGCTCCACGGATATGAGCCTTGGCCGCCAGCTTGTCGGTCAGCGTCACGAACAGCGGGTTGCGATCGAGAATCTTTCGCCAAAGCAACAGTTCATGGTGGCGCACGGGCGCGGCCGGATTGGGCAGATAGCCCGGTTTCATGAAGAACCGCACGATAAGGGCAGGGTGGCTAAGTGTGCCACAATCGGGCAACCGACAGGACAAGGCGGTCTATCCGGGAGAGGTCGGCCTTGGCCGTCATCGGGATACCTAGCCTGTTCGCGAAAGCCTGATCCGGTACAGCTGCCGGTCAGAAACATCCCTGGCCGTATCGCGATTTGGTGCGGCGTGAAAGTCTCGCCTCTCGAGGTATTGGATTGGCGCCGAAATCCTGGCCAGCAGTGTCGTCAGGCGAAATCCGATGGGCCCGGTTCATGTCGGGTCTGGCAGCGCATGACCAGGAGAAGACCAGCCTTGAACAGGAGGCCAAGGCCGGTCTTCTCGTTGGCAGTGCGGTGTCAGGCCTTCTTCATCGTCTTCATGTGATGATGGCGGTGATGGCGGTGATGATGACGATAGTGGTGATGATGACGATGATGCTTCGCCATCGGGGCCGCATCCGCGCTGGTCACGCCGATAGCCGGCACCGTGAAAGCAACTGCAACCGCAAGCCCGAGAGCCGAGAGGAGGGACTTCTTCATGGATCGTTTCCTTTTTTCGCAGGCAGATATAAATCGGGTCGATAGCCCGACCGCCGCGCATGGGATTACGCTCCCGAATTTTTTCGTCAGTATTTCCCGATTGTAGAATTTTGTTTCTGGACTGTTTCCGAAGAAGCCGGCTTTCCGACCATCATCACCAGGGCCGAAAAGCCGCGCTCTTCCGGCTGTTTGGCTACATCGGCGGGACCACGCCATTGTTTCCCACCACGACACGGCTGGAACTCAGCGTCCCGTCAGCCTCTCGCTGGGCGGTCACGAAAACCGTTGCGCCTGGCTTGAGATCGGTCGGCGTGGCCGGGGCAAAGGTCACGACAGGCGTGCTGTCGGGGATCGAAATCTTCTTGGTCTGCCCATTGTCGTAGGTCAGCGTCACGGCTCGCCCGCTTATGTCGGTAACGTCCGCCACCGTGCCGTTGGTCATGCGGCTGTTCGGCTGCAGGTCCCACGGGCGGTCACCCTCGCCGGTGCCTTTCAAGGCAGCGGGGAAAATCACGACTTCGAGCGCCCCGCTGCCGCCATCCGCCTTTGAAACGGAAGCGATGCCGAGGAAGTCGCCCTGCTTGATGTCCTTTTCGGAGGCACTGGCGACGCCCGAGATCTTCCAGCCGGTATTGAGCTTGATCGCGGAGGTGTCACCCTGGCGGGTTTTGACGGTGAGCAGTGAGGGCTCGAAGCTGATCACAGTACCACGAACGCGCAACGCGTCCGCCGCTTGAGCGGTCGCCGCTCCGGCGATGAAAAGACTGGAGATCGTGCCGAGCACGAGGAGGGATGTCTTGACGTTCATTGCAGATATCCTTCTGGGAATGGGCTGGCTGGAACCGGATGGTTTTCACGCCAGTGCATCAGAACAACGAACAGGTGGGCCTAAACCTCCGAGCAAAAAGGTGCCGGGTGTTCAAAAGAACTTGATGGCGCCGATGTGCGTAAGCCGCCGCGAAGGCGTCCGGTTCACGATAGCGTGACGGTCCGTTTGGCTCTTGGCAAATCATCGGCGAGCGGGCATGTTCCTGCTCGTCTCAGGCAACACTCCATTTTTGATCAAGACGCTTTCAGCCACCGGAGTTGCCAATGCCCAACAATGCAAAAAGCCATGCCCTCTCCGAACCGTTAGCCAGTGAGATCGGGCACGATTACAGCACCCTCAGAGCCATGCGGGAAACCCGCGGATACAGCGTGGAAGAGCTTTCCCTGACCTGCGGCCTCTCGGTCGGCGAGATCGAGGATATGGAGAACGGCCGGGCGGCCGATCCGTCGAAGCTGCGTCGTATTGCGTCCGCGCTTCGCATGCCGCAGGAGGCTCTCATCGCTTCCGCCGCGCCGACGCCGGCCGCGCAAGGCGGACCCTTGGCATAGACCAGCCCCAGGCATGCAAGAGAACCCGCCAAGGCCCGCTTGGCGGGTTTCTTGTTGATGCCATGGTGTTCTCAGGCAGGCCGGGCTTGCCGATTTGTGGATCGCACGTGTTTATACCTGCGGCATCCAAATCTGCGCCAATCGCGTCCGCCGTGCATCGGCTTTGAATCATGGGTTTTCTGACATGAGCCTGGACTCTGTTCGTGCCTTCTTCGCCGCTCATGCGCCCGACATCGAGGTCCTGGTCACGCAAGCAAGTTCGGCGACGGTGATGCTGGCGGCGGAGGCGCATGGCGTCCTTCCGGCGCAGATCGCCAAGACGATCTGCCTGCGCGTCGGCGAGCGGACCATGCTGGTCGTGACCAGCGGCATCGCCAGACTGGACAACCGCAAGTTCAAGGACCGGTTCGGCGGCAAGCCGCGCATGCTGGACGCGGAGGAAGTTGTGGCTGCCACGAGCCATCCGGTTGGCGGTGTTTGCCCGTTCGGCTTGCCGGCGCCGCTGCCGGTCTACTGCGACGTTTCGCTGCGCGAATTCGATGAGGTGGTGCCGGCCGCCGGCGCCACCAACGCCGCGGTACGGATCGCTCCGCGGCGCATGGTCGATCTTATCGGTGCGGAATGGGTCGATGTGTGCCAGGGTTAAGGTAGGACACTGATGCAGCCGGCCTCCATTATCTCACAATCTACCTGCAAGATAGTCGCGGAATTCGGTTGACCGGAGCGGGGTTATCACGATACATCGCGACCGGTCCGGAGTGTAGCGCAGCCCGGTAGCGCACTTGACTGGGGGTCAAGGGGTCGTCGGTTCGAATCCGGCCACTCCGACCAAACAAAACAAAGAGTTAGCCGTTTCCCCCAGAGGTGGCTATAGAGTTTTTAGCCACATTGTAGCCAGAACGAAAAGCCGCCGAAGCCGAGCTTTAGCAGTGCGCCTTGTTTGCAACACGTTTGGCTGCCATATACTTGATCAAGCATTCGCGCGAACGTCCCTTCAGATAGTCGGTGAGGTTTACCAGGCAGACTGTGCATTTGAGCTGATCGACAGCTCGACGGCCATGAATGTACCGGCATCGAGCATGAGTCTTGGCAACGAAGGGAAGCGGGCAATAGCCCGCTTTTTTGTTGCCCATCGCCCCGACTGCGGGGGTCAGTCACGCTTGGGAAAGAGCGCCCTATCACCGACAGCGCCATCTCCTCTCGACGCAGCGGCGTTAGACGGGCATTCTTGTGGATGTTCATTCGGACCCTCCGGTGGATGCTGAAGCCTGGTAACTCCAGTCTCCTCGGTCCGGTCCGAACGGACAACCTCCCGAAAGCTCACAGCTAGTCGCCATCAATGGCCCGAACGGTTTGAGCCTGGCCATTTCGAAATGGGAGTTCTCCCGGGTTCGTCTTGGCTGAACCCTGGGCAGATCGTGCCTTCAGCTTCCTGCTTGAGCCAGAGCCGGCCGCAACAGCCGCTGATGGCGGTATTCCAAGGCGATGGCGCCCCAGATCAGGCCGAGCAGCAGGTAGACGTGGCGCCAGTGGTCGATGTCGATGAAGGTGCCGAGCCCGATATTGCCGATGAAGGCGACATAGGCGCACAAGAGGTAAGGCTGCCACGGCCGGTCGCGCAGCAGGATGCGGAAGCCGGCGGTCATGGTCCAGACGACCAGTGTCAGGAACGAGACAAAGCCGAGCCAGCCATAATCCATCAGCATTTTCAGCCAGATGTCGTGCGTGTCCTCGCCGAACATCTTGCCGAAGACCAGCGGCCCGATGCCGAACGGACGCTCCATCGCCATCTGGAAGCCTATACCGTAGCGGGCGAAACGGCCGAGGCGGGCGGTGTCGTAACTCTGTTCGAGATGCGCGCGCTGGGTGAACATGTCCGCTACCCCGGGCAATTGCAGGATGACGATGATGGCGATCGTCAGCAGCGACAGCGCGGCGATGGTCATGATCACCACGCGCAGCCGGAACTTGCCGCTGTTGCTCTGCAGGAACAGGCAGCCGGTGAGCAGCACGGCAGAAACGGCGAACATGCCCCAGGCGCCCCGCGAGAAGGAGAAGAAGATGCCCGATGCGATGATCAGCAGCGGCACCGCCAGCAGCGGCATGCGCGAGACCGGACCGGTCAGGAGCAGATAGAGCAGATAGATGCCGGGCAGCACCAGGAAGGGTCCGAAGACGTTCGGATCCTGGAAGGCGCCGGCGGCGCGGTCGTATTTGGTGAAGATCTCGGCGCCGGGAAAGACATGGAAATAGCCTGCTATGCCGAGCAGCGACGTAGCCACGGCCGAGACGACATAGGCATTGAAGATCAGCCGGTAGAGACCTGGTTGCGTGGCGGTGACCGAGGCGAAGAACACCGCGCTGAAGGCCAGGAACAGCGACACGGAGAGATAGAGGGGCGTGAAGGCGAGATCCGCCATCTGCGTCATCGAGATCATGCCGCCGATATTCATTGTCACCAGCAGCACCAGCAGCGGCATGGCCGCGCGGGAGATCCGCAAGCCGAAGAGCGCCCAGATGGCGATCAGCCCGGCCATGTAGATTTCGTAAGGCGCCGGCTCGCTGATGACGAAGCCGGACAGAAGGATGCCGAACACCACCGCACCGGAAGAAATCAGGGCGATCAGCTTGGCGTTGACCGCGCCCGGCGGCAGTTCATGGGAAATCGCGCTCAATAGGCGTTTTCCGTATTGAGCAACCGGATCGGCGTCAGGAACAGGATCCGCAGATCGAACAGCAGCGACCAGTTCTCGATGTAGTAGAGGTCGTACTCCGTCCGCATGCGGATCTTCTCGTTGGTGTCCATCTCGCCGCGCCAGCCGTTGATCTGCGCCCAGCCGGTGACGCCCGGCTTGACCTTGTGGCGGGCGAAATAGCCGTCGACCACCTCGTTGTAGAGAAGGTTGTGCGACTGCGCCGCGATCGCATGCGGGCGCGGGCCGATCAGCGACAGCGATCCCAGCAGCGAATTGACGAACTGCGGCAGTTCGTCGATCGACGTCTTGCGGATGAAGCGGCCGACGCGGGTGACGCGCGGATCGTTCTTGGTCACCGTCTGCTTGGCGGTGGGATCCGACCGGTCGGTGTACATCGAGCGGAACTTGTAGACCTCGATGATCTCATTGTTGAAGCCGTGTCGCTTTTGCTTGAACAGCACCGGTCCCTTGCTGTCGAGTTTTATGGCGATCGCGGTCGCCAGCATCACCGGCGAGAAGACGATGATGCCGATCAGCGAGAAAATGATGTCGAAGGCGCGCTTGGCGACCGAATCCCAGTCGTTGATCGGCTTGTCGAAGATGTCGAGCATCGGCACCGAACCGATGAAGGAATAGGCGCGTGGGCGGAACTGCAGCGCGTTTGAATGCGCCGAAAGCCGAATGTCCACCGGCAGCACCCACAGTTTCTTCAACAGCTGCAGCACACGTGTTTCGGCGGTCAGCGGCAGCGACACGATCAGCATGTCGATGCGGGCGATGCGCGCGAACTCGATCAGTTCCGAAATGGTGCCGAGCTTGGGATAGCCGGCAACGATGGGCGGCGAGCGCTTGTCGCTGCGGTCATCGAATATGCCGCAGATGCGGATGTCGTTGTAAGGCTGTTTTTCGACCGAGCGGATCAGCACTTCCGCAGCCTTGCCGCCGCCGACAATGACGGCGCGCCGCTCCATGCGTCCATCGCGGGCCCAGCGCCGGATCAGCTTCGACATCACCAGCCTGAGGCCAAAGAGGAGGACGAAGCCGACCACGAACCAGGTGCCGAACAGCAGTCGCGAATAGTCTTCCGACATCTTCATGGTGAAAGCCGTCAACGCCATCAGCGCGAAGGTGCCGGCCCAGACCAGCAGGATGCGGCCGAAATTGGCGATCGGCCGCATCAGGGAAACGACCTGGTAGCAGTCGGTGACATCGAGCAGAACCACGGCGAGGAACGACGCGGCGGCGATCGTCACCGGATATTGCCAGGCGAGATAGTTGAAGAACCCGACATAGTAGAAATAGACGCAGAGCCCCGAAAGGAACAGGATCGCGAACTCGACCATGCGCAGGACACCGCTGACCATGATCGGCGACATCGTATCGCGCCGGTATTGCGACGCGACCTGTCGGGCAACATCGTTCATGCCCCCGGGTGCGTCGCCATCGGTCGGGCCGTTGAA
The DNA here is from genome assembly GCF_013170825.1 of Mesorhizobium sp. NZP2298. NCBI lineage: Bacteria > Pseudomonadati > Pseudomonadota > Alphaproteobacteria > Hyphomicrobiales > Phyllobacteriaceae > Mesorhizobium > Mesorhizobium sp. NZP2298. The sequence goes on along the minus strand of NZ_CP033365.1, from coordinate 4,789,447 downwards.
TTTACGCACAGCTTCTGCTGAAAAGCGGCGCGCGGGGTCAATCTCGTTCATGGAACAGTCCGCAAGCTTCCCAGGGTGATTAGCAAAAGAGAGCTAAGAAACCCTTGAAACAACACGTGGCTTTGGAAAGGCTTGGGGAGTCACCTGCCGAGCGCGGCGAAATAGGCCTTCTCGATTTCGGCGGCCATGACGTCGGCGCCGAAACGCGCCTTGAGGCCGGCGCCGTCGGGCATCAGCTTGCCGTAGGCTGCGAGATCGGCCAGCGCCTCACTCATCTTTTCAGTGAGTTCGACGGGATCGGGCCTGATCAGGGCAGGGGAGCCGGCAGCGAAAATCTCCGGTATGCCGCCGACAGCGGTTGCGATCATGGGTCTTGCCGCGGCAAGCGCTTCCAGCACGATATAGGGCATGGCTTCGGCGCGCGAGGGAACGACGACGAGCGCTGCCAGCGCGAAGGCCTCCCTGGCCGGCATTGGCGGCAGGAAGCGGACATGGTCCTGAAGCCCAAGACGCTTCACCTGCGCGTGGTAGCGCGGTAGGTCGTCGCCGTCGCCGACCATCACCGCGCTCAGCGTACGGCCAAGCCGGGGACCGGCTGCGGCCAGCGCATCGATGAAGATGTCGGGGCCCTTCAGGTCCCGCATCATGCCGATATAGAGCAGATCCGCCGCATCGGGTTCGATCGCCACCGGTTCGAATTCCGTGGCGCGCAGTCCGTTGTAGACCAGCGTGTTCGGGATCGGCGGCTCGCCCACCTTCCTGCGATAGGTTCGCCGCTCATAATCCGAGACGAAGAGCAGGCAATCGGTGAAGCGCGCCATGGAGCGCTCCAGTGCGAAGAACAGCCTCCCCGTGGCTGTTGTTTCGTCATAGTGGAGGGAGCCGCCATGCGGCGAATAAAGGCGGGCTACGCGAGACCTTGATACCCGCAACAATGAGCCGAACAGACGGGCATAGGCGCCACCCTTGGCACCGTGCCCGTGCAGGACGTCCGGCTGCAATTCCTTGATGATCCTGTAGGTGCGCCGGGCCGAGGCGAGATCGCCCGGGCCGACATGGCGCTGCATTGGCGTGCGATGGATACCGAGCGCCAGCGTGTCCTTCATCTGCTCGAACAGGCGCTCCTCGAATTCGCCGCCGGTGGTCGAATCGCAGACGATCCCGACCACATGGCCGGCCGCGACCTGAGCTTCCGTCAGGTCGCGCACATGCCGGAAAATTCCTCCGACGGGTGAACGAAAGCAGTGGACGATCCTGAGCTTGTCCGCCACGTGGTATCTGTCAGAACAGGCGTTCGCGGACGAAGACGGTATCTCCGGGCAGCAGCGGGTCGGAGGTGACCACGCGCCCGGTCATCACCTTGCCGTTGATGTCGCGAGTGATGTCGACGCTTTCCTGGTTGGCGCGTGGTGTGAAGCCTCCGGCAATGGCGATGGCCTTCTGCACGGTCAGGCCGGGCACGTAGGAATACTGGCCGGCAGCACCCACTTCGCCCATGACGAAGATCGGCCGGTAGCGGTCGATCTCGACCGAAACGTCCGGGTCGCGCAGATAGCCTTGCCGCAATTTGTCGGCGATCTCCTTTTCCATCTGCTGCGCGGTGTGACCACGCGCGGGTACGGCACCGACAAGCGGGAAGGAGAGATAGCCGGACTGGTCGACACTGTAGGTGTTGGTCAGGCCGTCCTGTTCGAACACGGTGACGCGAACGCGGTCGCCGGCGCCGAGGCGATAAGGCTGGTCGAGGACCTCGTGGAAGGCCGCCGGCGGCGGGCGGTAGCTGGAGCAGCCGGCGAGCATCGATACGGCAAGCAGCGCGCGAACGAGGGAAGCAGTGCTTTTCATGACCGGATACGTACCTTCGACTGGCCGCTGCGGCGTCGCAGCAAACATCTGGGATCGGGTTCGTTATCGTCCTGTTAGGGTTAATGGCCGGTAAAGGCTACGGCCAATAGAGCTCGCGCCGGCAGGGATTTTGCCATTTTGTCGTTTTTTCTAGCCGCTCGCCAGTAATCCCTAATGGAGTATTACCGCGATCTTAACTGCTGAGTTACCATAGTTGTTTACGGTGCATCCTGACCCAGTTTCGGAGTAGGGATGCATGTCCGTTCAGTCCGCGGCCGCAGATGTCGATGTCGATCTCAGGCAGCTTTTCGCCAGCCTGGCGAGGAACTGGCTGCGCATATTGCTCTTTGTTCTGCTCGTGACAGGCTTGGCGTTTGCGTTCGCTTCGTTCGCGACACGACACTACAAGGCGCAGACGCAGGTGGAAATCGCCCCGCGCGAATCCGTTTATACCCGCCCGGCCGGCAGCAACAATGACGGCGACAAGCCGATCCTCGACGAGCAGGGCGTCGCCACCCAGGTCCAGATCATTTCGTCCAACGAAATCCTCAAGCAGGTGGCGCAGAAACTCGGCTTGGCGCGACTGCCTGAGTTCGACGAAACGATCAACATGTCGTCCCTCAGCCGCGTGCTGATCCTGCTTGGGCTGAAGAACGATCCGATGGATATTCCGGCCGACGAACGCGTGTTGAAGAAGATGCGCGAGAAGCTCAACGTCTTTGGCGTTGAAAAGACTCGCATCATTGCCATCGAGTTCTCCTCGGAGGATCCCAAGCTCGCCGCAGCCATCCCAGACGCCATTGCCGCTGCCTATATTGCCGGGCAGGGCGCGGCCAAGAGCGAATCGAACACCGCCGCCGCGGATTTTCTGGCGCCGGAGATCGCCGACCTGTCGAAGCAGGTCAGGGATGCCGAGGCCAAGGTCGCGGCGTACCGCGGCCAGTCGGACCTCCTGATGGGCGGCAACAATTCCACCTTGGCCACACAGCAACTGGCCGAGCTGTCGACCGAATTGTCGCGGGTGCGGGCCAATCGCGCCGCGGCCGAAGGCACCGCAGACAGCGTACGCAAGGCGCTGCAGAATGGGGGCTCGCTGGATTCGCTGCCGGAAGTGCTGTCGTCCGACCTGATCCAGCGTTTGCGGGAGCGCCAGGTCGAGCTGCGCGCCAACATCGCCGATCTGTCGACGACGATGCTCGACAATCATCCGCGCGTTCGCGCGGCGAAATCACAGCTGGCCGATCTCGATGCGCAGATCCGCAGTGAAGCGCAGAAGGTCATGAAGGGCCTGGTTATGCAGGCCGATGCCGCCAAGGCACGTGAAAACCAGCTCGTCGCCGACGTCAACACGCTGAAGGCGGCCTCGGCACAGGCTGGCGAACAGCAGGTCGGTCTCGACGCGCTGCAGCGCGATGCGGCGGCCAAGCGCCAACAGCTCGAACTCTATCTCACCAACTACCGCGAGGCAGCCTCGCGTCAGGACCGCAACTATGCGCCGGTCGACGCTCGTGTCTCCTCGCCGGCTTCGGTGCCCTCCGAGCCATACTTCCCCAAGGTCGGGCCGATCGTTGGCGCCGCCGCCGCGGCTTCGCTTCTGCTGGCGGCGGTCTTCACGCTGCTGCGGGAGCTCTTCTCGGGCCGTGCCATGCGCCCGGCCACGGGAGCCCGTTTTGCACCGATCGACGAAGTGGCGATGCCGACAACTGCCCGCCAGGAGCCGGCCGCTCCCCTGGAACCAGCTGGCCGCCTTGAGCCGGCTGTCGCCAGCGAGTTTGCCAATCCAGGTGCTGAGGCGCCATGGTCCGAAACGGTCGCGGATTCCGAGATGACGGTGCGACCCCAGCCCATTGCCGAGCCTGAGCCTGCTACCGAGCCTGAGCCTGCCACCGAGCCTGGGCCTGCCGCCCAGCCAGAGCCTGTCGCCAAGGCCGTATCAGCTACCGAGCCGGAATCCGTCGTGGAGGTCCAGCGGCCGCGCTCGGTGCTCGGTGAGATCGACATCGAGAAGGCCGCGGAAAAGCTGATCGCCAGCGGGGCCGCACGCGCGATATTCGTTTCGCCCGAAGGCGACGAGGCAGCCGCATCGGCGATCCTGGTGGCGCGCGAGGTGTCCGACGCCGGCCTGCGCGTCTTGCTGCTCGATCTTACCGCCTCGGGTGCTGCTTCGCGGCCAATGCTGGACAGCGGACTTTTCCCGGGCATCACCGATCTGCTCGCCTCGCAGGCGCAGTTCAGCGACGTCATCCATGCCGATCTCTATTCCGATTGCCACGTCATTCCGGTCGGCACCGCCGATCCGGTCCGCGCCATGCGCGCCGCCGACAGGTTGCCGATCATCATGCAGTCGCTGACCACGGCCTATGATCTGGTGGTGGTCGAGTGCGGGCCGGCCGACGCGCAAGGCATCAGCCGCCTGGGCGGCGACGCCACCGAAGTGTTCCTATCCATGCTCGAGCCGGACGACGAGGTGACGCGAGCCGCGGTCAAGCTGATCGAGAGCGGTTACCCCGACCTGACGCTGGTGACGCCGCTTGGCCACGAGCCGCCGGGCACTCCGGGCCGGCGCTCCGCGGCCTGAACAGCCGCTGTCCACAGACCGCCTGACCTATCCCAGTTCCAGCGTCGTCACGCCGAATATCCTGTTGGCATCAAGCTTCGGGGGTGGGCCTTGATACATGCGGGTGGTGGTGAAGGTCGGTGAGAAGCCCGCCGCCTCGAGCGCCGCGATGAAATCGACTTGGGTGGCTGGGACGTCGATGTTCAGCTCGCCGCCTTTGCACGCACTTGCCAGCTCCGCGAGCAATTCGAGCGCGGTCTGCGTGTCGTCGGCGAAGAGCGGGCCGACCTTGAAGCCGCTGCGGCAGGAACGGGCTACCGCATAGCCGGCCGCTCCCCACGATTGGATCGCGGCCAGGGCACGGTGAGGCGGCTGCAGCCATTGCTGCAGGAAAGAGGGCCGGGGCGCGGGAAAGCAAAGCGCGTCATATCCGATGATGTCGGGCCCCGGTTGCGCTGTCACCATGCGCAGCCGCCCGGCGCCGACGGGCGAGCCCGCAGGGCGCCCGCTGTAGCGGATGGTCTCGTAGACCGGCCTGAACCCTTTTCTCTGGTAGTTGGCCCGCTGCTCTTCGACGCCATCCAGCCCGATGGTGCGCCCGGCCAACCTGGCCATGCCAGCGGTCCACACCGCCTTGCCATAGCCTTTGCCGCGCATGTCCGGACGGCTGATGTAGAGGCCGATGAAACCAAAATCGTGCCCATAGGCCACCGCCGAGATCGCGGCGACCATCTCGTCGCCGACGAAAGCGCCGATGAAGCCCTCCGGATCCGCGGCCTGGAACATCGCCGCGTCTTCAAGGCCCGGGTTCCAGCCCTCGGCGGCTGCCCAGTCGATGAGGTCAGTCAGTTCCCTGAGGGATAGCGTGCGGATGGTCGGCTTCATGGCGCTCATTTCGAAGCGAGCTTAACTGTCGTCCTCGACAGCCGCGGGCGCTGGCTGTCCGGCTGCCTTGCGGCGCAGCATCTTGGTCAGTTTCCAGATCGTCGGGCTGTTCTTGACGAAGGCCTTCAGCCGCGCGCCCTGGCGAAGCGACTGCGCCAGGGCGCGGCCCTTCAGTGTCAGCGGGACCAGCACCTCGAAATGCCGGGTTTCGATATCGCACCACTGCCGTTTGTAGGCCTCGTCGCCGACGGAGAAGTCATAGACGGCAAAACCGGTGTCGCAGGCTTCCTGTATGTTGTCGAAGAACAGGAAATCGCCGGGACTGCTGTGCGCGAGATCGTCCTCCGCGATCGCGCCGAACTCGCAGATCAGGCGCTTGCCCGAACGGCTCGACCCGGTGACGGCGCGCAGCTTGCCGGCGACCTCCAGGCCATGCAGCAGGAAAGATGGCTTGTCCTCGGCCAGGGCTTGTGTGAACAGCCCCCGGAAGAAGGCACGTATCCGAGCGTCGCCGAAGACGTTGGCAATGCCCATCTTGCGAAAGCGATGTTCCTTCATCTCGAAGAAGGCGTCGAGCAGCCTGTCCACTTCGTCCGAAGTTCGCGCCTCGATGCGCCGGTGGCTGCCGACGGCCTCGAATTTGCGCGTCTGCGAACGATGCTTCTTGCGTTTGCGCTTGCCGCTGGCGCGCAGCAGCAGCGCATCGAAGCCACCGGCAAGATCGACGGCCAGCGAAAGATTGGGGCTGGCAAAATGGTCGAGCGACGCAAGCGGATTGGCGATGCCCTCGAGATCGGGCAGCAATCTTTCCAGCGCGATGAGATCGATGTCGGGACGAGCCTTGGCGATGGCTGCGAACATCGCGCCGACGTTTGCGCGATCCGCCCTGTTCAGCCATAGGGTGTCGGCTGCCGCGAAATTTCCATTGGCGTGGCGGTCGCCCATGAAACGGGCGACTCGGAACGGGCCGCGGCTGACAATCTCCAGCGCCAGCGCGAAGACCGGCTTGCCTTCGAGAGTGAGCGTTGCCACGAGCAGATCCGGCTTGACCTGAGCGGCCCAGTTCAGGATCCATGTCGCGCCCTGTGCCGGCGCGCTAAGCGCCGACCGGCAGAACTCCGCATAGGCCGCTAGCCCGTCCGCACCCACGACGGAAACCGACAGCCCCTCGGCATCCTTCGGCTGGGCGCGTGGCGAAGCCTCGGTCGCCGCGAGCCGATTGCCGTCAAATGACGCCATTGCGTCAACCATACCTCAATCCTTAAGGCGTACTGATCCCGATTTGGGGGGCGCTCAGGCGTATTCCGTGCTTGGATCAGCCTAGGCGCAAAAGGTGAATGAATGATCGACGGTGGGGAGGCAATCCGGAAACTGGCGCTCAACGTCGCCCGTTATACCGGCCTTGCACCGCTGGCCAGGCCATTTGTCGGCGGCATCGGCGCCATCCTGATGCTGCACCGCGTGACGGCGACACCGGAAAAACCCGACAGCGTCAACCGGCATCTCAACATCGCGCCCAGCTTCCTCGACGCGGTGATCGGCGACATGAAGGCGGACGGCTATGCCTTCGTCTCGATGGACGAAGCCGTGGAGCGCATCAAGGCAGGCGGCAGGGGCGGCCGGTTCGCCACCATCACCGCCGACGATGCCTATCGCGACAACATGACCGAGGCCCTGCCGGTGCTGGAAAAGCACGGCGCGCCGATCACCATCTATGTCGCGCCCGGCCTGATCGACGGCACCGCCTATCTCTGGTGGGACGTCGCCGAGGACATCGTCAATGTGTGCGATCGCCTGACGCTCGCGACCCCTAACGGTCCGGCGGTGATCGATTGCACGACCCCCGCCAGGAAAACCCAGGCGATAGCCCGGCTGCATGCCTATCTCGCTACCGAGGTTCGCGAGGAGGATTTGCGGACCGTGCTGCGCGATCTGGCCAATTCAAACGGGGTCGACGCGGACGCCCCGCGCCTGCGGACACTGATGAACTGGGATGAGATTCGCACTGTCGCGGCACATTCATTGGTGACGATTGGCGCCCATACGATCAACCACAGCAATCTGAAGCGGTTGTCCGAGACCGATGCGCGGTATGAGATCGGCGCTGTAAAGGAGAAGTTGCGCGCCGAGCTCGGCAGGGAGCCCCGCCATTTCGCCTATCCCTATGGCTATGCGAGCGCCGTCGGCTGCCGCGAGGTGGGCTTTGCCCGTGACGCCGGCTATGTCTCCGCCGTGACGACCCGCCATGGCGTGCTGCGCGCCGAACATGCCGGCTTCCTGCATGCCTTGCCGCGGATTTCAATCAATGGCCGCTACCAGAGCCTCGCCCACATCCGCACCATGCTGTCGGGCGTGACCACGCCGCTCGCCAATGCCGGCAAGATGGTCGTCACCATCTGACGGGCTGCCTTGTCAAGGCGACCGAGCCGGCGAACATCCGCAACGTGTCAGCATTTGTGGAAATAGCGGTAGGTGTCCGGCGCGCTCATCCATTTGAAGTCGGCCGTCAATCCGCCATGCGCGTTGATCCAGCCGTGGATGTCGGAGGCATAAGCCTTCCACAACACGCCGGTCATGTCGGTGCGGTGGGCGAGATGGAAGCCGAAACTCGCCGCCGGCATGACGCATATGCGGCTGCGGGGGACATAGCCGAGCAGCACCGTGCAGGCGGACCGGCATTTGCCGACAATGCGCACATTGACGCCGCGCGCCGCCAACGCTTTCCAGCGCTGGCTGTAGGTGGCGACGCTGCCGCCATGGTTGTCCGAGACGTTGATGGTTTCGGCCGCCGCGGCCGACGCGGCCAGCGGGGTGAACAACAAGATCAGCCCTGCGAACATCCCTTTCAGCATGCCGGCCTCCCCAGGTGGGCACCGTCAGGATAGCCCCTTGTTCGGGGGCGATGGATCACATTCGCGTTCTTGACGCGTGACCCCTGTAAACCGACGCGGGCCTGTTTCAGCCTTTCGAGCGCGGCTCCAGCATCAGCCACTTGATGATGCCCATCGCCGGCAGTACCCACAGCAGCCCGCTGAGCAGGAAGAACAGGAATTGCACCAACGCACCCGATTCGGACAAACGGGCGACCGCGAAGATCGATGCGACGAGCGCATAGATGATCACCAGCGCCACAAGCAGGAACATTCCGATCAGCTTCTTCAGGCGAATAGGCATGGCTTGGCCTCGTTGATCGCTATCGCTTAAGCCGAACGCAGGATGCGCGCAACCCGCTGCGGGCGGCGCGACGGCGTGCCGCGCCGGATGGCCTTGCCAGCAGGGGTGCGATGGTTCACCTATCCGCGACTTCAACCTGCCGGGACAAGATCATGGCTGCCACATCAGCCGCCGCTGCGCCATACGCTGCCCGCGACCGCTACCTGCACAACCGGGCGCTGGTTCGGGGCTGGCTTTATGTCGTGCTTCTGGTGCTGTTTGCACTGGTGCTGGTCGGCGGCGCCACGCGGCTTACCGAGTCGGGCCTGTCGATCACCGAATGGCAGCCGATCCATGGCGTCATCCCGCCGCTCAACGACGCCGAGTGGCAAGAGGAATTCCAGCGCTACCAGCAGATCCCGCAATACACCGAGCTCAACAAGGGCATGAGCATCGAGGCGTTCAAGTCGATCTTCTGGTGGGAGTGGGCGCATCGTCTGCTGGCGCGCAGCGTCGGCCTGGTTTTCGCCTTGCCGCTGCTGGTCTTCTGGGTAACGCGCCGCATCGAGCGCGGCCTTGGGCCGAAGCTGGTCGGCATCCTGCTTCTCGGTGGCCTGCAAGGCGCCATCGGCTGGTGGATGGTGGCCTCCGGCCTGGTCGACCGGGTCTCGGTGAGCCAGTACCGGCTGGCGACGCATTTGACGCTGGCGGCGCTGATCTTCACCGCCACCATGGTCGTCGCGCGTGGCTTGGCGCCGCACTCCGAGCCCGCCGCCGATCGCTCGACGCAGCGCCTAGCCGGCTTCATCGTGCTTCTGGCGCTGATCCAGATCTATCTCGGCGGCCTTGTCGCCGGGCTCAATGCCGGTTTGAGCTACAACACCTGGCCGCTGATGGATGGCAAGATCATCCCGGGTGACCTGCTGATCCTCGAGCCGGCATGGCGCAATTTCTTCGAAAGCCCGAAGACGGTGCAGTTCGTTCATCGGCTCGGCGCCTATACAGTCTTCGCCGTCGCGCTCTGGCACATGATCGCGACACGGATCCGCTTGCCGGGCTCAACCCATGCGCGCCGCGCGACGCTATTGTTCGTGCTGGTGCTGGTGCAGGCGTCGATCGGCATCGGCACGCTGCTGATGCAAGTGCCGCTGCATATGGCGCTCACCCATCAGGGTTTCGCACTGATCGTGCTGGGCTTTGCCGCCGCGCATTGTCGCGGCACCAAGGGAGCTTACCCCTTGCCGCAAGAGATCGCGCTCCGGAATTGATCCCGAGCCGATCAGATCGTCACATCCAGAATTCGTTGGACTGCGTGGTTTTCTCGCCGTCGAATTCCGCTTGGCGCAAGGCGGCGGCGGAGGGTGTTGACTGGCTCTGAGCGGCCTTGGCGGCCTTGTCGGCGTCGGCGGCCCTGAGCGCATCAAGCTTGGCTTGGGCCACGGCTATATCCTGCCGCACCTGGGCGGCCTTGACTTCATCCGTGATCGCCTTGGCCTGATCCTCCAGGTCCTGGATCTGCTTTTCGAGCGCTGCCTCCTGGGCTGCATTGCTCGAGGAACTGGACGAGGAATACTGGGTTGCCGAGGACGAACCCGAGATCGCGCTGACCATGGCAAATCCTTATGAAAGCCAGGACATGTCACTAGCCGATCATGGTGAACAATCGATTACTTCAGCCGTTCCCGGGTCAGAAATTCGTCCGCACGGCCCGGATCGTCTTGGCGATCGACAGCTCGCGGTTCTCCTCGGCCGCATTGTCGTCCTCGTGATGCCATGCCGCGGACAGGCAGCCATAGGCGATGGCATGGTCCAGTATCGCGGCCGGCGACTGCCCCAGCGTCCTGGCAAAGACTTCGGCCATGTGTGCGATCCGCGAGGGATCGAGGCAAAGCGCGTCGCGGTCGAGCGGGTTGTAGAACATGTTGGCGGCGTCGAAGCCGGGATCGCCAAGCACGCCCTTCGGGTCGATCGCCAGCCAACCGCGCGGGCCCTGCAAGATGTTGTCGTGGTGGAGATCGCCATGCAAGGGCCTGATATCGTGCGGATTTTCCAGCAGCCGTTCGGCGATGGCCGCAGCCTCGACATAGAGGCTGTCGTCGCTGGCATGGCGGTCGGTTTTCGCCTTCTTGAAGAGGCTCGAAAACCGCTCCCTGAGCGGCTGAAGCTCGGGCGGGTAGCGGTGTTTTGATGGCGAGAGCAGTTTTGCCATTACCTCAGCAGCGATTGCGGTCGCGACGTTGTCGCCCTGTTCATCGAGAACCCGCGTAAGCAGCGTGTCGCCGGCATATTCGAGCAGCATTCTGTGGCCGTCGCGGCCAAGCAGGCGCACCGCGCCTTCGCCGCGCCGCCAGGCGAGGAAATGCTCGCCGCGCAACTCGTCGGCGACATCGTCGAAAGGCTTGAGCGCCTTGACGACGGCCGGCGAGCCATCCTCGCGAACAACCTTCCAGATGCGGCTCGAAAAGGTCTCGGCAATGAGTTCGGGCGCGCTGATTTTCCAGCGCGCCGGGAAGACTGGTGCGTCCATCAAAGGCCGAGCATCAGGTCCATGTTCTGGACGGCCGCGCCCGAGGCACCCTTGCCGAGATTGTCATAGACCGCCAGCAGCAGCGCCTGCGCTCTGTTGTCGTTGGCAAAGACATAGACCTTCATGCGGTTGGTGCCGTTGTAGATCTCGGGATCGATCTCCGGCACACGCTCCAGATGGGCGTACGGCGCCACTTCCACCACGCCGCCCTTGATCGCGGCGAAATGGTCGGCAATGGCCGCATGGAGCTCCGCGCCTGTCGGCACATGGTCCAGGCCGCCGAGTTGCAGCGGCACCACGGTGATCATGCCCTGGGCGAAATTGCCGACCGCCGGCTGCATGATCGGATCATGCGACAGTTTCGCATAGGCCCTCAACTCCGGCACGTGCTTGTGCTGCAGGGTCAGGCCATAGGGCAGGAACTCCGAGGCGTCCTCGCCCTTGGCGACATAGTCCTCGATCATCGGCCGACCGCCGCCCGAATAGCCCGAAATGCCGTTGACGGTGATGGGGAAATCGGTTGGCAGCAGGCCGGCGGCAACCAGTGGCCGCAGTGTCGCGATCGGTCCCTGCGGCCAGCAGCCGGGATTGGCGACGCGCTTGGCGGTGGCGATCGCCTTGGCCTGATCCTTGTCCATCTCGGCGAAGCCATATGCCCAGCCTTCGGCGACGCGATGCGCGGTCGACGCATCGATGATCTTGGTGGTGTCGTTGGCGATCAGCGAGACGCTCTCCTTCGCCGCGTCGTCCGGCAGGCACAGGATCGCGATATCGGCGGCATTGAGGAATTCAGCGCGCGCCGCCGTTTCCTTGCGGCGCTCGGCGGGAATGGAAATGATCTCCAGGTCGCCACGCTCGGCAAGCAGCGCCCGGATCTGGAGGCCGGTGGTGCCGTGCTCGCCGTCGATGAAGATTTTCGGTTTCATGACCTGATCAAATTCCCTGATACTTCAACACTATATGCCGTGACCTTGATTCACCGCGGCACCGTTATGATTGCCGTTGTTCATCTCTACCTGTCGTGCCTTTCGTTCAGCCAGCAGGCCGAGATATTGCATGGCCACCATCGAGCCGGCGATCGCCGTTATATCGGCGTGATCATAGGCCGGCGCAACCTCCACGACATCGGCGCCGACAATATCGACCTGGTTGAGCTGGCGCAGCGTCGACAGGATCTTCGCCGACGAAGGCCCGCCGGCCACCGGCGTGCCGGTGCCGGGCGCATAGGCCGGGTCGAGGCAGTCGATGTCGAAGGTGAGGTACGTCTTCTTGCCGCCGGTGCGGTCGACGATCGCATAGGCGATGTCGGATGCACGCATCTCCTCGATTTCGTGGCCGTAGAGGATCTTGATGCCGAACGTGTCGGGCGCGTGCGTCCGGATGCCGATCTGGATCGACCGGTCGGGGTCGATGATGCCTTCCTTGACCGCACGGCCGACGAAGGATCCGTGGTCGATGCGCTTGCCGTCATCTTCCCACGTATCCTGATGCGCGTCGAACTGCACCAGAGCGAGCGGTCCGTGGATGGCGGCATGCGCCTTGAGCAGCGGCCAGGTAACGAAATGGTCGCCGCCGAGCGTCAAAAGGAAAGCGCCCGACTTCAGGATCTTGGCCGCTTCGCGCTCGATCGTGCCGGGCGTCTTCTGGTGGTTGCCGGAGTCGAGCAGGCAGTCGCCATAATCGACCACGGCCAGATGCTCGAACAGATCGCGCGAGAACGGGTACTGCGGGTCATTGTCGAGGATGGCCGAGGCGCGGCGTATAGCCTGCGGCCCGAAGCGGGCGCCAGGCCGGTTGGTGACGGCGGCGTCGAAAGGAATGCCCCACACCACCGCGTCCGCGCCCTTCACGTCCTTGGTGTATTTGCGCCGCATGAACGACAGCGCGCCGGAATAGGTCGGCTCAAGGGCGCCGCCCGTCTTGGAACGGGCGGTGAAGGCATGGTCGATGTTCTTGGTCGCCATTACTGGTCCTCGTTTTCATCGGGGTGCAACAACTACAAAACCGGCACGGAAGATGCCAGTCACAGCTTGGGGAGACGAAACGGTGCCGCCCAGGTGCCACGGCAAGACAGGATCTGTACCATCATGACGCAGACCGCGTTTCTTAATCCGTCCCATGCCGTGGTGTCGACCCATGCCGGTACGGTAGCGGGAGAACGCTTCCAGGTTCTCGATTCGTGGCGCGGCATCTGCGCGCTTCTGGTGGCCCTGTTTCATTTCCCGACCGCCTCGTCGATCTCGCAAAGCGCCTTTGTGGGTTCGTCCTACCTTTTCGTCGACTTCTTCTTCGTTCTTTCCGGTTTCGTCATCGCCAGCAGCTACGCCAATCGGCTCAGCCGGCCGGAAGAGGTAGCCCGCTTCGCGCTGGTGCGTTTCGGCCGCATCTACCCGCTGCATCTGCTGATGCTTGCGGCTTTTGCGGGGTTCGAACTGCTGCGGCTGATGCTCCCGCAACTTCATGGCACCGGCGCAGCCCCCTTCACCGGCGGTTTCGACCTTGCGAGCCTGCTTGCCAATCTGCTTCTCCTGCAGGGAATGGGCTTTGAGGATCAATTGACCTGGAATGCGCCAAGCTGGAGCATTTCGGCCGAGTTCTTCGCCTATCTCTTGTTCGCGGGCGTGGTCTTCGTCGCCGGCGCGCGTGCCTGGATATGGTTTGTCGCCGCCGCCGTCACCGCGCCGCTGTTCCTGCTCGGCTTCTCCACGCATCATATGGATGTGTCCTACGATTTCGGCTTCATCCGCTGTCTCTACGGCTTCTCGCTCGGCGCCCTGCTGGCCTGGTTTCAGCATGATTCCATTGCAGGGGCGCGACAGCTCCTCGCCAGGAGCGGCCCACGGCTGAGCTGGACCCTTGCCGAAATCGTGATGGTGGCGGTGATCGTGCTTTTTGTCTCGTTGGCGGGCAGCAATGATTTTGGTATCGCGGCACCCCTGGTGTTCGCGCTGGCGCTGTTCCTCTTCGCCCATGAGGGCGGCTGGATTTCCGCCTTGCTGAGAACGCCCTTCATGCTGACGCTTGGCGCGCTGTCCTACTCCATCTACATGGTCCACATCTTCGTCCAGGCGCGTCTGATCAATTTTGCCGGGCTCGTCGAGCGCAAGCTTGGCCTTGGTCTGATCGGCGACTTTGTGCTGCGCGGACAGCCCGCCACCGGCTTCGGCGCCGGCTTGGCCGGGACCGGGGCAATCGTCATCATGCTCATCGCCACCATCGCCGCCTCCTGGATTACCTGGCGCCTGGTCGAGATGCCGGCCATGGCATGGTTCCGTCGGCTGTCCAGGCGCATCTGACGCACCATCCGCTAGCCGGCTTCGTTCACCCGCCTGTCACGGGCATCGCCTATCCCGGTTTCGATCCGGCAAGGAGCGATTCTCGATGCGGACAATCTGGCTGAGCCTTTTGCTTTCCACGGCCTTCGCGGTCGCATCCGGTCAGGCTTTGGCCAGCGAAAGCCGTGCCAGGCAGATCCTCGACCGCTTCGAGCATGCCAACCAGTGGCGCGACCACGTCATGGTGGCCGCGCATCGCGCCGGTAGCATGCAGGCCGGCAAGACGCTCTATGCGGAAAACTCGATTGCCGCGGTTGAAGGTTCAATCGCCATGGGTGCCGAAATCGTCGAGGTCGACATCAGGCGCTCGAAGGACGGCGCGTTCGTCGTCATGCATGACAGCTGGCTCGATCGCACCACGACCTGCAAGGGCGAGGTGGTGAACTATACGCTGGCCGAACTGAAGGCCTGCCGGCTGCTGGTCGAGGGCACCGGCGTCGTCACCAACGAGCGGGTCTCGACGCTGCACGAGATGCTGCTGGCGACCAGGGACAGGATCCTCATCAATCTCGACAACAAGCTCGAGGTCGGTGATCTCCCGGGCATGATCGCTGTGGCACGCGATCTCGGCATGGCCGATCAGGTCATCGTCAAGGAGAACCTCTGGAACCAGAACAGGATCGCCACGGTCAAGGCCGCGATGGCTGCCATCGGTGGCGGTGTCCAGTTCATGCCGATCATCGCCGATGACGCGGTGCATGATGCCGGTTTCGCCGAGACGGTCGACCACGCTTTCTCGCCGCGCGCGATCGAGCTGATCAACTGGCGGGCGGGTGCCGAGACGCTGACCGAGACCGGCGGACCGCTGTTCAGCACGCGCATGCGCGCCGCCGCGGTGCGGGGTAACTGGCACATCTGGGCCGACACCTACGCCATCGTCAACAAGCCGGGCGGCTTCCTGGCCGGCGGCCGTGGCGACGAATTGGCGGTCAAGGCCAGCCTGCCGCGCGAGGCCTGGGGTTTCTGGGCCGATCGTGGCGCCACCATCATCCAGACCGACGAGCCGAAGGCGGCCATCGACTGGCTGACGGCGAACGGTTATCGCGTGCCTTATGCTGGGGTCGGCGAACGTATCGAGCCCGCCGCGACCGCCAGCATCAACTGATCTGCCGCAGTTGAAGTTGTCGCAGTCTGGCCTCTGCTGACGGAACGGTGTCAGTGAAAATCCGTTATCCCAAGGCATGTCCGAAGCCATCGTTCTCAAGCCCCGCGCCGCCTATGCCGCAATCGTCGCCGCGACCAGTCTCGGCTTTGTGGTGGTGCAACTCGATGTCTCAATCGTCAATGTTGCGCTGAACAGGATCGGCGCCGCACTTTCGATGGGCATAGGCGGCCTGCAATGGGTCGTCGATGCCTATACGCTCGCCTTCGCGTCGCTGCTGCTCGTCGGCGGCGCCCTCGGCGACAGGATCGGCGCCCGCCGCGTGTTTGTTGGCGGCATGGCATTGTTCAGTGTTGCTTCGCTGGTTTGCGGGCTGGCGCAGAGCCCGTGGGTGCTGATCGCGGCGCGCGCCGTGCAGGGCGCTGGTGCGGCCTTGCTGATGCCGTGTTCGCTGGCGCTCCTCAATCGCGCCTATGCCTCCGACAAGCCACGTCGGGCACGCGCCGTGGGGCTGTGGACGGCGGCTGGCGGCATTGCGCTGTCGGCCGGACCTGTGCTCGGCGGCTTCATGGTGGCATCGTTTGGCTGGGCCAGCATCTTCCTGGTCAACCTGCCTATCGGCGCTCTCGCAATCTGGATGGCTTATCGGTTTCTTGAGGAAACGCCGCTCAAGGCCGAGCGGCCGCCTATCGAATGGGCCGGCCAGGGGCTTGTCGTGCTGGCACTGTTTTCGCTGACCGGGGCCTTCATCGAAACCGGTTCGTCGGGCTGGATTTCGATGGCGGTCATCGGCGGACTGATAGTGGCGGTGGCGGCCGGAAGCCTGTTTCTGCTCGCTGAGAGCCGGACAGCGGCACCGATGTTTCCGCTCAAGCTGTTCGCCAGCCGTGTGCCGGCTGTGACCAGCCTCGTCGGGCTGGCGGTCAATTTGACGCTCTACGGCACGATCTTTATGCTCAGCCTCTACTTCCAGAAGGAAAGGCATTTTTCGCCCGAAATGACCGGGCTCGCCTTCCTGCCCTTCATGGCGGCGGTCACCGTGTCGAACATTGCCGCCGGCCGCATCGCGGCCACCTACGGCCCACGCTTGCCGATGGCGATCGGCCTGCTCATCGGGGCGACCGGTTTCGGGCTGATGGCACTGATCCAGGCCGACACGTCCTACCTGTCGCTGCTCTGGCGGCTGCTGTTCCTGCCGGTCGGCATCGGTCTTGCGGTGCCCGCCATGACCACGGCACTGTTGTCGTCAGTGCCGACGGCGATGTCGGGAACAGCCTCGGGCGTTCTGAACACAGTGCGCCAGTCGGGCGGGGCGATCGGGGTCGCGCTGTTCGGCTCGGCCTTGGCGCTGGGCACGATCCAGGGCATGCGGATTGCTTTCCTCGTCTCCGCGCTCGCCGTGGCGTTCTCGGCGGTCTGCGCATTCCTGTTCATCCGCGACGCCGACCATTTCGCCGGATAGGGGATGCGCAACGCAAAAAGGCCGCCCGGAGGCGGCCTTTCGATTGTCCGTGGAGAGCTTAGCGCTTCGAGAACTGGAAGCTGCGGCGGGCTTTCGCCTTGCCGTACTTCTTGCGCTCGACGACGCGGCTGTCGCGGGTCAGGAAGCCGCCCTTCTTGAGCACGGCGCGCAGCGCCGGCTCGTAGTAGGTCAGCGCCTTGGAGATGCCGTGACGAACCGCACCCGCCTGGCCGGAGAGGCCGCCGCCGACGACCGTGGCGACGATGTCGTACTGGCCCGAACGGTTGGAGGCGATGATCGGCTGGTTGAGGATCATCTGCAGGACCGGACGCGCGAAATAGGTCGCGAATTCCTTGTCGTTGACGACGATCTTGCCGGAACCCGGCTTCACCCAGACGCGCGCAATGGCGTTCTTGCGCTTGCCGGTGGCATAGGCGCGGCCCGACTTGTCGAGCTTCTGGACGTGGACCGGGGCCGCGGCCTGCGTGTTCGTGTTGCCGGTGGCGGCGCCCAGTTCTGCGAGCGAGGAAAGCTCAGCCATCTTATGCGACCTTCTTGTTCTTGGAATTCAGCTTGGCCACGTCGAGGACTTCTGGCTGCTGGGCGACATGCGGATGCTCCGCGCCTGCATAGACGCGCAGGTTCTTCATCTGGCGACGGCCGAGCGGGCCACGCGGCACCATGCGCTCGACGGCCTTCTCGACGACACGCTCGGGGAAACGACCCTCGAGCAGCTGGCGCGCGGTGCGCTCCTTGATGCCGCCGGGGTGGCCGGTGTGCCAGTAATAGACCTTGTCGGTGAACTTCTTGCCGGTGAACACCACCTTGTCGGCATTGATGACGATGACATTGTCGCCGTCGTCGACATGCGGGGTGAAGGTCGGCTTGTGCTTGCCGCGAAGATGATTGGCGATGACAGTGGCGAGACGACCAACGACGAGACCTTCGGCGTCGATCAGGATCCACTTCTTCACCACATCCGCAGGCTTCTGCGAAAAGGTTGTCATGTTTTCTGCTTTCGGTTCTGACCTTCACGGGGAAGGCGTTTCTTGTTGCTTGGATTGGCGATGAGACGCTTGCCCGCCGCCAATAACAAAACGGCGGCCTTTGCGGGCCGCTGCTTCGTGAGGGCTTATAGGCGAGGGGGAACCGCGCGTCAAGCCGATCGAAAAGCTCCCTAGCGAAGAAACAATAGCAAAAACAACGACCTAGGTAAAAGGTATTATTTTACCACATCACTACTCCGCTTCGGCGGGATCGAATAGGTGCCCGTCGCGTGCGCGATCGTCTGACCTTCCGGGCCGGCGACGATGTCGATGTCGAACACCATCAGGCTCTTTCCCAGCTTCAGGATACGGCAATGGCCATCGATCGGCCCGGCCTCGGCCTTGCGCACGAAGTTGATATTGAGGTTGGTGGTGACCGAGAGCGCATCCGGCCCGGCGTGGCTGAGCACGCAGACATAGCCGCCAATGTCCGCCAGTGTGAACAGGGCAGGGCCCGACACCGTGCCGCCAGGACGCAGATGCCGCTCGCCGGCGTTGAGCCGCACGATGCAGCCGCCGGGGAACACGTCGATCGCCTCATAGGCGGCGGAATTCTCGTTGAGTTGCGGAAAGACGGTCTCCATCAGCGCATTGATCTGTGCTGCGGTCAGCACCGGCTTGAGGTTGGTCTGGGCGGGCATGTCGGTCTCTCGTTCTGCGCAGGCCTGTATGGGCGCAGCCGGGCGTTCCTGGCAACACCTTCAGTCTTCTGGCGCAAGCGATGGGTGTTGGATGAAACCCGATCCGATATTAGATACTCTCCCAGCCCGTTCGGAATCGCGGAGACCTTAGCCATGGCCGAAATTCTTGCCATCAAGCCTGTCGCTGTCGAGGGTCCGGTCACGACCAGGCTGGACAAGGGCGTGCTGCGCCTGACCCTCGCCAATCCTCCTGCCAACGCCCTGTCGCTTGGGGTGATGGCGGCGCTGACTGCCGAACTCGACCGCGCCAAGGACGACAAGGCCGTTCGTGTCATCGTGCTGTCGGCAGCGGGAAAAGTGTTCTGCGCCGGCCATGATCTCAAGGAAATGACGGCGCGCCGCGCCGACGCCGACCGCGGCAAGACCTTCTTCGAAGAGACGTTCGCCGCTTGTGCGACGCTGATGCAGGCGATCGTGCGCCATCCCTTGCCTGTCATCGCCGAAGTCGACGGTCTGGCCACCGCCGCCGGCCTGCAACTGGTCGCCAGCTGCGACCTGGCGATCGCCTCGCATGAGGCGACCTTCTGCACGCCGGGCGTCAACATCGGCCTGTTCTGCTCGACGCCGATGGTGGCGCTGTCGCGCAACGTGTCGCGCAAGCAGGCGATGGAAATGCTGCTGACCGGCGAGACGATCGACGCGGCGACCGCCAAGGAATTCGGCTTGGTCAACCGCGTCGTGCCGCGCGAATACCTGAATCAGATCGTTACCAAATACGCGCAGACCATTGCTTCCAAATCATCTTTGGTGGTGAAGACCGGCAAGGAGGCCTTTTACGCGCAGGCCGAGATGGGGCTGGCGGACGCCTATGCCTATACCGGCCGCGTCATGGTCGAGAACATGCTGGCGCGCGACGCGGAGGAGGGCATCGGCGCCTTCATAGGCAAGCGCAAGCCGCAATGGACGGACGAGTAACCGTGGAACCGCGTATCTCCATCGTCACCATCGCTACGGACGATCTCGACCGCGCCGTGCGTTTCTACGAGACGATGGGCCTGAGACGGCATGGCGGCATCACCGACGGTGTCGCCTTCTTTCAGATGGGCGGCGCCATTCTCGGCCTGTTTCCGCGTGCCAGCGCCGAGGAGGATTCGGGTATCACCTTCGCCAAGGCGCCTTCCGCCGTCTACCTTGCCTACAACACCCGCTCCGACGCCGAAGTCGACGAAGTGCTCGCCATGGCTGAAAAAGCCGGCGGCCGCATCGTCAAGCCGGCAGGCCGTGCCTTTTGGGGCGGCTGGTACGGCTATTTCGCCGATGCCGACGGGCATGTCTGGGAAGTAGCACACAATCCGGCCTTTCCGATCGCCGAAGACGGCACGATTTCGCTGCCTGATTGATGGCCTACCGCAAACAACTGACACGGCTCAAGGCGCCCTATCTCAAGCGTATACTGCTCGATCCGGAGCGGGTGTCCGACTGGGAAAGATATCCCTGGAACCTGCCGCTCTTTCGCGGCCGCGAGTTCGAACTCGCATTCAACACCCCGATCACAATCATCGTCGGCGAGAACGGCACCGGCAAATCCACGCTTCTCGAGGCGATCGGCGCTTTGGCCGGCTACGACGAGGCCGGCGGCGGCAAGGGCTATCGCCCGGTCGACCACTCCAGCGCCATCGACAAGAGCGGTGCCGCGTTAGCCGACAATTTTCGTTGCCACTGGCTGCCGAAGGTTACCACCGGTTGGTTCTTCCGCGCGGAATCCTTCTATTCCGTTGCCCGTTACCTCGACGAGGCGGCTAGGGAATCCGGCGGGACGCCGCCTGACTTCCTGTCCTGGTCGCATGGCGAAGGCTTCATCCGTTTCTTCGAGGAGCGTTGCCGCAGGCAAGGAATCTACATCCTCGACGAGCCTGAAAGCGCGCTCTCGCCGTCGCGCCAGATCGAACTTCTGAAGATGCTGCGCCGCATGGACCACTCGGGCGCCGCGCAAGTGATCATGGCGACGCACTCGCCATTATTGATGGCATGTCCCGGCGCGCGACTGTTCCGCATCAGCCGTTTCGGGCTGGAGCCCGCCGACTTCCGGGATACCGACCACTTCCGCATGTTGCGCGATTTCAGCAATGATCCGGATGGTTTTCTCGCCGAGGCGTTGTATGAGGACGAGGCATGAATCACGATAGCTATGACAACACCTATATCGGCGGCATCCTCAATTCGGTGAAGACGATCGCCATGGTCGGCGCATCGGCCAATGACGTCAGACCGAGCTATTTCGTGCTGAAATACCTGCTGGCCAAGGGGTTTACGGTATTTCCGATCAATCCCGGCCAAGCAGGCAAGGAGATCCTTGGCCGGATGACCTATGCCCGGCTGGCCGACCTTCCGGGACCGATCGACATGGTCGACATTTTTCGCGCCGCAACCGCGGTGCCCGGCATTGTCGATGAGGTGCTAAAGCTCGATCCATTACCGAAGGTCGTCTGGATGCAGCTTGGCGTGCGCCATGACGAGGCGGCCGCCCGCGCCGAAGCCGCCGGCATCAAGGTGGTGATGAACCGTTGCCCCAAGATCGAGTACGGCAAGCTGTCCGGCGAGATCGGCTGGACCGGTGTCAATTCGGGGGTGCTGTCATCAAAGAAGCCCCTGATGCGCCAGGGCTTCCAGAGCTTTGGCGTGCGCCAGAAATGATGCATGTCGCCCAAAAGTGCGCAGCGGTTTTGGGATAACGACATGCACAAAAAGGATGCCTAAGGCGCGTCGCATGGATTCCTTCAAACGCGACGTGCCTTAGGCGCAAAATTTTTCCGGGAAGAAAGAGTATTTTCTGGCGCGTTCATCGCAGATCGTTTGCCGAAAGGTATTTTCTTCTTTGCATTCATGCGCGGCCTTCGCCAAGAATGCGCGGCCAATTCGAGAAGTTCAAAGGGAGGTTTAAGTGACCCGTACGCCCGGTTTCAACACGCTCGCCGTCCATGCCGGCGCCAAGCCCGATCCGGCCACCGGCGCGCGCGCCACGCCGATCTACCAGACGACCTCCTTCGTCTTCGATGACGCCGACCACGCCGCCTCGCTGTTCGGCCTGAAGGCGTTCGGCAACATCTACACCCGCATCATGAACCCGACGCAGGCGGTGCTCGAAGAGCGCGTCGCCGCACTCGAAGGCGGCACGGCTGCCCTTGCGGTCGCGTCCGGTCACGCCGCGCAGGTGATCGTGTTCCACAATCTGATGCAGCCGGGCGACAATTTCGTCGCCGCGAACAAGCTTTATGGCGGTTCGATCAACCAGTTCGGTCACGCCTTCAAGAATTATGGCTGGGAAGTGCGCTGGGCCGACACCAACGACATCTCGACCTTCGAAAGCCAGATCGACAACAGGACCAAGGCGATCTTCATCGAGAGCCTTGCCAATCCGGGCGGCACCTTCGTCGATATCGAGAAGATCGGCGACATCGCCCGCAAGCACGGCCTGCCGCTGATCGTCGACAACACGCTGGCCTCGCCCTATTTGATCCGGCCGATCGAGCATGGCGCGGACGTCGTCGTCCACTCGCTGACCAAGTTCATCGGCGGCCATGGCAATTCGATCGGCGGCGTCATTGTCGACGGCGGCACCTTCGACTGGTCGAAGTCGGGCAAGTACCCGATGCTGTCGGAACCGCGCCCCGAATATGGCGGCCTCGTCCTGCACGAGACCTTCGGCAATTTCGCTTTCGCCATAGCCGCGCGCGTGCTCGGCCTGCGCGACCTCGGCCCGGCGATCTCGCCTTTCAACGCCTTCCTCATCCTGACCGGCCTCGAAACCTTGCCGCTACGCATGCAGCGCCACTGCGACAATGCCGTCACGGTCGCGGGCTGGCTGTCCAACCACCCCAAGGTCGCTTGGGTGAACTATCCCGGCCTGCCCAGCGACAAGAACAATGCGCTGCAGAAGAAATACTCGCCGCTTGGCGCAGGCGCCGTGTTCACCTTCGGCCTCAAGGGCGGTTATGAGGCCGGCGTCAAATTCGTCGAGGCGCTCGAGCTGTTCTCGCATCTGGCCAACGTCGGCGACACCAAGTCGCTGGTCATCCATCCGGCTTCGACCACGCACCGCCAGCTTTCCGACGAGCAGAAGGTCAAGGCCGGCGCCGGCCCGGACACGGTGCGGCTTTCCATCGGCATCGAGGACGTCACCGACATCGTCGCCGACCTTGAACAGGCGCTCGCCAAGGTTTGATTCTTTTACCCTCCCCCTTGTGGGGAGGGGCGGCGCGCAGCGCCTGGGTTGGGGTGAGCCGGCATACGCCGGCTCTTTCATGGAGGCAAATTCTGTCCGCGCATTACCTGACAATATCTATTGACGGCGTCGAACCCGAATCTGGCGCGCCGGCGCCGGATCGGCTGATCTCGGGCGATCCGAAATTCCGCACCTGGAATGTCGAGGAGCGTGACGATGGCCTCTATGCCGGCATCTGGGAGTCGACCCGGGGCAAATGGCGCATCGTCTATAACGAATGGGAGTTCTGCCACATCTTGTCCGGCGTTTCGGTGATCGCGGAAGACGGTGGCGAAGCGCGCACCGTCAAGTCCGGCGACAGTTTCGTGCTGAGGCCGGGCTTCAAGGGCAGCTGGGAAGTGCTTGAAACGACCCGCAAGGAGTATGTGATCAAGCTGTGATCATTCCGGGTCAGACGACGCGATCGATGTCGCTGTCTGAAAATTCGTATCGGGCCATCATCCGCCGGTGCCAGTCGCCGCCGAGCAGTTCATCGAGGCAATCATCGATGCGTTGGAGCAGGCCAGCATTCTCCTTGGCGATCGCGAATGCACCGGCCGATGGCTGTTTTTCGGCCGCGGCAATCTCGACAAGTCCAAGCGGCATTTCGGGTCGCCGCGCCAGATAACCTCGGTGCGCCATGGCAACGCTGGCATAGGCATGCACCACGCCGTCGGCAACAGCCCGTGCTGCATCCGCCTGTGTCGCAAACGGCCTGATCTGGTTGGGCGAGACGCCATTCCGCAACGCCGTGAGATGCTGGACCTGATCGGTGATGACGCCGATCAAGGCGGTGGGATTTTTCGCAATCGATTGATAGCCGTCGAAGCCGCACGGATTGCCTTGCATGACCAGCAACCCATCCTGCAAAGACCAGATCGGCCGGGTGAAGTCGACAATCTGCCTGCGCTCATCGGAGACGAACAGCCCGGTCGTCATGGTCCAGCGGCCGTTCACCAGTCCTGGCAACAATTCGGCGAATTCAGTTCCGATCGCCGTAAAATCCCTGAGACCCAGCATGCCGCTGACCCTTTGCGCAAGCTCGACGTCACAGCCCGAAACCTCGGACGATCCGTCGGTAAAGCAAAATGGCGGCTCTTCCAGAAAGGCGAATTTCATTGCGGTCATCGGTTCCGGCGGTCAGATGTCATGTTAAGGCAACCTACTTCGCCGGAAACTGGCTGAGGCAGGCTTCCGACGCCTTGTCGTGCGCCGTCAGAAGATCGGCGTCCTGCGCTTCGAGATCGGAATCCGATATCTCGTCGCGATAATATTGCGCCAGGAGGTCGAGCCCTTCCTGGCTGACGCCATGGGTCGGGATCTCGCGGGCAAGGCAGCCGCAGAGACTGAGCGCACGATCGGGCGAGCCGGTCTTGTGATTGGTCAGGATGAAATCCTGAGCCGGGCAGGCGTCGAGAAAGCCGTTGAAGTTCAGCTTCCGCTGCGGCTGGTCGCCATGGTTGAAATAGGCCGGCGGCCATTGGCTCTTGCCGCTCGCGACATCGCAGCCCGTGGCGATGTCCTGGGCATCTCTCGTGAGGGTGAGCCAGGCATTCTCCTTGTCGCCCGTGGGGTACTTGAAATCCTGGCCAACCATCGAGGCCGTATAGGCATCAAGGTCGGCCTGTGTGAAACCGAGCGTCTGAAATCGGTTGAACTGGCATTGGCAAGCGGCACTCACTTGCTCTTGCGACTGCTGGCTCAGCTTGTTCTTCTGACAAGCTGCGACAAAGGCAGCGCCAGCCAGCGACGATGCCGGAAAAGTCGAAGCATCGATATAGCGCGTTCCATCCCAGCCGATCGTCATCTTGTCGGACTGGATGTCGAAGAAACCGTTTCGTTTGAAGGGGCTGAGTGCGATCTTGTCTTGCGGCACCAGCCGCGCTCCGGGAACGCCGCCGAGAACTTCCTGATAGCTGTCGCCTTCCAGGACGAACAGGAAATTGCCGCAATTGACGCCGTCGCAGCCCGGTGCGTAGCGGTAGGCGAAGATTTCAGGCAAGCCGTCGAGGTTGAGATCGACCTCGATGGCGAAGGATGCCAGCGGCAGGCCCTTCGACCCGGTCTGCCGCTCCAGTAGGCTCATCGCCATCTTCTGGGCAATGGCCATGCTGTTTTCCCAGGGAATGTTTTCCGGCTGTTGCTGGGTGCGTGCCGCTCCCATGCAGGCGCATAGAAACGCCAATGCGAACGCTGTCGCCGGTCTCCAAAACAGTCTCATCGCGCAGCCCCAGGCCCGCGATCGTCAGAAGCCGACGGCGAGCGTTTCCAGCCCATGGAAGTGGTAAGTGTCGCGGAAGCGGGGCTGTTCGGCAAGATGCAGTCGCGGGTGCCGGTCGAACAAAGTCTTCAGCGACACCTGCAATTCGAGCCGGGCCAGCGGCGCGCCGATGCAGAAATGAATGCCGGCGCCGAAGGACACGTTCTTCTGGTCCGCACGATCCGGCCGGAAGGCCTGCGGTTCGGCAAAGGCGCGCGGGTCATGATTGGCCATGCCCAGCAAGAGCCCGATGGTCTGGCCCGGCTGTACGACGATGCCGGGCGCCACTTCGATCTCCTGGTAGGCGTAGCGCGTGAACATGTGCAGCGGTGCGTCGAAGCGCAGGCATTCCTCGACTGTGGCAGCGGTCGCTTCGGACGAGGTGAAGAAGCGGCTGGGGTCACCGCCTTGCGCCAGGATCGAGCGCACCGCATTGCCGGTCTGGTGCACGGTCGCCTCGTGGCCGGCATTGAGCAGCAGGATCGCCGAGGACACCATCTCGTCCTCCGACAGCCTCTGGCCGTCTTCCTGCGCCGAAATCAGCAGCGAAAGCAGATCGTCACCAGGGTTCTTGCGTCGTTCGGTGACGTAGCCGCGCAGGAAATCGGCGAATTCGCGCGCGGCGCGGTTGGCCGTCTCCTCGGTCTCGCGGGTGCGGCCATGGATGTACATGGCGACCATTTGATGCGACCAGTCGAGCAGTTGCGGTCCCATCTCGACCGGCACGCCGAGCATTTCGGCGATGATGGTGATCGGCAGGGGCGAAGCGAAGGCGGGCAAAAGGTCGACTGGACCAGTCGGATCAAAACGGTCGATCAGCTCGTTGGCAAGTGCCTCGACCCGCGGTCGCAGCCGTTCGACCTGGCGCGAGACAAAGGCCCGGTTGACCAGCGTCCTCAGCCGCGTGTGCACCGGCGGTTCCAGCTCCAGCATCGAATTGGCTTCGATGCCGTCGAATGCCGTGAGATGGCTTCGGTCCTGGCCGACGCCGCGGCTGTCGGGAATGCCGGCCGGGTTCTTGCGGCCGAAACGGCGATCGCGCAGCAGCCGGTTGACATCGTCGAAGCCGCCGAAGCACCTGAAGCCGAACTCTTCCCAGTAGAACGCATTCGATCCGCCGTGCAGGAACGCATAGGCCTCGTACGGATTCAGGAAGAAAGCCGGCTCGTGCGGGTCGAGCCTCAGTTGGCGTGTGGCTGGATCAAAGGCGATGTAGGGCAGCGTCAATTTGGTCATGCCAGACCCATAGCGCGGCTTGCCAGCCTCGTTCCAGACCGTATGTTGGCGCGCGACAACCCATGAATTGAGCCAGCCGAAGCGGCTGCGGAAGGTCTGAGCGGATGAATGTGATTGTCGTTGGTGCGGGTATCGCCGGTCTCTCCACGGCGTGGTCCCTGGTCAAGGCGGGCCACAGCGTGTCGATCGTCGAGCAGGGACCGATCCCCAATCCGCTGGCCGCGTCGGGCGACCATCACCGCATCATCCGTCGCGCCTATCGGGCCGGAACCGGCTACGGCCGGCTGATCACAGAGGCCTATGAAGCCTGGGACGAGATGTGGGCCGATCTCGGCGAAAGTCATCTTGATGCGCGCGGCTTCGTCTGCTTTTCGCGCGAGCCCGGTGACGAGGCCGAGGAATACCGCCAGGGCCTGGAAGAAGGGAATTTTCCCTTCGAACTGTTCGAGCCCGACGCCGCGGTCAAGCGTTGGCCTTTCCTTGAGCCAGGCTCGTTCCGTTATGCCTACTACTCGCCGGAAGGCGGCGCGCTCCACTGCCGCAAGATCGCGGCGGAATTGGCAAGCTGGTTGCGTGCCAACGGCGCCAATGTCTACGAGAAGAGCAAGGTCACCGCGATCGACTCCGAGGCCGGTCATGTCGTGCTCGAAAGCCGCGAAACCATGCAGGCCGACCGCATCGTCGTTACGGCCGGCGCTTGGGTTCTGAAACTTTTCCCGGAGCTGGGCGGCGAACTGAAGACCTATCGAACAGCCCTTGCCTATGTCGAACCGCCGGTCGACCTGAAGGCAGCCTGGGAGGCGGCACCCGTCGTCCTCGACGTCGGCGGCGCTGTCGATGGCTACGTAATCCCGCCCTCCGGCGGCGCCGGCATGAAATTCGGGTCAGGTCTGCACCGGGTACCGACCAGCGACGCCGACTGGAATCGTGAGCCGGTGCCGGGCGAGGGCGAGGCGATCCGCAACCTGTTTTCGCCGCCGATCGCCCGCATCGAGGAGTATGAGGTGACCGAGGTCGTCACCTGCGCCTACACTTTCACCGAGGACGAGAAATTTCTCGCCCATGAGAAGGGCAGGTGCCTTGTCGTCTCGGCTTGCTCAGGTCACGGCTATAAGTTCGGGGCGGCGGTCGGTCGGCGCGTTGCGGCTGCTGTCGGGGATGGCGATGTCGCGGGGCTGAAGCGCTGGTTGCGGGCGGAGGTGGCAAGCCAGGCCGAAGACGTGCGACGGCTCAGTGATTGAGCTCGTCAGCGGCGGCAATGACTTCGGAAACAATGGCCCGTACGGCATCTGGCGTCGTTCGGTGATTGACGAAACACGCCCGCAGCGCGAACTGGCCGTTGATCGAGGCATTTGACAGATACACGCGACCGCGCGCAATCACGCGGCGCAGGATCGCTTCATTGTCCTTCGAGCGGTGGCGAAAACAGACCGCGCTCAGCGATACCGGCGCAACCTGTTCCAATTCAGGCCTCGTTGCGATTGTCTGAGCCAGCATTTGCGCATGGTGGAGATCGCGCGCAATGGCTTCGCGATAGGCACTGCGTCCGTGATATTGCAGCGACATCCAGAGCTTCAGCGCGCGGAAGCGTCGCGAGAGCTCGATCGACTCCTCAAAGAAGGCAAATGCTTCCGTGGGGTCTTCGCTCAGTACCCTCACGTAATCGTCGCTGTGCGAGAACGTCCTGCGCGCGATGTCTGGATGGCGATTGAGCAGGCAGCCGCAATCGAGTGGTTGATAGAGCCATTTGTGTGCGTCGAGCGACAGTGAATCCGCCAAGGACAATCCCTGGAATTTTTCCGGAACCGCCAGAGCCGCCAGTCCCCCATAGGCACCGTCGACGTGCATCCACAGGGCCTCTCTTCGGGCGATGTCGGCAATTTCGGGGAGGGGATCGATCGCGCCGGAGACGATGGTCCCGACCGTGGCCACGATGGCGATTGGCGTGTTGCCGGCCTCGCGGTCGGCGGCTATTGCCGCCTGGAGGGCATCCGGGCGCATCCTGAATTTATCGTCGACAGGGATCAGGCGAAGATTTTTTCTGCCTATGCCCAAGAGCGCGACGGCCTTTGGAATCGACATGTGCACT
This sequence comes from Mesorhizobium sp. NZP2298, assembly GCF_013170825.1. NCBI lineage: Bacteria > Pseudomonadati > Pseudomonadota > Alphaproteobacteria > Hyphomicrobiales > Phyllobacteriaceae > Mesorhizobium > Mesorhizobium sp. NZP2298. The sequence continues at coordinate 4,761,048 of NZ_CP033365.1, read as the reverse complement.
TGTTCGGAAGCATAGATCACGCAGGGTCGTGCGCCTGTTTCGTTGGCTGGCAGCTTCGCTTCCCGCGCCATCGCCAGCGCCATGAGGTTGGCCATCGAGCCGCCACCGCACAGGCTGCCGGTAAATCCCGCGCAGCCGACGGCTTCCGCCAACCATCCAACAGCGGTGCGTTCGATCGACGTCGCCGCCGGCGCCGACCGCCACGACGTCACATTCTGATTGAGCACCGCGGCCAGCAATTCGCCCAGGACGCCGATTGGTTCGCCTGAGCCGAGGACGTAACCAAAGAATCTGCCGGTTGCAGGCCGCGCATGCTCTGCGATCGACTTGAAGTCCTGGAGGACGTCCCGGCCACGCGCATTCTCCGCCCAAGGCCGCGAGAAGAGTTCAGTCGTATTCTTGCCGCTGGTCGAGGGGTACGCCCGACGTTCCTCGACGGACGCCCAATAGTTTTTGGCCAGATCCAAGGCTTCTTCCGCAAGATCCGATAGTTCCTGATTGGAAATTTCCAGGTCGCGCATGTCCTCAGCCCAACGGAGACCCGCTGTGGCGCAGGCTATGCCATGCCCACTAATCTTGGCAATGCCTGGGAATATGCACGCGCCGCCAGCCTGACGACCCTTCACGCACCAGCACACGCCGCGCCACGGTCTGGTAAGACGCGGGTACGTCGATGATGCGTCTTTGCTCCGGCTGCACCAGGACTTCCTCGGCGATGCTGTCGTATTGCGCTGGAATGACGACCCGCCGCGTGCGTTCAGGTTGGATCACCACGGTCTCGGCGACGCGTTCGTAGCGTGCCTTGTGCCAGATCTTGCACAGCACCCTGCGGCCATGGATGACGCGCCATTCCCAGGAATAGCCGCCGCCATCGACCCTCACCGTGTGATAGACGGTGCGCGTGACGGCGGGCACGACCTCGTAGGTCACTCGTGCCGGAACGGTCATCACCACGCGTTCGCGCGTGCCGTAGATGGGCGGGGTGTAGTCGACCTGCTGGCCAGGTGGGCTGACCATCACGTCTTCATAGACAGTGTCGTAGAGGTCAGGCGTGCGGACCGGTTCGTAGCATTCCACGGCGCGGCCGCCGGCTGCCGTCTGCGAAGTCATGCCGAGCATGGCCAGCCCGGCAACGGCGAAGGATACGCTTCTCCTGTACATGACACTCCCCCTGTTTGAACCGCAGCCACAAGTTCAACGTTGAATTGTAGGGGAAGCGCTCCCGGAGAAAAGCGGTTTCGCCGCATTTCGTTAAGTGACGCGGTTAAGAAATTGCTACGCGCCGGCGGCTTGGTTGTGCGGCCATGGTGCGTTGGAGGCCGTCACCGTGACGAATCCTTGGCCGTAAAGCTTGATTCGACTTACCCAGATGGCTAGGACGGGTCGGCCTTGCACAAGGATGAGCCGGCATCCTATCTACGGAACAACGATCCAGAACCGATTCTGCCCGATCTGCCGGCATTCCCGGCGCCGGAATCCCACCGCGAGATAAGAGATATCAGATGAAGAACCCCGTCGAAACCTACATGAACCTCGTTCCGATGGTGGTCGAACAGACCAATCGCGGCGAGCGGGCCTACGACATCTTCTCCCGCCTCCTCAAGGAGCGCATCATTTTCATCACCGGTCCGGTCGAGGACGGCATGGCGACGCTGGTTTGCGCGCAGCTTCTGTTCCTTGAAGCCGAGAATCCGAAGAAGGAAATCAATCTTTACATCAATTCGCCGGGCGGCGTCGTCACCTCGGGCATGGCGATCTACGACACCATGCAGTTCATCAAGCCGGCCGTGTCGACGCTCTGCATCGGCCAGGCGGCCTCGATGGGCTCGCTGCTGCTGACCGCCGGCCACAAGGACATGCGCTTCGCCACGCCGAACGCCCGCATCATGGTTCACCAGCCGTCCGGCGGCTTCCAGGGGCAGGCCTCCGACATCGAGCGCCATGCCATGGATATCGTCAAGCTGAAGCGCCGTCTCAACGAGGTCTACGTCAAGCACACCGGCAAGAGCTACGAAGAGATTGAACGCACGCTCGACCGCGATCATTTCATGACCGCCGACGAAGCCAAGGATTTCGGCCTCATCGACAAGGTCATTTCGTCGCGCGAACCGGCCGAAGGCGCTGTGGCATAAGGACTTGGTGGCAGTTGGATGGCACCATCACGCGCTTTTGGTGCCTCTTGCGGCATTTCGGCCACAATTGGCTGTTCCCTCGACGGTCGGGATTGCCTACGTTAAGGCTATGTTGATTTTCGACGGCTTAGCTTTGTGTGGGGTTGCTGCGAATCATTGCCACGTTTTCTGATTTGTGTTTCGTACGGAATACGTTGCGGGAGCCGGGATACTGGCGGCGGCGGATTCCCGCGATAAATAGGGTATGCGCCCTTTCAGCCAGACCATCGGCGGGCGGCCATGAAAGGACAGGAAAATGAGCAAGGTCGGCAACAACAGCGGGGACTCGAAGAACACGCTTTATTGCTCGTTTTGCGGCAAAAGCCAGCATGAGGTGCGCAAGCTGATCGCCGGTCCGACGGTCTTCATCTGCGACGAATGCGTCGAGCTCTGCATGGACATCATCCGTGAGGAGAACAAGACCTCGATGGTGAAGTCGCGCGAGGGCGTGCCGACACCGCAGGAGATCCTCAAGGTTCTCGACGACTATGTCATCGGCCAGCCCTACGCCAAGCGCGTGCTGTCGGTGGCGGTCCACAACCACTACAAGCGCCTCGCCCATGCCGGCAAGAACAACGATGTCGAGCTGGCCAAGTCCAACATCCTGCTGATCGGTCCGACCGGTTGCGGCAAGACGTTGCTTGCGCAGACGCTGGCCCGCATCATCGACGTGCCCTTCACCATGGCGGACGCGACGACGCTGACCGAAGCCGGTTATGTGGGCGAGGACGTCGAGAACATCATCCTGAAGCTGCTGCAGTCGGCCGACTACAATGTCGAGCGCGCCCAGCGCGGTATCGTCTACATCGACGAGATCGACAAGATTTCGCGCAAGTCCGACAATCCCTCGATCACCCGCGACGTGTCGGGCGAGGGCGTGCAGCAGGCACTGTTGAAGATCATGGAAGGCACGGTCGCCTCCGTGCCGCCGCAAGGCGGCAGGAAGCATCCGCAGCAGGAATTCCTGCAGGTCGACACCGCCAACATCCTGTTCATCTGCGGCGGCGCCTTCGCTGGGCTGGACAAGATCATCTCGGATCGCGGCCGCAAGACCTCGATCGGCTTCGGCGCTATCGTTGCCTCGCCCGAGGATCGCCGCACCGGCGATGTCTTCCGCCTGGTCGAGCCCGAGGATCTGTTGAAGTTCGGGCTCATTCCGGAGTTCGTCGGCCGTCTGCCGGTTCTGGCGACGCTGGAGGATCTCGACGAGCCGGCGCTGATCCAGATCCTGACCGAGCCGAAGAACGCGCTGGTCAAGCAGTATCAGCGGCTGTTCGAGATGGAAAACGTCGACCTGACCTTCCACGAAAACGCCCTGTCGGCGATCGCCAAGCGCGCCATCGAGCGCAAGACCGGCGCGCGCGGCCTGCGTTCGATCATGGAAGCGATCCTGCTCGACACCATGTTCGAACTGCCCGCCCTGGAAGGCGTGCGCGAAGTGGTGATTTCGGAGGAAGTGGTGACCGGCAGCGCCCGGCCGCTCTATATCTATTCCGAACAGAAGGAAAAGAAGGGCAACGTCAGTGCCTGACATGGCACTCCACCCTATATTTTTATGGAACGGCGCCGTTGCGGCGCCGTTTTGCTGTGAAGGGCACGCGACTTCGGCGATGGAGTGGATTGCGGACGATGTTAACTCTTGATCTTTGCCCCGCCTGCATCCACCTAACACCAGAAGGCCGAGGTGCCCGATTTCTGTGCTGTAAAACTCCCGTCACAAACGGTGGTAGGCGGAACGATCCCCGGTCGTTAATATGAGATTCGCGGTTGGCCTGATGGCGACCGCGACATGAAAGGTTGGACAATGGCCAAAATATCCAAGGCTCCCAGCGACGGCGTCTACGCAGTCCTCCCACTGCGCGACATCGTGGTGTTCCCGCACATGATCGTTCCGCTCTTTGTCGGGCGCGAAAAGTCGATCAAGGCGCTGGAAGAGGTGATGGGTCAGGAGAAGCAGATCCTGCTTGCCACCCAGATGAATGCCGCCGATGACGATCCCGAGCCCGATGCGATCTTCGATATCGGCACGCTCGCCAATGTGCTGCAATTGCTGAAGCTGCCCGACGGCACCGTCAAGGTTCTGGTCGAGGGCGCCTCGCGTGCGAAAATCGTCTCCTTCACTGACCGTCCCGACTTCCACGAAGCCCGCGCCGCGGCGCTGGTCGAGCCGGAGGAGGAGGAGGTCGAGGTCGAGGCGCTGGCCCGCTCGGTCGTCACCGACTTCGAGAACTACGTCAAGCTGAACAAGAAGATCTCGCCTGAAGTGGTGGGTGCCGCCAGCCAGATCGACGACTATTCCAAGCTCGCCGATACGGTTGCCTCCCATCTCGCCATCAAGATCCCTGAAAAGCAGGAAATGCTGGCCACGCTCTCGGTCAAGGAGCGGCTGGAAAAGGCGATGGGCTTCATGGAAGCCGAGATCTCCGTGTTGCAGGTGGAGAAGCGCATCCGCTCGCGCGTCAAGCGCCAGATGGAGAAGACGCAGCGCGAATACTACCTCAACGAGCAGATGAAGGCGATCCAGAAGGAACTCGGCGAAGGCGAGGACGGCCGCGACGAGGCCGCCGAGATCGAGGCGCGCATCAAGAAGACCAAGCTCTCCAAGGAAGCCCGCGAAAAGGCGGAAGCCGAGTTGAAGAAGCTGAGGACGATGTCGCCGATGTCGGCTGAATCGACCGTCGTGCGCAACTACCTCGATTGGCTGCTGTCGATCCCGTGGGGCAAGAACTCCAAGGTCAAGCAGGATCTGGCCTATGCCCAGAACGTGCTCGATACCGATCACTTCGGCCTCGACAAGGTCAAGGACCGCATCGTCGAGTACCTGGCCGTGCAGAGCCGCCAGAAGAAGCTGAAGGGGCCGATCCTGTGCCTCGTCGGCCCTCCCGGCGTCGGCAAGACCTCGCTCGGCAAGTCGATCGCCAAGGCGACCGGTCGCGAATTCATCCGCATGGCGCTTGGCGGCGTGCGTGACGAAGCCGAGATCCGTGGCCATCGGCGCACCTATATCGGCTCGATGCCCGGCAAGGTCATCCAGTCGATGAAGAAGGCGAAGAAGTCCAACCCGCTCTTCCTGCTCGATGAGATCGACAAGATGGGCCAGGACTTCCGTGGCGATCCGTCGTCGGCGCTGCTCGAGGTGCTCGACCCCGAACAGAACTCGACGTTCATGGACCATTACCTCGAGGTCGAATATGACCTGTCGAGCGTGATGTTCGTGACGACGGCGAACACGCTGAACATCCCTGCGCCCTTGATGGACCGCATGGAGATCATCCGTATCGCCGGTTACACCGAGGACGAGAAGATCGAGATCGCCAAGCGGCATCTGATGCCGAAGGTGATCCGCGATCACGCGCTGCAGCCGAAGGAGTTCTCCGTCGGCGAGGATGCGATCCGCGCCATCATCCAGACCTACACCCGCGAAGCGGGCGTCCGGAGCCTGGAGCGCGAGCTGATGAAGCTCGGGCGCAAGGCGGTGACCGAGATCCTGAAGACGAAGAAGAAGACGGTGAACATCACGGCGGCGAACCTCGCCGACTACCTTGGTGTCCAGCGCTTCCGCTTCGGCCAGGTCGAGGCTGATGATCAGGTCGGCGTCGTTACCGGGCTTGCCTGGACGGAAGTCGGCGGCGAGCTGCTGACGATCGAAGGCGTCATGATGCCCGGCAAGGGCCGCATGACGGTGACGGGCAACCTGCGCGACGTGATGAAGGAATCGATTTCGGCGGCGGCCTCCTATGTCCGCTCGCGGGCCATCGATTTCGGCATCGAGCCGCCGCTGTTCGACAAGCGCGACATCCACGTGCACTTGCCGGAAGGCGCCACGCCGAAGGACGGTCCGTCCGCTGGTGCTGCCATGGCGACAGCCATTGTGTCGGTACTGACGGGCATTCCGGTCCGGGCCGATGTGGCGATGACTGGCGAGATAACGCTTCGCGGCCGCATCTTGCCGATCGGCGGCCTCAAGGAGAAGTTGCTCGCCGCTCTGCGCGGCGGCATCAAGAAGGTGCTTATCCCGGAAGACAACGCCAAGGATCTGGCGGAGATTCCGGACAACGTGAAGAACGGCATGGAGATCATTCCGGTCTCACGCGTCGGTGAGGTGTTGCGCCACGCGCTGGTGCGTATGCCGGAGCCGATTGAATGGGTTGAACCGGTCAATCCGCCGGCCTCGACCGACAGTGCCGATGATGCTGGAAAGTCGCTTGCACATTAGAGCGCCGCGCGTCCGATTGGACGCGTAAAGGACGCTCTAACACTATAGACTTGCGCATGGTCCTTTCCGAAAACCGGCTACGGTTTTCGGGGTCATGCGTTAGAAATTTCTAAAGTTGCAGCGCACAAACAGAAAGCCGGGCCTCGCGCCCGGCTTTTTCATGTGAAAAACCCCGGATTTCCGGGCTTTTTCCCACTTTTTCCTGCCTTTTCGACTTGGTTGCGGGAACGCTTCTTTCTAAAGTCCGTTTCCTGCCGGATGAGTCGTTAGTTCCGGTGTTCTCATGGAAGGGAATTTTTATGAACAAGAACGAACTGGTGTCCGCTGTCGCCGACGCCGCGAGCATTTCGAAGGGTGACGCGCAGTCGGCGGTCGATGCGGTGTTTTCCGTCATCACCGGCGAACTGAAGAAGGGCGGCGATGTCCGGCTTGTCGGCTTTGGCAATTTTACCGTGTCAAAGCGTGCGGCCTCGACTGGCCGCAACCCCCAGACCGGCGCTGAAGTGAAGATCCCGGCACGCACCGTGCCGAAGTTTTCGGCCGGCAAAGGCCTCAAGGACGCCGTCAACTAAACGCGTTTTTCTTTTTCAGAGACCAGAAAAGCCGGGCTTGCCTCGGCTTTTCTTTTTTGGGCCTGACACCGGCGCTGATGGTCCCCGGTTATGCGGTCGGCGCATCGGCGCTCATCAGGCCTTCCTTCTTGAGGTCGGCCCAAAGGGTTGCTGGCAGTTCCGCGTCGAGCAGCGCCCGGTTGCTTTCGACTTCGCTCGGCCGCTGGCCGCCGGGGATCACCGAGACGACCGACGGATGCAGCAACGGAAATTGCAGCGCCGCCTCGATCAGCCTGACGCCATGGCGTTTGCAGACAGCCTCGATGCTGGCGACCCGTTCGAGAATGTCCCTCGGCGCTTCGGAGTAATTGTAGTAGGCGCCGGGTTTTGGCCCCGTCGCCAGGATCCCGGAATTGTAGGGGCCGCCGAGAACGATGCCGATGCCGCGTTTTTGGCAGAGCGGCAGGAAGGATGTCAGCGCTTCCTGTTCGAGCAGCGTGTAGCGCCCGGCAAGCAGAAACAGGTCGAAATCGCCGCGCTCGGCCAGCGTCTGAGCAACCTGCCATTCGTTGATGCCGCCGCCGAACGCCTTGATGACGCCCTGGTCGCGCAGCGACAGCAGCCCGTAATAGCCCGAGCGCATGAATTCCTCGATGCGCAGGTCGGACGCCTCCTTGCTGCCATGGGTGAAGATGTCGACATCATGCACGAACAGTATGTCTATCCGGTCGACGCCAAGCCGCTCGAGCGAGGCCTCGAAAGAGCGCATCACGCCGTCATAGCTGTAATCGTACACCTCGCGGCGCGACGGCGTGTCGAAGAACTTGCCGATGCCCGTGCGCTGCTCGGGCGGGCAGGCGCGCATCAGGCGGCCGACCTTGCTCGACAGCACATAGTCATCGCGCTTCTTGCCGCGCAGGAAGGGATTGAGGCGCGTTTCAGACAGGCCGAGCCCATAGAGCGGCGCGGTGTCGTAGTAGCGGCAGCCGGTCGCCCAGGCGGCATCCAGCGTGGCATTGGCATCCTCGTCCGAAACGGTGCGGTAGAGATTGCCGAGCGGTGCCGTGCCGAAGCCGAGCTCGGTAAAGGTGATGCCGCCATTGCCGATGCGGTCGAAATGCCGTGTCTTCATGTCCTGCAGTTTCCCGGGTTGATTTGTCTGGCATGACACTATCACGCCTGTGATCAGGCAAAAGCGTTGCGCGGCGTTGGACACCCATTTTCGCGGTTGCTAGCATGAACCAGATCAAGCTGTTCGTGAAAAAAATCCCGGACGATTTCGAGGGTGGATTTGCAGTGAGCGGCCCGAGCGAAAACCTGTTCAAGACCGCGCTCGATGAACTCGGCGGCGTGTTGGCACGCGTGGATGAAGGCAGCATCGAGGCCGCCTGCAAGCAGTTGGCAGAAGCCAGACAGATCGTCGTCTATGGCTGCGGCCGCGAGGCGTTGCAGGTCAAGGGTTTCGCCATGCGGCTCTTCCATCTCGGTCTGCCTGTCTCGGTGGTCGGGGACATGACCACGCCGCCGCTGGGCCCAGGCGATGTTTTCCTGTCCAGTTCCGGGCCGGGAGAAACCTCGACAGTGCTGACCTTGATGCAGGTTGCGCGCAACGCCGGCGCGACCAATCTGCTGCTGACCGCCCAGGCCGGTGGCAGTGCCGCGGGGCTGGCCGACACCACGCTGATCATCCCGGCCCAGACCATGGCCGATGACCAGGGTCCACAAAAGACTTCGGTCCTGCCGATGGGCTCGGTGTTCGAAGGAGCCCTGTTTCTGCTGTTCGAGGTGATGGTGCTGAAACTCAAATCCCTGACCGGTGCGTCGCCGCAAGCCATGCGCGCGCGACACACCAACATGGAATAGACCATGCGTTATGAATTGATGCTGCCGCACCAGATCCGCAAGGCGATCGCGCAGAATTGGCCGGTCGCGCTGCCGCTGGGCGTGCTTGAATACCATGGCGAGCACATGGCTGTCGGCATGGACACTCTGGCCGTCATCAAGACGCTGGAACTGTTCGAGCAGGAGAGGGATGTCGTCATCCTGCCGCCCTTCTACTACGGCGCGGCGAGTTACGCGGTGGCGCCGCCGGAAGGCACTGGTTCGGTGCAGGTCGGCGGCAATCAACTGGCCCCATTCGGCGAGGAGCTGTTCTACAGCCTGCTGCGCATCGGCTTCCGCAACATCCACGCCATCGTCCATCACCAGACCGAGAACTTTGCCGCCGGCATGCCGACCGATCTCGCCTTCAAGACCGCCGGCCGTCAGGCGATCTTCCGTTTTCTCGAAAAGCAGCGCGGCGAGGGCTGGTGGGGTTCCGAGACGATGGCTGACTATTATGCCGGACATGCCGAGGGGGAAAACTTCTTCAACTGGGTGCAGGTGCATCCGTTGATGCCGGCGGCCATGAACGGCAAGTACCCGTTCGACCATGCCGGCGTCGGCGAGACATCGCTGATGCTGGCACTATGCCCTGAAGCTGTCGATGTCGCCCGCTTCGCCGACAATACCGGCTGGTATACGGCGGGCGCCAAGGATGCATCGGCGGAACTCGGGCAAAAAGGCGTTGCCATGATCATGGATCACCTGCGGTCCATCCTGAAGACTTAACCGCGGTTTTTCAGCCGTTCCGCCCGGTAAGTCCGACCTTGCCAGGCGCTTGGCATGCACCCTTGCCGTAGCGGTCATGGCCTTTGTGGCCAACGCGGATATCGCGCACGAACCAGTACGGCCTTATTTCACCGCTCCCGCAGTCATGCCCATGATCAGATAGCGCTCCAGAGCGATGCCGATGACGGCGAGAGGCGCTATGGCCGCGGTGGCAAGGGCCGCCATCGACCACCAGTTAATGCCTTGCGAGCCGGTCTGGCTCGCCACCATGACCGGAATGGTCTTGGCGTCAGTCGAGGTCAGCAGCGCGGCGAAAAAATATTCGTTCCAGCATAGCACCATCGCCAGGATGAACGCGGCGACCATGCCTGGCAGCGCGATCGGCATGACGATGCGGAAAAACGCGCCCCAGATCGACAGGCCATCGACGAGGGCCGCTTCCTCCAACTCGACGGGAATGGAGTTGAACTGGTCGCGCATGATCCAGATGACGATCGGCAGCACCATCAGCGTGTAGAGCAAGATCAGCCCGACGCGCGTGTCGAGCAGGCCGACTTCCCGGTAGAGCACCAGGAAGGGCAGGGCGAGCACCACGGGCGGCAGGATCAGCTGCGACAGGAAGAAGAAGGAGATATCCTCGTTCCTGAACCAGGCGAATTTGTAGCGGTAGCGCGTCAGGCCATAGGCGGCGAGGCTGCCGATGACGATGGCGAGGCTCGATGCGCCGACCGAAGTGATGACCGAGTTCATGAATCGCTTGAAGAACTCATCGCGCACCGTGGAGGTCTGGAAGATCGAATCCGGCGACAGGCCGAGCGATCGCCAGCCCTTCCAGTCCGGCCAGAAGTCGACGAAGGGGATGAGATGGCCTTGCGTGACGTCGACCGCCGATTTGAACGAGGTCGTTATCGTCCAGTAGATCGGGAACAGGCAGATGAAGGCCCAGAAGACGAGAGCCCCATAGATGAAGACGCGGCTGGTGATGAAGCTCGCCGGAGAGCGGATTTCGGAGACGGTATAGTCGGTGGTCTGAACGCTCATGATCCGGCCACTCAGTTGACGTTGCGCACGAAGCGGTTGGCGAGCTTCAGCAGCCAGGTCACGAACACCACGATGATGACGAGGTAGGCCATTGCCAGCATGGTGCCGTAGCCGACATTCGAGCGGTCGCGGTATTCCCGGTAGATGAAGCTCGACACGGAATCGGTCGCGCCGCCGGGGCCGCCTGATGTCACTGTGATGATGATGTCGGCGAGCTTCAGCTTGAAGATGATGCGCAGGATCACCGCCGTCACCGAGACCGGCAGCATCAGCGGGAAGGTGACCTGCCAGAAGGTCTGCCATGCGGTCGCGCCGTCGACGCGCGCCGCCTCCAGCACCTCGCGCGACATGGCCTGCAGGCCGGCCAGCAGCATGATCATCATGAAGGGAATGAAGGTCCAGGCGTCGAGCAGCATGATCGAGATGCGCGCGGTGATCGGATCGGAGAAGAAGGCGGGATTATCCCAGCCGAGATGGCGCGCCAGCGTCGCCGCCGGCCCGAACCGGTATTCCATCAGCGATTTGCCGATCATCCAGGATACCGCGACCGGCGACAGCATCAGCGGCATCAGGAAGACGACGCGGAAGAACTTTCGCGCCCGGATCTGTGCGTTGAGCAACAGCGCCAGGCCGAAGGCGATGACATATTCGACCAGCACCGCCAGCACATAGAGCACCATGTTGAACAGTGCATTGCGGTAGTAGGGGTCGCCAAGCATCTGCCAGAAATTGTCGAGCCCGTTGAACCTGCGGCCACTGAAGGAGGAGAGGTTCCAGTCGGTGAGTGCGATGTAGAAGCCGAACAGCGTCGGGAAGATCACCATGGCGATGGTGAACAGCAGCGCCGGCAACAGGAACAGCGCGCGCTGCCCGTCCTCGCCGCGCGTCAGCACCTGGCCGATGCCGAGCGCCACGCCCCACAGCACATAGGCATAGACGACCGGTCGCCACGTCTCGAAACCGATCGTGTCGACTTCGCTCTTGTAGAGGATCTGTACCAGGATCGTTGCCAGGAGGCCAAGCGTGGCCAGCGCCATCAGCGCCCAGCCAAGGCGTTTGCGGCCTGGCGGGATCAGGTCGGATGGGACGGCGTTTGCCGGCCAATCATTGGTGGGCAAAATCTGGTCAGCCAAGCGTCTCGTCCGGTTGCAGAAGGCACTTCGCGACCGGCGTACCGGTCAAGACAGGGTCCGGCGGCTCTCGTCGCCGGACCCGGTTTCAGGCTCCGATCAGGCCATGCCGAGCGAGGCCTTGTAGAGCTTGATCTGCTTTTCGCGGCCGATCTGGTCGGTCAGCTTTTCCCAGGCCGCGGCAATGGCGTCGGCGCCTTCCTGCGCCTTCATCTTGCCCGCGAAGGTGTTGGCCAGGATGTCCTCGGCGGCGGAATAATACTGGAAGATGCCGGGGATGCGTGGCTCGATTGCCGCGTTCGGATGGTTGTAGCTGTCGCCTTCCGACTTGAGGTACGAGGTGATGAAGGCCTCGTCGTAGCCAGCCGCCACCCATTCCGGAATGTCGAAATGGGAATTGCGGTAGGGCTGGAAGCCGGACGGATACATCGCCGTCCAGATCGACAGGTCCTTGCCGCCGAGATGGGCGGCGGCGGACCATGCCGCTTTCTTCTTCTTCTCGTCGCTGTCGACACGGGCCATCACGTAGACGCCCCAGCCGAGATAGGCGCAGTTCGGCGAATAGTTCGGCCCGCTGGCGAGCTTCTCCCATTTGCCGGTCTTGGAGTTGTAGACGTCGTCCGAGCCCGGCAGGATCGAGAAGCCGGTGACGTCGCCGATGACAGAGGAATCATTGGTCTTCACGTTCGAGCCGACATCGCCCCACCAGGGGATCATCGAGCCGGTGCCGGCCAGGAACTGCTGGAAGGCGGTGGTGTTCGGATCGGCATTGATCTGGTCGGCCGGTTCGGAGGGCAGGGCGTCGATCACGTCCTGAATGGCGCGCACCCAGGCCGGATTGTTGACGCGCGGCTTCATCGTGTCGGCGTCGAACAGCCAGGCCTTGTCGTCGGGATGCTTGGCATAGGCGGTGGCGCGGCTGCCGAGGAAGTAGAAGCCGAAACCGCCCCAGGGCTTGGGCGCATCGAGGTAGCCGTAGACGTCCTGGCCCTTGAATTTCTTGCCCTTGAGGAACTTGGTCACGGCCTGCACCTGTTGCCAGGTCTTCGGCACGCCCCATTCGCCTTCACCGCCGCCGTCCTTCCACTGCTTGGCGAGGTCGGCATCGGCGAACACGTCGGTGCGGTAGTTGAAATTGTGCGTGTCGCCGTCGATGGTCACGCGATACTGCTTGCCATCCCAGGTGCCGACCGGCGGCTTCAGATAATTGACCAGATCGTCGAAATCGATCTGCTTCTTGACCCAGTCGGGCATTTCCGAGGTCAGGCCCTTGCCGCAGACGTCGCCTTCGAAGGGGGCGCCCATCTCGATAATGTCGAAGTCGACGGTGCCGGTGGCGATCGACTGCTGCAGGCGGGCGTTGTAGTCGGCCTGCGCCAGGTCGATCCAGCTGATCTTGGCGCCGGTATAGGCTTCCCATGGCTTCAGGAAGCCGCGGAACAGCACATTGTGCAGGTTCTGGTTGTTGAGGCCCATGAAGGTCAGCTCAACGCCGGCGAATTCACCTTCCTTGACATTGGCCTTGGTCGCCTCGAGGCAGAGCTCGCCGACCTTCTGGAAATCGGCATCGGTCGGCTGGCCTTTGCCAACGCCGGGAATCTGCAGGATCTTCGAGCGAAGCTCGCTTGCAGCGGAGGCCGGACGCGTCAGCGCGCCGAGCCCGGCGCCGGATGCCGCCGCGATCGCGGCCATGCTGGCCGCACCCTTCAATATGTCGCGCCTTGTGGCGCCAGCGCGGACCAGTTTGTCGTAAAGACCTGTTCTCATCGACTATTCCTCCCAGAATATCAGTGTGAATGGATGTGGCCACCTGTCGGACGCTGGAGCACGACTGTGCTCCCGGCTGGGCAACGAATTAGGCAGGCCCCCACCCTGCGTCGATTGAAATTCCCTGCGGATCGTTACCGACATTTGGACCAGCGCCTGCCACTATTCTCACAACCAAACGCCGTGTCAACGAGAACAGGTTTTTATCTATAAGAGACCGACTTGCCCTGGCAGGTCGCGTTGGTTAGCTTCTGCGCCTACGGCCAGTGGAGCCGATGGGGGAGATATGGCTCAAGTCGCGATCAGCAAGGTGGCCAAGGCGTTTGGAACCGTCAAGGTTCTGCACGAAGTCAGCGTCGACATCGCTGACGGACAGTTCGTCGTGCTGGTCGGTCCTTCAGGTTGCGGCAAGTCCACGCTGCTGAGAATGGTGGCCGGGCTGGAGACCGTTTCCGGCGGCACGATCGCCATCGGTGACCGTGTCGTCAATCATCTGCCGCCCGCAAAACGCGACATCGCCATGGTGTTCCAGAACTACGCGCTCTATCCGCACAAGACGGTGGAGCAGAACATGGCCTTTGCCCTCAAGCTGCGGAAGACCGATCCGGCCGTGGTCGCCGAGCGGGTCAAGCGCGCCGCCGATATCCTGGATCTCAATCCCTATCTCAAGCGCTATCCCCGGCAGCTCTCGGGCGGCCAGCGTCAACGCGTGGCGATGGGGCGTGCCATCGTGCGCAATCCGCAAGTGTTCCTCTTCGATGAGCCGCTCTCGAACCTCGATGCCAAGCTGCGCGTGCAGATGCGCACCGAGATCAAGGAACTCCACCAGCGGCTGAAAACCACCACCATCTACGTCACCCACGACCAGATCGAGGCGATGACGATGGCCGACAAGATCGTCGTCATGCGCGACGGCCGCATCGAGCAGATCGGCGCGCCACTGGAGCTGTTCGACCGGCCAGCCAATTTGTTCGTCGCCGGTTTTATCGGCTCACCTTCGATGAACTTGCTCAAGGGTGTTTTGCGCAAGGGCGACAAGCCCGGTGTCGACATATCAGGTACATTGTTCCCGATTGGCGACAATGCCGCGCGGGACGGGCAGGCTGTCGTCTATGGCGTGCGCCCGGAGCATCTCGAGATCCATCCCGATGGCGTCCCGGCGAAGATTTCGGTGGTCGAGCCGACCGGGTCCGAAACGCTGGTGTTCCTGCGCTTCGGCGACGGCGAGATGGTGGCATTGTTTCGCGAGCGCCACGACTTCAAGCCTGGCGATACGCTCAAGCTCCGGCCCAGGCTCGACCATATCCACCTGTTCGACGCCGAGACCGGCCAGCGTCTCTGATCTCAACGTCTCTGATCTCAAACGGACTTCACGAGGACCATCATGCTCAAAGGGATCCATCCGTTGCTCAATGCCGACGTGCTGCAGGCATTGCGGGCGATGGGACATGGCGACGACCTGATCATCGCCGACACCAATTTCCCGTCCGATTCGGTGGCGCGCCAGACGGCGCTCGGCCGGCTGTTGCGCATCGATGCCCCGGCGGCGCAAGTGGTGAAGGCGGTGCTGTCGCTCTACCCGCTGGATACGTTCGTCGACGACTCCGCGGCACGCATGGAGATCGTCGGCAAGCCGGACGAGATTCCGCCCGTGCAGAAGGAAGTGCAAAAGGAAATCGACGCGGCCGAGGGCAAGTCCTGGCCGATGCTCCCGGTCGAGCGCTACGCCTTCTATGAGCGCGCCAAACGGGCCTATTGCGTCATCCAGACCGGCGAGCGCCGCTTCTACGGCTGCTTCGCCTTCCGCAAGGGCGTCGTGCCGCCGGACGCGGCATAGCATGGCCTCCGGCAAGCCTGTCGTCATGAAACCTGTCGTCGTCCTGGGCGTCTTCGTCGCCGATACCGCCTATCGCGCCGATCGCCAGCCGCGCATGGGCGAAACGATCCTCGGCAATTCTTTCAAGCTCGGGCCGGGCGGCAAGGGTTCGAACCAGGCGGTGGCCGCCGGCAAGCTCGGTGCCGATATCACCTTCCTGACCCGGCTTGGCGTCGATGCCTTCGCAGACATGGCCAAGCGGACCTGGAAGGATGCCGGCGTGAAAAGCGCCGTCATCGATACGCCGGATAGCTACACCGGCGCCGCCTACATCTTCGTCGAGGAGGGAAGCGGCAACAACGCCATCATCGTCAGTCCTGGTGCGGCCATGCTGATTTCGCCGGCCGATATCGAGGCCAATGCCGATCTGATCGGCGGGGCCGGCGTCTTTGTCACGCAGCTCGAACAGCCCATCGACGCGGCGCTGAGGGCGCTGGAGATCGCGCGCGGGGCAGGGGTGACGACCATCCTCAACCCCGCTCCCGCGGCCACGCTCCCCGACCGCATCTACACGCTCTGCGATTATCTCACGCCGAACGAGACCGAGACGGAGGAATTGACAGGGCTGAAAGTCTCCTCGGTCGATGACGCCCGGGCCGCCGCCGGCAAGCTGCTCGAAAAGGGCGTCGGCACCGTCATCGTCACGCTCGGTGACAAGGGCGCACTGCTGCACACCAAGGACCGCTCCGAGCATGTCCCCGCCATCAGCGCCGGGCCGGTGGTCGAAACCACGGGAGCCGGAGATGCCTTCAACGGCGGCTTCGCCGCAGCGCTTTCGCGAGGGGTGGAGCCGGTACAAGCGGTGCGCTTTGCCTGCGCGGTAGCCGGCATTTCGGTGACGCGGCCGGGGACGGCGCCATCGATGCCGACACTGCGCGAGGTCGAGGCGCTGCTGGCCGGAAGCTAGGATCGGTTTCGCCGATCGACCGTTGTCATTGCCGCCAGCCGTGCGCGAGAGAAGCGCCGACCAACACCTTCTGCTCGCGCGGCCCATGATGCCAACCACAACCGCCGCAAGTCCATGATTAAGAAATTGTCGGCGGCCTGCTTAGCGACCAATCGCGCACATTTCTGACATTACGAACCGCCGCAGGGCCTGTTGGCTGGCTTTGCCTGATGGAGGCAAGGCCAGCACACAGGGTGATCGAACTGGGCTATATTCCTCCTGGCGCGGGAATGGGTGGCAGCCAACGCCGCCTTCCTGATTTGGCTGCATCCCGGCAATCCCTCGAAGGGAAGGATCTGGGTTCCTGACTACCGCGGCGGTCGCGTTCGCGGAAATGGGATGATCGTCAAGGGCGCCTTCTGAAATTCCGCGGCTGCGATCTCTTCAATCAGGACGTCAAGCATCGCGCGGACACTCCGGCTTGTTTCGTCATTTCCGGATAGGCGGTTTTGCGCGCATTCGAGCAGCTCGCGCGCCGCTGCAAAGTCACTTTGCATCGCAACACCCAACTGTCGACCCAACGTGGAGTATGGTCGTCCCAGTTAGTTGAGGGATTGCTAATGTAAATGTGTGCAATTTAGGGAATGGCGCCGGACGTCTTGGAAAGATGGATTGGAGTCCAGGCCATCAGCCCAATGCTTATCTGGTACGACGGGAGTTTTTCGAATTGGGGGAGACGCTATGAGCCGCACCGCTGCAAATGACAATCGACTTCGGGTGCCTCGGTCCGCCTTGCGGTTGAGCCTCTCGACGAGGCTTCAATCTTCCGCTCTCGACCTTCGGCCCCGGCCCTAAAGGAGGACGCCAGGCGGCAGGAAAAATTGAAACTTCTTATGCGCGACAAAGGCCAAGTCCTTGAAAAGACTTGGCGCGAGTGACGGGGCTCGAACCCGCGACCTCCGGCGTGACAGGCCGGGGGATTGTTCATATGTGCCGCTGAAAAGTTCAACTTTTTTCTCGCGATAACGGGCGGCAAAGACGGCAAAAGTTGAAACCAAAAAAAGTCCCGCGGACCCAACCGCGGCTAATCTCAATCCAAAGGACGATCCAAGTGAATATCATCGCCATCCGGCCAGCAGCCGGATCGAGAACGCTTGCCTATTTTGATTTAGAGATCGATGGGCATCTCCGCATTTTCAATCTCGCACTCCGCACAAATCGCCTCGGCCAACTGCGAACCGTCGCGCCGCAGGCGTGTGGCAAGCACGCCGTGACTTTTCTTCCAGCATTCGCCGAACAAATCAGCCAGGCAGCAGCCGCGGCTTTGGGGGCAGCAGCCAATGTATCCTAACGCCTATGAGATGGCTCCCTTCACCTTACAGTCCGGCTTCGGTGATGGCGTTGAACCTGCTGTAGGTTTGATCAGCATCGACCAACGTGAACACGCTCTAGAAACCGTCGCCGACTATGCTGACATGTTGTTCGGCGACGTCGTGCTAGTGCCTTTTTCGGACGGCCAACCTGATTGGACGAACACCACCCGCGATAGCATCGAAAAATTTTCCGGTAGCTGGTCTGAACTTGAGCCAGAAGACGTTCCGCGGCTTGGCGTTCTGACAGACAGCTTCGGCAGGTTTTTAGGTCATGGCGATGATGTATCAGTCGTGACGTTGTGGAGAGGTGGGACGCCCGAGGTGCGCCAGATCGGCGGCCAATATTGTCCGGCCGCCCACTGCCTCGTCACTGACGCGCTCATTGACGACGAGCCGCTGAAGGTGAGAGCGGTAAAGCCCAAACAGCCGCCCGTTGGGGGAAACGACAATCAAGAAATCTTCCTCGTTAATCCTGCTGACTGGAGCGGGCTGCCCGTGCCTAAGCGGGAATGGTTCATTGAAGGCATGGTCCCAATGCGCCAGGTCACAATTTTGAACGGTGATGGGGGCGTGGGTAAATCTCTACTTGCCCTGCAAATCGCCGCCGCGAGTGCGCTGTCGGTAGACACGCTTGGCCTAGAACCTTTGGCTAGGCCGGCACTCTACGTCGGCGCAGAGGACAGCGCAGACGAGTTCCATCGAAGGCTTGCAGATATTGTCGGTCACCACAAGATGGCCATGTCAGACATGTGGCGGTTCCGACTTTTGCCTCTGGCCGATCGGGATGCACTCCTGTGTGTTCCTAACCGGCTTGGGGCTATGGAGCCGACAGTTCTTTGGAAGCGGCTCGTCGTAACCATTCAGGATCTCAAGCCAGGTCTTGTCGTGCTGGATACCTCGGCCGACCTTTTTGGTGGCGATGAAATCAAACGGGCACAGGTTCGCCAATTCATCGCCATGCTGCGGAAGGTGGCCATGGAGAGCGATTGCGCAATCATGCTTCTGGCTCACCCGTCTGTTGCCGGCATGCAAACGGGCACAGGCTCGTCAGGCTCAACGGCATGGAATAATTCGGTGCGTTCGCGTCTCTATTTGACCCGGCCGGAGGGTAAGGATGACATTGACCCTGACGCCCGCGTGCTGACGACAAAAAAGATCAATTACGGGAAGGTCGGCAATGAACTTCGGATGCGATGGCAAGATGGCGTGTTCGTGTTGGACGATGGCAAGCCAACCGCCGTCAGTGGCCTACTAAACAGGCGCCATGATGAGGCGTTCCGGAGCTTGCTCTCCGCAGTCAATCGAACCGGCCAACGCGTAGCCTCGACCAGGGGAGTCAACTACGCGCCGAACGTTTTAGCAGCGCGGCCAGATGCCGAGGGTGTTACCAGGAAGCAGTTCGAGGCGGCTATGCAACGGCTCCTTGCCGATGGCATCGTGAAGGTTGTTTGGGAAGGCCCGCCATCAAAGCAGAGGCAGCGTCTTATAGTGTCGGCAGAGGATTTTGGTCCGGATTCAGAGGTGGAGGAGTGATGTTCCACCTTACATTCCACCCACCTACCACCCGTTCCACCCCTGTTCTTCCACCCCTTATACCCCCGGCAGGGTGGAACACCCTGGAAGTGGCTGGAAACCACTTCCGGTTTATCCACGCCTGTAGAGAGTAGGACGTTTGGAAATCCGACCGAGGGATGCCCGTTGCTGATCACCTCCAGGCCATGTCATCATATGCAATGATTGCTGATGAAATAGGCTTCGCCATTGAAGCTGCGATGGCGAAGCAACCCGATCTCGCCAATCGCTGGGTACTCATGACCCATCGAATGACTGAAAAGTATGGCTCCATTCAACCGGTGTTGAACCACGCCGACTGCATGCTCGACTTGGCGATCAGATGCATGGAAGACGAGCACCTTGCCGGTGCCACCGAGTCGCCAAAGCCACGCAAGTCGTCCATCCTCGCTGCGACCATGCAAATAGCGCTTAGTCGTCTATGGGTTTTGTCCTCATACGAGACATTGCGCACCGTCAGGGATACCCCCATAGGAAAGGCTGACGAGCGGCTGCATCTGATATATCGAAAGTTCCGGTTGATAAGAGTCCCGCTGGCTAAGATGCGAGTAGCTAACGCCGATTTTATAAAGGCCCCAATGGATGTTGCAACCGCAGGCAATAAGAGCAAAATCACCCTATCTCCGCAGCATACTTATATTCTTCCAGCGGTCCTCTGCGGTCAGACGGGCTCTGTTCTCTGGCACGCAATAGATACCAAGTCAAAGGCAACGGCTCAGATCACCCGCCGCGAGTTGTCTGATGAGTTACTATCCTTGCTCGAACCAGTGTGACGGCCAGGGTGCGGGTCGAAGAGCTAGGGCGGCAGGTTGCCCCACTCGCTTTTCCGTCCCTCCTACATTAGTGACATTCCGGCCACTCAGACACTATATTTAGTTCTCGTCTTGAATTTTCACGCACTCGACGCCTATATCGACAATATCCAAGACCGCCGCCGCGTTGGCGACGATGAAGACCGGCCAGGCCGGAACGCGCCACGAGCGCCTATCTCCGAAGAAACCATGACCACCCCCACAAATCGCCTTCGCCGCGACTGGCGCGCCCATGACGCCGCCATCCCCTACCATAACGAGCGCCGCATTTTGCTGAACGGCACCAATCCGGCCGGTCGCCGTCCACACACGTTTGTGGAACCGAGCCGCAAGACTGTCGTCGCGCTGCTTGCCGCCAATGACAACAGAAGCGAGGACGAGGCGGCATAGCGGCAAACGACAACGCTCACGTCAGCTCGCCGAATTCCGCCTCGTTGCGGTCAGATGGCAAGCGCTCGTAGTCGAGCGGCGGCTGAAGACGCATGTCGGCGCGAGCCTGGGCGCGGCCGCCTGCTTCGCCGAGTTTGTAAGCCGCGTAGAGGGCGCCAATTCTGAGTAGCCAATGGATCATCGGGTTTCTCCCTGTGTGGCCAGAGAAACCCCGCGACCCGAAGGTTTGTTCCGCATGCTATTATTGGTTGAGACCTGAGTGATCAAGCAGGAGGCCAACGTGAAGATCAGGACCACAACACACAATCATCCGGGCGAGACAGGCGTAATCCTGCTCGACCAGCAGATCGAAAATCTGATTGTAGGCACCGACATTAGAGACGGAACGACAACGCTGTTTGGGACGGCCAACCTGCAGGTGAACTATGCCGGCGCGTACGATATCCGGGTCGAACTGACACCAGCTGAGCTAACACAGGTTTATGGACTTCTGGTCAAAAACCTCCTCGAGGAAATCAAGGAACTCAGAACGCCCAAAAACCCTGACGCCCGAAAGGCGGCGCAGGGGGAGGGTGGACGAAAGTCCTAGCCCGCCGAACCTGTATAAAAACTGACCACCCGCTTGAGGAAGCGGCACTTACGGCCTTCGGGCCGCCACCACCTGGGGAACCACCACATGAACACGACAGAACGGCCCGTCTTCGACGTGGCCGAAGACCTGAAAGCATTGCCTCGGATCATTGACGACGCAGATGGCGACTGGATGCCCGCGCGCACTAGCTCTCGCCGCGGCAAGCCCTGCTTCCGATACGGAACAGACGGCCCGTCTGTCGAGTGGCGGCTGTGCGCGCAGGCTGTGCGCATCACAAGCAACCGTTACAGCGGCCAGGCTGCCAACGATAATGTGGACTGGCCATTGCAGAAGCTTCTGAAGGCGGAAGGAAACGATCAGTGTCTGGCGCTGGCCGAACGCTATCGCGATCTCTGGAACGTCGCGAATGGGCCGCATGACTTGGTTGGGCGCGACCTCGCCGAGAACATCTATCTGATGGCCGACATCAGGCTAGACGAATCCACGGGCAATCTGGTCGATAAGGGGCTGAAGACGGTCAAGGGCAAGAAAGCTCGCCTCGATACGCCGGCCACCCGCGCCGTGATGGCGGATCCCGATAAGACCAAGAAGCGTGCAAAGCCTGTTGCGAAAAAGTGGAATGGCGATTGGCCGCTATTGCATCATATCGATTGCGGCAGGGAATTGGCCGAGTTGCAGTCTGTGCTTGGCTGGTTGCGGGAAGCGTTCGAGGCGGCCGTCGTATTCGGAGATACATTAGAGAAAATCGGGCGCGAGCACGGCGTGGGAAATCAAGCCGGGGCAAAGGGTGCTGGTCGGGCGCTTGTCATGCTCGGCATGCAGGCGGTTGATGAGTTCTGGCGTAAACCCGTCCGTCGCGCCGCATAGGCATACCCAATTCAAATTCCCACAGGGGTATAGGTGAGAGATACAGGGCAGCTTCGGCTGCCCTTTCGTTTCACGGCTTGCCCGTGACGCTGGGCGCACCTTCGGGCAGTACCCAGCGACAATTCGCGGCGTTCTCCCTAGGTCGTCGCCGCCCTGCCTGCCCTCACAGGCGTGGGCATCCCGTCATTGGTCTAGAGATCAGGCGGGACCAATCAGCCGCTGCTCCTTCGGGAGCGCGGCTCTTTTTTTGCCCATCACATACGCAATTTCGAACTATGAAAGGAACGCCACGCCATGGCTGCTCTTAGAGCCTGCTTGACATCAATCGAGCACCACTTGGGATTTCCGAAATCCCGCAGCATTACCATTTCTCGCCGTCTGCAGGAGCGCGGTGTGCTCCCTCTAGGCGGACCGGGCATTGCGCCCGAACTCGACGCGCACGATGTGGTGTCGTTAATCATCGCGCTCGCCGCCGACACTGCCCTGCACGAGGCACCAGACGCAGTTGCGCGCTATCGTTCGCTAACACCTGGTGGTGTCGACCTGACTGGCGCTCCGGACAGCATCGACACGGCCGGTCGGGCGCTCGACGTCATTGCCGACGTTGCCATCCACGGTGAAGCCGACCTACTGCGCCGCGACCGGATCGAAGTCGTCGGCAACTGGCCTGAGGTAACCATTTACGACGCCACCAGCGGTCACACGGAGCGTTTCGTGCCTGTTGGGGCGTTGGCTGCGAATTGGCAGGCTAACGGCCACCGCAAATCCACCACCATCAACGCCAGCGCCTTCGTTGACGTCATCCAAGACCTATTCAGGAAGGAATCCTAAATGGCAGCGATTTTCCCCCGCCCGCGCAAGTCCGCACCTGTCGATGTTCGCCCGCCGCGCGTTGTGCCGAAGGTCGACCCTGAAGCCTATCGCGTGCCTTCTGCCGCGGAAGTGCTGCCAGACTTGGCGCGCCTTCTAGAAAGAGAAAACGAGATCAGCGCCGCGGTTCGCGCCGATCGCGCGGAACAGAAACTATTCGAGCGTGAATTGGCGGTTGATGACTCGCCAGAAATTCACCCTGAGGTGGCCGCGCTTTTGCAAGACAATCCTTCCCCGAAGGCAACAAAGCGCAAAGCCATCGCCGACGCTCGCCATCGCATTGCGGTAGGCGAGACCGCTCTAGCCGAGATCCAGAAACGTCGCATGGCACTGGAAACCAAGGCAGGCAAAGCTGTTTGTGATGCGGTTGGGCCGGAAGTTGGCAAGCGTGTTGCAGCCCTCGTAACCGCCCTGCAGGCGGCCGACGAGGCGCACGGCGAACTCAATGAACTGATCATGGCCATCGAAGCGGAAGGCGTTTCGTGGGCGTCGCTCGGGCCTATCCGTCCGTTCTTCATGGGCGACCATCGGGACGCGCAGCGCCGGGTCGCAACATATGTGAAAGACGTAACGGAGGCTGGCTATGCAGTCTAACATCGAAAAGGCAGACACGGCCCGCACCCGCACCACCAGCAAGTCGCGGCGCATCAAGTTGCCTGGCAAGCCGCTAGAGTATACCGATACGGATCCTATCAAGATTGCCCGCGAACTCCGCGCCAAGTCGGCGCTGGGCCGGGCGGAAGCCAAGTTGGAGCGCAAATGACAGGCAACGTCATCTCCGGCTATGCGGTGATGTTCAACAGCGAGACCGTCATTGCCGGGGAGTTCCGCGAACGTATCGCGCAAGGGGCATTCACTCGCACGCTAAAAGATATGCCCGATGTTGTCGCTATCCTCAGTCACGACAGCGGGCGCGTGCTTGGGCGCGTCTCGGCTGGTACGCTCACATTGCGCGAAGACAGGATTGGTCTTTGGTTCTCGCTGGACGCTGACCCATCGACGCCTGAAGGGCAGACAGCTATCGGCACGGTAGGACGTCAGGACGTTAAGGGCTGCAGCTTCGGCTTTCAGGTGCGTGCCGAGGACTGGCAGGACGGCGGCAATCGTCTACCGCTCCGGACCATCACTGATGTTGACCTGTATGAGATCACGCTTACGGCGTTCCCTGCTTACGAGTCCACATCCGCCGCCCTCACGCGCGCCGAACACAACGCCACCGCAGCGACCGAGCGCATCAGACGCAGGGCCGAGGCGGCTCAGCGGCTACGCGGAATCCGCTGACGTTTATTCGGTCTTTGGCGGCACTTCTTTTTTTATCGAAGTGTCGGCTGTGGTGTCAGCCTTCTCGACGCTCGCTGTCTTAGTCTGCGCGTCGACTGATGCCGATACCTTGGAGTGGAAGGCGCATTCTGCCGAAGCGGCGGACACGGACAGTCCCAGTGCGGCAGCGATTGCGACTAATATCTTCATTTCGTTCACCCTTCGTTGCTGACGTAGGGTAACCGATCTGCTGCCACTCACAAAATCACGTTTGTGCCTCGCGCGCTTGCGCGCACGCGAGGCAGAATCTGTATTAGCGTTATCGCTAGGCTTGGCAGCCGGTCCTAGGGCCGAGCCCACCAAGTCCATCTAGACCCCCGGAGGGGTCATCGTGGACCTAGTCCGACCTTCCCTGGCGACCGCGCGGACGAGTTTCCGCACAACGCCGCGATTGAAAAGTTGAGGGGTCAGATCGAAAATGCCTAACATTATCAACTACGAATTGCCTGCCGACATCGCGGTCATTACCCCGGCAATGATCGAAGCTGGGATATACTCGGCTAGGGAACACATGCTCGGCCAGCAGATGCGCGATCTAGTCGTAAGCGTCTACCTGGCTATGCGCCTTGAACAATTAAACTCCGAGCCTCGGCAACCATAGCCGTTAGGTACTTGAGCCCGAGTTCCGCGATAATCTGCGGGGTCGGAACGTCGATAGCGTGACCTTCATGTTGGGTTGGCACGGCACACTCATCGCCAAATTTCGCATTTGTGACCGTCCGAAGTACAATATTGGGACCGCGAAGCGTTGCATCGGAAGGTTCGCCAATCGGTTCATGTGTAATTGGATCGGCTCTCTGAACCTTTAGTGGAATTTCTCTTCCGAAGTGCTCAGGCAGAAAACCCATTGGTTTCCCGTCGATAGTCGGAACGTCTCTATGTGTGATGTGTTCAATACCATGCACATCGCTGTTCCGTGCGAAATGAAGATACTTAAGCAACGGATCCGTCTTTCGCTGGTGCTTCCTGCGGCCAAACCATGCCTCGCTTCTGCCGACGCCTTTGGCGCCTTGTTCCAGCTTTGAGTAGGTAGCCGCGACAGCGACGAGGAAATCAGCCCACGCCTGCTCTGCAGCTTCATAATTGTTGGCTTGCTGCAACCGAGCGCAACTTTGTTCGGCTAGAAGTAATTTGTTGTTCGCTAAATCGACAGCAATTGGCTTCATCGTGCCCCTACGGCGCTTAGTGCATGAACGCTGGCAGCCACAGGGCCGCTAGTTGGAGGCCAAATCCTACAAAAATCAGACCCAAGCCGATGCTAGATATGATCTTATGGCGCGACTTTCGTCGTCTGTTTGAGTCGATTATGTCGGATATTCTCGTCCCGTCCGCAAGCACTGTGGCGTCTTCGAGGGCAAGTCCGACGCTCTCCTCAAAATCAGGGAGCGGAGGCCCCCAGATGAAAATCAAGACCACGCCTAGCATGCCCATTGTCAGGCCGATGGTATTTAGGATGTCAGATGCCAATCGAGTCTCCCTCTGAGGCTTAGGTGATTCCCGGCGGCTGGCTCAGTTTACGAGGCCGAGCTTAAAAGTCGAATGAAAGCTGGCGAGGCCAGGACCGAAAATGAGCACAAACATGCTCAAGACGGCCCAGGCGCGTACGGAAATACGCCCTAACTTTCACAACTTTTGACTTCAACGTCGACATGTTGACGTCTCCCTTTTTTCTAAAGCGGAATTAGGTCCGCCACTCCAGCGAAGCATTATTGCCGCGCCGCCATCCGTGTGAGTGCAGCCTAAGCTGTCAGAAAAGAGGTTGCCGCCGGCAATCACCATTACAGATAGATGATTCACGCGTCGACGCGCCGCAATTCGTCACTAATGCACGCTTTCCACAGGCGTTCGCCCACTTTCCACAGGACACCCCATGCCCAAATCCACCCAACGCTTCCCGGCGCGGTCGCACAGCCATGGCCAACTTTAAGGTCGACGGCCTGGCCGACCTCAAAAAGAACCTCGAGGAATTCAAGAAATCGACCCAGCGCGGGATCATGGAACGCGCCCTGAAAAAGGCCGCTGCCCCTATCGTGGCCGACGCCAAGGCCAGTGCGCCTGTGCTGACCGGCGACCTGAAGGAATCCATCAAGGCCACTGTCGTTCGCACTAACGCCGGCAAGGCCGCCTATGCCAAATCCAAGGCGGGTGGCGGATCGGACGAGAACGCATCATCGGCCGCTCGCGACGCAAATCGTGCTGCGGCAGGCCGCGGTGCGTCAGCTCTGGTGCGGGTGGCTGCTACGGCACCGCATGCCCTGTTCGCTGAATTTGGAACTCGGCATTCGCCAGCACAGCCGTATCTCGGCCCGGCCCTACGCGGAAATCGCAACAAGGTTCTACGCAGCATCAAGGGCGATCTAGCAACTGAAATAGACAAATCGGCCAAGCGCATTGCGGCGCGTGCGGCGAAGAAAGGCACCACCACATGAACCTAAAATTTAACGCCAATACCTTGGTTGCCGCGGAGCGGTCGGCAGGGAAGCCGTTTGTCGACATCGTTGCAGAACTCAACTCTGACGATGGCGCATCGTTGACCACTATCCGCGCGTTGCTTGCGGCCGGTGTTGCCGGCGCTCGCCAAGATGGGCAATTCCATAGATGAGAATAAATCGCTTCAGCGGACGTATATGCCGGTCAATCTCGTTGCAGTGCGCACTGCTGACGAACACCGCCGTAAAGGTCGCAAGCTACTCGGCCAGGAACACAAGGAGTTCAAAAAGTTGAAACTAGGCGGCGAAAAAAGTTGAAACTCGTCCAACTCAACTTCAGCGCCACTCCCATTAAAGCCTTGTATAACAAGGGATTGAGAGTGGCGCGAGTGACGGGGCTCGAACCCGCGACCTCCGGCGTGACAGGCCGGCACTCTAACCAACTGAGCTACACCCGCGCATTGACGAGCACGTGTCAGCCGTGTTCGTCGTTGGGGCGGTGGATAAGGGGTTCGCCTCCGGGTGTCAAGCGCACCAAACCATCATAAACACAAACTGGAGAAGGTTTTTTGACAGCCCCCATTCTGTGAACAAATCCGGCGTGCGAACACGGCGTCGGCTGTTCATTTGGCCTTGCGAACCCGGTCCCGACCGCTTAAAGGTCGCGCCGGAGCGGGCGATTAGCTCAGTTGGTAGAGCGCTTCGTTTACACCGAAGATGTCGGCGGTTCG
Organism: Mesorhizobium sp. NZP2298; assembly: GCF_013170825.1. Classification (NCBI taxonomy): domain Bacteria; kingdom Pseudomonadati; phylum Pseudomonadota; class Alphaproteobacteria; order Hyphomicrobiales; family Phyllobacteriaceae; genus Mesorhizobium; species Mesorhizobium sp. NZP2298. The sequence continues at coordinate 4,733,844 of NZ_CP033365.1, read as the reverse complement.
AGTCCGTCATCGCCCACCAAATAGTCTTATGGTTTTTATAGGTTATTTCGCATCGTCGGCTGGCCGCTTTTTGCGAAGGGTGCCGCGAAAAGAGACACCGAGCCAAGTTTTGAACGTAGATGTGATGCGTTTTTGGATATTCCCTGTTCGTCGCAACATCGTGGTCTCGCTGGTCGGATGTCTGTTGGTGGCGGGCTGCTTCGACATGAAGCAGGATCTGGCATTCCGGCGCGATGGGACCGCGACGGCCAATATCCGGATAGCGGTGGATGCTTCGCTACTGGCGATGGCCAAGAACGCGAACGGCAAATGGTGCAGTTCCGACAAGCTGTTGTCGTCGCCGGGCATAACCGGAACCGCCGAGCAGAAAACCGAGGGCCGCGATGAGGTCTGCTCGCTGTTTTTCTCCGGCAAGACAGACGATCTCGTTGCGGCTCTTTCGAACGCCAGTGTCGGAGGAGACAAGAAGCAAGGCGTGCAGCTCAATCGAGTAGGGGACAATTACGAATTCGTCGTCAATTTCCCCAGTCTCAAGCCAACCGACAAGTATGCCGACGATCCGATGGCGCAAGGGCTGCAGACCCTCATATTGGCGAAGATGTCAGGCAGGCATATTGCATGGACGGTGACGGCTCCGCGCATCATCGAGACAAGTGGCACGATATCGGATGACGGACGGACGGCATCCTATTCTCGCCCGCTTGCATCGGCATTTTCCAGCGATCGGCCGACGACATTTCGTGCCGTGTTCTCGCTGGAACCGCCCGGAATGCTCGAACAACTGTTCAACTGGTTTCGGTAAGCCTTGCAGGAAGCCGCGGAGCGGCGACGGAAAGAGCGGCGACTTTCCCTCGCAGGTTTACGGAATCACGGCGGCGCCATCCGGAAATCCTTGCCCTCGGGCAGCAACTGCCCGCCGTCGACGACGATGGTCGTGCCGGTGATGTAGCTGGCATCGTCCGAGGCCAGGAACAGGAAGGCATTGGCGACGTCGCGCGGGCTGCCGAGGCGGCCGAGCGGGATGGAATCCTCCATGTTCTTGATATAGGCGGCGCCGCGATGCTGCTGGATGGCCTCTGTGAGGATGTTGCCGGGCTCGACGCCGTTGACGGTGATGCCGTAGCCGGAGAATTCCAGCGCCGCCGCCCGGATGAAGCCGTTGATGCCCGCCTTGCTGGCCGAATAATGGCCATGGCCGGGACTGGTCACGTGCGGGCCGGTGATGGAGGAGGTGTAGAGCATGCGCCCGGAGCGCTGCGCCTTCATTGGCACCAGTGCCGCGCGGCTGGCATTGAACGTGCCGCGCAGATTGACGGCCATCACGCGGTCCCAGTCGTCGGCGCTGGTGTTTTCGATCAACTGCCAGGGATAGATACCGGCATTCTGCACGATGATATCGAGGCGGCCGTGACGCTTCAGCGCCAGTGCCACCGCGGCCTCCGCGTCGGCCATTTGCGAGATGTCGGTGCGGATGAAGGGCACGCCCAGTTCGTCGGCTGTCGCTTGCCCGGCCTCGGCCTCGGTGTCGGCGAGGACCAGACTTGCGCCTTCTTCGGCGAAGCGAAGCGCGATTCCCTTGCCGATGCCGCGCGCGCTGCCGACGATCAGCGCCACCTTGTCCTTCAGTCTTCCGGTCATGCGAGCCGTCCTGTCATGCGAGTCTTTGGCGAATGGTTTGCTTGAATGCGTCGAGCAGCACCGCGGCCAGCACCAGCAGGCCGTGGATGACCTGGGTGAAGTTGGCCGGCAGTCCCATCAGGTTGATCGCCGTGTTGATGGCCGAGAGCAGGAGCACGCCGGCATAGACGCCGGGCAAGGTGCCGACGCCGCCTTTCAGGCTGACGCCGCCGATGACGACCGCGGCAAAGGCGTTGAACAGCAGCCCGACGCCGAGATTTGCGGTGGCGCCCGAGGTGCGGATCGCCAGCAGCCAGCCGGCAAGGCCAGCGATGGCGCCGGCAAGCACGAAGGCGATGATGAGGTTTCGGTTGACCCGGATGCCGGCGCGGAAGGTCGCCGTCTCGTTGCCGCCGATCATCACGAGGTGCCGGCCGAACGGCGTCTTGGCCATGATCAGCGAGAAGACGACGAAACAAGCGATGGCGATCCAGGCCGTCAGCGGCAGGCCGATCAGCCGTTGGATGCCGAACCAGCGGATGGCGGGTGCCAAATCCTGAGCCGAGCGGCCGCCCGAAATAACCAGCACCAGGCCGCGCACCCAGATGTAGGACGCCAGCGTGATGATGAAGGCGCTCATCTTGACCTTGACGACCAGAAACCCGTTGAAGGCGCCGATCAGACCGCCGACGGCCAGAGCCAGCAGCAGCGACACCGGAACCATCAGCCATTCGGGGTGCAATTGGATGCCGAGGCCGATGCCGGACGAGCAGAACAGGATGCCCACCGCCATGGCGCTGAGCGCCGCGACGGATTCGACCGACAGGTCCATGTGCCCGGCGATGATGACCAGCGCCAGGCCGATCGACATGACGCCGAGCACGCTCGAAGCCTCGATGATGTTGGCGAAGATGCCGAGCTGGAAATAGTTCGGGATGAAGATGGAGAAGACCACCAGCACGAAGACCAGCATGAACCAGACAAGGTTGTCGAGAACGAACTCCAAGGCTTGGCGGGTGCGGGGGTTCATGAGCTGATCCGGCTGGCGCATGAACCCCGAAAATCGATTTCGGTGACGATCTTGCGCGGATTGATGTTGCGGAGAAGCGGCTCCGGACCACTTTGGTCCGGAGCACCTTATGCGACCGGCCTATTCGACCGGTTTGACGGTATCCGTCGGCGCCTTCTGGTTGCCCCAGAAGGCCGGATTGTCGACGTTTTCCTTGGTGATGGCGGCACCCGGGATCTTGATGTTCGGCCCCCACGCTTCTTTGGTCACGGTCGATTTCAGGCCCAGCACGTCGTAGTCGCCGGGCTTGATCTCCTGCTTGTTGGCGACCTTGTCCATGAACATGGCGACGGCCGCGGCCTGCGCGTAGAGCGGCTGCTCGACTTCGACGTTGAGCCAACCCTTGCGGATCAGGTCGAGGCCGACCGGCGCGCCATTCGAACTCATCAGCATGACGTCGCCCGGCTTTTTGCCGGCGGCTTCGAGCGACGCGACGGCGGCGACCGAGAGATGCGCGGCATGGCTGAAGATCAGGTCGATGTCGGGGTTGGCCAGCATCTGGTCGGCGACGATGGTGCCGGCATTGCTGGCTTCCCACTGCATGGCCGGCAGCGAGATGATCTTGACGTCGGGGAATGCCTTCATCTTCTCCTCGAAACCCTTCTGGATGTCGAGCGTGTAGGGATCGCCAGGATCGCCGAGTACCTGTAGCACCTTGCCCTTCACCGATCCGTTCTTCGCCTTCAACAGCTTCTGCGCCTGGTCGGCGGCGATATGGCCGATCTCGACGGTACCCGCCACCGAGGTGAAGTCGGAAGGTGTCGACGTGATCTGGCGGTCGAACTCGACCACCGGGATGCCGGCGGCGCGTGCGGCCTCGATGGACGGCTTCAGAGCGTTGAAATCGACCGCCGCCAGGATGATCGCCTTTGGCTTCAGCGCGATGACGTCGTTCATCTGCGATTGCTGGGCGTCGGTCTTGTTGTCGGCGTTCAGCGTCTTTATCTCGTAGCCGACCTGTTTCAGGAACAGCTCCAGCGCGGTCACCGAGCCGGTCTGGAACTCGTCCAGCAATGTCGGCACCATATAGTAGACGGTCCCCTTGGACTGGGCGAATGCCGGCGTGAGCGTGGCAAAGGCCAGTGCCAGGATACCGAAGACAGCAAGAAGTATTCGCTTCATGTCGTTCGCTCCTGTTGAGCCGGACCCCTCTTTTTGTCCCTCAGCCAGCCGGTCCGGCACCGGCAAGCGTCTCGCCGGTGATCATGTTGATCACCGCATCGGGACTTGTTTTGTTTCTGGCGACATCGCCGGCCACGATACCTTGGCGGATCACCACGATTCGGTCGGCGACCTGAAAAGCCTGCTGCATGATATGGGTGATGATGACGACGCCGATGCCCTGGCTCGCCACCTGGCGGATCATGTCGAGGCCGCGCCGCGTCTGCTCGACGCCAAGGGCGGCGAACGGCTCGTCGAGAAGCACCAGCTTGCCGCCCCAATGCACGAACCGGTTGAGTTCGATGGCCTGGCGCTGGCCGCCCGAGAGATGCTCGACGTTGGTGCGCAGTGATGGAATGCGGGTGCCGGCGCTGGCCAGCGCCTTCGCGACGACGGCCTCCATGGCGCGCTCGTCGAGCACGGGAATGCCCAGGACCTTCCTGGTGATCTCACGGCCCATGAAGAAATTCGCCACCACGTCGACATTGGTGCACAGCGACAGGTCCTGGTAGACGGTTTCGATGCCCGCCGCCTTCGCCTCGGCCGGCGATCTGGCAAGAAACTCCTTGCCCTCGAACAGCATGCGGCCGGAGGTCGGCTCCAGCCCGCCGGCGATGATCTTGACGAGCGTCGATTTGCCGGCGCCGTTATCGCCGAGCAGCGCCACGACCTCGCCCTTGCCGATGGAGAAACTGATCCCCTTGAGCGCTTCGATCGCGCCGTAGTTCTTGGTGACGTTGTCGAGTACCAGCAGCGGTTCGCTCATGCGGCAATCTCCTTGGCCGCGAGGAGATCGCGGCCGCGTTCGCGCTCGGCCGTGAACATCTGGCCGAAGCGGGGCGACAGCACTCCGGAAACAGCGAGGGCGGCGGCACCGCGCAATACCGAATGTTGCCCGCCGCGTGCGACCATGACCCGGGGCGTCGTGCGGTCCTTGCGCGCGGAGACGGAATTGTGGAGACCGTCGGTCGAGCCAGCCAGCCGTTCAAGCAGGTCAGTGGATGCCAGCCCGCCGAGGATGACCGTTTCGGGGTCGAAGAGATTCTCGATGACGGCAATGGCATTGTGAAAGATCGGTGCGACTTCCGCGACCCAATCGGCCTCGCCGCCGTTCCAGCGCCGGAGCGCCTCGAGCGAGAGGTATCTTTCGAGACAGCCCCGGTTGCCGCAGGGGCAGGCCTCGCCGCCGGGAACGACGGGAATGTGCCCGACCTCGCCGGCATTTCCCCAGGCGCCACGCAGCGGGCTGCCGTCGTGAACCATGACGCCGCCAAGGCCGACGCCGAAATAGAGGTAGTAATATTCAGAGAATTGAGCGCCGAGGCCGTAGAGCCGCTCGCCCATGGCCGCCGCCACCATGTCGGTTTCGAAGAAGGCCGGCAGCCCGGTCGAGGCCGCCAGCCGCTCGCGTAGCGCCACATCCTTCCAGCCGGTCATGGTGGTCGGGCCGACAAAACTCATGGATTCGACGCCGAATGGGCCGGGCAGGGCCAGGCCGACCCCAAGCACCCGTCCTCCGGCCCGCAACCTGATCAATTCGATCACCATCGCGCCGATGAGGTCGAAGGCATGGTCCGGCGTCGCGTTCGGGGCCTCGCGATAGGTGCTCTCGATCACGTCGCCACGCAGATTGATCAAGGCCGCATTGATGCCGAGCGGGGTGATGTGGATGCCGACGGCATAGCCGCCCTCGGGATTGATCCGCAGCGTCGCAGGGGGCAGGCCGCGCCCCTTCGGCTCTTCGCGCACCGAGAGGATGTAGCCCTGCTCTTCCAATTCACGAACGATGGTCGAGACCGTTTGGACCGTAAGCCCGACGCGGTTGGCGATTTCGCCACGGGCTATCGGTCCATGAAGGCGGATGGACTCAAGCACGATGCGCCGGTTGTACGGCCGCCCGAACTCCTGATTGGTCCCCCGCAATGCCATGCCTTGCGCCCTCGGTTGACGCGAGGTTCGCACCAAAGATTTATTCAGTCAAATGGAATTCAAAAATAAAATTGAAGCAGCATCCCAAGCTCCCGAGGGGACGTAGGTCGTATCGGCCTAGGACCTGTTCACCTGTCGCCCTTGGCCGATTGCCGTCACGGCAAAACGCTTCAATGGTGGAGCCTCGCAACCGTTGAACAGAGTATGGAGCAAAGATGATCGAACTGCCGTTTGCCCGCGACGAGTACCAGCAGCGGCTTCGCAAGATCCGCACCGAGATGGCGAGGCGCGGTCTCGAGCTTCTTGTCGTCAACGACGTTGCCAACCAGCATTACATCACCGGCTATGATGGCTGGTCATTCTACACGCCGCAGGTGGTGCTGGTTCCCTTGGAGGAGGTCGAGCCGGTCTGGATCGGCCGCGCCATGGATGCGGCTGGTGGTCTTCTGACGGCATGGATGAAGCCCGAGAACGTGGTTGGCTTCCCGGAAGATCATGTTCAGCGTGCCGATCGCCATCCCATGGACTGGATCGCGAACTGGATCGCCGCCAAGGGATGGGGTGTCAGACATATCGGCGTTGAACTCGAAGCCTATTATTTCTCGCCAAAGGCACATGCCAGGCTCGTCGCCGGCCTTCCCAACGCCAAATGGCACGATGCCGACCTTCTGGTGAACTGGATCCGCGCGGTCAAATCGGCGCCCGAGATCGCCTATCTGCGCAAGGCATCGACCCTGGCCGAGGCGGCCGTCGCGCGGGCCTTCGAGGTGATCGCGCCTGGTGTGCGCGAATGCGATGCCATTGCTGCCATCCAGGCGGCGCAGATCGCCGGCAGCCCGGATTTCGCGGGCGACATCACCGCCCTTCCGCCGACAATCCTCGGCGGCGAGAATGCCTCGGCCCCGCACATCATGTGGAGCGACAGGCGGTTTGGAGATAACGAGACGATTGCGCTGGAGCTGGCCGGCGTCTGCCGCCGCTATGCGGCCGGGCTGGCAAGAACGATGCAACTCGGCAAGACGCCGACGCGTGTCTCGGACACGGCGAAGGCGGTGATCGAGGGCATGGACGCGGTTCTCGATGCGGTCAGGCCGGGAACATCTGCCGAAGCGGTCGAGGGTGCGTGGCGCAAGGTCATCCAGCGCTACGGGCTGAAGAAGGAATCGCGTATCGGCTATTCCATCGGCGTTGCCTATCCGCCGGATTGGGGCGAGCACACGATCAGCCTCAGGCCCGGCGACAAGACGGTACTTCAACCCGGCAACGTCCTTCATTCCATCCTCGGCATGTGGATGGATGGCTGGGGCATCGAGGTCTCCGAGACCATCCTGGTGACCGAAACCGGCCATGAGACCCTGACGAAGTTCCCGCGAGAGATCCATGTCAGATCCTGAGGGTTCGACCATGGCAGGCGATGTTGCCGGTCCCGGCGAGGTTGATATCGACGCCGGGCTTCTCGATCGCATGATCGAGATACGGCGCCATTTGCACCGCAATCCCGAATTGTCGAACCGCGAGGCCGACACGCAGCGTTATCTCAGGCAGAAGCTGGCCGGCGAGGGAATGACCGATATTCGCGATGTCGCGGGCTTTGGCCTGGCCGTCGATATTGTCGGCACAGGCAAGCCGTCAAATCGAAAGATTGCCATTCGCGCCGACATCGATGCCTTGCCGATCGAAGAAGAGTCCGGCGTCGATTATGCCTCGACAAATCCAGGCGTGATGCATGCGTGCGGCCACGACGCCCACGCATCGATGGGCTTCGCGGTTGCCGCGCACCTCCATAAATCAAGGGCCGATTTTGGCGGCACCGTGCGTCTCATTTTCCAACCGGCCGAGGAGGACTCGCCCTCGGGCGGCAAACGTGTGGTGGAGGAGGGGCTGCTCGACGATATCGACGCCGCGATCTGCCTTCACGTCGATCCGTATACGCCATCAGGCAAGATCGCGGTCCGCTCGGGTCCCTACACGCTGGCGTGCGATACGTTCGACGCCGACGTCATCGGGGAGGCGGCCCATGCGGCAAAGCCCTATGAGGGAATCGATGCGATTGCCGTGGCCTGCTCCATGGTGAGTGAATTGCAGAAGATCGTCTCGCGCGAGATTGATCCCTACGATCCCCTGGTCATTTCCGTCACCGGTATCAACGGCGGCAGCGCCTACAATGTGATCGCCGGCAAGGTCACCTTGAAAGGGACCATCCGCAGCGGCAGCGATGCAACCCGCGAGCGGGCCTGGCGGCGTGTTCGCGAAATCCTCGAGGGCATGGCGGCGAGCCACGGCGCCAGTGTGGAACTCGCCATACACAAGGGCGAGCCTGGGGTCGTCAACGACGGCGAAATGGCCGAACTGATTGCCGCCAGCGGCAAGGCCTGCATCGGCGCCGACAATGTTCTCAACACGCCCGGATGGACCATTGCCGACGATTTTGGCTACTACAGCGAGAAGCGCCCGTCGGTCTATTTCCGGCTTGGGATTCGCAACGAGCAGGTCGGATCGGTCTTTCCGCTGCACCATCCCCGGTTTCGGGTCGACGAGGCCGCCTTGAAGATTGGTGCGACCACTCTGATTTCGGCGGCAACCCGATTTCTGTCGATACAGCCAGGAAGCACAGACTGATCAGGCGATCCAAGACCGGTTCATGCATGGTTTGCACGAGAGCCCTACCAACCCGGGCTTGCGCGCCTCAGAGATACTGGGCGACCTTCTTGCCGACCGTGAGGAAGCGCAGGGGATCGATCGCTTCGCCATTGTGGCGCACTTCGTAGTGCAGATGCGGGCCGGTCGAGCGGCCGCTGCTGCCGGTCTTGCCGACGATGGCGCCGGCGTCCAGTTTCTCGCCCACGGTCACGTCGATTTCGCTCAGATGTCCGTAGCGGGTCGCAAAACCATTGCCGTGGTCGACCTCCACCATCCGGCCATAGCCCCCGTTCCAGCCGGCCTTCGTGACAATGCCGGGCGCCGTGACCTTGGCCGGCATGCCGATGGGAGCCCTGAAGTCCATTCCCGAGTGCAGCGCGGCGGTGCCGAGAATAGGATCCGTGCGCACGCCGAACGGACTGGTGACGGAGTGGCCAGGGGCGGGGTTGGCAAGCGGCAGCCGGCGCGCTTCCTTCTTTAATTGGTCAAGCGTATCCAGGGCTTCGTCCAGTTCCTTGACCTTGCTGTCGAAGATCATCGAACTGTCGAGTGGGATCAGCGGGCCGCCGACATCGCTCTCGTTCTTGCCGAAATCGCTGTCGACCGGCAGCCCTGCCGCCGCCAGCGCCTGCTGAATGGCATCCGCGCTCTTGTAGGCATTGTCGGCGAGCGTGCTGATGCGCGTGAGTTGTTCGTTTTCGATGGACTTGAGCGACTGGTTGATTGAAACGAACAGCTTGTCCGCGCGATCCGCGGCGGAATCGCTGGGCAGTGGATCGGTTCGGGTCGACCACAAGGAGAACGGTCTGGTGTCGGCGGCACCCCGGTCCACGCCCAGGCTGGCGACCGCGTAGTTCTGCGCAGGCTGGCTGATACTGCCGGTCACCTGTGCGTGCTTGTCCGGCTTGACGGCTGCTGCGGGATCTTCGGCGGGCTCCGTCCCGGCCTCATTCTCAGCGCGTTCGAGCAGCGGGCCGAGACGGCCGTGCCGCTGGCTGAGCTGTGTCTGGCGTTCAAGCAGTTCGCTGACCTTGGTTTCCATCAGTTGCTGGTCGAGCAACTGGCGGCTGGTGATGCGGTCGACCTGGGCGCGAAGTGCCGAGATGCGGTCTTCATAGGCCTGCTGCATGCGCGCCTGGCGCGCGGTGGTGGCGCCGATCAGGTCGTCGCGCAGCACGAGATAGGATGTGGCGAGGAGGTAGCCGATGGCAATAGCGGCGAGTGCTGAACCGATGAATGCCGCGAGCCAGGGCCGGATCGTGAAATGCCTGATCTCGTTGCCGCGCGCGATGATGATCGTGTGAGGTTCCTTGCGCCTGCCGAAGACTGCGGACTGACCGGTTGCGTTCACGGGACCAAGCTTTCGTTTACGACATCACGACAGCCTGACTACACATTATTAAGGTTAACAAAGCTTTGCCGGATTGAACGCGCGGCAACGAATGCACGCGGAGCGGGCGGGAGGTTGCATGAGAACCGCCAAATTGAGCCCCGGTGTCGCGAAATCCCTGGCAATCGGCACCAATGTGCTGGGCGGGAGAAGGGATTTTCGCTCGCGCCTTAGGGGTAGTTTCTTAACTGTCTTCGATTGCTTTTAATTGACGGTTTTCGAGTAAAGCGTGCTGGGATTTGGGATTCATTATGGCTGTGGGAATGCTGAGCGATCTGGTTGGCAAGATCCTCGACAAGATTTCGGGCACTGGTCTGCTGGCGACGGGGCTTTTGCTGCTGACTGCCTTTGTCAGCGCGCTCGTGGCCTATTGGCGCACGGTCGAGAATAAGAGCTGGAAGGAGTTTTTCGAGTTCGTCATCCCGCACGAGGTCATCACCCATCCCTCGGCGAAGGCCGATCTGCTGTTCTGGGTGACGAAGAAGGCCCTGATGCCCTTCCTGATGCTGCCTGCCGGCATTGTCTTCGTCACCGCGGTTGGCTACGCGACCAACTGGCTGTTTTCGACACTCTTCCAGTTCCAGCCGCCTCTGGTCGAGGGGCCAGCAGGGCCGGTGACGGTGCTGATCTTCACCATCACCATGCTGCTTGCCTACGACATTTCCTATTATCTCTATCACGTCGCCCAGCATCGCTATCCGCTGCTTTGGGAGTTGCACAAGGTGCATCACTCGGCCGAGGTGATGGTCGGGATCACCAAGGATCGGGTCCACCCGCTCGACGAGCTGATGAATCGGGCCTGGGACGGCCTTATCGTCGGCGTCTGCTTCGGCATCTGGTCGCTGATCTCGCTGAACCTTGTCGAACTGACCGTCTTTGGCGTGAACGTCTATGTCATGCGCAACATCCTGATGATGGATTTCGTCAGGCACACGCATTTCAAGATCTCGTTCGGCCGGCTAAACAATGTGATCCTGTGTCCCCACTGGCACCAGTTGCATCACAGCACCGATCCACGCCACTACGACAAGAATTTCGGCCTGCTGTTCTCGTTCTGGGACCGGCTGTTTGGAACATTGTGCGTGCCGAAGCCCGACGAGGACTTCAAGTTCGGACTGATCGACCGCGATGTGCGCGATTATCAGTCGCTCGCCGGCCTCTATGTCATGCCGCTGAAGCGGATGTGGAGGCATATCGCCAGGCGCATGCGGCCTGGAAAGCCACGGACCTCACGATCATCAGAAGGGACACGGCCATGAACGCTCCTTTCGTGCTCGCCATCCCGCGGACACGCACCTTCGAAGTCGTGACATCGGCGGAGCGGCTGGCCGAGATCACGCCGGCCTGGAGCGCACTTTGGCGGCGCGTCGGCGGGCTGGTCTTCCAGCACCCAGAATGGATCGCGGCTTGGTGGCGCACGACCCCGCAGCAGGAACTGCGCACGCTCAGGATCGGACTGGCCTGGAATGGCGACCGGCTCGATGGCGTGATTGCGCTCGCCACTTTCAAGCGCTCCGGCATCCGCATGCTCGAATGGGCAGCAAAGGATCACAGTGACTATGGCGACGCGCTGCTTGCCCCCGACTGTGATCCGCAGGCGCTTTCCCGGCTCTGGCAGTATGTTCTTGATCAGGGTGGCTTCGACCTGATCTATCTCAACCGTCTGCTGCCGGATGCCGGTGTCCGTGCTCTGCTGGACCCGGCCTCGCGCCATGGCAAGGCGCTACGGCCCAACCACCGCAGTGAAACCAGCTACCGTGTCGCCGGTTCCTGGCAGGGTGGGGCGAAATGGTTCGAGACGCTGTCCAAGAAGGCCCGGCAGAATTACCGTCGTGGCCGCAAGTTCATGGAGGAAGGCGGGGAATTGCGTTTCCGCCTGCTGGATGCGGACGAGCCGCGCGAGCCTGTGCTCGCGCGGGTTGCGGCGCTGAAGCGCCTCTGGCTCGTCCGGCATGGCCGCGTCTCGGACCTGTTCGACGAGGGCTCGCCCGTTCTCGCCGCGCTTGTTTCCGTGCTGGCCGAACTCGGGCTGTTGCGCATCTTCGTGCTGGAGCTTGACGGCACGATTATCGCCGTCTCCATCAATTTCGAGCAGCACGGCACGATGATGGCTTTCGTCACCACCTACGATCCCGAATATGAGCGCGCCTCGCCGGGCATGGTACTGATGATGGACTATATCCAGTGGTCGCTCGACCGCGGCTTGGCCAAGGTTGATTTCCTCTGCGGCGGCGAGGACTTCAAGCGCCGCTTCGCCACGCAATCAGTCACGCTGTGGTCGATGATGGGCGCGCGCGGTCTGCGCGGCCATCTCGCCGCGCTGGCCGATCATGCGAACCATGTTGCGAAATCCTGGCGGGCGCGGCGGCAGCCGAAGGCGGAAACACCCGACGAGTAAGGCCGGCTCGTGTGAACCTGGCATCGCGCGCTCAAAGCGCGCGAACGGCTTCCAGCACTTCCTCGGCATGGCCCTTGACCCGGACCTTGCGCCAGATCCTGGCGATCCGCCCGTCTCGGCCGATCAGGAACGTCGCGCGCTCGACGCCCATGTATTTGCGGCCATACATCGATTTCTCGACCCAGAGATGGTAGGCTTCGATCACCTTGCGTTCCTCGTCGGCGGCGAGATCGATGGTGAGATTGTATTTCGACTTGAACTTGTCATGCTTCTTGACGGGATCGGGCGACAGGCCGATCACGACGGCACCGGCCTTCTCGAAATCCGGCTTCAGCTGTGAAAAGCTGATCGCCTCCTGCGTGCAACTTGTGGTGTCGTCCTGCGGATAGAAGTAGAGCACCACGGGTTTGCCGGCCGACGCGGCGAGGCTGAGCGAACCGCCGCCATCTCTCGGCAGGTCGAATTGCGGCGCAAGATCGCCCACGTCGAGGTCAGCCATATCGATGCCCTTGTTTGAGGTTACACGCGAAGCCACACCGATATAGTGTCGAGCGGGGATTCGTCCACGAGCGAATTCGTACAACGGAAGATGGCGTGGATCAGGAGCAACCGCAGCACGAGAAGATCAGGTTCAGGCGGGATGAAATCACCGACCTGGGGGCATTGCCGTCCGCGTGCCGCGTGCCGCCGCTCGGTCAGGCGTCGATCGGCCGCGGCTTCCGCATCCTTTCGCGCGTGTTCGCCGGCGTTGTCAGCCTCGTGTTGCTGGCAGCAGTCGTCGTCTATCTGGTCGGGGCATCCGGCATCGGCTCCGAGCGGCTTCGGACGGAAGCCGAGGTCGCCATCGAGAGACTTGCCGGCGTCGATGTCCATGTCGCCGTCGGGCCGGCGCGCATCACGCTCGACAGTTCGAGCTTCGTCGCGCTTCAGGTCAGCGACGTCAGCCTGAAGACATCGGATGGCAAGCCGATGGCGGATGCCGGCCGTGTTCGCTTCGGCATGCGCCTGGTACCGCTGCTGTGGGGGGAGGTGCGCCTGACCAGCGCCAGGATCTCCGACGCGCGCATCGTCACGGCCGCGATGCCGTCAGGCGGTGACTGGACAGCCGGCTTGCGCAATGAGGATGGCCTCGTCGACCCGGAGAAACTGTCCGACGCGGTGTTCGGCAACATCCATCAGGCGCTCGACGCCGTGCGGGAAGATTCGCTGCGCCGGATCGATCTCAGCAACGTCGAATTCGTATTGCCCGAAGCCGGGGCGATCAAGCTGGTCACCATCACCGACGCCACCGTCGTACAATCGGGCCCGGGCGGTATGGAGTTTTCCTCCGAGGCGAATGTCGACGGCAGAAAGGTTACCCTTGCCGCTTCCGCAACCCGCGATATCGCGGCGCACCGCGTGACGTCGCTGACCGCGAACATCGAGCTGGCGGCTGCCGACAATAGCGCGGCCGGCGCTGGGAGGCTGGGTGCGGTCGCATTGAAGCTGACAGGATCGGAAGGATCCGGCGCGAATGCATCGCGGCTGACAGCCGCGATCTCGTCCGCTGGGTCCGTCCTTGATCTTGGCACGCGCGGCTTGCTGCCGGCCGACATCGATGTCGATGCCACGCTTGTCAATGGCAGCAACAAGATCCAGGTCGACAGGCTGCTCCTGAAAACCGGTCGGTCTTCTTTCAATTTCGGCGGCTCGATAGGGCCAAAGCCGGCGACAGGAGCGGTGGGCGAGGAACCCTCCTATCGTTATGACCTGACCAGCGACGGTTCGACCCTGGCGCCATCGGAATCGCCCGAGCCCGCGCTGGCGTTCATCGCCCGCATTGCCGGGGTCTATCGGACCAAGAGCCATGAACTGGTGGCCGAGCAGATCGCGGTTCGGTCCGACGCTTCCGGCGAGGTGCTTGGCACCGCGGCCGTGAAATTCGTTGACGGCAAGGCCCCCGGTATCAATCTGGCGCTCAACGTCCATGACATGCCGGTCTCGCACGTCAAGCAGCTGTGGCCGTGGTTTTCGGCCCGCAACGCGCGGCTCTGGGTGCTGGACAATCTGTTCGGCGGCCGCGTCGTCGATGCCAATCTTCAGTTCCAGGTGGTGCCGGATCGCCTTGGCAACGGCGTTCCGCTTTCGGCCGACGAAGTGTTCGGCCGCTTCCAGATCGAGGGGTCGCGCTTCGACACGGCCGGCCGCATTCCGCCGATACGCGACGCGGTCGGCGTTGTCGCCTTCCACGGCAACGACGTCGACATTTCGCTCTCATCGGGCACCGTCTTCATGCCCAGCGGCCGCACCGTGGCGGCCAGCAACGGCACACTGTCGGTCAAGGCGGCGAACCACCCGCCGGTCATCGGCGCACTCGACATTGACGTGGAGGGAGAGGCGTCGGCTGTCGCGGAACTCGCCTCCTACGAACCGATCAACGCCATGCGCCATGTCGGCTTCCTGCCGGAGGACCTGTCCGGCAGCGTTGCCGGCCATGTCAGGGCCGACATTCCGTTGCAGTCCGGCGTCGACACCTCGAAGCTCGACTGGCTGGTGTCCCTCGACTACACCGGCCTGTCGCTGGCCAAGCCGTTCGAGGGACAGACCGTCACCGATGCCGACGGCTCGATCACTGTCGACCCTGTAAAGGCGGTGATTTCCGCCAAGGCCTCGCTGAACAACATTCCGGCCGAACTCGACCTCGTCGAGCCGCTGGCGGATGATGGGCCGCCGCGCAGCCGCAAAGTGGCCCTGGTGCTTGACGACAAGATCCGTGCCGCCGCCATGCCCGGCCTGACGCCGATGCTGGGCGGAACGGTGAAAGTCGCGATCGACAAGAGCGGCAACGGCAATCAGAATGTATCGGCCGACCTGACCAATGCCAGGCTGGACATTCCCTGGGCTGGCTGGAGCAAGGGGGCAGGGGTCCCAGCCAGTGTCACCTTCGTCATGACCAAGTCCGGTGACACCACGACACTGTCCGATTTCAACCTCGATGGCAAAACATTCTCCATCGACGGCAGCATCGTGCTGGTCAACGGCGCCCTGTCGTCGGCAAAATTCAGCAAGGTCACTTTGAACAGGGGTGACGATGTCGCGATTTCGGTGAAGCGGTCGGGCAAGGGCTACGCGGTCGACATCAATGGCAATGCGCTCGACGCTCGCTCGCTCATCAAGCAGTTCATGTCGGATGTGGACACCGCAACCAAGACCACGGGGACAGACAACATTTCCGTCAGCGCCGACGTCGAGCAGCTTACCGGTTTCCACGACGAACAACTGTCCAACCTGAAGCTGGACTACAGCGCGGCCGGTTCAAGGGTGAACGGCCTGAAGGTCAGCGCCACGGCCAGTTCGGGCGCAGCCATAGCAGTCAGCAACACCGCCGGCGATGGTCGGCGCTCGCTCAACGTGCAGTCGGCGGATGCCGGCGCTATCCTCAGATTTCTCAACATCTACGAACATATGGAAGGCGGGTCGATCACCTTGGCGCTGACGGGGGCAGGCGACGGGCCGATGAAGGGCAAGGTCGATACCAGCAGCTTCTTCATCGTCAACGAGCCGAAACTGGCCTCAATCGTCTCGACCACGCCGGCCGGCGACAACCGCAGCCTCAATCAGGCGGTCAAGGGCAATCTCGACACGTCGCGGGTCAAGTTCGAGCGCGGCTACGCCGAGATCGACAAAGGCAGTGGCTATCTGAAGCTGGCCAATGGCGTGCTGCGCGGACCCCGCATCGGCACGACGTTCCAGGGCATCCTCTACGACCAGAACAACAATATGGATATGACGGGCACCTTCATGCCGGTCTATGGGCTCAACCGCATCTTCGGCGAACTGCCCATCGTTGGCGCGCTTCTCGGTAACGGCCGCGATCGCGGCCTGATCGGCGTCACCTACCGGCTCAGGGGCAATGCCAACAAGCCGATGCTCGACGTCAACCCGCTATCCGTGATCGCGCCGGGCATATTCCGGTCGATCTTCGAGTATCGCTAGAGTATTCTAGGAATAGTGCGTGAACGGTTTTTCCGGGAAAAGCGCTTAGCGCTTTCCCTTGGGAATGCTTCAAAACAAATAGTTAGGGCCGTTCACCGTTTCCGTGAAATGGTGAACGCCTCCAGGCGGCCTCAGGCCGGCCGCACCAGAACGTGTTTTTTCTTGCCGAGTGAAAGCTTTACGACGTTTTCCGGACTCAGATCCTGAAGCGTGACCATGCGGCGATCATCGGTGACCGACTGGTCGTTGATGCGAACCGCACCGCCCTGGATGTGCCGCCGCGCCTCGCCATTGGACGATGCCAGTCCAGCCGTGACCAGCAGCGACAGGATGCCGACGCCGGCCTCCAGCGCTGCCTTGTCGGCCCCGACGGTCGGCAACGTATCGGCGAGCGCCCCTTCCTCGAAGGTTTTTCGCGCGGTTTCCTCGGCCTGCTGTGCCGCCTCGCGGCCATGAACGATCGCCGTCGTCTCCGTCGCCAGCACCTTCTTGGCCTCGTTGATCTCGGAGCCGCCGAGTGCGGCCAGCCGTGCGATCTCATCGAGGGGCAGGCGGGTGAATATCTTCAGGAAGCGCTCGACATCGGCGTCCTCGGTGTTGCGCCAGTACTGCCAGAAATCATAGGGCGAGAAGAGGTCGCCGTTGAGCCACACCGCACCTTTTGCCGATTTGCCCATCTTGGCGCCGGACGATGTCGTGAGCAGCGGCGTGGTCAGCGCGTAGAGTTGGGGCGTGTCCATGCGATGGCCGAGATCGACGCCGTTAATGATGTTGCCCCACTGGTCCGACCCGCCCATCTGCAGGCGGCAGTTCTGGCGCCGGGCGAGTTCGACGAAATCATAGCCCTGCAGGATCATATAGTTGAATTCGAGGAACGACAGCGACTGCTCGCGGTCGAGCCGCAGCTTGACGCTGTCGAAGGTCAGCATGCGGTTGACGGAAAAATGCCGGCCGACATCGCGCAGGAACTCGACATAGTTGAGTTTCATCAGCCAGTCCGCATTGTTGACCATGATGGCGTCGTTCGGGCCGTCGCCGAAACGCAGGATGCGGCCGAAGATGCGCTTGATGCCCTCGATGTTGGTGGCGATCGCCTCGGGTGTCAAAAGGCTGCGCTGGTCGTCACGGAAGGACGGGTCGCCGATCATCGACGTGCCGCCGCCCATCAGCGCGATCGGCCGGTGCCCGGTCTCCTGCAGCCAGTAGAGCATGGTCGCGGAGATCAAATTGCCGATATGCAGGCTGGTGGCGGTGGCGTCGTAGCCGACATAGGCGGTGACCGTTTCCTTGGCGAAAAGTTGGTCGAGGCCGGTCTCATCCGAAATCTGGTGGATGAAGCCGCGCTCGCTCATCGTGCGCAGGAAATCGGATTTGAAGGCAGGCATGGTTTCTTTCCCGAAAGCGTCCGCCCGGTCCGGCGCGGCGTATGTGAACGGGCGCGTTTAGCATCCAAGCGCGATCAGCAAAAGTGGAATCCGGTTTTGCGTCCGATCGCGCGGCAACCAAGGGGTTCGCGATCAGCAAAAGTGGAATCCGGTTTTGCTTCAGATCGCCTGCGCGCGAAGGACCACAGATGTCCTGACGATCACCGGTTGTTGAAACAGCGCAACGGGCCGTCCGGCACCAATGCTTGCTTCATCGTTTCGGCTGGCGTAATGAGGCGCCGCGCCAAAGGTTCTTGCAGCCCCACGACCTCGAGCGGCACCGCACGGCATCCAGGAATGCCATATCCGACGACAGAGCCCCGACGCGACATGCCGGACGCATTGATATCCATCGTCATTCCTTGCAGGAACGAGGCGGCAAACCTGCCGCTGCTGATCGACGAGATCGAGACGGCGATGGCCGGGCGCGACTTCGAACTGATCATCGTCAACGACGGCTCGACCGACGAGACGGCTGCCGTGCTGACCGAGCAGGCGACGCTTCGCTCCTTTCCGGTACGGGAATTGCGGCATCAGAAATCCGCCGGCCAGAGCCTTTCAGTGCGTTCGGGCGCCTGGGCGGCGCGCGGCAGCATCGTCGCCACGATCGATGGTGACGGCCAGAACGATCCGCAATACATCCCCGTGCTGGTGGACGCCTTGCGGCAGGCCGGCCCCGATTTCGGCGCCGCCCAGGGGCAGCGCCTCAAGCGCCGCGACAGCAAGGTCAAGCAACTGGCGTCGCGCTTCGCCAACTGGCTGAGAAACGCCATCCTGCATGATGAGACGCGCGATACCGGCTGTGGCCTGAAGGCTGTCCATACGGACATCCTGCGCAAGCTGCCGTTTTTCGACGGCACGCACCGCTTCGTCCCCGCTCTGGTCATCCAGGAGGGCTATCGCGTGGTGCATTGCGACGTCGTCGACCGCTCGCGCCGGCACGGCAAGTCGAACTACGGCATTTTCGACCGCGGCCTGCAGGGCGCGCTCGATCTCGGCGGTGTCTGGTGGCTGCGCCGCAGGCGCCGCAGAATGCCAAAAGTAGAGGAAATCAAGCGTGTTTAACGTGCTTCAGGAACTGGCGACGTGGCTTCACCAGGTTTTCATCAAGCAATTCGATGCGTGGGTCCTGCTCGGCTTCATTGCCCAGTTCTTCTTCACCATGCGCTTCGTCGTGCAATGGCTCGCCTCGGAAAAGGCCAAGCGCAGCGTGGTCCCGGTGGCCTTCTGGTTCTTCTCCCTGTTCGGCGGCGGCCTGCTTCTGATCTATGCCATCCAACGCCAGGATCCGGTGTTCATCGCCGGCCAGGCCATGGGCATGTTCATCTACATCAGGAATCTCTGGCTGATCGCCAATGAGCGCAAGGCGGCGATGACCAAGGTCGATTGAGCGGCCTGTCACATCAAGAAATGACCAGAGAGGTTCGAGCATGGCGTTGAACAGGAACTACATCCTTCTCTTCCTGTTCAGCCTGGTGATGACGGTTTCGGGGCTGGCATCCCTGCCGCCGATCGACCGGGACGAGTCGCGTTTCGTCCAGGCCACCAAGCAGATGGCGGAGAGCGGCGACTATGTCGACATCCGCTTCCAGAACGCCTCGCGCTACCAAAAGCCGATCGGTATCTATTGGCTGCAATCTGCCGCCGTGACCTTGAGCGGCAAGGGGGCCGAAGCGCCGATCTGGGTCTACCGCACGGTCTCCGCGCTTGGCATTGCCATTGCGGTGCTGGCGATCGCCTGGACAGGGACCAATCTTTTCGGCGCCAATGCCGGCCTCGCCGCCGGCCTGGTGATGGCGGCGATCTTCGCCACGGCCTTCGAGGGCCGCGACGCCAAGACCGATGCGATGCTGCTCGCCTGCTGCGTGGCGGCGCAAGGCGCACTGGCGCAGATCTACCTGGCAGCACGGCGCAACGAGCCGGTCGCCGGCCACCTCTGGTGGATATTCTGGATCGCCCAAGGGGCGGCGATCCTCATCAAGGGGCCGATTGCGCCGCTGCTGTCGGCGCTGACAATCGCCGCGCTGTTTGCCTTCGAGCGCGACGGGCGCTGGCTGTCGAAACTCAAGGTCGGGCGCGGCTTGTTGCTCGTCGTGCTGATCACGCTGCCCTGGCTCGCCGCGATCACCTGGAAAAGCCATGGTGCTTTCCTGCAGCAGGCTGTCGGCAAGGACATGCTTGGCAAGGTCGCGTCGGGCGAGGAATCGCATGGCCTGCCCCCGGGCTTTTACATGCTGACCTATTCGCTGTTCATGTGGCCCTTCGGCCTGATCGCCGTCGGCGCCGGTCTCCAGGCCCTCAACCGTCTGCGCGACGATGTCAGGTTGCGCTTCTGCCTCGCCTGGTACATCCCTTTCTGGCTCGTATTCGAACTCATTCCGACGAAGCTGCCGCACTACGTTCTGCCGGCCTATCCCGGCATGGCGCTGCTGATCGGCTGGCTGCTGACCTTGCAGCCGCAGGATGCCAATGCACCGCTCAGGCGCTGGCAGCAATGGCTGTGGTGGTCGACTGCATTCGGTCTGGTCGTGGTAAGCCTTGGTCTGGCGGCGGTCTGTATCGGAGCGCCGATCTACCTCACCCACACCTTTTCCTGGTGGAGCATTCCGGCCGCCGCTGCCGCGCTCGGCACCGGCTACCTGGGTTTTTCGCGGCAGTTGCAGGTGCCGCTGCCCCGTATCGGAGCCACCGCCGCCTGTGCCGGCATCACCTATGCCTTGCTGTTCGGTGTCATCGCTCCATCCCTGAAGCCGATCTGGCTGAGCCCGGCGATCAAGCAAGCGGTGCTTGCCAACAAGGTTTGTGACACGACGGTGCTGGCCTCGGCACGCTATCAGGAACCGAGCCTGGTGTTCCTGGTCGGCACCAAGACGGTGCTGACCGATATTGGGGGGGTGGCGGAACATCTGCTTGCCGATCCGGCCTGCGCGTTGGGGCTGGCGCCGATCGAGGATGAGCAGAAACTGAATGGCATGCTGTCGGTGCGAGGCAAATCGGCGAACCGCGTCGCCGAAGTCGACGGCGTCAACTATTCGTCGGGAGACAAATTGTCGCTCGGCCTCTATCGTATCGCGCAATGATTTCGGCGATGAGGTCGACTTCCCAATGCTCGTGAAATCGCGCCCACCCGTTTCTGGCAGGCTCCTGGGGGCAGGGCGCCGGTCGGTCGACAATTTTCTCGACACGATGCGGATCGTGAGAGGGCGCTTTGCTGCCCGTCCCGCCAGGTACCCGAACATAGTATGGTCGGTCTGGGGCCTGGGCTGGGTTCTGCTGACAGCGGCGGCGTTTGTCCGTCTCGACACCCCTGCGGGGATGCTTCGCGATCAATGGTCACCGGGATTCGTCCGTCTGGCCGACTTTTTCACGCAGTTCGGTCTCGGCGGCTGGTATCTCATTCCGCCCGCGCTTTTGCTCGTCGCGGCCAATCTGACCGATTGGCGAAGTCTCTCGAGACGATCATTGATGCTCGCCTACAACTGGACTTGCCTGGCTTTCCTGGTGCTGAGCGCCGTCGGCCTGTCCGGTCTGACGGTCAATGTCCTGAAGTACGCGATCGGCCGGGCCCGACCGCTCTACTTCCAGGATTTTGGTGTCCTGGCCCTGCATCCCTTTGCTTTCGATGCACGCTTCGCCGGTTTTCCGTCCGGCCATGCCACGACGATGGGCGCGGTGTTCGGCGTTCTTCTGCTCTTGTTTCCGCGACGCTGGTACATCGCGCTGGCGGTGACAGCCTGCATCGCCTCGACCCGGGTCTTCGTTGGTGCCCACTACCCGAGCGACACGGTCGCCGGCTTCGGCCTCGGCTGCGCCTTCGCGCTCGCCTGCGGGGTGGTCTTTGCCCGTCTCGGCTTCATCTTCCGGCCGACGCAATCGGGATTGCCGGTCCGCAAAGCATCGTTCCGGTTGGTTGCCCCGGAAAGATAGCGAAAGATAGTCGCAGGGCGGATTGATCTAATTGCTGTCCAGTCCGCCGTAGGATCTCACTAGGCGAGCCATGTCGGACGAATTGGCCGTTTCGCT
The DNA here is from genome assembly GCF_013170825.1 of Mesorhizobium sp. NZP2298. Classification (NCBI taxonomy): domain Bacteria; kingdom Pseudomonadati; phylum Pseudomonadota; class Alphaproteobacteria; order Hyphomicrobiales; family Phyllobacteriaceae; genus Mesorhizobium; species Mesorhizobium sp. NZP2298. Next base: position 4,712,218 of record NZ_CP033365.1, on the reverse strand, counting down.
TTCGAGCCCTTGCGCGACACCCGCGCGATCGGCGACGGGACGGTTCTGGCTGACCTTCCACTTACCATGGATCTCGCTGATCTCGATCTCCAGCCCGATAATGCCCTTGATCTGCGACTGGATGAAGGGCGGCGGCGCATCGGTCACTGCCCAAGGCGCCTCGCGCGCACCTTCCTGGGAGGCGGTCAGGTCGGCGATCTGGCGCGCGAGCCATTCCTGGTCGTCGATCACCTTGGCGGTGCCGCGCACTTGCACGATGGCATAGTTCCAAGTCGGCACCACCTTGCCGGTCTCGCGCTTGGTCTCGTACCAGGAGGGCGTCACATAAGCGTCGGTGCCCTGGAAGACGATCAGCAAGGGCAATCCCGGATTATCGGCAATGAGGCGCCATTGCGGGTTGGCCTTGGCCAGGTGAGCCCGCAACTTGCCGTTCGGCGCCGCTTCAGCGTCGAGCAGGAAGGGAATGGCGTTTGCGACCGGGCCGTCAGGCCCGTTCGAGATCAGCATGCCGAGCGGATACGCCCTGATCAGTCCATGCAGGACATCGGGTCGCGTTTCCTGGAAATGGGGAGGCTCGTACATCGGCGCTGGCGCCTTCCCCTGTTTATCTCAGCCGCTTCGGCCGCGGATCGGACAATTCGCCCGCCAGCCGGCGATCGAGATAGTCGGCGCATTCCTCGATCAGCAGGTCGGCGTCGTTGGCGAAAAAGTGGTTGGCGCCGGGCAGGGTCTTCTGCGTGATGGTGATGCCCTTCTGCGTGTGCAGCTTGTCGACCAGGCCTTGCACATCCTTCGGCGGCGCCACCTTGTCGGCATCGCCATGGATGATCAGGCCCGATGACGGGCAGGGCGCCAGGAACGAGAAATCATAGGTGTTGGGCTGCGGCGCGATCGAGATGAAGCCTTCGATCTCCGGCCGGCGCATCAAAAGCTGCATGCCGATCCACGAGCCGAAGGAATAACCGGCGACCCAGCAGCTCTTGGAATCCGGGTGCAGCGACTGGACCCAGTCGAGCGCGGCCGCCGCGTCCGACAATTCGCCGGTGCCGTGGTCGAACTCGCCCTGGCTGCGGCCGATGCCGCGGAAATTGAAGCGCAGCGTGGTGAAATCACGCTTCTGGAACATGTAGAAGAGGTCGTAGACGATCTTGTTGTTCATCGTGCCGCCGAATTGCGGGTGCGGATGCAAAACGATGGCGATCGGCGCGCTCTTTTCCTTGGAGGGCTGGTAGCGTCCCTCCAGGCGACCGGCCGGACCGGTGAAAATGACCTCAGGCATGAAATACTCCACTTGGTATACGAATGCGCGGCGCCCGGAACGTGTCTTCCTCTGGCCTTGACGCAGGGCGAGCGTCTTCTTAGAAGCTAGTTTAGAACTATTCAAAACTGAGTGGCCAGACGTCGAGCCCGGCCACCCGCGCCGCAAGCCGCGTAAATAGGACGGCTCGCCTTGGAATTTCAAGGAAATAACGCCATACGACGACCGAATGGCTTCTGACGGGACCAACTGGACGAAAATGGCCGCAAAACGCGCCTATCTCGACTACAATGCCAGTGCGCCGCTGCTTGCAGGGGCACGCGAGGCTATGGTCGCGGCATTTGACGTGGCCGCCAACCCGTCGTCGGTCCATGCCGAGGGCCGCGCCGCGCGGCGCCTGATCGAGACGGCGAGGCGCGAGGTCGCGGCATTGGTGAATGCCAGGCCCGAACATGTCGTGTTCACCTCCGGTGCGACCGAAGCCGCCTCGACGCTTCTGGTCCCTGATTGGCAGATGGGGCGCGGCAGCCTGCGCATGAGCCGACTTTACGTGTCGGAGGCCGATCATCCCTGCCTGTTGAATGGCGGGCGCTTCCCGGCGGCGCAAGTGACGCGCATCGGCGTCGACGCCAATGGCATTGCTGATCTTGCGGCCCTGGCGGCGGCGCTTGCAGGTCATGACAAGGCCGATGGCCTGCCGCTGGTGGCGATCCATGCCGCCAACAACGAGACCGGCGTCATCCAGCCGATCGATCGTATCGCAGAGATCGTCAAGGCCGCCGGCGGCATTCTTGTCGTCGATGCGGTTCAGGCCGCGGGCCGCGTTTCGATCGACATGTCAGCGGGTTACGCCGATTATCTGATTCTGTCTTCGCACAAGATCGGCGGCCCCAAGGGCGTCGGCGCCATCGTCGCCGCCGCGGATCTGATGATGCCGAAGCCCCTGATCAATGGCGGCGGCCAGGAAAAGGGCCATCGCGGTGGCACGGAAAACCTCGCCGCCATCGCCGGTTTTGGTGCTGCCGCACGCGAAGCGCTGGCCGGACTGCCGGCCATCGATGCGGTGCGCGAGCGCCGTGACGAGATAGAGGCCATCGTCAAAATGCTGGTCCCGGATGCGGAAATCTTTGGAACCGGCGCGCCAAGGCTTGCCAACACGACATTCTTCGCTATTGCGGGCGTCAAGGCCGAAACCGCGCAGATCGCCTTTGATCTCGCCGGTGTTGCGCTGTCGGCCGGCTCCGCCTGCTCGTCGGGCAAGGTCGGGCCGAGCCATGTGCTGAAAGCCATGGGCTACGGCGACAGTCTTGGCGCCTTGCGTGTGTCGATCGGTCCGGCGACGAGTGCTGGGGACATAGAACTGTTCCACACCGCGCTGGCGGGAATCGCCGCTCGTCGGGCGGATAAGGAAAGGGCCGCGTAGCGGTTGGACGATTTTGGGCTTTTCGGCCTGGTAGAGCCGTGCGTTTCATACTGGCCGGGTGAATTTCCGGTCGAGGCGCACTATATGGAACTTACGCTGCCGCGAGCGCTTCTTCGGCGTTCATATCGGCGGTGCCATAGTTTGAAAACTGTCGGGCCTTGACCCCGGCGTGGATGGAGAACGCATATGCCTGCTGTGCAGGACACGATCGATCGGGTCCGAAAGATCGACGTCGACCAATACAAATACGGATTCCAGACGGAAATCGCAGTCGACAAGGCCCCCAAGGGCCTGAGCGAAGACATCATCCGTTTCATTTCGGCCAAGAAGGACGAACCGTCCTGGATGCTGGAATGGCGCCTGGAAGCCTATCGGCGCTGGCTGACGCTGGAAGAGCCGACCTGGGCGCGCGTCCACTATCCAAAGATCGATTTCCAGGACATCTACTATTACGCGGCGCCCAAGAGCACGCCTGGCCCATCGTCGCTCAGCGATGTCGATCCCGAACTCTTGAAGGTTTACGAGAAGCTCGGCATTCCGCTTAAGGAGCAGGAGATCCTCGCTGGCGTGCAGAAGACCGATGCCTCCGATCTCGAGGAGCCTAGCGACAATGTCTACAAGTCGGGCCGTGTGGCTGTCGACGCGGTGTTCGATTCCGTTTCGGTCGTCACCACCTTCAAGAAGGAACTGGCGCAGGCCGGCGTGATCTTCTGCTCGATCTCGGAAGCCATCCGCGAGCATCCGGAACTGGTCCAGAAATATCTCGGATCGGTGGTGCCGACATCGGACAATTTTTACGCCACGCTGAATTCGGCCGTCTTCACCGACGGCTCGTTCGTCTTCGTACCCAAGGGCGTTCGCTGCCCGATGGAGCTGTCGACCTATTTCCGCATGAACGAGAAGAACACCGGCCAGTTCGAGCGCACGCTGATCATCGCCGAGGAGGGGGCTTACGTCTCCTATCTCGAAGGCTGCACCGCGCCGCAGCGCGACGAGAACCAGCTGCATGCCGCGGTGGTCGAACTCGTGGCGCTCGACGATGCCGAGATCAAATATTCGACGGTGCAGAACTGGTACCCCGGCGATGCCGAGGGCAAGGGCGGCATCTACAATTTCGTCACCAAGCGTGGCGACTGCCGTGGCGACCGCTCGAAGATCTCGTGGACGCAGGTCGAAACCGGCTCGGCGATCACCTGGAAATATCCGAGCTGCATCCTGCGCGGCGACGATTCCTCCGGCGAGTTCTATTCGATCGCCGTGTCGAACGGCTACCAGCAGGTCGACAGCGGCACCAAGATGATCCATCTCGGCAAGAACACGTCGAGCCGCATCATCTCCAAGGGCATCGCCGCCGGCTTCTCGCAGAACACCTATCGCGGCCAGGTTTCCGCGCACCGCAAGGCGACCAACGCCCGCAACTTCACCAACTGTGACTCCCTGCTGATCGGCGACCAGTGCGGCGCGCACACCGTGCCGTACATGGAAGCCAAGAACTCGACGGCGCAGTTCGAGCACGAGGCGACGACGTCCAAGATTTCCGAGGACCAGAAGTTCTACGTCATGCAGCGCGGCATTCCCGAAGAGGAAGCCATCGCGTTGATCGTCAACGGCTTCGTCAAGGATGTCATCCAGCAACTGCCGATGGAGTTCGCCGTCGAGGCGCAGAAGCTGATCGGCATCTCGCTTGAGGGCTCGGTCGGCTGACCGGACAGATATTCAGGAAACAAAAGAATGCTTGAAATCAAGAACCTGCACGCCCGCATCGTCGATGACGGCACCGAAATCATCCGCGGCCTGAACCTGACGGTGAAAGCCGGCGAGGTCGCCGCGATCATGGGCCCGAACGGCTCGGGCAAATCGACGTTGTCCTACATCCTCGCCGGCCGCGAGGACTATGAGGTGACCGAAGGCGACATCCTGTACAATGGCCAGTCGATCCTCGAAATGGATCCGGCCGAGCGCGCGACGTCGGGCATCTTCCTCGCTTTCCAGTATCCGATGGAGATACCGGGCGTGGCGACCATGGAATTCCTGAAAGTGGCCATGAACGAGCAGCGCAAGGCGCGCGGCGAGGAGCCCCTGAAGATCCCGGAATTCCTGAAGCGCGTGAAGGAAGCCGCCGCCTCTCTCAGCATGGACATGGCTATGCTGAAGCGGCCGCTCAACGTCGGCTTCTCCGGCGGCGAAAAGAAGCGCGCCGAGATCCTGCAGATGAAGCTGCTGGAGCCAAAACTCTGCGTGCTCGACGAGACCGATTCCGGCCTCGATATCGACGCGCTCAAGATCGTTTCCGACGGCGTCAACGCTTTGCGCGCGCCGGACCGTGCTTTCCTGGTCATCACCCACTATCAGCGCCTGCTCGAACACATCGTGCCCGACAGCGTGCACGTGCTCTACAAGGGCCAGGTCATCAAGTCCGGCGACAAGTCGCTGGCGCTCGACCTCGAAGCCAACGGCTATGCCGGCGTGATCGGCGAAGCCGCGTGAGATGCCAGAAGGCAAGGTCAAACTGATGAATATGCACACACAACCGCAGCGGACACCGGCCGAAACCGCGTTGATCGACGCGTTCGGCGACCGGTTGTCGCTGCTGCCGGGCGACGGCGCGGTGATGCTGAAGCGCGACGACGCGATCGAGGCGATCAAGCACGGCCTGCCGACGCGGCGTATCGAATCCTGGCACTACACGGACCTGCGCCGGCTGTTGAATGCGGTGCCGGACTTCGACCCGGCCGCAGCGGCAAAAGCCGTTGCGCCGATCGTCGAAGGCTCCGCGGTGTTGGCGATCCTGAACGGCAAGTCCGACGCGAAGACGCCTGATATCGAAGGCGTCACCGTCCAGCGCCTGTCGGAAAAGCTGATTGATGGCAGCATTGCGCCGGGCCTCGACCCCTATGGCAGCGACGATGCGATCGGTGCGCTGAACACCGCCTTCGTTGCCGACGGCTATTTTGTCGACATCGCCGATGGCGCGGAACTCGAAAAGCCGATCGAACTGCAGAATGTGCAGGCCGGCGGCCAGACCCATGTGCGTCTGCCGGTGCGTGTCGGTGCCGGGGCCAAGGCGGTCATCGTCGAGCGTCAGGCGGGAGACGGGGCTGCCCTGGTCAGTTCGGTCAGCCAGCTTGTGCTGGGTGAGGGTGCCGAGGTGACGTGGCTGATCGTCCAGGAACAGCCGGAGACGGCGACCCATCTGGCGCAGTTCAAGGCCCATATCGGCAAGAATGCGAAGCTGACGCTGTTCGTGATGAACGCCGGCGGCAAGCTTGTGCGCCAGGAGGTCATGGTCAGGACGACGGGCGAAGGCGCCGACTTCAAGCTGCGCGGCATCAACCTGCTGGCCGGCGATACCCACAGCGACGTGACGATGGTGCTCGACCACGCTGTGCCGCACACGACCTCGACCGAGATCATCCGCAACGTGGTGACGGGCAAGGCGCGCGGCGTTTTCCAGGGCCGTATCAACGTCCACCAATATGCGCAGAAGACCAACGCCAAGATGGCTTGCAACACTCTGCTTCTGTCTGACGATGGTGAGTTCTCGACCAAGCCGGAGCTCGAAATCTTCGCCGACGACGTCGTCTGCGGCCATGGCGCGACCGTCACCGAGATCGACCACGACCATCTGTTCTACCTGATGGCGCGCGGCGTCGACGAGAAGTCGGCCCGTGGCCTGCTGGTCAAGGCGTTCGTCGCCGAGGTGATCGAGGAACTGGATGACGAGGCGATCGTCGAGGCGCTGGAAGCAAGACTGGACGATTGGTTTTTGACGCACGGGTGAAATGATGAACGCTCCAGGCAAGATCGGAGATTTCTACGACGTCGAGGCGATCCGTCGCGACTTCCCGATCCTGTCGCGGGAAGTCTACGGCAAGAAGCTGGTCTATCTCGACAATGGCGCCTCGGCGCAGAAGCCGCAGGTGGTGCTGGATACGATCCAGCACGCCTATTCGCAGGAGTATGCCAACGTCCACCGCGGCCTGCATTTCCTGTCCAACGCGGCGACCGACGCTTATGAAAAAGCGCGTGAGACTGTACGCCGCTTCCTGAATGCACCGAGCACCGACAACATCGTTTTCACCTCGAACACGACCTCGGCGATCAACACGGTCGCCTATGGCTATGGCATGCCCAATATCGGCGAGGGCGACGAGATCGTGCTGTCGATCATGGAGCACCACTCCAACATCGTTCCCTGGCATTTCATCCGCGAGCGGCAAGGAGCCAAACTGGTTTGGGTGCCGGTCGACGATCTCGGCGTCTTCCATATCGAGGAATTCGAGAAGCGGCTGACTGACCGCACCAAGCTCGTCGCCATCACCCAGATGTCGAATGCGCTGGGCACGGTGACGCCGATCAAGGAGATCGTGCGCATCGCGCATGCGCGAGGCATTCCCGTACTCGTCGACGGCAGCCAGAGCGCCGTGCACATGCCAATCGACGTGCAGGATCTCGACTGTGACTTCTTCGTCTTCACCGGCCACAAGGTCTACGGTCCCTCGGGCATCGGCGTGCTCTACGGCAAGAAGGACATTCTCGCCGGCATGCGGCCCTTCATGGGCGGCGGCGAGATGATCGAGGAGGTGACGGAGGACATTGTCACCTACAACGAGCCGCCGCATCGCTTCGAGGCCGGCACGCCGCCGATCGTCCAGGCGATCGGGCTGGGTGCTGCCCTCGACTACATGGAAAAGATCGGCCGCGAGCGCATTGCTGCACATGAGGAAGACCTCAAGACTTACGCGCATGAGCGGCTGCGCGCCATCAACTCGCTGCGCATCTTCGGCGACGCGCCGGGCAAGGGCGCCATCATCTCGTTCGAACTGCAAGGCATTCATGCCCATGACGTGTCGATGGTGATAGACAGGCAGGGCGTTGCAGTGCGGGCAGGCACCCATTGTGCCCAGCCGCTGTTGAAACGCTTTGGCGTAACCTCCACATGCAGGGCATCGTTCGGCATGTATAATACCAGGGCCGAAGTCGACGCTTTGGCCGAGGCGCTTGAAAAAGCGCGAAAGTTCTTTGGGTGATGACGACCATGGACGATGTGAGCACGACCGCAGAGACCGCACCGGAGCCGGCTGCAAATGGCATCGTATCGGCCTCGGCTATTCCCGCCGACGAACTGGCGCGGCTGACCGACGATATCGTCTCGGCGCTGAAGACGGTCTATGATCCGGAAATCCCGGCCGACATCTATGAGCTTGGCCTCGTCTACAAGATCGACATAGAGGACGACCGCTCGGTCAAGATCGACATGACACTGACCGCACCAGGCTGCCCGGTCGCCGGCGAGATGCCTGGCTGGGTGGAGAACGCCGTCGGCGCCGTCGAAGGCGTGTCCGGCGTCGAGGTCAACATGACCTTCGACCCGCCCTGGTCGCCCGACCGCATGTCGGAAGAGGCACAGGTGGCGGTGGGCTGGTACTAGTGTCGGGACCGGTACACTTGCGCCGGTGGTAAAACTTCACCATTTTAGGTGAGGAATCATTCGGCAGGCCTTGAACCTGCATGGAATGGAGAAGGAAAGAGAATGGGACGCTTCGCCGTCATCACGATGACCGAAAAGGCCGCCGACCGGGTACGCGAGATCGTGGCTACCCGTGACAATGCGCATGGCATTCGCCTCGGCATCAAGAAGGGCGGCTGCGCCGGCATGGAATACACGGTCGATCTGGTGACCGAGCCCAATACCAAGGACGACCACATCGAGCGCGACGGCGCCCATGTCTATGTCGCGCCGGAGGCAGCCCTTTTCCTGTTCGGCACCGAGATGGATTTCGAGCAGACGACGCTGCGCACCGGCTTCACCTTCCACAACCCCAACCAGAGTTCGGCCTGCGGCTGCGGTGAGTCCGTCGAACTGAAGCCGGCTGATCTCAAGGCGCTGGCAGAGGCACGCGCCTCGGCCTGATCTTCCTTCGCCCAGTTTACAGCGCGAAGAACACTACTCCACCCACATACCCGTCCGCTTGTGCCAGTCGGCGATCGACTCTTCCGGATAGACATCGAATACCTTGTCGCCCTTGCCGACCGCGGGCTCGACCCAGTTCGCCTTGTATTTCAGCATCAGATGCACCTTTTCAGGCGGTTTCGGCAGGTCGCTGTCGATCGCCGAGGCGAAGGGATGCACCAGTTCCGGCCAGGTCGGATCGTAGAGCCAGAGCGCCGACCCGCATTTGCGGCAGAAATTGCGTTCGCCGGTCGAAACCTCGCAATGGGGATGCTCGTCGTCCTCGATCTCGGCACGGTAGACGCCAATGCTCCTCTTGCCCCTGATGTTCAGCGTTTCGTAGTCGGCGCCGAGATTGATGGCGAAACCGCCGCCGCCCTGCTGCTTGCGGCAGATCGAGCAGTAGCAGAGCATGAATGGCACGGGCGTGTGGCTTTCCACCTCGAAACGCACGGCGTTGCATCGGCAGGATCCCTTGAGCAGAAGCGGCATGACAAAACCTCCGACGGAATAATCTCAACCTGTCAGCATGATCTTGGTTGCGCGATGACAATGTCAAATGCCGGTGACATGATCGCGGCATGGACAATGAACGCATCGCCGAACTGTTTGCCGGCCTCGGCCCGGTCAGCATCCGCAGGCTGTTCGGCGGCAAGGGCATCTATTTCGACGGCGTTATCGTCGCCATCGTGCTGCGCGGCGAATTGCTGCTGAAGGCCGACGAGCAAAGCGCGCCCGAGTTCGAAGCCGAGGGCTGCAAGCAATGGACCTATACCGGCTCGCGCCACGGCAAGCTGGTCGCGATGCCCTATTGGAGCATTCCCGACAGTGCCTTTGACGATCCGGACGAGATGACGGTGTGGGCGCGCCGCGCCTATGAGGCCGGAAGGCGGGCCGGCAAATAGCCGCGCGAACCTACAGCGCTTTTGCTATCTCGGCCGCCAGCCTCGCATTGTTTTCGACCAGCGCGATGTTGGTCTTCAGGCTGCGGCCGCCGGTGAGCTCCAGGATCTTCGATAGCAGGAACGGCGTCACCGCCTTGCCGGTCACGTGCAGAGCCTCGGCGGCCTTTTGCGCTGCTTCGATGTAGCCCGCCATCTCTTCGGCCGGGATTTCGTGGTTCTGCGGCACCGGGTTGGCGATCAGCATGCCGCCGCCGAGCCCCAGCGCAGCCCGGGTCTGGTAGAAATGCGCGATGTCTTCAGGCTTGTACAAGGTGAGAGGCGCGCGGAACGGCGACTGCCGCGACCAGAAGGCGGGCATGGTCTCGCAGCCATGGCCGATGACAGGCACGCCGCGCGTCTCCAGCACTTCCAGCGTTTTCTCGATGTCGAGGATGGCCTTGGCGCCGGCCGAGACGACGATGACCGGCGTGCGCGCCAGTTCGTCGAGGTCGGCGGAAATGTCAAAGCTCTTTTCAGCGCCCTTGTGCACGCCGCCAATGCCGCCGGTGGCGAACACTTTTATCCCGACCATATGGGCGGCGATCATCGTCGCGGCGACCGTGGTGCCCCCGGTGCGCCCTTGCGCGGCGGCGAAGCCGAGGTCGGCGCGCGACAGCTTCATGGCGTCGCCGGTCATGGCCAGCGATTCGCGTTCGCCGTCGGAAAGGCCGATCTTGATGCGGCCGCCAATCACGGCGATCGTTGCCGGCACGGCACCTCCGTCGCTGATGATCTTCTCGACATCGGCCGCCATGGCGCCATTGTCGGGGTAGGGCATGCCATGGGTGATGATGGTGCTTTCCAGCGCCACCACCGGCCGGCCGGCGGTCAGGGCTTGCGCCACCGGCTCGTGGATATCGATGAAGGGGCGTGCGGTCTCTGGCGTCATCTCTGATCTCCAACCGATGTGCGTGCATCCATCAAGACGCGCGGCGGCACTCCGGTATTATGAATTTGCCGGTCTCATGCCACTTCCTGCACATCGGGCACAAGGGCCAGCGCTTCCATGAAGGCCGCCGCGGTAAAATCGGGAACGGCGTCGGCGCTCTCGATGGCCAGCGTTGCCGCCGCGACTCCTTCCCGCAATGCCGCCCGCAAGGGCATGCCGCGCAGCAAGGCGGCGACCGTTGCCCCCGCCAGCGCATCTCCCGCGCCGGTGACGTCCACAACCTTCCTCGGGGCCGGCGGCATGATGGCAAACATGCCGTCACGATCGAAACCCAGCACCGGGCCGCTGCCCGCCGTGACCACCGCGCTGGTGAGGCCGGCGCGCTTCAAACCGTCAACGATGCCCCGCTGGGAAGCCCCGCCGTCCAGGCATGCCAGCGCGAGGGCCTCGCGCTGGTTCATGAAGACGACGGCCAGATTGTCGAGCACCGGCTTCAGGCGCACGATCTTGGCCGGCGAAATGGCAATGGCGAATATGGGCTTGCCGGCGGCAAGCAAAACCAGTCGCTCCAGTGCCGCCGATGGCAGATTGGCGTCACACAGGATGGCGTCGGCGGCCAAGATCGCCTCCCGCACCTTGGATCGGCGGATCTGCTTGGGAAACGCCAGATCGTACAGCGCCATGTCGGCAAAGCCGACGATCAACTCGCCTTCGCGATCGATCAACGCGGTATAGCTCGGTGTCGTGCGGTCAAGGAACACCGCTGACAGATCGGCAATCCCTGCCTTCGCTATGGCGCGTGAAACGGTGTCGCCCGCCGCATCGCCGCCCCGCATCGAAAGCAGCGAAGCGGAGATGCCGCGCAGCACTGTGCTGCGTAGCGCGTTGAAGACGCCGCCGCCGACATCCTCGCGCATCGTGCCGGGGTTGGACGCGGCCGGCACGTAGTGGCCGGACACCTGGCCGCGCCGGTCGATATGGGCCCCGCCCACGGCCAGTATCTTTGCGGATTTCACCATGGCGGCGATATGACCTTTGTTGTTGCAGCCGCACAAGCGCTAGGCTGCGCGGCAGAGCTTCGCATGCAAGGCAGCGATTCGGCAGGCCAGGACAACGGCGCCGGCTGGTCTAATGGGAGGCGGGTTGCTGTCGCGTTTCTGGGACGAAAAAAGAACAAACCCGGATATCGTTTATTTTTCAAAAGGTTGTTGCCTCTTGCCAAATGAGAACAAAAAAGGTACAAAATGCCAGGGATTACGGATTGTCCGGCCTTCATTGACGACCAAGGGGTGATGTATCATGGCTCAGAATTCTTTGCGGCTTGTAGAGGATAAGGCAGTGGACAAATCAAAGGCTCTGGATGCGGCGCTGTCGCAAATCGAGCGGGCTTTCGGCAAGGGCTCGATCATGCGGCTCGGCGCGAATGAGCAGGTCGTCGAGATCGAAACGGTACCGACCGGGTCGCTTGGCCTCGACATCGCGCTTGGTGTCGGTGGCCTGCCGCGCGGCCGCATCATCGAAATCTACGGGCCGGAAAGCTCGGGCAAGACGACGCTGGCGCTGCATACGGTGGCCGAAGCCCAGAAGAAGGGCGGCATCTGCGCCTTCGTCGACGCCGAACATGCGCTCGATCCGGTCTATGCCCGCAAGCTCGGTGTCGATCTTGAAAACCTGCTGATCTCGCAGCCTGACACTGGCGAGCAGGCGCTGGAGATCTGCGACACGCTGGTGCGTTCCGGCGCCATCGACGTGCTGGTGGTCGATTCGGTCGCGGCGCTGACGCCGCGTGCTGAAATCGAGGGCGAGATGGGCGATTCGCTGCCGGGCCTGCAGGCCCGCCTGATGAGCCAGGCGCTGCGCAAGCTGACCGCTTCGATCTCGCGCTCCAACACCATGGTCATCTTCATCAACCAGATCCGCATGAAGATCGGCGTCATGTTCGGTTCGCCCGAAACCACGACCGGCGGCAACGCGCTGAAATTCTACGCGTCGGTGCGCCTCGACATCCGCCGCATCGGCTCGGTCAAGGACCGCGACGAGGTCGTCGGCAACCAGACCCGCGTCAAGGTGGTCAAGAACAAGTTGGCGCCGCCCTTCAAGGTGGTCGAGTTCGACATCATGTATGGCGAGGGCGTGTCCAAGACCGGCGAGCTGGTCGACCTCGGCGTCAAGGCCGGCGTGGTCGAGAAGTCGGGTGCCTGGTTCTCCTACAATTCGCAGCGTCTCGGCCAGGGCCGCGAAAATGCAAAACTGTTCCTGCGCGACAATCCCGATACCGCGCGCGAGATCGAACTGGCGCTGAGACAGAATGCCGGGCTGATCGCCGAGAAATTCCTCGAGAATGGTGGCTCCGAGGGCAATGGCGACGACGGTTTTGAGGACGAAGCCGGCGCGATGTAGGGCAATTGCCGGAGTTCGGCCATAATCCGGTCTATGATCTGAAGCTTAAGTAACTGAGTTCTGTAGTATCGCGTTCAAAACCGCCGGCCTTCGCGCCGGCGGTTTTCGTTTTGGATAGCGCGGACGGCTGGCAAGCTCGTGGATTGGCCCAATTCCGTGTTTCTGGACAGGCTGGGGCGTGCCCGCTAAAAGGCCAAATCTATTTCTGGAAAGCAGAGACCAGTTTCCGCCGGCCGCGCCGGCGGTTTTCGCGAAAAGGCAGCAGTCATGAGTGGCGTGAACGAGATCCGGTCGACATTTCTCGACTATTTCCGCAAGGAGGGCCACGAGGTCGTCGCCTCGAGCCCGCTCGTGCCGCGCAACGATCCGACATTGATGTTCACCAATGCCGGCATGGTGCAGTTCAAGAACGTCTTCACCGGCCTGGAGAAGCGGTCCTATTCGCGTGCCACCACTGCCCAGAAGAGCGTTCGAGCCGGCGGCAAGCACAACGACCTCGACAATGTCGGCTACACCGCGCGTCATCTGACCTTCTTCGAGATGCTCGGCAACTTTTCCTTCGGCGACTATTTCAAGGAGCGCGCCATCGAGCTTGCCTGGAACCTGATCACCAGGGAGTTCGGGCTAAAGAAGGACAAGCTGCTGGTCACCGTCTACCACACGGATGATGAGGCGGCGGGCTTCTGGAAGAAGATCGCCGGTTTCTCGGACGATCGCATCATCCGCATCCCGACCTCGGACAATTTCTGGGCGATGGGCGACACCGGTCCTTGCGGGCCGTGCTCGGAAATCTTCATCGATCGTGGCGAGCACATCTGGGGGGGGCCTCCCGGCAGCCCGGAAGAGGATGGCGACCGCTTCCTCGAATTCTGGAACCTGGTGTTCATGCAGTATGAGCAGGTGACGAAGGAGGAGCGCATCGACCTGCCGCGTCCCTCGATCGACACCGGCATGGGCCTGGAGCGCATGGCGTCCATCCTGCAGGGCGTGGAGAGCGTTTTCGAGACCGACCTGTTCCGGCATCTGATCGATGCGGCGTCGTCCGCGCTTGGGCGCGCGCCGGATGCCGAAACGGTGGCGTCCTACCGCGTCATTGCCGATCATTTGCGCTCGTCCTCCTTCCTGGTCGCCGACGGCGTGCTGCCGTCGAACGAAGGCCGTGGTTATGTGCTGCGCCGCATCATGCGCCGCGCCATGCGCCACGCGCAGTTGCTCGGCGCGAATGAGCCGCTGATGTGGAAGCTGGTGCCGGCCCTGGTGCGCGAGATGGGCCAGGCCTATCCCGAATTGTTGCGCGGCGAACAGCTGATTACCGAGACGCTGAAGCTCGAGGAGACGCGCTTCCGCAAGACGCTGGTGCGCGGCCTCGGCCTGCTCTCCGAGGCGACGGAAACGCTGCATGCTGGCGACATGCTGGATGGCGAGACGGCCTTCAAGCTCTACGACACCTACGGCTTCCCGCTCGACCTGACGCAGGACGCGCTGCGCCAGCGCAGCATCTCGGTCGATCTTGCCGGCTTCACCAATGCGATGGAGCAGCAGAAGGCCGAGGCGCGCAAGCATTGGACCGGATCCGGCGAGGCCGCCACCGAGACGGTGTGGTTCTCGGTGCGCGAAAAGACCGGTGCCACCGAATTCCTCGGTTACGAGACTGAAGCTGCGGAAGGCCTCATCCAAGCGCTGGTCCGGGACGGCAAGACCGTCGACAGCGCCGGCAAGGGTGACGCGGTCGCGGTGGTCGTCAACCAGACGCCATTCTATGGCGAGTCCGGCGGCCAGATGGGCGATACCGGCGTCATCTCGGGCGAAGGCTTCTCGATCGAGATCTCGGACACGCAGAAGAAGGCGGATGGGCTGTTCGTGCATCTGGGCAAGGTTGCGAGCGGCACGGTCAAGACGGGCGCCGCCGTTGAGCTCAAGGTCGACCATAACAGGCGCTCCAGGCTGCGCGCCAACCACTCCGCCACGCACCTGATCCATGAGGCGCTGCGCGAGGTGCTGGGCACCCATGTCGCGCAGAAGGGCTCGCTGGTCGCGCCGGAGCGCCTGCGCTTCGATATCTCGCACAACAAGCCGATCTCGGCCGAGGAACTCGAAGAGGTCGAGCGCATAGCCAACGAAATCGTTGTGCAGAACGGCCCGGTGACCACGCGCCTGATGTCGGTCGACGACGCCATTGCGGAGGGTGCCATGGCGCTGTTCGGCGAGAAGTATGGCGATGAAGTGCGTGTCGTGTCGATGGGCACCGGGCTGCACGGCACCAAGGCCAACCGGCCCTATTCGGTCGAACTCTGCGGCGGCACCCATGTCAGGGCAACCGGAGATATCGGTCTGGTGCGTGTCGTTTCCGACAGCGCGGTTGCCGCCGGCGTGCGCCGCATCGAGGCGCTGACCGGCGAGGCGGCCAGAAAACATCTCGATGAGCAGGATCGGCGTCTGAAGACGGCGGCAGCCGTGCTGAAAATCTCGCCCGCCGACGTGCCGGCGCGCGTCGAGGCTTTGCTTGAGGAGCGCAAGAAGCTCGAGAAGGAACTCACGGAAGCGCGCAAGAAGCTGGCGTTGGGTGGCGGTGCCGCGGCCGGCGCGCCCTCGGAGAACGAGACCGTCGCGGGCATAGGCTTCCTCGGCAAGGCGGTATCGGGCGTGTCGCCGAAGGACCTGAAGCCGCTGGCCGATGCCGGCAAGACATCGCTCGGCTCCGGCGTCGTCGTCTTCGTCGGCGCCGGCGAGGACAACAAGGCAAGCGTCGTGGTAGCGGTGACCGATGACCTCGTCGGTCGCTTCAGCGCTGTGGACCTGGTGCGCGTGGCCTCCGCCGCCTTGGGCGGTCAGGGCGGCGGCGGTCGGCCCGATATGGCCCAGGCCGGTGGCCCTGACGCCTCGAAGGCCAATGATGCGATCGCGGCGGTCAGGGCGGCACTCGAAGCCGCCTGAAAGCCGAGACATGAAAATTCTCGTCCTCGGCGGCTATGGTTTGATCGGGGACGCCGTCATTGGCCGTTTGCTTCGCGACGGTCATCATGTGACCGGTCTCGGTCGCGATGTCGGGGATGCCGGTCGGCGTCGGCCGGCGGTTCGCTGGATCGCAGCGGACATGTCGAAACTGCTTGCCGCTGAAGACTGGCTGTCGATGGTTGCGGGCATGGGCGCGGTCGTCAACGCCGCGGGCGCCTTGCAGGACGGCCCACGCGACCGCCTCGACGCCATTCATCGCGGCTCGGTGGTAGCGCTAGTGGCGGCCTGCGAGCAGGCCGGCGTGCGCCGTTTTGTGCAGATCTCGGCGATCGGTGCCGACCCTGCCTCATCGGATGCTTTCTTCAGCACCAAGGCGGAAGGCGACAAGGCCGTCACAGGCTCTTCGCTAGAGTGGACGATCTTGCGACCGGGCCTGGTGATCGCACCGGCCGCTTATGGCGGGACCGCACTTTTGCGCGCCCTCGCGGCCTTTCCCGTTTTTGTCCCTGCCGTCATGGCGCGCCAGCCGATCCAGACTGTGTCGGTAACGGACGTCGCCGAGGCAGTCTCGCGCGCGGTTGCCGGATCTCTGCCGCCGCGCCTTGCGATCGATCTCGTTGAAACCGAGGCCCGATCGCTCACTGATGTTCTCTCAACCTTTCGGGCATGGCTTGGCCTGCCGCCGGCCCGCGTCGTGCGGATGCCGGCTATTGTCGGCCGGCTTGCCGCCGTCATTGCGGACGGCCTTGGCCTGCTTGGTTGGCGATCGCCTTTGCGCAGCGCAGCCCTTGTCGCGCTGGCGCGTGGCGTGACCGGCAATGCCGGACCCTGGAACGATGTAAGCGGCCATCCGCTTCAGCCTCTGGAAGCGACGCTGGCCGCCATGCCTG
The DNA here is from genome assembly GCF_013170825.1 of Mesorhizobium sp. NZP2298. Lineage (NCBI taxonomy): Bacteria > Pseudomonadati > Pseudomonadota > Alphaproteobacteria > Hyphomicrobiales > Phyllobacteriaceae > Mesorhizobium > Mesorhizobium sp. NZP2298. The sequence goes on along the minus strand of NZ_CP033365.1, from coordinate 4,695,506 downwards.
CCCACGTCCAGGAGCGATGGTTCGCCCGCCTCTGGCTGCTGAAACCAGTCGTGTTCGGCGTGCTCTCGCTGTTCTGGCTGGTTTCCGGCATCGTCGGCCTGGCTCGACAGGATGCGGCGGCCGACATTCTGGTCTCTCATGGCCTGTCGCCCGCCTTCGCGCTCGGACTGGTTCTTGCTGGAAGCATTGCGGACATCGTTGTCGGAGCCGCTGTCCTGATGCGGCCCTCGGCGCGCCTCGCGCTGATGGGGATGCTTGCCATCACCTTGGCCTATGTTGGCGCGGCAACCGCGCTTGCGCCCGATCTGTGGCTCGATCCGCTAGGTGCAATGGTCAAGGCGGTACCCGCGCTTTGCCTTGTCCTGGTGGCGCTGGCAATTTTGGACGAGCGATGAGCCTCTGGGCCGACACTTTGCGCTGGGCGCATATCATCGGCGCCACGGTTCTCTTCGGCACCGGCGCCGGCATCGCCTTCTTCATGCTCATGGCGCAACGCACCGGCCGCGCCGACCTCGTCGCCCATGTCGCGGGCACGGTCGTCATCGCCGATGCCATTTTTACGGCAACCGCCGTCATTGTGCAGCCGATCACCGGCGTGCTGCTGGCGCGGGCCATAGGCTGGCCGCTGTCCGAAGGCTGGATTGTGCTGTCCCTGCTGCTGTATGTCGTGACCGGCCTGTTCTGGCTGCCGGTGGTCTGGATTCAGATTCGCATCCGCAACCTGGCGCGGCAGGCGGCCATCGAAAACGTGCCGCTGCCGCCTGAGGAAAGGCGTCTGTTCCGCATCTGGTTTGTGTGCGGCTTCCCGGCTTTTGCCACCGTGCTTGCCATCCTGTGGCTGATGGTCACCAAGCCCGAGATAGGGTTTTAGTCCTTCGCCTTAGCTCGTCTGGCGGGCCGCTCAAACTGCCTTTTCGGTCCTGGCGAAGCTCGCTCGGGCGGCGATGCGCGCATACCAGTCCTCGATGTCCGCGAACCGTGCCAGCAAATCTTGCCCTTCGGCAACCTTGACGAAATAGGCAATGACCGGTGCGGCATGCAGGTCTGCCAGCGTCAACTGGTCGCCGAGCAGCCAAGGTCCGTTCGCCTTGAGCGAGGTCAGCACTTTCAGCACCGTCTGTGCCTGACTCAGGCCGCCAGCGATCAGCCTCTCATCCGGTTCTGCCTTTTCCAGCCGCTCGACGGCGACGTCCCAAACCATGGCGCGGTAGCCATAGGCGTCGAGCATGCCTGTCATCTGGCCCATCCTGGCGCGGCCGCGCGCGTCGGCGGATTGCAGCGCCGGGCCGTCGAAGGCCTCGTCGACATAGCGCGCGATCGCATTCGTCTCGAAGAGCCGAAACCCGTCATGCTCGAAGGCCGGGATGCGGCCGAACGGGTGATGCTCCAGATACCAGGCCGGGATGCCGTCGGCGGCGAAGACATCGAGCGGCACGAGTTCGTAGTCGACGCCTTTCTCCTCCAGCGTCATTCGCGCGATGCGCACATAGACACTGTAGTCCGCGCCGTAGAGGATTGGCTTGGGCATGCTGCCGGCCCTTCGTCGCTTTCATCGGCCCAAAAAACGAAGGCTCCTTTCGGAGCCTTCGGCGTGTGGAGCTGCGAGTACTTACGCCATCGCCTTCTGCAAATTCTCGTCGATCTTGTCGAGGAAGCCAGTGGTCGAGAGCCAGGGCTGGTCCGGGCCGATCAAGAGCGACAGGTCCTTGGTCATGAAGCCGCTCTCGACCGTCTGGATGCAAACCTTTTCCAGTGTCTCGGCAAAGCGCTTCAACTCGGCATTGTCGTCGAGCTTGGCGCGGTGCGCGAGGCCGCGCGTCCAGGCGAAGATCGAGGCGATCGAATTGGTCGAGGTTTCCTCGCCCTTCTGGTGCTGGCGATAGTGGCGGGTGACGGTGCCGTGCGCGGCTTCCGCTTCCACCGTCTTGCCGTCCGGCGTCATCAGCACCGAGGTCATCAGGCCGAGCGAGCCGAAGCCTTGCGCCACCGTGTCGGATTGCACGTCGCCGTCATAGTTCTTGCAGGCCCAGACATAGCCGCCCGACCATTTCAGGCTGGAGGCCACCATGTCGTCGATCAGCCGGTGCTCATACCACAGCTTCTTCGACTTGAACTCTGCCTCGAATTCAGCCTCGTAGACCTCCTGGAAGATGTCCTTGAAGCGGCCGTCATAGGCCTTGAGGATGGTGTTCTTGGTCGAGAGATAGACCGGATAGTTACGCAGCAGGCCGTAATTCAGCGAGGCGCGGGCGAACTCGCGGATCGACTCGTCGAGATTGTACATGGCCATGGCGACACCGGCACCGGGCGCATCGAACACGTCGTGCTCGATCACCTGGCCGTCCTCGCCGACGAACTTGATCGTCAGCTTGCCCTTGCCGGGGAAGCGGAAATCGGTGGCGCGGTATTGGTCGCCGAAGGCGTGACGGCCGACGATGATCGGCTTGGTCCAGCCGGGCACCAGGCGCGGCACGTTCTTCATGATGATCGGCTCGCGGAAGATGGTGCCGCCAAGGATATTGCGGATGGTGCCGTTCGGCGACTTCCACATCTTCTTCAGCTTGAATTCCTCGACGCGCTGTTCGTCGGGGGTGATCGTCGCGCATTTCACGCCGACGCCGTACTTCTTGATGGCGTTGGCCGAATCGATCGTTACCTGGTCGTTGGTGGCGTCGCGGTGCTCGATGCCGAGGTCGTAATATTCGAGCTTCAGGTCGAGATAAGGGTGGATCAGCTTGTCCTTGATGAACTGCCAGATGATGCGGGTCATCTCGTCGCCGTCGAGTTCGACGACCGGGTTCGCCACCTTGATCTTCGCCATGGAAAGAATGCCTCGTTGCTGGGATATGGGACGGCCTTGCCCGCGTGGCGTTCGGCCGGGAGATGCCGCCCGTATATCAAAGGGTTTTTGGCCGCGCAAACGGCGATCGGTCACGAATGCGAGGCAATGGCCGTCGTCATTTGCGAATGCTTCATTTTCGCGGCCGAATATGGCAGGGGACGCTGAAATGCCGCAAACAGCAGTTCTTTGACAATCATGCCCGTCACCAAAGATCCCGATAATAACCCATCCGCCGGCCCGGCGATCATCCTGGTCGAGCCGCAGCTTGGCGAGAACATTGGCATGGTTGCACGAGCCATGGCCAATTTCAGCCTGATCGAACTGCGCCTGGTCAATCCGCGCGACGGCTGGCCGAGCGAGAAGGCGCGTGCCGCCGCCAGCCGCGCCGACCATGTCATAGACGCCGTGAAAGTGTTCGACGATCTGGCCTCGGCGCTTGCCGATTTGAATTTCGTTTTCGCCACCACCGCCAGGCAGCGCGACGGCTTCAAGGCCGTGCGCGGGCCAGTCGAGGCGGGCAGGGTGCTGAGGACCCGTCACAGCATGGGGCAGCGCACTGGCATCCTGTTCGGCCGCGAGCGCTTCGGCCTCTATAATGACGAAGTCGGGCTTGCCGACGAGATCGTCACCTTTCCCGTCGATCCCGATTTCTCCTCGCTCAACATCGCCCAGGCGGCCTTGCTGATGTCCTATGAGTGGATGAAGTCGGGTCTGGAGGACGAGACCAAGACCAATTTCACCGGGCCGGAGATGAAGCCGGCCAGCAAGGAAGAATTGCACGGTCTGTTCGCCTATCTCGAAGGCGCATTGGAAGCGCGCGGCTATTTCCGGCCAGCGCCGAAGAGACCGAAAATGGTCGACAATCTGCGTGCCGTGCTGACGCGTGCCGGCTTTGCCGAGCCGGAACTCAAGGTGCTGCGCGGCATCATCTCGTCCCTCGACAGGTTCTCGCCGGCGATGCCGCGCGGCGATGGTTCGCCGGGCGATGATCCAAGGCGGCTTCCGGCTGCCGCGCGCGCCGGAAAGGCAGAGGCCGAACGCCTGGCCCGCCGGCCTGCCGGCGACGATGAGGACGCGCCGCCGCTGGGCGGCAAGGGAACCGACAATGACTGACCAGCCGATCCTGATGTTCGATTCCGGCGTCGGCGGGTTGACCGTTCTGCGCGAGGCGCGCGTGCTGATGCCGGACCGGCGCTTCATCTATGTCGCGGACGATGCGGCGTTTCCTTTCGGCGCCTGGGAAGAACCGGCTCTGAGGACCCATATACTGGAGCTGTTCGCCAAGCTGCTCGATCGGTTTGAGCCAGTCATTTCCGTCATCGCCTGCAACACCGCCTCGACGTTGGTGATCGATGCGTTGCGCGACAGATTTCCCGGCCATCCCTTCGTCGGTACCGTGCCGGCGGTCAAGCCGGCGGCGGAGCGCACGCGCTCGGGCCTGGTCTCGGTGCTGGCGACGCCGGGCACGGTGAAGCGGCAATACACACGCGACCTGATCAGCAAGTGGGCGCAGAAATGCCATGTCCGCCTGGTCGGCAGCGACAGGCTGGCGGGGCTTGCCGAAGTCTATATGCGCGAGGGCTTTGTCGACGAGGAGGCCGTGCGGGCCGAGATCGCGCCCTGCTTCATCGAGCGTGACGGCATGCGGACCGACATCGTCGTGCTCGCCTGCACGCATTATCCGTTCCTGGTCAATCGCATGCGCAAGACCGCGCCCTGGCCGGTCGACTGGATAGATCCGGCCGAAGCGATCGCCCGGCGAGCGCTTTCACTGCTGCCGCTCGTCGATGGGGCGCTGCCGCAAGGCGAACCCGATATCGCGGTCTTCACCTCAGGCAAGGCGGATTTCGCCGTCAGCCGGCTGATGCAGGGCTTTGGACTGGTGGTGGAAACGTCCGCCGCTTAAACAGGTTCGAAGACGATGCTGCGTTGATCCGGATCGGCCGAGGCCAACCTTAGCGTCAGACTGTCGCCCTGTCTGAACCCGGTGGCCTTCACCGTGGCAACGACTGGTATGTCGGCAAGCTGAACGCGTACGCCATGGTCGACGAAGTCGGTGACTGCGGCTTTGAACGTTTCCCCCTCGCGTCCCCTGAGCATGACCGCCTCGGCAAGGTCGATGACCGCGTGGTTGATCTGCGAAGCGCGGCTATCCGCACGTCCCATCACCTTCGGCAATTTGGTGAACGCATCGGTGACGACCTGCGGCACGGGCTGGCCGTTGGCGATTGCCAGTGCGCAGCGCACGACATAGCGGTCGGCCAGCCGCCTGAGCGGCGCGGTGGCGTGGGCATAGGTCGCGGCCATCGCCTCATGCCAGGGAACGACACCTTCCTGGTAGGGCTGGTAGGACGCGCCGTTGCCTGCGCGGCGGATTTCCAGCATCAACACCGCCTGTTTCGGGTCAGCCGGATCGAGCGTGCGCTGGTAGTCGCGCAGGCTGGTTGAGGCCGGCCAGGACAGACCGAGCGCCTGTGCCGCGTTGCGAAGTCTCTGCACCTTGGACGCGTCCGGCCCGGACATCACGCGGAACAGCCCGGTCTTGTGCGCAAGCATGGCGTCGGCGATCGCCATGTTGGCAGCCAGCGAAAGCGCGGCATTGTCCTGTTCGGATTGCAGGAGCGGTCTGAAGGACAGCCGGAATGTGCCATCGGCGAGCCTTTCAACCTCCTGCTCGGGTGGGTCGACGCGTGACGCGCCACGACGTTGTTCGTTCATCGCCATGCGCCGCGCCATTTCAGCGAAGCCGGCCGGAACGTCGGAAGCCTTCACGCTGTCATAGGCGAGCTTCGCGCGGCTTCGAATGATTGCCCGTTCCGCGCCGTCCAATTTCACCGCACCGTCCTCAGCCACCCGAACGGTGAAGACAACAGCTGGACGCGGTCCATTCGGCAACAGACTCGCCGCACCCTCGGCAAGTACCGGCGGGTAGAGTCCGGCCTTGCCGTCCGGCAAATAAAACGTCTCGCCCCGCGTCCAGGCCTCGAGATCGATCGCGTCGCGGTCTTCGACGAACCAGGCCACGTCGGCAATGGCATAATGCAGCAGAAGATCGCCGCCGCTCGCCTCGATCGAGAACGCCTGGTCAAGATCGGTGGAGGCTGCTGGATCGAGCGTGACGAAGGGCATGTCAGTTCGATCTGCATGCTGGTTCGGCACACGTCTGGCCGCCGCGTCCGCCGCGGCCATTACGTCAACCGGAAATCCAGCCGGCACGTGGAATTCGGTGCGGATTTTCGTCAGGCCAGAGGAGAGAGCTTGTGAGGGGTCAGTCAGAGACTTCATTCAGCCGTCCTACACTGGAGTTCCGGACACGGGAAGGCTGCGAACGAAATCGCCAAAGCCGGTCGCCTGATCCGGACGAGGAACTGGGCCATCGGCGCTGGAACTGCCGCCGAAGCACGGCGTTTGTCCTGACAGAAAAGGAGAAACCGTCATGCCTGCCACCTCGAAAGCCCAGCAGAAAGCCGCCGGCGCCGCGCTCTCCGCCAAGCGCGGCGAGACCAGTAAGAGCGAACTCAAAGGCGCCTCACGCGAAATGTACGAATCGATGAGCGAACAACAGCTTGAGGAATTCGCCGAGACGAAGCGCAAAGGGCTGCCGGAGAAAAAATCCAAGGATTGAAAAATCCAAGGATTGAGGGTTTGAAGCCACGCTCCGGCACTCATTGAATGAAAAGGGCCAGCGACAGTTCGCTGGCCCTCTCGGATTACTGCTTTGTCCGCCTTACCAGCGGTGGCAACGCCGCACCTTCTGCACGATCACCTTGCGATGGCCGTGCCGCCACACCACCCTCTTCTTGACGATGACCCGGCAGACCTGTTTGTGGCCGTGCCAATGACGGGCCATCGCCGGCTCCGGCGCAACCGCCATCGATCCGGCCAGTACCGCGGCACCGGCCAGGGTAAGGAAGAACTTCTTCATGCTAACTGAACTCCTCTAGCTCCAGTCCCTTCCTGGTGCCGTTGGCGTAAAAACCTCCCGCCACATCCGGCATTGCTCAACGTCGTCAACCTTATATGGTTGCGCCAATGACAAGCTAGACGGAAGCTTGACACCGGTTAAATCTCGGTTTAACCAGCCGCCAACGCCGGGCAGCGATGTCCGGTGTTTGTTTTATATGCGCAAGACCGGTTGCCTTGGTTGTTTCTGGTTTTGTTTGAACTGACGTGTCCCGTGGGTTTTCCGCCGCGTTGCGTGGGAAAACCCTGTCAGGTCTCGAAAACGGAGGCCAGAGGAGGGCGCGTTTCCTTCACCCGGACCATGAGGTGCCGGGTGTGTTGTTTTGAAAGGGAATGCGATGAGCAAGCGCGAATCCGCGAAATACAAGATCGACCGCCGTCTCGGCGAAAACATCTGGGGCCGCCCGAAGTCCCCGGTCAACAAGCGTGAATACGGTCCCGGCCAGCATGGCCAGCGCCGCAAGGGCAAGCTTTCCGATTTCGGCCTGCAGCTGCGCGCCAAGCAGAAGCTGAAGGGTCACTATGGCGACGTTTCGGAAAAGCAGTTCCGCAAGGTCTACGAAGAGGCGGACCGCCGCAAGGGCGACACCTCGGAGAACCTGATCGGCCTGCTCGAATCGCGTCTCGACGCGGTCGTCTACCGCGCCAAGTTCGTGCCGACCATTTTCGCGGCCCGTCAGTTCGTCAACCACGGCCACGTCAACGTCAACGGCAAGCGCGTCAACATCGGCTCGTACCGCTGCAAGCCGGGCGACGTCATCGAAGTGCGCGAAAAGTCGAAGCAGCTGGTCATCGTCCTGGAATCGGTCGGCCTCGCCGAGCGCGACGTGCCGGATTACATCGAAGCCGATCATAACAAGATGGTCGCGACCTTCTCGCGCATTCCCGGCCTGGCGGACGTTCCGTTCGCCGTCCAGATGGAGCCGAACCTGGTCGTCGAATTCTATTCGCGTTAAGCGAACGCTTTCTGCGATATCTGAAAGGCCGCCCTCGAGGCGGCCTTTTTGTTTCTGGCATCCCGCTTTGCCGTTTCGATTTTCCGGCCGATGCGCTAATCCGGGCGGACGTCACATCTCCGGGGCCGCTGCGCCATGAATATGCTGCCAGACATCGAGACGCTTGAACCGGTCGCCGAAGGCGGCTCGCATCCGCTGTTCGCCGATGTGCCATCCTCGGTCGAATTCAGCAAATTGCGCAAGCGGCTGCTGCGGCTGACCCGCCAGGCGATCGAGGATTTTTCGATGGTGGAGCCGGGCCAGCGCTGGCTGGTCGCGCTGTCGGGCGGCAAGGATTCCTACGGCCTGCTCGCCATCTTGCTCGATCTCAAATGGCGCGGGCTGCTGCCGGTCGAGTTGCTGGCCTGCAATCTCGACCAGGGCCAGCCGAATTTTCCCAAGCACATCCTGCCAGACTACCTCAACGCCAATGGCATTGCGCACCGCATCGAGTACCAGGACACCTATTCCGTCGTCACCGACAAGCTGCCGCAGGGCAGCACCTATTGCTCGCTCTGCTCGCGGCTGCGGCGCGGCCATCTCTACCGCATCGCGCGGGAGGAGGGCTGTTCGGCGCTGGTGCTCGGCCATCATCGCGAGGATATTCTCGAGACCTTCTTCATGAACCTGTTCCATGGCGGCCGCCTCGCCGCCATGCCGCCAAAGCTGCTCAATGACGAAGGCGACGTCATGGTGCTGCGGCCACTGAGCTACAGCGCCGAGATCGATCTCGAAAAATTCGCCGCGGCGATGCGGTTCCCGATCATCCCTTGCGACCTGTGCGGCAGCCAGGAAGGCCTCCAGCGCAACGCCATGAAGGCGATGCTGGAAGACATCGAAAAGCGCATGCCCGGCCGCAAGGACACGATGATCCGCGCGCTGTCCAACGCCAGGCCGTCACATCTGCTCGACAGGAAACTTTTCGACTTCGCCGCGCTGAACCAGACCCTCATCACAGGACAAGACGCTTCAGATGACATTTGACGACAACGCGATCGACTGGCTGGCCAGCCTGCTGGCCGAGGTGGCCGACACCGAAATCATGCCCCACTTTCGCCGGCTGGGCGATGGCGACATCAGACAGAAGACCTCCGCCGCCGATCTGGTGACGGAAGCGGACGTCAACGCCGAGCGGTTGATCACCGCCAGGCTGCGCCAGCGTTATCCCGGAGCCATGGTTGTCGGCGAGGAAGCCTGTTCCGACGACCCGGCGCTGCTCGACGGTTTGGGGGATGCCAATCTGGCTTTCGTCATAGATCCGGTCGACGGCACCTTCAATTTCGCCTCCGGTGTGCCGCTGTTTGGTGTCATGCTTGCCGTCGTGGTCAAGGGGGAAACGGTCGCCGGTATCATCCACGATCCGGTCGGCAAGGATTGGCTGATCGGCGCCAAGGGCGCCGGCAGCCATATCCGCCATGCCCATGGTACCCTGGAGCGGGTGCGGGTTGCCGCAAGTGTGCCGATCTCCGAGATGACCGGCGCGGTCTCATGGCAATACATGGCCGAGCCGGACCGCACGCGACTGGCCTGCAACCAGACCAAGACGCTGTCGCAGTTCAACTACCGCTGCGCCGCCCACGAATACCGCTTGCTGGCCAGCGGCCATGGCCATTTCGTCGTCTACAACAAGCTGATGCCCTGGGATCATCTCGCCGGTGCGCTGATCCATGCCGAAGCCGGCGGCCATGCCGCGCGCTTCGACGGCAGTCCTTACCTGCCGTCGCATGTCGGCGGCGGCCTGCTGGTCGCTCCCGACAAGGAGAGCTGGCGGGAACTGCGCCGCGAACTGTGGGCCGAGTAGGATTAATTCCTGCGGCAGACGGCAGGATCTAGTGCAGGTCGGTGATGTGGCCTGAAACGGGTGGGTTGTGCGGCTGGAACATCTTGCCGCGCTCGGCGATCAGGATCATTAGCAGCGCCGCGACCGAGACGCTGCAGAAGCCGGCGGCAAGCGGCGTCACCGTGCCGTTGAACGCCTGGCCGATCAGCGTGCCGAGAATGCCGCCGAGAAACGTCTGCATGAAACCCAGGATGGATGACGCCGTGCCGGCCAGTTGGCCGAGCGGCTCCATGGCCAATGCGTTGAAATTGGCGCCAAGCGCGCCGAAGGGAAGCATGGCGCTGGCAAAGAAGGTGATGAACAGCCAGAGCGGCATCTTGATTTCCAGCGAAACGATCAGCCAGGCCAGGCTGATGACCAGAAACAAAAGCAGGGCGCCCTGCGACAGCCGGCGCATGCCGATACGGCCGACAAGGCGTGAGTTCAGAAAATTGGAGAAGGCGAGCACGCCCGCGACACCGGCGAAGATGACCGGGAACATCTCGCCGACATGGAAGATGTCGACATAGATCTGCTGCGCCGAGGCGATGAAGCCGAACATGGCGGCGAAGACGAAGGTGCTGGCAAAGGCATAGCAGAGCGCGATGCGATTGGTGAGCACGATGCGGAATCCACCGACGACGGAGGAGACCGTCAGGGACCGGCGATATTCGGGGCGCAGCGTTTCAGGCAGACGCAGCAGCGACCACGCCGACACGATCAGCGCGCCGACGGCCATGGTGACGAAGATGTAGTGCCAGGTCGCGAACAGCATGATGAACTGGCCGATGCCGGGCGCGATGACCGGTATCGCCATGAACACCATGAAGATCAGGGACATGACTTCGGCCATGCGCCGGCCGTCGAATGTATCGCGCACGATCGAGACCGCGATGACGCGGGTGGCGGCCGCGCCAATGCCTTGCACGGCACGACATATCAGCAGGGTTTCAAAGCTCGGCGCGATGGCTGCCGCCGCAGCCGCCGCCACATAGATGATCAGGCCCGCGACAAGCGGCGAGCGGCGGCCGAAACGATCCGATATCGGTCCGAAGAACAGTTGGCCGCCACCAAAACCCAGAATGTAGGCGGTGACCACATATTGCCGGTGATTTTCATTCTCGACGCCGAGCGAGGCGCCGATCTGCTGCAGCGCCGGCAGCATGATGTCGATGGCCAGAGAATTCAGCGCCATCAGCGCTGCGCACAGCGCAATGAACTCCCAGCGCGGAATAGGCAGTTTGCTTGCCGATTGCGGCGCTGATGATTGCTGATCCACGGCAAGTCCGATCTTCTAGAGCAATTCCAGGAAAAGTGTGGGCGGTTTTCCGTCCGGAATTGCGTCAAAACAAAGAGTTGGAGCGGTTCGCCGTTTCCATGAAACGGTGAAACGCTCCAAAGCAAAAATGCGCCGGCGGGCCGGCGCATTGGCTCGTTGGTCCCGATATCGTGACATAAAAATTGCCGAGGTGGGGCTACCCGATACTCAGCGCGGTCGCTACGACGGACCTGGAAACCGAAATCAGGCGGCGCCTTTGACGCTCACGCCCTTCTCGACCAGGAAGGTCTGCAACTCGCCGGCCTGGAACATCTCGCGGATAATGTCGCAGCCGCCGACGAATTCGCCCTTGACGTAGAGCTGAGGGATCGTCGGCCAGTTGGAGTAGTCCTTGATGCCCTGGCGCAGTTCAGCCGAGTCCAGGACATTCACGCCTTTGTAGTCGGCGCCGATATAGTCGAGGATCTGGACAACCTGGCCGGAAAAACCGCATTGCGGAAAACCGGGCGTGCCCTTCATGAAAAGGACGACGTCGTTGCCCTTCACTTCATTGTCGATGTAGTCGTTGATACCGCTCATGGAACATCCTTTCACGCCTGTGGGAGTCAGGCTCGAAGCATGTCTTTCAGATAAACCCATAGGTTGCCCGAAACAAGACATTAGCCGCGCCATGGCCGAAATGGCGCAAAGGATGGGCCGTATTGGGCCAAGCGGGTATTGGCTGGAACTGCCTCAGTCGGGGACGCTGGTCTGCAGGGCAAGGGCGTGCAGCACGCCGCCCATATTGCCCTTCAGCGCGTCATAGACCATCTGGTGCTGCTGGACGCGGCTTTTTCCCCGAAAGCTCTCGGCGACGACTTCGGCCGCGTAATGGTCGCCATCGCCGGCGAGGTCGCGGATCGTTACGCGGGCATCAGGTATGCCGTCCTTGATCAGTTTTTCGATGTCGCGGGCGTCCATTGCCATTGCAGAATTCCTGTTTCGGGCGGGCGGCCACGCGCCCGTGCGATGAGAGTCGGGGTAAACCTAAAGCCTTTCCGGCCGGGATTGAAGCCGTTCCGTCGGCACTGGCGCGATTGTCGCCTAGGCCGCATTTTCGTCCGGACGGTTCGCGTCGGCCGCAGGGTCGTCTTCGCGCATCGAGAAGGCGCGGCCGAGGCTGAAGACCAGCACGTAGAGGGGGAGGTTGACCGCCAGATTGGCGATCGGCAGATAGGCGGTCATTTGCCAGGCGGGCGAAAAGAACGGTTGGCCGTAACCATTGCAGACCAGCGAAGAGCCATATTCCCACAGGGCTCCCATGACGGCCGCGACGGCGAAAAGCTTGATGCAGGTGACGATGTGCCTCGTCCGGGCTGGATCCGGCAAAAGCCGGCTCCAGAGCACCAGGCAGGCGATCGGAACGGCATAAAGGAGGGTCTGCAGGGCCAGCATCGGAAACGTGCCATTGGCAGCGTCAAGGAATTCGGCGCGCGTTTCCAGCCTGGGGCAAACTTCGCTCGATGTCGTCGACAGCAGGAAGAAGACGAACGGCCCGAGAAACCAGAAGAAGAACAGCGACGGCCAGAAGACGACTGCGAGCAGCGCCCGGCCAGCCAGTGTGCTCAACTGGCTTGGTCCATGAAGCGCGGGAACCAGCCTTCGTGGGCGGCGGTCAGGTCGCTGACAGGGATTGCCCTGGCGTCGCCAAGCTTCAGCGCATCGCCACCGGTCGAGCCGATCCACGGCGCGAAGATGCCGAGTTCGCCCTGCTGCTTGCGGATGGCGTCCCATTCCTCGCCATGCGGGTCGATCGACAGCGTCAGGAGATAGCGGCCCTGGTCCTCGCCGAACCAGACCGGGATCGGATCCGTCCCGACAAGGCCGGGAACGGTCGCGCCGATGCCAGACGCCATCGCCATTTCGGCTAGCGCCACGGCGATGCCGCCATCGGAAACGTCATGTGCCGCCGTGACGATGCCGGACGCGATCAACGAGCGAACATGGTCGCCGACACGCTTCTCATGAGCGAGGTCGACCGGCGGCGGCGGACCGTCCGTGCGGCCATGGATGTCCCTGAAATAGACAGACTGGCCAAGATGCGTTCCCCAGGCGGCGGGGGCGCCGACCAGCAGGATCATTTGGTCTTGCGCGGCAAAGCCGATCCGCACCATCTTCGACCAGTCTGGTATCAGGCCGACGCCGCCAATGGTCGGTGTCGGCAGGATGCCCTGGCCGTTGGTCTCGTTGTAGAGCGAGACATTGCCGGACACGATCGGAAAGCCGAGCGCGCGGCAGGCATCGCCGATGCCCTTCACCGCGCCGACCAGCTGGCCCATGATCTCGGGCCGTTCCGGGTTGCCGAAATTGAGGTTGTCGGTGGCGGCCAGCGGTAAGGCCCCGGTGGCGGTCAGGTTTCGCCAGCATTCGGCCACCGCCTGCTTGCCGCCCTCATAGGGATCGGCCTCGCAATAGCGCGGCGTCACGTCGGACGAAAAGGCGAGCGCCTTGGTCGCATGGCCTTCCACTCGCACCACGCCGGCATCGCCGCCGGGAAGCTGCAGCGAATTGCCCTGGATCAGCGTGTCGTACTGCTCCCACACCCAGCGGCGCGACGACAGATCCGGTCCGCCGAGCAGTTTCAGCAGCGCGTCCGCGATATCGGCCTGCGGAACGTCATTGGCGGCAAGCGGCGCCGGCTTCTTCGGCTCGATCCATGGCCGGTCATATTCCGGCGCCTTGTCGCCGAGATCCTTGATCGGCAGGTCGGCGACCTGGTCGCCTTGATGCAGAACGCGGAAGCGCAGATCGTTGGTGGTCTTGCCGACGATGGCGAAGTCGAGACCCCATTTGTGGAAGATCGCCTCGGCTTCCTTTTCCTTCTCGGGGCGCAGCACCATCAGCATGCGCTCCTGGCTTTCGGACAGCATCATCTCATAGGCGCTCATGCGTTCTTCGCGCACCGGCACCTTGTCGAGGTCGAGCTCGATGCCGAGGTCGCCCTTGGCGCCCATCTCGACCGCCGAGCAGGTGAGGCCGGCAGCGCCCATGTCCTGGATGGCGATGACGGCGCCCGAGGCCATCAGTTCGAGGCAGGCCTCCAGCAGGCATTTTTCGGTGAAGGGATCGCCGACCTGCACGGTCGGGCGCTTCTCGTCGATCTTGTCGTCGAATTCGGCTGACGCCATGGTGGCGCCGCCGACGCCGTCGCGGCCGGTCTTGGCGCCGAGATAGACGACCGGCAGGCCGACGCCCTTGGCTTCCGAAAGGAAGATGGCGTTGGTCTTGGCGAGACCGGCGGCAAAGGCGTTGACCAGGATGTTGCCGTTGTAGCGGGCGTCGAAATTGACCTCGCCGCCGACCGTCGGCACGCCGAAGGAATTGCCGTAGCCGCCGACGCCCGAAACCACACCGGCGACGAGATGCCTGGTCTTGGGATGGTCCGGCGCACCGAAGCGCAGCGCGTTCATCGCCGCGATCGGCCGTGCACCCATGGTGAAGACGTCGCGCAAAATGCCGCCGACGCCGGTCGCCGCGCCCTGGTAGGGCTCGATGAAAGAGGGGTGGTTGTGGCTTTCCATCTTGAAGACGACGCAGTCGCCGTCGCCAATGTCGACCACGCCGGCATTCTCGCCCGGGCCCTGGATGACCTGTGGCCCGGTGGTGGGCAGCGTGCGCAGCCACTTCTTGGAGGATTTGTAGGAACAGTGCTCGTTCCACATCGCCGAAAAGATACCGAGCTCGGTGAAGCTCGGCTCGCGTCCGACGAGGTCGAGGATGCGCTGATACTCATCGGGCTTCAGCCCGTGCGCTGCAATGAGCTCTGGGGTGATCGGCACGGAATTGGAAATGGTCATGGGCGGCGATTTATGTCCATGGAGCGGGGATTTTGAGTCCCCTCATATCGCAAGCTTTGCGGCCGATACACCCGTTGAGCGAGGAAAAAGACAGAAAGCAACAAGGTGATGACCGGGTAAGCCGCATCAGGGTCCGTGCAGGCGCCCTCCGTGCCAGTGGTCACCGGCGAGATCGCCATGAGGAATGCAAAGCCAAATGGGGAACGCTATGGCGCCCCGGCCGTTGGGTCTGCGACCATTACAGGAGATCCGGACCATGGCTACCAAGCAAGGCAAGAAAGACAATCGCCTCTCGGACAAGGAGGCGATGCATATTGCCGAGACCACGGACGTTTCGCCAGGGCAGGCCAAGGAATTGGCTGAAAAGCACGGGAAGGACAAGGCCAGGAAGGAAGCAGCCAACTTCAAGGCCGAAGGCTGATCGAGCCCGCCTCTCTCAGGAGAAGCTGTCGTAGCCGGCGCGGCCCTCATCGAGGAGGCGCCGCAGAACCGCTACGCCATCGGCGACATCGCCGCGCTGTCTCGGCTGCGAAACGCCGAAGCGGACGCCGTGAAAGACCTGTTCGGAGCGGCCGGCCTTGAATTCGTCCTCGTCGTCGATCAGCACGCCGTGCTCGAGGCAGGCATTCTTGAAGGTGCCGGAAAGCCATGGATCGGGCAAAGTCAGCCAGACAAAGGGCACCTTGTCGTGTGACTTGAACGCGAAGCCGGCCAGCGTCTCGCGCACGATCGCGATGCGGGCGCCGATTTCGGCGATGCTGCGCTTGCGGATTTCGCTGGCCTGGCCTGAGAGCACCAGACGGGCATTCACCTCCGCCAGCAGGAACGGCATGCCGCCGGTCATCATCTTGTGGGCGACACGGATACGATGGCGATAGGCGGGGGGGCAGGAGAGCCAGCCGCCGCGCACCCCGGCCGCCACCGATTTCGACAGGCCGCTGGCGACGATGGTGCGTTCGGGCGCGAATTCGGCAAGCAGCGGTGTCGGGTCGTCGGTGAGGTTGCCGTAGAGGTCGTCTTCGATCAGGACGACATTGTATTCGCGCGCTATCCCCGCAATTGCCTCGCGGCGCGCCGCCGACAGCGTCACCAGCGTCGGGTTCTTGGCAGTCGGCATCAGGAAGATCATCCTGGGATGTTTTTGCGCGCAGACGCGCTCGAAATCCTCGGGATCAAGACCTTCGTCATCCGATGCCACCAGCGCGGTGCGCCGGCCGATCAACCCGGCACTGCGGGAAATCTGCGAATAGGTGAGGTGTTCGAAGGCGACGTAGTCGCCGGGCGTGGTGAGTGCGGCGATCGCCGCCATCACCGCGGCATGGGTGCCGAGCGTCGGAACGATGCTGTCGACGGCTGGGCGGAAGGAGTTTCGCAACAGCCAGCGGGCGCCGGCTTCGTACCAGCGGGTTGGAAAATCGCGCGTATAGCTTGAAATCTCGTGAGGATGATCTTGCGCGGTGCGCGACAGCACATCGGCAACAATGGTGCCCTGGCCGACATCGGGTGCCGCCGTGCTGTCGAAACGCAGCTTGTCCTGTGGCGCATCGACGGTGCGGGTGCCTTCCACGCTGACGTCGGGCGCATCCGGCTTCACGCCGTCGGCGTGCTGGCCAAGCACATAGGTTCCACGGCCCACTTCGCCGCTCACCAGCCCGCGCTCGCGCAGCAATTGGTAGGCCCTGCCGACCGTGCCGACGGTGGCGCCGATGTCGTAGGCGAGGTCGCGCTGTGGCGGCAGTTTTGTTCCGGCACCGATCACGCCCTGGTCGATGCCCGCTTCGATGGAGTCCGCAAGGCGTTGATAGAGCGGCCCGGTGCTGGCGCTAAGATCTGGAAGCCAATTTGTCATGGTGACAATTTTCTATATTGCACCGAAATGTGAGTCAATACATATCAATCGTGCGCCAGAAGGGGTGCAATTGATGATTTTGGCAGAAAGAAAATGGATACAATCGCGACAATCCGTCATTCAAGAGCCGCATTTCCAGGCCAGGCGCTCCGCCCGTCGGGTCGTCGCGGCTTTGTCAGCCGCCTGGTGCGGGTCGTCGGCTCGTTGGCGAGATGGATAGACCATTTGCTGGAACGCCGGCGCAGCCGGCTGGCATTGCTGGAAATGACCGACGATCAGCTCAAGGATATCGGCATCTCGCGCTGCGACGCCCACCGTGAAGGTATCAGGCGTTTCTGGGAATAGCTCCGGTCCTACCGTATGCTGTTGGTCCTGAGACGCGCGACGCCATGATCGGCCAGAACGGCAACGACGCATATCACCAGAAACAGCGCGGTGATGGCCAGCGCTGCGATGGCGACACTGGTTGCGCCGTTCTTGGCAACGTCGAGGAAGGGGTAGGGCACCTCGCCGGCGAACGGCGCCCTCGCCAGCGCATAGGCCAGGTAGGCGATGGGATAGAGCACCCACCAGGAAATGTCGCTCCATCTCGTTCTGCCGTCGGCGCCTGATGTAAGCCACCACAGCACGAACACAACCGGCGTCACGTAATGCAGCAGCACGTCGCAGAGCAGGAACAGGCCTTGCGGCTGCCACAGACGCGCCAGAACGGTGGCATAGACGATGAAGACCATGGCGATCGACACGGCGACTCCCGCGCGCATCCGGGGCCCGGCGAAGGCGGGCAGCCACGCGTAGCCGCTGGATGACAGCAGCGAGATATAGACCAGCACGGCGCCAATATTGGTCAGGATGGTGAAGAAACTGAAATAGAACACGATCGAGCCGAGCAGGCTGCGGCCTGCCTCTATCGACGCTGGAATGGTGATGCAGAATTGCAGGACAAGGCCGGCCAGACCAACGGCCAGACCCGCTACCTGCAGGAAGCGGCCCATCGTCAGGCAGTCGCGGCGCAGGCCGGGTTACCGGCTTGCCAGCGCGCAATATCCGAACCAATGCGCGCGCCGAGCGGGTCGTTCATCAACGGTCCGAACACGTCGACGTGGCTCGAATTGCCTTGCGCCTGCACGACCAGCAATGGCTTTCCGCCATAGTGCTTGGCCGGCACCAAAAGGAAACGCGGCGTGCCGCTGAAGGAATTCAGCTCGTTGGCCATCTGATATTGCTTGAAGGCCGGGTCCTTGCTGGCGATCCAGCATTTGTGGGCGGCGATTGCGACCTGTTCCATGGCCAACAGCGACGCACTCTTGCCCGAGGGCACAGGCGTGCTTTTTGGGGTCGATTGGCACGATGCCAGGGCAAGGCCTGCGGCGGCGACGAGAACGATCGTCTTGCTCTTGATCAAGCGGCACCCATCTCGAGTTCGGACAGAAAGATTTTCAGGCCGTCGGTCATCTCCCCCCATACGCGAGACAAGGCCGGGTGTTGCGAGGCGATCTGCTCATACGCATCGAATTTGGGATAGGCGTCGAGCAGGTCGTGACGGCCCGTCATGGCGCGGAAATTGTTGAAGATGAATCGGGTCGGCGTCAGCCAGGCATCGGCGAAGCTGATGTCGTTGCCGAGTGCGAAGGGGCCTTGCGCCATGCGCGCCTCGATCGCCGCCAACCCGTGGTGCAGGCGTGCGAATTGGGCATCGATCTCGGCATTGTTGCGCTTCGGCACGGAATGCAGCTCGAAAAGCTTCATTGTGGGCGTCAGCACGTCGAGATCGGTGATGCGGGCGAACATGCGCACCAGCGCTCGGTCCTTGGAATCGGGCGGCAGCAGCGCCGGTTCCGGAAACCGTTCCTCGAGATATTCGGCGATGACCACCGATTCGACGATGGTTTCGCCCGAGCCGGTGATCAGCACCGGAATCCGGTTCATCGGCGAGATGGCGCGAAACTCTTCAGGGATCGGAAAGCCCGGCGGCGGCGCGATGATCTTGAGCGGTACGTCCTTGATATAGGCCAACGCGCGCACGATCGACGAGTAGGGCGACAACGGCCGCGAATAGAGTTTCATGACCGTTTCTCTCCCCAGAGCAATGGACCGATGTCCTTGTAATTCTTACCGCATTCGCGGCTGAACTCGTCAAGCGGCGATACCGAGCGCACCTTCGAAGAGTGCACGGCCGTCGCTGCCACCATGGGCGGCTTCGATCAGGTTTTCGGGATGTGGCATCAGGCCGAGCACATTGCCTTGCTCGTTGATGATGCCGGCAATGTCGTTGATCGAACCGTTGGGATTGGTGCCTTCCGCATAGCGGAACACCACCTGGCCTTCGCCTTCGACGCGGGCGAGCGTCTCGGTGTCGGCAAAATAATTGCCGTCATGGTGCGCCACCGGCGAGCGGATGATCTGGCCGGGCTGATAGCGGCGGGTGAACATGGTGTTGGCGTTGGTGATCTGCAGTTTTACCTGCCGGCAAACGAATTTCAGCGAACTGTTGCGCATCAAGGCGCCAGGCAGCAGGCCGGCCTCGACCAGGATCTGAAAACCGTTGCAGACGCCGATGACCATCACGCCCTTGGCCGCCTTTTCAGCGACAGCCCGCATGACCGGCATGCGCGCGGCGATGGCGCCACAGCGCAGATAGTCGCCGAAGGAAAAGCCGCCGGGAATGGCGATCAGGTCGACATCGGGGATTTCAGTGTCAGTCTGCCAGGCGGTGGCTGGCGCCTTGCCGGAAATCTTGGTCAGCGCCGCGATCATGTCGCGGTCGCGATTGAGGCCAGGCAGAAGTACGACGGCTGATTTCACGTTAGGCGATCTCCACCGCGTAATTCTCAATCACCGTGTTCGCCAGCAGCTTGTCGCACATGGCCTTGAGATCGGCCTCGGCCTTGGCCTTGTCGCTTTCCGCCAGTTCGACGTCGAACACCTTGCCCTGCCGCACCGCGCCGACGCCATCAAAGCCGAGCCCCGACAGCGCGTGTTCGATCGCCTTGCCTTGCGGGTCGAGAACGCCGTTCTTGAGAGTGACAGTAATGCGGGCTTTGATCACGCTGGACATGCTCCTGTTCGAGTATTGGGTCGCAAAGCCGCTCTTAGTGCGGCTTGCCTTTGAAGCCATCGGTCGAGGTGACAAGCACCGGACCGGTCGGGCGGGGTGGCTCGTTCTCGTTCATGATGCCGAGGCGGCGGGCGACTTCCTGGTAGGCCTCTACCAGGCCGCCCATGTCGCGGCGGAAACGATCCTTGTCGAGCTT
The DNA here is from genome assembly GCF_013170825.1 of Mesorhizobium sp. NZP2298. Classification (NCBI taxonomy): domain Bacteria; kingdom Pseudomonadati; phylum Pseudomonadota; class Alphaproteobacteria; order Hyphomicrobiales; family Phyllobacteriaceae; genus Mesorhizobium; species Mesorhizobium sp. NZP2298. The sequence goes on along the minus strand of NZ_CP033365.1, from coordinate 4,675,669 downwards.
GTCCTGCGTCGCCACGTCCCACAGGCGGCACGAATCCGGCGAGATCTCGTCGGCGACGACGATGCGCATCATGTCGCCTTCGAACAGGCGGCCGCACTCGATCTTGAAGTCGACGAGCTGGATGCCGACGCCCATGAACAGGCCTGACAGGAAATCGTTGACGCGGATGGCAAGCGCCATGACGTCGTCGATCTCCTGCGGGCTCGCCCATCCGAACGCGGTGATGTGCTCTTCCGACACCATCGGATCGTCAAGCGCATCGGCCTTGTAATAGAATTCGATGATCGAGCGCGGCAGAACGGTGCCTTCCTCGATGCCGAGGCGCTTGGACAGCGAGCCGGCGGCGACGTTGCGCACCACCACTTCGAGCGGGATGATCTCGACTTCCTTGATCAACTGCTCACGCATGTTGAGCCGGCGGATGAAGTGGGTCGGGATGCCCATGCGGTTCAAGTGGTTGAAGATGTACTCGGAAATGCGGTTGTTGAGCACACCCTTGCCGTCGATGACCTCGTGCTTCTTCTTGTTGAACGCGGTTGCGTCGTCCTTGAAGAACTGGATCAGCGTGCCGGGTTCCGGTCCCTCATAGAGGATCTTGGCCTTGCCTTCATAAATGCGGCGGCGATTTTTCATCTGAATTTTTCTCTGGATTTGCGGGCAGGCGGCAAGCGACCAGTTCCTGTCCGTCTGCCTATATTAGTGTGGCGACGGTTGGGTTCAATGCCGGGTCTATCCCAATCACATCGTTTGCTCAATCGGCAAATCCTTTCAACCAACCGCTTTCCGGACTGAAATGCCGCAGCGCAGCATGTGATGAAGCATATTGACCGGCTCGCGACCTTTTGGTTTGTGCTTTGGCAACACACATATTACCCGCCAACGAATCGGATTTAACCCGGAGGGACGCCATGAGCAGCATGAAAGACCGCGAAGAGGGCTTCGAACGCAAATTTGCATTCGACGAGGAGCTTCGATTCAAGGCCTCGGCGCGCCGTAACAAGGCGCTCGGCCTGTGGGCCGCCGAAAAGCTCGGAAAGTCGGGTGCCGACGCCGACGCCTACGCCAGGGAAGTGGTTGTTTCCGATATCGAGGAAGCCGGTGACCACGACGTGTTCCGCAAGATCCGCAAGGATTTCGATGCTGCCGGCGTCGATCAGTCGGACCATCAGATCCGCCGCACCATGGACGAACTGATGGCGCAGGCAATCGAGCAGATCAAAAACACCTGATCGGGCCGAAGCAGGTTCCGCAAGAGTGTCCCACGGTTTTGCGGCCGAACCTGCGACAAACAAGAATGACTGGACCAATCGACCGCCCGGCCAAACCGGGCGGTTTTTCTTTGCCTTTGCCGTGGTTTCCGGCTGAAACTGCACTAAAGCGACGTGCGTCTTATTGGACGCACAAGGTTCGCTCTAACGCTGATAGCGTTTTCGCATCGTGCTTTCCGGAAATCGAACCGATTCTCGGGCCGATGCGACGTCAACGAGGAAAGAGATTAGATGTCCCTGAAGTCCCGCCTTGCCGCCGATGAAACGCTGATCACCGCCTGGTCGGGTGTGCCTGATGCCCTGACCGTCGAGATCCTCGCCAAACAGGGCTTCGACGCCGTCACGCTCGACATGCAGCATGGCGGCCATCATGAAGACAGCGTGCTGCGCGGTCTGGCGCCGGTGCTCGCCACCGGCAAGCCGGGGCTGGTGCGTATTCCCGTCGGCCGTTTCGACATGGCCAGCCGGGCGCTCGATTTCGGCGCCGAGGCGGTCATCGCTCCGATGGTGAATTCGGTGGCCGACGCAAGGTTGTTCGCCGCGGCAATGAAGTATCCCCCGCTCGGCGAGCGCTCATGGGGTCCGACCTATGCCTTTCCACGCCATGGCAAGGGCGATTATGCCGAATGGCTGCGCGACACCAACCAGCGCACGATGGCGTTTGCGATGGTCGAGACGCGCGCCGCGCTTGACGCGCTCGACGGCATTCTCGACACGCCCGGCATTGACGGCATTTTCCTCGGACCATCGGATTTCTCGATCGCCTGGACCAACGGCGCCACGGTCAATTCCACGTTGGAGAACATGATGGAGACGGTGGCGTCGGTTGCCGAGCGCACCCGCAAGGCCGGAAAACATGCCGCCATCTATGTCGTCGAACCGGCAATTGCCGGCCGTGTCGTGGCGATGGGCTATCGTCTGCTCGCCACGGGGTCCGAGCATGCGCTGATCTCGCTGGGCGCCAGGACCTTGCTGAAAGACATCAAGGAGTCGATCGACGCCTGACGAGGCACGACCTGAGACACTAAGCCTTCAGGTCGGTCAGGAACTTGGCGAAGGTCATGGATCCCTCAGGCCACGGCCCAAAGCCTGAATCCGCATTGAGATGGCCTGTCTCGCCGGCATCGATGAACAGCGAACCCCAGGCGCCGGCAATGTCCTCTGCGACATCGAAGGCGCAGAACGGATCGTTGCGGCTGGCAATCAGGATCGAAGGAAAAGGCAGCGGCTCGCGTGGATAGGGGCCGAAGGTCATCAGGTGCTTCGGCTTGATCCTGGGGTTGGCGACATCGGGCGGCGCCACGAAGAAGGCCCCGGCGACCGGCTTGACGAATTGCGGTATGGCCTGCACGGCCGCAGCCACTCCCAGCGAATGCCCGACGATGACGACCGGCCTCTCGGCCTCGTTTACCGCCTTGGCCACACTTGCGGTCCAGTCGTCGCGCACCGGCTTCGACCACTCCGCCTGCTCGACGCGGCGCGCCGTCGACAGTTTCGACTGCCAGCGGGTCTGCCAATGCTCGGGTCCGGAATTGGTGTAGCCCGGAACGATCAGGATATCTGCGTCTTTGACTTTCATGGCGCTGAGATAGCGAGCGCGATTGTCTCATGCAACCGTTGACGGGCAAGCTCTTGAGTTGAAATAGTGAACACCATGTTCGCTTTTCGCTGTCTTGTGTGAACGATCGCGATCGACGATCTGTCATCAGAGAAAAACAGCCGTGGAGGACCGGGATTTTGGCACTGACACGACGTACAATGATCGGCGGCGCCGGGTTCCTGGCTTTGGGAGCTTCATCAAGCGTTGCCGCAACGGAGACAATGATGAGTGAACTGCCATTTGCCGCCACCACGCCGGTGAGCGTTGCCCGCGTCGGGCTGAAGGCGCGTGATGCCGAAAGCCTCGCTGCCTATTACCGCCGGGTCGTCGGCCTGCAGGAATTGAGCCGTGCCGATGGCGCGATCACGCTCGGCGCCGCCAACCGACCATTGCTGGTGCTCGAGCCGGACGCTTCCGCCAAGCCGGACGATCCGCGCAGCGCCGGCCTGTTCCATACGGCTTTCCTGCTGCCGAGCCGTGCCGATCTCGGCCGCTGGATCAACCATGCCATATCAGACAAGATCGCCATCGAGGGCGCTTCCGACCATCTGGTCAGCGAGGCACTGTACCTGACCGACCCCGAAGGCAACGGCATCGAGATCTATGCCGACCGTCGTCCACAGGACTGGAAATGGAATGGTGACAAGGTCGCCATGGCGACGGAGCGGTTGAACGTTCCTGCGGTTGTTGGCGAAGTGCCGGCCGGCGACGCGGGCTGGCAAGGTGCGCCGGAAAACAGCATTGTCGGTCATGTCCACCTGCGCGTCGGCAGGCCGGAAGAGGCCGAGGCCTGGTGGAACCAGGAGTTCGGCTTCGACACGGTGGCCAAATATGGCGGCCAGGCGGTGTTCCTGTCGTCAGGCCATTACCACCACCACATCGGCGCCAATGCCTGGCAAAGCGCCGGCGCCGGCCGCCGCGACCCGGCCCGCTCAGGCCTTGCCTGGGTCGAGATGCGTTCGGACAATGTCACCGGCGAAACGACCCGCGAGGATCCCTGGGGCACGGTGATCAGGACTGTGCCTGGAAAGGCTTGATTTGACTTCGGTACAGCGTCTTTCTCCCCGTAAACGGGGAGAAAGAAAGCTCAAGCTTCCCCGAACACCCGCCTGAAGATCGTGTCGACATGCTTGGTGTGGTAGCCAAGGTCGAATTTCTCGCGGATTTCCGCCTCGGGGAGCGCGGCGGTCACTTCCTTGTCGCCCAAAAGTTCCTCAAGAAAATCAGCGCCTTGTTCCCACACCTTCATGGCGTTGCGCTGCACCAGCCGGTAGGAGTCCTCGCGCGAAAGGCCGGCCTGCGTCAGCGCCAGCATCACGCGCTGCGAATGTACCAGGCCGCGGAACTTGTTCATGTTCTTCAGCATGTTCTCGGGATAGACGACCAGCTTTTCGACGACGCCGGTCAGGCGTGACAGCGCGAAATCCAGCGTCACCGTGGCGTCCGGCCCGATCATGCGCTCGACAGAGGAGTGCGAGATGTCGCGCTCGTGCCAGAGCGCCACATCCTCCATCGCCGGCAGCGCCATGGAGCGCACCATGCGGGCAAGGCCGGTAAGGTTTTCCGTCAGCACCGGATTGCGCTTGTGCGGCATTGCCGACGAGCCTTTCTGGCCCGGCGAAAAATACTCTTCCGCTTCCAGCACCTCGGTGCGCTGCAGATGCCGGATCTCGGTCGCCAGCCGCTCCATCGACGAGGCGATGACGCCGAGCGTGGCAAAGAACATGGCATGGCGGTCGCGCGGGATCACTTGCGTCGACACCGGTTCCGGCTTCAGCCCGAGCTTCGCCGCAACATGCTCCTCGACATAGGGTTCGATGTTGGCGAAGGTACCGACAGCCCCGGAAATGGCGCAGGTGGCGATATCTTCTCGCGCATGCACCAGCCGCTCGCGGCAGCGCGAGAATTCGGCATAGGCCTGCGCCAGCTTGATGCCGAAGGTTGTCGGCTCGGCATGGATGCCGTGGCTGCGGCCGATGGTGACGGTGTCCTTGTGCTCGAAGGCGCGACGCTTGAGAGCCGCAAGCAGGCCGTCAATGTCGGCGAGCAGGATGTCGCTGGCGCGGGTAAGCTGGACGGCAAAGCAGGTGTCCAGGACATCCGAAGACGTCATGCCCTGGTGGATGAAACGCGCATCCGGGCCAACGAATTCGGCGAGATGGGTCAGGAAGGCGATCACGTCATGCTTGGTGACGCGCTCGATCTCGTCGATCTTCTCGACGTCGAATTTCGCCGCATTGCCCTTTTCCCAGATGGTTTTTGCCGCTTCCTTCGGGATGACGCCGAGTTCGGCCAGCGCATCGCAGGCATGAGCCTCGATTTCGAACCAGATGCGAAACCGGGTTTCGGGCGACCAGATGGTGACCATTTCCGGCCGGGAGTAGCGAGGGATCATCGGTCAGTCCTGATGTATCTAGAGCAATCCAGGAAAAGTGCGCAGCGGTTTCCGTCCGGAATTGCGAAAAAGAAGGAGTTAGAGCGGGTCGGCGGTTCTACCAACGCTGAACCGCTCCGGGTTAGTCCGCGTCCTAACAGAGGCGGACGAAATGCTCAACGCCGCTGCCGTGCAAACCAGAGGCTGGCGGCAAACAAGGCGATGAACCCAAGTGGAAAATAGAGCCGGATGCCCAGCACAACGAACTGGTAGAGCGCCACCGCCGTCGTGAAGGCGAACTGAAACCCCCAGGTGAGAGTGAAGACGGGCGCATGCCATTCGGCATAGTATGACCGGTACTGCAAGGCATAGAGCCCGGCGGTCAGCCCGATCGTCACGGCGGCAAGGCACACCATTGCTGCCGCGAAGGCAACCTCCCAGCCCCTTCCGAGCGAGACCAGCCGTGCCGCGAACAGGCCAACCGGAAAGGCCAGGGCGCCGCCGCCAGCGAACAGCAGCGACACTGTGCGGATTTTATCCGGCGTCACCCAACTATCCAGCAACAACAGATTGACGAGCGCGCTCGCGCCCATCGTGGCAGCCCACAGGAGGGCACCGAGAAGGGCCGTGCCCAGCGTTGGTGTCGCGTGGCGAAAGCGGGCGAGGGCACGATTGGACGTGGCGAATTGAGCAAGCGGTCTCACAGGCGACCGGTCACCGCGATCCAACGATAGTCCGGCCCTTCGAAGCCATATTGGCGCACCGCTATCAGCACCGCATAGGCGCTGAGGCTGTCCATCGAGAATGTCTGCACCGCGCCGATGCGGTAGCCGTTCGGACAACCCCGACTCTTGGGGATCGATTTGTCTTCATGGAGCAATTTGGTGGTACCGCCGTCCTGCGCTTCGATGCGCAGCAGCCGGAAGCCATTGACCTCGCCCAGGCTCTGGCAGCCTTCTGTATTGTTCATGCCGATTTCGTCCAGCCGGAACTCGAGCGGCTGGTCGACGGGAGAGAAGATCGGTCGCGGATTGACCACCATGCGGTGCGGATCGGCCGAAAGCTCGGTCACCGGGTTGAAGCCGGCGGTGATGCCGCGATTGGCACTCAACTCGGTCTGGCTGACAATGGCCTCGCCCTTTTGCCGGACCTGGAGGCGGGCGCTGTCGAGCGTGGCATTCTCGTCGTCAAGCCGGACCCTGATTGGCGTGCCCTTGAGAAAGCTGTCATCGCTCGTGTCGATGTAATAGCGGTTGGCATAGGGAAAGCCCGACCCGTCCTGGACGCCATATTCCTCGAAGGCGAATACGCCACCGTCCTTGGTGAAGCCAAGGATTTCGAACTCGGCGACATCGCCGGCCTGGGCGACGATCGACGCCGCAAACTGTGCGGCCAGGGAAACGGCAAACAACAAAAGTACTCGCATCGGTTCTTCCTCCGGCAGGCCGCGATCGTTTCAACCCCTAGCACGGCCGAATCAAAACGTCGTGCGGGTCAAAAGCCGATGCATCCAATCGGCCCGTTATTTGTTATTGTCGGCAATCCCAATGGAGAACCACCATGACCGACACCAGCAAGATTCGTGAGCATATGGAAGTCGTCGGCGCCGATGGCGTGCATGTCGGCACCGTCGACAAGGTTGACGGCCAGCGTATCAAACTGACCAAGGCCGACAGCGGCGAGGGTGCTCACAAGGGCCACCATCACTACATTCCCCTGGCCCTGGTTGCCGAGGTCGACGGCAAGAAGGTCTGGCTGTCGGCGAATTCCGATGTCGCGGTGACGTTTGAGGAAGAAAAGTCCGATCCGACCTGATGGACGCCTTCAGCTTCGGCGCGACCAGACCGGGAACAGATCGTTGACGGCTGGAGTCGCGGCAAACACGCCGCGGCTGATGGCGCGTGCCATGGTGGCGCCGGCCGCGGCGTAGAGGTCGATTGCCGCATCGGCTTCGAGCCGGATGCCGCTCGTTCCGGTTGCCAATGCAAACACGAGATCGCCATCGGCCGGCGTATGTGTCGGCCAGATGGCGCGCACGAAGCCGTCATGCGCCGACATCGCCAGGCGCTTCGCCGCGGCCTTGGTGAGAACCGCATCCGTCGCGATGACGGCGATGGTGGTATTGCCGCCGGTTTCCATCTGCATGCCTGCCTGCTTGTCGCGGTATTTCAGCAAAATCCGCTTCGCATCGTCGGGCATCGGCGACGGATAACCAAGGCCGCCGAATTCGTCGCCGATTTCGAAGGGTGCCGCCCAGAAATGGCGGGTGCGGCCGACGGTCACTGATCCCGTCGGATTGACGGCGGCCAGCGCCCCGATGGTGACGCCGCTATCCAGCAGCGTCGAAGCCGAACCCAGGCCGCCCTTCAGCCCCGCGGTCAGCGCACCGGTGCCGGCGCCGGTCGTGCCGAGCTGGAAATCGGCGGCGGCTGATTGCGCTGCCTCATAGCCAAGGTCGCGGTAAGGGGGGTAGCGGCCCCAGTCCTTGTCGCCGCCATTGCGCAGGTCGAACAGGATCGCCGCCGGCACGATCGGCACGCGAAAGCCGCCGACCTCGAAGCCGATGCCGCGCTCGCGCAGCGCCGCCTGCACGCCGGACGCCCCATCAAGGCCGAAAGCCGAACCTCCCGACAGCATCACGGCATGGACAGCTTCGACCGAATTGTGCGGTTCGAGCAGGTCCGTCTCGCGCGTGCCCGGCGCGCCGCCCAGGATCTGGACACCGGCCACCGCCGGTTCGTCGCAAAGCACCGTCGTAACGCCGGACTTCAAACTGGCGTCGGAAGCGTTGCCGACGCGCAGGCCGGCAACGTCGGTGATAAGATTGCGCGGGCCGGTGCGGAACATCAGTTGCCTTCCAGGGGCACGAAACGCGTGCCGTCGAAGCGGAAGACGTGGTAAAGGCTCTGGCTGAGGTCGCCCTTGGCGTCGAAGCGGACTGGCCCGATCGCCGTGGTGAAATCACGACCGGTCAGTGCGTCGGCGAGGGGTCTGCCCGAGCTCCCGGACAAGACCGATGCCGCCTTGGCGATCTCGACCGCCGCATAGGCCGGCAGCGTGTAGCCGTCCGGCACGATCTTCTGCGCGGAGAAGCTTTCCAGCGCTTTTGCGTCGGCGACATCGGCCCATTCGGGCGGCGCGATCATCAGTGTGCCCGTCGCATAAGGCACGTCGCCGGGCGGCGTGCGCAGATTTTCGCCGCCGGCAAAGACGATGCCGGCCTGGAGCTGTGCCGCATCGCGGCCCATAATGGCAATGTCGTCGCCGTCACCGCCGGCAAAGACATGTGTGGCGCCGGCTTTCTTCAGCCGCCCGACCAAGCCGATCTGATTGTCGAGCTGCGGCCGGAACGTGTCGACGAACACCGGCTTCAGCGCCGCTTGCTCCGCAGCCGCGCGAAATGTTTCCGCCATCTCGCGCCCATAGATGGTGCCGTCGTCGATGATGGCGAACAGCTCGTTCTGCCACAGGCGGGTGAGGATGGAGGCGACGGCGTTGCGCTCATCGTCGCCGCGCGGCCCCAGGCGATAGACCGGCCAGCCGGTCTTGGCGCGGCGATCGGTCAGGCTCTCGGTTCGCACGCCGACGGTGATGACCGGGATGTTGGCGTCCTTGAGGATCGGCATTGCCGCCTCGATGGATTCGGTACAAAGGAATCCGACCACGACACTGACCTTGGCTGCCGCAAAAACCCTGGCCGCGGCTGCACCGCCATCGGCGGTGCAGCCATCGTCCTCGGTCGTGAGTTCGACGCCATTTGCCTGCGCCGCCAGCCCGGCGCCGGCCTGGATCTGTTTGCCGAGGATGGCCGATGGGCCCGACAAGGGAGCGGCGACGCCGATCGACAGCGTCTGTGCGCCGGCGGTGCCGGCCAGGAACAGCCAGGCCAGTGCGGCCGATATCGTTGCCCCGGGTCGCATCTTGCCGAAGAGTTCCTCCAGACCCGCGATGACAGCGCGGGCGCCAATTACCGCCAAGACCTAAAGGCTGCCCGGCCTTGGTGCAACACGCGAATTCAGGGATATGGGCCAAGCACTTCGCTTGTGGCCTGTCATGTCTGGCCATATATAGCGGTAGGGGTTCTGGCTGTGGAAAGTTCTTGTGCTGAAGAAGAATGACATTGGACCGCAGGCCTATCGCGACGCGATGAGCCATTTTGCCGGTCACGTCCATGTGGTCACGACGGACGGCCCTGCCGGCAAGCGCGGCACCACGGTGATCGCCGCCTGTTCCGTGTCGGACACCCCTCCGACCATTCTGGTCTGCCTCAACCGTGAAAATGCTAAGAATGAGCTGTTCGTGAAAAACGGCAAGTTTGCCTTGAACACGCTGGCTTCGCACCAGGAGCCGCTGGCGATTGGTTTTTCCGGCATTACCGGCCTGCCGGTCGAGGAGCGTTTCGCGCTCGGCGAATGGGATGTAATTTCCACCGGCGCGCCGACGCTTAAGGGCGCGCTTGCGGTCTTCGACTGCGAATTGATCGACACCAAGGATCTGGCCACCCATCGTGTGCTTTTTGGCAAGGTGACAGGCCTGCGCATGGGCGATAATTTGCGGCCGCTGATCTACCACGCCCGCGGCTATCACGTCCTGGACAGCGGAGCGGCGGCGTTCACGGAGAAAGAATGACCGAGCTGAAACCGCGTCCCGTGCCGCGGACGATCGACGAGACGCTCGATCTCCTGACCGGCGCGGACTATGTGGCGGACCGGTCGCTGGCGACCGTGCTGTTCCTGTCGTTGCGCATGAACCGGCCCTTGTTCCTCGAGGGCGAGGCCGGCGTCGGCAAGACCGAAATCGCCAAGGTGCTGGCGCAGGCGCTTGGCCGCCGGCTGATCCGGCTGCAATGCTATGAAGGGCTCGATGTCTCCTCCGCCGTCTACGAGTGGAACTACGCCGCGCAGATGATCGAGATCCGCATGGAGGAGGCGGCCGGCAAGGTCGACCGCTCCGCCATGGAGCGCAACGTATTCTCCGAAAAATACCTGATCCGCCGCCCGGTGCTCGATGCGCTGACCGGCAAGGCAGGTGCCGCGCCTGTCTTTCTGATCGACGAGCTCGACCGCACGGATGAAGCCTTCGAGGCCTTCCTGCTCGAAATCCTCTCCGACTACCAGGTGACGGTGCCCGAACTCGGCACCATCAAGGCGGAAGAACCGCCGATCGTCATCATCACCACCAACCGCACCCGCGAGATCCACGACGCTTTGAAGCGGCGCTGCCTCTATCACTGGGTCGATTATCCCAATGCCGAGCGCGAACTGGAGATCGTGCGCCGCAAAGTGCCGCGAGCTAACCAGCGGCTTTCGGCGGAGGTGGTTTCCTTCATCCAGAAGCTGCGCCAGATCGAGCTGTTCAAGGTGCCGGGCGTCGCGGAAACCATAGACTGGGCCGGTGCGCTGACCGAACTCGACAAGGTGGCGCTCGATCCGGAGACCGTATCCGACACGATCGGCGTGCTGTTGAAATACCAGGACGACATTGCCCGCATCGGTTCGGGCGAGGGCCGGCGCATCCTCGACCAGGTCAAGGCCGAGCTCGCGGCGGCGGAGTAGCGCGATGAAGGCGCCGGGTGTTTACTCCAAAGAGGCCGACCCCACGGAGGCGACGGCGGATGGGCGCATCGCCGACAACATCGTCTATTTCGCCCGCACCTTGCGCAAGGCCGGCATGAGGGTCGGGCCGGCTTCGGTCAAGGATGCCATCGAGGCGGTGCTGGCCGCCGGCATAGGCTCGCGCGACGATTTCTATTGGACCCTGCATGCCGTGCTGGTGTCCAGGCATGAGGATCACTCAACCTTCGACGAGGCCTTCCGGCTGTTCTGGAAATCGCGCGAACTGATCGAGAAATTGCTGGCGATGTTTTCCCCTGTGGCGCCTGACGTCAGGGAGAAGCAGAAGCCGCGCGCCGCCGAAAACCGTGTCAGTCAGGCGATGTTCGAAGGCCACCACAAGAACCAGCCACCGCAGGAAGTCCCTGAGATCGAGGTCGATGCCCGCTTTACCTTTTCCGGCAGCGAGGTGCTGCGGGGCAAGGATTTCGCCCAGATGAACGCAGCCGAGATGGCTGATGCCAGGAAGGCGATCGCCGAGCTCCGGCTGCCCGTCGACATGGTACGGACAAGGCGCTTCAAGGCCGACGCGCATGGCCGCCGCATCGATCCGCGCGCCATGATGCGCTCAGCTGCGCGCACCGGCGGCGAATTGATCCTGCCGAAATTCCGTTCGACACGCGAAGTTTATCCGCCGCTCGTGGTACTGGCCGACATTTCCGGCTCAATGAGCCAGTACACGCGCATCTTCCTGCATTTCCTGCATGCGCTGACGGAAAAACGCCGGCGCGTGCATACCTTCGTCTTCGGCACGCGACTGACGAACCTGACCCGGCAGATGCGCCATCGCGATCCCGATGCCGCCCTTGCAGACTGTTCGATGGTGGTCAAGGACTGGTCTGGCGGCACACGCATCGGTGGCACGCTGGCCGAGTTCAACCTGATATGGTCGCGGCGCGTGCTGGGGCAGGGCGCGGTGGTGCTTCTGATAACCGACGGGCTGGAGCGTGACGATGTCGCCGGTCTCTCGGAGGAGATGGAGCGGCTGCACAAATCCTGCCGGCGGCTGATCTGGCTGAACCCGTTGCTGCGCTTTGATGGTTTCCAGGCGCGCGCCCGCGGCGTCAGGGCGATGCTGCCGCATGTCGACGAATTCCGCTCGGTGCACAATCTCGATGCGCTCGCCGACCTCTGCGCGTCACTCGACAAGAAGTCGGCACAATCCGTCGATCCGCGTCGATGGATTGACGCTGGCGCGAGGCACGCCGCATAGCCATATGTTTTCTCGGCCCCTTGGAAAAACAGACCCTGAGAGAAGCAACGATGAGTGACAGTCTTTATCTCGATGAGGTCCGCGATCCGCTGATCATCGCGGAAGGTTGGATGAACGACGGCAAGGATGTCGCTATCGCGACGGTGGTCGAGACCTGGGGTTCGGCACCACGCCCGGTCGGCAGCCACCTTGTCATCGATGCTGACGGCAATTTCCACGGTTCTGTCTCCGGCGGCTGCGTCGAGGGCGCCGTGGTGACCGAAGCGATCGACGTCATCGGCTCCGGCAAGGCCAGGATGCTGGAGTTTGGCGTTGCCGATGAGACCGCCTGGCAGGTCGGCCTGTCCTGCGGTGGCCGTATCAAGGTTTATGTGGAAAGGCTTGGCTGATCCAATGGATCCCTATGCGCTGAAAACGCTCAACGCGGAGCGCCGCGCCCGCCGCGCGGCGATCCTCGTCACCGATCTCGGCGATGGCCGCGACCGCATCGTGCGTGAGGGCGACCAGGTCGCGGGCGATCTTGGGGCCGCGATCGCCAAGGCATTTCGATCGGGCAATTCCGGCTCCGTCGAGGCGGAAGGACGGACCTTCTTTCTCAATGCGCATCTGCCCCAACCACGCCTCGTGGTGATCGGTGCCGTCCATATCAGCCAGGCGCTGGCGCCGATGGCCAGGATCGCCGGCTATCCCCTGGAGATCATCGATCCGCGCACGGCCTTCGCCACATCGGACCGCTTTCCCGACATCGCCTTGCATGCAGAGTGGCCGGAGGATGTGCTGAAGCGCCAGCCCCTCGACAGTTACACGGCGCTTGCCGCCGTTACCCATGACCCGAAGATCGACGATTTCGCGCTGAAAGCGGCGCTTGACGCCAACTGTTTTTATGTCGGCGCGCTCGGCAGCCGCAAGACGCATGCAAAGCGCGTCGAACGCTTGCTGGCGCTGGGCGCGAGTGCCGACCAGATCGCCCGCATCCATGCGCCGATCGGGCTCGACATCGGTGCCGCCAGCCCCGCCGAGATCGCCGTTGCGGTTCTCGCGCAGACCATCTACGCCTTCCGCTCGCGCGGCCTCGATGCCTCAGCATCGGCCCAAAGATCGGAATCGATTTTGGAGAAGCACGATGCGTAGATTCAAAGCGGCGGAGCGTCTTTTGCGCGTCCAAGTGGACGCGCGGCGCTCTGCGGGCGCGGTGGCGTGAAATTCGGCCCGGTTGCCATTGAAGAGGCCGAAGGCGCGGTACTGGCACACGCCACCGCCGCCGGCGAAAGACGCTTTCGCAAGGCGCACCGGCTGAGCGCCGAAGACGTCTCCGTACTCAAGCGGGCTGGCGTCTCGCAGGTCGTCGCGGCCGTGCTGGCCTCAGACGATCTCGGCGAGGACGCGGCGGCACAAAGAATTGCCGAGAGTATGATTTTCAGCGGCATCGAGGCCAAGCCGGCCGCCACCGGCCGCGTCAATCTCCATGCCAGGGCATCAGGCGTCTTCACGGTCGATGCCGCGATGATCGACGCCATCAACGCCGTCGATCCAGCCATCACCATTGCCACGCTGGCGCGGCATGCGCCGGTCGAAAAGGGTCAGATGGTCGCAACGGTGAAGATCATCCCGTTCGCAGTCAACTCTGCGCTGGTCGATGCGGTCGCGAAAATCTGCGCCGGCGGCGTCATCTTTGCCGTCAACGCCTATAAACCGGTGCGCGTCGGTATCGTCCAGACGGTTCTACCGGGAATCAAGCCCAGCGTGCTCGACAAGACGCTGCGTGTCACCGAAGCAAGGCTGGCGCGTTCGGGCGGCAGGCTGACGGCGGAACGCCGCACGCCGCATGAGATCGCGCCCGTGGCGGAGGCTGCGACCTCGCTGGCGCGCGAGAATGACATGGTGGTGATCTTCGGCGCTTCGGCGATGAGCGACTTCGCCGATGTCGTTCCGGCTGCGATCGAGATGGCGGGCGGAACTGTCATCCGCGCGGGCATGCCGGTCGATCCCGGCAATCTGCTGGTGCTCGGTACGCTCGGCGGCAAGCGCGTTATCGGCGCGCCCGGCTGCGCCCGCAGCCCCAAGGAGAACGGCTTCGACTGGGTGCTTGACCGGTTGATCGCCGGCCTTGACGTCACCGCGAAGGACATCGCCGGTATGGGAGTCGGCGGGTTGCTCATGGAAATCCCGACACGGCCGCAGCCGCGCGAGCCGTTGCCGGCCAAAAGCCGGCTCAAGGTCGCCACCGTGCTTCTGGCAGCCGGCCGGTCGAGCCGCATGGGCGGACCGAACAAGCTCATGGCGTTGTTCGACGGCAAGCCGCTGGTGCGCCGCACCGCCGAGCGCGCGGTCGCCTCGAAGGCGTCGGGCACGATCGTCGTCACCGGTCATCAGCGCGAGCGGGTGCGCGCAGCTTTGCTAGGCCTCGACGTCACCTTCGCAGACAATCCGGATTTCGCCGATGGCCTGTCCACGTCGCTGAAGGCAGGTATTGCCTATCTGCCGGAGGACACCGCCGGCGTGATGATTGTTCTGGGAGACATGCCTGGCGTTGTGTCAGACGATCTCGACCGGCTGATCGATGCCTTCCGCAAGGCTGGAGGCAATTCCGTGGTCCGCGCCTCGCATCAGGGCAAACGCGGCAACCCCGTGCTTTTGCCGCGCTCGCTGTTCCCGGCCATCGCTCATCTCGAAGGCGACACCGGCGCTCGCCATCTGGTCGAGGCCGAAGGGCTCGATGTCATCGATGTCGAGATCGGCGAGGGCGCGTCCGTCGATGTCGACACCCGCGAAGCGCTCGAAGGCGCCGGCGGCGTGCTGCAGGATTGACAAACCCGGGCCGAATTACGCAAGCCTGCGGTATGGCTTTTCGTTTTCTTTCTCCTCTCCACAGCGTTCTGATCGCAACATTTGTTCTTGGCGTTCCCGCCCAAGCCGATGCGCTCGAACTGAAACCCTTCAAGGACGATCTCTTCGCCTATCCGGCCACGCTCTCGTCCGACACCAACGGCGCCTATACGGTCATCGACTATCGCGAGATGCGCGACATCAACCAGCGTGACGAGGTGCCGGAAAAGCGCGTCCACCCGCAATACACTGACGCCAGCGTACGCAAGGTGCAGCAGGATCTGCTGCTGAAGACCGATGCCGGCGATGTCAGGCATGTTGCCGTCGGCAAGACGCAAGGCGCTGGGATCATCGTGCTCTACCTGCACGGGCAGGGTGGCAGCCGCAAACAGGGCGTCGACGACTTCACCTTCGGCGGCAATTTCAACCGCATCAAGAACCTGATGGCCGGCAATGGCGGTCTTTATCTCTCACCGGATTTTCCCGATTTCGGCGACAAGGGTGCCGCCCAAGTCGCGGCTCTGATCGATCACTACGCCGAACAGTCGCCTGGCGCGAAGATCTTCGTCGCCTGCGGCTCGATGGGTGGTGCGCTGTGCTGGAAGCTTGCCGGACGCAAGGACACGGGCGGCCGCATAAATGGCTTGCTGCTGCTCGGGTCGCTGTGGGACGAGAGCTTTTTCGCCAGCCCCGCCTTCAAGCGCCGCGTGCCTGTCTTCTTCGGTCAAGGCAGCCATGACGTGGTCTTCCCCGTGGCGAACCAGGAAGCGTTCTTCCGCTCCATCCTGGCCAAATCGAAGACCTACCCGACCCGCTTCGTCCGTTTCGAGACAGGCACCCACGGCACGCCAATCCGCATGGCCGACTGGCGCGGAACGCTCAATTGGATGCTGTCGAAGGCGCCTTGATCGACTGGCTGGCCTGAAGCCGTCCGGTGCTCAAGGCGCGGTGTTGTAGTCGACAACCGTCTGCGGGTTTTCCTCGCCATCATAGGACGCGTCGACATCATACTGGACCAGCGAGAAGTCGCCATTGCGGAACAGATAAGTGCCCGATGAAGAGGCATCTCCGACGCCGCGCCATTTGTCGAACGTCGTGATCGTGTGGGCATCCTTGTCATAGTTGGAATTGGTCGCCCAGCCTGTCGTCCGGAAGCCGACAATGTGCATGGATTCGACTTTGCCTTCGCTGTCATTGTTCACGTAGCGAATGTCCATCTCGGGCTCGGTGAACTGCAACTGCCGCACCCCTGACACATCGTCGCTCATGTAGTAGACGGAGTTTTCATTGTAGGCCGCGGCCGAGCAGGAGAAATGGAAGAGGCGTGTTTCCTTGTCGGGATCGGCGGGCTGCGCATCCTTGTCCTTGTATTTGATCGAAAAGGTCTCCGGCTCATTGGCCAGAAGCTCCTTGTCGCACTGGTCGCCATAGGTCGCCAGGAATGCCTTCTTGGCCTGCTCCAGCGTCGTATCCTTCTTGGGCGGCGGCGGGCCGTCGCCGCAGCTCGGCGGCACAGCTTCCTCGAAATTGGCGGTCGAAGGTTTCAATGCGCCTTTTTCGATGTGGATCGGATCAAAGGGCGGCGCCGCTTGGATCTGGGCATTCACCTGGCGCAGCGTGTAGCAGCCGGCAAAGACCTTCTCGCTGCCGCTCTTGTCCGTGGCACGAATGGCGACAGGGACGTTATAGAAGATGCTGCCTGCGGCACCTTCGTCCGAAATGGCACCGGTCGCGACTTCCACCCTGTTGGTGCCGTCATAGCCTTTGACGAAGCTGTCGAAATCCTTAGCTGGCTTCGTGTCGCCGTAGTAACCCCAGGCGCGGGCGAATTCATGCCGGTTGATGGCGCTGTAGAGGGAGCGGATCACCGCCTCGGCGCTCGAGCGGTCGTCGACATAGGGCGCTTCGGGCGCGGTGTCATCGACGGCCAGCGCCGCTTGGCCAGACATGGCAAGGGAGAGAAGGGAAGTCGCTGCGAGAAGGACGCGTCTCATCGGGAATCTCCGCTCGATAACGCAGATTCTACCACGGCGATTGCGGCGGCGTGGTGACGCGGAGCCCACGGCGCTTGAAGAATCGTGCGGGGAGGCGCTACGTCGCTCCGCCGGCGTTCCGACCGGACAGGAGATCTGACGTGACGATATCGATGTATGAGGCATCCGTGCCCGTGTTTTCAGCCCGGCTGAAAGCACTTTCCAGTGTGCTGGCGGCTGCCGAACAAAACGCGCTTGACCGCAAGATCGACCCGCAGGTGTTTTTGACGGCACGGCTTGCGCCCGACATGTTCGCCTTGACCCGGCAAGTGCAGATCGCAACCGACCACGCCAAGGGCGCGCCGTCGCGGCTCGCCGGCCGCGAGGTGCCGAAATACGAGGACAACGAGGCAAGCTTTGCCGATCTCGAAGCGCGGATAGCCAAGACGCTCGCGCTTCTGGCAACGTTCTCGGCCGCCGATATCGACGGTTCCGACGACAAGGTGATCGAGTTGAAGCTTGGCGGACGCGAAACGACGTTGGGCGGCATGCAGTATCTGCTGCATGTGGCCATGCCCAACTTCTACTTCCACCTCACCACCGCTTACGACATCCTTCGCCACAATGGCGTGCCGCTGGGCAAGGCGACATTCCTGGGATCGCGTTGAGCGGCTGAAGTTTCAAGGTGTCCCGGATCGATCCGGAACATCTCGCAGGCTGCTTAGCGAATGGACATTTCGCGGGCGATGCGCGGAAAATCGGCGGGCTTGATGCCGATGTCGGCGCGGTCGGCATTGCTCATCGCGTGAAGCAGCGCGAGCGCCGCGCGGTATCTCAGATGTTCCTGTGGACGCGGCCGGGCGAACATTTCCGTGAAGAAACCCATGATCCAGGCTCCTGATTGGTCCTCCACGGCTGACAATATAGGTGAATCGTGACAATTGTGCAGTGCAGCATTTTGCATGCCTGCTATGCCCGGATGATTTTCGTAAAACTTTTTTGCGGCCCAGTGAAACTTCCGGGCCGCACGAACCGTAGGCTTCGACGCTGGCACATGGCCAGTTTTTCCTCGCCACTCCTGGCGAATTTCCGGACTGCATGAAAGTGCAGTCCGGCTTTTTGTTTGAGCGCCTGCGCGATCCTTCGAATGGCTAAATTCATTAAGATCGGTGGTATGTATTTTTAACGAGCCCGTTCTATGTTCCTGGAAACCTGACAGTCGGGCAAGGGGGAGGCTGACATCGCTACCAGCGCCAAGCGCGATTTTGCTTCGCTGCTCGACGACCTCTTCGTTGCCTCCGACAAGGGCGACGGCATCGAGGGCGACGAGGCCGGTGCGCGTCCTTCCATTCCATTCGACTATCTCTCGGTTGCCGATGAACTCCATTCCGGCCGCATAAAAGTATCCGCCGCCGAATATCGCGAGGCCGGCGCTGATCTGGCGAGCGAATTCGCCGCCTTGCTCGACCACGCCAAACTGGCCCTTGCTGGCGAGGAACCCAAGCCTGAGGAAAAACTGCCGCCGATCGATCCTGAATCGATCGCGGCCGAACTGGGGCTGGACAAGCCCAAGGGCGTTGCCGATTTCGGCCGCATGCGCCGCAGCTTTGCTTTCAGCAACCATCCCGATCGTGTCGCCCCGCATCTGCGCCAGCGCGCCATGATCCGCATGCAGGTAGCCAACATGCTGATCGACGAGGCCAAGCGCCGCGCCGTGGCCGGCGCTCGCCGCTAGTTAACCAGCGCTGGTTCACGCAAAAGTCGGCCTGGCGAGGCTTGGAGAGCGCCGTGGCTTTCCCTATAGATGCAGCCTCCCGCGCACGCTTTCCCTCCGGAGCAGAATTTCATGCACAAACGCCGTCTCGGTCGGACCGATCTTCTTGTTACCCAGATCTGCCTTGGTTCGATGACCTGGGGCCAGCAGAACACCGAAGCCGAGGGCCACGCCCAGATGGATTTGGCTTTTTCGCGCGGCGTCAATTTCATCGATACCGCCGAGCTCTATCCGATCCCGCCCAAGGCGGAGACGCAAGGGCGGACGGAAAAGATCATCGGCAGCTGGATGAAGGCCAAGGGCAACCGCGACAAGGTGATCCTGGCCTCCAAGGTCGTTGGCCGCACAGCCAATAACTGGTTTCGCGGTGACAGGCCGTCGCAACTGGTGCGCGCTGATATTCTTGACGCCATCGACAAGTCGCTGGCCAAGCTCGGCACCGACTATCTCGATCTCTACCAGATCCACTGGCCGGAACGGGACATCCCCTGGGGCGCCAACCCGACGCGTGTCGGGGCGGTGGCGCGGCGCGCCGATGCCGACGGCGCACCAGCCAACGAAACGCCGATCGCCGAGACGCTTGGCGTCTTCGATGAATTGGTGAAGGCAGGAAAGATCCGCCATTTCGGCCTGTCGAACGAAAGTTCCTGGGGCGTCATGCGTTACCTCTCGGAGGCCGACAAGGGGATCGGCCCGCGCGTGGACTCGATCCAGAACGCCTACAATCTCGTCAACCGCACCTTCGAGGTGAACCTCGCCGAGGTCTGCGGGCGTGAGGACATCTCATTGCTTGCCTATTCGCCGCTGGCGCAAGGCTATCTGACCGGCAAATACGACCATGGCGCTCGACCGCAGGGCTCACGCTCGCAGCTGTTCAATCGCGGCCAGCGCTACGAGACGCCGAATGCCGCCGCGGTGCTGCTAGAATACAATGAACTGGCGCGCTCCTTTGGCCTGGAGCCGGCCCTGTTCGCCAACGCCTATGTCTCGAGCCGACCCTTCGTCACGTCGAATATCATTGGCGCGACAACCATTTCGCAACTCGAAATGGCATTGTCTTCGGTGGATGTTGTCTGGACCGAAGAGATGCAGAAGGCGGTGGATGCGGTTCATCAGCGGGTCGGCAATCCCTGTCCCTGATCGGAAGGGGTGGATTATCGAGGAATAACAAAGGGGTGGAGATGATGGTGGACTTTCCGATAGAGGCCGTGCGTGGAAAATTCCCCGCTCTTTCCCTGAGCGACAAGGGCCGCCGCCGCATCTATCTCGACAACCCGGCCGGCACGCAGGTACCCCAGGCCGTCGCCGATGCGGTGTCGCGCTGCCTGCTCACGACCAACGCCAATCTCGGCGGCTATTTCGAAACGACGGTCGCCGCACAAGCCGTGGTTGACGAGGCACATCAGGCGATGGCCGATTTCCTTGGTGCCACGAGCCCCGAGGAAATCATTATCGGCGCCAATATGACGAC
The DNA here is from genome assembly GCF_013170825.1 of Mesorhizobium sp. NZP2298. Lineage (NCBI taxonomy): Bacteria > Pseudomonadati > Pseudomonadota > Alphaproteobacteria > Hyphomicrobiales > Phyllobacteriaceae > Mesorhizobium > Mesorhizobium sp. NZP2298. Next base: position 4,655,558 of record NZ_CP033365.1, on the reverse strand, counting down.
GCTGACCTATCATATGTCGCGCACGCTTGGCCGCTCGCTGAAGCCCGGCGACGAGATCATCCTCACCCGCATGGATCACGAGGGCAATGTCTCGCCCTGGCTGCAACTGGCCGAGGACCTTGGCCTCGTCGTGCGCTGGCTGCCATTCGATGAAGAGAGCTGGCAGGTCGAAGAGGCGACGCTGGCCGGTCTGCTCTCCGACAAGACACGGCTGGTCGCATTGAACTATGCCAGCAACCTGACCGGCTCGATCAACCGGGTCAGGTCGCTGACTGCCATCGCAAAACAAGCCGGCGCCCTGGTCTATGTCGACGCCGTGCAGTTCGCGCCGCATGGCCTGATCGACGTGCAGGACCTTGGCTGCGATTTTTTGATCTGCTCGGCCTACAAATTCTTCGGACCGCATATGGGCATATTGTGGGGCCGGCGTGACGTCATCGAAGGCTTGAAACCCTATAAATGCCGCTGCTCCTCCAATGGCCTGCCGGAGCGGTTCGAGCTTGGCACGCCGCAGATCGAGCTGATGGCCGGCCTCACGGCGGCGGTCGATCATTTTGCCGGGCTGGGCGCGGCGGTGGGCGAGAGTGGTTCGCGCAGGCAAAAGATCGCCAAGGCGTTCGAAGTGTCCATCGCCTATGAAAACCCGCTGGCGCAAAGGCTGATCGATGGCCTGTCCGGCATTTCGGGCCTGACAATCCATGGCATCACCGATCCGAAGCGGCTCGGCGATCGTGTGCCGACGGTCTCGTTCACCGTCGACGGCATCGTGCCGGAGACGATCGTGCGGCAGATGAATGCCGAGAACATCTTCCTGTGGTCAGGCCACAACTACGCCTGGGAGATCGTCCACCAGCTCGGCATTCCAGCCGAACAGGGCGTCGTGCGCATCGGTATCGCCCACTACAATACGGCGGCCGAGATCGACGAGACGCTGGAGAGCGTGCATCGGGTCATCGCCATGCTCAGGCAGCAGCGTTCCTGACGCTAGCTTGAACAGTCACCGCGCCTTGCCGCCCAAACCGGTGAGGAAGGCGGTGAGATTGTCGCCAAGCGCGTCGCAGAGATAGCCGCCTTCCTGGACGATGACCGTCGGCAGGCCAAGCTTTGCGATCGCTTCGCCAATGCGTGAGAAGCCGGGCGTCGTCACCGAAAGCCCGCCGAACGGGTCGCCCTCGAAGGCGTCGAGGCCGAGCGCCACGACAAGCGCATCCGGTGAAAAGGCGCGGATACGCTGGAAGGCCACCGCCAGCGCTTCCAGAAACGCCGCGTCGGCGGATTTGCGCGGCAGCGGCAGGTTGAAATTGTAGCCGAGGCCCGCGCCTTCGCCGCGCTCGTCGGCGTGGCCCCAGAAGAACGGATAGAAGCGCACCGGATCGGCATGCAGCGAGACTGTGAGCACATCGGACCGCGCATAGAAGATGCCTTGCGTGCCGTTGCCGTGGTGCAGGTCGACATCGAGGATTGCCACGCGAGCTGCCTGCTTGCGCAGCGCTTGCGCCGCGACCGCCGAATTGTTGATGAAGCAGAAGCCCCCGGCGACATCGGCAAAGGCATGATGGCCGGGCGGGCGGCACAGCGCATAGGCCGCCGGCGCGCCGGCAATTACCGTTTCAGCGGCTTCGACCGCGCTCCAGGCGCTCCACAATGCGCTTTGCCAGGTCTCGCCCGAGATCGGGCAGGCTGTGTCGGCCATATGGTAGCCGGCCTGGCCAACCGCCGAGGCTGGATAGGAGCCGTTACGTGCGATCGGGTGGATGTTGGGAATCACTTCGGCGGACGCGCCGTCGATACGTTGCCAGCGCTCGAAAATATGTTCGAGGAAGTCGAGATATTCGGGCGTATGCACGGCGGCAATCGGATCGAGCCCGTGATTGCGCGGTCGCTCGATCGTGCAGCCGGCAGATTTTGCGCCGGCTAGCAATCTCGCGACGCGCTCGGGCTTTTCCGGGTTTGGCTGCGGCGCGCCGCTGGAAAGAAAGGCCTTAGGGTCGTGCCGCTTCTGCTCCTCGGCATAAAAAGCTTTCATTCCTGCCCCCCATCTTCCGGCGCGTCGGCGAAGGCAAAGAAGGCTTCGCCGACGATCTTCTGCGTCTGTTCGTAGTTCGACCAGGCGATGCCAAGCTTCTCGTAGAAGGCCTTGGCACTTTCGTTGTCGGTGTCGACCGACAGCCTGAGATAGACGCCGCCTTCTTTCCGGCAGTCCGCGGCGACGCGGCGCAGCAGCCGTTCGCCGATCTTGCGGCCGCGAAAGCGGTCCTCGACATAGAGGTCCTGCACATAGACGCCGGGCCGCCCCATCCAGGTCGAAAAGATCGGGAAATGCAGGCAGAGGCCGGCGAACTCGCCGTCGACTTCAGCCATCAGGGTGGAGAAGGCGGGCTTTTCGCCAAAGCCATAGCGTCGGAGATCATCTGATGTGGACGTGATCTCCTGATGCGCGCCAATATGGGTGCCGAGTTTGAGAAGCGCGGTGTGGATGGTTTCGGCGTCATCGATCCGACCGGGACGGATCAGGACGTCACTGAGGGTTGGATTGGTCACGGTCTTGCCTCAAAACGCTACCCGGTCGCCGCCCTTCAGCGCCAGCATGTCGCGCGCCTCGGCTGGCGTGGCAACCTCCAGCGACAGCCCGTCGAGAATGCCACGGATACGGCGCACCTGGTCGGCATTGGATTTCGCCAATTGGCGGCCATCATAGAGACTGTCTTCCAGCCCGACACGGACATTGCCGCCCATTGCCGCGGCGATCGAGATCAGCGGCATCTGGTTGCGACCTGCGGCCAGCACGGAGAACTGGTAGCTGTCGCCGAACAGTTTGTCGGCGATCCGCTTCATATGGATGAGATTGTCCGGGTCGGCACCGATGCCGCCCAAGATGCCCAGCACGAACTGGATGAACAGCGGCCCCGACACCAGGCCCCGATCACGGAAATGCGCCAGCGAATAGAGATGGCCGACATCGTAGCACTCGAATTCGAAGCGCGTGCCGCAGCCCTTGCCCAGCCTCTCAAGCACGCCCTCCATGTCGGCGAATGTGTTCTTGAAGATGGTGCCGCGGGTGGCTTCGAGCAGCTTTGGCTCCCACTCGTGCTGCCACTCCCTTGGCTTGTCGAGCATCGGGAACAGCGCGAAATTCATTGAGCCCATGTTGAGCGAGCACATTTCGGGCTCGGCTCGGAGCGGGGCCTCCAGCCGCTGGTCGAGTGTCATCAACGAGGAGCCGCCCGTGGTGATGTTGATCACAGCGTCGGTTGCCTGCTTGATGCGTGGCAGGAACTGCATGAACACGTCCGGATCGGCCGTCGGCCGTCCGTCTTTGGGGTCGCGGGCATGCAGATGCAGGATCGAGGCGCCGGCTTCCGCTGCCGCGATCGCGTCGGCCGCGATCTGGTCCGGCGTCAGTGGCAGATAGGGCGACATCGACGGCGTGTGCACCGAGCCGGTGACGGCGCAGGTGATGATGACTTTTCGCGGCGCCATTTCCTTACCCCCGGCCTTCGACCGGCAGGTCGAGCTCGGAAGCCAGGACTTCCAGCGAATCGCCAATGATTGAGACGATCTCGCCGACCTGTTCGCTGGTGACGATCATTGGCGGCGCGACCATGAAATTGTCGCCGTCGACGCCGCCCTTGACCTTGCGGCCATAGATGATCAGGCCGCGCTCGTAGGCGAGGTCGAGCAGACGCTGCGTGGCTTTCTTTGTTTGGTCGATCGGCCGCAATGTCTCCGGATCGGCAACCATCTCGGCTCCGGTCAGCAGGCCCTTGCCGCGCACGTCGGCAATGAACGGAAAGCGCTTCGCCAGCCCCTTCAGCCCGTCCATCAGCACATCGCCCATGGCAGCGGCATTGGCGATCAAGTCGAGGCGGTCCATTTCGCCCAGCACCGCAAGACCGGCGGCGCAGGCCAACGGATTGCCTGCATAGGTGTGGCCGTGCTGGAACCCGCCCGAAGCAAGCAGCGGCTGCACCAGCCGCATCGGAGCCGCCAGCGCGCCGAGCGGCGCATAGCCGGAGCCCAGCCCTTTCGACAGCGCGACGATGTCGGGTCTGCAGTTCCAATGGTCGCCGCCCAGGAATTTGCCGGTGCGGCCGGCGCCGCTCATCACTTCGTCATGGATGAGCAGGATGCCGTAGCGGTCGCAGATCTCGCGGATGCGTGCGTAATAGCTGTCTGGCGCCACAAGAGCGGCGGTGGCAGCACCGCCGATCGGCTCCATGATGAAGGCGACGACACTCTCCGGGCCTTCTGCGAGGATCTTGTCCTCCAGCATGTCGGCGTAGCGGACGCCGCGTTGCTCCATCGAAAGATTGTCGCGGTCGCGCCAGGCTGTTGGCGCGGGCACGGTCGGCATCACCCGCATCATCGGCTCAAAGGTTTCGGCCAGCGCATCGTCGCCGGTGACCGAAAGCGAACCCAGCGTGCCGCCATGATAGGAGGGAAAACGCGTGATCACCTTCCAGCGGCTGGCCTGGCCCGTCGCGACCGCCCATTGCCTCGCCAGCTTGATGCAGGATTCCGTCGCTTCCGAGCCGCCCGAGACGAAAAAGATGCGGTCCATGCCTTCCGGCAGTTTGCCCGCGAGCTCGCGCGCCAGTTCCTCCGCCGGCTCGTTTTCGAAGTGCAGGCGATAGGCGAAGGTGGCGCGGTCCATCTGCCGCTTCATGGCATCCAGAACGTTGCGGTTGGAATGGCCGATATTGGCGACCATCGGCCCGCTCGATCCGTCGATGAAACGGCGGCCGTCCTGCGTCCACATATAGATGCCTTCGGCGCGATCGATCAACGGCCGGCGCAGGCTGGACAGGTAGAACAGATGCGATTCTCGGCGCGCCTCGGTTGCTTGGGCGGCGGTCTGGGTCTTCGACATGTCAGGACTTTCCAAGGTAGCGATCAAGGACATTCTGGGTGACGCGTTCGACCATCGGGTCTTGTCTTAGCAGGCCGGCTACCCATTCGCAGCTTCCGGCGTGGAACACCTCGCCCTTGCCGCGCGGGAAATTGACGATCATGCCGTTGCCGCGTTTGACTTTTTCGAGATTGGCGTCGCTCGCCTCACCGAACAAAGTCTCAGCGGTGAAGCGGCCATCCTCGTCGGTGAGGAACTGGTCCTCGATCGGAATGTCGGCGCTTTCCTCGACCTGGGATGCCATGCCGACAGCGAGAACCTGCAGGCCGCCTGGCGCGCCGCTCGTTGCGGTGGGGTAGGGCAGGCCGCCGCGGATCTCGAAATCGAGCCCATCGACCTCGTAGCCATAGACATGGCTGTCGGCGCCTAACAGGTCGCCATAATAGATGCCGGTGCCGGTAAAGGCCCAGTGTTCCGGCCGGTAGACCGGAAAGCCACGCACGCCACGCGGTGCGCAGCCGCCCCAGCCGGCATAGACGCCGCGCGTCGCATTGAGCCCGAAGGTCACTGAACCCGGCCGGCCGATTTCCGGCGCTTCCCAGGAATTGGTGGCGCGGGTCACGTCGCCGCCGCGATAGGCCGGGTCTTCGGCGCGGGCGCGGTATTTGTAGCAGACCTGCCGGCGGCCTTCGTCCTCCAGCCTCGTCTGCCACATGAAATTACCGGCAAAGCGCGCCGCATGGCCGCCGCGTTCGACGTAGCTGTCGACCGCATCGCGCATTTCCCAGGTCCAGTACTCGTCATGGCCAACGAAGACGGCGCAGTCATACCCATCGAGAATATCAGGCGAGAAATGCAGATCGTGCTGGCTGGCGAGGTCAACCTCATAGCCGGCCTGTTCGGCGAAGCGGAAGAAGTGGCTGTCGTAGCTCGCCCAGCCGGACGAGGCGTATTTCTTCGAATGGCCGGTGGCGAGCGCCCATTCCATATGCGGATAGCGCGGCACCGTCTTCGGCGGCACGGCGACCTCCAGCGGCACGCGCGGCGCATCCTTCGGCAGCACGACGAAGCCACGGCACCAGGGCCGCTGCGTCGACACGATGGGAGAATACTGGTCGCGATCCGGCCCGGTGATGCCCTGATAGTGGTTGGAGCCGCCCCAGGTGTTGTAGGCGAGCCAGGTGCCCGTCGCCGCCACTTGCAGCACACGGCCGGGCTTCTTGCCGGCCTGGGGAGAGACAATGAAGAGATGGTGGCTGTGGATCGGCTTGCCGTCTCGGCCCTCGGCACTCAGCGTTATCCGATAGGCGCCGGACGGCCAGTCGCCGCCGACACGAAATTCGAAGGATGCTTCCCAGCCACAGCCCTCCGCCGAGCATTGGTCCGGACTGTCCTGCCAGCGCGCCGCGATTCCCGACTTGTCGAACACCTTTGTCTCGGTGCCGCCGTCGCGGACGATGGTCATGCCGAAGGAGGGAGCCGTGGAACTGACATGCAGCGTTACCGTTTCGCCGGCACGATAGGAGAAGCGGTCGCTGTAGCACCAGATTTCGCCACGCTCGCCATCCATGCCCGGCCACTCGTAATAGTGGCCGCGAACCGCGTGGCGGCGCTGCTCCGGCGTCAGTCCAAAATCGGGAAATTCCGTGGGCAAACTGGTCATCGTCGTACTCAGGCGGAAAGATATTTCTTGAGGAAGGTGCGGGTGCGCTCCTTCTGGGGCGTGCGGAAAATCTCGCCCGGCGGGCCTTCCTCGACCACCACGCCGCCGTCCATGAACAGCACCCTGTCGGCCACCTCGCCGGCAAAGCGCATCTCGTGCGTTACGATGAGCATGGTCATGTGTTCGGCGGCAAGCTGTTTCATCACTGCGTTGACCTCGTCGACCAATTCCGGGTCGAGGGCCGAGGTTGCCTCGTCGAACAGCATCACCTTGGGCTGCATGGCCAGCGCACGCGCAATCGCCACGCGCTGCTTCTGGCCGCCCGAAAGCCTGGAGGGATAGGCGTCGGTCTTGTCGGCCAGCCCGACCTTGGACAGGAGGCCATGCGCCAAGGCCCGGGCTTCATCTTTTGTCATGCCCTTCAGGATCACCGGTCCCATGGTGATGTTCTCGATCACGGTCAGGTGCGGGAACAGGTTGAAGTGCTGGAACACCATGCCCATGTGCTGGCGCACCTTGTTGATGTGCCGCTCGAAGGCCTGGCCGTGCAGTCTCTGGTTGACCTGCACGCCGTCCAACCATACCTCGCCGCCGTTCAAGGTCTCAAGATGGTTGATGGAGCGCAGCAGCGTGCTCTTGCCGGAACCGCTCGGTCCGATAATCGCGACGATCTGCCCCCGATCCACTGACAGGTCGATGCCTTTGAGGACCTCGACCGCGCCGAACGATTTGCGCGCGCCGTGGACCTCGACCATTGGCCGCCGCGTGCTCATCGGGAAACCTCCACATGTCTTTCAAACCGATGCAAGGCCGCCTCGAGCACCAGGTTCAAGATGTAATAGAGCGCGGCGGCCGTGATGTAGAACTCGAACGGGCGGAAAGTTTCGCTGATCGCCAGTTGTGCTGAATGGACAAGCTCGGCGATGCCGATGACCGAGACGATGGAGGATTCTTTCAACAGTGCGATCAAATTGCTTCCGATCGGCGGTGCCGTGTTGCGGATGGCCTGCGGTATCACGACGTAGCGCAGCGCCTGCCACTTGCCGAAGCCGATGCTGCGCGCGCCTTCCGTCTGACCGGGATCGACCGCCACGATGCCGGCACGGATGACATCGGCATTGTAGACGGCGAAATGCAGGCCAAGCCCGGCTATTCCGGCGGCCAGCGCGGGGATGTCGATGCCGACCTGCACAAGGCCGAAATAGATCAGGAAAAGCTGCAGCAGCAGTGGCGTGCCCATGAACAGCCACATGAAGGCGCGAACGGGGTAGGCGAGGATCGCTGGCGCATAGAGCACGATGACGGCAAACAGGATGCCGAAGACGAAACTGAGCGCTCCGGCCGAGACCGTAAGCAGCGCCGTCCACCAGGCGCCCGTCAGCAAGAGGTCCCAGTAGGGGGCGACGACGGTGAAATCCAAACCTTGCATCGTGCTCCCCTCTCAGACGATGGCGAAGCGCTTGTCGAGCATGTCGACGATGCGGGCGACGGCGTAGACCATGACCATGTAGAGCAGGGCCGCGACGCCGAAGATCTCGAACGGCTTGTATGTCGAGCCGATGAAGCGCTGGGCGGTATAGGTCAGTTCCACGACCGAGATGGTGGAGACCAGTGCCGAACCCTTCAACAGCGCGACCGTGTTGACGCCGAGCGGGCGGATCATCAGCCGGGCGGCCTGCGGCAGCACGACCTTGCGCAAGGTCTGGAAGCGGCTGAAGCCGATCGTGCGGGCAGCTTCCGTCTGACCGCGGTCGACCGCTGTTAACGCGCCACGGATCGATTCCGCCATATAGGCGCCGATGTTGAGGCCAAGCCCGACGACCCCGGCCGTGAACGGATCCAGATTGATGCCGATCTGCGGACCGCCGAAATAGAGCACGAAGAGCTGTATCAGGCAGGGCGTGCCGCGAAACAGGCTGACATAGGCCGTACCGATGGCGCGCGGGATCGCCGACCTCGACATCCTGGCGGCCGCGGCCAGTGCTGCCGCGGCCAGCCCGAGAACCAGGGCCAGCGCTGTCAGTTCCAGCGTCACCAGTGCGGCTTCCACGAAGAACGGGAAGACACGGCTCATCAAGGCGAAATCCATGGAATGACCCGGCTGGAGTGGCGATCGGTTCCAGGTGGTTTTCACCGCCTGGAGCCGGCAAGGATCAGCGGATGTCGCTGCCGACCCACTGCTTGGAGATCTTCTCGTAGGTGCCGTCGGCCAACATCCCGTCCAGCGCCTTCTGCATGGCGGCCTTGAGTTCCGGATTGTCCTTGCGGATGGCGATGCCGATGGCGACGCTGCCGCCCTCGATGTTGGGCGTGTCGAGCTTGCGGACCTTTTCGCCGGTTTCCTTGACGGCCACCATGACCGGAATGTTGTCGACGACGATGGCGTCGACGCGGCCGGCCTTCAGTTCGAGCAGCAGTTCCGGCAGGCCCTTATAGGTGCGGATATCCCAGCCGCCCTGTTCGCGCGCCCATTTTTCATGCGTTTCGCCGAGCGTTACGCCAAGGGTCTTGCCCTTGAGGTCGTCGAGGCTCTGCACCTTGGAATCCTGACTCACGAAAACCGCGCGGCCGGCATGGTAGTAGGGGCCGACGAAATCGACGACTTTCTCTCGCTCGGGCGTGATCGTCATCGAGCCGACGACAGTGTCGTATTTGTTGGCGAGCAGGCCGGCGATAATGCCGTCCCAGGCCGTGGTGATGATGGTGCCCTTGACGCCGATGCGTTCAGCGATGGCCTTGCCGATATCGGCGTCGAAGCCGACGACTTCGTTCTGGTCGTTGACGAAGTTGAAGGGCGGATACTGGCCGCTCATGGAAATCTTCAATTCGCCCGCCGCCTTGATCTTCTCGAGGTCGTCGGCCCTTGCCGAAACGGTGGTGAAGGCCGATGCAAGCAGCAGCGCGGCAACTGCAATGCCGGAAAATACCCTGTTCATCTGAATTCCTGTCCTCTGGATGGAGCGCGAAGGCTTTTTCTTGGGAGGCGTTGGGGCGCTCTCCTGGCGTCAATGATTGCCTTTGCATCAGCATTGCGCAAATAGATAATGGGAATAGGGAGCATAGATATCAGGAATGGCCTTGCCTCGCCCCGAACGTCTGGTCTGGGATCTCGACTGGAACCTTCTGCGTACGTTCGTTGTCATTGCGGAAGTCAAGAGCATCACCCGCGCCGCCGAGCGCCTCAACCTCAAGCAACCCAGTGTCAGCAACGCCTTGCGGCGGCTGGAGGATCGGGTTGGGAGGCGGCTGGTCGACCGCGACGCAACGCGCTTCGAACTCACGGAGGTCGGGCTGCTGATCTATGAGCAGAGCGTCGAGGTGTTCGGCTCGATATCGCAGCTGCCGCTCTTGATGCGGGGCATCAGCGACGATGTCACCGGCCACGTGATGATCGCCACGGCCAGTCATGTCGTCTCGCCGCTGTTCGATCGTGCGCTGGCGGAATTTCACCGCAACTATCCGCGCGCCAGCATCACCATCTCGGTCGCTGCAAGCACGGAAGTGGCCAAGCAGGTGCGGGAGCGGCGCGCCTCCTTCGGCATCTGCCTTGTCAGCCAGCGCGACCCGGCGTTGGACTACGCGATGGTCTATCGCGAGTTTTTCGGCTTCTTCTGCGGGCCGCAGCACAGGCTTTACGGAAAGGCCGGGCTGAAGCTTGCCGATCTGCGCGGCGAGCCCTCTGTATCCTTCCAGACCGACCACATTTCGGACGCGCTGCGGCCGGTCGCCCTGTTGCGCAGCGAAGCCCGGCTGAACGCAGATGTCGTCGGTGTCTCCTCGAGCCTGGAGGAAGTCAGGCGCATGATCGTCGCCGGGCTCGGTATCGGTCCGCTGCCGCTACACGTGGCGCGACGCGACGTGGCCGACGGCACGTTGTGGCGGCTGCCGCCCTACGACGCGCCGCCGGCGATCGACATCTTCCTGCTCACCAATCCCGACAAGGTGATGAATCGTGCCGAGAAGGCGCTGCTGTCGGGGTTACAGGCTCTGATCGCCGGGACGCCGTTGGACGAGCGCATCTACAATGGCTGATCGGTCGACCCGGGCCTATTCGACGAGGAGGGTCGCCGCGCGGCCGCGCATAGGTTCGTCCAGCGCCACCGAGGCACGCGCGGCAAGGTCGAAGTGTACGCTGGTGGTCCGACTCGATGCATGGACGATGCCGTCGAGCGATCCCGACATGACCTGTTCGAAGGTGACGGAGGTCCGGCCGATCTTCACCACATGCGAGCGAATGGTGAGAAGCGAGCCGGCTTTTGTCTCATGCCGGTAGTCGATTTCGGTGCGCACATCGGCCCATCCCGTTGCCGAGGCCTGGCTGCTATCCTTACCGGCGATGTGGCCAAGAAGCTGGAAGCTGGCATCGTCGAACATCGCCGCGTAGTGGCGCACATTCATGTGTCCCATCACGTCGCACATCCAGGGATGAGCAACACCGACAAAGGTGACGAGGGATTTGCTCATGGGATTGCTCCGTGGCCTTCGTTGAGGATCACGAGACGCCATATCGAAACGCGCGGCGACAGGCAAACCGGCGGACCTGGTCGATGGCCTTCGGGCCGGGAGTGGGCCGACATTCGTTAGCCGTGCCCTTGGCCCTCCGAACCAAACCGACTATCTCAGGGGACGGCGGCGTTTCCGCCACGGGGACAGGCATGCTCAGAGTGCAAAAGGTCAAGGTCGACGACATCTACGTGCCCACCGCGCGCAAGAAGACACTACACCCCGAGACTGTCCGCCATCTCGCCGAGGACATATTGGAGAACGGCATGAAGACGCCGATCCAGGTCCGCCACGACGGCAAGCGCCATATCCTGGTTGAAGGCCTGCACCGGCTGGAAGCGGCCAAGTGGCTCGGCGAGACCGAGATCGATGCCTATCTCGTCCAGGCAAAGCGTCACTGACGCATCCTTGCTTTGACGACAGGCCTCGCGGCAATCGCGTTCCGGCTACAATGCCTTGGCGCGGCGCGGCTGCCTGAGATTCTTGATGCCGCTCATCTCGACGAAATTCGTCGCCGACTCCCAGAGATAGTCGCCATAAAGAAATGGCTCGAAAGGTTCGGCGCCGCTTAGTGGCAAGGGCGCGATCTCCGCGTCGACGCGCGGTTCATAGAAAAACGGGATCGAAAACCGAGTTGTCTTCGGCGCGATCACCCGATGCCGCGTCGCCCGCACGCGACCGCCGGTCCAGCGTTCCAGCAACTGGCCGAAATTGACCGCCAGCGTGCCATTGGCCGGCGGCACGTCGATCCATTCGCCGGCGCGGTTTTTTGCCTGCAAGCCTTCGACGCCATCCTGCGCCAGCAAGGTGACGAAACCGGAATCGGCATGTTCGCGGCCGATGATGGTGCGGATCTCTCCCTTGTGAACCACCGAGAACTCCGGGCCGCTGGTGTCGATGCCGGCGGTGGCGTCCCGCAAGGGATAACGGATCAGGCGAAGCGTCGAGATGCCGTTCTCGAAATACGGATCGAAGATCGTTTCCGGCAGGCCAAGCCCGCGCGCTATCGACCGCATCAGCGCGTTGCCGACCCTCTCCACCGCACGATAGTAATCCGCCGCGGCCGTGCGCCAGCCGGGCAAGGTGCCTTCGGCCGGCAAGGGTGTCAGCTCGCACAGCGGATCGTCGGCGGCCGGGACGCGCGCCGCATCGGCAATATCCGGTCCCAAGTCGATGCCTTCCTTGTAGGATACGGCTGCCGGCTGGAGTGGGAACCAGCCGCGATAAAAGTTCTTCCTGGTGCTGTCGAAATTCCAGCGCAGCAATTTCTGCTTCTCGGTGTCGGGAAGGGCGAAGATGCGCAGCAATCGCGCTCTTCTGTCCGGTGTCAGCCAGGCGTCGCCGGGAAAATTCCGGACCGCCATGAAGCCTATTCCCGAGGCCGCGGCCATGATGTGGCCGTCGGCGCGGTCACGGGCGGGCGAGGGTGGCCCGAACAGATCCGCAATGCCGATGGTTTCGATGTCCTGGGTCATGATGAGCCTCGCATCACGGTTATCGATGGCATCGTATCAAAGCATTTCAATTGACCCTATCGGCCGCGCGACTAACCTTGACGCCTATTCTCTCCATTTTGGATCGAGGCCATGGCAAGGTATGAAGGCGGATGCCTGTGCGGAGCGGTGCGTTACAGCACCGATGCGGCTCCCATCAACGAGCGCATCTGCCATTGCCGGCTTTGCCAGAAGGCGATCGGCGCCGCCTTCAACGCGCGCGTGCTGTTTCGCATCGATGATGTGACGATCGAGGGGTCACTGGCAACAGTCAACACCTCGCCCGATCTCAAGCGCGGTTTTTGCTCGGGCTGCGGCACGACGATGTTTTCGCGGCGCGACTCTGCCGGCATCATCGGCGTCACCACGGGTTCGCTCGACGACCCTTCGCTGTTCCGGCCGCAGATGCATATTTTCACCGCCTCGAAACAGCCTTGGGTGGTGCTCGACGACGGCCTGCCGCAACATGAAGGCGCTCCGCCGGCCTAGTTCTTGCGTTCCGCCTTCAAGAGTGGAAGCGAACGCGAACCATGACCAAAAATTAATCCAAATCGACACGCGATAGCCGGCAAAGCGTCATTGGCGAGCCATCTTTGTCGTCCTATCTACGCTGCGCGGGCCGGCATTCGAGGAGACGACGGATGAACGACAGCATCAGCACCCTGGACGAGCTTTTGAGCGATCCGATGGTCCTGCTTGTCATGGAGCGCGACCGCGTGCGCCCGGAACAGGTGCGCATGCTGCTCGAACGGGTTCGCCGACCTTCGGCCGAGGAGCCTGTTGTTCCGCCTGCGCATGTGATCGCCAGGACCTGCCAGAAACTCTGGCTGTGCCCGTAACCGCCTTGCGGTTTTCCCCCATGAGAACTTAGGCCGGCCCGTTGGGCCGGCCGTGAGCTGTAGGCATTCGGCGCGACCGAACCAGATTACAAATCCGTAAATTGATTATCCGTTCGATGACGGTATGGCTTGCCCCGGACCGATCGGTCCCTTCAGCGCAAGTTCGATCTCTGACCCCACGGAACCAGACATGGCTGACATCTGCACTCAAGGCGTAGACACCGGCTTTGTTGGCCTGGGATATGCCAAGGTCGCCTTTCTCGGCCTGGTGCAGGGCATCACCGAATTGCTGCCGATCTCCTCGACCGCCCATATGCGCATCGTGCCGGCGGTGCTCGGCTGGCAAGATCCAGGTTCCGCCTTTTCCGCCGCCATGCAGCTTGCCGCTCTTGCCGCCGTGATCAGTTATTTCTGGGGCGATGTCAGGGACCTCCTGTTCGGTTCGCTCGACGCACTCACGCGGCGCGATTTCGCCGACCGGAATTTCAGGCTGGCTTCCTGGATCGTGCTGGCGACGGTCCCGATCATTATCGCGGGCGTCGCGCTGTCGGGTATTCTCAACGCCTGCAATTCTCCGCTGCGCAGCCTGAGCGTGATCGGCTGGTCCTGCATCGCAATGGCGATCCTTTTGGCGCTTGCCGAGATTTTCGCCCGCCACAAGCGCACCATCGGCGAAGCGTCGCTCACCGATGCGCTGCTTGTCGGCGTCGCCCAGATCGGCGCGCTGATCCCTGGCGTCTCGCGCTCGGGCTCGACCTTGACCGCGGCGCTCGGGCTCGGCTTCAAGCGGGCCGAGGCGGCGCGTTTTTCGTTCCTGCTCGGCCTGCCGGCGATCGCGCTGGCCGGCCTCAAGGAGTTGTGGGAACTGCACAAGGTTCACCTCGATGCCCATGGCTGGTCGGTTCTTGCGACCGGACTGGTCGTCGCCTCGATTTCCGCCTTCTTCGCCATATGGGGCCTGATGCGCGTGCTGGAGCGCTTCTCCGCCTGGCCCTTCGTCATCTATCGCGGCCTGCTCGGCGTCGTCCTGCTGCTGGGCGTGGCGATGGGATGGCTGGCTTAGCCAGGCCCGGTGTTGCGCGCGGGCAACCACTCGGATGCATGCATCGATCCGCAAAGATGTGATCGGCCGGGTTCATTGACTTCGGAATATAACAGCCCTTAACGTTCTGTTAACAAAACAGATGGGTGGGGCCGCATGGCATCCTCGATGGGTTGGCGCCGCAAGGCGAAGGGGCTGGGGCTGGCGTTTGCCCTGACCGTTTTCTGTGCGGCGACGGGTTCGGCCCATGCCGCGCCTGCTTCCATGGTTGTCGGCGGATCGACTTCGCAGCCGATCGGCCACTATGATTTTTGCAAGATCCATGTCGCCGAATGCTCGATCCGCTCGCCCGACAGCGTGCCGGAACATATGACCAGCAAGCTGCTGCACGATATCTCCGCCGTCAATTTCTCCGTCAACACGCGCGTCAAGCCGATGAGCGACATGGACAATTACGGCAAGGACGAGTGGTGGGCCTATCCGGACAACGGCTTCGGCGACTGCGAAGACTACGCGCTGGAAAAGCGGCGCGAGCTCAACGGCATGGGCATTGCCATAGCCAATCTTTTGATGACGGTGGTTCGCAAGCCGGATGGCGAAGGCCACGCCGTGCTGACGGTGCGCACCGACAAGGGCGACGTCATTCTCGACAATCTGACCGACAAGGTCCGCCTCTGGAATCAGACGAGCTATCGCTACCTGAAGCGGCAGGCTAGCGACAACACAGGACACTGGGTCTCCATTCTTGGTGGCGACGAACAGCTGGTCAGCGCCGTCAAATAATCCCGTCGATCCCAGCCGCGGCTTCCGATCCGCGCCCGTTGCAAGCCGATCTTCATAATGCCGGCCAACGATGCTATCCACGGCGGCTCGTTGGAGCTGGCAATTCGGTGGGCGCATGGATTTTCCGACGCTTTTCAACTCGGCGCCTCTGCTGGTGGCCCTGATCAAGGCCGCGCTGCCGCAGGCCGTTGCCACGACGGTGGCGTTCGGCCAGTGGTTCGCGTCGGTGCCGCCGTGCCGTGATTTCGCCTTCGAGGCGACCAGCTATCTGGTCTGCGAGGTCGACCCGAAACTCTATTCGATCGAGCTGTTCTGGAAGGATCCGGCTGGCAAGCCTTTCCAATCGCTGCACAATCTCGACAACGCCCAGCGCGCGGCCGGCCGCACCATGCTGTTTGCCATCAATGCCGGCATGTATCACCCCGATCTCAGGCCGGTTGGCCTCTATGTCGAGCGAGGCCAGGAAATGGCCGGTGTGAAGACAGGATCGGGAAGCGGCAATTTTTCGCTGCAGCCGAATGGCATTTTCTACATCAGCGGCGGCAAGGCCGCGGTCCGGGCGACCTGGGACTTCGTCAGGAAGCGGCCATCCACCGACTATGCGACGCAATCGGGACCGATGCTGGTGATCGACGGCCAATTGCATCCGAAATTCCAGTCCGATGGCACTTCGCGCAAGACCCGCGACGGTGTCGGGGTGCGCAAGGACGGTGTCGCGGTCTTTGCCATTTCGAACGGCACGGTGAATTTCCATGCATTCGCCCGGCTGTTTCGCGATGCGCTCGGCTGCGACAATGCGCTGTTTCTCGACGGCACGATTTCGAGCCTGTTCGCGCCTGCCATCGGACGCAACGACGACTACTGGAATCTGGGGCCGATTATCGGTGTGTTCAGGAAGCGTGGCTAGGCTCGGGCGGTTCGCCTGCTTCGGAGCTTGAGGGCAATCACCGCCATGATGATCAAGACAACCACGCCGATCGCCGCCAACCCGAACAGGCTGGTCGCATCGAGCTCGGGGATGCTGCCGGCGCCCTTGGCCACCAGCCATCCAGGCGACAGCACGACCGGAGCCCAGATGATCGCCGACAGGATATTGGCGATCTGGAAGCGGCGCCGGTGCATGCCCATCATGCCCGCGACCAGCGGCACCGTTGCGCGGACCGGGCCGAAGAAGCGGCCGATGAAAACCGCCGCAAAACCATAACGATGGAAGAACAGCCGCGCTCTGGCGACCTCGCGGCGGTAGCGGTTGAGCGGCCATTTATGGACGACGCCGCGTCCCAGCCATCTGCCGAGGAAATAGGAAATGGTGTCGCCGAGCGCCGCCCCGATCATCGCCGCCAGGAGAACGGGCAAAGGCTGGACGATACCGGCCCCGACCAGGCCGCCGACGATGATGAGCACCGTGGTGCCGGGCAACAGGATGCCGACCAGCACGAGCGACTCGCCAAAAGCCAGCAGCCCGACCACGAGACCGGCCCACGCCTGATGGCTCTCGATGAAATAAACGCTCTGGTCGATGAACGACTGCACGCAAGCTCCTGTTGAAATTGTTTCAGCTGCCGCTGTCGAGCAGGCTCCTGAGTTCGTCGAGCTTGTCGTTGACGAGCCAGCCGTAATAATTTTCGACCGGCAGCTTGCGGCCCTTGCCGCTGGTGAGCGCCGCGCGCAGATCCGCCGCCCGCTGCCGGGGCTGGCCGACATTGTAGAGCGTGGCCGTGATTCCTGGATTGCCTGATATGTCGAAGCCCTGTTCCTTGTAGGCGTCGATGGCGTCGCGCACGATCGCGGCGATGTAGACGATGCTGCGGTCGGGATCCATGACATCGCGATAGATGGCCTGCGGATGATCCGGTGTGAGCTTGTCGTAGCCGCTGACCTTGTTGACCAGGTCGGTGACCTCCAGCGCGGTCAGCGGGCTGATCTGGCCAAGGCCGAATGTCTGGCCGGCGAAGAAGGGCTGGAAGAACGCCTGCTGGAAGGTCATCGCGTCATAGGTGACGCCGTCGACCGTCTTGCCGCGGAAATGGTCGACCCAGACCCTGTCGCGGCAGCTCCAAAGGGCGGCACTGTCCCGGGCCCCGGCGCAGGCCGCGAACTCCGGCCGCTGGACAAAGCTCTGCACCGGCACGCCCTTGTAGCGGAAGGAGAAATCGAGACCGGAATAGGACAGCGCTTTCACATAGTAGGTCTGGACCGAGCCGACGGCGGTCACATTGTAGGTGTGTTCGCCGACCAGCGCGCCGACGATATGGATGGGGTCGATATCGTAAGCCGCGGCCGCCTGCTTGATATGCGCCACCAGTTTCCTCTCGCGCTTCAGCAGCGCGACGATCTTTTCGTATTTTTCCGCATAGGTGGTCTTGAAGGCGCGGGTTCGCGTCGCTGATGCATCCGGGATCGGCGGTTGCGTCTCGGAGCGATTGCCGGCGGGGACGACGACCAACCCGCCGGCATGCGCCGTCCCGGCCAAGGGCGCGCCGCAGGAAAGGGCGGCGAGCAGGAGGATCGGGAGAAGCCGCGGCAACGCAATCATCGGGCGCCTTTTTCAAAATCGCGGGACATACCGGCGCGAGACGCCGCCGCCCGTCTCAACAGCCACATCATGGCGCTGTCAAGGCTTGGCGGGCCATCGCTGGCGAATGTCTGAAACGGGTCACAGTCATGGTAAAAACTTGATTCAAACTTTATTGGTAATTTCTCGTTCATAACTAGCGCTGGTTGTCCGTGGGCCGTCGCCTTCGGTCTGTTGTGTTTTGAGTACAGGTCCAGATGCGGTTACCAGGCGTCATCAGTTTCGTGATCGCATCGCTGTGCCTTGCCGGCTGTTCGTCGACATCGGGCATGGACGCGCTCGACATGCAGAAGCCGTCGAATGAAACCACCAGTTCGGTGGTGCGGCCAAGCGCACCTATCGCATCCGTTCCCGCAACCAAGGCTGGCAAAGCGCGCAGGCTGGCCGAGGCGGCGCCAGCGGACGACACTGGTGGTCGGCCCTTCGGCCTGGCGGAAGAAGAGACGGTGGCGTTTCCGGCGCCCGAATTGCCGGACAATGTCGATCCGCCCATCGAGCCCGCGGCTCTGGTCTCGCCGCCAAGGCTCTTGTCGCGGGCTGCACCGCCGATGCTTGCCGGGCCGGTCACGCGCTACGGTTTTCGCGATGCCAAGCCGATCAATTTCGGCCGCTCCTCGCCGCGCCACCTTGCCGTGCACGGTGTCGACGTCTCGCGCTGGCAAGGCGACGTCAACTGGGGCAAGCTGCGCGCCCAGGGCGCCAACTTCGCTTACATCAAGGCGACCGATGGCGGCGACCACCTCGATCCGATGTTCATGAAGAACTGGCGCAATGCCGATGCCGCCGGGCTGAAGCGCGGCGCCTATCATTTCTTCTACTGGTGCCGGACCGCCGGCGAACAGGCCGACTGGTTCATCCGCAACGTGCCGAAGGTGGATGGCGCCTTGCCGCCGGTGATCGATGTCGAATGGAACGGCGATTCCAGCTGCAAGCGGCGCCCGTCACGCGAAAAGGTGCTGGAGAAGATGCAGGTGTTCATGGACAAGCTGGAGCGCCACTATGGCCAGCGTCCGATCATCTACACCGCGCCGGATTTCTATCGCGACAACCTGCAGGGCGCTTTTCTCGACTACCCGTTCTGGCTGCGCGCGGTGGCACGGCATCCGTCAAAGGTCTATCCCGGCCGCAAATGGCTGTTCTGGCAGTATTCCGGCTCCGGCCTGTCGCATGGCGTGACCGGCCGCATCGACCTCAACGTCTTCCATGGCGACGAACGGCAATGGCGCGCCTGGGCCGGCGGCGGCGGCCGTCAGATGATGGCAGACGCGGACTAATGCATGTCGCCCAAAAGTGAACTCGGTTTTGGGAGAACGACATGCATAAGACAAAAGGCCTAAAGCGCGTCGCATGAATCCGTTTCGTGCGACGCGCTTTAGGGTTCGCGTCGCCCTTCGCTCTGGTCTTGCCGCCTATTGGAGCTGGTTGCTCCCGGCATTCTTGTCCTCGCTCAGCCGCAGCTTTCTCCTCAACGCCATGATCTCGGCAATCGCGGCATCGATCATGGTGAGAAGTGTAAGCGTATCGTGCTGGGTTGGATCGGCTCTGACGTAGGCGAGTTGGTTGACGATGTCGGTGTCGTCCTCGGGGTCGTCGCTCATGGCCACTTTCCGGTTGCTATCTTCCAGACGTTCTCATTCGATCCGATCCGCCGTCAAATTGCACCTTTATCACGTCGTCGTGTGGATGGCCGCGCGACGCCCATCCACCCGGTCCGATCGCCTAACCCTATCTTGCGTGACGGCGACGCGATTCGTCGAAAGTAGCAAAGGCCAGGACCCCGGAAAATGACGCGAAGCTGAGCAGGACTGCGGTGACAACCATGAGGTCGTAGGTCGACATGTTCGTTCTCCTTGGGATGATATCCGAAGAGACAGCACAGGCGATGCATCCGCGTTGACCTGGATCAAACTTGCAGGGGGGCCGTGCGCGGCGCCTTTGCGAATAAACGAGACATTGCAGCCGCCGTGCTGTCTAGTGCCGGTTCCTGCAATCCGGGGGGATCAGGGTGGAGCTCGAACTCAAATTTCTGCTGATCGGATTTGCTTGCGTGGTCGCGGGCAGTCTGTCGTTCATCACCTTCGTGAAATGGCGAGAGGTGCAAGCCCTCGGCCGCTGGATGCCGACGCCGGGAAAGATCATCTCGTCGCGCGTCGAGGCGCGTGAGGTCAGAAGCTCGGGCGTCGGCTCGGACAGCAGCGATACGACCGAGATGCGCAATTTTCCGGCGATCACCTTCGAATACAAGGTGGGCGGCAAGAAATTTCAAAGCTCGCGCTACAGCGTGAAGGAAAATCTGGGGAATTTCGAAGTCGCCGAGACCCTGGCGCAGTTTCCCCGCGGCGCGGAGGTTACGGTCTTCTACAATCCGGCCGATCCGAGCAAAGCCGTGATCGAGCGCACCATGCCGGACGGTGCCTTCAAGTTCATGGTCCAGCTCTCGGCCGGGTTGGTGATCGGCACGGCGGTGCTGGTGTTTTCCGTCGGCGGCGTGCTGGAGGCGATCCGGCCGCATCTGCCCAAGCCGCAGAACCTGGGCGCCGCGGCACTCCTGCTGTTCATGGGGCTGTTCGCCCTGCGCATGGGTTTCGCCCAGAAATCGCTGGCCGAGCAGGCGGCAAAATGGCCGGTGGCCGCCGGCCGCATCGATTCCTCAGGTCTGCAGGCGCTGCGAAACCATAGCAACTACGGACGCTGGCGCACCGTCTTCAAATCCCGCATCGTCTACAGCTATGGCGTCGCCGGCCAGAGCTACACCTCCGACCGCGTGACGTTCGGCGCCACAGTGACGGCTTCGCTGCCCGGCCTCGTCAGCGGTCAGGCACGAAGCTATGCCGAGGGCAGCAAGGTCGACGTGCACCATGACCCCTCCAACCCCGCCTCGGCGGTGCTCGAATGCCGGGTGCGCGGACTCTGGCTGCTGTGGCTCTGTTCGGCGGGCTTTCTCGGCGGCGCGGCCTGGCTGGTCGGACTGGTGTGAGAGGATAGCGATGAACAGCACCATGAGATCGATTGTTTGGATCGGCACCCTGTTTACAGCCGTGACGCTATCCACCGTGGTACGTGCGGACGAGCTGGCGCCGTCGCGCCCGCCGATCGACAAATGCGTCTGGGAAAAACTCGCCGACAAGACGATCGGCCTTGCCGCCTGGGTGCAGCGTTGCGATTTCGGCTTCCGTCAGATCCATTTCGAATTCGCCGGCAACGCGCTCGCCATCAAATACAGCGATGGCGGCGCGCCTGCCCCGCTTGTCGAAGTGTTCGACGTCAAATCAGGCGAAACCGCCGAGGCTGCGTTGCTGCGCCTGTTCCGGGAGAAGACCAACAAGGCCGTCAGTGCCCGCTGCGTGCTGGCGCCTTACACGGAAGGCACAGTGCCCGCCGGCGTCAAGCGCTACACGTTCAGCCCCGACGCCGCCTACGCGAAAGAACTGAAAGCACTTGCCAACCCCGACGAGGTTCCAGAGCCGCCCTGCGGCGACTGGGGCGAAATGCCCGACGGCATCCAGTATTTCGAAGTGCCGGCGGGTGAGGGGCGGAAGGTGCTGTTTGTACGGGTGGGGCAGGACGAGCCGCTGTTTGACGAGCGGACGCTGCGGGTGTTGTCGCCGAATTGAATGACCTTTCCAGCCAAAGGAGAGGTTGCGAAAACGCCGTCATCATAACCGACCTTGATCGAGAGCAGGCGCTCAAAAGGTCACGAGATCCGTGTGGCCGAAACCTTTCGAGTAGTCGAGCACGGAGATGACTGAAGGCACCACACGGAAGATGCGCACCTGCTCCGGCGTCGGCATCGCGAATGGCATCGAGGCTTGTGGCGGATATTTCATCGGCATCATCCTCAGAACCTTCTCGGCCTCGGCCTTGTCTGTGACCGGCTGTGCCCGTGCCGCCATGGAAAGGCCAGTGATCTCCACTACCTGAGGCGCGTCGTGATCGATGGTCAGCGACAGGCGATCGTCCCGCGCCAGATTCTCCGCCTTCTGGCTGTCGAGCCCGCAAAGAAAATAGAGGGAAAGGCCGTCATTGACGTAACCCACGGTCGTCGCCTGAGGCCAGCCATCCGCCCTCAGTGTTGCGACCGTCATGATGCGGTGCTGATCAAGGAGCGTTTGAATCTTGTCTCTGATCTCTGCGTCCATCGCTCGTCTCCAAGGTCATTCCTGATGGTGAAGATAGTGAGGCGTGGATCGCCTGGCCTTGACGCACATCAAACGTATGGAGGAAAGACGCCGCACTGCTTGGCGGACTGAGCCTCGGCTAGCGCCAACTGACCCCAAAAACATAATCGGCCCGATCTTTCAATCGGGCCGATTATGTCGCGTTTTTGGATGCGCCCTGAATCTTTGTCCCTGAACGACTCTAAGCCATTGGAATCGCTGAGGCTGATCTCGGTTTTGTCCTTCAAAAGGAGCTGAATGTCCTTCAACGCGAGTCCTTGATCAGCGTCCGCCAAGGCAGCAAAAAGCCCCGCTTGTGGCGGGGCTCGGAAGCGGCGTACTGGTCTCGTTTCAGCTCGGTACTTGTCCCTATCTGACCGTTCGCCCCCGAAGGGAAGGCGGCCCTGCCGACGCGAGCTGCGATGTCTCATAAAACGTCGCGGTGCCTGGCCCCAGATGGAACGCGGGACGGATACCTGCCGCCAGCAATTGTCCTTTCAGCGCAGCGATCTGCATGTTGCTCGCGGCTGCGAGTCTGTGGAGAGAGACGTACCGCTCCAAGAACTCTTCGATATCGAGAGGCATCACCACGCGTTGCGTGCAGCGTTTGATCGGATTTACAGCATCCGTCGATGGAAGCCATCCACCGTCCACCAGGCGGCGAACTGTGTTTGTGGTGGTCTTCAGTCTCTGCTCGACCGCCCTTAGGCTGTGGCCGCCATGGTTCTTCAGAACCGTCTTCTTGCGCACTTCGGTTGGGCAAACCAACAGGGCGAGGAAACCGACCCGGCTGACGTCAAGCTCCAGGCGGTCTAGCTTGCGCCCAAGAATGAGACGGATGACCTCTATGAATCTGCAGCCCGCCAGCGACGTAGCACGCTGCACCGAGACGAGGTCTGTTTCCCCACCGTTTCTTTCGATTGCTTTAGCCGCAAGGCACTTCAGAAACTCGTCGAGCTGCCTTTCCGAATATTGGATATGCATGCCGCCGCCTTTCCGGACTGTCAAAGGCGCAACCAAACCCTCGTTCATGAGCTGCCGGAACCCCTCCGCGCTGACTTGCAGCCGTCGGCGCGCCTCCGGTGCGAAAACCCTGTCTGAGACCTGGGTGAGGAACCCAGCCGCCGCCGACGTCTCAAATGCAATCCGTCCATTGGAACGGCCCGCGAGGTCTCCGATGATGCCTTGGACTTCCAGCTGTTTCCGCAGGCGCTTAGGATGAACGCGGTACTCTCGCGAGGCCGAGTGCACCGAATGCCAGCGTCGATGTTCCACAGGACCGAGGAAAACGTCGCCAGGACCAATCGGGAATGAGTCGATGGCATGATCCTTTATGACCTTGCGCACTGGATCAAAATCAGGGTTACTCATCGTCCCTTGGAGCCACCTGTAAAGAGGGCCGTAGAGTCTCGCGCCGCCTATTACATGCGTTGCCTCCCAGAACGCGGTGTCGAGCTTTTCTAGGAACAATCGAATCGCGTCCACGCCGCCGGCGGCGATTCTATAGCCCCGTTCTCGCGCTTCACGGAGCGCAGCCCCCTCGAAATTCCTCGCAGAGGCTTTCACGCCGTTCAGCTCGATGAAGCCGATCACCTCGCAAAGGCGCAATGCAACATGGAACTGCAACGACCCCAGGAAGCTGGGGTCGGAGTGGCAGACAAGCCGTTGATGCATCCAGGCGTCGGCGGACGACCTCGCTACGGGCCGGGCTTCCGCAGCGAACCGATCGACTTCGCCTCGGTGCTGTCTGACGTAGGCCGCGAAATCATCATCCAGATATTTGTCGACCGGGCCACGCGATTGGACAAGGCTCGTCGTGTGGATCACGCAGGTGCCTACAGCTTCAATCATCCAGGAGGCCCTCAGGAATGGCCTTGCGTAACGAGGACCTGCGCGGTTCGAAAGGTCATCCTGGATGCACAGAGGGCAATACCGAAAGCCTTTAAGTGAGCATTGCCGCCGCAGCTTTTCGCCGCCGACGAACGTCCATCCGTCCTTGCGTACGATCCAACTCGTTTCGAGTTGTGTAGGATCGACGTCGCCGAGCCGGGCCAGCCGCTTAATCTGCCTGAGCTCGCCGCGCCCCATCCCCTTGCGATCGACGGCCACGTGCCGGCAGAAATCGCGCATGGTAGGGACGCCGTTGGCCGCCGCCAAGCTAGACGCGAAGCTAATCGGTGTCTGGCCGATGCCGAGCGGCACGGTGATGGGGAGGGGTCTCATTTCACGCCTCCCGAGATGCCGACCTTCCTGTCCCACTCTCTCTTCTTTAGCATCCTGGCTAGCGCGTTTGACGGGACAATGATGTCCCATTGCTTCACCTTGAATACGTTCTGCGCCGGAACGCATCCGGTGAAGGCTGAATAGACCTCAGCGAAGCTGTTCAGGGACACGACCTCGGGAACGGGCTCACCGTCCTTGTCTGTCGCATGCATCATGACATGTTCGACGGCCGCGCGGACCACCTGGATGATGGTCCCAAAAGCACCGTTCGTGGCGTGGATGAGGCGGAAGACAAATTCTTCGTCGCTGGCGTTCTTGGACAGCCGCATCCCGGCATGCTTCTCCACGATCCGTTGCACGACCGCGCTAACAGTTTCCGCGGCTGCCTTCGTCTGGGGCGCAAACTCCATCACCATGCTGCGGTTCTTCAGCTGGTCATCATGATCGAGGAAATCGATGACGCTTGGCACGCCCGACAGGATGATGTGAAGGGGCCAGTCTCGAATCTGGAGGAGGCTCTTCACCGTGTCGGCGAGATGCTGGAGCTTCGTCGGGTTGTTGCCTTTCACGGCGTGCTGCATCTCGTCAATATGGAGGAACAGGACGCTGCTCCCCTGCAGCCGCTGCTTGAACAGGTCCCAGGCCTCGTTCTCCTGGAGCCTGCCGAAGATGGGATATCCGGTCGCCTCGATTCCCACCTTGGCGAGGAGCTTCAGGGTCAGCGGGCTGGGCGCGTCGAACGACAGCATCGGCCTGATGGTCTGGCCCGAGCCGTCATCGTAGGGTCGGAACTCGATCCGGTTGGCGATCAGGTGGCGGATCGCGGTCGACTTGCCCGAGCCGGACTCGCCGATGACGAATAGGGCACGCCGCTTCCCCGGCTCTCCGTGAGCCGCCCCGGCTGCGTTGCCAACGAGCAGATCGACAAGCTCGTTTAGCTTGTCGTCTCGCTTCGTGCCGATGTACAGGGAGTTGATGAAAGCGATGCGGTCGGCACGCTCCCGCGCCTGACCTGACATCGAGGTCCGAAGCCTCGACAGAGCATTGTCAAGGCGTTGCTGGTTGTCGTCGTCGTCGTTGAACATGGTCGTATCTCCTACTCGTCGTTGAACTTCAGGTCGTCCACGCCGCCGAGCTGGTTGGGCGTGCTTTCGTCGAGGAAATTCTGGTCGTCTCGGTGATTGTCGTGCGGGTCAGCGCCTTCCTCCTGGTCGGCCCCGAAGGTTTCCGGGAAGGCATCGATCCCTGCATGCAACGGATCATGGGGCCGCTCGAGCGGGACCAGATCGGCCTTGGCGGCCTTCTTGTCCTCGACAACCGTGATGCCGCGGAAATGCTCGCGTTCGATTCCCCTGATGCGCTGCTCTGTCAGAACACTGGAGCCAAGCTCCGCCCTGGCGGCAGCGGCATCGCCCGAGGCGCGGAGGCCGTTGATCGCCTGGTAGACCGACGACAGGTTCCTCTCGGCGTTGTCGGCATGGATGCGTCGCAGCTCCTTAACCGCGCCCACCCATTCCCAGACGCTCAGGTCATCCGGCAGGTCGAAGCTGCTGTTGACGGTCATCCAGCCATCGCCGTTCCACACGGAAATCCGCTTCAGACCGAACCGGTCGAAACGGACGCGGACGACCGTCTGCCCCGCCTTCACCCGAAGGTCCTGGAGAGGGCGGGAGTTGTAATGGATACCCAGGATGCAGATGCCCTTGTCGCCGATCTTGCGGCTGCAGTTGATGCCGAAGACATGGCGCTGGATGTCGCGCGACGGAGGCGGGATGACACCGAACTTGCGGCTGAGGCGTAGCCAAGCGTTGTGTGGGGTCTCGCCCGCGAGGCCAGCATGCGGCTGGTTGTTGTAGACGTGCTGGACCCCGACAGCGAAGGTATGGTTCAGTTCGTCGACGCAGACGCTTGCGTTCTCCTCCGGATCGTAGTCGCCCTTCTCGATGTAGTCGGAGAAGGTGCGTCCCTCGAACCAGTGCAGGAATTGGACGGTGAGGCTCTTGAACAGCGACTCAATGTAGGGCCTGAGCTTCGCCACGCCTGCGGGCGGCAGAGAATGGGCGATGCCGAGTTCCGCCAGCATGCAGCGGAACTCGAAGGAGATGAACGCAGACCCGCCGTCCGTGACCACGTGCTCGGGCGTGCCGTGCCCGATCCATGCCGTTGTGCCTAGGAGGAAATTCAACCGTGACTTGTCGAGAACCGCCATCTCGAGGGTGGCTGCCGCGGAGGCTGCATTCGGCGCCGTTGCGAAGAACTTGATCGCGAGCATGTACCGCGTCGCGCAGTCGATAGCGACCGTAGCCCAGAGGCGAGAGCGGTGGACGGCCTTGCGCTCGATCTTGGACATCCGCTCCCAGACCTTCAGATGGACGAGCAGCGTCATGAGGTCCACTCGCCATTCGTCCATCTCGACCCGCTCGAGCGGGCGTTCGACATCGAGTCCCTGATAGGTGATGCGGAACTTCTCGCGCGCGGCGGCCTCGCCCTCGCGGCGGGCGGTCACGAAGAACGGGTCGAGGCCATGGACGAGCTTCTCGAACTGCTTCCGGGATGGTGCCGTGAGCAGCGGCAAGCCTTGTTCCTGACGTTCAAGATTGCGCTTATCGACCGCCGCTTTCAGTTCCCGCAGCAGGACTGACATCTTCGGCTTTCTTCGGTCGGCGAATTGCCCGGCGAACTCCATCCAGACCTGGAGGTCACAGGGGCGCACCGACGAGGCGCGCGAGCGAGGGCCGCGACAGCGGTTTGCGAGCGCGATCGGCCGGTAGCCGGACTCGACATAGGTCTTGAGGATGCGTCGGAAGTGCCTTGGACACGGCATGTCGAAATCGATGCGCTTCGTGCCGCACCGCTTCTTCTTGCCCTCCTTAAGACGCGCCTCGATCTGAGGCAGCACGCGCTCGAGCGACACCTGAGACAGGGAAATCGTCCTGTCCTTCTCCCGCATGCGGATGAACTGGTTGCAGATGTCCGCGTGAAGCATCGCCTGCCTGGCCTTGTCCTCGGCGAGGTCGCGGATGCCCATGGAGTCGTAGAAATTGCGGAGGGGTGCCTTACCCTCAGCATAGAAGTCGCTCTCGACCGTGGCGGTGCCGTCGTCCAGCAGTTCCTTGAACCGAGCGTGAGTGAAGCCCTCGGTGCGCTCGCGGTCCTGCTTTGGGGCGAAGACATGTCCGACGTCGTCGGTGCTGACCCAGACGTATTCGGCACCCCCGATCAACACTCGGTCTAGGATGCTGATGAAGTAGACTGCGCCTTCGGGCACGATGATCCTGTTTTGTGAATTCATGTCAATTCTCCTTCTCGGCTGCTGGCGCGATTCACGCGCAGGATGGTGGCGTCGATGATCCGTTCCCGGGAATTCACCGGGACCAGTATTTGTTCGCCAATCAGGCACCAGAGTGCGGTCCGGCGGCGTGCCGGGTCGTCGGCGTGCCTGACGAGGTCACGGAAGCGGACGGTGCCATGGATTCCAGAGATGTCGGCGAGAGCTGCGCGACGTTCGAGTTCGTTGCGTAGTTTCCTTGCCCTCAGAATGTTCTGGGCATTCCGAGCGTCGTCCTCGGTGACGTCGTCTTCGGTGATCAAGGCGATGCCGTCGGCGAACGGGGCGAGAACCCCCTGTCGGAGGATGGCTCGAAGTACTTCGAGCAGGCCGCGGCTCAGAACTTTGTCCGATGGCTTGACCGCGACGGCCTTGCGACTCCCGGTGGATAGCTCAACGTGGAAGTCGAAGGTGTGGCTGGCTTGAGTGCCGTCGGGCTTGGCGAACCAAATTTTCGGCCACTGTTCCCGTACCCCGATTACCCTGTGGTTGGCCTCAAGCCAGCAGGCGACGTTGGCCTCGAGATGGCTCTCCGTGACGATCTCGCGGTTATTGTGATCATGACTTCCGCGGAACGACCCCTTGCCGTTTCGCTTGTGGCGACGTGTGCCATTTGACGGCGCCGGAGGAATCCAGATCGTCGACTCGCCCGCTTCCGCGAGGAGTGTTAAACGGTCGCTATGTGGCAGCCCCCGTCAGAGCTCTCGACGAGCCGACCAGAGAACGGGCGCTTAAGATGATGAAATGTTGTGGCTGAGGGGATTGAGTAGTCCTGTTGCCTGCCAAGCCGGCGGTCGTTGACGAAGTCGATGATGAGTCTTTCTTTGCGCATGATGTGGTTTTCCTTGTGCGATGGGGCTTGGACAGACGAGCGTGTGGCCGACGCCGCCGATATGTTTCGCGGTGATGATTGTGCCGTCCACAGGTCGCTCGCTGACCAAACGTGAAAGCTGCCATCGTTAGTGCATTGTGGGTTGCAGGTAGTCCGATGGAGCCTTTGGCTTTGGCCGCCTCTCGATACGATTGACCGGTGTCTGATTCCCTGGGGTGATACATCCCGGCACTGGGAATCCCGCGTCTTTAATGCGTAGGTAACCCCGTGTTTTTAGACTGACGATCCTCATGCCGAAAGCGATGGAAGTCGCGGCAACGAAGATCTCGTGGGGGATTTTTTTGCGCGTGGCCTGCGGCGATGTCTGCCACATATCGTTGAGCTGTTTTGTACGCTCCATCTTATCCACGATCTCCATGATCCCAGTTTCACGAAGGGGGAGAACGAAGGTTAGGCCCCAGGCCTCCGGAAGCGTATCCCTCCAGAACGTCAGCTCTTCTGCATGGCCGGGTTCTCGATCTCGCTCGAGGTCGATACCTTGCTGGATCACTTCCATTACGACGGCCGGCACATGAAGGCTCCCAATCGGAGCTGCTGCAAGCCATGCACAGGTCGCCGCATGGGCCTTATGCGGCCAGGTCTTGCTAACTATGGTCGCGTCGACGATGTAGCCAGGTCGTCCTGCGGGGGGGATTGTGAAGATTGCCCGGGCGCTGGGGTAGTTCCTTTGCGTTCTGGGTCTGGTCGCTTCAATGATCTGGCCATGGAGTGCAAGCGACGGGCCTGCGATGGCGGCCGGGGGACTGAGGTTTTTCATCTAGGTTCTCCTTGCGTCTGACGGCGGAACAGATGGGCGCGCTTTCGCCGCCGACCAGGGGCGGATAATCACAGTTTTGTATCAGAAAATTACGATAACCAACTGGAATGGTTGACGTTTATCGCAGAACCACGCGGTTGACGTTTGGACTAGGTCTTGGGCTGCGAATCCTTGAACGTGCCGTGGAATCCTTGAACGTGCCGCGCGGGAATCCTGGTAACCAGGATTAGGTCCTTTGACCTTCTCCGGTCAGCGCACTGAGCGCGTCTGTCTAAGGGGCGGAGCCGTCACGGCGGAGTTTGTTGCCGGCTCTGATCACGAAATCGGTGCGCTGCGTCTGACGTTTTTTTTCGAGGCGTCGCAAGCTGGTGTGGCGGATAAGGCAAATCATCGCAGATTCAGCCGCGTCTTGGATCTCTAGCCGCAGACCGAAAAGAATGTTCGGAAGGGTTCGAGCTTCCTCGAAGGCAACGGGACTGGTCATAGCTCGACCTTTCAGGGCGCAGTTGGCGGTCACTTGTTGCCAATGCTGTCCAAGTGCCTTCGATCGGGATCCGAGCCAGATCTCAAGTCACAGAGCTCGCGCATGGTTAATTGGGACAGTTTCAGAATGCCAGGATGACCGGCCTCGACAGGGTCCAGCTATCATGGCTTGAAAACGGGCAAGGGGCGTCCGCGCTGTTGCGCCGTCAGCCAGAGAGCAACAGCCGCATGCACGCTGGCCCATTAGGGGTGCCTCAGAACTGTCGCTTTATTGAGTAGAGTTTTTCGAGTTCCTGGAATTCGATCGGGATTGAGCGGGTACCGGAGCGGACAAACAGTTCGGCGCCACCGCCGGCCTTCTTCAGGAAGGTAAGGTTCGCGCGGTCCGCAACCTGAATACGGACGAATGTCTTCCCCCCAGTCTCCAGCGGCACCACCCGAACATAATTGGCCACGGCCTTGCCATCATAGAAACGGGATTCGAGCTGTCCCCTCAGGTATTGATCCCAACCGTCGAAATCCCCCCGGTTGGGGTTTGCGAGAACGAAATCCTCGACCAAGCCACAGACACTGGTGTCATCCTCGATGCCCACGAATAATGTCCCTCCGCCAGTATTGCAAAAGGCAGCGATCGATTTCATCATCGTTCGAGTGACGGCCTCAAGCTTGTAGGCTTCGAGGGGCTCGCCGGGTTCGGTCCGGTACCTCCGTACATCGAGCAGCATGGAAGACTTAAACTCGATGTCCGAGCGTTCGCCGCCCGCAATTACCTTCAGTACTGATTCAACCGACTCCACGGATACCACCGAGAGTACCCGGATATCCTCGAGATTGCCGACGCCGATCTGCGGCTCACAGGCGATTGCGAAGGCGCCAAGGTCGACTTGAAGCTTTGTTAGGCTCACAAGCAGTCCCGTGCCGGTGTCTAGTCCATACTCTTCCAATAGCGCGAGGAGCGTGGTCTCGGTTGGAGCGATGAGAGCTCGTGCCGCGATCGGGCAAAGAAGGGGCATGGTTCAGGCCGTGGTGCGGCTATAGATATCCTCGGCCATTGCGCCCGCTCGCTTTTTCCAAAATTCGGCGACGCCGTCCTCACCGAGCAGGAGGAGATCATAGGCATCACGGTTGATGTAATAGCGCGTCCAAAGATTAGGATGACTGTCGAAGTCGGCTTTTCCGTGCAGGAAGGTTGCGGGAGATTGCTTGCGCCACTCATTATTCGTCTGGCGATGCATCGGCATTAGGTTGGCCGCGGAATTGACCCAGTCGCGACCGGCCCTTTCGCGATCGAGCACATCCTTGGCAACGCCGCCAGCATTGTTCTTGCACCAATCCTTCGGATATATGTGATGCAGGTCCATCATACCGCCCTCAAGCGCGATACTTAATTCAGCCGAGATCACATCACGGTCAGCCCGAGCATGTAGAAGCAATAACGCCGCGCGTCTCAAGGCTCCCTTTTCGCCGCCATCTGAGACCACTTCGAAGATATCAATCGGACCGGGGCGAGTGCCGACATTGAAGTCTAGCCACTCGTTCGCCTGCTTGCGCCAATCCATTTCATCTACGCCGAGTTGCTTCTTGCTGAGGAACGCTTTCATCTCACGCAAGTCGGTACCGATTTGCGTCAGGAACCCCTGATCGTAACGTGAATGAAACACGTTGCGCCAAAAGAACGCTCCATACAGTCGGTCGAGGTCGGCAACCGTCCAATGTGTCGCAGCGCCGCCCTCGAACTCGAGGTGCCAGCGTAGGGCGACGTAGATAGCAGCACTCGCTGGGTAGGGACATTGGGCCATGGTGAAGCGCCCTCCGGCAACCGTATTCTGAAAACCTCCGATAAAGGACGCGAACGTCAAATTGTTCTCGATGACCTTGCGCCAGAATGCGCTGGGGATAGCCAAGAGGTCGCTCGACTTTACACTGGTGATCCGCGTGTCCTTGGCGCCGCCGATACGCTTGGGTTCAGGCTTCGCGTCGAGCGCCACATGGATGGCGGCGACGAATTGGGCAATCAACTCTGGGCGGCCAGTCGAGGACGACCAACCGACCGCTCCGTCGAGTTCACCCATGGCGTCGATTTCGTCGCGGAGCAGCAAAGCGCCACCAGCGTCCCCAACCGTGTCATTGAAAAGGCCGCTATGAATTAGATCTATCGTCGACACCTTAGTGCCAGTCGTGTTCAGTGTATCGAAGATCTCGCAGATCTGCGCAAGGTCGTAGGTCGGTGGCACGATGTAGACTGCCATCTTGGTGTTGAAGATGCCAGAGAATGCCTTGCTGAGCGCTGCATTCCGGCGCTTCAACTCCTCTTCTTGGGGTAGTACGCCGCCGGGATAGTACTCTGCCTTGTTGATGTCCTGGAGGTAAACCATCCATTGACCCATCATGGCGTTGGGGTCGTCAGTCCCAAGGGGAAAGTACCCGTTCCCAATCGCTCCAGCGTGAGTGTGCAGGTTGCGTTTTACCATCTCTTTCTGGGGCACGAATTTCACGCGTTCGCTATCTTCCGTCGCAGTGACATCAAGGAAATAGCCGCCGGCATGACGATAAATCGCAGACGATGCCCGCAACCCCCCAAAGGTTAAGGCCAGAGCGGTCGAACGTTGTCGACCATCAAGGATCGCATAATATCTTCCTGGCACCGGGCAATCGTCCGCGTAGGTCTTCTGTCCGGTCGCGTTCTCCTTCGGATCCCAATCCGCAATCGAGATTGGCTCTAGGGGAAGAGGTGCGTCGGCACTTTGCTCCCACAGTGTGACCATGCCAACCGGGCGTGCGTCTATTACCGAATTGGCCAGGGCGATCACCTGCGCGTTGTTCCAAACGAACTCACGCTGAAATTGCGGGATGAGCCATTCCTTTGTCCTCAGTTTTTTTAGGACTCCCGGAATGTTGATATCCATGACCTGAAGTTGCGACACGCGATCCCCCACCTTTCATTGCCTATCCGATGATAGGCATCAGAAATACTTAAGCTCCAGTCAACCTGCGCTTGCGACTTAGACTGTCGTAAGAAATTGCGGTTTTGAAGAAACATCCCGGCCTGCTTGCACTCCATAATGCTTCACAATTGTCCAGAGAATTGTTGGCTTCTGTGCTTCAGGCGGGTTGAAAGTGCCTTCCTCGGGCGCGTCATAAGCAAGTGTCGCAAGCCAACTCACCATCACCCCCCCATGTAAATGTGCTGCGCAAGAGGGCACAACATGTTGTGACCACCGGCATTCTGGCCAATTGAGTCCGGACCACTGGTATCGGTCAGGGCTGGCGCACTGTCAGGGGATCGCCGTTGCGTTTTGCACGTCGTAGTAGGACTCGGAGAAGACCGACAACAGTCGATGATCCAAAAAGGCGCGAATTATGTCCGGACATTGCGCCTCGGTCGCGATGAGACGGCCGTTGCCATCGAAGGTGAGGTTCAGTCCGGCTTGTGCATGGTTCTGGCGTAGTCGCTGCATGAACTGCTGGCTCAAGTAGTATCCCTTTTGCCGGATGGCGCAGGCGCGCCGCAGATGGAGCTTATTGCTTCCGACAAACGCCACAAGTGGCTCCAGGTCGACGAAGAGGCCGGCGAACGCCGCTTCGGCCTGAAGGTCCGCGAACTCGCTGGCGTGTGCCTGTTTGTAGTTAAGAATGGACTCGAAATCTGACTTATCGAGGATGACAATGTCCATCCCGACAATGAAAAAATCGACGCCACGTGACAGCGAAAATGTAGGGTCGGTCTCCAGCCCCAGTTGATCACCAGTAAAATAGACGGTTAGTAGGTTATGGGTTTGCCGTGATTTCCAGGACGAATTGGTCTTCGTAACCGCGTGCAGTACCTGATTTTGATGGATCAACTTGATAACATAGAAATCCGTGTTTTGCATATGGCCCACGCTTTGGGCCCGCTTCTGCGGGAGCTCGGCAGCCGCGGCGTCCACAATCAATCCCGCATGGGTTTCATCCGTGCCAATCGTGAGCGCTTGGCCGTCCTCGATCGTCGCGAGCAACCCATATGGCTCGGCTTCCTGGATTTCAGCACGGGCCTGATTAATCGACTCCCTTAACGCCCCCCTCAGAGCATCGTCTGTCGGCACCCAGCGCCCCGTGAAAACTGGGGCGTCGGAAAGACCTGACTTACGAAACAGCCAGACGGATACGGCAGCGTCGGCAATATTAAAGTTTGCCAGAGCCTGAGGAATGGGCATCGTCAGTTGTCTCCGGGCGCGTTTGGCGGTTTTATGACTAGCAGTTCTTGCACCGACAGCTGGGTGTGGCTTTCGCCAGGGGCGATGATGCCGTGAACCAAGGCATGCCCGCTGCGCTCAGTTGCGTCGCCGCCAAAGCTGTAGGTGATGTCGTAATAGCGCCAGCCGAAGGCGATCAGGACAGGATTAAGAAGTATTTGGCCGGACCGGTGAGTGATCTAGAACATCCATGCGAGGAAGATTAGGAAGCCGATGAATTTGCCCGTGTCCTGATAGTCGATGCTCATAAAAGACACAACGTAGGGCAAGGAGTAGTTCATCAGATCGGCCGGCACGTGCGAGGCTGAGCGAACGGTGATCGGGGTGTACGGCCTCAAGGCTGCGAGAAGCACGAGCGTTAGGACGAAACAAACTAGACAAAGAAGGAAGATGCCAGTTGCGAACCATGGGTTCTTGAAAGGGATTGTGCAGGTCGGCTTCCAAAATGCCCAGCAAATGGGATTCCCAATAGAACTATAATCATAGTTCTGTGCGAGCAGAATCAGACTCAGCGGCAGATATGAGCCGATGAAGATGAGGAATGATATCCAAGCGCGGAACCGCATCAAAAATCCAATAAGCTAAAGTATTGGAACCTCTCTACGCTTAGCAGCCAGGGGGAAATACGGCAATGCATGTAATCATGTTGTTCCGATGAAAAGTGTCATCGATGATCGAACGGGTTCGATACAACGCCCGAGAGCGGCCTTCGCCGCCACCCAAAGCCGTATTTTGGAGCCAGTCGACACGTCAGTTCACAAGAGCGCCCGGGTCAGTCCACTGTTCGGGCCAATTGGAACCTTCAGCGCATGCAGTGATGACTGACTTCATCGCATTCAGTCTAGGCGGCGCTCAACCGTGGCCCGCCTTCGGCGGCCGGACCTCTCAGGATCGCCGTGTCAAACATCAGGCCGCCATGGCTTCAGCAATGTCGTCTCGCACCGCCTCCGCATCCAGATAAGGCAGGTTCGCCAAGCTGATCGTATAGCGAATCGACAGGACGCCGTTTGGAAGGGCGAAGTCGATCGGAAGTTGCGGAAACTCCTCGTCCACTTCGAAAATGTGCGCGTCCCTGAGATGGAAGCGGACCAAGTCCGGAGAGCGGCGCATTTCATCGGACCAGTCGAAGCCATCGAGTTTCGTGAGAAAGCTGTCGACCGCCGCTGGATCCTGTCGGATCGCCGCCATCACTCCATCGATTAAAGTGGCAACGGACTGGGTGCCCATCGCCGACTCCTCAAGCTGGATCGAGGCTAACAGCAGGCGACGATCGTCAGGCGCTTTTAGTTGGTCCACCCGGGAAATCTCGTGCTCATGTCGACTCTTGGTCGTCGCTTTGACCTCCATGTGCAGGCGCGGGCTCACGAAATCATGGCGCTCCCGGTCCGGTCCGCTCCACAGATGAATGGCTTCCGATCCCAGGGCGGGCAGCCAGAGCGTCTGCATCACCAAGAGCTCGCCCACGAGGCCGATCTGGACCGGGCGAGACATGGGCTGGCGCAGTGGCCGCCATGCGGACTGCCAAGCGCGCACGATGGCGATGGCCGCCGACCAGGGCTCACGTCCGTGGACGATGATGGCCTCCACCAGCTCCCCACATAGCGCCGCGAACATCTTCTCGTGGGCAGCGGGGGAGCAGAGGTCGAGGCAGACGCCGACGTCGAGGAGACCTTCTCTGAGGCGAAGGCCATTGTAGTCGGGCGGCAGGGGCCTCGTCGCCAGCCCTGACGTCGGAGCCAGTAGGTGAAGATCGCCCGAGGCATCCATGGCCAAGCGGAGCGGCGTCTCGACGTCATTGTAGACGATGGCGATGGACTGGATCTGGTCCTCGCCCGCGGGCCGAGAGGCCCTGAGGCTTCGCCAAATATCAATGAACGTCGCCGTCATGTGCCAACGCCTCGATTGACGACGGCGTTAGAGCGGCCGTCCGAGGTGTAGGGAAGGGTGAGCGCAACCGCGATCACGGCGTCCACACTGGTGACGTCGAGGGACACAGGATCCAGGGGATAGACCAATAGCAGGCCCTGGGTAGACGGCCTTGCCGACCGCATGGCCTCGGCGTCATAGTTGCCGGTGGCCCGGCGGTAGGCATCCGGGCCGCCTGGTAGATCCGCGCCCTCGTGGCGAGGATCGATTAGGATTCCGATGCCTTCGCTGCTCGAGCGCCGGCGGGTCACCAGCCGGGTCTCAACGCCGCCGACGATGACCGCGGCGCCCCCCTTGGCGCTAGCCAAGAGCACCGACCAGTCGACCAGTTCGCCCTGGACCACCCGCTGCATGATCCAGTCAGCGATTTCGTCACCGCGCATTGCGAGCGTATCCGGATGCGATTGGTAGGCGCGCAAGAAGTCGCAGACGATCTCCGGAGGCAGGTCGCGGAACAGCTGGCCGCCTGTCATTTCGTGGGCCGGACCGCACAGAGCGATTAGCCGATCCGCCAAGATTCGATTGGCCTGTAGCCGCGCGTGGTCGTGCAGCGGCAAGATTACCGTCTGCGGATGTTCGCCGGACCAAGATTGACGCAGTGTGTCTGCCATGCCCGACTTGTTGCGCGCGGTGAGCAGCAGCGCGCTGTGGGCGCGCAGGCGAATAGCCATCTCGGACGGCCGACGCCCGGCCCGATATAGGGCTTGAAGGCTGTCCCGCAAGGACTCCTCCACTAGCGCTAGCTCAGTGAACCATTGGGCGATCCCGTCCGTCGTCCAGATCCGGATAAGGTCCTCATATCCAGAGCGGAAGCCATACCAGCGCGCCATTTGCAGCAAGGTGTCGGCCATGGAAGCCGTTCGTAGGAAGTAGGAGATCGTCAGACCTTCCAGTGTCAGGCCGCGAGACAAGCGGTTGCCGCCGACCGCGACAATATTCCGACCGGGCCTTTCGGCGTATTCGAGGTTCTCGCCCGTGACGCTGTTCAGCTCGACGACATCCAACTGTTCAAGCACCGCGATCGCTGCCTTCGCCGTCACTAAAGGATCGGTTGGTAGCTCGACGCCTCTGAAGTGACGCTCGAGCACCTCCACGAACAGGTCTGCCAGGTCATGACCTTGGCGCCGCGCTTCCAGCCAGTAGCTCCGCTGATACTCAATCGCCACTCGAATGCGCGCTTGATCTTCGACCCGCACGCTGACGTGTACGAGCATGGTGTGGGGTTTGCCCTGAAAGCCCGACCGGCCTTTGCGGATGGCCCCAGCGAGACAAAAGGCTATCAGAGCCTCGGCCAGGGAATCGGGCAGCAGCTGGTTCTGCGGACCAACGATCATGGGCGCAGACGTTCGCCGCGTCATCGCTTGGCGAAGTTCGCCCACGTCCTCGTCTCGGACCTTTCGAAACACATCGCGCCCCTGGGCGGAGACGCCAAACAGCTCCTCTGTTCCGATGTAGCCCTCGGGCCGGGGCAACTGGAGAGCGAAGTCACGAGGGAAGAGGTCCTCGCCAACCTCCCGGTCGACCGCATCGGGGTCGATGAAAATGTTTGCGAACGGTGTTGCGGTGTAGGCCACATAAGCCGCCTGCGAAGCGCGCCCAAGGATCGAGCGGATTAGCGCATTGGTTGCCGTCGGACCCGGCCCGTTAGCGGAGGAGGCGGCGTCTGAATCCAGAGACGGGTCGGGCGCGCGGTTGCCGCGCGTGTTAATCGAGGCCTGATCGGCCTCATCGTCTATCACCAGGATCGGCAGACGGTCGAGCCTGCCGCCCGCCGCCGCAAGCCATGCGTCCATCCGGCGGAGTACGGAGACGTTCTTCTTAGCCACAATGAGGAAGGCTCCGGCCCGATCAAGGACTTCCACGCCCGGATCCTTGAAATCCTGGGTCTCTTCCGTAAGTACGGTCCAGGCAGGGCCACCCGGATTGCCGCTCCCGACGAGCTCGTTCTCAAGCCGAACCTGTGTCTGGCTGCGTAGTGCGTCGTGGATGCCCGACAGCACGATGACCATCCGATAGCCGGCGTCGACGGCACGCGCCGCAACGGCCGTGTAGTTGGCGGTCTTGCCGCTCTGGACATAGCCAACCACAAGCCCACGTCCCTGGAAGGATGCCTCCTGTCGCGGATCCGGCAGGTGTCTCAAGACTCGCGCGGACTCCGACGCTAGGCTCGCCACCTGCGGTGGCCTCCAGCGCTCCCCGTCTAAGAGTCGGCGTTCCAGCCGCGCCCAGCTCCCTTCCTCAGCCTCGGGAAGGTTGTCCGTCCAGCTGGCGCGCGCCGGGCGCAGTTCCTGGGCGCGCGGCGAGTTCATGCTTCAGTCGCGTCGTCGATCAACGCCTGCTGCACGTCTAGGCGGTCAAGGTCGTCCAGGAACGCCGCCAGGGCCTCCGCACCCACATCGCTGGATCCGAGCACGCCGGCCAATTCGACGAGGGCCGGGCTGACGTCACCGATCTGGAGACTGCGGTCGCCCTTTAGATCCGTCGTAATCTTCCAAGCGAACTTGCCGGTCGTCACCTTGCGCACCGTGATGGAGGGCGCGGGCGGCTGGGACGGTGGCGTCGGGGCGCCTGGGGTCACCGGCTCGCCTAGGCCGCTAGGCGCTCCAGGACCGGACGTCGCCTCGCCAAGGAGCGGCGAAGTGCGCGGGGGCGGCGACGTCGGCCGGGGCTTGCGGTACTTGGCTTGGCTGGCCTTGCGTACCGTATCCGCCAAAGGCTTGATCCGGCTCTGGAGATAACCCGGCAGGCGCACCGTCTGTTTGGAGATGTTGATCTGAAAGGCTTCGTCCAGGGCCGGGTCGAAATCGACAAGGACCCGTGCGAGCTTAGTCTTCTCATCGTTAGTAGCCCACAGGTCATGCCACCCACCCCAGCGGATCAACCGGTCGTTGCGGTATAGAAACAGTCCCTGAGTGTCGTTGCGCCTGCCCCAATAGCCGATGCGGTCGGCGGCTGCCTGCCAGCCGTCGCCATGGTGCTTGCGGAGTTCGTCCTCCGCCGGCAGCACGATCGGCTGAACCTTCACCTCCGCCGTGCCGCCTTCATGTTCGACCTTTAGCGTCTTGAGGTCATGGCGCTCGCTGAGCGGATGACTGGCCGGCCCGTTGCTTTCGACGGGGATGTCATTGATCCAGATCTTGAGCGGCGCCCGGCCCTTGGCCTCGCCATCCAGGAAGCGGTGAAAGACCAAGCCCAGATGCCGGTTGAGCTCTTGGATCTCGGCGACATGGGGCGGCACCCCCTTGATCGACGGCGCCATCGTCGGAGCCTTCATGTTCTTCCAGAGTACCACCGTTCCGTGTTCCCCTGGATCCGCAGCCTCGGTTTCCCAGTCCTCCAGCGGTTCCTCGTCGACTTGCCAGTCGGCCATATTGTCCTGATCCCAGCCGAGGTGATGGACGTCCCCACCCTTCTGGCGCGTCACCACCTTGAAGTCGCGCGCCTGGGACCAGGAGGCGCCCTTGAGGCCAAATCCGTATTTGCCGAGACTTCGGCCGTCATAGTCGGCCTCGCCGCCGACCCGAATCGCCTCCTCCAACTGCTCTGGCGACATGCCTCGGCCATTGTCGCGGATGGCCATCCAGCGGCCGTTGCCGCTATTGGGCGGATCGAATGTGATTTGAATTTCGGTCGCATCGGCCGAGATGGCGTTGTCAATAATGTCGGCAACGGCGCTGACCAAGTTGTGGCCAGAGGCGCTGAGCATAGTCGGCAACCGTTTCGAGCCCGGCGGCAGGCGACGCCCCGAGGGCTTGTCGATGGTTTCAGTCGGGGAAGTGGTGTCGGTCATGTCGAGGTCCTGCGGACTTGAGGCGCTGAACAAGTCAGGCCGGGCCTGAGTCAAAAGCTTATAGATGCGGGGCGCCTCGTCCAGCTCGAGCCCGACCATGCCGGCGCGCGCCAAGCCGGAGGTGGCGCCATCGGCAAGGATGGCCAAAGCCGTAGGATCGTCCTTCGGGAAGACCATCCAGGCTCCCGAAGCTGGCTGGATGCCGGCGTCGACCTGCATGGCAAATAGGCAATCCAGCTGGACAAAGTCATAGAGTTGGTCATCGGGGCAGTTGCCCTCAAGCCGCCAGTTCTTACCTTGTCGTTTCAGGAAATGGTCCCGGGTGCGCGGGCCGTTATCGGTGTCGTATCGCAGGCTAAGGGCGATGCGGTCGGTGTCTGCCGCGACCGGGAAGACTCGATCGATAACCTCGCCGTCGAAGTTGATGGCGCGCTGCCGCGATCCCTCCCGACCGCTGCGGCGATAGGCATGGAACATGCCCAACTCACTGTGCTGCAGCTGCCTCAAAATCAAGAACTTCATAGGCCCCTCTTGGTGCCTTATCCCAGCTTTGTTTCGGCTGGACCATAGGCAAAATTGGCAGGAAGTCACAATCCTTGGCGGGCCAGGGCTTCTTGTCCCTCAGAATTGAACGACGATCCGAACTTCACGTTTGGCAATCCGAGCACGGTTTTGCACAGCCGACCCTCGCGCGGGACACAGGAAGTGTTGTAACAGCAGTGAGGTAGGCGAGACCAGATGACCGAAACGATCAATCTCCAGACATCGGATGATGAGGAACTGTTCCGCCTGCGCGCTCGTCTTTATGGGGAGATGAAGCAGCGTAAGCTGCCGATGACTGTTGGCGGATACGCAGAACAGCTGGTCATCCACTACTTCAACTCAACGCGCGGCTTGCCCAAGCTCCAAGAAGCTCGCCGGCGCATCAGAGAAGACCCTGTCTTGCGCTCAGCTATATTTGCCCTCGAAATGATGGTTGGACCCGTTGGCAGCGGGGTTTTGAAACACGTCTGTTGACCTTGAAGCCGTCATCTCCCAACTCTCAGGAACGAGATCGAATCGATGAACCAGACCAAACAGATGGAAAACCCAGCTGAAGGGGCCGATGCCCAGTACTGATCCATCCATTCTGGCCCGGTTAGAGCGGCTCCGCCAAGGCGGTCGTCCCCGCGTTCTCGATCTTTTCTCCGGGTGCGGCGGGCTATCGCTCGGCTTTCACGCCTGCGGCTTCGAGATCGCCGCTGCCGTCGAGCTTGATAGAGACGCCGCGGCTTCCCATTGCGCCAATTTTCATCCCGATCATCCGCGTCATGGACGTCCTCGCGACATCATGAATCTTACTCCCCAGGCGCTAGCAACCGAACTAGGCCTAGGTCCAATTAATGAAGCAGTCGATGTGCTGGTTGGTGGCCCACCTTGCCAAGCTTTCGCACGCGTCGGGCGGTCCAAGCTTCGCGAAGTGGCCGAACATCCCGAAGCGTTCCGGCTAGACCCCCGCGCCCGGCTTTATTTGGAATACCTTCGCTACGTCCAGGCCTTCCGTCCGCTGGTGCTAATGATGGAGAACGTGCCGGATGTATTGAACCATGGTGGCCAGAACGTCGCCGAGGAAACGCGCGAGTTCCTTGAGGAGATCGGCTACGATGTCAAATACACCCTTCTGAACGCTGCATTCTACGGCGTGCCTCAAATGCGCGAGCGAATGGTACTTATTGCCGTCCGGCGCGAACTGAATGCAAAGATC
The DNA here is from genome assembly GCF_013170825.1 of Mesorhizobium sp. NZP2298. Classification (NCBI taxonomy): domain Bacteria; kingdom Pseudomonadati; phylum Pseudomonadota; class Alphaproteobacteria; order Hyphomicrobiales; family Phyllobacteriaceae; genus Mesorhizobium; species Mesorhizobium sp. NZP2298. The sequence continues at coordinate 4,614,279 of NZ_CP033365.1, read as the reverse complement.
AGTTTCCCCGAACCGACCCACCACATTGAGCTCCCGCCGGGATACGCGGGCAGTCGCCAAGTCGCGCTTAAGTTGCTCAGGGGCGCGCCTATCGATGGGGCGCTGGGCTATGTGCCGGCCAAGCCACCTCACAGGGAACTGACTCCGGCCGTGACAGCGGCCCAGGCGCTCAGCGACCTGCCACTGATCACCGGTCACCTGCGCGGCGAGATCGGACGAAGCGTACGCCGGTTCGACCGTCTGGAGCCTTATCCCGGGAAGCCGCATACCGGCTACGCCAAGCTTATGCGGACGTGGCCGGGCTTCGAAAACGACGAGGGCATCTGCGACCACGTCATCCGCTACCTGCCGCGCGATTGGAAGTTGTTCGGCCGACTCAACCCTGGTGATCAGTATCCTGAGGCCCACGCGGCAGCTGTGCGGATGTTCGACGAAGCCTTGGTGCAGGAAAGGGCCCGCACCGGCGCGGCGCCGAAGACCGGCAGCAAAGCATGGCACGAACTGCGGGCCTCAATAGTACCGCCTTATGACACGGGTAAGTTTCCCAACAAATGGCGCAAAATGGAGCCGGATCTACCAGCCCGGACCCTTATGGCCCATCTTGGCAAGGATAGTTACAGCCATATTCACTATGACAGCGCCCAGTCGCGCACGATCTCCGTGCGCGAGGCCGCGCGCTTGCAGTCCTTCCCAGACGGGTTCATATTTCGCGGTGCTATGAACGCCGCCTTCCGCCAGATCGGTAACGCCGTGCCGCCGCTGCTGTCGCGGGCATTAGCCGAAGAGATAGGCAAGATATTCGCCAGCGCACTCCGGCGTGATCGGCCAAGCCCCAACCGCCGTGCGGCCTGAGCTATTGGCCCGGCGTCAAGCAACCCGCGACGATCCACTTACGGCGGATCAGCGACGGCTAAACATGTCGAGGATACAAGGGCGTGACACTGAACCCGAGATGATCATTCGACGCGGTCTTTATGCACGCGGCTTACGGTACAGACTCCATGACCGAAGCCTGTCCGGCACGCCCGATCTAGTCTTTCCGTCTGCTCGGACTGTAGTCTTCGTCCACGGCTGCTTCTGGCATGGACATGATTGCGCCCTTGGAGTTCAACCCCGATCCAACGCCGCATTTTGGCAAGCTAAAATTGCTCGCAATCAGCAGCGTGATGGACAGGCGATAGATGCTCTCATCTCTTCCGGTTGGCGTGTGGCTACCGTTTGGGAATGTGCTCTCCGAGGTCGCGGTCGACTGCCTCCTGATTCTGTTCTGGAGGCGTTGATACATTTCATAAGGCCAGAGCGTCACCTGCAATCTGTTGAGATCACCAACAACGTCGAGTTATGGGGGCTAAATCGGCCCCCGCACGATGACGGCCTATAGGGTAGTAACTAGCAAAGCGCCAATGGTGCTATGGCGATCTCGGGACTGTGCTAGCTGTCCCACTGCGTTTAATTCTCTGTTTGTTCTATGAAAACCTTTCCGGACGCTATTGCACCCGGAAGATCCTTGCTGGGTGATTAGTGCCCAAAATGGGAAAGTTGTGGATCGCTCTGCAAGAGGCTCCTCGGTCGAGGACACCTGCTTGCTCGGCTGGAAGGCGAGCAAGACCCTATCTTCTCGCAGGTTCTGTTCGCCTCCCCAGCTTTGATCGAATCGATCGCGGATCATCCCGCCTACATGTACCGATTGTGACGGCATGCGGTTACCTTGTATCGCCGAGAGATCCTGCCCATCCTGGACGCGCGCCTCGACCGTGTCTTGGCTCGCCTTACATATCTTATGTACTGCACATAGGAGAAGCCCGTCATGGCACCCTCGGTTGAGCTATCACCGGAGACCTTCAAGCGTCTTCAAGCCCATGCAACCCCTTTGGTCGACACGGTCGAGACAGTCATTGGAAGGATGATCGACGCGTTCGAGGCTACTGCACTGTTGCCCGCCGAAGTCAGCAAGGGTCAAAGCGTTCGTTCGTTCAATCCGAACACTCCACCTGACCTGACTCACACCAACATTCTCGGCGTCACTTTCAATGGTTGCAAGCTAGGCCGTGGAAAGGATAACTGGAACGGGGTAGTGGATGCAGCCGTTCGAGCAGCTGCTGCAACGGCGAGGTCTCACGACGAACTCCGTCGGTTGATTGTAGTGAACTACGTCGAGGGAACCAAGCAGGACGAGGGTTATCGTCCGCTCGCTGACGCAGGTATTTCTGTCCAGGCACAGGATGCGAACGGCGCTTGGCGGGCGGCCTGCCATATTGCGCGACAGCTTGGTTGTGACCTGTCGATTAAGTTTGCCTGGCGGGAGAAAGAGGGAGCGGCGTACCCGGGCATCGCCGGCCAGATGATTGTGGACGCAAATAAGTGACTCTGGAAGGCCCGAGCAACCTAATGATTTTTGGGTCAGGGCGACGAAGCTTGATGACGTTCTCGATGCGGCGATGTGAGGATAACAAAAACAATGAGCGATGAGCGAGTCCTGCCCGACCAGATCGTAACGTATTTGGAGAACTTCAAGCTAACGCCGAAGCAGCGGCAGGCGGAGATCGATGCGTATTGGAAGGTGCAGGCGATGATCGACTCGACGTCTGATACGTTTGTCCGGCGCGTGCACGCGCAAACGCTGGATTTTGTGATCCACGACGGCAACATGAAGCTGACCTATTGCCTCGGGCAGGTCTTCCCGTCAGCCATCGCGGATCAGAAGGCGGCGCGGAAGAAGCTTAGGCCCTTCGCCCTCTTCGTGGCGATTGAACGTATCCTGGCCGGGGCCACGCACACGAGCAACTTCGGCGACTCACACCGCTGGCCGCTGCATACGAGCGGACACTACTCGCTGTCCAGGAAGCTACCCAGAAATGGATCGCTGGCGGAGCTCGCTCTGCCAGCTGACTTATCCGGCGCGTACTATCAGTTTGGCGTCCACACCTTCCGGGTGGGCCTTGTTGTGGAAGAAATCATGCGGATGATCGAGAAACGCTACGGCATCGACTTTGCGATGCTGGAGAAACAGAGAAAGACCTCGACAAAGTGAGACTGCGGAGTCGTTAGAGTTCTCGCTGGTGGCCGAAGGCGACAGGCCGCTACCTCGATTGCTCGACTGTCAGGGAATGGCGCTTTTCGCTGGTTCCTGTCAACGAGTTGTACGGCGGGGGAGCACCGTTAACCGAAATTCAAGCTGAAACGATACCCAGTTGGCCGGCCCGTTGACGCCTTGCTAGTTGTTCACTATGTGTTCCGATCATGATCACGCACCCGCACCTCGACCACATACGCTGAGCGCTCCCGCCGCCACCATCCCGGCGGCCGAGAACGCAAAGCGCATGACCGAGGACTGCACCGTGAGCTACACCTCCAGGAAGCCCGAACTGACGACGAGAAATAGCTCCTGCGCACTCATATGCGCGGCCGTTGGCGCCTGATCGCGCCCCTCTGTCCGTCCTTTCCGATTTTCATGGCCCTGCCGGAACCCTCGGCGACGGCCTCGTTCGACGAGGTGTCGAAATGATCCGCTACGAGACTGTTGAGAAGCCCACCGGAAGCAACCAAACCGCATTCCGACGAAAGCTCTTCCGTTCCCTCCCGCGTTTCCTCGCTTACTGCGCGATCATTCGCTCGTGCCGTCCCCATTGGCAGTTCCAGGATTTCAAACCCATCGTCCTCGGGCTCGTGTTACCCGACGGAGCGGATGTCGTCCTCTACGAAGAAGCGGTGCGCTACGCGGCGCACGGCCCGGCCATCGTGACGCATGGCGGTCTGGACAATACGGAAGTCCTGTTGCGGACCTTCGAAAGGAAGCGATCGACGGATGACCCCGACCTCTGCAATGCGCTGGCAAGGAAGTCGCGCGTGATCCTTATGGTGGACAACGCAGCCGCAGTTCCAGAGACGTTCGGTCTCGCGGCCGACGCGGTGATCGAAGTCGGTCCCGTGCTGCCGCGCCACATCATCGCTGGGGCAAGGCTTTGCCTCGGCTTGTCGGTCACGCCTGAACAGGCCGATTTCATCGCGACGGTGCCCGTGCCGATCATCGGCTCCGCCCTCCGCAAAGGAAGACCCGTGGCGAAAGCCGTCGAGATGATGAAGCGGTCAGTCGCGCCGAAGCCGAAGCAGGTTTCCGGGCCGACATTGGATGACCTCCACGGCCTCGGCGAGGCGGGAGAGTGGGGACGCGAACTGGCGACTGACCTGGCCGACTGGGGGGCTGGCAAGATCGGCTGGCAAGACGTTGATCGGGGCATCTTGCTCAGCGGGCCGCCCGGCACGGGCAAGACAACGTTTGCAGGCGCGCTGGCGCGGACCTGCGACGTCCACCTCGTCCTCGGTTCGCTCGGTCGCTGGCAAGCCAAGGGGCATCTCGGGGACCTGTTGAAGGCCATGCGAGCAGCTTTCGACGAGGCGAGGAAGAACGCGCCGTCGATCATTTTCATCGATGAAATCGACGCCGTGGGCGATCGCGAGAAATTCAGCGACCACAACGCCCAGTACTGCACGGAGGTGGTGGCCGCGCTGCTCGAATGCATTGATGGAGCTGACGGCCGTGAGGGTGTGATCGTGGTCGGTGCTTGTAACCATCCTCACAGGCTCGACGCGGCGCTTATCCGCGCCGGGCGGCTCGACAGGCATGTCCATATCCCGTTGCCGGATCAGCAGGGTCGTGAAGGCATCCTTCGCTGGCACCTGCAGGGCCTGCTTGGCGAGACCGACCTGTCCGGCATTGCCGCGGCGACCGCAGGCTGGAATGGCGCCTCGCTCGAGCAGCTGGTGCGGCAGGGCAGGCGCGTCGCGCGGCGGCAGCGACGGGATTTGACGCTCGGCGACCTATCCGCCGGGCTGCCTGTTTCGGTCGCCATCCCCGAGGAGGTTCGCCGAAGAGCGGCGTTCCACGAGGCCGGACATGCCGTCGTCGCTCTTGTCCTCAACGCAGGGGAGATCGTGTCGGTTTCCGTCGCCAGCACCATTGCGCCGAACGTGTCCGAACTCCAAGACGGCGGCGGGGTGTTCTTCAAGGGACATCCCGTGCGGGAACGCACGCGGACGCAGCTGCTCGACGACATCGCCGTCAGGCTGGGCGGTCTCGTGGCTGAGGAAGTCATGCTGGGAGACCGCTCGGCGGGCGGGGGCGGTGCGCCAGGGTCCGATCTCCACAGCGCGACGCTGTCGGCGCTCACGTTCGAGGCCTCCTACGGCCTCGGCGAGGGTTTCGCCTATCTCGCTTCCGAGGACGAAGACGAACTGTTCAGCGCCCTGCGGCTCGACCGTTACCTGCACGCCCGCGTCGACAAGGTGCTGGCCGATCAGTTCGCCCGGGCGACGAAGATCGTCAAGGGGCATCGGCAGGAGGTCGAGCGGATCGCGGAGGCCGTTCTCATCAAGGGAACGCTGTCGGCGGAGGAGGTCGGGGGTCTCGTCGAACAACAGCCCCGGCTCAAGCTGATCGACGAGCCAGGGAGGAAGGCGCGATAGAACATGACTGACCTCCAACCCGTATCGGGTACGCTGTTGGTCAGCAATGCGCCGCATATCGGTCATTCCGTCAGACTGGACCGCCTGCCAAAGGCGGACATACTGGTGCCTACGCTGAGGTCTCGGTTGCGCCAAGAACAGACTTCCAAGGCCGCCGGTGTGTCGCCCGTCCGGGTGCCAGTCGAACGGTCCGCGATGCCCCCGGGCATCCGCTAGTTAGCGTGGGATTGCAACAAGACTTGAGACACTTTTGGCCGAGTTGAGGTGGGGCACAGCGGGCCCGCCCTTCGTGATGTCTCGCCGTACTCCCACCGACGACTGTTGATTCAGGGGGTGGGCAGGTCGCCTCCTATGCTTTCGATAGACCTTAAAAGGACACCTGACGCGAGCATACCGGTACCGGGGTCGAGCAAGGCGTCGACAACCGCAAAATGGCCATGATCCTCGACCCAACGCATGAAATCATCGAAATCGGCGTCGGTGAGGACGCTAACGAGTTCGTAGTCCGTCACCTCGAAGCCGGCTTCCCTCCAGTTGTTGAGATGGTCTTTTAGGGCCAGAGGGTCCGTCAGAAGTATCACGGCGCCGCCCAGCGCGACAGGATCGCCTGACGACGAATATCTTAGTGAAAGGACCGGCGCATACCACTGCCCCGGCCGGCTGTACGGGGCAACCAAACGCTGCTCGAATTGGCGAACCTGTGCCGACGCTACCTCGCGGCGCTTCTCCCTGGCGCCGAATTGCTCGATCAGTATGGATCGCGGACCAAAGCCTTTCGACTGGTCGGTGTAGCAGAAAGGGTCGCCTGCATCGCTCTTCTCCTTGAACATGATGTTAAGCCTTGCAACGAACTCTTCGGCCTCCCTTTTGGAGAAGCGATGCAAGGTGTTCCGCTGGGTCACGATCTCCGACCCGCCATCCTTCAGAAGAACCTCGACGAGGAATTGGCCGGCAGGGCCGCGGGCAATGCGGCCGCCCCATCCCATGTGCGCGACAGGCCCCGCTCGCAACAGGTTTAGGTTGTCGAACGCCCGCTGCCCGCCATTCACGGCGCGGAACCAGGCGTTGGCATCGAAATTGACGAGTTCTGGGTGCTCTTCGCTGAAAGGCGACTTAGCTCCGCCGATGACACGGTCCACGGGCTTCAAGCACGCGCTATGGACCAATCCGACGACAGGGTTGAGGAAGTGGCCGATTTCCACGAAGGCTGCCAGAGGTTCTGCGACGGTCTGGCCGCAGTGCAGGCAGAGAAGCGGGTGCTCATTCTGTTTAATCGCGTTGCGCAGCCTTTCGCGTTGAGCGATCGCGCAAGGCTCGGCGTCCGGATCGGTGTCGGAGTTGAGTCGCATCATGACGATCGGCTGATCGCCGACCAGTTCCAAGTGCTCGTTTATTAGCCGAGCGATGCCTTGCTCCGTGGCTGCCCGGAGCAAGACTTCGAATTGCAGACCGTTTGGCAGCGTGAACGGAGTGGTGTCAAAATCGAGCCGTTCATCGCAGTTACCGTCGAAGCGGAAGAATTCCATGATGATGTTGCGTCCAACTGGACCAAGCGCTTCATCTATCGTCCTGAGCAGCACCACTTCTCTGCCGCTCGCGGCCTCCATCTCGCCGAGCTCAATCTTGAGAATGTCGTCGGCCGCGGCCTGTGAAAGCTCCGCGACGGGCACCTGAAATCGTTCGAACGTCTTCGAAATTTCCTCGATTGTAATGGTTCGGCGCTGCTTCGCGTACGTTACGCAGTCCGCTACAGCCTTGCCCCAGACTCCGGAGGGAGCGGCGTAGCCCTTGGCTTGCAGGACGAGGATAATAGCCTGCTCGAGTGTATCTTTGGCTTCGACGTCGAGCACCACCACGCCACTCTTTCGAATGATGCGGTCGACCGCAGCTGGGTCGTCCTCGCGGTCGGCGGCATTTCGCAGTTCGGTCAGCGCAATGCGAAGATCCGCTATGATATCTGTCAGGACTTTCGGTTGGTCTCTGAAGAAATCTCCTGCTTGCGAGCTTCGAAAACCCTCTAGCGCGGCACGCAGGTCGAACGTGACCTTCTTCGAGGCTCGACTGCTGGTGACGAGCAGGAAGCGCTCGTTGTTGTCGCCCGCAGCGTCTTGCTGCTCGAACTGCTGGAACACGGACCTCAACTCGCCGGTGGCGAGCGAGAAGTCGACGGTAGCCTTAGCTTGAATGTAGCTGCGAGAACCGTTGCGAAAGAGCAGGTTGAGGTCGTCAATACTCGTCCGAGTCTCGAAGCCGACTTGTGCTATGGAACTGGCCGCCCCGAATTCTGTCTCGATCTCACAGATCGACGAAAGTATCGAGTAGGCCGCAACACGGGCCTGGAAACCCGCCCCTGAAGATACCGAAGCTCCAGCGCCTCCTTGCCCAACCATAGAAACCACCGAATCTCACTGAAGCGATTGTAGTCCGCGAAGCTCACCTCTTTAGGCGTTCGGAAGGCGCGTTACCAGAATCCGCAGCCAAAAGTGCTACCGTGTCACAAATGGTCGGCGCCGACCTAGATGTTACATAGGGAGATGCTGGCCGAGTTACGTCAGTCAGGGGTATACCCCGAGGTGACCGCTTTGCGCCGCATGTCGGCCATAGAGGCAAAATTTTGTCTTCGCCCAGAAGCAGACATCGCGGATGACCATGCTGCAGATCTCAGTCGCACAGGAGCTGACGTCAAGCTTGACCGGGTCGAACGTCCCCTTTGCCGGCTTGGGGGAATTGTTATGGTGGCCCCTTCGTTCGCGGCTTGTAATTGGCGAATACCTCAGATTGCCACGGGCGGCGGTGGTTGCCCTTCCCACTTGGACAGGTCTTCGTTTCTATGCAAGCCCAGGACGGCGGCTCGTTTTGCCTTCGCCGCAATCCCCTGCGTTTCTATCGTCTCCTTCGCTTGGCGCTACGGCACGGTATCGAACCGCACGAAAAACTCCTTTGGGTGGTCGATGATCTGGAACGCCTTCTCCAGCTCCTTCGGCACAGGAACGTAGATGCGGTCGGCAGTGACAATCGTTGTCGTGCGGAACATCGATCCGCCCGTTTCGTGCGCGCCGAGCGGCTCTCTTAATTCAATGTCGTAGTAAAGGCTCAGATCGCCTGTCGCGTCGGTGAAGATGTAAACCACACGGTGTGACCCCCAGATAACTTTCGTGGTGTGCGGATAATGGAGAAACTCACCTTCTCGCTTGTTTAAGCGATCCGACAACCCAAGAAACATCTGGAAATTATTCAACTTCGGATGAGGGTCCGAGACGGTCAGAACCTTCATGTCGCTCTTCACTTCCTCCCTTATTATGGGAGGCGCGGCTTCAAATTCATTGGTCGCGGGCGGAGCTGCTACCGCTTCGGACTCTATGATGCCCGGAAACTCCTGCTCGACGGTCCCCACTTGGTCGCGGCGAACTTCCTGACGCTGGATGGGGGCTCTGCCACCGCCACCGATCGCGCGCACCACCTCCGAAAATTCCACCTTGCCGGCGAGGTAGTCCGCCAAGAGCGACTCCGCTTCCCCGTAATCCGAGTAATCGACGCGGAAGAGCTCCTTGTTCTGCTGTATCCGCCGGAAGAGCGCGTCTCGACCAAGCTTGGTCGACGACGGAACGTGGTCCCTGATCTGCGGATAGAGCTGCTCGCGAACAAAGTCCTGCACGAACGGATCGAAGGCTTCACGCGCCGAATGGTAGAATTCGAGGACGACTTTCACGGCGGGCATGTCGCGGGCAATAGCCACACGCAGCGTATCTCCCTTTACGTCTACCTGGAAGGCGACGCCGTGGCTGATCGTGGCAAACTCGACTTCCACGTCTGGCATCAGGTACTGGTCGAGGAGCACCGCCCGAACGCGAATAAGGAAGACGGTTTCATCGAAGCCCAGCTTGCTCGCTGGTATCCTATCGACAATCGGCTTGTCCGGGACTTCCTGGACTTTGGCAATCTCATTCAAGTAACGCAGCTGCAGTTTGCGGCGCGGGTTCGTCTGGCTGACGTGAAAGAGGTTGGCCTGCTCGCTCGCAAACCTCTTCAAGATCGTGGGGTCACGCTGGCTGTAGAAGAACTTCGATTTGCCCGGCTCATAAGCGGCTACCTGGCTGAGTTTCACGTCCGGTTTTTCCGGAAGAACGGTGATCCTGACGTTGCCGGCAAGCGCGATGCTGCCTTGGCCGAGAATGTACTGCTGAAACTGCTGGTTCTGGTCGGCGTGGTCTGTCGCCGCCAAATCCGCCGATACCGCGGACTCGATGAGATTCAGCATGTTGGTGACGTGCTGGATGCTTTCCCGGCTTAGCGCCTCGCGCCCCGCTGTGGGATGCAGGATGTCAAGATTTACGAAGCCGCCAAAGCCGTACTGGCCTGAGACCGGTATTGGCGCGAGGCCAAACAGGTTTCTGAATCCGATTGTCTGACCGCCCTGCTGGACTAGATAGAGCGCACCCCTCAGCGGGTTTCCGCTCAGGGTCAGATTTGTCAGCCGCACGCGAACGCGAGACTGAGCGTTGACGGCGGTCTGCAGCGTTCCGCCATAATTACCGCCTGACACACTGCGCGTCTTGATGACCTCGAAAGCCGTGTCGCCTCCGCCAAGAGCTTCATCGAAGGTTTCCTGGCTCATCATCGTCTCGTTGACGAACACTGGTACCGGTAGGAAGCGCACGTATTGGCGGAGGTAATCGCAGGTCGATTTCTCATCGATGGCAAACGATGGATCAAGTTCGGCTGTGACTGTCGTGCCAGGGCTGCGTCTGTCCGCTACGCGGTCGAAGGTGATGCACTCCTGCGCGATCTTTAGGTCCTCCCGCCGCGCGCCGCTGACGAGCGTTTCCGTTGCATCGATGTGGCGCGTTTCGACACGCAGCGACGTACACACACCGAAGTTGGCCAGTGCTCCGATGCCAAACGTTCCGATGACACCGGATTTCTGAGCCAATTCGGAACGCTTGCCGCTCGATCCGGCTTTCCAGAAGTTCTGACGCAGGACTTCTTCTGTCATGCCGATGCCGTCATCCTCGACCTTCAGCACGCCGCCCCCGACAGTAATCTGAATGCGGCGCTCCTCGACTTTCAGGTTCTGCGCCGTGCAGCGCATGAGGATGGCGTCGTAGGCGTTTTGTACATTCTCCCGAAGGATCGCCTTCGGAGAGTCGTAAATTTCAGCCGACAGAATCTGGAGGATGCGACTGGTCTCAACATCGAACATAATGCGTCCGGTTGCGGTCATGACAGCCTCCGGGTGTATTTGTTGCGAACCTCGACAAGGGCGGGATCAACAGAATCGATAATGAGAGGTAGGGCCAGGACTTCCGCCAACTTGGCCTTCTCTTTCTCGGCCCACAGCGCGTCCATCAACGTCATCGCCTCGATCTCGCTTGTCGGCGGATCGAAGTAACGGATGACCGACGCCATATCGTCCATGTACCCAAGGCATTCGAGAAGCAGCCTGCGCGCCAGCGGCTCACGGGTGAGATGGGGCACAAGAAGCGCCGCTGCCTCGTCGAACCTTTTTTCGTCAAACAGCTTCTGCGCCTCGATCAAGACGACGGTGCTGGACTCGTGCCGGCTCGGAGGTGCAGGTGGCGGCTCAAACGTGAACTCGCGAAACGTCGAAGCCGTCGCCGGAAGCGGTCGCGGCCCCCAAATCGGCAGCTGCAAGTTGTCATTCTGCATCTCTCTCAAATGCAGCCGGCCTCGCCGGTTCTCCACATCGATCTCTACGACATTGTATGCGCGGCGAAACCCGAACGCTGCACCGCCGCAGAGCGTCCCGGCACTTATCACGGTGATGCGCCGATCAGGACCATGACGAAAACGCGTGTCCAGGAATTCCGGCTTGTGCTGATGGCCGTGAAAACCAAGACTGATTTCACGATCGATGAGATTCTGGACGATATCAGCGTCCATGTAGTCCGACATGGACGGCGAGCCTTCGGTGTTGTGGTGCCATGTCGCAACGCGCAACCGTCCGTCAAACGACCTGTCTCTAAGATGCTGGCCGGCGCTGCCTATACAATCAGGATGTATCGCTCCCTGACGGTTCAGAAGATCGTTGTTGTGGCAGCTGGAAAAGGCGACCACCGTCATTCCGAATGACGGATAGTCGAAGAAATCGATCTGCTTCGACGAATCCGTCGGATAGGTTCGCTTACCCTGATAGAAGTCATTGTAAAACTGAGCGAACGCCTCGAACCGCCGCTCGTACATCGCCGGATCGGAGACTTCGTGAAGCTCAAGATCGGGCCATGACCAGCGCATGCGCGTATCGGGCACAAATAACTGCCCGACTATCTCTCGCTTCCGGTCCGCAGCGATCGGCACCGCCGTGAGGCTGCGCCGAAAGTGATAGTCGCTGACATCGTGATTGCCCGGTATCACGATGACCCGTTCCCTGTCCCCAGCAACAAAGCTCTTCGCCAGCCGGTCGAGAAAATCCCGGGCCTCGTCGTATTGGCGCTCCAGCTTACCCTCCGGATCATCTACGTCGTGACGGACGCCTTGAACAACGTCGCCACTGACGAGAATAAGGTCGGGCGCTCTGATGGGCGTTGCCTCTGAGCCTACGTAGCGCTTCTTGTCGTTCTCAAGAGAATCGAGCAGGGCGTCGTTTCGGATGGGAGATTCCGGGTCGCGGTGCAGATCGGAGATGTGGAGGATGCTGACTGTCACGAACGATGCCCTACTCCGCTTCGTCGGGAAGGTCGCCGCAAGGCATCCGGACCCGGGTCCTTGTAGTCGGATAAGCCATACTGACAACTTGAACAAGTCGTCAGTGGAACGTCTGCTTCGCCCGAATGTCTTCCCAAAGCAGTCTGACGGCTTCCGGCCCCATTTCAGTCGTCCCGATCACAGGCAGGGGCGTGAAATCTCATTCCAAGGGACCAAGCAGTGGGATGCGATTAAGCCACTTCTTGCAAAAGGACCGCCCACGTTAGCCCGCTCCGACCTGTTCGAGCGCATAATTCGTAAAACGGTTAAGTCCGATGCACCGACCGTTTAGCTAACGAGCGTTCATCCTCGGGACTTCTTTGGCGCGCTCTTCCAATCACCTTCGTAATTGAAGTCAACGGCGACGCAGAGCGACATCCTCCTTTTCGCGGCTTGGACGGAAAGGGCTTTCCTACCATCACGACCGCGGCGATCTTGCAGCATGTCGATATTCTGCAGATATTGATGTCCAGGGGATGATTTTCTGGATTTTATTTGGGGGCATACATGAATCCGAAGCGGCGCACTGCTCTGATTGGGCGTCTGGCAAATGGTATTGGCTATATCGCCACCGACTTCGAAAAATTTGGTGGCCAGTTCATTCAAGCAATTTTGGATCTGCCTCTGGATCATCGGGGGATAAACCTTCTCGGTTACCCGGTTGCTGGTGTTGTGGATACGACCAGTGGCGACGGCAAGATCGTCGTCGAGTATTCCGATCAGAAGAAATATTTCAGTGGAGACATGGGCAAGGCGCGTGACGACCTTGCTCACGCGTTGGCGGGAGCGCCCACAGCGGAACAGGTCTTCCTTTTGTCTGGGCAGATGAGCCGGCCACAGATCGCGCAGGAATTTGAGCGCGAGGTTCTCGCCATGCCAGAGATGCGAGGTAGAACGCTTCACCTGTGGGGTGCTGTGGAGATCGCGACCCAACTGGTCGATCACCTAATTATCAGCGATGCGGTTGTTCGAAAACTTGCCCCCTATCTGCCAGATCTGGAGCGCATTCGAGAGGAGGAGGCAGCAAGTAGGATTGTGCCCGAACCAGTAGAGGGCTGGCTACAGAGAACTGACATCGATGAGGAGATCGTTGCACGATTAAATAAGAGTCCAGTCCTTGCGATCAGCGGCGTTGGGGGACTAGGAAAAACGGCAACAGCACAGGCCTTCGCTCATCTTCATCAGGCTGAGTATCACCTTCGGATCTGGCTGGATGGCGAAGAGGTACGCCGCGTGCAGGATCTGCAAGCGCTCCCACTCCTTCGTGCCGGTGAAAGCCGGAACATCGTCGGTCTGATGCAGACGCTGCCATGCCTGCTCGTTATCGATGATGCGTCGGATGATTTGGACATAGCTTCACTAAAAAAAATCTGCGGAGATGGCTCTCACATTCTTCTAACCCAACGGTCGACGGCGGCCCACTCGTACAGCCTACCAATGCTGGATCGTCCGCAGTCTCAAGCTCTATTAGGACAGGCCGGCTCCCCATGCCCTGAGGAGGTGTTCGAAACAATCTGGGCAACTGTCAAAGGGCATCCGCTCAGCCTTTCGCTAATCCTCGCCGCCGTCAATCAGGGGGCGACCTGGGATGACATCCTAGATGACTGCCAGGCCATTGGCGAAATGGAGACCGGCGGTCGTCGCCTTACCGATATTTTACTGGAGCGTCTGCGGGCTTCGCTTTCTCGCGAGCTGTCAGTTTTTGCGTGGTCGGGTTTGCCAGTTTGCGATGAGGATTTCTTAAGTTTTGCCATCAAACCACTCGGCATTCGCAAGCTGAAAACTAATAGCCTGACCGCTCCAGATCGGAATAGAGCCATCAGATTGCATGACGTTGTAGATGCTGCCCTCGACGAGAGCTGGTGCACGCCAGAGCGGAGTGCTGAACTCGATCGTCTCTTGGACACCTATCTCGTTGAAGCGTCACGTGGAGAAGGCCTTGATCTGTGGCGCAATGCTCGCATTTTGTTGCCGAAACTCGAAGCCATGGTGGCAAAAGGCGACACCCCGCCCAGCTTCCTTTTTGCCCTGTTGACCACCTGGGACGCCTTGGAGACTAAGCCAGAGCTTGTCGGCAATCCATTGGATGCCGTCAAACGGATGACCGGGCGGAAGCCTGAACCACTTGAAGTCAACATGGTGATCGAATCCATTGAGCAGCTCTTTCTGTTCGACAAGGAACAACAAGATCCAGCTGCCCAGGACCGGCTGCGGGAACGTCTTGTCGCGTTCGATGAAATGCTAGGCTTACCGGAGCTCACGCCAAGAGAAACCGCAGAACTTCTGCACCACAAAGGCAAGGCACTAAAACGCATAGGTGATCTGCCAGCTGCGGCCGAGCTTTTTGAAGAGGTGCTAAAAGGCCCGTTGCCGCTGCATGAGGCGAGGCTTCAGCTCGTAGACCTGTACAAGGGACACTCTGAAAAAGAGGCGAGAGCGACCCAGCTAGTGGACGAAATGCTTGGGCCGAGCGCCGACTCCAAAGGTTTGACCTATTCGGTTCTGCTCGGCGTGATCGAGCGTCTTCCATCAGGGTCCGGCCAGTGGCGCTCAGGCCTCATCGATCGCCACGCTGCCGCGATCGAACGCACCATTATCTCTGCGGCCAACGCCGGAGCGCAGCACGCATTCGACGCGTTCGCTGCTCTGGGTCGGTACATCTCAGTCGAGCGGCCGGATATGTTTCGAGCAATTTTCAAGGGCTTGCCGGAGGTCGAGCTCGAAAGATTACAAACCGACCGAGAGCGAGCCGCGCGGGCGGAGATCTATTGTGAAGCGGCTCGGCTTTCACCGGAAATGGCCGGTGAACTTCGGGAAAAGGCACGTTGCCACTATCTGGCGATCGTTAAGCCGATGTCGTTTCACCATCAGCGGCATGCAGAGCTCCTAATCGACATGGGTCGGCCGGAAACGGCAGAAGGCATTCTTAGGAAACTTACTTCTCTGGACACCGAATGGCTGGAGCGTCTGATGGCCCGATCACGACTTGCCCAAGGCGATGCCGGGGAGGCCAAAGAATGGATCGAAAAAGCTCTTATTAAACTTAAGGCGGAGCGCTTTCGCAGCGAGTTTCTTGAGTTGCGGTTTGATATCCGTCAGGCTCTCAACGAGGAAGGAGCAGTTGACGATCTCGAAGCTGCATTGGCGGCGAGTCAGAAGGAGAACGAGCGCTCGCGGTTGGAACAAAAGCTTAACGGTGTGCGCTCCGGCAGCCAATGATTAGGCGCAAGAAATTTCGTTGGATGAGCATGCCAGGACTGCTTACGCTTTAGTTCGGAATGCTCGTGCGCGATTGAGCTGTAATAGCTGATGCGAAAATGCTTAGTAGAGGGCATCACAGATGTACACAAATTGCCGACGCTAAAACTTTCTAGGCCCCGGGCTGGAAGAGCTCTGCTGGCGGTTCTATATGGCGGCAACTCAGCTCATTGCACCTGAAAGCGGACAGTCCGCTAACGGCGCCGTTGCTGCGTCGAATATTCCGAACCCGCCAAGGGCGCGCTACGATTGCTTATGTAAGCCTATACACCTTTGACTGCGGCACGACCTGAGCGGTGAGTTCGGATAAATGCCGCCGGCGCACAAGATAAAATCGTTTTGACCACCTATGCCATGCAGCGGGCGCAATGCTGATTTCGCCGGTGCTCTTCATCCTTTGTTCTCTGGTGCGCGCCCACAATGCCTGCAACCCAAACTGTCTAGATGAACTTTGAACGGTGCCTCTCCTCCGGGGCTACCCAGCTTTCTATGAAATCCAGCGGATCTATGCTTTCCATCATTGCCCTCGCGAGCGTCAGACGTTCCTCCAGCCGTTGCCGACGCTCTTCGTTTGCGCTCTTCAACCGCTCTTCCGCATCGGCGAAAAAGCGCTCTACCGTCATCGCTCTCCCCCACCTCTCGATAATTTCCGCAAGTTGCTGACGGCTATCAGCAAGAGCTTGCGCTGTCTTGCGGGCATCCTCCTGTCGTTCGTAGCGCGCCCACCATTCCTCTCGCTCCTTTTTCCTTTTCGCCTCGGCCACATCCTCGGCGTCCATAAGGCGTTGCACATTGTCCCTAGCCGCTTTTGAGGTCTCGACGATTTTTGGGATCAGCGTGCCAAGCGCCTCCTGCTCGGTCTCCTGCCAACTGACGGACCAGTCGACGCCCTTTTTTGGGGAATAAGCAATCACCCGAAAACGTCCGCAGGGCATATCCTGCTCTGTTGTCCAGGAGTGCGTGAGTTGCCAAGGCTTGGCTGACCGTATGAGTCTGCTGTCCTCACGATGATAATCACCGTTGAGGTATCGCATCGTCACTCTTTCCGTCATCTCGGTGAGAGCGAGCCCTATTGGCACCGTGTCAACGTAGAAGACGGTCGGCCGGTCGGGCGCCCAGATGCTTCCGGAGTGGTAGCGTCCGTATTTGCGATCCTTTCGCTCCACTTCCTGTTCCTTGACGTGGATGCGATGAAGATCATCGGCGGCCTGAGCGATGTGAACCCGGTATCCTTGTTTGTGCAGCGCGAGGTAGAGGTCATTGGCGATCGAGAGTGCGCGAAGCAGCGCGGTTTCCGATGAAATCAAGTCCGGCAGAATCCTCTTATAGGGCCTGAGGAATTCGCCCTCTTTCACGTCCCGTGTTTTCCGCAAATGCTCTTCGACACCAAACAACAGCGGATGATGTACCGGACGATCAGGTCTCGCTAGGCGCTTGGTCTTACGTGCCGCAATTTCTTCCGGCGTTCTCTTCTGCCGTGGCTTCGGGATCGACGCGGTGATCTCGATGGTTTCATTCGATGCCTCCGGTAGTGATGGCAGCTCTGCCGCAAGCCCAAGGGATCTGCGGGTCCAGTAGCCGGATCCGGGATAGGGGATCTGATACCGTTTGCAGATGGAGGCGAGCGCTGTGCCGGATATTCCGAGCTCCGGGGCGACTTTACTGAGCGGCCTGTCGCAGACCCGTTTATAAAGCTCAAGGCGCGTCAATTGCATAGCGAAAGGGTCTCAATTCAATCGCGACCGATATCGCATTGCCGGGATACGGCAGCAATATGTCTCGCCGGGTGCGCCCGATTTGTTAGCGGTTTGGATAATTTTACGCTGCGGCGCCGGCCATCCCATTGAGGGGCGCCAGCTCAATGTTCCCTCTCTGTGCTTCAAAGTCGCGCAAAGACTGCCGTGAGGAGATGCCCCATCGACAACGGCAACTTGGCAACCCTTCGGAGTCCGCTTATTGAACATCTATATACAATAGCTGCCTGTCTGCTTTTGGGCACCCAAGCTGCCGAGCAGCAACGCGCCGCATGTCGGTCGTCAGAGCTACGTTGGCCGACCGCCAAAAGCGGACATTGCCTGTGACATGTCCGAATGCTGGCCATTACGTCGCGTATGGGGCCGAACATAGGCCTGAGTCGGCGACCGTTGAAGGCGCGCCTAGGCTACAGTCGGATAGGATGACATTACATGGCGAAAATTTGGAGCATCATTGCTGTCTTTTCCTCACGCGACGCCGGGGCTTATAGAAAAGCGGGAAACTACTCGTGACGGATAAGCCAAAACCGCCCGGCGATTTCACCCTTCAACAGTTCGAAGCGCTGAAGCCTCTTGCAAAGCTGATTGGATTCTTCAATCCGGATATGCGGAAGCAATTCCAGGACCTTGACGCACAGGTTGAGAGCGTAAAGGTGATGCTTGCCAACAGGGATCGGTTCGCCGAAATTTACAGCCCTCTTGGTTGGGTGAACTACGATCGGATGTCCGTCGATGCGGTGGCCAAAGCGCTTGCAGCGGAAGTTGATGAGGGCGAGGCTATTCTCACCGCTTACCACCTTGATCCGGACAATCTTCGCTTCCTCGGATACCGCTTTCACACGTCTCACTATGCAAGTTGGGGCGAACTCTATGAGCGCGCGGTCGAACGGACCGCTGTGGAGGATTACCTGTCCGCTATTCCGTTGATCCTCATTGTTATCGACGGCATCTGCACGACGATGACCGCCAAGCACCCATTCTCCGGTGGAGCTGACGCGCCGGTCTTCGACTCGCAAACGTCTGGCCCAGGCGGGCTGTCAGAAGGCTTGGCCCTTTTCGGCTCGACGCGCCGAAAGTTGGATAGCAGCTCAATCACACTGCCTTTCCGCCACGGAATTGTTCACGGCCTCAATCCCAATTTTGGCCATTCACTCGTCGCTGCAAAAGCGTTCAACCTACTGCAAGCGATGGTCGACTACTTCGATCGGAGACGGGACGAAGCTCAGCGTCTCGCCAAGGCCGCCGAAGAGCAAAGGCCGGTCGATTGGAAGGAGCTTGGTCACAGCCTCCTAAAGAATGCTGACACCAAGAAGCGACTCGATGCGTGGGAAGCACGGCCCACAATAGCTAATACGATTATCACCTCATCGATGTCAGCTGGCACCCTGGAAGAGGGCTCACCTGAGAAGGCAGCGGTAGTTTATATAGAATGCCTCGTTAAACGGAACTTCGGGGCGCTGGCACAGTCGACCATCGACTATCCCAAGCGGACTATCGGTTATCGAGCAGGGCGGCTGCGGGATGAACTGAAGGATATAATCATAGTCGATTGGGAGCTGACTGGAGTTGAAGACACAGCCCCAGCCATGACCAATGTCATGGTCAACATGT
Organism: Mesorhizobium sp. NZP2298; assembly: GCF_013170825.1. Taxonomy (NCBI): domain Bacteria; kingdom Pseudomonadati; phylum Pseudomonadota; class Alphaproteobacteria; order Hyphomicrobiales; family Phyllobacteriaceae; genus Mesorhizobium; species Mesorhizobium sp. NZP2298. The sequence continues at coordinate 4,595,491 of NZ_CP033365.1, read as the reverse complement.
CGGGAACATTGTTGGGAGAGAACTGGAATGGCTCACAACGCATGCGGCTGATGTATGCCAACGGCGATAACAATGCCTTGATCCGCAGTGAAGAAGGAGGTGATTGGATCGTCATGCCAGACTTTCTCACCAATCTATGGGCCACGGCCGCAAAAGCGCGCCGTAGCCAAGGCTAAGAACAGCCTCCCTGATCGCCGCTATAGGGCGCAGAATCATATCCAGCCATTTGCCGGGGGAGATTCGCACCGCAAGGGTGTGGCTTTAACGTATTGAGCAAGTCTGTTTTCGCGGACTCACTCTCCAGAAGCTGATGGTCCGCAATCGGCCCCAATCCGGTCATTCCCTAGCGCGGGCTGAGATGACCACTCCTGGCGCTTAGCGGACCTTTGAGCCGAGATCATCCCGCGTCGTTCGAGAGGTTCGTATCCTCGCATTGGCACAAATAGTCGAAGGCCCGGACGCTAAAGCGTCCGGGCCTTCTTTTTCCTAGGGTGAGTCAATTTCGAGTGTCGGGCGAGCCATCTATCTTGACGTTGAGCAAGATGCGGTGGCGCGTCAGGTCAGGAGGGACTCACCTAGCAGGGCGAAATTTGCGTTTAACACGCTCAGGGACAAAGTTTCGGGGCCGATCTAGTTTTAGCGTTTCAGATTTCTCAGCTGCACCCGCTCGTTGCGCCGCAAGTATCGCACTTCTCACAGGTCCCGTTCCGCACCATCGTAAAATTCTGGCACTCGGAGCAGGAATTGCCGGTGTAGCCTTGCAGCAGTGACCTGGCGCGGCGGTCGGCGGCGAGTTTCTTGGCTTCGGCGGCCTCGTTGGCCGCGGCGTCGGTGAACAGCACCGCCGTGGCATCCGAAGTCTCGGAAGCAGCGCCCGCCGCTTCCTCGAAGGCGATGTCCTCCGCCAGTTCCTTGGCCCGATCCTCATAGTCGCGCTTGTAGGCGACCGCCTCGTCGCTGGCTGGCTTCAACGCCAGCACGTTGGAGCCGGAGAAGGCGGTCGGCGCCGAGCGGGCAGGGGTTCCGGTCGAGCCGCCGGCAAAGCCCTTCGGCTCGCTGCCGATTGCCCTCGACACCAGCTTCACCGGCGAACCACGGGTCAGGCCCTTGGAGACGGCGTCGGTCTTGCCTTCGCTGATGCCCCGGCCGAGCGCGGTGTTGGAGAAGTCCGACTGGTCGACATGGGCAAGGTCGTTGCGGCCGAGATAGGAGATGGCCAGTTCGCGGAACACGTAGTCGAGGATCGACGTCGCGCTCTTGATGGCATCGTTGCCGATGACCATGCCAGCCGGCTCGAACTTGGTGAAGGTGAAGGCGTGCACATATTCGTCGAGCGGCACGCCGTATTGCAGGCCGAGCGAAATCGCGATGGCGAAGTTGTTGAGAAGGCCACGCAGTGTCGCGCCTTCCTTGTTCATGTCGATGAAGATCTCGCCGAGGCGGCCATCATCATACTCGCCGGTGCGCAGGAAGATGGTGTTGCCACCGATCTTGGCCTTCTGCGTATAGCCCTTGCGGCGGCCGGGCAGCTTTTCCTGCTCGCGCGACACGCGTTCGATGATGCGCTCGACGATCCGCTCGGTGATCTGCGTCGCGCGCGCTGCCGCCGGAGCCTGGATCAGCTGTTCGAGGGCTTCGTCCTCATCGTCCTCGCCATCGGCGAGCAGCGATGAGTTGAGCGGCTGCGACAGCTTCGAGCCGTCGCGGTAGAGCGCGTTGGCCTTCAGCGCCAGCTTCCACGACAGCATGTAGGCGCCCTTGGCGTCCTCCACCGTCGCGTCGTTGGGCATGTTGATGGTCTTGGAGATGGCGCCCGAGATGAAGGGCTGCGCCGCCGCCATCATCTGGATGTGGCTGTTGATCGACAGCGAGCGCTTGCCGATCTTGCCGCACGGGCTGGCGCAGTCGAACACGGCGAGGTGTTCGGCCTTGAGGAAGGGTGCGCCTTCCAGCGTCATCGCACCGCAGACATGGATGTTGGCGGCCTCGATGTCCTTCCTGGAGAAGCCCAGCGCCGGCAGCATCTCGAAAGAGAAGTCGTTGAGCTGCTCGTCGGTGAAACCAAACGTCTCCTTCACCCAGTCGGCGCCAAGCGTCCACTGATTGAAGACGAACTTGATGTCGAAGGCCGACTTCAACGCTGCGTTGAGTGCCTCGATCTTCTCATCGGTGAAACCTTTTGCCTTCAGCGAGCCGGGGTTGATGGCCGGCGCCTGGTTGAGATTGCCGTGGCCGACCGCATAGGCCTCCATCTCGCCGATCTGGGCTTCGGAGTAGCCGAGCGTGCGCAGCGCTTCCGGCACGGCGCGGTTGATGATCTTGAAGTAGCCGCCGCCGGCGAGCTTCTTGAACTTCACCAGCGCGAAGTCGGGCTCGATGCCGGTGGTGTCGCAATCCATGACCAGGCCGATCGTGCCGGTCGGCGCGATGACGGTTGCCTGCGCATTGCGATAGCCATGCTCCTCGCCAAGCTCGATGGCGCGGTCCCAGGCGGCTTTCGCATGCTCTGCGAGCGCCTGCTGCTTGAGGTCGGAAGCGACCAGCGGCACCGGATTGACGGCCAGCTTCTCATAGCCGTCCTTGTCGCCATAGGCGGCGCGGCGATGGTTGCGCATGACGCGCAGCATGTTCTGGGCGTTGCGGTCATAGTCGGGAAACGCGCCGAGCTCGGAGGCCATCTCGGCCGAGGTGGCGTAGGCGACGCCGGTCATGATGGCGGTGAGCGCGGCGCAGATGGCGCGGCCCTCGTCGGAATCATAGGGAATGCCCGAGGTCATCAGCAGGCCGCCAATGTTGGCGTAGCCGAGGCCGAGCGTGCGGTAGTCGTAGGAGAGCTTGGCGATCTCCTTCGACGGGAACTGTGCCATCATCACCGAGATTTCGAGAACGATGGTCCACAGCCGCACCGTGTGCTCGTAGGCGGCGATGTCAATCGTGCCGTCGGCGTTGCGGTAGGGCAGCAGATTGATCGAGGCGAGGTTGCAGGCCGTGTCGTCGAGGAACATGTATTCCGAGCACGGGTTGGAGGCCCGGATCGCGCCGGCCGAAGCGCAGGTATGCCAGTCGTTCATCGTCGTGTTGAAATGCAGGCCCGGATCGGCCGACGCCCAGGCGGCGTAGCCGATCTTTTCCCATAGATCCCTGGCCTTCAGCGTCTTCAGTACCTTGCCGTCCTTGCGGGCGGTCAGGTGCCAGTCGGCATCGTCCTCGACGGCGCGCAGGAAATTGTCCTTCAACGACACCGAATTGTTGGAGTTCTGGCCCGAGACCGTCAGGTAGGCATCCGAATCCCAGTCGGTGTCGTAGGTCTTGAACGACATCGACGTGTAGCCCTGCTTGGCGAACTGGATGACGCGGTAGATGTAGTTCTCCGGCACGGCCGACTTCTTGGCTGCCTTGATCTCGCGCTTCAGCGCCGTGTTGATGGCCGGATCGAAGCAGTCCTCGCCATTGCCTTCGCAATTGACGCAGGCCTTCATGATCGCTTCGAGGTGCTTCTTGACGATCTTGGAGCCGGTCACCAGCGAGGCGACCTTCTGCTCTTCATTGACCTTCCAGTCGATGAATTCCTCGATATCGGGGTGATCGGCGTCGACAATGACCATTTTCGCCGCACGGCGCGTCGTGCCGCCCGACTTGATGGCGCCGGCGGCGCGGTCGCCGATCTTGAGGAAGCTCATCAGGCCGGACGAGCGGCCGCCGCCCGACAGTTTTTCGCCTTCGCCGCGCAGCAGCGAGAAGTTCGAACCGGTGCCCGAGCCGTATTTGAACAGGCGCGCCTCACGCACCCACAAATCCATGATGCCGCCCTCGTTGACGAGGTCGTCCTGCACGCCCTGGATGAAGCAGGCATGCGGCTGCGGATGCTCGTAGGAGGATTTCGACTTGGTCAGCTTGCCGGTGAAGGGGTCGACATAGAAGTGGCCCTGGCTCGGACCGTCAATGCCATAGGCCCAGTGCAACCCAGTGTTGAACCATTGCGGCGAATTCGGTGCGACGCGCTGGGTGGCCAGCATATAGGCGAGCTCGTCGCGGAAAGCGCGGGCGTCTTCCTCCGACTTGAAGTAGCCGCCCTTCCAGCCCCAATAGGTCCAGGTGCCGGCCAGCCGGTCGAAGACCTGGCGGGCGTCGATCTCGGAACCATAGCGCTCGGCTTCCGGCAGCTTGGCAAGTTCGGCCTCGTCGGCGACGGAGCGCCACAGGAAGGAGGGGACATCGTTCTCCTCGACCTTCTTCAGGCGCGCGGGGACGCCGGCCTTGCGGAAATATTTCTGCGCCAGGATGTCGGCGGCAACCTGCGAGAACTGCGCCGGCACATCGATATTGTCCAAGCGGAACACCACCGAGCCATCCGGATTCTTGATCTCGGAAAGAGCCTTGCGGAATTCGATCTCCGCATAAGCTGATTGGCCTGGCTTGGTGAAACGACGCTCGATGCGCATTGATCCGGTCCTTTTGTCTATATATAGCGCTTTCGTCAGGGGATTTCTGCCCCCCAGGGCGAAAAGCGCAGTCCGCCGTTTGCCGACATCGCGAACAATGCCGGCATCTCCTCGTCGCAAGCGCCCGCAGCAACCGGCAATCGAACACCTTCCCAGGCGCCTACCCAAGCTGCAAACCGACCCCGCGGGTCCTCAACTGAAACTTTTGCGATTCCCTCCGTAGAGGGAAGGTCACACTATCTAGCGTCGAGCCTGCCTGCAAACACTAAATATAGTGTTAACAGATCATTTTTTCCAGACCGACAATTGTCCCTTTCGTCGCCCACCACCCACAATCCCAACGCTTCCGCCGCCTCGTAAACAGGCGGAAATGCGGGCAAAAACACACATAATCCGGGAAAAAGACCGGGCTCAGAACTTTCCGGTCGCACTCTCAACAGGAGCACATGGCCTATAAAAGGCGACTCGTTTTGCGCCGTCAAGGATTCGTTTGCGTAGCTTTTGTGACCCCAACATCTTGTGTGTCACACATGTGGATAACGGGGATAGAAACGCGCCGCTGCGATTGCCATTTCCGGCGGCGATTACGCGCCGCCGACAGGCATGGGCCCTCGTTGGGATGCGTCTCGGCTGCGAAGCCCCCAGGCTGGCAGATCCGGTTCAGCCGTAATGCAGCTTCGGCTTCGGCTCGGTGCCGGTGAACTGCACGCCGATCCGGTCATTGCGGCGCCAGCGGACCTCGCAGCGGTAGGCCACGCCGTCGAGCGGCACATAGAGAAGGAATCGATCGGGAACCCGGGCCTCGAGCGGTATTTTCAATTCTGCGCCGCTCGCATGCTGGTTGCGCAGCATAACGGCGACTTCCGAGTTTTGAATCCCGGTGATGACGGAACCGCCCTTGAGCACGCGGGGACGGTGCTCGCGCTTCGGCTCGCCGGGTTCTTGCTGAAGTGGGTTTACAGGGTTCGCCATCTATCAAACGCCAGGTTAGCCATTCTCTAGCGAAGAAAAATTAGCAAACCATTCATGCTGCACACATCACAGGGTTGTGAGGCAGCCATGGCGCACGCGGAAGAGGTCGGCGGCCGGCTCTAGGAGAATCTGTGCGGGTCGGCGCAGAAATAGGCAATGATCTGGCAAAGGTCGGGTTCATTGACCATGCGCACCGCTTCGCTGGAATTGACCCATTTGCGGGTGCGGGAGTGTTTTTCCTTCCAACGATCGGCGATCTTTTCGACGTGCAGCGGGAATACCAGCACCTCGCAAGGCACCTCTTCACCCGAAGCCAGCATCTTGGCATAGAAGTAACGGCCGGCTTCGAGATGGGAGACGCTTCCGCGCAATCCGGCTTCCTCGCCGGCCTCCCGGGCCGCCGCTTCGCAAAGCGGCTCCTTGGCCTCCGGCCAGCCCTTCGGCAACACCCAGCGGCCGGTATCACGGCTGGTAATGAGCATGATCTCGACGCCGTTCCCGGTATCGCGCCAGGGGAGGGCGGCAACCTGCAGGCGGCACGGCGCGGTGCCGAAGAGTCGCCGGACCCTTTCAGCCAAATGGTTGTGCGTCGTTGGCCTCGTCAACATCGGAGAAGCTAGCCCCAGCCTCCAGAATCGTTTGCCGCCTCACGAATCTTACGGCTAATTGTCACCAATAAAAGTAAAAACTTTGGTCAGGCTGGCCGATTCCCGTCAATAGACGTCGATTTCACAGGATATCCTGCCCCGCGGAGCCTTTCGCGGAAGCAAATATTGTCATCGATGACGGCTTAACTGGAAAAAGCGGTTTGTTACGAATCAGCCGACGTGATCGTCGGCGATCGGCTTCTGGTAGGTGAAGCCCATGTCCCAGGGGAAATAGATCCAGGTGTCCTGGCTGACTTCGGTGACGAAAGTATCGACCAGCGGCCGGCCCTTGGGCTTGGCGTAGACAGTGGCGAAGTGGGCCTTGGGCATCATCGCCCGAACGATGCCCGCGGTCTTGCCGGTGTCGGTCAGGTCATCGATGATCAGCACGCCCGCGCCATCCTCGGCAAGCAGCGCGGGGGTGACTTCCTTCAGCACCTGCAACTGCCCCTGGCTGGAATAGTCGTGATAGGAGGCGACGCATACCGTCTCGATGATGCGGATGCCGAGTTCGCGCGAGATGATGGCGGCCGGAACCAGCCCGCCGCGCGTGATGCACACGATCGCCTTCCATTGACCCTTGTTGGCGCCGGCAAGCCGCCAGGCGAGCGCGCGGGCGTCACGATGGAACTGGTCCCAGGAGACCGGGAAGGCTTTTTCGGGAAGGGACATGTCTCGCGCACTCCGCAGCACGCAAAGGCCGCGTGCAAGAAAACAGGGGAATGCGCGCGGAATTAACCGGAAACCCTTGGCCTTGGCAAGGGCGCCCGGAAACGATCGCTGTGGACTTACCGCGACAGGAAGGCCGCCACCGGCGCGGTGCGCAACACCGAGCGTGTCACTCCGCCGAACAGGAGCCGACGCAGCCACGAATGGCTATAGGCGCCAAGAACGAGCAGATCGGCGCCGGTCTCGACGATCCTCGTCTGGATCATGTCCTCGACCGGGATGCCCCCCGATTTTTGTACGCACACGCCGACGCTGGCACCATGACGTGAAAGGGACGAAGCGATTTCGGTACCGGCTGCCTCCGGGCTGTCATCGAGCGTATCGGGCGGGTCGATGATCAAAATCTCGGTCTTCTCGGCCTCGATGATGAAGGGTAATGCGTCAAAGGCGGCGCGCGCCGCCTCCTTGCTGCCGTTCCAGACGAGCAGCACGTGCTTGAAAGTGGTGAGCAACGGTCCCTGAGGCGGCACCACCAGCACCGGTCGGCCGGCATCATAGACCAGCGTGCCCACATCCGCGCTCGGATCGCTGCCGGTTTCACTCTGCGCCGCGATGATCAGGTCGGCGGCGCGCACGCTCGAAATACCGCTCAGGGCGCTGTCGCCGGAGAAGCTCTCCAGGCTGCGCCATTCGAAGGACAGGCCTGAATCCTCGATTTGCTTGAGAAAAACCGCCTGAAGCTTTTCGGCGCGTTCGCGGCTCATATCGGCCGATACCTGCAGGAACTCCGTGTCGGGAAAACCGGTTGCCGAGGTGTAGGGCACCGGAAGCGCCTCGGCATGGATGCCGATCAGATGGCTCTGGAAGCGGCTTGCGAGCGGAATGGCGCAGTCGAGCACGCGCTCCGCGTCCTGCTCGTTCTGCAGAATTGCAACGATGGTCTTGAAGTGCATGGTGATCCCTCAATCTGGCGAGCCTCGGAACTCGCGTGCAGGGAAACGCCGCTGCGCTGCGCTTGGTTCCGGCCTCAGCTCGCCTTGGCGGCGAAACCCGCCACCATCGCCTCGACATCGGCGCGCGCGGCGTCGAGGGCCTCCTGGCTGCGGGCGCGAACCACCAGTTCGGTCCAGAATTTGCCATCGCCATATTTCGGATAGGAGCCGATAATCGTGTCCGGATGCGCTTTCTGGATCTCGCCCAATGGGCCTCCGACGAGGCCCTCGCCGAACGGACAGTGCACCGTCGCCGACAGCATCTTCGTGCCGGTCTTCAGTGTCGGCACGACATTGTCGAGCATGGCCTGGAAGATCGAGGGCACGCCGGCCATGACGTGGACGTTGCCGATGCGAAAGCCGGGCGCCACGGACACTGGGTTGTCGATGTGGTCGGCCCCGCGCGGCATTCGCGCCATGCGCTTGCGCGCCTCTGTGTACTCGATGCCGCGCGCGGCATAGCTCGCCTCCAGCATCGCATAGGCCTTGGCGTCGTATTCGCAGGGAACACCGAACGCCTTGGCGATCGAATCGGCAGTGATGTCGTCATGGGTCGGGCCGATGCCGCCGGTGGTGAACACATAGGTGTAGCGCGCGCGCACGGCATTCACCGCGGCTATGATCTCGTCTTCCTCGTCGGGAACAATGCGCACCTCCTTCAGGTCGATGCCGATCGCAGTCATGATATCGGCGAGGTGGCCGATATTCTTGTCCTTGGTGCGGCCGGACAAGATTTCATCGCCGATGACGAGCATGGCGGCGGTAACGATTTCGGTCATGGAGGACTCCGGCAGGACGGGTCGCCTGAGATAGCGCGGCGCGTGGCTGTCGGCAATGCCAACCGAGCGGGGAACAATCCATGCTTGGACGCGCCCGCTTCGACGCGAGGTTGCGGCGTGACCGGATGCGGTTAAGCTCAAACAGGTTCTGGTTGGTGAACAATGCTGATATCGATCCTGTCGTGGTTGCAGGCTGTGCTGGTCCTGCTGGCGGTTCTGGGGATTGCCTGCCCGGTGCTGGCGACGCTGTGGATCGCGGCGAAAGCGCAGAGACTGGTGCCGCCCATCGGAAAATTCGTCGAGATCGATGGCAACCGCATCCACTATGTCGATGTGGGCGAGGGACGGCCGATCGTTTTCCTGCATGGGCTTGGCGCGCAACTCCATCACTTCCGGCACACGCTGTTCGGACACTTTGGCCCGGGCTACCGGCTGATCGCGCTCGATCGTCCGGGGTCGGGCTATTCGGTTCGCGCCAATGGCGCCACGGGCCGGTTGCCCGAACAGGCGGCCTTGGTGCGGCGCTTCATCGAAAGACTGGGGCTGGAAAGGCCGCTGGTGGTCGGCCACTCGCTGGGTGGCGCCATCGCGCTGACCTTGGCCGTGGAATATCCCACGGCGATTTCGGGCATCGCCTTGCTGGCGCTGCTGACGCATCTGGAAACCCGGGCACGCCAGCGATTTGACTTGCTCTACATTCCCTCACGTCTATTGCGCTGGATCATGGCCTATACCGTGGCGATACCTCTGAGCTTGCGCTATGCGCGGCCGGCAATGGAATTCATCTTTGGGCCGCAGGCCTTTCCAGCGGACTACATGGTCGCCGGCGGCGGATGGCTCGGGCTGCGGCCAGGCCATTTCCAGGCAACATCAGCCGATATCGTGGCCATCGAACGGGATCTCGGTCGTATCGAACAACGCTATGACGAGATTGCCATGCCCGCCGGCATCCTCTTCGGAACCGCCGACCGCGTCATCGATATCCGCGTCCACGGCGAGCCTATGCGAGGCAGGATCAAGGGGCTCGATTTCGAACCTGTCGACGGCGTTGGCCATATGCCGCAGTTTGTCGAGCCCAAGCAGGTGACCGGTTTCATCGAGCGGATCGGCGCCCGAGCGTTTCCATCACCTCTGCCTCACGACAATTTCAATGAACCATCCGGCTGACTGGCGGGTTTACCCCGTGTCGCACCCAAGGCGACCAAGACACGGAGTAATTCAATGTACACGAAACTTCTCGCAGCATCGGTTCTGACGATCGGTCTCGCCACATCGGCGATGGCCCAGTCATCCGAGGGCGCATATTCCAATCATCACAACTGGTGGCCGTTCGGCAACGAAGAGTCTGCAGGCGTTGACCAGAACACGACCGGAAGCATCAATGGCGACCGGTCGGGGCTGGACACCCTTGGCAATTCGGGTGCGGTCGGCCCCTGTGCCTACAACACGTCTGGGCCCGACGCGAATGCCCAGGGCAACGTGAACGACCAGTACTGCGGCAAATAGTCAGCCGCTGGGCAGCCGTCGACCGTAGGACGCCGTCTCTCCTGGCGTCCGCGGTCGGCGCCCTGCCTTTTCCCGCAGGCAAGCTCTCTTCAGAAAACTTAGTCTGACACCTCGGTCTGCGGCCGGTCGCGGCCGTCAGCCAATTCCTCGTGCCATTTACCGTCGGCATCCTCATACTGGATGCCGTCCGTTGCGCCTGCCACCTGCTGCTCGGCCGAAGCGATCTCGGCGGCGCGCAGTGCGTCCTGATGGGTGGGAAATGTCTCCGAGAAGGTCGAACCGACCTTGTAGGCCCAGCCGCCGTCATGCTCGACGATCTTGTAAGTCAGCTTCGCCATCAAAACCTCCGGTTGAAAGGTCCGCCTGCTCAATGCAGCCGGTCGTCGGACAGCTTGTCTTCGGGCACCAGCACTTCCGATTCCCTGGCGGCCTCGATCAATGCCCGTCGCGCATCCGCTGTCGAACGATAACCTTCCAGCACTTTGAGGCAAGTGTCGAGGGCATCACGATGACGCGGGCCGCGATTGAGCGGCCACACCGTCATCAGACACTCCGCCGCTTCCTGGGTGCTGCGGATATGGCGATACTTGCCGACATGGCCGAGTTCGACCACGACCGGCGTTTCAAAGGGTTTGTTGTCCATCATGGCCGCAACGCAAAACAGCCAATTTGGTTGCAAAAGTGGCTTTCAGCCTGCGCCCAAACGTCTCAGTAGCCACAATCGTTGCGCAGCCAGCGTGCGTTTGCCCAGCCGGTCGTGCCGCCGATTTCGACCTGGTACCAGTTGCCGCGCCGGTCGAAGATTTCGGTATGATCGCCGTTGAACAGCTGGCCGATCATCCGCGATGACGAGTTCGGTCGCGCCCGCACGGCGAGAAAGCCGCTGCCGGTCGCCAGATTGTAGCGCCCGGACAGGCCATGCACCGTACCTTCGCAATATTGCGCGACGCTCGGCGTTGATGCGCCGAGCCAAAACCCGGCCATGGCCACAAGCATCGCAGCCGGCAAGAATGCCCTGAACGACATGATTTCCTCCCAAGCCCGGCCGCGCCCACCGCAGCCTCACCCAACGTAACAGTTTGCGAACGAAATTGCAGCCGGGCCCGTGGCACCCGCGGCAAAGCAACTAAATCCCAAGCCTTTTCGACGCCAGCCGGTTCGCATGCCGTCCATAATTGACACGCGGTGGCTTGGCGCGACCTGTGTCAACGCTTGCTGGAAGCGCTGCTCCGCGCCATTGCGGCGTCATTGCTTTGAAAGATGAAAGATAAACATTGAGAACAATTCGGATTGGCTAGAGATATCAAGCTTCTGGTGAATATTCTTGCGATGGATTTTAACCGTCCCCTCGGCGATGTTCAGCGCATCGGCGATAGCCGCGCTCGAATGTCCACGCAGGATCAGCGAGGTGATCTCGATCTCGCGCGGCGTCAGCACGCCGCCTGTCATCCGGTTCAGAGTCGCATTTATCGGATCGACCGGTTCGCCGTCGGTTCCCCTCGAACTGAGGCGAGCGTTGCTCCAGTTCCGTTCGATCAAAAGCCGGATCACCGGTTCGGCATCGTGGATGACCTTGAGGTCGCGCCGTCCGAACGCCGGTGATTCCATCGGGCGGGTGAAACTGATGACGATGGCCGCGCTCCCCGCCGGCCGGCAGACGATGCCGACCTCGTCGCGGATTTTTGTCAGGCCGTAATGCTGGCGGAAATACTCCGAACTGTAGAACTGGTCCGGCGCCATTCTTCTCAGTTGCCTGACCCCGATGGCCTTCGGGTCCGTCGCCGCGCGATAGAAGGGATCGAGCAGATAAGGTCCGTTTGCATAGGCGGTGATCACGGTCGCCGCGCGTACGGGATCGATATTGTGGTAGAGGCAGATCGGCTTTTCCGTGCCGGAATAGGCGAAGATCATCACGATATCGAGGTCGATGACCGCCTTCAGCGCCTCTTCGATACGCTGCGGGAAGTCCGGCGTGCCGACCTCCTGGATCGCAGCGGCGATCTTTCGGTTCCACGGCGCAAAGCCTGCAATCACCACGATCTTGTTGTCCTCTGGCCGGGCTTCTGAGCCTGTTCGAGGCTGCCCGAATTTTCTTCTCGTCTATCCCTATCGGGATATTCAGTTGCGAGAAGGTCAACCCTAGCCTCGGGACGAAAATATCGAGGCGGGCATATATGTCGACAGTCAATGAAGCCGGTGCGGCCTTCGCGTCTGGTGTTGAAAAGCTTGGCGCCAGGGCCGTGCACATCGGCATGATGGACCCGGCAGGCGAATTTCGCGACAAGCTGGTCTCCGTCGACAAGGCAGTCAAGCTGGCCGCCAGGGGCTATCCGTTCTGCGAGGTTCTCTATTTCTGGGATATCGCAGAGAAGACCTTCATCGACGGTGCTTTCATCGACCGGCCGGCATTCCTCGATGCAGCGAGCCTGCGCAAATATCCGTTCGCGGAGGATGCCGCGCTCTGCATCGCCGATTTCTCGGGCGATTTCGGCAAGCGTTCGCCGCGCAATCTTTGCCAAAGGCTGGTAGGGGAGGCCGCTGAACTTGGCTTCGACGTGTTCTCGGCCTTCGAATACGAGTTCTTCCTGTTCGACGAGACGCCAGAGAGCCTGCGTGCCAAGGACTATCGCGACCTCACCTATTTCGCGCAGGGCAACCGCACCTATTCGTTGCAGACATCGGCCATCCATGGCGACCTCCTGCAGGGCCTGCACGATACGATGACGACGATGGGGATCGGCCTCGACGCCATCCACACCGAACTCGGGCCGGGATGCTTCGAAGCACCGCTTACTTATGCCAAGGGCATGAAATCCCCGGACGACGCGGCGCTGTTCAAGAATTTCGCCAAGGCCTATTTCTCCCGTCATGGCCTGACCGCCGGCTTCATGTCGAAGCTTTCGCCGTCGCTGCCTGGCCAGTCCGGTCACCTGCATGTCTCGATGCGCGACCCGCAGGGCAATGCGGTGTTCGCCGATCCTGGCGCGCAAGATGGTATCAGCAGGCTCGGGCGTCATTTCATCGGCGGCCTGGTCAGGCTTATGCCGGAACTGCTGGCCATGTGCGCCCATACCGTCAACGCCTACAAGCGGCTGGTGCCCGGCGCCTGGGCGCCGACCTCGGCCAACTGGGGTGTCCAGAACCGCACGGCGGCGGTGCGCGTCATCAATGACGAGCCCGAATCCACCCGCGTCGAGTTTCGCGTGCCCTCGGCCGACGCCAATCCCTACCTGGCGCTGGCGCTCTGCATCGGCGCCGGCCTTTACGGCATCCGCAACGAGATCGAGCCGCCGGCCGGCAGTGGCGAGAATTTCTATGCCGCGACGCCTTCACCGGAGGCCGTCTTCCCGTCAGATCTCGGCCAGGCGGCGGAGCGGCTCAACGCAAGCACAATCGCCCGCGAGATCTTCGGCGAGGACTTCATCCATAGCTTCGTGACCGGACGACGCTTTGAATATGGCGAGTACCAGAAACAGGTAAGCGAATGGGAGATCAGGCGGTACCTCGGCATCGTCTGATCGGGAATTTTTTGGCTGATAACAAAGGAAGGGAACAGGCAAATGAAAAAGGGAACATCGGGCATCGGGGGCGTCGATCGCCGCGCGATGCTGAAGGGCATGGGCGGCCTCGGGCTGGCGGTCGCGGGCGCCGGCATCCTCGGCATGCCGAGGGGCGCATCCGCCGCCGAAACCCTCAACTACATGTGTTGGGAAGGCTACAACGCGCCGTCTATCCTGGACCCGTTCCAGAAGCAGAAGGACGTCTCCATTTCCGTCGACCTGATCACTGACTCCGCGGGCGGCTTCGCCAAACTCGCCGCCGGTGCGTCGAAGGATTTCGACCTCGTTTCATCAGACAGTCCCTGGATCGCGCGCATGGGGCCGGCGGGCATCTGCCGCTACATTGACGACAAGGATTTCGCCGACCAATACGCCGAATTCTACCCGCAGTTCCGTGCGCCCTTCACGCCGCTGCAATTCGAAGGCAAGGCGACCGGCTTGCCGACCCGCTGGGGCTGGGTCGGACCGACGGTCAACACCAAGTTCGACAAGCTCGAGACCTGGTCGAGCTACGCGCCGGTTTTCGACGCCGCCTACAAGGACAAGATCTGCCTGCTGGACTGGGGCGATTGGCCGATCATGCCGCTGGCCCTTTACGCCGGCGTCAATCCCTATGTCGAACTCGACCAGCCAGCACTCGATGAAGTGCGCAAGGTGCTGCGTGCAGCCTTCAAGAACACCCGCGCCATCGTCGCCGACCTGGCGATCGCCCAGAAAGGCCTGATCGACGGCTCGTTCCGGGCACTGATCGGCGGCGGCACCTACGCCACCTCGTCGCTGCGCATGAAGGGCCACGATTACATCCAGTCGATCGTGCCCGAGCCGAAGAATGGGCTCAAGCAGGGCATCATCTGGATGGAGGCGACGGGCCTGATCGCAAACGACCGCGACTCCAAGGTCGCCGCCGACTTCCTGAAATACATCGTCTCGCCGGAGGTGGCCAAGCAGCTGTCGATCACCGAGGCGACCTGCAATCTCGTTCCGAACGCCAAGACGGAGGCGCTGTTCTCGGACGCCGAGAAGAAGGCGCTGCAGATGGATTATATGTGGACGGCCTGGGACAACAGCCACTTCCACACCGTCGCGCCGAACATCGACGACATGCTGGCGATCTGGCAGGAAGAACTGGCCGCGCGCTGAACGTCACTTATTGAATTGAAGCCCGCGCGTTACGGCGCGCGGGCTCCATGATATTTTCACCCACATTCAGGGCGGGCGAATTTTTGACAACCGCAATCATCAACGCGCCAATCATCAATGCGTCTGGCATCGTCAAGGACTATGGCTCCATGCGAGCCTTGCATGGCGTGTCCCTCGACATCGGCGCGGGCGAATTCATGGCGCTTGTCGGCCCTTCCGGTTGTGGCAAGACCACGCTGCTGAAGATCCTTGCCGGTTTCGAGGACCCGACCGCCGGTGTGCTGGAAATCCAGGGCCGGAACATGCAGGGCGTGCCGGCCGCGAAGCGGCCGACGCGCATGGTCTTCCAGAAGCTGGCGCTGTTTCCGCACAAGACCGTGTCGGACAATATCGGCTTTCCGCTCAAGCTGCAGAAGGTGGCGAAAGCCGAGATGGACCAGCGCATCGCCGCCATGCTCGACCTCATGCATCTTAAGCGAGAGTACCTGACACGCTATCCCGTCCAGCTTTCCGGCGGCGAACAGCAGCGCGTGGCGCTCGCCCGCGCGCTGATCTCGCGCCCGAGCGTGCTTCTGCTCGACGAGCCGATGAGCGCGCTCGACGCCAAGCTGAAGAAATCGCTACAGGCCGAGCTGAAGAAGCTGCACCGCGAACTCGGCACCAGCTTCGTCCTCGTTACCCACGATTTGGAAGAAGCCATGATGCTGGCCGACCGTATCTGCGTCATGCGCGCCGGCGAAGTCGTGCAACTGGGCACGCCGTCGGATATCTACTACCGCCCGGCCAACATGTTCGTCGCCGGCTTCATCGGCGAAACCAACTTCTTGCCGGTGTCCGTCTCGCGCGACGGTGATGGCGCAAAGGTTACTTCGCCGCTCGTCGGCGACAACGCAGCCGTGATCGCTGGGGAGCAGATTTCTCTCTTCCTGGGCAGTGGGGCGACAGCCCTGCTGGTTCGTCCCGAGACCATCCGTTTCGTCACCGGCGCGGCTGAACCCGGCGAATGGGTGCTGAACGGCACCGTCGAGGAGTATTTCATCAAGGGTTCGTCGACGCAGTATCGAGTTCGCGTCCCCGGCCTGGAGAAGGCCGTGGTCATGGATCTCGCCGGCTCGCTCGATCTCCCGGCCAAGGTCTCCGACAGCGTCAGGATCGGCTTTCATCCGACCCGCAGCTTCCTGCTTTCGGAGTGAGCCGTGCGGACCGATAGCAAGCGCTGGGGTGATCCGGTTCTCGTGGCGGCGGTGGCGCCGCTCGCGGTCGTGATGCTGCTGTTCTTCATCATTCCGTTGCTGATGACGGTGGTGCTGTCGTTCCAGACGACGCAATTCTATCGCCTGTCCTGGACCTGGGACCTCAAGGTCTGGACCGAAGTGTTCTCCAAGCCGCATTACTGGACTATCATGGTGCGAACCGTCGCCATGGCGCTGGTGTGCGTGGTCGTCTGCGTGCTCATCGCCTTTCCCGCCGCCTACGCGCTGGCGACGCGGCTCAGGGCCTACAATGCGCAGATCCAGATCCTGATCATCTTCGCCTTCCTGACCGACGCGGTGCTGAAAACCTTCGGCTGGATCCTCGTGCTCGACAAGAGCGGCGTCGCCAACTGGCTGCTGGCGCATCTCGGCCTCGGCCACGAAGCGCTCAATCTCCTGTTCACGCCGACCGGCACGATGATCGGCATGGTCTATGGCCTCGTCGTCTATCCGATGTTCACCATCTATTTGTCGCTGGTACGCATCGACCGAGACCTGGTGCTGGCCGCCTATGATTCCGGCGCATCGCGGCTGCGCGCATTCTTCGAAGTGACGCTGCCGCTTGCCCGTCCCGGGCTCTATTGCGGCGCCGTGCTGGTCTTCGTGCTCAGCCTCGGCGCCTTCCTCGAACCGAAGGTGCTCGGCGGTGGCACCGCGCCACTGGCTTCCGAGCTGATCCGCCAAAGCTTCGAGACGCGGGTCAACTGGCCACTCGGGGCGGCGCTGACGCTGGTGCTGATCGTCATCGGCGCTCTGTCGCTGTCGCTCGCTGCCTTTGTCCTGATGCGTGGATCGGCCAACCACGAAAGGTCTGTCCGATGATCCCGGAACGCCTGAAGGACAGGGTTGTCGACGTTTTCCTCGTCGGCACCATGGCGCTGCTGATCCTGTTCTTCTACGTGCCGATCCTCACGCTGGTGGTGTTTTCCTTCACCAACAGCCGCGTGCTGACCTTCCCGATCGAAGGTTTCTCGCTCGAATGGTATGGCGAACTGTTCCGCAAGCCCGACTTCCTGACGGCGGTCGCGAATTCAGCGATCGTCGCGGTGATCTCGACGATCTTTGCCACGGTGCTCGGCTCGGCCGGCGCGGTGGCGTGGATCCGCTATCGCTTCCGCTTCCAGAACATCTTCCGAGCCGTCAGCTTCCTGCCGTTGCTGTTCCCGCAACTGTTGCTCGGCGTGGTGATGCTGCTGTGGTTCTCGGTGCTCGGCAACTGGCTGGGTTTTTCGACCGGGCTGGCGACGGTGATCATCGGCCACATCGTCTACATCACCCCCTTCGCGCTGGTGATCGTGGCCGTGCAGGTCCATGGCTTCGACGAGACGCTGGAGGACGCCGCACGCGATGCCGGCGCCACCGGCTGGGAGGTGTTTCGCGAAATCACTTTCCCGCTGTTGTGGCCCGGCATTCTTTCAGCCGCGACCTTTGCCTTCCTCCTTTCCTGGGGAAATTTCTACGTTTCCTATTCGCTGGCAGGCACGGCGCGCACGCTGCCGATCTTCGTCTACAGCGGCATCGCCGTCGGCTCCTCGCCGATCTATCCGGCGCTCGCCACGCTCAACTTCATCCCCGCCCTGATCCTGGTTTTCCTGGTCGACTTCCTGCGACGCCGGGCGCTCAAACGACAGAAGCTGGCGACAGCCTGACCTCAAGCCAATTCCCAAGCCAATTCAAGGTAATGATCCCATGACCGCTTTCACCCCGGCCGTCTCCGGCAACTGGAGCTTTCCGACCTCCGTGCGCTTCGGCAACGGCCGGATCGCCGAACTGGCCGGTATCGTTCGCGAACTCGGCGCGAAGCGGCCGCTGGTCGTAACCGATGATGGCCTGAAGGCGCTCTTTCCGGTGCAGCGCACGCTCGAAGTGCTGAAGGGGAGCGGGTTGGATACCTGCTTCTTCCACAACGTCAAGCCGAACCCGACCGGCGGCAATGTCGCCGATGGCGTGGCGGTTCTGAAGCAGGGCCAGCACGATCTCGTCGTCGCCATCGGCGGCGGCAGCGCGCTCGATGCCGCCAAGGCGATCGCGCTGATGGCGACGCAATCCATCCCGATGTGGGATCTCGAGGATATCGGCGACAACTGGAAGCGTGCCGACACGTCCCATCTCGTTCCTGTCATCGCCATACCGACGACCGCCGGCACCGGCTCCGAGCTCGGCCGCGCCTCGGTCATCACCAACGAGACTGAGAAGCGCAAGGTCATCGTCTTCCATCCGCGCATGATGCCGGATGTGGTGCTCATGGACCCGGAGCTGACCACCGGACTGCCCGCCCATATCACGGCGGCCACCGGCATGGACGCGCTCTCGCATGCGCTGGAAGCCTATTGCGCGCCGAGCTATCATCCCATGGCCGAAGGCATTGCGCTCAATGCCTTGCGGCTGATCAAGACCTGGCTTCCGGTCGCCGTGGAGGATGGGCAGAACATAGAAGCCCGTGCGCAGATGCTGATCGCGTCCGGTATGGGCTGCGTGGCCCTGCAGAAGGGCCTTGGCGCGATCCATGCGCTCGCCCATCCGCTCGGAGCCCTCTATGACACCCATCACGGCCTGCTCAACGCTGTGCTGATGCCCTATGTCGTCGAATTCAACGCCCCGGTGGTGAAAGAGAAGCTCAGCCTGCTAGCGCGCTTCCTCGACCTTCCGACGCACGATTCTCGAGCAGTCGTGGACTGGATAATCGAACTGCGGGTCCGATTGCACATCCCCGCCACGTTGCCGGGGATCGGGCTGACCGACATCGACGAGGAACGCGTCGCCACGATGGGCGAGAGCGACCCTTGTGCCGGCGGCAACCCGATCAAGCTCGATCGCGACAAACTGCGGGCCATCCTGCGGGCCGCCATCTCAGGCTAGCCCGCAAGGCACCTGTCGGCAAAGGCAAGTCAGCCGGCCGCCTTCATCCAGTGTTCCATCGTCGTCACCGAGCGGGCGAGCTGTGGTGCCGGATGGATCTTTTCGCGGAATGTGGCGGCCGCACGCCATCCCCAGCGCGGATCGGCAAGGAAGGCGCGCGCCAGCGCCACCATGTCGGCGCGGCCCTCGGCGAGAATTGCCTCGGCCTGCTTGGGATCGTCGATCAGCCCGACCGCGCGGGTCGGGATGCCGGCCCCCTTGCGCACCGCTTCCGCCAGGTGCACCTGATAGCCGGGGCCGGTGGGCAATTTCTGCAGCGGCGAATTGCCGCCGCTGGAGCAGCAGAGATAGGCAACGCCCTCGGCCTTCAGTGCCTTCGCCACCTCGATCGCATCCTCGACTTCGAAGCCGCCATCGACCCAGTCCTTCACCGACAACCGCGCGCCGAGCATCAGCTTCGGAACCGCTTTCTTCACCGCCTTGGCGATTTCGACGACAAGGCGCATCCGGTTTTCCAACGAGCCGCCCCAGCGGTCGGTGCGTTGATTGGACAATGGCGAGAGGAACTGGAAGATCAGGTAGCCATGCGCGGCATGCAGTTCGATGAAGTCGAAGCCGGCGCGTTCGGCCCGCCTTGCGGCTTGAGTGAACCGTTCGATGAGCTGCAGAATCTCTTCCTCATCGAGCGCGCGCGGCACATTCCAACCGGTATCGTAGGCGATGGCCGAGGCCGATACGGTCTGCCACGGATCCTCGTTTGGCTGCAGCGGCCCGCCGCCCTCCCACGGCTTGCGGTTCGAGGCCTTGCGGCCGGCGTGCGCCAGCTGCGTGCCGAACTTCGTGCCCGGAGCGGCCACGCGCCTGGCGGCGTCCAGTGTGCGGCGCGCGGCGGCTTCATTGTCGTCGGAGTAAAGCCCGAGGCAGCCATGCGTGATCCGCCCGCGCCGCTCGACATCGGTCATCTCCACCGTGACCATGCCAGCGCCGGACATGGCCAGGTTCATCCAATGGTAGAGATGCCAGTCGCTGGCGCAGCCGTCCTCGGCGGAATACTGGCACATCGGAGCGACAGCGATACGATTGGGGAAGGCGAGGCCGTCGAGCGTGATTGGCTGGAAAAGCGATGTTGTCATGAAAAGGGGCTCCAGGAGGGGTAAGCAGCTGTCTAGGCAATGGATCGAGGGCGCGCCAGACACGAGACGGTGAAACGTATTTTTGAACCATTCGCCTGCATTGCGCAAATACCGGTTGGCGGCTACGCCTCGACCCCATTGCATGGAGATCATGATGGAAGATCGCATCCGCATCCGTTCGGAAGAAATCCTCTCCGACGACTGGGCTGTCCTGAAGAAGACTGTCCTTGATTACCGCCGACGCGACGGCCAGTGGGAGACGCAGGTCCGACAGACCTATGATCGCGGCGATGGAGCGGTGATCTTGCCATACGACCCTCAGCGCTCAACGGTTCTCCTGGTACGCCAGTTCCGCTATCCCGCCTACGTCACCGGTCATCGCGAACCGCTGATCGAGGCCTGTGCCGGGCTGCTCGATGAAAACGATCCGGAGACCGCCATCCGCAAGGAGGCCGAGGAAGAACTCGGCTACCGGCTGCAACATGTGGAACGGCTGTTCTCGCCTTACATGAGCCCGGGCAGCGTCACCGAGCGGCTCTGGTTCTTCGTCGCGCGCTATTCGCCCGCCGACCGTATCTCGGCCGGCGGCGGCGCACCGGAGGAGGGCGAGGACATCGAGGTTCTGGAAATGCCACTCGACGAGGCGCTGGCCGGCATCGCCGACGGCCGCATCGTCGATGCCAAGACGATTATTTTGATCCAGCATCTGAAGCTGAACCCGATGACGGCTTGACCAGTGTTCTGGCGCCCACAGACGGCCTCACGAGGGACCACAGGGTCGCTCCCGCGAAGCGTATATTAGCAATAAACGATATATTAATGGCTATGATGCAGCCTTTGGCACAGAATGGGACACCTCCTCATCGACGTTCCCAGCGCCTTGGAGCGCCGGGACGCTTGACCAATGCGGAGCAAGTGCATGAGTGTCGGAGCAGCTCTCGAACAATTGCTGCGGTTGATTTATCGCCGAGTCATGAAATTGGCTGTGTTGCCGGAGGATGAAAGGGATCCGCACTACGATCTCATCCGCCTGTCATGTTGCGCGGCCGCCGAACACATTGGGCAGAGTCCTGACCAGGCAGCCATTACGGCAAACGACATGGTCGAGTTTGTTCGCGCACTGGTTGGAATCATTGAGGTGGGCCGTGGACCAGACCATGGCCGAAGCGCCGATCAGCCGTCGCCGATGCAACGTATTGGTGGCCAAGAGAGTGGCACCACGCGCATCTAGCAAACAGGGAAGAAAGTCACCGTAAGGCAGCGGAAACGAAGCGCCTATCGCTTGTGCGGGACGACGTAGCTACCAGGTGATGGCGTCATCACCGAGGCCGCTAGCCACAAAACCCTTACATGGCCAAGCGGTAGGACACCTGTAACGGTCGCATGATTTCATTGTGGTGCGGACGACGGGAATCGAACCCGTACGATCAGAGATCGAGGGATTTTAAGTCCCTTGCGTCTACCAATTCCGCCACGTCCGCAGGCCCGCCCTTTTCAGATGTCAGACACAGGCCGTCAAGTCGTGTTCTTGAGCTGTCTGAATGCGCACCCCAGAGGAGGAGGCATGGCGATACTGGTGTGATCGCGGAATTATCCGCGTCGCGCGCAATGAGTAAGGTGGTTGGGCGGTGGACTTGATCCGCCGAGGCCGGCGTCTACCAGGCCCAACCCATTCCCCCGCCCACTGGGGGCGCCGGCCGCCCCTCTCGTCGAAATTGCTGACTGCGTCACAGGCTTCGCGCGCCAATTGGCGTCGGTAGGGATCAGAACTTGTAGCTGAGATTGATCCCGACGGTGTTCAGCTTCGTATCCTGGTCGCGGCCGACGAAATCGGCGGATCCACCATAGTGCTCGGAGCCGAAATCATAATAGCGATACTGCGCGCCGACGACGAACTTGTCGGTCAGCGCATAGTCGACGCCGGCACCAACGGTCCAGCCGACATTCGTGCGTGTCTGGGAGAAGGCGGAGCCCGAGGCTTGCGAGGTTTCGATACCGGCAAAGGCGATGCCGCCTATGCCGTAGACCAGCACCCTGTCCATGGCGTAGCCGGCCTTGGCGTTGACCGAGCCGAACCATTTGATGTCGGTGCCGAAATTGTTTCCTGGCTCCGCTTCGGTCGTGCCGTCGACGGCGGAATAGTTGAGGTCGGCTTCCGCGCCGATCACCGCCTGGTCGAACTGCCAAAGCCCGGCGACATGCCCGCCGACGAAACCGCCATCGACGTCAGGCGAGACGGAAAACGGCTCGCCTTCCGTCCCTGAGATGTCGGATTGGCCCCAGCCATAGCCTGCCTGCAGGCCGGCGTAGTATCCGGTCCAGTCGAAGCCTGGCGCGGCCATCGGCACGTCGACTGTCGGGTCGGCTGCGAAAGCCGGCATGGACAGGGCGGCAAGAAGACCGGCGCTTGCGACCACTAGGCGATACATCGAACTCCCCGGATGAAGAGCCAGAAAGATCCTTGGCAGGCAGGGTAGACCGATTTACGACAAAACGGAATCCTATTTCTGGTTGCAGCCTGGTGCGGCTCGCCGACCCGCGGTTTGGCGCTGGTCAAAACCAGGTAGGCTTGGCACAGTCGTGCAAACAGGAGTCCCTTCATGGCAAAGAAGCCAGCGGTGCGTGCGACGAAACCCAAGCCCTGGACCGAGATGGCGACGCATCTGGTCGACGTTGCCATGGGTCGCAAGCCCGCCGACCTCGTCATTCGCAACGGCCGCTGGGTGAACGTTCACTCGGGCGAGATCATCGCCGGCACCGACATCGCCATCGCCGGCGGCCGTTTCGCCTATTGTGGGCCGAATGCCAGCCACGCCATCGGCCAGGGCACCAAGGTGGTCGATGCCGGCGGGCGCTATCTGGTTCCCGGCCTCTGCGACGCGCACATGCATGTCGAGAGCGGCATGGTGACGGTGACCGAATTCTGCCGCGCCGTCATCCCGCACGGCACGACGTCGATGTTCATCGATCCGCACGAGATCGCCAATGTGCTCGGCTTGCCCGGCGTGCGGCTGATGCATGACGAGGCGGTGGCGATGCCCATCAACGTGCATGTGCAGATGCCGTCCTGCGTGCCTTCGGCGCCTGGGCTGGAGCACGCCGGCGCCGAGTTGACGGTCGCCGATGTCGCGGAAGCGATGACCTGGGAAAACATTATCGGGCTCGGCGAAGTGATGAATTTTCCGGGCGTCGCCGCCAACGATCCTGTCATGTCGGGCGAGATCGCGGCGACGGTTCATGCGGGCAAGACGGTCGGCGGCCACTACGCCTCGCGCGATCTCGGCCTGCCGTTCCACGGCTATGTCGCCGGCGGCCCCGAGGACGATCACGAAGGCACGCGCGCCGAGGACGCCATTGCCCGCGTGCGCCAGGGCATGAAGGCCATGCTGCGGCTGGGCTCGGCCTGGTACGACGTCGCCTCTCAGATCAAGGCGGTGACGGAGAGCGGCATCGATCCGCGTAACTTCATCCTGTGCACCGACGACAGCCATTCGGGCACGCTGGTGCACGAAGGTCATATGGATCGGGTGGTGCGCCACGCCATCAGCCAAGGGCTGAAGCCGGTGACGGCGATCCAGATGGCGACGATCAACACCGCCCAGCATTTCCGGCTGGAACGCGAGATCGGTTCGATCGCGCCGGGGCGGTTGGGCGACCTGCTGATTGTCTCCGATCTCGCCGCAATGACCATCGACGAGGTCTATGCGCGCGGCGTCAGGCTGGCCAAGGGCGGTAAGCTCGACATCGACATCCCGGCTTACGACTACCCGAAGACGGCGAAGAACACCGTCAAGTTGGGCAAGAAGCTGAAGGCCGGCGATTTCGACATCGCCGCCCCCAAAGGCGCCAACGAGGTGCGAGTGCGGGTTATCGGCGTCATCGAGAACCAGGCGCCGACGCGGGCGCTGGAAGCGGATCTACCGGTCGAGGACGAGTTGGTCGCCATGGATCGCCGCAACGACGTCTGCCAGATCGCACTGGTCGAGCGCCACAAGGGCACGGGCGGCGTCACCAACGCCTTCGTCTCCGGTTTCGGCTATATGAGTGATTGCGCCATGGCCTCGAGCGTGGCGCATGACGCCCATCACATCATCTGCGTCGGCACCAACAAGCGGGACATGGCGCTGGCGGTCAACCGGCTGGGCGAAGTCGGCGGCGGCGTCGTGCTGTTTTCCAAGGGCAAGGAACTGGCGCTGGTCGAAATGCCGATCGCCGGGCTGATGTCGGACGAGCGCGCCGAGATCGTCGCCGCAAAGGCGGAGAAACTGACCGAGGCGATGCGAAAGATGGGCTGTTCCCTGAACAACGCCTACATGCAGCATTCGCTTTTGGCGCTGGTGGTCATTCCCGAGCTCAGGATTTCCGATGTCGGCCTGATCGACGTGACGACGTTCCAGAAAGTCGACCTGTTCGTCTAATGCATGTCGTCCAGAACTGGCTCCGGTTTTGGAACAAAGACATGCAACGGAGATTTAAAGCGCGCTGCATGAATCCGTTCGGACGCGACGCGCTTTGGAACGGCTGCCTGCTGTTCAGCCGCCGGTGGCGATGGTCAGCACCTTGAACGGTGTGGTGATGACGATCTCCGCGACCGAACCGACTGCCTTGCCTAGCCCCTCGCCGAGATTGTTGAGCTGCGTCGGGTTTGGCTCGTCCGAGGCGAGGCCCGCGGGTGTCCGTAGCCGGTCACCAAGCAGTTGCACCAGAACGGGGTTATCCGCGAATTTGGCATGGTTCAGCCGGTCACCCGATTTGAGCTTGCTCAAGTCGACCACCGATACCCCGTAGCTGGCGAGGTCAGCTGCATTGCCGTAGTCGCCGACACGTGGCTTGGCGCCGGACAGAAAACCCGACAACCTCAAGGCGCGGTCGTCGCCTGACAGCAGGATGGCGAACGGCTTGTTTGGCTTGCCATAA
This sequence comes from Mesorhizobium sp. NZP2298, assembly GCF_013170825.1. NCBI lineage: Bacteria > Pseudomonadati > Pseudomonadota > Alphaproteobacteria > Hyphomicrobiales > Phyllobacteriaceae > Mesorhizobium > Mesorhizobium sp. NZP2298. Next base: position 4,570,622 of record NZ_CP033365.1, on the reverse strand, counting down.
CGAATCATCTGTTTCTTGAAGACGTCGACATCGATGTCGGGGGACGCAAGGATGACGTAGCCGAGCTTGCCGTCAAGATCTCGGTCTCCGGTGATGGCGAGTTGGCGCAATGCCTCCATCGTCAACCACGTTCCCATCGAATGAGCGATGATGTCGATGCTCTTTACCTTTGTCTTGGCAAGCATCCTCAGTGTCGCCTCCAGGTCGTCGCGCGCGGCGTTGGCGCTATCCTTGTCGTACAGGTAGCCGGTCGTCTTGGCGCTCGAAGCCCACGAGAACAAGACCGGTGTGCCCGGGTACTTGGTGTCATGGACAATCTGCGTCAGCCGGTAGATCCCATCGTCGAAGCCGTTGTTGAAGCCATGCACGAAAACCAGCGCTCGGTCGCCGCGCATGGCAATGTCGGCGCCGACCGCCTTGGCGAATTGCGGGGCGCCTTCGTAGTAGGTGACGTCCTTGGCGGTGAAATCGTTGGCCGGATTGCTGCTGGCGGAACCCTTGGCACGCTCGATGGCGCCGACCTGGTGGCTCGCCGGAACCGTGACATCGACCCGCGCGAAGCTGGTGGTTGGCGAGCGATCGCCGTCGAACACCTGCCGCGGGTCTTTCGTCGCCTTCCGGCGGGTGGTGGCGACGAATATCTCATGCGTGGCCGCGATGGCGGACGCTGGTACCGCGACCGTCGTCTTGTTCAGCAGATCATGCGTATTTCCGGCGCAGCCGGCGACCATGAGCGCGAAGGTTATCGCGACGAAACTCTTCAACCGCACAGTCACGCGCCGGCTCCCGCATAGGGCGACGCCAAACGCATGACGTCACCTTCTATTCCGATAAGGCCACAGACGGGATTGGTCCAGTTCAAAGTGGCCGGGACCTTCGTAAGGCTGGATTGACACGGCGAAACAGTGACGCCGCATCTATTGCCCTAGCAGGCTGATGCGGTCGGTCACATCCCGGTCGCTGGCAAAGCCGTCATCCTCGCGCAGCCGCTGGCCGATCATCTTCACCAAGGCCGGATTGTCGGCGAATTTCGTGTGGTTGAAGCTGTCGCTGCCTTTGATCTTGGAGAGATCGACGACCGTCACGCCATAAGAGGCAAGATCGGCGGCATCCTTGTAATCGCCGACGCGCGGCCGCGAACCGGCAATGAGGCCGGAGAGTCTCAGCGCGCGGTCGTCGTCGGACAACAGCAGGATGAACGGCTTGTCGGGCTTGCCATAGCGGCGCATCTGGCTCTTGAACACATCGACATCGATGTCGGGCGAGGCAAGCACCACGTCGCCGAGCTTGCCCCCGAGATCACGGTCGCCGCTGATGGCCATCTGACGCAGCGTTTCCATGGTCACCCAGGTTCCCATCGAATGCGCGACAATGTCGATGCGCCGCGCGCCGGACTGCTCCAGCATGCGCAATGTCACTTCGAGCTGGTCGCGTGCGGCGCTGGCACTTTCCTTGTCATAGACATAGTCGGTGGTCTTTGCGCCCGATGCCCAGGAAAACAGCACCGGTGTGCCCGGATAGCCGGAATCGTGGACGATCTGGGTCAAGCGATAGACCGCGTCGTCGAAGCCGGTGTTGTAGCCGTGGACGAAGACCATGACGCGGCCGCCGCGCGCCGCGATATCGGCGTTGAGCGCGCTGGAGAATTTCGGCTGCGCGTCGTAGCCGACCACCTCGGAAGCCATGAAATATTTGGCCGGATCATCCGACTTGCCGCGTGAGCGCCGTTCGATCTGACCAGTCTTGTGGAGCCCTGGGACGGTGACATTCACGCGCGCATAGTTCAGCGTCGCCGAGCGCTCACCGTCGAAAACCTTGTTGGGATCATCAGATTTCTTGCGCGTTGTGGCGATGAAGATGGAGTGGTTGCCGGCGATTTCTGTCACCGGCGCGGCGACGATGGCGCTGCCAAGCAATTCCTGCGTTTGCGGGCCGGCGCAGCCGGCGACGAGCAAGGCGAGAACAACGGTAAGTATCTTCTTCAAAGGCACGTCTGAAATTCCACTCCGGCCAAAAGGCCCATCCACCCCCGCGACACCTCCCGGACAGGGAGAGTGCGGCAGAACTAAGTCGTGTCACGTCGAAATGTGATCAGCGGCTGGTTACAGTCATCGCAGTGTTGCGCGAAAGCCAAAATGGCGGAAGGAAAGCCGGAATGTTGGAGAAGGGCAGCACCTCCGGCTTGAGGCGGATGCCGAGCACATCCGACATGAAGGCGCGCCGCGCTTCGATGCGGCTCCAGGCTTCGGGATAGCGCGCCGCGATCTCCTCGCGCAGCGCGTCGTCGGCGAGCGCGATGCCGTCCTCGATGTTGGTGGTGAAATGGTCGCTACCGGTCGCCGGGATGGTTGCGCCGGCAGTGAGAAGGTCTGGTAGAGAACGCGCTCGTAGGGCCCATCGCAGATTTCGGCGTAGCCCCAGCCCTCATTGCCGACGAGAAGTCGTGGCTGCTTGACGGGAACGATGACCAGCAATGTCTCCTCGAAGCGCGGATCGTAGCCTGAGAGATTGGCGACATTGGCGGCGTGCTCGCGGTCGCCATAGACGGCGAAGGCATCGAAACCGGCCTTGGCGCCGAGCGCCATCAGCGCATCGGTGCGCGCCTCATAGGTATTTCGGGCAACCAGCGGCATCACCGTCGGTTCGCCGAATTCCGGCAGTGACATGGATTTCAGGCCGACCGATGCAACAGGCATGAACAAACGCCCACAAGTGCTTGCAAGGATTCTGGGAATGCCCTTTGCGCAAGGGCATGAAGGGCCGGACAATGGCGTTGCGAAGCTGGATATGCAATAGGCAGGATCGGCTGCGCCGGATCCGCGTGCAACAGAGAGGCGCTGTGCGGCCAGATCGATGACATGCCTGTACGAAACATGCGGCACAAGGTGGCTTTCCGATGAGCAGTTTTTCCTCCCGCGTCGCCGTCGCCGCCGCGTCCATCCGTCAGATCTTTCCGGAAACGCCGCTGCAGGAAAACGACTACCTGTCGAAAAAGACCGGCGCTCGGGTGCTGCTGAAGCGAGAGGATTTGAGCCCGGTGCGCTCCTACAAGATCCGCGGCGCCTTCAATTTCTTCCGCAAGGCGCTTGCCGCCGGCAACCAGGCTGACTTGTTCGTCTGCGCGTCGGCCGGCAACCATGCACAGGGTTTCGCGTTCGTCTGCCGTCATTTCGGCAAAAAAGGCGTGGTGTTCATGCCGGTGACGACGCCGCAGCAAAAGATCGACAAGACCAGGCTGTTCGGCGGCGATTTCGTCGAGATCAGGCTGGTCGGCGACTTTTTCGACGACTGCTATCGCGCCGCCTTCGAATTCACCGAAAGCTCCGGTGCCCACATGGTGCCGCCCTTCGACCACAAGGACATCATCGAGGGGCAGGCGACTGTCGCCTATGAGATCGCGGACCAGATGGCCGGTGCGCGTATGCCTGACATCATCATGCTGCCGGTCGGTGGCGGCGGTCTTGCCGCCGGCGTCACCCACTATTTCGCCGATCAGGGCAGGGAGGCGCGTTTCGTCTTCTGCGAGCCGGCCGGGGCGCCGAGCCTGCACGACAGCCTCGCGGCCGGAAAGCGGCTGAAGCTCGCCAAGGTCGACAACTTCGTCGATGGCGCGGCGGTGGCCGAAATCGGCCGCGAACCCTTGCGGTATCTCAAGGAATTTGCCGCCGAAACGGTGCGGTTGATCCCGGAAAACCGGCTCTGCGCGACCATGATCGAAATGCTCAATATCGAAGGCGTCGTGCTTGAGCCGGCCGGTGCGCTGGCGATCGATGCGCTGAAGGATTTTTCCAGGAAGGAGATCCGCGGCAAGACCATCGTCGCCGTGGTCTCGGGCGGCAATTTCGATTTCGAGCGGCTGCCGGACGTCAAGGAGCGGGCGCTGCGCTTCGAGGGCCTGAAGAAGTACTTCATCATCCGCTTCCCGCAACGCCCTGGCGCGTTGCGCGACTTCCTCGAAATGCTCGGCCCGGACGACGACATCGCCCGCTTTGAATATCTGAAGAAGTCGGCACGAAATTTCGGCTCGGTTCTGATCGGCATCGAAACCAAGGACCGCCGCAATTTCGACCTGCTGAAGGCAAACTTCGAGGCCGAGGGCGTCCAGTATCAGGATATCACCGACAACGAGACATTGGCGGGATTCATCATATGAGCGGGAAGGTTTTCATCGCGCTGTTTTCCGGCATCAATGTCGGCGGCAACCGCATCGTCAAGATGGCGGAGCTCAGGTCGTTCTTCGAGGATCTCGGCTTTTCCGATGTCGCTACTTATGTGCAGAGCGGCAATGCCGTGTTCCGGGCGGGCAAGGGCGACGCGGCCGCGCTGACCAAGCAGATCGAAACGGCCTTCGAGAAAAAGTGGGGTTTTCATTCGCGCATCATGGTGCGCGATCTCCCATGGTTCGCACGGCTGGTGAGAGAAAATCCCTATCCGGAAGCGGCCGCCGACCATACCAAGCTCCATGCCTATGCGCTGGAGCGTGAGCCGACCGTCGAGGAGGTGGCGCGGCTGGCCGAAAAGTGCACCGGCCCCGAACGCTTCGAGGTGAAGGGCGACGTACTCTACCTCAGCGCGCCCGATGGGCTCGGCAAATCCGTGTTTGCCAACCTCATTCCGCGCGTTCTGAAGGTGCCGGGCACCGCGCGCAACTGGCGCTCGGTGCTGGCGCTGCTGGAGATGGCCGGTCAGGCCGGCAAAAACTAGATGCGCGATGCCACCATCATCGACATCGATCTGGCGAAGCGTGTCTTGCACGCTCATGGTGCATGCGCTGACGGCAGTGTGGCGATCCAGCACTCGATAGGCGGAAAGCGACGGCTCGGCCGCACCTCGAAAAATGGGCCAGCGGGATATCCGACGGCTGCTTATCATCGGCGCCATGGCCGTCATCCAGCCGACGGCCAACAAAGCAGGTCTGAAGCTTGGTTGAGCCTGTAGTCATTGAAATAATTCACTCATCGTGGAGAGAGAGACTCGCTGCGAGGGCTTCCGCCCGACTCCATTTGGCGCCTTCACTGAATTGCAACGAAAAGACTGCTGGCTCAAGAAATGATCTAACAACGAACAGATTATTCTCAAATACCATCTGATCAGCCGGTTCGAATTTAACTCCAAGCGTCTTTAGAGAACTCTCTGTAGCCCCGAACAATTTGGCAGCTTCTTGGTACCTGGATCGTATCAAAGCCACATGCCCCATGGCAGCCAGGTAATAGGTCACCATCAAGGGATCTTCATATTCGTTCGCAAGGTCTAGTGTTTCAACGAGCAACGTAGCGGCTGCTTTCCACTCATTCAGCTGTAGCACCACATGTGCGAGGTTCTGGAGCAAAACACCAGTCCAATATGTATTGTCGATCGCTCGCATACATACCAACGCTTCATCAAAAAAAACTTTGGCCGATGCATACTCACGCCGTAGCCGGGCTGCTTCACCAAGCGCCGTAAAGGTTAGGCCCATTCCATACAGATTTCTTTGATCCCGAAAAGCCTCCAGCGCAACCTCTACTTGCACCAGGCCCGAGGCGTCATTTGTTGCAAACGCTCTTGTTATTCCTTCCGTCATTAACGACATCGTTGATTCAGCCGCCATTTGGACGTGTTCAAAAATTCGACGAGAGGCTTGAAAGAATGGTTGTGCCTTGGACCAGTCGCCTGACATTAGGCGTAACCAGCCTGCAACCTCGAGAACTTTCGCGTTCGCAATAGTGGCGTCGCCGCCCTCAGTCAGTTCCAAAGCTCGAGCTATCCAAGTGTCCCCTTCGGTAAACTGGCCTCGCGTTAGCCACAGCCAAAGAAGAGCTTCCAAGAAACGACTCACGGTAGGGGTGTCCCCTAGTTGCAAACCGAATTCCATCGCCGCGCGAACGTCATCCAAGCAGGCGAGTAACTGAGGCAGGATCTCTTGGCGCTTCGAACGGACAAGATCGGGAGCCCACCTTTCCGCTAAGCTCAGCATCAGTGACATATGAAGCTCGCGTACGTGGACCTCCCTCCCGGTTTCCCGCAACTGCTCCAATCCGTACTCCCGGATTGTCTCCAACATGCGAAAATATGGTTCCTCGCCAAAAGAGTCGCGCTGGAGCAAACTCTTACGATATAGCGAATTCAAAACGTCAACGGCGCGCTCCCCTCCAATCTCAGTACTGCAAAGTTCAACCGCTTGATCCAAGCTAAAGCGACTTGAAAATACTGATAGTTTCCGAAACAGATCGCGTTCGATATCATCCAGAAGATTGTAACTCCATTGAATGGCGTTGCGGAGAGTCCTGTGCCTATCACCGAGGGACCAACTGTCCCAGCCAAGCGCACTGAAGTTGTTATTTAGATGCTTCAACAACGTTGAGGGCTCCAAGAGCCGGAGGCGCGAGGCAGCTAGCTCAATAGCCAATGGCAATCCGTCAAGACGACGACAAATTTCGCCGATTGTCGTTGCAGATTCGGTAGTGAGGACAAAGTCCGGCCGAACTCGACGGACGAGGTCAGCGAACAATTGGACGGAGTCGAATAAAGCGAACGAGTCTTTAGCGGTAACCTCGCTGGGCACCGCCAATGGCGACAGTTGGTATTCATGTTCGAGAAAAATATCCAGAGACTCGCGGCTAGTTACGAGGATTTTTAACTGCGCACAGCCCCTTAAAAGATCTAAAGCTATAGACGCGGCTGGCTGCACATGCTCGAAGTTATCGAGAATGAGTAGTACGCGCCGTGCATTCAGCGCGTGCCGGACAGTTTCGAAGGCCGATTGTCCTGGAAACTGGTAAATTCCCAAAACCTGGGCAATTTCCGGCAATACCAATTGAGCGGTTGAGACGGTAGAAAGTTGCACGAAGAATATGCCGTCAGGGAACTCATCAAGCAAGCCTGACGCAACCTCGATTGAGAGCCGCGTCTTACCAGTTCCTCCCGCGCCAGTCAGCGTTAAGAGTCGAACCTTCTTGTCGATAAGCAGCGAACGAACCATAGCCTTGTCTTTCGTTCTCCCAACAAAAGGCGTTAGAATACTCGGCAGGTTGTTAGGGCGATTGTCGAGAGATCGAATTGGGGGAAAATGATTTTGCAACCCATCCACCACAACTTCCCAAATTGCCTCTGGTGCACGGATATCCTTGAGAGAGTGCGTTCCCAGTTCTCGCAGGTGTGCGCGTGGCGGGAGTTTTTCCGTGTTTCCTTTCACTGTTGCTGCGGACAGCAGTATCTGCCCACCATGCCCTGCCTCGCAAATTCGAGCAGTGCGGTGAATGTCAAAGCCAGTATATCCGATTTGGGAGTTCAAGTTTAAATTTGCTGTGCCAGTGTGCAACCCCATTCTAACCCTAAGTTGGATGCCATTTTGCCAAGGCTCTTCATAAAGGAGGCATTGCGCATTGACCGCAGCCCCGATAGCGGCTGCAGCTCGATCAAAAATTGCAAAGAAAGAATCTGCATGAAAATCTATTACGCAGCCGCCTTCCGCCGCTGTAGCTTCTCGAAGTATTTCGATGTGGCGATTCAAAAGGTCTGCATATCGGCTGCCTAAAGATTCCACAAGTTTTGTGGAACCTTCGATATCGGTCAATAGAAATGTTAATTCAGTTGCTGGCTCATCAAACGAAGCCGCACGTGTTTGCCCCGTTTCGTTTTTTCGTTCCTTGAGAATATCAAGGTGAAAGTTTTGACCGTTGGCAGATGACATAAGCCGACCGCCTCACGTGGTTTTTTATTTTTAGGGAGCTACAATCGCCATATGCCTACACTTCTGCCTTGAAGATCAAGCTTATCAAGGCCAAGCTTCTCCTTCACGCTCGCAAGGCCTTCAATCTCTTCATCGCTCAGATCAGGAACCGCATTGATGGCTTCTCGACCTTCAGTTGTCAGGTCGGTATCGTCCAGCACCCCCGCGTTCACCAGGCGTTCAACGTTGGTCAAACCGTTGTTCATAACGACCTCCTCGCACGCTGCCTTCAAAGTTTAGGCCTTCGTGTGCGCTTGCACAAGCCAGTGAGGGTTCTCCCCCGGGGCAATCGGGTGAGCTTGAAGAAGCTCGATCTCCTGCGCCGGTTTCGTCCCTATCATGCCGGCGTGCCCGCCCATGATATCTGGGCGATATCGTGGCCAGCCATTGATGGCGCTCCTGCAACCAGTCGACGGCGTGGATGATGGTGACGTCCGGGTCTCGATACCGTTTCCAAATTACTTCGCCGGCTCTCGCTGCAAGCCTGATCGCACCGCTTGTCCGCGATCGCTGGGCCGTCGAGAATAACGTCCATTGGGTGCTGGACATGGTCTTCCGTGACGATGAGTGCCGACTATGGACCGACCACGCTCCTGCAAATTTCACAACACATGGCTCTCAACCTCATCCCAGCCGCACCCGGTTGAGGACGCGCTGCGGTTGAAGCGAAGGTCACCGCATGGGATGGGATAGGCGGGACTTGTCTACGGCAACAGGGGCACTCCTGGATGCGAACCCTTGCCACCTTTCCATCGCGCGCCTAAGGTCTCAAGGTGGGTAATGAGCGAGGTCGGATGTCATGAATGGCTCCAAAAGTGAAACGCTCAGGACGAGAGTTAAACTATTTTCCGCGCCCTTGAGCGCCACCACTAGAATTCTAATTGGGCGATCGGAGTTGCCGACGCTGATTTGTGACCACCTTGTTCTCCTACACCAAATCACGCGAGCAAGCGTGCCCCTTATGGTGGCGGCGCATCGCGAAACGGAACGCGCGGCAAGTGACCCAGTCTGTCGCCTCTTAGGCCCGTATCTTATCAAGCATATCGAGGAGGAGATGCATCACGACAATTGGACCCTCGAGGACTTGGACGCGGTCGGAGTCAGCAGCGCTAGCGTTCTCGCCGCGCCTCCGCCTGCAAATGTGGCCGCTTTAGTAGGAGCCCAATACTATTGGATTTACCACTTCCATCCGGTCGCGCTTATGGGCTACATGATTATGTTAGAAAGCAACGCTCCCTCAATGGACCTCGTCGATGAGATCGTCCAGCGGACTAGCCTTCCGGAGCAGTTCTTTCGCACTCATCGGATACATGCTGCATTGGATCCAGGTCACCAAGCTGATCTATATGAGTTGATTGATGAGTTGCCACTCAGCCAAAATCAGGAGCGGCTTATCGGATACAGCATTGCGCATACTGGCTTGATGCTAGCTAATTGTCTAGCAACGCCCCAGCTCTGGAAAGCAACTTAGTTTGTAACACTGCGTTGAGCCCGATTTATTTTGTGCCTTATCCCGCCATATTTACTGACAATATTTAAAGGCATCGCCTGCGTATGTATTTATTTTTCCGGAGTCGTAGTGAACTGTAGGTTCTACATTCGGAGTAGAACTCCCTGAAATTTCAGCTCACGAAAGAGCGTGGCGAACCGATGCTGTTGAGGTTCATCAGGCGGCAATGATTGGATCTTCTTCTGAGTCCAATCCTCTCAGTTTATGACCTGAGACCCTGATGAATTGCGCCGGTTGATCGGAGGCTCCGTGTGTAGGTGCCCCGCTTCACGCAAGTGCCTTCGCGTGTGGCCGTGATCGTGCTCGTCTAACGTACAGCTCCTTAGTTTTGAAGCAGATCGAAGCCTAACTCGTTAGCTGCCATTTTCGACATAGCTAGATCACGCCGCCGCCGGCTTCCAGTCGAAGGTCAGTTCTTCGCGGAAGGCGAAGCGCTTGATGTGATCAGCGACCACGCTTTCCAGGCGCTCGAGCGATCCTGCCTCATCGGTCGACACCTTGATGTGCAGTGCGGTCGCATCGGCATCCATGACGGTGCGACCGAGCGAGAGATCGATCGTGCCATGGTGCGGATCGAACTCGACCGGGAATTTGTGCGCCCAATGCTTGCACAATTGCTGCAGGTAGCGGCTGGCATGTTCGGTGGCGACGTCGGCATGGCTGGACGGCATGTGGAATTCTCCGCGGGCGGGTGCCCGTTCGCATGACAATGGGCCGGCGCTGGCGCCGGCACGACACCCCGAAGATAGGCATTATCTTGCCGAGCGCCAAAGGGCTGCCGGGCGGTGTCCTCCCGGTGTCCGGTCAACGCCTACCAGCTTCCGGTGTTCGGCATCGAAGCCCAGGGTTCGGCCTTGGCCTTGGCCGGGCCTTTCTGCAAAAGCTCGATCGAGATGCCGTCCGGCGACTTGATGAAGGCCATGTTGCCGTCGCGCGGCGGCCGGTTGATGATGACGCCATTATCCATCAGGTGCTGGCAGGTGGCGTAGATGTCGTCGACCTCATAGGCGAGGTGGCCGAAATTGCGCCCGCCCTTGTAGTCTTCGGGGTCCCAGTTGTAGGTGAGTTCGATCAGCGGCGCCTTCTCGTCGATGCCGCTCTGCTCGTCCTCTGAGGCGGCTAGGAAGATCAGCGTGAAGCGGCCCTGTTCGTTTTCATAGCGGCGGACTTCCTTCAACCCGAGCTTGTTGCAGTAGAAATCGAGCGAGGCATCGACATCGGCGACGCGGACCATGGTGTGCAGATAGCGCATGTGTTTTCCTCGATCTGTTGGGATGCGGCGCAACATAGGGTCGACCCGCGCAAAGGGCAATCTGCCGGCCGCAGGCAATGCCGGCAAAGAACAAATCCGGTATTCGCGCAATGAACCGTGAAAAAAGGCACGGCAGGTCTTGCACACACCGGAAGCCGCGGTGTTAATCTGGTGTCAAGAATCAGTTGCGGTGTTGTTGCAAAAAAGGGGGCATTCTTATGGGGGAAAAGGCCTCTTTGACGGGGCGGGCCGGAACCCTTGGCGACGCCTTGAAGCGCGATGAAGGCGGCGATGCCGCCGACCTGACCGAAATTGCCGGCGCCATCAAGTGGTTCGATGTGGCCAAGGGCTACGGGTTCATCCTTCCCGATGACGGTGTCTCGGGCGATATCCTCCTCCATGTGACATGCCTTCGAAAAGACGGTTTTCAGACAGCCTTGGAAGGGGCGCGCGTCGTGTGCCTGGTCAAACAGGGCGATCGCGGGCTGCAGGCCTTCCGCGTGCTGTCCATGGATGTCACCACCGCCGTCCATCCCGCCGAAATGCAGGAACAGCGCACCCATGTCGCGGTGACGCCGGAGAGCGGGCTCGAACGCGCTTTGGTCAAGTGGTTTAACCGCACCAAGGGTTTCGGCTTCCTGACGCGTGGCGAGGGCACCGAGGACATCTTTGTCCATATGGAGACCTTGCGCCGCTACGGCATCACCGAGCTTCGGCCGGGGCAGGTTGTGCTTGTCCGTTTCGGTCGTGGTGACAAAGGCCTTATGGCCGCCGAAATTCACCCCGATATGGGCACCTTGCCGATCTCGCACTAGGGCGGGCCCGGCCGAGGATTTCATATGACTCACAAGAACTGGCTGACGGCGGGCGTGTTGTGCGCCGCTGCTGCCGTCATCATCGCCGCAGGCGCCTTCTTCTATTTCCAGGTCCCCAGCGCGGCCGACGGCCGGGCGATGATCCTTCCGGTCGACCCGGCGCCGCTGGTCGCGGTGACGAAACAAGGCGAACGCTCCTTCTCGATCGAAGTCGCCGACACCGAGGCCGAGCGTGAGGCCGGCCTGATGTTCCGAGAGGACATGGCTGCCAATCATGGCATGCTGTTCGTCTTCGACGAGACACGCGATGTCAGTTTCTGGATGAAGAACACGCCGATGCCGCTCGACCTGATCTTTGTCGGCCAGGACGGCAGGATCCGCGCGATCAAGCAAGGGGAGCCGCAATCCGAGGCGATTGTGTCGCCCGGTGAGCCGGTCCGTTTCGTACTTGAGCTCAAGGCCGGTACAGCCGCCAAGGACGGCATCATGGACGGCGATCTGTTGCGTCATCCCGTGATCGGCACCGCGTCGGGGCCCAGCATGCCGCCGGCGGACAAGGGCGATTCTCCGAACGTCGATTCCGACTGAGAGCAGGGGTCGCCTTCCGATGCAGTTTTTTTCCCATGACGGGTTCGATCTTGCCTTCCTCGACCGCCAGCCGGCGTCGGGCGAGGGCGATCCCGTGCTCATGATCCACGGCTTCGCTTCGAGCCATTATGTCAACTGGGTGTCGCCCGGCTGGTTCAAGACGCTCAACGACGCCGGCTATCGCGCCATCGCCTTCGACAATCGCGGCCATGGCTCTTCATCCAAGAGCTATGACGAGGCCGATTATACACCCGCGAAAATGGCGTCCGATGCCGCCGCCTTGCTCGACCATCTCGGCATCGAACGGGCCCATGTCATGGGCTATTCGATGGGCGCGCGCATCGCGGCGTTCCTGGCCCTGTCCGATCCGGACAAGGTGGCGACGCTGGTCTTTGGCGGCCTTGGCATCGGCATGATCGACGGCGTCGGCGACTGGGATCCGATTGCCGCGGCCCTGATTGCCGAGGATCCAGCCGCGACCACCCATCCGCGCGGCCGCTCCTTTCGCGCCTTCGCCGACCAGACCCGCAGTGATCGCCGGGCGCTTGCCGCCTGCATCGCCAAATCCCGGGAATTGCTTGATGAGGCGGATATTGCCCGCATCGCCCAGCCGACACTGGTTGCCGTCGGCACGATAGACGATATAGGCGGCTCGCCCGACGAGCTTGCCGCCTTGATGCCGAACGCCAGGGCTTTCCACATCGAAGGCCGCGACCACATGCTGGCGGTCGGGGACAAGACCTTCAAGCAACGCGTTCTGGAGTTCTACGCCGAAAATCCGCTGTGAGCCGCCGCGCTGGTGCTTCCGCTTAGTCCGGTGCTCTGGCTGCTTGGACCGATTTCGCCAGCACGCACAGCAATTCGAACATCATCGTGGCACCCGCCAGCGCCGTCATGCCGGCGAGATCGAATGGCGGCGCCACTTCCACGACATCGGCGCCTACAATGTTCAGCCCGTCGAGCAGGCGCACCATTTCCTGCGCCTCGCGGGTGGTGAAGCCACCGAGCTCGGGCGTGCCTGTTCCCGGCGCCATCGACGGGTCGATGCAATCGATGTCGAAGGTCACATAGGTTGGGCCGGTTCCGGCGATGGCGCGCGCTTCCTCCATGACGCTGGCAGCACCCCGCCTGACGAATTCCTCCATGTAGATGATGCGAATACCCTGGGCGACCGCCCAGTCGTGCTCGCCCGGTTCATAGATCGAGCCTCGGATGCCGATCTGCACGACCCGTTTCGGGTCGAGCAGGCCTTCCTCGATGGCGCGGCGGAACGGCGTGCCGTGCGTATAAGGGTTGTCACCGAAATAACGGTCGTTGGTGTCGGAATGCGCATCGAAATGGATCATGCCGACCGCACGCTCCCTGGCAACGGCGCGCAGCACCGGCAGTGTGGTCAGATGGTCGCCGCCGGCGGCAAGCGGAATGGCGCCTGCCGTCACGATCGCAGCGATGCCTTCCTCAATGCGCTTCAAGCCGTCCATGAGATTGATCGGATTGACCGAGAGATCGCCGACATCGGCGACATTGGCGATGCTGAACGGCTCGGTCCCCGAGACATGGTGGACGCGCCGCATGAGGCTCGACTGGTTGCGGATCTCGCGCGGTCCGTGGCGGGCGCCGGCGCGGTTGGTCGTGCCGCCATCCCACGGTATGCCGAGGAGAGCGATATCGAGTCCTTCGGCGCTCGCCACCGCCGGCAGCCGCATGAAGGTCGACAGCCCGGCAAAGCGGGGAACGGCCGAGGCATCGACCGGCTGGAAGAAATTGCTGCTCATGATGCTGGCACCTCGGAAGAGTCCACGTTTGACGAATTCGGCATCTCGCAGTTCTGCCTTCTTGCGCCGCACGCGAAAGCCGGGAGAACCAGCGCGAAAAATCACGACGGCTTTTGCAGGGTCTCCAGCGAGCGCGCCATGTTCAGCATGGCCTGAGGCTCGAAGCGCTGGCGAAATTCCTGCGTGTGGAAGATATGTGGGCGGGCAAGGAAATCCTTCAGCACGGCACCCCGTCCGGCACGCCACATCGGCTCCTCCACCCAGTCATATTCGCGGCGGACCGCGCGTTCATAGGCGTCGAAAGCATCCGGCGCGCTACCCAGGATCGACAGGTCCATGTCGAGGAAGAGGCTCGCGTCACGTGTTGCCGCCGCGTTGTCGAAGAAAGGCAGTTGGTGCGTGGCGGTGGCGAGGATCATCGCACTGATGCGGTTCAGGCGCCCGGCATCGGTGCTGCCCGCAAGCTTTTTCTCGGCAAGAGCGGCACTTCTGGCCTCATTGTCCTTGGCCTTGCTGTCATAGATGGCGTCGTGGAACCAGATTGCCGCTTCAACGGCTTCGGGGTCTTGCAGCGACGCTCGATAGTCGCCGGCCAGCGCCAGCATCGCCTCGATATGGGTGAGGTTGTGGTAGTGGCGGTCCTCGCCCCGATAGAGCACTGACAACTCGGTTTTCAGAGCCGGGTCGATCAAGGGTTCGTTTTCCATGGCTGCTTGAATTCCTGCGAACCAAAACCATTTGACACAGCACTAAGGAAAATTGAGTTCAATCGTGCTATGATCTGACTTATATGTGCGGCCAGACAGCAGGCAGCACAACAGGCAAGCCAGCAGGACGCAGGACGAGACGTCGATGAACAGCATCAGCATTTCCCGCCACAGCGCGTTGCAGCCGGTGGATCCGATCTGGCGTTCGATCCGCGACGAGGCGATGGACGCGGTCAACCGCGATCCGCTTCTCGCGGCGTTCCTCTATTCGACGATCCTGAACCAGGAGAGCCTGGAAGAGGCCGTCATCCACCGGATCGCCGAGCGGCTTGCCCATCAGGACATCGGCTCCGATCTCATCCGCCAGACCTTCAAATCGATGCTGGCTGACGACAAGGACTGGCCGACGACCGTGCGCGTCGACATCCAGGCTTATTACGACCGCGATCCGGCCTGCGACCGCTTCATCATGCCAGTGCTGTATTTCAAGGGCTTTCACGCCATCCAGACCCATCGGCTGGCGCATTGGCTGTGGAACCAGGGCCGCAAGGACTTCGCGCTCTATTTGCAGAGCCGCTCGTCCTCGGTCTTCCAGACCGACATCAATCCGGCCGCCCGCATCGGCAAGGGCATCTTCATCGATCACGCCACCGGCCTCGTCGTCGGCGAGACCGCGGTCATCGAGGACGATGTATCGATCCTGCACGGCGTGACGCTTGGTGGCACCGGCAAGGCTGGTGGCGACCGCCACCCAAAGATCCGCCGTGGCGTGCTGATCGGCGCCGGCGCCAAGATTCTCGGCAACATCGAAGTCGGTCACTGCTCCAAGATCGCGGCGGGCTCGGTGGTGCTCTCGCCAGTTCCGCACAACAAGACGGTTGCCGGCGTGCCGGCCCGCGTCGTCGGCGAGACCGGTTGCGACCAGCCTTCCCGCCAGATGGATCAACTCCTGCCGTCGCAGTCCATGGACCAGGTGGTCAGCTTCGATATCTGATTTTTCCGCGCCGGCGCGCTGTCCGGCGTTGTTGCGATTTGACCGGTGGCGCTGTCGCTCCCGGTGCAATACGGCCGGCTTGCCTTTACATCGCCATTGTCGACGTGCCAGAAGCGCCCTTCAAACCAGCAAGCCCGATGATCGGAGAAGACTGTTGAAGCCGGACGAAATCAGAAAGCTCGACGCCTATTTCAAGCGCGTCTTCCAGAACCCCAAGCTTGAGGTCAAGGCACGGCCGCGCAAGGAAGATTCGGCCGAAGTCTATGTCGGCGACGAGTTCCTCGGCATCGTCTTCAAGGACGAGGATGACGGCGACTACAATTTCTCGATGGCGATCCTCGACATCGATCTGGGCTGAGCCCGCAATCCAAAGACAGGCCGCGCCGGGCGTGGCCTGTCTTTGCTGTCAATGTCCGGTCTTCAGGAATCGCCCGGCCTCGGCCGTGATCGCCGCGTCGAGCGTCTGCCAGTCGCCGAGGAATTCCTTGGGAAAACGGTAGGTGAGGCTGAGATCGTTGCCGACATGGACGTCCCGCTCGCAAGGCGCCAGCGATTGATCGGCACTCGGCCCGCTCAGGCAGCGGGCCACGAAGGGATCCTTGCCCGGGCGCTTGCCGACCACCAGCACCTCGTTCAGATAGCCTGATTTCTCGTTGAAACCGTAGACCGTCGTGCCGCCAGGTCCCGGAATGCCGGGCTGGACGATGAGCGCGCTGTAGATCGGCGCGAATCGGCCACTCATGTCGCGCGACATCATCTGTTGTTCGAAGGAAAGGAAGACGATGTTCCTGTTGGCTTCCGAGTGGTTGAAATCGTCGCGAGCCGCCTCGCTGTAGCCGTCCATCTGGGGATAACGCAGATAAAGGTCGAGACGCGTGGCGATGCCGTCGCGCCGGGCCTGGGCGAAACGGATGAAATTGGCCGGCACCGCGATGACATTGTTGCCGATCACGACCTGGCGGATGGTCGGATCATCCGTGTACCCGGCCATGGCGATCGAATGGCCGAACCATTTGCCGCCAAGGCTGATCGCGACGGACAGCAAGGCAAGTGCGGCGAAGGCGTAGAATACCCGCTTCATCAGCATGGAATCGACCACGGTGAGTTCCGGGCCGTCGGCGATCGCTGCCTGCTTCATCTCGGTCCTCATCCCAACCGCCCGTCCGCCATCCCACCTGTGCCTCGGCGGCACACATCGCACGGCACGGCTCTTGCAGCCTTCCTGAAACGACTGTGCGATTTCATGGTAAATGCAAGGTTAAGATGGCCCAGATGGAACTCCTCCTGTTTGCATTTCTTGTCGGGTTGACGGTTTGCGGGCTGGCGGGCTCGGCGATGGAACTTATGTCAGGCCGCAAGGTCGCCTTTGCCGAGCCCTATGTGTCGCCCTCGCATGTGCTGCGCTCGCTGGCGGCTACGGCTGGCGCCGGGCCGTTCATGCTGGTCAACGCTGCCCTCGATGCCCGGCGTGAGGGCCGTATTTCGACAGTCGCGCTCCTATCATGCGGCTGCACGGCGATCGCCTGGTCCTTGGCATTGGGCATCGTCGTGCTTGCCATTGCCTCATGGACGATCCGTCTCCTAGGGTCCGGCATCTGAGACGATTCGGAGACCGACAATGCCGCTTTATGCGATCGAAGGAACGGAGCCCAGCTTCGCAGACGCGGGGTCGAACTGGATCGCGCCCGACGCGACGCTGATCGGTGACATCAGGGTCGGCCGCAACGCCGGCTTCTGGTTCGGCGTCGTCATTCGCGGCGACAACGAACCTGTCGTCATCGGCGCCGACACCAATGTGCAGGAACACACGGTCATGCACACCGATCCCGGTTTCCCGCTCACCATCGGCGAGGGCTGCACGATCGGCCATCGGGCCATGCTGCATGGCTGCACCATCGGCGACAACAGTCTGATCGGCATGGGCGCCATCGTGCTGAACGGCGCCAGGATCGGCAGGAATTCGCTCGTTGGCGCCGGCGCGCTGGTCACCGAAGGCAAGGAATTTCCCGACAATTCGCTGATCGTCGGCTCGCCGGCCAAGGCGATCAGGGTGCTGGACGACGCGGCCGTCGCCAGGCTGCGCGGCTCGGCCGCGCACTACGTCGCCAACGGCAAACGCTTCATGGCGGGGCTGAAGAAGCTTTGAGGTCACGATCCAACCGGCAGGTTGCGAGGACGGCAGTCCCCATGGATCAGGCGGATTTGTTTTTTCCCTTCCTCACGGTCGCAGGCTTGATTCGAATGCGCATGGCTCCCCCTTTGGGCGCTTCGATTTCGAATTCGGCTGTATTCCTCACCAGGTCACTCAGCTTGCCGAAACCATAGGTGCGAGGGTCAAAGTCGGAGAAGAGGTTCGAGAGCTGCTTTCCGAACGTGCCGAGCAGCACCCAGCCATCTTCGCTGTCCATCTGGCCGATGACTTTCTTGAGTATCGGCAGCGCGGCACTGGATGATTGAAGCGGCTTCGATGCGGGCATGGCGTCCGGGATGTTCGCCGGGCCACGCAGAAGGTTTTCGGTGTAGATGAACCGGCGGCAAGCTTGCCGAAAGCTCTCCGGGGTTTTCTGCTCTCCGAACCCGAAGACATCGACACCCTGTTCGCGTATGCGCGCGGCAAGCCGCGTGAAATCGCTGTCGGAAGAAACCAGGCAGAAACCGTCGAAACGGCCGCTATGGAGCAGGTCCATCGCGTCGATCACCAGTGTAATATCGGAAGCATTCTTGCCAGTGGTATAAGCGAACTGCTGCTGCGGAATGATCGCGTGCTTCGCCAATATGTCTGCCCAACTCTTGGACCGTGTGCTGGAGAAGTCGCCATATATACGGCGCACGCTGGCCTCGCCGATCTTTGCGATCTCCTCGAACAAACCGTCGGCAATCTTGGCGGAGGTGTTGTCCGCGTCGATAAGAACCGCAAGGCGCGGTGATCGAGCTTCGGTCGGCATAAGGCCTCCTGCTGCTGATATCTTCTGGAGATATGGCGGCGCGAATGCACCATGCCATGGAAATTGGATCAATTTTAGCAGCCATCCCAGAAATGGCGGAGCCGGCCCGGGGACGGGGCCGGCTCCTTTGACCCGGTCGTTGGGGACGGGAGGGTGGGGACTCGACCGGGTTTCTCCTTAAGCGCGTCGCGACGCGCTTAATTTCTGTTGCATGCATGCCGCAAAACCGCTGCCCCTTTGGGCGACATGCACTGGCGCTCTAGCGGACGCTGGCGACCGCGTCGGAACGACCGTCGTTGATCGTCACCCAAACGCCGGAATTTTCCGTCGATTGACGCTTGAGATAGGTGTAGTCGGTGTCCGTCCAGGACAGCACTTTGGTTTCCAGATTGTCGAGGATGAACTCGCCGAGGCTGGTGCGTACGGTCAGTACGGCGTGGCCGTCGCCATTGGGCTGGCGCGCAACCGTCATCAGCAGATCACCCGCCGGCATGCCTGCGTCGATCAGTTCGCGGCGCTTCTCCAGCGCATAGTCCTCGCAATCGCCATAGCCGTTGTCGGGATAGGCCCAGTACTCCTCGACACCGTAATTTTCCATGTCGGTGCGCGGCTTGATGCGGGTATTGACCGAATTGTTGATGCTGACGATCGTTGCCCAGAGTTTGCGGCTCAGGTCGACCGGCGCGCCCTTGGGCGTCTTCTCGTTGCATTCGCCAGGGATGCGCTGGCAGAATTCGTAATGGCCAACAGGCTGCGTGGTACGGCCGCCGGTGTGCATATAGGCCGGTCCCGCGGCATATGCTGATCCCCAGGCGGAAAGCTGCATCGCCATTGCCATCAGCAACAGCTTGCCCCTCGTTTTTTTCATTTCTAGTCTCCCCGTTCGAAGGAGACATTGCCACATGTGGATTTATTTGACGCAAAAGCGCGAAGCAGACTTTAAGTAAAACGCCAGTAGAATAAACATAAAATTTGAATCATTTTAGTATTTAATTGTTTGGATTGCTGGCTTATCAAAAGCGTGAGGCCTTTGCGCCAGGAGGGCGCGGACGGCCGCCCCGCGCTGCCCGCGCGGTTCAGCCGCTTCCGAGAGTTTTCAAGGCCTTTGCCGCAACAAAAAACCGGCCACGAAGGGCCGGTTTGATTGCCTGTCCGTGCCGGTCAGGCGCGGGGCGTGTTGAATTCGGAATCGAGCGTTTCAGGACGTTGAATGACGGCGAATTCGATGGCCACGCCATCCTCGAAATGACGAACGATCTGGCCACGCATGGTGCCCAGCATGACCTGGACGCCGATCGCCGGCTTGACGTCGATCTCGATCGCCGCGCCCGACAGCGACAGATCGATGATCCGGCACTGGTATTGACGGCCGTCGGTGAGCTGCAGCACGCTGGTCGGGTTGCGCGGCGCGACGCGCTCGTGGCGACGATCTTCCGGCAGGTCGAGTTCGTGTTTGTTGGCAAGCCAGGTCAACTGCGCCGCCAGCTTGTCCTTCTTGCGGTCGGACGCAATCACCGTCATCGCGAAGCCGTCCTGCAGCGTGCGTGTGACGACGCCTTCGATGCGGCCGATATGGTCGATATAGGCGATCACCTTTTCGCCGGGCATGCCGACGCGATCGGTGCGGAGCGCAACGTTGCCGGGCGACATGTCGACGACCTGGCAAGGATGCTCGGTGCGGTCTTCCAGCATGAATCGCCCGTATATCTTGACCCGGACGCGCTGAAAGTTGCGCCTTTCAGCTTGGGACGGCGCGTAATCGACCGCCGCTGACCTCATGACTGCCTACACCCCGTTTGGCATTCCCGCGCGTCGATGCGAAGGACTTCATCGGAGAATTACAACAAAGCGGGTTAACAAAGGGGAAAAACGAGCCTGCGGGACCCGTGGGATGATCAACTATTCCTCGCGCCCGCCGTCGAAGACGACGAGATGGCGGATGCGGCGCGCCCGGCCAAGCGCCGAGATCGTATCGGGCGCATCGAGTTCTGCTGGAACAAGCGAGGGGACGTCGATTGCCGGACGGTTGTTGAGCAGTTCTTTCTCCGGATCGATGACACGGATCGAATCGATCAGTGCGTCCGTGATCGGGTCGGCACCAAGCCAGAATGGCTTTTCCACGGCGCTGACCACGCCGAGGCAGCGCTGGTTTTCGATGCCGCCGTCGAGCGGCAAGGCAAGCAGTTCGAACTTGTTCGAGCGGCCGTTGCGGCTGAAGCCCTCGAATATGATCAACACGACCGATTTTTGATCGAAAACCCCGTGAATCAGCCTTGAAACCAGGCGCTGGTCCTTCTCGCGCCACAGTGACGGGAAGGAAAAGCCCTTGAGTTCGCGGCCATAGCAGGCGCAGAGCCTGGTACCAGCCAGGCGGAACACGGGTTGCCCGCGGGTGTCCCTTTCCAGGATGAACGTATCGGCCAGCAGCGACTTGATATCGGCCGGTTCGACTTCCGATCGCTTCGGGGCAGGGCGTCCATCACGCAGGCGGTTCCAATAATGGAACAGCGTGATCGATCCGTTTTGGTTCATGGTATGCTGCTCCGCGCATTCTGTCGTCTGATGTCCCATCGGTGAACAGAAGGGCGCCCTCCGATGACCTACATGCGTTGCGGAGCAGGAAGCGTGCCAGCGTCGTTAACACTTGTTCACGGGTCGGGGCCGTTAAGGTTAACAACTGGTTTACGTTGCGCCCAGGCAGGCCCTGTGGCACACCAAAACCACTCCAGAAGCGGTCGTTTCGCGACGATCGGCAGCACTTCAGTCAAGAGTTTTAGGGGAGCAGGGGGCTCGACAGGCCGTTCAAGGGAAACCTTGGACGGCTTCTTTTTTGATTCGCACCAGGGCGATTCGCTGTTTGCGGTTCCATTGACCATGATCTAGATGCTGGCCAGATCGAACCAGCCCAGATCGAACCGGCCCCCAGATCGAACCAGCAGAGTGCGATTGCAGATGAGTGAACCGCAAGATCCTTCCGAGGCCGAACGCGCCGAACCGATGCCGGAGCCCCGGCGCGAGCCGGTGTTCAATCTGCCGCCCGTCGTGCTGGCGGTGATCGGCATTTGCGTGGTCGTTTTCCTGCTGCAGCAATATGTGCTGAACGACGCGCAACAGATGACGCTGTTGTACGACGGGGCCTTCATTCCCGTCCTCTACACCGGCCAATACGGCTTCGACTGGTTCCTGCTCACGCGGCCCTTCACCTATGCCTTCATGCATGGCGGTTTTGCGCATATCGCCATCAATATGGTCTGGCTCGCCGCCTTTGGCTCGCCACTGGCCAATCGTCTCGGCGGGTTCTGGTTCGCCCTGTTCTTTGCGGCCACCGGACTGGCTTCCGTGGCGCTTTTCTGGGCCATGCACCCATATGGCGAGGCACCACTGGTCGGCGCATCCGGCGCCATATCAGGCATGATGGGGGCTGCGGCGCGTTTCGGTTTTCGCACAGACCGATCGGCCGGCAAGGCTGCCTTCGCTGGCCCCGTGCTGCCGATCGCGGTCGTATTGCGCTTGCGCGGCGTCGTGATCTTTCTCGCCGTGTGGATGATCATCAATCTCGCCACCGGCTTGCTCGGCTTTGCGCCCGGAGTGGACGGACAGATCGCTTGGGAGGCCCATATTGGCGGCTTCGTCGCCGGCTTCTTCGGCCTGCGCTGGTTCGACCGGCGATGGCAGCCCCCCGAATGGGAGACCGCCGACCGCCGCACTTGAAATGCAACCGATCACGGCGCACGATGTTCACTCTTACGTGAAAGCCGGTCTGGGCAGGGGGCCGGCAGGCGAAGCAGAGGAGGACGCCATGACGGTTAAGGCAATTCTGGAAAGAAAAGGCCACGACGTGTTGACGCTCGGGCCGAACGAGAAGCTCAGCGAAGCCATCCGCATCCTGGCCGAACACAAGATCGGCGCGCTGGTCATCACCAATGGCGATCGCAAGATCGTCGGCATTCTGTCGGAGCGCGACATCGTGCGGGTCGTCGCCAAGGAAGGCGGCGCCGCGCTTGATATCGCCGTGCGTTCAGCAATGACGCCGAAGGTGAAGATCTGCAACGAGAACCACACCGTCAACGAGGTGATGGAGATCATGACAAGGGGTCGTTTCCGCCATCTGCCGGTGGAAAAGGACGGCCTGCTTGATGGCATCGTCTCCATCGGCGACGTGGTCAAGCGCCGCATCGAGGATGTCGAGCGCGAGGCCGACGAGATCAGGGCCTATATCGCCACCGCCTGAGCGGTGAACGGAGCCGCCGGCCGGAAGCCCGACCGGCGGAACCATATGCTATCTGTTATCGAGCTCGGAGCGGACGAGTTCGAGCCCGCGCCTTGTGATGCGGTAGGGGCCGCCGCCCGACGACGAAACCGCCTTCTTGCGTTTCAGCTTTCGAAACAGGTCGAGATCGACGCCCGGATAGTGCCAGCCATCGCGGGTCAGGCATTTGACGGAGGCGATCCGTTTCTTCTGGTTCTTTTCGATTTCAATGCGTCCGCCCTGCGCGAGCAGGTGCAGGATGCGCTGTTCAGTGCGCGAAATATCCATGTGGAGAGTTTTCCGGGAAAACGAAAAATGCCGCCGCCGCGAAGCTTCGCGGCACGGGGTTTCAGGTTTTGTCGCCCTGCCTCGCTACGAGGTCAGGGCCTTACCGGGACTGAGCGTAAGTGGACATCCACTCTCCATTGGGATGGGCGTCCTATAGGCGAAAGCGGGTGAAAAGGCCAGCCCGCGGCTTTGCGCTTGTCTCTTTTGGCGGTTTGCACTAGCGAGAATGCACATCAAAATATGCGTTATGCATATTCCGCAGTTTCCAATTTGTAGGCCTCCATGTCCCTGATCGATACCCGCACGCCCGACGCAAAACGTCTGATCTCCGGCGCCACCGGCGACTGGGAAATCATCATTGGTCTCGAAGTGCACGCGCAGGTCATCTCGGAAGCAAAATTGTTTTCCGGCGCCTCGACCGCTTTCGGCGCGGCCCCCAATGCCAATGTCAGCCTGGTCGATGCCGCAATGCCGGGCATGCTGCCCGTCATCAACGAGGAATGCGTCAAGCAGGCGATCCGTACCGGCCTCGGCCTGAAGGCGCAGATCAACCACAAGTCGGTTTTCGACCGGAAGAACTATTTCTATCCCGACCTGCCGCAAGGCTACCAGATCTCCCAGTTCAAGCAGCCGATCGTCGGCGAGGGCACCGTGATCGTTTCGGTCGGACCGGACCGACAGGGCGAGTTCGAGGACATCGAGGTCGGCATCGAGCGGCTGCATCTGGAGCAGGATGCCGGCAAGTCGATGCACGACCAGCATCCGACCATGTCCTATGTCGACCTCAACCGCTCTGGCGTGGCGCTGATGGAGATCGTCTCCAAGCCTGACCTGCGTTCCGGCGATGAGGCCAAGGCCTATGTCACCAAGCTGCGCACCATCATGCGCTATCTCGGCACCTGCGACGGCAATATGGATGAAGGCTCGCTGCGCGCCGACGTCAACGTCTCGGTACGCCGGCCCGGTGGCGAGTTCGGCACGCGCTGCGAGATCAAGAACATGAACTCGATCCGCTTCATCGGCCAGGCCATCGACTATGAGGCGCGCCGCCAGATCGCTATCCTGGAGGATGGCGGCAAGATCGACCAGGAAACGCGGCTGTACGATGCCGTCAAGGGCGAGACGCGCTCCATGCGCTCGAAGGAAGAAGCGCACGACTACCGCTACTTCCCCGATCCCGATCTTCTGCCGCTGGAATTCGATCAGGCCTATGTCGATGCTTTGGCCAAAGGACTGCCGGAACTGCCCGACGACAAGAAGGCGCGGCTGATCACCTCGCTGGGTCTCTCGACCTACGATGCTTCGATCCTGGTGTCGGAAAAGTCGATCGCCGACTATTTCGAGAAGGTGGCCGCCGGACGTGACGGCAAGCTCGCCGCCAACTGGGTCATCAACGACCTGCTCGGTCAATTGAACAAGGCGGGCAAGGGCATTGAAAATGCGCCGGTTTCGCCCGACCAGCTTGGCGCCATCATCGACCTGATCAAGGATGGCACCATCTCCGGCAAGATCGCCAAGGACCTGTTCGAGATCGTCTGGAGCGAAGGTGGCGATCCACGCCAGTTGGTCGAAAGCCGTGGCTTGAAGCAGGTCACCGATACCGGCGCCATCGAAAAGGCGGTCGACGAGGTGATCGCGGCCAACCCGGACAAGGTCGAACAGGCGCGCGCCAAGCCGACCATG
Organism: Mesorhizobium sp. NZP2298; assembly: GCF_013170825.1. Taxonomy (NCBI): domain Bacteria; kingdom Pseudomonadati; phylum Pseudomonadota; class Alphaproteobacteria; order Hyphomicrobiales; family Phyllobacteriaceae; genus Mesorhizobium; species Mesorhizobium sp. NZP2298. Next base: position 4,546,105 of record NZ_CP033365.1, on the reverse strand, counting down.
GCCGGCTGGTTCGTCGGGCAGGTGATGAAGGCGACCGGCGGCAAGGCTAATCCGCAGGCGGTCAACGACCTCGTCAAGGCCAAGCTCGGCATCGAGTAAGGCCATGTTCGTCCGCACCGCAGGCGAGCGCGACCTTGATGCAATTCGGGCAGTGCTGGTCGAAACCTGGCATGCGACCTATGACGCCATCTACGGCGCCGCCAAGGTCACCGAGATCACCGACGAATGGCATTCGATCGCCTCACTGAGGGCGCGGCTGATCAAGCCGAACAGCGACTTCCTTGTTGCTGATGACGGGAAGCGCATTGGCGGCGTGGCTTTTGCCGAAAGCATCGACGGCGGCAAAACGGTTGTCCTGAAACAGCTCTACGTGCTTCCGGGCCTGCAGGGCAGGGGCATCGGCGGCATGTTGCTCGACGAGATCATCGAGAGTTTCCCCGAGGCTCGCGCCATCCGTCTGGAAGTGGAAGAACAGAACAGGCGTGCCATCGCCTTCTACGAAGCGAACGGCTTCGTGCGATCCGGCGATGCCGGCGAGCACACGGGTGCCTCTGGCGAACCGACACTGGTCTATCGCAGGCCGCTTGCCGGCTGACCGCCATCTGCTGGCGCTCCAGATCACCTTCTCGCGAGCGGCGCGGCATGCGCCCCGTTTTCGTTTGACGGCCTGAGGGGCACGCACCGAATGGCGTCTAGCGGCGATTGCCAGCGGCCGACGTCGGCAACCGAATCGTATACGGCCTCGACGACCTGCGGCAGAGCGCGGTCGATCGCATTCGCCAACTGGACATAGGCCCTCGGACCGCCTCCAAAATAAGTGCGAGGTTCCACAGAATAATGAGTAGGATGGCACGCTAGGGTCGCCATGTAACTTATTGATGCCGCCACGCATCTGTGGATTGGTTTCACTATGGCCGGCCGATCGGTTCCTAATCCGCTCCTGCGTCATCCCAGCATTTGCTGTGCCGGCTCACGACGGATATGCAGGGTCATGATCAAACTGTTCCGCATCGCGGCGCTGGTGCTGCTTATCATCATCATTTTCGCGACCTTGTCGCCGATCCAGATGAGGCCGCACATGGCCCAGGCGAATATCGAGCGTGCCCTGGCCTATGTGCTGTTGGGCTTCGCCCTGGCGCTCAGCTTCCCCAACAGAGTGTATCAGACCTTGATCTTTGTGGTTGCGACTGCCGGCATACTGGAATTGCTTCAGATCATCGATCCCGGCCGCCACGCGCATCTTGCCGATGCACTCGTGAAAGCATCAGCTGGGATTATTGGGGTCCTCGTGGGGCAATTATTGCTGAGGACCAGCGGGCGAATAGGCGTGAGGTAGGCGCGGCAGAAAGCCGAATGCAGTCGATCGTCTCTTTGGTCTAGGCAGTGGGAACTTCCACATTGTCGATCAGCCGCGTCCTGCCGAGCCAGGCAGCAGCGAGCAGGCGTCCCGTGCGGTCGCGACGCCAGGGCGCAAGCGTCAGGCTTTCGCGGGCCTCGACATAGTCGATCTTCTGGAAGCCGGCGGCGATCAGGGCACGACCGGCTTCACCGGTTGCGTCGTCTCGATGCGCGCCGGCCGCCAACGCTGCTGCCGCCTTGCGCAGAATCACGTTGAGTTGGCGAGCGACCGCCAGTTCACCCTCGTCGAGATAGGCGTTGCGCGACGACATGGCGAGGCCATGCGCGTCGCGTATGGTTGGGGCACCGATGATCTCGACGGGCAGGTCAAGGTCGCGGCAGAGCTGCCTGACGACGCAAAGCTGCTGATAATCCTTTTCGCCGAAGACCGCGTAGTCGGGCGTTGCTTGGAGGAAGAGCTTGGCCACCACGGTGGCGACGCCTTCGAAAAAGGTCGGGCGAAAATCCGATTCGAGCCCGGCGGATGGGCCGCCGACCGAGATCCTGGTGGCAAAGCCGGCGGGATACATCGCGCCAACCGTCGGCGTGAAGGCAAGATCGGCCTTGACCGTCGCCAGCAGATCCAGGTCACGGGCAATCTGGCGCGGGTACTTGTCGAGATCCTCGCTCGGTGCGAACTGCGTTGGGTTGACGAAGATCGACACCACACAGCGCTCTGCTTTTTCGCGCGCGATCCTGATCAAGGAGAGATGCCCCTCATGCAACGCGCCCATGGTTGGAACCATGGCGACGCGCAAGCCGTCGCGCCGCCAGTCGCGAATCCTGGCGCGAAGTGCGCCAACACTATCGACGACATCAGGCCCGCTCATGCCCGGTCTCCGCCATTGGTGTTTGAGCCGGAAAAAACATGGGCAGGACCGGGGAATGTCCGATTTCGCACCTCCGAAGCGTACCGCTCAGCGGCATGCGCGATCAAGCTGCGCAGGTCGGCGTATTCCTTGACGAATTTCGGCACACGGTCGACGGTCAGTCCCACCATGTCGTCGATCACCAGGATCTGACCATCGCAGTCGCCGCTGGCGCCGATGCCGATGGTTGGAATGGCGATGCGGTGGCTGATGTCGGCGGCGACCGCCTCGATCGTGCCTTCGATCACCGTCGAGAAGGCGCCAGCCTTTTCGACGGCGAGCGCATCAGCCATCAACGCCGCGATCGTCTCGTCGGTGCGGCCCTTGATCTTGTAGCCGCCATCCTTCTCCACCGATTGCGGCAGCAGGCCGATATGGCCCATGACCGGAATGCCGGACGCCACGATCGCCGCGATCTGCAAGGCCATGTCGACGCCGCCTTCGAGTTTCACCGCCTGGCAGCCGGTCTCGCCAACGATGCGTCGCGCCGAGGCCACCGCCTGCGCCGCCGAGTCCTCGTAGCTGCCGGCCGGCATGTCGACGACAACACAGGCCCTGGCCGAGCCGCGCATCACGGCTTGCCCATGTGCGATCATCATCTCGAGCGATGCGCCCAGCGTCGTCTCGTGACCATGCAGGACCATGGCGACGCTGTCGCCCACGAGGAGCAGGTCAACATGGGGATCGAGCAGGCGAGCGACGGGATAAGTGTAAGCCGTGAGGCAGACCAGTGGCGTGCCGCCCTTGCGGCGGCGAATCATCTCGGCGTCGATCCGAACGTCGGTGGTCGGCAATTTCGTGGCCAATCATCACCTCCTTCGGCCCATGGCCGGATTGATACCCGTATGGGCGCGCTGAGCTTTAGAAAGACCGGAAAGGCTTGGCAAGCGTGCATCCTGCCACCTCTTGAGATCACAGGCTTGTGTCGGGTCCCTGGCGCGCCATTTGCGCGCTCCCTCGGCAAAACTCTTGCCTTCCCGAAGGCCTGACGCCATAAGCAGGAAACAGGCGCCGCCGGCGCGAGGGTTCTGAGATGAAGACTTTCCTGACGCAGTTTTTCACCTGGTGGAACAGCCAGACGCTGGGAACACGCCTGCACACCTGGCGGTACGGCAAGAGAGTCGGCCAGGACGAGGCGGGCAATGTCTATTACGAAGGCGGTGTCGATTCCGAAGGCCGCACGCGCCGCTGGGTCATCTATCGCAACTATTCCGAAGCCTCTGCCATCCCGCCCGGCTGGCACGGCTGGATCCATCACCGTGTCGACGTCGCGCCGCCCGGTGACGAGTACAAGCCGCGCGACTGGCAGAAGCCGCATCAGCCCAATCTGACCGGCACGCCGGCGGCCTATCGCCCGAAGGGCTCGGTGCTGACCAACCAGCACCGCCCGCAGGTCACGGGTGACTATGACGCCTGGACGCCCGGGTCGTAACGGGCCCGGTCTGTGGCGGCGCAAGGTGCTGGCCGGTCCTTTATCGCCACAATTGGTGTTTAGCTGCTTGCTGATCAGAAAACGCCGACTAGCCTTGGTGATTGACGGAATCACCCGGGCGCGAACCACCGGTACCCCCATATGAGCTTTTTCAACCTGATATCGACGGGCGGTCTGACGTTAGCCGCCGGCCTCGCCGTCAGCACCGCGGCGTTTGCTGCTTCGCCCGCACCTGCCGCGCCCGCGGCCGCGCCGGCGGCTCCTGCGGGGTCGGATCGCATCAGCAACCCGGTCGCCGAGTTCGCCGGCATCGACAAGATCACCGGCCGCATCATCACCTTCGATGTCTATATCGATGAAACGGTGCAGTTCGGCGCTTTGCAGGTGACGCCGCGCGTCTGCTATTCCCGGCCGCAGACAGAGGAACCGAAGACCGATTCCTTCGTCGAGGTCGACGAGATAACGCTCGACCGCAAGATCCGTCGTATCTTCACCGGCTGGATGTTCGCCGAAAGCCCGGGCCTCAATGCTGTCGAACATGCCGTCTATGACGTCTGGCTGAAGGAATGCAAGCAGAAGTCGGATGTCCCTGCGCCCGACGCCACCAAGGCTGACGCGACCAAGGCCGACGCTTCGAAACCTGCCGCAGCCAAGCCAGCCGCCACCTCGGATGTGGAACAGTCCGCCCCCACGGAACCGGATACGTCCGACACCAACTGATCCCCCGGAACCGTCGTGCCCATCATGCGTTGGATCACGGACGATTGCGCATCGATGCGCCCGGAGGATACACCGATGTCGGACAGCAAGCGGATCACAGCCAGCAAGAAAGAGCTGCTTGAGCTCGAAAGAGGGTTCTGGACCGGGGACGCAGCCTACTACGCCGCCAATGCCGACACGGAATGCCTGGTGGCGTTTCCGCAGATGGCGCGGGCGATGGACAATGCAGACCTCGCCAAGACCGCGACCAAACCCAACCGCTGGCGTGATCTCGATATCGACCTCAAGGGAATAATCGAGCCGGGCAGCGATATCATCATGCTGACTTACGAGGCGCACGCGACGCGGGAAAATGGCGAACCCTATGCGGCATTGGTCAGCACCGGCTATGTCCATCGCGTCAACGGCTGGAAGATGATGTTCCATTCGCAGACCCCGATCGAGGTTGCGGCCAAATAGGGTCTCGATTCCTACGGAAAAAAGATCGCCTCGCCCTTCAGTGCATCGGCCAGCATCTTCTCGTATTTGCCGCGTGGCACGTCGACGGCGCCGAAACGCTTCAGATGCTCGGTGGTGAATTGCGTGTCGAGCAGCGCGAAGCCGCGCGCCTTCAGGCGCTCGACGAGGTGGACTAGGCAGATCTTCGAAGCATCCGTTTGTTTGGAAAACATGCTTTCGCCGAAGAATACCCGTCCAAGCGAAACGCCATAAAGGCCGCCGGCTAACTGGTTCTCGCGCCAGGCCTCGACCGAATGGCAGTGGCCCATGCGGTGCAACTGCACGTAGGCCTCTCGGATCGGCGCGTTGATCCAGGTCGAGCGCCGCTCCTCGCGCTTCTCGGCGCAGCCATCGATCGTCGCTTCGAAATCGAAGTCGAAACGGATGTCGAATGGGTTTTTGCGGATTGTCTTCTTCAGGCTTTTGGGCGTGTGAAAATCATCGAGTGGAATGATGCCGCGCGTCTCCGGCCGCACCCAGAAAACCTCCGGATCCCCAGCGCTTTCGGCCATCGGGAAGACGCCCGAAGCGTATGCCTTGAGCAGGAGGTCGGTCGGGATGCGATAGCCGGGCGCATAGGGACGGGTCATCGCGTCCCCGGACTACTCTTCCTTGGCCAGGTATTTTTCCAGCCAGTGGATGTCATAGTCGCCATTGGCGATGTCGGGGTTGCCGACGAGATCGCGAAACAGCGGCAAAGTCGTCTTGATGCCGTCGACGACGAACTCATCCAGTGCCCGCCGCAGCCGCATCATGCACTCGACGCGGTTGCGCCCGTGAACGATCAGCTTGCCGATCAGGCTGTCGTAATAGGGCGGGATCTTGTAGCCGGAATAGACGCCCGAATCGACGCGAATGCCGAGACCGCCTGGCGTGTGGAAATGCGTGATTGTGCCGGGCGACGGGGTGAAGGTGCGCGGATCCTCGGCATTGATGCGGCATTCGATGGCGTGGCCATTGAACTTAATGTCTTCCTGCCTGACCGAAAGACCGCCGCCGGAAGCGACGCGGATCTGCTCGTGGACGAGATCGATGCCGGTGATCGCTTCCGTCACCGGATGCTCGACCTGCAGGCGCGTGTTCATCTCGATGAAGTAGAACTCGCCATTCTCGTACAGGAACTCGATCGTGCCGGCGCCGGAATAGCCGAGATCGGCAATGGCCTTGGCGCAGATGCCGCCGATGCGGGACCGCTCCTCGGCGTTGAGCGCCGGCGAGGGCGCCTCTTCCCAGACTTTTTGATGGCGGCGTTGCAGCGAACAGTCGCGCTCGCCGAAATGCACACCGCGGCCGAAGCCGTCGCCGAACACCTGCACTTCGATGTGGCGCGGCTTCTCCAGGTATTTCTCGATATAGACGGCATCGTCGCCGAAGGCCGCGCCGGCTTCCGTGCTCGCTGTCTGCAAGGCAATCTCGAGGTCAGCCTCGGTAAGGGCAACCTTCATGCCGCGCCCGCCGCCACCGGCCGAGGCCTTGATGATCACGGGATAGCCGATCTCGGCGGCAATGCGCCTGGCTTCCTTTTGATCGGTGACGGCGCCGTCGGAACCGGGCACCACGGGGATGCCAAGGCGCTTGGCGGTGCGCTTGGCCTCGATCTTGTCGCCCATGATGCGGATATGGTCGCCTGACGGGCCGATGAAGGTGATGTTGTGCGCGGCCAATATGTCGGCGAACTTGGCGTTCTCCGACAGGAAGCCGTAGCCTGGATGCACGGCGTCGGCGCCGGTGATCTCGCAGGCCGCGACGATCTGATGGATGTTGAGATAGCTGTCGCGCGATGGCGGCGGCCCGATGCAGACGCTTTCGTCGGCAAGCCGCACATGCATGGCGTCGGCGTCGGCGGTCGAATGCACCACCACCGTCTGGATGCCGAGTTCCTTGCAGGCGCGCAGCACCCGAAGCGCGATTTCGCCGCGATTGGCAATGAGGATCTTCTGGAACATCCTGCCAGCTCTACTCGATCACGACGAGCGGCATGCCGTATTCGACCGGCGTCGCGTCCTCGAACAGGATCGCCGTCACCGTGCCGGCGCGGGGCGACGGGATCTGGTTCATCGTCTTCATCGCCTCGATGATCAGCAACGTCTGGCCTTCCTTGACCTTCTGGCCGATCTCGATGAACGGCTTGGCGTCGGGCGAGGGCGCCAGATAGGCGGTGCCGACCATCGGCGAGGCCACCGCGTTCTTCGAGACGTCTACCGCTGCCGGCGCGGCCGACGCCGCAGGCTGGGCGCCAGCCGCCGGCGCATAGGCTGGCTGCGGTGCGGCGATAGCATGGACGGCGGGTGCCTGCCGCGACACGCGTACCTTCAGGTCACCCAGTTCGACCTCGATCTCGGTCAGGTTGGTGTCGTTCAGTATGCCCGCCAGATCGCGGATCAGCTGCTGGTCAACACCGGTCTTCTTTATCGACATTTTCGAGCCTTCTGTTTGTTGGCCGGTCATAGGCGTGCGGCCAGCGCCTGTAGCGCCAGCGTGTAGCCGAGCGGCCCAAAGCCACAGATCATGCCGACGGCGACCGGCGCGACCATGGAGACGTGGCGGAATGATTCCCGCGCATGGATGTTGGAAAGATGAACCTCGGCGACCGGCAGCGGCGCGACCGAGCGGATGGCGTCGTGGATCGCGATCGAGGTATGGCTGTAGGCGCCTGGATTGATGACGATGCCGGCGGCCTTGTCGCCGGCTTCCTGGATCCAGTCGACGAGGTCGCCCTCGTGGTTCGACTGGCGGAAATCGATCTCGAGCCCGAGCGACGTGCCCGCTTGTTTGCAGTCGTCGGCGATGGCGGCAAGCGTCTTGCCGCCATAGATCCCCGGCTCGCGCTTGCCAAGCGCGTTGAGATTGGGACCGTTCAGGACGAAAACCGTTTTCAAAAAAGCCGACCTTTTCCGGCGCCGGTGTCAAACCGGCGCGCTGGCTCTCTATAATGGGCATAGTCGCCCGCGGAAAGAGCGCAAGTGCGTTCTTTCACTGTCCACAACAGGCCGAAATGCGCCCGTGAAGAAAACTCCCGGTCGATCAAAGCGCGGCCTTTGCCGCCTCGATCTTTTCCGCCAGCACTTCCTGCCCGAGAGCCCCGAACACAACCTCGTTGCCGACCACATAGGACGGCGTTCCGGTGATCGACAGCTTGTTGGCAAGATCATAGGTCTTGGCGAAGGCTTCGGTGATCGACGGGTCCTTCATCTTCTCGCGCAGCGTCGCCTCGTCGGCGCCGAGCGAAAGCGCGATCTTGATCGCGGCCGCTTCGGTAGCGCGTCCCTGGCCGCCGAGCAGCGCATTGTGGAACTCGCCGTATTTTTCCGGCATCATCAGGTGGAAAGCCATCGAAACGACGCTGGCCTTTTGTGAGTCCGGCCCGAGGATCGGGAATTCCTTTAGCACGAAGCGCAAATCCGGATCGGCCTTGGTCAGCGCCCGCATGTCCTCGATGGCGCGTTTGCAGAAGCCGCAATTGTAGTCGTAGAACTCGACGATGGTCACTTTGCCGTTCGGGTTGCCGACAATGCCGTCGAAGCTGGAGTTAAAGATCTGCTCCTTGGCGTTCTTGATGACGCCGAGCGCGGCAAGGCGTTGCTCGTCCTTCTGCTTGGCCTCCAGCGCGTCCTGCACTTCGAGCAGCACTTCCGGGTTCTTCAGAAGATAGTCGCGAATGATTCCTTCGACCTCGGTGCGGTCAATCTTGGTATCGGCCCCCGCTGTCTGGACAGGCTGAGTCGTCTCGACGGGCTGCGCCGTACCTGCCTTGGCAATCTGTGGGCTGCCGGCGACGAAACCGAAAGCCAGCATGGCAAGGGCTACAGCGATCCCCGTGGTGCCCAGCAACAGTGCCTTTTTCATCGTTCTCGTTCCTTTTGCCTGTTTCCCGGTCCGGCTGTGTCGCAGCGCGTGGCCGGAAGGTTCACTAGATTTTGCCTGACGATTTGTAGTTTATGATGTCCTGCGCACGGATCCAGCGCGGCTCGCCACGCTTCATCTGCCGCTGCGCCCGCATGGCGAAGATCTTCGCATCCTTGTAGTTTCCGGAATAGAAATGACCCTCGGCCGTGGCAAGCTCGGCGCCCGGTATGTCACCCAACTCGCCATAAGCCTGCGCCAGGTAGCGATATCCAGCGGAATTTTCCTTGTCTCGCCCCAGACCATTGTTGATCTGGACGACGGCCTTCTTCAGCGAGTCGGGCGTGCCCACGGCCATCAGAGCCTGGCCGAGCGAGACAGGCAGCAGGCCGGACCGCGCCGGGTCGAGGCTGACCGCCTTGGCGTAGGCTTCGGCCGCATCCTTGGGCTTGTTCGCCTTCATCAGTATGTCGCCGCGCAACTCCTGAAAGTAGGCATTCTTGGGCTGCGCCTTGATCAAGGCGTTGGTCTTGACGAGCGCCGCGGCAATGTTGCCGTAAAGATAGGTGGACTGGGCATCGCCATACTGCGCGGCGAGGCTGCCCCGCATCTTTTGCATCAGTCGCGCCGCCGCGGCCTGGCCGTCCATATAGACGGCGATCTTGACGCGCATCATGTCGTGGCGCTGCTGCAGCGCCGGAGGATCGACCTTGTCGACATTGGGGCTCTGCTTCACCAGCACTTCGAGATTGGCGATGCGTTCCTGCGGCATCGGATGGCTGATCCGATAGGGATCGACCTGCGTGCCCGACAAGGACAGCGCGCTCTGGAAGCGGGCGAAGGTCTTCAGCATGCCCATGCCGGACTGGCCGGTGGAGTTGAGATAGGTGATCGCCGAGCGGTCGGCGGTCGTTTCTTCGGTGCGCTGGTAGGCGAGGATGCTGCGTTGCGCCATCTCGCCGCCACCAGCCGCCACGCCCATGCCGGCGCCCGCAAGACCGCGGCTGTTGGTGGTCGCGCCAGCGACCATGGCGCCCGCGCCAAGCAAGGTGGCGATGATGGCCATCGTCTTGGCGCGTTCGAGCTGGTCACGCAGCTTCTGCTGGTGGCCGCCGGCGATATGACCGGCCTCGTGCGCGATGACGCCGATGATTTCGTTCGGCGTTTCAGCCGTCATCAGCGCGCCTGTGTTGATGAACAGCCGGCGTCCGGTGACGAAGGCGTTGAAGCTGGAATCGTTGACCAGAACGATGTCGATGCCGTCATTCGCCAGCCCGGCAGCCTTGAAGATCGGCCGAGCGTAATCGCGCACCAGAGCCTCGATCTCGGCATCGCGTATGACAGGCACGTTCTGGGCGAAGGCGGTGACCGAACTCGCCACGGCAACGGCGATGCCGAGCGAAAACGTCGCGAAAACGCGCGCTGCCTGGGCAATAGTCGATCTGGGTCGGCTCAACATGACGTGTCAACTGGTAGACGAGCGGGCGAAAGATGAAAAGTCGGCACCGGAAAAACTTCCTCAACTTGTGATCCTCACATCAATCGGGCATTTGTGCGGCGCATGCATTAAGGGAATGGCGTGCTCAACTGTCGGGATAGGGATAAAATGGTCGTTTCGCTCTCACGCCGAGGCAATGTCGAGCCGTTCCACGCCATGGATATTCTGGCCGAAGCGAACAGGCTGAAGGCTCAGGGCGTGCCGGTGATCTCAATGGCGGTCGGCCAGCCCTCCGATCCCGCGCCAGCAAGGGTTCGCGCCGCGGCTGCCAAGGCCTTGCAGGACGGGCGCATAGGCTACACTGACACGCTGGGGTTGGCCGGTCTGCGCAAGGTGATCGCCGAGCATTACGCGGATCACTATCGGCTTGAGGTCGAGCCCGGCCGGATCGCGGTGACCACCGGATCGTCGGCGGCCTTCAATCTCGCCTTCCTGGCGATGTTCGATCCGGGCGACCGCGTAGCCATCGCGGCACCCGGCTACCCTGCCTATCGCAACATCATGGCGGCGCTCGGCATCGATGTGGTCGAGATCGAACTCGGCGAAGCGGCCTATCTGCATGCCGGTCATCTGGAGGCAGCGCACCGCGAGAAGCCGCTGAAGGGGGTTCTTTTCGCAAGCCCGGCCAATCCGACCGGCGCGGTCATACCGGCCGACGAACTGTCAGCGCTTGTCAATACGGCGGAGACACTGGGTATCGCCGTCATTTCCGACGAAATCTATCATCGATTGGCCTATGGCGCGCCCGACACCACGGCACTCGCCTTCGGCAACAGCGTGACCGTGATCAATTCCTTCTCGAAATACTATTGCATGACCGGCTGGCGCATCGGCTGGATGGTGTTGCCGGAAGAGTTGGTGCGGCCGGTCGAGCGGATTGCCCAAAGCCTCTACATCTCGCCGCCGGAACTGTCGCAGATCGCTGCGATCGAGGCTTTTGCGGCGACCGAGGAACTGGAGGTGGTCAAGGCCCGCTACGCTTGGAATCGCGAGCTCTTGATGAAACGTCTGCCCGAACTCGGCTTTCCGCTGGCCGCGCCGATGGATGGTGCCTTCTATGCGTTTTGCGACGTCACCCGGCACACCAATGACAGCATGGCCTTCGCGCGCAAGATGCTGGCCGAGGCGCATGTGGCGGCGACGCCTGGCCGCGACTTCGACACTCAGGCGGGGCACCGCACGATGCGTTTTTCCTATGCCGGCAGCCACGACGACATGGTCGAGGCGATGTCGCGCATCGAACGCTGGTTGAGGTAGCACCATGCCGGAACTCGAACAGGCCCCCAAACTTGATCAAGCATTGGCCGAGGTCGCTGCCGAAATGGCTGAACGCACCGATCGCGGCGATGTCGCGACCTACATTCCTCAATTGGGCAAGGTCGACCCAAGGAAGTTCGGCATTGCCGCCGTTACCAATGACGGTCGTGTGCTGATGGCGGGCGACGCCGACCAGCCTTTTTCCATCCAGAGCATCTCGAAGGTGTTCACATTGACGCTGGCGCTCGGCAATGTCGGCGATGCGCTGTGGAAACGGGTTGGGCGCGAGTCGTCGGGCAATCCATTCAACTCGATCGTCCAGCTCGAGCACGAGAACGGCATTCCGCGCAATCCGTTCATCAACGCCGGCGCCATTGTCATCTCCGATATCCTGCTTGCCGGCCATCAGCCGCGCGAGGCGATCGGCGAGATCCTGCGCTTCATCCAGTTCCTCGCCGACGACGAGACCATCATCATCGACCGCGAGGTGGCGGCGTCCGAACGCGCCACCGGCTATCGCAACTTCGCGCTGGCCAACTACATGAAATCCTTCGGCAATCTTCATCATGCACCGGAACTGGCGCTCGGCGTCTATTTCCACCATTGCGCCATTGCCATGAGTTGCCGGCAACTGGCGATGGCTGGCCGGTTCCTTGCCAATGGCGGCAAGAACCCGGCGACCGGCCATTCCGTGGTGTCGGCGGAGCGCGCGCGGCGCATCGGCGCCATGATGCTGACCTGCGGCCACTATGACGGCTCCGGCGATTTCGCCTTCCGTGTCGGCATTCCGGGAAAAAGCGGCGTCGGCGGCGGCATATTGGGCATCGTGCCAGGTGTCGCCTCGCTTGCCGTCTGGTCTCCCGGCCTCAACGCCAATGGCAATTCCAAGCTGGGTTCGATCGCCCTGGAAAAGCTGGCGAGGATGATGAACTGGTCGATTTTCGCGCCTTAGCGCGGTTCCAGGAAAGCGTGGGACGGGTTTCCCATTTCTCGCACTGTGAGAACACCTGACATGAAAAATCCCGCGCCATCTTTCGATCGGCGCGGGATTTTCTTATCAAAAAATCACTTCAACCAGTTGAAAGGTTTAGAAAAAACCTTTCCGCTGCCACCAGCCGGCGCGCTTCGGCTTTTCTTCGGTCTTGGCTTCCGGCTCATTGGCGACGGTCGAGGAAACCACCGGCACGACCGGTGCATCGATCGCCGCTGGCTTGCGTCGTGACGGCCGGGTCTTCGAGGGCTCTTCCGTGACTGCCGCGATCACTGTTTCCTCGGCGACCGCCGCCGGAACCTCGGCCGGCTTTTCCACAGCCGCTTCGACCACGGCCGTCTCGACGACGGCCTCGGCGGCTGCCTTCTTCGGCTTGGTTGCGCGACGCGGCTTCTTGGGCTTCTCGGTGCTCGGCACCTCTTCGCTTACCGCAGCTACCGGCTCTTCCGCCACAGCAGCAACAGCCACTGGCTCGATCGAGGCAGGTTCGCTTTCGGAAGAATCGGCTTCGGAAGGCTCGGCCGTTTCGCCGGCACTTGCCTCGGCCTCGCCTTCGCCGTCTTCGCGACGGTTGCGCTTGCCGCCGCGCTTGCCGCGCCGACGCTTCTTGCCTTGGCCGTCATCCGAAGCCTGTACCGCCTCGTCGGAGGCGCTGGCAGCGATCGGAGCGGCGTCGTCCGTTTCGGTGTCGTCATCGTCCGCCGCGAAATCGCCGGCCGGAGCGGAGGTGGATGAGCCATCATCCGTAAGAGCGCCATGTTCGCGATCGCGATCCCGGCCGCCGCGACGTCTGCGGCGCTTGCGGCGCTTGCGGTCGCGGCCTTCGCCGTCCTCGCCACCGACAGGCCGCGGCTGCTGGTTTTGCTGCGGCTGCTGGCGTGGCTGCTCGGCCTGCGCCGGTGCCTCATCATCTTCCTCGACGACGACAATCTCGTCCTCGGGCTCTTCCGGCTCGACATAGGCCGGCAGGCTGCGTACCTCTACAAAGCCCTCCGGCTTTTCAGCCAGGGCGCCGCGGAAGATCGCATAGTGCTGCGCGCCAACCGTATCATCGGCCTCGATGGTGATGGTCAGGCCGAAGCGGCTTTCCAGTTCCACCAACGTGCCACGCTTGTGGTTGAGCACGTAGAGCGCGGTCGCGGCCGGCGTGCGGACCGTGATGTGGCTGCGCGAATCCTTGAGCAGGAATTCCTCGATCGCCCGCACCACCATCAGCGCGACCGACGAATCGGACCTGACATGGCCGGTGCCGCCGCAATGCGGGCAGGGCTTCATGGTGGATTCCAGCACGCTGGCGCGGATGCGCTGGCGCGACATCTCCATCAGGCCGAAATGCGAGATGCGGCCGACCTGGATACGTGCACGATCGTTCTTGAGGTGATCCTTCAGCCGCTTCTCGACGGAGCGGTTGTTGCGGTTCTCCTCCATGTCGATGAAGTCGATGACGATCAGGCCGGCGAGATCGCGAAGCCTGAGCTGACGGGCAACCTCTTCGGCCGCTTCCAGATTGGTGTGGAGTGCCGTGTCCTCGATCGAGTGCTCCTTGGTGGAGCGCCCCGAATTGACGTCGATGGCAACCAGCGCCTCGGTCTGGTTGATGATAATGTAGCCGCCGCTCTTCAGCGTCACCTGCGGCTGCAGCATGCGGTCGAGCTGCGCCTCGATACCGTTGCGCACGAAGATCGGCGTCGTGTCGCGGAACGGCTGAACCACCTTGGCGTGGCTCGGCATCAGCATGCGCATGAAGTCCTTGGCCTCGCGATAGCCTTCCTCGCCCGAGACAAGGATCTCGTCGATGTCCTTGTTGTAGAGGTCGCGTACCGAACGCTTGATCAGGCTGCCTTCCTCATAGACGAGGGCAGGGGCGGTGGACTGGAGCGTGAGATTGCGCACGTTCTCCCAGAGCCGCATCAGATATTCATAGTCGCGCTTGATCTCGGCCTTGGTACGGCTCTCGCCGGCGGTGCGCAGGATAACGCCCATGCCCTGCGGCACTTCGAGATCGGCGACGACCTCCTTCAGGCGCTTGCGGTCGACCGCGCTGGTGATCTTGCGCGAAATGCCGCCGCCGCGTGCCGTGTTGGGCATCAGCACCGAATAGCGGCCGGCAAGCGACAGATAGGTGGTGAGTGCGGCGCCCTTGTTGCCGCGTTCTTCCTTGACGACCTGCACCAGCAGGATCTGCCGGCGCTTGATCACTTCCTGGATCTTGTACTGGCGGCGCACCGGCTTGCGGCGGTTGCGCACTTCTTCCAGCGCATCCTCGGCGCCGACCGATTCGATCTCGTGGTCATCGGGATGCGAGGACTGTACTTCCTCCAGCATGCCGCGATCATTGTCGCCGGACGTTGCTTCGGTGCCCTGTTCCGTCCGCGAGACGGGTTCGGAAACCACATCGCCTTCGACCGCGGCGGCGATCGACGTCGGGCCACCCTCGCGGGTTTCGGTTTCGTCCTGCTCGGCGGAACTTTCATCATGGCCGGATGCATCAGCGTGCTCCGAGCTATCTGAATGTTCTGATGTATCGGCTGCGTGTTCGATGATCTCGGAGGTGTGGGAGATCTCCTCGACAACGATGTCGCCATTGTCGTTGCCTTCACCTGCCTCGCCGGAGCCTTCGCCTGCTTCGCCCGCATCGCGCTTGTGCTCACCGCGGTCGCGGCTCTTACCGCCGCGCCGGCGTCCGCGCCGGCCGCGATCGCGGCTCTGGCGATCATCGCCGTCGCCGTCCTCATCCTCTTCGTCCTCGGCCTCCTGCGCTTCGGCGCGCAGCAGGGCCTGACGGTCGGCGACCGGGATCTGGTAGTAGTCGGGGTGTATTTCACTGAAGGCGAGAAAACCGTGACGGTTGCCGCCATATTCGACAAAGGCTGCCTGAAGGGAGGGTTCGACGCGCGTTACGCGGGCGAGGTAGATGTTTCCTTTGAGCTGCTTCTTGTCCTGGGATTCAAAGTCGAATTCTTCGATACGGTTACCGCGTACGACGACAACTCGTGTTTCCTCCGGGTGGGAGGCGTCTATCAGCATTTTGTTGGGCATTATTTCGTTTCCTCCCGGCAGCCGTCAGCCGCAGCTTGCAAGGCAAAGCCCGCTGCTGCGTGTCTGGAGTGTGGGTGCCGGATGTCTGAATGTCCGCCGGACGGTGCCTGCGTGTCATGGCGGTGCCGCCCGCAGCCATACTGGCGCGGTTTGATGCGGACCTTTCCATGATTGCGCTTGAAGCCATCGTCACCAGCAGAACCTTTTGAACCAAAGCCCGGAAACCGGACCAGCTTGTTTGCTCGTACAGAGCCGGCACGGGAACAAACCCGGCCGTTTTCCTCACGCAGGCGATTCCCCCGCCACGGGAGCACACCTGCGAAATTCGTCGCAATCACTTGAAGCCTTTTCGCGTGAAGCGAAAGGAGCCGCCTTTCATCTAACCCTGTAGCAGGAAGCTGCGGAGGAGGGCGGTTCCAGGATTGCAGTGATCCACTATCGCTTTTATGATTTGGCGGGGTGGAAGGCAACCCCGATTTCCGATGCCGGCAAAAAGCAGTTCCGTAACGTAAGCCTGGTTCCGATCCTTGCGTGAAAAGGCTTGGTTAACCTTCTCTGGATACCAATCGTTAATCGAGTTCGCGGCCTAACCGGCACTTCGACGAAACGAGCGGGCGCCTGGCGCCAAACCGGGAGCGACAGGAAGAGAGATGGGACTGGCGGACTTCACAGACAAGGGATGTCGTGTTGGCGGCCGGATTCTCGGCGCCTTCTGTCTCCTGCTGCTGGTCGTGATTTCCCAGGCGTTTTGCTCCGTTGCCGATGCCGCCGACGCGCCGCTCGTGGCGAAAGGCTACAAGATGGCGGGCGATGCCACCAAGATGCGCATCGTCGTGGATTTCGATCGCGAACCGGACATCAAATGGTTCCTGCTGCGCGGACCCAATCGCCTGGTCATCGATCTGGCGAATACCAGGCTGGCGATCGACGCCAAGGACTTGAAGCCGCGCGGCCTGGTCAAGAGTGTGCGCCTGGGCGAGCTCGGCGAGGGCGTTTCGCGGCTGATCCTCACCGGCAAGGGACCCTTCGCCGTCGACAAGCTGGATGTGCTCAAGAACGAGGACGGAACCGGCTACCGCATTGCCATCGACATGTCGGCCGCCTCCGAACGCGAGTTCGACGCTGCCCTTGCCAACCAGGCGCTGACCACCGGCTCCACGGTTTCGACCGACAAGGGCGGGCGGGTTGGCACAGGGCCGGTCTCCAATCCGGGCCATCGCTTCACCGTCGTCATCGATCCCGGCCATGGCGGCGTCGACGGCGGTGCCGAGGGTCTGAACGGCACGATCGAGAAGAACGTGACGCTGGCCTTCGCCACGGAGTTGCGCGACAAGCTCGCGGCGATCGGCAAATACGATGTCTTCATGACGCGTGACACCGATGAGTATCTGCGTCTGGACGACCGCGTGCGCATTGCCCGCCAGCACGAGGCCGATCTGCTGATTTCGATCCATGCCGATACAATCAGCGTCAAGGGCATCCGCGGCGCCACCGTCTACACCGTTTCCGACAAGGCGTCGGATCCCGAGGCGCAGGCGCTTGCCGATCGCGAAAACCTTTCAGACCAGTTTGCCGGTATGGTCATCAAGGACGATAACAAGGAAGTGACCGACATCCTGATCGACCTGATCCGCCGAGAGACGCACACCTTCTCGATGAGTTTCGCCCACACGCTGGTCGGCCAGCTTTCGACCAGCGTCGGCCTTATCAACAATCCGCAGCGTTCGGCTGGATTCAAGGTGCTGAAGGCGCCAGACGTGCCATCCGTGCTGGTCGAGCTCGGCTATCTCTCGAATGCCAAGGACGAGGCGCAACTTCTCGACGCCGAATGGCGCGGCAAGGCCGCACAAAGCATCACCAACGCCGTTGCGCTGTTCGCTTCCGCCCGTGCCGGAACGGGGGCCGGAGGTTGACATGCCTGGCGGCGCCTGCAACCTAAGGCGGCGTTGCTGGATGACAACACCCGGTGCCTTTATTTCCGGCTCGAGGTCACGAAAGCAGGCCTTGCCGTATTTTGTCCACATGGTGGCGACATGGGTTTTCGATTACGGATTGGGACCGGTTCGAAAGCTTGCGTGGAAGGCGGCTTCGTTTAGGGAATTCCCGAACCAAGGACTGGAGCGGGTATGATTCGTCTCATTGGCTATTTTTTCGGCATCGGCACGACGCTGGCCCTTCTGGTCGCGGCGGGCGTTGCGATTTACATCAGCCATCTGTCGAAGGATCTGCCCGACTACGAAGTGCTGGCCAAATACGAGCCGCCGGTGACCACCCGCATCCATGCCTCCGACGGCTCGCTGATGGCCGAATACGCACGCGAACGGCGCCTCTACCTGCCGATCCAGGCGATCCCGGATCGCGTCAAGGCGGCCTTCCTGTCGGCGGAAGACAAGAACTTCTACAATCACCCCGGCATCGACGTGACCGGTCTTGGCCGCGCCATCATCGTCAATCTGCAGAATTTCGGCTCGGGCAGGCGGCAGGTCGGCGCCTCGACGATCACCCAGCAGGTGGCCAAGAACTTCCTGCTGACCGCGGACCAGACCTACGAGCGCAAGATCAAGGAGATGATCCTGGCCTTCCGCATCGAGCAGGCCTATCCCAAGGATCGTATCCTCGAGCTCTACCTCAACGAAATCTTCTTCGGTTTCGGTGCCTATGGTGTCGCCGGCGCGGCGCTTACCTACTTCGACAAGTCGGTGAACGAACTGACGGTGGCCGAGGCTGCCTATCTGGCTTCGCTGCCGAAAGGCCCTAACAACTACCATCCCTTCAAGCATGCCGATCGCGCTATCGAGCGCCGCAACTGGGTCATCGACCAGATGGTCGAGAATGGCTACGTCACGCGTGAGGAAGGCAACAAGGCCAAGGCCGAGCCGCTCGGCGTGACGCCGCGCCGTACCGGCACCTATCTCTTCGCTGGTGAATATTTCACGGAAGAGGTGCGTCGCCAGATCATTGCCCGTTACGGCGAGAATGCACTGTACGAAGGGGGCCTGTCCGTCCGCACCACGCTTGATCCGAAAGTTCAGCTTATCGCCCGCAAGGCGATGCAGAACGGCTTGATCAAATACGATACGCTGCGTGGCTATCGCGGGCCGGTGACGTCAATCGACGTGTCCGGTGACTGGGGCGTCCCGTTGGGCGCGGTCAAGGGACTGGAAGACGTTCCCGAATGGTCTCTGGCCGTCGTGCTCGACTCCTCGGCGTCCGGTCTCTCGATAGGGCTCCAGCCCGCACGCCAGGCGTCGGGCGATATCGTCAAGGAACGCGTCGAAGGTACAGTCAGCAAGGACGACATGGGCTTTGCCATGCGCCATGTGGTCGACGGCAAGACGGTCAAGGCCAAGTCGCCGGCCGATGTGCTGAAGCCGGGCGACGTCATCTTCGTGCAGAAGAACGAAGGCTCGGACAACACCTACAGCCTGCGCCAGGTTCCAGAGGTGGAGGGCGGTCTGATCGCCATGGATCCACACACTGGCCGTGTGCTGGCCATGGTCGGCGGCTTCTCCTATGCCCAGTCCGAGTTCAACCGCGCCACCCAGGCGATGCGCCAGCCGGGCTCCTCGTTCAAGCCGATCGTCTATTCGGCCGCGCTCGACAATGGCTATACGCCGGCCTCGGTGATCATGGACGGACCGATCACCATCCAGAGCGGCAACACGACCTGGACACCGAAGAACTATGACGGCACCGTCGCGGGTCCGGCAACGCTGCGCTCCGGCATCGAAAAGTCGCGCAACCTGATGACCGTGCGGCTTGCCAACGACATGGGCATGAAGCTGGTCGTCGAATATGCCGAGCGCTTCGGCGTCTACGATCATCTGGCGCCATACCTGCCGATGGCGCTAGGTTCCGGCGAGACGACCGTCATGCGCATGGTTTCTGCCTATTCGATCATGGCCAATGGCGGCAAGTCGATCAAACCATCGCTGATCGACCGCATCCAGGACCGCTACGGCAAGACCGTGTTCAAGCAGGATGAGCGTGGCTGCGAAGGCTGCAATGCGCCTGAGTGGAAGAATCAGCCGGAGCCGGAACTGGTCGACAATTCCGAGCAGGTTCTCGATCCGATGACTGCCTACCAGATCACCTCGATGATGGAGGGCGTGGTGCAACGCGGCACCGGCGCCACCATCGGGGAACTGGGCCGCCACATCGCGGGCAAAACCGGCACCACCAACGACGAAAAGGACGCTTGGTTCATCGGCTATACGCCGAACCTCGTGGTCGGTCTCTACATGGGCTACGACACGCCGCGCGGCCTTGGCCATGGCGCCACCGGTGGCGGTCTCGCCGCACCGATCTTCAAGGACTTCATGCGCGTGGCGCTGGACGGCACGCCCAATGTCGACTTCAAGGTGCCGGACGGCATGAATCTGATCGCCATCAACCGCAAGACCGGCATGCGTGCCACGTCGGGCGATCCTGGCACCATCATCGAGGCCTTCAAGCCGGGCACCGGTCCCGCCGACAGCTATTGGGTGATCGGCATGGGTGCCGACGGCTCCAACGCATCGGGCGGCGCACTGTCGCCGCAGGCGAACCAGGCCATCCAGGACGGCGGCGGCGGCCTCTACTGACGGTCCCCTATGCCGCCTGTTGGGCTGGCCTGGGGCCGGCCCATTTCGCTTTACACATGGCGGCGCCGTCCCTATGTATCGCGCCGACCGAGACGTCACTTCAGCCACAGGACGAAATACTAGGCCATGCGCGCGGAAACGCAGAATATTGTCGATGAGATCAGGCAGGCGATAACCCTGCTGAGGAGGCATCTTTGACTGGGATCAGGCCATAAAGCGGCTTGAATACCTGAATGTGCGGGCCGAGGACGCCAGCCTCTGGAACGAGCCGCTGGAAGCCCAGAAGCTGATGCGCGAGCGCCAGGGCCTTGAGGAAGGCATCGCGGCGGTCAAGGGCCTGACGCAGGCGCTGGAAGACAATATCGGCCTGATCGAACTCGGCGAGGAGGAAGGCGACGAAGGCGTTATCGCCGAAGCTGAAGCGGCGATCCGCTCGATGCAGGGCGAGGCGAAGGCCCGCCAGGTCGAAACGCTGCTGTCGGGTGAAGCGGACGCCAACGACACCTATCTCGAAATCCATGCCGGCGCCGGCGGGACGGAGAGCCAGGACTGGGCCTCGATGCTTTTGCGCATGTACACGCGCTGGGCCGAGCGCCGCCGCTTCAAGGTCGAGGTGCTGGAAGTGCATGACGGCGAAGAGGCCGGCATCAAGTCCGCGACGCTGACGATTAAGGGCCACAATGCCTATGGCTGGCTGAAGACCGAATCCGGTGTCCACCGCCTGGTGCGCATTTCGCCCTATGACAGCAATGCGCGACGGCATACTTCCTTCGCCAGCGTCTGGGTCTATCCCGTCATCGACGACACGATCGATATCGATGTGTCCGAATCCGATGTTCGAATCGACACCTACCGCTCGTCCGGCTCGGGTGGCCAGCACGTCAACACCACCGACTCGGCCGTGCGCATCACCCATATCGCCACCGGCATCGCGGTCGCCTGCCAGGCCGAGCGTTCGCAGCACAAGAACCGGGCGAAGGCCTGGGAAATGCTGCGCTCGCGCCTCTACGAGGAGGAGCTGAAGAAACGTGAGGCCATCGCCAACGCCACCGAAGCCTCCAAGAGTGACATCGGTTGGGGCCACCAGATCCGTTCCTACGTGCTGCAGCCCTATCAGCTGGTGAAGGATCTGCGCACCGGCGTCGAAAGCACCAGCCCGTCAAGCGTGCTCGATGGCGACCTCGACGACTTCATGGAAGCTTCGCTGTCGCAACGCATCGAGGGCGGCGCCGGTGAGGTCGTGGCGGATCTGGACTAGCCCGTCCGCCACTAACCTGGGTTGCGATGGCTTGCACCTTCTTCAGGAGGAAGCGGGCCATCGCAGAGGATTTGCCTTGATTGTCAACGGCAGGTAGTTGCTGCCTTGGACGGCCAGTGCCTCATGCAGCAATTTCTTGCGCCGACTCACATTTCGGCTCACCTTCGAGGGCAGGAAGAGACAAAAGCATTTATGGCCGGTCGCGGCATATCTGCTGACGATTAGCCGCTGGGAAGACACGTTCCGGGAACGGGCAAGCAAGAAATGCTTGAACCTCGTTTGAAAGGAACGTTCCCATGTTTGCCGCCAATTCCAGATCGGCCATCGCCGTTCCATCGGTTGGCCAGCTTATCATTCCCCTGTGCGCGGCCTGTGTGATCGCGCTGCTGTCGGTACCGGCCTTGGCGCATGACGCCAAGCCGACCGCGGCCAAGCCGCAAGGCTGGAGTTATCCGTTCGCCTGCTGCGCGAACTACGACTGCCACGAGGTGTCGCAGACTTCGATCAGCGAGCGCCCGGAAGGCTATGTCATCAAGGACACCGGGGAGGTGCTGGCTTACAGCGACAGACGTATCAAGGATTCGCCGGACGGAGAATTTCATTGGTGCGCGCATGAGGCCGGGCTCGATGCCGGCAAGACCATCTGCCTGTTTGTGCCGCCATCATCCTACTAGGATTTCCGGCCGGCTGGTCAGGCCTGGAGCCTGCTGACGGACAGTTGTCAGGATCGCTTCTTTATGGTGCCCTGCCGCATGGGCGGCGGACAAGGGAGAGGTGACGTCGATGACCATCAAGGGAAGCTGCCACTGCAAGGCGACGACATTCGAGGTTTCAGAGGCACCGCGGACGGTGACGCAATGCACCTGTTCGTTCTGCTCGAAACGCGGCTCGCTCTGGGCCTACTACACCCCATCGCAGTTCAAGCTCATCACGCCACTGAAAAACGTTGCCTTCTATCAGTGGGGCTCGAAAACCGTAAAGCATGGTTTTTGCACCACCTGCGGCTGTGGCACGTTCACCGAAACACCGGATTGGTCGACCGGCGAGCCGGATTTCGACAATCCCAAGATCAGCGTCAATTCGCGGCTGTTCGATGATTTCGATCTCGACAAGGTCGAAGTGGTGGTCATCGACGGCAAGAATCTCTGGTAACTGGCCAAGGCGGTCGTCACGTGACTGACCTGGGAAAAGCCGTCGCGGGCGTTTTTCCTGTTCCGCTTTTCGCCGCAATTCATGTTACAAGTCGCCGGAAGGGCTGATTTGGCGCCGTCGAAAAAGGCGCGACTTGGAGAGGGACCATTTATGAAGAAGACCGTGCTCGTCGTCGTGGCGATGGCTTTGCTCGTGAGCGCCTGCACCACCACCGATCCGTATACGGGCGACCAGAAGATTTCCAACACGGCCGCTGGTGCCGGTCTCGGCGCCCTGGCAGGTGCGAGCCTCGGTCTGCTTGCGGGCGGCAATGACCGCCGCAACGCGCTGATTGGCGCTGGCATCGGTGCGCTGGCCGGTGGCGCCATCGGCGCGACAATGGATCAGAACGAGGCGGAATTGCGCCGGCAGCTCCAAGGCACCGGCGTCAGCGTCACCCGCAGCGGCGACCAGATCATCCTCAACATGCCGTCCGACATCACCTTCAATGTCGATCAGGATGCGGTGAAGCCTGGCTTCTACCCGGTGCTGAATTCCGTCGCGCTGGTGCTGAAGAAGTTCCGCCAGACGACCGTCGATGTCTTTGGCCATACCGATTCGACGGGCGGTGATCAGCACAATTTCGATCTGTCGCAGCGCCGTGCGCTGGCGGTCGCCAACTATCTATCAGGGCAGGGCGTCGATCAGCGCCGCTTCGCCGTTACCGGTTTCGGCAAGACGCGTCCGGTCGCATCCAACGCGACGGCCGAAGGCCGCGCCCAGAACCGGCGCGTCGAGATCCAGCTGTCGCCGCTCACCTGATTGTTCGGCAAGCGAATGCGAAACGGCCCCACGGGGGCCGTTTCTGTTTGAGGGGACTTCGGCGCTCTTCAGATTGGCGCGCCTGATAGTTAGCTAGTTCTAAATAACAGCTTTCCCGCAGGCCCGGAAAGGAATAGCATCATTGCTGTTCCAGAGGGGATGAGGCGGTACAACTGGCCGCGTGATCAACATTTTTTCCCGCCTCGGTCTTGCACGGCCAGATTACATATCTGGGAGGAATGCATGACAAGAACAGCTCGCCTTGGGCGTTGCGGCGTCCTCGTTTTGGCCGGCCTTCTCGGCGTATCGTTTGACGCCGCCACGGCTCAAGCCGAAGAAGCCAACAAGGCCGACATCGAAGCCTTGAAGAAATCATTGGCTAAGTACGAAGACTACACCGCGGCTGTCCGCGACCTTTATCTGTCGACCGTCGGGTGCGTCTACTATGCTGGCGAAAAGATATCCGGCGCGATGTTTTATCCGAAAGGGGCCATGGGCATCCATTTCGTCAACGTCCCAAGCGTCGGCCAGAAACTCGACCCGATGAAGCCCAACGTCCTGATCTACGAGCCGACCAAGAAGGGTCTGAAATTGGTCGGCGTGGAATGGCTGGTGCCGCTGACGCCGGATACCAAAGAGCCGCCGAAGCTGTTTGGCCAGACCTTCATGGGACCGATGGAGGGACACTATCCGCTCATCCCGAGGGAGTTCGTCCACTACGATCTTCACGCCTGGCTGTTCAGGGACAATCCGAACGGCATGTTCAGTCCGACGAACCCGAACGTGAAATGCAACAAGGCCGAGTTTCCGATGCTGGAGAAGCCGACCAAGATGATGCCCGGGCCAATGTGACGGGCGAGCTCAGCCAGAATCTTACTGCGAAGGCAAGCCGGATCGCTGGCTTGCCTTCGAAAGCGGACGGTGGTCAGACCTTGGCGACGATGCGCATGAAGGCCGGCATGTCATCGCCAAAGCCAACGGTGGTGTCGTTGTCTTCCTGGTGGCGGTGACGGGCAGGGCGGTTGCTGTCGCGCTGCGGCCTGGTGTCGCCCCGTTCCGGTGCGCGCTGTTCGTTGCGATCGGAGGATTTGCGTTCGGTGTTGTCCGAACGGATCGCCTCCTTGCGCGCGCGCCGTTCGCCGATATCGGCAACGGCCGTCTCAGCCACATCGGGCTGTTCTTGCTGTGCGATCACCGGTGAGACATCTTCCTCCGCGTGTCTGGCGCGGCGTTCGCCGCCCTTCTTGCGCTCGCCCCTGTCCTTGCGATCGTCGTCCTTGCGGCCGGCACGGCGCGGCGCGCCTTTGCCACGGCGCGGAGCATCGTCCTCGCCGCCTTCGCTGGCCACGACGGTCGACAGGTCGCCATCATGCCACTCGATCTTGTTGCCGATCAGCCGTTCGATGGCGTCGATGTATTTGGTGTCCGACTTCGTCGCGATGGTGAAGGATTTGCCGGAGCGCCCGGCGCGGCCGGTGCGGCCGATGCGGTGGACATAGTCCTCGGCATGGATCGGCACGTCATAGTTGAAGACGTGGCTGACATCGGGGATGTCGAGGCCGCGCGCGGCGACGTCCGAAGCCACGAGGTAGCGCAGCTTGCCGTCACGGAAATTGGCCAGCATCTGCATGCGGGCGCGCTGGTCCATGTCGCCATGCAGGGCGCCGGCATCGAAATCATACTTCAGCAGCGAGCGGAACAGCTCCGACACCTCGACCTTGCGGTTGCAGAAGATGATGGCGTTCTTCAGCTCCGCGTCTTCAGCCTTCATCAGGTTGCGCAGCGTCTCACGCTTGTCCCAGGGCTTCGATCCGGACTTCACCAGCCGCTGGATAATGTTCGTTGCGGCGGACGCTGCCTTGGAAACCTCGACACGCACCGGCGCGTGCAGGAATTTTTCCGTCAGTTTGGTGATTTCCGGCGGCATGGTCGCCGAGAAGAACAGCGTCTGCCGGGTGAACGGGATCATTTCGCAGATGCGCTCGATATCGGGAATGAAGCCCATGTCGAGCATGCGGTCGGCCTCGTCGATAACGAGGATCTCGACACCATTGAGCAAAAGCTTTCCGCGCTCGCGGTGGTCGAGCAGGCGGCCGGGCGTCGCGATCAGCACGTCGGCGCCACGCTCCAGCTTCTTGTCCTGTTCGTCGAACGATACGCCGCCGATCAGAAGCGCGATGTTGAGCTTGTGGTTCTTGCCGTATTTGATGAAGTTTTCCTCGACCTGCGCGGCAAGCTCACGCGTCGGCTCCAGGATCAGCGTGCGCGGCATGCGGGCGCGGGCGCGCCCCTTTTCCAGCCGGGTCAGCATCGGCAGCACAAAGGAGGCGGTCTTGCCGGTACCGGTCTGGGCTATGCCCAGCACGTCCTTGCCGAGCAAGGCATGCGGTATGGCACCGGCCTGGATCGGAGTCGGCTGCGTGTAGCCGGCATCGGTAACTGCGGAAAGCACCTTCGGCGACAGGCCGAGGTCTGAAAAGGTCAACGCTTCTTGAGCGATCGTGGTGTCTGAGGACAAGTGTTGTTGTCTTTGGCTGGTTCGGGGAGGCGCAACGTTATTCGTCGCGGCAAGCGCCACGCGCTTGCAAGATTGGCATTGCGATTAGGCGCAAGTCCGCGATTTGTCAACAGAAACGGGCGGGATTGGCGTGATTGTGAACTTGTAACCTTAATCGCTATGCCTAATCGGGCCGCTTGTCTGTGTGCCGGCTCAGTAACGGAACTGTTCGGCCAGGATGCGCTCGTTCCAGGAATGATTGGGATCGAACAGCAAGGTCGCCGTTGCTGTCGGCGACTCGCGAACCGTTACCGAGGTCACCGCCTTGACCTCCGTATGGTCGGCGGCGGCGTTCACCGGCCGCTTTTCCGGCTCCAGAATGTCGAAGCGTACGGTCGCCTTGTTGGAGAGCAATGCGCCACGCCAGCGGCGCGGGCGAAACGGGCTGACCGGCGTGAGCGCCAGCAGTGGGGCATCGAGCGGCAGGATCGGCCCGTGCGCGGAAAGATTATAGGCGGTCGATCCGGCCGGCGTCGCGATCATCACGCCATCGCAGTTCAGCTCTTCGAGCCGTATCTGCTCATCGATGGTGATGCGAATCTTGGCCGTCTGGTAGGACTGGCGCCAAAGCGCCACCTCGTTGATCGCCAGTGCGGAAACCGTTTCACCCTCCGAGGTGACGGCTTGCATCTCCAGCGGGCGGATCGTCTCGGCGACGGCGGCCGCGATGCGTTCGGTGAGGCCGCCGGAACGATACTCGTTCATCAGGAATCCGATGGTGCCACGGTTCATGCCGTAGACTTTCTTCCCCGTCCCCATCGTGTCGCGCAGCGTCTGCAGCAGGAAGCCGTCGCCGCCCAGAGCCACGACAACCCCGGCATCCCCGACCGGACATTGGCCATAGCGCGCCGACAGGCTCTCCAGCGCCGCCTTGGCGTCTGCTGTGTCGGACGAGACGAAGGCGATGCTGTTGGCGGCTGTGCTCATGGCTCCCCGATCGCGACCGATTGGGTCTGGCCGCGCCAGCGCCGGGGTAGCATGGTGCGGGCGGGTCTGCAAAGGGAGCCGTCGTGCCAGCCGGCAAGGCCATGCCGCCACGGCATCGCCCGGACCGGCAGGTCGCGCTTCATGTCATGGCTTGAGCGAATGTGATGGTTAAGAGGAGGCTTAAGCTCTCGTAAAGCCCGATCGATCATGTTAGCCGGCATGGGTGGCGTGGGGCGCCCGCAGCATCGCTGTATCCTTCGGGAGACCAAGAGGACGCTGTGGCACTTTTGTTTGTGCGCAAGATCCCTGGATGATTCCGGTCTTCGGGTGCACGCACCAGCCGGACGAGGCCGACATATTGCCGGTAACACGCCTGATCATCGTTTTTGTCATGCTGGGTAGCTTCGCGCTGATCTTCGCCGAGCTTGTGCGCCAGTCCGAAGAATTGAGCATCAGACCACAGCCCACGGCGTCGCGCTGCGGCGATGCCGCGGGAATGCCTTGCCCGCAAAAGGCACTGTAGCCGGCGAAAATACACTTACCCGTCCGCACCATATGTCCGGCGATGGTTTCATCCTCGGACAGCCGGCCACCGGCTGGTGCGGAACAAGTTTGATCGTTGCAATTGCGGCATTGATGAAAGCACTGCTAGAAGTCCTTCGGATCTGGATAGGACATGGTTCCCATAGTCTGTGGGAAACGGGCCTACCCGGGCGTTGAACGAAGAGTTTCTGGGGGAGAGCGCATGCCACGCAGCGTGTTGGTTTCTGGTGGCTGCGGCTTCATTGGTTCCCATCTTGTCGATCGCCTGTTGCGGCGCGATGATCTGGAAACGCTTGTTGTCGTCGACAATCTGTGGACCGGATTGCAAGACAACATTGCCCATGTCTCGGACCCGCGGTTCAGCCTGCGGATTGCCGATGCCGAAAGTTTCACGGCCAGCCGGCATTTTGACGAGATCATCCATCTGGCGTCACCGGCTTCGCCCGTCTGGTACATGCGCGAGCCGGCGCGCACGATCAGGGCCAACTTAGGCGGCGCGCTCAATCTTCTGTCGCTGCTCAAGCCCGGCGGTCGCTTCTGCTTCACCTCGACTTCGGAAGTCTATGGCGATCCCATGGTCTCGCCGCAGCCGGAGACCTATCGAGGATCCGTGGATTGCACCGGGCCACGGGCCTCCTATGACGAGAGCAAGCGCTGCACCGAGGCGCTGCTGTTTGAACAGCAACGCGTCAGCGGGCTCGATGTCCGCGTCGTCAGGCTGTTCAACACCTATGGGCCGCGAACGCGCATCGATGACGGCCGCGCCGTTTCGAATTTTGTCAGCCAGGCCCTGACCACGGGACTCCTGACCGTCTATGGCGACGGCTCCCAATCGCGCAGCTGGGGCTACGTCGACGATATCGTCGATGGCTTAGAGCGATTCTTTTGGCGTGACAGCATCTCGCACCGAGGCCCCTTGAACATCGGCAACAATCGCGAGGTCTCGGTTCTCGAGACAGCGAAATTCGTCAGTTCGCTCGTTCCGGGCAGCCGCATCGAACACCATGCGCCTGTCCCACAGGATCCGACCAACCGGTGCCCGGACTTGACCCTGGCAAGACAGGTTCTTCCCGGATGGGAGGCAAAGACCAGCTACCAGGAAGGGATCCGGCGCACCTTCGAGTGGTTCCGCCGACAGATTGCGACTGACGGCAGATCGGTGGCGTCAGCCTGAGCGCCTGATTTTTTACGGATTCAGGCCCGACCCTTCACAGCGACCGTGAGACTGAATCGAGCTTGCCGGTAAAGTAGGGTTCAAGCACGGTTTCGAAGGCCTTCAAGGCCGCGCCGATCGCCTGGTGCATGTCGAGATACCGGTAGGTGCCCAATCGTCCGCCAAGATGCAGGTTTTTCTCGGCAGCCGCCCGTTCGAGATAGCGACGGTAAACCGCCTGATCCCGCCGTGTGTCGATCGGATAGTAGGGCTCGTCGGCGCGGCCGGCAAAACGGGAATACTCGCGGCCGATGAGTGTCTTGTCGCTCTTGTGCTGACGTTCCGGATTGAAATGCCGGAATTCGACCACGCGGGTGTAGGGCACGGCTTCGTCGGCATAATTCATAATCGCCGTGCCCTGATGATCCGGCGTGTCCATGACCTCCAGATCGATGTCGATGGTCCGCCAGCCGAGCTCGCCCTCGGAGTAGTCGAAATAACGGTCGATCGGACCAGTGTAGACGACCGGCAAGTCTTTCGGCAGCAAGGGTTTGATATCGAAAAAATCGACGCCAAGCCGTGTTTCGATGAGCTCGTGCGCGAGCATTTTTTCGAAGATCGCCGTATAGCCGTCCACCGGTTGGCCCTGGAAACGGTCGTTGAAGTAGCCATCCTCGAACGTGTAGCGGACCGGCAGGCGGGCGATGATCTGCGCCGGCAGTTCGCGCGGATCCGTCTGCCATTGCTTGGCGGTGTAGCCCTTGATGAAAGCCTCGTAGAGCGGACGGCCGACGAGGGAGATCGCCTTCTCCTCGAGATTGGCCGGCGGGCGATCGCCAAGCTCCGCCGCCTGTCCGGTGATCATGCCGCGCGCCTCGTCCGGGCTCAGCCGCTTGCCGAAGAACTGGCAGATCGTGGCAAGGTTGATCGGCAGCGGATAGACCTTGTCGCGATAGGTCGAAAACGCACGGTGGCGATAGGCCGTGAAGCCGGTGAAGGCGCGCAGGTAGTTCCAGACCTCTTCGTTGGAGGTGTGGAACAGATGCGGCCCGTAGCGGTGGATTTCGACACCGGTGGCGGGATCCTGTTCGGTGTAGGCATTGCCGCCGATGTGCCGGCGCCGGTCGATCACCAGCACGCGCCGGCCGAGTTGCGTGGCGATGCGCTCGGCGAGCGTCGCGCCATAAAAGCCCGCGCCGACAATGAGAATGTCGGCTTCGCTGAGCAGGTTCTTGTCCATTCGCGGATCTGCCGACTTATGGCTAGAGTTTGATCTGAGACAGTTCGACCGGCTTGGAATACTGCCTGCGCAGCAGGTGCCAAAGTCGCCTTTTCCACTTGTGCACCTGACGAAAGGCACTTCGGCCCAGAACATAGTCAGCCACCATGCGCAAGCCGATAATCGGCCGCGATCGCCAACGCCTGCCTTTGAGGTCAACGGCCTCGTAAGACAGGGGAAAGAACTCGCCAAATCCATATCGCAACCCCAGTTGGCGGAGTTCCGACTCCGCCGTGTGGCCGGACCCGAGCATCGTGGTAGCCAAGTGAACTCCCACTGGCCGCGTGTGGCGGACAGGCAGGGCGTCGAATACGGCTGATCTTCCAAGGTTTCGTACGGCAAGCCGGGTCCACAAGGAGTCGAGACCGAAACCGCCCATGGAGTGTTCGAAAAGCGGTAGCATCTTGGCCACGATGTCGGTCCTTATGCAGGGAGCCATGACCTCGATCTTGTCGACCAGGCGAAATTCGAAACTCTTGCAGCGAAGAAACGGCAGGTGGGTGTAGTAGCTATCCAGCGTCAGTGCCGGCTGGCCGACGTGCAGGTCGAACCGGCGCATAACGACGAACAAAGCTTCGATGGTCGCCCGGTCGGCCTCGATATCGTCGTCCGGGAACCAGATATATCGGTAGTGATCTAGCAGTTCGGGCCGCTCTGAGAACAGAGCGTGTATGCCGTCCCATTTTCCGCCCTTGTAATCGACACGGTTTTCACAGGGCAGACGGAAAGCTGACGGATCGCTGCCGTAGTAGCTGACGATCAAATCGAATTCACATCGGGGATCGTCCGCCCCCCATCCGCGATGGAGAGAGTTGTCATCGGCCCTGACGACGACGAGATTGCGGCAGGCAGCGTTCGTCATGGCCCCGCTGTCGGCATTTATGCCTTGGTCCCATACTGTCATGGCGAGCCCTTACACCAAAGCCGGATGAATGCGAAGAGCCACGAATGGGAGGGATTTTTTCGTCTGGTGTTATGCAGAGGGACGTCTTGCGCCGTGCTTCTCGGCTCGGCGAAGCGTCGAACCGCTCTATCCCTTCGCCGGACGAAAACCGCTTCACACTTTTCCTGGACTTGCTTAGGCTTGTCATGGGCCGCTGGCCGACCAAAACACGCGCCCATTGCTGGCAGGACCTCATGAAGCTGATTGTTGTGACCCCGGCAGGCCGCGAGAAGTACCTGCGCCTGCTCAGCCACCATGTTCTGAAAAGTCCTGAGGTGCACGAATGGCATCTGTGGGACAATTGCCGCAACGAAGCCGATCGGGCCTATCTCCAGCGATTGGCGGCCAGCGATCCGCGCTGCAAGATAAAGACGCTTCCGAGCGCCGACGGCAGCATCGATGTCATCGGCAGATTCTTTCGCTTCTGTGACGACGCCGACGCACTCTATCTGCGCCTCGACGATGATGTGGTCTTTCTGGAGGAGGGCTTCCTTCCCAGATTCAAGGCACGGGCCTTGGCGGAAAAGGGAGCGGCCCTCTGGTATGCGCCGCTCATCATCAACAACGCGGTCTGCAACAGCTTGATCAAGAATCTTTCCAGGGTTCTGATCGAAGGACCGCTCACCTGCCAGGCGATGTGTCCCTATTCCTGGGCTCATGCAAGCTTTCCAGAGGCGCTTCATCCGGTGTTCATCGAGGCTGTCCGGACGAACCGGCTGGGTGATTTCCGTGTGCCCGACCGGGAAGTCAGGCTAGGGCGCTTCTCGATCAACGCGATCGGCTTTTTCGGGTCGGATGTCCTGGAGATCGGCGAGCTTTTCTTCCCGCCGGGAAATGACGAGGAGGAATGGCTGTCAGTGACCTTGCCGACGAAGCTCGATCGGCCGGGAAAGGTTTTCGGCGATCTGGTCGCCGCGCATTTCAGCTTCTTCACCCAGGAGCAGCGTCTCCTGCAGACCAGCATCCTTGACGACTATTATGCGCTCGCCGGCCTGCCGGCTCCGCTTTACGAGAAGCCGGTTGTCCGAACGAGATTGAAGGATCGTTTGAGGCCGTGGCGCAAGCCAAGGAATCGCGGTCCGGACTATCGGATTTCGCTTCCCGCCAGCAGGGATGGCTGAAGTCCCGCGCGGCCTTCGTCTGCTGCTCACTGTGTAGGCCGTGCCGGGGGACCGACAGCGGCGCGCCAATGCCGGTGAATAGATATTGACTGTATAGTTAGTTATAATCTAGCTTCTGGCGAACGACCAAGTTGGCCAGCTGGCATCCGCAGTGAATGGCCGCGAAGAGGGGAATTTTGACAGCCAGTCGGCTCGCCCTGGGCCGAAAGGCATCGTCAGGTTTGTTCATCAGCAGGAGACGGACCGAGGCGGCGACGCGGCCGGTCCCAACAATGGGAGCACTAGCATGAACTGGAAACTGACCGCGGCGGCCCTTGGGCTGTCGCTGCTTGCCGTGACAGGCGCGGCCCGCGCCGATGGCGAACTCAACATCTACAACTGGGGCAACTACACCAGCCCGGACCTTATCAAGAAATTCGAGGAGACCTACAAGATCAAGGTCACCGTAACGGACTACGATTCCAACGACACCGCCTTGGCCAAGGTCCGCCAGGGCGCGTCCGGCTATGACATCGTGGTGCCGTCAGCCAGTGTCGTGCCGATCTGGATCAGCGAAGGTCTGCTCTTGGAGACCGATCCGAACAAGATGGAGAACTTCAAGAATGTCGATCCGCGATGGGTCGATGTTCCCTTCGATCCGGGCCGCAAATACACAGTCCCATGGCAGTGGGGCACGACAGGCATTTCGGTGAACAAGTCGGTCTATGCTGGCGACCCGAACACGTCAGCGATCTTCCTCGACCCGCCGCCTGAGCTCGTCGGCAAGATCAATGTCGTGCCCGAAATGGGTGACATCATGTTCCTCGCCATCGCCTACGAAGGCGGCAAATACTGCACCGACGACATGCAGGTGCTGAAGAAGGTGCATGACAAGCTGGTCGAGGCAAAGGCGAAGTGGCTTTCGCTGGACTATGCGGCTGTCGATGGCCTGGGCAGGGGCGACATTGCCGCCGGCGTCAACTGGAACGGCATATCGCTGCGCGAGCGGCTCGAGAATGCCAAGATCGTATACGGCTATCCCAAGGAAGGTTTCCCGATCTGGATGGACAATGTTGCCGTCCTCAAGGACGCCAAGAATGTCGAGAACGCCAAGCTCTTCCAGAACTTCATCATGGACCCGAAGAATGCGGCGATGATTTCGGCTTTCGCCCGCTATGCCAACGGCATCAAGGATTCCGAGGCTTTCATGCCGGATGACATGAAGACGGCGCCTGAAGTGGCAATTCCGGCTGAATTCGCCGCCAAGGGCCAGTTCATGCCGGCCTGTCCACCGGATGTGCAGGCGCTCTACACGAAGATCTGGACCGACCTCCAGAAATAGCGCCGCCAACACCAACGAACAGCCACCGGACCGCGATGCGCGGTCCGGCAACCCCTTCATGCCAAGTGCGATCTCACGATCGCGGGAGACTTCCAATGTCCGATCTCGACCTTTGCTACATGCCGGCCAATGAGGCGCTGCGGCTGTTCAAGGCGAAGAAACTGTCGCCCGTCGAATTGATGCGGGCCACCATCAGCCGTGCCGAAGCCACCAGATCAGCGATCAACTGCCACACCTTCACGCATTTCGAGGAAGCGATGGGGCTGGCCGCCAAGGCCGAGGCGAAATATGCAAAGGGCGCCAGGACCGGCGCGCTCGAAGGCCTGCCGATCGGTATCAAGGACGAGAGCTACATCAAGGGCAAGCCGACCTCGCACGGCTCGCTGTTGTCGAAGGATGCCATTGGTGGCCACACCTCGACCATGAACGAACGCATCATGAAGGCTGGCGGCATCGTCCATGCCCGCACCGCGACGCCTGAATTCAGCTGCGCCGGCTATACTTGGTCGAAGCGGTGGGGTGTCACCCGCAATCCATGGAATCGCGACTTCACGCCAGGCGGCTCGTCAGGCGGTTCGGCGGCAACGCTCGCTTCCGGCACATCGTCGATCGCCACCGGCTCTGACATCGCGGGGTCCATCCGCATTCCCGCCTCGGCCTGCGGTCTTGTCGGCTTCAAACCGCCTTACGGCCGCAATCCGGACGAGCCGCCCTTCAACCTCGATTTCTATTGCCACACCGGGCCGCTGGCGCGAAACGTCGGGGATGCGATCCTGCTGCAGAATGTCATGGCCGGACCGAGCCCCCTCGACATCGCCACGCTGCGTCCCAAACTGCGCCTGCCGATCGACTACAAGCCGATCAAGGGCTGGAAGATCGCTTTTTCGATGGATCTCGGTTCCTTTGAAGTCCATCCCGACGTGCGGAAGAACACGCTTGCCGCCTGCGATGTGTTCCGCTCGCTGGGCGCCACGGTCGAGGAGGTCGACCTTGGCTGGGGCGATGAAGTGCTCAAGGCCGGAATGGCCTATCTCGAGCACCTGTTCGGCGCGTCGCTGTCGCAACTGCTTGCCGAGCACGCCGGCGACATGACCAGCTATGCCAGGCAGTTCGCCGAGGACGGGCAGAAATCCAAGGCCACGGACTTTGTCGCGACGCTGGACGTGGCGGCCAGGATGTATCAGACGCTCGGCCCGTTGCTCGAGACCTACGACGTGCTGATCTGCCCGACGAACGCGCTTCCCGCGGTGCCGGCGGAGTTCGACCAGACCAGGGACAAGGTCGAGATCAACGGCAAAGAGGTGAACCCCTCGCTGGGATGGGTGATGACGACGCCGTTCAACATGCTGAGCCGCTGCCCGGTTCTGACCATACCATCGGGCCGCGCCGCCAATGGCGTGCCGACTGGCATGCAGATCGTCGGCCGCACCTATAGCGACGCTGATGTCTTCCGGGCAGGGCTGGCCTATGAGACGGCTCAGGGCCAATGGTATGGAAACGCGCAGACGCGTCCGGCGCTTTGAGTGATTTCCGGGATGAGCCGGCGTACCATATGCCGGAGTAACTTATGCGGCGGGATAGTTCCGCCGCGGGTCCGAAAGGCCTGACGAAAATGGCGCAACGCAAGGCAACCGCAAAGCCGGAAAAACGCAAGGCTATGGCAACGGAGGGCGCGGCAAACGATGCGGCCCCGCCCAGGGACCGTCGGCGCGAGCGTGGCGAAGCGAGTGTGCAGCGCATTATCGACGCCACCATCGAGCTCATCGCGGAGGAGGGCTTGGCGAGCGTCACCATGCAGCGCATCGCCGAGCATGTCGGCTCGTCCAACGCGCTGGTCGTCTTTCATTTCCGCAGCAAGGAGAATCTGTTCCGGGCGGTGCTGCAGTATCTCAGCGATCAGTATGACGCGCTCTGGGTTACGCTGGTGCGGGCACCCGGCCTGTCGCCGGTTGAACGGTTATTGGGCGCGGTCGATTGCGCGCAACGCTTCGCCCGGCAGCATCCGAAATGGGTTTCTGTCTTCGTCGTGTTCTCCAGCGACCGTAAAAGCATGCAGATTTACAATGAAATCGGCCTGCCGAGCGACCTGGCCTACACCGCCGAAGCGCGCGAACTGCTGGTCGAGATTTCGCGCAGCGGCGGCTATGCCGGCGTCGACATACAAACCTTGTCCGAGAGCCTGAATTATCTGGTTCACGGCGCATGGTATTGGGATCATCTGAACCCCTCCAGCCGTGACACCGATGTGCTGCGCAAGACCATGCTGCTCTTGCTGCATCAAGCATTTCCACGGCATTTCGAATTGATGCGTTGATTTGATCTAAGGGGTCTGCCGCAGATGGCAGCCGGCCTGCCGCTTCCGCTCCAGGTATTCGTCCATAAGCTGGCGGTAGCGCACCTTGCCGAAGCTCGGAAAATGGCCGCCATGCACGACCGAGACATCAAGGTCGCGCATGGCGAGCAGTGTCGCCACATAGTCCGCGACATCCGAGTGGTAGGCGTCGTCGATCAGCGGGCCATCATAGATGATGTCGCCGGACAGCAGGATGCCGGTCTTTCGCTCGTAGAGCGAATGACCGGGCGTGTGGATCACCTCGAAGGCGCGGTCGCCGAGATCGACGACGTCGCCATGTTCGAGCAGGCGGTCGGGCGGGGCGGGCAGGATCCGGTAGCCAGACGACTCCCAACCCTGCGGCAATCGATCGAACATATCGTCGGTCGCATAGCGGTCAGCCACTGTCCATTCATTGCGCGGATCGGCGAGGATCTCCGCCTCCGCTCGGTGCACGCAGCGGTCGGGAAATTCGTGATGGCAGCCGATATGGTCGAAATGCGTGTGACTGGCGACGCAGGTCAGCTTGCGCTCACTCACCAAGGGCACATGTGTGCGCAGGCTGAAATGGCCAAGACCGGTGTCGAACAGCAGGTCACGGTCGCGGCCGCGCACATGCCAGATGTTGCAGCGGAAGAATGGCTTGATCCATGGCTCGTGGATCAGCGTGACGCCGTCTGCCATCCGGATGGTCTCGTACCAATCAGCGGCGTCGATGGCCGGAAAACTTCCCATTTCAGTCCGCCAAAACGATGATCTGGTCGGTATCGCACGAAACGGCAACCGTGTCGCCGGGCTGGACAGTAGC
Organism: Mesorhizobium sp. NZP2298; assembly: GCF_013170825.1. Lineage (NCBI taxonomy): Bacteria > Pseudomonadati > Pseudomonadota > Alphaproteobacteria > Hyphomicrobiales > Phyllobacteriaceae > Mesorhizobium > Mesorhizobium sp. NZP2298. Next base: position 4,509,782 of record NZ_CP033365.1, on the reverse strand, counting down.
TGACGCTTGCACCTTGGCGATAAACTGCTGCGAGGGATCTTCGGCGGAAATGGCAAGGACGCGCTTGAAACTGCCCTGGAAGACCACGTCGCTCACTTTTGCCATGCCGAGACCCGCGGTGCCCGCGGCCCCGCCGAGAATGAGATGCTCCGGCCGTATGGCCAGCGCAATGGCCGAACCCGCAGGCAAAGTGCTGGGCACCTTAACCGGTCCGACCGGCGTCGCGACGGTGATCGTCCTGTGCTTGGCCTCGGTCACCTTGCCGGCAAGGATCGTGCTTTCACCCATGAAGGTGGCGGAAAAACGCGTCGCCGGCCTGTGATAGACGCGCTCGGGCGGGCCTTCATCCTCGATGCGGCCATCATTCATCACCACGCAGTGGTCGGCCAGCGCCATTGCCTCCTCCTGGTCGTGGGTGACATGGATGAAGGCCGTACCGACGCGCTTCTGGATCGCTTTCAGCTCGTCCTGCATCTGCCGGCGCAGTTTGAGGTCGAGCGCACCGAGCGGCTCGTCGAGCAACAGAACCGCCGGCTCGATCACCAGAGCACGCGCCAGCGCCACGCGCTGCCGCTGGCCGCCGGAAAGCTGGTGCGGTTTCTTGTCGAAAGCGGAGCCCAGCCCGACCAGCGCCAGCGCCTCGCGCGCCCGGGCGGCCCGTGTCGTCCCGTCGACACCTTGCATGCGCAGTCCAAACCCGACATTGCCGCCGACGCTCATATGCGGAAACAGCGCGTAATCCTGGAACACGGTCGTCGTTGGGCGCCTGGCCGGGGGCGTCGCGGTGCAGTCCTCGCCGCGGATGAACACCTTGCCTTCGCTGGGCGTGACGAAGCCGCCCAGGATAGAAAGCAGCGTCGTCTTGCCGGAGCCCGACGGCCCGAGCAGGATCGTGTAGCTGCCGGGCCCGATCCGCAGCGAGATGTCTTTCAGTACCGCCAGTTGCCCGAAACTGTGCGAGACGTTGCGGATGTCGACCAGGGGCGCGCTCATGCCGGCTTTCTCCGCAACAGGGTCAGTTCGAACAGCACCACCAGCACGATGGAAACGGCGAAGACCAGCGAACCGACGGCATTGGTTTTCGGGTTGAGGCCGGAGCGCAGCAGGTTCCAGATTTCCACCGGCAGAGTGGTGTCGAAGCGCGTCAGCAGGAAGGAGATCACGAACTCATCCCAGGAGAAGGTCATCGAGAGGAAGAAGCCGGCGAAGATGGCCGGCGCCATCACCGGCACGGTGATAAGGAGCAATACCTTCCATTCCGGCGCGCCGAGGTCGCGCGCGGCGCGCTCGATGTTGATCTGGTGGTCGCCCATCTGGCTGTAGATGATGGCAAAGCACAGCGGCAGGTTGATCACGACATGGCCGATGCCGGCCGCCAGCAGCGATTTCGGCACGCCGGCCCAGTTGAACAGCACCAAGAGCCCCATGCCGATGATGAGGTAGCTGACCGTCAGCGGCAGCGTGATCAGGCCGCGCAGCAGGCCCGAGCCCGGCAGCACGAAGCGGGCGAAACCCCAGGCCGAGAGGAAGCCAAGCGTGACGGCGGTGGCCGAGGAAAGCACCGCAACCATCAGCGAATTGACCAGCGCCGAAGTCAGCCGCGCGTCGGAGAGCACCGCGTCATACCAGCGTAGCGACGGGCCGGTGAAGGGGGGAATGGGGAAGGAGGTCGATTGCAGCGAGAACAGCACCAGCACGACAACCGGCAGGAAGATGAAGCCGTAGACGGCAAGCGCATAGACCCAGGAAGCGATGCGGACAAACTGGCGCATGGTCACGTCCGCTCGATCTTCAGCCAGCGCGCGCAGGCAAGATAGGCGATGGTCACCACCGCCATCAGGATGATCGACAGCGCCGAGGCCAGCGGAAAATCGCCGCGCCGGCCGATCTGCATCATCACCAGTTGGGGCATCAAGAGCTCGTTGTTGCCGCCGAGGATCTGCGGCGTGATGTAGTCGCCGATGCACAGCACGAAGGTGAGGAAGGCGCCGACCATGATGCCGGGCAGGGTCAACGGCAGGATGACATGCAGGAAGGTCCGCACCGGGCCGGCGCCGAGATCGGCGGCCGCCTTGCGGTAGCTCGGGCTGAGTTGCTTGAGGTTGGCGAAGATGGTCAGCGTCAACAGCATGACGAAGAAATGCACGAAGCCGGTGACGGTGGCCAGGCGCGTATTGGCCAGTTGCAGCGGCTCGGTGATGAGGCCTGAACCGGTCAGCACGCGGTTGATGACACCGTTCTGCGCCAGCACCAGCAGCCAGGAATAGGAGCGCACGACATAGGAGGTCCAGAACGGCAGCACGGCCAGCATCAGCGCCAGCCTCTGCCCGCGTTCCGGCACCTGTTCGGCGAGGATCCAGGCGAAGGGATAGGCGAGCAGCACCGAGACCACGGTGACGATCGCCGTCACCTGCAGCGAGTTGACCATCGCCTGCCAGTAGGACGGGTTGGTGAAGAACTGGCTGTAGTTGGAAAGCGTGAAGCCGCCCCCCTCATGCGCCGTTAGGCTGGAAAACCCCATGGCGATGAACGGCAGCACGAAGAACAGCAGCGTCCAGCCAAGCGCCGGCGTGACCAGCGCCCAAGGCAAGGCACGGCCCGCCCGTGGCAGGGCACGCCCGTTGTTTCCAGCGGAGCTCATCAGCGGCAGGTGCTCACTTCGCCTGCAGCATTTCGGTCCACATGTCCTGCATCTTCTTGTCGAATTCGGCATTCGGCGCCGGGTAGGACTGGGCGCGGGCAAGGAAACCCGGCTGCTCGTCGAAACGCAGGATCTTCTTCTGGTCTTCGGTCAGCGCTGCCTTGGTGTTCGACGGCATGCCCCAATAGCAGGAGGAAGTGGCAAGCCGCGCCTGGCCTTCCGGGCTCAGTATGTACTGGATGAACTTCAGCGCCATGTCCTTGTTCTTGGAATCCTTGAACATGGCCAGCGACTGCGACCATAGCACCGCGCCCTCTTTCGGGATCGAAAAATCCAGCGCCGGGTTTTCCTTCGCCAGCCCCGCGGTCACCCATTCGCCGCCACCGACCAGAATATCAACTTCGCCGGTGGCGAGTGCCGTCTGGCTGGCGGTCACTTCGCCGACCAGCTTGGCATTGGCCTTCATCTTGAGAAGCTCTTCCTTGAGGGCGGGCAGGTCGGCTTCGGTCAGATCGGCCGTCTTCTTGCCGATGGCGAGCGCCGCCATGCCGATGACCGGCAGGTAATAATCGTAGATGGCGACCTTGCCCTTGTATTTGTCTGATGTCAGCGACGCCAGGGACTGCATGTCGGCCGGATCGACCTTGGTCTTGTTGAAGCCGATCGTGTTGTAGCCGAACTTTTCGGTGATGCCGTAACGCTTGCCGCCCACCACGGTGGAGCCGTCCATCTTCACTTGCGGGAAGAGGTCGGCGAAGGGCAGTTTGTCCTCCGGCAGCGGCTCGAACAGGCCCTTTTCGACGCCGCGCGGCACGTCGATGCTGTCGATCACCATCACATCCCAGTCGCCTGGCTGCGACTGCTCGACGATCGCGAGACCGGCGCCGGTGCCCTCGAATTCCTTGACGTTGACCTTGACGTTGTTGGCCTCCTCGAAGGGCTGCAGCAGTGCCGGATCGGAATGATCGCACCAGATCAGCGCGTTGAGATCGGCGGCCTCGGCGAGGCTGCCGGCAGCAAGCAGCAGTGCCGTGGCGGCGCATGCCGCGTGCAGGTGGCGCTTCAGGACGGACAGCGGATTCCCGGATGCGGATTTGATGGACATCGAGTGTTCTCCCTTGCCTTTGTGGCTTCTTGCAAAAAATTGAACCAATTCTAAAATTGAGTCAATTCTGTTTTTATGGCAAGAGGCCGATATGAGCGGATTGCGGGCAAGGCAAAAGGCGGACCGGCACAGGCGCATCATCGAGGCGGCGGCGGCGCTTTTTCGCGAGGCCGGCTATGAGGGCGCCAAGATCGAGGCGATCGCCGCCCAGGCCGAGGTTTCGGTCGGCACGATCTACAATTACTATGAGAACAAGGGCGACATCCTCGGCGCCATCGTCTCGCTGGAGGTCAACGAGGTGCTCAATGCCGGGCGCGGCGTCGTCGCCCGGCCCCCGGCCAACGTCGGCGATGCGCTGGACACGCTGATCGGCATCTATATCGAGCATTCGCTACACTATCTGAGCAAGGAGATGTGGCGGCAGGCGATGGCGATCTCGACGCAATTGCCAGACAGCCCGTTCGGCCAGGCCTACACCGCGCTCGACCGCTCGCTCACCGCGCAGATCCGCGCGCTGATCTCCCGGCTGCAGGAGCTAGGCCTGGTGCGCCGGGATATAGACGGGGCAGCTCTCGGCGAACTCATCTTCAACAACATGAACATGATGTTCATCGAATTCGTGAAGCGCGACGAGGCCAGGATACCTGAACTGCGCGCGGCGATACGCCGGCAGAACCGGATATTGGTGGCGGCGATCGGGGTGTGAGGGAGTCAGGAGCAGACAGGAGAAACCCCATTTTGGCATCCGACGTCGTTTAATGCGAGTCCTGCCCCTTGAGTTGAAATTGAAATCTGATACAACTTGAGAGGGTATAAAAAGGGGGGGAGTTGATGGGGACGTTTTCCATCTGGCATTGGGCGATCGTGTTGCTGTTGATCGGCGTGCCTCTTTTCTTTGCCGTTCGATCGGCCGTGAAGCCGTCGCAGAACCCTGAGGCTCTTGTGGGCTTCGGCGGTTGGCTGATGCTGCTGGCAATCGGTCAGACATTATCACCGCTGCGCACACTGGCCGACTTCGCCAATTCGGCCGACGGCTACCAGCAGCTCATGACCTTCTCCAATGGGCCGCTGGCGGTATATGGCGAGGTTGCCCTCAACCTGGCATTTCTGGCGCTTCAGCTGGTTGTAATCGTTTCGATGCTGCGGCGAAGCCATCGCTTCCCGCAATTGTTTCTGCTTCAGTGGCTTGCGATCCCTGTCGTCTTTGCCCTGGACACGATCTGGATTGCCGCCATTCTGGGGGTTCCGGTGAGCCAGGTGCTCGCGGGCGATGCGCTGGCGGCACCGATAGCCTCGTTTGTTGGAACAGGCATCTGGGTCGCTTATGTCTACAGGTCCGTCAGGGTGCGGAATACGTTCACCAGGACGAACGTATCTGCCCAGCCAGCGAGTGCTTCATAGGAAGGCGCGCTCGGAAGATCTGGACTGTCGGGGAGTCGTCGGTCAGAAATGGTGCCCCCGGCAGGAATCGAACCCGCGACCTTCGGTTTACAAAACCGCTGCTCTACCAGCTGAGCTACAAGGGCATGGCGCCCCGTTAGCATATTCCGTACGCCAGTAAAGACAAAACTCCATTTTCAGTTACCCGCAGCGTGCTGAAATCCACGAAGACGCTTCCTACATAAAGCTGGGTGCAATCGCTTCGGACTGGAGTGTCGCATGATCAGGCTTGTCATCATTCTCCCCATCGTCGTCATCGCCTGGATGCTGCTGGTGAAGCTCATCAGCGACGTGAAGAAGGCCAATGTCGACTGGACCGGCGTGACCACGATCATCGGCTTCATCGCGCTTGCTTTCTGGCTTCGCCACATCACGGGCATGGGGTGAGGGAGTAGTCAGCTTCCCGCTACTCCTCCCGCCTCACCGATAAATCTCCTCGACCTTCGAACCTTTTCCCGCGCCACGCCGACTGAGGTTCGGAGGCGAATGGGTCGCCTCGATCAAGGATCCAGGAGATCATCATGTTCAAGCGCACTCTGACATCGGGCCTCGTCGCCATTTTCGTCGCCACCGGCGTGCTTGCCGGCACCGTCGGGACGTCGTCTGCCCACGGTATGCATAATCATCATCACAACCATCACCACCACAGTCACCACAAGAAGCACTTCAAGAAGCATTGGTGGTGGCACCACAACCATCATCACCACAAGCATGGCAAGGTGATCATTTTCCTTTGATGGAGGGACCCACTTCTCCTCAAAAGGGCGGCTTCGGCCGCCCTTTTTCGTTCGAAGCGCCCTTCCTTCGATCGTGAGACGAAGTGAGGATACCGTGGGGGACGACCGGGCCGGCTTTGCAAAAATCAAAAAAGATTCGAACCTTTTTCCGCGTGGCAACGACAGATGATCAAGAGGCGGATGGATCGCCTCGGTCAACGAAGCAAGGAGATCATCATGTTCAAGCGCACACTCGTTTCCGGCCTCATCGCCACCACCGTCGCCACCACCATGCTGGTCGGTACTGTTCAGCCTTCGGCGGCTCATTCGCATCACCACGACCTCGGTATCGGCATCGCCGCCGGCGTCGGCGGGTTCGTCCTGGGCAGCCTGCTCGCCCAGCAGCCGCCGCGTACCGTCTATGTCGACGAAGACGGCGGTTCCTGGCACGTCCGTCGCTGCGTCGATCGTTACTCCAGCTACGATCCGGACTCCGATACCTACGTTGGTTACGATGGCTATCGCCACTACTGCCGGCTCTGAGGGGAGGACTGTTCAACAACAGAAAGGGGGCTCGGTATGAGCCCCTTTTTCTGTTGGCGTACAAATAGTTACAGTTGCGTTTTCGAGCTGGAATCGGAAATTGGCAATCCGGCTGCGCTGCATGTGCTGCCGACAATATGCCTCGTTTCCGAAGCGTCGCCCATGGCGACGAGTTCGAAGCTGCTTCCCGAATCCGGGTAGATCTTGGCAATGAAGGCTTGGTCGCGGCCGTAGCCGCCCGAGGAATCCTTGCCGTTGACGAAGCCGCAGACGACGATCTCCTTGCGGCCGTTCATCGTCCGCTCGCCGGCAAGCATCCTTCCGAACTTGGCGGAAGCAGAATCCGGCAAGCGCTGACGGATGCCGGTCGTTATGATCTCCTCCAGGGCAAGCGGGATCGGAATGGAATCGACCCGCTGGCCGCCGCCGCCGGCATCGGGTCGAGGTGCCGCCGCCACGCATCCGCAAAGTGAAGCCGTAAGCAAAAGCTGAACCGTTTTCCGCATCCGTGCCCTTTCGCATGCATTCGAACGCCGCGGCAAGGCAGCGTCATGCTGCCGGCGGTGTCCGGCGATTTTGCGAACGTCCAGTCGGCCATTCGAGCGCCAACAGAGGGGAGAGTGGCCTGGACGAGCAGGACCCGGGGAGACCTGACTGCGACCAGGAGCGCATTGCCTTGGGCAAGCCGCTGATCAACCGGCTTGCGCGCCGCCGATCATCCTGGTCACTTCAGCCGCGGCACTGCGCACCATCGGGCCGATCTCGGCCAGCCGCTCCGGCGTCACCCGCACGGTCGGCCCCGACACGGAGACGCCGCCGATCGGTTCGCCGAATTCGTTGAAGATGGCGGCCGCCACGCAGCGCATGCCGGGATGCCGCTCCTCGTCGTCGACCGACCAGCCGCGCTGCTTGATGACAGCCAGGTCGTGGGCGAGGGCAGGGATCTCGGACAGCGTCTTGTCGGTGAAGCGCTGCAAGCCGGCCTTGCGCAGGATTGTCCCGACGCGCTCCGGTTCGAGATGCGCAAGCACCGCCTTGCCGATGCCGGACGCATGGAAGGGGCTACGCGTTCCCGGGCGGAAGAAGGCGCGGATCGCCTGGTGCGTCTCGACCTGGCTGACGAACACCACGCAATCATCCTCGGCGACGCCGAGATTGGCGGTCTCGCCGGTTCTTTCCATCAATTCCTGCATGACGATGCGGGCGCGGTCGACCAGCTTGCGGCGGCGCAGGAACGCCGCGCCCATGCGGTAGGTCTCGACGCCGATCGACCACAACTGGTCCGATGTGTCGAACTCGACCATGCCGTGGTTTTCGAGCGTCGTCAGCATCCGGTAGGCGGTGGAGGCGGCAAGGCCGCTTTGCGCCGAAATCTCGCTCAGAGACAGGCCGCTGCCCTCCGCGACGATGGCCAGGATGCGCAAGGCCCGGTCGAGCGATTGCACCGAACTGGCCTCGGATGGCCCGTTGAATGCGCGCGGACGACCGCGCTGCCGTTTCTCAGTGGTTTCCATGACGCCAGCTTCGCCGATTTCTCCAAACGTGCAATGAAAAAGTTTTTCACTGGGGCGGGATAGCAATTCTTGGAAAACGGAAAATCCAATAAAATCAGCAAATAGCTTCCGTTTTCTAGAAATGAAAAAATATTCTGAAAAAATTGAAAAATAGCCGGCTTGCTGACATCCTCGGCCATCCAACAATGACAACCCAAGTGGAGGGCCGGAAAATGGCCAGGATGCGCGCTGTCGATGCCGCCGTTCTCGTTCTCGAAAAGGAAGGTATGTCCTGTGCCTTCGGCGTGCCGGGCGCGGCGATCAATCCGCTCTATTCGGCGCTGAAGGCACGGGGCACCATCCGCCACGTGCTGGCCCGCCACGTCGAGGGCGCATCGCACATGGCCGAAGGCTATACCCGCGCCAAGGCGGGCAATATCGGACTCTGCATCGGCACTTCCGGGCCGGCCGGCACCGACATGATCACCGGGCTCTACTCGGCGGCGGCCGATTCCATTCCGATCCTGTGCATCACAGGCCAGGCGCCGCGTGCACGGCTGAACAAGGAGGATTTCCAGGCGGTCGACATCGCGGCCATCGCGGCACCCGTCGCCAAATGGGCGGTCACCGTCATGGAGCCTTATCTCGTCCCCATGGCGCTGCAGAAGGCATTTCACCTCATGCGCTCGTCGCGGCCGGGACCGGTGCTGATCGACCTGCCGGTGGATGTCCAACTGGCCGAGATCGAGTTCGATATCGATGCCTATGAACCGTTGGCGCCGTTCAAGCCAGCGATGACGCGGGCCCAGGCGGAAAAAGCGCTGACGATGCTCAACGCGGCCGACAAGCCGCTGATCGTCGCCGGCGGCGGCATCATCAATGCCGATGCATCTGACCTGTTGATCGAGTTCGCCGAAATCACCGGCGTTCCGGTCATCCCGACGCTGATGGGCTGGGGCGCGATTCCGGACGATCACCGGCTGATGGCCGGCATGTGCGGGCTGCAGACGTCGCATCGCTATGGCAATGCGACGATGCTGGAGGCCGACTTTGTCTTCGGCATCGGCAACCGCTGGGCCAACCGCCACACCGGCTCGGTCGACGTCTACACCAAGGGCAAGAAGTTCATCCATGTCGACATCGAGCCAACGCAGATCGGCCGCGTCTTCGCGCCAGACCTCGGCGTCGTCTCGGATGCGGGTGCCGCGCTGAAAATGTTGCTCGACGTCGCCACCGAGTGGAGGACGGCCGGAAAGCTGCGCGACTGGTCCGGCTGGGCAAAGGAGTGCCAGGGTCGCAAGAAGACGATGAAGCGCAAGACGCATTTCGATCAGGTGCCGCTGAAGCCGCAGCGTGTCTATGAAGAGATGAACAAGGCGTTCGGCCGTGACGTTACCTATGTCACCACGATCGGCCTGTCGCAGATCGCCGGCGCGCAGTTCCTGCATGTCTACAAGCCGCGCAACTGGATCAATTGCGGCCAGGCTGGCCCTCTCGGCTGGACGCTGCCCGCTGCCCTTGGCGTTCGCGCCGCCGATCCGGACCGTACCATCGTGGCGCTGTCGGGCGACTATGATTTCCAGTTCATGATCGAGGAACTGGCGGTCGGCGCGCAGCACAAGCTGCCCTACATCCATGTCGTCGTGAATAACGCCTATCTCGGCCTGATCCGCCAGGCGCAGCGCGGCTTCTCGATGGATTATGAGGTGAGCCTGGCCTTCGAGAACATCAACCGGTCAGGCGATCCCGAGGCGGGCTATGGCGTCGACCATGTCGCCGTGGCCGAGGCGATGGGCTGCAAGGCGGTCCGGGTCCGCAAGCCCGAAGAGTTTGCCGGCGCCTTCAAGCAGGCGCAGCGGCTGATGAAGGAGCATCAGGTTCCCGTCGTGCTCGAATTCATCCTCGAGCGCGTCACCAACATCTCGATGGGCACCGAGATCGACAAGATCACCGAATTCGAGGAACTTGCCGAACATCAGGAAGACGCCCCAACCGCGATCGTGATGCTGGACTGATAAGAAGGACAAGAAGAATGCCGCGTTTTTCAGCCAACCTGTCTATGCTCTTCGGTGAGCATGATTTCCTTGATCGCTTCGACGCAGCCGCACGTGCGGGCTTCAAGGGCGTCGAATATATCGGCCCCTACGACCATGCGCCCGAGGTGGTGGCGGCGAGGCTGAAGAAGAACGGCCTGACCCAGGTGCTGTTCAACCTGCCGGCCGGCGACTGGGGCAAGGGGGAGCGCGGCATCGCCGTACTGCCGGACCGCGTGCCGGAATTCCGCCAGGGCATCGCCAAGGCGATTACCTACGCACAGGCGCTCGGCTGCCCGCAGGTCAATTGCCTGGCCGGCATCGCGCCCGCCGACGCCGACCGCAAGGTGCTGGAGGACGTTTTCGCCGAAAACCTCGCCTTCGCCGCGGAGAAACTGGAGCAGGCCGGCATCAGGCTGCTGATCGAGCCGATCAACACGCGCGACATTCCGGGTTTCTTCCTGAACTATTCAGACCAGGCGCTGGCGCTGATCGACCGCGTCGGCTCAAAAAACCTGTTCCTGCAATATGACATCTATCACATGCAGATCATGGAGGGGGATCTCGCCCGTAAAATCGAGGCCAACCTTAGCCGCATCGCGCATATCCAGCTTGCGGACAATCCCGGCCGTCACGAGCCGGGAACGGGCGAGATCAATTATCCCTTCCTCTACGACCACATCGACCGCATCGGCTATTCCGGCTGGATCGGTGCGGAATACAAGCCGAAGGCCGGCACGGAAGCCGGGCTTGGATGGTTCCGGGATCTGGCCGGGCAAGGGAGCGCGGCGGCTTAAGAGCCGGCGTCGAAGCTGCCAATCTCCCCACCTGTGGGGGAGATGGCCGGCAGGCCAGAGGGGGGCGCGAAGGAACGCGGCCTAACAGAAGACGGAGAAAACAATGGAAACCATAGGCTTCATCGGCCTCGGCATCATGGGCGCGCCGATGGCGGGGCATCTGCTGGATGCGGGCTACAAGGTCATCGCCAGCGACCATCGCTCAAAGCCGCCGGCGGATCTCGTCGCCAAGGGCCTGAAGTCGGTCTCCGGCCACGCCGCCGTCGCCAGGGCGGCCGACATCGTCATCACCATGGTGCCGGATACGCCGCAGGTCGCCGATGTGCTGTTCGGCGACAACGGTGTCGCTTCCGGCTTGTCCAAGGGCAAGCTGGTCATCGACATGAGCTCGATCTCGCCGATCGAGACCAAGATGTTCGCCCGCAAGATCAACGAGCTCGGCTGCGACTATCTCGACGCGCCGGTCTCCGGCGGCGAGGTCGGAGCCAAGGCGGCGTCGCTCACCATCATGGTCGGTGGCGAGGACAAGCCTTTCGAGCGCGCAAAACCAGTCTTCGAGAAGATGGGCAAGAACATCACTTTGGTGGGCCCGAACGGGGTCGGCCAGACCACTAAGGTCGCCAACCAGATCGTCGTCGCGCTGACCATTGAAGCCGTCGCGGAAGCGCTTGTTTTTGCTTCGAAAGCCGGCGCCGACCCGGCCAAGGTCAGGCAGGCGCTGATGGGCGGGCTGGCGGCCTCGCGCATTCTCGAAGTGCATGGCGAGCGCATGGTCAAGCGCACCTTCGCGCCGGGCTTCCGCATCGAACTGCACCAGAAGGATCTCAACCTCGCGCTGGAAGGCGCCAAGGCGCTCGGTGTGTCGCTGCCCAACACCTCGACCACGCAGCAGCTATTCAATTCCTGCGCCGCCAATGGCGGCGCGAGGGAAGATCACTCGGCCCTCGTCAGGGCGCTGGAGCGGATGGCGAATTTCGAGGTCGGCGGCGAGGCAGCCGAAATCAAGGGCAAAGCGGCATAGGTCGGGAGAGGGCGGCGCAACGTTCCCAAGCCGCCCCCTCTTGTCCTGCACAAGAACGGGTTCCCGCGTTGTCGCTGGAACCCGTTTTTCATTTCGGGATGTTTTGGCAGGCAGTCTGCCGCTTTCGGCTCAGCCGCGCTTCAAGAATGCCCGCGCCGCATAAAGGCTGATCGCCGCGGCGTTCGACACGTTGAGCGAACGGATGACGCCCGGCATGTCGAGCCGTGCCAGCGTTGTCACCGTCTCGCGCGTCTTCTGGCGCAGGCCCTTGCCTTCGGCCCCCAACACCAGCGCGATCTTCTCTCCGGCAAAGCTGGTCTCGAGTTCCGCCGGCCCGTCCGAATCAAGCCCGATCGTCTGGAAGCCGGCCTCATGCAGTTGCCCGAGCGCGTCGGCCAGGTTCTTCACCTCGATCTGGTCGATATGCTCCAGCGCCCCGGAGGCGGCTTTCGCCAGCACGCCCGATTCCTGCGGGCTGTGGCGCGCCGTGGTGATCAGCGCGCCGGCGCCGAAGGCGACCGCAGAACGCAGGATGGCGCCGACATTGTGCGGATCGGTGACCTGGTCGAGCACCAGCACCAGCTCGGTGTCGCCGAGCGCGTCGAGGCGCTTGGGTTTCAGCGGCTCCGCCTCGATCAGCACGCCCTGATGCACCGCGTCCGACCCGGTGATCTTGTCGATGTCCCTGGGTTCGACCAGCTCCGCCTTGAAGGGCAAGGCGGCGAGATCGGCGATCTCGAGGCGCTCGGACGCATTGCGCGTCACCAGCATTTTGCGAATCTTGCGGCGCGGATTGTCGAGTGCCGCCCGTACCGTGTGCAGGCCATAAAGCCGCACCAGTCCGTCGGCGGCGTTTTCGCCGGGCGGAACGGGTTGGCGTGGCTTGAATGCTGGTGCGCCGCCGCTCTTCTCGTCGCGAAAGGCGCGGCGCAGCTTGGCGTAATGGGTGTCTTTGGGAGTATTGGTCTTGTTGCTCATGGCCGGCTTCTATAGCTGTCTGCCGCGGCCAAGGATATGGCCCGTCGCCGCAGCCGGCGAACAACATCGAAAAACCCTTCCTGCGCGGTTGACACCCAATGGCCTTGCCGCCATAAGGCGCTTCGCTGATTTCGGAGAAGACATCTATCTCGGGCTCCGGGATCGGCAAGAATGCCTCGTTGCATGGCTCCGGCGGCAGACTGGAGAGGTGCCCGAGTGGTTAAAGGGGACGGACTGTAAATCCGTTGGCTTAGCCTACGTTGGTTCGAATCCAACCCTCTCCACCACTGCCGGCCCGGAAGCCCTGAAACGAAAAAGCATCGGGCCGAAAAGTGCATGGCGCTTTTCGGGTGAATCCGATACTTCAGTGCAAGGCGCGGGTATAGCTCAGTGGTAGAGCAGCAGCCTTCCAAGCTGAATATGCGGGTTCGATTCCCGCTACCCGCTCCAGATTTTCATCCCCACCGTCGGCAAGCGCGGCCATGCGCGCAGTGCTTCAACGCATCGGTGCGGCCGCGTCAGCTGTTGAACGCCGACGCCACCTGATGCTGCTGAGGTACCTGGCCGTTCGGCGTCAGCTTGTCGACGATGCCGGGCAGGGCGGTGGACAGCTGCTTGAGCAGTTCCCCCTCGTCCATTCCAGTGCGCTGCGCGATCTCGCGGATGACCTGCGGCCCAAGCGCGGCTCCGAGATCATTGGCGTTGATCGACCGGTTCTGGCCGGTGCCGACCCAGGAATCGGCCACGTTGCCATGGCCGGCATTCTTGAGCTTGTCGAGCAGGCCGCCCAGTCCGCCGAGCAGGCCACCGTCGCCTGGATTAGCTTCGGTCGGAGCGGGAGCGGGCGGAGCAGCGGCATCGGGTTGATCCGGCTGTTCGGCACTTCTGCCGCTCAGCATTTTTCCGACCAGCAACGCACCGAGCGCGATCATCAGTGGTTTGGTGATGTTGCCGCCGGGAACGGCGTTGTCAAAAAGTCCCATAGTGGATCCTCCATCTCAACCAAGCCCAGCCCATCTTCAACAATGGCGCATCCGGGCGGAATTTCAAGCTGGCTTGAGGTTTTGACAATCATATGAAAATGTCGGGCTGGCGAGGGATGGAGAGGAAAAAATGGGTATCATCAGCTGGATCATTCTCGGCGCCATCGCCGGTTTCCTGGGCAGCAAGATCGTCAACAAGACCGGCCAAGGCCTGATCATGGATATCGTGCTCGGCATTGTCGGCGCTATCGTCGGCGGCGTGATCTGCAGCCAGATCTTTGGCGTGGGTGTCACCGGCCTCAACATCTCCAGCCTGATCGTCGCGGTGGTTGGCGCGATAGTTGTGCTGTGGGCCTACCACCAGTTCAGCGGACGCCGGACGCTCTAAGCGTTAGCTGGATGATCTGAAATTTCGAATTTCTGCTGAGGCAAGACCGGCTGCGGGTTTGCCTATGGCATCAGCACCGCATCGGCCGCGGCGAAGAAGATCAGCGTTCCCGCGATGAATACCGCCCAGCCGACCAGCGATTTGCGAATGGCGGCCTTGTGCTCGGCGTCGGAGTTCTTGTTCTGGTCAAAATCGGTCATGGGGAAGCTCCCTTGGCTGATTGATCATGTCATCGCCGAATAGACGATCAATCTGGCCTCCGCAACATCAGAAACAGGTGCTCCGGTATCGATGCTAGGCGACGACGGTCAATCTGCGTTTACGCTGATCGAGTGACACAATGATCAGCCCGCTGGCCACCACCAGCAGGATGCCGCAGACCGCCAGCATGTTGGGGAACTGCCCGAACACCAGCAGGCCCGAAATGACCGCCCAGACGGTGAAGCAGTAGTAGAACGGCGCCACCGCGCTGGTCGGCCCGACGCGATAGGCCATGAAGATGAAGAAATGGCCGAAGATCAGGAAAAACCCGGCACCGGCCATCAGCAGCAGATGGCGCCCCTCGGGCATGACCCAGCGCTCGGATATCAGATGCGCGGCACCCGCGCCGACCAGCACCACCAAGACGGCGGAAATCGCCACGATCATCCCCGGCACTTCCGCCGGGACATGTCTGCCGGCAAGGTCGCGCGCGGCCGACAGCGCCGCGTTGCCGAGCGCCAGCAGGGCATAGACCGAAATGCCTTGCATCGTCGGCTGCGCCACCATCAGCGCGCCGATGAAGCCGAGTCCGATCAGCGCCATGCGCTGGCCGCCGATGCGTTCGCCAAACAGGATCGACGAGCCGACCAGCATCAGGAGCGGCGTGATCTGCCCCAGTGCGGTGGAATCTGCGATCTGCATGTTGGCGAGCGCCACGACATAACAAAGGATCGCCGCCAGTTCGAGCAGGTTCCGGCGCAGCACGCGTTTGTCGAAGATCAGCGGGATCTGTTTGCCGTAGCCGAGCAGGAACAGCAGCGGAAAACCCCACAATGTTGCCGCGGCCCCGCGCAGGAACAGCACTTCGTAGGATGGCAGCCCTGCGGTCGCGAGTTTCATCATCGTATCGTTGACCAGGTATGAGCCGGTCGAGACGATCATGAACAGCGGGCCGCGGATCGAGGCAGGGATGAAATGCATCGGATCAGGAGATCAGACCTCGATGGCGGCCGCAATGGGCCATCAACTGGCCGTGAACTCAGACAGGGATTGGTGGTGGGGGCACCTTAAGCGGCCTAGGTCGATCGGCCTGTCGCCCATTTCATTTCATGCATCGCCTTCCTATATCAGCGCCACATCCCCGCAATCGGATCCCAGGTTCGGACTGAGTGAGACGGCACCCGGCCAAAAGACGCTTGTGTTTTTTGGCCTTTGTCGCTAATCGCCCCGCATTCGACTGAACTGAAGGTCAAGGCCGTCCAAGGAAAGAGACTATGGCAAAAGGTAAATTCGAGCGCACTAAGCCTCATGTGAACATCGGCACGATTGGTCACGTTGATCATGGCAAGACGTCGCTGACGGCGGCGATCACGAAGTATTTTGGCGAGTACAAGCGCTACGACCAGATCGATGCGGCGCCGGAAGAGAAGGCGCGTGGCATCACGATCTCGACGGCCCACGTCGAATACGAGACGGCCAACCGCCACTACGCCCATGTCGACTGCCCCGGCCACGCCGACTATGTGAAGAACATGATCACCGGTGCCGCGCAGATGGACGGCGCGATCCTGGTCGTTTCGGCCGCCGACGGCCCGATGCCGCAGACCCGCGAGCACATCCTGCTCGCCCGTCAGGTCGGCGTGCCGTCGATCGTGGTGTTCCTGAACAAGGTCGACCAGGTCGACGACGCCGAGCTGCTCGAACTGGTCGAGCTCGAGGTTCGCGAGCTTCTGTCGAAGAACGAATTCCCCGGCGACGACATTCCGATCGTCAAGGGTTCGGCGCTGGCCGCTCTTGAGGATTCGAACAAGACGATCGGCGAGGACGCGATCCGCGAGCTGATGGCTCAGGTCGACGCCTACATCCCGACCCCGGTTCGTCCGCTGGACAAGCCGTTCCTGATGCCGATCGAGGACGTGTTCTCGATCTCGGGCCGTGGCACGGTCGTGACCGGCCGCGTCGAGCGCGGCGTGGTCAAGGTCGGCGAGGAACTCGAGATCATCGGCATCCGTCCGACGACCAAGACGACCTGCACGGGCGTGGAGATGTTCCGCAAGCTGCTCGATCAGGGCCAGGCTGGCGACAACATCGGCGCGCTGCTGCGCGGCGTTGATCGTGAAGGTGTCGAGCGCGGCCAGGTTCTGGCCAAGCCGGGCACGGTGAAGCCGCACAAGAAGTTCGTGGCCGAAGCCTACATCCTGACCAAGGACGAAGGTGGCCGTCACACGCCGTTCTTCACCAACTACCGCCCGCAGTTCTACTTCCGCACGACCGACGTGACCGGCATCGTGTCGCTGCCGGCTGGCACCGAGATGGTGATGCCTGGCGACAACATCACGGTCGATGTCGAGCTGATCGTGCCGATCGCCATGGAAGAGAAGCTGCGCTTCGCCATCCGTGAAGGCGGCCGCACCGTCGGTGCCGGAATCGTCGTCACCATCAAGGAATAATCGACACCGGCATTAGCCGGATCGACAAGGAAAGGGCGGTCTTCGGGCCGCCCTTTTTCGTTTCCGGGCAGCCGGGGACAGCCGCCAGCCGTGGTCATTTCAAAGCTGTTGCAAGCGCCATCGCGCCAACTAGTATAGGTTGCATTGCGGGAGCTTGCCGAAGAGTGGTTCCAGGGCGCGGTTTCGATGGGAAGGCATGGCGGGCACTGGTCCGTCTCGTGCTGTTGATGGCCGGGGTCTTTCCTGTCGTGGTGGCCCAGGCGCAGGAGCAGTCGCTGGATATCCCGCCGATGCGGTTTGCCGTCGTGCGCAGCAATGCGCCGGGCTGCGAGCCCAATTGTCCGGAATGGATATCGGCGGAAGGCACCATCGACGCTGGCACGCCGTCGTTGCTCAAGCGCACACTCAAGGCGCTCAAGGGCCGGCAATTGCCGGTGGTCGTCAATTCCCCTGGCGGCAACGTCGATGCTGCGGTGAGGCTCGGCCAGATGATCCGCAAGAACAAGCTCGATATCGCCGTTGGCACGACGGTGTTTTCCGGCTGCGAGCCGCAGATGAAGAATTGCAGGGATAACCAGGGCAAGGGCGCCGACTATTTCGGCATGGCCTATGACGACGGCGCCATGTGCAATTCTGCTTGCCCGCTGATGTTTTCCGGCGGCGTGCGCCGCGTTGTCGGGGAGTTCGCCTATCTCGGCGTTCACCAGGTCACCACCACCTACAGGCGCGAGAAGCTGCTCTACCGGACCACCTATCGGATCGTGAACGGCAAGAAGAAGATCATCAGCACCAAGGTCGTCAGCCGCAAGAACGCGGGCAGCTACAAGACCTACGAAATGAGCAAGGCGGTCGAGAAGAGGCTTTCGGCGTATCTGCAGGGCATGGGGATAGGCGAAGGCGTTTTCACAACGATGAAGAACACGCCTGCCAGTGAAATCCATCAGCTGGTTCTCGAAAACATGCTCCGCATGAACCTCGTCACCTCCCTCGACGCCGTCGAGCTTTTCACCGGGGAAACCATCTGCAAGGCAAACCCGATGCCGGCGAATTGCCGGGAGATACCGGCCGACAAAGAGGCGACGCCGGCCAATCTCCCGACCGCTCAGGCAAAACCCGCTCTCCCTCCGCCGGCCGAGGCCACGACGCCGAAGGAGGCCGACATGCGCTTCGTGTTTGTCCGCGGCAGCAACCCGCTCTGCAATCCCGACTGTCCGGAATGGATCTCGGCGGAGGGCTCGATCACCGCGCGGACGCCGGAAAAGCTTAGACAGGCTCTCGATGCCATCGCCGGCCGGCGGCTGCCTATCGTCATCAACTCGCAGGGCGGCGATATCGAGAGCGCGCTTGCCGCTGGCAGGCTGATCCGGGAACGCAAGCTCGATGTCGTTGTCGCCCACACGGATTTCTTGGATTGCGATCCCTCGGCGGAGTGCCTGGCCAAGGATGGCGTCCACACCGGGCTCACAATCGAATCCGAAGGCGAATGTGCTTCGGCCTGTCCGATCATGGTTGCCGGTGGTGTCAGGCGTTTCATCGGGCCTGCCGTGCGCCTCAGCGTGAGTTCCGTTGGGCTCGGGGACAAGGTCAAGGCGTATCTCGAGCAGATGGCGATCGGACCCGGCCTGTTCGACGCCATGCAGCTCTCGTCATCCAAACGGCGGCTCTATCAGCAGGCGATACTGAAATTCGGGCTGGCGACCGGGCCTCAGTCCGCCGACGAACTGACGGGCGCCACCATATGCAGATCGGTTCCGAGGCCGGACAATTGCCGGCTCGTGCCGTCAGCCAACGCCGAAGCCGACATGCCGGCCAGATTGTGACGCCGCGTGTGTTGAACTGGCTATCGAGGCAGGTTGAGGCAGGTCGGGTCTTTCCGCTACCGTCTGGTGATCGAGGACAAGATGACCGCCATGCGCAAGGATGTTCCGACACTTTACGAATGGGCCGGCGGCAGCGACGCGCTGAACCGGCTGACGCGGACCTTTTATGACAAGGTGGCAAAGGATCCGGTCGTCGGGCCGGTGTTCAAGGCGATGTCGCCGGATCATCCCGCCCATGTCGCGGCCTTCATCGGCGAGGTCTTTGGTGGACCGAAGACCTACAGCGAAAAGTTCGGCGGCCACCGCGAGATGGTCATGCATCATCTAGGCAAGCATTTGACCGAGGAACAGCGCCGCCGCTGGATCAACCTGCTCGCCGACGCCGCAGACGAGGTCGGCTTGCCCGACGATCCCGAATTCCGTTCGGCCTTCATGGGCTATGTCGAATGGGGATCGCGGCTGGCCAAGATGAATTCCAATCTGGACGAGACCTGCGATCCCGGGACCGAGCCGATGCCGGCCTGGGGCTGGGGCGTGCCTGGCGGCCCGTACACGCCACCGGCCGGGAAATCGTAATCACAGCAGTTCCGAACAGGCCGAAGCGGCGGCCAGTCATCAGTGGTCCGGATTTGGCATGGGGGATGAAGGCGCGTTTGCGTGCAAACCACTCTTTACACAGAGCCCGGAAGCTTTTAGGAAGCCCCTGCTGCGCCGAGGCGCGCACGATACGGGCATAGCTCAGTTGGTAGAGCGGCGGTCTCCAAAACCGCAGGTCGTAGGTTCGAGCCCTGCTGCCCGTGCCATTTCCGAAATGGCCATCAGAAGCGATATTTTGCAGGCCGCCCTTTGAAAATCGGCGACACGCTTGCCATATTAGCCCGATTGGGGCATAAGGGCGCCATAGCCGGGACGGAACGACTGGATGGTTCCGAGGCGGCGTTTGGTCATAAAGCGGACACTTGCCACTTGCGTGGATCAAGAATCGGTTTTATGTAGACGGAACAGGCACGCGACGCGTGGAGCTGGGAAGCCGGCTTTACGCGTCTGATTTGCATGGGCGAAATGATTGCGCTGATTCGGCGCGAGACTGGGCTCAGGCGGCACGTCCCGGCCAGCGGGATCATCCAGGAGACCCGGCCAACGGGTCTTGAAGACAGGCGGCATATGGCTTCGAAAACCACAAATCCTTTCGTCTTTCTCCAGCAGGTTCGCTCGGAGACCGCCAAGGTGACTTGGCCGTCGCGGCGCGAAACGATGATCTCGACGGTGATGGTTCTGGCCTTCGCTGTGATTGCGATGATCTTTTTCTTTAGCGCCGATCAGTTGATGGGCCTCGCGATCGAACAGATTCTGGGCATTGGACGCTAAGTCCGGCGATTACGGAGAAGTCTAAAAAAATGGCTGCGCGCTGGTACATCGTTCACGCTTATTCGAACTTTGAAAAGAAGGTCGCCGAGGACATCGAGAACAAGGCCAAGCAGAAGGGCCTGTCCGCCGATATCGAGCAGATCGTGGTGCCGACCGAGAAGGTCGTCGAGGTTCGTCGTGGCCGCAAGGTCGATGCCGAGCGCAAGTTCTTCCCGGGGTACGTGCTCCTGAAGGCCAACCTGACCGATGCCGTGTTCTCCTTGGTGAAGAACACGCCGAAGGTCACCGGCTTTCTCGGCGACTCCAAGCCGGTGCCGATCACCGAGGCGGAGGCGCAGCGCATCCTGAACCAGGTGCAGGAAGGCGTCGAGCGGCCGAAGCCCTCGGTCACGTTCGAGATCGGCGAGGCGATCCGTGTTTCGGATGGTCCTTTCGCGTCGTTCAACGGTTTCGTCCAGGAAGTGGACGAGGAGCGGGCGCGGCTCAAGGTGGAAGTTTCGATCTTCGGGCGCGCCGTGCCCGTCGATCTGGAATTCGGACAGGTCGAAAAGGGCTGATCCGAAATCCCCCGATGTTCGGCCGGCGGCGCCGGTTCGGCGATCGGGGGGGGGGGCGGTGCGGAAACGCACGGCCTGAGAACGGTGGGAGGCGAATGTGGCTTTAGCCGGCCACGCGAACCGCACCACCAGACTGCAACCGCCGGTGTTTTCCCTGATGTTGGGACCGGCATAGACAAAGGCAGGAAAAGAGATGGCTAAGAAAATTGCAGGCCAGCTCAAGCTCCAGGTTTCCGCGGGTTCGGCTACGCCGTCGCCCCCGATCGGCCCGGCGCTTGGTCAGCGTGGCATCAACATCATGGAGTTCTGCAAGGCGTTCAACGCGCAGACCCAGGAAATGGAAAAGGGATCGCCGGTTCCGGTCGTCATCACCTACTATCAGGACAAGTCGTTCACCTTCGTCATGAAGACGCCGCCGGTGAGCTACTTCCTGAAGAAGGCCGCGAACCTGAAGTCGGGCTCGAAGGAGCCGGGCAAGGTCAAGGCTGGCACCGTTTCGCGCGACAAGGTGCGCGAAATCGCGACCGCCAAGATGAAGGATCTGAACGCAAACGACGTCGAGGCGGCCATGCGCATGGTCGAGGGCTCCGCCCGCTCGATGGGTCTGGAAGTGGTGGGCTGAGATCATGGCAAAGATTGCAAAGCGTGTATCGAAGACCCGCGAAGGCATCGATCCCAACAAGGCTTATGCCCTGGGTGAGGCGCTGAAGCTGCTCAAGGACCGTTCCTCGGTCAAGTTCGACGAGACAGTCGAAGTTGCCATGAACCTCGGCGTCGACCCGCGCCATGCCGACCAGATGGTCCGCGGCGTGGTCAATCTGCCGAACGGCACCGGCCGCTCGGTTCGTGTCGCCGTGTTCGCCCGTGGCGACAAGGCCGAGGAGGCCAAGGCCGCCGGCGCCGACATCGTCGGCGCGGAGGATCTGGTCGAGATCGTCCAGAAGGGCACGATCGATTTCGATCGCTGCATCGCCACTCCGGACATGATGCCGCTGGTCGGCCGTCTCGGCAAGGTGCTCGGCCCGCGCGGCATGATGCCGAACCCGAAGGTCGGCACCGTCACCACCGACGTCGCCGCCGCCGTCAAGGCATCGAAGGGCGGCGCGGTCGAGTTCCGTGTCGAGAAGGCCGGCATCGTTCATGCCGGCGTCGGCAAGGTCTCGTTCGACGTCAAGGCGCTCGAAGAGAACATCCGTGCCTTCGCCGATGCGGTGACCAAGGCAAAGCCGGCTGGCGCCAAGGGCAACTACGTCAAGAAGGTGTCGGTCACCTCGACGATGGGCCCGGGCCTCAAGCTCGATGTCGCGACGCTCGCTGCGTCCTGATTAAGACCATTTGGATCGGCCGCTGGAAGGCCGATCCGTGATTGAATTCCGGGCCCCGGATTTATCCTGGGCCCGGTGCCGGAAGTCGAAAGGCTTCCGGACATCCTGTCCGAGATTGCAGGCGGCCCAAAAGCCTTAATTCATGTGGGCCTGCATGAGACGGGTGAAGACCCGACAACGGAGCAAGTGCTCCAATGAAAGGTTCGAACCGTGTTTGCCTTTTGTCTGCGCATCGTCGGCTTGCCGGCGGTGTGGCGAAAGGGGGCAGGATCCTCGAGCGTCGTTCGGGAGATCCGTTACTGGATGGCCCGGCCGGCAAAAGGCAACCCGACGCCTGTCCTCGAAATAGGGCAGGGGTCAACTGGAGATAGGCAGTGGACAGAGCGGAAAAACGCGAACTCGTCACGGGCCTGAACGAAGCGTTCGGAAACGCAGGTTCAGTCGTCGTGGCCCACTATGCCGGTATCACCGTCGCGCAAATGAACGACCTTCGGTCGAAAATGCGCGCTGCCGGTGGCACCGTTAAAGTCGCGAAGAACCGTCTCGCCAAAATCGCTCTTCAGGGCACGGACTCCGCATCGATCATTGATCTGTTCAAGGGACAGACGCTGATTGCTTATTCGGAGGATCCGATTGCGGCGCCGAAGGTCGCGTCCGATTTCGCCAAGGGAAATGACAAGCTTGTCATTCTCGGCGGCGCTATGGGCACCACCTCGCTCAACGCCGACGGTGTGAAGGCACTCGCCACACTTCCGTCGCTCGATGAGCTGCGCGCCAGGTTGGTTGGCATGATCGCCACGCCGGCCACCCGGATCGCCCAGATCGTCAATGCGCCAGCGGCCTCGGTCGCGCGCGTCATCGGCGCTTACGCCCGGAAGGACGAGGCGGCATGAGGCCGTTCCTCGCTATCAAAAACACACGTTCGAACCTAACGAAGGAATACAACAATGGCTGATCTCGCAAAGATCGTAGACGACCTTTCGAAGCTGACCGTCCTCGAGGCGGCCGAGCTGTCGAAGCTTCTGGAAGAAAAGTGGGGCGTTTCGGCTGCTGCTCCGGTGGCGGTTGCCGCTGCTGGCGGCGCTGCCGCTGCTGCTGCTCCGGCCGAGGAAAAGACGGAATTCGACGTCGTCCTCACCGACGCCGGCGCTCAGAAGATCAACGTCATCAAGGAAGTCCGCGCCATCACCGGTCTTGGTCTCAAGGAAGCCAAGGACCTGGTCGAAGCGGCTCCGAAGCCGGTCAAGGAAGGCGTTTCCAAGGCCGACGCCGACAAGTTCAAGGCCCAGCTGGAAGCAGCCGGCGCCAAGGTCGACCTGAAGTAAGCGTATAAGCGGCGGGCGGCCTCGCGCCGTCCGCCACTCCCTTCGCCTGGAGGGAGGACGCGTAGCGCGAGATGTACGAGAACCTCTTTCCTGAGGGCCGCAACCGGCCTTCAGGAAACGGGTTTTCTCCCGTTTTAGCCGGCCGCCGACAAGCAGTTCGTTGGGCGGACGGAGAACAGACAGAGAGCCGCCGCCCAGGCGGCTCGGTATGCAAGGCGGACCGCGGCGAGGTCCGTCCCGAGTTTTGAGCTAAGGAGCGACGATGGCCCAGACCCAGACTTTCAATGGCCGCAGACGCGTACGCAAGTTCTTCGGAAAGATTCCGGAAGTTGCGGAGATGCCGAACCTGATCGAGGTTCAGAAGGCGTCCTATGACCAATTCCTGATGGTGGACGAGCCCAAGGGCGGGCGTCCGGACGAGGGACTGCAGGCTGTTTTCAAGTCGGTCTTCCCGATCTCCGATTTTTCCGGCTCCTCGATGCTGGAGTTCGTGAAGTACGAGTTCGAAGGACCGAAATTCGACGTTGACGAATGCCGTCAGCGTGACCTGACCTATGCCGCGCCACTGAAGGTGACGCTGCGCCTCATCGTGTTCGATATTGACGAGGATACCGGCGCCAAGTCGATCAAGGACATCAAGGAGCAGGACGTCTACATGGGCGACATGCCGCTCATGACCTTGAACGGCACCTTCATCGTCAACGGCACCGAGCGCGTCATCGTCTCGCAGATGCACCGTTCGCCGGGCGTCTTCTTCGACCACGACAAGGGCAAGTCGCACTCGTCGGGCAAGCTTCTGTTCGCCGCGCGCGTCATTCCTTATCGCGGCTCCTGGCTCGACATCGAGTTCGATTCCAAGGACGTCGTGCACGCCCGCATCGACCGCCGCCGCAAGATTCCGGTGACGTCGCTGCTGATGGCGCTCGGCATGGATGGCGAAGAGATTCTGTCGACCTTCTACAACAAGATCAGCTATGTGCGCGCCGGCGACCACTGGCGCATTCCGTTCAACGTCGAGCGCTTCCGCGGCCTCAAGGCCGTCGGCGACCTGGTCGACGCCGATACGGGCGAGGTCGTTGTCGAAGCCGGCAAGAAGATCACCGCCCGTCAGGCGCGCCAGCTTGGCGAGAAGGGTCTGAAGGCGATCAAGGCGACCGACGAGGATCTGCTCGGCAACTATCTGGCCGAGGACATCGTCAACTACGCAACCGGCGAGATCTTCCTCGAGGCCGGTGACGAGATCGACGAAAAGACGCTCAAGGTGCTGCTCGGCACCGGCGAGCAGGAGATCAAGATCCTCGACATCGACCACGTCAATGTCGGCGCCTATATCAGAAACACGCTCGCCGTCGACAAGAACGAGAGCCGCCAGGACGCACTGTTCGACATCTATCGTGTCATGCGCCCCGGCGAGCCGCCGACGCTCGAGACCGCCGAAGCCATGTTCAACTCGCTGTTCTTCGACAGCGAGCGCTATGACCTGTCGGCTGTCGGCCGTGTCAAGATGAACATGCGCCTCGAGCTCAAGGCCGAGGACACCGTGCGCGTTCTGCGCAAGGAAGACATCCTGGCCGTGGTCAAGACGCTGGTCGAACTGCGCGACGGCAAGGGCGAGATCGACGACATCGACAATCTCGGCAACCGCCGCGTGCGTTCCGTCGGCGAGCTGATGGAGAACCAGTACCGCGTCGGCCTGCTGCGCATGGAGCGCGCGATCAAGGAGCGTATGTCCTCGATCGAGATCGACACGGTCATGCCGCAGGATCTGATCAACGCCAAGCCGGCGGCCGCCGCCGTGCGCGAGTTCTTCGGTTCCTCGCAGCTGTCGCAGTTCATGGACCAGACCAACCCGCTGTCGGAGATCACCCACAAGCGCCGCCTGTCGGCGCTTGGACCGGGCGGTCTGACCCGCGAGCGTGCCGGCTTCGAGGTGCGCGACGTGCACCCGACGCATTACGGCCGTATCTGCCCGATCGAGACGCCGGAAGGTCCGAATATCGGTCTGATCAACTCGCTGGCCACCTTCGCGCGCGTCAACAAGTACGGTTTCATCGAGAGCCCGTACCGCAAGATCGTCGACGGCAAGCTGACCAATGACGTCGTCTATCTCTCGGCGATGGAAGAAGCCAAGCACCATGTCGCGCAGGCCAATGCCGAGCTCGACAAGAATGGTGGCTTCGTGGACGAGTTCGTCATTTGCCGCAGTGCCGGCGAAGTGATGATGGCGCCGCGCGAAAACGTCGATCTGATGGACGTTTCGCCCAAGCAGATGGTGTCGGTGGCCGCGGCCCTGATCCCGTTCCTCGAGAACGACGACGCCAACCGCGCGCTGATGGGCTCGAACATGCAGCGTCAGGCCGTGCCGCTGGTGCGCGCCGAGGCGCCGTTCGTCGGCACCGGCATGGAGCCGATCGTCGCCCGTGACTCGGGCGCCGCCATCGGCGCTCGCCGTGGTGGCATCGTCGACCAGGTGGACGCGACGCGTATCGTTATCCGCGCCACCGAGGATCTCGATCCGGGCAAGTCCGGCGTCGATATCTACCGGCTGATGAAGTTCCAGCGTTCGAACCAGAATACCTGCATCAACCAGCGTCCGCTGGTGCGTATGGGTGACCGGGTCAACAAGGGTGACATCATCGCCGACGGTCCGTCGACGGAGCTCGGTGATCTGGCACTCGGCCGCAACGTGCTGGTCGCGTTCATGCCGTGGAACGGCTACAACTACGAGGACTCGATCCTGCTCTCCGAGCGTATCGTCGCCGACGACGTCTTCACCTCGATCCACATCGAGGAGTTCGAGGTCATGGCGCGCGATACCAAGCTCGGTCCGGAGGAAATCACGCGCGACATTCCGAACGTTTCGGAAGAAGCGCTGAAGAACCTCGATGAAGCCGGCATCGTCTATATCGGCGCGGAAGTGCAGCCGGGCGACATCCTGGTCGGCAAGATCACGCCGAAGGGCGAAAGCCCGATGACACCGGAAGAGAAGCTTCTGCGCGCCATCTTCGGCGAAAAGGCTTCCGACGTGCGCGACACCTCGATGCGCATGCCTCCGGGCACTTTCGGCACCGTCGTCGAGGTGCGCGTGTTCAATCGCCACGGTGTGGAGAAGGACGAGCGCGCCATGGCGATCGAGCGCGAGGAGATCGAACGCCTCGCCAAGGACCGTGACGACGAGCAGGCCATCCTGGACCGCAACGTCTACGCGCGTCTTTCCGACGTGCTCGTCGGCAAGGAAGCGATCGCTGGACCGAAGGGCTTCAAGAAGGGCTCGACGCTGTCGAAGGATACGCTCGACGAGTATCCGCGTTCGCAATGGTGGCAGTTTGCCGTGGAGAACGAAAAGCTCCAGAGCGAACTGGAAGCCCTGCGTGGCCAGTACGACGACTCCAAGAAGGCGCTCGAACAGCGCTTCATGGACAAGGTCGAGAAGGTGCAGCGCGGCGACGAAATGCCTCCGGGCGTCATGAAGATGGTCAAGGTCTTCGTGGCGGTGAAGCGCAAGATGCAGCCGGGCGACAAGATGGCCGGCCGTCACGGCAACAAGGGTGTCGTGTCGCGCATCGTTCCGGTCGAGGACATGCCTTTCCTCGAGGACGGCACGCATGCCGATATCGTGCTCAACCCGCTGGGTGTGCCGAGCCGCATGAATGTCGGCCAGATCCTGGAAACGCATCTGGGCTGGGCTTGCGCAGGCATGGGCAAGAAGATCGGCGAGCTGATCGACACGTACAAGGCGGCCGGCGACATCAAGCCGCTGCGCAAGACGCTGGAAAGCTTCATGCCGGCCAATGACCGCAACGAGCCGATCCGTGAGTATGACGACGAGAGCATTGTTCGCCTCAGCGAGCAGATGCGCCGCGGCGTCTCGATCGCGACCCCGGTGTTCGACGGCGCGCACGAGGCTGACATCAACATCATGCTGGAGCAGGCGGGCCTGCACACCAGCGGTCAGTCGCAGCTCTATGACGGACGCACGGGCGAGCCGTTCGATCGCAAGGTGACGATGGGCTATATCTACATGCTCAAGCTTCACCACCTGGTGGACGACAAGATCCATGCGCGTTCGATCGGTCCGTACTCGCTCGTCACCCAGCAGCCGCTGGGCGGCAAGGCGCAGTTCGGTGGCCAGCGCTTCGGCGAAATGGAGGTCTGGGCGCTGGAAGCCTATGGCGCCGCCTACACGCTGCAGGAAATGCTGACGGTGAAGTCGGACGACGTCGCCGGCCGCACCAAGGTCTACGAGGCGATCGTCCGCGGCGACGACACCTTCGAGGCCGGCATCCCGGAGAGCTTCAACGTGCTCGTCAAGGAAATGCGGTCTCTCGGCCTCAATGTCGAGCTGGAGAACACCAAGCTCGACGACAACCCTGTCCGGCTGCCCGACGCGGCTGAGTAAGGCTACGGCGCGCCGCACGAAGTTGCGGCGCGCCAAACGAATTCGACGGCCAGTGGCCGACAAAGACGGCGGGCGTTTGGCCCGCGTTAGATGCAAGGGGTTTTCGAGGACCCCGAAAAGGAGAACGGCATGAACCAAGAGGTCATGAATCTCTTCAATCCGCAGGCGCCTGCGCAGGTGTTCGATTCCATCCGGATCTCACTGGCCAGCCCTGAGAAGATTCTGTCCTGGTCGTTCGGCGAGATCAAGAAGCCGGAGACCATCAACTACCGCACCTTCAAGCCGGAGCGTGACGGTCTGTTCTGCGCGCGCATTTTTGGCCCGATCAAGGACTATGAGTGCCTGTGCGGCAAGTACAAGCGCATGAAGTACAAGGGCGTCATCTGCGAGAAGTGCGGCGTCGAAGTCACGCTGTCGCGCGTCCGTCGCGAGCGCATGGGCCATATCGAGCTCGCCGCTCCCGTCGCTCATATCTGGTTCCTGAAGTCGCTGCCCTCGCGCATCGGCACTCTGCTCGACATGACGCTGAAGGATATCGAGCGTGTCCTCTATTTCGAGAACTACATTGTCACCGAGCCTGGCCTCACCGCGCTGAAGGAGCACCAGCTGCTCAGCGAGGAAGAGTACATGATCGCCGTCGACGAGTATGGCGAGGATTCCTTCACCGCCATGATCGGCGCCGAGGCCATTCATGACCTCCTGGCCGGCATGGACCTGGAGAAGATCGCCGGCGACCTGCGTTCGGAACTGGCTTCGACCACGTCCGAGCTGAAGCAGAAGAAGTATCTGAAGCGGCTCAAGGTCGTCGAGAACTTCATGGAATCCGGCAACCGTCCGGAATGGATGATCATGAAGGTGGTCCCGGTGATCCCGCCGGACCTGCGCCCGCTTGTCCCCCTGGACGGCGGTCGTTTCGCCACGTCCGACCTGAACGATCTCTACCGCCGCGTCATCAACCGCAACAACCGTCTGAAGCGGCTGATCGAACTGCGCGCGCCCGGCATCATCGTGCGCAATGAAAAGCGCATGCTGCAGGAAGCCGTCGACGCGCTGTTCGACAACGGCCGTCGCGGCCGCGTCATCACTGGCGCGAACAAGCGTCCGCTGAAGTCGCTGTCCGACATGCTCAAGGGCAAGCAGGGCCGGTTCCGCCAGAACCTGCTCGGCAAGCGCGTCGACTATTCCGGCCGCTCGGTCATCGTCACCGGTCCCGAGCTCAAGCTGCACCAGTGCGGCCTGCCGAAGAAGATGGCGCTCGAACTGTTCAAGCCCTTCATCTACGCCCGTCTTGACGCCAAGGGTTATTCCTCGACCGTCAAGCAGGCGAAGAAGCTGGTCGAGAAGGAGCGTCCGGAGGTCTGGGATATTCTCGACGAGGTCATCCGCGAGCACCCGGTTCTCCTGAACCGCGCGCCGACGCTGCACCGCCTCGGCATCCAGGCGTTCGAGCCGATCCTGATCGAAGGCAAGGCGATCCAGCTGCACCCGCTGGTCTGCACGGCCTTCAACGCCGACTTCGACGGTGACCAGATGGCTGTTCACGTGCCGCTGTCCCTGGAAGCGCAGCTTGAAGCCCGCGTGCTGATGATGTCGACCAACAACATCCTGCACCCGGCTTCCGGCGCGCCGATCATCGTGCCGTCGCAGGACATGGTTCTGGGTCTCTACTATCTCTCGATCGTCAACCAGAACGAGCCGGGCGAGGGCATGGTGTTTGCCGACATGGGCGAACTCCAGCACGCGCTCGAGACCAAGGCGGTGACCCTGCACGCCAAGATCAAGGGCCGCTTCCGCACGGTCGACGCCGAAGGCAAGGTCGTGTCGAAGATCCATGACACCACGCCTGGCCGCATGATCATCGGCGAGCTTCTGCCGAAGAACGTCAATGTGCCTTACGAGACCGCCAACCAGGAGATGACCAAGAAGAACATCTCCAAGATGATCGACACCGTCTACCGCCATTGCGGTCAGAAGGAGACGGTCATTTTCTGCGACCGCATCATGGCGCTCGGTTTCGCTCATGCCTGCCGTGCCGGCATTTCGTTCGGCAAGGACGACATGCTGATCCCGGATAGCAAGATCAAGTTGGTCTCCGACACCGAGGCTTTGGCCAAGGAATACGAGCAGCAGTACAATGACGGTCTGATCACGCAGGGCGAGAAATACAACAAGGTCGTCGACGCCTGGGCCAAGTGCTCGGAAAAGGTCGCCGACGAGATGATGGCCCGCATCAAGGCGGTCGAGTTCGAGGACAATGGCCGTCAGAAGCCGATGAACTCGATCTACATGATGTCGCACTCCGGTGCGCGTGGCTCGCCCACCCAGATGCGTCAGCTCGCCGGCATGCGCGGCCTGATGGCCAAGCCGTCGGGTGAAATCATCGAGACGCCGATCATCTCGAACTTCAAGGAAGGCCTGACCGTGCTCGAGTACTTCAACTCGACCCACGGCGCCCGCAAGGGTCTGGCCGACACCGCCTTGAAGACGGCGAACTCGGGTTACCTCACCCGCCGTCTGGTCGACGTGGCGCAGGACTGCATCGTCAACTCCGTGGATTGCGGCACCGACAAGGGCCTCACCATGCAGCCGATCGTCGATGCCGGTCAGGTCGTTGCTTCGGTCGGCCAGCGCGTGCTGGGCCGCACCGCGCTCGACGACATCAACCATCCGGTGACCGGCGACCTGCTGGTCAAGGCCGGAACGCTGATGGACGAGCGCGACGTGGAACAGATCGAAAAGGCCGGCGTCCAGTCCGTCCGCATCCGCTCGGCACTGACCTGCGAGGTCAGGGTTGGCGTGTGCGCGGTCTGCTACGGACGCGATCTGGCGCGCGGCACCCCGGTCAACCAGGGTGAAGCCGTCGGCGTCATCGCGGCGCAGTCGATCGGCGAGCCGGGCACCCAGCTCACCATGCGTACCTTCCACATGGGCGGTACCGCGCAGGTGGTGGACAGCTCGTTCCTTGAAGCCTCCTATGAGGGCAAGGTCGAGATCCGCAACCGCAACGTGGTGCGCAACTCCGACGGCCAGCAGATGGTCATGGGCCGCAACATGGCGGTTCTGATCCTCGACGAAGCCGGCAAGGAGCGCGCCACGCACCGTGTCACCTATGGTTCGCGTATCTTCGTGGACGATGGCGACAAGGTGAAGCGTGGACAGCGTATCGCCGAGTGGGATCCCTACACCCGCCCGATCCTCACCGAAATCGAGGGCAAGGTGGCGTTCGAGGATCTGGTCGACGGTATTTCCGTCCAGGAAACGGCCGACGAGTCGACCGGCATCACCAAGCGTGAGGTCATCGACTGGCGTTCGACGCCGCGCGGCAACGATCTGAAGCCGGCGATCGTCGTTCAGGACGCCAAGGGCAAGGTCGGCAAGCTGTCGAAGGGTGGCGATGCCCGCTTCCTGCTCTCGGTCGAGGCCATTCTCTCGGTCGAGCCGGGTGCGCAGGTTCGTCCCGGCGACGTGCTGGCGCGTATCCCGATGGAAAGCGCCAAGACCAAGGACATCACCGGCGGTCTGCCGCGTGTTGCCGAACTGTTCGAGGCACGTCGTCCGAAGGATCACGCCATCATCGCCGAGATCGATGGCACGATCCGCTTCGGCCGCGACTACAAGAACAAGCGCCGCATCATTATCGAGCCGCATGACTCGACGCTCGAGCCGGTCGAATACCTGATCCCGAAGGGCAAGCCGTTCCATCTCCAGGACGGTGACGTCATCGAGAAGGGCGACTACATCCTCGACGGCAATCCGGCGCCGCACGACATCCTGGCGATCAAGGGCGTGGAGGCACTTGCGTCCTACCTCGTCAATGAGATCCAGGAAGTCTACCGCCTGCAGGGCGTTTCGATCAACGACAAGCACATCGAGGTGATCGTTCGCCAGATGCTGCAGAAGGTCGAGATCACCACGCAGGGCGACTCGACCTACATTCCGGGCGACCACGTCGACGTGATCGAGCTGGAAGAGGTCAACGAGCGTCTGATCGAGGACGGCAAGAAGCCGGCCGAAGGCCAGCCGGTGCTGCTCGGCATCACCAAGGCCTCGCTGCAGACGCCGTCCTTCATCTCGGCCGCCTCCTTCCAGGAGACGACCAGGGTGCTGACGGAAGCCGCGGTTGCCGGCAAGACCGACATGCTGCAGGGCTTGAAGGAAAACGTCATCGTCGGCCGGCTGATCCCGGCCGGTACCGGCGGCACGATGAGCCAGATCCGGCGCATCGCCACCTCGCGCGACGAACTGATCATCGACGAGCGCCGCAAGGCCTCCGGTGTGGAAGTCGCCGAGCCGATGCTGGCCGATATGACAACCGCCGCGCAGTAAGCGCGGCGGGAGCAATTCCAGGAAAAGTGTAAAACGGTTTTCCGTCCGGAATTGCGCCAGAAAAAGTAAGAAATCTCAGGCAACAGGGCCGTCGGGGCAATCCGGCGGCCTTTTTGTTTTCCGGGGCGTGGCGAAGTTGATATCCATGGCGGCAAGAGAGGTCCACGCGTTCCGACCCTTCCGCGTTCGCTTTCGATCGGAGAAGAAAACGATGAGCAGGAAAACCTGGGCTGCTGTCGACGACTACATCGTCGATGCCCTGTTCGAGGCGGATTCCGCCCTCGACGCTGTTCTGGCGACCAATCGTGACCAAGGTTTGCCGCCGATCGACGTCTCGCCGGCGCAAGGCAAGCTGCTTTCGCTTCTTGCACGAATTCATGGAGCAAAGAAGATCCTCGAAATCGGCACGCTGGGCGGTTACTCCACGATCTGGATGGCGCGTGCCTTGCCCACGGATGGCAAGGTCATGACGCTTGAACTCGATCCGCACCACGCCAGGGTCGCGGGGGCGAATTTTGTCCGTGCGGGCGTGTCGGAACGCGTGGAAGTGCGGGTCGGGCCGGCCCTTCAGTCGCTTGCGGCGCTAAGCGCCGAGAATGCCGGGCCGTTCGATCTCATCTTCATCGATGCCGACAAGCCGAACAACCCGAACTACCTGTCCTGGGCCGTGCGGCTTTCGCGGCCGGGGACGGTGCTTATCTGCGACAATGTCATCCGCGATGGCGCGGTGATCGAAAAGGGTGGCCGTGACGCCAATGTCGTGGGCGCGCGGGCGGCGTTCTCATTCATCGGCGGCGACAAGCGCCTCGATGGTACCGCCATCCAGACAGTCGGCGCCAAGGGTTATGATGGCTTTGCGATTGCGATTGTCGAATGAAACCGCAAGCCTGATCTTGAGGGATGTTATTCAGATGAGCGAGGCAGCTCTTTGGAGCCGGATCGACAAGGGTCGAGAGCGCATGAGCTTTGCGCAGCGAAGGCTCTGGGACACGATCAGCATCGATTCGGAACAGTGGATTCACCGGACCTCGGCTGGCGATGATCGTCGCATCTGGTTGTAGCGCTGATCGGCCGAACCGTGATCTCATACAACGACGCCGAACACGGTTTCGACCGTTCAAATTTCGTTCGGTATGGCGAGATTGCCCAGCTTGGCTGGGTCAATTGGAATTCGGACGTCGCACCGCACCGATCGTCTCCGGGCCTAAGCCAGGAACATATCCCGGCCAAGGTTCATGATAGCAATGCAGACCTTTTCCCGTTCAATTCAGTCAAAAAACGCCTCGACCACGTTGCGCTTGCCGAGCATGAAGGCGTCGGCGACATGCTGTAGTGGCGCGAGATCGACGTCCGAGGCGCCGGCGCGGACGATCTCCGCGAAACGCTTGTAGAGCATCGGGTATTCCGCCTCCGGCTCGTCATGGACGACACGGCCGTCAATGGCGAGCTTCGAGCCACCACCGGAAAGCACCATCTTGCCTGCATCCGTGTCGGCCAGGATGTCCCAGCTTTGCGGGCCGGTCTGCAGCCAGTCGAGGTCCATCGTCACCGGCAATCCGTTCGAGGTGCGGAAGTTGACTTGCGCCGCGACCGGGGCAGCGCGGTTTTCGGGAAAGTCGAGCACGGCCGAGGTGATGAACATCGCCGGCAGGATGTGGGTCACGATCGACAGCGCGTTGATGCCGGGATCGAAGACCCCGAAGCCGCCCGGCGCCCAGATCCACTCCTGGTTCGGATGCCAGCGGCGTACGTCTTCCTTCCAGACGATCGCTGCCGAGCGGATCCGGGTCGATGCGAGAAAGCTGCGTGCGGCCTCCACCGCCGGCGCATAGCGGGAATGCCAGCTGGCGAACAGGGAGACGCCGTTTTTCGCGGCCAGCACCTTCAGGTCCTCGACCTCGCTGACCGTGGCGCCAGGCGGCTTTTCAAGGAAGACATGTTTCTTCGCCTCGAGCGCGGTGCGCGCGGCATCGTAACGGAACTGCGGTGGCATGCAGAGCGAGACGGCCTCAAGCTCCGGCACCGCGTCTAGCATCGCCTCGATGGTGGGAAAATTCGGGATGCCGTCGACCTTGCCGTGCCGGCTTGCCGCGGCGGCGAGGCGATAGTTCTGGTCCTTGGCCAGGGTCGGCAGGTGCTGGTCGCGCACGATCTTGCCGACGCCGACGATGCCTATCTTGATGGGATTGCTGTTCGAGGACATGGGGGCTCCAGAATGGGAAGGGCAGATTTTTCCAGGCGTGAGACGGCAGCCGGGCAAGTTGCAGTGGATGGAGCGTCGGTCCGGCCGACGTCAGCCGCGTCCGGACCTGGTTCTCAGATCGGTTCTTCGAAGGTGACGATCGACACTTCACCTTCGAGGGCGCCCTGGTAGGCGGACAGATGCGGCTCGTCATCGGGCACGCCTTCCATGTCGCCGATCTGGTCGAGCTCAGCCTCCGCGTAACCTTCCGCGGCAAGCGATTCGAGAGCGCGGCGCACCGCCGAATCGTCATCGGGAGCGACCAGCATGACATGCACGCCTTCCACTTTGCCGCCTTTGCGCTTCCACACCCGGCCGGTAATGATGGTGACCGGGCGTTCTTCATTGTCGTTCACGGACTGATTCCTCCTGGCAAGGGGCAGGCGAGGGGATTTTGAGTTGCTCAGGCGGCTTTTCGCATGAAGCGAGGTCGCGCAAAAGCCAAAAGCCGGTCACTTTCTTCCTCGACCTTGCAAATTGGCGAAAGAAAATTACATGCGGTTTTCGCATGGCTGCCAAGCCAGGGCTTCAGTGCAATATTTGCCGTTGCGGGGTTGACGCTTCGCGGGCTTGCGAGTAGAAGCCGCCCAGTCAGAACCGATGTGAGGCTCTCCTTTCCGAAGCGACACGCTTTGGAGTTTGCTTCAAACAGGG
Source organism: Mesorhizobium sp. NZP2298 (assembly GCF_013170825.1). Classification (NCBI taxonomy): domain Bacteria; kingdom Pseudomonadati; phylum Pseudomonadota; class Alphaproteobacteria; order Hyphomicrobiales; family Phyllobacteriaceae; genus Mesorhizobium; species Mesorhizobium sp. NZP2298. The sequence goes on along the minus strand of NZ_CP033365.1, from coordinate 4,474,977 downwards.
TTCGTTTTACGAGCGAAAAGACATTTCCGGCGTGCATGAAGCGGCTTCCGCTTCCTCTGCCATTTGTTCGGGCAAGACCGCGAAGCGCGGTTTGTGGCCCGAATTTGCGTATGGAAATGACGCTTTGAGCGGCCCTGACCGGGCGAGACACGGAATTGAGAGACAAGAGGGTTTAATGCCTACCGTCAACCAGCTGATCCGCAAGCCGCGCATTGCGCCGGTGAAGCGCAACAAGGTCCCGGCCATGCAGCAGAACCCGCAGAAGCGGGGCGTCTGCACGCGCGTCTACACGACGACGCCGAAGAAGCCGAACTCGGCGCTGCGCAAGGTGGCCAAGATCCGCCTGACCAATGGTTTTGAGGTGATCGGTTACATCCCCGGCGAAGGTCACAACCTTCAGGAGCACTCCGTGGTCATGATCCGCGGCGGCCGCGTCAAGGATCTTCCGGGCGTCCGCTACCACATCATCCGTGGCGTGCTCGACACGCAGGGTGTGAAGAACCGCAAGCAGCGCCGTTCGAAATACGGTGCGAAGCGTCCGAAGTAAGGTTTTCCGGCTTCGGCGCTTTTTTGACTGCGCCGGGCTATGAGAGATTGAGAGACAAAAGCCATGTCCCGTCGTCACAGTGCAGAAAAGCGTGAGATCAACCCGGATCCGAAGTTCGGCGATCTGATCGTTACCAAGTTCATGAACGCCGTCATGTATGATGGCAAGAAGTCGGTCGCCGAGACCATCGTCTACGGCGCGCTCGACCAGGTCCAGTCGAAGACCAAGCAGGAGCCGGTCACCGTCTTCCATCAGGCGCTCGACAACGTCGCGCCGCATGTGGAAGTGCGTTCGCGCCGCGTCGGCGGCGCTACCTACCAGGTTCCGGTCGACGTGCGTCCTGAGCGCCGCCAGGCATTGGCCATCCGTTGGCTGATCGCGGCTGCTCGCAACCGCAACGAGACCACCATGGTCGACCGCCTCTCGGGCGAGCTGATGGATGCGGCCAACAACCGTGGCACCGCCGTCAAGAAGCGTGAAGACACCCACAAGATGGCTGAAGCCAACCGCGCTTTCGCACACTACCGCTGGTAAAGCGCGAACAGGACTGAGAGGCAGCTACGATGGCCCGCGAATACAAAATCGAAGACTACCGCAATTTCGGTATCATGGCGCATATTGACGCCGGCAAGACGACGACCACCGAGCGCGTCCTCTATTACACGGGCAAGTCGCACAAGATCGGCGAAGTGCACGACGGCGCCGCCACCATGGACTGGATGGAGCAGGAGCAGGAACGCGGCATCACCATCACGTCCGCGGCCACCACGACCTTCTGGAAGGGCCGTGACGGCAAGATGCGTCGCTTCAATATCATCGACACCCCCGGACACGTTGACTTCACCATCGAGGTCGAGCGTTCGTTGCGCGTGCTCGACGGCGCCATCGCGCTGCTTGATGCCAATGCCGGTGTCGAACCGCAGACGGAAACCGTCTGGCGCCAGGCCGACAAGTACCGCGTGCCGCGCATGATCTTCTGTAACAAGATGGACAAGATCGGCGCCGACTTCTACCGCTCGGTCGAGATGATTGGTTCGCGCCTCGGTGCGCAGGCTGTCGTCATGCAGCTGCCGATCGGCGCCGAGACCGAGTTCAAGGGTGTCGTCGACCTCGTGGAGATGAACGCGCTTGTCTGGCGCGACGAGACCCTGGGCGCTGCCTGGGACATCGTCGAGATCCCGGCCGACCTCAAGGCCCGTGCCGAGGAATACCGCGAGAAGATGATCGAAGCCGCCGTCGAAATGGACGAGACGGCCCTCGAGAACTACCTTGAAGGCAGGATGCCGTCGAATGACGAGATCCGCTCGCTGATCCGCAAGGGCACGATCGCGGTCAAGTTCTTCCCGATGTTCTGCGGCTCGGCCTTCAAGAACAAGGGCGTGCAGCCGCTGCTCGACGCCGTTGTCGAATACCTGCCGTCGCCGGCCGACGTTCCCGCCATCAAGGGTGTCGATGCCAAGACCGACGCCGAGATCGAGCGTCATGCGGTTGACGACGAGCCGCTGTCGATGCTCGCCTTCAAGATCATGAACGACCCGTTCGTCGGTTCGCTGACCTTTGCCCGCATCTATTCGGGCAAGCTCACCAAGGGCATCTCGGTCGACAACACCGTCAAGGGCAAGAAGGAGCGCATCGGCCGCATGCTGCAGATGCATGCGAATTCGCGCGCCGACGTCGAGGAAGCTTTCGCTGGCGACATCGTTGCCTTGGCGGGCCTCAAGGACACGACCACCGGCGACACGCTGTGCGATCCGCTGCACCCGGTCATCCTCGAGCGCATGGAATTCCCCGATCCGGTCATCCAGATCGCCATCGAGCCGAAGACCAAGAACGACCAGGAAAAGATGGGCCTCGCCCTTCACCGCCTGGCTGCCGAGGATCCGTCCTTCCGCGTCAAGACCGATGAGGAAAGCGGCCAGACCATCATCTCCGGCATGGGCGAACTGCACCTCGACATCATCGTCGACCGCATGCGCCGCGAGTTCAAGGTCGAAGCCAATGTCGGCGCTCCGCAGGTGGCCTATCGCGAGACGATTACCCGCAAGCACGAGCAGGACTACACCCACAAGAAGCAGACCGGCGGTACCGGCCAGTTCGCCCGCGTGAAAGTTGTGTTCGAGCCGAATGCCGAGGGCGAAGACTTCGTGTTCGAGTCCAAGATCGTCGGCGGCGCCGTGCCGAAGGAATACATTCCGGGTGTCGAAAAGGGCATCCAGAGCGTCATGGGCGCTGGTCCGTTCGCGGGCTTCCCGATGATCGGCGTCCGTGCGACGCTGATCGACGGCGCCTACCACGATGTCGACTCCTCGGTCCTGGCCTTCGAAATCGCGTCCCGCGCCTGCTTCCGTGAAGCCGCACCCAAGCTTGGCGTGCAGCTGCTCGAGCCGATCATGAAGGTCGAGGTGGTGACACCGGAAGACTATGTCGGCAGCGTCATCGGCGACCTGAACGGCCGTCGTGGCCAGATCCAGGGCCAGGAAGCGCGTGGCGTGGCCGTCGTCATCAACGCGATGGTGCCACTCGCCAACATGTTCAAGTACGTCGACAACCTGCGCTCGATGAGCCAGGGCCGCGCGGCCTACACGATGCAGTTCGATCACTACGAGCCGGTTCCGACCGCGGTCGCCCAGGAAGTCCAGAAAAAGTACGCGTAACTCGAAAGAGCTGCCGCGGTAACGCAATTCAAAGCCCGCATGGGCGAGCAGGAAATGGAGACATCACATGGCAAAAGGTAAATTCGAGCGCACTAAGCCTCATGTGAACATCGGCACGATTGGTCACGTTGATCATGGCAAGACGTCGCTGACGGCGGCGATCACGAAGTATTTTGGCGAGTACAAGCGCTACGACCAGATCGATGCGGCGCCGGAAGAGAAGGCGCGTGGCATCACGATCTCGACGGCCCACGTCGAATACGAGACGGCCAACCGCCACTACGCCCATGTCGACTGCCCCGGCCACGCCGACTATGTGAAGAACATGATCACCGGTGCCGCGCAGATGGACGGCGCGATCCTGGTCGTTTCGGCCGCCGACGGCCCGATGCCGCAGACCCGCGAGCACATCCTGCTCGCCCGTCAGGTCGGCGTGCCTTCGATCGTGGTGTTCCTGAACAAGGTCGACCAGGTCGACGACGCCGAGCTGCTCGAACTGGTCGAGCTCGAGGTTCGCGAGCTTCTGTCGAAGAACGAATTCCCCGGCGACGACATTCCGATCGTCAAGGGTTCGGCGCTGGCCGCTCTTGAGGATTCGAACAAGACGATCGGCGAGGACGCGATCCGCGAGCTGATGGCTCAGGTCGACGCCTACATCCCGACCCCGGTTCGTCCGCTGGACAAGCCGTTCCTGATGCCGATCGAGGACGTGTTCTCGATCTCGGGCCGTGGCACGGTCGTGACCGGCCGCGTCGAGCGCGGCGTGGTCAAGGTCGGCGAGGAACTCGAGATCATCGGCATCCGTCCGACGACCAAGACGACCTGCACGGGCGTGGAGATGTTCCGCAAGCTGCTCGATCAGGGCCAGGCTGGCGACAACATCGGCGCGCTGCTGCGCGGCGTTGATCGTGAAGGTGTCGAGCGCGGCCAGGTTCTGGCCAAGCCGGGCACGGTGAAGCCGCACAAGAAGTTCGTGGCCGAAGCCTACATCCTGACCAAGGACGAAGGTGGCCGTCACACGCCGTTCTTCACCAACTACCGCCCGCAGTTCTACTTCCGCACGACCGACGTGACCGGCATCGTGTCGCTGCCGGCTGGCACCGAGATGGTGATGCCTGGCGACAACATCACGGTCGATGTCGAGCTGATCGTGCCGATCGCCATGGAAGAGAAGCTGCGCTTCGCCATCCGTGAAGGCGGCCGCACCGTCGGTGCCGGCATCGTCGTCACCATCAAAGAGTAATTTGGACTTAAACCGATCTGTCGCGGGCGCGGAAGTTGCCCGCGCCGCGCCAGAACAAGGAAGTGACGCATGAACGGACAGAATATCCGCATCCGCCTGAAGGCGTTTGATCACCGCGTGCTCGACGCCTCGACGAAGGAAATCGTGTCGACGGCCAAGCGCACCGGCGCAAACGTCCGCGGCCCCATTCCGCTGCCGACGCGGATCGAAAAGTTCACGGTCAACCGGTCGCCTCACGTCGACAAGAAGAGCCGCGAGCAGTTCGAGATGCGCACGCACAAGCGTCTGCTCGACATCGTCGATCCGACCCCGCAGACCGTCGATGCTTTGATGAAGCTCGATCTGGCCGCCGGCGTCGACGTCGAGATCAAGCTCTAAGGGAATGAGAGCGCGGTAAGGGGCGGTGCCCCTGGCCCGGAACTCTAAAGGAATTGAACCGATGCGTTCAGGTGTGATTGCAAAGAAGGTGGGAATGACCCGCATCTACAACGATGCCGGGGAACATGTTCCCGTCACTGTTCTCCAGATGGAGAACTGCCAGGTCGTGGCGCAGCGCACGCAGGAGAAGAATGGCTACACCGCCGTTCAGCTCGGCGTTGGCCTCGCCAAGGTGAAGAACACGTCGAAGGCGATGCGCGGCCATTTCGCGACCGCTTCCGTCGAGCCGAAGGCGAAGGTCGCCGAGTTCCGCGTCTCCGCCGACAACATGATCGATGTCGGCGCCGAGATCACCGTCGAGCACTTCGTCGCCGGCCAGAAGGTCGATGTGACGGGCACGACGATCGGCAAGGGTTTTCAGGGCGTCATCAAGCGCCACCACATGGGTGGTGGCCGCGCGACGCACGGTAACTCGGTCTCGCACCGTACGCACGGTTCGACCGGCCAGCGCCAGGACCCCGGCAAGGTGTTCAAGGGCAAGAAGATGGCCGGTCATATGGGCGACACCCGCGTCACCACGCAGAACGTCGAGATCGTCTCGACCGATGCCGACCGCGGCCTGATCCTGATCCGCGGAGCGGTTCCCGGATCGAAGGGCGCCTGGATCCTGGTCCGCGATGCGGCCAAGGTGGCACTGCCGGCCAATGCGCCGAAGCCCGCCGCGATCCGCCCAGTTGCAGCAGGAAGTGCTGCTAAGAACGAGGCTCCGGCCACAGAGGGAGCGGAATAATGGATCTCAAGATCACAACGCTTGGCGGCAAGGACGCCGGCAAGGTGAAACTCTCCGAGGAGATTTTCGGCCTTGACCCGCGCGAGGACATCCTGCAGCGCGTCGTGCGCTGGCAGCTTGCCAAGAAGCAGCAGGGCACGCACAAGGCCAAGGGCCGCGCCGAAATCGCGCGCACCGGCGCCAAGATGTACAAGCAGAAGGGTACGGGCCGCGCCCGTCACCACTCGGCACGCGCTCCGCAGTTCCGCGGCGGCGGCAAGGCCCACGGCCCGGTCGTTCGCAGCCACGAGCACGACCTGCCGAAAAAGGTGCGTGCTCTGGGCTTGAAGCATGCTCTCTCGGCCAAGGCCAAGAGCGCGTCGATCATCGTCATCGACGAGCTGAAGCTGACCGAGGCCAAGACCAAGGCGCTGATCGCGAATTTCGCGACGCTGGGCCTGAGCAATGCCCTGGTGATCGGTGGTGCCGAGCTTGACAAGAACTTCAAGCTGGCCGCGACCAACATCCCCAACATCGACGTGCTGCCCATCCAGGGCATCAACGTCTACGACATTTTGCGCCGCGGCACGCTGGTCCTTTCCAAGGCCGCCGTCGAGGCTCTCGAGGAGCGCTTTAAATGACCGACCTTCGTCACTACGACGTGATCGTCAGCCCGGCGATCACCGAAAAGTCGACCATGGCTTCCGAGCAGAACCAGGTCGTCTTCAACGTCGCCAAGAAGGCGTCGAAGCCGGAAATCAAGGCCGCCGTCGAAGCGCTGTTCGGCGTCAAGGTGATGGCCGTGAACACGCTTGTCCGCAAGGGCAAGATCAAGCGCTTCCGCGGCACGATCGGCCGCCAGAGCGACGTCAAGAAGGCGATCGTGACGCTGGCCGACGGCCAGTCGATCGACGTCGCGACGGGTCTCTGAGCAAGGCCGCGAGGACAGAACAATGGCACTGAAAAAATTCAACCCGGTAACGCCGAGCACCCGTCAGCTGGTCATCGTCGACCGCTCGGGCCTCTACAAGGGCAAGCCCGTCAAGGGTCTGACCGAGGGCCTGACCAAGTCGGGCGGCCGCAACAATTACGGCCGCATCACCGCCCGCTTCATCGGCGGTGGTCACAAACGTTCGTACCGCATCATCGACTTCAAGCGCCGCAAGTTCGACGTCGTCGGCACGGTCGAGCGCATTGAATACGATCCGAACCGCACCGCTTTCATCGCGCTGATCAAGTACGACGATGGCGAGCTGTCCTACATCATCGCCCCGCAGCGCCTTGCCGCCGGCGACAAGATCGTGGCTGGCGAAGCGGTCGACGTGAAGCCGGGCAATGCGATGCCGCTGGCATCGATGCCGGTCGGCACGATCGTCCACAACATCGAGCTGAAGCCGGGCAAGGGCGGCCAGGTTGCCCGTTCGGCTGGCGGTTACGCCCAGCTCGTCGGTCGCGACCAGGGCATGGCGATCCTGCGCCTCAACTCGGGCGAGCAGCGTGTCGTTCACGGCTCCTGCATGGCCACGGTCGGCGCCGTGTCGAACCCCGACCACGGCAACATCAACGATGGCAAGGCCGGCCGCACGGTTTGGCGCGGCAAGCGCCCGCACAATCGCGGCGTGACCATGAACCCGGTCGACCATCCGCACGGCGGTGGTGAAGGCCGCACCTCCGGTGGCCGTCATCCGGTCAGCCCGTGGGGCAAGCCGACCAAGGGCAAGAAGACGCGGTCCAACAAGGCGACCGACAAGTTCATCCTGCGCTCGCGCCATCAGCGCAAGAGCTAAGAAGAGGTAACGCCAAGTGACTCGTTCTATTTGGAAAGGCCCCTTCATCGACGGCTACCTTCTCAAGAAGGTGGACAAGGTTCGTGAAGGTGGTCGCAATGAGGTGATCAAGATGTGGAGCCGTCGCTCCACCATCCTGCCGCAGTTCGTCGGCTTCACCTTCGGTGTCTACAACGGCCAGAAGCATGTTCCCGTTTCGGTGAACGAGGACATGGTCGGTCATAAGTTCGGTGAATTCGCTCCGACGCGGACTTATTACGGTCACGGCGCGGATAAGAAGGCGAAGAGGAAATAATCATGGGCAAGGCCAAAGCTCCGCGCAGGCTTGCTGATAACGAAGCGCGCGCCGTGTTGCGCACGATCCGTATCAGCCCGCAGAAGCTGAACCTCGTTGCCGCGCTGATCCGCGGCAAGAAGGTCGCGACAGCGCTTTCCGACCTCGAATTCTCGGCCAAGCGGATTTCCGGCACGGTCAAGAAGACGCTGGAATCGGCGATCGCCAACGCGGAAAACAACCACGACCTCGACGTCGATGCGCTGGTGGTGGCGGAAGCCTATGTCGGCAAGTCGATTGTCATGAAGCGGTTCCACGCTCGTGGCCGTGGTCGCGCCAGCCGTATCGAGAAGCCGTTCTCGCACCTCACGATCGTCGTTCGTGAAGTCGAAGAAAAAGGGGAGGCCGCATAATGGGCCAGAAAGTCAATCCGATCGGTCTTCGCCTCGGCATCAACCGGACCTGGGATTCGCGCTGGTTCGCGAACACCGGCGAGTACGGCAAGCTGCTGCATGAGGACATCAAGATTCGCAAGTATCTTGAGAAGGAACTCAAGCAGGCCGCGATCTCCAAGGTCGTGATCGAGCGCCCGCACAAGAAGTGCCGCGTCACCATCCATGCCGCGCGCCCGGGCCTGATCATCGGCAAGAAGGGCGCCGACATCGAGAAGCTCCGCAAGAAGCTGATGGAGATGACGAAGTCCGAGACGCACCTCAACATCGTCGAAGTGCGCAAGCCGGAAATCGACGCGACCCTGGTCGCCCAGTCGATCGCCCAGCAGCTCGAGCGCCGTATCGCGTTCCGCCGCGCCATGAAGCGCGCCGTGCAGTCGGCGATGCGCCTCGGTGCCGAAGGCATCCGCATCAACTGCTCCGGCCGTCTGGGCGGCGCTGAAATCGCCCGCATGGAGTGGTACCGCGAAGGCCGCGTGCCGCTGCACACGCTGCGCGCCGATGTCGACTACGGCACGGCCGAGGCGAATACGGCGTACGGCATCTGCGGCGTCAAGGTCTGGGTATTCAAGGGCGAGATCCTCGAGCACGACCCGATGGCTTCGGAACGTCGCGCGACCGAGGGTGATGCAGCGCATGGCGGTGGTGGTGATCGCGAACGCGGTCGTCGTCGCGAAAACGCCTGAGACATTTAGGAATTTGGAGTTAGAACGATGCTGCAGCCAAAGCGCACAAAGTTCCGCAAGCAGTTCAAGGGCCGTATCCATGGTACCGCAAAGGGCGGCACCAACCTGGATTTCGGTGGTTTCGGGCTGAAGGCGCTTGAGCCGAACCGCGTCACCGCGCGTGAGATCGAGGCGGCCCGCCGCGCGATCACCCGCGAAATGAAGCGCGCTGGCCGCGTCTGGATCCGTATTTTCCCGGATCTGCCGGTCACGTCGAAGCCGACCGAAGTCCGCATGGGCAAGGGCAAGGGCGCCGTCGACTACTGGGCGGCGCGCGTCAAGCCGGGCCGCATCATGTTCGAGATCGACGGCGTCAGTGAAGAAACCGCCCGTGAGGCGCTGCGTCTCGGCGCGGCCAAGCTCTCGGTCAGGACGCGCTTCGTACAGCGCATCGCAGAATAAGGACGGGCTGATCATGAAAGCCGAAGACATCCGGACCAAGACCCAGGACCAGCTGACCGACGATTTGGCCAGCCTGAAGAAGGAGCAGTTCAATCTGCGCTTCCAGAAGGCCACCGGCCAGCTCGAGAAGACCGCGCGCGTGAGGCAGGTCCGCAAGGACATTGCGCGTATCAAGACCATCGCTGCGGAAAAGTCCGCGGCCAAGAAGGCTTAAGGACGAAAACCATGCCAAAGCGCATTCTGCAGGGCACCGTCGTCAGCGACAAGAACGAGAAGACGGTTGTCGTCAAGGTCGAACGGCGCTTCACGCATCCCGTGATGAAGAAGACCGTGCGCATGACCAAGAAGTACAAGGCGCACGACGAGAACAACGCCCACAAGGTTGGCGATCAGGTGTTCATCCAGGAATCGAAGCCGATTTCCAAGGATAAGCGCTGGATCGTTGTGTCTTCGGACCAGGCGTAAACAAACGAATTTTGGACAGACCGGGGAGGGGTGAAAAACCCGTCCCGTTAGAAAAGAAGAAGGCGGCCAGTCATGATTCAGATGCAAACAAACCTCGACGTGGCGGATAATTCCGGCGCGCGTCGTGTCATGTGCATCAAGGTGCTGGGCGGCTCGAAGCGGAAATACGCTTCCGTGGGCGACATCATCGTGGTGTCCATCAAGGAAGCCATTCCGCGCGGCCGCGTTAAGAAGGGCGATGTGATGAAGGCGGTCGTGGTTCGCACGGCCAAGGACATCCGCCGCCCGGACGGCAGCGTGATCCGTTTCGACAAGAACGCGGCCGTTCTCGTCGACAACAAGAAAGAGCCGATCGGCACGCGTATCTTCGGACCGGTTCCGCGCGAACTCCGCGCCAAGAACCACATGAAGATCATCTCGCTCGCGCCTGAAGTGCTGTAAGGAGCCGGACCAATGCAAAAGATTAGAAAAGGCGACAAGGTCGTCGTGCTGGCCGGCAAGGACAAGGGCCGTTCGGGCGAAGTCCTCTCGGTTCAGCCGAAGGATGACACCGCGCTGGTGCGCGGCGTCAACATGATCCGTCGTCACCAGAAGCAGTCCCAGTCCCAGGAGGGCGGGATCATCACCAAGGAAGCGCCGATCCAGCTGTCGAACATCGCGCTGGCCGACCCCAAGGATGGCAAGCCGACCCGCGTCGGTTTCGTCTTCCAGAAGGACGGCAAGAAGGTGCGCGTCGCCAAGCGCTCGGGAGAAGTCATCAATGGCTAAGGCTCAAACCAAGCAGGCTACTGCAACCAACACGCCGCGCCTCAAGCAGGTCTACAATGAGACCATCCGCAAGGCGCTGCAGGAGCAGTTCGGCTACGACAACGACATGCAGGTTCCGCGCCTCGACAAGATCGTGCTGAACATGGGTGTCGGCGAAGCGACCGCCGATTCCAAGAAGCCGTCGGTTGCGGCCGAAGACCTGGCGCTGATCGCCGGCCAGAAGGCCGTCGTCACCCGCGCCCGCAATTCGATCGCTGGCTTCAAGGTCCGCGAGAACATGCCGATCGGCGCCAAGGTCACGCTGCGCAAGGAGCGCATGTACGAGTTCCTCGACCGCCTCGTGAACATCGCGCTGCCGCGCGTCCGCGACTTCCGCGGACTGAACCCCAAGAGCTTCGATGGCCGTGGCAACTACGCCATGGGCATCAAGGAGCACATCGTGTTCCCGGAGATCAACTACGACAAGGTTGATCAGATCTGGGGCATGGACGTCATCGTTTGTACGACTGCGAAGACGGACGACGAAGCCAGGGCATTGCTCAAGGCCTTCAACTTCCCCTTCCGCCAGTAACGGCAGCGAGAAAAGGAAAAATCTGAAATGGCAAAGACCAGCTCAGTCGAGAAGAACAACAGGCGCCGCAAGCTTGCCGACCAGTACGGTCCCAAGCGCGCTGCCCTGAAGGCGATCATCATGGATCAGTCCAAGCCGATGGAAGAGCGCTTCCGCGCTCAGCTCAAGCTTGCTGCCCTGCCGCGCAACTCGGCCAAGATCCGCATCCGCAACCGCTGCGAAGTCACCGGCCGCCCGCGTGCCTACTATCGCAAGCTCAAAGTATCGCGCATCGCGCTTCGTGATCTCGGCAATAACGGCCAGATCCCGGGCCTGGTCAAGTCGAGCTGGTAAGGAGGACATAACATGTCATTGAGCGATCCTCTCGGCGATATGCTGACCCGCATCCGCAACGCCTACGGCCGCAAGAAGTCGAGTGTCTCGACGCCGGCCTCGCGTTTGCGCACCCGCGTCCTCGACGTGCTGAAGGCTGAAGGCTATATCCGCGACTACAGCCAGACCGACTTCGACAACGGCAAGTCCGAAATCGAAATCGAGCTGAAGTATTTCGATGGCGCGCCAGTCGTGCGCGAAATCGCCCGCGTTTCGAAGCCGGGCCGCCGCGTTTACGTCTCGGCCAAGTCGATCCCGCACGTCGCCAACGGCCTCGGCATCGCCATCCTTTCGACGCCGAAGGGCGTGATGGCCGATCACGAGGCACGCGAACAGAACGTCGGTGGCGAGATTCTCTGCCAGATTTTCTGATCTGGCAGCTGAGCGCAAAGTGGAATCCGGTCTTCGGATCGTTCCGAAGACAGAGACCTGAAACAAGAGAAGTGACGAGGACAACAAAATGTCTCGTATTGGAAAGAAACCCGTTTCGCTGCCGCAGGGCGTGACCGCGACCGTCAACGGCCAGACCGTTACGGCGAAGGGCCCCAAGGGCGAGCTGAAGTTCGTGGTGAACGACGAAGTCCTGGTCAAGATGGAAGGCAGCGAAATCGCTGTCCAGCCGCGCGATCAGACCAAGACCGCCCGCTCCAAGTGGGGCATGTCGCGCACGCAGATCGTCAACATCCTGCAGGGCGTGAAGGACGGCTTCGAGAAGAAGCTCGAGATCACCGGCGTCGGCTACCGCGCTGCACTTCAGGGCAAAAACCTGCAGCTGGCACTTGGCTTCAGCCATGACGTCGTCTACGAGACGCCGGCCGGCATCACCATCACCGTGCCGAAGCCGACCGAGATCACCGTGGCCGGCATCGACAAGCAGCAGGTTGGTCAGGTGGCTGCCGAGATCCGCGAATACCGCGGTCCCGAGCCCTACAAGGGCAAGGGTGTACGCTACGCTGGCGAGAAGATCGTCCGCAAGGAAGGCAAGAAGAAGTAGTGGGCCTGGCCCCGAAAAGTCGCAGGCTTTTCGAAAGGGCCAAGCCAAGGAAGTGTAACGCCGCGGGGAGCGGTCGCGGGAGGCGCTTTCGCCTACCGCACATGGCGGCCCCCGTTTTTTGAAGGCAAGGAAGACCATCATGGGTACCAAGGAATCCACGCAGCGCCGTGCGCAGCGCGTCCGTCGTCAGATCAGGAAGGTCGCCGGCGAGCGGCCGCGTCTGTCGGTCCACCGCACCTCGAAGAACATCTATGTGCAGGTGATCGACGACGCCAAGGGCCACACTATCGCCGCTGCCTCGACGCTGGAGAAGGACCTCAAGGGTTCCCTCAAGACCGGTGCCGACACCGCTGCGGCCGCCGCGATTGGCAAGCTGATCGCCGAGCGCGCGACCAAGGCCGGCGTCAAGGAAGTCGTCTTCGACCGCGGCCCCTACATCTATCACGGCCGTGTCAAGGCCTTGGCTGAAGCTGCTCGCGAAGGCGGTCTCAGCTTCTGATTCTTTCACCGTCGGCGACCCAAAGTGGCGTCGACAATCATCAACCCGTGCTTCCGGAAAAGAACAAGGAACAGGATATGGCACAGGAACGTAGGGAAGGCGGCCGCGGCCGCGAGCGTGAAGAGCGCGACGACGGCATGGTGGACAAGCTGGTCCACATCAATCGCGTGGCCAAGGTCGTCAAGGGTGGTCGTCGCTTCGGCTTCGCCGCACTAGTCGTCGTCGGCGACCAGAAGGGCCGCGTCGGCTTTGGTCACGGCAAGGCGCGCGAAGTGCCGGAAGCGATCCGCAAGGCAACCGAGTCCGCGAAGCGCGACATGATCTTCGTGCCGCTGCGCTCGGGTCGCACGCTGCATCACGACGTCGAGGGACGCTGGGGCGCCGGACGCGTTCTGCTGCGTGCCGCCAAGCAGGGTACCGGCATCATCGCCGGCGGCCCGATGCGCGCCGTCTTCGAGACGCTCGGCATGCATGACGTGGTCGCCAAGTCGATGGGGTCGTCGAACCCTTACAACATGGTCCGCGCCACCTTCGACGCGCTCAAGAGCCAGATGCATCCCAAGGATGTCGCTGCCGCTCGCGGCATCAAGTATTCGACCCTTCAGGCCCGCCGCGGCACCGCCGTTGCGGCTGAAGAATAGTCGACTGACCAGGGATTTTGACCATGGCCAAGAAAGCAACCAAGACCATCACCGTTGAGCAGATCGGTTCGCCGATCCGCCGTCCGAAGGAACAGCGCGCGACGCTGGTCGGCCTCGGCCTCAACAAGATGCACAAGCAGCGCACGCTGGAAGATACGCCTTCCGTGCGCGGCATGATCGCCGCCGTTCAGCATCTCGTCCGCGTCGTGGACGAGGGCTGAGCCAAAGCGCAGGAGAACTCAGATGAAACTCAACGATCTGCGTGACAAGGACGGCGCGACGCACTCCAAGAAGCGTCTCGGCCGCGGCATCGGTTCCGGCTCGGGCAAGACCGCCGGTCGCGGCGTCAAGGGCCAGAAGGCACGCTCCGGCGTCGCCATCAACGGCTTCGAGGGCGGCCAGATGCCGCTCTACAGGCGCCTGCCGAAGCGCGGCTTCAACAACCTCTTCGCCAAGAGCTTCGTTGTCGTCTCGCTGGCTCGTATCCAGGAAGCCGTCGACGCCAAGAAGCTTGACGCCAAGGCAACCGTGACGGCCGAGGCGCTTGTCGCCGCCGGCGTCATCCGCCGCGTCAAGGATGGCGTACGCGTGCTGTCCGACGGCGAGCTCAAGGCAAAGCTCGCCTTCGACGTGGCCGGCGCCTCCAAGGCCGCGATCGAGAAGATCGAGAAGGCCGGCGGCTCGGTCAAGTTGCCGGAAAAGGCAGCTGCCGAGTAACGGCGATTTGAAGCGTGATCGGCAAGAGTGGGATCCAGTTTTCGCTCACGATTGCGCTTTGACCAGCTCAATTAGGCGGCCGCGTCAACGCGGCCGCTTGCATGTTTACAGCCCGGAGCTTATCTCGTGAGCTTCGGTGAAACGCACCGCCTGACCTCACGGGCCATCAAGCGTTACCAAGCGGAGAATCAGGCATGGCTTCGGCTGCTGAACAACTAGCCTCGAATCTGAATTTCTCGGCCTTCGCCAAGGCGGAGGACCTGAAGAAACGCATCTGGTTCACCATCGGCGCGTTGCTCGTCTACCGCCTCGGCACCTACATCCCGCTTCCCGGCATCAACCCCGACGCCTTCGCCCAGGCATTCTCCTCGCAGAGCAAGGGCGTCCTCGGCATGTTCAACATGTTCGCGGGCGGCGCCGTGCAGCGCATGGCGATCTTCGCGCTCGGCATCATGCCCTACATCTCCGCCTCCATCATCATGCAGCTGATGACCTCGGTCATCCCGTCGCTGGAAGCACTGAAGAAGGAAGGCGAACAGGGCCGCAAGGTCATCAACCAGTACACGCGCTACGGCACGGTGCTGCTCGCACTGGTTCAGGCCTACGGCATTTCGGTGGGCCTGGAAGGCGGTAACGGCATCGTCAGCGATCCCGGCATGTTCTTCCGCATCTCGACCGTCGTCACGCTGGTCGGCGGCACCATGTTCCTGATGTGGCTCGGCGAGCAGATCACCGCGCGCGGCATCGGCAACGGTATTTCGCTGATCATCTTCTCCGGCATCGTCGCGGGCCTGCCGCATGCCATCTCCGGCACGCTGGAACTCGGCCGCACCGGCGCCCTGTCGACCGGCCTGATCCTTGCGATCATCGTTCTGGCCATCGTGGTCATCGCGCTCATAGTGTTCTTCGAGCGCGCCCAGCGCCGCCTGCTGATCCAGTATCCGAAGCGGCAGGTCGGCAATCGCATGTTCCAGGGCGATACCTCGCATTTGCCGCTGAAGCTCAACACGTCGGGCGTCATTCCGCCGATCTTCGCGTCGTCGCTGCTCTTGCTGCCGGCCACCATCGCCGGCTTCTCGCAGACGACCAACATGCCGGCCTGGGCGAGCACCATCCTGGCTTCGCTTGGCCATGGCCAGCCACTCTACATGCTGTTTTATGCGGCGATGATCGTTTTCTTCGCCTTCTTCTACACAGCGATTGTCTTCAACCCGAAGGACACCGCCGACCAGCTCAAGAAGCATTCGGGCTTCATCCCGGGCTATCGTCCGGGCGAGCGCACCGCCGATTATATCGATTACGTTCTCACCCGCATCACCGTCGTCGGCGCCATCTATCTGGTGCTGGTGTGCCTGCTGCCGGAGTTCCTGATCTCGGCGACTGGCGTACCATTCTACCTTGGTGGCACATCGCTTCTGATTGTGGTCAGTGTCACGCTCGATACGGTCGCGCAGATTCAGGGTCACCTGATCGCGCACCAGTATGAAGGCCTGATCAAGAAGTCGAAGCTGCGCGGGGGGAAGAAAGCCAGATGAGGTTGATTTTGCTTGGGCCGCCAGGAGCGGGCAAGGGGACACAAGCACAAAGACTGGTAGAAAAACACGGCATACCTCAGCTCTCGACGGGCGATATGCTGCGTGCCGCCGTCCAGGCCGGAACCGAGGTCGGCAAGCGTGCCAAGGCAGTGATGGATGCCGGTGAACTGGTGTCCGACGCCATCGTCAACGCGATCGTTGCCGAGCGGATCGATCAGGCCGATTGCGCCAAGGGGTTCATCCTCGATGGCTATCCGCGCACGCTGGTGCAGGCCGATGCGGTTGATCAGATGCTTTCCGAACGTGGCATCGACCTCGACACGGTCATCGAACTGGTCGTCGACGACAGGGCCCTGGTCGGCCGCATCGTCAAGCGCGCCGAGGACGCCAAGGCCGCCGGCCTGCCGGTGCGCAAGGACGACAATCCGGCGGTGTTCGAAGAACGTCTGCGCGAGTACTACAAGAAGACCGCTCCGCTGACCGGCTACTATTACGCCAAGGGCAAGCTCAGGACGGTCGACGGCATGGCCAGCATCGATGCGGTGACCGCCGAGATCGAAGCCGTGCTGGCTGCGGCCACCAAGGCGCGGTAAGGGAATTTAAAGATTAAGCTTGACGGGGGCGGTTCGCTGCGGTATGGCGGCCCGTCTTCCTATCAGGTGCGAACTTTGCTTGTCCGCAAGGGCAAGGCAGTCGCTTTGAACTGGAAACTCCCGCAAGGGCCGGCCTCCACCGGACGCGGGGCAATTTTTACAGCGCCTGGTCTTCCTTGTTTCGAAGGTTGGCCGGCCCAGATGGAGAAGAGAAGAACATGGCTCGTATAGCCGGCGTCAACATTCCGACCAACAAGCGCGTCGTCATCGCGCTTCAGTACATTCACGGCATTGGCAAGAAGTTCGCCCAGGAGATCGTCGACAAGGTCGGCATCCCGGCCGAGCGCCGCGTCAACCAGCTGACCGACGCGGAAGTGCTGCAGATCCGCGAGACCATCGACCGCGACTACCAGGTCGAGGGCGACCTGCGCCGCGAAGTGTCGATGAACATCAAGCGTCTCATGGACCTCGGCTGCTACCGCGGCCTGCGTCACCGCCGCTCGCTGCCGGTTCGCGGCCAGCGCACGCATACCAATGCGCGTACCCGCAAGGGCCCGGCCAAGTCGATCGCCGGCAAGAAGAAGTAATTTAGGGCAGTAAGGGAGTAGGGCAGTAAGGCAATAGGAACGGCAGACATACTGCCCTACTGCCATATTCCCCTACTGCCTTCTCCTAGGTGGAGCCGCTGGCATTACGGCGGTGTAGAGATCAACTGAAAGGACTATCATGGCCAAGGAAGCCGCTCGTGTTCGCCGTCGCGAACGCAAGAATATCTCGTCGGGCGTTGCCCACGTCAATTCGACCTTCAACAACACGATGATCACCATCACCGACGCGCAGGGCAACTCGATTGCCTGGTCGTCGGCCGGCGCACAGGGCTTCAAGGGTTCGCGCAAGTCGACCCCGTTCGCTGCCCAGATGGCTGCCGAGGACGTTGCCAAGAAGGCTCAGGAACACGGCATGCGCATGCTCGAGGTCGAGGTCTGCGGACCTGGCTCCGGTCGTGAATCGGCACTGCGCGCCCTGCAGGCGGCCGGCTTCACCATCACCTCCATCCGTGACGTGACGCCGATTCCGCACAATGGCTGCCGCCCGCGCAAGAAGCGCCGCGTCTAAGCAATTATTGAACGCCGCGTGAGCGCCTCAACGGCGCTCCTCCGCGGCATTCCAGGTCGCCCGCCACGATTGGATGGTGGCGGGTCAACGGAAGGAAAGCATCATGATCCAGAAAAATTGGCAGGAACTGATCAAGCCGAACAAGATCGAGTTCTCGTCGAAGAAGAAGACGCTGACCACGCTGGTCGCCGAGCCGCTCGAGCGTGGCTTTGGCCTGACGCTCGGCAACGCGCTGCGCCGCGTGCTTCTGTCTTCGCTGCGCGGTGCGGCCGTTACCGCCGTGCAGATCGACGGCGTTCTGCATGAATTCTCGTCCATCGCCGGTGTGCGCGAGGACGTGACCGACATCGTCTTGAACATCAAGGAAATCGCCATCCGCATGGAAGGCGACGGCCCCAAGCGCATGGTCGTTCGCAAGCAGGGCCCGGGTGCGGTTCTCGCCGGTGACATCCAGACGGTCGGCGATGTCGAGATCCTCAATCCCGACCACGTCATCTGCACGCTGGACGAAGGCGCTGAAATCCGCATGGAATTCACCGTCGACACTGGCAAGGGCTACGTGCCGGCCGAGCGCAACCGCGCCGAGGACGCGCCGATCGGCCTCATCCCGGTCGACAGCCTTTACTCGCCGGTCAAGAAGGTCTCCTACAAGGTCGAAAACACCCGCGAGGGCCAGGTTCTCGACTATGACAAGCTGACCATGACCATCGAGACCGATGGCTCGATCTCCGGCGAGGACGCGGTGGCGTTCGCGGCCCGCATCCTGCAGGACCAGCTTGGCCTGTTCGTCAACTTCGACGAGCCGCAGAAGGAAGTCGCGGCGGAAGCCGTCACCGAACTCGCCTTCAACCCGGCGCTGCTCAAGAAGGTCGACGAGCTCGAGCTTTCTGTGCGTTCGGCCAACTGCCTGAAGAACGACAACATCGTCTACATCGGCGATCTCATCCAGAAGACCGAAGCCGAGATGCTGCGCACCCCGAACTTCGGCCGCAAGTCGCTTAACGAGATCAAGGAAGTGCTCGCGGCGATGGGACTGCACCTCGGCATGGAAGTGCCGGACTGGCCGCCGGAAAACATCGAAGACCTCGCCAAGCGTTACGAAGACCAATATTGAGCATGAATTCCAAGGATCGGCGGCGTGGGCCGTTCGATCCGACGGTCATGCGGAAAACCATCAGAGGCCTTGGCCTCTTGAACAACTGAAGAAGGAAATGAGCCATGCGCCACGGTTTTAAAGGCCGTCGCTTCGCTAGAAGCATTAGCCATCGCAAGTCGATGTTCGCCAACCTCGCCGTGTCGCTGCTCGAACATGAGCAGATCGTCACCACCCTGCCGAAGGCGAAGGACCTGCGTCCGATCGTCGAGAAGCTGGTGACGCTCGGCAAGCGCGGCGATCTGCATGCCCGCCGCCAGGTCATTGCCCAGATCGGCAATGAAGGCGTCGTCAAGCGCCTGTTCGACACCATCGCCCCGCGCTACGCCAACCGCAACGGCGGCTATCTGCGCATCATGAAGGCGGGCTTCCGTCACGGCGACAATGCCGCGATGGCCGTCATCGAGTTTGTCGATCGCGACACCTCGGCCAAGGGCGCCGGCGACCGGGCCCGCCTCGAAGCCGAAGGCACCGACGCGGAAGCCGCGGCCGCATAAGGCCACGTCTCTCCGGAATGAATTGAAGGGGCCTGCGGGCCCCTTTTTCATGTTCTGCCTGCGTCAGGGCGCCCCCATGACCATGTTGTGGCGCGAAAATAATCGGATTTCAGCGGCTTAGCCTTTCATTTTGCACAATCGTCGGGACAATGCGCCCGAACTCGCCTTGGAGGATTCGCGAATGCGCGCCAAAAGACTGTCCTTTGTTCTGCTCTGCGCCTTCATGGTGGTCGCAGCCGCACCGGCAGTCCGGCAGGCGTTGGCCGAGGACGCCGCCAAGCCCGCGGATCCGGGCCTGTCGGACGTGCTGACCGATCTGTTGCATGGCGTTGAAGGCGAGAATGCCACCTCTGGGCCCGACAAGCGCGTGCCGTTCGGCCGCGAGGAGGTGCAGCTTTCGTTCGCGCCGCTGGTCAAGCAAACCGCGCCCGCCGTGGTCAATGTCTATGCTTCGCAGACGGCCAAGGTCACGTCGCCTTTTGAAGGCGATCCGTTCTTCGAGGAGTTTTTCGGCCGCGCGCAGCCGCGCGCGCAGTCCTCACTCGGCTCGGGCGTGCTTGTCGATCCTAGCGGTGTCATCGTCACCAATTTCCACGTCATCAAGGATGCCGATGAGGTCAAGGTGGCGACCGCCGACGGGCGCGAATTCGCCAGCAAGATAATGCTCAAGGACGAGACGCTCGATCTCGCCGTGCTGAAGATCGAATCCGACAAGCCGTTCCCGGTCATCGCCATCGGCGATTCCGATGCGCTCGAGGTCGGCGACCTGGTGCTGGCCATCGGCGACCCGTTCGGCGTCGGCCAGACCACTACCAGCGGCATCGTTTCCGCACTTGCCCGCAGCCATATCGGCGTCTCGGATTCTGGGTATTTCATCCAGACCGATGCCGCCATCAATCCAGGCAATTCGGGTGGGGCGCTGATCAACATGGGTGGCCAACTGGTCGGCATCAACACAGCCATCTACAGCCGCAGCGGCGGTTCGATCGGTATTGGCTTTGCCATCCCCGCCAACATGGTGCGGGCCTTCGCCGACGCCGCCAAGGCCGGGCTCGATTTCTTCGAACGACCCTATATCGGCGCCGAGTTCGAAGCGGTGACGCCGCAGATCGCCGAATCGCTCGGCATGGAAAAGCCAACCGGGGCGCTGGTCTCTTCGGTCGATGCGGCGGGGCCCGCCGGCAAGGCAGGGCTGAAGCCCGGTGACGTCGTGATGCAGATCAACGGCAAGCCAGTCGAGAGCATCGCGGCGCTGGACTATCGCATGGCGACGCTGTCGATCGGCACCAAGGCGAATTTCGCGATCCTGACCAAGGGCCAGCAGGCGGCGATGGATATCGCGCTGGAGCGTGCGCCGGAAGGCGCGAAGGCCTCGGAAGTGACGCTGCATGGCCGCAGCCCGTTTTCAGGTGCCAAGGTCGCGGAACTGTCGCCGCGCCTTGCCCAGAAGCTCGGCCTGCGTACAGATCTCAAAGGCGTGACGGTGATCGATATCAATCGCGATTCGCCCGCCGCCGATTTCGGCTTCCAGCCGGGCGATATCGTGCGCGAGGTCAACGGCACCACCATCGACACCGCCGCGACGCTGGCGCAGGTAGCCCAGCAGGATACGCGCTGGTGGCGCTTTACCGTCGAGCGCGGCGGGCAGATACTGCGCCAAGTGTTGCGTTACTGAGTTCGGCCCGCGAGGGTCGTGCTCCAACCTGAAGACATAAATGGCCGATCTGTTCAGCGTCGATGAACCGGAAAAGGCGCCGCCCGGACGGCCGCTGGCTGACAGGCTGCGGCCCAGAAATCTTGGCGAGGTCGTCGGCCAGGAGCATCTGACCGGCCCCGATGGCGCGCTGACCCGGCTGATCGGCTCCGGCTCGCTGGGCTCGATGATCTTCTGGGGGCCGCCGGGCACCGGCAAGACCACGGTGGCAAGGCTGCTTGCCGGCGAGACCAGCCTGGCCTTCGAGCAGATATCGGCGGTCTTTTCCGGCGTCGCCGACCTCAAGAAAGTGTTCGAGGCGGCGAAGCTGCGCCGCGCCAACGGCCGCCAGACCCTGCTTTTCGTCGACGAGATCCACCGCTTCAACCGCGCCCAGCAGGATTCGTTTCTCCCTGTCATGGAGGATGGCACGGTCGTTCTGGTGGGCGCCACAACCGAGAACCCGTCCTTCGAATTGAATGCCGCCTTGCTGTCGCGCGCGCGCGTCATGGTCTTTCATTCACTCGGCGAGGAGAGCATCGCCAAGCTGATGACGCGCGCCGAGGCCACGGAGGGCAGGGCGCTTCCGCTCGACGACGAGGCGCGGGCTATGCTGATCCGCATGAGCGATGGCGACGGACGCGCATCGCTGACACTCGCCGAGGAAGTCTGGCGCGCGGCCAAGCCTGACGAGATATTCGATCCCGAAGGCCTGCAGCGCATCGTCCAGCGCCGCGCGCCGATCTATGACAAGGGGCAGGACGGCCATTACAATCTGATCTCGGCGCTGCACAAGTCGGTGCGCGGCTCGGACCCGGACGCCGCGCTCTACTATCTCGCGCGCATGTTCGATGCCGGCGAGGATCCGCTCTATCTCGGCCGCCGGCTGGTGCGCATGGCGATGGAGGATATCGGCCTTGCCGATCCGCAGGCGCTGGTCGTCGCCAATGCCGCCAAGGACGCCTATGACTATCTGGGCTCGCCGGAGGGCGAACTGGCCTTTGCCGAGGCCACTGTCTATCTCGCCACTGCGCCCAAATCCAACGCCGTCTACACCGCCTTCAAGGCGGCCACGCGCGCTGCCAAGGAGCATGGCTCTCTGCTGCCGCCAAAGCACATCCTCAACGCCCCGACCAAGCTGATGAAGGAAGAGGATTACGGCGCGGGCTATCGCTACGATCATGATGAGCCGGATGCTTTTTCGGGCCAGGACTATTTTCCGGAGAAGATGGGCCGCCAGACTTTCTACGATCCACCCGAGCGTGGTTTCGAGCGCGACATCAGGAAGCGGCTCGACTACTGGGCGAAGCTGCGCAAGGAACGGGACTAGCTGACTTGCGCGGCCCAGTGGTCGTCACGCTTCGAAGCGAGGCCTCGCCATGGGGTATCTCGACCTCCGTCGTTCTCCACGCGCTGCTTGCCGCGACGCTGGCTCTCATGCCGCTGCCGAGGCTGCCGAAGCGGTTGGAAGAGGAGCGGGTGTCGGTCGGCATTCTGACGCCCCAGCAGTTCGAGGCGTCGACAAGGCCACCGCCAGCGCCAGAACGACCTTCGGCACCAGAGGCGCCAGCGCCATCACCGTCGCCGAGTGCTCCTCAATCTCAACCGCCCACCGCGCCGGCCATGATCCGGCCGACCGAAATGCTGTCGGGCAAGACGCTCGCCGATCCGCGCAGCCGGCAGGCGCGCGCCGATCTTGCGACCTTCGCTTCCGACGAGCGCATGGTGCAGTTGTGCAATCTCGAAGCCATGGACCAGATCCGGCGATGGCGCGCGGACTTTCAGCCGGATCGCGTCGTGCCTTACGCTACGGCCGAGGAGAAGGTCCGCGGCACAACGATCGCCGCGGATGGCGCGGCTTTCCGCAGTCGCAAAAACTGGTATAGTTTGAAGTTCAAATGCCAGCTCGCGCAAGACGGCGAAAGCGTCATCGGCTTTGAGTTCCTGGTCGGCGATCCCGTGGCCAGGGAGAAATGGGACGAGCTCGGCTTGCCGGCGGTGCATTGACCGACGTCTGGCAAATTCCACCAGGCAGCTGCCAGGCCACGCAGTCGTGGCGTTGTGCGGCGACCCAAAAAATCTTATCAAGGCGCACGGCCGGGCGGTGGCCGTTGCCCAGATTTGGCACACTCATTCGCAACAGGATCGCGCTCCGCGCGTGGAAAAATGACAAAAACCCTTCGCAAAACCCTTCGCAAATTCGCCATCGCCATCCCACTTCTCGCCCTTGGCTTTTACTTCATCCCCATCCTCACAACGATCTTCATCGTTTGCGGGCTGATTGACGTGCTGCGCAACGACAGGAAGGATCTGGCGCTGTTCAGCGGTTATTTCCTTGGCAACGGCCTCTTCACCTGGCTGCTTTCGCCGTTCAACCTGCTGGTTGATCTCCTGTGCTACAGGAATCCCGGCGTGTGGAAGCTGGAGCAGTTTCCAGAGGATTATCAGCGCGAGGTCAACGAGATCCTGGACATCTTCAAGGCGCGCAAGGACGAGATCATCGCCGACATCGACGCCAATTTCGGCGCCGGTCGGCGCGGCATGTATGTCTATCAATGGTACGGCAAGCACAGAATAGACAACGTCGCCGAATTCAACAAGGATTTCAAATACATCAAGACCATCGCCGTTTCCGTTTTCAGCAAGCGCGAATCGACCTCCTGGCACTTCGGCCCGCTACGGCTCAGCCTGCGCATCCTCTACAATTTGGTTCCGGTGAAAGCCGAAATCTTCGTCGAATGCGGCAACGTCAAGAACTACTGGTACGACAATCCGCAGTTCATTTTCGACGACACTCTGCTGCATCGCTCGGTCAACGAATATGACGGCCGCCGCTATTGCGTGTTCATGGACATCATCAGGCCGTCTCCGTTCCCAAGACTCATCGCCGGCATGCTCGCTGTCGTCTCGGTCAGCGTCGAGCGCATCAATTCGATGTTCTACAAGAACTGGAAAATGATCGGCTCGACCAAGCCGAAGAAGGTCGAAACCACCTGAACTGACAATACGTCAACGTAGCCGGCAGCAGTTTGCAAGCAAGCATCTCTGCCGGCTGCTTTGCGGATCGCTGGTTACTGACGTTCTCCATGCTTGCGGCGTGGGTACTTAAGCATAAGCTCATTTGGCATCAGCCCATTTGGGCTCTCGACAATTCATTATATGAATCTTGTCACGAGATTCGCCGGAGCGACTCCTGGCGGCGTCAGGGGACGACTTCAGCCCTGGTCCCGCAGTTCTGTCTCTTCCTTCCTTGGCGGTATCGAGTGACAAAGAACAAAATCTTCGGATTCTGGACGGGTACCTACCTATGCACAGTGTTGCTTGGGATTGCCCTCAGCGCTGCGTACATAAATCTCGAAGAGTCCGTATACTACTGGGACTTCGCCGCCTACTTCAACATGTTCAACCGGCAAGGCGCCCTCCTGGTCGAGAGCCCTTCCAAATGGCTGAGCCAATTGAGCACCTCCATCGCGACGGAAGATTACGGCGTGGCGATCCTGGTGCCCCTGATGCCGTTTCACCTCGTTTTCGGCGGTTCAAGGCTTTCCTTCGTCGCTGGAATAGTCGCGGTTTACTTGGTCCCTGCGGTACTTTTCATAGGCAGAATAAGCTATCTGCAGGCGGCCTCCGAGACACCCTCCCGAGGTTGGATCGCCGTCTGGATCGCGGCCTTCCTGTATACTCCGTTCTGGGCGCCGACGCTTCGTGGAATGCCTGACGTCGCCGGCTGTCTCGCTTTGACCGCGGCAACCTATTTTCTCTGGAAATCCAAGTTCCTGACCCGCGAACCGGTGATAAGCGGAATATCTGTCGGCGCGTGCCTGTGGTTGGCGTTCATGCTGCGCCGCTGGTACGCCTACGCCGCAATAGGGATCACCGTTTCCGCGGCCTTGCTGGGTCTGCTGCAGATCGCAAGGGATCGGGATTTGCCGGCCTTCCGGAACGCTGTATTGGGCGGCGTGTGTGCGATTTTCCTTATTGCCGCGACAGCGTTGAGTTTCCAACTGCCGCTGATCGCCAAGATCCTGGGAACCAGCTACGCCGACCTTTACAGCGGATACAGGACGATCTTTGTCACCCAACTCGGTGGAATAGGCTCTCGGCTCAGCTATGTGAACTGGGCGTTGGTCATGGCAGGCCTCTACATCTCTGTTGTGCGCGGCAACAGATTTTCCTTGTTCTGTGCCATCGCCGCCGGGCTCACCTTCCTGATCTTTATCCGGACACAGGATCCCGAACGGCATCATTCGCTACCGATGTTGCTGTGGCTCTTTCCCGCCTATGCCCAGGCGATCGTTTCGATCGTCTCCGCGCCGGGACTGAAATCGCGATGGTCGGCCGCCGCCATGGCCGTTGTTGCGGGACTTACGTTTCTGGGCACGTTTTTTCCCGCTGGCCGTCAGTTGTTGTCTCCGGTCGGCTTCGTCTTCGCCAGGGAAGCCACGCTTCCGCTTCACCTCGACAATCTTCCCGAGTACCGGCGCCTGATCGATGACCTCATCGCCAGGATGGGATCGGAGGACCGTTTTTCGGTGTTTGCCTCGGGTCCTGTAATGAGCGACGCACTCCTGTTCGGCATGAAGCGGGATCTTGTTGCCCATGTCGGATGGATTTGCCAGGTGGATAGTCGTGATCAGTTCCAACCGGACGCATTGAAATCCAGATACGTTGTCGTGACGGACCGTCCTGTTACCCATCTGCGACCGGATGCCCAGATCTGCGTCACGATTCCGAACCAATACATTGTCGAGGGAAAAGGCATCGGGGCCGCATACAAGCGTATCGCGGAATATCAATTGTCCGGCGTTACCGGTTACCTCTACGAGCGGGTGCGCCCGGTCAGCAGAGCCGAAGTCGATGCCCTTTACAGCGAATTCAGGAAAAAGTATCCGGGCTGGGTAACGCCTGACTGGTAACGATCATGTTGGCGGTTTCGGGCACGGCTACGATCCGGCCGCCTTTCTCGCCTGTTGCACCATCGTCCAATAGCGCCGCTGGGCTTCGGTGCCTACAACTCCATACTGCGGATATATCTGAATGGATATAACGCAGCTTGGGTTGAAAACGACAATCGCCTTTGGAGGATAAGGTGAGCGGACGGCAGCCTACGGTTCATCATGCGGATTTCATCCAGGCAGCCATCGCCGGCAGTGATGCCGCGCGTTCGGCGTTGGTTGCGTCCTGGCGGCGCTCGCTCACATTGCACGGCCTTGATCCAGCCGAACGAAAGGCGCCGCAGCGTCTCACCAAAAGCGAGTTGAGCGAGGCCCGGCAACGCATAGAGCCGCTGCTGCGCGCCGCGGATGCGAGCCTCGATCGTCTCTACCTCGCCGTAGGCGGCGTTGGCTGCTGTGTGCTGCTTGCGGACCGCGACGGCATTCCTGTCGAGCGCCGCGGCGCCGTTGCGGATGACGACACGTTCGATGAGTGGGGGTTGTGGACGGGCACGGTGTGGAGCGAGGACTCCGAGGGTACCAATGGCATCGGCACCTGTCTTGCCGATCAGCGCGCCCTCACCATTCACCGCGACCAGCATTTCTTTTCGCGCAACACACTGCTCAGTTGCACCACGGCGCCGATCTACGATCATGAAGGCAATCTGGCGGCCGCCCTCGATGTGTCATCTTGCCGGTCGGACCTGACCGAAGGCTTTGTCAACCTGATCGCTATCGCGGTGGGCGACGCCGCGCGTCGCATCGAGGCCGAGAATTTCCGCCTGGTGTTTTCAGACGCTCGCATCCTGCTGGCACCGGTCGCCGAGCGCAGCGCCAGCGCATTGATCGCCGTCAATGGCGACGATTTGGTGATCGGCGCTACACGCTCGGCCCGTCTTGGCCTCGGCATCACCCAGCAGATCCTGGCCAAGGGTCTCCCCGCCGCGGACATTTTGGGCAACTTGGCCGGGGCGGCGGAAGATCTGGACGAAGCCGAGCGCGGCGTGGTCCAGAGGGCCATGGCGCGCGCCGAGGGCAATGTGTCGGCGGCTGCCAGCGGCCTCGGCATTTCGCGGGCGACCCTGCACCGCAAGCTTGCCCGCTTCGGCATCCGCCGTCCGCACTGAGCTTAGGGTCCGTGGTTGTCGCAGATCTGCGACAGTCCGCGCTGGCGGATGCCGGAGCCGGGGCTGACAAAGCCGACCCCGTCCGCAACTCTTCCCAACGACGCGCCACATTCCGTGACGCTGCCACTTGGGAGGAAGACGATGAACAAGGTGGAATTTTCCCGCACGGCCAAGGTTCCCTTCGCCAAGCGCTACGACAACTTCATTGGCGGCAAATGGGTTGCCCCGCTCTCCGGAAGATATTTCGAGAACATATCGCCGGTGACCGGCCGGCCGCTGGGCGAAATCGCTCGCTCGGACGCCAGGGACATCGAGGCGGCACTCGATGCCGCGCACAAGGCCAAGGACGCGTGGGGCAGGACCAGCGCCGCCGCCCGCGCGCTGATCCTCAACCGCATCGCCGATCGCATGGAAGACAATCTCGACCTCCTGGCGCTTGCCGAAACCTGGGACAATGGCAAGCCGATCCGCGAGACGACCGCGGCCGACTTGCCGCTGGCCATCGACCATTTCCGCTATTTTGCCGGTGCGGTACGCAGTCAGGAAGGCGGCATCTCGGAGATTGACCACGACACCGTCGCCTATCATTTCCATGAGCCGCTTGGCGTCGTTGGTCAGATCATTCCCTGGAACTTCCCGCTGTTGATGGCGGTGTGGAAACTGGCGCCGGCACTTGCCGCCGGCAACTGCGTGGTGCTGAAGCCCGCCGAGCAGACGCCGGCCACCATCATGCTGTGGGTGGACCTGGTCGGCGACCTGTTGCCGGATGGTGTGCTCAACATCGTCAACGGCTTTGGCCTCGAGGCCGGCAAGCCGCTCGCTTCATCGAACCGCATCGCCAAGATCGCCTTCACCGGCGAGACCACGACGGGCCGGCTGATCTCTCAATATGCCAGCCAGAACCTCATCCCGGTGACGCTCGAACTCGGCGGCAAGTCACCCAACATCTTCTTCCAGGACGTGACCGCGGAAGATGACGACTTCTTCGACAAGGCCATCGAAGGCTTCGTCATGTTCGCGCTGAACCAGGGCGAGGTCTGCACCTGTCCCAGCCGCGCGCTGGTGCATGAGAGGATCTACGACAAGTTCATGGAAAAGGCATTGAAGCGCGTCGAGGCGATCGTGCAGGGCGACCCGCTCGATCCGGCAACCATGATCGGCGCACAGGCATCGAGCGAACAGCTGGAAAAGATCCTGAGCTACTTCGACATCGGCCGCAAGGAAGGCGCCGAAGTGCTTGCCGGCGGCGAACAGAACCATCTGCCGGGCGATCTTGCCGGCGGCTATTACGTCAAGCCGACCGTGTTCAAGGGCCACAACAAGATGCGTATCTTCCAGGAGGAGATTTTCGGGCCGGTGGTCTCGGTGACGACCTTCAAGGATGACGACGAGGCATTGTCGATCGCCAATGACACGCTCTATGGCCTCGGCGCCGGTATCTGGAGCCGTGACGCCAACCGCTGCTACCGCTTCGGCCGCGCCATCCAGGCCGGCCGTGTCTGGACCAACTGCTACCACGCCTATCCCGCGCACGCGGCTTTCGGCGGCTACAAGCAGTCCGGCATCGGACGGGAAAACCACAAGATGATGCTCGACCACTATCAGCAAACCAAGAACATGCTGGTCAGCTACAGCCCGAAAAAGCTGGGTTTCTTCTGATTGCCTCCCGAGGCGGCGCATGATCCTCCCCAAGGGATCATGCGTGATCCGAGGCGTGGCTCTATCACGCCTCGGATGGTTTGGGGATGGAGGAGGAAGACGGTATGTCCGACAAGATTTCGCTCGGAAAAGTCTCGGCCACCCCGGAAGCCATTGCTTTCCTGGCGGAGATCATCGGCGGCCACGGCCCGGTGCTGTTTCATCAATCGGGCGGCTGTTGCGACGGCTCCTCGCCAATGTGCTATCCCCGCAGCGATTTCATCGTCGGCGACAATGACGTCATGCTGGGCGAGATCGGCGAAACGCCAGTCTACATCAGCGCTTCGCAATATGAAGCGTGGAAGCACACCGACCTTACCATCGATGTGGTGCCGGGCAGGGGTGGCATGTTCTCGCTCGACAATGGGCGCGAGAGGCGGTTCCTGACGCGCTCGACCATCTGTGCCGTTCCAGAGATGTCGTTGGGGACTTGACGGGTTGACGCCGCCGCCCTCGCAAGGGCAGTAAACGGCGATGTTTAATCTGCTTCTTGTTGTCGTCGGCGGTGGCATCGGCGCCGGCATTCGCCATCTCACCAACATGGGGGCGCTGCGCCTTGTTGGCCCCAACTACCCCTGGGGCACGATGGCGATCAACATTGTCGGCTCCTTTGCCATGGGCCTGTTCATCGCCACCATGGCACGCCGCGGCGGGACGAACGAAGTCAGGCTGTTTGTCGCCACCGGTATCTTGGGTGGCTTCACCACTTTTTCCGCCTTTTCGCTCGATTTCGCCACGCTGTGGGAACGAGGAGCCACGCTGCTGGCGTTTGGATATGCACTGGCCAGCGTCATTGGCGCCATCATCGCCTTGTTTTTGGGTCTTTGGCTCGCAAGAAGCCTGCCTTAATGCTATTGCCGCGCCAAGCGCAGGCCGAGCCCTGCTTTGGAAACGGGTAAGCGAAGAAAAAATGGCAGGCGTTGAACAGATCACGGTGGAGGCCGGCGAGGCGGGCATGCGGCTCGATCGCTGGTTCAAGACCCATTTCCCGGGCCTTGGTTTCGGCCATTTGCAGAAGCTGCTGCGCTCGGGCCAGATCCGCGTCGATGGCGGCCGCGTCAAGGCCGACAGCCGTGTCGAGCCTGGCCAGGTGGTTCGTATCCCGCCACTCGAGGTCGACAAGAAGGGCGAAAGCGCGCTGACCGGTCATTCGATCCGCAACCAGGGCGATGCCGACGTCCTGGCGAAAATGCTTATCCATGAGGATCCGAAGGTTTTCGTCTTCAACAAGCCGGCGGGCCTTGCGGTGCAGGGCGGTTCGGGCGTCACCCGCAATGTCGACGACATGCTGGAAGCCTGGCGCAACCAGAAAGGCGAAAAGCCGCGGCTGGTTCACCGGCTCGACCGCGACACGTCGGGCGTGCTGGTCGTGGCACGCACAAGGCTCGCTGCGATGAAGCTGTCCGAGGCGTTTCGCGCCCGCGAAACGAAGAAAACCTACTGGGCCCTGGTCAAGGGCGTGCCGCCCAAGCGTGAGGACAAGATCTCGACCTGGCTGATCAAGGAGCCAACGCCCGACGGCGACCGGGTGCGCATTGCCGCGCATGGTGAAAAGGGTGCCGATCACGCCGTATCCTACTACCGCATCATCGAGCAGGCGGCGCAGACCATGACGTGGCTGGAGATGGAGCCTTATACCGGCCGCACCCACCAGCTTCGTGTCCACGCCGCCTATATCGGCTGCCCGATCATCGGCGACCCGAAATATTTCGAGGCCGACACCAACTGGGACTTTCCGGGCGGCATTCAAAACCGACTGCATCTTCACGCGCGACGCATCATCATTCCGCATCCCGACAAGGGCGTCATCGATGTCACCGCGCCCATGCCGCCGCATATGCGCCAGAGCTGGAACCTGATCGGCTTCGACGAGCAGAACGCGGAGGACTGACCTTGAGCGGCGCCACCGACGCGCTCGATCGGCGCGACACTGTCGACATGGCCGCCGCCGCGGTCATGGTTGGCCTGACCTTTTCCTGGGGCCTGAACTACGTCGCCGCCAAGATCTCCTATGCCGGCTACGACCCCGTCTTCCTGTCGATCGCACGCTCGATCATTGGCGGTTTCTGCGTCTTCCTCTGGTGCCGCTGGCGTGGCATCGCTCTGTTCACCCGCGATGGCACATTGCTCGCCGGCATTGTCGTGGGTGCGCTTTTCGGCGTCGAGTTCCTCTGCCTCTATGTCGGCCTGGAGCATACGACGGTTGCCCGCAACACGCTGCTGGTCAACGCAATGCCGTTCTGGATGCTGATTGGTGGTCACCTCCTGCTTGGCGAACAGATCACCATGCGCAAGTTCCTTGGGCTGCTGCTGGCCTTCGCCGGCCTTGCCGCCGTCTTTTCAGACAAGCTTGGCGGCGGCGGGGATATGCTGTTCGGCGATCTCCTCAGTCTTGGCGCCGGATTTTTCTGGGCCTTGACCAATATTCTCATCAAACGCTCGAAACTGGTGGAAGCCAGCGCCGAGAAGCTGCTGCTCTATCAACTCGCCGGCGCGGCGGTCGTCGGCATATTGGTGTTGCCTCTCGCTGGTCCGCCGGTGCGCGATGCCTCCTTGTTGCCGACATTGGCGCTGCTTTTCCAGGCGATCTACATCGTCGCTTTCACCTATGTCCTGTGGTTCTGGCTGCTGCGTCGCTATCCCGCGTCAAGCCTGTCCAGCTTCACGTTCCTGTCGCCGGTTTTTGGCGTTTTGTGCGGTGCGATCATCTTGAACGAACCGCTGACCATTCGCATTTTTCTGGCGCTTGGCCTGATTGCGGCGGGCCTGATCATCGTCAACCGGCCGGCGCGCAAGCTGACACCGGTGTGAGAGAGATTCTTCATGCGTGACATCCTCAACGACCTCGAAGCGGGCAAGTATCTTTCCGATCCGGATCCGGTGCGCCGCGCCCAGATCCAGATGAAGACGCCGCTGCCCAAGCGCTTCTACAAGACCGTTTCGGTTGCGCCGGTAGAGGAAGGTTTCGCCGTGCATCTCGACGGCAAGCCGGTGCGCACGCCGGGCAAGGTGCTGCTGGCGCTGCCGACCGAGGCGGCAGCAGTGCTGGTTGCCGGAGAATTCGCTGAACAGGGCGAGACGATCAATCCGGTGACGATGCCGGTAATGCGCTTGGTCAACACCGCCATCGATGGCGTCGCCAGTGACCCGCAGGCGGTGCTGGAAGACATACTGCGTTTTGCCTCATCGGACCTGCTCTGCTACCGCGCCGACGCGCCGCAAGGGCTGGTTGACCGGCAGAACGAGCAGTGGGATCCCGTCATCGATTGGGCGCGAGCCGCATTCGGCGCACGCTTCAACCTCGCCGAGGGCATCATCCATGTCGAGCAGCCGCGCGAGACGATCGCCGTTCTGGGCAGTCATCTCAATCAGCGCGCCGAGCCGCTGCGGCTGGCCGCCATCCATCTCATGAGCTCGCTGACCGGTTCGGCGCTGCTGGCGGTGGCCGTCGATTTCGGTGAGCTCGACGCGGAGGCCGCCTGGGCCGCCGGCCATGTCGACGAGGACTGGCAGATCGAGCAATGGGGGCAGGACGCCGAAGCGGTCGCGCGCCGCTCCGCGCGCAAGCGCGACATGATGGCCGCGGCCGGCCTTCTCGAGGCGCTAAAGGCCTGAGCCCGGGCCATTGCCGCACCGCACCTAATACCAAAGTCATAATCCCATCGTCGCTCTGACGTCGGCGGGTGCTTTCTGCCATTTTTTGCCTGATGGCTCCGCTTTTTTGAGTCTGCGTTCGGAGGAGAACGCGGGCATTGGCGTGGCATCGAGGGCAAGGGTCTCACGGGAGGACATATCAATGGCAATGGCATCGACCGCCGGCGGAACGAGCCGCGGCATGACACGAGAGGAGAAGAAGGTCATCTTCGCTTCCTCGCTCGGCACTGTTTTCGAATGGTACGATTTCTATCTCTACGGCTCACTGGCTGCCTTTATCGGCTCAACCTTTTTCAGCCCGACCATTCCCGAGGCGACGCGCAATATCTTCGCGCTGCTGGCCTTCGCCGCTGGTTTCCTCGTGCGCCCGTTCGGCGCGCTGGTGTTCGGCCGCCTTGGTGACCTTGTCGGCCGCAAATACACATTCCTCGTCACCATGACCATCATGGGCCTGTCGACCTTCCTGGTTGGCCTGCTGCCCGGTTATGCCACTTTGGGCATCGCCGCTCCGGTGATCCTGATCTTCCTGCGCATGCTGCAGGGTCTGGCGCTCGGCGGTGAATATGGTGGGGCGGCGACCTACGTTGCCGAGCACTCGCCGGATGATCGCCGTGGCTTCTACACGTCCTGGATTCAGACGACGGCGACGCTCGGGCTGTTCCTGTCGCTGATCGTTATCCTCATCGTCCAGGGATCACTGAGCAAGGAAACCTACGCCGCCTGGGGTTGGCGCATTCCGTTCATCGTCTCCTTCGTGCTGCTCGCCGTTTCGATCTGGATTCGGCTGTCGCTTTCGGAATCGCCGACCTTCCAGAAGATGAAGGATGAAGGAAAGGGATCCAAGGCGCCGCTTTCGGAAGCTTTCGGTCAGTGGAAGAATGCCAAGATCGCGCTGCTGGCGTTGTTCGGCCTTACCGCCGGCCAGGCCGTGGTCTGGTATAATGGTCAGTTCTACGCGCTGTTCTTTCTGCAGAACGTGCTCAAGGTCGACGCGCAATCGGTCAACATCATGATTGCCGTTGCGCTGGCGCTTGGTTCTATTTTCTTTGTCGTGTTCGGCTGGCTGTCCGACAAGATCGGTCGCAAGCCGATTATCATGGCTGGCCTTGCGCTCGCCATCGTCAGCACTTTCCCGCTGTTCAAGGCATTGACCTGGGCCGCCAATCCGGCGCTCGCCAAGGCGCAGCAGAACACGCGGGCAACGGTGACGGCGGCACCCGGAGACTGCAGGTTCCAGTTCAATCCGGTCGGCACGGCCAAGTTCACGACGTCCTGCGATATCGCGACTTCGTTCCTGACCAAGAACTCGGTTCCCTATGACGTGGTGTCGACGGCCGCGGCCGGGACGGCTGCGTCGGTCAAGATCGGCAACGAGACGGTGACGTCCTACGACGCGGTTGCCGCCGGCGATCAGGCCAAGGCCAAGGACGCTGCCTTCGTCAAGGCCGTCAACATGTCGCTGCAGGACGGCGGCTATCCGTTGAAGCGGGCAGCGATCAAGGTCGCGGACCAGAAACTCGACGCTTTCATCGCGGCCAACCCCGAGCTGAAACTTGATGCTGCCGCCATCCGCGGCGGCGAAAAAGCAGCGATGCCCACCGATCAGGCGGTCAAGGACAAGATCTTGACCACAGATGAGGCGGCGGGCGCCCCAGAGGTCACCGTCTATAATATACCGGGTGGCGGCGCCTTTGCCATGTTCGCCGATCCGGCGGCCGTGAACTGGCCGATGACAATCGGCATCCTGTTCCTCCTGGTGCTGCTCGTTACCATGGTCTACGGCCCAATCGCGGCGATCCTGGTCGAGATGTTCCCGACCCGCATCCGCTACACCGGCATGTCGCTGCCCTATCACATCGGCAATGGCTGGTTCGGCGGCTTGCTGCCTGCGACGGTGTTCGCGCTCAGCGCCTATAGGGGCGACATCTACTACGGCCTTTGGTATCCGGTGGTGATCGCGGCGATCACGCTCGTCATAGGCGTGATCTTCGTCAAGGACACGCTCGGCACCAACTTGCACGCTAAGGATTAGCCGATCGGATTCATGTGCAACGAAAAAGCCCGGCGTGAGCAATCACGCCGGGCTTTTCATGTCAGTGACCGAAAGAAGCGGATCAGCTCTTTCGCTGATTTTCTTCCTCGACGGCTGCTTCGTGATACCAGCCGTCAAAATCGGCGTATGTGGTACGCAACGAGGCGAGCTCTGCCGTGAATTTCGCCTTCGCGCCTAAATTTGAGGCAGATTTACGCGCTGCCAGAGGGAACATCAGAATTTTTGCCGACGGACGGGTGGGAACGATTTCCATGGGCCGTCTCCTTTCTTCTTCAGGAGCTTGTCGATTCAGCTTTCCCAGAAGATAGGTCCTGCGATTCCTTTAGGCAATATGCCTACGAAAAGATCATTGTTTGCCCAATATTTGTGCGGTCTGCGCGTTTGATCGATCCGGACCCAGTGATGAGGCGGCTCAGCAAATTCGACGCGATATCGCGGCCATTTTGCCGCACCCGCCAATGCCGGAGTGGCACACGAATTGCATTTTACTGATCGGCAGCGCCGGCTGCCGACGGCAGACGCATGTCGATGCTGTTTGGTGTTCGGTGATCAAGCAACGAGAGGCTAGAATGACGAAATACAAGCTCGAGTACATTTGGCTCGATGGATACACCCCGGTCCCCAACCTTCGCGGCAAGACGCAGATCAAGGAATTCGCAGAATTCCCGACGCTCGAACAGTTGCCACTGTGGGGGTTCGACGGTTCCTCGACCATGCAGGCCGAGGGCCGCAGCTCCGACTGCGTGTTGAAGCCGGTGGCGCTTTACCCGGATCCTGCCCGCACCAACGGCATTCTGGTCATGTGCGAAGTCATGATGCCCGATGGCGTAACCCCGCATGAATCGAACAGCCGCGCGACCATTCTCGACGACGAGGATGCCTGGTTCGGCTTCGAGCAGGAGTATTTCTTCTACAAGGACGGCCGTCCGCTCGGCTTCCCCGAGAGCGGTTACCCGGCACCGCAGGGCCCATACTACACCGGCGTCGGCTACAAGAACGTCGGCGACGTCGCACGTAAGATCGTCGAAGAGCATCTTGACCAGTGCCTTGCGGCCGGCATCAACCATGAAGGCATCAACGCCGAGGTGGCCAAAGGCCAGTGGGAATTCCAGATTTTCGGCAAGGGCTCCAAGAAGGCCGCCGACCAGATCTGGATGGCGCGCTATCTGCTTCTGCGTCTGACCGAGACATACGGCATCGACATCGAGTTCCACTGCAAGCCGCTTGGCGACACTGACTGGAACGGCTCGGGCATGCACTGCAACTTCTCGACCAAGTTCATGCGCGAAGTCGGCGGCAAAGCCTATTTCGAGGCCCTGATGGCACAGTTCGACAAGAACCTCATGGACCACATCGCCGTCTACGGTCCGGACAACGACAAGCGCCTGACCGGCAAGCACGAAACCGCGCCGTGGAACAAGTTCAGCTACGGCGTCGCCGACCGCGGCGCTTCGATCCGCGTACCGCACTCCTTCGTCAAGAATGACTACAAGGGCTATCTGGAAGACCGCCGTCCGAACTCCCAGGGCGACCCCTACCAGATCGCCTCCCAGGTTCTGAAGACGATTTCGCAGGTTGCGACCGACGCGTCGGTTTCGGCCGCCGCCTGATTGTTTTCGCGGGCGCGGGCCATGAGATGACCCGCGCCCGCGTTTGCAGTGACAAGAGCCCCGGCAGGAAAACGCCGGGGCTTTTTTGTGCTTTTGGGGTGGAGCACCGCACGAATCCGCCACGGCGCCTTCGGGTAACCTCTCAATTCAGGGCGTCGACGGATACCCGTTTGATGCTTGTTCTGAACACAGCCTACACGGCACCGACGACCATGCCGATAAGATGCCCACCCTGCGCTACCCGGTTCCGTGGGAATCTTGGTCCTTGCCAGGGACCGTTTTGGGCGGCGCCGGCCGCGTGGAATGAATTCCCCCAAAAAAAGTCAGGTTGAAAAGGGGCGGCCAAAACCGTGGCGCCGGTCCGCCCCGGCTGACGTTTGGTCACCGTGTCCCCCGGGGCCGCAGGCGTGGAAATTGCCTGAAAAGCCCGGAAAACCGCCGGTTCGAGCGGTTTTGTGCACTCAAAGGCTCTTATATAAGTCTCTGTTAAAGCACTAGGATCGACCGTTTGCACCACCGGCTGGCAACGTTGACAGATCGCGCCGCGGCATGCGTATCGTGCCTTGGGTTACGCCAAAGCGATGCTGTTCGAACGGGGCGGGGTTTCTTGAACGACGGCATTGGCGGGGGCGCCGGACGAGCGGGCATTGCAGCCTGAGGCAGTGCGCCGCTCGCTCCTGGCGTTTTGTTGCGCTCTAGAACCATCCGCCAACGCGCCAGCCATGGCGTTGTACTGCGACTATGAAGCCGTGTGTTTCGCCGGCGGTCACAAGCGGGCAAGACCACACGATCCCAACACCCAAAAGCAATTCACTGATGTGATTGACCATACGCATCCATCAGTGAGCGTTGGGCGCAGCAAAAAGCCCTTGAAGGGAGAAATCCTTCAAGGGCTTTGCAAGCTATCCGAACGGGTTCTTAGACCGAGTAGTACATGTCGTATTCGACCGGATGCGGGGTCATTTCGAAGCGCATCACCTCGGCCATTTTCAGTTCGATGTAGCTGTCGATCTGGTCATCGTCGAAGACGCCGCCGGCCTTCAGGAAGCCGCGGTCCTTGTCGAGGCTCTGGAGCGCCTCACGCAGCGAACCGCAGACCGTCGGGATCTTCTTCAACTCCTTCGGCGGCAGGTCGTAGAGATCCTTGTCCATCGGCTGGCCAGGGTGGATCTTGTTCTTGATGCCGTCGAGGCCGGCCATCAGCATGGCCGCGAAGGCGAGGTAGGGGTTCGCGCCCGGATCAGGGAAACGGACCTCGACGCGCTTCGACTTCGGCGACGAACCGAACGGGATGCGGCAGGAGGCCGAGCGGTTGCGCGCCGAATAGGCGAGCAGAACCGGCGCCTCGTAGCCGGGCACCAGGCGCTTGTAGGAATTGGTCAGCGGGTTGGTGAAGGCATTGATCGCCTTGGCATGCTTGATGATGCCGCCGATGTAGAACAGGCAGGCTTCGGAGAGGCCTGCATACTCATTGCCGGCGAAGGTCGGCTTGCCGCCCTTCCAGATCGACTGGTGAACGTGCATGCCCGAGCCGTTGTCGCCGAAGATCGGCTTCGGCATGAAGGTGGCCGTCTTGCCGTAGGCATTGGCGACCTGGTGCACGACGTACTTGTAGATCAGCATCTTGTCGGCATTGCGGACCAGCGTGTCGAACTTGATGCCGAGTTCGTGCTGCGCGGCGGCGACCTCATGGTGATGCTTTTCGACGCGGACGCCCAT
Organism: Mesorhizobium sp. NZP2298; assembly: GCF_013170825.1. Classification (NCBI taxonomy): domain Bacteria; kingdom Pseudomonadati; phylum Pseudomonadota; class Alphaproteobacteria; order Hyphomicrobiales; family Phyllobacteriaceae; genus Mesorhizobium; species Mesorhizobium sp. NZP2298. Next base: position 4,437,337 of record NZ_CP033365.1, on the reverse strand, counting down.
TTCGGCGAGCACGGTCAGCATCTCGGAGCGCATGTCCTGCGCGGAATCGATCGGCGGCACCGGAAAATAGCCGCCCTTGACGCGCGGGCGGTGGCCAAGGTTGCCGGTTTCGTAATCGGTGTCGTCGTTGGACGGCAACTCGGTGGAATCGAGCCTGAAGCCGGTGTTGTAGGGATCGGCCTTGTACTTGACGTCATCGAACACGAAGAATTCGGCTTCCGGACCGACATAGATGGTGTCGCCGATGCCTTCCGACTTCATGTAGGCCTCGGCCTTCTTGGCCGTGCCGCGCGGATCGCGGTTGTAGGATTCGCCCGAGACCGGATCGAGGATGTCGCATAGGATGACCATGGTCGACTGCGCGAAGAACGGGTCCATGTGGACCGTGTCCGGATCGGGCATCAACACCATGTCGGACTCGTTGATGGCCTTCCAGCCGGCAATCGACGAGCCGTCGAACATGACACCATCGGCGAACATGTCTTCCTCGACCTCGACGACATCCATCGTCACGTGCTGCAGCTTGCCCTTCGGGTCGGTGAAGCGCAGGTCGACGAATTTCACGTCGTTGTCCTTGATCTGCTTCATGATGTCTTTGGCTGTCGTCATGTCATGTATCCCTGTGTGATGACGTTTTTTGATGGATGACGTTTCGAAGGGTGGCCGGGTCCGGTCAGACCGCGTCCATTCCGGTTTCGCCGGTGCGGATGCGCACGACTTCCTCGATGTTGGAGACGAAGATCTTGCCGTCGCCGATACGGCCTGTCTGCGCCGCCTTGCGGATGGCCTCGATGGCGCCTTCGACCGCATCGTCGCCGAGCACGACCTCGATCTTCACCTTGGGCAGGAAATCGACGACATATTCGGCGCCACGGTAGAGTTCGGTGTGGCCTTTCTGGCGTCCGAAGCCCTTTGCCTCGGTGACGGTGATGCCTTGCAGCCCGGCCTCCTGAAGCGCTTCCTTCACTTCGTCCAGCTTGAATGGCTTGATGATCGCTTCGATCTTTTTCATGTAAAAAGTGGCCTCCACTGCCAAAAAAACGGGTTGTGACCCCCCGCTTGCGCCTCCATCAAGCACGAACTGTGCCAATTCAGCGGAGCAGAAGCGGTCTCATACGATTTCAAAGCCGTACCGCCCCGGGATGCAAATTCGCGTCATTCACTGCATCGGATGCGGCACCGGCTTCTTGAGTCTCCAGAGTGCCAAGGGGTGTTGTGGCACAATAATTGAGCATATCGCCTAAATAGAAGGCATTTGCCGTCTGCAATGCCTCCCATCCGGACATCATGGCCGCGGTCGCGCCAACTCCTCTTGGTTTGCTTCGGATCGAAAACTGGACAATGCTTGATCGAATGCGGATCGGCAATCCATGAGCGATGAACTTCTTACTTCCGTCGAAATGAGCGAGGCGGACCGGCTGGTGATTGCCGCCGGTCCAGTCGCCGGCATCGGCTTGATGCGGCGCGCCGGTGAAGCGGTCGCGGCCGAGGTTTTCACCCGCTATCCCGAGGCAACCCATGTCCATGTGCTTTGCGGGCCTGGCAACAATGGCGGCGACGGCTATGTCGTCGCCCGCATCCTGGCCGACAGCGGCGTCGCCACGACGATCTGGGCGTCCGGGGCGCCGAGGCCGAAAAGCGACGCGGCGCTCGCCGCCGCGGAATGCCCGATCGCGCCTCGGCCGCTGTCCGGCTTTGAAGCCGAGCCCGGCTCGATCGTGGTCGATGCGCTTTATGGGGCAGGGCTGTCCAAGCCGCTATCGGGTGATGCCGCCAGGGCAGTCGATATCGCCACCGACCGACGTTTGCCGGTTATCGCGGTCGATCTGCCTTCGGGCGTTTCCGGCGACAGCGGCAAGGTTTTGGGCGTCGCATTTATCGCGGCCATCACCGTGACCTTTGCGCGCAAGAAACCCGGCCATCTGCTGCTGCCGGGCCGCGAGCGATGCGGTGAGATCGTGCTTGCCGATATCGGCATCGGCGACGATATCATTGCACGGCTCCGGTCCCGGGCGTTCGAGAACAGGCCGGCGCGTTGGCTGCGCGATTTTCCGGTGCCGGCGGTCGACGCGCACAAATACAAACGCGGCCATGTCGGCGTCTTTTCCGGCGGTCCGAGCGCCACCGGCGCGGCGCGGCTGTCGGCGCTGGCCGCGGCCCGAAGCGGGGCAGGGGCGGTGACCGTGCTGTCGCCGGGCAACGCCATGCAGGTCAATGCCGCCCATCTGACCTCGATCATGCTGCGCAAGACCGATGACGTCCCGGACATCGAGGAATTTGCCGGCGAACGCCGGCCTTCGGCGTTCGTGCTTGGGCCCGGCTTTGGCGTCGGCGAAAAAACGCGGACTTTCGGGCTCGCGCTCCTGGCCGCTGGCCAGCCACGGAATGCTTCCGCACAGGTCGACGGCCTTGTGTTCGATGCCGACGCGATCACCTCGTTTCGTGAGGCGCAGGACGTCTTGTTCGAATCGGCGCGCAGGCCGAATGCGCCGGCCCTGGTGATGACACCACACGAAGGGGAGTTTGCCAGGCTGTTTCCCGACATAGCCGGTGATGACGCCCTGTCCAAGCTGGACAAGGCGCGTGCGGCGGCCGCACGTGCCAATGCCATCATCGTCTACAAGGGCGCCGACACGGTGATCGCCGCGCCCGATGGCCGGGCGGCAATCAATTCCAACGGCGCGGCCTGGCTTGCCACCGCCGGGTCGGGCGACGTGCTGTCGGGCATATCAGCCGGCCTGATGGCGCAAGCCATGCCGGCGTTCGAAGCAGCCTGCGCGGCCGTCTGGATCCATGCCGAGGCCGGCAGCCGGTTTGGACCGGGGCTGATTGCCGAGGATCTGCCGCTGGCGCTGGTGCCGGTTTTGCGCGAACTGGTCGAGGCATGGCGCAAGGTGCCTAACGGATGAAGCGTTTCGCGCTCACCGTTGCCGCCTTCATCGCGCTGCTCACCTCGCATGGCGTGCGCGCCCAGCAGCCGGTGACCATCGTCGATGATCCGGCGGTTCTCACCACCCTCGATGCCAAGGGCTTTGGCTTCGCCGGCATTTTCGCCGTCGATGGCGCGGACGACCTGAAGGCGCTCTATGACGAAGCACCCGCCTATCACGCGATCGTTGATGCGGTGGCATCAGACATTGCCACACTTCGGGCCGAGATGAAGGCCGGCGGGCGCACGCTTTACGAGGTAACCGATGGCAATGTCGGTCGCGTCATGGACATGCGCTGGCTGAAGACGGAGGCGGCACGCTTCCGTCTGGTCGGCGTCGTCAACCGGCTTGACCGGCGCGATTTCGCTGCCTTGGAAGGCGAAAGGAGCTGTGGCGAGGTGCGTTTCATCTATCGCCTCGCCTACAGCTTCAAGAAGGACGGCAAGGTCCTGGCCTCGCGGCTGCCGTTCAATTTCAACGCGGTCTACAGTGCGGCACCGGATGCCGATGGCGGCTGTGTTGGCGTTGCCGGACGCTGGACGCCGCAACTGGATGAGAGCATCGACGCTGGCTGGCTGAGCGGCGGGCCGCTGGAGCGGGCCGGGCTCACTTTCAAGCAGCTCGAACTGAATGCGCAGGTCGTGCGCTTTCCCTCCGGCCAGGAGACCGAATTCGGCGGGCAGGCCGCCTATCTCATGCGGATATTCGGCATCGATGGCGCCACCGTCAGCGAGAGGCCGCTGGAAAATACACCTGATACCGCGCGGCTCTCGCAAGATGCGGCGCTGAAGAAAGAGCTTGCCGATTATGTCAGCGCCAATATCGCGGCGGTCGATCTCGGCGTCTACCAAATCCCGGACGAATTCCTGGCGAAAAAGGTCATCTCGTGGTCGACCTTCGGCAGCGCGCGGCAGGCCAACCATCCGTTTACGCAAATATTCCAGCCCCAGGAATTCGTATCGCTCGATTATTCCTCGATGAAGCTGGTGCGCACGCCGGAGGCGCTGGTCGAGCGGCTGGACAACGGCGCCTGCCAAGGCTGTCACCAGGCGGGTTCCACGGCCGGCTTTCACTTGATCGGCCTCGACGACAAGACGACGTCGCCGCTCAACCGCATCGAGGTCGGCATCTCGCCGCATCTCCATGCCGAGATTCCCCGGCGCCAGGCCTGGCTGCACGCAACGCAGGAAGGCAAGGAACCGAACCGTTATCGGCCGCTGTCCTTCGCGCCGCCGGCCACCTGGGCTGATACCGGCGACGTCGACTACGCGCCGGCCGAAATGGCGATGCCGTGCCTGATGCCGGACGATGCCAAGCGTTTCGGCGCGACCTGGCAATGCGGCGGTGGCACGGTCTGCACGCCGCTGGTGACCGCGTCTGGCGTGCGTGCCACTCTGGCGCAGTGTCTGCTGCCCAAGGACAGCCCAAGAATGTTCTCCGGCCATCCCTGCCTGACCGGGTCGATCGCCAGCAACCAGTCGCAGCCTTTCAACGACCGCTACACGATATCAGGCCAATTCGCCGCCTTCGCACCGGGGATCTCGCGCACCGCCTATACCTGCCGTCCGCCGAAGATCGGCGTGCCGGCCGGAATCGCCTATCGCGCCTGTGACGACAGGGACCGCGGCTTCGCCGCCTTCAAAAGGGGCAATCCGATGCCGAATGAAATCTGCGGGCTGGTCGGCGGAAAAAAATTCGACACTTGCGTGGCGACCAACAATTTCGACCAGTGCCTCGGCGGTGCGGTCAATCGCGGCAACCGGCCGGCGTGTTCGGCCGATCATTTCTGCCGCGAGGATTATATGTGCCAGTCGCTACCGCCGGACACGCCGGGGGCGGCCAAAGTGAAAGGCATCGGCTTCTGCTCGCCGACCTATTTCATCTTCCAGATGCGCATCGACAACCACGCAACGCCATGGGCAAGCGCCACCAGCGCCACGATGGACGCGGGGTTCGGCGCGGCGGCGGAGGAGTGAGTGTTCGACAGCTACCTCTGCCGCTTCACAGCGGGATGTTGTCGTGCTTCTTCCAGGGGTTCTGCATGTCCTTGTTGCGCAGCATCCTGAGCGCGCGCGCGATACGGCGGCGGGTCGAGTGCGGCATGATCACCTCGTCGACATAACCGCGCTCGGCGGCGACGAAGGGCGACAGGAAGCGATCCTCATAAGTCTTTGTATGGGCTGCGATCTTTTCGGCGTCGCCAATGTCCTTGCGGTAGATGATTTCCACCGCGCCCCTGGCGCCCATGACAGCGATCTGCGCCGTCGGCCAGGCATAGTTCATGTCGCCGCGCAGATGTTTTGAGGCCATCACGTCGTAGGCGCCGCCATAGGCCTTTCGGGTGATGACGGTGATCTTCGGCACGGTCGCTTCGGCATAGGCAAAGAGCAGCTTGGCACCATGCTTGATCAGCCCGCCATATTCCTGCGCGGTGCCGGGCAGGAATCCGGGGACATCGACGAAAGTGACGATCGGGATGGAAAAACAGTCGCAGAAGCGCACGAATCGCGCTGCCTTGCGGCTGGCGTCGGAATCGAGCACGCCGGCCAGCACCATCGGCTGGTTGGCGACGAATCCGACCGTGCGGCCTTCGACCCGGCCGAAACCGGTGACGATGTTCTTGGCGAAATTCTGCTGGATCTCGAAGAAGTCGCCCTCGTCGGCGACCTTCAGGATCAGTTCCTTGATATCGTAGGGCTTGTTGGCGTTGTCGGGGATCAGCCGGTCAAGCGACAGGTCATGGTCGGTCACCGACTGGTAGCATTCGATCTCGGGAATCTCTGATGTGTTCGAAGCAGGCAAAAGATCGACCAGCCGGCGCATCTGCAGCAGTGCCTCGACGTCATTGTCATAGGCGCCGTCGGCGATTGAGGATTTCGTCGTGTGGACCGAGGCGCCGCCGAGGCTTTCCGCCGTCACCGTCTCGTTGGTGACGGTCTTGACCACATCCGGGCCGGTGACGAACATGTAGGAGGTGTCGCGCACCATGAAGATGAAGTCGGTCATGGCGGGCGAATAAACGTCGCCGCCGGCGCATGGGCCCATGATCACGGAAATCTGGGGAATGACCCCGGAGGCCAGCACATTGCGCTGAAAAATCTCGGCATAGCCGCCGAGCGCCGCCACGCCTTCCTGGATGCGGGCGCCGCCGGCATCGTAGAGCCCGATGATCGGCGCGCGGTTGCGCAGCGCCATCTCCTGCACCTTGATGACCTTCTCGGCATGGGCTTCCGACAGCGAGCCGCCGAACACGGTGAAATCCTTGGCGAAGAGATAGACCGGGCGGCCGTTGACCGTGCCCCAGCCGGTGACGACGCCGTCGCCGGCGATCTTGGTCTTCTCCATGCCGAAATCGGTCGAGCGATGCTCGACATACATGTCGAACTCCTCGAACGAACCCTCGTCGAGAAACACCTCGATGCGTTCGCGCGCGGTCAGCTTGCCCTTCCTGTGCTGGGCGTCGATCCGGGCCTGGCCACCGCCCATGCGGGCGATCTCGCGCCGACGCTCGAGTTCCTTCAGCACATCCTTCATCACCTGGTCCCCAGAAACGGAAAGCTACCTTTGTGGTAATGATGCCCGCCGGGGAGCGCAAGCGTCGGCTTTGGCTGGTTTTTGCTGCGCTGCAACATGGTGCCCCTTGCATTCCGGGGCGAACTCAGCCATATGCAGCCTATAGGCGCTTGGGCCGGGAGATTCCGGCCTTCTCGACAAATGAGACTGGTTGCGTCTGTTTTCCCTCTTTCCGGTATATCGGCCCTCTTTCCGGTACATCATAAAGTGGCGAAAAAGCCCCGTGGCATGATGCCTGCGGGCACGACAGCGCAGCCGAGTGGACGCACACGTCCGCCCGCCTTGTCGTTTCATATCAAATTTTTCGACGGCAGGTTGCGCCCTGCCGCCATTGATGTTTGCGGCCAAGAGGCCGCTTGAAAGAAGATTATTTTGACCAACGAAAACACATTGCCCGGCAACGACACCGCGGAACTCTCCGGTTTCGCGGCGCTGGGAATTACCGGTGCGCTGCTCAAGGCCACCCACAATGCCGGCTTCACCGAACCGAAGCCGATCCAGATGCAGGCCATCCCGCCGCAGATGGAAGGCCGTGACATTTTCGGCATCGCGCAGACGGGCTCCGGCAAGACCGCGGCCTTTGCGCTGCCGATCCTGTCGAAGATCATCGCGCTCGGCACCAAGCGGCGCGCCAAGACGACTCGCGCGCTCATCCTGGCGCCGACCCGCGAACTCGCGGTACAGATCGAGGACACCATCAAGATCCTCGCCAAGGGCGCTCATGTCTCCACGGCACTGGTGCTGGGCGGCGTTTCCCGCTTCAGCCAGGTGAAGAAGGTCGCTCCCGGCGTCGACATCCTGATTGCCACGCCCGGCCGGCTGACCGACCTGGTGCGCGAGGGTGACCTCATCCTCTCCGACACCAAATGGCTGGTGCTGGACGAGGGCGACCGCATGCTCGACATGGGCTTCATCAACGACGTCAAGCGCATCGCCAAGGCGACCGCGCCTGACCGCCAGACGGCGCTGTTCTCGGCCACCATGCCGGACGAGATCGCCGAACTGGCCAAGGGCCTGTTGAAGAACCCGGTTCGCATCGAAGTCTCGCCGCAAAGCACGGCGGCAGCCGAGATCGTGCAGGGCGTCGTCTTCGCCCGCACCAAGCAGAAGCGCCAGGTTCTGTCGACCATGCTCGCCGACGAGGCGATGAAGTCCGTCATCATCTTTTCGCGCACCAAGCATGGCGCCGACCGGGTGACCAAGGACCTCGAGCGCGATGGCTTCAAGGCCGCCGTCATCCATGGCAACAAGTCGCAGAATGCCCGTCAGAAGGCGCTGAACGATTTTCGTGACGGATCGGTGCGCATTCTGGTCGCGACCGACATCGCCGCGCGCGGCATCGACGTGCCCGGCATCAGCCATGTCGTGAATTTCGACCTGCCCGACGAGGCCGAAAGCTACGTCCACCGCATCGGCCGTACCGGCCGCAACGGCATGGACGGCATCGCGATCACGCTTTGCGATCCTTCGGAAAACAGCAAGTTGCGCCAGGTCGAGCGCATCATCCGCACCAAGCTGCCGATCGTTGCCGACCATCTCGGCAGCCCCGATCCGCAGCGCAATCCGGCGGAAAAGAACGAGCGCTTCGAGCCCGCCAATGATCGCAACGACCGCAATGGCCGTCGCGACGGCCGGCGTCCAGGCGGCGAGAACAAGGGCAACGGCTTCGGCAAGAAGCGCTTCGGCGACAAGCCGGCGTTTGCCGGCGAGCGCAAGCCGGAAGGCGCGAAACCCTTCAAGGGCAACAACAAGCGCCGCTTCGGCGGCAAGCGGCCGGCAGCGCGGGCTGCCTGACGCTTCGCGGTAGTCGGCCAAACCTTGATGGTTGGGTGATTGCCTGACTGATAAATATGAGGGCGGTTGAAGCGATGCTTCGGTCGCCCTCTTTATTTTCTGAACCTTACTTCGCCACCGCCTCGACCCAGACGGTAATCCGTTGCGCCAGGAAAGCCGTGGTCGATGGTGACAGCGCGTCGCCGGCGATGACATGGTTGTCCGGGTCGCCGGTGTCGTCGACCGGTACCAGTTCGTGCGGCGCGCCCCAGCGGCCGGCGATTTCGCGGGTGCGGTCAGGCCGCACCACCCTGTCAGAGTCTGAGAAGATGAACAGGGCAGGGATATCAGCTTTCTCCACGGGCGCTCCATAGGCGAGTTCAGTCAGTGCCTGCATCGGCAGCGTCGCGGCAACCGGATATTTGGTGGTCCAGAATTTTTCGTGCAGCGCGTTGCGCGGCACGAAACTGCGTTCCTTGCCCATGACGAGTTCGGCGATCTGCTTGCCCCACGGCATGGTCAGGATCTCGGCACCTGACGCCTTCACGCCGAAATTGGGCGAGATGAATGCAATGGCCGCCACGCCATCCGATGCGCCGGGCTGTGTTGCCGCCCACGCCGCCAGCGAGCCGCCGGTCGAGGTCGAGATGACGATCACCTTGTCGCCTATCGCCCGACCGATGGCGAGCGCCTCCTCATAGTCGTTGATCCAGGCATTGACGCTGCCCTGCGTCATCGCCGCGCCGTCTTGCCCGTGACCGGTAAGGCGTGTGTAGAAGAGGTTGGCGTCGAGCTGGTCGGCCACCTCGTCGGGCAGGGGGCGGACTTCGCCTTTGGAAGCGGAAAAACCGTGGATATAGACGATCGACAGCGGCGTCTTGGCATGCACCATCGGGTTGGCCCAGACGATCTCCTTCTCCAGCCCGTCGCGGATACCGGGCACGGCGGCTTCCACCTTCGCCACATAGGCCTGCGGATCGTCGCCGATGGCGGAAGGATCGAAGCGTATCGTGGTGTCGACGGGAACGCGTGGACCGAGGACGATGGCCAGTGCAAGGACGGCGATCAGGCCCAGCACAGCAAGCACGATCCGTCGCCCCATTGCAGACTCCACGCAACAACAACAAGCCTATGGCGGTGGCCATGAACAGGCAACGGCCGCCCAGGCAGCCAAACCACCAATCCTGTGGGCATCCTATTCGCTTGGCGGTTTGCGGTCGTAATTAAGCGGCCGTGCCTTCCAACTGGTCATCAGGCTGATCACCCATCGGCAAACGGGTCGGGGCAAGAGGGCGAGAAATTTCAGCGGCCAGCTCGTCCGGTACGGAAAGGTGACTTCAAAACCACCGGATTTGATCGCCTTCACCATGCGGCGCGTTGCTCGGCTGACCGGCATCAGGCCCGGCATTGGCAGCATGTTCTTTTCAGTCAGCGGCGTGTCGACAAAACCGGGGTTTATCACCTGGACGCGGATGTTCATCTTGTCGAAATCGTACTTCAGCGACTCTGCCAGAATGTTGATCGCCGCCTTGGTGCCGCCATAGGCGGCGGTGGTCGGCCAGCCGAAATAGGCGGTGACCGATCCGACCAGCACGACATGGCCGCGTGATCGCACGCGCATATGCTCCACGACCGGCACCAGCCCGTTGATGATGCCGAAATAATTGACCTCGAAGGACTTGCGAAAGTCCTTGACGACGAGAGCCTCTCCGGGCGTCGAGATGTAGTTTCCGGCATTGAAGACCGCGAGCACGATCGGACCGAGCTCCTTCTCGATCGCCGCGACCGTTCTTGCCATGCGCGGTTCGTCGGTCACGTCGCAGGGAAAAGCGGTGACACTGCCCGGCATCTGCGCGGTCTCGACAATGAGCGTGTCGATAGGATCGTCGTCCAGCGCGGTTACCGCCACCGCGTAGCCTTGGGACGCCAGATCCCTGGCCAGCGAGCGGCCAATGCCGCTGCTGCCGCCTGTGACCCAGGCGACGCCGTGTTTCGGATCGGCCCGATAGAGTGTCATGCTGCGCCCTGCCGAGTTTGTTGGTGCCTTGCTCTAGCGGTCAGGAAATCGAATGAAAAGAGCGCTTTTCGACCACAAGTGCAAAATGAACTGTGCGATACCAAGCTCGGCCTCGGGAACGCCAATGCAACGCAATGCTGGAAATGCGACTGGACCAGGCGAATTCTTGCCTTGAAACCGCGGCGTCGGGTTTCTAGGGTTTCGGCGCACGCACACAAGGAATCCTGAATGCCCCGTTCTGTGATCGACGCGATCGGCAACACGCCTCTGATCCGCCTCAACAAGGCTTCCGAAGAAACCGGCTGCGAGATCCTGGGTAAGGCCGAGTTCATGAATCCGGGGCAATCGGTCAAGGATCGCGCCGGCCTGTTCATCATCCGTGACGCCGAACAGCGCGGCCTGTTGAAGCCGGGTGGTGTCATCGTCGAGGGCACGGCCGGCAACACGGGCATCGGCCTGACACTGGTCGCCAAGGCGCTGGGTTATCGCACCGTCATCGTCATCCCGGATACGCAGAGCCAGGAAAAGAAGGATACGATCCGGTTGCTCGGCGCCGAGCTGATCGAGGTGCCGGCCGTGCCCTACAAGAACCCCAACAACTACGTGAAACTGTCGGGACGTCTGGCCGAGCAGATGGCCAGGAGCGAGCCGAACGGCGCCATATGGGCCAACCAGTTCGATAATGTCGCCAACCGCGACGGCCATATCCGCACCACGGCGGAGGAAATCTGGAGCCAGACCGGCGGCAAGGTCGATGGTTTCGTCTCGGCGGTGGGGTCCGGCGGCACACTTGCCGGCGTTGCTTTCGGACTGAAGGCCAAGAGCAAGGATGTGAAGATCGCGCTCGCTGATCCACTGGGCGCCGCGCTCTACAGTTTCTACACCAGCGGCGAATTGAAGTCGGAGGGCAGCTCGATCACCGAGGGCATCGGGCAGGGGCGCATCACCGCCAATCTCGAAGGGTTCACGCCGGACTTCTCCTTCCAGATCAAGGATGAGGACGCACTGCCGATCGTTTTCGATCTCATTCAGGAAGAGGGTCTTTGCGTCGGCGGCTCGACCGGCATCAACATCGCCGGCGCGATCCGGCTGGCCAGGGAATTGGGCCCCGGTCATACCATCGTGACCATTCTTTGCGACTACGGCACGCGCTATCAGTCGAAGCTGTTCAACCCGGAATTCCTGCGCGAGAAGAATCTTCCCGTGCCGGGCTGGATGGAACTGCGGAGCAAGATTTCGGTGCCATTCGAAAAGGTCTCGTGATGGCGTACAAAACCGAAGCGCTGTTTCGCGACGATGCCTACCTGCGCACGGCGGATGCGACGGTTGTTGCCATCAATGATCGTGGCGGCATCATTCTCGACCGGACGATCTTCTACGCCACCTCGGGTGGACAACCTGGAGACACCGGTTATCTCGAGCGCGCCGACGGCAGCCACATCGCCATCGCTGCCACCATCACGGGTGAGACCAAGGACGAGATCATCCATGTGCCGGCGCCCGAGCAGGCGGCCCTGGCGGCTGGCGAGAAGGTCAAACTCGCCATCGACTGGGAACGCCGGCACCTGTTGATGCGCATGCATGCGGCCTGTCACCTGCTTACAGTCGTTTGCCCGTTCCCGATCACGGGTGCCGCGGTTTCCGAGGACGACAGCCGTGTCGATTTCGACATTCCGGACGCCAGTTTCAGCAAGGAAGAGGTGACCGCGAGCCTGATGGGCCTGGTGCGGGCCGATCATCCGATTTTCACCAGGCTGATCAGCGACGAGGAACTCGCCGCGAACCCCGGCCTGGTGAAGTCAAAGAACGTCCGGCCGCCGGTCGGCACCGGCAAGATCCGCCTGGTCTGCATCGGCGAGAATGGCACGGTCGACAGCCAGCCCTGCGGTGGTACGCATGTGAACAGCACCGGCGAAATCGGCGAAATCCACATCGGCAAGATCGAAAAGAAAGGCCGTGAGAACAGGCGTTTCCGTATCCGCTTCGGCCCAATGCCGGCCGCCTGACACGCAACCCTTTGCCTTACCCGGGATAGAGAGAACCACAATGGCCGAAGACAGTCCTTTTATCGTCGACGCGGACTGGCTGCAGGGACGCCTGGGCGAGCCCGGCCTGACAATCGTGGACGCATCCTGGTACTTGCCGGCGCAGAAGCGCGACGCGCGTGCCGAGTATCAAGCCGCCCACATCCCCGGCGCCCGCTTCCTGGACCAGGATGCGGTTTCGGATCCTGACGCTGCCTTGCCGCATACGCTGCCGTCGCCTCGGCATTTCGCGCAATATGTCGGAGCGATGGGCGTCACGGCCGACGACACCATCGTCATCTATGACGGTCCGGGGTTCTTCTCGGCACCCCGGGCATGGTGGATGTTCCGCATCATGGGTGTTTTCCAGGTCTACATTCTCGACGGCGGCTTCGACGGTTGGAAAGCGGCCGGGCGGCCGGTCACGGCCGAGCCGACAAGGATCGCGCCGAGTGTATTCCACGCCGATTTCGACGCAGGTCGCGTCGCCAGCCTCGCCGACATGCGCCGGATCGTGGAGACCGGCGCCAGCCAGGTTGCCGATGCCCGTGGACCCGGCCGCTTCACTGGTGCGGAGCCCGAACCCCGTGCCGGCATCCGTTCAGGCCATATGCCGGGCGCGCGCAATGTGCCGTATTCCGCACTGTCGGAGAATGGTTCGCTGCTGTCGAAGGAGCGTTTGCGCAAGGTGATCGAGGATGCCGGCATTGACCTGTCGAAGCCCATCGTCACGTCTTGCGGCTCCGGTGTCACCGCGGCGGTGCTTACGCTCGCCCTGGAGACGCTTGGCCACACCGACAACAGGCTCTATGACGGCTCATGGACCGAGTGGGGCGGGCTCTCCGACACGCCTGTCGCAACAGGCCCCGCGAAGACCGGCCCCGAAAAGACCGGCAAGGAATGAACGCGATGGAAAACGGCGTGCTGCAGGACATTGAAGTCACGGTGACTTTTCTCGAAATGCATGCCCCTCCTGCCGTCTCGCCGCCAGTGCCTTACAACCGCCAGGTCGCGCTTTTGAAGACCAGGGACATTCCCCTGCATTTCTATCGCTACCTGATGGACCGGGTGGGACGCAAATGGCACTGGGTGAATGTTCTCAGACTGAATGACGATGAACTTTCAGCCGGCATCCACCGCGAGGATCGCGACATCAGGGTGCTTTATCTCGATGGCGCGCCGGCAGGTTTCTTCGACATCAAGCCGCATCTGCCGGAGGAAGTCGAACTTGCCTATTTCGGCATGATGGAACATGCCACCGGGCAGGGCCTCGGCCGCTGGTTCCTGGGTTCGGCGATTGCGGCCGCGTGGTCATATGGACCGAAACGGGTGACGGTGCAAACCTGTACGCTTGACCATCCGGCGGCACTCCCACTTTACCAGAAGCTCGGTTTCAGTCCGGTCGCGCAGAAGAAGGAGGTCGTGCACCCGCTGCCTTTCGCCGAGCGTTCGGCCAGCGTCATGCGGCCGTAACCCCAGCGGGAATCTGAACCTTTCGTTCATCGGCGCTTCAGCCTGCCTTTGGCATGTTGCCCGCATCATCAATGCGGCAGAGGCCGAAGGAGAAAAGATATGCTGACACGCCGTACACTGGCCGCCGCGCTGATCGCTGCGATTGCGATGCCGAGCCTTGCCGCTGCGCAAGCGACGACACCTTCCGCCGCGACGATCGAGCGCAAACTCGAGGCCGCGCCCCGAGTGAAGCTGCGGCCGAACGAGCGCGTCACCATTCGCGAATTCAAGCGCCGGCCGGATCTGCGCCGCATGGCGCGCTCGATCGACATCCAGTCGATCAATTTCGCCTTCGGCTCGACCGCCATTTCCAGCTCGCAATACGACAAGATCGAGACCATCGCCAATGCGCTTCGGCGCATCCTGCGCCGCGATCCCGGTGCGCGCGTGCTGATCGAGGGGCATACCGATGCCGTCGGATCCTTTCAGTCGAACCAGATCCTCTCCGAACAGCGTGCCGCCTCGCTGAAGCGCACGCTGGTGCGCGAATTCGGCGTACCCGGCTATGCCCTGGAAACCGTCGGCTACGGCGAGGAGTTCCTGCTCGTGCCGACGCAGAACGAAAACTGGCAGAACCGCAGGGTGACGTTGCGGCGCTTCGACGATTTCATTCGCTGATTCGGGGTTTCGCTGGCTTTATCTGGCCGGCTGGTTTCATGGATCTGGCGCGATCACTGTTGCTTGGTACGAGGGATCGATCGCCGACATCGGATCGGTCCCTCGATCCTTGGCAGGAATCGGGTGGGCCGCACCGGCCAGAGCCCATAATTTCCGGTCGACGAGCCGGAGATCTCCATGATGACCATTCAGTTCAAGGCGCTACCCACCGAACATGTCAGAGCCCTGCAGCGTGGTGGACCCGATGCCTACGGCCACCCGCCAGAGCGGAACATCTCCGACGGCGATGGCATGCCTTGCCGGCACTGTCTCAAGAACATCGCAGCCGGCGACGCCTATCTTGTCCTGGCTTTCCGGCCTTTCCCGGGTCTTCAACCCTATGCCGAGACCGGTCCGATCTTCCTGCATGCCGAAGAATGCGAACGTGCGGCCGAGACCGATGCGCTACCCGAAATCCTCGAAAGCCCGGACTATATTGTGCGCGGCTATGGCGGGGACGACCGTATCGTCTACGGCAGCGGCGCTGTCACCCCGACCGGGGCGATTGCCGCAAGGGCCGAGACCTTGTTCGAGCGCGACGATATTGCCTATGTGCATGTCCGCTCGGCGCGCAACAACTGCTATCAATGCCGGATCGAACGGGCCTGAACCGCGCGGACCGCCGGCAGGAAACTCTGTCGTACTCCCGTCGCATAGATACGATAGAACCCGATTGTCGATCGATTGGCCGACCGCGGATGAACCGGCGGCAATCTCGATATCGAGGAAGCGGGGCTTTGGCTCCGCTTTTTTGTTGCCCGCGCTTTTCCCAACTGTTTGCCGCACAACAAAAAAAGCCCGTCGGCCAAACCGACGGGCTGCAACTATTGCCTGGAGGGCTTTTTAGTTGAACTTGTACTTCGCGCCGAGACGCACGGTGTGGAAAGAAGACGTGGAGGTGATGGAGTCGTCAGCCAGCCCCAACTCCGACGAGAAATCCTTCTTGGCGAACTGCGAATAGCGATATTCGACACCGACGGTGATGTTGCTGGACACGGCTGTTTCCAGGCCGCCACCAACCGAGAAACCGCTGGAGCCCCAATCGAGGATATCGCCGACCGGGTCGGAAGCATTCAGGTCGAAATGCTGCCAGCTGTAGCCAGCCAGTGCGTAGGCGAGCGTCGATTCGTTCATCTTCATGCCGACGCGGCCAAGAACATCGAAGCCGTAGTCGGTATCGACATTGATCGATCCGACGCCGAGGTCCAGCTTCGAGGTCATGCCGGAGTAGCGAGCATCCACCATGACGCCTGCGACCCAACTGCCGAAATCCTGGTCGTAACCAACGTTCAACTCTCCAAACGCGCCTTCGCCACCGAGGCCATTGAACTTGGCGCCGCCGAGCGGCGGAATTTCGATCTGGTGCACGGACGCACCCGCGCCACCCGCGCCACCGATATAGAAACCGGTCCAGTTGTAGGCGGGGGTTTCAAAAGTAGCACCGCCGCCATTCTGCGCGCCAAAACGGTAGTTGGCTGCAATCTGGAACGTATGCCGCGACGTATCGAAGTTGAGAAGGCCATCCGGCGCACCGATAAGGCCCGCCTCTGAGAGGAGATCTCCCTTGGTGCCGAAGCGCGTATAACGGTACTCAGTCTTGATCGTCCAGTTGCTGTTGATGGCCGTTTCAATGCCGCCGCCGACGAAGTAGCCGCTCTGGTCCCAATCAAAGCCGAAGCCAGCATTGGTATCGAGCTTGTACTTCTGCCAGGAATAGCCGCCGAGCACGTAGCCCAGTGTATTCGGGGTAAACAGATAGCCTACGCGCAGGCCAGCGTCGAAACCGTATGTCTCTTGGATCGAGGCGTTGAGACCGGCGGCATCGATCTTGGTTTTGATATCGCCCACGTGGACGTCCAGCAATCCACCGAGCAGAAAGCGGGGCGACACCATGTAGTCATAGCCGGCGGTCAGTTCACCGTAAACGCCTTCGCCGCCGATGCCGTTCAGCGAGATAGGAGCAAAATCACTGCCCAACTCATGAACGTTGGCTCCGGCGCCAACGCCAAAGCCGACATAAACACCGCTCCAATTGAAACCGGAGGCTTCCACTGGCTGTACGACGTCTGCCGCGTGGGCCGCGGACATCAAAGCCACGACAGAGACAGCACCGAAAAGAAAAGATTTCGCGGAAACGCGAGTAAGCATTAGCCCGTACCCCTAGTAATAAACCCAAGCTGTTCCTAACAGGGAGTCGGTCAATTTGGGTATGACAAAAATGCAACAGTCTCAGGCAACCTGCCTCCGCAGCTGACACCGACCTGACCAGCAACCAGGCTTGTCGGCCTGGATAGGCCAGTAAAAAGCCCGCCGGAGAAATCCGGCGGGCAGCAATTAGCACGTTGACTTTTTCTGGGTGTATTACGCGGCCAGAACGGCTTTCGGCTCGACCAGTTCGTAGCCCAGCGCTTCGGCCACCGCACGATTCGTGATCTTGCCCTTGTGGACATTGAGGCCGTTGCGCAAATGATGGTCGTCGACCAGCGCCTTCAGGCCCTTGTCGGCGAGCTGCAGGCCGTAGTGCAGTGTCGCGTTGTTCAACGCATGGGCCGAGGTCACCGGCACGGCACCTGGCATGTTGGCGACGCAATAGTGGATAACGCCGTCAACCTCGTAGGTCGGCTCGGCGTGAGTCGTCGCATGCGAGGTTTCGAAGCAGCCACCCTGGTCGATGGCGACGTCGACCAGCACCGAGCCCTTCTTCATGCCCGACAACATTTCGCGGGTGACGAGCTTCGGCGCCGCGGCGCCCGGGATCAGTACGGCGCCGACGACGATGTCGGCCGAGAAGCATTCTTCCTCGAGCGCCTCGACGGTCGAATAGCGGGTATGCACACGGCCGGCGAAGAGGTCATCGAGCTGGCGCAGGCGCGGGATCGAGCGGTCGATGATGGTGACGTCGGCGCCAAGACCGGCAGCCATGCGGGCGGCATGCAGGCCGACGACGCCGCCGCCGAGCACGGTGACCTTGCCGGGAAGCACGCCGGGCACGCCGCCGAGCAGCACGCCACGGCCGCCATTTGCCTTCTGCAGCGCCGTGGCGCCGGCCTGGATCGACAGGCGGCCGGCGACTTCCGACATCGGCGCGAGCAGCGGCAGGCCGCCACGATCGTCGGTCACGGTTTCGTAGGCGATCGCGGTCACGCCCGAAGCGAGCAGGCCCTTGGTCTGTTCCGGGTCCGGAGCCAGGTGAAGGTAGGTGTACAGGATCTGGCCGTCGCGCAGCTGCGCCCATTCATTGGGCTGCGGCTCCTTGACCTTGACGATCATGTCCGACTTGGCGAACACGTCGGCGGCGGTCTTGGCGATGGTGGCGCCGGCGGCGCGATAGGCATTGTCATCGGCGCCAATGCCGGCACCGGCACCAGTCTCGACCAGTACTTCATGGCCGTGCGCCACATATTCGCGAACCGAGCCGGGCGTGAGGCCGACACGGTATTCGTGGTTCTTGATTTCCTTGGGGCAGCCGACGCGCATTGTCTTCTCCTGATCCGGGCCCTTTTGGGCTCACTCCCTGTATCGTCTGAGTGAACCACGAATCGGCGCGCAAGTGTTTGCGAATGCGCTTGCGCGGACAGGCACGTTTCGATAATTGTTGCGCCAAATGGCCGGATATTCGCAGGATTCACGAAAAATGCCGCTCGACAGGATCGATATCGCCATTCTTGAGACATTGCAGAAGGATGGCAGGATACCCAATGCGGCGCTCGCCGAGAAGGTTGGCCTGTCGCAATCGGCCTGTTCGCGCCGGCTCGATAATCTGGAAAAATCCGGAACCATTCGCGGCTACCACGCCCGGCTTTCCAATGCAGCGCTCGGTCATCAGATGACGGCGATCGTGCATATATCCTTGTCGGGCCAGTTCGAGAAGACGCTGTCGGATTTCGAGGCGGCAATCAAGCGGTGCCCCAACGTGCTGTCCTGCCACCTGATGTCGGGCGAATACGACTACATCCTGCGCATCGCGGCAAAGGACCTGGTCGACTATGAGCGCATCCACAAGGAATGGCTGTCGGCCATGCCGCATGTCACCAAGATCAACTCGTCCTTTGCCTTGCGTGAAATCGTCGACCGCACCGCCATGGGCATGAAGCCGGAGATGGCTTAGACGTATTGATATTCAGGTGACGCGGGCCTCCGAACGGCAAGGTCTCGCGCTTTCGATGCTCACGGACCCGAATGTCTGCTCCGTTCCGATTCTCAGACCTCGCCATTCTCGGCACGGCCTGACCTGAATCTTAACACATCTGGCTGGCTTCCGTGACAATCCGATCCATCGGAATGTCGTGCGGCTGCGGATAAATGGTCGCGATGCGCTGCAGTTCGTAGCCGACTCCGATGACCAGCGGCCTGAACGGCATGGCGGCCAGCGTGCGGTCGAAGAAGCCGCCGCCATAGCCCAGGCGATAGTTTGCAGGATCGATGCCGACGATCGGCGAGATGACGATGTCCGGCAGCACCGGATCGCCCTCGGCCGGGATCGGGATGTTCCAGACGCCTTTTTCCAGCCGGTCGCCCGGTTTGTAGGCGCGGAAGATCAGCGGTTGCGCTTTCTCCACGACGATGGGCAGCGCTGTGCGGCCGCCTCGTTCATTGATCGCCGCCATCCACGGCCGCAGGTCCGGTTCGCCGCGAAACGGCCAGTAGAGACTGACCGTGCGGCCAGCGATATCGCCGATGATCGCGTCGAGCCCTTCGGCGATGCGCTGAGACATTGCCGTTCGCGCGTCGGCCGAAACTGCGAGTCGCGCTGCGATCAGCCGCTCGCGCTCGGCTTTGCGCCAGCGTCTCACATCGGTCCAGTCGGATAGCGGCGCCTGGAATGCCGGATCGAGTTCATGCATGAAGCGGGGCGGCGAGGCATACTGTGCCGGACCCTGGTCGTCATGATCGTTAGCCATGCGTCACCTCATCGCGTGTTTGATCAGGCTATACCTCGCGACACGATACATCTTGTGCATTCACGACATGGGACGACGAGTCCCGGGCACCGTCCTTTTGTTGCTGCGTTGCACAAAAATACCTACATTCAGGACAGGCGATCTTGCCGTCAGGGGTGAACGAGATGACTGAACCCAGCCACCATGTCATCGTTGTCGGTGCAGGTTTCGGCGGCCTCGAATTCACCCGAGCGCTCGCCGGCGCACCGGTGCGCATCACCATGATCGACAAGCGCAACCATCATCTTTTCCAACCGCTGCTCTACCAGGTTGCGACGACCGCGCTGGCAACCTCCGAGGTTGCGTGGCCGATCCGCCATCTCCTGCGCAAGCGCAAGGACGTGACGACGCTACTGGCCAATGTCACCGGCGTCGACCGTGCCGGCAGACGCGTGCTGCTCGATGACGGCAGCGCGGTCGCCTACGACACGCTAGTGCTGGCCACCGGCGCGCGGCACGCCTATTTCGGTCATGATGAATGGGAGCCTTTTGCGCCGGGTTTGAAGACGCTGGAGGACGCCACCACCATTCGGCGGCGCATTCTCCTGGCTTTCGAGCAGGCCGAGCGCGAAACCGATCCCGCCAGGCGCCAGGCGCTGCTGACCATTGCGATCGTCGGCGGTGGGCCGACCGGCGTGGAACTCGCCGGCACCATCGCCGAACTGGCACACGACACGCTGCGCGGCGAGTTCCGCAATATCGATACGCGGCAAACGCGCGTGGTGCTGATCGAGGCCGGCGACCGCATCCTTGCCAATTTCGCGCCGAAACTCTCCGGTTACGCCAGCAAGGCGCTGGAGCGTCTTGGCGTGACGGTTGAGCTCGGCCGCGCCGTCACGCGCTGTGACGCCGAGGGTGTTGTGTTTGGCGACAAGCAGCTGGCAGCCCGGACGATCCTGTGGGCGGCCGGCGTTGCCGCCTCGCCCGCCGCCGAATGGCTGGGCGCGAAGGCGGATCGCGCGGGCAGGGTGCTCGTCGAGCCAGACCTCAGTGTGTCCGGCAGCCCGGAGATTTTTGTCATCGGCGACGCCGCTCTTGTGCTGAGGCCAGATGGACGGCCGGTACCTGGCGTGGCGCCTTCCGCCAAGCAGGAGGGCCGACATGTCGCGGCCACCATCAAGGCCAGGCTTGCCGGCGACAAGACGGTACGTCCTTTCCACTACAAGCACGCCGGCGACCTGGCGACGATCGGAAAACGCGCCGCCGCGATCGATTTCGGCTGGATCAAGCTCACGGGCTGGCTCGCCTGGTGGCTGTGGGGAATTGCGCACATCTATTTCCTGATCGGTTTCCGCAACCGGCTGGCGGTTTCCCTGAGCTGGCTATGGATCTACGTCACAGGCCAGCGCAGCGCCCGGCTGATCACCCAGGGCGACGACGACAAGACCTGACTTTTCTTCACTGTTCCATTCATCCGCGCGTCATCTCCAGCTGATGGACTGATGTCCGGATGCGCGCGACTTCTTGAGTGGACTTGAGCCTATTTCGGCGCGAAGTTCGCTCCGGGGCAGGGCGTCAGGTAGTCGAACAGGAGAAAACATGTCGCAACTGCTCCACCCCGTCTCCCGCCGCGGTTTTCTCGCTGGCGCCGCAGCCACAGGGGCGCTGATCGTGCTTCATCCCTTCTCCGCCCGCGCTCAAGCTAACCAGGCGCATCTTCGGATCATGGAAACCACCGACATCCATGTGAACGTGCTGCCCTATGATTACTACGCCGACAAAGCCAACGACACGATGGGCCTGTCGCGCACCGCATCCCTGATCGACGCAGTGCGCAAGGAAGCCGTTAACTCGATGCTGATCGACAATGGCGACCTGCTGCAGGGCAACCCGATGGGCGACTACATCGCCTACGAGAAAGGCCTCAAGGACGGCGACCTGCATCCGATCATGAAAGGCATGAACCTGCTCGGCTATGAATGCTCGACGCTCGGCAACCACGAGTTCAACTACGGCCTGTCTTTCCTGGACAAGGTGCTGGCCGGCGCCAATTTCCCCTTCGTCTGCGCCAATCTGATCCGCGGCACCGAGCTTGCCGCCAACCCGCGTGACGACAAGCTCTACCTCAAGCCCTATGTGATCCTCGACAAGAAGATCAAGGACGGTTCGGGCGCCGAACAGCCGATCAGGATCGGCATTATCGGTTTCGTGCCGCCGCAGATCATGGTCTGGGACCTCAAGAATCTCGAAGGCAACGTCAAGACGCGCGACATCGTCGAGGCGGCCAAGGCCTGGGTGCCGCAGATGAAGGAAGAGGGCGCCGACATCGTCATCGCGCTCTCGCATTCCGGCATTGATGTGAAGCAGGGCGACATGATGGAGAACGCCTCGTTCTTCGTCGCCGGCATCGATGGCGTCGATGCCGTGTTCACCGGTCACCAGCATCTGGTGTTCCCCGGCAAGAAGGATTTCCAGTCGCTCGAAGGGGTCGACACGCAAAAAGGCACCCTGCAGGGCAAGCCGGCCGTGATGGGCGGTTTCTGGGGCTCGCATATGGGTCTGATCGACCTGATGCTGGAGCGTGACGGATCGAAATGGAAGGTCGTGTCCGCGACCTCCGAGGCGCGGCCGATCTTCGAGCGCGTCGACAACAAGAACAAGCCGACTGTCCCCGACGACAAGCGCATCATCGCCGCCCTCGAGCAGGACCACCAGGCGACCCTGGCCTATGTGCGCCGTCCGGTCGGCAAGACCTCCGCGCCGCTCTATTCCTATTTCGCGCTGGTCGCGGACGATCCGTCGGTGCAGGTCGTCAGCCAGGCGCAGACCTGGTACTTGAAGGACATACTCAAGAGCACGCAGTGGAAGGACGTGCCGCTGCTGTCGGCCGCCGCTCCCTTCAAGGCAGGCGGGCGCAACGGCGCCGACTACTATACCGACGTGCCTGCCGGCGACATCGCCATCAAGAACGTCGCCGACCTCTATCTCTATCCCAACACCGTGCGCGCCGTCGAAATCACCGGCGCCCAGGTCAAGGAATGGCTGGAAATGTCGGCCGGCATCTTCAACAGGATCGAGGCGGGGAAGACCGACCAGACGCTCATCAACACCGATTTCCCGTCCTACAATTTCGATGTCATCGATGGCGTCTCCTACAAGATCGATCTGTCGCAGCCGCCGAAATATGATGCCAAGGGCGGCGTGGCGAATGCTGGCGCCAATCGCGTCGTCGACTTGATGTTCGACGGAAAACAACTTGATCCCAATCAGAAATTCGTCGTCGCGACCAACAATTACCGTGCCGGCGGCGGCGGCAATTTCCCCGACATCAATGCCTCCAAGATCATCTACGAAGCGCCCGACACCAACCGCGACGTCATCGTTCGCTATATTGTGAGCCAGGGCACGATCAACCCGTCGGCCGACGGCAACTGGTCGTTCGCGCCGCTGCCGGGAACCAGCGTCGTGTTCGAGACGGGCGTCAAGGCAAAGGACTTCATCGCCGATGTGAAGTCGCTGAAGATCGAACCGGCGGGCGAGGGCGAAGCCGGTTTTGCCAGGTATCGCATCCTGCTTTGATCCGGTGGCCTGAAACGGTTCGGCATTTCAGGGAAACGCCGAACCGCTCCATCTCTCGATTGAAGGCAATTCCGGATCGTTTTCACCGGTTTCGGAATTTGCCTTGTTTCCCGGGATTGCTCCGGCCGGTGCGCATGGCGCGGCCCTTAGTTTTCGGGGGTCAGCGGCAGTGCCGTCGCGGGGGCTTGCGGGCTGACCGGCTGCGTCGGCTCGAGCGACATGCCAGTCGGGTCGCTGGGCACGGTCAAGGGCGTCATCCCGGCCGGAGCATGCACCTCGTGGATGGTCGAGGTTGGTGTGTTGTCGATGAGATCGCCGGCACCAGGCGTCGTGGTTGGACTGATGCTGGCACCCAGCGGATCGTTCATGACGGTCGGTGGGGTTATGCGCCGTGCATCGGCAGCGGATATCGCGGCAAGCAGGATGGCAATGGCGGTAAGTGTTCGCTTCATGGAAGCCTCCTATGGTCAGAGGCGCTCGGCGTAATCTTGGCGCGGGGCGTCCGATGCGTGAGAACGGCCGACGCACGATCGCGGTTTCATCACGTCGCATCAAGACGCCGCGATTGGCGCTTTGGCTTAACCTCGTAAGCTCGACGGTGCGGGGATGTTCACCAAAAGGCGGCCCACTGGCATATCGACCTACGCCTTGTAGACCACCTGGCGCACGTCGATGTAGCTGGCGCGGAAACCGGCTTCGCAATAGTGCAGGTAGAACTCCCACAGCTTCTTGAAGCGATCGTCGAAGCCGAGCGGTACGATCTTCTCCCACGACGCCCAGAAACGATGCCGCCATTCGGCGAGTGTGCGCGCATAGTCGTCGGGGAAAACGCGCTCACGCAGATGCGCAAGGCCATGATCCTTGCCGAGCGCCTTCAGGATCGACGGTGTCGGCAGCATGCCGCCGGGAAATACATAGCGCTGGATGAAATCCGGCCTGGCGCGATAGGTGTCGTAAGCGGCTTCGTTGATGGTGATGATCTGCAGACCCGCGGTGCCGCCGGGTTTCAGGCAAGCTTTCATCTTCGAGAAGAACACCGGCCAGTATTTTTCGCCGACCGCCTCGAACATCTCGATAGACGCAATGCGGTCGTAAGTCCCTGTTTCGTCGCGGTAATCCTGCAGCTTGATGTCGACCTTGTCGGCAAGCCCGGCCTTGGCGATGCGTGCCTTGGCGAAGTCGTGCTGTTCGCGGCTGATCGTCAGTCCCGTAACGCGGCAGCCGATTTCGCGTGCCGCGAATTCGGCAAAGCCGCCCCAGCCGCAGCCGATCTCCAGCACATGATCCTTTCCGCCGATACCCGTATCCCTGGCCAGTGCCCGATATTTGGCGGCCTGGGCGCTTTCAAGATCATTGGCGCCGTTGGCGTAGAGCGCCGAGGAATAGGTCATGCTCGGGTCGAGCCACTCCTTGTAGAAGGCGTTGCCGAGATCGTAGTGCGCCGAGATATTGCGCTTCGAACCGGTGCGCGTGTTCTCGTTGAACCAGTGGCGGATGCGCTGGACGGTATTGATGAGCCAGCTGGCGCCGCCGGCGACGCGTTCGCCGATCGCCGAATTGACCACGAACAATTCTAGGAAGCTGGTCACGTCAGGGCTTTCCCAATCGCCGTCCATATAGGATTCGGCAACGCCGATCGTGCCGCCGGAAAAGGCGCGGCCTGGCAGGCGCCAGTTCTTCAGCACCAACTCGGCGTCGGGGCCAGGCCCCTTGCCGCCGACCAGAACGGCGCGACCGTCCGGCATCCTGACCTTGAGCGAACCGCGCGGCAGGTTCATCGCCGCCGAAAGCACCATGCGCGCCTTGGCCGGCAGGCCCTTGACGATCTCGGCGAAATTGAATTCGTCGAGCCTGACTGCTTCGCTCAGCGCTGCGCTGTGATGTTCCCCATGTGCCATTTCACGCCCCTGGATTTTCGTGGTTTCGGCGCAAATTGCCGAGCCACGATTCTCTTGGATCATGCGCCAGGTTCGAACGCCCTTGCCTGGTCCCGTTAGCTCATGGGTTCGGCGCGAGGCGGGCTCGAACGAAAGCGCGTGCCTGTTAGCCAAAGCTTCAGCGCTTCCCAGCGAATGCCTGGTCACAATCTTCCACGTCATGAGGGGGAACTTCAAGAGGCAGGCCATTGGCTGGGCTGTGCCACGTGTCGCTTGGTATCTCTCCCTTGCGTCGAGTTGCTGCCCGAACTCAAAAACGGCTATGGCCGCCGCCACGCCTGTGCGATAGTTTTAGCCATGCGTTATGTAATCGTCATCGCCGCCATCGCATTCTTCCTGATCTGGGATGGCCTGTACAATCAGGGCCGGTATCTCGACATGTCGGTCAGGGAACTCTCCCATGTCGTTCGTTACGTCACCGGCAAGGCCTGAATAGTCCCTCCCAACCTGGACATTCCTTCCGAAGATCCGAGCCGTTCGTCATCGCGAGATGAGGTCCGGCACCGTGCGGGCGCGTCGCAAGGACGCGTGGCTCCATGAACGGTTGACGCCAGGGGACCGCCGTCACTAAAGACCCCTGCATTCAGATCGAGGAGGCGGAATTGATCCGGCATATCGTTTTCTTCAGCGCCCGGCGCAAGGAGGATGTGGAGGCTGTGCGCAGCGGGCTTTTGGCGCTCGGCAACATTCCTCATTCCAGCCTTTTCGAGGTCACTTTGAACACCAAGGTCGACCCGCTGTCGGATGAAGTTGATGTTGTCGTCTACGCTGAGTTTGCCGATGACGCGGCGCTGGCCGCTTACAAGGCGCATCCGCTCTATGCGCAGACCACCAGCAAGGTCAAACCCTTGCGCGAACTGCGCTATTCCGCCGATGTCGTGGCCGGCAGCTGATCAAGTGCCTGCTCCAGCAGGTGCCGTGGTCGACGCCCCATCAGATAACCCGGCAGTACATGAAGGCCGCCAGGCAGATTGGTGGCCTTCCGCCAGGCCTTCAACTCGGCCAGCACGACGCTGGAATGGCCCTGCGCCGCCGCTTTCAGCGCGCCGCGCACCGTCAGATAGTTGAGGATCGACCCGTAGCCGCTTCGATCGATAATCGGGACAGCGGAGCATCCCCCGCGCGGGGGGATGCCGCCGCGTCAAATCCTGCGGCGGCGGATGAGAAGAACCTTGAACGGTTTTGCGGAATGATGCACATCGCGCCTGCATGACCCGAACAACAGCAGCCGGCATTCATCCGCTCGATCATCTGGTGCTGCCGACGCAGAACCTCGATGTGGCGCGAGCCCGGCTCACTTCGCTCGGCTTCGTCGTCGCCCCGACCGGCATCCATCCCTTTGGAACGGAAAACTGTTGCGTTTTCCTCGCCGACGGTACCTATCTTGAGCCGCTTGCGATTGGCAGCGAACAGGCCGCGATCAAGGCCGCCGCCGAAGGCAATGTCTTCGTCGCGCGCGACCGCCTCTACCGCGAAAGCCACGGCGATGAGGGGTTTTCCGCGGTGGTGCTGGGGACCGACAATGCCGATGCCGATCATGCGCGCTATGTCGAGGCCGGCCTGTCGGCGGGAGGCACGCTGAGCTTTTCACGCGCTTTCACCGATACATCAGGCAAAAGCGACGTGGCGTCATTCAAGCTGGCCTTCGCCTCGGCCAATGACACAACCGATGCGTTCCTTTTTGCCTGCCAGCGCATCAATGCGCCTGATGTGGACCGCGCGGCTTTGCAGGCCCACGCCAATGGCGCGACAGGCATCGTGGAAGTGGTGGCGATCAGCGACCACCCAGCCGAACAGTCTCGGCTGATTTCCGTGGCGGTGGGGAATCCCGCTGCCGGCGTGCAGGGCTCAGCGTTTCATTTGCCAAATGCAACGCTGAGCGTGCTCGATCCCGTGTCTTTCGCCGAGCGTTTTGGTGTCTCGGCCGGTTTACCCACGAAGCTTCGCTTCGCGGCGGTCGTCTTCGCGGTCCGCAGCGCCAATGCCACATCGAGCCTGCTTGCAGCCAATGCCATACAGCACGATATAGCGGGGACTGACATTGTCGTGCAGCCCGCATCCGGACAGGGCGCGGCTTTCATCTTCCGGGAGATCCAATGAGCAAGCCCCAAGCGTCCAATTCGACGACGCCCAATTCGTCGGTAACGGTCGGCAATGTCGTCTTCGACAACAATGCGGCCTTGGCGCTGATCGCCGGCCCGTGTCAGTTCGAATCGCGCCAGCATGCCTTCGACATGGCTGGCGCGCTGAAGGAACTGACCGGCAGGCTCGGCATCGGCCTCGTCTACAAGACGAGTTACGACAAGGCCAACCGCACCTCGCTGTCGGCAACACGCGGCGCCGGCATGGATGCCGCGCTTCCCGTCTTTGACGAACTGCGCAAGGCGTTTTCGCTTCCCGTGCTGACCGATGTCCACACCGAGGAGCAGTGTGCGATCGTCGCTCCGCATGTCGATGTGCTCCAGATACCTGCCTTCCTGTCGCGTCAGACCGACATGCTGGTCGCCGCGGCAAGGACCGGCAAGGTCATCAACGTCAAGAAGGGGCAATTCCTTGCGCCCTGGGACATGAAGAACGTGGTCGCCAAGATCACAGGTTCCGGCAATGCCAATGTCCTGACCACCGAGCGCGGCGCGTCCTTCGGCTACAACACGCTGGTATCCGACATGCGGGCCCTGCCCATCATGGCCGAAATCGGGGCTCCGGTGATTTTCGACGCCACGCATTCGGTCCAGCAGCCGGGCGGGCAGGGCGGTTCGTCAGGCGGCGAGCGTCGCTTTGTCGAAACCTTGGCTCGCGCGGCCGTCGCCGTCGGCGTTGCCGGCGTCTTTATCGAGACCCACCAGGATCCCGACAATTCGACCTCTTCCGACGGACCGAACATGGTGCCGCTGAAGGACATGCCAGCGCTTCTCGAGAGACTGATGGCCTTCGACCGGATAGCCAAGGGCCGCTGAGCGGGCGCGTCCCGCCGCCGCTTGTGGTGGATAGGGGCCGGTTGTACGCTTGGCCGGCAAATGAGCGTCTTGGCAGGAGGAAAGCCATGTCTGTCGCCCGCGTCACCGAAATTACCTCGTCATCGAAGAAGAGTTTTCAGGACGCTATCGAGAAGGGAATCGCCCGCGCGGCGAAAACCCTGAAAAACGTGGAAGGCGCCTGGATCCAGGATCAGAAGATCGTCGTCGAGGACGGCAAGATTTCGGCCTACCGCGTCAACATGAAGGTGACTTTCATTCTCGCGGAGTGACTGTCCGAAGCATAGAAAGTCGGGAACTTTCGCCCGTCCTCCTCATTGTCAAAGCAGTGTTCAACGACAACGAGGAGCAGATCATGACAACACAGACAGGCCACACCGAAGCCATTGCCGCTTCGCGAGTCATCGGCACATCCGTCTACAACACAGAAGGCAAGAGCATCGGAAGCATCGAGGACATCATGCTCGACAAGACGTCGAACGGCATCATGTTCGCGGTGATCGGGTTTGGCGGCTTCCTTGGTATCGGCGAGAAGTATCACGCCGTTCCCTGGGCGAGTCTCGACTATGATGAAGACAAGGGCGGCTACGTCGTGCCCTTCTCGAAGGAGCAGCTGAAGGCGGCGCCCGCCTATTCCATCAATGAACTGGCCGGCGCGGACGGTGAAAGCGCGCGTGACGCGTCCTATGAGTATTATAAGGTCACGCCCTACTGGCATTGATCCCACAGGCAAAAAGGGCCCCGTTTCGACGGGGCCCTTTTTTGATTCCACATCGTCGTCACTCGTTGATGCTCAAGGCCGGCAAAGTAACAATGGCCTTTGGCGGCGACTGCTGATTGTCGCATGATGTCAGCAACGCGACCGCGATCAGAAACAGACTGACAATACCACTCAACTCGGACATGGCGAAACTCCTCCTGTTTCGCCCCGCGCGACAATAGCCATAACCCGAAATTGATGTCCGGGCGCATGACTTATGATGACAGAAATTTGCGCTTCGTGAATCGGGCCGGCGGCACTATTCGGCCATGGCTGGATTGCCTTTTGCGTCGCTTTGGCTAAGACGGGCGCGACCTTTCGTCAGATCAATCGGGGACATCGCAATGACCGCCATCATCGACATTGTCGGACGTGAAATCCTGGACAGCCGTGGAAACCCGACCGTCGAGGTCGATGTTGTACTCGAAGACGGTTCGATGGGCCGCGCCGCGGTGCCGTCAGGAGCCTCGACCGGCGCCCATGAGGCCGTCGAGCTTCGCGATGGCGGTGCGCGCTATCTCGGCAAGGGCGTGCTGAAGGCCGTGGAGGCGGTCAACGGCGAACTTTTCGAGGCGATCGGCGGCATGGAAGCCGAAAACCAGATCCACATCGACCAGACGATGATCGAACTCGACGGCACACCCAACAAGAGCCGGCTCGGCGCCAACGCCATTCTTGGCGTTTCGCTGGCGGTGGCCAAGGCCGCGGCCGATGCCGCCGGCCTGCCGCTCTACCGTTATGTCGGCGGCACCAAGGCGCATATCCTGCCGGTGCCGATGATGAACATCATCAATGGCGGCGCGCATGCCGACAACCCGATCGACTTCCAGGAGTTCATGATCCTGCCGGTCGGCGCGCCGACGCTGCGCGAAGGCGTGCGCTGGGGCTCGGAAATCTTCCACACGCTGCGCAAGAAGCTGAAGGATGCCGGCCACAACACTAACGTTGGCGACGAAGGCGGCTTCGCCCCGAACCTGAAGAGCGCGCCGGTGGCGCTCGATTTCATCATGGAATCGATCGAGAAGGCCGGCTTCAAGCCGGGCGAGGAGATCGCGCTCGGCCTCGATTGTGCCGCCACCGAGTTCTTCAAGGACGGCAATTATGTCTATGAAGGCGAGAAGAAGACGCGTGACCCCAAGGCGCAGGCCAAGTACCTTGCCAAGCTTGCCGCCGACTATCCGATCATCACGATCGAGGATGGTTTGGCCGAGGACGATTGGGAAGGCTGGAAATACCTGACCGACCTGATCGGCAAGAAGACGCAACTGGTCGGCGACGACCTTTTTGTCACCAACACGGCGCGCCTGCGCGACGGCATCCGCATGGGCGTTGCCAATTCGATCCTGGTCAAGGTCAACCAGATCGGCTCGCTGACCGAAACGCTCGACGCGGTCGAGACTGCCCACAAGGCTGGCTACACCGCTGTCATGTCGCATCGTTCCGGTGAGACCGAGGATTCGACCATCGCAGATCTCGCCGTCGCCACCAATTGCGGGCAGATCAAGACGGGTTCGCTGTCGCGCTCCGACCGCATGGCCAAGTACAACCAGTTGATCCGCATCGAGGAAGAGCTCGGCAAGCAGGCGCGTTACGCCGGCAAGTCGGTGATCAAGGGCTGATCCGAAAACACTGAACTCGGATGTTGCACGAAGGGCGGGATCATTCCCGCCCTTTTTCATTTCGTTGTCGCCGGGCAGGGCTCCGTAACCGTCCGTTAAGCACAATCGGGTGAAAAAGATCGTGAGCCGCCTGAGTTCGCGGCTGCGAGGAACGGGCGATGTGGACGCGTCAGCACAAGCAGAGAAATACCGGCCGGCTGATCATCCCTTCGCTTTGCGTCGTGTTCCTGACCTATTTCGGCTTCCATGCCTATCACGGCGAATTCGGCATCAATTCGAAATATCAGCTGGAAGCCCAGGCGGTCGCGCTGCAGGCGCAGCTTGATGCCGTCAAGGCGCGCCGGATGGAGCTCGAGCGGCGCGTTCGGCTTATGCATGACGGCACGCTGGAGAAGGACATGCTCGACGAGCAGGCGCGCAGGGCGCTCAATCTGTCCCAGGCCGATGAGATCACCATCATGTTGCCAGCTTCGGTGAAATAACCGTATTTCAGTTAATCAGCAATATTTTCAATGATTTTAATCGCTTAGGCGCATGCCAGCTATGCAAATTCGTCATGGCGCAACGCTGTAACGCGTGTTAGCCTTGCATAAATCGGTGGGGAGAGCTGATCTTCCCAGGGCGGATTCATCCTGCCCTAATGTCCGCCAAGAGACGCCAACAGGGAGTGATGCATGGCCACCGCAGCCAGAAAAGCGCCTGCCAAATCGAAATCCGACGGCAAATCGGGTCTTTCCGCGCCCAAGCCCGCTGAATTCACCAAGGACGAAGAGCTTGCCGCCTACCGGCATATGCTGCTCATCCGCCGCTTCGAGGAAAAGGCCGGCCAACTCTACGGCATGGGCTTCATCGGCGGCTTCTGCCATCTCTATATCGGCCAGGAAGCGGTCGTCACCGGCATGAAGATGGCGCTGATCGAGGGCGATCAGATGATCACCGCCTATCGCGACCACGGCCACATGCTGGCGATGGAGCTTTCACCGCGCGGCGTCATGGCTGAACTGACTGGTCGCCGTGGCGGCCTGTCGCGGGGCAAGGGCGGCTCCATGCATATGTTCTCCAAGGAGAAGCATTTTTACGGGGGCCACGGCATTGTCGGCGCACAGGTGTCGCTCGGCACCGGACTGGCCTTCGCCAATCGCTACCGCGACAACAACAATGTCTCGCTGACCTATTTCGGCGATGGCGCCGCCAACCAGGGCCAGGTCTATGAAAGCTTCAACATGGCCTCGCTATGGAAGCTGCCGGTGATCTACATCATCGAGAACAACCGCTACGCCATGGGCACGTCGGTTTCGCGCTCTTCCGCGGAGACGGATTTCTCGCATCGGGGTGCGTCCTTCAAGATTCCAGGTATCCAGGTCGACGGCATGGATGTGCGCGCGGTCAAGGCCGCCGGCGAACTCGCCACCGAATGGTGCCGTGCCGGCAATGGCCCGCTGATCCTCGAAATGCAGACCTATCGCTATCGCGGCCACTCGATGTCGGATCCGGCGAAATACCGCTCGAAGGAAGAAGTGCAGAAGATGCGCTCCGAGCATGACCC
Source organism: Mesorhizobium sp. NZP2298 (assembly GCF_013170825.1). NCBI lineage: Bacteria > Pseudomonadati > Pseudomonadota > Alphaproteobacteria > Hyphomicrobiales > Phyllobacteriaceae > Mesorhizobium > Mesorhizobium sp. NZP2298. The sequence continues at coordinate 4,405,555 of NZ_CP033365.1, read as the reverse complement.
GATCGAGCAGGTCAAGGCGCGGCTGATCGAGAAGAAGTGGGCGACCGAGGACGAATTGAAGACCATCGACAAGGAGGTTCGCGACATCGTTGCCGACGCCGCCGAGTTTGCCCAGAACGATGCGGAGCCGGATCCGTCCGAGCTCTGGACCGATATCGTATTGTAAGGGAGGGCCAGGACATGCCGATCGAAATTCTCATGCCCGCTCTCTCGCCGACCATGGAAGAGGGCAATCTTTCCAAGTGGTTGAAGAACGAGGGCGACAAGGTCGTCGCCGGCGACGTTATCGCCGAGATCGAAACCGACAAGGCGACGATGGAAGTCGAAGCTGTCGATGAAGGCACTCTGGCCAAGATCGTGGTTCCAGCCGGCACTGAAGGCGTCAAGGTCAATGCGGTGATCGCCGTGCTTGCGGTTGAAGGCGAAGACACCGACAAGGCCGGCGAAGGCATCGGCGAAGAGCCCGCCAAGGCTGAAACGGCTGCACCGGCACCGGTTGCGGCCAAGAGCGCGGCCGCGGCACCAGTCGCGGCGGCACCGAAGACCGAGATCGCCACCGATCCGGATATTCCTGCCGGCACCGAGATGGTCTCGACCACGGTGCGCGAAGCGCTGCGCGATGCCATGGCCGAGGAGATGCGCCGCGACGGCGATGTCTTCGTCATGGGCGAGGAGGTCGCCGAATACCAGGGCGCCTACAAGATCACGCAAGGGTTGCTGCAGGAATTCGGACCGCGTCGCGTCGTCGACACGCCGATCACCGAGCACGGTTTTGCCGGCGTCGGCGTCGGTGCGGCGATGGCCGGGCTGAAGCCGATCGTCGAGTTCATGACCTTCAACTTCGCCATGCAGGCGATCGACCAGATCATCAACTCGGCCGCCAAGACGCTCTATATGTCGGGCGGCCAGATGGGTGCGCCAATAGTGTTTCGCGGACCGAACGGCGCTGCCGCCCGTGTCGCCGCCCAGCACTCGCAGTGCTACGCCGCCTGGTACAGCCACATTCCGGGCCTGAAGGTTGTGATGCCGTATACGGCCGCTGACGCCAAGGGCTTGCTGAAAGCAGCAATCCGCGACCCCAACCCGATCATCTTCCTCGAGAACGAAATCCTCTACGGCCAGTCCTTCGACGTGCCGAAGCTCGATGATTTCGTGCTGCCGATCGGCAAGGCGCGCATCCACAAGCAAGGCAAGGACGTCACCATCGTCTCGTTCGGGATCGGCATGACCTATGCGGTCAAGGCGGAGGCGGAATTGCGCGGCATGGGCATCGACGCCGAGATCATCGATCTCAGGACCATTCGCCCGCTCGACCTCGACACGATCATCGCCTCGGTCAAGAAGACCAATCGGCTGGTCGTGGTGGAAGAGGGCTTCCCGCAGAACTCGGTCGGCGACCACATCGCCAACCAGGTCTCGCAGCGCGCCTTCGATTTCCTCGACGCGCCGGTCATCACCATTGCCGGCAAGGATGTACCGATGCCTTATGCGGCAAACCTCGAGAAGCTGGCATTGCCGAATGTCGGCGAGGTCATCGAGGCGGTCAAAGCCGTCGCATATCGCTGAACCGGGCGGGAGGACAAAATGCCAATCAACATCACCATGCCGGCGCTCTCGCCCACGATGGAAGAGCGCAATCTGTCAAAATGGCTGGTCAAGGAGGGTGACAAGGTTTCGCCGGGCGATGTCATCGCCGAGATCGAGACCGACAAGGCGACGATGGAGGTCGAAGCCGTGGATGAGGGCACGGTCGCCAAGCTCGTCGTTCCGGCCGGCACCGAAGGCGTCAAGGTCAACGCACTGATCGCCGTCCTCGCGGCCGAAGGCGAAGACGCGGGCGCCGCCGCGAAAAGCGGTGGCGGTGCCGCACCGGCGAAAGCCGAGGCGCCGAAGGCGGATGCCAAGGCTGAAGCACCAAAAGCCGAGGCACCGAAGGCCGAGGCGCCAAAGGCCGAACCTGCCGCCCCCGCGCCCAAGGCGGCTCCGGCCGCCAATGGTCATGCGGCTGGCGAGCGCACCTTCGCCTCGCCGCTTGCGCGCCGTATCGCCAAGGAGGCCGGCGTCGATGTGTCTGGTGTGACCGGCACCGGCCCGCATGGGCGGGTGGTGAAGGCCGACGTCGACGCGGCGATTGCCGGTGGCGGCGCCAAGGCGGCGCCACCGGCCAAGGCTCCGGCCGGCGCGCCGGCTGCTGCTTCCGCTCCTGCCGTGAAGGCGATGTCGGACGACCAGGTGCTGAAGCTGTTCGAGGAGGGCTCCTACGACCTCGTCCCGCACGACAACATGCGCAAGACTATCGCGCGCCGCCTCGTCGAGGCCAAGACCACCATTCCGCATTTCTACCTGACGCTCGACTGCGAGCTCGACGCGCTGCTGGCGCTGCGCACGCAGATCAATGCCGCCGCCCCGGTGAAGAAGACCGACAAGGGTGAGGCGCCCGCCTACAAGCTGTCGGTCAACGACATGGTCATCAAGGCGATGGCGATGGCGCTGAAGGCGGTGCCGGATGCCAATGCGTCATGGACCGAGACCTCCATGGTCAAGCACAAGCATGCCGATGTCGGCGTCGCCGTCTCGATCCCCGGCGGCCTGATCACGCCGATCATTCGGCATGCCGACGAGAAGTCGCTGTCCACCATCTCCAACGAGATGAAGGATCTGGCGAGCCGTGCACGCAGCCGCAAGCTGAAGCCGGAAGAGTATCAGGGCGGCACCACGGCGGTGTCGAACCTCGGCATGTTCGGCATCAAGGACTTCGCCGCCGTCATCAACCCGCCGCATGCGACGATCCTGGCGGTGGGTGCCGGCGAGGAGCGGGCCGTGGTCAAGAACGGCGAGATCAGAATAGCCACCGTGATGTCGGTGACGCTGTCGACGGACCATCGTGCCGTCGACGGGGCACTTGGCGCCGAACTGCTGGTCGCCTTCAAGCGGTTGATCGAGAATCCGATGGGCATGCTGGTCTAGGCAAGGGGAGAGGCGGTGCGGAAATTCTTCACCAGCCTTTTCGCCTTCATCCTTTCCGGATTCGCCGGCGGCGTTGGTGGCGCAGCAACCGGCTGTCATCGCCAACGCACAGGAAGAGTACACCCTGGTGTTCTTGCTCTCAGCATTGGTAACGGTTGTCTCCACCCTCGTCCTCTCGTTGTGCGATGGCTTTTCGTGCGCTGGCGAGCAGGGCCCGGTTTGATTGAAGCAAGGACGGGTTGAACGGATGAAGACGGTGCTTTGCTACGGCGATTCTCTGACCTGGGGTTACAATGCCGAGGGTGGCCGCCATGCACTGCAGGATCGCTGGCCAAGCGTGCTGCAGGCTGGGCTTGGCGACGGCGTCCAGGTCATCGCCGATGGCCTCAATGGCCGCACCACGGCCTTCGACGATCATCTGGCTGGGGCGGATCGCAATGGCGCGCGGGTGTTGCCGACGGTGCTGACGACGCACGCACCGATCGACCTGATCGTCATCATGCTCGGCGCCAACGACATGAAGCCGTGGATCCACGGCAACCCGGTCGCGGCCAAGCAAGGCATCCAGCGATTGATCGACATCGTGCGTGGCCATGACTATCCGTTCGACTGGCCGGCGCCACAGATACTCATTGTGTCGCCGCCCGTTGTAAGCCGCACCGAAAATGCCGACTTCAAGGAAATGTTCGCCGGCGGCGATGATGCTTCCAGGCATCTGGCACCGCAATATGCGGCGTTGGCCGACGAAGTCGGCTGCGGTTTCTTCGATGCCGGCACCGTGGCGCAAACCACACCGCTCGATGGCGTCCATCTCGACGCCGAAAACACGCGAAACATCGGCAAGGCGCTGACACCGGTCGTGCGCGTCATGCTGGAATTGTGATTGAAGGAGAAAAACCGTGGCTGAGAACTACGACGTCATCATCATCGGCTCCGGCCCGGGCGGCTATGTCACGGCGGTGCGTTCCGCCCAGCTCGGCTTCAAGACGGCGATCGTCGAGCGGGAGCATCTCGGCGGCATCTGCCTCAACTGGGGCTGCATTCCAACCAAGGCGCTGCTGCGCTCGGCCGAGATCATGCACTATTCCGATCATTTGAAGGACTATGGCCTGAAGCTCGACGGCAAGGTCAGTGTCGACACGTCGGCTGTCGTCGACCGGTCGCGCAAAGTCTCGCTGCGGCTCAATGGCGGCGTTGCCTTCCTGATGAAGAAGAACAAGGTCGACGTCATCTGGGGCGAAGCCAAGCTGTCGAAGGCTCCTTCTGGCGACAAATTGGGCGAGATCGTCGTCTCCAAGACGGCCAAGAAGCCGATGGAGCCGCAGCCGCCAGTGCCGAAGGGCGTCAAGGGCGAGGGCACCTACACCGCCAAACATATCATCCTGGCGACCGGTGCGCGGCCCCGCGCGCTGCCTGGCATCGAGCCGGACGGCAAGCTGATCTGGACCTATTTTGAAGCCATGGTGCCGAAGGAGATGCCAAAATCGCTGCTGGTGATGGGCTCGGGCGCCATCGGCATCGAATTCGCTTCCTTCTACCGCACCATGGGTGCCGACGTAACGGTCGTCGAATTGTTGCCGGCGGTGATGCCGGTCGAGGATGCCGAAGTCTCGAAATTCGCGCAAAGACAGTTCGAGAAGCAAGGCATGAAGATCATCCTCGAGGCCAAGGTGACCAAAGTCGAAAAGGGAGCCAATTCGGTCACCGCGCATGTCGAGATGAAGGACGGCAAGGTCGAGAAGATCACCGCCGACCGCATGATTTCGGCCGTCGGCGTGCAAGGCAACATCGAGAATCTTGGGCTTGAAGCGCTTGGTGTGAAGACCGACCGCGGCTGCGTCGTCGTCGACGGTTACGGCAAGACCAATGTACCGGGCATCTACGCCATCGGCGATGTCGCCGGCCCGCCAATGCTTGCCCACAAGGCCGAGCATGAGGGCGTCGTATGTGTGGAGAAGATCGCGAATTTCCCCGGCGTGCATGCCATCGACAAGCTCAAGATCCCCGGTTGCACCTACTGCAATCCGCAGGTCGCCTCCGTCGGCCTGACGGAAGCCAAGGCCAAGGCCGAGGGCAAGGATATCCGCGTCGGCCGCTTCCAGTTCGCCGCCAACGGCAAGGCGATCGCGCTTGGCGAGGACCAGGGCTTCATCAAGACCATCTTCGACAAGAAGACCGGTCAGTTGCTCGGTGCCCATATGGTGGGCGCCGAAGTGACCGAGCTGATCCAGGGCTTTGTCGTGGCGATGAACCTTGAGACGACTGAAGAGGAGCTGATGCACACCGTCTTCCCGCATCCGACGCTGTCGGAGATGATGAAGGAAAGCGTGCTCGACGCCTATGGCCGCGCGTTGAACGCATGATAGATTCGCCGCAAGAGACTCAGCCGCGAAAGCCCTGGGAACTCGGCGGCAAGGCAGTTCATTTCCGGATGCATTTTTACGCGCGCAAGGAGAAGGCATATGCACTTGAACGGCGTGGGCTGGATCGCAGCCATCATCATTGGCGGCCTGGCAGGCTGGTTCGCCGAAATGTTCATGAAGAGCAACACCGGCATTTTCATGAACATTATCATGGGCATCGTTGGTGCGGTGGTATTGAACGCCATCCTGCAGGCGCTCAATTTCGGTCCATTCGGCGTCGGCTGGATTGCCTACCTGATCACCGGCTTCATCGGTGCCTGCCTGCTGATCTGGGTCGGACGCCTGGTGCGCCGTTAAAGGCATATCGTTGCGGCTATGCGAAAACGGTTGTAGCGGCATGCGCCGCTGCAGCCTTTTTCTTTGCGCCGAAAAGTCCTAGATGACGTTAAAGTGACGATCGCCGACAGGCGATCGCGAGAAAAGCCAAGGTTCAGATGGTCACGGTCCTCGACACGATCGCCAACGCGCCGCGGTTGCGGCACCCCGAGAAGGCGCACAAGCCCGACCAGGAAGTTTTGCGCAAGCCGGATTGGATCCGCGTCAAGGCGCCGGTCTCGAAGGGCTATGCCGAGACGCGTGAGATCGTCAAATCCCACAAGCTGGTGACGGTCTGCGAAGAGGCTGGGTGCCCCAACATTGGTGAATGCTGGGAAAAGAAGCACGCCACATTCATGATCATGGGCGAGATCTGCACCCGCGCCTGTGCCTTCTGCAATGTCGCCACCGGCATTCCAACCGCGCTTGATCCTGGTGAGCCTGCCCGCGTCGCGCATGCCGTCAAGCAGATGGGGCTCAGCCACGTCGTCATCACCTCCGTCGACCGCGACGATCTCGCCGATGGCGGCGCTCAGCACTTCGCCGACGTGATCCGGGCCATCCGGGCGGCAACGCCGTCGACCACGATAGAAATCCTGACGCCGGATTTCCTGCGCAAGGACGGTGCGCTTGAGATCGTCGTGGCGGCCAAGCCCGACGTTTTCAACCACAATCTCGAAACAGTGCCGTCCAACTATCTTAAGGTCCGGCCGGGTGCTCGCTATTTCCACTCGATCCGGCTGTTGCAGCGGGTCAAGGAACTCGATCCGTCGATCTTCACCAAGTCCGGCATCATGGTCGGGCTGGGCGAGGAGCGGAATGAAATCCTGCAGCTGATGGACGATCTGCGTTCGGCCAATGTCGACTTCATGACCATCGGCCAATATCTGCAGCCGTCGAAGAAGCACCACCCGGTGATCCGCTTCGTCACCCCGGAGGAATTCAAATCCTTTGAGACGATCGGCCGGACCAAGGGTTTTCTGCTGGTGGCATCGAGTCCGCTGACGCGCTCATCGCACCACGCCGGCGACGATTTCGCCCGGCTACGCGCGGCGCGGGAAGCGCAGCTCCAGAAATCGCTCTGATGCATGGCGCCCAAAGTGAGAACGACATGCATAAAAACGAAGATTCTGAAGCGCGTCGCGTGAATCCGTTTCGACGCGACCCGCTTTAGAGCTGGTTCATGCCGAAATTCGAAGCCACCCGCCGCGTTACCCATACGCCGCAGCAGATGTTTGCGCTGGTTGCCGATGTCGAGGCCTATCCGCAATTCCTGCCGCTTTGCGAAGCGCTGACGGTGCGCTCGCGCAAGGAGCGTGATGGGCGCACCGTTCTCGTCGCCGATATGAGCATCGGCTACAAGGCCATCCGCGAAACCTTCACGACGCAGGTGCTGCTGAAGCCCGACGAGAACGCCATCGACGTAAAGTACATCGACGGCCCGTTCAAATATCTGAGCAATGTCTGGCGTTTCGAGCCCAATGGCGCCGGCTGTGCCGTCCGCTTCTTCATCGACTATGAGTTCAAGAGCCGCATCCTGGGCGCGGTGATGGGCACCATGTTCGACCGTGCCTTTCGCATGTTCGCCGAGGCTTTCGAAAAGCGCGCCGACGTCATCTATGGGGTTGCGCCGCCGGCCTGATGCTGGCCGAGCGCACGCAGACCCAACTCCAGCGCTTGCCTGACCGTTTCGCGGCGGATGAAAGCACGGCCGTTGTCGGCGAACAGCTGGCGTTCGGCGGTCACCGTTTGCCCAGCAAGGCCGACGCCAAACCAGACCAGGCCGACAGGTTTTTCCGCCGAACCGCCGCCGGGCCCGGCGATCCCGGTAACCGCCAGGGTCAACCCTGCGCGCGAGCGGGAAAGCGCACCGGCGGCCATCTCGATCGCTGTCTCGCGGGAAACCGCGCCATGCGCGTCGAGCGTGGCAGCGGAAACGCCAAGCATGTCCATCTTGGCTTCATTGGAATAGGTGATGAAGCCGCGATCGACCACGGCGGAGGAGCCTGCAATGTCGGTCAGCGCGGCAATGATCATGCCGCCGGTGCAGCTTTCCGCCGTGGCCACCATGATGCCGCGCTCGCGGCAGGCCTCGAACAGGGCAATTGCCAGCTCGCCGTTGCTCATTCCGGCACCTCGCCGGGGAAAACCACGCTGGCGGTAGCGATCGCCGCGATGCCTTCCTCGCGGCCGACGAAGCCGAGTTTTTCGTTGGTTGTGGCCTTGATCGAGATGCGGTCGGCGGAAATCCCCAGCATCTGCGAAAGGGCCGATGTCATCGCCTCGCGGTGCGGGCCGACACGCGGCGCTTCACAGATAAGCGTGATGTCGGCATTGGCGATGCGTCCGCCGCGCTCGCGCACCACCCTCGCCGCATGTTCGACGAATATCCGCGACGCGGCACCCTTCCACTGTCGATCGGACGGGGGAAAATGCGTGCCGATGTCGCCGGCGCCGCAGGTCGCCAGCAGCGCATCGGTCAAGGCGTGCAGGCCGACATCGGCATCGGAATGGCCGGACAATTTCTTGTCGTGCGGAATGGCGACGCCGCACAGGGTCACGTGATCGCCAGCCTCGAAGGCATGGACATCATAGCCGTTCCCGGTGCGGATGTCTGGGAAGTGTATTCGTTCGCTGGAAAGTCGCTGGTGCGCCATGGCGATGTCCCGTGCCCAGGTGAGTTTGACATTGTCCGGCGAGCCCGGAACGAGCTTGACCGGAATATGCGCCCATTCGGCGATGGCCGCGTCATCGGTGAAATCGAGCTTGCCCAACTGATGGGCCTTGTCATGTGCGGCGAGGATCGGCCCGTAGGGAAAACCTTGCGGTGTTTGCGCCGCGTGCAGCCCGCTGCGGGAAACGGTTTCCGCGACCACGCCGGATGCCGACTCGCGCTTCAGCGTGTCGGCGACGGGCAGGGCAGGCAACGCCCCCTCGTGTTCGCTGATGGCGGCGATGGTGCGGTCGATCAAGTCCGCGTCGACGAAGGGGCGGACGGCATCGTGAATCAGAACCTGGCCCGGCGCGTGGCCCTTCAGCGCCAGAAGCCCGAGCCGGACGGACTCCTGCCTGGTCGGCCCGCCGATGACGGCGATGACACGCTGGGCCTGGGCACCCGCCGCCTGCCGGAACAGTTCGTGATCGTCGGCGTGGATGGCGACGACAATCTGGCCGGTTCGCGGATGGGCAAGAAACATCTCCAGCGTATGCGCAATGACCGCGCGGTCGCCGATGTTCTGGTACTGCTTGGGTCCGTTGGCCTGCCCGGCACGAGCGCCCCGGCCGGCGGCGACGATCACCACCGCAACCCCACCTGTCGCGCTCGAGTTTTCACTTCCGTCAGTCATGGCGATTGGCTTAGCGCACGATCCCCAAAAGTGTAATTGGTTTTCCGAAAAGATCGTGCGTCAAATATGAATTCCAAGGTGTCCCCGACGCGTCCTCAAGGACGCGGGGCGCCCGGGGTCGCGACAAAACCGAAGGGCCGGCATTTTCCCAATTGCGCCTTAATGTGGCGTCATTCCGCGTTGCACATTGCGGCGGTTCTGGCTAGAGAATGTGCAACGAATGGACGTGCTTGGTTTTTGTGCATGGTTAACCTGACCAAATTGGCCGCGCCTCTCGACGTTGGCGGCGTGGAAATCCGCAATCGCGTGTTCCTCGCGCCGATGTCGGGTATTACAGACGAGCCTTTCCGGCAACGCGCCCATGCGCATGGCGCTGGCCTTGTCGTGTCCGAAATGGTGGCAAGCGGCGAACTGGCCAAGGGCAGGGCCGGCTTCGACCTGCGCATACGTCATTCCGGGCTGCCCGTCCATATGGTGCAGCTTGCCGGCCGCGAGGCGGCCCATATGGCCGAAGGCGCGCGGATCGCCGCTGGCGAGGGCGCCGACATCATCGACATCAACATGGGCTGCCCGGCCAAGAAGGTTACCGGCGGCTATGCCGGTTCGGCATTGATGCTCGACCTCGACCATGCACTGTCTTTGATCGAGGCCGTGGTTGGCGCGGTGAAGGTGCCGGTGACGGTCAAGATGCGGCTTGGGTGGGACGAAGGTGCGCTCAACGCACCGGTCCTTGCGCGCCGTGCCGAGCAGGCGGGCGTCAGCATGGTGACGGTGCACGGTCGCACGCGCTGCCAGTTCTATCAGGGCAAGGCCGACTGGCGTGCCATCGCTCGCGTCAAGGAAGCTGTGTCGATTCCTGTCGTTGCCAATGGCGATGTCTGCTCCCCGGCCGAAGCGGCCACCATTCTAGAGCAATCCGGCGCCGACGCGGTGATGGTCGGCCGCGCGCATTATGGCGCGCCCTGGATCGCCGGTGGCATCGCAGCCGCGGCGGCAGGCGAAACGGCCGTCTACGTACCGCAAAATCCCGCGGCATTGGCCGACTATATTGTCGCCCACTACGAGGACATGCTGGCGCTTTATGGTGTCGAGAGCGGCTTGCGGCAGGCGCGCAAGCATCTGGGCTGGTATCTCGATCGCCATGCCGTTGGCGTTGCCGACGACGACCGGAAAGCCATCCTGACCACGTTCGAGCCGGACCGCGTCATTGCCTTGCTGCGAGATGTGTTCTCGCGCGATCCGCAACCCTTGATCCTGAGGAGCGCCGCATGAACGCCACCGCAGGCCAGGTCGCTGAAATGGCGGATGCCGCCCAGATCGTTCTCAACACCATCCGGCGTCCGGTGATCATGATCAGCGAGGAGGGGTTCATCACCTTCGCCAACGCCGATGCCGAGGACTTCTTTCGCTCCAGCGCGACCATGCTGGCGCGCAACACGCTGTCCAAGCTGATCCCCTTCGGCAGTCCGCTGCTGACCCTTGTCGACCAGGTGCGCGAGCGCCGGGCTCCGGTCAACGAGTATCGCGTCGATGTGTCGTCGCCACGCCTCGGCATCGAGAAGGTCGTCGATCTCTATGTCGCGCCGGTGCCGGAATTCCCTGGCTCCGTCGTGGTCATGTTCCAGGAACGCTCGATGGCCGACAAGATCGACCGGCAGATGACGCATCGTGGTGCGGCGCGCTCGGTGACCGGCCTGGCGGCGATGCTTGCCCATGAGATCAAGAACCCGCTCTCCGGCATTCGCGGTGCCGCCCAGTTGCTCGAACTGTCCGCCTCCGATGAAGACCGCGCGCTGACCCGGCTGATTACCGACGAGACGGACCGTATCGTGTCGCTGGTCGATCGCATGGAGGTGTTTTCCGACGAGCGGCCGATCGATCGATACCCCGTCAACATCCATGTCGTGCTCGACCACGTCAAGGCGATTGCCAAGAACGGTTTTGCAAAGAAAATCAAGATAATGGAGGACTATGATCCATCATTGCCTCCGGTATTCGCCAATCGCGACCAGCTGATCCAGGTGTTCCTGAACCTGGTCAAGAACGCCGCTGAGGCGATCGGCAGCGACCCGCAAGGGGAGATCGTGCTGTCGACCGCCTTCCGGCCGGGCATTCGCGTTTCGGTTCCCGGAACGCAGGACCGCGTATCGCTGCCGCTGGAATTCTGCGTCCGCGACAACGGCTCCGGCGTCTCGGAGGATATCCTGCCGATCCTGTTCGATCCCTTCATCACCACCAAGCCGAACGGCTCTGGGCTGGGGCTGGCATTGGTCGCCAAAATCGTCGGCGAGCATGGCGGCATCATCGAATGCGACTCGACCCCGCGCGGAACCACTTTCCGCATCCTGATGCCGGCCTGGAAGGAAACGCCGTTCGGCGCTGAAGAAGACGGTGAAGGAGACCGCAAATGACGGTTCGCGGCAATATTCTCGTCGCCGATGACGATGCGGCGATCCGCACCGTGCTCAATCAGGCCCTCTCTCGCGTCGGCCATGAGGTGCGCGTAACCTCCAACGCCTCGACCTTGTGGCGCTGGGTGGCGGCGGGTGAGGGCGACCTTGTCATCACAGACGTGGTGATGCCGGACGAAAACGCCTTCGACATGCTGCCGCGCATCAAGAAGGCGCGGCCGGAGCTGCCCGTTATCGTGATGAGCGCCCAGAACACGTTCATGACGGCGATCCGCGCATCCGAGACCGGCGCCTATGAATATCTGCCAAAACCGTTCGACCTGACCGAACTCCTCAACATCGTCAACCGGGCGCTGTCGGAGCCAAGGCGGCCGAAGATCGATGCGCGGCCGGATGAGCAGCCCGAAACGATGCCGCTGGTCGGCCGTTCGGCGGCCATGCAGGACATCTACCGCATGCTGGCACGCATGATGCAGACTGACCTGACGGTGATGATCTCGGGTGAATCCGGCACCGGCAAGGAACTGGTGGCGCGTGCGCTGCATGAATATGGCCGCCGTCGTGGCGGGCCGTTCGTCGCCATCAACATGGCGGCGATTCCGCGCGACCTGATCGAATCGGAGCTGTTCGGCCACGAGAAGGGCGCCTTCACCGGCGCCCAGAACCGCTCCACCGGCCGTTTCGAGCAAGCCGAGGGCGGCACCCTGTTCCTCGACGAGATCGGCGACATGCCTATGGAGGCGCAGACGCGCCTGCTGCGCGTCCTGCAGCAGGGCGAATACACGACGGTCGGCGGCCGCACGCCGATCAAGACCGACGTGCGCATTGTCGCCGCCACCAACAAGGATCTGCGCACCCTGATCAACCAGGGACTGTTCCGCGAGGATTTGTTCTACCGCCTCAACGTCGTGCCGCTGAGGCTGCCGGCATTGCGTGAGCGCTCCGAGGACGTGCCTGACCTCGTGCGCCACTTCTTCAAGCTTGGCGAGATGGAGGGTCTGCAGACCAAACGCATCTCTTCCGGCGGCATTGAACTGATGAAGCGTTACCCATGGCCCGGCAATGTGCGCGAACTGGAAAACCTCGTTCGCCGGCTCGCCGCGCTCTATTCGCAGGACGAGATCTCCGCCGAGATCATCGAGGCGGAGCTCAAGACCGGGGAACGGCCCGTGGTCCCCGGCGGCGGCAACCTCATCCCCGACGACCTCTCCATCGGCCAGGCGGTTGAGCATTTCCTGCAGCGCTATTTCGCCTCGTTTGCCGGCGAATTGCCGCCCGCCGGACTCTATCAGCGCATCCTGTCCGAAGTCGAATATCCGCTGGTCCTGGCCTCGATGACGGCGACTCGCGGCAACCAGATCAAGGCGGCGGAGCTGCTGGGCCTGAACCGCAACACGCTGCGCAAGAAGATTCGCGAACTCGGCGTCAATGTCTATAAATCATCGCGGCCAGGCTGAGCGCTGATCCGATCCCGCTCTTTTCAGGGGACTGAGCGGCGAAAGATTTCCGCCATTGTCACACTTGTTGCATAATCGCCACAATGCGTTGCATAGATCGGACGCAATCATTGGCTCCAAGGCGATATGGCTCCGCAGGCACCTGTACTCGACCAACCGCTCTTCAGCGAACCCGGCGCGCGCGACGGGCGCCGCTTGCTGGCGCTGCCCGGAGTGGTGGCGGTCGTCGGCGCGCTGGTCATGGCGGCCATCTCCTTCACCATCCTGGTCGGTGCGACGCCGATCGCGCCTGACGCCAGGACGACCTGGGCGCTGATCGCGCTCAACGCCGCTTTCGTGATCTTCCTCAGCGCCCTGGTTGGGCGCGAGGTGCATCGCATCGTCATGGCGCGCCGGCATGGCAAGGCGGCCTCGCGGCTGCATGTGCGCATCGTCGCCATGTTCGCGCTGGTTGCCGCCATTCCCGCCATCATGGTGGCGATCATTGCCTCGATCACGCTCGATATCGGCCTCGATCGCTGGTTCGAGATTCGCACCAAGACGATCGTCAATTCCTCGCTGTCGATCGCCGATGCCTATGTCCAGGAAAACGCCCGCAATCTGCAAGGCACGACGTTGTCGATGGCCTATGACCTCGATGCGTCGCGCACGCTCTACGGCCTTGACCGGACGGGCTTTCTCGACCTCCTCAACAAGGAGGCGGTGGGCCGGTCGCTGGCCCACGCGGCGCTGATCAAACCCGACGGCTCGTTCGTCATGAGCGCCCAGACCGATGCCGATTTCGCCATGCCGGAACCGCCGGAAGGCTCGGTCAGCAGCGCCACCGACGGCAGGCCGGTGCTGATAGAGCCGCGCACCCGCAACATCATGGGCGCCATCGTCAAGCTGCGTGAGATCGAGGGCCTTTACCTCTACACCATCCGATTGGTCGATCCCGAGGTGATCAAGGCGCGACAGATCGTCAGGTCCAACACGGACGAGTACCGCAATCTCGAAGACAACAGGCGCACCTCGCAAGTGGCCTTCGCGCTGCCTTATCTGTCGCTGACCCTGATCATCATCCTGTCGGCGATCTGGACCGGCATTGCCGTCGCCGACCGTCTCGTGCGGCCGATTCGCCAGCTCATCGGTGCCGCCGACGAGGTGGCGACCGGCAATCTCGACGTCGCTGTCCCCGTCAGGCCTTCCGATGGCGATGTCGCCTCGCTCGGCGACACCTTCAACAAGATGCTGCTCGAGCTCAAATCGCAACGCAACGAAATCCTGTCGGCAAAGGACCTGATCGACGAGCGGCGGCGCTTTTCCGAAGCCGTGCTTGCCGGTGTCACCGCCGGCGTCATCGGCGTCGATCCCTACGGCATCATCACCATCGTCAACCGTTCGGCCGAATCGATGCTGGCCATCTCCGCCAGTGCCGCGCTCGGACAGAACCTTTCCGCCATTCTGCCGCATGTCGGCCGCGTCTTCGAGATCGGCCGCCAGTCAGGCAAGCCCGTCTACCGCGAGCAGGTGACATTCTTCCGCGCCGGCACCGAGCGCACCTTCAACGTGCAGATCACCATCGAGGCGGGCGATGACGGATCGGAGGAGAAATCCTACGTCGTGACGGTCGACGACATCACCGATCTGGTTCAGGCGCAGCGTTCTTCCGCCTGGGCCGACGTGGCGCGCCGCATCGCCCACGAGATCAAGAACCCGCTGACGCCGATCCAGCTTTCGGCCGAACGCATCAAGCGCCGTTACGGCAAGGTCATCACCGAGGACCGCGAGGTTTTCGACCAGTGCACCGACACCATCATCCGGCAGGTCGAGGATATCGGCCGCATGGTCGACGAATTCTCCGCCTTCGCGCGCATGCCAAAGCCGGAGATGAAGGCCATCGATTTGCGCGAATCGCTGCGCGAGGCTTCGTTCCTGGTCGAAGTCAGCCGGGCCGACATCACGTTCGAGCGGATATTCGGCAACGAACCGCTCAAGGGCACGTTCGACAGCCGCCTTCTGGCGCAAGCTTTCGGCAATGTGATCAAGAATGCCGCCGAAGCGATCGATGGACTGGAACAGAAGGATGGTTCGCACGGCATAATCCGGATTCAAGCCGGCCGTCAGAATGGCGCGATTCGTATCGACGTCATCGACAATGGCAAAGGCCTGCCGCGGGAGAATCGCCAACGGCTGCTCGAGCCCTATATGACCACACGAGAGAAGGGCACCGGGCTTGGTCTCGCTATCGTCAAGAAGATCGTGGAGGACCATGGCGGCCGGCTGGAACTTCATGATGCACCTGCGGACTTCCATGGCGGGCGCGGCGCGATGATCAGCATCATCCTGCCGCCCGCGGCCGCCACGCCGCCGCGCGGTGAGGCCAAGACGGAACACGAAAGAGAAACTGAAAAGGTCGGTAATGGCGTCTGATATTCTCATCGTCGATGACGAGGAAGACATCCGCGAGCTCGTCGCAGGTATCCTGAGCGACGAAGGTCACGAAACCCGCACGGCGTTCGACGCCGACAGCGCGCTAGCTGCCATAGCCGATCGGGCGCCGAGATTGATTTTCCTCGACATCTGGCTGCAGGGTTCGCGTCTGGACGGGTTGGCGCTGCTGGACGAGATCAAGACCATGCATCCAACCTTGCCGGTGGTGATGATCTCCGGCCACGGAAACATCGAAACGGCGGTCTCCGCCATCCGTCGTGGCGCCTATGATTTCATCGAGAAGCCGTTCAAGGCCGATAGGCTGATCCTCATTGCCGAGCGCGCGCTCGAAACCTCGAAACTGAGGCGCGAGGTGTCCGACCTCAAGCAGCGCAGCGGCGAGACCTTCGACTTGATCGGCATGTCGTCGGCGATGAGCCAGTTGCGTCAGACCATCGAGCGCGTCGCGCCGACCAACAGCCGTGTCATGATCATCGGCCCGTCCGGCTCGGGCAAGGAACTGGCGGCGCGAGCCATCCACACGCTGTCGGCCCGCAAGGGCGCGCCGTTCGTGACGCTGAGCGCCGCCAACATCACGCCCGAGCGCATGGAGATCGAACTGTTCGGCACCGAATCGAACGGTGTCGAGCGCAAGGTCGGCGCGCTGGAAGAAGCCCATCGCGGCATCCTCTACATCGATGAAGTGGCAGACATGCCGCGCGAGACGCAGAACAAGATTCTGCGCGTGCTGGTCGAGCAGCAGTTCGAGCGGGTAGGGGGCACAAAGCGGGTCAAGGTCGATGTCCGCATCATCTCCTCGACCTCGCAGAATCTGGAAGCCATGATTGCCGACGGCCGTTTCCGCGAGGATCTTTATCATCGCTTGGCTGTGGTTCCCGTGATGGTGCCGGGACTGGCCGAGCGGCGCGAGGATATTCCCTATCTCGTCGACAATTTCATGAAGCAGATCGCCCGCCAGGCCGGTATCAAGCCGCGTCGCATCGGCGATGACGCGCTGGCCGTGCTGCAGGCGCACAACTGGCCAGGGAACGTCCGCCAGCTGCGCAACAATGTCGAGCGGCTGATGATCCTGGCGCGGGGCGACGACGTCGATGCGCCCATCACCGCGGACCTGCTGCCGTCAGAGATCGGCGATGTCATGCCGCGCACGCCGAATCAGTCCGACCAGCACATCATGGCGCTGCCGCTGCGCGAGGCGCGTGAGCAGTTCGAGAAGGACTATCTGATCGCCCAGATCAACCGCTTTGGCGGCAACATCTCGAAGACCGCCGAGTTCATCGGCATGGAACGCTCGGCCCTGCACCGCAAGCTGAAGTCGCTGGGAGTCTGACAGGCGCGATGTCTGTTCAGCCACGCCTGGGCCAAGCATTTGCCGGTTACGGCCAAGGCGGAATCGCATAAGAAAGCCCGAGAGTTCTCCAGGGGTCGCCAATGCCGCGCATTGCTTATGTCAACGGGCGCTACGTCGCTCACGCGGATGCTTCCGTGCATATCGAGGATCGCGGCTATCAATTCGCCGACGGCGTCTATGAGGTCTGCGAGGTGGCGCGCGGCTTCATCGTCGACATGCCGCGCCACCTTGCGCGGCTGAACCGCTCGCTGACCGAACTGTCGATCGCCTGGCCGGTCGCGCGCAACGTGCTGCCGCTCATCCTGCGCGAAGTGGTCAACCGCAACCATGTCGTCAACGGTCTGGTCTATGTCCAGGTGACGCGCGGCGTTGCCAGCCGCGACTTTGTCTTCCCGTCGGCGGACACCAAGCCGTCCCTGGTGGTGACAGCCAAGAAGGCCGATCCCGCCGCCGGTACAAAGCGGGCCGAAACAGGCATCGCGGTCATCACCGTGCCCGAGAACCGCTGGGACCGGGTTGACATCAAGAGCGTCGGACTGCTGCCCAATGTATTGGCCAAGCAGAAAGCCAAGGAAGCGGGCGCCCAGGAGGCATGGTTCGTCGACACCGACGGCAACGTCAAGGAAGGCGGGTCGTCGAACGCCTGGATCGTCACCAGGGACGGCGTCCTGGTCACCAGGCCGGCCGACCATGGCATCCTGCGCGGCATCACCCGCACGACCATGTTCGAGGTGGCGGCAAAGCTCGGTCTGAAGATCGAGGAGCGCGGTTTTTCCGTTGCCGAGGCCAAGGTGGCGCGCGAGGCTTTCATCAGTTCCGCGACCACGATTGCCATGCCGGTCGTATCGATCGACGGCGATCCGGTCGCCAATGGACACCCCGGCTCAATAACACTTTCGTTGCGGCAAGCCTTTTTTGACGTTGCGGAAAAAAGTCCAGCCTGATAACCGCACAGGTGGAATGAACATCAATATATCTCGTTCTGCTTGTCGTTACTGACGACAAGACGGTGTTTGCGTGCTTGACATGTGCCCGACAATTTGGCGCATTGGCTAGCAAACCGAAGGGGATCGGCGAAAGACAAGAACAATGGCGGAACGATCGCAAAACCTTCAGGACCTGTTCCTGAATTCAGTTCGAAAGAGCAAGAACCCGCTCACCATCTTCCTCATCAACGGCGTGAAGCTGACCGGCGTGGTCACTTCGTTCGACAATTTCTGTGTCTTGTTGCGCCGCGACGGCCACTCCCAGCTCGTCTACAAGCACGCCATTTCCACGATCATGCCGAGCCAGCCGGTTCAGATGTTCGATGGCGAGGAAAGCCAGGGCGCCTGATTGGCACGTGAGAAAGACGCGGACGCTACGGTTCGCGGAAAACCAGCACATCATCCCGGGACGGAAGCCAAGGGGCCGACCCGGGCTGTCGTCATTGTGCCCGTGCTTACCCGCCAGCCGCGCGGCGACGACGACACCAACCGTCCTCGGTTGACGCGGTCGGCTGAAGCCCGTCACGACGAGGCGGTCGGCCTTGCCCGGGCCATTAATCTCGACCCCGTCCATACGGCCGTCGTGACCGTCAACGACCCACGCCCGGCGACCTTGCTCGGCAGCGGCAAGGTCGAAGAGTTTGCCGAGATCGTCAAGGAGAAGGACGCGGAGCTGGTCATCGTCGACCATCCTCTGACCCCGGTGCAGCAGCGCAATCTCGAGAAGGAGCTGCATGCCAAGGTGTTGGACCGCACCGGATTGATCCTCGAGATCTTTGGCGAGCGCGCCCGCACCAAGGAAGGCACGCTGCAGGTCGAACTTGCCCATCTCAACTACCAGAAGGGCCGCCTTGTCCGCAGCTGGACCCACCTTGAACGTCAGCGCGGCGGTGCCGGCTTCCTCGGCGGCCCCGGCGAAACCCAGATCGAATCCGACCGGCGGCAATTGCAGGAAAAGATCATCAAGCTGAAGCACGAACTGGAAACGGTTCGTCGTACCCGCGATCTGCACCGCGCCAAGCGCAAGAAGGTGCCGTTCCCGGTGGTGGCGATCGTCGGCTACACCAATGCGGGCAAATCGACCCTGTTCAACAGGCTGACCGGAGCGGACGTGCTGGCGCAGGACATGCTGTTCGCCACGCTCGACCCGACGCTGCGCCGCGTGCGCCTGCCGCATGGCACGCCGATCATCCTGTCGGACACGGTCGGTTTCATCTCGGACCTGCCGACGCATCTGATCGCCGCCTTTCGCGCGACGCTGGAAGAGGTGGTCGAGGCCGATCTCGTCATCCACCTGCGCGACATTTCCGATCCCGACACGGCCGCACAGGCCGAGGATGTCGAACGCATCCTGGCCGACCTCGGTGTCGACGCCGGCGATACCAAGCGCGTGATCGAAGTCTGGAACAAGATCGATCTGCTCGACGAAGGCAACAGGAACCGCCTGCTTGCCGACGCCGCCGACGGCAACAAGGGGCCGCCGATCGCCGTATCTGCCGTAACCGGCGAGGGCATCGATGCGCTAAAGTCAATCATCGAGACACGCATGGCGGGCGAACTCGAAGACCTGACGGTGACGATCGAGCCGGCGCAGTTCGGTCTTGTCGACTGGCTTTATCGCAATGGCGATATTGTTTCGCGCACCGACAATAACGACGGCAGCGCCACCATCTCGCTCAAGGCGACACAAAGTGCGCGCGAAGAGATCGAGAGCCGATTGCGTCGTAAAAACAACGGGTAGCCCGGAGTAATTCCGGGAAAGCGTGCAGCGCACTCCGTCTGGTTGACAGGTCTACTTCGCGCTCTTCGCTTCCTGCCAGAGCGCTTCCATCTCGGCCAGGGTGGCCTTTTCCAGCGTATTGCCCGACTTTTCCAGGGCCTGCTCGACATAGTGGAAGCGTGAGCGGAATTTCTCATTCGTACCGCTCAGCGCCGCTTCCGAATCGAGCTTGAGATGCCGCCCGAGATTGACGACGGCGAACAGCATGTCGCCGAACTCGTCCTTGATCGACGCCGCGTCGCCCTTGGCAAGTGCCTCGCGCAATTCCCCGATCTCTTCCTCGATCTTGTCGAGGATGGGGGCCGCCTCGCTCCAGTCGAAGCCGACACGCGCAGCCTTCTCCTGAAGTTTTAGCGCCCGCGTCAAAGCTGGCAGGGCGACCGGAACACTGTCCAGAAACCCTTTGCCATTGTCTTCGGGGTCAAGACCGCGCGCGAGGCGGGCTTGCCGCTTCTCCGCCTTCTCCTCGGCCTTGATCTTTTCCCACATGCCCTTGGCCATGCCGGCGCTGCGGGCCTTTTCGTCGCCAAAGACATGCGGGTGGCGACGGATCATCTTGGTGGTGATGGCCTGGACCACGTCCGGGAAGGCGAATTCACCCGCTTCCTCGGCCATTTGCGCGTGATAGACGACCTGCAGCAGGAGATCGCCGAGTTCGTCGCGCAGGTCATCGAGATCACCACGGGCGATGGCATCCGCCACCTCATAGGCTTCCTCGATCGTGTAGGGGGCGATGGTCGAGAAATCCTGCTCGATGTCCCAGGGACAGCCTGTCTTCGGCGCGCGCAGCGCCGCCATGATCTCGATCAGGCGCGAAATGTCTTTCGATGGCGTCATGCGGCGCATGCTATCCTGCGGCCCGACGCGCGGCCAATGTTGTCAGCCGGCGAGGGGCCCTTGTCCACAGGTGAGCCGCTTCAGTCGAGTACGGAGACGATGGCCTTGGCGAGGTCGTCCATCCCATCCTCGGGCAGTCCGGCGACATTGATGCGGCTGTCGCCGACCATGTAGACGCCATGTTCGGTGCGCAGCCGTTCGACCTGCGCTTCCGTGAGGCCAAGCCGCGAGAACATGCCGCGATGGCTGGCGACGAAGTCGAAGCGGTCGGAGTTGGACTGCCGGCGCAACGCCTCGGCGAAAGCCACGCGAAGCCTCAGCATGCGCAGACGCATCTCCTCGAGCTCGGCTTCCCAGTCGGCACGCAGGCCAGCGTCTTCCAGCACGATGCGCACCGCCGCGGCACCATGGTCCGGCGGCATCGAATACATGGCGCGTGCAGCCGAGAGCATCTGGCTCATCGCCACATCCGCCTGGGCACTGTCCCTGGCCAGGACCATCGCCGCGCCGACACGGTCGCGATAGACGGCGAAATTCTTCGAGCAGCTTGACGCGACGACCATTTCCGGAACCTTCGCCGCCAGCAGCCGCAGGCCGAGAGCGTCGGCCTCGAGCCCGTCGCCAAAGCCCTGATAGGCGATGTCGACGAACGGCAGCAGACCGCGCTCGACGACGAGGGCGGTGACGGCCTCCCACTGCGCCGCATCCAGGTTGGCGCCGGTCGGGTTGTGGCAGCAGCCATGCAGCAGCACCACGTCGCCGCTCTTGGCCGTGCGCAACGCCGCCAGCATGTCGTCGAAACGAACCGCACCCGAGGCCGCATCGAAATAGGGGTATTCGCGGATCTGGAGGCCGGCGGCGCGCATCACCGGCATATGGTTCGGCCAGGTCGGGTCCGATAGCCAGACGGTGGCATCCGAGCGCGTCCGCTTCAGCAGTTCCGCCACCAGGCGCAGCGCACCGGAGCCGCCAGGCGCCTGTGCCGCCCGGATGCGCGTCATGTCCGCGCCCGGGCCGAAGGCGAGCTTGGCCATCACCGCGTTGAAGCCGACATCGCCGGCAAGGCCAAGATAGGTCTTGGTATCCTGGCTGCTCAGCAGCCGCTTTTCGGCCTCGCGCACGGCGCGCATGACCGGCGTCTTGCCGTCGCGATCCTTGTAGACGCCGACGCCGAGGTCGACCTTGTTGGGCCGCGGATCGGCGCGATAGAGGCCGATCAAGGCCAGGATCTTGTCGGCGGGAGCTGGCTGCAGGTCTTCGAACATCACTATGGTTCCGTTGGCGCGGCGGAGTGATACGCAAATCGAGCGTGATGCACCAGCGGTTTTAGTTTTGCGAAACAGAAGGCGGTATCCAAGGGTGTGGCCTTTCGATCGAAGCGACAGCCGCTATTCTAATCGCAGCGTATGCGCCGCTTCGAAAGCGGCTTGGGGATGACTGCTTCATGCTGGTACGGCTGACGATGATCTGCAGCGGCGCCACGGCCGCGACACGCCTGGGGGCGTTTCCTGCGGACGAGCCGTTGGAGGCGCGCTCGCTGACGCAGGCGAAGGCGATACGCGGAACGCTGCGTCGCGCCGAACGCGTGTGGACAGCGCCCTCGCTTCGTGCCCGGCAGACCGCCGAGGCGCTGGGGTTGGACGCATCGGTCGAACCCCTTCTGGCGGATCAGGATCATGGAAGCTGGGTCGGCAAGAGCTTTGAGGAGGTTCAGGCGGAGGCGCCCGAGGGCGTGGCTGCCTGGCTGACAGACCCCAATGGGTCGCCGCATGGCGGCGAGTCGCAGGCCGACGTTGCCCATCGGGCCTCCAACTTGATGAACCGGCTAATCGCCGAGCGTGGCCATACGATCGCGCTGACCCATGCCAGCGTCATCCGCACCGCGATCGTGCATGTTCTGGGTGCTCCGCTTGCCGCCTGTTGGAAGATCGACATCGAGCCGCTGAGCATCACCGATTTTCGCAGCGACGGCCGCAGATGGGTGTTGCGCGCCTGCGGCGTGACTACGCCCAAACCGGCAAAACCATTTCGCCCCTGAGAGCCGCGCTGGGCCAGGGTACTGCAACTATGTCCTCCGAAGAGCCCGTCGAAGAAAAATGGCAAGGTCGGGATTAAAATCCCCACATGCTCCGTAAACAGGGCATGAAACGGTCGATGCCACGCTTTGACATCATAGGACAGCTCGGATCGCTGCGGCGCTACGCGCAGTCGCTGACCCGCGACAGTGCGGATGCCGAGGATCTCGTGCATGACGCGCTGGTGCGCGCCTATGAGCGGCGCGGCACTTTCCGCTCCGGCGGAAACCTGCGGGCGTGGCTGCTCTCGATCGTCCACAACGCCTTTGTCGACCGCATGCGCTCGCGCCGATCGGAAGCGGCGCGCATCGAACAGGCCGGATACCTCGCCGACACCGCCACGCCAGCTCCGCAGGAGCATTCGGTGCGCCTGGCGCAGGTGCGGGATGCCTTTTTCAACCTGCCGGAAGAGCAGCGTTCGGCGCTGCATCTGGTCGCCATCGAAGGGCTTTCCTATCAGCAGGCGGCCAATGCCACGGGCGTGCCGCTGGGTACGCTGATGTCGCGCATCGGCAGGGCGCGCGCCGCCTTGCGCCAGATGGAAGACGCCGCCCCGGGGCGCGGCAAGAATCATCTCAGGATCGTGGGAGGTGAGCAATGACCGCTCTTGTCGACCCCGTTACGGACACCGACCTCGACGCCTATGTCGACGAGCAACTGGATGTCACCCGCCGCATCGAGGTGGAAGCTTTCCTGTCCACGCGTCCGGAGGCTGCCGCACGCGTGATGTCGGATCTGCGGACCCGCGACGAACTGCGCGTGGCGCTCGCCGGCTCCAAGGGCATGGCGCGGCCGGCGACCGCTGACGCGGCGCGGCGTCTGGAGAGGGGGCTTGCCCGCGGCCGCATCTTCGGCGTGTTGCAGCGCGCTGCCGCCGTTGCCGCCTTCGTTGCCGCCGGTTGGCTGGCGAACGGCATCATCGGGCCGATGTCTGTGACCAAGGTCGTCGCTTCGCCGCAGCCTCCCGCTTATGTCGACGAGGCGGTGCGGGCGCACAGGACGACGCTGGTGCGCGAAGCCATGCCCTCGCAGCCGGAAGCGCCCAATTACAATGCCGGAGAGATCCGCGCCGCCACAGCGATCGTCATGCCCTCGCTGCCCAAGGATTGGAAGGTGCGCGACGTGCAGATCTATCCGTCACGCTTTGGTCCGAGCGTCGAGATGGCTTTGGACACCAAGGATATGGGGCTGGTGTCGCTGTTTGCGATCCGGCCGGGAACCTTCGACGTGGTCAAGCCGACCGTCACGCCCTCGGGCGATATTTCCTCGGCCTATTTTCAGATCGGCGAGGTTGCCTACGCGGTGGTCGCAAAGAGCGGAGTTCATGACCTCGACCGCGCCGCCGAGACGCTCGCCAGAACACTTTACTGACCGATCCAAAGGAGACTGCAGATGAATACGCCCAATCTGGGATATCGCGTTGGCACCGGCGCCCAAACCGGAGCCGTCTTTGACGAGGGCCTGCGCCAGCACATGCTGCGCGTCTACAACTATATGGGCCTTGGCCTCGTGGTCACCGGCCTTGTCGCCTTCCTGGTGTCGTCGACGCCGGCGCTCTACGTGCCGATCTTCTCCAGCCCGCTGAAGTGGGTGGTGATGCTGGCGCCGCTCGCCTTCGTCATGCTGTTTTCGTTCAAGATGCAGACCATGTCGGCGGCCAGCGCCCAGATGATGTTCTGGGCCTTCTGCGCGGTGATGGGCCTGTCGCTCGCCTCCGTGTTCCTGGTCTTCACCGGAACCAGCATTGCCCGCACCTTCTTCATCGCCGCCACCATGTTCGGCGCCACCAGCCTCTATGGCTACACGACCAGGCGTGACCTGACGCAGTTCTCGTCGTTCCTGATCATGGGCCTGATCGGCGTGGTGATCGCCAGCATCGTCAACATCTTCCTTGGCTCGACCGCGCTGCAGTTTGCCATCTCGGTGATCGGCATCGCTGTCTTCATCGGCCTGACCGCCTGGGACACGCAGACGATCAAGGAACAGTATGCCGAGAATTTCGACGCGGAATCGCGCCAGAAGCTCGCCGTCTTCGGGGCCTTCTCGCTCTACCTGAACTTCATCAACATCTTCCAGCTGCTGCTGAATTTCACCGGCGAGCGGGAGTAACGACTGTCCGCTGTGGGCAAGGGTGGGGTTCTCGCCCTTGATGCGGAGAGGTGGCCGGAGGAGAAATCCTCCGGCCACAATTCGTTCCGGCCCAATCCGTTCAGGCAAGACCCGGCTTGAGTCCCTGGGAGCTTTTGCTAGTCTGCCGCCAGCTTCAACGCCGGCCCGCGAGGACATATGGCACAGGACAGCCAAACGCTTCGTGGCGACGGCATCTCGGCTGTCATAGTCGGGCAGGGTGCCGAACTGGTCTCGCTGCAGGATGCGCAAGGGTTTGAGTTCCTGTGGCAGGCCGGACCAGAGTGGCGGCGCCATTCGCCGGTGCTGTTCCCGATCGTCGGCCGGCTGAAGGGCGACCAACTGCGCCATCGCGGCCACACCTATCCGATGACACAGCACGGCTTCGCCCGCGACAAGCCATTCACCTGGGAGGAGAGGGGGCCTCGGTCCTGCACGCTGATCCTCACCGACGACGCCGACACGCGCGCGCACTATCCTTTCGCCTTCCGCCTCGCCGTGACCTACACGCTCGACCGCCAGCAGCTTGGCGTGACCTTCGAGATCACCAACACCGGTGACGAGCCATTGCCGGCTTCGATCGGTGCGCATCCGGCATTCAACTGGCCATTGCTGCCGGAATTGCCCAAGGAGGCCTATCGGCTGACCTTTGCGGAGGCCGAGCCAGCGCCGATCCGCCGGCTGAAGGACGGCCTTTTGCTCCCGGCACCGCGGCCGACACCCATCGAAGGCAAGACGCTTTCGCTGTCCGAACGCCTGTTCTATGACGACGCCGTCATTCTGGACCGGCCCGCCAGCACCAGCGTGCGCTACGCCGCCGACCACGGTCCGGCGATCGAGATGTCATGGCAGGGAGCAGAGGAACTGGGCATCTGGTCCAAACCGGGCGGCGCGCCGTTCCTGTGCATCGAACCTTGGCGCGGCATTGCAAGCCCAGCCGATTTCGACGGCGAGTTCAGCGAGAAACCTGGCGTGATGCTGATCGAGCCGGGAGCGAAGCGTTCTCTGGGTTACCGGATCAGCCTGGAGCAGGAGCGGCGGTGATCATGGACGGCCAACCGAAGAACCAACGCCGTGGGGCATCAAATGAAACTTGGCTTCATCGGCACAGGCACGCTCACGGCTGCCATCGTTAGCGGGCTCAAATCCGTAGCCGAAGATCCGGCTTCGGTCGTGTTGTCGCCGCCTGGACGGTGTCCATCGGCGCATCTCGGCGGCCGGCGCCACATAGCGGGTAAGCCTTGTGGTCACCGTCTATTTGACGGTCAATTGCGGCCTGCTTGCTCGAAACAGAGGAAAGTCGGTTTTCAAACCTGCCTGACGATTGCGCCGATCACATTGACGAGAAGACGCGCTGCGGTCAGGGCTGACATTCCGTCGATATCGGCGGGCGGATAGAGTTCGACAAGGTCGAATCCCGCGACCCTGGCCCGCTTGCCGAGGCCGGCGATCAGGTCGATCGCCTGCGTGTAGGTGAGGCCGCCCGGCGTACGCGCCGCCACGCCCGGCATGATGCCAGGATCAAGGCTGTCGCAGTCGAAGGTGACGACGACCCGCGCGCCTTCCGGAATGTGCCTGAGTGCCGCTTCCACGCCTTGAGCATGAATTTCGCGGGCGGTCACGAAACGGCTGCCATAGTGCCGCGCCGCTTCGATTTCAGCGAGGCGCGCGCTGCCGACGCTGCGCAGGCCGACCTGCACCATGCCCGCGACATGCGCCATCTCACTCGCCCGCCGCATCGGGCTCGAATAGCCGTAGCGTTCGCCATGCACCTCGTCGCGCCAGTCAATATGGGCATCGATCTGCAGGATCCAGATCGGTCCGTGATCGGCAAAGCCGGCAAGGAACGGAGTGACGACGGAATCGTCACCGCCAATCAGGATTGGCACGGCCGGCAAGGCCAAGACTTCACGCGTCTTGGCTTCGATCCGGACCCTGTTTTCGGCATTGTCGTGCAGGATGGTCGAAATGTCGCCGGCGTCGACGCAGCAGACCGGCTTGCCGTCGAACAACGGACCGCCGAGATCGAAATCCCAGTGCTCGACGAGCGGAGCATCGCCCTGGCTGGCCGCGCGTATCGCGAAGGCGGCCAAGGCATGCCCGCTGCTGTCCTTGCCGGGATAGGTGCTGCCATGGCCGGCTCCGAAGATCACCGCGCGGGGCGTGCGGCCGTCGGCGAGGCGATCGGGAAGGCCGAGGAATGATGACGACATCTTCTTGATGGTCCTGATGACACGGACCGGGAGGTTATCGCGTAACAGCGGCTGCCGCAAAGTGGGCCGTCTTTGGGATCGAGAAGCTCGACGCCTCGATCACCCCCTGAGCTTTTGCAATCGATTGTCGTGTCGTCGCTCTCGCGATGGATCTGTTCCACGCGCCTCTCGAAAGGCGGGCTACGTCATATTGGCGGCCTCTTGTGAACTCCTTCACATACAAATTCGTGCGTGGCGCACAACATATGCCAGAACAGAAATTTATCCGCCCTTGCGAATGGATCTTGCAGAAAAGAGATCAGATAAACGAGAGGGTAAGTCTTTTGCAAATAGGATAAATTTTCGTTCTATTCATAATAATTGTGGTGGAACCAAACAAAGGAGATCAAAATGTACAAGATAATTACAGTTGCATCGGCATTGCTTATGCTTACGGCGCCTTCGTTCGCGATCGACTCGACCTTCGTCCACAGCCTTCGTGCCGACAATGGCGACTTCGAGGCCCCGGGAGAGGTCAAGGGCCAACATCCATTGGCTTCAGAAGAAGCGGTGTATGGGTTCCAGACAGGATCGATCGGGTTGGCTGGTGGCGTTTCGAACTCCAATTGCATGGGGGTTAGCCCGCACCAGTATGACCCTGTCAGCCCCAATTGCCGCAACTGAGATACAAGTGGGGAGCGGTGGTCAGCGCCACCGCTCTCCCGCCTCAGGCGGGAATGACATCCGATTTGGTGGCCCTCATTCCACCCTTGTGAATTGGCGACATCAGTTGTCGTTCTGTGACTCGGCCAAATGACGAAGAGCGCCGAAATTGGTTATTCGCAGGCCGCCGCGCTTGATTGCGATGATCGAGCGGTTGCGCCAATTGTTAAGCGTCTTGTTGACGGACTCGCGCGTGGCGCCGAGGAACTCCGCCAATTCGGACTGGGAAATCGGTATCCAGCCTGACCCATCCGCCATTACGCCAGCCAGGAAGATCAGTCGCTTTGCCAGCCTCGCCTCAATGCCGAAGAAAGCATGATCCCCAAGTTCGCTGCTGATCCAACGCAGCCGTGCGCACAACAGCTCAATCATGGCACGTGCCAGCGATGGGTTTCTTTCAATGCGATCGAAGAGTTGCGTCCTGCCCAGCGAGGCCAGATCGCAAGCGGTGAGGCAGATGGCGGTTGCGGTGCGCGGGCGCCCGTCGAGTGCGCCAACCTCTCCCACCAGGCTGTGCGCAAGCTCGATATTGGCCACCAGCCTCTGGCCTCCCTGCGAATAGATCGAGATCTCCACCGTCCCGCTCATCACCCCGTAAATGCGATCGGATTGATCTTCCTGAACGAAGAGATGCTGACCAACCGCGTAGCGTTCGACCTTGCAGCCGCTGAAGAGAAGATCGAACAGGCGTGGGTCGATCCGTGCAAGGCGCGGCAGATCATTTCCATCATTCGCGCTGCCGGAGGCCATGTTGATTTCCCAATTGCCGCCTCGCTACCCCTGTTCGAGGATCTCCTCGATCGTGGATGGAAGAAGCGTGGCGCCATGCATGGCGGAGATGCCCATGACGGTTTCGTGCTCGGCTGTCAGGGGCAGGGCGTCGATCGTGCGGTAGAGCCGGTCGCGGTGTCCGGGATCGAGCTCACCGTGGTCGATGAGCGTCTGGAAAGCCGCATGCGGAAACCCCGTTGCGGAAATCAGCGTCTGGATCAGCGTCGGTGTCGGCGGGTGTCCCTCCATCAGCGCGACGAAACCAAGGAACGCGACAGGGTGATGGTGATGGATCCAGTAGTACTGCGCTCCCACAAGGCTCGCGACCGAGGGGGATGGTATGCGGCTCAGCGCCGTCGCCCGCTTCACACCTAGCAGTTCGAGGTCATCGAGCAGCAAGTCATCATGCCCCAACTCCTCCTTGACATGCTCCTCCAGATATCGGGCCAGACCGGACGCGATAGGGTCAGCGGCCGCCATTTTCTCGGCTCGCTCCGCTGCTACTTCCGTCAACGGCACCGTTGCACGAATGATCTGGTGCTGAGTGAGCAGGAACTGCGGCCAAAAGTCAGCAAGCCTAGGATGCGTCACAAGGGTGCGACATGACTTTGCGTATGGTTGCACCACAAGATTAATCTTCCGCCGGAGACGAACGCTCGGCGTACTAGCGGCCCCAACCTCGATCCCGTTCATGCCGGCATCCCGGTGGTTAAGAAGCAGCCCGGTGGTTAAGAAGCTCGGCTAGTGAACCTTGATGACGATGCCGACATCTGCTTCCTCCAGGTCCTTCCCCAGCTTCCTTAGAAGGGCTATCTCGCCCCCCGAGAGACTGGCAAATGTCTCCCACGCGTCCTCTGGGAGGGCATCCGCCGAGACCTCCATGTCGTCGAGATACTTTTTGACGTGTGGTGGCAATTCTACTGCCATCGCCCATCCTCCAGTTATCTTAGACCATCCTAAACTATCCTAGACTAAGATGGACCTGTCAAGAGGGCGGACTTGCCCTACGCAAGGCCTGGCCGTACAGTCCATGAGCACAATGAGATATGCTCTTGGGAGCTCGATCTGTTCGACATGCGGATCTGCCAATGCAGCCGAATTGCAGTTCTGTGCGTCCTGTGCATCGCCGCTGACCCAACGAGCTTCCGGTGCCGCCGATACGCGCAAGGTGGTCACGATCCTCTTTGCTGATATTGTCGGCTCGACGGCGTTGGGAGATGAGCTCGATCCCGAGTCGCTTCGCAATCTCATGACCCAGTACTTTCGGGAGATGGCCGCGGTAATTCGTGGCCACGGGGGGACAACCGAGAAGTTCATCGGGGATGCGATCATGGCGGTGTTCGGCATCCCGCTGCTCCATGAGGACGACGCGGTGCGTGCGGTTCGAGCCGCGGTTGCGATGCTTCATGCGCTGCATCGGCTGAATGATGAATTCGAGTCGCGTTGGGGCACCAGGATCGTGATCCGGATAGGTATGACCACGGGTGAGGTGATCGCCGGGGATCCGAGCCAGGGCGAAACTTTCGCGGTCGGAGACGCGGTCAACATTGCTGCCCGGCTCGAACAAGCTGCCGAGCCAGGGCAGATCCTGATCGGAGACGCGACATATCGGCTGGTCCGCGATGTCGCGATGACGTCACCGATCGAGCCGCTTCGCGTGAAGGGGAAGTCAGAGCTCTTAGCCGCGTGGAACCTCATGGATGTCGCCCCCGCGGCCCTCGCTGCCCATGGTCTTGAATCCCCTCTGATCGGTCGCGACAAAGAAATCGCCGAAATCGGAGAGATGTTCGAAAGGACGGTCAAGTCTCGAGTATGCGAGATCGTAACGGTGATGGGCCCGGCGGGAATCGGCAAGTCCCGGCTCACGCGTGAATTTCTTCCCCGACTCGAAAGGACAACGACAGTCGTGGCGGGGCGATGCCTGCCATACGGCGAGGGGATTACCTTTTGGCCCATCATCGAGGTGCTCAAGGCCGCGGCGGGCATCACAGATAGTCACTCGCCCGACGATGCTCGCGCAAAGATTGGCAAGCTATTGGAAGGCCCCGATGCCGCGCTGGTCGTCGAACGCCTGTCCGCACTCATGGGGCTGACCCGTGCGACGCCTGGCGTTCAAGAGACGTTCTGGGCCGTGCGCAAGCTGTTCGGCAAGCTGGCAACGCATCGGCCATTGGTCGTCGTGTTCGACGACATTCACTGGGCGGAGCCGACATTCCTCGATCTCCTCGAATATCTCGCCGATTCGTTGGACGGCGTGCCGGCGTTCTTCCTCTGCCTCGCTCGCCCTGAGCTGCTCGAGGTCCGCGCCGGCTGGATGACGTCGAAGGCGAACGCGTCCCTCATCACCCTGCGCTCGCTGAGCGACGCTCATACGGACGGCTTGATCCGGAACTTGCTCGGAGGCGCGGAACTCGCGAACGAGGACCGCGCGCGGATCGCCGATGCCGCCGAGGGGAACCCTCTCTTCGTGGAGGAGACGCTGCGAATGCTGATCGACGACGGTTTGCTCATCGCCGTCGACGGGACGTGGACGGCGGCTGACCATCTGTCGAGGCTGACGATTCCGCCCACGATCAACGCCCTTATCAACGCGCGTTTGGACCGGCTCGGCGGCGAGGAGCGCTCTGTGATCGAGCGAGCATCAGTGATCGGTCGCATCTTCTGGTGGGGGGCCGTCGAGGAGATGTCGCCGGAAGAGCAGCGGCCCCGCGTTGGCGGCCAGCTCCGGTCCCTGGCCAGAAAGCAGCTGATCCGCCCGGATCGCTCGGACCTGGAGGAGGAGGATGCTTTTCGCTTCACTCACAGCCTCGTCGGGGACGCGGCCTACAATGGCATTCCGAAGGGCGTACGAGCCAACATGCATGAGCGCTTCGCATCATGGCTGGAGGCAAGGATGCGCGAGCGGGCCCGAGAGTACGAAGAGATCGTCGGCTACCACCTCGAGCGGGCCTACAGGTCTCTCGCGGAGCTCGGTCTATCGAACGAGCGCGTCGAGTCGCTGGCACGACGTGCGAGCGTGCCGCTGGCTTCTGCCGGGCAGCGCGCCTTCGCGCGGGGTGACATGCCCGCCGCGGTCAACATGCTGTCGCGCGCCATCTCGCTCGGAGCTCGCGACGATCCTGGGCGACTGGCGCTCTTGCCGGAGCTCGCATTTGCACTGCTGGAAACCGGCGACCTCGAGCGCACGCGTGGCGCGATCGCCCAGATGCGTGAGGCAGCGACCGCCTCCGCCGATCGCAGACTGCAAGCGCATGCGCTCATTCTCGATCTGTGGGTGCGCTTCCTGTCAGAGCCAGAGGGGTGGGCGGACGAGGCCTACCGCGAGGCACGGCAGGCCATATCGATGTTCGAGCAGGAAAACGACGAGCACGGCTTGGCCAAGGGCTGGTCCTTGCTTGGCTTGTTTCACCTGACAAAGTGCAATTTCGGCGCCTCTGAAGAGGCGTGGGAGAGCGCGGCGGCGCATGCGTTCGCAGCGGGCAACGACAGAGAATGGCTCGAGTCGCTATCATGGGTGCCGCTTGTCGTGTGGGCGGGCCGTATGCCGGTCAAGGCGGCGATCGGCCGGTGCAAGGATGTGCTCGCCAGGGCACAAGGTGATCGCAAGGCGATGTCGGCGGCGCTCTTCAGCTGGGGGAATCTCGAGGCGATGCGCGGCCGATTTGGCGAGGCGCGGCAGTTGATAGCGCAGGCGCGGTCAACGGTCGAGGAAGTCGCACTGACCGTGTGGAGCGCGGGACCTCTCACCGAGATGAGCGCTCTGGCCGAGCTCTGGGCGGGCGACGCGGCAGCCGCCGAGCGGGAGCTTCGCTGGGGTGTAAGGACCCTTCAACGCACGGGCGAGTTCGCATGGTTGCCTACGATTGCCGGCATACTCGCCCAAGCCATCTATGTCCAAGGCCGGTACGAGGAGGCCGAAGCGTTCGTTCGGTTGGGCGAGGGGATCGCCGGCAGTGACGACACGTACTCGCAAGGCCTGCTGCGATGCGTTAGGTCAAAGATCTCGGTCCGTGTGGGCGATGTGGAGGGAGCTCTCCGTATGTCCCGGGAGGCTGTCGCGATCGCCGAGCCGACGGACTTTCTGTTCCTCCAGTCGTTCGTTCTCGACGGTCTTGGAGAGGTTCTCCACATCGCCGGCCTCCCGGAAGAAGCGGATGCGGCGCTTGCGGGCGCTGTTCGCCTGTGCGCGCAAAAAGGCTTCGTCGTCGGTGTACGACAGGCTCGAGGGCGACTAAGGAAGCCTCCGCGGTAACAGACTCCATGCGGCTGAAACTTACCCTATCCGGGATTGCCAGGGACGAAGCGTGCCCACACAAAAGTCGCATAAGATAGATTATGGAACTGATGGGAGCAGGCGGTGCGGTAATCAGGACAGCGCTTTCCGCATCGCGCCCGCCGATGATCACAGTCCTTGGCGTCGTCATCCTAAGCAGCAACTCACGCCAGGTCGGTTTGCCGCCGGTAATCCCAGCTTGAACGATTTCACGGCTCACAGCTCGCGAGAAATTCGATCTATCACTCTGATTCAAAAGGCATTTCGATCACCATGCCATCATAGGCCGGCACCACCTTGTCAGGCGTCTCGGCCATTACGGTGGCATAGTCGAGCGGCACGTGCATATGGGTTAGCACGGCCTGTTTCGGTGCCAGCTTTTCGATCCAGCCGAGCGCCTGGCCGAGCGACAAATGGCTGGGATGGGTTTTGTACTGCAGCGCGTCGATGACCAAAATCTCCAGGCCGCACAGCCGCTCGGCGGTGGTGTCGGGAAAGTCGCTGATGTCAGGGCAATAGGCCAGCGCTCCAATGCGAAACCCGAGCGAGATGATGTCGCCATGCACCTGCGGCAATGGTTCAAGGGTGAGGGCACCCCCCTCTCCTTCGATCACCACCGGCTTCGCGTGGTCGATGATATGGGCACTGACGATCGGCGGATAGGAACTGCCGGGTGGTGTCTCGAAGCAGTAGCCGAACGCCTGGCGCAGCCGCAGCATTGTCGGCTCGTCGGCGTGAATATCGATCCGCTGGCGCTGATCGAGGACGAAGCCGCGCAGGTCATCGATGCCGTGGATGTGATCGGCGTGTGGATGTGTGTAGACGACCGCGTCAATGCGCCTGACAGAGGCCATCAGCATCTGCTGGCGGAAATCGGGGCCAGTGTCGATGACGACGGTCGTGCGGTTGCCATTCGCCGCGATCCGTTCAACCAGGACGGCCGTACGCATGCGCCGGTTCTTCGGGTTGTCCGGGTCGCAATTGCCCCAGTCGCCGGTGATGCGCGGCGCACCTGGCGACGAGCCGCAGCCGAGAACGGTTAGACGCAGCCGGTCAGTCATCGGTCAGGCGCTCAACTCGGCAGGTCGCGGCATCTTCCCGAACAGTCGGAAGAAATTGTTCGTCGTCAGATCGGCGATTTCAGCTTCGCTGACACCAATCGTCTCCGCCAGCACCTTGGCGGTGTGCGCGACATAGGCCGGCTCATTACGCTTGCCGCGGAATGGGATCGGCGCCAGGTATGGCGCGTCTGTTTCAACGAGCAGCCGGTCATGCGGCACGTCGGCGGCGATGGTGCGCAATTCGGCTGAGTTCTTGAAGGTCAGGATGCCCGAGAACGACACGTAGCCGCCGAGCGAGACGCCCACCTCGGCCAGCCGGCGTCCGGAGGAGAAACAGTGCAGGATGAAGGGGAAGGCGCCCTTCCCTGTTTCGTCTTCGAGAATGGCAGCCATGTCGTCATCGGCATCGCGCGAATGGATGACCAGCGGCAGCCCGGTCACGCGAGCCGCCGCGATGTGATTGCGAAAGCCTTGCGCCTGCGCATCGCGCGGCGCCTTGTCGTAGAAGTAATCCAGCCCAGCCTCGCCGATCGCCACCACCTTAGGATGATCGGACAGACGAACAAGGTCCGCAGCGGTGACCTCGAGCTCTTCGGCGGCATTGTGCGGATGGGTGCCGACGGAGCAGTAAACTTCATCAAAAGTTTCAGCGATTTCAATGATTTGGTGAAGTCGCTTTACGCGGGTTGATATCGTCACCATGCGGCCGATACCAGCCGCTTTGGCGCGAGCGACAATGGCCGCCCGCTCCTCGGCGAAATCTGGAAAGTCCAGGTGGCAGTGGCTGTCGACGAGCATCAGGCGTTCGCGCCCGGCTGTTCGATGTAACGCGGAAATACCCCTTCCGGCACCGGCAAGGCAGTACCCGATACAAGCGCGTGGTCAGCGTGGACATGCACGAAGTCGCGCTTGTCGGCCGGCACGGCCAGCAGGTCGAGCAGCTTCGTGGCCGATCCCGGAATGAAGGGCTGGCACATCACCGCCACGCGCCGTACCACTTCGGCTGTCGTCCACAGTACCGTTTCCATACGCTCCGGGTTGGCCTTCTTCAGCGCCCATGGCTCCTGCCCGGCGAAATAGCGATCAGCTTCCGCCACCACCGCGAAGATCGCCGCCAGCGCCAGATGGATGCCTTGCTCAGCCATTGCCTTGCGGGCGGTGGCTAGAGCGGCCGCCGCCTGATCCAGGATCACGCTGTCGGCATCGGTCAGGTCACCGCGCTTCGGCACCACGCCGCCACAGTTCTTGGCAATCATCGACAGCGAGCGCTGCGCCAGATTGCCCAGGCCGTTGGCGAGGTCGGCGTTGGTGCGGTTGACGATCGCTTCATGGCTGTAGCTGCCGTCCTGGCCAAACGGCACTTCGCGCAGGAAGAAATAGCGCACTTGGTCGAGGCCGTAATGCTCGATCATGGTGAACGGGTCGATGACGTTGCCGACCGATTTCGACATCTTCTCGCCGCGGTTGAACAGGAAGCCGTGGCCGAAGACGCGCTTCGGCACCGGGATGCCGGCCGACATCAGGAAGGCCGGCCAGTAAACCGCATGGAAGCGCACAATGTCCTTGCCGATGATGTGCGCGTCGGCCGGCCAAAAGCGCCAATTGTCAGCCTTTTCATCGGGATAGCCGACGCCGGTGATGTAGTTTGTCAGGGCATCGACCCAGACATACATGACGTGCTTCTCGTCGCCCGGAACCGGCACGCCCCAGTCGAAGGTGGTGCGCGAGATCGACAGGTCCCTCAGTCCCGACTTGACGAAGCTCATCACCTCGTTGCGTCGCTCCGCCGGACCGATGAACTCGGGCTGGCTTTCATAAAGGGCAATGAGCTTGTCCTGGTAGGCCGAAAGACGGAAGAAGTAACTTTCTTCCTCGACCCATTCGACCGGCGTTCCCTGCGGCCCATAGCGGACATTGTCGGGGCGGACCTCCGTCTCCTCTTCGCCGTAGTAGGCTTCGTCGCGCACCGAGTACCAGCCGGCATAGCCGCCCTTGTAGATATCGCCATTGGCGTCCATCGCCTTCCAGATCGCCTGCGAGGAGGCGTAATGCCGTTCTTCCGTGGTGCGGATGAAATCGTCGTTGGACGCGTTGAGCGCGATCGCCATGCGCTTGAAATCGGCCGAGTTGCGATCGGCCAGTTCGCGCGCCGAAATGCCTTCGCGCTTCGCCGTCTGCAGCATCTTGATGCCGTGCTCGTCGGTCCCGGTGAGGAAGAAGACCTGCTTGCCGTCGAGCCGCTGGAAGCGTGCGAGCGCGTCGGTGGCGATCAGTTCGTAGGCATGGCCGATATGCGGCTTGCCGTTCGGATAGGAAATCGCGGTCGTGATGTAGAATGTGTCGCGTGACATGAATGAACCGTCATGAATGTCTGAATGGAAGCCGTGGCGGTGGATATCGCATCGGAATGGCGATTGCCATCCCGGTGCCGATGCATGCCGCCCAAAAGTGGCCCCGGTTTTGGGGCAACGGCATGCACCAAAAAGGCCGTCACATTCGCATCGCAGAATTCAGGCGGTCGATCATGGTCAAGGCGTGCTGCTTCTTGTCGAGATTGTAGGTGTCGGTCTCAGATATCGCGTCCAGCGCCTCATGCCAAGTGTCCGACAGCGTTTTCGCCCATGCGAGGTCGCCTGACAGCGCTGCCTGGCTTGCGGCATCCGACAACAGGTCGAGCGCGCGGCGGTTGAAGATATCGAACTGGATCGCCTGGTCTCGGCCGGCGACGGCTTCGGCGAGCCGATAGGCTCCGCCGATATCGGTCTTTCCCGCCGCCACCAGTGCATCGAGTGTCTGGGCGATTTCGAGCCCGCCATATTGCGTCAGCAGGATCGCGTTGCGCACACTGCCCCCTGCCCGTTCGACCAATGCCGCCCGTGCGGCCGGATCGTTCGGTGGCGGCGGCTCGGCGGTTTCCAGCACCGCCAGCAGCTCGTCGGCGCCGAGCGGTGTCAGGCGCACCATTTGACAGCGCGAGCGGATCGTCGGCAGCAGGCTGCCTGGCGCATGGACGATGAGAACGAACAGCGTTCGTGCAGGCGGCTCCTCAAGATTTTTGAGCAAGGCATTGGCGGCATTGGCATTCATGTCGTCGGCTGGATCGACGATGACCACCCGATAGCTGCCGTCATGCGAGGTCATCGACAGGAAGCGGCTGACCCGGCGGATCTCGTCGACGGTGACGACCGTCTTGAAGCTCTTGGTCTTGTCGTTCATCGGCCGGGTCAGGTGCAACACGCCGGGATGCGCCCCGGTCGCGATCTGGCGAAACAGCGACGAGGCCGGATCGGGAACGGCAAGGCTCTCCGGCGCCTGCGCGAAGTCCGGGTGCTTCAGCAGGTGATGTGCGAGATGAAAGGCCAGTGTCGCCTTGCCGATGCCGACCGGCCCCGCGAAGATCAGAGCATGTGGCAGCTTTCCGGATCGGTAGGCGGCGGCAAGCATCTCGGCTGCCTGCCCGTGCCCGACCAGACGAGGCGTCTCGGCCGGCTCGGGCACGCCGTCCAGCGTATCATGCTGTTCCGGCGCGATGCGTTCGAAGGTCATACTGGTGCGGCCTGCCTGTTGCGCGCGGGCGCCCTCGCCTCCAGTGCCGCGAACACGGCGGCGGTGACGACATGCTCCACCGTATCGGGATCGGCGGACGCGTCGACGACGATGCAGCGTTCCGGCTCGGCCGCGGCGATCGCCAGAAAGGCCTCGCGCCGGGCCTGATGGATGGCCAGCGTCTCCTTTTCGAAGCGGTCGGCGCCGGCGTCGCTGCCGCGCCGCAGGGTCGCGCGCCGGAGGCCCTCGGCCGGATCGATATCGAACACCAGCGTGATGTCGGGCATCATGCCGTTGATGGCGACCTGTTCCAGCGCAGCCATGAATGCCGGGTCGATCCCGCCGGTGACGCCCTGGTAGACGCGCGAAGAATCCAGGAAGCGGTCGCAAAGAACGATGGAGCCATGCTCGACCGCGGGCCGGATGACCTGCTCGACATGGTCGGAGCGGGCGGCGGCGAAGAGCAGTGCTTCCATCTTCGGCCCGAATGGCTCCGCGGCACCCGAAAGCAGCACATGCCTGACCGCTTCCGCGCCTGGCGAGCCGCCCGGTTCGCGGGTGACAAGGACGTCATACTTCTTGGCGCGCATCTTCCTTGCCAGCCGCTCGATCTGCGTTGACTTGCCTGCGCCCTCGCCGCCTTCGAAGGTGATGAAAGATCCGCGCGCCAATCGAAACGGCCTTTGTCCATGTTGGAGTGGATTGTTGCGCTCTAGATAGTCCGCGTTCAGGGAAACGTCCATGCCGTCAGATTTTTGCTTCTACGCATGTCGTTGTCTCAAAACCGTGGCCACTTTTGAGCGACATGCATTAGCGCAGCCAGCCGATTGCCAGTTCCTTGACGGCATCGAGCGCGCGCTGTGGCAGCGTGCCGACACCGATCGACTCGGCGGCGAAAAGCGGTGTCTCCTGGCTCAGCGTGTCGCCGATCCAGACACGCAGCGCACCCACTGGTTGGCCCTCCTCCACCGGTGCGGCGACCGGGCCGTTATAGACGATCCTTGCCGTCAGCTTGTCGCGGTTGGTGATCGGCAGGAAGATGGCGATCGGCCCTTTTGCCTTCAACGTCACACCGGATTTCGCACCGCCAAAAACCTGAGCCTCGCCAACCACCTCGTCCTTGGCGAAGATCTCGGTCTTCTCGAAGGACCGCGCGCCCCAGTCGAGCAGCTTTCGCGCCTCCTCGGCGCGTTCCTTGTCATTGGCGAACCCGCTCATCGCCGCGACCACCCGCGTGCCGTTGTGGGTGGCCGAAGCGACGATGCCGAAGCCGGACGCCTCGCTCGCACCGACTGCCAGGCCATCGGCACCGATGTCCATGGCCAGCAGCGGGTTGCGGTTCCTCTGCGAGATCTTGTTCCAGGTGAAATCCTTCAGGCCATAGTAGCGATAAAATTCCGGGTAATCGCGCCACAAATGCAAGGCCAACTGCGCCAGTTCGCGCACGGTCGTCTGCTGGCCATCGGCCGGCAGGCCGGTCGAGTTGACGAAGGTCGATGTCTTGAGGCCGATCTGGCGGGCACGCTCGGTCATCTGCGCGGCAAAATTCTCCTCTGACCCGGCCATGCCTTCGGCGATGACGATGCAGCCGTCATTGGCGGCCTGCACGGTCACGCCCTGGATCAGGTCCTCGAGCCGGATCGCCGATTTGAGCTTGGCAAACATCGTCGATGTTCCCGACGGCGCGCCACCCTTGCGCCAGGCGTTTTCGCTCACCACGAACGTGTCGTCGAGCTTGAGCCGCCCGGATTTGATGGCATTGAAAACCACTTCCATTGTCATCAGCTTGGCCATCGAGGCCGGCGGAATCGGCTTGTCGGCATCTTTCGAGAACAGCACCGTGCCGGTATCGGCATCGATCATGAAGGCTTGTGTGGCCTTGGTCTCGAAGAGCTGCGCGTGGGCCGGGGCAAGGGAAATCAGGAGACCGAGAAGAAAAAACCCGGCAAAAGGCTGAAGCAAGCGAAACTGCATGAAATTCGACCCGTTGGCCGGTCCCTCCGGCAAGCCCGCGAAACTATCGGGCTTTTTCCGGGGTGGATCAACTGTTCAGCGGAAAACCGGCTCGTGAATCAGTTGCGCACGGCCAGCGCATCGGGCGCGCCATGCGACCATGCGGCCTGCAGCAACTCGTCCAGGCCGCCATGGCCATTCGGATAGAGATTGACCGCATACCAATCATTGCCGTCGAGATCGGAACGCTGAATCTCCGTTCTGCCGAAGGGTTGAAGTGCTGCTGCCACGCGCTTGGCTTCCGCGGCGTCGTCGAACGTGCCGGCGGCGACATAGTCGGCGCTGGACGGCGCTGCCTGCGGATTGGACTTTTTCCACGACCGCAGGATGTCGGCGGGCGACATGCCGTTGTCGTCCAGTGCGGCAAAGACATCCCCGCGCCGCACGCGTTCATCCGCGTAGGACAGCGAGGCGATCGCGAAGGGAGACTGCGGCGGCAGGCCGATCTCCGGCCGCTCGGGAACGATCGGTCCGAAATCGGGCAGCGCCAAGTCGCCCAAAGCCGGTTCCTGCGCCGACAGAGCCGTCTGCGTGGCGGACGCCTTCCCGGAATTCGTCAACTGCCCCGGAAACGGTATGGCTGCGGCACCCACGGGCAAGCTTGGCGACGGTCCGTTCATGGCCACCATGACGCCGGTTGGCAGGCCATCCGACGGATCCGGAATCCGGTTGCCTGGATGGTAGGATGCCATCAGATACTGGTCGTCATTGCCATCGAGCGGCGCGCGGCCGACATATTCCACCTTCACCTCGGCGGTGCCGACATTGGCGTAGTCGAGCATCTGCGCCGCGCGCTCCGAGACATCGATGATGCGGCCCTCGTGATACGGCCCACGGTCGTTGACGCGCACGACGACGGAGCTGCCGGTCTTGAGATTGGTGACGCGGGCATAGCTTGGCAGCGGCATGGTCGGGTGCGCGGCCGTAAGATGCGTCATGTCGTAGACTTCGCCATTGGCGGTCAGCCGGCCATGGAAGGCGTCGCCGTACCAGGAAGCCAGGCCGACCTTGGCGTAATGCCGATCTTCCTTGGGATAGTACCACTTGCCACGAACCTGATAAGGCTTGCCGAGCTGGTCGCGACCGCCTCCGCGCCGCATGAAGTTGGCGCGCGGGCTCGCCTTCACGCCATATTCGGTCTCGGCGAAATATTCCTTGGAACGAGGCTTGGGATTTACCATTGCTTTCGGCTCGGGCTGCGACGCGCAGGCTGCCAGCAAGGCAGCCGACGCAGCAAGCAGCGTAAGCGTGGAAGCGCGACGAAGACGCGGACGCGTCGTAGCCTGCATTTTCCTGAAATCCCCTACAGTCTCAATCAAGATGCCGTTGTTTGAACAACAGAGGAGCCAAAGCACTCACTCGACGATATCAACGACGCCCTGAACCCCGATCCTTTGTGCGCAGGAATTGTTTATCACGATATTAACCGATTGTGGCCGGAACCGGGCAAGATTGTGACGGCGCTTGCTGCGTACGGCTTGAACAGTTTCATCCAGCCGGCCGCACTCATCCTGTAGTGCTCCATTGGATGAGCCAATTCTTCCCTGTGATATCCTGGACGACCCTCAAAAGGTAAGGGTCGCTAGGCGCTGCTCCGCTGTCCACCTAAGCCCGGCTTTAAAGGCCAGGCATGATCCACGGATTGGCGTCGTATCCCAGGCGCGGCTTTTCCGGCGTTGTTCCATCCGGCAATTTAGTCGTTCCGGTCAAGTTGCAGTCCAGCTCTGGCCTCGGCTTCTTGCTCGAATGTTTCGTAGAGCACAGGGTCGCGGCATCGCTGACCGTCACCTTCTTCTCCTTCGCAATGGCGACACCAGTCGCGGCGATCACGAGTGCCGCGCAAAATATGACCACTCTCATCGTACTTCCCCACGGTTGCGCATCCCCAAGATGCTGGGGAGTGACGTTACGTCACTTTTATATTAGCGCAAGCGAATATTTAGACCCTCGGTCCGCCGCTGCCACGCCTCCACGGTCTTCGCACACCCTCGCGACAAAGGTGCTTTCAGCCGGCGGTCACCCCAAGACAGCAGGCGAACGCCTGGGCCATCCGAACATCGGGATAACTCTAGACCTTCACTCCGACGTTATGCCCGGCATGCAGGCTGATGCAGCGGAGCAAGTTGACGTTGCGCTTCAGGCCGCTATAAGCAGCGAGCGAAAAGGCAAACAGTTGCAAACTGCGTAGCAACGGGCATTCCATGGCCCCGCGCAAATTGTCAAAAACGCAATGATTGCAATTGCTTGGAGGGATGGCCGAGCGGTTTAAGGCACCGGTCTTGAAAACCGGCGTGGGCGCAAGTTCACCGTGGGTTCGAATCCCACTCCCTCCGCCAACTTATTGAGCTACTCGGCGGCCTCGTGCAGGCGCATTGCAATCAACCCGACACCCGACACGCCGCGACAGAGCTGGGCTGGACCGCGCAAACGACATTGCGCACGGGCTTGCAGGAAACGGTTCAATGGTTGGGGAAAGATCGCGATCGTCTCGATTTCTATAGAGAGAATCTTGACCTGGCGGGCAGACGGCATCGACAACCGCCGGCGTCGGACTGCGGATAGAATGGCCAATCGCGCCGGACGGCTTCACCTTCGCCCATCGTTGGTTGCGCGACAACGATCATGTCGGTTTGTCTGGCGGCGTATCCGCGCCGATGGGCGCGTGGTTCCTGAAATAGAAAACCCCGCCGGCAGGGAACCGGAGGGGTTAGTCCTGGGAGGACGCGCGACGCGCTGCGTTCGCTACCGCGCGCTACAAAGGTATCGCCCGGTTGCGACGCCGGTGTGACACGCCGGCGAGCGCCTCCCTCACCTGCCCGGCTGCAAAGACGAAAGTCGCCATCAAGCCTTTGGAAAGGAGAAATATGGTTCTGTCCGGAAGCTGAAGTGCGAGCGGGTGCTGCCAAAGGCTGGGCAATAGAGGCGGGCGAATGGATATTTTTGGCATCAAGGCGCTGTTGATCTCCGCGTTGATATTCATTCCGTTCGAACATCTGTTCCATGAACGGCCCCAGAAGACCTTCCGCAAGGGCTTGGGTGTCGATCTGATCTACGTGCTGTTCAACGGCTTTATCATAAAAGTAGCCATCGTCCTGATAGCGGCCTACACGCTTGACGTCGCCGCAATCGTGGTCCCGCAATCAATGATGCGCGCCGTCGGCGGTCAGCCCGTCTGGTTGCAGGTCGCGGAAATCATCTTGATCACCGACATCGGCGTCTATTGGGCGCACCGGGCCTTCCACAAAATCCCTGCGCTTTGGAGGTTCCACGCGGTACACCACGGCATTGAGGAGCTGGACTGGCTCGGCGCTTTCCACTCCCATCCGGTCGACGCGATTGCCACAAAGGCAATATCGTTGACGCCGATCTTTTTCCTCGGATTCTCCGAAGCCTCGATCGCCGCCTTCTCGGTCATATATTTTTGGCACACGCTGCTTGTGCATTCAAACCTGCGGGTTCCGTTTGGTCCCTTGAAATGGCTGATCGCCAGCCCGCAATTTCATCGCTGGCACCATGCCAACCAGCGCGAGGCTTATGACAAGAACTTCGCCGGCCAACTCCCCCTCCTCGACATGGTGTTCGGCACCTACAATGCCACCGGCAACAAGGTGCCGGAAAAATACGGTGTCGATGATCCGATCCCGTCCAGCTACTTTGGTCAGGTCGGTTACCCGCTCGTGCCTAGCAGTAAGCGATCGAAACGGTCGGTGGCGCGCACGGAAGCCTGACGGCTAATATCAATGGCGTCCGCCATGTGCCGCTCGAAATGGCACTGTTGCCTGGTAGCGGAGATTGCGTCGTGGGTTGGTTTTGGCGGGCACCAGCAATAATTATAGGTGCTTCGCGTTGGCCTCGAGGCGTTTTCGGCATGGACTATCAAGACGACGACCTCAGCAGATTCGAAGCGCATGGCGCCGCGCCCCTGACGGCCGCAAGGGACGAAGGCCGGGTCGAAAACCAGGGCGCGAAAATCTGGTACGCCACGTTTGGGGCCGGCTTTCCCGTAGTCTTGTTGCATGGCGGCCTCGGTCACAGCGGCAATTGGGGATTTCAGGTTCCCGAGCTGGTCAAGGGTGGTTATCGGGTCGTGGTGATCGACAGCCGTGGCCACGGGCGCAGCACCCGCGACGGGCGACCGTACAAATACGAGCTGATGGCGTCCGACGTCCTGGCCGTGATGGATACACTGCAATTGGAAAAGGCGACTGTGGTGGGTTGGAGCGATGGCGCGTGCGTCGCGCTCATCCTCGGCATGAACGCCGCCGATCGGATCACGGGTGTGTTCTTCTTCGGCTGCAACATGGATCCGAGCGGCACCAGGGAATTCGAGCCCAGTCCGGTCATCGATCGGTGTTTCAGCCGGCACGCCAAGGACTATGCCGAACTATCGGCAACGCCAGGCCAGTTCGATGTATTTGTCAAAGCCGTCGGCCTGATGATGAAGACCGAACCCAATTATTCCGCCGCCGACCTAGCGCGGATGCGCGTGCCCGTGGCGATCGTTCAAAGTGAACATGACGAATTCATCAAGCGGGAGCACGCGAACTATCTGTCTCAAAACGTCCCAGGATCGGAATTGATCATCCTGCCTGACGTCAGCCATTTCGCGCCGCTGCAACGGCCTGGGCAGTTCAACAGCGCGCTGCTGACCTTCCTCGGAAACATTCATTCTTGAACATCGGGTGCGCCGCCCCCTAAAGCCGGAAGGCTTTTTCTCGTCGAATCGGCTAAGCCTCAAGGCATGAACGAGACCTCACTCTACGCGCCGGTGAAGCGGTTCCTCGAAAGTCTCGACTTTGTCGTGAAGGGTGAAATCGGCGGCTGCGACATCGTCGCGCTGCGCGAGGGCGAGCCGCCGGTTGTCGTCATCTGCGAACTGAAATTGCAGTTCAACCTCGAACTGGTGCTGCAAGGCATCGACCGCGCGGCCGCTTGCGATGAAGTGTGGCTGGCGGCGCGTATGTCGGCACGAGGCAAGGGGCGCGAAAGCGACGCCCGTTTCCGCAACCTCTGCCGCCGGCTCGGCTTCGGCTTGCTCGGTGTGACCGCGAATGACAAGGTCGAAGTGCTTGTCAGCCCGGCCGCGCCTGA
This sequence comes from Mesorhizobium sp. NZP2298, assembly GCF_013170825.1. NCBI lineage: Bacteria > Pseudomonadati > Pseudomonadota > Alphaproteobacteria > Hyphomicrobiales > Phyllobacteriaceae > Mesorhizobium > Mesorhizobium sp. NZP2298. The sequence continues at coordinate 4,361,376 of NZ_CP033365.1, read as the reverse complement.
GCCACGCAAGAATGCGCGGCGGCGCTCTCGCCTTGTCGACGAACACCAGCGCCGACGCGGCGATCCTGTCGCGGGCGGAGGATCGCGCAATCCGATCATGACCGCCTACCGCCAGAGCGCCCTCACCTGTGCCGCCGCGCTTGTCCACGGACCCAAACGGCCGCGCGATTTGAAGGCGCTGACGCCGATCGCCCCGAAGATCCTGCAGCACAACGTCTATGGCTGGTTCGCGCGCGTGGACCGCGGCCTTTATGATCTCACGGATGCCGGCCGCGCCTCGCTGGTGCGTTGGCCGCAGGCCTCGCACGAGGATGTCCGACACGAGATTTTGATTGCGTCGCCCCGCTGAATGCGGCCGCTTGCCCGGCATGAAGCGCCCCTCTTGGTTGATTTTTCAGACAAAATATGCTGCTTGTCCCGCCCATGAAGACACTCTGCATGATGGCCATGGCGTCCCTGACGCTAGCTTTCCCGGCCCGCGCAATGGACAACGCCTTGCGTGCCGGGCTGATGAAACTTGATCCGCAAACACGCCTCGAGCAGCGGTGCGATGCCGAAATCCTGGACCGGATCACCCATGACGATCGCAAGTTCAAGGCCGACCGTGTCGTCGCCTACGCCTTCGCCACGCCTGAGATGAGCGCCGATGCAATCAGGAGCCCCGGTGCGGCGTTCCGCAGCAAGGGGCAATGGTACCGGCTGAAATTCAAATGCCAGACGGGGCCGGACCATATGGAAGTTCTCCAGCTTCGCTACCGGATCGGCGATGAGATTCCGGAAGCCGACTGGGCAAAATACAATCTCTACGACTAGTTTTTTCGCGAGCTTGTGTGGGCTTCGGTTCACGAGCCGGCGACGGCTGAAAATCTCCTGTAATGCCACTGCCACGAAGGTGGTTTTCCAGCGTTGTCCAATGCTGCGTCTTGACGGCAGCGGACCATGCCTTTAGGCCCGTCGGAATAGCCGACGACGAACACTCGGCGAAGGGCTTCCAGGTCGATGGAAATATTTACCGCCGCGGGCCTATCGGCCCTTCTTCAGGTCATCGCCATCGATCTTGCGCTTGCGGGCGACAATGCCATCGTCATCGGCCTCGCCGCGGCCGGACTGCCGGCAAGCCAACGCAAACGGGCCATTCTCGTCGGCATCGCCGCCGCCACCGTCCTTCGCATTTTCTTCGCCTTGATCACGCAATGGCTGCTCACCATTGGGCCCATGTTGCTTATCGGCGGCGGCCTGCTCTTGCTGTGGGTCTGCTGGAAGATGTGGCGCGAATTGCGCGTTAGCCACGAGCAGGAGCGTGACGCCACGGAAGCGCTGTCGAACGGCGACTTCGACAAGGATGGGGTCATCGGCGGCAAGGGGCCAAGCAAGACCTTCTCGCAGGCAGCCTGGCAGATTGTCATTGCCGACGTTTCGATGTCGCTCGACAATGTTCTGGCCGTAGCCGGCGCGGCCATGAACCATCCGACGGTGCTGATTGTCGGGCTGGCCCTGTCGATCGCCCTGATGGGCTTTGCCGCGTCGTTCGTCGCGCGCCTGCTGCACAAATACCGCTGGATTGCCTATCTCGGCCTGGTGATCATCCTCTATGTTGCGGTCAAAATGCTGCTTGACGGAGCCGTGCAGCAATTCCCCGAACACTTCGCTTTCCTGGCACCCTGGTTCGGATCCGGAGGCCACTGAGCCATCCTTATGGCGCGGGCCGGCCTGTCGCCGGTTTGCTTGATTGCGGAAGCCATGCTATTGCGCCGCCCGTATCGGCTCCAGCCGCGCGCCACAGACCGACATTTACAGCGACTTGAGGCCGGATCAGCGTTCGGCCCGTACCCCCATTGGAAACTAGCCTATGTCCGCCCCTCGCGTCAGTTTTGTCAGCCTTGGATGCCCGAAGGCGCTCGTGGATTCCGAGCGTATCATCACGCGCCTGCGCGCCGAAGGCTATGAGATCGCCCGCAAGCATGATGGCGCCGATCTCGTTGTGGTCAACACTTGTGGTTTCCTCGATTCCGCCCGTGACGAGTCGCTCAATGCCATCGGTTCCGCGCTTTCAGAAAACGGCAGGGTGATCGTCACCGGCTGCCTTGGTGCCGAGCCGGACGTGATCCGCGAGAAGCACCCCAACGTGCTGGCGATCACTGGACCGCAGGCTTACGAGAGCGTGATGGCCGCCGTGCATGAGGCAGCCCCGCCTTCGCACGATCCCTATATCGACCTCCTGCCGCCGCAAGGGGTCAAGCTAACGCCGCGCCACTATGCCTATCTGAAGATCTCGGAAGGCTGCAACAACCGCTGCACCTTCTGCATCATTCCCGCCCTTCGTGGCGATCTCGTTTCGCGCCCGGCCGCCGATGTGCTGCGCGAAGCCGAAAAACTGGCCAAGGCCGGCGTCAAGGAACTCCTCGTCATCTCGCAGGACACCAGTGCCTACGGCATCGACATCAAGTACCAGACGTCGATGTTCGGCGATCGCGAAGTGCGCGCGAAATTCCTCGATCTGTCGGAAGAACTGGGCAAGCTCGGGATCTGGGTGCGCATGCACTATGTCTACCCCTACCCGCATGTCGCCGACGTCATCCCGCTGATGGCCGACGGCAAGATCCTTCCCTATCTCGACATTCCGTTCCAGCATGCCTCGCCGCAGGTGCTGAAGAACATGCGGCGTCCGGCGCATGGCGAAAAGACGCTCGAACGCATCCGCGGTTGGCGCGACGTGTGCCCCGATCTGGCTATCCGCTCGACCTTCATCGTCGGCTTTCCCGGCGAGACGGACGAGGATTTCGAGATGCTGCTCGACTGGCTGGACGAGGCCAAGATCGACCGTGCCGGCTGCTTCAAATACGAGCCCGTCAAGGGCGCCCGTTCCAACGACCTTGGCCTCGAACAGGTTCCGCAGGAGGTCAAGGAAGCACGCTGGCACCGCTTCATGCAGCGCCAGCAGAAGATTTCGGCAACGCAGTTGGCCAAGAAGGTCGGCAAGCGCCTGCCGGTGCTGATCGACGAGGCGCACGGCACCTCGGCAAAAGGCCGCACCAAATACGACGCGCCCGAGATCGATGGCTCGGTCCACATCCAGTCACGCCGCCCGATGCGTGCCGGTGACATCGTCACGGTGAAGATCGAGCGTGCCGACGCTTATGACCTTTACGGTTCGGCTGTCTGAGCCTTCCGTCCGTTTCTCCGGGCACATAAAAAGGGCGCCTCGCGGCGCCCTTTCCTATTCGAGATGTGGTGCGCCGCTTACTGCGGCAGCTTGTCGTCGACGCCCTTCACGTAGAAATTCATGCCGAGCAGCGTGCCGTCGTCGGCGACCTCGCCGTCCTTCAGCCACGCCGAACCATCCTGCTTGGCGATCGGTCCGGTGAAGGGGTTCCAACCACCGGCGATCTTCTTCTCGGTCGCCTCGGCCATCGCCTTCACATCGTCGGGCATGTTGGTGTAGGGCGCGAGCTTCACCGCGCCGTCCTTGATGCCGAGCCAGACATTGTCCGGCTTCCAGGTGCCGTCTATGGCTGCCTGCACGCGGCTGATGTAATAGGGGCCCCATTCGTCGGTCAGCGAGGTCAGCTGCGCATTCGGCGCGAACTTGATCATGTCGGACGACTGGCCGAAGCCGTGCAGCTTGCGCTCCTCGGCTACCTGCAGGGCCGCGGTCGAATCGGTATGCTGGACGATGATGTCGGCACCCTGGTCGAACAGCGCCTTGGCGGCGTCTGCTTCCTTGCCCGGGTCGAACCACGAGTTCACCCAGACGATCTTGGCCTTGAAGTTCGGGTTGATCGACTGCGCGCCGAGCATGAAGGAGTTGATGCCCATCACCACTTCCGGGATCGGGAAGGAAACGATGTAGCCGGCGACGCCGGACTTCGATTCCTTGGCCGCGATCTGGCCGAGTACGTAACGGCCTTCGTAGAAGCGGGCATTATAGATGCCGAGATTGTCGCCGGTCTTGTAGCCGGTGGCGTGCTCGAACATCACCTTGGGAAATTTCTTGGCGACCTTCACTTCGGCGTCCATGAAGCCAAATGACGTGCCGAAGATGATCTTGCAGCCTTCGCGTGCCAGGCGCTCGAAGGCGCGGTCGGCATCGGGGCCTTCGGAGACGTTCTCCAGATAGGCGGTCTCGACCTTGTCGCCGAGCGCCTTCTGGACCTCAAGGCGGCCTTGGTCGTGCTGGTACGAGTAGCCGAAATCGCCGATCGGGCCGGTATAAACCCAGCAGGCCTTCAACTTGTCGGCAGCCTCTGCGGACGCGGCCAGCGACAATGCCGCTGTCGTCGTCATCAGGGCAATAAGCAGTTTTTTCATTGTGTTACCTCTCTGTGTTAAGCCTTGGAGCTTCCCGTTTGTTATTATTGTCAACGATCCGGAACGAATGGCTGCCCCAGGGATGCCGGCGTGTTCATCATCGTCAGACGCTTGTTGCGCGAGATTAGAACGAGAACCACGACGGTTGCCAGATAGGGCAGAGAAGAAAGCATCTGCGAGGGCACGGGAATGCCAAAAGCCTGTGCATGAAGCTGGCCGATCCACACCGCGCCGAAGATGTAGGCGCCGGCCAGCACCCGCCACGGCCGCCACGAGGCGAACACCACGAGCGCCAGAGCGATCCAGCCGCGGCCGGCGGTCATGTTCTCCACCCATTGCGGCGTGTAGACCAGCGACAGATGGCCGCCGGCCAGACCGGCGCAGGCGCCGCCGAAGATGACCGAGAGATAGCGGTAGCGGATAACCTTGATGCCGAGCGCGTGCGCCGAAGCATGGCTGTCGCCGATAGAGCGGAGCGTCAGGCCTGTACGCGTCTTGAATAGGAACCACATGACGGCGGCGGTCAGCACGATCGAGATGTAGAAGATCGGATCCTGGCCGAACAGCAGCCTGCCCACGACTGGGATCGAGCTGAGGCCGGGAATGTCAAGATTGGGCAGCCTGACGCCGGGCTGGCCGACAAAGCTCGTTCCGATCATGCCGGAGAGGCCGAGGCCAAGCAGCGTCAGCGACAGGCCGGTTGCCACCTGATTGGTGGCCAGCGATAGCGTCATCACGGCGAACAGCAGCGAGAACAACGCGCCCATGGCGATTGCCGCCAGAAGACCGATCCAGGGCGATCCGGTCAGGTAGCCGGCCCCGAAGCCGCCGACCGCGCCCATGATCATCATGCCTTCGACGCCGAGATTGAGCACGCCGGAGCGTTCGACCACCAGTTCGCCGATCGCCGCGATCAAAAGCGGCGTTGCCGCCGTGGCGATGGTCAGGAGGATGTTGACGGTGATGTCCATCAGCGGGCTTCCTTCAACTTCGGCGCGGCTTCGAGCTGTGCCGAGCCCTGGGGCTTGGTCAACGCAAGGCCGATCAGGCGGATGCGATAGTGGATGAGCGTGTCGCAGCCGAGCACGAAGAACAGCAGCATGCCCTGGAACACTCTCGCCACCTTGTCGGAAATGCCGAGAGCGCTTTGCACCGCTTCGCCGCCGAGATAGGTCAGCGCCAGAACCAGGCCTGCGGCGACGATGCCGAGCGGGTTGAGGCGGCCGAGGAACGCCACGATGATGGCCGTGAAGCCGTAGCCGGGAGAAATCACCGGCTGCAATTGCCCGATGGCGCCGGAGACCTCCGAAATGCCGGCAAGGCCGGCCAGCGCGCCGGACAGCAGGAAGGCGAAGAACACCATTCGGCTGAGACCGAAGCCGGCGAAGCGCCCTGCCCTCGGGCTGGAGCCCAGCACACGGACCTCGAAGCCCTTGAGCATGCGGCTCATCAGGATCCAGATCAGCACCGCGGCAACCAGCGCGAACACAAAACCCCAGTTGGCGCGCCCGGCGTCCGGCATCAGTTCCGGCAGGACGGCCGAATCGCCGAACTGGATCGTCTGTGGGAAACCATGGCCCTGCGGATCGCGCCATGGGCCGCGCACCAGCCAGTCGAGGAAGAGTTGGGCGACATAGACCAACATCAGGCTGGTCAGGATCTCGTTGGTGTTGAACCGGGTCTTGAGCAAGGCCGGGATCGCCGCGTAGGCGGCACCGCCGACCATGCCGAGCAGAAGCATCAGCGGCAGCACCAACGGGCCTTCGAACTGAGGAAACAGGACTGGAATGGCGGAGCCGAAGATGGCGCCGAAAATGAACTGCCCTTCGGCGCCGATGTTCCAGATGTTGGCTTTGTAGCAGACCGACAGGCCGACCGCGATCAGGATCAGCGGCGCCGCCTTGATCGCCAGTTCATGCAATTGCCAGACCTGGCTGATCGGCTCGATGAAGTAGATCCGGAAAGCGGTCAGCGGATTGACGCCGAGCAGAGCGAACATGATGGCGCCGGCGATAATGGTGAGCGCGAAGGCGATGAAGGGTGACAGCATTGAAAACAGCGCCGAGCGCTGCGGGCGTTTGACGAGTTCAAGGCGCATCATGCCGTCTCCAGCGTGTGTTCGGCGTGGCCGGGCTCGGCGCCACCCATCAGCAAACCGACCTTCTCGAAGGTCGCCTCGGCGATCGGCATCGGCTTGGACAATTCGCCATTGTGCATGACCGCGATCGCGTCCGATATCTCGAACAACTCGTCGAGATCCTGGCTGATCACCAGAACCGCCGAGCCGCTGCGCGACAGCTCGATCAAGGCCTGTCGGATATGGGCGGCGGCACCGGCGTCGACGCCCCAGGTCGGTTGGTTGACCACCATGACGCTTGGGCGGCGGTCGAGTTCGCGGCCAACGATGAATTTTTGCAGATTGCCGCCCGAAAGTGCGGCCGCTTCCGGATCCGGCGCGCTCTTGCGCACATCCATGGCCAGGATGATGCGTTGCGCGGCAGCGTAGACGGCGCCGCTTTTGACCATCCCGCCAGTGCCGACAAACGCCTTGCCGTCGGTCGCGTGGCGCGAGAGCAAAAGGTTTTCCGAGAGTTTCATGCGCGGCGCGGCACCATGGCCGAGGCGCTCCTCCGGCACGAAGGCGGCACCAAGCAGGCGCCGTCCGGTGATGGTGAGACCACCCGCATCCTTGCCGCGGATGCGCACCGAGGCGGCATCCTGCTGCAAGACCTCGCCGGAGACGGATTCGAAGAACTCGCCCTGGCCGTTGCCGGCGACACCGGCAATGCCGATCACCTCGCCGGCGCGGACATTGAGGTTGATGTTCTTGAGCGGAATGGAGAACGGCGTCGCCGGCTTGCGGCTGAGGCCGCGGATTTCGAGCAGCGGCTGCGCTGTTTCGATCCCCTCGACCGGAGCCCGCACCACAGCCTGAACCTCGTTGCCAACCATCATGCGCGCGAGCGACGAGGCGGTTTCCTCGCGCGGGTTGCAGTGACCGACCACCTTGCCATGCCGCAACACGGTGGCGCGGTCGCAGATGCGTTTGACCTCCTCGAGCCGGTGCGAAATGTAGAGGATCGATTTGCCTTCCGCGCGCAGCCGCTCCAGCGTCTCGAACAGCTTGTCGGCTTCCTGCGGCGTCAGCACCGAGGTCGGCTCGTCAAGGATGATGAGCTGCGGCGTCTGCAGCAGGCAACGGATGATCTCGATACGCTGGCGTTCGCCGACCGACAGGTCGCCGACCAGCGAGTCCGGATCGAGCGGCAGGCCGTAGCTGTAGGACAGCGCCCTTGCCTTCGCGGCGATGCTGCTGATCGGCGCGCCGTCATCGAGCGACAGCGCGATGTTCTCGGCTGCGGTCAGCGCCTCGAACAGCGAAAAATGCTGGAACACCATGCCGATGCCGAGCTTCTTTGCGGCACCCGGGCTGGTGATGCGCACCGCCTGGCCGTTCCAGAAAATCTCGCCGGAATTGGGCTCCAGCGAGCCGAACAGCATCTTGACCAGCGTCGATTTGCCGGCGCCGTTCTCGCCAAGCAGCGCGTGGATTTCACCCTTGGCGATGTTGAGATCGACATGATCGCACGCGGTCAGCGTGCCGAATATCTTGGTCAGGCCACGAACCTCAAGCAGGTTCGTCCCATCATGATCTGCACTCACAGTGCCTCCCATCTGGTTCGCCAGATATGTTCTGTGTTCCCGCAAGCATGGTAGGCGCCGCCGGCTCTCAACGGAAAGCGGCACGCGTCTTGAAAGAGCTTCAAGAATTTCAGCGGAAATTCAAGGGATAACAAGGCAGGCGGGACTAAGGAACGAGAATAGTCGTCCCCGTTGTCCTGCGGCCCTCGAGATCCGAGTGTGCCTTGCCGGCATCCTTCAGCGCATAGCGCTGGTTGATCTTAATGTTGACGGTGCCGCTGAGCACCACCTCGAACAGCGCGGCCGCGGAGGCATCGAGGTCCTCGCGTTTTGCGTTGTAGACGAACAGCGTCGGCCTTGTGGCGAACAACGACCCCTTCTGCGCCAAGAGCGACATGGAAAATGGCGGGATTGGTCCCGACGACTGGCCAAAGCTGACGAACATGCCGAGCGGCCTCAGGCAGTCGAGCGAAGCCGGGAACGTGTCGTTGCCCACCGAATCGTAGACGACGTCGCATTTCCGGCCGTCGGTGATGGCGGCGACGCCGGCGACGAAATCCTGCTCCTTGTAGTTGATGACATGGTCGAAGCCGTGCGCCTTGGCGAGTTCGATCTTGTCGGTTGAACTCGCCGTGCCGATGACGGTCGCACCGAGATGTTTCGCCCATTGGCCGAGAATGAGCCCGACGCCGCCGGCCGCGGCATGGAACAGGATCGTGTCGCCCGCTTTCACCTTGAAGGTCCGGCGCAGCAGATATTCGGCCGTCATGCCCTTCAGCATCATCGCGGCGGCCTGTTCATCGCTGATGCCGTCCGGAACCTTGACGACCCGGCTCGCATCGATGACGCGTTCTTCGGCATAAGCTCCTGTCGTCACGGCATAGGCGATCCGGTCGCCCGGCTTCAGCCAATCGACGTCCTGCCCTACCTCCAGCACCACGCCGGCGGCCTCGCTGCCCGGAATGAGCGGAAAACCTCCGGGCGGCGGATAGAGACCGGAGCGATAATAGACGTCGATGAAGTTGAGGCCGATGGCCCTATTCCTGACCAGGATCTGCCCGGAACCCGGCTGGCCGGGATCGACGTCCTCATAGGTCAGAACTTCCGGACCGCCGTGGGCGTGGATACGGATCGCTTTGGACATGGATTGGGATTCCTCTGGCGGGTCAGGCCTTCTTGGCACCGAGATTTGGAAAGAACTGCATGATGCCGCCAATGCAGGCCAGATAAAGCCCGGTAACGGTAATGCCGATCTTGGTGAAAGTGCCGACCTGTTCGCCCAGCACACCGATCTGATCGTAGAAGGCCGCGAGAGCCGCCTGCGCAAGCGCAAGCGCGCCGAAGGCGCACCACAAAAGGGTCATTGTGAGATTGATTCGCCGCAGCCGCACCACCCGCACCGGATGGATGAAATTGATCGGGATGAAGGTCAGGATGCCAGCCACCACCACGACAGCGAACGACACCCATTGTCCCGGTTCGATGACGAACAATGTGAACACCACCATGTTCCAGACCACGGGGAATCCCTTGAAGAAATTCTCCTTCGTCTTCATGCCGGTGTCGGCATAGTAGATCGCGCTGGAAACGACGATGATCGCAGCCGAAAGGAACGACAGTCCCTCGCCCATGAAGCCGCGCTGGTAGAGCGCGAAGGCCGGGATCAGCACATAGGTCACATAGTCGATGATGTTGTCGAGGAGTTCGCCCGACCAGGTCGGCAGGATTTCCTTGACCTCGAGCTTCCTGGCGATCGGCCCGTCGATGCCGTCGACGAACAGCGCCAGTCCGAGCCACCAGAACATTGCCGTCCAGCGCTCCTCGCTCGCCGCCACCAGTGACAGGAACGCAAGGAACGAGCCAGACGCGGTCAGCAGGTGGACGGAGAATGCCCTTGCCTGCGGCCAGGTGACCTTCTTCTTCGGTCGCGGAATCCGGTCCGCGATCTTCTTGGCGGCCTTTCTGGCCGTTGTGTTCTTGCTCACGGGCCCCGCCAATCCAGCTTGCAGATCTCGGCCGAGCGGCCAGCAAAATTCCAGTTGCGGCCAAAGGCGCGCATCTTGCTCTTGTCGGACCTCGCCACGATGATCTCCGGCGCGATCCAGTATTCGGAATTCGTGATCACCGTATCCTTCTCGCGATCCTTGCCGGCGATTGGCGTCACCGCGCCATCGATGATCTTCGGTATCTGGAAGATACGCGTCTTGTCCCGCGTCTCGTAGGTGATCGGCACCTGTTCGACACCCAGGAATTTTCCGACGAGGATCGACAGCAGCGACGTGGTCCCGCCCGCCTTGCCGGTGAAGATCTTCGTCAAGGCCTTGACCGCATAGATCGAGGCGCGTTTGTCGATGAACAGGCCGGCGGTCCAGTTGCCTCGGCTCATGTAGCCGGGGATTTCCATGATCAGCCCAAGGTTAAGGCCTGACAGGTCGACCTCCCCGAAATGACCGGCATCGATACGGAAACCCGCCCAGGTCTGGCAATAGCCCTCGGTTGGAGGATGACTGCCGAGCGATAGCACGCAAGGGCAAAAAACCGTGCAATTGCAGGAGAGTACGAGCTCTCCTTTCATTGCCCAGCCCTGATCTGTCATCGAATTTCCCCCACTGAAAGCGAGACTACTAGCAGCGCGGCTGCCCAGACAAGCAGTATCGCACCGGCCAGTCGGGTTGGAAGACTGCCCTTCATCTGTTTTTCAATCAGGGTGAACACGCCGATCAGCGCCATCCAGAAGATGTTCATCACGCCGACGGCGAACATCACCAGCATGAGCGCCCAGCAGCAGCCGAAACACCAGATGCCTTGCGCTACACCGAGCCGGAAGACACTGCTGGCCTTGGCGCTCCAGTTTGAAAACAGGATCGAGAACGGGTTGCGGCATTTCTTCAGGCAGGCCTCCTTGAGGCCGCTGAACTGATAGAGGCCGGCAACCAGCAATGCGAGCGCGCCGGCAATCCCAAGCACCGGATCGTAGATTTCGCTGGACGCGGCGAATGTGTGCACGCTGAGCGTCATTGCCGAAAACAGCATCGAGGCAGCGAGCCAGACGCCGAGATAGCCGGCAACCAGCACCAGAGGATGGACGACCGGCTCGCCCTTGATCCGGGCTGTATCGGCGATCTCGCAATAGGTCCGGATCATCGGGGCCGCGGATGGCAGCATCACGGCGATCGCCATCAGGAACCACATCATGACGAGCGCAACGGCACGCAAGCCGATGCTTGCGTCCAGTGGCGCCGGCGACAGGCAGAGCGCGAAGAACCGCTCCAGGAAATCGGGCAGCGGCAGCCGTGGCAGGCCGTGCAGGAGGGTGTCGCCGGGCGCGCTGCCTCGGACCTCGGCGCCGCGAATCGCCATCGCCCCCAGCAACAGCCATGCGAATGCGATGCCGGCGCCAACGACAATGTTGACCGTCAAACGCGGGTTGCGCGCGACATGTGCCATGGCGCGGCCGGTGCGGTCGAGATGGCTGAAATCGTCCTGGTGGCCGGTCATGACACCCGAATGGGCCGAATCGCCGCGTTGATCAAGCCGCATGATCTGACCTATATGCCTATCGACTGGCAGGTCTGGTGGCCCGCCTCAAATCGCAAGCCGGAAGCCGACCTTGGAGCATCAGGAAACAGCGCGCATACTGATTGCCGGCACGGGTCCCGCAGGGCTGATCGCGGCGCTCGCTTTCGCCGATGCGGGCTTTGCGGTGACCCTTGTCGGGCCCGAGGCATCGGCCCCCGATGGCCGCACCACGGCGCTGATGAACCCTGCCCTGAAAGTGCTTGAGCGGCTTGATCTCCTCGAAGACATCAAACCCAAGGCCGCGCCGTTGAAGGTCATGCGCATCGTCGATGCGACCAGCCGGCTGATCCGCAGTCCCGTCGTCACCTTCCGCGCCGCCGAGATCGACGAGGAGCAGTTTGGGCTGAACCTGCCCAACAGCGTCCTTGGCCCGGCGCTTGCCGCCAAGGTGGCCTCGCATTCCGGGATCGAATGGCGCAGGTCGATGGTCAAGGCCTGGCATCTCGGTGCCGACAAGGCTCACGCCGACCTCGCCGACGGCAGTGAGGTTGGCGCGTCGCTGGCGGTCGCCGCCGATGGACGCCAATCGCCCGCCCGCGAGGCAGCGGATATCTCGACTGCCGCGCGCTCCTACCCGCAAGCCGCGCTCGTGCTCAATTTCGGGCATAGCCGAGACCATGCCTTCACCTCGACGGAGTTCCACACCGAGACAGGACCATTCACACAGGTTCCGCTGCCGGGCAATCGCTCAAGTCTCGTCTGGGTGGTTAAGCCCGAGACAGCCAAGGCGCTTGCCGCCCTGGATGACGCGACGCTGTCAATGCGGGTCGAGGAGCAGATGCAGTCAATGCTGGGTCGGGTCACCGTGGAGCCGGGCCGGCAGATCTATCCGCTTTCGACCGTGACGCCCCTGCGCTTCGCGCGAGAGAGGGTGGCACTTGTCGGCGAAGCCGCGCATGTGTTTCCGCCGATCGGTGCGCAAGGCCTCAACCTTGGTATCAGGGATATTGACGATCTGGTTGGTATTGCGAGCGAAAATCGTGAGGACCCCGGCGGCGCCAAGGCCCTTGCCGCCTACGATTTCAAGCGTCGCCCCGATATTCTGGCGCGCAGCGGTGCAGTCAATCTCCTCAACATGTCGCTGCTTTCCGACATGTTGCCGGCGCAGATCGCGCGGGGCGCTGGTCTGGGCGTGCTCGGTGGTTTTGCGCCGCTCCGTGCCTTCTTCATGCGCGAAGGGCTTCGTCCAGGCAGCGGCTTTGCAGCACTTGCGGGTGGCCTGCGAAAGCCGGTGCGGCAGCGGTAGCGATCTTGCGGACTTTATCGCGACATCGCGACGTCAATCAAAACCTTTGCGCCGAATTCTGCGTAGCTTGAAGACGCTCAAACGCTTCGGGATTGAATTGACTCGGAGTCTGCGCCAAATAAAGTCAAGGAATTCAGTGGTGAGTACGATGAAAACGGCCAAATTCGCGATCGGACAGGTGGTTCGCCACCGGCTGTTTCCGTTTCGGGGCATCATTTTCGACGTCGATCCGCAATTCGCCAACACCGACGAATGGTACGAAGCCATCCCCGCCGACGTGCGGCCTCGCAAGGATCAGCCATTTTACCATCTGCTCGCCGAGAATTCGGAAACCGAATACATAGCCTATGTGTCCGAGCAGAATCTGCTTGAGGATCGGTCGGGCGAGCCCGTTCGCCATCCGCAGATCAAGGAGATGTTCGACAAGAAGCCGGATGGACGCTACGAGCCGAAACGGCAGTCCAAGCACTGACCTCCCGGCACTCCAGCCATGGCCAGGAACGAAAAAAGCGGGGCAAGGCCCCGCTTTTTCTTTGACATCGGTCTTGGCCGGATACCGGTGATCAGTTGGCGGTCTTCGCCTTGTCCTGCTCGTCCTTGAGCTTCTTGGCGAAGTCCTGGTTGTTCTTGGCCACGAAGTCCTGGAGCTTCTTCTGCCGGTCCTCGATGTCCGACTGCTGCAGCGGCGGGCCGTCATAGGCGCCGCTGAAGCCCTGCAGCGCGATCTTGATCGGGTTGGCCTGGTTCTGGAAATTGATCGAGGTCAGCGTGATACCCTGACCTTTCTTGAACGAGGCGACGAGCTGGTCGGTCAGTGGCACTTCCGCCACGCAACGATCCGGGAAGCAGATGACATAGTCGAGCTTCTGCGCCTTGCCGGTGTCGATCTGCAGGCCGATGCCGGGAGGCACGAGGCGGCCGGTCGGCACCGTGACCTGGAACACCTTGCGGTTAACCTTGCCCTTGAGTTCGATCAGGCTGACACCGGTGACGAGCTGGCCGTTGCCGGCGGTGACGATGTTCTGGACGTTGCAGATATCGACGTCTTCCTGCTTGGTGCAGGCCTTGAACCAGCCCTGAGGTATCTGCTGCTGTTGCTGCGCGGAAGCCGCGGGAAGTCCTGCGCCCAGAAAGCCGATCACGCCAGCGGCCATGACCGACAGGCGGTACGCGTTGCTGTTCAGGCTCGTCATGTCGTGCATTTCCTCTCAAATGATCCCGGAACCGGCTTCTCTGCGCCGTGTGGTCCAGCTACCTGTTGCCGAAATGAGGCAACAGAATGACTTCGGACGGCGTGTTACACTGCAAGCGGTGCCGAATCCAGCCCGCTCACTTGTAATTCTTGATGACACCATTGGCCGGTACGCAACTGCCTCATGCTAGGGTGCGCACCGAATCATCAAGCCGACCTGTTAAGGAGACGGTCATGGGCCGCGTTCTTGTTTGGCTGATCACCGCGATATCGTTTCTCACCCTGTCGCAGCCGGCACTGTCGGAGCCAAAATACGCGATTGCCATGCAGGGCGAACCGGCCCTGCCGCCGGACTACGCGCATTTCGGCTACGTCAATCCCGACGCGCCGAAGGGCGGCAGCATCACCTATTGCGTCGTCGGCAGCTTCGATAACCTCAACCCGTTCATCCTGAAAAGCCTGCGTACGACCGCGCGCGGCATGATGGACACGATCTTCGGCAATCTGGTCTTCGAACCGCTGATGCAACGCAGCGCGGATGAGGCTTTCACGCTCTATGGGCTGCTCGCCGACACCGCAGACATGGACCCGGAGCGCAAGAGCATCGAATTCCATCTCAACCCGAAGGCCAAATGGTCGGACGGACAGCCGGTGACGCCAGAAGACGTGCTGTTCACCTATGATGTCTATACGCAAAAGGGCCGCCCGCCCTACAGCGACCGCATGGCCAGGATCGCCAAGCTCGAAAAGACCGGCGACCACAGCGTGCGCTTCACTTTCAACGACAAGGCCGATCGCGAATTTCCCTTGATCATCGCGCTGACGCCGATCATCCCCAAGCATGCCTTTGACATGGACACATTCGACAGGACGACGCTGAAGCCGTTGATCGGCAGCGGACCATACACGATCGCCCAGGTGACGCCCGGCCAGCGCATCGTCTTCAAGCGCAATCCGGACTACTGGGGCAAGGACGTACCCGCCAAGCGCGGCTTCGACAATTACGACCAGATCACCATCGAATATTTCCTCAACGCCAACGCCAAGCTCGAAGCCTTCAAGAAGGGCCTTTGCGCCATCGACGACGACAGTGATCCGGTGAAGCGCGAGCGCGATCTCGACTTTCCCGCCTTCCACAGGGGCGAGGTGGTTTCCGAAACCTTCGACACCGGCATTCCGCCTGTCGTGACCGGTTTCCTGTTCAATACGAGGCTGCCGAAGTTCTCCAACCCGGTGGTTCGGCGCGCGCTCGGCATGCTTTACGATTTCGAGTGGGCCAACAAGAACCTGTTCGGCGGGAAATACACGCGCACGATGAGCTATTGGCAGAATTCCGAACTCTCCGCGCTTGGCCATCCGGCCGACGACAGGGAAAGGGCGCTGCTGGCCCCCTACCCCGGCCGCGTGCCGGCCGAAATCATGGACGGCACCTGGAAACCGCCGGTGACCGATGGTTCAGGCCAGGACCGCAAGGTGCTGAAGGCCGCTTTCGATCTCCTGAAAAGCATCGGTTACCACGTGCAGGACGGCACAATGCTCGATCCCGACGGCAAACCTTTCGGATTCGAGATACTGACCGCTTCGCAGGACGAAGAACGCCTGGCCGGCATCTACCAGCGCACACTGGAAAAGATCGGCATCAACGTCAGCATCCGCAGCCTGGACGGCGACCAGATCCAGTCGCGCAAGCAGCGTTTCGACTTCGAGGTGCTGGTCGGCTCGAGCGGCTTCAACAATTCCTTGTCCCCGGGCATCGAGCAGATCGGGCGTTGGTCGTCCGCTGCGGCCAAGACCGAAGGATCGTTCAATCTTGCCGGTGTCGCCGATCCGGCAATCGACGCCGCGATCGACGCCATGCTGAACGCACATACCAAGGAGGATTATGTCGCCGCCGTTCGCGTTCTCGACCGACTGCTGATCTCGGGCAATTACATGGTGCCGATGCAGTACAACACGCAGCAGTGGCTTGCGTACTGGAATTATCTGGAACATCCGCAGAAGACGCCCATATTCGGTTATCAGCTGCCGACATGGTGGCGCAAGCCGAACTGAAAATCCGGAGATCGAGATGAGCGAAGCGAACGCCATAACCGTTGATGTGGTGTCGGACGTCGTCTGTCCGTGGTGCTTCATCGGCCAGAAGCGGCTGGACAAGGCGGTTGCCGCGGCCGGCGATATCGAGGTGCACATACGCTGGCGGCCGTTCCAGCTCGATCCGACCATTCCGCCGCAGGGCAAGGACCGCCGGGAGTATATGCTGGCCAAGTTCGGCAGCGACGAGCGCATTCGCGAGATTCATGCCCGCATCGAACCGCTTGGCGACGCCGAGGGCATTTCCTTTGCCTTCGATGCCATCAAGGTGGCGCCAAACACGCTGGATGCGCACCGACTGATCCGCTGGGCTGGCGCCGCCGGTGAAGCCGTGCAGAACAGGCTGGTCCGCCGCCTGTTCCAGCTGAATTTCGAGGAGGGCGTCAACATCGGCGACCATGCCGTGTTGGTCGAAGCCGCCCGCGAGGCCGGCATGGACGCATCCGTGGTGGCAACGCTCTTGCCGACCGACGCCGATATCGAAGCGGTGCGCACCGAGATCGCCACGGCATCGCGCATGGGCATATCAGGCGTGCCGTGTTTTCTGCTTGAAGGCAAATATGTCGTGATGGGCGCGCAGGACGTCGACACGCTGGCTGATGCCATCCGCCAGGTGGCGGCTGCCAAGGCCCGCGGCGAACTGGACACGGTCGGCTGAGGCCTGTGATTCCTTTCGCCTGCCGCAAAGACTTTTTCAGGTCATTGCTCGGCCTTTGGGACAGGGCCGTTGACACATTATGGCGACCTATTTTCCGGAATTTTGGTTAGCCCGCAATGAAAAATCGGCAAACCCAACACGTCAAAACAGGTCACGAAATCGTGTGAATACCTTCCCTAGGGGAAGGTATGTGTATCCTGTTATCAAGCCGATAAATAAATGATATCATTACATAAAATCGCCTTTCCGCAGGCTTGCGCGCGACGCATGGGCAACCCCGCGCTGTTGCCTTGCCGACACGGCCGGCTCCTTTATCCCGCCATCCCTCTACAAAAATTAATGGAAAATGATCAATTGGTGTTACCATCCGTAACAAAACAAAAAAGGTTTGGGCGGGATCGTGATTCGGATCGGCAGACGATCGCAGGAGTCAGTACCGGATGGACTACACAGCGGCGCCGCAGGGCCGTCGCATTTGACGCCGGTATCCTCGATGCGCAGTTTCTGGGGACTGATGCGGGCCTACTGGTTGTCGGATCGGTGGAAAGAAGCCTGGACGCTGACCCTCGTCATCGCGCTGTTGACCGCTCTATCCAGCAAGGCCAGCGTTTGGTTTGCCATGGCTTCCGGCGAATTGGTCAATTCGATTGCCTTTCTCCACGATGCCGCCAATACCCGCCCGCTTGAGACCATCCTGACCAATGCCGGCATATTGGTGTTGCTGGTCATTCTCAAGGACGTCGGCTTTACCGGCGTACGCAACCTCGTCTCGGCGACCTTGCACCGCAAATGGCGTGGCTGGCTGAACGGCCAGTTCAACCAGGCCTTGCTCGACGGCAATCATACTCATTTCCATGCCCAGCATGGGTCCGTGGCCGGCGGCGCCGTCACGCCCGACAACATCGACCAGCGCATCCAGGAATCGATCAAGGACATGACCGGTGGTGCCATAGGCCTCGCAATGGGCGTGCTGGGTCTGGCAACTTCGCTCTATTTTATCGGTCAGAACCTGATTCAGTCGTCGGTGGAGGTAAAAGGCCTGGAGTTCCTGGGCAGCTATGGCAGCGCTGTCCTCGCGCTTCTGGCTGTTGCCACTTACGTGCCACTCAACACCTGGATCGCCGTGAAGCTCGGCAGCCTTCTGGAACGACTTAATATCCGCATGCAGAAAGCCGAGGGCAGCTATCGCGGCGAGCTGACGACATTCCTGCGCCGCAGCTTCCATGTCGCCGCCTCGCACGGTGAGGACGTGCAGAAGATGATGCACGATCGTCTCTACGTCGATATCGATCGCACGTGGGGCCGGCTGAATGTCGTCAACACCAGTTATATGTCGTTCGAGCTGATCTACAATTTCGTCGGCGCCCGTATCGTGGCCTATGCTCCGGGGCTCGTGCCCTTCATCCACAGCCGCTTGGACTACAAGGGCTACATCACCGGCTCCGAAATGGTCGCCCAACTTATCAGCCAGTGTTCGTGGTTCATCCATGTCATGCCTGCTATCGCCACGCTGCGTGCCAACAGCCAGCGTGTGACCGAATTGGCGAAAGCCATCGAGAACGTCCAGCACCCGCAGGAATTCTACAGCCAGACCGGCCGCTCCGATTTCCACTATGCTAGCCAGAACCCGGTTTTCGGCCTGACCATCCAGAAACTCGAACTGGCGCATCAGGGCGAGGATGCGACGCCGTTCCTCGTCGCCGCGAACCTGCGTTTCCGGCGCGGCGAGTGGACGTTCCTGAAAGGCGAATCCGGCTGCGGCAAGACCTCGCTGATAAAGGCGATCAACGGCCTCTGGCCCTATGGCCGCGGCACCATCGTCTTCCCCGACGGGGTGAAGAGTTTCTATGCCGCCCAGGAGGTCAAGCTGCAGCAGGTGTCGCTGAAACAGTTGGTCTGTCTGCCGGGCTCCGAACACGACCATGGCGATGCTCAGGTCGCGTCGGCGCTGCACAAGGCTGGCCTTGGTGACTTCATCGAACACATGGCCAATGAAAACCGCGAGGGCAAAAGCTGGGATCAGGTCCTGTCGGGCGGTCAGAAACAGAAGCTGGTGGTGGCCCGCATCATCCTGCAGCAGCCGGGCCTCCTGTTCCTCGACGAGGCGACCGGCGCGCTCGACCCGGAGGGCAAGATTGCCTTCCACCAGGCGATCAAGGACAATTGCCCCGATGTCACGGTGATCAGCGTCATGCATGAGGCGGTAGCGCCCAGATCGGCTGCCGGCACCGAGTTCTATCACTCAATCGTCTTGATCGCCGACGGCGTCGCCACCAAGAAGCCGCTGGCTCCGACCCTGCCCGTCGAACTCACCACGATCCTGGCCCAGCCACGGCCGGTCGAAGACAAATGGTTGCGTTTCTCGCGCCGGCTGAAACAGAAATAACGATGCGTTCACTTCGACTTGCCGGACAAAACGGCAGTCGGCGATCACAGTGTCGCGATCGGAGCCATCAGGCACCGTTTTTCATCGTCACCACGATTGACTCGGCAAGGCTCGCTCCTATGTTGCGCCGGCTTGCTGATAGTCAAACGCGAACCCGCAAGCAGAAAGGTCACCGCGCCATGCCTGGCGACAGTATTAGTCGAACGCAACCGCCGTCCGCCTAGACGTGACCTGAATGGTTCATGTCCTGGCCGGACGGCAAGGAGTGAGCCATGAACGATTTCTTCCCTGTAGCGGACGACGAGGCCGTCGCCATCGCCCGTATCCTTGCAAACGACCATGTCGCCGACGTGGTCGAGGCACTCAATCATGAATCGCGCGAAACCGCGACGGAGCTGCTTTGCGCCGTACCCTTCGAGCGTCTGGTCGAGATTTTCGATCAACCCGAACTCGAGAGTGCGCCTGAGCTCGCGGAGGCCCTGCCCCGCCCCAAGGCAAGCAAGCTGCTCACCGCCATGTCGGTCGACCGGGCGGCCGACATCCTGCGCGAGCTCGACGAGCCGGCACGCTCCGAACTGCTCGGTGCGCTGGCGCCGCCATTGCGCGCGACCTTGCTTTCCATTCTGGGCTATCCCGAAGGCAGCGCCGCATCGATCATGACGACGGAGTTCGTCAGCGTTCCCTCGGACTGGACCGTCGGGCGCACGCTTGATTACATCCGCAAGGTCGAGCGGACGCGCGAAACCGTCTACGCGATCTATATCGTCGATCCGCAGACGCACCTCCTGGTGCGGTCGACCGGCTTGCGCCGGCTCATCACCGGTGAGCCGGACGATCCGATCCTGTCGGTGGCGCCGGACCGCATGCCGGTCACGGTCACACCGCTGACCGATCGCGAAAACCTGGCGCAGACGATCTCCAAATACGACCTGCTCGCCGTCCCGGTTGTCGACCACGGCAAGATCCTCGGCATCGTCACCATCGACGACATCATCGATACGATGATCGAGGAGACGACGGAGGACGTGCACCGCTTCGGCGGCATGGAGGCGCTCGACGAGCCCTACATGAAGATGAGCTTCTTCGCCATGATCCAGAAGCGGGCCGGCTGGCTCTGTGCCCTGTTCCTCAGCGAGATGCTCACCGCCAATGCCATGCAGAGCTACGAAAGCGAGTTGGAGAAGGCGATCGTGCTCACCCTTTTCATCCCGCTGATCATGAGTTCCGGCGGCAATTCCGGCTCGCAGGCGACCTCGCTGGTCATCCGCGCGCTGGCACTGCGCGAGATAGGCCTCGGCGACTGGTGGCGGGTTGCGCTGCGCGAACTGCCGACCGGCCTCGTGCTGGGATCGATCCTTGGCGTTGTCGGTGTCTGCCGTATCACGCTGTGGCAGTATTTCGGTTTCTACGATTACGGCCCGCACTGGCCGCTGATTGCAGCGACGGTTGGGACGGCGCTGGTCGGCATCGTTACCTTTGGTTCCCTCTCGGGGTCGATGCTGCCGTTCGCCCTGAAACGGATCGGGTTTGATCCCGCCAGCGCATCGGCGCCATTTGTCGCGACGCTGGTCGATGTCACCGGGCTGGTGATTTATTTCTCGGTGGCGCTCGTCATCCTGCGCGGCACCCTGCTGTAGCACTCCACCCCGCCAGCCGTGGCCGGCGGCGGGGGTTCGCTCTCCTGGAGTTGTTTCGGGCTGCCGCCGTGGATGGCATCGCGCAGTGCATCGGGGAGACGCCTGACGGTGGGCGCTGCCGGCAGGCGAAGTCAGACCCGCTGGCCATCCTTCACGCGGTATGTCGGCTTGTACATGGTGACAAGCTCTTCCGCCGCGGTCGGGTGCACGGCCATTGTGCGGTCGAAATCATCCTTGGTCAGGCCGGCTTTCAGCGGGATGCCGAGCAGTTGTGCCATCTCGCCGGCATCCGGCCCCAGAATGTGGGCGCCAAGCACTTTGCGGGAAGTGCCGTCGACCACCAGCTTCATCAGCATCTTTTCGTCGCGGCCCGACAGCGTATGCCGCATCGGCCGGAAGCTGGCGCGGTAGATCTCGATATCTGCGAAACGCTTGACGGCCTCGTCTTCCGACAAGCCCACCGTACCGATTTCCGGTTGCGAGAAGACGGCGGTCGCGATGGTTTCGTGGTCGGGCGCGGTCGGGTTGTTCTTGAATGCCGTCTCCACGAAGCACATTGCTTCATGGATCGCCACCGGCGTCAGCTGCACGCGGTTGGTGACGTCGCCGATCGCCCAGATATTGTCAATGTTGGTGCGGGAATAATCATCGACCTTGATCGCGCCGGTCGAGGTCATCTCGATGCCGACGCCTTCCAGGCCCATATTCTCGGTGTTGGGGATGCGCCCGATAGCCAGCATGACCTGGTCCACCGTCAGCGTCTTGCCACTGGTCAGGAGGGCGTCGAGCCGGCCATCCGGCCGCTTGCGCACGTGTTCGGTCACCGAATGGCAGAGTATCTTTATCCCCTTCTTTTCCATCGTCTCGTGCAAGGTGTGACGCAGATCCATGTCGAAGCGGCTGAGGATCTCCTTGCCGCGATAGACCAGGGTCGTGTCGACGCCGAGGCCGTGGAAGATGTTGGCGAATTCGACAGCGATGTAGCCGCCGCCTTCGATCATGATCGCCTTAGGCAACGCCTTGAGATCGAAAGCCTCATTGGAGAAGATGCAGTGTTCGTGGCCGGGCAGTGCCGGATGCGCCGCTGGGCGGCCACCGGTGGCGACCAGGATCTGGTCGGCGGTGACTGTGCGATCCTCGCCCAGAAGATGGATCACGTGCGGGTCGACGATCATCGCCCGCGAATGAAAGGTCTCCCCGCCGGCGCCCTCGACATTCTTCTTGTAGATCGCCTCCAGCCGGCTGATCTCGCGATCCTTGTTGGCGACCAGCGTCTGCCAATTGAAACTGGCCTCCGGCACCGTCCAGCCATAGCCGGCCGCGTCGGCAAAATGCTCCGGAAATTGCGAGGCGTAGACATAGAGCTTCTTCGGCACACAGCCCCTGATGACGCAGGTGCCGCCGAAGCGGTATTCCTCGGCGATGCCGATGCGCTTGCCGAGTGCCGCCGCAACGCGCGCCGCCCTTACCCCGCCGGAGCCGCCGCCGATGACGAAGAGATCGTAATCATAACCGGCCATGAGGCAGCTCCTTGAACGTCGGAAAATGTGAGTGACAGGTAGGCCGCCAAAGGCCAAAAGAAAAGCCCGGACAAGCCGGGCTTCACAGATGGCCGCAAGGCCGTATTTGAAACGCAGGATCAGTTCTGCGTACCGTCGGCAGGAGCCGAACCATCGGCGGGCGCGGCGCCATCCGCCGGAGCAGCCCCGTCAGCGGGCGCCTGCGCAGCCGGCGCCTTGGCCTTGGCGGCCGCGGCCAGCGTTTCGCCGACCTGCTGGGCGAGATCGCGGGCAAGGCCGTTCTGCCAGATGTCGGCTGCCTTGACCAAATCACGCGTCACTGCCGGACCGTTGTCGAGCAGCTTCTTGCCGGCCTCGGAGCCGTAGAAGGCCGCGATGTCATTGAGATCTTTTTCGGAAAACACCTTCGCATAGGCAAGGGCCGCTTCCTTTTCGAGATCGGCGCGGCGCGAGGCCATCGCCAGCGCTTTCTCGTTGATCGTCTTGCCGATCAGCTCCTGCATGTCCGGGTTCTTCTGGATGAGCTGCGACTCGAGCGCGGCCGCCGCCTGCGGCAGGATGTTGTCGAACGGGTCGGTAGCATGGATCGCCGCGACCGCCGCCCGGGCGGCCTTCAGGTGCGACTCGGTGACGTCCTGCGAAAACGCCGGCGAGGAGAAGGCGAAAACGGCCGAGGCCGCCAGAACGACGCAAAGGCCGCGAACCCGGTTATGCAACATCATGATCGGTAGAACTCCCTGGTTTTCGGGCGGCATGGACGGTTTGGATGCCGTCGCCACCGGCGATGATGGCCGCTGACGCCAGCCCGATGAAAAGACCATGCTCGACCACGCCCGGAATGGCGTGGAGAGCATTCGAAAGCGCTCTTGTATCCGGAATGCGGCCAAAAGATGCATCGAGGATAAAATGGCCGCCGTCTGTAACAAAAGCCTGGCCTCCCGTCATCCTCAATGTAATCGGACCGGAAAGGCCGAGATTTGCAGCCGCCGCCGCTACCGCGATCTCGGTGGCGCGCAGGCCGAATTGGTTGACTTCGATAGGCAGTGGAAACCGGCCGAGCGTCTCGACCATCTTCGACTGGTCGGCGATGACGATCATGCGCTGCGAGGCCGCGGCCACGATCTTCTCGCGCAGCAGCGCGCCGCCGCCGCCCTTGATCAGGGTCAGTTCCGGGTCGACCTCGTCGGCGCCGTCGATGGTGAGGTCGAGCTCGGGCGTTTCCTCCAATGTCGACAGTGGCACGCCAAGCTCGCGGCACAATGCAGCGGTGCGCTCCGACGTGGGGACACCGATGACGGTCATGCCTGTCGCGACCTTGTCGGCGAGCAATCGTACGAACTCTTCGGCAGTGGTGCCGGTGCCGATGCCGAGCCGCATGCCATCGCTGACATGGGCAAGAGCCGCCCGCGCGGCCTCGACCTTCAATTGCCTCGCATCCATGCTGCTTTGCCGCCCCGAAACCTGATGCATGTCGCCCAAAGCAACCTCGGCTTTGGGAACCACATGCGACGCGCTTTAGTGTTTTGGGCTCCTAGCATTTTTGCCGGTCTGGTCAAAGCCCCTGGCGGCCATACCACCGCCCTGCTTGCCTTGACGCGCGCCAGCCTTTATCGCCTGCCAGCTGTACAAACCTGTGTGGGACAGACAATGATTCGCCCGACAATCGTGTTCGACCTCGACGGTACGCTGATCGATACAGCGCCGGACCTGCTCGACAGCCTCAACCACAGCCTGGCCGCCAGCGAGCTCGCGGAAGTCGACGAGGCCGGCTTCAAGCGCTTCGTCGGCCATGGCGGCCGCGTGATGATAGAGCGGGCGCATGCCGCGCAGCAGCGCTCGCTTGATGTCACCGAGCATGACCGGCTGCTGAAACTGTTCCTCGATCATTATACCGACAATATTCCCGGCAAGTCCCGCCCGTACCCTGGTGTCATCGAGGCGATCGCTCGCTTCGAGATGGCGGGCTATCTCCTGGCCATCTGCACCAACAAATACGAGGCCAACTCGCTGGCGCTGATCGAAGCGCTCGGCCTGACCAAGCATTTCGCTGCCATCGCCGGACAAGACACATTCGCCTTTCGCAAGCCCGATCCGCGTCACCTGACCGAAACCATCAGGCTGGCCGGCGGCGATCCCCACCGCGCGTTGATGGTCGGCGATTCGCAAACCGACATCGACACCGCCAAGGCCGCCGGCATCCCAGTGGTGGCCGTTGATTTCGGCTACACCGACCGCCACGTCCGCGAATTCGAGCCCTCGGCGATAATTTCGCATTTCGACGCGCTGACCGTGGGTCTGGCGGAAAGGCTGATCAGCGCCGCTGGACGTTGAACGGACAGCGACCGGCATCCTGTCGGAACAGACTCGAAAGGGCGAGGAATCCGATCGGTGTGAGAATGCCAGACACCGCCTTGACTTAACCGGTTGGCCTCCCTTATATCGCGGCTCGCTTGGCCTTCGGGCAACGAGCGGGCGATTAGCTCAGCGGGAGAGCACACCCTTCACACGGGTGGGGTCGCAGGTTCAATCCCTGCATCGCCCACCATTTTCCCCGGAATGTTTTTTAGTCTCAGCCCCTGCTTCGACGCTCTGGCAAATTGCAACCTGCAAGCACGACCTGCCAAGCATTGCGGCTCATCTGGAACCAACTCGCACGCCAGCGAGTTTCCTTGGGTCGAAACTTGAGGGAAAACCATGTCCAGATTTCTCGTGGCAACCAGCGTTGCCGTTCTTCTCGCTGCCGGTCCGGCTCTGGCCGCGGATGACAAGCCGCTGCCGCCGCCCAATGCCAAGAAGCTTTCGGAGATCATCGCCAAGGTCGAGCAGCGCGACGGCTTCCGCTATGTGAAGGAAGTCGACTGGGACAATGGCGCCTACACCGTCACCTATTACACGTCGGACAAGGCGAAGGTGGAAATCACCTACGATCCGGTGACGGCCGAGCCTAAGTAGGAGCCGCCGCCGGACACTCTCAATTCGACGGGCCTGCCGTTTTCTCCGCGCGCCTTCATGGCCAATCGGAGTGCCGCAAATTGTCCATGCTTGGAGTGTGATATGCACGCCAGGGTGCGGCGTCGCCTTGGGCAATGCTGTTGGCTTGGGGGCAGTCGTGCGATTTTCCGTTCAAACCGATGTCTTGCTCGTCCTCGCCATCATACTGGCCGGCAGCACCCTTGCCGCTCCCTCGGCGCGGGCCGACGGGCCGTCCTTCGACTGTGCCAAGGCAAGCTTGCCGGCGGAGAAGGCGATCTGCGCCGACCCGCGGCTGTCGGCCATCGATCTGCTGGTCGCCAAGGCCTACAAGGGATTCGAGCCGGCATTCGGCGGCGACAAGCGCAAGATCGCCCGCAGACTGATCGCCGACCGCAATGCTTGCAGGAGCGACACCGCCTGCATTGTCAGCGCACTCAACAATGCCTTGCAGACTTATGGCAACGCGCCATCATGGGTGCAGGATTACAACATCGCGCTGATCGGCAAGAAGGCGCTGGACGTCGCGTTGCGCAATCCCGGCAACCAGGATCAGCCCCTGCCCTCCGCGGTCGGGCAATGCGCGACCACGCACATCAGGACGCTGACCACGCGGCTCGGCGACGATCCGCTGGAAACAGCCAGCCCCGACGCGGGCAGCGCCGCGACATTCACCAATGGCGGCGGGGCCGTCTCCTATGATCGCGAGCCTGGCCTCGCCGCATCGAAGGTCGGCGAACCCGTCGTGATGTGCCTGATCGCGATTCCCAGGGACTGCCCCAAGGACGACGACCGCGGTCGGGTCTATTATTCGATCGATCTGGTTGCGAAAGGTTCCTGGGCCTTGCCGGACTCCGAGCATCTGTGTGGCGGCGCATGATTCGAAGAAAGCCTGGCACGCCGGCGAGGCGCTTGCCCTTGCGCCGGATCGTCTTTGATGGCTGACTGAACCGGTTGATGCGCCGTATGGGGGATGGGCATGGCGACGGCGAAGCACGTGATGAAGCGCATCCTGATGATGCTTGCCGGCTATCTCGTCGCGATACTGGTCGGCCTGTTCGCCGTGGTGGCGATCTACGCCGCGCTCAGTTCCCTGCCCAGCGCGCCGGCGTATTTCGACGTCATGGGGGTTACGCCGATCGCCGCCCTGGTGGTGCCGCCACTTGGCATGTTCATCTATTTCCTGACGATTGTCGTGACCGCGCTGCAGACGCTGATCTTCGCGCTGATCGCGGAGTTCTTCTCGTTGCGCAATGTCCTGATGCACATGGCCTTCGGCGCCGCTGCCGCCGCCGCCGGCTTCTTCCTGATCTGGCCGAGTTCCGCCGAGGACATGGATCCGGAGCGATGGGCCGATATCGGCATCATCGCCGCCGCCGGCCTTGTCGCTGGCTTGGTCTACTGGCTGATCGCCGGGCGGGAAGCGGGCTTCCGTCGCCCGTTGTCGCAGCTCTGAACGATCAGCTAGAGGGCGAACGCACCGCTTCGGTCGCGTCCAGAGCCTGTTTCAGCCGCGAATCGCGATCGTAGACATCGTTGAAATACTCGACCTTGCCCGACATGTCGGGCCACGCGGTGAAATAGGCGACATAGACCGGGATCTTGCGCGTCACATTCTCCGTCGAATGTCCGTGCTTCAGCTTCTCGGCGACATAGTCGACCGAGGTGCCAAGCACCGCGGCCGCCATGCCGCGCGGGTCCTGCAGGCGCACGCAGCCATGGCTGAGCGCGCGCATGTCCTGCTTGAAGAACGATTTCTGCGGCGTGTCGTGCATGTAGATCGCGTGCTTGTTGGGGAACAGGATCTTCAGTTCACCCAGAGCATTGGCCTCGCTCGGCTGCTGGCGCACGCTGTAGGGAATGTTGGCGCCATAAGCCCCCCAATTGACCGCCGACGACGGAATGCGCTTGCCGCGCGAATCCGTCACCTCGTAGCCCGCCCGGTCGAGATAACCGGGATCACTGCGCAATCTGGGCAGCATCTCGTTGACGATGATCGACTGCGGCACGCCCCAATAGGGATGGAAATCGACCTGCTTGATCTGGTCGTAGAAGAACGCCGTCTGATTGGTGACCCGGCCGACCACGGCGCGCATCTTCAGCTTTTCCTCGCCATTGTCGATGTAGCTGGCGGTGAATGCGGGCTGGTTGATGAAGACACGCGGGCTGCCGAGATCGGAAGGCAGCCAGCGCAGTTCCTCCAGCGCCACCTGCACCTTGAGTAGCCTGTCGGCCTTCGACGTGCCGGCCAGCAAGGCGACGGTGCGCGGACCGATGACGCCGTCGCCCTTCATGCCTTCCTTCATCTGCACCGCCTTGATCAGCGGCACCAGTTCAGGGACGTAGACCTCGCTGGTCGCCAGCCGCGACAGGAGCTCGCCATAGGTGCCGCCCATGTCGTCATCGAGATTGCGCGCGATCAGCGACAGCAGCTTCGGCAGTTCGGGGCTGGTCTGCCCCGGCTTCAGCAGCAGCTTGGGATCGACGACGATCTCGTTCTCGGCACTTGCCTGCAGCGATTCCAGCTCGACGCGCAGCGCTTGATATTCCGCATTCTGCGGATGCCGCGATTCGAGGTAAGTGCGCACTTCCTGGGTATGCGCCAAGGTCTTCAGTACGCCGACCATGTCGAGCGGCTTGGCCGGGAAATCATAATAGCCGGTCATCCTGTTGGGCTCGACACGGCCGCTCTGGGCATCATGGGCGTAGCGCAAGACGCGCGCCGAAAGCGCCATTTCGAAGCGCACCAGTTCCTTCAACTTGGCGGCGTCCCCCACCGAGGCCGAATTCACGGCCGGCACGTCGACCGTATAGTCGGCTGGCGTCAAGCCATAGCTCGCGGCCTCGCCGAGCACCCGAACCGCATCCTGGGCGCGATTGTTGAGGCTGGTTCCGCTCACCCAGATGAAGTCCGGATTGGCCGAATAGTAGGCAATCAGCGCCTTGGCGATGTCGGGCTCGGCATAGAGTTCGTAGTCGCTGAGATCGGCAATGGCGTCGTGGAAAGCAGCTCCAGTGGCGGACGGAACGAACGCCGCGTCCTGCGGCGTTGCCGGCTGGGGCGCCGCCGACAGCGTCGAGAAGTCGACGCGCACCAGCCTGTCAGCCTTGTAGGTGTAATAGGACGGGCTGCTGATCTTTACGCCACCGCCGCCGCCAGCAGGAGCTTTCGGCTTGGGTTTGTGCTTTGGCGGAGGCGGAAATTCCCCTTGTGGCTCGTGCCTGACACCGCCGCCGAACAGCATGTCGAAAAGCCCCTGCGCACCGGCTTGAGGCGCGCCCAGGGCGAGCGTTGCCGCGATCGCAATCAGCGGCATCGCGGTTGCTTTTTTACCGAGGAATTTCATGGATCACCCGCTCCGGCTGCAACCGGTTCCCGTTCCGCACGTTAAACCGTCTCGCTCACCGCATGGCGGATGTAAGGCGCGACTATACCGATTCATACCGATTTCGTTAAGCTTTCATAAATTTCGGAAAGCGTGTTGCAGAACGGTTTCACAACATCGTGACGGCGGGAGCGCGGGTGTTTTCGCTCCCGCCCAAGGACTCCATGAAAATCAGGCGTTGGCGCCGCCATCGATGGTCAATGCGGCGCCGGTTACGAAACGTCCTTCCGGGCCGGCGAGCCAGGCAACCATGCCGGCGATATCGTCGGCCTTGCCGAATCGCGGCGTCGCCATCTTCTGGCGCTGGTGGTCGGCATGCGGTCCGTCCGCCGGGTTCATGTCGGTGTCGGTCGAGCCGGGGTGGACGACATTGGCGGTGATGCCGCGCGGACCGAGGTCGCGCGCCAGGGCCCTGGTCAACCCGACCAGTGCCGCCTTGCTGGCGGAATAGGCGCCCAGGCTCGTGTCGGTGACGCGTTCGGCGAGATTGCTGCCGATCGAGATGATCCTGCCTCCCTCGCCCATATGAGCCGCCGCGGCTTTCGAGGCGATGAACGGGGCTCTCAGATTGACCGACATGGTCTCATCGAAATCGGCAAGCGACAGCGTATCGATGGGTGCCGTGCGCCAGATGCCGGCACTGTTGACCAGGATGTCGAGGCGGCCGAAGGCGCCAACGGCCCGATCGACGGCTCTGTCTATCGCCGCGGCATCCCGGTTGTCGGCCCTGATCGCAATGGCACGGCCGTCCTTGGCCTCTATATCGGCAACAACGGATAGAGCCTGCTCCTCGCCGTGTACATAAGTCAGTGCGACAGCCGCGCCATCGGCGGCCAGGCGCCGTGCAATCGCCGCCCCTATGCCGCGACTGCCACCCGTGACGAGGGCGGCCTTGCCACTCAAATTGCTGGAAGACATCTGCTTCTCCATTTCTGTATCGACCAATACATAAATGTCTGGCAGCCTTGCCCGGTCGCGTCAACTGATTTATGTATCGATCAACACAGAAAAGGCGCCATGTCGGAAAGAGGCCGTCCCCGTACCTTCGATCGAACCGCGGCCCTGCGGCGCGCGATGGAACTCTTTTGGGCCAAAGGCTACGAGGGCACTTCGATTGCCGAGCTGACCGCGGCGATGGGCATCAATTCACCCAGCCTCTATGCCGCCTTTGGCAGCAAGGAGGCGCTGTTCCTCGAAGCGACCGAATATTACACGCAAGCCGAAGGAACAGAGATCTGGGCCGCGTTGGACCAGGAATCGACGGCATGCAAGGCGATCGAGAACTTCCTGCGGCAGACAGCCAAGGCTTATTCGCAGACCGATCGCCCGCAGGGCTGCCTGATTGCACTGGGTGCACTGCACGAGGACTCAAGCAGCGGCGCCATCTGCGCGGATTTGCGCCGGCGTCGCGCCGGAAACCTCACAGCCCTGCGCAAGCGCCTCGAGCGCGGCGTGGCGGAGGGCGAATTGCCGGCGAAATTCGATTGTCGTGCCGTGGCGACCTTCTTCGCCACGGTTCAGCATGGCATGTCGATCCAGGCGCGGGATGGTGCATCGCGCGCCGCCCTGCTGGCGACCGTGGCCGGGGCGATGGCGGCGTGGAAGACGTTGGCCGGAACCGAGGCAGCGTGACAAATGCAGGCTGGTGTGCTCGAAATTCGGACCTGCCAGCAAGGCCGGGAGGGGACGACGGTGAAAAAGGGTTATCGCGAACTGCTCGACGAGGCCAATGCCGAGATCGAAGTGGTTTCGCCTGAAGAAGCGGCGGGATTGCTTGAAGATGAGGGCACGATCTTCGTCGACCTGCGAGACCCTCGCGAGGTCGAGCGTGATGGGAAAATACCCGGTGCCAAACACGTCACCCGTGGCATGCTGGAATTCTGGATCGATCCTGAAAGCCCTTATCACAAGCCGTTTTTCGCCTCGGGAAAGAGCTTTGTGTTCTTTTGTGCCGGAGGCTGGCGCTCGGCGCTCGCCACCAAGACCGCGCAGGATATGGGATTGACGCCGGTCAAGCACATCCTTGGCGGCTACACCGCCTGGAAGGCGGCCGGACTACCGGTCGAGCCCGGCGAGAAGAAGAAGTAGCCCGGTGCATGTCGCTCAAAAGTGCTCCCGGGTTTGAGGCAACGACATGCATGGAACGAGAACCGCGGCTCAATGCAGTAATGACGGCTCGTGGTTCCCCGCGACGAAGGCAACGGCGCGTTCGACCACGCCCTTGTCCGCAAGAATGCGGCGGTGGCCGAGCCCGTCGGCCCAGTGCAGCCGCACATGACCGCCGGCACCGGCATAGCGTCTCGCATGCTCGGCCGGCACCTCGCGGTCATCAGGCGCGTGGATTATAAGCGTCGGCACGGGCGCCTGTGCGAGCTGGCGGTCGCCGGTGAATTCATGCAGTGGCCGGCCGGACAGGTGTTCGACACGGTCCGCCATGGCAACCTGCGAGCGGGGGCCGACATTGAGCATGCGGCTGAAGTCGGCAAAGATCGCCGGCAAGGAACTTGGCGCCGCGATCAGTACAAGACGCCCGGCCGCCAGCGGCGGAATGTTCTTGACCGAACCGGCGATGGCATTGGCGGCGACGGCGCCGCCGAAGGAATGACCCACCGCCGCCACGAACGGACCGAACCATTCGCCGGCGACCCGCACCGCGTCAACCGCGTTGACCATGTTGAGGTGCCGGCCCTGCGAATGGCCATGGCCCGGCAGATCCAACGAAACGACCCTGTAGCCGGCGGCGCGATAGCCTTCGATCAATGCGCGCATGTATTCGGTGCGCGAACGCCAGCCATGAACGACAAGCACTGTGCCAGGAGCCGCCCTGCCCGGTTCCGGCCGGAATTCGTGCACCGCCACGCAGCCGGTCGCCGTCTTCAGCCGATGATGGCGCGCCTCGGTCATGAATTCGGCGGCGCGGCTGATGGCGCGGCGCTCCCCGTCGGTCAGCGCCCTGGCGCTCGGCGTACGGCAGAACAGTTCGAAGGCCGCGCGCCCGGTGATGCGCGGCGCAATATGTTCGGCCGCACCAAACACACCTCGGATGACCTTCAGCCCGAATGATGCCATAGTGAGAATCCATCCATACGTTCAAGCATGAACATAATAGTTCAAAGATGAACAATAAACAAGAGCTGCCCTGGGACAACCCGCGTTTTCGCAACTGGGTCGCGGTGGCGCGCGCCTGCCATGTGCTGGAGCGCACGCTGGCGGTGAAACTCGCCCCTTTGGATCTCAAGCCGGCGCAGCTCGACGTGCTGATGAACCTCTACCGTCACCCCGGCATGTCGCAGCACGACCTTGCCCGCAAGCTGCTGGTCGGTCGCTCCAACATCACCATGCTCCTGCCGCAGCTGGAAACGCGCGGCCTGCTGCGCCGCGAAGGCGACGAGAAGGACAAGCGCATCCTGCGGCTGGCCCTGACCGAGGCCGGCGAGGCGCTGCTGATGCAGGCGCTGAAGGTGCATATGGCGCTGATCGAAAAGGCGATGAGCCAGTCGACGCCGGAACAATGCGACATGATCGGCGACCAGATGCGCAAGATCTATGAGGTACTGAAGGAGGCCTAGCACCCAAGGTGTGCCGAGATTCAGGCCAGCCTCACCTGAGTAGGTGCACCGGCTACCACATCGTCTTCTTCGCCCGCTCGGGCCAGTCCTTGTCATAGGTTTCGCCGTCGATGTTCTTCCGGCTGGTGATTTCCAGGATTTTTCCTGGTGTCGGCAGTGACTTCGGGTCGACATGTTTTGCCGGATTCCAAAGTTCCGACCGCACGATGGCGCGGGCGCATTGGAAATAGACCGAATCGACGTCGATGACGGTCACCGAACGCGCCGCCTTGCCGTCGACCATGAACGACGCGCAAAGGGCGGCATCGGTCGTGAGGTGCGCGCGGCCGTTGATGCGCAGTGTCGTACCGGAGCCCGGCACCAGGAACAGCAGCCCGACGCGAGGATCCCTGATGATGTTTTTCAGCGAATCGGCGCGGTTGTTGCCGCGCCGGTCTGGCATCATCAGTGTCTTCGGATCAACGATGCGCACGAAGCCGGCGAGATCGCCGCGCGGTGAACAGTCCAGCCCCTCCGGGCCGCTGGTGGCAAGCGCAATAAAGGGCGAAGCCTCGATGAAGGCTGCGTATTCGGGAATGACGTGGTCGAGTTCCTTGACCAGCGAGGCTTCGCCGGGAAAGCCATAGAGCGCTTCGAGCTGTTCGACCGTGGTGATGAGCGACATCTTTTTCGTCTCCGAACCTTTGCCGGCGCTACTCCAGATGTGTGACGCCTTCACGACGCCAGCTTAGCGATCCCGGCTCAGCCCTTTTTCCGCAAGCTCGGCAAGATAGGCATTCCAGCGCTCATCCCTCTCATGGCCGAGCGTATGCAGGTAGTTCCAGGTGAAAATACCGGTGTCGTGGAAATCATCGAAGGTGATGCGCACCGCATAGTTGCCGACCGGCTCGATCTTCAGGATGGCCACGTTGCGCTTGCCGGGAACCGTCACCCGCTGCTCCGGAGAATGCCCCTGTACCTCGGCCGATGGCGAGGCGACGCGCAACAGCTCCGCCGGCAATTCGAATGGCTGGTGATTGGGAAAGGTGACCGATAGCAGCTTGCGGTCCTTGGAGACCCTGAGTTCTTTTGGCGCGGTCATGCAGTTTCATCCCGTATCGATTGCCCTTCCCTACGCCGCTTCGCGAAAGGGGAAAAGTCCTGATAGACGACCGACACACCGTGTCGGCTCCGGGATGTTACCAAAGATCGAGAAGCGGTATCTTGATTGGCGGGCTGGATCGTATCACATAGCTGTATATAACGACGCCGATAACGGCCACGGAAACGCTCGAACATGAACATGATCGACCCCTTCGGTCGCACGATCAGCTATCTCAGAGTGTCGGTCACCGACCGCTGCGATTTCCGTTGCACCTATTGCATGGCCGAGGACATGGCCTTCCTGCCGAAGAAGGACCTGTTATCGCTGGAAGAGCTGGACCGGCTCTGCACCGTCTTCATCGAAAAGGGCGTCAAACGGCTGCGCCTCACCGGCGGCGAGCCGCTGGTGCGCAAGAACATCATGCATCTGGTACGCCAGCTCTCGCGCCACCTCGACAGCGGCGCGCTGGAAGAACTGACGCTGACCACCAACGGCTCGCAGCTGTCGCGCTTCGCCGCCGAGCTCGCCGATTGCGGCGTCAAGCGCATCAACGTCTCGCTCGACACGCTCGACGCCGACAAATTCCACCAGATCACTCGCTGGGGCCATCTCGACAAGGTCATGCAAGGCATCGATGCCGCTCAGGCGGCCGGGCTGAAGGTCAAGCTCAACGCGGTCGCGCTGAAGGACTTCAACGACGCCGAATTGCCCGACATGATGCGCTGGGCGCACGGCCGCGGCATGGACCTGACCGTCATCGAAACCATGCCGATGGGCGAGATCGACGCCGACCGCACCGACCAGTATTTGCCGCTGTCGCTGCTGCGCGCTTCGCTGGAGCGCCAGTTCACGCTGACCGACATTCCGTTCAAGACCGGCGGCCCGGCCCGCTACGTCCACGTCGCCGAGACCGGCGGAAAGCTCGGTTTCATCACACCGATGACGCATAATTTCTGCGAAAGCTGCAACCGGGTCAGGTTGACCTGCACCGGCACGCTCTACATGTGCCTCGGCCAGGAGGATGCCGCCGATCTGCGTGCGCCCTTGCGGGCATCCGAAGGCGACGAACTTGTCGCCGACGCCATCGACGAAGCCATCGGCCGCAAGCCGAAAGGCCACGATTTCATCATCGACCGCCGCACCAGCCGCCCGTCAGTGTCCCGGCATATGAGCGTAACGGGCGGCTGACCTTCCCGTCGATCTGTGCAAGGATTGCTCCCGGTCATTGGCTTTGGGGCAGCAGATGCGGCGGCTTTTTTCGGTGATTGCGGCTTTCGCGGCGATTGCAGCAAGCAGCGTCATCGCAGCGCCCTTCACCTATGTGAACGAGCGCTTCGGCACCGTCTGCACCTTTCCCGACGAGATCTTCACCGATCGTCAGCCCGAGCCGGAAAATGGCGATGGTCAGGTATGGCTGAGCGCGGATGGCGCCAGCCTGACTTGCTCGGGCATTCTCAACATCGACGATGACACCCCGAAGGGTTTCGTTGCTGACGAAAAAGCGAGCAAGGAACCCGGCTATACCGTCACCTACAGCAAGACCGGAAAGGACTGGGCGGTGCTGTCGGGGATGAAGGATGGAAAGATCTTTTACGAGCGGCGGCTGTTCGGCAGGGATGGCGTCATTCGCACGGTCTGGATCGATTACCCGCCGGCCCTGAAGTCGAAATACGACCCGCTCGTTGGTACCATTGCCGGCAGCCTCGAGGGGCCATGAACACTGCGGCGCCCCACGAGCATTTTAGCCACACCGCGAACAAATCTCTGCCTGTAATGTCCGTCTGATTTACTGGTGACGGTTTCCCGCCTAGCGTTCGTTTCGTAGCGGTTGTCGCTCTTGGGGGAATACATCATGCACAAATTTCTGCTTTCGTTGGCTCTGCTTGGGCTGACCGCCCTGCCCGCGGCAGCGCAGTCGATCGGCGGCACTTACACCGTCGCCGGCACCAACTTCGATGGCTCGGCCTATGGCGGCGAAGCCACCATCACGCTGACCAGCGGAACGACCTGCACGATCCACTGGGAGACAGGCGGCTCCTCCTCGGACGGCATCTGCATGCGCAACGACGACGCATTCTCCGCCGGCTATGTCATGGACAAGGATATCGGCCTCGTTGTCTACAAGGTCGAGGAGGACGGCTCGCTGCATGGCCTGTGGACGATCGCCGGCAAGGAAGGCAACGGCACCGAAGTGCTGACGCCGAAGAAATAGCAT
This sequence comes from Mesorhizobium sp. NZP2298, assembly GCF_013170825.1. Lineage (NCBI taxonomy): Bacteria > Pseudomonadati > Pseudomonadota > Alphaproteobacteria > Hyphomicrobiales > Phyllobacteriaceae > Mesorhizobium > Mesorhizobium sp. NZP2298. The sequence goes on along the minus strand of NZ_CP033365.1, from coordinate 4,325,893 downwards.
CGTCCGGGCCGGTCGGTTTCCGGGAGGCGAAGCGACCTCCCGACACGATCCGTGACGAAGCCAGGATGTGATTTCACCCCGGCGACGACGGATTCTCCCTGTTCTGGCACAGCCCTTTGCCATTGCTGTTTCGCGGCGGGCTGTTACAGGCTTGCTTGCCAAAGCAACCGGTAGATGTCTTGCCCCTTTCTCCAAATCTTCGCGGCGCGTTGTTCATGATGGTGGCGATGGTTGGCTTCACGCTCAACGACGCCATCACCAAATACTCTTCGCAATCGATGAACATGGCGCAGGTCATGCTGATCAGGGGGGCTTTTGCCTCGCTCTTCGTAGGCCTGCTGGCCTGGCAACGTGGCGCGCTTTTGCAGCCGCGCCTGATGCTGCAGCCATTGGTGGCAATCCGCGTCCTGGGCGAAGCGGGTGCCACCGTGTCATTCCTCGTGGCGCTGGCCCATTTGCCGATCGGCAGCGTCTCGGCCGTTCTTCAGGCGCTGCCGCTGGCGGTGACGATGGGTGCCGCGCTGTTTTTCGGAGAAGCGGTCGGCTGGCGACGCTGGATGGCGATCGCCATCGGTTTTGCCGGCGTGCTGATCATCGTGCGGCCGGGCTTCGACGGCTTCAGCGTCTATTCCCTTGTGGCACTGGTCAGCGTTGCATGCTGCACCGTGCGTGATCTCGCCACCAAGCGTATCCCTCAAGCCATACCGACGATGCTGGTCTCGACCGCCACCGCTCTGGCAATGACCGTTGTCGGCGCGTTGCTGTTGTCGCCGATGGGTGGCTGGACACCGATGACCGTCAAGAGCACGACACTGCTGGCGCTGGCTGCGGTGCTCGTGCTCGTCGGCTATCAGTTCATCATCATGGCGATGCGCTCGGGCGAGATCTCCTTCGTCGCGCCATTCCGTTACACCGCGCTCCTCTGGTCCATACTGCTTGGCCTGATCGTCTTCGGCGATTTTCCGGACACGCCGATGATCGTCGGCGCAGCGACAGTCGTCGGCTCGGGTCTCTATACGCTTTACCGCGAACGGCTGGTCGGCCGGCGAAGGATCGTCGCCGAAAGCACCGGGCCGACCATGGCGCCGGATGGAATCTAGCCCTTGAAGCTGCTTGCGATTTCCGGCGGCTGGCGTAGAGGCTGGGCGGCATGAAACGGGATGTCGCGGGGATCATTCTGGCCGGCGGCCAGTCAAGGCGCATGGGAGGCGGCGACAAGAGCCTGTTGCCGCTTGGCGCCGGCTGCGTGCTTGACCAGGTCCTGTCGCGCCTTGGCCCGCAGATTGAAACCCTGGCGCTCAGTGCCAATGGCGATCCGGCACGTTTTTCCCGTTTCGGACTGGCCGTGCTCGCCGACACCGTCGAGGGCTTTGCCGGCCCGCTTGCCGGAATTCTGACCGGCCTCGAATGGGCCGCTGCCAGCACACCTTGCAAGGTTGTCGTCACCGCTGCCGGCGACACGCCCTTCCTGCCGCTTGATCTCGTCGACCGCCTTGCCGCGGCGTCCGGTCGAAGCCCCGGTTCGATCGCTATCGCCTCCTCCGCCGGCAGGCTCCACCCGACCTTCGCGCTGTGGCCAATCGATTGTCGCGACGCCTTGCGGCATTTCCTGGTCGACGAGGATAGCCGGCGGGTACTGGCCTTCATCGAGCGCCACGGCCATGTCGAGGTGGAATTCCCGATCCAGCAATCCACAGGGCTCGATCCTTTCTTCAACATCAACGTGCCGGACGATCTTGCCGAGGCCAGACGCCTGTTGCAGAGCATGACATCATGAACATCTTCGGCATCATCGGCTGGAAAAACTCCGGCAAGACCACACTGACCGAAAAGCTGGTCGCCGAGCTTGTGCGGCGCGGCTGGAAGGTCTCGACGGTCAAACATGCCCATCATGACTTCGACATCGACAAGCCTGGCGCCGACAGTTTCCGCCATCGGCAGGCCGGCGCCACCGAGGTCGCGATCGTGTCCGGCAACCGTTGGGCGCTGATGCACGAATTGCGCGGCGAGGACGAGCCACCGCTGGAGGGCATCCTTTCGCGGCTCGCCCCATGCGACATCGTGCTGGTCGAAGGCTACAAGCGCGAGTCCCACCGTAAGATCGAAACACGGCGGCTGGCGGCAAAGGACCGGACGCCGCTTTCGGCTGGCGATCCCAATATTGTCGCCGTCGCCGCGGATTTCACCGTCACGGACAAGAGCCTGCCGGTATTCCACCTCGACGACGTAAAATCGATAGTCGACTTCATCGAGCACACCACCGGGCTCGTTGCTTGAGATGTAACGTAACGGCAGAACCCCGTTGCCGATTTCGGTGGTTTTGCAGTTGCTTTTTTCTTGGAAAGAGTGGGAGTATCGCTTCAGCGGGCGGTCAAAAGCACCGCCCCACAGAGCCGTTTCGGAACGACGGCCGGGACCATAAAGAGAGGAATATCATGCGTATTGCACTGCGTATCGCGCTCGCCGCATCGGCCGCGCTGCTGACGCTCGGCGTAGCCCAGGCCCAGGAAAAGACCCTGCGGATCGGCACCGAAGGCGCCTATCCCCCGTTCAACAACCTCACCTCCGACGGCAAGCTCGTCGGCTTCGACATCGATATCGCCCAGGCGCTTTGCGACCAGATGAAGGTCAAGTGCACCTTCGTCGCCCAGGATTGGGACGGCATCATCCCCGCACTTCAGGCCGGCAAGTTCGACGCCATCGTCGCGTCTATGTCGATCACCCCGGAGCGCAAGGAGAAGGTCGACTTCACCCACAAATACTACAACACGCCGTCGGCTCTCGCAGTGCCGAAAGACAGCACGCTGAAGGGCGTGACCAAGGAAGATCTCGCCGGCAAGACCATCGGTGTCGCCACCACGACCACGCATTTCAACTATGCCTCGAAGACCTACACCGACAGCACCGTGAAGGGCTATCCGAGCAGCCCCGAGGAGCAGGCGGATCTTGCCAATGGTCGTCTCGACGCGATCGAGGACGATATCGTCGTGCTGCAGCAGTGGCTGGACTCGCCTGATGGCGCCTGCTGCAAGATTCTCGGCCAGCCCTCGCCGCAACCGGTCGAGATCTTCGGACCGGGCGCCGGCATTGCCGTGCGCAAGGGCGAGACCGACTTGGTCAACAAGCTCAATGAGGCCATCGACGCCATCCGCGCCAGCGGAAAATACAAGGAAATCAACGACAAGTACTTCAAGTTCGACGTCTACGGCGCCGAGTCCTGATAGACTGGATCAAGACGGCGGGGAAATTCCCCGCCGTCTTTCTATTCGTCTTGGGAATGCCGTGGAGATAAGACCCGTCAATGCCAGCCCAAAGCATATGGACACTTCTCAGTTGGGGACCCGATGGCTGGAGTGACGATATTGCCTATGGCGTCGTAGTAACGGTTCTGCTGGCGCTGGCGACGCTTCCCATTGGTTTGACGATCGGCTTTTTCATTGCGCTCGGCAAGCAATCCGAAGAGCCCTCGCTGCGCCTGGCCGCCAACATCTACACCACGGTCTTTCGCGGCTTGCCGGAACTGGTGACGCTCTTCCTGTTCTTCTTCGGCATGCCGATCCTGCTGCAGCATCTTGTCAGGTATTTCCGACCAGACGCCACCATCGACGTCAACAGCTTCGTGGCCGGCATGATCGTGCTTGCCCTGATCTTCTCATCCTATGCAAGCGAGGTTTTCCTGTCGGCCTTCCGCGCCATTCCGAAAGGCCAGTATGAGGGCGGCTATGCCATTGGTCTTTCCTACGGGCAGACAATGCGCCTTGTGATCTTGCCGCAGCTGCTGCGCATCGCGTTTCCTGGTCTTGAGAATTGCTGGCTCAGCCTGTTGAAGGACACCTCACTGGTGTCGGTCGTCGGTCTAGCAGAGACGTTGCGCAACGCTGGCGTGGCCGCTCGCGTCACTAAGCACTCGTTCCTGTTTTACGGCGTGGCGGCACTGGTCTTTCTTGGTTTGGCCGTCGTGTCATCCTTCGCCACCAACGCCATTTTGCGCTCGCTCGGCAAACGCGAGGCACAACGATGAGCGCGACAGCCGCCATGGTCGAACGGCCGCCACCGCAAGCTCGCGGCTGGCCGCGACGGCGCATCGTCGGTTACGCGCTTGTTTGCCTGTGGATCGCCTTTGGCCTCGGCATCGTCAGCTACTTGTTCTTTGCCTGGAACGCAGCCTTCTTCGCCAAATATGCGACGGCCTATCTCAGAGGGCTTGGCGTCACCCTGTCGCTGGTCGCCATTTCGATGGTGCTTGGCGCCGTCCTGTCGGTGCCTGTCGCCTACGGGCGCATGTCCAGGAGCCGAGTCCTGTCCGGTCTTGCCTATTGTTACGTCTATTTCTTCCGGGGCACGCCGCTGCTGGTTCAGACGTTTCTGGTCTATTACGGGTTGGGTTCGTTCAGGCCGGAGCTCAGTGCGGTTGGCATATATCTACCGGTCGTCAGCGACTGGGTCCAAGTTCTGCCTCACGTAAGCATCCCAGTCGGCTTTACGATGGGATGGTTCACGCTCTGGGATTTCTTCAAGGACGCCTTCAACTGCGGCGTCTTCGCCTTCGCGCTCAACACAGCCGCCTACCAGGCCGAAATCCTGCGTGGTGCCATCGAAAGCGTGCCCAGAGGCCAATGGGAAGGCGCTGCCTCGCTCGGCCTGCACAAACTGCAGACGCTGCGCAAGATCGTCTTGCCGCAAGCCCTGATCGTCGCCTTGCGGCCTTATGGCAATGAGCTGATCCTGATGGTCAAGGCTTCGGCGATCGTCGCCATCATCACCGTCTACGACCTGATGGGCAATGCAAAACTCGCCTTCGCCAATTCCTTCGACATCCAGGCCTATATCTGGGTCGCCCTGGTATACCTCGTGATGGTTGAGCTGTTGCGCCATGCCATCGAATGGATCGAGCGCCGGATCACCATCCACCTGAAACGCTGACGGGTTCCCATACTGTACCAGTCGATCGTGCCACAGGCGTCTTGACGAATTGAGCGCAGAGCCTAGAGCTTTCGCAACAATTTCGTTTTCGTCTGAAGGGCAAGCTCATGGCATCTGTGGCATTTCTCGGTCTTGGCGTTATGGGCTACCCCATGGCGGCACACCTCAGCAACAAGGGCGGCCACGACGTCACCGTCTACAACCGCACCAGGGCCAAGGCCGAGCAATGGGTCGGCCAGCATGGCGGCAGCCTTGCGGTGACGCCGGCGGAGGCCGCCAAGGACAAGGACTTTGTCTTTTCCTGCGTCGGCAATGACGACGATCTGCGCTCGGTGACGACCGGCCCGGATGGTGCCTTCAACTCGATGAAGAAAGGTTCGGTCTTCATCGATAACACCACGGCCTCGGCCGAGGTCGCGCGCGAGTTGGCGGAGGCCGCGCAAGCCGGCGGCTTCTCGTTCCTCGACGCGCCGGTCTCCGGTGGCCAGGCCGGTGCCGAGAATGGCGTGCTGACCGTCATGGTCGGCGGCGACCAGGCCGCCTTCGACAGGGCTAGGCCGGTGATCGATGCCTATGCCCGCATGGTCGGGCTTATGGGATCGGCGGGCGCCGGCCAACTGACCAAGATGATCAACCAGATCTGCATCGCCGGGCTGGTGCAGGGCCTGTCGGAAGGCATCCATTTCGGCAAGAAGGCCGGGCTCGATATCGAGAAGGTGATCGAGGTGATTTCCAAGGGTGCGGCCGGATCCTGGCAGATGGAAAACCGGCACAAGACCATGAATGCGGGAAAATATGATTTCGGTTTTGCCGTCGACTGGATGCGCAAGGATCTCGGCATCTGCCTGGAGGAGGCTGATCGCAACGGCGCCAAGCTGCCGGTGACCGCGCTTGTCGACCAGTTCTACAAGGACGTGCAGGCCATGGGCGGCAAGCGCTGGGACACGTCCTCGCTGCTGGCGCGGCTGGAGAAGTAGGATTTGCGATGGCCGAGCTTTCGCCCCAATCCAGTGCCGACGAAATCGTCGCGCATCTGCGCTTGATCGGCTCGGAGGAAAATCGCCTTGGCATGCTGCGCTACGGTATCAAGATCGAACGCGCGCTTGGAATTCCACATGGCGTCCAGCGGCAGATCGCTCGGAAGATCAAACGCAACCATGAGCGCGCTTTTGAGCTGTGGGAGTCAGGCATTATGGAGGCGCAGTTCATCGCTTCCGTCACCGCCGACCCGAAGCGGTTTTCTGCCGCGAACGCAAGGCAATGGGCGGCCAGTTTCGATTCCTGGGATATCGTCGACGGCGTCTCTGACCTCTTCGTCGACACGGACGCCTGGAAGGAACTGATCGGCGAGTTCGCGGCCGACGAACGGGAATTCGTTCGACGCACGGCTTTTGCCATGATGGCCTGGTCTGTGGTCCACCGGAAGAAAGAGCCGGAGGCGACTTTTCTCACCTTCCTGCCGATCATCGAGGCGCATGCCACCGACGACCGTAATTTCGTGAAGAAAGCCGTGAACTGGGCGCTTCGTTCCATCGGCAAGCGATCGATGGCCATGCATGGCGCTGCCCTTGCTGTCGCTGAACGGCTCGCTCGATCGCCCGACAAGACGGCACGCTGGATCGGTAAGGATGCCGTGAAGGAACTGACCGATGCCAAAACGCTCGCGCGGATCGCCGCCAGAAACGTTTGACCTCGCCAACATCCGCTTCACCGAGGTGGCGCGGGCGACCCTTGTCAGCTTCGAGGCTCTGTTCGAGCAGCCGGGGTCGCCAAAATACTGCTGGTGCATGGCCTGGCGGCAGTCCGGCCGCGGGCACGTCCAGAGCGACGAGAAGAAGCGGCGGATGATGGCACTCCTCGATGCCAGCACCCGGTCGGCATCGTCGCCGATGCTCGACGGCAAGACCATCGGCTGGTGCTCGGTCGCGCCACGCGAGACCTATCGCAAGCTTTCAAAGCAGCAGGATGATCGCGAGAGCGGCGTATGGTCGATCGTCTGCTTCTATGTGCCGAGGGTTTTGCGCGGCGGCGGCCTTGCTTCGGCATTGCTCGATGCCGCCATCGATCATGCCTTCGCCAAGGGCGCGCGTGTCATTCAGGCCTATCCGGTGGCCGAGGCGTCGCCGAGTTACCGTTTCATGGGTTTTCGCGACATGTTTGCATCGTGTGGCTTCCGCGAGGCCGGCATGGCCGGTTCTCGCCGACATGTGATGCGGCTCGAGCATTGACGTCATTGGGCACGGCGTCTTTACTCGCCCGTAAAGGAAGCGGCATGAGCATCCATTTCAAATCAATCCTGGCGCTCGCGGCCGCGCTGTCTCTCCCCGCTGCCGGCGCCTCGGCCGAGACGATGCAAATTTTCTGGAAGGATTTGCGCCCGGCGACCCAGGCCGTTGCCGAAGACGCCGGCCTGCCGATGATCGCGGCAAAATTGCCCGATCATGGCGAGACGCTCTCCGTCGATCTGCAGGACAAGACCGTACAATTAGCCGGATATGCATTGCCGGTCGATCGCGACGGCGATCTCGTCTATCAGTTCCTGCTGGTGCCATGGACGGGCGCGTGCAGTCACATGCCGACGCCACCGCCCAACCAGATCGTGCTGGTCACGCCAGCCCACCCCTACAAGATGTCGCAAGCCTACCAGTCGGTCGCCGTCACCGGCGCCCTGAAGCCGGACATGGAGAAAAGCCAACTGTTCATTCTGGATGGCGTCAGCGTCATCCAGTCCGGCTATACCGTGCGCAAGGCGGAGGTCGTCGGTGTCGACACTGTGCCTGACACCATCACCCTGCCGGTGAATTCGCCCTGGAGTTTTCTCAACAAAAAGAAGAACTAGAGCATTCCAGGAAAAGTGTGAACGGTTTTCCGTCCGGAATTGCGTCAAAACAAAGAGTTAGAGCATTTCGCCGTTTCCGTGAAACGGTGAAATGCTCTAACGGGTTGGCGCTCAGGCAGCGTTGGCACCCGGTTCCTTGTCCAGCACCATATAGTCGAGCGGGATTTCGGTGGTGTACTTGATCTGCTCCATGGCGAAGGACGACGACACGTCACGGATCTCGATCTTGGCGATCAGCCGCTTGTAGAAGGCATCATAGGCGGCGATGTCGGGCACCACGACGCGCAAGAGATAATCGACGTCCCCGCTCATGCGGTAGAACTCGACCACCTCGGGAAATTCCTGGATGACCTCGGAAAACCGCCGCAGCCACTCATGGCTATGTGAATTGGTGCGGATCGAGACGAAGACAGTGACCCGCACATTGACCTTCTCATGGTCGAGAATGGCCACGCGCCGCTTGATGACGCCCTCCTCCTCGAGCTTCTGGATGCGGCGCCAGCAGGGCGTGGTCGACAGGCCGACTTTCTTGGCGACATCGGCCACCGCGAGCGTCGCGTCCTCCTGCAGGAGACGTAGGATCTTTCGGTCAAGGCGGTCCATTAGAGGCTCCTAGGGGAATAGTTTGTCTATAATCCCTCTTATTCGAGGCTTCCACAAGAAAGAAATTCTGCCAATCGCCGTTAAAGCGAGTGATTTCTTGCTGAACGCCTAGCCAATGCGATAGCGGATTTCCGACCGAAGGAAAGGCAGCAAATCCATTTCAAACCATGGATTCTGCTTCAGCCAGCCGCTGTTGCGCCAGGATGGATGCGGCAGCGGCAGCACTTTCGCTCCGCTGGAACTCTCCCAGATGGCACGCCAGTCCATCACCGTTTCCGTCAGCGAGGGGCGGCGCGCGGCGCCCATATGCCAGGACTGCGCATAGATGCCGATCGTCAGCACGAGGTCTATTCGCGGCATCAGGGCCATCAAGGGCGCGCGCCAAGCCGGCGCGCATTCGCGCCTGGGCGGCAGGTCGCCGCCCTTGGCATCCTGGCCGGGAAAGCAGAACCCCATCGGCACGATGGCGAATTTCTCGATGTCGTAGAATTCGTCGCTGGTCACACCAAGCCAGTTGCGCAGGCGGTCGCCGGAAGCATCGGTGAACGGCATGCCTGATAGGTGCACCTTGGTTCCCGGCGCCTGGCTGGCGATCAGGATGCGGGCGCTGGACGAGGGACGCAATACCGGTCGCGGCTCATGTGGCAGCGGCTTGCCGATAGGGTTTTCGACACAGATGCGGCAGGCTCGGACCTCTGCTGCAAAACTGTCCAGTTTCATACTCAAGCGGCGGCACTCGGGCGGCTGGAGACCGCCTGATGCCAGCGCAACACATTGGTGCATTCCTCCGGCACCTTGATGCGGGCCGGCTTCATGAAGTCGATCGCGATCAGGCCGGTTATATCGGCAATCGAATAGCTGTCGCCGGCGGCGAACTCACGGCTCGCCAACTCGCGGTCGAGGATCCTCAGGAACTCGACCGCCTTCGGCTTGTTGGCCTCGCCCCATTCCGGAACCTGCGGGATTTCCCATTCCTTCATGGCAGGATGGATATGGCGAAAGGCCTGCGCGACGCTGCTCAGCAGATTGAGCTCCATCCGCCTCTGCCACATCTCGACCTGCGCCTTGCCGAGCGCGCCGTGTCCGAACAGGGCCGGTTCGGGCTGCAACTCCTCGAAATAGCGGCAGATGGCGACGGATTCCGTGATGATCGTGCCGTCGTCAAGTTCCAGCACCGGCAGGCGTTGCAAAGGGTTGCGCGAACTCACTGTTTGGCTCTTGTGCTCCAGCGCGCCCATGTCGACGGACACGATTGGAACCGCGATCCCCTTCTCTGCAAGGAAAACGCGAACCCGCCGCGGATTGGGCGCCCGGCCGCCGTCGTAAAGCTTCATTCGATCCTCCCTTTTCCCTCCCAGCCAAGGCACTTCACCAGAAGCGAAAAATCTCCCGCACGGCGTCGCCGATCGACGCCAGCGTGCCGTGTTTTCGCTCCACCACCTCGCCGTGATGACTGTCGCGCCAGTCCTGCGGCCGGTCGAATGTACCCGCCCAGATACCGACCTTTGCCGCGCGGGCAGTCGCTTCCTCACCTTCGTAGTCGCCGAAGGCAACGGCCCAGCCCGCCGCGACCTGGGCGCGGTTGAGATCCGTGCCGCCGGCCTTGCAGTCGCCAAGCAGTCGGCCATAGCGATCCCGCTGCCAGCCGCTGCAGGTGACCGGCCTGCCGGCGATTAGGCGCACCAGCGACTGGCGCGCAAGCGTGCCACAGGCATAATCCACACCGTTCCTGCGGCAGGTCTGGGTGTATTCCGGGGCATCTATGCCGCGCATGCGGATGCGCTCGGCGCCAAGTGTGATGGAATCGCCGTCATTGATGATCGCAGCACCCTGCGTCTGGCGCGTTTCCACCCGATCGAGACGTGCCGCCAGCAGGATCAGCAACCCCAGAATGATTGTCGTAAGCCCATAATCCAGAAGCCGCCGCCACGGGCTCCTGGTCACCGGTGCGTACCGTCGGCGCGATCTTGGCGACCAGGAACGGCTCATATGGCAAACGGTTGGTTAATCATTCGAACGTAGCTTAACACCTTGAAACCGCTGCACGTATAAATTGAAGTTTTTGATGCCCTTGCAACGCTCGAACACAGCGGACAAGTTCATTGTGGACCGCAGGAAACGGCATCGCAACAGCGATGTCGCGCGCGCGGTGCGCAAGACGCGCGACCGTCTTTCGCAGCAGGCCGGCAATCTCGATTTCGACCGCGAACTGCTGAAACTACACGCGCGCGCCATGACAAGCGGTGCCGTGGTCATCCCGTTGCTCGTCCTGGCGATCGCAGCAGCCGGCCGGCTCGCCGGCGTCGGCAACGAGATCGGGTTCTGGGCGCTGTTCACGCTCATCTCCTATACGATCGTCGTCTTCATGGCGCGGCGCGTCGAGCGGACGGAAGCTTCCGAGCTCAACCCCTTGCAAGCGAGGCGGGAATTCCTGGCCGGCCATTTCCTTTGCGGTCTCGGCTGGGCCTGGTTCGTCTGGCTTGGCTGCGGCGCCTGCGATGTCGACCAGTTCCAGGTGGTCAAGGCCGTGGTGCTGCTGTTTGCCATGGCAGGGACCGCGGTCATGGCCTCATCCCTGAGCGGCGTGCTGCTGGCGACCTTTGCCATGCCAGTGGCGCTCTATGCCTATGTTGGCACCAGGCTGTGGATGCCCGTCGAGGCGATCATGGCCGGGCTGCTTGTCTTGTCGCTGCCCTTCTTTGCCTATGTCGCCCACCACATCAACCGCTCCTCCCTGATGCTGTTGTCGTTCCGCTCCGAAAAGGACGCACTGATCGCCGAACTCGAGACGGCGAAATCGATGTCGGACGAGGCGCGGCGGCGGGCTGAGGATGCCAATCTGGCGAAGTCGCGCTTCCTCGCTTCGATGAGCCATGAATTGCGCACGCCGCTCAACGCCATTCTCGGCTTTTCCGAGGTGATGGCGAACGAAGTGCTGGGGCCGATGAGCAACCCCACTTATCGCGACTACGCCCATGACGTGCACGACTCCGGCCAGCATCTGCTCGACTTGATCAACGAGATCCTCGACCTGTCGCGTATCGAGGCCGGCCGCTACCAGCTCAACGAAGAGCCGGTGATGTTGCTGAACATCGTCGAGGATTGCTGCCATATGATGGAGTTGAAGGCGCGCAACAAGGACATCCGGGTCATCCAGGATTTCGAACAGACATTGCCGCGTCTGTTCGCCGACGAGCGCGCCGTGCGCCAGATCGCGCTCAACCTTTTGTCCAACGCCATTAAATTCACCGCCACCGGCGGCGAAATCCGCGTCCGCGTCGGCTGGACGGCGGGCGGCGGGCAATACATTTCGATCAAGGACAATGGCCCCGGCATTCCCGAGGACGAGATTCCGATCGTGCTTTCAGCCTTCGGCCAAGGCTCGATCGCCATCAAGAGTGCCGAGCAGGGCACCGGACTTGGCCTGCCGATCGTGCAAGGGCTGCTTGCCATGCATGGCGGCCAATTCGAGCTCCATTCCAAGCTGCGCGAAGGCACCGAGGCGATTGCCATCTTCCCGCTGAGCCGGGTGATGGAAGAGCTGCCGGCGTTGCCGACCGCGGCAGTAGCGGCCCGTCGGCGATAGATACCCCCTGCCGAGCAGCACGCGCCCGGCCCGGAAGAGGAACGCAGACCGCAATGACCGCAGATTGGGATGCCCGCGGCATTGAAATCAGATCGGAGCGGCTTTGCCTGAAGCTGGTTACGCCTGACGATGCGGACGAGGTCTTTGCCGCCATCACGCCCGCAATCACCCGCTTCATGCAATGGGAACCACCTCGATCACCGGCGGCCTTCGCGCAAGTATGGCGATCCTGGCTGACGCTGATCCGTAGTGGGTCGGATTTGCATTTCGTCGCGCGTTCGGTGGCGGACGATCGCTGCCTGGGGCTTGTCGGCCTTCACGCGGCAAAGACGGTATCTCCTGAGCTTGGTATTTGGATAAGGGAAGACGCTCAAGGAGACGGTATTGGCCGTGAGGCCATTGGCGCTGTTGTTGAGTGGGCTTCCGAGCGACTCGATCCGGATTGCTTCCAATACCCCGTTGCCGAAAAGAACGTGGCGAGCAGGAGAATCGCGGAAGGCCTTGGCGGGTCGGTCATCGAGACACGATCCAATCCGAAATATACCTCGGTCGTCTATCGTATCCCCAATCTCAGGCGTTGATACGCCGAGGGCTTAGCCCCGAACAGCTGCCGCCATGCCCGAACTGGTCAGCGCCGCCGCCTTGACCAGACCTGCGCCAAGTGCCGCCCCCGACCCCTCGCCGTGGCTTATGCCCAGGTCGAGCAGTGGGCGGAAGCCAAGCAGCTCGGCGGCTCTTGCATGCGCGGACTCCGGCGACAAGCTGGCGAGAAGACAATGGTCTAGCACTGCGGGGTTCGCGGCATAGAGCACCGCCGCGGCGGCCGTTGCCGCAAAGCCGTCGAGCAGCACCGGGATCTTTTGCATCCGCGCGGCGAGGATGGCGCCGGCTATCGCCGCGAACTCGCGGCCGCCGACCCGGCGCAACGCTTCCAGCGGGTCCTCTAGATGGTCGCTGTGAAACGCCAGCGCCGCATCGACCACCTCCGCCTTGCGCGCCTGCATAGCCGCATCGGCGCCGGATCCCGGGCCGACCCAATCGGCACCCCTGCCCCCGAATAGTGCCGCAAACAGCGCGGCGGCGACGGTGGAATTGCCGACACCGAGATCGCCGAGGCAAAGCAGGTCGGTGCCGCCGGCGATCGCTTCCATGCCGAAGGCCATGGTCGCCGCGCAACCGCGCTCGTCAAGCGCGGCATCATCGGTGATGTCGCCGGTCGGGATGTGCAGCGCAAGATCGAACACCTTCAGCCCGAGATCGTTGGCGATGCAGATCTGGTTGATCGCCGCACCACCAGCCGCGCAAAGCTCGACCGCATTGGCTGTCGCCGCCACCGGGCGTGGCGAAATGCTATGCCTGACCACGCCATGATTGCCGGCGAAGACCGCCATCAGCGGCCTTGTCACGGCGGGCGGAGCCCTGCCGCTCCAGGCCGCAAGCCACGCGGCGATCTCCTCGATGCGGCCGAGCGAATGCGCTGGCTTGTCCGCCTTGGCGAACAGCGCATGCACGCGCGCTTCCGCCTTGAGGTCGGCTGCCGGCAAATTGTCGAGCAGGTTGCGAAAATCGTCGAAAGGTAGCGCGCTGGTCATGTCGTGAGCAATCATTCCTGGATTTGGTGAGCGGCATAGCCGCGTTGCGTGATCGGCACAACCTCTCCCAAACATCCGCCTTGATTGCCGCAAAGATGGCCTGGGAGGGCGCGATCGCGAGGGCTTGCATTGGCTTTGCCGTTGCACCATGTGGAGATGGAAGAGCGGAATCCAAACGGGTCGCTCGTGAGAAAGTCATGACGGCCATCGAATCCCCCTGCATCCTCGTCTGTTCGATCGACATGAAAACCGGCTTCTGTTTCGGTTGCGGCCGCACGCGCGAGGAAATCGGCGCCTGGATGGGGATGACGCCCGAAACGCGCCGCAATGTGATGGCCGAACTGCCGGCCCGGCTGGAAACGGTCGAGCGCCGGCCGCGCCGGGAAACGCGCCGCACCCGCATGGCGCGCGAACGCGACGCACTCTAGCGAGGCACGGATGAGCAGCCGGCTGTTCTGGATTATGATGGCGGTGATCGGCGTGGGAGCGGTCCTGCTCATGCTCAACGACTCCGCCGGCAGCACGCTTGGCGTGGAAAATTATGATTTCGGCCGGCTGATCTGGCTTGGCGCCTTCGGCGCGCTGATCGGTGCCGGCCTGCTGCGGTCAGGCCGCCCGCTGGGCGCGATGGCCCGCAACCTTGGCGCCTGGGCGGCAATCGTGCTCGCTCTGATCACCGGCTACCAGTATCGCTACGAACTGCAGGACGTAGCCAGCCGGGTGACAGCCGGCCTCGTCCCCGGCAGTCCGCTGGCGCTTGGCGTCGAAGACGGCCACGCCACCGTGACCCTCGACAAGGCCGACAACGGCCATTTCGAGGCGCGCATCCTGGTCAACGGCAACCCGGTGCGGGCCGTGGTCGATACCGGCGCGACCAGCACGGTGCTGACGTCCGAAGACGCGCAAGCCGCCGGCTTCAACCCCGCCGCGCTCAACTACACCATACCGGTTTCGACAGCCAACGGCATGGCGCGCGCCGCGGCGGTCAAGACCGACGCGGTGGCGATCGGCGGCATCGTGCGCAAGAACATGTCGGTGATGGTCGCGGCTCCTGGCATGCTGAGCCAGAGCCTGCTCGGCATGAACTTCATCGGCTCGCTGTCGGGCTTCGACGTGCGCGGCGACCGCATGATTCTCAGGGATTAAAGCAATCCACCGTTTCACGGAGACGGTGAACTTGACGCAATTCACGGACGGAAAACCGTTCCACACTTTTCCTGGAATTGCTCCAGGTCAGGCCGCTTCGGCGGTCCCTGCGCCAAATTCGACGGCCGCAAACGCCGTCTTCAGCACATCAGGCCCGGCACCGGGCCGGTTTGCATCGGTCGACAGGATCTGGCGGTAACGGCGTGCACCGGGCAACCCATGGAACAGCCCGACCATATGGCGGGTGACATGGCCGAGCCGTCCGCCCTGTTCGATGTGGCGCGCTGCATAACCCGCCATCGCGTCGATAAGCGCTGCGAAATCGAACGCCTCGGGCTTTGCGCCGTAGAAGCCGGCGTCGACGCCGGCCAGAATGCCTGGCGTGTGGTAGGCGGCGCGGCCAAGCATGGCGCCGTCAACCTGTTCTAGATGCGCCCGCGCCTCTTCAAGTGACTGAATACCCCCATTGATCCCGATGAATTTGCTCGGTTTTTCAACCTTAAGCCGATAGACCCTGTTATAGTCGAGCGGCGGAATATCGCGGTTTTCCTTGGGGCTCAACCCTTCCAGCCACGCCTTGCGCGCATGCACCCACAAGGCGTCGGCGCCGGCATTGAAAACCCCGTTCGCCAGTGCATCGAGCGCCGGCTCCGGGTCCTGTTCGTCGACACCGATGCGGCATTTGACGGTGACGGGGATGGTCACCGCCGCTTTCATCGCCTCGACGCACTCGGCGACAAGGTTGGGCACTTTCATCAGGCAGGCCCCGAACGTCCCCGACTGGACGCGGTCGGACGGGCAGCCGACATTGAGATTGATTTCGTCATAGCCGAAGGCCTCGCCAATGCGCGCGGCCTCGGCAAGTTTCGCGGGATCGGAACCGCCGAGCTGCAAGGCGACCGGATGTTCCACCGCATCGAAGCCAAGCAACCGATCGCGCGCGCCGTGGAGGACCGCGTCTGCCACCACCATTTCGGTGTAAAGCAGCGCACGGTTCGTCAGCTGGCGATGGAAGAACCGGCAATGCCGGTCCGTCCAATCCACCATCGGGGCCACGGCCACGCTATGTTCTTGATTTTTCGCCATTTTTTTACATCAATTCGTTAGTCGCAATCGCGGATACGCCTCTTTACGCCAGAATACGACCCTTTTCGCCACGTTTCGTTCTGTCAGTGCACACGGAGCGCACACGAAAAAATGGCCATCTACACAAAGCTCTCGTCCGGTTCCTGGCGTGTCCAAGTCCGTCGCAAAGGTCGCTATGTCAGCGAGACCGAGACGACGCACGCCGCTGGGCGACCGAAACCGAGCGCCAAGTCGATCGTGGTGAGACGCCGACCAAGTCCCGTATAGCGCGCCTGAAGACCTTCGGCGAACTCATCGATCTTCATATCGACGACATGTGCGATGTAGGCAAGTCCCCTCGCCGCTCCAAGGCCTCAGCCCTTGATATGCTGCAAAGGCATCTTGGCAAATGCAACATTTTTGCACTCGATCGAGAACGGCTCATTCGCTTCGGTCGTGATCGGGCCGCCCAAGGCGCTGGACCGATGACGCTAGGCATAGACATCGGCTTCATAAAACTTGTCCTGTCTCATGCTGCGGCCGTCCACGGTCTACCGGTGAAGGTCGAACCCGTAGATTTCGCGCGTATGGCACTTAAGCGCCTCGGTCTTGTCGGCAAGGGGTGTGAGCGCGACAGGCGGCCCACCCACCTGCCATGGCGGCGACCAGGGTTGCGACATCGGACGAATGCAGCACCCTGCCGTCACCGGATTTGATGGCCTCGACGACATTGCCTGGGCCAGCGAACCAGCCGTTGACCGTAACTTTGTCGTTCGGTACCCAACGTCCGCCGCACGGGAGAGCACGCGCTCCAACTGGCGCGTGCCGACCATGCCAGCCTCGTTGATCATCAGGACATCGCGGGCGGTGAGCAGATCCCTGCCCTGTCCCCAGCCATGCTCCATACTGGCGATGGTGCGTGACGAGATGCCGGAACCGCTTTCGAGATTCTCGGCCGCGATGCCGGAGAGTGCCGCGCCTCGGACCTCGTACCCCGCCACTGCCCATGCCTGGCGCGCAACGCCCAGCATGGCGCTCTTGCCGGTTCCGGCAAAGCCGACAATGACACCAAGACCGCGGCCATCGGTGATGTGATCCAGCGCTTCGGTCTGCTCGCCTGACAGGACAAGCCCGCATTGCGCAGCCCGCGCCAGCGCTGCCTCGCGATGTACGCTACTCACCGCGTGTCGCTCGTCCAAATCGATCCGCTCCGCCGCCCGGTGAAGGCGCTGTTCGGTTTCGATCATCTGCCGGGTGGTGAAACGATCTTCGCCGCGCCGGTCCTTGCCGAGTTTGACCGACCGCGTTGGGGCCGAGACCGGTCGGTCCTTCCAGTCGAATGGATCATGAAGCAGTCGTTCCGTTCAAATTAAAGATGATGCTTGGAATCTCCGCCCGCTCCTGTGCCGCAGCGCGGCGCCAGTCCGCGCGAAACGATTTTCGGCACATCGGCTCGCTTGCGGCATCAATCTCGGGCCCCTGCCCCCCAACCCGTCCAGCGTCTGTCCCGTCCACCGGGGGTGGTTCAGGGCAGTTGACGGTTAGGCCTCGCCCTGCACCTGCCTGCGGATATCATCAGCGAGTGGGTGCAGTGCTTCAGAGGGCAATGAGCCTACAAGACTGTAACCCATACCGTTCGACGCCCAAGCCCAGCCGTCAACCTTGCCTTGGGTATGGGGCGTCATCGTTCGCGTCTGGTCCACGGTCATTGGTCTTGTCAACATGACAAGGCGCGTGCCGTGGTCATTGTCGTACATCAGCATCAGGCCGGCCCCATGAGGTGTGGAAACGACGCGACCGCCCATCAGCCGATAGCCGGACTTCGACAGGTCTGGCAGGACAGGCTTGCGCCCCATCCTTTCAGTCGCCCAGCCAACCAGTTCGACCGTATTGTCGGCCCGGAGCTCCACCGGCCTGGTCTTGTCTCCTGCATAGGTGGCGAAATTGTCCGAGGCTTCCCGGGCGAGCGCGACCACACCTTCGGTTGGAGGGACCATCATGTCGTGCATGTACCAGCCGCCGGATCCGCCAGCGAACAGAAGCACGACTGCTGCTGCTAAAAACCGCCAGTTGGAGACCCTGTTTTGCCGTCTGGTGGCAATCATGTGATTGAGATTGAGCCTTGATGGGACTGGCTCGCCAGCGACGGGATCAAAGGCGCCCTGCAAAAGAGTGCGCTGGACGGAATAGGACGCAAAACGATTGGCGACATCCGGGTGCTTGTCGAGATACGCAGAGACCTCCTCGCTTCGGGCAGCGTCAAGCCGGCCGTCGATATAGGCATGGAGATCGTCCTCTGTGATTGGCCTATCCGTCATTTCACCCTCCGCAGATGCGAGCCCGGTCTAGCCCCCCTGGCGGGACTTTCCAATATCTGCCGCAGACGCTCGCGCGCGCGCGACAGTCGCGACATCACGGTTCCGACGGGGATCGCCAATACTTCGGCGACCTGGGCGTAGCTAAGGTCTTCGACAGCTACCAGCAGCAGCACGCTATGCTGTTCTTCCGACAGTTGTTGGATCGCCGAGACGACGTCCGCTCTTGCAAGGTCGTCCTCCTGTGTCGGCGGATGCGCCATGAGATCATCTGCGATCTCTTCTATGGCAACATGCGGACCGCGCCGGGCGGCCTGCCGCAGCCGGCTGACTGCAAGATTATGCAGGATAGCGAACACCCAGGTGCGGGCGTCATCATTTCGGCGCCGGTGCCAATGAGAGATCACGCGTTCAAGGCAGTCCTGCACGAGATCGTCGGCAGCGACCGCATCGTGAACGAGACCGCGGGCATAGCGTCGTAATGCCGGGATCATCGGCTCGACCTGGAAAAGAAGATCATCCATCACACATCTGCTACCCGTGGATTGGCCCGCCCCAAGCGAGGCGGGCCAGTTTCACTTACTCTGCCTGAACCTGCACAATCTCGCCGGGCTTGCCATCGGCAGAGGTGGCAACGACGAGATAGCGCTTCTCGTCCTTGTGCTTGGCTTCGACGATCTGTCGGATCGGACCGACCGCGTTAACAATAGCCGAACCGGCGGGATTGGTCATGAATGCTGCAAGGCCCTGGAGCTGACCGCTGCCATCGCGCTTTTCGGAAAGCGCAAGCACGTAAGGCTTCTTCGGATCGAGGCCAGCGACAGCAGCCTGCAGAACCTGCGTCAGCCCCTGGTTGAAGAGGGTGACGCTCGTCGACTGCTGCTTGTCCTTGTCACCCTTGGCCGCGAGCTTCAGGTGAGCGGCGTCTCCCGCCCCGCCGAGCGGCACGAGGTTTTGCATCCCATCGCCTTCGGGCACCGCGTTCGGAACGTAGGCGACCGCCTGCGGCGCCTGGCCGATCGGGATGTTGGCGATAACCTTGTTGGTCAGCGTATCGATGACGGCGAACTGGTCGGCATTCTCGAGGCCAACATACACTCGCGTGCCATCGCCCGACGGCCAGATACCGTGCGGCAGGTTTCCGACCGGTATAGTCGCGACCTGCTCGAAATTATCCGTGCGATACACCTTCACTTCGTTCAGGCCACCCACGGTCACGTAAGCAAAACTGCCGTTCTTGTTGACGACGAGATTGACGTGGTTGGTGATCGGTCCGGTGTCGATGGTCTTGATGAGGTCAAAGGGCGCCTCGGCATCGAAGACCTGCGTCTTGCCGACATCCTTCAGCGTGAACCACACCTGTTTGCCGTCGGCGGAGGCGGCAATGTTCGGGCAGAAGGGGCTAACCTGCTTCACATGGCCGACGATCTGATGGTCTGCGACGGTGACGATGGCGACATCCGGATTGAAGGAAGAGCAGATATAGCCGTATTTGCCGTCCGGCGAGAAGATCTGCATGCCGGGGCCAGGAGCGACCTTGATCCGGGTCTTTTCTTCGAAAGTGCTCGCGTCGATCACGGAGATATAGTCTTCGCCGCGGACCGTCACCCAGACTTCCTTGCCGTCGGGCGTAAAGAAGGCCTCATGCGGGGACCGGCCGACATAGGTCGTATGCTTCACGGCATTGGTCGCCGTATCGATGAAAGTAACCGAATTGGAGCCGATCGACACGATCGCGAGCGTCTTGTGATCCGGAGAGAAACCCATGCCGTGGACCAGCACCTGACCCTTGTAGAGGGGGCTCAGGTTGCCGGGCTGTGGATCGCCGAGCTTGATGACGCCGAGGAGTTTGTTGTCGACCGGGTCGGAGACAGAAACCGTGTTGGAGAACTGCTCGGCCGCATAGACGCGGTCCTTGTGGCTGATCGGAATGTCCGGGTCGGAGGCGAGGCCGGGCGCCTGGCCGGCAAAAGCTGCCACGGGGGCAATCATGGTGCTTGCCAGAAGAGCAAGTATCTTCAGTTTGGTTCTCATGTCTCGGTCCTTTTCAGTTGGCGGGCTTCATCATCATCATCTGCATGGCCGGGGCCTTCGATGACGTCTCTTCGTGAGGGCTCTGTGTTGTCTTCGCATCCTTGGGATCGACCTGCGTCGGAACCGCGTCGGAGGCGGGAAGCGGGTCGCCAAGCGCCATGCGCATGGCCGCGATCTCCTGCTGCTGATCGACAATGATTTCTTGCGCGATCCGCTTGAGCTGCTCGTTATTGCCGTAGCGCAGGTACGCGACGGCCATGTCGATCGCTCCCTGGTGATGCGGGAGCATCATCTCGACGAAATCGCGATTGACATCACCTGTCGGCTTGACCGCCATGTCGTTCATCATTTTCACCATGGCTGCGTCGTTTTCCTGTAGAAACGGTGCTTCGTCCGTCAGGCCGGATACGGTCTGGTGATGGTGGGCTGGCACATCCTGGGCAAAGGCCGACACCGAGACGACGGTGAGCAGCGATGTGGTTGCCAGAATCCAGGTACTGCGAAATAAGGCGGTCATCGTTATCTCCTGTTCTCTCTCGAAGAGTTCAGAAGGGTAGACACCGCAGACGGCGGATTATTCCGCGCGAACTGAAATTTTTCTTGGCGATGCCGAACCGGGCCCAGTCGCCTGCAGTATTAAGATGAAGATGCAACACGGGCGGCCTTGGATGCCGTCAACTAGAATCCATGCAGCCCTTTGCGAAAGCTTTCTCTCTCAGTCGGCGCTAACGCCCCTGTCGCGCGATCAGATAGGCTTTTGCGACGCACGCCCTGTGATACTTCGAAGGACGTTGTCCTTCAGGGTGAGCAATCTATTCGATAACAGATTTGTGATTGCCGTTTTTGAACCCTGAGGCACGTGGATCAAGACGGATCCATGGTTCCGAAGGCGGCAACCAGTGCAATAACGATCGCGCCAAGCAAGAGCTCGAAGGCAGCGCCGGCTAGCAACGCGGTTTCTGCCTCGCGGCGCTTTCTCCGCAAGAGGGGAACGAAGACATAGCGATTTACGATGGCCGCGAGCGACATGATCGCGACAAGTCCGATCTTGATGAGGAGCCTTGCCTGATAGGGCGACCGCCAATCTGTCGGCAAATGACCGAGGATGAGCAAGCTATTGGCCACGCCGCTCAAGATCGCCAGTGCGACGGCAACGTGGCCTAGCGTAGAGAATCGGGACAGCGCGACCAATGCTTGAGGACGATGAGCAACGTCGCGTGCCGCCCGCATGACAAATACAAAACCAACAAGACCGCCAAACCATGCTCCGGCGGAAAGAACATGGACGATGTCGATGCCGGTATGAAGAGTGCGCTCAAAGCCTGTCCTCATTGCTGCGTGCCCTGTCAGGGAAAGGCTCGCCAAGGAACAGCCGGCCAAAACCGCCGCAAGAGTTTGGCGACGTGGCATGAGCCAACGGGCCAGTCCAAGCAGTAACGAACCTGCGGCGAGCATATCCCATGCCCGTCCACCGGTCGTCAGCGTGAGAAACGACCAGAGCGTTCGCGGGTCAACGGTCGCGCGCCAATCATCGGTTACGACAGCGATCTGCGCCGGAAGGACGACCAGGACACCTGCCGCCACCATCATTGTGCAAATTGCGGAGACCCCTGAAAAGCGCCGGATCAGGAGGGCGCAGAGGGATGGCGGCGTAGCGGCAGAAAAGAACGCGCAACACCCCCAGAGCACCATGAGGGCGGTGTCGATAACGGCACGACCCAAAATCCATAGCCCTTGCGGATCGATCAAGGCTCGACCGTGAAGCTGTAGCTGCCGTCGGTCTTGTGACCGTCGGCCGAAAGAACATGCCATTTGACCGTATAGTCGCCCGGCCTGAGCGCCGATTGCAGAGGAATGGTGAGGGTTTCGTCTCCGTTCGACAGTTGCGCCTTGCCCTGCTGGACCTGCGAACCCGAAGCGTCCTGCAGATTGGCGCCGGAAAAAGCGAGGTTCAGTCCCTCTGTGAAGTCGAGCGTCAGCGCCATCGGGGAGGTCGATATAATCGCCTTGTCGGCCGGGTTGGCGCTCTTGAGATGCGCATGCGCGAACGCCGGGCCGGCTGCGAAAAGGTAACCGAGCCCCGCGAATGCGAGGAAAACAGAAGCATGTTTCATTCGATATGTCCTTCCATGCATGGAGTGATTTCCACCCATGTGGACATTCGGGAAGCGCTTTTATTCCATCGGACAACGAAATTGCCGCGGGTAATGTCGCAAGAGTGACGAGGCCTTTATTCGGAAATTCCTTTTGCGTGAACCCATCGAGGGATTCGAGACAACGGTCATCATCGACCGTGTGAAGGTCGGATTCTCCATGCCGATTGATTTCGACGATTTTTGTGACTGATACCTTATGTTGGATGCCGATTGGCGGATCACAGGGGATGGGCACCAGCTTTTGGCACAGGGGATTCGTCCTGACATCTACACCAGCGAGGGCACGCTCCAGAAAGTCGATGCCTCGTCAGTTTCTTCTACGATCGACGTGAAAGCCTCATTCACACTCTCTGCCAATTCGAAGGAATTCTGACGTCTGCTTTTAGGAGCCTGCACGACAATCGCCGACGACCGACATGAGCGCCAAGCTGCCGTGCCTGGATCGGGCAACGTCGGGTCGTTAACCCGACGACCGCCAGCCGGAAAGAAACAGGCCTGGTAACGCGAGTACGATGATCGGCAAGGCCGAGCGACGCACTGTGGGCAGGAAACAACTGCGCGCGACGTCACGCCGTCTGCACAGCGCCTACCAAGCAAGGGGTTGGTTGCGGAAATCGACGAAATGAATGCCACCAGCGCCCGAACGGGCGATCAGCGTCTCGGCAATTCCCGCGGCGCTCGTCTCTATGTCGAGCGGCGCCCCATTGCCACCCATCTCCGTGCGTACCCATCCCGGCGACATGGCGATATAGGTTCGCCCGTCTCCTTTGCGGATCGCGAAACTTTTCATCATCTGATTGAGGGCCGCCTTGCTGGCGCGATAGATCTCCCATCCGCCGCCGGCATTGTCGTTGATGCTGCCCATGTCCGAAGACATCGCTGCGACAACGCCTTCGGGATCGACCAAATCGTGGAGCGCTCCAATGACGCGCAGCGGAGAAAGCGCGTTCGTGACCATGACGTCCACGAAGTCCTGTGTCGAGACGGTTTCCGCGGCAATGGAAGGGTCAATAGCAACGCCCGCATTGACGAACAAAACGTCGAGCGCGCGCGCCGAGAGCATCTTCCGAAGGGCCGTTACGTCTTCTGGTTTGTTGATGTCCATGTGCGCAATGGAAACCAACCCATTGCCGGCAAGGGTTTCCAGGGCGCCGCGGCCATGCGCGCTGCGTACGGTCGCTATCACCTCCCATCCGCGTGAGACGAAGGCATGGGCGAGCCCGAGACCCAGGCCTCGCGATGCACCGACGACGAGGGCGACTTTTCGATCTGGCATCTTAGTCCCTTTCTGGGCCTGCTCCTGTCTGGCGAATAATAAGCGCCATGCCTCACCCCACCTTCAGCCCGCCGAAGCAGGCATATTTCAGCTCAACATATTCCTCGATGCCGTACTTGGAGCCTTCGCGGCCAAAACCGCTTTCCTTGATGCCGCCGAACGGGGCAAGCTCGGTGGAGATCAGGCCTTCGTTGATGCCAACCATGCCGAACTGCAATTCTTCGAGGACGTGCCAGATGCGGTTGACATCACGGGCGTAAAAATAGGCCATCAGGCCGTAGCGCGTGTCGTTGGCGAGGCGGATGACTTCCGCTTCGTCCTTGAAGCGAAAGACCGGAGCGATCGGACCGAAGGCTTCTTCCTGCGCCAGCCGCATCGGCGCCTGCATTCCGCTCAGCACAGTCGGTTCGAACCAGGTGCCGCCGAGCGCATGCGGCTTGCCGCCAGTCTCGATGCGCGCGCCGCGATCCACGGCGTCGCCGACAAGCTCCACCACTTTCGCCACGGCTTTTGCGTTGATGAGCGGCCCCTGCACCACCTCCGGCGCGGCGCCGTCACCGACTTTCAGGCTAGCAACCTGCTCGGTCAGCTTTGCGACGAAGGCAGCGTGGATGCCGTCCTGCACATAGATGCGGTTGGTGCAGACGCAGGTCTGGCCGGAATTGCGGAATTTCGAGGCGATAGCACCGGCGATGGCGAGATCGAGGTCGGCGTCGTCGAAGACGATGAACGGTGCATTGCCGCCGAGTTCCAGCGACAGTTTCTTGAGCGTATCGGCGCACTGCCGCATCAGGAGCTTGCCGACTGCTGTCGAGCCGGTGAAGGAAAGTTTTCGGATCACCGGATGCTCGCAGAGCAGGCGCCCGATGCCGGCGGCATCCTTCGACGGCACGATGTTGAGCACGCCGGCCGGAATGCCGGCCTGCCGGGCAAGCTCGGCCATTGCGAGCGCCGTCAGCGGCGTTTCCTCGGAGGGTTTGACGACCATGGTGCAGCCGGCGGCGAGTGCGGCCGCCGCCTTGCGGGTGATCATCGCCAGCGGGAAATTCCAGGGCGTGATGGCAGCGCAAACGCCGATCGGCTGTTTCAACACGATGAAACGCCGGTCACGACCGGCCGACGGGATGACGTCGCCATAGACGCGTTTGGCTTCTTCCGAGAACCAGTCGACGAAGGAGGCGCCGAAGGCGACCTCGCCGCGTGCCTCGTAGAGCGGCTTGCCCTGCTCGGCCGTGATCATCTGGGCAAGATCCTCGGTATGGGCAGTGATCAGGTCGAACCAGGCGCGCAGTAGCTTGGCCCGTTCCTTGGCCGGGCGCTGGCGCCAGTCCACGAGCGCGCGCTCGGCCGCAAGGATCGCCCGCTCGACGTCGGCGGTCGCAAGATCGGCGACGCGCGCGATAACCGCGCCCGTCGCCGGATTGCAAACCTCGAAGGTCGAGCCCGTGTCCGCCCCGGCCCAGGCGCCATCGATGAAGGCCTTGTCGTGAAGCAGCGCGAGCGTCATTGTCCGCGCTCCACCTTTTCCAGTGCCGCCCGCAGGCTGTCCTTGAGGATGGCAATGCCTTCGTCGAGATGGTCGAAGGGAATGGTCAGCGGCGTCAGCACACGCACGACATTGCCATGCACGCCGCAGGAGAGCAGCAGCAGGCCCTTTTCGGCAGCGGTGTGCGTGATGGCTTTCACCAGTTCAGGCCAGGGCTGGCGCGTCTCGCGGTCACGCACGAATTCGATCGCCACCATGGCACCAACGCCGCGGACCTCGCCGATGCAGGAAAATTCGTTGCCCTCCTGCCAGCCCTCGAAGACCGCCTTCAGCCGGCGGCCGACCTCGTTGGCGCGGTCGATCAGTTTCTCGTCCTCGATGATCTCAAGCACCGCGATCGACGCGGCGCAGGATAGCGGGTTACCGGCAAAGGTGGAGCCGACGCCGCCCATCGGGATCTTGTCCATGACATCGGCGCGGCCGGTGACGGCGGCGATCGGGAAGCCGCCGCCAAGGCCCTTGGCCATGACGACGATATCGGCGGCAACGCCGGCATGTTCCATCGCGAACATTTTTCCGGTTCGGGCAAAGCCCGTCTGGATCTCGTCGGCGATCAACAGGATGCCGTGCCTGTCGCAAATCTCGCGCAGCGTGCGCAGGAACGTGACGGGCGCCGGGTAGAAACCGCCCTCGCCCTGCACCGGTTCGACGAAAATGCCGGCGACGCGCGTCGGATCGACCTCGGAGCGGAAGAAGCGGTCGAGGGCGGTCAGGGATTCCTGCTCGGAAATGCCGTGATAGGGGATCGGGAACGGCAGGTGGAAGACATCCGGCACCAGCGGGCCGAAGCCGGCCTTGTAAGGATTGGTCTTGCCGGTCAGCGTCATCGCCATCAGCGTGCGGCCATGGAAGGCACCGGAGAAGGCGACAAAGGCCGAGCGGCCGGTCGCGGCGCGGGCAATCTTGGCGGCGTTCTCCACGGCCTCGGCGCCGGTGGAGACGAGAAAAGTCTTCTTCGGGAAGTCACCCGGCACCAGCTTGTTCAGCTTCTCGCAGACAGTGACATAGTCGATATAGGGCGTGGTCTGGAACGAGGTGTGCGTGACCTTGTCGAGCTGGTTGCGCACGCGCTCGACCACCTTCGGATGGCGATGGCCGGTGTTGTTGACGGCGATGCCAGCGGCAAAATCGATGTAGCGCTTGCCTTCGACGTCCCACAGTTCGGCGTTCTCCGCCTTCTCGATATAGACGTCGAGATGTTTCGACAGGCCGGCCGGAATGGCGGCTGCGCGCCGCGCCGTGAAGGCAGCGTTCGTGGACATGGGTATCTCCTTGGACAGTTTGTTATGGCGCGGCGCTTGTCGCGGCGCTTGAAGTTGTCGGCCCCATCCCTGACGGACGGGGCCGGCGCATCGATTGCTAGACTGCGGCCTTGGCGCGGCGGGCGTCCCGGTCGATCTTCCAGTCGACGCATTCCTGAGAGCAATAGATGCTCCCGTCATGCGTCTTCCTGCGGGCGGAATCCTCGGCCGAGGCCTCGTAGATCAGCACGCCGCAATTGGCGCATTTGGTGTAGCTTTCAATGTAAAGCCCGTTCAGCGAAAACTTCATGGTCTCAGGCCTCCTGATAGCCGTAGTGTTTGTGAGCGGCCGCCTTCGAGACGTAGCCCTCGCGGACATCCTCCGCGACCGCCGCCGGATCGCGCTTTGCAGGCTCGCCGTAGCCGCCGCCGCCAGGGGTGACGAGCCGCACGCGATCGCCGCGGCGAATGGAGACGTTGGAGTAGCGGCTGGTCGAGGCCTTGCCATAGGCTTCGCGCATCGTCTGCCAGTCGCTCCGCCCGGACTTCATGACCAGCGTCGCGCCGAGGCCGCCTTCCGTGCCGCCATTCAGGCCCCAGGGGGCCAGCAAGTGCCGGTCAGTCATCTGCGAGCAGATGATTTCGTCGTTGAGGCACAGCATCTGCTTGGAATAGCCGACCCCACCACGATATTCGCCGGCACCGCCGGCATCGACGTTGAAGGCGAGGCTTTCGATGCGCCAGGGGAAGCGCGTCTCGTAGACTTCGACCGGCGTGATGCGGCAATTGCCGTTGATCGAGTCGACGCCGTCATTGCCATCGGCAAAGGCGCGGCCGCCCCAGCCGACCGCTTCGAGGTCGTAACAGGCGAAATACTCGCCTGTGTCGGCATCGACGCCGCCGAAGACGAAGTTGCAGTGGGTGGCACCCTCCGCCGCCATCACCCGGTTCGGGATCGCCGGGGCCATGGCGCCGAGGATCGTGCCGACGATGCGTGGATGGGTTTCGGTGTTGCCGCCGACTTCCGGCGCGGGGAAGTCCACGTTGACGATGGTGCCGGGCGGCGCCATGACGCGGATCGGCCGGAAGCAGCCGGAATTGCGCGGGATCGTCGGGTCGGTCATGTGTAGCACGGCGTTGTAGGCCGCCGATGTGGCAACGCCGAGCGTTGCGTTGATCGGGCCGGAGGCCTGCGGCGAGGAACCGTGATAGTCGACGATGATCTCGCCGCCGCGCTTATGCACTTCGACAGCGACCGTATAAGTGCGGTCGGCGTCGATACCGTCGCTCTCAATCTTGTCGGAGAAGGCATAGATGCCGTCCGGGATCGCCTCCAGTTCGGCACGCATGCGGCGCTCCGAATAGAGCAGCAAGTCGTTGACCGTCTCCTTGATTTTCTCCTTGCCGTACTTCTGGTAGATTTGCGTCATCTGCTTTTCGCCGAGGTCGACGGCGGCGATGAGGGCGCGCAGATCACCATAGTTGACGCGCGGCGTACGCACGTTGGCGAGAAGCAGCTTCCAGACCTCGATATTGTCCTTGCCGCGCTTCTTGATCTTGACCGGCGGAATGCGAAGGCCCTCCTGGAAAATTTCCGTCGCCTCGCCGCAGAAGCCGCCAGGCGCCATGCCGCCGACTTCGGCGATATGGCCGATGGCGACAGCAAAGCCCATGATCTCGCCATCGACGAAGATCGGCTTGAAGAAGGTGTGCTCCGGCGTGTGCAGGCCCCCGCGATAGGGGTCGTTGTGCAGGATGACGTCGCCCTCCTCGATCTCGTCGATCGGGATTTCCTTGAGGCAGGATTTGACGAGCAACGGCATGCCGCCGATCTGCGCCGGGCAATAGTCGGCGACCGCGATCATGTCGCCGTTCATGTCGGCAAGCCCGCAAGTGAAGTCGAGCGCCTCGTTGAAGATCGTCGAATAGGACGTCTTCATCAACACGATCCCCATCTCCTTGCAGAGAGAGACCATGCTGGATTCCAGAATGTTCATCGTAACGAAGTCCATGATGGTACTCCTCAGGCCGAAATGATCAGATTGCCGAGCCGGTCGACGCGGAGCGTCTGTTTCGGCTGCAAAATGGTGACGGAGGCGCTTTCCTCCACAATGGCGGGACCGGCGACGGTCTGCCCCTGCTTGAACGTGCCGCGGTCGTAGGTCTTCACCTCGTGCCAGCCGTCCTCGAAGCGTACCTTGCGGCTGCCCGAGGACGCCGGCGTGCCTTCGCCCTTTTCGAGCTCCCGCATCTTCGGCTTTTCGGAGACGGCGACGGCGACGACCTTGAGATTGACCGTCTCGATGGTCTCACCCGGAATGGAGAAGCCGAAGCGGTTCTGGTGCTCCTCGTGGAAGCGTTCCCAGAGGCTTGCTATGGTCTCCTCAGTGAACTGGTTGGCCGGGAAGCTCAGTTCCAGCTCGTGGTTCTGGCCGAAGTAGCGGGCCTCGATGGAGCGGTAGATCTCCACCTTCTGCTGGTAGCCCTGGGAGACCAGCTCGGCGATGGCGCCATCCACCAGTTCCGTCATCGCCGCCGTGGCGCGGGCACCGTCGAAGTATTTCGAGATCTGCTGCACCGTGCGATGCCGGTCAACACGCGCATCGGTCATGATGAAGCCGAAGGCGGAGAACTGGCCGGGATAGTTCGGCACGATGCCTTGCGGAATGCCGGAAATATCCATCAGGTCGCAGATATGCACCGGTCCCGCCCCGCCCGAGGCGACGAGCGAGAAATCGCGCGGATCAAGGCCGCGCTGGAGGAGAACGGCACGCAGTGCGCCCAGCATGTTGTTGTTGGCGATCTGCACCATGGCGAAGGCAGCAGCATCGACATCGAGGCCGAGCTGGTCGGCGATTGTCTTGACCGCGCGATGCGCCGCCCCGGCGTCGAGCTTCATCTTGCCGCCGAGGAAGTAGTCGGGGTTGATGCGGCCGAGCACGACATTGGCGTCCGTCACCGTGGCATTCTCGCCGCCACGGCCGTAGCAGGCGGGCCCCGGGGCAGCGCCGGCCGATTGCGGGCCCATGCGCAACATGCCGCCCTTGTCGATCCAGGCGATGGAGCCGCCGCCGGCGCCGATCGTGTGGATGTCGATCATCGGGATCTGGATCGGCAAGCCCCATTCGATCTCGAAGCTCGTCGTCACATGCTCCATGCCGTCCACGACGGTCGAACAATCGGTCGAGGTTCCACCCATGTCGAAGGTGACGAGGTTCTTGATGCCGGTGAGTTCGGAGAGGACGCGGGTGGCGACGACCGCACCGGTCGGGCCGGAGAGCGTCATCTGCACCGGCGCTTCTGCAGCACCTTTCAGCGTCGATTCACCGCCGTTCGACTTGATCACGCCGATCCTGTCGCCGATGCCGATGCCATCGAGGCGCTTCTGCATGCGGTGGAAATTGTCGGAGACGATGGGCTTCAGATAGGCGTCGGCAATCGTGGTCGAGGCGCGGTCGTATTCCTTCCATTTCGGCAGCACCTCGTAAGAGATCGAGATCGGCATGCCGGGCAATTCTTCCGCAAGGATGTCGCGGATGCGCTGCTCGTGGCTCGGATCGATATAGGAGAACAGCGTGCAGACAGCGATTGCCTCAATCGTGCCGTCGGCCTTGATCGTTGCGGCCACCTCGCGCACGGCCGCCTCATCGAGCGCCGTGACAAGCTCGCCCTTGGCGCTGAAACGCCCGCCGATCTCATAGGTGTCGGCGCGCTTCATCAACGGCTTGGTCTTGATCCAGGTAATGTCGTAGTGACTGCGGCGATCGCCGCGCTGGATGAAGGGAACATCACGAAAACCGGTGGTCGTGACATAGGCGACCTTCGCGCCGCGCCTCGTCAGCAGCGCGTTGGTGGCGATCGTCGTGCCGAGACGGATCTTGTCGACGCTTGTGACATCCTCTACCTGCGCGAGCCCCTGGAGCACGCCTTCGATCGGTTCGGAGGGTGTTGTCAGGTTCTTCCAGTTTTCGATGGTACCGGTCGCCGCATCGTAGGAAACGAAGTCGGTGAACGTTCCCCCGATGTCGATGCCGATGATTTTCGTGTCAGGCATTATGTCCTCATTTCTCATGGATAGGATCAGGACGAGCGGGGTTTTTCCCGGTCGTAAGCTTCAAGCAGGTGACGCCAGGAATCGCGGATATGATCGCGGATGGCGTCCATCGCCTTTTGGGGATTGCGGGTGCGAAGCGCCTCGACGACCGGCCAGTGATCGACGGCCGCCGCCATCTGGCTCTCGAACTGGCGTTCCGCCATCGTGATCAGCATCTGTACTTCCGCCTGGATGTTGGTGAAGGCGTGCAGCGTCTGGCGGTTCTTCGACAGCCGGCAGATCTCGAGGTGGAAGGCGAGGTCGTTCTCGACAAGCGCGATCTCGTCATTGGCATTGGCGGCCGCGACCATGGCATCGACGAAACCGGCGATGCGGTCGATGTCGGCATCCGTCATCTGCGGCAGCGCCTGTTCCATCGCGAAACGCTCGACGACCACGCGGAAGGAGAAGATCTCATCGATATCGCTGTGCAGGAAAGTGCGAACGAAGGTGCCCTTGCGGGGAACCGCGACGAGCAGGCCACGCTCCTCCAACCGGCGTATCGCCTCGCGGATGGGATTGCGGCTGATCCCGAGCTGGCGGGCCAGTTCCGCTTCGTTGATACGCTGGCCGGGCTGGAGCCGGCCGAAGATCAGTTCGCGCACGAGTAACGTCGAGACCTGGTCGGACAGCATCCGGTGGTCGATGATGCCGATTGGCTCGTCTGTATTGAAGAGATTGTTAGCCATTGATGAGCCCCTTCTCGCGCTGTAGCTGCTGCGGCAAGCCTATTTCTCGCCCTGCCATGATCCCGTCTTTGCGGAAGACCAGTATCAACAGCATAAAGCCCGCGATGATAAGCTCCTGCGTTCCCGCCGGCAGCGACCACTGCTCGCCGCCGATCGAGATCCCGCTTTCGAGGCGACGGAAGATATCGATCATCACCGTGATGACGACGACGCCGACCACCGCGCCGGCAAGGCTGCCCATGCCGCCGACGATGAGCATGGCGAGCGCGAGGAAGGTGAAGCTCAGGAAGAAATTGTTGATCGACACGGTGCCGAGGTAATGCGCCTGCAACACGCCGCCGAGGCCGACCAGAAAGCCCGAGAGCGTGAAGGCGATGAGCCGCGACCAGTAGAGCGAGATGCCCGACGCGGCGGCCGCGACCTCGTCTTCCCGCGTCGCCCGGATAGCAAGGCCGAAGGCGGAAATCTGGTAGAGATAGGCGATGACGATCGCGAGAACGGCGCAGATGAGCGCAAGCCAGGCCGTCACATAGGTCGGCAGGCCGACGATCGAGGCAGAGCCCATGGTGACGCTGTCCCAGTTGGAATAGACCACGTTCAGGATGAAGAGCACGGCAAGCGTGGAGATCGACGCAGCAAGGCCCGTGAGCCGCATGATGACGAGGCCGGTGAGGAAAGCGGCGGCGCCGGCGAGCAGCACCGAGACGACGGCGGAAGGCAGCAGCGGGATGCTCTGGTCGCGCAGGAAATGCGGCAGGCCAGACATGGTGATCGGCTTCAGCATCTCGCAGCAGGTCTGCCAGGCCGAGGCATAGGCTGCGATCGCCATGAAGGTGGCATGGCCGAAGGAAATAATGCCGGAATTCCCGACGAAGACGTAAAGCCCGACGACGATCACGATGCTGATCAGCATTTCGATGACGGTGCGCTGCAGGGAGAGACCGCCGAAGTGGCCGGTGACCACGACGATGAGCGCGAGCGGCACGACAAGCGCCAGCACCGGAAACCAGAAGCGGCCGATCGCGGCAAGGGATGGCATGGTCTTGCTCTTCATTACACACGTTCCTTAGCGGCGCTGGTGACGATCAGGCCTTGCGGGCGGACGAGGAGGATCAGGATGACGAGCGTGAACACACCGGCATCGCGGAAGGGGCGCAGATCGGCCGGCAGGTAGGTTTGCAGGAGCACACTGGCGACACCCACGAGGAACCCGCCGAGTGCTGCCCCCGGCAGCGAGCCCATGCCGCCGATGACGGTAGCGAAGAAGCCGTAGACGACGGGCATCAGGCCCATGCGCAGGTCGAGCGTGCCCGTCTGGATCGTGAGCAGCAGGGAGACCACACCGCTGAGCAGGCCCGAAATGGCAAAGGCGAGCGCGATCACCCGGTTCGCCGGCATACCGAGCAGCCGGGCCATCTGGAAGTTCTCCGCCGCTGCCCGCATCTGGATGCCGAGCGGTGTCTTCTTGAGGAAGAGAACCAGCGCGACGAGCAGGCCGGCGGTGACGCCCATGGTCAGGAGCTGCACGCCCGGAACGCGCACGCTACCGATTTCCACCGCGTTTGCGAGACCCTGCCCGATCCCGACCGATTTAGGCCGGCCGGTATGGATGAGCATGACGAGGTTCTGCAGGAAATAGCTGACGGCGAAGGACGAGATGAGCAGCGTCGACGGGTTGGAATTGCGCAGCGGTCGGAAGGCGACGCGCTCCGTCAGCAGCGCCAGCACGACAACCACGAAAAGCACGCCGCCGATCATGAGGGCGGCGGGAAGCGCACCGAGCAGCAACGGCGGCGTGACGCTCGCCGTGGGCACGACCAGCGCATAGGCGCCGATGGTGATATAGTCGGCCTGCGCGAAATTGACGAGCCGCATGACGCCGAAGACGAGGCCGATCGCCAACGCGACAAGGGCATACAGGCTGCCCAGCGCGATGGCATCGACGAGAACTTGAACGATGTTGGCCATGGCGTCCGGTCCTAGATCGCGAGTGTGCTGTCGGCCGCTTTTTCGCCCAGATAGGCGCGGCGAACGGCGGGGTTCATCCGGATATCCTGCGGCGAGCCTTCGGCGAGGCTCTGCCCGCCATCGAGCACATGGATGCGCTGGCACACCCCCATGATCACCTTCATGTTGTGTTCGATCAGCAGCACGCCGCAGCCGAAGCGGGCCGGCAGCTCGGCGATGACTTCCATCAGCGCCTCGCACTCAGCGTCGTTCATGCCGGAAGCCGGCTCGTCGAGCAGCGCGAAGGACGGCTGCAAGGCGAGTGCCCGGGCAATGCCGACGCGCCGCTCGTCGCCATAGGAAAGACTGTCGCAACGGTGATCGGCCTTCTCCGCGAGGCCCATCCAGTCGAGGATGTCGAGCGCCCGCTCCCGGGCCTCCCGACGAGACAGCCCGCCGCCGATCGCCGCAACGGAGAGGTTCTGCTCCACCGTCATTGTCCGGAACAGCCGGGCCGCCTGAAAGCTTCGGCCGATGCCGGCCTGGGCGATCTTGCGGGCAGTCAGCCGCGACACGTCGATGCCATCGAGGCGGATGCTGCCGCTCGTCGGCCGCTGGAAGCCGCTCAGCACATTGACCATCGTCGTCTTGCCGGCGCCGTTCGGGCCGATGAGGCCGAGGACTTCGCCGCGGCTGAGTTCGAGGTCGACCCCGTTGAGCGCCCGGATGCCGCCAAAGGCGACGGCAACACCGCGGGCTTCCAGCCGTTCTTTCGATCCCGATCTTTTCGATGGGCGTGACATATCGGGCGAGACCTATCCGTAAGCTCGGCTGTGAATTTTCCAGGAGATTTGGTTCTGCCAGCCGCACCACCATGCGGCCGGCGGATCGCAGTCGGTTACTGACCGACGCGGAACAGGAGCTTCATGTCCGGCTTGAACGAGTTCCGGTAGACCTCGACGGCATGGAAGGAGCCGTTCTCGACCTTCATGATCAGCCAGGGGCGGTCGACCTGGATATGCAGCTGATCGGTAAACGAGGTCGGGCCGGCCGTGAACGGCTGGTCCTTGAAGGAGTTCATGACGCCGACCACGGCTTCGGATTCAGTCGTCTTCGCTTGCTCGACTGCGTACGCCCACTGCTCGATGAGGCTGTAGCCCAGAACCGAGTAGGAGGAGACCGGCGGCTCGCCGTAACGCGCCTTGTGGCTTTCAAGGAACTTGTTCATCTCCGGCCGCGGGTCATCGCCGTAAAGCGACATGAAGGCGGGCAGGTAAAAATCCTTCAGGCCCGGTACGGCGTTGAGCCAATAATTGTCGACCATCGCAGTGTTGGCGAGGATCGGCTGGTCGATGCCGGCGGCGCGCAGCTGGCGCACGGCGGAAGCGCCACCCGGCGTGAACGAGCAGACGAAGACCGCGTCCGGCTGTTTTGCAAGCCCCTTGAGGCGGGTGATCTGCGAGGCGATCGACGGGTCGTCGTTCTTGAAGGTGTCGTTGCCGAGGATCGTTTCCTCGCCGCCACCCGCGACCCAGGCCGCCCGGAACCCGGCGCAGGCCGACTTGTTGTATTCGATCGTCAGGTCTTCGAGCACGTAGACTGACTTCAGGTTCATCTTCTTCTGGGCATATTCGGCAATCGCGATGCCTTCCGACTGCGCCGCGCTGTTGGCCGTGAAGGTGAGTGGGCCGACGCCTTGGACGCCCATCTTCGGATCGGCGGCGCACAGGCTGAAGGCGATCTTGCCAGCCTGCTTGGCGGCGAGCGCCGACGGGGCGCCAAAATCGTAGTCACAGGAGACGACCAGCATGTCGACGCCGCCATCGACGAGCTGCGCGCCGACAGTTGCAGCGCGAGCCTGGTCCGTCTTGGTGTCCATGACAGAATATTCGATCTGACGTCCCAGCAGCCCGCCAGCCTTGTTGATCTCCTCGATCTTCATGACCGCCGCTTTGAAAGGCGCGCTGTCGTAGTTCGAAAGCCAGCCGGATTCCGCGATGGCGAACCCGATCTTGATCGGCTCTTCGGCGCGCACGCCGGCCATAGGCAATAGAAAGGCGATTGCGGCCGAAGCGGCCACAGCAACAGATTTCATCGTCGTTCCCCTTGGCGATGACCAATGCACCGCCTTAATTATTTGCACATAGTCCTCTGTGGACAGAAGACAGAATGCGAGTTAGATTTTTTTTGTCAATGGCAAAAAAATGGCGGGCCATTCTGGTTTGATCGCGCCACAGACCGTCAAAGGGGAATGACATGCTTGAAATCCGCGGCCTCACCGCCGGCTATGGCCGGCTTGCTGCCCTGAAATCGGTCGATCTTGAAGTCAGAAAGGGGGAGGTCATTTTCGTCGTCGGCCCCAACGGCGCCGGCAAATCCACGCTCCTGAAGTCAATTTCCGGGCTCATGGCGCCGACTGGGGGCACGCTTGTCTTCAATGGCGAGCCGATCGCCGGCCAGTCGCCGGAAAAGCTGTGCCGGAAAGGTTTGGCACTGGTGCCGGAAGGCCGCAGCATCTTCCGGACACTGACGGTGCAGGAAAACCTGCTGCTCGGCGGCATGATCCGCAAGGACAAGGCCGAAGCGGCCGCCGATCTGGAACGGGTTCTGGAAGCGTTTCCGATTCTCAAAAGCCGCTACCGCGGCGTTGCCGGCCACCTTTCCGGCGGCGAGCAGCAGCAGCTTGCCATTGCCCGCGCCATCCTGCAGCGCCCGTCACTGATGATGATCGATGAACCGTCGCTCGGCCTTGCGCCGCTGGTGATCGACCAGGTCTACGAAAGCCTCCGCCAGCTTAACGCCAGCGGGCTGACCCTGCTCGTCGTCGAACAGTCCACCGCCCGTATTCTCGACCTCGCTTCCCGCATCTACGTGCTGCGCAACGGCCATGTCGCGCTGGAGGGTTCGGCAAGCGAACTTGCCGATGGACATGCGCTGGAAGAAGCCTATTTCGGCTACGGCGACCGTCAGACTGCACACGCATAAGCAGGCAAACAAGGGCGAGACATATGATTTTCGACTATTGCGTCATCGGCGGCGGCATCGTCGGCCTGGCGACGGCCATGCGGCTGCTTGAGACATATCCCGGCTGCAGCCTGATCCTGCTGGAGAAGGAGGAAGCTCTCGGCAGGCATCAGACCGGCCACAACAGTGGCGTCATCCATGCCGGTATCTACTACCCGCCGGGCAGCCTGAAGGCCGAGCTCTGCCGCAAGGGTGCCGATGCCACCAAGGCCTTCTGTCAGGAGCACGGCATCCGCTTCGATGTCTGCGGCAAACTACTCGTCGCCACCTCCTCACTCGAAGTGCAGCGCATGGAGGCGCTCCACGAACGCTCGAAGCAGAACACGATCGAAGTCCATCGCCTCAGCGAGGGTGAATTGAAGGAGCGGGAACCGAACATCCGCGGTCTTGGCGCGCTTTTCGTGCCCTCGACCGGCATCGTCAGCTATGCCGACGTCTGCCAGGCCATGGGCCGGCGCATCAAGGCTCTCGGCGGCGAGATCCGCCTGTCGGCGCGCGTCACCGGCATTCGCGAAGCCAGGGATTCCGTCGACATCGCGTCGACCGGCGAGAACTGGCAGGCGAAGAAACTGGTGGTCTGCGGCGGTCTCCAATCGGACCGGCTGGCCGTGCTCGCTGGGCTTTCAATCGAGCATCGCATCGTTCCCTTCCGCGGCGAATACTATCGCCTGCCCGCATCGAAGAACGACATCGTCCGCCATCTGATCTATCCCGTCCCGGATCCCGCCTTGCCCTTCCTCGGCGTGCACCTGACGCGGATGATCAACGGCAGCGTCACGGTCGGGCCGAATGCCGTGATCGGTTTTGCCCGCGAGGGCTATCCACGGCTTTCATTCAATGTTTCGGACACGGCCGACTACGCGCTGTTTCCCGGCTTCTGGAAGACCGTGTTCGCCAACCGCGGATCGGCGTTGACGGAACTCCGCAACTCGCTCTGGAAGCCAGGCTATCTGGAGGAGTGCCGGAAATACTGCCCGAGCCTCGACCTCGCCGACCTGCTCCCGCACGAAGCAGGCATCCGCGCGCAAGCCGTGCGCAAGGACGGCGCCCTCATCCACGATTTCCTGTTCGCACAAACGGACCGCATGCTGCACGTCTGCAACGCCCCCTCACCCGCCGCCACGTCGGCGATCCCGATTGCGGAGATGATCGTGGGGCGCATGGCGGATGAACGTCGACGCATGCCAGTGAACTGAAAAACGGCAGTTCGGGATAGGGCCAGTTGGCGTGGATGTCCTCCAGAGCCATGTCATACGGCTCCATGAACACGAGCTTGCCCGCTGACTGGGCGAACACCGGCATGGCGCCGAGCATGAGACCGGCGCCGCCAGCGGCCATGCGCTCGTTGCGCCGCACTTCCGTGAGAGGATTCCATGGGGTCGATGGGCGGCGCTATAATCCTTGTTGTCTTCCCCATCACCAGTGGTAATGGGAGCTAAGTCGCCCCATGAATGCTGTGAATGATCGAAAATGGGCCGGTGAACAAACCACCGCTTCTGGGATCGCCAAAGAGCTTACGGGCGGCGACAAGGCGCCAAGCTTGAGCCAGGCTGGGTGCCCACAAAAATGGGTGGCCCCGGGGCGTCCGACGATATGAAGCAGGCGCATCTGACTCAGGCCTGGCTCGCTGCCGACAACGACCCGCAAGCCAAAGCAACCGGCCGCTATTTCTATCATCTGCGTCCGCTGGCCGCCAACCGCCAGGCCGACGACAAGGCGCTTCAGGATCGTCTGCTTGAAATCTGCGCCGAGCTTTCCGGCATCACTCTGCCTGCCTGATCCAGAACATTCCGTGAGCTGTCACGAATACGAAGGAGCATTCCACAGTAGGATCCGGTGAAGCAGAAGCGAAGCCAGCATGGGCGATTCAGTCGTAAGAAAGCCAGTCTACGATCCGCAGGATCTCGAGCCGCTGCTGATTTCGCGGCAGCATGCCGGAGATGTCGATGGCATGACCGCTTTGTTCGAACCCGATGCGGTGATCGACTGCGGCGGCGGACGTTTTCTGCGCGGCCGCGAAGCCATTCGCGGCTACTATGCCGAGATCCTCGCGTCAGGACGGAAGTTTGCCGTGGGGGAACAGCGGCCTGCACTCATTTGCGGCGACCTGGCACTCACCTCCACCCGTCTTCCCGATGGCGATATAACCAGCGAAGTCGCACGGCGGCAAAGCGACGGTTCGTGGCTTTGGGTGATCGACCGTTATTCCGTCGCTTGGGCAGACAAATAAACTGTCGTTATGGACGCGGTCCACAACGTTCAGCATCCAGCAGCCCGACGCGTCTATCGCCGCAGCGCGTATACGCCTGCCATGGTTTCGCCGGCGACGGGCAACGCCATGTCATCGTCCAGAAGGCGCGTGATCCGGGCAAAGCCCGTGAATGCCTTCCTCGCCTCTTCAGCCGACATTTGTCCCGACAGGGCGGCCGAGCAGCAATTCAGCGCGCACTGATACACAGGTCCACGTCGTCCCGTCGGCCATTTACGCAAGAAAACCATCGCCTCGGCGACACTATCCACTTCTTCTACAGGGTGTCCCTGCCCGCGCGAAATCCGCACGGGCGAAAAGAAATGCAGGTAGTCCATTGTTTCCTCCCGGTCGATAGCGATGCGCCCGATCGAACCGATTGAAACGCGCCGCCTGACCGTCGGTTCCACGCAAAAAACGGAATCTTCAAAAATATTTTGGCCGAATGCGATCGCCGATGCGACGATGACCGCTCGGCTACACCGTCGGAAAGTGGCAGGCAACTTTCCGGCCGGGCCGATACTCCCTCAGCTCCGGCCGCTCCGTGCGGCAGCGCTCGACCGCGATCGGGCATCGAGGGTGGAAACGGCAGCCGGATGGCGGCTTGAGCGGGCTTGGCACATCGCCGGTAAGGATGATGCGCTTGCGCGTCCCGCTCGGCGTCGTCTCAACCACGGGCACCGCCGAGATCAGCGCCTGGCTGTAAGGGTGGGCCGGGGCCGCAAACACCTCCTCCGCCGGCCCTTCCTCGACGATCGAGCCGAGATACATGACGGCAATGCGGGTCGACACCTGGCGCACCACCGAGAGATCGTGGGCGATGAAGATGTAGGTGAGGTTGAGCTTCTCCTGCAGGTCGGCGAGCAGGTTGACGATCTGCGCCTGCACCGACACGTCGAGCGCGGAAACCGGCTCGTCCAGCACGACAAGATCGGGGTTCAACGCGATGGCGCGCGCGATGCCGACGCGCTGGCGCTGCCCGCCGGAGAATTCGTGCGGATACCGCATGACATGATCCGGCAGCAACCCGACGAGGTCGAACAGTTCGGCGACGCGCGCGGTGATCTCGCGTGACGAAAGCTTGCCATGGATGCGCAGCGGCTCGGCCACCAAATCGCCGACACGCCGGCGCGGATTGAGCGAGGCAGACGGATCCTGGAAGACCATTTGCAGGCGCCGCCGCAGCGGCCTCAGTTCGGAAAGCGACTTCGAGGTGATGTCGTCGCCTTCAAACAGAAGCTCGCCGTCAGATATGTCGTAGAGCCTCACCAGGCAACGCGCCAGAGTCGACTTGCCGCACCCGGACTCGCCGACCAACCCGACCGTCTCGCCACGCCGCACGCTCAGCGAAACATTGTCGACCGCATGCACGGTTCGCCTGCCTTCGGCGGAAAAGCGGGTGCCGATCGAGAAACGCTTTCCCAGCGAACGCGTCTCGAGAATCGGGCGCTCTTTGTCGGTCATAGGTCCGCTCATGCCTGTGCCACCCGAAAGCATGCCGCGGCGTGGGTACCGGCCCCAAGGTCGGGCTTGCCGGTCACGCAGGGCTCGTAATGCACCGGACAACGCGGGCCGAACGCACAGCCTTGCGGCAATCGCAGCAGCGATGGCGGCGAGCCAGGAATGGCCGGCAGGCGGCGCGGCTTGTCGCCGGTCAGCGGCGGGATCGAACCGAGCAGCGCCCGCGTATAGGGGTGTCGCGGGTCGGAAAACAGCTCCATCCGACTGCCGCGTTCAACCACGCGGCCCGCATACATGACCATCACCCGGTCGGCGAGTTCGGAGACCACGCCCATGTCGTGGGTGATGAAGACGACCGCTGATTTGTGTGTTGCGCGCAGCTTGCGCACCAGGTCGAGAATGCCGGCCTGCACCGTGACGTCGAGCGCCGTGGTCGGCTCGTCCGCCACCAGCAGTGCCGGATTGCAGGACAAAGCCATTGCGATCACCGCCCGCTGCCGCATGCCGCCCGAAAGCTGGTGCGGGTAGCGCGACATCGCCTCGTGCGGGTTGGGAAAATTCACCTCGGCCAGCAGTTCTTCCACGCGCTCCATCGCCTTGGCCTTGCTGATGGTGCGATGCGCGCGGATCTGTTCGGCGATCTGCCAGCCGATCGTGTAGACAGGCGTCAGCGCCGTCATCGGATCCTGGAAGATCATCGCGATCTCATTGCCGCGCAGCCGTCTCAGTTCGCGCGCGGGCAGCCCCACCAACTCGCGGCCCTTGTAGCGGATCGAGCCTTCGATGCTGGCATTGGGGTCGGTGATGAGGCCCATCACGGCCAGCAGCGACACCGTCTTGCCGGAACCGGACTCGCCGACGACACCGAGGATCTCGCTTTCCTCGAGGTCGAAGGAAACGCCGTCGATGGCCCGCACCAGACCGTCATTGGTGCGGAAGGACACTTTGAGGTCGCGCACCGACAGTATCATGATGTCCTCAGGCGCGGATCGAGAAGGATGTAGACGAAATCGACGACCGCGTTGGCGATCACCACGAACATGGAAGCATACATTACCGTTGCCATGATCATCGGCAGATCGAGGTTTTGCAGTGCGTCATAGGTGAGCTTGCCGATGCCGTGCAGCCCGAACACCACCTCGGTCAGCAGCGCCGAGCCTCCCACCAGTGCGCCGAAGTCGAGGCCGAACAAGGTGACGAAGGCAATGAGCGACGTGCGCAAGGCATGGCGCAGCAGGATGCGGGTCTCCGACAGCCCCTTGGCCCGGGCCGTGCGGATATAATCTTCCTGCAGGGATTCGATGATGGCCGCACGCAGCACCCGCCCATAGATGCCGATGTAGAGGATGGCCAGCGTGATCCATGGAATGATCAGCGTCAGGAACCAGCCCTTCGGATCGTCGGAGAAATTCTTGTAGCCGAGCGGCGGCACCCAGGAGAACGCCCAACTGTCATGGTAGCGGCTCTGGGTGATCAGGTTCATCACCTCGCCCAGCCAGTAGACCGGCATGGAAATGCCGAGCAGCCCCAGCGCCATCAGAAGCTTGTCCAGCCAGCTGTCGCGCGTGGCGGCGGCAACGATGCCGATGATGATGGAGACAACCACCCACAGGATCGCAGCCCCGAACACCAGCGAGAGCGTGACGGGAATGGAATCCATGACTGCCGGCACCACCTTCCAGCCACGGTTGACGAAAGAGGTCAGGTCGCCAGTGACGAAGATCTTCTCCATCATCTTCACATATTGCACGTAGAGCGGCCGGTCGAAGCCGAAGCTATGGCGCACCGCCTCCAGCACTTCGGGCGACGCATTGCGGCCGGCGATGCGCGCGGCCGGGTCGGCGCCCGGCGTCGCGAAAAAGATCAGGAAGACGATGACCGAGATGCCGAACATGACGAACAGCATCTGACCGAACCGGCGCAGGATGGCGTAAATCATCAGTCGCGCCCCAGCCGAACCTTGGAGCGCGGGTCGAGCGCGTCGCGCAGCCCGTCGCCGAAGACATTGAGCGCCATGACCGAAACCGCGATCGCCAGGCCCGGAACCAGTGCCACCAGCGGCCTGGTGTAAAGCAGCGCCTGTCCGTCCTGGATGATGGTGCCCCAGCTCGCCGCCGGCGGCTGCACGCCGATCGACAGGAAGGAGAGTGCCGATTCCGTCAGCATGTTCAGCGCCATCATCAGCGGCACGAAAACGATCAGCGTGGTGGTGATGTTGGGCAGGATATCGCGCCACAGGATGCGCCATCCCGGCACGCCCAGATTGATCGCGGCGAGCACGAACTCGCTGTGGCGCAGCGACAGGACCTGCCCTCGTATCGGTCGAGCCACATAGGGCACGTAGACGATGCCGATGATGATAACCGGCAACCAAAGGCTGCCGGACTCGATATCTATCGGCCCGATCCTGATCCCCTGCGCGATGGTGACGATGGAAAGCGAAATCGCCAGCAGGTAGATCGGAAACGCCCACAGGACATCCAGCAAGCGCGACAGCACCGTGTCGGTGACGCCACCGAAATAGCCGGCGATCAGTCCCGCCGCCGTGCCGATGATC
This sequence comes from Mesorhizobium sp. NZP2298, assembly GCF_013170825.1. NCBI lineage: Bacteria > Pseudomonadati > Pseudomonadota > Alphaproteobacteria > Hyphomicrobiales > Phyllobacteriaceae > Mesorhizobium > Mesorhizobium sp. NZP2298. The sequence goes on along the minus strand of NZ_CP033365.1, from coordinate 4,283,552 downwards.
AGCGTGAAGATGGTGGCCGCCCCGGAGATCAGCAGCGAGCTCAGCCCGCCATAAAGCATCCGGGCCATGACATCGCGCCCCTGACTGTCGGCGCCGAGGAAATAATTGCCGAGCCGCCAGGTCGGACCGATCGGCGTGTAGCCGAGCCCGAGCCCCTCGGTCGATTGTTCCATCACCGGGACGTCGGTGCCGTCGATCTGGATGACGGCGTCGAGCGTCGAGGCGAAGGGGTCCACGCCTGCCCATTGCGCATAGAGAGGTGCACTGAGGCAGGCAAGGACGATGAGGAGGAACACGGCCAGGGACGCCATCGCGGCCCTGTCCCTTGCCAGCTTCGCAAACGCGACGGCCCAGGGCCCTCGCGTCTTGCGCGGCATGGCGACAGCTTGGTTCGACACGGACGTGTCCCTCCAAAGGTCGTTACTGCACCCAGGACTGGGTGATCATCCAGTTGAACTGCCGGTTGAACTTGAAATTGCCAACCCGTTTGCTGACGAAGTCAAGCCGCTTCGGCGTGAAGAGGCCGACGGCCGGTGCCTTGTCCGTGACTTGCTTGTCGATTTCGGCCCACAATTTGTCGGCGGCTTTCTGGTCGGTCACGCCAAGGTCCAGCGCCTTTTGCATCTTGGCATCGATGTCCTTGTCGCAGAAGCCGGCGATGTTGATCGAAGCATCCGAACCCTCACGGAAGGAAGCGCAGCTGAACAGGATGTTCAGGAAGTCCGAAGCCGCCGGGTAGTCCTTGTACCATTGGGTGACGGACATCTGCACTTTGTTGTTGGTGTTCTGGATGTAGGTGAACTGGATATTGGACGAGATCGGCTTGACGTCGGCCACATAGCCGATGGTCGTCAGCACACTCTGCAGGTAGACGCCGATCGACCGCGAAATGGCGGTATCCTCGACGATGATGGTCACCTTCTGGCCCTTGGTTCCCGATTCCTCGACGAGCTGCTTAGCCTTGTCGAGATCAGGCGCCGACCATTTGGTGCCGGGGTCCTTGGTGAAGGGGCAATAGTCTTCGTGGCCGGGGAAGTCCGGCGGCAGAACCTGGCAGACCGGCGATGCCAGCACCTTGCCGCCGAACAGCTTGACCAGTGTGTTGCGGTCGATCGCATAGGCAACAGCCTGGCGCGCCTTTTCATTGTCGAATGGAGCGAGGCGGTTGTTCAACGGGGCGTACCACCAGGCCGAAAGCGGCGAGATGTGCAACTGGTCCATGGACTTGCTGCCAAGTTCGCCCAGGCGGTCGCTCGGCAATGCGTCGAACATCCAGTCCGCTTCGCCGTTCTGGATCGCGGTGACGGCCGCTTCCTCGGACAGGCCGAAATCATATTGGACAACGTCCGGATAGCCGTCCGGCTGTGCTTCCTCGCTCCACTGCTTGAAATTGGGATTGCGCGAAACCGTCATTCCTTTGTTGGGGTCGAAGGCGGAGATCATGTACGGACCGGTGCTGGGGATGGGCTTGGAGCCCATGTCTTCGGCTGGCGTATCCGCCGGCAGGATCACGGCATGCGGCAAGGCCAGCTTGTAGAGGATTTCGGCGTCAGGCTTGGTGAGGTTGACGGTGATGGTGCCCGCCGCTTCATCGCCGACAACGCCGCCTTCCAGCGTGCAGCCCTTGGTGTCGGCCAGGCATTTGTCGGCGCCGACGATGCCGGCATAGAACGTGCCGGAGGTCGGCCCTGAAACCTTGAAGATGCGCTGGAATGAGGCGACGACATCCTTCACGCCAAGATCCTGGCCGCTGGAGAACTTGATGCCTTTGCGCAATTTGAAGGTGAAGGTCTTGCCGTCATTGGTAACCTCGGGCAGCGCCTCTGCCAGGTCGGGAACGATGGTGAAGCCGTCCATGCCCTCGGCCTTGCGGAAGGCCACGAGCCCGTCATAGATCGGCTGGTACATCTGCCAGCCCTGGTCGGTGTAGTTGATATGCGGATCGAGTGTACCCGCCGCGGAGCGGGCCAGAAGGCGGATGGTGCCGCCTCGGTGCTCCTTGAGATATTCGGCCTGTGCCGGAGAAAGCCACGCGCCGGCCAGCAATGCCGCGGCTGATGCCGCCAGAAGCAGTTTCTTCATGTCTTGATTCCCCTTTTCTCAGTTGTCGTTGTGGTCCAGGAAGTCTCCCACCGCCCGCATGCACGCATCCTGTTCTTCGACATGCGGCATGTGGCTGGAGTGCTCGAATATCTCCCAGCGCGATCCTTTGATGCCGTCCTTGAAGGGCTGCACGGTCGCGGGCGTGGCCTCGTCGTGACGTCCGGAGATGATCAGCGTGGGAACATCGATGGCCGGCAGGCGGTCGATGATGCTCCAATTCTTCAGGGTTCCGATGACGTGGAACTCGTTCGGCCCATTCATCAAATTATAGACGGTGGGATTGCGCACAACCTGGGCGAAGGTCTCCGTCACCTCTGGCGGGAACGGCACGACCCGGCAGACATGCCGCTCGTAGAAAACCATCGTCGCTGCCTGGTAGGCCGGATCGTCCGTCGTGCCGGCCTGCTCGTGGCGGGTCAGTGTCTCCTGCACGTCCTCGGGCAGGTCGGCGCGCAACCGGTTGGCCTCTTCGACCCACAGCTTCATCGAAGCCGGCGAATTGGCGATGGTCAGCGACTTCAGGCCTTTCGGCCGCGTGACCGCATATTCGGCACCCAGCATGCCACCCCAGCTCTGGCCAAGCACATGGAAGCCCGTGCGAATGCCAAGACGGTCGACCAGGTTTTCAAGCTCGTCGATGAAAAGCAGAGGTGTCCAGAAGTCGGCGCCTTTCTCGGGCAGCAATGTGGAATTGCCGCAGCCCAACTGGTCGTAGTGGATGACGGCGCGATCTCTTCGGGCAAGAAGCTTGTAGGCATCGACATAGTTGTGGGCAGCGCCTGGCCCACCATGCAGGATCACCAGCGGGGCCTTGGCGGCGTCGATGTCGCCAGAGATCCGATACCAGGTCTCATAGCCGCGGAAGGTGGCCCGCCCTTCCCTGCCAATGATCTCAGACGACATCCCGGTTCCCCATCACGCTCGAACGCATCTCTTTGCTGTCCCTGACGGCAGGCGCCTAGTTAACCCCGCGGCTGGCCTGCACCCACTCTTCCAGCATCTGTACGCCGAAGGCGGTGGCACCTTGCCTGCCCAAGGGCCGATCGGTGTCGGTCAATTCCTTGCTGGCGATGTCGAGATGCACCCACGGGCGGTCTTCCGTGAAATGGCGCAGGAAAGCAGCTGCATAGGGAGCGTCGCCATCCTCCATGTCCTTGGCATGGTGGCGGAGGTCGGCGAATGGCGATTGCAGCCCCTCGTCATAGGCACGGTCGAGCGGCAGCCGCCAGAACCGCTCGCCGACGGTTTCACCGGCCGCGATCATCTGCGAGGCGATTGCATCGTCGGTGCTGAACAGGCCGGCGAATATCGATCCCAGGCCACGCGTCACCGAATAGGTCAGCGTCGCCAGATCGACGATCACCGACGGATTGAAGCGTGTTGCCGCGTAGTGGAGGCAATCGGCCAGGAGCAGACGCCCTTCGGCGTCCGTATCGAACACTTCGACGGTCTGTCCCGAGGCCGTCGTGATGATGTCGCGCGGTTTGAGAGCGGTGCCGGACGGCATGTTCTCGGCAATACCGAGAACGCCAATGGCGTGTACCGGGCTGCCTTGCCGGGCGAGCGCGATCAGAAGGCCGACCACCGCCGCCGCCCCGCCCATATCGGCCTTCATGTCGAACATCTGCTCGCCGCGCTTGATGCAGAGACCTCCGGAATCGAAACAGACGCCTTTGCCGACGAACGCCAGCGGCTGGGAGGGAGCACCCTTGCCGCGATAGCGCAGCACAGCCACCCGTGGCGGCCGCGCCGAGCCGGAGCCGACCGCCAGCAGCGCGTTCATGCCGAGCTCTTTCAGTTGCGCGGCATCGAGCATTTCGATGTCGATGCCGGCCTCGCGCAGCGGCTCCAAATGATCGTGGAAATTGTCGGGGTGGAGATGGTTCGGCGGCAGGTTGACCAGCGTGCGCGCGTATTCGACGCCATCGGCGATTGCATTGACCCGGGCCAGCGCCGGGGTCAGCTCCGCGCTACTTGCTCCGACCAGTTGCACCCGCAGGGTTCGATCCGCTCCCGCCCCCTGGCGCCGGTTGCGCATGTCGAAACGATAGCGCCGCAGCCGCATGCCAAGCGCGACGCGCGCCAAGATCTCGGCTCCGGGCAAGCCGGCACCGGCAATAGGGTCGAGGACAAGCGTGGCGGCGCATTCGCCCTTGCCTTCCAGATGCGCGGCAAGCAAACCGCCGGCCCGCGCCAAGGACAGGGCGCTCACGGCTTCAGCTTTGCCCAGGGCCAGGACGACTACGCGCCGGGCCGATACGGCCTGAGGGGCGATGAGATCGATGCAGGTGCCGGATTCGGCCAGTGCGGCCGGGTCGGAGCAGGCGCGGGACAGAATCCCGCCCATTTCAGCATCCAGCGCCGCTGCCTGGGGGCCAAAGCCTGTTTGGGCAGTTTGCAAGATCACGACGACAGAGGCCTCTGGGGAAATCTCGTCCACCGTTTCGAATACCGGCACCGGCGATTGAGGCATATGCAGTTGTTCTCCCATTTGCTGATGCGCAATGCTTCCGCAGCCGGCGATGGAACCGATCAGGCCGGTCTCCGCCACTGGTGGAATGGTGCCGGAGGCCCCAAATAGTTGTTTTTGGACGGCGACTTAGTCGCTCTTGTCCTTGGGTATCCCCGAACAGGCCAGGCGATCAAACGCCAATTTTGCTCAAGTCGATTGACAAAAACTCAACTGACAATTCATGATCGGCCCATGGCCTTACCATCACTCAATGGCATGCGCGCTTTCGAGGCCGCCGCACGTCTCGGCAGCATCAAGGATGCGGCCGAAGAACTGCACCTGACGCCCTCGGCCATAAGCCGCCACATCCGCGCGCTTGAAAGAAATCTCGGCCAGGATCTGTTCGAGCGCGGCTTTCGCCAGATAACGCCGACCATCAGGGGCTCTTACTATGCGCGCAGCCTTTCCGAGGCGTTCGAAGCCATCTGGCGCGCCACCGACGATGTCAGCCTCGCCGATGGCCCGAGCCACGGCAGGACCCAACGTGTCCGGGTGTTATGCGTGCCGGCCGTTCTGAACCTTTGGCTGGCGGACCGTTTGCCGAACTTTCGCCGGCTGCATCCGACGGTGGAACTGGAGATCTCGACATCAGGCAAGCGCGCCAACTTCGATTTGGCCATTGTCGACGAGTTCGTCTACAAGGCCGGCCCCGCCCTGACGCTGCTGATCCCGCTGGTTCTGACGCCTGTCTGCGCGCCCTCACTGCTCGAAGGGCCTGTGCCGCTGCGATCGCCCGCTGATCTGGTCAATCACCATCTGATCCATGAATGCGAGACCATGAGATGGAGGCGGTGGCTGGAGCAGGAAGGTGTTTCGGATACGACGCCGAAATCCAGCACGACGCTGGATGATTGCACGCTGATCATGCGCGAGGCGATCAATGGGGCCGGAATTGCGCTTGCCGACACGATGATGGCACAGGATTTTCTTGAGCAAGGCAAACTTGTCGCCCCGTTTCGTGCCCGCCACACCTACCCGGCCGGCATTTATCTGCACCAGCGTCGCAGCATCGGCAACAAGCCAGGCACCGGCCTGTTTCAGGATTGGCTATTGTCCGAAGTCGAGGACCACAAGCGGGTAATGGCCATCACCTAGGTGGAGCCGTTGTTGCCGAAATCCGAATCGCTGAGCCGACCTTGTTCAACAACGGCCCACGAATGCGATCCGTCGATAATCGCGGTTCGTATTGAATATCTTTAAGGCCAAAGCCGGCAAATCGGTTGCTTGTCGGTTCCCCAGCGTCAGGCGTAACCTCTTTGGTCAACGCGTGAGGGCGCGTGCTGCAAGAAGGGGATATTGCAATGACGATACAGGGCGCATCGCCTGACCTTTACAATGAGGACCTCGCTCCAGCCAAAGTTCGAAACTGGGGAGCATTTTCGATCTTCAACGTCTGGACGTCGGACGTCCATAGCCTGTGGGGCTATTATCTCGCCGCCAGTCTGTTTCTGTTCTGCGGCGGCTTCGTCAATTTCATCATAGCCATCGGCATCGGGTCTCTGATCATCTACGCGCTGATGAACATGGTCGGCTATGCCGGCGTGAAAACCGGCGTGCCCTACCCCGTGCTTGCACGCGCCTCCTTCGGTGTCTGGGGAGCCAACATACCGGCGCTGGTGCGCGCCATCGTCGCCTGCTTCTGGTATGGCGCGCAAACCGCGGCCGCATCCGGCGCGATCGTGGCCTTGTTGACCCGCATGCAATGGTTCGACGAGTTCAACAAGACGTCGCATCTTCTCGGCCATTCCACACTGGAAGTGATCTGCTTCGTCATTATCTGGGCGCTGCAGCTGCTGATCATCCAGAGAGGCATGGAAACGGTACGCCGCTTCCAGGATTGGGCTGGGCCCGCGGTCTGGGTGATGATGCTGCTCCTGGCCATCTATCTCTGCGTCAAGTCAGGGACCTTCGCCTTCACCAGCGATATTCCAATGGATGTGCTGCGCGAAAAGACCGCCGATGCCGGCATTCCCGGCGATCCCGGATCGTGGACGGCACTCTTCGGGGTTGCCGCGATCTGGGTGACCTATTTCTCGGCGCTTTATCTCAATTTCTGCGACTTCGCCCGCTATGCGCCGGATAAGGCTTCGCTGCGCAAGGGCAACATCTGGGGCCTGCCGGTCAACCTGATCCTGTTCTCGCTGGTCGCTGGCGTCACCACCATTGCTGCCTATGATGTCTATCACGAAGTGCTGCTGCATCCCGACCAGATCTCGGCTAAGTTCGACAGCTGGTTCCTGGCTGCCCTTGCCGCGCTGACCTTCGCGGTGGCGACGCTCGGCATCAACGTCGTCGCCAATTTCGTCTCGCCGGCCTTCGACTTCTCCAACGTCTTCCCGCGCCAGATCGACTTCAAGAAGGGCGGCTACATCGCGGCGCTGATCGCGCTGGTGCTCTATCCCTTCGCCCCGTGGGAAGGCGGCGCGGCGCATTTTGTCGGCGTCATCGGCGCGACAATGGGACCGATCTTCGGCGTCATGATGGTCGACTACTATCTGATCCGCAAAGGCGAGGTCGACGTCGAGGCGCTTTATCGCGAGCATGGCGAGTTCCGTTTCCAGGGCGGCTGGCATGTCAATGCCTTCATCGCCGCCGGCATTGGTGCTGTCTTCTCGTCGATCCTGCCGAACTTCACCAACTGGCTGCCGGCCTGGTGGGGCGTCTACGGCTGGTTCTTCGGTGTCTCCATCGCCGGCGTCATCTACTACGTGCTGCGCACCGCCGCCGTGGGTGCGGGCGCCAGGACGGCGAAGGCTTGAAAATGAGGGAGTAGGCGGCAGGCGTCAGGGAATCCCTACTGCCTGCCGCCCACCATCTCGGCCAATCTGCGCACCGTATTCCAGTTGCGTGACGTGCCTACGCCCATGCGCTTGTGATTGGCGGCCGCAAGCAACCGTGAGCTTGGTCTTTCACGCGAGAAGACGAGCCATATGTCGCCGCCGACCAAGAGCACCGTCTCGTCCTCGGCGGCATGCGCCTGAAGCCCTGGCAGGACATCTTCGGCCACGGCTTTGCGCATCACGCGCACCGCGACCTGATCGCCGGCGTCCGTCGATTCGGTGGGGAATGGACTGCGTGACGCGAGTTTCAGCCAATCTCCGGCGCTGCGGACAATGATGTCGACGTGGCGGCCAAAAGCCGTTTCGAAAGCGGCCTCCAGCCGCCTTTCAAGGACGGGGATGGCAGTCTTTTCACTCTCGAAGACAAGGTTGCCGGTCGCCACCAAAGTGCGAACGTTCCTGAGGCCAAGGCTTTCCGCCATCGCCTTGAGGTCCGACATGACGACCCGCCGCCCCGCGCCAAGAATGATGCTGTAGAGGAGCGCCACATAGGTCTGCATCAGGTGGGCCTCGCCTGAGCAATTCCAGGAAAAGTGTGAAACGGTTTTCCCACAGGAATTGCGCCGAAACAAAGGGATAGAGCGGTCCACCGTTTCCGTGAGATGGTGGCCCGCTCTCTATCGGGTGCCTACACCAATCTGCTCTGCTCGACCGCCGCCTCGATGAAGCTGGCGAACAGCGGATGCGGATCGAGCGGCCGGCTCTTCAGCTCGGGGTGGTACTGCACGCCGATGAACCACGGATGGTCGGGATATTCGACCGTTTCCGGCAGCACGCCGTCCGGCGACATGCCGGCAAACACCAGGCCGCAATCCTCGAGCCGCTCCTTGTAGTCGATATTGACCTCGTAGCGGTGGCGATGGCGCTCGGAAATCTGCGTGTCGCCATAGATATCGGCGATCTTGGATCCCTTGGCGAGATCGGCCTGATAGGCGCCAAGCCGCATGGTCCCGCCGAGATCGCCGGTCTCGCGGCGCTTCTCTAGCATGTTGCCTTTCAGCCATTCGGTCATCAGGCCGACGACCGGCTCGTTGGTGGGGCCGAACTCGGTCGAAGACGCATGCTCGACGCCCGCCAGCGAGCGCGCCGCCTCGATGCAAGCCATCTGCATGCCGAAGCAGATGCCGAAATACGGCACCTTGCGCTCGCGCGCGAACTTCGCCGCCAGGATCTTGCCTTCGGAGCCACGTTCGCCAAAGCCGCCGGGAACCAGGATGCCATGCACCTTCTCCAGCCATGGCGTCGGATCTTCCTTTTCGAAGATCTCCGATTCGATCCAGTCGAGCTTGACCTTGACGTGGTTGGCGAGCCCGCCATGCGACAGCGCCTCGATCAGCGATTTGTAGGCGTCCTTGAGGCCGGTATACTTGCCGACGATGGCAATGGTCACCTCGCCTTCCGGATTGTGGATGCGGTCGGAGACCTTCTGCCAGGGCTCCATGCGCGGCTTCGGCGCCGGGTCGATGCCGAAGGCGGCCAGCACTTCCGAATCAAGCCCTTCCTTGTGGTAGGCCATCGGCACGTCGTAGATATGCGGCACGTCGAGCGCCTGAATGACCGCGCTTTCCCGGACATTGCAGAACAGAGACAGTTTGCGGCGCTCTTCCTTGGGGATGGCGCGGTCGGCACGGACCAGCAGGATGTCGGGAGCGATGCCGATGCCGCGCAGTTCTTTGACCGAGTGCTGGGTCGGCTTGGTTTTCAATTCACCCGCCGTCGGAATGTATGGCATCAAGGTCAGATGCACATAGACGGCATTGTTGCGCGGCAGATCGTTTCCGAGTTGGCGGATCGCCTCGAGGAACGGCATCGCCTCGATGTCGCCGACCGTGCCGCCGATCTCGCACAGCACGAAATCATAGTCGTCATTGCCGTTGAGGACGAAATTCTTGATCTCGTCGGTGACGTGCGGGATGACCTGGACGGTGGCGCCGAGATAGTCGCCGCGCCGCTCACGCTCGATGATGTTCTTGTAGATTCGGCCGGTGGTGATGTTGTCCTGCTGATTGGCCGAGCGGCCGGTGAAGCGCTCGTAGTGGCCAAGATCGAGGTCGGTCTCGGCACCGTCATCGGTGACGAACACCTCGCCATGCTGGTACGGCGACATCGTGCCGGGATCGACGTTGAGGTAAGGGTCGAGTTTTTTGATGCGTGCGCGATAGCCTCGCGCCTGCAGGAGAGCCCCAAGGGCCGCTGCGGCAATGCCTTTTCCAAGTGAGGAAACCACGCCGCCTGTGATGAATACATATCGCGCCATGGGAGTCATCGCTTAACGCGGCCGGATTGATTCCGCCAGAGAAAAAACCACCGCGAAGGCTTTTTCCCAAGAAGGCGCTTGGACCAGGATCCCGAAACGTGGAATCCGGTTTCACGACCGAACAGGCTTGATCGTGAACGGGCAAAACAAAAGGGCCGGCTGAGCCGGCCCTTTCGGCATGATGATAAAGACGTCAGATGATGACGACTTTGGTGCCGACCTTGACGCGGCTGTAGAGATCCATGACGTGCTCGTTCATCATGCGGAAGCAGCCATTGGAGGCGCTGGTTCCGATCGACTGCGGCGCGATGGTGCCGTGGATACGCAGATGCGTGTCCTTCTTGCCGTCATAGAGATAGATGGCGCGCGCGCCGAGCGGGTTCTGGCCACCGCCGGGCATGCCGTCCTTGTACTGGGCGTAATGCTTCGGTTCGCGCTTCTGCATGTCGAGCGTCGGGATCCAGCGCGGCCATTCCTGCTTGTCGCCGACGGCGACCGTGCCTTTGAACTGCAGGCCCTCACGGCCGACCGCGATCGCGTAGCGACGCGCGGTCGTCGATGATTCGACGAGATAGAGGCGGCGCGCACTGGTGTCGATGACGATGGTGCCGGCATCGTAGCCGGTGAATTCCACGTCCTGCGGGACGAATTCCGGCTTCACCTTGAACGGCTTCTTGGCGTTCTTCTGGGCGAGTGCCTGGTCGAGCGCGCGCGTCTCGGGCAGATAGCTGATCGACGAGCCGGATGAGGTCCCACCAAACAGGCCGGCGAACAGACCGCCACTCGACTGCTTCTGGCCGCCGATGACCTCGCTGCGCAGTTCGCCATTGTTGCCGGTCAAGGCGACGTTCATCGCCTCGGCCGGGAGCGGCTCGGCCGACTGGATTGGCGTGATCGGTTCAACCGGCTCGATGACCTTGGTGGTCTTCTTGGCCGGCTTGGCGTCAGCCACTTCGGTTGCCTGAGCTTTCTGGCCCTTGCTGGCCAGGAACGCCTGCCTGTCCGCTTCGGCCCTGGCCTTGGCGGCTTCACGCATCGCCAGCTTCCTGGCTTCGAGCGCCTTGGCCTTGGCTTCTTCCTTGTCGGCAACGATCTTGGCCTCGAGCCTCTTGATCTGGGCGAGATCGTCCGGTGTCGGGTTTTTCTTCTTCTTGAGAAGCTTCAGTTGCGCCGCATCGCTCTTGGCTGCGACGTTGATGGCGTCGGTTTTGTTGACCGACTGGTTGGCGGCCAAATTGGCCGGCACACCGGCGAAAGCCGGGGAACTAAGGCCGATTGCGGCGCAAAGTCCCAGGAAAATGAAGCTGCGAAGCTGCATGGCGAAGATCCGATCGTTCAATGCTTGTTGCCCACGGCGTCGCCCGGCGCCCCCCAAGGACACCGAAAATGCCGCGTGCAATCTATAGTCGAATAAGCGCGTATGCCTCAAGCGCGAGACCACGCTGCTGCCCGTCGAATCTTCGTGATCGCGCAGCATTTGCCGCGACTGTGTTCAAACGATCACAGGTCGCGGCTGGGACCAGGTGGAGCTTACTGGTTCGGGACTTGCGGTGTCGCCGGCGCGGTGTTGGTGGTGCCGTTGCTTGCCGGCGGCGTCGCGCCGGCAGCAGGCGCCGTCGCCGGGGCAGTTGCCGGAGGCGTCGCCGCGGCGTCATTGCCGGATGGCGGCGTCGGTGTGGCGTTGCCGGCGGGCGCCGGCGTCGTCGTGCCGGGCAATTGATTGAGCACGCCCTTGCCGGCGCCGTCCGAAGTCGCGGGAACGCGGTCGAGAATGTCGATCGGCTTCTCGCCGTAGCGGGCAATGATCGACAACGTCAGCGACGTAACGAAGAAAGCGGCCGCCAGGATCGCCGTCGCCCGCGTCAGCGCATTGGCGGCGCCACGCGCCGTCATGAAGCCCGATCCGCCACCAATGCCAAGGCCGCCACCTTCGGAGCGTTGCAGCAGCACTACGCCGACCAGGGCGAGCACGACCATGAGATGGATGACGATCAGTACGGTTTGCATAGTTTATCCTGGCAAGACCTTGCCCGGCCGCGGACACGACCGGTGAATTGGAGGCGGCTCAATACAATGCTTTCACGGCATTTCCAAGCCCGTGGCCGGAATATGGGAAGCAACGCGCCCTTTGCAACGAATTTGGACGGGATGAGCCCCGTCCAGCATCATGAATCTCAGCCGGGAATGCTGCGGTAGGCTTCCGCGATACCCAGGAAATCAGCTGCCTTCAGGCTGGCGCCGCCGACCAGGGCACCGTCGACATTCCTGACACCCAGCAACTCCACCGCATTGGACGGCTTGACCGAGCCGCCATACAGGATGCGTATCCTCGCAGCAGCGGCGCCGAGCTTTTCCGACAGCTTTTCGCGGATATGCGCATGCGCTTCGGCCACATCGGCCGCGGTCGGCGTCAGGCCGGTGCCGATCGCCCATACCGGCTCATAGGCGATGACGGTGTTGGATGGCGTGGCACTCGGCGGCACCGAGCCGGCGACCTGGCGCGACAGTACGTCAAGCGTGGCGCCCGCTTCGCGCTGTTGCTGCGTCTCGCCGATGCAAACGATGGCCACCAATCCGGCGCGCCATGCGGCGGTTGCCTTGGCCTGGACCGTCGCATCGTCTTCACCGCGTTGTTCTCGGCATTCGGAATGGCCGACAATGACATGGCTCGCGCCCGCGTCCTTCAGCATCTCCGCCGAGATGCAGCCGGTGTAGGCGCCGCTTTCCTTGGCATGGCAGTCTTCACCGCCGGCATGGACGGGCGTGCGTGACAGAATCTCCGCGGCATGGGAAAGCAACGTCGCGGGAACGCAGACCAGCGCCTCGGTCTCGGCGTCGAGCCCGCTCATGAACCCGTTGCCGATCATCCTGATCTCGTTCAGCGAGGCGCTGGTGCCGTTCATTTTCCAGTTGCCGGCAACGAGCGGGCGAATTCCTGGCGTCATGGTCTGCTTCTCCGGGCGATATCAGGCTCTGGCCCTCACTACCAAAATCAGGCCACAAAGCAATCGACAGTGGGGCGGAAGGGCGCTATTGCGCTTGTTTCAGACTCGGCGCCTGCGAAAAAGGCGCACAAATCGGAAGTAACGATGCTTAGTATATTGAGAAACGCGGCGGGTACCTGGGTCGCGAAAGGTCTACTGGTGTTGCTGGTGCTCAGCTTTTTGGTCTGGGGCATCTCCGGGCGGCTGATGGGCGGCTTTGCCGGGCACGATTCGGTGATAACTGCGGGTGGCACCAAGGTATCGATCAACGAATATCGCCTCGCCTATGACCGCCAGTTGGCCGTCATGTCGCAGCAATTCGGTCAGCGCCTCACCCATGAACAGGCAAAGGCGCTCGGCATCGACAATCAGGTGCTGGCCCAGCTCGTTTCCGGCGCCGTTCTCGATGAACAGGCACGCAAGCTGGGCCTCGGCCTGTCCAAGGACCGGCTGGCCGAGTTGACGCGTGAGGATCCGGCCTTCAAGGGGCCGAGCGGTGAGTTCGACAGGAGGACGTTCGAATACCTGTTGCGCGAAGTCGGCATGCGGCCCGAGGATTATCTGAAGAACCGCGCCCAGGTTGCGGTGCGCCAGCAGATCGTCGAGGCGGTCTCGGACGGCCTCAAGGTGCCGGACGCCTTCTTCAAGGCGGTGGCGCTCTACCGCGGCGAGGACCGCACCGTCGATTACCTGACATTGCCGAAGGCGCTCGTCGAGCCGATCGACGCACCGAGCGACAGCGTGCTTAAGGCCTATTTCGAAGCCAACAAGAAGACCTACGCCGCACCCGAGTATCGCAAATTCTCCTATGTCCGCCTGGAGCCGGTGGACATCATGGATACGACCGCGGTCACCGACCAACAAGTCAGCGACGACTACAACAAGAACAAGGCGCGCTACACCACGCCTGAGATGCGCACCATCGAGCAGCTTGTCTTCAAGACGCCGGATGCGGCCAAGGCCGCGCTCGATTCGCTCAAGGCCGGCGCCACTTTCGAAAAGCTGGTGACCGCCGAAGGCAAGACTCCGGCAGACACGCTGCTTGGCACGCTTGCCAAGGACAAGATCGCCGACAAGGCGGTTGCCGATGCCGCTTTCGCGCTCAACGCCAATGAAGTCAGCCAGGTCGTTCAGGGCGCCTTTGGTCCGGTGCTGCTGCGCGTCACCGCGATCAAGCCCGAGGTGGTGAAGCCGCTCGCCGAAGTCTCCGACCAGATCCGCAAGGACCTGGCGCTGGGCGAGGCAAGCCGCATCCTGCTGGATGTCCACGACAACTACGAAGACACCCGCGCCTCCGGCAGTTCCCTGGCCGAAGCGGCCGCCAAGCTGAAGCTGAAGGACGTCACCATCGACGCCATCGACCGCAACGGCCTCAGGCCTGACGGCTCGGTCGTAAAGGACCTGCCGGAATCACCAGCGTTGATCAAGGCGGTCTTTGACGCGGAACCCAACACCGAAAACGAAGCGCTGACCACGGCCGACAACGGCTTCGTCTTCTATGAAGTCGGTTCGATCACGCCGGCTCGCGACCGTACTCTCGATGAGGTCCGCCAGAAGGTCGTCGCGGACTGGACGGCGGCGGAGACCACCAAGCGGCTCGCCGCGAAGGCGGACGAACTCGAAAAGCGGCTCAAGGCTGGCGCCACGCTGGACGTCATCGCCAACGAACTCAAGCTGGAAAAGCAGACCAAGCGCGGCCTGAAGCGCGAAGCCGACGATGCCGATTTCGGCAAGGAGGGCGCCGCCGTGATGTTCGGCGTGGGCGAAGGCGGCACCGGGCTGATCCCCTCGCCCACCGGCGACGGACAAATCCTGTTCAAGGTCGCCGAAGTATTCGAACCCGCCGGGGCCGATGCCAGCTCGGTGCCGGAGGACGCACAGAAATCCTTCACGTCCGGCATGTCGGACGATCTGCTCGACCAGTTGGTGGCGCAGTTGCAGACGCAGTATGACGTCCGCATCGACCAAGCCGCCGTTGCCCAAGCCTCGACAAGATGAGCGCGCTGAAAACCCATATCGCCAAGGTCGCGGGCGGCAACGCGCTTTCCTTCGAAGAAGCACGCGAGGCCTTCGACATCATCATGTCGGGCGACGCGACCCCCGGGCAGATCGGCGGCTTCCTGATGGCGCTACGCGTGCGCGGTGAAACGGTGAGCGAGATTTCGGGCGCCGTTGCCACCATGCGGGCCAAGATGCTCCGCGTTGAAGCGCCCGCCGGTGCCATCGACATCGTCGGCACCGGCGGCGACAATTCCCACAGCGTCAACATTTCGACGGCATCGGCGTTCGTCATCGCCGGCAGCGGCGTTCCAGTCGCCAAGCACGGCAATCGCGGCCTGTCCTCGCTGACCGGCGCCGCAGACGTCCTGATCGCCCTTGGGCTCAAGATCGATATCTCTCCGGAAACGATCGGCGGCTGCATCCGAGAGACTGGCCTCGGCTTCATGTTCGCTCCGGCGCACCATCCCGCGATGAAGCATGTCGGCCCGACCCGTGTCGAGCTCGGCACCCGCACCATCTTCAACCTGCTTGGACCGCTCTCCAATCCGGCTGGCGTCGTCAGGCAGATGGTCGGTGTGTTCCTGCCGGAATGGATCCTGCCAATCGCTGAGACGTTGAAGGCGCTGGGTACCGAGCATGCCTGGGTTGTTCACGGCGACGGCTATGACGAAATCACCACCACCGGCGAGACGCAGGTGGCGGAGCTGATCGGCGGCGAGATCCGCGGCTTCACGCTGACCCCGGAAGAATTTGGGCTGAAGCGCCATACCAAGGACGAGCTGCGCGGCGGCGACGCCGCTTACAATGCCAAGGCATTGCGCGACATGCTGGGCGGCGCTGCCGGCGCCTATCGCGACACCGTGCTGATGAATGCCGGCGCTGGCCTGGTGATTGCGGGCAAGGCAACGACACTTGGCGACGGCATCGCGCTCGCCGCGCAAGCCATCGATAGCGGCCGGGCGCTGCAGGTCCTCGACCGATTGGTCGAAGTTTCGAACGGGTGAACCGTGTCTGACATTCTGCGCAAGATCGAAGCCTACAAACGCGAGGAGATCGCCGCCGCCAAGGCACGCGTGCCGCTGGCCGATATCAAGGCGCGCGCAAAGGATGCAGACGCGCCGCGCGGCTTTCTCGCGGCCCTCGAGGCGAAGCGCGGATCAGGCGGCTTCGCCCTGATCGCCGAAATCAAGAAGGCAAGCCCTTCCAAAGGGCTGATCCGGGCCGATTTCGATCCACCGGCGTTGGCCCGGGCCTATGAGAAAGGCGGCGCCGCCTGTCTTTCGGTCCTGACCGACGCACCGTCCTTCCAGGGCGCGCCGGAGTTCCTCACCAAGGCACGGGCTGCCGTCGCCCTGCCCGCGCTGCGCAAGGATTTCCTGTTCGATCCCTATCAAGTGTACGAGGCGCGCGCCTGGGGCGCCGACGCCATCCTGATCATCATGGCAAGCGTCGATGATGCCTTGGCGAGCGAATTGGAAGCGACCGCATTCGAACTCGGCATGGATGCGCTGATCGAGGTGCATGACGAGGCCGAAACGCAGCGTGCGGTAAAACTGTCGTCGCGGTTGATCGGCATCAACAACCGCAATCTGAGAACATTCGAAACCAGTCTTGAGACTTCCGAACGGCTGGCGGCAATGGTGCCAGGCGACCGCCTGCTGGTCAGCGAGAGCGGGATTTTTACACATGACGATTGCCTCAGGATGCAGAAGAGCGGCATCGGCACCTTCCTCGTCGGCGAGAGCCTGATGCGACAACAGGATGTCACAGCGGCGACACACTTGCTTTTGACGGGCAAGGCGGCGGTAGAGGCCGCCTGACAATGACATCGGCCCTCACCCATCTCGGCGCGCAGGGCGAGGCCAACATGGTCGATGTCGGCGACAAGGACGAGACGACGCGCACCGCGATCGCTGAAGGGTTCGTCTCGATGCGAGCCGAGACGCTGGCAACCATCCTCGCCGGCAATGCGAAGAAGGGCGATGTGCTCGGTACCGCGCGCATCGCCGGCATCATGGCGGCGAAGAAGACGCATGAGCTGATCCCGCTGTGCCATCCGCTGCTCCTGACCAAGGTTTCCGTCGACATCGAGCCCGACCATGCGCTGCCCGGCCTGAAAGTCACTGCATTGGCGCGCGTCACCGGCAAGACGGGCGTCGAGATGGAAGCACTGACCGCCGCTTCCGTGGCCTGCTTGACCATTTACGACATGGCTAAGGCGGTGGACCGCGCCATGATCATCTCCGGCATTCGGCTGGTCGAGAAGACCGGCGGCAAGTCTGGCGACTACAAGGCTGACGCCTGATGGCGCTGGTCCCGGTCGCGGAGGCGCTCGAACGCCTTCTTGATGGTGCCGCGCCGCTGGCCGGCGAAAGCGTTCCTCTCATCGAGGCGGTCGATCGCGTGCTGGCCGAACCGGTCGTGGCGCTTCGCACTCAGCCGCCCTTCAATGCCTCGGCCATGGATGGTTATGCCGCGCGCGCGGCCGATGTAGCGTCAGTACCGTCGAGACTCTCGGTGATTGGCATGGCGCCGGCCGGCCGCGGCTTTGACGGCACGGTCGGCGAACGCCAGGCGGTGCGTATCTTCACCGGCGCCCCGCTGCCTGACGGCGCCGACACCATCGTCATCCAGGAAAACGTGCGGAATCTTGGCGGTGGCAATATCGAAGTGATCGAGCCCACCGCCGGATGGCGCAATATCCGCCGCGTCGGGCTCGACTTTTCCAAAGGCGACGTCTTGCTGGAGAAAGGCCGCTTGCTCGACTCGGCGGCGCTTTCATTGGCGGCATCGGCCAACCATCCCGTGGTCACCGTGGTCAAACGGCCGCTGGTCGCCATCATCGCCACCGGTGACGAGTTGTTGCCGCCCGGCAGCGAACTCGGGCCGGACCAGATCATCTCATCCAACGCTTACGGCGTCGTCGCCGCCGCGCAATCTGTCGGCGCCCGCGCGCTCGATCTCGGCATTGCCGCTGACCGCCAGGAGGCCATTGCCACGCTTGTCAGGAAAGCGGTCGCGGCCGGTGCGGATGTCATCGTCACCCTTGGCGGCGCCTCGGTCGGCGACCACGATTTGATCCATGACGTGCTGACCGGCGAAGGCATGACGCTCGGCTTCTGGAAGATCGCCATGCGCCCCGGCAAGCCGCTGATGTTCGGACGCCTAGGCGATATCAGGTGCATCGGGCTGCCCGGCAACCCCGTGGCGAGCCTGGTCTGCTCGCAATTGTTCCTGAAACCGCTTCTGGCAAGGCTCGGCGGCCGCAATCATCGCCAGGACATCCGTCAGGCGCGGCTGGGCGCCTCAATGCCGGCCAATGATCTGCGCCAGGATTATGTGCGGGCGGTAGTCAGGGAGGACGATGGCGGGCTGGTGGCGACGCCGTTCAGCATCCAGGATTCCTCGATGCTGAGGATGCTGGCCGACGCTAACGGGTTGGTCGTGCGACCCCCGTTCGCCTCCGCTTCCGCTGCCGGAGATTCCTGCAGCGTTCTGATGCTCCGCTGAAGCGCTGCCATATAAGTCGCTGATAAATGTAAAAAATGATCTCCGCTATTCCGAGATCAAGGTCCGCGTCAGCCCATGCGCCGGATCGGCGAGCCCATCGACAATGTCGTAATGATGCCGGTCGGGCTCAACCACGGTGCTGGTAACGGCGCCAAGCCCGGTCCAGATGTTGGCCAGCAGCGCATTCTGGCGCAGGAATTCGGACCGCTCCCCGCCGCCGGCCCAGCAGGTGATGCGGACGCCATCCATGGGGCGCAGCAGTGCCGGGCTCTCGGCCTGGGCTTCGGCTTCGTCGATTGCCAGCGCCTCGTTCATGCCGGTGCGCATGAGTGGGCGCAGGTCATGGAGGCCCGAAATCGAAACGACATGGCGTATACGCTTTGCCACATCGGCGGCCAGCGGCGTTGATATGGTCACCATGCGGCTGGCGAGATGGCCGCCGGCCGAATGTCCGGTGAGCATCAGCGGCCCCCCAACCATTGCCGCCGCCTTGCCGATCGCCGCGCCGATTTCGCGGACGATTCCGGCGATGCGAATGTCCGGGCATTGCGTGTAGGACGGCATCGCCACGGCGAAACCGCTGCTGACCGAGCCCTTGGCCAGGTGCGACCAGGTGCTCTTGTCGGACTCCATCCAGTAACCGCCATGGATGAACACGACGAGCCCCTTGGGCGAAGCCTCTGGAAGGAAAAGATCGAACCGATTGCGCGGTCGCTCACCATAGGCGATGTCGATGCGTGCCCGGCCTTGCGCCGACATCGTGTCGCGAAAGGCTTGCGCAGGTTCCCTCCACGCGGCCGGCCAGCGGTCACTGCGAGCAATATTCGCGCCGTTGGCGTAGGCATTGTCCCAATCCTCAACGCGATGTCCAAGCATCCGCACCCTCCCCCAAGCACTTCGGTTGTCACGCCAGCAATGGCCACCACAATGCCATGCGTCAATGCTCCGGCACAAAACATTTTAGGCTTGAAACAAATTTCGACTGGTGCGATCCTGCTTCACGAACAGCCGACAATGGGAGGTCTGCTGTGCTGTCCAAACCTGCGGATGTTCACCCTTTCCCGGTGGCGTCGCCGAACAGGTGTAGCCGGCTGCACGAAGCCCTCTCGCGAAAAGACGGGACCTTCAGATCCACCGCCTCGGACAGCTGCTTAGCGCACTGGCCAGGCAGCGAATGGGATAGCGGCGAGATGCTTGGGCCTTCAGCGCATATCGACACGTTCACGCGCGATCACCTGCCGCCGCCGGATCAATGGCCGGATTTCCTGCTCGACGGTTTCGATTATCCTGAACACCTCAATGCCGGCGTCGAATTGACCGATCGGCTGGTCGAGAAAGGTCTCGGCGATCACACCGCCCTGATCGGCAATGGCCGCCGCCGCACCTACAAGGAACTGTCCGACTGGACGAACAGGCTGGCGCACGCGCTGGTCGAAAATTACGGCGTTAAGCCAGGCAACCGGGTGCTGATCCGCTCAGCCAACAACCCCGCAATGGTCGCCTGCTGGCTGGCCGCCACCAAGGTCGGCGCCGTGGTCGTCAACACCATGCCGATGCTGCGCGCGGGCGAGCTCACCAAGATCGTCGACAAGGCGGAGATCACCACTGCGCTCTGCGACACCAGGCTGATGGACGAGATGACCGCCTGCGCCAAGGACAGTGCGTTCCTGAAGCAGGTGATCGGCTTCGACGGCACCGCCAACCATGATGCCGAGCTCGATCGCGCCGCCCTCGACAAGCCGGTCACCTTCACCGCCGTTAACACTGGCCGCGACGACGTCGCCCTGCTCGGCTTCACCTCGGGCACGACGGGCGTGCCGAAGGCAACGATGCATTTCCACCGCGACCTTTTGATCATCGCCGACGCCTATGCGCGCGAAATTCTCCAGGTAACGCCGGACGATATTTTCGTCGGCTCACCGCCTCTCGCCTTCACCTTCGGCCTTGGCGGCCTCGCCATCTTTCCCCTGCGCTTCGGCGCCGCGGCGACATTGCTGGAACAGGCGACGCCGCCCAACATGATTCACATCATCGAGACCTACAAGGCGACCATCTCCTTCACCGCGCCGACCGCCTATCGCGCCATGTTGAAGGCCATGGATGAAGGCGCCGACCTGTCATCGCTGCGCGTCGCCGTTTCGGCCGGCGAGACGTTGCCGGCTCCAGTCTTCGAGGAATGGACTGAGAAAACCGGCAAGCCGATCCTCGACGGCATCGGCGCCACCGAAATGCTGCACATCTTCATTTCCAACCGTTTTGGCGACATGAAGCCTGCTTCCACAGGCAAACCAGTCGGCGGCTATGAGGCACGCATCGTCGACGACGCGATGCAAGAGGTGCCGCGTGGCGAGACCGGACGGCTGGCGGTGCGCGGCCCGACCGGCTGCCGCTACATGGCCGACGACAGGCAGAAGGAGTATGTGCGCGACGGCTGGAACCTCACCGGCGACACATTTACCCAGGACGAGGACGGATTCTTCCATTTCGCCGCGCGCTCCGACGACATGATCGTCAGCGCCGGCTACAACATCGCCGGCCCCGAGGTCGAAGCCGCACTGCTCTCGCATCCCGATGTCGCCGAATGTGCTGTTATCGGCGCCGAGGATAACGAACGCGGCCAGATCGTCGAGGCGCATGTCGTGCTGGTGCAAGGCGTGGCAGCTGATGCATTGACAGTCAAGCGCCTGCAGGACCACGTCAAGGCGACGATCGCACCATACAAATATCCACGATCGGTCAAGTTCATCGCCGCGCTGCCCAAGACGCAGACCGGCAAGATCCAGCGCTTCCGGCTGCGCACGGAGAAAATCCATTGAGCGAGCCATACGATCCGGCGTCCGAAGGCGCGCAGATGTCGTTCAAGGAACGCATGTCCTACAGCGACTATCTGCACCTGGAAAAAGTGCTGGAGGCACAGACGCCGCTGTCGTCGGCGCATGACGAGATGCTGTTCATCATCCAGCACCAGACCTCGGAACTCTGGATGAAACTCGCTTTGCATGAGATCGGCGCCGCGATCCGCTCCATCCGCGCTGATCGGCTCGAGCCGAGCTTCAAGATGCTGTCGCGCGTCGCGCGCATTTTCGAACAGTTGAACAACGCCTGGGACGTGCTGCGGACCATGACGCCAAGCGAATACACCGAGTTCCGCGACGCGCTCGGCCAATCCTCCGGCTTCCAGTCCTGGCAGTATCGCGCCATCGAGTTCATGGCCGGGAACCGCAACCTCGCAATGCTCGGCCCACACAAGCATCGACCCGACCTGAGCGGCAAGTTGGAAGCCATCCTGGCCGAGCCGTCGCTCTACGACGAAGCGCTGCGCCTGTTGGCACGCAACGGGTTCGACATCGGCGCCGATGCCAGGCGCACGGACTGGCGTGAAACGCGGACCGAAAATGAAGAGGTCCTGGTCGCCTGGCAGACTGTCTACCACGATCCGCAGCGCTACTGGATGTTCTATGAACTGGCCGAGAAGCTGGTCGATTTCGAGGATTATTTCCGCCGCTGGCGTTTCAACCACGTCACCACGGTCGAGCGCATCATCGGCCTGAAGCGCGGCACTGGCGGCACGTCAGGCGCATCCTACCTCAAGAAGATGCTGGAAGTCGTCCTGTTTCCAGAACTGTGGACGGTCCGCACCCGGCTCTGAGGTCTCAAGTCACCGCCGTTTTGACCGCGAAACGCGCCTCCTGCCAAGCGCCGGTGCGCAGGATGTCCTCAAGCACCTCGACCGCCTGCCAGACGTCCCTGTAGCCGACATAGAGCGGCGTGAAGCCGAAGCGGATGGTTGATGGCGCGCGGAAATCGCCGATCACGCCGCGCTCGATCAGGGCCCGCATCACCTGGTAGCCATGCGGATGGAGGAACGACACTTGGCTGCCGCGCGCATTGCCGTCGCGCGGGCTTTCCAGTTCGAGCCCATAGGCGCCGCACCTGGCTTCGACGAGCTGGATGAACAGGTCAGTCAAGGCAATGCTCTTCTTGCGCACCGCCGCCATGTCGACCTCGTCCCAGATATCCAGCGCGCCCTTCAACGCCCGCATCGACAGCACCGGCTGCGTGCCGCACAGGAACCGGCGAATGCCGCTGCCGGCGGCAAAACCCTGCTCGAAGGCGAACGGCCGCGCATGGCCCCACCAGCCGCTGAGCGGCTGATGGACATGGTTGTGATGGCGTGTCGCGGCATAGATGAAGGCCGGCGCGCCCGGGCCGCCATTGAGATATTTGTAAGTACAGCCGATGGCGAAATCGGCATTGGCGGCATCGAGTTCGACCGGCAAGGCACCTGCGGTGTGGCAGAGATCCCAGACGATCAGCGAGCCGGCCTGGTGGGCCTTGCGCGTCAGGGCTGCCATGTCGCGCAACTGTCCGGACTTGTAGTTGACGTGGTTGACCAGGATGACGGCGACGCGCTCGTCGATCAGCTCTTCAATGGTCGGAGCATCCACGCCCTCGAGCCGCACCACCGTGCCCGGCCGTGTCGAGGCCACGCCCTCGGCCATATAGAGATCGGTTGGAAAGCTGTCGCCTTCGGCGACGATGACCGTGCGGTCCGGCCGCATGTTGAGTGCGGCATGCAGCACCTTGTAGATGTTGATCGAGGTCGTGTCGCAGACCACCGTCTGGCCCGCCGCGGCGCCGATCAGCCGTCCGAGCTGGTCGCCAAGCGCGACCGGCATATCGAACCAGCCGGCGGTGTTCCAGGCACGGATAAGGTCCTGTGCCCACTCCTGCGTCGCGGCCTTCTGCAGCTCGTTGAAGACGGCGGGCGCCGCGGCGCCCAGCGAATTGCCGTCGAGGTAGATCACGCCTTCCGGCAAAATGAACCGGTCGCGCATGGCACGCAGCGGATCCGCCGCATCCATGGCCTCGACTGCTGCGAGATCGAGCGTTGCGCGCATGATTTGTGACGTCCCTCGGTTATTCACGTCTGATTATTCACGGATCGCTTCGCGCGCGGGTGCCGGGCCTCGGCTGCGCTTCAGGCTGGGCAGAGCAAGCATGGCGAGCACGAACAGGCCCGTGGCAAGCTTCAGGTCGGGAGGAGGCATGCCGGCGGCAAGGCAAAACGACACCAACTGGTAGTAGATGATCGCGCCGGCGAAGGGCGCCAGCAACTGGCGCCAGACTGTCTGCTTGCCGACGACGGCCTCGCCGATCATCAGCGCGGCAAGGCCGTTGATGAGAATGCCCAGCCCCATATTGACGTCGGCGAAGCCCTGCGACTGCACCATCAGTGCGCCGCTCGACGCCGAAAATGCACTCGCCAGCCCGACACCGCCAATGGTCGCCGCCCAGACATTGATGCCTTGAGCCTCGGCCATATCGGGATTGGCGCCCACGGCGCGCACGGCAGTCCCCTTCTCGGTCCTGAAAAACATATAGAGCGCCAGGAAGACGATGAGCGCGACGAGGCCGGCGACAACGATCTTGCTGGCCGGAAAACCCGGCCGCGCGAACGGCACCCAGTCGAACACGGTGGGCGAGCCGAAGACGGAGAGGTTGGACTTGCCCATGATGCGAAGGTTGATGCTGTAGAGCATCGTCATCATCAGGATGCCCGCAAGAAGCGTGTGGATGCGGAAACGCAGATGGATGAAGGCTGTGCAGCAACCCGCCGCGAAGCCCGCCGCGAACGCAACCACGATGGCTGCCAGCGGTGATACGCCGGCAGCCAGCAGCACGCCGCAGACGCAGCCCCCCAGCGGAAATGCGCCTTCGCTGGTCAGATCGGGAAAATTCAGCATGCGAAACGGGATCATGATCCCGAGCACGACAAAGGCCAGGATCAGGCTTTGCGCCAGCGTGACCGGTATGATCGCGACGAAGCTGGTGAGAACCTCCTGAACAAAGCCCATGATGATCAGCTCGCCAGCAACATGCGGTCGGTCTTGACCGAAAAATGGCCGATGAGGTCGATGACCGTGACCCTCGCCTTCTCCTCGCCGGTGATCTCAAGCAGGACCCGGCCCGCATCGAGCATGATCACCCGGCTGCCATAGTCGACGGCGTGTTGCATGTTGTGGGTCACCATCAGGGTGGTCAGCTTCAGCGCGTTGACGGCGCGCACCGTCGCTTGCATGACGATCTCTGCCGTGCGCGGGTCGAGCGCGGCCGTATGTTCGTCGAGCAGCAGCAAATCCGGCGATCCGCCGACAGCCATGATCAGCGACAGCGACTGACGCTGCCCGCCCGAGAGTAGATCGACACGGGTATCGAGGCGATTTTCAAGGCCGAGGCCCAATATCGACAGGCGCTCCTTGTAGGACGCCAGCCGCGTGGCGTTCAGCCCTTGCCGCAGCGTGCGTTTTTGGCTGCGCAGGTCGGCCAGCAGCATGTTCTCCGCCACCGTCATGCTGGCGGCTGTGCCGCGCATCGGATCCTGGAAGACCCGTGCCAACCTTGCGGCACGTTTGTACACCGGCATGGCTGTCACATCGACACCATTGATCAGGATTTTGCCGGAATCCAGGACAAGAGCTCCGGAAATGGCATTGAGCATGCTGCTCTTGCCGGCTCCGTTGGAGCCGATGACGATGCCGAACTCGCCCGTGGCCAGCGACAGGCTGAGACCGTCCAGCGCGATCTTCTCGTCGGCCTGGCCCTTGTAGAATACTTTACGCGCGGATCGGATCTCGAGCATCGTTCCTCCCTGACCTCGGGATGACGGCGCCGGCGCCGTCATCCTTCAGTGCCGATGTCAGTCGACGATGCAGCCGCAATCGGCCATCGACGCCGGTATCTCGATGCCGAACGCGGCCATCGCCTTGCGGGAAATCGTTGCCATATGATCCTTGTAGGCCGGGCGCGACGGCGCGATCGTCTTGGGATCCTTGCCCTTGAGGATTTCGGCGGCGATGTTGCCGGCGTTGACACCGACCTGCGTGTAATTGACCGCGAAGCTTGCCGGCACCGTGCCGTTGCGGACCGCGCTGTCATCGGAGTTGACGACCGGGATTCCGGTCTGGCGAGCGGCCGCGGAAACAGCGGCGATCGCCGGCTGGATCAGGTTCGAAGCCGGGCCGTAGATCACGTCTGCCTTGCCGGCGAGCGCGGCGATGCGCTGCTGGATGTCATTGACGTTGTCGATGCCGACTTCGACGACCTCGAAGCCGGCCGCCGGTGCGGCCGCCTTGATCTTCTCGACCAGGGCGACGTCATTGGCCTCGCCTGGATTGTAAGGCACGCCGAAGCGCTTGGCGTTCGGCAGCAGCTTCTTGGTGAAGGCCATGACAGCGGCGACATCCTGCAGATCGCTGGCGCCGGTCATGCCTTCGTCTCCGGCGTCCCACGACGGCACCAGCTTGGCCGCGACCGGATCGGTGACAGCGGCGAAGACGATCGGAATGCCGGAACCGGCAAGCGCCTTCTTGGCGATCTGCGAGACCGGCGTGGTGATGGTGTAGATCAGCTTGGGCTGCTCCGCCTGTAGCTTGGCGATCATCTGCGGCACCAGCGATGCATCGAAATTGGTATGGCTCTCCGTGTAGACGACATCCTTGCCCTCGACAAAGCCATTGTCCGTCAGCGCCTTCTTGAATCCGGCTATGGCAGCGTTGAGCTGCGGATGCTCGCCGAAATTGGCGATGCCGATGCGAATCTGGTCGGCGGCGGCACTCCCCGCGCTGACCATCAATGCGCCTGCCAGGGCCAATCCCGACAGCCAAGCGGATTTGGACTTCAACATCATTTCCTCCCAGATTTGATCAGCGCCGCTCATCGGGACGGCAACTGTGGCGATCATGGTCAGTCCATCGCTTCCTGTCAAACATTATATATAATTCTTGCCATCGAGCACCATCATATATAATTTTCACATGCCCGACGATGGACGGATCGCGATGCAGGACCAGAACAACTCCACGAAAACCGAGGCGGCCTATCAGCTGCTGCGGCGCGATATCCTGACCACACGCCTCATGCCGGGCGCACCGCTCAAGCTGAGTGCGCTGCGCGGTCTATACGGCGTCGGCTGGACACCGCTGCGTGAAGCCTTGTCTCGACTTGAGGCCGAGCGCCTGGTTACCGCCATCAGCAATCGCGGCTTTGCCGTGGCTCCGGTGTCGCGGGCCGAACTCGAGGACCTGGCTCGCGCACGGATGGTTGTGGAGATGCCGCTGTTCCTGGAATCGATCGAGAAAGGCGGCAGGGAATGGGAGGACGCGGTTGTCACCGCCCACTACCGGCTCTCCCGCTGCAAGACCGCGGTCGACGACCCCTCGGATGCGGCCGTCGACCAGTGGGACGAGAGCCACGAGGCCTTTCACGGGGCACTGCTGAGTGCCGCGACGTCCAACTGGCTGTTGCGCTTCCGTTCGACAATCGCCGATCAGTTGCGGCGGCATCATCGGTTTCTCGGCCTGGCGCCGACATTGCGGGCGGCCGCCGGCCTCAAGGATGGTTATGGCGAGGCAATGGACGCTCTTCGAGAGGCGATCGCGATCGAGCATCACACCGCGATCATGGAAGCGGCCCTCGATCGCGATGTCGAGCGGGCAAAGGCGCTGATGACGGCGCATATCGGCTATACGCTGCATGTCTACGTTCATAGCGAGGACGGCGGCGCGAACAACTACACCGCACGCGCCGGCAGCCTGAAAGCAATTTCCGGATGACTTCAGCGTTATTGCTCTCGAAGCATGATCGTTGGCGTTTTGATTTCGTTTCGTTCCGCCAGGAATGGATCGAACAACGACGCGATCCAGCCTCTGGACGCCCTCTAGAAACTGATTCCAAGGTCCATCAAGGGTAGGCCACAGGCCATTAACCAAAATGATTTCAATGCTCGCGCTGGCGGCGAAGGCGGCCGATCGCTGCCCGCTGCCGGCGGCAGACAATTTCAGATGCCTTAACAAATTCACTAAACTTTAAACAGTTGCGGAACACAACTGGAACAGATAGTGTTTGTTCTGGGTTTGTTTTTCGATTCCGATTCCCTTCGTTCAATGCCTGGGGGGCGCCATGCTGACGCGTAAGCAACATGAACTGCTGATGTTCATTCATGAACGGCTGAAGGAAAGCGGTATCCCGCCTTCCTTTGACGAGATGAAGGAGGCGCTGGATCTCGCCTCCAAGTCAGGGATACATCGCCTGATCACGGCGCTGGAGGAACGCGGCTTTATCAGGCGGCTGCCCAACCGGGCGCGGGCATTGGAAGTGCTGCGACTGCCGGATTCGATCGCGCCCGGCCTCAACGCGGCAAAGAAATTCTCGCCGAGTGTCATTCAAGGCAGTCTTGGTCAGGGCGGCCTAGGCCGTCAGATCAAGCCGGCGCCGTCGCGCTTGCCCTCTGCCGGCAATGACTACGACGCGGTCTCTGCCGTGTCGATCCCGGTGATGGGCCGTATCGCCGCAGGTGTGCCGATCGATGCCATCCAGCATCAGACGCATTCGATCTCGGTGCCTCCGGACATGATCATGGGTGGCGAGCACTATGCGCTGGAGGTCAAGGGTGACTCGATGATCGAGGCCGGCATCTTCGATGGCGATACAGTCATTATCCGCAACGCCGATACGGCGAGCCCAGGCGAGATCGTCGTGGCGCTGGTCGACGAGGAGGAAGCGACCTTGAAGCGGTTCCGCCGCAAGGGCGCCTCGATTGCCCTTGAAGCCGCCAACCCGGCCTACGAGACGCGCATTTTCGGGCCGGACAGGGTCAAGGTGCAAGGCAAGCTAGTCGGCCTGATCAGGCGCTACTGAGCAGGAGCGGCCGGCGTTTCAGGTTTTTGATAGGGCGGCAGTCCCCTCGCCTCACGCGAAAACTTTCGTTGCGTGTGCCAGGGCCGATAGGGCCCGTCCACGGCGAAGCTGATGGTTGGCGGGCTGGTCGCCGATTGGCGGTCGAAGAAGACAGCGGCACTGCCCTTGCGTGCGAGTTGCCGTTTGGTAACGACGAGAACCAGCGGGTTGTGGCAGGCATCGTAGCCCGTCGCATCATTGACAACGATCAGGTCGGCGAAGCCGCAGGCCTTCCAGGTAGCCTTGCGGTCTTCGACATGCGCGATGATCGCGCCAGACGGATGCCGGGCGAGACAGATGCCCTCCGTGCAATAAAACGGCGCCCCCGGCGGCAGATTGACCGCATCGGCCAAGTCGAATTGCCCGTCCGCCTTGTTGAACATCTCCGGCACGACGATGGTTTCGGACACCAGCGCGCGTTTCCAATTGTCGACGGTGAATTCGTTTGGACGAGCCCGGCTGACCGCGAGTTCGCCGCCGCCGATCGGCAGCGCAACCAGCCGCGCGTCTTCGGAGATCAGCACGTCCGGCGTGCGTGTATCCGACACTGTCAACAGGCCGGCGAGCGCGAATGGCACTGCCGCGAGCCGCAGCCATGTCGTCGCCATCGTCGCGATGACCAGGGCGATCGTCACCAGCAGCACGGAGTGTTGTGAAATCAGCCCGACCGCATCGACGGGGGAGCGTTCCGATATCCACGCCGATATGGCGATCATCGCGGTCAGGCCCTTGCCCATGAGGTAGAGAAAAGGTCCGTCCAGACCGAAGGGCATTGTCAAGGCGCTGACAACCGCCAGAAACATGACGACTGAGACAATTGGCATGACAGCCAGATTTGCGAACAGGCTGAGCGGCGACACACGCTGGAAGTGCCATATGGCAAACAGCGCCGTGGCGCTGCCGGCAATGATGGACGTCATCGCCACCCCTCCCGTGAGCGCGAGGAATTTTCGCGTCAGGAACCCCGGCAGGGATCGCCTTGGCGGTGGCGGTCTTGTCTTTCCCGCACGGTGATCCGCCCAGCCGGCATAGGCGCCGACCAGTGCGGCCGTCGCGGCGAACGACATCTGGAAACTCGGGCCGACCACTTCATGCGGCGACACCACGATGACGGCGATCGCCGAGATAGTGAGGTTGCGCATGGTCAGCGCCGCGCGATCGAACAATACGGCAATCAGCATCACCGCCAGCATGATGAAGCTGCGCTCGGCGGCAACGACGACGCCTGAGATGACGAGGTAGGCGGCGATCGACAACAGTGCCGCGGCGGCCGCATATTTCTTCACCGGCCGACGCGCGGAAAAATCCGGGAAAAGCGCGAAGGCACCGCGCAGCAGACCCATGATGGTGCCGGCGACCAGCGCCATATGCAGTCCCGATATGGAGATGATGTGATAGATGCCAGTGCGCCGCATCGCTTCGTTGATTTCATCGGGAATGCCGGCGCGCACGCCAACGATCAGCGCTGCCGCGATCTCGCCTTCGGCGCCGCCAACAACGCCCCTGATATGGTCGGCGATGGCTTCGCGCGCATTTTCTATCCCCGAAAACAGGCGGGCCGACAGCGGCATCTCATCGTCGTCGGCGGAGATGATTTTTGGATTGCCAAGGAAGAAGCCGCTGCCACCGATGCCGGCAAAGTAGCTGTCGAAGGAGAAATCGTAGCTGTCCGGCCGCACCGGACCGGTCGGCGGCAGCAGTTTGGCATAGCCCGATATCAGCGAGCCGGCGGTCATGTCGTCAGGTATCTTGCGCGCTGAAAGCCGGACCCTTTCCGGCGCGTAACGCAGTTTTGGCCGCGCCGTCGACGTCACGTCTATCGTCAATCGGATGCGGCCGGTCTCCATGCGCTCGAGCGAGACGACGCGGCCGGTCACTTGCGTCGAGATTTCCGAACCCAGCATCCGGGTGCCCGCCCGCCAGGTCTCGACCTTGGCGGCAAGCAGGCCCAGCGCGCACAACAATGCCGCCATGAAAGCCAGATGGGTTTTCGGCCAGGAGCGCGAGACAAGCGCACAGATCGCCATCAGCACGACGATCGCGACGGGCTTTGCGAAGTCAGGCTCCGCCGCCAGCGAATAGTAGCCGATCGCACCCGCGGCCAGGCAGACCGGCACCAGCAGGAAGGCAGCGCCTCGGTCAAGCTCCAGTTCCGCTGCCGTCGTCACACTGTGGCGCAGGCGACGCAAGGAAGCCTGGCCGATTTGCCGCCCGACACGCGCAATCCGGCCAGTGGCGGGCGGAATTGGTGCTGGGGCACCCGCTGGCAAAGGTTGGCTGCCGGAGCCGGGAAGGAGAGGTGATGGCGGCAGCGAGGCCGGCGGCGGGATCGCAAACAGGGACCGCTCGCTGACGCCAACAACAGCGTCCTCGCCCTGATCCGAGCCCCGGCCACGTCCAGCCATCGGGTCTGCCCCTTGCACCCCTGACGCCCTATGCTACATGAACGCGCAACGCGCGAAAGTCCGCGCCGCCGCGCCCCGCTTCAGATGGTTTCCGAGAGTTTCATGTCCGACAAGGTCGTCACCCGTTTTGCCCCCTCGCCCACCGGTTACCTGCATATTGGAGGCGCGCGCACGGCGCTGTTCAACTGGCTCTATGCCAAACATACCGCCGGCACGATGCTGCTGCGCATCGAGGACACCGATCGCGAGCGTTCGACCGATGCGGCGACGGCCGCCATCCTGGACGGACTCTCCTGGCTCGGTCTTGGCTGGGACGGCGATGCGGTTTCGCAGTTCGAGCGTGCCCCGCGCCACCGCGAGGTCGCGGAGGAGCTCGTGCGCCTGGGCAAGGCCTATTACAGCTACGAGACGCCTGCCGAACTGGAGGCGATGCGCGAGGCGGCTCGCGCAAAAGGTCTGCCGCCGCGCTACAATGGTCAGTGGCGCGATCGCGATCCATCCGAGGCGCCGGCTGGCGTCAAGGGCGCCATCCGCATCAAGGCGCCGACCGAGGGCGAGACGATCGTCCACGACCGCGTCCAAGGCGAGGTGCGCTTTCCCAACAAGGATCTCGACGACTTCATCATCCTGCGTTCGGATGGTAACCCGACCTACATGCATGCCGTCGTCGTCGACGACCACGACATGGGTGTCACGCACATCATCCGTGGCGACGACCACCTGACCAATGCCGCCCGCCAGACCGTGATCTATAACGCCATGGGCTGGGACGTCCCGTCGATGGCGCACATCCCGCTGATCCACGGCGCCGACGGAGCCAAGCTGTCGAAGCGCCACGGCGCGCTTGGCGTCGAGGCCTATCGCGCCATGGGCTACCTGCCGGAGGCGCTGCTCAACTATCTGGCGCGCCTGGGCTGGAGCCACGGCGACGACGAGATCATGTCGATCAAGGACATGATCTCCTGGTTCGACATCGGCGACGTCAACAAGGGCGCGGCCCGCTTCGATTTCGCCAAGCTGGAAGCAATCAATGGCGCGCATATGCGCCGCATGGCCGACGCCGAACTGTTCGACATCTTCATCGCCACTCTACCCTATCTCGAGGGTGGCCCGGCGATGGCCGCACGCCTTGACGACACGAACAAGGCGCAACTGCTGGCAGCCCTTCCGGGGCTGAAGGAGCGCGCCAAGACGCTGGTCGAGCTTGTCGATGGCGCGGCCTTCCTGTTCGCCACGCGCCCGCTGCCGATCGACGACAAGGCGGCCCTCTTGCTCAATGACGATGCGCGCAAGATCCTGCGTGGCGCTCACGAAGCTTTGAACGCGGTTTCGGGCGACTGGACGGCTGCCGCGGCGGAGGCCGCGATCCGCGATTATGCGCTTGCCGGTGGCCATAAGCTTGGCGCCGTGGCCCAACCCCTGCGGGCCGCGCTGACTGGCAAAAGCACCTCGCCGGGTGTGTTCGACGTGCTTGCCGTGCTTGGACGCGAGGAGAGCCTGGCGCGCATAGCGGATCAAATCGATTAGGAGCAAACTGGCCCAAGAAGATTGGCATTGAAAGGCGCGTTTCGCAGTGCAACATTAGGCCTTGGCCCAATCTGGCACGCACCTCCTAAAATGCGGTGGCGAATACGCGCATTGCGGTGATTCGACGTGTCGCTCTGCAGAGATTTGCCTTTGCCGGCATGAGGAAACAAGAAGGAGTTTGCAATGACCGAAGCTGCGAAAAAACTGGATGTGGGCGGCAAGAACCAAGAAGCTACGGCAACGCTTGAATTCGCCGGCAAGACTCATGAATTCAAGGTGCGAAGCGGCTCCGTCGGACCTGACGTCATCGACATCGCCTCGCTCTACAGCACCACCGGCGCGTTCACTTACGACCCCGGTTTCACCTCGACCGCGAGCTGCGAGTCCGAAATCACCTTCATCGACGGCGATGCCGGCATCCTCTTGCATCGTGGCTATCCGATCGACCAATTGGCTGAACACGGCGACTTCCTCGAAGTCTGCTACCTCCTGCTCTACGGCGAACTGCCGACCAAGGCGCAGAAGGACGATTTCGATTACCGCGTAACGCGCCACACCATGGTGCACGAGCAGATGTCGCGCTTCTTCACCGGCTTCCGTCGCGATGCGCACCCGATGGCTGTGATGTGCGGCGTGGTCGGCGCGCTGTCTGCCTTCTACCATGACTCCACCGACATCTCGGACCCGTACCAGCGCATGGTCGCTTCCATGCGTCTGATCGCCAAGATGCCGACGATCGCGGCCATGGCCTACAAGTACCACATCGGCCAGCCCTTCATTTACCCGAAGAACGATCTCGGTTTCGCGGCAAACTTCCTGCATATGTGCTTTGCGGTGCCGTGCGAGGAGTACAAGATCAACCCGGTGCTGGCGCGCGCCATGGAGCGCATCTTCATCCTGCATGCCGATCACGAGCAGAATGCCTCGACCTCGACGGTTCGCCTTGCCGGCTCTTCTGGCGCCAACCCGTTCGCCTGCATCGCCGCCGGCATCGCTTGCCTTTGGGGCCCGGCCCACGGAGGCGCCAATGAAGCGGCGCTCAACATGTTGGGCGAGATCGGCCATGTCGATCACATCCCGGAATTCATCGCCCGCGCCAAGGACAAGAACGATCCGTTCCGGCTGATGGGTTTTGGCCACCGCGTCTACAAGAACTACGATCCTCGTGCGAAAATCATGCAGAAGACGGCGCACGAGGTTCTGGGCGAACTCGGCATCAAGGACGATCCGCTGCTCGACATCGCCATGGAACTGGAAAAGATCGCGCTGACCGATCCCTATTTCATCGAGAAGAAGCTCTATCCGAATGTTGACTTCTATTCCGGCATCACGCTGAAGGCGCTCGGCTTCCCCACCACCATGTTCACGGTGCTATTCGCGGTCGCCCGTACCGTCGGCTGGATCGCGCAGTGGAAGGAGATGATCGAGGACCCGCGCCAGAAGATCGGCCGCCCGCGTCAGCTCTACACCGGCGCCCCAGAGCGTGACTACGTGCCGATCGCCAAGCGCTGACTAAAGCTGTCTTGACCGAAAAAGGCGCCTGTCAGGGCGCCTTTTTTATATGGCGAAGCACAACGCCCGCCGCGATCTCGCCCGACGGTTTGTCCGTCGCCATGCGCCGCGCGATCTCGGCAAAGCCGTCTTTCTGCCAGACGCGCATGCCGCTGTCGGCGAACAGCGCTTCCATTTGCCGAGCCAGATTGTTCGGCTTGACGTATTCGTTGTAGAACTCCGGAATAAGCGCACGATCCGCAATCAGGTTGGGCAGCAGCGCCGACCAGACGGAAACGAAATAGGGCGCGACGGCACGAGCTATGGGATCGAGCCTGTAGCACGAGACCATCGGCACGCCCGACAGCGCCAGCTCCAGCGATACCGTTCCCGATGCGATCAGCGCGGCATCGGCCTTGCCGAAAGCCTGCCATTTGCGTTGCGGATCGACGATGATCTCAGGCTTTTCATCCCAACGGTTGACCGAGGATTTGACGAGGTCGGCGACATGGGGAACCGTCGGCAGCAACAGCCGCAGCCTATGTCCGCGCGCGCGCAGCATCGACACCGTCTCGCCGAATGGTTCGATCAGCCGGCGCACCTCGCCGCGCCGCGAGCCGGGCAGCACCAGCAACGTCTTGATGCGGTCCTGGGCAAGATCGCGCGGCAATTCTTGCGCCTTCGCGGCGGCAAGCACACCTGCCTCATGCGTGAGGCGGTGCCCGACATAGGTGCCGGGCGGGCCACCCAGCCGCTCGAGTTCCTTCACCTCGAACGGCAGGATGCACAGGATATGGTCGACGTAAGGCCTCATAGCCACCGCCCTGCCCGGCCGCCACGCCCAGACGCTTGGACAGACATAGTGGATGATGGGAATCGACGGATTGGCCGCACGCACCTTCCTGGCGACACGCAAGGAAAAGTCCGGGCTGTCGATGGTGACCAGACAGTCCGGCTTCTCGTCCGCGATGGTTTTGGCCAGTTGACCGATCCGCCTGACGAGGCGCGGCAGATCGCGCAGGACGGCACTGAAACCCATCAGAGCAATCTCACCGGCATCGAACGGCGACACCAGGCCCAGTTCGCCGAGATGCCGGCCGCCGAGGCCGGCGAGTTGCATCTCGCGGCCCGTCATCTGGCGAAGCTCACGCACGATGTCGGCACCAAGCAGATCGCCTGATTCCTCTCCCGCGACGATCGCGATCTTCAGCGCCCTGTCAGCCATGCGCCGGCTCCGCGACGGCCAGGCCGACGATGAACAGACCGAGTTCATTGGCGCGCGACAGGGTTGCGGGACCCTCGAGGATCAGCGAGCGTCCCGCCTCGATGGCAATGCCCGCAAGCCCGGCCACGTGGGCTGCTTCGACCGTCTGCGGTCCTATGGACGGAAGATCCGCGCGCAGCTCCTGGCCGGGCTTGGCGCATTTGACGAGGACGCCGCGCGTCTTCCCGGCGATGCGGCCGTGGCCACGCAGCAGCCTGGCGCGATCGAGCAATCCGGCCGTACCCTCGATACCCTCAAGCGCGATGGTCCGGCCGCCGACCGCGATCGCCGCCTGGCCGATATCCAGCGCTCCGATGGCCTTTGCCGCCGCGAAGCCCGCCTCGATGTCGCGCCAGTCGGACTTCTGCGGCTCCACCTTGGTCAAGGTCCCTTCGGCTGCCACAAGGTTCGGCACGATTTCGTGGGCCCCCACGACCTTTATTCCTCGTGCCTCGAGGCCTCGCGCCACCACTTTCAGCAGCCCATCGTCGCCGCGCGCCAGTGCCATCACGACAACCGGTATCACCGCAAGCAGGCTGAGGCTTGGGCGCAGATGCGTCAGCCTTGGCCGGCGCTTGATCTCGCCGGCAAGCACAAGATGGGTGATCCGGTGACGCTTGAGCAATGGAACAAGCGAGCCGATCGCCTCCAGGGCCAAGGTCTCATGGTCATACTGGCGCAATTCCACTAGGCGATCAGCCTCGCCGTCCATGAGGACGACGAAGGGCGGGTACCCCTGCTCGGCCGAGCCGGCCGCGACTTCAACGGGAAGACTGCCGCCGCCGGCGATGATGCCGACCCTGGCACCAGGCGGGAGATCAAGACCAGCAGAAGCCGTCTCAGTCTTCATCATCGGCATCGTCGCCGTCGCTGCCCTTGAGCGATGGCACCGCATAGTGCCGCTTGCCGCGACTGGTGATGAAATCGATGATCTTCATGGCGGTCGGTGAAGAGGCGAACTCGGCCTTGGCGAATTCGATGTTCTCGCCGACGGTGCGGGAGCGGTCGAAGATCGTCCTGTAAGCCTTGCGCAACAGATAGATTTCGGAACGCGGCAGACCGGCACGCTTGAGGCCGATGATGTTCAAGCCGCGCAAGCTGGCGCGGTTGCCAACGGCAATGGCATAGGGAATGACATCACCGACAAAAGCCGAGCACCCGCCGAGAAAGGCGTTATCGCCGACACGCACGAACTGATGAACGGCGCTGAGGCCGCCAATATAGACGTTATCGCCGATCTCGCAGTGTCCGCCCAGCGTCGCGCCGTTGGCGAAGGTGGCGTTCTTGCCGACCACGCAATCATGGGCGATGTGGGCATAGGCAAGGAAATTGCCGTTGTCGCCGACCGTCGTCTCGCCGCGGCTGGTATCCGTGCCGACATGCATGGTGACGCCTTCGCGGATGGTGCAATTGGCACCGATGACCAGCGTGGTGCGGCCGCCCTTGTGCTTGGTGTTCTGCGGCGGCGCGCCCAATATCGCCATCGGATAAACCTTGGTGGACGCCCCGATGGTGGTCGCGCCCATCACCGAGACATGGCTGACCAGTTCGACGCCATCACCGATCACGGCATCGGCGCTGACATGGCAGAACGGCCCTATGCGCACACCTTGGCCGATTTGAGCGCCCTCTTCCACAACGGAAGAAGGATGGATTGAAGTCTTGATTTTCATAGGCACTCGATCGTCAGTCGCCGGTGACCATCATGGCTGAAATCTCGGCCTCGGCTGCCTTGGTGCCATCGACCAGGGCTTCACAGGCGAATTTGAGCAGGTTGCCACGCTTCTTGATTTTCTTGACATGGATCTTCAACTGGTCGCCGGGAACGACCGGTTTGCGGAATTTGGCGTTGTCGATGGTCAGGAAATAGACCAGCGACGGCTTCGACGCCCCAAGGCTTCGGATGCAGATGGCGCCCGCCGTCTGTGCCATGGCCTCGACGATCAGCACGCCTGGCATCACGGGCTGATCGGGAAAATGCCCCTGAAAATGCGGCTCGTTGATGGTGACGTTCTTGATGCCGATGGCAGATTCATCGCCATCGATGTCGACGATGCGGTCGATCATCAGGAAGGGATAGCGATGCGGCAGAAGCTTCATCAGCCCCAATATGTCGACCGCTTCCAGCGTCGTCGCCGCCACCATATCAGCCATTGTCCTTGCCCTGCTTGCGTGCCCTGGCCATCGTGCGCAACATGGCTATCTCCCGCATGGCTTCCGCCATCGGCTGTGCCGGATAACCGCCCCAGATCTCGCCGGCAGGGACATTGCTCATAAATCCACTTCTGGCGGCAAGCTTGGCTCCTGTGCCGATGGTCAGGTGATCGGCAAGTCCGACGCCGCCACCCATCGTGACATTGTCACCCACGACCACGGAACCGGAAATACCTGAAAGCCCGGCTACTATGCAATTGCGACCGATGCGGACGTTATGGGCGATCTGGACGAGATTGTCGATCTTGGTACCCTGGCCGATGATCGTGTCGGACATGGCGCCACGATCGACGGTCGAATTGGAGCCGATCTCGACATCGTCCTGGATGACGACCCGCCCGATCTGGGGAACCCGCTCCGGCCCTTTGGCGCCGGCAACGAAGCCGAAGCCGTCCTGGCCAATCCTGGCGCCGCCATGGATGATGACCCGGTTGCCGATCAGCGCATACTGGATGCTGGCACCCGGGCCGACATAGCCGTCACGGCCGATCTGGCACGACTGTCCAATGACCGCGTTGGGTGCGACGACGGTCCCGCGACCGATCGAGACGCCCGGCCCGATGACCACGCCGGCCTCGATGATGGCGCCGGCTTCGATATGCGCGGTCGGATCGACATGGGCATGCGG
Organism: Mesorhizobium sp. NZP2298; assembly: GCF_013170825.1. NCBI lineage: Bacteria > Pseudomonadati > Pseudomonadota > Alphaproteobacteria > Hyphomicrobiales > Phyllobacteriaceae > Mesorhizobium > Mesorhizobium sp. NZP2298. The sequence continues at coordinate 4,246,078 of NZ_CP033365.1, read as the reverse complement.
CGAAACGCCGGTTTCACCGGTCATTGGCCCTGGCGTGGCGGCTGTCGGGAACAGCAGCCGGCCGACGAGCGCGAATGCCTGTTGCGGCCGTGGGTGGATCAGCACAGCGACACCGGCCGGCGCCTTGTTGGCGAATTCCGCCGGACACAGGACCGCAGCCGCCCGCAGCGACGGCATCAGCGCGGAATTGCGTCTGCCGTCGACGAAGACGAGCGCGTTGGCAGCGCCTTCGTTGGCTGGTGCCAGCGCTTCGATCGAAACGTCGGATTGGCCGGAATCGACAAGCACCGAGCCGGTCAGATTCGCGACTTCGGCCGCCGTATACCGGCGTGATGGCGCGAAGAACACCGGGTCGGTCATTCCAGAAGCTATATCCAGCTAGGTCGGAACATTTCTCCCGGATCAAAACAATCCGGGAGCATCGTTGGCCGCCGATCAGAAGCGGGTCGATATGCCGAAGTTGAATTCCTGCACGTCGTCGCTCGCTTCCTTCTTGACCGGGATCGCATAGTCGATACGGATCGGACCGAACGGCGAGGCCCACATCAGGCCGAGACCGACCGAAGCGCGCAATTTCATACCGGTAGAGTCTTGGTTGACCAAGCTCTGATCGGCAATCTTGCTGCCATAAAGCGTCGCCGCATCGGCAAATACAGCGCCGCGCAGGCCGAAGCTCTCAGGTACGACCGGCAGTGGGAACTGGGCCTCGGCCGACGCGTTGAAATATGTGGTGCCGCCGAGATGGTCACCGCTGGTGCCGGAAGCGACCGGGCCGATGCCACCATAGGCAAAACCGCGGATCATGCGGTCGGTGCTCTGGAAGTGATCGAAGATGCGCAGGTCGCCGTCGCTGCCGTAACCCTCGACATGACCGGCGCCACCCGAAATAAGACCGACAAGATCGAGCTGTTCGGACAGCGTCTGATAGATGCTGCCGCGTCCCGTGACCTTCACGAACTTGGCATCGCCGCCAAGACCCGCGACCTCGACGGTCGTGTTGGCATAGATACCCTCATGCGGGTTCTTCATGTCGTCGATAGTGTTGTAGACCAGCCCCAGGCTGACCGACGATTTGATCCACGGACTCTGCTCGATGCCGTCCAGGACAGCCTGCGAGATGTTGCAGTTGCCTTGAGGAAGTGCATCCGTGGGATCGCAACTGTCGTCCACCGAGTACTTCTCTTGCGAGATATTGTACGCGAGCTGGGTCGTGATGCTGTTGGTGATCGGCAGTCCGAAGCGGACCGTCGCACCAGTGGTGTCGCTGTCATAGTTGTTGTTGTACTGCCTCGTCGACTTGTAGATGTCGAAGCCGGCGGCGATGCGCCGCCCGAGGAAATAAGGCTCGGTGAACGAAATGCTGTAGTCGCGCGAATTCTTGCCGCCACCCGCCGACAGCTTGATGAACTGGCCACGGCCGAGGAAGTTGCGTTCGGTGATCGACCCTTCGACGGACGGCCCCGCCGTGTCGCCACCGGTCGAATAGCCGGCGCCGATGGAGAATTCACCTGTCGACTTCTCGACCACATCGACCACCAGCACGACCTGGTCCGGCTGCGAGCCGGGTACAGTCGAGATGTCGACTTTCTCAAAATAATTCAGGTCTTCCAGACGCTTCTTCGCGCGCTGGATGAGCACCTGGTTGAACGCATCGCCTTCGCTGACGTCAAATTCGCGGCGAATGACATAGTCGCGCGTGCGATCGTTGCCGCGGATCTCGATGCGCTCGATATAGGCCTTGGTGCCCTGGTCGACCGTATAGACCACCGAAATCGTATGGTTCTCGAAGTTGCGGTCGCCGCGCGGCGTCACCTGCGCAAAGGCATAGCCGGAGCCGGCCACCTTCTCGGTCAGCGCGATGATGGAGTCCTCGACGTTCTTGGCATTGTAGACGTCGCCCTTACGGGTTTCGACCACCGATTCCAGTGACTTGGAGTCGACTTCCGGGATCGTGCTTTCGACGCTGATGTCGCCGAAGGTGTAGCGCTCGCCTTCCTGGACGGTGATGGTGACCGTGTACTTGTTCGTGGCGCTGTCGAGTTCGCCGACGGCCGACACGACCTGGAAATCGGCATAGCCGTGATTGTAGTAGAAGCGGCGAAGCAGCTCCTGGTCGGCGCGCAGCTTGTCCTCATCGTAGACGTCGTCACGCAGGATGAATGAAACCCAGGACGAGCGCTTGGTGTTGATCACGTCCGACAGGCGACGGCTCGAATAGGCGCTGTTGCCGACGAAGTTGATCGCCGCGATCTGCGTGCGGTCGCCTTCCGTGATGTGGAAAACCACGTTCACGCGGTTGTCGCCGAGTTCCATGATCTGCGCGGTCACGCCAGCATCGTCGCGGCCGATGCGCCTGTAAGCGGCCTTGACCGCCTCGACATCGGAATCGAGCGTCGCCTGCGAGAACGTGCCTCGCGGCTTCAGCTGAACCGCGGCCTGAAGCGCATTGTCCTTGAGCTTCTTGTTGCCCTGGAACAGCACCTGGTTGACGACCTTGTACTCGGCAACCTTGACCACCAGCGTCGAGCCGACCTGGTTGATCTGGACATCCGAGAACAGGCCGGTGCCGAACAGCGCCTTGACCGCGCTGTCGATGTCCGAACTGGAGAAGGCCTTGCCCGGCTTGATGGTGATGTAGTTGCGGATGGTCTCGGCGTCGACACGCTGGTTGCCGGTCACCTCCACCCTGCTGACGACAGCGGCTTCAGCCGCCGATGTGGCAACGAATTGCACTGCGAGCGCACCTGGTACGACCAAAGCGGCGGACAGTGCCGCCGCTGACGCGGCGTTCAGAAACTTGGATGCTGCCTTCATCGGGCTTAATAACCTTTTCTCGTAGTCCCCACGGCGAGAAAACCGGACGTGCGGTAATTTCCCCTACCGTATTAACCGGATTTTCCCTACACGCAAGGCTTCTGGTTAATTTGTATTTACTTAACCCTGGTGCGTGGCTTTCGCGTCACTCATATCCCCGTGCATGGTAAACGGCGTCTCAACATTGGCCATGTCGAAGCCGAATTTCTTCATGATTTCAGCATCCAAAGAGATCATTCCAGAACACGAAACCCATGAAGCACAGGACAAGGAGCAGACCGGCTCGATAGGCCATTTCCATCATCCGTTCCGACACCGGTCGGCGAATGACGGCCTCCACCCCGTAGAACAACAGATGGCCGCCGTCGAGGGGGGGAATCGGCAAAAGATTGAGAATACCTATCCCGACAGACAACAGCGCCACGAGCTGAACCAGCCACTCGAAACCCAGTTTCGCCGCCTTGCCTGCCATGTCGGCGATCTTGACGGGACCACCCAACTGGCACTTGTCCTCGCGCCCCGCGGCGAAACGCTTCAGGAACTGGCCGGTGCGCTCGATGACGTGGCCAGTTTCCTCGACGGCGGCCGCCACGGCACCGACCGGCGTGTAGGTAATGAGGCGGGGCTGGCCGAGTTCCTTGTTGTTGACGACGCCGATCACCGCGACCTTGACCTTGTTGCCGAGCGCGTCTTCCTGCTCCATCAACTGCGGGGTCGCGGTGACCGTGACTTCCTTGCCATCGCGCAGCATGACGAAGGTGATGGTATCGCCGGCCCGGCCCGAAACCAGCCGCTGCACATCGCCGAACGTTTCGACCTTGCTGCCGTCGACGCTGACGAATCGATCCCCGGGCAGGATGCCGGCCTTCGCCGCGGGACTGTCTGTCGTAACCTCCGCCACCATGGGCTCCGAGACATACCGCCCATAGGCCGCAAACAGGACGGCAAAGACGACGATCGTCAGCAGGAAGTTGAACAGAGGCCCGGCCGCCACGGTCGCCGCGCGCTTCCAGATCGCCTGGGTGTGAAAGGCGACCTTGCGCTCCTCGTCGGTCAGCGTCTCGAGTTCATCCGAGGTAGGCTGGCTGGAGGTGGCGTTCATGTCGCCGACAAATTTGACATAGCCGCCAAGCGGTATGGCGCAAAGCTTCCAGCGCGTGCCATGCCTGTCGTTGAAACCGATGAGTTCGGGACCGAAGCCGATCGAAAAGGCCTTGACCCCGATGCCGCACCAGCGGCCGACGAGGTAATGGCCCATCTCGTGGACGAACACCACCACGGTCAGCACGAAGAGAAACGGCACTAGCGTGCCCAGAAAGAAACCTTCCGTGCTGAAAATCGCGTGAAGAATCTCGTTCAATTCAGGCCCTCAAATTCTTCCGCAGTTGCGCCGTGACTGTGACATCAATCCAGGCGAATCCAAGGCGCGTCCGCACCAGATCGTGGAACGGCATCATTCAAATCGGAAACAGCCCCTGTGCCGGATGATCGGCGCCCGCCGAAATCCAGCCAATGACGTACAGGGCGAGAGCCGCCGCGACAAGCCCGTCGACACGGTCCATCACGCCGCCATGGCCCGGAATGAGGACACCCGAATCCTTGCAGCCGTGCCGCCGCTTGACCCAGGATTCGAACAGGTCACCGGCCTGGGCCACGATCGAAAGCACGAGTGCCACAAGGCCGAGCAGCGCCAGGTTCCCGGCACCGGCGGCGGCTGCCAGCATAACCCCGGCAACGACACCACCGACAGCGCCGCCCAGCGCGCCGCTGCGCGTCTTGCCGGGTGAAATCGACGGCGCGAGTTTGGGACCGCCGACTGCGCGTCCAACGAAATAGGCAAAAATGTCGGTCGCCCAGACGACCGCGAACAAGAACAGTATGGCGACGAGGCCCGCATGGTCGCCATCGCGCAGCAGAGCAAGCGACAGGCCGGACACGCTGGCATAGGCAAGACCGCTTGCCTCCCACTGCCCGGTCTGGCGAACCAGGGCGGCAATCGCCGTCACGGCAATCAGAATCACGGCAAGCAGCAGCAGCCAGAACGCAGGAAGGCCGGCGATCAGGGCGCCGATGAAAACAACCGCCAGCGCCTCGGGCAGGAAGCCCAGCCCATGGGCCGTGACAGGCCGCGACATGCGTGTCCACTCGTAAAAGATCATCGCCACCATGGCTGCGCACAGCAGTCGGAAAGGCAGGCCGCCAAGCCAGGTCAGGCCAAGGGCGATGACGGCAAGCACGACCGCTGAAATGACGCGGAGCTGAAGGTTGCTCATCCCGCGGCCGGTCGCGACGCGACGTCTTGCGGGCCCAATCCGCCGAAACGGCGTTCGCGGCCGGCAAATTCGCGCAAGGCCTCGGCGAGGTGCTCGCGGCTGAAATCGGGCCAATAGCAAGGCAGGAACACCAGCTCGCTATAGGCGGCCTGCCACAAGAGGAAGTTGGACAGGCGAAGCTCGCCACTGGTGCGTATGACCAGTTCCGGATCGGGAATGCCTTGCGTGTCGAGACAGCCGGCAAAGCTTTCGGCGGTGATCGCTTCGCTGTCGATCTCGCCGCGCGCCACCGCCGAAGCAAGCTTGCGCGCCGTGCGAACGATCTCGTCGCGCCCGCCATAGTTGAAGGCGATGACCAGTGTCAGCGCTTCGTTGCCGGCGGTAAGCGATTCGGCCTCGTCGAGCAGCCCTCTGATGTCGGCCTGCAGCCCTGCCCTGTCGCCGATGATCCTGACCCGCACGCCGCTCTGATGGAGCTCGGCGAGATCGCGGCGGATGAAAAGCTTCAACAGTCCCATCAGGTCGCTGACTTCGGACTTCGGCCGCGACCAGTTCTCCGAAGAGAAAGCATAGACGGTCAGGAAGGAGATACCGAGATCCGGTGCCGCGCGCACCGTCTTGCGCAACGCCTCGACGCCGGCGCGATGACCGGCAAGCCTCGGCATGCCGCGCGACTTGGCCCAGCGTCCATTTCCATCCATGATGATCGCGACATGCGCGGGCGTTGTCATGATCTCGCTTTCGGGTCAGCCTGCGGCCAACCCTAAACCTGCATGATTTCAGCTTCCTTGTCGGAAAGCAGATGATCGATGGTGCTGATTGTTTCGTCTGTGAGCTTCTGGACCTGGTCCGAACGCTTGCGCTGATCGTCCTCGCTGATGGTGCCGTCCTTCTCCGCCTTCTTCAGGAAGTCCATGCCGTCGCGGCGCACATGGCGCGCGGCGACGCGGGCGTTCTCGGCATAGCCATGCGAGATCTTGACCAGTTCCTTGCGGCGCTGCTCGTTGAGCTCCGGCAGCGGAATCCTGAGATTGGTGCCGTCCACGATCGGGTTGAAGCCCAGATTGGATTCCCGGATGGCGCGGTCGACGGCTCCAACCATCGACTTGTCCCAGATCGACACCGAGATCATGCGCGGCTCCGGAACGGTAACGTTGGCGACCTGGTTGATCGGCATCGTGGTGCCGTAGGCCTGCACCTGGATGGCATCGAGCAGATTGCTGGAGGCGCGACCGGTCCGCAGCGAAGCCAGGTCATGCTTGAACGCGGCTATTGCCCCATCCATGCGCCGCTTGAGATCGTCGTACTCACCACTCATCTTAGTCTCCTCGACCCGTCTGCCGCGGGTTCACTGCTTCGGGGCAAGGCCCCGTTCGAGCCTGATTTTCGAAAAGCCGGCTTCCCTTTTCTAGGGATCAGGCCCCGGATCAATCGTCCGCGACGACCGTGCAGCGGCCGCCGCCCCTCAGAATATCGCCGAAACCACCTTTTTCGTGGATCGAATAGACGATTATCGGAATGTTGTTTTCGCGCGCAAGTGCAATCGCTGCCGTATCCATGATGGAAAGGCCGCGATTTATGACTTCGGCATGGCTGATGCGCTCGAAACGGGTCGCGTTCGGGTCCTTCTTCGGGTCGGCCGAGTAGACACCGTCGACCTGCGTGCCCTTGAACAGCGCATCCGCGCCGATTTCAGCCGCGCGAAGCGCTGCGGCCGAATCAGTGGTGAAGAACGGATTGCCAGTGCCGCCGGCGAAGATCACCACCCTGCCCTGGTTCATGTAAGCGTCTGCCTGGCGTTGCGAAAAACTCTCGCAGAGTTCTGGCATGGCGATCGCCGACAGCACCACCGCATCAACGCCGATTTTGTGCAGCGAGGTGCGCAGCGCCAGTGAGTTGATGACCGTGGCAAGCATGCCCATGTGGTCGCCGGTGACGCGGTCTCCGCCCTTGGAGGCGACGGCCACGCCGCGGAAGATATTGCCGCCGCCGATGACGACGCCGACCTCTATGCCCAGGGCACGGGCCTCGGCGATGTCGGCGGCGATGCGATCCACGACCGAGACGTCGATGCCGAAATGCTGTTCGCCCATCAACGCTTCGCCCGACGCTTTCAACAAGACACGTCGGTAGAGGGGCTTCACCGTCATCTGGTCCTCTTCATTTTGCATGTGGTCGCGCCCGGGCTGGCCGCCCTCGCGCAGGCGCCGAGCCCCGAACATTGGCACGATGCCGAGTTCCGATACACGAAGGGCGCCGCGATGTCACGAGGCGCCCAATCGGCAAATTCACGGTAACCCCTGCCCGATCGATCAGTCCGTGGATACGCCGGCCGGCTCGCCCTCGACAAGCACCGGCGACGCGTAGCCGGAGGGCTTGTCGCCGGTTGCAGCACCGCCGGTGACGCGCGCCTGTATCTGCGGCCCGAAATAGGAATAGGGGAATGGCGCAGGGGTTCCGCTGACCAAATCCAGCCGGTCGCGAAGTTCGGCCGGAATCTCGAAGTCCAGCGCACCGAGATTGTCCGCGATCTGGCTGAGCGTCGTCGCACCCAGGATCACCGTTGCGATCCCCGGCTGCGTCGCCACCCAGTTGATCGCGACCTGCGGCATGCTGCGGCCGAGTTGGGACGCAACCTTCTCGAGCTCGGCCACGATAGTCCAGTTGCGCTCGGTGAATTTCTGGAAGCCCGGATGCGTCGAGTTGCGAAACCCGTCGAGCCGGCCAGCATTTCCAGCCTGGACCGGCCGGTATTTGCCGCTGAGCAGCCCGCTGGCCAGCGGGCTCCAGACCATGATGCCGGCGCCATGGCGCATGCCGAATGGCACGAACTCATTCTCGATCGAGCGTTCGGCGAGGGAGTATTCGAGCTGCAGCGCCGAAACCGGTTCATATCCGCGCAACTCGGCGATCGCCTGTGCCCGCCCCGCATACCAAGCTGGCACATCGGACAGGCCGACATGGCGCACCTTGCCCACCCGCACCAGGTCATCCAGGGTGCGCATGACCTCTTCGGCCGGCGTCAGCCTGTCCCACACATGCATGAGATAGAGATCCATATAGTCGGTGCCCAACCGCTTCAGTGAAGCGTCTATCGCGCGCATGATGTTCTTGCGGCCGTTGCCGCCGGCATTGGGATTGCCGGGCTGCATGTTCATGGTGAACTTGCTGGCGATCACCGCGGTATCGCGCAAGCCCCGCTCGGCGATGAATTCGCCAAGCCAGGCTTCGGCGGTGCCCCCGGTGTAGAGGTCCGCCGTGTCAAAGAAATTGCCGCCCGCCTCGACATAGGCGTCGAACATCGCGCGGGCCGTGTCCCTGTCGGCTCCCCAGCCCCATTCCTTGCCGAACGTCATGGTGCCCAGCGCCAGCTGGCTGACCCTGAGGCCGCTGTTGCCGAGCGTGTAGTAGGTCATGGTCATGATCGTCTTCCAATGCTTGATGGCGAGTGCCGTGGCATCACTGGCCCGGCGTCGCCTTGACCCAAGGGTTGCCGCGCTCATGCGTCATGTGGAAGGCGAAGCCGTCGACCTTCCAGTCGGTGGCGGCGCGCGTCAGCTTGTGCTCATACGTGCCCCAGACCTCCCAAAGCGGGTCGCCATTGCCTTCCATCCGGTTCCAGGCATAGCCGTTCGACAGGACGGTCGCCGTGTCCGCCTCGAGAACGACCTGGTGATTGGTGCGCAGGTGCAGGCTTGTCTTCGAACCCTTGAGATTGCCGGCCCAGGCGCCGATCAGATCGTCGGAGGCAATGATGGCCGCGGGCTGCCCCGACAGGCTACTGAAGTCAGCGGCAACCCGATCCGCGAAATAGCTGCGCGCGAGTTTCCAGTCCTGCGCGTCGACGGCGCGGTCGATGGCATCGGCTATACGGATGACCGCGCGTTCGTCCGCGAGCGCTTGCCAGGCGGACGATTCCGTCCCGCCGGCATCGACCGGCGACAGCGCCATGCCGGCCGCGAAAGTTACGTGCTTCAACGCATTCATATCTTTTCTCCTCAATGCCATCAGCCAATCGCGGATGTGCCGGCGACAATGTGGATCGGTGTCTTGGCATCGATAAGGTTGCATTGTTCGCAAGGACCATGCGATATCATTCATGAATGGATCGCGATCTGCTCAGCCATCTGCCTGTCGTCGTTGCCGTTGCCCGGCGCGGCGGCTTCGCGCTTGCAGCCGCCGAACTCGGCATGAGTCCGTCCGCTGTCAGCCATGCGGTGCGCCTTGTCGAGGAGCGGGTCGGTCAGCCCCTGTTCGCACGTACGACACGCAGCGTTTCGCTCACCGAGGCAGGCAAGGCACTGGTGGAAACGGTGGCCCCTGCCCTTCAGGATATTGCCGAACGGATGGATCGTATCCGCAGTGTCAAGGGCAAGCCGTCCGGCCTGCTCAGGATCAATGCCTCCAACATCGCGATCCCATTGGCGGCGACCCCGGTCGTCGCGGCCATGGCCGAGCGCTATCCGGACATCACGGTGGAGATCTTCGCCGACCAGGGGCTGGTCGACATCGTCGGCGAAGGTTTTGACGCAGGGATCCGGCTGGGCGAGATGATCGCGCAGGATATGGTCGCCGTGCGGCTCACGCCTCCGTTCAAAGCCGTCATCGTCGCCTCTCCCGCCTATATCGGGCGCCGTGGCCGCCCGCGCAGCATAGCCGATCTCGTCAACCACAATTGCATCGGTTACCGGCTTGTCCGCTCCGGCGCGCTCTATCGCTGGGATTTGGCGGAGGACGGCAAGGATGTCGTCATAGAGACCGGCGGAACGGCCATCGTCACGGATTCGCTCGCCGCGATTGACCTGGCGCTTGCCGGAGTAGGCCTTGCCTATCTGTTCGAACCACTGGCGCGCGCGGATCTTGCGGCCGGCCGCCTGGTGCAGGTGCTGCCGCAATCAGCGATCGAGGAACCTGGCCTGTTCCTCTACTTCCCGCGCCGGGCGGCGATGGCGCCGAAGCTGAGGGCGTTTATCGACATAGCACAAGAAATCGGCCTGACATCCATGCGAACATCAGGCCGAAAAACACTGTCGGAATAAAGCGATAGGAAGCTTACTTCTTGACCGCCGCCGCGACTTCCGCCGCGAAATCGGTCTCTTCCTTCTCGATACCCTCGCCAAGCGCGAAGCGCAGATAGGCGGTGATCTTGGCCGGCGCGCCGATTTCCTTCTCGGCATCCTTCAGCGCCTTCTCGACGGTGATGTCGGGATTGAGCACGAAGGCCTGCTTCAAGAGCACGACTTCCTCGTAGAACTTGCGCAGGCGACCTTCGACCATCTTCTCGATGATCGCTTCCGGCTTGCCGGACTGACGCGCCTGATCGGAGAAGATCGCCTTCTCGCGCTCGACCGCAGCCGGGTCGATCTGCTCTGCCGTCAGCGCCATCGGGTTGGTGGCGGCGACGTGCATGGCGACCTGGCGGCCGAAGGCGTTGGCCGCATGCTCATTGCCCGTGGTTTCGATCGCGACCAGCACGCCGAGCTTGCCAAGGCCGTCGGCAACCGCGTTGTGGACATAGGTCGCCACCGCGCCATGCGGAACGGTCAGCTTGGCCGAGCGGCGGAAGCCCAGGTTCTCGCCGATGGTGCCGACAGCGTCCTTGATGGTGTCGGTGACCGACTTGTCGGAACCCGGATATTTGGCGGCGGCAACCGCCTCGGTCGTGCCATAGGCGAGAGCGACCTTGGCAACGTTGGCGACGATTTCCTGGAACGCGGCGTTGCGAGCAACGAAGTCGGTCTCGGAATTGACCTCGACGACCGCGGCCTCGCGCACGCCATTGTCGACGCCGATCAGGCCTTCGGCGGCGGTGCGGCCAGCCTTCTTGTCAGCCTTGGAAATGCCCTTCTTGCGCAGCCAGTCGACGGCCTCTTCCATATTGCCGTTGGTCTCGTTCAACGCCGCCTTGCAGTCCATCATGCCCGCGCCGGTCAAGTCGCGGAGTTCTTTGACCTGTGCAGCCGAAATGCTCATTGTCGCCTCTTTGTTTTAAATGCACCGACGCACCATCGGTACTCGATGGTGCGTCTGTTTAGCGTGCCAAAATATGAGAAAGATGAAGGCCGTTGCCGGCCTTCGATTATCAAGCCTCGGGGGCTTCCGATGCCGGAGCCGGATCGAGCGCCGGCTCGACCGGAGCTTCAACCGAAGCGCCGATATCGACGCCGAGCGCGCCCTGCTGACGAGCGATGCCGTCGATCGCAGCCTTGGCGATCAGGTCGCAATAGAGCTGGATGGCGCGGGCCGCGTCGTCATTGCCGGGGATCGGGAAATCGATCTTGTCCGGATCGCAGTTCGAATCGATGATGGCGACGACCGGGATGCCAAGGCGCTTGGCCTCGAGGATGGCGATCGCTTCCTTGTTGGTGTCGATCACGAACATCAGGTCGGGCGTCGAGCCCATGTCCTTGATGCCGCCCAGCGCCTTGTCCAGCTTCTCGCGCTCGCGGTCGAGGTTCAGGCGCTCCTTCTTGGTGAGGCCCTGGGCCTCGCCGGCAAGCATCTCGTCGAGCTTGCGCAGGCGCTGGATCGAATTCGAGATCGTCTTCCAGTTGGTCAGCATGCCGCCGAGCCAACGCGAGTTGACATAGTACTGGGCCGAACGCTGAGCCGCATCGGCAACGATGTCGGACGCCTGGCGCTTGGTGCCGACGAACAGCACGCGGCCGCCCTTGGCGACGGTGTCGGAGACCTGCTTCAGCGCCTGGTGCAGCAAGGGCACCGTCTGCGAGAGGTCGATGATGTGGATGTTGTTGCGGGCGCCATAGATGTAGGGCGCCATCTTCGGATTCCAGCGGTGGGTCTGGTGGCCGAAGTGAATGCCAGCTTCCAAAAGCTGGCGCATGCTGAAATCAGGCAGAGCCATTCTTATTTTCCTTTCCGGTTAGCCTCCACGGACACAGGCATTTTCGGACTAGGTCCTTGAACGCCACCGGAGGTTTCAGCCGGATTTCTCCCGGGCAGACACCAAAGTCCGTGTGTGGAATGAGCGCGCATATAGAGGGGAAGTGCGACAAACGCAAGCGGGGCGCCGTTTTACCGCTCAGCGTGCGGCAATCAGCGCTCCGGTGCCGATCATCGCGCTGCCGGCAAACCGGTTCATCAGCCGCATGCGCCTGGGTGTCCTGAACCAGCCCGAAGCCCGGCCCGCAAGTGCTGCATAGACACCCATGGTGAGGACGTTGACGCCGATGACGACCGCCACCACGAGCAGGCCATCGACAAAAGTGAGTGTGTCGAGGTTGAGGATCAACGGCATGATCGAGGCATGGAACAGAATTGCCTTCGGGTTCCCCAGCGCGATGGATGCGCCAAGCAAGAAGGACCGGGACAATCTCGCCTCGGCCGTCCGCGGCTCATTCGATTGCGCGGCCGAGGCGCGCCACATCCTGATCCCAAGAAAGATCAGATAGACAGCACCCGCATATTTCAGCAGGAGAAAGATCCACTCGAAGGTCTGGGCCAGCGCCACCAGCCCGAGCAGCGCCAGGGTGACCAGCACCGCATCGCCGGCGGCGACCCCAATGCCGGCCATGAAGGCACGAAGGAAGCCGCGCGACACGCCATTGGTGATGACCGCGAACATTGCGGGTCCCGGTGTGGCGGCGGCGAGTGTGACGGCGGCGCAATAGGCGAGAAATGCCGTTGGTGTCATTGCTTGGCCTTTCCATTGGGCACCCGCACGCGCCGGAAGATCGCGACGATCTCCTCGCGGCTGCATTCGATGGCGCCGAGCCGCACCGCGCGGTCGCGCTCCAAGCCGGTTATGTCATAGTGCGGAGCCGATGTCTTGGGCGGGCCCTGGTAGGACGAACGCTTGACGCCCAGTTCGGCGGCGAATCGATGCAACTCGTCGGTGTCGTCGGCCATCAGGTGGCACCAGCGATGGCCGGCCCACTTCCAGATCGCCGCATCGACGTAGACTGCCATCAAGCCCGCCGCGGCCAGCTCAATTGCGCACCCCGGCTATTTCGATACCGGGCAAGGCTTTGTCTGGTCGAACAGCGAAAGATTGACCAGTTTGCCGGTCATCGAGAAGTCGCCATAGTCCATGGTGAGATCGCGGGTGATGCCGTTCTCATGCAGCTTGAAGCTGATCCGGTACTCCGGCACTTCCTCGCCGTTCTGAGCGCTGTCGTCGAAATAGGCGATGTCGACCGGCCAGTATTTGTCGGTGGCGAGCTTCGCCAGCGCCGGAGCCTCGGGATCGGCCTTGTCGGCTTCGGTCTTCTTGCCGACGACAACGGTGGTCGTCATCACCTTGTTGGCGTCTTCCGAGCCGTCGAACAGGTTGGTCTGGTAGAAATTCTCGCCTTTCTCGGCCTTGCCGATCAGCTCAACCAGATGCTGGGTCGGAAACTGGGTGGCGGCGAGTTCCAGGCTGTTCTTTTCGGGCTTGTCGATATCGACCTTGAGCCCTTTCGGATCCTTCGTGGCGATACCCTTGACCTCCTTGTCGAGGTTCTGGTCGACAAAGGATTTGGTCACGAACGAAAAGGTCTTGCCTTCGGCATCCTCGAAAGTCGTCGTCTGCTGGTCGGTGAGTCTCGTGTTGTCGTTGGTGATGATCTGGGTCACGAAACGGAATTTCACCGTATAGCCTTCGCAGGCCGAGCCGTTGAATTCGTAGACCATGCGACCGGATATGCCTGTTATGCCGGACCGGTCGGAGGCCTTGTTGAGGGTGAGGTCATACACGGCGCGGTGCGCCTGCAGCGCCGGGACGGCGAAAGCGGGTCCTATCGAGAATACCGCCGACAACAGGACGGCGTGGAATGCAAGGCGCGTTGCGCGCATGAGGTACTCCGATCGTCGCGGCTGATGGCAGGCCGCAGGGAAAGATGGTCCAGCTTAAAAAAAGTCGTGGCGGAAGCGAGGCAAAAATAGCAATTTCGGCCCGGCCAGCGCGGCGTCTTCCAGCAATAGGGAAAAGCAATGAGTGAAACAATCGAAAAGCGGCTAAGCGATCTCGGCGTGGCGCTTCCTGTCGCCGCCGCACCTGCCGCCAACTACGTGCCCTATTGCAGGTCAGGCAATTTGCTGTTCACCGCCGGACAATTGCCGATCAAGGACGGCAAGCTGCAGGCGAGCGGCCTGCTCGGCCGCGACGTCGACACGGCAAGCGGCAAGGACGCGGCAAAATACTGCGCAATCAACATTCTGGCACAGGCCAAAGCCGCACTCGGCGACCTCGAGAAGATCCGGAAGCTTGTGAAGATCACCGTCTTCGTCGCCTCCGCGGCTGACTTTGTCGAGCAGCATCTGGTCGCCAACGGCGCCTCCGATTTCCTGGTCGCCGCCCTTGGCGAGCGCGGCAAGCACGCCCGCTCGGCCGTCGGCACCGCCTCCCTGCCGCTTAATGCCGCAGTGGAAATCGAAGCGATCTTCGAAGTCGAATGAGGCTGACATGACCGACCTCTCCTGGCTGACTGCCCGGCCGGTTGCCCATCGCGGCTTCCACGACATGAACAAGACGCGCTGGGAAAACACGCTGTCGGCCTTCGCCGCCGCGGCCGAACGCGGCTACGCCATCGAATGCGACGTGCATCTGTCGTCGGACGGCGTTCCCATCATCATCCATGACGACGATCTGAAAAGGCTGACTGGAGAGGATGGTTTCGTCTGGCAGCGCAGCGCGGCCGAACTGACCGCGCTCAAGGTTGGCGGCACATCCGACCACTTGCCGACGCTGCAGGAAGCGCTCGACCTGGTTGACGGCCGCGTGCCCATGGTCGTCGAACTGAAAGGGATTCCCGGCCGCGATGAAGGTCTGGTGGCGCGTGTCGGCAAGATGCTCAAGCGTTACAAGGGCAAGGCGGCGATCATGTCGTTCGATCACTGGCTGATCCGCGATTTCCCGAAACATGCACCCGGCATTCCCGCTGGTTTGACCGCCTACGGCAAGGACCTCAAGCTGATCGAAGCGCATTTTTCCATGCTGGCGCACGAACTCTCCTTCACCTCCTACGCCGCCGGTGACTTGCCGAACCCGTTCGTCAGCTTCGTGCGTGAAAGGCTCGAGATGCCCGTCATCACCTGGACGGTCCATGACCAGCCCGCGATCGACCTGACTTTCAAATATGCCGATCAGATGACATTCGAAGGGTTCGAACCCGACCTGGTGAAGGTCGCCTGAGCCGAGTGTCTGAAACGTGACTTGTAGCGGCCCGGATGGAGCTTAAATAAGCCTCATGGATCAGGGTGACGACGGCGACGGGCAAACGGCAAACGCGGACTATTCGATCCGCATCGCCGCCGGCATCAGCGCTTTCACCTGCGATGAATGGAACAGCTTTGCCGGCACCACGCGCGGCGATGCGGAAAATGGCTATAACCCACTCGTTTCATTCGCGTTCTTGAGCGCGCTGGAAGATTCCGGATGCGCCGTGCGACGCACCGGCTGGCAAGGACATCACCTGCGGCTGGAGACTGCGCAAGGCAGGCTGCTGGGCGCGGTCCCTTGCTATCTCAAGTCGCACAGCCAGGGCGAATATGTGTTCGACCACGGCTGGTCGGATGCCTTCGAGCGCGCCGGTGGCCGCTATTACCCGAAACTGCAATGCGCCGTGCCGTTCACGCCCGTCACCGGCCCTCGCCTGCTGGTCGGCAAAGGCGAGGATCCGGATGCGGTCAAGGCCGGGCTCGCCGCCGGCCTCAAAATGGTGACCGACAAGCTCGGCGTGTCCTCGGCGCATGTCACCTTCGCGCTGGAAAGCGACGTCGCGACGCTTGAGGCAGCGGGCTTCCTGCATCGCACCGACCAGCAGTTCCACTTCTTCAACGAAGGCTTTTCGACTTACGACGACTTTCTCGCCACACTTGCCTCGCGCAAGCGCAAGGCGATGAAGAAGGAACGGCGCGAAGCGCTTGCCGATGGCATCACCATTGACTGGCTGACCGGCAAGGGCCTGACGGAGAAAGCCTGGGACGACTTCTTCGCCTTCTACATGGACACCGGCAGCCGCAAATGGGGCCGCCCCTATCTGAACCGCCAGTTCTTCTCGCTGATCGGCGAACGCATGGCGGACGATATCCTGCTGGTGATGGCCAGGCGCAACGGGCGCTACGTTGCCGGCGCCATCAATTTCATCGGCTCCGACGCGCTCTATGGCCGCAACTGGGGTTGCATCGAGGATCACCCCTTCCTGCATTTCGAGGTGTGCTACCATCAGGCCATCGATTTCGCCATCGAACGCAAGCTGAAGGTGGTCGAGGCTGGCGCGCAGGGAGAGCATAAGCTGGCGCGCGGCTACAGGCCGGTGACAATGCATTCCGCCCACTACATTTCGCATCCTGGCTTGCGCAACGCGGTCGCCGACTATCTCAGGCGCGAGCGGCGCGAAGTCGAGCGGATGGGCGAATATCTGGAAGAGCATACCCCGTTCCGCAAGGACCTGGAGGAGTAAGCAGGCTTGACACGGTCGATCTCGCCTGATCGCCCGCCGCATCGTCTTGCCGCTCCGGAAGAGCTTCGCTACACGGGATGGCGAGGTACAAATCCGGAGCGTTCGCCATGGCCCAAACCGCCTATGACACCGAGAACATCTTCGCCAAGATCCTGCGCGGCGAAATTCCTTCGCACCGCGTTTACGAAGACGATGCGGTCGTGGCTTTCATGGATGTGATGCCGCAGGGGCCGGGCCACACGCTGGTGGTGCCAAAGGCGCCGTCGCGCAATCTGCTCGACGCCGACCCGTCGACCTTCGGCCCGCTTTTCACGGTCGTCCAGAAAGTGGCCCTGGCCGTGAAGAAGGCTCTCAACGCCGATGGCGTCACCATCCTGCAGTTCAACGAACCGGCCTCCGGGCAAACCGTCTATCACCTGCACATCCATGTCATCCCGCGCTTCGACGGCATCCCCCTGAAGCCGCATACCGGCGCTATGGAAAAGCCCGAAGTGCTGGCTGCGAACGCCGAAAAGATCCGCGCCGCCCTTTCGGCTGAATCTTAAGCCTTTGTAAACCGAGCGATCACCGCTGCGACCGGGACACCACCCGGCGGCTTCTTTCTTAATACTCCAGCAAGCCCTTGCGAGGCATTTCTCGTGCGCGAGGGACATGCATTGCAAGATACTTTCGAATATTTGAGCCGGCGATCCGGAGCCAATGGTGAGGCCGCGTTTTCAAAACTCTTGGTCGAATCATTTCTTCGGCACAGTATTATTCATGCGGTTGCGCTGTTTACTCTGGGATTAGGCTTTGTGGTTGGCGCCCGGGTCGGGAATTTTCCGGATTTCGGATTGCTTTATGAATATGCCTTTTATCTGGTGGTCTATTTCTGGATTTTTGGATGTGCATATGCAGCCTTCCGGTTGATTCAACTGGCGTTGGTCCATCGCGCAAAGTCGCCGGCCAACCATTTGCTGGTTTCCTTCCGGCAATTGCTGACCGATAGGAACCGCATTGCCAATGGCGTGAACGGCCTTGCCGCGATCCTGATTTTTGTTTCGGGTTTTTCAGTGCTGAAGGGCGCGATCGCTGTATTGGCGCCTTTCTCCTGGGACCAGGCCATCGCACACTTCAGCACCAAGCTGCATTTCGGCCGCGCTTCTTACCAATGGCTCTGGTGGATTCTTGAAAGCCCGCTAGCCATCCGCCTTCTCAATTTCTGCTATAATTTTTGGTTTGTGGTGCTGATCGTGACTGTCTTTTCAAGTGCCGTGGCGACCCGCGATACTCTTCTGCGTCATCAGTTCCTGCTCAGTTTCATGCTGCTCTGGCTGATCGGCGGCTTCTTCGTTGCTTTGACATTCTCATCCGCCGGCCCTTGCTACTTTGCAAGGTTGGGGTTTGGCGATCTCTATCAGCCGTTGATGGACGCACTTCAATCGGCGAATAAACAGTATCCAGTCTGGGCCCTGTCCCTGCAGGAGCGGTTGTGGAACGGCTATGAGGGTCTGTCTTCAGGAACCATGGGCATATCAGCGTTCCCTTCCATTCATGTCGCGTCATCCGTGCTTTTTGCGCTCTATGTAACGAGGCTGTCTCCACGGCTGGGCGTCGTAATGTGGATATTCGCGGCGATCATCATGCTCGGGTCCGTGGTTCTTGGGTGGCACTACGCCCCGGACGGTTACGCGGGCATGCTGATCTCGGTCGCCATCTGGAAAATCACCGGTGTTGTATTGTCCCGGACGACGATTGCTTCGCGTTTCGCGAGCGAGATTCCTTCGGCCCGCCCGGAAGCTGCGTCGGTATAGTCAGGAACGCTGATGGATTGCGGGGGGCGGATCCGCAAGCCCCTGAAAGACTGTCGGGTGCGCCGCTCCCGGTAGAAGCCGTTCGCGGATCGCATCCGCGCACTGCACCGGGCTCAGCAACGAAGTGTCGACCTCAAGATCGTATACGCCCGGCCGATGTACCTCATCCTGCCACAGGCGCACCGGCGAAGGTACGGGATCAGCCGGCGAGCCGATGACATAACCCCTGCCCGCCTCGCTGGCGGCTCGCCTTTCCATAATGATTTCAATTGGACAGCGAACGCCGACAAACAGCACCGGCAGGTCGGCGAGCCGGCGCGCACAATCGATCAGGCAGTTGAGGGGCTTTGAATACGCATCGTGATGGCCGACATCCGTCACGACATTCAGGCCCAGCCGGCTGTGGGCCGCGATCGATTCATAGAGGGCCGCATAAAAGCGGGGCACGAGGACCTCAAGGTCAGGTCGCTCCCCGCCGGGGCGCAGGCCTATTCCCGGACGATATCGCGGGGGTGTGATCCGCTCATAGCCGTCGACGCCCAGATTCATCCACGGGCCATCGAAGCTTTCCTGAATGGCTCGGGCGATGCTCGACTTTCCTGATCGCGGCGCGCCGTTGAGGATGATGATCTGGCCGGCCATAGCCACCCCATTGTTCAAATGAAAAAAAGCCCCGTTTCCGGGGCTTTTCTCGACTGCGAAATGATCAGTTCTTTCTTGGCAGTTGCGGCACCAGGCTGCGCTTGCCGCCATCCTTGCCCTTGGGCTCCGGCTTCTGCGCCACAACCTTCTTTGCCGCGGGTTTCTTGGCCACGGCCTTCCTTGGCTTGGGTGCGTCTTCCGGCTCTTCCTTCTTCGGCTGCACCGGCGCCTCATCGGCCAGCGATTCGAGCTTCAGGCCGGTCTCGCCGGTTTCCTTCTTCTCGACGGTGACGCGCACCGTGCCGCCCTTCTTCAGCTTGCCGAACAGCACCTCGTCGGCCAACGGCTTCTTGATGTGCTCTTGGATGACACGACCGAGCGGTCGCGCCCCCATGCGCTCGTCATAGCCCTTGTCGGCAAGCCAGGCGATCGCATCCGGCGACAGGTCGAAGGTGACGCCACGCTCGGAGAGCTGGGCCTCGAGCTGCATGACGAACTTCTGCACCACCTGATGGATCACCGGCACCGGCAGCGAGCCGAACGGGATGATCGCATCGAGACGGTTGCGGAACTCCGGCGTGAACAGCCGATTGATCGCCTCGACATCGTCGCCTTCGCGCTTGGTCGAACCGAAACCGATCGCCGCCCGCTGCGCATCCGATGCACCCGCATTGGTGGTCATGATCAGGATCACATTGCGGAAGTCGATCTGCTTGCCGTTGTGGTCGGTCAGCTTGCCGTGATCCATCACTTGCAACAGGATGTTGAACAGGTCCGGATGTGCCTTCTCGACCTCGTCTAGCAAAAGCACGCAGTGCGGATGCTGGTCGACGCCATCGGTCAAAAGGCCGCCCTGGTCGAAGCCGACATAGCCGGGAGGCGCGCCGATCAGCCGTGAAACGGTATGACGTTCCATGTATTCCGACATGTCGAAGCGGATCAGCTCGACACCGAGCGAGGCGGCGAGTTGCTTGGCGACTTCGGTCTTGCCGACGCCGGTCGGGCCCGAGAACAGGTATGAGCCGATCGGCTTCTCCGGTTCGCGCAGGCCGGCACGAGCCAGCTTGATCGCCGAGGTGAGCGCGGTAATGGCGGTATCCTGGCCATAGACGACACGCTTCAGTTCGATGTCGAGGCCTTGCAGCACTTTCTCGTCATCGGCCGAAACCGTCTTCGGCGGAATGCGCGCCATTGTGGCGATCGTTGCTTCGATCTCCTTGATGCCGATGGTCTTCTTGCGCTTGGCTTCCGGCACCAGCATCTGCGAGGCACCGGTCTCGTCGATCACGTCGATCGCCTTGTCCGGCAGCTTGCGGTCATTGATGTAGCGCGCCGACAGCTCGACCGAGGCCTTGATGGCTTCGCTCGTGTAGCGGACCTTGTGGAATTCCTCGAAATAGGGCTTCAGCCCCTTCATGATCTCGATGGCATCCTCAATGGTCGGCTCGTTGACGTCGATCTTCTGGAAGCGCCGCACGAGCGCGCGATCCTTCTCGAAGAACTGGCGGAATTCCTTGTAGGTGGTCGAGCCGATGCAGCGGATCGCACCCGACGACAAAGCCGGCTTCAACAGGTTGGACGCGTCCATCGCGCCGCCCGACGTGGCGCCGGCGCCGATCACCGTATGGATCTCATCGATGAACAGCACGGCGCCCGGATAATCCTCGAGCTCCTTGACGACCTGCTTCAGCCGCTCCTCGAAATCGCCGCGATAGCGCGTGCCGGCCAGCAGCGTGCCCATGTCGAGCGCGAAGATGGTGGCGTTGTGCAGCACTTCGGGAACATCGCCCTCGACGATGCGCTTGGCCAGGCCTTCGGCGATCGCCGTCTTGCCGACGCCGGGGTCGCCGACATAGAGCGGGTTGTTCTTGGAGCGGCGGCACAGCACCTGGATGGTGCGGTTGATTTCCGACTCGCGCCCGATCAACGGATCGATCTTCCCGGCCTTGGCCTTGTTGTTGAGGTTGACGCAGTAGGCGGTCAGCGCGTCCTGCTGCTGCTTCTTCTTGCCGCCTTCCTCTTGCGGCTCGGCGCCGTTCTGGCCGCCCTGCTCGTCATCGGCGCCGCGCGGCGAGCGCGTCTCCGATGCGCCCGGGCGCTTGGCGATGCCGTGCGAGATGTAGTTGACCGCGTCGTAGCGGGTCATCTGCTGTTCCTGCAGGAAATAGGCGGCGTGGCTCTCGCGCTCGGCGAAGATGGCGACGAGCACGTTGGCGCCCGACACTTCCTCGCGGCCCGACGACTGCACATGGATGACCGCGCGCTGGATGACGCGCTGGAACCCCGCGGTCGGCTTGGAGTCCTCGTCGTAGCCGGTGACGAGGTTGTCGAGCTCGGTGTCGATATAGGTGAGAACAGTGTGCTTCAGCTCGTCGAGATCGACGTTGCAGGCGCGCATGACGGCGGCCGCCTCGGTGTCGTCGATCAGCGCGAGCAGCAGATGTTCAAGGGTTGCGTATTCATGGTGCCGCTCATTGGCGAGCGTCAGCGCCTGGTGAAGCGCCTTTTCCAGGCCTTGGGAGAAAGCCGGCATGTTACCTCACTTCTTCTCCATCACGCATTGCAGCGGATGCTGATTCTGTCGGGCGAAATCCATGACCTGAGACACTTTGGTCTCGGCCACCTCGAATGTATAGACCCCGCACTCGCCCACTCCATGATTGTGAACATGAAGCATGATGCGTGTGGCGGCTTCGCGGTCCTTCTGGAAAAAACGCTCCAGGACGTGAACCACGAACTCCATCGGAGTGTAGTCGTCGTTGAGGATGAGGACCCGGTAAAGGCTGGGCTTCTTGGTCTTGGTTTTGGTGCGCGTGATGACGGCCGTCCCGCGGCCGGCCTCATTGCCGTCGCCGCCGCCGTTTTGCATCCGCGCCACTTGTTTCGTGGCAGTCAAACCGATCGTCACGTAATCCTGCCTCTTCGAATCCTCATGCGAGTTCGACATGTAGGTGTTCGATGGACGATTTTAAGCCCTTCTGGTTAGCTGACAATATGGCTAGGTGACCAAACTTCGCGGATTTTCGCAATCGTGAAGCGCTACGCCGCCCCGGAGCGGAAATTGGCGTGAAAAAACCCGGCCGCGCTTCCGCGACCGGGTTTGTCCCAGACCCAAAGGGCCGGAGTTGCAGCTGTCGGACGAAAATTACTTCGCCTTGGCAACGATCGATTCGAACGGCTTGTAGGCTTCCTTGGCGAGTTCGGCATAGAGATCGCCAATCTTGGTGGCTTCGGCGACGAACGCCTCGTAGGACTGCTTGGCGTAGTCGGACTGGATCTCGATCGCCTTTTCCAGCGACTTGGCCGAAAACAGCTTCTCGGCAGCGGCGCTGCCGGCCTCGAAACTCTTCTTGGTGTATTCACCGGCTTCGGTCGCGATCGCCTGCGCGCCCTTGGAGAGCGAAGCGAAGCTCTTCAATCCGGTATCGGCGAATTCCTTGCCGTATTTGCTGAAGTCCTCATAGGTCTGGGTCATTTCACGATTCCCTTGACGGTTGAGGCGTCCTTCTTCGGGGCGCCCTTGTGCAATGCACTCAAATATATTGTGCGCCGCACAAAAGTCAATATTTGACCTGCGTGCGGGGCCTGCCTGCGCAGGCAATGGCTAAAAATCAAATAAAGTGAGTTTCAAGCCCGAAGAAAATGGTGAACGCGGCGGTTACCATAAACGGATTGGTAACGCTGCCCCGCTAGCTTGGCTGGAAGTGAGGCAGGACCCTTTGCCGCCTCCAGCGCAACGAAGAATTCAAGGGAAATATCAGTGCGTCAGGCGTTGTTGGGCATCGTTTCCAAATCCACCTCCCCCCTCAAAGCGATCATGGTCTTCGCCTTGGCGATGACATTCGTCTGCGCTGACGTCGCCTCGTCGCTGGCAGCGCGGCCGGCAGCCATTGTCGTGGACGCCAAGACGGGCAAGGTGCTGTACTCCGCGGATGCCAACGGCAGGCGCTATCCGGCGTCGCTGACCAAGATGATGACGCTCTATCTGACCTTCGAAGCGATGGCGAAGGGCAAGATCAGCAAAAACTCGCCGGTGGTGTTTTCGGCCCATGCCTCCGCCGAGGCGCCGACGAAACTCGGCGTAAAGCCGGGCGGTTCGGTCACGGTCGAGACCGCGATCCTGTCGATCGTCACCAAGTCGGCGAATGATTCGGCCACCGCGCTCGGCGAAATGCTTGGCGGTGATGAAACCACCTTTGCCCGCATGATGACCGCCAAGGCGCGGCAGCTCGGCATGAACGGCACCGTCTTCCGCAATGCCAACGGCTTGCCCGACCCTGGTCAGTTCACCACCGCGCGCGACATGGCTACGCTGGGCATCGCACTGCGCGAGCATTTTCCCCAGTACTATGGCTATTTCTCGCAGCGCTCCTTTCTCTACGGCCGCCAGCGCATCAACGGCCATAACCGCCTGCTTGGACGCATCAAGGGCGTCGACGGCATCAAAACCGGCTACACCCGTGCCTCCGGCTTCAATCTCGTCTCGTCCGTCTCCGACGGCAACCGCCGGCTCGTCGCCGTTGTCATGGGCGGGACGTCGGGCGGCAGCCGCGACAACCAGATGGCAAGTCTGATCAACACCTATATGCCGAGGGCATCGACCCGCGGCGGTGGCGATCTGGTTGCCAAGGCTGACAGCAACAATCCGATCAAGGCACTTGCCAAGGTTCTCCTGCCCAAGCACGACGCGCCCACCCCGGATGAAAAGCCGGTAGCTGTCGCTGAAGACGACACGGCTGTCGCCGACGACGCAACCGTTGCCCAGGGCGACAGCGAGGACGCGGATACCGCTCAGGCCGAGACACCCAAGCTGGTAGTCCCGGCAAAGAAGGTGAAGACCGTCATCGTCGCTGCCCCCAAGGTCGCTACGGCGCAGGTCGTGGCCGCCTATGCGGAACCGGCACCGGCTGTCGATCCGGTCAACACGGCGTCGGTACCGTCGGGCTGGGCCATCCAGGTCGCATCGTCGCCTAAACAGTCGGAAGCCCAGGCATTCCTCGACAAGACCACCAAGCAGGCGCCCAAGGTGCTGGCGGATGCTGCCGGCTTCACCGTCGCCTTCGACAAGGACGGCGTCACCTATTACCGCGCCCGCTTTGGCGGCTTCGGATCGAAGGACGCCGCCTGGAAGGCCTGCACCGCTTTGAAGAAGAAGAAAATCGAGTGCTACGCCGTCCAGCAATAGAACGGTGTGGAAGCGATCTCCCGGAAATTTGCTGCGTCGAAGGAGAACTAATTGTGATTGGAGAGCAAGACGTCCTTGGCTTCGTTAATTCGCGCCGCCAGGAAAGACGTGCCGCCGACATCGGGGTGCAGGCGCTGCATCAGGCGGCGGTGCGCCTTGCGGACATCCGCCGCGGCGGCCCCCGCTTCAAGACCAAGGACCTTGTAGGCCTCCTCCTTAGTCATGGAGCCCGGACCTGGCGCAACACCCAGCCCTTCGCCACCGTTCGTCTCAGTGTTTTTGCGCCAGACGGGAAATCGGCCGTCAAGATACGTCTCTAGCAGTTGGCGACTCTCCGCATCGCCGGAGAGTTCGCGGTAGAGATGCTGCAGCTCCGCAAGGCCCATCGCGCCAAGCATCTTGCCGTCGTGGCGGCCGGCCAGAACCAGTCCTTCAAGGCCGCCCGTATTGTGATCCAGCTCCATCTCGAGTGCCGCCGTCCGCACCGTCGAGCGTTTTCCTGGCGCCGAACCGGCCTTGGGTCGGTTCGCGTGGGCGGCGGCATACCAGCCGATCGCCACGAACAGGATGACGCCGCCGATTCCGCTTCGACCGACTAGAAGCAGGGCGCCGCCCGCCAGCGCCAGCAGGACCGGAGCCAGTGTTCTCGTCCCGCTCGCGAGCCGTGCGGGGTCCGCCCGGAGGAAGGCCGAGACCACGGCCAAGAGCACCAGCAGCAATGCGACCAGAACGATAATTGCGCCTAACATTTCCCACCGCCCCGCGGATATCCTGTCCGCCCGGACAGCCGCGTGATGTCACCGAACACTTTTTCTGCGCCGGAATGATGGCCTTCCCTCGGGCGAGAAGAGGCCGCCATGCAGGCCGGCCCGGCGAATGCCGCGGCTTTCGTCGAGTTCGACAGCTTTTGATCGCGCATGAATTTCAAGATGTGGCGTTGTGGCTCCGCTTGCAAGTCCAGTGCGAGGCAAGATTGGGGGCCAGAAACAGCCCGCGCCGGGACAGGCAACGCTTGTGCGCGGAGACCTACAGCAAGCCGAGGTCGGCAAGCTCGCGCCTGAGTTTCGGCGGCATCTCGACCAGTCCGGCCTTGCCCTTGCCGAGATCGAGTGGCGCGTCCGAAGGTTTCAGGTAGCGCCAGCCCTGGAAAGCCCGCCGCGGCTGCCAGTCGGTGCGCACGACTTGCGGATCGAGCATCAAATGGCAGCGGCCGATGCCCTCATCGTCGGTGAACGGCCGGATCTCAGTGATCAGCTGGCGGCACTGCACGTTGCCCTTGATCACCCAGTAGAGCGAACCACCATCGATGATCTCGGCGCCGCGCGTCGGCACCATGCGCGTGGTGTGCCAGTGTTCGGCCGGTTCACCGGCTCGGCGCCGTTCGTCAAGACGGAACTCGATCCATTCCTCGAGATCCTCGACGCTGTCGCAGCCGACGCACAGTTTTAGGAGATTGAGAGCCATTCGCTAAGGTTAGTCCGGAGCACCGGTACGTCAACGGCCTGACGAACTTCTCCACAGTGCCAAGCGCCCTCAGCACTCCACGACATTGACAGCGAGCCCGCCGAGGCTGGTTTCCTTGTACTTCTCGTTCATGTCGAGGCCGGTCTGGCGCATGGTCTCGATCGCCGAGTCGAGGGGCACGAAGTGAACGCCGTCGCCCTTGATCGCCAATGACGCGGCGGTCACCGCCTTGACCGCGCCGAGAGCATTGCGCTCGATGCACGGAACCTGCACCAGCCCGCCGACCGGATCGCAGGTCATGCCGAGATGGTGTTCGAGCGCGATCTCGGCCGCATTCTCGACCTGCATGGCCGTACCGCCCATGACGGCGCACAAGCCGGCCGCTGCCATTGCCGAGGCGGAGCCGACCTCGCCCTGGCATCCGACCTCGGCGCCCGAGATCGACGCATTGGTCTTGATGATGCCGCCGACGGCCGCTGCCGTCAGCAGGAAGTCGCGGATGCTCGGCTGGTCGGCCTCCGGATGGAAATGCAGCCAGTAGCGAAGCACCGCCGGCAGCGTGCCGGCTGCGCCATTGGTCGGCGCGGTGACGACGCGCCCGCCGGCCGCATTCTCCTCGTTAACCGCCATCGCGTAGATCGACAGCCAGTCATTGGCGAGCAGCGGATTTGGCCGGTTCTGTTGCCACTGTTCCTGCAGCTTGTCGTGGAGCTGCCGGGCGCGGCGCCGCACCTTCAGCCCGCCAGGCATGATGCCATCCTGCGACAAGCCACGGTCGATGCAGCCCTTCATCGCACTCCAGATCGCGTCGAGGCCGGCATCGAGATCCTCGCGCGACATCTGCGTCTCCTCGTTGACGCGCTTCATCTCGGCGATGGAAAGGCCGCTCTTGGCCGCCATCTTCAGCATCTCGACCGCGTTCTTGAAGGGATAAGGCACTTTCTTGCCTTCCGTCGTCACCGACCCCTTGGCCTTCATCCGCTGCAGTTCTTCTTCCGAGACCACGAAGCCGCCGCCGATCGAATAGTAGATGCGTTTGAGAAGCAGGCGATCAGCGGAATCGTAGGCATAGAACGCCATGCCGTTGGCGTGACCCGTGAGCGGCGTCTTGCGGTCGAGCACCAGATCCGTGGTCGGGTCGAAATGGTAGGACGGGTGGCCGGGCGGTGAAATCAGCCTGTCGGCGGTGATGCGGCTGACAATGCCGTCAGCCTGGTCGGGATCGACTGTTTGCGGGGTCTGGCCGGCGAGGCCGAGGATAACGGCGCGGTCGCTGCCATGGCCGATTCCGGTATAAGCGAGCGAGCCATGCAGGCTGGCCCCGATGCGGGCGACCTTGGCGCCGGCGGGCCGCGGCCAGTCGTCCCCCGCGACTTCGTCGAGAAACCGCCGGGCGGCAGTCATCGGCCCCATCGTGTGAGAGCTGGAGGGGCCGATGCCTATCTTGAACAGGTCGAAAACCGAAAGGAACACGCTGTCTCCTGGGGCACGTCGAGGACTACATACAGATATAGGAATTCCCCGGATGTTTCCGCTCTTTTGGCAATCGCGGCGCAGCACCTGCCGACCTTGTTTGCTCCGGCAGCGACATTGCCGTCGATCACGTGAGCCCGCATCGAAGCGACCGCGCTGGATGTGATAAATTCAGCCCATGGGCGATTCCTTCTATCTTTCGATGGCTGATTTCGGGGCGCTGGCCTTCTTCCTGATCGCGTGGCTGCTGCACACGCTCGCCTCCGACGGCAAGCTGGTCAGCCGCATGTCGCTGACGACCGCGATGAATGCACAGCGCGAAGCCTGGATGCGCACCATGGCCGAACGCGAAATCCGTATCGTCGACACCGCCATCATGAGCGGCCTGCAGCAGGGAACCGCCTTCTTCGCCTCCAGTTCCCTGATCGCGCTCGGCGGCTGCTTTGCCTTGCTCGGCGCGTCCGACCGAGTGCTTGAGGTGCTGAGCAACCTGCCACTCGGCGGAGCGCCGTCGCGCCCGGCCTTCCAGATCAAGGTGCTGGGACTGGTGCTGATCCTCGCCTTTTCCTTCTTCAAATTCGGCTGGGCATACCGGCTGTTCAACTACTGCTCGATCCTGATCGGCGCGGTGCCGATCCCGCACGGCGAAGCCTCGCGCAATCCGGTCACCGAAACGGCGGTGTGGCGCGCGGCGCAGATGAACATGCTGGCCGGCAAGCATTTCAACTCGGGCCTGCGCGGCGTGTTCTTCTCGATCGGCTATCTCGGTTGGTTCGTCGACCCGGTGGTGTTTGTGCTGTCGACGCTTCTGTTGCTGGCCGTGCTGGTGCGCCGCCAGTTCTTCTCGGCGGCGCGGCGCGCCGTCATCGGTCAGCCGCCCGGCGCCGGAAACGGCTGATCGATGCGGCCCGAAAGCCAATAGGCGAAAAGCCCAATCCATTCGCGGAGCGCTATGGTGGTGTTCTGCACGGAATCGATCGCATTGTCGCGAAACAAGCCGACACCTTCCTTGCCGGAAGTGTGATAGTCGACCGGCCAGGGAACGGTTGGAAACCCAGCCTTGTCGAAAAGCGCCTTGGCCCGTGGCATGTGGAAGGCGGAGGTCACCAGCAGCCAGGTCTCGCCCGGCTTCGGTTCGACGAGTTTGCGGCTGAAGACCGCATTTTCGTAGGTGTTGCGGGACTTGTCCTCAAGGACAAGACGATCGGCCGATACACCAAGCGGAACGAGCAGGCGGGACGCGGTGTCGGCGTCCCCCTCGGCGTCGATGAAAAACGAGCCGTGTCCGCCTGATACAACCACCTTGGCTTGTGGGAAGCGCCGGGCGAGGATTGCGGTCTCGATCATGCGGTCGCCGCTGCTGCCCAATTCATAGCCGCCACGCGCCAAGTTGATGGCGCCCTCGAAGCCGCCGCCGAGCACGATGATGCCGTCGACCTTTTGCGGCAGCGGCGGGCGCGGAAAGCGCTCTTCCAGCGGGTTGAGCATCATCGCGCCAAGGGACGTCCAGGTCGAGAGCGCCAGAATCAGAAAGGCGAGAACGCTACCGGTGACGGCCAGCCGCCGCCGGCCGATCATTGCGGCGATCAGCCCCGCCAGAAGCAGGAAGATCGTCAGGTTGAGCGGCTGGATGAAGAACCAGAAGACCTTGGAAAGAAGGAAGAACATCGCTCACCCCAATACGGCGCCGCGCATCCTTTTACGCGCTAGACGAGCGATACCCTTACCACCACTTTTCCGGCTGGAATGTGCCGGCCGCCTGCTCGATGACGGCGGCGGTCTGGAACAGTGTTTCTTCCTCGAACGGCCTGCCGATGAGCTGCAGGCCAAGTGGCAGGCCCTTGGGATCGAGACCGGCCGGCACGGCGATGCCCGGCAGGCCGGCCATGTTCACGGTGACCGTGAAAATGTCGTTGAGGTACATCTTGACCGGGTCGGCGGCCATGTCCTCATCGGCGATGCCGAAGGCGGCCGACGGGGTCGCCGGGGTCAGGATGACGTCGACACCGGCGGCGAAGACGTTTTCGAAGTCGCGCTTGATCAGGTTGCGGACCTTCTGAGCCTGCAGATAGTAAGCGTCATAGTAGCCGGCCGACAGCACATAGGTGCCGATCATGATACGGCGCTTGACCTCACGGCCGAAACCGGCCGCACGGGTCTTCTCATACATCTCGACAATGTCCTTGCCCGGCACGCGCAAGCCGTAGCGGACGCCGTCGTAGCGCGCGAGGTTGGATGAAGCTTCCGCGGGTGCCACGATGTAGTAGGCCGGCAGCGCGTATTTGGTGTGCGGCAAGGAAATATCGACGATCTCGGCGCCGGCATCCTTGAGCCAGGCAATGCCCTTCTGCCACAGCGCCTCGATCTCCTCAGGCATGCCGTCGACGCGGTATTCCTTGGGAATGCCGACCTTCATGCCCTTGATCGGCTTGCCGATCGCCGCCTCATAGTCCGGAACCGGCCGGTCGACCGAGGTGGTGTCCTTTGGGTCGACGGAGGCCATCGACCTGAGCAGGATCGCGGCGTCGCGCACGTCGCGCGCGATCGGTCCGGCCTGGTCGAGAGACGAGGCGAACGCGACGATGCCCCAGCGTGAGCAGCGGCCATAGGTCGGCTTGATGCCGACGGTTCCGGTGAACGCGGCCGGCTGGCGGATCGAACCGCCAGTGTCCGTGGCCGTGGCGCCGGCGCACAGGAAGGCCGAGACGGCGGTTGCCGAACCACCGGAAGAGCCGCCCGGCACCAGTTGCGCATTGTCCAGGCTGCGCTGGGTTTTCGTGCCGCCGGCAGATACGAAGCCGCCATCGCCCTGATGCGTCGTCGGCATCACCACCGTGTCGAGGCGCGAGCGCCGCCAAGGGTTTATGACCGGGCCATAATAGGATGTCTCGTTGGACGAGCCCATGGCGAACTCATCCATGTTGAGCTTGCCGAGCATCACTGCGCCGTCGGCCCACAGATTGGCGGTGACAGTCGATTCGTAACGCGGCTTGAAGCCGTCGAGTACATGGCTGCAGGCCTGGGTATGAACGCCTTCGGTGCCGAACAGATCCTTGATCCCCAGCGGAATGCCTTCCAGCGCACCGCCCTCGCCCTTGACCAGCCTGACATCGGATGCCTTGGCCATGTCGCGCGCTCTGTCGCCGGTCACCGCGACATAGGCATTGAGCGCCGGATTGGCGCGATCGATCGCCGAGAGATAGGCCTCGGTGATCTCGGTCGCGGTGATTTCCTTGCCTCGCAGCTTGGCGCGGGCCTGCGAAATCGTCAGTCGGGTCAGATCGCTCATCAAAGGCTCTTTTCGTAAAATACCGACCACTCGGAATCGGGATAATCCAGCACCGGGCCGCAGCGCGAGAACCCGGCACGTTCGTAGACGGCCCAGGCCGCGGGATGACGATCGCCCGTCTCCAGCACCAGCCGCTTCAGTCCTTCCTGCCGCGCCAGCGCCTCGACCCGTTCGACGATCCCAGCGCCGATCTTGCGGCCGCGATGCGAAGGCCGCGTGTACATACGCTTGACCTCGCCTATGGCGTCGCCATGGCGTTTCAGCGCCCCACAACCGATGGCGACGCCATCGTCGCGGGCGATGAAAACGGTCGTATCCTGGCCCGCCATCTGCTCGACCGTCAGATGGTAGCAATGCTCAGGCGGCGTCAATTCGAGCAAGGTCTCGTTGAGTTCCTGGACCAGCCCGCGCACATCGTCCTGCAGCGGCGTCTCGATGGCGATCTCGATTGCCATCGACGCCCTACTCCACGACCTTCGGCACGAGGAAGAAATTCTCTTCGGTCGCCGGCGCATTGGCGACGATGTCGGCCGCCTTGTTGCCGTCGGTGACGACGTCCTGGCGCTTCTTCATCTCCATCGGCGTCACCGAGGTCATCGGCTCGATGCCGGACACATCCACCTCGTTCAGCTGCTCGACAAAACCAAGGATGGCGTTCAGCTCGCCGGTCATGCGCTCCGCATCCTCTTCGCTCACCGCGATACGGGCGAGACGCGCGACGCGCTTCACAGTCTTGACATCAACGGACATTCTGGAACCTTCGAAAAACCTGCCCGCGCTATAGCCGCGCCGAGCCGTGTGCGCAACATATTGGTGCCAGTTCGGTTACACCTCACTGAAAGGCATAGCCTGCGTGCCCGCGGCTTTGCGCAATAATGGCGTTGACGACAGCTTTGCGGTTCGCGGGGTTGTCTTTAAGGATCATCATCGGCGCACAAGGTTGCTGGACAAGCTGAACGAACGGTATTCCATGACGATCGATGGCAGCGCGCAAGCCGACGATCACATTTTCCGGGCCGCTCATTGCTCTGGCATAGCGAATGTCGAATGGACCCAGACCGCCCCCAATTCTTCAATCACGGAGAATCGAGGATGGTCTCGGTGACTTCGAACTTGATACGAATGCTATCGGCAGGGCGTTCCGATAACCCGTCCCGTCAGATGCGCATGATCGTCCTTGCCCAAAGCCTCGATAAACTTGCGCTGCCGCTCCGGGATCTCCGGGTCGAATACCGGTTGATAGGACAGCACTCTGGCGCGGACGACGACCTGCGCGTTGCTGATGTAATTCAGGTCAAGATCATAAGTTCCGGGACGATCAAGGCATGTTGACGCCCTCGCACCGATAGTAGCTGCCGCTGTTGCCGCTCGCCTCGCTTTCGTCATCGATCGGCCGGACCGACACGAGATCGAGCTGCGTCGGGCTGATCCGCCTCACCGACAGGACATCGGGAAAGACATAGCCCGGTTCCTGGCAAATGGCCGTCACCGCCCAGCTCGGCGAGCGTGTCGCCTTGCTGACCTGCACGAATTCGCAATTGTATTCGACGCCCTGCAGGCCATGCACGGAAAGCACTATGTTGCCGGCGTCGATCAACGTCTGCAGCGTGTCCTTCCTGGCCTGCGTGCAAAGCTCCTCGGACTGCAGATAGACGCCTTCGATAAAGTCATCCGCGGCAAGCGCGGGCGATGCCGCGACAAACATTGACACGCAAAGAGATCGTCGCAACACCATGGACTTGTTCCGCTTTGGCTGTTTCTAGATCGTAATCGCCTGGCCGATATCAGGCAATGCGACCTTCACGCCGGACCCTTCCAGGCCGGCCTCGAATTTCTCGGGCGTCGGATCGATCATTGGAAACGTGCCGAAGTGACAAGGCACGACCGTGTCGAACTTGAAGAAACGGCGACATGCAAGTGCCGCCACCGCGCCGCCCATGGTGAAACGGTCGCCGATCGGCACGATGCCGATCTTCGGCTCATGCAGCTCGTTGATCAGCGCCATGTCGGAAAAGATGTCGGTATCGCCCATATGGTAGAGCGTCCGGTCTTCCGGGAAATGCAGGACCAGCCCGCCGGGATTGCCGAGATAGACATTCTTGCCGCCCTCTTCGCCAAACGAGGAAGAGTGCAACGCCTGGACAAAGGTGGTGGTGAAGCCGCCGCAATCGACCGTGCCGCCGATGTTGCCGGGATTGATCTTGTTGCCGTCCACGCCCTTGCCGACCAGATACATGCAGATCTCGAAATTGGCGACCAGCTGGGCACCACTCTTGCCGAGCACTTCCAGCGCGCCGCTGATGTGGTCGCTGTGCCCGTGCGTCAGCAGGACATGCGTGATCCCTTCCGCCGGTCCTTCCCAGCCGCCCGTCCAGGATGGGTTGCCGATCAGATAAGGGTCGATGAGTATCTTGGCGTCAGCGGTTTCTATACGGAAGGCCGAATGGCCGTACCAGGTCAGTTTCATGTATGCATTCCTCGATTTTTGCCGGGCCAAAGGATAGAACGCCGATAGCCCCGAGATCAAAGGGTATAGTGTCCGCCGCCCATCCGGAAGGATGCGTGCCGCTGAAAAAGACAAGGGAAAACTGTTGGCTATCATCACGATTGAGCAATTGCCGGCACGGCTCGCCAATGGCAGGACGCTGGCGGGGCTCGATCTCGGCGACAAGACGATCGGCGTTGCGGTTTCCGACCGGGGATTCTCCTTCGCCCATCCACGCCCGGTCATCATGCGAAGGAAATTCTCCCTCGACGCCGCCGTGCTTCTGGCCTTGCTGGAGAAGGAGAATGTCGGCGCGGTTGCGATCGGGCTGCCGATCAACATGGATGGCTCGGAAGGTCCGCGCGCGCAGAAATCACGCGCCTTCGTACGCAACATGGCCCAACTGAGCGACCTGCCCTTCGTGTTCTGGGATGAGCGGCTGTCGACGGTCGCGGCCGAAAGGACGTTGATCGAAATGGATTTCTCGCGCG
Source organism: Mesorhizobium sp. NZP2298 (assembly GCF_013170825.1). Taxonomy (NCBI): domain Bacteria; kingdom Pseudomonadati; phylum Pseudomonadota; class Alphaproteobacteria; order Hyphomicrobiales; family Phyllobacteriaceae; genus Mesorhizobium; species Mesorhizobium sp. NZP2298. The sequence goes on along the minus strand of NZ_CP033365.1, from coordinate 4,212,764 downwards.
CCAAACGCGCCGGCAAGATCGACTCGGCCGCGGCCGCCTTTATTCTGCAGGGAGTTTTGGACCGGCTTCGGTCGCTCGATGCAGCCGAACGAACGGAACCTGGACCGCCCAACGCCGACTGATCCAGCCGGCGATTTCGCGACGGCGGCGGAACGCCCACAGGGCCAGCAGCAGAAGCCCGTCGAAGATGCACGTCTTCGCTACCATTCCAGGGATGATCGAGGGGTCGATGCCCAGCATCTGACCGTAGAGCTGGAAGAAGAAGTCGTGCGTTTGCCGGCTGAGCATGACGTAGCCGAAATTGAGGTCGTTGGCCGACAGATAGAACCAGCCCCAGAAGATCGCCATCGGGGCCGCCCACATTCCGAAGATATAACGCATCAGCGGCCTCCCTTCCCGTTCGGTCCAGTTCGGCCCGATATCAGGGAGAGCAGCGAATTATGGGCCGCTGCCTTCGCCATGCTGTGCGCCATGGCATGGAAATCCGCGTCATCGGACGCGGCCGCCGAGCGCCGCTCGGCGAGCATCGCGACATAGGAGGCCAGCAGCGCGGCCAGTTGCACCGCGACGACCATGAAAAGCCCGTTGATGCCCTGCGCGGCGCCACCGATCAGGATCATCGACAGCACGCCTGAAGCGGAAATGAAGGCCATGCGAACGACGCTGTCTGCGCCCGGGCTGGCCGCATCGTTGATCAGGGAATCGACAAAGGCCCAGAAGAACAGCACCGACACCACCAGCAATGCTGTCGCCAGCGGCGCGACAACGATGACATTCTCCAGATTGACGAACCGGGCGCTCTCGACCGTGACGCCGAGCACGCCGAGGGCTGCGGCCACGCCGCGGTTTCCATCGATGCAGATCAGTGCCAGCAGGGCGAAAACAATCGCCCAGTGCACAGACAGAAAGGAGGTCAATACGTGTCGCATCGTGGTTCCTGCTTCGGCAGGAATGACAGTGGGCTTTGCCGCCCGCCGTCGCAATGGAAACCATTTGTTAAGGTTAACGGCGATCCACAGGACGCACAGCGACCCGGCGGTTCCCGGCTCAGTTCACCGGCGGATAAAGCGTGTCGATGATCATGCGCGCATCGTGGCGCGAATCGAGCATGCCGTAGGTGTTGCGCCACTGGCCGGCCAGACGCGTTTCGACGAAGGCATCGGCAATCCGCCCTGCCCCCAGCCGTCGCAGTTCCGCCGCCGCTGCCGACAACGCCAGCTGTTCCGTCAGCAGACGGGCGGAGCCCTCATCGGTCGAAGCCACCTGCATCGCCGCCTTCAGCACGCCGATCGTGCCACGCCCGCCGGCGCCGAGGTCACGGTCGATTCCTGCCAGCACCTCTTCGAACAGGCCCGGCGCGCGGCCGAGCACACGCAGCACGTCGAGTGCCATGACGTTGCCCGATCCTTCCCAGATCGCGTTGACCGGGGCCTCGCGATAATAACGGGCGAGCGGCGCTTCCTCGACATAGCCATTGCCGCCGAGGCATTCCATAGCCTCGTAAAGCAGCGGCGGCGCGATCTTGCACACCCAGTATTTGACCACCGGCGTCATGGCGCGGGCAAACGCCGCCTCGCCGCGATCGCTCGCCGCCTCGTCGAAAGAGCGCGCCAGCCTGAACGACAGCGCGGTGGCCGCGGCGACATCGAGCGCCATGTCGGCCAGCACGCGCTGCATCAGTGGCTGCTCGATCAAGGTCGAGCCGAACACCTGGCGGTGGCGGGCATGATGAACCGCTTCCGCCAGCCCTGCCCGCATGATCGCCGAGGACGCCACGGCACAGTCGAGCCGGGTCAGGGTCACCATGTCCATGATCGTCTTCACGCCGGCGCCGGGTTCGCCGACCATCTCGCCGATGGCGTTGACGAATTCGACCTCGGACGACGCGTTGGAGCGGTTGCCGAGCTTGTCCTTCAGCCGCTGGAAGCGGAAGCCATTGCCCGACCCGTCGCCGAGAACACGCGGCACGAGGAAGCAGGACAGTCCCTCCGGCGCCTGTGCCAGCACCAGGAAGGCATCCGACATCGGCGCCGACATGAACCATTTGTGGCCGGTCAGGCGGTAGAAGCCGCTGCCGGCGCGTTCGGCCCTTGTCGTATTGGCGCGCACATCCGTGCCGCCCTGCTTCTCCGTCATGCCCATGCCGAGCGTCAGCCCGGTCTTCTCGACTGGCGGCTTCTGGCTCTGGTCGTATTTGCGCGTCGTGACCCGCGGCGCCCATTCGCGGAACAGTTTCGGGCTGGCCATCAACGCCGCCAGCGAGGCGCTGGTCATTGTGATCGGGCAGAGATGCCCGGTCTCCAGCTCCGCCGTCAAATAGAAGCGCGCGGCGCGCACCTGATGGCGGCGACCGATCTCGGCATCGCCATTTTCCCAGACCGAGGAATGCAGGCCATTCGCCACCGAACGGCGCATCAAGGCGTGGTAAGCGGGGTGGAATTCGACCAGGTCGATGCGTCGTCCCTGGCGATCATGCGTCCTCAGTTTCGGCGTCTCGACATTGGCGAGACGGGCCAGTTCCTGCGCCTCCTGCGTCAGCACGAAACGGCCGAGCCCGTCCAGGTCCTTGCGCACCGGGTCGGAAAAGCGCTCGGCAAGCTGGATCAGCAACGGATCGCCCCGCCAGGCGTTGCCGCCCGTCAACGGCGGCGGCTGGTTCGTTACGTCGTCGGTCACGCCCAATCCCTTTTATCGGTAGACCTTTATCGGTAGAAAGGTCCTTATCGTGCGAAAGCCACGAATCCGAGGCCCTCGGCTAGATATAGCCAAGCGTTGCCGCGCGCGCGACGAAAATACCGGCCGATTTAATCGGCTATCTACACGAAAAAAATGAGGAGAACGGCGTCAATCCAAAGCTGGCGCTTGCAGGCGCAAAATCCGCACCCTATAGCAGCGCCTTGAGATGACCGACGCTTCGTCCCTGCCACTCTACCCTCACCGCCATCTTCTGGGCATCAGCGATCTTTCGCCCGCCGACATCGAGCTATTGCTCGACCGGGCGGATCGGGCGGTCGCGATCTCGCGGCAGTCCGAGAAAAAGACCTCGACGCTGCGCGGACGCACCCAGATCAATCTCTTCTACGAAGCCTCGACCCGTACGCAGTCTTCGTTCGAGCTGGCCGGCAAGCGGCTCGGCGCCGACGTCATGAACATGTCGGTGGCGAGTTCCTCGGTGAAGAAGGGCGAGACGCTCATCGACACGGCGATGACGCTGAACGCCATGCGACCCGACATCCTGATCATCCGCCACCAGTCGGCGGGCGCGGCCGCCCTTCTGGCGCAGAAAGTCGGCTGCTCCGTCGTCAACGCCGGCGACGGCGCGCACGAGCATCCGACACAAGCGCTGCTCGACGCGCTGACCATCCGCCGCGCCAAGGGTCCGCTGTCGAAGCTGATCGTGGCAATCTGCGGCGATATCCTGCATTCGCGCGTGGCGCGCTCCAATATCATGCTGCTCAACGCGCTCGGCGCACAGGTTCGGGTCGTAGCACCTTCAACGCTGCTACCCTCCGGCATCGACCGAATGGGGGTGATTGTCACCCGGTCGATGGCCGAAGGCCTGAAAGACGCCGACGTGGTGATGATGCTGCGCCTGCAGCGCGAGCGGATGGAAGGCGCCTTCGTGCCTTCGGTGCGCGAATATTTCCGCTATTTCGGCCTCGATGCCGAAAAGCTGAAGGTGGCCAAGGACGACGCAATGGTCATGCATCCCGGCCCGATGAACCGCGGCGTCGAGATTGCCTCCGAAATCGCCGACGGTCCGCAAAGCGTCATCCAGGAACAGGTGGAGATGGGCGTTGCCGTGCGCATGGCGGTGATGGAAGCGCTGCTCGACCCCCGTCGCAATCAAGAGGGTCGCGACGCATGAGCACGACGGTCTTTGAACGCGCCCGCATCGTCGACCCCTCGCGCGGCATCGACGAAGTCGGCTCCGTCATTGTCGATGGCAAGAAGATCGTTGCCGCCGGCAAGGCGGCGTTGAACCAGGGCGTGCCCGAGGGAGCGACCGTCATCGACTGCGCCAACAAGGCGATCATCCCCGGCCTGATCGATGGCCGCGTCTTCATCGGCGAACCAGGTGGCGAGCATCGCGAAACCATCGCTTCGGCGAGTGTTGCCGCCGCGGCCGGCGGCGTCACCTCCATCGTCATGATGCCCGATACCGATCCCGTGATCGACAATGTGGCGCTGGTCGAGTTTGTGCTGCGCACCGCCAAGGACACGGCGATCGTCAATATCTTCCCGGCGGCGGCGATCACCAGGGGCCTCGATGGCCGCGAGATGACCGAGTTCGGCCTGTTGCGCGAGGCCGGCGCCGTCGCTTTCACCGATGGCCGCCACACCATAGCAAGCGCGCTGGTGATGCGCCGCGCCCTGACCTATGCCCGCGACTTCGGCGCTACGATCGTGCATGAAACGCAGGATGCCGACCTCGGCTCGTCAGGCGTCATGAACGAGGGCCTGTACGCCAGCTGGCTCGGCCTCTCCGGCATTCCGCGTGAAGCCGAATCCATCCCGCTGGAGCGCGATCTGGCTTTGGCCCGTCTGACGCGCGGTTCCTACCATGCGGCAAAGATCTCGACGGCGATGGCGGCAAGCGCCGTGACGCGCGCCAAAGCCGACGGCGCTGCCGTCACTTCAGGCGTGTCGATCCACAATCTGTCGCTCAACGAAAACGATGTTGGTGAATACCGCACCTTCTTCCGTCTGACACCGCCGCTGCGCGCCGAGGAAGACCGGCTGGCGATGATCGAGGCGGTCAGGGATGGCACGGTCGACATCATCGTCTCCTCGCACGATCCGCAGGATGTCGACACCAAGCGCCTGCCCTTCGCCGACGCCGCGGCCGGAGCCATCGGATTGGAGACGTTGCTTGGTGCGGCCTTGCGGCTCTACCACAATGGCGATGTGCCGCTGCTCCGGCTGATCGAAACCCTGTCCACCGCGCCGGCAAGGCTGTTCGGATTGGCCGGCGGCACGCTGAAGCCTGGTGCTGTTGCCGATCTTGCCCTTGTTGATCTCGACGAACCCTGGATCGTCAGTGAAAGCGGCATTCGCTCGCGCTCGAAAAACACCTGTTTCGAAGGCGCGCGCCTGCAAGGCAAGGTCTTGCAAACACTGGTCGCGGGCCGCACAGTGTACCCGGCATAGACTGGGAACGGGCGTCGAACCTGATCCGGTTGGCCCAGGAAAATGCGGGGGAAACAATGACTTACGGCCTGATCCTGGCATTGGTGTTCGGCTATCTCCTGGGCTCGATCCCATTCGGCTTGCTGCTGACCCGTGCCGCCGGCCTCGGTGACGTGCGCAAGATCGGCTCGGGCAACATCGGCGCCACCAACGTGCTGCGCACCGGCAACAAGGGCCTGGCCGCCGCGACCCTGCTGCTTGATGCGCTGAAGGGCACGGCCGCCGTGCTGATTGCAGGCCATTTCACGCCCGAAACGGCGGTCTGGGCCGGCCTCGGCGCCTTTCTCGGCCACCTCTTCCCGGTGTGGCTGGGCTTCAAGGGCGGCAAGGGCGTCGCGACTTATCTCGGTGTGCTGATCGGCCTTGCCTGGCAGGTGGCGCTGATCTTCGCCGTCGTCTGGCTGGTGATGGCCTTCCTGTTTCGCTTCTCCTCGCTGGCGGCGCTGACGGCGGCCGTCATCGTGCCGATCGCCCTGTATTTCATGAGCGCACCGCAAACAGCCGTCCTGTTCGTGGTGATGAGCATCATCGTCTTCATCAAGCACAGGGCGAACATTTCGCGGCTGCTTGCCGGCACCGAGGGCAAGATCGGAGCCAAGGGATGAGCGAGCCGGCCGCCGGGCCGCGCCTCAGCGACCGGCAGCGGCTGAGCTGGCTGCGGCTGATCCGCACCCAGAATGTCGGCCCCGCTTCCTTTCGCGATCTGATCAACCGCTTCGGTTCCGCCGAAGTGGCGCTGGAGATCCTGCCGGAACTGATGATTTCGGGCGGCGCCAGCCGGATCGCCCGCATTCCGTCGATCGCCGAAGCCGAAGCCGAGCTCGAGGCAGCTCGCAAGGCTGGCGCGCGTTTTGTCGGTATCGGCGAGCCAGACTATCCATCCTTGCTGAGAAGCATGGACAATCCTCCCCCGCTACTGGCGGTCAGGGGCAATGCAGCTGTGTTCCGGTTGCCGGGGGTTGCCATCGTCGGCGCCCGTAACGCATCGCTGGCCGGCATAAAGATGGCGCGCAAGCTGGCGGCCGATCTTGGCGGCGATGGCTACGGCATCATCTCCGGCCTGGCGCGCGGCATCGACACGGCGGCGCATCAGGGCAGTCTGGCGACCGGCACTGTCGGTGTGCTCGCAGGGGGCCTCGACCTGCCCTACCCGCCTGAAAACGCAAGCCTATGTGACGACATTGCCGAGCGGGGTGCCATCATCTCTGAAATGCCATTCGGCTGGCAGCCGCGCGCCCAGGATTTTCCACGCCGCAACCGGCTCGTCGCGGGGGCTGCCCTTGGGCTGGTGGTGGTCGAGGCGGCGCAGCGTTCAGGCTCGCTGATCAGCGCCAGGCTTGCCGGCGAAATGGGCAGGCTGGTCTTTGCCGTGCCGGGCTCCCCGCTTGATCCGCGCGCCGCGGGATGCAACGGCCTGCTCAAGGACGGCGCCACGCTGGTCACCGAGGCATCTGATATTTCCAGGGCGATCGCACCGTTGACCGGCATGCGGGCGCCTGATGTGCCGCCGTTTGAAGACCCGCCCGACTTTTCGGCCACCCCGCCGCCCGGCGAAAGTGACCGCGCACGCGTCATCGAGGCGCTCGGCCCGACGCCGGTGTCGGTCGACGAAATCATCCGCCACACCGGCTTGCACCCGGCCCAGGTGTTCATGATATTGCTGGAACTCGACCTTGCCGGTCGGCTCGAACGCCATGCCGGAGGCAATGTTTCGCTGGTTTTCGGGGACGGTTGAGCGCAACGATCAATGGCGGTTGCCGCCCTTCTCCCCGGCCTCGGCATAATCCGTTGTGTTGGCTCCAAACAAATCGTTCTCGACAGCCTTGCGCCAGACTGCGTCGGCATCTTCGGGACGCAACGGCTGAGCTGCCGTCTTGGCGTCACCGCTTTGCGGCTCAGAGCGCCGCCGCAGCCAGGCGGGCATGATTTCCCGGATGAGGCTGGTCAGTTGGGTCATTGCAGACTCCTTCCATGCGCGGGAACGGCTTGGGTGCAATCCGGTTCATTTGGCCATTGCGGCTAGCGTGGCCACGGTCTCGCGTCTGCTCATCACGTCCAGCCAGGCCAAGGCGGCGTCTACGCCGGCCAGCGCAAAAGGTGCCGCTGTCGATCCATACGGCTTTATGCGAACGGAGATGCCGTCCAATTCGTTGACGACCTCGAACCCGTTCTCGTCTGAAGTATCGTCACCGAGGAACACCGGTCGGCGTCCCCTGAAAGCCGGAATTTGCATGAAGCGTCTTATGGCTGCTCCCTTCGCCGCCTCCAGCGGCATCAGTTCCACACCGGCATTTCCGGCCAGGACCCGATATCCCGCAGGTAACTTGTCCAGGGCCTGTTCGACCAACTGCGTCGCCCGCTGCAGCAAATGCGGCGCCGCGCGTGTATGAATGGCAAGGATCGGTCCCTTGCGTTCGATGTAGACGTCCGCATTGTCCAGTTCCGTCGCGATTTCGTTGGCAAGCGCTGCGATGTCGGCCGGTTCGCCGGCCGCTTCGACCGGACCATCGCGCGCCAGCCTGTGCTCGAGGCCATAGAGCCCGGCGGCGCGCAATCTGAGGGGTTGGAAGAGATGGTCGACGGCGGCGATCGACCGTCCCGTGATGAACGCCAATGCTCCGTCCAATTGCGCTTCTAGCCGTGTCAACAGCACGCGCAACTCCTCACTGACAACCACCGCATCGGGATGCGCGGCATGTTCGAGAAGCGTGCCATCGATATCGAGGAACAGGCTCCATGGACCTTGCGGGACGACGGGTTCTGGCAGGTTTGGCGATATCGACATCACAGCGCCGCCACACGTCTGCGATCAAGCAGCGATATCACATTGCCAGGGGGCGCCGGAGCGACGCCGACGGCACGATCGACCGCATCACGCTTGCGTAGGCGCGCGGCATCGAGAAGCATGCTGCCCGCCCACCGATAGACATTGTTGTCGCGCACGATCTCGCGCATGCGTCGCATGCGCTGGAGTTGCTCGTCCTCGGACATGGTCAGGGCCTGCAGCAAGGCGTCGCCCATCATCGCCGCGTCATAGGGATTGACGATCAGCGCCTCCAGCAGTTCCTTGGAGGCGCCGGCGAACATGCTGAGCAGCAGCACACCTTGTTCATCCTCACGCGCCGCAACAAACTCCTTGGCGACCAGGTTCATGCCGTCATGCAGGCTGGTCACTGTGCAGACATCGGCCGCACGGTAGATCTCGTAGACTTGGTCTTGCGAGTGATGCTCCGTCACCATCAGAACGGGCGTGTAGCCTTCGCGACCATGGCGCTGGTTGATATCCTCGGCATGGCGCAGGCATTCCTCATACAATTGTTGATAGGCGGGAAGAGTGCCGCGGCTGGGCGCCGCGATCTGCAGGAACGCCACCTTGCCGATCCATTCCGGATGAAGCGTCAGCAGTTCATCGAGCGCATTGAAGCGATCGAGGATACCCTTTGTATAGTCGAGACGTTCGACGCCAACGCACAGTTTGACATTCTCAGTCAGACCGAATCTCTCACGGACACGCAGGCGGCATTGCGCCACGTCAGGCAGTTTGGCCAGTTGCGCCGGCGGCCATTCGATTGAAATCGGATAGGCATGAACCAGGCTGATCTGGCCGCCATAGGAGATGGCCGAGTCCTCGCGCTCGATCCTGCTCTCCAGGAAGCGGTCGACGCTGTCGATGAAGTTGTTGCAATGAAACTGGGTGTGAAAACCAACGATCGAACTGCCAAGCAGCCCCTCGAGGATCTTCTCGCGCCACGGGCAGATGCTGAACACCTCCGAATTGGGCCACGGAATATGCCAGAAGGTGATGATGATCGCCTCGGGCAGGCGTTCCCGGACCATCCGCGGCAGCAACGCGAAGTGGTAGTCCTGGACCAGCACGATCGGCCGCTCGTTACGGGCCTCCGCGACGACGGTGTCGGCGAACTTGCGGTTGACCGCCTCATAGGCTTCCCAATCCGAGGCACGGAATATCGGCCGGGTGAACGCTATATGGCACAGCGGCCAGAGACCTTCATTGGCAAAGCCGAGATAATAGCCTTGCTGTTCTTCCTCGCTCAGCCAGACACGGCGCAGCGTGTAGGAAGGATTGTCGGGCGGCACCTCGATCCGGTCGTTCTTGTCGACCACAAGCGCGTCGGCTGAACCGCCGCCATAGGCGATCCAGGTGCCTGCACAGGCCCGCGTGATCGGTTCCAGGGCGGAGACCAGGCCGCTGGCGGGTACGACCAGTTGGATGTCGTCGCCCTCGCGGTTGTGGATATATGGCTCGCGATTCGAGACGACGATCACCTGGGCATCGGGAAGTTCGGTTGCCAGGATATGACGCAGCGTTTCGGGCGACCACTGCACCAGTGCCGCGGCCGCCGACTGCCCATTTTTCTCAAATTCCGGCAAAGAGCTGCGAGCGGGTTCAACGTCCGCGGCGGCAATCCTGTTACCCTTGCGCGCCCGCACTTTCATCGTCACCAATACAACAGCCAGGACGACGACAGCTGCAAGAATGAAGAGCCACAAGGCGAATACGGGAACGGCCAGGTACAAACTGTTGTCGGGCATTGAAATCGATTACCTTTCAATGGGATGCCGAAACAACTCCATCTGATGGAGCTTCGACGCCCATAGCTGGTGGTCAAACGCCCGCGGCGCCTGATGGTTCCGATTTTTCAGCTCCTGACCACGAGCGGCACCAGCCCCTCATGAGGTTCGGCAAGGAAGGCTCCGACACGGTCCCCCACGCGCTGGAATGTCAGATCCACCGACGCCTGCCCTACCGAAAGATGGCGAATGACGAGGTTGTCGATGCCGATCGGCAGGCGCGGCCGGGTTACATGGATCTCGCCTGTCCAGCCATCGATCTGAAGGCCGAGGCACGATTGCATGAGCATGAAAGCGGAGCCGGCGGACCAGGCTTGCGGCAGGCAAGCCACCGGATAGGCAATCGGTGCCTCGCCGGCCGCGCGCGTGAAGCCGCAAAAGAGTTCCGGCAGCCGCATGTTGAAGTGAACGGCGGATTCGAAAGTGCCGCTCATCAGCCGCACCACGCTGTCGCGGCTGCCGTATCGCGCCAGTCCGGCCGCGCAGATCGCCGTGTCGTGCGGCCAGATGGATCCGTTGTGATAGGACATCGGATTGAAGAAGATCGCGTCGTCCGCCAGCGTTCGCAGTCCCCAGCCGGAATGGAACGAGGCCGATAGCAGCTGGTCGGCGACCATGCGCGCGCGGTCCGGTTCGGGAAGGCCGACATAGAGCAGGTGACCGGCATTGGATGTGCGCACCTTGCAGGGTTGGCCGTCGCCATCCAGCGCCAGCGCATAGTAGCCAAGCTCCTCGATCCAGAAATGGCGCTCGACTTTTTGCCGAATGGCGTCGGCGCGTATTTCCCAGTTTTCCGCCCGCTCCGTCTCACCGCGCAACCGTGCCAGTTTCGCCAACCCCTGGAATGCCGCAAAGACGTAGCCCTGTACCTCGACCAGCGCGATCGGTCCCTTCGGAATGCGGCCATCGGCGTGAAAGACGGAATCGAAACTGTCCTTCCATCCCTGGTTGGCAAGGCCGGATTCCGCAGCGCGCTGATAGGTGAGGAAACCCGTCGAGCGGCTCGCTGTTTCGATCCACTCGGCCGCGGCGCACAGCGAGGGCCACAGCGTATCTATGAAGGCTATGTCCCCCGTGCGGTCCGCATAGGCGCAGGCAAGATGGATATAGAGCGGCGTCGTGTCGACACCGCCATAATAGCGCCCGAACGGCAGTTCGCTCAGCGCCACCATCTCACCCTTGCGCGTCTCGTGCATGATCTTGCCGGGTTCGGAATCGCTGAAGGGAGAGGTCTCGGTCGCCTGGTGCTGGGCGAGAAACGCCAGGACGCCGCGCGCCAGACCAGGATTGAGCCAAAGCATCTGCAAGGCTGAAATCACGCCATCGCGGCCAAAGGCGGTGGAGAACCAGGGAATGCCGGCATAGGGATAAGGTCCGGTAGCCAGTTCCGTGGTGAGCAGCGCGACATCGGCGCGAGCCCGCGCCATCCAGTCATTGAAAACGCGGCCCGAACTGTGCAGCGTCGCGCCATGTCGACGTTTGGCGCGCATGCCGAAACGAGCACGGGCGGCAGCAGCGCGAAATCGCTGGCTTTCGGGGTTAGCATCCGTCTCGTTGCCCACTTCCACGTAAAGCGTCTGGCTGCTGCGCTTGGTGACGGCGATGACAAAATCCGCCTGGTCGGAGGTCAGTTGATCGGGCGTCTGCGAAAACGAAATCGCCGATGTCCGCACCACGCTGTCCAGGCCTTCGTAGCGGAGCACGACCGCGCTCTTGGCGATCTCGGCCGTATGGGCCGTTCCACGCCTCGAGCGGGTCGAGCCGCGAACCTCGAACATGTCGCGAAAATCAGCAGCAAAACGCAGCGACAGCAGGATCGTCGAATGCTCCCGGCTGTAGTTGGACAGCGTTATGCGCTCATACAGCCTTTCCTCCCACAGCAGCCGGACGCGCTCGATGTGGATAGCGCCTTGCGGTATCTGGCGGCCCGCGGCGCTCTCGATCGGCAGATTGGTGAGGTTGGTGGTGAACAGCACGTTGTCCTGGCTGAGCGACGCGCCAAGCAACGACGTCGACCGCCCGCCAACGGTGAGGCGAAATTCGGAAAGTACGCGCGTGTCGTCGCGGAAGAATCCGTCGCCGACCCCGCGTATGTCGCCATAGGCGTCGGCGACGACAAAGCAGTCGCCATGCTTGAGCGCGAAAAGACGATGCGGCTCCCTGGGCGCGGTTTCGTCCAGGGAAGCCAGTGCTATGGCAGGATCAAGCTTGCGCTCGTCGAGATGGGTTATGGTCAAAAGATCGTCCCGTACTGGTTTCGAACGGGCTATGAGGCTCTGCTTTGCTCATGGCCGTTGTTCAGCCGCGAATAAGCCGCGACGTAGTCCCTGGCCATCCTGTCGGCTGAAAACCGCCTTTCGAACACCGCCCTTATGCGCCGCCTGTCGAGTTGCAGGAGAGCCGGCATCGTGGCGACAGCATCTTCGATCGTTTCGACGACGAAGCCGGTAACTCCATAATCGATGATCTCGGGCATGGCGCCGCAACTCCAGGCCATGACCGGGGTTCCGCAGGCCATGGCCTCGATCACGGCAAGGCCGAAGGGTTCGGGCCAATCAATGGGAAACAAGAGGGCGGCTGCGTTGCCAAGAAATCTGCTCTTCTGATCCTCGCCGATCTCGCCGACATATTCGACCCTGTCGCCATCGATCATCGGCTGGACGACTTCCTCGAAATAAGCGCGATCGCCATCACCGACCTTGGCCGCAAGTTTGAGTTTCAGCCCGGTGCGGCGGGCGATTTCGATCGCTCGGTCCGGTCGCTTGTCGCGCGACATCCTGCCGAGAAACGCAAGATAGCCGCCATCCGAGCCTGCCTCGAAATCGGGTTCGTAGAGATCGACCGGCAATCCGTGATGAATCGTCGCCAGCCAATTCGCGGACGCGAACCGCGCCCGCTGGCTGCGGGATATGGAAATCATCGGAAACCGCGGGAACCGGTCGTAGGCTTGTGCGAGGTCGGCGTAATCCAGCCTGCCATGCGGCGTCGTCACTGTACGTTGCGGGATCCCTCGGAAGAACGGGAAATGCAGGAAATGACTGAGATGGAAATGAATGACGTCGAAATCGTCGGCCCGTTTCCTCACCTCGTCGAGCATCGATAGATGCGCCGCGATCTCGGATTTCAATGGACGCGGATCAAGACGAAGGGCCCGCTCGCGGCATGGCACGAGCCTGGCGGAGGTCTTCGTGTCGCCACTGGCGAACAACGTCACATCGTGGCCGAGGGCGACGAGAGCCTCGGTCAGGTAGGAAATGATGCGCTCGGTGCCGCCATAGAGCCTTGGAGGTACGGATTCATATAGTGGCGCGACGTGGGCAATCTTCATGGCCCGGCCTTCCCTCAATGAGCTGGTCATGCAGTGGAAATGCCTCAGCCGCAGGATCGTTCCGGCCTCATTCGCAGATGCGTCAAATGGTCGGGAGCCTTTGACGTTCGATCGAGCCGCCCTATTTCATTTTGGCTGCCGAGTTGCACTCAGCTTAAGGAGGCCTAGGTGCAGGAGCCCAGGGATATCGCGGCCCGACGCCTGAGTATGATCATCGAACAATATGTCGAGGCCAGAAAACGGCGTTATGGCTTCGTATCGACGGATCAGGCTGCCAGGGTGATCCGCAGGATGCTGAAACCAGCGGACCCAGCCCTTTCCGATCGCAAGCTCGACGATATGGTCGCCGCACTCGCGGTGAAGAACGGCCTGGCGGTCGTCTTCGATCGCGGCGCCAGGGGACCGGCTGATGGCACCGAGGCCGACCTGAACAGAAAGGAACCGACCATGCGAGCGCCAGCGGAGACTCCGGATGTTGCCAGCGCGGTGGATGCCATTCTGGGCACTCAAACCGCCCCACTTTCCCAAACCGCCCCACTTTCGATGAGCGCTGTGATCTCGCTGCTGCGCGAACGGACCGGCACCAAGCGATCGGACGCGGATCTGGAAGGCCTGATCGCCAAGAAGGCCGCGGTCCTGGACGTGCATCTGTCGCGGAACGGCTGAGCGGTCGATCGCGGCGCAAGGTTTAACAACGGCGCCAGCGTGATATGAAAATCGGAAGCACTAAAGTACACGTCCGCCGCGGATGCGTTTTATCGCAACAGATTGCTCAGACTCACTCCTCCCTATTCGTTTGCATAGCTGCTCTGCTGGCGATCGGCTTGGCCGAGCCCCTCAACGCCTTGATCGCGGCAACTTGTTTCACTGACGTTTTGGGACCCGTTCGATAGCGAATTCGGGCTGTGTGGCATGGCTGTTATCCAAGCTGCGTTGACAGCCACCCAACAGGAAACGGGTCTACTTTGATCCTCGTCAACCTGGGCTGACGCTTGGATTGATGCGTATCAAAGCCGGCTGACCTCATCCCTGTTAGCCAAGACGCATCATAGCTCGGAGGCGATCATGGCTCACAAACAGGTATTGTTTCGTTCAGCAGCGCGCGAAAAGATTCTTCGTGGCGCAACCCAGCTCGCCGACGCCGTACGCGTGACGCTCGGGCCGCGCTCGAAATCGGTTCTGATCGAAAAGAAGTGGGGCGCTCCCATCGTCTGCAATGACGGCGTGACCATCGCGAAGGAATTCGACCTGAAGGACCCCGAGGAGAATCTTGGCGCGCGGATGCTCAGGCAGGCAGCCGAGAAGACCGGGGACATGGTCGGTGACGGCACCAGCACGTCAACCATCCTGGCCCACGCGATGTTCGCCGACGGGGTGCGCAATGTCGTTGCCGGCGCCAGCGCGATCGACATCAAGAAAGGTCTCGATCGTGCAACAAAACGGGCGATCGACACACTCAAGCAGATATCTCGGCCGGTCTCGACCCGTCGCGAAAAGGAACAGGTGGCAACGATCTCCGCGCACAACGATCCCCTCATCGGCCAGTTGGTCGGCGAAGCAATGGAGAAGGTCGGCGGCGAAGGTGTCATCACGGTCGAAGAATCGAAGACCACGGAAACCGTCCTCGACGTCGTCGAAGGCATGCAGTTCGACCGCGGATTCCTGTCGCCCTATTTCGTGACCGATCCGGAGAAGATGGAAGCGGTCCTCGAAGATGCGCTCGTGCTGATCGTCGAAAAGAAGATCGCTTCGCTGAATGATCTTATCAAGCTGCTTGAAGCCGTGGCGAAGTCCGGTTCGCCCTTGCTGGTGATCGCCGAGGAAGTCGAAGGCGAGGCCCTTGCGACGCTCATCGTCAACCAGATCCGGGGCACCTTCAAGAACTGTGCCGTAAAGGCACCTGGCTTCGGCGATCGCCGCAAGGCCATGCTGCAGGACATTGCCATCCTGACCGGCGGCCAGGTCATCTCCGAAGACCTCGGGCTCAAACTGGAAAATGTGACCATGGAGCAGTTGGGGCGCGCGAAGCGCATTGTCGTCGACAAGGACAATACGACGATCATCGGCGGCAGCGGAGATGCAAAGGCGATCAAGGGCCGTGTTGAGCAGATTCGGCGCGAGATCGACAACACGACGAGCGACTATGATCGCGAAAAGCTGCAGGAGCGGCTGGCCAAGCTTGCGGGCGGCGTCGCCGTCATCAAGGTCGGCGCGCCGACAGAGGCCGAGATGAAATCGAAGAAGGAAGCGCTCGACGATGCCATCAGCGCCACGAAGGCCGCGGTCGCCGAAGGTATAGTGCCAGGCGGCGGGCTTGCCCTCTTGCGCTGCATCGCGACCGTGGCTGACGAGGAGCAGCATTGCGAGGGCGACGAGCGGACCGGCGTACAGATCCTCAAGCGCGCGCTGGAAGCACCAGTCAGGCAGATTGCAGAAAATTCAGCAGTCGACGGCGGGGTCGTCATTGCCAAGATGATTGAAGGCATCGGCAATTTCGGCTTCGATGCGGGCCGCAAGGAATACGTCGATCTCGTCGAGGCCGGGATCATCGACCCGACCAAAGTGGTGCGCATCGCTCTGGAAAACGCCGTCTCGGTCGCGAGCGTTCTGCTCTTGACGGAAGCGACCATGACCGAAATTCCGGAACCGGCGAAAGAACGCGCTCTCGAACCAGAGATGACTATGTAATACCGCGCGAAACGTCGTTGCCAAGACAAACTCGATGATGATTTCGGCGCAGCAATGCCGCGCTGCCCGCATTCTCATTCAAGTGGCTTGTTCTCTCTTGGCTACTGCGTCCGGCGTCTCGCAAGCCGGCGATGACGATGTGCCCTGACGGACTTACAAGATATGCGGACTTTGATACGCATCAAGGCGCGAGATCGGACCTCCGGTGATCTTGCAACAAATCTCATCGGAGGCACGGAAATGATCTTCAACACCATCATGGTTCAACTCGACGTCGATTCTCCGGCTGCGCCGCGAGCGACCTATGCGCTGGAGTTGGCGCGGCGCTTCGAAGCTACGCTGATCGGTTTCGCCGCAGCCGATTCATACGTGTTTGTTCCGGGTGACGATGGCGGCATGGCGGCGGCGGAAATCATGCGTGAGCGCCGGATCGAGATCGAGGATCGCCTGAAGATTCTGAAGGAGGAATTCCTGAGCCTCGTCGGAGACGACGCCACATGGCGTGAAGAGATCGGGGACCCGACACGTCTGCTCGCGATGCATGCCCGCGCCGCCGATCTCGTCGTGACGGGAACGCCGGTCTCCGGCGCTGATCACCACCGGGTGGTCGACATCGGAACATTTGTGCTGTCGGCCGGACGGCCTGTGCTGATTGCGGCCGACCGGCTTGTCCCACCCGACCCCAAGAACGTTCTGGTCGCGTGGAAGGATACCCGCGAGGCTCGGCGAGCAGTCACCGATGCATTGCCCTTCCTGACCGGCGCACAAGATGTGCTCGTGGCGACGATCGAAGAACAGAACCAGAGAGATGCGCGCGAAAGTGTCAGCGACGTCGTCCGGTTCATGATGAGGCACGGCATCAAGGCGAGATCGGAAGTCCTGGACTCGGATCATAAGGATGCTTGCGAAACCATCATCGAACTCGCCCATGGCATGGGTGCCGATCTTGTCGTCGCCGGTGGCTACGGTCATAGCCGGCTGCGCGAATGGGCCTTTGGCGGCATGACCCGCTCCCTGCTCAGGAATGGCTCCGTCGACCGCTTGTTCTCGAACTGACGCGCTGAATGCAGCGCGGTGACCGACACCGTGCCGCTGATGGCGATGGCAAACGAGGCGATCGTGGTCACGGTCGACTCAGAGCCCAGCGACAGGACCGGGGCCGGCATCAACGATGTCGCGACCTTCATGGCAACGCATGGCATCACGGCGCGCACCGAAGTGCTGAAGGCCGATGACGAGAGCGACGAGCTGGTCGACTTCCTGAGCTCCGCCAACGCAGACCTGGTCGTGTCAGGCGCCTACGGGCACAGTCGGATCAGGGAATGGGTATTCGGCGGCGTTACCCGCCCGCTGCTCGACGACAGCCGGCTCTGCCGCTTCATGTCAAGCTGATCGTCCGCGACGGCCACGTCCGATGTTCATCGGCCACATCCCAGCCATGGGCGTTGGCTTGGCTGCAGTGAGAATGGCAATGCCCTATGCGACCGAGAAGGATCTTCCACCGTCTGTCAGGGCGCACCTGCCCCTGCATGCGAGGGAGATCTTTCGCGCTGCTTTCAACAGCGCCTGGGACGAATATGCCGACCAAGGCGAAAGGCGTGAAGAGACTGCCTACCGCGTCGCTTGGGCTGCCGTGAAGCGCCTTTATCGAAAGCAAGGCAAAGGCTGGGTGCTCATTTGAGCCCGCGCAGTTTGATCGAAATCAAAACCATCCGTGTCGTGTTCATTCATATGATTTCAAAACAGGCGCTTAATTAATACGGGTTCAATGACTCACATCGTCGCGGGGCTTCTCAATGCGTGCAACGCTGAAAAGAACAAGGGAGCGGATTTTCCAACGATCTGGAAAAACATCCTGAAGGTGCACCCTTACGTCGCGGGATCGCCGATCCAGGACAGCGGCGAGAATGGGCCCATGTTGAAAATTCCCCTGATCACCGGTCAGTTTCTCGTCTTCCTTGGCTCGAGCTTCTCACTCCTCTAAACCGGGATGCGTTCAAATTGAACTGAGCATCCAATCCGCCCAAAGTCGCCATGCTAAAAGGTTCTCGACGATAGTCGAGATCGGCAGGGTTTGGTCGATGATCTGGGCGGGGCTCAAGCCGCCGCCAACGTGTTCTCGATCGCCCCGGCGGGATGTTTCGCGAGATCCTTGGCCAGCTCGCCCACCAGCTTTGCTTTCAGCGAAGGCTGAAAGTGCTTGCGCAGTTCGCCCAGCGTGCGCGGATCGGCGATCACCACCACATGCTGGAACGCTTCCGCCAGCGCTTCGCGATTGAGATAGGCTGCCACGGTGGCGGCAAAGTCGTCTTCCCGCAGGCGGGAATCATCGGGATTGGCCGCGGAACTGCGATGCCGTCCGCCCGAGCCCGTGTTAGCCGAATGCAGCATCGGTTCGGGCAATTCCACCAGGTCGATCCGGGGTTCGGGGCTCTTGTTGCGGAAGAGACGCAGGTTCTCGCCGTCGGTGACCGCGATGATAGTGCCATTAGCCAGAATCATTTTGTTTCTCCTTTGACACGGTCTTGATCGAGGTCCAACGCACTGCCTCGCCATCCTTGGCAACGATCTTCGTCGCCTCGTGAACTGGAAGAGCGCGCCCTCTTCCTCCGAGCGTGCTTCTCTTAACCGAATACGCACCGCGCGCTGCATCGGCGTGGCGGCAACTCATGGAAGCCGCCGCGCCGGCCTTGTCGGCCTCATCAGATTATGGAAATCCGATCGTCCACCGCCCGGACGCCCGGCGACGACCAGGCGGCACGCTCGGCTGCCTGGCGCTCGGACCAAGCCTTGACCTTGCCTTCAAGGGTAACCTTGCCATCCAGAACGATGACGCGGATCGCCTGGGCTTCGATTTCCGCATCACGTTTCAGCGCGTCCTCGATGCGCTTCTTGACGTCGGGCACCGAGGCACGAGGGGTGACTTCGATCTGATTGGCAATACCGACAACGCCGGCCAGCCCGCGCACCGCCTCGGCCGCCGCGTTCTTCTGGTACTGCCATTCAACTTTCCCGGTCAGCGTGATCCAGCCGTCCTGGACCTTGACCTGCACCTTGTCCCTCGGGATGGAGACGTTCCAGGTGACCGCATTGACCGCACGTTTGGCGATCTCGTCGTCCGCGGTCCCCTTCTGGCCAATCAGCCGGACTTCGATTTCCTCGGCGAGACCCTTCACGCCCTTGACCCGCTTGACCACATTTTCGGCGGTGGTCTTTTCCCAGTAGGAAGAAACATGTCCGGTAAGGGTGACGATGCCATCTTCCACGGCGACGCCGATGTGTGCAGCGTCGATGCTCGGCTCGAATTCCAATTCATCGAGAATGTTCTGACGCAACGTTAAATCCGTCATGGTCTGTCTCCTGTTTGTTGAGCGGACTTCTCGCCCGCAGCGTCAACAAAAAGCATCTTTTGCGCCCTTGCTCATTGATCCGGCTCAATGCCGCGTCGGATAGTCAGCTGCTTGGTCGATCGACGCGATCGTCAAGAGCTGGCGGGAGTGCCCACGAGCCAATGGTGTCGCATGCTGTCCAGGGTCTCGGCGATGTCATCGGCCTCGACTTTGACGAGGTCGGTGTGACCAAAACCCAGGGAATAGTCGAGCACAGAGACGATCGTGGGCCGTACTCTGAACAGCTTCACAGGTACGGACTCACTGGGCTGGACAGCCGAAATCTGCGGGAAGCGCTGCACCATCATGCGTCCGATTTCCGTGAGTTCGGAAGGCAAGGCGACCTCCGTCGCGGTCGCCGCCATCGACAACCCCTTGATCTCCAGCCAGTTCTCATAGGGTGCGGTCAGGGCCACCGAAACGCGCGGATCGCGAGAGATATTCATGGCCTTTTGCGAGCTGGCTCCGCAGCCGAAATAAAGCAGCAGACCATCATGGGCGAACGAGACGACCGTCGCCTGTGGCGAGCCATCGGAGCGGGTCGTTGCTATCGTCATGTCCATGCAACGCGCCAGGATGTCGATCATCTTCTGCTGAAGCTTGTGTTTCATGACACTCTCCTCGTTTGTTCAAATGGGCCAGCATCTCGGCCTGCGTCGCCTTCACGCCGCCGCACCAACTCGGCGGTTCGCCGCAACGGCGCGAAGTCGTCAGGCGTCAGCGTTTCCTTCTCGAGCAGCAGGAGGGCGGCCACGACGTAGCCGATGTTGAATTTATGCTCATTGCCCATCGTTCGACGCTCGAACCAGATTTTGCAGGATTGGATTTGAAAACTGCAACCTCGGTCGGGATCCTGCCTTGACGCCGGTCAAAGCGCCCGCCTGCCCAGGGAATAGGATGAGGTCAGCTATTCCATGCTGTCGCGATCCCTCGGCGGCAAGCCGAACAAGTCTAGATTTCGAAGGAGACGAACGTGCAAGCCTCATCGATAATGACTTCCCCCGTCATTGGCGTCGAACCGTCCGCATCGATCGCCGACGCGGCCGGATTGATGCTCTCGCGCAAGATCAGCGGCCTTCCCGTCATCCGCAGCGATGGCGTGCTGGTCGGGATTGTCAGTGAAGGCGATTTTCTGCGCCGCAGCGAGCTGGGCACGAAACGCAAGCGCTCACGCTGGCTGGAGTTTCTCGTCAGCCCAGGACGTGTCGCCGAGGAGTATGTCCATGCCAACGGCCGTCGGGTCGACGAGGTAATGTCCGAACAAGTCGTCACGACATCCCCTGAAAGCGCATTGGAGGACGTCGTCGAACTCATGACGCGCCACCAGGTCAAACGCATTCCGGTGGTCGAGGGCGGAAAAGTTATCGGCATCGTCACACGTTCCGATCTTCTGCGCGCATTGCTTCGCTCTCTTCCAAAGGGCGACTCGACGGTGGCAACCGACGAACAGATTCGTCAGAAGATCGTTGCGGAGCTTGCGGCGCAGCCATGGGCTGGAACAGACATGATCCATGTCAGGGTCGACAAAGGGATTGCCGAGCTGAACGGCGCGATCCTTGACGAGCGCGAGCGTCAGGCCGCGCTTGTCGCGGCAGAAAATGTTGCCGGCGTGAAATCCGTGACCGATCATCTGTACTGGGTCGAGCCTCTGTCCGGCATCGTGGTCGACCCGCCAGCTTAAGGCAGTACTGCCAACTGAGCTTGGCCGCGCGATCGGAAGCCGGCAAGCCGAGAGCCAGAATTGATCTGGCACGAGGTCACAGGCGCTTGCAGCAGCAACGCGTGGCCATTGCCCGCGCCTTGGCGATGAAACCGTTGCTGGTGCTCGCCGATGAACCGACCTGCAATCTCGACACGGCCTCGGCCGATGCTGTCTTCGACTTGATGCGGCGCTTCAACACAGAGCGTGGGAAGATCTTTTATCATCACCCACAATCACGATCTCACCGGCCGTTGCGCCCGCATCATCCAAGCCGTCGACGGCAGGACCCTTCCGTCTGTCACAGCACGAAAAAGCCAATTGAAGCCAGGGCCATCACCGCCGTGGCGAGCGCGCCGCCGAGAGCCATCCAGCGCGGCAAGGTGAGATGGCCCATGATCCGAGGGTTCATGGCGATCATCATCATGATCGCCATCAGTGGAGCGGCCAGAACTCCGTTCACCACAGCACTCCAATAGAGCGCTCTTATGGGATCCATGCCGACAAAAGTCAGAGTTACCCCACCCAGCGTCGCCACCGCAATCGTGCCGTAGAAGGCCTTGGCATCTTGCGGGCGCCGATCGAGGCCTTCCGACCAACGAAACATCTCCGCGACTGCATAGGCGGCCGAGCCGGCAAGCACGGGGATGGCAAGCATGCCCGTGCCGATAATGCCGGCAGCGAAAATGGCGAACGCAAACTCCCCGGCGACAGGCCTGAGTGCTTCGGCCGCCTGCGATGAGGTTTGGATCTGCGTGATCCCGTTGGCATGGAGCGTTGCCGCGGTGGCGATGATGATGACAATGGCCACCAGGTTGGAGAAGCCCATTCCGAACAGTGTGTCGCCCCGGATGCGCGACAGCTCCGGCCCGGCAGCGTGCGAGTTGGCGCCCAGCCGTTGACGATGTTGCCGGTGCTGCTCCTCGACCTCCTCCCCGGCTTGCCAAAAGAAGAGGTAAGGACTGATTGTCGTGCCAAGAACGGCAACCAGCGCCATGGCGTGATCGCCGTCGAAGGCGATCTGCGGAACCAGCGTGCCATAGAGCGCCGTGCCCCACGGCACATGAACCGACAGCACCACCGCGACATAGGCAAGCAGGGACAGGGTCAGCCATTTAAGCACCGTGACGTAGCGGCGGTAGCTCACGAAGATTTCCAGGAAGATGCACGTCAGCGCGAACAACACCGCATACAAATATTGCGGGCCACCTATGAGCAATTCAAGCGCCGCTCCCATGGCGCCGAGGTCGGCGCCGATGTTGATGACGTTGGCGACAAGCAGCAGAAGAACGGCGAAACGCAGCAGCCAGGGCGAGTAGTGTCGACGCAGATTGCGCGCGATACCTTGGCCGGTTACCGCGCCGATCCCGGCACTGATCCCTTGAGTTACAGCCATCAGCGGATAGCTGAAGAGCATGGTCCATGCGAGAGAGTAGCCGAATTGGGCGCCCACCTGACTATAGGTGGCAATACCGCTTGGATCATCATCAGCCGCCCCCGTGATCAGGCCTGGGCCCAAGCTTCCGAAGAAGTTGTAGCGTTTGCTAAACGCGGCAGCCGATGCCTCCGACGGTTCCATCGAATGATTTCCCCTCACTTTTCTCGTCACGCGAACCGAGCTCACTATTGCCACGCCGAGCTGTTCCGAACCTTCGAGCGCGAAGAAGCACGCATATTTTCTATCCGGTTTCGAAGTCCGACGGATTGATGCGGGTCAAGAATACGAGGCGTCGAATGGCCTAGGAGGGCTAATCAACCTTTTGAACTCCAGCACCGAGGAAGGTCATGCCCGAGCCGCTTCAGACCGCCAGGCCCAGCCTTGGCGTCAAGCCAATGACGCCATTGGCGACCAAGCCGCTCCTCGAGAACATCGGGGTGGCAGCAAAATTCCGCGATTTTGCCGATCTCCTCGACAGCCAAGGCGCCGACGGTTTCCGTGCACGGGCCTACAGAAGGGCCGCAGATGTCGTTTCCAGGCTGGAACGGCCGGTGGGCGAGATCCTGGCAAGGGAAGGACGCGATGGCCTCGTCGCCCTCCCGGCAATCGGAACAGGCCTGGCTGGCGCGATTGCCGAGATGGTTGCAACGGGACGCTGGTCCCAGTTGGAACGGCTGCGCGGCGAAATGGAGCCGGAGGCGTTGTTTCGGTCAATCCCCGGAATCGGACCACGATACGCGCACCGCCTCGCCGAGGACGGACAACTCGAGACCCTCGAAGACCTCGAGAATGCGCTCCATAGCGGCGCGCTTCACGTCAAGGGCATCGGTCACAGGCGCAAGGAGATGCTGGGGGCAGCCCTCGCCGAGCGGCTCGGCAGGGCTCGGCTGAGAACGACCCATCAATCTCAACCCTTGCCGCCAGTGTCGATGCTGCTCGATGTTGATCGCATGTATCGCGAAAAGGCGGCGGCCGGGGCGCTTCGCAAGATTGCGCCAAAGCGCTTCAATCCGAAAGGCGAGGCCTGGCTGCCGGTGTTGCATGCGCGACATGACGACTGGCATTTCACCGCGTTTTTCTCGAACACCAGGCTGGCGCACGAACTGGCGAAGACGCGCGACTGGGTCGTGATCTATTTCCAGGTCGACGGCCAACCGGAAGGGCGCTGTACGGTCGTCACCGAAACACATGGTCCGATGATCGGCAGACGCGTCGTGCGGGGACGCGAAAGTGAACAGCAACTGAAGGAAACAGTATGATGGAAAAAGCGGCGAGCAGTATTGGCAATGGTGAAACGGAACTCGAAGTTCCCCTCGAAACCGTATGCTTCATCATCATGAAGGCGCGTGAATTCGATGCCAAGGATCCGGTCACCGAATCCAACCCCGCCTCCAATCCATCCGACGACCGATCCGCGGCGATCCTGGAGGATCATGCCGACGACCCCGTCCTCGAAGAACTGCAGTCCCTGATTTCCGACCTTTCGCTCGACGCTCAGATCGACCTGGTCGCCCTGATGTGGCTGGGTCGCGATGATCAATCCGCCGACGAATGGCAAAGTGTCCGCCAGCAGGCGACGGACGCGCACAATGAGCACACGGCCGACTATCTCTGTGGGACACCGCTGCTCGCGGACTATCTTGCCGATGGACTGTCCACACTCGGCTACTCCTGCCTCGAATTTGAGCGCGAGCACTTTTAGTCATCACCGCGCCGTGCACTTTGCTAACGGAAGACGTCCGGCTCGGTAATGATTTGATTGCGCTGTAGCTCAGTGATCGCTCATCTCCACCACGATTCCAGCGGGAAACATTTTCAGTCGCCATTGATGTCGATCAATGAGGCCTCCCCTTGCAACGGCTTTGATGCTGTTCTTGCCAGGCCGAGCCAGATTTGGCGACGCGGGCGCGATGGACCGCAGCAAAACCGCGGATTCGCGAAGCAATGGGCCAGTTCGACGACGACACTTGGCAAGCAGGTCCGCTGACCTCCAGCTCTAGCACCTCTTGGGAGACCTAAAGGTGGAAGAGTGGAGGCGGCGATACCTGCCGATCAACTCACCAAAGGAGAAAAACCATGGCTGAAGCTGCCACCAAACTCCCAGTCAAGACTGAGAAGAGCACTGCCCCTGCCCGGTCCGACAACTGGACAGCACCGTTCGAAAGCCTGCGTCGCGAAATCGACCGGCTATTCGACGACTTTCACCCATTCGACTTCCGCATGCCTTCGACACGGTCCCTATTCGGCCGTGAACTGCCGTCCCTGCGGAATGCGGGTTGGCCAGTCGCGCCCGCCATGGATCTGGTCGAGAAGGACAAGGAGTACGAGATCACGGCCGAGCTGCCCGGCATCGACGAGAAAAATGTCGAGATCAAGCTCTCCAACCACACGCTGACGATCAAGGGCGAGAAGAGGGACGAAAAGGAAGAGAAGGACAAGGACTACTATCTGTCCGAGCGCCGCTACGGCTCCTTCCAGCGTTCGTTCCAACTGCCTGAAGGCGTCGACGCCGACAAGATCGATGCAAGCTTCGCCAAGGGCGTGTTGACGGTGAAACTGCCCAAGACCGCCGAAGCCCAGAAGGCCGAGAAGAAGATCACGGTCAAGGCTGCGTAGTGACCCGCTTGTCTCGGCGCGTCTATCCGGCGCGCTGAGACCTTCTTCAAAGGACGATATGCCAAGCTGCGTTTGGTTGGGTGCCTAGTCCGGATAGCGAAACTATTTCGACCCCGGATCGCTTTGCCGCACCATATCAATGCAATTGTTTGACGACACTTCCTGGTTTGCCGGCGCGAGGGACTGATCGCGAGCTTGGCTTTCGCTTCTTCTCAAGCTGGCGGCCGATCTCAAGGCGGCCAAGCCCGCCGGACACGAGATCCCTCGTCTTGTCAGGAACAACATCGCGCTGATCTTCGAGAAGGATTCCACGCGCACGCGGACGGGGTTCGAGGTAGCGGCTCATGACCAGGGCGCTCATGTCACCTATTTCGGCCCCACGGGCAGCCATATCGGTCACCAAGGAATCCATGAAGGACACAGCTCGCGTGCTCGGCCGGATGCGGCTCAGAACCGGGTTCGTCAAAATCGGGCAAGATGTCGTGAGCACAATCGATGGCTGATGGAGTGTAGAGCTCCATCAGCCTGAGCTCGGATATCCTACAGGTTGCACGAAGGTCACGAACTGCGTCTGCGACAGGCCAAGCACCTTGCCAAGCGTCGGCTTGTCCACCCCGCCCACCAGGCACGTACCCAGACCGGCCGATGCGCAGTAGAGATAGACGTTTTGCGCCACGATGCCCGCGTCGACATGGGCAAACGCACTTGCCTGATCTTCGTTCGCAACATGCAAGCGCCCCCTATCGGCGCAGTAGATCAGGACTGCAGGCGCGGTTTCAACAAAAGTCTCCTTGCTTGCCAAGCGCCGAATGTCGCGCGAAAGAATGGTCACGGCAGCCTGTCCGGCCGGGTCGAATTTGCGCACGCCCCGTTCGTCGGCGACATAGATGTCGGTCTCCATGGCGCCATGCCATGAAGGCGCCGTATGGCCGCCGCTGTTCGGCCTGTTGATGCCGAAGGCGCACCAAAGCAATGTCGAAAGGGTCTCGTCATCAATGGGTTTGTCGGCGAAGAGCCGTGTCGATTGCCTGAGCGAAAGCGCCTCGAGCAATGACATCCCTCCATTCTTGGCAGCGTCCGGCAAGCTGGAAGACGTGTCGGCTAGTGCAGTCCGGTTGGAGAAAGCTGCAACCATGGATGCAATTGACAGAAAAACACGTCTCGATATGCCTGCCATGGTCATTCTTCCTCTCCGGCGATCCGATTCTTGGCTGAAGACAAATTACTCGCCGAGATGAACGCCCAAGGCCGCAGCAGCGCTCGGGGCCAACATCGCAACTCCGATCAACTCGCGGACCAGACCGCCATCGATATGCTGTCCGTCTAACCTCTTCTTGCATCGGTTTTCGCGGGCCGCATTGCCCTGAATCAATTCGCCTGTCTTCGACCTTTATGCCCCCTTTTCTTCGAGCGCCCTGCGCACGCGCCTGATAACCGCTGCGCGACCCCGCTCATCTGCCGCGGCGCTCACCGCCTCATTTATATCCAGGAGAAGCTTGGAAAGGTCGTTGTGCCAATCGAGGCGAGCGACCTTTTCCGGTCTCAGACGGCGCGGTTCGTTGAGTGCCACCGGCACACTGCCGCCGGGTGTCAATCGGAAGGCGTCATCCAGGCTCGGCATGACGATCCTGCCTTCCGGGATCAACCCTCGCAGCCGCTTGCTGAGAGCGCTGAGCCCCGTTTCCTCGCCGTGGGTCAGGAAAGCCACCTGCTTGACCGGAAGTCGAGCCTGGACCCAGGCGACCAGCTCGCCGGCGTCGGCATGGCCGGAATACAGGTCGAATAGACTTATATGCGCCTTGACCTCCACCTCTTCGCCCTGGATGCGCACGCGCCGAGCCCCGTCGAGCAGGATCCTGCCAAGCGAACCCTGGGCTTGGTACCCGGCGATCATCACCGTGGCGTTCCGGCGCCAGAGATTGGCCTTCAGATGATGGCGGATGCGCCCCGCGTCGCACATGCCGCTGGCAGCGATCACCACGAAGAAGCCGGTCAGGCGGTTGATCGCCTTGCTCTGTTCCACCGTCTCGGTAAAACGTAGCTCCTTGGACTTGAGCGCCTGGCGTAGCACGTCACCCTGTTCGATCTCATCGGCATGGCGCTCAAAAATCGCACTGGCACGTGTTGCCAGCGGCGAGTCAACGAAGACCGGAGCTGTCGGCACCTTCCCCGCTTGCATGAGCAAATACAGATCGACCAGCAATTCTTGCGTCCTTTCGACAGCGAAGGACGGAATGATGAGCGGGCCGACGGCCTCGGCGGCGCCACGCACGATGTCGCCGAGCAAGGAGCGCCGCTGTTCGGGCGAAACGTCCGGCCGGTCGCGGTCGCCATAGGTCGACTCGCAGATCAGATAGTCGACGCCGGCGGGCCCCTCGGGATCGGTTTGAAGCAGCTTGTGGCCTGGCCCGATGTCGCCCGAAAATATGATGCGCAGCGGCGCCTCGTGTCGATCGATCTCAAGCTCGACGGATGCCGAACCAAGCATATGGCCAGCGTTCCAGAACCGAGCGCGAAGGCCTTCGGCGACCGTAGTCCATTCGCCATATTCCAAAGCCCGAAACATGGTCATGCAGGCGGCGGCATCTTGCTGGCTGTAGATCGGTTCAACGAGCGGGCGCCCACGCTGCGCGTTGCGACGGTTCAGGTGCTCGACCTCCGTTTCCTGGATATGCGCCGAATCCGGCAGCATGACCGAGCAGAGGTCGATGGTGGCGAGGGTCGTGAGGATGGGACCAGAAAAGCCCTGCTTGACCAGTTTCGGCAACAGGCCGCTGTGATCGATATGCGCGTGCGTCAGAATGACCGCGTCAATCGCTTCAGGTGGAAACGGGAATGCCCCGTAGTTCAATTCCCGCTCGGACTTCGACCCCTGGAACAGGCCACAGTCGACGAGGATCCGCCAGTGCGCCGTTTCGATCTCATAGCATGAACCGGTGACGCCACGGGCTGCGCCGTGGAAACGCAGGATAGGATCCGTGTCGCTTCTCATCTCGCCACGACCTAGTGCGACAGGCCCACTATATCATCCGAGCCATGCCGTACCGTGCCAATCTTCGTGGCAACGACTATAGCGCCGTCCGGGCGAAAACGCCAGGGATTGCCGCCTGCCAGCCCCGCCAGCGCGCATGGGCCGTATCGCCGACCCGCTACAGCGGTCAGCGCCAATCGCGCGCTGTAAGGCGACTATCGGTCGGTGCTCGACAACGCAGATTTCAACTCGTCCAAAGTCGTCTTGCCGGTACTGAATAGCGCCATGACGCGAGATGCTAGGTTCTCGCGCTCTGGACTGTCGAGCGGGATGCCCGTGGTCTGGCAATGCTCGTCAAGCGCTCTGGTTAGGATGGATAGCTGGTCGGGATCGGCTGTGTTTTGGAACGGCATTTGACACCTCCACTCAGGCGAAAGCGCTGTCCTCTTTCATCATCCCTGTGCCCTCAAGACGGGATGACGTCTGATAAAATAAAATGACCCAGAAAATCCCGCAACAAAAAATTGTGTGAGGGTCAGTCCGTACGAATCCGTACCATCTGCTCTATCGCCCTTTCCCCGTGGAGCCTTCCGGGCACTGTCTCCCTCGGCACAATGTGCTCATGCAGGCTTGTTGTCGCGGATTTTTCGCCTGCCCTGCAATTTAGCGGTTTCCTCGGCTAAAAGCTTTACAAGCATATTCCGCTTTGCCGGATCGGCTTCTGTTTCCAGTTTTGATGAGAAATTTTTGATGTTTTCAAGTTGAATGTAGTGGTCGTATCTACCGGCCATAATCGCGCTCCTCTCAAGAGGCATGCGGTAGTATTCAACTCTCCACGCCCTTCTTCGTTGCATCGCAACCGACGACTCGCTCATGCAGCCGCGCGATGCGCGAAGCCGGCCCGGCCATATGATCGTTGTTCACGCCGTTCGCCATTCTCCAGATCGTCGTCGGGGAAACATTCGCCTGCCGGGCGATCTCGGGGCGACTCAGGCCGGCGCGTTCGAGGCCGGCAATGAGGGCGGCGAATGGATCGGGCATAGGAGAAACTCTCACGATCCGGCGACGGGGGAAAGGCTTGGGGAAAAAGCCGGGGAGAAGGAATCGGGGGAAAAGGGGCCGGCTTTCCCCCACGCTTTCCCCCAAGGCCAAATGATCCGCCCGCCGCCGGCCGGCTTTCCGCTAAATCATTTGATATTCTTGGCTATTTTTGGTGAGCGCGATGGGATTCGAACCCATGACCTACTGATTAAAAGTCAGTTGCTCTACCGGCTGAGCTACGCGCTCCCGCGGGCTTGAAGGCCGCCCTCGAAATTGCGCGGAACATAGGGAGAGTGCCTCGACCGGTCAACCGGAAAAAGAGGTCCACGGGCCAGACTTCTCAAGCATCGCCGCCGTGCCTTCCTGCCCGCTTCGGTTACGAGTGGCACGCTCCTGGCGAAGCAGAGGCGCAACCTCCCGTCGTCACCGGGTACAGCCCGGAGAAACATTACAAATCAGCAACTTGGGATTTGACGAGGAACCTTCGCCCACATCACCCGTTGTCTCACCACAAGGGACGTCAATCACCCTTTCGAAGGAGAAGACCATGAATAAGATCGTAACGGGTATACTGGCGACCACACTTTCGGCTTCGTTTGCCGCCGCAGCTGTGCCTGCCAATGCAGCGCAGATGTTTGTGCCGCAGGCGGCATCGGCTTCGAGCGATGTGCAGACGGTCGATTACAAGCCGTGGATGAACAACCGTCACTTTAACCGCAATTCCGGCAATCGTCATTTCAACGGCCATCGCAACTTTGCTCGAAACAACGATGGCGGCGGATATTGGAATGGCCATCGCGGTTATCGCGAATACCATCGCGGCTATCGCCGCCACGGCGACTATTGGTTCCCGCTCGCAGCTTTCGCGACTGGCGCGCTGATCACGGGTGCGATCGTCAACAGCGAGAACCACCGCGTCTACGAAGGCAATTCCCATGTGCAGTGGTGTTACGACCACTACCGGAGCTACCGTTCCTCGGACAACACCTTCCAGCCAAATTACGGCCCGCGGAGGGAATGCCGTTCGCCTTACTGATCCAAGCGCGTATATCAGTAGCTGGAAACTCTGAATGGAAGGCCCGCGTCGGAAATGGCGCGGGCCTTTTCGGTTGGAATTACACCATCCCGATCGGCGGAATGAAGTTCCTGTCAGCTGGCCCAGCCTGCGCTTTTGAGGATCAGATAAAGACCGCCCCCTTCCCCGCGCGGAGAGCGGTAAGCACCGAGTGCTTCGCAGACACGCACCATCGCTGCTGTCAGTTCCCAGCCGAGCGCTTCCAGATCATCTTTCGTGTCGGTCACATAGGCCTGCTCAAGTTCGGCGATATCGTTCTTCTCACCGAAGGAACGAACCCGCTTGGCATCGCCGAGAAGGTCGTCGGGCAGGTTAGAATTCGACCAGGCCCAAAGCCAGTTACCAGCTTTGGCGCTTGTCGAGCCTGCAATCTGAATCTCGGTGACGACTTTTACGACACCCTGGTCCGAGAACAGAAGCCTGCCGGTCGTCAGGTCGTAGTCATAGCGCGGCCAGTGACCGAGGCGGAACTCCTTCTCCAAACGGGCATTCTTGTCGCGTAGCTGTTCAAAAGCCTCGTCCCGC
This sequence comes from Mesorhizobium sp. NZP2298, assembly GCF_013170825.1. NCBI lineage: Bacteria > Pseudomonadati > Pseudomonadota > Alphaproteobacteria > Hyphomicrobiales > Phyllobacteriaceae > Mesorhizobium > Mesorhizobium sp. NZP2298. Next base: position 4,182,211 of record NZ_CP033365.1, on the reverse strand, counting down.
CAAGCAGGATACCAGTCTGGCTGCATGCCCCCCACCTTCAGCTCGTTCCGTGGTGAGCGTTATGGCACGCTCAGCGTCCTGCGCACAGCATCGCGCCAGCCCGCCAGCTTCGCGGACCGCATGGAGTTCTCCATCTCCGGCTTGAAACGCCGCTCCAGTGCCCAGCTTTTCGTGAACTCCTTCGCCTTCGGCCAGACCCCTGCTTTCGAGCCGGCGAGCCAGGCCGCACCCAGCGCGGTCGTCTCGAGGATGGTCGGGCGGTCGACCGGCGCGTCGAGTATGTCGGCCAGGCGCTGCATGGTCCAGTCGGATGCAACCATGCCGCCGTCGACCCTGAGAACCGTTTTGGCGGAAGTCCCCTTCCAGTCCTTGCGCATGGCGTCGAGCAGGTCGCGGGTCTGGTAGGCGACGGATTCGAGTGCGGCCCGCGCAAATTCCGCCGGGCCGGAATTGCGGGTCAGTCCGAAAATGGCGCCGCGCGCGTCGGCGTCCCAGTGCGGCGCGCCCAGTCCGACAAAGGCCGGCACCAGGTAGACATTCTGCGTCGGGTCGGCCTCGGCGGCCAGTTGCCCGCTATGCTCGGCCTTGCCGATCACCTTGATGCCGTCGCGCAGCCATTGCACGGCCGCCCCGGCAATGAAGATCGAACCCTCCAGCGCGTATGTGGTCTTGCCGTTCAATCGATAGGCAATGGTGGTCAAAAGCCGGTTCTTCGAACGCACCAGATCGCTGCCGGTGTTGAGCAGCGCAAAACAGCCGGTGCCATAGGTGGATTTCATCATGCCGGGCTCGAAGCAAGCCTGGCCGATGGTCGCGGCATGCTGGTCGCCGGCAACACCGAGGATTTTTATCTCGGCGCCAAACAGATTTTTCTCGGTCGCTCCATAGTCATCGGCGCAATCCTTGACCTCCGGCAGCATTTTTGCCGGGATGTTGAGAATGGCCAGCAACTCATCGTCCCAGGCGTTTTCCGCGATGTTGTAGACTAGCGTGCGCGAGGCGTTGGTGGCGTCTGTGGCGTGGATCTTGCCGCCGGTCAGCCGCCAGATCAGAAAACTGTCGATGGTGCCGGCCAGCAATTCGCCCTTCTCGGCGCGTTTCCTGGCGCCCTTCACCTTGTCGAGCATCCAGGCGATCTTGGTGCCCGAGAAATAGGGATCGAGCAGCAGCCCGGTCTTGCGCGTGAATTTCTTTTCCAATCCTTGCTTTTTCAGCTTCTGGCACAGCGGCGCGGTGCGGCGGTCCTGCCAGACGATGGCATTGTGGATCGGCTTGCCCGTCGCCTTGTCCCAGATGACGACGGTCTCGCGCTGGTTGGTGATACCGATAGCGGCAACGTCGGATGCCTCGCGGCCGGCAGCCTTCAGCGCGGCCTTCACGGTTGTCACGACACTCGCCCAGATCTCCTCCGGGTCATGCTCGACCCAGCCGGAGGCAGGATAGTGCTGGGTGAATTCCTTCTGTCCGCTGCCTACGACTTTCATCTGGCCATCGAACAGGATCGCACGGGTCGACGTCGTTCCCTGGTCGATTGCCAGCACAAAACCATTCATTCCAGCGTCCTCCGCCTTGACACAAAGAAGGGAGACGGCAACGCGCCGCCTCCCCCAATTTCACACGGGCGCGAACGCCCGCATAGACAGTCCTACTTCTGCCAGCTCTTGACCAGTTCGTCATAGTTGATGGTCTGCGGCTTTTCCTTCTCGTTCTCGATCTTGAGCTGAGGAGCGAGATTGCCGGCCTTGACCGCGTCGGCGTTCCAGTAGGCGAGATCATGTTCCTCGGCGAGCTTCGGCCCGATGTCACCCTGGACGCCGGACTTCTCGATGCGGCCCATGACCTTTTCCTGCTCGGCGCAGAGCGAGTCCATCGCCTCCTGGGCCGACTTGGCACCAGAAGAAGCGTCACCGATCGCCTGCCACCACAGCTGTGCCAGCTTCGGATAGTCCGGCACGTTGGTGCCGGTCGGCGACCATTGTACGCGGGCCGGCGAGCGGTAGAACTCGATCAAGCCGCCGAGCTTCGGCGCACGTTCGGTGAAGCTCTTGTCATGGATGGTGGAGTCGCGGATGAAGGTGAGGCCGACATGGCTCTTCTTCACGTCCACGGTCTTCGAGGTCACGAACTGAGCGTAGAGCCAGGCCGCCTTCGCCCGGTCCTCAGGCGTCGACTTCATCAGCGTCCACGAACCGACGTCCTGGTAGCCAAGCTTCATACCGTCCTTCCAGTAGACGCCATGCGGCGACGGCGCCATGCGCCACTTCGGCGTACCGTCGTCGTTCATGACCGGCAGGCCGGGCTTGACCATGTCGGCGGTGAAGGCGGTGTACCAGAAGATCTGCTGGGCGATGTTGCCCTGCGCCGGCACCGGACCCGATTCGGAGAAGGTCATGCCTTGCGCTTCCTGCGGCGCGTAGGCCTTCAGCCAGTCGAGGTATTTCTGGATCGAATAGACCGCCGCCGGGCCATTGGTGTCGCCGCCGCGCGCCGTGCAGGAGCCGACCGGCTGCGATTTCTCGTTGACCTTGATGCCCCATTCGTCGACCGGCAGGCCGTTCGGGATGCCCTTGTCGCCGTTGCCGGCCATCGACAGCCAGGCGTCGGTGAAGCGCCAGCCGAGCGAGGGATCCTTCTTGCCGTAGTCCATGTGACCATAGACCTTCTTGCCGCCGACATCGCGGCCGGTGAAGAATTCGGCGATGTCCTCATAGGCCGACCAGTTGACCGGAACGCCGAGGTCATAGCCGTACTTGGCCTTGAAATCGGCCTTGTTCTTCTCGTCGTTGAACCAGTCGTAACGGAACCAGTAGAGGTTGGCGAACTGCTGGTCGGGAAGCTGGTAGAGCTTCTTGTCCGGCGCGGTGGTGAAGGAGGAGCCGATGAAATCCTTAAGGTCGAGGCCGGGATTGGTGACATCCTTGCCTTCATTGGCCATCCAGTCGGTCAGGTTGCGCACCTGCTGATAGCGCCAATGGGTGCCGATCAGGTCGGAGTCGTTGACCCAGCCGTCATAGAGGTTCTGGCCGGTCTGCATCTGGGTCTGGATCTTCTCGACGACGTCGCCCTCCTGAATGACGTCATGCGTGACCTTGATGCCGGTGATGGCGGCAAAGGCTGGAGCCAGCACCTGCGACTCGTACTGGTGCGTCGTCAGCGTTTCCGACACGACCTTGATTTCCATGCCGGCAAACGGCTTGGCGGCGTCGACAAACCACTGCATCTCTTTTTCTTGATCGGCGCGTGATAGAGATGAAAGGTCGCCTATCTCCTTGTCCAGAAAGGCTTTTGCCTCATCCATGCCCGCATAGGCGTTGCCCACGCCGAGCAATAGCACAAGGGCAGTCGTTGATGTTAGGAATTGCCGTCGCATTGTGTTTCCTCCACTTTTCAAGGTTCAAGTGCGATCTGGGGCGGTCGCCAGCACGCGGCCGCTCCAACAGTTTCCCCCTCTATACGTAGCGGAACACGCCGATGGCGTAGACCACGGAGAGAGCGAGAGCCCACCACAGGCTGGGCCCAATCAGACCCAGCCAAGCGAGATGGATAAAGGCGCTGCCAAGCAGCGAAACGAAGAGGCGATCGCCGCGCGTCGTCTCGAAGCGCAGCACGCCGACACGCGGATTGCCGCCGGGCGACGCATATTCCCAGACCCCCATGCCGACCAGCAGCAGCGCGATGACGATGAAGAAGGCGGCCGTCGGCCAGGTCCAAGCCATCCAGGAGAAGTCGAGATTCATGGACGGCCCCTCCCCAGGGCGAATCCCTTGGCGATGGTGTTGCGAACGGACTCTTGCGTTCGTTTCATCACACCCTCCCCAGGGCGAAGCCCTTGGCGATGTAGTTGCGCACAAACCAGATCACGAGCGCGCCAGGGATCAGCGTCAGCACGCCGGCGGCGGCCAGCAGCCCCCAGTCCATGCCCGATGCCGACACTGTGCGGGTCATGGTCGCCGCGATCGGCTTGGCGTCGGTCGTGGTCAGCGTGCGGGCGATCAGCAGTTCGACCCACGAGAACATGAAGCAGAAGAAGCAGGCGACACCGATGCCGCTGGCGATCAGCGGCATGAAGATCTTGATGAAGAAGCGCGGGAAGGAATAGCCGTCAATATAGGCGGTCTCGTCGATTTCCTTCGGCACCCCGGACATGAAGCCTTCAAGGATCCACACCGCCAGCGGCACGTTGAACAGGCAGTGCGCGAGCGCCACCGCGATATGCGTGTCGATCAGACCGAAGGCGGAATAGAGCTGGAAGAATGGCAGGGCGAACACCGCCGGCGGCGCCATGCGGTTGGTCAGGAGCCAGAAGAACAGATGCTTGTCGCCAAGGAAGCGATAGCGCGAGAAGGCGTAGGCCGCCGGCAAGGCCACTGACACCGAAATCACCATGTTCATGACGACATAGGTGATCGAGTTGATATAGCCGGAATACCAGGCCTTCTGCGTGAAGATCGTGACGTAGTTGGCGATGGTCGGGGCATGCGGATAGAGCGTCAGCGAGTTGACGATCTCCGCATTGGTCTTGAAGCTCATGTTGATGAGCCAGTAGATCGGCATCAGCAGCACGAAGATGTAGAGCGTCGGCACGATCCACCACCAGCGCGATTCCTCGCCGCGACGGCGCATGCGCCTGTCGAGTTCGCTCTGCGACAGCGAACTGGCCAGACCTTCCGCGGCGGCGGCCCCGTTCATCGCGTTGCGCTCGGTTCGTTCATTGGCGCCGGCCATCTCAGCGCTCCGCGTCGTAGTTGGTCATCACGGTGTAGAACACCCATGACAACAACAGGATGATGAGGAAGTAGACCAGCGACATGGCGGCAGCCGGACCGAGGTCGAACTGGCCGAGCGCCGTCTTGACGAGGTCGATCGACAGGAACGTCGTCGAGTTGCCCGGCCCGCCGCCGGTGACGACGAAAGGCTCGGTGTAGATCATGAAACTGTCCATGAAGCGCAGCAGCACGGCGATCAAAAGCACCCGCTGCATCTTCGGCAACTGGATGTAACGGAACACCGCCCAGCGCGAGGCGCCGTCGATCTTGGCTGCCTGGTAGAAGGCATCCGGGATCGAGACCAGACCGGCATAGCAGAGCAGCACGACGAGGCTCGTCCAGTGCCAGACATCCATGATGATGATCGTCACCCAGGCATCGAATGGATCCTGCACGTAATTGTAGTCGATGCCGAGCGCGTTGACGTAGTAGCCGAGCAGGCCGATGTCGTTGCGCCCGAACACCTGCCAGATGGTGCCGACGACATTCCACGGGATCAGCAGCGGCAGCGCCATCAGCACCAGGCAAACCGGCACTCCCCAGCCCTTCTTCGGCATGTTGAGCGCGATGAAGATGCCGAGCGGCACTTGGATGGCGAGGATGATGAAGGAGAAGATGAGGTTGCGGCTCATCGCCTCCCAGAAGCGGCTGGAATGGAGCAGTTCCTCGAACCACTCGGTGCCGGCCCAGAAGAAGACGTTGTTGCCGAACGTGTCCTGCACCGAATAATTGACGACGGTCATCAGCGGGATGACGGCGGAGAACGCCACCAGCACCAGCACCGGCAGCACCAGGAACCAGGCCTTGTTGTTCCAGGTCTTGTCCATCTATGCCCCCATCTCGACACGCCAGGAATCGGCATAGATGTTGATGCCCGCAGGCTCGAACCGCACCTTCGGTTCGGCCGGAACGGCCTCGTCCTCGCCGATGACGGCGGCGATGTCGCGCCCCTCCAGTTTGGCGCGCACCACCTTGTGGCGGCCCAGATCCTCGACCTTGCTGATTGAAACAGCCATGCCTTCGCGGCCGAGACGCACATATTCGGGACGGATGCCGAGTTCCACGGCACCGCCGGCCGCTTTGGGTGCGCCCGGCAATTCGATCCGCTGGGAGCCGAGCGTCGCGGTCTTGCCGTCGATCGCCACCGGCATGACGTTCATGCCGGGCGAGCCGATGAAATAGCCAACAAAAGTGTGGCGCGGCCGCTCGAAGAGTTCCGCCGGCGTGCCGATCTGGACGATACCGCCATCATACATGACCACGACCTGGTCGGCGAAGGTCAGCGCCTCGGTCTGGTCATGGGTGACGTAGACCATGGTGTAGCCGAAGCGGCGATGCAGTTGCTTCAATTGCGAGCGCAGCACCCACTTCATGTGCGGGTCGATGACGGTCAGCGGCTCGTCGAACAGGATGGCGTTGACATCGGAGCGCACCAGCCCGCGGCCGAGCGAGATCTTCTGCTTCTGGTCGGCGGTCAGGCCCCTCGCCTTCTTCTTCGCCCACGACGCCAGGTCGATCATCTCCAGCGTCTCGCGCACCTTGCGGTCGACATCGGCCTCCGGCACGCCACGATTGCGCAGCGGGAAGGCCAGATTGTCATAGACGGTCATGGTGTCGTAGATGACCGGGAACTGGAACACCTGCGCGATGTTGCGCTCCTGCGTCGACAGATTGGTCACGTCCCTGCCGTTGAACAGCAACTGGCCATGCGAGGGATGAAGCAGCCCCGAAATGATGTTGAGCAGCGTGGTCTTGCCGCAGCCGGACGGGCCGAGCAGCGCATAGGCGCCGCCATCCTCGAAAGTGTGGTGCACTTCCCGCAGCGCGAAATCGGCATCCTTCCGCGGGTTCGGCAGGTAGGAATGCCTGACATGGTTGACGTCGATGCGTGCCATATCGCCCTCCTCAAGCCGCCAGCTTCGGCGCGGTCACGGCACGGCCGTGCTCGTCGAAGACCATGATGTGACGCGGATCGATGAACACCTCGACCACCGCGTCGGTCTCGAAATCGCGGATGCCGTGGGTCAGCATGACCCAGCGCACATCGGCGAAATCGAGATGGATGAAACTCTCGGACCCGGTGATCTCGGTGATGGTGACCTTTGCCCGCACCGGCACCGCCGAGGCATTGGGCCGTTCGAGAGAAAGATGGTGGGGCTGGAAGCCGATCGTGTAGTTGCCGTCGGCAATGCCGACGAGTTCGGGCGGCACCGGCAGCTTCACCCCGCCTTCGAGCAGGAAGTCGGCGCCCTTCTTGGCCAGCACGATGGTGTTGAGCGGCGGATCGGCGAAGGTCCTGGCCGTCACCAGGTCGACCGGCCTGCGGAAGACGTCGATGGTCGGCCCGAACTGGGTGATACGGCCCTCCGACAGCGTTGCCGTGTTGCCGCCGAGCAGCAGCGCCTCGTGCGGCTCCGTTGTGGCATAGACGAAGATGGTGCCGGCGGCGGCAAAGATCCTCGGCAGTTCGGCCCGCAACTCCTCGCGCAGCTTGTAGTCGAGATTGGCGAGTGGTTCGTCGAGCAGCACCAGGCTGGCATTCTTGACGATGGCGCGCGCCAGCGCTGTGCGCTGCTGCTGGCCGCCCGACAGGTTGAGTGGTGTGCGGTCGAGATAGGGCGTCAGCTCGAGGAGTGCGGCGGCCTCGCGCACCTGGCTATCGATCTTGCCCTGCTCGACGCCGGCCACCCTCAGAGGCGAGGCGATGTTCTCATAGACCGTCATCGCCGGATAATTGATGAACTGCTGGTAGACCATGGCGATCTTGCGCTTCTGCACCGGTATGCCGGTGACATCATGGCCATCGAACCAGACTGAACCGGAGGTCGGCGCATCGAGGCCGGCCATCAGCCGCATCAGGCTGGTCTTTCCGGAAAGCGTAGGCCCAAGCAGGACGTTGAGCGAGCCGTGCTGAAGGGTCAGCGACACATCGTGTATGTGCTCCACCGCACCGACTGTCTTGGTGACGTTCCTCAGTTCAAGCATGACGCCTCCTCCCAGGCTTTCTGCATCAGCTCAAAATCTCCTCATTCGGCGGCCGCGACATGCCGGCGGCTTATGCCGCGCATGAATTCATCGAGGGCTGCGACCTGCTCGCGGGCGAGATGCAGGCCGCGCTTGGTCCGGCGCCACAGCACATCCTCTGCTGTGACGGCCCATTCGTTTTCAACGAGATAGCGAACCTCGGCCTCGTAGAGGTCGCCGCCGAAATTGCGGCCGAGTTCGGCATTTGACTTGGCAAGTCCGAGCAGAACCTGAGCGCGCGTCCCGTAGAGCCGCGTCAGCCGCCGGGCGAGGCGCGCATCGAGGAACGGATAGGCAGCCTTCAGCTTGGCCACCTGCGCATCGAAACCGGTGGCCGGGAAATCGCCGCCCGGCAGCGGCGCGTCCGACGTCCACGGCTTGCCGCGCTTGCCTAGGAAACCCTCGATCTTCTCCAGCATCGATTCCGACAGCCGGCGGTAGGTGGTGATCTTGCCGCCAAAGGCATTGACGATCGGCGCGTCGCCCTCGCCGCCATCGGCCCTCAGCACGTAGTCGCGCGTTGCTTCCTGCGCCTTGGAGGCGCCGTCATCATAGAGCGGACGCACCGCTGAATAGGTCCAGACAATGTCCGAGCGCTTGACGGGTTGCGCGAAATACTCGCTGGCCGCGGCGCAGAGATAATCGATCTCGGTATCGCTGATCTTCACGTCGTGCGGATCGCCGGGATAATCCCGGTCGGTGGTGCCGATCAGCGTGAACTCTTCCTCGTAGGGAATGGCGAAGATGATGCGGCCATCCTTGTTCTGGAAGAAATAGGCGCGCGGATCGTCGAATTTCTTGGCGATGACGATATGGCTGCCCTGCACGAGACGGACATTGTGCACATCGTTCAAGCCGACGACGCCGGAAAGCACGTGATCGACCCATGGTCCGGCGGCATTAACCAGCAGCCGGGCCTTGACCTCCTCGGTCTCGCCGTTCTGTAGATTCTCGATCTTGATCGTCCAAAGGCCGTCTTCGCGGTGCGCGCCGACAACCTTCGTCCGGGTTCGAATCGTCGCGCCACGATCGGCGGCATCGCGTGCGTTGAGCGCCACCAGGCGCGCATCATTCACCCAGCCGTCGGAATATTCGAAGGCCTTTTTGAACAGCGGCTTCAAAGGCTTGCCCGCCGGGTCGCTCGCCATGTCGAGCGTCCTGGTCGCCGGCAGCAGTTTGCGGCCGCCTATGTGGTCGTAAAGGAACAGGCCGAGCCGGATCAGCCAGGCGGGACGCAGGCCCTTGGCATAAGGCAGCACGAAGCGCATCGGCCAGATGATGTGCGGCGCGTTCCTCCACAGAACCTCACGCTCCATCAGCGCCTCGCGCACCAGGCGGAATTCGTAGAATTCGAGGTAACGCAGGCCGCCATGGATCAGCTTGGTCGAACCGGAGGAGGTTCCGGAGGCGAGGTCGTTCATCTCGGCCAGAAAAACCGAAAACCCGCGCCCAACGGCATCCCGGGCAATACCGCAGCCATTGATGCCGCCGCCGATTACGAAAATGTCCCGGACTGAAGTTGTGTCCACTTAATTCCTCCACGATTTCGCATTGCACCATTTTTGGTCTTTTGCGAAACCGTGGCGGAATTATTTCGAACTAATAACGAATGTCAAACGAAATATCAAAACGCCGTGAGACGGCCGTGACCAGTCTCAGCCGAGCGACGTCTCGATCAGTTGAACTTCGGCCTCCTGGCAGATCTTGCGCACCGACGCGATGTCGCAACGGTCGGTGATGAAGGTGTTGACCTGCGACAGGTGGCCGATACGCACCGGCGCCGTGCGCTCGAACTTGGTCTGGTCGGAGACCAGGATGACGTGCCTGGCATTGGCAATGATCGCCTGCGCCACCTTCACCTCGCGAAAGTCGAAATCGAGCAAGGCGCCGTCATGGTCGATGGCCGAAGCACCGATGACGGCGTAGTCGACCTTGAACTGCCGGATGAAATCGACCGCGGCTTCGCCGACGACGCCGCCGTCCGAGCCGCGCACGACCCCGCCGGCGATCACCACCTCGATCGAAGGATATATGCGCATCCTGTTGGCAACATTGATGTTATTGGTAATGACCATGAGGCCGCTGTGATCGAGCAACGCCTTGCTGACCGCCTCCGTCGTGGTTCCGATGTTGATGAACAGCGAGGCATTGTCGGGAATCAGCCTTGCCGCTGCGCGGCCGATCGCTTCCTTCTCATCCGCCGCGATCTTGCGCCTCGCCTCATACTCCATGTTCTCGATCCCGGAAGGGAACAGTGCGCCTCCATGGATACGCGAAAGCAGTCGCTGGTCGCAGAGATCGTTGAGATCCTTGCGAATGGTCTGCGGCGTCACATTGAAATGAGTGGCCAGGTCATCGACCAGCACACGGCCATGGTCCTTGGCCATCTGGATGATCTCGGCATGGCGCGGAGACAGATACATAGGCAAGCTCCCGTTTTCGTTTTTCTTGTCTATAGACGAAAGCGAAAGCCATGAAAAGGTATAAGCCGGCTAACAGAAATTACCCGATCGCCAAGGCAAAGCCGAAACGCAACGCCATCAGGGCTGGACCACACCATTCCTGGCGATTTCGGTGATGATAGCAAAAGCAGCGTCGACATCACCAGCTGTCGTTTCGAATTGGCCGACCTGGAACCGTATTGCCACCTGGCCGTCCAGCCTCGTCTGTGTCAGGTAGATACGTCCATCGTCGTTGATCGCATTGACCAGTCGCAGATTGTGCTCGTCGGCATCAGCGCTTGAGGTCGTTTTGTGCCGGAACGAAAACAGCGACAGCATCGGTTCGCTGACAATCTCGAAATCTGGCTCTCCTGCCAGCCGTGCGGCAAGCCCCTCGCTCCACGCGACATGGTTGCGGATCATGGCGCGCAGGTTTTGCAGCCCGTGGGCGCGCAGCAGGAACCACAATTTCAAGGCGCGGAAGCGCCGGCCGAGCGGCACCGACCATTCGGAATAGTTGATGATGCCGTCACGTCCGTGCGTCTTGAGGAATTCGGGCTTGACCGCCAGTGTGCGCACCAGGTCTTCCGGCTGTCGCAAGAACTGGATGGAGCAGTCGAACTGCGCGCCCAGCCATTTGTGCGGGTTGAAGACGACAGAATCCGCTTGTTCGGCGCCGGCCCAGAAATGACGATACTCCGGGCAGATCATTGCCGATCCGGCCCAGGCGGCATCGACATGCAAATAGAGCCCATGCCGGCGCGCCACACCGGCGACCGCGGCGATATCGTCCGTGCCGCCGATGCTGGTTCCACCGACGCTGCCTATGATGCCGGCAGGCAGCATTCCAGCCGCACGATCAGCGACGATTGCCGCTTCCAGCGCTGCTGTATCCATGGAGCGGAAGCGGCCGCTGACGGGAATGCGCACCAGATTGTCCTCGCCGATGCCCGAAACCCATATCGCGCGGTCGATCGAAGTGTGCACCTGATCCGAGGAATAGACGCGCAGCCGTGCCTGGCCGGCCAGTCCCTTTTTGTTGCCTTGCCAATCCAGCGCCCGCTCGCGCATGGTCAGCACGGCATTGAGTGTCGCCGACGAGGCGGAATCCTGGATAACGCCGGAGAATCCTTCGGGAAGGCCGAGCGCCTGGCGCATCCAGTCGACGGTGCGTGTTTCGAGTTCGGTCGCAGCCGGCGACGTCTGCCAAAGCATGCATTGCGCGGCCATCGCCGACACCAGATACTCGGCCACCACCGAGACCGGCGCCGCGTTGGCCGGGAAATAGGCGAAGAAGCGCGGATGCTGCCAATGCGTCATCCCCGGCACGATCTTCTCCTCGAAGTCGGCGAAGATCTTGTCCATCGGTTCGGCGTCTTCGGGCGGAGAGGCTTCGATGCTCCCGAAAATGTCGCCCGGATCGACCAGCGGCCGCACCGACCGCTCGCGCAACGAATTGCGATAGTCGGCGCCCCAGTCGGCGGCACGCTGCGACCATTGCCGGAACTCGTTGTTGTTCATCCTGTCCTCCCGACATCGCAAATCCGGCACCCCTGGCCCGGCTCTCGAATTCCACCATTAATTAACATGTAAAATAGATTCAACGGCTGTCGCGCACCGCGCCGCGCCCTGAAGCGCATCGCATTTGATCGGATCGACGGCGATGCGCTTTAGGTCCTTGTTTTCATGCATGTCGTTCGCCCAAAACCGGGGACGCTTGGGCGACATGCATTAGCCCGGGAAATCCGGCAGGCTGGCAAAAGCCGTCTTCAACGCATTCGACCAGCCATCGGAGATCGTGCGGTAATACTGGTCGTCCTGACCGATCCGCTTCTTCAGGCCAACCTTGAAAATATCCTTCTCCAGGAACAGCAGGTCGAGCGGCAAGCCAACCGACAGGTTCGATTTCAGCGTCGAATCGAACGACACCAGGAGCAGCTTCACCGTCTCGGCCAGGCTCATGGTCCGCTCATAGGCGCGAATGATGATCGGCTTGCCATATTTGGTCTCGCCGATCTGAAAGAACGGCGTGTCGTCGGTCGACTCGATGAAATTGCCCTCGGGATAGATCATGAACAGCCGCGGCGGACTGCCCTTGATCTGTCCGCCGAGGATGAAGGAGGCATTGAAATAGGAATCGGCCTTCTCGCCGGCGGGCGAGGAATGCGCGATCACCTCCTTGACCGTGTCGCCGACCAGCCGCACCGTCTGGTACATGGACGGTGTGTCCAGGAGCTTCTCGTGACGATCGCCGACCGCCTTGGTACGCTCGTCGAGCAGGCTGACCACGGCCTGTGTCGTCGCCAGATTGCCGGCCGACATAAGCACGATGACGCGTTCGCCGGGCTGCTCCCAGACATGCATCTTCTTGAAGGTCGAGATCGAATCCATGCCGGCATTGGTGCGCGTGTCCGACATGAACACGAGCCCGCGATCGATCTTCAGGCCGACGCAATAGGTCATGGAATCTCTTCTGGCACTAATCCTTGCGGGATTACTGCTCTACCGTGACGGTGACCGCAAGCTGTTCTTCCGCCTGCCCCAGCCGAATTCCCGATACCGGCGAGGCATCGCGGTAGTCGCGGCCGGTGGCCACCTTCACATAGCGTTCGTCGGGAGAAATACCGTTGGCGGGGTCGAAGGCAACCCAGCCGAGGCCCGGGACATGCGCTTCGGCCCAGGCATGGCTTGCCGCTTGTTCGACGGCGTCCATCATCAGATAGCCGCTGATGTAGCGCGACGGAAAACCCATGGCCCTCGCAGTGGCGGCAAAGATATGGCTGTGGTCCTGGCAAACCCCGGTTTTCAGCGCCAGCGCCTCTTCCGCCGGTGTCGTCGCATTGGTGGTGCCCGGCGTGTAGGCGACGCGCTCGCCGATCATTGCCATCAGCCGATGCAGCCTTTCGATATCGGTGCCCGCGCCGACCGCTTCGGCAAGATCGCGGATGCCGCCGCCTATGGTGGTCAGCGGTGTCTCCTGCGCAAACAACCACAGCGGCGCGAAGCCGTGATGCGGCCCGCTAACGCCTGACGTGTCGCGCGTCACCACCTCGCCAGAAGCCTCGACCGTGATGAAGTCATGGTCACCCTCGACGCTCAACAGTCGGGTGTCGTTGCCGTAGTGGTCAGTAAATCGCACTTCCTCGCGCGCGCCGTCGACCTTCAGCGCCCATGACAGCACCGTCTGTGTCTGCCCGCTCACCGGCAGCAGCCGCAGCCGTTGCAGCAGATATTGCACCGGGGTGTCGTAGCGGTATTCGGTCCGGTGCGTGATCTTGAGCCTCATGGCTTCCTCAATAAAACCGGTAATCCTGCGCGATCTCGTCGCCGAGCCTGGTGTTGTCGCGAATGAAGTTGGCCAGGAACTCATGCAGGCCGGCATCAAAAATGTCCTTGATCGACCCTGCCCTCAGCATGGTCTGCGTCTTCTCCGCCGTTGCGTGGCAGGCGTGACGCTCGCCGTAATCATCGCTGAGGAATTTCAGATGTTCGGACAGGAAGCGGTAGCAGAAAGTCAGCGAACGCGGCATGCGTACGTTGAGGATCAGGTAATCGGCGATGTTGGTCGGCTTGTAGTCGGCGTCGTAGACCCAGCGGTAGGAACGATGCGCCGACACCGAACGCAGGATCGATTCCCACTGATAGTTGTCGAGCGTCGAGCCGACCCAGGAGATCGACGGCAACAGCACGTAATATTTCACATCGAGGATGCGTGCTGTGTTGTCGGCGCGCTCGACATAGGTGCCGAGTTGCGAGAAGTCGAAGATTTCGTTGCGCAGCATGGTGCCGTAGAACGAACCGCGGATCAGCGCCGTCTCGCGTTTGATCGCGTCGAGGACGCTTGGCAGGTCACGCTCGTCGATCGGCCTAGCCAGCATCCGCTTCAGTGACATCCAGGCTTCGTTGATGCTTTCCCAGGTTTCTCGCGTCAGCGCGGTGCGCACCATGCGGGCATTGTTGCGGGCCGTCTCGATCGACGACATCGCGCTCGACGGGTTCGAGGTGTCGCGCAGCAGAAAATCGGCGACGTTCGCGGCCGTGTAGTCCGAGTACTTCTGCGTGAAAGCGACATCCGAGCCGGCGCTGAGCAGCACCGAATTCCATTCCTCCGACGCGCTTTGCGTGCGGGTCAGCGCCATGCGCAGCCCGGCATCGACCAGCCGCGCCATGTTTTCGGCCCGCTCTATATAGCGGTTCATCCAGTAGAGCCCGTTGGCGGTGCGGCCCAAAAGCATGTCAGCTTGCTCCGGTGTCGGGCGAAAGGCCAATGGCGAGTGGCGAATAGCGAAGAATACGTCTCATGATTGCTGCGTCCCCCCGCTCGTCTCAATCATCCAACACCCAGGTATCTTTCGTTCCGCCGCCCTGCGAGGAATTGACCACCAGCGAGCCTTCCTTCAACGCCACGCGCGTCAGGCCACCGGGCACGATCTGGATGCGGTCGGAAACCAGCACGTAGGGCCTGAGGTCGACATGGCGCGGTGCCAGCCCCTTGTCGGTCAGGATCGGACAGGTCGACAGCGCCAGTGTCGGCTGGGCGATATAGTTGGAAGGCTTCGCGGCCAGTTTCTTGGCGAACGCCTCGCATTCCTTCTTGGTCGCCGCCGGGCCGACCAGCATGCCGTAGCCGCCCGATCCGTGCACTTCCTTGATCACCAGCTCATGGATGTGCTCGAGCACATATTTCAGGCTGTCCGGCTCGGAACAGCGCCATGTCGGGATGTTGCCGAGGATCGCCTTGCGGCCTGTGTAGAACTCGACGATCTCGGGCATGTAGGAATAGATCGCCTTGTCGTCGGCGATACCAGTGCCCGGCGCATTGGCGATGGTGATGTTGCCGGCGCGGTAGACATCCATGATGCCGGGTATGCCAAGGGCCGAATCCGGCCGGAAGGTCAGCGGGTCGAGGAAGGAATCATCGACGCGGCGATAAAGCACATCGATCTGCTTGTAGCCCTCGGTCGTGCGCATCGCGACATGGCCGTCGACGACGCGCAGATCCTGCCCCTCGACCAGTTGCACGCCCATCTGGTCGGCAAGGAAGGCGTGCTCGAAATAGGCCGAGTTGAAACTGCCGGGTGTCAGCACCGCGATGGTCGGCGCGCCCTTGGTGCTCTGCGGCCGCACCGCCGCCAGCGACTGGCGCAGCAGCTGCGGGTAGTTCTCGACCGGCCGCACCTTGATCTTCTGGAACAGCTCGGGGAACAGCTGCATCATCGTCTCGCGGTTCTCCAGCATGTAGGAGACACCCGACGGCGTGCGTGCATTGTCCTCCAGCACGTAGAATTCGTCCTCGCTGATGCGCACGATATCGACGCCGATGATATGAGTGTAGACGCCGGCCGGCGGCCGCACCCCGATCATCTCCGGCAGGAAAGCCTCGTTCCTGGCGATGAGGTCCCTGGGGACACGGCCGGCGCGCAGGATTTCCTGGCGATGGTAGATGTCGTCGAGGAAGGCGTTCAGTGCCTGCACGCGCTGTTCGATGCCTTGCGTCAGGCGGCGCCACTCATTGCCTGAAATGATGCGCGGAACGATGTCGAAGGGAATAAGTCTCTCAGACGCCTCTTGCTCGCCGTAGACGGCAAAGGTGATTCCGGTTTTGCGGAAGACGCGTTCGGCGTCCTGCATCTTCTCGGTAAGCCTGGCTGGATCCTGCTCCTTCAGCCAACGATCATAAGCCGAATACGGTCTTCTCAATCCGGAGACTTCCGGAAGCATTTCATCGAACGCTGCCAATCGCATACTCCCCTGTGACGCCATTTCACTGGCGTCGCCGGAGAAAATCAAGCGCAATCGGTGATTTGGGAGGTCCGGTTGATCAGTATGTCGCGCCTGCCTAAAATTGAGGCAGCTGAAATACGGCCTTGATCAGGCTTTGCCTCGCGCCCGGGCACATGCATCCCCGGCTAGAAGGCGCGAAACGTGACGACCGTGAACGTGTCCTTGATGCCGGGGAGAATCTGCACCTTCTCGTTGACGAAGTGGCCGACATCTTCCTCATCGTCGACATAGAATTTGGCGAGTAGATCGTAGTTGCCGGCGGTGGAGTAAATCTCCGAGGCGATCTCGGCATCGGCAAGCGCGCTGGCGACCTCATAGGATTTGCCCAGCTCGCATTTGATCTGCACGAAAAACGCCTTCATGGCTTCGTCCCGCTAAACGTCCAAGTCCAAGCGGCCCTTCTGGCAGACTGGAGGCGGCCTTTCAAGCATTGGAATCCGTACTTAGCCGACACGGGCACTGGCCACGGCCTCGCGCAGCTCCGCAACCGGCATGACATTCCAGTGGCGAATATTCGCAATCGGTGAAACCGGGATGCATCGCCAAGCGTATGTTATCGTGGGTCTTCGGACATCATTTTTGAGGGACCATTCCGAGGAACGACGGAGACAGGCCATGCGCCGCGCTTTTTTCGCATTCGCAGTCATTCCATTCATCTTCATATCCTCGGCCTTTGCCGGCGATGCCGAAATCAAGGCTGGCCAGGCTGTCATCGATGGCCAGTTGAAGGCCCTCCTCGCTGATGATGGCGCCAAGGCCTACAGCTTCGCCGCCCCGAACGTGAAGCAGGTGTTCCCGACCGTCGATGCCTTCATGAACATGGTGACCAATGGCTACCCGCCGGTGCGCAAGCCACAGTCCTATGCCTTCGGCAAGGTCGAACAGACGGGCCCGGGTTCGATCATCCAGCAGGTGCTTATCGTCGGCCCAGACGGCAAGGATTATGAGGCGGTCTATACGCTGCAGCAGCAGCCCGACGGCACGTTCCGGATTACAGGCTGCAGCCTGCGCGCATCGAACTCGTTGAGCACCTGAGGTTTTACAGGGCGGGGATGTCGCCCCTCGCCCAGCCCTCCGTGATCTCGGTCCCACGCGTCTCGAAGCTCCCGGTCTCGATCCCGGCTCGAATGTCCTGCATCAGCTTCTGGTAGTAGGAAAGATTGTTCCAGGTGAGCAGCATCGCGCCAAGCGCCTCCTGCGAGCGCACGAGATGATGCAGATAGGCGCGCGAATAATCCCGCGCTGCCGGGCAGTCGCTTTCCTCGTCCAGCGGTCGCGGGTCGTCCGCATGGCGCGCGTTGCGCAGATTGACCTTGCCGCGCCTTGTATAGGCAAGGCCGTGCCGGCCGGCCCGCGTCGGCATGACGCAATCGAACATGTCGATGCCGCGCGCCACCGATTTCAGGATATCGTCAGGCGTACCGACACCCATGAGATAGCGCGGCTTGTCATCAGGCAGTTCCGGACAGGTGATGTCGAGCATCTCGAGCATCACCGCTTGCGGCTCGCCGACGGCCAAGCCGCCGACCGCATAGCCCTTGAGATTCATCGCGCTCAGCGCCTGCGCCGAGCGCACCCTGAGCGCCGCGTTGTCGCCGCCCTGCACGATGCCGAACATCGCCCTGCCGGGCTGGTCGCCGAACGCCACCTTGCAGCGCTCGGCCCAGCGCAGCGACAGCTCCATCGCACGCTCGATCTCCTTCAATTCAGCCGGCAGCGCCGTGCATTCGTCGAGCTGCATCTGGATATCGGAATCAAGCAGCCCTTGGATCTCGATGGAGCGCTCCGGCGACATCTCGTAGGCTGCGCCATCGATATGTGAGCGGAAGGTGACGCCCTTTTCGGTCAGCTTCCTCAGCTTCGACAGCGACATCACCTGAAAACCGCCGCTGTCGGTCAGGATCGGATGCGGCCAGCGGGCGAATTCATGCAGGCCGCCGAGCCGCGCCACGCGCTCGGCGCCCGGCCGCAGCATCAGGTGATAGGTGTTGCCCAGGATGATGTCGGCGCCGACGCCGCGCACCTGGTCCATGTACATGGCCTTGACGGTGCCGCCGGTGCCGACCGGCATGAAGGCCGGCGTGCGGATTTCGCCGCGCGGCATGTCGATGACACCGCGCCGCGCCTTGCCATCGGTCGCCAGAACCTTGAAGCTGAACGGCTTAGCCATTGAATTCCTTGTCATGAACCGGCGCGTCAGGCGCCTGCCTGTCGAGCGACTGGCGGTATTGCACGCAGCCGCGCATGAATTTTGGCCAGGGCGGCACGGCGATCGACGGCTCGGTCTTTTCAGGCAGCAGGTCCCACAAATCCGGGTGATGCCAGCAGAGATCATGGCCTGACGTGTCACGATGCGCGCGAATGCCGGCGCGCAGCTTTTTCACTTCGGCGATCAGGCCTTCGCGATCGAGGGCTTGCAGATCATCGTCCATCGCTCATCTCCGCTCGATAAAGCAGGCTTGCGTCTCCATAGGAGTAGAACCTGTACCGGTTCGCAATGGCATGCGCATAGGCGGCACGCATTGTGTCGAGACCGCTGAAGGCCGAAACCAGCATGAACAGCGTCGAGCGCGGCAGATGGAAATTGGTTATCAGCATGTCGGCCGTGCGAAAACGGTAGCCGGGCGTGATGAAGATGTCGGTCGGGCCTGACCAGGCAGCGAGCGAAGCGTCCTCACGCGCGGCACTCTCAAGCAGGCGAAGCGAGGTCGTGCCAACGGCAATGATGCGTCCGCCCCTCACCTTGGCCGCGTTGAGCGCGTTGGCAGTCGCTTCACTGACCGAACCGATCTCGGCATGCATCTTGTGATCGGCGGTGTCGTCGGCCTTGACCGGCAGGAACGTGCCGGCGCCGACATGCAAAGTCACGAAGTGGCGTTCGACACCCCTGGCGTCGAGAGCAGCAAAAAGCTCCGGCGTGAAATGCAAGCCGGCGGTAGGGGCGGCAACAGCGCCTTCCTCCCTTGCATAGATGGTCTGGTAGTCGGCCCGGTCGCGCTCATCGTCATCGCGCTTCGAAGCGATGTAGGGAGGCAGAGGGATGTGACCGACGGCGTGCAGCGCTTCGTCGAGGAAAGGCCCCGACAGGTCGAAGCCAAGCAGCGCCTCGCCGCCCTCGCCTTTCTCGACAACGGTGGCGTCGAGCTGGCCCAGGAAACAGGAATTGCCGTCATGACCGAAATGGATGCGGTCGCCGGCGGCGATACGCTTGCCGGGCCGCATGAAGGCCAGCCAACGGTCCGGCGCCACGCGCATATGCAGTGTCGCTTCGACTTGCGCCGCCGCTTCGCCGCGCCGCCTGATGCCTTTGAGCTGTGCCGGAATGACCTTGGTGTCGTTGAACACCAGCACGTCGCCGGCCCTGAGCAGGGATGGCAGGTCGCCAACCGCCCGGTCTTCAAGCTCTTCGCCTGGCTTGACCACCAGCATCTTGGCGCTGTCGCGCGGTTCTGCCGGGCGGAGCGCGATGCGCTCCTCCGGCAGGTCGAAGTCAAAGAGATCGACGCGCATCAGTATAGCCGGACGAGCAGCGCTCCGACCAGCAGCAGCACCGCGCCGGCGACCCGGCCGAGCGAGATCTCGCGCACCGCGACACCAAGGAAGCCGACGCGATCGATAAGCATGCCGGCCAGCAGCTGGCCGGCGACCAGGAACGCCATCAAGGCGGCGGCCCCGATGCGCGGAGTCAGGATTGTGGAGAGCGTGACATAGAAGCCGCCGAGCATGCCGCCGGCGACGAACAGCCACGGCGCTGGCGCCTTCCAGTCGAGCGAGATGCCTTGCAGCTTCACCACCGTGACGGAGATGATGCCGAGCACGATGGCGCCCGACAGGAACGAGAAGGCAGCAGCCGCGACCGGGAGACCCAGGCCGCGAGCCAGCTGCGAATTGATCGGGGCCTGAATGGCAATGAAGGCGCCGGACAGGATGCCGAGAAGCGACCAGACGACGCCCATCATTTTCGTTTCGCCTTACTTCACGTCCGCCGCGACCTTCAGCGACACGATCTTGTCGGGATCGACAACCGGCTCGCCGCGCTTGATCTTGTCGACATTGTCCATGCCTTCGATGACCTGGCCCCAGACCGTATACTGGCGGTTGAGGAAAGCGGCATCGTCGAAGCAGATGAAGAACTGCGAATTGGCCGAGTTCGGGTTCTGCGCACGCGCCATCGAGCAGGTGCCGCGGCCATGGTTGGCGTTGGAGAACTCAGCCTTCAGGTCCGGCTTGTCGGAACCGCCCATGCCCGCGCGCGAAGGAGCAAAGGTCGGCTTGTTCGAATTGCCGAACTTCACGTCGCCGGTCTGCGCCATGAAGCCGTCGATGACGCGGTGGAAGACCACGCCGTCATAGGCGCCTTCCCTGGCCAGTTCCTTGATGCGGGCGACGTGGCCGGGAGCCAGGTCGGGGAAAAGTTCGATGACGACCTTGCCCTTGGTCGTTTCCAGGATGAGCGCGTTCTCGCGGTCCTTGATCTCAGCCATGTCAGATATCCTTTTTCTCAAAAAACAGAATTATTTGTCCGCGGCGATGCGCACCTTGATCATCTGGTCCGGGTCGGTGACCGTACCGTTGTCGGCCTCGTCACCCTTCTTGATCTTGTCCACCAACTCCATGCCGCTGACGACGTTGCCGACGATGGTGTACTGGCCGTCGAGCGGCGGCGCCGGCGCGAACATGATGAAGAACTGCGAATTGGCGGAGTTCGGATCCTGCGAGCGGGCCATGCCGACCACGCCACGCTTGTAGTGCTCGGTCTGCGAGAACTCGGCCGGCAGGTCGGGCAGGTCCGAGCCGCCGGTGCCGACGGCTTGCGAGTTGAAACCCTTCTTCATGTTGCCGAACTTGACGTCGCCGGTCTGCGCCATGAAGCCGTCGATGACGCGGTGGAAGGCGACATTGTCATAGGCATGGTCTCGCACGAGCTTCTTGATCTGCGCGACATGCTTGGGCGCCAGGTCGGGCCGCAGCGCGATCGTGACGTCGCCGTCCTTCAGCGTGATGATCATGGTGTTTTCGGGATCTGCGGCATAGGCGGAAACGGAAGCGGTCAAAAGACCGGCGAGCACGACAAGGAACGAGGCGAGCCTTTTCAGCTGCATGTGTTTTCTCCGAGGCTTATTTCGCGAATTTGGCGGTGAGCGCGCCAGCAACCGCCGCCGGCACGAAGGGGCGGATGTTGCCGCCCATCGAGGCTATCTGCCGTACAAGTGTGGCGGTAATGGTGCGTACCGACGGGCTGGCGGGCAGAAAGACCGTCTGCAATTCAGGCGCCATGGTCTCGTTCATGCCGGCCATCTGCATCTCGTAGTCGAGATCGGTGCCGTCGCGCAGGCCGCGGATCATGATCGAGGCACCCTGCTTCCTCGCGGCATCGATGACAAGCCCGTCGAAGGCGACCACCTTGATGCGGGCGCCATCGCTGCCAAATTCGGCTTTCGTGGCGGCTTCGATCAACTGGACCCGTTCCTCGAAGGAGAACAGCGGCTTCTTGCCGGGATGAATGCCGATCGCGGCATAAACGATGTCGGCAACCGCCAGCGACGCCTTCAGCACATCGAGATGGCCGTTGGTCAGTGGGTCGAAGGAGCCGGCATAAAGGGCGATGCGTTCGGTCATGGCAGGTGCTTCTAGCGAGCCTCTCTCGCAAAGGCAAATCCGATCGGCGCGCTGGCCGTGAACCTTTTCCGGCGCATGAACGACAGATGAACACGCTGATCACGAAGCCTTCACGCAGCGTTCACTAGGTTGCACCTTAATAAGATGAAACCAAAATCCCATCTATCCGTTGTAAGGCGCAGGAGAACACGCACATGCTGATCTACATGCTCGCCACCGCAATGACCGTCGCCATGCTGATCGCCACCGTATTCGGGCTGCATCAGGAGGCACAACGCGTCCGCGTCAAGGTAACCACCAAGCGCTTCGAAGGTTTCGGCCCGCGCAAGCCGTATCGTCACTACTAGGTCATTCCACACTTGCTGCCGCGCCGGCCAATGGGCCGGCGTTGCTATGTCAAAAACCGGTCCAGGGCTTACTCAGCGCTATCCGAGCCAGTATCCGCCACCGGATCGGACTCAGAGCCACTCTCGACGGTTTCTTCGCCCTCTTCCTCCGCTTGCGGCTCCGAGATCCGCTCGACCGAAACCACCTTCTCACCTTCAGCCGTATTGAAGATGGTCACGCCCTTGGTGGCGCGGCTGGCAAAACGGATGCCGTTGACGGGCACACGGATGACGGTGCCGCCATCCGACACCAGCATGATCTGGTCGTCATTGCCGACCGGGAAGGTTGCCACCAGCCGGCCGATCTCGGCCGTTTTCGACACGTCGGTGGCCCGGATGCCCTTGCCGCCACGTCCGGTCAGGCGGAAATCGTAGGAAGACGAGCGCTTGCCGTAGCCATACTCGGTCACCGTCAACACATACTGCTCATGTGCCTTGAGGAACTCGTAGCGTTCGTCGGAAAGCTCCGTCTCCTCGCCGATTTCTTCGTTGGTCAGCGCAATCTCTTCCTCTTCACCGGCCGCTACGCCGGCGGCAGCCCGCCGTTCGGCCGCGGCCCGCTTGAGATAGGCCGCACGCTCGGCCGGCGAAGCGTCGACATTCTCGATCACCGACATCGAAATGATGCGGTCGGTTTCGGCCATGGTGATGCCGCGCACGCCGACAGAGTTGCGGCTCTGGAAGACGCGCACGTCGCCGACGGAGAAGCGGATGCACTGGCCGGAACTGGCGGTCAAAAGCACATCGTCATTGTCGGTGCAGGTCTCGACGCCGAGAATCTCGTCGCCCTCCTCCTCCAGTTTCATGGCGATCTTGCCGTTGCGGTTGACCTGGACGAAGTCGGATAGCTTGTTGCGGCGCACGGTGCCGCGCGTGGTGGCGAACATCACGTCGAGTTCGCCCCAGCTTGTCTCGTCCTCGGGCAGCGGCATGATGGTGGTGATGCGCTCGCCCTGCTCCAGCGGCAGCATGTTGATCAGCGCCTTGCCGCGGGACTGCGGATTGCCGATCGGCAGCCGCCAGACCTTTTCCTTGTAGACGATGCCGCGTGAAGAGAAGAACAGCACCGGCGTATGCGTGTTGGCCACGAACAGCCGGGTGACGAAATCCTCTTCCTTGGTCGACATGCCGGAGCGGCCCTTGCCGCCGCGGCGCTGCGCCCGGTAGAGCGACAGCGGCACGCGTTTGATGTAGCCGGAATGGCTCACCGTCACGACCATGTCCTCGCGCTGGATCAGGTCCTCGTCTTCCATGTCCGCGCCGCCGTCGGTGAGCTCGGTGCGGCGTGGCGTGCTGAACTCGTCGCGCACGGCGGCGAGTTCATCCTTGACGATCTGCTGGACGCGCGCGCGCGACGACAGGATGTCGAGGTAATCCTTGATCTCGTCGCCGATCGTGTTCAGCTCGTCGGCGATTTCGTCGCGGCCGAGCGCCGTCAGGCGCTGCAGGCGCAGTTCGAGGATAGCGCGCGCCTGTTCCTCGGACAGATTGTAGGTGCCGTCCTCGTTGATGCGGTGGCGCGGATCGTCGATCAGAAGGATCAGCGATTCGACATCGCCGGCCGGCCAGCGCCGCTCCATCAACTGTTCGCGCGCCGTCTGCGGATCGGACGCGGTGCGGATCAGCTTGATGACCTCGTCGATATTGGCGACGGCGATGGCGAGACCAACCAGCACATGGGCGCGGTCGCGCGCCTTGCGCAGCAGGAATTTCGTCCGCCTTGTGATGACCTCCTCGCGGAAGGAGACGAACGCCTTCAGCATGTCGGTCAGGTTCATCACTTCCGGCTTGCCGCCATTCAGCGCCACCATATTGGCACCAAACGAGGTCTGCAGCGGCGTGAACCGGTAAAGCTGGTTGAGGATGACGTCGGCGACGGCATCGCGCTTCAGCTCGATGACGACGCGATAACCCTGGCGGTCGCTTTCGTCGCGGATGTCGGAAA
Organism: Mesorhizobium sp. NZP2298; assembly: GCF_013170825.1. NCBI lineage: Bacteria > Pseudomonadati > Pseudomonadota > Alphaproteobacteria > Hyphomicrobiales > Phyllobacteriaceae > Mesorhizobium > Mesorhizobium sp. NZP2298. The sequence continues at coordinate 4,158,246 of NZ_CP033365.1, read as the reverse complement.
TGCCCTCGATGCGCTTGTCGCGCACCAGTTCGGCCATCTTCTCGATCATCGAGGCCTTGTTCACCTGGTAGGGAACTTCGGTGATGATGATCGATTCGCGGTCATTGCCGCGCTGCTCGATGTTGACCTTGCCGCGCATCACGATGGAGCCACGGCCGGTCGAATAGGCGCTGTAGATGCCGGAACGACCAAGCACGATGCCGCCGGTCGGGAAATCGGGGCCCGGAATGATCTCCATCAGCGCCGGCAGGTCGATCGCCGGATTGTCGATCACGGCGATCGCGCCATTGCAGATTTCGCCAAGATTGTGCGGCGGGATGTTGGTGGCCATGCCGACGGCGATACCGCCGGAGCCATTGACCAGCAGATTGGGAAAGCGCGCCGGCAGAACCTTCGGTTCGGTGTCCGAAGCATCATAAGTGTCCTGGAAGTCGACAGTGTCCTTGTCGATATCCTCCAGAAGCTCATGCGCGACCTTGGTCAGCCGCGATTCTGTGTAGCGCATCGCCGCCGGCGGATCGCCGTCGATCGAGCCGAAATTGCCCTGCCCGTCGATCAGCGGCACGCGCAGCGACCAATCCTGCGCCATGCGCACCAAGGCGTCATAGATCGAGGCGTCGCCATGCGGATGGTATTTACCCATCACGTCGGCGACCGGGCGCGCCGACTTCACATATTTGCGGTTCCAGTGGTAGCCGCTCTCATGCGCCGCATAGAGGATGCGGCGATGCACCGGCTTCAGGCCATCGCGCACGTCGGGCAGCGCACGGCTGACGATCACGCTCATGGCGTAAGAGAGATAGGAGCTCTGCATCTCCTCGATGATGGAGATGGGCTCGATGCCGGTGGGGCCGCCGTCGGCGCCGCGCGGGGGTTTTTGGTCGGTCAAATCGGATCACAATCTAATCAGGAATCACTGACCGCTTATATAGGAAGCAGCGCCGAAACTCCAATATTCCCAGCACTTTTCCAGTGTCATTTTTGGTGGTAATTTCAAAAGGATACCGCTGATTGCGACGATATGGCCACAACGCTTTTCGCCGCCACAAGGCAAAAGCCGGCAATGGACCGTTTTCCCCAAGCGAAAGCCGCAAGCACGATGAATCGGAGCCGGTGGCTGCCTTTGCGAACGTTGAGCGGCTGGCAGCCCCGGCATATCAATGGCGATCTGGTCGCGGGTTTGACACTGGCCGCGATCGCCATTCCCGAGCAGATGGCAACCGCCCGGCTCGGCGGCTTTGCTCCCGAGGTCGGCTTCTTGGCTTTTGTCGCTGGCTCGGTGGCATTTGCCCTGTTTGGCGCCAATCGCCACCTCTCGGTTGGCGCGGATTCGACCATCACGCCGCTATTTGCCGGCAGCCTGGCGCTGCTCGCCACATCCGGCTCGCCGCATTATCTGGCCCTGGCAGCCATGCTGGCATTGATGGTCGGGTTGATCGTGACGCTGAGCGGCATCTTTCGCCTCGGCTGGATCGCCGATCTCCTGTCGGTGCCGGTCACGACGGGGTTTTTGGCCGGCATCGCCGTCCACATCATCCTCTCGCAAATGCCAGGGCTTCTCGGCCTGCCTGCCGAGAGCGGCGGGACCTTGCGGCGTATCGGCGAGACTGCCGGCAGTCTCCATCTCACCAACCCATGGGCCCTCGGGCTCGGCTTTGGCGTGTTCGCGATCGTGTTCTGCTCGGAACGGATCAGCGCCCGCATCCCTGGCGCCTTGATCGGCATGGTCCTTGCCACGCTTGCGGTCGTCGTCCTCGGCCTTAGGGATCACGGCGTCGAGGTGCTCGGCGCCCTGCCAAACGGCCTGCCGCGCGCCTCCCTGCCGGAGGCCGGCCTCGATGATGTACAGGCGCTGGTTCCGCTTGCGCTGCTGATCGCCATCGTCGTCATGGTGCAGACGGCCGCCACCTCGCGTTCCTTCGCCTCGCAGCAGGACGACGCCCCCGACGTCAACCGCGACTTCGTCGGCGCCGGCGCCGGGAGCATCGTGTCAGGCCTGTTCGGCGCCTTTGCCGTCAATGCCAGCCCGCCGCGCACGGCAATCGTCTCCCAGTCGGGTGGCCGCTCGCAACTGTCCGGCCTCATTGCCGCGGCGATCGTTCTGGCGCTCGGCGCCTTTGGCGGCGGCCTGCTCGCCAATGTTCCACAGGCCGCCCTTGCCGGCGTCCTGATGTTCGTTGCCCAGCACATATTGCGCTGGAAGGTGTTCGCCAATGTCTACCGGCAGGCGCCGGTCGAATTCGTATTGATCCTGGTCACCATGGCGGCAATCGTGGTGTTGCCGATCGCGACCGGCGTGGCGGTCGGCATCGGCCTGTCACTGCTGCACGGGATCTGGAGCGCGACCCGCACGCTGCCGATCGAGTTGGAACAGGTGCCGGGCACCTCCGTTTGGTGGCCACCAGGTAAGCCCGGTGCCGGCGAACAACTCTCGGGGGTGCTGGTGGCGGCGTTCCAGGCGCCGCTGTCCTTCGTCAACGCCGACCGCTTCAAGCGCGGCCTTTGCGATCTCATCGACGCCCGCAACGAAACCGTGAAACTGGTCGTGTTGGAGGCCAGCAACATCGTCGAAATCGACTACACCGCCGCGCAGGCGCTGAAAGACACCATCGTCCATTGCCGCAAGTCAGGCGCTATTTTTGCCATCGCCCGGCTGGAATCGCTGCGCGCGCAGGCGGCTTTGGCGCGGTTTGGCATTGCCGAACTCATCGGCCCGCAGCGAATCTTCCATAGCGTCGATGCGGCGATCAAATCGCTTGGTCCGGGGACACGGCAGCAGCAAGAGCAGGATAGAGTGCCATGATCGACCCCCGAGAACCCTTTGTCACGCCGATGCCCGTCGCGGACCTTAGGCCGACGCAGATAACCGTCGGCATGCGGGAAGTTGCGTTGAAACGCCAGATGATCCGGGAACAGGACGCCCAGAAGAAGACCGGCGCTTTTCTCGGCAGACACATGGTGCCCGTCGTATTGGGTCCCAAGAATCGAAACTACGTCACCGATCACCATCACCTCGCTCGCGCCCTGCTCGAGGAAGGCGTCAAGGACGTGCTTGTGACCGTGATCAGCGACCTGTCCGCGCTCGACAAGGACGCGTTTCTTTTCGTGCTCGATAACAGAGGCTGGATGCACCCGTTCGACGAGAACGGCCGGCGCCGCGATTACTCGGCAATTCCGAAGACAATCGGCGAGCTGATCGATGATCCCTATAGGAGCATGGCCGGCGAGTTACGCCGGCAAGGCGGCTTCGCCAAGGACACGACGCCGTTCAGCGAATTCATCTGGGCGGATTTCCTTCGTCGGCGCATCGACCGCAATGCGGTTGCGAAGAACTTCGACAAGGCGATGAAAGAGGCGTTGACGCTCGCCAAGGGCAAGGACGCGGACTATCTGCCGGGCTGGTGCGGACCGACCTCGGATTGATCGTGCCTCGGCTTATGCATGGCCCGAAAATGACCTCGGTTTTGGAAGAACGACATGCATGAAAGCAAAACCTAAAACGGGTCGCATGAATCCGTTTCAACGCGACGCGCTTTAGGTGCGCGCATGCCGGTGCTGCCTGACCGGCGAGCGCGATAATCGCCTGGCGTCTCCCCCATGACGCGCCGGAACCGGCGATTGAACGTCGACAGGTCGTTGAAGCCGGCGTCGAAGGCGACCGCCGAGATCGCATCGTCCGACAGACGCAGCCGCACCGCTGCCCGGTGCAGGCGGGTCTTGAGCAGGAACTGGTAGGGCGTCATGCCGGCAACCTGCCGGAAAATACGCAGGAAATGATAGGGACTGGTCGCCGTCTCATCCGCCAGTGCCGAGAGCGAAACGGGGCTGTCGGCATCCAGTTCGATCCGCCGCACGGCTTCGGCCACCCGTTTCTGATCGCGGCGGCTCGGCGTGCGCGGGACAGCCGTGGCGCCGGAAGTCGTGGTCACGGCCGCGCCCGCCATGCGCAGGGAAAGTTCCTGGAAGGCATCCTTGTCGGCCATCTCACGCGCGGCTTCCGCCTCGGCCAGCAGCGGTGCCAAAGCTGGCAAGGGCGGCAGGCGCGGCACCTCGAAGGCGACGGTTCGGGCGCCCGGCACGCCGGCGGCGATCCGTTCCATATAGGCCGGTCCAAAATGGAACGAGAGGCAACGGTCGCCGCTGCCATGCTCGTGCCCGCATTCATAGCATGTGCCGGAATTGCCGAGCAGCAGTGCGCCCGGCGCCAGCATCGCGGTGCCTTGCTGCGTACGGTAGCGGAACGTGCCGCTGGTGACCGCCGCGACGCAGAAATCCTGATGGGATTCCTCGAACGGCCGGTCGCCGGCGCCGGCCGTGCAGATCACGTCCGCGACGTGCCAGCCGGGTCCGAATGCGAGGGTGCGGGTCGTCGCCGTCATGGCCGAAATATAGCAATTTTTCCCAAGCCCAGAACCCCGTCGGCGCCTACTCCTCGCGGTCTCCTGACAGAAAGAGACCGCACCCATGTTCGACCCCTTCGCCGAAGCCCTGCACAGTCCCGGACCGGTCGGCGGGCTTGCCGAAAAACTGAATCTCTACGGCCGCTTCGTCGGCGCCTGGACCTTCGACGCCTCGCGTCACCTCGAGGACGGCAGCGTGCTGACCGGACGCGGTGAAGTGCATTTCGGCTGGGTACTGGAAGGCCGCGCCATCCAGGATGTCTGGATCCTGCCCGCGCGCGGCACCGGCCCCTCGCCGTCGCTCGGCAAGTGGACATTCTATGGCACGACGCTGCGGGTCTATGATCCCGGCGCGGACGCCTGGCACATCTTCTGGAGCGATCCACGCAGCCAGTATTTCAGCCGCCAGCTCGGCCGTGCCGAGGGCGACACGATCGTGCAGGTCGGCGCCGACGGCACCGGTTCCTCGGTGCGCTGGAGTTTTTCGCGGATTACCGAGAATTCCTTTCGATGGCTCGGCGAGCGCTCGCACGACAATGGCGCGACCTGGCGGCTTGAAGTCGAGTTCCTGGCGCGGCGAGAGACAACAACCTGACGTCGCAACACTTTGTAACAATGGAGAAAACCATGTTCGACCATATTTCGATCGGCGTTCGCGACAGCAATGCCTCGAAGCGCTTCTATGACGCAGCGCTGGGACCTCTCGGCTATAGCTGCCTCAGCCAGTCACCGGGTTCGTTCGGTTATGGTGCCCAGAGTGTCGCGCTATGGGTCAACGAGGCGGCGCGGCCAGTAGCGGCGGACGGAGAATCCGGCCTGCATTTCTGCTTCGCCGCACCAACGCGGGACGGCGTCGATGCCTTCCATGCCGGTGCGTTGCGCGAAGGCGGAATCGACAATGGCGGTCCGGGTCTTCGCGCCGACTATGGTGAAAACTACTACGCTGCCTTTGTCGTGGACCCGGACGGCTATCGCCTGGAGGCCTATTGCAACGCTGCTGGCTAACCCTGCCGGGAGCCGTGCTTTCGCAGTCCTGACTGTTCCCACCGACCGGGCTTTGCTCTACCAATGTGGAACGGGCTCGGCCCGGCGGGAGGGATCAGCGATGCCGAGTTTCGACAGCCTGTTCAATGCCTTCGTCACCATTCTCGTGACCATCGACCCGCCCGGGCTGGCACCATTGTTTCTGGCCGTGACGCGCGGCATGAACCGCGAGGAGCGCCAGCAGGTTTCGGTGCGCGCCTCGGTCATCGGCTTCCTGGTGATGGCGCTGTTCGCGGTTGCGGGCGCCTCCATCCTGTCGGTGTTCGGCATCACCCTGCCGGCCTTCCGCGTCGCCGGCGGCTTTTTGCTGTTCTTCATCGCCTTCGAAATGGTGTTCGAGCGCCGGCAGGACCGCAAGGAGAAGATCGGCGACGTCGCCATCACCAAGGATATGATCCACAACATCGCCGCCTTCCCGCTGGCGATCCCGCTGATCGCGGGCCCCGGTGCGATTTCGGCGACGGTGCTGCTCTCCGGCTCGTTTCAGGGCTTCGCCGCGCAGGCCGCACTCGTCGGCATCATCTTCGTCTGCCTGGCCATCACCTATCTGGTGTTCGTGCTGTCGGAACGCATCGACCGCATCCTTGGCCAGACCGGCCGCTCGATCCTGACCCGCCTGCTCGGTGTCATCCTGGCCGCGCTGGCCGTTCAGTTCGTCGCCGACGGCATCAAGGCATTGATGGTGGGATGAGCGGCAGTCTCTACTGCCCTACTTCGCCGACGTGTCTACAACCTCAAAATCATGCGTGATCGTGGCCGTCTTGGCCATCATTGCCGAGGCCGAGCAGTATTTTTCGATCGACAGGTCGATCGCCCGCTTGACCTTGTCGGGCGAGAGCGCCCTGCCCTTGACGATGAAATGCATGTGGATGCGCGTGAACACCTTTGGCTCGGTTTCGGCCCGGTCGGCATCGAGCTCGACCACGCAGTCCTCAACCGCCTCACGGCCTTTTTCCAGGATGTGCACGACATCATAGGCCGAACAGCCGCCGGTGCCGATCAGCACCAGTTCCATCGGGCTCGGGCCCGGTGTCTTGCCTTCAGGTCCGGACGCCGTTCCCAGCACCAGCTTGTGACCGCTGCCGGACTCACCGACGAAGGTGCGCTCCTCGACCCATTTTACCCGTGCCTTCACCGCTTTGTCCTTTCAGTCCCAGATCGCACCTGCTGTCAGGCCAAATCAACAACGCAAAACCCCGAAAGTCCATCAGGACCCTCGGGGCGTATCGATCACGTAACGTCAGTCACCTGGCGACGTCAGCCGTTCGGCATTGCTTTCGATCAGAACGGGATCTCGTCATCCAGCTCGCGCGACGAACCACCGCCACCGCCGCCCCTGGGAGCGCCGCCGCCACGGTTGAAGCTTTCGTTCGGGCCGGATTGGCCGAAATCGGAACCACGGCTGCTGCCGCCACCGGAATAACCGCCGACCTGGCCGCCTTCGCCCTGGCCGCGCGCGTCGAGCATCTGCAGTTCGCCACGGAATTTCTGCAGTACGACTTCCGTCGTGTACTTGTCGGCGCCAGTCTGGTCCTGCCATTTGCGCGTCTGCAACTGGCCCTCGACATAGACCTTCATGCCCTTCTTCAGGTACTGCTCGGCTACCTTGGCGATGCCCTCATTGAAGATGACGACATTGTGCCACTCGGTCTTTTCCTTGCGCTCGCCGGAATTCTTGTCGCGCCAGCTTTCCGACGTGGCGATGCGGATGTTCACGACCGGCTCGCCCGAGTTCAGGCGACGAATTTCCGGATCCGCGCCAAGATTGCCGACCAGAATGACCTTGTTGACGCTACCCGCCATGATTTTTCTCCGCGCTCATCCGAAACAAATTTTTGTCGCAGCACCTTACAGGCTGCGCACGTCAGCCGCCTGCTAAGGCTGGCTTTTCCCACAAGGTTTTTGTTCCCTTTTCGTTCCTATATGCACTGCTGCTGATTGTCAAGGAATGGCAGCAATGCCTAGGGCCTTCATATGGGTTTCAAAACAGCACTTGCCAAATCAATAAGTATCAACTTATGCTTTTGTCATGATCGAAGCAGAGATTTTCCGCGCCCTGGCCGACCCGACACGCCGCGCCGTCTTCGAGCGCCTCGCCACAAGCGAGATGAGCGTGTCGGAATTGCGCAGCGGCCTGACTGTGTCGCAGCCGGCCGTCTCACAGCATCTGGCGGTGCTGCGTGGCGCGGGCCTCGTGGTCGAGCGGCGGGCCGGCCGCAACGCCTATTATCGTGCCGATCCTCAGGGGCTTGCCCCCTTGCTCTCCTGGATCGAACGCTACCGGACCTTCTGGCCGGAGCGCATCGAAAGGCTGAAGACGGTTTTGAAGGACATGGATCAGTGAAGGAAGTCGGATCAATGAACGCCGAAAGCCAAAGCGAAGCTGCCTCGGATGCGCTCGAGTTCGAATACGACCTTGCGGAGCCGCCGGAAAAGGTTTGGCGGGCGCTGACGGTTCCGGAACTGCTCGCCGCCTGGATGATGCCCAACGACATCACGCCGGAAATCGGCAATCGTTTTGCCTTCGCCGGGATGGACGCTGCGATCGAATGCGAAATCCTCGACGCCGAGCCCGAACGCCTCCTGCGCTATTCCTGGCGAGAGCAGCCGGACGATCCCGCACGGCAGGATCCTCTCGATAGCGTCGTCACCTTCACGCTCGCCCGCACCGTTTCGGGCGGCACGCATCTGCGCATCGTCCATGACGGATTTTCCCGCAAGGCGATGCCTGCCGTCGCCATGGCAGGCGCCGGCTGCCGGCTTTCGCTGGGGCCGCGCGGGGCAGGAAAGCCCATCGCGGCGAACACACCGCGCCTTGTGCTGCGTGCGGCCTGAACACGTAAATCGGAGAAGAAAATGAGCGGTATTGCCAGTCTGGTGCCGATGGTGGTCGAGCAATCGAGCCGCGGCGAACGCGCCTTCGACATTTTCTCGCGGCTGCTGCGCGAGCGCATCGTCTTCATCAATGGCGAGATCAACGACGACGTCTCGGCGCTTGTCTGCGCGCAGCTCTTGTCGCTGGAGTCGGATAACCCCGACAAGGAGATCTCGCTCTACATCAACTCGCCGGGCGGCGTGGTGACCAGCGGCTTCGCCATCTACGACACGATGCAATATGTCAGCTGCCCGGTATCGACCGTGTGCATGGGTTTTGCCGCCTCGATGGGTTCGTTCCTGCTGATGGCGGGCACGCCGGGGCGCCGCATCGCGCTGCCGAACGCCACCATCCTTCTGCATCAGCCGCTGGGCGGCTTCCAGGGCCAGGCTTCCGACATCCAGCGCCATGCCGAGCGGATCGGCAAGACCAAACGGCATATGGCCGAACTCTATGCCCAGCATTGCGGCCGCAGCTATGAGGAGGTCGAACGCACGCTCGACCGCGACCATTTCATGACCGCCCGCGAGGCCCAGGCATGGGGTATTGTCGACCACGTTTTCGATACGCGCAAAAGGGCGGCATAAACCCAAGCCAGATCGGATTCCTGGCGGTTGTCGAAGATTTGACGACACCGGTCTGGTTCCGGCAGCGGCTCGTCCCTATAATCCGGGAATGATCGACACTTATTCGCCCAGGACGTCGCATCGCGTCATCGCCGCCGCGGCGCTCACTTTCGCCAGCCTTGCGAGCGGCATGGCACTCGCCGACGACAGCGCACCGCCGGCGCACAAAGGCGCCCTGCCCGGCGTGGCCGGCGATTATCGCATCGCCAAGCCGGCTCCCCAACCGGAACCCGACGACGCATTCCCCAGCAACGGGAACGGCACGTTCAAGATCGGCGATACCGATGTCAGGATTTCCGGCAGCATCACGGTCGATATGGCCACGGGCGGGTTCAAGCCCCCGAGGTGAGCAGCCCTCCACCAGGGCCAGTTCAGCCATTTCCTCAAAAGAACAGCCCCGCCGTGCCTTGGGCAAACGGACGGGGCTTTTCTGGATCTCAAATCCATTTTTTGCCGGGAGTGTACTGCCGGCGTTGGATTTCGGATGCTTCGCGGCGTCAGCCGACGATCCGACTAGCAGTCTCTAATTTTTAGGGAATACGGCAAGTCACGGTTTGCCGGGCGGCGCAAACGCTAAACCCTGGCACTTATGCCTGCCGCGGCTCCAACGAGACGTGGAGCCCTTGGGGACTGTCCGGTGGCGTCATGCTCCGCTCCTGTGTCCGTTGCGACATTGCCGTCGCGAAGCGCAAATCGCGAATGCCTGCGGCGTCTCGCAGGCCGCCTTGGGGCGGCGAGGCCATCGAAAGACGGCCGGCTTCGCTGACTGCCCAAGACTGCTCCTGTGAGCCGGCCGCGTCAACCATCAATAGCCGGTTACGGAAAAATGTGATCGCCGGGAGGTTACGTGCCAGTCAGTTTTCTGAAAACAGCCGTGCCAGTTTTTGCACAGCTTTGTCAGGAGCGTGTTCAGCCTTTGTTCTTTCCGCTTGCCCGTTCGCGCGAAAGGCGGTTAAACGACTTCTGTCGGGAGTTATGGGCGTCTCTCGACGTGGCGGCAAAAAGACCTACATAGGGGATGGCCGGGAAGAACCAGCCAATCCCACGAATTCCAGATCTGAGGCGGCGACCGGCTATGGCCGACCATAAATTCCTTTCCATTCGCGGGGCGCGCGAACACAATCTGAAGAACGTCGATCTCGACCTGCCGCGTGACAGCCTGATCGTCATGACCGGCCTGTCCGGCTCCGGCAAGTCGTCGCTCGCCTTCGACACCATCTATGCCGAAGGCCAGCGCCGCTATGTCGAGAGCCTGTCGGCCTATGCCAGGCAATTCCTCGAAATGATGCAGAAGCCTGACGTCGACCAGATCGACGGCCTATCGCCTGCCATCTCCATCGAGCAGAAAACCACCTCGAAGAACCCGCGCTCGACGGTCGGCACCGTCACCGAGATCTACGACTACATGCGCCTGTTGTTTGCCCGTGTCGGCGTGCCCTACTCGCCGGCCACCGGCCTGCCGATCGAGAGCCAGACGGTCAGCCAGATGGTCGACCGGGTGCTGGCGCTCGAGGAAGGCACGCGCCTGTTCCTGCTGGCGCCGATCGTGCGCGGCCGCAAGGGCGAATACCGCAAGGAATTGCTGGAATTGCAGAAGAAGGGGTTTCAGCGCGTGAAGGTCGACGGCGTCTTCTATGAGATCGCGGATGTTCCGGCGCTCGACAAGAAGTACAAGCACGACATCGACGTCGTCGTTGACCGCATCGTCGTGCGCGGTGATCTTGCCACGCGTCTTGCCGACTCCATCGAAACAGCGCTGAAGCTTGCCGAGGGGCTGGCGGTGGCGGAGTTTGCCGACAAGCCGCTCGATTCCAGCCAGACCGGCGAGGATTCGGTCAACAAGTCCAAGAACGAGACGCATGAGCGCATCCTGTTTTCGGAAAAGTTTGCTTGCCCGGTATCCGGTTTCACCATTCCCGAGATCGAGCCGCGGCTGTTCTCGTTCAACAATCCGTTCGGGGCCTGCCCGACCTGCGACGGTCTCGGCAGCCAGCGCGCCATCGACCCCAATCTCGTTGTGCCGGACGAAAACGTGTCGCTGCGCGACGGCGCCGTCAGCCCGTGGGCGAAGTCGACCTCGCCCTATTACGTGCAAACGCTCGAGGCATTGGGCAAGGCTTACAATTTCAAGCTCGGCGACAAGTTCAAGGATCTGAGCACCGAGGCCCAGGACGCGATTCTGCGCGGCACCGGCGAGCGGGAAGTCACCTTCCAGTATGATGACGGGCTGCGCTCCTACAAGACGACCAAGACCTTCGAAGGCGTCATCCCCAATCTCGAGCGGCGCTGGAAGGAGACCGAATCCGCCTGGATGCGCGAGGAGATCGAGCGCTTCATGTCGGCAACGCCCTGCCCCGCCTGCAAGGGCTACCGGCTGAAGCCCGAGTCGCTGGCCGTGAAGATCGCCGGCAAGCATATCGGCGAAGTCACCGAGCTTTCGATCCGCAAGGCCGACCAGTGGTTTACCGACCTGCCGCCACATCTCAACGACCAGCAGAACGAGATCGCGGTGCGCGTACTCAAGGAAATCCGAGAACGCCTGCGGTTCCTCAACGATGTCGGGCTCGACTATCTGACGCTGTCGCGCAATTCCGGCACGCTGTCGGGGGGCGAGAGCCAGCGCATCCGGCTGGCCTCGCAGATCGGTTCCGGCCTGACCGGCGTGCTCTATGTGCTGGACGAGCCGTCGATCGGCCTGCACCAGCGCGACAATGCGCGCCTGCTCGATACGCTGAAGCATCTGCGCGACATCGGCAACACGGTGATCGTCGTCGAACATGATGAGGACGCCATCCTGCATGCCGACTATGTCGTTGACATGGGACCGGCGGCCGGCATCCATGGCGGCGAGATCATCGCCCAGGGCACGCCGCAGCAGGTGATGGCCAACCCCAACTCGATCACCGGCAAGTATCTGTCGGGCGCGCTTGAAGTCGCCACCCCTGGTGTTCGGCGTGAGGCGAAAAAAAACCGGCGCCTGAAGGTCGTCGGCGCCCGCGGCAACAATCTGAAGAACGTCACCGCCGAAATCCCGCTCGGCACCTTCACCGCCGTCACCGGCGTGTCGGGCGGCGGCAAGTCGACCTTCCTGATCGAGACGCTGTTCAAGGCGGCCTCGCGCCGCATCATGGGTTCGCGCGAGCATCCGGCCGAGCATGACCGCATCGAGGGGCTCGAATTCCTCGACAAGGTCATCGACATCGACCAGTCACCGATCGGGCGGACACCGCGTTCGAACCCGGCCACCTATACCGGCGCCTTCACGCCGATCCGCGACTGGTTCGCGGGCCTGCCGGAGGCCAAGGCGCGCGGCTATCAGCCGGGGCGTTTCTCCTTCAACGTCAAGGGCGGCCGCTGCGAGGCCTGCCAGGGCGACGGCGTCATCAAGATCGAAATGCACTTCCTGCCCGACGTCTACGTCACCTGCGACGTCTGCCACGGCAAGCGCTACAACCGCGAGACGCTCGACGTGCTGTTCAAGGGCAAGTCGATCGCCGACGTGCTCGACATGACGGTCGAGGAAGGCGTCGACTTCTTCGCCGCCGTACCCGGCGTGCGCGACAAGCTCGACACGCTGAAGCAGGTCGGCCTCGGCTACATCCATATCGGCCAGCAGGCGACGACGCTGTCGGGCGGCGAGGCGCAGCGCATCAAGCTCGCCAAGGAACTGTCGCGCAAGGCGACCGGCAAGACGCTCTACATCCTCGACGAGCCGACCACCGGCCTGCATTTCCATGATGTCGCCAAGCTGTTGGAAGTGCTGCATGAACTGGTCGACCAGGGCAACACGGTGGTGGTCATCGAGCACAATCTCGAAGTGATCAAGACCGCCGATTGGGTGCTCGATCTCGGTCCCGAAGGCGGCGATGGCGGCGGCGAACTGGTTGCCTCGGGCACGCCGGAAGCGATCGTGCGCGAAAAGCGCAGCTACACCGGCCAGTTCCTCAAGGAGCTGCTGGAGCGGCGCCCCGGAGGCAAACGCGAAGCGGCTGAGTGATGGCTGAGGATGGTCTGATCACGGCCCAGAGCCGTTTTGGCGTGACCGAAACCATCGATCGCCTTGCTGAGGTGGTCAAGCGCGCGGGCCTGCTCGTCTTCGCACGCATCGATCATGCCGCCGGCGCGCGCGATGTCGGCGCCTCGCTGCGGCCGACCGAGTTGCTGGTTTTCGGCAACCCCAGAGGCGGCACACCGCTTATGCAGGACAGGCAACTTGCCGGCATCGACCTGCCAGTGAAGGCGCTGGCCTGGGAGGATGAGGACGGCAAGATCTGGCTGTCTTACAATGATCCGAACTGGATCGCCGCGCGCCATGGCCTGGGCGAAGCCAGCCGCGCCGCGGTCGCGGCGATGGCTGCCGGCATGAAGAAGGCGATCGCCGCTGCCACTGGAATGGATCAATCATGAGGCTTGCCCACTCCGAAGATCTCGCCGCGATCGTCGCGCTGACGGAAGCAGCCTACGCTCCCTACAACGCCATACTCGACGCACCGCCGATCCCGGTGACCGAGGACTATGCGCCGCGCATCGCCAACGGCGAGGTCTGGCTGCTGGAGAGCGGCGATGGGCTTGCCGGAGTGCTCACACTGGAGCGGCACGAGGATCACGCGATGATCTTCTCCGTCGCGGTGTCGCCCACCTTCCAGGGCAAGGGTTTCGGCATAAAGCTGCTCAATCACGCGGATCAACAGACGCGCTTATGGGGCCTGCCGGAGATACGGCTCTACACCAATGCGAAAATGGAACGGAACATCGCGCTCTATCTCGCTTACGGCTATCGCGAAACGGGTCGCCGGCCCAATCCTTACAGGCCAGGATGGGTGCTGGTCGACATGGCAAAACCGGTCGACGAAACCACGACGGTCTGATTTTTCTGAATTTGGCCAGACTTCTGCATTCGGGAGGACGACAATGAGCAAATCGGGAACAATCCGCTCCGGCATGGGCGGCTGGACCTTCGAGCCTTGGGACACGTCCTTTTATCCGGACAAGCTTCCGAAGGCCAAGCAGTTGCAATACGCCAGCCGGCAGGTGCCGAGCATCGAGGTCAACGGCACCTATTATTCCAGTTTCAAGGAACCGACCTTCGTCAAATGGGCCAGCGAGGCACCGGACGGCTTTGTCTATTCGCTGAAAGGCAACCGCTTCGTCACCAACCGGCGTGTACTGGGCGAAGCCGGTGAATCGATGTTGCGCTTCCTCGGTTCCGGCGTTGCCGCTCTGGGCGACAAGCTCGGTCCGATCCTGTGGCAGTTCGCGCCGACCAAGAAATTCGATCCGGACGATTTCGAAGCCTTCTTGAAACTGCTGCCGGAAAAGCAGGATGGTGTCGCGCTTCGCCACGCACTCGAAGTGCGCAATGACAGTTTCATCGTGCAGGAATTCGCCGCGCTCGCGCGCAAATACAAGGCTGCGATCGTCTATGCCGACCATGCCAAATATCCTGATATCGCCGATGTGACCGGCGATTTCATTTACGCCCGGCTGCAGACCGGCTCAGACGACAATCCCGACTGCTATACGCCGAAGGGGCTCGATGAATGGGCGGCACGTGCAAGGATCTGGGCGGAAGGAAAGCAGCCGGCCGACCTGCGGCGTGTCGACCCCGCCACCGACGCTCCGGTGCAGCCGCGCGACGTGTTCGTCTACTTCATCACCGAGGGCAAGGTGCGCGCGCCCTTCGGGGCGATGGCGCTGATGAAACGGTTGGCGGACTGACGAGCAACAGGCCACATGCCATAAGCGCCACCTATGCGTCTTGCCCTTGGCAAAGCGCCTTTTGATGGCATCTTCGCCGCCATCGTAACCTTATCGACACTTCCTTGCTGCATGAATGCGGCGACGCCAAGCCGCAGAACTGGAACCGCCGCCGGCAAGGAAAGAGGGGCATGTCGCTCGACTACACTTCGCTTCTGCTGGCTGTCGGATTCTCCGCGGCCTGCCTGAGTTTGACATTGTTCGGCATGTGGCTAACCGCCCGTTCGGAGCGTTTTCTGCTGACATGGGCAATAAGCCTCGTGTTCGTGGTCGGCGATATCTTCTTCTATGACGCCTATATCGACATGCCCGGGCGGCTGCTCGGCATCGCCGCGCTGGGTTTCCTGCTGATCGGCTTTTCAACCATGCTGGGCGCTGCCTATCAGTTCAGAACGGGCGATTCACCGGTCAGGCGAACGCTGTTGGGTTGTATTTCGCTGGTGGTGACGCTGCCCCCCATGGCGCTGGGCTATGACGGCCTGGGCTTCATATTCGAGAACTCGTTCGCGGCCTTGCTTCTGTTCGCCACCGCATTCGAATATTGGAGGTGCCGGAACGAGGCCCCTGCCCTGACGATCGGCATCACCGCGCTCTATTCGGCCACCGCCACGTCTTTCGCGCTCTGCGCCATGGTTCTTGCCTGGGATGGAAAACTGGTCCTGGGGCACGCACCAAGCAACTGGGCGGAGGAACTGAGCCTCATCGTGGTCATCGCCAGCATGACGGGTATTGGCGCCCTGTCGCTTGCGCTCAATCAGGGTCGTCTGGCGAGGCACCATCGCCGCGATGCCCTGACCGATCCCTTGACCGGACTGCTCAACCGGCGCGCCCTGTTCGACATGCATGGCGGTGTCCCGGTCGGCGCCTTTACCGCTGTCGTCGTCTTCGACCTCGACAACTTCAAGGCCATCAACGACGAATACGGCCACGCGGCGGGCGATGAGGTGCTGAAAGTGTTCGCCGGGGAACTCGCCGGCAATCTTCGCCAGGCCGACGTCGCGGCGCGCATGGGCGGCGAGGAGTTCGCGCTGGTGTTGAAGCGCACTCTGCCGGAGACGGTTGAAGAAGCCGCGGAGCGCATCCGGACCGCTTTCGCAACGCGCTTGATTGAGACCGAAAACGGTTCCCTGAACTGCACGGTCAGTGCCGGCTTTGCATTCGGCAGCAAAGAAGGCCTCAGCTTCGACAAGGTGCTCAGCGCCGCCGACAAGGCGCTCTATGACGCCAAGCGTGGCGGCCGCAACCGTGTCACTGCCTCCCCGTTCCGACGCGCGAGCTGACCTCGCTTACCGCCGCTTTCCGATGCGGCCAAGATGGGTGTGGTCAAAGCCTTCCGGAAATTTCAGGCCATAGCCCAGCATGCGGTCAAATCCCGCATGGGCAATCCAGAGCCATCCGAAACCGGCAAGAAGCGGAGCCGGCGCGAGGAGGCCAATTGCAAGCACAGCCGCGCCGAAGCCGTAGATGTGGACCGCGTTGTAGATGAACGCGCCCGTCCTGGCCCCCAGAAGATAGCCAAGGAAGCTGAGGTCGGGGGCGAAAAACGCCAGCAGCGCTCCCCACCATGGTATCGACCCATTGCCGTGCCAGAAGAGCAGGAGACCTGCCCCGAACAAGATAGCCCCCTCGAAGCGCTGCCATAGGACGGTCTCGGCCATCATCTGCTCCCTGTTGAGTTTGCTCGTTCGACGATCTCGCGGCTAAGAGGCGACCTCTTCATGCGTCGCCCCCCGGATCGCGGCCACGACGCCGGCCAGATTGTTCATGCCCCAGTGTTCGGCGTAGCGGTCGTCGCGAACGCGCACGATATCGATGACATCGATGGCGATCGGCGCATTCGTGGGACCGGCTCCCAGCAATCGCCCCGTGAGAATACCGGTGACAGACTTGCGCGTCGTCACCATGTCGCCCTCTGCGATCTGGTCCTCGATCCTGACGCAATCGCGATCCGCACGGGCGCGTTGGATTGCAGTCCGGCTAGAGAACATTCTGGACGAGGACGACCGCGAGACGCTGGCAGCAGCGATCGTGCTGCTGGAACGCATGGCATCGCCCGGGCCGGATTGATGGCCGTGGATATCAGCCAGGTCGGAAAGGAAACGAGCCGGCTATGGACAAGAGTTTTCGACCAGACACCGGGCCTTTTACGATGGGATAGCGAGGCGGCCCCGGCCAATCTATGCCGCCATGACGATCTCATTGAAGGCATCGAGGTCGACGTAGAAGACCTTGGTGATCTCCTCGATCAGGTCGTCGTATTCGCAGCCCTGTGACCTCAGGATGTTGATGGCGGCGATGATGTCGACGCGTTCGGTAAGCCGCCGCTTCTGGTAGTCCTCGATGTAACGTTCCATGGCTGTCCCTTAGCCTGCTGTGTGCCCAAACGCGTTTGAACGACAGAGATCGCAGGAGGGAAGCTAGGAAGCCTTGCTTGCGTGGAACTTGCCCGGCCTTCGCCGCGCCTTCGATCTGCGATAACCAGACTGATACGGAAGCGGCCGACTCACAAAGCCAAGAAAAAGACTAGCATGCAGTCCCTGATGCACCAGAGACGCGAATGGCCGGATGAAAGAAATATTGGACTTGCCAAGGAATTCGAACCAGAAGCTGAAGTGCCGATTCTAGACCGTGAGAAATTTGCGGACATCAGCCCGGTCCAAATCTTCTGCCGGGCCGGTGTGGACGATCTGGCCACGATCCATGATGTTGACCTCGTCAGCGAGTTCGCGACAGAAGTCGAGATACTGTTCGACCAGCAGCACCGCGATGCCGGCCTGGTCGCGCAGATAGTGTATGGCGCGGCCGATATCCTTGATGATCGACGGCTGGATCCCTTCCGTCGGCTCATCCAGCACCAGAAGCTTCGGCCGCATTACCAGCGCCCTGCCGATGGCGAGTTGCTGCTGCTGGCCGCCGGAAAGATCGCCGCCACGGCGGCCAAGCATCTGCTTCAGCACCGGAAACAGCTCGAAGACATGCGCCGGCACGTTGCGGTCGGCACGCTTCAATGGCGCAAAGCCGGATTCCAGGTTTTCGCGCACCGTGAGCAGGGGAAAGATCTCCCTGCCCTGCGGTACGAATGCGATGCCCGACCGGGCGCGGTCATACGCCGCGCTCCGGTCGAGCGCCTTCCCCTCGAAGGCAACGCTTCCGCTCGTCAGCCTGTGATGGCCAACGATCGATCTCATCAAACTGGTCTTGCCGACGCCATTGCGGCCGAGCACGCAGGTGATCTTGCCGGCGCCCGCCTTCAGCGAAACACCACGCAACGCCTGGGCGGCACCGTAGTGGAGCGTGGCGTTTGAAACCTCGAGCATGTCTCAGCGCCTTTTCCAGAACCGGAGAAAGGCCAGATCGAAGCGATGGAATTGGACCCGCCAGATCATGCTCACCTCCCCAGATAGACTTCGACGACACGCTCGTCGGCCGAGACAAAATCGAGTGTGCCTTCCGAGAGCACGGAGCCCTCATGCAGGCAGGTCACCTTGACGCCGAGTTCGCGCACGAAATGCATGTCGTGCTCGACGACAATGACCGAATGGTCGCGCGCAATGTCCTTGAGCAGCCGCGCGGTCTCCTCGGTCTCGGCATCGGTCATCCCGGCCACCGGTTCGTCGACCAGAAGCAGCTTCGGATCCTGTGCAAGCAGCATGCCGATCTCCAGCCACTGCTTCTGGCCGTGACTGAGGTTGGCCGCCAGTTCGTTACGTTTGTCGCCCAGCCGTATGATGCCAAGAATATCATCGATCTGGCGTGCCTCGGCGGCGGAGCGGCGGTGGAACAGCGCCGGGAAGATCGAGCGCGGCCCCTTCAGCGCCAGCATCAGATTTTCCTCGATCGTGTGGCTCTCGAAGACCGTCGGCTTCTGGAATTTGCGGCCGATGCCCATCATGGCGATCTCGGCCTCGTCATGCCTTGTGAGATCCACCTGGCCGTCGAAGAACACTTCGCCTTCGTCGGGCCGCGTCTTGCCTGTCACGATGTCCATCATCGTCGTCTTGCCGGCGCCGTTGGGGCCGATAATGGCGCGCATCTCGCCCTTGTCGAGCACAAGAGACAGGTTGTTGATGGCGCGAAAACCGTCGAAGGAGACCGAGACGCCGTCGAGGTAAAGGATGGTGTTCGACTTCGACATCGCTTACTCCGCCGGCTGCGGTTCGTGGCTGGACGACGACCAGTCGCCGGGCTTTGTCGCCGCGCTGCGAACGATCTTCGCCGGCGCCGGGTCGCCATCGGTGCCGGCCTCTTCGGCCAGCGATGCCGCCCGCAAGGCCCTGGCGTTGCCGCGCCAGGAATCCCACATGCCGATGATACCCTTCGGCAAGAGCAGCGTGACGGCGACGAACAACCCGCCCAGCGCAAACAGCCAGAGTTCCGGCAGCACGCCGGTGAACCAGGATTTGCCGGCATTGACCAGCAGCGCACCGATGATCGGCCCGACAATGGTGCCACGCCCGCCGACGGCCGCCCAGATCACCACCTCGATCGAATTGGACGGCTCGAATTCGCCGGGATTGATGATGCCGACCTGCGGCACGTAGAGCGCGCCGGCAATGCCGGCCATGACGGCCGAGACGGTGAAGGCAAACAGTTTCACGTTCTCTGCCCGCCAGCCGAGGAAGCGCGTGCGGCTCTCGGCGTCGCGCACCGCCATCAGGAGCTTGCCGTATTTGGAACCGACGATCGCCCAGGTAACGAACACGGCGAGCGCCAGCATCGCCGCGCTGACGGCGAAAAGAGCCGAACGGGTCGCATCGGCCTGCACGTTGAAGCCCAGAATATCCTTGAAATCGGTCAGCCCGTTATTGCCGCCGAAACCCATGTCGTTGCGGAAGAAGGCCAGCAGCAGGGCATAGGTCATCGCCTGGGTGATGATCGAGAGATAGACGCCGGTGACGCGGCTGCGGAAGGCGAACCAGCCGAAGACGAAGGCAAGCAGGCCGGGCACGGCAAGCACCATGAGCGCGGCGAACCAGAAATGGTTGAAGCCATACCAGAACCAGGGCAATTCCTTGTAGTTCAGGAACACCATGAAATCCGGCAGGATCGGGTTGCCATAGACGCCGCGCGAGCCGATCTGGCGCATCAGATACATGCCCATCGCATAGCCGCCGAGCGCGAAGAAGGCGCCGTGGCCAAGCGAGAGGATGCCGCAATAGCCCCAGACCAGATCCAGCGAGAGCGCCAGCAGCGCATAGCAGAGATACTTGCCGGTCAGCGCCACGATATAGGACGGGATGTAGAACGCGCTTGCCGGAGAAACAGCCAGGTTGAGCAGCGGCACGATGATGGCCGCCGCCAACAGGACGAAAATGGTGATGGCGATGCGGCGGTCCGCGCCGGCGGCGAAGAAGCGTCCCGTGATCATGCTTCCACCGCCCTGCCCTTGAGCGCGAACAGGCCGCGCGGCCGCTTCTGGATGAACAGGATGATCAGCACCAGCACGACGATCTTGCCGAGCACCGCGCCGGCATAGGGCTCGAGGAACTTGTTGACGATGCCGAGTGAGAAGGCGCCGACCAGCGTGCCCCATAGATTGCCGACGCCCCCGAAGACGACGACCATGAAGCTGTCGATGATGTAGCCGCGGCCGAGATTGGGCGAGACATTGTCGATCTGGCTGAGCGCGACGCCGGCGATGCCGGCAATGCCGGACCCCAGCGCGAAGGTCAGCGCGTCGACCCATGGCGTTCTGATGCCCATCGAGGCGGCCATGCGGCGGTTGGCGGTGACGGCCCGCATCTGGAGGCCCCAGGGCGTGCGCTTCATCACGTAGAGCAACACGCCGAAGACGGTGAGCGCGAAAACGAGGATCCACAGACGGTTCCAGGTGATGGCCAACTGGCCGACATCGAACGAACCCGACATCCAGGAGGGATTGCCGACCTCCTGGTTGGTCGGCCCGAAGATCGAGCGCACCGCCTGCTGCAGGATCAGCGACACCCCCCATGTCGCCAGCAGCGTCTCCAGCGGCCGGCCATAGAGGAAGCGGATGACGCCGCGTTCTATGGCGAGACCAACCAGTGCGGCGACCAGAAAGGCAAGCGGCAATGCGATCACCAGCGACCAGTCGAACAGGCCGGGAAAGGATGTGCGGATCACCTGCTGGACGACGAAGGTGGTGTAGGCACCCAGCATGACCATCTCGCCATGCGCCATGTTGATGACGCCCATCACGCCGAAAGTGATGGCGAGCCCGATCGCGGCAAGCAGCAATACCGAACCCAGCGAGATACCGTACCAGATGTTCTGTCCGGCATCCCACAGGGCCAATGTCGAATTGATGTCCGCGATTGCGGCTGTCGCGGCTTCCTTCACGGCGCCCGAGGCGTTGGCCTCGACCGACGTGAGCAAGGAGACCGCATCGCGGTCGCCACGCGCGCCGATCAGTGCGATCGCCGCAAGCTTGTCGGCATCCGGACGGTCGGAGACAAGAACCGAAGCGGCGCGGGCCTGTTCGAGCAGAGCCTTGACGCTGACAATCGTCTCCTTGGCGATCGCCGCGTCGAGTGGCTCTATATTGGCGGCGTCGGGTGTCTTGAACATGGTGGCGGCGGCGGCGATGCGGACGGTCGGATCCTTGGCGCCAAGCGTCAGCGTGCCCAGCGCATCGCGAATGACGCGGCGCAGCGTGTTGTTGACCTTGATCTTGGTGATGCCGTCCTTGGCCGCCTCGCCGGATGCTTCGCCGCTCAGCGGGTCGGAAAGCTGGACGCTTTCGCCGGCTTCCTTGCCTATGAACACCAGGGAATCGGCCTTGCGGATATAAAGATTGCCGTCGGCGAGTGCGGAAAGCGTCCCTTCAACGGCCGGGTCACCGGTGGCCGCCAGTTCGTGAACGACAGTTCCGATCTCCGAAAAACCCTTGGCCGTCGCGAATTTGGCAATGATGCCACGCAGTTCGGCTTCCCCTGCTCCCGATGACGACAGCGTCGCCAGCAGGAACAACAGCGTCAGCCCAATCATGCGGAACAGGTTCATCGCTTCAGGTGACTTCCGAAAGGTTGATTTCGCGCCGGGCGGACTGGAGGAGAAAGCCCGCCCGGCGCGCTTGCGGTCATGGGCCTGGACCTGACGGTCCAGGCCGGGGAGGATCAGTTCGTTCCCTTGCCGCCGCACTTGCCCGTGGCAACGTTGAAGTTGCCGCAGGACAGGGGCGCGCGCCAATCGGAGATCAGGTTCTTGGAGTCCGGCAGATAATCGGACCATTCGTCACCCATGACCAGGCCAGGCGTCCGCGAAACCGTCTCGAACTGGCCGTCGGCCTGGATCTCGCCGATCAGCACCGGCTTGGTGATGTGGTGGTTCGGCATCATCGTCGAATAGCCGCCGGTCAGGTTCGGCACCGAAACACCGATCATGGCGTCGATGACCTTGTCCGGATCGGTGGTACCGGCCTTCTCGACCGCCTTCACCCACATGTTGAAGCCGATATAGTGGGCCTCCATCGGGTCGTTGGTGGTGCGCTTGTCGTTCTTGATGAACTTGTGCCAGTCGGCGATGAACTTCTTGTTTTCGGGCGTGTCGACGCTCTCGAAATAGTTCCAGGCGGCGAGATGGCCGACCAGCGGCGCGGTGTCGAGACCGGCCAGTTCTTCCTCGCCCACCGAGAAGGCCATGACCGGGATATCCTCGGCCTTGATGCCCTGGTTGCCGAGTTCCTTGTAGAACGGCACGTTGGCGTCACCATTGACGGTCGAGACGACGGCGGTCTTCTTGCCGGCCGAGCCGAACTTCTTGATCGCCGAGACTTCGGTCTGCCAGTCGGAGAAACCGAATGGCGTGTAGTTGACCATGATGTCTTCGGCCGCGACGCCCTTCGACTTCAGGTAGGCTTCGAGGATCTTGTTGGTGGTGCGCGGATAGACGTAGTCGGTGCCTTCCAGCACCCAGCGCTTCACTGAGCCGCCATCCTCGCTCATCAGGTAGTCGACCGCCGGAATGGCCTGCTGGTTCGGCGCGGCACCGGTATAGAACACGTTACGCTCGCTCTCCTCGCCCTCATACTGGACGGGATAGAACAGGATGTTGTCGAGTTCGGAGAACACCGGCAGCACCGATTTGCGCGACACCGAGGTCCAGCAGCCGAACACCGCCGCGACCTTGTCCTTCGAAATCAGCTCGCGTGCCTTCTCGGCGAACAGCGGCCAGTTGGACGCCGGATCGACGACAACGGCTTCAAGCTTCTTGCCGAGCAGGCCGCCCTTGGCGTTCTGCTCGTCGATGAGCATCAGCATGGCATCCTTCAGCGTCGTCTCCGAAATCGCCATGGTCCCCGACAGCGAATGGAGAATGCCGACCTTGATCGTGTCGTCCGCCGCCTTGGCGGGAGCCGACATCAACAGGCCAGCGGCGACCACGCTTGCCGAGAACATTTTTGTTATTGTCGAGAAATTACCCCTCATACGGAAGACTCCCAAGCTGGTTGATTGCACCGCACCAATACAATGCAACCCCCATGCCAACCGCTGCCTGGACGCCAAAAAACGGCAAATAAACGAATATTATCAGATCGTTATTATATTAGGCGGAACAAACAAAGGAGAGCCGGTTAAAAATTGGTTGAGGGAAATTTGCGCAACGCACAAGGCATCTGCCTAATTTTCGCTCAATTCGACCAAATGCCTAGATTTTGATCGCAGCATACCGCGCGTGGACGACAAATGTTGCGATACGGCACAAAAATGGGGCAAGCTCGCGTCTCAACCGAGCGACGCCATGGCATCCCTGATTTCACGCATTTCTATCGGCATAGTGCTTCTGTCCACGGCAACCGGGGCCGCAAGGGCCGATTTCAGCGACGGCAAGATGCCTGATGGCACCTATCACTGCGAAGTCTACCTGCTCGGCATGTTCCTCAACCTCGGCGACATCACCATCAAGGGCAATGTCTACACTGGTCCGGTCACCTTCGGGGCCGCCCAGCAGGGGTACAACTACCAGATGGATGCAAACGGCGTGATCTCCTGGCTGGGACCGCTCGGTGGCTATACGGCTGGCGGCAACTCGCTGTCGCTGACCCAGGCAACGCTGGACGGCCAGAGCCCGCCCTCCTTCGACATCATCATGAAGCAGCCCGATGGTGCCTTCACGGCATCGACCTGCACCAAGGCAGACAATCCGTAGGCCTCGCCTTGGCGGGCGCGGCCTGCAGGCCCTCCCCGCCCTCTCATGTCATCTGGATGTTGCCGAAGCTGGATAGGCAGCGGTGCGCCGTCACCCATCCACATCGAGAGGCAGACACATGGCCAACTTCCCGTTTTCATCCTCCCCTGTCATTCGCGAAATCATCGCCGAGCGCGTCTCGCGCCGTACGCTCCTAAAAGGCGGCCTCGCTTCCGGCGCGCTGATCGCCGGCGGCAGCTTTGTCGGCTCGTTGTTCGCCGGCGAAACGCATGCCACCGCGCTTTCCACGCTGGGCTTTCCCGAACTGAAGCGGGTCTATGACAAGACCCATGCCGCCGCCGAAGGCTATGAAACAACAATCGTCGCACGCTGGGGCGATCCGCTCGTCGCTGGTCTCCCGGATTTCGACGGCAACACGGTCGCGGCCGCCGAACAGGAAAAGCGTTTCGGCTACAATTGCGATTACATCGCCTTCCTGCCGTTGCCCAAGGGCTCGGTGAACTCCGATCACGGCCTGCTTTGCGTCAACAACGAATACATCTCGCCCAATGTCATGTTTCCCGGCATGACCGAGGACGACGCCGGCAAGACGATGAGCAAGGAGCAGGTCGATCTCGGCCTTGCGGCGATGGGCCACTCGATCGTCGAGGTCATGTTCAAGGACGGCAAGTGGCAAACCGTCGAGGACAGTCCGCTCAATCGCCGCATCACGGCCAACACCGAGATGACCGTTTCCGGGCCGGCAGCCGGCCACGCGCTGCTCAGGACGTCCGCCGACGCGACCGGCACGAAGGTGCTCGGCACCAGCTACAATTGCAGCGGCGGCTTTACCCCCTGGGGCACCGTGCTGACTTGTGAGGAAGGCGTTTCCGACCTGTTCGGCGGCGATCCGAAGAAGGCACCGACCGCTGACATTCTCGACCGCTATGGCTTTGATGGCTCCGACATCTACGGCCGTGGCCGTTTCCATGACCGCTTCAACATCGACAAGGAGCCGAACGAGCCGAACCGCTTCGACTGGGTGGTCGAGATCGACCCTTATGATCCCCAATCGAAGCCGGTGAAGCGCACGGCCCTTGGCCGCATGTCGCATGAGGCCTCCACGGTCGTCCTCAACAAGGACGGCCGCATCGTCGTCTACATGGGCGACGACGACTATTTCGAATACATGTACCGCTACGTCTCGAACAAGGCTTACGACAAGGCGAACCCGGCTTCCGGCAACGGCCTTCTGGACGATGGCGTGCTCTCGGTCGCCCGTTACGACGCCGATGGCTCGCTGACATGGCTGCCGCTGGTTCATGGTCAGGGCAAGCTCACCGCCGAGAACGGCTTCGCCGACCAGGCCGAGGTGCTGTTGAAGACACGGCTGGCGGCGGACGCGCTCGGCGCGACCCCGATGGACCGGCCGGAGGACATCGAGACCAATCCGGTCACCGGCCGCGTCTACGCCGTCATGACCAAGAACAAGAAGCGAGACGAATCCAAGGTCAATCCGGCCAACACGCGGCCCGAAAACCTCTGGGGTCATATCGTCGAGCTGATCCCGCCCGGGGGCCGCGGCGCCGAGGCCGACCATACCGCCGACAAATACGCTTGGGACCTGTTCGTGCTCTGCGGCAATCCAAAGGACACCAAGGTCGGCGCAACCTTCCATCCCGAGACGTCGGACAATGGCTGGTTCGTCTGCCCTGACAACATCACCTTCGACCCGGCCGGCCGGCTCTGGGTGGCGACCGACGGCGCCAATGATTTCGGCCTGCCGGACGGCGTCTATGGCGTCGACACGGAAGGTGCGGCGCGCGGCTTGCCGAAGCTCTTGTTCACCTGCCCGCATGGCGCGGAAGCGACCGGCCCTTGCTTCACGCCGGATGGCACGACGCTGTTCCTTTCGGTGCAGCACCCCTCCGAGGATGCCGAAACACTCGACAAGGCGCAGTCCCTGTGGCCAGATTTCCGGGACGGCCAGCCGCCGAGGCCATCGGTGGTCGCCATCCGTCGCAAGGACGGCCAGCCGGTCGGGGCATAAGGTTCCAGCACAAAAAAAGGCGCGGAACCCGGTCAGGTTCCGCGCCAGCAGGCAGTCGGGAGGTTAGATGGTCTTGGCCGACATCTGGGCGGCGATGTAGTCGGCCTGGCGGATCGCCAGCGACACGATGGTCAAGGTCGGGTTTTCCGCGGCACCTGTCGTGAACTGGCTGCCGTCCGACACGAACAGGTTCTTGATGTCGTGCGTCTGGCCATGCTTGTTGACGACACCATCGGCCGCCTTCTCGCTCATCCGGTTGGTGCCGAGATTGTGGGTCGAGGGATAGGGCGGCGTCGGGAAGGTGCGCGTTGCGCCGACCGCCGCGTAGAGCGCCGAGGCCTGCTTGTAGGCGTGGTCGCGCATCGCCGTGTCATTGGGATGGTCATCGAAATGCACGTCGGCGATCGGCATGCCATGTTCGTCTTTTTCGTCGGCATGCAGTGTGATGCGGTTTTCCTCGCGCGGCATGTCTTCGCCGACAATCCACAGGCCGGCCATGTGGTCATAATGGTCGAGCGCCGTGGTGAAGGAGCGCCCCCAGCCGCCTGGGTTCAGGAACGCCGCCATGAACGGCAGGCCGAGGGAGAGCGTCTCGAACTCATAGCCGCCGACGAAGCCACGTGACGGATCATGCCGCGCCTCGTCGCGGATGATGCCGGCCATGGTGGTGCCGCGATACATATGCACCGGCTTGTCGAAGATCGCGTAGACCGAGCCCGTGGTGTGGCGCATGTAGTTCTTGCCCACCTGCCCTGAGGAGTTGGCCAGGCCATGCGGGAATTTGCTCGATTCGGAATTGAGCAGCAGGCGCGGGCTTTCGATCGAGTTGCCGGCCACCGCGACGATGCGAGCCTTCTGCTCCTGCAGCTTGCCGTCTTTGTCGGCATAGACGACACCCGTCACCTTTCCCGACGCATCATGGTTGATCTTGATCACCATGGCGTTCGGTCGGACTTCAAGATGGCCTGTCGCCTCGCCCTTGGGGATTTCGGTGTAGAGCGTCGACCATTTGGCGCCCCATTTGCAGCCCTGGAAGCAGAAGCCGGTCTGCTGGCAGGAGTTGCGGTCGTCGCGTTCGACGGAGTTGATCGCCATGTTGCCCGTATGGCATTCCTTGTAGCCGAGCTTGTCGGCGCCCGCCTTGAGAACCTTGAAGTTGTTGTTGCCCGGCAGGCGCGGCCAGTCATTGGTGCCTGTGACGCCCATCTTGGCTTCCGCCTTGGCGTAGTACGGCTCCATTTCGGCCAGCGTCACCGGCCAATCGAGGAGGTTCGCACCCTTCACCTTGCCGTAGGTGGTCGCCGTCTTGAACTCGTGCTCCTGGAAGCGAAGCGAGGCCCCGGCCCAGTGCGTCGTCGAGCCGCCGACCGATTTGACGATCCAGGCCGGCAGGTTGGGAAAATCCTTCGCCACGCGCCAGTCACCCGATGTGGTGCGCTTGTCCTTCCAGGCGAGTTGGGCGAACGAATCCCATTCGTCGTTGATGAAGTCCTCATACTCGTGACGGGCGCCCGCCTCGAGGATGACGACGTCTATGCCCTTCTGGGCCAGTTCGTTGCCGAGCGTGCCGCCGCCGGCGCCCGAGCCGATGATGACGACCACGCCGTCGTTCTTGAGATCAAATTGTGTTGCCATGGTTTCCTCCCATGAGATCGGTCAAAAAGCGGTTGCGGACAGAGTGGCTCAGAGCCACTCGATGTCGTTGAAACCGCGCGCGATGTAGCCGCCCTTGGAGTAGGACTCGCCCTCATAGCCGAAGATCGGCCATACCTCTTTCTGGTTGTAGAGACTGACGACGAGACCGCCGCGCACCGTCTGGAAGAAAGGCGTCTTCTCTATCTCGGTGAGCAGCGCCACACGCTGCTCCTCCCAGCCGAGCCCGCGATAACCGCCCTTGCCGGCCTTCTTGTCGAGCTCGGCAATGCCCTTCTCGATCAGTTCCTTGTGAGCGGGATCCTTGGCGGCTGTCTCGTCATGGCCCTTGACGGCGATGGCGTAATATTTGTCCGGCACCTGGTCGTGCGGATAGATGTCGCGCGCCACCTGGATCAGCGTCGCCATCGTCTCGGGCTTCAGCGCCGAGGTTTCCAAGCCCCAGGCGTGCTCAGGGCTGATGATGGCGCTGCCTGAAATGACAAGCAGCGCACCGACGCCGCCGCGTTTGAGAAGCTCGCGCCGTGACAGGCCAGGCTTCCTCTCATAAATCGTGACCATAGTTTCCTCCCTGCTTGCTGTTCGCACCCCTTGGGGTGCCGTTGCTGGCGCCGCGCGTTGCGCGCGGCTGGTTGTCCCCTATTGGAAGCGCCCTCCACGCTGCAGGACCTCGATCTTGTAACCGTCGGGATCCTCGATGAAGAAGAAGCGGGCGATGAGCGACCCGTCATGGTTGAACTCGACGATCTTCTTCGGATTGAGGCCGAGCGCGCCGAGCCGATCGTGTTCGCCGTCGAGATCGGCGACCGACACCGCGAGGTGACCATAGCCGTCGCCAAGCGCATAAGGCTCCTGCCGCCCCTTGTTGACGGTCAATTCCACTTCGAAAGGGGTATCGGCATTGCTGAGATAGATCAGCGTGAACGTCTCAAAATCCAGTCGCTGGGCGACCTCAAGGCTGAAGGCCTTGGTGTAGAAATCGATGGACCGGGCCTCGTCGAGAACCCGGATCATGGTGTGAATCGCCTTCGCCAAATCAGACTCCGCAGCTTTCATGCTTTAGAAGTGATTATGCGCGCCGGCGAAGAAAGGTGGTGGCAGCCGATTACCACGTGTAGAATAGGAGAAACGGTAGTGTCGCTTCATCTAAGGACGAAAGTCTGATTGCCGTTGTCGGCCGTCCGGTCGAAGATGAAACCGCAGGCAGTGTCAAAAGAGGCGTCGGCCACTGAGTCGGCACCCAAGACCAACAAAAACGGGAGGAAACGATGTGCAGAGTCTTTGCCGCACAGGATCCGGAAGGCTATCGTCAGATCAACCGGTCGATCCGCATTGATGGACATTCGACCAGCATCCAGCTCGAGGCGACGTTCTGGGCCCTGCTTGACGAAATCGCCGAAAGCCAGAACCTAACCACGCCCAAATTCATCTCGAAGCTGTACGACGAAGCCATCGAGATCAACGGCGAAATCCCCAATTTCGCGTCCATGCTGCGCACGACCTGCGCGCTCTATCTGCGCGGCCATCGGCCCGACCTGGACGAGCGGATGGCGCCTAAGCGAGAAGCGGCCTAGCGACCGTCCCCAGCGATTTCGAGCGCCAGCCGGGTCATGTCCGTGAAAAGCTGCTGACGTTCTGAATAGTCGGTCAGCTCACCGGTCTCGATATTGTCGACCACCGTGCAGATCGACAGTGCACTGACTCCGAAATGCCTGGCGATTCGGTAAAGCGCGCTGGTTTCCATGTCCACCGCCAGCGCGCCTGCCGCCTGGGCCTCCGCAAATCGGGTGCGACCGTCCGGGTGGTGGAAGATGTCGCTGCAAAGTGTCAGGCCGGCGTGATGTTCAACGCCGAGTTCGGCCGCCTTGGCCAAGGCACGGGCCAGCAGCGTCGGATCCGGACCGGCAGCGGTTCCGTAAAGGCCGAAGACTTGACCGCTTTGAGCGCTTTCGGGCCGAACCGATTGCGAAATGACAAGGCTGCGCAGCTTTACCTTGGCGCTCAGGCTACCGCAGGTACCGGTGCGGATCAGCGTTCTTACGCCATAATAGTCAAGTAATTCATGAGCATAAATCAGGAATGATGAAACACCGATACCCGTCGCCTGAATGCTGATGGGCCTGCCGCGAAACAGGCCGGTAAAGCCGAGAGTACCCCGCCGGCTATTGACGCAGCGTGGCGCTTCCAGAAATGTCCGCGCCATCCATTCGGCGCGCTGCGGATCACCCGGTAACAGCACCGTGTCGGCATAATCGCCTCTGCGCGCTTCGATGTGTGGCGTCAACAGTTGCTCCCCCAAGCCCGCTTGCTCCTTCACCCGCAATCATGGCGTTGTGAGGGCGTTGCGCAAGGGCAGAGAAGCGGAAGCGCCTAATGCATGTCGCCCAAAAGCGCCCTCCGTTTGGGCGAACGCCATGCACAAAAGCAAAGACCTGAAGCGCGGCGCATGGATCCGTTTCAACGTGAGGCGCTCTAGGACTCAAGCATGTCCTTGACGATCGTTGCCAGTTGCTTGAGCGAGAACGGCTTCGGCAGGAAGCCGAAATGCGCCTCGGCCGGCAGGTTCCTGGCGAATGCGTCCTCGGCATATCCCGACACGAAGACGAACTTGATGTCGGGCTGGCGCTTGCGCAATTCGCCAAGCAGGGTCGGCCCGTCCATTTCGGGCATCACCACGTCCGAGACGACGATGTCGACCTTGCCGCCCAGTGCTTCGAACACTTCCAGCGCCTCGACGCCGGATGATGCCTCGTGCACGGTATAGCCGCGCGAGGTCAGTGCTCGCACGCCGCCCATGCGCACGGCGTCCTCGTCCTCGACCAGCAGGACCGTGGCCGACCCGGACAGGTCCTTGGTGCTGTCGACCGGCTTGACCGGCGCGGCGCTCGGCGCCTCCCCGGGCTCGGCTGCCTTTTTCGCTTCCGCGATGTGACGCGGCAGGAAGATGCGGAAGGTCGACCCCTTGCCTACCTCGGAATCGCAGAAAATGAAGCCGCCGGTCTGCTTGATGATGCCGTAGACCATGGACAGGCCAAGGCCCGTGCCCTTGCCGACCTCCTTGGTGGTGAAGAACGGCTCGAAGATCTTCTTCAGCACATCAGGCGCGATGCCGCTGCCGGTATCCTCGACTTCGACCACGACGTAGTCGGCGGCGACGAGTTCGCGGTAGGGGAAGGTCTTGCACTCCTCGGCGGTCACGTTGCGGGTGCGCACGGTGAGATCGCCGCCGGCCGGCATCGCGTCGCGCGCATTGACCGCCAGGTTGACCACCACCTGCTCGAACTGGCCGATATCGACCTTGACCGGCCACAGGTCACGGCCGTGGTCGACCTTCAGCTTGATGTCGTTGCCCACGAGGCGGGCAAGCAGCATCCTGAGATCGGCAAGCACGTCGGTCAGGTTCAGCACCTCGGGCCGCAGCGTCTGCTTGCGCGAGAAAGCCAGCAACTGCCTGACCAGAGAAGCGGCCCGGTTGGCGTTCTGCTTGATGTTCATGATGTCGGGGAAGGACGGGTCCGACGGCCGGTGATTGGTCAGGAGCAGGTCCGACGCCATGATGATGGCGGTCAGCACATTGTTGAAATCGTGGGCGATGCCGCCGGCGAGTTGGCCAACCGCCTGCATTTTCTGGCTTTGCGCCATCTGCCCTTCGAGCGCCTTCTGCTCGGTCGTCTCGACGGCGTAGACGATGGCCGATTCCTCGGCGCCCTCGCCGCCGGTGCCATCGGCGACGGCGTTGACGTAAAACCGGATATGCCGCTCTTCATTGCCGGGAAGCACAGTGTCGATCGGTTCGATGTCGGCCTGCCGCTGGCGGGCTTTCTCGAAGGCGGCGGCAAAGGCCGGCCGGTCGCGCTCATGGATCACCGTATCGAGCCGCACGCGGCGATCCACGGCGTCCCGGTCGACGACCGAGGAAAACAGCGACAGGAAGGGCGCATTGGTACGCAGGATGCGCCCGTTGGCATCGACACCCGCGATCGCCATCGGCGTCGAATTGAAGAATCGGGTGAAGCGCACTTCCGAAGCACGCAGATCGGCCGACGCATCCTCGCCCTGCGTGCGGTTGAGCACGATCGTGCGCGTCGGGCCGCCGACACCTTCGCGGCTGGCCGAAACGCGATGCATGAAACGCACCGGCAGCGCCTCTCCCGTCATCGTTGTCAGGTCGAGATCGATGACCGCGTTGCGCGTCGTGCCGGGATCGGCCTTGACCGAGCGCACCAGCGCCATGCCGTCACCGGCAACGATATCCGGCAAGGTCACGGCGCCGGGCGTGAAACTGGCGAGATCAATGCCGAGCCATTCCGCGAGGGTGGCGTTGATGTAGGTGACACGGCCGTCCTGGTCCGCGGAAAAGAAACCGGCCGGGGCGTGGTCGAGATGGTCGATGGCTTTCTGCAGGTCGAGGAAGAAGCGCTC
The DNA here is from genome assembly GCF_013170825.1 of Mesorhizobium sp. NZP2298. Lineage (NCBI taxonomy): Bacteria > Pseudomonadati > Pseudomonadota > Alphaproteobacteria > Hyphomicrobiales > Phyllobacteriaceae > Mesorhizobium > Mesorhizobium sp. NZP2298. The sequence continues at coordinate 4,126,314 of NZ_CP033365.1, read as the reverse complement.
CTGCTCGGCCCGTTCCTGCGAAATGTCGGCGAGTTGCCAGGCCAGCATCGGCAGCCGCTGGCCCGGAACGCTGAAGGTTCGGGCGCGCGCCCTATACCAGCGGGCACCCTGTTCGGCGCCGGGCCGGATCGATTGGGCGAGCCGGAACTCGCCGTCGCCGGGCTGGCCGTCACGCAGGCCGGAGGCCAGCCGGTAAATGGTCACCGAAGCCTCGGGAACATCCGAAAGCAGCCCTTCGACCGTCTTCAGGTCGGCCGCCGAGGAGGCTCCGGTCATGTCGGCATAGGCGCGGTTGGCGTAGACGACGCGGCCCTTGGTGTCCGTCACCAGCAGGCCTTGCGACATCGAATCGACGAAAGCCTTGGACAGTTCATCGCCGGTCGAGCGCGGCGTGACCTGTACGAAGCCGATCGCGGTCGCGAACAGGAAGCCGACGCCGATCATCGCCAGCACGCCCAGCATGCCGAGCAGGAACGGATCGCCGAGGCGCTCGCGGAACAGGCCGAAGACGATCGCGGCCCCCGTCAGAACGACGATGAAGGTGATGAGCCGGGTGACCGCGCCCGGTCGCGTGTTCTGGTCGACGATCGGTACCGGATAGAAATCGCCGCGCGCTTCCTTGGCCATATGCCCCCTGCTCGTGAAGTCCGCTGTTCCGACACCCGCCCCTAATGCATGTCGCCCAAAAGTGACTTCGGTTTTGGGAAAACGACATGCACGAAACACAAGGACCTGAAGCGCGTCGCATGAATCCGTTTCAGCGCGACGCGCTTTAGCCGGTTGAATCACATTCTCCTAGTCCGGAAAAGGCCCGGGCGGCAAATGTCAGATAAAAATGATGCCGGCCGGCCGTAGAGTGTTTCAAGCTGTTCACGACGCGTGAAAGGCAACTTGCGGTGGCCAGCCGCAACGGTCTAGTGTCGCGTCACTTTCCAAACCGATCAGGGGAAACCAATGCAGTGGCTGGATAGCGTGGCGGGCCCTGGTTATGCGGCGGCACTCCTGTGGACTTTCGCGGCGCTGATCCTGCTGGTCATCGTGCTCGTCATCATCAGGCTCGTGCGCAACCTGACCTTCGGTACGTTTGTCGCCGGTGGACGGAACCGCAAGACCCGGCTTGCCGTCATGGACGCCACGGCCGTCGACAGCCATCGACGGCTGGTGCTGGTGCGCCGCGACGACATCGAGCATCTGCTTCTGATCGGCGGCCCGACCGATGTCGTCGTCGAACGCGACATCCGTCTGGCCGCGCCCCGCCGTCCGGCGCTGACCGGAGATGGCGGCCTGCAGCCCGTCCCGGCCGCCACGGCCCCGGCAGCAAAATCGCGTCCGCCGCAGCCGGCTCCCGCACCGGCTCGCCCCGCACCGCCTCCACAGCCGGTGACCGCTGCACCAGCGCCTGCCCGCCAGCGCCCGGCCGCACCACCGCCAACCCCGGCGCCCGCACCGAAGCCGGCGGCGCAAACCTATCAGTCGGCCAACGACACGCCACTGCCTGCCTACGGCTCCGCCAACGCCAATGCCGTCAGGCACGCGCCGCCACCGCCGCCAAGGCAGGACAGCATCGACGATACGCTGATGAAGGAACTCGAGGTTTCGCTGGACCAGCCCCGCTCCGGCGGCCCGGTGGGCAAACCGGCAGCCAAGGCGCCGCAGTCGCTCGACGATGAAATGACCAAGCTTCTGGGCGAACTTTCAAGCCAGAAGAGATGACAAGCGCCTGAGCCGGCCGGCGACCTGGCCGAGGTTGAGTACGCTGTCGCCCGGTTTTAGCCAGCCAAGCACCAACGAAAAATGGCCGGGAAACCCGGCCATTTTGATATCAACTTCGTTGTAGCTGCCCGGAACCGCGGCCCCAAAGCAATGCGTCAGTCGTCGCGATAGACTTTTTCGCGGCGCTCATGCCGTTCCTGCGCCTCGATCGACAAGGTGGCGATCGGACGCGCATCGAGCCGCTTCAGCGCGATAGGCTCGCCGGTTTCCTCGCAATAGCCGTAGGTGCCTTCATCGATGCGCTGTAGCGCCGAATCGATCTTCGAGATCAGCTTGCGCTGGCGATCGCGGGCCCTGAGCTCGATGGCGCGGTCGGTTTCCGAAGAGGCGCGGTCGGCGAGGTCAGGGTGGTTGGCGTTTTCTTGCTGAAGGATTTCGAGAGTTTCGCGCGCTTCGCGCAGTATGTCATTTTTCCAAGTGACGAGCTTTAGGCGGAAGTAGGATTTCTGCCGTTCGTTCATGAACGGCTCGTCTTCGGAGGGTACGTAATCGGCGGTAACGATGTCGTTCATTCGACTCACCCAAACTGCCCCAAATTTGGCGCCTATATATTCGCCGGTCGACGCCTGCACAAGCGCAATCGCCCACCGACTCACGCAATTGTTAAAGTACGCCGGCGGCCTCCGCCGAAGCGAGCCGCAGCCGATTCCATGGCTAAGGCGAAACCACCCTTTGCCATCCGGCCCATGCAATTCATTGGTGGGAGGACGCGGGACCATTGTGCGAACCGCCCTTCTCGTGGCTAATCGCGGTGCGGCTTCGGCATTCGGCATCACTGGAGGTTGGGTGAGCAGGCTCTATCTGTTGCGACACGCCAAGGCCGGCTGGGCGCTGCCCGGCATGCGCGATTTCGATCGCCCGCTCGACGCATCGGGCCGCGCCGATGCCGAGATCATAGGCACGGCCATGCGATCACGTGGCTATGTCCCCGACCTGACATTGTGCTCCAACGCCAGGCGCGCCAGGGAAACGCTCGAAGGACTGGCCGGTCAGACAGATACCGGCAAGGTCCTGTTTTTCGACACGCTCTACAGCGAAGACGCGGCCGGCTATCTCCGCCTTATCCGGGAGCATGGCGGGCCGGGTTCCCTGCTGGTTATCGGTCACAACCCGATGATGGAGGATCTTGCCATGGCGGTCTCCGGCGACGGCGACGACACGGCGCGGGCAACGCTCAATCATGGTTTCCCGACTTCGGGCCTGGCGGTCGTGCGCTTCCTGGACGATCTGACGAAGGTAGCCCAGGAAGCAGGTTATCTCGAAGCGTTTCTGACACCGGCCGATCTCTAGTGTCGCTTGCCGGCGCCATTTCAAAGCCGGGTTCCAAAGCCTATATCGCAGGGACCGAAGCCCGAGAGAGCACATTTTGGCATCATCGCTAACCACTTTCACCGACGAGGCAAGAATTGCCCTCGATACGCTGTCGGGACGCGCCACAGGGCTTTTTTCTCCGTCGTTGAGACTGGGCGTTACAGGCCTTTCCCGCGCGGGCAAGACGGTGTTCATCTCCGCGTTGGTCCACAATCTGATCCACGGCGGACGCCTGCCATTGTTCGAGGCACGGAGATCGGGGCGCATCGCGCGCGCCTTCCTCGAGGAACAACCTGACGACGCCGTGCCGCGCTTCCAGTACGAGGACCACATCGCCGCATTGGTCAACGACCGGGTCTGGCCCGATTCGACACGCGCCATTTCTGAACTGCGGCTGACCATCGAATACGAATCGGCCTCCGGTTGGAGCCGCATGTTCTCTTCCGGCAAATTGTCCGTCGACATCGTCGACTACCCCGGCGAATGGCTGCTCGACCTGCCGCTGCTCGGCAAATCCTTCACCGATTTTTCACGCGAAGCCATCGAGATGGCCGCTTTGCCGGTGCGAGAGGATCTGTCGCAGGCCTGGCGGGCGATCTCGGCGCGGATCGACCCGAATGCCGACGCCGACGAGATGACGGCACGCCGCCTGGCGGAGAGCTTCGCCGCCTATCTCAAGGCCTGCAAACTCGACGAGCGGGCGCTTTCAACCCTGCCGCCGGGCCGTTTCCTGATGCCCGGCGATCTCGAAGGCTCGCCCGCGCTGACTTTCGCGCCGCTGGCGGGCCTGGGCGACAGACGTCCACGACCGGGGTCGCTGCACGCCATGATGGACAGGCGCTACGAGGCTTACAAGACGCATGTCGTCAAACCTTTCTTCCGCGAACACATCACGCGGCTGGACCGCCAGATCGTGCTGATCGATGCCATGCAGGCGCTGAATGCCGGCCCTGGCGCCATGGCCGATCTCGAGCGCGCCGTGACCGAGATTCTCAGCTGTTTTCGTCCCGGCCGGGGCAGCTTCCTCACCGACCTCTTTTCGCGGCGCATCGACCGCATCCTGGTCGCCGCGACGAAGGCCGACCACCTGCACCATGAAAGCCATGACCGGTTGCAGGCTATCGTACGGCGGTTGGCCGACCGCGCCGTGGCACGGGCGAACTTCACCGGCGCCGACGTCGACGTGGTGGCCATGGCGGCGGTGCGTGCGACCCGAGAAGGCACGGTCAAGCAAGGCCGCGAGACGTTGCCGGTCATTATCGGCACGCCGATCGCCGGCGAGAGGATCAACGGCGAAACGTTTGACGGAAAGACCGAAACTGCCATATTTCCTGGTGACTTACCGGAGAAAATTGATGCGCTGTTCGACATCTCCGGACCCGACCACAGGCAGGATTCCGCGGACCCGGCAATCCGCTTTGTCCGGTTCCGTCCGCCAAGGCTCGAACGCACGGCCGAGGGTGTCACGCTGTCCTTGCCGCATATCAGGCTCGACCGCGCCCTGCAGTTCCTGATCGGAGACCATCTGGCATGACCGCGCCCCGCAAGCCGGCGGCCTTCCGCATCGAGCCGGAAGCCACGCCAACACAGCATGCGCCAGAAGCGCGCCAGACCGAGCCCTCGCGCAAACCCCGTGCGCTCAAGACAGATGTCGCGCTGGTCATACCGGCTGAGATCGACGTTTTCGACGAGCCGGACATCGTTGCGGCCGAGCCGCCACCGGCGATCGCCCCCAGAAAACGCTCACTGTTGGCCAGCATCTTCTTCGGCGCCATGGGCGTGCTGGTTTCACTGGCGGTCGGCCTGTGGACAGACCAGCTGATACGCGACCTCTTCGCCCGTGCCGAATGGCTGGGCTGGCTGGCCGCCGGCATGGCTGTTGTTGCCGTGCTCGCGCTCCTGGTAATCCTGATCCGCGAGTTCCTGGCGATCGCCCGCCTCGCCGAGGTCGAAAAACTGCAGAAGCGCGCGCTCGATGCCATCGCGCGCGACGATCCAAAGGCGGCACGATCAGTGGTCGACGAGCTTTCGGCTTTCGTCGCGGCCAAGCCGGAAACAGCGGCCGGCCGGCGTGCGCTGGCCGAACTGCGCGGCGAAATCATCGATGGCGGCAATCTGGTGCGCTTGGCCGAAGCGGAAATTCTCGGGCCCCTTGATGCCCGGGCGAAGGTGATGATCCTCGAGGCCGCCAAACGCGTCTCGCTGGTGACGGCGGTCAGCCCGCGCGCGCTCGTCGATGTCGCCTATGTGGTGTTCGAGGCAGGCCGCCTCATTCGCCGTCTTTCGGAACTCTATGGCGGACGGCCGGGAACGCTGGGGTTCTTCCGCCTGGCGCGCAGCGTTCTGGCGCATCTGGCGGTCACCGGCTCGATCGCCGTCGGCGACAGTTTCGTCCAGCAGATCGTCGGCCACGGCCTGGCGGCGCGCCTTTCGGCAAAGCTCGGCGAGGGCGTCGTCAATGGCATGATGACGGCACGCATCGGCATCGCGGCGATGGAGACGGCGCGCCCCCTGCCCTTCAGTGCAGCCAAACGTCCTGGACTGGGCGATTTTCTCTCTGCCTTGACATCGTTCGCCGCGAAGAAGGACACCGAAACGACGGGCTCCGGCAAGTAGCGCCCTGCTCCTCCCGACGATGAGCTGATTGCGGTTTCGACGCCCCGCAGTGACGAAGCATTAACCAATCTTCTTCATGGTCAAACCGGTTCCAAACAGCCTCTTTGTTGCCGGGTGTCGTCGATGAAAAGCGTAATTCTGTCCAGCGTCCTGCCCCTGGCCGTCGCGATCACAGCAGTCGTCGGCGTCGCTTCCGGGGCTTCCGCCGCGGAGCCGGACAAGCAGTTCTTCCAGTCGGCCGAAGGCAAATGGGTCGGTCCGGGCGAAATCATCGCCGGCAAGTACAAGGGCACGAAATTCAACTGCAGCTTCACCGGCTCCACGCCCGACGGCAAGATGGGCATGACGCTGGACGGCGGCTGCCGGGTCGGCGTGTTTACCCAGCCAATGTCAGCCAAGATCGAGCGCAAGGGCCGCGACTACAAGGGCTCCTTCATGGGCGGCTCGGCCGGTGCAGGCCTCGATATCATCGGCGGCAATGTTGTCGATGCCCGCAAGGTGGTCTTCACCATCAACCGTAACCAGTTGCGCGGCGTCATGCAGGCCCGCATTCCCGACGACAATTCGATGACCGTGACGGTTGCCGTGCGTGTCCAGGACCAGTTGGTGCCGGTCATCGGCATGAGCCTGAAGCGCGTCGATGCCGTCGAAGTCGGCTCCATCGCGCCTAACTGAGCGCGCATCGCGCCGTAATACACCTCAAAAGCAAAGAGGCGGCAGCCCATCGCCACCGCCTCCTCTGAAACAGTCGAACCGGGCGTCAGCCCTTGATCGCTGCCGTCACCTCGTCATAGGCCTTGCAGGCATCGGCAAGTGTCGTGGTGCCCTGGTACTTGGTTGTCACCGCCTGGACCTTGGCGGTCAGGTCAGCTGCCTTGGACGGATCCTTGGTGATCGCTTCCTGCAGCGCGGCAGCCATGTCCTGCGCCTTCTTGGTCGCGATCTCGGCCGTGCATTCCGGTGCCTTCGAACAGGCCGAGCCGGCAAGCACCGCCAGGCCGACGGCAACAAGCAAAAACTTCTTCATGTCAGTCATCTCCTCAAAAGGGCGCGACTTGATCGTCGCTCACCCTCCAATGGCCGAAGCCGAGCGTGCTCTAACCCTCGATTGTGGCAAGATGCAACGCGGCCTCAGCCTCAACTTGTGTAACGCGCCTGCAATATTGTCCGGGCTGGATTCAGGCTGTTCGATCCGCGCCGAAACCCCTATCCTTCCGGCCAGGCGCGAGACATGAAAATCGGAATCGATTTTCTGAGCGGATCATGCGCAAAATCAAGGTGCTACGGCGTCCCAGCGCATCCCTCGATCCGCGCGCCGCCATGGTTTTGACCGCGTCGGCCGCGGTCCTCGAACAAACGGAACGGTGGGAATGGCGGTAGAAACATCAGGCAGCGATCTCATTCAGGTGGTGGCGCTGCTTGCCGCGGGGGTCGTCGCCGTTCCAATCTTCAAGCGCATGGGCCTCGGCTCGATCCTTGGCTATCTGGCCGCCGGCGTGGTGATCGGCCCGTTCGGCATCGGCGTCTTTTCCGAATCGGGCGCCATCCTCCACGTCGCCGAACTCGGCGTCGTCATGTTCCTGTTCATCATCGGGCTGGAAATGCAGCCGTCGCGGCTATGGGGCCTGCGGCGCGAAATCTTCGGCCTCGGCGCGCTCCAGGTCGGGATCTGCGCGGTCCTTCTGACCGGCGTGGGGATGGCCGGGGGGTTTTCGATCTCGCAATCCTTCGTGGCCGGAGCCGGTTTCGTGCTGACCTCGACGGCGATCGTCATGCAGCTTCTGGAGGAACGCGGCGAAATCGCCTCGCCGAAAGGCCAGCGCATCGTCTCCATCCTGCTGCTGGAAGATCTGGCCATCGTGCCGCTGCTGGCCCTGATCGCATTCCTGGCACCCGGCGGCGCTGACACCAGCCTGTCGGAAAGACTGACCGAGGTCGGCATCGGCCTTGCCGCGATCGTCGGACTGGTGCTGGCCGGACGCTATCTGCTCAACCCCTTCTTCCGCATCCTGGCGGATGCCCGTGCCCGCGAGGTGATGACGGCGGCGGCCCTTCTGGTCGTGCTCGGATCGGCACTCGCCATGCAGCTCAGCGGCCTGTCGATGGCGATGGGGGCGTTCCTGGCCGGCGTTCTTCTGTCCGAATCGACCTTCCGCCATCAGCTCGAAGCCGACATCGAACCGTTCCGCGGTATCCTGCTCGGCCTGTTCTTCCTTGCCGTCGGCATGTCGCTCGACCTGCATGTGGTGGCCGCGAACTGGAAGCTGATCGCCGTCTATGTCGTCGCCTACATGGTGATGAAGGCGCTTGGCATCTACATCGTCGCCCGCATCCTCAAAACCGGCCATCGCGAAGCGCTCGAACGCGCCGTCTTCATGGCGCAAGGTGGTGAATTCGCCTTCGTCCTCTACTCGGCCGCCGCTGCCGTCGGCATCATCGACGGCCAGGCCAACGCGACCCTGACGGCGATCGTCATCATCTCCATGGTGCTGACGCCGCTGGCAATCATCGCCTTGCGATATGTCACCCCGCGCGACGAGCAGTCGCTCGACGGGGTCGATATCGCCGACGGCCTGACTGGCAGCGTGCTGATCATCGGCTTCGGCCGCTTCGGCCAGATCGCCAGCCAGCCGCTGCTGTTGCGCGGCATAGACGTCTCGATCATCGACAACGATGTCGAGATGATCCAGGCGGCGGCCGATTTCGGCTTCAAGGTCTATTATGGCGACGGCACGCGGCTGGATATCCTGCATGCGGCCGGCGCCGGCCGGGCACGCGCGGTGCTGATCTGTGTCGACAAGGCCGATGCGGCTGTTCGCATTGCCGAGCTGATCAAGGCCGAATTTCCGCTGCTTACAGTGCTGGCCCGGGCTTTCGACCGCGGCACCGCGCTGCAGCTCATTCGCGCCGGCGTCGACTATCAGCTGCGTGAGACCTTCGAATCTGCCCTGGTTTTCGGTGGCTCGGCCCTGGAATCGCTTGGTGTCGATCCCGAAGACGTGGCTGAAACGATCGAAGACGTCAGGCGCCGCGACACCGACCGCTTCGAAACCCAACTCGCCGAAGGCATCCGCGCCGGACAACGCTTCTTGCGGGGCAACATCGGCACGCCGATTCCGACACCGCTCTCCACGCCGCGCCGCCCCGGTCAGGCACTCAATGAAGAGACGGCCGGCGTCCTGCACAAATCCGAAACTGCCGATTGAACAGGGAAGCATGCATGGAATTGGACAGCAGGGCCCTGTCGGTCACCAAATTCTGGCGTGACGCCGGCGAGGATGCATGGTTCGAGAAGAACGATGCCTTCGATGCCGGTTTCCGCGACCGCTTTCTTGATCTGCACTACGCCGCCGCGCGGCGCGAATGCGATGATTGGTCAGAACACGCCGAAGGCTCGCTGGCGCTGATGATCCTGCTCGACCAGTTTCCGCGCAATTGTTTTCGCGGTACCGGCCACATGTATGCCACCGACTCGCTGGCCAAGCATTTTGCTCAGAAGGCGGTCGCCGCCGGGCATGACCTGGCGCTGGAACCCGAAGTCCGCGTGTTCCTGTATTTGCCGTTCGAACATGCTGAAAACCTTGCCGACCAGGACATCTCGGTCGAACTGCACACCGCCAGGGCCGAGTTCAACCTGAAATACGCGCTGGAGCACCGTGACATCATCCAGCGCTTCGGCCGCTTTCCGCACCGCAACAGGTTGCTTGGCCGCGAAACCACGGCGGAGGAAAAGGCATTCCTGGACGCAGGCGGTTTCTCAGGCTGACGCCCATCCATCTCTTTGTTCGACGCAATTCCCAAGGCGGAGCCGTCTCACACTTTCCTCGAATTGCCTCAGCGCAGCCACCAGTCACGGCCGGACGGCAATCTCTCGATGCCGGCGGCGTCTACGGCGCCCAAGCGCTCCGACACGCTTCGCCCGCCGACGGCAAGATCCGGCGCGATTTCGGCCAGCGGCGCCAGCACGAAGGCGCGCTCCAGCATGCGCGGATGTGGCACTTCCAGGCCGGTCTCATGGATGATGCGGTCGCCGAACACCAGAATGTCGATATCGATCAGGCGCGGCCCCCAGCGCTCCTCACGCACCCGCTTCAGCTTTCGCTCGGCATCGAGGCAGAGATCGAGCAGCGCCCGCGGCGAGAGTCGGGTCGACAGTTCGGCGGCGGCGTTGAGGAAATCCGGCTGATCGAGCTTGCCCCAGGGCGGCGTACGATAGAGCGAAGAGACAGCGGCGACGCTGGTATCCGCATCGGCATCGAGAATACGCAACGCCGCTGCCATCGAGGCAGCGGGGTCGCCCAGATTCCCGCCGAGGCTGAGATAGACGGTGTTACTCCGGCCAGACAACGGTCACCTCGACATAATCGAGCACACCAGGCACCGGCGCGTTCGGCTTGCGCACGGTGATTTCGGCTCTCTTGATCTGGGGAAACCGCTCCGTCAGCGCCTTTGCCACTTCCATTGCCAGGGCCTCGATCAGGAAGCGCCGCTCGCCGGTGATGATCTTCTCGATCACCGTGAAGGCAATCCCATAGTTGACGGTTTCCCCGATGGCATCGTCGACAAGCGCGCGGCCGGGTTCGACCGACAGCACCGCGTCGACATAGAAACGCTGGCCGAGCGCCTCCTCCTCGTCGAGCACGCCATGCCGGGCAAAGAAGGCGCAGTTCTTCAAGCGGATGACATACATGGCTCAGCGTCCCGATCTAGAGCGACGTGCGTCCACTTGGACGCACAAAGTACGCTCTAACACTTTTGAATCTACGCATCGTGCTTTCCGAAAATCGACTCCGATTTTCGGGCCGATGCAGCGGTTTCACGCGCCAGCATAGCATCCGCCACGGCCAGCGCGTCCACGTTGATTGCGACATCATGGACGCGAAACAGATGCGCTCCCCTGAGCCTGAGAATGACGCTGGTCGCCGCCGTCCCGGCGGCACGGTCGGCCGCATCGCGGCCGGTGACGGTGCCGATGAAGCGTTTTCGCGAGGTGCCGGCCATCAACGGAAAGCCAAGCGCATGAAGCTCGGCAAAACGCGCCATCAGGTCGAGATTTTCCTCAGCCGTCTCCTTGGCGAAGCCGAAGCCGGGGTCAAGCACGATGCGCTCGTCCGCAACGCCGTTCCGACGGGCGATCTCCAGCGATTTCTCCAGGAAGGCGAATTGGTCGGCGATCACGTCGGGCAGTTTTTCGCGATCCCGACCGGTGTGCATGATGATGAGCCCGGCGCCGGTTTCGGCGGCGACCCGCGCAATGTCGGGCTCGCGCTGCAAACCCCAGACATCGTTGACGACATGCGCGCCGGCAGCCACCGCAAGCCGCGCGGTCTCGGCACGATAGGTGTCGACCGAAATCAGCACCTCGCCGGAACGCGCCAGCGCCTCGATCACCGGCAGGATACGCGCCTGTTCCTCGCTGGCCGATATTGCGGCACCACCCGGCCGGGTCGATTCTCCACCAACATCGATGATCCGAGCCCCTTCGCCGACCATGCGACGCGCCTGGGCCAGTGCCGCCTCGGGGACATCAAACAGGCCACCGTCGGAAAAGCTGTCGGGGGTGACATTGAGGATCCCGACAACCACGGCCTTGCGGCCAAGGTCGAGATGGCGTCCATGGGCCAGCTGCCATCGCCCCGCCGTCATTGCTCATCAACCATGGGTTCATCAATGATGTGTGATCCGCAAAGGATCAATTCCGTTGCGTTGGCAACGGCCGTAAAGCAAGGTGGTCGAAGAGGCAATATGATGAAACGAACCCTGCTCTGCGCGCTGCTGCTTGCCGTGACGACCGCCATCCCAGCGGGCGCGGCCAATCTGGTGAAGACATACAGCTATTTTTCCATTGGCGGCAGCACGCTCGAGGATATCGAGAAGCAGCTCTCCAAACATGGGCCGCAGGTCAAAAGCACGGGCTCGCGCCACCCCGGCGCCACCCAGATGGCCTTCACCACTCGTATCAGCTACGCCCGGCAGGCTGGCTCCTGCCGGATCGCCGACGCGGTCGTGACCCTCAAGGTCAAGGTAATCCTTCCGGAATGGCGCCGCCCGCGCAAGGCGGATGCCGATGTCAAGCTGTTCTGGGATACGCTGTCTGCCGACATCAAGCGCCACGAAGAACGCCATGTCGAGATCGCCAAGAATCATGCCCGCGAGTTGGAAGACGCGCTGAAGGCTACCTATCCGCAGAAGGATTGCGATGCGGCCAAGGCGAAGGCGGCCGAGATCACCGCCGCCGTCCTCGCCAGGCACGATCGCGCCCAGGTGCAGTTCGACCGCGTCGAAAGCGTCAATTTCGAAAGCCGTATCCTCCGGCTCATGCGCTATCGCATCGAGCGCATCCAGAATGGCCAGTTGCCGCCGGCCTGAATTTTGTGGGCGCACCGAGCGGCGCCGACACAAGCCAACCGGGCCGAAGCGTAGTGCCAGCTTCGAAAAATTTTCGAACGGCAGTCGAAATCGGCCTATACGGAACGACATATCACGGGTTGGCAGGGCACAACCCTTCAAGCACGGCGCACCCACCAGACAAGCCCAATCGGTGACCCGGACAGCGCGCGAGCACATGGACGAAAGACTATGGACCAGGCTGTCGACAAGCAGACCATCGCGGCTGCGGCCACGCCACTGACCGAAGCCGAAAAGAACGCCATCATCGGCGGCGTGCTTTTGTCGATGCTGCTGGCGGCGCTCGATCAGACCATCGTCGCGCCGGCCATGCCGACCATCGGGCATGCGCTTGGCCATGCGCAGTATCTGCCGTGGATCGTCACCGGCTACCTGCTGACTGCGACCGCCATGGCACCGCTCTACGGCAAGATCTCGGACGTCCATGGCCGTCGGCCAACGGTGTATGCCGCGATCCTGATCTTTCTCCTGGGATCGCTTGTCAGCGCGATGGCTCCCAACATGTTCGTGCTGGTGGTCGGGCGCGCCATCCAGGGCGCCGGCGGCGGCGGCCTGTTCGCCCTGGCGCAGACCGTGATCGGAGACCTTGTGCCGCCGCGAGAGCGGGCACGATACGCGGCCTGGATTTCGGGCACCTGGGCGGTCGCCAGCATCGCTGGGCCACTGTTGGGCGGCACCTTCGCCGAACATCTGCACTGGTCGCTGATCTTCTGGATCAACATCCCGCTCGGCATCGCCGCGATGGCCATCATCAACAAGCCGCTGAGGAAGCTGCCAGTCGCGGCAAAGCGGCATCGCATAGACGGTCTTGGCGCGCTGCTTTTGATCGTGGCCACCGCCCTAGTACTTCTGGCCTTGAATTGGGGCGGCAGCGAGTATCCGTGGCTGTCGCGCGAAATCCTCGGGCTGCTGGCGAGTTCGGCCATCATCTGGTGTGCGTTCGCGCTGCGGCTGTTGCGCGCTTCCGAGCCGCTGATCTCGCTCGAAGTGCTCTCCAATCCAATCGTTCTCGGGGGCACGCTTTCGCTGTTCCTCCTGCAGGCCTCCAATATCGGGCTGTCGGTCTATCTGCCGGTCTACCTGCAATCGGTCATCGGCTTGTCGGCGAGCGAATCCGGCACCGCCCTGCTGGGGCTGATGCTGGGCACGGTTGCCGGCGCGACATTCAGCGGGCGCACCATTCCACGCTTCGTCCACTACAAGCGGATCGCCATGATTGGGTTGGCCTTCGCCGCCGCGTGTCTCGCCATCCTCACGCTTGTGGCCGGGCACGCCTCGCTGTTGGTCGTCGAGATCCTGACGACATGCATCGGCATTGGCAGCGGCACCACCTTTCCGGTCGCCACGGTGTCGGTCCAGAACGCGGTCGACCCCAAGCATCTCGGCGTCGCCACCGGCGTGATGACGTTCCTGCGCTCGCTGGGCAGCGCGCTCGGCGTGGCGATCCTCGGTGCCGTCGCGCTGGGCAACGGCCTGCCGCTGGCTGGCGAAGGCGCCCAGGCGGGCGGAGCCGTGGCTGGGACTTCGGCGTTCTGGGTGATCTTCGCCGCCGCCGTGGTTATGCTGATGCTGGCGCTTCTGACGCTCAGCCTGATGCCGGAAAAGCCGCTGCGCGGCCGGCCCGAGACTCCGGTCCTGGCGGACTAGACTGGAGCAATTCCAGGAAAGTGCGAATCGCGTTCCCCTTGGGAAATGCATTAGATCAAAGAGATAGAGCCTCTTCCCGTTTCCGCGAAACGGTGAAACGCCCTAGGAAGCGTCCACCACGCCGAGCTTCTTTTGCAGGCTCGTCGACGAGGTCGTGTACTGGAACACGATGCGTTCCCCGGGGCTGATGATGCGCTTGGCGGCCTGCGCCATTAGCGCCACTTCATGGAAGCCCGACAGGATCAGCTTTAGCTTGCCCGGATACCAGTTGATGTCGCCGACGGCGAAAATGCCGGGCACCGATGTCTGGAACTTCTCGGTGTCGACCGGAATCAGGTTTTCGTGCAGATTGAGCCCCCATTCCGCGATCGGTCCAAGCTTCATGGTCAAGCCGAAGAAGGGCAGCATGCGTGTGCATGGCACTTCGATATCGCCGTCCGGACCGCCCTTGATGGTGGCCGATGACAGCTGGCCATCGGCGCCGGAGAGGCCGGTCACCTGGCCGACCTTGAATTCCAGCTGCTTCATCTCCTGCATGGCGTACATCTTGTTGACGCTGTCGGGCGCGGCGCGGAATTCAGGCCGCCGATGGACCAGCGTCACGCTTTTCGCCACAGCCTGCAGGTTCAGCGTCCAGTCGAGCGCCGAGTCGCCGCCGCCGACAATGACGAGGTCGTGGCCGCGAAAATCCTCCATCCGGCGCACCGAATAGAAGACGCTCTTGCCTTCATAGGGCTCGATGCCCGGGATCGGCGGACGCTTCGGCTGGAACGAGCCGCCGCCCGCGGCGATGACCACCACCTTGGCCTCGAACACCTCGTTCTCGTCCGTGGTCACGCGAAAGCTGCCATCCTCCAGCTTCTCCAGGCTGGAGACCATGCGATTGTAGGTGAAGTCAGGCTTGAACGGGTGGATCTGCTCGAGCAGCTTGTCGACCAGCCCTTGCGCCGAGATCGAAGGCCAACCGGGGATGTCGTAGATCGGCTTTTCCGGATAAAGCTCCGCGCATTGGCCCCCTGGCCTGTCGAGAATGTCGATCAGGTGGCACTTCATATCGAACAGGCCGAGTTCGAACACGGCAAACAGCCCCACGGGCCCCGCTCCGACAATGAGGACGTCTGTGCTGATGATCCCGGTCATGCGCTATGCCTCGCTGCTGGATTGGCGTGAGACTGCATGACCGCCGACCCGCTGCCAAGCGGCAGCTGGAAAAATCGGCTTTCAGCCCTGGCGCTCGGGCACCCGCACCACCAGACCGTCGAGCGCGTCGCGCACCTTGATCTGGCAGGACAGCCGCGAATTCGGCTGGACGTCGTAGGCGAAGTCAAGCATGTCCTCCTCCATCGCCTCGGGCTCGCCGACCTCCGCCGTCCATGCCTCGTCGACATAGACATGGCAGGTGGCGCAGGCACAGGCGCCGCCGCACTCGGCCTCGATCCCCGGCACGGCGTTGCGGATGGCGTTTTCCATCACCGTCGAGCCGTTTTCGGCATCCACGTCAAAATGTGTGCCGTCATGGGCGATGAAGGTCAGTTTGGTCATTTGTCACCTGAAGGGAGTTTCAGCCGAGATAATCACTCCGGCAAACAAGTCAACTGCCGCGCGAAAGCGGCGCTCGGTGACGTTTTTCCACAAACCGGGGGTCAGCGATTGATCGCGGCGATGAAATCGCGCACTTCGTCGATCAGCGTGCCAAGCCGCTTGAGCGTCTGGCTGTCTTCCGGCCGCCGCTCGATCTCGGTGGCGCAATCGGCGATGGCGAAGGCGCCGACGCCGCGAGCCGAGCCCTTCAACCCGTGAGCCAGCAAAAGCCGGTCCTTGAGATTGGCGTCGACTATTTTGTCGCGCACCGACAGCGCCTGCTGTACAAACAGCGCCAGCACCTCCTGCTCGAGAGCGCGGTCGCCCATCGTCTGCCGGGCAAGGTGTGCCAAATCGACCGGTCGGGACTGCCTGGTTCCCGATACGTCGCCCCCGGGCATTGAGAAGGCAATGCCGCTTTCGCCACGCATGAACTCGAACTCCGTTTTCTTCGGCCGCCTGAAAAACTAGGCGAATCCAATGGACAACGGGTTAATGAATGGCCCGGAAAAATGTTGCGAAAGCGGCGCCCAAATCACGCTTCCGTTAACCTTATATTTAAAGTTTTACGTATCCCGCGGAATGCATGTTTTCTTTACCCCCCTGTGTCATTACGATACGAGGGTCCATTTTCAGCCTCCTGCGCGGGGGTAAGACAAACAGAATTATATAAGCCCGCGGCAGCTAGTACAGGGTAGCGAAGGCATGGCGAAGAAACCAACGACGAACACGAGAACTCTCGACAGCGACGTGGCCAGGGAACTGGAAAAAGCGCTCGATCTCGACCTCAGCGGCGACATCGGCAGCGGCGATCTCGATATCGCGGCTTCGATGGAAGATCTGGAAGCGCAGATATCCCAGGCCGCCGACGAGCTGGCTCGCGAGGGACGCAACCAGAATCCGGCACCCGCCGCCAATCAGGCGCCCGTGGCCAATCAGGGCCCCGTGACCGATCAGGCCGCGAAGCCCGCGCCAAAGGCCAAGCCCGCTGAACTGCGCCCGGTGGAGACACGCAATGGCAATGGCACGCAGCCCACGGGCTTTGCGCCGGCCAACGACGATCGTCAGAAAGATTACAAGACCCTCCTGCACAGCCTCAACAGGCGCGCTTCCAACACCGTCTACTGGATCATCGCGTTTGTGTCGCTCGCATGGGTCGCGGGCGCTGGTGCGCTCGCCAACCTGCTGTTCGGACCGGGCATCTGGCGGATCCGCACGCTCGACCAGTTCTTTGCCCGTCCCGAGCTGATTGGCCTCGCCGTCGCGGCGATCGTGCCGATCATCCTGTTCTGGGCCTTCGCGGCCATGATTCGCCGCGCCCAGGACATGCGCATCGCCGCACAGTCGATGACGGAAGTGGCCTTCCGCCTGACCGAGCCGGAAAACATGGCGCAGGATCGCGTCATGATGATCGGCCAGGCTGTTCGCCGCGAAGTGGCGGCCATGGGCGAAGGCATCGAACGCACACTTGCCCGCGCCGTGGAACTGGAAACGCTGGTCCACAGCGAAGTCAACCAGATCGAGCGCTCCTATTCGGAAAACGAAACCCGCATCCGTTCGCTGGTCGACGGGCTCGGCAGCGAGCGCGAGGCCGTCGTCACCCATGCCGAGCGGGTCCGCGCCTCGATTTCGGGCGCGCATGAGACGCTCAGGGATGAAATCGGCGCCGCCAGCGACATCATCCGCGACTCGATCCTCAACGCATCGACCAAGCTGTCGATGACGATCACCAATTCCGGCGACACGCTGATCGACCGCATCAATGAAAGCTCGATGTCGATTTTCGATTCGGTGGAAGGCCGGCTCGACAACATCACCGACAGGCTTACGACCTCTGGCGAGGCCTTCGCCAGCCTGCTCGACACGCGCATTGCCAAGCTGACGGACACGACGGACGGCCTGACCCGGTCGCTGACCGATCTGCTCGACGATCGTACCACCGGCATGGTGTCGCTGCTTGGCGGCGCCGCGCGCACCCTCAATTCGGAATTCGAAGCCAGCCTCAACGGCATCGAGCGCACGCTCGCCGAACGCGGCCAGGCGCTGATCAGCGAGTTCCAGACCCGCGCCGAAGCGCTGGACACCGGTACGCAGAAGCTCAACGCCGCGCTTGAGGCGCGAGCCCGCCAGATCAACGAGACGCTGGTCGAGCGCGCCCGCGAAATCGCCCACACTTTCGCCGAGAGCAGGGATACGCTGACCGCCATGATCGATCAGGGCAAGACCCAGATCGGCGCCGACATGGCCGACATCGTCACCTCGACATCGAGCATGCTGGAGGCCCGCGCCAGCGACTTCGCCGGGCGCATGGAAGCGGCGCGTCACGTCGTCTCGCGCTCTTTCGACAGCGACATCCAGCGGCTAGCCGACGCTCGCGTCGGCATCGAGGAAGCCGTCGAAAACCACAGCCGCAAGCTTTCCGAAAGCCGCGAACGCATGGCAGCCGCCATGGAGGCGGATCTCGCGAAATTCGCCGAGGGCCGCGCCGGCATCGATGCCGCCGTGACCAACCAGGTGCAGAAGCTGGCCGAAGGCCGCAGCCTGATCGCACGCGCCCTCGAAGAGGACCTGCGCAAGGTCAACGAATCGCGCGCTGCCATCGATGCATCGCTCGGCAGCCACCTCGAGAGGCTGGAAGAAGGCCGCAACCGGCTTTCACTGGCCCTCAACGAAGACTCCGGGAAACTCGTTCAAGCTCGCACGATCATTGATGAAATGGTCGCCGGACATGTCGGAAAACTCGCCGAAGGCCGCAACATCCTGTCGCGCGCCCTGGAAGCGGATCTCGGCAAGCTGTCCGACAGCCGCGCCAGCATTGACGGGCTGGTCGCCGGCCAGGTCGAGAAGATCGCCGAAGGCCGCGCGGTGCTCGCCAAGGCGCTGGAAAACGACATCATCGGCATCAAGAACCTGATCGAGACCCATTCGGCAAAGCTGATGGAAGACCGCACCCAGCTCGGTCGTTCGCTCGAAAACGACCTCTCGGGCATCAGGGGCCTGCTTGACGATCATTCCGGAAGGCTTGCCAACGACCGCAGCCTGCTGTCGCAGACGCTCGAAGCCGACCTTGCCAAGCTGGCCGAAAGCCGCTCCAGCATCGACGGCCTGGTCGCCGGCCAGGTCGAGAAGCTGGCCGAGGGCCGCGACATTCTCAAGCGCGCGCTGGAATCGGACCTCAACACCATCAAGGGCGTCATATCCAGCCAGTCGGAAAAGCTGGCGGAGGATCGCGGGCAGCTTTCGCGGGTCCTGGAAGCCGACCTGCAGAATGTGAACAGCGTCATCGCCGATCATATGAACAGGCTGGTTCAGGATCGTTCGACCTTGTCGAAGGCTCTTGAGGATGACCTCGCCAAGCTGGCCGACAGCCGCTCCAGCATCGATGGTCTGGTCGCCGGCCAGGTGGAGAAGCTGGCCGAAGGCCGTGACATTCTCAAACGCGCGCTGGAAGCCGACCTCAACACGATCAAGAATACCGTTGCCGACCAGTCGCAGAAACTGGTCGACGACCGCGCCCAGTTCGCCAAGGCGCTCGAAGCAGATCTCGAAAGCGTCAACAGCCTCGTCAACAGCCATTCCGAGCGGCTTGTCCAGGATCGCTCGACCCTGTCGAAGGCGCTGGAAGTCGACCTCGAAAGCGTCAACAGCCTCGTCAACAGCCATGCCGAGCGCCTGGTTCAGGAGCGCTCGACCCTGTCGAAGGCGCTGGAGGCCGATCTCGACAGCGTCAGCGGCCTGGTCGCGGGCCACGCCGACAGGCTTGTCCAGGAGCGCTCGACCCTGTCGAAGGCTCTCGAGGACGATCTTGCCAAGCTGGCCGAAAGCCGCTCCAGCATCGATGGCCTGGTCGCCGGCCAAGTAGAGAAGCTGGCCGAAGGCCGCGACATTCTCAAGCGTGCCCTTGAAGCTGATCTCGCCAAGCTGGCCGAAAGCCGCTCCAGCATCGATGGTCTGGTCGCCGGCCAGGTCGAGAAGCTGGCCGAAGGCCGCGATATTCTCAAGCGCGCGCTGGAATCGGACCTCAACACCATCAGAGGTGTCATATCCAGCCAGTCGGAAAAGCTGGCGGAGGATCGCGGGCAGCTTTCACGGGTCCTGGAGGCCGACCTGCAGAAGCTGACCGAGAGCCGCGGTGAGATCGACAACATCATCGCTGGCCATGTCGGCAAGCTGGCCGAAGGCCGCGACATGTTGAGCCGTGCGCTGGAAGACGATCTCGGCAAGCTCGCCGAGACCCGTAAGGACGTCGACCGCTCGCTGTCGGGTCATATCGACCAGATCGCAGCCAGGAGCACCGACATTTCGGCCGCGATCGCCGCCGATGTCGACAAGATCGAGCAGGCGTTCAGCCGTCAGACCGGCATCATCGAGGAACGCGCCGGAACCATGGAGCGTGCGCTTTCGACTGGCGTCGACAACGTCCGCAGCGTGCTCGAGAAGAGCGCGGTCTTCGTCGCCGGCGCATTGCGCGACAAGGTCCTGGAAGTCACCAGCACGCTGCATGAGCAGGCCGGTGCGGCCTTCAGTGACGCCGACCGCAAGATCGCCGAGCGCGCCGAACAGACGTCAGCCGCCCTTTTGGCGCGGGCTGAAGACATCGCCCGGACCTTCGAGGAGGCCGATCGTCGCCTCCACGCCCGTGCGGAAGATACTTCGAACGCGCTGCTTGCCCGCGCGGACGACACCTCCAGCACGCTGCTGGCGCGCGCCCATGAAACCGCCGATCAGTTGGCTGCCCGCGCCGGCGAGATCGCCGGCACCTTCGACCTGGCGGACCAGAAGCTCGCCGCCCGCGCCCAGGCAACCACCGATCAGTTGGCCGCCCGGGCTCAGGAGACCGCGGATCATCTGGCGGCCCGTGCAAGCGAGATCGCCGGCACGTTCGACGCGGCCGACCAGAAACTGGTTGCCCGCGCTGTCGAGACGGCACAGTCGCTGGCCGCCCGCGCCGGCGACATCCTGCGCAACTTCGAAAGCGCCGACCAGCGGCTCGGCATGCGCATCGGCGAATCGGCCGAGGCGCTGGCCGCCCGCGCTTCGGACCTCGGTCGCATCTTCGATGCCGCCGACCAGCAACTGGTTTCGCGCATCGCGGAAGGCTCGGACGCCCTGTCCAGCCGTGCGTCGGAAATCGGCCGCATCTTCGACGAGGCAGACCAGCGCCTGGTCTCGCGCATCGCCGACAGCTCGTCGACGATCGGCGAACATGCGCAGACCATCGTCGGTGCTTTCGCCAGCACCGAGCAGAGGGTCGCCGACCGTGCCCGCCAGACCGGCCAGGAACTGGCCGTGCATGCCCGCGAAATCGAGCAGGCGCTTGCCGGCGCCGACGAGCGTCTTGCATCGAGCGCGGCGGCGGCGGCCGCCCGTGTCGAGGAACAGATCGCGAGCGTCGAGAACCGGCTCGCCTACACTACCGAGACGATGGGACAGAAGCTCAACGAACAGGTTTCGACCGCCGAGGCGCAACTCGTTTCACGCGCCAATGTGATCGCCGAGACCTTCACCGCGGTTGGCCAGCATATCGGCCAGAGCACCAACGACGCCGCCAAGACGATCGGCGCCAACACCCGCGAACTCAACACCATGCTCGCGGCCCGCTCGGCCGAAATGTCGAGGATCCTCGACGAAACCGCCCGGCCGTTGGTCGAGCGCTTCGCCCAGGGTGGCTCGGAACTGCAGAAGAGCATGGAAGAGGTCACCGAACGCGCGACCGAGAAGCTGCGCAGCGAAAATGCCGCCCTTGTCAACGCGCTCGCCAGCCGCACCGCCGAGACCTTGTCGGCGGTCGAGGGCGCTCGCTCGTCGCTGTCCGACAGCGTTGCCGATCTCATCGGCCGCATGACCAACTCCAGCTCGCAGCTCGGTCAGTTGATCGAGCAGGCCGCGGTCAATCTCGGCCAGGTCGACGAACGCCTGACCGGCAGCACACAGAGCTTCGCGGCGACCACCGAAAAGGCGGCGCAGACCTTCGCCAGCTCGGCGCGCCTGGTCGATTCGAACACCACAAGGCTGACGGAACTGTCGTCGTCGACCTTGCGCGAAGTGGCCTCGATCGCCACCAAGTTCGATGAACACAGCCGTCTGCTGGCCAGTGCCTCGGACCTCTTGAGCTCTGCCCAGAGCAACCTTGAGCACACGCTGGAAAGGCAGTCGTCGCTCGAGGATCTTGCCGTCGGCCTGGTCAAGAAATCGGAAGATCTCGAAAGGGTCATGCGCTCCTTCGAAAACCTCGTCGGCCAGACGCTGCAGAACGCCGAAGGCAAGACGCTGGAATCGGCCGACAAGATCCGCAACGCCATCACCGATGTCGTGGATTCGGCCACCAAGCGCTTCGCCGATGCGACCGAGGAGATGCGGCGCACGGCGGGCTCGATCAAGAGCGAACTCGACCTCACCCGCGCCGAACTCAAGAAAGGCGTCATCGAGATGCCGGAAGAGGCGAAGGAATCGACCTCCGCCATCCGCCGCGCCGTTTCCGAGCAGATCAACGCCTTGAAAGAGCTTTCGGACATCGTTGCGAAGTCCGGTCGTGGCGGCGACACCTCGGAGCCGCGCACCTTGCGTCCGGCGCCGCAAGCGCCGGTCACCCGCGCTGCCGAGCCGCCGCGTCGCGCGCCGGCGCCGCAGCCGGAGCTTCGCACGCCTCAGGCGCCGCTGGGCGGCACCGCACTGCGCGGCACGCTCGATCTCGAGCGTCCAGCCGAGGCGGCACCGCGTCAGCAGCGTCCCGACGCCAACACCCGCACGCCACAGGGCGGCTGGGTGCGTGACCTCCTGACCGCGGCGTCGAACGATGCGGATCTCAGGCCGGCGGCTCCACCCTCGGCGCCCGCCGAAGCGCCGCGCGCGGCGCCTGCCCAGCGCTCGCCGCTGCATGTGGTGGAATCGCTGAACTCGCTCTCTGTCGATATTGCACGGGCCATCGACCACGACGCTTCGATCGAGCTGTGGAACCGCTATCGGCGCGGCGAGCGGGACGTGTTCACGCGCCGGCTCTACACACTGAAGGGCCAGCAGACGTTCGACGAGATCCGCCGCAAATATCAGGGAGAGGCCGAGTTCCGCGCCGCCGTCGACCGTTACTGCGACGACTTCGAGAAACTGCTGAAGGATGTCTCACGCAACGACCGCGACAACATCATGGCGCAGACCTACCTGACGTCGGACACCGGCAAGGTCTATACCATGCTGGCCCATGCCAGCGGCCGCTTGCACTGAGCCGGAATTGAACAGGCGGGGCCCCGCCCCGCCTGTGACTGCCTCAAAGCTCCGTCGCTGAAACCGTCTCGCAGCTGCGAGCCGACGCATACGTTCGGTACGCTCGCGGCGCAAAGTCCGCTTTCCCGACGGCGCGAAGACCACGGGCTAACCCGCTGCCCTGATCCTCGATAAAAAGGGGGCCGATCGTGAAGACGGCAATCATATTCGACTGCGAGTTTCTCTGCCTTGAGGGTTCGCAGCGCAGATTCTGGTGTGCTGCCCACGATCCAGACCCGGTCATCGCGCAGATCGGCGCTGTCAGGCTTGGGCTTGAAGACGGCTTTCCGCTGCTCGGTTCACACAAGGCCTATATCAGACCGATCGACCGGTTTGGCCGGAGATACGCGCTCGACCCGTTCTTCACCAAACTGACCGGCATCACTGAGGAAAACATCGAGACCGAAGGGATCGCGCTGGGAGAAGCCCTTGCCGACATCGATCGTTTTTCCGGTGGCGCGCGATTCTGGTCCTGGGGCAAGGACGAACTGAACATGATCGCCATCAGCTGCTATGTCGCGGGCATTCAGCCTTCCATCCCGGCCACCCGTTTTGACAATGCCGTGAAGTTGCTGATCGCGGCCGGGATGCCGATCGAGGATTTGGCGAGGACGCCGAGCAACAAGCTTGCGGACTATTTTGGTGTCGAACACCCGCCGTTACAGGGTCACGACGCGCTCGACGATGCGCTGTCAGTAACCTACACCTTGCAGCACCTGATGAAGACCGGAAAGCTGCGGCCGGAGGTCTTCGACCGCCTTTAGCCCGGAAGCGTCGGTGCATCCGGCGCCGGGCGCTCAGATCACCGAATCGGTCCAGCGGACGATCTGCTTGGCGGCATCGCCAAACGCACCGTCCAGCGCACTGACATAGGCGGAATTGCCGCTGCCCGAGACCGGTGTGGTTGCGGTGAAGCTCTTGGACGCGCGCACCTCACCGTTGCGGTCGTTGAGGATGCGTACGAACAGGTCGACTTCGGCGTGCTCGCCACCGTCGACGCGCACCTCGAACGAACGGATCTCGACGATGACCTGATAATCGATCGCCAGGCCCTCGCCCGGCTTGCCGACACCGGCAAAGCTGCCCGAGCGCTGGAATGTCTCGGCCAGCCGCGCCTGCACGATCAGCGGCAGGCGGTCGGCCCATTGCGCGCCCTTCAGATACTGGATCGAGCGGTCCGAGGGTTTGATGACGATGTTCTGGCTGTCCAGCGCCTTGAGCGCCGAGGGCTGGGCGATCAGGATTTGCTTGCGGCTGTGGCCATTGGCGTCAACGGGCGGCGCCGAAAGCTCGAATGTGTCCAGCGGCGCCGGTTTGCCGCCCAGTACCGCGCAGCCGGCAAGCGATAGCGCAAGCAGCGCCGCAGCCGATGTCAACCCGCTCATTCTCACCCAAACAGACTTCACGCGCGATCCTCGTTGTCCCCGGATCGTAAGATCAACCCGCATCCGCAGCTCATGTTCTTGGGGCGTGCGGCGGCCGAAGTCAACGCCGCGCCCTGCCATCGAACTGCCGCACCTCGCCATCGCCACCCGAAAGGATGCGCTGCGGGTTTCGGCTGAGATCGGTCACCGCCTCCTCGATGCGGGTGATCGAGCGGCGGCTGTCCTGCACCAGCGCCTCGACATTGGTCAGACCCTGGCCCGAGAAGCGCGCCAGATTGTCGGTGATGACGCCAAGCCGCGAATTCAGCGTATCGGCAACCTGCTTGAACGACTTCAGCGTATCCCTGGCGTCGGCCATCACGCCATCGGCCTGCCCCGACCCGAGCAAGGTATCGACCTTGGCGAGGATGCCGTCGACACGCACGGAGGCGTCGTTGAGCCGCTGCGCCAGTTGCCTGGCATCCTTGATCGTCTGGTCGATGTCGTCGGCCCGGTTGGCGAACTTGTTGGTCACGACGGCGATGTCGGCGGCGGCCTTATCGGCGCTTTCGCTCGCCTTCTGGATGTTGGCGAGAGCGGTGCGCACCTGCGCCGGGTCGATGCCGTCGAGCACGCCATTGACCTTGGCCAGCGTGCCTTGCGTCTGCTTGGCGAAATCATTGACGGAGCCGACCGCGGTGTCGACATTCTTGATCACGCCGTCGAGCTGCTGCGATGTCTCCTTGAGATTCCCCGTCACCGTGTCGACATTGGCAACAATGCTCTTGATCTTGTCCTTGTCGACAGCGTTGAGAATCCCTTCGGCGGCCTTCAGCGTGCCGTCCAGCTTGCCGGAAACGCCTTTCAACTCATCCGACAGCGCACTGACGGCGGTCAGGAACTTGTCGATGCCGTCGGAATTCTTGGCCAGTGCATCGGAGAAGGTCTGCACGTTCTTGACGGTGTCGGTCAGCGGTCCGCGGACATCCTTGGTGAAGCCTTCAAGCTCGGTCAGCACCTTGTCGGCGCGGTTGAAGATGTTCTGCGCGGTCTGCAAGAGATTGGTGACCGCCGAGGGGTTGGCAACGATCTCGGCAACCTTGCCTTCCTTTTCGGCCTGGTCGAGGAGTTTTACTTCCTTGGGGTCGGCGCCCTTGAGTTCGATATTGGCCTGCCCGGTAAGACCCGCAAGGCCGATATCGGCCTGCGTCGACTTGGTGATCGGCGTCAAGCGGTCGATCTCGGTGTCGGCGATGGCGACAGTCGGATTGTCCACGTCGATATAGACGCGCTTGACGTCACCGACCTTGACGCCGTTGAACAACACGAAACTGCCGCGGCCAAGCCCGGAAGCCGAGCCCGGAATGCGCACGCGCAGCAACGTGGTCTCGCCCTTGTCGCCGATCGCCGCCGTCCAGTACACGAAGGCGAACGCCGCCAGGATCGCGACCAGCGTGAAGATACCGACAATGACGTAGTTGGCTCTGGTTTCCATTGCTCCACTTATGGCTATGCGCGCGCCGCAAGATCAAGTTGCCGGGCGCGTTTTCCGCGGAAATAGGATTTCACCCACGGCTCCTCGCTCTTCAGCATGTCGTCGATGGTGCCTTCGACCAGTACTTTCTTGTTGCCGAGCACGGCCACGCGGTCGCAAGCGGTGAAAAGCGTGTCGAGGTCGTGTGTGACCATATAAACGGTCAGGTCCATCGTATCGCGCAGCTTGACCACCAGTTCGTCGAATTCCGCCGCGCTGATCGGATCGAGGCCGGAGGTCGGCTCGTCGAGGAAGACGATGTCGGGGTCGAGCGCCAGCGCCCGCGCCAGCGCCGCCCGTTTGATCATGCCGCCGGAGAGCTCGGAGGGGAATTTTTGCGCCGCGTCCGGCGGTAGCCCGACCAACTCGACCTTGAGCATTGCCAGTTCGTCCATCAGCTGTCGCGGCAGGTCGAGATACTCGCGCATCGGCACCTGGACGTTTTCCAGTACCGTCAGCGCCGAAAACAGCGCGCCATGCTGGAACAGTACGCCAAGCCGCATGTCGATGCGCAGGCGTTCCGCGTCGCTCGCCTTCTCGACATCGACGCCGAACAGCTTGATCGTGCCCGACCGCTTGCGCGTCAGGCCGAGAATGGTGCGCAGCAGGACCGACTTGCCGGCGCCCGAAGCGCCGACAAAACCGAGAATCTCGCCGCGCCTGATGTCGAGCGACAATTTGTCGAGGATCACCTTGTCGGCGAAGGCCACGGTGATGTCGTGCGCGGAAAGCACGATATCGCCCTCGCCCGTATCGTCCGCGATCGCCTTTGTCCTGCTCCGCAGCTTCATCTCAGAACTCGATCGCTGCGTAGAAGATGGCGAAAAGCCCGTCGAGAATAATGACGACGAAAATCGATTTCACCACCGAGGCGGTCACGTGCTGTCCGAGCGATTCGGCGCTGCCGCCGACCTTCATGCCTTCGACCGAGGCGATCGTGCCAATGATCATCGCCATGAACGGTGCCTTGATCAGGCCGGAGAAAATCGTGCTGAGATCGATGGCGACGCGCAGTCGGTCGATGAAGGCGGCAGGCGCGATATCTGAATAGAGCCAGGCCGCGAGAATGCCGCCGCCGAGCGCCGCGAAATTGGCGATGATGGTCAGGCACGGCAAGGCGATCACCAGCGCCACCAGCCGCGGGAAGACCAGGACGCCGATCGGGTTGAGCCCGATCACCTTCAGCGCGTCGACTTCCTCGCGCATCTTCATCGAGCCGATCTCGGCGGTAATCGCACTTCCGGAGCGACCGGCGATCATGATCGCCGTCATCAGCACGCCGAGCTCGCGCAGGATCAGCACGCCGACGAGGTCGACGACAAAAATGTCGGCGCCGAAATAGCTGAGCTGATAGGCCCCTTGCTGGGCAACGATGGCGCCGACGATCGCCGACATCAGCACCACCACTGGAATGGCGCCGACGCCCATGCGGTCGATCTGATTGAAGATCGCCGCAGGATTGACGGCATGGCCGCGGCCGAGCTTCATCTGCGCGCCGCGGATGGTGGCACCCAATATGTTCATCGAGGCAAGGAAGTCGTCGCGCATCTCGTAGACGCGCCGGCCGACCGCCTCCAGCGCGCGAATGATGATGTTGGGCGGCCGCACTGGACCGGATTCGGATTCGCGCCGAACCGCCTCGCCCACAGCGTCGAGCAGTATCGAAGCGATCTCGCTTTGGCCTTGCAGCTGGATTTTGACGCCCTTTTTCTCGAAAGCGCTGACCAGCCTGTCTATCAGCCAGGCGCCGGCGGTATCCATCTTCTCGATGTTAGAAAGATCGAGCGCCAAGACCTTGAAACCACTTCGTTTCTCGATCTTGCGCATATCGTCGTCGATCAATGCGACGGTGCGTGTCGTCCAGATTCCGGAGAAGGCGCAACCCAGAACGCCGTCCTCCTCGCCGATCGCCACGCGCGGTTCGTGGTCAGCCTCCCCCGCGGTCGTGCCGCTTGCGTCGCGCTTGCCGATGGTCAACATGGCGTCCTGTTTAGCCTGATGGAACCAAGCTGTCGATTTGCCGACGACGCCGTTCTCGCATAGCCGGAGCAGAAAAATATGGCGCGTGTCATTTCGGTTGAGGCCGAACGTTTCCCGATCGCCGGGACCTTCACCATTTCACGTGGTTCGAAGACCGAGGCCGAGGTCATAACCTGCACGATCAGCCAGGATGGTCATAGCGGTCGCGGCGAATGCGTTCCCTACAAACGCTACGGCGAGACCATGGACGGCGTGCACGCCGCGATAGAGGCGATGCGCGAGCGGATAGCCGGCGGCATCGACCGGACCGCCCTGCTCGGCGCAATGCCGGCGGGGGCCGCCCGCAACGCGGTCGACTGCGCCCTCTGGGACCTTGAAGCCAAGATGGGTGACAGCCCTGTTGCGCACGCAATCTGGCCAGCTCCGCCGCGTCCATTGGAAACTGCCTACACACTATCGCTCGGCGAACCCGCGGCGATGGCGGCACAGGCCCGTGCCAACGCCGGCCGGCCGCTGCTGAAGGTCAAGATCGGCGGTGACAATGACATCGCCCGGATCCAGGCGGTGAGACAGGCGGCACCCGGGAGCCGAATCATCCTTGATGCGAATGAAGGCTGGACCGACGACAACATCGTCGCGAACCTCGCCTTTGCCGCGGAGCAAGGCGTTGCGCTCGTCGAGCAGCCCCTGCCCGCCGGCAGGGATGAAATCCTGCGCCATATCGCGCATCCGGTGCCGATCTGCGCCGACGAAAGCGTGCATGAGGCGAAGAACCTGGAAGCGCTTGTCGGCCTCTACGATGCCGTCAACATCAAGCTGGACAAGTCCGGCGGACTGACCGCGGCGCTCGTGTTGCGTGACCGCGCCCGCGAACTGGGTTTTGGCATCATGGTCGGCTGCATGGTCGGCACATCGCTTGCCATGGCGCCGGCGGTCCTGCTCGCCCAGGACGCCGATTTCGTGGACCTCGATGGCCCGCTTCTGCTTGCTCGCGACCGTGTGCCGGGTCTCGTCTACCAGGGTTCGCTCGTCTCACCCCCGGACCGGGCGCTTTGGGGCTGAGCGCGCGGCAAGCCCTATCAGCATGAGGCCAATGATCGCGATCGGGATCATCACCAGGAAGCCATCGACGCCGAGACGGTCATAGAGCGGACCGGACGCGAGCGTAACGGCGGCCATGAAGAAGCCGTTGAAGAAATAGGCAATGCCTTGCGCGGCGCCCGTGCGCTCCTCGGAGACGGTCTCGGCGATCATCTTCTGCAGGCCGATCAGCACCATCGCGACAGACACCGAATGCAGTGACTGCACGGCGAAGAAGCCGGCGACGCCGAGGCCGAGCGGCCATACCAGTGGAAAGACGATCCAGCGCACGATCGACCCGATGCCGGCGATGACCATCACCCTGACGACGGATATGGAGGCGAAAATGCGATTGAAAAACAAAAACATGCAGACTTCGGACACCACGCCCCAAGCCCACAGCAGGCCAACGACGGAATCGCTGATGCCGATCGATTTCCAGTAGATGGAAACGAAGCCGTAGAGGAAGGCGTGGCTGGCGGTGATGATGCCGACGCCAAAGGTGAAGTAGAGGAAATAGGCATTGAACAGGCTCGGCGCCGCGTGCTGGATTTCCGCGGCCGACAGCGGCGAGGCCTTGCGCGGCCGCCCCATGCGCGGCGCCAGCAGCCCCGCGACGAGCGCCGCGCCAAGAGCGAGAAAGATGATCACCGGAACGGCTTGCGGACCGGTAGCTGCCAGGATGAAGCCGCCCGCGACATTGGCGCAGAGATAGCAGATCGAACCCCATTTGCGCATGCTTGCGTAGTTCGAACCGAAGCGGCGCACGCCCGAAAGCGCCAGCGAATCGGCGATCGGCGAATGCGGCGTCCAGACAATGGTCAGGGCAAGCGACACCGCCAGCACCATGGCGTAGGTCGGTGTCAGGAAATAACCCGCCGAGAGCAACAGGGAGGCTGCCACCAGCGCGACATAGACATCGGCGCGGTCTCGCGCCCGGTCGGCGAGCGTCGTCAGCAACGGCGTCGTCACCACGCGCAGGAACATGGGCGCCGCCAGGATGACCGCAATCTGCTCGGCGTGAAAGCCCTTGGCCTGCAGCCAGAGCGGGAAATAGGGCAGATGCGTGCCGAGCGATATGAACAGCGTGCCGAAGATAAGGCTCATGCGCAGTTCGAAATGGCGCGGCTTGACGAGCTGTTCTGGCGAAAGCGGCGGCAGGGACATGAATCGATCCAATTACGCCGCACTTGGCCGGCCGGCCAGCAACGTAGATCGATCCCTTAACATGGTGGAAAATTCGGGGAAACCGGCTGGACTAATCGATTGACGCCGAAAACCGGCGAGAATTCGGGTCAGGCCGCCTGCCCCACCCGATCTTCGATGAGCATCGGGATAAAGGGCCCGTCCGGCGCTTCGGGCAGGATTTGCGCCCAGGTCAGGATTTCCATCCGGCCGTCGAAGTGCTCAACCACGGCCGTGCAGCTTTCCACCCAGTCGCCGGTGTTGATGTAGCGCACATCGTCGAAATTCTCGATCGCGGCATGGTGGATATGGCCGCAGATGACGCCGTCGACATGCGAGCGGCGGGCTTCCTCGGTCAGCACGGTCTGGAACGAGCCGATGAAGTTGACCGCTTTCTTGACCTTGACCTTGGCCCAGGACGAGAACGACCAGTAAGGCAGGCCGAGCAATTGGCGCAACCGCGTCACCACGCGGTTGACGATCATCGCCGCGTCATAGGCATGATCGCCGAGATAGGCGAGCCAGCGCTGGTTGTGCACGACGGTGTCGAACTGATCGCCATGGATGACAAGAAGGCGCTTGCCGTCGGCTGTTTCATGGATCGCGCGGTCGGCGACGACGATGCCGCCGAAATGCACGCCCTGGAACTGGCGGGCGAACTCGTCGTGGTTGCCGGCTATATAGGTGATGCTGGCGCCCTTGCGCGCCTTGCGCAGCAATTTCTGCACGACGTCATTGTGGCTTTGCGGCCAGTGCCAGCTACGCCGCAGCCGCCAGCCATCGACGATATCGCCAACCAGATAGATGATGTCGGCGTCATGGTATCTAAGGAAATCGATCAGGAATTCGGCCTTGGCCGCCTTCGAGCCGAGATGGACGTCGGAAATGAACATGCTACGGAAAGTGCGGGGCTCTTGGCCTGACATCGCGATTTCACCCTTGCTTTCGAGCAGCCTATGCCTCGATTCATGCAACAACCGTATGACGGTTGCGATTGGTCCAGTCCAAGGACTAGCTTGCCGGCCTGATCACAGGAGAAATCGTCATGGATCTCGGTATCCGCGGAAAGAAGGCAATCGTCTGCGCTTCGAGCAAGGGGCTTGGGAAAGGCTGCGCCATGGCGCTGGCCGAGGCCGGTTGCGACATCGTCGTCAATGGGCGCAATGCCGAACTGGTGGCCAAAACCGCTGCCGAGCTGCGCGAGCGCTATGGCGTGACGGTGACGGAGGTCGTCGGCGACGTCTCCAAGCCGGAGGTACAGAAGGCGCTGCTTGCCGCCTGCCCCGAACCCGACATTCTCGTCAACAACAATGGTGGTCCGCCGCTACGCGATTTCCGCGAGCTCGATCGCGCGAAAATCCTCGAAGGCGTCACCCAGAACATGGTGACGCCGATCGAGCTGGTGCAGGCCGTCCTCGACGGCATGGCAAAGCGCGGCTTCGGCCGCATCGTCAACATCACCTCGCTGTCGGTTTATGTCCCCATCCCCGGCCTCGACCTGTCGTCGGGCGCACGCGCCGGCCTGACCTCGTTCCTCGCCGGCGTGGCGCGAACGGTGATCGACCGCAACGTCACCATCAACAGTCTCTTGCCGGGCAAGCTCGACACCGACCGGCTGCGCGGGCCGCACGAGGCCGGCACCGTCGAGGAACCCGCCGCTGCCGCCGCGCGCAAGACCCGCATCAGCGCCGATGTGCCGGCCAAGCGGCTCGGCACGCCGGAGGAATTCGGCCAGATCTGCGCCTTCCTCTGCTCGGTCCATGCCGGCTATCTCACCGGGCAGAACATACCGGTCGACGGCGGTCTCTACGTCAGCGCTTTCTGATCGAAAGGTCCGCGACGCGGCGCGATTCATCTGGCATGAAACAGCCGTAAGAATCTGACATCTAATGCTAATTGACGCGCCGGCGTTTAAAGCTGCCGGCGCGTCAATTAGCATCGCGAAAAATCTTGGCCGCATGCTAAAAGGACTCCCAACACAGGTTTCGAGGAGCGGCCGCATGGAAGGCGAGAGCAAGAAAACGGCACGTTCGGACCTCGACGAAGCCGCCCTTTACTTCCACAAGCACCCGACACCGGGAAAGCTCGAAATCCAGGCAACCAAGCCGCTTGGCAACCAGCGCGACCTGGCGCTCGCCTACTCGCCCGGTGTCGCCGCCCCTTGCCTGGAGATCCGCGACAATCCGGCGACCGCCGCCGACTATACGGCGCGCGCTAACCTGGTCGGCGTCGTCTCCAACGGTTCGGCCGTACTCGGTCTCGGCAATATCGGCCCGCTCGCCTCCAAGCCCGTGATGGAAGGCAAGGCGGTCCTGTTCAAGAAGTTCGCCGGCATCGATGTCTTCGACATCGAGATCGATGCCCCCGAGATCGAACGCATGGTGGAGACCGTCGCCGCTCTTGAACCCACTTTCGGCGGCATCAACCTCGAGGACATCAAGGCGCCGGAATGTTTTGAAGTCGAAGAGCGGCTGAAAGCCCGCATGAGCATACCGGTGTTCCACGACGACCAGCACGGCACCGCCATCATCGTCGCCGCCGCCGTGCTCAACGGGCTGGAATTCGCCGGCAAGACCATTTCGGACATAAAGATCGTCACCTCCGGCGCGGGTGCGGCCGCCCTTGCCTGCCTCAACCTCCTGGTCTCGCTCGGCGCGCGGGTCGAAAACATCTGGGTCACCGACCGTTTCGGCGTCGCCTACAAGGGCCGCACCGACGAGATGGACCGCTGGAAAGACCCCTATGTGAAGGACACCGAGGCGCGCACGCTGGCCGATGTCATCCCGGGCGCCGACGTCTTCCTCGGCCTCTCCGCGGCCGGCGTATTGAAGCCGGAGCTGCTGCAGCACATGGCGCCGAAGCCGCTCATCCTGGCGTTGGCCAACCCCAATCCCGAGATCATGCCGGAAGTGGCGCGCGCGGCACGACCCGATGCCATGATCTGCACGGGCCGGTCCGATTTTCCCAATCAGGTCAACAACGTCCTGTGCTTCCCCTATATCTTCCGCGGCGCGCTCGACTGCGGTGCCAGCGCCATCAATGAAGAGATGAAGATGGCCGCGGTGCGGGCCATTGCCGCCCTTGCCCGCGAAGAGCCTTCGGACGTCGCCGCGCGCGCCTATTCGGGCGAGACGCCGATCTTCGGGCCTGATTTCCTTATCCCCTCGCCCTTCGATCCCAGGCTCATCCTGCGCATCGCGCCGGCCGTCGCCAAGGCAGCCTGCGACACCGGTGTGGCGACACGGCCGATCACCGATTTCACCGCCTATATCGACAAGCTCAACCGTTTCGTCTTCCGCTCCGGCCTGGTGATGAAGCCGGTATTCTCGTCCGCCAAGGCGTCGAGCGCCAAGCGCGTCATCTATGCCGATGGCGAGGATGAGCGCGTGCTGCGCGCCGCCCAGGTGGTGCTGGAGGAAGGCATCGCCGAGCCGATCCTGATCGGCCGTCCGCACGTCATCGAGGTCAGGCTGAAACGCTACGGGCTGCGCATCAAGCCGGGCGTCGATTTCGGCCTGATCAACCCCGAGGACGATCCGCGCTATCGCCACTATGTCGACCTCCTGATCGAACTTGCCGGCCGGCGCGGCGTCACGACGGAGGCCGCGCGCACCATGGTGCGCACCGACAATACGGTGATCGCGGCGCTCGCCCTGAAGCGCGGCGATGCCGACGCCATGGTCTGCGGTCTCGAAGGACGCTTCGAGCGGCACCTGCGCAACGTCACACTAATCATCGGCCCACGCGCCGGCATCAAGGACTATGACCTGTCGACGCTGTCCATGCTGATCTCGCAGCGAGGCATCATCTTCCTCACCGATACGCACGTCTCCGTCGACCCGACGGCGGAGGAGATCGCCGAGATGACCGTGCTGGCGGCGGAGGAAATCCAGCGCTTCGGCATCGAGCCCAAGGCGGCACTGCTGTCGCATTCGGATTTCGGCTCGCGCGATTCGCCAAGCGCGCTGAAGATGCGGCAGGCGGCGGCGATCCTGGCGCGTATCGCGCCGGAACTTCAGTGCGACGGCGAAATGCATGCCGATTCAGCCTTGTCGGAACCTCTGCGCCAGCGCGTCTATCCGCATTCGCGCCTGAAGGGTGAAGCCAATCTGCTGGTGTTCCCGAACCTCGATTCGGCCAACATCACGCTGACGGCGCTGCGCGCGATGATGGATGCGCTGCATGTCGGGCCGATCCTGCTTGGCACCGATATGCCGGCGCACATTCTGACGCCCTCGGTGACATCGCGCGGTGTCGTCAACATGACGGCGCTCGCCGTGGTCGAGGCCGCGCACAAGGCGCAGGCTATCGCCAATCTGGACTAGGCCGGGCTCCGGCGGTTCGACCTGGCCCGCAGGAGGCTTGCCGGCGCGCGCCGACAACCACCGCTTTCCGACTCGGGGTGTTGCCGGTCGGCAACTTGCGATTGCGGAAAGCCGGTGTTGGCCGGGAGCGGATTTCGCACCGAAAGCCGACCTGATATGGTTTCGCATATGATTTGACGGTGAGGACGTCATGAAGGGTTTGTTGCTTGCATCCGCATTGCTGTCCCTGATCAGCGGACAAGCTCTGGCCGCGGACGCTATCAGTGCCGAGCCTGCAACCGTCCACGATTGGTCCGGCGTCTATATCGGTGGGCAAATTGGCTACGGTTTCGGAAGGACCGATGCGGCTTACAACTTGCCGAACACACCGACAATCCGCGGTTCTCAAAACTACGATACCGACGGTTTCCTGGGCGGCATCCAGCTCGGCTACAACTACCAGATCAATTCCACCGTTCTCGGCGTGGAGGCCGATTTTTCCGGAGCCGACATCAAGGGCCACTCCGACGAGATCAATGTCGGCGGAGGCGATACTTACGACACCAAGGTGGATTGGTTTGGAACGCTTCGCGCCAGGGCGGGCTATGCGTTCGATCGCACCCTGATCTACGGGACCGGTGGCCTGGCGTTTGGCAGCGTCGAAAACCAATATCTCGACGGTCCCTTGAACAGTTCCGAAAAGAACACCAAGGTCGGCTGGACCATCGGCGCTGGAATGGAGCAAGCGATCACAGATCATTGGTCGGCAAAGTTCGAATATCAATATGTCGATCTGCGGGACCAGACCATCGACTATGGAGCCAACTCCAACACCACCTTCGACAACACGTTCAATACGGTCAGGATCGGCATGAACTACAAGTTCTGACCGGCCGGAGCGGTCTGCCGCTAACTGTTGTTGCTCGGCCGATTGAACCCGCCTGCTGCAGCGACTTGACGGCTTTCGGCCAACCGCCGGACTGCATCCGAAATAGACGATTAACCGCGAACGGGGTAGCTTGGCGACCACAGGCAAGCGGGATTTGAGGCGGATGACAAGCGCAGGGTTGAAGCGGGCGCATACTGCCATGCTGCTTGGCCTCCTGCTGTCCGGCGCCGCCATCACCGAACCACAGGCCGCCTCGCGAGTTTGCCGTCAGTTGGAGGCCGATCTCGCCGCGGCTTCGCGCGGCGGCGGCGGCCCGGCAATGATCCGGAAATACGATGCCGCGATCGACCGGCAGCGCGAGCAGATCTCCAAGGCCCGTGGCCAGGCGGACAGCGCCGGGTGCGGATTTTCGCTGTTTTCCCGCAACGTCAATCAATGCGCCGGGCTCAACGCCACCATCGACCGCATGAACGCCAACCTCGACAGTCTCCAGGCCAAGCGCGCCCAGCTCGCTGGCGGCGGATCGCGTCGTGACCGTGGCCGCATCCTGGCCGCGCTCGACGCCAATGGTTGCCGCGACGACACGGTTGCGCCGCGCCACGCTCCGCTGCAGGAAGCCGACCGTGGAGAAGACGGCAACGCGAACCTGTTCGACCAGCTTTTCGGCAACGACAGCCAGCGGAGCGACACGCTTGACCAGCCCGACGATCCCGATGGGGAGCGCAATATCAGCAGGGTTTTGAACCAGCCCGGGATTCCCGACTTCCCGAGCGCGGGCGGCGAGTTCCGCACGATGTGCGTACGTACCTGCGATGGCTACTTCTTCCCGATGTCGAACGCGGCCTCGGTCAGCGATTTCGAGCGCGACCAGAAGAATTGCGAATCGAGCTGTCCCGGCACCGAGATGCAGGTCTTCTATTCGCGCGGCATGGATGACGATTCCGCCGCGATGACGTCATCGGTCACCGGCAGGCCCTATAGCGAACTGCCAACTGCCTATCTCTACAAGCAGTCCAACATGCCGCGCCCTTCGGCTTGCGGCTGCAATGCCGCGCAGAACTTCCAGATCATTGGCGGCAACTCGCCAAATCCGCAACAGTCGCAGCCCGAAACGGACGCGGCACCGTTCATTCCGGTCCCTGCCTCCAAGCCCGATCCGGGCGCCGACCCGGAAACCCTGGCCAATATGGAAGGCGGGCTCGACCGCGAAGCCATCAAGCGGCTTTCCGCTAAGCCGGTGACATCGCCCGTGTCCGCCTTGCCGCCGGAACAGCGCAAGGTCAGGGTCGTCGGGCCAACGTTCCTTCCCGACCCATCAGCGGCAATAAATCTGCAAGCTCCGGCCCCGAAGGCAGTCCGGTAAGCGCAAGCCTGAGCGGCATGAACAGCCCCTTGCCCTTGCGCCCGGTCGCTTCCCTGATCTTGCCGGTCCAATCCTTCCAGACTGTCCCGTTCCAGGGCTCTTCCGGCAGGACATCGAAAGCCTGACGAAGAAAATCGCGGTCGTCGGCGGAAAAATCGGACCGTTCCTGCGGACCTTCGCGCAAGATGCGCCACCAGCCCACCGCATCGGCGAGCCGGTCGAGATTGCCGCGCACCGCCAACCAGAAAGGTTCGGCCTGGTCGCCCGAGATGCCGAGCACCATCAGCCTGTCTCGGGCCTCGTCGAAGCGCATATGGTGCAGCAGCACGCGGTTGAGCACGAACAGCTCGTCCGGATCGAACTTGGCCGATGATTTCGAAGTCGCGGCCGGGTCGAAATGGCCGGCGAGTTCAGCCAGGTCATGCGCGGCCGCGACATTCTCCGAGGTGCCGACCAGCACGGCAAGCGAAGCGACGGCCATCGGCTCGATGCCGTCCTCGCGCAGGCTTTCAATGGAGAGCGCCCCGGTGCGCTTCGACAGTCCCTCGCCCGAGACGGTGGTCAAAAGATTGTGGTGACCGAAAACCGGCGGTTCGGCGCCCAGCGCCTTGAACAGGGCAATCTGCACGCCGGTATTGGTGACATGGTCGTCACCACGGATGACGTGGCTGATGCCCATCTCGATGTCGTCGACGACGGACGGCAGCGTGTAGAGATAGGTGCCGTCCTCACGCACCAGCACCGGATCCGAGAGCGAAGCGAGATCGACCGTTTCCTCGCCGCGCACCAGATCGTTCCAGTGGATGTCGGTGCGTTCGGGCTGCTGCGGATCGTCCGAGAAATTGGGCAGCAGGAAACGCCAGTGCGGCCGGCGCCCGTCGGCCTGGTATTCGGCGACCTGCTCTCTGGTCAGCGCCAGGGCCTCGCGGCCATAGACCGGCGGCAGGCCGCGCGTGCGGCGCACTTTTCGCCGGAGATCGAGTTCCTCCGGCGTTTCGTAGCAGGCATAGAGAACGCCCGCCGCCTTCAGCCGCTCGACGGCCGCGTCGTAGATCTCGAAGCGCCGCGACTGATATTCGGTGGCGTCCGGGAAAATGCCCAGCCAATGCAGGTCGTAGAGGATGGCGTCGGCGAATTCCTGCTTCGAGCGGGCGATGTCGGTGTCGTCGAAGCGCTGGATGAAGCGGCCCTTGTTGTTCAGGGCAAACAGCCAGTTGAAGAGAGCGGTGCGCGCATTGCCGATATGGATGCGGCCGGTCGGTGACGGGGCGAAACGAACGGTAACTGTCATGGATGGGGCGTACCGGATGCCTTTGTGATTGACAAGATGCGCCCCCGCGCTGTGCCGCAGACATAGAACATGGCGCGCGCGATGAAAAGACCGGGCAGCGCGTGCTGCGTTCGAGCGCAGCCGGCGGGCGGAGCCGACGCCGGTCGAGATAATGATGCCGCTCGGTTCCTGCCGCCTTAGGTCAACTCTTGGCGAGCCCGGACATCCGAACCGGTCGCCGAGGGTGATCAGCGGCCAAAATCATCGGAACTGAGGCGGGTCCAGCGGTCGCCCATCAAGCCACCGATGAAGATGTCGCCGGAGCGGACCGCTTCCGTGACTTCGGCGATCCGCGAGCGGACCATCGTCCCCCCGGCGTAGCGGAAAAAGACATTCTTGTAGCCGAAGAGCTGAGGCATGAACCTGCCTTGCGTTTGCCCGGTGATGCCCACGCAGCCCATATTCCTCGCGTCGACGATCAGGCCATCCAGCGTCGCGCCCCAGTGAGATCCGGAGGCCTGGATTTGCAGCAGGTTCGCGATGCCGTCGGCTTGGCCGTAGAAAGCGTAGCAGCCGAGTATCTTGCCTGTTTCGTCGTAGGTCCCGCCGAAATGAAGGGGACCGTCGGCCCGCTTCTCGGCCGCCAGAGCGAGCAGCCGTGGCAGCTCGCCATCCTGCCAACGCGGCCGAAGCGAGTAATCGGACACCAGGGTCGGCAACCGCTCCGCAAATTGCGCGGCATCCATCGGTTCGCGATGGACCCGGTGTGACGAGGAGTGCTGAGCGGGCGGCTCGAATCTTTTTCTCGCAAAAGCGTCGAATGCTCTGGCGCAAGGATCGAGCGCGAAGCGAGGCAGGCCCGGCCATTTGCCGCGCGCCACGGTGGCGGCCATCGCGGCCGGCCGGAAAATGCAGGTCCATCCCAGACAATGCACCGGCAGCAGCTGATACTTCATCGGGCGCGCGAAGGCCAAGGATACCCGATTGGCCGAATCGGTCAGGTGCAGATCGAATGCGCCTTGATGCACGGCACGCAGCAGTTGCGGTCCGGCCGAGCCGTGATCGGTGCCGGGGTCGGCCATGAGCGGCCCGATGATCGCCGCGTTCAATGCCGCTCCGTTGAGTTCGTAGCGGGCTTTCAGGACCCCGAGGAAGCCACCCAGACGGCCCTGCGGGTTGATCTGGACAAGAGCGTTGCTCTCCCCGGGCTGGCCGGCAGGCTCAAGATAGATCTTTTTCATATACTCGGCCGTCTCCGCGATCGCGCGATCGAGAAGGTGACGTCGCCGCCGAAACTTCGTCAGGAAGAGTGCGGCGACACGCTCGAGATCTTCGGCTGCGAGCGGCCGAACCGTGCCGTGTTGCGTCTCCAGCACCGACGGCGCAGCCACGCTTTTCACACCGGCATTTGCGGAAACAAGATGCATCGTGAGGCCTATGGAGGTCGTCTGCCGGAGGACGAAACCCTGTGCTGATCAATCGGGATCCCAGGAGATGCGAAGATCTTCCTTGGGTTGCTTTGAGCAAAGCCATATCAATCAATGGTTGAGACAACGTATCTCGATCGGCATCATAAACAAAATGTCTCAAACTCAGGATCCGCAAAAGGGCCTGGATATCGCTTCGCGTCACGGATTGGCTCGGCCAGCATAGGCTGGGTGACGGGGAGCCCCCGCCGATGCATTCGCGACAGGTTCGGCCCCGCCCCGCGGTTGCGTGCACCGCCACTCCCGACCGGCCGACAGCGCCTGATAGAGGTGGCCTCCGAACGAAGCCGAAGGCCACCCCAGATCAGATGGCAAGTCCCTTGGTCAGCTCGAGCGCCTGGCGCTCGAACAGGCGTCGGTAGATGCCGCCCTTCAGCCGGATCAGTTCGTCATGCGAGCCTTCCTCGACGATGTTGCCGCGATCGAAGACCAGCAGCCTGTCGAGCGCCCGCACCGTCGAAAGCCGGTGCGCGATGACCAGCGTGGTGCGGCCGACCATCAGCCGCTCCATCGCCTGCTGGATCAGCACCTCCGATTCCGAATCCAGGCTCGATGTCGCCTCGTCCAGGATCAGGATGCGCGCATCGGCAAGGAAGGCGCGCGCGATCGCCACGCGCTGCCGTTCGCCGCCCGACAATTTCACGCCGCGCTCGCCGACCAGCGTGCCGTAACCCTTCGGCAGGTTGGCGATGAAGTCGTGCGCGCTCGCCAGCCTGGCGGCATGTTCGATCTCGGCCTGCGTCGCGCTCGGCCTGCTATAGGCGATGTTTTCGGCGAGCGATCGGTGGAACAGGATCGGCTCCTGCTGGACGATGGCGATCTGCCCGCGCAGCGACGCTTGCGCCACCTGCGAGATATCCTGGCCGTCGATCAGGATCTTACCCGCATTCACGTCGTAGAGCCGCTGGATGAGCTTGACGAAAGTCGTCTTGCCCGACCCCGAGTGCCCGACGAGCCCGACACGTTCGCCCGGTGCGATATCGACCGAAAAGTCGCGATAGAGCGGCGTCCGGTGATTGCCGTAGTGAAAGGTGACGTTGTCGAAGCTGATGGCCCCTTGCGTGATCCGGACCGGCCCGGCGCCGGGCCGGTCTTCGATGCCGAGCGGCTCGGACTGGAAATCGACCAATTCCTCCATGTCGTTGATCGAACGCTGCAAATTCCGGATATGCGTGCCGATATCGCGCAAATAGCCCTGCAGCACGAAGAACGAGGTCAGCACGAAGGCGATGTCGCCGGCGCTCGCCTGCCCCCATGACCACAGCATTAGCGCCAGACCGATCACCGCGGCGCGCATGGCCAGCAGCAGCACTCCTTGGGTGGTGCCGTTGACGGTGCCGCGCACCCAGGTGCGGCGCGTGCGTCCTCGCCATTTGGCGATAACCCTAGCGAGGCGGCGCTCTTCGCGCTCCTCTGCGCCAAAACCCTTGACCACGGCGTTGCAGCTCACTGCATCGGCCAGCGAGCCGCCCAGGCGTGTATCCCACGTGTTGGCGAGCCTTGCCGCCGGCGCGACATAGCCAAGCGACAGCATTGCGGTCACCATGATGAACAGCACCGAGCCGGCGGCAACGACCGCCCCCATCAGCGGCCAGAACCAGCCGAGCAGCAGCGTCGAGCCGACAAGCATGACGACGGACGGCAGCAGCGCGATGAGGATGGTGTCGTTGAGCAGGTCGAGCGCCCACATGCCGCGCGTCACCTTGCGCACGGTCGAGCCGGCAAAGCTGTTGGCGTGCCAATCGGTGGAAAACCGCTGGACGCGATGGAAGGCATCGGCGGCGATGTCGGCCATCATCTTGAGCGTCAGTTCGACGATGCCCATGAACGCCAGGTTGCGCAGCACAACGCCGGTCAGCGCCAGCGCCATCAGAATCGAGAACGCCGTCATCGCGGCATTCCAGGCAATGGCGTCCGCGCCAGCACTGCTGGCGACGGCGTCGACCAGCCGGCCGGAATAAAGCGGCGTCAGGACATCGGCCAGCGTCGATAGCAGGAAACCGCCCATGATGAGCGAAAGCCGCCACGGCTGGCGCCGCCAGTGGGTGAGCGAGAAACCAAGAACGCTGCGAAACGCGCTCGCGCGCAAATCGATCTTAAGACGAGCCATGATGTCATTCGGGCGCAAACGAGCCCGATCCCAGTAAAGTCGAAAATTGAAGAAGCCGCGCAAGGGGCTGATGATTGCCCGGAAGCGGACTGGCATATTTTGGCGTCACGCCCCTGTCAGGGCGGCGACCGGCATCGGCATAAGCCCGTGCCCAATCCGGCTTCGACGCGAAGAGTAGATCTTCGCGGAGTGCCGGATGAGACCTAGGCTTCGCGGCCTCGCATTACCATGTGAAATACTGCCATTCGGACCTCCCGCAAATGAATCGCGGAACGGCCCTTATAGAGACGGCCCGATGCATCGCCAAGGCCAGCTCCTGACCAAAGCGTATCTGGTCCAAGGACTGAGATTATTTTGCAACAATAGCTGATAGAAGCTTTCGCCGGGTGCCCGTCATTGGGGCGAGCGATCGAGGCGCATGTATCGGCCGTCCGTCGAGGCCTTGAAACCCAGTTTCTCATAGACGCCATGCGCGTCGCTGGTCGACAGGCTCCAGTGCGAGACGGTGCCGAGCTCGGGATGATCGATGAGCTCCCGCACCAGCCGCGAGCCGATGCCCTGCCCGCGATGCCGCGGCCAGACGAAGATGTCGGCGAGATAGGCGAACACCGTGCGATCGGTGATCGCCCTGCCGAAACCGACCTGTTTGCCATCGATGTAAGCGGCCGCGCAGAACGAATTGGCAAAGGCCCGGCGATGAAATTCATCGCTGCGTCCGGCCCCCCAGTAGCTCGTCATCAACAGGTCCGAGGTCGCGCGGAAGTCGATCCGCGCGAGGTCGAAACTGATCTCACAGTCTTGCATGGCTGTGTCCTCGCCTCGCGGCATCGCACATTTTCGTCCGGTGGACGAACCGCGCCTTATCCACGATCCCTGAAACGGTTGGTGATGGGATAACGGCGGTCGCGGCCGAAATTCTTCCTGGTGATCTTCACGCCAGGCGCGGCCTGCCGACGCTTGTATTCGGCGATATAAAGCAGATGCTCGATGCGCGTCACCGTCGCCCGGTCATGGCCACGCGCCACAATGTCGTCGACGCCCATCTCGTTTTCGACCAGGCATTCGAGGATGTCGTCCAGCACCGGATAGGGCGGCAGCGAATCCTGGTCGGTCTGGTTTTCCCGCAATTCCGCCGACGGCGCCTTGTCGATGATGTTCTTCGGGATGACCTCGCCCGACGGTCCGAGCGCGCCCGGCGGCACATGGCTGTTGCGCCAGCGCGACAGCGCATAGACCTGCATCTTGTAGAGATCCTTGATCGGGTTGAAGCCGCCATTCATGTCACCATAGAGAGTGGCATAGCCGACCGACATCTCGCTCTTGTTGCCGGTGGTGACGACCATCGAGCCGAACTTGTTGGAGATCGCCATCAGAATGGTGCCGCGCGCTCGGCTCTGCAGGTTTTCCTCGGTGATGCCTTCCTTGGTGCCTTCGAAAAGCTGCGTCAGCGCGTGCATGAACCCTTCGACGGGCTCAAAGATCGGTACGATGTCATAGCGGCAGCCGAGCGCGCGCGCGCAGTCCTCGGCATCCTTCAGCGAATCCTTCGACGTATAGCGGTAGGGCATCATCACCGCGCGCAGCCGCTCCTCACCGAGCGCGTCGACGGCAAGGGCAGCGCAGATCGCCGAATCGATGCCGCCCGACAGGCCCAGCACCACATTCTTGAAGCCATTCTTGTTGACGTAGTCGCGCAGGCCCAGCATGCAGGCGCGATAGTCGGCCTCCTCCCTCTCGGGGATCTTCGACATCGGCCCTTCCGAGCAGACCCAGCCCTCCTCCGTGCGTTTCCACGTGGTGACGTCGATCGCGTCCTCGAACTGGCTCATCTGGAAAGCCAATCTCTTGTCGGCACCGATGGCGAAGGACGCGCCGTCGAAGATCAGCTCGTCCTGACCGCCGAGCTGGTTGGCATAGATCATCGGCAGGCCGCATTCGATGACCTGCTTGATGACAACCTGATGGCGCACATCGATCTTGGCGCGATAATAGGGCGAGCCGTTCGGCACCAGCAGAATTTCAGCGCCGCTCTCGGCCAGTGTCTCGCACACCGCGACGTCGCCCCATATGTCCTCGCAGATCGGGATGCCAAGCCGCACGCCGCGGAAATTGACGGGGCCCTGCAGTTCCGGCCCGGCCTGGAAGACGCGCTTTTCGTCGAACTCGCCATAGTTCGGCAGGTCAAGCTTGTAGCGCTCGGCCAGGATCTTGCCGCCATCGGCGACGATGATCGAATTGTGCGTGCCGCTCTTGCGCTTCAGCGGTGTGCCGATGATGACGCCTGGCCCGCCATCCGATGTATCGGCGGCGAACTCTTGCGCCGCCCGCTCGCATGCCTTGAGGAAGGCCGGCTTCAGAACGAGATCTTCCGGCGGATAACCGGCCAGGAAAAGCTCGGTATAGAGCACGAGATCGGCGCCATGGCGCGCGGCATCCGCCCTCGCCTCGCGGGCTTTGGCGAGGTTGCCGGCGACATCGCCGACTGTCGGGTTGAGCTGGGCGATCGCGATGCGCAGTATGTCGGGCTTCTTGGTCATGCCTGCTGACTTAGCGCGGCGGAATTGCCCGAGCAATGGCGTTCGTTTGGACCACCCCAGACCGTGCCGATCCGAATGACCTGGGGTCATTCGCGCCCAGACCGGCGATCAGTCGTCGCCCATATATTCGCGCAACGACTGCGGGGAATGGTTGTCGCCGATCGACATCGCCAGGATGCGCGAAATGTGCCGGCGCGGCAGGCCCGTGTCCGCCACCCACTGATTGATCTGGGCCTGGATCTTGTCGAGGTCCCTCTTCGAAGTCGGGCTTTCGGCGATATCGAGGCCTGCGTCACGAAGGGCCGCCGCCATGTCGGGCGAAATGACAAAGGCGTCCCAGCCCAGCCAGCGCAGGAAATACTGGCCGGTATTGCCGCCCAGCCGGCTGCCATGCTTGCCGAGATAGGCCATCAGTCCGACCTGATCATCCGCTGGCCAGTCGGCAAGGAAATGACCGAAGCCGCCATGTTCCTTGGACACGCGTTCGACGAAGGCAGAGTTGTCGCGGACGGATTTGATCTTCTGCGGATTGCGCACGATGCGCGGGTCGGAAGCCAGATCGT
The DNA here is from genome assembly GCF_013170825.1 of Mesorhizobium sp. NZP2298. NCBI lineage: Bacteria > Pseudomonadati > Pseudomonadota > Alphaproteobacteria > Hyphomicrobiales > Phyllobacteriaceae > Mesorhizobium > Mesorhizobium sp. NZP2298. Next base: position 4,082,052 of record NZ_CP033365.1, on the reverse strand, counting down.
GCCAAAAATCGTCAGGCTGGAACAACAGCCGCTTCGGCTCGAAACGCAGAAACGCCTCCTCGAAACCCGGCCACTTCTGTTCAATAACGCGCCAGACAAAACCGGCGGCAAAGATTCGCTCGGCCATGGTCGACAGAATGCGATCGTCCGGGATGTCGGCGACTGCGGCATTGTCGGGCACCGGCCCCAGCAGCGTTGAAAGCTCCGCTTCCCCACCCTTGCGTTTGGCTGTACGGGCGCGGATTTTGGCGAAATCTGGCATCTTGCCTCCATCTCCATGCCGCGCTTTTGAAGGTACGGCATCTTCCTATATGGAGACGAAACTGCCAAGCCAACGCTTTGGTGTGGAGACGTCCATGAACAAGACAGTGCCCGAACTGGCCAATCGATGGCTGAGGCGAAACCCAGAGAATTTGAGCGAGCTCGAGAGGCGGGTGCTGCAAAGCACTGTCGACCGCAAACCCATATCACAGGACATCAACGACAATCTTACCGGCCTTCAGGGCGCGGGCGATCGTATCGCCGATGCCATCGCGCGTGTCGGTGGTTCGTGGACGTTCATTCTGTCATCCATCGCCTTCCTGATCCTATGGATCGGTGCCAACTGGTGGCTGCTAGGACAAAAGTCGTTCGACCCCTACCCCTTCATTTTCCTCAACCTGGTGCTGTCGATGATCGCTGCCCTGCAGGCGCCGGTGATCATGATGTCGCAGAATCGCCAGGCGGCGCGCGACCGCATCGACGCTGCCCATGACTACGAGGTCAACCTCAAGGCCGAAATCGAGATCATGGCACTGCACGAAAAGCTGGACGAATTGCGCCACAGCCAGATCATCGGCATGCGCGACGAGATCGCGCAGATAGCCGAACAGCTGAAGCGGATCGACGAACGGCTCGCTCCCCAGACCCAGTCCTCATGACCGAAGCGATCCATCATTTCATCGAACAGTACGGGCTGCTCGCCGTCTTCGTCGGCTGTGTCGCCGAAGGGGAAAGTGCCGCGATCCTCGGCGGCTTCTTCGCCCACCAGCATGTTTTCGTGCTTTGGCACGCCTTTGTCGCGGCAGCGCTCGGCGCCTTCGCCGGCGATACCTTCTTCTTCATCCTGGGCAGAAGTTTCGCAGACAACCGTCATGTCGTCAGGCTGCGCAGGCGGCCCGGCTTCCGCCGCGCCTACCGCCTGCTCAACACCCATCCCAACATCTTCGTGCTGTCGAACCGCTATGTCTACGGCATGCGCCTGGTCGGCGGCATCGCGGCCGGCCTGTCGACCATAGCAGCACCCCGCTTCGTCATCCTCAACGCCATCTCATCGGTGATCTGGGCGGTGGTGTTCAGCACCATTGGCTATGTTTTTGGGCTGGGCGCCGAGCATTTCGTTGGCCAGGCCTTGCTGCGCCACGAACGACTGCTGATCGGGCTTGGCATCGGCCTCACCGTGGCCGTGCTGGCCTGGCTTGTCGCCCGCCACATCGCCAGCCGCGAGCGTAACCGTGAACAGTGATGCCGCCAGCCTCCATAGTCGGGCGGAAGGTCAGATGGGAAAGCCGGTGATCCGCTCGATGAGCGCGATGCCCCAGACGCCGGCGACGATGAATACCGAAATCAGCACGGCTAGCGAACCGCAATCCTTGGCCAGCTGGATGTCGACATTGAACTCGCGGCTGAACGCATCGCAGGCGGCCTCGATCCCGGTGTTCAGCACCTCGACCATGATCAGGAGCAGCACCGCCCCGATCAGCAAGGCGTAGCCACGCCACGAGACGGAAACGAACCACCCGGCCGGCAAGGCGAGCAGCAACAGCAGCAATTCCTGCTGGAAAGCCTTCTCGCTGGCGGCCAGCTTGCGAAACGCCCGCACCGAATTGAAAAAAGCGTCGATCAGCCGCTGCATGCCCAAACCTCTGTCCGAATTACCGGCACGAGATAAAGCAACGGCCCGATCAAGGGAATAAGGCGTCTCGTCCAAAATTCATTCGGCGACCGCTATCGAAGGCGTCGACTTTTCAAATTGGGGCAGTCCGTCGTCGATCGAATAATAGTCGCCCTTGTCGCCAACGAAGATATGACAGTCGCCCTTGAGGCCTGTCGGCTTGTCGAACGATCCCGCCATGACCGAAATGTAGCCTTGATCCCTCGGCTTCCAGAAAAGCACCGACCCACATGTCTTGCAGAAACCGCGCCTGGCGAAATCGGACGCTTCATACCAGGTGATGCTTTCGGCGCCTTCGATGACGATGTCGGCGTCGGCAACATTGGTCGCGGCATAGAAATGCCCGCTCTGCTTCCTGCATTGCGAGCAATGGCAGTAGACGACATCACGCAACGCCCCGTGCGTCCGGAAGCGGACCGCTCCGCACAGGCATGATCCCCGGTGACTGTCGCTCATTTTGGCACCCCTTGAAGAAACCTCGTCCAGCATCATTGCCAGGATTCCAGCTTTGCGGGGATTGCGCGCAAGCAAATACGACATCGATTGGCGTGGCGAATTCGAAATTCAGTTTCATTTCCAGCAGCGCGCCGCACGCATTTCGAATTCAACGCGCCAAATTGGGTCTTGTCTCGCGACCGTGATGCGAAAGTTTATGCTTCTACAGCCACAGGTAGAGAAAACTTGCGGGAATCGTGCAAATTAAGGAAACTTTAGCGCTACCGCATTTATGGTTGCGTCAAGCGAAGGTCATGGGTGGGGACAGGTCTCTTCGCAAGATGTTTTGGACTATCGGCTAGCGCTCCCCAGGGCGGCGATCAATGGAACCCGCAAATTCCGCGCCGGGATCCGAGGGGACGAGTGAACTAGACATGCAGCCGGCATCCGCCCCAACCGAACAAGGCACCGACATCGTATCCGCCGTTGTCGCCACGATGCGTCAGCTCGGCGTGCTCGGCCTGCCGCGCAATTACGAGATCTTCTACGAGGCCCTGAGCGGCACCAATCGCGAGCTTAGCCTTGCCGTGCTCTCGCTGAGCAACCGGCCGACACAGGACGAGTTGGACAAGATAGGCCGTTCTTTCTTTGCCCATAACCATGGCCCAGACATTGTCGAGCATGCGCGGGACGTCATCGCCAGGGAGCTCGAGGAAGTCGCATCGCTGTTGCGAAGCGAGCGCGGCCACATCGAAAAATACGGCAGGATTCTCGATGAGACATCGAGCGGCCTGAGTAACCGAAGCCTGCTTTCGCAGGATCTCCTGCACAAGATCGCCAACGCCATGTCGGTCGCCACCAACTCGACCATTGATCATGGCCGGCAGGTCGCCTCGACGCTCAACGACAAGACGACCGAACTCGAGAGCGTCAAGTCGAAGCTCGAAGAGTACAAGCGGCTCGCCGACACCGATCCGTTGACCCATATCTGGAACCGGCGGGCCTTCGACAAGGAAATCACCCGGATCTACAACAGCAACAAGGGCATCCTGTTCAATGCCCTGATCCTTGCCGACATCGATCGGTTCAAGGATATCAATGATCGCTACGGTCACCCGGTCGGCGACAAGATCATCCAGATCATCGCCGACATTTTCCAGACCAGCATCCGCGGCGACATGTTCGTTGCCCGCACCGGTGGCGAGGAGTTCGCGCTGATCATCGAGGGCGCCAGCGAAGACGCCACCTACGAGATCGCCGAGCGCATTCGCGCCCTGATCGAACAGACGCCGTTCACCAGCAGCCAGACCGGTATGAATTACGGCACCGTGACGGTGTCGATGGGCATCTGCATGGCGTCGGAGGCCGAAGGCCCCGAGGACCTCTACACGAAAGCCGACCGTGCGCTCTACCGCTCGAAGGTCAGCGGCCGCAATCGCGTCACCAAGCATTCCACCATGGCCGGTCGCGCCGGCAAGAGCTGGCTGCTCTACAAGAAAGACTGATGTCTTTTGCAGATCGCGCCGGCTTGGGCGGGAGCGCAAACGATGAGCTGAAAAAGGAAAGGCGCCGGGTTTCCCAGGCGCCTTTTTCTTTACCGGTCAATTGGTTGGGATCAGCCGTTGGCGACCTGCTTGTGCTGCACCGGATGGCTTTTCTTCAGGAGGTCCGAGACCAGGAAGGCCAGTTCGATCGCCTGGTCGGCATTGAGGCGCGGATCGCAATGGGTGTGGTAGCGGTCCTGCAATTCCTCGGCCGTGATGGCGCGCGCGCCGCCCGTGCATTCGGTCACGTTCTTGCCTGTCATTTCGACATGGATTCCGCCCGGATGCGTGCCTTCCGCGCGGTGCACCTCGAAGAAGGTCTGCACCTCCTTCAGGATGCGGTCGAACGGCCGCGTCTTGTAGCCGGCTGCCTCGATGGTGTTGCCGTGCATCGGGTCAGACGACCAGACCACGCTGCGGCCTTCCTTCTGCACCGCGCGCACCAGCTTCGGCAGATGATCAGCGACCTTGTCCGAACCAAAGCGCGCGATCAGCGTCAACCGGCCGGGCTCGTTCTCGGGGTTGAGCAGGTCGATCAGTTCAAGCAAGCCGTCAGCGCTCAGCGACGGGCCGCATTTCAGGCCGAGCGGGTTCTTGATGCCACGGCAATATTCGACATGGGCATGGTCGGGCTGGCGCGTGCGGTCGCCAATCCAGATCATATGGCCTGACGTGGCGTACCAGTCACCGGAGGTCGAGTCGACGCGGGTCAGCGCCTCTTCATAGCCGAGCAGCAGCGCCTCGTGGCTGGTGTAGAAATCCGTCTCGCGCAGCGCGTAGTTGGTCTCCGAGGTGATGCCGACGGCCTTCATGAAGTCCATCGTCTCGGTGATGCGGTTGGCCAACGACTCGTATTTTTCGCCCTGCGGGCTGTCCGACACGAAGCCGAGCATCCAGCGGTGCACGTTCTCCAGGCTGGCATAGCCGCCCTGCGCGAAAGCGCGCAGAAGGTTGAGCGTCGCCGCCGACTGGCGGTAGGCCATTTCCTGGCGGGCTGGGTCGGGAATACGCGATTTGGCATCGAATTCGATACCGTTGATGATGTCGCCGCGGTAGCTCGGCAGCGTCACCCCGCCCTTGGTCTCGTTGTCGGACGAGCGCGGCTTGGCGAACTGGCCGGCAACGCGGCCGACCTTCACCACAGGCTGTGCGCCGGCAAAAGTCAGCACGACCGACATCTGCAGGAAGACGCGGAAGAAGTCGCGGATGTTGTCCGCGCCATGTTCGGCAAAGCTCTCGGCGCAATCGCCACCCTGGAGCAGAAAGGCTTCGCCAGCGGCAACAGCCGCCAGCTGCTTCTTCAGCTTGCGTGCCTCACCGGCAAAAACCAGCGGCGGAAAGGTGGCGAGCTGGGCTTCCGTGTTTTTCAGCGCGGCAAGATCCGGATAGGCAGGAACCTGCTTGATCGGCTTTGCTCTCCACGAATTCGGCGACCATTTCGTCATCGCTGCACCCAACGCTCTTTCCGGCGAACACCCTCGCCCGCATTTCCACCCCTATATGGGTTGGCCGGCTCCATACACGAAGCCGATTTCCTATTCTAGACCGGAATCTCAGCGCTGGCGAATGGGCAGGCTGGGCTATGCCGCCTTCTCGACCAGCCTTGCCAGTTGCGTCATGACCACCGCCGAGCCCGCCAGACGCTTTTCGGCCGTTGGCCAGTCGCGGGTGAAGACGACGCTGTGGTCCGGCCGGATCTTGGCCAGCGAGCCCTGCTCGCTGATAAACTTGACCAGCCCGACCGGGTTGGAGAATTCGCGCTTGCGGAAATGGATGACGACGCCCTTCGGCCCGGCATCGAGCTTCTCGACATTGGCCTTGCGGCAAAGCGCCTTGATGAAGACGATCTTCAGGAGATGCTTCACCTCGTCCGGCAGCGGGCCGAACCGGTCGATGAGCTCGGCGCCAAAGGCGTCGATCTCCTCGGTGTTTTCGAGATCGCCAAGACGGCGGTAGAGCGCCAGCCTGAGCTGCAGGTCCGGCACATAGCTTTCCGGGATCATCACCGCCGTGCCGACGGCGATCTGCGGCGACCAGCCGCCATCCTGGACCTCGCCGGAATCCTTCACCTCGGCGACGGCCTCCTCCAGCATCTGCTGGTAGAGTTCGAAGCCGACCTCCTTGATGTGGCCGGACTGTTCTTCACCCAGAAGATTGCCGGCGCCCCTGATATCGAGATCGTGGCTGGCGAGCTGGAAGCCGGCGCCGAGCGTGTCGAGCGACTGCAGCACCTTCAGACGGCGCTCGGCGGTGTCGGTCAGCTTGCGGTTGGCGGGCAGTGTGAACAGCGCATAGGCGCGCACCTTGGAACGGCCGACGCGGCCGCGCAACTGGTAGAGCTGCGACAGGCCGAACATGTCGGCGCGATGGATGATCAGCGTGTTGGCGGTCGGTATGTCGAGACCGGACTCGACGATGGTGGTCGACAGAAGCACATCATATTGCCCGTCGTAGAAGGCGTTCATGATATCGTCGAGTTCGCCCGGCGGCATCTGGCCATGAGCCACCGCCACCTTCAATTCGGGAACAGATTCCTTCAGGAAATCATGGATTTCCGCGAGATCGCTGATGCGCGGAACGACATAGAAGGAATGCCCGCCGCGATAACGCTCGCGCAGCAGCGTCTCGCGAATGACCAGCGGATCGAAGGGTGAGATGAAGGTGCGCACCGCCATGCGGTCGACCGGCGGGGTGGCGATCAGCGACAGTTCGCGTACGCCCGTCAGCGCCAGTTGCAGCGTACGCGGGATCGGCGTCGCCGACAGCGTCAGCACATGGACATCGGTCTTCAGGTCCTTCAGCCGCTCCTTGTGCTTGACGCCGAAGTGCTGCTCCTCATCGATGATCAGCAGGCCGAGATTCTTGAACGAGATCGAGGATCCGAGCAGCGCATGGGTGCCGACAACGATGTCCACCTGCCCCTCGGCCAGCGCCTTCTTCGTTTCGGCCAGCTCCTTGGCGCCGACCAGCCGCGAGGCCTGGGCGACCCGGATGGGAAGGCCGGAGAAACGCTGCGAAAACGTCTTGAAATGCTGGCGCGACAACAGCGTCGTCGGCACCACCACCGCAACCTGGAACCCTTCCATGGCGGCGATAAAGGCGGCGCGCAGCGCCACTTCGGTCTTGCCGAAGCCGACATCGCCGCAGATCAGCCGGTCCATCGGCTTGCCGGCGCCAAGATCGTCGCGCACCGAATCGATCGCGCTCTGCTGGTCGTCGGTTTCCTCATAGGGGAAACGGGCTGAGAATTCGTCATAGAGGCCTTCGGCCGGCACCAACGCCGGGGCGGCGCGCATCTGCCGCTCGGCGGCGATGCGGATCAGCTGCCCGGCCATGTCGAGCAGGCGCCGCTTCAGCTTTGCCTTGCGCGACTGCCAGGCACCGCCGCCAAGCTTGTCCAGCGTCGCCTCGGCTGTATCAGAGCCATAGCGCGACAGAAGCTCGATGTTCTCCACCGGCAGGAACAGCCGGTCGTCGCCGGCATAGTGGATTTCGAGGCAATCATGCGGCGCACCGACCGCTTCGATGGTGCGCAAGCCGATAAAGCGGCCAATGCCGTGGTCGGCGTGGACGACGATATCGCCGGCAGACAAGGCCGAGGCCTCGGCAATGAAGTCGGACGCGCGCTTCTTGCGCTTCGAACGCCGGATCAGCCGGTCGCCCAGAATATCCTGTTCGGCGACGACGACCAGTTTCTCGGTCTCGAAGCCGGATTCGAGCGGCAGTACGGCAAGAGCAGCCTGCCCCGGCTCGAGCTGTTCGGCTTCCGCCAGCGTCTCGACTTGCTTGAGATTGCCGAGATGATGCTCGGCCAGGATCTGGCCAAGCCGGTCGAGCGAGCCTTCGGTCCAGCCGGCGATGACGACACGGCGGCGCGCGGCGCGTTCGTCGGCGATGTGTCTGACGACCACATCGAACACGTTGACGTTCGGATCGGCGCGCTCCTCGACGAAGCTACGGCCATGGCGCGAGCCGGCGTGATACACCTTTTTCGCACCGGCATCCGGAGCATCAAAGGGCGTGAAGTCGATCGCTTCGCGCGGTCCGAGCGAGGCGATCAGGTTTTCCGGCGACAGGTAGAGCAGATCGGGCGCCACTGGCTTGTAGGGCACCGCATCTTTCAGCGCAGCGTCGGCCTGCTTCTTACGCGCCTCATAGTGGTCGAGGATCAGCGTGTGGCGTTCGGCCAACGCCTCATGCGCCAGATGGTCGAAGACAACCGGCGTGTCCGGCAGATAGTCGAATACAGTCTCCAACCGTTCATAGAAGAACGGCAGCCAGTGCTCCATGCCGGCGAAGCGCCTGCCCTCGCTGACCGCCGCGTAAAGCCCGTCGTCGCGCTGCGGCGCGCCAAAGGCCTCGATGTAGGAGCGGCGGAAGCGGCTGATGGTTTCGGGCGTCAATGCCACTTCGCTCATCGCCTGCAATGCCATCGACTTGCGCTGGCCGGTGGTGCGCTGCGTGGCGGCGTCGAAGACGCGGATCGATTCCAGCGTATCGCCGAAGAAATCCAATCTGAGCGCCTCGCTCCAGCCCGGAGCGAACAGGTCGAGAATGCCGCCGCGCACCGCGAATTCGCCGATGCCGCGCACCGTTGGCACGCGCTCGAAGCCTGACGTTTCCAGCCGTGATACCAGTGCGTTCATGTCGATCTGGTTGCCGGGCCTGGCGTGAAAGGTCTGTGCCTCGACAAGGTCGGCCGGCGGAACGCGCTGCAGCAACGCATTGGCGGTGGTGAGGATGACGGCGCGGTGTGGCTTCTTGGCCAGCGCGATCATCGCGGTCAGCGCATCGAGGCGCTTGGCGGCGGCATCCGAACCTGGCGAGACGCGATCGTAGGGCAGGCAATCCCAGGCCGGCAGTTCCAGCACCGGCAGGCCGGGTGCCGCGAAGGCCAACGCCTCGATGATCGCCGGCAGGCGCTGGCCGTCGCGCGCCACGAACAGCACCGGCTTGTCGGGCGCGATTTCCAGGGCCGTCTGCACCAGCGCGAAGGCTTCATAGCCATCGGCGACGCCGTCGACGATGAACTGGCCGGCACGGCCTTTCGGCAGACCAATGGTGGGAATGAGGCTCATCAAATCACGGTCTTGTTTGTCGCAATTCCCGTGGGAAAACCGCTTCGCATTTTCCTGGAATTGCTTTTGTTCAGAATGTCATGGTCCGGCGGGACGCCAGAATCTTTTGCAGGACGGCGCAATCGATATCCGCCGGGATCGGCCGTTCACCGGTGATCAACGGCAGGAATTCGGTGTCGGGAATGTCGAGGAGCCTCTCATATTGGTCGATTTCCTCGTCGGTCAAGGCACTGATCTCGGCGTCGGCGAACGTGCCGAGGATCAGATCCATCTCGCGCATGCCGCGATGCCAGGAACGGAACAAGAGCTTGCGGCGGTGGGTGTCCAGCCCCTCGCTTGATCGTTTCGTTCCGGTCATTGTGCCGCATCCTCGCTTGCTGCGGCGCATATAGCGTGGATAGAAGGTGCTGTCAGCCTTGCGCTGACACCGTCGCAACATAAGCTGACATTATGCGTCCTTCCATCCTCGATCCGCTGTTCGTCCCGATCACTTCGCTTGCCGGCGTCGGGCCGAAGGTTGGCGCGCTGATCGAGAAGGTCGTCGCCGCTGATCTTGGCGATCGCGCGGCCCGCGCTGGCGACCTTCTGTTCGTGCTGCCGCATACCGTCATCGACCGCCGCAGCCGGCCGGGGATCGCAGGGTCCGCGGAAGGCCAGATCGTCACGCTCGACGTGCGCATCGACCGCCACCAGCCGCCGCCGCGCGGCAACAGGTCGGTGCCCTACAGGGTCTACGCCCATGACGATACCGGCGAAATCGGCCTGACCTTTTTCCATGCGCACGCCGCCTACCTCGAAAAGGCGATGCCTGTCGGCGAGCTTGTCGTGGTCTCGGGCCGCATGGAATGGTTCAATGGCCGCCCGACCATGGTCCACCCCGACCATATCGCGCTGGCCAGCGAGGCGGAAAACCTGCCGCTGGTCGAACCGGTCTATCCGCTGACCGCGGGGCTTTCGGGCAAGGTGCTGCGCCGGGCGATCGGCCAGGCGCTGGCGCGCTTGCCCGAATTACCGGAATGGCAGGACGGCGCCTTCATGCGCCGGCACACCTTTCCCACCTTTGCCGATGCGCTCATCCGTATCCACAATCCAGCAGACCCGATCGACGTTTCCATCGACGGCGCTGCCTGGCGGCGTCTTGCCTATGACGAGTTGCTGGCGGGCCAGGTCTCGCTGGCGCTGGTGCGGGCAAAGATCCGCCGTCTGTCTGGGCGCCCCCTGGTCGGCGACGGCCGCATCGTCGAGAAATTGCGTGCGGCCCTTCCCTATTCATTGACCACAAGCCAGGAATTCGCGCTCGGCGAAATCAATGCAGACCTTGCCGACCCCGAGCGCATGCTGCGGCTTCTGCAGGGCGATGTCGGTTCGGGCAAGACGGTGGTCGCTCTGCTTGCCATGGCGCGCGCCGTCGAGGCGGGCGGCCAGGCGGCACTGATGGCGCCGACCGAAATCCTGGCGCGCCAGCATCTGGCGACGATCGCGCCACTTGCCGCCAAGGTCGGGCTGCGCATCGCCATCCTCACCGGCCGCGAGAAGGGCCGCGAACGCACCGAAACGCTGGCTGGTCTGGCGAGCGGCGAGATCGATATCGTCGTCGGCACCCATGCGCTGTTCCAGGAGACGGTCACCTTCCACGACCTGGTCCTTGCCGTGATCGACGAACAGCATCGCTTTGGCGTTCACCAACGGCTCGCCATCACCGCCAAGGGCGATGCGCCCGACATGCTGGTGATGACCGCGACGCCTATCCCGCGCACGCTGGTGCTGACCGCCTTCGGCGACATGGATGTCTCGAAGCTGACGGAAAAACCGGCCGGCCGCCAGCCGATCCGCACAGTCACGCTGCCGCTTGAGCGTCTCGACGAACTGGTCGGGCGCATGGAGGACGCGGTCGCCGGTGGCCAGAAGATCTACTGGATCTGCCCGTTGGTGGAAGAATCGGAAGAGATCAAGCTGATGTCGGCCGAGGATCGCTTCGCTTCGCTGAAGCCGCTGTTCGGCGACCGCATCGGCCTCGTCCATGGCCGCATGAAGGGCGCCGAGAAGGATGAGGCCATGCGTGCCTTCAAGGAGGGCGAGACCCGCATCCTGATCGCCACCACGGTCATCGAGGTCGGTGTCGACGTGCCGGACGCCACCGTCATGGTGATCGAGCATGCAGAACGCTTTGGCCTTGCGCAGTTGCACCAGTTGCGCGGCCGCGTCGGGCGCGGCGACAAGCCCTCCTCCTGCGTGCTGCTCTACAAGGATCCGCTCGGCGAGACCGCAAAACGCCGGCTGTCGGTGATGCGCGAGACCGAGGACGGCTTTTTGATCGCCGAGGAAGATCTGAAATTGCGCGGCGAAGGCGAGCTTTTGGGGACCCGCCAGTCCGGCACGCCGGGGTTCCAGGTGGCGCGGATAGAGGCGCATGCCGATCTGCTGGAAGCCGCCCGCGATGATGCGAGGCTGATCCTGTCGCGCGATCCGGAGCTGCAATCCGACCGCGGTGAGGCGTTGCGCCTGCTGCTCTACTTGTTCGGCCGCGACGAGGCGGTGCGGCTCTTGCGCGCCGGATGAGGCCCTAGCGGCGGATTGGCGACCGTTCCATTGATCGGCTCGCCGTTGAGCGTCACCAATTTCGTCTTCACCTCGGGCGCCACCAGCCCGGCGGAGACGATCAGCTTGGCGCCGTCCTCGATCGTCATGTCGAGCAGCACGATGTCCGACTTCGGCACGTACATCAGGAATCCGGTTGTCGGATTCGGCGTGCAAGGCATGAACACGGCGATCAGCGGATCGCCTTCCTGGTCGAGCTTCTCATTGATCTCGGTTTCTTTTTCGCTGGCGACAAAGACCAGCGACCACACGCCCTTGCGGGGATATTCGACCAGTCCGACCTGACGGAACATGTCGCCCTTGTTCGACAGCACGGTCTCGAAGATCTGCTTCAGCGAGCCATAGATACCGCGTACCAGCGGCATGCGGCCAAGCAGGCGCTCGCCGAAACCGACAATGGCGCGGCCGACAATGTTGGCGGCGAGGAAACCGATCAGCGTGATCAGGATCAGCGCGACGATCAGCCCGAATCCCGGAACAGGAAACGGCAAATAGGTGTCGGGGCTATAACGCGCCGGAATATAAGGCTTTACCCAGGAATCGACCCAGCCGATGAACGACCAGGCGATATAGGCGGTGATCGCCAGGGGTGCGCAGACGATGAAGCCTGTGAGGAAATAGTTCCTCAGCCGGGTCATGCCGGAGGTCTTCGGAGCATCGGACATGGTTCACCGGGGCGCGGGTTGCAGCGCAACATTAGTGAACCGGACGGCCGTTTGGAACTGCGAAGTTTTTAAAGAGCGCCTGTTGAGGCCCCTACTCCACCGTGACCGATTTCGCCAGGTTGCGGGGCTGGTCGACGTCGGTGCCCATGAAGACGGCGGTGAAATAGGCCAGCATCTGGATCGGCAGCGCATAGATGATCGGCGAGATGATTTCGGGCACGTCCGGCAGGATGATCGTCTCCATCGTCTTCACGCTCGCCTGTGCCGCCCCCTTGCTGTCGGTGATCAGGATGATCTTGCCGCCGCGCGCCGCCACTTCCTGCATGTTGGACACGGTCTTCTCGAAGATGCGGTCATGCGGCGCGATCACGATGACCGGCATGTTCTCGTCGATCAGCGCGATCGGCCCGTGCTTCAGCTCGCCCGCCGCATAGCCTTCGGCGTGGATGTAGGAGATTTCCTTGAGCTTCAGCGCGCCTTCCATGGCCAGCGGGAAATTGGTGTCGCGGCCGAGATAGAGCACATCGGAATAGCGTGACAGGTCCCGCGCGATGCGCTCGATCTGCTCCTCGAGCTTGAGCACCTGGTTGGCATAGCGCGGCGCTTCCGAGAGCGCCCGCACCAGGGTTTTCTCCTCATCCTTCGAGATCGTGCCGCGTGCCACGCCGGCCCGCACCGCAAGCGACGCCAGCACCGAGAGCTGGCAGGTGAAGGCCTTGGTCGAGGCGACGCCGATCTCCGGTCCGGCCAGTGTCGGCAGCACGACATCGGATTCGCGCGCCATGGTCGATTCCCGAACATTGACGACGGCGCCGATCTTCATGCCGGCCTTGCGGCAGTAGCGCAGCGAGGCCAGCGTGTCGGCGGTCTCGCCCGACTGCGAGATGAAGAAGGCGGCATCGTTGGCCGACAGCGGCATCTCGCGGTAGCGGAACTCCGAGGCGACATCGATGTCGACCGGCAGCCGCGCATAGCGCTCGAACCAGTATTTGCCGATCAGGCCGGCGAGATAGGCGGTGCCGCAGGCCGAGATCGCCAGCCGGCCGATCTTGGCGAAGTCGAACGGCAGGTCGAGCGGTTTGGAGACGCCGGAGACGAAATCGACATAATGCGCCAGCGTGTGCGAGATCACCTCGGGCTGCTCATGGATCTCCTTCTCCATGAAATGGCGCCGGTTGCCCTTGTCGACCATGAAGGAGGTCGACAGCGACTGCTGGCGCTTGCGCTCGACTTGTCTGCCGTCAATGTCGAAGATGGCGACGCTGTCGCGGCGCACCACCGCCCAGTCGCCGTCCTCGAGATAGGTGATGGAATTGGTGAAGGGCGCGAGCGCAATGGCGTCGGAGCCCAGGAACATCTCGCCGTCGCCATGGCCGACGGCGAGTGGCGGGCCGTTGCGGGCGCCGACGATCAGGTCTTCGTCGCCCTTGAACATGATGGCCAGCGCAAAGGCGCCTTCGAGCCGCTTCAGCGCCTGGTGCGCCGCCTCGACCGGCTTGCGCCCCCTGGCCAGTTCGCGCGCCACCAGATGCGCGACGACCTCGGTGTCGGTCTGCGAGGAGAAGGAATAGCCGTCGCGGATCAACTCATCGCGCAGCTCGGCGAAATTCTCGATGATGCCGTTGTGGACGATGGCGACACCGTCGGAAAAATGCGGATGCGCATTGGTCTCGTTGGGCACGCCATGCGTCGCCCAGCGCGTGTGGCCGATGCCGATCGTGCCCTCGAGCGGGTCGTCCTTGAGCCGGCGTTCAAGGTTGATCAGCTTGCCCTCGGCGCGCCGGCGGCCAAGTTCACCCTTCTCGATGGTGGCCACGCCGGCCGAGTCATAACCGCGATATTCGAGCCGCTTCAGCGCGTCGACGATGAGCGGCGCAACCTGCGAGTGGCCGACGATTCCAACGATACCGCACATGCAGACAGTCCCCGATTCCCCATGCAAAACCAGCGCTTATTTAGGGATGGCTGGCCCGCCGCGAAAGTCACATTGCATTTCGCCCACTGTAACGGACGCTTGCGCACGCATGCACCATGCCAGACCGCTCTTGCAATCCGGTTACTGCAATTGATCGGATTTCAATTGCTTCAGGAAGAAACAAAGCCCGCCGACTGACCGCTAATGATCGGCGCCAGCGGCCTTCTTCTTCGCCGCCGCGGCCGAGGCAAATCGCTCGCGCAATTCCTTGCCCTTGCCGGGAATGGTCTTCTGGCGGGCGCGGCCGAAGGCCAGCGCGTCGTCGGGCACGCTTTCAGTGATGACGCTGCCCGACGCAATGTAGCCGCCCTTGCCGATCGATACCGGCGCCACCAGCGAGGAGTTCGAGCCGACGAAGGCGCCCTCGCCGATGTCGGTGAAGAATTTCGAATAGCCGTCATAGTTGCAGGTGATGGTGCCGGCACCGATATTGGCGCCCGCGCCGACACGGGCATCGCCGATATAGGTCAAATGGTTGACCTTGGCGCCCTCCTCGACAACAGCCTGCTTGACCTCGCAGAAATTGCCGACCTTGGCCTTCTGCCTGAGATCGGCGCCTGGCCGCAGCCGAGCGAATGGCCCGACATCGCAATTGGCCGCGATGGTGGCGCCTTCGATATGGCTGAAGGCATGGATCCTGGCGCCGCCGGCGATCTTCACGCCTGGGCCGAACCAGACGTTGGGTTCGACCAGCGTGTCGGCGCCGATCTCGGTGTCGTGCGAGAAATAGACCGTTTCCGGCGCGATCAGCGTCACGCCCGACAGCATCGCCTCCTGGCGTCGACGCTGTTGCCAGATGCCCTCGGCCTGCGCCAGTTCGGCGCGGTTGTTGATGCCGAGCGCGTTCTCGAAACTGGCTTCGGTGGCCACGACATCGAGACCTTGCGCGCCCGCGATCTCGACAATGTCGGTCAGATAATACTCGCCCTTGGCATTCTTGTTGCCGACCGCGTCGAGCAGCCCCAGCGCATGGGCGCCGGCGACCGCCATCATGCCGGCATTGCAGAAGCTGATCTTCTTCTCCGCTTCGGAACAGTCGTTCTCTTCGCGGATGGCGATCAGCTTGCCGCCTTTTTCGACCAGCCTGCCATAGCCGTTTGGATTGGGCGTTCGGAAGCCGATCACCGCGACGGCCGCGCCTTCGGCGAGCTTCATCCGCGCCAGGATCAAAGCCTCCGCATCGATCAGCGGCGTGTCGCCGAACATCACCAGGATGTCGTCATAACCCCTTGATATCGCTTCACGGGCGGCAAGAACGGCGTGCGCCGTACCCAAGCGTTTGTCCTGCACGAAGGTCTCGGCCTTGGGTGAGAACTTCGCCACCGCCTTGCGCATCTCTTCCGCGCCATGGCCGATGACGATCGCATCGCTGCTGGCACCAGCGGCGTCGGCCGCCTTCACCACATGGGCGACCATCGGCAGGCCGGCGATCGGATGCAGCACCTTCGGCAACGCGCTCTTCATGCGCGTGCCTTCGCCAGCGGCGAGGATGACAGACAGGCAGGATCTCTGGCTCATGGGCGGACAACCATAGGAAAAGGGTTGGGAATCAAGACAGGATAGCAGTGGCGCCATGCTGCACCAATGCGGTTAAATTCCGGTGAGATGGTCGAGCAAGTGACTTTTAATCAGTCGGTCCACTGTCCGATATTTTATGGCAAATGCCGCAGTTGCGGCCTTACCCCAGCCGCCCCAGCACCGGAAAATTCTCCAGCAGCCAATACGACACCGTCTGCACGCCGCCGGTGAGGAAAAACACGCCGGCGACCACCAGCAGCGCGCCGATCGCTTTTTCGACCCGGCCGAGATGGACGCGGAATTTGCCGAGGAAGCGCATGAAGGCGCCGGAAAACAGCGCCGCGATCAGAAAGGGTATGCCAAGCCCAAGCGAATAGGCGGCGAGCAGCAGAGCGCCCTCGCCCACCGTTTCGCGCCCGCCGGCCAGCGTCAGGATCGGCCCCAGCACCGGGCCGATGCAGGGCGTCCAGCCAAAGGCGAAGGCCAGCCCCATGACATAGGCGGCGACGGCACTGGCCGGCTTGCCTTGCGACTGGAAGCGCGCCTCGCGCGACAGCAGCGGAATGCGCAATATGCCGAGGAAATTCAGGCCCATCAGGATAATCAGCACGCCGGCGGCCATCGCCAGCGGCTCCTGCCAGACGCGCAGCAGCCGGCCGATGGTCGAGGCGCCGGCGCCGAGCGCCACGAACACGGTCGAGAAGCCGAGCACGAAGGCGATCGAGGAATAAAGCAGCGCGCCACGCGTGCCTTCCCTGGCCGTCACGCCCGCATTGCCGCGAAAATCGTCGACCGACACGCCGGCCATGTAGCAGAGATACGGCGGCACCAGCGGCAGCACGCATGGCGACAGGAACGAGATAGCCCCCGCCCCGACCGCGCTGACATAGCCGATGTCCAATGCCATTCCCTGAGCTCCGACTGTTTGGCGACGATATAGCGACGCCCTGACCTGTGCGCCAATCACCAATGTGTGGCAACCGGTCGCTGTTCGGGCAATCGCAATGGCCCCGAATTCAGTAGCGCCACCCATCTAGTACGACCGAACCGAGGGAATTGTTACTGGCAACTGCGGCCGCCAGCTGCCGATGTCCCACAAGCCTCTCGGGAAGATACCGCGATCGAAAGGCGTTGACGCTGTGAGGCCGCGATTTCCCGCGTGTCTCCAGATATCAGGGAGATTTCCATGAAAACCATAACCGTAGGGCTGGCAGCACTTTTGCTCAGCACCGCCGCATCCTTCGCCGCTGACGCGTGGAAGGAAGCAGAGGTCAATGGCACCAAGATCTACACAGACGCCATGGGCATGACGCTTTACACCTATGACAAGGACGAGAAGGGCAAGTCGAACTGCTACGACAAATGCGCCACCAACTGGCCGCCGCTGAAGGCCGAAGCCGGCGCCAAGGCCGACGACGAATGGAGCGTTGTCGACCGCACCGACGGCACCAAGATGTGGGCCTATGATGGCAAGCCCGTCTACACCTTCATCAAAGACAAGAAGGCCGGCGACGTGAATGGCGACGGCGTCGGCGAAGTCTGGCACATCGTCAAGGCCAACTGAGTCTTCGCACCCATTCCCGCTTGTTGGCGGGACAAGAACTGGCTGCCGTGTATCCTTCCAAAGCAAGTCCGGCGGCCAGCACCTATCTGCCTATCACGGCATAGCCTGCGCACGCCATCGTGCCGGCTGTTCGCGACTCGGCCGAAAAACCAAAACAGGTCGTTTCGGCCGACTCCGCACCATCATCACCTCAAGCTGAAATTCTGTGATTTTCTCCATACACTCTTAGAGTGTATTGCTGCCGGCGACCTCGCAATTTGGGCGCTTCCCCTTGACCGGATGCAAAAGCGCGGCCATGTGAGCGACAAACAGAAACGAGATTTCGTCGCGCGCAGCGGAATTCTTCTGGCGCATCACAGCAGATAAGAGACCTCATGGACGTCGTCGTCGTCGAATCGCCGGCCAAGGCTAAGACAATCAACAAATATCTGGGCAAGAACTACAAGGTTCTGGCTTCGTTCGGCCATGTCCGCGATTTGCCGGCCAAGGACGGCTCGGTGCGCCCGGATGAAGATTTCGCCATGTCCTGGGCGGTCGACACGGCATCGGGCAAGCGGCTCGCCGACATCGCCAAGGCGGTCAAGGATGCCGACGGCCTGATCCTCGCCACCGACCCTGATCGCGAAGGCGAGGCCATTTCCTGGCATGTGCTGGAAGTGCTGAAGCAGAAGCGCGCGCTGAAGGACAAGCCCGTCAGCCGCGTCGTCTTCAACGCCATCACCAAATCGTCGGTGCTGGAAGCCATGGCCAATCCGCGCCAGATCGATGCGCCGCTGGTCGATGCCTATCTCGCCCGCCGGGCACTCGACTATCTCGTCGGCTTCACGCTGTCGCCGGTTCTATGGCGCAAATTGCCGGGCGCCCGTTCGGCGGGCCGTGTCCAGTCGGTGGCTCTGCGCCTGGTCTGCGACCGCGAATCCGAGATCGAGCGCTTCATCCGCGAGGAATATTGGCAGATCGCCGCGATCCTCGGCACGCCGCGCAACGAAAATTTCGAAGCACGGCTGACCGCCTTCGAGCGCAAGAAGCTGCAAAAGCTAGACATTGCGAACAAAGCGCAGGCCGACGACATCAAGGCGATGCTCGAGGGTGCGACCTTCAAGGCGTTGTCCGTCGAAGCCAAGCCGACCAAGCGCAACCCCGGCCCGCCCTTCACCACCTCGACGCTGCAGCAGGCCGCCTCGTCGGGCCTCGGTTTCTCGGCCACGCGCACCATGCAGGTGGCGCAGCGCCTCTATGAAGGTATGGAGATCGGCGGCGAGACCACCGGCCTGATCACCTATATGCGAACCGACGGTGTGCAGATGGCACCCGAGGCCATTTCCGGTGCTCGGGACGCCATCGCCAAGGAATTCGGCCCAAAGTACCTGCCGGAGAAGCCGCGCCAATACACCGCCAAGGCCAAGAACGCCCAGGAAGCGCACGAAGCGATCCGCCCGACCGACTTCATGCGCACCCCAGCATCGGTCAGGCAGTATCTCGATTCCGACCAGTTGCGGCTCTATGAGCTGATCTGGAAGCGCGCCATCGCCAGCCAGATGCAGCCGGCCGAAATCGAGCGCACCACCGTCGAGATCGAGGCCGTCAATGGCGCCCGCACCGCCGAGCTTCGCGCCGTCGGGTCGGTCGTCCGCTTCGACGGCTTCATCGCCGCCTACACCGACCAGAAGGACGACGACGCGGAAGACGAGGAAAACCGTCGTCTGCCGGAGATCCGCGCCGGCGAGCAGCTTGCCCGCCAGGCGATCAACGCCACCCAGCACACGACCGAGCCGCCGCCGCGCTATTCCGAGGCTTCGCTTATCAAGAAGCTGGAAGAGCTCGGCATTGGCCGGCCGTCGACCTACACGGCAATCCTCAAGACGCTCGAGGACCGCGATTACGTCACGATCGACAAGCGCCGGCTGGTGCCGCAGGCCAAGGGCCGTCTGTTGTCCGCCTTCCTCGAAAGTTTCTTCGAGCGCTATGTCGAATACGACTTCACCGCCTCGCTCGAGGAAAAGCTCGACGAGATCTCCGATGGCAAGCTTGCCTGGAAAGACGTGCTGCGCGATTTCTGGAAGGATTTTTCGGGCGCGGTCGCCGACATAAAGGAACTGCGCGTCACCGACGTGCTCGACGCGCTCAACGAGGAACTGGCGCCGCTGGTCTTCCCTGCCCGCGAGGACGGCTCGAACCCGCGCATCTGCCCGAAATGCGGCACTGGTAATCTGTCGCTGAAGCTCGGCAAGTTCGGCGCCTTCGTCGGTTGCTCGAACTATCCCGAATGCTCATTCACCCGCCAGCTCGGTGACGCCGCCAATCCGAACGGCGAGAATGGCGGCGGCGAGGACGGCACCAAGGTGCTCGGCAAGGATCCCTACACGGCTGAGGAAATCACCCTGCGCTCCGGCCGCTTCGGCCCCTATATCCAGCGCGGCGACGGCAAGGAAGCCAAGCGTTCGAGCTTGCCCAAGGGCTGGACGCCCGACTCCATCGACCATGAGAAGGCGCTCGCGCTGCTAGGTCTGCCGCGCGACGTGGGAAAACATCCCGAATCCGGCAAGATGATCTCGGCCGGGCTCGGCCGTTACGGTCCGTTCGTCCTTCATGATGGCACCTACGCCAATTTGGACAGCATTGAGGACGTGTTCTCCATCGGTCTCAACCGTGCCGTCACGGTGATTGCCGAGAAGCAATCCAAGGGCAAGGGCGGCCGTAATGGCGGCACGGCTGCGGCCCTGAAGGAACTTGGCGACCATCCGGACGGCGGCGGCAAGATCGTCGTGCGCGACGGCAAGTACGGGCCTTACGTCAATTTCGGCAAGGTCAATGCCACGCTGCCCAAGGGCAAGGATCCGCAGTCGGTGACGATTGAGGACGCGCTAGCGCTGATTGCAGAGAAGGAAGCCAAGGGCGGCGGCGGCAAGAAGCCGTTCCGCAAGGCGGCAGCGGCCAAGGCACCGGCGGCCAAGAAAACAGCGGCCCAAAAGCCGGCTGCGAAGAAGCCGACCGCGAAGAAAAAAGGGTAGGACAGCGTGGCGCGCAGGATCACCGGAAGAAGCCACGGCGATCCGCGCACCGCCGACACGAGGGCCAAGGTCAAGGACGACTACAAGCCATCGCGCGATGAGATCCTGCGCTACATCGCCGAAAATCCCGACCGGGCGGGAAAACGCGACATCGCCAAGGCGTTCGCGCTGCGCGGCGACGACCGCATCTGGCTGAAAGATCTCCTGCGTGACCTGCAGGATGAGGGCGTACTCACCAAGGAGCGCAAGCGGCTGGCCCGCGTCGGCGCCCTGCCCCATGTCGCCGTGCTCGACATTTTCGGCCGCGACGGCGACGGTATCTTGCTGGCGCATCCGGCGGAGTCCGTGGGCACGGGCGAACCACCCGTCGTGTCGATCCGCGTGTCGCGCGGCGGCAACGGACCAGCGCCGGGCATCGGCGACCGCGTCCTGGCCAAGACCTTCCCGACCGATGACCCCTCAGGCCCCGCCTATACCGGACGGGTGATGAAGATCTTCGAGAAGCGCAACGATGCCGTTCTCGGCGTCTTCCGCGTGCTGCAGGACGGTACCTTCCGCATCGAACCAGTGGAACGGCGCCAGCCGGAGCTGATCGTCGACAAGGAATTCCAGAACGGGGCTGAGAATGGCGACCTGGTCGAGGTCGAGCCGGCACGCGCCTCCCGTTATGGGTTGCCGAGAGCCAAGGTGCTCAACGTGCTGGGATCGCTGACCAGCGAAAAGGCGGTCTCGATGATCGCCATTCATGCCCACGACATTCCGCACATCTTCCCGGCCGACGTCATCGCCGAGGCGGAGGCGGTAAAGCCCGCGACGATGGCCAATCGTGAGGACTGGCGCGACCTGCCGCTGGTCACCATCGATCCGGCCGACGCCAAGGACCATGATGATGCTGTCTTCGCGACGCCTGACCTGGACGAAAAGAATCCGGGCGGCGTGATCGCCACTGTCGCGATCGCCGATGTTGCCGCCTATGTCCGGTACGGCACGGCACTCGACCGCGAGGCGCTGAAGCGTGGTAATTCGGTCTATTTCCCAGATCGCGTCGTGCCGATGCTGCCCGAGCGTATTTCCAACGACCTCTGCTCGCTGCGCGAAGGCCAGGATCGGCCGGCGCTTGCGGTGCGCATGACCTTCTCCGCCGATGGCCACAAGATCAGGCACTCCTTTCACCGCGTGATGATGAAGTCCGCGGCGAAGCTCGCCTACCCCCAGGCCCAGGCGGCGATCGACGGCGCACCGGACGACAAGACCGGCCCGATCCTCGACACGGTGCTGAAGCCGCTATGGGATGCCTATGCGATCCTCAAGCGCGGTCGCGACGGCCGCCAGCCGCTCGAACTCGACCTGCCGGAGCGCAAGATCCTGCTCAAGCCGGATGGCACGGTCGATCGCGTCATCGTGCCGGAACGGCTCGATGCCCACAAGCTGATCGAAGAATTCATGATCCAGGCCAATGTCGCCGCGGCCGAGACGCTGGAGGCGAAGAAGCAGGCGCTGGTCTACCGTGTCCACGACGCGCCTTCGCTCGCCAAGCAGGAATCGCTGCGCGAATTCTTGGCAACGCTTGGACTATCGCTGGCGCGCGGGGCGCAGATGCGGCCCAGCCAGTTCAACGGCATTCTTGAGCGCGTGCATGGCGCCGACAACGAGGCGCTGGTCAATGAGGTGGTGTTGCGCTCGCAGAGCCAGGCCGAATATTCACCCGGGAATATCGGCCATTTCGGCCTCAACCTCAGGCGCTACGCGCATTTCACCTCGCCGATCCGCCGCTACGCCGACTTGATCGTGCACCGCGGACTCATTGCCGCACTCGGCCTCGGTCCCGGCGGGCTGACGCAGGACGAGGAAGCGCGGCTCGAGGATGTCGCGGTGCTGATCTCCGGCACCGAACGGCGCGCCATGGCGGCCGAGCGCGACACGGTTGACAGACTGATATCAGCCTATCTCGCCGAACGCATCGACGAGCGCTTCGACGCCCGCATCTCCGGCGTCACCAAATCAGGACTATTTGTCCAATTGCCGCAATATGGCGCCGATGGTTTCATCCCCGTCTCAACTCTGGGCGGCGATTACTATATATATGACGAAACGGCCCGCTCCCTGTTCGGAGAACGCTCGGGAAAAGGCTACCAGCTCGCGGACCGCGTCGAGGTTCGGCTCGTCGAGGTGGCGCCCATGGCCGGCGCGATGCGTTTCGAGATGTTGACCGACCCGAAGCCCCTACCAGGCTCCACCAGGTCGTTTCACAAGGCTAAGGGCCGCGCCCGTGCGTCGCAATCGCGACCGGGGTCGCGCGGCAGGAGACGATAATGGAACAACAGGTTTTCGGCGGCGAACATCAGTCGGGCCGGGTTGCCCGCCCATTATGGACGGCGATGAAGCGTGGCTTTTTGGGGCGCTGCCCGAACTGCGGCGAAGGCAAGCTGTTTCGCGGCTTCACCAAGACCGTCGAGACCTGCAGCGTCTGCGGCGAGGAGATCCATCACCATCGCGCCGACGATCTGCCGGCCTATCTGGTCATCGTCATCGTCGGCCACATCATTCTCGGTGCCTTCATGGGCGTGGAAGCGACGTCGACCTTGTCCACCTGGCAGCACATCCTCATCTGGGTGCCCCTGACCATCTTGCTGTCGGTAGCGCTGCTGCAACCTGTCAAAGGCGCCGTCATCGGATTGCAATGGGCGTTCTATATGCACGGCTTCGGCGGCGAAAAGGATGGGATTGAGCCTCATCCGAGAGCCTAGAGCTCCGGCTGGCGCAACATACCGACCGTGAAAGGCCACTTTCGCTTGCCAGAAGTTTCCGCTAGGTCCCTGCGCATGGAAGCAATGACCAAGGTGGACGTCGACAAGCTCGACAAGGGTCTTGCCGCACATAGCGGCCGGCCTCTGCGTCCGCGTGACGCCGCGACGCTGATCCTGCTCGACCGCAAGGGCGATGAGGTGCTGGTGCTCATGGGCCGCCGTCATGCCGGCCACGCGTTTATGCCAGGCAAGTTCGTGTTTCCCGGCGGCCGCACTGATCCGGCGGATAGCCGCGTCGCGACCGCTACCGCATTGCACCGCGATGAGGAAGCAAAGCTGCTTGCTGGTCCCGGCCGCACCAGTGCCGCGCGAGCCCGGGCTGTCGCATTGTCAGCGATTCGCGAGACCTATGAGGAAGCCGGGCTGCTGATAGGCCAGAAGGCCGCCTTTGCCACCGACAAGCGTGACTGGCAGGGTTTTGTCGAACACGGCGTAAGACCGTCACTGGAAACGCTGCGTTTCATCGCGCGCGCCATCACCCCACCCAACCGGATACGCCGCTTCGATACCCGTTTCTTCAGCGCCTGGCGCAACGATGTCGCCGTCGAACTGCCCGGCGGCGGGCCGACCAACGAACTCGAGGAACTGGTCTGGCTGCCGCTCGCCAAAGCCCGGGAAGCCGACATACCCGACATCACGCGAATGATCCTGGACGAGCTGGAAAAGCGCCTCGCCCATGATCCGCTGCTGCGTCCGGGCGGTCCAGTCCCCTTCTACCGGCTTGTCCGCAACCGCTTCACCCGCGAACTTCTGTAGGGCAATTCCAGGAAAAGTGTGACGCGGTTTTCCGCCCGGAATTGCGTAAGATCAAAGAGACAGAGTATTCAGCATCCCATGACGGTCGATACCCAACCCAAGGGCGACGAACGCGTACACTGGCTGCCGATGGTGGCGGCGATCTCGTCGATCAGCGTCGTCGGCATCGCCATTGGCCTCGGCATGCCCCTGCTCAGCGTCATCCTGGAAACGCGGGGCCACTCGGCTTCGATGATCGGCCTTAACACCGCCGTCGCCGGCCTGGCCTCGATCGCCGGTGCGCCGTTAGCCACACCGCTCGCCATGCGCTTCGGCGTCGCCTGGACCATGATTGGGATGATCGCCGCCGGCGCCCTCGCCTTCGTCGGCTTCCATTTCGCGCCCGACTTCTGGATGTGGTTTCCGCTGCGCATCGTGCTTCATATCGCGTTGACGGTGCTGTTCATCCTGTCGGAATTCTGGATCAGCACGTCGGCACCGCCGCACCGGCGCGGTCTTGTGCTTGGCATCTACGCCACCGTCCTGTCGCTCGGCTTTGCCGCCGGACCGTGGCTGTTCGCCCATCTTGGCAGCTCCGGCTTCAGGCCGTTCGGCGTCATCATCGTACTGGTGACGCTGGCCGCGATACCGGTGCTGGCCGCGCGCAATGAAAGCCCCTCCATCGTTGCCGATGGCGAGACCAGCAACTTCCTTCGCTACATCTGGTTGGTGCCATCGGCGACCGCCGCCGTGCTGGTATTCGGTGCGGTCGAAACCGGCGGCTTCGCGCTGTTTCCGATCTACGGCAACCGCATCGGCTATTCGGAAGCCGACGCCGCATTGCTGCTGACCATGATCGGTCTCGGCAATGTGCTGCTGCAGATCCCGATCGGCATGATCAGCGACCGGGTCAGCGACCGCCGCTATCTGCTGCTCGCCTGCGCCACCGTCGGCCTTGCCGGCACGGTCTTCATGCCCTTCTTCGCCCAGAATTGGCACCTGATGGCCGCGCTTCTGTTCGTCTGGGGCGGTGTTGTCGCCGCCATGTACACGATCGGCCTTGCCCACCTCGGCTCGCAGCTTTCCGGCCATGAACTGGCATCCGCCAACGCCGCCTTCGTGCTCTGCTATGGTGTCGGCATGGTGCTTGGCCCGCAGGCGATCGGCATCGGCATGGACGCGTTCGGTCCGTCCGGTTTCGGCTGGTCGCTCGGCCTGTTCTTTGGCGCCTACATGGCGCTGGTTGGCGTCAGGCTCGTCCGCAAGATTCTCCTTTGACCCTTTGAGATAGCGACCGCTGCTGACAGAACCGTGTCAGCAGCGTCAGGTTAAAAGAGTGTCCCCCAAAAACGGAAGTTGAGGACACTCCCATGATCGACAGCGGCTTTGAAACCACATCATTGCGAATGACGCTCCTGCTGCTTGTGACCTTCCAGGCCCCGGCCGCGGATGTCGACCGCATCATGGAGGCGGTCGTTGCGATCGCCCCGCTGGCCATGGGCAAGTACGACCGCAACGCCTATCAGTCGGGACACGGCATCGAGCGCTACAGGCCGCTTGAAGGGGCCGCGGCCGGGGCCGAAATCGAATTGCGCCGCCGCCTGGGCACGGTCGAGGTTTCATTCGAACTGCCTGACGACCAGGCGCTGGCAAGCCGCGTCGTCGAGGCGATTTTCCAGGCCCATTCCTATCAGGAGCCGGTGATCCGCCTCCAGCCGATCCTCGCCAGCCGATCCAAGGGGCTGGATGACCGCGCCAATCCGAATCGTTGGTGGAACACGACCGGAGATTGGAAGAAGGTTGCCGTGCCAGAGACGGAAAACGTCTGATTTACGCGCAATGGGCTTCCCGGACGGGCCACTTCAGGTCCGCCGGGCTTGACTTTCCAGGCACGTTCTTTATGTGTCGCGCCAAGTTTCCCGCGTCCGGGTGTTTTCCCGTGCTCCAGCGGCCAAAACCCCACGAACATAACGGACTGAGATCATGGCCAAAGCCGCAAACATCAAGATCAAGCTTCTGTCGACCGCCGACACCGGTTTCTTCTACGTCACCAGCAAGAACAGCCGTACCAAGACCGACAAGCTGTCGTTCCGCAAGTACGATCCGGTCGCCAAGAAGCACGTCGAATTCAAGGAAACCAAGATCAAGTAATCTGGGTTTTCCCTTGCAAACAAAAACGCCGCCCATCGGGCGGCGTTTTTGTTTGCAGGGCAGAGGCTGCGGGCTCGCTCCCTCAGCCCGGCTGAATTTCCTTCAGCCGATGCGATCGCCGCTTTTCGGATCGAACAGATGCAGCGACGTCGGATCGGCCGCCAACCGCACGATGTCGCCGGGCTTGACGCCGGCGCGTCCCATGGCAAAGACGCAAAGCTGCTGGCCGGCCAGCGCGACGTAGAACTGTGTCGAGAGGCCGAGCGGCTCCACGACCCCTACCTCGCCCTGTAGCGCGCCGTCATCGGCCAACCGGATATGCTCGGGCCGCAGGCCGATGGTAATGGCATCGCCGTCGCTGAGCGGCGGGCCATCCGGCAGTTTCAGCGCCTGGCCATCAGCCAGCACCGCTTCCGGTACCTCGCCCTTGCGAACCGTCGCCGGCAGGAAATTCATGCCCGGCGAGCCGATGAAACCGGCAACGAACACGTTGGCCGGACGGTCATAGAGATCGAGCGGCGCGCCAACCTGCTGGATCAGCCCGTCATGCATGACGACGATCCGGTCAGCCATGGTCATAGCCTCGATCTGGTCGTGCGTGACATAGACCGAGGTGGTCTTCAGTTGCTGGTGCAGCGCCTTGATCTCGGCCCGCATATGGACGCGCAGCTTGGCATCGAGGTTGGACAGCGGCTCATCGAACAGGAAGACCTTGGGATCACGCACGATGGCGCGGCCCATGGCGACGCGCTGGCGTTGGCCGCCGGACAGCTGCCGCGGCAAGCGCTGAAGGTAGGTGTCCAGGCCCAGCCGCTTGGCCGCGCCATCCACCCTGGCATCGATCGCCGGCTTCTCGGCCTTGCGCAGCATCAGGCTGAAGCCCATGTTCTTCGACACATCCATGTGCGGATAAAGCGCATAGGACTGGAAGACCATGGCGATGTCGCGATCCTTGGGCGCCACGTCGTTGACCAATTGCTCACCGATACGGATCTCGCCGCCGGAGGCTTCCTCCAGCCCGGCGATCATGCGCAGCAGTGTCGATTTCCCGCAGCCGGATGGACCGACCAGAACGACAAATTCGCCGTCGGCGATTTCAAGGTCGACCGCATGCAGGACGCGGACGGCGCCGTAATCCTTGCGGACCTTTTCGAGCGTGACAGAGGCCATCGGTCTATCCTTTGACGGCGCCGGCGGTCAGGCCGGTGACGAGATAGCGTTGCAGGAAGGCGAAGAAGATACAGACAGGGATCAGCGCCAGGATCGACGCCGCCATCATCTGCCCCCAGTCGACGGCGAATTTGCCGATGAAGGTGAGCAAGCCGACGGCGAAGGTCTTCTGATCGTCGCTGGAAATCAGCATCAGCGCGAACAGGAGCTCACTCCAGGCGGCGGTGAAGACAAAGCCAAGCGTGGCGCCCATGCCGGGCAGCGTCAGCGGCACGATCACCCGGCGCATTGCCTGCGCACGCGTACAACCGTCGATCATCGCCGCCTCTTCCAGATCCTTCGGGATGCCATCGAAGAAGGATTGCATCAGGAAGGTGGCGAAGGCGGTGTTGAAGGCGGTGTAGATGACGATCAGCCCGGTCAGGCTGTTGATCAGCCCGATCTGACCCATGACGCGGTAGATCGGCGGAATGACCATCACCAGCGGAAAAGTCTGGGTCAAAAGCAGCATCAGCGCCAGCACCGCCTTGCCGCGAAAGGTGAAACGCGACATGGCGTAACCGGCGAGCGTGGCGATCACCGTCACCAATGCCGCCGTCGACACGGAGACGATGACGCTGTTGAGGAAATAGCGCGGGAAATCGGTGGCCTCGAGCACGGTGACGAAATTCTGCAACGTCGTGCGCGACGGCCAGAAGGTGATGCCTTCGGAATAGAGCAGCCGCTCCGGCGTCACCGAGATCTTCAGCGTCCAGTAGATCGGGAACAGGGCGAAGATCACATAGGCGGCGATCGCCGCGTAGAGGCCGATACCACCAAAGAACCGTTGTGAAGCAGAGCGTCCCGCGATCATCAGACGTGCCTCACCAGGGAGCGGCGGATGGCGATCAGCGCGATTGCATAGGCGATCAACAGCACGAGCAGCAATACGGCTACCGCCGAGGCATAGCCCTTGTCCAGTGACTTGAAGGCGCTGACATAGATATAGACCGGCACCGTATTGGTGGAACCAGCCGGCCCGCCCTCGGTCATGACGAAAATCAGGTCGGCGAAGGTGGCGATCCAGATGGTGCGCAGCAT
The DNA here is from genome assembly GCF_013170825.1 of Mesorhizobium sp. NZP2298. Taxonomy (NCBI): domain Bacteria; kingdom Pseudomonadati; phylum Pseudomonadota; class Alphaproteobacteria; order Hyphomicrobiales; family Phyllobacteriaceae; genus Mesorhizobium; species Mesorhizobium sp. NZP2298. The sequence goes on along the minus strand of NZ_CP033365.1, from coordinate 4,053,788 downwards.
CACCGTGATGGCGATGGTCGGCGCGAGGAATGGCAGCGTCACCTTGGTGAAGCGCTGCCAGGGCGAAGCGCCGTCGATCGCCGCCGCCTCGTGCATTTCGGACGGGATAGACTTCAGCGCCGCCAGAAGCGTGATGGCGAAGAACGGAATACCGAACCAGACATTGGCGACGATCGGCCCCCACATCGCCGTGGCGGGATCGGAGAGCACATTGGTCGGCTCAGCCTTGAGCCCCAGCGCGTACAGCCAATGCGGCAGCGGCCCGATGATAGGGTTGAACAGCCAGGCCCAGGTCAGCCCGGACAGGAAGGACGGTACCGCCCAGGGCAGGAACACCAGAGCCTGCACCAACTTGCGACCCCAGAACGGCTTGTCGAGCAGCAGCGCCAGGCCAAGACCGAGGAAGAATTGGAAGAACAGGCTGGCGATCGTCCACCACAGCGTGTTGATCAGGGCTTGCCCCAGAACCTGATCCGACAGCATCGCCTGATACTGGCCGAGCCCGACATATTCCGACTTGAAGGCCGAGAATTTGCGGAAGGAGTAGCTGATGCCGATGATCAGCGGCACCAACAGCACCACGATCAGCAGGATGATCGCCGGGCTGAGATAGAGCCAGGGCTCGATGACGGCATGCGACAGCCGCTTGCGGCGCGGCTTGCCGGCGGATCGTATTTCGGACACGGCATAGGTCATTGGGTGAGGATCGGCTCCCTGGAGCGGCGTCGGGGACAGCGTCCTTCTCCCCGTTTGCGGGGAGAAGATGCCGGCAGGCAGATGAAGGGCAGCGCCAGTCTATCGAGGCGTTGCGCCGCCCCTCATCCGTCACTTCGTGACACCTTCTCCCCGCGAACGGGGAGAAGGGAACAAAACTACTTCTTGTTCTTCGCCAGCCAGTCCTGCTGTTCCTTGGTCAGGAAGGCAGCCCATTGGTCCGCGACGTCCTTGGCGGTCTTCTGGCCAAGCAGCACTTCCTGAAAGTTCTTGATCGCGACCTGGTCGACGAAGTTGCCGAGATTTTCCAGATGCGTCGGCGGCGTCACCATTTCATATTTGGAGCTGTCGCTCAGTTCCGTGAACCAGCCCTTGAACTGCTCGGTCTTGAAATGAGGATCCTGGTCGGCGCCATTGTGGATCGGGACGACGCCGACTTCCTTGGCCCATGCCAGATTGTCCTTGGGCGAAAGCAGCGTCGCCATCAGCTTCCAGGCGTCGTCCTTGTGCTGCGAATTGGCGAACATCGCCCAGCCGGCATAGCCGAGCGTCGGATACGACTTGCCGCTCGGACCAACGGGGAGCGGCGCCACGGCGAAGTCGTCGGCGCTCATCTTGTCGGCGATGCCGAGCAGCGCGTCCGGATCCTGGTTCAGCATGGCGCAGGTGCCGGAATAGAAGCCGGTGACGGTCTCGTTGAAGCCCCAGCTCACCGCATCCTTCGGCGCCAGCCCGTCCTTGTACATGTCGGCCAGCATCTGCAGGCCCTTGACCGAGCCCTCGTCATTGATGGTCGAGGTGCCGTCCTCGTTGAAGTAGCCGCCCTTGCCTGCGGCGATGTTCATGAACATGTGCATGCCGTTGAAGGCGCCCGGCCCGCCGCGCAGGCAGTAGCCATACTTGCCCGGGATGGCGGAGATCTTCTTGGAATCGGCGACGAACTCGTCGAGCGTGGCCGGCGGACCGTCGAGGCCGGCTTCCTTGAACAGCTTCTTGTTCCAGAACAGCGCGTTCACATAGTAGCCGTAAGGGATCATGAACTGCGTGTTGTTGACCGTCGAACCGAACTGCTTGGCGCGGTCGCCGAGCGTCTTGGCATCGTCCCACTTGGCCATGTAGGGGCCGAGGTCCTCGAGCTGGGCATTGTTGGCATAGAGACCCATCCAGCGTTCCGGCATCTCGACCACGTCGGGCGTATCGCCGGCCTGCACCATGGTCAGGAACTTTTCGAAAGCCTGCCCCCAGGGCAGCGAGATCAGCTCGACCTTGACGCCGGGATTGGCTGCCTCGAACTCGGCGATCTGCTTTTTCAGGAATTCGGTGCGCGGCGGGCTGGTGATGACTTCGACCATCTTCAGGGTCGAATCGGCCAGCGCGCTCCCGGCGGAAATCGCCAACCCCGCAACGGTGGCAAGCATGATGGTCAGTTTTTTCATGTTCAAGACTCCCATTTTGAACCCGCTTGTTATTTTCTGGCTTTTTCGAAGGCCTGGGCGACGTCGGCCCAGAGGTCTTCGACACTTTCCAATCCGACATTGAAGCGGATGGTTCGGGGGCTGACGCCGAAGCGCGCCATCGAATTCAGTCCCGGCGTCTGCTCCAGCGACGCCTTGGCCGGCACGACCAGGCTTTCATGCCCGCCCCAGCTGACGCCGATGCGGAAAAACTTCAGCGCATCGACAAAGACGGGGATGTCGATATCGTCCGTCACCTCGAAGGAGAACAGACCGGCATAGCCTGCCAGCGTCGCCTTGCCCGGATGGTTCGAATAAACCGGATGGTTGACGCGCTCGACATTGGCATGCGCCTTCAGCCGCTCGGCGATGGTGAGCCCGCTCTTCATATGGTGCGGCAGGCGCAGCGGCAGCGTGCGCAGGCCGCGCAGCAGCAGCCATGCTTCGAACGGCGACAGCTTGCCGCCGAGATAGGAATAGGTCTGTTCGTTGATGTGCTTGATATGCGCTGCGGAGCCGGCCACCACGCCGGCGACGGTATCGCTGTGGCCGCCGAGATATTTCGATGCTGAATGCAGCACCAGGTCGACGCCATGCATGATCGGCTTCTGGAAAACCGGCGTCGCCCAGGAGTTGTCGATAGTGGTGACGATGCCCTGCTCCTTGGCCAGCCGGGTCAGATGCGGCAGATCCTGCAGCTCGAACATCATCGAGGTCGGACTTTCCAGATAGAGCAGCTTGGCGCCGGGAAGTGCCGCCGCCACCGCATCGGGATCGGAACCGTCGACGTAATCGACCTTGATGTTGAGCCGTGGCAAAAGCCGTTCGAACAGCCGGTAGGCATCGCCGTAGCAGTTCCGCACGGCCACGATGCGCTCGCCCGCCCCGACAAAGGCAAGCACCGTGGCGCTGATCGCCGCCATGCCGCTGGAAAAGCCGCGCGCGGCCTCGGCGCCCTCAAGGGCGGCAACACGCGCCTCGAATTCCATTACCGTCGGATTGTCGCCGCGCGAATAGATCGGCTGCCTTCGCTTGCCGGCAAAGGTGTCGGCCATCTCGGCATAATTGGCGAAGGTGAACAGCGAGGTCTGGTAGATCGGCGGCACCACCGCGCCACCGGGGAACGGTTCGTCATGCGCCAGCAGTGTCGCCGCCTCGGCAAGATAATCGTGATCGAAACCGCTCGGATGCTCGTTCATGTCTGGCTCGGAAGTTTGAGTTTGGCGGCACCGCGCTTGAGATCGTCCTCGACGGTGGCGATCAGCTTGAGTGCCTCGGCGCGGGCCCCCTGCGGGTCGCGCGCGGCGATGCGCTCATAGATGGTGCGGTGGTAGGGAAAGCTGGCGTGACCGAAATCGCGCACGCCCAGCGGATGCTCCCAGAAACGATGGAACAGCTCGTGCATGGCGGCGATGATCTGTTCGAACAGCGGATTGCCGGAGACGCGGTAGACCGCCTGGTGGAACTCCCAGTCCTCTTCAGACGACATGCCGTCGCGGGTACGGAATGCCTGCTCCATGATGTCGAGCTTGCGCTCGATCTCGGCGATGTCGGCCGGGCTCGCCCGCTCGGCGCAGAGAGCCGCGGCCTCCGCCTCCAGCGCGCGGCGGATTTCAAGCGTTTGCATCAGGCTGGTGAAGTCGTTGCCGCCCGCCAGCGTCAGCGGCATATGCAGCATGTCGGGCGACACAGCCGCCTTGAGATAAGTGCCGCTGCCTTGCCGGCGCTCGACCAGGCCAAGCCCTTCCCACCGCGTCAGCGCCTCGCGCACCGTGTTGCGGCTGACCTTCAGCCGCTCGGCCAGGATACGCTCGGTCGGAAGCCGCTCGCCGGGCTGCAAGGCTTCGGCGCGAACAAAGCCCACCAATGCCTTCAGCACAGCGTCATCACGCGCCGTCGTCTGAATGGGTGGCAGGCTGTTCTGGTCCACACTTCCTCCCCGAAGCGATGCACAAGTGGTCCAATGGTCCAACCAATTTCTGCACAGACGGAGAGATGTGTCAACAGCCGAAACGGGGACAGACCGAACGCGCGCGCCATGGCGCGCGTTCGGCCCGTCAGCTCAAGCGTGGCTTCGCGCCGGCGTGGCGGTGGTGGCGCGCCAGCGCGCGAACATGGCCTCGCGAACCCGCCTTGAACCTGCGAGCCGCTCCTTTGCTTCCGCCAGCACGGAAGGCGAAGCCTGTGCGGGCGTGCCCGATTGGAACGGAGGCGCCGGGGCGTATTCGAGCGAGAGCTGCACCGTTTCGGCCTCGGCCTGACCGAGAAACCTGGCGACAAGGGCGAGGCCGAAGTCGATCCCCGAGGTGACGCCGCCCGCGGTTATCAAGTTTCCGTCCTCGACAATTCGCTCGTCGACTGGGATGGCACCGAACTCGGCGAGGAAATCATGCGCGTACCAATGCGTCGTCGCCCGCTTGCCTTTGAGCAGGCCGGCTGCACCCAGCACCAGGGCACCGCTGCACACCGAGGTGACGTAGCGGGCCTGAGCCGCGCGCTCCCGCACGAAGTCGAGCACGGCCTGATCCTCCAGCAGCGCGTTGACGCCGCCTCCACCCGGAATGCACAGCACATCGAGAGGAGGGCAATCGTCAAAGGTCGCCGTCGGACTCAGGCACAGTCGCGTCGACGACATCACCGGATTGCGATCCTTCCAGATCAATTCCACCTCGGCGCTCTTTGCCGATGCCAGGACTTCATAAGGGCCGGTGAGGTCGAGCTGCTGGACATTGGGGAAGACGAGGATGCCGAAGCGAAGGGTCATGGAACTCTCCATAGGTTGACTCCGGCCAATCTAAGGCACCATGCTTTGGCACGATCGCCAATCACCCCTCGTTTCAAGCCAAAAATCGCCATGCGCCGTATCGAAATCCTTGCCTATCCCGATGTCCAGCTCCTCGATGTCAGCGGACCGCTTCAGGTCTTCGCCAGCGCCAACGATTTCAGGACGCAGACCGGCGAAGCCGCCCCCTACGAGGTCACGGTCGTCGCCGCCTCGCCGCGGATCAGGACATCGGCCGGTCTCGCGCTGGAGGCGGCGGCGTTGCCGGCACACGGGCCAGGGATCGACACGCTGATCGTGCCTGGTGGATGGGGCGTCAACGCGGCCTGTGAGGACCCCGGGCTGATCGATTGGGTGACCGGCCGCTCGCACGACGCCACGCGAACAGCCTCCGTCTGCAGTGGCGCCATGCTGCTGGCGACGGCGGGCCTGCTCGACGGCAGGCGTGCCGTTACCCACTGGGGACGCTGCGCCGAATTCGCGCGGCGCTTTCCGGCGGTCCGCCTCGAACCCGATCCGATTTTCATCCGTGACGGCAATGTGTGGACGTCGGCAGGCGTGACGGCGGGCATCGATCTCGCCCTTTCCTTCGTCGAGGCCGACCTTGGCCGGCGCGTGGCGCTTGCCGTGGCGCGCGAACTGGTTGTCTTCCTGAAGCGCCCCGGTGGCCAGGCGCAGTTCAGCCAGACGCTCAAGCTGCAGCTAGGCGACGAACGCTTCGACCGGCTGCATGGCTGGATCCAGGACAATATGGACGGCGACCTTTCGCTGCCGAACCTGGCCGAGCGCGCCAATATGAGCCCGCGCAGCTTCTCCAGGCACTATCGGGAGGCAACGGGCCGCACGCCTGCGCGCGCGGTCGAGGAGATCCGCATCGAGGCGGCGCGACGGATGCTGGAACGGGGCGAGGCCGTCAACCAGACGGCCCGCCGCTGCGGCTTCGGATCGGAAGAGACGATGCGGCGCGGTTTTTTACGTGTCCTCGGCACAAACCCGCGCGATTATCGCGAACGCTTCTGACGCAAGCCTAACGCGCGGTGGGCGGCCCGAACCAAGCGGTCAGCGCGTCGGCCAACCCCATTTGGGCTCCAGCCCCGACCCAGGCCACATATCCATCCGGCCGGATCAAGACGGCATCGGGCGCGGCGACCGTCCCGAGGGCCGGTAGCTCCCAGATGCCGTCATATCCAGCCTCGATCTGGCGGACCCGATCCGCCCAGGGCGTAATGTCCGGCCAGCCCGGTTCACCAACGTTGAGGAGCACCGGCCGGGCATCGTGCAGCAGGCTGAAGACCCGCGCCGGACCGCGGCCTGTGACAAGGTCGAGGTCGGGCATCCGCCGCCCAAGCAACGGGTGGCCCTCGCCGAGATCGTAGCGGATACCCAGGCCGGACATCTCCGCGGCGATCCGTTTGCGCGGCTCTTCCATGCCGAGCAACTCGGTCATCGTATCGCTCAAGGCCTTGGTGCGGTCATCCGTGCGGCGAAGCGCGACCTGCGCCATGGTGTTGCGCAACACGCGGGCGGCGACAGGATGGCGCTCGGCGTGGTAGGTGTCGAGCAAGCTTTCCGGTGAGATCCGCTTGACCACCTGGGCCAGCTTCCATCCCAGATTGACCGCGTCCTGCACGCCGATATTGAGCCCCTGCCCGCCCATCGGAGGATGAATGTGCGCGGCGTCGCCGGCCAGAAGGACACGTCTGTCGCGGTAGGCGGCGGCCTGACGTGTCATGTCGGTGAAGCGAGAGAGCCAGGTCGGGCTGTGGACCCCGAAATCGGTGCCGTAGACAGCGACAAGTGCCTCGCTGAGATCGTTCAGCGTCGGCTCGCCGCCGATGGTCAGCTGCCTCTCGGTCAGCACGACACCCACCCTGTCGCTATCCTCGATCTTGCCTATCGCATGAATGCCGTAGGCGTCGTTGCGAAAGCCCAATGCCGGTTCCCTGGACATCTCGACCTCGGCGATCATCCAGCTCATCGTCGGATCCCATCCGGCGAACTCAATGCCCGCCGCCTTGCGGATCGTGCTGCGTCCTCCGTCGCAGCCGACGAGGTATTGCGCCCTCAAGGGTTGGCCGCCGGACAAATCCAGGTGGACACCGTCATCATCCTGCGCGAAGTCAGTGACTTCCTGCCCGCGATAGATTGGCACCCCCAACTCGTCGATCCAGTCGGCCAATATCCGTTCGATATGGTTTTGTCGCAGCGCCAGCAGATAGTTGTGCCGGCTGGGAAAGTCGCTGATGTCCAAACGGATCATGTGGAACCCGACGGTCGGGAAGCGCTGCCCGCGCGAGAGAAACCGGTCGGCAATTCCGCGCTGATCGAGAACCTCGATGGTGCGTGCGTGCAGGCCGCCCGCGCGCAAGCCGGCCAGCTCCTGGGTCGGGCGCCGCTCGACGATGGCGACATCGATACCGGCCAAAGCGAGTTCGCCGGCCAGCATCAGCCCGGTCGGACCGGCCCCGACGATGACCACAGCATGATCCCGACCGCCTCCTGACGACACAACACCCATTATCATCTCCCGTTTCCGCTGGCTTAGGCCGCGGTTTTACGAAAACAGGCGGGTCTTGCCGCAAGCCCCTTGTGCGCCATATGTATGAAATAGAGAGAGGTGCTCTCCTGGCCTTGGATGAACGACAGCTCAGAATGGCGGCGCGCAGTCGCGCCGCCGCAGTTGAAGCCGCGTAAGCGTTATTCAGATTTTCCCGCCCATGAAAAAAGCCCCTTTCGGGGCTTTTACGCAGTCTTGAAACAAAGGGGGCCGGTCGGCGGTTGGCAGCGGTACGAGGAGGCCACTATGTGCCAGCGCCGGCCGGCCGACCCCACGGACCCAGGAGATGCGGCGGACCTGAGCATCATGGGGTATTTCAGGGATCGAGCCGGCTATCTACCCTCGCGCCGGCTTCGTCTTCCCCTCCACATTTGCGCACGGGCTTAGGAAAATCAACAGTTTCTTAACCAAGGCTCGCGAATCGCTTGGATTAAGGTAAATAGCTAACCTTGTTGGATTGACCGAACAATCAGGCGCGCAGGGTCACGCCGCCTTGGCAACGACGCGGTTGCGGCCGCCGCTCTTGGCTTCGTAAAGCGCGAGATCGGCGCGCTTCATCAGCGCAGCCACCGTATCCACACCCTTCAGCACCGACGACACGCCAACGCTGACGGTAACCTCGATCGTCTTGCCGTCGGTACCGATGGCGAAGGGCTGCTGGGCGATTTCGGCGCGGATGCGTTCGGCCACTTTTTCGGCGACCGCACCATCAGTGTCCGGCATCACCACCACGAACTCCTCGCCACCAAAACGGCAGGCAAGGTCGATACCCCTGACATTCTTGCGCAGCCGCCGGGCGAATTCCCGCAGCACCTCGTCGCCGCCATCATGGCCGTGCGCGTCGTTGATCGACTTGAAGCGGTCGAGGTCGGTGATCATCACCGACAGCGGCCGGCGCCGCGCCACGGCGCGGTCGAACAGTGTCTGCAGATGGCTGTCGAGGTAGCGGCGGTTGTGCAGCCCGGTCAGGCCGTCCGTCACCGCCATTTCGATGGTCTGGGTGACGCTGGCGCGCAATTGGTCGTTGTAGCGCTTGCGACGCACCTGCGTGCGCAGCCGCGCCGTCAGTTCTTGCTGATCGATCGGCCGCATCAGATAGTCGTTGATGCCGAGTTCGAGGCCGCGGATGATGCGCTCCTCCTCGCCCTCCTCCGCCAGAAGGATGATTGGGACGAAACGGGTGCGGTCGAGCGAGCGCAATTGCGAGCAGAGCCGAAGCGGATCGAAATCAGCAAAGGCCGTCGAGATCATCACGCATTCATAGGGATTTTCGGCCGCCTGGAAGAACCCGGCATGCGGATCACCGGTCACGTCGAGATCGGCGCGGTCGCGCAGCATCTTCTGGATGCGCTCGACCGATGATTTGCGCTCATCGATCAACAGCACTTTCGGCGTCGTGTCCTCGGACGCGAAATTGCGGCTGAGCAGTTCCTCGATGCCGATATTGCGCGTCGTCGAGGCCCGCAGCCGGAGCTCGTCGGTCAGCGACTTCAACCGGACCAGGCTCTTCACGCGTGTCATCAGCTGCAGGTCGTTGACCGGTTTGGTCAGGAAATCGTCCGCGCCGGCCTCCAGCCCGCGCACACGGTCGGACACTTGGTCGAGCGCGGTGATCATCACCACCGGGATGTGCGACGTCGCAGGATCGCTCTTAAGCCTGCGGCAGACCTCGAACCCGTCCATGTCGGGCATCATCACGTCGAGCAGCACGACATCGACCTTGCCGTTCTCGCAGGTCTCGATCGCGTCGGGCCCGTTGCTGGCGGTCAGCACCTCGAAATATTCGGCCAGCAGCCGGACCTCCAGCAGCCTCACATTGGCAGGGATGTCGTCGACGACGAGGATCCGCGCGGTCATTTCACAAGGCTCCGGCTCGGCTGGAAGGGCACATCAGGCATCGCCCAGATAGGATTTGATGGTCTCGATGAAACGCGGCACCGAGATCGGTTTCGAAATATAGGCCTCGCAGCCGCCCTGGCGGATGCGTTCCTCATCGCCCTTCATGGCGAAGGCCGTCACCGCGATGACCGGAATGACGTGCAGATCGTCATCTTCCTTCAGCCATTTGGTCACTTCCAGCCCCGACACTTCGGGCAGCTGGATGTCCATCAGGATAAGATCGGGCCGGTGCTTGCGCGCCAGATCCAGCGCCTCCAGGCCATTGCGGGTGCGCACCGTCTCGTAGCCGCTCGCTTCTATGAGGTCCCGAAAGAGCTTCATGTTGAGCTCATTGTCCTCGACAATCATGACCTTCTTAGGCATCGACATCCCGTCCCGGCCGTCCTTCCGCTCGAAGGTGGCCGTCATGCGCCCCTGGTTGAACGCACCAAACCCTGCTTCACTATACGGCAATATGATTGACGAAACGGAAACCCTCGGGCTGCAAAACAGCGCGAATTCCACTTCGCCTCACTGCGCGTCCAAAAGGCGCGCCGCGCTGTAAAGGCTTGCCGCAAGCAATTCTTGCCATTACTGCGGAGAGACTCATTCCACATTGCAGAAGGTAGTGATGGCAAACGCGGCGTCAATGCGCGAAGAGGCGGAAACCATTGCCGTGAAGGCGCTGGGCTTCGTTGCCTCCGACCCGGAGCTGTTGCCGCGTTTTCTGGCGATCACCGGAATAGAGGCGCATTCGATCCGCAAGGCCGCGGGCGAGCCGGGTTTCCTGGCCGGCGTGCTGCAATTCATTCTTGCCCACGAGCCGACGCTGATGCGCTTTGCCGAGGAAACCGGCACGCCGCCGGCGGCCGTCGGCAAGGCATTGCGTGCCCTGCCGCTCGGTGACGACAACCATGAGCATTCCATATGAGCGATGATCCGGAGACCGCCCGCCAGATCGAGGAACTGGCGGCCGACGACCGGCCGCTGCTGGTGCTCGACGTCGACGACGTCGTGCTCGAATTCATCCGCCCCTTCCCGCATTTCCTGAAGTCGCGCGGCTATGGCCTGACACTGGCGTCCTTCCGGCTGACCGGCAACATAGCCGAAACGGCGAGCGGCCGGCTGATCGAACAGCCCGAGGTCACGGCACTTCTGGGCGATTTCTTCGACGCGCAAGCCGATTGGCAGAGCATCACCGACGGCGCGGCGCAAGCCCTGGCAGGACTTGGCAACCGCGCGGAAATCATACTGCTGACGGCCATGCCGCACAGGCATCGTGCGGTGCGTCGCATCCATCTCGATGCCCTGGGCCTAGACTATCCGCTGCTGACCACCGAGATGGCCAAGGGACCGGCGGTGGCCAAGCTGCGCGGCAAGAACGGCCGGCCGGTGGTCTTCGTCGACGATCAGCCGCACAATCTGGCGTCGGTACGGGAATCGGTCGCCGACGCAAATCTTTTCCACCTGATGGCCGACAATTCGCTGCGTGCGTTCCTGCCGCCGGTCCCGGACGATGTCATCGTTGTCCAGGACTGGCACGAAGCCGCGCCGAAGATCGCTGGCGCGCTGGGGCTCTAGCGTTAGACCCCTTCCTGAAATTGCTTGAGGGCTGAGCCCTCAAGGATTCAGTTTCGCCCCTGACCCGCCATTGTCGCTGCCACCACTGTCGTCGCCGCCGCTATCGTCCGCACCGTCCCCATCGTCGACGCTGTCGTCCACCGCCGGATCGGCGGGCTTCAGCATGACGCCGTTGACGGTGACCGAGCCGTCGGCCTTGGTGCTGACAGCCCATTCCAGACGGCCGTCCGGCAGCGTCTTGGCAAAACCCTTGGCCATGAGAGCGACGGGCACGTATTGTCCCAGTTCCGGCTCCGCCTTCGCGGCGTCCTGCAGATGCGCCATGATCTTGTCGAAGCCGGCGACATCGACCGTAAGATTGGCGTCGGGCTTTTCACCGAAGCCTGTCATCTCGCCTTCCAGCGCGATCTCCATGTCCTTGTTCTTCACGGTGCTGTGGCCGATGACGACCTTCGGCGCCTTGGCCAGGAAGTCGGCTTTGAGCTGGTCGCCGAACTCGGGCGACAGCGGCGGCTTCTTATTGAGATCAAAGGCTTCGATCGCCTTCTTCGCCATGCTGTCGAGATCGATATTGGCACCGCCGAAATTGAGGTCGATATCGGTGGGCAGCAACGCCACGCTCCAGCTCGGCAAAAGCTGCTGCGGCACGGTCAACCCCGACGCCTTGATGCCGTAGGTGATCTTGCCGTTCTGGGAAACGCCGTCGCTGCCGAACACGGTGCTGAGCTGCGTCGCCCCGAAAGTGCCGATCGGGCTGTCGACGGCGAAATCCTTGAAGCCATAGGTGCCGTCGATGCGCTCCCACACCGGAAGCGCAGCGAGCAGAAGTGACTTCAGTTGCGCCTGGTTTGCCTTCAGCGTCGTCTCGTCCTCATTGGCCACGGCAAATGCCAGGAGGTCGAGCAGCGGCCTGGTCTGCACGCCCTTGCCGCTGGCTTCCACCGACAATTCCGGCGACTTGATGGTGACCGGGAAATTCAGCCCGCTCTCAGGATCATTGAATTTGATCACCTCGACAAAATTCGAAATTTTTTGCGACGTGGTGAAATCAACACCGCCATTGGCGGCCTTGGTGGCGGCAATGGTCGCGGTGCCGGCACCAGTGCTGGCCTCCATCTGCTGCTTGGCATCCTTCGATGCCATCGTCATGCCGGCCAACGAACTGGCGCCGCTGATGAAGGCCGCCAGATTGGGATCGTAGACGCCGGAACCCTTGCCGTCCTTGATCGAAAACTGCGTGCTTTGCAGCCCCTCGGGCCCGTTGAACTCGAAGGACCCGCTTTGCGAAAAATCCATCGAGACATCCCAGGTCCCATTGCTGCGCGGCTTGACCAGCGAAGCGTAGGGCGCGAAGTCTAGTTTCACCTTTCCTTCTGCGGGAAAGGTCGCCGCAAGCGCCTGGAGATCGAACGCGATCTTGTAGGCGTCGCCTTCGACCGAGATCTTCAGAATGCCCTTGTCGAGCGCCTGCTTGCCGACATAGCGGGACAGGTCATCGGACAATTGCTTCGCGCCCTGGCTGTCTACGGTCTGGCCGAAAGCGGGCGCGCTGAGCACAAGCGCGGTAAAGGCAACTGGCAACACACGGTTCACGGGAATTCTCCGTTTGGTCGAAGGGCAGAAATCGTTTCCTACGTCTGGTAGGGAAATACCATCACAACTGCAAGACGATGGTGGTCAGGTGCCCGGCTCCAGCACCAACCGCATCAGCGGTCGACCCGCCTTGCGCTCGACCAGCCTCTCGAACCCGGCCTTCTCGAACACCCCTGACGAGCCGACGAACAAGCCGATCGAACGCGAATCGCGCGACAGGTCGATCGGGCAGGCCTCGACAAGCCGTGCACCGTTCCCGCGAGCGAAATCGATGCCGCCTTCAACGAGGCGATGCGTGATACCCCTGCCGCGCGCTTTGGCGCGAATGAAAAAGCAGGAGATCGCCCAAACGCCCGGATCTGAAGCGTCGGCGGGGTCGATCGGCGCAGAGCCCCTGCCCTTGTTGTTCCATTCGGGCACGTCGTAGCGCGGCCCGATCTGCATCCAGCCAACCGCCTTGCCGTCCTCGAAGGCCAGCAGGCCGGGCGGCGGGCCGGCTTCGATGCGTGCCTTGATATGGTCCTTGTTGCGTTCGCGGCTGCTTTCGCGCCGCGCCGCCGGCGCCAGCCTGAAATGCGTGCACCAGCAGCCGTAACAGGCGCCCTGCTTGCCAAAAAGGTCTTCGAAATCAGGCCAGAGCTCAGGCGCCAGCGGCACTATGGTCGTGCTCATGCGGTTCTCCCCAGGCCAAGCTTGTCGCTGGCCTTGCACTGTCGTACCATTGCCTCTGTTCTCTTTATGTTCGCAGTGATGGCGGCCCCTGTCAACAATCCCGATCACGGTTTTTGCCGTGACTGCCTGACGTTTCAGCGCAGTGAGACGCGCCGCTGCGAACGCTGCGGCAGCCCTCGCCTTGCCCGCCATCCCGAGCTTTACCGGCTGCATCTGGCCCATGTCGATTGCGACGCCTTCTACGCGGCGATCGAAAAGCGCGACAACCCGGCGCTCAAGGACAAACCGCTGATCATCGGCGGCGGCAAGCGCGGGGTCGTCTCCACCGCATGCTACATCGCCCGCATCCGCGGCGTGCGCTCCGCCATGCCGATGTTCAAGGCGCTCGAGGCCTGCCCCGAGGCGGTCGTGATCCCGCCCGACATGGAAAAATACGTGCGCGTCGGCCGTGAGGTGCGCGCCATGATGCAGGCGCTGACACCGCTGGTCGAACCGCTGTCGATCGACGAGGCGTTTCTCGACCTCGCCGGCACCGAACGGTTGCACGGCCTGCCGCCGGCCGTGGTGCTGGCGCGCTTTGCGCTGGCCGTCGAGAAGGAGATCGGCATCACCGTTTCGGCCGGCCTGTCCTACTGCAAATTCCTCGCCAAGATCGCGTCGGACTTCCGCAAGCCGCGCGGCTTTTCGGTCATCGGCGAGGCCGAGGCGGTCGGCTTCCTGGCGGCTCAGCCCGTGACGATGATCTGGGGCGTCGGCAAGGCGTTCAACGCCACGCTTGAGCGCGACGGCATCCGCACCATTGGCCAGCTTCAGAAGATGGAGCGTGGCGACCTGATGCGCCGCTATGGCGCGATGGGTGATAGACTCTACCGGCTTTCGCGCGGCGAGGACGTCCGCCGCGTCGATCCCGACCAGGACGCCAAGAGCGTGTCGGCCGAAACCACCTTTGACACCGACATCGCGTCGCTGGAAGAGCTGGTCTCGGTGCTGAGGGGCCTTTCGGAAAAGGTCTCGGCGCGGCTGAAAAAGTCAGGCATTGCCGGGCGCACCGTGGTGCTGAAGCTGAAGACCCAGGATTTCAAGCTGCGCACGCGTAATCGCCAGCTCGGTGACCCGACCCGGCTCGCTGACCGCATCTTCTCGACCGGAGTGGAGCTTCTGCGCAAGGAAACGGACGGGACGAAATTTCGGTTGCTCGGCATCGGCGTCAGCGACCTCTCAGATGACGACAAGGCCGACCCGCCGGATCTGGTTGACGTCCAGTCGCGCAAACGCGCCATGGCCGAAGGCGCGATCGACGCGCTGCGCGACAAGTTCGGCCGCAAGGCGGTGGAGACCGGCTATACATTCGGCAGGGGCCGTGATGCCCACCCGCCGGAGCCGCTCGAGGAATGAGCTGTCAGGTGCGCTTCAGATCGATGCGACTGGTCACAACGTTCTTGCCGGTTTTGGGATCGCGGTCGGTGACGGTCAGTAGAATGCCATTGGCTCCCTTTTTCTGCACCGTCAGCTGCGCGCTGCGGTCGCCATTGACCAGCTTGGCCCAGCGGATGGCGAGATTGATCGCGTTGCCGGAGCGGCTGCCGTTGAGCTGAGCCGGACCGGTGCGCGATCCGACATAGACACCGCTGTATCTGGCACTGCTGGTTGTCAGATGGGCGCTGATGGCACGCGTGACCACAACGAGGCCGCGGCAGTTGCCGTCGAGCGACAGCGAGGACGCTGTCGCATCCGATTTGAAGGTGCAGGAAACGCTGACGGTCGGCGCCTGCGTCGTCACCTGGACAGTCCCGTTGCCGGCAAAACTCCCCTGGAAGGATTGGAGAAACTTGCTCTCATCGGCATGTGCCGCATTGGCCGCGACCAGCAAACAGCCGGCAAGTGCGAACCGCGCTGGTGATATCATCGAAGTTCTCCTCGTCGGGCTGACATGCAGACTTGGGTGAATACTGCAACTCAACGCCCCTTGGCGTATCAGGTTCCGTCGGCAACGCGACCGTTTGCAACGTCGCCGCGACTGGTCCAGAAGAATCAAGCGGCTAGCAATTGCGGCAGAGGCTCCCGCCTGCGAGATAGCGGCCATGAAATCCACCCCTTCGATCCCCAAGGCCGCGTTCTGGATGGCGCTGTCGGTTACCTCGTTCCTGGGGATGTCGATCGCCGGCCGCGCCACGACAGCCGAGCTCAATGTCTTCCAGGTGCTGGAACTGCGCTCGGTGATCGGCTTCCTGATTCTCCTGCCGCTGGTGCTGACAAGCGGCGGCTTTGCGGCGATGCGCACGCAACGTCCCCTCGCCCACATCGCCCGCAATGTGGTTCACTACAGCGGCCAGGCGGCATGGCTCTACGCGCTAACGCTGATTCCACTGGCGGTGCTGATCTCGATCGAATTCACCACCCCGATCTGGACGGCGATCCTGGCGGTGACTTTTCTGGGCGAACGGTTGAGCCGGCCGAAACTGGCGGCGGTCGTGCTCGGGCTGATCGGCGTGGTGGTCATCGTGCGCCCGGGCGTCGGCTCTGTCGATCCGGGACACCTCGTCGTGCTGGGCGCCGCGGTCTGTTTCGGCATATCGTTGGTCATGGTCAAATCACTGACCCGCACGGACACCGTCGTGCGCATCATTTTCTGGATGCTGATCATCCAATCGGCGCTCGGCCTCATCCCCGCGCTCTACGTATGGCGCACCCCTTCACTCGAACTCTGGCCATGGATCGTGCTGATCGCCTTCACCGGCATGTCATCACATTTCTGCATGGCCCGTGCGCTCACCTATGCCGACGCGACCGTCATTTCGCCGATGGATTTCCTGCGGGTGCCCTTGTCCGCGCTGGCTGGCTGGCTGCTTTATCACGAGCAGATCGACGCCTTCACCGCCGGTGGCGCGCTGCTCATCCTGATGGGCAATCTGCTCAATTTGCAGCGCAAGCCAGTCGAGCCGGCTGAAGTGGCGGCGTCGTAGCCGGCATCACCTGAATATTCATGCGCCTAGTCGCCTGCGTCCGGTATGTTGAGAACATGCCCGCAGGCCTTGCAATGCACGGCGTCCGGTTCGTGCCGCTGCAGCCCGCATTGCGGACAGGGGAAGAACACTTTTGCGGGCCGGAAGATCGCCTGCGCCAGCCTGACGAACAGCGATATACCGATGATCATGGTGACGATCGCGGTCAGCTTGCCGGCCATGCCCGGCAGCACGATGTCGCCGAAACCGGTCGTGGTCACCGTGGCGACGGTGAAATAAAGCGCGTCGATGTAGTTTTCCAGCCCGGCTCCGTTGCGGAAGAAGAAGGTATAGACGAAGCCGGTGATGACAAAGAGAAAGGTCAAAAGGTTGATGACCGCTTGGCTCGCCTCCCGCCAGGGGCGCAGGCCACGCATCTCGAAATGCCGCCAGATCGAACCGCTGCGCGACAATGACCACAGCCGCAGGATGCGCAGGAAACCGAGATTGGCGAGCGCTGTCGGCATCAGCAGGGTCAAAAGGATGAAGACATCCACCCAGGAGGTCGGCTGCCTCATCAGGCGCAGCATGTCGTTGGAGGCCAGCAACCTGGCGATCAGGTCGACGCCGACGAGCACCGCCACCGCATAATCCAGCCACAGGAACGAAGCCGATTGCTGGATGACGGGTGTCGCGATGAAGAAGGCGATGATTGCCAGATCGATGACGATTGCCGCCAGCTGGAACCGGAAAGCCGCCGGCGTGCGCCCATGGTAGAGCCTGCGCAGCGTGTCGCGCAGGCTCGCAATTGCGGAAAGATCCGGGGATGAATCCTTGTCGGGGGTCTTCATGCGGATCGCGATTGCGTGAGCGGCAGATGCCACCCGCAGGATCGCCACCGCCTGCCAAGGGCGGCGGTCACACCAATTCCACTTCCACCACGCCGGGCACGGCGCGCATCGCCGAGGCAATCTGCGGCGAGACGCGGTAGCCGCCCTGCAAGGCGATCTCGACCTCGCCCTGCGCCTCTTCCTTGATCACGATAATGCTCACCTGGCTCTCGCCACGCTGGGTGAGTTGGGATTGGATAATTGAGGCGGGACCATCGTTCCTGACGAAAATGCGCAGCGCCTTCTGGATGCGGCTTGCCTCGTCCTCCAGGGACTGGACCGAGTTGATGCGCAAATTGACGCCCTCGGGCCTGTCCTCCGCCGCCACAGTGATGACGACGGAGCGGCCGGCTTCCAGAAGGTCGCGATACTGTGCCAATCCTTCCGAAAACAGCACGGCCTCGTACTGGCCGGAAGTGTCGGAAAAGGCCACCACGCCCATCTTGTTGCCGGTTCGCGTCTTGCGCTCCTGCTTGCTGGTCACCGTGCCGGCCAGGCGGCCGGCAGAAGCGCCGCGCTTGACGGCGGCTGAGAACTCCGCCCAGTTCTGCACGCGCATCTTCTGCAGCGCCGCCTTGTATTCGTCGAGCGGGTGGGCAGAGAGATAGAAGCCGACAACCTGGAATTCGCGGTGCAGCCGGTCGGCGGCGAGCCACGGATCCGTCGCCGGCAGGTTGAGCGCCTGCGACTGCGCGCCGAGCGAGGCGCCGAAAATATCGGCCTGGCCGGAAACGGCATTCTGCTGCGCCAACGATGCCAGCCCCATCATCCGTTCGACACCAGCCATCATCTGCGCCCGGTCATGCCCGAAACAGTCGAGCGCGCCGGCCATGATCAGGCTTTCGAAGACACGCTTGCCGACGATCTTGGGATCGACCCGCTCGCAGAAATCGGCGAGGTTCTTGAACGGCTTCTCGCCACGGACAGCAACGATGTGCTCGACCGCCGCGTCGCCGACGCCCTTGAGCGCGGCCATCGAATAGTAGATGCGGTTTTCACCGACCTCGAAAGGCCGAAAACTCGTCATTACCGACGGCGCCAGAACCTCGATGCCGAGACGCAGCGCATCCTGGCGGAAATCGGCGAGCTTGTCGGTGTTGCCCATGTCGAGCGTCATCGATGCCGCCAGGAACTCGACCGGATAGTGCGCCTTGAGATAGGCGGTCTGATACGAGACCACGGCGTAGGCGGCGGCGTGCGATTTGTTGAAACCATAATCGGCGAACTTGGCCAACAGGTCGAAAATGAAGTCAGCTTGCGGTTTGCTGACGCCACGCTCGACAGCGCCAGTGACGAAGCGCTCACGCTGCTTGTCCATCTCGGCGCGGATCTTCTTGCCCATGGCGCGGCGCAGAAGGTCGGCTTCACCGAGCGAATAGCCGGACAGCTCCTGCGCGATCTGCATCACCTGTTCCTGGTAGACGATGACGCCTTGCGTCTCCTTCACCAGATGGTCGATCTTGGGGTGGATCGAGGCCATCTCCTCCTCGCCATGCTTTCTGGCGTTGTAGGTCGGGATGTTCTCCATCGGGCCCGGCCGGTAAAGCGCGACCAGCGCGATGATGTCCTCGATGCAGTCGGGCCGCATGCCGATAAGCGCCTTACGCATGCCGGCACTTTCCACCTGGAACACGCCGACCACCTCGCCGCGCGACAGCATGGCATAGGTGTCGGGGTCGTCGAGCGGGATCGTCGCCAGATCGATGTCGATGCCACGGCGGCGGATCAGTTTTACCGCCGTCTCCAGCACGGTCAGCGTCTTCAGGCCGAGGAAGTCGAACTTCACCAAGCCGGCCTGCTCGACATATTTCATGTTGAA
The DNA here is from genome assembly GCF_013170825.1 of Mesorhizobium sp. NZP2298. NCBI lineage: Bacteria > Pseudomonadati > Pseudomonadota > Alphaproteobacteria > Hyphomicrobiales > Phyllobacteriaceae > Mesorhizobium > Mesorhizobium sp. NZP2298. The sequence goes on along the minus strand of NZ_CP033365.1, from coordinate 4,034,906 downwards.
CTGGGTGACCGGCATGTCCGAGCGCGGATCGCGGTACATCGGCACCAGCTCCGACAAAGGCCGATCGCCGATGACGATGCCGGCGGCGTGTGTCGAGGCGTGGCGATAGAGCCCTTCCAGCTTCTGCGCCATGTCGAGCAGCGTCTGGACGATCGGCTCCTTCTCCGCCTCTTCGGCAAAGCGCGGCTCATTGGCGATGGCGTCGGCGAGCTTGACCGGATTGGCCGGGTTCTGCGGCACCATCTTCGACAGCTTGTCGACCTGGCCATAGGGCATCTGCAGCACGCGGCCGACGTCGCGCAGCACGGCGCGGGCCTGCAGCGTACCGAAGGTGATGATCTGGCCGACCTGGTCGCGGCCGTATTTCTGCTGGACGTAGCGGATCACCTCTTCGCGGCGATCCTGGCAGAAGTCGATGTCGAAGTCGGGCATCGACACGCGGTCCGGATTGAGGAAGCGCTCGAACAGCAGCGAGAAACGCAGGGGATCGATGTCGGTGATGGTCGTTGAATAGGCGACCAGCGATCCGGCGCCCGAACCACGGCCCGGCCCGACCGGAATGCCTTGCGCCTTGGCCCATTTGATAAAGTCGGCAACGATCAGGAAGTAGCCGGGGAATTTCATCTTCTCGATGATGCCGAGCTCGAATTCGAGCCGCTCGCGATACTGCTCGACCGTGTAGCCCGGTGTCGGTCCGTGCAGGGCAAGCCGCGCGTCGAGCCCCTCGCGCGCCTGGCGGGCGAGCTCCGCGGCCTCGGCCTTTTCGGCCGCGTCCTTGTCGGAGGCATCGCCGCCGGTGAAGCGCGGCAGGATCGGGCTGCGGTTCTTTGGATAGTACGAGCAGCGCAGCGCGATCTCGACGGTGTTGTCGATCGCTTCCGGCAGGTCGGCGAACAGCTTTGCCATATCGGCCTGGCTGCGCAGGAAATTGTCCGGCGACAGCCGGCGTCTGTTATCGACGGCAACGACGGTGCCCTCGGCGATGGCGATCAGAGCGTCATGCGCCTCATAGTCGTCGCGCGACGAGAAAAATGCCTCGTTGGTGGCAACGAGCGGAAGTTCGTGCGCATAGGCGAGATCGATCGTCTGATGTTCGATGACCCGGTCGTAGCCCGCAACGCGATCCAATTCGACATAGAGCCGGTCGCCGAACAGCGCCTTCAGCGTCAAAAGCCGCGTCTCGGCCAGATCGCGGCGATCCTCCTTCAAGGCGTTACCGATCGGGCCGCGCGGTCCGCCGCTGAGGCAGATCAGCCCATCGCTCTGTCCAGTCAACGTCTCGGTGGTCAGATGCACCGCCTCGCCGGGCGGTGTTTCCAGGTAGACGCCGCTGACCAGCCGAACCAGATTGGAATAGCCGGCCTCGGTCGCGGCGAGCAGGACGACCGGCCGCATTTCCGGGCCTTGGCGGCGGCGATCACGCTGGCCGTCTGCGTTCTCGCCGGAAAAGGCGAGCGCGATCTGGCAGCCGATGATCGGCTGGATACCGTCCTTGACCGCCTTCTGCGCGAACTCCAGCGCACCGAACAGATTGTTGGTGTCGGTGACCGCGATGGCCGGCGCTTCGTCTTTCACGGCGTGGCCAACGATCTTGCCAAGCTGGAGCGCACCCTCGAGCAGCGAATAGGCCGAATGCACGCGCAGATGGACGAACGGCCGCGCCGGTACCTCCGGCCGCGCGGCCGCGATCGCGGCTTCGCGCTTCAGGGGGTCGCGTGGAAGTCTGTCATCCGCCATGGTTTCTCGCGCTGTCGAAGGCTTTGAGTCGGTGAGGATGTATTGTCCGGGACAGGGCGATACCAGTCCAGCACAAACGACCGACAACCACAGGCTTCCGCGCCCCTGCGCGACTTGCTCAAGCGAATTCCATGATCACCGCGTCCACAGCCAGGCTGTCGCCGGGCTTGGCGTTGAGCTTGGACACAACGAGATCGCGTTCCGCACGCAGCACGTTTTCCATCTTCATCGCCTCGACCACGGCAAGCGTCTCGCCGGCCTTGACCTCCTGGCCTTCGGTAACGGCGATCGACACGACGAGGCCGGGCATCGGGCAAAGCAGCAGGTTCGACGTGTCCGGCGCCACCTTCTCCGGCATCAGCCGTTCCAGCTCGGCGGTGCGCGGCAGCATGGCGCGGGCGGTCACCGACATGCCTTTCCAGGCGATGCGAAGACCGTTGGCGACAGGCCGGATCTGGGCGACAACCCTGCGCTTGCCGACCGTGCCGCGCCAGATCAGGTCGCCCGGCCGCCAGTCGGACGAAACGGTCAGCGCCTTGCCGCCCTCGATCGACAGGTCGATCTCCATTGGGATCGAAATCATGCCTTCCAGGATGGACGCCTGGAGATAGTCATCGCCGATCTTCACCACCCAGTCGCGCTTGAGGGCGCCCGAATGCGGCGCCAGCCGCCCGCCCAGCCGGTCGAGCCTGTCGCGGCGCAACAATTCCGTGGCGGTGGCGATTGATGCCAGCACGGCCTCTTCCTCGCTGTTCGGCACGACAGGGGCAAAACCGTCGGGATATTCCTCGGCTATGAAGCCGGTCGAAATCGCCCCTTCCCGCCAGCGCGGATGCTGCATCAGCGCCGCCAGGAACGGGATATTGTGCTCGATGCCTTCGACCACAAAACTGTCCAGCGCTTCCGACATGGCATCGATCGCCTCGATGCGCGTCGGCGCCCAGGTACACAGCTTGGCGAGCATCGGGTCGTAGAACATCGAAATCTCCGAGCCTTCGGTGACGCCGGTGTCGTTGCGGATGACGACATCGCCAAACTGCCCCTCCTCCGGCGGCCGATAGCGGGTCAGCCGGCCGATCGACGGCAGGAAATTGCGATAGGGGTCCTCGGCATAGAGCCGGCTTTCCACCGCCCAGCCATTCAGCTTGATGTCGCCTTGCTTCAGACCAAGCTTTTCGCCTGCGGCAACGCGGATCATCTGTTCGACCAGATCGATACCGGTGACGAGCTCGGTCACCGGATGTTCGACCTGCAATCGTGTATTCATTTCAAGGAAATAGAAGTTCTTGTCCTTGTCGACGATGAACTCGACCGTGCCGGCGCTCTGATAATCGACGGCCCTGGCCAGCGCCACCGACTGCTCGCCCATGGCCTTGCGCGTCTTGGCATCGAGAAATGGTGACGGCGCCTCCTCGGCCACCTTCTGGTTGCGGCGCTGAATCGAGCATTCGCGCTCACCGAGATAGAGCGCGTTGCCATGCGCGTCGGCCAGCACCTGGATCTCGATATGGCGCGGATCGACGACGAATTTTTCGATGAACACGCGGTCATCGCCGAATGAACTCTTGGCTTCCGATCGCGCCCGGTCGAACCCGTCGCGCACTTCCAATTGGTTCCAGGCGATGCGCATGCCCTTGCCGCCGCCGCCGGCCGAGGCCTTGATCATCACGGGATAGCCGATCTCGCCAGCGATCTTTTCAGCATGGTCGGCATTCTCGATGACGCCGAGCCAGCCGGGCACCGTCGAAACCTTGGCGGCGTTGGCGAATTTCTTCGATTCGATCTTGTCACCCATCGCCTTGATGGCCTTGGGCTTCGGGCCGATGAAGACGATGCCTTCCGCTTCCAGCGCTTCGCAGAAGGCCGCCCGTTCGGACAGGAAGCCGTAGCCTGGATGCACGGCCTGAGCCCCAGTCTCCTTGCACGCGGCGATGATCTTCTCAGGGACAAGATAGCTTTGCGCTGCGGGCGACGGCCCGATATGCACCGCCTCGTCGGCCATTTCGACATGAACCGCATCGCGGTCGGCATCGGAATAGACGGCAACCGTGGCAATGCCCATCTTGCGCGCCGTCTTGATGACGCGACAGGCGATCTCGCCACGATTGGCGATCAGGATTTTCGTGAACATGCTGAGGTCGTTCCCCTCCGGTCGGTCGTTCCTTTTATGGCCTGTGCTTGCGGGGTCAAGCCGACCATGCAAATCACTGCCTTTCAATCGATTTGCGATTCCAATTCTTCGCTGTGGCCCAGTCTCGGCGCCAGCTTCCAGTTGATCGTGTCGATAAAACCTGAAACCTTGGAAAAAAATTCGCATTGGAGGACGCCTGATGAAGACCCGCGCCGCTGTCGCTGTCGCCGCCGGAAAGCCGCTGGAGATCATGGAGGTCGACCTCGACGGTCCGCGCGATGGCGAGGTGCTGGTCGAGATCAAGGCGACCGGTATCTGCCACACCGACGAGTTCACCTTGTCGGGCGCCGATCCGGAAGGGCTGTTTCCGGCCATCCTCGGCCATGAGGGCGCCGGTGTCGTGGTCGACGTCGGCAAGGGCGTAACCTCGGTCAGGAAGGGCGACCATGTCATCCCGCTCTATACGCCGGAATGCCGGCAGTGCCCGTCCTGCCTGTCGCGCAAGACCAATCTGTGCACGGCGATCCGCGCCACGCAGGGGCAAGGCCTGATGCCCGACGGCTCGTCGCGCTTCTCGATCGGCAAGGACAAGATCTTCCATTACATGGGCTGCTCGACCTTCTCGAACTTCACCGTGCTGCCCGAGATCGCGGTGGCCAAGGTCAACCCGGACGCTCCCTTCGACAAGATCTGCTACATCGGCTGCGGCGTGACGACAGGCATTGGTGCGGTGATCAACACCGCCAAGGTCGAGATCGGCGCGACCGCCGTGGTCTTCGGCCTCGGCGGCATCGGCTTGAACGTCATCCAGGGCCTGAAGCTGGCCGGCGCCGACATGATCATCGGCGTCGATTTGAACAACGACAAGAAAGCCTGGGGCGAGCGGTTCGGCATGACGCATTTCGTCAATCCGAAGGAGATCGACGGCGATATCGTCCCTTACCTCGTCAACATGACGAAGCGCGGTGCCGACCAGATCGGCGGCGCCGACTACACGTTCGACTGCACCGGCAACACCAAGGTGATGCGCCAGGCGCTGGAAGCCTCGCATCGCGGCTGGGGCAAGTCGGTCATCATCGGCGTCGCCGGCGCCGGCCAGGAGATTTCGACCCGACCGTTCCAGCTCGTCACCGGCCGCACCTGGATGGGCACCGCCTTCGGCGGCGCGCGCGGCCGCACCGACGTGCCAAAGATCGTCGACTGGTACATGGACGGCAAGATCCAGATCGATCCGATGATCACCCACACGTTGAAGCTGGAGGATATCAACAAGGGGTTCGACCTCATGCATGAGGGCAAGTCGATCCGAAGCGTCGTCGTTTATTGAAGCAAAGCCACACGCCGCCGACCCACCGGCCAGCGACCTCTGTGGTTCACAACTGGGAGGAGAATGGAATGGCGGAAAAACTGCACCCGAAAATCGACAATGGCCTGCCCAAGGAAAGCGCAAGCTTTGCAGGCGGCACGCTGGTCTGCGCCTGCACCAGCAAGCCGGTCAAGGTGAAGGTCAAGGGGCAGATCGCCCACAATCACGCCTGCGGCTGCACCAAATGCTGGAAGCCGGAAGGTGCTGTATTCTCGGTGGTTGCCGTCGCCGGTACCGGCGACGTCACCGTCACCGAGAACGGCGACAAGCTCAAGGTGGTCGACCCCAGCGCGTTGATCCAGCGCCACGCCTGCACCGGCTGCGGCGTCCACATGCACGGACCGGTCGAGCGCGACCATGCGTTCAAGGGGCTGTCCTTCATCCACCCCGAACGCTTCGCCGAGGACGGCTGGTCGCCGCCGGGCTTTGCCGCCTTCGTGTCCTCGATCATCGAATCCGGTGTCGACCCGAAGCGGATGGACGGTATTCGTGCGCGGCTCAGGACAATCGGGCTCGAACCCTATGACTGCCTCAACCCTGGCTTGATGGACTACATCGCCACCTGGACGGCGAAGAAGTCCGGCGCGCTGCCGGCCTGAACGCTGTAGGATTTCAGGCAGGGGCCGGACATGTTACCGGCCCCTGTCCGTTTCGGAGAAACAATGCCCGCGCCCGCCATCTACGTCGACGCCGACGCCTGTCCGGTCAAGGCCGAGGTCGAGAAAGTCGCCGAGCGCCTTGGCGTCTTCGTCACCTACGTCTCCAATGGCGGCCTGCGGCCATCGCGCGATCCGATGATCCGCAACGTCGTGGTCTCCAAGGGAGCTGACGCCGCCGACGACTGGATCGTCGAGAACGCCAAATCCAACGATGTCGTGGTGACTGCCGATATTCCGCTCGCGGCCCGCGCCGTGGCGCTCGGCGCCCACGTGCTTGGCCCCACCGGACGCCCATTCACGCCAGAAACCATCGGCATGGCCGTGGCCATGCGCGACCTCAAGCAGCATTTGCGCGAGACCGGCGAAAGCAAGGGCTACAATGCCTCCTTCGCGCCGCAAGACCGCTCGCGGTTCCTCGGCGAACTCGACCGTATCTTGCGGCGCGCCCTGAAATCGGCCACACCGAGCTAGAACAGAGCGCCATCCAGGGTCGGAACCACCATGGCTGCCGAAATTCCCGTGCAAAGACCAATGCAGCGCCACATGCTGTTCGCCATGTCCGCGTGTTTCGGGGCGCTTGCGCTGCTTGTGGCGTTGCTGCTGCACGCCCCGCTTGCCTATTCGATCGGCGCCAACGCCTTTTTCGCCGCTTATGTCATTCTTGTCGTCAGCCAGATGCCCAAGTTCACCGGCAAGTATCTAAGCAAGAATGCGCGCGCCACCGACCAGCCGGTGCTGGTCATCTTCGCCATCACGCTAGTCGTTGTCGGTGTCGCCGTTGTCTCGTTGTTCCTGCTGATCAATCAGAAGGACAGAGGCCACCCCGTCGAACTCATCTTCGCGCTGCTGTCGATCCCGCTCGGCTGGTTCACTATCCATGCCATGGCGGCACTTCATTATGCGCATGTCTACTGGATGGACGGCGACGAGGTCGACACCAAGACCAAGACAAAAATCCCGGTCGGCGGATTGCTGTTCCCAGGCGACAAGCGACCGGAGGGCTGGGATTTCCTCTACTTCTCGGCGGTCATCGGCATGACGGCGCAGACCGCCGACACGAATATTTCAACAACGCATATGCGCTGTGTCGTGCTCGTCCACTCGATCCTGTCGTTCTTCTTCAACACGGTCATCGTCGCCGCGGCCGTCAATCTCGCCGTCAGCCTTGGTGGTCCGTAATAAATCCGTGATCGGATGAAACATCGGTTTGGATCGCGACGTATCAGGAGGACAATGAACGCGCAGGCCACGCCGCGAGGCCGGGAGACGAGACAAGATGGAATCCGTTGCCAGAAGCCAATCCGCCACCGGACCGGATGCTCCCGTGTCGAGTGGCAGCACACTGATCTACCGGCAGTCGCGCTGGACGCGGCTGACGCATTGGATCTGGGCCATCTCGCTGTTCTTCATGCTGCTTTCCGGCCTGCAGATCTTCAACGCCCGGCCGCAGCTCTACATCGGCAAGCAATCCGGCTTCGAATACAACAACACCATTTTCGAAATCGGCGCAGCGAACACCGATGCCGGTCCGCGCGGTTACACCGAAATCTTCGGGCACCGCTTCGACACGACGGGCGTTCTCGGCTGGTCGGGTCCGCCAGGTAACGAGACGGCGCGCGGCTTCCCGTCCTGGGCAACCATTCCCTCCTACTATGATCTCGGTACCGCCCGCGTCGTGCATTTCTTCTTCGCCTGGATCCTGACGACGACCTTGATCGTCTGGCTGGTCGCCAGCCTGATCAACGGTCATATCAGGCGCGATCTTGCCCCGCGCCTCGACGACCTCAAGCGGCTGCCACGGGACATCGTCGACCACGCCAGGCTGAAATTCCACCACACACGCGAATACAACACGCTGCAGAAGATGGCTTATGGCGGGGTGCTGTTCGTGCTGTTGCCGTTGATGATCATCACTGGCCTTGCCATGTCGCCCAGCATGAATTCGGTGCTGCCGTTCCTCAACGAGGTGCTCGGTGGCAGGCAGACGGCGCGCACCATCCATTTCACGGTCATGCTGCTGCTCGTCGGCTTCTTCATCATTCACATCCTGATGATCCTTGCCGCCGGCCCGATCAACGAACTGCGTTCGATCATCACCGGCTGGTACCGCACGGACCCTCCCTCGCATGACGACAAGACGACGACCGAAAGGAGTGCCTGAGATGGCTAAGTTCCAGATCAGCCGCAGAAAATTCCTGACCGCCGCCAGCCTCGGTACCTCCGGTATCATGCTGTCGGGATGCGACGCTTTCGACAGCCAGCTGAGCATCGGCAGCGGCCTGCGCAGCTTCCTCGAAAACGCCAATGGCCTGACATATCGCGCGCAGCGCCTGCTCGCCGGGCGTGACGCACTGGCGCCGGAATTCACCGAAGCCGACATCCGCCAGCCGCAGCGGCCGAACGGAGTCACGGCCCCTGACGATGACACCTACAAGGGCCTGCTCGCGAACAATTTCGCCGACTGGCGGCTGGAAGTCTCGGGACTGGTTGAAAAGCCGCTGTCGCTTAGCCGCGAGCAGCTTCAGAACATGCCGAGCCGCACCCAGATCACCCGTCATGACTGCGTCGAAGGCTGGAGCTGCATCGCCAAATGGACCGGTACGCCGCTGTCGCTGGTGCTCGACCAGGCAGTGGTCAAGCCGCAGGCGCGCTACGTCATGTTCCACTGCCTCGATACGATCGACCGCAGCCTGTCCGGGGACGTCAAATACTATGGCACGATCGACCTGATCGACGCCCGCCACCCGCAGACGATCCTGGCCTATGGCCTGAACGGCAAACCGCTCCCGGTCGAGAACGGCGCGCCGCTGCGCGTGCGCGTCGAGCGCCAGCTCGGCTACAAGATGCCGAAATATCTCTACAAGATCGAACTGGTCGACAGCTTCGCCAATGTCGGCGGCGGCCGCGGCGGCTATTGGGAAGACAATGGCTACGACTGGTACGGCGGGATTTGATGGACCCTCGCCTGCAGGCCGAGCATGATCTTGCGGCAGCCGAGCTTCATGTCATCGAGGAGCGTCTCGACGACGACAACCGGAGGCTGACCGGTCGTAACGACGACCGTGCCCTCGCCTTTGCTCTGCGGGATGACAAAGGACACGCCGTCGGGATCGCCGCCGGCTATTCCTGGGCCGGCATCGCCGAGCTCAAGCTGATGTGGGTCGACGAGTCCTATCGAGGCCTTGGCCACGGGAGGAAGTTGCTCGATGCCTTTGTCGCGGAGGCAGCCGCGCGCGGCTCGCTGCGGATATGGGTTTCGACCCACGATTTCCAGGCACCCGGCCTGTACCAAAAAGCTGGCTTCGAGCGTATGGCCGAATTCGCTGGATGGCCCGAAGGCCATTCCAACATCATCCTTTGCAAGGCGGTGGTTCCCCGATAGGCAGCAGCCTGACGGGTCTGGCATTCAGCATGCGGACCTAATGCATGTCGCCCAGAAGTGCGCGGCGATTCTGGGACAACGACATGCCTCAAAACAAAAACTAAAAAGCGCGTCGCCTGAATCCATTTCAGAGCGGCAAGCTTTTGGCGGCGCGATCATTCGTCCGAACTATCGAAAGTGGTTTGACCCGGCTCAGGTGGCCCGCCCTGCATCTCGTCCGGATTGTCCACCCTGCAGCCGATGCCGTGGCACCCCTGATAGTTGCCGTGGGTATCGAAATTGGGATTGCCGTCCCTGTCGAATTGCGGCGTCGGGTCGATCCATTGATCGCCGCGGCGCGGCTTCGGCCTCGGATAATAATTGTCCGAATGGTGACTGTGCCTGTCGTTGTTATCGAGGATGGCGCCAACAATGCCGCCGACAATGATCGCTGCCGCCGCATCGCCGGGAGACGGCTTGCGGCCGGAGCCGGAGCCGGAGCCGGAGCCGGAGATCAGGAATTGCGCCGAGCAACCTTTGTCCACCCAGATGCCGCCGCCATCATAGCCCCAGCTTGTGCCGAACTGGCAGCGCGACTTCGACAGCCGGTTGGTCAATTGCACGCCGCCACGCGTGTCGATCCCGCAATAAGAGTAGCGGTAGTTGGAACTTGAGCAGACCAGGCGCATCGGCGCCGCGGCCCGCGCGGCATCGGGCAGCAGTGACAGTTTCGCCGGATTGCCCAGGAGGCAGGCCAGGAACATCATCGAACCGGTAACCGCCATCCGCACCGACATTGCAAGTCTCCAATTGTGTTCGCTATCGACAGAATGGCACCTCTGTGTAAGTCTTACAACCAGACAAGCTGCAATGAGGATACATTCATGCGCGCTAATAATATGGTCGCGGCGATCATACTTATTCTTTCTGCCTGGTTGGCGTTATTGCCGGCCCGCGCGGACGACAGCCTGAAGCGCGTCATCGACCAGAAGATGCTGACGGTCGGCGTGGCGCTCAACCCGCCATGGATCCTCAAGCAGGCTGATGGCAAATTCGCTGGCTACGATGTCGACCTGACCAGCGCCCTGGCGTCCGATCTCGGCGTCGACCTGAAGCTGGTCGAAGTGCCGTGGAACGACCTGAAGGCGCGTCTGCTCAAGGGCGATTTCGATCTGATCGCCGCAGGTTATGCCAGCACGCCGGAGCGCGCCCGCGAGGTTGTGTTCTCCAACCCGACCGGCACCGCCGACGTCCGCATGGTGGCCTCGATCGCCAGCCTCGGCAAAAGGCCGGGAAAGGTGCTGGCGGCGCCGGGATATAAGATCGCCGTGCTGTCCAATTCCACGGACGAGGCAGCTGCCAAGGAAGCTTTTCCGAAGGCGAACATCCTATCCTTCGACAACACTGCCGATGTCTTTGCCGCGATCATCGGCGGCGACGCGCAGGCGATGGTCGCCACCTCGCCGACACCGCAGATGGCGGCGAGGCTCTACGACGCGAAATTCAGGCTGGTCGGCGGCCCGCTGCTGCGCACGCCGGAAGCCTTTGCCCTGCGCCCGGACGATGTCCGCCTGACCCAGTACGTCAACAACTGGATCGGCGCGCGCACCGCCGACGGCACCATCGCCGGCGTGCGCCGCTACTGGTTCGGCGGCTTCAAATGGATGTCGCGCTTCGATACCGGCACCAAGGCGGAACAGGCCAAGCCGAAGCAGTAGGCTTAGGCCACTTTCTCAAGCAGCGGCTTCAGCGCCGGGTGGATTTCCGGCGAGGCGCGCTTGATCAGCGCGAGCAGCGTGCGTTCATTATCGCGCAGCGGACGCCGGCCTCCGCCGACGCGCTCGTTCTCGTAGAGGGGACGGTTAGCCCCGATGTGCTCGGCCAACCATTTGGCTTCGCTGACATCGATCGCTTCGGCGCGGCGGGCCAAAGCCTCGGCTGCCCTGTTCTTGGCTGTAATCGGTCACCGCCTCGACGAAGAACGGTGCCCAGTCCGCGCATTTGTCCCGCGCCGTCCGGTCGAGCGCGAACAAAGCCTCGCGTCACCACGCCATCGGCGAACACATCGCGGCGCAGCATCACCACGTCCTCCGAGGCGATGCGGTTCTTCGAGGTCAGCCCCGCCACCGGCGCGCTTATGATCAATTCGCCCATTGTCGTCCCGTCCGCCCCAAAGCGTCATATCGACCTTCTCTGTCAGGAGTGTCTTGGAAAACCGGCAAACGGCGTGGTTAGCGAAGACTTGTCGGCCAATGCATGTCGCCCAAAGGTGTGCAGCGGCTTCGGGAGAACGACATGCATCAAAACAAAGATCTAAGGCGCGTCGCGCTTTAGATGTCGCAGGGAGGTGACAAGGTGTCGCCGGCGGGCTATGGATGGCGCGTCGAGGACTCGAGGTTTGAGTCCTACCTGTTTGCGGGAGAGAGCAGCAAGAGCTGCCGCCGAAGGGGAAATCGCCCGAAATCTCTCAGGCAAAAGAACCGTAGACGGGAAAGACACTCTGGAAAGTCGGGGCTTGCCCCCGCGCCGAAGGTGTAAGCGCCGCTGACAGAGTTCCGGCTGCGCGAGTCTCTCAGGCTTCAGACAGAGGGGCACGGACTGGTCGCCATTCGCGGCCGATTGCGTGCGACTCTGGAGACGACATGACGGGCGACGACTCAAGACACCTTCCCCTCGAAGATATACACACAGCCGCCGGTGCGCGCTTCGGCGCCTTCGCCGGCTGGTCGATGCCGCTGACCTACCCGGCCGGCGTCATGAAGGAACATCTGCATACCCGCGAGCATGCGGGCCTCTTCGACATCTCGCACATGAAGCTGTTCGAGGTCAGCGGACCGCAAGCGGTTGCGCTGCTCAACCGAGCCTGCCCGCTGGATGCCGGCGCGCTCGAAATCTCGCAATCCAAACTGACCTTCTTCCTCAATGAGGCGGGCGGCATCCTCGACGACCTGATCGTCACCCGCCTCGGCGCCGACCGCTTCATGGTCGTCGCCAATGCCGGCAACGCCGTCGCCGACGAAAAGCATCTGCGCGAGCTGGCCGCGAATTTTGACGTGAAGGTCGACCCGCTCGACCGCGTCTTCCTGGCCATACAGGGACCCGAAGCCTGGGCCGCGCTGTCCCGCGCCGGCATCGAGACTGGTTCGCTGCTGTTCATGCACGGTGTCGAGCCGCGAAAGAACTGGTTCATGAGCCGGTCCGGCTATACCGGCGAGGACGGTTTCGAGATCGGCCTGCCCGAGGCCGATGCGCGCGTCCTTGTAGCGAAGCTGCTCGAGGATGAACGCGTGCTGTGGATCGGCCTTGCCGCGCGCGACAGCCTGCGGCTGGAAGCGGGGCTTTGCCTGCATGGCCAGGACATCACGCCGGAGACCGACCCGGCCGCCGCCGCGCTTATGTGGGCGATCCCCAAGGACATCCGCGCGTCCGGCACCTTCATCGGTGCGGACGCCCTACGCGCCTCCGTGGAACGTGGCCCGGCGCAAAAGCGTGTCGGCCTGAAGCCGGAAGGCCGCCAGCCGGTGCGCGCCGGTGCTGCCCTGTTCGACGCCGACGGCAATCCCGCCGGCCACGTCACATCGGGCGGCTTTGGCCCCTCGGCTGGCCACCCGGTCGCCATGGGCTATGTCGCCGCATCGCTGGCAAAGCCCGGCACGCGGGTCTTCGCCGACGTGCGCGGCACGAAAATCCCTGTCGATATCAGCTCTTTGCCCTTCACCTCTCATCGCTACCGCAAAGGATAGACCGCATGACAAAGACCTATTTCACATCCGATCACGAATGGCTCCGCGTCGAAGGCGGCATCGCCACGGTCGGCATCACCGACTACGCACAGGAACAGCTCGGCGACCTCGTCTTCGTCGAACTGCCGGAAACGGGAAAGAAGCTGACCAAGGGCGATACCGCCGTCGTGGTCGAATCCGTCAAGGCGGCCTCTGACGTTTACGCGCCGGTCGACGGCGAGATCACCGAGGCCAACGGCACGCTGTCTTCCGACCCCTCGCTGGTCAACTCGGCGGCAACCGGCGCCGGCTGGCTGTGGAAGATGAAACTTGCCGACGAAAGCCAGCTCGCCGGCCTCATGGATGAGGCCGCCTACAAAGCCCATATCGGCTGATAACAGGACTTAAAACGATGAGCGCAGCACTTACCCCCTTCTCGGCCCGCCATATCGGTCCCGATGTCAGCGACGTCAGAGCCATGCTTGCGGTTATCGGCGTCCCCTCGGTCGAGACACTGATCAGCCAGGCCGTGCCGCAATCGATTCGCCTCGACCTGCCGCTGGCCTTGCCGGCGCCGGCGAGCGAAGCCGAAGCACTGGCCGAATTGTCGGCGACAATGGCAGGGAATACCGTGCTGAAGAGCTTCATCGGCGCCGGCTATCACGGCGTCCACGTGCCGCCGGTCATCCAGCGCAATTTGTTCGAGAATCCGGCCTGGTATACGGCCTATACCCCCTATCAGGCCGAGATCAGCCAGGGCCGTCTGGAAATGCTGTTCAACTTCCAGACGCTGGTCACCGAACTGACCGGCCTGCCGGTGGCGTCGGCCTCGCTGCTCGATGAGGCAACCGCCGTCGCCGAGGCGGTCGGCATAGCGTTGCGCCACCACCGCGACAAACGCACCAAGGTGGCACTTGCCGGCACGCCGCATCCGCAGACGCTGGATGTGGTACGCACCCGCGCCGAACCGCTCGGCATCGAGATCGACGGCGAGACGATCGACGACAACACGGCCGCCTTGCTCGTCTCCTGGCCCGACACCTTTGGCGTCTATGGCGACCACAAGGCCGCGATCGACAAGGCCCGCGCCACCGGTGCCATTGTCGTCTTCATCGCCGATCCGCTCGGCCTGACGCTGACCGATGCGCCGGCAAAACTCGGCGCCGACATTGCGGTCGGGCCGATGCAGCGCTTTGGCGTGCCGATGGGCTTTGGCGGCCCGCACGCCGCCTATTGCGCCGTCTCCGACAGGCTGACGCGGCTGATGCCCGGCCGCCTTGTCGGCCAGTCGACCGACAGCAAGGGCCGGCCCGGCTACCGCCTCGCCCTGCAGACGCGCGAGCAGCATATCCGTCGCGACAAGGCGACCTCCAACATCTGCACCGCGCAGGCGCTCCTCGCCAACATGGCGACGGCCTATGCCATCTGGCACGGTCCCGTCGGCCTGCAGGCGATTGCCGGACGCATCCACGCGCTGGCCAACCGTCTGGCAGGCGGTCTCAAGTCGGCAGGCGTGCCCGTGCTCGGCGCCAGCCGTTTCGACACGGTGACGGTGGAGGTAAAGGGCAAGGCCGCAGAGATCGCCGAAGCCGCCGAAAAAGCCGGCCGGCTACTGCGGGTCATCGACGCCGACCATGTCGGCATCAGCTTCGACGAGACCTCGACCGATGCCGATCTCGAGGCGATCGCGGCCATTTTCGGTGCCAAGCCCGGGCCTTCGGCCGGCAGCACTGTGCCCGGTAAGCCGCGTGGAAAAGAGTTTCTCACCCAGCCGGTCTTTCACGAGAACAAGTCGGAAACCGACATGATGCGCTTGCTGCGTCGGCTGGCCGACAAGGACCTGGCGCTCGACCGCTCCATGATCCCGCTGGGATCCTGCACCATGAAGCTCAACGCGGCGGCCGAAATGATGCCGGTGAGCTGGCCAAGCATCGCTAACCTGCATCCCTTCGCGCCGGCCAGCCATTCGGCCGGCTATCGCGCCATGATCGGCGAGCTGGAAGGCTGGCTGTCCGAGATCACCGGCTTCGATGCGGTCAGCCTGCAGCCCAATGCCGGCAGTCAGGGCGAATATGCCGGCCTGCTCGCCATCCGCGCCTATCATCGCTCGCGCGGTGAAGGCCATCGCACCATCTGCCTGATCCCCTCTTCCGCGCATGGCACCAACCCGGCAAGTGCGGCGATGGCCGGCATGAGCGTCGTTGTCGTGCGTTGCCTGGAGGACGGCAATATCGACATGGACGATATGCGGGCCAAGGCTAACGAGCATTCCAGGAATCTCGCGGCGCTGATGTTCACCTACCCCTCGACGCACGGCGTCTACGAAGAAGGCGCCCGCCACCTCAGCGCCCTCATTCACGAGCACGGCGGCCAGGTCTATTTCGACGGCGCCAACCTCAACGCGCTGGTCGCCCTTGCCCGCCCGGCCGATATCGGCGCCGATGTCTGCCATATGAACCTGCACAAGACCTTCTGCATCCCGCATGGCGGCGGTGGCCCCGGCATCGGGCCGATCGGCGTCAAGGCGCATCTGAAGCCCTATCTGCCGGGCCATGTCACCGAAGGCTCGGCGCATGCCGTGTCGGCGGCACCCTTCGGCAGCGCTTCCATCCTGCCGATCACCTGGATGTATATCCGCATGATGGGCGCCGCCGGCCTGAAGCAGGCAACGGAGACCGCCATCATCTCGGCCAACTACGTGGCGACACGACTCGCGCCGCACTTCCCCCTGCTCTACAAGGGCCGGCACGATCGTATCGCGCATGAATGCATCCTCGACACGCGTGTGCTCAAGGAGAGCGCCGGCATCAGCGTCGATGACATCGCCAAACGCCTGATCGACTACGGCTTCCACGCACCGACCATGTCGTTTCCGGTTGCCGGCACGCTGATGGTCGAACCGACGGAGTCCGAGCCCAAGCGCGAGCTCGACCGCTTCTGCGAGGCGATGATCGCCATCGCCGGCGAGGCAGCCAAGGTGGCGAAAGGCGAATGGCCGCTGACCGACAACCCGCTGGTCAACGCCCCGCACACCGCGGCAGAGGCACTGGCCGGCCAGTGGAACCATCCTTATTCGCGGATGGAAGCGGCCTACCCCGCCGGCGACGCCGACACAGCGGCAAAGTACTGGCCGCCAGTATCGCGCATCGACAATGTCGCCGGCGACCGCAACCTGGTCTGCTCCTGCCCGCCGCTGTCGGATTACCTGGGAGCAGCCGAATAGCAGTCTCTCGGCCTAAGCTGAGCGCAAGGCCGGCTCGATCGGTTCGGCCTTGTCCATCCTCTTGCGGCTGATGACGCAATTTCGGCCGGCGCGCTTGGCCGCGTAGAGCGCGGCGTCCGCCTCGGCCAGCACTTCGTCGAGGCTGCTGCCGTCGGCGCCGCCAAAGCCGATGCCACCGCTGACCGTGCTGCGCAACGGACCGAGCGGGGTGGCGACGATTTCGGTGCCGAAGGCCACGCCAATCTTGCTGGCGAGATCATAGGCCCGCTCTTCCGTCATCCGCGACATGACGACGGCAAACTCCTCGCCGCCCAGGCGAAAGGCGTCGACGCCGTTCCTGGCATATCTCCGAATGACGGCAGCGAAGCGGCACAGGACCTGATCCCCTATGGGGTGACCGTATATGTCGTTCGTCCTCTTGAAGTGATCGAGGTCGAACATGACGATCGCTACGAAGGGACCGAAGGACCGCTCGCCGTGGAGCGACGTCAATCCACGACGGTTCATCAGCCCAGTCAATGGATCGGTCATCGTCTCGGCCTTCAGCTCGATCTGTGCCTGCAGATGGTGCAGCGAGAGCGTCAAGGCGCCGAGGCCGGTCATGCAGGCCACCGCCACGACGGAATTCAGACGTTCGGCCCAATTGTCCGGCGCAACCCCGAGCGTCCATTGCGCCTTGGCCAGCAGAACCATGCCGCAAAGGGCAAACGACACCGCACAGGTGCCGCTCAGGAACGAGACCACCAGCAGGATGCGGCGATCATGACTGCCATTGACCCAGAACATCGCCCCGATCGTCGACAGCAGCACGGTCACCGTCGCGTAAGTGACGATGAAGCCGACACCGTCAAGGCCGAGGAAGGTCAAGGCCGCGCAGATTGCCATGGCGCCAAGTGTCGGCACGACCGCACGCCTGTGGTTCGCCACGCCAAGATACTGCATGGCCGAAATGCAGAGGATCAGGAAGCCCAGGCTGAGCAGCGCCAGCGCGATCTGGCAAAGCAGCGGATCCGGCTCCTTGGTGTATCGCCAGAACAGGATCACATGCGCGACGAGCACGAGAATGCCGCACGCCACCGTCGGCACGAAACGAGCCCGCGGCGCGGTGAACCAGATTGCAAACATGGTGACGGCCAGACAGGTGCCCGACAGCGCGGCCGCGAGCAGGAGCGAACTGAAATCCAGCATATCGGGCGGGGGCCTCTCGAGCGTCGGCGGTTACGCCGCATTCTAGGTCAGCTGCAGCCCTCGATCATGGTTTTCAGCCGATCTTTCGACCGAAGCTACGGTTAGGGTTTACAAAGCGTCGATACCACCTGTCCCGAAACCGTACCCTTGGCCGGCGCGAGGACGGCCATCAGCCCTTGTTGAGCAGAGCGAGATTGGCGTTGACGACCGTGGGGTCGGCCATGCCGGCCTTTGCCTCCAGCAGCAGCGCCCTGGCCTTCTTCTTGTTGCCGCGCAGCAGTTGCGAATAGCCCATATTGTTGACGATCTGCGGCTTGCGGCCGGCGACCTTCAGGAGCTGTCCGTAGGCGCGGTCGGCAAAGTCGAAGCGACCGAGTTCGTCATAGGAGGCGGCGAGCCCCATCCAGGCCTCCGCGTTGTCGGCCTTCAGCTCGACGGCCTTGCTGAAATGCTGTTCGGCGAGGCCGTAATTCGCATCGCGAAACTGCGCCTTGCCTTGCGCCAGATCGGACGTATCGACATCCCTGGCAGCCGGCTGGATCGCGGTGGTCTTGGTCGTGTCGACGTTGTTGTTCGTCGTGCACCCGGTGATCATCAAGGCGGCCGCCATCGTGGCCACCGCCGCAAATTTCGTCTGACGCATGCCCTGCCCCGTCGCCCGATTTGTCGGGTCGTTCTTCAGGGAAAGACACTACAGCACAGCGATTAAGCTTCGGTGCCGAAATGCCCCTAAGATTTGGTTTCCGCAATACCGGCCATTAACCACGGGGCCGCAACGCCTCGAACGGGTGCGAACCGCGTTGTTATGGCGGGTCCATTGCCTTGAGCGCCGCCGGAACCGGATAGCGGCTGCCGTCATAGCGCAGCCGGTGCGTCCGGCTCACCGACTTGCCGGGATGCGACTGGCACTCGCCATCCTTGTCGGGGAACGGCTCGTCGGTATCCTGCCGCTCGACCGCGATGATGTCGTGGTAGCCGCGATGGATCTTCGGGCTCATCGCCAGGCTGACCTGGCTCGAATGAAAGGATCCCGCGCAATTGGTGTCGCCTTCGCCGCCATTGCCGGCCACGACGAGCCCGTCGAGCACCAAGCGCAGCGCATTGTTGGCGATGGCATAGAGCCGCAGGTCGGTTTCGCCAAAGGGATTGGGCTGCGAATGGTTGGCCATGTCGATGCGCAGGCCGAAGGCGGTGACACCGGGCGCCAGCCCATAGCGGCCGGTGTCGAATTCGATGCCGCGGATGGCGATGGCATCGTCGTTCATCAGCCTGGGCTGGAGCAGGCGCTGGCGTACCTGCAGGGTCCTCCTGTCGACGACCAGAAGCTCGATATCGCCAACATGCTGGCCGTCGGAGGATTGGACGCTGTCGATCAGCGGCACCGCGACCAGAAGCAGATCGTCATGGGCAGGCCAGACCTTGCAGACCAGGCCCGGCATACCATCCTGCGGGTCCGCGAGGGGGATGCTGGTATGCGGCTCGAGCGTGAACGAACGGCCGTCGGCGCTTTTCTGGACCTTGGGATAAGCCTGCCGCAACAGCGCGGCGGCATCGCCGCAATCGTCGGCCGCGGCCTGCGCCGGCCACAGGCTGGCGGCGGCGAGAGCGAGGGAGACGGCACACAACAATATTCGCATGGGATTCTCACGTCGCAGGGCCGCGTTCGGACCGGATGATGGTTGTCGGCCCCGGATCCAGAGCATCAATATTGGCTAGTGGCTACCCGTCATTTTGACGATGATGGGGATGACCGCGATCATCAGCACCACCGGCAGGATGCACACCGTCACCGGTATCGACATCTTGGCCGGCAGAGCGTGCGCTTTTTCCTCGGCCAGCGACATGCGCTTGTGGCGCATTTCGTCGGAGAAGACGCGCAGTGCGCCCGACAGGCTGGTGCCGAGCTCCTTCGACTGCTGCAGCAGCGTGGCGAAGGAACGGACCTCGTCGAGGCTGAGGCGGTCGGCGAGTGCCTTCAGCGCATCGTCGAGGCTGCGCCCGGCCCTCAGTTCCAGCGACACCAGCTGCAGGTTCTGGCTGAGCGCGGGATAGGTCTTGGCCAGTTCCTTCGAGACGCGCTCGATGCCGGCCTCCATGCTCATGCCGGCATCCGAGCAGACGATCATCAGGTCCATGAAGTCGGGAAAGCCGTTGCGGTATTCGCGCATCTTCTCCCGCACCTTCTGGGTCAGCACCAGGCCAGGCAGGAAATAGCCGGCCACGCCCGACAGGATGACGAACGCCCAACGGCTGGCCATCGTCGCGTCGGCATTGGCCAGCCATTGGTTCAGGACAAACGCGCCGATCGCGGCGCCGACCAGCACCGAGAAGCGTATGATGAAGAACGTGCCGACGGCGCGCGGCTCCGTATAGCCGGCCTGGATCAGCTTCATACGCAACCGGGCGACATTTTCGGGATCGCTCTTGGCGTAGAATTCCTGCGCCCGCCTCACCGCCTTCTCGCGCACGACGTCGGCATTCTTCTTCTGCAGCGGCTCGGGTTTCGCGGCCGCGGGACCATGGTCGACCTTGAGCCGGCGCTTCACTTCGTTGCGATCGCCCTTCGCCGCCACCATCGGCCAGGCGACCGCGCCTGTGCCCAGGGCCAGCAACAGGACGGCCACCGGCATCAACGAAGTCGGAGCAAGCGAGGCGAGGAACTCGATGAAGCCCTGCATGTCAGAACCTGAAATTCGACATCTTGAACATCATCAGATTGCCCAGCATCAGCCAGGTCACCGAGCCGCCGATCAGGTACCAGGTTTTCGGCTCGTCCCAGACATCGCGGTAGAAGCCCGGCATCAGCGCCATGATGGCGGCAAACAAAAGCGCCGGTATCGCCGTCAGGATATAGGCCGACATGCGGCCCTCGGTCGAGATGGCGCGCACCTTGCGACGCAGCTTGCCGCGTTCGCGGATCGTCAGCGCCAGGCCGTCGAGAATCTCGCGCAGATTGCCGCCCGAACTGGACTGGATCGAGACGGCGGTGATGAACAGCGGCAGATCCTCATGGCCGACCCTGTCGAACAGCGAATTCAACGCCGAGACCAGATCGGAACCATAGGTCACCTCATCGGCGATGACGCCGAATTCGGTACCGATCGGATCGGGCATTTCGCGCGACACCATGGCGATGGCCACCGGCACGGGATGACCGGCCTTGAGGCCGCGCGTGATCAACTCCAGCGCCTCGGGCAGCTGCATGCCGAAGCGCTTGAGCCGGCGCTTGCGCTTGAAGCGCATCACCACCACCGGCAACAGCGGCAGCAGCACGACGAACAGGACAAGCCCCATCAAAAGCGGCAAGCCATACCAGATCGCGACCAGGGCCATGGCCAGCGCCACACCCGAGGTGATCATCAGGAATCTCGACAGCGGCATGATCATGCCCGACTGCGTGCGCAGGGCACGGAACCGGTCCGGCGAGAACAGCGAGGTGCCCGCATCAAGGCCGCGTTCCTTGCGCAGCTGGATCAGCACCTGCTCCTGGCTGATCTTGTTTTCCTGCAGCTTCATGCGCCGGTTGATGGCGGTGCGCTTGTCGCTGCGGCCGGCATAGAGGAGATAACAGGCCTCGGCGATCATGATGCCGGTGAGTGCTGCCCCGGCATAGACGACATAGATCGCGCTCAGCCCGTCGAACACCTGGTTACTCCTGCGGCCGGCCGGGTTCGAAATAGCGTCCGGGAAATTCGATGCCCATGGCGCGCAGATCCTCGAGGAAGCGCGGCCGGATGCCGGTCGCCTCGAAATAGCCGAGAATCCCGCCATCGGCATCCATGCCGGTGCGCACGAAGCGGAAAATCTCCTGCATCTGGATGACGTCGCCTTCCATGCCGGTCACCTCGGCGACGCTTGTCACCTTGCGCTTGCCGTCGGAAAGCCGGGTCAGCTGGACGATGATATCGATGGCGCTGGCGATCTGGCTGCGGATCGACTGCACCGTCATCGGCATGCCGGTCATGCCAAGCATCTGTTCGAGGCGCGAAATGGCATCGCGCGGCGTGTTGGCGTGGATGGTCGCCATCGACCCCTCATGGCCGGTGTTCATCGCCTGCAGCATGTCGAAGGCTTCCTCGCCGCGGCACTCGCCGAGGATGACCCGGTCTGGGCGCATGCGCAGCGCGTTCTTGACGAGATCGCGCTGCTTCAGTTCGCCATGGCCCTCGATATTGGCGGGGCGCGTCTCCATGCGCGCGACATGCGGCTGCTGCAGCTGAAGTTCGGCCGCGTCCTCGATGGTGATCAACCGCTCGTCCTCGGGGATGAAGGCCGACAGCGCGTTCAGCATCGTCGTCTTGCCGGTACCGGTGCCGCCGGAAATGATCGTCGTCTTGCGGGCGTGAACCGCCGCCGCCAGCACCTCAGCCATGTTCTGCGTGATGGCGCCGAATTCGACCAGCTTGTGAAGGCCGAGCTTGTTCTTGGAGAATTTGCGGATCGACACCAGCGGCCCGTCGACTCCAACCGGGCGGATGGCCGCGTTGAAGCGCGAGCCGTCGAGCATGCGCGCGTCGACCATCGGCTGCGATTCATCGACACGGCGGCCGACCGCAGCGACGATCTTGTTAATGATTCTAAGCAGATGCGCCTCATCCTTGAACGGGATATGGACCTGCTGCAGCTTGCCCTTCTTTTCGATGAAGCAGTTCTGGTGGCCGTTGATCAGGATGTCGTTGATGTCCGGATCCTTGAGCAGAGGCTCGAGCGGACCGAGGCCGACCATCTCGTCGACGATATCGTCGACCAGCGCCTCGAGTTCGACGGTGTTGATCGCCATCCGCTCCTGGCGGGTTTTTTCAGAAACGAAATCATGCACCTGCCGGCGCATCTCCTCCTTGGGCAAACGCTCCAGCGCCACGAGGTTGATCTCCTCGAGCAGCATGCGGTGAATGCGAACGCGCGCATCGAGCACCTTGTTGGCGTTCTTTGCCGGTGCGACGTCCGGCTTTGCCGGCAAGGCCTTTCGGCTGGTCGGGATGACGACCGCATGATGCGCGACCGGGGCTGCTTCTGCCGGACGCTGCGGACGCGCGTCACGGTTCTGCAGGGTTGAAAAACGGCTGCTCATCCTGCCTTCCTCTTCAAGAAGCCCTTGCCGAGACCAAACAGCGACTTCGACTTGGCTCCAGTCGCGGCTGCCTCCTCCGGAAGAATGATCCTCTTCAGGTCGTTGACGACATTGGCATTGGGGTCGATTTCGTGCAGCGGCACGCCGCGGTCGACCGCCTCGCGCACCAGCCGGTAGTTGTTGGCGATGCCGCCGACGAAATGCTCGCCAAGGATCTCCTGGACATCGGCCTGCTTGATGCCGTTGTCGAACATCTTCTGCTCGAAACGGTTGACGATGACGTTCGGCTTCACTTCCTTGCCGGCGGTCTCATAGACGGCCTGGATCAGCCTTTGCGTGTGGCGCAGGCACGGCACCGTCATCTCGGCGACGATATAGAGCTTGTTGGAGCCGAGCAGCACGGTCTCCGTCCAGGGAAACCAGGTGCGTGGCATGTCGATGACGACATTGTCGAAATAGGCCGAGACGAGGTCCAGCATGCGTACCACGACATCGGTCTTGAACGAGCGCATCTCCGCCGGGTGGGTCGGCGCGGCCAGCACGCACAGCCCGCTGGCGTGCTTGGACAGCATCACGTCGAGCAATTGCCGGTCGAGGCGTTCGGGCTGATTCTCGATCTCGGTAATGTCGAAACGTGGCTCGAGGTCGAGATATTCGGCACAGGCGCCCTGCTGGAAATTGAGATCGACCACGCAGGTCGAGGCGCCACGCGTCACCGAATGATGCAGCTGGAAGGCGGTCTGCAGCGCCAGCGTCGTTGTACCGACGCCGCCGGCGGCAGGCATGAAGGTGTAGATCTGCGACTCGGTGTTTTCCTCCCGCCCCGGCCCCTGCAACGCCCGCACGACCGAGCGCACCAGGTCGGCCGTCGTGATTGGCTTGACCAGGAAATCGGCGACCTTGAGCTGCACCAGGATACGCACAGCGGCTGCGTTGAACTCCTGGGTGACGACGACAACCGGTGTCTTGCCCTCCTGCCGGCGCATGATGCGCTGCAGCGACTCGACCTCCTCTAGCCTCGCCGCGTCCATATCGACGATGATGGCGCCGAAATCGGCCTCCTGGATCTCGCCACGCAACTCGGTGACACTCTTCTCCACCGCCGAGAGCTGGATGATTTCCGATGCGGCGAATGCGGTCCGCGTGTCCTGCACGAAGGTCCTGTCCGTCGATACCAGCAGGATTTTCCGGGTCTTGATGCCGTTTGCCATTTTATCAGCCTGTGGGCTCGATCGCCCTTTGGGGTCAGTTGCCCGTGGTCGTCTGCGATGCCTTCGAAGCGGTGGCCTGATCGGGTGTGACGGGTCCGGCATCGCCACGCTTGGCAGGCACGAGAAGCCTGGTGTTCTGGACACCGTACTTCCACGGATCGACCATCTGCATGACGGTATTGGCGGCCTGGGCGTTACCGGCGCCGGTCGTCAGCCCTTCACTGCGCACATAGTCGTCGCTGGTGCAGCCGGCGGCGAAGCCGGCCAAAAGCAAGGCAATGCTCGATCTCAGGATCAGACGCATGGCACTTCAGTCCTTCGGCAGGTCGAGGAAATGCCCGACCGTGGTGGCGGGGGTGGCTCGTGCGGCACTGCCATCAGCCAGCGCCAGCGCGCGACCGGTGTCCGATGCCTTCACTTCCTCGGTATTGTTGAGGAAATAGTCGACGTTGCTGGCCGGCTGCGTGCCGTCGGTCGGTTCGGCCATCTTCTTCGATGGATCGACCGGCTTGACCAGATAGGGCGTGACGATGATGACCAGATCGGTTTCGCGGCGCTGATAGGACTTCGACGAGAACAGCGGTCCAAGCACGGGCATCTTGCCGAGGCCGGGAATGCGCGATGTGGTGATGTCGTTTTGCGACTGCAGCAGCCCCGCGATCATGAAGCTCTGGCCATTCTTCAGGTCGACCGAGGTCTTGGCACGGCGGACGATGAAACCGGGCACGGAGATGGTGCCGATGTTATAGGAGGCCGACGCATCAATCGAGGACACTTCCGGCGCGATGTCGAGGCTGACCAGCCCGTCCTTGAGCACTGTCGGCGTGAAATCGAGGCTGACGCCGTACTTCTTGTAGCTGACGGAAATCTTGCCGTTGTCCTCGGAAACCGGGATCGGAAATTCGCCGCCGGCGAGGAAGCTCGCCGTCTCGCCGGAACGGGCAATCAGGTTCGGCTCGGCCAGCCGGCGGGCGAGGCCGCGCTCTTCCAGCGCCTTGATGGCGACATCGATCGACACGCCGTTCGACAACAGCCGGCCGATGATCTCGCCGGTGCCGGCCGCCGGCACGGTTCCCGGATCGATGGTGACGTCGCGCCCACCGATACCGTAGGCGAAATTGGCGCTGTATTTGGCGCCGAGATCCTGGCTTGCCTGGCGATTGATCTCGACAAAACGGACGTTGAGCTGGACCTGCTGCGAGGACGAGATGTTGACGGAGTTGATCACCTCTTCATTGCCGGAAAAGCGGCTGGCGATCTTGCTTGCCTTATCCGCGGCGACAGCGTCATCCGCCTCACCCGACAGCACGACACGGCCATTGGCCGAACCGACCTTGATCTTGGCGTCCGGCACGCTGGCGCGGATGGTGCTGGCCAGTTGATCCGTGTCGAGCGTCACCTCGATGTCGACGGTGCCGACAAGCTGCTTGTTCTCGTCGAACAAAGCGATGCCGGTGGTGCCGAGATTGTTGCCCAGCACATAAAAGGATTTGTCGGTCAGCGGATTGACGTTGGCGATCTCCGGATCGCCGATGACAATCTGGTAGAAAGCAGCGCTCGTCACGATCGTCTTGGGCTTCCCCTTGGCGACCTTGATCGACGCATTCCTGGTCGCCGAGACATGGACGACGTCATTGTCCGCCCTGGCCGCGCTGGGCAAGGCAAGCATCCCGCCCGCGGCCAGGGCCACCGCCATCGCCATCGCCAGGGTGCGCGCGAAACGCAACCGGCCCGCCATTCGATATAGGGTACGCATCAACATTGCCCCGTCCCGCCCGGTCCCCACCGGCCTTTACTTCTGATCCCGCGCAGGAACCTGATATTCCTCGGCCTTCGTGCCGCGCGTCACGATGACCGTCTTGAATTTCGGCTTCTCTGGCTCCTTGGTCATCGCATCGAACAAGGAGCCGGCCGCGGCCTGAGCCTTGGCCGCCACCGATCCGCCGAAGGAAGAGATGGTGGTGACGCCATTCTTGCCGTCGCCGCCTTCGCTGGCTGAGCGCAGCGACAGCGACAGCGTGCCGACGGTGCGGGCAAGCGCCACTTTCTGCGCGCCCTCGGTCGTCACCTCGATGGTCACGGAGTTGGCCACCTGCGGCGTGGTCTGGCGCTCGTCGGCGCCCTGCCCGACGCTCAGCACCTTGGCGTCCGCAACCACGATCTCGGAAGTGATGGTCGAACCGGCCGCCCCTTGCGCATTCTTGGCGACTTCCTGGATTTCGCCGGCATCGCGCGTCAGCACGACATCGACGCGGTCGCCAGGCGTGACGAAGCCGCCAACACCGGCGATCTCGTCGGTGCGGATGGTGACCGCGCGCATTCCGGGCGTCAGCATGTTGGAGAGCGTCGCGCGACCGTTTGGCCCCGACAGCTTGGTCAGCAGCACCGGTTCGTTGACCTCGATCGGCGACAGCACGACGCGGCTGCCTTCGCCAAGCAACCCATCGATGGTGGGAAAGGCGCCCTGCGGCAGGGAATCCTGCGGCCACGGGATTTCGATCAGCTTTGCACGGTCGAGTTCCATGCCGTAGCGCAACGGTGCGTTTGCCACCACGATGGTCTTGAACTCGATCCTCGGCGGAGCTGGGGCAGCGATCGACGCCGTCTTCTCCTCGGCGTCGGCCTTGGCCTGGCTTTTGACCCAGAAATCCGCGGCAAAGATCGAAATCGCGCCGAAAACGGCGGCGATGCCGATCATCGTTATGGCCTTGCCCCTCACGCCGAAACCCCTGATGCCCGTCGTTTTCTTGTTTGTTGGGCTCACGCTAGGCCGCTTTGTTAAAGAAACAGGAATCCCGGCCAGCGGCATCGGACCTATTTCCGCCCGCTTGGTTATCGAATGGTTTTAAGGTAAGAGGGGTCAAATCCCCGAACGTAACAGGAACCTCCGTCGCTTGGCGCTGAAAAGCGTGGCAGTATCGGCGAGTGATTCGCAGCACCGGACCCTATGGCAGGCATGGACGACAATAACGATCTCTTCGGCAATATGGACAAGCAGCCGCAGCCGGTTCGCACACCGGCGCGGCCGGCGGATCCCCTTGTGCAGGCGGCGGCCAAGCGCCCCGCAGCGACCAAGGACGGCAGCGAGGGCTACAGCGCCGCCGATATCGAGGTGCTCGAGGGCTTGGAGCCGGTGCGTCGCCGGCCAGGCATGTATATTGGCGGCACCGACGACAAGGCGATGCACCATCTGTTCGCCGAGGTCATCGACAATTCGATGGACGAGGCGGTTGCCGGCCATGCCACCTTCATCGATGTCGAGCTTTCGGCCGACGGGTTTCTGACCGTTACCGACAATGGCCGCGGCATCCCGGTCGATCCACATCCGAAATTCAAGAAGCCGGCGCTCGAAGTCATCATGACGACGCTGCATTCGGGCGGCAAATTCGACTCCAAGGTCTATGAAACCTCCGGCGGTCTGCATGGTGTCGGCGTTTCCGTGGTCAACGCGCTGTCGGATCATCTCGAGGTCGAGGTCGCGCGTGGCCGCCAGCTCTACCGCCAGCGCTTTTCGCGTGGCATTCCGGTAAGCGGCCTGGAGCAGCTTGGCGAGATCCACAACCGGCGCGGAACGAAAATCCGCTTCCATCCCGACGAGCAGATCTTCGGCAAGGGCGCGGCCTTCGAACCGGCGCGGCTCTACCGCATGACGCGCTCGAAAGCCTATCTGTTTGGCGGCGTGGAAATCCGCTGGACCTGCGACCCCTCACTGATCAAGGAAAAGGACCAGACGCCGGCCAAGGCGGAGTTCCATTTCCCTGGCGGCCTGAAGGACTATCTCAAGGCATCGCTCGGCGACGACTTTCAGGTCACCCGCGAAATCTTCGCAGGAAAAAGCGAAAAGCAAGGCGGCCATGGCTCGCTCGAATGGGCGGTGACGTGGTTCGGCGGCGACGGCTTCATCAATTCCTACTGCAACACCATCCCGACCGGCGAAGGCGGCACCCACGAGGCCGGCTTCCGCAACGTGCTGACCCGGGGCCTGCGCGCCCATGCCGATCTGGTCGGCAACAAGCGCGCCTCGATCGTCACCTCCGAAGACGTCATGATCTCGGCGGCGGGCATGCTGTCGGTGTTCATCCGCGAGCCTGAATTCGTCGGCCAGACCAAGGACAGGTTGGCGACGATCGAAGCGATCCGCATTGTCGAGACCGCGATCCGTGATCCATTCGACCATTGGCTGGCCGACAATCCGCAGGAAGCCTCCAAGCTCTTGGAATGGGTGATCGCGCGCGCCGACGAGCGGGTGCGCCGGCGCCAGGAAAAGGAAGTGTCGCGCAAGAGCGCGGTGCGCAAGCTGCGCCTGCCCGGCAAGCTCGCCGACTGCACGCAGAACGCTGCGGCCGGTGCCGAACTGTTCATCGTGGAAGGTGACTCGGCCGGCGGCTCGGCCAAACAGGCGCGCGACCGTGCCAGCCAGGCAGTACTGCCATTGCGCGGAAAAATCCTCAACGTCGCCAGCGCCGGCAACGACAAGCTCGCCGCCAATCAGCAGATATCGGACCTGATCCAGGCGCTCGGCTGCGGCACACGCTCAAAGTACCGCGACGAGGATTTGCGCTACGACCGCGTCATCATCATGACCGACGCCGACGTCGACGGCGCCCACATCGCCTCGCTGCTGATCACCTTCTTCTACCAGGAAATGCCGGCGCTGGTGCGTGGCGGCCATCTGTATCTGGCGGTGCCACCGCTCTACTCGATCAGGCAAGGCGGCAAGGTTGCCTATGCCCGCGACGACGCGCACAAGGACGAGCTCCTGCGCACCGAATTCACCGGGCGCGGCAAGGTCGAGCTTGGCCGCTTCAAGGGCCTGGGCGAAATGATGGCCTCGCAGCTCAAGGAGACCACCATGGACCCGAGGAAGCGCACGCTGCTCAGGGTCGACGTGATCGACGCCGAAGCCGCGACCAAGGAAGCGGTCGACGCGCTGATGGGCACCAAGCCGGAAGCCCGCTTCCGCTTCATTCAGGAGCGCGCCGAATTCGCGGAGACGGAAGTGCTGGATATCTAAGCGCCACCCGGTCCATAACACCGGCTCCAGTTGCGGAGACGATCATGTGACCCGGGCACGGCTGAAGGCCTATTTCGAGACAAGCTTGGCCGGACTGACACAGCCGACGCACTCGGACTGGATTTTCGCCCTGCGCACCGTTTCGGCTGGGCTTATCGCGCTTCTCGCCGCCTATGCGCTACAGCTCGATCACCCGCAATGGGCGATGATGACGGTATTCATTGTCGCCCAGCCTGTTGCCGGCATGGTGCTGGCGAAGGGTTTTTACCGCCTGCTCGGCACGCTCGCCGGTGGCGTCGCCGCGATCGGCATCACCACGATCTTTGGTACCGGCCCCTGGGTGCTGGTTACGGTGCTGGCCGTCTGGATCGGCATCTGCACCTTCGTCTCCTCGCTGCTGCGCAACCCGGAAGCCTATGGCGCGGCCCTGGCCGGCTACACGGCCATGATCATCGGCCTGCCCGCCTTCGGGCAACCGCACCTTGTCGTCGACCTTGCAGTCGCGCGCTGTGCCGAGATCGTACTCGGTATCGTCTGCGCCGGCCTGACCAGCCGGCTGATTCTGCCGAAACTGGCCAGCGACGCCATCATCTCGCGGCTGAAACGCTGCATTCTCGACCTCGCCATCTATGCCGGCGGTGCGTTCTCCGGCGGCGATCGGGCAACGCTCATCGGACTGCACCGCAAGCTTGTCGCCGACACCCAGACGCTTGGCGAGATGCGCGCCTATGCCAGGCTCGAGGCAGCGAGCTTCGCGCCCCGCGCCCATCCGGTCCGGCTCACCATCGGACAGCTGCTCTCGGCTCTCTCGGCGGCACGTGTGCTGTATTCGCACGCCGCTCCGAAGAACGCCGCGCTCATTCCGGTACGCTCGGAGTTGCAAGTGCTTGTCAGTGAACTGGCGGCCAAACCCGGCGCGTTGGATGATACCGCGCCCTGGGTGGCACGGCTCGACGCGATCTCGGCCAAAGCCAGGCGAATGCCCGATGCCTCGGTCGACCAGGGTGATGACAGGGTCGGCACCATCACCCGCCTCACCATCGCCGCCGATTTCGCCGAGGCGCTGAAACAGGTGCTGCGCGGTCTGGATGCCCTGCGCTCGCCAGCCACGCGCCGCCAAGGTCGCGCCAGGCGGCAACCCGCCCTCGTGGTGCATCGCGACTATCCTGGAGCGGCACGTAACGCCGTCCGCGCGGCCCTTGCCACATTGCTGGTCGCCGCATTCTGGCTGACGACGAAATGGTCGGAAGCGGCAGGCACCGTCATCCTGGTTGCCGTCGTATCGAGCCTGTTTGCCGCTCGCCCCGACCCCGTGCAGGTATCCTGGGGCTTCTTCAAGGGCACCCTGCTCGCTTTGCCCTTTGCCTTTCTCGTCGGCCAGATCGCGCTTCCCGCCCTGCCTGGTTTTGGCTGGTTCACGCTTTTTGTCGTTCCCATATTGGTGCCGGCGGCGCTCGCCATGGCCAATCCGCGCTATGTCGGCGTGGCGACTGCCTTCGCCATCAATTTTCTCGCCTTCCTCAGTCCGCATCAGGCGATGACCTATGCTCCTGGCCCCTTCCTTGCCGGCTCGGCATCGATCCTGGTCGGTATTCTGTTGGCGATCGGGGTCTTCGTCGTCGTGCTCCCCGCCGATCCGTGGCTCGCGGCCAGCCGCATCGTGCGGGCCATGCGCGAGGATCTGGCTCGACTTTGCCTGCACGAGCGCGTGCCGAGGCGATCGGCCTTCGAGAGCCTCGCCTATGACCGGATCAACCAGTTGATGCCGCTGGTGCAGAATTCCGGCAGGAAGGGCGAAGCGGTTCTGGGTGGTGGCGTTGCCGCAGTCACGGTCGGTCTGGAGATCCTGCGGTTGCGCAGCGCAAGCCAGAACCACGCCATCCCGTCCGAAACCGCACTTTCGGTCGCCAACTTCCTGAGGGGGCTGGCGCGCGAACTGCTTTTCCGCGCGCCCGGTGACCCGCGGACAGCGACTGTCGCCGTTGCCCGGCAATATGCGGCGGGCATAGCCCAGCGGAACGCCAACGGGGACGCGCTGCAGATCGCGGCATCACTGCGCATTATCGCTGCGGCGATGGAGGATTTCCCGGATTTCTTCGCCAGGGATAAAGGCTAGGCGGCGGCGATCGCCAGCGCATGGCCGCGTGCATTCTCGCGCAGAGCATCAAGATGGATCGACTTGACCAAAGCGGCGAGATCGCCTTCCGCGGATTGCCCGCCCAGTTCCTTGAGCATCAGCCAGCTGACTTCCTGCACGCCGGCGACGCGCTTGCCATTGGCGACTTCCCGCCAGATTTTCAGCGCGCGCAGGATGATCGCATGCGTGGCGGCGGCAAGGCCGGCGCTGCGAAACAGGGCCTGCAAGGCGACATCGTGCCCGCCCGCCAGCAGCGCCCTCACGCGCTGTTCAGACTGCTGGCCGAGCGCCACCAGCGTCGAGCCGAAGAAATCGACCTTGCCATGCGCGATGGTGCGGATAAGGAAGCTTGCGGTGAGATCGCCGCGCAGCCTGAGATGCTCGATCAGCGCCGCGTGTTCTTCCTGGCGTGTGCCCTCGATCAGCGTCACCGAGGCTTTGACGCAAGCGTCCCGCATGACGCGGTCGGCACGCGCGGCGCCCATCAATGCCATGACCAGTGGCGATGTCTTCAGTGTTTCGCCAAGCTTGACCAACAGCATATGCCGGCAGTCGGCAGGCAGGCGTGCATCCGATATTAGTGCCTCGCGTACCTGAGGCAGGTGCCCGTGGCGTTCCGCCATGCGGCGGAAACTGAGGGAAGCGATGTCGGCGCCACTGTTGGCCAGCAGCACCGCGCAGGCTTCCGCCTCGCCGATCTCGGCGATGGCCGCCGACAGCGCCATCGAGACGAGCGGACGGTCGGCGATCAGCTTCTGCGTTGCCTTCTGACTCGCCGCCACGCGGTTGATCAGATCGGCGTCGGTGAGCAGCGGTGAGCGCGCCAGCACGACACCAGCGACTTCAGGCTGGTCGGAAGCCAGCGCGCTGATGATCTGCAGCGGCGCGTGATGGCTCATGGAGAGCGCTTCGGCCATTGCCAGCCGCACTTTCGATGACGCATCGTCGAGCAGCAGAGTCAGCGCGGCTTCCGCGGCGCAGCGATCCTCGAACGGCAATTCGGAATTGACATAGGCCCGGGCCAGCGCGGCGGCCGCGGCGGCACGCTCGGACACCCTGGCCGTATAGATCCACTTCAGGAAATGCGAAACAACAACCATGCCCGCCTGCTTATGCCCCTTGCCAGAAGATTTCCGGCCCCGGTGAAGACGGTAGGCAGAAATGGTTTACGAACGGTTCACCATGTTCATTAACTGGCTTGCGACTGCTAAATGCAGCGCCTATCAACCGTCAGACAGCGGAGGAAACAGCAAATGGCCGGGCTATATCTCGAGGAATTCGTCGTCGGCCACGTCTTCCAGCACACGCTGCGCAAGACCGTCACCGAGAGCGACAACATGTTGTTTTCGGTGATGACATTGAACCCGCAGCCGCTGCATATCGACTTCGACTTCGCCGCCAAGAGCGAATGGGGCAAGCCGCTGGTCAACTCGCTGTTCACGCTCGGCCTGATGATCGGCATTTCGGTCAATGACATCACGGTCGGCACGACGGTCGCCAATCTCGGCATGAAGGAAACCGTGTTTCCGCATCCGGTCTTCCACGGCGACACCATCCGTGTCGAAACCTCCGTCGTCTCGGTACGCGAGTCCAAGTCTAAGCCCGACCGCGGCATCGTCGAATTCGAGCACCGCGCCTACAATCAGCATGGCGACCTCGTCGCCAAATGCATCAGGCAAGCGATGATGCTGAAGAAGGCCGCCTGATGCGTTCGCTGCTGTTCGTTCCCGGCGATTCAGAGCGCAAGCTGGAAAAGGGGTTCGGCGCCGGCGCCGACGTGGTGATCGTCGATCTCGAGGATTCCGTGGCGCCACAGAACAAGGCGGCGGCGCGCGCGGTCGCCGCACGCTTTATTGTCGAACGCAGGGGACAAACCACCTCGGCCATCTATGTCAGGGTCAACGACCTCTCGACCGGATTGACGGACGACGATCTTGCCGCGCTCGTTGCGGCAAAGCCGGACGGCATCATGCTGCCCAAATCCAATAGCGGCCAGGATGTGCAGCACCTCTCGGCAAAGCTCAGGGTTCGGGAGGCGGAGAACGGCCTGCTCGACGGGTCGGTCAGGATCCTGCCGATCATCACCGAAACCCCGGCGGGAATACTCGCCGCGGCGACCTATGCCGGTGCAAGTGCGCGACTCGCCGGTTTGACCTGGGGCGCGGAAGACCTGTCGGCGGCGATCGGCGCACGCTCCACCCGCGACGAGCAGGGCCGTTACACCGATGTGTTCCGCCACGCCCGCCTGACGACTATCCTGGCGGCCGGAGCCGCCGAGGTCGCCGCGATCGACACCGTGTTCCCGAATTTTCGCGACATGGCGGCATTCGCCGCTGAATGCGCGGAGGCCGAGCGAGACGGCTTCACCGGCAAGATGGCGATCCATCCCGACCAGGTGCCGGTCATCAATGCCGCCTTCACGCCCTCGGCCGAGGCGGTCAAACAATCGGCGGCAATCGTCGCGGCGTTCGAGGCGGCCGGAAATCCCGGCGTCGTCGGAATCGACGGCAAGATGTACGACCGCCCGCATCTGCGGCTGGCTGAAAGGCTGCTTGCACGCGCGAGGGCGGCAGGCATTTCCGCCTGACCGCTACCAGACCATCGGTATCAGGCGGTCGCGGACTTGGGCAGCATAGTCATTATAGCCGCGCAGGCCGATGCGGAGCGTTTTCTCTTCTATGAAAGTACGGATGGCCAGGAGCACGACGAACACGAGCACCAATGCCAGCCCCCACCAGGAGCCAAGCAGGAGTGCCGTGCCGGCGAAGAAGAGGATGGCGCCGGCATACATGGGATGGCGGACGTAGCTGTAAGGCCCGGTTCTGATCACGCGCTGTCCGCGTTCATCCTGGATCTTCACCACGGGCGCGGGAGGTCGCGATCGAAGTCCTGGGGAAACGCGTCAAGCTCTACGAGATCGCTCTTGACCGCATACTCGGCCTTCCCGACGGAAGCATTCGGATCGGAGATCCCGGCTATATCAGAGCCGTCACGACAGCCCGACGGAAAATGAACCCCGTCAAGGCCCGCTGAACGGCCAGCCTGGAGCCTACTCCTTGCCCCAGCGTGGCCGGCGCATCGAAAAGACCTCATTGACGCTGGCGTAATCCATGTAACCGAGACGAGCCACATTCCCGGCCTTGGCGATGTCGAACAGGCCGTCTTTCAGGAAGGCATCGTCAATGTGCACGCCAACCACCTCGCCGGCGACCACGACAGCGCTGGTTGGCGTTCCGTCCAACGCCCTTGGACGGAAGACTTCCGTCACCCGGCATTCCAGCGCGGCAGGCGCTGCCGCCACACGGGGCGGCCTGACGAGACGCGAAGGCGCCATGGCGAGATCGGCATAGACGAACTCGTTGACGCCAGGCGGCGCGTTGACGGATGTGTAGTTCATCTTCTCCGCAAGATCGCGGCTGACAAGGTTGGCGACGAACTCGCCAGTCTCCTGGGCAAAGGAGGCGCTGTCCTTCTCTCCTTCCGACGAGAACCAGACGATGAAAGGCCGTGTCGAAACCGCATTGAAGAAGGAGTATGGCGCGAGATTGATCTCGCCCGCCTTGTTCAGCGTCGATATCCAGCCGATCGGGCGCGGCGCCACGATCGCCTTCGACGGATCGTGCGGCAGCCCATGCCCCTTGGACGGCTCGTAGAACATTCAGCCCGCCCAGGGTCCTGAGTAATCGGCGTAGAGCTTGGCCGGGTCGGGCCGTGGCCGCTCCGGCGCCCGGCCGGCATAAGAGCCGATATGGATGAAACCGACGACGCGCTCCTGCGGCGCCAGTCCGAGGATCGCCCTGCCCTCGGGCACGTCGGAATACCAGTTGCTGATCATGTTGGTGCCAAAGCCCAGCGCATTGGCCGCGATTATCAGGTTCATCGCCGCCATGCCGCCGGACAGGAACATTTCCCATTGCGGGATCTTGGGATTCTCTTTCGGCACCGACACCACGCCGATCACCAGCGGCGCCCGGGAAAAGCGCGCCAGCTCCTGGTTGCGGCGCCCCTCGGGCAACGACCCTTCCCGCTGTTCGGCGAGCTCCGCGAGCTTCCTGCCGATCTCGATACGGACATCGCCGCGATAGAGGATGAAGCGCCAGGGCTCGAGCCGGCCATGGTCAGGCACGCGCGTTGCGGCGGCGATCATCGTCGCGATATCGGCGTCACTGGGCGCCGGCTCCTTGAGGTCCGGAATCGGTGCTGAATTTCGGGTCAGCAGGAAGTCGATGATCGGCGACGCCATGGGCGCAAGTCTCCTAGACACTCTGTTTTGAGCTGAAGCGCACCATCGGGAATTCGGGCGGCTCGGGCAAAGGCGCGCGAGCGCCGGGCTGAAGAGTCGTGGATCGGACTCTTAAGCCTTGAAATTGCCACCGCCATGGGCTTCAACGCAAGGCATGTTTGAGGGGCGACTGCGTCTTTTCCTGGTTTGGCTCTGCGCCGCGCTGTTCCTGCTGCCGGTCTCCTTGGCTGCCGCGCAGGAAAAGGACGGCGTCAGCGACCTGAAACTCCCCGGGATTTCGAGCTATGCGACGCCCAGGACCGAAGCCCCGCTGGCGCTTGGCGGCGGTGGCGCCATCACTTTGTCGGCCCAGCTGACCGACAAGGGCACCGACATCACCCGTGGCCTCGTCTGGCGTGTCTTCAAGCCCGAACCCGTCAACGGCAAATTGCCGATGGTCGCCTCCGCCCATGGCGGCAGTGCCGTCTTCCAGCTCGAGCCCGGCAGCTATCTGGTCCATGCCTCCTATGGCCGCGCCGGCGCCACCAAGCGCATCACTGTCGGCAAGGAAGCCAAGCGGGAAAGCCTGGTGCTCGACGCCGGTGGCCTGAAGCTCGACGCGGTTCTGTCCGGCGGTGTGCGCATTCCCCCGAAAAAACTGCGCTTCTCGATCTATGAGGGCACCGCCGAGGCCAATGGCGACCGCGCGCTGATCATTCCCGATGTCGAGCCCAACAGCGTCGTGCGGCTCAATGCCGGCATCTACCACGTCGTCTCGACCTATGGCGCGGTCAACGCGGTGATCCGATCCGACATCCGCGTCGAGGCCGGCAAGCTGACCGAGGCCACCGTTGAGCATCACGCCGCTGAGATCACGATGAAGCTGGTGCGCGAAACGGGCGGTGAAGCGATCGCAGACACGTCCTGGTCGCTGCTCAACGAATCCGGCGATCCGATCAAGGAGACAGTCGGCGCCTTCGCCTCGATGGTGCTTGCCGAGGGCGACTACACCATCATCGCCAAGAACCGCGACCGCATCTACCAGAAGGATTTCACGGTCGTGGCCGGACAGAACCAGGAGATCGAGGTCCTGGCGACCGAGGCGGCGGCGATGGATCCGGAAGAAGGCGCGGATTAGCCTTTTACGGCCTATTCCCCGATTTCAGGCCGCCAGCTTTAGCTTTGTCCGCGCCGGCAGGAAGGGAATCCGGCGGCGCGGCAGCTGTGGCGCCAAGTCGAACACACCGCGGTAGAGACGGTCGAGCAATGCCTTGCGGTCGCGCAGCGGCTCCAGTTCACTCCAGCTCAGCACATCGCCGACGCGCACGTCGATCGCCTTTCCGGACAGTCGTGCGAATTCGCGGATGAGCAGCGACGTGCGCAATGTCAGCGAGGCCTTGCCGACGAATTTGGCCACCCGGCCGTCGCGCTCGGCCATGTTCATGGGCCCGCTGACCAGATGGAACAGCCTGCCGTTCTGCCCGGAAAAATGCATGGGAACGACCGACGCCTTCGCTTCCTGGACGAGGCGGGCGGGAAACATCTTCCACGGCAGGTCGCGCGCCCGGCCGAACCCTTTCGGCGCGGTGGCAACGCCGCCGGCCGGGAACACCACGATGGTGACACCTTCCTTGAGCAGCCGCACCGCTTCATGGCGCACCGCCATATTGTTCTTCAGCGCTTCCTTGGTCTCGGAAAAGTCGATGGGCAGCGAATAGGGCTCCATCTCGCGAATCCTGAGCAGATCCTTGTGGATCATCACCCGGAAGGGCCGCCCGAGCTGCTCGGCCAGTGAGAGTACCGCAATGCCGTCGCCAATGCCGAAGGGATGGTTGGCAACGATCACCAGCGGCGTATCGGGCAATTGTGCGGGCGGCCATTGATCGGCGGTTCGCACGCCGACATCGATCAGGTCGAGCATGCGGCTGAACACGCGCTCGCCGGTCGGTACGACCTCTCGGCGCCAGAAATCGTAGAGCGCCGCAAAGCGATCGCGGCCGGAAAGGCCTTCGACGGAATGAATGAACCACCGCGCCAGCACCGGCTGGTGCGGATTGGCGTAGGAAAGTTCGGGAAAGGACCGTTCGCGCAATTTCAGCTTGAGCATAGGGGCTCGTTACAAGATCGGCGTGACAGGGATATGAAAATGGCGGTGGATCGCTCCACCGCCACCATCAGGGATGCTGCTCAAATCAGGCGGCGCGCTTGCGCCGGCGATCGGGCGTGATCGCTTCTTCGGTCAGCCGATCGATTGCCTGGGCAAGGCCCAGCGACTCCTGATCACGCGATCCAAGCCGGCGCATGTTGACCGTCTGCTCTTCCGCCTCGCGCTTGCCGCAGACGAGGATGACCGGAACCTTGGCCAGGCTGTGTTCGCGGACCTTGTAGTTGATCTTCTCGTTGCGCAGGTCGGCCTCGGCCGACAGCCCTGCGGCCTTGAGTTTTGCCACCACCTCGGTCGCATAGCCGTCGGCGTCGGACGTGATCGTCGCCACCACCACCTGCAGCGGCGCGAACCACAGCGGGAAGTGACCGGAATAGTTCTCGATCAGGATGCCGAGGAAGCGCTCCATCGAGCCGCAGATGGCGCGGTGCACCATGACGGGCTGCTTCTTCTCCGAATCAGAGCCGATGTAGAAGGCGCCGAAGCGTTCCGGCAGGTTGAAGTCGACCTGCGTCGTGCCGCACTGCCATTCGCGGCCGATGGCATCCTTCAGCACATATTCGAACTTCGGCCCGTAGAAGGCGCCCTCGCCCGGATTGATCGAAGTCTTGATCCGATTGCCGGATCTGGTCCTGATCGTCTCCAGCACGCTGCTCATGATCGCCTCGGCGTGGTCCCACGCCTCGTCGGTGCCGACACGCTTGTCCGGCCGCGTCGACAGCTTCACGCTGATCTCGTCGAAGCCGAAATCGGCATAGGTCGACAGGATCAGGTCGTTGATGCGCAGGCATTCCGACGCCAGTTGCTCCTCGGTGCAGAAGATGTGCGCATCGTCCTGCGTGAAGCCGCGCACGCGCATCAGCCCGTGCAGCGCCCCTGATGGTTCGTAGCGATGCACATTGCCGAATTCGGCAAGTTTTACGGGCAGATCTCGATAGGACTTCAACCCATGCTTGAAAATCTGCACATGGCCCGGGCAGTTCATCGGCTTCAACGCGAAAACGCGATCGTCGTCGGTGTCGTCGCCGGCAACCGTCACCTTGAACATGGCGTCACGATACCAGCCCCAGTGGCCTGACGTTTCCCACAGGCTCTTGTCGAGCACCTGCGGAGCGTTGACCTCCTGGTAGCCCTGCTCGTCGAGCCGGCGGCGCATGTAGTTGACCAGGTTCTGGAACATCTTCCAGCCCTTGGCATGCCAGAAGACGACGCCCGGCCCCTCTTCCTGGAAATGGAACAGGTCCATCTCGCGGCCAAGCTTGCGATGGTCGCGCTTCTCGGCCTCCTCCAGCATCATCTGGTAGGCATCAAGCTGCGCCTGGTCTGCCCAGGCCGTGCCATAGATGCGCGTCAGCATCGGGTTGTTCGAATCGCCACGCCAATAGGCGCCGGCCACCTTCATCAGCTTGAAGGCATTGCCGATCTGGCCGGTCGAAGCCATGTGCGGGCCGCGGCAGAGATCGAACCAGTCGCCCTGGGCGTAGATCTTGAGATCCTGATCCTCGGGAATGGCGTCGATCAGCTCGAGCTTGTAGCGCTCGCCCTTGTCGGCGAACACCTTCTTGGCCCTGTCGCGCGACCAGACCTCCTTGGTGAACGGCTTGTTGCGCGCGATGATCTCGCGCATCTTCTTCTCGATCACCGGAAAATCGTCCGGCGTGAACGGCTCGTTGCGGGCGAAGTCGTAATAGAATCCGTTCTCGATCACCGGCCCGATGGTCACCTGCGTTCCCGGCCACAATTCCTGCACGGCTTCCGCCAGCACATGGGCGGTGTCGTGACGGATAAGCTCAAGAGCGCGCGCATCGTCGCGAGTGATGATCTCGACCTTGCCGGATTTGCCGAGCGGGTCGCTGAGGTCGCGCACGGTGCCGTCGATGGCATAGGCGACGGCCTTCTTGGCCAGCGACTTCGAGATCGATTCGGCGAGGCCGGCACCGGTCATCGCCGCGTCGTAGTCGCGGACGGAGCCATCGGGGAATGTCAGGGAAACGGAATTCAGCATCATGTATCTCCTATCCAGTCCCGCAAACGAGCGCGGGTGGTAAAATGCAGGTCACCGGCGCCTTGCGGCTGCGACCTGCATCAGGTTGGCCGGAGGCGTCCGGCGGCGGCAGTCTTTTATGGGCAGATGCCGCCGCCGTAAAGCCCAGCCTACTTCATCAGTTGCGGCAGATCCTTGAGGAACGCAGCCCTGGTCGCCAACCCTTTCGGCATGTCAGTCCGATTGGTGTCGACAACCAGCCGGGCGAACACGATCTGGCGTCCGTCTTTCCGGGCCCAACCGACAAACCAACCGAGCGAGCGCTTGTCCTTGCCGCCCTCGCCGAGCCTCGTGCTGCCGGTCTTGCCCTGAACGGCCCAACCGCCAGCCTTGAAGCTTGGTATGATTGCGCGTGTCATCTCATGCGCCTTCGCCGATACGGGCATCTTGCCAGCGAGCAACTGCCGCAGGAAGGCAACTTGTTCAACCGGCGTGATCTTGAGCGAGGAGTTGACCCAGGAACGCGTGAGCCCGTCATCCTTGCCGGGATTGCCTGAAACGTCGGCATTGCCATAGTTGAGCTTCGATACATAGCCGGCAAATTTCTCGCCGCCCAGCCGGCGGGTGATCTCCCGGGAATACCAGATGATCGAATCGCGTTCCCAGATCACCGGATCGACGGTCTTCTGGTCACGCTTCACCGCATTGAATTCGGGTTTGTAATCCCAGGTCGGCGTGTGCTCGTCGTTCAGGATACCAGCGTCGTAGCCGATCAGCGAAAGCGGCACCTTGAACGTCGAGGCCGGGCTGAACCGCTGGTCGCAGATCCCGTCCTGGTAAAGCGTCTTGCCGGTCGCCGCATCGGCGATCAGCGTGCAGTGCACATCCCCAAGCGGCGCCGATTGCGCGCGCATCGGGAACCCCAGCAGCCAGGCGAGCAGGAACAGGACTCCGGCCAGGATAAAGGGAAGACGGTCGATGTTACGCATTGATGCTCGCTCCAGAAGGGTGTTCGCGAGCGGGCTTAGCGAGGTCTCTTGTCTCGATTTTGTCTCAAATGCGCAGTCTTTGTGCAGGCTTGCGTTAACCCTACCGGATCGTAAACATGCGCGCCCGAGACGGCGCGGTCATGCCTTCGTTTCGGCGCGCTTGCGGCCGATCCGCCAGTACCGCCAGGGCATGAACCAGACATAACGATCCGCCAGCACTTCCGGCACCAAATCGACGCCGTGCGTGCCGAAGGGCCCGCAACGCAGCACGCGAAAAAGGCCCATCCAGCCACCGGCCCACAGGCCATGGCGGGCGATCGCCTCATGCGCGTATTCGGAACAGGTCGGCAGATGCCGGCAGGAATTGCCGACAAAGCCGGACAGCGTCAGTTGGTAGAGGCGCACGAGCGACGTGCCGAAGAGACGGCCAGGCGTCTTGCGCCACGGGCCGGGCCAGTTGCGGCCGCGTCCCGGCGGCCTGGCAGTGTGGGCATGCCCATGCGGGTCGTGCACCGCAATCTCCGTGTCGCGTTCTTCCCGCGATAGATGTGAGCTTCGCCGGGAGAACGCAATCCCCACCCGTTGTCCACTGTGCGGTCATGGGCGGAAGCGGCGAAACGGCTGCCGGTCAACCGGAGGCACCCAGCGGTCGGGGCGGATCAGCTCCTGGCCGCACTTTGTATGCCGCCTTTCGTCACGCCATTGGAACGTCGCGATCCGCATCACATCGCCGAAGATGTCGAGGAACTGGTTCATGGTCGGTCTCCTTTGACGCGATTAGACCGCCGCTGGCCTTGGCCTTCAAACGAGTATAATTTCCACTTCGGATAATCCTGGGTTATGCGAATGAAGCGCGGACGCTTGCCGTTGACGGCATTGAGGAGTTTCGAGGCGGCGGGGCGGCATCTGAGTTTCAGCCGGGCCGCCGAGGAACTTTTCGTCTCCCAGGCGGCGATCAGCCGGCAGATCCGCGAGCTTGAGACCTTCCTGCGCCAGCCTCTGTTCGAACGCCATCATCGCCGTGTCGAACTGACCGATACCGGTCGCCGGCTGCTCGCCCAACTGGTCAGAAGCTTTGACGATATCGACCGGCTGCTGTCGGAACTGGTGGCTGTCCCCGCACAGTCCCTGGTTCGTGTCAGTGTCGAGCCGTCGCTTGCATCCGTATGGCTGGTGCCCCGGCTCAACCGATTCCGCCAATTGCGGCCCGATATCGACGTGTCCCTGGAAGTTGATCCAAGGCTGATCGATTTCCGCGGCGATCAGCCCGAACTTGCCTTGCGCTTCAGCGCCCATGCCACCTCGTGGCCCCGCAGCCAGGCCGAGCGGCTTGCCTCAACGGTCGATTCCCCGGTTCTGTCGCCGGCGCTGCTCGCCTCGGGCCCTGCCCTCGAGAAGCCGATCGACCTTGCCCGCTACACGCTTCTGCACGAGGAAAACCGCCAGGGCTGGGCGCGCTGGTTCGAGGCCGCCGGCGTGCCCGCCGACGCCGTGCCGGCGCGAGGTCCGATGCTGGCGGATGCCTCGCTGTCAAAGCAGGCCGCGCTGCTCGGGCATGGCGTGGCGCTGGGTGATCTCTTGCAGATCGGCGGGGAAGTCGCATCCGGAGCGCTGATCAAGCCGTTCGACATCGACGTCGCGTCGGGCGCCTACTGGCTGGTGGCCAGGAATCTGAGCGATCTGTCGGAGCCGGCCGCCGCATTCGCCGACTGGTTAAGAGGCGAGTTTGCAGAAAGCAGACACAAGCTGCAGGAGCAGGCCTAAGCCGCTTCTTCGGCGCGCTTCTTCTCGATCTGGCCGATGGCGTCGACCACGGCGTCGAAGGTCAGCATGGTCGAGGCATGGCGCGCCTTGTAGTCGCGCACCGGCTCCAGGTACCTCAGGTCGGCAAAGCGTCCTTGCGGCGGCTCGCCATTCTCCTTCAGCATCTTCAGCATGGTGTCGCGCACCGCGCGCAATTCCTCGGCACTCGCGCCGACGACATGCCGCGCCATGATCGAGGACGATGCCTGGCCGAGCGCGCAGGCCTTCACGTCATGGGCGAAGTCGGTGACCACGCCGTCTTCCATCTTGAGGTCGACGGTAACGGTCGAGCCACACAGTTTGGAATGCGCCTTGGCGGTCGCGTCGGGGTGGTCGAGCCGGCCGATGCGTTCGATGTTTCCGGCAAAGCCGAGAATTTTCGCGTTGTAGACGTCGTTGATCATAATTTTCCAATCCGTCGCCGCCAAGCGAACAGCGATTGCCGCTGCTGCGTCTTCCTTTCGCTCGCTACGACCTTATATAATGCTGGCAGTCCGGTAACGACAAGGCGATGAGCGCCGCTGTCCTGGCCGGGGAGTTCACGCCGCTTACGGGGCTGGAAACGGGGCGAGTTTCCGACACCGAAAGGTCGTGGTCCGTTCAACTCGTTCCTCCTTGGAGAGGAACTACGGGAGACGCCTTTTATGGATGCCGTCATCAAGAAATTCATGCCCCAGTCCGCTTATATGGAAAAGCCGGTCACCGACCGGCCGAGCGAAGCCGAGGTCGAGGCCGCGGTGCGCACCTTGCTGCGTTGGACCGGCGACAATCCGGATCGCGAAGGGCTGATCGACACCCCCAAGCGCGTGGCCAAGGCCTACCGCGAGATGTTCGGTGGCTACGACATGTGCCCGGCAGAGGAACTCGGCCGCACCTTCGAGGAGGTCGCCGGCTACGACGATCTCGTCATCGTCAAGGACATCCAGTTCCATTCGCATTGCGAGCA
The DNA here is from genome assembly GCF_013170825.1 of Mesorhizobium sp. NZP2298. NCBI lineage: Bacteria > Pseudomonadati > Pseudomonadota > Alphaproteobacteria > Hyphomicrobiales > Phyllobacteriaceae > Mesorhizobium > Mesorhizobium sp. NZP2298. Next base: position 3,991,978 of record NZ_CP033365.1, on the reverse strand, counting down.
CCACATGGTGCCGATCATCGGCAAGGCCCATGTCGGTTACCTGCCGGACGGCAAGGTTGTCGGCCTGTCCAAGATCGCGCGCGTCGTCGATATCTTCGCCCATCGCCTGCAAACACAGGAAGCGCTGACCGCGCAGATCGCTGGCGTCATCCAGGACGTGCTCAACCCTCGCGGCGTCGCCGTGATGATCGAGGCCGAGCACATGTGCATGGCCATGCGCGGCATCCGCAAGCAGGGTTCTACCACACTCACCTCCACCTTCACCGGCGTCTTCAAGGATACGCCCGAAGAGCAGGTTCGTTTTGTCACCATGGTACGCGGCGGCGGGGCGTAAGCCCGGCACCGGCATAGCCCAACCATGATCTCGGAAAACCGGTTTTCGCGGACAAACGAAAACGTTTGTCCAGAGATCATGGTCAAACAGGAAAATGCACCGGCGATGTCGGCACTGGAATTTCCCGAAGCTCCGTCAGACAAGAAGGCTCTCGAAGAAGGCGCGGTGTTCTCGCCGCGCTTCGACGCGGCCGGTCTTGTCACGGTGGTCGTCACCGATGCAGAAGACGGCATGCTGCTGATGGTCGCCCATATGAATGCGCAAGCGCTCGCGCTGACATTGGAAACGGGGATCGCCCATTACTGGTCGCGCTCGCGTAACGCGCTTTGGAAGAAGGGGGAAACCTCGGGCAATTTCCAGCATGTCGTCGAGATGCGCACCGATTGCGATCAGGATGCATTGTGGCTGCACGTGAAAGTGTTGGGCCACGACGCAACCTGTCACACCGGCCGGCGTTCATGCTTTTATCGGACGGTGGGGTTGGTCGACGGCAAGGGGACGCTTGTCGACGACGGCAGCAAACCGCTGTTCGATGCGGAAAAGACGTATCGGAAGCCTATGTGAACCATTCCATATTCACAAACCACTCATGTTCACTATTCTCAAACATCCTTCTGATACAAAGGATGTGGGACAAGGGAGATCATGATGCTCGAGTGGGCGTCATTGCGTAACAGATCAGACGTTCGAGAAGCCAACGGCCTCTCCTCGTCCGGCGGCGCACCCCAACCAAAACCCGAAAAGAAGACAGGCATCTCGCTGGCATTGGGTGGCGGCTGCGCCCGTGGCTGGGCCCATATCGGCGTGCTCCGTGCACTCGACGAAGCCGGTATCGAAGTTTCGATGATAGCCGGCACATCCATCGGCGCACTGGTCGGCGGCTGTTATCTCGCCGGCAAACTCGACGAGCTGGAAGAGTTCGCCCGCAGCCTCACCAAGCGGCGCATTTTCGGCCTGCTCGATCTCAATCTGCGCGGCAGCGGCCTGTTCGGCGGCATGAAGCTCGACGCCCGCCTGCGTGAGCATGTGGCGGGCGTTCGTTTCGAGGATCTGCCCAAGCCGTTTGTCTGTGTCGCGTCGGAAATCCGCACCGGCCACGAAATCTGGGTGTCGAGCGGCTCGTTGATCACGGCCATGCGCGCGTCCTACGCACTGCCTGGCGTGTTCGAGCCGGTGAATTGCAACGGCCGGGTGCTGGTCGACGGCGCGCTGGTCAATCCGGTTCCGGTGTCGGTCTGCCGCGCCTACGAACAGCCCCTCGTCGTGGCGGTCAATCTTCACTACGACCTGTTCGGCCGCGCCGCGGTGATAAAGCACAGCGCCGGCGAACTGGTTGTCGAAAAGGACGCGTCGCGCGCCGGTCACTCGGACCCCGACCACCCGTCGCATCAGACCCGCCTCGGCATCACCGGCGTCATGGTCGAAGCCTTCAACATCATCCAGGACCGCATCTCGCGCGCCAGGCTTGCCGGCGATCCGCCCGACATGTCGCTGCAGCCCAAGCTCAGCCATATCGGCCTGACCGAGTTCCATCGTGCCGACGAGGCGATCCAGCTCGGCTACCAGGCGACGATGGCGCAGATCGGCGAACTGAGCCGGCTGCAGACGGTTTTGGCTTAGCCAGCCGCCCTCACGCCCGCGCCGCGTCGATGATGCGGAACTGCACGGTGCGGTTGCCATTCCAGTAATTGCCCGACAGCGAGCCGGCGACATGCACCGTCTTGCCCCGGTTCTTGAACAGGAATTCGCCAAGTGCGGTGTCGACCGCGCGAAAGGCGATCCCCTGGATTCGGCCGCCGCTCTCCGACTGCAATTCGGCGCGGATATGGTTGGTGCCGACCGGCCGGGCGTCGGCCAGCCGATGGCGTGGCAGCGCGAAAACCGGTGCGACATGGCCGGCGCCGAAGGGGCCGGCCTTTTCCAGCGCGTCGAGCAGGCTGAGCGTCGCGCCTTCGGCGGCAAGCGCGCCGTCGATTGCCAGGCTTTCCTCGTCCTGCAGCCGAAACACGTCGGCGGCCGCGCGCTCCTCGAAAAACGCCCTGAGTTCGCCGAGCCTGGCGCGCTCCACGGTGATACCGGCCGCCATGCCATGGCCGCCGCCCTTGACGATCAAGCCGGCATCGGCGGCTTCGCGCACCAGCCGGCCGAGGTCGAAGCCCGACACCGAACGGCCCGAACCGGTACCAATGCCCACAGCGTTGAATGCGATGGCGAAAGCCGGCCGCCGGGCATGATCCTTCAGTCGTGAAGCGAGCAGGCCGACAATGCCGGGATGCCAGTTGTTGCTGGCGGTGACGACGATGGCCGGGCCATTGCCGCCGGCAAGCTCGGCATCGGCTTCGGCGCGGGCTGCCGCAAGCATCTCCTGCTCCATCAGCTGCCGCTCCTGGTTCAACCGGTCCAGCGTCTCGGCGATGGTTCGCCCCTCGACCGGATCGTCTGTCGCAAGCAGCCGGCTGCCAAGGGCCGCATCGCCGATGCGTCCGCCGGCGTTGATGCGCGGCCCGATCAGATAGGCAAGATGAAAGGTGCCGATCGGTTCGCCGATGCGAGAAACCCGTGCCAATGCGGCAAGCCCTTCATTCTTCTGCTGGCGCGCCACTTGCAGCCCTTTGACGACGAAGGCACGGTTGACCCCGGTCAGCGGCACCACGTCGCACACGGTGGCCAATGCAACGAGATCGAGCATGGAAAGCAGATCCGGTGGCGTGGTCTCGGTCAAGCCACGCAGGACCTTTGCCGTCTGCACCAGGGCAAGGAACACGACACCAGCGGCGCAGAGATGACCCTGACCGGAAAGATCGTCGTCGCGGTTTGGATTGACGACGGCAATCGCGGCCGGCAAGGCGCCACCCACCTGATGGTGGTCGAGCACGACGACATCGGCTCCGGCGGCATTGGCCGCGTCGACGGAAATGGCACTGTTGGTGCCGCAATCGACGGTGACGATCAGCGTGGCGCCGCGCGAGACGAGTTCGCGCATGGCATCGGGATTGGGGCCGTAACCCTCGAAAATACGGTCCGGAATATAGATTTCCGATGGCACCGAGAAATGTGTCAGAAACCGCTTCAGCAAGGCTGACGAGGCCGCGCCGTCGACATCGTAGTCGCCGAAGATCGCCACCTTTTCCCTCGCCATCACCGCCGCCGCGATGCGGGTGGCGGCCTTGTCCATGTCGGTCAGCGAGGCCGGATTCGGCAACAGGTCGCGGATCGTCGGATCGAGGAACCGCTCGGTTTGCTCGGCGGTAACACCGCGTCCGGCAAGGACACGTGCGACGATGTCGGGCACGCCATGGCCTTGCGCGATGGCAAGCGCGATCATGTCCTGTCGCTCGGTCAGCCGATGCTCCCAGGAGAGACCGGTAGCCGACTGCCTGACATCGAGGAAGAGGCGCCTGTCGCCCATCATGCGCTTTGCCAACTCATAATTGGCCGCAGGATAATGCATGTCGCCCAAAAGTGTGCAGCGGTTTTGGGATGACGACATGCACAAACAACGGCCTAAGGAGCGTCGCGTGAACGCGACGGGCTTTAAGGCCAAAGGCGGGCAAAGCCATGCGGTTCGTGGCGGTAGGCGTCGCGGGAGAATTCAAGAATAACTACGCTTTCCGCTTTTCAGCCTGGCGTCGGACCCATTCCTCGGCTGCATCCCCCATTGTCTTTTCCCGATCGTTCTTGAGCCAGGCCATGAAAGGCCGATCGAACCTGAACGTATCGCCGCATTCGCGGATGAAAAAGCGGCGCACATTCTGGGTGTTGCGGTAGGACTTCGTGATGGGCGTGGCACGCGAAATCGGATCCCCGTGCCAGTCGAACACTTTCATCGTCGGTCCTTGCGTGGCCAGGGTTCGGATGTAGCCAATGGCTAACAACTGCGATCCGCCCTCGCAAGCCGGTCTAGAACTTATCCAGATCCTGGTGCCGGGCCTTGATCTCCCGCACGGTTCGCGACGACGAGCGCAAGACGATCGTATGCGTGGTGATGTATGTGCCGCCGAACTTGACGCCGGCCAGCATATTGCCGTCGGTCACGCCGGTGGCCGCGAACAGCACATCGCCGCGCGCCATGTCTTCGGCATGGTAGATCCGCTTCGGATCGGAAATGCCCATCTTCGCCGCGCGGGCGACCTTCTCCGGAGTATCGAGGATCAGCCGGCCCTGCATCTGGCCGCCGGTGCAGCGCAGTGCGGCCGCTGCCAGCACGCCCTCGGGCGCGCCCCCCGTGCCGAGATAGATATCGATACCGGTTTCGTCCGGATCAGTGGTGTGGATGACGCCGGCGACATCGCCGTCACCGATCAGCCGGATCGCGGCACCCGTGGCACGCACGGCGTCGATCAGCTTGGCGTGGCGCGGCCGGTCGAGGATGCAGGTGGTGATGTCGGACACCGCGACGCCCTTGGCCCGGGCCAGGCTGGCAATGTTTTCGGCCGGCGATGCATCGAGATCGATGACGCCTTCGGCATAACCCGGACCAATGGCGATCTTGTCCATATAGACGTCGGGCGCGAACAGCAGACTACCCTTCTCGGCGATCGCGATGACGGCAAGCGCGTTCGGAAGGTTCTTGGCGCAGATCGTCGTACCCTCAAGCGGATCAAGGGCGATATCGACGGCCGGGCCTTTGCCGGTGCCGACCTCCTCGCCGATATAGAGCATCGGCGCCTCGTCCCGTTCTCCCTCGCCGATCACCACAGTGCCCTTGATGGCAAGACGGTTGAGCTCCTGGCGCATGGCGTCGACAGCGACCTGGTCTGCCGCCTTCTCGTCGCCGCGCCCACGCAGCCTGGCGGCCGCGACCGCGGCCCTTTCGGTGACGCGCACCAGTTCCATGGTGAGTATCCGGTCAAGTCCGGCGACAATGTTCTGGGCCACATTCATTTCGGCAGATCCTCGTTTGCATGCCACCTCCCGCCGGAGCCGGGCTTGTTTTGTCAAACGAGCATGACAACGGCAAGACCTGCCGCGAGTTTTATCGAAAGATAAGCAATATCAATCGATTGAACCTTATTCCGAACAAGATTGGGGCCCGGCTGGGAACAGCCGGGCCGCGCTTGAGGACGCAAAGAGACAACGCCGGGATCTAGAAAACCGCGAGGTATTTGAGCAGCGAAATGATGCCGATGATGATGACGATGATCTGCACGATCTGCCGCATCCGGGCATCGAGAGGCAGGCGCTGCACCAGATAAAGAACAAGGATGATGACGAGAAATGTGATCAGAATGCCGATCAGCACGGATGAAGCCATGGTGCCCTCCTAAAATGATTACCTGAGAAACCGCGAAACGAACCGGCAACGCCGGCTCGATGTCGACGCGGTCAATACCAGCGGCGCGAGGTGTCGTTGTTCAACGACTGGCCGACCGCAATACCGGCCAGAAAGCCGAGCAGACCGATCACGCCGACCAATGCGGTCGTGGTGCCAGGGTTTTCGCGCGCCACTTCCGAAACCGCCTGGGCCTGAGTGCGCAATTGCTGTGCCGTGCGTGAAGCACGCGCCGCGGCCGTCTCGTAGAAATCCGAAGCCTGCTCGCTGGCATCGTCGAGCATTTCCGCGCCCCGCGCCGAAATACTCTTGTTGATCTTGGTGATCTCCTTGCGCAGTTCGGCGATCTGCTTTTCCAGCGTTTTCTGGATGTCGTCGATGTGAGGGGTGTCGGATTTGTTGGTATCGGCCATGGAGCGGCTCCCTTGGTTGCTGACCAAGAGAACGGCGCCGGCACGGATTCGTTCCGGTTGATCCCGGCTGATCGACGGTGGGGGCGAAGCTACCCTGCCCGCTCGATGCGGATGACCTGCGGCTTGTCGGTCAGGTGACCGTCCTTGGTGATGCCGTCGACGGCCTTGCGCACGGCGGCCTCGGTGGTCTCGTGGGTGACGAGGATCACCGTCTTCTGTGCCGCAGCCTCGCCGCTGACCGCATGCTGGACGATCGATTCCAGCGAAATATCGTTGTCGGCCATGCGTTTGGCGATCGCGGCGAACACGCCGATGCGGTCATGCACGGTCAGCCGGATGAAATAGCCGCCGGCATGGCTGCGCATCTGCGCCTTCTTGTAGGGCCTCAACTCCTTTGCCGGCCGACCGAAGACCGGGCCATGCTGGAAGCCCGGCCGGCTCTTGGCGATGTCGGCGATGTCGCCGATGACGGCCGACGCGGTGGCGTTGCCGCCGGCGCCGGGGCCTGAAAGCAGCAGTTCGCCGAGGATGTCGGTTTCGATCGCCACCGCGTTGGTGACGCCATGCACCTGCGCGATGACGGAGGCGGTCGGCACCATGGTCGGATGCACGCGCTGCTCGATCCCGCTTTCGGTGCGCTGGGCAACGCCCAGCAGCTTGATCCTGTAGCCGAGGTCGCCGGCGGCACGGATGTCGGCCTGGGTGATGTTGGAGATGCCTTCCATATAGATGTCGCTGGCGGCGATCTTGGTGCCGAAGGCAAGGCTGGTCAGGATCGACAGCTTGTGCGCGGTGTCATGGCCTTCGATGTCGAAGGTCGGATCGGCCTCGGCGTAACCCAGCCGCTGCGCATCCTTCAGGCAGGCATCGAACGATATGCCCTCGGCCTCCATGCGGGTCAGGATGTAGTTGCAGGTGCCGTTGAGAATGCCGAACACGCGGGTGACCGAGTTGCCGGCCATCGCCTCGCGCATCGTCTTGATGACGGGAATGCCGCCCGCCACCGCCGCCTCGTAGTTGAGCAGCACGCCCTTCTTCTCGGCGATCTCGGCCAGCGCCACGCCATGCTTGGCGAGCAGGGCCTTGTTGGCGGTGACGACATGGCGGCCGGCTTCGAGCGCCGCCTTCACCGACAGACGTGCCGGCCCCTCGTCGCCGCCGATCAATTCGATGAACACGTCGATCTCGGCTGTCTGCGCCATCTTCACCGGATCGTCGAACCATTTTGCGGAACGGACATCGATGCCACGGTCGCGCTTCGGGTCGCGCGCCGAAACCGCTGCGACGATGATGTCGCGCCCGCATTGCCGGGTCAGTTCCGCTGCCTTGTCGCGCAGCACACGTGCCACCGATGCACCGACCGTACCGAGGCCGGCAATTCCAACACGCAGTGCTTCAGCCATGGAAGGCGACGTCCCTCAAATCAGATCGAATTTTGCTTACCGGTGGGCGGAGAGCGGCACCACGTTGTTGGGCTGCTTGGCGCTGGTCGACAGGAAGCGCTTGATGTTGCGCGCCGCCTGGCGGATCCGGTGCTCGTTCTCGACCAGCGCCACGCGCACGAAATCGTCGCCATGTTCGCCGAAGCCGATACCGGGCGCCACCGCCACGTCGGCGTGCTCGATAAGCAGCTTGGAGAATTCGAGAGAGCCGAGATGACGGAATGGCTCCGGGATCGGCGCCCAGGCGAACATCGAGGCCGCCGGGGCGGGAATATCCCAACCGGCGCGGCCGAACGCATCGACCATCACGTCACGACGCTTGTGGTAGATGTCGCGCACCTCGGCGATATCGGCGCCGTCGCCATTGAGCGCATGGGCGGCCGCCACCTGGATCGGCGTGAAGGCGCCGTAGTCGAGATAGGATTTCACCCGGGTCAGCGCCGAGATCAGCCGTTCATTGCCGACGGCAAAGCCCATGCGCCAGCCGGGCATGGAGAAAGTCTTCGACATCGAGGTGAATTCGACGCAGACGTCGATGGCGCCCGGAACCTGCAGCACCGAAGGCGGCGGATTGCCGTCGAAATAGATCTCCGAATAGGCAAGGTCGGACAGGATGATGATGTCGTTCTTCTTCGCGAACGCCACCACGTCCTTGTAGAAATCGAGCGAAGCGACCAGCGCCGTCGGGTTCGACGGATAGTTGAGGATCAAGGCCAGCGGCTTCGGGATCGAATGGCGAATACCCCGCTCGACGGCCGGAATGAAGCCGTCATCGGGCTCGACCTGCAGCGAACGGATGACGCCGCCCGACATGATGAAGCCGAAAGCGTGGATCGGATAGGTCGGATTGGGGCACAGGATGACGTCGCCGGGCGCGGTGATCGCCTGCGCCATGTTGGCGAAGCCTTCCTTCGAGCCGAGCGTGGCAACCACTTGCGTGTCGGGATTAAGCTTCACGCCGAAGCGGCGCTGATAATAGGCGGCCTGGGCGCGGCGCAGCCCCGGAATGCCGCGCGAGGAGGAATAGCGATGCGTGCGCGGATCGCGCACGACTTCGCACAATTTGTCGACGATGGCCTTCGGCGTCGGCAGGTCCGGATTGCCCATGCCAAGGTCGATGATATCGGCGCCGCGCGAACGCGCGCTGGCCTTGAGCCGGTTGACCTGCTCGAAAACGTAGGGCGGAAGGCGACGGACCTTGTGAAACTCTTCCATGGCGGTTCCAGACAGCAAAGGGGTATTGGGCGCGCGCTATATACTCATTTGCAGGTAGGGTCGAGGGCGGGATCGCATTTGCCTTCGATCTGCTTTAGCGTCTGGGGGCCGTGCTTCTTGGCCAGATCCGTCAGCGCCGCTTGATCGGTGACGGAGCCGCCGCCGCTTTTGGCACCCTGCCCGCTCTTGTCGGCCTTGAGTTCGGCGAGCTTGGCGTTCCGCTCGGCCTCGGTGAACTGCTTGTTCGCCACTTGCGGCGGGATGTTCAGGTTCGGAAAGGTGCCTGTATCCTTCGGCCCGGCATTCTCGGCCATCGGCACCGGACCGCCTGTATTCGTGCTCGAACATCCGGCGATCCCCACAAAGAGGATCGCCACGCCGATGCGGCAAAAGCCTGCGGCACCAAAAAAAACAGTCTCGCCAATATTAATCGTCATATTGTTTCCTTGGCAGCCGAGGTAGAGCGAGATTGGACCCTGTCGGATGTCCCATGTTAATATGTCAAGAAAACGCTTCGGGAGGAACCCCGCGAACCATGTCCAAAACACCCGATTCGGGCAAAACGGAAGATGACGAGCCTTCGACCGTCGAGCAATATCTGGTGAAGGATCCGGAACGCTTCGCGTTGAACATGGCGCGCATGGTCGAGCAGGCCGGCAAGGCGGCATCCGCCTGGGCCGAGCCGCGCGAAAAAGGCGAGGTGCGCGACCACGTCGCCGAACCGGTCGTCGACATGGTCAAGACCTTCTCCAAGCTCAGCGAATACTGGCTTGCCGACCCGCAGCGCGCGCTCGAAGCGCAGACGCGGCTGTTCGCCGGCTATATGACCGTCTGGGCGAACGCCATCCAGCGTGTCAGCGCCAGCGCCGAGGGTACCGACGATGCCGTCAAGCCGGAGCGCGGCGACAAGCGCTTCCAGGATCCGGAATGGGGCCGCAACGCCTTCTTCGATTTTCTCAAGCAGGCCTATCTCGTCACCTCGCGCTGGGCGTCCGAACTGGTCGAGCACGCCGAAGGTCTGGACGAGCACACCCGCCACAAGGCGAGCTTCTACGTCAAGCAGGTGTCCAACGCCATCTCGCCGTCGAATTTCATCCTGACCAATCCGGAACTGTTTCGCGAAACCATCGCCTCCAACGGCGAGAATCTGGTGCGCGGCATGAAGATGCTTGCCGAGGACATCGCCGCCGGCAAGGGCGACCTGAAACTGCGCCAGGCCGACTATTCGCCCTTTGAGATCGGCCGCAACATCGCCACCACGCCCGGTAAGGTGGTTGGCCGCAGCGATATTGCTGAGATCATCCAGTATGATCCCGCCACCGAGATGGTGCTGAAACGGCCGCTGCTGATCTGCCCGCCCTGGATCAACAAGTTCTACATACTAGACCTCAACCCGCAGAAATCCTTCATCCGCTGGGCGATCGAGCAGGGCCATACCGTCTTCGTCATCTCCTGGATCAATCCGGACGAGCGCCACGGCGCCAAGAACTGGGAAGCCTATATAAGGGAAGGCCTGCAATACGGCCTCGACACGATCGAGAAGGCCACCGGCGAGCGCGACGTCAACGCGATCGGCTACTGCGTTGGTGGCACGCTGCTAGCGGCGGCATTGGCGCTGATGGCCAGCGAAGGCGACGACCGCATCAAGTCGGCGACCTTCTTCACCACCCAGGTCGACTTCACCTATGCCGGCGACCTGAAAGTGTTCGTCGACGAGGAACAGGTCGCGGCGGTGGAAAAGTCGATGAATGAAAAGGGCTATCTCGACGGCACCAAGATGGCGACCGCCTTCAACATGCTGCGCTCCGGTGACCTGATCTGGCCCTATGTCGTCAACAATTACATGCGCGGCAAGGATCCCCTGCCCTTCGACCTGCTCTACTGGAATGCCGATTCGACCCGCATGGCGGCGGCCAACCACTCCTTCTACCTGCGCAACTGCTATCTGGAGAACAACCTCTCGCGCGGCACGATGGAATTGGCGGGCCGCACGGTCTCGCTCGGCGATGTCACCATTCCGATCTACAACCTTGCCTCGAAGGAAGATCACATCGCGCCGGCGCTGTCCGTCTTCCTCGGTTCGAAATATTTTGGCGGCAAGGTCGACTATGTGATGGCCGGATCCGGCCACATAGCCGGTGTCGTCAATCCGCCCGCATCCAACAAGTACCAGTACTGGACCGGCGGCGCGCCGATCGGCGATTTCAACCAGTGGATAGCCACGGCTACCGACCATCCGGGATCCTGGTGGCCGCACTGGCAAAGCTGGATAGAGGCCAAGGACAACACCCGCGTGCCTGCCCGCAAACCAGGCAAACATATGAAAACCTTGGGGGATGCTCCCGGTACCTATGTCAAGGTGCGTGTGTAACGGACTGTAATGTCTGGTGAGTTGACGGCTTGTCAAAAGCGGGCGAAATGGTGTCGTCAACCGTCGAGCGGTCGTAATTCGGCATTCGCCGCAAAAATACTTTCGAGCTTGCGGATTTGACACAGGTCTCGTTTCCGGATCGGAGACAAAGGTCACCTTGGACTGCGGCGGCCAGTGCTGCGCCAAGGATTTACCGACCGGGTATCGAGGGGGAATTTGACTTTGAAATCAGCAGGATGGAGCCTCGCAAAGGGAGAACGCCGCGCCATCGTGGCAGCGCTTTGCTCCGTGCTCCTGGCCTCCTGCACCTCCGCCGGCGACCCGACAATGTCGGTCGGAATGCCTGGCTACAATGCCTCCTCCTCGAACATCAATGCGGCCGCCACCGGCAAGCCCATCGCCACCGCCGATTCGACATCGCAGACCACGATCACCCAGACGACCGTGATGAGCGAGGGGGATACGGCGCTTCCTGAAACGGTCGCTTACGTACCGATCGCCAAGCCCGAGGCTGCCTTTCCACTGACAACGCCGGCCGGGGCTGAAACGATCGCGGGACAAACGCCGCAGGCCCTGCAGCAGCCGACCCAGACGGCGCAGCAGACCGACGCGGTCGCCCAGAAGATCGCCGCCGCCGATGCCGACGTGACGGCGCCGAAGCCTGCCGCGGCACCGGCGATGAACAATCCGGTCTATGTGACGGCGGGCGAGATGCCGCAAGCAGAAGCGCCGAAGAAACGGGGCTTCCTGGCCTCGATGTTCGGTGCCACGCCGGCTTCCGCAACCCCCGCTCCACTGGTCAACACGCGCACAGGCGAACAGCCGGCCGTGCAGGCCAAGCCCGCGCCGACACCGGCAAAGCCGATCATCACACTGGCCTCGGCCGATTCCACCGCAAAGCCGATACAGTTGGCTTCGATCGGCAACGAAGCCGGCCACATCACGGGCGGCGATGCGTTGCCCGGCGTGCGCCAGACGGCGTTGTTCGAGATCAAGCGCAAATCCGGCCTCGATGATGAAAGCGACGTCGACCTCAATGAGGACGAGGGTTCGGGCGGCAGCTATCAGGTCGCGTCCGCCGCCGGCATGGCCCGGCTCGCCCCCAACGGGCTGCTGAAGCAGAACGAAAGCGTTGACGTCGCCTGCCTGAAGCCGTCGCTGGTGCGCGTGCTGAAGACGATCGAAGGCCATTACGGCCGCAAGATGATGGTCACGTCAGGCTACCGCGACCCTGCCCGCAACCGCCGCGCCAACGGCGCCAAGAATTCGCTGCACATGTACTGCGCCGCCGCCGACATCCAGGTGCCCGGCGTCTCCAAATGGGAACTGGCGAACTACATCAGGACAATGCCCGGCCGTGGCGGCGTCGGCACCTACTGCCACACCGAATCGGTCCACGTCGACGTCGGCCCCGAGCGCGACTGGAACTGGCGCTGCCGCCGGCGCGGCGGCGGTGGCGACGGCTAAAGGGCGCGATTTGACGGGCCAGAGCGGCCAGGTCGTGCCGCAAAATATCGTTCCAGTGAACAATTCTAGACTTTCGAGATTGGCCTGAGCATCCCCAACTTCGTCATCCACGGGCGGAGCGAGAGCGAAGCTCCATCGAAGACCCGGGGATCCGTTCCGTGACCTTGGTTGAGGAGCGCAGCGGAGCTTCGCTCCTTGCTCCGCACTGGAATGACGAGCGATGGGCGTTTCCGCAAGTCACCAAGCCGTGCAGTCGTGATGAAGCCCCTGTGTTTCCAAAAGCCGGAAAAAAGTTGTCCAGGGCGGCACTTGACGGGTTGCCGGTTGCGCGCAACGCCAGTATAAGCCGCTTCGTCTGAGCGCGCCCATCGTCTAGCGGTTAGGACACCGCCCTTTCACGGCGGTAACAGGGGTTCGATTCCCCTTGGGCGTACCAGCAACTTCAAGCACTCAACTGAAAACCTATTTTCCCGCCGAGCTTTGGCCGATACTGCCCGAGAATCGGGGCAGGCCTGCGTCACTTGACTGCCAAGGACCTGCCGGCTGACACGCCTAACCGCCAACCAGCGGCACGGTAACGGTGGTCGCGTAGTTGATCGGGAAGGCGCTGAGGTAAGGGAAGTCAACGACGAAGGCATAGGTGGCGGTCAGGTGCGCCATGCGGAAGCCGCCGCTCGCCGGGTCGATGGCGATCGTCACGTTGACATCCTTCAAACCCAGGGCCTGCAATTTCTGCGTGGCGATCGACTGGATGTCGGCCTGGGTCAGCGTGTTCTGAAGCTGCAGCGAGCGTGACGATGTCTCAAGCGTATAGCGAACGCTTGAGACCGAGTTCATCGACCAGCCCAAGGCGAAGATTCCGAACAGCAATATGATGAGGAATGGCGCGATCAGCGCGAACTCCAATCCGGCTCCACCCGATCGATCCCACTTGAAGGCGCTTGCCTTAGCGCACACGGATCACCTCCAGGTGGCCGATGACGCTGGAAGCGGAAAAAACGCCGAAGGTGAAGGGTGGCGTCCAGGTGGCCGATGCCTGGATCTGCACATAGATCGATGGAACCTTTGGCCCACTGCACAAGGTGGAAGCGTCGACCACGGTCGCCCCGCACATATAGATTCGACTTAGCGTGACACGGCCGTCCATCGGCCGCTTCTCCCAGCTCGAAATCGCAACGGCCTGCGTCGCCGTGTCGTTGGTCGATCCCGCCATGATCAGGTTCGCGGCGGTCTTCACGCCGGCGCGCATCGACAGCGAACTCGTCACATAGGACCAGCCGTCGATGATGCCGAGCAGCGCCGCGCACAAGAAGGGCAGGACCATGGCGAACTCCACCGCCGCAACGCCCGAACGGTCGCCAAGGATCAGTTTTGATCCGCGTTCCACGGGAGGCTACTCGACCAGTGCCACGGACTGCGCGGCCGGAATGTCGCGCATTCCGAGGCTGGTGCAATCCTGATTGATGGTTGAACTGCCTGACCATTGGATCGTATCGGCGACGACTTGGGTGCAGCCGCCATTGCCCGAGAAATTGCCGAGATAGCTGATCTGCTGTCTCGGGAAGTAGATGGCCCCAGTCAGCAGCGAGTCGGCTGTGCCGTTGAAGGTGCTGGATGCACTGCTACCGGCCCTGTCGCCATAGAACAGAACACCGGAATAAGCGCCCGAAGTCGGCGCGCTGAGCTGCACGGAGGCGTTGCCGTTCATGCTGACCGTCGAACTGCCCGACATGAAGATGGTCACCCCGCTGCCGGTGACGGAAGCGTTGGCGTTTATCTTGAGATTGCCCTGAACGACATAGACGCCCGGCTGGAGGGTAACGCTGCCGCTAAGGCTGAGTCCGCTGCAGTAGGTGCCGGGTTTCAGCGTCGATTTGTTGGTGTTCTGGCAGGGATTTGAAGCGGCCGGGGTCGGCAGGTCGGCGAATGGATCGGCGGCAGGCAGCGCCTGGGTGATCGGGGCCGGGCAAACGGTGGTGACCGGATTGTTCAGTGAGACGCCGCCCGCCGATATCAGGCAATCGACCTGCAGTGCCGCCGAGCCCTGGAGCTTGATGGCGTCCGAAGCGTTCGAATTGGACATCACCACGCAGCCGGTGACCTTCACGCTGGTATTGCCGGAAAACAGTACAGCCTGCGAGGCGGTCACATCGAGCGCGGTCATGCAGGACTTCGAGGCGTTGGTGATGAGGGCCACCGCCCTTGCCTGTTCGGGCACCTGGCCCTGCGTGAAGATCGAGGTGAACATCCGGTCGACGTTCTGGTGGACGATAACCTCGACTGCTTTCTTCGCCGTATTCGGCCCGGACGCTGGCGGCGTGTTGACGACGATCGTGCCCGAGCCCAACCCATTGGACGCGGCAGACTGTGTCGCGGCCGCGACGATCGTCGGCTTGTCGGACCCTGAGATCTGTTCAAGCGCGCCGGCATAGGCGGCGGCATCGGCCGTCGCCTGCAGTTTCAGGCTGTTGTAGTACCAGTAGGAGGTCTCCACGCCGAAGCCGGCGGCGCCGACGACGATCGGCAGGCTGAGGGCGAAGATAGTGGCAACATTTGCCTTGGTACTCCGGCGTATGCCGGTCGCCATGAGCCGAACTCGGGTGAAGCAGTTGGAAGCCATAACTTAAATTAGAAAGCACGCATATATGAACGAACGGCTAAGAAGTTCGGTTCATTTTTGATCAAGGCTTCGATTGGCTTCAAACAACCGGCCGTTCGCTGATCGGTGCTCGGACGACGGCGATTGCCGTCCCTGCCGGCACGGCAGCGCTCCGCGGACAAGTGACTCCACCGATTGCAGGATCACGCTGGTGGTTCCGGCGAATGGGAGCGATCCGGCTCAACCGGATGCGGTCCAATCCAGCGCGCCGCAGTCTTGGCTTCAGGCGGAAAGGACGGGCACCTGCTCTGAGGCCACTCCAGCCGACAACTCTTTCTGTACGGCCAGGAAAAATCTGCGGACTTCATCACCGGCCGTGGCTCTGTCCCTGCCCGACCCGACAACGAGGTCAAGCAGCTCCGCTGCCTTGGCCCTCCAGAACGAGGCTGCGGTCTCGCCATGCAGATTGTCGAGCTTGGCCGCAACTTCTCTGACCAGGAATAGCTGACGGTCGATCGGGAACGCACGGATTTTTTCTGGAGACATCTTCCGAACCATGAGACTGACGCAACGAATCAACATTGCTGAACAAGCAATGGCGTAGCCGCGAAGGTGGAAACGGAAGCTTAACGCCGCTATTGATGGATATCCGCGACACGAGACGGTGCACTCAAGCCGAACTGGTTATCGAGGCAAGCGAAGCTGCCCTCAAGCCTGCAGCGCCCTCGCCTCGCCGCCGCGCTTGCGCGGCGCCATCATGTCGCTGGCCATCAGTCCGGTGACGCGGCAGAATGCCATGAATGCCCGGCAGGCATCCTCGGTCTTGACCACGTCCACCGTGGCGCCAAAGCAGGCGTTGAAGGCTTTCTGATACACCGGTCCCTGCCGGCGTGCCGGCCAGTCCTGGAGAAAATCCAACGCCTGCTCGACGCTGTAAATCTCCTCGACGGGCAAGCCAGGCCCTGGCGCGATACGCACCGGCACCTCGAACTGCAATCTGTCCATCCGAAATCTCCCGAACTGGCGTCGCCCAGCAACGCCGTCCGTCGTCAAAAGTTGCTTTGACCGGTTTGTGCCACGGAAATGTGTCGTCACTGCGGAAGCGGCCGCTTCTGCTGCAAAGGGTGAGGAAAGTTCTGCCGGCACAAAGGTACCCGGCAGAACTTTCCGATCCGGCGGCGCAATTTACTGATTGGCTGGGTCGGTCTCGGCGTCGAAGGCCATGCGCACCACCATCATCAGAACATAGGCCGACGGCAAGGCGAACAGGACACCGAGCACGAGCGCTCCGGTTCCCGACAGATAGAGCGTCTCGGCGATCGCCCAGTAAACGGTTCCGATACAGATGAACGCCTGAACGGACAGAAATGAAGCAGCCGAGGCTGCACGCGACAGGCTTTTGAATGTCTTGATACGTTGTTGCATTGCAATGATCCGGAAATGACGCGCCGCGCCAACAATGCGCGGCTATGGCCGCCGCACGGATCGCGACACGAATGGCTTGGTAGGATGGCGAACGTGCGGTCTTGGACCGCTCAGGCCTGCGCGGACGGCGGCGCGCGCGGCTGATTGGTGCTCGTGCACGGAGCCGAGACCATCCCACGGCCGGCGCCAAACACTGCCGGCGACGTCGGGGCGAGCCAAAGGAAAACAGTTTCTGGAGCCGGCAATGCCGGATGGCCGCCCGCGAACTTGGCCACCAACGGCCTGACGGTGCGAGCCTCAAGGGCCTGTGCCTTGTTGGTGACACGCAGCAACGCCGCGACTTCGCCCGACCGTTCGATGCCAACGCTGGCGCTGCCCTGGGCAGGGTCAGCGAAAGTGGGGAAAACCGGCCGGCCGAGGCACAGCATCGCCAGCAACACAAGGCCCATCAGGCAGGAGCAGGCTGCCGTCAACGGCGCTTCAAGCGATCTGGCGCGCTTCAGGGCTGGACGCGATCTCCAAAACATCGTCCCGCCCTAGCGCACGATGGCCGCAAAGGAAAGCAAACCGTGCAAAACCGGCAAAAGCCCGCGCAGACGCGACGAATATCCCGCCGGTTCGGGCTGCATCAGGCAGTTCTTCCTTGAACCTTTTGCCCCCAAGTGCCAAATCTGGTGGGATTTTCACGCCAGCATCCCTGCAGCGCCCTACCTTCCATACGGACAAAATGGTCACCTATCTCGACGCCGCCACCGCACCCCTCAGAAACACCGGCCAGATCCGCCTCTATGGCGAGGACGGTTTTGCCGGCATGCGCAAGGCATGCGACCTCACCGCGCGTTGCCTGGACGAGCTGGTTCCCATGGTCGCGCCCGGCGTCACCACCGATGCCATCGACCGTTTCGTCTTCGAGTTCGGCATGGATCACGGAGCGCTGCCGGCGACGCTCAACTATCGCGGCTACACGAAGTCGTCCTGCACCTCCATCAACCATGTCGTCTGCCATGGCATTCCCGACAGCAAGCCGTTGAAGGACGGCGACATCGTCAACATCGACGTCACCTACATTCTCGATGGCTGGCACGGCGATTCCTCGCGCATGTATCCGGTCGGCACCATCAAGCGCGCCGCCGAGCGGCTGCTCGAGGTCACCCATGAATGCCTGATGCGCGGCATCGCCGCGGTCAGGCCCGGGGCTCGCACCGGCGCCATCGGTGCTGCCATCCAGACCTATGCCGAGGCGGAGCGCTGCTCGGTGGTGCGCGACTTCTGCGGCCACGGCGTCGGCCAGCTGTTCCACGACGCCCCAAATATCCTGCACTATGGCAACGTCAATGAGGGCGTGGAAATGCGGCCCGGCATGATCTTCACCATCGAGCCGATGATCAATCTCGGCCGGCCGCATGTGAAGGTGCTGTCGGACGGCTGGACAGCCGTAACCCGCGACCGCTCGCTCTCGGCGCAGTACGAGCACACGATCGGCGTGACCGACGCCGGCTGCGAGATTTTCACGCTCTCGCCCAACAAGCTTGATCGTCCCGGCCTGCCGGCCTGAGTTTTTGACCGTCGGGCGACTGCTGCGCCCGATCGATTGCCGGATGCGGGGGCGGATGGGGAAAGCCAACGACGACGACGAGCGGAGTTTCTTCTCCGAGGTACCGGTTCGGCCGGCGGCGAAGGCAAAGCCGGCTCCAGCCGAAAAACCGCATTATCTCGGCCATCGCGATCGCTTGCGCGAGCGCTTCGTCTCAGCGGGTCCGGACGCCCTGCCCGATTATGAACTTCTGGAGCTCCTGCTCTTCCGGCTGATCCCGCGCGCCGACACCAAGCCGGCCGCCAAGGCGTTGCTCACGCGCTTCGGTACATTGGCCGAGGTGCTTGGTGCGCCCGTCAACCTGCTGCAGGAAGTCAAGGGCATCGGTCCGGCGGTGGCGCTCGACCTGAAAATCGTCGCGGCGACAGCACAGCGCATGGCGCATGGCGAGGTCCATGGCCGCGAAGTCCTGTCGTCCTGGACGCAGCTTCTCGCCTATTGCCGCTCTGCCATGGCCTTCGAGGCGCGCGAACAGTTCCGCATCCTGTTCCTCGACAAGAAGAACGCGCTGATTGCCGACGAGGTGCAGCAGACCGGCACTGTCGACCATACGCCCGTCTATCCCAGGGAAGTGGTCAAGCGTGCGCTCGACCTCTCGGCCACCGCGATCATCCTGGTGCACAACCATCCGTCGGGCGACCCGACGCCGTCGCGCGCCGATATCGAGATGACGAAAGAGATCATCGAAGCGGGCAAACGGCTGGGTATCGCCGTGCATGACCACATCATCATCGGGCGCAAGGGATATGCCAGCATGAAGGGCCTGCTTCTGATCTGATTTTCCGGCTTCTCCTCATCACGGCAACCACTTCGTTGTTGCGAAAGATGGACCTCGATGGCTCCTCTTATCAAGAGGGGACCGCTGGGCGTAGGACCCCAGCGTAGCAAAACAGGAAATAGCGAAGTGCACGTCGATATTGTATCGACAGTAAGCCTCATTCGAGACCCTGTCGCAGGCGCCTTCAAGCCGATCGTGCACGACAGGCGCACCCAAATTGCTTCGGAATCTGATCATGACAAAAGCAGCCGCCGACCTTAGAAGCGCACGCTGGTTCGCGCCCGACGATCTCAGGTCTTTCGGCCATCGCTCACGCATGATGCAGATGGGCTATGGTGAAGCCGACTGGGGCGGCAGGCCGGTCATTGCAATCCTCAACACATGGTCCGACGCCAACCCGTGCCATGCCCATTTCAAGCATCGCGTCGAAGACGTGAAGCGTGGGGTGCTGCAAGCGGGCGGATTCCCCATGGAGCTTCCGGTGCAGTCGCTGTCGGAAACCCTCGTCAAGCCGACCACCATGCTCTACCGCAATCTCCTCGCCATGGAGGCGGAGGAGCTGTTGCGTTCACATCCGGCCGACGGCGCGGTGCTGATGGGCGGTTGCGACAAGACCACGCCGGGTCTTGTGATGGGCGCCATCAGCGCCGGACTGCCGATGATCTTTCTGCCGGCTGGGCCCATGCTTCGCGGCAACTATCGCGGCGAAGCGCTGGGCAGCGGCTCCGATGCCTGGAAATACTGGGACGAGCGGCGTGCCGGCAAGCTTACCGCCGAGGCATGGGCCGGCGTCGAAGGCGGCATCGCCCGCTCCTACGGCCATTGCATGACCATGGGCACCGCCTCGACCATGACAGCGATCGCTGAAGCCATGGGGCTGACGCTGCCTGGTGCGAGTTCCATTCCGGCGGCCGATTCCAACCACATCCGCATGGCAGCGGCAGTTGGCCGCCGAGCGGTCGAGATGGTCTGGGAGGACTTGACGCCAGCGAAGATTATCACCGCCAGCTCAGTTGCCAACGCCGTCGTCGTTGCAATGGCGACCGGCTGCTCGACCAACGCGGTGATCCATCTGATTGCCATGGCCCGTCGCGCCGGTGTGCCTTTGACGCTTGACGACCTCGACGCCATCAGCCGAACCACACCGGTCGTCGCCAACATCCGGCCGAGCGGCAAGACCTACCTCATGGAAGATTTTTTCTATGCCGGCGGCCTCCGGGCGCTGATGGCCCAGTTGGGCGACAAACTCGACCGGTCCGCCCTCACAGTGTCCGGACACTCGCTCGGCGAAACGCTTGAGGATGCGGAAGTGATCAATTCCGACGTCATTCGCAGCCTCGACAATCCGGTCTACCACGAGGGCGCGCTTGCCGTGTTGCGCGGCAATCTGGCGCCCGACGGCTGCGTCATCAAGCCATCCGCCTGTGCGCCGCATCTTCTCGTTCACGAGGGCCGTGCCGTGGTCTTCGATAGCTATCCGGACATGAAGGCCGGTGTGGAAGATCTCGACTTCGACTGGCAGGCCGATGACGTGGTGGTGTTGCGCAACGCCGGACCGCAAGGTGGGCCAGGCATGCCGGAATGGGGGATGCTGCCTATACCCGCCAAGCTGATCAAAGCAGGCATCCGCGACATGGTACGCATTTCCGACGCCCGGATGAGCGGCACCAGCTATGGCGCCTGTATCCTCCATGTCGCGCCGGAAGCGCATATTGGCGGTCCGCTTGCCGCGCTGCGGACCGGCGACCGCATCTTGCTCGATGTACCAAACCGGACGCTGAACGCAGTGCTTGGCGACGCCGAGATTGCATCGCGGCTATCCAGCCTGCCTGCCAGACCCGCTCCCTACGGGCGCGGCTATGGCTGGCTCTTCGCCCGCCATATCTCCCAGGCCAATGATGGCTGCGACTTCGATTTTCTTCAAACCGGCTTCGGCCCTGCCGTGCCCGAACCGCAGATTTTCTAGACCTTGTTGAGCGATAGAGCTTCGGGCAGACGTGGCTCGGTCCTGTGTTACTTGTCCGCCGCGCCAATGCCGGCCGTCGAACCGCGCACGACCAGCTGGCTCATGATGCGGCGGCTGCCGGCGTCGCGATCCTTTCCGGCAATGGCCCGCAGCAGCGCCAGGGCCGCAAGCCTGCCGCTTGCCCCGATCGAGACGGTGACGGTCGAGAGCGCGGGCGACCATATCGAGGCCTCGGGCACATCGTCGAAGCCCACCACACTCATTTGATCCGGCACACGAATGCCGCGGCTGGCCAGCCGCGACATGATGCCGAATGCCATCAGGTCATTGTAGGCGACGATCGCCGTCACGCCGCGCGCGACAGCGATGTCGGCCGCCTGGACGCCGCCATCGAATTTCGGCGTGTAGGGACCGAATATCTGGGCCTCAAGCTTGAGATCGGCCATCGCGGCTTCAAAACTCTTGCGTCTTTGCGTGTTGGACCATGATGTAGAAGGGCCTTCAGCGTAAGCGATATGGCGATGTCCAAGCGCTGCAAGATGTTCGACCGCCTGTCGGCTGCCGGTGCTGTAGTCGATGACGATCGAGGAGACCCCTTGCAGCTCACGGTTGATCAGGACAACGGGTTTGCCAGTCACAAGTTCGCTGATCTCGCTGTCGCCAAGACGCGACGAGGCAACGATCACCCCATCCACGCGCGGCAGCATGGTTGTGATGATCTCGCCTTCGTCGACCGACTCCTCGTTGGTATCGGCCACGATAAGACTGACGCCGCTGCGGCGAAGCTCCTGCAAGACTGATTTCGTTAAGACGGAAAAGAATGGATTCTCGATGTCGGGCACGACAAGGCCGATGACGCCCTTGCCGGATTTGCCCATCAGCATCTCGTCAGCACCGACATAGCCGGCCTTCCTGGCCGCCGAGACAATAGCCACCCGCGTCTCTTCACGCACCAGGTCGGGACGTTTGAGCGCGCGCGAGACAGTCGCAGTGGAAACACCGACCTGCGCTGCAATCTCGGCCAGGGGAGCCAGGCGTTTCATGGTGATCGACTTCCGTTGCGACCCCGCGGCCTGTCCATTCCTGTCGAATCGCAGTTTCCGCTCCGCAGGATCATGCGCCAGGCAGCGGCGGCAGCGCAAACGGCGCCTTTTGCACAACGACTTGCGCGCAAATTATGCGACCAGAAACTCATGCGACCGTTCATTGTGAAAGCGCCAAATCCGTTTCGGTCCAGCCATGACGTTGAGATAGTAAAGATTGAAACCATACGGTGACGATACCGGGTGATAACCTTTTGGAACAAGGACCACATCCCGATCATACACAGCCATGGTTTCATCGAGGGAACGGTCGTCTGTATAGACACGCTGGAATCCATAGCCCTGCGGCGGCGAGAGGCGATGATAGTAGGTTTCCTCCAGAGCGCTCTCATTGGGCAGATTGTCGGTATCGTGCTTGTGCGGCGGGTAGCTCGACCAATGCCCCCCGGGCGTCACCGATTCCACCACCAGCAGGCTTTCGGCTTCAGCCGTCTCCGGCAAGATGTTGCAGACATAGCGTGTGTTCGTACCGGTTCCGCGGGTGATCTTCTCGACCTCATCGGCCCGGATCAGCCGCGGCGTGTATTTCCCGACGGCGGGTGCGCTGCACACGGCCAGTTCCAGCTGGCTCGACGCCGTGACGATGAACTCGGTTCTCGGAGGGAGGTAGACCGAGAACGGTGCATCGTCGAAAGGCGTGAGGCGCCCACCCACCGCCGGGAAACTGTATGAACCCGCCTGCACCGACCCGAGGCCACTGACAAATACAAGCAGCGCCTCGCGATCACCCGTCGATCGCTTGAGCGTCTTGCTGGCGGCAAGGTCGTAGACATCGAACCCGACATAGCGCCATTGGGCGGATGCCGGGGACACGTCATGAACCTGCCCGTCGGGGCCGGAGCGGTTCGGTTTGACAAGCAAATTCGGCATTTGTTCGTGGCCCTTGCGAATACGGAGGAGTTCAGAGTTCATCGTCGCTGGAAGCGGATGAAGAGGAAGACGAAGGCGAGAATTATCGCACCCTGCACGATCTGTTCGACGTAAATATTGACGCCAAGCAGCACCATCAGATTGTTCAGCACGCCAGATACGAGCACGCCGCCGAGCGTCGAGATCACCCCGCCGACACCACCCAGCAGGCTGGTGCCGCCAAGCACCACCGGTGCGATCGAGTCCAGGGTAAACGAGGCGCCGATGGTCGGCTGGCTGTAGCCCAGCCGGTTGATCGAGATGATGCCGGCCACCGAGGCGCAGAGACCGGCAATAACGTAGATGAAGAACTTGACCTGGCCGACCTTGATGCCGGAGCTGATCGCGGTCCGTTCATTGCCGCCGATGGCGTAGACGCTGGCGCCGAAGCGCGTGAGCGCGAGCAGTACCCAGGCAACCAGCGCAACGAACAGCCAAAGGAAGATGATGAGCGGCACCGGCCCGATCTTGTCGAGGCCGAAGACCAGCGCCATGTGATCGGTCTCATAGATCGGATAGCCGTTGGAGACGATGTAGGTCATGCCGAGCGCTGCCTGCATCATGCCCAAAGTGGCGATGAAAGGGGGCACGCGGCCGACCACCACCAACAGCCCGTTGATCGCGCCGCAGCCGAGGCCGACGCCAAGCCCGCCAAGACGCGCCACGAGCGGTCCATGATCCTGCAGCGAGAGCGTGACAATCGAACTCAGCGCGGTTATCGACCCCAGCGACAGATCGATGCCGCCGCTCAGGATGACGATCGTCTGCCCAATGGCGAGCGTGCCGGTAATGCTGTTCTGTGCCAGGATGTTGAGCAGGTTGCGCGGCTGCATGAACGTGCCGCCCGAGGCGATCTGTGCTGCCACCAGCAGGATCACGAGAAGCAGCACAATCAGGCTGCGCACACCGAGCAGGCGGCGAAAAGGGCTCTCCCTGTGCGCGGAGGGTTCAACAGTATCGGTCTGGGTCATGCGACCGCTCCATCAAGCCTGGTTGCAACAAATCCCGGCATCAGCGCGACACCATGAGCCGCGAGCGGAAGGTCACCGATATCCAGAGCGCGGCGCCAATGGCGATGAAATTCCAAAATGGGTTGACCCCGGTGAGCGTCAGGATATTGCCGAGCATCGTCAGGATGATCACGCCGATAACCACGCCGGCCAGCTTGCCGGTGCCGCCGAACAGATCGGTGCCGCCAAGGACGCAGGCGGCGATCGCCTGCAATTCGTAGCCCTGACCGTAAGTGGGCAGCGCCACTGTGGAGCGGGCCGTGAATATCAGGCCACCAATAGCCGCACAGACCGCGGACAAACCGTAGACAAGCACCAGGATGCGAGTGGTATTGATGCCCGATACACGCGCCGAGTCCTCATTGCCGCCGGTCGCATAGATGTGGCGGCCAACCGGCAGTCGCGCCAGCAACACATAGCCAGCGACAATGACAGCGGCCCAGATGACCTGCGGCCAATAACCGTTGCCTATGGCGAAGAATGCCGGATCGGCCAGGTTGACCGGCCCGCCGCTGGTAAGTGTCAGAGCCAGTCCACGCGCGATGGCGAGCGTGCCGAAGGTGACGATGAAGGGCGGCATGCGGCCGAGTGCAACCACCGCTCCGGTCAGCCCACCCAACGTGCCGCAGACGACGAGGCTGCCGGCAATCCCCAAGGGAACGCCGCCGACGGTAACCCCAAGAGCGCCGACCACCGCAGACAGCGCCAAGACCGAGCCGACGCCGAGATCGATGCCGCCGGTGAGAATGACGAGGAACTGACCGATCGCAAGCACGCCGATGATCGACGACTGGTAGAGGATGTCGACGAAATTCTCAGGCGTAAGGAACAGCGGGCTGACCGAAGTGCCGATGATGATCAGCACTGCCAGCAGTATCCAGGAGCTGTACTCCAGCGCGACCGTCCTCGGCGTCAGCCGGCGGCTGAAGCGGCCGGGCTCGGTGGTCGAGTTCGTGCTCATCACGCGGCCTTTTCCGGTTCGTTGCGGCTTGAACTGGGAACCGCATGCGACATCAGCTCTTCCTGGGTGGCCGTGCGACCGTCGAGTTCCGCCGCGATGCGGCCCTCCGACATCACCAGGATGCGGTCGCTGAGCGACAGGATCTCGGGCAGCTCGGACGAGATCAGCAGGATCGCCATGCCGGAGACGACAAGATCGTCGACCAGTTTGTAGATCTCGACCTTCGCCCCGACATCGACGCCACGGGTCGGCTCGTCGAGGATCAGCACCTTGCAATCGGTGGCGAGGCACTTGGCCAGGACGACCTTCTGCTGGTTGCCGCCGCTGAGCCCGGACACCCGCATGTCGAGGCGCGGCGCCTTGATCGCCATGCGCTTGGCGAGCCGGTCGATGCGTTCGCGCAAGGCACGGAAGCGGATGAAGCCGAAGCGGGTCATGCGTGGCAGCACGCTGAGCGAGGCATTCGCTCGAATGCTGAGCACCGAGACCAGACCCTCGGCCTTGCGGTCCTCGGGAACGAGACTGATACCCATCGCCACTGCCTGGCTCGGCCCCTTGATGCGGCGCGCCTTGCCCTCGAAGTAGATGTCGCCGCTATCGAAATGGTCGAGCCCGACGATGGCACGCGCCAGTTCCGTCCGCCCTGCCCCGACAAGGCCGGCAATGCCCAGCACTTCGCCCTTGCGCAGTGAGAACGAGATGTTTCGCAGCACGCGTCCTCGGGTCAGGCGCTCGACCCTGAGCACCTCCTCACCCACGCTACGACCGCCCATCGGCTTGTTCAGGTCGCCGAGCGAACGGCCGACCATCATGCGAATCAGATCGTCCTTGCTGGTCTCGCTCACCGGCTTGGTGGCAACGAACTGACCGTCGCGCAGCACCGTGACCCGGTCGCCAAGCGCAAAAACCTCTTCCAGATGATGAGAGATATAGATGATGCCGATGCCGCGCTGGCGCAACCGCCGCACCACATCGAACAGCACGTCGAGATCCTTGCCTGAGAGAACCGTCGACGGCTCGTCCATGATCAGCACCTTGCCATTCAGCGACAGCGCACGCGCGGTGGCGGTCAGCTGCTGCAGTGGGATGGGCAGGTCGCCGACTTGGGCGTCGACCGGAAACTCGACGCCAAGCATCTCGATGAGTTCGCGCGACATGGCACGCATCTTCTTGACGTCGACGCCTCCAAAGGTCGTGCGCGGCTCATGGCCGAGATAGATGTTCTCGGCGACGGTCAACTGCGGCACGAGGTTGAGATCCTGGTAGATCACGCTGATGCCGAGGTCCCGCCGTTCGCGCACCTGCGTGCGGCGGACCGAATTGCCCTCGATGAGGATATCCCCGGTATCCTGGATCACCGCGCCGGCGAGGATTTTTATGAGCGTTGATTTGCCGGCGCCATTTTCGCCGATCAGGCAGTGAACCTCGCCGCTGAGCAGATCGAACGATACGTCTCGCAAGGCGACCGTGCCGGGATAGGCCTTGGTCAGATTTCGGGCTTCGAGCAGAGGCTCCACTGTCAGGTTCTCTTTGTTGGAGGGATCCGGCGCCGAAGCGCCAGATCCTCTCGGCGAGAGGCTCGCCTGGCTGGTCACTTCGGCGCGAATGCCATCTTCTGATCTTGCATCTGGGCCAGCAGGTCCTGGGCCTCCTTCTTGGCGGCGTCGGTCAGGCTGTTGATGCAGATGAACGGCTTCGGCGGATGCGCCGGGATCTCCTTGCCGGCGAGCAGATCAGCCACATACGGCATGATGATCGGCCCGAAATAGGGAGTGTTGGTGCAGTCGGCGGCAAAATTGCCCGCGGCGACTTCCTTCACCGCCTCAAGCTGGCCGTCCTTGCTCAGAATGCCGCCCAGCAGTTCGTCGCGGCCGGCCGCCTGAATGGCCTTCAGCGCACCAATCGCCATCTCATCGTTCTGAGCCCAGACGAGGTCGATCTGGCCGGCGGGATGCGCGGTCAGGAAGTTCTCCATGATCGTCAGGCCCGGGCCACGTTCGTTATGCCCGTCCTGCGTCGCGATGATCTTGATGTCCGGGTGGGCGGAGATGACCGACTTGAAGCCTTCGTCCATGCCGATCTGCGGCGTCGAGCCGACGGTGCCGACCAGCTCCACGATGTTGCCGGCGGGTGATCCCTTGCGCAGCTTCAAAGCCTCGACCGCGGACTTGCCGAGTTCAACGCCGACCGCCTTCCAGTCGACTTCGATCAGGATCTTGTACTGGCCTTTGCCAGGCGGCACGCCAAGCCCACGGTCCGCCACGATTAGCGGCACGCCGGCAGCGTCGGCAAGAGCGGCGATTGGAGTGGCCGCCTGCTGTTCGGCGGGCTCCACGATCAGCACCTTGGGTTTCAGCTTAAGCAAGTCCTGAACCTGTGCGACCTGCTTGGATTGGTCGCCTTCGGCCTGCACCCACTGGATCTTGTAGCCTGCCTTCTCGGCCTCGGCGAGAATGCTGTCGTTGTTGGCGGTGCGCCAGCTGTTGTAGAGCCCTTCCTGCGCAAAGGCGATAAGTGGCTTCTCCTGAGACAGCGCCGTTGCAGTAGTTGCAAAAATTGCAACGCTAGCCATCATCATGGCCGTGAGATTGAGACGGATCGTCGATTGCATCGATTTCCTCCACACGTTCTAACCATCGCCCGAAATGGACGCGATTTCATCATTTCTCGGGGGATATTTGCGAATTTCCTCACCCGGCGGGATGACGCCTCCTCCCAGCATCTGATCCCTCGGCATTGCAAGAATGCAAGCTATTGACTAGTTCTTGCAATACCGACAAAAGTTGCAGAAAGTTTTCATCTCGTCAACAGCTACGTGCGGGGGAGTTTGATATGGGGAATGTGAGGCTGGTCGAACCAACTGCGAACCGCTGCGGCGAGGCCGCGACGTGGTGTGCGGCCGAGAACGCGCTCTACTGGTGCGATATCGGCCGATTCCTGGTCCACCGCTACGATGAGTCGAGCGCTAGCGTCCGGTCCTGGGAGTTTCCCGAGACGGTGGTCGCCCTTGCCCCGACCACGCGCAATGGCGTGATGCTGGTGACGCTTGGCAGCCGGCTGGTTCTATGGCGGCCAAAAGACCATTCCATCGAGCCTCTTCCTATGACCCTACCTGGCTATCCCAGAGTCAGGTTCAACGACGGGCGCGCCGATCCCCAAGGCCGCTTCTGGGTGGGCTCGATGGAGAACAACATCCTGGAAAATGGCGACCTCGATTTCGAGGTCGAGGCCAATTGGACGACACCGGGACTGGGCACGCTCTTTCGCATCGAGGCGTCCGGCGCCAGCACCGCCATGAGAACCGAGATCGGGATTTCCAATACCGTCTGCTGGAGCCCGGATGGCAACACCTTCTATTTCGGCGACACCACCGCCAACGAAATCCGCGCCTTTGATTTCGACGGATCAACCGGAGCGATCGGCAATGGCCGCGTCTTCTTCGCCGGCTTCGAGCGCGGCAGGCCGGACGGCTCGATCGTCGATAGCGAGGGCTATCTGTGGAATTGTCGTTTTGGCGGCAGCTGTGTCGTGCGCGTGTCTCCGGATGGAAAGATCGACCGCATCGTCGAGATGCCTTGCACCGACGTGACGACATGCACCTTCGGCGGCGCCGACTTCAAGACGCTCTACATCACCACCGCGATGATGCGGCTGCACAGGGGCGAACGGCTGGCCGGCGCGCTCTTTGCCCTCGACACCGACATCGCCGGGCTGCCCGAGCGCAGCTTCCGGCCGGCCAACTGAAAGGTTTTGACATGAGAATCGACGATGCCCGCGCCATGATCGCGAAGGCCCACCAACGCGCTGCCGAAATCGGTATCCAAGTGGCGGCGGCGGTGGTGGATTCGGGCGGCAATCCGGTGGCGTTCGAACGGATGGACGGAACGCAACTGGCATCGCTGACGATCGCGGCCGGCAAGGCCTACACCGCCATCTCCTGGCAGCGGCCCAGCGGCGAGTTGTGGCCGATCGCCCAGCCCGGCGCCGACGGGTTCGGCATCAACAGCATCGATCAACGCTTCGTGCTCTCGCCCGGCGGACTGCCGGTCAGGCGGGACGAGACGATCATCGGCGCCATCGGTGTCAGCGGCGGCACAGGCGAACAGGACGAAGACTGCGCCCGCGCGGCGCTCCAATAGGCTTTTGAAAATGGCGCTGGCGGCGTCGACAATTGGAGGAAGGGTTTGACGAAGTTTCTCGAATTTGGACTGAACGGTAAGGTGGCGCTGGTGACCGGCGCCGGCCGCGGCCTGGGTCGCTCGATTGCTTTGGCACTGGCGCATGCCGGAGCCGATATCGCAGTCAACGGAAGCAAAGCGGCAGGGCTTGCCAGTGTCGCCGCCGAAATCAAGGCAATGGGCCGACGGGTGGTCGAAGTTCCAGCCGACCTGTCCGATGTCGCCCTAGTCGGGGCCATGGTGAAGAAGGCCGAGAGTGCACTCGGCCCGATCGACATTCTCGTCAACAATGCCGGCATCAACCAGGTCGAGCCTTCGCTCGATGTGGCGCCGGAGACCTGGGACCGGCTGATGGACGTCAATCTCAGGGCGCCATTCTTCTGCGCCCAGGCCGTCGCCGGCGGCATGATCGAGCGCCGGCGCGGCAAGATCATCAACATCGCTTCCGACGCAGGCATCGTCGGCTATGCCGGCCATGCCGCTTACGGCACGACCAAGGGCGGCCTTATCCAGCTGACCCGCATCCTCGCGGTCGAGTGGGGACCGCACAATGTGCAGGTCAATGCCATCTGTCCGGGCGCCACATGGTCGGACATGACGACGCCGGCCATGCAGAAGCCCGAGATCGCCAGGGAGTTGCTGGCGCGTGGCGTCGCCGGCCGCATCACCGATCCCGAGGAGATCGGCGCCGCCGCTGTGTTCCTGGCATCCGAAGCGTCCAACATGATCATCGGACAGGCGCTGGGTGTCGAAGGCGGCTCGATCGCGAAATGACAGGAGGAAGCAGGATGGATCGACTGAAGGATCAAGTCGCGATCGTGACGGGAGCGAGCAAGGGCATCGGTCGCGCCAGCGCGCTCGGACTGGCCCGCGAAGGCGCTGCGGTCGTTGCCGTAGCCCGCTCGGCGGACAAGCTCGAAAGCCTCAAGGCCGAGATCGAACAACAGGGTGGCCGCTGCCTTGTTGTGGCCGGCGACGTCGCGCAGGAGGCGACAGCCAGGCAAGCCGTGGAAGGGGCGGTCGACAAATTCGGCCGGATAGACGTGTTGCTCAACAATGCCGGTATCGGCAGCTATGCCGATTTTCTCGACTATGACGTCGAGGCCTATGACGAGATCATGAACACCAACATGCGCAGCACCTTCCTGTTCACCCGCCATGCGGTGCCGGTGATGAAATCGCAGAAGAAGGGGCTGATCCTTCAGGTGTCGTCACAGGCCGGCATCCGCGGCTTCACGCGCGAGGCTGTCTATTGCGCGACAAAGCATGCACAGGTGGGCTTCACCAATGCGTTGCGCATCGAACTTCAGCCCTTCGGCATCAAGGTGGCGGTGATCTGTCCGGCCGGAGTGAAGACCGAGTTCGCCCTCGGCAAGGGGCGCACACAGGACTTCATCGACCAGTCCGGTTTTCTTGAGGCCGAGGATGTGGCGGATGCCGTGGTCTTTGCCGCGACACAGCGGCCGAACGCACGCATGACGCAGATCAATCTGATCGCTCTCGAAGAAGGGCTTTAGGATGTTTCAGGTGGGGCCGCACCGTGCGGCCCCGCTATGCCCTGCTCACCAGCGCTGATGAACGAACGGTTTCACATCGGTCTCATAGATTGCCTTCAACTGCGCCATCACCTCCGGGGACAGCGCCGGAAGTGCGGCTGCCTGAGAATTGGACCTGGCCTGTTCGGCAGTCCTTGCCCCTGGAATGACGACCGTGACGGCATCGAACATCAGGATCCAGCGCAGCGCGAACTGCGCCATGCTGACACTGCCGACGAGCGGTCGGATACGTTCGATCACCTCCAACCCCTTGTCGTAGGGCATTCCGGAAAAGGTCTCCCCGACATCGAAGGCTTCGCCATTG
This sequence comes from Mesorhizobium sp. NZP2298, assembly GCF_013170825.1. Taxonomy (NCBI): domain Bacteria; kingdom Pseudomonadati; phylum Pseudomonadota; class Alphaproteobacteria; order Hyphomicrobiales; family Phyllobacteriaceae; genus Mesorhizobium; species Mesorhizobium sp. NZP2298. Next base: position 3,961,081 of record NZ_CP033365.1, on the reverse strand, counting down.
CGATTGAAGTTGCGGTGGTCCGCCTTGTCGAACTGGCTGTCCGGCTTGAACTTGCCCGACAGCAGCCCGCTCGCCAGCGGGACGCGTGCGACGATGGCAACATTCTTCTTCCTGGCCTGCTCGAAAAACAGGTCGATCGGCCGCTGGCGCAGGATGTTGAAGATGATCTGCACGCTGACCACGTTGGCAAACTCGATCGCCTTGAGCGCTTCCTCAATGCGCTCGACGCTGACGCCATAGGCTTTCAGCCTGCCGCTGGCGACGATCTCATCGAGCGCGGCGAAAACCTCCTGATGGTAGTAGAGATCGGTCGGCGGACAATGCAGTTGCACCAGGTCGAGCGCATCGGTCTCGAGAAAATCCAGGCTGCGCTGCACCCAGCTTTTCATGTTCTCAAGCGTGTATCCCGACACCAGTTGGCTCGGCAGCCGTTTGCCGAGTTTGGTCGCGATGAAGGGACGCGGCCCGCCTCGCCTTTTGAGCACCTTGGCGATGAGCTTTTCGGAACGGCCATCGCCATAGACGTCGGCGGTGTCAATGAATGTCACGCCTAGATCAAGCGCTGCATCGAGCGCGGCCAGCGCCTGGTCTTCCTCGACCTCGACCCATTGGCCGCCGCCGATGCCCCAGGACCCGAAACCGATCTCGCTGACGTTGCGACCCAAGCGGCCAAATTGACGATTTTTCATGGCGATGTGTCTCCTCGTAAAAGCCAAATATGTTTGCAGATATCGGTAACATAATTTTGCGGATCGCCGCCAGATGAATCTATTCCAGAATCGTCGCTATTTCGGCGGAAACGGGCCTTGGCGCAGAGCGGTTGCTTGACTTGATATCGATAACATGTAACCACTAACAACATCGATCGTGCCGCATAAAACCAGGGAGGTTGATGCCCGTCTTCTGACCGGCATGGAGGCACATCGCAGAGAGCAACAAGGTCGACCTTCACGTGAAAGCGGCGTCGGCGCCGAATTGCACCAATAAGGGAGGAATTGAGATGTCCAGAAGGCTTATGCGGACTTTTACCGCGGGTACGCTGGCCGCGATGGCGGCCAGTGGCTTGATGATGAGCGGAGCGGCACAAGCCGCCGACTTCGAACTGGCCATGGTGATCAAATCGACCACCAATCCATACTACAACGCGACGCTGGCTGGCGCGAAGATCGCGGCCGAGGAGACTGGCGGCAGCGTCAAGAACTATGGTCCCACCGAAGCCAGCGCCAAGGCGCAGGTCGATATCATCAACAGCCTGGCCGATCGCCATATCCCGGCCATCGCCATCGCGCCTAACGACCCCGACGCAGTCGTGCCTGCCATGAAGCGCGCGGCAAAATTGGGCGCCAAGGTGATCACCTTCGACGCCGATGCCAGCGGCGGCCGCACCGTGTTCGTCAATCAGGCAACGAGCGACTCGATCGGGCGCTTCGGCGCGGAACTCCTGATCCGTGAACTCGGACCGGACCCGAAGGGCCAAGTCGCGGTGGTTTCGGCACAGCCGACCGCGGCGAACCAGAACCTGTGGATCGAGGCGTTCAAGGATGAGGTTTCAAAGCACCCGGGCCTTGAGCTGGTCGACACCGTCTACGGCTACGACAATGAGCAGAAGGCATTCGACGCGACCGTTGCGTTGACGACCAAGTATCCCGACCTCAAGGGCATATTCGCACCGACCTGCCCTGGCCTGCCCGCGGTGGCGCGCGCGCTGGAATCCGTCAACAAGGGCAAGGGCCTGATCAAGCTTTCGGGCAATTGCGTGCCCAGCATCACCGCCGACTACATGCTCGATGGCACCATCGGCGGCTTCTACCTCTGGGATCCGAGCAAGCTCGGCTATGTCTCCTACTATGTCGCCAAGGCACTCGCCGAAGGCACGATCGAAGGCAAGCCTGGCGAATCGGTAACGGTGAGCAAGGGCAAGTGGCCGGGCACCTACACCATCGGTGACAATGGCCAGATCATCACCGGGACGCCTGTCGAATTCACCGCCAAGAACTACAAGGATTTTCCCTTCTAGGCGATTTCAGCACTAGACTTGTCGACGCGGCAGCTTTGCCGCGCCGACGGTCTGGAACATGGTATCGATCAAAGACGAGCGAGACCCGCTCCAGACGTGGCGCTCATGCAAGTGTGCGCCGACCAACAGAGCTTGTGCCCATGGTTTCCGCCCCCACCGTTGCCGCTCTCGAGCTGCATGACGTCAACAAGCGCTTCGGCACGGTCAATGTTCTAAGCGGCGTCGGACTGTCTCTCGAAGCGGGCCGCGTGCATGCGCTGGCCGGCGAGAATGGCGCCGGCAAGAGCACGCTGGTCAAGATTATCGGCGGCATCCATCGGCCCGACAGTGGCCGCATCGTCGTCAATGGCCAGGACGTTCATCTGGCCGGCCCGCTCGACAGCCAGAAGCGCGGCCTGGCGGTGGTTCACCAGCACCCTGCCCTGTTTCCCGACCTGACGGTCGCCGAGAATGTGTTCATCGGACGCCAGCCTCGCCGGTTCGGCGGTATCGATTGGCAACAGATGATCGAACGGTCGCGTGAATTGCTGGCCCGGTTGAGCGTCGATGTCGATGTGCTGTCGCCGGTGAAGCTGCTCGGCGTTGCGGAGCGGCAGGCGATCGAAATCGCCCGGGCGCTTGCCATCGACGCGCGCGTGCTCGTTCTGGACGAACCGACATCAGCCTTGTCGAGCCGCGAGGTCACGCGTCTCTTCGACGTTGTGGGGCGGCTGAAGGCCGACGGCGTCGCGGTTTTGTTCGTCACCCATTTCATCGACGAGATCCTCGACTTCTCCGACGACACCACCGTGTTGCGATCCGGCCGGCATGTCGTCACGGCGCCGACCAGGGATTTCACCGCCGAAACCATCGTCAGTGCGATGATCGGCACGAAACTGGAATCCTTCTATCCCAAGCAGGAAGCAACGATCGGCGATCCCGTCCTGGGCGTGCACGGTCTCATCGGCGCCAACCTTGTCGAGGACGTGAGTTTCGAGGTCCGGTCGGGCGAGATCCTCGGCTTTTTCGGTCTTGTCGGCGCCGGCCGTTCGGAAGTCGCCAACATGCTTTTCGGCATGATCGAGCCGGATGCAGGGACTATCACCATGGCTGGCGAGACGATCGCCCCGCGGTCGGCCCGGGAAGCGGTGGCGCATGGCATTTCGCTGGTTCCAGAAGACCGGCACAAGCAGGGACTGGTGCTGCAGTTTCCCATTCGCGCCAACGAGACCATGCCGATCCTGCGCAAGCTTTCGGGGCGGTTCGGCTTTATCGATCGTGGCCGCGAACGCCAGATCGCCAGCCAGTATGCCGAGCGCATGCGCGTGGTCTCCTCCGGCATCGAGCAGGTGACCGGCACCTTGTCGGGAGGCAACCAGCAGAAGGTGCTGTTGGCCAAATGGCTGATACCGTCGCCGAAACTGTTGATCCTCGATGAACCGACGCGCGGCATTGACGTCGGTGCCAAGTCGGAAATCCATCGTGTCATATCGCAGCTCGCGACAGAGGGGCTTTCAATCATTATGATCAGCGACGATGCCGGCGAACTGATCGGCATGGCCGACCGGATTCTCGTCTTCCGCAACGGCCGTATCGCCACGGAGCTGGCACGTCCCGAATTCGACCGGCAGCGCATGCTGTTGGCCGCCGCCCACGCCCCGCAGACCAACCATGCCCGCGTGGCGGAGCGGCAGGGATGAGTATGCTGGTGTCGCTGACAAGATCGCGCGAGCTCAAGCTGCTGCTTGTCCTCATCATCATCTGCATCGGCATCGCCTTGCGGGAGCCACGTTTTCTCGGCCTCCAGAATCTCGAACAGATCGCGCTTTCGGGCACGCTTTTATGCATCGTGGCGCTTGGACAGGCGCTTCTCATCATCGGTCGCCAGATAGACCTTTCGGTGGGCGCCATCGTCGCCAGCAGCGCTTTTGTCGCAACCGAATGGCTGTCGGGACATCCGGACAGTCCGCTGGTGCTTGTCTTCCTGATCGGCATCGGCGTCGGTCTTTTGCTCGGCGCCGGCAATGCCTTGCTGGTTGCGGGGTTGAGGATCCCTGCAATCGTCGCGACGCTCGGCACGCTCGCCATCTATCGCGGCGGCGCCATCGTCTATGCCGGAGGCCGCCAGATCTCGGCGACCATTCTACCTCCGGATTACGGTGCCTTCGCCCAGAAGACCATTGCAGGCCTGTCGCCGCTGATCTGGATTGCGATCGGCTTGACTCTGCTACTTGGCATTCTGGCGCGCTATGCCAGAACCGGACGCAACATCTACGCGGTGGGAAGCAACAGCGAGGGGGCGGAATTCGCCGGCATCAGCGTCAGATGGCACAGCGCCTACCTGTTCCTGCTGTCGGGCGGCCTGTGTGGCCTGACCGGCGTGCTCTGGGGCGCCCGCTTCGGTACGATCGACGCGGTCATCGCGCCCGACCTGCAACTGCAAACAATATCGGCCGCTGTCGTTGGCGGCGTCAGCATCTTTGGCGGCAGCGGCTCGGTTTATGGCGCCGCCATCGGTGCCGCGATCTTTGTCGTGTTGCAGAATGGGGTCCAGCTTCTCGGCATGGACCAGTTCTGGCTTCAGGCCATGATCGGTGCCGCGATCCTGGTGACCGTGATCCTCTACAGCCGCATCACCCTTCGCGATGGCAAGACGCCGAGGCAGAAACGAGGAGATGCGCGATGACGGCATGGACACGTCTGCTGCGTTGGGAAAGCTTTCTGCTGGTGATCCTGATCGCCACGCTGGTCGTGGGTACGCAGGTGTCGCCCTATTTCGCTACATCCTCCAACATCTCGATCGCACTGGCCGGAATGGCGCCCACGGCAATCGTCGCGCTGCCGATGACGCTGATCATCATAACCGGCGAAATCGACATTTCGGTCGGATCCATGGTCGGCCTGTGTGCGTCGATCATGGCCATCTGTCTCGAACAGCATTTGCCGATCGAGACCGCGATGCTGGTCGGCGTCGCGGTCGGGGCCTTGGCTGGCCTGTTCAACGGCTTGATCATCGTCGGCTTCGGGCTGCCCTCGCTGGTGGTCACCATCGGCACGCTGGCGCTCTACCGGGGTATCGCGCAGATCCTGCTCAAGGAGCGGGGCGTGAGCGACTTCCCGGACTGGTACCAGGAGCTTGGCTTTGGCACCGTTGCGGGCACACCGGTGCCCTGGAGCATTTTGGTATTCCTGGTGCTGTTCGTGGGGTTTGCCCTCTACCTGCACCGTAGCCATGGCGGCCGAGCCATCTACGCCATCGGCAACAACAAGGTCGCGGTCGAATATTCCGGCATCAACGTGCGGCAAAAGATGCTCGTCATCTTCATCCTTTCGGGGATCATCTGTTCGGTCGCGGCAATCATCTTCACTGCCTATCTCGCGAGTGCGCGTTCGGACACGGCGATCGGGCTGGAGCTGCCTGTCATCACCGCCGTGGTGCTGGGCGGAGTGAACATTTTTGGCGGGTCGGGTAGCCTGTTTGGCGTTCTGCTCGCGCTTTTGGTGCTGGCCTTCGTCAAGAACATCCTTGGCCTGATCGGCATGACGCCGGAACAGCAGGATATCGTCACTGGCGCCGTGCTGGTCGGCACGCTGGTGGTGTTCGGCGGCATACGAAACCTCAATGACCTGCGCGTGTTCATGCGATCGCGCCACCTCTAGGAAACACACTCGATGGCCAGAACGCTTTCACGATCGAACACGATCGGTCGCTCCACCGTCGCGGTATCGCCACTTGGCGTCGGCGGCGGCCCCTTCGGCAATCTGTTCAGCAAGGTCGAGGATCGCGACGTCGATGCCGTGATCCAGAACGCCGCGGCAGCGGGCGTGGCTTTCTTCGACACCTCGCCATTTTACGGTTTTGGCCTGAGCGAGCGCCGCATGGGCGATGCGCTACGCAATCTGCCGCGTGACAGCTTTGCCTTGTCCACCAAGGTCGGCAGGCTGCTCTACCCGCTGGCCGGCGGCATCAGCCAGCGTGCGCCTTCGGCCTTCTACGACAGCCCGATGCCCTTCGATTTCGTGTTCGACTACAGCTACGACGGTATCATGCGCTCGTATGAAGCGAGCCTGCATCGCCTCGGGCTCGGCAGGATCGACATCCTGCTGATCCATGATTTGTCGCGCGACATGCATTCTGCGGACGAGTATGCGAGGCACTTCAAAATCGCGATGGAGAGCGGCCTGAAAGCCTTGAGCGAACTGCGCTCGAGTGGGGACATCAAGGCGATCGGGCTTGGCGTCAATACGGTCGAACCTTGCCTCGAGTCCCTGCAGTACGGCGATATGGACGTCTTCCTGCTGGCGAGCCGATACACCTTGCTCGAACAGTCCAACACCGATGTGCTTTTCGACGAGTGCGTCAAACGCGACATTTCGATAATTGCCGGCGCGCCATTCAACTCCGGCATCCTGGTGACCGGCTCACGCGTCGCAACCACGTATGATCATGCGCCGGCCACCGGAACGGTGCTTGAGCGGGTCGCTGCCCTGGAAGAGATCTGCCGGTCTCACGGTATTGCCCTGCCCGCCGCCGCCCTGCAATTCCCGCTTCGACACAAGGCGGTTGCAGCCGTGCTCCCCGGCCTGCGCAACGGCAAGGAATTGTCGTCGGCCCTGTCCTGGTTCGGTGCCGAAATTCCGGAAGCCTTCTGGGATGATCTTGCGACGAATTTTCCTACCGGGATCAGTTGAAGTCTATCTGGACCTTCATGGCCTGCGAGCGGTCGCCGGCCAGATCGAACGCCTCGACCGCCCGATCGAGCGCCAGCGTGTGGCTGATCATCGGTTTCAGATTGACAAGACCCGAGCGCATGAACTCGACGGCAAGCGGGAATTCCTCGTGGAACCGGAACGTGCCATGCAGCCGCAATTCCTTCGCCGTCAGCAACTGCACGGGAACTTTCATGTCGCCGCCAAGACCAACCTGAACCACGACGCCGCGCGGCCGTACCACCGTCATGCCTTGCGCGAGCGCGGCCGCCGAGCCCGAACATTCGAACATGGCATCGAAATAACCCTTGTCCGGCAGGTAGGCATCGAGAGCGTCGGGGTTCGATGCGACGTTGATGGTGCGGTCGGCGCCAAGTTTTCCGGCCATCATCAGGGCGGCATCGGCGATATCGGTGGCGACGATCTCGATTGCTCCGGCGCGTCGCGCCTCGGCGATGGCAAGAATGCCGATGGGGCCGCAACCGGTCACCAGCACCTGGGCACCCATCAAGTCGCCCGCCTGACGCGCCGCATGAAGAATGACGGAGAAAGGTTCGGCCAGCGCCGCCTCGCCAGGGGTGAGACCCGATGCCGGCACGCACTGGACGGCATCGCAGTTCAGCAATTCGCGGAAGGCGCCCTGGATGTGCGGGAAAGGCATGGCCGACCCGTAGAACCGCATGTTCAGGCACTGGTTGCGCATGCCCAAGGCGCAATAGCGGCAATGGCCGCACGGGCGCGACGGCGAGATGGCGACCAGATCGCCAATCGCCAGCCCCGAAACGCCCTCGCCCAAGGCCGCGATGTGCCCGGACACTTCGTGGCCAAGGATCATCGGTTCCTTGAGCCGAACGGTTCCGAAGCCGCCATGCTGGTAATAGTGCAAATCAGACCCGCATATGCCGCCGACGGCAAGCCGGACCTGCACTTCGCCGGGACCGGGGGGAGAAATCTCCCGGTCGTCGATCCGTAGATCCATCTCCTGGTGAATGACGACGGCACGCATGGCTTTGGCCTTACAAGACTGGAGTGGGGAGCGCGCGACCATCGAAATGGGCGGCCAGATTGTCGAACACCAGTTTGCCCATCGCCCTGCGGGTTTCAACCGTGCCCGAGGCCTGATGCGGCTGGAGCAGCACATTATCGAGCGCAAGAAAGCGCGGATTGATCTTCGGCTCGCCGTCAAAGACATCCAGCGCGGCCGAGCCGAGCGTTTGGCTCTCCAACGCGTCCAGCAAGGCGACCTCATCGATGTTGGCGGCGCGTGAAATGTTGACCAGCATGCCTTCGGGGCCGAGCCTCTCGATCACTTGGCGCCCGACGATATGACGGGTTTTCGCCGATGCCGCCAGCGTGACGAAGAAGATATCCGACCGCGCAGCCAATTCGACTGGATCTTTCACATAGGCCCACTCGCCGGCATGCGCCTTTGGCTCGGGGCTGGAGTAGGCAATGTCCATATCGAAAGCCGCCAGCCGCCGCGCGACCTCGTAGCCGATCCGTCCAAGGCCGAGGATACCCGCCCGTTTGCCATGCACCCGCCGCTGCAGCGGATAGCCGCCCTTGCGCGCCCAATCGCCTGATCTCACCCAGTCCTCGCCACCGACGATGCCGCGGGCAAGCGCCAACATCATCGCGATGCCGAAATCGGCGACATCCTTGGTCAGCACGTCGGGGGTGTTGGTGACCCGGATACCGCGCTCGCGCGCCGCCGCGAGATCGACCGCGTCGTAGCCGACGCCGTAGATCGAGATGATCTCGAGTTTGGGCAGCGCATCAATCATCTCGCGGCTGGCGCCAAGTTCACCGCGCGTTGCTATGGCCCTGACATTGGCGCCGTTTCTTCTGAGAAACGCCGCCTTGTCGGCAGCCTCGAAATAGCGATGCGTGACGAAGCGTTGGTTGAGCGCCTCCTCGTCACCGGTGGGATAACCGCCGACCTGTAGAATTTCCACCTTGGTCAAGTTTTCATCTCCAAAATCTAGGACTTCCCGCGCGCGCTGACCACAGCCGGTGCCCAGATGTCTTTCAGGAAACGCGCCGCGTGCGCGACGAGCACCTCGGGCGCAGCGCCAATGTCGATATCGATCGTGCGCAACTCGCCACGCGTGGACTCCAGCGTCGCCAACTGGCTGGCCAGAAGACGCGCCGGCATGAAATGACCGGTGCGACTGGCAAGTCGCTCCGCAAGCAGCGTCTGGCTGCCGGTGAGATGGATGAAGGCGAGCCCTTCAGCGTCGCCCCGCAGACGCTCGCGATAACTGCGCTTCAACGCCGAACAGGAAACAATCAAACCCTCGCCTTGTCTTGCCGCATCGCGCAGCGCATCGCCGATGCGATCAAGCCAGGGCCAGCGATCTTCGTCGGTCAGCGGAACGCCCCTCGACATTTTATCGATGTTGGACGCCGGGTGCAGGCTGTCGCCTTCGAGGAAGCCGACGCCAAGATGCTGCGCCAGGGCCGCGCCGACGCGGGTCTTTCCCGAACCGGAGACGCCCATCACCACGGCCAGCGCCGGTTCAGAGCGAGATCGAAATGCCGCCATCGACATAGAGCGTGTGTCCATTGACAAAGGATGACGCAGCGCTGGCGAGGAACACGGTGGCGCCGATCAGTTCTTCGACTTCGCCCCAGCGTCCCGCGGGTGTGCGTCCCTGCAGCCAGGTGGAAAACACCGCATCATCCACCAAGGCCTGATTGAGAACGGTCTTGAAATATCCCGGCGCAATGGCGTTGACCTGCAGACCGTATCTGGCCCAGTCGGTCGCCATGCCGCGGGTCAGATTGCGCACCGCGCCTTTGGTGGCCGTATAGGGCGCTATGTTGGGGCGAGCGAGCTCGCTCTGAACCGAACCGATATTGATGATCTTGCCTTGGCCACGCTTGATCATGTGGCGGGCAACCGCTTGACCGACATTGAACACGCTCGACACATTGGTGCGCAGCAGTTCTTCCCAGCGCTCCGCGGGAAATTCCTCCAGCGGCGCGCGATGCTGCATGCCGGCATTGTTGACCAGGATGTCGACTGGCCCGATGTCACGCTCGATCTCGTCTACTCCCTGCCGCGAAGCAGCATGGTCGGTGACGTCGAAAGGCGCCGAAACCACCGAATAACCATCGGCTGCGAGCCTGCCACATGCAGACTCGAGTGCAGTCGTCTCGCGTGCGTTGAGCACGACGGTGGCGCCATGCCGCGCCAGTCCCTCTGCGATGGCGAAACCAATGCCACGGCTGGAACCGGTCACCAACGCTCTTTTGCCGCTGAGATCGAAAAGTGGAGGGCGCAATGGCTTCCTCGTACATTGCAGTCGAATGATTTCAGGCAGTGTTTATGTTATCGATAACACTGTCAAGCGGGCTTTTGCCTGGGCGGAGCACTCAGGTGCTTTCGCGCTCGACAACGCGGAAGGACGTAAGCACGATTTCATGGTGGCGAGAGGTCTCCTTGCCGCCAAGGATTTGCACCACCCGCGCGGCGGCCTGCTGGCCGATGCCGTAGCAATCGACATTGACGGTGGTGATCCGCGGAAAGCAAAAAGCTCCGACCTCGTAGTCGCCAAAGCCGGCGATTGCGAGATCGCCGGGCACGGCCAGGCCACGGCGCTTGCACTCCATGAGGGCGCCGAACGCGGAAAGATCGGAAACGCATATGGCGACTTCCGTGTCGGGCCAGTGTTCCAGCATCATCGCAATCGCCTGACCGCCTTGCTCGATGGATATTGGCGGAACGCCGAAGGACACCAATCGGCCGGGTGGCAGTCCCAACTCATCGAGAGCGCGGATGAAGCCCCTTCGGCGCTGGTCGCCGCGCTGGTCGCGCGCTGACGTCCCGCCAATGAAGCCGAACCGTCGGTAGCCGCGTCCGGCAAGCGTGCGGGTCAGCAGCGCCATGGCCTCTTCATTCGAAAAGCCCACAACCTGGTCAATCGGATCCGCTGGCAAATCCCATGTCTCCACGACAGGAATAGCCGCCATCTTGAGCATGCGCCGGGCGCGTTCGGTATGGACACCCCCGGTGAGAATGATGCCCTCGGGCCGACGGCGGAGCATTGTTTCGATCAATTCCTCTTCTTTCTGTTCCGAGTAGTCCGTGTATCCAAGCATGAGCTGCAAACCGGCGCGCTGGAGCTCTTCGGTGATCCCGCGTGCGGTATCGGAAAAGTTGGAATTGTTAATGGATGGAACCAGAGCCGCGATAAAGCCTGTACGTCTTGACGACAGAGTGCCGGCCGTGTGGTCAAGTACGTAGCCGAGTTCGTTCACCGCCTTGAGGATTTTCTCTCGGGTCGCCCCGGAGACCTGGCCATTCTGTTTGAGCGCCCGGGAAACCGTCATGGTCGAAACGCCGGCAAGGCGCGCGACATCTGCCATCGTTGGCGCTTCCAGTTCTACAGTCTTTGAAATGGACGCCTTGGCCACTTTTCCACCCACGACAATTGCAAAACCATTGTTATCGATATCAGCGCAATATGGCAACTGCATCCGCCTCCCCCGGTTGATTGAGATTTTACCCGCAGTTGCGATGTTGAGCATCGCACAGAAGTATGGCTCGGATATCTTCAAAACATGGATCGCCGATTACGTCGATGAGGCGAAAGGCGTCGCTGGATGACAGGAAGTCACCTTTGCTGATGCGATGAATGAAAAGGCGGGACCGCCAGAGTGGTAGCGGAGAGGCCGTTCAGTCGTTCCGAGGGCGCTGGCTAGAAAGATACGCGTTCGGAATCCGTGGTTGATCGGGACGTCCGCGTACAGAGCAAATGCAACCATGCCCAAGTGTGGAGGATCACGTGTGGGCACTTGCTACATACCCCAGTTCCGAAGTCACCATAATTTCGACTATTGTCGAAATATCCTCAGATCGAGCGCTGATTAACCCGCTTGGCGACTTCTTCCGCGCTTTCGACACGCTCCGAATAGCGGTCCGTCAGGTAGGCGGAACGGTCGCGCAGAAGGAGCGTGAACTTCATCAGTTCCTCCATCACGTCGACGATCCGGTTATAGTACGACGAAGGCTTCATCCTGCCGGCTTCGTCGAACTCGGCGAAAGCCTTGGCCACCGATGACTGGTTGGGGACGGTGACCATGCGCATCCAGCGGCCGAGAATGCGCAGCTGGTTGACCGCGTTGAAGCTCTGCGAGCCGCCCGACACCTGCATCACGGCAAGCGTGCGGCCCTGTGTCGTCCTGACGCCGCCCGTGGACAGCGGCAGCCAGTCAATCTGGGCCTTCATGATGCCGGACATCGAGCCATGGCGCTCTGGCGAGCACCAGACCTGACCTTCCGACCAGATGGAGAGCTCCCGCAGCTCCTGGACCTTGGGATGATCCGCAGTCGTTGAATCAGGCAGCGGGAGTCCCGCAGGGCTGTAGATGCGCACCTCGGCACCAAGTCGGCGCAGGATGCGGGCCGCTTCCTCGGTGACGAGGCGGGAATAGGAGCGCTCCCGCAGGGAGCCGTAAAGCATCAGGATGCGGGGCTTGTGAATCGAGCGCGGCGCGTCCAGCAGAGCCTGCATGTCGATCGGCAGCAACTGCTCTTCATCGATGTTCGGCAACGCGTCTTCGGCCACGTGGTTCTGTTCAGGCAATGCGCTTGCCCTTGGTATCGACGACGACTTCGCCATCCTCTTTCACGAACGGCCCGATATTGGGATTGGGCAGGATCTCGAGAACCGCTTCTGACGGCCTGGCCAGAACAACTCCGAGACGTGTGACCACGATCGGCCGGTTGATCAGGATCGGATGCGCCAGCATGAAATCGAGTATCTCGTCGTCGGTCCACTTGGGATCGCCGAGGCCGAGTTCGGCATAGGGCGTGTCCTTCTCGCGCAGCAAATCACGCGGCTTCATCTTCATGGCTGCAATAAGCTCGACCAGCCGTTCGCGAGACGGCGGGCTTTTCAGATACTCGATGACTTCAGGAGTCTCTCCCGACTGCCGGATCATGGCGAGCGTGTTGCGCGAGGTCCCGCAATCGGGATTGTGATAGATGGTGACGGTCATTTCGCTGCCTTTTCACTGGACATTGTGTTGCGCACCGCAGCCCCCTGCTCGTACCAGCCCTTGCTACGATTGACGATCCACACCACCGACAGCATGACCGGGACCTCGATGAGGACGCCGACGACAGTGGCGAGCGCGGCGCCCGAATTCAGCCCGAACAGCGCGATCGCGGCGGCCACCGCCAGCTCAAAGAAGTTCGAGGCGCCAATGAGCGCCGACGGACCGGCCACACAGTGCCGCTCGCCGGACACGCGGTTGAGCAGGTAGGCGAGGCCGGAGTTGAAATAGACCTGGATCAGGATCGGCACCGCCAGCAACGCGATCACCAGCGGCTGGGCGATGATCTGCTCGCCCTGGAAGCCGAACAGCAGCACCAGCGTCGCCAGCAGGGCAACCAGTGACAAGGGCTGCAGCGCGGCCAGCAGCGCATCAAGCCCGCGCTGTCCTCTGGTGGCCAGCAGGCGGCCTCGAACGAGCTGTGCGACGATCACGGGCAGCACAATGTAGAGCGCCACCGACAGCACCAGCGTGCCCCATGGCACGGTAATAGCCGACAGGCCGAGCAGCAGACCGACGATCGGCGCGAAGGCAACGATCATGATGGCGTCGTTGAGCGCCACTTGCGATAGGGTGAAGTTCGGTTCGCCGCGCGTCAGGTTCGACCAGACGAACACCATCGCGGTGCAGGGTGCGGCGGCAAGGATGATCAGCCCGGCAATGTAGGAATCGATCTGCACGGCTGGCAGCCAAGGCCGGAACAGCCAGCCGATGAACAGCCAGCCCAGCAGCGCCATGGAAAACGGCTTTACCGCCCAGTTGATGAATAGTGTCACGCCAATGCCGCGCCAATAGGTGCTAACGCTGGCAAGAGACGCGAAATCGACGCGCAACAGCATTGGCACGATCATCAGCCAGATCAGCACCGCGACGGGAATGTTGACCTTGGCGATCTCGGCGGACGCGATGGCGCCGAATACGCCCGGCAGCAAATGGCCGAGCGCGACACCAACGACGATGCACAACGCCACCCATACCGTGAGATATTTCTCGACGAACCCTATGCTAGGCCGCGCCGCCTCGCCGGCCTTCAAAACGTGATCGGTCATGATGGCTTTCCTTGGCTCAGCCGGCCTTCGGCAGGTTGCGGCCGATCTCGTCCAGCCGCTTTTGCAGGGCCAGCTTGTCGACCATGTTCATCGGCAGGCTGATGAAGATCGAAATGCGGTTGTTGAGCATGCGATAGGCTTCGGCGAAGGCCAAGTGCCTTTCGGCATCGCTGCCCTCCACGTCAGCCGGATCAGGCACGCCCCAATGCGCGGTCATCGGCTGGCCCGGCCAGACCGGGCATGATTCATTGGCGGCGTTGTCGCAAACCGTGAACACGAAATCCATTTGCGGCGCGGCAGGAACCGCGAATTCTTCCCAGTCTTTCGAACGGGCGAAGGACGTGTCGTAATTTAGGTTCTTCAGAAGCTGGAGCGTGTAGGGATGCACAGCCCCCTTGGGGTGCGACCCGGCCGAATAGGCCTTGAACTTGCCGGCACCGACACGGTTCAGGATCGCTTCCGCGATGATTGACCGGGCCGAGTTGCCGGTGCAGAGGAAAAGAACGTTGTATGGCTCGCTCATGGCGTAAGCCTCCCTTCTAGCATTTACAGGTCACCGCCTGAATCACGGGCTGACAGAGTTCCGGAGCCCCGTTGCAGCAATCTTCCATGAGATAGGCGAGCAGGTCGCGGAACCCGGTCATGTCGGCGACGTAGCGGATGGTACGGCCGTCGCGCTCGGCGCGGACCAGGCCAGCATGGTCAAGAACCTTCAGGTGCGCCGACATCGTGTTCTGCACGGTATCAAGGCGTGAAGCGATCTCGCCGGCGGGCACACCCTCGGCGCCTGCTTGAACGAGCAGGCGGAAGACCTCAAGCCGGGTGTCCTGGCCGAGGGCCGCCAATGCGAGGAGAGCTAACTTTTTATCCATGTATCTATAAATCCGGAATTAAGGGTACGTAGCTCCAAGATATGACAGCAGGATGACAATAGGCAAGTCGGTTGATCAGGTTTGCGGCGTGAACAGCTCGAGCGCTGGTGAGGAGCCGGGCGGATGGGTTTAGGCTAACTCCCAAACGGCTCGTAGCGCAGGGGCATGCTGTCAGTGATCTCGGCAGCTTCAGCCGGCAAGATGGCAAGGCCATTCGCCAGCGCAAGCGCCATCAAGTTGGCAGAGGATCCACGTTCGAGCAACTCGAGCACCGGTTCCCCGGTTTCGGTGCGCCCGGATATGCGGACAGGCGCAAACTCGGTCCGGCCCTGTCGTTTCTTACAGGTGAAGCCAGCCACCGCAGAAAACCATTGCGGCTGGATATCGGCGAGACCTGCAAGTTTGCGCAAGGCAGGCAAGACGATCTGTCGGAATGTGACCATCGCCGCATTGGGATTGCCGGGTAACCCGGCAAAAAGCATGTTCTTGATCTTACCGACTTTCACCGGCTTTCCCGGTCGCATCGCCACTTTGAGGACCTCGAGGCTGGCGCCGTGATGCAGGACGGCGGTGACCATATGGTCCTCTTCGCCGGCAGAGACCCCTCCGGTGGTCACCAGCGCGTCACAGGAGGCGACCGCCCGCGCAACGACGTCGGCGAGAAGATCCGGGCTGTCCGGCACGATGCCAAAATCGACGATTTCGGCCCAAGGGCAGGCTGCCAGCAACGACCGCAGCATGATCCTATTGGAATTATAAATCTGGCCATGGGCGAGAGGTTCGCCGGGCTCCTTCAACTCGGAGCCGGTCGACAGCAGACCGACCCGTACCTTTCGGAGGACTTCAACACCGGCGATCCCCACGGCGGCCAGCAGGGTAAGGTCCCTTGCGTACAGGGCCCTGCCCCGCCTTGCGAGCTCGGAATCCGCGCTGACGTCCTCGCCGGCGAGGCGGACGTGGCAGCCGCGACGCGGCCGCTCAAAGACGGTCACCATGTCACCCGAGCGTTCGCATTGCTCTTGCATGACCACCGCGTCAAAGCCCGGAGGAACGGGAGCCCCCGTAAAGATCCGCAGCGCCGTTCGCGGGTCCAGCTGGTCATGCGCGCGCACGTCGCCGGCGACAACCCGACCGGCCACCCGGAACGTCCAGGGACCGTTGCCATCGAAATCCGACGTTCGCACGGCAAACCCGTCCATGGCTGAATTGTCGAAGGGTGGCAGAGCGACCGGCGAATGAACAGCGACAGCGCAAACCCGTCCCAATGCTGCGATGAGCGAGAGATGTTCCCGGTAGCGAACCGGTCGGGCAAGCGCAACGGCCTTCGCCACCGCAGCCTCGAACGGAATAGCTTCACCGCCCTGCCCTGCCGAGCAGTCGGCTTGCAAAACGGGTTGCGCGGCGTGAAACACGATCGCTCCTCCCTTGCGCTTGATCTGGAAACGCAACGGCCTAAGGGTTTCTAGCCTGATACATTTTTGAGATAGGCGATGACGTTCTTGATGTCGTCGGGATTCTTGAGGCCAGGGAACCCCATTTTGTTCGTTGGCACTTTCGCCTTGGGGTCGGTCAGATATTCCGTCAGGTTCGGCTCATCCCAGACTAGGCCCGCAGCACCGGCATCCTTCATGGCTTTTGAATACGAATAGCCTGGCGCAGTCCCGGCCGTCCGCCCGACGACGCCCTTCAAGGTTGGCCCGACTTTATTGGCGTCGGTATCGGCGTTGTGACAGGCGGCGCATTTTTTGAAGACCACCTTGCCGGCTTCGATATCCTTGGCTTGGGCGACCGGTGGCAGGAGCGCCAAAACAAAGGTGGCGCCGACGAAAAGATATTTCACGCGGGAACTCTCCGTTTTCCGTACGATTGAAGACATGACAGCTGCCGCGAGCAGATCGGCTCGCGGCAGAAATCCGTTGGGCTTAGCCCGCCTGATATTCCGTGGATTTGAAGGAGAGATGCTTCACACCTTCCGGAGCATCTGAGATCTTCCGGATGTTGGCCCACGTCTGTTTGTAGTTCGGCAGGATCAGCTCGTTGGTGCCCGCATTGATGGCGTTCCCCACCACGCCGGTAGGGAACCCAAACAGCATGAAGGTCTCGCCCTTCTTGGCGGTTGGCGTCGGATACGCCATGGCCTGGGTCGAGCCGCTTTCATTGTAGACCTCGACGAGGTCGCCGTTGTTCAGGCCAAGCTCCTTCATATCGTCCGGACTGATCTGAATGAACGGGTAGGGCCAGCGGTCCATGACAAATTCACTGTCCTGGTCGAGGAACGCGTTCTGCCAAACGAGGTTGGCGCGTCCGTTGTTGATGAGGAACTTGTTGTTTTTCTTCTGCTCCTCCTTGCCCGGGGCCTGCAGGCCGCGCCAAGCGGCCTCCATGAAGGTCGCCTTGCCGTCCTTCGTTCCGAACTTGCCATCAGTATAGAGCCGCTTGGTGCCGACGATCTTGCCATCCGCGAAGCCGGTCGAGGGTTCCTGGAAGCCGTTGTTACCCATGGCGCGAAGCCGCTCATAGGTGACGTTTTCGCCTCCCTTGGCGTTCAAGTGATAGCCGTCCATGAACGCGTCTTCCTCGGTCTTCCAGTCGAACCCCTTGAACTGGTCGGCATATTTGGCATTCCCCGACGCACGGATAACTCTCTCCATGTTCTGGGCGATGCCTGCAGCGATGAGGCAATCCGGTTTGGCGGTGCCGGGTGGGTCCATGTAGCGCTCGACCAGCCGCATCCTGCGCTCACCGTTCATCGAGGTGAGGTTCATCTCGCCGGACTCGGCCGCCGGCAACCAAACGTGGCTGGCCGCACCGATCTTCGATGGGATGATGTCAACGTCGACGGAGAAAAGCCCACCAGCCTTGATCGCGTCGGTGATCGCCTTCACCATTGCGTCGCGATCGCCATAAGGCACCGCGTTCATAGCGTCCTTCACGATGTCGGTACGCTTCTTGTAGACCATGTTGAACTGGTGGGCGTTCAGGGTGGTCTTGTAGTGATCGCAGGCCCAGATGTGGTGAACACCGCCCTTGCCTTCGATGAGCAGCTTGTCGACGTAAGCGGCCGGCTTGCCGACATGGGCGTCGGAGGGACGTACATAGCCCTCCTGGTGGCCACCCATGCGCACGCAGCCACCGCCCTCGCGGCCGACGTTGCCGGTTGCCAGCGCCACGTTCACCAGCGCCGCATTGGTGCGGTAGTTGTCGTTGCCCCAGATCAGGCCCTTTTCGTAGGCGATCATCGTGCGCCGGCGCTTGCCTTCCTTGGGCTCGGCAATCCACGCCGCCGACTGCTTTATCTGGTCGACGGTCAGACCGGTGATCTTCGCCGCATCTTCGAGAGAGGTCTTGTTGGCGGCGACAGTCTTATCGAAATCCTTGGTGGATGCGTCGATGAAGGCCTTGTCGACCCAGCCCTTGGTGGCGATCTCGGTCAGCCAGGCGTTGAACAGCACCATGTCCGTGCCGGAGTTGATGGCGAGGTGCATGACGTTGTCTTTGCCGGCCTCGGCCTCGGCCGCGTTGATCGAAACCGTGCGACGCGGGTCGACGAAGATGATGCGCCCGTTGGCATGGGGCTCGCCCGGCAACTGCGCTTTCTTCTTGTCCATGGACGTTCCACGCAGGTTCGGAATCCAATGGTTGAGGAAATAGTTAGTCTGGGTTTCGAGCGGATTGTTGCCGACCGACACGATGGTATCGGCGAGCTCGGCGTCCTCGTAGCAGTTGTTGAGCTCGCCAACGCCCATGTCGCGCGTGGCATGGACTTCAGAGTTATAGGCCGGCCGGTTGTGAATCCGGATGTTTTTGATTTTCATCGCGCCGAAGTATAGCTTGCCCGTGCCCCAGGTGTTTTCATAGCCGCCAGCTGAGCCGCCATGATCGAACACGGACACGAACAGGCCATCCTCGCCTTGATCCTTGATGACGGCCGCAGTGACCCGCGCCACGAGGTCCAAGGCGTCGTCCCACGAGGTTGGCTGCATCTGCCCGTAGCGCCAGACCATCGGGCTGGTCAGGCGTTGCTGCTGCGAGCCGCGGGCGGTTGAGTACCGCAGTTCACCCATGCGGGCGCCACGTACCGAGCCGAGGCCAGAGTTCACCACGCACTCGGAATCGGGCTTGAGGACGATGTGCACATCCTGCCCGTCCTGCTTGACGATGTTGTACATCGAGGGTGCATACCAGGCGTCGGTCTCGGCAGCCTGCTGCTGAGAAAGGTCGACCCCGAAAGCGTTCGAGGCTGCATCGGTGCCGCCCTGCTTGTTGGCCGGCCAGGTGTAAGCATGGTAGCCACAGCCGACGATGCAGTAGTGGCAGGTGACGTTCTGTTTCTTGGCGTCGGCCGGAATGATCGGCAGACGGGCGACGTGACGTTTGTAAGCCATGATCCGATCCTCCCTTAAAGTACGTTGCTCAGGCGGCCATAAAGAAGCTCGTCGACGCCGTCGGCGTAGATGTCGCCCTTGGCATCGATGCGCAGCGCGTATTGGGGAAGGTTGGCGGTGGACTGGCCCCAGATCTGCTGGCCGCCGGCGTCGGCGTCGAAACGCGAGTAGTGGCCGGGGCAGTTGAAGGAATGATCATCCGCATTGTAATTCAGCGGGAAGCCCTTGTGAGGGCAGGTCGTCGAGAACCCGACGATGTCACCATCCGGCCCTGCACCGCCTTCCACCTTTGTGCCAAGTTTCAGCAGCACGCCGGGGGCGTTTTCATCCGGATAGCCGACTTCGAAAGGTTCGTTCGGCTTCAAATCGACTATGTTGGCCAACTTGTTTGAGGGGTATTCAACGAGAGCGAGCCCGGGGGCAGCCTTGGTCTGCGCTTGAACCGGTAGTGCCACGGCTGTGGCCATGCCTGCGGCGGCGAATGCCCCTCCCCGCAGAAATTGACGGCGGCCGACGTCGACCAGCTTGTTGCAGCGATCCATGCAATCCTCCCATTTGGCGAAACCTTGTCGCCAGGAGCTTTGCAATGCGTGTGCCAACCGCAGAAACCGTTGGTTTCGCCGCAACAGGACGGAGGAAACAGCTGGAAATTGTCCGCCACGTTCGGAAACCCGAACATGCTGCACTGCCGAAGGTTCAGGAAGTCGAACGCGCCCGATCGGCCAGTCCGAGCCGCGTCATTTTCTCCCAAAGCGTGGTTCGCGAGACCGCAAGCAGGCCGGCGGCCTTCGCTATTTGACCGCCGGTTTCGTCCAGCGCCCGCTCGATCTGGCGTCGCTCGGCCGCGTCGCGAACATCGGCGAGGGGAGCGAATGTCGTATTCCCTGATTTTACTGCCCGCTCCGGGAACAAGTCACCGGGCATGATCCATTCGCTGGTCGACAAGGCAACCGCTCGCTCGACACGGTTCCGGAGTTCCCGCACATTTCCCGGCCAAGGATAGGTAAGCGCAGCTTCCTGGGCCAACGCGCTGAACCCCCGGATCCGGACATCAGACCGGCTGACCGCATTCTCAAGAAACCGGCCGAGTAGCCAGGGGATGTCCTCGTGTCGCTCGCGCAAAGGCGGGATCGTCACCGGCAACACGGCAAGCCGGAAATAGAGATCTTCGCGGAAGCCAGACGATCCGCCACGCTGTGCAAGGTCGCGATGGGTGGCGGAGACGACACGCGCGCGAAATTTGCAGGGAGCCTCGCCACCGACCCGGTTGAAGCTGCCGTCCTCGATCAGCCTCAGGAGCTTGGCCTGTAGGGGCATTGGCATGTCGCCAATCTCATCGAGAAACAGCGTGCCCTTCCCGGCTCGCTCGGCGTAGCCGAGGTGCCGTTGCTGGGCGCCGGTAAACGCCCCCTTCTCATGTCCGAAGATCTCGCTCTCAAGCAGTTCGGCCGGGATTGCTGCACAATTCACGGCGATAAAGGGCTCGGCACTCCGAGGCGAAACCTCGTGGAGAAGGCGCGCGGCGACTTCCTTGCCGGAGCCGGTCTCGCCGGCAATCAAGACGGGCAGATCATGGCCGGCATAGCGGCGCAACAGGTCTTCGGCGTGCTGGATGGCGGTCGACTCCCCCAGAAAATAACCCTTCAGCCGGAGTTGGCTGTGGGTTGTGCGCCGTCCCGCATCGATACGCCGCAGGAATTCATCCATCGCGAATGGCTTGGTCATGAAATCAACGGCGCCGGACCGCATCAGACGAACCGCCTGATCAATCTCACCCTGGCTGGTGACGAACATGAAGGGCGGCGAGTTCGGCAGGTTGGCAAGCTCATTGAAAACGACCTCGCCCGAAATATCCGGGAGACGGATGTCGCAAATCACCAGATCGAGGGCATCGGAGATTCCTTCGATCCCGGAAATGGCGTCCCGTCCTGACTGCCACCAGGTCACGCGCCAGCCCTCGAGCTCGAGGCGTTGAACGATCGACCCTCCCATTACCGGATCATCTTCAACGAGACCTATGCGTGCTGGGTCAGGCTGCATTGGCTTTGGTCTCCCTTTCGAAGGGAATGGTCAGCGTGACCACCGTCCCTCCCCCCTCTCTTGTGGTGATTGCGGCAGACCCTCCGAGTTCGTCGACGACGCGCCGGACCATCCAGAGACCCAAGCCGCAGCCGGCTCGCACAGCGGGACCTGGATCGCTGTCGACCAGAATCCCCGCGATGTCGGGCGGGATACCGGGACCCTGGTCGCCGATCTCGATGTTGAGGAAGTCGCCCGAGCAGTTCGCCTTCAGCGAGAGCGCTCCGCCCTCTGGGGTAACCGTGCTGGCATTCAGCAGGAGGTTCAGGACGGCCTGACGCACAGGCCCTCCCCTCACCGGTAGTTCAGGCATGTCGTTCCAGATGATTTCCCAATCCAGGCGTTGCCGCTTGCGGTGCAGTTCGGGTTTCAGGAGGAGGCGGACGTCGTCAAGGTCGTCGGCCGACAACGGGCGATGCGAGCGTTCCGGTCGATAGGTCGAAAGGGCCGCTTCGACCACGTCCCGGATGCCGGCAAGGCCGCGCTCGATCAGGCTTATGGACGTGTCCCTGACGCCGGGTGTCTCTCCATGTTTTTTCAACGTATCGAGGGCGTTGAACAGCCCTCCCAGCGGGTTGTTGATCTCGTGCGCCATGCCCGATGCAAGGCGCCCCAGGCTGGACAGCTTTTCTTCCTCAGCGAGTTGCATCGCGAAATTCGCACGCTCGCGTTCGGCTTGGACCAGCGTGTTATAGCCCCTAAACAGGCCTGCCACTTCGCTATCGCCTTTGGGGATCTGATCTTGGGATATTGGCTCTGCAGCCCCGTCGGCCGCTGACCGCATGTGGTTCTCGAGGATCCGCATCGGCGCGATCATCTGCCTTACGATCAGGAAACCGCCGAGAGAAAACATCACCGCCAGCACGCCGTTGGTGATCAGCAGCGTGACCAAGATCTCACGTCGCTCGGCGAACAGATGCGACACATCGAAAGTGGCGTGAATCGTCCCGATGGACTGGCCTTGATACACCAGGTCCCGCTTGGCAAACCCGGTCGACGTCGCCTCATCGATCGTCACAATGCCTGGGCCATAACGCTTGAAGTAACTGTCCGGCAGTTGCGAGAACGTGGCCATGCGGATGGGATCGGTTGCCGCTAAAACTCGACCATCGGCACCAGTCACGACCGTTTCGACGGGAGAGAGCGCCTCATACGAGGATGAAGACCGATCGAGGGCGTCATAGACTTCCCAAACGTCCTGGCGCAGCACCGCCGGCACCACCGCCGAGGACAATCCGTCGAGATAGGTTTCCGCAAGTCCGTCCAGATAGGTCTTTTGCGTATGCGACAGCCGGTCGAGCACACGCTCAGATATGACGGCGCTGATAAACACCATCAGCAGCGCCACCATGACCGGAACACGGTAAGAAACAGGGATCGCTCGCAGTCGTTGCGCCATGCTCATCCGAACTGCCTCACGGTTTCGACCTTGGCAGCTATGGTGTCGAAGAGCGACGGATCGGTTGCAGCAAAGCCATCCAGGCGCAGCAGTCTAAGGACCTTCATTCCTTCCGGATCCTTGTTCATCGACACCAACGCCTGTTGCAGCGCCTTGACGCGCGCGTCGCCGGCGAGCGACTTCGGAGACGCCACTGGCGGAAAGCCGAGCCATTCCGACTTGCGGACAATCTTGGTCTGCTTGACCAAGTCGGGTTCGGTCTCGCGCATGACCTCATGGACATAGCCGTCAACGCTGCCGGACTGTGCCAATCCCGAGGCCACGGCACGGATGACGTTGCGGTGTCCGTAGGTGAAGAAGGTCTTTTTGAAAAACGCCTCCGGCAGCACCTTGTTTTCGGCGAGCAACGCCCGGGTGACCAGGAAACCGGAGTTCGAATCGGGATCCGAGAAGGCGTGAACGTCGCCGGCAAGCCCGTGCCAGTCGTCGACCTTACGGTCAGCAGCGGCGATCAAATAGGACTGGTAGAGTGGTTTGCCGTGCCAGACGGGGGTCGCGACCAGATCGAGCTCCCCTTTGTATTGCACATAAGGGTAGCCGCAGATCCACGCCGCATGGATTTCCCCAGACACGAGCAGCGCCGTGATTTCCTGATAGGTCCGACGCGTCACCAGCTCGACCGGGCTATCTAGCTTCGCAGTGAGATAGGCCCGGAGGTGGCCAAGAAGCTCCAGATCGTTGGAGAGGAAAACCGGAGTGAGTCCGAACTGAAAGGGCGCGATTTCGGCCGTAGACTGTCGGGATAAGCTCAGCAGAGCGAAGCCGCCCACAGCAGCTTTGAGGATATTCCGCCGACCAGGTTGGTTGTGGGTTGGCACGAATGCCTGCCTTCATTCTCGCACGGCTTCAATCTATCCAGAAGTACGGATGAGTGCGAGATGTTCGATCGAATCGATCGATTGTCCCGACTGGCGGTGCAAAATCCAGGATTCTGACCAGCATGGAGAAACGCCATTATGTCATGCCATATATAGCGGGTTGCGTTGGCCAATGGACGCGAATGTCCCCCGCGTGCGAAGGCGGTCGCCGAGTTGCTCGACCATGTGCCCCTCGTCAGAGCTGTAGCATGCGTCACCGGCAGCCAGGCGATGACATCCAGCGGCTGAGGCGCTGATTGCATCGGCCGCTCGATCCATGGCCTGAGCGGCGCCCCCCGTCGGCTCATATGACCGTTATGCAACACCGTCATGCGAGGCGGCAAGCATTCTTGCCGGTGGACAGCCAGGGCCGTGCGCGGCAAGAATGCCCCGCGCTACGCCGCCGCGATCCGTTGAACAAAATCCAGAAAAGCCCGCACTTTTGCCGGCGGCATGTGGCGTGACGGATGATAGGCGTAAAGCGGAAACTGTTCGTCGGACCATTCCGCCAGGATCGTCGTGAGCGCCCCGCTCTCAAGCCACTCGTCGAGGCCGATGGCAAGGCTCTGGAATATGCCTTGCCCCGCGAGACCGGCCGCGACGGCAGCGGAGGGATCGTCCATGACCAACCGCCCCGACGCCTTGATCTCGATGGTCCCGCTATCCCCTTGGAACTCCCAGGTGAACGGCCGCCCGGTCTGCGGGTCGCGAAATAGGATGCAATCGTGGTGCATCAGGTCGTGGGGCGTGGCTGGAATGCCGTGACGGTCGAGATAGCTTGGGGCGGCACAGGTCAGCACCGGTACGTCCAGCAGCTTGCGCGCGATCAGCGAGGATTCGTCCGGCGGACCGAAGCGCACGGCGACATCCGCGCCGCTCATCATCTCTTCGCGATAGTTGCTGGTGGTTAGATCGAGCGACAGTGCGGGGTAGCGTGCCAGGAATTCACCGATCCTCGGCGCCAGCACCATTCGCGCGAACCAGGGATCGATCGAAACCCTGAGCCGTCCGCCGACGAATGCCGCCGAACCGGCGGCTTCGGAGGCCGCCTCCTCCAGTCCGGCCAGCAGCGGCATTATCCGGGCATGGAAGCGGGCGCCCTCCTCCGTCAGCGTGACCTCGCGCGGATTGCGGTCGAACAACCTGACACCGACGCGTTGTTCGAGCCTCGCCACCGCACGACTGACCCCCGATGGCGTGAGACCGAGAACATCCGCGGCCCGCACGAAATTGCCCGCTTCCATCACCGCCCCGAAAACGCCGACCCCGGTCAACAACCGCGTGTCGAAACTCATGCCCTCTCTCCTTTGCAAGGTCGGTGATCGCAACCGTCCCATATGAGTGATTTTGAGTCATCTTATCTTTGATTTTATTGCGCGTGAATCATCGCATCGCTTCCCATAGATGATTTTTGAGCGCCCGGACGGCGCAGCGGCACACCGGACCGCGGAAGTCTCCGGCCTTGCGAGAAGGAATTCATCCATGAATGCGATCTCACGCAGAAGCCTGTTGGCGCGTGGCGGCCTTTTGCTGGCGGCGGGCGCCGCCGCCGTGAACACGCCGGTCCACGCACTGGCGGCCAACCCGCAAGCGCGGTCCGGCAACTTCAAGTCCATCGACATGGCCATGGAAGAGGCGGTGCGGGACGGTACCGTCGCCGGCGTCGTTGCCACCGCGGCAGGACCAGACAGCATGATCTATGAAGGAACCTTCGGAAAGGCCAATACCGTCACCGGAGCAATGATGCGCCCCGATACGGTATTCTGGCTGTTGTCCATGACGAAGGCCTTCACCGCTACCGCCTGCATGCAGCTAATTGAGCAGGGCAGGATCGATCCCGAGGACGATGCGGCGAAATATCTGCCGGAACTCGCCAATCCGATGGTGTTGGAGGGTTTCGACGGCGACGGCCAGCCGCGCCTGCGTCCGGCCAAGCGAGCCATCAAGGTGCGTCACCTGCTCACACACACCTCCGGCTATACCTATTCGATCTGGAGCGATGCACTAACCCGCTACGAGAACGTCACCGGCATGCCGGACATCGCCACGTGCAAGAACGGCGCCTTCCTGGCACCGCTCGAATTCGACCCCGGCGAACGCTGGCAATACGGCATCAGCATGGACTGGGTCGGAAAGCTGGTGGAAGCGGTCAGCGACCAGTCACTGGAAGTCTATTTCCGCGAGAACATCTTCGCCCCGCTCGGCATGACCGATTCAGGCTTCCTGATCGGAAGCACGCAGAAGGCCAGGGTCGCCACCTTCCATAACCGTCGCGAAGACGGCGGCCTGACGCCCGCGCCCTTCGAAATGCCTCAGCGGCCGGAATTCTTCATGGGCGGCGGCGGCGGCTTCAGTACGCCGCGCGACTACATGGCCTTCCTGCGGATGCTGCTGAACGGAGGCACTCATAAAGGCGTACGGGTGCTGAAGCCGGAAACGGTCGCGTCGATGATGCGCAACCAGATCGGCGACCTCGATGTCCAGGCCATGAGGACCGCCCAGCCTGCCTATTCGCAGAGCTTCGACCAGTTTCCCGGCGAGCCCCACAAGTGGGGATATTCGTTCGACATCAACACGCTGCCCGGTCCGAACGGTCGGTCGGCAGGCAGCATTTCCTGGGCCGGCCTGCTCAACTGCTATTTCTGGCTCGACCCTGTCAGGAAGGTGACCGGAGCTATCTTCACCCAGCTTCTGCCCTTCTACGACCAAAAGGTCGTGAAGCTCTACGGCACATTCGAGCGCGGCCTCTACGACAGCCTCGCCTGATCAATTCACGACCTCAACACCAGGAGACATACCATGTATGCGATTACAGGAATTACTGGCAAGGTCGGCGGCGCGCTGGCGAAAGCCCTGATCGATGCCGGAGAACCGGTCCGTGCGGTGCTGCGCGACCCCGCCAAGGCGGAAATCTGGCGCAAGCGAGGTTGCGAAATCGCCTTTGCCGAGATGGACGCCGCCGCGCAGCTTGCTGCCGCCTTCAACGGCGCCACTGGCGTTTTCATCCTGCCGCCGTCGGAATTCGACCCGGCGCCCGGCTATCCGGAAGCGGCGAAACAGAATGAGGTGCTGACGACCGCTCTCCTTGCTGCCCGCCCGGAAAGGGTCGTCTGCCTCTCCACCATCGGCGCCGACGCGGAAGTGGACAATCTGTTGAGCCAGCGGACGATGCTGGAACAAGCCCTCGGCGAGCTCGATCTTCCCGTCACCTTCCTGCGGCCCGGCTGGTTCATGGAAAATGCGGCCTGGGACGTCGCGCCGGCCCGCGATGAAGGCGTGCTGCATAGCTTCCTCCAGCCTGCCGACAAGACCTTCGCCATGGTGGCGACGCAGGATATCGGCCGGCTTGCCGCAGATCTGATCCGCGAGGAGTGGACCGGCAAGCGGGTCGTGGAACTGGAAGGCCCCGCACGGGTCTCGCCCAACGATCTCGCCAATGCCTTCGCGTCGGTGCTCGGGCACCCGGTGCGGGTGGAGATCGTCCCGCGGGAAAGCTGGGAGGGCCTGTTCCGTGCCCAGGGTACGCGTAACCCACAGCCGCGCATGCGCATGCTCGACGGCTTCAACGAAGGCTGGATCGACTTCAAGGCAGACGGCGAAAACCGTGCCATGGGCACGACATCACTTGAGCAGGTGATCGAAGCGCTGGTCCGGCAGGCGGCCGCGAGCGAGACCGCCTGAGCCCGCCGGTAGAACGGGCGGCGGACGGCTTCTGCCTCTGCCGCGTCCCTCGCAAATTGAAAGGAACGATCATGGAAACGGTTGAAACTCAAGGCGTCGCCATCCCCCGTCTGGGGCTTGGTACATTCCGGATGCCGGGCGATGCCGCCCGATCCGTGGTCGAAAGCGGGCTTGCCCTCGGGTTCCGACATATCGATACGGCAGCCATGTACGACAACGAAGCCGCCGTCGGGACCGCACTCGCCACTTCCGGCTTGAAGCGTGCGGATCTCTTCGTCACCACCAAGGTCTGGCACGACAAGCTTGCCCCCGACGCCCTGCGCCGATCGTTCGATGCCAGCCTCGGCAAGCTTCGTCTCGACCATGTTGATCTCTTTCTGGTCCATTGGCCGTCGGCGAACATGAAGATGGGCGAGACGTTGGAAGCGATCACCAAACTGAAGGAAGAAGGGCTGGCCCGCGCCATAGGCGTCTGCAACTTCAACCTGCCCATGATCCGGCGCGCTGTTGAGGATATCGGCGCCCCCATCGCCGTTCATCAGGTGGAATATCATCCGTTCCTGTCGCAGACGCCGATGCTGGATTATCTTCGTGGCAAGGGTATTCCGATGACCGCCTATGCGCCGCTTGCGCAGGGTCGGGCCGCGAGGGATCCCGTCCTCGCCAGGATCGGTGAAAAGCACAGCGCCACCGCCGCCCAGATCGCCATCGCCTGGCTTCTGGACCAGGAACGAGTCATCGCGATTCCCAAAGCCGCTCACCCCTCGAGCCAGGCAGCCAATCTCGATGCGCTCAACATTCGCCTCGACGATCAGGACCGCGCGGCCATCGCGGCTTTGCCGAAGAACCTACGTTACGTGGACCCGCCCTTTGCTCCAAACTGGGAGGCTGCAACGTCCTGAAACGCAGGTTCGTCAATCCACGGGCTAACCTCAAAGGACACCCTCGATTTAACCGTGCAATCCGTTTGTTGGAACCACGGCTATTGGTTGTTGGAACCACGGCTATTGGAGGCAATGACCGAGATTAGGCGCGTCGGTCCTCATCCTCCGAGTCGAATGTCCTTGGCTCGGCGGCGTCCATCTAACTGCTGACGCCATGCGCCTCGACTGCCGCCATGCGCCTCATCGACGTGTACCGAGAAGCGGCCCGTCCGCCGGATTGCCAACGTACAGTGTGCTGTCGCTTCAGATCGCGCGCGGGCCGCAGGTCCGCGTCGCCCGACGACACTGAAAAGACGGAGCGGAATTTTCGCGCCCGTCGCCCCAGCCTCCATCTTGTCGAATCCGTCCACCCTTAGTGGGAAAGTTCGTTCTTGTAGAAAACCCCACCCTTCATGATCGCCTGGAAGGATTTGCCCTCGTCGCCGAGCAGCGAGATGTCTTTCAGTGGATCGCCGTCTATCACAATCATGTCAGCATAGGCCCCTGCGGCGATGGTGCCGACCTTGCCAGCCATCAAGCACAGTTCGGCCGCGTTGATGGTGGTCGATCGGATGACCTCGATGGGCGGCAGCGCCTCGGCGCGGATATTGAATTCCAGGTTCTGGTGTGGATGTAGAAAGCCGAGATGATCCGAACCGTGGCAAATCTTTACACCGGCCTTGTGCATGATCTCGAGCGATTCCGGGCCACGATCACGCACCCACTGCAGGCGCTCAACGGCGGCAGCGTCGAGTCCGAGCCTTTCAGCCTCGATGATTTGTCCCTCGTATGCGCTGATTGTCGGCGTTGAATAGGCGCCCTTCTCGGCCATGATCGCGGCCGTCGCGGGGGTGATCAGCGTACAGTGCTCGATCGACTTGATCCCGCAGGCCAGCGCCCGCGCGATTGACTCGTCCGAATGTGCGTGCACGCAGACGTAGGTCTTGGCGTTCTCCGCTTCTTCCTGGAAGGCGCGAAGCTCATCCATCGAATAGGCATTCCATGAGCGTGGCATCCGCAGCTGCGCCGCGCCGCCGCCGGCCATCACCTTGATGAACTGAGCGCCTTTGCGTATCTCCTCGCGCGCCGCGCGGCGACACTCATCAACGCCGTCGACGATCTTCGACACGTTGCCGAGTTGATTGTTGAAGGTCTCAGCCGAGATCAGTTCGCCGCGCTCGCGCGGATCGGTATGGCCGCCGGACTGGACAAAAGCCTTGCCGCACATGGTCAACCTGGGTCCGTCGATCAGACCGCTTTCAAGCGCGTATTTGAAGCCCAGCGTCGCCCCACCGACGTCGCGGACTGTCGTGAAGCCGCGCAACAGCATGCCCTTGACGATCTTGGCCGCGTGCAGCGCCACCAGTTCGTTGGGCATACGTGAGCTGGCGGACGGATCTTCAGCGGCCGAATAAACGTGGACGTGGCAATCGATCAAGCCGGGCATCAGCGTCTTGCCCTTCAGGTCGATCATGATCGCGTTGGCGTCCTTAATCGGCTTGTCGGAAACTTCGTCAATCATGCCTTCCGACACCCGTATATGACGGTCATACTCCCCGTCGTCCGAGGAACCATCAAGCACGCGCGCGTTCTCGAAGACAAATGAAGGCATGGGAATCTCCTCTTCAATCATTCCTGTTAATAGGTCGCACGTCCGCCCGACAGGTCGAAGACCGCTCCGGTGGTGAAGGAATTCTCCTGCGTCGCCAGCCAGCAGATCATGGACGCTGCCTCCTCCAGTTCGAGCATGCGCCCGCGTGGGATCTTGCCAAGGATATAGGCTATATGTTCGGGCGCCTGGGCCATCGCGCCCGGTGTCTTGGCGACGGCCGGCGTCACGCAGTTGACGGCGATGTTGCGATCGGCCAACTCCTTACCAAGCGACTTGGTTAGCGCGATCACGCCGGCTTTCATTGACGAATAGGCGACCGCATTGGGATTGCCTTCCTTGCCGGCGACAGAGCTGATGTTGACGATGCGTCCGTAACCCTTCTCCATCATGTGCGGCACGATCGTGCGGCAGCAGTGGAAAGTTCCGTTGAGGCCGACCTGGACCACCTCTGCGAAGGCTTCCGGCGGGTACTCCCAAGTCGGCATGTTAGGGCCGACAAGGGCGGCATTGTTAATCAGGATGTCGACCTTGCCGTAGCGCCCGAGCGTCGCCTTTGTCGCCGCTTCCACTGAGGCGAGCACGCCGATATCGGCTGTCCGGCAGTATACGCGGTCGGCGTCCGCGAGCTTGTCGGCGCAGGCCCTTAGAACTGTTTCGTCGCGGTCCCAGATGGCAACGCTAGCGCCCGATTCGAGCATACGCTTGACCACCGCAAACCCGATACCTTGAGCGCCGCCCGTGATGACCGCGGTGCGGCCTTCGAGATCATATTGATTCATGTATGGACGGATCCTGACCTTTCCGTTGGTGCCCGCTTCGCCGCACGTGGGCAATTTCATTTTGTGTTTTCTGCCAAACGGGAATACGACCTTATTGGAGACATGGTGGGCAGCGCGAAGACTTGATTGGGAACGCGTGCGTCGTGATCCGCGATGCGCCCCAGCGCGACCGAACCATTCGCGATTGTCGGTCCATCCTTGGATCGTGGTCGGGCAACCTAAGCGTGGAGCTTTGTAACGAGTGCGTTTCGACCTGTTGTCACTGGAATTGTTCGTCGCAGTCTGTGAGGAGCAAAGCATTGCCAAGGCCGCCGACCGCGAGCACATAGCTGCATCTGCAATCAGCAAGCGCATTTCCGATCTCGAGGCCAGGCTCAAGACACCGCTGTTCTTGCGTGGTTCCAAGGGGTTGGAACTCACCGCGGCCGCCAATTCCCTGCTGTACCACGCCCGCGTGGTCATGCGCGACCTGCGCCAGATGGAATCCGAGCTGTCCAATCATGCCAGCGGCGTGCGCGGCCACGTCCGCGTCTATGCCAGCGTTTCCACCATCATCCAACACCTTCCGCGTGACCTGCGCGAGTTCCTCGCCCTACACGACGCCGTGCGCATTGACCTGCAGGAAGGGACCAGCCAGCAGGCGCTCGAGGCGGTGGCGGAGAACGCCGCCGATATCGGCGTCTTCGGCGGCGTTGTGCCGCGCCAAGGCTTGAAGATCATCCCCTACCGTGTCGACCGCATTGTCGCACTCGTTCACAAGGACCACCCGCTGGCGGACCGCACGATCGTCAAGTTTGCTGAATTCACCGATTTCGATCTAATCGGGCCGATGAAGGGATCCTTCCTCGACTCTCTTGTGCTACGCGCTGCTTCCGACCTCGCCCGCTCGTTGCGGATGCCGGTCCGCGTGAACGGTTTCGAGACCGTATTCAGCATGGTTGAAGCCGGACTGGGGATCGGCCTGGTCCCGGAGAAATGCGCCGAGCGCTATGTGACCAGCGGCAACACCGTCGCCATCGTCCTTGACGAACCCTGGGCCGAGCGCCAGTGGAACCTTTGCGTGCAGGCAAGCCAGACCATGCCGCCGCCCGTGCGCCTGCTGCTCAACCATCTCACCAACAGCGAAACCCGATAAGGCCGCTTGATTTCGCCAGCCGTCCTCGTCGGCGCGGTCCGCCCGCGACCGCCGACGCGCGTTCGCCTATGGCGATGGGCTGTTTCCGAAGGACGACTTCGAGGATGCACGCGACACTCCTATAAGACACCCGAAAGGGCGCGCGCCGTGGTGGTTTGCGCTCCTGTGAAATCCATCTGGAGGAATAGGACGTGAAAATCGCGGTACTTCCCGGCGACGGCATCGGCAAGGAGGTGACCGCTGAGGCGGTCAAAGTGTTGCGCGCACTTGCCGGCGCTGGACTCGCCTTCGAGATGACCGAAGCCATCATCGGCGACGAAGGCATTCAGACCGTCGGCGATGCGTTGCCGGCGAAAACGCTTGAGCTCTGCCGTGCGGTTGACGCTATCCTGCTTGGCGGTACCGGTGTGCCCGCCGACGAGCACCGCCCACCATCCGAGGGCGCTGGAAACGGGCTGTTGCGGCTTCGCCGGGCGCTGTCGCTCTATGCCAATTTTCGTCCGGTGCTGCTCTATCCCGAATTGCTCGACGCATCGACGCTGAAGCCGGAGGTGGTCGAAGGCGTCGATATGCTGATCCTGCGGGAGTTGAATGGTGACCTGTATTTCGGTGAGCCGCGCGGCATCTCGGTCAACGCGGCCGGCGAGCGCGAAGGCATCAACACAATGCGCTACACCGAGAGCGAGATAGAGCGCATCGCCCATGTAGGCTTCAAGGCGGCGCAAAAACGCGGCAGGAAGCTGTGCTCTGTCGACAAGTCGAACGTGCTGGAGACAATGATGTTGTGGCGCGAGGTGGTGACCCGCGTCGGCAAGGACTATACGGATGTGGAACTGACCCATCTCTATGTCGACGCAGCCTCCATGGCGCTGATCCGCAATCCCAGGCAGTTTGACGTCATCGTCACCGGAAATGTCTTCGGTGACATCCTCTCCGATGCCGCAGCGATGTTGGCCGGTTCAATCGGCATGCTGCCGTCGGCCTCGTTGGGCATCGGAAACAAGGGGCTCTACGAACCTGTCCACGGCACCGCACCCGACATTGCGGGCCGCAATATTGCCAATCCGCTGGCAGCGATTCTGTCGGTAGCGCTGATGCTGCGCTATTCCTTCTCGCTGGAACATGAGGCCGCGCGCGTCGAGGCTGCGGTCCGCTCGGTGCTTGCAGCTGGCTACCGAACCGCCGACATTATGCGGCCCGGCTGCCGCAGGGTCTCCACCAGCGAGATGGGTGACGCCGTTGTAGCGGTTCTCGTCGCCGGAACCAGCAGGCAGGCCGTCGGCTGATCGGTCCGATACGTCGCAAGCTCCCAGAAAGGAGAGTCCTTCTCCTGCCCGGGCGTCTTCAATCCAGGTCTGACGCTCGACTGAAATCCCGGGCAGGCGCAAAAGGAGTACGACACGCGATGAAATTGCTACGCTATGGCGAGCCGGGTGCGGAAAAGCCTGGCATTCTCGACCGCAAGGGCCTCATTCGTAGCCTGTCTGGCCATGTCTGCGATATTGCCGGCGAGACGCTGTGTCCCATTGGTCTCGACGCGCTCCGTGCGATCGATATCGCCAGTCTCCCGGTCGTCGATGGCAATCCACGCATCGGCCCTTGCGTCGCCGGGACCGGCAAATTCATCTGCATCGGGCTGAATTATTCCGACCATGCCGAGGAAACCGGCGCCACGGTGCCGTCCGAGCCGATTATCTTCATGAAGGCAACTTCGGCGATCACCGGTCCATACGACCGGGTCGAAATCCCACGCGGTTCCGAAAAGACCGACTGGGAGGTCGAACTCGGCGTCGTTATCGGCAAGACCGCGAAATACGTCTCGGAGGACGAGGCGATGGACCATGTCGCTGGCTATTGTGTCGTCAACGACTTATCCGAGCGCGCCTTCCAGGCCGAACGACAAGGTCAGTGGACCAAGGGCAAGTCGGCCGACACCTTCGGCCCGCTCGGCCCCTGGCTGGTCACCGCGGACGAGGTGTCCGATCCACAGGCGCTGAAGATGCACCTCGAGGTCAATGGCAAAGCCTTCCAGAACGGCTCGACAGCGACCATGGTCTACGGCGTGCGGCACTTGGTATCCTATCTGTCGCAGTTCATGAGCCTGCGCCCCGGCGATATCATTTCCACCGGCACTCCGCCC
This sequence comes from Mesorhizobium sp. NZP2298, assembly GCF_013170825.1. Classification (NCBI taxonomy): domain Bacteria; kingdom Pseudomonadati; phylum Pseudomonadota; class Alphaproteobacteria; order Hyphomicrobiales; family Phyllobacteriaceae; genus Mesorhizobium; species Mesorhizobium sp. NZP2298. Next base: position 3,927,341 of record NZ_CP033365.1, on the reverse strand, counting down.
GGCGTCGGCCTCGGTCAGAAGCCGAATATCTTTCTCAAGGCTGGCGATGTCATTACCTTGGGCATCGAGGGTCTTGGCGAACAGCGCCAGCAATGCATCCAGGCGTAGCGATCGGATGCTCCATGACCGTCGACCCGACGCCTTTGACGTGGGTGGCAGCGATTAAATCCTCGAAGGCTGACGATTTCCGTTCGCCATCCCGGTTAGGGCCTTCACATCGCCCATCAATGTTGGCATCTGACATTTCTAGACCCGCCGGAGCAGGCATGCATTTCAATTTTTCCGACCTCAAGCCCATTGAGCGATACAAGCTCCTGTCCTCCACCATCACGCCCCGCCCTATAGCTTGGGTTTCCACCATCAGCGAAGCCGGTCAGCGCAACGCCGCGCCGTTCTCCTTCTTCAATGTTTTCGGCGAGGATCCGCCGGTTGTCGGATTCTCGATCAACGACCGCAGTCCCGGCGACCGGAAGGACACAGGCCGTAACATCCGCGCCACCGGCGAGTTCGTCGTCAACCTGGTCGACGAAGATCGGCTGAAGGTGATGAACGTCACGGCCACCGAATACGGCCCGGCCGTCGACGAGTTCACCGTCTCCGGGCTGAGCTCGCAGGCCTCGCTTTCGATCGGCGCGCCGCGCATCGCAGAAAGCCCGGTGTCCTTCGAGTGCAAGCTGATGCAAATCGTCGAGCTGGGGTCAAACCGTTCGCTTATCCTCGGCCTTGTGCAAGTCATGCATATCCGCAACGACCTGCTCATCAATCCGGAACGCTTCCATGTCGATACGGCGAAGATGCGCGTCGTCGGGCGGATGCAGGGTAACAGCTACATTGTCTGCGACGACATTTTCGAGATGGCACGCCTTCAGCCATAAGCCGGATTGCGGGAATGGAAGCGGCGCTTCCTTCACGGTGTTCGGCGCTCGTCGAGCGGCTGTCAGGGCGGCGGAGCGAGAGCGACCCTATGGAGTTTTGGCGTGTAACCGAGGCAAGTCGTTCGAGCCATGGATGACCCTAGCTGTGTCCCGATAGCGTCGCTTTCTGTAGCGGTTGTGGCTCAAACAGCAGCGAACACGATCGCTGCCAGCGTCGCAGAGAACGGTGCATCCGCGACTGCGTGGTCTCCAAGCGCAGCCGACAATAACGCCATTTGTCCCTTTCGTATCAGTCGGCGACAGCCCCGAGACTGAGCCATGGCGTCGCTTGCGCCGACGCTTTCTCATGATCTTTGATCGCCGGCAGTTCCGCCAGAGTGTCGTCGATGAAATCATTGCCCTTCAGCAGCCGCTCCCGGTCGGAATCGACAATCAAGAACGGCACTGTGCCAAGCCGCAGGTGGCTGAGCTCGCGCCTTTCCAGGTCCACCGTGAAGCGCGCTTCCTGCGGATTCGCCGCCGCGCGCAGGCACTCTGCCAGCACGTCCTCGCTGACGGTCGCAGGAATGATGCCGTTGTTGATGCAGTTCGCCTTGAATATATCGGCGAACATGGAGGAGATCAGGCAGCGTATGCCGAATGATTTCAGTGCCCAGGGCGCGTGCTCGCGCGACGAACCGGAGCCGAAATTACGCCCCGCGATGATGATCGTCGCCTCGTCATAGGGCTGCTTGTTGAGGATAAAGTCCGGATCTGGTGTGCCGTCTGGTCTGTAGCGCAGGCTGTGAAACAGGAACGGTGCCATCGCGTTGCGATCCGGCTTGCGCAGGAACTGCTGGGGATAGATCAGGTCTGTGTTGATGTCGGACATCGGAAAGGGCGCGGCGATGCCGCTGTGTCCGGAGATCGGTTCCATATTCGCCTCAGATCAGTTCGCGCACGTCTGTCAAATGGCCGGTGATCGCCGCTGCCGCGGCCATGGCGGGGCTCATCAGATGCGTACGCGCACCGCGCCCCTGTCGCCCTTCGAAATTCCGGTTCGATGTCGATGCGCATCGTTCGCCAGGTTTCAGCCGCTCGCCATTCATCGCCAGGCACATCGAGCAGCCCGGCTCACGCCAGTCGAAGCCGGCCTCGATGAAGATCTGGTCGAGTCCCTCCTGCTCAGCCTGGTCCTTGACCGGCCCCGAACCAGGCACAATCCAGGCGGTCGTACCGTCGGCGACCTTGCGCCCCCGCACCACTGCGGCCGCGGCCCGCAAATCCTCGATGCGGCCATTGGTGCACGAGCCGATGAAGACGTGATCAACGTGGATGTCGGTCAGCGCCTGTCCGGGCTGCAGGCCCATGTAGTCGAGTGCGCCTTGGATACTGGTGCGCTCGCTCTCGTTGTCGCAGGATGAAGGGTTTGGCACCCTGCCTACGATCGGCAGCGATTGGCCGGGATTGGTGCCCCAGGTGACGAAGGGCACTACGTCGGATCCGGCGATTTCGACATCCGCGTCGAAGAACGCATCCGGATCTGACTTCAGCGAGCGCCACGAATCCACTGCCCGGCCCCACATTTCGTCCTTCGGCGAGTATTTGCGTCCTTCCAGATAGGCGATGGTCTTCTCGTCGGGCGCCACCATGCCGGCGCGCGCGCCGCCCTCGATCGACATGTTGCACAGCGTCATGCGCTGTTCCATGGTCAGCGCCCGAACCGCCTCTCCCTGGTATTCGATGACGTGGCCGGTACCACCTGCCACGCCGATCGTATGCAGAATCGAAAGGATTAGGTCTTTCGCCGTTGCGCCGGAGGGCAGTTCGCCCTTCACGTTGACACGCATCGACTTGGACTTGCGCTGCACGATGGTCTGCGTCGTCAGCACGTGCTCGACCTCGGAGATGCCGATGCCAAAGGCGAGTGCCCCGAATGCGCCATGGGTGGAGGTGTGGCTGTCACCGCACACCAGCAGCGCGCCGGGCAGCACAAAGCCGAGTTCAGGCCCGATCACGTGGACGATACCCTGCCGACGGTTGCCGACCGAATAGACGTCGATACCGGCCTGCCCGCAGTAGGCCTCAATGTCCTGGACCATCTTGCGGGCGTCCTCGTCCTCATAGGCGATCCCGTTGACGCGGGGCGTCGTGGGAACGACGTGGTCGGCCACGCCGATCGTCAGATCGGGACGGTGCACCTTGCGCCCGCGCGCACTTAGCCCCGAAAATGCGTAAGTCGCGACACCTTCATGAACCAGATGGCGGTCGACAAAGAGAATGGCCCTGTTGTCGCCCAGTGGCTTGACGACATGGGCATCCCAGATTTTTTCATACAGCGTCTTCGCCATGGTGACCTCTTCGCGGCGGCGCCTGATTGCATCTGCCGAGGACACTCGCTGAACGGAGCATGCGACTGGACACCAGGCGCTCGTCGTCGGCGAAATCCACAGAGGTATCAGGCCGCCTGCAATCTAGGAGTTAGCCCACACGCCTTGAAGGCTCATTTCGACATGGCTCCGTCGCGAACGACGATGCGGATCACGCCACGGTCCAGTTGCTTCTGCCCGCCGCATCTTCAAAATCAGCGGAGCGGCTGGACAGTTCTGCCTCCCAGCCCTGTCAGGCGTTGATCGGCATTCCCAAGCCGACACCTAAAACGGTCGGTCACGAAGGCTCCGATCCCGGCACGCCTTCCTACACGCAACGAGAAGTAGGAGAATTGTCAGACACCAAGATAGTCGAGCAGACTTTGTTCCTCATCAGCCATCTGGAGATTCGTCAATTCCTTTACGATCTTCCCGTTCTCGATCATGTAGTATCTGTCCGTAACCTCAGCCGCAAACTGAAGATTCTGTTCGACCAATAGAATTGTCAGACCGGTCGACTTGATATCATTAATGATCGCACCGATTGCATCGACAACTACAGGAGCCAAGCCCTCGGTTGGCTCATCAAGCAGGAGGAACGACGCTCCCATATAGAGCGGACGCGCGATCGCCAGCATCTGCTTCTCTCCGCCAGACAGAGACGCTGCCTTTTGCAGGCGCCGTGCCTTGAGAATCGGGAAATGCTGGTAAATCCGTTCAAGTGGCCATCCTGTGGTTTTGTTCGGCCGACCGATGGTCAGATTTTCATGGACGTTCAATGTCGAAAATATGCCGCGGTCCTCAGGGGCAAAGCCCACTCCCATCCTGCAAATGCGCTCGGGCGAAATGTCGATGATTTCCGAGCTGCCAAAACGGATGCTTCCCGTCCGGCGCGGTATGTCACCAATGATGGATTTAAGCAGCGTGGTCTTGCCGGCGCCGTTGCGCCCCACCAGCGTCACGACCTCGCCTGCGTCGACTGACAGGCCGACGCTCTGCAATATATGGCTTTCACCATAATAGGCATCGAGATTTCTTATCTCCAACATACTCAATGGCGTTTTCCCAGGTAGGCTTCGATTACGCGAGGGTCCTTTCGTACGTCGTCATAGCGCCCGCAAGCGAGCAGAGCACCCTGCTGCATGACGATGATTTCGTCGGCGACATCGGCGATGACTCCAAGATTGTGCTCCACAACGATGATCGTGCGCTCGCGGGACAATTGGGCGATTAGGTCAGTTGTGCGTGACACGTCCGCACTCGTCATCCCTGCGGTCGGTTCGTCGAGAAGAAGGATCGCCGGGTGCGCCGCCAAGGAGATCGCGAGTTCCAAGGCCCGTTTGCGGCCATAGGAAAGATCACTGGCCGGCCGCTCGCGCAAAGATGGCGGAATGCCGACCTGATCCAGCAAAGCGTTGGCTTCAGGTCTGTGGTTCTCGTGCCAGCCTGACTTCGCCAGCACTTTGGCGCCCCCATCCGCTCGCCGTTGCACCGACAGGACAACATTGTCCATGACCGCCAGATTGGGAAAAATGCTGGTGATTTGAAAACTTCGCACGATCCCGCGCCGGGCAAACTGTTCGGTGCGCAGCGAAGTCATGTCTTCACCGTTAAACAGCAGACGACCACGCTTGGGCCGATAAAAACCGCTCAAGATATTGAACAGAGTGGTCTTGCCGGCGCCGTTCGGTCCGATGATCCCGTAAACCGGCTTTTTCTCGAACTTCAAGCTGATGTTGTTGATGGCCGTGAAACCGCCAAAGCTCATTGTGACCGACTGCAGTTCAAGGAGCGGCACGTCTGTCGAACCCGCCCCGTAGACGGAGTTACTAACGCCAGGATCAGGCATCGGCCACCTCTCCGGTTGTTGCAATCTGGTTCGGGTTTGCGGCGTAAAGCTCACCCTTTGCCGGCATATCGGGCGACGTGGCGCGATCGACCGAATGATGCACGATCTCGCCGAGTATTCCGCGTCGGAACAACAGTACGACGGCCACGAACAGAAGGCCGAGGAACAGGCTGCCATTGTCCGTGATTGACGACAACGTATTGCGCATGAGCAAAACGATGCCACTGCCTAGAAATGGGCCGAAGATGGTACCGGCGCCGCCAAGCAGCGTCATCATGATAGGCTCTCCAGAAGCGCGCCATGAGACCATTTCAAGGGTAACAAACTGATGGTTAAGGGCATAGAGAGCGCCGCCGATCGAGCACACCACCGCCGAAAATACATACGCCTTCACACGCAAGCCGTAGACGCTGTAGCCAAGGCTCATCATGCGCTGCTCGTTCTCGCGGGCGCCGAGAAGCGCAAGGCCGTACGGCGACTTTAGAAGTCGAATTACCGTGAAAATCACCAAGGCAGCGGCAGCGAGGCAAACATAATAGAAGATCCGGTCGTCCTTGAGGTCCAAGCCCAGGAGCGTTGGTCGAACCAATCCGTGCAACCCGTCCTCACCGCCCGTGTAGTCGGGAAACTGATTGACGACGAAATAAACGATCGACGCGAATGCAAAGGTGATCATGGAGAAATAGATCCCTTTCTTTCTTGCGACGATGAAGCCAAAAAGAAGACTTACAATCGTGCTCAGGGCGACGCCGCCGAGCAGCGAAAGGAACATTGGAGCCCCGAACTTAACCATCAGGATCCCGGTGACGTAGGCCGACATGCCCCAATAGGCGGCCTGGCCGAACGAGAGGAGTCCGCCGATCGCGAACAACAGATCGAAACCAACCGCAAACAGCCCCCAAAGGATAATGTCGGTCGCAAGGACCGGATAGACCAGCCACGGAAGCAAAAGCGCTGCCGCCAGCGCAATGAGAGCGGTGGGTCGGCTCAAGAACACCCGCCGCGCACGCTCGGTCATCGGTGTATAATGCAGCGCGAAATGCGAAATATCGATGCCTTGGAAAATCCCGCCCGGGCGTATTAGAAGCACGACAAGCATCAGAATGTATATGACTGCGGAGGCCGCCGGCGCATAGAAGATGGCCGCGATAGCCGAGACGAGGCCTGACGCAAAGCCCATGATTGCCGATCCGGCGATCGAGCCCATGCCGCCGGCGACGACCACGGCGAAGACGAAATTGATCATTTCCTCTCCCATGAACGGCGACACGTTGCGCATCGGTGCGGAAAGCGCCCCCGCGAGCCCAGCCAGAGCGGAGGCGAAAAAGAACGTGCCGGACACGAGAAGGGGCACATTGCCGCCGAAGCATTTAAGCAGATCGGGCCGCTCCGATGCCGCCCGGATCAGAGATCCCAGGCGCGTGCGCTCAAGCGCCAAATATGTGCCCAGGCATAGAAACACCGATACCACAACGACGAAGAGGCGATATTTCGGGTATGAGGCGAAGCCGAGGCTGACGGCACCCTTGAGAAGGTCAGGCACCAGGTATGGCGCCGACGTAACGCCGTAAAAAATTCGAACAACGTCTTCGATGATCAGCGAGAGGCCGAAGGTCAAAATCAGGATGTAGGCGAGATCCAAGCCATAAAGTCGGCGGATGAGCAGCCGCTCAATAATCACACCAAGCAGTCCGACCAGAACGGCGGAAATGAGAAAGCCCAGCCAAAGCGAAACACCGAGATGCGATCCCAGAATCACCGCGACGATTGCGCCCAGCATGAACATCGCGCCATGCATGAAATTGACTACGCGCATCATGCCGAAGATGATGCTCATGCCGAGACTCATCAACGCCAGGACACCTCCCGTCACAAGTCCGTTGAAGAGCAAAATTGCATAGTAAGACATTGGCCGGCCTCGGTTGCGTTGCGGATGAACGCCTCCCTCCGTCGGCGATCAGCCGATGGCGGGAGGCATGCTTCTTCCGCTACCAATCGTGCTTGCAGGTGCTTTCTGCTTCCGGGTAGTACGCCTCATCCCCTGGAACCGACCCGACGATGTTAAAAAAGTCGCTGTCGTTCTTGACCTCCGATGCGGGTTTGACCTGGCCAATAAAGGTACGCTTCACCACAAGATGGTCGCGCTTGCGCATGAGCGCGTCCTTGGTGAACATGTCGCTGAAACGCCGACCTTCTAGGGCTTCCGTTACCTTGTCGGGATCGTCCGTCCCGATTTCTTGGACGGCCTTCAGTACTTGATAGACGGCAGAATAGTTGCCCGCGTGTATGTCACCAGGGTAGAAGCTCAGCTTCTCGCGGAAACGCTTTGTGAATTTCCGGGTTTCGTCGTCGAGATCCCAATACCAGATCAGCGCGGCGTTTACGCCGGCCCACGTGTCCGGCCCGAGAGCCTTCACATCAGAAAGATTCAACTGTCCGGGAACAATCTTTATTCCGGCATCCATCAAGCCGAATTCACGGGCCTGCTTAACCGCGTTGCGCAGATCCTGTCCGGATTCAAGGATGCCAATAGCCTCGGCGCCAGCCGCCTGCGCTTTGAGAAGATAGCTTGAGAAATCGTCGTTCGGGAACGGCACCATATCCACCCCAACGACCTCACCACCATTTTGCTTAACGGCACTCGAGAAAGAAGCCAGCAACGACTTTCCGAAGGCAAAGTCGGCTGTGATAAAATACCATTTTTTGGTGCCGTCCTGGGTCATTTTCTTGACCGGCGCGGACATGGCTGAGGTATCGTATCCATAGTGCCAAGTGTATTTGCCGCAGGCTTCATTAGTAAGCGCCATGGTTCCCGGGCTAACGAAGGTCGTCAGAATGTGCCTTTCATTGGCGAGCTTGGCTATGGCGATGGCTGCAGCGGAACTCGACACGTCGGTAATGAGGTTCACGCCCTGAGAGTCTATGATCTCGCGCGCCTTATTGACCGAGAGTGCAGGATCCAGCTTGTTGTCGACGACGATGACATTGATCGGTACGCCGTTGACCTTTCCACCGAAGTCATCAACAGCCATCTTGGCGAATTCAACGTCACCGGGACCCGATGTTTCTGAGTAAACCGAAGAAAGATCGGTCAACATCAGGATATTGAACTGTTTGGCTTTCATCTGGGCATACGCCGGGACGGTACCGGCAAAAGCGATAGCCGTCAGCAGGCCAGCGGCGGCCAATGATTTTATCCGCATTTCAACTCCTCCTCCTCGAAAACAGGCATCCCTAGCCGTGAGCCACTCCAGTGACCGCATCTTATTGTCATTCGATTTTTAGCGGCAACGAAAGCAATGGGAGAAGTCTCATATGGGCAGCACGTCATCGCGTTTGGAGATGCATCACATCGCGCCCATCGCATCGCCATGGTAAACTCCAGAACATCCGCGGGCCAACCTCGAATGATTTCCGCGTGCGCCAAGGTTTTACCGCGTTTCACTGATCGCGGCGCCCCTCTGGTGACCGAGCGACACTAGTAGGCGGAACATTCCTGTATGTTCGCGACGCTTCATCCCATGGGCGCTGCCGAGCACCAGCGCCCTCAATTCAGTATCTTCTTCCTCACCTCGAAAGGGCCCATTACCGAACCTGTCCCGAGCGGCAAAGCAGGTGAGAGGACGGTCTTAGTGTCCGCTTTGAAATTTCGGCCCTTGAGTTTCTGATTGACCGGATGTGAGGCGCAAAGCTGTCATCGTCGCCTTAGCGCTCCAATGCAGCGCCGGGGTTACGACGAGAAGCCACGGTGATCGCTGGGCATCGCCGTGCATGACCACATCATCATCGGGCGCAAGGGATATGCCAGCATCAAGGGCCTGCTTCTGATCTGAGCTAGGCCGATATGGCGAACACGTCATCTTCGCCGGGAGCAAAGCCAGGACGTTCGCACGCAACGCATCCGACAAGGCTTTCGTCATCGACTTCCCGTGTTCCAGCGCCTTTCCGCCAGGCCGCTCGACCATTATTGGTTGGCAGCCAGGACCATGGTCCGACCGGCATGGGACTTCAGTGCCATCGCCGTCTCATGGCGCTGATTTGCGTGGAATATCAAATGATTACGCCGCTTGCGGTCACCGGCCTCGCGCATTGCGACCGCATTTGTCTAAAGTTTACTCCGTACGGTTAGCGGTTTCTCATATTACGCTGCCCTAGCGGTTGGGTGGAGGTGGCGATTCCCCGAGGAGGTTACCCATGACAAACCGAAAAACTCTGTTCGCGGCGCTTGCCGCATTGGCGCTTCTGGCGTCGCCGGCGCTCGCCGGAGGCGGCAATGGGCACGGTGGCGGCAACGGGCACGGCGGTGGCAACGGCAACGGCGGTGGCAATGCCGGCGGTAATGGCAACGGCAATGCCGGCGGCAATGGCCATGGCAAGAGCGGCGCTTCGCATGGAAAGTCTGCGTCAGCCCCAGGACAGGTAGCCAAGGCGGAAACGGACACAACAACCGATACCACGGTAGATACCACGGTCGACACCACCCAGGTTGCGTCCGTGCCCAAGGACAAGAACATCCATGCCAAGCTTGGTCGACTGAACTCGCTGCAGCGCAACATCAACGCTTATATGAATTCCAAGAGCAAGAAATTCGCTGCCATTCAGGCCTTTGTGACGCAGTCGGCGAAAGCCAAGAACGCCCAGGCCGCGGCCGAGGCGGCTGCCGCCACGGCCGCTGCTGCCCAGGTCCAACTGGATACGCTGAATGCGCAATTGACCGCGCTGCAGGCGGACCCGACCGCCACACCCGCGCAAGTCCAGGCTGTGAACGATCAGATCACGGCTCAGCAGGCCGTTGTCGACGCCGACAACGCGGCGGCGGCCCAGGCAGAAGCGGCGGCTGCCGCGGCGACCGTCGGCACCGATCAGGCGTCGCTCGACGCGGCGCTGACGGACATGGCCAACAAACCAGTCGACGCCGAGGTCACGGCTTGGGCCCAAGGCGTCCTTGCCGACAAGATCGACCAGATGGCGACCAAGATCAACGCGGAGACGACGCCTTAGGCGTCCACCAAAACGGCAGTATCCTGATTTGTCGAAGACAATGCCGTCGGGTTCGCCCGACGGCATTGCTGTTCTGGCCGTGGGGAAAACGCCCGAGGGCCATTCAAGCGTGGCAGCCGCTTGCTGGGTTGCTGGAAGGCGTTGCGATGAGCGTCCGATCTGGCGCAGCGGATCGAGCGAAATACGGAAATTTGAAAATCGTTCAATCCTGGAAAGATCGCTCCAGTCACCTTGATCCGCCTGGATCAATCTTCCAATAAATGAGAACGATCTTCAGTTTTTTGGAAAATAGTTTCGTTGAGGCGCCGCACGTGCGCTGCTACCGTTTGAAACGCTTCAATCGGAACCAGGCAATTGCAACGCAAGCGCCCTACCATAGCGGATGTCGCACGGACCGCCGGTGTTTCCATCGGCACGGTATCGAACTTCATCAATGGCACAGCCGGCCTCAGGGAAGACACGCGCGACCGCATCGAGAAAGCAGTCGCCGCGCTGATGTACCGGCCGAGTTCGTTTGCCCGTTCCCTGCCTGGCCGCGCACTGCGCAGGCCAAAAAACCTCGATCACCTGCCAAGGCTTCTGGTCGCCGGACGCGTCAGCGTCGACTTCCTGTGCCGGGTCGACGTGCTGCCGCATAGAGACGACCGGATCACCGCCAGCCATATCGAAAAGGCGCTTGGCGGCCCGGCGGCCAATCTCGCGGTTGCCGCGGCCGGTGTCGGGGCGCCCTACGCCCTTGACGTGGAACTGGCGACGGCGGTCGGCAGGGATGCGGAAAGCGACTGGGCGCTGGGCGAACTTTCCAAGCTGGGCGTCCACGCCCTCCCCATCCGCAGCACGCCCAACAACCGGCTTTCGCAGGCGATCGTCATCATCGAGCGCAACGGCAGCCGCACCATCATCAGCGAGCCGTTCGAACTGGGCGAGGTCGACCTGACCGCCAATCTGGACATCCAGCCCGAGCAGCGCCCGGCCTGCCTGCATATCGAAGGCTTTCACTATGAGACGATGACCGCCTCCATCACACGCTTTCATCAGGCCGGCTGGAAGGTCAGCCTGCATTCGGCCGGCTTGCCCAGAAGCGCGCGCACGCCGGAAACCTTCGCGCAGATGGTCAGGCAGATCGACCTGACCTTCATCAACGACGTAATGATGCGCGAGATTTTCGGCTTTCGCACCGGAATCGCAAGCATGATCGACGAGGTGCGGCTGATGCTGTCACGCATCAAGCCGCGAGGAACCGTCGTGCTCACCCTTGGCGAGTTTGGCGCGGTCGTCTTCCCGGCTGGCGGCGGCCCACAGATCGAGGTGCCGGCACTTCCGGTCAACCGCGTCGATGCCACCGGCGCCGGCGACAGCTTCGCCGGCATCTTCCTGAGCCTGTGGCTGCATGGCGCGTCGCTGGACGCCGCCGCCCGCCATGCCGCGATCGGCGCGAGCCTGACGACCACGGTCGAAGGCGCGCAGGGCTACATCGCGGATTTCGCCACCCTAAAGGCCGCCGCCTTGGCGAGCGACACTGTTATGACAAGTTAAATCAAAGACTTATCTATTTCTGGACATCCGCCCATCAGGCGAAATCAGGAGAATATGATCATGGCGAAAGCAAAAGTCCTTCTGGTCGGCGAGAGTTGGATGAGTTCGGCAACCCACTACAAGGGCTTCGATCAGTTCGGCAGCGTCACCTTTCATCTGGGTGCAACACCGCTCGTTGCCGCCCTGAAGGACAGCGAGTTCGATCTCGATTACATGCCGGCCCATGAGGCTGTCGAAAAGCTGCCTTTCACCATGGAAGGCCTGTCTCAATACAGGGCGATCATCCTGTCCGACATCGGTGCGAACTCGCTGCTGCTCCATCCCGATGTCTGGCTGCACGGCAAGACGGTTCCCAACCGGCTCAAACTTCTGCGCGATTGGACGCTGGCCGGCGGCGGCCTGATCATGATCGGCGGCTATTTCTCCTTCCAGGGCATCGACGGCAAGGCGCGCTGGCACCGCACGGCTGTCGAGGATGCGCTGCCGGTGACTTGTCTTCCCAATGACGACCGGCTGGAAATCCCCGAGGGCTTTCGGCCCGAGATCACCGGCCCCAGGGATCATCCGCTCTTTGCCGGCATCGACGGCGAATGGCCCATTCTTCTCGGCGCCAACGAGGTCGTTGCCCGCGACCGGGACGATGTCGAAGTCCTAGCGCGGCTGCCGCAAGACCAGGGCGGCCACCCGCTGCTGGTCACCGGACGCCATGGCGAAGGCCGCACCCTGGTCTGGACATCGGATATCGGCCCGCACTGGCTGCCCAACAGCTTTGTCGAGTGGCCCGGCTATGCGCGCCTTTGGACCAATGTGCTGCGCTGGGTGAGCAAGACCATCTAGCCACTCAGTCCGATCAGCAACGCTGGGGAACCACCATGACAGCACCGTTTCTTGTGGCCAGAAACATCGCCAAGCGCTTCGGCGCACTGACCGCGCTGGCGAATGTCGACCTGGAGATCCGCTCCGGCGAGGTGCTGGCGCTGCTCGGCGACAATGGCGCGGGCAAATCGACCTTCATCAAGATCCTGGCCGGCGCTCATGCGCCGAGCGACGGCGAACTCGTCGTCGAAGGCAAGCCGGTCGCCTTTTCCTCCCCCAAGGATGCGGCGTCCTCGGGGATCGCGACGATCTTCCAGGAATTGGCGCTTTCCGAGAACCTTTCGATTGCGGAGAACGTGTTTCTCGGCCGGGAATTGAAACGCTCCATTTTTGGCGTCCCGTTCCTGAAGCGCCAGGAAATGCGCCTGCGCGTCGACGGCCTGCTGAAAGAACTCGATGCCCATATCTCCGACCCGGAAGCGCCGGTCGGCAGCCTGTCCGGCGGTCAGCGCCAGGCTGTCGCCATTTGCCGGGCGCTCAATCTCAATGCCAAGCTGGTCATCATGGACGAACCGACGGCGGCCCTTGCCGTCGCCGAGACCCGTAAGGTGCTGGCGCTGACCCGGCGGCTCGCCGCGCGCGGCTGCGCCGTCGTCCTCATCAGCCACAACATTTCCGAAGTCTTCGAGGTTGCCGACCGCATCGTCGTGTTCCGACGCGGCCGCAAGGTGGCCGAGCGGCTGGCCACCGAGACCAATCACGAAGAAGTCGTTTCGCTCATAACAGGCGCTCATCCCGACGTGCGGGCGCTCGAAAAAACAAACTGAAACGCACGTCATTTCCAGAGAGGATCAAACCAAAATGCTTTCACAGCTCAAGAAAGTGCTCGCCGCCTCCGCATTGTCACTCGTTGTTGCCACGACAGCGCATGCCGCGGACAAGCACAAGGTCGCCTTCGTCCCGCAACTGATCGGCATCCCCTATTTCAACGCCATGGAAGCCGGCGGCAATCGCGCCGCCAAGGATCTCGGCGTCGACTTCATCTATTCCGGCCCGGTCGACACCAACCCGGTCGACCAGTTGCAGATCGTGCAGAACCTGATCGACCAGGGCGTCGAAGCGGTCTCGGTCAGCGTGCTTGATGCCTCCAGCATCGCCCCGGTGGTCGAGAGCGCCAAGGCCAAGGGCATCAAACTGTTCACCAGCGACAGCGATGCGCCCGATAGCGGCCGCGCGGTCTATGTGGCCCAGGCGACCGACGAAGGCCTTGGCACGACCATCATCGACGAACTCGTCAAGCGCGTCGGCGAGGACGCAACGATCGGTATCGTCTCCGGCGAGGCGACGGCGTCCAACCTCAACGCCTGGATCGGCTTCATGCAGAAGCAAGCCACAGCCAAATATCCGAAGCTGAAGCTGCTCGCCCCGCAATTCGCCGGCGGCACGGCGGAGCGCGCCGCGCAAATCTCAGGCGATCTCATGGCTGCCAACCCCGACATCAAGGGCATCATCGCCGTCGCATCCTCGACCTGCCCGGGCGTCGCCCAGGCCATCGAGACCGCCGGCAAGATCGGTTCCGTAATCGGCGCCGGCTATTGCAGCCCGAACACGGCGCGTTCCTACCTGAAGAGCGGCGCCTTCGGCTTCACCGTGCTGTGGGATCCCGAGCAGCTCGGCTATCTCACGGTCTGGGCCGGCAAACAGCTGATCGACGGCAAGGCCTTCGAGCCCGAGAACAAGATCGCCGGTCTGGAAAAGCCCGTCACCTATGACGCAACCAAGGGCATTTTGCTGCTCGGGCCGCCGGCTGTCTTCACCAAGGACAATGTCGACAAGTTCAACTTCTGAGCCTGACATGAGCGCGGTGCGACGGTCTGCAAACGGTGTCTTCTCCATGAACGGACGAGAGTGGTCTCTGCTTGTCGCCTGTTTGCTGGCGATCGCCATCTTTTCTGTCGCATCGCCTCACTATGCCACCTCTGGCAATGCGGCGACGGTGCTGCGCAACAGTGTCGAACTGCTGCTGATCGGCCTTGGCATGACCTTGCTGCTGGCGATGGGCGGCATCGATGTGTCGATCGGCATCGTCATGGGGCTGGCGGCCATCGCCATCGGCCGCGTGCTCGGAGCCGATGGCAGTCCGGTGCTGGCGATCATTGTCGGTCCGCTGGTCGGGGCGTTGCTCGGATGCGTGACGGCAATTGTCGTCGTCCTCGGCCGGGTCCCCGCCATCGTCGGCACGCTTGGCCTGCTCGGCGTCTACCGCACCGCCGTCTTTGTCCTGCTCGGTGGGCAATGGCTTTCCGGCCTGCCCTCGAGCCTAACCAACATCCTTGCAACAACCGTATTCGGCGTCCCCGTTCCCGCCCTGGTGATCGCCATTGCCTATCTCATCGTCTGGCTGGCGTTGCGGCGAACGCCCTACGGGCTGCATCTGCTGGCGATCGGCAATTCGGAGGAAAAGGCGCGGCTGTCGGGCATACCGGTCATCAAGACCCGCTTCATGACCTTCCTCATCAGCGGCCTTCTGACCGGCATTGCCGCCACATTCTATGTCGCCACCTACCGCAATGTGGAAATGACGGTCGGCAGCACGCTGGCGCTCGATGCCATTGCCGCGGTCATTCTCGGCGGCACGAGCATATTGGGCGGCAAATGCAGCCTGATCGGCACCGTGCTCGGCGTGCTGCTTTTGAGAATCCTCCAGAACGGGTTGCTGCTGATCGGTGTCCCCTCGCTCTGGCAACCCGTTGTCACCGGAGTTCTCATCATCGGCGTGCTCGGCTTCGAGGCCGCCTCCAACCGCTTGCCATTTGGCCTGATACAGCGGGCCCGCGCATGAAAACGCTCCGCAATCTGCAGGGCCCAGCCCTCACCTTGGCCTTGCTCTGCGGGCTCTGGCTGATCGTGGTTGTCGGCTTGGCTGTGCTCAGGCCTTCGGTCTTCAACCTCGGCACGGTCACCACCATTCTTCAGTTCTCGACGATCCTGGCGCTGGTCGGCCTCGGCCAGGCACTGGTTATCCTGGCCGGAGGCGCCGGCATCGACCTGTCGGTCGGCGGCGCGGTCTCATTATCCGCCATCGTCGCGATGCTTTGCGTCAAGCTGGGCTTGCCACCTGTCCTGCTGCCAGTCGTCTGCATCCTGGCCGGGGCGATGCTAGGCGCATTGAACGGATGGCTGGTCAACGGGCTCGCCCTGCTTCCCTTTATAGCGACGCTCGGCACATTCTTCGTCTATTCAGGCGCGGCCCTCGCCGTCACCGGCGGTGCCACCCAGGCCGGCGTGCCGTCATGGCTGCTTGTCTGGGGGCGTGGCGTGGTGATGGGCATTCCCATGCCCTTCCTCACACTTGCCATCCCGTGCTTCGTCCTGGCTGGCCTGGTGCTGATCTCGACGGCCTGGGGGCGCTGGATCTACGCCATGGGCTTCAATGAACGCTCGGCCAAGCTGGTCGGCATCCCGGTCGATCGCGTGCGTTTCATTCTCTATTGCCTGAGCGGAGCGCTCGCCGGTGCCGCCGGTCTGGTTTCGCTCGCCTGGCTCGGCAGCGGCAGGCCCAATATCGGCCAGAACCTCGAACTTGAATCGCTGACCGCCGCCATGTTGGGGGGCATCGTCATCACCGGCGGGCGCGGTGGCGTCGGCGGCGTTTTCGCGGCCGTCCTGCTGCTGGTCACGCTGAAGACCGGTCTTCTGCAATTGAACATCAACACGGTTTGGCAGGTGGGGATTGTCGGCGCCCTTCTGGTTTTCGTCCTTCTCGCCGACCGACTTTCCCAACGTTGGAGATCATGATGCCGTCCAAAGAAGAGATCATCGCCGCACGCGTCGAGGCAGCAGCCGACCGCATCGTCGCAACGCTGAGCGATCTCGTCGCCTTCCCCTCGATCGTAAAATCCAATCCCAAGGAGGCCGGGCCGGGTGAGCGTGATTGCCAGCTCTACCTGCAAAAACGCATCGAAGCGCTCGGCTTCACGACCGATCTATGGGACCCGGACGGTCCGGCGCTCTATGAAAAATACAAAGGCCGCGCCGGCGCCAACAAGGGCAGGACCTTCGATGGCCGGCCCAATCTCGGCGGCGTCCTGAAGGGCACCGGCGGCGGGCGTTCCATCATGCTCACCGGCCATATCGACGTCGTCCCACCCGGCGCCGCCAGCCACTGGACATCAGACCCGTTCAAGCCCGTCCTCAAGGATGGATTTCTGCACGGCCGCGGCACGGTCGACATGAAAGGCGGCGTCGCCTGCATGCTGATGGCCGTCGAGATCCTGAAGGAACTCGACATTCCTCTGTCCGGCGACATCGTCTTCACCACCGTCGTCGACGAGGAGATCGGCGGCATGGGCTCGCTCGCCATGGTCGATCGCGGCTTTCACGCCGACGCCGGCATCATGACCGAACCCACCGCGAACAGAATAGCGCCGCTCTGCCACGGCATCCTGTGGGGCAGGATCATCATCGACGGCATAGGCGGCCATGCCGAACTCACACCGAATGCCTGGTACTCGAGCGGCCCGGTCGATGCCGTCCAGCTTTGCCGGCAAATCCTCGACGGTATCGACATTCTCAATCGGCGCTGGATGTTCGATCCCAGGAAGAACCATCCACTGATGGACCTGCCCAACCAGATCATCGTCACTCAGATCAATGCCGGCGAACACCCCTCCTCCATGGCAGGACGCGGCGAGATCATCATCGATGCGCAGTATCTGCCGAGCGAGCATGACGAGTTCAGGCTGGGCGGCAACGTCAAACGCGAAATCGAAGAGCACATCGCCAATGTCTGCCAGGCAGACCCCTATCTGCGAAAGCACCCGGCCCGCGTCGAATGGATCCTCGACGCCGACTGCGCCGAGATCCCGTCGGACAATCCGTTCGTCGGCGTCTTCCAGCAGGCGGTCGAGGAAGCCAAGCTGTCACCAATCCTCAGCGGCTTCGGCGCGCACAGCGACATCGGCCTGCCGACCGGGCTTGGCAACACGCCGACCGTCAATTTCGGCCCAGGCGACCCGGCGCAGGCACATCAGCCGAACGAACGGGTCTCGGTGCGCGATCTCGTCGATTGCACAAAGGCCATTGCGATCGCCGTCGAGAAATGGTGCCGCTAGAGCAATTGCAGGAAAAATTGCGAAGGTTTAGAACCCGGCCGCGCTCAAGGCGGATCGGTCCGGCAGGTCCCGGCGATCTGCTCCACCGCATCTTCAAGCCCGGCAAGGTCGAAATCCGCCTGGCCGCGGCCTGACAACAATCCGAACCGCCAGGAAAGCGACAGCCGGCTTGCGGGAACAAGGCGTTTGATGCCGTCGGCGCCGTCGCGCACCAGCATTCGGCCGCGTGACCCGACCGACCAGCTCTCGTCGAACTTGCCGCCGCCGTCGACGCTAACCGACATGGTGATCTTGCGGCTGGCCGAAACCCCGTCATTCAACTGAAGCCATTCGGTCCAGCGCGGTTCGCCGTCCGCCCGGCAGGCAATGGTCAGCACCGGGCTGTAGCTCAAGGCGCCGCCGCCGGTGATCAGCTTGTTGGTCGCATGGAGCGAAGCAGTGACAAGGCCAGCGTCATCCGTGCCGAAGCGCCAGTCGCCGGCAAGCGCGTCGGCTTGGGCAAGATCACAGGCGAAGGCTAGAACGAGCGCCAGGGCGACAGCACGCCCTGTTTCAAAGAATAGGCTCAACGCCCCCTCCAGGAACCATACGGTTTGCAGCAGCAGCGCAGATAATGATCAACGCCCGGTATCGCCAAGTGCCGTGTCCCGAGAAGTGACCCGGCTGTTGCAGTTTCGCAACGAAAAAGGCCGCCTCGAGGGCGGCCTTCGTCGATTCCATCAAGTGCGGGAAACCTATTCGGCGTCCTTGGCGGCCTTCTTCTTCGGCGCGGCCTTCTTCTTCGGCTCTTCTGCCTCGTCGCTGGCCTCGCTCGCCTTGGCTTCGGCCTTCTTGGCCGCGGCCTTCTTCGCGGGCTTCGCCTTGGTCGTGGTTTCCGCTTCCTCGTCATCGGCCATCAGCTCTTCCTTGCTGACCTTGACGTCGGTGACCGAGATCTGGCCGAGCAGATGATCGACCACCTTTTCCTCGAACATCGGTGCGCGCAGCGCGTTCAGCGCTTCGGGATTGCTCCGGTAGAACTCGAAAGCTTCCTGCTGCTGGTTGGCCGGGAAGCGGCGAACCTGCTCGAACAGGCCACGCTGCAATTCCTCGTCCGATACAGTGACGCCGGCCTTCTCGCCGATCTCGGCCAGCACCAGGCCTAGGCGCACGCGGCGCTCGGCAAGACGCAGATATTCGGCGCGGGCTTCTTCTTCGGTCGTCTCTTCATCGGCGAAGGTGCGGCCGGCGGCTTCCAGATCGCGATTGACCTGCGCCCAGATGTTGTTGAACTCGGCGTCGATGAGCTTCGACGGCGCCTCGAACGAATAGGCCGCATCGAGCTGGTCGAGCAGCTGGCGCTTGACCTTTTGGCGCGTCATCGAGCCGAACTGGTTCTCGATCTGGCCGCGTACGATCTCGCGCAGGCGCTCCAGCGATTCCAGGCCAAGGTTCTTGGCGGTCTCGTCGTTGATTTCCAGTTCGCCCGGCTTCGACACTTCCTTGACGGTGACGTCGAAGGTCGCTTCCTTGCCGGCCAGATGGGCCGCCTGGTAATTTTCCGGGAAGGTCACGGTGACCTGCTTTTCGTCGCCAGCCTTGGCGCCGATGAGTTGGTCCTCGAAACCAGGGATGAACTCCTTGGAGCCCAGCACCAGCGGCTGATCAGTGCCGGCGCCGCCGGCAAAGGCCTCGCCGTCGATCTTGCCGACATAGTCGATGCTGACGCGGTCGCCTTCGGCGGCCTTGCCGGTCTTCGGCTCGTAGCTGCGTGCCGATTCGGCGACGCGCTTGACCTGCTCGTCGATCTCGCTGTCCGGCACGTCGAACACCTGACGCGTCACCTTGATGTCCGAGAAATCCTTGATCTCGATCGCCGGGATGACCTCATAGTTGAGGCGGAATTCGAAGTCGGTGCCGCCGGCCAGGATCTTCTCGGCTTCCTTCTCGTCCTCGGTCATGATGACTTCGGGCTGCATGGCGGCCTTTTCGCCACGGCCGGTAATGATCGAGCGGGTCGAATCATTGAGGATCTCGTTGACCACTTCGGCCATGAACGACTTGCCGTAGACCTTGCGCAGGTGCTGCACCGGCACCTTGCCGGGGCGGAAGCCGTTGATGCGGACCTTGTTGCGCGCGTCCGACAGCCGCGCCATCAGCTTGGCTTCCATGTCACCGGCCGGCACGGTGATCTTGATCTCGCGCTTGAGACCGGAATTGAGCGTTTCGGTGACCTGCATCGTAAAACCTTTGTTTTCACCAATGAGACTGCCACGGCCTCTGCCGTTTACAGCCTGCCGGTATAATCTTGCCGGGAATGGCTTTTGGTACGGAACCTGGCGATTTGACCGAAATTACGGCTCAAACTCTCCCAAACTGCGTTCCAAAATGTGAATAAGTTCTTGTTTTTCCTACTTCTTATCACATTCTGTAGAAGCGGATCGTCGCGTCCCGTCACATTTGACACGCCTTTTGTCACAGGCGAGGCTAATTTTCAACAGTCTTCGCGTTTAGGCGAATAACCAGCATTTCGGCCCTGACCCAACATCTTGTCTCCGACATTGACAGAATGATGGCTACATGAGATTGCCGGGCCATGCGGGTATGGCGGAACTGGTAGACGCACCAGATTTAGGTTCTGGCGAGAGATCGTGGGGGTTCGAGTCCCTCTACCCGCACCAACGATAGACATCCAACATCACTAATAGAGCGGCTCCTCGAACAACGTCTTGTCGCCATCGACCAGCGCCTTGATCTGCGCGGTACCGTCGCTGGCGAGTGCAAGACGTATCCCGAACGGGCGCACCCGCATGTCGTTCTGGATCGCGATGCCCTCGCCCTCCGGCAGGTAGAAGCGCTCGATGCCGTAATCCGGCGCGATCGTCATGCCCTCGCCGCGCAGATCCCAGCCTTCGGCGACATGGCCCAGAATATCGGCCTCGTCGGCAGCGGCCGGTGCCGGAGCCTTGCCGAACCAGGCGGTGGTCGGCGTCCAGTAGCCATCGGCGCCCTTCTTCAGGCGCACGACGATCGAGGTGTCGTCGCTGGAAAGTTTATCGGCGGGAATGTTGGCGATCATCTTCACCGGTATGCGCGAAATGTCGTAGCCGAGGATGATATAGTCGCCGCGCAGCAGGTCACGCGGATCGACGGGTTCGATCTTCAGCAGCACTTCCTTGCCGTTGCGCAGGATCGCCGCCCGGCCGGCGATGATCCAGCTCAGGAACCCTATCTGGACGAGGGCCAACACCAGCGCCGAGATAACAAGCCTTTTCCCGGTCATCATGCCGTGGCTCCCGTGGTGGCTGGACCCTTCATGCGTTTTTCGACGCGAATGATGACGACTGCCAGGATACCGAGCAGCACCGCGGCTGCCAGGAAGAAGCCGGCCGTATCGAGCATCGACTGCAAGGTCACGACATAGATCATGGCGAGTTCGAAGGCGAAGCCGAGATAGGCGAGCCAGCGCAGGCCTCGGCTTTCCCGTCCCGCCAGCACGATAGCGGCAACAATGCCGGCGAGCGCGACGACCGAGGCGATGGTGAAGCCGCTATTATAGGTGCTTTCGTCCGCCAGTTCGAACTGGATGATTGCCAGGCCGGTGAGGAAGCCGAGCAGGGCATGCAAGGGCAAGCGGCCGCCAAGGTGCACGATCCGGTCGACTGGTTCCGGTGCGAAGACGGCAGCCGTGAAAAGCACGGCAGAGACAATGACAAGGGGGATCGCCACCGGCAGCGTCGCGTGATTCCCGGCCAACAGCACGAGATAGAAAAGCAACGACAGGATGATCAGGTGCCGCGCCGGCTGGCTGCGGGTCCAGAATGAGACGGCAAACAGCGCGACGGCCATGACGACGAAGGCATGCGGAAAGTTGCTGCGGCTGTAGTAATCGAAGCCTTTCAAGAATAGCCAGGCGTCGGCGATACCCACCGCCGCGACAGTCAGGGGGTTCGATCGTAGCGCCACCGCCGCCAGCGCCGTGCCGGCGCCCCAGGTGACCAGCGCGGAAGCCTCGTCGCCGGACAAATGATACATCTGGCCGATCAGCGCGATCGAACCGCCGAAAGCAGCAGCAGCCACGATCCACAGCGCTTCGCCGATCGCCGCATGGTCGCGCGTCTTCAGCACCGCGCCGCCGACATAGCCGCCAAGGATGATGGCAAAGAGCGCGGCCACTCGAGCGAGCCGCGGGATCGCATCCCAGTTGGCGGCGACGAAGATCAGGATGGCCGCGCCAAACAGCAGCGCCGCCATCATCGCCAGGATTGAACCGAAGCTGAGTGATTTGCGCGCGTTGGCCTCGACGTCACGCGTCAGGGAGTCGGCTGTCGCGGCATCAATCAGGCCTGTCTGCAGCCACCGCGCGATGTCGGACCTGACCCGTGTCGAGTACCCTGCCATGCCCGGCCTCCCTTGCTAGGTCGTTTTTTCAGCCGAACCAGCCAAACCGTTGACGTCACGGCACTTTCTGATTCTGGCTTCTTTGTGTCAGGCCCGTGAAGGCGTATTAATGTTGCATTGCACAATTTGCATTGCTGCCATGCAGCCATAGCGCTTTTAAATCGATATGGGCCCGCCTATTTATGGTTCGTACACAAACGGAATGATCCGCAAGAAAGACGAAACGAGAACTACCATGAACCTGATCCGCAACTACCGCAACTGGCGCCGCTACAGGGACACCGTGTCCGAGCTGAGCCGCCTGAGCAACCGCGAACTGACCGACCTCGGCATCAGCCGCAGCGACATTCCTTACGTCGCTCGCAAGGCGGTCTAATTCTTCGGACCGCTAATGGTCCGAACAAGTTTCTGAAAAGAGAACGACAATGAACCTGATCCGCAACTATCGTAACTGGCGCGTTTATCGCGAGACGGTTACCGAGCTGGGTCGCCTTTCGAACCGCCAGCTGCATGATCTCGGTATCGTCCGTGACGAAATCAAGATCATCGCCCGCAGGGCAATCTAACGGAATTTCGCTGGGATCGACCTCCTCCCCGAGCCCAGCGAAGACGGTCAGCCCTTACCCTCCTCCCAAGGGTTGACCACCAAAACGGCGCCCGCCGCACCTCCTCCCGCGGCGGGCGCTGTTTCCCAGGCGGCAGCGAATTTTGCCCCAGAGGTTTCGCCCCTCTTCAAGATGGCGAAAGAAATTTCGTCAGAGCCGACCTCCTCCCCGGCGATGACGAATAGGCCCAACCTTCACCTCCTCCCGAGGGTTGGCCAACCAAACGGCGCCCGCCGCACCTCCTCCCGCGGCGGGCGCTGTTTCCCAGGCGGCAACGAATTTTGCCCCAGAGGTTTCGCCCCTCTTCAAGATGGCGAAAGGAATTTCGTCAAAGCCGACCTCCTCCCCGGCGATGACGAATACGGTCGGCCTTCACCTCCTCCCGAGGGTCGACCCCCAAAACGACACCCGCCGGACCTCCTCCCCCGGCGGGTGTTGTTGTTTCCGAGGGCAAGCTCTCCCGACCAGGCGTTTCCCGTTCACCGCCGCGCGACAATTGCAATCGCGGCGGCAAGCGATTATTCCGGCGCTCATGAGCAAAAATCCTATCCACATCATCGGCGGTGGCCTCGCCGGTTCCGAAGCCGCATGGCAGGTGGCGCAAGCCGGTGTTCCCGTTGTGCTGCATGAAATGCGGCCGGTTCGCGGCACGGACGCCCACAAGACGGATGGCCTGGCCGAGCTGGTCTGTTCCAATTCCTTCCGCTCCGACGATGCCGAAAACAACGCGGTCGGGCTGCTGCACGCCGAAATGCGGCTGGCCGGCTCCTTGATCATGAGCGCCGGCGACGCCAACCAGGTGCCGGCCGGCGGCGCGCTTGCCGTCGACCGCGACGGTTTCTCCGGGGCCGTGACGAAGAAGCTCGAAGCACATCCGCTGATCACCATCCAGCGCGAGGAAGTGCCAGGCCTGCCGCCGGCGGACTGGGATCAGGCGATCATTGCCACCGGGCCGCTGACCGCTCCTGGACTTGCCCAGTCGATAGCGGAGGCGACCGGCGCTGATGCGCTCGCCTTCTTCGACGCCATCGCGCCGATCATCCATTTCGACACGATCGACATGGACATTTGCTGGTTCCAGTCGCGCTACGACAAGGTCGGGCCTGGCGGCACCGGCAAGGACTACATCAATTGCCCGATGGACAAGGAACAGTACCTTGCCTTCGTGCAGGCATTGGTCGATGGCCAGAAGACGGAATTCAAGCAATGGGAAGGCACGCCCTATTTCGACGGCTGCCTGCCGATCGAGATCATGGCCGAGCGCGGCGTCGAGACGCTGCGCTACGGGCCGATGAAGCCGATGGGCCTGACCAATGCGCACAATCCGACGGTGAAGGCCTATGCGGTCGTCCAGTTGCGGCAGGACAATGCGCTGGGCACGCTCTACAACATGGTCGGTTTCCAGACCAAGCTGAAGCACGCTGAGCAGGTCCGTATCTTCCGCACCATTCCGGGCCTGGAAAACGCCGACTTCGCCCGCCTCGGCGGCCTGCATCGCAACACCTACATCAACTCGCCGACGCTGCTCGACGCCTCGCTGCAGCTGAAGTCGCGCCCGGGCCTGCGTTTCGCCGGCCAGATCACCGGTTGCGAAGGCTATGTCGAAAGCGCGGCCATCGGCCTGCTGGCAGGTCGCTTCGCCGCCGCCGAAAGGCTCGGCCATGCGCCGTCGCTGCCGCCGCTCACCACGGCCTTCGGCGCGCTGCTCAACCACATCACCGGCGGCCATATTGTTTCCGATGACGAGCCGGGCAAGCGCTCGTTCCAGCCGATGAACGTCAATTTCGGCCTGTTCCCCCCGGTGGAAGCGCCGAAGACCGAAGGCAAGCGCCTGCGCGGCAAGGACAAGACGGTCGCCAAAAGGCACGCCATCACATCACGCGCGCTGGGCGATTGCCGGCAATGGCTGGGGCTGCCGGCGCAAACGGCCGAAGCAGCGGAATAGCCCCCAGATTGGACCCGAAGTAGAAAGTAGGATACTATCCTACTCCGCCGGCTCGGCACCCGCCATCGGCAACCCAGGCTTGCCCGCCTCACCGGGATTCCGCCTGACATAGGCGGCCTTCAGGCTCTCCGAGGTCTCGCGTGAGCCGTCATGGCTCCAGCCGGGGGGCTTGATCAGGTAATTGATGCGATCGCCGGGCGTCAGGCCCGACGCGAAAGCGTCCCTGAACATGCCGATCCACTCGTGGAAGGCCACTTTCAACGGATTGAAAGTGCCGAGATTCTTGACGATGCCGTAGCGCGGCCTGTCTTCCTCCAATTCCTCGACGAAGGTGCCGAACACGCGGTCCCAGATGATCAGCGTTCCGGCATAGTTGGCGTCGAGATAGCGCGGGTTGGTGGCGTGATGGACGCGGTGGTGGGACGGCGTGTTGAAGATGAATTCGAACCAGCCCCACATCTTGCCGATGGTCTCGGTGTGGATCCAGAACTGCCAGACCAGGTTGAAGCCGAAGGTGAAGGCGATTACCGCCGGATGGAAGCCGAGCAGCACCAGCGGCGCCTGCAGCACGAACATGAAGGTGAACAGCCCGGTCCAGCTTTGCCGGAGCGCCGTCGACAGATTATAGTGCTGGCTCGAATGATGGTTGACATGCTCGGCCCACACCCAGCGCACCCGGTGCGCAATGCGGTGATAGACATAATAGTGCAGATCATCGAGCAGGAAGGCGGCCAGGAACACCCAGACCGACAGGCCGAGATTGAAGACGCGGAACTGCCACAGCCACAGCAAGGCCCAGTAGGAGACGACGCCAAGCAGCAGCCCGGCGACGACATTGCCGGTGCCCATCATCAGGCTGGCCAGCGTGTCGCGCGTCTCGAACGAGCCCTTGGCGCGGCCGCTGCGCACCAGCCAGAGCTCGATCAGGATCGCGGCGACGAAGAACGGAATGGCCAGTTGGGTGACCTGCGGGAAATCATAGCTGTCCATCACGCGGCCTCCCTCACGGAATTTGAATGATGCGAGCCCAGAGCCTTCAGCAAGGCCTGGGCATCGGCGGCACTCGCGAAGCGGAATCGACCGCCCTTCCAGGTGAAATCCGTCAGCCGAACCAGAATCGTATGCGCGTCGTCAGAGCCGGAGACCTTTGTGTCTGCAGGCGTGACGATGCGGGTCAAAAAGCAATCGCCGATGCTGTGAACAATGCCGATACGCCCTCGCCCAAGATCCAGAAATGCCGTCTTGGCGTCTGCCGTCAGGCGGACTGTCACAGCCGTCTCGTCAGGGTAATCTTCGGCGAAACGGTGCAACGCCTGATCCGGACCAGCCAGTGTGGCCGTCTTGCTGCCGCCGGTGAAATGCACCGCGGCGACCGACAGCGCAATGCCAAAGGCGACGATCGCGACCAGCACGGGCAAGCTCATGGAATTCCTCCGGGCCGGTCTGTCGTCTTCGGCGACAGTTTTCGGCTGGGCCGAATCCTTAACACGATTGACGTTTACGTCAAAGTACCGGCCAGCCCTTGCTTGCGCGCCGCAACAGGAGCCAATGTCGGCGCAGGGCAGAGAGCCGCGCGACGCTGTCGAGCAGTGAATGGCTCGAGCCTTCCATCTTGTCGAGATAGGCGCGCGACAGCGCCAGCGGCAGGAATGCTGGGCGTAACGACGCCGGCAATTCCGCGGCGCCCCGCTCGAAGGCGGAGAGGTGTTCGCGTGCCAGCGCGATCATCGCCGCCACGGCGCGCTGCGCCCCAGGTCCGCCATCGCCGGCAACAAATTCTTCCGGCGGCGATCCCGCCGCCGCCAGGATGTCGGCCGGGATAAAGCACTGCCCGCGCTTGCGGTGCAGCGGCAACAGCAGAAGCAGGCCGGTCATGGCCTGCGCACAGCCCGCCCTGCCCGCCAGTTCTGCAAAGCGCGGCGCCTCGACGGGATCGAGCACCATCGCCGCAAGCTGGATGAGCGCGGCTGCCGTCTCGCCGCAATAGCCTTCGAGATCCGTGCGCGACGGCATCGGATCGTCGTAGAGATCGAAGATGCGCGCTTCGAGCATGTTCTCGAAGGCCAGTTTCGGCAGGCGATGGACGGAAATTGTCGCCTTCAGCGCGTCGGCGGTGGGATGGCCGATGCCTGCGCCATCATTGTC
The DNA here is from genome assembly GCF_013170825.1 of Mesorhizobium sp. NZP2298. NCBI lineage: Bacteria > Pseudomonadati > Pseudomonadota > Alphaproteobacteria > Hyphomicrobiales > Phyllobacteriaceae > Mesorhizobium > Mesorhizobium sp. NZP2298. The sequence continues at coordinate 3,900,727 of NZ_CP033365.1, read as the reverse complement.
GGCCGCGATGAGATCGCGCCACCATTGCAGCCGTACTTCACCCGGCAACGCTTCATGGATGCGGTCGCGAATGCCCGCAACCTCGGCATTGAAAGCGTAAAGCGAAAACAGCGCATCGCGCTTGCCGACGGGCGCGTAGAGCGCCGTTAGATACCGGTCATGGTCGGCGGCGCGCACCGCGTCCATGACGATTTTGGCATTTTCGGACATATCAATCGACGGCGATGAGCGCGGCAGCCACTGCGCGGTCTTCCGCCAGGAGGACATTGTAGGTCCGCACCGCTGCCCCGGTCGACATCGGATCGGACGCTATGCCTGCCTCTTTCAGCGCCGCCCGCAACGCCGCCGGCAACGGCCGGAGATCCCTGCCCATGCCGACCAGCAGGATCTCGACCTTGTCGGCCTCGACCAGAAGTTTGTCGAAATCCGCCACCGTCAGCGCAGTAGCGTCCGCCGGCTCCCAGCCATGGATGCCGGACGGCAGGCACAGCAACGAGCCGCGGTGCGACATGTCCGCAAAGCGGAACCCGCCATTGCCATAGGCCTCGATCGGAGCGCGGCCTGGGAAATGCGCCTCGCGGATTACGATCCCTCTGCCGGTCACCACTCAGTCACCCCTTCGGGGCCGCGCGTCAGGTCGCGACCGCCTTGCCGCCACCCACCGGCTTCTCCTCGTCGGCCGTGGCCTGCGGCCGCAGCTTGAACAGGATCAGCAGCGGTGCGGCGATGAAGATCGACGAATAGGTGCCGAACACAACACCGAACAGCATCGCCATGGTGAAGGAGCGGATGACCTCGCCGCCGAACAGCACCAGTGCCAGCAAGGCCAGGATCGTCGTCACCGAGGTGAGCGTCGTTCGCGACAGTGTCTCGTTGATGGCGTTGTTCAACAGCTGTGGCAGCGGCATTCGCTTGTATTTTCGCAAATCCTCGCGGACGCGGTCATAGACCACGATCGTGTCGTTCAGCGAATAGCCGATAATGGTCAGGATCGCCGCCAGCGACGACTGGTTGAATTCGAGGCCGGTGATGACGAAAAAGCCGAGCGTCATGACCACATCGTGCACCGTCGCAACGATGGCGCCGACCGCGAACTGCCATTCGAAACGGAACCAGACATAGACCAGGATGCCGACCAGCGCGACCAGCATGGCGATGGTGCCTTGCTTGGCAAGTTCGCCGGAAACCGTCGGTCCCACAACCTCGACGCGGCGGAAATCATACTGGTCCTGCAGCTCGCCGCGCACCTTGTCGATGACCGTCTGCTCGGCATTCTCGCCGCCATCCTGCGTGCCGACGCGGATCAGCACGTCGTTCGGCGCGCCGAACTGCTGAACCTGCACTTCGCCGATGTTGAGCTCCATCAATCGGCTGCGGATATCGCCGATATTGGCATCGCCGCTCTTGGCCTTCACCTCGATCATCGAACCGCCCTTGAAGTCGATGCCGTAGTTGATGTCGACGGTCATGAACAGCACGACAGACAGCACCGACAAGATGCTCGACAGCGCGAACGTCCAGCGGCGGATGCCCATGAAGGGGATCTTGGTGCCCGGCGGAATGAAGGTCACCGGCGCCTTCGGCAATTCCTTCGGACGGGCGCGGCGCAGCCAGATCGACACAAGCAGGCGCGTGAAGGTGAAAGCGGTGAAGACGGTGGTCAAAATGCCGATGGCGTAGGTGATGGCAAAGCCCTTCACCGGACCGGTGCCGAGATAAAACAGCACCACGGTGGCGATCAGCGACGTGACGTTGGAATCAACGATGGTCGCCAGCGCCTTCGAGAAGCCGGTGTCGATCGCCTGGATCACGGAGCGGCCAGCTCGTCGCTCTTCACGGATGCGTTCGTAGATCAGCACGTTGGAATCGACCGCCATGCCGATGGTCAGCACGATACCGGCGATACCCGGCAAGGTCAGCGTCGCGCCGAGCAGGGACAGCACACCGACGATCATCGCCACATGCACCGCCAGCGCGATGTTGGCGAGGAAGCCGAGGAAGCCGTAGGCGACGAACATGAAGGCAACGACGAGGATCGAACCGATGATGCCGGCGACCTTGCCGGCATGGATCGAATCCTGGCCAAGGCCTGGACCGACAGTGCGTTCCTCGATCACCGTCAGCGTCGCCGGCAGCGCACCAGCGCGCAAAAGCACGGCGAGATCGTTGGCGCTCTGGGCGGTGAAATTGCCTGAAATCTGGCCGGTGCCGCCGAGGATTGGCTCTCGGATCTGCGGCGCCGAGATCACCTGGTTGTCGAGGATGATGGCGAACAGCTTGCCGACATTCTGCGAGGTCGCCTGGCCGAAGCGCGCGGCCCCTTTCGAATCGAAGCGGAATGAAACCACCGGCTCATTGTTCTGCGAATTGTACGTCGCTTGCGCGTCGACGAGGTTTTCGCCCGAAACGATGACGCGGTTTTCAATCAGATACGGAACCGGCGGATCGTCCTGGGAATAAAGCACCGAGGAGCCGGCGGGCGGGCGCCCCTTGAGCGCGTCCTGCACCGGCATCGACTGGTCGACCATCTGGAAGGTCAGCTTTGCGGTCTGGCCGAGGATTTCCTTCAGCCGCTGCGGATCCTGCAGGCCTGGCACCTGGACAAGGATGCGGTCGTCGCCTTGCCGCTGCACGATAGGCTCGGTGGTGCCGAGTTCGTTGACGCGGCGCTCAACCACTTCGATCGATTGCGCCAAGGCGGTCGACGTGCGGTATTTGATGCCTGCGTCGGTGACGGTGAACTTGAGCAGGCCCGGTTCGGAATCGTCCAGCGACATTTCCTGGATCGACCCGCCGGTGAACAGGCCGGCGGCGACCGGATCGGTCAAGGTCTTCAACGCCTTCTTGGCGGCGTCGAGTTGCGCCGGATCCGTGATGCGGACCTGCAAGGTCCGCCCCGTGCCGCCAAGGCCGGTGTAGCCGATCTTGGCGTCGCGCAGCAGCGTGCGGATTTCGTCGCGCGTTGTCTCGAGCCGATCCTTGATCAGATCGTTCTGGTTCATCTCGAGCAGGATGTGCGAACCGCCCTGCAGGTCGAGGCCGAGTGTCATCTGCCGCTTCGGCACCCAGCTCGGGAGCTGGGCCAATGTGCTCGCGGGAATGAGATTGGGCGCGGCGAGGACCACTGTGGCGGCCACGGCCAGCCAGATCAGGATCATCTTGAAGCGCGAAAAATACAGCATATGGCGTCGTCCGTCAGAGCGTGTCCGCGGATCGCTCCGCCTGGAATTAGGTTATTTCTTGGCGTTCTGGTTCGCCACGGGTTCGCCCTTGACGCGCACGTCGGCGATCGTCGAGCGCAGCGCCGTCACCTTGGTACCGCCGCCGAGGTCGATCTCGAGCTCGTTGTCGTCGATCACCTTGGTCACCTTGCCGACGAACCCGCCGCCGGTGACAACAGTATCGCCGCGACGGACCGCCGCCAGCATCTCGCCGCGCTTCTTCAGCTGCGTGCGCTGCGGGCGGATGATCAGAAAATACATGATCACGAAAATCAGGACAAACGGCAAAATGCTGATGAGCATATCGGGAGAGGTGCCGCCGATGCCTTGGGCGTATGCCGGTGTCACGAACATCGAGAGTACTCCTGAATTTTGAAAACAGCCGCCAACCGTCCTGCGGAGCTTGGCGGCCCCTTGAAATTTGGCCGGAATATAGTCGGTAAAGTTGTCAATGCAACTGCGCGGCCGGGCAAATCGGCTGCTTTTCCGGCCTGCCGGGCCGTGTTAGAGCATGATCGCGAAAAGCGCGAGCCGGTTTTCGGAAAAGATCACGCTCGAACAAAAGGTTGGAACCGGTTTCGAACCCGACGGAATCGAACGGGTCCCACCTGCCCGCCCCAAGGAAACGAACCAAAAGACCTGAAATGACCGACAGCAGCATCGACGCCCTCAACAAGAAACTTGACCGCCTGATCGAGGCTGTCAGCCGCCTCGCCCCGCCGCCCGTGCCCGAAACCGACCTTGGTGAGGCCGAATGCTTCGTCTGGCAGGCCGATCCGGGCTATCTGGAGCCGGTGCGCAAGGTCAACCGCGTCGATATCGGCCTGATCCGGGGCGTCGACCGTGTCCGCGACATCCTTGTCGACAACACCGAGCGCTTTGCCGCCGGCCATCCGGCCAACAATGTGCTGTTGTGGGGCGCGCGCGGCATGGGCAAATCGTCGCTGGTCAAGGCCGTGCATGCCGAGATCAATGCCAAGGCCAAATCACAAAAGGCCAAATCCGACCTGCCGCTGAAGCTGATCGAGATCCACCGCGAGGACATCGACACGCTGCCGAAGCTGATGGGCTTGCTGAAGGCAGCCCCCTTCCGCTTCATCCTGTTTTGCGACGATCTGTCCTTCGATCACGACGATACATCCTACAAGTCGCTGAAGGCGGCGCTTGAGGGCGGCGTCGAGGGGCGCCCGGCCAATGTCATCTTCTACGCCACCTCGAACCGCCGTCATCTGTTGCCGCGCGACATGATCGACAATGAGCGCTCGACAGCCATCAACCCGTCCGAGGCGGTCGAGGAAAAGGTCTCGCTGTCCGATCGTTTCGGACTTTGGCTCGGCTTTCACAAATGCTCGCAGGACGAATATCTCGAGATGATCAACGGCTATGCCAGCCATCATGGCCTCGACATCGATCCCGAGCAGCTGCGCGCCGAGGCGCTGGAATGGGCGACGACGCGCGGCAGCCGCTCGGGTCGCGTCGCCTGGCAGTTCACGCAGGATCTGGCCGGCCGGCTTGGCAAGCCGCTGAAGGATTGAGATCGAAACTCAATTGGCTGTTTGCAGCAAACGTTCCAGATGGATGGCAGCGTTCACGCTGGCGTTTATCCTTCCCGGATGATGATGCAGTCGAGCCTTCGCGCACCCGGAGCCAGCGCCCATTGGACATGTCAATCAATCGCCAGTGGACCTTTGCACCAGAGTGGGACGAACGAAGTCCATCCGCCTAGAAATACAAATCTCTCAAACAAAACTGAAAAAGCCCGTTCCTCGCGGAACGGGCTGAGCCGGCGGGCCGGACTGGAGGTCAGACGGCCCGCAAATCGCTTTTTTTATTCTATTCGAGATAGGTCGAAGGATCGACCGGCGCCGAGTTCTTGCGCACTTCGAAGTGCAGCTTCGGCGAGTCCGTCGTGCCGCTCATGCCTGAGAGTGCGATTTCCTGGCCGCGCTTGACCTTCTGGCCACGCTGCACCTCGATCGAGCTGGCATGGCCGTAGACGGTGACCAGGCCGTTCTCGTGGCGCACAAGCACCGTGTTGCCGAATTCCTTGAGCCCGTCGCCGGCGTAGATGACGACGCCGTTTTCGGCCGCCTTGATCGGCGTGCCCGTGGGCACGGCGATGTCGACGCCATCCTTGCCCGATCCGAAGCCGGAGATCACCCGGCCGCGCACCGGCCAGCGCATCTTGCCGATCCCGGTGGCATCGGGAGCCACCGCATCGTCGTCCTCTGCCTGCTGGATGACTTTCGCATCCTTCTTCGGCGGCGTGTAGGACGCCAGTGTTTCCGATGGCGTGGTCTTTGCAGGAGGCTGCGTGGTTGCCGTGGTCACCGGATCGACCTTCGCCGGCTTTGCACTGGCGACCGTTGCCGTTCCGCCGGCCGGCACTTTCAGGGTCTGGCCGATCTTGAGCAAACCGTCCTTCATGCCGTTGGCCTGCTTCAGCGCCACGACGCCAACGCCGGTCTTCCTGGCAATCGAGGACATCGTGTCGCCCGACTGGACCGTGTAGGTACCGGCGGCGCCGGTTGCCTTGGCCACCTGCGCGGGCTTGGGCTCCTTGGGCTGGCTCGCGGCGGCCGAAGCATCGACCTGAGCGGCGGACTTGCCCTCCTTGAGTTTCGGCTGCTGCGGCAGAACGGCGACCTTGTCCGGCGCGGTGGCCGGCAGGTCGTGCTTGCCGTCTTTTGCCGGTTTTGCGTCCGCGACTTTCGGTTCAGCCTTGCTCGAATAGGCATAGGCCGGGATGACGATCTTCTGGCCGGTCTTAAGCCCCTTGGTCGGACTCAGGCCATTCACCTTCATGATGACATCGGCCGGCACCTTGTAATGCGCCGCCAGGCCGGAAATGGTTTCGCCGTCCCTGACGACGATCTCGGTCGCATGCGGCGTGCCGGCCTGCGCCATCTTCGGCGCGTCGGGCTGGGCATTCTTGAATGGCTTCGCGGCCGGCTCGACAGTGCCGGTCGTCGTCCTGTCGACATGAGGAGCAGGCCGAACCATGGCCGGTGCTGATGCGACACGCACGGGATTGGCGGCAGGCGCGAGTGCCGGAGCGGGTTGCGCCTGGGCTGAAACGGGCGGAGGCAGCGGCCGGCTGGAGACCGGCTCGAGGCTGGAGCGGCTGACCGACTGCGTGTGGCTGCCGTCGAGCGGGGCTGCCGAGACATCGCCCGGATAGGGCTGCACGGCATCCTGCTTGTTGATGATGGCACGCTGATTGTTGGTCGAGGATGTGAAGACGTCGTCGACACTGTTGAACCGCGACGCCTGGGAACTGCACCCGGCGGCCGCGCCTGCAATCACAAGAACGGCGCAGCCCCGCGCCAGATTGCGACTATTTGCCTTCAAAAAACTGAGTTGCATCGCACTAACCCGCACAAACTCTGCACCAACTGAGACAGGATTAAAGCGCGTTAATGTTACTGGGCGGTTAACCCATTAGAATCCGACGAAAATTTTCTTAAAACATTTTCGAGCGCGCTGGAGGCGCCTGGAGCAATTCCAAGAAAAGTGTGAACGGTTTCCCGTCCGGAATTGCGTCAAAACAAGGAGTTAGAGCGGTTCGCCGTTTCCATGAAACGGCGATATGCGCTAGATCACCGCAGCGACGCTGCGCAAGATCGGCTGCAGCCGCACGAGGCCGATATCCTCACGCTCGAAACGGCTGCCGACCTTGGTGAGCTTGGCCAGCACCTGCTCGCCCTCCTCCGGACCGATCGGCGCGATGACGATGCCACCGCTCGACAGTTGGTCGAGCAGGAAGCGCGGCAAGCTGTCGAAGGCGGCCCAGGCGACGATACGGTCGAACGGCCCTTCGGCAGGCAGACCGCCGGAACCGTCGGCCTGGCGCACTATGGCGTTGCCGATGCCGAGCGCCTCGAAGCGCTGCCTGGCCTGTTCGACAAGCGTCTTGTAGCGGTCGATGGTGACGATCCGTGCCGCCAGCCGTGACATTACCGCCGCCGTGTAGCCGGAGCCGGTGCCGATCTCGAGCACGCGATTGCCGGGCTCGATGGCAAGTGCCGCGATCACCGCCGCTTGCATGTCCGCGCCTTCTATCGCCTCGCCGCACTCGATCGGCAGCATGCGGTCGGACCAGGCGATCTGGTGGAACTGCGCTGCCAGGAAACCGCGCCGTGGCGTCGCCTCGAAAGCCGCGATCAATGCCTTCGGCACGGTTCCCCTGCCGCGCAGGCGCAGGAGGAAAGCGGCAAATCCTTCGCGGTCATCGATTGGCAGGTTCATGCAAGCGCCTTGCTCAGCTGGTCGCGGATCTCATGCGCGGTGAGGTCGAGCTGCAACGGCGTCACCGACACCAGGCGATTGCGCAAGGCGTAGAGATCGGTGCCTCGCTTGCCCTCGACCGGCTCGCGGCCAAATCGCAGCCAATAGTAAGGCAGGCCGCGCCCGTCACGGCGCTCGTCGACCCACAGGCTGTGCACGAGCTTGCCCTGCGAGGTGACCACCGTGCCGGCGACCTCCTCGGGAAGGCAGTTCGGGAAATTGACGTTGAGCAGCACGCCGTCCGGCAGAGGCGTCGCGACGAGCTTCTTCAGCAGTGCCGGCGCTAGCGCTTCGGTGGTTTCGTAGGGGACGACGCGATCCTCGCCGACATAGGAGTAGCCCTGGCTGAGCGCGATCGAGCGGATGCCGAGCAGCGCGCCTTCCATGGCGCCGGCGACGGTCCCCGAATAGGTCACGTCGTCGGCGATATTGGCGCCGGAATTGATGCCGGACAGGATCAGGTCGGGCGCTCCAGGCAGGATCTTCTTCACCCCCATGATAACGCAGTCGGTCGGCGTGCCGCGCACGGCAAAATGCTTCTCGCCGATCTTGCGCAGCCGCAACGGCTCCGAGATCGACAGCGAATGCGCATAGCCGGACTGGTCCTGCTCCGGTGCCACCACCCAGACATCGTCGGAGAGCGTGCGGGCAACGCGTTCGAGCGACGCCAGTCCCTCGGCATGAATGCCGTCGTCATTGGTCAGAAGAATGCGCATTATTTCGATTCGATCTTTTCCAGACCGCCCATGTAAGGGCGCAGCACTTCAGGAATGGTTACGCTGCCATCCTCATTCTGGTAGTTTTCGATGACAGCTATGAGAGCGCGGCCGACAGCGGTGCCCGAACCGTTGAGCGTATGGACGAAGCGATTGCCCTTGCCATCCTTGTCCTTGTAGCGGGCGTCCATGCGGCGCGCCTGGAAATCGCCGCAGACCGAGCAGGACGAGATTTCGCGATAGGCGTTCTGGCCGGGCAGCCAGACCTCGATGTCATATGTCTTGCGCGCGCCAAAACCCATGTCACCGGTGCACAGCACCATGGTGCGGAACGGCAGCTCCAGGCGCTTCAGCACTTCCTCGGCACACTCAGTCATCCGCTCATGCTCGGCAAGCGATGATTCCTGGTCGGTGATCGACACCAGCTCGACCTTGTAGAACTGGTGCTGACGCAGCATGCCGCGCGTGTCGCGTCCGGCCGAGCCTGCTTCCGAGCGGAAGCAAGGCGTCAGCGCCGTGTAGCGCAGCGGCAGTTTTTCATACGCTGTGATTTCCTCGCGCACGAGATTGGTAAGCGGCACCTCGGCGGTGGGGATCAGGCCAAGCCTGCCCTCCCCGTGCGGCGTGAAGAACAGATCCTCCTCGAACTTCGGCAGTTGGTTGGTGCCGAAAAGCACCTCGTCGCGGACCATCAGCGGCGGGATGACTTCCTCATAGCCATGTTCGGTCGTGTGCAGGTCGAGCATGAACTGGCCAATCGCGCGTTCCATCCGCGCCAGGCCGCTCTTCAGCACGGTGAAGCGCGAGCCCGACAGCTTTGCTGCCCGCTCGAAATCCATCATCCCGAGCGCTTCGCCGATCTCGAAATGTTCCTTCACCCAGTTCGGCCGCGTCGGCACCTTGCCGACGACGTGCTTGACGACATTGTCGTGCTCGTCCTTGCCGACCGGCACATCGTCGAACGGCACGTTGGGCAGCACCGCCAGCGCATCGTTCAGCGCCTTGTCGAGCTCGCGTTCGCGCGCCTCGCCATTCTGGATAAAGGTCTTGATCTCGCCGACTTCGGCTTTCAGTTTCTCGGCAAGGGCGGCATCGCCCGAACGCATGGCGTTGCCGATCTCCTTGGAGGCGGCGTTGCGGCGCTCCTGCTTGGTCTGCAGCTCGGTGACGTGCTCACGCCGCGCCTCGTCCCTGGCGATCAAATCATCGACCGTGGACTGCGCCTCTGCCGCCGACCACGAGCGCTTGGCCAGCGCCTCGACAAGGGCCTTCGGGTTGTCGCGAATCCATTTGATGTCAAGCATGGTCTATCCGTCCTCGGGTAGCATGTCGCCCAAAAGTGCGCAGCGGTTTTGGGACAACGACATGCTCAAAACAAAAACTGAAACGCACCGCCTTGATGGCGATGCGTTTCAGTCAGAGGGCGTAAACCGCATCCTTGACCGATGCAAGATGAGGCTGGGCGGCGGTTGTCGTTTTCCGCCGCGTTGATGTTCTTAGGAGGCTGCCGGCGCCGGAGGTTCGTCCGGTGCCTTGTCCGCCACGGTCTCGGCGGCTTCCTGCTTCTCGCGTGCCAGGCGCTCGCGCTCCTGGCTGCGCTCGATCCACCGCGCGGCCCAGATGGCGACCTCGTAGAGCAGGATGGTTGGAATGGCCAAGCCGATCTGGCTCATCGGATCGGGCGGCGTCAGCACCGCCGCGACGACGAAGGCGATGACGATCGCCCATTTGCGCTTCTCGGCCAGCGCCTTGGACGACAGCATGCCGACGCGGGTCATCAGGCTGGTCACCACCGGCAGCTGGAACACCAGGCCGAAGGAGAAGATCAGCGTCATGATCAGGCTGAGATATTCCGACACTTTCGGCAGCAGCGAAATCTGTACCTGCTCGTCGGTACCGGCCTGCTGCATGGCAAGGAAGAACCACATCACCATCGGCGTGAAGAAGAAATAGACCAGCGAGGCGCCCATCAGAAACAGGATCGGCGACGCGATCAGGAACGGCAGGAAAGCGTTGCGCTCGTTCTTGTAGAGGCCGGGCGCGATGAATTTGTAGATCTGCGTGGCGATCAGCGGAAAGGCGATGACCATGCCGCCGAACATGGCGAGCTTGACCTGCGTGAAAAAGAACTCCTGCGGCGCGGTGTAGATCAACTCGACCTTGTGCGGGTCGAGCCCCGCCCATTTCGTCGCCCATTTGAACGGGACGACCAGAAGATTGAACAGCTTCTTGGCGAAGAAAAAGCAAACCAGGAAGGCGACGAAAAAGCCGCCCAGCGACCAGATCAGCCGCCGACGCAGCTCGATCAGATGCTCCATCAGGGGAGCGGACGATTTCTCGATCTCGTCCTTTTCCTTGTCCGAAACGCTCACTTGGCGGCTCCAGCCGTCTTTTTGGCCACCGGCTTCTTCGCCGCGGCAGGTTTCGGTTCGGCTTTCGCCACGGCCTTGGCGGCGGGCTTCGTCGCAGCGGCGGTTGCAGGCTTTGCTGCCGTCGCGACCTTTGTCGATGCTTTGGACGCAGGTGCTGCTTTTGCCGTCACTGCTGGTGTGGCTTTTGCCGTCGCAGTCTTCGCGGATGTCGAGGCCTTGGCAGGCGCTTTTGCCACCGGTGCCGACTTGGCAACCTTCTTGACCGCGGATGCCTTTGGCCCCACGGCAGCTTCCGCGGATGCCGATACCACCGATTCATCGGTCATCGCCGGGAAAACCGGTGTTGGCGCCGCAGCTCCCGCCGCATTGACGCCAGGCATTTCCGTTGCGCCATTCTTCAACGGTTCGGCCGGCTGTGGCGTCGAAGCGGCGGGCGTAGCCGGATCAACGGCAGGCTTCGGCTTCATCGCGGCGTCGACGCCGGCGCGCACATCGGCCGCCGCCTGTTCGAACGGATTGAGCTGCTTCTTGATTTCGGCAACCGGGCTGAGGCCCCTGAGCTCGTCGACCGATTTCTTGACGTCGTCGAGTTCGGCTTCCTTCAGCGCTTCGTTGAACTGCTTCTGGAAATCGGCCGCCATGGCGCGCAGCTTCGCCGTCGTGCGGCCGAAGGTGCGCAGCATATTGGGCAAATCCTTCGGCCCGACGACCACGATCATAACGATCGCGATCACCAGCATTTCGGTCCAGCCGACTTCAAACATGGCAATCTGTTCCGACTAGAACTCTTGGCTCAGCTCTTGCTGGCCTTTTCCTTCACGGCCGAAACGGTCTCGTCGGCACGGTGTTCGACGGTACGCTTGTCCTCGGCGACGTCGTCGTCCGCCATGCCCTTCTTGAAGCTCTTGATGCCCTTGGCCATGTCGCCCATCAGCTCCGGAATCTTGCCGCGGCCGAACACCAGAAGCACGATGACCAGCACGATCATCCAATGCCAAATCGAAAATGAACCCATAGCAAATCTCTCTCGAATGTTTTCCCTGGCGATGATCTATGCGTTTTCGCGTTGGGATTCAAACACAACTGCGACAGAGTTTATGAAAGGCTGGCGGATGTCACGCATTTTCGGCAAGGTGGCCCGCTACCAAACGGCGCATGTAAAGACGTAAAGCCGCTTTTGATAGACGCTTGCGGTCAATCTTCCGTGACGCGCGGCGTCAAAAGGCCGAGTTCCTCGAGGTCGATGTCGGTCAGCGGATCCTCGTCCTCGGTCAGCGCATCCGGGTCGGCCGGCGGCTGCGGAATGGAGAAGTTCGACGGCATGCGGCCCGAAAGCAGGCCGGCGCCCTTCAACTCCTCCATGCCGGGAAGATCGCGGATTTCCTCGAGCGCGAAATGGTCGAGGAAGGTTTCGGTGGTACCGTAGGTGACGGGACGGCCGGGCGTCTTGCGACGGCCGCGCATGCGCACCCATTCCGTCTCGAGCAGCGTGTCGAGCGTGCCCTTCGAGGTCTCCACACCGCGGATGTCCTCGATCTCGGCTCGTGTCACCGGCTGGTGGTAAGCGATGATCGCCAACACTTCGAGCGCCGCGCGCGACAACTTGCGCTGCTGCACGGTGTCGCGGCTCATCAGGAAGGCCAAGTCGCCGGCGGTGCGGAACGCCCAGGCGTCGCCGACCCGCACCAGATTGACGCCGCGCCGGGCATAGACCTGCTGCAACTCGTCCATTGCGAGAGCGATGTTGATGCCATCGGGAAGGCGCGCGGCAAGCTGCTTTTCGCTGACCGGTTCGGCGCTGGCGAACACGATCGCCTCGGCCATGCGCACCGCCTCCGCCATATGCAGGCGCTCGGCCGGATTCTGTGGCGGATTCTGGGGCGAAGCCTGGTCGAGATCGCCCTCATCCGGCCCATCATCCACCTTGAAGGGGATAACCGAAGCGTTGGCGCGTTCGCTCATGATGCAACCTCGACTGCCTTGATTACCGGTGCGCGGTGGTCGCGCAGATAGATCGGCGCGAACACCTCGTCCTGCCGCACATCCATCTTGCGCTCGCGCACCAGTTCCAGTGTCGCCGCGAATGAGCTGGCGATCGCCGTGCGCCGCTCTTCCGGGCTGGTCATATATTGGATGAGGAAGCTGTCGAGAGACGTCCAGTCCCGCAGCGAGCCGATCAGCCGGGTCAGGATATCGCGCGCGTCCTTGAGCGACCAGACGCCGCGCCGGGCGATCGTCACATTGGTGATCGCCTGCTTCTGCCGCTGCTGGGCGTAGGCGGTCAAGAGGTCGTAGAGCGACGCCGAATAGGTGTTGCGCTTCTCGATAATGACCATTTCGGGCATGCCGCGCGCGAACACGTCTCGACCGAGCCGGTTGCGGTTGACGAGACGCGACGCCGCATCACGCATGGCCTCGAGCCGCTTCAGACGGAATTGCAACACCGCCGCCAGTTCCTCGCCGCTTTCGCCTTCTTCGCCAGGCTGCTTGGGGATCAGGAGCTTCGACTTCAGGAACGCCAGCCACGCCGCCATCACCAGATAGTCGGCTGCAAGCTCCAGCCGCAGCGCCCTCGCCGTCTCGACAAACGTCAGATACTGCTCGACCAGAGCCAGGATCGAGATGCGCGCCAGATCGACCTTCTGGGTGCGCGCGAGATGAAGGAGAAGGTCGAGCGGACCTTCGAAGCCGGCGACGTCGACAACCAGCGAGGGGTCGCCGGTGACGCGTGAATCGTCATTCTCGGCCCAAAGACGGTCCATCGGTGCGGCCTTCGCGGCCTTGCTTTCCAATGTTTCCGCCACTGTCCCTGTCACTTCCCTCGTTAGGCCACCGCATCGAAATAGGTGGCGAATTCAGCGCGTATCTCGGTTTCCTCGACCGCGTCGTGTTTCTTTATATAGGTCATCGCCCGCTTTGCGCGCTCCAGAGACTTGCCTTCAAGCCCCTTGGTCCGCGACGCGATGCCCGCCATCTCCTCGAAAACGCCATTGCAGTGAAGGACCAGATCGCAGCCCGCCGCAAGGATCGAGGCCGCCTTTGTCGGGAAATCCCCAGAAAGTGCCTTCATCGAGGTGTCGTCGCTCATCAAGAGCCCATCGAAGCCGATCTCGCGGCGGATGATCTCGTCGATGACCTTGCCGGAGGTGGTCGCCGGGTTGTTGGGGTCGATGGCGCTGTAGACGACATGCGCCGTCATTGCCATCGGCAGATGGTTGAGCTCCCGGAACGGGGCGAAATCATGCCGCTGCAGATCGCTGAGCGAAGCGTCGACCGTTGGCAGCTCGAAATGCGTGTCGGCAAAGGCCCGGCCATGCCCCGGAATATGCTTCATCACCGGCAGCACACCGCCGGACATCAGGCCTTCGGCCGCGGCACGGCCGAGTTCGATGACCGCGCGCGGGTCCTTGCCGTAGGCGCGCGCGCCGATTACATCGCTGGCGCCTTCGATCGGCACGTCGAGCACCGGCAGACAATCCGCCGTGATGCCGTAGCGCAACAGGTCGAATGCGTGCAGGCGCGCCATCAGCCATGCGGCACGGGCGCCGGCGTCGTGATCGTCGCGCCACAGCGCGCCAAGCGCCCCGCCGGCCGGATAGTTGGGAGCCAGCGGTGGCCGCAGGCGTTGCACCCGGCCTCCCTCCTGGTCGATGAAAACGAGCGCGTCCGGGCGTCCGATACAGTCGCGCATTTCGGCGACCAGATCGCGGATCTGCTCGGTCTCGCCAATGTTGCGGGCAAACAAGATGAAGGCCCACGGGCATTCATTGCGATAGAAATTGATTTCTTCGCGGGTGAGCGATTTCCCGGCACAGCCGAGGATCATGGATTTTGATTCGGTCATGTCAGGAGTTTAGGGCTTCGCGCGTCCAAAGGGAATCGCTTGCGATCACATGCGGTCCAACGCCAGAAGTGCTTCCACATGAAAACGCTGGGCACACGAAAAAGCCGCCGCGATCGAGGACCGCGCCGGCTTGATTGATTGATCGGCGCCTAGCGCGAGACGAAGCAGTTGCCGCCAGCCGCCTTGTAGCTGGTGCACAGGTTGATGGCATCGTTGCGCGACTGGGCCGCGACGCGGACGCGGTAGAACGTGCCCTTGCCGGCGATCTCGGCCTTGACGATGTTGGCGGTGCGACCGGCAAGCACGCTGCCATAGCGGCGCTGCAGGTCCTGGTAGGTCGACTGGGCGCTTTCCACCGTAGGCTGCGAAGCAACCTGCATCGACCACGAACCGCCACCGGTCGCCGTGGTTGCCGGATCGATGGAAGCGACCTGATCGGGCTTGACCTCGCCGACGACGTCGACCGGCTGGTCGGATGGGCGCTGCGGCGCGATCGCAACCTTGGCCGGGGTGTTTGCCGACTGGGCCTTGGCCGGTTTGGCTGCCGGCTTGAGAGCCGGTTCGTCGTCCGACTGGGCGGCGGCAGGCGCCACGGTGCCGGTCTGATCGGCATCGGCAGACGGCGCGACATGCTGCGGCGCCGGATCGGTCGGCTCAGCAGCCGCGACCTGCGGTGTGGCGGGCGCCGGGTCCTCGCGCGGCACCAGCGAGCCATCCGACTTGACAACCATGGTCCGCACCTTGCGCGGCGCAACGGCGACGACATCGGTGTTGGTGCCCTTGTCGGCATCCTGCAGCACCTGCGCGATGCGATCCTCGGACTTGGGCGCCGGCGCCGCATTGTCGGCCGGAGCCGCATTGGCGGTGGGCGAGGCGTT
Source organism: Mesorhizobium sp. NZP2298 (assembly GCF_013170825.1). Lineage (NCBI taxonomy): Bacteria > Pseudomonadati > Pseudomonadota > Alphaproteobacteria > Hyphomicrobiales > Phyllobacteriaceae > Mesorhizobium > Mesorhizobium sp. NZP2298. The sequence goes on along the minus strand of NZ_CP033365.1, from coordinate 3,885,409 downwards.
GCCGTCGTCGGCTCCGCCAACGGCAGCACTCTGGTCAGGAGAAAGATCTATGGCGCGGGCCGGATCCTTTGCCTGCACGTCCACCGGCACCTCGGTGTTGGTGACAAGCTTCTGCTGCACCGGTTCGGCGGGTTTCGCGCCCTTGACCACCGCGTCGTAGACCTTGTTGTCCTGGTTCGGCACCACGGTGCCGCCCGGATTTTCCGGCTTGACCTTGATCGGCGAATTGTCGGCCTTGACGATCACCGGAGCTTCGCTGCCGCCCTTGCCGCCGAAGGACAACGCAAAGGCGCCAAGACCGCCCGCGACCGCAACGGCGCCGACGATCGCAGCGATGAACAGGCCGCGACGGCCCGACGACGTGGCCGCTTCCCGCTCGCCGAGACCCGGAACGGACATGGCCTCGTCCAGTTCGGGGTCGTAGTCGAGTTCATCGACGGTGAAATCGTCCGCCTGCGAGACCGGCTGGCTGCCGGGCAGATTGTCGAGATCGAAGCCTTCCGAGGCATCGGCATAGCCAGTGTTCGCCGCAGCACGAGCAGGCGTTTCCGCCGGCCGCGCCGCATAGGTCCGCGCTTCAGTGTGATAGGCAGGCTTGGCTTCTTCGTATGCCGGCGCCTGGTATCCCGTATTGGACCTCTCATATCCCGGATTGAGACTCTCATATCCCGGATTGGGCTTCTCATATCCCGAATTGAATCCGGCATTGTAGGATTCGTCGGCATAGGCAGCGCTGCTTGCGGGAGCAGCTGGAGCAGGCGCGACCTCCACCGAATTCATTTCCGTCAGAAGGCTGGCGAACTCGGCGTCGAGATCGTCATAGCCAGGCGAGGCCGGCTCATCTTCCTCGAAATGCAGTTCCGGAATGTCGAGATCGTCCGCCAGCGCCACGACGCGCTCCGGCACATCGACAGTTTCGACATCGGGCATCTCTTCATAGCGCGACGGCTGTCGCGGCTGCGGTGTGGATACAGGGGCTGCATGGGCAGCAGCCGCAACCGGCTCGGGCGCGCGATAGGTCGGCACCACAGCCACTGCCGGGGCCACTTCCGGTGCGGCGGCCCTGGCCGCCATCGAAGCGGCCGGCTGCGTGGCAAATGCCGGCTGCTGGGGAACTGGTGTCACGCGGCTCCACGAACGGGTTGGCTCCGTCGGCACTGAGCGTTCAGCCAGCCAATCGAAGGAATCGGCCTGATCCTGCTCGGAAGCTGTCTCGTGGCGCGCATCGAGACTCCTGGCCAGGGCCGCATCGAACGCATCATCGTCGAGATCGACATGGTCAGCGGCATCCGAACCAAGATCCTGGCCCTGAATTTCGTCGAGCAGCAGATTGTCGAGGTCGGCATCGGCGGCGTGAACGCCACTCGAAGGATGCGGATTCTCGGGCGCATGGTCGTCAAGATCCCAGTCGAGATCGCCAACGAGATCGGCAGGTTCCTCGGAGACCTTCGCCGGTGCGGCGACATGGACCTGAGGGAGAGCAACAGCCGGCTGGGCTACAACAGGCCGAGCAACGACAGGCTCGTTGACCGGCGGCGGCGTGCGCGCCGTCATCGCGCCCAGAAGCGCGTTCAATTCGTCTTCGAGGCTCCGTTCGTCCGCTGCGTTGGCCCGCACCGGCTCGGCCATGACCGCCGCCGGGGCCATCGGCTGGACCGCAGCCGCAACCTCGGCGACCGGCTCTTCGGCAGGCTCGGCGAACGCATCGTCCAAAGTCAGATCGAAAGCATCATCCGAAACGGCTTCGGGGCCTGAGAACTCACCTTCCGGGTTCACGGCATCGGCGAGCACGTCGTGCGCATCCGCTGCGTCAAAGGCCACCGGCTCGTCTGCCTGAACGTCAAAATCCATGTCGACATCAGCCATGGCGTCGTCGAAATGACCCGTGAAATCCTCGTCGGAAGTCGCCTGGGCCTCATTCGCAACGGCCGGTGCCGGCTCCGAATAGTCGACCGCGGTCGCAGCCACATGGCGCTGATCCGCCGGATGGTCGTCAAGCATCAGCTCATCTTCGAGCGAAAGCGCGACCGCATCGTCGAATTGATGATCGGGCTCCACAGCCGCCGGCACTTCGGCCACCGCATGCCGAGCTTCGACGGTATCGTCCTCGATGTGGAAATCCTGATCGAGCGACGCGGCAAGCTCGTCCTCCATCGGCAGATCGTCTTCGAAGGGCGAAACGTCTTCCAGCGAACTGGCAACGGCATTGTCGAAATCGGCGTCGAAGGCAGGTTCGACGGATGGCGCGGCTTCGGCAGCGTGAGGATTGGCATGGCTGGCGACCAGCCCCTGCTCATCGGCACCCGTGAAGTCCAGATGGAAGTCGTCGTCTAGCGACAGCGCAAGGCCATCGTCGGCCGCGTGCGTGGCCGCCGTTTCGAATGTCGGCTCATGAACCTCGACGGATGGAGCGGCCGCACTGTCGCCAGTGTCGAACTCGCCCATCAACTCCTTTTCGAGGTCGATGTCGAAATCGTCCTCCTGCACGGGCTGGTTGGCGACAGGAGCCTGTACCGGCGCCTGCTGCTTGACCGGCTGGCGCGGGTCGAATCCCATGATCCTGGTCAGTTCCGCGAACGGATCATCGTCAGCGATGTCGTTGTTGTCGGCTACTCTCAGCTGGGTTCTGTCTGCCATTATTGTTCCCGAACTCGCACTCATTCGGACGCCATGGACGTCGCGCAGGGTTGGCCCTTACCAGCGCAATGTGGGCAAAAGGTGACAGGTTTTTTAGTCAAACCTAACGCATTTCGGTGGGCGCTGCGGCTCCGATCAACGTCAGGCCGGACGTCAGAACGTCCGAAACAGCCTGCACCAGCCCTAGTCTGGCATGAGTCAATTGTCGGTCGTTAACCTTAACAAAACGTAAGTCCGGATTATCCGTGCCCCGGTTCCAGTGTCCATGGAAACTGGAAGCCAGATCATAGAGGTAAAATGCCAGCCTATGCGGCTCCAGCGCAAGAGCGGCGGATTCGATCAGGCGTGGATATTCGGCGAGCTTGCGGATCAGGCCGATCTCGCCCTCGTCGGTCAGCGACGCGACGGCGGCCGCCAGGCTGCCGCGGTCGAAATTCGCCTCGCCCAATTGCTCGCTTGCCTGCCGGAACACCGAATGGCAGCGCGCCGAAGCGTACTGCACGTAAAACACCGGATTGTCCTTGGATTGCTCGGTGACCTTGGCGAAGTCGAAATCGAGCGGTGCATCGCTTTTGCGGAACAGCATCATGAAGCGCACCGCGTCGCGGCCCACCTCTTCAATGACTTCGCGCGCGGTGATGAAATTCCCAGCCCTTTTTCCCATACGGACCGGCTCGCCGTCGCGAAATAGCTTGACCAGATTGCAAAGCAGGACCGTGAGCTTCACGTCGTCGCCGGCAATCGCCCGCGCCAAGGCCTCCAGCCGCTTGACGTAGCCGCCATGGTCGGCGCCAAGCACGTAGATCAGGTCGACGAAGCCGCGATCGACCTTGTCCTTCAGATACGCCACATCGGCGGCGAAATAGGTGAACGAGCCGTCGGACTTGACCAGCGCCCGGTCCATGTCGTCGCCGACCGCCGTCGAGCGGAACAGCGTCTGCTCGCGGTCTTCCCAGTCGTCCGGCTTCTCGCCCTTGGGCGGCGGCAGCTTGCCCTTGTAGATATGGCCCTTCAGCGTCAGATCATTGATCGCCAGGCGGATTTTCCTGGCATTGTCGGCGTGCAGCGTGCGTTCGGAGAAGAACACGTCGTGATGCACGTTGAGCAGCGCCAGATCATCGCGAATCATCGCCATCATCGCGTCGATTGCGCGGTCTTTGACGATGGCCAGCGCCTCATCCTCCGGCATTTGGAGCAGGCTGCGGCCGAATTCTTTCGCCAGCGCCTGGCCGAGAGGAACCAAGTAATCACCTGGATACAGGCCGGCCGGTATCTCGCCGATCTCGTCGCCGAGCGCCTCTCGATACCGCAGTATGACCGAGCGGCCGAGCACGTCGATCTGTCCGCCGGCATCATTGATGACATATTCCTTGGTCACGTCGTAACCGGCAAACGCCATCAGATTGGCGAGCGCGTCGCCCACCACGGCGCCCCGGCAATGGCCGACATGCATCGGCCCCGTCGGGTTGGCCGAGACATATTCGACATTGGTTTTCCGGCCGGCGCCGATCGTCGAGCGGCCATAATCGCGGCCCTCGCCCAGAAGTGCCGACAGATGAGCCTGCCAGAAACCGTCCTTCAGCCTCAGATTGACGAAGCCGGGACCGGCGACGTCGACGGCGGCGACATCCTTGTCGCCCCGAAGCGCCAGTGCCAGCCTTTCGGCCAGCGCGCGCGGGTTCTGGCCGGTGGGCTTGGCCAACACCATTGCCGCATTGGTCGCGAGATCGCCATGGCTGGGGTCGCGCGGCGGTTCGACGGCAATGCGCGACAGGTCAGGCGAAACGCCGTCCTTGTCTTTCAGATCAAGCGCTTCGACAGCCTTTGTGACTCGCGCGGTGAAATCGGCGAAGATGTTCATGGGTATTGCTCTGGCGGCTTTATGGTGAATCCGGCTCGTTGGCCGGCAAAATCGCGCCCGCCCTAGCTCAAATCCGGGGTGCGGTCAAACAAACGCCGATGTTCCTTGAGCGCGTAGGTGTCGGTCATCCCTGCCAGGAAATCGGCCACGCTGCGCGCCTTGATGCGGTCCTCGGCCCGGTCCAGCCCCTCGCGCCAGCCGTCGGGCATGGCGCGCGGATCGGCGAAATAGACGTCGAACAGGTCCCTGACGATCTGCTCGGCGCCGGCGCGCACCCGCATCACCTCCTTGTGCCGATAGAGGTGCTTGTAGAGAAAGGCCTTCAGTTCCTTCTCGGCCGCGGCCATCTCGGTGGAAAAGGCCACCATCGTCTCGCCGGCCGCCCTCACAGCATCGGCATTGCGCGGGCCGACACGCTCCAGATTGGCGGTCGCGGAAACGATGACATCCTCGACCATGGCGGTGATCTGCCGCCGCATCAGTTCGTGGCCGGTGCGCACGCCATCGAGCGCCGGATAGCGTTGGCGCACCCCCCGCAGGATCGCTCCCGGCAGCGAGACGGCCTCCAGCATGTCGAGCGTCAGCAGCCCTGCCCGCAAGCCGTCGTCGATGTCATGCGTATTGTAGGCGATATCGTCCGCGATGGCGGCGCACTGCGCCTCGATGCCGGCGAAGTGGTCCAGTTCGAGATCCTGCAGCTCTGAGTAATCGCGGATCGCCTGCGGCACCGGCCCTTTCAGGCCCTTGCCGCTGCTGTCCGTCAGCGGGCCATTGTGCTTGACCAGGCCTTCCAGCGTCTCCCAGCTCAAGTTCAGCCCGTCGAATTCGGCGTAGCGCGCTTCCAGCCGGGTCACGATACGCAGCGATTGCGCATTGTGATCGAAACCGCCCCAGGCGGCCATCTTGTCGTTCAGCGCGTCCTCGCCGGTGTGGCCGAAAGGCGTGTGGCCGAAATCATGCACCAGCGCCACAGCTTCGGCCAGATCCTCGTCGCCACGCAGCGCCCGCGCCAGAGCACGCGCGATCTGGGCCACCTCGATCGAATGGGTCAGCCTTGTGCGATAATGGTCGCCTTCATGGGCGATGAAGACCTGGGTCTTGTGCTTGAGTCGCCGGAACGCCGTCGAATGGATGATGCGGTCGCGGTCGCGCTGGAACGGCGTGCGGGTCGGGCTTTCGACCTCGTCGAACAGCCGGCCGCGCGAGCGCGCCGGATCCGTGGCATAGGCCGCGCGCGGCCGGTAGCCGAATCCGATGTCGCCCAACTCGTTGGTCATGGTCGATGCCGCAGGTTGACTGGTCTAGTTGACTTGGCCGCTTGCGCTTCATACCTATCATGTGAAACCGAAAGCAAGGTGACGCCCATGGGCGCGGATGCCAAGACCGCCATGAAAGTCGATATGACCGAGGCCGCCGCCAAGCGGATCGCCAGGATTGTCTCTAACGAGGCCGGCAAGACGGCGTTGCGCGTTTCCGTCGAAGGCGGCGGTTGCTCCGGCTTTTCCTACAAGTTCGATCTGGTCGATACACGCAACGACGATGACGTCGCCATCGAGAAGGATGGCGCCACGGTGCTGATCGACGATTTGTCTCTGGTCTATATGGGCGGGTCGGTGATCGACTTCGTCGACGACCTGATGGGCCAGTCGTTCCAGATCCGCAATCCGAACGCGGTCGCCTCCTGCGGCTGCGGCACCAGTTTCTCCATCTAGCGGCATGCCTGCCGTCGGCGCGGTCCGTCAGGTCGCGCTGTCGGCCGGACGCGATCTTGATTCGACGCTCGCCTTCTGGCGCGAGGTGCTCGGCATGAATGTGCATGCCCGCTTCGACCCACCGGGCATCGCTTTCATCATGGCAGGCGCCGTACGGCTGCTGTTCACCGACGGCATACCCGCCGGCACGGTCTATCTCGACATAACGGGCCTCGAAGCCTTCCACGCCGGGGCAAAAGCCGCGGGCGTCCCCTTCACCGCGCCGCCGGCGCTCGTGCATCGCGATACCGAGGGCCAGTTCGGTCCGGCGGGGGAAAGCGAGTGGATGGCCTTCCTAAAGGACCCGGCAGGCAATACGATCGGCCTGGTCGAACGCCATCCAGCGCAAGAACCCTCAGAATAAGCACCGAGAGCGTCATGAAAATCGTCACCTGGAACATCAACGGCGTTCGCGCCCGCATCGGCAACCTCACCCATTGGTTGACCGAAAGCGCGCCCGACATCGTTTGCCTGCAGGAGATCAAGACGGTCGACGAGCAGTTCCCGCGCGCCGAGATCGAGGCGCTTGGCTACAATGTCGAAACTCATGGCCAGAAGGGTTTCAACGGCGTGGCGCTGCTGTCGAAGCTGCGCTTTGACGAAGTCATCAGAGGGTTGCCGGGTGACGACACCGACGAGCAGGCGCGCTTCATCGAAGGCGTCTTCTCGACCGACAAGGGCGCGCTTCGCGTCGCCTCCCTCTATCTGCCGAATGGCAATCCGATCGATGACGACAAGAAGTTTCCTTACAAGCTGTCCTGGATGGCCCGTCTGGAACGCTGGGCAGAAGAACGGCTGAGACTGGAAGAGGCACTCGTGCTGGCCGGCGACTATAACGTCATTCCCGAGCCGATCGATGCGCGCTTCCCGGAGAACTGGCTGGGCGACGCGCTGTTCCAGCCGCAGACGCGGCAGGCGTTCCGGCGGCTGCTCAATCTCGGCTTCACCGAAGCGGTGCGCGCGGTGACCGATGCGCCCGACACCTACACCTTCTGGGACTATCAGGCCGGTGCCTGGCAGAAGAACAACGGCATCCGCATCGACCATCTGCTGCTGTCGCCGGAAGCCGCCAACCGATTCTCGTCGGCCTCGATCGAAAAGCATGTGCGCGCCTGGGAAAAGCCATCCGATCATGTGCCGGTGGCGATCGATCTCGCGCTGCAGCCAGCCTGACCAGCCCCTTCCGCCATCGAATCGCCCCGGCTTTGTATCGCCACAAATCAGGCGCATGATGTAGAACCATCATGGCGGCGGGGGTTTCCATGACTTTTCGATTCGTTGCTTGTCCGATCGGCTTGGCATTCGCCACGGTCGTCATGCTGCCGGCCTTCGCCGCCCCGGAATGTCTCGCCAATGGAAAATCCTATCGGGTCGGTCAGGTCGCCTGCCTGACGGTTGCCGACCAGAGCCATCTGGCGCGCTGCGACATGGTGCTCAACAACACATCCTGGACCAAGGTCGGCGACAGCTGCCCCGAAAACAAGATGGCGCCGCACCTGCATGTCACGCCGATCTCGACGCCCGCGCCAAGCATGGTGCCGACGGAACCGACCGAAAATTGATTTTTCCCGATAGCTGATCTCCCTCGGGGGAAGATCACCCTTACTGGTCTGCGTTGGCGGTGCCCTTGGTAAGGATATCATCCGCCAGCGAAATCGCCGTGCGGCGATCAGCTTCACCGGCCGCGGCAAAAGCCTCTTCCTGCATGCCTCGGATCCAGGGCTGGTCGGCCGGCGACGCGCGTTCGAGCGCCGCGGTCATCATCGCCAAGCCGCGAACGATCTTGCCGCTCTGGAACAAGAGATGGCCAAGCGTCGCTTGCGCGCCGGCATGGCCCTTCTCGGCGGCGAGCTGGAACCAGCGCCCGGCCTGCTTGACGCTGGCCTTCACGCCGCCCTCGCCTTTCAGAAACATCTGCCCCATCTCGAACTGGGCGTTCGGGTTGCGGTAGTTGGCGGCGGCGCGCATGTAATATTCCTGCGCGGCCACCTCGTTCTCGGTGACCGGACTGCCCGGAATGCCCTTGCGCAGATAGTCGCCGAGCGCCACCAGCGCGTCCGACACGTAGCTTTCCTCTGGAGAACCGGGCTCGACATCCTGGTCGACGATTTCCGAGAAGAACTTGAACGCCTCATAGTCGTCGCGGGCCACGCCATCGCCCTCGGCATACATGCGCGCAAGCTTCCAGGTGGCGCCAATCTGGCCGTTTTCGGCGGCGTACTTATAGGCCTCGGCGGCCTGTTCCTTGTGGCCGTTCTTGTAGGCGGAGAAGCCGAACTGGAACACTGCCCATGGACTGGACTGCGGCTTCACGCCGGTCTTGTCGTCGAACACCTTGTCGTCGAAGGCCAAAGCCTGGCCCACGGCGCCAAAGATCGCAACAGCGACCAGTGCCGGAAGGACAGATGACCTCAACAACTCAGATATCCGCATAACAGTGTGTTTCTTTCGCACCGCCCGGATGGGTGACCGCACCATCCCTGGCAGACCCGACCGTCTGCGCGTATTTCCATATCGCGCCCGACTGGTAGTCGGTCGTGCGCGCCTTCCATGTCTTTGCCCGCGCCGCCAGTTCGGCGTCGGTCAGCGCCACTTCGATCGTGCCGTTCACGGCATCGATCGAGATCATGTCGCCATCCCGGATGAGACCGATCGGACCGCCAACCGCCGCTTCCGGCCCGACATGGCCGATGCAGAAGCCGCGCGTCGCGCCCGAGAAGCGGCCGTCGGTGATCAGCGCCACCTTGCCGCCCATGCCCTGGCCGTAGAGGGCCGCCGTCGTCGACAGCATCTCACGCATGCCTGGGCCGCCGCGCGGTCCTTCATAGCGGATGACGAGAACCTCGCCTTCCCTGTAGTTGCGATGCGTCACCGCCTCGAAACATTCTTCTTCCGAATCGAAGCAGCGCGCCGGGCCGGAGAATTTCAACTCCGCCATGCCCGCGACCTTCACGATCGCGCCTTCGGGGGCAAGGTTTCCCTTCAACCCCACGACACCGCCGGTTTGGGTAATTGGTCTGTTGGCCGGGCGGACCACATCCTGGTGTTCATTCCAGGCAACGTGCTCCATATTTTCGGCCAAAGTACGGCCAGTGACCGTCAGGCAGTCGCCATGCAGATAGCCGTGGTCGAGCAGCGTCTTCATCAACAGCGGAATGCCGCCGGCCTCGAACATGTCCTTGGCGACATATTTTCCGCCGGGCTTGAGATCGGCGATGTAAGGCGTCTTCTCGAAGATTTTCGCCACGTCGAACAGGTCGAACTTGATGCCCGCCTCATGCGCGATCGCCGGCAGATGCAGCGCTGCGTTGGTCGAGCCGCCGGTGGCCGAAACCACGGTCGCCGCATTCTCCAGCGCCTTCAGCGTGACGATGTCGCGCGGCCGGATGTTCTTGGCGATCAGCTCCATGATCTTTTCGCCGGAGGCGAAATTGAAACGGTCGCGCATTTCGTAAGGGGCCGGCGCGCCGCAGGAATAAGGCAGCGCCAAGCCGATCGCCTCGGCGACGGTAGCCATGGTGTTGGCGGTGAACTGGGCGCCGCAGGAGCCGGCCGAGGGACAGGCGGCCTGCTCGATCTCGAGCAGTTCGGCATCACCGATCGTACCGACCGAATGCTGGCCGACCGCCTCGAACACATCCTGTACGGTGATCTGTCGGCCGCGATAGCTGCCGGGCAGGATCGAACCGCCATAGATGAAGATCGACGGCACGTTGAGCCGCACCATGGCCATCATCATGCCTGGCAGCGACTTGTCGCAGCCAGCGAGGCCGACCAGTGCATCATAGCAATGGCCGCGCATGGTGAGTTCGACCGAATCGGCGATGACCTCGCGCGACACCAGCGAAGACTTCATGCCTTGGTGGCCCATGGCGATGCCGTCGGTGACGGTGATGGTGCAGAATTCGCGCGGCGTGCCATTGGCGGCCGCCACCCCCTTCTTGACCACCTGCGCCTGGCGCATCAGCGAGATGTTGCAGGGGGCGGCTTCGTTCCAGCACGAGGCTACGCCGACCAGCGGCTGCGCGATCTCGGCGGCGGAAAGCCCCATGGCATAGAGATAGGACCGGTGCGGCGCGCGCGCCGGACCGACAGTCACATGGCGGCTAGGGAGCTTAGCCTTTGAAATGACCTTGGCGTCCATTCTCATCCTTGCCGCGGGCGGTGCGGCCTGCCTCGTCGCCGGGCCTTTTGGCACGTGTCCCGAGACAGGTTCGAGGTGCGCCGGGTTTATGGCGGGAAATAGGCAATTTCCTCGGCCTGACTTTTAGCGCAGGGGTTGTTCAGAAAGTGTTGCCAAAACGTCACAATCGCACGAGGCAGTCCCAGTGCGGCTTCCATGCAACGCAGCTTGGATAGCAGCATCACCAACAATGCCCGCGCAAACGAAAAAGGCCGGGCAATTACCGGACTTTTTCTAGTATTTTCATAGGCTTAGAACTTGATCTTGAGGCCACCTGAGATCGCGGAGACCAGATCGTTACCAAAGTCGTAGCTGACGTCCGTGCCCGCCTGAAATCCGTTCTCGCCGTTCACCACGCCCGAGTGGCCGCTGGTCAGCACGCCGATCGCGCCAGCCAGGCGCAATTCGATGTTGGGCTTGGGAGTGTAGGCGACGCCGCCGCCAATCGTCCAGGTATCGGTCTGGTCGCCATAGCCGTGCGAGGTCCCGCGGTCCCATGAAATCTGGGCCGCGCCGCTCCACTGCTCGTTGAATTGGTGGCCGATGCCGCCAGTGACTGTCCAGCCGTCACGATACATCAGATCCAGCGAGGTAACGGCCGCCGCCGAACCGGTAACGCACACAGAAGCCGGAACCCCCTGCGGGCAGATCGGGATGCTTTGCAGCAGGCTCCAGTTGACCCACTTGATTGAACCGAAAGCGAGCCAGCCAGGCGCGATGCCCGACTGCAATTTCAGTTCCAGCGAGTCCGGCATCGACTGGGTTGGGCCATATATATCGCCGACAATATTCAAGGTGCCCGCGATGTTGTCGAGCTTCACCTGCGAATTGTAGACGAGGCTGGCGCGCAGCGCGATATCAGGAATTTCGTAGGCGACGCCAACGCGCCAGCCCCAGCCGCTGCTGCTCAGGTCAACACGACCGATTGTGGTGCCCAAGGCCGGGTTCGCATAGCTCTCCTTGAAGCCGTAGACTTCCTGGTAGAAAACGCCACCGATGAAGCGAAGCTGTCCCTTGCCGACATCCATCTTGTAGGAGCAGGTGCCAGCATAGTTGTTGCTTTTGATCTGGGTGTTGATGTTGGAATAGGAGCCGTTCCAGATACCGGGGTTTGAACTCGCACCCCATGGCTGCGAATAGTCAAGCATGCAGTCAACGCCATGGCCAAGCGTTGCCTTGACGCCGACATACGGCACCCAGTAGCCCTCTGTATTACGGGCGGTACTCTTGCCCGTCAGCCCGCCGCCGGACGTGTCCGTCGCGTTCTTGAGATCGCGCTGCGGCATGACATAGGTTCCGCTGACGTCCGAAGTGAAGGGGGCCGGATCGAACAACAGGTCGATGTCGTAGCCGCCGCGCTCAAGGCCGCCAGCATGCGCCGTGTCCATCACCGTGCCTATCAAAGCAACCGAAAAGCACCCCGCCCCCAGCAGCGCTTTCAGACGCGGATCGAACATGAATCTCCTCCCCGGATTCGAGTGCAACCCAAGCAAGACCGCTTTGCATGGCTAACGCAACAAGGATTTCAAGAGGTGTACACGTACGCTTGCGGCGAAATGTACTCTCGTCACGATGTCGGGTTAACTGAACCAGGCGAAATAGCCGATTTCAGAGGCGTATCTCAAAAAAACAAGGAAAATCAGCCAAGATCTTCCAGGAATGATGCCCTGGCGGCCGATTTGGGAGCTGTTACATTATGGCAACATCATGCCAAAAAAGCTTCCGTTTACGTCAAGATCAACTTAGTTAAGCAACTGCTTTTGGAGCGACGGCGCAACCGAAAAAGAAAAGGCCGGGCATTGCCCGGCCTTTCTCCAGAGATCAACTTCGTTACCACTTGATGCTGTAGCCAGCCGACAGCGCATAGCCCCAATCACCGTCCACGGAACGGTTGAAGCCATTTCGCGGGTCGGGGCTGCCAGGTACATAACTGTTATTGTATTGGGTCTCGGAAACGGAGGCCAGATATATTGCCGCTAAGCCCAAGCGCAATTCGCCACCCAACTTATCCTTCATCGAAACACCTGTGCCGATCGTATAGCTGTCGCCGGTCAGGTCCCAACCGGTGCTGACGCCACGGTCATAGGCTGCAAAAACAGTCCCTGAGAATTGATCGTTAAACTTGTGACCGATGCCGCCGGTGACCGTCCAACCGTCGCGCCAGAAATACAGATTGCCGCTGTTCAGCGCCAACGCCGGCACGTTCAGCATCAACCTTTCCGTAACGGACCAATCCGTCCACTTCACGCTACCGTAGGCGAGCCAGCCCGGAGCGATACCGGTTTGCGCCTTGAACTCGACCGATTGAGGAAAATTGGCTTGTCCCGTTGCTCCGCCAGGAAGATCCGTCCCCTGAAAACTTGCCGCGCCGGAGGCATTGATATCGACGCCGGAACGGTACATCAATTGCGTGCGCAGCGCGATCTCCGGAATCTCGTACGCAATGCCGGCACGCCAACCGAAATTGCTGTCATGCAGGTCAACACCAAGGACCGGTATGCTTGTGCCCACAGGAGCACCGGCAACGAGATTGTAATCGGTGACTTCGTTATAAACGCCGCCAATAAGCCAGACACGCCCTTTGCTGAGATCGAACTTCAACCCGCAAGTCGCACCATATTCATACATGGTGAAGTCTTCATTCAGCTTGCCGAGCGTGCCACTCGAACGAGACCAAGTCGCGGCGCCGCCGTATGATTGCGTGAGAGTGCCGGCACAGGAGAGACTGTCCGTCAGCTTGAATTTAACGGCAGCCGATGGAATGGCGTAACTGTCTGAGTAGTTCTCCCCGACCAGATAGGGATTCATCGGGTTCACCGAATATTTTCTAGTGGGCGCGACATAGGTCACGCTGGTGCGCATATTGAAGTTGCCATCCTCGAAAAGAATATCGGTATCGGCGGTGCCGCGCGAAAAACCGCTGGCATGCGCCGAACCCATCAAAGCCAGCGAACAGCACCCCGCCCCCAATAGCGCTTTCAGTCGCAGAATGGTCATGAATCTCCTCCCCCGAATTCGAGTGCATCAAGCTAGAACCAATTCAGGTTAACGGCGCAACAACGAATTCTCGGGGCGTACATGTACATGCTCGCCGAACGCATTTTCGACAAAATACAGATAAGCGCCGCAAGGCCTAAAACGGATCGAGGCGTGCTTGTCAGACCAGGAAACAACAAAAATTCGCCCCAAAAGGCTCAAAAAAAGCCACTTTTAAGGGAGTCATGGCCCCATTGTTACATTATGGCAACAATAGGCACAAAGTTTCCGTTTACGTCAAAATTAACGTAGCGGAACGCCTGTTTTCGAGGCAGCTGACGTATGGGAATTCGCCTCATGGCATGCGCGAATCTGTCCTTCAACCGGCGTCGCGAACCCTGGTCAAAGCCACTGAAAGCTTGTCCTGCGCGTCGCGGTATTCGGCGAGCTTCTCGCGCTCGGCCTCGACAATCTCGACCGGCGCGCTGGCAACGAACCGTTCGTTGGACAGCTTCTTGTGCAGGCGCGCGATTTCCTCGGTGACCTTGGCCAGTTCCTTCTGCAACCGCGTGGCCTCGGCGGCGAGATCGATCAAGCTGCCGAGCGGCAGGCAGATCGTCGCCTCGTTGAGCACGATCTGCGCCGCGCCCTTGGGCGCTGCATCGGCGAGCGAGATGTCACCGACGCGCGCCAACCGCTTGATCGCCGAGTCCTCGCGAACCAGCCGCTCACGCGTGAGATCGTTGGCGCCGACCACGACGAGTGGTGCTATCGCCGCCGGCGGCACATTCATTTCCGAACGCACCGAGCGAATGCCGGAGACGAGGTCGACCAGCCAATTGATGTCGGCGGCGGCATCCGCGTCCTCGAAATCCGGCGCCGGCCAGGCGGCGTGGCAAAGCAGCGAGGAGCGCTCCTTGCCCTCGCCCGCCGTCTGCGCCCACAGCTCTTCCGTCATGAACGGCATCATCGGATGCAAGAGCTTGTAGATCTCGTCGAGCACGAAGGCGACGCAGGCGCGGCTTTCGGCCTTGGCCGCCTCTTCCGCGCCCATGAACACCGGTTTCAGCAGCTCGAGATACCAGTCGCAGAACAGGTTCCAGACGAAGCGGTAGGCCGCCCCGGCCGCTTCATTGAAGCGGTATGAGGTGATGCCGTCCGTGACCTCGCGCGCCGCGCGTGTCAGTTCGGTCAGGATCCAGCGGTTGACCGCCAGCTTGGCATCGTTCAGCCAGAAATCGTCATTGCGGGCGACTTCGTTCATCTCGGCGAAGCGCGTTGCGTTCCACAGCTTGGTGCCGAAATTGCGATAGCCGGCGATGCGCGCCGGATCGAGCTTCACGTCGCGCCCCTGTGCCGCCATCACCGCCAGCGTGAAGCGCAGCGCGTCGGCGCCGTACTCGTCGATGAGGTCGAGCGGGTCGATGACGTTGCCTTTCGACTTCGACATCTTGGCGCCGTTCTTGTCGCGAACCAGCGCGTGCACATAGACGGTATGGAACGGCTCCTCGTCCATGAAGTGCAGGCCCATCATCATCATGCGGGCAACCCAGAAGAAGATGATGTCGAAGCCGGTCACCAGCACGTCGGTCTGGTAATAGGTCTTCAGTTCAGGCGTCTGGTCCGGCCAGCCCAAGGTTGAGAACGGCCAAAGTGCCGAGGAGAACCAGGTATCGAGCACGTCCTCGTCGCGGGTCAGGATCTCGCCGGGCTTGAAGTTCTCCAGCTTGTCCTCGACCCAGGCCTTCCACGGACCTTCAAGCGCCAGATAATATTCGATCGCCGCGCTCAGCGCCTCTTCCTCCGACTTCTCGACGAAGACGCGTCCGTCCGGCCCGTACCAGGCCGGGATCTGGTGACCCCACCACAGCTGGCGCGAGATGCACCAGGGCTGAATGTTCTCCATCCAGTCGAAATAGGTTTTTTCCCAGTTCTTCGGCACGAAGTTGGTGCGGCCCTCGCGCACCGAGGCGATCGCCGGCTTGGCGAGTTCGGCGGCGTTGGCATACCACTGCTCGGTCAGGAACGGTTCGATCGGCACACCGCCGCGGTCGCCATGCGGCACGGCATGGCGATGCGGCTCGACCTTGTCGAGGAAACCGCCGGCTTCCATCAGCTCGACGATCTTCTTGCGCGCGACGAAACGGTCGAGCCCGTCGAGCTCGTCCCAGACAGCCTGGCGCTCCGGCGTCACCTCGAGGCCGGCGAGGAAGTCCTCATTGTCCTTCAACTTGATGGCGGCTTCGACGGTCAGGATGTTTATCGCCGGCAATTTGTGGCGCTTGCCGACCTCGAAGTCGTTGAAATCATGCGCCGGCGTGATCTTGACCGCGCCCGAGCCCTTTTCGGGATCGGAATACTCGTCCGCCACGACAGGGATCTTCCTGCCGACGATCGGCAGCACCACGTTCTTGCCGACCAGATGCCGGAAGCGCTCGTCATCGGGGTGAACCGCGACCGCCGTGTCGCCCAGCATCGTCTCGGGGCGCGTGGTGGCCACGATGATGAAGGTCTTGGGGTCTTCCGGGTCGAAGGCCGCCCCCTCGATCGGATAGCGGAAATGCCAGAGATTGCCGTTGACTTCCTGCTGCTCGACCTCGAGATCGGAAATAGCGGTCAGCAGCTTCGGATCCCAGTTCACAAGGCGCTTGTCCTTGTAGATCAGCCCCTCCTTGTAGAGGGTGACGAAGACTTCGAGCACGGCCTTGGACAGGCCCTCGTCCATGGTGAAGCGCTCTCTGCTCCAGTCGGCCGAGGCGCCGAGCCGCTTCAATTGGTTGAAGATCGCGCCGCCGGATTCGGCCTTCCACTCCCACACTTTCTCGATGAATTCCTCGCGCGTCAGGTCGCGGCGATGGATCTGCTTTTCCATCAGCTGGCGCTCGACCACCATCTGCGTGGCAATGCCGGCATGGTCCATGCCCGGCTGCCACAGCACGTTCTTGCCGCGCATGCGCTCGAAGCGGATCAATATGTCCTGCAGCGTGTTGTTGAGCGCATGGCCCATATGCAGCGAGCCGGTGACGTTCGGCGGCGGGATGACGATGGTGAAGGCCTCGGCACCCTCCTCGGCGCCTGCGCCGGCGCGGAAGGCGTCCGCCTCTTCCCAGACTTTGGCGATCTTCGGCTCGACGGTCTTTGCGTCGTAGGTCTTTTCAAGCATGGGGAAATGGTCCGCGCTGTCGGGATTTTTGCTGGTTCGGTGTAAATCGGAAGGTCTTGGCCAAGTCAACCGCAAGGCCCGCTTCGGTTCATGAGAAGCAGATAGGCGCGGCGGTGTTCATTTCAACGGGAGCCATGCCGCGCGGCGTCCGCGCCTTGACCCGCGGCCGTCCCGGCAATACCTTGTCGATGCTGCTGTAGGGCGCATCGGCTTCCGGCCGGAGGGGCATTGCCCGCCTACGTCATCTTAACCCGCAATGCGCCCATGCCGACACTCGAACACCACAAGAAACAAGCCAAGCTCTATCTCAAATGGCACCGCGAGCGGTATTACCCCGTCGCTGCCGTGATTGGATGGCTCTTGCCGCGTTTTCGCCATTTCAGCGACAGCCAAATCCTCGATCACGGCTTCAAGCTGGCCGATGCCCAGGAACTCGTCGCCAGGAAGTCAGGTTTCGAGAGCTGGCAGGCGCTGAAGGAAGGCCTTCAAACCGTGACCGATCATGCAGCAACAGACGCCGCAAAACCGCATCTCGCCTTCGCCGAGCCACAGCTCTTTGTCTGCGACATCGCAGCGGCCTGTGATTTCTACCGGCAAAAGCTCGGCTTCGAGACGCGCTTCACCTATGGCGAGCCACCCTTCTACGCCCAAATCATCCGCGATGGCGCACGGCTCAACCTGCGCCACGTCGACAAGCCTCCACTGGCCGCCAATTCGACCGATGACCTACTGGCGGCGACGATCGTTGTCGACAACATCAAGGCTCTGTTTCTGGAGTACCAGGCGGCCACGGCCCCGTTCCACCAGACATTGCGGACCGAACCCTGGGGGGCCCGCACGTTCATCGTCAAGGATCCCGACGGCAACCTCATCTGCTTCGCGACCAGCGCGGGCTGACCTCATCGACAAAAACGCCGCCTCATGGGCGGCGTTTCGAGAGTGATCGTTGGAGGAGATTACTGCGCGCCACGCGCGACGCGCTCGATTTCTTCGCGCACCAGGCGCTCGACCAGCGTCGGCAGATTGTTGTCCAGCCAGTCCTGCAGCATCGGCCGCAGCATCTCCTCGGCCATCTCGTCGAACGTTTTCTTGCTGCGGCTGGCAAAGGCATCGGACAGTTCGCCAAAGGCAGCGGCGACCTGCCGGCCCGTGTGTTCGGAAAGAATTGCCGGACGAGCCGAAGGCGTTTCATTTGCCGCCGCATATGCCTGAGCGATACCGGCCGAAGCGTCGCTTGAAGAAGGCCGTCCGAACGCACCCTCCACCACCGGTTCGCTCGCCGGGGCCTCGGGCTGGGCGAGCGGCTTGCGCATGCTCCTGTCCGGCATCGCTTTCGCCTGCTCTCCAACCGCGGCGATCTCGCGCCGCCAATCGGCAACGATGGTATCGCTTGTCGCACTGGCCTCTGGGGCCGCTGGCGCGTCGATCCTGGCGTGGGGCGCCGGCTCGGCCGCGACCCTGGCACTGACCTCTGCAAGCGTCATCGACGGCCTGACCGGCACAGGATCGGCGTGCGCCTGCGATTCCATGCGCGCGATCACCGGCTCGGGCGATGGCGTCTGGACTTCCGCCAGTGCGACCGGCTTCCTGACTTCGGGAGCAGCATGCAGTTCGGCGCGAAACGCATCGACGTCCGCCGCCGGAGCTTCGCTCGGCGAAGGCTCCAGATCCTGCCGCGGCTCATCGGCGTCGCCGGGCTGCTTGCGACCGTTATCGCTATCCTCGATGATCCTCCTGATGGAAGCCAGTATCTCTTCCATGGAAGGTTCGCGCTGAGCGCTGCTTGCCATTGCCATCGTCACTTCCGCCGCCCTGGTGACCCTGCAGACTTCCACTCCGGCAGAGCCGGGTTCGAATCATGGCGACAGCGTAACCGACGGATCGCCGAACGAGAATCCCCAATCTGGGGACACGTGGGATTTCAACAGATTAGAGCGTGAAGCCGAAAAAAGCTGGACGGGTTTTTCAAAAAATCCCGTCCTGGCAGAAGGCGAGAATTCCAGCCGATGGCCTTAGCGGCCATCCGGCGTCCGCAGGCCGATCCACTTGTCCTTGACGGCGTTGTAGTGCTCTTCGGGCTTGTACTTGGTCACCGGCAAGCCAAGCCGATCGACCGACAGGCGGCCCATCGCCGACAGGATGGCATAGCTTGCCACGACCACATCGTGTTCGGAATTGGCCTGGTTGATCTTGGCGGTGATGACGGTGGCCTGCGCGTTGAGCACGTCGAGCGTGGTGCGTTGGCCGACATTGCGCTCCTCGATAACGCCGTTCAGCGCCAGTTGCGCGGCGTCGATCACTTGCCTGTTGGCCGAGACGCTCTGCTGCGCGGCGGTATATTGCGACCATGCGGTGGCAACGGCCTGGCGCACCTGGTCACGGCTGACATCGACCTGGATGCGAGCTTCACCCAACGATTCCTTGCTCTGCCGCACGAGCGCCGAGGTTCGGCCGCCAGAATAGATCGGAACGGTCAGCGTGGCGCCAATATTGGCCGAGGTCGAATTGCCGTTGGAACCCGTCGAGTCGGGGATGGCATTGCGGTAGTTTTCCGAAATGCCTGCCGACGCCGACAGCTGCGGCAACAGCGCGCCCTCAGACGATTTCACTGAAAACGCAGCCGCGTCGACGAGATGCTGGGTGGCGAGAATGGCTGGATGTTCGGCCGAGCCAATGGCAATCGCCGAATTGAGGCTCGACGGCAACAGCTTCGCCAGTGGCGCCGCTGGCTTGAGCTTGCCCGGCTCGTCGCCGACCACCTGGTGATAGGTTGCAGCGCTGGCCAACGCCTGCGCCCGGGCGGCACTGAGCGAGGCCACCGCCGAGGCGCGCGACGCGTCGGCCTGGGCGACATCGGTGCGTGTGCCCTCGCCAACCTCGAAACGCGAGCGCGCGGCGCGCGCCTGCTCGGTCAGGAACTGCAGGTTCTGTTCGGTCAGCACAGCGATCTGCCGGTCGCGGATCACGTCCATATAGGCCGTGGCCGCATTGAATAGCGTGTTCTCTTCGGTGTTGCGCAGGCTCTCCACCGACGCCTTCACCTGGGATTCCGCCGCCGCCACATTGTTCCTGGTCTGAAAGCCGTCGAACAGGGTCTGGTTGATGACAATGCCGTAACTGCCACTCGTCAGCTTCGAGTTACCGCCGCCATTTGCTTGCCGCGTGTTTGTATAGTCGATGTTGGCCGATCCCGTGATCGTCGGGCGCCAGCCGGACTTGGCGATGGCCACGCCTTCATCGGTGACGCGCACGCCGGCGCGGGACGCATTCAGCGAGGAATTATTCTGATAGGCCTTGGCGAGCGCGCCGGTGATGGTTTCCGCGGAAGCGGTCAGTGGAGACAGCGCGGTCGCGGAAACAAGGACAGCGGCAAAAAGGGTCTTGGATACAGACGGCACGGGTATATCCCTCATTCGTTTTCCATGGGAACCGCGCCGCGCCAGCTTCTCGCTAGAGTAGCCGGAGTGACGTGTTTCGATGTTCCCTGTCGTTCGGTCCCAAAGTGCCCCCAGTCCGGGATCAGCAACGATCGTTCAAATGCAAGCGACCATGACAAAGCTTCTGCTGCAAGGCCAAATCATTCAGAATTCGAAAGCATGCTCACGTTCGAATCCGGGTAGTGGCTTAATTGCCGCATTAAATGCCCGTCTCCCGGTTACAACCCCCCCAGCCTTGAAAAAAAGTCGCGCCACGCCGGAATTACCCTGCCCTTCGACCGCGACGAGTCGGCCGCCATCGGCGAGCTGATCGAGCAGCGGCGCCGGCACTTTCTCGACACTGCCGCCGATGAAGATGACGTCATAGGGTGCCTTGGCCGCATGACCTTGCGCCAGCGCGCCCTGGACCACGGTCACATTGCCGCAGCCCAGGCCCGAAAGAGTCGACGCCGCGCTTTGCGCCAGTACCGAATCGCTTTCGAGCGCCACGACGGATTTCGCCAGGCGCGACAGGATGGCCGAGGCGTAGCCGCTGCCGCTGCCGACATCGAGCGCCGAATCGGTCGGGTTGATCTCGGCCAATTGCATCAGCTTGGCCAGCGGTGATGCTTCCATGAGATAGCGCGCGCCATCGGCGCCGCCGCCGATGCGAATGTCCTCATCGATATAGGCGAGATCGCGCTGGCGGTCGCCGACGAAGAGCTCTCGCGGCACGGAAAGCAAGGCTTCTAGTAACGGGGCGCTGGTCACGTCGGTGGTGCGAACCTGACCGTCGACCATCTTGACGCGAAGCTCGGAGAAATCAGCGCTCATGTTCCAACCAATCCGCTTGCCGCGTCAAAAACGCGGCTCATTTCGACTGGAACTTCAGGCCCCGGCACGTGTGCGCGGGAGCCTGGGGCATTGGAGGCCTCGCCCGGAATCGAACCGGGGTGCAAGGATTTGCAGTCCTCTGCGTAACCACTCCGCCACGAGGCCTCATTGCTCCCGGCGTTCCACCCGGTTCCAATAGGTTGCGGCGAAAATGGCGTCAAGCGGCCTCCATGCATTCCTCGCGGTTTCCTCTGAATGAATCCTTACCCCCAAACATCGAGCGTCGCGGCCACGGTGATCGCGACGCATATTAGCACGGCATTAGATATAACAGCAGATCACGCGAAACTCCACGCCCCGGCCGCCGTTGAGAAACGGGAGGACTGCTCCATGCGGCCTGCAAGCCCGAACAACGGTATGGACGTCTGGGACGGCTTGTCGCGATCGGGATGCGAGGAGTTGCTGCGGCATGCCATCGACTGCCTTGCGATAGACGGCGCCGCCAAGCTTTCGCCGCGTGACCGCGCCCGCCTCGCCTCGGCCGCCGCCATTCTCAGGGAAATCCGCGAGGACCTGGAAAGAAGTGCGGACAGGCAAGCGGATTCGCGAAAATCCGGAACCCGAACAAGGGCATGACGCGCCGGCAGGCCTGCCCGGTCAAGGACGCGGCTTGGTGGCCGTCGTTCAGTCCGGCCGCCGCCGCCGCCGCTCCCACCAGACGACGAGGCGACGGCGATGGCGCCGCACCATGGCGAATTCATAAGAAAGCACCAGCAGTCCGATCGGAACCATCCAGAAGCCAAGAATCGGCAGAAACCCGACAATGCCGCCCATGGTCAAAAGAATACCGATCGTGATTCTGAGGCCCCGCGATCGCGGCATGGTGAACTCGCGCCCGAAAATCGAGATCTTTCGTGCCGGTATCCGATTTTCGTCTGCTGCCGTCATCGCGAATGGCTGCCCATCTGGTGGCTCGATAATGTCAGTTTACGAAAGCCGCGACCGCCCTATCGGTTCCGCGCCCGTCGCCAAGACGGCTAATATGAGGGCGGACACCGTCGATTGCGAGAAACCGCCACGCGAAAAAGTCTCGGAAAAATACGAAATGCTTCTTTGCAAAGCCGAAAGGGGTTTGCTATAGGCTGCGCCACTTGCTGAAAGAGCCTCCGTTCCCCGGTAGCTCAGTGGTAGAGCAACCGGCTGTTAACCGGTTGGTCGCTGGTTCGAATCCGGCCCGGGGAGCCAATCATTCCATGCACTTGTGATTATTTTGGCGCGCACAACAGTGCCAAGCTCTGCCTTGGGCAACGTTCGGGGCAACAATCCAGTGTCCGCGTGAGATAATCGACCAGTTTTCAGGGTACTCACCGTTACCCGAACGTCGGACGTCTCACTGTATAGCGACACCAAGCACTGCCGCCTTCTTCAAGACCAGAGCTTTCAGATCCGCGTCAGAACGTTCCGTTCCCGTCCTTTGGCGAAGCAATTCGATAAACTCGGCCATGGATTGGAAGTCATGTTCACCCAGCATCGTCTCGACCGCCATGGCCACGTCGACTGTATCGGGCCCAACCGCCGTTTTCATTTGCCGCCTCCGCACAAGGTCGCATTAGCGATCAGTAAACTTCGAACCCCCGCTTCCGTTCCTATCGGGACGATGTGACGCCTTGCATTTGAGCCAAATTGATGTGGGAGATGGTCATGGAATTCCGAGCGGGGGCTCATGACCACAGACCTGTTTCTTGCCGCTGTCGCGGCATTCGCGATTCTCGTCCCGCTCTACTTCATCCTCAAATGAGGCATTAGGCCTCCGCCAGCCTCGCCAGCGCGCGATCCCGCCAAGGGATTGAACCGTCGCGGCGTGTCGCGAGTTGATGCGGTTGTCAGGTTTGCGCCAGGGGCAACGATTGTCGATTGCTGCAAATCGGACCTGTAACCGGTCTGTCTTGGCCGGCGGCATGCCGCAGGCGCCATTCCCGTCGAGACAAGCCCCACGTGGCGCATCGAGGGCTTCGATCCCGGTCATCGAAGCCCTCGCGCTCAGCCGCCTCAGACTTGCGCCAACCCTCCGTCGACGAACACCTCGCCACCGGTCATGAAGCTGCTGTCCGAGGACGCAAGAAAGGCGGCCACGGCGCCGGTCTCCGACGGATC
Source organism: Mesorhizobium sp. NZP2298 (assembly GCF_013170825.1). NCBI lineage: Bacteria > Pseudomonadati > Pseudomonadota > Alphaproteobacteria > Hyphomicrobiales > Phyllobacteriaceae > Mesorhizobium > Mesorhizobium sp. NZP2298. The sequence goes on along the minus strand of NZ_CP033365.1, from coordinate 3,862,434 downwards.
TCCCATCCGCCCGAGGACCGTGCTGGCCCCGAGCGCGGCTATGCCTTCGTCGCCCAGCACTTCCAGTGCCAGCTCCGTTGTGGTCGGTCCCGGCGACAGGACGTTGACGCGGATGCCCGTGCCCTTGAGATCCAGTGCCCAGCTACGCGCCAGATTGCGGACAGCCGCCTTCGTTGCGCTGTAGATGCTGAACGCCGGCGTCCCCATCACGCCCGTGCTGGAACCTGTCAGGATGATCGACGCCCCCTCGCCCATCAGCGGCAAAGCCTTCTGCACCGTGAAAACCAGTCCCTTTACATTCAGATCGAAGATCTGGTCGTAGTGTTCTGTCGTGATCTCGCCGAGTGGCGCGAACGCTCCGGTCCCGGCGTTGGCGAGCAGGATGTCCAGCCCGCCCCGCTCCGCCTTCACCGTCTCGTACAACCGATCGAGGTCGGCTGGATCGGTTACGGACCCGCCCACCGCCCGCGCATTGGGGCCTAGCTGCTCCAGGGCCGCGTCGAGCGTCTTCTGCCGCCGCCCGAAGATGTAGACGAATGCGCCTTCATCGACGAACCGTTTGGCGGCCCCGAATCCGATGCCACTTCCGCCGCCCGTCACCACTGCCGTCTTACCCTGTAGTCTGCTCATGATGTGCTCCTTCACTGAGGTTGCACAGACTTGGCGACCTACCCACCTATTGACAAGTATGCACCTTTTGGTAAGTGCCATGAAATGTCGTTAGATCACTCAGACCCAACCTCGTCGCCGACCCAGATCCCCTCGGCGGCCCAGAATTGCACGCCGACATTGCCAGGCTTCACCTGCGGCCTCGACGCCACCCTGCGAGTCATCGCGGGCAAGTGGAAGCCGCTAATCCTTTACTTCCTCGCCCAGGGTGGCCCCACCCGCTATGGCGAGTTGCGACGGGCCGTGCGCGACGTCAGCGACAAGATGCTGATCCAGCAGCTCAAGGAGCTGGAGACCGACGGTCTCGTGAAGCGGACCGACTACAAGGAGATCCCTCCTCGGGTGGATTACAGTCTCACCCCGCTCGGCCTCAGCCTGGCCGAGGCCCTCGTGCCGCTCTGCACCTGGGGCACGGAAAACATGGCTGAAGTCACGCGCGTCTTCGCCCTGCGGGAGGCCTTGAACGGCAAGATACGGTGATCCTTTTCGGCGGCTGACGATGGCGATCCGCTTTGTGTCTTCTAGACGTGTCTTCTCTGCGCGTCTTCAACAGGGCGGCTCGATGTCGTCGGTAGCCGGCTCGTAATTCGCTGCTTCGTCGGCTCCGGCGCGCCAGCATTTCCAACAGTCCGGTCCGGAAATATCCGCCAACGCCTGGCGGCGCTTGCGCGCGGTTGTCCGCCGCGCGATAGATGCGTCGGTTCAGGGAGGAATCATGCGGAAAATCCTGGTATCGGTACTGCTGACCGGAGCCGTACTTTATGCGAATTGCGCTCTCGCACTCGACAGCAGCGGCACGCCTGTCGTTGTGACACCGCTTGCATCGCGCACGACAACCGCGTCCGGCCAGCCGATCACGCTGCCGCAAAAGAACGTGCAGGTGCTGGTGTCGACCTATGATATCGCGCCGGGCGCGACCTTGCCGGTGCACCGGCACCCCTTCCCGCGTTACGCCTATGTCGAGGCCGGAACGTTGAAGGTCACCAATGTCGAGACCGGCAACAGCAACACCTACAAGACAGGCGATTTCATCGTCGAAATGATCGGGCAGTGGCATCAAGCCACCAATATCGGCGATGGCCCGGTCAAGCTCCTGGTGATCGATCAGGTCGAGGAAGGCGCCAAGAATACGGAATTGCGGCAGTAGCCGCCTATGCCCAAGGGCAAAGCAATCCGCCTTCCCGCGCCGTCGCGGACACCTCAAGCGTTTCAACGAGTGCTCAGCCCCAGGCTCCGACCCTCTGTCGGGTCGTCGCGTTCAGCCGATTGAAGGCGTTGATCAAGGCGATCTGGACAACCAAGGCGGCTAGCGCCTTTTCATCATAGTGCCTGGCGGCTTCGTCCCAGACATCGTCCGGCACGGCGTCGGGGCGGTCGGCGAGCCTTGTGCCTGCCTCGGCCAGCGCCAGGGCCGCCCGTTCGGCATCGGTGAAGTACGGCGTCTCCCGCCATGCGGCCAGCGCGAAGATGCGCTCGTCCTTTTCACCGGCTTTTTTCAGTTCGCGCGCGTGCATGTCCACGCAGACGGCGCAATTGTTGATCTGGCTGGCGCGCAGATGAATGAGCTTGCGCGTCACATAAGGCACGTCGGCCGCCTCCGTCGACTTGTCCAGAGCCAGCAGCGCTTGCAGGGCGCCCGGGATGAGCATGACCGGGTTCGTGATTCGAGCTTGCATGGGTCTTTCTCCATTGAAGGCGTTTCAAAGGGCGTGTTTTGCCGAGCCCGGATGCCGCGCATCCAGCTTCGATCCGATGAGATTTTCGGCTGCCGCCGGATCGCCGACGACCAATCAATAACCCATCAGCTATGGGTCAAATTCATAACTACACAGTTATAAGACTGTCAAGCAAGGAAATGGCGCCTGGTCCAAATGGCCTTGTTTCGTTCACGCTTTCGCGTCAGCCGCCCGGGTGCTAGGGCATTGCGCACCATCATGGACAGGATCGCCCCTTGACCACACAACCCCGCCCGCCGCTGATCGAAATCTGTGTCGAAGGCATTGATGGGCTGCTCGCAGCGCAGGCTGCCGGCGCCGATCGGGTCGAACTGTGCGCCAGCCTGGTCGAAGGCGGCATCACGCCGAGCCTGGGCACGGTGCGCGCGGCGCTGGACCAAGCGACGGTGCCGTTTCATGTCATGGTGCGGCCGCGCGGTGGCGATTTTCTCTACAGCGAGACCGAATACGGCTCGATGCTCGCCGACGTCGCCGCGCTGCGCGATCTCGGCGCGGCCGGCGTGGTGTTCGGCTGCCTGAACGCCGACGGCACCATCGACGAGAAGCGCATGGGCGAGCTGACGCAGGCCGCCGGGTCCCTGAATGTGACCTGCCACCGCGCCTTCGACATGACACGTGATCCCAGCGAGGCGCTGGAAGCGCTAGTCCGCTGCAAAGTCGGCCGCGTGCTGACCAGCGGTCAGCGCGACACCGCGATCGAAGGCCTGCCATTGCTGGCCGATCTGGTGCGGCAAGCGGGCGACCGTATAATCATCCTCGGCTGCGGCGGGCTCAATCTCGCCAACATCGCCGAGGTGCGCAAAAAGACCGGTCTGGCCGAAATGCATTTCGCGGCGCTGAAGGATGTGCCAAGCGCCATGGGTTACCGCAATCCCAAGGTCGGCATGGGCGGCTCCGATCTCGATCGCGAGTACCGCAACACATTGACCGACACACCGCTGGTGGCGGCGACGATCGCGGCGGCCAAGGCATGACCTCTCCGATAGACCGCATAGCGCCGGACGACGAGGCGGCCATACTGGCGCTCAACAACGAACATGCGGCGGAACTCTCCTGGCTCGAAGCCGAGCGGCTGTCGTTCCTGCTTGGCGAGGCATTCTACGCGCGGCGCATCGGCGATCTCGAAGCCTTCATCATGACCTTCGACCAGGAAGCCAACTACGACAGCCCGAACTTCGTCTGGTTCCGCGAGCGCTATGAACGCTTCATCTATGTCGACCGCGTCGTCGTGGCGGCGCACGCAAGGGGCCGCGGCCATGCGCGCCGGCTCTATCAGGATCTGTTCGAGCATGCGGAGCGCGCCGGCTACACGCTGGTCACCTGCGAGGTCAACATCGACCCGCCCAACCCGGCGTCGGATGCCTTCCATGCCGCTCTCGGTTTCGCCGAAGTCGGCGACGCGGTCATCCATGGCGGCAAGAAAGCCGTGCGCTATTACGCCAGGCGGATCGTCGCCTGATCCGCTAGCGCTGGCCACATAAGAAGCGGCAACTAACATAGCCGTTCCGCCAACCGGAGGAACCGCGATGCCAAGCAACGTCTTCCGCTTCGACGAAAGCTGGCACATTCCCGAAGGCACACTTCGGCAAGTGCGGGACGTGCTCTCCGACGCCGAGTTGCTGCCGCTGTGGTGGGGCGAGGACTATAAGGAAGTGGTGCCGCTCGACGCCAAGGGCAAGGCGTCAGTTGGTTCGCGGGCAAGGGCGCGTGCTCGCGGCGCCCTGCCCTATGAACTGAACTTCATCATCGAGGCCGCCGAACTCGCGCCTGGCCTGGTGGTGGTGAAGACCTTCGGCGATTTTGACGGATTGTGGCGGGCCGAACTGTCGCCGTCAGGCGCCGGCACCCATGTTCAGCTGACCTGGCAGGTCACGGTCGAGAGGCCCATCCTCAAATTCCTCCCACCGTTGCTGCGGCCGGCCTTCGCATGGAACCATCGCTGGACAACGCCGCGCGGCGAAGCCGGCCTGCGCCGTATCTGATGGCGAAAAACAGAGCCGCTTGACCGCCCGACCGAAATCCGGCCGGCCGTCTGCAGCCACGATGTCCACCCCCGCCGCAACTGCCTTGCCGTGCTCACCAGTTGCGATTGAGCCATTCGCGCGCCGGACGCTCGATGAGGTAGTAGCTGCAGAGCGCGCAGGCAAAGGCGCCGGCCAGCATCGGCCAGGGGTTGCTGCCTTGCTCATAGACGAATTTGTAGAATGGCTGCTGCCACAGATAGAGCGAATATGACCACAGGCCCAATGTCGTCATTGGCCAGGACGACAGCAGACCGGAAAAAAGTCGGCTGCTGAAATCGAGCGCGTTGACGGCCAGCGCCAGCAGCGGCGTAGCCAGGAGATAATGGATCGGCGTCGGCACCGCGTCCACGAACAGGAAAACCGCGCCAGCCGCCGCTGCCAGGGCGACATAAGGCCCTTTCAGCACGTCCGGCAGCCTGTCCTCGGCCTTGAGCAGGCAGATAGAGGCCGACAGCAGGATTGATGCGATGTGCACGTCGGTGCGCCAGTAAGTGGCCTCGTAGTCCAGATTGAAGACCCAGTACGACACCGCGCCATTGGCCATGGCGAGCAAGGCCAGCGCCACCAGCAAAGGGAGGACGCGGTCGCGGCTGAGGACCGTCGCGCTGATCAGCGCCAGGATGACATAGGCGTGCTCCTCGACGCAGAGCGACCAGATATGGTCAAGCGCCCCGGCGCGGGTGACGAGGATTCCCGCGTAATTGTAGGTGAATGTCAGCGCCGTCAGCGCAGCCTTCCATTTGAAGGCGATGAATGTGCCGGACAGCGCGATCATGGCAATGATGACGAAGACCAGGAGCGCCGGATAGATGCGCGAGAAACGGCGCTTGAAGAACTTCTTCAGCGGATACCGTTCGATGAACAGGATCTCGGCCATCAGCCGGCCGCTGAGCACGAAGAAGAACTCAACGCCGAGCACGCCGAGGTTGATTCCGGGAACCGGGAAAAAATGGCCGATCAACACCAGGGCGATCGACAGGCCGCGCCAGCCATCGAGATAGGCCAACCTTGTCCTGGCCGATCTGTCTACAACGGCCCGGGACGGAACCAAATGGGTCGCGGAAATTTCGGACATGCCGATCCTTTCGCATTGGCATGCGAAAGGGCACGGCGGTACGTGTTCCGAACCCGGCTCGCATTCCCGCCCCGACCTATACTGCAGTGCAATATAAATTTGTGCAAGTGCGAGATTGCCGCCGATACGGTTTCCAGACCGGTATGGCCCGGAATTGCTTCAAGCAAAGCGATGTTGCGCTGCGGCTGATTCCATCAGCAACTGGGCCACCACGGACGAAAAAGGGGCCACGATGGCCCCTTTCCGTGAAACCCCTGAAACGCGCCAGTGTCAGGCGTTGGCGGCTGCCACGGCGCGCTTGGCCATGACCACGATCAGATTTGCACGATAGTCGGCGGAAGCGTGGATATCGCTCATCAGGTTCCTGGCCGGCACCTTGATGCCGGCAAGCGATGCGGCGTCGAAATTCTTCGCAAGTGCCGCCTCGATTTCCTTCGAGCGAAAGACACCGTCGTCGCCGGCGCCGGTTACGGCAACGCTGACGCCATCCTTGCCCTTGGCCACGAACACGCCGACGATCGCGTAGCGCGAGGCCGGGTTGCGGAATTTTTCGTAAGCGGCCTTTGCCGGAGCGGTGAAGCTGACCGCGGTGATGATCTCGCCGTCCTTCAATGCCGTTTCGAACAGTCCCTTGAAGAACCTGTCGGCTGATATCTCGCGTTTGTTGGTGACGATGGTGGCGCCCAGCGCCAGCAGGGCCGCCGGGTAGTCCGCCGCCGGGTCGTTGTTGGCGATCGAGCCGCCAATCGTGCCCTTGTGACGCACCGCCGGGTCGCCGATCAGCGACGCCAGATGGGCAAGCGCCGGACACGCCTTCCGCAGCTTCTCGTCATTGGCGACATCATAGTGGGTCGTGGCGGCGCCGATGGTGACCGTCTTGCCCGATACCTTGACGCCATGCAGTTCCTTGATGCGCGAGAGGTCGACGAGATCTGAAGGAGCCGCCAGCCGCGTCTTCATGGCGGGGATCAAGGTCATGCCCCCCGACAAAAGCTTGGCATCGCCGCTCTTCACAAGCTTGGCGGCTTCAGTGACCGAGGCGGCACGGTGATAGTTGACCGAGTACATGGTTGTTCCTCCTCAGTGCTTCGTCGCGGCGCGGATCGCGGCCCACACGGTGGACGGCGAAGCCGGCATGGCTATATCGGCGATGCCGATGGCATCGGTGATGGCGTTGATCACCGCCGGCGGCGAGCCGATGGCGCCAGCCTCGCCGCAGCCCTTGATCCCAAGCGGGTTGCCCGGGCATGGGGTGTTCGAGGTCGAGACCGTGAACGAGGGCAGATCGCCGGCGCGCGGCATGGTGTAATCCATGTAGCTCGCCGTCAGCAGCTGTCCGCTGGCGTCATAGTGGGCGCCTTCCAGCAGTGCCTGGCCGATGCCTTGCGCCAGTCCGCCATGCACCTGGCCTTCGACGATCATCGGATTGATGATGTTGCCGAAATCATCGGCGGCGACGAATTGAACAATCTCGGTCAGGCCGGTTTCCGGATCGACCTCGACCTCGCAGATGTAGCAGCCCGCCGGGAAGGTGAAATTCGACGGATCGTAGAACGCCGTCTCCTTCAGCCCGGGCTCCATGCCGCCCGGCAGATTGTGAGCGGTGTAGGCGGCGAGCGCCATCTGGAACCATGGCACGTTCTTGTCCGTGCCGGCGACCTTCAGCGCACCATTCTCGATGACGATATCGCCCTCGTCGGCTTCGAGCAGATGAGCCGCGATCTTCTTGGCCTTGGCTTCAACCTTGTCGAGCGCCTTGACGATGGCCGACATGCCGACCGCCCCCGAGCGCGAACCGTAGGTGCCCATGCCCATCTGCACCTTGTCGGTGTCGCCGTGGACGATCGAAACCGAATCGATCGGCACTCCAAAACGCTCGTTGACCAGTTGCGCGAACGTCGTTTCGTGGCCCTGGCCATGGCTGTGCGAGCCGGTCAGCACCTCGATCGTGCCGACAGCGTTGACCCGCACCTCCGCTGATTCCCAAAGACCGACGCCGGCGCCAAGGCTGCCTACCGCCGCCGACGGCGCGATGCCGCAGGCCTCGATGTAGCAACTCATACCGATGCCGCGTAGCAGCCCCTTCTTGGCGGCAGCAGCCTTGCGCTTGGCAAAGCCGGCATAATCCGAAGCCTTCATGGCCGCATCGAGCGAAGCCGCATAGTCGCCGGCGTCATAGCACATGATGACCGGCGTCTGGTGTGGGAACGAGGTGACGAAATTCTTGCGCCGCAACTCTGCCGGCGACACGCCGAACTGGCGAGCGGCGGTTTCCATCATGCGCTCCATGACGAAGGTCGCTTCCGGACGCCCCGCACCGCGATAGGCGTCGACTGGCGCGGTGTTGGTGTAGATCGCCTTCACATTGGCGTGGATCGCCGGAATGTTGTACTGGCCCGACAACAGCGTGGCGTAGAGATAGGTCGGCGTCGCCGATGAGAACAGCGACATGTAGGCGCCGAGATTGGCCTTGGTCTCGACCTTCAGGCCAAGTATCTTGTGGTTCGCATCAAAGGCCATTTCGGCATGGGTGTGATGGTCGCGGCCATGCGCGTCGGTGAGGAAGCTCTCCGTGCGGTCGGCTACCCATTTGACCGGCACACCGGTCTTCTTCGACGCCCACAGGCAGACGATCTCCTCGGGATAGATGTAGATCTTGGAGCCAAAGCCGCCGCCGACATCCGGAGCTATGACACGCAGCTTGTTCTCCGGCGCGACATTGTAGAAGGCGCTCATCACCAGCCGCGCGACGTGCGGGTTCTGCGACGTGGTCCAGCAGGTGTAGTGATCCTCGGCCTTGTCGTAGTGGCCAAGAGCCGCCCGCGGCTCCATGGCGTTGGGAACAAGCCGGTTGTTGATGATGTCCATCTTGACGACATGGGATGCCTTCTTGAAGGCAGCCGCCGTCTCGTCGGCGTTGCCGATGTCCCAGTCGAAGATCAGGTTGTTGTCGGCTTCCGGGTGGATCTGCGGCGCGCCCTTGTCCATCGCCTTCGAGGCGTCGACAACCGCCTTCAGTTCCTTGTAGGTGATCTCGACCGCTTCGGCCGCATCGCGTGCCTGGCCCTTGGTCTCGGCGACGACGATGACGACCGCGTCGCCGACATAGCGAACCTTGTCGAAGGCCAGCGGCGACCATGCGCCCATCTTCATCGGCGAACCGTCCTTGGAATGGATCATCCAGCCGCAGATCAGGTTGCCGATGCCATCGGCCTTGAGCTCCTTACCGGTCAGCACCCCGATGACGCCGGGCATGGCTTGTGCCTTCTTGACGTCGATCTTCTTGATCTGCGCATGCGCGTGCGGGCTGCGCACGAAGGCCGCATGCTTCATGCCGGGAACCACCATGTCGTCGACATAGCGGCCGGCGCCGGTGATGAATCTTTTGTCTTCCTTGCGCGCGACCCGAGCGCCAACACCTTCAATGCCCATAAGAAATTCCTCCCGAAATGGTGAGTATGAGGTAGCGAGTACGTGAATAGTGAAGATCGCCGCCGGTTCAGACCGGCAACCGACTACTCACTACTCTACTGCTCACTCTTCACGCAGCCTGCCTCGCCTTGCCCTTGGCTCCCTTCGACATCGTCTTCGATGCGGCGAGAATCGCCTTGACGATGTTGTGGTAGCCGGTGCACCGGCAGATGTTGCCTTCCAGTTCGGCCCGCACCGTCGCCTCGTCGAGGCCTTCGGGGTGGCGGTTGATCATGTCGGTCGCCGTCATGATCATGCCTGGCGTGCAGAAACCGCACTGCAGCCCGTGATGTTCCTTGAAGGCTGCCTGCACTGGATGCAGGTCGGCGCCGTTGGCGAGACCCTCGATCGTCACAACGCTCGAGCCGGACGCCTGGACCGCAAGCATGGTGCAGGACTTGACCGCCTTGCCGTCGACATGGACGACGCAGGCCCCGCATTGCGAGGTATCGCACCCGACATGAGTGCCTGTAAGGCCGAGATTCTCGCGCAGGAAATGGACCAGAAGCGTTCGATCCTCGGCAACGCCGCTGACTCGCCTCCCGTTCACCATCAAAGAAACGTCCGACATGGTCCCTCCCTGGGTATCAACCTTGGTCATCACCTGCCGACACGCCGCTGGCGCTTCGGCCATGCGTTATTCGTACACCGCACAACGCACAAAAAACAGCGCGACGGAAAAGGCGGATCATTGTACTTTCGGGTCATGGCCAAGGCCAAAGGCGCACTCTCCTCGCCCCCATTGCCAAAACGCCGATTGGAAGCAACAATATCTTCGACGCCCGCGCGCCAGAAGCTTGTAAAATAGCCGCGCATAAAAACAGCGTCGGAGGAAGTGCGGGAGAACGCCGCTGACCTGTTCACGGACGCGCTACGCATGCGGCTTGTCGGCGCTGACCACGGACGAGCCCAACCCGGATGTTTTCGCGCGCGCGGTGGCCGCCGAGGCTGCCGCAATAAACGCCGGCTTTGCGCTGCTGTTCTTTTCCCAGAGCCTCGTCGAGGCCGGCGCCCTGTCGCGGGCACTCTCGGCCCACGCGCCGGGGCTCCATCATGCAGGCTGCTCCACCGCCGGCGAGATCACGCCGCAGGGGCTCGAGGAAGGCCATATGCTGGCAATGCTGCTGCCGTCGGCGTCGTTCACCGCGGTCAGCACCATGGTCGACAACCTGTCCACATCGGGCATGGACAAAATCACCGGCGAGGTCGAGGCCTTGCGGCGCACGCTGCGCGGCCGGCTCGGCGGTGAGCAGACCAGGAACACCTTCGCGCTCTGCTTCATCGACGGGCTATCCTATGCCGAGGAAGCGGTAAGCTCCGCCATCCACTGGGGACTTGACGACATACCGCTGCTCGGCGGCTCGGCAGGCGACGATTTGAAATTCGAGACGACACGCCTGATCTCGAACGGCAGGGTCACCTCGGACAGCGCCATCATCATGCTGATCGCCACGGAGATTCCGTTCCACGTCTTCAAGACCGACAATTTCGTTCCGACCGACGAAAAGCTGGTGGTGACGGCGTCCGATGCCGATCACCGCATCGTGCGCGAATTCAACGCCACCAATGCGGCGGAGGAATATGCCGCTTCCGTCGGGATCGTAGCGCAAACGTTGACGCCGCTGAGTTTCGCCTCGCATCCGGTGGTGGTGAAGGTGGGCGGTGAATATTATTGCCGTTCCATCCAGAAGATGCACCCGGATGGTTCGCTGTCGTTCTTCTGCGCCATCGACGACGGCGTCGTGCTGTCGATCGCCCAGCCCAAGGATATGGTGGAATCGACACGCGCCGCCCTGCGCGAGGTCGAAGAGAGGCTTGGCGGCATCGACATGATCCTCGGCTTCGACTGCGTGCTGCGCCGGCTCGATGCACGCAACCGGCAGGTCTTTCGTGACATTTCGGAACTCTACCGGGTCAACAACGTCGTCGGCTTCGGCACCTATGGCGAGCAGTACCGGTCGATGCACCTCAACCAGACTTTCACCGGCATCGCTTTCGGCGAACGGCAAGCGGCGGAATAAGATGCCGCTCAGGGACATAAACGACCTCGAAAAACTGAAGAAGATCAACGCCGCCCTGGTCAGCCGCGTCGAGCGGTCGATGGACCAGCAAGGCAATGCCTTCTCGCTGTTCCAGACCGCGATCTCGCTCGAAAACCGCGTGCGCACGCGCACGGAGGAGCTGCACTCGACCTTGCGGCGGCTCGAGCAATCCAACATCGATCTCATCGCCGCCAAGGAAAATGCCGAACTGGCGAACCTGTCCAAGACAAGGTTCCTCGCCGCCGCCAGCCATGACGTGCTGCAGCCGCTGAACGCGGCCCATCTCTCCGTCTCGGCGCTCGCCGAGGTGCAGACCAGCGACGAGGGCAGGAAGCTGGTGCGGCAGGTAGAGCGCTCGCTGGAAACGATGGAGGACCTGCTGCGCACGCTGCTCGACATTTCCAAGCTCGACGCCGGCGTGGTGCAGCCCGACATTGGCGACGTCAGCCTCGAGGCGCTGTTCTCGTCGCTGCGCTCGGATTTCCAGCCGGTCGCGGAAATGAAGGGTTTGTCGCTGAAATTCCGGCCGGTCAACGCCGTGGTCCGCTCCGACCGGACGCTGCTGCGCCGCATCCTGCAGAACATTCTTTCCAACGCACTGGGCTACACCCGCTCGGGTGGCGTCCTTGTCGGCACCAGGCATCGCGGCGACACGATCCGCATCGATGTCGCCGATACCGGCTGCGGCATTCCCGAGGACCAGCGTGAGGCGGTTTTCGAGGAGTTCCATCGCGGCACTTCGCCGACCAGTGCCGAACTCGACGGCGGCGGCCTTGGGCTCGGACTTGCCATCGTGCGCCGCATGGCCGGCGCGCTCGGCCACCCCGTGACTTTCTCGTCGAAGGTCGGGCGCGGCACGATCTTCCACATCGATGTCCCGGTCGGCATCGGGGCGCCCGCCGACGCCATCGCCAGCGCCACCGGCCTTGAGCGGTCGCGCGGCTACGGCCTGTTCGGCACCAAGGTGCTGCTGGTCGAGAACGACATCGAGGTGCTGGAGGCCATGACCTTCCTGCTCGAGCGCTGGCAATGCCTGGTGCGGGCCGCGACCTCGACCGACGATGCGCTGGACCTGCTCGGCGACACCGACTGGGTGCCCGACATCGTCATTGCCGACCAGCATCTCGATGGCGGCGATCTCGGCACCGCAACCATATCGGAAGTCCGCGACTATCTCGGCCGCGCCGTGCCGGCGCTGATCGTCACCGCCGACAGTTCCGAAGCCGTCGCCAAGGCGGCGCGGGCCGGCGGCATCGAATTGATGCGCAAGCCGCTGAAGCCGGCGCAGTTGCGCGCGCTTCTGGCGCATTTGTTGGCTTAGCCCATACCCTCGCCTCGATAGGCAGGTGAAAGATTCAAAAACCCGCCTGATCCCTGAAAAGCTCCGCATTGTCGAGTTTCGAAACCTCGATCACCGCTTGCGTACGGCTATACACGTTGAGCTTGCGCAGGATCTCCGAGACATGCGCCTTGACCGTGGTCTCGCCGACCTGCAGCTCATAGGCGATCTGCTTGTTGAGCAGGCCCTGGCGCAGCATCTGCAGCACGCGCAGTTGCTGCGGCGTCAGCTTGGAGAGGCGCTGGACCATGTCGGCACGGTCGATGCTGTCGGCGTCCGCCGGCTGGCCCTCATAGGTTTCCGGCACATAGATCGCACCGTCCATAACCGAGCGGATGGCAGCGGCCAGATCGCTCTTGCGGGCCGATTTCGGGATGAAGCCGGCGGCACCATAAGACAGTGCCTCGGAAATGATCCTTGGCTCCTCATATCCCGACACGATCACCACCGGCAGGCGCGGATAGCGGGTCCTGAGCTGCAGCAGGCCCTCGAAACCGTGCACGTCGGGCATTGAGAGATCGAGAAGCGCAAGGTCGAAAGGCTTGGCGCCCGCCAGCAATTCCACCGCCTCGGTGATCGAGCGCGCTTCCACCGTATCGACTTCCGGATAGGCCATCTGGACGGCGCTGTGCAGCGCCTCGCGAAACAGCGGATGGTCGTCGATGATCAGGAACCGGGCGCGATCGTTGGGTGCTGTCATGTGGCTCGTTCCGGTTTACCGGCCACACCATAGTCCCGCGACCATGGCCGGATTATTGGCAAATAGTCTATCGCCAATTGCCAGGATGCACCGCTGCAGAAGCAATGGAAACCCTCAATTCCTCATGCAGCCCAGGCAAAGGCCTTGCTTTATGAAAAGCGACGCCTTGCCCGCCCCCCGAAATCGGTCGAAGGTACCGCCATCATCCCGATATCCAAACGCAGAGACCAGCATGACCGCCTTTGTCCTTCCCGTGCCGCCAACACCTTCCGTCGCCGTCAGCGGCTCGGCCGAGCGCTTTGCCGTGCGGCGCATTTTCTGCGTTGGCCGCAACTATGCCGCGCACGCGCGCGAGTTCGGCAACGATGAACGTGATCCGCCCTTCTTCTTCACCAAGCCCGCCGACGCCGTGGTCGATTCCGGCACTGATATCCCCTACCCGCCGCTGACGGCCAATCTGCACCACGAAATCGAACTGGTGGCCGCGATCGGCAAACCGGGCTTCCGCATCGCGCGTGATCGGGCGCTGGATCATGTCTGGGGTTATGGCGTCGGCATCGACCTCACCCGCCGCGATCTCCAGGATGAGGCCAAGAAGGCGGCGCGGCCCTGGGACTGGTCGAAGGCCTTCGACCGTTCAGCCCCTTGCGGCCCGCTGGTTCCCGCGCAGAAATCCGGGCACCCGACGAAGGGGCGTATCTGGCTCGCCGTCAACGGCGCGGTGAAACAGGATGCCGACCTCACCGAATTGATCTGGCCAATCGCCGACATCGTCTCGATCTGCAGCGAAGCAGTCGAACTGCAACCGGGCGACCTGATCTTCACCGGCACGCCCGCCGGCGTCGGCGCGGTCAAGCCGGGCGAGACAATGACCGGCGGCGTCGACGGCATCGGCACGATCGAAGTGACGATCGGCCAGCCGCAATCTTGAACGACAAAGCCATGAGCCACATCGTCCTGCACAATTACTATCGCTCCTCCACCTCCTACCGGGTGCGGATCGCGCTGGAGATGAAGGGGCTGAGCTATGACTACGTCCCGCATCATCTGCGCCATGGCGAGCATCTGGAACCGTCCTATCTCGCGATCAACCCGCAGGGGCTGGTGCCGGCCTTGGTGCTCGACGACGGCACGCTTTTGACGCAGTCGCTGGCGATCATCGAATATCTCGACGAGATCCAGCCCGCGCCGCCGCTGCTGCCGAAAGACGCACTTGGCCGGGCTCGCGTGAGAATGGTGGCGCAGATGATCGCCTGCGATATCCACCCGGTGAACAATCTGCGCGTGCTGACCTCGCTGCGCACTTTGTTCGGCGCCGGCGACCAGGACATCACCAACTGGTTCCGCCACTGGGTGAACGAAGGCTTCCAGCCGCTTGAAAAGATTCTGGCTTCGTCCCCCGACACTGGAACTTTCTGCCATGGCGAGGCGCCGGGGCTGGCCGATATCTGCCTGGCGGCGCAGGTCACCAACAATGCCCGCTTCGGCGTCGACATGGCACCTTACCCGACGACCGCCCGCATCCACGCCGCCTGCATGGCACTGCCAGCCTTCCAGAAAGCCGCGCCGCGGAACCAGATCGATGCCGAATAGGGCCTCTACCGACCCACGCGCAGCGTGAGCGCCCAGGACGCCAAAGCCAACAGGCCGATGCTCGCCCCAAGCAGGCAAACGCCGCTCCAGCCCATGGCGCCATAGACCATGGTCGAGGCAATCGAGCCGAGCGCACTGCCGAGCGAATAGAAGATCATGTAGCCGCCAACCAGCCGGCTGCGGGCATCCGGGCGGCGCGAAAAAATCAGGCTCTGATTGGTGACGTGGACGGCTTGGATCGCCAGGTCCAGCATGACGATGCCGGCGACAAGCAGCCACAGCGATAGACCCATGAAGGCGATCGGCAGCCAGGCAGCCGTCATCAGAAGCAGGCTAAGGCCGGTGACCAGCTGCCCGCGCCCGCGATCAACGAGGCCGCCCGTCCAGCGCGCGCCCAGTGCGCCGGCGACACCGGCAAGCCCGAACAGCCCGATCTCAGTGTGTGAGAGTGAAAATGGCGCGGCACTCAGCGGCAGCACCAGCGGCGCCCACAGCACGTTGAAGCTGGCGAAGATCAGCATGGCCAGCACCGCGCGCACGCGCAGCAGCGGCTCCTGCACGAACAGCAGCACGACCGAAGTTAGCAGGCGCGGATAGGATGTGCGTGGCCGCTCCGCCTCGCGGCGCGGCAGGATGAGGAAGAGAACCACCGCCATGATCAGCGTCAGCGTCGCCGAGACCAGATAGACCCAGCGCCAGCCGGCGAGGTCGGCGACGACGCCAGCGACGAAGCGGGCAAGCAGGATGCCAAGGATGACACCACTGGTGACGGTGCCGACCGCCCGCCCCCGCTCGGACGGCACCGCGAGATCGGCCGCGTAAGCCACCAGCACCTGCACCACCACGGCAAGCAGTCCGACAACAGCAAGGCTTGCCAGCAGCATCGCCGCGCTCGGCGCGAGCCCGACCGCACTCAGCGCCACGGCGGAAAGCACCGCCTGGCCGGCGATCAGCTTGCGGCGGTCGAACAGGTCGCCCAGCGGCACGATGAAGAACAGGCCGAGCGCATAACCGATCTGCGTGACCGTCACCACGATGCCGACCGAGGCCGGCGCGATGGCAAAATCATGCGCGATGGCGTCGAGCAGCGGATGGGCGAAATAGACGTTGGCGACGCTCAGGCCACAGGCAATGGCGAAGACCAGCGCCGTCATTCCCGACAATCCCGGTGGTGACGCCGGCACGACCTGCGGTGGCCCACCGGACCGCTCCGCGCTTGACGTTGCGCTGTTCACCACCTGCAGATTCATGTCGCTCTCCACAATCGGTTTCAACTTGAAACCACTTGCTGGATAGCCAAATCAGTTTTATCTTGCAACCGACATGATTGATCTGGACCAACGATTGCCATGGTGAAACGAACGAGCCACCACGAAGCGGATTGTCTGATCGCACGGCCGCTGGACGCGATCGGCGACTGGTGGTCGCTGCTCATCGTGCGCGACGCCTTTGACGGTTTGCGGCGCTTCGGCGAGTTCCAGAAGAGCCTCGGCGTCGCCAAGAACATCCTGTCGGCGCGGCTGCGCAATCTGGTCGCGCATGGCATACTGGAAACGGTTCCCGCGCCCGACGGCAGCGCGCACCATGAATATGTGCTGACGCAAAAGGGGCGCGGCCTGTTCTATGTCCTGGTCGCCTTGCGGCAATGGGGCGAGGCCTATTTCTCCGGACCGGGCGAGCCCTACACTTTCATGGTCGATACGCAGAGCGGCAGGCCGATCAAGCGCCTTGAAGTGCATGCGGAGGATGGTCGGCTGCTTGTTCCCGGCGACACCCGACTTGCCGATTTCCGAGACCGGGAAAACAACTGACCGCTCTTGGCGCGGCGGACTGGCCAGCCTGGCGGAATCGATTTCCGCTTGACCGGACAGGGAATCGGCTATCGTTTCCCCAGACAGTACGCAGGGTGGAGTGACCGATGAAAGCCGTCGTCTTCGAGAAATTCGGCGAAGCGCCGACGATCCAGACCGTCCCTGATCCGAAGCCGGCAGCCGATGGCGTCGTCATCAAGGTCGAGGCAACGGGGCTCTGCCGCAGCGACTGGCATGGCTGGATGGGCCACGACGATGACATCCGGCTGCCGCATGTACCGGGCCATGAATTGGCGGGCGTCGTTGTGGCGGCTGGCAAGCGCGTGACGCACTGGAAGGCGGGCGACCGGGTCACGGTGCCTTTTGTCGGCGGCTGCGGCCACTGCTTCGAATGCACGTCCGGCAACCATCAGGTCTGCGAGCATCAGTTCCAGCCCGGTTTCACCGCCTGGGGCTCTTTCGCCGAATATGTCGCCATCGACTTCGCCGACACCAATCTCGTACGCCTGCCGGAAGAGATGGAATTCGCCACCGCCGCCAGCCTGGGCTGCCGCTTCGTCACGTCGTTCCGGGCGATCGTGGACCAGGGACGGGTCAAGCCCGGCGAATGGGTTGCCGTGCATGGCTGCGGCGGCGTCGGGCTTTCGGCGATCATGATCGCCAGCGCCATGGGCGCCAATGTCATTGCCATTGATCTCACCGACGAGAAACTGGAGTTTGCCCGCAAGATCGGCGCGGTGGCGACCATTAACGCCTCGTCCACCCCCAATGTGGTGAAGGCCGTCAAGCAGCTTACCAATGGCGGCGTTCACATGTCGATGGACGCGCTCGGCCATCCGACCACCTCGTTCAACTCCATCTCGAACCTGCGCCGGCGCGGCCGCCATGTGCAGGTCGGCCTGATGCTCGGCGACCATGCCAAGGCTGCGGTGCCCATGAGCAAGATCATCGCTTTCGAGTTGGAGATCCTCGGTAGTCACGGCATGCAGGCTTACCGCTACCAGGCAATGATGGAGATGATTCGTACCGGCAAGCTCAGGCCCGAACTGCTGGTCGGCAAGAAGATCAGCCTCGACGAGGCGCCCGCGGCCCTGATGGCGATGGGGGGTTTTGAGGGCATTGGTATCGGCGTGGTGACGAAGTTCTAGAGGCGGGCGTCGCCTCCCGAGCTACCGCGCGAACTTCTTTGCCCCGAACACGCACGCCACCACGCCCAGCGTGACGACCATCATCAGCGGGCTGACCTGCTCGTGGAGCAGGCTCGCCGCGAGTGCCAGGCCGAAGAAGGGCTGCAGCAATTGCAGTTGTCCGACCGCGGCAATGCCGCCTTGCGCCAGGCCGCGATACCAGAAGACGAAGCCGATCAGCATGCTGAATAGCGAGACATAGGCTAGGCCGATCCAGGCGTGGGAGCCGACGGCGGCAAAGGATGGCGGTAGCGTCGCGAAAGTCAGCACCAACATGATCGGCAGCGACAGCGTCAGCGCCCAGCAGATCACCTGCCAGCCGCCGAGCCTGCGCGACAGCGCGGCGCCCTCGGCGTAGCCCAACCCGCACACGACGATGGCGCCCAGCATCAGGCCGTCGCCGAGCGGTGACGCGGTCCCGCCTTGCGACAGGGCAAAGCCGGCGACGAGCGCGCTGCCGATGCACGAAAACAGCCAGAACGCCGGTCGTGGACGCTCGCCGCCGCGCAGCACCCCGAAGATCGCGGTTGCCAGCGGCAGCAGGCCGACGAAGATGATCGAGTGGGCGGAGGTGACGTGCTTCAGCGCCAGCGCGGTCAGCAAGGGAAAGCCGACCACCACGCCAAGTGCGACGATCGCCAGCGACAGCAGATCGCCCCGCTCCGGGCGTTTCTGCCGGAACAAGAGCAGCATTGCCAGGCCAAGCAGTCCGGCAATCGCGGCGCGGGCTGACGTCACGAATGTCGGATCGAAGTCCATCACAGCCACGCGCGTCGCCGGCAGCGAGCCTGAGAAGATCAGCACGCCGATAAATCCGTTCAGCCAGCCGCTCGCGATCTTGTCCATTCCAGGCTCCATGTCTTTCGCCCTCTATCGGGCAGATGCCATGGCGCAGCCAGAGACAATGGGGTACAATTCAGCGAAACTGTAATGGCATGACGAGCAGTACGGATGAACGACCTGGCTTTGGAAACCGACGGCGCGCGAGCCGTGGCCGGCCCCACTCTGGTCGAAAGCGTCATGGCGGCCATCCGCCAGCGGATCGCCGCGCGCAGCCTGACACCGGGAGCCCGGCTGCCGTCGATCCGCGCCTTCGCGCAATCCATGCAAGTGTCAAAGTCCACCGTGGTCGAAGCCTATGAGAGGCTCGCCGCCGAAGGCACGATCCGCTCCCGGCCGGGTTCAGGCTTCTATGCCGCCGGCTCGCTGGCGCCGCTGTCCCTGGCCGAGATCGGTCCCCGGCTCGACCGCGCCGTCGATCCGCTCTGGGTTTCGCGCCAGTCGCTGGACGCCGGCGACGAGGTGCTGAAACCCGGCTGCGGCTGGCTGCCGGCCTCGTGGATGCCCCAGGCCGGACTGCGCCGAGCGCTACGCACGGCGGCGCGTGCCGATGATGCCGCGCTTGCCGACTATGGCACGCCGCTCGGCCTGCCGCCGCTGCGGCAATTGCTGGCGCGGCGCATGGCCGGGCATGGCATCGAAGCCTCGCCTGAACAGATCATGCTGACGGAATCGGGCACGCAGGCCATCGATCTTCTGTGCCGGTTCCTGATCGAGCCCGGCGACACAGTGCTGGTCGACGATCCCTGCTATTTCAATTTCCACGCTTTGCTGCGCGCCCACCGCGCCAGGGTCGTCAGCGTTCCCTACACGCAGTCGGGGCCTGACATCGAGCTGTTCGCGCAGGCGCTCGCCGAACACCGGCCGCGCCTCTACATCACCAACTCCGCCATCCACAACCCGACCGGCGCGATCCTGTCGCCGGTCACCGCGCATCGTCTGCTGAAGCTCGCCGACCAGTCGGACCTGACCATCGTCGAGGACGATATCTTCGCCGATTTCGAACATGCCCCTGCCCCCAGGCTGGCGGCCTTCGATGGGCTGAACCGCGTCGTCCAGATCGGCAGTTTCTCCAAGACGCTGTCGGCCTCGGTCCGCTGCGGTTTCATCGCCGCGCCGCGCGACTGGATCGAGGGCCTGACCGACCTCAAGATCGCCACCACCTTCGGCGGCGGGCGCCTTGCGGCCGAACTGGTGCTGACGCTGCTCAAGGACGGCAGCTACCGCAAGCATATGGATCTGCTGCGCGCCAAGCTCGCGCGCGCGATGGTCGAGACCGGCACTCGCCTGAAGGCGATTGGCATCTCGCCCTGGATCGACCAGCCGGCCGGTCTGTTCCTGTGGTGCGGCCTGCCCGATGGCGTTGACGCGGCCGAAGTCGCACGCCGGGCGCTTGCCGATAACGTCGTGCTGGCACCCGGCAATGCGTTCAGCCTGTCCCAGACGGCCAGCCGTTTCCTGCGCTTCAACGTCGCCCAGTGCGACGACGAGCGGATCTTCAAGGTGCTGGAAACCGCGATGAAGCGGTGATCGCGCGCCGCCTGCAATCAGCGCCCCGCACAGACCTCCCGCACGCAGTCGCGCAACCACCGTTGCGCCGGATCGGCATCGAGGCGCGGATGCCAGAGCATCGAAATGGTGACCTCCACCGTCGTGACAGGCAGTGGAAAACTGTGCATGCCGGCGCGCGCGCCGGCCGTGTGCCGCTCGGGCACGCTGGCGATCAGGTCCGAGGCGCGCGCCATGGCGAGTGCTGCCGAAAAACCCGAAACCATGCACACGACGGTCCGCTGCAGGCCAAGCGCGCTCAGGGCTTCGTCGATCGGTCCTTTCTCGCGGCCACGCCGCGAAACACTGATGTGCCGGCCCGCCGCATAACGCTCGGGCGTCACCGTGCCTTCGCTCAAGGGGTGGCCTGCCCTAACAGCACCAATGAAGCGGTCGCGAAACAAGGCCTGGATGCGCACTTCGGGCCCGGTTTCCCCGGCAACGCCGATTTCCAGGTCGATCGCCGCGTCACGCAGCGACATCACATCCTTGTCGGATTTCGGCGCGAAACGCAGCCGTACTCCTGGCGCATCGGCCTCGATGCGGGCGACAAGGCGAGGCCCGAACTCCTCGACAAAGCCTTCATTGGTGCGCAGCGTAAAGACCTTGTCCATAACTGAGACATCAAGCAGCTCGGCAGGGCGCAGCAGCATCTCCGCGTCCTGGACAACGGGGCCGACCTGCCGCCGCAGTTCCTCCGCGCGCGGCGTCGCCACCAGGCCGCGCCCGGCCCGCACCAGCAGAGGATCGCCCGTTGCCTCGCGCAGCCGCGCCAGCGTCCGGCTCATCGCCGAGGGGCTGAGCCGCAAACGGCGCGCGGCGCGGGCCACGCTGCCTTCCGCCAGCAGCACGTCGAGAGCAAACAGCAAATTGAGATCCGTCATCTCCGGATCATAACATGATGTGGCGTCTGACGCATGAATATGATGCAAATGCTGCGCCTTCCGCCATATCAACCACAAGACTAGATCTCCGATGGCTCCGGTTCCGGAGCGAATGGAAAGGAGATCGCCTTGGCAGTCGCCGCACAAAGTCGAGATGGGCTGATATCAGCCCCGCAAGAGAAACAATCGGCCGGCTGGGCTCTGGCAAGCCTGTCGCTCGCCACGCTGCTGTCCTCGCTCGGAACCAGCATTGCCAGTGTCGGGTTGCCCTCGCTGATGCAGACGTTCGACGCGTCGTTCCAGGCCGTGCAATGGGTGGTTCTGGCCTACCTCCTCGCCATCACCACGCTGATCGTCAGCGCCGGGCGGCTGGCCGACATGTTCGGGCGTCGGCCATTGCTGCTTGGCGGCATCGCGCTGTTCACATCGGCATCGGTGCTCTGCGGCCTGGCCCCGACGCTCTGGCTGCTGGTTGCCGCGCGCGCCATGCAGGGGCTTGGCGCCGCATTGATGATGGCGCTGACGCTGGCCTTTGTCGCCGAGACCGTGAGCAAGGAGCGGACCGGCAGCGCCATGGGCCTGCTCGGTGCCATGTCGGCGATCGGCACCACGCTCGGTCCCTCGCTCGGCGGCCTGCTGATCGCCGGCCTCGGCTGGCGCGCGATCTTTCTTGTCAATGTGCCGCTGGGTCTCTTGACCTTCGCCCTCGCCTGGCGTGCCTTGCCTGCGAACAACAAGAACGCGCAGGCAAATAAAGGCAAGTTCGATGCGATGGGCACTGTCCTGCTGGCCCTGACGCTGGCCGCCTACGCACTGGCCATGACGCTTGGTCGAGGCAATTTCGGTCCGCTCAACATCGGCCTGCTGATCGCTACCGCTGCCGGCGTCGGTCTGTTCGTCATCGCGCAGAGGCGCGTAAAGAACCCCCTGGTCCAGCTTGCCAGCTTCCGGGATCTGCGGCTCAGCGCCAGTCTGGCCATGAGCCTCATCGTCGCCACGGTGATGATGGCAACCCTGGTGGTTGCCCCGTTCTATCTGTCGCGAGGGCTGGGGCTCGATGCCGCGATGGTCGGCGTGGTGCTTTCGACCGGGCCGCTGGTCTCGACCCTATCGGCGTTGCTGGCTGGGCGGCTTTCCGATCGCTTCGGAGCCAACAGGATGATGGTCGCCGGGCTCACCAGCCTTGCCGCGGGCACGTTCCTGCTCTCGCTTGCCATGACGAAACTCGGCATTGCCAGCTATGTCGTTCCGATCACCATCACCTGCTTTGGCTACGCCCTGTTCCAGACCTCCAACAATGCGGCCGTCATGAGCGGTGTCGGCGCCGGCGAACGCGGTGTCATGTCGGGCCTGCTCAACCTGTCGCGCAATCTCGGCCTCATCACCGGCGCATCCTTGATGGGCGCCATATTCGCGGTTGCGTCGGCTGGTGCCCGGCAAGGAGATGGTCAGGACGTTCTGAATTCGGCATCGGCCGCTCGAGGCATGCAGGTCACCTTTGAGACGGCGACGGCCCTGGCGCTGGTTGCGCTGCTGCTCGCGCTGTTTTCGCTACGGTTTGCCAGCGCCGATGAACCCAGGACCACCTGATCTGTTCGGTGGTTGCCGGTAGCGGAAACTGCCGCAGGTTGCCGAGCCAATGCCCTGCTGGTAATGAACGGCGCGCAGGGGAATGCCTGCGACGGCAATTGCGGGACAGCGGTATGGGAACCACCAAGTCAGCAGACAAGTAAGCCGCGACAACATCTTGTTGTTGCGGCCTTCTGCCCCGTCAAATCAGACCCATCTATAAAACGGCAGATCGCCGCCAAATCTCACCATTTGTGCGGATTCTCAATCATGCCTTTTCCAAAAAACCCGTCTCCAAAAAGGACGATATGGGCCTATTCCTTGCCGTCAGCGCTGCTGCTGATGGCACCTTTCGATATCCTTGCCTCGCTGGCCATGGACATCTACCTGCCGGTGGTTCCGCTGATGCCGGAAGCTCTCGGCACATCGCCCTCGGTCATCCAGCTGACGCTGAGCCTGTATATGATCACCCTTGGCCTCGGCCAGCTTGTGTTCGGCCCGATCTCGGACCGGATCGGCAGGCGCCCGGTGCTGCTTGGCGGTGGACTGCTGTTCGCGGGCGCTTCCGTGGCGCTCGGCGGCACGTCTTTGGCCACCGCCTTCGTCACGCTGCGTATCGTGCAGGCGATCGGCGCGTCCGCCGTTCTGGTCGCGACCTTCGCGACGGTGCGCGACGTCTATGCAGAGCGCCCCGAAGGCACGATCATCTATGGCCTGTTCAGCGCGATGCTGGCTTTCGTGCCGGCATTGGGGCCGATCGCCGGCGCAGTGATCGGCAAGGGTTTCGGCTGGCGAGCGATCTTCGTCACGCTCTGCATCCTGGCCACGGCCGCCACGTTCCAGGCCTGGCTGCGCTGGCACGAGACGCGGCCCTCGAACAGCTTTGGCCCGGTTCCTGCTTTCGGTCCGATCCTGCGCAGCTTCGCCTTCTGGACCTATACGCTTGGTTTCGCCGCGGCCATGGGCACGTTCTTCGTGTTCTTCTCGACGGCGCCGCGCGTGCTCATCGATCGTGCCGGCTTTACCCAGGTCGGGTTCAGCCTTGCCTTTGCGACTGCAGCACTGGCGATGATCGTGACAACGCGATTGGCCAGGCCGCACATCGCGCGCTGGGGCACTGCGGGCAGCTTGGCGCGCGGTATGGCGATGCTGCTTCTCGGCGCATCGATGCTGGCAATCGGCCAGTTGTTCGCCGCACCCTCCTTCGCGAGCTTCGTCCTGCCGATGTGGGTGATGGCGGTGGGCATCGTCCTTGCCGGATCGGTCACCGCCAACGGCGCGCTTGAAGCATTCGGGAATATCGCGGGAACCGCGGCGGCGCTATATTTCTGTGCCCAGAGCCTGATTGTCGGCATTATGGGTACATTGTTCGTCATCCTCTTGGGAGGCGACACCGCATGGCCGCTGGCCGGCTACGCCACGGTGCTCGCGGCAACGACGCTAGGTGCATTGAGGCGTCTTCAGAACCGGCGACGAGCCGCCAACTGAAAAATCGCAGGGACTTGGGCGGGTGCGCTCAGGCCCCTGCGCGTTTGCGGCGCTCGTAAAGCATGACCAGCGTTTCCGCCGTCAGTGCCGGCTTTTCCTCGCCTTCGATCTCGACGGTGTTGGCTGCCTTCATCAGGTATTGGCCGGGGCCTCTGTCTTCCATGGAAAGCAAGACCGTGCGCAGCCTGATGCGTGCTCCGACCTTGACCGGCGCGAGGAAACGCACCTTGTCGAAGCCGTAGTTGAAGGCGGCCTGCGTATTCTCGGGCACGATCCCCATGCCCAGCGCCAGCGCGCCGATGATCGACAGCGTCAGGTAGCCATGCGCGATCGTCGTGCGGAACGGGCTTTGCCGCCGCGCCCGCTCGGGATCGACATGGATCCATTGATGGTCGCCAGTGCATTCGGCGAACTGGTTGATACGGTTCTGGTCGACCGTGGTCCATTCCGAGACGCCCAGTTCCTGCCCGGACATCGTTCTCAACTGCTCGTAGGTCGGCGGCGTTTTAGGCCGTACTTCAGTCATTCCTGCTTTCCCGATAGCTTGCAGTGCCTCCGGACCACGAACGGACGGCTCCTGTCAATTCGCCTTGCGTGAATCCGTTCCGCCGAATTCCGGCTGAATCGTGCCATGCCGCCTGACGCGTGGCGCCGATGCAACTATGCGCAAGGGATAAGGAGTGCCGACGACCCGCGTGGGGATGCGGACAACGGCGCACGCAGACCTATTTCTTCTCGTAGCCGGCGCGGATTTCCTCCATCGCCTCCTTGATCCGCGCGCGCAGGATGTCGATCGATTCGGTGCCGGATTTCCGGGCCAATTCAGCCACTTCGCCGGCATTCTTGAGCGCCGCCTCGAACGATTTCCTGGCGAACTCCGTCTGCTTGGCCATGAGCTCCTGTGGATTGCCCGGCGCCCGATAGCTTTGCGCCACGTCGGCAACCTCGCGCAACGTGTCCTGCAGCATCTCGCGTTGCCTCGACAACAGCGAGGTCGCTCCGGCTGCGCCGGCTCGCGCCGCCTTTTCCAGCGCTTCCAGGTTCTTGCGGTGATGGGCGAGGATCGCCTCGACATCGACATTGGGCACCTTCAGGTCGCGGCCGAATTTGCCGAACATGTCCATGAAGGAATCGGATTCCGGTTGTTTTGCCATGACTTCTTCTCCCCTGTCGCCGCGGATGCGGGCGCCCTTGCCGGAGAATAGCACTCGCGTGTCACGAGTCCATTCGGACACAGGCATGGCGATCGACATGGAATCAATTGACCGGGAGCAGCAGCTCGATCGTATAAAGCACTATGCCCGCCAGCCCGCCGATGATCATGCCATTGAAGCGGATGTACTGCAGGTCTCGGCCAATGTTCATCTCGATCAGCCGCGTCAGTTGGGCAAGGTCCCAGCGCTTGACCTGATCGGCGATGAATTTCGACACGCCGCTCTTCTGGCTCTCGACGAAGGAGGCCAGCGCCACGACGAAGCCCTGGTTCATGTCGGCCCGGATCTGCGCATCGCCGGCAAGATGCCGGCCGACCTCGACGAACATGTTGGCGAGATGCGCGCGGATCACCGAATTCGGCGCCTTGGCGTCCTGCTCGATGAACAGGCTGAGACTCTCCCACATGTCGCCGGCCAGCGCCCTGACTTCGGGGCGGGCGAGGAAATCGTGCTTCATCTTCTCGGCACGCTTTGCATATTGCTTGGACGTCCGCAGCCGCTCGACGAAGCCTTGCGCGAAACGATCGAACTCGGCCCGCATCGGATGGTCGGGATCGGCCCGCACCTCGTCGAGCAAGGAACCCGCCGAGGCGACGATCTTCTTCAGGAGATAGGCGTCTGCGCGGAACAGGTTGAACAGCGACGGCAATTCCTCGCGGATTTTCTCGCGCATCGTCGCCAGCGCCTGTTCATCATTGAGGAAGCGTCCGACCACCTTGATGAATTCGTCGAACAGTTTCTGGTGGCGACGATCGTCGGTCAGCGCCGACAGGAGTTCCGCCGCCAGCGGCGCCAGCGGCACCTTTTCGATCTGTTCGAGCATGCGGCTGGTGACGAAGCCGCGCAGGCCGGATTGTTCGACGGCCGCAAGTGTCTGCGGCACCAGCCGAACCACGAAGCGCGACAGGCCAGCGGCGCGTTCGGCATCAGTCAGCCAGTCGGCGACGAGTGCGGCAAAATCGACCTCGGCCAGTTTCTCCCGCACCGGCTCCGGCGCCAGGAAATTGCCTTCGATGAAACGGCCGAGATTGTCCGCGATCCGGTTCTGGTTTTCCGGGATGATGGCGGTGTGCGGGATCGGCAGGCCGAGCGGCCGCCTGAACAGCGCCACCACCGCGTACCAGTCTGCCAGGCCGCCAATGGTCGCCGCCTCTGCGAAGGCAGCGACGAACCCCAGCCACGGATAGGTGTTTTGGAACGACTTGGCCAAGGCGAACACCAGCACGCAAACCGCCAGCGCGGCCGTGGCGATGAATTTGGTCCGCCGCAGCGCCGAGAGCTTGGCGGCCGCATCGGCATCGAAACGGACAGGCGCCAGGGACGAAGCCGATTGTGACATGGACGAATTGCTCCTCGTCGATTTCTGGTCGACCACTGGTCGATCTCGGGGTCGATCTCCGGCCTATCTAGGGTTTCATCAGCCGAAATGCCCGTGACGACCAGCTTTCCCCGCGTCCCGCCCGGTTGCGCACATAAAGTTGACGAGAATATTCATCTATAATGCGAAGCTAGTCTGGAATTATTCCAAGGTATAAGCCATATTCGGGCCAAGGCCAGCGTGCGACTCCGAAACTTCCGGATCACAGCCGCGCCAGCAAAAGTTCTGGAATCTGGCGTGGTTGCACCGCGCCGGCGCCTAGTGAGGACAAAAAATGCGGCTTACACGCCAGACCAATTATGCCATGCGCATCCTGATGTATTGTGCCGCCAACAACGATCGGCTGAGCCGCATTCCCGAAATCGCGGCCGCCTATTCGGTATCGGAACTGTTCCTGTTCAAGATCTTGCAGCCGCTGGTCGAGCATGGCCTGGTCGAGACGGTGCGCGGCCGCAATGGCGGCGTCAGGCTTGGCCGTGCCGCCGAGGCGATCAGCCTCTTTGACGTCGTGCGCGTCACCGAGGAAAGCTTCGCCATGGCCGAATGCTTCGAGAACGATGCGGCCGAGTGCCCGCTGGTCGACAGCTGCGCGTTGAATTCAGCGCTGCGCGAGGCGCTCAACGCCTTCTTCGCCGTGCTTTCCCGCTACACGATCGCCGATATGGTGGCGGCACGGCCGAACGTGCGTAACCTGCTTGGCATCGACATGCTGGAACGCCGCGCCCCGGCGGCCTGAGCTTCTTTCTCCCCGTTCCACGGGGAGAAATGCCCGGCAGGGCAATGAGGGGCAGCGCCGACTTCGACAATTGAGGCGTCACTGCCGGAAGCGCAGGAAGCCAGCCTCACCTGAATATCAACCGACCGACGATTGCGGCAGCACGAACGGCATATTTCCGGCCGGCAACACACCGACCCTGAGCCGGCAGTCGAACACTTTCTCGATCAAATCGTCGCTCAGCACCTCTTGCGGCGAGCCGGTCGCGGCCAGCCGGCCGCGATGCATGACAAAGATGCGGTCGGCATACATGGCCGTCAGATTGAGGTCGTGCAGGATGGCGACCACGCCGCCACCCCTTCTGGCGAAGTCGCGGGCGATGTTCATGATGATCAGCTGGTGCTTGATGTCGAGGCTGGAAACAGGCTCGTCGAGGAATAGATAGCGCGGCTTGCCATCGAGGACTGGCGCCCAGACCTGGCACAGCACGCGCGCAAGCTGGACGCGCTGCTGCTCGCCGCCCGAAAGCTCCTGGTAGAAGCGCCCGGCAAAACCGTCGAGGTCGACGCGAGCCAACGCCCGCTCCGGCAGCCGCGCATCCTCGCCAGGCAAGGCACCCGAGCGGCCGCCGACGAGGCCGAGCTTGACCACCTCGCGCACGGTGAATGGAAACGACAGCGTCGTCGCCTGCGGCAGGACCGCGCGATGGACTGCAATCTCGACTGGCTTCATCGCCGCAAGGTCGCGGCCGTTGAGCGCGATGCGCCCTGTATGGGCAAGCTCGCCGGACAACGCCTTCAGGAAGGTCGTCTTGCCCGAGCCGTTGGGGCCGACGATCGCCGCGATTTCGCCGGGTCGCGCATCGAAATCGACACCGCCGACGATACGTTTGCCGGCGATATCAACCGAAACATCTCTTGCCTCGATCATCCCAGCCTCACAAATCCCGAATTTCACAGGTCAATGACGCCTCGCTTGCGCAGCAGGATCCACAGGAAGAACGGCGCGCCGGCGACCGCGGTGACAATGCCGATCGGCAGTTCCGCCGGCGCCACGATGGTACGTGCGACGGCATCGGCAAGCAGCAGCAGCGAGGCCCCGAGCAGTGCCGAGGCCGGCAAAAGATAACGATTGTCCGGACCGATCAGCAGGCGCAGCAGATGCGGCACGACGATGCCGACGAAGCCGATACCGCCGCTGACGGCGACTGACGCCCCGACCGCTGCCGAGACACCGATGATGGCCGTATACTTCAGCCGCTGTACCGGAATGCCGAGATGGCCGGCGGTCGCCTCGCCCAACGCCAGCGCGTTCAGCCCGCGCGCCAGGAACGGCATCGCTGCCAATGCCAGTATGATGATCGGCCCGACGGAACCGATCTTCTGCCAGGTTGCGCCACCGAGCGATCCCAATTGCCAGAAGGTCAGGTCGCGCAACTGGCGATCGTCCGCCATGAAGATGAGGATGCCGGTCAGCGCCATGGCAAGGGCTGCCAGCGCGATGCCGGCCAGCAGCATGGTGGCGACCGAAGTTTGCCCGCGTCGCGTGGCGACCTGATAGAGCACAAGTGTCGTGGCAAGACCGCCGAAGAAGGCGGCCAGCGGCAGCGCGAGCGTGCCGAACAAGGCTGTCACCGGCGCCAGTACCGTCGTGCCAAGCACGATGACGGCCACCGCGCCAAGGCTGGAGCCGGCGGAAACGCCGATCAGGCCGGGGTCGGCCAGTGGATTGCGGAACAGTCCCTGCATGACGGCGCCGGAGACCGCGAGCGCCGCGCCGACCAGCATGCCGAGGATGATGCGCGGCAAGCGGATGTCGTAGACGATCAGGTTGTCACGCGCGCTCAGCGCCGCATCACCCGGGACGGCTCCAAGCAGCCAGTCTCTGAGAACATTGACGGCCGAAGCATCCGATGCCCCTGACGTGAGCGACAAAAGCACGGCGGCCGCGAGCCCGAGGCACAACAAGAGGATGACGATGCGGGCGCGGCCCGAGCGGTCGCCTTCGGATGCATTCGCCATCACCTTCACCGGGCCGGCGATCGATTGATCGACCATGATGCGCCCGCTCAGTCCGTGACCTGCGCGCCATAGAGCGAGACGGCGAGCTCGTGTATGGCTTCAGCCGTGCGCGGCCCGAAGCCGAGCAGATAGCCGCCATCGATGCGGATAACCTTGCGCGCGGTTCCGGCCGGCGTCGAGGCAACAGACGGATTGCCGAACAATTCGTCGTCCGACACCGGTGGTCCGGCATTGCTCATCATCAGGATCACGTCCGGCCTGGCGGTGATGATCGCCTCGTCTGACATCTGCTTGTAGCCGGAAAAGCCATCGACGGCATTGACCCCGCCCGCCAGCTTGACCATGCCGTCGGCAGCGGTATCGCTGCCGGCCGCCAGGATCTTGCCGCCCTGGACCGACAGCACGAACAGGACGCGCTTGCGCTCCTTGATCGAGGCAGTCTGCTTTTCGGCGGCGGTGAGCCTGGCATCGAGGTCCCTGGCCAGCACCTCGGCCTTGGCGTCGGCGCCCAGCGCCTTGCCGACGATACGAACCTTCTCCAGGATGCCCTCACGGCTATAATGTTCAGGCACTTCGATGAAGGGGATGCTCGCCTTCTTCAGCACGTCGACGGCTTCCTTGGGACCGCTGCCCTGCAACGCCAGGATGCCGGTCGGATTGACCGACAGCACACCTTCCGGCGACAGCGCGCGCATATAGCCGACATCGGGCAGATCGAACGCCGCCTTCGGATAGCGGCTGCTGGAGTCGCGCGCCACCAGTCGTTTCTCCTCGCCAAGCGCATAGACGATCTCGGTGATCGAACCGCCTATGGCGACGATCTTCGAGGTGTCCGTGAAAATCGAGACGCCTTCGGTGGCGGCAGCCGGCTGCAGCATGGCAAAAACGAGGGAAAGGCCGACCATTGCGCCACGCATGGTCGGCGATTTCGAAAGAAAAGACATCGTTTTGTTCCTCAGGCTGCCGTCGGGTTCGGGATGCGCGGCAGGTTCTCGGCCAGGAAGCGCCAATCGTCGCGCTCGCTTTCGCCTTCATGGCGCTTGCCGAAGAACTGAATGATCATCTCGCCGTCGGCGGCGTAGACCTCGAGCGAGGTGACATGGCCGTCCTTGGTCGGCTTGCGCACCGCCCAGACTTCATGGATGTGATCGGTGCGCAGGTGCAGATGGAAGGTCTCGTCGAGCACGTTGATCCACGGCCCCATCGGCTTGATCGACCTGACCGGTCCGGAATGGATCTGGATGCAGCCGCGGTTTCCGACGAAGCACATGATCGGCATCTCGCCTTCGGAGGCGTGATGGAACATGGCACGGACAGCGTCATTGTCGAGCAGCCAGGCATAGTCCGTTCCGACCATGCGCACAGCCTGGCGAC
This sequence comes from Mesorhizobium sp. NZP2298, assembly GCF_013170825.1. Lineage (NCBI taxonomy): Bacteria > Pseudomonadati > Pseudomonadota > Alphaproteobacteria > Hyphomicrobiales > Phyllobacteriaceae > Mesorhizobium > Mesorhizobium sp. NZP2298. The sequence continues at coordinate 3,831,756 of NZ_CP033365.1, read as the reverse complement.
GGCTGAGCTTCAATGTCTTCAGCATGCCGAAGAACTGGTGCACATCGGTCAGCCGGCTCCAGCGGTCGCGCAGGTCGTCAAGATTGGCGGTGATTGCTCCGGCCTCGCTCTCATCATCCGGGATTGGTCCCGAAATATCGATCGTCGGCTCCTGGTTCGACGATGCCAGCGCGGCGACCAGCTTCTGGTAGGCATAGAGGCTGGAGGCCGGGCGGAGATGCACCTTATGCACCGCTTCGCCCGCCTCGTCGAAGAACTGCAGGCTGCGGCGGATCTCTTCGCCGTCACGCTTTTCCACCGCGAAGCCATGCGCCCAGACTTTCGGGAAGATGCGCAGGTCGATGTTCTCGCCAAGCACCATGGCATTGTGGTTGCCGGTGACCACCTTGTCATAGACGCCGATCTTTTCGTGGACCGCGCTTTCATTACGGGTCAGGGCCATCACCTCGCCGACGGCCTCGAGGCCGGTCAGAAGGTCGTTGACGCGCGGCTCGACGCGCACGACGCCGTCGCCGCAATGTGCGGCCACCAGTTCGGCCTCCGAAATGCCGAGCTGAGCGGCAAGGTCACGCTCGCGCGCTTTCGGATTGTCCGTCCGTGCCCGCCGGATTTCATGCGGGGCGGGTTTTACGCGCTGGTCCATGTCTTGACCCCTGATACCTTTTTACTTGTTGAGAATGAGCTTGCCCTGCCGGGTGATCTTCAGCCGGTAGAGCGCACCATGATGCTCGATGCCGATCTCGTGCTCGCCCTGGAACAGCGTGTTGCTGGACAGCGTTCGCACCGCCAGCGGGATCCGGTCGAAGCGGGTGGAGGCATCATCGGAACGCCGGACGCGATAACGAAAATCGTTGGGATTGTGCGTGTTCATCTGGGTCGATCCCTTTCCTGTGCCGGGCATCTGGCTAGGCGTTGCGTAATTGCCGATTCATTTCTTGACTTGAATAATCATGTTTATTAGTCAGTGCAATACCGGAGCAAATGAGTCAACATTTAACACGCCGGACACGATGAAAAATGCCAGCCAGCCCCGGGCCAGCCAGCATGAAACCTGGAATTTGGAGTTGGGGCATGGGGTTGGTGAACTGGGAATGGCGTGGCCGGTCGGCGGCGAGCGGGATGGCGGCTTTGTTGGCAAGCGTGGCGGTCATCGCCCTGTCCGCGCCGGCAGCCCGCGCCCAACAGGCAACGCAGCCGGCGGGCGATCAAACGGATCAATCGAAGAAGGCTGACCAGGAAAAAGCAGTACCCGCGGGTGCGACGCTGCTCGACAAGATCCTGGTGCTCAGCCGCACCGGCGAAACAGCGATCGAATCACTGGCCTCGGCCAGCCATATCGATCAGGAACAGCTGGACCGTCGCATGGCGACGACGCCGAACGAGATGCTGCTCGGCGTGCCCGGTGTCGCCGCGCAGGCCGACGCCAGGCGTGTCAGCACCAGCATCAACATCCGCGGCTTGCAGGATTTTGGCCGTGTCGCCGTCATCGTCGACGGCGCGCGCCAGGATTTCCAGCGGTCCGACCACGGCACGCAGTCGACCTTCTATATCGATCCCGAACTCGTCAAATCCGTCGATGTGATCCGTGGTCCTGTCGCCAACACCTACGGTTCGGGCGCCATTGGCGGCGTCGTCTTCTTCGACACGAAGGATGCCTCGGATTTTCTCAAGCCTGAAGAGACGTGGGCCGGCTCCGTCACCGGACGCTACGAGAGCAACGGCAAGGGCTGGAGCACCAGTGCCACCGGCGCCTATCGTCTCAACGAGAATTGGGATGTGCTGGGCAATATCGTCTACCGCAACTATGACGACTACAAGGATGGTGGCGGCGACACCGTCAAGGGCACCGGCTTCGACGTGCTGAGTGGCCTGCTCAAGACCACCATCCGCCCGACCGACAACAGCGAACTGAAGCTCGGCTGGGTCGGCTCAAGCGACGGTTGGAACGAGATCAGCGGCGGCGTGCCGATCAATGATGCAGATCTGAAATCCAACACTTTCACGGCTCGCTACAACATCACCGACGAAGACAAGAGCTGGCTCGATCTCCACATCAACACCTCCTACAACAAGACCGATCTCGGCCTGACCAGCCTTGTTCCTCTCAGCCGATTCGATCCCATCACGGGCGATTCCATAATCCTTCCGGTTGGATCGACATCGACATTCGATGTCGGCACGGCGGCGATAGACATCTGGAATACATCGAGATTCGAGACTGGCGGCGTAGCGCACGAACTGACCTATGGCGGCGATTGGGTCAATGATGACGTCAAAACCGGCGGTACCGCGGGCGGAGACAGTTTCTACACACCTTCGGGAAAGCGTAACGTCTCTGGAGCCTACGTTCAGGACAAGCTCACCTGGGAATGGCTCGAAGTCATTGCCGGGCTGCGCTACGACAACTACAGCCTCAAGGACGGCACCCATGAAACGTCAGGTGACCGTCTTTCGCCGCGCATCACCGTCGGCGTCACGCCCTTCGACACGCCAAGCCTGTCGGGGTTGCAGTTCTACGGCACCTATGCGGAGGGCTACCGCTCTCCATCGCTGACCGAGACACTGATCAGCGGCAACCATCCGGCGGGGGTCACCTTCCCGTTCCTGCCCAATCCCAACCTGAAGCCCGAGACCGGCAAGACCGTGGAATTCGGCGTCAACTACAAACAGAATGACATCCTTGAACCCGGCGATGCGCTTCGCATCAAGGCGGCCTACTTCAACAACAATGTGGACGACTACATAGAGGGTACCTCCTTCGGGGCTTCCTTCACCAATCCAGCGAGCGCCTGCCCGGTCGATTGGGACCAGCTCATGAACAACCCCGGCTACATCCCGATCTGCTACCAGTATCAGAATTTTGCCAAGGCCAAGATAAACGGCTTCGAGTTGGAAGGCGTCTATGACGCCGGTTGGGGATATGCTGGCCTCTCTGCCTCGATAACCAATGGTCACACCATTTCCTACACGGGCGTTCGAGCAGACCTCGCCACGATACCGTCCTCTCAGGTCACGGCCCAGCTTGGCCTGCGCTTCCTCGAGGACAAGCTGACCGTCGGCGGCGAAGTGCAATACAATGGCAAGCCGAAGGGCAATGCCGTGGCCACGGACTATACGCTGGTCAACGCCTTCGCCAGCTATCAGGCGACGGACGATCTGAAGGTCGATTTCCGTGCCGATAATCTGTTCGACGTCAAATACGCCAACCCGTTGAACGGCAGCACGACAGTTGCGGTCTATGAGCCGGGCATAACGTTGAAGCTGGCGGCAACCATGCGTTTTGGAGGCTGATGGTCATGAAGAGCTTGACGGCATCACTTCGTCTGCTGACCTCGACGTTTGCGATGTCGCTGGCGATGGTTCCGGCGTGGGCTGAAGGGTCCGCGCCGGTCCCCGCACTGACCCTCGAACTGAACGCGGCGCAACCTTCCGACAAGGGTTGCCGGCTGACATTCCTGGTCAACAACAACCTCGGCGCCGGCCTCTCCAAGGCGGCATTCGAGATCGCGCTGTTCAACGAGGCTGGCGTCGTCGACCGGCTGACCGTGCTCGACTTCAAGGATTTGCCGGAAGGCAAGACCAAGGTGACGCGCTTTGATCTCGCCGGCACCGATTGCACCAAGATCAGCCGCGTTCTGATCAACAGCGCGACGGAATGCGCCGGCACCGGCGTCGAGCCGAACGCCTGCATGCGCAGGCTGAAGACCGACACCAAGACCGGCATCGCTTTCGGCGTCTAAGGTGGGGCTGCACACCGCGTTCACACAAGACACCGCGGCATGGTCCATGGCCGGCTGCGGTCTGCCGCCGTGCGGGGCAATCGATCTTGATTTGACAACACTGTGTGGGCCGCTGCAGTTTCCGGCCCGCAACATGCAGGAAGTCAGTCCCCTCCCCGACGCTGGCGGCGAGCTGGCGATAGCGCCGGCCGAGCCGCTTGCCCAGACGCGACCGCAAGCCGGCAACGGCAAGTGGGCGACGGCGATTATCATCTCCGGTCTGCTCCATGCCGCGGCAGCGGCGGCCTTTCTGGTCTCGCCCGCCGGCACATTCGATTTCCAGGATGCGGAGCAGTCGGAAGGCAGCAATCAGACAGGTGACAGGGTCGCCGGCAGCGCACTGGACAAGGACCCCGCGGCAGTGAACGTCAGGCTGGTGCCGAGCCCTCGGCCGGCCAGGCCACATCAGGCAAAGCCTGCCAGACCAGCGCCGCCGGCAAAACCTTCGCGGCCCGAGCAGGAAACCGTGAACCAAGCTCCCGAGCCAACAAAGGAGGCGGCAAAGCAACTGCCCCAGCCTTTGCCGGAAGCTGTCAAAGAGCAAGCGGTCACGCCGGACGTACTGGTGGCGGCGGCCCCGCGCCCCGATGACCAAAGCGTGGCTGCCGAGGCCGAAACGCCGGCACAGCCAAGAGCCCAGGCCGAAACCATCAAAATGCCTGTCGCCGTTCCGGACCAGCCGCCGATCCCCAGCGCCAGGCCAACGCCGGCGGCGATCCCTTCAAAAGCAGCGGATGAGAAGCGCGGCACCGCTGACGGCCAGGACCTGCTGGCTCAAGCGGCCAGCAAGGGCAAGAAACAGGAAGAGCCAGGCAGCGCCGCGGAAGACAGCTACCGGGGCGATGTGATCAGAAAGCTCAGCCGCGTCAATCGAGCCGTCCCGCCTTCCCTGCAACTGACCGCGCGCAACAATGCCGTTGTGACATTCGTTATCAGCAGCAAAGGCGGCATTGATGACCTGCGAATCCTGGAAAGCTCCGGATCGCCAAACTTCGACCAGATCGTGCTTGGCATCGTCCGCAAGGCGGCGCCGTTCCCGCCTATTCCGCCCAAAATCGGCAGCAGCCTGGAGTTTACCGGCGCTATCGGGCCGTTTTGAATGTCCCGCCTTCAACCATCAACAGTCCGCAATCCATTGATTGAAAAAGGAAATCCCATGTACATCGCCATGAACCGCTTCAAGGTGCAGAACGGCTCGGAAGCCGATTTCGAAGCCGTATGGAAGAACCGCGATTCCAGCCTTGCCGAGATGAAGGGTTTTCGGGAATTCCACCTGCTGCGCGGCCCGGTCAACGAGACCGAAGGCTATACGCTGTTTGCCTCGCACACCGTGTGGGCAAGCCAGGACGATTTTGTCGCCTGGACCAGATCGGAGAATTTCCGCGCGGCCCACAGGAATGTCGGCACGACGAAAGTCCACTATCTCGGCCATCCGCTATTCGAGGGCTTCTCCGTCGTCGAGGGTGCCTGACGTGGCTTTGCGCGAGCGACTGTGAGCACCCGGAACCCTCGTCATGGTCGCGTGGAACCGCGCCCACCCAGCCGACGCAGCCATTGGGCAATGTGCATGCGCAGCCACTGCCAGGGCCGTCCCCGGGTCAGGTCTCGCATCAGTCGCGGATCGTCGGCCAGCTCCCTGAACTGACGCACATGCTGCTTCAGGAATGCGGGTACGAACTTGCGCCCGTTGACATCACTGAGCCAGGCTGAATTCTCCAGCACATAGTCGACGACATCCGCCGCCAATATGCTCCTGTAGGCCCGGTAGCCAGATGTTTGCCCCACATGGCCGCCGGCAAACGCAGCGCCAGTGGAGGACAGGTTCGACCCGTGCAGGCGGTAGAGGCTGAGGCCTTCGGACAGGATGAGGCTACCACCGGCCAGATGCGCGCACGTGGCCGTCAGATAATCCGTACCCACCTTGGCCTTGAACGGGAAGGACAAGACCGATTCCAGCGCGCCACGCCGATACATGATCGCAGAGCATGGTGACCATAGCCAGCCAGTTGTCGCAGGCGTGAAATAGGTCACCGGATGCTTCGATGCGTAGGCAATCCCGGACGCTATATCGGCAAGCTGGCCACCAGGCGCAATGGCGACGCCATTGTCATCAACGCCGGAGCGCGGTTTGCGCAAGGCAAGGAAAGTGCCGCTCAGCAAGGTGCCGCTGCCATCGACCAGGAACACATCGGAGCTCGATAGCGCGGCCGAATGTGTTGCGTTGAGGTGGGCGGACAGATGCGCCAGGAGAAAATCCGGCAGCCACGCATCGTCGGCATCGAGAAATACCACGAAAGGCGCGTCGGTCGCGGCGAAGCCATCGCGGAATCCCGCGATCTGCCCGCCATTCTGCGAGCGCGCCAGCAGGCGCAGGCGCGGATCGTCTATGGCAGCCAGAAGCTCGCGGATATGGTCGGCCGAGCCGTCGGTCGAGGCGTCGTCGACAATGATGCAGTTCCAGTTCCGATAGGTCTGCGCCAACACCGAGCGGATCGCCTGTTCGACATAGGCTCGGTAATTGTAGCAGGTGATGACCACCGCCACGCGCGGCAGCTCAAACGGTGGGGACTTGTTACTCATCTGATCGGTTGCCCCGCTCGAATTGCCGGCCACGTTTATCCCCGGCAACTCGACATAAGGCAAGCGAGGTACGAATAGTCCTTATGCTGCCGCCAGCAGGCTGGCATTACCGCCGGCCGCGGTCGTGTCGACGCAGACGGCCCGCTCATGCGCATAGGCCGCCGGGTTGAGCACTTCGCTCACCAGCGGCACGATCGGGCCAGTCCTCTCGGCAATGACCTTGCGCACGATGCGCGCGGCTTCCGGCGTGCCCGAAAAAGCGACGACATCGACGCGCAGCGAGCGCGCCTCGATCGGATCAGGCCGGCCATCTATTGCCGCGAGCGGCAGCCCCTTGCCGGTCAACGCCGAAAGCGCCGCTGGCGCCCCAGGGGCAACGGCCAGCACCGCATTGCCGGCGGCAAGCGCCTGGATCGTCTGGGCAAGCAGCGTGTCGGCATCCGGCCCCAGGCACAGCACGCGGCCGCGCGGCGACAGCGACAGCGTGTTGGCCTCACCGGTCGGCCCGGGCAGATCGACCTGGCCGAAATCGATACCAGCGGCGGCCCCGATGGCGGCAGCTCCCTTGCCGCGCAGGTGCTTCCTCAGGATGGCGATCCGGTCCGGGCGCGTCGACCAGCCGCCCAGCGTGGGATCGGGCAGATTGTCGGCCAGTTCGGTCGCTGTCACCTTGTGGCCATCCTGCAAATGGGTGCCCGCCTCCGGCCCCTTGCGGAAGCGACGGAGATAATGCGGTCCGCCGGCCTTCGGGCCGGTGCCCGACAGCCCCTCGCCGCCAAAGGGTTGCGAACCGACGACAGCGCCGATCTGGTTGCGGTTGACATAGATGTTGCCGGCATGGATGCCGTCGACGAAATGCTGAACGCGCCCCTCGATGCGGGTATGCAGGCCAAAAGTCAGGCCATAGCCCTTGCGGTTGATGGCGGCGATCACGGCGTCGATCTCATCGGCGTCGAATGTCGCGACATGCAGCACCGGCCCGAACACTTCCCGCTCCATCTCCTCGATGCCCTTGACCCTGAACACATGCGGCGCGACGAAGCGGCCATCCTTCGGCGCCTCGAGCTTGGCGATCAGCCGGCCCTCGAGGCCCATCTTGGAGCAATAGTCGCTGATCGAAGCCTGTGCCTCATCGTCGATGACCGGGCCGACATCGGTCGAAATTTGCCAGGGATCACCGATGTTGAGCGCTTCCATGGCGCCCTTCAGCATCTCCAGCATCTTCTTCTCGACGTCTTTCTGCACATAGAGCACTCGCAGCGCAGAGCAGCGCTGGCCGGCGCTCTGGAAGGCCGAGGCCAGGATGTCGCGCACCGCCTGTTCGGGCAGCGCGGTGGAATCGACGATCATCGCGTTGAGACCGCCGGTCTCGGCGATCAGCATGGCGTCCGGTACCGCGGTCTCGGCTAACTGCTTTTCGATCAGCTTGGCGACCTCGGTCGAGCCTGTGAAGCAGACACCGGCAATGCGCGGGTCGGCGGTCAGCGGCGCGCCGACCGATGGGCCGTCGCCGGGCAGGAGTTGGATGACGTCCTCCGGCACGCCGGCCTCGCGCAGCAGTTCGACGGCGCGGAAGGCGATCAGCGGTGTCTGCTCGGCCGGCTTGGCGATCACCGAATTGCCGGTGACCAGCGCCGCCGCGATCTGGCCGGTGAAGATGGCGAGCGGGAAATTCCACGGCGAAATGCAGACGATGGCGCCGCGCGCCTGCGTGCCCGCCTCGGCGTTTGCCGCCTCGGCTGCGTAATAGCGCAGGAAATCGACGGCTTCGCGCACTTCCGCCACGCCGTCGGCCAGCGACTTGCCGGCCTCGCGGGTGGCCAGCGCGAAGAACTCGACGGCATTGGCTTCATAGAGATCGGCGGCCCGGTCGAGGATGGCGGCGCGCTCGGCAACGGGGCGCTTTGCCCAAGCCGGCTGCGCTTCCACCGCAATGCGCACGGCGGTCGCGACTTGCTTGGCCGCGGCCTCGTGAACGGTGCCGACCACTTCGTCAGGCTTGGCCGGATTGACCACCGGGCGCTGCTTGCCATAGCCGGCGGCCCGCGTGATCGGCTTGGCATGCCAGCGGTCCGGTCCGGCAAAGGCCGCCTTGGCCCTGTCGATCGCCGCCAGCGTCACCGTGTCGGTGATGTCGAATCCCTTCGAGTTGCGGCGGCCAGCGCCAAAAATCTGCGAAGGCCGGGCTATCGCCGGATTGGCGGCGGGGCCCTGGCTTTCGATCGTTTCGAGCGGATCGCGCGCGATGTCCTCCGGCTCGACGTCTTCGTCGGTCAACTGGTGGACAAAGGAAGAGTTGGCGCCGTTTTCCAGCAGCCGGCGGACCAGATAGGCCAGCAGGTCGGAATGCGCACCGACCGGCGCATAGATACGGCAGCGCGTGCCTTCGGCCTGGCGCACCGTCTCGTGCAATGCCTCGCCCATGCCGTGCAGGCGCTGGAACTCGAAGGAATTGCGATCACCCGCCATCGACAGGATGGCGGCGACGGTATGCGCGTTATGGGTGGCGAACTGCGGATAGATGCGGTCGGTCATGCCGAGCAGTTTTTTCGCGCAAGCCATGTAGGAAACGTCGGTGTTGGCCTTGCGGGTGAAGACGGGATAGCCGTCAAGCCCGAGCGTTTGCGCCCGCTTGATCTCGGTATCCCAATAAGCACCCTTGACCAGCCGCACCATGATGGTGCGGTCGTACTTCTTCGCCAGCGCGTAGAGCCAGTCGATAGCGAAGGCCGCACGCGGGCCATAGGCCTGGACGACGACGCCGAAGCCGTTCCAGCCGGCGAGTTCCGGCTCGGCCAGAACCCGCTCGATGACGTCGAGCGAAAGGTCGAGCCGATCCGCCTCCTCGGCGTCGATATTGAGGCCCATGCGCGAATGCCGTGCCGCGAGCGCCAGCGACAACAGGCGCTCGGCCATGACAGGCAGCATCTCTTCCTTCTGCGCCACTTCATAGCGCGGATGCAGCGCCGAGAGCTTCACCGAGATACCATGGTTCTGCCTGATGTCAGGACCGTTCGAGCCGGAATCGAGCGACGAGATCGCATCGGCATAGGCCTTGTGGTAGCGCAGCGCGTCAGCCTCGGTGCGGGCAGCCTCGCCCAGCATGTCGAAGGAATAGAGATAGCCCTTCTGGATCATCGGCCGGCCGCGCTTGACGGCTTCGGCGATGGTGCGGCCGAGCACGAACTGTTCGCCCATTTCACGCATGGCGGCGGCCACCGCTTTGCGGATGACCGGCTCGCCCAGCCGCCGCACCATCGAGCGCAGCGTGCCTTCGATCCCGCCCTCGCCCTCGTCGAGGACACGACCGGTCAGCATCAGCGCCCAGGTCGAGGCGTTGACGAAGATCGAGCTCGAACCACCGGAATGCGCGGACCAATCATGCGGCGCGATCTTGTCGGCGATCAGATCGTCCATCGTCTCGGTGTCCGGCACGCGCAGCAGCGCCTCGGCCAGGCACATCAGCGCCACGCCTTCCTTGGTGGAGAGACCGTAGGCCGAGAGAAAGACCTCCATCAGCCGGGGATCGGACGAGCCGCGCACCGCCTGCACCAGATCGGCGGCGCGGGCCGAGATCGCATTCCGATCTTCTGTCGAGAGTCCTGTCGCCTCGGCCAGCCGCTTCACGGCCTCGTCTTCGTCAGGCAAATAGTTGGCACGGATCTGCTGGCGGATGGTGTCGAGCGGCATGGCGGTCCTGCGGAACGAGCATCGGGGAGCGGGCCGGCGGTCACCGGACCGAATGGCGCAAGCTAGCACAGCTGTGAATTTCCATCGGTCCAAAGAAATCGACAGGGCAAACCAATCGACCTATCATTATGTCAATTTTCCAAAGTTTGGACTGTGATTTCCATGACAGAAGACCAATTGGACCGCATCGACCGAAACATCCTGTCGGCGCTGGCAAGCAATGGCCGGCTTTCCATGTCGGAATTGGCGGCAAAGGTCGGTCTGTCGAAGACACCGGTGCAGGCGCGGGTGAAGCGGCTGGAGAAGGATGGCTATATCAGGGGCTACCAGGCAATCATCGACCGCGAGCGCATGGGCGAAGGCCATGTCGCCTTCGTCCAGGTTAAATTGTCCGACACCCGTTCAGCAGCACTCGACGCATTCAACCGGTCGGTACATTCCGTGCCTGAAATCGAGCAGTGCCACATGATGGCGTCGAGTTTCGATTACCTGTTGAAGGTCCGCACCAGGGATATCGCCGCCTATCGCCGTGTACTGGGCGAGCGCATCTCGGCCCTTCCCCACGTCGCCCAGACCTCGACCTTCGTGGCGATGGAGACGGTGAAGGACCGCTGACCATGATCCCGAAAAGCGGGCGCCGGTTTTCGGACCAGATCATGGTCAAACAAGACAACAGAGCCTACTCCGACAGCGTCTTCAGGAACGCCACCAGCGCGGCACGCTCGCGATCCGACAACTCCAGCGGATGGATCTCGGATGTCCCCTCGACGCTGGGAGCCGCCTTGGCATAGTGCGCCACCACCTCGTCCAGCGACGAAAACTGCCCGGCATGCATATAGGGCGGCCGCGTGGCCGCGCCGCGCAACGACGGCGTCTTGTAGGCGCGGATCAGTTGCGGCGCATCCTTGACCATGAAGCGCAATTCGCCGCAGGCGGCGACGTCGCCGTCACGATAGGTGCCGAAGCAGTTGAACGGATCAGCCTCGACTTGGTGGACCGCGTCGACGCGGCCACGATCCGGCGGCAGATCCGCGACGGGCGGCACACCGGTATTGTGAAAACCGTTGTCGGTGAAGCGCGGGCCGTCGTGGCACGTTACGCAATTGGCCTTGCCTATGAACAGTTTCAGCCCAAGGATTTCTTCGCGCGTAAAGACCGCATCGCCTTTCGGTTCGGCGCCGGTGGCGAGGTCCAGCGCAAAGCGGTCGAAGCGCGTCTGCGGCGGCTCGATCGAGCGTTCGAAGGCCGCGATCGCCTTGCCGATATTGGCAAAGACGCGATTGATCGAGTCGCGCTGTGCATCGCTCATCGCGTTCCAGGCGGCCTTCTCCGCATCGGTGCCGAGCGGGCTGGCATTCAGCGGAATGCCGGAAAAGTCGGGCAGCGGCCCAAAAATGCGCTCATAGCGCTCGCCGAAGCGGGCCTTGATGTAATGCGCGTAGGCGGCGCGGTTTCCAGCCTGCTCCAGCGGGTTTTCGAGTGGGGTCAGCGCTTGCGCCCACAGGCTGTCGCGGCGGCCGTCCCAGAAGAAAAAGGGGTCGCGCGCCACGCCCGCCAGCGGCATGGTGCGCCGGTTGGTGCGGCCGACGCCGACGGCTTGCGGCAGGTCGTCCTGGAACTGGCGGTCGATCTTGTGGCAGGTCGAGCACGACACGGTGCCGTCGCGGCTCATGCCCAGATCGAAGAACAGCGTCGAGCCAAGCGCCGCCGCGGCCGGCACGTCAGCGAAGCGATTGGTGGTGTCGGGCTTCAGAGACGGCAAGGTGTTCAGGGTCAGCGAAGCGATGGTCTTCTTCTCGGCGTCGGAAAAATCCGGTTTGCCGCAGCCGCCAAGGATGACGGCCACCGTCAGCGCCAGAAAGCAGAACAGGCGCTTCATCGATCGCTCACAGCACCACGTTGAACAGCACCGTGTCGGAGCCGGCGCCGGACGAGATGGCGAAACGAAATTGCCACCAGCCGCTCATGGTGAATTTCAGCCCCTCGATGCGGTAGCGGCCGTCGCCCAGGTAATCGGTCACCTGCGGGCTGGTCGGCAGGCCGTGATTGTGTTGCGGCATGCCGCCGGAGATGGCGATCGCGGCGCGCTCCACCGAAGCCCCCGTCTTTGTTTTCAGGGTCAGCAGCCAGGATTCCAGTTCGCCCTGCCGCACCACGCCCCGTTCCGGCACGAAGCTGGCCATGTACAGCCCATTCTCGGATTTCTTCGTCCGCGAGACATCCGGGCCGGCAAGCTGCGCTGATTGTGGCGCCGTCAGATAGACGACCGCGAGAACGCCGACCAGCAGAGCAGCCAGACCAAGACCCGCCAGGAGATAACGCCATATCGATGCCAAACCGGTTCCTCTTCTGCAGACAACGTTCTGCCGGGTGGATCGCATCCCGCCAGCCTGTGGGAAAACGCTGTGGCGGAAAAAAGCCTGCTTGCCAAGCATGGCGCCGCCGCCGGCAAAAAGCTACAGCACGGAAATCACTGGAGGATAGCAGATGGCGGGAAACGGCGTCGCATCGATCGGCGAATGCATGCTCGAACTGTCGGGCCAGACCGGCACGAACTGGCGCATGGGTTTTGCCGGTGACACCTTCAACACGCTGTGGGCGCTGCATGCGTTGAGCGGTGACCGGCCGGCAACCTATGTCTCGGCCTTCGGCGATGACCCCTTCTCGCAGGGCCAGATCGGCTTCTTCGCCGAAAACGGCATCGGCATCGGTTCCAGCCCGGTGATATCAGGCGCAAGGCCTGGCCTCTACGCCATCACGCTGACCGGCGCCGAGCGCTCCTTCACCTATTGGCGCGGCGACGCCGCCGCCCGGCAGCTTGCGTCCGATCCCGCCGCACTGTCGAAAAACCTTGAAAATCAGTCGCTTGTGTACTTTTCCGGAATCACCTTGGCAATTCTGGAGGATGCGGCGCGCAAAACACTGCTGGAAGCGGTGGCCAAGGCACGCGCCGCGGGCTCGCTGATCGCCTTCGACCCCAACTATCGGCCGCGGCTTTGGCGCGACCGCGAAAGCGCGCAGGCAGCGATTGTCGAAGCACTCGGCGTCACCGACATCGCACTGCCGACCTTCCCCGACGAGCAGATGCTGTTTGGTGACCAGACACCGCAGGCGACCGCCGGACGGCTCAGGCAATGGGTCGCCGAAGTCGTCGTCAAGAACGGCGAACAGCCGGCGCTGATTGCCGAAAACGGAACGCTGCACGACGTGCCGGCCATCCATGTCGCGGACCCAGTCGACACGACCGGGGCCGGCGATTCCTTCAATGGCGGCTATCTGGCGGCACGCCTTGCCGGCCATGGTCCGCGGGAAGCGGCAAGCCGGGCCCATCGCGTCGCCGCCGCCGTGGTGCGGGTCCGCGGCGCGCTGGCGCCGTTCGAGACATTGCGGGCGGCGTTTGAAAACTAGCGCCTGGAGAAACTAGGGAAGACGGAAACGATATTCCGTCACGTGGTGATAAATTGCACCCGGCCACAGCGTCGCCTGTGGAAAATACGGCCGGTTCGGCGCATCCGGCCATATTTGAGGCTCCAGGCAGAAGCCGCTGAAGGCTTTGTAGTCTCGCCCTTCCAGCCCCTTGCGGGGCGTCACATACTGGCCTGTATAGAGCTGGACGCCAGGCTCCGTCGTCCAGACCTCCATCTCGACGCCGGAGCTTGCCCCTTGCGTCCATGACGCTTGCCGCAGCGGCCCGCGCGCCGAGGCAAGGCAGAAATTCTGGTCGTACGGCAGTTGTTCGCCCTCGGTCTCCATGCGCAACGGCCGCGCCTGGCGGAAATCGAAAGGCGTGCCGTCAACCGGCTTGACCACACCGGTCGGGATCATGTCGCCATCGACCGGCAGATAGGCGCCGGCGTTCAGCATCATCCTGTGATCGAGAATGTCGCCGGCGCCGCCATCATCCAGGTTGAAATAGGAGTGCTGCGTGAGATTGCACAGCGTCGGCTCCTCGCAGGTCGCCGTCAGTTCGACGCTGAGCGTGCCGGGTATCTTCAGCCGGTAGGTGCAGGTGACGTCGAGCGCGCCGGGAAAGCCCATCGCGCCGTCGGGATCGTGCAGCGTCAGCGTGACGAAATCCCGGCCGTGCAGTGAAACCGCCCATGGCCGGTGCGAATAGCCCTGCGAGCCGCCATGCAGCGTGTGCCTGTCGAGGAAATTTGGCTCGGTCTGGTAGCGGTTGCCGCCAATGGTGAAGCGGCCGTCGCGGATGCGGTTGGCATAGCGGCCGACCACCGCGCCGAAGAAGGCGTTGTCGGCCTCATACTCTTGCAGGGTGCTGTAGCCGAGCACCAGCGGCGCCTCATGGCCGGTCAGGCGCAAATCCTGGATGATGGCGCCGAGACCGATGATGTTGGCGGTGAGGCCACCGCCCCTGATGGTAAAGCGGCGCACGGGCTCGCCCGCCTGTGTCGTGCCGAAAACCTCGCCGTCCTTCATCGCCATGCCCGCAAATGCCAGTTGATCCAGAGGACTTCGGGAGGTCTTCCCAGGAAAGATGGGCCGCCCGTTGGGCTGCCCATCTCAAGAGCCGCCTATCAGAGGCCGAGGCCGCCGATGCAGACATATTTGGTATCGAGATAATCCTCGATGCCCTGATGTCCGCCTTCCTTGCCGAGACCTGATTCCTTGACGCCACCGAACGGCGCCTCCGGCGTGGTGATGAGGCCTTCATTGACGCCGACCATACCGTATTTCAGCCCTTCCATGACCCGGAAGGCACGGCCGAGATCACCGGTGTAGAAATAGCAGGCAAGGCCGAACTCGGTGTCGTTGGCCAGTTGCACCGCCTCTTCCTCGGTCTCGAACTTGAACACCGGTGCGACCGGGCCAAAGATCTCTTCCTTCATGAAGCGCATCTTGGGTGTAGCATTGGCGATGACCGTCGGCTGGAAGAACGAGCCGCCGAGCGCATGACGCTTGCCGCCGGCGACGATCTTGCCGCCCTTCGAGGTGGCGTCAGCAATCAGTTCCTCGACCTTCTCGACCGCCTTCTCGTCGATCAGCGGTCCCTGCTGCACGCCTTCCTCGAGGCCGGAACCGACCTTCAGCCCATTGCTGGCGGCGGCCAGTTTCTCGACGAACTTGTCATAGACGCCGGCCTGCACGAGGAAGCGGTTGGTGCACACGCAGGTCTGGCCGGAATTGCGGTACTTGGCTGTTATGGCGCCGGTGACGGCACGGTCGATATCGGCGTCGTCGAAGACGATGAACGGCGCGTTGCCGCCGAGTTCCATCGACACTTTCTTGACGGTGACGGACGACTTCTGGATCAGGATCTTGCCGACCTCGGTCGAGCCGGTGAAGGTGATCTTCTTGACCAGCGGGTTGGCGCAGATCTCGTCGCCGATTTCGCCGGCGGCACCGGTCAGGATGTTGACGACGCCCTTGGGGAAGCCGACTTCCTCGGCTAGCGCGCCCCAGGCAAGGCCCGAATACGGCGTCTGCGAGGCTGGCTTGACGACGGCGGTGCAGCCGGCGGCGAGAGCCGGGCCGAGCTTGCGGGCCAGCATCGAGGACGGGAAATTCCACGGCGTGATGGCGGCGATGACGCCGACCGGCTCCTTGGTCACCAGGATGCGGCGGTCCGCCCATGGCGACGGCACGACGTCGCCGTAAGTGCGGCGGCCTTCCTCGGCGAACCACAGAATGTAGGCCGCGGCAGAGCCGATCTCGCCCTTGGATTCGAACAGCGACTTGCCCTGCTCGATGGTCAAGAGTTCGGCCAGCACGTCCTGATTGTCCATCATCGCGTCATGCAGCTTGCGCAGCAGCTTCGAACGCTCGAGCGCGGTCGTCTTGCGCCACGACTTGAAGGCGGCATCGGCCGCCTCGATGGCGCGGCGGGTCTCGGCCTTGCCCGACCTCGGCACGGTGCCGATCTTGAGGCCGGTGGCCGGGTTGTTGACGTCGACCGTCTGGCCGCTGTCGGCCTGCACCCATTCGCCGTTGATGAGATTGGCCTGCCGCATGAAATGGCTGGTTTTCTGAAGCATGGTCTAGCCTCCGCTCGGCGCACTGACGGGCCGGTATCTGGATTTTCTTCGATGGGCGTGCCCGATGATATCGAGGCCGGGACACTGGAGCCAGTGCTCTTTACCTAGGGCAAGCCACGCAATCAATTGCAAGATGGCATATAGGCTTTGGGCCAGCGCGAAACCAGCCGAAGACGAACTAGCCGTAGATGTGGAGAACCACGGTCAGCCAGAAAGCCGTGGTGACAGCGGCACAGGCCGTGGCGATGGTCATCTGGTTCGAAGCCAGCGCCTGGCCGGTGTTGAACTGCACGGCGATGAGATAGGAATTGATCCCGGATGGCAGCGCTGCGACCACGACCGCCACCTTGGCGGTCATCGGAGGCAGGCCGAGCAGCCAGACGAAGGCGAGAACCAGCGCCGGCATCAGGAACAGCTTCAGCGCCGAAAGCGCCAGGGCCGGCCTGACATTGCCGGAAACGCCGAAGCGGCGCAGGCTGAGCCCCATGGCAAACAGCGCCACCGGCCCCGCCGTGTCGGCCAGCGCATCGACCAGCCGCATGGCGAGGTCGGGCAGCGGCACGCCGCTGAGCCGCCATGCCAGCCCCAGCAGAATGCCGATGATCAGCGGGTTCATGAACAAGCGCCGCAGGAAGCTGCGCAGCACCCGCAGCGGATGGACATGTTCACCGCTGCCGCGGCCGAACATCTCGAACAGCACGATCGAGGCCATCATCATGACCGGCAGATGCACGGAGACCAGAAGCGACAGCACTTCGAAGCCGCTCGGACCGAATATGCCAAGGATGAACGGCGCGCCGAGCAGCACCACATTGGAATAGGCCGACGACACGCCCCCGACGACGCCGGCGCGCGCATCACGTCCGAAGATCCGCGTGGTGACGACATGGCCGGCCGCCCAGGTGATCGCCACCGCCGTGAAATAAGCCCCCCACAGCGGCCATGGCGCCACGCCGTGGAAATCGGCATTCACCATCGTCTGGAACAGAAGCAGCGGCATCGCCACCGAGACCGCGAAGTCCGATATCCCCTCACCGCTCGCCGGTCTGAGATAGCCGGTGAGCCCGGCGAGATAGCCGAGCGCAACCAGGCTGAAGACGAAAAGCACGGTTTCTGTGAGCGGGGACATTTTTTCAGGGATAGGCGAGCCACGCCCGTGGCGCAATCGCGCCCGAATTTGATCATGCCCGAATTTGATCATGGTCTGCAGGCAGCGCTATAGAGGGTTTGGAACATCAGGGCGGACACGAACGACAAATGACCTTTGTCGAAACCTCAGGACGCAATCTTTTTGCGCGGATGTGGCTGACGGCCTTCGTCGCCGCTCTGTTTTGTCTTGCCGCGACGGCGTTTGCATTTGCCGAACCGAAAAACCTCAAGGGTGTGGCGCTGATTATCGGTCAGTCGAAATACGAACACATCGCCGCCCTGCCCAACCCGGCCAACGACGCCCGCGACATGGCCAAGATGCTGACCGACCTCGGTTTCGATGCCCGCAACGTCACCGATCGCGATGCCGCCAAGCTGAAGCGCGACCTCGAACGATTCGTCGAGGATGCCGAAGGCGCCGACGTCGCCTTCATCTACTATTCCGGCCACGGTATCGAAGCCGGTGGCGAGAACTATCTGGTTCCGGTCGATGCCGACGTCTCGTCGCTCAAGGATGCCGGTCAGGCCCTGGTGCCGATGTCCGCCGTCATGGATGAATTGAAAAAGACCGTGCCGGTGACGATCATGCTGCTCGACGCCTGCCGCACCAATCCGTTTCCGGCCGACGCCGTGGTGCGGCGCGCACCAACCGCTTCCGCCGAGCCGATCGGTGCTGGCGGGCTGGAACCGGTGCGTGGCGCCAAGGCCCTCGGCAACACGCCGGCGGCGGACGCGAGCCTGGGCACGGTGGTCGGCTTCGCCGCCGAGCCGGGGCGCCCGGCTCTGGATGGTGCCGCCGGTGAAAACAGCCCTTACGCGGCAGCGCTGCTGCGCCACCTCGCGGCGATGAAAGGCACGGAGTTCGGCGCGGTCATGCGCATGGTGACCGAGGAAGTCTATCTCGACACCAAGGCAAAGCAGCGCCCCTGGGTCAATGAAAGCCTGCGCCGGCTGCTCTATTTCGGTGTCGCGCCACCGGAACCGACAGGCGATGACGGGCTGATCACCGGCGAAAGACGGCAGTTGCTCTTGACCATCTCCGACCTGCCCGACCCGAAGCGGGCGCAGGTGGAACTGGCCTCGCTGCAGGACGGAGTGCCCCTCGACGCGCTCTATGGGGTGCTGAGGGCACTCGGCACTGAAAAGATCCCCGAGGATCCGGCCGACCTGCAGAAGGTACTCGACGCGCAGGCCGAGCGCCTGAAGAAGATGATGTCCGAGCGCGCGGCACTGCGTACAGACGATCCGGAGATCAAGCGGCTGGTCGCGTCCGCCGACAAGGCCGTCAGCCAGGGCGCAATGGTGACGGCGCGCAAATTCCTCGATGACGCGGTCGGCAGGGTCGAGCGGAACAGCGACGCGGTTGACGAGGCCGAGGACCTGGTCCGGCAGAAACGGATCGCCGACGCCGCCATCTACGCCAAGCGCGCCGACGCGTCGGCGCTGGTCTTCGACTACAGATCCGCCGCCAACGACTACGCCAAGGCATTCTCGCTGGCCGAGAAATGGGACGAAAAGCTGCGCTGGAACTACAAGAACCAGGAAGCCGAGGCACTCAATGCCCATGGGTATGCCACCGGCGACCTCGATGCGCTGCAGCACGCAATCGAAGCCTATCGCGTCATCCTGGACTTCATCCCTAATGGCGAACAGAACCGCGACTGGGCCATCACCCGCAACAACATGGCGGTGGTGTTGCAGACCATCGGCGAACGCGAGACCGAAACCGCCCATCTCGAAGAAGCGGCACAGATCTTTCGCGATTCGCTTGCCATTTTCGAGCGCGAGAAGGACGACCGCAACTGGGCGGCCGCGCAGAATAACCTCGCCAATGTGCTCTTGAAGATGGGGGAGCGGGAAAGCGACCCGAAGCGACTCAATGAAGCGGTGGCGGCGATGCACGCCACGCTCGAAAAGCGCCCACGCGACAAGCTGCCGCTCGACTGGGCCGCTTCGCAGAACAATCTCGGCCTCGCGCTCTATGCGCTCTCGGAGCGTGAGCCTGACGGCGGGCATCTGAAGGATGCGGAAGCAGCCTACCGGCTGGCGCTTGAGGAATACACGCGCGAGAAAACACCCGTGGAATGGGCGATGGTCGAGAATAATCTCGGCAATACCCTTGTGACTTCAGGCATCCAGCTCAACGACAAGGCCAAGATCAACGAGGCGGCCGATGCGTTCCGAGCGGCGCTCAAGGTGCGGACCCGCGAGACCTTCCCGGTGTCATGGGCGACCAGCCGGCTCAATCTCGGCAACGCGCTGAGCGGGGTTGCCCGCTTCGATATGGGCACGGGCACGCTCGAAGAGGCCGCCGCGGCCTATGACGACGCACTGACGGTGTTTACCCGCCAGCGGTTCCCGATGGATTGGGCGTCGGCGCAGAACAATCTCGGCTCGATCTACCAGACGCTTGGCCAGCGGACCCGCGATGCGGCCAAGCTTGAGCAGTCGGCGGCAGCCTTCCAGGCCGCCCGACAGGTCTATGTCAGGCGGAAATTCCCGCAGGATTGGGCCATGAGCTACTACAATCTCGGCAACACGCTTCAGCTGCTTGGCGGCGTCACGGACAAGCCCGGGCACTACAGCGAGGCGGTCGACGCCTATCGGAATGCTCTGCGCGAATACAAGCGCGAGACGAACCCTCGGCAATGGGCGCTGGCACAGGCCGGTCTGGGCTCGACGCTGCACTGGCTGAGCATGAGCAATGCCGATCCGAAAACCTTGCAGGATTCGATCGCGGCGCGGCGGGCGGCACTTGAAGTGCTGTCCATCGAATCGGCACCCGTCGACTGGGCCAACGCCCAGAATGGCATCGGCATGAGCCTGCTCAACCTCGGCAATATCGAACGGACCGGCAAATATCTCGACGAGGCCGAGGCGGCTTTCACCGCGACGCTGAAGGTGTTCACAAGGGAAAACCAGCCCATGCAATGGGCTTTCGAACAGAATAATCTCGGCGATATCCACTGGAACCGCGCCAGCTATGGCGGCGGCAAGCCGGAATATCTCAGGGCCATCGAGTTCTTCGAGAACGCCAAGCAGGGCTTTACCGAAGCCGGCTACACCGTACCCATCCCGCTCACCGACCAGAAGATCGATCTGGTGAAGCAGCAGCTCGCCAAAAAGTGAGACTGGGCCGTCTGCGACGCCCGCTTGTCTTTGTGCCGGCCTTCCGATCCCTATATGCGAATGACCGGAGCCCGGTGTCGGGCTCCTGGAAGGACCGCGATGATCCGATTTGCCCTGGCCTTGTTCCTGCTCGTCATTCCCGTCGCGGCCCATGCCACGGATGCCGGCTGGGCGTTGCTGCGCGATGGCGGCCATGTGGTGCTGCTGCGCCATGCCATGGTCACTGGCACCACTGATCCAGCCAATTTCGACATCGACAGCTGCGCCACCCAGATCAACCTCTCTGCGCGCGGCAAACAGCAGGCGAGCAAGATCGGCGCCTTGTTTGCCGCGCGCGCCGCGCCGATCGAGCGCGTGCTGTCCAGCCGCTACTGCCGCTGCCTCGACACCGCCCGCATCGCCTTCGAGGCCGAGCCGGAGCTGTTTGCGCCGCTCGATCTGCTGAGGGGTGACGATGCTCAAAAGGCAGCGCAGATCGCCGCCATCATGAAGGAAATCCGCGCCTATTCCGGCTCGGATAACCTGGTCATGGTCACCCATCTGGAAGACATCGTGGCGCTGACCGGTATTTCGCCGCGAGAGGGAGAAGCCGTGGTCGTCGAGCCGCAGGGCGACGGCCTGCGTGTGCTCGGCCGTGTCACCTTCTAGCGATGCGGTATCGCGTCACAGACGTCGGACGCGGTGTTGCCGAAATACCACCCCCGAAAGAAGCCGCGAATTCGCCCCGACAATGCCGCTTGCGACAACCCGTCGCAGGCTCTATAGCCGCGCTCCCGGTCACGAGAACCGAAGTGAGCACAACGGTTGGAGCTTTCGTCTCCGCCCGTGCAGGCGGCTTTGCCGCCCTGTATACGGCGCCGCTTTGGGGATTGGGATCGCGGATGTAGCTCAACTGGGAGAGCGCCGGACTTGGGTCCGGAGGTTGTGGGTTCGAGTCCCGTCGTCTGCACCACGGATAGCTCAGTTGGGAGAGCATCAGACTTGTAATCTGACTGTCGAAGGTTCGATTCCTTCTCCATTGGCCTGATAAGCCAGCACCCTGCCACGGTGTTATCTGAAAACGGTCCGGGGACTGGAATGCTGAAGACCTGACAAACGGCCGAAGCCTTCGGGCCAAGGCCGTTTTGAAAGGTCCGATGCCATCGGCTCGCGGCCAGGTCCGCGGTGACGGTCAAGGCGCAGTGTCGCCGGCAATGCAGGCCAAGGCTTGCCGAGCCCGCTTCGCTGCCCCGCGACCCGCTCCCGAAGGCCCGCCACGGATTGATGCCACCAGTCCCCGGATCATTCGTGTCCGGACCATGACGACGTGAAACGAGAAACGAAGGGAAGATCGACGCATGACGTGACGCCTCGCATGGGGCCATGCCCGACAGGAGTAAGACAATGACGACTATTCTCGACAAGGTTCTTGGACGCGAGCGCGTCCTCGTAAGGGAAAACGAACGTGCCCTCACCCTCCACAAGGGGGAGATCAAGGCCGTCCTGCTGCCGGGCGAGCACTCGCTCGCCAATCGGCGCGGAAGCCTGGAAGTGTCCCGGCACGATCTGAAGAATCCGGAATTCGTTTCGGCATATGAGAAGGCGTTGTTCGACAAGCTCCCGGATGTGGCCGCGCGTCATCTCACCGTCGTTCGCACCGGGCGCACGGATGTCGCCGTCATCGAGCGTGACGGCAATTTGCATGCCGTGCTGGCGCCGGATCGCAAGCTGGTGCTGTGGACGGATGCCGGTCCGTGGACGGTGGCGCTGATCGACACATCGGCCGATCTGACCATCGATCCGGCGGTCATGCGCCGGCTCGGCCAGGCCAGGAAGGCGGAGTTGATGTCGGTCCATCCGGTCCTCGACGGCCAGGCCGGGTTGCTGTTCATCGACGGTGTTCTGGTCCGGACGCTTTCCGCGGGCATGCACGGCTTCTGGAATGTCGGACGCATGGTGCAGGTGAAGGTCGTCGACCTCAAGCGCCAGTCGCTCGACGTCGCCGGGCAGGAAGTGCTGACCAAGGATCGCGTGACGATCCGCGTCAACATCGCCGCCGAATACCGGGTCGTCGATCCGGTCAAGGCGGTGAGCGCCGTGAAGGACTTCTCTGAAGCCCTTTACCGCGCCCTGCAATACGCCTTCCGCAAGACGCTGGGCTCGCTGACGCTTGACCAGATCCTTGAAAAGAAGGTGACAGTCGACGAGGAAGCGGCAGCCAAGGTGCGTGCCGACATGGCCGAGATCGGTGTGGAGGTCAGCGATATCGCCCTCAAGGATGTCATCCTGCCGGGCGAAATGCGCGAGATCCTGAATCAGGTGGTGTCGGCCGAAAAGCAGGCCGAGGCCAATGTCATCCGCCGCCGCGAGGAGACGAACGCCACGCGTTCGCTGCTCAACACGGCCAGGGTGATGGCGGAGAACCCGGTGATGCTGCGGCTGAAGGAGCTCGAGGCTCTGGAAACCATCGCCGGCAAGGTCGAGCGGCTGACCGTCCACAACGGAACGGGCGGATTGCTCAACGACCTGGTCAAGCTCCGCGACAACTGATGCATGTCGCCCAAAATTGATTCCGGTTTTGGGAAAACGACAGGCACCGAAACAGGGACTGACGTGACGTAATGGGAAGGGCCACCGGGTTGACCGGCCGGCCCTTCTTGCGTTTCTTGGGCAGCCTACCCATCTGCGCCCGGCTTATCAGGCCTTTTCCTGCTGGGAAAAACCGATTAGACAGCGCCCAAACAAGATGCGGACAGATTCCGCCCGCAAAGAAGGAAAAGCCCGTTGTCCACCACGAATTCCACCACGTTCGACAAAGTCGCCAAGATCATTGCCGACACCAGCGAGATCGATATCGACACCATCACACCCGAGAGCCACACGATCGACGATCTCGGCATCGACAGCCTCGATTTCCTCGACATCGTCTTCGCCATCGACAAGGAATTCGGCATCAAGGTGCCGCTGGAAAAGTGGACCCAGGAAGTCAATGACGGCAAGGCGTCGACCGACGACTACTTCGTCATGAAGAACCTGTGCGCCAAGATCGACGCGCTGGTCGCAGCCAAGACCGCCTGACGTCAGTTGAGCACGCGACCTTGACGCGCTCTGCCGCCTGACCCACAAAGCCGCCCATGAGCAGCCCCCGCGACGTCGTCATCACTGGTATCGGCCTTGTCTCCTCGCTGGGAGAAGGTCCTGACGCCCACTGGCAGAAGCTGGCGCAGCCGGGCCTGCAGCCGGTGCTCGAAGCCGCTCGCTTTGCGCCCTACACCGTCCATCCGCTGCCGGAGATCGACTGGAACCTGCAGATCGCCAAGCGCGGCGACCAGCGGCAGATGGAAACATGGCAGCGGCTCGGCACCTATGCCGCCGGGCTTGCGCTCGACGACGCCGGCATCAAAGGCAATGATGAGCTCTGCACGACCATGGACATGGTGGTGGCCGCCGGCGGCGGCGAGCGCGACGAGGCAGTCGATGCCGCCATTCTCGCCGCATCCGAGAGCCGCAACGACCGCGACGTGCTGCTCAATGAGAAGCTGACCACCGAGTTGCGGCCGACCCTGTTTTTGGCGCAGCTTTCCAACCTGCTCGCCGGCAACATCTCCATCGTCCACAAGGTGACGGGCTCGTCGCGCACCTTCATGGGCGAGGAAGGTGCCGGCGTCGCCGCCGTCGAAACGGCCGCCGCGCGCATCCGTTCCGGCCAGTCGACGCACATCCTGGTCGGCGGCGCCTTCCAGACCGAACATTCCGACATGCTGCTCGGTTACGAGCTGGCCGGCTATTTGCATCGCGGCCCCTGGAAACCTGTGTGGCAAAGACAGGGCGCCGAGGGGGGCGGCATCGTCACTGGATCCGGCGGTGCCTTCCTGGTGCTGGAGCAGCGCGAACACGCCGTGAGCCGCGGGCGCAAGATCTACGCCGAGCTCGGACCGGTGGTTTCCGGCCGCGCCAGGCGCTCGCGCGGAGAGCTCGGCGCCGAGATCGCAGCATTACTCAGCCAGGCGGCGCTGCCGAACGGCAAGCTGCTTGCCTTGTCGGGCGCCTCGGGCGCGCATGCCGCAACCACCGCCGAGAAGGCGGTGCTCGATGCCAATCCGGCGATTGCCACGCGCGGCTTCTCGACGCTGACCGGACACATGAAGGAAGCGCAGTTTCCTTTCGCGGTGGCGCTGGCGGCACTCGCCGTCGACCGCAGGGCCGGCTACCCTATTTTCGATGCCGCAGCCGAGAAGCCGTTCGAAGGCGTTCCCACGACGGTCCTTGCAACGGCGATCGGCTATCACCAATTCGAGGGCATGGCGCTGGTCAACGCCGCGTAACGCGGCGCTCCCGATCCATGCTGCAACGATAAACGCTCGAGGGCTCCCGGATGGCCAATCTGAACGATCACATGGGCAGGCCAATCGTCGCCGTCACCGGCATCGGCGTGGTCACCTCGCTTGGCGTCGGCAAGACCGACAATTGGGCGGCGTTGACCTCCGGCAAGTCGGGCATCCACCCGATCACCCGCTTTCCCATCGATCAACTGAATACCCGCATCTCCGGCATGGTCGATTTCCTGCCGTCGAGTTCGAAAGGTGCCAGTCCGCTCACCTATGAGCTAGCCGAGCTTGCGGGCCTCGAAGCGGTGACCGAAGCCGGTCTTGATTCCAGCGACTTCGGTGGACCGCTTTTCCTAGCATCGCCGCCGGTCGAACTCGACTGGGCCGAGCGCTTCTCGCTCTACAATTCTGACAAGGACAAGGATGACACCGCCGCCGAAAGACTGCTTCGGGTGGCGCGTAGCTTGAAAGAGCTGGATATTTTCGAGACCACCCAGTTCGGTTCGATCGCCGACCGCCTTGCCGACCGCCTTGGCACACGCGGTCTGCCGATCACCCTGTCGACGGCTTGCGCTTCAGGTGCCACCGCGATCCAGCTCGGTGTCGAGGCGATCCGACGCGGCGAATGCGACCGTGCGCTATCGATCGGCGCGGACGGTTCTGCCACCGCCGAGGCATTGATCCGCTTCTCATTGCTTTCGGCGCTCTCCACGCACAACGACATTCCCGAAAAGGCATCGAAGCCTTTTTCCAGGGATCGCGACGGCTTCGTATTGGCCGAGGGATCCGGGGCGCTGGTATTAGAATCGCTTGAGGCGGCACTGGCTCGCGGCGCGACCGTTCTTGGCGTCCTCAGCGGTTGCGGCGAGAAGGCCGACGACTTCCACCGCACCCGCTCGAAGCCGGACGCTTCGCCCGCCATCGCCGCGGTTCGCGCCGCCCTCGCCGATGCCGGCCTGAGTGAAGACGAGATCGACTATGTCAACGCCCACGGCACGTCGACCCCCGAGAACGACAAGATGGAACATCTGGCGCTGTCGACCGTATTCGGCGAGCGCATAAGCTCCATGCCGGTTTCGTCCAACAAGTCGATGATCGGCCACACGCTGTCGGCGGCTGGCGCCGTCGAGGCGGCATTCTCGCTGATGACCATGCGCGAAAGCGTCATCCCGCCGACCATCAACTACGACAATCCCGACCCGGCGATCGTGCTCGACGTGGTGCCCAACAAGAAGCGCAACGCCGAGGTTCGCAGCGTTTTGTCGAACTCCTTCGGCTTCGGCGGCCAGAACACTTGCCTTGTCATGGCACGGGAACCGGTCTAAGCGACCTTTTTCAGCCCTACAGAACCGACAGGCCCAATGCGCGCATTGCAACTTATCGAGGACCGGCGTCTTGAGACGGTGGACCTGCCGCCTCCCCCGCCGCCCGCACTCGGCGAAGTCACGTTGCGCGTGAAGGCGGTGGCGCTGAACCATATCGACGTCTGGGGCTGGCGCGGCATGGCCTTCGCCAAGCGCAAGCTGCCGCTGGTCGTCGGCGCTGAAGCCTCCGGCGAGGTCGAGGCGGTCGGCCCTGGCGTTTCCAGCCTGCTGCCCGGACAATTGGTGTCGATCTATGGCGCGCGCACCTGCGGCCTTTGTCGCGCCTGCCGCGAAGGCCGCGACAATCTGTGCGAACATGTTTCCGGCGTTCACGGTTTCCATCTCGACGGCTTCGCGCAGGAAAAGATCAACCTGCCCGCACGCCTGCTGGTGCCGGCCCCACCCGGCGTGACCGACATTGGCGCCGCGGTGGCGCCTGTCACCTTCGGCACGGTCGAGCACATGCTGTTCGACAACGCCAAGCTTCAGCCGGGTGAAACCATCCTCGTCCATGCCGGCGGCTCCGGCATCGGCTCGGCCGCCATCCAGCTCGCCAAGCGGATGGGTTGCACCATCATCACCACGGTCGGCTCGAACGACAAGATCGACAAGGCCAAGGCGCTCGGCGCCGACCATGTCATCAACTATCGCGACGACCGCTTCGAAGGCGTCGTGCGCAAGCTGACGAAGAAGAAGGGCGTCGACGTCGTGTTCGAACATGTCGGCGCCGACACCTTTGCCGGCTCGATGCTGTGCCTGAAGCGCGGCGGCCGCCTGGTGACCTGCGGCTCGACCTCCGGCGTGTCGACGCAGATCAACCTGATGCAGCTGTTCCAGCAGCAGCTGAAGCTGCTCGGATCCTTCGGTTGCCGAATGGAAAACATGGCCAACGCCATGCAGAAAATGGCGGCGGGACAGGTCGCACCGGTCATCGACACCGAGGTCGGATTCGACGATATCGACGCCGCGTTGAAGCGCATGGAAGGCCGCGACGTCTTCGGCAAGATCATCCTGCGCGTCGCCTAGGGCCTTGACCTCGGTGCTCAAGAAGTTTCGCCGCGACCTCAGATTTCGCTACGGTCGGCAGTTGCGCCAGGCGAACTACTGGCTGGTTGCGCGTGCGGCGATGATCATCCTTTCGGTGCTGCGCCTGCTGCCGGTCGACAGCGCATTGAATTTCGCCGACCGGGTCGCGCGCCTCATTGGCCCCCGGGTCGGGCGCCATCAGGTCGCCATCGACAATCTGCGCAACGCCTATCCGGAAAAGAGCGAGGACGAAATCCAGGCCATCGCCTCCGACATGTGGGGCAACATGGCCCGCCTCGCCGCCGAATACATCTTCCTCGACGCCCTGTTCGACTATGACCCGGCTGCCAGCAAGCCCGGCCGCGTCGAGGTCAAGGGAGTAGAACATTTCGTCGAGATCGCCGCGGAGAAGCAGCCGCATATCGTCTTCACCGGCCATCTCGGCAATTTCGAACTGCTGCCGGTGGCGGCGGCCACTTTCGGCATGAACATCACGGCGCTGTTTCGCCCGCCCAACAACCCATACCTCGCCGACTACATCCTTTCGACGCGGCGTTCGACCATGGGGGCGCTGCTGCCGTCGATGGCGGGAGCCTCGTTTGCCCTGGCGTCTGTGTTGGAAAACGGCGGCAATATCGGTGTCCTTGTCGACCAGAAATTCTCCAACGGCCTGGAGACGACATTCTTCGGCCGTCCCTGCCAAAGCAACCGGGTGCTCGGCACCCTTGCCCGCCACTACGACTGCGACGTCTATCCGGCGCGTTGCATCAGGTTGCCAGGCAACCGTTTCCGGCTCGAGATCGAGGACAAGCTGGTCCTGCCGCGCACCGCTGACGGCAGCGTCGACGTCCACGCCACCACCCAGCTGCTGAACGATGTGGTCGAGCGCTGGGTGCGCGAGGATCCCGGCCAGTGGATGTGGTTTCACAAAAGGTGGGAAATCAGCAACTGGCGGCGCAAAAAGCGGCCGAAGCCAGCTCCTGCCGCGAGCGCTTAGCTCAAGCTGCTGGCGAGAAAGCGACTTCTGCGCCAGCCATTGATGCCACGGCGAATCCGGGACGTTTCAGTTCGTCACGACAATGCGCGTGTTGCCGAAGCCCACTTCCCGCACCATCGAATAGAAAGCCGCGGCATTGGCCGTGTGCAGCCGCACGCAGCCATGCGAGGCCGGACGGCCGAGTTGCCTGACAGCGCCCGTCCCATGGATGGCGTAGCCACCATGGAAGAACACCGAATAGGGCATCGGCGACATGTCGTATTTGCGCGAATACCACATCTTGGCGGTTCGCTGCGGCCGATATGTACCACGCGGGGTGAAATAACCCGAGCGGGCGGTCGACACGGCCCAGCGATAGACCTCCGACCCGTACCGCACCGTCATCGTCTGCGACGACACGTCGATCTTCGCTTCCAACATCGCCGCGTAACTTGCGGACGGCGTGCCAAACAGCGCGGTTGCCAACATCGCAGCTGCCACGAGAAAGAACTTCTTCATGCGATCAAACCCCTTTGATTGCCCCTTGCCTGCTTGCCATCACGTTGTTTTTCACCTTTTTAATGGCAGTGAACAGATAGCACACACTCCTTGATCAATTCCCCAATCCAAAGCAGCGAATTTGAATGATTTCCCGCGATAGTTGCGGCAACGACACGTCACGCCGGCTTGATGCCCGGCGGGCTTGCAATGCAACACCGAACGCTGCTCAACTCTCCCGATGAACGAGAGACTCCTGCAAGCAATCGATGACAGGCGCGACGATGTCGTCGCGCTGACCGCCGACCTCATCCGTTTTCCGACCATCAACCCACCGGGCGAAGCCTACCGGCCATGCGCCGAATATCTTGGCGCGCGGCTGAGGAAGCGTGGTTTTGAAACCGAATTCATCCGCGCCGAAGGCACGCCCGGCGATACCGACCGCTACCCGCGTGTCAATGTCGTGGCCCGTTTCGACGGCCGATCACCCGGTGCCTGCGTCCACTTCAACTCGCATATCGACGTCGTCGAGGCTGGCGACGGCTGGACCGTCGATCCGTTTGCCGGCGTCGTCAAGGACGGCAAGGTCTATGGACGCGGCGCCTGCGACATGAAGGGCGGCCTGGCCGCGTCGATCATCGCTGTCGAAGCCTTCATGGACGCCTATCCGGACTTCCCCGGCGCCATCGAAATATCCGGCACGGTCGACGAGGAATCCGGCGGTTTCGGCGGTGTCGCCCATCTGGCCGGCCTCGGCTATTTCTCCAAGCCCAGGGTCGACCACGTCATCATCCCCGAGCCGTTGAACAAGGACCGCATCTGCCTTGGCCACCGCGGCGTCTGGTGGGCGGAGATCGAGACCAAGGGCGAGATCGCGCATGGCTCGATGCCGTTTCTCGGCGACAATGCTGTGCGCCATATGGGTGCCGTGCTGAGGGCTTTCGAGGACGAATTATTCCCGGCGCTCGACCGCAAGGTGACGCGCATGCCGGTCGTGCCCGAAGGCGCCAGGCGCTCGACCATGAACATCAATTCCATCCATGGCGGCCAGACCGAGGATTTCCGGCCCGGCCTGCCCTCGCCCAACGTGCCCGATTCCTGCCGGCTGACCATCGACCGCCGCTTCCTGCTCGAGGAAGATCTCGCCACGGTCAAGGGCGAAGTGACCGGCATTCTCGAGCGGCTGAAGCGCGAGCGCAGAAAATTCGACTACGAAATCCGCGACCTGATGGAAGTACTGCCGTTGATGACCGAGCGCGACGCGCCGGTGGTCCAGGCCGTGGCGCAAGGCATTCACGCGATCTTCGACCGCGAACCCGACTACGTCATCTCGCCCGGCACCTACGACCAGAAGCACATTGCCCGCATCGGCCATATCTACGACTGCATCGCCTATGGACCGGGCATTCTCGACCTCGCCCACCGGCCGGACGAGTGGGTCGGCATAGAGGACATGGTGGAATCGGCCAAGGTGATGGCGATCGGGCTCAACGTGCTGCTGCGCGGCACAATCGGATGATCGGCCCGCGGCGCAAAAACATTTCTCCTGACGCGGCGCGACAGCACGAAACGCAATTTACTCCCGCGCGAAATCACGCTTCTATCCGCCGGCTTGAGCATTTGAGCACATGGGGAGTTCAGCGATGAAACTGTGGAAGACCCTTCTGGCCGCTGCCGTGCTGGCGGTCGCAACCGCCACGTCGGCGTTTGCCGCCCGGACTGATCTTGTCATCGGCATTCCGCTTGAACCCCCGCATCTCGACCCGACGGCGGGGGCGGCCGCGGCAATCCGGGAGGTCACCTACGCCAATGTGTTCGAGGGCCTGACCCGGATCGGCCCGAATGGCGAGGTTCTGCCGGATCTCGCCGAAAGCTGGGCCATTTCCGATGACGGCAAGGTCTACACCTTCAAGCTGCACACCGGCGTGAAATTCCACGACGGCACCGATTTCAGCGCCGACGACGTGAAGTTCTCGCTCGACCGTGCCCGCGCGGAAAACTCCGTCAACGCGCAAAAGCAGCTCTTTGCCGCCATCGACAAGGTCGAAGTGGTCGACCCCGCCACCGTGAAGGTGACGCTCAGCCACCCGCAAGGCTCGTTCCTCTACAATATGGGCTGGGGCGATGCGGTGATCGTGTCGTCGAAATCCGCCGACACCAACAAGGAAAAGCCCGTTGGCACCGGCCCCTTCAAATTCCAAAGCTGGGCCAAGGGCTCATCGATCACCCTGGTGAAATCAGTTCATTACTGGGGCACCCCTGCTTTCCTCGAAAAGGTCGAGTTCCGCATCGTTCCCGATGCCGCGGCCGCGGTGCCGGCTCTGCTTTCCGGCGACATACAGGCTTTCCCCTTCTTCGATCCCGACAGCGTTTCCCAGGTCAAGGATGATCCCCGCTTCAAGGTTGTTGTCGGCGCGACCGAAGGCGAGACCATCCTGTCCATCAACAACAAGAAGCCACCCTTCGACAAGCTGCAGGTCAGGCAGGCGATCTCCTACGCGCTCGATCGCAAGGCGATCATCGACGGAGCCTCGGCCGGGCTCGGCCTGCCAATCGGCTCGCATATGTCGCCAGCTAACAAATATTATGTCGACCTGACCGGCCGCTATCCGCACGACGTGGCCAAGGCCAAGGAACTCCTCAAGGAGGCGGGACTGGAGAACGGCTTCAAGGCCACGTTGAAGCTACCGCCGACGACCTATGCGCGGCTCGGCGGCGAGATCATCGCCTCGCAGCTCCGCGATGTCGGCATCAACCTGGAAATTATCCCCGTCGAGTGGGCGCAGTGGCTGGACCAGGTGTTCACCAAGAAAGACTACGACCTGACCATCGTCTCCCATACCGAGCCGAACGACATCGATATCTACGCGCGCAAGGATTACTACTTCAACTACGACAACCCCGCCTTCAACAAGGTCATCGCCGATCTGGAGCTGACGTCCGACGAGGCCAAGCGCAAGGAATTGTATGCGCAAGCGCAAAAGATCCTGGCCGACGACGCGGTGGTCGGCTTCCTCTACGAACTGCCCAAGGTCGGGGTCTGGGACGCCAAGCTGCAAGGCTTGTGGGAAGACGCGCCGATCCCCGCCAACGACCTGACCAAGGTGAAGTGGAGCGAGTGAGGCTCTCTCGGTTTCGTCATCCTAGGGCGAAGCAGG
The DNA here is from genome assembly GCF_013170825.1 of Mesorhizobium sp. NZP2298. Lineage (NCBI taxonomy): Bacteria > Pseudomonadati > Pseudomonadota > Alphaproteobacteria > Hyphomicrobiales > Phyllobacteriaceae > Mesorhizobium > Mesorhizobium sp. NZP2298. The sequence continues at coordinate 3,800,107 of NZ_CP033365.1, read as the reverse complement.
CGCGCAGCGGCTGCGTAGCCCCTAGGATCCATTCCGTGACTTGCGAGCGCCCGCGCGGCGCAGAATCTGGGAGACGCAGCAGTGGAGACAGAAAGAGGCGCTGGTTTTGGACCGTCGCGCTCTTTGATCTCTGTCACGGCATGGATCCTAGGGTCTTCGCGACGTCGCTTCGCTCCTGCTTCGCCCCAGGATGACGACGCTACTGTCGTCGTGCAACATCCATGACCACCTATCTCCTCAAGCGCCTGGCCATCTCCCTCGCCACGCTGGTGCTGGCTTCCATCGTGGTGTTCGCGGTGCTGGAGATCCTGCCCGGCGATCCGGCGCGGCTGATGCTGGGCATGAACGCCAGCGCCGACCAGGTTGAACTCTTGCGCAATCAGATGGGCCTCAACGCGCCGCTTGCCCTGCGCTATTTGCACTGGGCCGGCGGCCTGCTCAGCCTCGATTTCGGCCGCTCCTACACCTATTCGGTGCCGGTCATCGACCTCGTGCGCGAACGCTTGGCCGTCTCCCTGCCGCTGGCGCTGATCGCGCTCGCGCTCTCCACCCTCATCGCCATTCCGGTCGGCCTGTTTTCCGCCAGCCGGCGCGGCCGCGCCGGTGACACGATTTCCATGGGCGCGGCACAGCTTGGCGTCGCCGTGCCCAATTTCTGGTTCGCGCTGATGCTGATCTATGTCTTCGCCGTCTGGCTGCGGCTGGTGCCGGCCGGCGGGTTTCCCGGCTGGGGAGCCGGTATCTGGCCTGCGCTGAAATCGCTGCTGCTGCCGGCGGTCGCCCTTGCGCTGCCGCAAGCAGCGATCCTGGCGCGCGTCACCCGCTCGGCATTGATCGAGGTGCTGAACGAGGACTATATCCGCACCGCCCGCGCCAAGGGCCTGCCCTACCGCGCCGTGCTGTGGCGGCACGCGCTGCGCAACGCCATGATCCCGGTGCTGACCATCCTTGGCCTGCAATTCGCCTTCCTGCTCGCCGGCACCATCGTCATCGAGAATGTGTTCTATCTCCCGGGCCTCGGCCGGCTGGTGTTCCAGGCGATTACCCAGCGCGACCTGATCGTCGTCGAAAGCGTCGTCATGCTGCTGGTTGCCGCCGTCATTGCCGTCAACCTCGTTGTCGACCTTTCCTACGCGGTAGTCGATCCGCGCCTGAGAGGCCTGCAATGACCTTGCACATCGATATCCCCGAGGAGACATTCAGCTCCATTCTGGCCAAGGCGTTCCGAAACACGGCTTTCGTCACCGGCTTCGTCATCACCGTGCTGATCCTGGCGATGGCTATAATCTCCTATGTCTGGACGCCTTACGACGTGACGAAGCTGATCATTGCGGACAAGACGCAAGGACCTTCGCCAACCCATTGGTTCGGCACCGACCATTTCGGCCGCGATATCCTGTCGATGATCATGGTTGGCGCCCGCAATTCGATCGCCGTGGCGCTGGTCGCGGTCGGCATCGGCATGGGCATCGGCGTGCCGCTCGGCGCCTTTGCCGCGGCACGCGGCGGCTTGATCGACGAGGCGCTGATGCGCGTCAACGATCTGGTCTTCGCCTTTCCCGCGCTGCTGTCGGCCATCATGATCACCGCCATCTTCGGGCCGGGCGCCGTCAACGCCATCATCGCCATCGGCATCTTCAACATCCCGGTCTTTGCCCGCGTCGCCCGCGCCGGTGCGCTGGCGATCTGGCCGCGCGAATTCATCCTTGCCGCGCGCGCAGCGGGCAAGAGCAGCACGCAGATCACCGTCGAACATGTGCTGCCCAACATCGCCACGCTGCTGCTGGTCCAGGGCACCATCCAGTTCGCGCTGGGTATCCTGGCCGAGGCTGGGCTTTCCTATCTCGGCCTCGGCGCACAACCGCCAATGCCAAGTTGGGGCCGCATGCTGTTCGACGCCCAGACCCGCATGGTGGTGGCGCCCTGGATGGCGATCTTCCCCGGCATGGCGATCGTCATCACCGTGCTTGGGCTCAATCTTCTGGGCGACGGCATCGCCGATATTCTCGACCCGAAATCGCGGCGGCAGCGATGAGCCTGCTGGAGATCCAGAACCTGTCGTTGTCCATCGGCGACACCCAGATCCTGAAAGACATGGAGCTTTCCGTCGCGCCCGGCGAGGTCATGGGGCTGGTTGGCGAATCCGGCTCCGGCAAATCGATGACCGCGCTGACGATGATGCGGCTTCTTCCCCATGCAGCGCGCGCCACCGGGCGCGTCTCGTTCGACGGCATCGATATCCTGGCGGCAAGCGAGGACCAGATGTGCGCGCTGCGCGGCGACGATATCGGCATGGTTTTCCAGGAGCCTATGACGGCGCTGAACCCGGTCAAGACCATCGGCGAACAGGTAGCCGAGGGCATTCGCTGGCACACCAAGGCGACACGCGCGCAAGCCGAGGAGCGGGCGCGAAAAATGCTCGACCGGGTCGGTCTGCCCTCGGCAAAATTCCCGATGTCGCGCTATCCGCATGAACTGTCCGGCGGCCAGCGCCAGCGTGTCCTCATCGCCATCGCCTGCGCCTTGAGACCGAAACTGCTGATCGCCGACGAGCCGACGACGGCGCTCGACGTCGTGCTGCAGGCGCAGATCCTGGACCTTCTGCGTGATCTCGTCGCGGAGAGTCGCATGGGCCTGCTGCTGATCTCGCACGACCTCGCCGTGGTGACCGAGATGGCCGACCGCATCACCATCCTGCGCCGCGGCAAGGTGATGGAGGCCGGAGACACCGCGCGCACGCTGTCCGAACAACTCCACCCCTACACGCGCCAGCTGGCGCAAGCCTCGATGCATGTGCCGGCACGCGCCAGACGACATGACGCCAGCCAGGGCAAGCCCCTGCTCCAGGTCGAAGGTGTAACCCGCGACTATCGCGGCCGCCGCGCCTCGCTGTTCCGCCGCGCGCCTGACATCCGCGCCGTCGACGACGTCTCGCTGTCGATGACGCCAGGCCAGTCTGTGGCGCTGGTCGGCCGCTCCGGCTGCGGCAAGTCGACGCTCGCGCGCATGATCCTGGCGCTGGACCGGCCGAGTTCAGGCACGATCCGGTTTCGCGGCGAAGCGATCACCGGCAAGAGCGAAGCCGAGTTGAAGCCGGCCCGGCGTGACATGCAGGTTGTCTTCCAGGATCCCTACAGCTCCTTCGACCCGCGCCAGAAGGTCGAAAAACTGGTCTCGGAACCCTTGCATGTGCTCGAGAACAAACCGACGCGCGCCGAGCGCCGCGAGATGGTGGCGCATGCGCTGCACGAGGTCGGCCTCGACCAGCGCGACATGGAGAAGTACCCGCACGAGTTCTCCGGCGGCCAGCGCCAGCGCCTGTCGATTGCCCGCGCCATCATCACCCGCCCCAAGCTGGTGGTCGCCGACGAGCCGGTCTCGGCGCTCGACGTCTCGATCCGCGCCCAGATCCTAGATCTGTTCGCCGAGCTCAACCAGAAGCTCGGCATCGCCTACCTCTTCATCACCCATGACCTGACCGTCGCCCGTGCCATCACCGACGAGGTGCTGGTGATGCATGAAGGCAAGATCGTCGAGCGCGGCAAGACGAGCGAGGTGCTGGACCATCCGCAGTCCGAGGCCGCCAGGGAGCTGGTCACCGCGGCCCCCGATTTACACCGGGCGATCGCTCGGAAGATGCAAGAGCAAGGGTGAGCGGGATGACGGCCCCTATTCTTCCGGCTTCACCACATCGACCGGGCTGATATCGAGCAGGTCGAGCGTGCGGCGCAAGAGACGCACCTCTGTCTCGGCCAGTTGCGAATCCGCCTTGGCGATCTCCGCCATGTGCCGAGCCAATTGCTTGCGCCGCTCGACGTCGAGATCGCGAAACAGCGCGATCGCCTGCGAGCCGTTGGTCTCATAGCCGAACTCGTTAAGATATTCGACGACGCTATCGATACTGGTCTCGGCAATGCCGAACGCCTCTTTGCAGATGCGCCGGAAGGCAACCATCTCGCTCTCGCTGACCGTCCCGTCGGCCAGGATCATGCGGAAAAGCATCAGAAGTTCGGCCGACAGCACCGGATCGTCCGCGACTTTGCGCACACCCGGGTCGCCGTCGAAGATCGAGCGTATCTGGTCCAGCAATGCGAATGCCATGGGGCGGCCCCTTTCCGATTCCTCTTCAATAGAGTTAGCGCGGAATCGGCCTTGCGCAAACGGGGCTGTCGTGGTCGAACGCCCCGCTATCTCCAGTCTACCGGACATCTCCACACATCAGATGATCGATCTCACCACCCAGACTGTCGCCATGCTCGCCTTGGCCGCCTTTGCGGCGGGCTTTGTGGACTCGATTGCCGGTGGCGGCGGGCTGATCACCATACCCGCACTGCTGCTTGCCGGGTTCTCTCCGGTCGAAGCGCTTGGGACCAACAAGTTGCAAGGTATGTTCGGCTCCGGATCGGCGACGATCCACTATGCCTCCAAGGGTCATGTCGACTTGCGCCGACAATTGCCGTCGGCCCTGCTGGCGGCCGCTGGGGGTGTCGTTGGCGCCTTGCTGGCCACCATTGTTCCGGGCGACCTGTTGCGCGCCCTGTTGCCGCTGGTGCTGATCGCCATCGCACTCTATTTCGCGCTCAAGCCCAACATGAACGATGTCGACCGGGCCGAGCGCCTGTCGCCCTTCCTGTTCGGACTGACCCTGGTGCCGGCAATCGGCTTCTATGACGGCCTGTTCGGCCCCGGCGCCGGTTCCTTCTACATGCTGGCCTTCGTCGCTCTTGCCGGCTACGGCGTGCTCAAGGCGACGGCACATACGAAGCTGCTCAACTTCGCTTCCAATATCGGCGGCTTCATCGTCTTCGCCGCTGTCGGCGTTATCTCCTGGAAGATCGGGCTGATGATGGGCGTTGCCCAGTTCCTCGGCGCCCGCGTCGGTGCGAGCCTTGCCATGCGCATCGGCGCCAGACTGATCAAGCCGCTGCTGGTGGTCGTCTGCCTCGCCCTGGCGGTGAAACTGCTGGCCGACCCGGCCAACCCGCTGCGTGTCATGATTGGTGTGTGATCACGCGCCTGTTACTATGCCGTTGTTCGAATCATGTTGCAGGAGCCCGGACATGAATCTCAGCGCGCCTACCCAGATTGTTTTCATAATTTCTCTTGTCATCGCCATCATCGGCATTCTTGCCGCCCTTGGCGTTCTCGCCTTTATCCCGCTCGCATCGGTGTGGATCGTTCTGATTGCCTACATCGTGCTCGCCGCCGGCTGCCTGATGCGCGGCGCCTGACAAGTTCCCTTGAAGTGGGGACGGAAAACGCCCGGCCAAAAGCCGGGCGTTTTTGATTCTGACCTTCGGTCTGCTAGATTCCCGAGCAGAAGGATGGCCAATGCCGATCGAGATGCAGCGCCGGAAAGAACAGGACCGCTCCGTCGCGGGGCGCTTCGAGATGCACCGGCGCCTTCCCGATCCGGCGCTTGATGGGATCGTCACCGACATTTGCGGCTACCGCGAAACGGCGCCAGGTCATTTCCGCAATGTCGAATACGCTTCGCTCACCGTGCCGCTGGTGATCAGCTTCGCCGAACCCTTCGCCATCGGCCTCGGCAAGGCGCCCGGCGACAATGACCGCTTCGCCAGTTTCGCCGCCGGCCTCTTTGCCGGACCGGTGATGATCGAATCCTTCGGCGCCGCCTGCTGCGTGCAGATCAACTTCACCCCGCTTGGCGCGCGCCGTTTCTTCCGCCTGCCGATGAGCGAACTGACCGACAGCATGGTCGCCCTCGACGACGTGCTGGGCGCCGAGGGCCTGGCCCTGCGCGAACGGCTCGGCAACGCGCCGGACTGGGCGTCGCGTTTCGACCTCGCCGAAGCTTTCGTCACCGTCAGGCTTGAGCACGCCGCCGAAACGCCGCTCGAAATCACCTGGGCCTATGACCGCATCATCGCATCAGGCGGTCGGGCCAGCATTTCCTCGATTGCCGAAAAGCTGGGCTGGAGCCGAAAGCATCTCGCCGGCAGCTTTTCCAATGCGATCGGCATCGGCCCAAAGACATTGTCGCGCATCGTCCGCTTCAACCGGGCGCTCGGCCTGTCGCGGCAGCTGACCGCCGATTGGGCCGGTATCGCCGCCGATTGCGGCTATGCCGACCAGGCGCATCTGGTGCGCGAATTCCGCGACCTCGCCGGCGAGACGCCGACGGCACTTGTCGGCAGGTAACATTTCTTCAAGACGCTGGAACAGCCTTCGCCGAGATTGGGGCATCGACCAATCCAGATGAAGGAGTTCCCATGCCCACCACCACCGAAGCCCCCCGCCTCTACCCCGCTTTGCGCTACAAGAACGCGGCGAAAATGATCGACTGGTTCTGCGAAGCCTTCGGCTTCAGCGTCCGCGCCCGCCATGGCGAAGGCGATGTCGTGCACCATGCCGAACTGGTCTTCGGCTCCTCGATGATCATGCTCGGCACAGTGCGCGATGACGACTACGGCAAGATGGTCGGCGAGCCCGGTTCAGGCGGCGGCAAGTCGATCTATATCGCTGTCGACGATGCCGATGCCGCCTATGCCAAGGCCAGGAAGGCCGGCGCGACGATCATCCAGGAACTGACGAACCGGGACTATGGCAGCCGCGAATTCATCTGTCGTGACCCGGAAGGTGGTGTCTGGTCGTTCGGCACCTACTGGCCGAAGGCGGGGGATAAGGGCTGACACCGGCCTGAGGTGTGCTGAGATTCAGGTCAGGCCGAGCCGAAAATGACGGGTTCCGAGAACCGGAGCGGAGCGTACTCAAGTACGTGAGCACCGGAAGCACAGGAACCCGCCGTTTGCAGGCCGGCCTCACCTGAATATCGGCGCGCCTCACCGAGCCAGGCCGAAAATCGCGTTACAGTCGAGATGGGTTTCCAACTCGGCCGCGACCTCGTCCAGCGCCCGTTCGACTTCGGCGCGGTAGTCGATGCCGCCGTCCTTGATGCCGAGGCTTTCCAGGAATTTCCCGCGAAAGGCGTCGGCGCCGAACAGGCCATGCATATAGGTGCCGATCACCTTGCCATCGGCCGAGATCGCGCCATCCTCGACGCCATTGATGACCGCCGACGGCCGCAGCGTATCCGGGCCGGTGGTACGGCCGAGATGGATTTCGTAGCCATCAAGCGGCAAGTCGAACTGGACCGAGCGGGCGCTGACATTGCGCACCGTCTTCTCCGGTTCCATCACCGTTTCGATATCGAGCAGGCCAAGCCCCTCGGCCTCGGTGACGCTGCCTTCGATGCCGTCGGGATCGCGCACCATACGCCCAAGCATCTGGAAGCCGCCGCAGATGCCGACAACATGGCCGCCGCGCTTGCGGTGCGCGGCAAGATCCCTGTCCCAGCCGTTCTCGCGGAATTTCAGGAGATCACCGATCGTCGACTTGGAGCCGGGAATGACCACCAGCCCGGCGTCCTCCGGCAACGGCTTGCCAGGGGGCACGAACACCACTTCGACCTGCGGTTCGGCCTTGAGAGGATCGAGATCGTCGAAATTGGCGATGCGGCCAAGCATCGGCACCGCCACTTTCAACGCACGCGCCTCGCCGGACGCCAGCCGTTCCAACACCACCGAATCCTCTGAAGGCAGCCGAGCCGCCGCCTTCAGCCACGGCACGACGCCGAAGCAGCGCCACCCGGTGAAACTGTCGATTGCCTTGATGCCGTCATCAAACAGCGAGACATCGCCACGGAACTTGTTGATGAGGTAGCCGACGATCATGCGCCGGTCCTCTTCCGGCAGGATCAGATGTGTGCCGGCGACAGAGGCGATGACACCGCCGCGATCGATGTCGCCGACCAGCACCACCGGCACATCGGCACGCGTGGCAAAGCCCATATTGGCGATGTCGCGGCTGCGCAGGTTGATTTCGGCCGGCGAGCCGGCACCCTCGACGAGGATGAGATCAGCGCCCTCGCCAACCTTCGCCCAGGAGTCCAGCACCGCATCCATCAGCCGGCCCTTCAGCGCCTGGTAGTCACGCGCCCGCGCCTCGCCGAACACCTTGCCCTGCACGATGACTTGCGCGCCGACATCGGTCTGCGGCTTGAGCAGCACCGGGTTCATGTGCACCGACGGCGCGACGCCACAGGCGATTGCCTGCAGCCATTGCGCGCGGCCGATCTCGCCGCCGCTTTTGCTGTTGTCGCCGGGAATGTCGGCGACGGCGGCATTGTTCGACATGTTCTGCGGCTTGAACGGCCGCACCTTCAGGCCACGCTTTTTCGCGGCGCGGCACAGGCCGGCGACCAGCACCGTCTTGCCGACATCCGAACCCGTCCCTTGCAGCATGATCGCCTTGGCCATCAGTTCCGCCCCTGCGCTGCGGTTCCGGTGATCGTCGATTTCTGCGCCAGCGGGCCGCCGCGCCAGATGTAGAGCGCCAGAAGCGGCTCGTTGCCGGTTCGCATGGCATGGTTGACATTGGACGCGTGATGGACGACCTCGCCGGCCTTCCGCTTGCGAAATCCCTCCTCGCCCATGCGCCATTCGGTGCCGCCGGTCAGCGGAATATAGATCTCCTCGGCGACGTGATGGTGGTCTGGGTAGACGATTTCGGGTCCAAGGATCAGCAGGCCGGCCGCCACCTCATCATTGGCGAAATGGCCGCGCGTGCCGAACAATTCCAGCCAGCCATAATTGTCGATGAAGGTCTTGCCGAAATCGGCCTCGGTGTAGGTCTGCCCCCAATGCAATTCGTTGCGCCGCTGCGCCAGCCATTGGACCAGCGGTTGCGCGGCCATCGGCGCCAGGTCAGCCGCGCGATCGAGATGGCGCAGGCAACCGAGCGCATGCGGCTCCAGGGCGCGGGCCGGCATGTCCCAGCCTATGCGCGCGACGGCGTCGCGCACCCGCGCGTCATCCACAGAAGCGAGATAGGCGTGGAACCGTCCCAGCAGCTCATCGAATTTTGTCGTCACTTCTTGCTCCGGACATGCATTGGTGCACAGCCGCTCCGCAGCGGGTCGGGTTGCGCGGCGGCATCATTGGTCTAGATTGGTGCGCGCGCAAAGCCAAAAACGACAGGCCAGCAGGACCGAAACCATCAGGGAGCACGCCATGGACGCCGCGGTCGATGCGAGCACCAGCCAGTACGAACTCAACGAGGAGCAGCGTGCCATCCAGGAGATGGCGCAGGCCTTCGCCGCCGATCGCGTCGCGCCGAATGCGCTCGACTGGGACCGCAGGAAATACTTCCCCGCCGACGTGATCCGCGAGACCGGGCCGCTCGGCCTCGGCGGCATCTATGTCAGGGACGATGTCGGCGGTTCGGCCCTCGGTCGCCTCGACGCCGTGCTGATCTTCGAGGCTCTGTCGCACGCCGACCCAGGCTTTTCATCCTTCATCTCGATCCACAACATGGTGGCCTGGATGATCGACCGGTTCGGTAATGACGAGCAGCGCCAGCGCTTCCTGCCGAAGCTGACCTCGATGGAATGGCTGGCAAGCTACTGCCTGACCGAACCGGGCTCCGGCTCGGACGCCGCGGCGTTGAAGACGCGCGCGGTCAAGAGCGGCGGCGACTATGTCCTCAACGGCGCCAAGCAATTCATCTCGGGCGCCGGCGACAGCGATGTCTATGCCGTGATGGTGCGCACCGGCGCCGAGGGGCCGAAAGGCATTTCCACCATCGTTGTGCCGAAGGATGCGCCCGGACTCTCCTTCGGCGCGAATGAACACAAGATGGGCTGGCACATGCAGTCGACCCGCCAGGTCATCTTCGAGGACTGCAAGGTGCCGGCGGAAAACCTCTTGTCGGGCGAAGGCGCTGGCTTCGGCATCGCCATGGCCGGCCTCGATGGCGGCAGGCTGAACATCGCCGCCTGTTCGCTGGGCGGCGCGCAGTCGGCGCTCGACAAGGCGCTGTCCTACACGGCCGAGCGCAAGGCCTTCGGCTCGAAGATCAACCAGTTCCAGGCGCTGCAATTCAGGCTGGCCGACATGGAGACCGAACTGCAGGCGTCACGCATTTTCCTCTATGCCGCCGCCTCCAAGCTCGACCGCAAGGCGCCCGATGCCGGCAAATGGTCCGCCATGGCCAAGCGCTTCGTCACCGACACCGGCTTCAACGTCGCCAACAATGCGCTGCAGTTGCTTGGCGGCTACGGCTATCTGCACGACTACGGCATCGAGAAACTGGTACGCGACCTGCGCGTTCACCAGATCCTCGAAGGCACCAACGAGATCATGCGCGTCATCATCGCGCGGGCGCTGATCGGCCGCTGAAGCCAGCAAACTCCGGGAGTGAGACAATGACAACGATCGCCTTCATCGGCCTCGGTAACATGGGCAATCCAATGGCCGCGAATCTGGTCAAGGCGGGGCATCAGGTGCACGGCTTCGACCTCATGCCCGAGAATCTGGCGACCGCGCGCGAGCATGGCATCATCGTCATGGCCAACGCACCGACGGCGGTGAAGGATGCTGACGTTGTGATCACCATGCTGCCCGCCGGCAGGCACGTGCTGTCGGTCTACGAAGACATCGCGCCCAAGGCAAAGAAGGGCGCACTGTTCATCGATTCCTCGACCATTGATGTCGAATCGGCTCGCAAGGCGCATGCGCTGGCTGCAAAACACGGCCTGCTGTCGGTCGATGCGCCCGTCTCGGGCGGCACCGGAGGCGCCACGGCCGGCACGCTGACATTCATGGCCGGCGGCTCCAACGATGCCTTCGCCGCCGCCGAGCCGATCCTGAAGCCGATGGCCGGCCGCATCGTCCATTGCGGCGGTGATGGTGCCGGCCAGGCGGCGAAGATCTGCAACAACATGATCCTCGGCATTTCGATGATCGGCGTCGCCGAGGCCTTCGTGCTGGCGGAAAAACTCGGCCTGTCGCATCAGGCGCTGTTCGACGTCGCCTCGACGTCTTCAGGCCAATGCTGGTCGCTGACCACCTATTGTCCGGTTCCCGGGCCCGTGCCGACCTCACCCGCCAACAGGGATTACAAACCGGGTTTTGCCGCGGCCCTTATGTTGAAAGACCTGAAATTGTCCCAGGAGGCAGCACTTGGCGCTGGTGCGGTGACCCCACTTGGCGCCGAAGCGGCGCAGCTCTACGCCCTGTTCAGCGCCCAGGGCCATGGCGGCGCCGATTTCTCCGGCATAATTAATTTTCTCAGGGGTGACCTAGCGTAACCAACGGATTTGATGGACTTTTTCGGATTCTTCCGGCAGAAAAACCGCAAATTTAGATTTGCTTAAGCTCTCGATAACTCCGCGGTAACGATGTCGCTATAAAACTGATCGTGAGGCGGACATATCGCATCCGCCCGGCGCTCCGGATCAGGTCTCGCGTACCGGAGCCCGTAAGTTTCGACAAGTGCCCATAAGTTTCGCAAATTGTTTGCGTAGCGAAGCTCCCATGCGTATCTGGCAAAGCCGCGTTCCCGATGGAGCGCGGTTTTTGCATTTCTGCACCGCTCAATCCGGGCTGACGTCTATATTCCGATCGCCGCGTTCGGGATTGGCACGTGGTCTTCGTTGGTCAGCACGATCGGCGCGTCCACTCCATCAACCCTGACCACGAGCAGGCGCATGCTCCAAGTGCCGGCATTGCGAACCAGATGGGAAAACACGGTGCCTTTGCCCTTGGTGCCGTGGACGGGAATACTGAACTGCGCGTCGCCCGTCCCATTCGCGTTGACGTTGAGATGGCCGCCGACCCAGAAATTGTCGGCTACGTCGTCGCCAATGGCAGCCTTCACACGGGTGTCGGCGCGAATGGCATCCATGGTCATGTGGTAGGCGCCGTTGCCCTTGAGCATGAAGGGGATGCTGCCTACCATGGTCGCACAGCCGCCGATACTGACCACCCAGACAGCAAGACCGGCGATTGCCCAGTTGCGCTGCGTCTTGCGGAACTGTTCCGCGTCGCGCCAGGCCCGGTTCTGCCACGCCCAGCGGCTGCCGCGCGCGCCAAGCACGATGATCACGATGAGGTTGACGACCGGGATCAGCGCCAGCAGCGCGATGAAAGTGCTGTTGCCGATACCCCAGATCCAGTTGAGGAAGAAAGCGCCCCAGTTCCAGCGGTCGAGTTCGGCCGGGATTTCGGCGGGTTGGTTAAGCGGCTGACCGGCCATGGAGGTCCCCCTGATGCAAGCCGCCCCCAGATCGGTTCTGGAATACCGGCACGCACAATGCGCTGCGGGCAAATCTGCCTCAGTGGGTTCTACATCACCATCCCGAAAACCGTAACCGCTCCCCTTCGGGCGACAATCCGTGGCCTCGGGGTCAAGCCTATGACGAAAGGCGGTGAAAATTCGCCTTTACCGTGCGGCTGGCCGGCTTCAGCGCCGCGCTGACCGACCGTTCAGCGGCGACGCCATTGAACAGCGACGGTGTGCGGCCCGAAAGAACCTCCGGCCAGAACCGCGAAGCCGATTGCAGCAAGGACATTTGCGCCGCAAGCGTGCCTTCGGCCATGGCAAGGGTCTTCTCGCTGACCGCCCTCGCCGTCTCCGTGGCCCAGGGTTCGCCGCTCCTGGCGTCCATGACCATCAGGGGCAGGCGCATCATCGCCACCAAAGGCGCCAGCATCAGGTCCGCGCCGATGCCGGCCGCATCTTGCATACCTCGGCTCTTGCCGGTCTTTCTCATGGAAACAAATCCCTCGTCGCGGGCCGATCGGCCGCCGCCTCACACACTACGCGCCAAGAACGGGATTCGTTCCCGACCATCACGGCATGTATCCCGAAACCGGGCATTCCCTTGAAGAACGCCCGGTCGAGGTTTGCTCTTATCGTTTGCGCAGATCGGCCTCTGCCAGATCCAGCGCCTTGCCGATACGCTCGCAGGCCATGTCGATCGTGTCGCGAGTCCAGATCAGCGGCGGCGACAGGATCATCGTGTCGCCTGTGGCGCGCAGCATCATGCCGTTGGCGATCGCATGGTCGCGCACCGTCACCGCGGCACTTCCCGACGGCAGGAACCGTTCCTTGGTCGCCTTGTCCTTGACGATCTCGATCGCGCCCATCAGGCCGATCGAACGCACCTCGCCGACGAGGTCATGTCCGGCAATGCGCTCCTGCAGGGCCTTGGCGAAATAAGGCCCGGTGTCGTTCCTGACGCGGTCGACAAGGCCTTCCTGCTCGATGATTTCCAGGTTCTTCAACGCCACGGCGCAAGCCACCGGGTGACCGGAATAGGTGTAGCCGTGATTGAACTCGCCGCCCTTCTCGACCAGCGTCGATGCAATGCGGTCGCCGACCAGCAAGGCCGACAACGGCTGGTAACCTGACGTCAGCGCCTTGGCCGTGGTGATGGTGTCCGGTTCGATGCCAAGCGTCTGCGCCGCGAACCATTCACCGGTGCGGCCATAGCCCGTGATGACCTCGTCCAGCATCAGCAGAACATCATATTTGCGGCAGATGCGCTGCACTTCCGGCCAGTAGCTCGCCGGCGGAATCTTGACACCGCCCGCCCCCATCACCGGCTCGCCGATAAAGGCCGCGACCTTGTCGGCGCCGGCTTCGAGGATGGCGTCCTCGACCGACTTTGCCGCGCGCAGGCCGAAATCATGATCGCTCTCGCCAGGCAGTGCCAGTTCATAGGCATAGGGCATCATCACATGGACGATGTTGGGCACGGCGCCGCCGAGCTGCTTGTGCATGGCATCCATGCCGCCGAGCGAGGTGCCGGCGATGGTCGAGCCATGATAGGCCATCTTGCGCGAGATGATGCGGTTCTTTTCCGGCTTGCCTTCCAGCACCCAGTAGTGGCGCACCAGGCGGAGCGCCGTATCATTGGCCTCCGAACCGGAGGAACCATAAAACACCTGGTTGACGTGCTTCGGCGCGATCTCGGCCAGCTTCTTGGACAACAGCACCGGCGTCGGCGTCGAGCATTTGAAGAAGGAATTGTAGTAGGGCAGTTCCTTCATCTGGGCGTAAGCGGCCTCCGCCAGCTCGTCGCGGCCATAGCCGATGTTGACGCACCACAGCCCGGCCATGCCGTCGAGGATTTCGGCCCCTTCGGAATCGTAGATGAACGGGCCGTTGGCGTGGGTGATGATGCGCGAGCCGGCTTCGCGCAGTTCCTTGTGGTCGGTGAAGGGATGAAGATGATGCGCGGCGTCGATCTGCTGAAGCTGCTTCAGCGAATAATTCTGATAGGTCATGTCTGGATCTTTCCTCTGGATTCTGTCCGGCTGGCGCCGGGGCGAATGCATCAGAGGGCTGCGGGCGGTGAATAACCGATGCGGGCGCACAGCCGCAAAAGCTCGGCGCGCAGCGTGCGCGGCGACGGTGTCACCGCGACCCGCGATGCGCGAGCCTCAAACGCGCGAACCAAGGTCCTGACGAGAGCCATGCCGGCACCTTAGAGCAAAGGCTGGTCGAGGTGAACCACCCTTTGCTTGGCCCATGAACGAATGATTCTAGGCCTTGGCGGTCAGCGCCCGCTGCAGGAAGACATATTTCATCGCCGTCTGCGCCGCCTGCGGCCGGCGGTCGCCACGCCCGCCATGTCCGCCTTCGGTTTCCTCGAAAAACAGCGTCCTGGCGTGGCCCGCCTCCTGCAGGCGAGCCGCCATCTTGCGCGCATGGCCGGGATGGACCCGGTCATCGGCGGTCGAGGTCGTCAGCAGCACCGGCGGATAGGCGGGATTGGCCTTGACGTGCTGGTAGGGCGAATAGGCGGACAGCCACTTGGCGTCTTCCGGCTTCGACGGATCGCCATATTCGGCCATCCACGAGGCGCCGGGCGGCAGCTCGGTGTACCGCAGCATGTCGAGCAGCGGCACCTCGATGATGGCGGCGCCGAAAAGTTCGGGATGCTGCGTCAGCGAAACGCCGGTCAGCAGGCCGCCATTCGAGCCGCCCTGGATGCCGAGCGAGCTTGCTGTCGCGATGCCGCGCCTGACGACGTCCTCAGCCACCGCGGCGAAATCGTCAAAACCGTTCTGGCGATTACCTTTCAGCGCCGCCTGGTGCCAGGCCGGCCCGAACTCACCGCCGCCACGGATGCAGGCCTGCACATAGGCATTGCCCTTCTCCAGCCACAGCCTGCCACGCACGCCGGCATAGCCGGGCAGGAGCGGCACTTCGAAGCCGCCATAGCCATAGAGCAGCGTCGGCACCGGACCCTTCTGGTCGCGCCGCCTGACGACGAAATACGGGATCATCGTGCCGTCCTTCGAGCGCGCCTCGAACTGCTCCGAGATCAGCGGCGCGGCATCGAACCGCGCCGGCTGCGACTTCACCGTGGCGAGCGTCTCGCCATCATCATCCGACCAGATGATCGAGCTCGGCGTCAGGAAATCCGTGAACGAGAAGGACACGCTCGACCCGAAATGCTCGGCATGGCTGATGCCGACAGTACCGTTTTCAGGCAACGCCACCGGTTTCATGGACCAGGCGCCCTCCTTGCGTTCGCAGACAAGAGCCTTGCCGCGGACATTGTCCATCAGGCTGATGAACAGCCGGTCCTGCGTTCTGGCGAGCCCGGCGATGGACACGCGATGCGCCGGCGCCAACAAGGTTTCGATGGTCCCAAAACCGCCGGCTTCGATCCAGTGGGCGAAATTGAACGAATAGAGCCCGTCCGGCTGGCACACCGTGCCGTCAGGCGCCGTCCACGGCGTGCGCACGCCAAACACCAGTTGATCCTTGAAAAGCGATGTATCGGTGGCGTCGTCGGGCAGCGGAATGCGCCTGTTTTCACCAGACGGGAAATGCAGGAAACTGTGCGACGCGAAGAAATTGATCGCCCGCGCCAGAAACACGTGACGCTTGTCGCCGTCGAACTCCACGCCGGCGCCGGCGGCGAGGTCTTCGGTCTTTGCCTCGAAGATCGGCGTCGCCTCCTCCAGCGTCGTGCCACGCTTCCAGAGCTTGATCACGCGCGGGTAGCCGGACTCGGTCTTGTCGGCCTCCTCGAAGGCAGCCGAGACAATGACCGTGTCCTTGTCCAGCCAGCCAAAACTCGACTTCGAGGCCGGCGCCCGGAAACCACCCTCGATAAACGATTTGGTTTCGATGTCGAACTCACGCATCTCGCTGGCGTCGCCGCCATCGGGCGACATCGACAGCAGGCAGCGGCTGAAATCCGGATAGAGCCGGCTGGCGCCGCTGAACACCCATTTTATCCCCTCCTTCGCCGCAAGCTGGTCGAAGTCGATGATTGTTTCCCAGACCGGCTTCTCGGTCTTGTAGGAAGCGACCGTCGTGCGGCGCCACAGCCCGAGCGCATTGGTCTTGTCCTGCCAGAAATTATAGACATGGCCGGCGATTGCCGCGCCGACCGCGATATTGTCCTCGGCCGTCATCAGGTCGAGCGCCGTTTGGAACGACGCCTGGTAGGACGGATCGCCCTGCAATTCGCCAACCGTGATCTCGTTCTGGCGATGCACCCAGTCCAGAGACTGTTTGCTGGTCCTGTCTTCCAGCCAGAGATAGGGATCTGCGGCTTCTGGCTTGGCGATGGGCTTGGGCATGGAATCTCCGATAGGCAATGCTTCGGCATGCAAGATCGACATGCCTTGTCCGATATTCAATAGCTGCGGCATCTCAGCAGAGGATTCGGGCCTTACCGCGACCAGCGACACTCGCAACCGCCAGCACCAGGCACATCAGGCCCAGCGTGATCGGCAGGCCACCGGCGCCCAGCAAATCCATCGCGCTTCCCGCCAGCGGCGGCACGGCTATGCCACCCACGCCCCACATCAGCGAGAAGGCGGCGTTGCCGGCGACCAGTGTCGAGCCGGTGAAGCGCTCGCCAAGCTCAATGATCGACATCGTGTAGATGCCGTACGAAACCGCGCCCCAGACAAAGATCATCGGCCAGATCAGCGGCGTTTCGATGAGAAGCGGCAGCAGCACGCATCCGAGCACGGTCAAGCAAACACAGGCAAGCCGCACCAGACGCGCGGAAATCCGCTCCGCCAGCAGGCCAAGCGGCACCTGCATGGCGATGTTGCCGGCAATCATCACCGACAGCAGCGCCGACATGCGGACCTCCGCGATGCCGTGATGGGTGCCATAGACCGGCAGCAGGGCCAGCGCGCCCTGTTCGAAACCCGCGGCAACGATGACCGCAAACAAAAGCAGCCACGCCATCGACACGAAGCCCAGGACCGAGACCTGGTGACCGGCCTCGTCGACCTTGGGCAGGCGCGGCAGCACCGAAGCCAGACAGATGCCGCATAGAACGAAGGCGGAAATACCGACGAGGAAGGGGGGCCAGCCTTCGGTGCCGACGGCAAGCAGGCAAAGCGGGCCAGCCGCGAATCCGGCCGAGATGATCGTCGAATAGACGCCCATGATGCGCCCTCGCCGCGCCGGCGGCGCCAGTGCGATCACCCAGATTTCACTCAGCACATAGAGCGGATTGGTCACCGCGCCGATCAGGAAGCGCAGCGGAAACCACAGATAGACATTCTGCGTCCAGCCGATCAGCGCCAGCACCACAGCCGAAAGCGCTGCACAGGTAAGCGCCGTCCGCCCTGCCCCGAACCGCCGCGCCAATCCTGGGATGAGCGGCGACGAGACGATGAAGCCGATCGGCGTCATCGCCGCCGACAAGCCGATCATTGCCGGCGAGACGCCCTGGCGCTGCAGGATGAAGCTCAACAGCGGATAGGACAGCCCTTGCGCGATCGCGAACACCGAGACGGTCGCGATCACGCCGGTGATCGCTGCCCATTGCATCCCGGCCTGGCTGTTGTCCGAACCGGCCGCCATCATGCCTGGCCGCTCCGGCGAACTGATGCGCGATAGAGCGCGAAGATCACCAGCAAGGCGTCGAGGCCGATGATCACCACGGGCAGGCCCAGCGGGCCGATGCCCTGCATCAGCAGGCCGGCGCCGGGCGGGCCGACGATACCGCCAACGCCCCACAGCAAGGCGAAGGCGGCGTTGCCGGTGACAAGCAGCGTGCCCTTGAACCGGCTGCCGAGCTCGACCAATGCCATCGTATAGACGCCGTAGCCGACCGCGCCCATCACCAGCAGCACGCCCCATATCAGCGGTGTCAGGATCAGCAGCGGCAGCAGAATCGCGCAGGCGGCCGTTGCCATCGCGCAAGCCAGGATCATCGGGCGGCCGCCGAACCGCTCAGCGAGCAGGCCAAGCGGGATCTGCAGCAGGATGTTGCCCAGGGAAAGCGCCATCACCAGCGCGGCGAGCACGGCTTCCGGCAAGCCATAGCCGGCGCCGAAGACCGGGACCAGCGCATAGGTGCTTTGCTGGACGGCGGCCGAGACCAGCACGGCCAGCAGCAGCGCCGGCGCCAGCCGTGCGAAACCGATAAAGCTGCCGGCGGGCTGGCCGTCATCCTCGAAACCGGCGAGCTTCGAGGAGACAAGACGCAGGATGATCGCGCATAGCACGAAGCCGCCGACACCAACGCTGAAAGGCCCCCAGCCCGAAGTTCCGACCAGGGTCAAGGTGAACGGGCCGGCCGCATAGCCGGCGCCCATCAGCGTGTTGAACACGCCCATCACGCGACCGCGCCGTGAGGGCGGCGCCAGCGACAGTGCCCAGACCTCGCCGAGGATATAGAGCGGGTTGATGACGACGCCGATGATGAAGCGGATGGCATACCAGGCCACCCAGTTTTGCAGGTAGCCGATGCCCAGGAAGCACAGCGCTCCAACCAGCGAGCAGCCGACCGCCAGGTTTCGCGCACCGACCAGCCGTACTGCCGCCGGCACGAACGACGCCGACAGGATCAGCCCGAGCGGCATCATTGCCGCCGACAGGCCGATAAGCCCAGGCGACATGCCTTGCTTCTGCATCAGGAGCGTGAACAGGGGCGAGCTCAGCCCTTGCGCAGCGCCGAACATGGCAAGCGCCGCGGTCACGCCGGCAAGCGCCGCCCACTGCGTCCCCGCTTCGCCTTCGCTCGAGCCGGTTGCGACCATTCCGTCATTCCATGTGAGGTGCCGGCTGACCTCCCGGCCGGCAAGTGTCACTAGCTACTGGCTCGATCATGGGAAAGAAAGGGCCGGCAGGGGAAATCCGCTTGCGCCAATCAACCCGAGCGATTGGCGATCACCGATCGGTCCGGATTGAAACGCGCGACTTGGCGACGCTACGGAAAATACCGGGCAATCGCGCCTTTCTTGCCTTCTGCGTAAGGCTTCAGCCACTTGTCGTCGACCGAAATCCCGTCATCGGCGGAAGGCCCTTTGCCGATCGTCCTTCGCCAGGCGCGGAACTTGTAGTGGTCGAAGACGTCGAGCATGTGCACGGCATAGGCCGCGGCAAATGTCTTGTCGCCTTCCACGATCACCAGGTTCTCGTCGTTTTCGTAGGACGCCTTGTAACCGAGGTTGTGGCTGCCGGTGATGACGGTGGCGTTGTTCTCCATCGGATCGATGATGACGATCTTGTCGTGCACGATGGCATGGCCGACGGTCAGCACCTCCGCCTGGAAGTCGCGTGCGATCGTGGCGCCGGTCAGGTTCGCCGCCCGCACGATGGAGACATTCGGCGCTTCCCAGACCTTCTCCGGATACACGAAGGGCGCCTTGCCGTCCTTGTTCGACTTGTGGGTGACCGGATCCTTGGTCGGAGCGACATAATTGGGCATTGCGGTTTCATCGCTGATCGCGCCTTGCACGATCAAATTCGGATCCGCCTTCGCCGCCGCGACGGCCTGGTCGACAATCGAGTTTTCGCCAAGCAGCGAAGGATTGAACACCAGGAACAGCACCGCCCGCTTCGCCGCCTTGATGCGTGCGAAGACATCTTCCAGATCCACCGGTCGCACCGAGATATCCTTCTTGCTGCGCTTCGGGTCGTTCGGGGAGAACCAGACTGTCATGCCGTCCAGCGCCGAGGTCGCCCCATTCCGCGGATTGGGCAAATGGTTATCCCTGCGGAACGGCACGCCTTGCATCTGCGCGACGTGCCCGGCAGCGGTTTCGCTGGCTGGCGGAGGAAACACGTCCGCCTTCATGCGCTGCCAATAGTCGTTGAAGACCTCGGCCATCGCGGGATCGTCACGGACGAAGGCATTGTTGGATTGTCCGCAAATGCCCGTCGAGGTCCAGTTGGTGCTGCCGGTCATCACCGCCAGCGGCTTGCCCTGCGCATCGCGGTAGACGGCGAATTTGTTGTGGCCGATATGGTTGTTGTTGAACAGGCGGTCCGTCACCACCACGCCCGCATCGCGCAGGCGCTGCCTGTACCGAAAGTTGCCGGCATCCCAAACCTCGGTCTTGTCGTCTTCGGCCGCGTCTGGAAGCTTGCCCTTGCCGGAATTGGAAAGGATAACCTCGATGACATCCTTGGCGGCGATGATAGCGTCACACAATTCGTCATCACCAAGCTCATAGAGGGCAAGCCTGACCGTGCCGCCCTCGGTCCTGGCCCGTTTCAGGAGACTGGTCAGTACATCGGGCACATCGCCATGCAGGTAGGCGCGTATCTTGCTGGTCGGGTCCTGAAGGATCGCGGCGATCTTCTCGCGCTGCCCCACCTTGATGCCGGCTTCCTGCAACGCGTGCGACATCCATTGCGTCGACAGCACGCCATTGGTGAAGGCGATGCGTGCCTTGCCGAACATCTGGCCAAGGAAGATCGGCGGGCTGATGGCACCCTGGCCGAGATAGCCGAGCGGCCGCGATGGCCCCGTATAGGCGGGTTTGCCGTCGACGACCTGATCGGGGCGCACCGGCACCGGATCGAGGCCCGGCTTCATGTCGCCAACGGGACGCACCCGGTAGGCGATCATCTCGCCGTCCGGTCTGACGTCGATGCTGTCGCGCCGTCGCCGCACGGTCAGATCGCGCCAAAATGTCTTCTGCACCGGCCAGACGCCGGTGTCCTGCGGAATCCATCGCGGATTGCGCTGCCCCTTGAACGGCACCCAGGACGCCAGGCAGCGCTCTTCGCCTGTGTCTGGATAGAGGCGCACGATCTCGAAACCGAGGCAACCCGGGATCATCCCGTCAAGATCCCAGGAAAGGAACGCGACTTCGTTGTTTGTCGCGGCACGCACTTTGACGACGTCAGGCATGACTGCCCCCCTCCAAAGACGTTAAGCGCCGAAGTATATCAGAAGTAAAAGACGGAAGTGTAACGCACTCCACGTCAGCCTCTATCCCGCCTGCCGCTCGCGGGCATTTCCCGGCGAGCCGGTTTGGCCAAGGCGAATGTCGTAGCCACGCGGCTGCCGTTCCGGCATGTCGCTTCCCTCGCCCTAGTGGTCGCCACCTCCGCAATGGCCGGCGGGCCGCCGGTCCATTATGCCGCCCGCCATTCGCATCCTACGAGGACCATCATGACCGCCGCCCTAAACCCTGCAGAACCGGCCCTGGCACCCGACCGTGCCCGCCGTGGCGGCCGTGCCGGAAAGCGAGCCGGAGGCTCGGCCGCGTTCGAGCAGCCGCCGTTTCGGCAGTTGAAGATCCCGCTGCAACCCACGAAGCTGGTTTCGGACGACGAGCTGGAGTCGATCCACCTCACCTCCTTGCGCGTGCTCAAGGAAATCGGCGTCGACGTCCTGCACGACGAGGCCCGGCGTATCATGAAGGCGCATGGCGCCGATGTGCGCGAAGGCTCGGAACGCGTTCGCTTCGACAGCGACATGATTCTCGAACTCGTCTCGCATTGTCCGTCCGAATTCACCATCCATGCCCGCAATCCCGCGCACAATGTCCGCTTCGGCGGCGATAATCTGATCATCTCGATGATGGCGTCGGCACCCAATTGCTCCGACATCGACCGTGGCCGCCGGCCCGGCAACCAGGCGGACTACCGCAATTTCCTGCGCCTTGCGCAGATGCACAACATCCTGAACTGCACCGGCGGCTATCCGGTCGAGCCGACCGATATCCATCCATCCGTCCGCCACCTCGAATGTGTTCGCGACCTCGCAATGCTGACCGACAAGGTGTTCCACATCTATTCGCTCGGCAAGGAACGCAATGTCGACGGCATTGAGATCACCCGCATCGCGCGCGGCATCAGCCACGAGCAACTGCTTGAGGAGCCGTCCGTATTCACCATCATCAACACCAATTCGCCGCTCAAGCTCGACGTGCCGATGATGGAAGGCATCATCCAGATGTCGAGCAAGGGCCAGGTCGTCATCGTCACACCCTTCACCCTGTCGGGCGCGATGGCGCCTGTGACCATCGCCGGTGCGCTGGTGCAGCAGAATGCCGAGGCGCTGTCGGGCATTGCCTTTGCCCAGATGGTGAAGAAGGGTGCGCCTGTCGGCTATGGCGGCTTCACTTCCAATGTCGACATGAAGTCCGGTTCGCCGGCCTTCGGCACGCCCGAATACATGAAGGCGCAGCTTGTCGGCGGCCAGCTTGCCCGCCGCTACAACATTCCCTATCGCACATCCAACACCTGCGCCGCCAATACGGTCGACGCGCAGGCGGCCTATGAGAGCGTGTTTTCGCTGTGGGGCGCCATCCAGGGCGGCGGCAACCTGATGATGCACGCGGCCGGCTGGCTCGAGGGCGGCCTGCGCTGCTCCTACGAAAAGACCATTCTCGACATCGACCTCTTGCAGATGGTGGCGGAATTCCTGACCCCGCTCGATTTGTCGGAAGAAGCGCTAGGCTTCGACGCCATCCAGTCGGTTGGCCCAGGCGGCCACTTCTTCGGCACCCAGCACACGCAGGACCGCTACAAGACCGCGTTCTACTCGCCGATCCTTTCCGACTGGCGCAATTTCGAGACCTGGGCGGAAGCCGGCTCGCCGACGGCAATGGAAAAAGCCAACAAGGTCTGGAAAGAGCGGCTGGCCTCCTATGACGAGCCCTACATGGATCCGGCGATCCGCGAGGAACTCAACGACTTCGTCCAGAAGCGCACGGCCGAAGGCGGCGCGCCGACCGATTTTTGATCGTGCTTGGCGTGCGTCGTCACGCCAGCGACCGAAACCTCTGATTCAATTTACGCAAAAACGGACCTATCTTCATGAAATCCCATGTAAAAGCGGTTGTCATCGGCGGCGGCGTCGTCGGCTGCTCGGTGCTCTATCACCTGGCCAAGGCTGGGTGGACCGACATCATGCTGATCGAACGCTCGGAGCTCACCTCTGGCTCGTCCTGGCACGCGGCCGGCGGCTTCCACACGCTGAACGGCGACCCCAACGTCGCCAAGCTGCAGGCCTACACGGTGCAGCTCTACAAGGAGATCGAGGAATTATCAGGCCAGTCCTGCTCGCTGCACCTGACCGGCGGCGTGATGATGGCTGATACGCCCGAGCGCATGGACTTCCTGCGGCTCGCGCACGCCAAGGGCCGCTATCTCGGCATGGATACCGAGCTGATCACGCCTTCGGAAGCCAAGGCGATGTTCCCGCTGATGGATGAGACGAACTTCGTCGGCGCCATGTGGGATCCGGTCGAAGGCCACCTCGATCCCTCCGGCACCACCATTGCCTACTCCAAGGCGGCCAAGAAACTCGGCGCCGAGATCGTGCTGCGCAACCGCGTCGTCGACCTGACGCAGCAGCCCGACGGCACCTGGAACGTGGTCACCGAACAGGGCACTGTCCATGCCGAGCACGTCGTCAACTGCGGCGGCCTGTGGGCGCGCGAGATCGGCCGCATGGTCGGCGTCGAGCTGCCGGTTCTGGCGATGGAGCACATGTACCTCCTCACCGAGCCGATGCCGGAGGTCGAGGAATTCAACAAGTCGACTGGCCGCGAGATGATCGGCGTGCTCGACTTCAAGGGCGAGATCTACACCCGCCAGGAGCGCAACGGCATCCTGCTCGGCACCTATGAAAAGGCCTGCAAGCCGTGGTCGCCGGTCAACACGCCTTGGGATTTCGGCCATGAATTGCTGCCGCCGGACCTCGACCGCATCGCGCCGTCGCTGGAAATCGGCTTCAAGCATTTCCCCGGCATCGAAAAGGCCGGCATCAAGCAGATCATCAACGGCCCCTTCACCTTCGCGCTCGACGGCAACCCGCTGGTCGGCCCGGTGCAGGGCCTGACCAATTTCTGGTGCGCCTGCGCCGTCATGGCCGGCTTCAGCCAGGGCGGCGGCGTCGGCCTCGCTCTGTCCAACTGGATGGTGCATGGTGATCCCGGTTTCGACGTCTGGGGCATGGATGTCGCCCGCTTCGGCGAATGGGCCGGCCTGCGCTACACCAACGCCAAGGTGCGCGAAAACTATTCGCGTCGCTTCTCGATCCGCTTCCCGAACGAGGAACTGCCGGCAGCGCGTCCGGCGCAGACGACGCCACTCTACGACACCATGCTCGCCAATAACGCCGTCATGGGCGACTCGTGGGGCCTGGAAACCCCGCTGTGGTTCGCGCCGACGGGCAAGGAGCCAAAGGACATCGTCTCGTTCCACCGGTCCAACGATTTCGGCCCGATTGGCGAGGAAGTCCGCGCCACGCGCGAGCGCGTCGGCGTGACCGAGATCGCCAACTTCGCCAAATACGAAGTGTCGGGACCGGGGGCGGAAGAGTTCCTCAACCGGCTGATGACCAACCGCATGCCGAAAACCGGCCGCATCGTGCTCACCCCGATGATCAACGAGTTCGGCAAGCTGATCGGCGACTTCACCATCGCCAAGGCGGGTGAAGATCGCTTCATGATCTGGGGTTCTTCGGCCGCGCAGAAATACCACATGCGCTGGTTCGAAAAGCACCTGCCGAAGGACGGTTCGGTGCGCATCCATCGCTTCGACCAGACGCTGGTCGGCTTGTCGATCGCCGGACCCAAATCCCGCGACCTCTTGCAGAAGCTGGTCGATGTCGACATCTCGACCAAGGCTTTCCGCTTCATGGATTTCCGCGAGATGGCGGTCGGTGGCGCGCCTTGCATGGTCAACCGCATCACCTACACCGGAGACCTCGGCTACGAGATCTGGATGGCGCCGGCCTACCAGCGTTTGGTGTACAAGGCGATCAAGGACGCCGGCGAGGAATTCGGCCTGGTCGATTTCGGCATGCGCGCGCTGCTGTCGATGCGTCTTGAGAAGAACTTCCCGACCTGGTTCCGCGAGCTGCGTCCGATCTACGGGCCGTTCGAAGGTTCGATGGACCGCTTCATCAAGCTCGAGAAGAACGACTTCATCGGCCGCGAAGCCGCCGCCAAGGAACAGGCGGAAGGCCCGAAACTGCGCCGTGTCTCCTTCATCGTTGATGCCGCCGATGCCGACGTGATGGGGGACGAACCGATCTGGGCCAAGGTCAGCAAGGATTTTGGCACGGTGGACAAGCCGCATGGCTATGGCGCGCCCCGCTTCGACGACAAGGGCAAGGAAGTGCGTGGCTCCAAGGCTGCCGAGGGCGCTTCGGCCGTGCGCGGCATCATCGACGGTGACTGGCGCGTGGTCGGCTGGGTGACGTCGGGCGGCTATGCCCATTATGTCCAGAAGTCGATGGCACAGGGTTATGTGCCGGCGGCGCTTGCCGAGGACGAAAGCGCCGGCCTGTTCGAGATCGAGATTCTTGGACATCGGCGTCCGGCCCGCATCAATGTCGAGGCGCCTTTCGACCCGAGCGGCGAGAAGATGCGGACCTGAGGTTCGACAATGGACAGCGCGGCGCCAAAGGGGAGCTTCGGCCGCCATCGCAAGATCATGCCTTTCGAGCCTGGCTCGATCGAGGAATTGCGCGAAGGCTCCCGCCAGAAGGCGGCTTCGCTCAACCAGCATGTGCTGGGCTATGGCGTCCAAGCTGAAGCGGAATGGGCGGCAGCGGGCATTGCCGCCCCCGATCTTCCGGCTATGCGCAAATACCGGCTGGAGCGCATCCGCGCCGAGCTGAAGCGCCGCGGCTATGCCGGCGCCCTCCTCTACGATCCGGTCAATATCCGCTATGCGACCGACAGCACCAACATGCAACTGTGGGTGGCGCACAACCCGACGCGGCATTGTTTCGTCGCCACCGAAGGCCCGGTGGTGCTGTTCGACTATTTTTCCTGTGAGCATCTGTCCGACCATTCCGGCGTCGTTGACGAAGTGCGTCCAGCTATCTCGTGGATGTATCTCTATGGCGGCGAACTGACGGAGCAGAAAGTCCGCCGCTGGGCCGCAAGCATTGCCGATCTGGTGAGAGAGCATGGCGGCGGCAACAGCCGCATCGCGGTCGATCACATCAATCCGGAAGGCGTCGAGGAACTGGCGCGGCTTGGCATCTCCATCGGCAATGGCGAAGCGGTGATGGAGAATGCCCGGCTGATCAAATCGCCGGACGAAATCCTCGCCATGCGCCGTGCCATCGTCGCCTGCGAGGCGGCAATGGGCGAGATGGAACAGGCGCTGAAGCCGGGCATCTCCGAGAACGAATTGTGGGCCGAACTGCATCGCGGCAACATTGCGCGCGGTGGCGAATGGATCGAAACGCGGCTGCTGGCGTCGGGCCCGCGCACCAATCCGTGGTTCCAGGAATGCTCGTCGCGCGTGATCGAAGCGGGCGACCTCGTCGCCTTCGACACCGACCTGATCGGCCCCTACGGCTTCTGCGCCGACCTGTCGCGCACCTGGCTTTGCGGCGACGCAAAGCCGAACAACGAGCAGCGCGACCTCTTCCGCATCGCCGCCGACCAGATCGAACACAACACGCAACTGATGCAACGTGGCATTTCGTTCCGCGATCTTGTCGAGCGCTCGACGGTGCCACCGGGAGACTGCTTCCCGACACGCTACGGCGTCCTCTACCACGGCGTCGGGTTGGCCGACGAATACCCCACGCTGCCACATGCCAGCGACTGGACGCCGGACACGCCCGACGGCGTGCTTGAACCGGGCATGGTGCTGTGCGTGGAAAGCTATATCGGCCGGCTGGGCGGGCACGAGGGCGTCAAGATCGAGGAGCAGATCCTGATTACCGAGAGCGGCAACGAGCAGCTCTCAACCTACCCGCTGGATGCGAGGCTGCTCGGCTAATCCAGCGAGAGCTTCGCGCATTGCCTTGACCGTCTTTTCCGGCGTCGTCCTGGCGGTGATGAAAGGCAGACCCTTGCGCCGTGCCGTCCAGCCGACAATGGCGACCTTGCGGGCGGCCGGCTCGAAACGCTGCGCCAGCGCCCAGCTTTCGCAGTCGATCGCAGCGATATCCGCCTTGCCCTCGGCGACAGTGACGATCGACGCGCGATGACCGCCGCTTGCGCTGCGCGCCGAAAAGATATCGAGGCTTTCGCCGGCCGCGTGCAGGTCGCGCGTCAGTCCGATGATGCCCGACATCGAATCGAGACCGTTGAACGTGAAGCGCTTGCCACGCATCAGATCTAGTGGAAGCAAGGCCTTGCCGTCCGCGGGCGAGCGAACCTCCGGCCCCTCGCCCGTCCGCATCACCAGCGCACTGGAATAGAGCTCGCTTTGCCCGCCTTCATAGGCGTCGTAGCTCGGCTGGCCGACCACTTGCACATGGCTCGACAGGCCAAGCTCCATCGGCCCCCAGCAGGTCTGCGCAAACAGCAGCGCCGGGTGCAGCCAAAGCTGGTGATAATCGAGTTCGTCGGTCGGCAATGTCGCCGGGTCCGGCGCGATCAAGGCGCCCTGGGCATCGCGGATGCCACCCGGCACGGCCGGCAGGTCACCATTGCGGCGCACGAGGGTCTGCGGCGCATCGATGCCCTTTTGACGGAAGGCGTCCCGCAGCAGCACCCATTGCGCGTCGACCTCGCCGCGTACCTCGGGCCAGTCATACATTGGCAATGCCGCAATCGATTCACTCATGCCGATATCAAATCATCCTGTCCGAGAGAGGATCGCAAAAACGCGGCGTCCAATCAGAACTGGCCGACACGCATCCCGGGATGCCCGGACTATTCCTTGGGCGGTTCGGCGGGCACCGGCGCGGTGCCGAGTCCGTTGATGTTGCGGGCCCGGATGCGTGGCTTGAATGCCCGGCCGTGCTCAGGCGCACGACGCAGCACCGGGTGCACGATCGGCTCCTTTGCCTTGAAGGCATAGGCTTTGATCAGCGCGAAATAATTCGGATAGGCATAGCCATTGTTCATCCGCAGCCACTCGTCGCGGCGCTCGCGAAACAGCTTGGGCAGCTTGTACCAGGCCACTGTCGGGGTCTTGTGGTGGACGAAGTGCAGATTGTTGTTCAGGAACAGGAACGACAGCGGCGAGCGCTCGATGATCACCGTCCGGCCTTCTGGGTGCTCGGACCACTGATGCTCGGCAAAGGTGCGGATCGCGATCAGCGACTGACCGAGCCAGACCGGTGCCAGAATGTAGAGCCAAAGCGGAATGCCGAAGCCGAACTGCACGATCGGCGCCACGATGGCGAGGCCGATCGCATGCAACAGCCAGGCTTTGCGGATCGCCTTGTCGCCAGCCATGATCTGCTTGGCGTCGTCGATGAAGAAGCCGATGCAGGACAGCCAGGGGCCGAGGAAGAACCGGCCGGCCATGGTGTTGTTGACCTTGAGCAGGAATTTCATCGTCGACGGCAATTCGTCGTGCTGCCACAGCGCCTGATAGTAGCTTTCCGGATCGTCCAGCGGATCGGTCAGCCGCTCGTCGGCATGGTGGCGCAAGTGCAGCGTCTTGAAGCGCCGGAACGGCCAGACAAGACCGATCGGCAGGAAGACGAAGGCTTCGTTGATCAACGCATTGCGCGTCGGATGGCCATGCAGCACTTCGTGCATGATCGACGACTGAAGCGCCAGGACAAAGCCGAGGAGAAAGAGCGCCACGATGGGATAGGAAGGCCAGAGCAGGAAACCGGTGGCAAGCCACGTTCCGTAACAGAAGAAAGCGAGAACCGTGGTCGGCCATTCGATGGCCGGTGCGTTTCGTCGCTTGATGCTCTTGCCTGTCATGCTATCGACCACTGCCCCTCAGTCGCCGGAACCCCAAATGGTTCCTGACAACATAGTGTCAGGAGAAATGATTCCACTCAACGCGACAAAGTATACAAAATGTTGCGATTGCGCATTTTTGACCGCACATGTTACACATTGTAAACAACCTTAGGGATTCATTTACGCCTGAGACGGCTCCCGGGCCGCTTCGGCGCAAATTTTTCCTCAAGATTCGGAGGACCGGACGATGGACAAACGCGACCTGTCAGCAATCTTCCGGGAGCGTCTGAAGCTGCTCCTGACACGATCGGATCTCAACCAGTCTGCCTTCGCTTCAGCGGTCGGCATCGACCGGTCGGCACTGTCGCAGCTGATGTCGGGCGCTTCGACGCGCCTGCCGAGGGCCGAAACGCTGCTCAACATCGCCGCTGAATTCAAGGTCTCGCTCGACTGGCTGCTCGGCCTCAGCCAGGACGAAGGCGTAACCGGTGAAATCCGTGAAAGCCTGGAAATCGAGGAAGCGCCCGACGGTTTCGACCGCACGCTGCTCGCCAAATGGTTCGCCGAGGCCGCTGGCACCAAGATCCGCTACGTGCCGGCCGGCATCCCCGACCTGCTGCGGACTCGCGCGCTGGTCGACTACGAGGCCAACATCACCAACAGGAGCCGCCTGGCGCAGGCCAGCGAGACGCAGTACCGCATCGAATACAACCGGCGCCCGGAAACCGACATGGAAGTCTGCATGCCGCGCCACACGCTGGAGATTTTCGCTCGCGGCCTCGGTGTCTGGGACCGTTTTCCGGAGGCCGATCGCCAGCAGCAGCTCGCCCATATGGCGACGCTGCTTGACGATCTCTACCCGACCTTCCGGCTGTTTCTCTATGACGGCCGCATGCGCTATTCGATCCCGCTCACCATCTTCGGGCCCTATCGCGCCGCCATCTATGTCGGTGATATGTATGTCGTGCTGAACGCCACCCAGCCGGTTCAGGCACTGACCCAGCACTTCGACAACCTGATCCGGGCCGCCGACGTCAACCCGCACGAGGCCGCCGCCTTCGCGCGCAATCTGGCCGGCATGACGTTCCCGTCAGGCTCCGCCTGATCGACGACCATCGCGGTTATCGAGCAGCTCGTCGCTTGCAAATCATTGACTGGACATAAAGACTTCTTTATATCCTTATTCGAATTAGAAATGTGAAAGCCAATCCGATGACGACGACCAATCCGATCGATGCCCTGCTGGCTGAAAAGGGCGTGCTGCTGGCCGATGGCGCCACGGGCACCAATTTGTTCGCCATGGGTCTGGAGGCCGGCGAGGCGCCGGAACTGCTCAACGAGACCGCGCCCGACACCATCACCAGCCTGCACCAGAATTTCGTCGATGCCGGCGCCGACATCATCCTGACCAACTCCTTCGGCGGCACCCGTCATCGGTTGAAGCTCCACCATGCGCAGGACCGTGTTCATGCGCTGAACAAGCGCGCCGCCGAGATTGCGCGGGCCGTTGCCGACAAGGCCGGCCGCAAGGTGATCGTTGCCGGCTCCGTTGGCCCGACCGGTGAATTGCTGGTGCCGCTCGGCACCATGACCTATGACGAGGCGGTCGACGCCTTTGCCGAGCAGATCGAGGGTCTCAAGGAAGGCGGCGCCGAAGTCGCCTGGATCGAGACCATGTCGGCACCCGACGAAATCCGCGCCGCCGCCGAGGCCGCAATCCGCGTCGGCCTGCCCTACACCTATACCGGCTCCTTCGACACGGCCGGCCGCACCATGATGGGCCTGTTGCCGAAAGACATCCATGGCGTCGCCGATGGCCTGGCGCAGGCCCCGCTCGGCGTTGGCGCCAATTGCGGTGTCGGCGCCTCCGATATCCTGGCCTCGCTGCTCGACATGACCGAGGCGAAGCCGCAG
The DNA here is from genome assembly GCF_013170825.1 of Mesorhizobium sp. NZP2298. Taxonomy (NCBI): domain Bacteria; kingdom Pseudomonadati; phylum Pseudomonadota; class Alphaproteobacteria; order Hyphomicrobiales; family Phyllobacteriaceae; genus Mesorhizobium; species Mesorhizobium sp. NZP2298. The sequence continues at coordinate 3,769,529 of NZ_CP033365.1, read as the reverse complement.
GCGACGGTGATCGTCAAGGGCAATTGCGGCATTCCTGAATTCCGCGGCACCGAGATCCATTATTCCGGCACGCCGGAATTGATGGCCGACTATGTCCGTCTCGCCGTCGATGCCGGCGCCAAGATCGTCGGCGGCTGCTGCGGCACCTCGTTCCAGCACCTTGCCGCCATGCGCAAGGCGCTCGACGCCCATACCAAAGCCAGCCGCCCGACGGTCGAGACGATCGTCGAGCGCATCGGTCCGATGCGCAACAAGGTGGCGACGGAAAACACCACCGAGACCAGCGAAGCCCGCCGCGAACGCCGCCGCGGCCGGGCCTGAAGCAATATCTTTGGGTTAATCGCTATTGTCGGCGTAGCTCGACTGCGCCGACTTGAAATCGACCAGATTGTCGCCGCGCATCGTCATCAGAGCACCGGATGAACCCGGGTCGGTGATCTGTTCCAGCATCAAGCGGAAGCGGTCGTTGGTCAGCGCCGACATTGCGGTGTCACGCGCCTGCGCGACATCGTCGCTGATGCGTCTGGTTTCGGCTGACAGGGCTGATGAAATCGGCGAAGCGTCCCGCGCCGGCGGCAGCGAGTTGGCGATAGTCTTGATCTGCAATTCCGGCTCCCTCAAGCCCTGTAAACAAGCCCGGTGTAACAAGAGGACATTGCGATCCGGTACCGGAAATACCGCGCAATTTAACGATCATGTGGGTTAAGGCCGCGCCTTGGAATCTGTTGAGATTCAGGTCAGGCCGGTCTCACCTGAATATCAATAGATCCGAAAAAAGGCCGGCAAGGGTAATATCCCTCGCCGGCCTGCCTCACCCGCCCGTAGGCCGATTTCCCGTATCAGAACGATCCCATCTGAAAGAAACCGGCCGTATCACCACTACCGGTTGCCGCCCAGCGCCGAGGCAAGGCGCACAAGCGAGAGGAACTCGGACCTGTACCCAAACGGGTCGGCTCCTCGAGCGGCGGTGGCGATCTCCATGATCTTGTCGTAACCGAACTTCGCGGTCGCATCCTCGTCGCGCAGCTTCTGGCCAAAAGCCGCGACCGCGACGGAGAAACGCTGGTCGGTGCTGGCCTCGTCGAAGGATGCCACCTCGTTGGCTGATGTCACCGGCGTGGTGATCAGCTTCGAGACGTCCTCGTTGGGCAGCTTGTAGCGAATCTTGACGAAGGCATATTCATCCGCGTTGGCGACACCGCCATTGTTGACCGTGGCCTGGCCATAGCGTAGCGGGTCGATCTGCTCGCCGCCGCTGCCCTTCGGCGTGATCTCGTAGATCGCGGTGACCGAATGGCCGGAGCCGATGTCGCCGGCATCGACGCGGTCGTTGTTGAAATCCTCGCGGTTGAGCGCCCGGGTCTCGTAACCGATCAGGCGATATTCGGAGACCTTGTTCGGGTTGAACTCGACCTGGATCTTCACGTCCTTGGCGATCGGGAACAGCGTCGAAGAAGCGTCTTCGACCAGCACCTTTTCAGCCTCGGCCAGCGTGTCGATATAGGCCGCCGTGCCGTTGCCGTTCTGGGCAATGGTCTGCATCATCTGGTCGTTCAGATTGCCGCGGCCGAAGCCGAACACCGACAGGAAGACACCGGTCTTGCGCTCGCTCTCGATCAGCCGTTTGAGGTCGTCATCGTCGGTCTGGCCGACATTGAAGTCGCCGTCGGTGGCAAGCATCACCCGGTTGATACCGTCCTTGACGAAGGACTGCCCGGCAAGCTTGTAGGCCTCCTTGATGCCGGCCTCGCCGGCGGTCGAGCCACCAGGCTGCAAATTGTCGATGGCATTGAGGATCTTGTCCTTCTCGGCAACCTTGGTCGGCATCAGCACGGTGCCGGCGTCACCGGCATAGGTGACGATCGAGATCGTGTCGTCGGCCTTCAGCTTGCTCACCAGCAGCCGGAACGCCGATTTGAGCAGCGGCAGCTTGTCGGGTTCATCCATGGAGCCCGAGACGTCGATCAGGAAGACCAGATTGGCCTTGGGCTGCTCGGTCGGCTTGATGTCGAACCCCTTGATGGCGACGTGCATCAGCCTGGTGTGCGTGTTCCATGGGGTCGGCATGACGCTGACCGTCGAGTTGAACGGTGTCGACGCCGAGTCCGGCCCCTTCCAGTCATAGGGGAAGTAATTGATCATCTCCTCGACGCGCACCGTGTCGGCCTGCGGCACGAAGCCTTGCTTCAGGGAACTGCGCACGAAGGAATAGGATGCCGTGTCGACATCGATCGAGAAGGTCGAGACCGGATCTTCAAGTGCGGCGTGCACCGGATTGGTCTTGAAATCCTGGACGCGGTCGCGGTTCTCCTCTTGCGGCGCGATCTGGTCGGCCGGTGCCACGGCCGGCTGCTGCGGTGCCATCAGCTTGGACTGGGCCGCGGGCATGCGGGCGACCCGCGATGTGCTGGGCGTGCTTACAGTTCCGTCCAATGCGAATTCACCCGTCGGCGCCGGCGGTGCCGGCTCGGCCACTATCCCGCGCTCCGCGGCAGTCTGCTGAGCTGAGCCACCGGCCTGGGCGGATTCGGGTTTCGGCGGAGCGGCCGGCGCGACAAGCGCATCGGCGGCGTCGCGGCTTTCCACATCGGTATCGGCCTTCTTGTCCTTCGCCAGTTCGGTCGGAGCCTGCTTCGGCTCTGCCACGATTGGCTTCACGGTCGCCGGCTTGTTAGCCAGCGTCTCGGTGATCTTTTCGTCGCCGCCGAATTTGGGCGGCTGTTCCCTCAGCAGATGGAAGGTGGCGTATCCGGCGATCGGCAGGGCGACGAGCCCGGCAAGGGCCGGCGTGGCGATGAGTTTCTTTTGCATGATCTCGCTCCAGAGCTTTTGTGCTCGCTCTGTGAGACGAAGACCGCCGACTGATCCTTGGGTGACGGCAGAAATATTTTCCTGATCATAGGCCCGCATGGCGGCCTCGAAGGCGCGCGCCTTCGCGCTCTCGCCCGGCGCCGGCGTTGCGATATCGCGCAGTCTCTTGAGTTCGTTGTCGTCGACCATGGTCACACTTCCCCGGCCGAGCGCATCAGCGTCTTCAGCCGTTTCTTCGCTTCATGGATGTGCCAGGAAACCGTCGCCTCCGAGATCGCCATCGCCTCTGCGGCGGCCGCGTGGCTCAGGCCCTCTCCATAGACAAGCAGCACGGCGTCGCGCTGCTTGTCCGGCAGTTGCCGCACCGCCGCCCACAGCGCCTCGGCCGGGTCTTCCGGTTCGGCCAGAGCCTCGCCCGAAATCAGCGCATGAACGCCGTAGGCCTCGGTCTTGGCCATGTCGCGGGCGGATTTGCGCATCATGTCGCGCGCGGCGTTCAAGGTCACGGAGTAAAGCCATGTCGTGAAGGCGCCGCCGCCGCGATAGTCGCGGATCGCCCGGCCGAGCCGGACGCAGACTTCCTGGGCGATGTCTTCGGCATCCGCCTTCTTGCCGCACCAGCGATAGGCGGCGCGATAGACGAAGTCGTAGTGGCGCTCCAGCAATTTGCCGAAGGCCCCCCTGTCTCCGCCCTTCGCCCGACCGATCAGTTCGGCGTCGGAGGCTTCGCTCTCATCCAGCATCATCGCCATCATTTGCCTGTTGGACGAAGGCTAATGGCCAATCCTTGGGGTGATGCAAAGATTTTTTTCAGCCCAGCGCTTTGACGCTCAAATCGCCTGCCGGGACGGCTTCACATCCGGCGCAAGAAAGAGTGACCCGCTGGCATCAAGCATGGTGCTGGCAATTCCATATCGACTCGGGTCTCTGGTTCTCTTGCCACAGTCCAACAAAGAGATGGTCGCGGTCAGAACGTCGACATGTCCGAACCGGAAACACCATCGGCCCCCAGCTGCTCGCAGCTGTTCTGGATTTTCACACGCATCGCCCTGACCAGTTTCGGCGGTGGATTGAGCGGCTGGCTGCTCCGGGAATTTGTTCAGAGCCGCAAGTGGATGACGCAGGAGGAATTTCTCAACGGCCTGTCGATTTCCCAGGCGCTCCCGGGTGTGAACGTCAAGAACATGGCTGTCTGGATCGGCTACCGGCTGCTTGGCTGGCGTGGCGCCGTTATTGGCTTTGTCGGCATTATCGTCCCGCCTGCGATCGTCATAGTCCTGTTGGGAACGGTATTCTCTTCACTGTCGCGCTATGCGCTGACACATGTTGCGCTAACCGGAGCCGCGGCGGCGGCCGTTGGCCTATCGCTCTCAATGGGCATCACGGCCGCGCGAGCGGTGCCTCGAAACGTTGTTCCCATGACGATCATGGCCGGCACATTCATTGCCGTCGCACTTCTGCACTGGCCGCTTTTCTGGGTCGTTCTCGCGGCTGGGACAGTAAGCGTCGCCTACACCTACGCCAAGGCAGGTTGATGAGCGAGACCCCACACACATCGTTGTTGCTGAGCTTGCTGGCGGTATTTGCTCCGCTCTCCCTCGTCACCATCGGCGGCGGGCAGAGCGCCATCGCCGATATCAACCGGCAGGTCGTCGACGTCCATCAGTGGCTTAGCCAGGCGCAATTCGTCGACGCCTTCGCCATTTCGCGCATGGCCCCGGGTCCGGGATCGCTGCTGGTTACGCTGATCGGCTGGCAAGTCGCGGGTTTTTGGGGCGCCGTCGTTTCAACGCTGGCAATTTTCGGCCCAACCACCTTTCTTATCTACGCGGTCGCTCATCTGTGGTCCCGCAACGGCGGCGCGCGCTGGAAGCGTGCGCTGGAGACAGGGCTCCGGCCAGTCGCCGCGGGGATGATCCTCGCGGCGACCTACGTGTTGCTGCAGGCGATAGATGGCGGCTGGGTCGCGCGCGCCATCGCATTGGCGTCAACAGCCACGCTTCTTCTGACCAAGGTCAATCCGCTGCTTTTGATCGGCGCAGGCGTGGCTATTTTCATCGGACTTCATGCGATCGGCCTGGTTTAGGCGATCCGCTCGACGGCTCAGATCAATGTTTCGGCAAACAGCGTGATCAGCCTTTGCCAATGCCGCTCGGCGCCGGCTTCGTTGTAGACGCTGTGATCCGGCACGCACCAGCCATGCGCCATGCCGATATAGTTCTCGATCGTGTGGTCGACTTCCGCGTTCCGCAGTGCCTCCTCCAGCCGCGTCGACTGTTCCGGTGGGAAACTCCTGTCGACGCCGGCCATGCCGACATAGACGCGTGCCTTGATCGACGCGGCCTTTCGGTGCGGGCTGTCGGCGGCGTCGCTGGCGAGATTGCCGCCATGAAAACTGGCGGCGGCCTTGATCCTTTCGGGATAGGACGCGGCGGCGTTCAGCGCCCGCGCGCCACCCATGCAATAGCCGACTGTGCCGACAGGCCCGGTGACGCCTTCGCCAACGAGCGCATCAAGAAAGGCCGCGCTGTCGCTGATCGTCATCTCCTGTGTCGTGCCGGTGACCAGCGCCATCAGCGCTGCCTTGGTCTTTTCCTCGACGAAGGCGGTCTTGGCATCGAACGGCCCGTAAGGCGCGTTGCGGTGGAAGAGATCGGGCACCAGCACCGCATAACCTTCACCCGCCAGTCGCTCGGCCATGCCGTCGAGCGCCGGGCGTGGACCGAACGCATCCTGGTAGACAATGACGCCGGCCTTGGCTGGAGAGTTCTTGGCCGAGCGGAACAGGCCCGCCTTCGCCACACCGTCACGGGTCTTGATCTGAAGGTCCTGCTTCGTCATTGCCTGCTCCGTTGATCAGATCAGCGATACATATCCGCGCAAACCGCCACGGCAAGGCGTTCCCTGAGCCCCTTGGTCAACATTTCGTGCAGGATCGCGTGACGCGTTGGCGAGTGTCCGAGGCAGCGACTTGGAAGGCCTGGATCAGCCTTCCCCCTCGATGCGCATGGTCCTGGCGCCGACATGCAGCGCACGTCCGGCGCCGAACCCCATGATGGCGGCACCCAGTCCAAGCGCGACGAAGAGGAAGGCAGATTCCGCGAAACTGCCGGTCCAGCCGCGGATCAGGCCGACCAACAGCGGGCCGGTTGCCGCAAGCACATAGCCCACGCCTTGCGCCATGCCCGAAAGATGCGCGGCGACATGCGAATCCGGCGAACGTAGAACGATCAGGGTCATGGCGGCAGCGATCAGGCCACCTTGCCCAATGCCTTGCAGGACCGCCCAGAAAAGCACGGTCGAGGTCGGCGCGAAGAGAATGCCGAGCAGCGCGACCACCGCTATGCCGACAAGCGCCACGTTGATGCCGCGCTGGTCCTTGAGCCGTACCGCGACGGAAGGCACGGCAAGGCAAGTGATGACCTGCGCCATGACAGACACCGACGCGATGGCGCCGGCAGAGGCCGCGTCGAAGCCGCGCTCGCGCAGGATCGGCGCCAGCCAGCCGAAGATGCAATAAGCAAGCGCCGACTGCAGCCCCATGAACAGCGTCACCTGCCAGGCCAGGCGATCGCGCCACAGGCCGACGACGCGAAAGCCGCGATGGCTGACCTGTCGCCGGCTGCCCAGCGCTTGCGGGATCCAGATCAGCAGCACGACCAATGTCGGCACCGCCCATGAGGCGAGCGCGCCCGACCATGAGCCCGTGACAAAATGTTCGATCGGCAGGGTGAGGCCGGCGGCAGCGGCTGAACCGGCGCACAGGGCCATCGTGTAGAGCCCGGTCATGACGGCGGCGCTGCCGGAAAAATCGCGTTTGACCAGACCCGGCAGCAGCACGTTGCCGATGGCGATGGCGCCGCCGGCAAGGAAGGTGGCGACAAACAGCAGCGGCACCGAGCCGAACCAACGCAGCCCGGTTCCCAGCGCCAGCAGCGCAAGCGCGCCAAGCAAGGTGCGTTCAGCCCCGTAGCGCTGGGCAAGCCTGGGCGCAAAGGGGGCGAAAAGGCCGAGACACAAGACCGGAAGCGTGGTCAGCAGGCTGGCGCCAGTCGTCGAAAGACCGGTCGCCTGCATCACCTCGGGCAGCAGCACCGACAGGCTGGAAAATAGTGGCCGCAGGTTGAAGGCGATCAGCACAAGGCTGGCGCCAAGCACGATGCGCGCGGCACGGCTGCGCAGTTCGGGTGGCTGCGGCTTCGGCAAGCTATCGGCTTCGGCATCGATGAGATCCACCCCCTCGACGGCCTTGGATTGCGCCGTCGGAGCGGGCTGACGAAACGTCTGGTTCATTGGGAAAGCAGTCTTTCAAGTTGGGCAAGCACCGGCGCCATGAAAGCGCGGACGGCGGAAACCGCTCGGTCGGGGTCACCCGCGGCTATGGCGTCGACGATTGCCGCATGCGCCTGCTGGTCCGGCTCGGGCAGTTCGCCGTCGATGGTGGCGTGGATGGTTTCGGTGATGGCCGCGGTGAAGAAGTCGTAGAGCTCCATCATCGCCTTGTTGCCGGAAGCCGCGACGACCGACTTGTGGAAGGCGAGATCGCGCCGGATGAAAGCTTCGCTTCCACCGTCGGCAATGGTGCCGCGTTCGGCAAGCAGTTGGCGCATCCGCTCGAGATCGGCGGGCGTGCGGCGCAAGGCGGCAAGCCGTGCGGCCTCCAGGTCCAGCGCTGCCCGCGCCTCCCACTGGTCGCGCAAGCCGGTGCGCTTGACGCGGTCGAGCGCGGCCGATGAATCGACGGTGGAGCGCACATAGGTGCCCGAGCCCTGGCGCGTGTCCAGCAATCCTTGCGAGACCAGCACCCTCACCGCCTCACGCACTGTGCCGCGGCTGACCGACAGCAGGTCGCTGAGCGCCGCTTCATTGGGAATGCGTTCGCCCACGCCCCAGCGGCCACCGACGATTTCGGCGCGCAGGCTCCCGGTTGCGCTGTCGGTAAGATTCGTTCGGATGGCAGGTTGCATCGGCCTATTCATCAAGTCATCTGATGACTTGATGAATAGGCTTGCTTTCGCCTGCCGTCAAGGTTCACATCAGCAAGTCCAAGCGCCACGCAATGGCGACGATCAGCTCCTGGCCCGTGCGAAGCTCGCCATATGGAAGGCCTGAACTTCCGGCGGATAACGATAGGCGGTGCCATAGGGACAGGCATTGCGGTCGAGGCAGCCGCCGCTCCGGCACGGTTCGCCATTCCCGCCACGCACATGCGCCAGGCAGGCCTGGTAGGCGAAGCCTTCCCTGGAATAGGCATCGACCGGACAGGATTTCAGGCAAGGTTTCTCGATACAGGTGTCGCAAAGGTGGATTGCCGCGGCCTGCTCTGGAAGCGCGATCTCGTCCTCGAACAGCAACGCGCCGCGATAGGCATGCCAGAGCCCGTATTGCGGATGCATGAGAATACCGAGCGGCGACGGTTTTAGCCCCTCTGCACGCATCGCCCATTGCTGGAACGGCAGATAGGGCTTGTCCGAGGGCGAAACGGCACGGGCGCCAAATTTTTCCGCGATCGCGCCAATTATTTCGCGTGACCATGTGTCGAGCGGATTGGCGATTGCCTGGGGTTGTTGCTCTCCCCAACCCAGGAAATGCGGCCAGGGCGCCGCACCCGCATGCCCCACCAGCAGCAAGGACCTTGCCGGCGCGCCCGACGGGCCATGAGGGGAACCCTCATTATCGGGGAAAACGAAACCGCCGCGCAGGATCAGGCCGTTGGCGCCAAGCGCGGCCGTGATCCCGTCGATCATGCCGCGCGCAAGAATCATCCCTTCTTGTCCGGATCGGAGAAGGCGCTCCGCCAGACTTCCTTGTGGATGATGTTGGCGACTTTAGCCCCGCCTGACTCGGGCTCCTTTCAGGTGAAGGCGTCGGGCATCGACCCCTTCTTCCTGGCGATGAAGTCCTTCAGGGCTTCGTCGATGCTCGGATCGAGATGCGGCGCCTCGTAGCTCTCCAGCCAGCGGCGGGCGAGTTCGTTGGCGCGCTGCGGCGCGGTCTTTTCGCCTTCGGCCAGCCACTGTTCATAGGAATTGTTGTCGGCGATGTTGGAGCGGTAGAAGGCGGTCTGGAAATTGGCCTGGGTGTGGTCGCAGCCGAGATAATGGCTGCCCGGCCCGACCTGGCGGATGGCGTCCATCGCCTGGCCGTTCTCCGACAGATCGACGCCCTCGGAGAATTTCTGCTGCATGCCGAGCTGGTCGACGTCCATCATGAATTTTTCATAGCAGGATGCCAGCCCGCCCTCGAGCCAGCCCGCCGAATGAAGCACAAAGTTGGTGCCGGCAAGGATGGTGGAGTTCAGCGTGTTGGCGCTTTCGTAGGCGGCCTGCGCATCCGGAACCTTGGACGCGCAGAGCGAACCGCCGGTGCGGAACGGCAGGCCGAGACGGCGGGCGAGTTGCGCCGCGCCGTAGGAGACCAGCGACGGTTCGGGCGTGCCGAAGGTTGGCGCGCCCGACTGCATCGAGATCGACGAGGCGAAGGTGCCGAACAGCACCGGCGCGCCCGGCCGGATCAGCTGCGTGAACGATGCGCCGGCCAGCACTTCGGCCAGGACCTGCGTCAGCGTGCCGGCGACCGTCACCGGGCTCATCGCGCCGGCAAGGATGAACGGTGTGACGATGCAGGCCTGGTTGTGCCGCGAATAGACCTTCAGCGCGCCGAGCATCGTCTCGTCGAACACCATCGGCGAGTTGGCGTTAATCAGGCTGGTCAGCACCGTATTGTTCTCGACGAAGTCGTCACCGAAGACGAGCTTGGCCATCGCCACCGTGTCCTCGGCGCGCTCCGGCGCGGTCACCGAACCCATGAACGGCTTGTCCGAATATTTGATGTGCGCATAGACCATGTCGAGGTGGCGCTTGTTGACCGGCACGTCGACCGGTTCGCACACAGTACCGCCGGAATGGTGGATTGACGGCGCCATATAGGCGAGTTTCACGAAATTCCGGAAATCCTCGATCGTCGCATAGCGCCTGACACCATCGAGGTCGCGCACGAAGGGCGGGCCGTAGACCGGTGCGAACACCGTGGCATTGCCGCCGATCTGCACCGAGCGTTCTGAATTGCGGGCATGCTGTGTATAGACCGACGGCGCGGTCTTCAGCAGCGAACGGCAAAGACCCTTCGGGAAATGCACGCGCTCGCCCTTGACGTCGGCGCCGGCCTCTTTCCAGAGCTGCAGCGCTTCGGCGTCGTCGCGGAAGATGATGCCGATTTCCTCGAGCACCGTGTCGGTGTTCTTCTCGATCAGCGCCAGCCCTTCCTCGTCGAGCACCTCATAGACGTTGATCTTGCGCTTGATGTAGGTGAGCTGGGTGCCGGGCCCGCCACCGGAGCGCGCCGCGCGCCTGGCCGCCGCTCCGCCGCTGGCGCCGCGCCCACGCCGCGCGTTTGACGCTTCCTGGTCGACTGCCGCGTGTTCGCTCATGATCGCTCTTCCCTGAATATGGCCTGGCCTTACTATGGGCCGGTCCGTAACCGTTGCGGCCGCATGGCGCGGCTTTCGCCGGATCGTAGCCATGCACCCTATTCGAAACGGCCCGTCCGCGCCAACGCCTGTCGCAAAATCGACAAGAAAACCAGTAGATTTTCCAGTCGCTTTCCTTTTGCGGGAAGTCGCAAATCAGCTATGGATACCCGCCCGTTGCGGGTTAGGTATGAACGCCAATATTTTGTGCCTTGCGACACAGTCGCGATGCCGTGAGGAGCTGGATTAAAATGTCCGACGACGAGATCATCCTTTCTGAACTTTCCGACGACGAGTTGGTGCAGCAGATGCACGACGACCTCTATGACGGGTTGAAGGAAGAGATCGAGGAAGGCACGCGCATCCTGCTGGAGCGTGGCTGGGCACCTTACAAGGTGCTGACCGAGGCGCTTGTCGAAGGCATGCGCATCGTCGGCGAGGATTTCCGCGACGGCATCCTGTTCGTTCCCGAAGTGCTGCTGTCCGCCAACGCCATGAAGGCCGGCATGTTCATCCTGCGCCCGCTGCTGGCCGCCACCGGTGCGCCGAAGCAGGGCAAGATGGTGATCGGCACCGTCAAGGGCGACATCCACGACATCGGCAAGAACCTGGTCGGCATGATGATGGAGGGCGCAGGCTTCGACGTCATCGACCTCGGCATCAACAATGCGGTCGAGAAATATCTTGATGCGATCGAGCAGCATCAGCCCGACATCATCGGCATGTCGGCGCTGCTCACCACGACCATGCCCTACATGAAGGTCGTCATCGACACGATGAAGGAAAAGGGCATCCGCGACGACTATGTCGTACTGGTTGGCGGCGCCCCGCTCAACGAGGAATTCGGCAAGGCCGTCGGCGCCGACGCCTATTGCCGCGATGCCGCGGTGGCGGTCGAGACCGCCAAGGACTTCATGAAGCGTAAGCATAACGTGCGCGCTTCCGCCTGATCCAAGGCATCAGGATGGAGACAGAAAAAGCCGCGCCTTGCAGCGCGGCTTTTTTGTTCCCAGATGATGGACGAGGCTGCCGATCAGTTGGCGACAGTGTCTTTGACAGCCCTCGCCGTCGATTTGACATCCTTGCCGACGCCCCGAATGGTGTTGGCGCAGGCCGTAAGGGCCAAGGCACAGGCAAGAATGGCAATCGGCGCGATGCGCAGCAGTTTCATGGACGGTGTCTCCCTCGACAGATAAATTAGCCCCGCAGCGAAAGCCGGCTCGACTTGGTCAAGACGCAAAAAACGAAACCGAATCAGACAGACAGGCTCCTCGTCATCGCCTGCGGGATGATTGCGCGCGAGGTATTGGCCGTCAAGGAACAGCTCGGGCTGGATCACCTCGACCTGACCTGCCTGCCGGCCGAGTTTCACTTCTATCCCGACCGCATCGCGCCCGCCATGGACAAGGCGATCGGGAAGGCCAAGGCGGAGGGCTACGACCACATCTTTGTGGGATATGCCGATTGCGGCACCGGCGGCCTGCTCGACCGCGTCATCGAGAAACATGGCGTCGAGCGCATGGCCGGCCCGCATTGCTTCGCCTTCTATCAAGGCATGGAAGCCTACGCGAAGGTTGCCGACGACGACATGATGTCCTTCTACATGACGGATTTCCTCTGCCGCCAGTTCGATGCTTTCTTCATGAAGCCGCTCGGCCTCGACAAGCACCCGGAACTGATCAAGGACTATTTCGGCAATTACGAGAAGCTGATTTATCTCGCCCAGACCGATGATCCCGAACTCGACAAGGTCGCGGAAAAAGCAGCCGCCCTGCTCGGCCTCGCCTATGAGCGGCGCGCGACCGGCTATGGCGACCTGACCGCGGGAATGGCGCAGGCGGCGAAGGTCGCCTGAGCCAATCTAGCCTGGCCCGTTCTCCGCCCTCAGCGCCGCCAGCACATCGGCAAAGCTCGTCCTGCAGACAAAACCCAGCCTGTCCCTCGCCCGCGACGCGTCGTAGACGCGATCGATGGAGGAAAACATCGTCCAGCCCTTGCGCGCGTAGAGGGCCGCGAAGTCCGGGAAATAGCGCGAGACGACCGACGGCGCGTCCCTGATCAGCGCGTCGCAATCGTCGGGCCGGAACGATGTAGGCGCGGATACGATAAAAGTGTCGAAGCCCAGCTGCGGCGCCTTTTCCAGCGCGGCGACATGCGCCTGCGCCGCATCGTCCACCGTCAGCCGGCGAAACAGCAGCTCATTCGCCTTGGTATTGGCATCCGATTGTTCGATCGCATGCGCCATGTCATCGGCCTCGGGAAAGAAGCGGGCCGTGCGCAGGACGACCACCGGCAGGCCGTGCTGAAGATGATAGAGGCGGCAGAGATGTTCGGCCGAGAGCTTGGTGACGCCATAGATATTGCGCGGCTCCGGCGACATCGCTTCGGTCAGCCATGCCGCCTTGCGCGCGCCGCCCTTGAAGCCGTCGCGTATCGCCTGCGAGATCATCAGCGATGTTGTCGAGGTGAAGACGAAGCGCTCGACGCCGGTCGCCACCGCCGCGTCGAGCAGATTGAGTGTGCCCTGCACATTGGTGGCGACGAAATCGCTGTTGGCGCGGCTCTCTATATTGGGCTTGTGCAGCGCGCCGCTGTGGATGATGGCTTCGATATCATTATCCCCGACCGCCCGCACAACCAGGTCACGATCGGCGATCGAGCCGATGATCTGGGTTTCAACAGATGGAACAGGGTCGAGGCCAATCACCTGATGGCCAAGCGCGCGCAAGCGCGGCGCCAGCGCGCCGCCCAGCCAACCCGACGATCCCGTGAGCAAGATTCGCATGCGCACCACCATGATTTTTGACGGTGACGCTGTTAAGCACGGATGACAGGCGCGAGCGACCCGGTAAAGTCAGCCATCAGCCGGCAGAAGCGCCGCTCCGGACATTAACTGCCATTTTCAACTGCCATTTCAGAGACTCGGGGAGTTCCAGATGATCCTTCGCCCACTGCTTGCGGCCATCGGCCTGCTCTGCTGCACCTTGCCCACCCTCGCCGACGGCCAGGTGCAGAAGCTGATCACGCCCGCCGACAAGGCCCGTCTCGACCAGTATGGCGAGACGCGCAAGGCGGCGCTTGCCGAGGCGAAGGCGGGCAATCCGGACGAGGTCAAACAGCTCGATGCCTTGCTGGCGAAGCCGCTGGTGTCGTTCTCCGACAAGGACCTGACCGGCAATTGGAAGTGCCGCACCATCAAGGCAGGCGGGTTGAGCCCGCTCGTCATCTATGGCTGGTTCAAGTGCAAGGTGACCGACGACGGCTCCGGGTGGCGGCTGGAAAAGATCAGCGGGTCGCAGCGAACCCAAGGCCGCTTCTTCGACGACAACGAGAAACGCGCCATCTATCTCGGCTCCGGCTCCGTCAACAACGATCGGGCCAAACCTTACGGCAGCGGCCCGCAGGCCGACCAGGTCGGCTATGCCTTCCGCACCAGCGCCAGCGAATGGCGCATCGAACTTCCCGCGCCCTACTACGAATCGAAGCTCGACATCATCGAGTTCAAGCGCTGAGCGTGGTCATCAAGATTTAACCCCCTTCCGGCACAAAATCCGGCCAGCGCGCGGCAGCCGGTCGCATGCAAGGCAGGAAAACGGGCAATGTCTTCACCGGGAGCAACGAGCGCGCCGATCGTCGTCGTGACCGGCGGCGGCCAGCATGTCTGGGCCATGATCAACGCAATCGCCGATCGCGTTGGTCCTGTCAGCGTCATCCTCGAAATCCCTGAATCCAAAAAGCAATTGCTGCGTGGCCGGGCTCGGCGCCAGGGCTGGGTTTCGGCCATGGGCCAGCTTGGCACGATGGTGCTGAGCAGGTTGGGCAAGCGGCTTCTGGCCAGCCATGGCGCGCGATTGATCGCGCAGGAGAAACTGGAGGTCGAGCCGCGACCAGGCCAGGAGATCATCCAGGTGGCCTCGGCCAATGGGCCTGAGTGCCTGCAGGCGATCCAGAAGATCCAGCCAGGCGTCGTGCTGCTCAACGGTTGCCGGCTGATTTCGGCCGGGATGCTGAGCAAGATGCCTTGCCCGGTGCTCAACTACCATGCGGGCATCACGCCGAAATATCGCGGCATGAATGGTGGCTACTGGGCTCTGGTATCAGGCGACGCGCAGAATTTCGGCACGACTGTCCATCTCGTCGACGCTGGCGTCGACACTGGCGGCGTGCTGAAGCAGGCCCGCGGCAGACCGAAAAAAGGCGACACCATCTCGACTCACGCGCTGCGCCAGGCGGCGTTCTCACGCGACATCTGCGTCGAGGCCGTGCGCGATGCACTGGCCGGAAAACTCACGACGATCGACCCGGGCCTGCCTTCGAAACAATGGTATCACCCGACGATCTGGTTCTACCTCTGGACCGGCCTCAGAACCGGAATCTGGTAGGCTCTTTTCAGTCCGGCACCGCATAAGGCAGGACGGCTTTTCCGGCATGCCGAACCTGCCGCCGGTGCACGTCGCAAACGAATAAAGACACCTTTCATTTTACGACATTGAAATGCGTCGCTTTTGAATGCGCGCGCGTCGTCCCATAACAAGCGGCCCCATTGCGCATGCGGCAATGCTCGATAGTTCGAGGAGCGAGAATTCATGGCCGATCTTATCGTCGTCTACTGGCGCGACATCCCTGCCCAGGTCATCGTCAAGAAGGGCCGGCAGAACGCCAAGCGTGAGCTGCCGCTGCGCTTCACCGAGGCCATCGACATGTGCGCCATGCGCACCGGCGCTGGCGGCACCGACGACTATCTGGCCGAATGGCGCAAGGCCGATCCGGTCCCGGTTGGCGACGACCTCGAAGCCGAGGTCGAAAAGGCTTTTCAGGAGCTCGATGCGAAATACGACCGCGAGCGGCTGGTCGCTCTGGTCAAGGCGGGCGGGAAAGAAAATGTCTGAGACGAACCCGGCGGTTACCCAGGCCACCCTGGTCAAGAAGGCAGCGCCGAAATCCGACTACAAGCCAGCCGACGTGTCGCCGCAGCGGCGCGTGCAGCGTTCTTTCGCGGTGAGATTGTGGTCGGTCCGGCATTCGCGCCTGCTTGAATGGTTCTATTCCCGTTTCGCCGACATGTTTCTGCTGCTGCACCCCTTGTGGAAGGGCATCGGCTACGGTCGCGTCGAGGCCCCGATCAAATTCGTCGAGAAGCGCGTAAAAGGCTTTATGTTCGACTGCCGCATGTGCGGCCAGTGCATCCTGTCCTCGACCGGCATGTCATGCCCGATGAACTGCCCCAAGCAACTGCGCAACGGTCCTTGCGGCGGCGTGCGCGCCAACGGCAATTGCGAGGTGGAGCCCGATATGCCCTGCGTCTGGGTCAAGGCCTGGGAAGGTTCGCAGAACATGGTCAACTCCGACAAGATCCTGGCCGTGCAGAAGCCGGTCGACCAGTCGTTGCGGGAAACGTCAGCCTGGCTGCGGGTCACCGCGCAGGCGGCGGCAGCTCGTGAAGCCGCTGCCGCGTCAAAGACCGGAGCCGCCGCATGACCGCTCGCCAGCGCGACGAAAACCCGGCCGGCATTCACTTGCCGCTCGATCCCCTGCCCGGGCACTCTTCCCGCGGCCGGCTGGAGCGCGTGCTGCGGCGCGGTGAATTCGCGGTGACGACCGAGCTCAATCCCCCAGACAGCGCCGATCCCGAGGACGTCTACAACAGAGCGAAGATTTTCGATGGCTGGGTCGACGCCATCAACGCCGTCGATGCCTCGGGCGCCAACTGCCACATGTCCTCGGTCGGCATCTGCGCGCTTCTGACCCGCATGGGTTATGCCCCGATCATGCAGATCGCCTGCCGGGACAAGAACCGCATCGCCATCCAGGGCGACGTGCTGGGCGGCGCCGCCATGGGTGTCGCCAACATGCTGTGCCTGACCGGCGATGGCGTGCAGGCAGGCGACCAGCCCGGCGCCAAGCCGGTGTTCGACCTCGATTCCATGTCGCTGCTCGAAACCGTCCGCATCATGCGCGACAACGGCAAGTTCCTGTCCGGCCGCAAGCTGACGACGCCGCCGCAGGTCTTCCTGGGGGCTGCCGTCAATCCATTCGCGCCGCCCTTCGATTTCCGCCCGATCCATCTTGGCAAGAAGATCGCGGCCGGCGCGCAGTTCGTGCAGACGCAGTATTGTTTCGACGTGCCGATGTTCAAGACCTTCATGCAGAAGGCGCGCGACCTCGGCCACACCGAGAAAGTGTTCGTCCTGTGCGGCGTCGGCCCCCTCGCCTCGGCCAAGACCGCCAAGTGGATCCGCTCCAACGTGCCGGGTATCCATATCCCGGACGCCGTCATCAAGCGGCTGGAGGGTGCCCAGGACCAGAAGAAGGAAGGCAAGCAGCTCTGCATCGACATCATCAACGAGGTGAAGGAAATCCCCGGTATTTCGGGCATCCATGTGATGGCCTACCGCCAGGAGGAATACGTCGCCGAGATCGTCGATGAATCGGGTGTGCTCAGGGGCCGCCAGCCCTGGAAGCGCGAAATCCGGCGCGACGACCAGATGGTTGCCGATCGGCTGGACCACATCCTGCATGACGAGATTACCGAAACCCAGGTGGACATGGTGAAGACCGCGCACTGATCCTGCACGGAGCACCAGCATTCACTTGATCGAAAAGAGATAACGATATAAAGAACTCTTTATATCACGACGGAGAGATTTCATGACCCGGACCATCGTTGCCTCGGCGACACGAGAAATCATCATCGGCTTCGACCAGCCCTTCTGCGTGATTGGCGAGCGCATCAACCCGACCGGCCGCAAGAAGCTTGCCGCCGAGATGGTCGCCGGCAATTTCGAGACCGTCATCAAGGATGCGCTGGAGCAGGCCGCCTGCGGCGCCACCATGCTCGACGTCAATGCCGGCGTCACCGCGGTCGACCCCAATGCGACCGAGCCGGCGCTGCTGGTGCAGACACTGGAGATCGTGCAGGGTCTCGTTGACCTGCCGCTTTCGATCGACAGCTCGGTCACCGCGGCGATCGAGGCGGCACTCAAGGTCGCCAAGGGCCGCCCGCTGGTCAACTCCGTCACCGGCGAGGAAGAAAAGCTCGAGGCCATCCTGCCGCTGATCAAGAAATACAATGTTCCGGTCGTCGCCATCTCCAATGACGAAACCGGCATTTCGATGGATCCGGATGTGCGCTTCGCCGTCGCCAAGAAGATCGTGCAGCGCTGCGCCGATTTCGGCATTCCGGCGCACGACGTCGTCGTCGATCCGCTGGTCATGCCGATCGGTGCGCTCGGTGATGCCGGCCGCCAGGTGTTCGCGCTGCTGCGCCGCCTGCGCGAAGAACTCAAGGTCAACACCACTTGCGGCCTGTCCAACATCTCCTTCGGCCTCCCGCACCGCCATGGCATCAACGCCGCCTTCATCCCGATGGTGATCGGCGCCGGCATGACCTCGGCGATCATGAACCCGGTTCGGCCGCAGGAAATGGAAGCCGTGCGCGGTGCCAATGTGTTGAACGGCACCGACGAGAACTGCACCAACTGGATCAGGACCTACAAGGACTACAAGCCTGCCGAAGGCGGCCAGGCGGTTGCGGCGCCGACGCAGGTCAATGCTCCCGGCGAAGGCGGCGGCAATGGCGGACGCCGGCGCGGTGGCCGTGAAGCCCGAATGGCCAGGGGATAAGCGCGCAATCGTGAACCGAACTGCAAACCACGCTGAACCGATCGCATCATTGATGCGGTCGGACGCGTCTGCTTTGCGCTCAGGCGATGCTCAGTACGGCGTCAAGCAACGCCATTCCCGTCCACGATCCGAATACACCGGTCACGCCGCCTATGATTCCGATGGCCAGGCATTGCGAATTGCGCAGCCATGGGCCCTTGAGCAGCCGCACCATGGTGAAGGCGGTGAATATGCCGGAAAGCAGGAGATCGGACATGATCGGTCTCTGGACCATCAGACATTCCGCCCAATCCTGAGACGATCCGTTAAACGGTATCGACAATTCTTACCGAGACACGTGCAAGCATGAATTCTCCCGCCAACATCACCGATCCGCTCGTGCTGTTTATGCCGTCGGGCAAGCGCGGCCGGTTTCCCGTCGGCACGCCGGTGCTGGATGCCGCGCGCCAGCTCGGCGTCTATGTCGAGAGCGTGTGCGGCGGCCGGGCCACGTGCGGGCGCTGCCAGATCGAGGTGCAGGAAGGCAATTTCGCCAAGCACAAGATCGTCTCCTCCAACGATCACATTTCGCCCAAGGGCCCCAAGGAAGAGCGCTACGAGCGCGTGCGCGGCCTGCCCGAGCGGCGCCGTCTCTCCTGCTCGGCGCAGATCCTCGGCGACCTCGTCATCGACGTGCCGCAGGATACGGTCATCAATGCGCAGACCATCCGCAAGGATGCCGATACCAGGGTGATCGCCCGCGATACGGCGATCCGCATGTGCTATGTCGAGATCGAAGAGCCCGACATGCACAAGCCGCTCGGCGACCTCGACCGGCTGAAGATCGCGCTGATGAAGGATTGGGGCTTCAAAAACCTCGAATTCGACTTTTACCTGCTGCCGCAGGTGCAGGGCATATTGCGCAAGGGCAACTGGACCGCCACCGCCGCCATCCACAAGGATGCCGACAGCGACATCGCACGCGTCATCGCGTTGTGGCCGGGCCTCAAGAACGAGGCCTATGGCCTGGCCTGCGACATCGGCTCGACCACCATCGCCATGCATCTGGTGTCCCTGCTCTCGGGCCGTGTCGCGGCTTCGTCCGGCACATCGAACCCGCAGATCCGCTTCGGCGAGGATCTGATGAGCCGGGTCTCCTATGTGATGATGAACCCGGATGGCCGCGAAGGCATGACGGTGGCTGTGCGCGAGGCGATCTCCAGCCTCGTCGACAAGGTCTGCGCGGAAGGCAATGTCCAGCGCAACGACATCCTGGATTCCGTTTTCGTCGGCAATCCGATCATGCACCATCTGTTCCTCGGCATCGATCCGACCGAACTCGGCGGCGCCCCCTTCGCGCTCGCCGTCTCGGGTGCGGTGCGCATCAAGGCCTCCGATATCGGCCTCAAGCTCAACCAGGGCGCACGCCTCTACATGCTGCCTTGCATCGCGGGCCATGTCGGCGCCGATGCCGCAGCGGTCACGCTGTCGGAAGGCCCGCATCGCCAGGACGAGATGATGCTGATCGTCGACGTCGGCACCAACGCCGAGATCGTGCTCGGCAACCGTACGCGGGTCGTGGCGGCTTCATCTCCCACCGGCCCAGCTTTCGAGGGCGCCGAAATCTCCGGCGGCCAGCGTGCCGCGCCCGGCGCCATCGAGCGCGTGCGCATCGACCCCGAAACGCTGGAGCCAAAATACCGCGTCATCGGCTCCGAACTGTGGTCCGACGAGCCGGGTTTCCTCGACAGCGTGCAGGCAACGGGCGTTACCGGCATCTGCGGTTCCGGCATCATCGAGATCGTGGCGGAGATGTATCTCGCCGGCATCATTTCCGAGGATGGCGTCGTCGACGGATCGCTCAGCTCGCGCTCGCCCCGGGTCGTCGCCAACGGCCGAACCTTCTCCTACGTGCTGAAGGAAGGCGAACCGAAGATCACCATCACCCAGACCGACGTGCGCGCCATCCAGCTCGCCAAGGCCGCCCTTTACGCCGGCACCAAGCTGCTGATGGAAAAGCAGAACACCGAGCACGTCGACCGCATCCATTTCGCCGGCGCTTTCGGCTCCTTCATCGATCCGAAATACGCCATGGTGCTGGGCCTGATCCCTGATTGCGACCTCGACAAGGTCTCGGCCGTCGGCAACGCCGCCGGGGCCGGTGCGCGCATGGCGCTCCTGAACCGCGGCTATCGCCGCGAGATCGAGGAGACGGTGAGCCAGATCGAGAAGATCGAGACTGCCCTGGAGCCGAAATTCCAGGAGCATTTCGTCTACGCCATGGCGCTGCCCAACAAGGTCGATCCGTTCCCGAAACTATCGGCGGCGGTGAAACTGCCGCCACGCAAGACGGTCAGCGAGGATGGTGTCGCCGGCGACGCCACTCCGCGCCGGCGCTCGCGCGAAGGCCACGCGGCACGACGCGGCCGGGAATAAAGGCGACCTCTACAGGTTGCCTCGAAATCTCAAACTCATTTGCATGCAAATGTTTCCGGATCGAACCGATCCGGAAACCGAAACGCTGTTTTCGCGAAATCTATCCGATACATAGCAGGCGCATTTACCCCGCATCGAACGGCAGCCGAAGATAAACCTCGGCCGCAGCCGTTCTTCAAGGGAGATGAAAATGTCGATGTTCGAAAATCTTGGCCGGTTCGGAGTGACCATCAGGCAGACCCATGCCAGGAACAAGGCGATCCGCGCGCTGAACAGCCTGCCGGCGCATGTCCAGAAGGATATTGGCTGGCCGGCTTCGCCGCCCAGCGACCCGCAGGCCGCGCTCACGTCGCTGCTTCTGGGTACGGCGCGCTGATGACTTTCGCCGACAAATGCAAATTGCTCGGCGTCCGCCGGGGAGCTCGCACATCGCCGGCGGCAACCAGCAACCGGCTGCGCGCGGCACTTTTGCCGCGCCGCTGACGTCAGCGGCGCGGATCACAGCGCCGTGTGGACGCTGCGTAAAACTTGACTTTCTCGGCCAAGGTACGATCTTCGGAAATAGTGGAGGTTTCTCTTAGTCGGCTGCAGCCGAAGTTCGTGTATCCGCATGCCAAGTTTCAAAAGCCACGTCGTGTCCTTCGTGCTCAGGTACAGCCGCAAGAAGGCGTTTTCCAGCCCGGAAAACCTGCAGCGCTGGATCGCGGCCGCGCGCAAGACGGAGGATCACCATCCGCCGGCCTCCCTGCGCCAGCGCTTGGATATCCAGACACGCACCGTCGACGGCTTTCCGGTATACGAAATCGCCCCGAGGGACGGCCAGTATAAGCGCATCCTCTATTTGCATGGCGGCGCCTATGTGTTTGAGATCACGCCCTATCACTGGCGTCTGATCGCCGACATGGCCGACCGGCTGGGCTACGGCATCACCGTGCCGATCTATCCCATCGCCCCGGAACACGATTTCCACGCCATGTTCGGCATGGTCGGCGACGTCTATCGCCAGATGCTCGACGAGACGGAACCGGAGGACATCATCTTCATGGGCGATTCCGCCGGCGGCAACATGGCCGTGGTGCTGACCATGATGGCTGCCGAAGAGGCCCTGCCCTTGCCGTCGCGCCATGTGCTGATTTCACCCGGGCTCGACATGTCGCTGTCCAACCCCGAACTGTTCGAGGCAGAGCGCAATGACCCTTGGCTCGGCATCCCGGGCGGCCTCGAGGCGATCCGGATGTACAGTGCCGGCATGGACCGCAGCGACTGGCATATCAGCCCGGTCTACGGCGATCTCTCGGTGCTGCCGAAAACGCTGATGCTGACGGGCTCGCGTGATCTTCTGACCCCCGACAATCTGATCTTCGCCGAAAAGGCGCGGGCAGCCGGCGTCGAGGTCGATGTCGTCCACGAGGAAGGCATGTTCCACGTCTGGCCGCTGATCGACATGCCGGAATCACGACGCGCACGCCAGCACATCGTCGCGTTCCTCAGCGAGAACCGCTCACCGGTCAGGCAAGACAGGAAAACAAGGTTTGAAGCGCCCTCCGCCGAGGCCGCGGAGTAGCGCTTCTGCCTTCGGTCCGATCCCGGCGGCTCAGAACTTGCCGGTTTCCCGAAACACTTCGAATGTCGCACGGATGTGGTCGGCCACCGCCTTGACCGGCGCGCTGGCGTCCGGGGCCACCACCATGGCCAGATTGTAGGTGCCGATATCGGGCATGCCGTCCTTCGGGCAGAGCTCGACCATGTCGTTGCCGAGGAATGACCGCGGCAGCGGCGCGACCGCGAGGTCGGCCATGATCGCGGCACGCTGGCCGGCCGTATGCGCGCTCATGTAGGCGACGCGGTAATTGCGGCCCTCGCGCCCCAGCGCATCGAGCGCGCCGGCTCGCCAGGCGCAACCCTCCTCCCACAGCGACACCGGCAACGGTTCGCGCAGATGCGCGCAGCCGCCCTTGGCGCCGGCCCACACGATCGGTTCGGTCAAAAGCACCTCGGCGCCGAGCGCGCTGGTCTTGTAGGAGTTGGTCAGCAGCGTGATGTCGAGCGCGCGGTCGTCCATGCGCCGGCGCAGATTGCTGCTCTGGTCTATGGTGACATCGACGGCGATCGAGGGGTGCGACTGCGCGAAGCGCTTCAGCACATGCGGCAGCACGCGCTCGCCATAATCATCCGGCGACCCCAGCCGCACCACACCGACAATCTCGGGAATGATGAATTTCGACACCACCTCGCGGTTGATCGACAGCAGCCGACGGGCATAGCCAAGCAGCATCTCGCCATCCGTGGTCAGCGACACTGAGCGGGCGTCTCGCGCGAACACCGAGCGGCCAAGAATGTCCTCCAGCTTCTTGATCTGCATCGACACCGCCGACGGCGTACGAAAGACGGCATTGGCGGCGGTGGTGAAGCTGCCGGTCTCGGCAATGGCCACGAAAGTACGCAGAACATCGAGATCGAGCAGTGGCAGCGGATGATTAAGCGGGGCGTTCATGGCGATCAGCCTTCAATTTTTCTGATACAAAGCATCATTCCATTTCGTTTGATTGAACATCAGATCGGGAGCATAGTCAACTCCATCGATTGAGGATGCTGCCACAAGCAGCCATGAAACGACCACGACACAGACCTGCAATCGACACGAAATGAAGCTGAAACAAACCTGACTTAACAGTCGCTGCCCTGGCATCCCCGCCAGGCGCGCAAGGAGAAATGAAATGTCTATCCTGTCGTCCCTCGGCCGCATCGCGACCGAATTCAGCGCGGCCCGCGCCCGCTACCAGACCGAGCGTGCCATCCGTTCCCTGCCGATCGAACTGCAGAAGGATATCGGCTGGCCCGAGGCATCCGACACCAAGAGCGGTATTCGCAACGGTATCGGATCCTGGGCTGGAGCAAAGTAAATCGTGTGTATCAGACGCTGAAGGCCTGCCGCGCAGTCCGCCCGGCAGGCCTTCTCTATCTTATTTGCATTCAAATGAGTTTCGAAGCCATGCAAGCGCTGCATGACGCATATGAGCAAGCCGCATAGCGGCGCGGATTTCAAACTAACGCTCTGTAAATAATTGCAAATTTCAGGCACTCTGCCCAAATTTGTCGCATTCGGTGTCGCATTTCATATCAAGCGCTTCGTTTTTGCGATTTAGTTTCTGCTCACACAAGCCTATATCAGCGCCAGCAAACGAGCTGCCCCACTCCATCAAGCGAAGGCGACCCGTCTGAGCAACCGATTGGAGATGATCATGAAGCTTTTTTCCCGCCTCTTTGCCCGCCGCGAAATGAACCTGACCACCGCTCTCGAGCGTCAGCGCCTTGCCAACACCATGCCCGGCCAGACCGGCGCGATGGCTGCGGCGCGCCTCGGCTTCGTCGCCTGACCATTTCCAGGCAGCGCTTCCCTGCCGCTGCTTCAAGACTGTACGCCGCCTGGCTCCGGCCACGGCGGCGTTTTTGTTCGCCTTTGCGCATTTTGCCCGTCGTTTGGACAGTTGATGCCGCGCCCCGGGGCATCGCCGCACAGCAATTGCCCATTTGCGACCCATGTCGCAAATTTAATCTTACCCAGGCGGCGTAGCCAATTGACAAGCATGGTTTTTCCTGATGTCGCTATGCTATTCGCGACATCCTGTTCGCGTCATGGCCAGATGAGGTTCCCGTGAACGCCGTCAAGCATCCGATCAAGCGATCGTTTGTGTTCTTCCTTATCCCCGATTTCACCATGATCGCTTTTGCGACCGCGCTCGACCCGCTGCGCTCCGCCAACCGCATGCTCGGCTACGAAGCCTATCGCTGGCGCCTCGCCAGCATCGATGGCAAGCCGGTGCGCGCCTCGAACGGCGTCGAATGCGCGGTCAACACCTCGCTGGAGGACGAGCGCAAGAAGATGGCCGGCCCTGATCGGCCCAACATGGCCATCGTCTGCAGCGGCATCAATGTCGAGCGTTACCAGAACAAGTCGGCCTTTGCCTGGCTGCGCGAAGAGTACAATCGCGGCGTCGCCGTCGGCGGTCTGTGCACCGGCGCGCATATCCTCGCCGCCGCCGGCCTGCTGTCCAACAAGCGCTGCGCCATCCATTGGGAAAACCTGCCGGGCTTCTCCGAGGCGTTTCCGAAGGCCAATGTCTTTGCCGACCTCTTCGAGATCGATCAGAACATCTACACTTGCGCCGGCGGCACAGCCGCGCTCGACATGATGCTGAAGCTGATCGGCGACGATTTCGACGAGAGCCTCGTCAATCGCGTCTGCGAGCAGGTGCTGACCGACCGCGTGCGCAGCCCGACCGACCGCCAGCGCCTGCCGCTGCGGGCTCGCCTTGGCGTGCAGAACTCGAAAGTGCTGACCATCATCGAATTGATGGAGGCGAACCTCTCCGAGCCATTGTCACTGATCGAGATCGCCGACCATGTCGACCTGTCGCGCCGCCAGATCGAACGCCTGTTCCGCACCGAGATGGGCCGCTCCCCTGCCCGCTACTACCTGGAAATCCGGCTCGACCGCGCCAGGCACCTGTTGATCCAGTCCTCGTTGCCGGTGGTCGAGGTCGCGGTCGCCTGCGGCTTCGTCTCGGCCTCGCATTTCTCCAAGTGCTACCGTGAACTCTATGCCCGTTCGCCGCAGCAGGAGCGCGTCGATCGCAAGCAATTGCTGGCGGCCTGACCGGATCAAGCCTCCGCGGGCTGGCCCTGCGCCGTGCGCATCGCCTCGACGCGGATATCCTCGGTCAGCCGCGCCTTCAGCGCCGAGAACTCCGGACTGGTCTTGAGCGTGTAGTGGCGCGGATGCGGCAGGTCGATGGCGACATCCGACTTGATGCGGCCTGGCCGCGCCGTCATCACGATGACGCGCGAGGCCATGAAGATCGCTTCCTCGATGTCATGGGTGACGAACAGCACCGTCTTCTTGCGCCGCTCCCATATGCCGAGCAAAAGCTCCTGCATCAGTCCGCGCGTCTGGTTGTCCAGTGCCCCGAACGGCTCGTCCAGCAGCAGGATCTCGGGATCGTTGGCGAGCGCGCGGGCGATCGCCGTGCGCTGTTGCATACCGCCAGAGAGCTGCTTCGGCCAATGGTTCTCGAACCCCTTCAGGCCGACGAGATCAACATAGGACGCAACGATTCCGTCTCGCTCCTTTTCAGCCATGCCGCGTTCGCGCAGGCCAAAGGCGATGTTTTCGGCGACCGTCAGCCACGGAAACAATGTGTAGGACTGGAAGACCATGCCGCGATCCGGTCCCGGCCGGGTCACCGCCTTGCCGTCGAGCAGCACACGGCCCTCGCTCGGCGCCTCGAGACCGGCGACGATCCTGAGCAGTGTCGACTTTCCGCAGCCGGACGGACCAAGGATGGTGATGAAGTCATTGGCGCCGACCACCAGGTCGATCGGCATCAGAGCCTTGACCGGCTGTCCGCCGCGCACGCCGGTAAAGGTGCGCGAAACGCCCTCGATGAGAAGCTTGCTCACGCCAGGCTCCATGGAAAGAGCCAGCGGTTGAACGCCTTGAAGGCGAAATCGGACAACAGCCCGATCAGCCCGATGACGATGATGCCGAAAATGATCTGCCCGGTCGCCAGGCGCGACTGGCTGTTGATGATCATGTAGCCGATACCGGAGGACGAGCCGATCAGTTCGGCGACGATGACATAGGTCCACGCCCAGCCGAGCACCAGCCGCAGCGTCTCGGCGATTTCAGGCGCATTGGCCGGCATGATCACCCGCTTGACGATGCTGTTGTTCGTCGAGCCAAGCGTATAGGCGGCCTCGACAAGGTCGCGCCGCGTCGACCCCACCTTGACGGCGATGATCAGAATGATCTGGAACACCGAGCCGACGAAGATGACCAGCAGCTTTTCCAGCTCACCAATGCCCGCCCACAGGATGAGCAGCGGAATGAAGGCCGAGGCCGGCAGATAGCGGGCGAAGGAGACAAAGGGCTCCAGGAAGGCTTCCACGGGCTTCCATGCCCCCATGGCGATGCCGAGCGGCACGGCGACTACCGACGCCAGCACGAAACCGCCAAAGACCCGCCAGATGGTGATCAGGATGTCGAGCCAGAAACGGTCCTCGACAAGCAGCCGCCAGCCGTCCCTGAGCATCGACAGAGGGTCGGCGAGGAAGATGCGGTTGACGTGACCGCCAAGTGTGATCCAGGCCCAGAACGCGATGAACAGCACGAAGAAGGAAATGCCGAGCACGGTTCGCAGGCCCGGCGAAACTGGATGCAAGGGGCGCATCGTCAAATCGACCCCATCTTCAAATCGTCCCCATGCTCAAGTCGTGCTTTGTCCAGGAGAAAACGGCGGCGCCGAGCGCCGCCGCATTATGGTCGGAAGCCGGACCGTCAGTTCGACACGGCGCTGGTGTCGGCCAGCGTGGAAACGTCGGGCGCTTCCTTGATCAGCCCCATCTGCAGCAGCAGTTCGCCGGCGGTCTTGGAAAAATCCTGGAATTCCTTGGTGAAGAACTGCTTGTTCTCCGCCCGGTCGGCCCATTTCAGGTACTTCGCCGAATCCTCGAACTCCTTGGCCGACTGCTTCACGTCGGCGCCCATGATCTCATAGGATTTCTGCGGGTCCTTCTTGATCAGGTCGAGCGCGTCGAAATAGCTGTCGGCGAGCGCCTTTGCCGCGTCGGGATTGGCCTTGAGGAATTCGGGCGTGCAGCCGACCGTGTCGAGCACCATCGGATAGTCGAGCGTGGTCGCCAGTATGTGCCCCTGGTCGGACTTGTCGCGCACGGCCGAGATGAACGGCTCATAGGTGACCGCTGCATCGTTTTGCCCGGCAAGGAAGGCCTGCGCCGCCGCGTCCGGCTCAAGGTTGACGACGGTCACATCCTTGGTCGACATGCCGTTCTTGTTCAGCACCCAGGCGAGCAGGAAATAGGGCGATGTGCCCGGCGCCGAGGAGGCGACGTTCTTGCCCTTGAGATCGGCGACGGTCTTGATGTCGTTGCGGGCGACAATACCATCGGCGCCATAGGACTTGTCGAGCTGGAAGATCTGCTTGGTGGTCACCCCGCTGGCGTTCCACACCAGCCAGGTTTCGACCGTGGTGGCGGCGCATTGCAAGTCGCCGCTGGCGATGGCAAGCGGACGGCTCGCCTGCGGCACCTTCTTCAAGGTCACGTCGAGGCCGTGTTTCTCGAAGAGGCCTGCTTGCTTGGCAAGCGTCAGCGGCGCGAAGCCGGTCCATCCGCTGATGCCGATGGTGACCGATGTGGCGGCCATCACCGGCGCCGACAGATCGGCGGCAAGCGTCAATGTTGCGGCAAAAACGGCGATCCTGTTCATGCGAGTTCCCCTTTTGTTTTATCTGGGGAAATTGTTCACAGACGCCAATGGGCTTGTCAATCAACAGGAACGTGTTTGGCGGCGGGAAGCCCGCTCACCTCGTGGCCGGCGCTCGGCAGGGCCAACGCCCTGCCCCGTCAATACCCGTCGCAGACGCACTCGGCCGATGAGATGCGGTCGTTCCAGTCCCCGAGAGCACGGGCCCTGCGCCTGATTTCGATTGAACGGCCGCCCATTCGCGTATCCTCATAGGCAACGAGGCTGCAGCCGCGGCGAACGAAAACCGACGATACGCGGTCATTCCAGAACTGGCCGCCGCGAAAATTCACCGAATCGTCGGGGCTCATTTCGATCGACCGCCCGCGAAAATTCACATGCTCGAACATGACGCAGGCGGGCTGGTCATTGTACTGGGCGCTGGCGCCGTCGGCAAAAAGCACGGACGCGGCAGCTGTCAGGATGGCAAGGCGTTTCATCTGCTGTTTCCTCGGTTTCAACCGCGGCCCCCATCAACTGGATAGCGCGGTCTGGCCAGTTTGCCAATGCTTGCCGCGCCGTTGCCCAGGCCTAGCGACTGTCCAGCATCCAGCTGCGGTTACGCCACATTTTCTCTCCGATCTGGCAGTCGGCGGCCGGCTTGTCCTGCGCCAGCACCACCGGCGGATGATCGGCCTCCTCCACAGCCCACTGCCGTGACGCCGGGCCGGCGAGTTCCAGCACCAGCTTGCGGCGTATGGCTTCGGGAAATTGCGTCCAGTCGTTGACCGGGATCATGAAGGCACCGGGGCCGCCTATGACGCAGTCGCTGTAGTAACGGTCGAGATCATTGACGTCATAGGCGCCTGAAAATCCGCCTCGGGTCATCAGCGGCAGGCCGTTGATGACGATACCCTGCCTGACCACCCCGTCGCGAGTGAGATTGACCGGCGCGCCCTGATTGTTGGGACCGTCGCCCGAAATATCGATGACCCGCTTGGTTCCCTGGTAGCCGCTTTCGGCGAAGAGATCGCTGCCGAACTCCAGCGCGCCTGAAATCGAGGTGCGGCGCGCGCTGTTGGGCGGCTGGGCGGACAACTGCGCCACCACTCGCTCGGCATCGGCGCGGTTGGCGATGACAGTCCACGGCACGATGACGCGTTGCCATGTGGTGCCGGCCCATTCGACATAGGTGACGGCGATCTTGCCATAGGCGCCATCGGCGATCGCCTGCAGTACATTGTCATGCGTCAGGGCCGCCGCGTAGCCGTGTCGCTGGATCTCGAGCTCATCCGCCGACATCGACAGCGAGACATCGACCGCCAGCACCAGCTCGACATCGACCGGCTCGTCCGCGAGCGACACGTCGGCGGTGAGCGGCAGGATAACCGCGGATACTGCCAGCAGTGCTGTCAATGCCCGAACCATGTCCGGATAATGCGCTCAGCCGACTGGCGCGTGAAGTGGCACCACTCACATTTTCTCGCATTGGCGCGCTTGCGCAGTGTTTCGCCCGACCGCTGTCGTTGTTGGCAAGTCGCGGAGAAAATTCGCGCCATCGGGTCGAAGTACTTCTGCGGCGAGCGGATTTGAACTATTGTTTCGCCTTCTGCTGGGAGGAAAACCATGTCTCGGACAAGCTCGGGCGATGAGGTCAGCCTTCAACTTGCCGCCGCGCAAAGCCAAGCTGTCGAGCAACTCCGCGTGCTGGAAAACGAATTGTCGAGACTGGAGTTGCGCGGCGTGTTGCCGACGCAAGAGATTTCGGAACGCGTCGATCTCCAGCCCATGGTACGCGCGCTCGCTCTGGCGACGCGGGTTTTGACTTTCAACGCAGCATCGCCCCCCGTCGACAACCCGAAGTCGATCTCGACCTTTGAACTGGCCGAGGCCATCACCGCCCTGGACAAGAGCCGGCAGGCGATGCTGCCAATCGGCCCAGCCGAGCCGCTGATGCGAGTGCTTTTCGAGAGCGTGAAGCTGTTGACGGCCCTGGCCGCGGCCAGCGAATGCCAACTGGCTGTACCTTACGCGCCGATGCATCAGGTTCGCAGGCCGGACGGCAGCGTCGTCTGGCAATGCAGCCATCGTCCCTCCCAACATCCATAATTGCCATGTTTGGGCTGGGTAAGTTCCTTTCGGAATTGCAAGACCTGTTCGGGGATCTTCGCGGCCCCGCCAAGGCGCTGATTGTCGTGTTGATTGGCATGGCTTTCGCATGGATGTTGATACATCACCAATGGGCTGAAGCGCTTCTGCTGGTGTTGTCGGCAATCGTGGCCGGCTATCTGCTGGAATTGATCGGCACCCTGTTGCTGCCGAAAAGGCCGCGCGCCGGGCTGCTTTTCCTTGAAGGTTGGGTGCTGGGACCGGCAGCCATAGCGGCTTTCGTTTCCGGCCTGATCGTCGTCCTGGCCATCGACCTCACACCGCCGAAGGACACGGATGCCACAACCGAAGAGATGATGAAAACGCTTGCCGCCGGGCTATCGACATTCCTGTCGGCGGCCTTCGTGTCCTGGATCAGTGAACAGGACAACACCCGGATCAGCGACCGCATCCGCGGCCAGTTCTACAAGAAGTACAAACGCGCCATGGTTTACCCGTCTCCGGCGGACGGAGCCATGTATTTCACGCCGGGATCAAGGGGCGAGACCACCGTCTATTCGAGTGTCCAGATCGGCGGGTGGAACTTCGCCGACCGCTGGGAGCGGGCAAGCCGATTGAGTGAAGAAATCGCCGCCGGCGGCAGCATTCCATCAAGCCAGGCTGAAATAGACAATGCACTGACCTAAAGCGCCTCGCGTTTGAACGGATTCAGGCTACGCGATTCAGGTTCTTGCTTTTGCATCTCGCTTGGATTTGGGTGCAACCGCCACGCAGCGCGCCCAAGGCTCTTGTGCTCAGCTGCGCGGCTTCAAGTTCTCCGGATCGTAGAGTGGCTTGTAACCAACGCCGGCGACTTCGACCGGGTAGGTCTCGCCGAAATATTCCACCTTGAGCTTGCGGCCTTCCTGCGCATACGAATGTGGCAGGTAGGCGAGCGCGATGTTCTTGCCGATGGTCGGGCCATAGGCGACCGATGTGGTGAAGGAGCGGCGGCCGAGTTCGTCGACCAGTGTCTCGCCGGTGGCGGGATCCAGCACCGGCATGGTGCCCACGGGATAACGCGCCACGCCTTTCGAATCGGTGTTTTCGGTCATCACCAGCGTGCACAAAGTCGCCGGCTGGTGTTCGCGGGCACGGTATTCCAGGTGCTTGGCCTTGCCGCAGAAATCGTTCTCCTTGACCTTCGGGCGCGCGAGATCGGCTTCGAGCAGATTGTACTCGGTCAGAAGGTCGGCGTTCTGCAGCCGCAGGCTCTTTTCCATGCGTCGCGTATTGGCATAGGTCTCGACGCCGAACGGCATGACGCCGGTCGTGCGCAGCGCGTCCCAGACGGCCAGCCCGTCCTCATAGCGCATGTGCAGTTCCCACCCCTGCTCGCCGACATAGGAGATGCGGAAAGCGGTGACATCCTTGCCGCCGATCCGGATCGGCTTGATCGCGGCGAAGGGGAAGTTTTCAACCGAGAGCCCGTCCGGATTCTCGACCACCTTCTGTAGGGTCGCGCGGGCATTCGGCCCCCAGATGCCGATGGTGACGTATTTTTCCGTCACATCGGTGATGGTGACATCAAAACCCTTGTCCTGCGCGGTTCGCTGCATGTAGCGGAAGTCGCGCGGGCCGGCGTCGGCACCGTCGATCACACGGCAGCGATCGGCCATCCGGATGACGGTGAAGTCGGCGCGCACCATGCCTTCCTCGTCGAGGAAGTGGGTGTAGATGCCCTTGCCGATGTTGTTGTCGCCGCCGATCTTGGCCGCGCACAGCCATTCCAGCAGCGCGACATGGTCGGGCCCTTCGACATCATACATGGAGAAATGCGAGAGATTGACGATGCCGCAATCCTCGCTCATCGCCAGATGCTCGGCATTGGAGACGCGCCAGAAATGGCGGTTGTCCCACTCGTTCTCGCGCACCGGCACCCGGTTGCCGTATTTTTCCAGCAGATGCTCGTTGGCGGCATAGCCATGGGCGCGCTCCCAGCCGCCCAGTTCCATGAAGTAGCCGCCGAGTTCCTTCTCGCGCTCCCAGAACGGCGAGCGCCTGATGTTGCGGCCCTTGGAGAACGGTTCGCGCGGATGCACCGCGGGATTGTAGACCTTCATCGCCGTCTCGGTGCAGCGATCCCAGATGAACTGCTCCTTGGTCTGGTGCGGATAGAAGCGGGCATAGTCAATGGCGTGATGATCGATCGCGGTGCGGCCGTCGGTCATCCAGTCGGCGATCAGCTTGCCCATGCCGGGCCCGTCCTTGACCCAGATGGCGACGGCATACCACAGGCCCCTCACCTTCTGGCTTTCGCCCATCGACGGACCGCCATCGGCCGTCACCTGCAGCAGGCCGTTGAAGGAATGGCTTTCATTGTAGCCGAGCTCGCCCAGGATCGGCGTCAACTCCATGGCGCGCTCGAGCGGCGCCAGGATCTGCTCCATGTCGAGATCGCGCTGCGACGGCGAAAGACGGGCCTGGTCCTTCTCCAGCAGGTCGCGCGGATGACAAAGGCGCGGATTGGTCTCTTCGTAGTAACCCCATTCGATTTGCCCGCCTTCGGCGGTCTTGGGATCGCCAGTGTCGCGCATGTAGGCCGAGTTGCCCTGGTCGCGCAGCAGCGGCCAGCCGATCTCCTTGCCGGTGCCGGCGAACTCGTTGTAAGGCCCGAAGAAGGTCAGCGGATGATCGATCGGCATGACCGGCAGGTCCTCGCCGACCATTTCCGCGATCAGCCGGCCCCAGATGCCGGCGCAGACGATGACATAGTCGGCCTCGATGGTACCGCGGTCCGTCACCACGGCGCTGATGCGGCCGTCCTTGACCACGAGCGACTTGGCGGGCGTGTTGGCGAAGGATTTCAGCTTCCCCGACGCCTCCGCCTGGTCGACCAGCTTGCCGGCAACGGTCTGCGAGCGTGGAATGACGAGGCCGGCGTCCGGATCCCACAGGCCGCCCTGGACCATGTCCTGTTCGATCAGCGGGAACTTTTCCTTGATCTCGGCCGGTTCGATCAGGCGGGCGCGTGTGCCGAAAGCTTTCGCCGAGGCGATCTTGCGCTTGATCTCGTCCATGCGGCCGTCGTCGCCGACACGGGCCACTTCAAGGCCGCCGATGCGGGCGTAGTGGCCCATCTTCTCGTAGAAATCGATGGAATAGAGCGTCGTCCAGCAGGACAGGAAATCATGGCTGGTGGTGTAGCAGAAATCAGAGGCGTGCGCGGTCGAACCGATGTCTGTCGGGATGCCCGACTTGTCGATGCCGACAATGTCGTCCCAGCCACGTTCGATCAGGTGATGGGCGATCGACGCGCCGACAATACCGCCGAGGCCAATGATGACGACCTTCGCCTTTTTCGGAAACTCTGCCATTGCCCGCGACTCCAAAGTGATAAAGCGGGCGGACTATAGGGCGGAGCGGTGGGCCTGATGAAGCCTGTTTGCGACATTGGTAAAAAGCCGAGCGACCAGACGACAGAATGGTTCTGTTCGTGGCTCAGTCCAGCCCGACCTTGCCCGGCGCCCAATAGGCCTTGGCTTTCACCCGTGACGATCCGACGCCCTCGGTTTTCAGCACGCGGCTCACATGCTGGATCGACCGCGCCTTGCCTGTCAGGATGACATACGCACCGCCGGCAGCATGCGTGGCCACCTCGACTGAAGCCGCGGTGAGATGCGCATCGTCGGTGGCACGCGCAATCAGCGTCGCACCGCCAAGGCCGATCGCCTCCAGTACCGGCTGCGATTCCGCAATATCAGTCGCTTCGAAAATACAGCTCACGCGCGATCTGGGAATGGCGTGGAATGCCGCCGCCAGGGCGAAGGAAGTTTCGTCCCCGAACAGCACCATCGTTGCCTCAAGGCCGGAGAGGTCGAGCGAACGGCGTGGCCCGAAGAACTGGCAACTATCGCCTTCGCGCAAGGCATCAGCCCACCGGCTGCCGGGACCGTCGCCATGCGCGAAGGCGAGCAGCCGTGTCCTGCCGCGTTCCGCGTCCCAGGATATCGGCGTATAGGTTCGGGCAGTCAGGCCCGTGCCCATGGATATCTGCAGCTTCTGGCCGACCGCCCAGGCGATCCCCTTAAGCGCCTCGCCTTCAAGATCGATCAGGCGGAAATGCTGCGACAGGGCCTCCACGGCGGCAACGCGCGCTGGGCGCATCAACCATCGCAGCAAGGTCCGCGTGACGTAGCCCGGCTGAGGCGAAGACGTCGTCTCCTGGAAGCGGTGGGCAGAATTGGTCAAAAGCATCACTCCATTATAGCGTCTGGGCGGGATATCGGCACCGCGAGCCGATCACGGTGGAACCGAACGGAGGTAGCCCTGGCGGTCCGTTTCCAGACCTTTCCGCAAAAGATCGGAAACGCCGGGAACCGACACGGCAGCACTCGCAAGTTCGGCGCCGAGGCCCGTGTGCCGGCCGGGCCTGATGTGCGCGGCGAATGGCTTGGCCGCCTCCATCGCGCGGACTGGTGGCCTGCCGGGCCAATCGCCGAGGCGCAGAAGGGTCGAGCTCTCGCCGAACTCGGCGGCGGGGTCCTCGATGATGGCGACCAGCGCTGCCGTCTCGTCCTGGAAGACGAATGGTGCGCATGCGGTCTGATCGGCTGATATGCGGACGGTGCCCGACACACGAACGACCTGCGCCGAACCCAGGACCAGCACCAGGGCAGCGACCTGCGGCTGCGCAAGATGATCGCCGAAGACGCGATTGCCCGGACGCTCCGTGAAACCGTTCCCGCCGCTCCGCGCCAGTATGCCGGCCGGATCGTCCTTGGGACTGAGCTCGACACGGCCCCACGCATCGACGGTCGCCAGCGCCATGAAGCGGTTGGCGGCAGCGAACGCGCTGACGCCTTGCGGCGCCAGCATCTCGAACAGGGCCGCCCAATATTCGGAGCGGATCAACGCCTTGTCGCAATGGCCATAGCATTCCTCGACGGCAATGCGGATTTCGCCATTCCGAACCTCCCTCACCGTGCCGTTGACGCGCATCGTCTCGCCGACGCATGGCAGCAGGAACAGCGAGCCAAAACCCTGGCCAGGCACGGCCAAGGCCGGATCGTCGAGCATCGCAACCGGCAACCGCAGTTCGTATGTGTCGCCGCTGGCGAAACCAGTAACGCCACCGCCGAGGGTGACGCCGAGCCCGGAGCTGTCTCCGAACGCTGCGAACATCAACGGCGAAGCCGCGATCCAGCGCAGCGCGGCATAATCGAGATGACCGATAATCCGAGAGTTCATCGGCGGCGGGGTCGCGCCCATGGTTGCTTTCAACAGGGCGGCGGTATCAACCGGCTTGTTCATGGCGGCACTCCACGTTTGGGTGGGCATTGAGAGGGCGCGACGGATACGACCTCAATACCCCTTCTCCATGGCCTCCTAATGGGCTCCTTGGTGGCATTTCCCTTAGGTTCGAGGACAATCACTACAATCTCAAGCGATTGGCGACATCGGGCAAATATGACAAAATGTTTCGAGATCCTGCCAATGTGGAAAGCCAGCAGACCAGATGCCCATTATCGAATCGCATCCCAAACCTGCCGATTTTCCCGATCCGGACGATGTGCCTCGACCAGTGATGGTCTATGGCTTGACGCTGGCCACAGGCGTCATCGAGCTCAGCCATCACGCGCACCGCAAGGCTCAGCTGCTGCTCACAATGCGCGGCGTCTTCACATGCGAAGTCGAGAGCGGTCTGTGGCTGGTGCCGCCACATTGCGCGATCTGGATGCCCGGCGGTGCCGTGCACGCCATCAAGGCGTCCGGACCAATTGAAGGCTATAATGTCTTTATCGATCCCGCGATGGCGGCTGCCTTGCCGGCCACCTGCTGTACGCTGTCCGTCTCACCACTGCTGCGCGAATTGCTGATCCGCGCCGCCAGCTTTCCCCTGGACTATCCCGAAGGCGGCCGAGAATCGCATCTGGGCACGCTTTTGCTCGATGAGATCGCCGCGGCTCCGGTCGAGCATCTGCACCTGCCGATGCCGCGAGACGATCGGCTGCGCCGGATCGTCGAGGCGATGATGGCCGACCCCGCCGATCGCGGCACGATGGAGACATGGGCGAGACGCGCCGGTCTCAGCGAGCGGACGTTTGCACGCATTCTCACGCGCGAGACGGGCATGAGCTTCGGCCGCTGGCGCCAGCAACTGACGATCATGCTTGCGCTACAGTGGATGGCGGCGGGCGCCTCGATCCAGAGCGTGGCGCTCGACCTTGGCTATGAAAGCGCGGGCAGTTTCGTCACGATGTTCCGAAAAGCGTTCGGTACCTCGCCGGGCCGCTATATGGCTGAACGACGCGGAGCCACTGCCGCCGTTGATGGGTAAACCTTACGCGAACGCCCAGATATCCTCGGCCTGGAAGCCGACCTGGTAGCCCGCCGTCTTCAGCTTGACCACGACCTGGCCGATCTCGGGCGCCGGCAGCGCGCCGACTTCCACCTTGATCAAGCCCGGGCGGTAGCGCTTGAGGTCGAGCTGCTCGAAGACCATCCAGTCCGCGCCTTCGCAATCGACGAGGAAAGCGTCGATATGGCTGATGCCATTGCGGTCGAGCAGCGTCTGCAGCGTTTCCGACGGCACCTCGATATCCCTGAGGTGCGGCGCGAATTTGTTGAAATTGGCATCGGCCTCGCCCCAGGCATTCTTGCCCGACATCAGATTGGTGTCGGTGACCGACGAGCAACCGATGAACTCGATCGGCAGCGTGCCGGCCTCCAGCGCGGCTGCGTCGAAAGTATGGACGGTGATCGTGCCCCTGGTTTTTGTGACGGCCACCGGCTCGATGATGAAGCGGTCCATGTCGGGATAATTGGCGCGCAGCCGTTTCTGATTGTACGGAATCGGCTCGACCAGCATGGCGCGGGCGCCGGCAATCCTGTGCAGCCACGGCGTGACATCGTCGAACAGCGCGCCGTCGCAGGCGCCGACATTGACCATCTGGAACGGCTGCCCTGCTCCACCGAAGCGCGCTTTCAGCGCCGCCTTGGCGAGGAATTTCGTGCCGCGCAGCGACGGCCCGCGATCGAGCAGGCCGGAGGGAAGACCGAGCGACAAGGCGATGCGCGCCAGGCTGGATAGAGAACTCATGGCTTGTCTCCGGGAATGACGTGCAAGGCCGCGCGGTGTTGGCCACGAACCGATACAGCCCACAGCGCCATGAAGGGCGCCGCCAGCAGCAGGAATGGCGGGATCAGATGTGGGAAATAGATGCGCGTGTCGTGGATCGGGAAGACCGTGAACTTCGCCAGCGCACCGAGGACCAGCGCCGCGAACAGGATGCCGGCACGGCGCTCGAGGTGGAACCCGGCACGGCCGGCGGCAAACCAGCCGGCCAGCGCCAGCACGGAGACCCCGACCCAGCTGTTCAGGTTGACGGCGCGCAGCAGCGACGTCGCAAACGCCCTGAGATAGGCGGTGACCGAGAACGCCGGCTCGAACCCGTCCATATTGTAGTGCTGTTCGATGCTGGAGAACCACAGATGCGGCCACCAGCCGGGATGATGGGCCCAGTGCGAAATGGCGAAATAGGCAACGAAGGACGCGGCGAAGCCGGCCAGCGCGCCCCACGCCTGCTGCCGGAAGGAGACCAGCAACACAGCAAGGATGGCAAGGAAGACAATATTGTCAGGCCGCACCATGAAGGCGAGGAAGAGCAGGATCGCCGTCGCCGCCTCGCGGCCCCTGACATAGGCGTAGAGCCCGCCGAGCAGCAGCGCCGACGTGAGCAGGTCCGGCGTCGAAGCACGCGCCGCATCGCCGAAATCAGCCATGATCAGCACCGCGCCGATCACCGGTGCCAAGGCCAAGGCCTTTTCCCAGCGCAGCCAGAGCAGCACGATCGCGCCGAACAGCAGCACCGAAAACACCTGTACGAGGCGCATCGCCTCGACCGGCGACATCACCGCGCTCAGCGTCGACAGCATCTCGGCATAGAGGAACTTGATCCGATACATGCCGAGCAGCGAATGGAAGTCGGCGGCATTCTCCGTCATGTGGCTGCGGAAGCCGCCGCCATCATCGGTCAGCGTCTTGTAATCGGCGACCGAAACACCCGCTTTGACCGTGCCGTAGGCGTAATCATGCAGCGCCTGCGCATCGGGATAGGTGCCTTCCTCTGATATTGCGAGGTAAGGCAGCATGTCCCAGTTGGCGTCGGGCATTACCCATGCCGTGAACGCGGTCAGAAGAATATAGAGCGCGAAGGCCGCCGCGCCGATGGGTGCGGCCAGCCGCGCATAGGTCCCCTCGCCCCAGGCCAGACCGGTTTCAGCGAGCCGGTCGAGCGGGTTTTTCGCGGCGGGAGACTTGGTCAGCATCGTTCTGCCCAATGAGCTTTCTTTTAGCGAACTTGGCTTTTGACGAAGTCCTTGACGATCGACACGATGCCGCGTGACAGCAAGCTGTCGAAGGCGTCGACGAAGCGGTCGACATGTTCGCGCTGGCAGATCAGCGGGGGTTCGAGCCTGATGACGTTGCGGTTGTACTCGGTGAAGGCGACGAGCACGTCGTAGTCGCGCAGCAAGAGCGCGCCGACAAAACCCGACAGCGAACCCTTCAGCTTGTCGTCGAGCACGCTGACGACCGGCCTGAGCACCATCGGCAAGGTCTGCGAGAAGTCGTGGAACTCCAGGCCGACCATAAGACCCTTGCCGCGCACATCCTTGATGATCTTCGGGTATTTGTCCTTGAGCGCCCGCAGCCGCTGCAGCAGATAATCGCCGGTGGCGGCGGCGTTGTCGATCAGCCCCTCGTCATAGAGCACGTTGAGCGCCTCGATCGAGGTGATGCAGGCCTCGCCCATGCCGCCGAAAGTCGCCATGGCATGGATCATCGCGGTCTTCGGCGTGCCATAGGCCTTCATGTAGATTTCGCGTCTGGCGATCATCGCGCCGACCGCCGCCTTGCCGCCGCCGAGCGACTTCGCCAGTGCCGTCACATCCGGCACGACGCCGTAGTGCTCGAAGGCATAGAAGCGGCCCGAACGGCCATAGCCGCATTGCACTTCGTCGGCCACCCACAGCACGCCATGCTGGTCGCACAGCGCGCGCAGCTTCTGCCAGTATTCGGCTGGCGCCTGGATGATGCCGCCGCCACCCTGGATGGTTTCGAGCACGATGACGCCGACCTCGGGATCGCTGCGGAACAGACGCTCGACCGCCTCGATGTCGCCGAACGGAATGCGGACCGTGTTCTCGGCCATCTTGAAGTCAGCGCGGTAGAGCTGGCCGTCGGTGATGCCGAGCACGCCCTTGGTCTTGCCGTGGAAGGAATTCTCGGCATAGACGATTTTCGGCCGCTTCGGTCCGGCGGCGCGCTCGGCGAGCTTGACCGCCGCTTCCATCGCCTCCGAGCCGGACGAGCCCAGAAACACCATGTCGAGATCGCCCGGCGAGCATTTGGCGATGTTGTGCGCCAATGCCGCCGCATATTGCGACATGAAGGCGATGGCGATTTCCTGGCGCTTTTCCTCCTGGAACTTTTTGCGCGCCTCAAGCAGGCGCGGATGGTTGTGGCCGAAGGCCAGCGAACCGAAGCCGCCAAAGAAATCGAGGATCTTGCGGCCGTTCTGATCGATGTAGAACATGCCTTCGGCACGCTCGATCTTGATCTTGTGGAAGCCGAGCAGCTTCATGAAATGCAGCTGGCCGGGATTGAGATGCGCCTTGAAGAGGTCGGTCATGCGGGCGACATCCATCGCCTTGGCCTGCTCGACGCTGATCAGATCGGGCTTGGCGATGGTGGCGGGCGACAGCGCCGGTGCGCTCACCATGGTGCGCGCATTGGTCTGTTCGGGCTTGGCCATGACGGTCATTTCAATCTCCTGTCCGCGCTACGACCAGCGTCGTGCGCCATAAAACTGTTTGGCGAGCCCGCTATTCGGCGGGCACATGTTTGGTGGCGACGGCGTGCCCTGCCTTCTTGGCGCGGTATTCGCTGTAGGCGGCGATCAGCATGTCCTCGTCGCGATATTGCGGCACCCAGCCGAGCTGGCGCTCGGCCTTGGACACGTCGAGCACACATTCCTCGTCGGCGATGAGATATTGCTCCGGGTCCATGATCGGCATGTTCACGAGGTCGAGCAGGTCGAGCGTGCGCTTGACCGCCCAGCCCGGTGTCGGGATCAAGATCGATTTCGAACCGGCATGCCGGATCAGGTCGCCGAGCAATTTCTTCACCGGTGGCGGATTGAGCGAGCCGAGATTATAGGCCTCGTTGGGCACGCCGACCTTCCAGGCGGCACGCGCGGCTTCCGCGCAATCGAACACAGAGATGAACTGATAGGGGTTTTTGCCCGAGCCGATCATCGGCACCGGAAGGTTCCAGTCGATCAGCTTGAACAGTTTCTCCAATATGCCGAGCCGGCCGGGGCCGATGATCAGGCGCGGCCGGAACAATGAGATCGACATGCCGCGCTTGCGCCATTCGGCGGCGAGTTCCTCGGTCTTCTGCTTCGACCAGCCATATTCGCCGAGCGGCGCGACGGGGTGCTCCTCGGTCATGGGCTGTGTGACCGTGTGGCCGTAGATCATGTCGGTCGTGTAGTGGACAAGCCTGGGCGCGCCGGCTTTGTCCATGGCCTGCATGATGTGCTCGGTGCCGTGGAAATTGACCGGGAAGAAGAAGTCGTGCCGCTTGGCCCGCACCTGGATCGGCGACAGCATCTTGGCCGACAGATTGTAGACCATGTCGTCGGCCTTGAGCTCGACAGCGGCGACCGAGGCCGGATCGGTGACATCGCACTGGACGAACCGGACATTGCGGTAGTGCGCCAGATCGCTTTTGACGATGTCGGCGACGACAACCTCTTCGCCATCGGCCACAAGCTTCGGGGCAAGGTGGCGGCCGACGAAGCCGTCACCGCCGAAAATCACATGTCTCATCGAACGGTCTCGTTTGCAGGGATCTTGTCGGGCGTGATGGAAGCGGTCTGGTCTTCATGTCCTCGCCCACTTTGCGCGATCAGCACGGTGCCGACGCAGATGAAGGCGATGCCGGCAATGCGCCAGCCATTGAGGTCTTCGCGAAAGACGAAGTAGGCGAAGATGGCGACAGCGACATAAGCGAGGCTGAGGAACGGATAGGCAAAGGAAAGCTCGACCTTGGACAGCACGTAGAGATGCGAAGCCATGGAAATCACGAAAGTGCAGAGCCCAAGAAACACCCAGGGGCTGAAGACGATCTGCAGCAATTTGAGGAGCGGATTGATGCCTTCGAACGAGATCGGCCCAAGCGACATCATGCCTTGCTTCAGCATGAGCTGCGCGGCGGCATTGGTCATGACCGTAAAGAGA
Source organism: Mesorhizobium sp. NZP2298 (assembly GCF_013170825.1). Classification (NCBI taxonomy): domain Bacteria; kingdom Pseudomonadati; phylum Pseudomonadota; class Alphaproteobacteria; order Hyphomicrobiales; family Phyllobacteriaceae; genus Mesorhizobium; species Mesorhizobium sp. NZP2298. The sequence continues at coordinate 3,728,553 of NZ_CP033365.1, read as the reverse complement.
ATGAAGACGATATATTTCATGCCAGCTCGCCACCCCGTGTCATCGACTAATACAAACCTGAAAAGATATCGTGAACTCACAAGAATGTTTTGAGTAAATCCTGCGATTAATCATTCACTAACCACGATTCATTCCAATTGTATCTATTCGGCTGCCTCGACTCCACGCCGCCGCAGATCGATGCTGCCGGCCGTGCGCGCCCAGAAATCCGACATGAAGGCAGGGTCGCGCAACGCTTCCAGCCTCGGCCAGTCGGCGAAGGAGGCAGCGAAGGTTGCAGCACTCATGCGCGCATCCTTGTAAGGGTTGACAGCTCCACCAGCCGCGATCGCGATGCGGTCGAGCTCGCCAAGCAGGGCAAGCGTCGCCGCCCCCTTGTTGGGGAAATCCAGCGTCAGCGTGTAGCCCGGTCGCGGGAACGACAGCAGCGCGGGCGAGCGGACCTCGCCGAAACGCTTCAGTACTGTGAGGAAGGAGCCTTGCCCGGCCTGTCGGGCCGCTGTCAGCAGCTCTGGCACAACGATGCGCGCAGCCTCTTCCGGCACCACGCTCTGATGTTGGAACAGCCCCCTGGGGCCATAAAGCCGGTTCCAGTCACGTACACCGTCGAGCGGAAAGAAAAAACCGTGGTAGCCGGTCTGGCGCGGCACGGTCGCCCGGCCCTTCTTCCATCGGTAGGCGGCGTTGAAAGCGGTCAGGAACGGCCGGCTGAGCACATTGAAGGGCGGCTGAAACGGTATCGCCAGGTTGCCGCCGGCGCGCGAGGCCGCATGCGAGCCGTGTTCGGCGTGGTTGCCGGTAAACAGCAGGCCACGCCCGCTGTTGCGGCCGCCGGCAAGTTGATCGATCCAGGCGACGGCATATTCATTGGCCTGGTCCGCCGCTTCGGCGAGGTCAAAGAACTCGGCGAGGTCGCGAAACGGTGTCGTCTTTTCGACGATGTCGAGCGAATGCACCCGCATCAACCGGATCGATGCGGACAGGATGAGGCCAGTCAGCCCCATGCCGCCGATGGTTGCCCGGAACAGGCGCGGATTGTCTGATGCCGAGCAGCGATGGGTCTTTCCATCGGACCGCAGCAACGTGGAGCTTTCGACATGGCAGCCGAAGGTACCGCGCCGATGATGGTTCTTGCCATGCACATCATTGGCGATAGCGCCGCCGAGCGTCACGAATTGCGTACCCGGAACGACAGCCGGAAAGAAGCCGTAGGGCGCAGCGTGTGCGATGATATCCGCCAGCAGCACGCCGGCATCCGCTTCGAGCACACCGGTTTCGGCATTGAAGGCGCGGATGCGGTTCAGCGTCCGCATGTCGACGACCGCGCCGGCGTGGTTCTGGCAGGAATCGCCGTAGGAACGCCCATTGCCGTAGGCCAGCAGCGATGCTTCCTTCGCCTGGCCGCCCTTCAACAGCGCGATGGCGTCATCGGCGTGGATGGCATGCGGCGCGGGCGGCGTGGCAAGGCCAAAGCTCCGGAAGCGGTCAACCATGCCTACCAGCCCCCGATGACCAGCAGCACCGCGCCGATCAGCACCACGATCTGGCTGCGCCAGTCACGGATGATGAAGACGACCGGGTCGTCATGCATTTCGTCACGGCGCGCCAGGATCCAGACGCGCATGGTGAGGTAAAGCACGATCGGCGGCAGCGGCCAGATCAGCCATGGATGCGGGTAGAGCTCGCGCACCGCGACACTGTCCATGTAGAGCGCCAGCACCAGCGCCGAAGAAAAGGCCGATGCCATGCCGGCCTGGGCGACGATCTCCTGGTCTTCGGTGCGATAGCCACGGCCGGCGATGCGCTCACCAGGTGGAATGGCGGTGGTGCGCAGTTCGACAAAGCGCTTCACCAGCGCCAGCGACAGGAAGAAGAAGATCGAGAAGGCGAGCAGCCAGAAAGAGACGTCGACACCGGTCGCGGCGGCACCGGCGAGCACGCGGATGGTGTAGAGGCCGGCAAGCGTCAGCACGTCGACCAGCAGCATGCGCTTGAACGACAGCGAATAAGCCGTGGTGACGACCATGTAGCCGCCGAGGACGGCCAGGAATTCAGGCGCCAGGAACAGCCCGGTGCCGACGCCGACCGCCAGCAGCACCGCGATCGCGCCAAGGCCGAACGGGATCGACAGCGCGCCGCTGGCGAACGGCCTGTTGCGCTTGGTGGCGTGTTTGCGGTCGAGCGCGAGGTCGAAGAAATCGTTGAGGATATAGATAGCCGAGGCCACCGCGCTGAACGAGATGAAGGCCAGTACGCATTGCCAGATCATGTTGGTGTTGAAATACTCGTGCGACAGCACCATCGGCACGGCGATCAGTGAGTTCTTCAGCCACTGATGCACGCGCAACATCTTGATGATGGTCCGCAAGGTCGGCTTGGGCGCCGGCATGGTTTCGGCGCCATTCGCCGCCTGCCAGCGTGCGGCGTGGCGGTCGGGCGCGACGACGATTGCATTGCGCGCGGCATCGAAGACCTGGAGATCGTGGCGGCTGTTGCCGGCATAGTCGAAGCCGCCATCGCCGTAGGCCGCGACCAGCGAGGCGCGCTTCTTGCCCGAGGTAAGATTGTCGAAACCATCGGTCGCCAGCACACGGTCGAAAATGCCGAGATGGGCCGATATGGCGTCGGCGAACTTGCGCGGCGTGCCGGTCGCCAGCACGATCTTGCGTCCCTCGGCATGTTCAGTGCGAAGCCGGTCGAGCAGCGGCGCGCGATAGGGCAGCGACGCGGGATCGATGTCGATGCGCCGCGCGATCGCCTGCTTCAGCCGCGCCGGCCCGCCGGCCGCCCAGAAAGGCACCAGGAAAACATAGAGAGGATTCTTCTTGAGGAGGAGGAACAGGCCTTCCCACAACAGGTCGGTAGCGATCAGCGTGCCGTCGAGATCGACCGCAAGCGGTATTGCGTTCCTGTCCGACCGCGCATCCATGCCCGTCCTGCCTTGCCAGCGTATGATCCGGAAAACCGGAATCCCGTTGCGCGCCGCTTTTCGGCGTCTTGATGCTGGTATAGCGGGGGATGACGTAGCGAACGTTAAAACGCCTGGTTGCAGGCGGCTGCCGCACCGGTATTTCCGGCATCATTGTTAAACAACGGCTACTGGAAACGATAAAAGGCCGGGCAAATACCCGGCCTTTCCAATGATACCGCCAGAATTACTTGATGCGCGCGACGCCGCCGGAAATTTCGACGGTTTCCGAACCGGTCAGGGCTTCGAGGTCACCGTTCGGCAAGGTGACGAAGCAGCCGTTCTGGCAGAATTCAACGGTTTCACCGCCGGCCAGAGCAAGGTCGGTCTTGCTGCCGCCCTCCGTCACGACCAGCGTACGGGTCTCGGCGTCCTTGTTGACCGCGCTGGCGGCATGAGCCGAGCCGCTCACGGCGAGCAAGGCGACGGCAGCGACGAGAGACTTCCACATGGTGCAATATCGGTGTTCCCACCGCCTCTGTTGCATTTCGCAAGGCATTTTCGCCCTTTGCTTGCAAGCTTATATGAGATGGAAGCTGAACCGCAACTGAATGCCGTATTCATGCCGCAATTGGTTTTGGCATTCTCCAATGCCGGTTGCCCGGCACACGCCTGGGCCCTGTTAATTTACCCGACCGGCACAATATGATGCCGAAGGCGGCAACCGCGAAGAAAGACAATGCCCGGCACCGAGACAATGCACCGCAATTGGCTGGAAACGATCGGCGTTGGAGTTGAGACGCGAAGGATTGCCGCTGGACTGACCCATTATGTGCCTGCATCCATCAACCATCGGCTTGGAATCCACGTCGGGGCGCCGGTCAACGCGTCGTGCCACTGCGATGGAAAACATCACCGGCGGGTCCAGTCGGACGGCGACATCGATATTGTACCCGCAGGGCTCGACGGCGACTGGAAAGACGACGCGGATTGCACCATCCTGCGGCTGTGGGTCAGCCCGGCGCTGGTTCGGCGCGCGGCCGAGGATCTCGAGATCGATCCGGACAGGATCGTCGTCCATCCCCAGTTCCAACGTCGCGATCCGAGGATCGAACATATCGCCCATGCGCTGGCGACTGGTCTCAGCCCGGACGTGCCATCCGACCGGCTGTATTTCGAAAGCCTGGCCAAGGCATTGGCGATACAGATCATCCAGGGTGCTGCGTCGAAGTCGGACGTTCCAGCCAGGCAAACGCTTTCCTTCCGCCAGAAGCGCAGGCTGGCCGATTTCATCGAAGCCAACCTCGCTCAGGACCTTTCACTGGACGAGCTGGCGCAGGTGGCTGCCATCAGCGTCTCGCATCTGAAAGTGCTGTTTCGCCGTACATTCGGCATGCCGCCTCATCAATATGTTATCCATCGGCGGGTTGAGCGCGCCAAGGCGTTGCTGCACCAGGGAAAAATGCCGCTCAGCCAGATCGCGCTGGAAGCAGGGTTCGCGCATCAGAGCCACATGGCTCAAAGCATGAAGCGCATCCTCGGCGCCACGCCTGGCGCACTAATCCGTATGCGCCGATAGCAGGCGATCCGGCATTTTCGCCGTCTGCGGCTTCGAGTCCAATCATCCGTTTTTGTCTTCCGCCGTCCATATCTGGGCGACCTCGGCCCACCAATCCGGCATTCCTGACATCCCATTGGCCAGAATGAAGGATACGGGCATGTTTGTTGTGTTGGGCGCTGCCGGGAAGATCGGACGGGCGACGGTTGGCGCACTTCGTCGACATGGCGTTCCGGTAAGGACCGTGGTGCGAAACCCGTCGCATGCCGACGAATTCCGCGGGCTCGGTTGCGACGCGGAAATCGCCGATCTGCGCGATGCGCCGGCTTTGGCCCGGGCAACAAGGGGCGCGACAGCGGTGCAAGTCATCTGCCCAACTGGCGTCCGCGCCGACAGTGCGGCAGCCGAGATGGAATCCACCATCCGGTCCATCATGGATGCACTCGATCAGACCAGGCCGGAAAGCATCCTGGCGATCTCGGATTATGGGGCCCAGCTTGCCGCCGGCACCGGCATCACGCTGACCTTCCATCATCTGGAATCGCGGTTGAAAAAGATGCCGGCGGCGCTGACGGTGCTGCGCTCGGCCGAGCACATGCAGAACTGGAGCCGCCTGGTTGGCAGGGCAATCGAGACTGGCGTGCTGCCGAGCCTGCATCATCCCCTGTCCAAATCCTTCCCGACCGTCTCGGCCGGCGATGTCGGCCTGATGGCGGCCGATCTGCTTCTTTCGCCGGGCGGCGAAACGTTGCGTGTGGTCCATGCCGAAGGGCCTGATCGTTACAGCGCAAGCGATGTGGCGCGGACACTTGGTGAGATTGCCGGCGGCGAGATTGTCGCTCGCGAATTGCCGAGACAGGACTGGATTCCCGCCCTCGTCGGCGGCGGCATCGGTACGAGCTACGCCGAACTGGTCGCCGCGATGTTCGACGCCCACAATGCCGGCCGCATAGATGTGGAACACGGCGTCGGTGAGATCAGGCGCGGCAAGACCGATCTGCGCACGGCACTGTCGGCGCTGGTCCCAACCGTGAGCAGGCCTCGAGCAAGTCCAGGAAAAGTGTGAACGGTTTTCCGTCGGAGTTGCGTTAAAACAAAGAGTTAGAGCGGTTGGCCGCGTTTCCGGGAAACGGTGAAATGCGCTAGTCGGGATCGGGCTTGCGCAGCTTGCGCCCTGATTTGGCCAGCTTTTTCGCTTCCGCCGCCGCTTCTGCCTTGGCCAGCTCCTGTTCGGCAAAGTCGGCCTCGATCTTGTCGTCGTCGGTAGGCCAGGCCGTGGCATGCTTGGGCTCGACGACAGCGCGGGGCGTCGACGGTATCTCGATATGCTGGTCGTCGAATTTTTCGAGAACGGTGAAGCGGATGTCGTTTTGCACCGCGCTGCCGTTCATAATATCGGCCAGGAACACGCGGATCTCGAATTCCAGCGCGGCGGCGCCGAAATTGGAAAACAGCACGAAGGGCTCGGGGTTCTTCAGCACCAGCGGATGGCTGCGCGCGATTTCCAGCAGGATGGCATGCACCTGCCTGACGTCGCTGCCATAGGCGACGCCGACCTTGATCTCGACACGGCCGAGCTTGTTGCGGTGCGTCCAGTTGCCGACGGCGTTGTTAATCAGGTTTGAGTTGGGCAGGATCACCGACTGCCGCTGGAAAGTCTCGATCTCGGTGGCGCGCACGCTGATCTTCCTGACCGTGCCGCTGACGTCGCCGGCGACGATCCAGTCGCCGACCTTGAACGGCCGCTCGGCCAGAAGGATCAGGCCGGAGACGAAATTCGACACCACATTCTGCAAGCCAAAACCGATACCGAGGGAGAGCGCGCCGGCAACCAGTGCCAAGCTGGAGAGGTCGATGCCGGCGGCCGAGATGCCAACGAGCGCCGCCAGCGCGACACCGGCATAGCCGACCGCCAGCCGGATCGAGTTTCGCACCCCGGTATCGACCTTGCCGCGCGCCATGACGGAACCGTCGAGCCAGCCCTGGAACCAGCGCGTCAGGAAATAGCCGATGACGAACACGACGATGCCCGAAAGAATGCCGGTGACCGAAATCGTCACCGACCCGATATTGATCCCAGTCGCCAGCTTGTAGCCCCAAGCCTGGATGTCGCCGGGCTGGAAGCCCCACATCAGCAGGATCAGCGGCAAGAAAACCAGCACGATCAACAAATTGATGGCTACACTGACGACAAGGCCGAGCTGGTCGAGTGCAGTGTCCTCGTAGCTGGAATTGGTCGACAGCCAGCGCCCGACAGTCGTGTTGGCGAACGCCCCCTCCTCGCCGATCGCCTGCGCCGAGAGGAAGCCGATATAGGCGGTGATCAGCGCCGTGCCGGTGACCACGACCTGCAGCGAGACGAACAGCGCAAGGCCGATGAAGCCGAGCAAGGCGGCGGTAATGGTGAACAGGCCAAGCGCCAGTGCCAGGTAGCGCAGCCATGCGGGCCACGGTCGCCAGCTTCCGTCACGCGCCTTGAACGGCCGCAGCATCGCCATGAGGATCAGGATGATGCCGACGACAATGGTGGCGACGAAACTGCGCGCGATGGTCAGCGACAGCGGCGATCCCATCTTGTCGTTGATAATAGACAGGAATGTGTTGGCGCTGATGACCACGGCCATGGCGGTCGCCAGGCGCACCAGCCAGCGCGCCGGCCCGGTTTCGACCGGGATGAGACGCCAGTTCGGCAGCCGCGGAGACAGTGCCGCGTTGGTCAGCCGGTTGACGCAGAACACCACCCCGATGGCGGTCGCCAGTGCATTGAGGAAGAGGCCAATGTCGCCACGCAACACATTGTAATAATTGAAGAAGAAGATGGTCGAGCCGAGAAAGGCGCCGACCGCCAGCGTCGGCAGCAAGGTAGACCAGAAGGCCACCGACAAGCGGCTGAGATAGGACGGGTCTTCGTTGGAAGGGTCTGCCTCGAACACGCGCCCGAACAGGCGCCTGCCGCCGACCAGCAGCACCAGCGCCAGCCCGAGCGCCACGAAGGTTGCCGCCAGAATGGCCTGGAACTTGAACTTGAAAGCGAAGCTCAGCCAGGACGACACCGCCTTGTAGAAATTGGCGTATTCGTCCTGCGCGTCGGAAAACACCTGCGGGCTCAGTGCGTCCGACAGGACGTAGCGCTTGGTCAAAAGGTTGCGGAACAGCTCGCTGCGCATATTGCCGATCTTGTCGATCAGCCCGCTGATACGGATCGACAGGTTCTGCGCGCTCGCGACGACCGCGTTGATCTCGGCCTTTTCCGACTCCAGTGCCTGGCGCTCGCCGGTCACGATGTCGGGCTCTTGCGGCTGGCCGGCGGCCGGCGGCGGGCCCAGCACCTCGATGCGATTGTTGATATCGGTCAGTCGCGGACGGAACGCCAGCGCACTGGTTAATGCCGCCCGCGACAAATCCTCCAGTTGCAGGCGGATATCCACGAGCGAGGAATCGTCGTCACTGTCCTGCTGTATTTTCTTCTCGAGATCGTCGGTCTTGGCCGTCAGGCCCTGGATGACCTTCTGCTGATCGGTGATCAATCCGGCGGAGCCTTGACCAAGCGCCTGAGCCATGGCCTCGAACGAAGGCGGCGCCGAAATAACCAGCGCGAGGATCAGAATGAGGCGGAGCAATCTCAAAAGCATGACGTATTGGCGACTCATGGGCGGCAAAGGCATTCAAAAGCCTGTCCTTGATAAAGACGGCCATATCTTGGGGCAAGCCGTCGCATCCGATCGCGTTCGGATCGCGATCCGAGCGTCGGCCAGTCGAAAGGCAATGGCGCAATATTGGCTTTGCGGATACAGCCTGCTCTATAGTCTGCCGCATCGCCCGAACCGGATGACAATGATGGCAGAGTACTCGGCCTTTTCGCTGCTCGCGAACGCGCTCAAGGGAAACAAGGACTGGAAGCCGGCCTGGCGCAAGCCCGACCCGAAGGCTTCCTATGATGTCATCATCATCGGTGGCGGCGGCCATGGGCTCGCGACCGCTTACTATCTGGCCAAGGAACACGGCATCACCAATGTCGCCGTACTCGAGAAGGGTTGGCTCGGCTCCGGCAATGTCGGCCGCAACACGACGGCCGTGCGCTCGAACTACCTGCTGCCCGCCAACACCCGCTTCTACGAACATTCGATGAAGCTGTGGGAGGGCTTGTCGCACGAGCTCAACTACAACGTCATGTTCTCGCAGCGCGGTTGCCTGAACCTGGCGCACACCCCTGCCCAGTTCGACGACTATGCAAGGCGCGGCAACGCCATGCGACATCTCGGCGTCGACGCCGAACTGATGACGCCTGCCGAAATCAAGCGCCTGATCCCGGCACTCGACATTTCCAGCGATGCACGATTTCCGGTGGTCGGAGGCTTGATGCAGCGACGCGCCGGCACCGCCCGTCACGACGCGGTGGCCTGGGGCTATGCGCGCGGCGCCGACCGGCGCGGCGTCGACATCATCGAGAATTGTGAGGTCACCGGCTTCCTGCGCGATGGCGACCGCATCACCGGCGTCACCACGTCGCGCGGCGATATCAGGGCCAAAAAGGTGGCGGTCGCGGTGGCCGGCAGCACCGGGCGCGTCATGCGGTTGGCCGGCATCGAGACGATGCCGATCGAAAGCCATGTGCTGCAGGCCTTCGTGACGGAATCGCTGAAGCCCTTCATCGACACGGTCGTGACCTTCGGCATGGGTCATTTCTACATGTCGCAGTCCGACAAGGGCGGCCTGGTCTATGGCGGCGATATCGACGGCTACAACAGCTACGCCCAGCGCGGCAACCTGCCCATCGTCGACGAGGTGATGAGCGAGATGCTGGCGCTGTTCCCGGGCCTTGCGCGTGTACGCATGCTGCGCTCCTGGGGTGGCGTATGCGACATGTCGATGGATGGCTCGCCGATCATCACCACGGGCCCCCTGCCCGGCATGTATCTCAACTGCGGCTGGTGCTATGGCGGCTTCAAGGCGACGCCGGCTTCCGGGTGGACCTTCGCCTGGACCATCGCCAAGGATGAGCCGCACGATTTCAACGCGCCGTTCACCCTCGACCGCTTCCACCGCGGCCTCGTCATCGACGACAAGGGCCAGGGTGCGAACCCGCGGCTCCATTAGGAAACATCCTGTGCTCATCACTTGCCCCTATTGCGGCCCGCGCGACGTCATCGAGTTCACCTATCAAGGTGACGGCAACCGCGAGCGCCCCGACCCCGCCTCGCAGAACTTCGAGGCATGGAACGCCTATGTCTACGACCGGCTGAACCCGGCCGGCGACCACAATGAGATCTGGCAGCATTCCGGCGGCTGCCGCGCGCATCTCAGGGTCGTGCGCAACACGCTGACGCATGAGATTTCGAGCGTTGCCTTCGTGCGCGGCGACCATGTCTCGACCGCGCGCCGCAAGGCGGAGGACAAGGCATGAGTCCGCGCCGCACCGACACTGGCGGCCGCGTCGACCGGCTGAAGACGATCCGTTTCACCTTCGACGGCGTCGCCTACACCGGCCATGCCGGCGACACGCTGGCGTCCGCGCTGCTGGCCAAGGGCATCACGCTTTTCGGGCGCTCGTTCAAGTACCACCGCCCGCGCGGCCTGCTGACTGCTGGTGTGGAGGAACCCAACGCGCTGGTGACAGTGCTGAAGGGCGAGGTGCGCGAACCCAACATCCCGGCGACCATGGTCGAGATCCACGACGGGCTTGTGGCGATCAGCCAGAACCGCTTCCCCTCGCTGGCCTGGGACGTCAATGCCGTCAACCAGCTCGGCGGCAAGATCCTGTCCGCCGGCTTCTACTACAAGACCTTCATGGGACCGGTGATCGGTCCGCTCAAGGGTACGCGTTTCTGGATGTTCTGCGAGCATTTCATCCGCCGCGCCGCCGGTCTCGGCAGCGCCGGATCGGCGAAGGATCCGGCTCGCTATGAGCGCATGAACGCCTTCTGCGACGTGATGGTGGTCGGTTCCGGCCCCGCCGGCCTGATGGCCGCCAAGGCCGCCGCCGATCAGGGGGCACGCGTCATGCTGGCCGATCTCGAGCCGCGTTTCGGCGGCTCGACCAACTGGTCCGAGGAAACCATCGATGGCGCGCCGGCCGCCGATTGGGCCCGCCGCACCGTCACTCAGCTCGAAGGCCGCGACAATGTCCGGCTTTTGCCGCGCACCACGGTCTGGGGCTACTACGACAACAACACGCTGGCCGCGCTCGAGCGGGTGAGCGACCACAAGGAACAGCCCGCCAAGGGCGAGCCGCGCCATCGTTATTGGGCAATCCGTGCCAAATCCGTGGTGCTGGCAACCGGCGCTTTCGAACGGCCGCTAGTCTTCCCGGGTAACGACAGGCCGGGCGTGATGCTGGCCCATGCCGCCGAGCGCTACGCCAACGAGTTCGGCGTGCTGCCAGGCGAGAGAATCGCCCTGTTCACCAACAATGACAGCGCCTATCGCGCGGCCATCGCCCTGAAAAAGGCGGGTTCGGCAATCGTCGCCATCGTCGACGTCCGGTCCGAGCTTTCGGCCGAGATGCGCAAGCTGGCCACCGAGGCCGAAGCCGAGATCTTTGCCGGCCACGCCGTCGTCGCCACCGAGGGCGGCAAGGCGCTTTCCGGCTTCAAGGTTCAGCGTTTCGACATGGTCACCGGGGCGCTCACCGGTGATGAGCGAAGCATCCATGCCGACTGCCTGCTGATGTCGGGCGGCTGGTCGCCGACCATCCATCTGGCCAGCCAGGCCGGCGCCAAAGCGGAATGGAATGCCGCCCGGCAGGCTTTCCTGCCACCGACGCCGACACAGAAATGGATCGGGGCCGGCGCTTTCACAGGCAGTTTTTCGACGGCCGAGGCGATCGCCGAAGGCCGCGCCGCCGGTCTTGCCGCCGCGGGTGGAACAGGCACGCCCGCGGCATTGCCGACTGTGGAAGCTGTGGGCGGCGACCCCGATCCGGCGCCCGTCTTCGAGATCAGGGCCAAGGGCAAGAGCTTCGTCGACTTCCAGCATGACGTGACGGCTGAGGATGTACGGCTGGCCCACCGCGAAGGCTTCGTCTCGGTCGAGCACCTGAAGCGCTACACCACGCTTGGCATGGCGACCGACCAGGGCAAGAGCTCCAACATTCCCGGCCTTGCCATCATGGCCGAGGCGCTGGGCAAGCCGATCCCGGAAGTCGGCACGACACGCTTCCGGCCGCCCTTCGCGCCGGTGTCGATCGGCTCGCTCGCGGCCGAGCGCTTCGGCGACCTGAAGCCTGAGCGGCTGACGCCGATGCATGACTGGCACCTCGACAATGGCGCGACCATGTACTCCGCCGGCCTCTGGTACCGGCCGATGATCTACGGGCTTTCAGGCGAAACGGTCGAGCAGGCCTATGTGCGCGAGGCCAGGGCGACGCGCGAAAGCGCTGGCATCGTCGATGTCTCGACACTAGGCAAGATCGCCGTGCAGGGCCCCGACGCCGCCGCCTTCCTCGACCGCGTGTACACCAACATGTTTTCGACGCTCGCCGTTGGCAAGGCGCGCTACGGGCTGATGCTGCGCGAGGACGGCTTTGCCTTCGACGACGGCACCACCTGGCGGCTCGGCGAACAGGATTTCCTGATGACCACCACGACGGCCAATGCCGGCAAGGTGATGCAGCATCTGGAATATTTCCTCGACGTGATCTGGCCGGAGCTGAAAGTCCATGTCACTTCGGTGACCGACGAATGGGCGGGTGCCGCGATCGGCGGACCGAAGGCCAGGCAGATCCTGGCCTCCTGTGTCACCGGCACCGCCGTCGACAATGCGACCCTGCCCTTCATGGGCATCGTGCGCGGCGAGATAGCAGGCGTTCCGGTGATGATTTGTCGACTGTCTTTCTCCGGCGAGATGGCCTTCGAGGTCTATTGTGGTGCCGGCCATGGCACGCATGTCTGGCAAGCGCTGATCGACGCCGGCAAGCCGTTCGGGCTGGTCACCTACGGGCTCGAGGCGCTGGGCACGATGCGCATCGAGAAAGGCCATGTCACCGGCGCCGAGATCGACGGTCGCACCACGGCGCGCGACCTGCATCTCGACTGGATGCTGTCGAAGAAGAAGCCGTTCATCGGCTCGGCCATGATGGACCGCGAAGGCCTGATCGCGTCCGACCGCCTGGAACTGGTCGGCCTGATCGCGCTCGACAACCGGCCGCTCAATGGCGGCGCGCACATTGTCGAGACGTTGGACGAGGCCAATCCACACGGCTCGATCGGCCACATCACCGCCTGCTGCTATTCGCCGGCGCTCGGCAAGCATATCGCACTGGCGCTGGTCGAGGGCGGCAAGGCGCGGCACGGCACGCGTGCCCATGTCTCCGATCCCTTGCGCAACCGCTTCGGGCCGGTCGAGATCGTCTCCAACCATTTCTACGATCCGGAAGGGACCCGCATGCATGGTTGAGCGCCAATCCCCCCTCGAGCCGGAATTCCATGTCGGCTCGCATGGTAATTTCGAACACGGCGTCGAGATCCTCCTGACCGAAACGCGGCCGGGTTCGATCGTGCAGCTCGCCGCCTGGCCTGGGGAGGAGAAGAAGTTGATCGCGGCCATCCGCGCCGTCACCGGGCTTGCGCTGCCCGATGGCGCCGGCGGTGGCCTGAGCGAGGGCACGAAATCTGTGTTCGGCTTCGCACCGGGAAAATTCACCGTGGCCGACGAAGCCGAAGGGTTGGTCGCTTCCTTTGCCAAGGCGGTGACGCCGGCCATCGGCACGGTGACGGACCTGTCGCATGGCCGCACCGCCATCCGCATCGCCGGACCGAAAGCGGAGTGGGTGCTGGCGAAATTCTTCGCCATCGACTTCGCGCTGCCGGCCTTCCCCATCGGCGCGGGCCGCTCGACCACCCATCACGACGTCTTCGCCCAGATCCAGCGCACCGGTGCCGACCAGTTCGACATCTATGTCTTCCGCTCCTTCGCGCGTTCTTTCTGGAAGGCGCTTTGCCATGCCAGCGAGGAGGTCGGCTACGAAGTACAATAGCCGGTGGCGACGTATGGTCGCTCGCCCGTTGCTTCTGGCCTCCCCGTTGCTTCTGGCCTCCCCGTTGCTTCTGGCCTCAATGCCGGCCGGTTCTGTCGCTAGAGAATCCTGCCGCGGGCGCCCATGATGGAGTCACGTGGCCGCCCAAACGGTCCAAGGGGTAGAAAAATCCCGTCTTAAGAGTCGGCGCATTCGTTTGGTTCGAACATCCCCATGACCGCAGAAATATCCGCCGGCGCCACGGATCGCGCCGAGGTGTCGGCCAGAGCCTTGCTTCTGCTGCCGCTGACGGTCGCCTGCGGCGTGTTCATGACCAGCCTCGACCAGAATGTCGTGGTGACGGCGCTGCCCGGCATCGGCGAAAGCCTGGCTCGACCGCCCAGCCAGCTCGGCCTCTTGATCACCGTCTATGTCGCCAGCCTGATCATCTCGATGCCGCTCGGCGGCTGGGCGGCCGACCGTTTCGGCCTGCGCAATGTCTACTGCTTTGCCTTGCTGGTGTTCGCCACCTCCTCGGCGCTCTGCGGCCTGTCGAACGACATCTGGACGCTGGTCGGCGCTCGCGCGCTGCAGGGATTTGGCGGCGCGCTGATGGGCACGCTCGGCCAGGTCGTCATCCTGTCGAGCTTTCCGCGCAACCGGACGCTGAAGATCAACATGTATATCTCCGTGGCCAGCCAGACCGGTCCGCTGGTCGGGCCGCTCGTCGGCGGCGCGCTGACCACCTACATTTCCTGGCGCTGGATCTTCTTCATCAATGTGCCGTTCGCGCTGGCGGCGGCAATCCTTGCCGCCTCGCTGTTCCCGACAGTGACCAAGCCGGTGCGCACGCGCTTCGATTTTCCAGGCTTCCTGCTGGTCGGCAGCGGCATGATCCTGCTTGTCTTCGGCATGGACTCGCTTGCCGCCAAGGATGCCGCCGGCGGCATGATTGCCGGTGAACTGGCGCTGGCGGTCGTCATCCTGTCGATTGCCTCGCTCTACTGCCTGCGCGTGGCCAATCCCCTGCTCGACCTCAAGCTGCTGCGCATCCGCACCTTCCGCATCTCGTTCCTCACCGGCGGCGGGCTGGACACGATCGGGCTCAGTTCCGTCGCCTTCCTGCTGCCGCTGATGTTCCAGCTCGGCTTCGGCATGAGCGCGGTGCAGGCGGGATCGCTGACCTTCGTTGCCGCGCTCGGCTCGGTGGTCATGCGTTTCTTCATGCCACGCGTTCTCAACAGGTTCGGGTTTCGCCGCGTACTGGTCTTCAACACGCCTGTTGTGGCAGCGATGGTCGCGGGCTTCGCCTTGATGCAGGCCACGACGCCGGTCTGGATCGTGCTTGGCTACATCTTTGTTTTCGGCGTCTTCCGCTCCATCCAGTGGGCCTCGACCGGAAACCTCGCCTATTCCGACATCGCCCCCGAACAGCTTGCCCGCTTCAGCGCCCTCTATTACATCCTCTGGCAGCTGGCGGTGGCCATCAGCGTCGGCCTTTCGGCGGCGATGCTGTCGTTCCTGGCCGGCGGCGGCCCGGCCGTGACCAATGATTTCCGGATCCTGTTCGCGATCGAAGGCGTCATCACGCTCTGCGCGCTGCTCGCCTACCTCAAGCTGACGCCACAGGACGGCGCCCATGTCAGCGGCCACGGCATGCAGATGAACACGGAATAATGCATGTTGCCCAAAAGTGTGCAGCGGTTTTGGGACAACGACATGCATAAGAGAAAAGTCAACCGCTGGCGCGGCTACTCGCTGAACGTCACCCACTCTTCCAGCGGCACACGGTCGGTACGAAAGGCGTTTTCGGGCTTGGACGTGTCTTCATAGCCAAGCGCCATGCCGCAGACGACGATCTCCTCGTCGGGAATGTTGAGCACCGGGCGGATCTGCCTGTGATAGGGCGCGAATGCGGCTTGCGGGCACGTGTGCAGGCCCCTGCCCCGCGCCGCGACCATGATGTTCTGCAGGAACATGCCGTAGTCGATCCACGAGCCCTGGTTGAGCCGGCGATCGATGGTGAAGATCATGCCTACCGGAGCGTCGAAGAAAACGAAGTTGCGGTCATGCTGGGCGCGCATCTTGTCCACCTCCCGGCGGCCGATCCCGAGCGCACCGTAGAGGCCGAAACCGTTCGCCCGGCGGCGGGTAAGATACGGCTCGAAGAACTGGGTGGGATAGTAGCGATACTCGTCCCAGTCGGCCTTTTCGGCTCGGATACCGGAATTCAGGATGGCATCGGAGATCTGTTGCTTGGTCTCGCCCTTGGTGACGTAGACCCGCCACGGCTGCATGTTGGTGCCGGACGGCGCGCGCGCCGCGACCGCCAGAATGTCCCGGATGGTGTCGTCGTCGATCATGTCGGGCAGGAATGCGCGCACAGAACGGCGCGACATGATCGCCTCGTCGACGATCTCGGCATCACCCGCGATTCGAGCCTTCTTTTCCAGCATGGGCCGTCCCTTAGCCTTTTTGTCGATCGGACGTCCCCACTCGCCGCTCGCGGCGGAGCCTTTGCATGAACCGCCAAAATCCTGCAAGCAAATCTTGAGCATTGGTGAAAATCCACTTGATTTTTTCATAAGCTTGATTTCTCATGAAATTCTGAATGAAATTTTCACGAAGAGAGCGTTTTGCCCTCCACCACCGCACGAACATTGCAGGGACCCGACGAACGCGTTCTGGCCGGCGATATCAGGGCGCTGCGTCGCGCGCGCGGGCTGACCCTGGCGGAGATCGCGCTGAAACTTGGCCGCTCGGTCGGCTGGGTCAGCCAGGTCGAGCGCGGCCTATCGACGCCGTCGCTGAGCGATCTCAGGGCCTTCGCTGAGCTGTTCGGCGTGCCGATCAGCCTGTTCTTCAGCCACGACGTGCCTGTCGAGAGCGAACGCGGCGTGGTGGTGCGCGCCGGCAGGCGCCGCACGCTTGGCACCAGCGAGACCGGCCTGGTGGAAGAACTCCTATCGCCCGATCTCGGTGGCAGCTTCGAGATGGTGCGCTCGATCTTCGCGGCAGGCGCGGAGATGAAGACCGAGCAACTGCGGCCGACCGAGGAAGCCGGCTATATCGCCTCGGGTATTTTCGAAATCGAGATAGCGGGCGTCTGGCACCGGCTCGGCGAAGGCGATTCCTTCCGCTTCGAAGGCAAGCCCTATCGCTGGCGCAATCCAGGCACCGAGCCCGCGGTGATCATCTGGGTGGTTTCGCCACCCGTATACTAAGTTCAGTTTGGGAGAAGAAACATGGCGGGTTTGCCGAGCACGGCGCGCGTGGTGATCATCGGAGGTGGTGTTGTCGGCACCTCCTCGCTCTATCATCTCGCCAAGGCGGGTTGGACCGACTGCGTGCTTCTGGAGAAGAACGAACTGACCTCGGGCTCCACCTGGCATGCCGCCGGCAATGTGCCGACCTTCTCCTCGTCCTGGTCGCTGATGAACATGCAGCGCTATTCGACCGAGCTTTACCGGGGCCTGGCCGACGCTGTCGACTATCCCATGAACTATCACGTCACCGGTTCTCTGCGTCTCGCCCATTCGAAAGAGCGCATGCAGGAGTTCCAGCGCGCCAAGGGCATGGGCCGCTACCAGGGCATGGACATCGACGTGGTCGGTGTCGACGAGATCAAGCGCCGTTACCCCTTCATCGAGACGCACGATCTGGAAGGCGCGCTCTACGACCCGAGCGACGGCGACATCGACCCGGCGCAGTTGACCCAAGCGTTGGCCAAGGGCTCGCGCGACATGGGCGCCAAGATCATCCGCTTCTGCCCCGTCACCGGCGTGCGCCGCGAGAAGGATGAATGGGTGGTCGCCACGCCGCAAGGCGAGATCCGCTGCGAGATCGTCGTCAATGCCGCCGGCTATCGCGCCGCTGAAGTGGGCCGGATGTTCGGCCGCGAGGTGCCGATGATGGTGATGAGCCACCAATACATCCTGTTCGAGGAAATCCCCGAACTCGCCGCATGGTCGAAGGAACAGGGCAAGAAGCTGCCGCTGCTGCGCGATGTCGACACTTCCTATTATCTGCGTCAGGAAAAGGCCGGCATGAATCTCGGCCCCTATGAGCGCAATTGCCGCGCGCATTGGGCCACCCCTGGCGATCCCATGCCGGAGGATTTTTCCTTCCAGCTCTTCCCCGACGATCTCGACCGGCTGGAACACTATCTGGCCGATGCCGTCGCGCGCGTGCCGATCCTCGGCACAGCCGGCCTGTCCAAGGTTATCAACGGACCTATCCCCTATGCACCGGACGGCAATCCGCTGATCGGGCCGATGCCCGGCGTGCCCAATGCCTTCGAGGCTTGCGTCTTCACCTTCGGCATCGCCCAGGGCGGTGGCGCCGGCAAGGTGCTGGCCGAATGGGTCACGCAAGGCCAGACGGAATGGGACATGTGGTCTTGCGATCCGCGTCGCTTCACCTCTTTCGCCGCCGCACCCGACTACTGCGTCGCCAAGGGCCTGGAAATCTACGGCAATGAATATGCCATCCAGTTCCCGCGCCATGCCTGGCCGGAAGGGCGTGACAGGAAACTGTCGCCGATCCACGACCGCATCAAGGCGTTCGGCGGTCGTTTCGACGCCTATAATGGCTGGGAGCGCGCCACCTGGTACGCGAAGGACGGCGACGACATCTCCGAGGAAGCCACGCTGACCTTCCGTCGCGACGGGCCCTGGCAGCATCGCGTGCGCGAGGAATGCCTGGCGGTGCGCGACGCCGCCGGCATCCTCGACCTGCCGGGTTTCTCACGCTTCAACCTCGAAGGTCCGGGCGCCGCCGAATGGCTGAGCCTGCAGGTCACCGGACTGGTGCCGAAGCCCGGCCGCATCGGCCTCGTCTATTTCGCCGACGACAAGGGCCGCATCGTCACAGAAATGTCCGTCGTGCGCCACGACGAGAATGTGATGACGCTGATCACCGCCGCGGTCGCGCAATGGCATGATTTCGAGTGGTTGAAATCGCGCATGCCCAAGGACTCGCCATTCAAGCTGATCGACCGGACCGAGGAATTCTCCACTCAAATCCTGGCCGGCCCCAATTCGCGAAAAATCCTCGCCGAAGTCTGCGACGCCGACCTTACGCTGCCGTGGCTGACGCATCAGGAAACGAAGATCGCCGGCCGCTGGGCCAAGCTCGTGCGTGTTTCCTTCGCCGGCGAACTCGGCTGGGAAATCCACACCAGGGTCGACGACACAGCCGCCATCTTCGATGCCGTTTGTGCGGCAGGACAACAGCATGGCCTGAAGCCGTTCGGCATGTATGCGCTGGATTCACTGCGGCTCGAAAAGGGCTACCGCACCTGGAAAGGCGATCTCTCGACCGACTATTCCATCCTGCAGGGCGGGCTTGAGCGCTTCGTCAAATGGGAAAAGCCCGACTTCCGTGGCAAAGCCGCGCTGCAGAACGAGAAGCAGCAAGGCGTGAAGAAGCGCTTCGTCACACTGGTCGTTGAAAACCCCGGCGATTGCGACGCACCCTACATGTCGACGCTGTGGCATAACGGCCAGATCGTCGGCGAGACCACGTCAGGCGGCTGGGGCCATCGCATCGACCAGTCGATCGCGCTCGGCATGTTGCGCGTCGATTTGACCGAACCCGGCACATCAGTCGAGGTCGAAATCTTTGGCGACCGCTTCAAGGCGGTGGTGCAGAAGGACGAGCCGCTCTGGGATCCCAGGAACGAGAGGCTGCGCGCATGAAGAAAGTCATCCTCACCGACGGTGGCATGGGTCAGGAACTGGTCCGGCGCAGCAAATCCGAGCCGACGCCGCTGTGGTCGGCCAGGGTGCTGATCGATGAACCCGATCTGGTGCGCGACCTGCATGCCGAATTCATCCGCGCCGGCGCCCGCGTCATCACCATCAACACCTATTCGGCGACACCCGAACGCCTGGCGCGCGAGGGTGCCGAGGACCTGTTCAAGCCGCTGCAGAAGCGTGGCATCGAGCTTGCGAGGCAAGCCCGCGACGAGGCCGGCGACACAGCGATCGCCGGCTGCCTGTCGCCGCTTTTCGGCAGCTACGCACCGGCGCTGACCATTTCCTACCAGGAGACGCTCGACATCTACCGCCGCATCGTTGCCGAGCAGGCGGATGGCGTCGATCTCTTCCTCTGCGAGACCATGGCCTCGGCCGATGAGGCGCGCGCGGCCGTCACCGCGGCCGCTGAGAGCGGCAAGCCGATCTGGGTGTCGTGGACGCTCGCCGATCACGGCGCGCCGCGGCTGCGCAGCGGCGAAACAATCACCGCCGCGGCCAGCGCGCTTGATGGCTTGCCGATAGCGGCGCGGCTGCTCAATTGCTGCCGGCCGGAAGCGATCGCCGCCGCCTTGCCTGAACTGATCGATCTTGGCGGCCCGGTCGGCGCCTATGCCAATGGCTTCACCTCCACGGAGGCGCTCAAGCACGGCGGCACCGTCGATGTGCTGCATGCCCGCCACGACCTCGGCCCGGACGCCTATGCCGAGCAGGCGATCGGCTGGGTGGAGGCAGGTGCTGACATCGTCGGCGGCTGCTGCGAAGTCGGACCGCCGCACATTGCCGCGCTACGCGACCGTCTGCAGCAGGATGGTTACGAAATTTCGGGAGTTTTGCATGCCTAGACCATCGTCGCGCATTTCCGGCATTGTCCCGTCGGGCAAGGATGGCTGGGAAGTCCATTCCGCCGCCTGGGCCCGCAAGGAAGCGGGCGAGGACATCATCATGTTGTCGGTCGGCGACCATGATTTCGACACGCCTTCCCAAACGATCGAGGCTTGCGTCGCCGCAGTCCGCGGCAGCAATCACCACTACACGCCGCTGCCCGGCCTGCCGCGCCTGCGCCAGGCGATGGCGGCAGCCTCCAGCGCCTGCACCGGCGTCGAGACGACGCCGGATCAGGTGATTGCCACGCCGGGCGGCCAGGCGGCCCTTTACGCGTCCGTGCAGGCCGTGCTCGACCAGGGCGACCACGCCATCGTCGTTGCTCCCTACTACGCCACCTACCCCAACACGTTCAGCGCCGCCGGTGCCAGTTTCACCGTCGTCGAGACGCCGGCCGAGGATGGTTTCCAGCCGCACGCCGACATGATCCGCGCGGCACTCAAGCCCAACACGCGTGCCATCCTGATCAACACGCCGAACAACCCCACCGGTGCGGTCTATTCGCGAGAGCGGCTCGAACAGCTGGCCGAAATCTGCAGGGAGCACGACCTCTGGCTGCTGTCGGACGAGGTCTACTGGACGCTGGGCGGCGGCGAGCACATCTCGCCGCGCTCATTGCCCGGCATGGCCGAACGCACGCTGGTCATCAATTCCATGTCCAAGAGCCATGGCATGACCGGCTGGCGCATGGGCTGGCTGACCGGTCCTGAAGCGATGATCACACTGCTCATCAATCTCAATCTGGTGACGACCTACGGCCTCCCGGCCTTCATTTCGGTCGCTTGCGCCGAGGCGCTGGAGAACCATTACGGCGTAAAAGACATCGCCGAGCGCTACGCGGCGCGCCGTACCGTCCTCCTCGATGCCGTGCGCGGCATGAACGACGTCAGCGTGCGCGGCTCCGAAGGCGGCATGTATGTCATGCTCGACATATCCGCGGTCGAACCTGACGACGAGAAATTCGCCTTCGCCTTCCTCGACAAGGAGAAGGTCGGCGTGATGCCGGGGTCCAGCTTCGGCGAAGCCGCTGCCGGCCACATCCGCATCAGCCTCTGCCAGCCGGAGCCCGTGCTGCAAGAAGCAGCGGCCCGGCTACGCCGTTTTGCTTCCACTTATCGCCGCGAGGCCGCATGACCAAGACCATTCCCACCAAGGCCATTCCCACCAAAGCAAGGGCGGTGATCATCGGCGGTGGCGTTTCCGGCTGTTCGGTCGCCTATCACCTGGCCAAGCTCGGCTGGACCGACATCGTGCTTCTGGAGCGCAAGCAGCTGACCTCGGGCACGACATGGCACGCCGCCGGCCTGATCGGCCAGTTGCGCGGTTCGCAGAACATGACGCGGCTGGCGAAATATTCGGCCGACCTCTACGTCAAGCTGGAAGCCGAGACTGAAGTCGGCACCGGCATGCGCCAGGTCGGCTCGATCACCGTGGCGCTGACCGAGGAGCGCAAGCACGAGATCTACCGGCAGGCGTCTCTCGCCCGTGCCTTCGATGTCGATGTGCGCGAGATTTCCCCCAACGAGGTCAAAGAGATGTACCCGCATCTCAACGTGTCCGACGTCGTCGGCGCCGTGCACCTGCCGCTCGACGGCCAGTGCGACCCCGCCAACATCGCCATGGCGCTGGCCAAGGGCGCGCGCCAGCGCGGCGCCACCATCGCCGAGAATGTGAAGGTCACCAAGGTCCACACCAAGGCCGGCCGCGTCACTGGCGTGTCGTGGGCGCAAGGTGAGGACCAAGGCACCATCGAGGCTGACATCGTCGTCAACTGCGCTGGCATGTGGGCCCGAGAACTCGGGCGTCAGAACGGCATCACCATCCCGCTGCACGCCTGTGAGCATTTCTATCTCGTCACCGAGCCGATCCCAGGCCTCTCCCGCCTGCCGGTGCTGCGCGTCCCCGATGAGTGCGCTTACTACAAGGAAGATGCCGGCAAGATGATGCTCGGCGCCTTCGAGCCGGTGGCCAAGCCATGGGGCATGGACGGCATCCGCGAGGATTTCTGCTTCGACCAGTTGCCCGAGGACATGGACCATTTCGAGCCGATCCTCGAAATGGGCGTCAACCGCATGCCGATGCTGGCGACCGCCGGCATCCACACCTTCTTCAACGGCCCCGAGAGTTTTACCCCGGACGACCGCTATTATCTCGGCGAGGCGCCGGAACTGCGGGGCTACTGGATGGCGACCGGCTACAATTCGATCGGCATCGTCTCTTCCGGCGGCGCCGGCATGGCGCTGGCGCAGTGGATCAACGATGGCGAAGCGCCCTTCGACCTGTGGGAAGTCGACATCCGCCGCGCCCAGCCCTTCCAGAAGAACCGCCGCTACCTCAAGGAGCGCGTCTCAGAAACACTCGGCCTGCTCTATGCCGACCATTTCCCCTACCGGCAGATGGCGACATCGCGAAATGTCAGGCGCTCGCCCCTGCATGAGCATCTGAAAGCGCGGGGTGCCGTGTTCGGCGAAGTCGCCGGCTGGGAGCGCGCCAACTGGTTCGCCCGCGAAGGCCAGGAGCGCGAATACCGCTATTCCTGGAAGCGGCAGAACTGGTTCGACAACCAGCGCGACGAGCATCTGGCGATCCGCAACAAGGTCGGGCTGTTCGACATGACCTCGTTCGGCAAGATCCGTGTCGAGGGCCGCGATGCCTGTGCCTTCCTGCAAAAACTGTGCGCCAACGACATGGACGTGGCGCCGGGCAAGATCGTCTACACGCAAATGCTCAACCAGCGCGGCGGCATAGAGAGCGATCTCACCGTGTCCAGGCTCTCGGAAACGGCCTATTTCCTCGTCGTGCCGGGTGCCACGCTGCAGCGCGATCTGGCCTGGTTGCGCAAACACCTGGCCGACGAGTTCGTCGTCATCACGGATGTGACCGCTGCAGAAAGCGTGCTCTGCCTGATGGGCCCGGATGCGCGAAAGCTGATCCAGAAAGTCAGCCCCAACGATTTCTCCAACGAGAACAATCCGTTCGGCACGTTCCAGGAGATCGAGATCGGCATGGGCCTCGCCCGCGCCCACCGCGTCACCTATGTCGGCGAACTCGGCTGGGAACTCTATGTCTCGACCGACCAGGCGGCCCATGTCTTCGAGGCAATCAACGAGGTCGGCGCCGATGTCGGCCTGAAGCTCTGCGGCCTGCATACGCTGGATTCCTGCCGCATCGAAAAAGCCTTCCGGCATTTCGGCCACGACATCACCGACGAGGACAATGTGCTGGAAGCAGGTCTCGGTTTCGCGGTGAAGACGGCCAAGGGCGAGTTCATCGGCCGCGATGCCGTCCTGAAGAAGAAGGAGGCCGGATTGAACCGCCGGCTCGTGCAGTTCCGCCTGAAGGACCCGCAACCCCTGCTCTTCCACAACGAAGCGATCCTGCGCGACGGCAAGATCGTCGGCCCAATCACGTCAGGCAATTACGGCCATCATCTCGGTGGCGCCATCGGGCTGGGCTATGTGCCCTGCCCAGGCGAAAGCGAGGCGGATGTGCTGGCTTCGACCTACGAGATCGAGATCGCCGGCGAGCGGTTTGCGGCCGAAGCGTCGCTGAAGCCGATGTATGACCCGAAGGCGGAACGGGTGAAGATGTGATCTCTTCCTTCGCCCCTTAAACGGGGCGAAGGAAGCTGCTTCTAAAACCGCTCCAGCTTCGCCCGCACCTTTGCTAGAAACGCCGATCTCGTTGCCGGCGTCGAGGCATCCATCAAATAATGCGCCAGGAAAAACGTCTTGCAGCGCGTCGCGCACAGTGCCCGCATGCCGCGCAGCAAGGTCTTGCGTCCGGGCTGTCCAACGACGACGCTCCACCAGGTCGGCGCGCCGCAGGTGGTGATGACGCCGACCTTGGTGACATGCCTCATCAGCGATGTGATCCGCCCCTTGCCCGCCGGCAGCTTGAAGGCGACATCGGTCGCCCACACCCGGTCAAGCCAGCCCTTCAGCATCGCCGGTAACCCGTACCACCAGGTCGGATAGACGAACAGGATCGCTTCAGCCCAGGCGAGCAGTTCGAAATGCGGCTTCAGCGCGGGATCGCGCGGCGCCTGGTCATTGTAGGTGCGCCGCTCGTCACAACCCATCACCGGATCGAATTTCTCGGCATAGAGATCGAGCAGCCGCACCTCCCAGCCTCTTGCCTTCAGCACATCGAGAGCGGTGTCGCGGACCGCTGCGCAAAAACTCTCCGGCACCGGATGGCAGTAGACCACGAGGACCCGCATCAGAACGCATCCATGCTCGCCGCAACCTTCGTCATGAAGGACTTCCGTGTTTCGTCGGTCGACAGGTTCATTGCGTAGTGCGCGAGGTAGGTGACCGGCGCGCCTGGCTTTACCGTCGCGCGCAGCATGCGCTTGATCAGCCTGCGTGGCGGATCGCCCATCAGCATGGCGCGAAACCGGCTGCCGCCATAGGTGGTGACGGCCGCGACCTTCCTGATGTTGTGCAGGGACGGCTGCACCTTGCCGTCGACCAGCTTGAACGACACGCCAGGCAGGAACACGCGATCGAAGAAGCCCTTCAGGATCGCCGGAAATCCGTAGTTCCAAACAGGATAGGAAAGCACCAGCGCATCGGCCCGCAGCAGACGTTCGACATAGGGCGCCGCGGGGTCTGCGGAGCCGCGCTGGTCATGATAGTCCAGCCTCTCCTGGCGCGTCAGCCTTGGATCGAAATTCTCGGCGTAGAGGTCGCAATCATCGATCGTATGGCCCGCCGCCATCAGCCGCTCGACGACCAACTGGTGCAGGCCGGCATTGAAGCTGGTCTCGACCGGATGGGCGTAGAGGACGAGGATGTTCATCAGCCTGCCTTTTGCAGCCCCTTGAACAAAAAAGTCCGCCCGGAGCGGTAGTCGTAGTCCGGATTTTCCCAGGCGATCATCTTGCCGGGGTTAAGAAGGCCTTGCGGGTCCGTCTCGCGCTTGAAGGCGAGCTGCAAGGCATCCGTCTGCTTCATGCCGCCCTCTTCCAGCGTATAGCGGTGCGGGTTGAAGATCGGGCAGCCATTCTCCTCATGCAGCCGCACGATCTCGTCGAGCCGCGCCTCGGTGGTGAACTTCACCAATGGCAGGCCGAAACAGGTGATGTTGCCGTCGAGCCGCACGAATTCGAGATGCGAGAACACTTCGCCGGGGAACATTGCATCCATTTTCTCGACCAGCGCCAGCTGGTTGGGAAAGGGATAGAGCGATTGCAGATAGGTGATGTCGGGGTCGACACGCAGTGCCCTGAGCGTGGTGTGGTTCCAGGCCAGCTCGTAGGCCGGCGGCAGGCCCTTTTTCTCCTCCGGCGTCGCTGTGGCCGCGTTGAAGATAACCTCGCCGCCGGCGCGCCGGGTGAAGGCAAGGAAGGCATCCAGCCCATGCTGCGCCACCAGGACGACGCAGATGCTTTGCCCTTCCCTGAAAAACTTCTGATGCCGCTTGAAATAAAGCTGCGGCACGGGTGCGGCGATCGGGGTGATAAGCTTGGTCAGGATGCCGTCCTGGCAAGCGAGCGCATTGCCGTAGCGCGCCGCGCCCATGAAGGCATCGAAGCCGACAATGACATCGACCCAGTCATAGGCCGCGGTCAGCGGCATCTCGACTTCGGTGATGATGCCGTTCGTACCGTAGGCGTGGGTCACCTTGTGCAAATCCTCGCCGGTGAGTTCGAGCGCTTTTGGTTCGGCCTCCATCGTCACCACGCGCAGGCGAAGCACATTGCCGAAATCGCGCAACCCGCCGAAATTGATCGAGCCGACGCCGCCCGAACCGCCGGCGATGAAGCCGCCGATCGAGGCCGTGTTGTAGGTCGAGGGCGAGAGCCTGAGTTCCTGGCCGGAATGCGCCCGCGTCGCCTTGTCGATATCCGCCAGCACCGCGCCCGGCCCGGTCACCACGCGCCCCGGCGCGATCGACTTGATCTCGTTCATCTCGGCGAGGTTGAGCACGACACCGCCCGACAGCGGCATTGCCTGCCCATAATTGCCCGTGCCGCTGCCGCGCGGCGTCACCGGTACGCCATGCCGATGACAGGCGGCCAGCACGCGGATCAGTTCGGCCTCGGTTTTCGGCGTCACGACCAGGTCGCCGGTGACATGGTCGAGCTGCCGCTTCAGCACCGGGCTGTACCAGTAGAAGTCGCGGCTCTTCTGCTGGACGATGGCCGGATTGTCGTCGAGCTTTATCCCGTCGAGATCGCGTTTGAGCGCCGAGACGTCCATCATTCCACCATCAGTTCGTCGAGCTCGGCATAGTCGGGCAATTGCCGGTCGATCGCGCGTCCGGCGCGCACGACGATGCGATCCGATTCGGGCCGCGACAGCAATTCCGTCCAGCTTCGACCTTTGAACAGAATGAAATCGGCACCGCCGCCGGCGGCAAGCGTGCCGA
Organism: Mesorhizobium sp. NZP2298; assembly: GCF_013170825.1. NCBI lineage: Bacteria > Pseudomonadati > Pseudomonadota > Alphaproteobacteria > Hyphomicrobiales > Phyllobacteriaceae > Mesorhizobium > Mesorhizobium sp. NZP2298. The sequence continues at coordinate 3,702,118 of NZ_CP033365.1, read as the reverse complement.
AGCCATCAAGCCGCATCACCTTGGCCGGCGTCGCGGTGACCGCTTGCGGCCAGTCGGCGACCGGATGGTCGAAATGCAGGATGCGCGTCGCCATGCGATAGACCTCCAGCACGTCGAGGTCGCCATAGGCATAGAAGGGATCGCGTGTATTGTCGGAAGCAACTGCCACCGGAATGCCCCTCGCCTTCATCTCATGCAGCAGCGTGACGCCGCGCCAGCGCGGCGTGGTGGCGTCGACACGCCGGTCCTGCAGATAGAGATTGCACATCGGCAGAGAAACGATCGCCAACCCGGCCTTCGCCACCTTGTCCAGCGTGTCCAGAACCTCGAGATCGGGCTGCCGTGCCAGCGAGCAGCAATGGCCGACGAGGATATTGCCCTCGAAGCCGCTCCAAAGCGCTGCCTCGGCGATCTTCTTCAGCGAGATGGCAGCAATGTCGTCGGTCTCGTCGGCATGGAAATCGAGATCGAGCCCATGCTTGATCGCCTGCGCGAAGACATGGTCGAGCAGCTCTTCCAGGTCCGGCACCATATAGGTGACGACGCCGAGTACGCCCTTGGCGGCAGCCACCCGCTTTGCCAGCCTGTCGAACCATGTCTTGTCGCGCACGCCCTCGATGCCGAGAAGGCAGGCGCCCTGCAGCTCGATGCGGCCGCGCCATGTCTCGCGCATCGTCTCGAACACCGGCCAGGAGATTTCCTCCTGCGGCGCGACACTGTCGAGATGGGTGCGCAGCGCCCTGGTGCCATGCGCGTAGGCCGAGCGCAGTGAAAAATCCATGCGCCGCGCCACGTCCTGCGCGCTCCAGCGCGCGACGCGGTCGGCGCCGGTGGCGTTCAACGCTCCCATGAAAGTGCCGTCGGGATTGGGTTTTCGCGGCCAGATATGGCCCTTGTCGATATGCGTATGGCAGTCGACGAAACAGGGCAAGATGATGCGGCCGTGAAGGTCGATAGCATCGGCGGGCGCCTTCGGTCGGCCATGCGCGGTGATGCTGGAAATCTTGTCGTCGGCGACAGAAATATCGGCGAGCGCAAAGCCATCGCCGTCAAAGGCCGCGGCAAGTCCGGGCGTCAGCGACGCATGAACGCGAGCGTTGGCGAGATGGTATGAACCTGTGTTCGGAATCAAGGACCTACCGCTCCTGTTTCAGCGCGCTTTCGTGCCAGCGCCGCAGAATGAGATGCGAAATCAGCGACAGCACGAGGAAGATCAGGATGCCGGTCAGCGAGATCAGGAACAGCGCCGCGAACAGCCTCGGCGCGTTCAGCCGGTAGCCGGCCTCGATGATGCGCGAGGCAAGTCCCGACGACTGGCCGGTGGCGCCGGCGACGAACTCGGCCACCACGGCGCCGATCAGCGATAGGCCGCCGGCGATCTTCAAGCCCCCGAGGAAATAAGGCATTGCCGCCGGCAGCCGCAGATATCGCAATTGCTGCCAGCGCGTCGCGCCGTTGAGCTTGAACAGGTCGCGCAGATTGCGGTCGACGGAGTTGAGGCCAAGCGTGGTGTTGGACAGGATCGGGAAGAAGGCGACGATCCAGGCGCAGAGCAGGAGCTTGGTCGTCTGGTTGTTCACATAGATATTGATCAGCGGAAAGATCGCCACGATCGGCGTCACCTGCAGCACGATGGCGAAGGGGAAGAACGACATCTCCACCCATTTCGACTGCGCGAACAGCACCGAAAGGCCAACGCCGCCGATGACGGCCAGGGCCAGGCTGAGAAAGGTGATACGCAAGGTGACCAGCAGCGAGGAGAACAGCAGGCCGGCATCGTTGTAGAGCGTCTGCAGCACCACGCCGGGGCGCGGCAGGATATATTGCGGGATCTCGTTCCAGACGCAGATGCGGTCCCACAGCCAGATCGCCAGGATCATGATCGCCAGCGGCAGCACCCAACGGCCGACCCGCTCGAGCCGCTCCTGGCGCACGCGGCGCGCTTCCTCGGGGTCGAGTTTGAGCACCCCTTCGTCAATGACCGTCATGATGCGCGCCTGCTGTTGAATTGATGGCATTGACCAGCACGTCCGAGGCTTGCCGGCACAGTGCCGCGTAGTCCGGCGAGGTCCGAAACGCCTCGTCGCGCGGATAGGAAGCCTCGATGGCGAGCTCGTCGAACACCCTGCCCGGCCGCGCCGCCATGACGACGACGCGGTTGGAAAGGAACACGCTCTCAAAGACGCTGTGGGTGACGAAGACGACGGTGAAGCGTTCGTCCTGCCAAAGCTCCAGCAGATCGTTGTTGAGCTTGAAGCGGGTGATCTCGTCCAGTGCCGCGAACGGTTCGTCCATCAAAAGCACGCGCGGCTTGGTTACCATGGCCCGCGCGATGGACACACGCATCTTCATGCCGCCCGACAGTTCGCGCGGCACGGCGTGCTCGAAGCCGGTCAGGTGGACCCGCGCCAGCATCTCATTTATCGCCGGGGCAGCCTTGGCGCGGGAAATGCCTTTCAGCCTGAGCGGCAGCCAGACATTGTCGAAGACGCTGGCCCAGGGCAGCAGCGTCGGTTCCTGGAAGACGAAGCCGATATTGGCGCGGTCGAGCGAACCACCGCCGCGCCAGTCGAGCACGCCGGAGGTCGGCGTCGACAGGCCGGCGATCAGCCGCAGCGCCGTCGACTTGCCGCAGCCGGACGGCCCGAGCAGGCTAAGGAAATCGCCTTCCCGGATCGTCAGGTCGACAGCGCTCAGTGCCGTCACGCCGTTGGAAAACACCTTGCCGACGCCGCGCAGCGCCAGCAAGGCCGGAGCGACGTCCGACGCCGGCGCTTGCGCCACCTTTTCCCCTATCATGCCCAGGCTGGCCTATTTCTTCAGGTCGAGCCCGACACCCTTGTTGACGAAGGCCAGCGTGTAGGCCTTGGTGATGTCGATGCCATCAGGCGTGACCTTGGCCTTGACCATCTTGTCGTAGAAACTCTTGATCCGTGCATCGGTCATGGCGCCGATGCCGAGCTTTTCGGTATCGCCGGAATCGGCAAGCCCGAACTTCTTCATCTGCTCGATCGAAAAGGCGATCTGCTCATCCGTCATGTCAGGATTGTCTTTCTTGATCATGTCGTTGGCGGCCTTGTTGTCGCCGTAGAGGTACTTGTACCAGCCCTTGGCCGAGCCATCGACGAAGCACTGGACCACTTCCGGTTTCTTGTCGATCGTGTCCTGCATGACCTCGATCGTCGTCGAGTAGGTGTCCCAGCCATAGTCGGCGAGCAGGAACTGGTTGGGCACGAAGCCGCCTTCCTTCTTGACCGCGAACGGCTCCGACGTGACGTAGCCCTGCTGGATCGACTTCTTGTTGGCGAGGAAAGGAGCGGTGTTGTAGGTGTAGGGTGCGCGCTTGGCGGCGTCGAAGCCAAGTGCCGTGACCATCCACTGGAAGAAGGTCTGCACGCCTTCATCGCCCAGAATGTATTGGTCGGCGTTCTTGAGGTCTTCCCATTTGTCGAGCCCCTCGCCGGGATGGGACATGATGACCTGTGGGTCCTTCTGGAAATCGGCGGCCACGACGCGCATCGGAATGCCTTGCTGGACGGCATCGAAGGCCGACAACAGGTTGCCTCCCATGTAGAAATCGATCTTGCCGGCCAGCAGCATCGGCCGGCCGCTGACCTGCGGGCCGCCCTGCATGATCGTGACGTCGAGGCCGCAAGCGGCATAGGTGCCGTCCGCCACGGCCTGGTAATATCCACCATGTTCCGGCTCGGCCAGCCAGTTGGTGCCGAAGGTCACCTTTTCATTCGCCGCGGCCCCCAGTGTGCTGGCGGCAAGCAAGGCCACCACCGCCACCGAGGTCTTCTGTTTTGCGTACATCGACAACCACCCTTTGTTTGCTCCGGCGCGCCTCGCGCCAGGCTCGACACCAAAGATTCAAGAAGCAAGACACATGCCACCGGCGTCTCGCGCCGGGACCCGCCGGCTTGCACCACAGCCATCTGCGAAAGCCGGATAGGTCGTGCTGCACCGGAGGCATCGTGCCTATTTTTTGAACGCCTGTCCACAATCGCACCAGCGACATCCCAGGCCATCTTGAAGCTGTAGTGAATACGGCCTTAGGCTGACGGCATCCAGGAGATTGCCATGTTCAGATTCCTCACCCCCAAGTCGATCAAGCCTCCCTTTGCCCGCTACAGCCACGGCGTCGAAGTGCCCGCCGGCAAGCGGCTGGTGCTGTGCTCGGGCCAGGTCGCCATCACGGCGGACGACCAGATCCCCGAGGATGCCGGCGCCCAGGCCGAGCTCTGCTTCCGCAACGTCGAGGCGATCCTCGGAGAGGCCGGGCTGGGACTCGGGGATATCGTGCGCATCAACGCCTACGTCACCGACCGCGCGCATCTGCGGCCCTATATGGATGTCCGCGATCGGCTGTTTTCAAGCCCGGCGCCGGCTTCGACACTTATGATCGTTTCCGGCTTTGCCCGGCCCGAATTCAAGGTCGAGGTCGAAGCCATCGCTGCCGGGTGATCGACAGGCCGCCCATGCCGCGCTAGAGCAACTCCAGGAAAAGTGTGAAACGGTTTTCCCTAGGGAATTGCGTCAAAACAAAGAGTTAGAGCGGTTCGTCGTTTCCGTGAAACGGTGAACTGCTCTCTGCCCTGAGCATTGAAGAGGCATGATATGACCGTAGCCAAAAGACGAGTCTGGTGGGGTGACTACCGGACCACAGAATACGCCTCGATCGATCCGGAGGCGACGATCGCCGTCCTGCCGGTGGCGGCGATCGAGCAGCATGGCCCGCATCTGCCTGTCTCGACCGATACCTCGATCATGAACGGCATGCTCGACACGGTGATCGCCCGCCTGCCCGACGATCTGGACATCCGCATCCTGCCGGTCCAGGCGGTCGGCAAGTCGAATGAGCATCTGCACGCGCCGGGCACGCTCACCCTGCCCGCAACGACTCTGGTCGAGGCCTGGACCGAACTTGGCGTGTCGATCGCACGCGCCGGCGTGCGCAAGCTCATCTTCGTCAATTCGCATGGCGGCAACGAAGAGATCATGGGCATCATCACGCGCGAATTGCGGGTGCGCGAAAGGATGCTGGCGGTGAAGACGAGCTGGCAGCGTTTTGGCCGGCCGGCCGGCATGTATACCGAACTCGAGGATCGTCACGGAATCCATGGCGGCGATGTCGAGACCTCGCTGATGCTGCATTTCCGGCCGGATCTCGTCGACATGGCCAAGGCCGAGAATTTCGTTTCCAACGTCGCCGGGGCCGAGAAGGAATTCTCGCTGCTGCGCCATACCGGCACCCACGCCTTTGCCTGGATCGCCGGCGATCTCAACCCGAACGGGGTGGTCGGCGATGCAAGCATCGCGACATCGGAAAAAGGCCGGCTGACAGCGGAACATCAAGCCGACGGGTTCATCAGCCTGCTCAGGGATGTGCGCAAGGCAAAGCTAGCCGATTGGCTGAAATAATCGGCTTAGATATCGATCTTCAGCTCGAACGGCGTGCCCTCAAACGCGTCGGCGCCGCGCCCGATCGAATGGATCGCCTCGATCATTCGGCCATCGCGCTCCAGCAGCGCGTCGGCCACCGCAATCAAGCGCGGATTGGGTGTCGCCGATGGCGACAGTGTCCGCAGCGTCCGAGCCAGTTCGACCTCGTCGCGCTTCGGCGCGAGCGCGGCGGCGATGATGTAGGCCGAAGCCGTCGAGCGGCTGATGCCGGCATAGCAATGCACGACCATGGGCTTCGCCCGGTCCCAGCGGCGCGCGAAATCGAGCAGGTTGCGCACATGCTCCTCGCCCGGCATGGTCATGCCGTCCTGAGCCACCGCGATATCGTGCATGACCAGGTGCAGATGATTTTCTCTCGATATCGATGCCGGACGCGTCACATCCGTTCCGACGGAGAGCAGCGACAGCATGCGGTCGGCACCGGCCCTGGCCACCGTCTCCTCGATCTTCGACAACGAACAGACATGGATCATGGTGTTGAACCCTTTGATCGATCCTCGTGCCGCGTCGCCCAACCGGCAAGGGCCGATTCGAGCCGCAGCCATTCCTCCTGACTCCCCGGCAGGCCGGCGCGCAGGACATGCGGCCGGCTGGAGAAATGCCGAAGCAGGACGCCACGCTCGCCAAGCGCTGAAAACAGGCCAGCGGCATCCGGCAGGCTGAGATAGCGGAACAACGTGGTGCCGCCCACGACAGGCACGCCGAAACGATCGAACAATGTGTCCAGCCGCGCCGCCGCGTCCGCCAGGGAGCCCCGCATCGTTTCCTGCCAACCGATATCGGCAAGCGCGCGGATGCCGTATTCCAGCGCCGGGCCGGCAACAGCCCATGGCCCGAATTGCGATTCCAGAGATTCCACCGTCGCTGCATCCGAAAGCGCGAAGCCGAGCCGCAGGCCGGCCAGGCCGAAGAACTTGCCGAACGAGCGCAGCACGACGATGCCGCCTTGATCGACGTCACCGGCGAGGCTGTGCTGGCGCGGGCCGACATCCATGAACGCTTCGTCGACGACCAGCAGCCCGCCTTTTGCACGCAGCCCGGCGGCCAGCGCCAGCAGCCGGTCGCGCTCGATCACGCGACCGTCGGGATTGTTGGGATTGACGATGACGGCAAGGTCAGCCTGCGCCAGCGCCGCGAAATCGCTGACTTCGCTCACCTCGTGACCGGCGATCGCGGCGGCACGCGCATGTTCGGCATAGGTCGGCCCCAGCACCAACGCCTTGCCAGGCCTGACCCGCGACGCCACGCGCGGCAACAGGATCTGCGTGCCGGGCGCCGCGACGACGTTGGCTGGCGACGGCGCGCCGTAGGTTCTGGCCGCTATCTCTGTCAGCTCACGCGCTCGCCCGGCTTCCGGCAATCGCCACAGCGAGGTGGCGGGCAGGTCGAAAAGCGGGTAGGAGTGCGGATTGATACCGGTAGAGAGGTCGACGAAAGGCAATACGGCGTTGGGGAAAAGCACCCTCGCCCGGCCGAGACTTCCACCATGGTCCACCGCTCCTTCAAGAAGCTTCATGTCAGTCCTGATCGCTTTCCTGTCATTGGCCGTCGAATTCGCCCTCGGTTACCCGGATTGGCTCTTTCGCGCCATCGGCCATCCGGTGACGTGGTTCGGCAGGCTGATATCCTTTCTCGATCGCAGGCTCAACCGCGCCACTGATCCCGACGCACTACGTCGCCAACGCGGTGTCCAGGCACTTCTGGTCATCGTGCTGGTGCCGGCGGCGATCGGCCTTTGCGTACAGCTTGTCCTGCTCTGGTTCGTTCCCCTGGGACTGATCGTTGCCGCCCTTCTGGCGACATCGCTTCTGTCGCAGAAGAGCCTTTACGAACATGTCGAATCCGTCGCCGACGCGCTCGATACAGGCGGGCTGGCCATGGGCCGTGTCGCCGTCTCGCGAATCGTTGGCCGTGATCCCGAAGCGCTCGACCGCGCCGCCGTCTGCCGTGCGGCGATCGAAAGCCTGGCGGAGAATTTTTCCGACGGGATCGTCGCTCCCGCCTTCTGGACCGGTGTCGGCGGGCTGGCCGGCGGCGCCGCCTACAAGGCCGCCAACACCGCCGATTCGATGATCGGCCACCGCACCCCGCGCCACGAGGCCTTCGGCTGGGCGGCGGCGCGCTTCGACGACTGGATCAACCTGCCGGCCTCTCGGCTGACGGCGCTGCTGATCGTGCTGGCGGCTTTCCTGGTCAGGGACGCCGATCCCCGCAGCGCCTGGCACGCGGTGTGGCGCGACGCGAAAAAACATCGCTCGCCCAACGCCGGCTGGCCGGAAGCGGCCATGGCCGGCGCGCTCGGTCTGGCACTGGCCGGGCCGCGCAGCTATGGCGGCGTGCTGGTCGATGATGTCTTCATGGGTGAAGGCGGCCGCCGCGACGTCGACAGCGGCGACATCAGGCGGGCGCTGAAACTCTACCGCGTCGCTGACTATCTGCTGATCGCGCTGTTCGGCTTGGTCTCGGTTGTCGCGGTTCTGGCGTTCTAGAACTCGATCCCCTGCTGGGCTTTCACGCCTGCCGAAAAGTGGTGCTTGGTCACGGCCATTTCGGTGACCAGGTCGGCCGCTTCGACCAGTGCCGGCTTGGCGTTGCGGCCAGTGACGACGACATGCAGTCCCTCGCGACGCGCTTTCAGCGCTGCGACCACCTTGTCGAGATCGAGATAGTCGTAGCGCAATGCGATATTGAGCTCGTCGAGCACGACAAGGCTGATGGACGGATCGGCCATCAACTCCAGCGCCTTGGCCCAGGCGGCTTCGGCAGCGGCGATATCGCGTTTCAGATCCTGCGTCTCCCAGGTGAAGCCCTCGCCCATCGCGTGCCAGACGACGCGGTCGCCGAAGGTTGCGAAAGCATCCTTCTCGCCCGTGTGCCACTTGCCCTTGATGAACTGGACGACGCCGACGCGCTTCCCATAGCCGAGCATGCGGAGCGCCAAACCGAACGCTGCTGTCGTCTTGCCCTTGCCCGGGCCGGTGTTGACGATCAGCAGGCCCTTCTCGATCGTCTTGGCCGCCACCTCGGCGTCCTGCACCGCCTTGCGCTTGGCCATCTTGGCGCGGTGGCGCTCTTCGTCCCGGTCTTCGGTGGTCTTGCCGTCGATATCGGTCATCTCATTTCACCTTGAGTGGCAGCCCCGCCACCATCAGCAGCACCGTATCGGCGATCGCCGCGATCTGCTGGTTGAGTCGACCGGCCTCATCACGAAAGCGGCGCGACAGCGCATTGTCCGGCACGATGCCTTGCCCGACTTCGTTGGATACCACGAACCACGGCCCGCGAGGTCGCGACAACACATCCGCCAGCCGCCGGCACTCAAACCCAAGGTCATGGTCTGCCAGCAAGTGATTGGTCAGCCACAGCGTCAGGCAGTCGACCAGCACCGGGTGGCTATCGGGCAAGGCCTCGAGCGCGCCGGCGAGGTCGAGCGGCGCATCGATAGTCGTCCAGCCCGCGCCGCGCCGCGCCCGATGCAGCGCTATGCGCTCGCGCATCTCGTCGTCATAGGCTTGCGCGGTGGCGATATAGGCCCATGGCGAGGGCAACGCCGTCGCCAGGGTTTCGGCGTGCGCGCTCTTTCCCGAGCGCGCACCACCAATGATGAAGCTCAGCTTGCCGCGATCAGGCAAAGCTGTCGCGCAGGCTGGTCGCGGTGCCGGTGAAGCGTCCGCGCACCACGCCGACGACGGCGCCAAGCATCAGCCAGAACACCAGATTGGTCAGCGTCACCGCCACCACGAACTGGTGGTGCAGGCCTTCCGGGATCGGTGTCTCGAAGCTATCGGGCTGCGGCGCGCCGACGATGTGCGGCGCCACGATCAGCAGCACGGCAAGGATGGCAAGCGGCAACGACTTGCGGAACGCGATCAGGCCAAGCCCGATGGCGGTCGCGACCACCGTTGCCACCCACCAGATCTGGCGCTGCGTGAGGTCGGCCGCCGGCATGGCCGGCAGTTCCGGCGGCAGGCCGAGGCCGGGCGCCAGCGTGAAAACGGCAAAGCCGGCCAGGCCCCAGAACACGCCCTGGCGCCAATTGCCGATGCCTCCGGCGAATTCCGAAACAGCGACCAGGATCAGCGCGAAGCCGATGCCGGTAACGACGTTGGACACCACGTTGAAGGCAAAACGTTCGAAGCCGTCGGCAGGCGCCCAGCCCTCGTCCTCGGCCGGAACAGCCGCTGCGGCCGGAGCCGGGGTGGCAGCGCTCATGGCATTCGATGCTGGCGCGGCGGAACTCATTGCGTTGCCGCTGGCGGCATCAGCCGGCGCCGTGGCATGGTCATGGCTATGGCCGCCTTCGGCCTGTTCGTAGACTTCCGCCTTGAGGATCAGCGGCACGGTGGCATAGGCCTGCATGCAGGCGAGAACGACGCCGGCCACGAGCCCTGCGATCGCCGCGATGAACACGACGTTGCGAAACAGATTCATGATGTCAGATCCTCGTCAGTGGCAGGGAAACGCCATCGAATGCCGGTTGTCATGACCGGCATTGTGGACCGCATCGATATGCGAGAAGCCGACGAAGCCGATGATGAAGGTGCCGAGCAGCGCGGCGAGCGCCAGCTGCATGAAGCGCGACTGCGAGGAAACGGAGGCGCCGAGAGAGACGGAAGCGGTAGTCATGTCTTGTCCTTTCACCCTCCACCCGAGGGCATCGAAGTCAGTTTCCTGTCGCCGGCAGGTCTCCTGGCTCACGGATCAGCGCCCTTCCCCACCTTCCCGAAGACAAATCTTCAGTGGCATATGGAGAGGACTACCGCATACAGTTGCGGGGGCAGCAACGGCATTGGGCAACAAGTCAGCCCGCACCGCATTCCCTCTTGGCTCCAAAATGGAACCGACGACATCGGCGACTATAGGCAGAATCATCGCCTCCGGCAAACCAAATTCCGCCGGTAACCAGCGCGATTACGCCATGCCGCCCACATCCGCCGTCATCGGCACCACAATTGACAATTATGCTGGCCGGGTGTCGGCTGGCCTCTTCACAGGAAGCCAGCCATGCAGCCAATTGCCAGCGAGCGCCATCCCTATAACGGCCTGACCCAAACCGAACCCACCCTGCCCTCATCGGCCTATTGGGATGCAGCGGCCTATCAACTGGACCTCGATGCCATCTGGTACAAGAACTGGCTGCTGGTCTGCCGCGAGGCCGATCTGGCCCAACCGCTGGCCTTTCGCCGATTCCGCATCGGCACGCAGGACATCATCGTGCTGCGCGACGACACCGGCGCGTTACGGGCCTTCCACAACACGTGCCGGCATCGCGGCTCCCAACTTTGCCAGGAGAGCGAGGGCCGGCTGAAGGCGCGGCTGATCACCTGCCCCTATCATGCCTGGTCTTATTCGCTGCGCGGCGACCTCGTGCGCGTGCCGTCGAAATCATTGCCGGACGGCTTCGACAAGGCCGACCATCCGCTCCATCGCGTCGCACTTTCGGTATGGCGCGGCTTCGTGTTCATCAATTTGCAGGAGGACGCGGCGGGCTCCGCGCAGGCATCCTTCGACCCGGCCTCCGGCAATCTCGGCAACTGGCCTCTGGAAACGCTGGTGGCAGGCCATGTGCTGCGCAAGGTGATGCACTGCAACTGGAAGATCTTTTGGGAGAACTTCAACGAGTGCCTGCATTGTCCGGGCGTCCACAAGGACCTGTCGCGGCTGGTGCCGATCTATGGCCGCGGCCTGATGAGCCGGCATGACGACCCCGAATGGACCCGCCACGCCGACAATGACGCGCCGGAGTTTTCCGGTGGTCTGCGGGCGGGCGCCGAAACCTGGTCGAGCGACGGCAAGACCCATGGGCCGGTCTTCTCGGGATTGACACCAGCCGAACGCGCCGCCGGCCAGACCTACGCCACCAGCCTGCCCTCGATGTTCATCGTCGGCCATGTCGACTATGTCAGGACCGTTCGGCTGGTGCCGCTCGGGCCGGAACAGACGGAACTTGTCTCCGAATGGCTGTTCGCGCCCGAAGCGCTGGCCGCGACCGACATCGACAACATCATCGCCTTCGGCACACAGGTGCTGGAGGAGGATGCGGCGATCTGCGAGGTCAACCAGAGAGGCCTGCGCTCGATGCGGCACGCCGCCGGCGTGCTGATGCCCGAGGAATATGAACTGCACCGCTTCCACAACTGGGTGCGCGAACACCACGCAACGCTTTCGCCGTGATCCTCACAGTGACTTCGGCAGATAGCGCCAGGTCACGAAGCCGCACGCCGCCGCCAGCAGGCCGAGCGTGACGAACACCGAACCCAGCCCGAAGAAAGCCAGCACCACTGAATAGACCAGAGGCGGCGTCAGTTCGGAAAAATCGAGATAGGTGCGGTAGACCGCAGCCATCTGCGGCCGTTCATAAGATCGTACCGAACGCATGAAGGCGGTCGAACCCAAGGCGTCGAGCGCGATGGTGAAGAAGGCGCCGCACAACAGGAAGGCGCCGGTGAGCAGCGGCACGCTCTCGCCCACCGCGCCTGCCGCCATAAGCGTTGCCGACATGGCGAAATAGGCAAAGGTCATGGTCATGCGACCGCCAAAGCGTTTTCCGGCCTTGCCCCAGAAGATGGCCATGAACAGCAGCGCATTGCCGGCGGAGACCAAGAGGCCGCCGGCCAGCTCGCCCTGGCCGGTGATCACCATGAACAGCGGCCCATAGACGAAGAACGTCGTCCAGAAGCAGGAGCGGCCAAAGGCGATCAGCCAGGCAAGCCTCAATCTGGGCTGCGCGATGAAGCGGCCGATATTGGCGAGCGGATTGGCCGGCCGGGTCTTGCCGGGCCGGATCGACTGGTTGTCGCCCAGCCGATAGGTCCAGAACAACGCCAGCAAGGCCAGCGCGAACACCGCCACCGCTCCATGCGCCGCGTAGATGCCGAAGCGTGTATAGAGGAAGATGCCGAGCGTCGGCCCGCCGGTCCAGGCGAACATCGACCACGCCATGCGCAGCGATTCGGCCTGCATGAAGTCGGTCTTGCGGATGTGGTCCATGATGTAGAGATTGAGGGTGATCGACAAAGCGCTCGCGCCCATCACCCGGCACAACATCCCGGCCAGTTGCCCGGCAAGCGTATGGGTGACGAAGAACAGCGAGCCGATGGCAAGCAGGCAGGCGCCCGCCGTGTAGACCCAGCGCCTAGCAAAGCGGCGGATCAGCATCGGCATGAACAAGGTCACTGACAGGCCGAGCAGCGCCACGATGGTGTAGAGGATCGAGACGATCTGCTCGTTGTGCAGGATCTCGTAGGCCTGGATCGGGATGACGCTCGACACCGTGGCGCGGGCAAAGGACTCCACCGCGTAGAGCGAGGCGAAGGTGCGCGCATCCGCGGCCTTGAGGGCCGGGAGCCAGATCGGATGGCGCACATGGGTGGACATTGCTTCCCCAAAGCAGAATCACCAGCCAAATCTGCCCTGGCCATTCCCGGGCGATTAAGAGGAAACCGACCCGTTACCGGCCAAAAGCGAAGCCGGTCAAAGGCTTCCCGGCTCTGGCCTAAAGCGTCGCTTGATCCACCCCCTGGCCTTCTTCTGTCCCGTCCAACCGTGATAGTCCTCAGGCGGGCTGAATCAGATCGCGAGACCATGACCATCCATATGCCGACCGCACCCGTTCCGGAGCCATCCAGGCGCATCGTCGCCATCGACATCGTGCGCGGCATCGCGCTGCTGGCCATGGCGAGCTACCATTTCACCTGGGACCTGGAATTCTTCGGCTACACCGATCCGGGCCTCACCGCCTTCGGCTGGTGGAAGATCTACGCACGCTGCATCGCCTCGACCTTCCTGTTCCTGGTCGGCGTCAGCCTGTACCTCGCCCATGGCCGGCAAATCCGCTGGAACGGCTTCTGGAAGCGGTTCGCCATGGTTGCCGGAGCGGCGATCGCCATTTCGGTCGTCACGCGGATTGCCACGCCTGACGGCTTCATCTTCTTCGGAATCCTGCACCAGATCGCGCTCGCCAGCCTGCTCGGCCTCGCCTTCCTGCGGCTGCCCGCGCTGCTGACGCTTGTCATTGCCGCGCTGGTCATCGCGGCGCCCATCTACTTGCGCTTCCAGGCGCTGGATCATCCCTGGCTGTGGTGGATCGGCCTGTCGGCGATCAATCCGCGATCCAACGACTATGTGCCCCTGTTTCCATGGTTCGGCGCGGTGCTTGTCGGCATCGGCGTGGCGAAACTCGCCTCCGCATTCGGCATGCGAGCCCGCCTTGCGAGCCTCGAACCCGGCCGCTGGGCCAATCCGCTGGTCTTCATTGGCCGCCACAGCCTCGCCTTCTACCTGATCCACCAGCCGTTGCTGATCGGCTGCGTGTGGCTGTTCTCGCAACTGATGCCGGCCCAGGTCGAAACCCCGCAGGTCAATTTCCTCAAAACCTGCCAGCGCTCGTGCGAGCAGACGCGCAACGCAACCTTCTGTTCGAGCTATTGCGGCTGCATGCTGACGACGCTCGAGGGCGAAGCCTCTCTTGATCGGCTCGAGAACAACGACCAGACTGCGGAATTCCGGGCGCATCTGGGCGATCTGGCCGGCAGCTGCACGGCCCAGACCGAAGACAAGATGGATGAGGGAGGAACGCAATGACCGAGCCCCAGCCGAAGCCCGGGGTGATCCCGTGGCCGCCGGTTATCTACACCGCGGCGATCGCCATCAGCGTCATCCTCGGCATGCTCTATCCCCTGCCCTGGATCGGCGATCTCCTGGGCGACATCCTGTTCGCGGCGGGCTGGGTGGCATTGTTCGGCGTCGCCGTGCTCTGGTTCACCGCCATCCGCACCATGATGCGGGCCAGGACAACGCTCAATCCCAACGCCGTGCCCGACCATCTCGTCACGACCGGCCCCTTCGGCGTCACCCGCAACCCGATGTATCTGGCCAATACACTGCTGTTGATCGGCGTCGCCTTTGTCTCGGGGATAGCCTGGTTCCTGCTCTTTGCCTTCATCGCCGCCTTCCTCACCCAGAAACTGGCGATCGAGGGCGAGGAAAAGATACTGGCGGCGAAATTCGGCAAGAAATACCGCGACTACGCGAAGCGGGTGCGGCGCTGGATTTGAACAGCGTCAGGTGTTGACGCCAAGCTCCACGAGCCGCTCGACGCAGGATTCCTCGGCTTGGTCGAGTTCGGCCAGCGTCTCCTCGAGGTCGCGGCGCTTTTGCCTCAGATCCTCGCGCTTTTCCTCGATGCGCTTGATCATCAGCTTGAGCTGCCCGACCTCGCCCGGCGGCTCCTTGTACATCTGGATGATTTCGCGAATCTCGTTGATCGAGAAGCCGAGCCTTTTGCCGCGCATGATCTGCCGGATGAGATGGCGGTCGGAGGGACGAAACAGCCGCGTTCGGCCACGCCGCACCGGCTGCACCAGGCCTTCGTCCTCATAGAAACGCAGCGTCCGCGTCGACACGTCGAATTCGCGGGTCAGTTCGGTGATCGAATAATATTCCCGCATTGTCACTCCAAGTCGGAATTCCGGGCGACCGCCACGCGGCGCCGCCTTCTGTCCTGAACCAAACCCTTGGCCGCCGGAATCGACATGGCCCCCGCGCGAGCCTCGCACGGCATTTACGTAAAAGTCAATTGAGGCGACTACCTTACGCCGAACCACCAGCTTGCAAGGCCAAGGAAAGCGAAAAAGCCGACGCAGTCGGTGACGGTGGTGACGAAAACCGCCGACGCCACGGCCGGGTCGATCTTGAACCGGTCGAGCAGCAGCGGGATCAGGATGCCGGCGAGTGCGGCCGCGAACATATTGATGATCATGGCCGCTCCGATGATCCCGCCCAGATTGGGATCGCGAAACCAGACGGCGGCGACGATGCCGATCAGAACGGCAAAGACGATGCCGTTGATGAAGCCCACACCCATTTCGCGGCGGATGATGCGGGCGGCATTGTAGATGTCGAGGTCCTTCGTCGCCAGCGCCCGCACGGTGACGGTCATGGTCTGCGAACCGGCATTGCCGCCCATGCCGGCCACGATCGGCATCAGCACGGCGAGCGCCACGATCCGCTCGATCGTGTGGTCGAACAGGCCGATCACCGATGCCGCCAGAAATGCCGTGACAAGGTTGACCAGCAGCCAGGGAACGCGCGAGCGCGAGGTCGCAAACACTGTGTCGGACAGTTCCTCGTCGCCAACGCCGCCCATGCGCAGCAGATCTTCCTCCGCTTCCTGCTGGATGACGTCGACGACATCGTCGATGGTCAGCACGCCGACCAGCCGCTCATTCTCGTCGACGACCGCGGCTGACAAAAGATCGTACTGCTCGAACTCCCGCGCCGCCTCTTCCTGGTCCATGGTGGCCGGAATGGCGTGGCGCGTCTCGTGCATGACATCCTCGACCTTGACCGCGCGCTTGGTGCGCAGGATCTGGTCGAGGTCGATGGCCCCCAGCAGTTTGAAGGTCGGGTCGATGACGAAGATCTGACTGAAGCGCTCAGGCAGGTTCTTGTCCTCGCGCATGTAGTCGATGGTCTGGCCGATGGTCCAGAACGGCGGCACCGCGACGAACTCGGTCTGCATGCGTCGCCCGGCGGTCTCCTCGGGATAGTCGAGCGAGCGGCGCAGCCTGATCCGTTCGGTGAACGGGAGCTGCGAGAGGATCTCGTCCTGGTCTTCCTTTTCGAGATCTTCGAGAATGTAGACGGCGTCGTCGGAATCGAGTTCCTGCACCGCCTGCGCGATCTGCGCGTTGGGCAGATGATCGACGATCTCCATGCGGATCGCCTCGTCGACCTCGGTCAGCGCGGAAAAGTCGAAATCAGCGCCCAGCAGCTCGACCAAGGCCTGCCGCTGTTCGGGATGCAGCGCCTCGATCAGGTCGCCGAGTTCCGACTGGTGCAGATGGTCGACTTCATGCTTGAGGGTCAGCGTATCGCGATCGGCGATCGCCGCCCCGATCAGGGCAAGGAAAGACGGAAGGACCGCACCGTCCTCGCCATAGATATCGGCGCGGGCATCGTCGGCCGCCTTGGCGGAGGTCGTCTGCTTGTCCTCCACCAGCGCCTCCTGCCATCCCGGAAAAATTGTGCCTCAGGTCTAGAGCATCGGACCCTAAAGCGGAAACCGGTTTCGCGGAAATCCGATGCATCTCGCGTACAGACGCGATTCGATTCGAGAACTTATCGCTCTAAGGTACGGAATATCAAACGAAACGCCTGCTCCACGTCGCCCGGCGAGTGTATCGCGGATGCCTGACCTGGCAATGCCTATCCCATCAAGAACCAGCCAATCCCGGCTTCAGGCGGCGCGACAGCCGATGTCGCTGGGGAAAGAGCACCCCGGCGCGATTGGGGCAGAATTGTCATGATACGGGTCCAGGCCTGAAGCCTGGCCTCGGAGTTGCGGCACAATCAGCCCAGGACAAAAACGGCCCTTGAACAGCAAGCCCGGGAAAACGAGCAAGGCAGTTGGCGACCGGCGCATGCGCATTGTCGTCGCCGAGCGCAACCCATTCGTCATATCGGCGCTGCGCGAAATGCTCGAATGCGACGGCCGTTTCGACCTGTTGAGCACCGTGCAGAGCGGCAGGCAATTCCTGGATCTGGCGGCAAAGGGCGGGTTCGACGTCGCCGTCATCGGCTGGAAGCTCGCCGACATGGACGGCGCTGATGTGCTGGCCGAGGTCCAGAGCCGCAAGCTTGACGTGCGCATCACCGTCTTTTCCAACGACCATGACATCGGCATCCTGAAGCAATGCGTGCGGCTCGGCGCCCAGGGCTACTGTTTCCAGTTCGACGAACCAGCCATCATCTTCGACACGATACTGGCGGTCGCGCATGGCCGCATCTGCATCCCCTATATCGACATCAACAAGGTCAATGACACGCCGCTGGCGCAGCTCACCGTGCGCGAACGCGAGCTGCTGGCCGTGCTTTCCGACGGCTGGACCAATCTGCAGATCGCCACGCGGACCGGCATTTCCGAGAACACGGTGAAGTATCACCTCAAGAACCTCTACGACAAGCTCGACGTCCGCAACCGGGCGATGGCCGTCGCGCTCTATGCGCGAGAGAGGCGTACCCAGAAGCAGCCTTTCGGGTAGGCTGAGCGGGTAGGCTTTTCCCACCCGCGCGCGGCGAGATCTTACCCGCCAAGGTGTTGTTGGCTTTAGCCCTCGAAACGAAACTCCCCCCACCGCTTTGCTGGATCAGGAGGAGTTCGTATCATGGCCGGTTTCACCCATCTTTTCATTCCCGGGCCGACCAACATCCCCGAACAGGTCCGGCAGGCGATGAACCTGCCCATGGAGGACATGCGCGCCGCGTCCTTCCCCGATCTCACTCTGCCGCTGTTCGAGGATATCAAACGCGTTTTCAAGAACGAGACCGGCCGCGTCTTCATCTACCCCTCCTCCGGCACCGGCGCCTGGGAAGCGGCGATGACCAATGTGCTCAGCCCCGGCGACCGCGTGCTGATGTCGCGCTTCGGCCAGTTCTCGCATCTGTGGGTCGACATGGCCGAGCGCCTCGACTTCGAGGTCGAGGTGATCGACTGCGAATGGGGCACCGGCGTACCGCTCGAGGTCTATGCCGAACGGCTGAAGGCGGACAAGACGCATCGCATCAAGGCAATCTTCTGCACGCAGAACGAAACGGCGACCGGCGTGACCAGCGACGTTGCCGGCTGCCGCGCCGCGCTCAACGACGCAAACCACCCTGCCCTGCTCTTCGTCGACGGCGTGTCGTCGATCGGCTCGATCGACTTCCGCCAGGAGGAATGGGGCGTCGACTGCGCCGTCAGTGGTTCGCAAAAGGGTTTCATGCTGCCCGCCGGCCTCGGTTTCCTCTCGGTCAGCAAGAAGGCGCTGGTGGCTTCTCGAAGCGCCACCCACCGGCGCTGCTTCTTCTCCTTCGAGGACATGATCCGCGCCAACGATGCCGGCTATTTCCCCTACACGCCGGCCACGCAGCTTTTGCGCGGCCTGCGCGCCTCGCTCGACCTGATCGCGGAGGAAGGGCTCGACACCATCTTCGCCCGCCATCATCGGCTCGCCGAAGGCGTACGAAAGGCGGTCGACGCCTGGGGCCTGAAGCTGTGTGCCAGGGCGCCGAAATGGCATTCCGATACGGTGAGCGCCATTCTGGTTCCTGAAGGCATCGACAGCGGCGACGTCGTCAAGCGCGCCTACCGCACCTACCAGACCTCGCTCGGCGGCGGCCTCAACAAGGTGATGGGCAAGGTCTTCCGCATCGGCCATCTCGGCTGGCTGAACGAGGTGATGGTGCTCGCCTCGCTGTCGGCGGCCGAAATGGCGCTGCTCGATTGCGGCGTCAAGCTGGCGCCTGGCTCCGGCGTCGGCGCAGCCATCCAGCATTTCCGCGCCTCGGCCGCCGTGCCGGTCGCCGAAGCCGCCTGAGGGATACGACGATGAGCCACACCATCAACCACCTCAGGAAATTGAGACTCCAGCGCAGCGAACTGGCGGTTCCCGGCTCCAGCCCGGAGATGATCGACAAGGCGGCCAACAGCGCCGCCGACTTCGTCTTCCTCGACATCGAGGACGCGGTCGCCCCGCCCGACAAGGAACGCGCCCGCAAGAACATCATCCAGGCGCTCAACGACATCGACTGGCGCGCCAAGGGCAAGACCGTCTCGGTGCGCATCAACGGGCTGGACACCCACTACATGTACCGCGACGTGGTCGATGTGATGGAACAGGCCGGCGACCGGCTGGACACCATGCTGGTGCCGAAGGTCGGCGTCCCGGCCGATCTCTACATGGTCGAGGCCATGGTCAACCAGATCGAGATGGCCAAGGGTTACAAGACCCGTGTCGGCCTCGAAGCGTTGATCGAAACCGCGCTCGGCATGGCCAATGTCGAGGCGATCGCCGCGACGCCTGGCCGGCTCGAGGCGATGCATTTCGGCGTCGCCGACTATGCCGCCAGCTGCAAGGCGCGCACCGTCAACATTGGTGGCCTCAACCCCGACTATCCCGGCGACCAGTGGCATTTCGCGCTATCGCGGATGACCGTCGCCTGCCGCGCCTATGGCTTGCGCGCCATTGACGGACCATTCGGCGATTTCTCCGATCCGGAGGGCTACATCGCCGGCGCGAGGCGCGCGGCGGCACTCGGCATCGAAGGCAAATGGGCGATCCACCCCTCGCAGATCGCGCTTGCCAACGACGTCTTCTCGCCGCCGGAAAAGGAGGTTGCGCGGGCCAGGCGCATCCTTGAGGTGCTCAAGGAAGCCGAGGCTCTGGGAAAAGGCGCAGCCGCACTCGACGGCAAGATGATCGACGCCGCGTCGGAACGCATGGCGAGGAATGTTCTGGTGGTCAACGAAGCCATCGAACGTGCTGGCCAAACCGCCACGCATTGACTGTTCAGGGAGGACGAGAATGGACATCCACGAATATCAGGCCAAGGAATTGCTCGCCCGGCACGGCGTGCATGTGCCGCGCGGCGGGCTGGCCTACAGCCCCGAGCAGGCGACCTACCGCGCGCGCGAGATCGGCGGCGGCAAATGGGTCTTGAAGGCGCAGGTTCATTCCGGCGCCCGCGGCAAGGCCGGCGGCATCAAGCTGTGCGCCAATGACGAGGAAATCTCCAGTGCCGCCGAAGCGATGCTCGGGCGCAAGCTTGTGACCCAGCAGACCGGCCCGCGCGGCAAGCTGATCTCCAGGCTCTATCTCGAGGAAGCGGTCGATATCGCGCAGGAGCTCTATGTCGGCTTCGTCCTCGACCGCAAGGAAGAGCGCGTGATGATCGTGGCCTCGGCCGCCGGCGGCATGGAGATCGAGGACATCGTCGAGAAGGCCCCCGATTCCATCCTGCGCACCTCGGTCGATCCCGGCGTCGGCATGCAGCGTTTCCAGGCCCGCGAGATCGCCTTCGGGCTCGGCCTCGATCACGACCTGATCGGCAAGGCGACCGAGACCATCTTCAGCTGCTACCAGGTGTTCCGCGACTACGACGCCTCGATGCTGGAGATCAATCCGCTGGTGGTGACCCGCGACGGCAATCTGATCGCGCTCGACGCCAAGATGTCGTTCGACGAGAACGCGCTGTTCCGGCGGCCGGAAATCTCCGAACTGCGCGACAAGAGCCAGGAAGACCCGCGCGAAACCTTCGCCAGCGACCGTGGCCTCTCCTATGTCGGCCTCGACGGCAACATCGGCTGCATCATCAATGGCGCGGGGCTCGCCATGGCGACCATGGACATGATCAAGATCGCCGGCGGCGAGCCGGCCAATTTCCTCGACATTGGCGGCGGCGCCTCGCCCGAGCGGGTGGCGAAATCCTTCCGCGCCGTGCTCGGCGACAAGAATGTCGAGACCATCCTGGTCAACATCTTCGCCGGCATCAACCGCTGCGACTGGGTCGCGGAGGGCGTGATCAAGGCGATACGCGAGGTCGGCGTCACCATACCGCTGGTGGTGCGGCTCTCCGGCACCAAGGCCGAGGAAGGACGCCGCATCCTGGCCGATTCCGGCGAGGCGGTGATCGTCGCCGACACGCTTGCCGAAGCCGCCGAAAAAGCCGTCGCCGCCTGGCGCGCGGCCGCCAAGAAAAAAGCAGCCTAGAGCCGGATGATTTCAGGTCGAATCGACCTGAAATCTGAATCCGTCCCTAAAATCAAACAGATAGAGCATGATGTCGTCCGAAAACCGCTTCACACTTTTCGGCATCATGCTCTAGGGAGGTCAAAAAATGGCAATCCTGCTCAACCGCAGCACCCGCGTCATCGTCCAGGGTTTCACCGGCAAGATCGGCAGTTTCCATGCCGAGGACATGAAGCGCTACGGCACCAAGCTTGTCGGCGGCGTCACCCCCGGCAAGGGCGGCCAGACGCATCTCGGCCTGCCCGTCTTCAACACCGTCAAGGGCGCGGTGCGCGAGACCCGCGCGGAGGCGAGCATCGTCTTCGTGCCGCCGCCCTTCGCCGCCGATTCGATCATGGAAGCCGCCGATGCGGGGATAAAACTCTGCGTCTGCATCACCGACGGCATCCCCTCGCAGGACATGATGCAGGTCAAGCGCTACATGCGCCGCTACCGCTTCGAGGACCGCATGCGGCTGATCGGTCCGAACTGCGCCGGCGTCATCACGCCCGGGCAAGCCCTGATGGGCATCATGCCCGGCTCGATCTACCTGCCCGGCCGCGTCGGCATCGTCGGCCGTTCCGGTACGCTCGGCTACGAGGCGGCCTCGCAGATGAAGGCGCTCGGCATCGGCGTGTCGACCAGCGTCGGCATCGGCGGCGACCCGATCAACGGCTCCTCCTTCAAGGACATGCTGAAGCTGTTCGAACAGGACGACGAGACCGACGCCGTGGTGATGATCGGCGAGATCGGCGGACCGCAGGAAGCCGAAGCCGCGATCTGGGCGCGCGACAACATGCGCAAGCCGCTCATCGCCTACATTGCCGGCCTTTCCGCCCCGAAGGGCCGCCGCATGGGCCACGCCGGCGCCATCATCTCCGCCTTCGGCGAGTCGGCGCAGGAGAAGGTCGAAATCCTGAAGGAGGCAGGCGTCATCATCGTGCCGACGCCATCGTCGTTTGGCGAGGTGGTGGCCGATACGCTGGCACGGATGAAAAAGGCGGCGTGATTTCCGGGCCTCTCGACGCTGGGGGTGTCCCTCACCTACGCCCGCGCGATCGTTCCGGGTCATAGGGAGAGTCGGCGATCACCCCTGCCGGGCGCCGCTCGCCGAGAATTGAAACCTCCAGCGCCGTGCCGGGCGTGCCAAGACCAGCGGCAGCAGGGCCAATGCTATGTCATGGCCAAATGCGTGGGCGTAACCTGCCGCCTGAAGCGTCACCATGAGTTAGCGCGCGCATTCGCGTAGCAAGGTTGTGATTTTCGCATCAAGATCGCGAGCGACGGCAAGAGCCTCCAAACTGCCATAAGGGAGCAGACAACTCTCCATTTTGTCGTAGGAGACATGAACGCCATCGAGACGTTCATCAACAAGGACTGTGACCGGAGCGTAAGATCCAGCATCGGGAACGTGCTTGACCATTTCTTTCATGATGAGTGGATTGCCCACCAGGAGCCGCATGCTCTTGGGAGTCTCGGTTCCAGTTTCGCGACGCAGAATGGCGCCCAGGTCGAATTCCGCGAAAAGCATGAGACCTGTTCGGCCGAGGCCGTTTTGTACAACGCGCTCCAAATCCGAGAAGGAATTTGCAGCCCTCGTCGCCTTGAAAAATCCGACCATGTCAGGTTGCCCGACCGCTGACTTGAGCGCGGCCACAACGGCGTCGAATGGTTTGGAACACGTCAGGCTGAAACGCTCAACCTCGACCTTTGCGATTGTCATTTCTTTCTCCGCAACAGTTCTCAAGAACAAAGGTGCGACCCATCGCGCCGGGACGGTGCCACCGCCGGTCACGCCTCCAGGAAGGTCCGGACGTGGCTGACGAACAATTCGTGGTACTGAAACAGGGCGCCGTGGCCGGAATCGGGATAGAGGACCATCTGGGCGTTGCTTAGAGCCTTGAACATTGCGTAGGCGTTGTCCGCCGGCAGCATGGTGTCGTGGCTGCCGCTGACCACAAGGGCGGGCTGATGGATGGCGCGCAGAATGGCTTGCTCGGGATCAGGTGTGGCGCACCAGCTAATAAGCGCCTTGGCCTGTGGATCCGTCACCGCGCCGCCATTATCGGTGTCCCGATCTTCCTTACGCACCTTCGCCCGCTTCAGGAACGCCAGGCCGGCCGACTGGCTGGCGGACGACTTCGTGAAGAACAGCGGCAGGCGAACGTCCGGGGCCTCGGTTTGGGAAAACGCGTCCTGCAGAACCGCCAACAGATGTTCCTCTCCGCCTTTCGGAGCGGTGCCGACGAGGATGAGCTTGCGGACCAGCGTTGCGTGCTCGGCGGCGATCTGCTGGGCGATGCAGCCGCCGAGGGAAAAGCCCAGAAGGTCGACTTGGGAGAGGCCGAGCTGGTTGATAAAGGCGACCGCGTCTCGGGCCATCGCCGCGATATTGTCGGGCGTTTGGCCTGTCGAGCGGCCGACCCCGGCATTGTCGAAAACGACCACCGGGCGATCGGCGGCCAAGGCATTGACGACAGCGGGATCCCATGCATCGATGTTGCCCGAGAAATGCTGCAGGAGAACGAGCGGCGTTCCGGTCGATGGGCCGAGGCGGCGATAGGCGAAGCGGATTCCGCCGCCTTCGATGTAACGGGTGGGCGCCGTTTCTAGAGTGGCGGCGTCATGGCTCGCAGGGTCGAACTCAGTCATGTCATCCTCCGGATGCTTGGCATCGAATAATTGAATGGGAGTAGCTGGCGCGGTTTTGGCTGGGTCTGAGCCGCTCGCGGTCCAAGGCATTCCGTGGTCCGTCGAGCACGCGTGTTGCTCCCGGCACGAAGGTGCCGGGAGCGGTATCGTCACTTCACGAGTGCAGCCTTTTCAATCACCGCGGCGACTTCCTTGGCGTGGACGACCAGGGAGGCATGGCTACCGGCGACCTCCGTCGTCTGGGCCTTCATCCTTTCGGCGAATATCTTCTGGACCTCGGGTGCGATGACCTTGTCCTTCGTGCTGATCACATAGAATGTCGGCTTGTCATGCCAGGCTGCCGTATCGACGGGAGCCTCGAACGCCGTGTGGTTCAACGGCAGCTGATGGTTTGCCAGGGATTCGGCGATCTCCGCGGGAAGGTCGGCCGCGACTGCCGAAGGAAACACTTTGGGATCGATGTAGAGGTTGCCCTTTTCGTCGGGATGAATCGCCGCGCCGCCCGCGGTTGCCGGACCGCTCTTGGCCAGGCTCGCCAGGGATTCTCCCACGTCGGGCGCGAATGCGGAGACGTAGACGAGCGCCGAAACCTTGGGATCGTTACCCGCCTGCGTGATGACCACACCGCCCCAGGAGTGGCCAACGAGGACGGTCCTGCCGTTCTGTTTGGCGAGCGCCTGTTTGGTGGCATCGACGTCCGCCGCAAGCGAGGTGAGCGGGTTTTCGACGAGCGTTACGTTGTAGCCCTTCTTCGTGAGGATGTCGGCAACCGGCTTCCAGCTCGTCTCGTCGACGAAGGCGCCATGGACGAGCACGATATTGTGAGCCGCCCCCTTGGGCAGCTGAGCCGATTGGGCGGGGGCGGCAATTGCTGCTCCGGCCATGAGGATAGTGGCGACGGAGAGTAGAAGATTTCGCATTGGTGCTCCTGTTGAGATAACGGACGAAGGGGGTCCGAGGAAAGAACAGACGTGTCGGCACAAGTCGCGGTTCTCCCATCCGCCGCTGCGGGTGATGGTTGCCGCGCGACCTGTCGGCTCGACTTGCGATCAACTAGTACGGGGGTCATTTGGACGTTAGGCCTCAATCGTCCGAATATTGTGTCGGACCGTCCGTCGTATTAGCATCGGGAGGATGGACATCCTCGCTGAAGTGCTCGATCGCGTTCGCCTTGGCGGAACCTTGCTGTTCCACTTCGAGCTCGGCCATCCCTGGAATGTCGCGTTGCCAAAGCGCCCCTACGCCCTGTTCCACTATCTCAGCCGTGGCTCGGCTACCCTCGCGCTCGAAGAGGGACGAGAACTCCACATGAGCGAGGGCGACTTTGTCGTCGTCACGCGTGGCGAGCCCCATGTGATCTACTCGGATAGCCGGACGGAGCCGTTACCGATTGTCGACATCGATCGACTGGCCGGGCGTCTTGGCCTCATTCGTCACGGCGGCGGCGGGCAGCCTGTCGCGACGATGATCTGTGGTAATTTCACTGTGGCACGGCCCTCGCGCGGCAGCGTTTTGGAATTGCTTCCGCCCCTGCTTCTCCTGAAGCCGGCGGAAGACGGAGGATGGCTCGCGGCGATTTTGCAACGCATGGTGAGCGAGGCGGCGTTCGAGCGTCCCGGACAAGGCGTCGCGCTCTCACGTCTGACTGAAGTGCTGTTCGTCGAGGTGTTGCGGAGCTGGATCAAGTCGCTCGGCCCCGGAGAAGGCGGATGGCTAGGGGCGATGGCGGACCCGCACATAGGACCGGCCCTTCAGTTGATCCACGAACGACCGGATCGGCCCTGGACGCTTGGCGACCTCGGGCAAAGCGTGGGACTTGGTCGTTCGGCGTTTTCGGCCCGCTTCACCAAGCTCGTCGGCGAGCCCATGTACCGCTATCTGATCGCGCGCCGGATGTCGGAGGCCGCATTTCTGCTCGAAACAAGCGACGAGGCGATTGCACGGATTGCGGCCCGTGTCGGCTATGAGACCGCGACCGCATTTTCGAAGCTTTTCCATCGACATCACGGCCTATCGCCTGGCCGCTACCGAGCATTTCGCCGTTCTGACGGTGGCCGGAGGCAAGGGGACGATCTGGAAGCAGAAGTCGTCGATTGACCTCCCGCGCTTGTGGCCGCGCGGTGATCGACAACGTCGACGGTGGACGGCACGGAAATCTGTACTCTCGGAAGGCAGACGGTTCTGGAAATCTGGTGATGGGCGGCGGCACGGCTCCGGCAGGAGTGCCCGGTTTTGTACCGAAATGGCGCGGTCGAGAAGAATCGACTTCCACGGGGTTGCCACACAGCGACCTCTACGCCGCGCACTGCCGGCTCCAAAAGGGTGTGCAACAAGGCCCCGCGGCTGCTCGACCTCAAGATACGGCTGGACGTCGAGACCTGATCTCTGTTTGGGCTTCGGATGGCGGCAATCGCGATGCCGACGGATCGAGAGTTGGTGCGGTCGAGAAGACTCGAACTTCCACGGGTTGCCCCACAGCGACCTCAACGCTGCGCGTCTACCAATTCCGCCACGACCGCACGTGGTAGGAGCCGGAACCGACCGGCTCGCGGCGTGTAGCAAATCGTTTCCGGTGAAACAAGTGCGCTACACGCAATAATCTCAAGCGATTGGCATAACGGTCCACAGGATTGGAATGAAGGGCCGGAACTGGACGTTTCCAGCTGATAACGCCATATGGAGACAGATGCATGCCGCCCGAAAGTGCAAGCGGATCGCGGCGGCATAAGTGAAAAACGAAAAGCCATGACAGAACGCAGCCAGATCGCCACGTCGTTCCTGCCGCTCCCCGGTTCAGCACCGGTCGAGTGGCGCATCGAGCCTGGCCTTACCCCCTATCCCGATGCGCTTGCCTTCATGGAGGCGCGTGCCGAGGCGATACGCAGCGGCGCCGCCGGCGAAATGGTCTGGCTGGTCGAACATCCGCCGCTCTACACCGCCGGCACCAGCGCGCGCGTCGAGGACCTGATCGATCCCGACCGGTTCCCGGTCTTTTCGGCCGGTCGCGGCGGCGAATACACCTATCATGGACCGGGCCAGCGGGTCGCTTATGTCATGCTTGACCTGAAACGGCGACGCGAGGACGTGCGCGCCTTCGTCGCCGCGCTCGAACAGTGGATCATCGGCACGCTCGCCGCCTTCAACGTGCGCGGCGAACGCCGCGAGGACCGGGTCGGCGTCTGGGTGATGCGGCCCGATCGCCCTGCCTTGCCGGACGGTTCGCCGGCCGAGGATAAGATCGCGGCAATAGGTATCCGGCTGCGGCGCTGGGTGAGTTTTCACGGCATCGCCATCAATGTCGAGCCGGATCTCGACCATTTCAGCGGCATCGTGCCCTGCGGCGTGCAGGACCACGGTGTCACCAGCCTCGTCGACCTCGGCCTTCCCATTGGCATGGCCGACCTCGATCTGGCGCTGAAATCAGCCTTCGAGGATGTTTTCGGTCCCGCCGTGGCTGCACCCACCGAGCCAGTCCGAAAGACTGGTTGAACCCTTCGGGTTCAACATGGCTCAAAGCAACTGCGCCGACGCCCACAGGACGCCGCAGCCATGGATGACGAACACCGCCAGCAGCGCGCAGGCGATGGCGAAGCGGTCGACCGTGCGGATCGGCTCCAGCTCGTAACGCGGCTTGATCCCGCTGCCCATGGTCAGCAGGCTGAGGATTGAAAAGACCGCCCCCGCCGCGAGCAGGAAGCCGGAGGAAAAGCCGGCCCGCCACCCCACCGCCAGGAACGCCGAGAGCAGGAAAAACGAAGCCAGCGCCAGCGCGATCGGCCCCGGGCAGATCTGGCGCAGCACCTGGCCGCCGTCGAACTTCCACACCGGCACCAGATTGGCGATGTTGAACAAGGCGGCGCAGCCCGCCAGCGCCGCCAGCAGCGCGGCCGCGGCCTTGTGCCCCTCGCCGCCCGAAACGCACTGGGGGCAATGACGATCGGCACCAGGAAGGCGGAGAATCCAGCCCCCATCAGCGCCACGAAGGCAACTTCGAAACGGCTGTTGTATGGCCGGCCGCCAATGGCGATGCCGCCGAGCAGCGGGATGAAGATCATCCGCGCCTTGCGGTGGCCCATCAGCCGGAACGCCGCCATGTGGCCGAGTTCATGCAGGGCCACGACCGAGGTAAGGATCGAGGCGAGCGCCAGCCCGCCGAGGTGAAGGCCGAAGAACGGCCACAGCATCAATGCCGACAGTACGGCAAAGCCGCTAACCGGTCATTATCGCAAGGGCGGCTGGTTCGAGCATCCGCTCAGCCAGGTCGCCCAGCGTTGCAGCTTGGACAACTCGCGGCGCATGGCGAAGTAACGGAACACCAGGAAGGCAACGCCGCGGTAACGATCCGTCTGGCCGAGCGTCACCCGCGTGCCGCCGCCTTCGGAAACGAGCTCCGTGGTTTCGCGATAGTCCGTCCAGAACGAGGCATCGAGCGCGGTATCCTCGACGACACGCATCGTGAAGCGGCTGCCTTCGACGATATCGTCAAACCGTGCCCTGCGTTCGATCGGCTTGCCGTCGCGGCCTTCCCACGACAGCAGGATGCGGGCCACACCGTCCCCTTCCAACGGCTGCACCGACAGGATCTCGCCGGACCAGCCGGCATCGCTGCCAAGCGGCCACAGCGCCTGCCAGAGGCGCTGACGGTCCATCGCAATCAAGCGGCTCATCCTGACCGTGCGCAAACCGAGCGGTGCGGTCATCAAGAGAAAGATCAGCCCGAGATTGCTGGCCACCAGAAGGGCCGTGACGATGGGCGACACCTCGACATTGCTCCCTGCCTTGGAAGCGCACCCTAGCGTCGCTGCGGCAAGAAAGACTTAACGGGGAGCGGCTTTCACCTGCGGAAACCAAAGCGGCGAGAGCCGCCAAATCACATGGCGCCGATCCAGATCGCCATGGAAACGAGAAACGCACTCATGCAAACCAGCGAGATGACATCCTGAACCAGATCGGTCATAACTCTCTCCTGTTGTTGATATGTTCTCAATTTGTTCTAACTTTGTTTCAAAGTCAACGCACAGAATCCGCCCGCGGCCGGAATCTTCGAGCGATCAAATCGGCAGGGTTAAGGAAAGGTTGACGGCGCGAAACCTATCAACAGGTCAGGAGGATGTGGGCGACGCCATCTTCCCGTAGCGTATGGATGAGCCTTTTGCGGCTCCTGGCGCGCTTCAAGCTTGCGGTTCCTCGGCTAGGGCAAGCTGTGGTAACGCCTGCTTGCACTCAATCTCAGTCGAGACAATAGTGGCCAAGCTGTACGACTACCGAGCGATGGACGTGGGGCAACACGAAGGCGCCAATCAAGCTGATCGCTGGCGAAAGCGTATGAGACAGGGCCGCCGGTGGCGCCTCTCGCGCAACTTTGTAACCTGGCTGCTGATCCTGGTGATGATCGCGATCTCTTCCACCTTGATCGCGCTGAATGCTTACTGGCGGTTCTAAGCCTGAGTGGCTGTCGAAGATATCAGAATCCCTGACGGCAACTTATATTCGCGAAATCTCGCTGGAGGTTGTCCAGGTTGGACCCACTCCGGCACCGAACATCGACCTGCCCTAAAGCGGCACCACCTTGCCATCGGCGAGCGTAACGCGCCGATCCATGCGCGATGCCAGGTCGTGATTGTGGGTCGCGATCAACGCCGCGAGGCCCGATTGCTTGACCAGTGCGCCCAGCGCGTCGAACACATAGGAGGCGGTGACCGGGTCGAGATTGCCGGTCGGCTCGTCGGCCAGCAGCACCAGCGGCGCATTGGCGACCGCGCGCGCAATCGCGACGCGTTGTTGCTCGCCGCCGGACAATTCGGCCGGCCGGTGCGAGGCGCGCTTGCCGATCTGCATATAGTCGAGCAGCTGTGCGGCGCGCTCCGCCGCTTCTTTGCGCGACAGGCCCTTGATCAGCTGCGGCATCATGATGTTTTCCAATGCGGAAAACTCCGGCAGCAGGTGATGGAACTGGTAGACGAAGCCGACATCGTTGCGGCGGATCGACGTGCGTTCGTCGTCGGACAGTCGTCCGCAGGCCCGGCCGGACAGGATCACGTCGCCGGCGTCAGGGCGCTCCAGCAGGCCGGCCGTGTGCAGCAGCGTCGACTTGCCGGTGCCCGACGGCGCCACCAGCGCCACCATCTCGCCGCGCTTCAGCGAGAAATCGGCGCCGTTCAGGATGGTGAGCTTGCGCGGCCCCTGCACATAGTGCCGCTCGACGCTCTTCAGTTCGATAATGACCTCGGCCACTACTCGTACCTCAAGGCTTCGACGGGATCGAGGCGAGCCGCCCGCCATGCTGGAAACACCGTCGCCAGGAAGGACAGTCCAAGTGCCATGATGACGACATAGGTCGTTTCGCGTGGATCCATCTTTGCCGGCAACTGGCTGAGGAAATAGAGCTCCGGGTTGAACAGCACCTTCCCGGTCATCCAGGAGAAAAACTGGCGGATCGATTCGATGTTGGTGCAGATGACGACGCCGAGCAGCACGCCGGCGAGCGTACCGGTGACGCCGATCGCCGCCCCCGTCATCAGGAAGATGCGCAGGATGGCACCGCGCGTCGCGCCCATGGTGCGCAGGATGGCGATATCGTGCCCCTTGTCCTTCACCAGCATGATCAATCCGGAAATGATGTTGAGCGCCGCCACCAGCACGATCAGCGTCAGGATCATGAACATGACGTTGCGCTCGACCTGCAGGGCGGAAAAGAAGGTCTCGTTGCGCTGGCGCCAGTCGACCATGTCGATGGGCCGCTGCGCCGCCTCTTCCACCTTCGGTTTCAGCGCGTCGACATCGTCGGGATTGTCGACATAGATCTCGATCGTCTGCGCGCGTCCATCCATGTTGAAGTAGAGCTGCGCTTCCGAGAACGGCATGTAGACGATGGAGCTGTCATATTCCGACATGCCGACTTCGAAGATCGCCGCGATCTTGTAGCCCTTCATGCGCGGCGTGGTGCCCAGCGGCGTCACGTCGCCATCGGGCGAGATCAAGGTGATGGTGTCGCCGAGCGTCAGCCCGAGATTCTCGGCCATGCGCTTGCCGATGGCCACGCCTTCGCCCGAGTCGAAATCGGCGAGCGTGCCTTGTTTGACGTTGCTGGCGACGATGGCGATCTTGCCGAGATCCTCTCCGCGTATGCCGCGCACCAGCGCGCCGGTGCCGCCGCCGACATTGCCTTGCGCCAGCACCTGGCCGTCGATCAGCGGGATGGCGTATTTTACGCCGGGCACGCCATTGATGCGGCCGGCGACCTGGGCGTAGTCCTCAAGCGGCGAATCGAGCGGCTGCACGATCAGATGCCCGTTGACGCCGAGGATGCGCGTCAGAAGCTCGGCCCGGAATCCGTTCATCACGGCCATGACGACGATCAGCGTCGCCACCCCCAGCATGATGCCGAGGAAGGAGATCGAGGCGATCACCGATATCACCGTCTCCTTGCGCCGCGAGCGCAAATAGCGCCATGCCACCATGCGTTCGAAGATGGAGAACGGCCCGGCGCCCGCCGATCTTGCCGCAGCCGCCTCGCTCATGCGGCCGCACCGAAGCGTTTTTTCGCGTCGGCCAGCGGCAGCGTTTCGCGCTCGCCGGTCTTGCGATTCTTGATCTCGACCTCGCCGGCGGCCACGCCGCGCGGCCCGACGATCACTTGCCAGGGCAGGCCGATCAGGTCGGCGGTGGCGAACTTGCCGCCCGGCCGCTGGTCGGTGTCGTCATAGAGCACGTCCTTGCCGGCGGCGGTGAAGGCGGCATTGAGCTCCTCGCAGACGCGGTCGCACTCGGCGTCGCCCACCTTCATGTTGATCAGGCCGATGTCGAACGGCGCCACGGCGTCGGGCCAGATGATGCCGTTCTCGTCATGGCTGGCCTCGATGATCGCCGCGACCAGCCGTGACGGGCCAATGCCGTAGGAACCGCCGGAGACGAAATGGTCCTTGCCGTCGGGCCCGGTCACCTTGGCGCCCATGGGCTTGGAATATTTGTCACCGAAATGGAAGATGTGGCCGACCTCGATGCCCCGCGCCGAGACCCGGTCCGCTTCGCCGAGCTTGTCCCACGCCGCCTCATCATGCATCTCGTCGGTAGCGGCGTAAGGCGTCGTCCAGG
This sequence comes from Mesorhizobium sp. NZP2298, assembly GCF_013170825.1. NCBI lineage: Bacteria > Pseudomonadati > Pseudomonadota > Alphaproteobacteria > Hyphomicrobiales > Phyllobacteriaceae > Mesorhizobium > Mesorhizobium sp. NZP2298. The sequence continues at coordinate 3,670,358 of NZ_CP033365.1, read as the reverse complement.
TTTTGACGATGTCCGATATCTCGGCGTCATTGGCGAAGTCGGTGTTTTCGTCAGGCACCTGGAGCGACAGATAATCGCGATCGCAATAGACCTGGCTCTCGCCGGTGTCCGCCAGGATGATGAATTCGTGGCTGAGATCGCCGCCGATCGGCCCGGTGTCGGCGCGCATCGGGATCGCCTGCAGGCCCATGCGCGTGAAGGTCCTGAGATAGGACACGAACATCCTGTTGTAGGCGGCCCTCGCGCCTTCGAAGTTAAGGTCGAAGGAATAGGCGTCCTTCATCAGGAATTCGCGTGAGCGCATGACGCCGAAGCGCGGCCGCACCTCGTCACGGAACTTCCACTGGATGTGGTAGAGATTGAGCGGCAGGTCCTTGTAGGACTTGACGTAGGCGCGGACGATTTCGGTGACCACTTCCTCATTGGTCGGGCCGTAGAGCATGTCGCGGTCCTGCCGATCCTTGATGCGCAGCATCTCCTTGCCGTAGTCGTCATAGCGACCGCTTTCGCGCCACAGATCGGCCGACTGGATGGTCGGCATCAGGATCTCCAGCGCGCCGGCGCGGTTCTGCTCCTCGCGGATGATCTGGCAAACCTTGTCCAGCACCCGCTTGCCGAGTGGCAGCCAGGAAAAACTGCCCTGCCCCTGCTGGCGGATCATGCCGGCACGCAGCATCAGCCGGTGCGAGACGATCTCGGCCTCACGCGGATTTTCTTTGAGGATAGGCAGGAAATAGCGCGACAAACGCATGGACTGGTCCGTGAATGAGAATGGTCGCGCCAGAATCGGTGCGACGCAGGCTTGCTTGACCCGGCTTCATAGCCATTTCATGGCGGAATGGAAACCCGGCCATCGCGGCACATCAGCGCGTTGCGGCCCGGAAACCTCCGCTTTCCGGGCTAGGCCGCGCCGGCTTTGAGCCCACACAATCTCTTCGCGTTCGGCCTCGAATTCTTTGCGCACGTCAACTCAAAACATGCCGCAGCAGCTCCTCTTTGCCTTGCTGGTCGTTTCGAAAGCAAAGCATGCCATACTATTGTGCAGTGCAGCACGAGAATGCCTGTTTCGAGGCAAAATTCTTCGTGACATTTTCATTCGGCTTAGGCTAGTGTGCCGCGATAACCGAGAGGGCGGAGACAAATCTGCTCTCCTACGCGGTCAAAGTCTTGGGAGGATGCGATCTAGGCGCGGTTACTCGCTGCCGCCGGAAACCGGAAACAGATCGGACGCGTTTAATTGCAAGGCCTCGTGCCTTGCATTTTTTTTGTGCAATCATCTGGTTAGCACAGCGAGTTGCCAGGCTACATTACCCTGCGTCAGCAAGCATACAGCCGCCAGGCAGCGCGGCGTCTCGATCCCCTCCGCCACGCTTACGGTATCGAAGCGCCCTTGCCGGGCGATCTATTTTGCGGGTGTCTGGCCGAAATCCGGCACGATGTGCGGGATGTCGTTGAGGCTGTATCCCAAGCCATGCGTCAGGCCGTAGAAAATGCCCATCAGGATCGCGGTGGCGATGGTGGTGCGGATGACGGCACGCAGCATGTGCGGGCCGCGCGGCGCGCTTGGAACCGTGCCCAGCGTCACGTCATGATCGTCGTCCTGTGTCCTGACGCTGAACGGCAGGACGGCGAACAGCACCACCCACCACGTGGCGAAAAACAGGGCGGTGAACGAAACCCAGCTCATGATTGCTCCAGTTCGATCAGCGTGCCGAAGAAATCCTTCGGGTGCAGGAACAGCACAGGCTTGCCATGGGCACCGGTCTTCGGGTTGCCGTCGCCCAGCACACGGGCGCCGGCGGCCTTGAGCTGATCACGCGCGGCCAGGATGTCGTCGACCTCGTAGCAGAGGTGATGCATGCCGCCGGACGGGTTCTTCGCGAGGAACGCCGCGATCGGCGAGCTTTCGCCCAAGGGCTCCAGCAATTCGATCTTGGTGTTGCCGACATTGACGAACACCACCGTGACGCCATGCTCCGGCAAAACCTGCGGCTCCGTCACTTCGGCGCCGAGCGTATCGCGGTAGGCGGAGACCGCCGCCGCCAGATCCGGCACCGCAAGCGCGACATGGTTCAAGCGTCCAAGCATAGAAATTCCTCAGGCAAGTAAGGCAATAGGGCAGTACGGCAATGGGGGAAAGGCAGACGTATAGCCCATGTCGAAATCCCTACTGCCCTAGTCCCTTCATCTCGTAACAAACACCGTCACCAGCGGCTTCTTGCCCCAAGCCTCGTTGGCCGCACCGCGCACCGCCCGCCGCACGGCCTCCTGCACAAGGTCCAGGTCTTTCCGGCGCTGACGGGGAATCGAGTCGACCGCGCCGACCGCCGCATCGATCATCAGGTCTTCGAGCGTCTCGCCGCTGGCATCCGCCTCGGCGACGCCAATGGCGACCAGGTCGGGGTCACCGGCCAACTCATATTTGTCGTCCAGCACGACATTGACCGCGACATGGCCGGCAAAGGACAATTTGCGCCGGTCACGAATGCCCATCGCCTGGTCGGTGCCGATCAGCCTGCCGTCCTTGTAGATGCGGCCGAACGGCACCTGGTCGATAATGGTGGCAGGACCGGGCGCGAGCCTCAGCATGTCGCCGTCGCGCACCTGCGCCACCTGGCCGATGCCGGATGTCGACATCAGCGATCCCTGCGCCACCAGATGCGCCGCCTCGCCATGCACGGGAACGCCGATCTGCGGACGCACCCATTCATACATCTTGCGCAGCTCGCTACGGCGCGGGTGGCCGGAGACATGCACCAGCGCGTCGCCGTCCTCGATGATCTTGATGCCGAGATCGATGAGGCGGTTCTTGATCTCGAGAATCGCCTTCTCATTGCCGGGAATGGTGCGCGAGGAAAACACCACCGTGTCGCCTGCCGTCAGCGACACCGATTTCATCTCGTCGCGCGACAGTTTTGCAAGTGCGGCAAGCGGCTCGCCCTGGCTGCCGGTGCAGATGATGACGAGGTTTTCGCGCGGGATGAAGCCGAAATCCTCCTCGGCGATGAATTCCGGCAAGCCGTCCATGTAGCCGAGCTCGTCGGCGACATCGATGACCCGCTTCAGCGAGCGGCCCAACACCAGGCACTGGCGGCCGGCATCGCGTGCTGCTCTCGCGATGGAGACGATGCGCCCGACATTGGAGGAGAATGTGGTGACGGCGACGCGGCCGACAGCACTCTGGATGACGCCCTTCAGGCCCTCGCCAACGGCGACTTCCGAAGGCGATTCGCCTTCGCGCAGCGCATTGGTCGAATCGCAGATCAGTGCCAGCACGCCCTTGTCGCCATAGGCGCGGAAACGCGCCTCGTCGGTCTTGGGTCCGATCGTCGGCTCCGGATCGATCTTCCAGTCGCCGGTGTGGATGACCGTACCGGCTGGCGTGGTGATGGCCAGCGACATCGGCTCGGGGATGGAGTGCGCCACCGGAATGGCTTCGATCTCGAACGGGCCGACAGTGAATTTCTCGCCAGCCCGGTAGATCGTCAACGGGATCTTGGCTGCCCCCTGCTCGCCCTGGCGCTTGGCTTCCAGCAGCCCGGCGCTGAACGGCGTCATCCACACGGGCGCCTTGAGCTTCGGCCAGATGTCGAGTAGCGCGCCGTAATGATCCTCATGCGCGTGGGTGATGATGATGCCACGCAGATTGGCGAGGTTCTCCTCGATGAAGCGCGTGTCGGGCAGGATCAGGTCGACGCCCGGATGCGCCGCGTCTGGAAAGGTGACACCGACATCGATGACAATCCATTCGCGCGCGCTCGGCGGGCCATAGCCGTAGAGGGCGAAGTTCATACCGATCTCGCCGACGCCGCCGAGCGGCACGAAGACGAGTTCGGCGTTTTCCGTTTTCGCCATGATTTTTCCCTTCCTGGCCCTCAGGCCAAGCCGTTAAAGCAATTCCAGGAAAAGTGTCTAACCATTTTCCGTCCGGAATTGCGCAAGGACAAACTATACCCGGGCGGATGCCACGGCGCCGAAATGCACATCGCCGGCAGCGATCGTCAGAACCGCCCCTTCATCGTCGCGGATCACGAAACGGCAATCCTCGTCAATGGTCTCGAACACCCCACGCACCACATTACCGTCAATTCTGACAGCAACCTCGCCGCCGAGTCCCGCAGCGCGCGCCAGCCAGCGTCTCCTGATGGCTGAAAGCCCGCGCCCCTCATCCCACAGCCGGGCATTCTCGCTCCAGGCATCCGACAGCGCCAGGAACAGCGTTTCGGCATCGCATGTCGCGCCGAGCGCTTGGAGCGATGTCGCGGGATACGGCAAATCCGTGGGATGCGCCACCACATTGACGCCGATGCCCACCGCGACGGCAAAACGGCCGCCGTCCAGCATCGCCGACTCCAGCAGGATGCCGGCCAGCTTGGCGCCGGAGGCCAGAACGTCGTTCGGCCATTTCAACTCGAAACGGTTTTGTCCCTGGCTTGCGCCATCAAGCCCGATGGCGATGCGACCCTTCGGCACCACGGCATCGAGTGCGTCGGCAAGCGACAGGCCGGCGACAAAACCCAGCGTCGCGGCAAGACGAAGTTCACCGCCGGTGACGACAAGCAAGGTCGCCGCCAGATTGCCTTCGGGCGACACCCAGGCGCGGCCGCGCCGGCCACGCCCGCTTTCCTGCTTCTTGGAAACAACCCATAATTTGCCCGGATCGCCTGCCCTTGCGTGATCCAGCGCCACCGTGTTGGTGGAGCCGATACTGTCATGGGCCTCGAGCCGGAACCCTTCCGACGCCGAGGTTGGGGCCAGCCGAAATGCCATCCCGTCAGAAAAATGTCTTGGCGGCGGCTTCGGCATAGGTACCGATCGGCCCGCCGATCAGCACATAGAACAGCACGAAGGCGCCGGAGACGCCGAGCACGAGGCGCAGTTCACTGGCCATCGGCACGAAGCCGCCGACCGGTTCGTCGAACCACATGATCTTGATGATGCGCAGATAGTAGTAAGCGCCCACCACCGAGGCCAGAACACCGATGATCGCCAGCGCGTAGAGGTTGGCGTTGATGGCCGCGAGGAAGACGTACCACTTCCCCCAGAAGCCAGCGAGCGGCGGAATGCCGGCCAGCGAGAACATCAGGATGGTCAGGATCGTCGCCATGATCGGGTTGGTCGAGGACAGCCCTGCCAGGTCGCTGATCTGTTCTACATTGCCTTCCTTGCGCCGCATGGCAAGGATGAAGGCGAAGGTGCCGAGCGTCATCACCAGGTAGATCAGCATGTAGATGGCGACGCCACGCACGCCGGCCTGGCTGTTGGCGGCAAGGCCGACCAGCGCGTAACCCATATGGCCGATCGAGGAATAGGCCATCAGGCGCTTGATGTTGGTCTGGCCGATCGCGGCGAACGCGCCGAGCGCCATCGAGGCGATCGAGATGAAGACGATGATCTGCTGCCAGTCGGCGGCGATCGGCTTGAACGCGCCCATGGTGACGCGCACGATCAGTGCCATTGCAGCCATCTTGGGGGCTGCGGCGAGGAAGGCCGTCACCGGCGTCGGCGCACCTTCATAGACATCGGGCGTCCACATATGGAACGGCACCGCCGAGATCTTGAAGGCAAGGCCGGCCAGCACGAAGACGAGACCGAAGACGAGGCCGAGTTGGCGTTCGCCGCTGCCAAGTGCCGTGGCGATCTCCTGGAAGCCGGTATTGCCGGTATAACCATAGACCAGGCTGATGCCGTAGAGCAGCATGCCCGACGACAGCGCGCCGAGGACGAAGTACTTCAGGCCCGCCTCGGTCGAACGCAGATTGTCGCGATTGATCGCCGCCAGCACGTAGATCGCCAGCGACTGCAGTTCGAGGCCGAGATAGAGCCCGATCATGCCATTGGCCGAGATCATCAGCATCATGCCGAGCGTGCACAGCAGGATCAGCACCGGATATTCGAACTTGTCGAAATGCTCCGCCTTGGCAAAGCGCATCGACATGACCAGCGTCACCGCCGAACCGACCAGCGCCAGCACCTTCATGAAGCGGGCGAAGGGATCCTGGATGAAGGCATTGCCATAGGCGCTGCCCTGCCCGGTGTGAAAGATCAGCCAAGCGCCGGCGACCACCAGCACGGCGACGGCAAGGCCGGTCACCGTATTGGCGGTGTTGGCGCGCGAATAGGCGCCGACCATCAACAGCGCGAGCGCGCCGATGGCAAGGATCAGCTCGGGCGTCGAGAGCGACAGGCTGGAGAGAAGGTCCGGCGTCATGGTTCGCAAAACCTCTGGTCAGTTCGCCGCCGCGGTCTGCGCGGCGCCGATGGATGCGGTGACATTGGTGACGAGCGACTTGACCGATTGGGCCGTCGCATCGAAGACGGGAGCGGGATAGACGCCGAAGAAGATGACCAGCACGACCAGCGGGTAGATGATCACCTTCTCGCGCGCCGACAGGTCGAGCAACCCCTTCAGGCTGTCCTTGGTCAGCGCGCCGAAGATCACCCGGCGGTAGAGCCAGAGCGCGTATGCCGCCGACAGGATGACGCCGGTGGCGGCGAAGAACGCCACCCAGGTGTTGACCCGGAACACGCCGAGCATGGTCAGGAACTCGCCGATGAAGCCTGAGGTGCCTGGCAGGCCGACATTGGCCATGGTGAAGATCAGGAACACGGTGGCGTATTTCGGCATGTTGTTGACCAGGCCGCCATAGGCATCGATCTCACGCGTGTGCATGCGGTCATAGATGACGCCGACGCACAGGAACAGCGCGCCCGAGACGAGGCCGTGGCTGAGCATCTGGAAGATCGCGCCCTGCACGCCCTCCTGGTTCATGGCGAAGATGCCCATGGTGACGAAGCCCATATGGGCGACCGACGAATAGGCGATCAGCTTCTTCATGTCCTCCTGCATCAGCGCCACCAGCGAGGTGTAGATGATGGCGACGACCGAGAGCGTGAAGACCAGCGGCGCGAACATTTCGGACGCCAGCGGGAACATCGGCAGGGAGAAGCGCAGGAAGCCGTATCCACCCATCTTCAGGAGGATGCCGGCCAGGATGACCGAACCGGCCGTTGGCGCCTCGACGTGTGCATCCGGCAGCCAGGTGTGCACCGGCCACATCGGCATCTTCACCGCGAAGGAGGCGAAGAAGGCTAGAAATAGCCAGGTCTGCATGTTGGCCGGGAAGTTGTGGGTCAACAGCGTCGGGATGTCGGTGGTGCCGGACTGATAGAACATCGCCATGATGGCGAGCAGCATCAGCACCGAGCCGGCGAGCGTGTAGAGGAAGAACTTGAACGAGGCGTAGACGCGACGCTTGCCGCCCCAGACGCCGATGATGATGAACATCGGGATCAGGCCGGCTTCGAAGAAGACGTAGAACAGCACGATGTCGAGCGCGCAGAACACGCCGATCATCAGCGTCTCGAGCAACAGGAAGGCGATCATGTAGGCCTTGACGCGCTTCTCGATCGATTCCCACGACGCCAGGATGCAGAGCGGCATCAGGAAGGTCGTCAGGATGACGAAAAGCATGGAAATGCCGTCGACGCCCATGTGGTAGGAGATGCCGGAGTCGAGCCACGCGACCTTTTCGACGAACTGGAAGCCCGCCTGCGCATTGTCGAAGCCGGTCCAGATGAACAGCGAGATGATGAACGTGAACGTCGTGGTCAACAGCGCAATGGCGCGGATGTTGCGGCGTGCGTTTTCGCTGTCATCGTTGATGAACAGGATCAACAGCACACCAACCAGCGGCAGGAAGGTGACCAGCGAGAGGATTGGCCAGGCGGTCATCAGAGCATCATCCAGGTGACGAGTGCGGCAACGCCGATCAGCATGGCGAAGGCATAATGGTAGAGGTAGCCGGTCTGCAGCTTGACGACGCGGTTGGTGACATCGACGACGCGCGCCGAAATGCCATCCGGCCCGAGCCCATCGATGATGGTGCCGTCACCGGTCTTCCACAGGAAATGGCCGAGGCGCTTGGCCGGCCGCACGAACAGGAAGTCGTAGAGCTCGTCAAAATACCACTTGTTGAGCAGGAAGGCGTAGAGCCCGCGATTCTGCTTGGCAAGGTTCACGGGCATTTCCGGCGAGCGGATATAGAACTTCCAGGCCAGCGCGAAGCCGATCAGCATGGCGATGAAGGGCGACAGCTCGACCCACAACGGCAGTTCATGGATCTCGTGCAGGATGTGGTTGTCCGGCAGCGTGAACAGCGACGCCTTCCAGAACTCGGCATAGCCTTCGCCGATAAAGGAATTGTGGAAGATGATGCCGGCGAACAGCGCGCCGGCGGCCAGGATGAACAGCGGCACCAGCATCACCGGCGGCGATTCATGGACATGGTGCATCACCTCATGGCTCGCCCGCGGCTTGCCGTGGAAGGTCATGAAGATCAGCCGCCAGGAGTAGAAGGAGGTGAAGCAGGCGGCGATGACCAGCAGCACGAAGGCAAAGCCGGCGACCGAGTTATGTCCGGCAAAGGCGCTCTCGATGATGGCGTCCTTGGAGAAGAAGCCGGCGGTGCCGATGACGGTCACCGGAATGCCGACGCCGGTCAGCGCCAGCGTGCCGATCACCATCATCCAGTAGGTTGTCGGGATCAGTGACCGCAGGCCGCCCATCTTGCGCATGTCCTGCTCGTCGGAGACGGCGTGGATGACCGAGCCCGAACCGAGGAACAGCAGCGCCTTGAAGAAGGCATGCGTGAACAGGTGGAAGATCGCCGCGCCATAGGCCCCGACGCCGAGCGCCACGAACATGTAGCCGAGCTGCGAGCAGGTCGAATAGGCGATGACCCGCTTGATGTCGTTCTGGACCAGGCCGACGGTCGCCGCGAAGAAGGCGGTGAAGGCACCGATGAAGGTCACCACCGTCAGCGCCGAATGCGACAGCTCGAACAGCGGCGACAGCCGCGCCAGCATGAACACGCCCGCCGTCACCATGGTGGCGGCGTGGATGAGCGCGGAGACCGGCGTCGGGCCTTCCATGGCGTCCGGCAGCCAGGTGTGCAGCGGCACCTGCGCCGACTTGCCCATGGCGCCCATGAACAGGAGCAGGCAGACGACGGTCATCGCCGACTGCTTGTCCAGCGCATGGCCGAGGAAGGTCAGCACAGCCGCACCTTGCGGGGCGCCTTCAGCCGGAATGAACGTTGCTGCGTTGGCGAAGATGGTGCCGAGATTGACCGAACCAAAAAGGACGAAAACGCCGAAGATGCCGAGCGCGAAGCCAAAATCGCCGACGCGGTTGACGACGAAGGCCTTGATGGCCGCGGCATTGGCCGACGGCTTCTTGTACCAGAAGCCGATCAGCAGGTAGGAGGCAAGGCCCACCCCTTCCCAGCCGAAGAACATCTGCACCAGATTGTCGGCCGTCACCAGCATCAGCATGGCGAAGGTGAACAGCGACAGATAGGCGAAGAAGCGCGGCCGGTTCGGATCGTGGTGCATGTAGCCGATCGAATAGATGTGGACCAGCGCCGACACGGTGTTGACCACCACCAGCATCACCACCGTCAGCGTATCGATGCGAAGCGCCCAGGATACGTCCAGCCCGCCGGACTGGATCCAGTGCAGCACCGGCACGACGAACACCTCGCCATGGCCGAAGCCGACGCTGAAGAAGGCAACCCACGACAGAACAGCCGAAATCACCAGGAAGCCGGAGGTGATGTATTCGGACGCCTTGGCGCCGAGCGACGTGCCGAACAGGCCGACGATCAGGAAGCCGAGCAGTGGAAGGAAGACGATGGCCTGATACATGGTGGTTCCGTCAACCCTTCATCATGTTCACGTCTTCGACCGCGATCGAGCCGCGGTTGCGGAAGAAGACGACGAGAATGGCAAGTCCGATTGCCGCCTCGGCCGCCGCGACCGTCAGCACGAACAGTGCGAACACCTGGCCGACCAGATCGCCGAGCGCCGCCGAGAAGGCGACAAAGTTGATGTTGACCGCAAGCAGGATCAGCTCGACCGACATCAGGATGACGATGACGTTCTTGCGGTTCAGGAAGATACCGAACACGCCGAGCGTGAACAGGATCGCCGATACGGTCAGATAATGTGCGATGCCGACGACCATCTCAGACTCCTTCGCCCGACTTGACCTTGCGGATTTCCATGCCGGTGGCCGGCGTGCGGCCGACCTGGGCTGCGATCGACTGCCGCTTGACCCCTTCCTTGTGGCGCAGCGTCAGCACGATGGCGCCGATCATGGCGACCAGCAGGATGAGGCCCGAAATCTGGAAGTAGTAGAGGTAGTCGGTGTAGAGGATGTCGCCGAGTGCGGCCGTGTTCGAGCGCGTGGCGAGATCCGGAATGGGTTTGGAGATCGTCGAGGCGAGCTGCGGTACGAAGGTGTAGCCGCCCAGCACCACGATCAGTTCCGCCGCCAGGATCAGCCCGACGAAGGCGCCGATCGGCGCATATTGCAGCGCGCCGCTCTTCAGTTCGGCGAAATCGACGTCGAGCATCATGACGACGAACAGGAACAGCACCATGACCGCGCCGACATAGACGACAAGCAGGATCATCGCCAGGAATTCGGCGCCGGTCAGCATGAACAGGCCGGCGGCGTTGAAGAAGGTCAGGATCAGGAACAGCACCGAATGCACGGGGTTGCGCGACGAAATGACCATGAACGCCGACGCCACGGCGACAAAGGCGAAGAGGTAGAAAAAGGCCGCCTCTAGTCCACTCAGCATTGGGGTTCCCCCGGGTTCCTGTTCGAACATGGCGCTCGCGCCGGGTTCGATTGTTTGCGACCGCCTCCGGTCGGCAAGTTGCGTGTTCCTATCGCATGTTTCGATCGGGTTGAAAGACCCGATCGAAAGAAACATGCGACACTCTTTTCATCCGGAGGAGGATCTGGTCCGAAAAGTCTGCAACTTTTCGGGATCATCCTCTGGACGAGGCCCCTCGCCCCGTCCATGCGTCAAATATCAGCGGTAGGGCGAGTCCAGCGAGATGTTGCGCGCCAGTTCGCGCTCCCACCGGTCGCCATTCGCCAACAGCTTGTCCTTGTCGTAGTAGAGTTCCTCGCGCGTCTCCGTCGCGAACTCGAAATTCGGCCCCTCGACGATGGCATCGACCGGGCAGGCTTCCTGGCAGAAGCCGCAATAGATGCACTTCACCATGTCGATGTCGTAACGCACCGTCCGGCGCGTGCCGTCATTGCGGCGCGGGCCGGCCTCGATGGTGATCGCCTGCGCCGGGCAGATCGCCTCGCACAGTTTGCAGGCGATGCAGCGTTCCTCGCCGTTGGGATAGCGGCGCAGTGCGTGCTCGCCACGGAAGCGCGGACTGGTCGGCCCCTTCTCGTGCGGATAGTTGATCGTCTCCTTCGGCGCGAAGAACTGGCGCATCGACAGGAAGAAGGCGCTGACGAAATCCTGCAGCAGCAGCGATTTTGCGGCCTGGGAAAGAGCGGACATCACGCAAACCCCGTGATCTTGAGGAAGGCTGCGGTGGCGACCACCATGAACAGCGAGATCGGCAGGAACACTTTCCAGCCCAGCCGCATCAGCTGGTCGTAGCGGTAGCGCGGCACGAAGGCCTTCACCATCGAAATGCCGAAGAACACGAAACAGACCTTCAGCACGAACCAGATGACGCCGGGCACCCAGGTGAAGGGCGCGAAGTCGAAGGGCGGCAGCCAGCCACCGAGGAACAGGATGGTGGCCAGCGCGCACATCAGCACGATGGCGACATACTCACCGAGGAAGAACAGCAGGAACGGCGTCGACGAATATTCCACCATGTGGCCGGCGACCAGCTCCGATTCGGCTTCGACCAGGTCGAAGGGCGGCCGGTTCGTCTCGGCCAGTGCCGAGATGAAGAAGATGATGAACATCGGGAACAGGGCCAGCCAGTTCCAGTCGAGGAAGGTGTTGGGCAGGCCAAGCCGCGTGCCAAGCCCACCCTGCTGCGACAGCACGATATCGCTGAGGTTGAGCGAGCCGGCCGTCAGCAGCACGGTGACGATGACGAAGCCGATCGAGACTTCGTAGGACACCATCTGCGCGGCCGAGCGCAGCGCGCCGAGGAACGGATATTTCGAGTTGGACGCCCAGCCACCCATGATCACGCCATAGACCTCGAGCGAGGAGATGGCGAAGACATAGAGGATGCCGACATTGACGTTGGCGATCGCCCAGCCCTGGTTGACCGGAATGACCGCCCAGGCCGAGATCGCCAGCACAGCCGACACCAGCGGCGCCAAAAGGAACACGCCCTTGTTGGCGCCTGACGGGATGATCGGTTCCTTGAAGACAAATTTCAACAGATCGGCGAAAGCCTGCAGCGTGCCCCAGGGGCCGACCACGTTCGGGCCACGGCGCAACTGCACCGCCGCCCAGATCTTGCGGTCGGCGTAGAGGATATACGCGACGAAGACCAGCAGCACCACGATCAGCACGACTGACTTCAAGAGGATCAGCAGCGCCGGCAGCACGTAGAAGGAGAAGAAGGTGTCCATGCTTATTCCGCCGCCTGCTTGAAGCCGCTCTTGGCCAGTGCCGAGCATTCCGCCATCACGGCCGATGCCCGCGCGATCGGGTTGGTCAGGTAGAAATCCTTGACCGGCGACGTGAAGGTGCCCTTGTTCAGCCGCCCGCCGAGCTTCGCCACGCCGGCGACGTCCTCGGCATTGCCGGCCGCGACCTGGTCGATGCGAGCCAGATGCGGGTATTCGCCGTAGAGCTTCGCGCGCAGTTGCGGCAGTGAATCGAACGGCAGTTTCTTGCCCAGAACGTCGGACAGCGCCCGCAGGATCGCCCAGTCCTCGCGTGCATCGCCCGGCGCGAAGCCGGCGCGGTTGGTCTGCTGCACGCGCCCTTCGGTGTTGACGTAGGTGGCCGACTTTTCGGTGTAAGCCGCAGCCGGCAGGATGACATTGGCGCGGTGGGCGCCGGCGTCACCATGCGTACCGATATAGACGACGAAGGCGCCGCCGGTCCTGCCCATGTCGATCTCGTCGGCACCGAGCAGGAACAGCACGTCCGTTTCGCCCAGCATGCCGGCGACATCCTTGCCGCCCTCGCCCGGCACGAAGCCGAGATCGAGGCCGCCGACTCTGGCTGCCGCATTGTGCAGCACGGCAAAGCCGTTCCAGTCCGCGCGAGCGGCGTTGACCGCCGTGGCGAGCTTGGCCGCCTGGCCGAGCACGGCCGCGCCGTCGGCGCGCGCCAGTGCACCCTGGCCCACGATGATCAGCGGATGCGTCGCCTTCTTCAGCGTCTGGAAGAACTTGCCATTGCCGTCGGCCAGATCCTTGAGCGAATCCGGACCGGCACCCAGCAATTCGTAATCATAGCGCGTGTCGCCGACATCGCCGATGACGCCGACCGGCAGGTTGCCGACCCGCCAGCGCTTGCGGATGCGGGCATTGAGCACGGAGGCTTCGAAGCGCGGATTGGCGCCGATGATCAGCACCGCGTCGGCCTGCTCGATGCCCTCGATGGTCGGGTTGAAGATATAGCTGGCGCGTCCGAGCGACGGGTCGAGCGCGGCGCCATCCTGGCGGCAGTCGATGTTGTTCGAGCTGAGCGAAGCCATCAAGAGCTTCAGGGCGTAAATCTCTTCGACCGCCGCGAGATCGCCTGCAATGGCACCGATCTTCTCTGGCGTCGTCTTCGATACCGCATCCTTGATCGCCGCGAACGCGTCTGCCCAGCTTGCCGGAACCAGCTTGCCGTCCTTGCGCACATAAGGGCGGTCGAGGCGCTGCGTGCGCAGTCCGTCCCAGATGAAGCGGGTCTTGTCGGAAATCCACTCCTCGTTCACCTGTTCGTTGACACGCGGCAGGATGCGCATCACTTCGCGGCCACGGCTATCGATGCGGATCGCCGAGCCGACCGCATCCATCACATCGATGGATTCGGTTTTGGTCAGCTCCCACGGCCGCGCCTGGAAAGCGAAGGGCTTGGAAGTCAAAGCGCCGACCGGGCAGAGATCGATGACATTGCCCTGCAGCTCCGAGGTCATCGCCTGTTCGAGATAGGTGGTGATTTCGGCGTCCTCGCCGCGACCGATCAGGCCGAGCTCGGAAATGCCGGCAACCTCGGTGGTGAAGCGGACGCAGCGCGTGCAATGGATGCAGCGGTTCATCACCGTCTTGACCAGCGGGCCGATATACTTGTCTTCGACCGCGCGCTTGTTCTCGTGATAGCGCGAGGAATCGACGCCGAATGCCATCGCCTGGTCCTGCAGGTCGCACTCGCCGCCCTGGTCGCAGATCGGGCAGTCCAGCGGATGGTTGATCAGCAAGAATTCCATCACGCCTTCCCGGGCCTTCTTGACCATCGGCGTGTTGGTGAAGATTTCCGGCGGCTCGCCATTGGGGCCCGGGCGCAGGTCGCGCACGCCCATGGCGCAGGAGGCCTGCGGCTTGGGCGGCCCGCCCTTCACCTCGATAAGGCACATGCGGCAATTGCCGGCGATCGACAGCCGCTCGTGGAAGCAGAAGCGCGGCACTTCCGCGCCCGCGTCTTCCGCCGCCTGCAGCAGCGTGTAGTGGTCGGGTACAGTGATCTCTTTCCCGTCGACCTTGAGCTTTGCCATTCGCTTCAAACCCCTGCGGATTTCCCGCAATCTCATTTTCCGGGCGCGGCAGACGCGCCCGACATTTCATTCACTTCTTCGCGGCCAGCGCCGCCGCCTGGGCGGTCCAGTCGTCGCGGCCGATGCGGCCGTTGAACGACAGATAGTCGTCGACCCAGGCGATCTCTTGCGGCGACCAGGCGGCGATCTGGGCATATGTCCAGATGCCAAGCCCGTTCAGCACCTTCTCCAGCTTCGGGCCGATGCCCGATATCGCCTTGAGGTTGGAGGGTTTCGCAGGCCTGTCCATGGTCTTGGGCTGCCTGAAATCTTCAGGCAGCAGCACATCCGCGGCCTCGCCGGTTGCCGGAGCGGCATTCACCGCTGGCGCCGTGGTGGCGGCTTCCTTGGCGGCGATGTCGGTGACCTCCTGCGCGAAGGACTGCGCCTCGGCAATCAGCGTCTTCGCCGTCGCCCGCGCCTTGATGGACGACGAGTTCGCGTCCTCGAACTGTTCGATGCGTGCCTCGAAATCCTCGATCAGCGGCTGCATGAGGCGCTGTGATGCCTCGGCGGCTCCCGACAGCGCGCCCATCCAGACGCCGAACGCGTGGTTGGCGAGCCCGATGCCGAGCGCCGACATCGCCGCCGCACCCGCGACAGGGTGCACGAAAAGGTTGACGGCGCTGGCCATCTCCTTCGGCATCATCCTGGTCAGGTCCTGGTTCATCTTCTCGAGCTGGTCCAAATTGGGCATCAATGGGTTGGGTGTCGAATACGGCGCCATAGAATTCTCCTGGTCGTTTCTTCGTTCGCCCGCCCCGTTATTCTCGCTTCGGGCTCTCGCCCGCGGTCACAAACTCTATTCCGCTGCCACCATCACCGGCTCGGCCCGGTGCGCGTTGCGCGAAAACTCGTCGATGCGCCGCTCCACCTCGCCGCGGAAATGCCGCATCAGGCCCTGGATCGGCCACGCGGCCGCGTCGCCCAGCGCGCAGATCGTGTGCCCCTCGACCTGCTTGGTGACGTCGAGCAGCATGTCGATCTCGCGCTTCTGCGCCTCGCCTCGCACCAGCCGCTCCATCACTCGCCACATCCAGCCGGTGCCTTCGCGGCACGGCGTGCACTGGCCGCAGCTCTCGTGCTTGTAGAAGTAGGACAGCCTCGCGATCGCCTTCACCACGTCGGTCGACTTGTCCATGACGATGACGGCGGCCGTGCCGAGGCCGGATTTGAGGTCGCGCAGCGCATCGAAATCCATCGGCGTGTCGATGATCTGCTCGGCCGGCACCAGCGGCACCGAGGCGCCGCCGGGAATGACCGCCAGGAGATTGTCCCAGCCGCCGCGAATGCCACCGCAATGCGTCTCGATCAGCTCGCGGAACGGGATCGACATCGCCTCTTCGACGGTGCACGGATTGTTGACGTGGCCGGAGATGCAGAACAGCTTCGTGCCGACATTGTTTGGCCGGCCGAAGGACGAGAACCAGGCCGCGCCCCGGCGCAGGATGGTCGGCGCCACCGCGATCGATTCGACATTGTTGACAGTGGTCGGACAGCCATAGAGGCCGACATTGGCCGGGAATGGCGGCTTCAGCCTGGGCTGGCCCTTCTTGCCTTCGAGGCTTTCCAGCAGCGCGGTTTCCTCGCCGCAGATATAGGCGCCGGCGCCATGATGCATGTAGACGTCGAAGTCGTAGCCGGATGTGTTGTTCTTGCCGATCAGCTTGGCCTCATAGGCCTCGTCGATGGCACGCTGCAGCGCCTCGCGCTCGCGGATGAACTCGCCGCGCACATAGATGTAGGCGGCGACCGCGCCCATGGCGAAGCCGGCGAGCAGCGCGCCCTCGACCAGCGTGTGCGGGTCATTGCGCAGGATGTCGCGGTCCTTGCAGGTGCCGGGTTCGGACTCGTCGGCATTGATGACGAGGTAGCTCGGGCGGCCGTCGCTCTGCTTGGGCATGAACGACCATTTGAGACCGGTCGGGAAGCCGGCGCCGCCACGGCCGCGCAGGCCCGACGCCTTCATCTCGTTGACGATCCAGTCGCGTCCCTTGGCAACGATGCCGGGCGTGTTGTCCCAAGCGCCGCGCGCCATCGCGCCGGCCAGCGACTTGTCGAAGAGGCCGTAGATGTTGGTGAAGATGCGGTCTTTGTCCTGGAGCATTTTTCGTCCCTCAGACCGGCTTCTTGCCGAAGACGCGGATGTATTCGGCGACACCGCCCTTGGCGAGCGCCTTGGCCTGCTTGACCCAGTCGTCGCGCTCGATACGGCCTTGGAAAGAGAGGTAGCCGTCCACCCACTCGCGCTCGGCCTTCTTCCACGCCGCGACCTGCGCGAAGGTGAAGATGCCCAGCGTATGCAGGATGCCCTCGATCTTCGGGCCGACGCCGGAGATCAGCTTGAGATCGTCGACCGCGGCCGGCCTGTCGATGCCTGCCGGACGGTTCTTGTCGTCCAGCGACGGCTTCGCCTGTTTTGCGGCCGGCGCCTTGGTTTCCGGCGCCTTGAAGGCAGCGGCCGGTTCGGCCTTGGCCGTCGGCCCATTGCGCTGCTTGGCGACCTTCTCGACTTCCGGCGCTGCCGTGTTGGCGTTGGCGGCCGAATGCAGCGGCGCCGAAACACTTGCCGCCTTCTCCGCCGCCGGTGCCACCTTGGTCGCCGAAGGCGTCTTCAACGCCGGGCTGGTTTCGGGCGCGTCGGTCTTCGGCTTGCTGGCATTGGACGGTGCGACAGCGGCGGCTGCGGGTGCCTGCGCAGCAGGAGCGGCGGTAGCGGTCGGCGCCGCATTCTGGGCGGCCTTGGTCGCCGCCTTGGCTTCCTTGTCACGTGTCGACTTGAGGATCGCCTTTTCGCTCTTCAGCGTCGTCAGGCCGGAGGCCGGCTCCGAGCCGGTGCGACCATTCTGCGGTCCAGGCGCCACTGAGGCGCCCTTGCCGGCGTCATAGAGATCGATGATTTCGGCCAGCCGTTCCGGCGTCAGATCCTCGAACGTGTCCTTGAAGACCATGACCATCGGTGCGTTGACGCAGGCGCCAAGGCATTCGACCTCTTCCCACGACAGGGTGCCCTTGTCGTTGGTGTGGAACTGGTCGTGGTGGATTTTCGAGCGGCAGACATCCATCAGCGCTTCCGAACCGCGCAGCATGCAGGGCGTGGTGCCGCAGACCTGGATATGCGCGCGGGTACCAACCGGGTTCAGCTGATACTGTGTGTAGAAGGTCGCGACTTCGAGACCGCGGATGCGCGGCATGCCGAGCATGTCCGAAATCGTCTCGATCGCCGCCTTGGTGACCCAGCCTTCCTGCTCCTGCGCTATCATCAGCAGCGGAATGATCGCCGACTGCTCGCGACCCTTCGGGTACTTCTTGATCCATTGCTTCGCCGCTGCCGCGTTCGCCCGGTTGAAGGCGAAGGATGCTGGCTGGACGCTGGCTTCTGCGAGACGGCGGACTGACATTTAGCGATCGACCTCACCAAACACGATGTCGAGGGAGCCGAGAACGGCGGTGACGTCGGCCAGCATGTGGCCGCGGCAGAGGAAGTCCATGGCTTGCAGATGCGCGAAACCGGGTGCGCGCAGCTTGCAGCGGTATGGCTTGTTCGAGCCGTCGGAGACGAGATAGACGCCGAACTCGCCCTTGGGCGCCTCGACGGCCGCGTAGACCTCGCCGGCCGGCACGCGATAGCCCTCGGTGTAGAGCTTGAAGTGATGAATCAGCGCTTCCATCGAGCGCTTCATCGCCTGGCGCTTCGGCGGCACCACCTTGCCGTCAAGGTTCGACACCGGGCCAGTGCTTTCCTTGCCGAGCAGGAGATCGACGCACTGGCGCATGATCCGCGCAGACTGCCGCATCTCTTCCATGCGCACGAGATAACGGTCGTAGCAGTCGCCGTTCTTACCGATCGGAATGTCGAAATCCATTTCCGAATAGCATTCATAGGGTTGCGACTTGCGCAGGTCCCAGGGCGCACCCGAGCCGCGCACCATGACGCCCGAAAAGCCCCAGGCCCAGGCATCGGCCAGCGACACAATGCCGATATCGACATTGCGCTGCTTGAAGATGCGGTTGCCGGTCAGCAGCTTGTCGAGATCATCGATCGACTTCAGGAACGGGTCGATCCATTTGCCGATGTCCTCGACCAGTTGGCGCGGCAGGTCCTGGTGGACGCCGCCGGGGCGGAAATAGGCGGCATGCATGCGCGAGCCGGAGGCGCGCTCATAAAACACCATCAGCTTTTCGCGTTCGACGAAGCCCCACAGCGGCGGCGTCAGCGCGCCGACATCCATCGCCTGCGTCGTCACATTGAGGATGTGCGACATGATGCGGCCGATTTCGCAATAAAGCACGCGGATCAGCTGGCCGCGCCTCGGCACCTCGATGCCGAGCAGGCGCTCGGCGGCAAGAGCGAAGGCATGTTCCTGGTTCATCGGCGCGCAATAATCGAGCCGGTCGAGATAAGGCACCGCCTGCAGATAGGTCTTGGCCTCGATCAGCTTTTCCGTGCCGCGATGCAAGAGCCCGATATGCGGATCGACGCGATCGACGACTTCGCCGTCCAGCTCCAGCACGAGGCGCAAAACGCCGTGCGCCGCAGGATGTTGCGGACCGAAGTTGATGTTGAAATTGCGGACGGAGGTCTCAGCCATTGTGGCGCCTCAATTCGTCTTGGCTTTTTCGTCCCCGGGCAGCACGTAATCCGTGCCTTCCCAAGGGGAAAGAAAATCGAAATTGCGGAATTCCTGCTTCAATTCCACGGGCTCGTAGATGACGCGCTTGGCTTCGTCGTCGTAACGCACCTCGACAAAGCCGGTCAGCGGGAAATCCTTGCGCAGCGGATGGCCTTCGAAACCGTAGTCGGTCAACAGGCGCCGCAGGTCGGGATGGCCCGAGAACAGCACGCCATAGAGATCGTAGGTCTCGCGCTCGAACCAGTCGGCGCCGGGATAGACGCTGGTGATCGACGGCACCATCGTCTCCTCGTCGGCCTGCACCTTGACGCGGATGCGCACATTCTGCTTCGGCGACAGCAGGTGGTAGACGACGTCGAAGCGCTTGGCCCGCGACGGATAATCGGCCCCACAGACATCAATGATCGAGATGAACTGGCAGCGCGCATCGTCGCGCAGGAAGGTCACCACCTCGACCAGGTCGCGCGGTTCGACATGGATGGTGAGCTCGCCATAGGCGATCACCGCGTCATTGACGCGGCCGATCAGCTTTTCGCCGAGATAGGTCGACAGTTCACTCAGGGATGCGGCCATGGATTTACCGTTCGATCGTGCCGGTGCGGCGGATCTTCTTCTGCAGCAGAAGAATGCCGTAGAGCAAAGCTTCGGCGCTCGGCGGGCAGCCGGGCACATAGATATCGACCGGCACGACGCGGTCGCAGCCGCGCACCACCGAATAGGAATAGTGGTAGTAGCCGCCGCCATTGGCGCAGGAGCCCATCGAGATGACGTAGCGAGGCTCCGGCATCTGGTCGTAGACCTTGCGCAGCGCCGGCGCCATCTTGTTGGTCAGCGTGCCGGCGACGATCATGATGTCGGACTGGCGCGGAGACGCGCGCGGCGCGACGCCGAACCGCTCCGAGTCGTAGCGCGGCATCGAGGTGTGGATCATCTCGACCGCGCAGCACGCCAGACCAAAGGTCATGAACATCAGCGAGCCGCTGCGCGCCCAGGTGATCAGCGCCTCGGTCGAGGTGACCAGAAAGCCTTTGTCGGCAAGCTCATTGTTGATTTCGAGGAAGAAGGGATCGTCCTCCCCCACCGGCCTGCCGGTGTTGGGATCGATGATGCCCTTCGGCTTCGGCGCGACGAGGGTGCCTGAACTGTCGTTCAATCCCATTCCAGCGCTCCTTTTTTCCATTCATAGGCAAAGCCGATGGTCAGCACCGCCAAAAACACCATCATCGACCAGAAGCCGAGCATGCCGATCTTCGAGAAGGACACGGCCCAGGGAAACAGGAAGGCCACCTCCAGGTCGAAGATGATGAACAGGATCGACACCAGGTAGAAACGGATGTCGAATTTCATGCGGGCGTCGTCGAACGAGTTGAAACCGCACTCGTAGGCGGAAAGCTTTTCGGGATCGGGATTGCGGTAGGCCACCAGGAACGGGGCGGCCAGCAGCGCCAGGCCGACGACCAGTGCCACGCCTATGAACAGGACGATGGGCAGGTACGAACTGAGAAGTGCGTTCATGCAGCGGTTTTCCGTTGGCGCCAATCCACTTTGATTACAGCACCGGACCTTAATGCGGAAGCGTGACAGTTTAACCGCTGAACCGTTTTAAGGGGCCTATGCTGCAACGCGGCGAGGGTTAGCGCAGCACTTCCAGCGAAGCAAGTCAAACCTTGTTCAAAACGCCGACCTGGACGGCATATCCGGAGAAACTGGTCCGATCCGCTCCTGTTTGATTTCCTTCGTCTTTTACTCCACTTTTCTCTCCTGACATGGTTGCCGCCAAAACCCTGCTAGCATGGGTTGGAATCACCATGCAGGTTCCGCAAAAGCGGACCCGATTTTGCGACAAGAACCTGCCCAGACAAAGACCCGACCCACAGCCGAAGCCCCTCAGAGTGATGCCTGCATGAAGGAAAAAATCTCGCTCGCCGCCGCCCGCCGCATTGCACTCGCCGCTCAAGGGTTCCTCGATCCGCGCCCAAATGGCACACCCGACCGCCGCCATTTCGCCCGTGTGCTTTCCCGTACCGGCCTGCTGCAGATCGATTCCGTCAGCGCGGTGGTGCGTGCTCATTACATGCCGCTCTATTCGCGCCTGGGTCCCTACCCGTTCGCTTTGCTCGACAATGCCGCCGTGACTCGCAAGCGCACTGTCTTCGAATACTGGGCGCATGAGGCTTCGTTCCTGCCGGTCGAGACCTACCCGCTGATGCGCTGGCGCATGCAGCGCGCCGAGCAAGGCGATGAAATGTATCTGGGGCTGGCCAAATGGGGTCGCGAACACGCCGCCTATATAGAAGACATTTACCGCGCGGTCGTCGAGCTCGGCCCGATCGCCGCGTCGGCGCTCGAAGGCCAGAAAGGTTCGGGCGGCTGGTGGGGCTGGAGCCATGCCAAGCACGCCTTCGAATGGCTGTTCTGGGCCGGGCGCATCACCACGGCGCACCGCCGCGGCTTCGAGCGCTTCTACGATTTGCCAGAGCGGGTGCTGCCGCAGGCGATCCTCGATCTGCCGGCGCCCCCGGCCGAGGACGCGCATCGCGAATTGCTGCGCATCTCGGCCCGCGCCCATGGCGTGGCGACATCGGGCGACCTGCGCGACTATTTCCGGCTGTCGCCGGCCGATATGAAAGGCCGGCTGGAGGAACTGGTCGAGTTGGGCGAGTTGCTGCCGGTGCGCGTCGAAGGCTGGGACAAGCCGGCCTACCTTCACAAGGACGCGCGCCTGCCCCGGAAAATCGAGGCCCGCGCGCTGTTGGCGCCGTTCGACCCGGTCGTCTTCGAGCGCTCGCGCTCTGAGCGGCTGTTCGATTTCCACTACCGCATCGAAATCTACACGCCGGCTGAAAAGCGCCAATACGGCTACTACGTCCTCCCCTTCCTGCTCGGCGACAAGATCGTGGCGCGCGTCGACCTCAAGGCAGACCGGCCGGCCAGCGTCCTGCGCGTCCATGCCGCCTACCCCGAGCCCGGCGCCCCGCCTGATACCGCCGCGCAGCTCTTCGAGGAATTGAAGCAGATGCAGGGCTGGCTTGGCCTTGAACGCATGGACGTGACGCCGGCAGGCGATCTGGGCCCGGCGCTGGCCGACATCGTCGTGTCGTAAGCCCGCGTTGACACCGCTGCCTGCAAAAGCCTAAATCCCGTCCAGACGGTCCCTTGCCCGCAACGGCAGGGGCTAAGAGGGAATGCGGTGCGAGGTGAAAAATCTCAAATCCGCGGCTGTCCCCGCAACTGTAAGCGAAGAGCCAAGGCCGAAAGCCACTGGGAATTCCCGGGAAGGCGGCACCCAAGGCGATGATCCGCGAGCCAGGAGACCTGCCGTCTGCGACAAAAGAATCCGATCGCCCGGCGGGTTTCCGGGCAAGGAGCCCGGTTTTTTGGACCAGAACGGCAGTTTTTCGGCTGGCACAGCGGACAATTCGTCCGCCGACGGCGAAGCCTTGGCCGGCGTCACCATCATCGTCTGCGCCTCCTGTCGCGACGAGACCGGCTCGGACGCGCATCCCCGCGCCGGCGAACTGCTGGCTGAGGACACGCGCCGCGCCGCGGCCGGCGACGACATCCGCGTCCGCACGGTCGAATGCCTCGGCAATTGCAAGCACCGGCTGAGCGCCGCCATCCTGCGCGACGGCTGCTGGAGCTATGTCTTCGGCGACCTGACCGCGGCCAGCGGCGCCGACCTTGTCACCGGCGCCAAGCTCTTCGCCACCTCGACGGACGGCCTCATTCCATGGCGTGGCCGGCCCGATTCCCTCAAGCGCGGCCTCGTGGCCCGCATTCCTCCCCTCGACCTGTTGAAGGATTGATCATGAGCGCCCCAAATTCGACCGGCAATCTCTCCCGCGTCCCCTGCACCGTCGTCACCGGCTTCCTCGGCGCCGGCAAGACGACGCTGGTCCGCCATCTCCTGGAAAACGCCGGCGGCAAGCGTATTGCCATCATCGTCAACGAGTTCGGCGACATCGGCATCGACGGCGAGATTTTGAAGGGCTGCGGCATCGACACCTGCCCGGAGGAGAACATCGTCGAACTGGCCAATGGCTGCATCTGCTGCACCGTGGCAGACGATTTCGTGCCAGCGCTGGACCAGATCCTGTCGCTGACGCCGAAGGTCGACCACATCCTGATCGAAACCTCGGGCCTCGCTCTGCCCAAGCCGCTGGTCCAGGCGTTCCAGTGGCCGACGGTGAAGAGCCGCGTGACGGTCGACGGCGTCATCGCCGTGGTCGACGGCCCCGCATTGGCCGAAGGCCGCGTCGCCAACGACATGGACGCCTTGCAAGCGCAGCGCGCCGGGGATGAGAGCCTCGACCATGACGACCCGGTCGAGGAAGTGTTCGAGGATCAGATCGCTTGCGCGGATCTGATCATCCTGTCGAAGAGCGACCTGATGGACGCCGCCGGTTCGGCCCGCGCCAACGCCATCATCAACGAACATTCCGCCCGCGCCGTGAAGATCGTGCCGACCTCGCATGGCAAGGTCGACCCCTCGGTGCTGCTCGGCCTCGGTCTCGCTGTCGAGAACGATATCGAAAACCGCAAGTCGCATCATGACGGCGCTTTCGACCACGAGCATGACGACTTCGATACCTTCATCGTCGACATCCCCTCGATCGCCAATCCGGACGAGTTGGCAAAGCGCGTCGCGGCCGCCGCCGAACAGGAAAACGTGCTGCGTGTGAAAGGCTTCGTCGAGGTCGGCGGCAAGCCGATGCGGCTCCTGCTGCAGGCCGTCGGCCCGCGCGTCAATCACTACTATGACCGCGCCTGGACGGCCGAGGACGACCGCCGTTCGCGCCTGGTCGTCATCGGCCTCAAGGGGCTGAACCGCCCGGCAATCGAGCGTATACTCGCCGGCTGATTTTCAGACACGAGCCGCGATGCATATCCTCACCACGACCTCCGCCTCGCTCGACGATCTTGCCGAGCCGGTCGATCTGCGGCAGACGCCGGCGGATATCGTGGCCCTGTCCTTCACCGACAGCGATCTTGCCGGGCTGGCGGCGGCGTGGAAGGCCGATGCCGGCCGCGTGCCCTCGATGCGGCTGGCGGCGCTGCGCGACCTGCGCCATCCCATGTCCGTCGACCTCTGGGTCGACAGCGTCGCCCGCCACGCCAAGATCATCCTGGTGCGCATCCTCGGCGGCCACGATTGGTGGCGCTATGGCTGCGACCAGTTGGCTTCGATCGCCCGCGAGCGCGGCATAAAACTGGCGCTGCTTCCCGGTGAAAGCCACGACGAGGATCTCAGGCTGATCGAAGCCTCGACGCTGCCGCGCCAGGAATTGGACGCGTTGCTCGGCTATTTCCGCGAAGGCGGCCCGGCCAATATGAGCGCGCTGGTGCAGAGGCTGGGGCGGCTGGCTGGACAAGATGCGGCCGTTGTTGAGCCGGTGGCGGTGCCAAAAGCCGGCTACTACGAGCCCACACGCGGCGTCCTCCCCCTCCCCCTGCAAGTGGAGGGAAAGGTGGTACCGATCCTCTTCTACCGCTCGATGCTTCTTGCCGCCGATGTCGCGCCGATCGATGCCCTTTTTGAGGCGCTGCGCCAACGCGGCATCCTCCCGGTCCCCATCTTCGTCTCCAGCCTGAAAGAGCCGGCGTCACTCGCCTTTGTGGAAACCGCGTTCGCCGCGCTGAAACCCGCCGCCATCATCACCGCGACCGCCTTCGCCTCCGGTGCCGAACCCGGCGTCGAAACCCTATTCGACCGTGCCGGCGTGCCCGTCTTCCAGGTCATCGTCGCCACCACCCGCCGCGACGTCTGGGAAAACAACCAGCGCGGCGTGGCGCCCGCCGACCTCGCCATGCATGTCGTGCTGCCAGAACTGGACGGCCGCATCCTCGCCGGCGCCATTTCCTTCAAGGGCGAAAGCGATGTCGATCCGGCACTTGGCCACCGTGCCTTCGCCAACCGGCCGGAGCCGGATCGCGTGGCGCAGGTGGCGGATCGCGTGGTGGCCTTCATCAAGCTGCAGGACACGCCACGCGCCGAGCGCAAGCTTGTCATCCTGATCCCGGACTATCCAAGCGCACCGGGCCGCACGGGATATGCCGTCGGCCTCGATGTGCCGTCCAGCGTGCTGGCGATGCTGCATGACCTGAAGGAGCAGGGTTATGGCGTTGAGGGGATTCCGAAATCGCAGCGGGAATTGCTGGATTTGCTGGAGAGGGGCGATGACGGGCTGGGGCTGGAGGATTATCTCGGCTTCTCGAAGGAGTTGCCGGTTGAGGCAATGACTGCCGTTGAAGCGGCCTGGGGAAAAGCGGAATACGAGACCGGCCAGAAACACTTCCCCTTCCGCGCCGCGACCTTCGGCAACATCACCGTAGCCCTCGCCCCCGATCGCGGCCGCTCCGCCGATCGCCGCGCCGACTACCACGATCCAACCTTGCCCCCGCGTCACGCCCTGGTCGCGTTTGGCCTGTGGCTGCGCAAATCCCTCGGCATCCATGCGCTCATCCATGTCGGCGCGCACGGCACGCTGGAATGGCTGCCCGGCAAGACGGTTGCACTCTCGCAAAGCTGCTTTCCCGAGATCGTCACCGGTCCCTTGCCCGTCATCTACCCCTTCATCGTCTCCAACCCAGGCGAAGCGGCGCAGGCCAAGCGGCGCATCGCCGCCGTCACCCTTGGCCATCTGCCGCCGCCGCTGACCGTCGCGGGACTGGACGAAGACCAGCACAAACTCGAGCGCCTGGTCGACGAATATGCCCAGGCAGACGGCCTCGACCGTCGCCGCCGCGATCGCCTGGCAAAACTGATCGTGGACACGGCGCAAAAGACCGGCCTCGCCACCGAAGCCGGCGTCGCCAGGACCGACGCGCCCGATGAGGCGCTGCGCCGCATCGACGCCTGGCTCTGCGACCTCAAGGACTTCGCCATCAAGGACGGATTGCATATCTACGGCCGTGCACCCGATGGCGAGCCTGACACCATGCGCCGCCAAAGTGCCGAGGCTGAAAGGTCGGCGCTGGTCGCCGCGCTCGATGGCCGTCACGTCAAGGCCGGCCCGGCCGGCGCGCCGGCGCGCGGACGTTCCGACGTGCTGCCCACCGGCCGCAACCTGTTCACGTCGGACCCACGCACCATGCCGACCCCGACCGCCTATGATCTGGGCAAGGCGGCGGCGGAAGAGGTCGTGCGCGGCTACCTCCAGTCGCATGGCGACTGGCCGCGCTCGCTGGTGATAGACCTCTGGGGCTCGGCCTCGCTGCGCACCGGCGGCGAGGAAATCGCGCAAGGCCTGGCGCTGATGGGCTGCCGGCCGCAATGGGATGCCGCCACCGGCCGCGTCACCGGCATCGAGGTGCTGCCGCCGGCAACGCTCGACCGCCCGCGCGTCGACGTCACCTGGCGCATTTCGGGCCTCTTCCGCGACATGTTCCCGACCCAGATCGCGCTGATCGACGCCACCGCCAATGCCGTCGCCGCTCGCGACGAGGAGGATTCGGAAAACCCGCTCGCGGCCCGGACCCGAGCCGACGGCAAGATCAGCCCGCGCATCTTCGGCACCTCGCCCGGCACTTACGGCGCCGGCGTCGAGAATCTCCTGTCGAGCGGCGACTGGGCAGCGCGCGAAGAAATCGGCCGCGCCTATCTCGACGCCACCTCGCATGCCTATGGCGGCGCCGGCGGCGAAGGCGTCTCGGCGCCCGGCGCGTTCGAAACCCGCATCGCCGAAGCCGATCTTCTGGTCCACACCGGCGACGATCCCGGCCGCGACATTCTCGAAGGCTCCGCCGACGTCGCCTTCATCGGCGGCTTTTCGGCCGCGCTTGCAGCACTTGGCCGGAATGCCGACGTCATCGTCCTCGACACGACAGACCCGCAAAAGCCGAAGCCGCGTTCGGTCGGCGAGGCCGTCTCGCGTGTGGTGCGCGCCCGCGCCGTCAACGCGCGTTTCATTGCCGGACAGATGCGGCACGGCCCGCGCGGCGCCTCCGAATTCGCCGAGACGGTCGACCGGCTGGTTGGCTTCGCCGAGACCACCCATGCCATTTCGGGCGCGCTGATCGAGGCCGTGCACGACGCCTATGTCGGCGACGCGGAAGTTCGCGCCTTCATCCTGCGCGAAAACCCGGCGGCCGCGAAAGTCATCGCCGAGCGTTTTCTCTCGGCGCGCCGGCGCGGCCTCTGGCATCCCTTGCGCAATTCCATCGACGACGATCTCGCCGCGCTGATTGCCGAGGCAGAGGCATTGGGAGTGGCGGCATGAACGCCTTCTCGCGCCGTGGCGCGTGTCCGGCCCTGTCGGCCCCGATGCAGACCGGCGATGGGCTCCTAGTGCGGCTCAACCCGGTTGCTGGAGCCCTGACGCCGAAGCTTTTGATCGAGTTGGCTGAATCTGCCCAGCGGCATGGCAACGGCGTCATGGAAGTGACGGCGCGCGGCAGTCTGCAGATACGTGGGCTGACAGCGGAGAGCGCAGCATTGCTGGCAGCGGAGGTCGATGCGCTGGGCATTGCGGTGCGGACCGGCGTGCCGGTGGAGACAGGACCGCTGGCGGGCATCGATCCGCAGGAGATCGCCGATCCGCGACCGCTGGCAGAGCGGATCAGGATGGCGATTGAAGAGGCCGGGCTGGCGCCAAGGCTGGGGCCGAAGGTGTCGGTGGTTGTCGACGGCGGCGGGCAACTGACGATGGATGCGGTGACGGCCGACGTGCGGCTGAAGGCGGAGCGAGCCGACAACGTCATCGTCTGGAGCGTATCGGTTGCCGGTGACGGCCGAAACGCGAAGGTGCTGGCAACAGTCGATGCGGATGCCGCTAGAGACATAGCCGTCGCTACGCTCAGGATGGTCGCTGAAAAGGGCCGCGAAGCGCATGCGAGGGATTTGTCGGAGAGGCAATTAATATCTCTCGCAGGCTGGCATTCTGTGGCGCCCCCCTCTGTCTTGCAGGACATCTCCCCCACAAGAGGGGAGATTGCTCATTCACGCTCGCCTTCGCCAATTTCCAACGCCGAAACAGCTGAGCCCACCTCCGCCTTCGCAAGAGCAGCGCCGCCGGCAGGGCTGCCAATCTCCCCCCTAGTGGGGGAGATGTCCGGCAGGACAGAGGGGGGCGCCTCGCCCAAACCTATCGGCCTTTTCCCCTTGGCCGATGGTACTTTCACTCTCGGCATCGGCCTCCCCTATGGCAGCATGCCGGCGGACAAGATCATCAGCCTCGCGCAAAGCGCCCTCGCCCTTGGCACCACCGAAATCCGCCTCGCCCCGGGCCGCGCCTTGCTCTTCGTTGATCAGCCGGACGTCGCTTGCACAAGCCTCCAGCAAACAGCCGCCGCCCTCGGCTTCGTCACCTCTCCCACCGATCCGCGCACCCGCATCGCCGCCTGCCCCGGCACGCCGGCCTGCGCCTCCGGCCGCATCGCCACGCGTGACATCGCCGAGACGATCGCCACCGAAAACGCAGACATTCTCGACTTCACCCTGCATATTTCCGGCTGCGCCAAGGGCTGCGCGCATCCCGGTCCGGCGGCGCTCACAATCGTCGGCGGCGAAAATGGAGCCGGACTTGTCGTGAACGCGACGGCAAAGGCTCTTCCTGCCGGCTACAGGCCGGGCTATGACGCCGCGCGCGGCTTCAGTCGCGTCGCGGCGACGATCCGCAGCACACGATATCGAGGCGAAACCGCCGCCGCTTGCCTGACAAGGCTCGGGGCGGCGGCAATCGCCGAGACTTACCGACAGGCCCAAACTAAAAACCGGAAATGAGCATGGCCGCCTACGACTACATCCACGACGGCACGGCGATCTATGAGCGCTCCTTCGCCATTATCCGCGCCGAGGCCGACCTCAAGCGCTTCTCGGACGCCGAGTCCGATGTCGCCATCCGCATGATTCATGCCTGCGGCCAGGTCGAAGCATCAAGCCATTTTGTTTTCTCGCCTGATTTCGTCACAGCCGCACGCAAGGCACTCGCTGCCGGCGCGCCGATCTTCTGCGATGCCGAAATGGTTGCGCATGGGGTCACCCGCGCTCGTCTGCCGGCCGGCAACGAGGTGATCTGCACCTTGCGCGATCCGCGCACGCACGACATCGCCAAGGCGATCGGCAACACCCGTTCGGCCGCCGCGATCGACCTGTGGGGCGAGCGCATGGCCGGTTCGGTGGTCGCCATCGGCAATGCGCCGACAGCACTTTTCTACCTGCTGGAAAAATTGCGCGACGGCGCGCCGAAGCCGGCGGCCATCATCGGCATGCCAGTCGGCTTCGTCGGTGCTGCCGAATCCAAGGATGCGTTGGCCGAGAATTCCTATGGCGTGCCTTATGCCATTGTGCGTGGCCGACTTGGCGGCAGCGCCATGACCGCCGCCGCGCTCAATTCATTGGCGAGGCCCGGCCTGTGAACGCGCTCCCCAAAGGCCGACTTGTCGGCGTCGGCACCGGTCCCGGCGATCCAGAATTGTTGACGCTGAAGGCCGCGCGGGCCTTGGCCGAGGCCGATGTCGTCGCCTATTTCGCCAAGCGCGGCAACAACAGCAACGCGCGCGCCATCGTCGAAGCGCGCTTCCGGCCGGACATGCTGGAACTGCCGCTGCTCTATCCCGTGACCACCGAAATCGACAAGAATCACGACGATTACCGCTCGCAGATCACCGGTTTCTACGAGGAGTCGGCCGAAAAGGTCGCAGAACACCTCGAAGCCGGCAGGATGGTAGCCGTCCTGTCCGAGGGCGACCCGCTGTTCTACGGCTCCTACATGCATCTGCATGTGCGCCTTGCTCATCGCTTCCCCACGGAAGTCATCCCCGGCGTCACCGCAATGTCCGGCTGCTGGTCGCAGACCGGTGTGCCGATCGTCCAGGGCGATGACGTGCTGACGGTTTTGCCCGGCACGATGAGCGAGTTCGAACTGACGCGTCGCCTCGCCGACACCGATGCCGCCGTTATCATGAAGGTCGGCCGCAACCTGCCCAAGATCAGGCGGGCGCTCGAAGCCACAGGCAAGCTGACGCGCGCCGTCTATGTCGAGCGCGGCACCATGGCCGGCAGCGTCTCGATGAAGCTCGCCGACAAGCAGGACGACAAGGCCCCCTATTTCGCCATCGTGCTGGTCGCCGGCTGGTCCGGCCGGTCAGGGGCACTGGGGGCACAGGCATGAGCGGCCGTCTCACCGTCATCGGCCTTGGACCCGGCAATGCCGATCAGGTCACGCCGCAAGCAAGCCGCGCCGTGGCCGAGGCAAAGTTCTTCTATGGCTACAAGCCCTATCTCGACCGGCTGGACCTGCGCCCGGACCAGACTCGCGTTGCCTCCGACAACCGCGAGGAACTCGCCCGCTCCAAGGACGCCTTGATCAAGGCCGCCGAGGGCCATGAGGTCGCCGTCGTCTCCGGCGGCGATCCCGGCGTCTTTGCCATGGCAGCCGCGGTTTGCGAGGCGATCGAGGCCGGCCCGGCTGAATGGCGGGCTGTCGACGTTGCCGTGGTGCCCGGCGTCACCGCCATGCTGGCGGTCGCCGCCCGCATCGGCGCCCCGCTCGGCCATGATTTCTGCGCCATCTCGCTGTCCGACAATCTGAAGCCGTGGGAACTGATCGAACTGCGCCTGCTGGCGGCGGCCGGCGCCGGTTTCGTCATCGCGCTCTACAACCCCATCAGCAAGGCACGCCCCTGGCAGCTTGGCCGCGCCTTCGAATGCCTGACCGCGATCCTGCCCGGCACCACGCCGGTCATCTTCGGCCGCGCCGCCGGCCGTCCGGACGAGCGCATCGAGGTTTATCTGTTGGCCGACGTCGACGCGCAAAAGGCCGACATGGCGACCTGCATCATCATCGGGTCGCCGGAAACCCGGATCATCAAGCGCGCAGACAAGCCGGCGCTGGTCTACACGCCGCGTTCGGCATCGGGTTCGACAAAATGATCGGCCCCAAATTGGTTGACAATCGCGGCCAGCGCTTCGACGGTTTCAGCCGAAGGCACCTCCGGCAACATCGGCCTGCGGACCATGATCACCTCGACACCAAGCGCCCGCGCTGCGGCAATCTTGCCGTAAGTGGCGGCGCCACCGCTGTTCTTGGACACGACAACATCGATGCTGTGTCTTTCCAGCAGCACACGCTCGTCAGCTTCGCGGAACGGACCGCGCGCCAGCAGGTAGTCAGCGTCGGGCACGGCGAGCTTCGGCTCGACCGGATCGACGCTGCGGATGAGGTAATGGTGCTGGGGCGCGGCTTCGAAGGCCGCGACCTCCTGTCGGCCAAGCGCCAGGAAGACGCGGCGCGGTGCCGATCCAAGCGCATGCACGGCATCGGTGACGCTATCGACATCAGTCCAGTGGTCGCCTTCAATAGGCTCCCAGCCCGGACGGCGCAGAGCGAAGATCGGCACGCCGGTCGCTCGCGCCGCTTGCGCGGCATTGGCGGAGATTCGCGCCGCATAGGGATGCGTGGCATCGATCAGCAGGTCGGTGCTGGTCTCCTTGAGGTAGGCGGCCAGACCATCGGCGCCGCCAAAGCCGCCGCTGCGCACCGGCACGCCCTGCGCGACCGGGCTTTCGGTACGACCGGCCAGCGACAAGGTGAGCGACATATCGGCACGCGCGGCCAGCTTTCCCGCCAGTTGCCGGGCTTCGCTGGTGCCGCCGAGGATCAGAATCTTCTTCATGGGCACCATATCGAACAGCGTCGGCGCTGCCCCTCACCCTTACCCTCTCCCCGTGAAGAACGGGGAGAGGGAGGCGTCAGCGTCGGAACTACTCCCTTCTCCCCGTCACTATACGGGGAGAAGGTGCCGGCAGGCGGATGAGGGGCGGCGCGACATGTCAAAACAACAGCCAACGCCAAAATGGCTTACAATCATCGGCATCGGCGAGGACGGTTTAGCGGGTCTCGGCGACGAGGCCAAGCAGCGGATTGCCAAGGCGGAATTCATCTTCGGCGGCAAGCGGCATCTGGCGCTGGTCGCATCCTTCGCCAAGGGCGAGCCGCGCCCCTGGCCGGTGCCCTTCGATGCCGGGATGGCTGACGTGCTGGCGCTGGTGGGCCGCAAAGTCTGCGTGCTCGCCTCCGGCGATCCTTTTTTCCACGGGGTCGGTGCCACCCTCGCCCGCAAGGTCGAGCTGCGGGAGATGCATGTCATCCCAGCGCCGTCGGCCGTCTCGCTGGCCGCCGCCCGCCTTGGCTGGGCACTGCAGGATATCGAGACCGTCTCGCTGCATGGCCGGCCGCTCGACCTGATCCGGCCGCTGCTGCAGCCCAATGCACGCATCCTGGCACTGACGTCGGACGGCAACGCGCCGGCGGCAATTGCCCGCCTGCTCACAGAACTCGATTTCGGCGCATCGCGGCTGACGGTCCTGGAGGCTTTGGGCGGACCGAACGAGAAACAGCACATGGCACGCGCCGATGCCTTTGACCTCGAAAACATCAATCCGCTCAACGTGCTGGCCATCGAAATTGATTCGAACCCGCAAGGCCGTGTGCTGCCGCTCACGGTTGGCCTTGCCGATCATCTGTTCGACCATGACGGCCAGATCACCAAGCGCGAAATCCGCGCTGTCACCTTGTCGACGCTGGCGCCCAGGCGCGGCGAGTTGCTGTGGGACATCGGCGCCGGCTCAGGCTCGATCGGCATCGAGTGGATGCTCGCCCACCCCTTGATGCGCGCCATTGCCATCGAGGCCGACCCGAGCCGCGCCGCTCGCATCCACCGCAATGCCGCCGCCTGCGGCGTTCCGGGCCTTGTGGTGGTGGAAGGCAACGCGCCAAGGGCGCTTGCCGGGCTGGAGACGCCGGACGCTATCTTCATCGGCGGCGGCGGCAGCGACACCGGTGTCTTGAACACCGCCATCAAGGCGCTGCGCCCAGGTGGCCGTCTCGTCGCCAATGCGGTGACGCTGGAAATGGAAACGCTGCTTCTCGCCCAGCACCTGAAACTGGGCGGCGATCTTACCCGGATAGACATTTCGCGCGCCTCGCCGGTCGGTTCGATGCAGGCCTGGCGGCCGGCAATGCCGGTCACGCAATGGAACTGGGTGAAGCCATGATGGTCGCGGGCATCGGCAGCCGCAAAGGCGTTGGCGTCGAAGACGTGCTTGCCGCGATTGAAACCGCGCTTGAAGCGCACGGGCTGGCAATGACGGCGCTCTCGGCACTGGCCACCGCAGCGTTCAAGAAGGATGAAGACGCGATCGCTGGCGCTGGCCGCGCGCTGAACCTCCCGGTTGTCATCGTCGATGACGCAGCGCTTCAAGCCGCCTCGCCAGGCACGCTCAGCCATTCCAGCCTCTCGCAGGAACTCGCCGGCACGCCCTCCGTTTCCGAAGCGGCAGCCCTTGCCGTTGCCGGAGCCGGCGCAAAACTGCTTGGCCCTCGCACCGTGCTTGGCCCGGTCACCTGCGCCATCGCCATCAGCGGAGACGCGCCATGACCGTTCATTTCATCGGTGCCGGTCCCGGCGCGGCCGACCTCATCACGCTGCGCGGCGCCAGGCTCCTGGCAAGCTGTCCGGTCTGCCTTCACGCCGGCTCCATCGTCGCACCCGAATTGCTGCAGCACTGCACACCCGGGACCAAACTGATCGACACCGCGCCAATGTCGCTCGACGAGATAGAGGCCGCCTATGTCGAGGCCCACAAGGCTGGTCATGATGTAGCGCGGCTGCATTCCGGCGACTTGTCGGTTTGGAGTGCGGTGGCCGAGCAGATCCGCCGGCTGGAAAAACACGGCATCCCTTACACGCTGACGCCGGGCGTTCCCTCCTTCGCCGCAGCCGCCGCGGCGCTGCGGCGCGAGCTGACCATTCCCGAAGTGGCGCAAAGCCTGGTGCTGACCCGCATCTCCGGCCGCGCCTCAAAAATGCCGCCCGGCGAAACGCTGGCCGGCTTCGGCCGCACCGGCGCCACGCTGGCCATCCATCTTGCCATTCACGCCATCGACCGTGTCGTCGCCGAACTGACGCCGCACTATGGCGGCGATTGTCCGGTGGCGATCGTCTTCCGTGCCTCGTGGCCAGATGAGCGCGTGCTGACGGGAACGCTGGAAACGATCGAGGCGCAGCTGGCCGCCGATCCGATGGAGCGCACGGCGATCATCTTCGTCGGCCGCTCGCTGGCGGCGGAAGGGTTTGGCGAGAGTGCATTGTACGACGCCCACTATCAGCGGCGTTTTCGCGGACGGGACGGATTGTGAGCGGCAGCATCAAAAAGAAGAGCGAAAACGCCACGCTCGAACAGGCGCTCGCCCGGCTGAACTTCAAGCCGCGTCCGCTTGAGCCGGGCCATGTCTGGCTGGCCGGCGGCGGCCCCGGGGATCCCGGCTGCCTGACCCTGGAAGTGCTGGCGGCCTTGGCCGAGGCGGATGCGCTGGTCTATGATGCGCTGGTCTCACCCGATGTCGTGGCGGTGGCATCGGCAGCCGAGCTGTTCTACGCCGGCAAACGCGGCGGCCAGCCTTCGATGAAGCAGGACGACATCACCGCCCTGCTGGTGCGGCTGGCGCGCGAAGGCCGCCGCGTCGTCAGGCTGAAAGGCGGCGATCCCTATATTTTCGGCCGTGGCGGTGAAGAGGCACTGGCGCTCGCGCGCGAAGCTATCCCCTTCCGGGTTTTGCCCGGCCTGACATCCGGCCTCAGCGCGCTGGCCGCGACCGGCATCCCGGCCACCATGCGCGGCATCAACAAGGCGGTGATCCTGGCGACCGGCCACGCCGCCGGCACCGACGACGACATCGACTGGGCGGCGATCGCCCGCACCGGCCAGCCGGTTGTCGTCTACATGGGCATGGCGAACCTGCCGCTGATCGCGGCAGCGCTGCTCGACGGCGGGCTGGCGCCATCGACCCCGGCTGCGGTGATCGTCGCCGCGACCACACCGCAGGAGCGAACCGTCGTAGCCACGCTCGCCACCATCGCCGAGGAAGCGGCCGCCGCCGGCCTTGCCTCGCCGGCATTGATTGTTGTCGGCGGCATCGTCGCCATGCGCGCGGCACTGGCAGGCAAGGCATGACGGCCCGCGCGATCATCATCGGCGCGCCGCGTTCCGGCTCGGGCAAGACCAGCGTCACCATCGGCATTCTGCGCGCGCTCACCCGGCGCGGGCTGAAGGTGCGGGGCGCCAAATCCGGCCCCGACTATATCGATCCCGGCTTCCACACGGCTGCCACGGGCCTGTCCGGCGTCAATCTCGACAGCTGGGCCATGCCGCCATCGCTGCTCAATGCGCTCGCCGCACAGGCGGCCGACGACACCGACTTCGTTATCCTCGAAAGCGCCATGGGCCTGTTCGACGGCATTCCAGCCACGCCGGGGCGCACCGGCTCGGCGGCAGATCTCGCCCGGCTCTACGGCCTGCCGGTGCTTTTGGTGCTCGACGTTTCCGGACAATCGACCACGGCGGCGGCCGTCGCCAAGGGCTTTGCCACCTACGATCCGGATGTCCGCATGGCCGGCGTCGTGCTCAACCGGCTTGGCAGCGAGCGCCACCGCCGGCTGTCCGGCGACGCGATCGAGGCGATCGGCCTGCCTGTCGTCGGCGCCATCTTACGCGACCCTACCCTGAACCTGCCCGAGCGGCACCTCGGTCTCGTCCAGGCCGGCGAGTATGATGATCTGATGGCGCATCTGGACCGCCTCGCCGACATGGCGGAGAAGTCGCTCGACCTCGATGCGGTCATGGCGCTGGCAACGCCCCTCACCCCGGCAGAAGGCGGCTTCGACGAGGCGCTGCAGCCGCCCGGACAGCGGATAGCCCTGGCAGAAGACGCCGCCTTCACCTTCCTCTACCCGCACGTCGCCAGCTGTTGGCGCAAGGCGGGCGCGGAAATCGTTCCGTTCTCGCCACTCGCCGACGAAGCGCCCGACGAGGATTGTGACGTCTGCTGGCTGCCCGGCGGCTATCCCGAGCTTCACGCCGGTCGGCTCGCAGCGTCGGAGACTTTCAAGACCGGAATGGCGCGCTTCGCCGCGACCAAGCCAGTGCATGGCGAGTGCGGCGGCTTCATGGTGCTTGGCCAGACGCTGGAGGATGCCTCCGGCGAAACGCACGGAATGCTTGGCCTGCTTGGCCATTCCACCAGTTTTGCAAAGCGGAAGATGAATCTTGGCTACCGCGAGGCGCGGCTGCGCGCCGATTGCCCATTGGGCTCACAGGGCGCGCTGATCCGGGGGCATGAATTCCACTATGCGCAGATGACCGCAACCGGCAATGACGAGCCGCTGGCCGACCTCGCCGATGGTCAGGGCAATCCGATCGGCGCCTCCGGCTATCGGCGTGGTCATGTCAGCGGCACCTTCTTCCATGCGATAGCGAGGGGCGGCGCATGAAGCTCCCGAATTTGACCCTTTCGCCCCGGCAAATCCTCGACGACTTGGCGCTCTGCCTGGTCTTCTTCACCCGCCTGCCTCTGCCCATCCTCGATTTTCGCGGCCGCGGCCTTGCCGCCGCGATCTGGGCGGCGCCGGTCGCCGGCCTCGTCGTCGGCCTGATCGGCGCCATCGTCTTTGCCACGGCGGAACGGTTTGGCCTTGCCATGGGCCCGGCGGCAGCCCTTGCCCTGGTCGCAACGGTGGTCACCACCGGCTGCCTGCACGAGGACGGGCTTTCCGATGTCGCCGACGGCTTTGGCGGCGGCAAATCGCGCGGCCGCAAGCTGGACATCATGCGCGACAGCCGCATCGGCGCCTATGGCGCCATGGCGCTGGCTCTGTCGCTGCTCATCCGCTGGAGCGCACTGTCGCAACTGGTCGACCCCACTCAGGCTCTCTTTGCCCTTATTGCCGCCCACGCGGCCTCGCGTGGCGTGTTGGGCGCCTTCATGCATCTGTTGCCTCCGGCGCGCGATGACGGCCTCTCGGCCGGCGCCGGCACTGTCTCGCTTGAAACGGCAATCGTCGGCGCCGTGCTTGGCGCGATCCCTCTCCTGCTGCTTGGGCTCGGCGGCGCCATCGCCGCGCTGATCCTGCTCGGCCTGCTGTTTGCCGCCTTCCACGCCCTTTGCCTCAACCAGATCGGTGGCCAGACCGGCGACACGATCGGCGCCTTGCAGCAAGTGAGCGAAATATCCGTGCTTCTCGTCGCTTCCGTCGCGCTTTCCTGATTCCCCTTGACCTGATTCTCTTCCGGAGACTTTGCCCCCATGCCCTTCAAATCCCTTGATGAATTGCGCGCCGCCTGCCTTGACCTCCCGGCTGGCAGCGATACCGCGGCAAACGCCGTCGCCCGCCGCCAGGACACACTGACCAAGCCGCAAGGCAGCCTCGGCCGGCT
Organism: Mesorhizobium sp. NZP2298; assembly: GCF_013170825.1. Taxonomy (NCBI): domain Bacteria; kingdom Pseudomonadati; phylum Pseudomonadota; class Alphaproteobacteria; order Hyphomicrobiales; family Phyllobacteriaceae; genus Mesorhizobium; species Mesorhizobium sp. NZP2298. The sequence continues at coordinate 3,632,966 of NZ_CP033365.1, read as the reverse complement.
GGAAACCATCGCCGCATGGCTGGCGCGCTGGCAGGGCCGCGACATGCCAAAACTCGATCGCGTGAAAGTGTTCGTCTTCGCCGGCAATCACGGCGTCACCGCGCAGGGCGTGTCGGCCTTTCCTTCCGAAGTGACAGTGCAGATGGTGGCGAACTTCGCCGGCGGCGGGGCCGCCATCAACCAGCTCGCCCGCATCGCCGGCGCCGAACTCGATGTCATCCCGCTCGACCTCGACCATCCTACGGGCGACTTCACGCAAGTGCCGGCAATGGACGAGAAAGCCTTCCTCGCCGCCGTGTCGGCCGGCTACGATGCGGTGACGAAAGATCTCGACCTGATCTGCTTCGGCGAGATGGGCATCGGCAACACCACGCCGGCTGCCGCCATCTCGGCCGCGCTGTTCGGCGGGGGCGCGGAAAAATGGACCGGGCGCGGCACCGGCGTCGACGATGCCGGCCTGAAGCGCAAGGTGGTCGCCATCGAAGCCGGCCTGAAGCGTCATGCCGCCGCCCTTGCCGACCCGTTGGGGGTTGCCGCGGCACTCGGTGGCCGAGAACTCGCCGCCATCTTCGGCGCCACACTCGCCGCCCGTCATCTCGGCATTCCCGTGCTGCTCGACGGTTTCGTCTGCACCGCCGCCGCGGCCCCGCTGGCAAGGCTGCACCCGACAGGGCTGGCCCACACAATCGCGGCCCACGTCTCGGCCGAATCGGGCCATCGCGGCCTGCTCGAAGCGCTCGGCCTGCCGCCGCTGCTCGATCTCGGCATGCGGCTCGGTGAGGGTTCGGGTGCCTGCCTCGCCGTCAACATCGTGCGCTCGGCGCTGGAGTGTCATGCGAGAATGGCGAGCTTTGCCGAGGCTGGGGTCTCGGAGAAGTAGCTTCGGACTTCTACGGTTGGGTCCGTGAAGCTGCTCCCGTCACAGGCAGGAGTGGCATCTTCCTGCTACGGCGATTCTCGAATAGATCTGGCGGATGAAAAAACTCCATCCCGCTGCCGCTGCTGTGGCTATTGCCGTTGTGCTTGCCATTGTGCTTCGGCGCGATGGATACTCCAGCCACAGCCCGATCGACACCGCGATTTTCGTTGTTTTCCTGGTTTTCTTCTTGGTGGCTCATCAGCGATTTCTCGGGCGGGAAAGGCGGAACTGAGGCTAGCGAAGCTGAGAGCGCAGAAAAGAACATTGCTTTTCGGTTCGGCCGATTTCTAAGCCGCATTTTTGCACGCAATTAGATCATCATGAGCACGAAATAGCGTTGCTGGTTGAAAAGCGCAGCATTTGGCCCGAGACGCGCCACACGCGTCTCGCTTTTCAGGGTCTTTCCACCAAGTCTTCTAGGAATTTGGTGGGTGCGCACAGGATTGAACTGTGGACCCGCTGATTAAGAGTCAGCTGCTCTACCAACTGAGCTACGCACCCACTCGGCCGGCAAAAACCGGCGTTGGCGGGCATATAGCCGCCACCATCGGTCATGTCTAGCCCTGCCGGAATCATTTCCCGACAAATCGCTGAAGTGACGCAGATGGTCACACGAAAAGCTTGCCTTCCGCCACCTTGACCGCGTTACCGCCAATGCGCGCCGAGGCCAGTTTTCCGCCTTCGACATTGAGCTCCAGGCGGATGCGAGACGGCCGGCCCATCTCCAGCCCCTGCTCGATCCACAGCTGTGAAATGCCATCCGTCGGGCCGTCGAAATGCATGATGGCGCCGGCGAAGGCGGCCGCCGCTGAACCGGTCGCCGGATCCTCATAGGAAGGCGTACCGGGCACGATCATGCGGACATGAAAGGCGCTTTCGTGGTTCACCGTCTCGCGGCAATAGACATAGGGGCTGGCGAAGGCCCATTCGCTCTTGCGCGGCGCCAGTTCCGACCAGGCCTGATTGTCCAGCCGGATGCGGCCCGCCGCCTCGAGATTGGCGACGGGAATGGTCACATAGGGCACGCCGGCCGACCAGAACGAGACGCGGTGATTCTCGAAGCCGATCTCGTGCGGCGCCAGGCCAAGGGCCGCCCCGATCGCTTCCGGATCGGCCTCGAGCTTCAGCGGTTCCGGCAGTTTCGCCAGATCGAACTCGGCGAAGGTGTTGCCATCGTGCGCGCTGACGGCGCAGCGCACCGGGCCGATGTTCTCTTCCAGCACGAAGATGCCGGCCCCGCCCTCACCCGCTAGTTCGGCCAGCGCGATTGCCGATCCCACCGTCGGATGGCCGGCGAACGGCATTTCATAGTCGGGCGTGAAGATGCGGATGCGGTTTTTGTGCTTGGGATTGTCGGGCGGCAGCACAAAGACCGATTCGGACAGGTTGAATTCGCGCGCGATGGCCTGCATCGCCGCCGTATCCAGACCTTTGCAATCCAACACCACGGCCAGGGGGTTTCCGGCCAGTCGCTCGGTCGTAAACACATCGTAAAGCAAGTAATTCCGGGTTTGCATTCCTGCCTCAATCCCAACATGGGCGAAATTTAATTTGATATTTGAACCGGTAAGCCTGATCTGTGCACAGATAGGGACATACGCATCATAGGGGTCCGACGTGGACCAGATTGTCAATCTGCCAAAGACGGAATCGGATTCCGCCATCGAGACGGCGCTTGGGCTCGACCGACAAGGTCTGCGCAAGACGCGCCGGCGTGGCTGGCTCTATGCGCTGCTGGCCCTGATCGTGCTTGCCGCCGGTTTTGGCCTCTATCAATGGTACGCGGCCACGCCCGCCAGGATTGATTACACCACCGTGCCGGCCGCCAAGGCCGACCTGACCGTCCAGGTTTCGGCGACGGGCACGCTGCAGCCACTCACCCAGGTCGACATTTCCAGCCAGCTCTCCGGCATCATACGCTCGGTCTCGGTCAACGAGAACCAGCAGGTGAAGAAAGGCGACGTGCTGGCGGCTCTCGACACCGCCAAACTGCAGGTCCAGATCGAACGGGCCGAGGCTTCCGCGAAAGGGGCCGCCGCCAATGTCGAGGACGCCACGGTGACGCTGGCCGAGAACGAAAGCGCGCTGGTGCGCGCGGCGGCCCTGACCAAGCGCGGCATGGCGACCGACCAGTCGCTCGAGGCGGCAACCGCGACGCGCGACCGCTCCAAGGCAGCGCTCGACAGCGCCCAGGCCAATCTCGCAATCGCCAATGCCGATCTCAAATCGCAGCAGACCGACCTTGCCAACAGCACCATCTATGCCCCGATCGACGGCATCGTGCTGACGCGCTCGGTCGACCCCGGCCAGACGGTAGCCTCCTCGCTGCAGGCGCCGGTGCTGTTCGTCATCGCCGCGGATTTGCGGAACATGGAACTGGTGGCGGCGGTCGACGAGGCCGACATCGGCGCCGTCAAGACAGGCCAGCATGCTCGTTTCACCGTCGATGCCTTCCCCGACCGGCCGTTCGATGCCGAGATCCGCGACATCTCCTATGCCTCGGTCACGACAGACGGCGTCGTCACCTATAATGCGCGGCTCGAGGTCGACAACAACGAGCTGTTGTTGCGGCCCGGCATGACCGCCACCGTTTCCGTCGTCACAAGGGAGGCCAAGGGCGTGCTGACCGTGCCCTCCTCCGCCTTCCGCTACCGCCCGGCGCAGCAGGCCGCGCGTGGCTGGAGCTTCAGCGACCTGTTCACCGGCCGCATGAGTCGTCCGGGCGGCAACCGCCAGCGTCAGGCGACGACCCCGACCGATGGCTCGCGCACGCTCTATGTGCTGGAGAACGGCCGGCCGCGTCCGGTCAACGTCAAGATCGGCTCGACCGATGGCGAACTGACCGAGATCACGTCCGGCCTGGACGAAGGCGCGCAAGTCATCACCGCCTCGCAGCCGCGGAGCTGACGGCCGTGGCCGCGGGCGCGACGCTCATTACCTTCGACAAGGTCTGGAAGAGCTATGGCCAGGGCGAAGCCAAGGTCCATGCGCTGGCCGGCGTCGACCTTGCCATCAGGCGCGGCGAATTCGTCGCCATCATGGGGCCGTCCGGCTCCGGCAAATCAACGGCGATGAACATAATTGGCTGCCTCGACACGCCGACGGCCGGAACCTACTCCTTCATGGGCGTCGACGCCGGCCGGCTCGACCGCAACCGCCGCGCCATGCTGCGCAACCTCTATGTCGGCTTCGTCTTCCAGGGCTACAACCTGCTCGCGCGCACCACGGCCGCCGAAAACGTCGAACTGCCGTTGATCTATCGCGGCGTGGCCGCCCGCGAGCGGCGCGACCTGGCCATGCAAGCACTCGCCCAGGTCGGCCTGGTCGGCCGCGAGCATCATACGCCGGCGGAACTTTCCGGCGGCCAGCAGCAGCGCGTGGCCATCGCGCGCGCCATCGTCACCCGGCCGACGCTGCTCGTCGCCGACGAACCGACCGGCAACCTCGACACCGCCCGCACGCATGAGATCATGGAACTGCTGACGAAGCTCAACAAGGAGCTTGGCCTGACCGTCACCATGGTCACGCATGAGGCCGACGTCGCCGAATATGCCGAGCGCACCATCCGCTTCCTCGACGGCCACGTCGCCTCGGACACCATGAATGTCGAGGTGGCCTGACCATGATCTGGGAAACCGTTCGCCTCTCGCTGCGCTCGATCCGCCGCAATGTGCTGCGCTCGTTCCTGACGCTGCTCGGCATCGTCATCGGTGTCGCCGCCGTCATCGCCATGCTCACCATCGGCTCCGGCACCACGCAAAAGGTCAAGGCCGACATCTCCAAGCTCGGCAGCAACCTGCTGGTCGTCCGTGCCGGACGTCCAGCCGGTCCCGGCGGCCCGGGCGGGCTCGACCAGGTGGTGCGGCCACTGGCCGAGAAGGACATTGCCGCACTGGTCGCGCATCTGACCGGCGCGCGCGCCATCTCGCCGGCCTCGCAGAAGCAGGTGCGCGTCATCTTCGGCACCGAAAGCCTGACCTCGGGCGTGACCGGCACCGACAGCGCCTATCTCGACGCTCGCGACTGGAAGCTGGTGTCCGGCCGCCCGTTCAGCGATTCCGAAACCCGCTCGGGCACCGGCGTGTGCCTGATCGGCGAAACGGTGCGCCAGCAGTTCTTTGGCGCCGGCGACCCCGAGGGCGAGATCATCCGCGTCAACCGTACCTCCTGCAAGATCATCGGCCTGCTCGAACCCAAGGGCTATACCGGCTTCGGCCAGGACCAGGACAATGTCGTGCTGATGCCGCTGCACGCCTATCAGCGCCGCATCGCTGGCAACCGCGACATCGACAACATCTACATCGCCGCCGACGACCGCACGCCGACCAGCGAATTGCAGCCGCGAGTCGAGGACATCTTGCGCGACGCGCGCCGCATGCCCCCCGACCGCGAGAGCGATTTCGCCATCCGCGACATGACCCAGATCGCCGACGCCATGGCCAGCGCCACCACCACCATGGCCGGCATGCTCGGCGCGGTCGCCGGCGTCAGCCTTCTGGTCGGCGGCATCGGCATCATGAACATCATGCTGGTCTCGGTCACCGAGCGCACCCGCGAGATCGGCATCAGGCTCGCCATCGGCGCGCATGAAAAGCACATCCTTATCCAGTTCCTGGTCGAGGCGACGGTGCTGTCGCTGCTCGGCGGCATTATCGGCATCCTGATCGGCCTGGCCCTGGCCGGCCTTGCCTCCGTGACGCTGACCATCCCCTTCGCGCCAAGCCCGGCGGTCATCCTGCTCGCCGTCGGCTTTTCAGCGCTCATCGGCATGGTGTTCGGCTTCTTCCCGGCCCTGCGCGGCGCCAGGCTCGATCCGATCGACGCGCTACGGCACGAATAGGCAGCAGCTTCAACGGCTATTCCCATCCTTGGACGCTTGCCTGCGCGCCGCCGGGCAACGCCGCGCTGACTAGGCCGGTGAAAAACCGGGCAAGCTACACGCTGGCCGGGTCCGGCGTCCTGCCGATCACCCATTTCATCGTCAGTCCCTGCACGATGATCGAGAAGATCACCACCGCGTAGGTCGCGGTCAGCAGCACCGGTTTGGCCGCGCTGTCCGGCAAGGACAGCGCCAGCGCCACTGAAACGCCGCCGCGCAGACCGCCCCAGGTCAACACTGGAATGGATCCCGCCGAGAAGGTCTGGCGTAACGCCAGCAGCGAGATCGGAATCCAGACGGAGACAAAGCGCCCGGTCAGCACGATCGGGATCGCGATCAGCACGATCCAGCCATGCGAGGGATCGAACGACAGCACCAGCACTTCCAGTCCGAGCAACAGGAACAGGACGGAATTCAGCATCTCGTCGACCACTTCCCAGAAGGCGAAGAGATAATCCTCCACCGTCTCGCTCATCGCATGCTCGGCGCCATGGTTGCCAATCAAAAGCCCCGCGACAACCACGGCGATCGGCCCCGAAATGTGCAGCCGGTTGCAGAGCGTGTAGGTGCCGATGCAGACGGCGAGCGAGATCAGGATCTCGACGATGTGATCGTCAACGGCCAGCATGGCGCGATAGGCGATCCAGCCGGTCAGGAGCCCGAACAGCGCGCCGCCCAGCCCATCACGCAGCAGCAGTTCGCCGATATCCCAAAGGTCGGGCCGGTGCTGGCCCGTGGTCGCGACAGCCACCGCCAGCAGCACGCCGAACGCCACCACCGCGACGCCGTCGTTGAACAAGGATTCGCCGGCGATCTTGGCCTTGATCGATTCCGGCACGTTGATGGATTTGAGCAGGCCGAGCACGGCGACCGGATCGGTCGGCGAAATCAGCGCGCCGAACACCAGGGCCCATGGCAGGGGGACGTTGAAGCCAAGCCCGCCAGCCATGAACCACAAGGCTACCCCGACCACCGCCGTCGAGATGACGACGCCGATGCTGGCCATCAGGGTGATCGCCCATTTCTGCCCTTTGAGCAGATCGAAATCGACATGCAGGGCGCCGGCAAACAGCAGCAGCGACAACATGCCGTTCATGATCGCCGAGGTAAAATCGATCTCTTGCATCACATTCTGCAGCGTCGCCGTGATGCCGAGGCCCGGCGCGACCTTCTCCAGGGCTAGCAAGAGCAGTGACGCCGCCAGCGCCATGATCAAAAGCCCGATCGTATGCGGCAGTTTGAGGAAACGCAGGTTCAGCCAGCCGAACAGGGCCGACAACATCAACAGCAGCGCGGCGATTTCAAAGACTGACAGCATGCGGCCCCCGCCGATTCGTCAAAACCGAGCGGAGTTTAAAAGCCGGCGGGCGGAAACGACAATCTAGCTGTAGGCGAAATGCCACTCGACCAGCGGCTTCATGTGCGGCGACAGCCCATCCGGCAGGTCGGCGGCGTGACGGATGATCACCGGCCCCTCGATCTCCGGATCGGTTTCGGCGGCAACGAAGGCAGAAATTCGGCGCGCGACCTCATCGGCCGGCTCATCGACATGATAGCGGCGGAAGATCACCGTGCCGCTTGCCGTCGACAAAGCGTGCCAGCGCACGCCGCGCCTGGCATCCGTCAGGTCGATACCGGTCTCTTCGCGCACCTCGCGGATCATGTTGAAATCGACATCGACCATCCCGTCGCGGAAATCCACAGGTTCGAACGAGCCGGCGGCGAAATAGACGCGGCCGGCATTGACCGTCTGCGGTCCCATGCGGATCGCCACCAGCGCATTGTCGCCCGCCACCAGCACGGCATGAGCATAGGCGTGCTCGGCGCCGGAATTCTCTGGCCGCTTCCGCCAGAGCATGAAGGTGGAGTAGTTGACCGCATGGCAGCGGCCGACGAGGCGGTTGTCGCGCCAGGCAAGTTGCGACAGCAGCACCACGGTGCCGTCGAACAGCGCGGGATTGGCTGCTATCTCGCGCTGCCAGTTCTCGGCGATCGCCGCCGCATTATCCCTGGCGAAAGGATGCGGGCCGGGGTCGAGCCGGACGTCGACGGCATCGACCGTCAGGATGACATTGCGCGGCAGGTCGAAACTCATGCCAATCCAGCCTCAGTCCCTTATCAAGCCATGTCCAGCGTGATCGCCACCGGGCAATGGTCGGACGCTTTCGGCCGGTCCCAGCCGGCGCGCGGAAAGCGCTCGACCTCCTGGCCCGCCGGAAAGATCGTGCGCCAGGGCTGGCCGTTGCGGATGATGTCGGGAACGGCGGTGGCATTCTTCGCCGCCAGTCCCCTGGAGAGTAGTATGTAGTCGAGCTGGCAGAGATGCCGCTCTTCAGGCCCGCGTGTGTGATAGAAGGTCCAGCGGTTCATTTCCGGCCGCCGCTCGACGACGTTTTCGCAGAAGCCGCCAGCCGTCAGCAGGTTGATGCAGGACTGGCTCTCGTCGACCACCTCGAAACGGTAGCCGTCGACATCATCGCCGGCGATCTTGACGCGCTGCCGGTAGTCGTTCATGTCGCCGCAGATCGCCCAGCGCTTGTCGGCGGCATGGTCCCTACCAAAGCGCTCCTCGATGATCCGGCGCACGGCTAGCGCCTCGGCGATGCGCACCGGCATCGTCGCCTCGCGTCCGTCGAGCCCGTTGCGCGGCGGGCCCATCGACTTGAAATGCACGAGATAAAGCGTCAGCGGCAGGCCGCCCACGGTGATGTCGACTTCCAGGCAGTCGCGCCGGAAGATGCGTTCATTGGCCTGGCTGCCGAGGGCCGCCAGTTCCGGCGTATGCAGCCCGAACTGCTCGTAGGTGACATAGGCATGGCTGGTCATGCGCACGAATTCGATCGGCTGTCCCTGCGCGGTCTCGTTGCGCATCATCACGGCGACGTCGATGCCGCGAGAATCATTGCCTGACGTGGTGTATTTCTGCCGGTAGCCCTGCCCCACCATCTTGAACAAATAGCCATATTCGAAGGCCTTCAGCGCCTCGATGTTGTCGACCTCCTGCATGCAGATGATGTCGGCCCGGGTAGCGGCGATCGCCAACGCCGAGAGCTGGCGCGTGTCGTCGGACTGCGCGATGGCGCGGGCCTGTTCCAGCACCTTGTACTCGGCCTCGCTCTGTATATCGAACAGCGCCAGCGTCCGATCCTCGTTGAGCTGGTTGCGATAGCCGGAAAAATCGAACCTGTTCATCAGGTTCTCGACATTGAAGGTAGCAAGGCGCAGCGACATGCCCAGACCTTTGCCTGCAAGAGCGCCGGAAAACAAGATCGCAGGACCACAAGCAGAGATCGGTTGGTCCTGCCGGCATTCGCGCCATGGTTGACGGAACCTTTCCGTTCATGCGCCGTTCAGATGCAAACATCCACATTGGGCCCATTCCCAGGGCAGGCGTGGGGCCGTATCTCTTGGAGAGTGTAATGAACTCGCTCTTTTCTTCCACCATCAAGTCCGGGCTGATAGCGCTCGGCATCGTCTCAGGCATCACGGCGCCGTCGGCCGCCGGACCGATCCTGCAGCCGGACCTGTCGGTTCCCACCAACACCGCGGCACCGACGGTCACGCCGGTTCGTGACAGCTGGGCGGGCGGCAACAACAATAACCGTAGCTTCAACAATGACTGGCGCTTGCGCCGGTCGGGCCATTGGAACGGAAACCGGCACTGGAATGGTGGCGGCAACTGGAACGGCGGCGACAACTGGCGCTGGCGCCATGGCCGCCGCCACTACCACGGCGGCTACTATGATGACGGCGCCGCCGCTGCGGTCCTTGGCCTTGGCTTGGGGCTCGGCCTTGGCAGCATGTATAACAACTACGATTACTATGCACCGCCGCCGCGCCGTTATTATCGCGCCGGACGGCTTTCCAACGCCCATGTGCAATGGTGCTACAACCGCTACCGGTCGTATCGCTCCTGGGACAACACGTTCCAGCCCTATAATGGCCCGCGCCAGCAGTGCTACTCGCCTTACAGCTGAGTTTAGCGTGATGCGAAAATGAAAAACGGCGCCACGAGGCGCCGTTTCTGTTTTTGATAGAGCTGACTTCGCCCAGTTCTTGGCCTTGTCGACCAGCTTGTCCCTCGATATCCCCGCGCTCCCGCAGGGCGAAGCCCGAGGACGCGCAAGGCAAGAAACGTGGATCTGCTCAGTTCTTTGCCTTGTCGACCAGCTTGTTCTTCGAGATCCACGGCATCATCGCGCGCAGCTTGGCGCCGACTTCCTCGATCTGGTGGCTGTCATTCATGCGGCGGATGCCCTTGAAGCGCGACAGGCCGGCACGGTATTCCTGCATCCATTCCGACGTGAACTTGCCGGTCTGGATGTCCTTCAGCACGCGCTTCATCTCGGCCTTGGTCTCGGCGGTGATGATGCGCGGGCCCGAGACATACTCGCCCCACTCGGCGGTGTTCGAGATCGAGTAGTTCATGTTGGCGATGCCGCCTTCATAGATCAGGTCGACGATCAGCTTGACCTCGTGCAGACACTCGAAATAGGCCATTTCCGGCGCGTAGCCGGCTTCCACCAGCGTCTCGAAGCCGGCGCGGATCAGTTCGACCAGGCCGCCGCACAGCACGACCTGCTCGCCGAACAGATCGGTCTCGCATTCCTCGCGGAAATTGGTCTCGATGATGCCCGAACGGCCGCCGCCGACGCCGCAGGCGTAGGAAAGCGCCAGGTCGAGCGCATTGCCCGAAGCGTCCTGGTTGACGGCGACCAGGCACGGCACGCCGCCGCCCTTCTGGTATTCGCCGCGCACCGTGTGGCCCGGGCCCTTCGGCGCGATCATGACGACGTCGACGGTCGACTTCGGCTCGATCAGGCCGAAATGCACGTTGAGGCCATGCGCGAAGGCGATCGCCGCGCCATCGCGGATGTTCGGCGCGATCTCGTTCTTGTAGATGTCGGCCTGCAGCTCGTCGGGCGTCGCCATCATCATCAGGTCGGCCCATTTGGCGGCGTCGGCCACGCTCATCACCTTGAGCCCGTCGGCCTCGACCTTCTTGGCGGTCGCCGAGCCCGCCTTGAGGCCGATGGCGATCTCCTTGGCGCCGGAATCCTTGAGGTTGAGCGCATGCGCCCGGCCCTGGCTGCCATAGCCGATGATGGCGACCTTCTTGCCCTTGATCAGGTTGAGATCGGCATCACGATCGTAATAGACGCGCATTTTTTACTTCCTTCCCGTTTCTAAGATCAGAGGCCTTGCGGCCGGGTTTTTGCTCCGAAAAGAGCGAGAAACTGCTGCGTCGCGCGCACGGAATCGCCGCCGATCGTCGCCTCAGTCAATTCCAGCCGGTCGCCGAGCAGCAGACGGATCTGCACGTCGCGGGCAACCAGCCCGAAAAAAGTGCGGAACGCCGTCTCGGCGTCCGTGAACTCCAGCAGCCCGGCCTGGCGTCCCGCCTCGAGCACCGGCTTCAGCCGCCTCGCCAGCGCGAAACGGCCGTTTTCCAGCACAACGGCGCCGAGATTGTCCTTGCCCGATCCGGCATGACCGACCGCCACCCGGTTGAGCGCGATCGAGGTGTCGCTGGAGATCACCTTGAGCCAGTCGGAGGCGAAGCGCTCGAGGCTTGCCGTCAGGGAGGCAAGGTCGAGCCCCTTGCCGTCGACCTGCGCCACACGCACCTTTGAGGCCTGCCACTGCACCGTCGCCGTCAGCAACCCGTCACGGTCGCCAAACCACTTGTAGAGCGTTTCCTTGGAACAACTGGCCCGCCGCGCCACGGCGGTCATGGTCAGATGGTCGCCCTCCTCGACCAACAGCCGCAATGCCGCATCCAGAACGGCTTTCTGGCGCTCCGTCAGCGCCTGGCTGTTGTCGATGTCGGCGTTTGCCAGCAACACGCTTTGTTCCCGTTCAAAGGCAGAGGCCTTGGCGTCACCCAGAAGCCGTACCGTACGTTACGGTTCGGCATATTGCGCAATCCGATGCTCGGCGCAAGGGGACATGACGAAAAATATCCGCAACTATCCGCGCGACGCGCGCAGCGCCTATGCTCAATCGCCGGCAGGCGGATGGCGCAGCCGGCCAAGCAGTGCCGACACCATGTTCAGCTCGTCCGGTGAAAGCCTGGCGCCAACCAGTTCGGCGATCGACCGCCCGTAAATGGCCCACATCCGGCGGCGCGTCTCGCGCCCCTTGGCCGTGATGCGTATGGTCTGGCCTCGGCCGTCATCGGCCACCGGCAGCTTCTCGACCAATCCGTCGGCCTCAAGCCGCGCCAGCAGCCGCGAGATGTTGTACTGCGCGAACAGGGTGCGCTCGATCAATTGAAACGGCCGCAAGCCCCCCTCGCCCGCCTCGGCGAGCTCATGCAGCACATCGTACCAGGCAAGCGGCGGCAGGCCGCCCTCTTTCAGGGCGTCTTCGGCACGTTCCACCAGTTGGCGCGAAACGCGCATCAGGCGGGCCCAGGCCTTGATGGCTTCCGGCGAAGGCATGGCTTTCTCGGTCATGAGCCACCCTAGGCGATAGATGCAGATGCATCAAGCTTGACGATAAATGCACATGCATCTATATAGATGCAACTGCATCAACGTCGAAAGGCAATCATGTCCGACATGCTCATCCTCGTCAGCCATCCTCTCTGTCCCTATGTCCAGCGCGCGGCAATCTCGCTGACCGAGAAAGGCGTGCCGTTCGAGCGCGTCGACATCGACCTCGCCGACAAGCCTGTGTGGTTCAAGGCGATCTCGCCGCTCGGCAAGGTGCCGCTGCTGCGCGTGCAGCGAAATGGCGACGAAACGATCGTCTTCGAATCCGCCGTCATCCTCGAATTCCTCGAGGAGACACAGGCCAATCCCCTGCACCCGGCCGACCCCTATACCCGTGCCCGGCACCGTGCCTGGATCGAATACGGCTCGGCCATGCTCAATGCCATCGGCCGGTTCTATTCAGCGCCGACCGAGGCCGGCTTCCTTGCCGAGTCCCGCGCGCTGTCGGGGATGTTCGAGCGCCTCGAGGCCGAACTGGCTGATGGCACCGACCGGAGCGAGCCATGGTTCGCCGGCGACAGCTTCTCGCTCGTCGACGCGGTCTACGGCCCTGTTTTCAGATATGTCGACGCTTTCGACCGGATCGGCGACTTCGGCATCCTGGATGGCAAGCCGCGCGTCCAGGCCTGGCGGAAAGCGCTGAATGATCGATCGTCGATCAGGGACACCGTGGCGCCGGATTATCCGCAACGCCTGCATGCCTTCCTGCAAGCGAAGGGATCTTTCCTGTCGAGCCTCATCCGCCGAAGCGATGCAGCCGGACCATTTGCGTTGGCGCGATCCGCGTGAGCGCCCGCGAGCAATCACTCGCCTTGAGCGGCCTCAGTTCTCGAACATGACAAAGGCGGCCCAGACCCGCGAATCCTGGGCGCCTGATATCTTGCCGTCGCGGGCATCGCGGCGGGTCTGGCGCAGTGCTTCCGGATAGGTCTGTCCGGCGGCAAGATAGTGGTAGAACCCGACCATGAAGGCGGCGGTACCGGCGTCGTCCACCGGCCACAGCGTCAGCAGCGAGCGTTTGGCGCCGGCAATGTTGATTGCCGTAGGCAGACCGCGCAAGCCGCCGACGAATGTCTCCTGGCCGCGCGCCGTCTCACAGGCGGACAGGACAAGCAGGTCGAGCCCCGACAGATCCCAGTTCGTCAGTTCCATGCCATAGAGCCGACCGTCATCATCGTCACGTTTCATCGACTGCCGGTCTCCGGCTTGCGACAGCACGACCTGGCTCTGCCAAAGGGCGTTCACACCGCCCACGCCGCCCTCTTTTTCGTCACGGTAGGCGCCGTGGGTGGCCAGATGCGCGACCGTCGCCTGCTCCATATCCTCGCGCAACGTCCGCTCGCTGGCCGCCGTTCCGGTCAGCATTTGGACCGAATAGTCATCGGCGCGCAGGATCGAGGCGATCGCATCCACCTCCTTGCGGGTGCCCGGTAACGGCTCCGCCCCCTTTTCCGGACCTCGCGCATAATCCAGCCCGCCGGCCAGCAGGGCTCTGCCGGTCTTGGGAAGACTCTGGTCGACGCTGGCGTTCAGCAGCGATTCCGGCCGCGTCAGCATGCGCACGGCGAAGTGGTCATCAAGCGTTGCACCCTTGCCGTCCTGCAGCAGCGGGAACGGCACCGAAAACAGTTTGCCGTCCGGCACCACGAAGAGCGTGTCGGCGCCACCGAGCGATGGCTCCAGCGGTGCGATCAGACCGGCATAAAGCCCCGTGAATGTGGCGTTCAGGTCGACCAACGTCACGGCGCCGCGCTCCTGCGCGGAACGCGTCGACCTCAGATTTGCCATGCGTGTTTCGCGAGCGGCCGGGATGAGCCGGCGCGGATCGCCGAGATCGTAGAGGCGCGGCGGCTGGTCCTTGCGTGTGACGATCGCATAGAGGCGCTCGTCTTCCAGCGGTTCGGCGCTCTCCCGATCGGCCCGCCACTTGCGGGTGATGAAGTAGTCGATCAGCGCCTGATTGGGCTTCAGCAAGGTGCCGGGCGACGGGAGGGGTTTGTCCACCAGACCCTGGCTGAAACTGTACTTGGCCATGACTTTGGCGATGGCTTTTTGGTACGCCGCCTCAACCTGGTCGGGCTGCACCGCTCCCGGATCATCGGAGCTGTCACCGCTGGAAGCCGCCTCTTGATAGGCCAGGGACAGCTGGATCCCTGCCTCGATCAAGTGCCGTGTCTCCAGATCGTTCGGATCGATCAAGCGGGATAGCCTGCGCAACAGATCGCGTTTCTCATTCTCAAGCGTCGGCCAGCGGCGCACGGCTAGCAAACGCCGACACCACCGACGCATTGTCTTTTGCGAGGCGCGCATAGTCGTAAAGCATGTCGTCGGCCAGGGCGCGGCTGGCCTCGGCAACGACGGGATTGCCAGATGTGCTCACCTGGAACCAATTCCAACGCAGCATGTCATCGTCGAGAGCAGCGAAATCGGCGGCCGCGGCGGCGGGATTCCTCCTTGCCTTGAGATTGGCCATCGCCTGGCGCGCGGCAAATGTCAGCGGATGCACCACCCCGTAAGTCGATCCGGCGACGCTGTAGGCTCGTTCGAGTTGGGCCATACTGCTTTCGGTGTCGCCCGCGGTGGCAAAATGCGCGGCCAGCAGGTTGGCGATCTTGATCGCCAGTATCTCGGGATAATTCGGGTCGGTGGTCAGTTGCCGCAGCTGTGCCAGCGTTGGCTGATCGAGCCGCTGCGCACCAGAGAGCACCCTGGTATAGAGCATCCAAGCATCGGCCTGTTCGACCAGATTGCCTTCCTGCTTGAGAACGACGGCAATGTCCCGGTCCTGCTGGAAGTGGCGCAAGGCCTCGTCGTATTTGCCAAGGTCCAGATAGTCCTGCGCGGTGTTGTTGGCGCTGACCAAAACGTTGAAGTGGTCCGGGCCGTAGTAGCCGATACGCTTCTCCAGCACGGCCAGATCATATTGCAGGGCGCGTGTCGGAGCTCCCATCTGGCGCAGCATGTCGGCCAGATTGTTCTGCAGTTTCCAGATGAAACGATCATCGGTACCTGTCACCTGCTCGGCCAACTTCAGATTGCGCTGCTCGATATTGATGGCTGAAGCGATTTGACCGAACGCCGCGACCCCGGTCGCCAACACATCGTTGGCATACAGGAGTTCCTGCGACTCCTTGCCGTGATAGTGGGCGTATAAATTGGTGGCTGTCGCGCACATCGACACGAAGCCCTGATAATCCTTCTCCGCCTGCTTCAGCATTGCGTAGTTGAGA
Organism: Mesorhizobium sp. NZP2298; assembly: GCF_013170825.1. Taxonomy (NCBI): domain Bacteria; kingdom Pseudomonadati; phylum Pseudomonadota; class Alphaproteobacteria; order Hyphomicrobiales; family Phyllobacteriaceae; genus Mesorhizobium; species Mesorhizobium sp. NZP2298. Next base: position 3,617,441 of record NZ_CP033365.1, on the reverse strand, counting down.
TAAAAGTCGGCGCGCTTGGCGACATCCTGCTGCATCGCCCTCGTCTTCAGGCCCTCGGCAAAAATCGCCTCGGCTTCGTCGAGGATCTGGTTGTTGAGGAATGTCGCGCCCGCGTTCGAGTAACTCTCCACGGTGAATTCGTAGAGGTCGCTTCTGGCGGTGGCGAGCAGCGCTGCCCGCAATTGCGCATAGCCTTCGTCGAACCGTCCCGCGTCCATCATCAGTCTGTAAGCCGCGTCGATGCGGGCGGTCAGCGTTGCCTGGCTGTCCGATGGTTGCTGTTGGCCGGACTGGCTTGTCGTCTGGGCGTATGCCTTCGGCATAGGCAGCGCGACGATCAACATCGCCAGCATCGAAGCCGCAACGCGGATCAGACCTCTCGGTCCTCTGGCTATGGACATCACTGTGTTCACGCGGATCGGCCTGGCGAAAACTCTATGATGCTGTCGTACCATGACCTGGATTTTGTCCGAAATCCCATCGGGCTTCCGTCAACCCTGCCGGCCTGAACGGATCGATCACCGTGCCGGCGACCATTGAGGCCAGAAGCTGCGGTGCCGGCGGGATCTTTGCGATGGTCGCCACCAGCCTGTCGCGGATGAAGGGCAGCGCCACGGAATCCGATTGGTAGAATGGCGTGAACGCCAGCGACAGCGCCTGGAAGACACGCACGTGCCATCGCCGCGCCCTGGCATAGGCCTCAAGTGCTGCCTCGACGCTCTGCGTGCGTGCCAGCGCATGGCTGAGCGCCGCCGCGTCGAGCAGCGCCATGTTGGCTCCTTGTCCGAGCTGCGGGCTGGTCGAATGCGCGGCATCGCCGATGACGGCCAATCTTCGGCCGACCGGCAGCTTCATCGTGTGATGGCCGTAGCGGGCCAGTGACAGCTGGTCGAAACTGTCGATCTGGCGGGTGAACGCTTCGCTTTGCGGCCAGAGCCGCACCAGCCTCTCCTTCCAGGCGTCGAGGCCGGCAGCGCGCACCGCATCGGCATCATCAGGCTTCAGGCTCCAGAAGAAGGCCACCATTTTTTCGGCACCGGGCTCCGGCCGGCCGATCGGCAGCACGCCGATCATTACGCTGGCCTTGTCGTAACGCTGCAAGAGCGCGTGCTCGTCAAAGCCTTCGCCGCGCCAGCCGAGCGATGCCCAGAACGCGCCATAGGTGAGTGGCCGTGGTTCGCCTGCATTGCCGGCGTGCTGCCGCAGTTTCGAGCGCGAACCGCTGGCGTCGACGACCAGATCGAATGGCCCTGCCCTTCGCCCGTTGCCACGGATGAGCATCGCCTGTTCGCCAGCCTCCATGGTCTCGATCTCGACGCCGGTCTCGATGGCGATCGCTTCGCGCCGGGCGGCGCGAAAGAGCGTGCCGAACAGCGCAGCCCGGTGCACCGCCAGGCCAAAACGGCGGCCGCGCTGGGCATCATAGCGAACGTCGAGCACGGTGCGGCCGGTCGAGGCATCGGCGCCATGCAGCCGGTCGATGCGGACGCCGAGCGACAGTATGTCGTCGAGCAGGCCGAGATCGGCCAGAACCGTCAACCCGGTCGGCTGCAGGATCAGCCCGGAGCCGACCGGCTTCGGTTCCTCGAAGCGCTCGAAGACGGTGACCCTGTGCCCGGCCCGCTTGAGATAAAGCGCCATGGCCAGCCCCGCCGGGCCGGCGCCTGCAATTGCGATGTCGTAGGAAATGCCGATGCCCCCAAGCCGAACTGGCCGGGACAATCCTTCAGCCGCTGTGCGAAATCAAGTCGCGGCGCCTAGCTCTGTCCGGCTGTTCAAGCCTGTGTTGCGTCGAAGCCGGCCCGTGCCGCGCGCACCGCATCATGGTTGAATTCCGCCCACTGCAACAAATGCCGCAATGCGTCGAACATCGACCGCCCGAGATCGGTGAGACTATATTCGACGCTCGGCGGCTTGGTCGGGAACACTTCGCGATGCACGTAGCCGTCGCGCTGCAGATCGTAGAGCGTCTGGGTCAGCATGCGCTGCGAGATATCGGGAACCAGCCGCCGCAACTCGCCGAAGCGGTAGGGCTGCTCGGCCAGCGCCGCCATCAACAGCGAACTCCACTTGCCATTGAGTCCCTGGATGACGTCGCGGACCGGGCAATCGGCAAGATTGCCGCCGTCGGTCATGGCTTTGTAGATGTCGAGTTTGGATTTCAGATTGATGATCTTGCTGTCCACGGCTGGTTCCCTGCCTGTGCCTACCTCCCCAAAAACTGCCTTCTTTACGGCACCGGGTCAATTCCTATTTTAGTGCTGGTCTCTTTTTGAGACCAGCAACCGAACCGCCTTTCGGCGCAATGTCAGGATTCCCCATGACTGCAACCCTTCTCGTCACCGGCGCTTCCGGCCAGCTCGGCCGCGGCGTCATCAACCACCTGCTGGACACATTCAAGATACCGGCGGGCCGGATCATCGCCACCACGCGCACGCCCGCCAACCTTGCGGACCTTGCAGCGCGCGGGGTCACCATCCGCCAGGCCGACTTCGATGACACGGCGTCGCTGCCAAAAACCTTCGAAGGCGCCGACCGGGCGCTCATCATCTCGACCAACGAGTTGGCGATCCAGGGAAAGCGTCGCGAGCAGCAACTGGCGGCGGTCGCCGCTGCCAGAAAGGCAGGTGTCAAGCATCTGCTCTACACCTCCTTGCCCAACACTGAGCCGGGCTCGCCGGTCCTCTTCGCGCCTGACCACTACGATACCGAGCAGGCGATCAAGGCGAGCGGCATCCCCTACACGATCTTCCGCAATGGCTGGTACGACGAGAACCTCTTTATGGCGATGCCGCAGATTCTGGCGTCGGGCCAATGGTATACGTCCGCGGGCGACGGCGCCATTTCCTATGGAGCGCGCGACGATCTCGCCGCGGCCATAGCCGCGGGGCTGGCCTCGCAAACCGTTGCGAGCAAGACCTACACGCTGACCGGCCCCAAGGCCTATACGACAGCCGAGGTCGCCGCGCTTGTCACTGAAGCCACCGGCAAGCCGATCCAGGTCGTCCAGCTCTCCGATGAAGCACTGACCGACGGCATGAAGGCCGCTGGGCTTCCCGAGCCGATCGCCAAGCTTCTGGTGTCCTTCGACGCCGCCGCGCGCGCCGGCGACCTTGGCATGGTGACGGATTCGGTCGAGACGCTTTCCGGCCGAAAGTCGGTACCGCTGAAGCAGTTCCTGGAAGCCAACAAAGCCGCGCTGGCTGGTTGAAACCAGAGCGGTGGGAGGTCACCCTCCCGCCGCGCTACTTCGATGTCTTGAGCAGGCCGAGCCGGACCAGGCTCTCGCCTGTAGCAGCCAGCGCGTCTTCGCGCGAGCGCGGCGCCCAGCCAAGCACACGCACCGCCTTGGCGTTGGTGGCATTCTTGACCTTGCCCAGTTCCGTCACCAGTTGCGCGGCTTCGGCGTTGAACAATCCGACGATCCGCACCAGCCAATCGGGAAGCTGCCTCGTCGATACGCGCGACGCCGCGTCGCCGAGCCGCGCCTTCACGGTCTGCGCGATTTCCCGCACGGTCATGAAGTCGCCTGATACCGCGAGGAAGCGCTCGCCTTTGGCGGCTGGATTGGTCATGGCACGCACATGCAGGTCGGCCACGTCGCGTGCGTCGACGACGCCGAAGGACAGACGCGGCAGCCCCGGCATGGCGCCGTTCATCATCCGCTGGACAAATTCGGTGGAGGTCGAATGGTCGGAGCCGAGAACCGGTCCGAAGATGCCGACCGGATTGACGACCGCCAACTCCAGCCTGCCGCCCTCGGCGGCGATGAAATCCCAGGCCGCCCGCTCGGCAAGCGTCTTCGACTTCACATAGGCGCTGACCTTGGCCGTCGGATCGGTCCAGCTTTCTTCGGTGAAAGGCCGGCCGTCTGGCGGCATCTTGCCATAGCCGATCGCCGCGAAGGACGAGGTCAGCACGACGCGTTTGACGCCAGCGTCCCGCGCCGCCCGCAGCACCCGCAGCGCACCCTCGCGAGCCGGGATGATCAGATCATCCTCATGCTTGGGCACACCAGGCGGAAATGGCGAGGCGACATGGAGTACATAGTCGCAACCGGCGACGGCTTGCGGCCAGCCTGCGTCGCTCGTGAGGTCGGCGATGGCAAAGGACAGCCTGTCGCCCGGCTCGATGCCGCCGGCCTTGAGCATGTCCAGCACATCGGCTTCCCGCTTGGCGGAGCGCACCGTGGTGCGTACGCGGTTGCCGGCCTTCAGGAGTTCAAGGATACAGTGGGCGCCGAGGAAACCCGATCCGCCGGTGACAAGCACCAATTCGCCGCTCATGCCCGCCCTCCACCAGGTTAGGTCGAGGCGATCAGGTCGTCAGATCGCCACCTGCGTACCGATTTCCACCACGCGTCCGGTCGGGATCTGGAAATATTCGGTCGCGTCGGCGGCCGTGCGCGCCAGGCCGATGAACAGCCGGTCCTGCCACACCGGCATGCCGGAGTTGGGCGATGCCTTGAGCGACCGGCGCGACAGGAAGAAGGACGTCGTCATGATGTCGAACTTCCAGCCCTGCTTGCGGCAGATCGCCAGCGCGCGCGGAATATTGGGCTGTTCCATGTAGCCGAACGTCAGCGTCACCCGCATGAACAGTTCGTTTACGGTCTCCATCTTGACCCGGTCGCTATCGGGCACCACCGGCTGCGGCGCCGTCACCACCGAAAGGATGACGTTCTGCTCATGCAGCACCTTGTAGTGCTTCAGGCTGTGCATAAGCGCTGTCGGCGCGCTGAGCGGATCGCTGGTCAGGAACACCGCGGTGCCCGACACCAGCTGCGGTTTCTTCTTCAACAGATTGCCGGCGAGGAAATCGAGCGGGATCTCGTTGCGGCGGGTCTTGTCGAACAGGTAGCGGCTGCCGCGCACCCAGGTCCACATGGCTGTGACAATGGTGAAGGCCACCGCCAGCGAGGCCCAGCCACCCTCGAACACCTTGACGATGTTGGAAGCGAAGAAGCCGACATCGATGAAGGCAAACAGTGCGGTCATCGCGACGGCAACCCACAACCGCCATTTCCAGATGCGGGTCATCACGACGTAGAGCAGCACCGTCGTCACCAGCATGTTGCCGGTCACCGATATGCCGTAGGCCGAAGCCAGCTTGCTGGACTCGCCGAACCCGACCACCAGCATCATCACCACCAGCGCCAGCAACAGGTTGACGCGCGGCATGTAGATCTGGCCGGATTGTCTTTCCGAGGTGTGCAGGATTTCGAGCCGCGGCAGCATGTTGAGCTGCACCGCCTGCCTGGTCAGCGAGAATGCGCCCGAAATCACCGCCTGGCTGGCGATGACCGTCGCCGCAGTCGCCAGCACCACCATCGGGATCAGCGTCCAGCCCTCGTTCATCTCGAAGAACGGATGGCCGACCACGCCGTTCTTGGCCAGCACGAAGGCACCCTGCCCGGCATAGTTGAGCAGCAGGCAGGGAAACACGACCGACAGCCAGGCCAGCACGATCGGCTTGCGGCCGAAATGGCCGAGATCGGCATAGAGTGCCTCGGCGCCGGTGACGGCGAGGAAGATGGCGCCGATGGTGACGAAGGCAACGTCGGGCGAATGGATCAGGAAGGCGACGATATAGTGCGGGCTGACCGCCCACAGGATCTCCGGATCGGCGATGATGTGCTTGAGGCCGGACAGGCCGATAGCCAGGAACCACACAGCGGTGATCGGGCCGAAGATAAGCGCCACGCCGCCGGTGCCGAATCGCTGCACGGAAAACAGGATCGCCAGGATGACCAGCGTCAGCGGCACGACATAGGGCTGGAAGGTGGGCGTGACGACATTCATGCCCTCGACCGCCGACAGCACCGAAATCGCCGGCGTGATGACGGCGTCGCCGAAAAACAGCGAGGCGCCGACGATGCCGATGCCGAGGATGACCGCCGAGCGCTTCGGGAAACTGCCGCGCGCCAGCGCCATCAGCGACAGCACGCCGCCCTCGCCCCGGTTGTCGGCGCGCAGCACGAACATGATGTACTTGATGGTGACGATGATCGTCAGCGACCAGATGATCAGCGACAACACACCGAGAATATCGCCACGATCGGCGACTTCACCGCCCGACGACGCCACCAGGGCCTCGCGGAAAGCATAGATCGGGCTGGTGCCGATATCGCCATAGACAACGCCAAGCGCGCCCAGCATCAACACCTTGGTGCTGTGCTGCTCGATTTCCGGATGGCTCGATTGTTCGACGGGTTCTGCCTCACTACCAGTATTGGCAAGGGCCATGGACGACACTCCGATAAGCGCGCGGTGCTCTACGCTTGCTGCGATGCAATATCAAGTACCGTCACGTTATGGCTGCCATGCCTGGTGCGCGAGGCTGCCATCATTACCACCCACAAGCCCTGAGAAACCGACCCACCGTGCCGGCCATGCCATACTCCAACGCGTCGGCTGTCAACCCATGTCCGATTGACACTTCGGCCAATGCCGGAATGCGCTTCGCCAGAGCGGGTAGATTGCCCACCGTCAGATCGTGCCCGGCATTGACCTGGAGACCGGCCGCAGATGCAGCATCGGCTGTTTTCCCCAATCTTTCCAGCTCGTTGGCGGCCTTTGCGGAATCGGAATGGTAGCTGCCATAAGGGCCGGTATAGAGCTCAATCCGGTCTGCGCCGGTATCGCGCGCGGCCGCGATGCCGGCGGGATCGGCGTCGGAGAACAGCGACACCCTGAAACCACCCTTCTTCAAGCGCTTGACGATTGGTGTCAGGAACGCCGCATCGGCGACGAAGTTCCAGCCATGGTCGGAGGTTGCCTGTGCCGGGTCATCGGGAACCAGCGTCACCTGTTCGGGCTGGTGCTTTTCCACAAGCGTCAGGAAATCCTCGCTCGGATAGCCCTCGATGTTGAATTCGGCCTGCGGGAACTCGTCGTCGATCAGCGCCCGGATCTCCGGCAGGTCGGAATGCCGCGTGTGACGTTCGTCGGGACGCGGATGGACGGTCAGCCCATGCGCTCCGGCGGCAAGCGCGAGCCGGCCGATGCCGATCACGCTGGGCCACGGCAAGTCGCGCCGGTTGCGCAGCATGGCGATGGCGTTGAGGTTGACGGAAAGCTTTGCGGGCATGGGCTGGTGTCCGTGAAACAGGCGGGTTGACGGCGCGCCACAACCATCCGTTCAGCCTCGGCGCGCTTGAGACCGGCATCTATAGCGTCTTTGGCGGGAACAGATAGGGCTTTCCAGTGTTCCAGAAGACCAACTCTGTTCCGTAAAAGGAGGCCCGCCGTGAATTTCCTGCAATCCGTGCCGGCGATCCGTCGCATCGACACCAGTCGCGACGACCTGTTCGCAATCGATGTGGTCGGGCATGTCTCGGCGGCCGATGCGGAAAACCTGTTCGGCCTGCTGGAAGCGGCCTACGCGCTCCATCAGCGAATCGACGTGGCTGTGCGCATGGTCGATCACGACGGCGTCGACTGGGCCGACATCTCCGACGAGACCCTCAAACTGGGCGCCCTCCATGCCCTGGAGCATATAGGCCGCTGCGCGGCGATCGGCGCACCGGACTGGACTCCGGACGCACGGCACGCCTTGCCCGCGTCGTCACCCATCGAATTCAGGTATTTCAAGGCCGAGGATGAGGAAGAGGCCTGGGAATGGCTCGGCGTCAGGCACGTCGGCGTGCGGGAAAAGCCGTCGTCGTAGCTACCTGACGATGGTCAGCCGTTCGGCTGCCCGGGTTATCGCGGTATAAAGCCAGCGCTGGCGGGTTTCCTTGAAGGCCCAGCTCTCGTCGAACAGCACGATCTCGTTCCACTGCGAGCCCTGCGCCTTGTGCACGGTCAGCGCATAACCATAGTCGAAATCATCGAAGCGCTTCTTCTGCTGCCATGGGATATCGGCGTCGGGATCCTCGAACGCCGCCTTGAGAAGCTTGATCTTGGCGACGCCGCGGTCGGGATCGTCCTCTTCGGGCGAAACCAGCAGGTTGATGCCGGGCTTCACCGTCTCGCGCGACGAGGTCATCACCTTCCACAGCGAGCCATTGAGCAGCCCCTTGGCGGGATCGTTGCGCAGGCAGACCAGCTTGTCGCCGGCTTGGGGATAGTCGGCATTGAAGCCTTTGAGCTCACGCAGACGCTGGTTGTAGCGGCGGCGCGTGCGGTTGGTGCCGACCAGGACCTGGTCCGCCCTCAGCACCAGCTCCTGGTTGACGTCTTCCTTGCCGATCACCTGCGCCGTGCCATAGTCGCCGCGCATGAATTCGCGGCCTTCGCGCACGTCGAGCGCCAAGCGCAGGATCGGATTGTCACGCGCCTGCCGGTGGATTTCGGTGAGCAGGAAATCGGGCTCGTGATCGGTGAAGAAGCCGCCGCCGGAAATCGGCGGCAACTGGCCGGGGTCGCCCAGTACCAGGATCGGCGTGCCGAAACTCATGAGGTCGCGGCCGAGCTGCTCGTCGACCATCGAGCATTCGTCGATGACGACCAGCTTGGCGCGCGAGATCGGGCTCTGCCGGTTGAGCGAGAAGGTCGGCGACATCGAGGTCTTGCCGGTGACCTCGTCCTCGACCGATTCCTCGCCCTTGGGCCTGTAGATCAGCGAATGGATGGTACGGGCATTGACCGCCCCCTTGGAGCGCAGCACCTGGGCCGCCTTCCCGGTGAAGGCGGCGAATTGCACCTGGCCGTCGACATGTTCGGCAAAATAGCGTGCCAGCGTGGTCTTGCCGGTGCCGGCATAGCCGAACAGCCGGAACAGCTGCGGCTTGCCGGCCTGCAGCCAGCGGGCAACCGCCTGCAGCGCCTCGTCCTGTTGGGGTGAGAATTCCATCAGTGCGACAGACCGGATTCGCAAGCGAAACACAAGACAGCCGCCAATCGACTGCCGTCAATGACGCACCGCGCGCCTTCGACGGTTGAGGCTATCAGGCGCATACGAGAACGTAAAGAGAACAAAAAGCAGGCGCCCGGCTCATCGTTGCTGTCAGCCGAGCGCAATCAAGGCTGTGCCGGCGAAGGCGAGCACCGCCCCCGCCCAGGCCGGTGCCGGCGGCCTGTAGCCGCTGCGCAGCCACACCATCGGCAACACCAGCACCGGCGACAGTGATGACAATGTCGAGACGATGCCGACCTTGCCGCCGGCCAATGCGGCCATTATGAGCGACATGCCCATGCCCGTGCCGATCAGCGCGCCGCCAATGCCGATGCCGAGTGTTCGCGCCGATGGCTGGGAGCGCTTCGCAACGCCAGGCAGCGGAACCACCAGCAGCAACAGGAACAGTGCGGCCGACACGCCGGTCCGGATCGCCATCGCCGTGAACGGGTTGACACCCGACGCCATGACGGGACGCGCGACCAGCGCGCCGGCGGCCTGCCCCAATGCCGCAATCAGCCCAAAGACGAGACCGACAGGCAAGGTCATCTGTCGTTCCGGCAGCGCCGGCGTTTCGATGGGCGGTGTCGGGAAGATGCCTTCCGGCTGAACTTTGGCGGGGCGCCCGAACAGGATGGCGAGCACGATGCCCGCGATGACCAGCGCCACGCCAGTCAGTTTCACCGGACCGACCGTCTCGCCCAGGAACACGTAGCCCATGATCAGGGCAAAGGGCGAAGTCAACGAGAAGACCAGCAGCGCCAGACGCGGCCCGAGCGCGAATATCGACGAGATATAGGCGGATGAGGCAACGAAGATCCCGAACACGCCGGACGCCGCAAGATAGGCCACCTGCCACGGAACGAGCCCGCCCCAGCCGCCCAGCACCGTTGCCGCGATGGCAGTGGCAACGGTCACCCGAGCGTCTGCAGCCGCGTCAGGGTCAGGGCATCGATCCGGCCGACCAGCTCACCGGCGAGCATGCCGCTTGTGGCTATGCACAGGGCCGCGCCGATCGAAAGAATTTCCGACAGGTACATTCATTCTCTTTTGGGTAGAGGGCGGCTTTCGAGGCGGATGGCTGCCATCGCTCAGGCGGAGGCGAGGATTTGGCGCGGTCCTGGACATCCGCTCACGTCGCGGTTTGGAACTCCGGGTCGTTCTCGAGCAGGATCGGCCTGCCGTGAGGCGTGGCGTGCGCGGCGCGCTCCCAGGCTTCGGCCATCGCGTCGACATCGGATTTGGCGGCCAATCCCTTCGACGCCAGAAGCCGTTCCAGTGCTGCCAGCCAATGCTCGTAATAGTCATGGCCGTCGGTTGCCGCACTTGGCCTCTTCACCTCCGCCGATAGTGCATCGGCCCATTCGCCCCACGAAAACAGGCCCTTGTCGTGCAGCGCCACCGTCATGGCGAACGCCTCGGCCTGCCAGGGCTCGGCGAAAACAGGCGCGTCGAGGCCAACGGGCAAATCGGCGGCGATCCCGTCAGGCCGGCTCAAGATAGCTCTCCCAGGCGTCGATCGAGACAACAAGCGTCGGATCGGCACCCTCGCCCCAGATCTCCATGCCGTCGAAAACCACCGTATAGACCCATTGCGGGTTCTCGCCTTGCCCGTGCGCGTTGGTGTCGGGAAAGACGAAGCCGTCGCGCACCGCCTCGATCTTGCCCAGCTTGCCGCGCGCATAGCGCGGCAGCCGCGTGTGACCGGTGGGATTGAAATTCTTCGTCCGCACGTGCTGGCCGGCCTTGAATCGCGCCGGCGAGGCAACGGGCCGGTCGCAGGGACCACCCTTGGCCAGCACCGCCGGCACGTTTTCCGCCTTCAGCACCCGCTTCGGGGTCGCCGCCGCATCGATCGCCTCGCCCGCCTCGAGATCGCGCTCGCTGACGAAACCATGGCGCTTGAGCAAGGTCTCCAGCGCCTTGATCCAGATCTGATAGTAGCTGGAACCATAGTAATCGGCCGGATGCAGCGATTCCCGCGCATGCCGGCTCTCATCGATATTCCAGGCTCCCATGGCGCCGGCGCAAAGCGTCACGCCGAGCGCCCGCCTTTCCCAGGCAGCGTGGAAATAGGGTTCGTCCTTTTCGGGCGCGACCGGGCCGAACCCCATCTGCCCGCCGAGATCCTGCGGTCCGTTCATGCCGGTTCTTTCGCCAGGGCGGTGCCGATCATTGCATCGCGGCTCACCAGATCGGCCAGTTGCTCCTCGCTCCAGCCCTGGGTACCGTCCGGCCGCATCGGCACCACGAGATAGCGCAGCTCCGCCGTCGAATCCCAGACGCGTATCTTGGTTGCGGCCGGCAACGCCAGCCCGAATTCCTTGAGCACACCACGCGGATCGATGACAGCCCGCGACCGATAGGGCGGCGCCTTGTACCAGACAGGCGGCAGGCCGAGTACCGACCATGGATAGCAGGAGCACAGCGTGCAGACGACGAGGTTGTGGGTGTCGCTGGTGTTGAACACCGCCTGCATGTGCTCGCCCTGGCGGCCGGTATAGCTCAGCGATTCGATCGCCGCCGTCGCGTCGCGCTTCAGCCAGTCGGCATAGGCGGGATCGTTCCATGCCTTGGCCACCACCCTTGCGCCGTTGCGGGGGCCGATCTTGGTCTCGTAGGTATCGACGATGACGTCAATCGCCGCCGGATCGATCAGTCCCTTGCGGGTCAGGATGGTTTCCAGGGCCCGCACGCGAGCGGCAAACGGATCGAGTTCGTTGTCGTGGTCATGATCATGGGACATGGCCGTAAATTACGGCTCTACTCTGCCAGCCGCAAGCACGACAACTTGGGCCAGTTTCCATCCTTGCCGTGTCAGCCCGTCATTCAGCTGCGGTCTTTTGCGCGTCTGCCGGGATGTCGTCATTGGTGCCGAACAGCGAGGGCTGGTCGCCACTCTCTTTGATCACCTGCGGGTTGGCCTTGCCCCTCGACCACAGTCCGGCCAGCCAGCCCGAGAAATTCTCCATGTAGACATAGATCACCGGCGTCACGAACAGGGTCAGCGCCTGCGAAGCCAGCAGGCCGCCGACAACGGCAACGCCCAGCGGCTGGCGCAGTTCGGCGCTGGCGCCGGTGCCGAGCGCGATCGGGAATGTCCCCATCAGCGCCGCCAGCGTCGTCATCATGATCGGCCTGAAACGCATCAGGCAGGCCTTGTGGATGGACTCCTTGGCCGACATGCCCTCTCGTCGCAGTTCAAGCGCGACGTCGACCATCATGATGCCGTTCTTCTTGACGATGCCGATCAGCATCAGGATGCCGATCACCGCGATGACGGACAGATCCATGCCGGCGAAGCGCAAGGCAACCACCGCTCCGAGCACAGCCGACGGCAGGCCGGTGAGAATCGTGAGCGGATGGATGAAGCTCTCGTAGAGAATGCCGAGCACGATATAGATGGTCAGGATCGCGCCGCCGACCAGAAGCCCCTGGTTGGCCAGTGAATCCTGGAAAGTCTTGGCCGTGCCGGCAAAGGTGGTCGAGATCTCCGTCGGCATGCCGATCTGCTGTTTGAGCGCGTTGATGCGGGTCACGCTGTCACCCAGCGCCACGCCTTGCGGCAAATTGTAGGAGATCGTCACGGCCGGAAGCTGGCCGAGCTGGTTGACGGTCAGGGCGCCGGCCGTGCGGTCGACCCGGGCGAAGGCGCCAAGCGGAACCAGGGAGCCGCTCGCCGTCCTCATCTGGATGGCAAGCATCCGCTCGGGCGACCATTCGATCTTGGGATCGAGCTCGGTGATGACTTCGTAGCTGTCGGCCGAACCGAAGATCGTCGAAACCTGATCGGTGCCGAACCCGCCATAGAGCGCGGTGCGCAGCGTGTCGGTGTCGATGCCGAGCTGGGCGGCCTTGTCGCGATCCACCACCAGCGATGCCTGCAGCGCATTGTTCTGCAGGTCGCTGGTAACGTCGGTGAACGTCGCATGGTCGGCCGCCATCGCGTCGTTCAGTTTCTGCGCCCACGTGTCGGTCAGGCCGGTATCGAGGCCCTGAACCACGAGCTGGTAGGCGCTGGCCGACGAGCGCGAACCGAGCCGCAGATTCTGCACCGGCTGCATGTATGCTTCGATGCCGGCCACATTCGACAATTGCCGCCTCAGATCGGAAAGCACCTTCTCGATATCCGGCCGCTGGTCCTTGGGTTTCAGCTGAACGAAGGCCCGGCCCTGGTTGAGGGCGTTATTGCCCCCGCCCACCGACCACGCCACATGGTCGACATAGGGCGAATGCGAGAACACGCTGGCCACCTGTCCTTGCAGCTTCGACATGGCGGCGAACGAGATGTCCTGGCGCGCGATGGTGGTCACCGAGATCTGGCCGATATCCTCTTGCGGAAAGAAGCCTTTCGGCGAGATCTGGATCAGCCACACCGACGCTGCCGCGGTGCCGACAAAGACGAGGAACACCAGGAAGGTGTGCCGCAGGCAGAATGTCAGGACCCGGTCGTACCCGCGTGTGACGAGGTCCTGCTTATGACCAGGGCCATGCTTGTCGCGATCGGCCTTGGTGACCGACAGCAGCCGCGAGCACAGCATCGGCGTCAGCGTCAACGACACGAACATCGATGCCAGGATGGCGACCGTCACCACGACGGCGAACTCGTTGAAGATGCGCCCGATCACGCCGCCCATCAGAAGCACCGGGATGAACACCGCCACCAGCGAGATCGAGATCGAGATGATGGTGAAGCCGATTTCGCGCGCGCCCTTGAGCGAGGCATCGAAGGCCGACAACCCATCCTCCTCCATGTGCCGGAAGATGTTTTCCAGCATCACGATGGCGTCGTCGACGACGAGGCCCACCGCAAGCGTCAGGCCCATCAGCGATATGTTGTCGATGGAGAATCCGAACAGGAACATCGCGCCGAGCGTGGCGATCAGCGAGATCGGCACCGCCACGGCCGGGATGATGGTCGCCGTCACCCGGCGCAGGAACACGAAGATCACCATGACCACCAGCGCGATGGTCAAAAGCAGCGTGAACTGCACGTCGTCGACGGCCTGACGGATCGAGGTCGAGCGGTCGTTGAGCAGCTTGATCGAGGCAGCGGCCGGCATCTGGTCCTGGAAGGACGGCAGCATCGCCTTCACCTTGTCGACGACATCGACGGTGTTGGCGTCTGGCTGGCGCTGGACGGCAAGGATGATGGCGCGGGTGCCGTCATACCAGCTTGCCGTCGTCGTCGTCTCGACCGAGTCGATGACACGGGTCACCTCGCCCAGTCGCACCGGGTGGCCGTTCTTGGTCGCGATTATCAGGTTGGAAAACCCGGCTGCATTGTCGAGCTGGGTGTTGGCCGTGATAGTTAGCTGTTGCTTGTTGTTCTGCAGTACGCCGAGAGGCGTGTTGCTGTTGGCGGAAGCAATCGCCGCCTGGAGTTGATCGATCGAGATGCCGCGCGCGGCAAGCGCGGTCGGATCGATCTGCACGCGCACGGCGAATTTCTGCTGGCCGTAGATCGAAACCTGCGCCACGCCGTCGATCGTCGACAGCGATGGCGAGATCACGTTTTCCGCGAAAGCATCGAGGTCGGTCAGCGGAACCGTATCGCTGACCAGCGACATCAACAGGATCGGCGCATCGGCCGGATTGACCTTGCGATAGCTGGGCGGCGCCGTCATTTCGGGCGGCAGCGATTTTTGCGTGCGCGCGATCGCCGCCTGCACGTCCGCGGCCGCGGCGTCGATGTCGCGGTTGAGCACGAACTGGATGGCGATCGAAGTCTGGCCGAGCGAGTTCGTGGTTGAAATGGAATCGATGCCGGCGATGGTCGCGAACTGCTTGATCAGCGGCGTCGCCACGGATGTCGCCATCGTTTCCGGCGAGGCGCCCGGCAGCGAGGCCGAGACGTTGACCACCGGGAATTCGGCGCTGGGCAGTGCCGCCACCGGCAGGAACTTGTAGGCAAACAGTCCGCCCAGCACGAGGGCGAACGACATCAGAAGGGTGGCGACAGGCCTGCGAATGCAGAATTCGGAGATCATTGGGCCGTCTCGCCCGCGTTGGTCGCCTCGGCCACCTTCGGCGCGGCGACGGCCGTAGCCTTGCCTTCATGCACGGCGGCGCCGTCCTTCAGCCTTGTCTGGCCTTCGGTGACGACCTTCTCGCCGCTTTTCAGTCCCTGGCTGATGGCGCTGTTCTCGCCTTGGGTCAGCGCCACCTGCACCGGCCGCATCTCGACGGTGCTGTCCGGCTTGACCACATAGACGAACGGCCCCTTCTGGCTGGGCTGGACCGCGACGGTCGGAACGGAGATCATCTGCGGCATGATCCCGGCGTCAAGGACGACATTCACATACTGGCCGGGCCACAGCGACAGATCGGCATTCGGTATGCTTGCCCGCGTGGCGATCGTGCCCGACGCGGTGTCGACACTGGAATCGACGAAATCGAGCGTGCCCTTGCCGATCGGCGTCGGGTCGCCGTTCTTGGTCAACGTCACCGCCCCTTGCCGCGGATTGGCAAGCGCCTTGTGCAACAGCGCAAGGTTGCTTTCCGGCAGATTGAAATTGACCTGCAACGGGTCCATCTGGGTGATCGTCACCAGCGGCGTTGCCGTACTGCTGTTGCCATTGCTGACCGTGACGAGATCACCGACCGACACGTTGACGGCGCCAAGTCGACCCGCGATCGGCGCGGTGATCGTGGCAAAGCCAAGCTGGACGTTGTCGGCATCGATCGTCGCCTTGTCGGCATCCACAGTGGCGGCCGCCGCCTTCTGCGCGGCAACAGCCTGGTCATAGGTCTGCTGGGTACCGGCCTGCTTGGCGACAAGATCCTTGGCGCGCTGAAGATCGGAACTCGAGCTGGCGAGCATCGCCTGGTCCTTGGCCAGCTGCGCCTGGTCCTTGGCGAGTTGCGCCTTCAGCGCGCGGTCATCGAGCGAGAACAGCGTGTCGCCCGCCTTCACCATTTGCCCGTCCTTGACGTCGATCGACACGATCTGGCTGGAGACCCGCGCGTTGATGTTGACCACGGCCGGAGAGGAGACGAAGCCGATGGCATAGCGCCGGATCGGGAAGTCCGCCGTCGTTGCCGTTGCCGAAACGATCGAGGCCGAACGGGCGCCACCGCCGCCTGATGCCTGCTTGTCGCCCGCCGCCGGCTTGTCGGTTGCCGATTTGCCCGCAACTGCGACCGGCTTTACGCCGACCAGTTGCTCGACCTTGCCCAGCGTATCGGGAGACAGATAGAGCCAGGCCGCGCCCGCACAGGCGACGGCAAGCAATGAAAGAATGGCTTTCCCACGTATCGTCAAAGTACCCTCTCGGTCCGACACGCCGTTGCCAGGTGGTCGTATTATAGCTCATTCGCGGCTGATTGCCGCGATTTAGCCGAATAGATAGGACAGGCGTTCGTCGGAAAAGGGCCAAAACACGGCATTACGAAGATTTAATGTGCACTGCACAATAGGTGTGCAGCCTGTCGCCGCCAGGGGGGGCCGAGCCCCGTCAAATCGCCGGGAACCCTATTTCAGCATCGGCCACAGCGTCGCCGCAAGCAGCACGCCCATGCCGATGTTGAACCATTTCAGCCGCACCGGATCCGACAGGAATCCACGCAATGCCGTGCCGAATCCCGCCCACACCGAAACGCTGGGCAGGTTGACGACGGCGAAGGCGATCGAGATCAGCGCCACCGAGATGAAGGGGTGATCGGGATTCGTGTAGACAGCCATGGCGGTGATTGCCATCACCCAGGCCTTGGGATTGACCCACTGGAATGCCGCCGCATCGATGAAGCGCATCGGCCGCGCTTCCGCCTCACCCTTGCCGCTCAGTGAGCGCGACATGGCGATCTTCCATGCGAGGTAGAGCAGATAGGCGGCGCCGGCGATCTTGAGGGCATTGTGCAGCGCCGGAAACGCCGTCAGCACCGCGCCAAGCCCGAAACCGACGGCCAGCAACAGGACGAGAAAGCCGATGCTGATGCCCAGCATGTGCGGTATCGTCCTGATGATGCCGAAATTGACACCGGAGACCAAGAGCATGAGGTTGTTCGGCCCCGGCGTGATCGAGGTCACGAAGGCATAGACGAGCAGTGCGAGGAATGCGTCGAGTGACATCGGGTCCACAAGGCCAGCAATGCTGCCATAGATAGCGGACACACCCGACGCAACCGCAATCCTTTGGTCCAGCAACCGCCGGCCATATCGATCGTGGCTTCAGCCCGCCGAACCCAAGGATGCCGTCATCTGCCGTGAGACGGCGCCGGCAGCCGCTTGTTGGCGGCGGGCATGGCCTGCTGCCCGCCGCGCAGGCGGCGCAACCCCTTCCGTCTTGGAGTATTTTCCGGGAGTTTCACGCTGTGCGCGAGACCAAGGCCGGCAAGGATCCGGATAAAGACCCAGCCGAGGTCGATCTGCCCCCGTTCGAGACCAAGCCTGGCGGATTCGGGAAATGCGTGATGATTGCCGTGAAAACTTTCTCCGAACGTCACCAATCCGAAACGCGGCAGATTGTAGCCCTGCACCGCCACGCCTTCGACACACCATCCCTGGTCGCCGCCCCGATGCGCGAAATGACCGACCAGCCAATGCCCGGTTAGAGACGCGGAAACACGCACCGCGATGCCCCAGACCACCCAGCTCCAGCCGCCGAGCAGCAGGAAGGCAATGGCCCATGGCAGTTGCTGCAGCACCCACGTGCGCTCGAGGAATTTGTAGAACCGATCATTCCTGATCGACGGCTCGATGATGAAATCAGGCGGATTGCGCAAGGCGACCGCGCAGTGCATCTGCCAGAAGGCGTCGATGAAAAAGGGCCGGCGGTGGGCATGCAGGTCGTGGCAGGCCGTCTGGCGCTGCGCCCAGTCGCGGATATCGTGCGCATGAATCATTCCGAGCGGGCCAGCCATGCCGACCAGCACGCCGAGATAGACCAATGCGTGTTCGATCCAGATGTGAACCTTGAACGAGCGATGGATGAGCAGGCGATGCATGCCGACCGAGTGCCCGGCGCAGATCGTCGCCGCTGTCGTCACCACGAACAGCGCAAAGGCGCTCCAGCTGAAGGTGAGCGGTCCGAACACGATCGCGATAAGTGTCATCGTGCCGACCCAGATCGACTTGGCCGGCATCCAGACAACCCTGCCATCGCGCGCGTCGCTGTCTTGTCGAGAAATCATTCTGCCCGTGGATATGGTCTTCATGGGAACCCCTCGCATGAACATTTTCCGAACCAAGCCTTGCCTTTTGGCGTCTCGCGCCGTATTTAGGCAATAAGCTAATCATCTATTATGCGGGATTAGGCATTTAGGCAATAGTCTAAATGATAGCCGAAAAAAAATGCCGACAAGCGTCTCCATGGCGCCTGTGATTACGAGGTCGCGAAGTGGTCGAGAAAACTGAACAGGTATCGGAGGCTGAAGCCGGCATCGGCGCCAGCGGCGCGATCCAGCGCGTCTTCGAGGCGCTCTCTTCGGCACCCCGGCGCAGGATCCTCGCCTATCTTGCCCATTCCTCGCTGACCGCGGGCGAGATCGCGGCACGCTTCGACATGTCGAAGCCATCGATCTCGCAGCACCTGAATATTCTGGAAACGGCAGGCCTCATCGCCAGGGAACGGCAGGGACAGTTCATCCACTACTCGCTGGTCGAGAACAATCTGGTAAACACCCTGAACGGCTTCGTTCAGGATGTCTGCCCGGTGTCGCGCCCACTAAAAAGGGAAAGCAAGGCCCTGGCCAGCGGCAAAAGCGAGGTCCCGCCGGCAAAACCCAAGGATTGATCCGGCGGCGACGTGACAGGCCTTACATGCCTTGCGGACCGCGGTTCATCGCCGCCACGCCGGTGCGGCAGATCTCGACCAGACCCAGCGGCTTCATGATTGCGATGAACTGGTCGAGCTTGGAGCCCTTGCCGGTGATCTCGAAGATGAAATGCTCGGTGTTGGCGTCGATGACACTGGCGCGGAAGGCGTCCGCCAGGCGCAGCGCCTCGACGCGAGCCTCGCCGGAGCCGGCCACCTTGACCAGCGCCAGTTCCCGCTCCAATGGCCGCTCCTGCCCAAGCTCGTGCGAGCGGACAGTCAGATCGACCACACGGTGTACCGGCACGATGCGCTCGAGCTGGTTCTTGATCTGCTCCATCACATGCGGCGTGCCGCGCGTCACGATAGTGATGCGCGACAGGTGCTTCTCATGTTCGGTCTCGGAGACGGTCAGGCTCTCGATGTTGTAGCCGCGTCCGGAAAACAGGCCGATGACCCGGGCGAGCACGCCGGGCTCGTTGTCGACCAACACGGAAAGCGTATGGATTTCCGGCCGCTCCGTTTCCTTGGCGATGAAGTAGGCGGAGCCGGTCGGTTGAAGGTGCTGTGCGTTCATGACATGGATCTCAAATTCTTGATCTAATTATTGTTTGCGCACGGCTTCTTTCGACAAGCCCTGCCTTGGCTCGTCGATTACACCAGTTCCCGGCCCTTGGCGTCGATGGCATTCGCCACCGCCTCGTCGGTCGCCTCGTCCGGCAACAGCATCTCGTTATGTGCCTTGCCCGACGGGATCATCGGGAAGCAATTGGCGAGATTCGCCACCCGGCAGTCGAAAAGCACCGGCTTCCTGACCGAGATCATCTCCTTGATGGCATCGTCCAGCTCGTCCGGCTTCTCGCAGCGAATGCCGTGGCCGCCATAGGCCTCGGCCAGTTTGACGAAGTCCGGCATAGCCTCGGTGTAGGAATGCGACAGCCGGTTGCCATGCAGCAACTGCTGCCACTGACGCACCATGCCCATGTACTGGTTGTTGAGGATGAAGATCTTGATCGGCGCATTATGCTGCACCGCGGCACTCATCTCCTGCATCGTCATCTGCACCGAGGCATCGCCGGCAATGTCGACGACCAGCGCGTCGGGATGCGCGATCTGCACGCCGAGCGCGGCCGGCAGGCCGTAACCCATCGTGCCCAGCCCGCCTGACGTCATCCAGCGGTTCGGCTTTTCGAAATGATAGTGCTGCGCCGCCCACATCTGGTGCTGGCCGACCTCGGTGGTGATGTAGGTGTCCATGTCCTTGGTCAGTTCGTAGAGCCGCTGGATGGCATATTGCGGCATGATCACGTCGTTGTTCATCTTGAACGCCAGGGAATCGCGCGCGCGCCATTTGGCGATCTGCTCCCACCAGGGATAGAGCGCCTTCTTGTCGGCCTTGGCGGTTGCCCGCCACAACCGCACCATATCCTCAAGCACCCGGCCGACGTCACCGATGATCGGCACTTCGGTGTGCACGTTCTTGTTGATCGACGACGGATCGATGTCGATGTGGATCTTGCGTGAATTCGGTGAGAACGCGTTGAGCCGGCCGGTGATACGGTCGTCGAAGCGCGCGCCGATGCAGACCATCACGTCGCAATCATGCATGGCCATGTTGGCTTCGTAGGTGCCGTGCATGCCAAGCATGCCCAGCCAGTTCTTGCCCGACGCCGGATAGGCGCCGAGCCCCATCAGCGTCGAGGTGATCGGGAAACCGGTGAGGTCGACCAATTCGCGCAGCAGATGGCTCGCTTCCGGGCCGGAATTGATCACGCCGCCACCGCTATAAATGATCGGCCTTTTGGCGCCGGCCATCAGGTCGACCGCCGCCTTCACCTTCTCCAGGTCACCCTGAACCTTGGGCTGGTAGCTGGTGCGCGGCGCGATCTGCGGCGGGACGTAGAACCCCTTGGCGAACTGCACGTCCTTGGGGATGTCGACCACCACCGGACCGGGGCGGCCGGTCGTCGCGACATGGAAGGCCTCGTGGATGGTCGCCGCGAGTTCGTTGACGTCCTTCACCAGCCAGTTGTGCTTGGTGCAGGGCCGCGTGATGCCGACCGTATCGCACTCCTGGAACGCATCGGAACCGATGAGCGAGGTCGGCACCTGCCCCGTCAGGCAGACCAGCGGGATCGAATCCATCAGCGCGTCCTGCAGCGGCGTCACCGCGTTGGTGGCACCGGGGCCGGAGGTCACCAGCATGACGCCGGCCTTGCCGGTCGAGCGCGCATAGCCCTCGGCCGCATGGCCCGCGCCTTGTTCGTGCCGCACCAGAATGTGCTCGACCTCGTCCTGCTGGAAAATCTCGTCATAGATCGGAAGGACCGCGCCGCCCGGATAGCCGAAGACGTGCTTGACGCCGTTGTCCTTCAACGCCTGCACCACCATTTCGGCGCCCGTCATTTCACGTCGCCCGTTCTGTCCATTGCTCATCGGTCTGGTCCCGTACTGTCCGCCATCTGGCGATTGCTGGTCGTTTAGTCGTGTTTCAGGCAATAAAAAAGGCCCCCGAGGGAGCCTGTGTGTTGCGCATGGGAGGATTTCGCCCGGCGGTTACACCGCCTTGCCCACGCGCCTTCCTACGAGAATGAGTGCCTTTTTCATGGTGGCGAACCATAAAGGCGGAGTCGCGGGCTCGTCAATGGGGGATAATGCGAATTCACTCGCCTGTGAGATCTGCCCCGTCTTCGCGAGACTGCGATAAAGCCACGCGCTACCATAGTACAGTTGAGCCCATGCGGCCGGCGCACCACTATGCCAGGCTAGGACGTTGCCTTGGGAGGAGGACGCGTGGCTGGCGAACGGGAGCATATCCGGGAGATAGAGCAGGTCCTGTCCGGCAGGACATCGGCCCGCGACGATGTCGTGGTCAAGTCCTGGCTACGCTGTGTCGACACCCACCGGCTCGACCCGGCCCGGCCGACGGAAGCCTATATCGTCCCCGATACCCAGTTGCGCGAACATCGCGAACAGTCCGAGCGGCTGATCGCGATCGCCCGCAGCGGACTGGAAACCCTCTTCAAGCAGGTGGCGGGCCAGAACTATGTGCTGCTGCTGGCAAACGCCAAGGGCGTCACTGTCGACTTCCTCGGTGATCCCCTGTTCATGGACCAGTTGCGCACCGCAGGGCTTTATCTCGGCTCCGAATGGTCGGAAAGCCGCACCGGAACCTGCGGTGTTGGCTCCTGCATCGTCACCGGCGAGGCAATGACGATCCACCAGACCGACCATTTCGACACGACCCACACGCCGCTCTCCTGCACCGCCGCGCCGATCTTCGACACCAATGGCGAGCTCGCCGCCGTGCTCGACATTTCCCTGCTCCGCTCCCCGCAACCGAAAATCAGCCAGAATCTGGCGCTGCATCTGGTGACGGCTTCCGCACGGCGCATCGAACTCGCCAACCTGATGGCACAGATGCACTCCGAATGGGTGCTGCGTTTTTCCCGTTCGCCGGAATTCCTCGACGTCGACCCCGAGGCAGCCATCGCACTCGATGCCTCCGGCCGCATCCTTGGCACGACGCGTGGCGGAGCGCTGCTCCTGGCGCAGGCCGGAGGCGTCGACTGGCGGCACTCGCCCTCCCCCATTGGCCAGTCGATCTCGCGCTATCTCGATGTCAGCGTCGATGATTTGCCGAGCCTGACACGCGGCCGCCCGACCGAGGAGCGGCTGGTGTTCGGCCGCAGCGGCAGCGCGCTGTTCGCGCATGCCATCGAACCGCAGCCGACGACCGGACGCCGCGCGCCGGTCGAGGCGGTGCCGAAACCGATCGGCGACCTTTCCGGCGGCGATCCGGCGATGGCCGCCACGCAACTGCGTGCCGCCAAGCTGGCGCGCACGACCATTCCCATCCTGATTCATGGCGAGACCGGCTCCGGCAAGGAGTATCTCGCCCGCGCGATCCACGATTGCGCGCAGCGGCCCGGCCCGTTTGTCGCCATCAACTGCGCGGCCATTCCCGAGCATCTGATCGAGAGCGAACTTTTTGGCCATGTCGCCGGTGCTTTTACCGGAGCCGCCGCCAAGGGGCGCAAGGGATTGATCGAGGGGGCGAACGGCGGCACACTGTTCCTCGACGAGATCGGCGACATGCCCTACCCCCTGCAATCGCGGCTGCTGCGCGTGATCGCCGAACGCGAACTGGTCCCGGTCGGCGCCATTGAGCCGCGACAGGTCGACATCAAGATCATTTCGGCCTCGCACCATGATCTGCGCAAGCTGGTCGAAGAGGGACGTTTCCGCGAGGATCTGTTCTACCGGCTGAACGCGGCCTCGCTGACCTTGCCGGCGCTGCGCGAACGCACCGATTTCGAATGGCTGCTGGACCGGCTGGTGGATCAGCGCGCCCACCTTGCCGGCCGGATGGCGAGGCTCTCGCCCGCGGCGCGTCTGGCGCTGATCCGCCACCGCTGGCCCGGCAACATCCGCGAACTCGCAAACGCCATCGATCTGGCGGTGACGCTTTGCGAAGGCGGGATGATCGAGCCCGCCGACCTGCCCGACTTCGCATTGCCGTACCTGACGCCGCTTGCCTCGCCCGCCAGGCTGGTTGCCCTGCGTGCTCCGTCGCCCGAGGACGAGCGTGCGGCACTTCTGGACGCCCTCGTGGCCGCGGGCTGGAACATTTCCGAGGCCGCGCGGCGTCTGGGTGTCGACCGCACGACGGTGCATCGCCGCATGAAGCGGCTGCGGCTGGACGCGCCCAATTAGTGTTGCGTCGGCTGTGGCGCGCCATGGCGCGCGCAACACCGCCGCAACAGCCTATGACAGTAGAAACCGCTAGATGATGCTGATTTTATTACGATTTCTGATTCAGCAGTATGGTTGGCATGCTGCTTGCTCCCCGTTCCAGGTACCCACATGGAACTTGGAGGAGAAGCCATGACACAGAACGCGGTCAATCTCGCAGCCACGGCGCGGAGCATGCAGGCCCTGCGCTTTCATGCCGCCAGGGATTTGCGCATCGAGGACATTCCCAGGCCGGCAAGACCGGGGCCGGGACAGGTTGTTCTCCGCAACAGGTTTGTCGGAATCTGCGGAACCGACCTGCATGAATACAGTTACGGGCCGATCTTCATACCGACGCAGCCGCATCCGTTCACCGGCGCCAGCGGTGTGCAGGTGCTTGGACATGAATTTGGCGGCGTGATAGAGGCCGTCGGCGACGGCGTGACATCGGTCTCGGTTGGCGACCGCGTGGCCGTGCAGCCGCTGATCATGCCGCGCTCGGGAGACTATTATGCCGCGCGCGGCCTGTACCATCTGTCCGACAAGCTTGCCCTGGCGGGCTTGAGCTGGATCGGCGGCGGCATGGCGGAAGCCGCCTTGCTCAACGACTACAATGTCGAGCGCATTCCAGACGAAATGTCCGACGAGGAAGCTGCGTTGGTCGAGCCGACCGCGGTCGCCGTCTATGCCTGCGACCGTGGTGGGGTAAGCGCCGGGAGCTCGGTGCTGATCACCGGCGCCGGTCCGATCGGCATTCTGACGATGCTGGCCGCGCGGGCCGCGGGCGCAACGCAACTGTTCATCTCGGACCTGAACGACACCAGGCTGGAGATGGCGCGTTCGATCCTGCCCGGCGTCGTGCCTCTCAATCCGAAGCGGGACAAAGTGGATGAGGCAGTGCGCGCCGCGAGCGAAGGCAACGTCGGTTGCGATATCGCCATCGAATGCGTCGGCAACGAGCATGCGCTGAAGGCCTGCCTCGCGGCTGTGCGCAAGCAAGGTGTCGTCGTGCAAACTGGCCTGCATCCGCACGAGAACCCGCTCGACTGGTTCCAGGTCACGTTCAAGGACGTCGATATCCGCGGCTCCTGGGCCTATCCAACGCATCTATGGCCGCGTGTCATCCGTCTCATCAGTTCGGGACAGTTGCCTGCCTCCAAGGTGGTCACCAGGCGCATACGTCTTGCGGAGGCGGTGTCCGACGGTTTCGATGCGCTGCTCGATCCCGCCGGAACCCAGCTGAAGATCCTGATCGACCTTTCCTGATCAATTTGACAACCGGAGGAGAAACCATGCTTGAGAGAACTCCCACCACGAAGGCGCAGGCGCTGCTCGACAAGTTCGGCAAGGCGCTCGCGGACGGCGACATCGACGCGGCCGTCAATTGTTTCCAGGCGGATTGCTACTGGCGCGACCTCGTCACCTTTACCTGGAACCTGAAGACGATGGAGGGCCAGGACCAGGTCCGCGACATGCTGACGGCAACCTTGGCTGAAACCGGACCGAGCGACTGGAAGGTCGCCGAAGGCGAGGAAGCGAGCGAGGCGGACGGCGTTACCACTGCCTGGATCACCTTCGAGACCAGGGCGGCGCGCGGCTTCGGCCTGGTTCGCTTCAAGGGCGACCTCATCTGGACCTTGCTCACCACCATGGCTGAATTGAAGGGACACGAGGAGAAGTCCGGCTTCACCCGACCGCTCGGTGCCAAGCATGGTCACGGCAAGGACAGGAAATCCTGGCGCGAGGAGCGTGACGACGAGGTCGCCGAACTCGGCCACAGCAGACAGCCCTACGTCGTGATCATCGGCGGCGGCCAGGGCGGCATTGCGCTGGGTGCACGTCTGCGTCAGCTCGGCGTGTCGGCCATCATCATCGAAAAGAATGAACGCCCGGGCGATTCCTGGCGCAAGCGCTACAAGTCGCTCTGCCTGCATGATCCCGTCTGGTACGACCATCTGCCCTATATCGACTTCCCAAAGAACTGGCCGGTCTTCGCGCCGAAGGACAAGATCGGCGACTGGCTTGAGATGTACACGAAGGTGATGGAGCTGAACTACTGGTCCTCCACATCAGCCAAATCCGCCAAGTACGACGAGAAGGCCAAGGAATGGACCATCGTCGTCGAGCGCGATGGCGAGGAGATCGTGCTCAAGCCCAAGCAGTTGGTGCTTGCGACAGGCATGTCCGGCAAGGCGAACTGGCCGAAATACAAGGGCCAGGACATCTTCAAGGGCGAACAGCAGCATTCCTCGACCCATCCGGGCCCAGACAAGTACCGTGGCAAGAAGGTCGTGGTCATCGGCTCCAACAACTCCGCCCACGACATATGCGCGGCATTATGGGAGGGAGGCGCCGACGTCACCATGGTGCAGCGCTCCTCCACCCATATCGTCAGGTCCGATACGCTGATGGATATCGGGCTCGGCGGGCTCTATTCCGAGCAGGCGGTCGAGAACGGCATGACGACGCGCAAGGCCGACCTGATCTTCGCCTCCCTGCCCTACCGCATCATGCACGAGTTCCAGATCCCTCTTTACCAGCAGATGAAGGAACGCGACGCGAAGTTCTACGCGGATCTGGAAAAGGCCGGCTTCCTGCTCGACTGGGGTGATGACGGTTCGGGCTTGTTCATGAAATACCTGCGCCGCGGTTCGGGCTACTATATCGATGTCGGCGCTTGCGATCTCGTCATCGACGGCTCGATCAAGCTCAAGAGCGGGCCAGGTGCCGCGGTGCAGGAATTGACGCAAACCGGCGTCAAATTCGCCGACGGCACCGAATTGCCGGCCGATCTCGTCATCTATGCCACCGGCTATGGCTCGATGAACGGCTGGGCCGCGGACCTCATCTCGCAGGAGGTGGCCGACAAGGTCGGCAAGGTCTGGGGCCTTGGCTCCGACACCGCCAAGGATCCCGGCCCGTGGGAAGGCGAGCAGCGCAACATGTGGAAGCCGACCCAGCAGGAAGCACTGTGGTTCCATGGCGGCAACCTCCACCAGTCTCGCCACTATTCGCAGTATCTGTCGCTGCAGCTGAAAGCCCGGCAGGTCGGCTTGCCAACGCCGGTCTATGGGCTGCAACAGGTTTACCATAAGGCCTAGCTGCCAATCCCAAGGAGTTCCTCCTCTCCTGCGATCAGCAAGGCCGGACCCGCGCGGCGTATCCGCCGCGCGGGTCAGTCGCGGAGCATCACGCCCCTTGCCTTGGCCCACCGCTCGATGACCTTGCGCTCTTCGGGCAAGGCGATGCGATTGGAGAAACCACGCACCTGAACCGCGCGGTTCTGCGGATCGAGTTCGATCGTCAGCAGCCGCTCGATCTTTCCCAGTGCCGTGCGCCGCAGCACCCAGATCGAGGCATTGCCCGCGATGCATTTGGCCGCGTAGGTCGAGACGCAATGATGCATCGCCCTGGATTCGCCGACCAGGTCCTCGGCGGTCCTCAACTGGCGGACGAAGAAGCGCTCGCCATGTGCCTTCGCTTCCTTGGCCGAAGGCTGCCACTCCCAGTCCTCAAGGCGCGAGCCATCCCATGCGCCCTTTACCGCCGAACCCCGGCCGGCGACACGGCGGCGCATGGCCTCGATGCGCTCGACGGCGGCAATGTCGCGGTGCCACTCCGACATCTGCTTGCGCAGCGAGGCGAGCGTGCGCCCCTTCAGGCTGTAGGCTCGATCATGCCGGTGCATGGCGCCAACGTAGTCGCTGAGATCGTCGGTCTCTTCCTTGGACGTCGGATGTGCGCAGAAGAACCGTGCCACTTCGCGCCAGAAGGCCAGATCGGCACGCGGCGCGCGCGATATCTTCGTGCGCGCAAGGCGGGCCGCCAATCCGAAATCATCCGTGTAGGACCGGATGATCGCCATCCAGAACGCCTCGTCGAAGGTCAAGTCGTCCGACAGGTTCAGGAAGCAATGCACCTCCTTGCGCGACAGCCACGCATTTGCACCTGCCTTGTAGAGCGAGTCACCGCGCGCAACCGCGACATACCAGGCCTTGCGGAGCGCGATCTCGGCGGCATCCAGCCCCGAACCATCCCGCCAGATGGCCTCGAGCGCGGCCGAGACCGGATAGCGGGCATAAAGATGACGGGCAGCAGCCAGCCGCAGCCGCGCAGGATCGCGCGTCTTCAGCTTCGGACGCCACAACGCGCCGTCGCGGATCGCCATGCCGGCATAGCCCCGGCGTACCTCGTCGAGCGCCCGCTCGAAATCCGGAGCGGGACGCGGCGTGGGAGAAACCCGCCGCAGCGTCGCGGTGTATATTTCAATGCGTTCGCGCTCGGCGTCCTGCCTGCGCTGGATCATGGACCTGGCCATGGCCGTTCTTCCCGATTGGAACCCTGTCAGCCGCACGCAAGTCCAGCGCCGGCACGGAATGTGTCGATCTGGGTTGGCGTGACATTTGACAGGTCTCCTTTGGGGATGACGGTTGGAATGGGCGGGCTCTCTATGCCCCCACAGGCAATCGAGCAAGGGCAATTATCTCAAGATTTACAATGGCCTGACGGAGTGTTGCAACGGCGCATCTCGAGGTTTCGCGCAACCGCCATCGTCGGCCGGGAAGCCCCCACCGTCACAATGACATGACCAGCATCGATACCGCTCGGGCGCACGAGAAAAGGACCGCCGCACACATTTCGGACGGGCGGTTCTCAGATCATCGGGGACGTAGAATTCGCTGGGGCGCGAGTCAGCCCTTTCGACCGCCACGAAGGCGCGAAACGCGTGAACAAGATCTCATCTTCGCCTCCATGAAACGTGTGGTCGATGTCTACGGCAAGACGAAATGGACGCCGCAGGTAGGCGCGGCTAATATCCGGAAAAGGGGGCAACGGCAAGACGACCCGCGTGTCCGGCTTCAGCGACCTCGAACGAGGCGGCTGCGGAGAACTGATCAGGCCCGCCGCTGGGCGCGATCGGCAATGGGCCGAAAATAGACGCGTCAGGCGAACGCTCGCGACAGGTCTCTGGCCGGAATGCAGCCAGCGCGTTTGCGCCATCGAAGCAGAAACACATGGGCTGACACTCCCGGTGATCGACCGCGGTCAGGCGCGATGGGCGAAATCGCGCACGACGCGCTGCAGCAACGGCACATAATCGCGAAACGCCCGCGTCTTCATGTTCGCGATCTTGCCGCCCTCGTCCCAGATGCGGACCCGCACCGCTTCCTCATGGAACGGGTTCTTGCGGAAATCGGCCACCTCGTCGGCGCTCATCGGTCCGCCCTGTAGCGACAGGGTATGCACCGAAGCCGGCGACAGCTTGGAGAAATAGGTCGGATCGGTGGCGCAGAGATAGCGCTTGGCCGCGACGTGCAGCCTCACGCACTCGACGATGACAGGCGGGAAGAACGGCGCCAGCACCTCGCCTCCGGCCTCGTCATGATGCTTGTCCTCGACATCGTCGGGCGAATAGGTGCCGAACTCGCTGGTGTAATGGCCGATGTCGTGCAGCAGCGCGGCGGCCACCAGCGCGTCGGGCGCGCCGTCCTGTTCCGCCAGCCATGCCCCCTGCAGCATATGCTCGGACATCGTCACCGGCTCACCGAGATAGGATTCGGCGCCCCGGCGCTCAAAGATGTCGGCAATGAATTCGACGATGTTGTCGGCGTTCAGATCCTGGCCGCTCATTCCGCGGCCTCCTTGAAGCTGTGCTCGATCGCCGCAAGCGTCGACAACAGGCCGTCCTTGTCGGCGTAGCAGCCTTGCAGCCAGCGCTTTCCGGTGCCGGAAAACGCCTTTCGGGCATGCATGACGCGCGTGTTGTCGACGATGAAGGCCTGCCCCGCTTCCAGCTTGAACGTCACTTCGAAAGAGGGATCCTCGATCAGCTGGGCGAACCGGCGATAGGCGCCATAATAGGCATCCATGTCGGCGAACGGCACGTCGACGACCGGCGCCAGCGAGCGGTTGTTGAAGCGGATGCAGATGAGTTCGCCATCCGGCCCGAGTTCGATCATCGGCCGCTTAGCCTGCAGCCGCACACCCGAGGAGCCGGCATATTCGAAGCGTGCCGGACAGGAACTCAACAGCCGGAAGCCTTCCGGGTTTTCAGCCTGCAGCGCGGCCGCGACGGCAAAACCGTCGACCACGCTCGACTCGCCGCCCTCCACCGTATTCTCGATGCAGGAAAGGATCTGCAGCGTCGGCACCGGATCGCGATAGGGATTGTCGGTGTGTGCCTGGAGGCCGAGATTGGTGTAGGCGAGATTGTTCGGGTTGACCTCCGCCCGCACTTCGAACCAGCGGCCGTAATTGGTCTCCCTGATATAGCCAAACAGATCGGAGACCTTGCACAGCGCGCCGGATTCGGCCGGCAGGCCGTCCATCACCGCAAAGCCATAGGTCCTCACCGCCGAAAGCCATTCGCGCAGCACGCTGCGGCTGTGAAAGGCCGCCGCGTATCGGGCGCGCGGCACCGAATTCTGCATCGTCGCCTTGGTCCAGCGCTGGATGATGTCGCCCGTCCAGCCGGGCTCGCCAGGCTCGTCGCGGTCATAGGCGTTTGCGCTCAGCCATTGCGCGGGAAAGCTGACCGTTTTTCCTTCCGGCACGAAGCTGACTTCCAGCGCACCGGCCTTGATGGTGGCCTCGCCAATCCTCGTCTCGGCCGGAATGTCGAGAATGGTGATCAGGCGCTGGCCGTTGCCGGCGCTACGCGTCTTGTCGTCGAGCGCATTGTCACGCAGCCACATGGCGTGAAAGCGCGCGCGCCTGCCACCTTGCCAGCCAAGTTCGATTGTCTTGCCTTCGTCGCCAACCAGCGCGTGGGTGAGCATGGGAATGCCGTTCCTGTCCGTTGCGCCCCACGGCCCGATCCGTGAGGTTTCGATTGCATGTTGGCCACAGCAAAGGCATAATTCAAATTATCATTTTTTGGCCAAAGACCATAAATTTCTAATGCCTCGAAAACCCATTCCCTCTGTGCCCCCGCTCGACTGGCTGCGCAGTTTCGAGGCCGCGGCACGGCTGTCAAATTTCACGGCGGCAGCGGCCGAACTCGGCCTGACCCAAGCCGCCGTCAGCCAGCATATCCGGCTGCTCGAGGAACGATTGAAGACGCGCCTGTTTTCAAGGCTGGCGCGTGGTGTCGCCCTGTCGCCCGAGGGCGCGGCCTACCTGCCCCACATCCAGTCGGCATTCGCCACCATCTCCAGCAGCACGACGGAACTGTTCGAGCCGCGCGCCGTCCAGACCGTCTCGATCCGGGTGCCGATCTCCTTCGCCCTGCTGATACTGGTCCCGGCGCTGCCCGATCTCGCCGAGGCGCTGCCACGTATCCAGCTCGATCTGGTGACGATCCATCGGCCGACCGACTACGATTTGCCGGGCTCCGCGCTCGACATCCGTTTCGGCAACGGATCCTTTCCCGGACGCGAGGCCGACAGGCTGACCGCCGAGCGCCTTTTGCCGGTGGCAAGCCCGGCGCTCGCCGGTGCCGCCGACTGGACATCCCTGCCGCTGCTTCTGGTCGCCGGCGCGCGCGAAATGTGGTCGGAATGGTTCGCGGCGGCCGGACTGGCCGGCCACCCCCAACGGTCGCATCGCTTCGACAGCTTTGTCGCCGCCATGGAAGCGGCGAGTTCCGGAGCCGGCGTGCTTCTGGGGTCGCGGCCGCTTGTCGACATGGCACTGACGACCAGGAGCCTGGTGCCGCTTTCCGGTTTCGAGCTCTCCAGCACGTCAGGCCATTTCCTCACCAAGGCGTCGACCGCGCGCCTGACCAGTGCCGAGCAGGATTTCCGCCAGTGGCTGCTGAGGCACCTGTCCAGGGAAACCTCTACCCGACCGGCGTGAGCTATCACGATCGGGCGCCGATGCGCTTCCAGTAGATCAGCGTGCCGGTCAGCCCGCCATGCGGCTTCAGCGCATAGTCCGGAATTTCCCCGGCCAGGGTGAAACCGAGTTTTTCGTAGAGGCCCGAGGCGCCCTCTTCCGTTGCCGTATCCAGAACCAGCAGCGTGCGCCCCTTCTCGACGGCGAGACGCTCCGCCGCGCCCATCAGCCGCGTTCCGATACCCTTGCCCCGGTATTCGACTGATGTCATCAGCTTGGCGATTTCGGCCCGGTGCGGCTGGTTGGGTGGGCAGTCGAGCAGCAAGGTGACGGTACCGGCCAACACCTTGCCGTCCCAGGCGCCAAGCACCACCCTTTCGCCCTTTGCCGCCGCGGCCAGCGACCTCGCCCAGAATGCGCTTGCCGCTTCCGGCGCCAGCGGATGCATGAAGCTGACCGAGCCGCCGGCGGCAACTGTCTCGACCAGCAGGTCAGCCAGCTTTGCCAGTGTTTCCGCACTGGCGCTCAGGGCTCCGATCTCGATGAAATCCATGGCCAGTCCTCTGGAAACGATGAATGGGGTCGATAGCGCGCCGGCATCAGTCGAGATGGCGCACGCGCCGCCGCTTGCGCGCCGCCTTGATGGCGCTGATGCGCTCGGCGTCTTCTTCCCTGAGATGCCGTCCGCGCTCGAGGATCTCGAGCGTGTATTCCTCATAGGTCAGGCCCAGCCGCTCGGCCTTGTCCATGCGCATCAGCATGATTTCGTGGCTTGGCGCCTTCCATGCCTTGGCATGCGCGGCCTGCCAGGCCAGGAAGATAAAGGGATCACCCTTGCCCCATGGCGGCCCCTTGTAGTCGTCAAGAGGCGGCCCCCCATTGTGGGAGCGCTTTGGCCGTCTCGCCATGGCGTCAGCCCTTGACCAGCGCGACAAGATAGTCGGCGCCCGCCTCCAGGGCATGGAAGATGCAGTCCGACGGCGCCCCGAGCGCCAGGCAGTCGCCGGGCTCCAGCCTGTGCACCACATCGCCCTCGGTGAATTCGAGCTGTCCGGAAATCAGCCAGATCTGCTGCTTGATGAAGGCGTAGGAGGCCGCCGGCAGGCTGACCCTGGCGCCCGCCGGCAGATGCACCTTGATCAGTTCGAGCGGCATGTCGCAGGCCGGCGACAAATGCCGCCTGACATAGCCTGTATCAGGATCGCGCCACACTGGCTGGTCGGCTTCGCGCAACAGTCCGCCGCCTTGTAGTTCCGCCCGAGCGATGAGCGTCGACAGGGTCATGCCGAAGGCCGCCGCAATGCGCACCAGCAGGGCCGCCGTCGGGCTGGTCATGCCGCGTTCGATCGTGCTCAGCATCGCCTTGGAAACACCGGACCGCTCGGCGAGTTCGGCCAGCGACCAGTCCCGCATGGTCCTTTCGGTGTGAATCCGTCTGCCGATGGTCGAGGAAATATCGTTCGCTATATCATCCATTCGTCCATTATAGCGAAATTCCGACCATCGAAAAGTGCCCTCTTGTGACAATTTTCAACAAGCGCTTAATCCTCTCTACACCATCCAGCCTCATCCGACCTTAACCCCGCTCCGATAGGATCCGATCTCCAGGGAAACGGGGATTGGCCTGTCCATGTATGTCGAACGCGAAGCTTCCGTCGGAGAACCGACGTCGCAGGAGCGCCGCAACGCAGAGCAGAACGACCGGCGCATCCTGGGCAATGTCGTGCAATGCGACGGCGCGCGCGCCACCATCAGCGCCTATGCCGACGATGTCGACGGTGCGGTCACCGGCCTTTGGACGGTCGGCAAGATGATCTCGATCAACCTGGGCACGACGCGAACGGTCGGCCTGGTCTATGCCATCGGCAAGTCGGACCGTGCCTGGAGCAGTGAGGGCCAGAACGCCATCGAGGTCAGCATCGAACTGATCGGCGAAGTGCGCGACGCCGCCGAGCCAGGCGCCAAGCCGATCTTCGACCGCGGCATCACCAGCTATCCGCATATCGGCGCCGTCGCCCACCGGATCCGCAGCCGTGATCTCCATGCGGTCTACGATCTGGCCGGCCGCCATTCCATCACCATCGGCTCGCTGTCCCAGGACGAAGGGATCGCCGCCAACATCGCGATCGACGACACGCTGGCGCGCCATTTCGCCATTGTCGGCACCACGGGCGTCGGCAAGTCCACCGCTGTCTCGCTGCTGCTGCGCAAATCGATCGCGGCGCGGCCCGATCTGCGCATCCTGATCCTCGACCCGCACAATGAATTCGCCAGCTCATTGCCCGAATATTGCGTCAAGGTCGATTCCAAGACTCTCGACCTGCCGTTCTGGATGTTCAAGCTCGAGGAATTCGCCGAAGTGCTGTTCCGCGGCCGTGAGACGGTCCCGGAGGAGATCGACGCTCTGCGCGACCTTATTCCACTCGCCAAGAACCTCTACCGCAACCCGAATTCGGGCGCCTATCTCAGGCGCGGCAACGATGCGCTGACTGCCGATACGCCGGTACCTTACCGCATCGCCGACCTGCTCAAGCAGATCGACGAGCGCATGGGCATGCTCGAAGGCAAGACCGATCGTCCGACGCTGAAAGCGCTGAAGACGCGCATCGAATCGGCTGCGGCCGATCCGCGCTACCGCTTCATGTTCAGCTCGCGCCTGATCGAGGACACCATCCACGAGACGATCGGCAACATCTTCCGCGTGCCGCATCACGGCCGCCCGGTGACCTGCTTCGAGATGGCCGGCATGCCATCCGAAGTGGTCAATTCCGTCTGCTCGGTGCTGGCGCGCCTGGCCTTCGATCTCGCTCTGTGGAGCGAGGGCAAGCTGCAACTCCTGTTTCTGTGCGAGGAAGCGCATCGCTACATGCCGGCCGATCCGCGTCTCGGCTTCGCGCCGACCCGGCACGCGCTGTCACGCATCGCCAAGGAAGGCCGCAAATATGGCTGCTATCTCGGCGTCGTCACCCAGCGTCCGGGCGAGCTTGACCCGACCATCCTGTCGCAATGCTCGACCTTCTTCGCGATGCGGCTCGCCAATGAGCAGGACCAGGCGATCATCCGCTCGGCCATCGCCGACTCTTCCGCATCCACGCTTGCCTTCCTGTCGTCCATGGGCCAGCGCGAGGCCATTGCCTTCGGCGAAGGCGTGGCGACGACCATGCGGTTGAAGTTTGAAAAGCTGCCCGCCCACCTGCTGCCCGGCACGGCCAAACGCGAAGAAGCCGAGGCGCCGAAGACCGGCGACGATGTCGATCTGGTGGCGATCGTAGAGCGGCTGCGCAACGTGCCCAAACCGACGCCGCAGGCGATGGCCTTCGCCGAGGTGGTCGATTCCGGCCGCCAGGCCGGCGACCCCGACTACCGCAAGCCGGCGACCGCCCGCGTGCCGTCGGACGACGATTTCGACATGCGCTACGGCCTGAAGCCCGCCACCTTCGGCCTGCGCCCCCAGAACGACTGAGCCCAGGGCGTCACGCCCATTTGCCGGCAGTTCTGAGAAGCCGCGCCAGGCTTCCATGGCTCTTCTTCGCTCGAAAGCTTGGTAAATCCCGTCAGGGAATTCGTCAGGCCGAGTCGGCTGGTGCTGTTTTCGAGAACCGGAGCGGAGCGGACATTGAGTCCGTGAGCACCGGAAGCGCAGAAAATGGCGGCAGACGGCCGGCCTCGCGCATTCAATGATGGGATTTCAGGCGCAGACGCGGTTGCGGCCTTGCCTCTTCGCCTCGTAGAGCTGGCGGTCGGCGCGACGGTAGAACTCTTCGGCGGTTTCCTTGCGGTCCCAGACGGCGAGCCCGACGCTGGTGGTGATCTTGAGCCTGACATTGCCCGAAAGGATCGACATGTTGGCGATGGCCTTGCGGATGCGCTCGGCGAATTTGCCGAGCAGTTCCGCCTCCATGTTGGGCGTGACCACGGCAAACTCCTCACCGCCCAGGCGAGCCACCACATCATGGAAGCGTGTCATGTCCTTCAGGCAACTGGCGACGGCCTTCAGCACCTCGTCGCCGACGTCGTGGCCGTGCGTGTCGTTGACCTGCTTGAAATGGTCGAGATCGAGGATCATCAGCCCGACAGGCTTTTCGATACGCCGGAACTCCTCGAGATATTCCTTCAGCGCATCGTCGAAATAGCGCCTGTTCTGCATGCCGGTCAGGCCATCTGTCAGGGCGGCGTGCTCGAGCGTTTCGGAACGGGCGCTGAGCGAAACCGTCATGGCGCGCAGCTTGCCTTCTTCCGTCGCCTGTTTGCGGATCAGCGGGTAGATGAAGAAGATACCGAAAAACAGCGCGGTGGCGAGCAGAACGCCGGTCGCGAACAACAGCTTGTTGAGGTAGATGACCTTGTCCAGGCCCGACTGGGTATGGAGTTCGGTGGCGAAGGATTGCATGAGTCCATAGGCGTGCAGCGTCACCAGACCAGCGGCCAGGATCACGAAAATAAAGACGAAAAAAGCGGATTCCGCCTTATGGAAACGCATCTGCTCCCCAATGGAAAAGTGCCCGTCGACCTTATGGCACGGACCGCCTTACGGAGCGTTAACTCCGACAACCTCGACGGGAACCTTTCCCTCAAGGTCAACTTTTTAAGTTGCATTAGCAACAAGTGTTTGGATCGTGGTTTCGAGATCGTCATCCCAGCGCAATCTTTGCCATTCCGGCCCCAGCTGGTGCCGAAACCAGGTCGCTTGCCGCTTGGCATATTGCCGGGTCGCGATCTTGGAGCGCTCGATCGCCTCGGGAAAGCTTGATAGTCCGGCCATCGCGGCTTGCAGTTCGCGAACGCCGATCGCCTTCATCGCCGGCAGGTCCGGATCGAGGCGAAGGGCCGCAAGTTGCCTGACCTCCTCCAGCGCGCCCTTGTCCAGCATCTGGTCGAAGCGCCTTTCGATACGATCGACCAGCGCGGCCCGATCCGGCTCGATGACCAGGAAACGCGCCGTCTGCCTGTCGATGAGCGGCCGGCCGCGCTCTGCCTGCCACTCCAGGATCGACCGGCCGGAGGCGTCGAGCACTTCGAGCGCACGCACGATGCGCTGGCTGTCGGTTGGCTTGAGCTGCATGGCGGCTCTCGAATCCTCGCGCAGCAGCAGCCCGTGCAGCTTGACCGCGCCTTGCTCTTTCAGCTCGTAGCGCCAGCGGTCGCGGATGCGCGGCGGAATATCGGGCATTTCCGAAATGCCCTCGGCCAGCGCGCGAAAATAGAGGCCCGTGCCACCGACGAAGACCGGCCGCCGCGACAACGTTCCGTCGTCGACAAGTTTCATCACGTCGCGCAGCCACGCGCCGGTCGAATAGGCCGTATCGGGACGGACATGGCCGTACAGAAAATGCGGCACCCGTGCGAGGTCGGCCGGTTGTGGCCTGGCGGTCAGCACGTCGAGAACCGAATAGCCTTGCATGGAATCGGTGTTGACGATGACGCCGCCTGTGCGTTCGGCCAGGTCGAGCGCCAGCGCCGACTTGCCGCTGGCGGTCGGCCCGGCTATCAGGATCGCATTCTTCACGCGGCCTTCGCCCGCATCCGCGCCGGAATTCTCGATGCCGCTCATTGCCACGCTTGTTTCCCGTCCCGCTGACCGCGCTCTGTCGCAGTCGCTTGCGAATATGGCCTCGCGGACGGTGGGCGCAAGCACCGTCGTCTGGCTGGCCGAAGGCATTGCCTGCGATCTTGCCTTGCCGCAAGGGGCTGACACCGCAGGGATCACCGATGCCCTGCGCGCCGCATTGGCCGGTGAACCGGTCGACGTGATCGTCCAGCTGGCGGAAACGCGTCGCAAGAAAATCCTCATCGCCGACATGGATTCGACCATGATCGACCAGGAATGCATCGACGAACTGGCCGACGAGATCGGCGTCAAGGATCGCGTTGCCACTATTACCGCGCGGTCGATGAACGGCGAGATCGCCTTCGAACCGGCCCTGCGCGAACGCGTCGCGCTGTTGAAGGGGCTCGATGCCGCCGTCGTCGACCGCATCGTCGCCAACCGGCTGACATTGGCTTCGGGCGGCCGCGAACTGGTCCAGACCATGCGCGCCAACGGCGCCTGGGCTGCGCTGGTCTCGGGCGGCTTCGAGGTCTTCACCACACGCATCGCGACGATGCTAGGCTTTCATGAAAACCGCGCCAACCGCCTGCTCGAACAGGATGGACACTTCACCGGCCTGGTCGGCGAGCCGATCCTCGGTCGCGCCGCCAAGGCCGATGCACTGCTCGAAATTTCGGCGCGCCTTGGACTGACACCCGCCGACGCCATCGCCGTCGGCGACGGCGCCAACGATCTCGACATGATCCGCCTCGCCGGCACCGGCGTGGCGCTCCATGCCAAGCCCACGGTGGCGGCGCAGGCGAAGGTGCGCATCGACCATGGCGACCTGACCGCACTGCTCTATTTGCAGGGCTATCGCCAGGAAGAATTTGCGCAATGAAACCAATGCGTACCGAGCGGCTGATCCTGCGCAACTGGGAAGAGCGCGACCGCGAGCTCTTCCATCGCATCAATTCCGACGAGCGCGTCATGGAATTCTTCCCGTTCCGTCGCGACCGCGCCGCCGCCGACGCCAAGATGGACGAGGTCCGCGCATGGATCGATGAGGATGGCTATGGCTTCGCCGCGGCCGAGATTGCCGCCACGGGCGAGTGCATCGGCTTTGTCGGACTATCAGGAACCGAGGACATGGATGTCCTGCCGGCCGGCACGATCGAGATCGGCTGGCGGTTGGCTCCGGAATTCTGGGGCAAGGGCTATGTCACCGAGGCCGCCGAGGCATGGCTTGCCTACGGTTTCGAGACGCTTGACGTCGACGAAATCGTCTCCTTCGCCGTCGCGGAAAACCACCGCTCGACCGCCGTCATGAAACGCCTCGGCATGACGGCCGATCCATCGGCTGACTTCGATCATCCCGGCATTCCCGACAGCCATCCCGCGCTCAAGCGGCATGTGCTCTATCGGCTCTCTCGCGCCGGTTGGCGGGCAAGAAAAAAGGCGGCTGGCTAGGCAATTCCAGGAAAAGTGTGAAGCGGTTTTCCGTCCGGAATTGCTTCAAAACGAAGAGGTAGAGGATTTCGCCGTTTCCGTGAAACAGTGAAATGCTCTACCCGCCTTTTTGAAAGATCGGCGGATTGAAAACTCAATCCATCCGGATCGTCACGAAGCGCAACTCACCGGTCTTCGACGCCAGCATCAGAAGCGCGTTCTTGCGACCCTGCTCCTTCAGCGCGCCGATCCGGTCCATGACATCCTTGGGCGTGGCGACCGATTCCTGCGCGATCTCGGTGATCACTTCGCCCGGCTGGATGCCCCGCTCCGCGGCGGCCGAGTCCTTTGCCACGTCCGTGATGACGACGCCGGAGACATCAGCGGCGATGCTGAATTTCTTGCGCGTCTCGTCATTGAGCTCGCCCACGGTCATGCCGAGCACCGAGGCGGTCGAAACGGCCGGAGCCTTGTCGCCCTTGTCCTGGTCGGTGTTGCCATTCTCGCCGCTGGCGAGCTTCTCGCCATCCTCGAGCCGGCCGAGCGTCACCTTCACCGTCTGCTCGACGCCCTTGCGCACGATCAGCACGTCGACGGCCTTGCCGACAGGGCTTTCGGCAACGACGCGCGGCAGGTCGCGCATTTCATGGATGTCCTTGCCGTCGAACTTGATGATGACGTCGCCGGCCTGGATTGTGCCGTTGTCGACAGGTCCGCCCTTGATGACGCCGGCCACCAGCGCCCCCTTGGCGGTCGCCATGCCGAGGCTCTCGGCGATGTCGTCCGTCACTGGCTGGATGCGCACGCCGAGCCAGCCGCGCCGCGTCTCGCCAAACTGGCGCAACTGGTCGACGACGCCCGAGGCGAGCTGCGAGGGGATGGAGAAGCCGATGCCGATCGAGCCGCCGGAGGGCGAAATGATCGCCGTGTTGATGCCGATGACCTCGCCGGCGCTGTTGAACAGCGGTCCGCCGGAATTGCCACGGTTGATTGCCGCATCGGTCTGGATGAAATCGTCATAGGGGCCGGAATTGATGTCGCGGTTGCGCGCCGAGACGATGCCGACCGTGACCGTGCCGCCAAGGCCGAACGGATTGCCGATCGCCATCACCCAGTCGCCGACGCGCATCTTGGTGGAATCGCCGAACTTCACCGCGGTGAGCTTGTGGCCTTTCGGATCGACCTTGAGCACCGCGACGTCGGTCTTGGTGTCGGTGCCGACCAGCGTTGCCTTCAGCGTCACGCCATCGGAGAAATTGACTTCGATGTCGTCGGCGTCCGCAATCACGTGGTTGTTGGTGACGACGATGCCTTGCTCGGCGTCGATGACGAAACCGGATCCCAGCGACTGCACCTTCTGCGCGCCATTATCCTTGTCGCCGCCGCGGTTCTTGAAGAAATCGTCGAAGAAATCCTGGAAGGGCGAGCCTTCTGGAAGCTGCGGCATCGGCACGGCGCCTGGCCCTTCCGTGCCCTTCACCGTCTGCGAGGTCGAGATGTTGACCACCGCGCCGAGCAGGCCTTCCGCCAGGTCGGCCACCGAAGCAGGTCCGTCCGCCGCGAAGGTTGGCGTCACGAAGGACGGGACGGCGACAGTGCCGACAAGAAGCGCTGCCGCGCCGGCTATGAATGTCCGCCGTGCTGCGCGCAAAAGGAGTGTTGACGTCATCGAGAAGCCTCCCGGTATTTCTGAAAGAGAAAGCGCAACGGCAAAAACACCGCGTTGCGCCATGTTGGCAAAAAATACGGCACGTTTGCGGCTACCACCAGCGGCAGAGGATAAATCCTCCGTTTTGCCCAAGACGAAAACCGATGATTCTCACCCGCCCCGCACCAGCCAGACGATGCCGACCCCGATGGCGATGGCGACCAGCCCTGCGATCCGCAATGCGTTCTCCGGCATTGACAGCACCTCGCCCGCGAGCTTCCTCGCGAAACCGGGAAAGCCGCCATAGACCAGGCCCTCTATGACGAGGACCAGGCCTATCGCCGCGAAGAAGTCCTGCACCGGCTATTGCTGGCCGGCGCCGGGTTGGGTCGTCGGCGCGGCGGGTGCCGTCGCCGGTGCTGCCGGTGCCGGCGGCGTCTGTTTCGCCGGCCCTTCCTTGCCGTCGGGATCGCGGAAGTAGCGGAAGAACTCCGAATTCGGCGACAGCACCATGGTCGTCCCGGTGTTGTCCAGCGCCGTGCCATAGGCGTTCATCGACCGGTAGAAATCGAAGAAGGCCGGGTCGCGCTGATAGGCTTGCGCGAAGGTGGCGCTACGCTGGGCCTCGCCCTCGCCGCGCAGGATTTCCGATTCCTTCTGCGCCTCGGCGATGATCTCCACGACTTCGCGGTCGGCGCGGGCGCGGATGCGCTGCGCCGCTTCGTTGCCGCGTGCCCTCAGCCTTTCGGCCTCGGCCAGACGTTCGGCCTTCATGCGGTCGAAGGTCTGTTGCGAGACCTCGGCGGTGAGGTCGGTGCGGCGGATGCGGACATCCTCGATCTGCAGGCCGAGCGAGGTGGCGTCGGGCCGGAGCTGATCGCGCACTTCGCGCATCATCACCGCACGCTCTTCCGAAAGAGCAGCCTCGAAATCGCGCAGACCGTAGACGCGGCGCAAGGCAGCGTCGAGACGGGTCCTGAGCCGCGCCTCGGCCAGTTCGATCTGGCCGGACACCGCGGCACGGAACACGCGCGGATCCGAAATGCGATAGGCGATGAAAGCGTCGACCTCATAGAACTTGCCGCCCGAAACCTGGACGCGGATGTTGTCGAGGTCGAAGCGCAGCACCCGGTTCTCGATCAGTTGCACCGTGTCGGCGTCGAAGAACGAGAACGGCGCCTTGAAGTAGATGCCGGGCTCCGTCTTGACGTCGACGATCTCGCCGAAGCGAAGCACCAGCGCCTGCTGGCGCGCATTGACCACGAAAACCGAGGAATAGATGAGGAACAGGATGACCGCCGCGATGACGACGAAAACGGGGAGACGGTTGCCCATCACTGGTTACCTCCCGTGTTCGCGCCAAGCGCGGCCGGAGCCGGCGCTTTCTGCTGCAATGCCGGGAGCGGCAGGTAGGGGACGACCCCTTGCCCGTTGCCCTGTTCGACGATGACCTTGCTCGAGTCCTTCAGAACCTTCTCCATGGTTTCCAGATAGAGGCGCTTGCGCGTGACATCGGGCGCCTTGGCGTATTCGTCGTAGACCGAGATGAAGCGCTGCGCCTCACCCTCGGCTTCCTGCACCACCCGGTTCTTGTAGGCGGCCGCGTCTTCGCGGACCTGTGCGGCCTCGCCGCGTGCCTGGCCGAGCTTCTGGTTGGAATACTGGTTGGCCTGCTCGACGAACTTGTCCTCGTCCTGCTCGGCGCGCTGCACTTCGTCGAAGGCGTCGGCCACTTCGCGTGGCGGCGCCGCGTCCTCGATCGAGATGGCGTTGACCTGCAGGCCGGCCTTGTAGCCGTCGAGCGTGGTCTGGATGATCTCGCGCACCGAGGCCGCTATGCCCTGGCGGTCGTCACGGAAGATATCCTGCGCCGGCCTGCGGCCGACGGCTTCGCGCATGGCGCTTTCGGCGACCTGCCGCAGCATGCCGTCCGGATCGGAGACGTCGAACAGATAGGCGCGGGGATCGGAGACCTGGTAAGCCACCGAAAACTGCACGTTGACGATGTTCTGGTCGCCCGACAGCATCAGGCCGTTGCCGCTGGTGTTGCCGCCGCCAATGTCGACGAGCTGCTCGGAAATCTTGGCCGTCTCGACGGTCTCAAGCGGCCACCAATGGAAATGCAGGCCCGGCTGGGAAAGTTCGGCCTTCGGCTTGCCGAAACGCAGTTCGACCGCGACCTCGTCGGGCTGCACTGTGTAGACCGCCTGGAAAGCCCACAGCACGACCAGCACCGCGGCGATCAGTCCGAAAACGGCCGGACTGGCACCGCCACCGCCGGGCAGCGCGCGCCGCAGCCGGTCCTGGCCGCGGCGGATTATGTCTTCGAGGTCGGGAGGCGAGCCCTGCGGGCCGCTTGGCCCCTTTGGCCCCTGCCCCCAGGGTCCCTGATTGTTACCGCCGCCGCCCCACGGGCCGCCGCCTCCGCCACTCTTGTCGTTCCAGGGCATGAATGTCCTTTCGCTTGGAATTCCCTCAAGCGCCGGAGTTACGGCGCAAATCCAGTGTTGTTCTTCTATAGGGACGCCACGGCGCGCTTTCAACGCGATGCGCCGCCGACATCATCCCTTTTGGCCCTGTAGCGACCCTTTGTCGTCCCTCAATGCACGTTTTGTCTGTCAAAGTATCTGGCGACGGCGCTCGTAGACCGAATAGCGCGTTGCGTGGCTGTCCTTTTCTCCAGCCGGAACCTCCTGCGCACTGACCATGCGCCATGTCTCAGGGTCGATCGGCGGAAAATGCGCATCGCCATCGACGGTGGCCAGCACATGGGTGACGTGCAGCCGGTCGGCCAGCGGCAGCGCCTGGGCATAGATCTCGCCGCCGCCGATGACGCAGACCTCGTCCACGCCAGCCATGCAGCGCCCGCGCACCGTTGCCAGCTGAATCGCGGCTTCCAGCGTATGCGCCACCTCGATGCCCTCGGCGCGCCAGGTCTTGTCGCGCGTGACGACGATGTTCAGCCTGCCCGGCAGCGGACGACCGATGCCTTCATAGGTCTTGCGGCCCATGATGATGGGCTTGCCCATCGTGTCGGCCTTGAACCGCTTCAGATCGGTGGGGAGCCGCCAGGGCAACCCGCCGTCCCGCCCGATCACGCCGTTCTCGGCAATGGCGACATAGATGGCGACATGCATCAGTTCGCGTCCCCGCCATTGCTGTTCGACGGTTCGAGCAGCAGGATATCAATGTCGTGCTCCGGGTAGAAATCGTCCGCCGTCATCTGGAAGGTCGTCGGCCCTACCTTTTTTACGTTGTTGCCGCAGAATGAGACCAGGGCTTTCGGATTGCCCTTGTCGATGGTCAGCTTGAACTTGCCGATGGTGCCCGCCGCCCAGTTGCCGCCCGTGGTCAGGATATAGGCGATGCGGCTTTCGTAATATTTCGGGTAACCGTCCGGATTGTCCTTCGCTGCCTTGCGCACCGCGTTCTCGAATGTGCCGTCCATGCAGTAGCGGGTCTTGTAGGCGGCGTATGCGTCCTGGAACTGGCCGTCACTGAAGAAGCTGACCGATGACGTGGCGCCGACGCTGGGCTTGTAGCGGTGAGAGACACGGACGTCCTTGTTGGCCGGAAAGGTCGAGCGCCACCAATAGGTCGAGCGCAATTGCCAGAAGGGTGCATAGGACGGGCTGGTGCTTGGGTCGCTGTCGCCCTCCGGATCCTCGATGATGATGCCGCGGTCGACCCAGTCGTCGGTCACCGCCTTCGGCAACTTCGCCAGTGCCGCCTTGGCCGCGTCGCCGAACGGGTTGAACGGCACATTCTGCGCCTTCAGGTCGGCGCTGATGTCGATGCCGAGCGCGAACACCTTCTGCTCGAGTTGCGGCTTTGCCGCGACACCGTCGATCGTCACCTCGAAGCCGAGGAAATTGTCGCTCTGGTTTTCAGGAATCGCCGGCATCTCATGGGGATCGCCCGAAATGTCCGGCATCGGGAAGGCGACGATCGCATCGACATCCCTATCGGTGTTGTTGTGGAAAACGTAGTCGACCGTCACCTTTTCGGGCGAGATGAAGAGGTCCTCGCTTTGCATCGCGACCGCGTCGCTGCGCGACAGGATCAGGCCGCCGGTGCCGAGTTCGGCAACAGAGTCGTTGGCCAAGGCAGGCGCGGCTGAAAGCGCCAGCGCCGCAGTCATAACATATCGCAACATCGAAGCCCCCTTGGCAAGAATGCCCTGATGACCCTAGCCGTTTCAATGCGGCGTTTCAAAGCCCTTCGCTCGCATGGGTACGACAGCGTCTGGACACGCGGTAGCGGTCTGGACACGCGGTAGCGGTCTGGACACGCAGCGGCGGTCTGGACACGCAGGTTCCGATCGGGCAGGAGTTCGCCCATGCGCAAGCTCCTCGTCATCGGCATCGGCGCCGGCAATCCCGACCACATGACCGTGCAGGCCATATCAGGCCTGAACCGCGCCGACGTGCTGTTCATCCCCGACAAGGGCGCGAAGAAGAACGACCTCGCCGACCTGCGGCGCGAGATCTGCGACCGCTTCGTCACCAACCCGAAATCACGCCGGGTCGAGTTCGACGTGCCGGTGCGCGCCGAACCGACATCCTCCTACCGCTCGACCGTCGACGACTGGCACGAGGCGATCGCCGCCATCTACGAAGGCCTGATCCGCGACGAGATTGCGGACGATGGCTGCGGCGCCTTCCTGATCTGGGGCGACCCTTCGCTTTACGACAGCGCGTTGCGCATCCTCGAGCGGGTGCGCCTGAGAGACAATGTCGCCTTCGAACTGGAGGTCATCCCCGGCATCACCGCAATCCAGGCGCTTGCCGCCAGCCACAAGACAGCGCTGAACCGCATAGGCGATTCCATCCTGGTCACCACCGGCCGACGGCTGACCGAGGAAGGCCTTGCGGAAAATGCCGGCAGCACAGTCGTCATGCTGGACGGCAAATGCG
Source organism: Mesorhizobium sp. NZP2298 (assembly GCF_013170825.1). Classification (NCBI taxonomy): domain Bacteria; kingdom Pseudomonadati; phylum Pseudomonadota; class Alphaproteobacteria; order Hyphomicrobiales; family Phyllobacteriaceae; genus Mesorhizobium; species Mesorhizobium sp. NZP2298. The sequence goes on along the minus strand of NZ_CP033365.1, from coordinate 3,572,798 downwards.
CCTTCAACACGCTGGCCGACCATGATCTCGTCATTCACTGGGGCGCCTATCTTGGCACACCGGACGAGATCATCATCTCCGGCCGCCTGGGGGATGTCGGTGCCGAAATCGAAAAGGTCCGCGAGGAGGCCCGCCGGAAAAAGGGCTGGATCATGGACACCTATCTGCTGCGCAAGGCCGGTGAACCGGAAGAGAACTAATCTTTTTTGTCAGCGCTAACGCTGAGATCGGCTCGAAATTCGCCCTGGCGAGGTCAATATCGTGAATTTCGAGAACCGGAGCGGACATTAAGTCCGTGAGCACCGGAGGCGCGGAAGATCGCGCTAGTCGCCCGTCGGGGCAGAGTTTCTAGTCGATCTCACCCCGCGTCGATCTCCGCCTGCAGTGCATCCATATGCGTCGCCGCCACGGCCGTCGCCGCGCGCTCGATGGCGCGGAACCGGCTGACCACGGCCAGGCCGATGGCCGTCAGCTGCGCGCCGCCGCCCTTGCGGCCGCCGGTCTGCGCCGCAACCAGCGGCTTGCCGAAGACACGGTTCATGTCCTCGACCAGGTCCCAGGCGTGCTTGTAGGACATCTCCATGCCGCGCGCGGCGGCGGAGATCGAGCCGAAGGTGGCGATGTGTTCCAGAAGCTCGATCTTGCCCGGACCGATCCGTCCGTCAGGATCGAGATTTATCCGCAAGCTCAGCGATGGCATTTTTGATCCTCCTCGCTCACGCCCGATCCCCATAGTAGAAGGTCTTCAGCGATACCGCTATTCCAAAAAGACATAGCGCACTCATCCATCCGCCTCGGCAGGCAGGCCGGCCCCTGTGTTTGCCCGGTCGAAGCTCACTGTCTTGACCACCGCGAAAACCTTGCCGCCAAGCCGCAGTTTCAGCGCCTGCCGCGACTGTTCGGTGATGCGGGCCATCACGGTCGCGCCATTGCAATCGATGCCGACTTCGACCGTCGGCCCCTCGCCCGGGCTGATCGCGACGATCGCGCCGGGCAGGATGTTGAGCGCGCTGAGGCCTGTCGGCTTCTCCGTCGCGATCATCACATCGCGGGCACGAATGCGGACACGCACGGGAGCCCCTGCCTTCATCGCAAGGCGTGGCACGCGGATCTCGCCGGCGGCCGAGCCGAGCACGGTCATGCCGAACACCTCGTCGTGACGCAGCACCTTCGTGTCCAGCACGGCACCGCCCTCGCCGCGCTCTTCCGCCGGCAACAGGTCGAGCCTTTGCATGACGGCCTCGGTCGGGCCACTGGCGACGACCTTGCCTTGCGCCAGCATCACCACGTCACTGGCCAGCCGCGCCACCTCGGCGACCGAATGGCTGACGTAGACAATCGGGATTTTCGTCTCGTCGCGCAGCCGCTCGATATAGGGCAGGATCTCGGCCTTGCGCCCCTCGTCGAGCGAGGCCAGCGGCTCGTCCATCAGCAGCAATCCGGGGCTGGCCAGCAGCGCCCGACCGATCGCCACGCGCTGCTTCTCGCCGCCCGACAGCTTTGCCGGGCGCCGCCCGAGCAGCGGGCCGATGCCGAGCAAGTCGACGACGTCATCCATGTCGGCATAGCGCTCCTTTGCCGGCGTGAACCAGCGGCCGTAACGCAGATTGCTGGCCACGCTCATATGCGGGAAGAGGCGCGCATCCTGAAACACCATGCCGATGCGGCGCTTGTGCTTGGGCACGAAAATGCCGGCGCCTGTGTCGACCAGCACGCGGCCGTCGACCTCGATGCGGCCCTTGTCAGGCCGGATCAGCCCGGCAATCATGTTGATGAGCGTGGTCTTGCCCGAGCCGGACGGCCCGAACAGCGCTGTGAGCCGCCCTGCGCTCTCGAAACGGGCCTCGATGGCGAAGTCGCCCAGCCGGTGGCTGATGTCGACGATGACGCTCATTCGATGTCCATCCGCCGCCCAACGCGCCGTGCCAGCACTTCCGAGGCGACCAGTGCCGCCATCGAGATGACGATCGAGATAAATGTCAGCCGCAATGCGCCCTCATCGCCGCCCGGCACCTGCGTGAAAGTGTAGATCGCCGACGGCAGCGTCTGCGTCTCGCCAGGGATGTTGGAGACGAAGGTGATGGTCGCGCCGAATTCCCCCATCGCTTTCGCAAAGGCCAGGATGGAACCGGCGATCAGCCCGGGCAGGATCAGTGGCAGCGTGATGGTGCCAAACACCCACAAGGGATTGGCGCCAAGCGTGCCCGCCGCCGCCTCCATCTTGCGGTCCACCGCTTCGATCGACAGCCGGATCGCCCGCACCATCAGCGGAAATCCCATGACGCCGCAGGCAAGTGCCGCACCTGTCCAGCGAAACGAGAAGACGATGCCGAAATGCTCGGCCAGGAAGGCACCGGCCGGGCCGCGCTTGCCGAAAGTCAAAAGCAGGAGATAACCGGTCACCACGGGCGGCAGGATCAACGGCAGGTGAACAACGCCGTTGAGGAGCGTCTTGCCCCAGAATTGCCCTCGGGCAAGCAGCAGCGCGATCAATATGCCGGGCGGCAGGCTGGCGACCATCGCCACAGTCGCCACCTTGACGGACAGCCGGACCGCATTCCATTCGTCGGGAGTGAGGTCCAGCAGCCAGTTCATATTGCGATGTCAGACCCGTCTCAGTTGCTCGGCGTGAGCACGGTGAAGCCCTGTTCCTTGAAGAGCGCGCCGGCCTTGGCGGACTGCAGGCATTTCAGGAAAGCCGGCGTATCCTTGTCCTTCGAATCGGCGGTCTGGGCAACCGGGTAGATGATCGGCGGATGCGAATCCTCCGGGAATGTGCCGACCACCTTGACGCCCTTTTCGGCGTGAGCGTCGGTGGCGTAGACGATGCCGAGAGCGGCCTCACCCGTTGAAACCAGCTTGAGTGCCGCGCGCACATTCTCGGCCTGCGCCACCTTGCCTTCGACCGAGGACCAGACGCCCAGCGATTCCAGTGCCGCCTTGCCGTACTTGCCGGCCGGCACCGCCTTGAAATCGCCCATGGCGAGCTTGCCGTCGCCGACCAGCTTGGCGAGGTCAAAACCCTTCTCGATCTTGGCGTCAACCGTCGAATCCTTCGGCGCCACCAGCACGATCTCGTTGCCGAGCAGCTTCACCTCGGTGTCCGGCTTGGTCAGCTTCTTGTCGGAGAGATATTTCATCCAGTCGAGATCGGCCGAGATGAAGACGTCGGCCGGCGCCCCGCCCTCGATCTGCTTGGCCAGTGCCGAGCTCGCGGCATAGGAGACGGTCGCGGCCTCGCCGACATCAGCCTCGCAGGCCTTGTTCACCGCATCGAGCGCGTCCTTGAGGCTGGCCGCCGCGAACACCACGACCTTGTCTTCCGCATGGGCGGCCGGCATCGCCGCCATCAGCGTCGCCACAAAACCGACAATGGCGATCGCCCTCAACCCGAAACCTTTGCGCGTCATTGAAAACTCTCCCTGGTTTGAAGTCCGTGCGGCTCGCAGCCATCCGATATATCCGCATGAATATAACAAGGGAAGGCCCGGCACCTCGCGAAAACGTCTGTGCGGCGTCGATTGTCCTGGTAAGACGAGCAGGAACCCCAATGCATGTCGCCCAAAAGCGACCTCGGTTTTGGAGGGGAACGACATGCATGAAAGCAAAGGAGAGCCCGATGAAGGTCAGCGCCCGCAACGTCCTCAAGGGGACAATCACCGAGATCGTCAAGGGAGCGACCACCTCGCATGTCAGGATCGATATTGGCGGCGGCGCCATCGTCACCGCCTCGATCACCAACGAAGCCGTTGCCGACCTCAAGCTCGAAGGGTAAGCAGGCCTATGCCGTGGTCAAGGCCATCGGACGATGGTCGGCATCGACTGAACCGCTTGCTGGCTTGCAAAGCTCACGCAGCAAGCCGGTGGATCAAGGCATCCTCGACATAGATGCCATTGATAGTGTTGTGGGAAAAGCGCACCTCCCCAAGACCATCAACCCGCATGGCTATGCCTAAACCGGCGATGAGACGATCATCCGCCGACGTTATCTTCACTTTGCTAAGATCTAAAATGGGTTCGTTTGGCCGAGCCTTACGCCAGTCTGCCGCAATGGTCGCAGCTTCCAGGTATTTTTTCTCTAGATCCTTGCGCGGGCCGCGATAGGCGATAATCATCCGCCAATTGTCAACATCGCTGTTATACAACCAGAGTGCAGCAGCGACTCCAAATTTTTTCTCATCGAGAGCCCGAATTAGGTTGATGCCGGCATCAACGTCCGTCCTTACCAGCGCTCCCGAAGCCATGTGAATATTCCTTGCTCTTCATCAACCATAGCATTTCGCATGGCCGTCGCTTCAAACACATCTATCATATCGTAACGAGAAGCCTCATTCCAATCTGAGACGGCCGACCAGTGGCCATCAAATACCGGAGACGCCGTTCGGCTCTCGGCAAGTTCCGCGGATAACCCAGCTAAGCCTATGAGCCTGTTGAGATCGTGACTATAAATATCTTGGACAAATTTCTTATCGGGAATCGTGTCCGGTAGAAAAAGCCTAGAAATTCGTGACTTGATGGCAATTTCTGCTGCATAGCCGAAAAGATAGTAGGCGTTCGAAAAGCGCTCGTTCTGAAACAGGAGCTCAGCATCGTTCAGTTTGGCATTGGCAATAGCTTGAAGTGTCGCTTTGTCCAGCGTCATACGGCGATTGGCGCCTTGATCGACGCATCGGCGACATAATTTTCCAGCCGGAAATCCTCGAAGCGGAAGGCGAACAGATCCCTCACCTCCGGATTGATCCACATGGTCGGCAGCGCCCTGGGCGTGCGCCGCAATTGTTCGCGCGCCTGTTCGAAATGGTTCGAGTAGAGATGCGCGTCACCCAGCGTATGGACGAAATCGCCCGGCTTCAGCCCGGTCACCTGCGCCACCATCAGCGTCAGCAGCGCGTAGGACGCGATGTTGAACGGCACGCCGAGGAAGATGTCGGCGGAGCGCTGGTAGAGCTGGCAGGAAAGCCGGCCCTCGGAGACATAGAACTGGAACAGGCAGTGGCACGGCGGCAGTGCCATGGCTTCCACCTCGGCGGGGTTCCATGCAGAGACAATCAGTCGCCGCGATTGAGGATTGCGGCGTATCTCCTTGAGAAGATTCGCGATCTGGTCGATCGAGCCGCCATGACCATCCGGCCAGGAACGCCATTGCTTGCCATAGACGGGGCCAAGGTCGCCGTTCTCGTCGGCCCATTCGTCCCAGATCGTGACGCCATGGTCGGTCAGGTACTTGATGTTGGTGTCGCCGGCCAGGAACCACAGCAGTTCATGGATGATCGACTTCAGATGCAGCTTCTTGGTCGTGGTGACGGGAAAGCCGCGCGCCAGATCGAAACGCATCTGGTAGCCGAAGACGGAGCGCGTGCCGGTGCCGGTACGGTCGCCGCGATCGGCACCGTTTTCCAGCACATGCTGCAAGAGGTCGAGATATTGGCGCATCGGTTCCGGCTCGATTCGAGATTTCGCCAATCATAGCGAATGTGCGCGCCGACGCCATGCCTGTCTGAAGTCTTCCCCACGCGGATGGCAGCGGACTCTTCAGAACTCGCTCTGGCGAGCCGGAAGCGCGGAAGACCGCGCCAATCGGCCGCCAAAGTGGAATTGTCAGATGTCTCAGAGCGAGCCGAGCTTGCCCAGATCCTTGGCCACCAGATAGTAGAAAGTCACCCGGCTCTTGGTATTGTCGGACTGCATGGCCTTGCAGGTCTTCTCGATCGAGGCGTCGGCTTTCGCGCCGTCGCTGATGCCGAGCTTCTTGGCGACCCAGTTCTCCTTGACGCGTTCAAGCTCCTTCGGGTCCGTGCAGGACACCAGCGAGGAGTCGCGGTTCCTGAGCGCAATGCCCAGATGCTTGACGATCTTTTCGACAATTTCGGCGCTGGCGCCCGCGTCGTACTTCTTCACGTCTGCAAGATAGTCGGCCATTAAAATTCCCCTCGTCGGCGCCACGGATCCGATCGATGAGGGCTGTGGCGCGCTTCGCAATCCGTGCGTTAGGTCGATAACTCCTCACCGCCCGCAAAGCTTCGGTTGAGACCGCTCCCAAGTCAACCCTTGCCGTCGCAATTTGACACAGGGACAAAGCCCCATTGCGGCCTTTCATTTCAGTCAAACGCCCCCTATATTCGTTTTGTCGGCTTGACCGACTATGGCGATAAATGGGCGATGAAATAAGCCGTTCGGACCCGGGGGCGGTACCCGGCGCCTCCACCAAAAGCCGCTGTCGACGACAGAGCGGTTTTTGCTGGGGGCGAAATAGGATCGACGAAGGTGTAAAGATCGTACTTTTGCCCGGCATTGTACCACCGTTATCGGGCTAAACTTATAGTTGCCAACGACAACTATGCGGAAGCTCGTCTCGCTGCTTAATGCAGTGCGAACGCTTCAAATCAAGCCCTAGGGGTTCGCACTTCTAGGCGGGGTTCGGAGGTACCTGGCAACAGAAACCTCCACTTCTCCTTCCCCTCAATAGACGCGCGTCACGCGAAATGGCAGCTTCCGCTGGCGGCTCCTTCGCATGCCTTCGGGCAGCCATGCGTGCGCCCCTTTCTCCATGGATAGGACATTGCAAAACGATTCCGATCGATTCTTCGTGCTGACCGGCGGCCCGGGCTCCGGCAAGACCACCTTGATCGAGGCGCTGAAACAAGCAGGCTTCCCGACAGCGCCGGAAGCCGGACGCGGCATCATCCGCGATCAGGTGGCGATCGGCGGCCCTGCCCTTCCCTGGCAGGATCGCGCGCTCTTTGCCGAACTGATGCTTTCCTGGGAGCTGCGCTCCTGGCATGCCGCGCATGCCGAATCCGGTCCGGTCTTCTTCGATCGCGGCGTGCCGGACACGATCGGCTACCTCAGGCTCTGCGGCCTGCCGGTGCCGGATCACGCCGTCAGCGCGGCGGAGAAATTCCGCTATGCGCGCCGTGTCTTCATCGCGCCGCCCTGGCCGGAGATCTTTGCGCCGGACAAAGAGCGCAAACAGACGCTCGACGAAGCCAGGCGCACCCATGACTCGGTGGCTGGCGTCTATGCCGAACTGGGGCACGAACTGGTGCCCCTGCCGCTTGTGCCGGTGGAGGACCGCGTCCGCTTCATCCTCGATGAGGTCGGCCTGCGGGCATAAGAGCTCGTGGGCAAGAGAAAGGCCGGGACGAACCCGGCCTTCTCATGCGTTTGGGTTTGCTTATTCCGCCGGCGCCTCGACTGCCTCGCGCGAACGGCCGAGCGTGACCTTGGCCAGCGTGAACGAAATCACCGCGCAGAGCGTGATGCCGGCGACCATCGGCAGCGGCGTGCCGTCGAAGAACACACCGGCGACGCCCATGGCGAGCGCGCCGATGGCGAAGTGCAGCGTGCCCATCAACGCCGAAGCCGTGCCGGCGATCTCGCCATGCTCTTCCATGGCCAGCACCGAAGTGGTCGGGATGACCAGGCCGAGGAAGCCGTATCCGACGAAGAGCAGTGCCGCCATCACATCGAGCCGGTCGATACCCGTCGCCATCACCGCGAGCAGCACCACCATCGTCGAGGCATAGCCGGTCACCGCGACGCGCACCACGCGCCGCAGCCCAAAACGCTCGGCCAGCACTCCCGTCAATTGCGACATGCCGATGAAGGCGACCGCATTGATCGAGAAGAACACGCTGTAGACCGAAGGCGAAAGCCCGTAATGGTCGATCAGGATGAAGGACGAGCTCGACAGATAGACGAAGAAGCTCGCAATGCCGAAGCCGGCGATCGCCACGAGGCCAAGGAAATTGCGGTCCCCCATCAGGAAGCGGTAGCCGGCAAGTGCGGTTCCAAAGGAAGAACCGACGCGTTCTTCCGCCGGCCGCGTCTCCTTGAGCGAGGTCGCGAGCAGGATGGTGGCAAGGGCCGCCGCACCGGTCACCGTCCAGAACACGGCACGCCAGCCGAAATTCTCGATGATCTGGCTGCCGGTCAGCGGCGCCAGGATCGGCGACACCGAAAACACCAGCATCAGCAAGGACATCAGCTTGGCCGCCTCATTGCCTGTGTGCAGGTCGCGCACGATCGCGCGCGGCACGGCCATGCCGGCGCTGGCGCCGAGGCCCTGCAGGAACCGGAAGGCGATCAGCCACTCGATGGTCGGCGCCATTGCCGAACCGATGCCGCCGACCATGAACAGCGCAAGGCCGCCATAGAGCGGCAGCTTGCGGCCGACCATGTCGGAGATCGGCCCGACGACGATCTGGCCGAAACCCATCGACAGAAAGAAGATCAGCAGGCTCATCTGCACGGCGGCGGTGCCGGCGTGCAGATCCGCCCCGATCGACGGCAGAGCGGGAAGATACATGTCGATCGCGAACGGTCCGATGGCGGACAACAGGCCGAGCACGACCGCGATGCGGAGGAATTTGGGACTCATGATATTGGCTTCTTTCGAATCTGGCTGCCGCCGCCAGGCGACGTCTAACCCTAGGACGGTCCACCCCGCGAGATTCCGACTCGCCAAGAGCGAATTCTATTCGCTTCCCCAATGCGAAATCTCTTTGTATCCTGTCCACAAATTTAGACACTCTTGTCTAAATGGTCAATCGCCTCTATATAGATTTTCATGAGACCGGGCGTTTCTCCTGACACTTTCCCGCCACGCGGCCACGAGGCCAAGCGCGTATCGATTGTCGACGCTGCCGCTGGCGTGTTCTGCCGCGAGGGCTTCGCCGGCGCCAATATCGACCTGATCGCCGCCAAGGCGGGCGTCTCGCGCCAGACCGTCTACAACCACCATGGCGACAAGGAAAAGCTCTTCATGGCCGTGGTGCGCGACCTCACCGAGCGCTGCAATGTCGGCATCTTCGCCACCATAGCCACCTTTCCCGACCAGCCAGGGGATCTCGAAGCCGACCTGATCGGCTTTGCCGTGCGCCTGAACCAGAACTGCATCTGCAACCGCGACGGAAAATTCCTGCGCAAGCTGATCCAGACCGAAGGTGAGCGCTATCCCGAATTGTTTGCCGAATGGCGCGAGCAAGGCCCGGGCAGGACATGGCCGGCAATCGCCGCCCGCTTCGCCCGCCTCGCCTATGGCGGCTACCTCGCAATCGATGATCCCGACGTCGCGGCGCGCCAGTTCCTCGGCCTGGTCAATGCCGAACTGCAGACCACCTTCATGCTCGGCGGCACGCCGCGCGAGGATGAGGTGGTGCAATCGGCGACAAACGGCGTGCGCACCTTCCTGCGCGCTTTCGGCAAGCGCCCCACGGCGGCCAGCGTGAAAAAGCACGCTACGCTGGCTAACGCATAACATTTGCGGTTGCCATGAAGCCGGCTTGCCGATCAAATCGTTTGCAATAGTCCTCGCTTCGACGCGGCGGTGATCTATATGCGGTTTACGCCGCGCTCAAGCTTGATTACAGCTATGCGGACGATTCAACGGAACCCGACCACCACATGGCCGACGACCACATCCGCTACGACATTCTGGCCCAGGAGGCGTTGCGCGGCGTCATGCGCAAGGTCCTGGCCGAGGTCGCACGCACCGGCCTTCCCGGCAACCACCACTTCTTCATCACCTTCCTGACCGGCGCGCCCGGCGTGCGCGTGTCGTCGCGGCTGCGCGAGCGCTATCCAGAGCAGATGACCATCGTAATCCAGTTCCAGTATTGGGACCTGAAGGTGACCGACACCGGCTTCGAGGTTGGCCTGTCCTTCTCCGACGTGCCCGAGAAACTGGAAATTCCGTTCTCGGCCGTGCGCGGCTTCTATGATCCCTCGGTCAATTTCGAGCTCGAGTTCGACGTCAAAACCGACACCCAGCCCGATGAGGAGCCGGCCGCCCCCGCCCCCGAGCCGCTGACCATCGTCTCCGAGAAGAAGCCGAAGGCCGAGAAGAAAGCCGCCGCCGAAGCGGAGAAGAAGCCCGCCGCGGCTGAAGCCGGCACCAAGGGCGCCGAAGTGGTTTCGCTCGACGCCTTCCGCAAGAAATAGGCTCCCGGGCTCCCGCCATGGCCGACATCGTCAATCTCCGCCAGGCTCGCAAGCAGAGGGCGCGGGACGAGAAGCTGCGCATCGCCGAACAGAACCGGGCCCTGCACGGCCGTTCCAAGGCGGACAAGCAACGCGATCGGCTGGTCACCGACAAGGCAGAAAGATTTGTCGAAGGCCATCGCCTCGAGCCGTCCGGCAAGGACGAGCAATGAGCGTTCGGCCGTGAGCGTCGTCGAAAAGCGCTCGGTGACCATCCGCGGCCATCGCACCAGCTATTCCCTTGAAAAACCCTTCTACGACGATCTCGTCGCGATCGCGGCGCAGAGAAAGCTGACGCTCGCCGCGCTCGTGGCCGAAGTCGACGAGACCCGGCCCCGCGATACCAACCTGTCCTCGGCGCTGAGGCTGCACGTGCTGCAATGGGCCAAGCGTGGAACGGACACCTGAACTAGACCAATTCCAGGAAAAGCGTGAAGCGGTTTTCCCACAGGAATAGCGTCAAAACAAAGAGTTGGATCGGTTGGATCGGTTCACCGTTTCCATGAAACGGGGAACCGATCTAGGCGTTCTCGACCGGGTCCGTCTTTTTCCCGCTCCTGGTGCCGAAGCCAAGCAAGGTCGAACGATCACGCTCCTCGGCCTGTTTTCTGGACCGCACGCGCATCAGATCCTTCCAGCCGACATAGCCAACCAGCTTTGCGTCCTCGCGCGAGACGACCGGCAGATGCGACACATTGGCCATCAACAGCTTGTCGGACAGACCTTCCAGATATTCGTCGGGAAAAGCGAGCGTCACCTTGCTTCCGGCGAGCAGCTCGCCGAGCGTCGCCGTCCTGTGCGTGCCGGCACGGCGCCAGCGCAGGATCGCCGGCGGATCGATGAGGCCGAGCACCTGCCCGTTCTCATCGACTACGGGAAAACTCGGATGGCGTGTTTCCGGCGCGGTCAGGAAGGCCGCCGCGCCATGCAGCGTCATCGTCGCCGGCACGCTCTCGACCTGCGACGTCATAACCTCGCGCACCCTGGTCAGCGCGAACGGATCGACACGATATTCGCGCACCAGGTGGTGCCCTCGCCTGGCGATCTTCTCGGTCAGGATCGAACGCTTCATCAGGAGCACCGTCACGGCATGCGCCGCCGCACAGGCCGCGATCAGCGGCACCAGCACATGCGTGTTGCCGGTCAACTCGACGGCGAAGAAAGTAGCTGTCAGCGGCGCGCGCATCGTGCCGCCCATAGTGGCGGCCATGGCCAGCAGAGCCCAGAAGCCCGGATCCGCCGCGGGCAGAATCCCGGCAAGCACCGCGCCCATTGCGCCACCCATGATCAGCAGTGGCGCCAGCACGCCGCCGGATGTTCCCGAGCCAAGCGCCACCGACCAGATGATCGCCTTGACCACAAGCAGGAGAAGTGCCGCGGCGGCGATCGTGCGGCCATCCAGCATGTCGGCGATGTTGTCGTAGCCGACGCCGAGTGCCCGTGGTTCGATCAAGCCGCCGACGCCGACCACCAGGCCGCCGATCATCGGCCACCACATCCAGTGGATCGGCAATTTCTGGAAGGCGTCCTCGCAGGCATAGACCATCTGGGTGAGCAGTCCCGACAACAGGCCGGCGCAGATGCCGACCAGAACCCAGCCGCCGAGCCCGGTGAACGACACCGCCATGCCGCCCTGGAACGGAAAGATCGGCCCGGGCAAATGCAGCACGGTGCGCTCGACCTCGGCCACGATGGCCGCCACCGCCACCGGAATGAAGCTGCGCGGAGTCCATTCGAACAGAAGCAGTTCCACCGCCAGCATGATCGCGGCGATCGGCGTGCCGAACACCGTGGTCATGCCCGCCGCCGCCCCCGCCACCAGCAGCGTCTTGCGCTCATTGTCGCTGACCGGCAGCATCTGCGCGATCAGCGAGCCGATCGCGCCGCCGGTCATGATGATCGGACCCTCGGCGCCGAAGGGGCCGCCGGAGCCGATCGAAATCGCCGACGACAGCGGCTTCAGGATCGCAACCTTGGCATCGAGCTTCGAGCGCCCGAGCAGGATCGCCTCGATGGCCTCGGGAATGCCGTGGCCACGGATCTTCTCGCTGCCATAGCGCGCCATCAGGCCGATGATCAGTGCGCCTATCACCGGCACCACCACCGCGGCGTAACCGAGCGGCGTGTCCTGCAACTTCAGGTCGTCGAGCGTGAACTGGCCGAAATAGGCGATGTTGGTGGCGAGCCGGATCAGTTTCAAAAGCACGATGCCGGCGAACAGCCCCGCCGTGGCGACCACCACGGCAATGGTGGCAATGGTCAAGACTCGCGCGTCGGTGGTGAAATCGCGCAAGTGACCGTTTTCGGAATGATGGGGCTTCATGGCTGGCTTTCTGGTGGCGGCCGGATCTCGGATATGCGGCACGGGCGAAGACGCCAGCCGGCTTTGTCGGTTCGCTATGTATCGTAACACGATATAAATTCAAGCCGGTTTGCATCAAAACCGTTTGAGCCTTTTGCCGGAATGGAACAAATGTCTGGAATGACACAGCCCGGAAAATCTCGCCCCGCCATCAAACAGGCCGACTACCAGCGGCTGTCCGAGTTCCGCTACCTGATCCGCCGCTTCCTCGAATTCAGCCAGCTGCAGGCGGAAGACGCGGGCCTGACGCCGCGCCAGCACCAGGCCCTGCTGGCGATCAAGGGATTTCCGGGGGGCGGACAGGTGACGGTCGGCGACCTGGCGGAACGCCTGCGCATCCGCCACCACAGCGCGGTCGAACTGGTCAATCGCCTCAGCGAGGCGGGCCTGGTCGCGCGGGATCAGGACAAGGATGACCATCGCCGTGTGCTGCTGCGATTGACCGAGCGCGCCGACGATTGCCTGGCCGAACTGTCGGCGGCGCATCTCGACGAGCTTTCTCGCATCGAGCCCATGCTGCGGCGCCTGCTCGACCAGGGCCGGGAGTGACGCCCAGGCGTCTTGCGCCGGATGGCATTGTCATTTTTTGCGGCGCCCGAATCCTTTGACCTCGCCGCAACGTCTAGGGGATGAAGGTTTCAAAGGGCGCTAGGCAATCGAGAGGAAGACCCGCGATGAAACGCCATCTGATACGCTACAAGACCAAACCCGAACGGGCTGACGAGAACGAGCGGCTGATCAAGGCCGTTTTCAAGGAGCTACGCGACAAATCACCGGACGGCGTTCGCTACATGACCTTGCGGTCCCCCGACGGGACATTCGTCCATCTGGTCGAGACGGAAACCGATGCCCATGCCGAAATCATCACCGGACTGGCCGCATTCGAGGCCTTTCAAAACGGCATCAGGGATCGCTGCAGCGAACGTCCGCAACGCGACGAGATGACCGTGGTGGGCAGCTATCGGATGCTGGATGAGTGACCGGGACAGACGACGTCATCGAACGGGAGGCTTATGAACATTCCCATTCCCGGCGAGCAGCATCGGCTCTTTGAACGCCTGTCTGGGGAATTGCGCCCCAAGCTGCACCGCTATTGTGCCCGCATGACGGGTTCGGTCATCGACGGCGAGGACGTGCTGCAGGAGGCGCTGGCCAAGGCATTCGAGGCGTTGCCCGGCGCCGGCCCGATCGCCAATCCGGAGGGCTGGCTGTTTCGCATCGCGCACAATACGGCGCTCGACTTCCTGCGCCGGCGCTCCCGCGAAAAGACCTCCGCCGATGAGGACCCGGACATGATCGTCGACCCGGTAAACCCCACCATCGATCGTCAGGCCGCGGCAGCCGGGCTGCATACCTTCATGCGGCTTCCCGTCGCGCAGCGAAGCAGCGTCATCATGATGGACGTCCTGGGCTATTCCCTGCAGGAGATCAGCGCGACGCTCGACACCAGCATCCCCGCGGTCAAGGCGGCGCTTCATCGCGGCCGCGACCGGCTGCGCCGGATTGCCGACGAACCGGACGACCGCCCTCTTCCCAGTCTGGGCGCCGCTGAACGACTGCTGCTCGATGCCTACATCGATCGCTTCAATGCCCGCGATTTCGATGCGGTGCGCGACATGCTGGCGCAAGAAGTGCGGCTGGAACTGGTGGCCAGGACACGGCTCAACGGCCGCAAGGAAGTGGCCACCTACTTCCACAATTATTCCCGAGTCCAGGATTGGCGTCTCGTGCCCGGCTTCGTTGAAAACAGGCCGGCAATCCTCGTCCGCGATCCCAACGACCCAGCGGCCCGCCCCGCCTATTTCATCCTGCTGGCCTGGCAGGATGGCAGGCTTGCCGCCATCCGCGATTTCCGCCACGCCCGCTACGTCGCCGACGGCGCCGAACTGTCCATCCTTTGAGGGAATTGTCCTTCAGGAGAGCACCTGGGAAGGCCGCCCTACTGCCCTACTGCAACGACTTCAGCAGATTGTCGATCGTGAACGGATTGGACTTCGGCTTGGCCGGCGGTGGATTGTCGTTGGCCTCGGGCAGCGGCGCACGCTCGACCCTGGGTGCCTGTTCCGCGGCCTTGCGTTCGGCCTCGAGCCTGGCCTTTTCTTGCGAAGCGATGCGCAGCGCCTCTTCCGCCTTCTGCCGCTCCTGCTCGGCTTGCGCCTTGGCGGCTTCGTCGGCGGCCTGCTGCTCGGCCGCGGCCTTCGCATCGGCATCGGCCTTTGCCTTGGCATCGGCCTGGGCTTTCGCCTCTTCGTCGGCCTTCGCCTTAGCCTCCGCTTCAGCCTGGGCCCGGGCTTCAGCCTCCGCTTTCGCCTTGGCGTCCGCCTCGGCTTTCAGCCGCGCCGCTTCCTCCCGCTGGCGCAGCTCTTCGGCGGCCTTGTCGCGTGCGTCCTGCAGTGCCGCGTAATAGCGCACCTCGCGCCGCAGCCTCTGCTTTTCGAGCAGCGCCGCCTGCATCGCCTCGACGCGCTGCTGCTCTTTCTCCAGCGCGCGCTGGGTCAGGAACTGCGCCAGCGGCTCGCTGTCGAACTGCCGCGTGATGGCGCCGAAAGGCCCTTCGGCGGTGAAATTGACGACCGGCTCCGAACCGACCAGCGCCTCGTCTCCTGGCCGATAGGTGATCGCGCCCTTGGCGGAGACCGTGCTGGTGTTGAGATCCGCCGTGATGTCGGCGGACAGGGTCGCCGCCGGGTTTTCAAGGCTGATCGGCGGCGCCCGCAGCGTACCGCCGGCAATCGTGAAGGCGATGTCGGCATCCTTGGCGGCGAAACTGCCATCGGCCGCGATCCCGGGCGCGAAGCCGGCGGTCTTGGCCACGTCGATGTCGCGCCCGATCGCGTCCGCCTTGGCCAGGAAGGCGCTGAACGCATCGGGGTTGACGCCGGCGACCTGCAAGCCCCTCAGCGTCGCCGTACCGGAGCCGGACAGAGCGGCGATCATCGCATCGACCGACTTGCCGCTGGTCGACAGCGTCGTCGAGAAATCGCCGATGCCGCCAATGCCGGCATCCGGCAACACGTTCGCCAGATCGGCACCCGCCAGTTTCATCTGGCCGGTGAAGAGCCCGGTGCCTTCATTGTTCTTCAGCTCGAACAGGCCGGTCAACGCACCACCAAGAAGCTTCGCCTTGAGGTCCGAAACACGGATGCCTTCCTTGTCGAGCTTGAGCGAAAAGGCGGCGTCATAGGCGGTGGCGAACGGTCCGGCGGCAAGGGCTGATGTCGTCAGGTCGAGGTCGGCGGTGAACGGCAGGCTGGATTTCTGGCTGAAGGGCGAGGACGGCCAAGCGCCCCCCTTGTCACTCGCGCTCTTGTCGGCCCCGTTTTTCTTGTCAACAAGGAAAGCGGAATCGCCGAACAGCGCCACGGCCATCGGATCGAGATCGAGCTCATCGAGCGCCAGCGCGCCGGCCAGATGCGGAATGCCGTCCTTGGTGTCGATATTGACGTCGCCTGAGACCGCCGCTTCGTTGATGGCGCCGCTGACACTGTCCAGCACCAGCAGCCCGTTGCCGTAGTCGCCTTGGGCCGAGAGCGACGTCGACATGCCCGCTCCCATGCCCGGCAGGCCAATGCCTGTCGTCATCAGCCAGGGTTCGATGTCTGCGGCATCGAGGTCGATCCTGCCTTTGGCGGTGGGCCCTTGCGGCGTATCGGCGATCATCCCTTCGAAGCCGGCCTTGAAGTCATTGCCGACAAGGCTGAAAGTCGTCGCCAGCCCGCCGCCAAGCGTGCCTTTGGCCTGGATGTCGGTGTGTGCCTCGCCCAGCATGCCAAGCGGCAGCGCCGGCAGTCCGTAAAGCGCCAGCAGTGCCGTGGCGTCCGGGTTCTTGGCGTTGAAGGTCAGCGTCACCGGTGCCTCAAGCAGTCTGTCCAGCGCGCCCTTCCCCGACAGCGAAGCCGAAAAGGCCGAGCCTCCGGCATTACCCTGCCCGCTTACAGCCAATCCCGTCGTGCCGTCGCCATTGTCGGCGGCGCTCGCCACAAGGTCGACACGCGCATCCTGGAACAGGTCCGGATAGGCCGACGCACGGCTCGCCAGCCCCTTCAGCACCGCATTATTGGGATAATGCTGCGCGGCAACGTCGATCAGCGGCTTGAGGTCGACAGCAACGACGGAAGCGTCGAGCTTGCCGGTCGGGCTTGCCGGGAAATCCTTGATCCGGCCCGTGGCGCTGATCGAGGCGCCCGCCAGCCCGCCGACCGACAGCCGGTCGACTTCAAGCAAACCGTCGCGCAGCCTGAGCGCGGTGTCGACCGTGTCGGCGGTCAACCCTCCGGCACTGACCGGCCCTGCCTTGATCTGGAAATCGAGATCGCGGTCGGCAAAGCGGTTGGCCCCCTTGTCGCTGACGAAGATCGAGGCAAAGGCCGCCAGCCCATCCACGTCAAGCTCGCCGCCTTCAAGCCGCATCAGCACCGATGGCCTGGCTTCGTCAGGCTGGCTGGAATCGATGCGTCCGGAAAACTTCGCCTTGCCCAGGATCAGTTCGAGGTCGCTGAAGGCCTGGCGCTTCTCGGAGAGATCGACCTTGGCCTTGAAGCCGGCGGCGGGCAGACGGCGGATCGCCTCGTCGACATCCTTCGACAGCCAGGCGGCAAAACCGGACGGCTGCGCCACTGCCAGCAGCAGCGAGCCGGTGAAGCCGAAATGGTCCCCGACGCTCAGCATGCCATTGGCTTCCAGCGTGGTGCGGCCGGGCAAGGTCGCGGCCAGCGATTTCACCGACCAGCCCCCTTCGACCGGCTCGGCGGAAAGATGGACATCGCGCACCGTCGTATCGCCGGCCACCACCGCCGGCAGCTTCACCTCGACGGTGCCGGGTATGGTCGGCTTCGGCAGCCCGAGCAGCGCCTGCTCCAGCCCGGCAATGCGCTGGTCGAGCGTCAGGCCGGCGCCGGCCTCGGCACCGACCGCCTCGTCGAACTGCACCTGCGCGCCATTGGCCTCGATGGCGAAGCTCGGCTTCTGGCCGAGATCGACCGAGGCCTTGCCGTCGGCTGTATAGGGATTGTCCAACGGTCCGGTCTCGAAGCGGAATTCATCGACGCCGAGCTTCTGGTGGTCGAGCGAAAACTTGCCGTTCAGCCGGAAGCCCGGATCGGGCTTGCCGGCGCTGACCTTCACGGTCTCGCCATCGTTGCCGCGCAGTTGGGCGCTGTTCTTGTCGGCGCCATTCTTGTCAGCACTCGAAATCTTGAACTGGCCGGAATAGACGGCGGCGCCGTTGACGATGCCGGCATTGCCGTCGGTCTCGATGACCAGCGGATAGGCATCGGGATCGGCCTTCAGGCGAAGCCGCATCTGGCCATTGCCTTCGGCCTTGCCGGTCGACGCCGCGACTGTGGTGCGCAACCCGTCCAGCCGCAACGTGCCATCCATGCGCCATGGGCCGGCCAGCGACTTGGCCGAGATGGTCGAGTTGATTTCGGACAAGACATGGCTGCGTCCGCCCGCGGCATGGCGCAGTTCGATCTGCCCCTCCGTCACCGTCAGCTTCTCGATCGAGATCTGGTTGAGATCGAAGGGCGAGGACGGCCGTATCGCCCAGTCGACCGTGCCGTCATTGGCGATATCGATGGTCGCCTTCGGGTGCACCAGCCGCATGTCGAAGATCAGCACCTCGCCGCGCAGGAAGGGCGCCAGTTCCGCGTCCATCGAAAACGTCTCGACGGTCATGGCCGGCTGGCCGTTGGGGCCACCGGCGACGGCAACGTTGGAGAAGGTCACCGAGGGGAACGGCAAAAGCCTGGCCGTGGCGTCGCCCTGCACGGTCACCTTGCGGCCGAGGATCGCGCTTGCCTCGCGCTCGAACTGGGCGCGGTAGCTGGTCCAGTCGACAAAATACGGTCCCACCAGCGCCGCGCACAGCACCAGCACGAACAAGCCACCGAAGATCACGAACAGGCGTGCGAGCATCAGCTCCGAACAGGTTGATTGAAATTCTGCCGCACTCTACCCGCATCCGCGTGTCGATAAAGAGGCAATTCATCCAGTATTGCGTCATCCCGGACGATCTGAAACAAATCCGGGAAAAGCGGAGATTTTCGGATGTCGAGTAAGAACTGGGACCGTGTGCCGATCGATGCGCAGAGCGTCGATGCTCCGCTTTCGCAATCGGCGATTTTCCTCGTTGTCACGGTCGCCGCGGAACAGCCGGCCCTGGCCAAGGTTTGTTCCGTGCTCGGTGAGCTTGACGACCTGGTCAAGACTGTCGGGTTCCGCGACCTGGGCGGCCATCTGTCGTGCATTGCCGGCATCGGCCGCGATCTCTGGGACCGGCTCAGCCCCGGCCGGCGGCCGCTGGAACTGAAACCGTTCGCGCCGATCAAGGGAGCGGTCCATTCGGCGCCCTCGACACCGGGAGACCTCCTCTTCCACATCCGGGCCGAGCGGCCCGACATGTGCTTCGAGCTCGAGCGTATCCTGCTCGACAGGCTTGGTCCCGATGTGACCGTCGTCGACGAGGTGACCGGCTTTCGCTACTTCGACGCTCGCGACCTGCTCGGCTTCGTCGACGGCACCGCCAACCCGACCGGCCTCGACCTGCCCGCCTCGGCGCTCGTGGGCGACGAAGATGGCGACTTTGCCGGCGGCAGCTATGTCGTCGTCCAGAAATATCTGCACGATATGCAGGCCTGGGCGCGCATTCCAACGCCCGAGCAGGAGGCGATCATCGGCCGCACCAAGATCGACAACATCGAGATCGATGATGACGACGCGCCGCGCAAATCGCACAAGTCCCTGGCCACGATCGAGGATGCCGACGGCAACGAGTACGACATATTGCGCGACAACATGCCGTTCGGCCGGCCCGGGCAGAACGAGTTCGGCACCTACTTCATCGGCTACAGCAGGTACCTCTGGGTCACCGAGAAAATGCTGCAGCGCATGTATGTCGGCGACCCGCCGGGGGCTTACGACCGGCTGCTCGACGTCTCGACACCGCAGACCGGCACGACATTCTTCGCGCCGACCCGTCCCATGCTGCAGACCCTTGTCCAGAACGCGCAGGAGCAGCTTCCCGCTGGACGGTAAAGCGGCGGGCCGACAGCCATTGTCCGCGGGACCTCAGCGTGCGTCGCGCTTGGCTTGCGCCACCTTGCCTGCCTTGCGCTGCCGGCCGAGTTCCGCCGGCCGGACCAGATTCGACGCCCGCTTATTGGCCACGGAGCGCATGCCCTTGTGAGCCGTCCGTGAATTGTGAGACGGACCGTCCGATGGCGCACCTTGCTTCAAGGCCAACGCCTTGCTGGCGTTCCCGACCAGGGAAACGCGGGCCGCCAGTTGGCGCCGCCGTTCGGCCTCGCCATTCAGCCGCCGCATGGCCATGGCCAGCACGGCCAACTTCACCTGCGAGCCACCATCGGCCTTTGAAGCGGCAGCCCCTTTCGGCGCGCCCTTGCCACGGATCTCGCGCCGGCGGCGGTGCGCCTCGGCCTGCGCCTTGTCGCGCCGGTCCCGCAGCAGCTTGACCAGACCGGAAAGGTCGGCGTCGGAAAGGTCCTGCACCGCCGGATGGTGCGACTTTTCCACCAGTTCCTTTTCATCGGCGCTCAGCGCGCGCGCTTCTTCCTTGCGTGAAATGGCCATCACAGTCCTCCTCGGCTGGCGTGCCTGTTCTTTCAGGCTCGCCGCCTCGGGAGCCTCGACCCGAATGGTGGCGCGGTCAAGACGAGCCTTTTCGTGAAGCCCTACCCCACATCGGGCAGGATCTTGCCGGGATTCATGATGTTTTGCGGGTCGAGCGCCTGCTTGATGGTGCGCATGATGTCGACGCCGTGGCCGAGTTCGCGGCGCAGGAAGCCGATCTTGCCCTGGCCAATGCCGTGCTCGCCGGTGCAGGTGCCATCCATGGCGATCGCCCGCAAATTGAGCCGCGCGACGAACTTTTCCGACAGCGCTATCTCGTTCGGGTCGTTCACATCCATCAGCACCAGCACGTGGAAATTGCCGTCGCCGGCATGGCCGACGATCGGCGCGATCAGGCCCATCTCGGCGATATCGGCCTCGGTTTCGGTGACACACTCGGCAAAGCGCGAGATGGGCACGCAGACATCGGTCGACAGGCCCTTGGCGCCCGGCCGCAGCGTCAGCGACGACCAATAGGCGTCGTGCCTGGCCTTCCAAAGTTTGGTGCGCTCCTCGGCGACGCTTGTCCACAGGAACGGGCCGCCACCATTTTCCTCGGCGATCATGCCGAAAGTCTCGGCCTGTTCGGCAACGCCGGCATCGCTGCCGTGGAACTCCACGAACAGGCACGGGCTCTCGGGATAATCGAGTTTGGAATAATTCTTCATCGCCCGCATCTGCAGCGCGTTGACCAGTTCGATGCGCGCCACCGGAATGCCCATCTGGATCGTCGCGATGACGGCGTTGCAGGCCGCTTCGACACTCGGGAACGGACATACGCCGCCGGAGATTGCCTGTGGAATGCCTTGCAGCTTCAACGTCAGTGCGGTGATGATGCCGAGCGTGCCTTCCGAGCCGACCATAAGCCTGGTCAAATCGTAGCCGGCCGAGCTCTTTTTGGCCCGCTTGCCGGTCGTCACCGTCTCGCCATCGGCCATGACGGCCGTCAGCGACAGCACGTTCTCGCGCATCGTGCCGTAGCGCACCGCATTGGTACCGGAAGCCCGCGTCGCCGCCATGCCGCCAAGCGAGGCATTGGCGCCCGGATCGATCGGAAAGAACAGGCCGGTGTCGCGCAGATGCCGGTTCAGATCCTCACGTGTCACGCCAGGCTCGACCGTGCAGTCGAGATCCTGCGGGTTGACCGAAAGAATGCGGTTCATGCGCGACGTGTCGACCGAGATGCCGCCGCCCGGCGCGTTGGTATGGCCTTCCAGCGACGAGCCGACACCGAAGGCGATGACCGGCACGCGGTGCGCCGCGCAGGCGCGCACGATCTCCTGCACCTCGGCCGTCGTCTCCGGGAAAGCGACGCCATCGGGCGCCTGCGTCGGGATATAGGTGGTGGTGTGCGCGTGCTGCGAGCGGATGGCCTGGCCGGTCTGGAAGCGCTCGCCCAACTGTTGCTTGAGGATGCCGAGCACCGCCGCGATGCCTTCCTCATTGCGTTCGACCGGATTGAGGTCGCTCAGAGCCATGAATTCCTCCGCGAATGGACCAGCGCCCACGCTTGTTTTGCAGCTATGGATGCCTAAAGCAATTCCAGGAAAAGTGTGAAGCGCTTTTCCTGGGAAACCGCATGGCGCTTTCCCTAGGGAATTGCGTCAGAACAAAAAAGACCCCGCAGCCACGCTCTGTCCAGCACCAGAACAAGGAAGTTTCAATGTCCATCCCCGCCCCCTTCATCTCCAGGCCCATGGACATCGAGAAGGACTGGATCGATTACAACGGCCATCTCAACATGGCCTATTATAACGTCCTGTTCGACCGCTGCTCGGATGAGGCCTTCGAGGCGATGGGCGTGGGACTGGACTATGTGAAGCAACGGCGCCTCACCATCTACACCGCCGAAATCCATGTCTGCTACGTCCAGGAATTGCATCTCGACCACAAGGTCACGGTCTCCTTCCAGCTCATCGACCATGACGCGAAGCGGCTCAGGTCCTACCAGGAAATCCGCCATGTCGACGGCTGGCTCGCCGCCACGTCCGAGACGCTGTCGTTGCATGTCGACATGGCTGGGCCAAAGGTCGCGCCCTTCCCCGCCGATGTGCTGGCCAGGATCGAGGCCATCCGCGCCGCCCATTCGGTGCTGCCCATGCCGGAGCGCGCCGGCCGCGCCATCGGCATCAAACGCAAATAGGGCGAAGCCGATATCCATCCGGATTCGGCACGCCGAGGCATTGGGTCTGACTTCAAAGCCACACCCTGAACTCAAAATCACAGAGCCCCCAATATCCACCGGCAGCGGTGCTTGAAGCGGGTTTGGACCGGCGTTAACCTTACCGAGGTTTTAACGGGAAGAAGCCAATTGAGCCGTTGAACGACTCAGCGGAGCGGTCGAAAACCATCCGCATAGAGTTGTTTACGAGCGGCGGGGCGAAGCCGGTTCGAGGGACGTGCATGAAAACCGACATCAAGGTCGAGGTGGACAGGCTGGCCGCTGATCCGCGCATATCGGACTATGATTTCTGGCGTTCGCTCAAGAACGTCGACAACGAGATCTTCCATATCGCCAACAACAATGAGCCGATCCCGTTCGACATGATCCGCTGGCGCAGCATTTTGAAGCGCGCCCGCTTGAAGCGCGGCCACGCATAGCGTCCGCGAGTCGGCCTGAGAAAAATCGGGGCGACCAATTAAGTCGTGCCGTTTCATTAAGTCGTGCCGTTTCATGGCGATCGCCTGATTGCCGCCAGCGGCGAGCGGGCCACCACCGGCGATGACTGGATGATGGCCGTATTCGTCATCGCATAGGGGATGATGCGGTCGATCACCCGTTCGAGCTCGGCCACCGACCCGACATGAGCGAGCGCGATGAAGCAATCCTCGCCAGTCACCCGGTCGCATTGCGCGATCTCCGGCAACTCGCGGATGATATCGGCGACGACCGACAATTGTCCCGGCACTGGCCGGATGCGCAGCCACGCCGACAGCGTCAGGCCAAGCGCGGCGGGATTGATCCGGACGCAATAGGCTTCGATGACGCCATTCTCCTGCAGCCGCTTGATGCGCTCGGCGACACTCGGTGCCGACAGGCCGACCGAGCGCGCAAGCTCCGCCGTGCTGGTGCGCGCATCCTTTTCCAGCAGGCGCAGGATTTTCATATCCGCCGCGTCGAGATCGGGACTTTCAGTTCCAAGGCGTTTCAACGAAAAGCCCTTTCTTTCAGGAATGAAATTGCCGGATAAATCGGCCATTCATCATATAAAATAGAAAAACTGCCTGCGATACTGATCCGATGGACGATCAGACGCAAGCGCCCGCTGCCGGCCCGGCCCTCAACGGCCCCGTGCTCGACACCCTGGCGGCAAGGTTGCCGCCGCATGTCTGGTTCGGCGTCAGCGCAATCTTCCACTATCTCGGCCCGGCCTTCGCGGTGCTGCTGTTCCCGCATGTCGGCGTGCTCGGCATGGCATGGCTGCGCATCTCCACCGCGGCGCTGATCTTCGCGCCGCTGACGCGCCCGTGGCGAAGCTTCGCTCGCGCCGATCCCGCAACGCGCCTGCTGCTGATGGCTTTCGGCGTGTGCCTGGCGGTGATGAATTGCTCGTTCTACCTGGCACTCGACCGCCTGCCGATCTCGCTGGTGGCGGCGATCGAATTTGTCGGCACCATCGGCGTCGCGCTCGTCGGCCTCAGGAGCGCCCGCAACCTAGCTGCCCTCGCCGTCGCCGTCATCGGCACCTTGCTGCTCATCGACGTCAGATGGTCCGATGATCTCGTCGGCCTGTTCTGGGCCTTCCTCAACGGCGCGCTGTTTGTCGGCTACATCGTGCTCGGCCACCGCGTCGCCCGTTCCGGCGCCGGCGACGGCATTGCGGGCCTCGGCGCCGCCATGGCGGTCGCCTTCATCGTCGTGCTGCCGATCGGCTTCGCGGATGCACTACCCGCCTTTTTCTCACCACCGCTGCTGGTCGCCGCCATCGGCGTCGGCATCTGCTCCTCGGTCATTCCCTACATCTGCGACCAGCTTGCCATGTCGCGGTTGCCGCGCTCGAGTTTCGCCCTAATGCTGTCGCTGCTGCCGGTCACGGCAACGCTGATCGGCGTCATCGTGCTGCGCCAGATTCCGAGCTTTATCGATTGCCTCGGCATCGCACTGGTGGTTGCCGGTGTCGCCTTCCACAAGCCTGCATCCAGCAGCTAGCTGCCAGGAAAGCCTTTATCTTCAATTGCTTGTAGAACTGCCGAGTCGGTTCCCGATCTCGCCGGACTGCGACAAGACGCTCAATATTGAACCAATTTCGCCCTTGAGCCGTTGTCCCCTAAGAAAACGGCTTGGAGTGACACCATGGACTGGAAACGGACCAGGGAGCCAGCCGACGCTTGGCACATGACGGATGACCTTCATGTCGAGCACGGCAAGGGCGACCCGTTCGCGGCGGCCATCCGCGCCACCCGCATGTCGATGATCATCACTGATCCTCGACGGCCTGATAATCCGATCGTCTTTGCCAATGACGCCTTCCTGCGCCTGACCGGCTATGAGCGACAGGAGGTGCTGGGCAAGAACTGCCGCTTCCTGCAGGGGCCGAAAACCGACAAGGCCGCCGTCGGGCAAATCCGCAGGGCGATCGAAGACAACGCCGACGTCAGCGTCGACATCCTGAACTATCGCAAGGATGGTTCGACCTTTTGGAACGCGCTCTACATCAGCCCTGTCTCCAACGACAAAGGCGAAGTGCAGTTCTTTTTCGCCTCGCAACTCGACGTCTCGGACCGCAAGCGCTCGGAGCATCGCATCACGGCCGACAAGGATCGCTTCGAGAAAGCGGTGAAGGAACGCACCGCCGAACTGGAAGCAGCACTGGAGGCACAGACTACCCTGCTGCACGAGGTCGATCATCGGGTGAAAAACAATCTGCAGATGATCTCATCGCTCATCATCATGCAGCGCCGGACCATAAAGGATGAAGCGACCAGGCATTCGTTGACCACCATGCTGGAGCGCATCGAGGCGCTCAGCACCGTGCATCGCCGGCTCTACCAGTCGAAGGATGTCAGCCGGTTCGACGTTTCGGATTTCGCCAAGGACCTGGTGACGGATCTTCTGACGGCGTCGGGGCGATCCGGGATCAAGTCGAACCTTGAGCTCGAACCCATTGTGATTTCGGCAGAGAAGGCGACGCCTGTCGCGCTGATGGTCAATGAACTCGTCACCAATGCCTTGAAGCATGCCTTCAAGGAGGCGCCGGACGGGACCACCGCAGGGCGCATCGGCGTCAAGATGAGCCAGCCCGACGGCCATTTCAACATTGAGATCTCGGACGATGGCGTCGGGATGGCCGAAGCCAATGGCGATGCCTCTTTCGGCATGCGGCTGATCAAATCGCTCGCCCGCCAGCTGCACGCCGATATCGAATGGCGTGACGCCGGCCCCGGCACCACGGTCGTGATCTCGATGCCAAACGAACCGCAGCAAAAAGGGACTCTCTCATGACTGAACCACTCAAGGTCCTGATCGTCGAGGATGAAGCGCTGTTGGCGATGGAGCTGGAAAGCCTTGTCGAGGAAGCCGGCCATAGCGTCGTCGGCTGGGCGACGTCCTCGGCGCAAGCAAAAAGCATGGTCGAGTCCACGGATGCCGACATCGCCTTTGTCGACATCCATCTCACCGATGGCCCGACTGGTGTCGAGGTGGCCGAATATATCGGCGAGAAGAAGAACTCGATGGTGGTGTTCATGACCGCCAATCCGAAGCGCATTCCCGAGCATTTCGCCGGTGCGATCGGTGTCATCGCCAAGCCCTATACGATGAACGGGCTGACGTCGGCGTTGCGGTACCTGCAGGAGGGCGTGCGCCGCCCGCCTCCGGTTTCGACACGTCCAGCCGGCTTCACCCTGTCGCCGGCCTTCGCGGCGGTCTGGGCGCCAGCGGCCTGACGTCCTACGTCAGCTTCTGTTTCAGGAAGGCGATCGTCCTGCCCCAGGCGAGATCGGCCGCCTTCTTGTCGTAACGCGCAGCCGAGGTATCGTTGTTGAAGGCATGGTTGGCGCCTTCATAGACATAGACCGTGTATTCGACATGCGCGGCATCGAGCTCCTTCTGGAAGGCGTCGATGCCGGCATTGGTGCGATCGTCGAGGCCGGCATAGTGCAGCATCAGTGCGGCCCTGATCTTCGAAACATCGGCGGCCTTCGGCTGCATACCGTAATAGGCCACGCTCGCCGCGAGATCCGGCGCATTGACGGCCAGCATGTTGGCCGTGCCGCCGCCCCAGCAGAAGCCGATGGCGCCGACCTTGCCATTGCCGTCCTTGTCGTCCTTCAGGAGAGCGACGGTCGCCACGCCATTGGCGACCGTCTGCGCCGGGTCGAGCTTCGCGAACATGTCACGCGCCTTGTCCTCATCGGCGGGCGTGCCGCCAAGCGGCGACAGGAAGTCCGGCGCCAGCGCCACGAACCCCTCCAGCGCCACGCGCCGGGCCACGTCGCGTATATGCGGGTTGAGCCCCCTGTTTTCATGGATGACGATGACGGTGCCGAGTTTGCCGGCCTGGTTTGCCGGTTTGACCAGATAGCCCTTCATATCGCCCCCGTTGCCGGGATAGCTGATCTCCTCGCCTTTCACCCGTGGATCGTTGTCGGCAACGATTGCCGCCTGGGCGGAGTTCGCCGCCAGCATCGGCACGATCGCGACCGCCGCGGCACCCGATCCGGCAAGCCTGGTCAGTTGTTCCATGAAGTGCCGGCGGTCGAGCGTCAGATGCGTGTATTCGTCATAGGCGTCGATCATCGCCTGGGTGACGGCGGGTTTGTCGCTGGCGGTGGATTTGGTCATCGGCGCACTCCTCGATCTCGCTATCTCGATGCGATGTCTTGCCGTTCGCAAGATAGGGGCGAGCCTTGTATCGTCCAGTCACGGCCCGGTGAGACACCCATCTCTCCCGGCGAGCCGCGGCAACATCATCCCAATCTGGCATCATCACAATTTGGTCATCGGCGACAAATCTTGATGGCGCTGCCACAATAGTAGGGGAAACTGACCATACGGCCGCCCCATGGCGCGGCCACGGTCCTGAAAGGCCAGAGCTGAAGGAAGCCGCCGATGACCATGCCCTCGCCGATCCTGGCAACCGCCTTTATCGTTGCCGCAGCCGCGATCCTGACGATGCGCGCGGCCGTTGTAGCGGCGAGCCGGAAGTCCATGGTCAAGGTCCGCGGCCGCCAGCGCCATCCGGCAAACACGAAAACCCAAGGTTGAGGTGAAGTCATGGACGTACAGGATATCGTGAACACCGTTTCGCAGAAGGCCGGCCTTGACCAGGCAACGACGGAAAAGGTCGTCGGCACCATCTTCTCGGTGCTCGAGCACGAGGCGGAAGGCACCAGCGCCTCATCCTTCTTCGCCAAGATTCCGGGCGCCGATGCACTGGCGCAGAAATATGACGTCATGGCCGCCGCCCCCGCCGGCGGCGGTGGCGGCTTCCTGTCCTCGCTGCAAGGCGCGCTTGGCGGCGTTCTCGGCGAGAAAGCGGGCGCGCTGGTCAACGGCCTCGCCGCCCTCAAGGCATCCGGCCTCGATCTGGCGCAGATCCAGAAGGCTGGCGCCACACTGGTCCAGCAGGCCGAAACCGCTGCCGGCCCCGATCTGACCAACCAGGTGCTGGGCTCGGTGCCCAGCCTGAAGAGCCATCTCGGACTCGGCTGACCGTCAATTCGCCGAGCTTGCCTCCAGGCAACCCCGTCTACTTGGGCAGCGCGTAAGCCATCACATAATCCCCCGGCTTGGTGCCGACCGAGCCGTGGCCGCCGGCAACGATGACCACGAACTGGCGTCCGTCGGCGACCGTATAGGTCATCGGCGTCGATTGCCCGCCGGCCGGCAGCCGCGCCCGCCAGAGTTGCTTGCCCGACGTCAGGTCGTAGGCGCGCAGATAATCGTCGACCGCGGCCCCCAGGAAAGCGACACCACCGGCTGTGATCATCGGCCCACCAATGCCGGGCACCCCGACCTTCAGCGGCAACGGCAGCGGCGTCATGTCATAGACGGTGCCGTTGCGGTGCTTGTAGGCGATTGTGCCGGTTCTCAGATCGACGCCGGCGACATATCCCCAGGGCGGCGCCTGGCAGGGAATGCCGAGCGGCGACAGGAACGGTCCCATCACCACCGCATAGGGTGCGCCCTCATTGCGGTTCAAGCCCTGTTCGCTGCCGCGCCCTCCATCCGGTGGCGGCACCTGGTCGCGCGGGATGAGTCGCGACTTGAACGCCAGATAGGTCGGCATGCCGAACATTACCTGCCGAACCGGATCGACCGCGACGCCGCCCCAGTTGAAGGTGCCGAAATTGCCGGGATAGATCAGCGAGCCCTGTACGGAAGGCGGCGTATAGCGGCCTTCGTAACGCAGGCCCTGAAATTCGATTCGGCAAGCCAGCTGGTCGAACATGGTGATGCCCCACATGTCGGCTTCGGTCAGCGGCTTCGGGTTGAAGGAGAGATCGGACGAAGGCTGCGTCGGCGACGCATGGTCGCCCTCGATGGCGCCGCCGGGCGCCGGCACTTCCTTGACCGCGATCACCGGCTCGCCGGTGCGCCGGTCGAGCACATAGAGGTCGCCCTGCTTGGTCGGCCCGACCAGCGCGGGCACGATCGTGCCGTCGGCCTTGGTGATGTCGATCAGGCTCGGCTGCGCCGGCACGTCCATGTCCCAGAGGTCGTGGTGCACGGTCTGCCGCACCCATTTCAACTGCCCGGTATTGAGATCGAGCGCGGTGATCGAGGAGGAGAACTTCTCGACATTGGCGCTGCGTCCGGCGCCGAGCTGGTCCGGCGTCTGGTTGCCGAGCGGCACGTAAAGCAGGCCAAGCTTCTCGTCGGCGCTCGGCGTCGACCACATGTTGGGCGAGTTGGCGGTGTAGGTCTGGCCGGCCGGCAGCGGCGTCGTCTCGTCCGGATTGCCTGAATCCCAGTTCCACAGCAGCTTGCCTGTGCCCGCATCATAGGCGCGGATAACGCCCGACGGCTCCTGCGTCGAATAATTGTCGTTGACCGCGCCGCCGACGATGATCTTGCCGCCGGCAATCAGCGGCGCCGAGGTCGAATAGTAGTAGCCCGATTTCGGGTATGGCATGTTGGTCAGGAGGTTGAGCGTGCCGGCCTCGGCGAAGGCGGGACAGACCTGGCCGTTGGCGGCATCGAGCGCGATCAGCCGGGCATCCGAGGTCGGCAGGTAGACGCGGGTCGCGCAGGGCTGGCCGGCGGCGCCAGCGGCACCGGCATAGTAGGACACGCCGCGGCAGGTCTGGTGCTGGCGGTCCTTGTCGAGCTTGATCTTGGGGTCGTAGCGCCATTTTTCCTTGCCGGTCGCGGCGTCGACCGCGATGGCGAAATTGTGCGGCGTGCAGATGTAGAGCGTGTCGCCGACCTTGAGCGGCGTCACCTGATAGGTGGTCTCGCCGACATCGTCCGGCCCCTTCACGTCGCCGGTGCGATAGGTCCAGGCCGGCTGCAGATTGGCGACATTGTCGGGCGTGATCTGGTCAAGCGGCGAATAGCGCTGGCCGAATTGCGTGCGCCCGTAGAAGTGCCATTCGCCGGCCGGCACATCGTTGCCCAGATTGGCGTTTGGGGTCACCTTGTCGGTGTCGAGCGCGCCGGCGATGTCCTTCGGGTCCGTGGTCATCGAATAGCCGGCCACCGCCAGCGAGGCCAGCACGGCCAGGATCAGCGGCGCGCGCCCATCAGGACCGGCAAGGCCCCGCCGCGCCCACGGCGTCAGCAGCCATAGCGCCACCAGCACGATGATGCCGCCGCGCGGGCCGAGTTCCCACCAGTCGAAGCCGGTTTCCCAGACCGCCCAGGCCAGAGTGCCGAGCACGATCGCCGCGTAGAGCCACAGCGCGGTGGAGCGGCGCCGGTAGAACAGCCAGGCGGTGATCAGGAACGCGAGACCTGATATGATGTAGTACCAGCTGCCGCCCAGCGAGGCCAACCAGATGCCGCCAGCGCCAAGCGCCAGACCGAGAAGAAAGAGAACAAGGGAGGTGATGGTGACAGCCAAGATGATACTCCTTCGACTGTTGCGCGCCTCGCGCGGCCATGGGCAACCCGGCATTGCGCTCCTGCCCGGTACACAACTTTCTCCCGCCCGCCTCGCCTGTCAAGCTTGGGCCACGAGCCGAAAGGCAGCGCTCGGTCCGGCTGCAAATGCGCGGCGGGCTGAGCGTCATGCGTGCCAAGGTGACCGGATAAGCCACTTTACCGGGAACAAAACGTAGACAGTTCTGGTCTTTCCCAACCGAATCACTACATTCGGGGGCGATGTCCGGCTTTTCCGAAGACATGCCCTTCTTCGACGAACCCAATGCGCGGCCCACGGCCCCGTCGGGCATTGCCGCGCGCGCCATGGCTGCCCGCGGCGGCCACAACAATGCGCCGGACTATCTCCGGGGGCTGAATCCGGAACAAAGGCTGGCGGTGGAGACCACCGAGGGTCCTGTTCTGGTGCTGGCCGGCGCCGGCACCGGCAAGACGCGCGTGCTCACCACCCGCATCGCCCATATTCTCGCCACGGGAAAAGCCTTCCCCTCGCAGATTCTGGCCGTGACCTTCACCAACAAGGCCGCGCGCGAGATGAAACAGCGCATCGGCATCCTGATCGGCGAAGGCAATGTCGAGGGCATGCCGTGGCTGGGCACCTTCCACTCGATCGGCGTGAAGCTGCTGCGCCGCCATGCCGAGCTCGCCGGTCTGCGTTCCGACTTCACCATCCTCGACACCGACGATGTCGTGCGGCTGATCAAGCAGCTGATCCAGGCCGAGGGACTCGACGACAAGCGCTGGCCGGCCAAGCAGTTCGCGCAGATGATCGACGGCTGGAAGAACAAGGGCCAAGGACCGGCCGATATCGCCGAGGGCGACGCGCGCAGCTTCGCCAATGGCAAGGGCCGCGAACTGTACAAGGCCTATCAGGAGCGCCTGCAGACGCTCAATGCCTGCGACTTCGGCGACCTGCTCTGCCACCCGATCCGCATCTTCCGCGCCAATCCGGATGTGCTGAAGGACTACCACCGGCGCTTCAAATACATCCTCGTCGACGAATACCAGGACACCAACACCGCCCAGTACATGTGGCTGCGCCTTTTGGCACAGCGGCCGGACAGCGGGCGCGGATCAACGTCGACGGATCTGCGATCGGCCGAAGGCCGCAAGCCCGACCGGGCGTCCGAGCCGTTGCGAGGCCCCCGCGGAGGGCCCGCGCCGGCAGGCGCGGAACAGCCCGTGAGCGATAACAAAGTCAACATCTGTTGCGTCGGCGACGACGATCAGTCGATCTATGGCTGGCGCGGCGCCGAGGTCGACAACATCCTGCGCTTCGACAAGGATTTCCCGGGCGCCACCATCATAAGGTTGGAGCGCAACTACCGCTCGACCGCGCATATCCTTGGCGCGGCTTCGCATCTCATCGCCTACAATGAG
Source organism: Mesorhizobium sp. NZP2298 (assembly GCF_013170825.1). Classification (NCBI taxonomy): domain Bacteria; kingdom Pseudomonadati; phylum Pseudomonadota; class Alphaproteobacteria; order Hyphomicrobiales; family Phyllobacteriaceae; genus Mesorhizobium; species Mesorhizobium sp. NZP2298. Next base: position 3,541,401 of record NZ_CP033365.1, on the reverse strand, counting down.
GGCCGTTTCGGCAAGACGCTGTTCACCGACCGCAACGACCCCGAGGACGGCAAGGTCAATGTCCACGCCGCGTGGGATTCCGAGGAGGAAGCCCGCGCCATCGGCGAGACCATCGAGGCCTATCAGCGCGAGAAGCATAATCTGAACGACATGGCGATCCTTGTGCGCGCGTCCTTCCAGATGCGCGCCTTCGAGGACCGCTTCATCACGCTCGGCCTCAACTACCGCGTCATCGGCGGCCCGCGCTTCTACGAGCGCATGGAAATTCGCGACGCGCTGGCCTTCTTCCGCGTCGTCGCCAACGGCGGCGACGACCTCGCCTTCGAGCGCATCGTCAATGTGCCGAAGCGGGGCCTGGGCGAAGCCACCATCCGCCAGATCCACGACACGGCGCGTGCGCTGCGCATTCCGATGCTGGAGGCCGCCGGCAATCTCGCCGAAAGCGACGAGTTGAAGCCGAAGCCGCGCGCCGCATTGCGCGAAGTGGCCGCCAATTTCGAACGCTGGGCAAAGGCGCTGGAAACCACGCCGCACACCGAGCTCGCCGAGACCATTCTCGAAGAGAGCGGCTACACCGACATGTGGAAGAACGACCGCTCGGCCGAAGCGCCGGGGCGGCTGGAGAATCTCAAGGAACTGATCCGCTCGATGGAGGAGTACGAGTCGCTGCGCTCCTTCCTCGAACACGTGGCGCTGGTCATGGATGCCGAGCAGAATGCCGGGCAGGACGCCGTCTCGATCATGACGCTGCATTCGGCCAAGGGCCTCGAATTCGAGACGGTTTTTCTCCCTGGCTGGGAGGAAGGCCTCTTTCCCCACCAGCGCGCGCTCGATGAAGGCGGCCGCTCCGGTCTGGAGGAAGAGCGCCGGCTGGCCTATGTCGGCCTCACCCGGGCCAAGAAGAACCTGCATATCTGGTTCGTCTCCAACCGCCTCATCCACGGGCTCTGGCAATCGACCATCCCGTCGCGCTTCCTGGAGGAGCTGCCGGAGGCCCATGTCGAGGTCGCGGAAAGCGGCAACAGCTATGGCGGCTATGGCAATTCCTACGGCGGCGGCTCATTCGCTTCCGGTCGTGGTGGCCGCCAGAACCCTTATGGCGCGTCGCGTTTCGACAATGTTGGCGCCAACAATGGCGGCGCGGAGAAATCCGGCGCCTTCTCCAACACCTATTCGACGCCCGGCTGGCAGCGCGCACAGGCCAATCGCACCGAAGCGACCGACCGCAACTGGGGCTCGCGCTCCGGCCACCAGGTCGAGCGCATCGGCTATGGCGAGACCGACAGCGGCTACGGCGCCGGCCGCACGAGCGTGAAGGGCCGCACCATCGATGGCGAACTGGTCGCCAAATCCGTCTCCGACACGCCGTCCGCCTTCAGCGTCGGCGACCGCGTCTTCCACCAGAAATTCGGCAACGGCAATATCTCGGCCATCGAAGGCAACAAGCTGACCATCGACTTCGACAAGGCAGGGCAGAAACGCGTGCTGGACGGGTTCGTCGCGGCGGTGTGAACCGAACCCCGCGGGCTTCGCGCAAAAGTCGGCGAAGGCAATCAATCCACCTTCTTCTCGCCCCGCTCGCCGGCCTTGACGATGTCGCCCGTCGTGAACAGGATTTCCTTCAGTTCCGCCCGCCAGTCCTGCTTCTGGCGCAGCAGGAATTCCAGATCCATGCCGAAATGCTTGAACTCCTCGCCCTGCGCGTTCTTCATGATCGCGCGGGCCTGAGGATCCTTTTCCACCGAAATGCGCTGTTCGTACCAGCCGATGGCTTCCGCCTCCTCGATCAGCGAGGTGATCATGCGGGCAAAGGTCCGCACCTTCTGCGACAGTTCTTCAGGAGGTTCGTGATACTGGTCGAAACCCATGTCGTCCTCCGATGGTTCATTCCCATGAATGCCTGGGAATGCCGCCGGTTCCGCATCATCGCTGCAATTCCGCCAATGCCCGCTCCAGCGGCGCCGACGAAATCTGGATCGGGCCGGAGAACGGCACATCCATGTCGAGGATCAGGTAGATCGCCCCGGCGATCAGCGCGGCCGACACCATGAGGGTTCCTGCGGTGATTGTATTCTTCGGTGCCCTGAACCCGAAACTGGCGAAGATCAGCGCCAGCCAGGTAACCAGCATGGCGATCAGCGGCCAGGGAATCGTGCCCTCCGACTGCTCGACCAGGATCCAGCGCAATTCCAGCACCTTCTGCAGGCGCTGGCGTCCGTCCTGCAGAAGGGAACCGTGTACAGCGTCGGGAGGGGTCAGCCCATTGAGCCGTGAGCCGATCTCCGTCAGCAGACGTTCGGACAACTGGTTGGCGGCGATAGTCGTCTCGCTGTCTTGTGACGAGGTGTCTACCACCCTTTGCATATAGGCGACCAACGGTTGGCGCACCGCGTCGGTTTCCGGGCCATACAGCCGCAGTGTCCTGTCGAGCAGGATCAGCTCCGTCGCATAGGCGTGCACATTGTGATCGATCGATTCGAAGGTGTTCTTGGCCGAGTTGATCATCAGGCCGAGCATCAGTGAGGTCATGACCCCGAACAGATTGGCGGCGAGCCGAACCACCGCGTTCGTGTCGTCATCACGATGTCTGGCCGGCAATCTCGGCCAGATCGCCATGCTGGCGAACGCCGACGCCGCCAGGCACAGGAAGATCACCATTGCGATGAAGGCTTCGAGCATCGCTCATCTCTGCACGGGACGCACCAATTGCCAATGGCGGGAACCGATCCACCGAAAAGTTCCCGCAGGCATCACGCGTCTTGGGGCTTACTCACCGCTCACGAAACCGGTGCGGCTCCGCCCTCTTCGGTGCGCCGCGCGATGAATTCGTCGAGCACGCCCGATGTGGCGGCAGCCGATGCGGGTGGCTCGAAATCGGCAACCGCGCGCCGCCAGACACTGGTGGCGCGCTCGCTGGCGGTCTTTGATCCGCTTTGCGTCCAGTTGCCGAAATTCGACCAGTCGGCCACCAGTGGCTCATAGAATGCGGTGCGGTAGCGCGCCATCGTGTGGCCGGCCGAGAAGAAATGCCCGCCAGGTTGCACTTCGGCGATCGCCTCGAAGCCGATCGAATCATCGTCGCCGGGCGTCGCGGCGCAGAGTTCCGCGACCGTCTGCAGCGCCTCGATATCGGTGATCATCTTCTCGAAAGAGACACTCAGGCCGCCTTCCAGCCAGCCGGCGGCATGGATGCACATCGTCGCCCCGGCCAGCACCGAGCCCCACAGAGCGAACTGCGTTTCGTGCGCTGCCTGCGCATCCGAAATGTTGGCCGCACTGCCGCCGCCCGACCGCCAGGGCAGTCCAGTGAAGCGCGCCAATTGGCCGGCGCCCAGCGTCGCCTTGACATGCTCCGGCGTGCCGAAGGCCGGCGCTCCCGATTTCATGTCGACATTGGAGGAGAAGGAACCGTAGACGACCGGCGCACCGGGCCGTACGATCTGCGCCAGCGTCAGGCCCGCCAGTGCCTCGGCATGCTGCAGCGCCAGCGCGCCGGCGACCGTGATCGGCGCCATCGCACCCGCCAGGCAGAACGGCGTGATGACGGAGACCTGGCCGGCTCTTGCGAAATCGATGATGCCTTGCGCCATCGGAATGTCGAGCTGGCGCGGCGAGTTGGTGTTGATGACGGTGTAGCAATGCGCGTTCGCCAGGAATTCGTCCGGCGACAGGCCGCGCGCCAACCGGATCATCTCGAACCCGTCCTCGACCTGCGGCGTGCCGCGCGCGAAGACGAACGGAAACTTGTCGGACAGCGTCAGTTGCGCGCGGTTGACGGCATAGTGGCGAAGGCGGTTGTCGACATCCTGCGGCTCGATGCAGGGGCCAAGCATATGCAGCACGTCGAAATGCTGCACCAGCCGCAGCAAATCCTCGAAATCTGCCAGCGTACCCGGCCGGCGGCCACGTTCGAGATCGGTGACGTTCGGCGCCCCGCATCCGGCCAGGAAGGTCATCGATCCGAGTTCCAGCGTCAGATCGCGGGAACGGTCGCCGGCTTGCGCCTGGATCGATTTCGGCGCCGAGGCGAGTGCCGCCGCCACCATGTCGCGGCCGATGCGCACCATGTCGGTGTCCGGGTCGACCAGGGCGCCGGCGCTGGCAAAAAGCTCTCGTGCCTGCGGCAGCAGCACCTTGATGCCGAGCTCTTCCAGCACCCGCAGCGCCGTGTCGTGGATGGCGGCGACCTGGTCGTCGGAAAAGATCGGTTGCGGCAGGAACGGGTTCTTCAGCGACCGGTAATTGGGTCGGCGGCTGCTTTCGCTGCCGGCTTCGCCCGTGCGTCCGCGCCGGCGTTCGCGCCTGCTGTCTCGTGCCGCGTCATCGACCATCGAAAATCCTCCTCATTGCCGCATCGCCTTGCCCGAGGGATCGTAGGGCGACGCCGCGATGATCCGTGCCGGCCGTTCGACGCCGACAATGTGCACCGAAAGCGCCACCCCCTCCTCGGCAAAATCGTCGTCGACCAACGCCAGCGCGACGCTCTTGCCGATCGTGTAGCCAAAACCGCCCGAAGTGACGAAGCCGACGCGCCGGCCGCCGTGCCAGACCGGCTCGAAGCCGCTGGCGTCGGCATCGAGCGCATCGATCTCCAGCGTCACAATCCGCTGGACGGCACCGGCTTCGCGCGCCTTCAGCGCCGCCTCGCGACCGACGAAATCGCCCTTGTCGAAGGCGATGAAGCGGTCGAGGCCGGTCTGGCCTGGCGTGTAGCCCTGCGTGAATTCACGCGACCAGATGCCGAAGCTCTTCTCCAGCCTGAGCGCATTGAGCGCGTAGTAGCCGACCTCGGCGAGACCAAGATCCTCGCCTGCCGCGAGCAGCGTGTCACGCAGCGTGGCATGCATGGTAACCGGGCAACTGATCTCGAAGCCGAGCTCGCCGGCGATAGAGAGGCGGGCAACCCGCGCCCGCACCATGCCGATGTCGAACGCGCCGCACGCCATGAACGGCAGTGCGGCGACGGAGACGTCCTGATGTGTTGTACGCTCCAGGATTTTCCGCGCATTCGGCCCGGTCAGCAGGAAGCCGCCCGTCGCGTCGGAAATGTCGGTGACCGCGGCGCCCTCTCCTGCCTGGCTCTCGAACCAGCGCATGTGGAATTCCCTGAGATAGTAGGAACCCATCAGCCAATAGTCACTGCTGCCCCAATTGATCACGGTGAGGTCGCCCTTCAGCCGTCCGTCCGGCCCGAGCATCGGCGCCAGCCGCGCCTGTCCCGCCGTCGGCAGCTTGCAGGCCAGCAGCCGGTCGAGCCATGCCTCCGCATCCGCGCCGGACACCGCATAGCGTGAATAGGCCGAGATATCGACGAGGCCGGCGGCACGCCGGACTTGCAGCGCCTCGTCGCCGACGATGTCGAAGGCGTTGGAGCGCTTGAGCGTGGTGTTCTCGCGAAAACCCATCGGCGCGAAATAGGCCGGGATTTCCAGCCCCCACGATGCCGTCCATTCGCAACCCGCGGCACTCATGCCGTCATAGGCGCCAGGGCGTTTCAGCGGCCTGCCGGCTGGCAGGCGCTCATTGGGAAAGGTCATGACGAAACGGCGCGAATAGAACTGCCGCGTCGTTTGCTTCAGATATTCGCGATTGGCGGCGAAGGCGCCGTAGCGGGCAATGTCCATGCCGAAAATGTCGGCCTGCGGCTCGCCGTAAATCATCCATTCGGCCAGCGATTTGCCGACGCCCCCGCCCTGGCTGAAGCCCGCCATGACGCCGCAGGCGACCCAGTAGTTCTTAAGGCCACGCACCGGTCCGACGATCGGGTTGCCGTCGGGCGTGAAGGTGAAGGCGCCGTTGACCCATTTGCGGATGCCGGCGCTCGCCAGGCAGGGAAAGCGCTCATGCGCCTTGGCGAGTTCCGGGCTGATGCGGTCGATGTCTTCCGGGATCAACTCGATCCCGTAATCCCAAGGCGCGCCGTCCATGTTCCAGTGCTTCGGGTTCTGCTCGTAGACGCCAAGCAGCACGCCCTTGCGCTCTTGCCTGAGGTAGGAAAAGCCGTCGAGGTCGACGGCGATGCCGATTTCCCGGTCAAGTGCCGCGATCTCCGGAATGTCCTCGGTGATGAAATAGTGGTGCTCCATCGGCGTCACCGGCAGGTCGACGCCGGCCATGCGGCCGAGCTGCTTGGCCCACAGCCCGCCGGCGTTGACGACATGCTCGGCGACGATTGTGCCCTGTTCGGTGACGACGTCCCAGTGGCCGTCCGCGCGAGACTTCAACTCGACGACACGGTTGCGCAGGATCACCTCGGCACCGCGCTTCTTCGCGGCGCCCGCATAAGCATGTGTCGTGCCGTAGGGGTCGAGATGGCCTTCGTTGGAATCATGCAGGCCGCCGAGTACGCCGGCGACATCGACGATCGGGCAGATCGCCTTGATCTCTTCCGGGGTCACCAGCCGCGCGCTTTCGATGCCGACCGACTGGAACACCGCCCAGGCCGATTTCAGCCACTCCCAGCGCTGGGGGTCGCTGGCGATATTGACGCCGCCGGTCATGTGCAGGCCGATGTCCTGGCCGGACTCGGCTTCGATCTCGCGATAGAGATTGATGGTGTAATCCTGCAGCGCCGCGACGTTGGGATCGGCATTGAGCGCATGAAATCCGGCCGCCGCATGCCAAGTCGAACCGGCCGTCAATTCGGCGCGCTCGATCAGCGCCACATCGGACCAGCCGAATCGCGTCAGATGGTAGAGCACCGAGGCGCCGACCACCCCACCCCCGATGACCACTGCGCGATAATGCGGCTTCAAGGCTTTCCTCCCGGTCCGTCAGAAGCCGCACCATATACGCGCTGTACATAAGTGTCTAGTACTGCGCTTGCCCACCCAAATGGATGCGGCAGTGATCAAATTCTCGCCTCGAGCGCATGTCCTCACAGGGCAATGAACACGCCGGCGGGCATACGTGCCGCGCTGTCACGCAAGCATCATGTTCGCGCCGTAGACCGCTTTCGGGGGACGGCACGCGGCATCATCGATGTGCCGCCTCCTTGAGCTTTTTCGTTCTTCGGCCGCTCCGGCACATCCGCCACCAAGAGGACTATCCATGAAACACCTGCACCGAACCGTCTCGCTCGGCGTCGCGCTGGCCTTGTTCACCGCCTTGACGCCGGCGCTCGCCGACAGCACCGCGACCGTCGGCGCCACCAGCTTTGTCAACAAGGGCCTGGTTGGCGTCGGTCGCATCCCGGCGGCACAGCGCGACAAGTTCGTCGAGACGTTCGGCTCAGGCTCCGGCATGTCGATCGACGCCGCCGGCTGGACGCATGACGCGGGCACCTACAAGGGTTCGCTCTGGTTGCTGCCGGATCGCGGTTACAATGTCGCCGGCACCACCGACTACCGGCCGCGCCTTAACACCATCGACATCGAATTCACGCCGACAGCACCGGGTGCCGCTGGCCAGGAGCAGACAGGCGTGAAGGCAACGCTTGGCGACACCTTGCTGCTCACCGACGACAAGGGCACTGATGCCAGCGGCCTCGATCCGCTGTCGGATGTGCGTGCCGCGGCTGGCGACATGCCGATCCTGCCCGCCGCCACCAACGGCAAGCTCGCCCTCGACAACGAGGCGATCGTGCGGCTGCCCGACGGTTCGATGTTCATCTCCGATGAATATGGCCCGAATATCTACCGGTTCTCCGCGCAAGGCCGTCTGATGTCGGCGACCCAACCGCCGGCGGCGCTGGTGCCGATGCGCAAGGGCGCGCCGAACTTCTCCTCTGACAATCCCGGTCCAGGTGCCGCCGAACCCGCTCCGAAGGATCCCGATACCGGCCGCCAGAACAACCAGGGCCTGGAAGGCATGGCGATGACGCCGGACGGCAAGTTCCTGATCGCCGTGCTGCAGTCGGCGACCAGGCAGGACGGCGGCGATTCACCTTCGACCCGGCAGAACACACGGGCGCTGGTCTATGACGCCTCCGATCTCGCCCATCTCAAGCTGGCGCACGAATATGTCGTGCCGCTGCCTGTGTTCAAGGACGCCAAGGGCAAGACCAAGGTCGCCGCCCAAAGCGAGATCGTGGCGTTGTCGGACACGGCGTTCCTCATGCTGGCGCGCGACAGCGGCAACGGCCAGGGCCTGAAGGGCGATACATCACTCTACCGCGAAATCAGCATCGTCGATGTCTCGGCCGCGACCGACATTGCCGGCGGTCCTTTCGACGCCGCGGACAAGCCGCTCGCCCCCAAGGGCGTACTCGACCCGTCGGTGACGCCGGCCAAGCTGACCCCGTTCATCGACGTCAACGACAATGCCGAGCTTGGCCGCTTCGGCCTGCACAATGGCGCCCCGAACGACCACAATAACCTGTCCGAGAAGTGGGAAGCGATGTCGCTGGCGAGCGTGCTCGATCCGAAGCTGCCCGACGATTATTTCCTGTTCGTCGCCAATGACAACGACTTCCTCGCCCAGGACGGTTTCCAGGTCGGCGCGCCCTACAAGGCCGACGACGGCGCCAATGTCGACACCATGTTCCTGGTCTATCAGGTCACGCTTCCCGGCCTCGCCAAGAAGTAACGCATACAAAGGGCGGGCGCGCCCGGCGCGTCCGCCTGAGCGACCTCGAACGGCTGACCGTGAGGACGCCTACTTCAGGAACTCCGCGTCCTTCGGCACGCCCGCATCGATCGGCTCGGCCGTCCTGCTCGACACGGCCATCATCTTGCCGGCGGCCGACAGGTTCGGGCGGACGAAGACCTGTGCGGGACCGTTGACGCGGCTGTAGAGGTCGATGATGTCCTGGTTCATGAAGCGCACGCAGCCCGACGAGGCATTCTTCCCGATGGAATCCCACTCCGGCGTGCCATGCAGCCGGTACATCGTGTCCTTGCCGTCACGGAACAGATAGAGGGCGCGGGCGCCCAGCGGGCTCTGCGGGCCGGGCGGCATGCCGTCCTTGTATTTCGCCAGTTCCGGCCGGCGCTGGATCATCTCCGGCGGCGGCGTCCACACCGGCCACTTCTTCCTCGCCTGCACCACGGCGCTGCCGGTCCATCCAAAACCGGCCTTGCCGAGACTGACGCCGTAGCGGATGGCCTTGCCGCCATCGCGCACCAGATACAGGAAGTGCTCGGAGACATCGACGACGATGGTGCCGGGTTTCTCTCCGGTCGGGTCGGCCACGATCTGGCGCACGAACTTCGGATCGAGCTTGGCCACCGGGATTGCCGGCAGTTGATAACCCTCATCGGTGCGCGCCGCGTACATGCTTGCGGCATCGCCGAACGCCGCATCGGGTGGCGCCGCGGCCACCGGCGGCGGCGGCGTTGCCACATCCGTCGTGGTGCAGGCCGAAAGAGCCATGGAGGCCGCACCCAAAGCGGACGCACCAAGAAACGCGCGCCGGCTCAGGCGCTCGGAAAACAGCGGAATATCGGACATGATCCCCCCGGCTTGTCCATATCTGATAAGGATATGCGGGCCCCACGCCCCAAGGATCAATACCCCATTCCGGGAGCTTTGAGAACATGATCGGACCAAAGCAATTCCAGGAAAATGCGTTCGGTTTCCCAGGCAGAGCGCATATCGCTTTCCACCTTTGGAATTGCGTCACACAGGGAGATCAAGCGGTTCGCCGTTTCGTGAAGCGGTGAACCGCTCGATACACGCCAAGCGGAATTTTGCGACGCCGCATCGACCTGTGCCGTTGAATCGGCAATCATCGCGGACCGAGTTGGGATAAACCTCCAGCCATGACCGAAAAAATGCCCACGCGCCGGCGCACCGGCGACCTGACCAGCGGCCCGATCCCGCGTACGCTGCTGCTGTTTGCCTTGCCGGTGTTGGGCTCCAACGTGCTGCAGTCGCTCAACGGGTCGATCAATGCCGTCTGGGTCGGCCGTTTCCTTGGCGAATCGGCCCTGACGGCCACCTCCAACGCCAACCTCGTCCTGTTCCTGATCCTGGGCACGGTGTTCGGCATCGGCATGGCGGCGACCATCCTGGTGGCGCAGTCGGTCGGTGCCCGCGACCTGCCCGAGGCGCGCCGCATCGTTGGCACCAGCGCCACCTTCTTCTTCCTCGTTTCCATAGTCTTCGCGATATGCGGCTGGATCTGGGTGGACGCCATCCTCAACACGCTTGGCACACCGGCGGACGCCTTGCCGCTGGCGCGTTCCTATCTGCGCATCATCTTCATCGCCGTGCCGATGATGAACCTTCTGTCCTTCGTCATGACCGTGCTGCGCGGTGCCGGCGATTCGCGTACACCCTTCTTCTTCATGGCGCTGGCGGTCGTGCTCGATATCGTGCTCAACCCGCTGCTGATCCGCGGCATCGGCCCCTTCCCCGAACTCGGCATCGCCGGATCGGCGACCTCGACGCTGATCGGTCAGACCGTGAGTGTCATCGCTATCCTTGTCGTGCTCTATGCGCGCAAGCATCCGCTGCGGCTGGCCGGCGCCAATCTCGCTCTGCTGCGGCCCGACCCCGCCTTGCTGCGCATTGTCGTCTTCAAGGGTGTGCCGATGGGGCTGCAGATGATCGTCATTTCGGCGGCGGCACTCACGGTGATGGGCATCGTCAACTCCTATGGCTCGCAAGTCGCCGCCGCCTACGGCATCGCCGCGCAGCTGTGGACCTACATCCAGATGCCGGCGCTCGCCATCGGTGCCGCGGTCTCCTCGATGGCGGCGCAGAATGTCGGCGCCGGCCGCTGGGACCGGATCGGCCGCGTCGCCGCGTCCGGCGTCGGCTTCAACCTTGTCCTGACCGGCGCTCTCGTTGCGCTGCTGTGGCTCTTCGACCGCTCGATCCTCAGCCTGTTCCTGAGCAGCGACAGCGCGGCAATTGATATCGCCGCCCATATCAATACCGTGGCGTCCTGGTCGTTCATCCTGTTCGGCATCACCATCGTGCTGTTCGCCACGGTGCGCGCCACCGGTGCGGTGATGCCGCCGCTGATCATCCTGGTGATCTCGGTGCTCGTCATACGCACCGGCTTTGCCTATTTCATGCGCGGCGTGATCGGCGAGGAAGCGTTGTGGTGGAGTTTTCCGGCCGGCTCGATCACCTCGCTGGTTCTGGCCGCGGCCTATTACCGCTTCGGCGGCTGGCGCACCATGCACATGATCGAGGACAGGCCGGCCGCCGGCGAGCCGCCGGACACCGGGCTTGGGGTGCCGCGTGGGCGCGCGAACATGGCACCCGAGACACCGAACGGTTGAGAACCGACCTCGAGCCCTTTCCCGATGCCGTTCGGCTCATCTAGACTGGCAACCTGGCGGCAGGAGGCTCCATGGGCAAAGGCAGGGTCGAGGCATTCACCGACGGCGTGGTGGCCATCATCATCACCATCATGGTGCTGGACCTCAAGGTGCCGGAGGGCGAGGACTTGTCCGCCCTGGTACCGCAGTTGCCGATCTTCCTGTGCTACGTGCTCTCATTCATCAATGTCGGCATCTACTGGAACAATCTGCACAACATGTTCCACACCGTACAGCGCGTCGACGGTGGCGTGTTGTGGGCAAACCTGCATCTGTTGTTCTGGTTGTCCCTGATGCCGGTAACGACCGCTTTCATGGGCGAGAACCACTTCGCCACGGTTCCGGTCGCGGTCTATGGTTTCGACCTTGCAATGTGCGCGGCCGCCTACAGCATCCTGGTCATCGCCCTGCACCGTCTGCATGGGCCGGATACCGCCTTCGCCAAGGCAATCGGCAGCGACCGCAAGGGAAGGATTTCGCTTGCCGTCTATCTGGCGACCATCGCGCTTGCCTTCCTCAACCGGTGGATCAGCGTGGCGCTCTACGTTGCGATCGCCTTGGTATGGCTTGTGCCGGACACGCGTTTCTCGCGCGTCCTGGAGAAGTAGTTTTATCTTTCGACGCAATTTCCAAGGGAAAGCGCTGCACATTTTTCCTGGAATTGCCTAGCCGCGCATCGCCTTCAGCTTTTCCGCCACCGAAGCGGCAAGGTCGGCATAGCGCTCCTCCAGCCGTTCGGCTGCCTTGATGATCGAGAAATCATGGCCGAACTTCTCCAGCGCCATGCGCAGTTTCTCGACGAATTCGGCCTGTTTTTCCAACGCGGAGAACAGCGTCTTCACCTGGGCTTCGCTGATATCGGGATTGGCCAGCATCTGCGGCACCTCTCGCCCCATCTGATCGCCGGTGGCGGTCTGTTCCTTCAGAATTGCAACCCAATCCGTCAATAGAAAATCTCCATTACCGGGACAGCATGCGCAGCCTCGACCGGCCCGGTCAACCCGGACACGTGCCGACGCAGGCTTGCGCAAGCCTGTTCCGGCGCTAAGTTCGGCGCCATCGAGAGAAGGACCCGTTGCTCATGATCACCGACGCCGAAATCCAGACCGCCCTGCCCGCGCTTAGCACCGGCAACACCGCCGTCATCACCGGGGCCGCGAGCGGCATTGGTCTGGCGGCCGCCAAACGGCTTGCGTTGATGGGCATGAAGATCGTGCTCGCGGACATTGCCGGGACCCGCCTTGACGATGCCTCCCGGGCCGTCTCGGCCATTGCCGGCGACGACGCCGTGCTTGCCGTTGCGTCGGACGTTTCGAAGGCCGACGAGGTCGATCGTCTCGCCGACCGGGCATTCGGCGCCTTCGGCGAGATCTCGCTGCTGATGAACAATGCCGGCGTCGGCGACAACCCGGGAAAGCCCTGGGAGAACCGCGATGCGTGGAAGCGGCTGCTCGACATCAATTTCTGGGGTGTCGTGCATGGTGTCGAAGCCTTCGCGCCGCGCATGCTGGCATCGGCCAAGCCGGGCCTGATCGTCAACACCGGCTCCAAGCAAGGCATCACCACGCCGCCCGGCAACCTTGCCTACAATGTCTCCAAGGCCGGCGTGAAGACATTCACCGAAGGCCTGGCGCATGCGCTGCGCAACGAGCCTGGTGCGCGCCTGTCAGCGCATCTGCTCATCCCCGGCTTCACCTATACCGGCCTCACCGAGGGTGCCACGGAAAAACCGGCCGGCGCTTGGATCGGCGAGCAGGTCGTTGATTTCATGTTGGAATCCCTGGTCAGAGGTGACTTCTACATCCTGTGCCCCGACAATGAAGTGGCGCGGCCGCTGGACGAGAAGCGCATGGCGTGGGCCATTGGCGACATCATCGAAAACCGCCCGGCTCTTTCGCGCTGGCATCCGGATTACAAGGAACCTTTCGCCGCCTTCCTGAAGCACTGAATTTCGCTTCAGGCGGCGCGCTTCTTCGGAGGCCGCTTTTGCGCCACGGCCTTCTTCGCGGCCATGGCTGCGATCTTTTCGTCATGCCGTCGCGCCGCCCGTTCGCACTTGGCGCGGATTTCCTCGACCTCGGATTCCGTCAGGTGCTCGATGCCGATGAAGCGGTTGTGGCCCTCGCTGACCCGGATCAGTTCATCGAGCTTGGCCTGGATCGCCGCTCCATCGCGGTTCTGGGTGTTCTGGATGAGAAACACCATCAGGAAGGTGATGATGGTCGTGCCGGTGTTGATCACCAATTGCCAGGTGTCCGAGAAACCGAAGAACGGCCCGCTTATCGCCCAGACGACGACGATCAGGCAGCAGGCGGCAAAGGTCAGCGGTAGGCCGGTTATGTGCGCGACCCAGTTGGCGACCTTGGTGAAAAGCTTTTCCATCATCGAGAACCCTCAATGGCTGCCGCGATGAGAAACAACCGACGACCGTTCCAGGTTCCACCGGCAACAAATACGTCTGGCGCAATTGAATGCACGCAATGAGGGTGTTTGGCGAAAGCACACCTTATCGGTTTAGTGTCATGGTAACCATGCAGGCAAAGAGCCTGCTCCTTCCGCTTCACGGCGGTTTAACTCCAGCCCCTTCCGCCGCGCCACCCCCGCATGGCGGAAGGGGTTTCCCGAAAGCGCCGACCGGCACTCGGGCAGACGATCGACTCTAAGCGGCGTCATTTTCCCAACGGTCGAGGAAGGCCTCGATCGGCATTGCCTGGATGTCGGGAACCGCCCTGGCGAGTTTCTCGACCGGCCAGTCCCACCAGGCGAGCGCTTCGATCCGTGCCGCGACAGCCGGGGGAAAGCGCGGTCGCAGCGGCTTCGCCGGCACGCCGGCGACGATCATGTAGGACGGCACGTCCTGCGTCACCACCGCATTGGCGCCGATGACAGCGCCGTTGCCGACAGTGATGCCAGGCATGATCACCGCGCCGTGGCCGACCCAGACATCATGGCCGATGGTCACGGCATTCGCTTGCCGCCGCTCGCGGAACGCGGCATCGACGCCCAGCCAGCGAAAATACTCGTTCGGCCGATAGCTGACCTTGTGCTGGGTCAGCCGCTCGATCGGATGCTCCAGCGCATTGATACGGCTGTTGGCGGCGATCGAGCAGAATTTGCCGATGGTTGTGTAGATGGCTTCCGAATGGCGCTCGAAATAGGAGAAGTCGCCGACGCTCACTTCGCGCAGCACCACCCGTTCGCCGATCGAAGCATAGCGGCCGAGCTTGCACGTCTTGAGTTCCGCGGTCGGATGGATGCGCGGCTCGGGGTCTTTGAGGACGAGGTTTTCGGAACGGTCCATGCGGCGGCTTTACGTCAGAGCAATTGCTCCTGCAAGGCAGGAGCAATTGTCCGTGGGGCCAATCAGCCCAAAAGAGGCCCACCCCGCTTAGTTCGGCTTGCCCTTGCTCCACACCACATTCTGGCCGTAGAGCGGCACTGTCGTCACCGACATCTTGGCCGAGCCGTTCTGCACCTGGCGGGAATGCGAGAGGTAGATCAACGTCTCGTTGGCCTTGTCGTAGATGCGGTTCACCACCTGCTTCTTCCAGATCAGGCTGAGGCCTTGCTTGAACACCTCCTCGCCGCCCTCGCTCATGTCGATGTCGCCGATCGTGATAGGGCCTGTCTGGCGGCAGGAGATCGAGGAATCGCTGGGGTCCTCGAACCAGTTGCCCTTGTGCAGGCGATCGATGACGCTGCGGTCGAAATAGGCGACATGGCAGGTCACGCCATCCACCTTGGGGTCCTTGATCGCGTCGATCATGATGTCGTTGCCGACCCAGTCGACGCCCACCTTGCCGACTTCCTCGGCGACGGCGCCGCCGGTGCCGAGCGCAATGCATGCGGCCAAGGCGCCGCCGATCACTTTTCGCCCAATCAGTTTGCGCAAAGGAGTCTCCCTGCGGTTCGAGTTGCCGGTTTCAGGTGGGGCGCGTTGTGCCGCTTTGCAAGCGGATGCGTCAACACCACCGCGGTTGCGGCAACGCGGCACTTTGCCTGCGCAGGGCCGAACCGCTAAGACTGTCGCACCGGCGCGGCATTGAGCCGGCGCGATGATTTCTGCAGACGGACTTTTCTGATGATGCGTTCTATCCTGGTCGGTATTCTCGTCCTGATGGCGGCCGGCATCGGCTGGCTGACCTTCGACTGGTATCGCGGCCATTATGGCGGCGAACCGTTCGGCGCACCCTTCACCCTGGTCGACCAGAAAGGCGCGCCGATCACCGAGGCCGCGTTCAGGGGGCAGCCCAGCGTCGTCTTCTTCGGCTTCACCCACTGCCCCGAGGTTTGCCCGACCACGCTGTTCGAACTCTCCGGCTGGCTGAAGACGCTCGGCGACGACGGCAAGACCCTGCACGCCTATTTCGTGTCGGTCGACCCGGAACGTGATACGCCGGCGGTGATGAATGCCTATGTCAGCAACTTCTCCGACCGCATCACCGGCATCACCGGCGACCCTGACAAGGTCCATGCCATGGCAAAGTCGTTCGGCATCTACTGGAAGAAGGTCGACACCGGCGACGGCGACTATACGATGGACCACACCGCCTCGGTGCTGCTGCTCAACGGCAAGGGCGACTTCGCCGGCACGATCGCCTATGGCGAAAGCGCCAGCACCGCGGTCGAAAAGCTGAAGCGTCTTGCCACGAAGGGCTAGAGTTTGATCCCGAAAAGTGGAAACCGGTTTTCTCCGACAAACGGTTCCGTTTGTCCAAAGATCAAACTCGAAGAAGAAACTCCCGATGACCCAGACGCGGCTCCATTTCACCACCGGAAAGATCGAGGCTGAGCGCGTCTTCGCGGCGCTTGAGTTGGCCTTCGAGGATGAAGGCTTGCCGATTGCCGTGCTCGAAGTCGACGAGGACAAGGACATCCACGAGGTCTCGCTCTACGCCGATGGCGACGTCGACGCCGTCGAGGCGCGGGTGAAGGACATTCTTGCCGGCCTCGCTCTGTCGCAGCCGGTCGAGCGCGAAGCACTGCCCGACATCGACTGGGTGGCGCGTTCGCTGGAAGGCCTGAAGCCGGTGCGCGCCGGCCGTTTCTTCGTCCACGGTGGACATGATCGCACAAAGCGCCACAGCGGCGAACTCGCCATCGAGATCGAGGCAGGCCTCGCCTTCGGCACCGGCCACCATGGCACCACCGCCGGATGCCTCGATATGCTGGAGAAAGTGGTGCGGCGCGAGCATCCGCGCAATGCGCTCGACCTCGGCACCGGCAGCGCGGTACTGGCCATCGCCGTCGCCAAGCTGGCGCATATTCCGGTGCTCGCCACCGACATCGATCCCGTGGCGGTGAAGGTCGCCGCCGCCAATGCGCGGCTCAACCATGTCAAGGCGCTCGTCGAAACGGTGACAGCCCCGGGCTTTCACAACCCGATCTTCGGCAAGCGCGCCCCCTTCGATCTCATCGTCGCCAACATATTGGCGCGGCCGCTGATGCGGCTGGCGCCGCAAATGGCCGGGCACATCGCGCTTGGTGGCTCGATCGTGCTGTCAGGCATTCTCGAGCGCCAGCGCGATGCCGTCATCTCGGCCTATGTCGGCCAGAATTTCCGGCACGTGCGCACCTTGCATCGCGAAGGCTGGGTGACGATCCATCTCAAGCATTGAGACAGGGCGGGCACTGCAGCGCCGGCAACAGCAAGATCCGTTCCGAAATTGTTGCCAAAGCCCAAAACTCCGCCGACCGGAGTCAGCGGAGCCTTGAATGCTGTTTTCTACCAGCTTCAGATGCCTGTGAGGGAAACAGGCCTTTCAGAACTTCGCCACTGCACGAATGTTCCGCCCCAACAGCAAAAAGCCCCGTCGCCGCCTAGAAGCTGATGCCCAGATTGGCCTTGAAGCCGTTGTCGAAGGCATCCGGCCCGAACTGCCCGGCATAGGACAGGCCAAGCGTCGCGTTTCGCGCCAGTTGCACATCGAAGCCGGCTTCGACCAGCATCGCATCCCTGGCGATCGGCGCCCCGGCGATGGTGAAATCGTCGCCGCCGGCAAAGGCGACGGTCGACAGCGGCGTGACCTCGCCATAGGCATGGCGCCAGCCGAACATGCCACGCGCGGTCGCCGCCACGCCACCAATTGTGATGTCGGTGGAAGCTCTGACGCCGAGCGTGGTGAAGGTCGCATCCGACGAGGAACTGCCGCTGGTCAGCGCCGCGGCGCCGCCGCTCTCCGCGAAGCCGTCTGTGTGCAGGTTCACGTAAGCGAGATTGGCGAACGGCTCGAAGGCAAACGGCCCGGCATCGGTCTTGTAGGCCAGTTCGCCGAAGGCCTGCGCGGTCGCGGCGTCGTAGTCGGCTGACAGGCCGTCGGTGAAGCCCTGGAGCGCGACGGAGCGCGACGTCGAGATCCGGTGCCAGGTGTAGGCGGCCCCGGTACGAAAGGCGATGGCGCCCCAATTGGTCCCGCCATAGAGGCCGAGATGGTAATTGTCGCTGTCGCCGGAAGAATGCCTGTCGTCGGCATTGAAGCTGGTGCGGCTGTAGCCGCCGACCACGCCGATGCGCCAGTCGCCGGCCAGGCCGTCGGCGCCGACCAGCAGGCCGCCGGTCGACCGGTCGAAGGCGGCCGCATTGCCGTCGCTGTCGGTACCGCCCCAGGAGCCGAAACCCTGCGACCAGATGGCGAAGCGGTCGGTGTCGGCGGCGACGGACTGAACGCCGTCCTCGCCATAGGCCATGACCGGCAGCGAAGTGGTCTTGCCGCTGTCGCCGAAGGCCGAACGCAGGCGCGCCGTCACCGCGTCCTGCAGGAAGTGGCTGTCCTGGAGGAGCATGCCCTTGGCCGAGGCATGGACTTCGCCCGAAAGCTGGTCGAAAGCGGCCTGCGCGGCCGCGTCGCTCGGCAAGGCAAGCACCGCGCTGACCAAGGCACTGCTGGCCGCACTGTCCAGCCCCGCGCCGGTGGCGATCTGGTTCGGCGTCAGGCCGGCGGAGCCGAAGGTCTGCGTCTGGGTGACATCGATATAGGCATGCGTCGCATCGGACGTGGTGCTCAGGCTGATGAAGGCGGAAACCTGCGGATCTCCGACCAGAGTAAAGGTTCCGCTGACGCTGGCGGCTTCGAGCACCGTGTAGCGGGTGCCCGCCACCAGGCTACCCAGCCCGATATTGCTCACTGTCAAGCCGGCGCCACTGTCGATGGTGGCGGCGCCCGTTGCGTCGATCAGGTCGGAGAGCCCGGCGGAATTGAGTTCCACCGCATAGGTCGAACCGGCCCGGAATTGGGCGGAGTAGTCGACGGTCAAAGTGCCGATCGCGTTTTTGCCGGGCGCGACCGTGCCGAAAGCATCGAGCACGCCAACCGTGCCGCCGCCGCCGAGCGTGCCGCCGCTATCGACCGTAATCCCCGCACTAACAAGTGAGCCGGAGACCAGCAAGGTGCCGGCCTTCACCACGACCCCGCCAGACAACGGGCTCGAACCCGACAGCTCGAAAGTTCCCGTGCCGTCCTTGATCAATCCGCCATTGCCGGTGATGACGCCCGAAAATACCGTCGAGCCGTTGTTGCCTCCCGTGAGCAGGCCGCCTACCCCGGCATTGACCGTTCCCGCGCCGGCAAGCGAGCCGATCGTCTGTTGGAAATTGTTGAGATCGAGCGTTGCGCCGCTTTCGATCGTATAGGCGCTGTTTGCGCTGAAAAGGTTGGTGCCCAGGCCCGCCTTCAGCGTCCCTTGGGCGACATCGGTGGCCGTGGCATAATTGTTGTTGCCGGCGAAACCGTCCACCGTCAGCGTTCCGGCCCCAGTCTTGGTGAACGTCCCGCTTGGCGTATCGTTGTCACCCATGCTGGCGGTCGTGCTGACGTCGAAACCGTTGGTGTCGATGGTACCGCCCGCAGCGCCAAACAGGATCGAGACGTTCGGAAGGTTGAGGTTTGCGCCGGCCTGCAACGTGCCGCCATCCAGTGTGATCGGGCCTGAGCCTAGCGCATGATCGGCAGTGACCCGGATCGTTCCCTCCTCGATCATAGCGCCGGAGCTGAAACTGTTGCTGTTGGTCAAAACAAGCGTGCCGGCGCCGGTCTTGACGATCGCGGTTGGATCGCTGAATTCCGAAATCTGACCGGCATAGGTTCCGGTTGCCCCCAAGCCGACATTCAGATTCATGCCGGCATACATGGTGAGGTCGTTGTTGATCGTGATGCCGTTCTGGATGTCGATGGTCGTGCCGCCGTTGGCGTAGACGGGCCCCGTTCCAAGCGCCGCATTGTTGCCCAGGCTGAGCGTGCCGCCATAGAGATTGGTGCCGCCGGTGTAGGTGTTTGCGCCATTCAAGGTCAGCAATCCATCACCGCTCTTGGTGAGGCTTGCGCCTGAGATCACGCCATCGGCCGTAAAATGAGCACCGGCATCGACCGTGACGACAGTGTCGGAGACGAGATTGAAACTGGCGCTGGCGTCCAGGTCGGGAATGAAATTGTGCGTCTGCACGTTGATCGCGGCCTGCCCGGAGGCCTCGAAATTCAAAACGCCGCTTGAAAACCGGTAACCGCCGGAGGTGCTCGTGGCATTCAAGTTCAGCGTGCCGACCGTATAGGGTCCGCCAGCCAGGAAAACGGTATAGCCGAGCCCCTGGTCCGGCGCGTCATGGTTGAAGTTCGCGACCGCATCGACGCCGTTGGGAACCGTTGCGGGAGTCCAGTTCGCGGCCGTACCCCAATCGCCGCTGTTGTGAGCGAAATCCTCGGCCGAGGCGACACCTGACGTGATCGGCGTTACAGCGGCCACGATCAGCCCGGCTAACAGCAGAGCGGGAAGCGACGTGGACGACAGAAGCGAGCCCGCAAGCCGCGCATTCACTTCGCCATCGCCTTTGGCACGCGCTGCGCAAACAGAATGTCTCATCTACCCCCCGACCAACCATCCATTGGGTGAATCGACCCCTTAAGCCCGTGGCGACGCTACGAAACCCGCTGCCGAGAGACAAGCGAATGTAAGCCGTAAAGATTACCGGAACCAAGCAACACAGAACTCGGCCAGAAATCAGAGCAAATCCGTTGCGAATTTGCATCAATCAACAGTTGGCCACACCAGACGCCAGACCGCGAACAAGCACGGTTTCTGCCGACTGACTGGCTCAGGATGCAGTCCTCATTTCCAACATCGATCCTGCAAGCGGCGCATGGCTAGCATCATGGCCATGTCGGAATTGGTCCGCCAACACCAACCTTGACCGGAAGGCCCCCCCCTCCGGTCAAGACAAGAAAACCCGAGACAGATAACTTGCCGTGCGAAGTGACGCACGCGCAAAAAGCGGCCATTGCTGACTTTTTCTGGTTACAATTGCCGGGGTGCTGGCGGGCAGCGCGGCGATGCCGCGTCGTGTTGGGGGCGAACAACGAATACCCCGCCCTCGTGCCGCGGCTGGACCAGCCCCATTTGGTTGTCAGCCAGGCGGCGCTGTAGCAGTTTGCGCCGGCCGGAAATCGATTCCGCTTTCCCAGCCCATAGGTTACGGTCGCGCGACTACCAAGGAGGCCCATAATGTTCCAGACCTTCGATTCCGCCGGCGACCCCTCGGTCGGAAAGCCGCGCGTGGCGCTGCTGCGCCAATGGCTGGGCGCCAATGGCCTCGATGGTTTTATCGTGCCACGCGCGGACGAGCATCAGGGCGAATATGTCGCCGATCGTTCGGCACGGCTGAAATGGCTGACCGGCTTCAGCGGCTCGGCCGGTGTCGCCATCGTTCTGCGCGACCGCGCCTTCGTCTTCGTCGATGGGCGCTACACGCTGCAGGTGCGCAATGAGGTCGATCTCGACATTTTTTCGATCGAAAGCCTGGTCGACAACCCACCCGCTGTCTGGCTCAAGGACAATATCGGCAAGGGCGCGCGGCTCGGCTTCGATCCATGGCTGCACACGATCGGCGAGGTCAAGGCGCTGCAGGCCTCGGCCGACAAGACCGGCGCCGTGCTGGTGCCGCTCGACAAAAACCCGATCGACATCATCTGGAAGGACCAGCCCGCCGCACCCGTGACCCCGGTCGAGCTGCACCCGATCGGCTTCGCCGGCGAGCTCGCCAAGGACAAGCTGGCGCGGCTGGCAACGGCGATCGGCAAGGACGGCGCCACTCACGCGGTGCTGACCGACCCCTCCTCCATCGCCTGGGTCTTCAACATTCGCGGCGGCGACGTGCCGCATACGCCCCTGGCGCTCGGCTTCGCCATCCTCGCCGCCGACGGGTCGCACCAGCTGTTCATGGACAAGCGCAAATTCTCGCGCCAGGTCGCGGCCTATCTCACCCAACTCGCCGATCCGCATGAGCCCGGCGAGTTCGAGGCGGCGGTCGCAGCGCTTGCCAAGGGCGGCGCCAAGATCGCGCTCGACCCGGTGCTGGCGGCCGACAGGCTGCGCATGCTGGTCGAGGACAATGGCGGCATGGTGATTGCCGCGCCCGACCCGGCCCGCATCCCGCGCGCCACCAAGAACCAGGCCGAGATCGCCGGCTCACGCGCCGCGCATCGCCGTGACGGCGCGGCGGTGGCGAAGCTCTTGTGCTGGCTGGAGCGGCAGAAGCCCGGCTCGCTCGACGAGATCGCGGTGGTCACCAGGCTGGAAGAGAGCCGCCGGCAGACCGGCGAGGAAACGCAGATGCCGCTGCGCGACGTCTCCTTCGACACCATTTCCGGCGCCGGTCCGAACGGCGCCATCATGCATTACCGCGTGTCGCGCGCCACCAGCCGCAAGCTCCAGGCCGGCGAGCTGTTCCTGCTCGATTCCGGCGCGCAGTATCAGGACGGCACCACCGACATCACCCGCACCGTGCCGATCGGCCAGCCGACCGAGGAGATGCGCGAGCGCTTCACGCTGGTGCTGAAAGGCATGATCGGCATTTCCACGTTGCGCTTCCCCGCCGGCACGCGCGGTTCGGAGATCGACGCCGTCGCCCGCGTGGCGCTCTGGAAGCATGGCTGCGACTTCGCCCACGGCACCGGCCATGGCGTCGGCTCGTACCTGGCCGTGCATGAAGGTCCACAGCGCATTGCCCGCACCGGCACCGAAAAGCTGCTCGAAGGCATGATGCTGTCCAACGAGCCGGGTTACTACAAGGAAGGCGCCTACGGCATCCGCATCGAGAACCTCATCCTGGTGACGCCGGCTGAACGGATCGAGGGCGGCGACATCGCCATGCACGGCTTCGAGACGCTGACGCTGGCGCCGATCGACCTCAGGCTGGTGCGGTCAGACCTGCTGACGCGCGAGGAACTGCATTGGCTCGATGCCTACCATGCCCGTGTGCTGGCCGAGATCGGACCGATGCTCGATGGCGAAACCCTGGCCTGGCTGGAAAAGGCGACGGCACCGCTGCCGCACGACGCGAAGATTTGAGGTTAGCTTCTTTCTCCCCGTTCTACGGGGGTGAGACGTAGTCCGCGCAGTGGACGAAAAGCCAACTGCCTGGCTTTTCGAACAACGAACGCCCGGAGCGACAGCGGAGGGCATGCCCGGCAGGGCAATGAGGGGCAGCGCCAATGTTCCGAAAAAGATCGCGCTTACAAACTACCCTACAAATTGTCGCGCCAGGATCAGCACCGCGGCACCCGCCAGAAACATCGACATCAGCCCGCCGCGCAGCGAGACCGCGGCGGTGACGACCAGTGCGGCCCATTCCGCCGGTCCGGCATTCAACAGTTCCGGCGCCACCAGCGTCGTCAGAACCGCCGCCGGCACCGCATTGAGGCCTGCTTCCACGCGCGGATGGATGTTCTCGAAGCGGGAGATGACCAGATGTCCGCCGACGCGCGTGAGATAAGTGGCGATCGCGCCCGCGATGATGATCCAGAACGTCGTGCTCATGGCCGCTCTCCAACGCCGCTATGGTGCGGCGGCAGGATGACGGCGAGCAGCACGCCGGCAACAGCGCCGATCGAGACGTGCCAGGGCGAGCCAACCGTCTTGTACGCGATGATGGACGCCGCGGCGCTGGCGATGACCACCGGCAGCCACAGCGGCCGCTTGCGAAAGCCCATGACGAGGCCAAGAAAATAGATCGGCAGCAGAAAATCGATACCCAGCGCATGCGTATCGGGGATCAGCTTGCCGAACACCGCGCCGAGCGCGCTTTCGATGATCCAGAACAGATAGACCGGCAGGCCGAGTCCCAGATACCAGGCAAAGCTGACGGTCTGGCCCGATTGCGCCCGCGCTTCGGTCACCGCGTATTGCGGATCGGTGAGGATGAAATAGCCGAGAGCTTGGCTGACGACAGGCCAGTGCGCGATGCGCCGGCCAATGCCGGCCGAGTAGAGCACATGGCGGAAGTTGACGGCGAAGATCGACAGCACGATCAGCCACGGCGCGACATGCTGGCCGAACAGCTGGATGCCGACCATCTGGCTGGCGCCGCCGAAGACCAGCGCGCTCATCAGGAAGGCTTCGAAGACCGAGAAACCTTGGTCAACGGCAAGCGCTCCAAACAGCACAGCGAACGGCGCCGACGCCACCACGACAGGCATGGAGAGCCGCACGCCTTGCCAGAAGTCGCTTTTGCCGCCGCTCTGCGAGATCACGTCCGTCGCCATCGACCACTCCTGATGCATGTTCGCCCAAAAGTGCGTAGCGGTTTGGGAGTACGACATGCACAACAACAAGGAGTGGCGGTATGTAGGTGGCACACCGTGCCTTGTCACACGAATTCGCTTGAGCCAAACCATCAGCGGAAATGATCGTGGCGCTCCGGTCCGAATAGAACTTAGTCCTTCGCGATTTTGCCCTCGATCGTCCTGCCCCAGTCGAGCAGCGGCTTGGCGCGCATGGTGAAATCGACGAGTTCCTCGACCAGCGCTGGCGTATGGATTCCCGCCGGATCGATGACGTGCTGGACCACGAAATGCCGGTTGCGGATGGCCTCGGCCAGATCGGGATCGCTGATATGCTCGAAGCCGCGCGGCGTCCGCTTCATGCGACCCTCCGCCTCCAGCCCAAGCCGGTTCTTCTTCAAGGCCGCCGCCAGGCCGCGAAATGTATCTGGCCGCGTTGCGATCGCCTTGCGCATGGCGAGCAGCGAGGCCGGCTCCGGGTCCCACCAGGCGACGTCGGCAAAACAACGCTCCAGCCCGATATGAACATAGAAGACGCCTTGCGACATCTTGGTACCGTCCGGCGACAGGATCGCCGAGACATGCCGGTTGTAGGGCCGCTTGTCCTTGGCGAAGCGCACATCGCGATTGATGCGGAACAGCGACTTCTTGCGGTCGCCACGCAGGCCAAGCCCGGCATCGGCGAAACGCTGCGTCAGTGTGTCGACGAGATCGCCCAGGGGATCACGCAGTTCCTTTTCGAACAAGTCGCGGTTCTCCAGGAACCACTCCCGGCTCTGGTGGAAATCCAGTGCCTTCAGGAACGGGATGGCCTTCGGGCCGAACCCTTTGAACGCTCCTTCCATCACGCCTTGCCGACCCGCTGCAGCCAGGTGTCCTCGTCGATCACTTCGACGCCGAGTTCACTGGCAAGCTTGAGCTTGGAGCCGGCACCCGGTCCCGCCACCACCAGATCCGTCTTGGCCGAAACCGAGCCGGCGACCTTGGCGCCGAGACGCTCGGCCATAGCCTTGGCTTCGGAGCGGGTCATCTTTTCCAGCGAGCCGGTAAAGACGATGGTCTTGCCGGCGACCTCGCTGTCGGCCGAGACGGTGACGATATACGGTTTCGGCTTGACCTGTTCGAGCAGCTTATCGAGCACGTCGTCATTGCGCTCATTGCCGAAGAAATCGCGCAGCGCGTCGATCACCGTGTCGCCAATGCCGTTGATCGACGGGAAAACGGCATGCGGATCCTCCGCCGCCGCCGTCTCCTTGCCAACGCGGATCAGTTCCTCGATGGTCGAGAAGGTCCTTGCAAGCACAGCCGCCGTCGTCTCGCCGATATGGCGGATGCCGAGCGCGAAGATGAAGCGGTCGAGCTCCGGTTCGCGGCGCGAATCGATCGCCGCGAACAGCTTGTCGAGGCCTTCATAGTTGCGATCCTCGACGCTGCGCACATTCTTGCGCGTCTTGCCGGACGCCGCCTCGCGCTGCCTGGCCTGCTCCTCTCGCCGCTCGGCAAGCGCCTTGGTGACGGCGGGTCGACGGTCCCGGAGCGTGAAGATATCGGCGGCTGTCTTGATCAGTCCGGCATTGAAGAAGGTGTCGATGTTCTCCGCGCCCAGACCCTCGATATCCAGGGCACCACGCGACACGAAATGGCGCAATCGTTCCACGGCTTGTGCTGCGCAGATCAGCTCGCCGGTGCAGCGCCGTCGGGAATCCTCCTTGCCGGTCTTCTCGTTGATCTCGCGCGTTGCCGGTGAACCGCAAACCGGACAGTTGTGCGGGAATTCATAAGGCACGGCATTGGCAGGACGCTTGTCGATGACGACGCTGACAATCTGCGGGATGACGTCCCCTGCCCGCTGGATCACCACCGTGTCGCCGATGCGCACATCGATGCCGTCGCGGATCGGCAGGCCGTTGCTGTCGAAACCCTTGATGTAATCCTCATTGTGCAGCGTGACGTTCTCGACCACCACGCCGCCGACGGTGACAGGGGCCAGCCGCGCGACCGGCGCCAGCGTGCCGGTGCGGCCAACCTGGATGTCGATCTTCTCGACCGTCGTCATTGCCTGTTCGGCGGGGAATTTATGGGCAATGGCCCAGCGCGGCTCGCCGGTGACGAAGCCCCAGCGGCGCTGCAACTCCAACTGGTCGACCTTGTAGACGACGCCGTCAATGTCGTAGCCGAGCGACGAGCGCTGCTCCTCGATCAGATGGTAATGCGCCACCAGTTCCTCGACCGACTTCGCCCGCACCATCAAGGGGCTGATCTTGAAGCCCCAATCGGCGAATTTTTGCACCGATTCGTACTGGGTCGGTGCCGGATCCGCCGTCGTGAAGCCCCAGGCATAGGCGAAGAACTTGAGGTTTCGGGTGGCGGTGACGGAGGGATCCTTCTGGCGCAGCGAGCCGGCCGCCGTGTTGCGCGGATTGACGTAATCCTGGCCGCCGGCCGCTGCCGAGCGCTGCTTCAGCGCCTCGAATTCCGCATAGGTCATGTAGACCTCGCCGCGTATCTCGATGATTTCGGGCCAGCCCGAGCCTTTCAGCTTGGCGGGGATGTCGGCGATGGTCCTGAGATTGGCGGTGATATCTTCGCCGACGGCACCATCGCCGCGCGTCGCGCCCTGCACGAACACGCCCTTTTCGTAGCGCAGCGACGCCGACAGCCCGTCGATCTTCGGCTCCGCGGTGAAAGCGATGTCGAGATCCTTGTCACGGTCGAAGAAGCGCCGGCCGCGCTCGATGAAATCGGTAACATCTTGGTCTGTGTAGGCCTTGGCGAGGCTGAGCATAGGCACGGCATGGCGTACCTTGGCAAAGCCCTCCGCCGGCGGCGACCCGACCCGGCGCGAAGGCGAATCGTCGCGCACCAGGTCGGGAAAACGCTCTTCGATAGCGAGATTGCGCCGCGTCAGCGCATCATAGGCCGCATCCGAGATTATCGGCGCGTCTTCGGTATGGTAGCGCCGGTCGTGCTCGGCAATCTCCTCCGCGAGGCGCTTCAGCTCGGCTTCAGCCTCGCTTTCGCTAAGCGAATAGACAGGTTTTTCCGACATGCTTTTCGTCCCCGACGGTGGCGCGTCACAATAGATCAGGATTTTGGGAAAATCATTCCCAACCAGTAGCATGGAGCCATATCCTGACTCGATCCGTGGCGCCGGATATTGTTGTTACGCCGCGTTTGTATTTTCGCGCAGCAGCCGCTCGGCGGCCGCGCGTGCCTCGTCGGTGATCGTGGCGCCGGCCAGCATGCGGGCGATCTCTTCCTGTCGTGCCGTCCTGTCCATCTCGGCAATGCCGGTCGCCACACGATCGGTGCCGCCCGATTTGGAGATCAGGAAATGCGTCGCCGCGCGCGCCGCCACCTGCGGCGCGTGGGTCACCGACAGCACCTGCACGCGCTTCGACAGCCGCGCCAGCCTTTGGCCGATGGCGTCTGCCACGGCGCCACCGACGCCGGTGTCGATTTCGTCGAAAACCAGCGTCGGTGCCGAGCCACGGTCGGCCAGCGCCACCTTCAGCGCCAGCAGGAAGCGCGACAGCTCGCCGCCGGATGCAACCTTCATCATCGGCCCGGGTCGCGTGCCGGGGTTGGTGCGTACCCAGAACTCGATCTGGTCTATGCCCTCTTCCATGCGGATCTCGGCCTCGCTCTTCATCTCGACGATGAAGGCGGCGCGTTCGAGCTTCAACGCCGGCAATTCGGCCATCACGGCCTTGGTCAGGCCAACGGCCGCCGCGTGACGAAGCGAGGAAAGCTGCGCGGCGGCGATGTCATAGGCTTCACGCCCCGCGGCGGCCTGCTTTTCCAGCCCATGCAGGCGTTCCTCGCCAGCGTCGAGATCGGCGAGGTCGGCCACCATCGTGTCGCGCAGTTGCGCCAGATCGTCGACGGCAACGCTGTGCTTGCGTGAAGCCGCGCGCAGCGAAAACAGCCGCTCCTCGGCTTTCTCCAGCCGCTGAGGGTCATATTCGGTGGCGCGAAGTGCTTCCTCGACGCCAGACTGCGCCGCGTCGAGCGACAACATGGCTTCGTCGAGCGACTTGACCACGTCCTCGAGCAGGCCGGGCGCCTCGGTCGCCTTGCGCTGCAGCCGCCTCAGCAGACTGGCGAGTTGCGGCAAGGGTGACGACGGACCTGACAGCACATCCTGCGCATCATGGATTTCGGAAGCGATCTTTTCGGCGCGCATCATGTGGGCGCGCAGTTCGGCAAGTTCCGTTTCCTCGCCGGGCTGCGGATCGAGCTTGGTCAGTTCCGTGACCGCGGCGCGCAGATAGTCGGCCTCGCGTGCCGCCGCCGCCACCTTGGCGCGGTGGCGCGTAAGCTCCTGCTCGCAGGCGCGCCAGTGCCGCCAAGCCTCGCCGGTCGAGCGGACGGCGCCAAGATGGCCGCCGAAGGCGTCGAGCACATCCCGGTGCGCACCGGGATCGACCAAGGCTCGCTCATCGTGCTGGCCGTGGATTTCGACCAGCGCGCGGCCGACATCGCGCATCAGGGTCACGCTGGATGGCTGGTCGTTGACGAAGACCCGAGTGCGGCCGTCCGCCGTCTGCACGCGGCGCAGGATGATGTCGCCGTCATCCTCGATGGCGTTTTCGACAAGCAGCGCGCGCACCGGATGGTTTCGCGGCACATCGAACACGGCAATGACCTGGCCTTGTGCCGCGCCATGGCGCACCAGCGACGCGTCGCCACGCGCGCCAAGCGCCAGCGACAGGGCATCGAGCAGGATGGATTTGCCGGCGCCGGTTTCGCCGGTCAGCACGGAAAGGCCCGGCTGGAAGTCGATATCCAGCTTCTCGATCAGGACGATATCGCGGATCGACAGTCTGGAAAGCATCAGAACCCGGACCTCAAGCAATTCCAGGAAAAGTGCGTAACGGTTTTCCCATCGGAATTGCGACAACAAGAGATAGGACGGTTCAGCGGCTCAATCAAACCACAGAACCGCCGTGGAGCGGCACGCGACCAATCGGAGTCGCAGCGCCGCACTATCTTTTTGTTTCAGCGTCGGATCAATCCGAAAAAGCGCGTCGCCGCGACGCGCCTTAGAGCAATTCCAGGAAAAGTGTGAAACGGGGTTCCCATGGGAATTGCGTCAAAAACAAAGAGATAGAGCGGTTCGCCGTTTCCGTGAAACGGCGAGCCGCTCTAAGATCAGGCGCCGGTGATCAGCTTTCCGGCCTTGGATATCCACGATCCGGCATTCTCGCGCGGCGCCAGTCCGTTGCTCTGCAGGAGCTTGTAGGAATCCTTGTACCACGGGCTGTCGGGATAGTTGGTGCCGAGCACGGCGGCTGCCGTCTGCGCCTCCGAGGTCAGCCCCAGCGCGTAATAGCTTTCGGTCAGGCGGGCGAGTGCTTCCTCGACATGGCGCGTGTTGGAATAGCTCTCCACCACGGTGCGGAAGCGCTTGACGGCGGCGATGTATTCACGGCGCTCCAGATAATAGCGGCCGATCTGCATTTCCTTGCCGGCGAGCTGGTCGTTGGCGAAGCGCATCTTCTCCTTGGCGTCGTCGACATATTCCGAGTTCGGCCAGCGCGTCACCAGATCCTGCATCGTCTGCAAGGTCTGGCGTGCTTCCTTCTGATCCTGGGTCACGTCCTTGATCTGGCGATAGTAGCTCAGGCCGATGATGTACTGCGCGTAGGGCGCATCATCGGTGGACGGATACAGCGCCAGATAGCGCTTGGCCGACGAGATAGCATCGTCGTAGCTGCCCTTTCGATAGTCGGCGAAAGCGCCCATGACCATCGATTTACGGGCCCATTCCGAATAGGGATGCTGGCGATCGACGGCGTCGAACTTCTTGCTCGCCTCATCCAGGCGTCCCGCGTTCATGTTGGCGAGGCCCTGATTGTAGAGGACGTCGGCCGGCTCGGTCTGGTCGACATAGGTCGACAGGTCGATGTCTTTCTCCGACGACATGCAGGCCGAGAGGAAGAGCGATGGAACAACCAGCGAAAGCGCCAGGAGAACAGACCGCTGGGGCGCTTTCGATTGACCGACTCGCTTGAAGAACATGATTGGATTGCGCCCTTTCGGCGTTATTTTAATGCCTCTTGCATGCTGTTGTCCCAAAATTGGTCCCCACTTTTGAGCGACATGCACTAATCGACGGCAGCAGCCATAAACCATAACCGCCTTGCCCGGCAACGCTATGTCTAGCCAATCGCACATTTTTGTGGCGGCCGACCGGCGTCGAAGCATCCCTGCAATTTCGCGTGCTTGTGGTACATTCCTGCAACACTCGGCGCCCCCGTCACCGGGGACGAAAACGTCGCGGGGCTCAGATCATCCAGGGCGCGTAGAGCGGCGCATTGACGGCGCTCATCTCCGCCGCGCGGCCACGCTCGCGGCGTGTGGTCTCGACGATCTCGAAGGCCGTGCGGTCCGACAGCAGGCGGCGCAGCGCGGCCGCGTTCAGCCTGTGGCCGCCTCGATAGGAGCGGAAACAGCCGATGAAACGGGCTCCGGCCAACGCCAGGTCGCCCATGGCGTCGAGCGTCTTGTGACGCACGAATTCGTTGGGATAACGCAGGCCGCCCATGTTGATGACCCGGTTGTCGTCGCCGATCACCAGCGAGTTCTCGAGCGACGAGCCAAGCGCATAGCCGGCGGCCCACAGCCGTTCGACATCCTTCATGAAGCCGAAGGTGCGGGCGCGCGCAATGTCGCGGCGGAAAATGTCCGCATTGATATCCGATGCGAAGAGCTGGCGGCCGATGGCGGGGCTTTCGAAATCGATCTCGATCTCGAAGCGGGTGCCGTCATAGGGCCTGAACTCCGCCCAGGACGCACCGTTCTCGATGCGGACCGGCTTGACGACCCTGATGTAGCGCCGCTTGACCAGCAACGTCTCGATGCCCGCCTGGTCGATGGCTTCCACGAAGTCCATGGCGCTGCCATCGAGGATCGGAACCTCGTGGCCATCGATCTCGATGAGGACATTGTCGATGCCGAGCCCGAGCAGCGCGGCCATGATGTGCTCGACGGTGGCGATGTGCTCGCCCGAGGGATCGCCAAGCATGGTGCAAAGGTCGGTGGCGCCGATCTCGGAAAACAGAGCGCGGAATTCGCGGCCCTGCCCTTCTCCACCGATCAGCTGGAACACGATGCCGGTATCGGCATCCGCGGGCAGGAAACTGACGGAAACTTCTTTGCCGCTGTGAACGCCGGTGCCTGTAAGCGACGCGCGCGTCTTCACTGTCGTCTGGTAGTCGTGCAAGACAATCCCCATAAGCCCGAAATGCCTAGGTCCGCTTCTCCAGCCCGAGGGCGCGGCTCTTGTGAAATCGGCAGGCAGGGCCACTTCCCCGAAATCCCGGCAGACCGACTATGGTAGGCAGCGAAGATAATGTCCCGGCAGGGAGACTCCAAATCACGGTTTCTTACTCTTTGTAACCGCGAACTGGAACATGTACGGCACTGTAACCGATTGATTTTACACCATTTAAAACGTTAACAGGCAAGCAATTCCTTGCTTGCCTGTTAACGATTGTTACAGTCCGTTAACGGTTCAGTTGGCTTGGCGGCGCAGGAACGCCGGAATCTCCAACTGATCGTCGTCCTGAGTCGCCCTGGTCTGCGGCGTCAGGCGGCCCTGGTCATCCAGCTGGCCGCGGCGCGGGGCGTAGAGCTGGGCGTCCTGGCTGGCGAGACGGCGCACTTCAGGAGCCGCCTGGCGCAGCTTCGGCTCGCGCGGTTGCGCCGGCTGCAGCCGTGCCGGCTCCTCTTCGCGGCGGGTCAGGCCGTTGGTCAGGCGCTTCAGAAGACCCATCGGTCCGCTGTTGTTCTCGTGGTCCGCCGGACGGCTCTTGGCGTCCACCTCGGCCTTGACCACCGGCGGGAAGTCCTCGACGCGCGGCATGCGCTGCGGCGCCATCGCCACCGGTTGCTGGACCTCGCGCAGTATTTCGCGCGGCTGCGGAGCCGGCTGCATCATCTGCTGGACGACCGGCTGCGGCATGGGCTGCGGTTGTGCCGGGGGCGCCTGGAAGATCTTGCTCTGCGGCCGGAAATCGTCCGCATGGGCGACCGGAGCCGGGCGAGCCTGAGCCATGGCCGCGGCATTTGCCTCGGCGAGTTGGATGGCCTCGGCGACCGGGTCGGCGGCACGCGGCTCATAGACAGGCTGCTGGACTGGCGCCGGGCGGCTTTCCACGGCGGCCACGGCCGGACGGCCGGCCGGCTTCGGCGGAGCGGTACGGATCGAGATCGGCGCCGCTGCGATTTCAGCCGCCGACTTGTCGATGCCGGTGGCGACCACCGAGACGCGGATGACGCCTTCGAGTTCCTCGTCGAAGGTAGCGCCCAGGATGATGTTGGCGTCCTGGTCGACTTCCTCGCGGATACGGGTCGCCGCTTCGTCGACTTCGAACAGGGTCAGGTCGCGGCCGCCGGTGATCGAGATCAGCAGGCCCTTGGCGCCCTTCATCGAGGTCTCGTCGAGCAGCGGGTTGGCGATCGCGGCTTCGGCGGCGGCCATCGCACGGCCCTCGCCCGAAGCCTCGCCGGTGCCCATCATCGCCTTGCCCATCTCGCGCATCACCGAGCGCACGTCGGCGAAGTCGAGGTTGATCAGGCCTTCCTTGACCATCAGGTCGGTGATGCAGGCAACGCCGGAATAGAGCACCTGGTCGGCCATGGCGAAGGCATCGGCGAAGGTGGTCTTGTCATTGGCCAGCCGGAACAGGTTCTGGTTGGGGATGACGATCAGCGTATCGACGCATTTCTGCAGTTCCTCGATGCCCATGTCGGCCGTCTTCATGCGGCGCTGGCCCTCGAAGTGGAACGGCTTGGTGACGACGCCGACGGTGAGGATGCCCTTTTCGCGCGCGGCGCGGGCAACCACCGGAGCAGCACCGGTGCCGGTGCCGCCGCCCATGCCGGCGGTGACGAAGCACATATGGGTGTTGGTGAGGTGGTCGAGGATCTCGTCGATGCATTCTTCCGCCGCCGCGCGGCCGACTTCCGGCTGCGAGCCGGCGCCGAGGCCTTCGGTGACATGCGCGCCAAGCTGGATAAGCCGGTCGGCCTTCGACATGGTCAGCGCCTGCGCGTCGGTGTTGGCCACGACGAACTCGACACCGCGCAAGCCCGCGGTGATCATGTTGTTCACGGCATTGCCGCCGCCGCCGCCAACGCCAAACACGGTGATGCGCGGCTTAAGCTCGGTAATGTCCGGCTTCTGCAGATTGATGGTCATTGTCTCCGTCCTTTGCCTTTCACGCCGCTTCGCCGCCGCGGCCGCCTATGGGGCTGTCCCCGTCAATTAGAAACTGTCTCTCAACCACTGACTCATGCGATGCAGTTTTCCACCCGTTCCGGTCATCCTGAGACCGGAAATGCCTTTCGCCGGATGGCTCTCGAAACTCGCCATCTGCGGATAGATCAGAAGCCCGACGGCGGCCGAGAAGGCCGGCCCCTTCGCCGCTTCGGGCAGGCCCGCCACGCCGAGCGGACGGCCGATGCGCACATTGCGCCCCAGGATGCGGCGCGCCGCTTCCGGCAGGCCGGCCAACTGGCTGGCGCCGCCGGTGAGCACGACGCGCTTGCCGACCGCATTGCCGTAGCCGGATTTGTTCAGCCGGTCGCGCAGCAATTCAAGCGTCTCGTCGATGCGGGCGCGCACGATGCGCGTCATCACCGAACGCGGTATCTGCAGAGGCACGTCGCCGTCATCGCCGATCGGCTGGATCGAGACCAGATCGCGGTCGTCGGCGCTGCCCGGCAACGCCGAGCCATGCATCACCTTGAGCCGCTCGGCGGCATCAAGCGAGGTCGAGAGCCCCTTGGCCATGTCGAGCGTGACGTGGTTGCCGCCGATCGCGATGGCGTCGCCATGGACGAACTTGCCTTCCGAAAACACCGAGATCGTGGTCGTGCCGCCACCCATGTCGATGCAGGCAGCACCCAGCTCCAGCTCGTCATCGACGAGCGCCGCCAGCCCGCTGGCATAGGGCGTCGCCACCATGCGCTCGACCGACAGATGCGAGCGGTTGATGGAGAGTTCGAGGTTGCGCATTGGTGCCGCGTCCCCCGTCAGCACATGCATGTCGACGCCGAGCGCGTCGCCGACCATGCCGCGCGGATCGCGCACACCGCGTTCGGCATCCAGCGAGAAGCCGACAGGCAACGAATGGATAACCTCGCGCTCGGCCTTGAGCGCCTGTTTGGCGCCGGCGCCGAGCACCCGCTTGATGTCGGCCTCATCCGCCTCATGACCGCCGAGATTGATGGTCGCGGAGAAAGCTTCGCTCTTCAGCCGGCCGGCGGTCATGTTGACGATGAGCGAATCGACCGTCAGTCCCGCCATGCGTTCGGCGGCATCGACGGACAGCCGGATGGCATGCTCCGCCCGGTCGAGATCGACGACCACGCCCGACTTCACGCCTTGCGACTTCTGGTGGCCGATGCCGATCACCTGGATGCGGTGCGAGCGGCCGCGCAAGAGCTTGCCGTCATCGTTCGGCTTGAGCTTGGCCACCATGCAGCAGACCTTGTTCGAGCCGACGTCCAGCACCGTCAGGGTGCCGGACCGGCGCGACGAGGCATCGCCAGAACCGCCAAGCCAGCTCATATCTTCGTCTCCGGCTTGCGCTTGAGGGTTTTCGGCTTCTCGTTGAGGGCGGCCTCGCGCTGCGTCACCGCCTCGGGCGTCAGCTCCACGACCAGCCGGTCCGTGAGCCGCATGTCGACGGCGGCGATGTCGCGCGACAGCAGCCCCTTGTCATGGTCCATCTTGACCAGCTCGGCGAGCGCCTGGTCCTCGTCATCCTCGGGCAGCTTGACCGTGATGCCATTGTCCAGCTTCAGGTCCCAGCGCCGGTCGCCGACACGGATATAGCCTTTCACGCGGCTCGCGAGGTCGGGATATTTTTCGATCTTGGCCAGGAAATCAGGCGCCTTGGCCGGCGCGCCCTCGCCGATCAGCAGCGGCA
Organism: Mesorhizobium sp. NZP2298; assembly: GCF_013170825.1. NCBI lineage: Bacteria > Pseudomonadati > Pseudomonadota > Alphaproteobacteria > Hyphomicrobiales > Phyllobacteriaceae > Mesorhizobium > Mesorhizobium sp. NZP2298. The sequence goes on along the minus strand of NZ_CP033365.1, from coordinate 3,506,697 downwards.
GCAGCACCTGCTTGCCGCCGGAGAACGGCGCGATGACGGCACCATCCTTCTCGATGACCGAGAGATCATTGCCCTGCTGCCAGAGCGCGAAGGCCTCGCGTTCCTCGACGCGCACTTCCAGCGTATGCGGGTAGACCTTGCGCACCGCCGCCACCTCGATCCAGGGCAGGCCGGAAATGCGCTCGCGCGCGGCCTCCGCATCGAAGCCGATCAGCGACGTCCAGCCGTCGAGTTCGAGCCTGTCGAGAATGTCGATCTCGGATGTCTGGCGGTTACCAACCACCTTGACCTGATCGACGGCAAAGCCGGTGCGGGCAGTGATGCTCTGGATGATGCCATCGGCATGGCCACCGAGATAGGCACCATAGGCACCACTCGAAGCGAGCAGCACCGCCGACATCATCGCCGCGGAGAAACGCGGCGCCTCGAATTCACCATCGCCCAGGCGCGCCAGGATGCGCACCGGGCGGCGAAGCACGCGCGGCAGCACGAAATGGCCTGATGACAGCGACAAGCCGAACAGCGACGGCCCAGCCGCGCCCTTCTCCTTGCCTTGTCCCCATTTCAACGCAGACACGAAGCGTCCTCCACCATCCAACTCAACAATTCACCAAACGAATGCCCGGCATGGGCTGCGATTTCAGGCACCAAAGACGTCGGCGTCATGCCCGGCTGAGTGTTGACCTCGAGCCATACAACCTCGCCATTTTCGGAGTGACGATCGTCATAACGGAAGTCCGACCGGGAAACGCCCCGACAGCCGACAGCTTGGTGAGCCTTGAGCGCCAGTGTCTGTATTTTTTGGTAAATATTCGGTGAAACTTTTGCGGGGCATTCGTGTTTTGATCCGCCCGCGACATATTTTGAATCGTAATCGTAGAAGGAATGCCCCGTCGGAATGATCTCGCAGACGCCGAGCGCCACATCGCCCATGACGGCGCAGGTAAGTTCCCGCCCGTGGATATAGCGCTCGACCATGACGGTATCGCCATATTTCCACTCGGACGAGCCGACGACCTGCGGCGGATGAGACTGCCCTTCGGAGACGATAACGACACCGAAGCTCGAACCCTCGCTGACCGGCTTGATCACATAGGGCGGCTTCATCGGGTGTTTGTTCTGGATGGCGAAGCGATTGGCGACCTTCGATTCGGCGACGGGAACGCCGAGCGATTTAACAACCCTCTTCGCCTGCTCCTTGTTCATGGCGAGCGCCGAGGCGAGCACGCCGGAATGGGTATAGGGAATGCCGAGATATTCGAGGATGCCCTGGATGGTGCCATCCTCACCGAAGGGGCCATGCAACGCATTGAAGGCGACATCGGGCTTGAGCTCGGCAAGCACGGAGCCGACATCGCGCCCCACATCGACGCGGGTGACCTGATAGCCTTCCTTCTCCAGAGCATCGGCACAGGCCTTTCCGGAAGACAGGGACACGGGCCGCTCGGACGAAAAACCTCCCAGCAGGACGGCCACATGCTTGCTTTTCATTCCCCGTCATCCCCTCTCACGGCGGACCAAAAACCAAGATTTCCGCAACATTGAGTCCGAGTCTCCCGGCAGGATGTCCCCCCAGACGGAAAACGCGGATAACGCGTCGAACGACTCAAATCAGGAAACGCTTTCGAGCAGAGAATCAGAGAGTTGATTCACTGGCAAGTACTTATGATTCCGAGAGATTCACTTTCTGAGAAAATGGATGCGAAAACCGTGTCGCTGAGTCCCCAGAGCAACGGTTTGTGCGTTCTGCGGACGCGTTGAAGTTCATCCATCACGTGAACTTCAGCCGGCACTAAAGCAGCTGGCCCAAAAACTCCTGCACTGCATGTCCGGCACGGAAATTGCCGATGCGCTTGATCTCCCACTGCAACCGGATGCCGGAATGTTCGAGCACCCGCGCACGCACCGTCTCGCCGAGATATTCGAGGTCGTAACCGGTCGCCGTGCCGGTATTGATCATGAAGTTGCAGTGCATCGGCGACATCTGAGCGCCACCGATCATCAGGCCGCGGCAGCCCGCCTTGTCGATCTCCTTCCAGGCCGACGTGCCTTCCGGATTCTTGAAGGTCGAGCCCCCGGTCTTCTCGCGGATCGGCTGCACAGTCTCGCGATGGTTCTGCACCGCATCCATTGCCGCCCTGATCGTGGCCTTGTCTTCGGCGAAGCCCTCAAACAGGGCCGATGTGAAGATCAGCCCGGAAGGCGCCGCCGAATGGCGATAGGCATAGCCCATGTCGGCATTGCTCAGCGTCTGGACATTGCCCTTGCGGTCGAGCGCGCGCACCTCGACGACGCGCTCGCGCGTCTCGACGCCATTGGCGCCGGCATTCATCCTGAGCGCGCCGCCAATGGCGCCCGGAATGCCGTGATAGAAATGGAAGCCGCCAATGCCCGCTTCCAGTGCCAGGGCGGCCACGCGCTTGTCGGGCGTCGCCGCCCCGGCCTTGATCCTGATCGGTGAGACGACCTCTGCCTCGCCAAAGCCCTTGGCCGAAAGCCTGATGACGAAGCCCGGGATGCCGCCATCCCTGACCAGCAGGTTCGAGCCGATGCCAACGACGGTAAGAGGTATCTCTTCAGGAACCGCGCGCAGGAACGCGGCAAGGTCTTCTTCGTCCGCCGGCTGGAACAGCACTTCGGCCAGGCCACCGGCGCGGAACCAGGTGATCTTGTCCATCTCGGCATTCGGCGTGAGACGACCGCGCAGGCCGGCAAGCCGGTCGCCGAGTCTGTCGATCAGGACCTGGCCGTGCATCATGAGGCGGCAAGCTCCTTGGGCAAGGCATAGGCCCATTGGGTGATGTTGCCGGCGCCGAGGAAGACGACGAAGTCGCCGGGCTTGGCCAGGTCGCGAATGATTGGCGCGATCGCCGCCGGCCCCTCGATGTAGCGTGCATCGCGATGGCCAGCGGCACGGATGCGCGACACCAATTCGTCCGACGTGACACCGTCGATCGGGTCTTCGCCGGCAGCGTAGACTGGCGCCACCATCACCGTATCGGCGTCGTTGAAGCAGGCGGAGAACTCGTTGAACAGATCATGCAGCCGGGTGAAGCGGTGCGGCTGGGCAATGGCGATGACGCGGCCCTTGGTGGCGCTGCGCGCCGCCTTCAGCACCGCCGATATCTCGACCGGATGGTGGCCGTAGTCGTCGAACACATCGACGCCGTTCCACGAACCGGTATGGGTGAAGCGGCGCTTGACCCCGGCGAAGGACGACAGGCCCTTCTTGATCGCCTCGGCGGACAGGCCAAGCTCATGCGCGACGGCGATCGCCGCGGTGGCGTTCGAGACATTGTGGCGGCCGGGCATCGGCAGGCGCAGATCCGATATTGTCTTCTGGGCGCCGGTCTTGCGGTCGCGGATCACCACGTCGAACTCGGAGGTCGCGCCGGCCATGCGGTGGTTGGTAAAGCGCACATCGGCCTGCGCGTTTTCGCCATAGGTGATAACGCGGCGGTCCTCGATGCGGCCGACAAGCGCCTGGACTTCAGGGTGGTCGGTACACATCACGCCGAAACCGTAGAAAGGTACGTTCTCGACGAACTGGCGGAACGCCTCCCGCACATTGTCGAAACTGCCATAGTGGTCGAGATGCTCGGGATCGATGTTGGTGACCACGGCGATGTCGGCTGGCAGCTTGAGGAAGGTGCCGTCGCTCTCGTCGGCCTCGACCACCATCCACTCACCGTCGCCCATTCGGGCGTTGGTGCCATAGGCATTGATGATGCCGCCATTGATGACGGTCGGATCAAGCCCGCCGGCTTCGAGCAAGGTCGCCACCATCGAGGTCGTCGTCGTCTTGCCGTGCGTGCCGCCGATCGCCACCGCCTGGCGGAAGCGCATCAGCTCGGCCAGCATCTCGGCGCGGCGCACGATGGGAAGCAATTTTTCCCGCGCGGCCTTCAGCTCCGGATTGGATTTCTTGATCGCCGTCGAGACGACGATGACTTCGGCGTCGCCGAGATTCTCGGCCTTATGGCCGACGAAGCATTCGATGCCCTTGTCACGCAGCCGCTGCACATTGGCGCTGTCGGCCTGGTCGGACCCTTGCACCTTGTAGCCGAGATTGTGCAGCACCTCGGCAATGCCGCTCATGCCGATGCCGCCAATGCCGATGAAATGCACAAGGCCGATGGTCTGCGGCATCTTCATGCGTGCGTCCCCTTCTTGAAATCCGATACGCTTTTGCGGGACGCAATAGCCTCTGTGAGATCGGCGAGCAACCGTGCCGCGTCGGGCCTGCCGACCGATTTCGCGCCAGCGGCCATCGCCGCCAGCCGCTCGGGATTGTCCATCAGCCCGCCAATGAGGGCCGCGATGCGCTCGGGCGACAGCGTCGATTGCGGATGCACCTCGCCACCACCGGCGGCGGCAAGGGCAGCCGCGTTCGCCGCCTGATCGTGGTCGAGCGCATAGGGATAGGGCACCAGCAGCGCCGGCCGGCCGATGACGGCGATCTCCGAGACGGTCGAGGCGCCGGAGCGCGAGATCACCAGATGCGCTGCCGCCAGGCGCGCCGCCATGTCGGTGAAGAAGGGCGAGACCTCGACGGCGACGCCAAGGGCGGCATAGGCCGCCTTGACCCGCGCCACGTCGTCGGCGCGCGCCTGTTGGGTGATGGCAAGCCGCTTGCGCTGGGCATCCGAAAGCAGTGCGATCGCCCCCGGCATGGCATCGGAAAAGAACTGGGCGCCCTGGCTGCCGCCGAACACCAGCAGGCGGAAGGGCTGCTCTCCGGTCGACGCCACATAGGGAGTCTTGGCCGCCTCCAGCACAGCCGGCCTGACGGGATTGCCTGTCGTCACCGTCTTGGCACCAGCGGCGCTTGTGTCCTGCGGCAGGAAGCCGCCGGCGATGGCATCGACACGGCCGGCCAGCGCCCGGTTGGCGCGCCCCATCACCGCGTTCTGCTCGTGGATCAGCGTCGGCACCTTGCGCCGCGTTGCCGCATAGAGCGGCGGCAGGGTCGGGTAGCCGCCGAAGCCGATCACCGCGTCCGGCTTGATCCTGCCGATAATGGCGGAGGCCTGACGCACGCCGCGCCAGATTTTCCAGAAGGCACCGAGCACGGCAATGGGATTCTTCGAACCCATCGTCGCCGACTGGATCGGGTGGATGGCGGTGGCCGGAAAGTGGCCGGCAAACCGCTCGGCGCGTTCGTCGGTCGCCAACTGCACCGTCCAGCCGCGCTCGATCAGCTCATGCGCCAACGCCTCGGCCGGAAACAGATGTCCACCGGTTCCGCCCGCCGCGAGAAGGATGACACCCCTCGCCATGTCACTCCGCCGGCAGGGCGCGTTGCGGCAACGTAAAGCCCATCTGCTTGCGCTTTTCCGGCCGCTTGCGCGTCAGCGCCAGCACCATGCCCATCGAGATGGCGATGGCGATCTGCGAGGAGCCGCCATAGGAGATGAAGGGCAGCGTCATGCCCTTGGCCGGAACCAGCTGCAGGTTGACGCACATGTTGATAACGGCCTGCAGGCCGAACACGGTGACGAGGCCACCGACCGCATAGCGGGTGAAATCGTCATGCTCCTTCAGCGCCGTGTTAAGGCCGCGCAGCACGATGAAGGCAAAGATCGACATGATGAAGAAGCACATGATCAGCCCGAATTCCTCGCCCGCGACCGAGAAGACAAAGTCGGCATGGCTGTCTGGGATGACCCGCTTGACCGTACCCTCGCCCGGCCCGACGCCGAACCAGCCGCCATTGATCAGCGCGTCGCGTCCCATGTCGACCTGGAATGTGTCGCCTTCGCCGGTGAGGAACTTGTCGATGCGCAAGGCAACGTGCGGAAACACCGTGTAGGCGGCGAAGACACCGCCGACGCCGGCGGCACCCAGCACGATGATCCACAGCCAGGGCAGCCCCGCCATGAAGAACATGATGCCCCAGGTGCCGGTCGTCAGCATGGTCTGGCCAAGATCGGGCTGCGCCACCAGCAGTGACACGACCAGCACGAGGAGCAGCATGGCGAACAGATTGCCCGGAATGTCGGGCTGGCGCTTGTGCTCGGCGAACAGCCAGGCGCACATGATGACGAAGGCCGGCTTCAGGAATTCCGACGGCTGGATCGACAGGCCGGCGAGCGAGACCCAGCGCCGCGCCCCCTTCACCTCGACGCCGACATAGAGCACCGCCACCATCAGTACCAGCATCAGGCACAGCATGATCAGCGACATGCGCCGGATCTCCCTGGAATCGAGGAAGGAGACGGCCAGCATCACGCCGAGCGCCGGCACGGTGAAGATGATCTGCCTGGTGGCGAAGTGGAAACTGTCGAGGCCGATGCGTTCGGCCACCGCCGGGCTGGCGGCGAAGGACAAGACGATGCCGAGCCCCATCAGCGACAGGAACGCCGCCAGGAACCAACGATCGATCGTCCACCACCAGGTTGCGACGGGACTTTTATCGAGACGGCTCTGCATTATCGTGCCCCTCCGATGGGTTTGACGCCATCTATAGCGCTCGCAGCTTGCCTGAAGGCTTCGCCGCGAACTTCGAAATTCTTGAACTGGTCGAAACTGGCGCAGGCCGGCGACAGCAGCACCACCACCTCGCCGCTGTCGTCCCTGGCCGCATCATGCGCCGCATGCGCGACCGCGGCGGCCAGCGTGCCCGATATCTCGTAGGGCACAGCCTCGCCCAGCGTCGCCGAAAAGGCGGGCGCCGCCTCGCCGATCAGATAGGCCTTGGCGATGCGCGGGAAGAAGCCGCGCAGCGGCTCGATGCCGCCTTCCTTGGGCAGGCCGCCCGCGATCCAGTAGATACGAGGAAAGCTCGACAGCGCGGGAGCCGCCGCATCGGCGTTGGTCGCCTTGGAGTCGTTGACGAAGAGCACATGGTCCTTGCGGCCGACCTGCTCCATGCGGTGAGCGAGACCCGGGAAGCTTTCGAGCCCCGACTGGATCTCGCCAAGGTCCAGCCCGACTTTCAGACAAGCGGCGACGGCAGCCAGCGCGTTCTGCGCATTGTGCTGGCCGCGCAGCGAGCCGATGCCTTCGAGGAAGGCGACCTTGCTGTAGCGGCCATGCACGGCCTCCATCAGATTGGTGCCGTCGGCGAAATAGCCGTCGGTCAGCGGCAGGCGCTTGGAAATGCGGATAACCTGCCGCCCTGCCCGCTCCAGCCTTTCGGCGATCTGCGCGCACCAGGAATCGTCGATGCCGATGATCGCCGTCTCGCTGCCCGCCACCAGCCGTTCCTTGATCGAGGCGTAGTGCTGCATGGTGCCGTGGCGATCGAGATGGTCGGGCGTCAGGTTGAGCAGGATGCCTGCGGTCGGATTGATCGAGGGCGCAAGGTCGATCTGGTAGGACGAGCACTCGACGACATAGTGGCGGTCGGGCTTCGGCGGATCGAGCGTCATCACCGCGCGACCGATATTGCCGCCCATCTGGGTGTCGCGGCCGGAAGCCTTCAGAATATGCGCCGTAAGCGCCGTCGTCGTCGATTTGCCGTTGGTGCCGGTGATGGCGATGAAAGGCGCCGCTGGCGCGCTGAGCGTCCGCTCCCGGCAGAACAGTTCGATGTCGCCGATCACCTCGACGCCGGCGCCACGCGCGAGCTCCACCGTCCAGTGCGGCTTGGGATGGGTCAGCGGCACACCCGGCGACAGCACGAAGGCGGAGAATTTCGCCCAGTCGGCGCCACGCAGGTCGGCGGTTGCGATGCCGGTGGCTGCCGCCTTGGCGACGCTGTCGGGATTGTCGTCCCAGGCCAGCACCTGCGCGCCGCCCTCGATCAGCGCGCGCGCCGTCGCGATCCCCGAGCCGCCGAGCCCGAAGAGCGAAACCTGCTTGCCTGCGAAGGATGCGGCGGGGATCAAGGGGCGGTCCTATCTGAGCTTCAGGGTCGACAGGCCGACCAGCGCCAGGATCACGGCGATGATCCAGAAACGGATCACCACCTGGCTTTCGGTCCAGCCGAGCTTTTCGAAATGATGGTGGATCGGTGCCATCAGGAACACCCGCTTGCCGGTCATCTTGAAGTAGCCGACCTGGATGATAACCGACAGGATTTCCACGACAAACAATCCGCCGACGATGACCAGCACGATCTCGTGCTTGGTGGCGACCGCCACCGTGCCGATCAGGCCGCCCATGGCCAGCGAACCGGTGTCGCCCATGAAGATCGCCGCCGGCGGCGCGTTGAACCAGAGGAAGCCGAGGCCAGCGCCGATGACGGCGCCCAGCACGACCGCCAGTTCACCGGTGCCCGGAACAAAATGGATCTGCAGATATTCGGCGAACACCGCATTGCCCGAGAGATAGGCGATGACGCCGAAGGATGCCGCAGCGATCATGATCGGCACGATCGCCAGACCGTCGAGGCCATCGGTCAGGTTCACCGCATTGCCCGCGCCGACGATGACGAAGCAGGAGAACGGAATGAAGAACCAGCCGAGGTTGATGATGAATTCCTTGGCGAAGGGGAATGTCAGCGACGACGAGAACGGCGCCTGGCCGTTATGCATGATCACCCAGGCGGCGATGCCGGCGATGACGAATTCGAGCGCCAGCCGTGCCTTGCCGGAGAAGCCGAGATGCGACTGCTTGGTGACCTTCAGATAGTCGTCATAGAAGCCGATCGAGCCGAAACCCAGCGTCACCAGAAGCACCACCCAGACATAGATGCTCGACAGGTTCGCCCATAAAAGCGATGAGCCGATGATGCCCGACAGGATCATCAGGCCGCCCATCGTCGGCGTGCCGGCTTTCTTGAAATGCGTTTGCGGTCCGTCGGCGCGGATCGGCTGCCCCTTGCCCTGGCGCAGCCTCAGCGAATTGATGATCGTCGGCCCAAAGATGAAGACGATCAGCGCCGACGTGATCAGCGCCCCGCCGGTGCGGAAGGTGATGTAGCGGAAGACGTTGAAGACCGAGACCTTGTCCGCGAAATCGACCAGCAGTGTAAACATGCGCTTTCGTCCCCCGACTAGGTCAGTTTGCTGGTTGTCGTTTCAGCCGGGTACTTGCCCAGCAGCGCATCGACCAGTTTTGCAAAACCGATGCCCTTCGACGATTTGATCATCACCACGTCGCCCGGCCTCAGCGCGGCAATCAGCACCGGCTTCAGTTCCTCGACGCCGGCGCGGTATTCCGTCTTGATGTCGCCTGGCAGCGCTTCCGCCAGCGCCCGCATTTCCGGCCCGCCGAGAAAGACGGTCCGTGTGCCGGTGCCGACGATGAGATCGGCCAGTGCGGCGTGCAGCTTGGCCGAATGTTCGCCGAGTTCGAGCATGTCGCCGAGCACGGCGATGCGGCGGCCCTCGCCCGTCACCGGCGTTGCGTTGAGCAGCGCCATGGCAGCCGCCATCGAGGCCGGATTGGCGTTATAGCTCTCGTCGATCAGCGTGATCGGCCCACCGGGGTGACTCGAAGTCGAGCCACCGGGGTGACTCGAAGTCGAGCCACCGGGATGCCGCAGCACATGGCGTTTTCCGCGGCCGCGCTCGGCCGAGAGATCGGCCAGGGCCAGTGCTACCTTGTCGAGGTCGGCGCCCATCAGCTGCGCCGCGCCCAATACCGCCAGCACGTTCTGAACCATGTGCCGGCCGGGCGCACCGATGCGGGCGATCATGTCATGGCCGCCAATCCTGGCGGCGATGTCGGAGTGGTCGGCATGCAATTCGCATTTGGTGAGCTTGAAGGTCGAGCGCGCATTCTCGCCGAAGCCGTAGACATGCTCCACGCCGGCGGCATGCGCCATCTTGTCCAGAAGCTTGAAGCGCGCGTCGTCGCGATTGAGGACCGCGGCACCCTCGGGCTCCAGCCCTTGGAAAATCTCGGCCTTGGCCTTGGCGATCTCATCCAGATTGCGGAAGAAACCCAGATGGGCGGCCGCGATCATGGTGACGATGGCGACATGCGGCCGTACCATCTTCACCAGCGGCCGGATCTCGTCGGGATGGTTCATGCCGATCTCGAACACGGCATAGTCGCAATCGGCGGGCATGCGGGCCAGGGTCAGCGGCACGCCCCAATGGTTGTTGAAGGACTGCGCCGAGGCGTGCACCTTGCCGACCGCCGACAGCACATGGCGCAGCGCTTCCTTGGTGGTGGTCTTCCCGGCCGAACCGGTGACAGCGATGATTTTGGCCTGCGAGCGGTTCCGCGATGCGACGCCGAGCTTTTCCAGTGCGATCAGCACGTCCTCGACGACGATGATCGGCGCCGTCAGCCGGCCGAGCGACGGCAGCTTGCCTTCCGCCACCACCAGCACGCCGGCGCCGGCCTTGATGGCCGCGGTTGCGAAGTCGTGGCCGTCCATGGCCTCGCCCTTGATGGCGAAGAAAGCGTCACCCGGCTCCAGGCTGCGGCTGTCGATCGAAATGCCCGATATGCCTTCGGGCATGGGCCCGAGAGGCCTCCCGTCCATGGCGGCAACCAGCGCCTCGGAGGTCCACAACAAACTCATGCGGCACGCTCCCGCAAAGCGGCGCGGACTTCCTCATGATCTGAAAAATGCAGGGTTTCGGAGCCGATCGTCTGGCCTTCCTCATGGCCCTTGCCGGCCACGATCAGCGTGTCGCCGGCATGAAGCATGCCGACGGCCTCGTGGATCGCCTTGCGCCGGTCGCCAATTTCGATGGCGCCTGGAGCAGCGGCCATGATGGCGGCGCGGATCGTTTCGGGCACTTCGGAGCGCGGATTGTCGTCGGTGACGATGACGACATCGGCAAGCCGGGTCGCGATCTCGCCCATGATCGGTCTTTTTCCCCGGTCGCGGTCGCCGCCGCAGCCGAACACGACCATGACGCGGCCCGTCGTGAACGGGCGTACCGAGGCCAGCACATTTTCCAGCGCATCGGGCTTGTGGGCATAGTCGACATAGACCGGCGCGCCACCGGCGGTGGTCCCGACGAGATCGAGCCGGCCCGGCGCGCCCTTCAGTTTCTCCAGGGACATCAAGGCCTTGGCGACAGGCGTTCCCGTGGAGATGGCAAGCCCCGCTGAAACCAGCGCGTTCGAAATCTGGAAATCGCCGGCCAGCGGCAGGTCGATTTCGTAAAGCACGCCCTCGGCCTCCACTTCGGCGCGCTGGCGATGGCGTTCGTGCTCGACCCGCTTCAGCGTGAGGAAATCGCCATGGCGGCCAACCGTCAGCACGTCGAGCCCGGCGGCCCGCGCCGCCTGGATGGTCGGCGCCGACCATGGGTCGTCGGCGAAGATCACCGCCGGCGCGCCTTTCGGCAACAGCGTGTCGAACAGGCGCAGCTTGGCGCGGTGATAATCCTCGACCGTCGGATGGTAATCCATGTGGTCGCGGCCAAGATTGGTGAAGCCGCCGGCCGCCAGCTTCACGCCGTCAAGCCGGCGCTGGTCGAGCCCGTGGCTGGAAGCCTCCATCGAAGCGTGGGTGACGCCGGCATCGGCCAATTCCTTGAGCAACTGGTGCAGGGCGACCGGATCGGGCGTGGTCAGCGAGCCATATTCGTTGCGACCTGGCGCCACCACGCCGGTCGTGCCGATCGAAGCCGCGGCATAGCCTGCCTGCTCCCAGATCTGCCTGGTGAAGGCGGCGACCGAGGTCTTGCCGCTGGTGCCGGTCACCGCCACCATGGTTTGCGGCTGCCTGCCGAAATAGCGGGAAGCACTCAGCGCCAGCGCCAGGCGCGGATCATCGACCGCCAGCACCGGAACCGGCAGTCCGGTAACGGAACCGCCTTTGCTTGTCACGATCGCAAGCGCGCCACGCTGGGCCGCGTCGGCAGCGTAGGCCGCGCCGTCCGCCTTGGTGCCGGCGAGCGCAAAAAAGACGACGCCGGGCTTTACCTGCCGGGAATCGGACGAAATCCCGGTAACCTCCAGATCGGCGGAAGCTGTTCCTTCGACTGGCAGGACACCGGCTAGATCTCTGAGCTTCATCGAGTTCCGTTCACCGCAATAAAATAGCGCGCAGTCGCCGGCGCGCCCCAAGAATCACTCATAGGAAACCAACGTTGCACCATTTTCATGGCTGAAATCTGGTTTCACGCCAAGCATGGCCGCGGAACGCCTGATGATATTGCCGGCCATAACCCCCGCATTCGCCGCCGCGACGTCCGTCATGCCAGGCTTTTCAGGGTGCGGGGCGTCGGCAATCGTAAAGACGAGGTATTGCGGGTCGTCCATCGGGAAGGCGGCGACGAACGTATTGAAATTCAAGTCCTTCGAATAGCGGCCGTTGACGACCTTCTCGGCCGTTCCGGTCTTGCCGCCAACGCGGTAGCCGGGGACTCTGGCGTTTCTGGCCGAGCCCTTCTCGGCGTTGAGCGAATAGAGGTAGCGCATGCCCTCGACCGTCTTTTCGCTCACGACCCTCTTGGCGGTGGCCATCGCTTCCGCCTGCGTACGCACCAGGAAGGTCGGGTTCATCAGGAAGCCGCCATTCATCAGCGCAGCGCAGCCGACAGCAGCCTGCAGGGGCGTCGTCGATACGCCGTGGCCGAAGGCGATCGTGAACGAATTGACCTGTTTCCAGACCTTTGGTTCGGTCGGGCGGGCAACTTCCGGCAGTTCGGTCTGCATCCTCTCCAGAATGCCAAGGCGATGCAGGAATTCCCGGTGCCCCTCGATGCCCACCAGCTCGGCCTCCCGGGCCGACCCGATGTTGGACGAATAGAGGAACACTTCCGGCAACGACAGCACACGGTTCTTGCCGTGGAAATCGTGAATGGCCTGATGGCCGACCCGGATCGGATGCGAGGCATCGAAACGACTGTTCATCGTCGCCTTGCCGGAATCGAGCGCCATCGCCGAGGTGAAGCTCTTGAACGTCGAGCCCATCTCGTAGAGGCCGGCCGACATACGGTTCAGCCGGTCCTTCTCCTGTGCGTTGTAAGGATTGTTCGGATCAAAATCCGGCACCGAGGCCATGGCCACCACTTCGCCGGTCTTGACGTTGAGCACGACGGCGCCGGCGCCCAGGGCGCGATAGCGCTCCAGGCCGGCGGCGATCTCGTCGCGCACCACATGCTGGACGCGCAGATCGATCGAAAGCTTCACCGGCTTGAGATCCTTGGCCACCGCCAGGCCCGACGCCTGCAGGTCGCTCAGGCCCTGCTCGTCGATATATTTCTCCATGCCGGAGATGCCCTGGTTGTCGATGTTGGTCAGGCCGACAACGTAGGAGGAGGTCTCGCCGCTCGGATAGAAGCGGCGCTTCTCCGTGCGAAAGCCGAAACCGGGAATGCCGAGCTGCATGATATCGGCCTGCTGCTTGGGCGTCAGTTGCCGCTGCAGCCAGACGAATCCGGCGCCGCTCTTCAGCTTGTGGTAGGTCTGCTCGTAATCGATCTCGGGCAGCACGGTCGACAGTTTCTCGATCGCCTCGTCGGCATCGACGATGCGGCGCGGCTCCGCGAACAGCGACGCTGTCTTGATGTCGGTCGCCAGCACTTCGCCGTTGCGATCGACAATGTCGGGCCGCGAGGCGGTGACCCGGCTCTGCGGGCCGCCCGACAGATCTGGCGTCTGGAAGCCGAGATAGACCAGCCGACCTGAAATGGTCGAGAAGATGCCGAAGAACACCGCCATCGTCATGACGATGCGCGCCTTGCCCTTGCCGCCTGTCGCCTTGCGGGCGCCCTCGACGACGATCGATCCGTCCTCACCCGTCCTGGCGCGACGCCTCAGCAGTTTGCCGATCATTGGGCGATGCCTCCGGTCACGACGGGGTCCTTGTCGCCCGCGGGCGCCTTGTCGGAATTGTCGGCCATGCCCCCCTGGCGTCCGTTCAGGATGTCCTGGATATCCAGGGCCTTGGCCGGCAGATCGCCCAGGCCCACGATCTGGCGTGCGCTGACCGGCTCGAGTGCGAGCTGCGACTTGTAGAGTTCGGTGAGCTTCTGCAGCCGCGACGGCTGGGTGAGCAGGCTCCAGTCGGCCTTGAGCAGGTCGATCGTCTCCTCCTCATAGCGGATCTGGGTATGGATTTTCTGCACCGCCGCCAACTGATCCTCGGCCTCGCGCTTGGTCTTGTAGGTCAGGGCCGCCGCCGAAACCATGACGGCGATCAGGACAATGTCGCTGGTACGGAACACGTGCTTACCTCTCCCCCGGCAGGTTGATGCCGGGAAGTTTTGGAAGGCCGAAAATCGAAAAATCGCCGGCTCGCGCCGGCGCCTCGGTGCGGATCGCCGCGCGCAACCTGGCCGAACGGGCACGCGGATTGGCCGCGGTCTCGGCATCACCTGGCGTCACGCCACCGCCAGCCTTGCGGAAGGTCGCGGTACGCGCCTGCGCCTCGGGCAAATGACGTGAGCCGGTGGCGACGTCGGCCCGGTCGGCGATGAAACGCTTGACGATGCGGTCTTCCAGCGAATGGAACGTCACCACCACTAGGCGTCCGCCCGGCTTCAATGCGCGTTCGGCCGCGAACAGAGCCTTGGCCAATTCGCCAAGTTCGTCATTGACGTAGATGCGCAACGCCTGGAACACGCGGGTGGCTGGATGGATCTTGTCCTTCGGCGCGCGGCCGATATGCGTCTCGATGGCATCCGCCAGTTCCAGCGTGCGCTCGAACGGCCGCTTTTCACGGCGCGCCTCGATCATGCGGGCGATGCGGCCGGCGTGACGCTCCTCACCAAGGAAGCCGAAGATGCGGGCAAGGTCGCCCGGCTTGAAGCTGTTGACGACGTCGGCGGCGCTGAGGCCCGCCTGCGCCATGCGCATGTCGAGCGGCCCATCGGTGCGGAAGGAAAAGCCGCGCCCGGCCTGGTCGAGCTGCATGGAGGACACGCCAATGTCGAGCACGACGCCGTCGACACTTTCGACATGTTCGTCCAGCGTCGAGAACGGTGCCTGCACCAGTCTCAGCCTGCCGCCCGATTGCGCCTCGAGATCGCGTCCGGCCGCGATGGCGTCGGGATCGCGATCGATCGCCACGACGGAAGCCCCGGTCGCCAGAATGGCTTTTGTGTAGCCACCGGCGCCGAACGTGCCGTCGACGATGATGTCGCCCGCCGTCGGCGCCAGCGCCTCGAGCACTTCGCCAAGGAGGACCGGAATGTGGCGGACCGATCCGCCAACGGCGTGCCCACCTACAGCGTGAGGAAGGTCATCGCCGTGGCCCACCGTCATTCCGGTCGCTCCCCAGGCTTCGTCCCCTGCCGAAGCTGCAAAAGCCGGGCCCGCGCCTGCGCCCCATAGGCAGCAAGCCGCCCCGGCTCCCAGATCTGAAAGAAATTGCCGCGCCCGACAAAGGCCACCTCCGCCGAGATGCCGGTGTGCTCGCGGATGAAATCGGTCATCGTGATGCGGCCGTCCTGATCGAGTTTCAGGAAGGTCCCGTCGCCATGACAGAAGAAAGACATGTCGTCCGCCGTCTGCAGGAACGGATCTTCCTGCGCGATGCGCTGCTCGTAGCGGTCGAGCAGGTCGAGCCCGCCGACATCCATCGCCGGCAGGTCGAGGCAGCGCAGTGCGTAAAGTTCCGAATAGCCGCGTTTCTGCACGACGGCGCGGAAATGCGCAGGAACGGACACCCGCCCCTTCGCATCGATCCTGCTCACCGTGTTCGACAGAAACCGGTCCATTAAACGCTACAGCCGCTTGCGCCGCCGCACCCCTCTTCATCGTCTTGCACGCGCCGCCGCAGCGCGTTCCCTGCCCCACAGCCAGCTCTTCCACACGGGTAAAGGGCGGCAAACGCGCAGCCGCCGCGGCTGCCCGATTGGCGTACGCTTTACCCTGACGCGGAACGAAGGCTTTGATGTCAAAATGGGATATCATGGGGCACTATGGGCGTCAACGGGAATAGGCTTCACAAACACGCGCATCGCGGCCAATGAGAGCAGCCTTGACGGCACGTCTCGTCTTTATGGTCTATTAAGCCTAACGAACCGTTTAGAGCCCTCTGGCCCAAAAGACTTGGGCTTGCCGCGGATCACCCGCCCGCATAGCGTCGAACCGTCTTCCGCCCAAAAACAAGGATCGAGCTCATGTCCGAGACGGCAAAGTCACGCGCCGCCGAACTGTCCCATTTGCGCAGCCGCGATTTCGCCAACGGCGACCCGATCCCCTTGCCGCTGACCATGGCTTCGATCTTTCACACGCCGGGCGTCGAGACCGGCATCGATCAATATGGCCGCTACGACAACCCGACCTGGCGCGCCGTGGAACATGTGCTCGGCCATCTGGAAGATGCGCAATGCGTGAGTTTTCCCTCCGGAATGGCTGCCATTTCCGCGGTGTTTTTCGCGCTCCTGAAATCGGGCGATCGCGTGCTGCTGCCAGCGGACGGCTATCACGCCACGCGTGCGATGGCCGAACGCTTCCTGAAGCCGCTCGGCATAGTTTGCGACACCAGGCCGACGCCGACCTTCCTCGACGGCGGCTTCGCAGGCTATTCGCTGGTCTTCGTGGAGACACCGTCCAATCCGCGGCTGGACATTTGCGACATCTCGGCCGTCGCCAAGGCTGCCCACGAACAAAGCGGGGTCCTTGTCGTCGACAATACGACGATGACGCCGTTCGGCCAGCGTCCGCTTGACTTGGGTGCCGATATCGTCGTCTCCGCCGACACCAAGGCGGTCAACGGGCACTCGGACGTGCTGTTCGGCCACGTCGCCAGCCGCAACGCCGACATCGTCACCAAGGTGACGGACTGGCGCGCAATGGCCGGAGGCATTCCCGGACCGTTCGAAGCGTGGCTGGTGCATCGCGGCCTCGAAACACTCGAGGTGCGCTTCGACCGCATGTGTTCTTCAGCCGAAACGATCGCGCAACGGCTTAAGGAACACCGCGCGGTGCGTGGCGTGCGTTTTCCCGGTTTGAGCGGCGACCCCTCGCATAACCTTGCCCGCGCCCAGATGGAGCGCTTCGGCTTCCTCATTTCCTTCGAACTCGCCTCGGAGGAGAAGGCCGAGGATTTCATCAACAATTGCCCACTGATAGAGGCCGCGACCTCCTTCGGCGGCGTCCACACCTCGGCCGAGCGGCGTTTGAAGCGAGGCGATGCGGTGCCGCCAGGGTTCGTCCGCCTTTCGGTCGGCTGTGAGCCGGTGGAAGAGCTTTGGAAGGCCATCGAGACGTCACTGGACAGGATCAGCGGCTGACGGGCCGGTCACGCACCGAGGTCGTCGGCCTCGATGTTGCGATAGCCGTGCAGCACGCGGACGATTTCGATCGCCTCGCCGCGGACACGACAGGCGCGCCTGGGGCGCAACCTGCTGATCTCAAGGGATTTCTTTTCGAGGCGAAACTGCCAGCTGGCCTGTAAGCCGGGTTCTGTATGGCCCTCGGCCCTTGCGGGACGAGAACGTGGCGGCCATTCATCTTGGGCGCATGTTGCCATGCGCCTCACGCAACCTACCCGGACGGTGAGCCGGAAACAGCCCTCGAGGGTTTCCCCTCGCACCGCCCCTATTCGGTTTTGCTCCCGGTGGGGTTTACCGTGCCGCTCCTGTTGCCAGTCGCGCGGTGGGCTCTTACCCCACCCTTTCACCCTTACCCCGACAAAGTCGTGGCGGTTTGCTTTCTGTGGCACTTTCCCTGGGGTCACCCCCGCCGGCCATTAACCGGCACCGTGTCTCCATGGAGCCCGGACTTTCCTCACTCGCGGCCTTTCGGCGTTTGCGGGTGCGGCCGCCCAGCCAGCTGGCAAGGCGTATAAAGGGGTTCAGCCGGGAAAACGCAAATGAAAAAGCCGGCTTGTCCGCCGGCTCTCACACAACTTGCAATCAAAGCGCAGCCATCTGAACCTTGACCTTGCTGCAATAGGCGGCCGAGATGGGGTTCATCCGCGTCGCGGCATGGCCGGCATTGTATTTCAGGATCGTGCCGCAGGTCGTGCCGCCGCCAAGGTTCTGCGCCAAGGCGAGGTACTTCATGCCGTATCTGATGTTGGTGTCGGGATCGAACAGGCCTTTGGCCGAACCGTTATAGCCCATCATCCGCGCCGTCGCCGGCTTGATCTGCATCAGGCCGATCTCGCCGGCGCCGCCGACCATGTTCGGCCGGTAGTTGCTCTCGATCTTGATGACGGCGTGCGCCAGCGACACCGGAACGCCGTAGCTTGCCGCATAGCGAGCGACGATCGCGGAATACTGGCCGCCGCTGGCCACCGCCGCCGTCGACGCGGCGACATCCCTGAGGCCGATCGAGGCCGTTGTCGTCATGTCGATGGTCTTGCGGCCACGCTTCGTCTGCCTTTTGGACGTGGATTTCTGCGCTTTGGCCCAGCTGGCCTTTTCCACCTTGGCGGAAGCCTGCTTCGTCGTTGCCTTCGCACTCTTGCTGCTTTTGGCCGAAATGGGCTTGCCCTTGACGGTCGCCGTGACGGGCCCCTGATCGGCCCGTGGGCTCAACGGCGTGGCGTCAGCCGCACTGAAGGCAATAGTCATTACGCCGACAGCAAGAGCTGCCGTTACAACGGTCAATTTCTGCATGTGATCCTGTTCTGTCTGGACCGTTCGAAGATCTTCGCACGGCGCGGCTTGATTACTATCGGAACATCCGGGGGGAAAGACGTCCGACAAACTGTACGAATTGCCCTTTGAAGCCCGAATTGGCGCCAATGAAGGCGGGGCAAGTCACTTTGAGTGACAGTTTGTAACCTGATTCAGGATAAGATTACTTGGGCAGCGCCTTGACCTGAGGTCAGCGGCTTACGGAAGCAAGCAGTTTTTGCAGCGTGCGCATCGTCGAGCCGTCGGCCAGCCCGTCGACCAGGCGGGGTCGGAAATGCCGTTGGAAGGCCTCGACGACAATCCGTGTCTGGTGGTCGAAAACGCCCGATATCTCAACACCATAGCCATAGAGCGCCAGCATCGACTGCAATGCTTCGACATCGGCACCGTTGTCGCCGGGCTTCAGCGCGGCTCCGCGCCTGACGGGTGCGGCCGGTACGAGATGGCCGACACCGGCCTCGAACAGAGCAGCCCACGGGAACTTCTCGCCCGGATCGATCTTGCGACCCGGTGCCACATCGGAATGCGCCAGCACGCGCGTGGCGGGTATCGCATGCCGCCCGGCAATCCCCTTGCACAGGCCGATCACCGCATTGATCTGGCGCCGGCGGAAACCGGGATAGCCCAGCGAATGTCCAGGATTGACGATCTCGATGCCGACCGAGCAGGAATTGATGTCGGAGCGCCCGAACCAGGAGCTCTTGCCGGCGTGCCAGGCGCGATCGCTTTCCCTGACCATCTGCACGATGTGGCCGTTCTCATGGACGAGATAATGCGACGAGACTTCGCTTGCCGGATCGCACAGCCATGCCTCCGCCCCGGCCCCCGTCGCCATGCCGGTATAGTGCAGCACGATCATGTCGGGCTTCAGCATATCGCGCCTTAGCCCGAAATTCGGCGACACCCTGACCTCGGCGCTCGGCTCGTCGGGCAGGAAGCCGCTCATGCGTGCCGCAGGCCCCGCTCGATCATTTCATAGGCGGCGTTGATCGCGGCGACCCTGGTCGTCGCGATCTTGATGAATTCCTGCGGCAGGCCACGCGCGATCAGCCGGTCCGGATGATTGTCGGAAACCAGCTTGCGATACCGCTTCTTGACCTCCTCGAACGGCTTGCCGCGCTCGATGCCGAGCACAACATAGGGATCGCCGGCGCCAAGATTGACGTGGCGGGCCAGGATCGATTCATAATGTGCTTCGTCGATACGGAATATCTCGGCGATACGGTGCAGGAAGATGCCTTCGCGCTCATGCACCAGCCCATCGGCCTTGGCGATATGGAACAGGCCGTCGAGTATGTCTTCCAGCATGACGCAATTGGAATGTCCCGACCCGCACAGCTGTGCCATTCGCTCGGCATAGGTTTCGAAACCGGCCACGTCCTGCTGGGCGAGATCGAACAGACGCGCAACGTTGCGCGTCTCCTTGGGCGGCACTTCGAATATTTCCTGGAAGGCGCGCACCTCGTCCTGGGTAACGATGCCGTCAGCCTTGGCCATCTTGGCCGACAGCGCGATCATCGCCACCGAGAAGGCGACGCGGCGGCGCAGATCCGCATCCCCGGAGAATACTGTGCGCACAGCCTCGACGACGTCGGCAACGCCCGACGTCGCTGAAGACGATACCCGAGTGATAAACTCGCCGAGGCGATCCCAAATCGACATGGCCCGCTTCATAGAGCCAACCGGTCCCCGCTATCAAGCCAATAACGGCCTGTCCGGGTCCGTGACCGAGAGGCACCTTGTCGATCCCGCTGGCCCTTTTGCAAGAAAAGGCCGGCGAAACGCCGGCCCTTCCTCCCAAGACACTCTTGCTGCTTTACAAACTACTGCGCGGGCGCAGGAGCAGGCGTTGCCGGAGCCGGCTCGGCAGGCTTGGTCGAATTGTCAGCCGGGGCCGCGGGCTTCATCGGCTGCTCGGCAGCCGGCGGATTGGTGCTCTGCGTGGTGGTCTTGTCGGTGCCGCTGTCGCTGCAGGCCGCAACGCCCAGCAGGGCAAGGGCGGACACGGAAGCTAGAATGAGCTTTTTCATAATATCTCTCCTTCAATACACGCCCAAATTGCGGTGAGCGCTCGGAGAAACAATGCACCACGCGTCGATGAGTTTCGTAACGTTGCGTTTCTGCATGTAACATCAACGGGATGCGTTGCTGCCGGCGCGTTGGCGCATTAACAACGAAACCTGAAAACGAAAATGCCGGAGACTACAGCCATGGCCGCGAAATGGGATTTCTGGATCGATCGCGGCGGCACCTTCACCGATGTCATCGGCCGTGACCCGCAAGGGCGGCTGCATCCGCGCAAGCTGCTTTCGGAGAATCCTGAAGCGTATGCCGATGCCGCCATCCAGGGCATCCGCGACCTGCTCGGCCTTGAATCGGGCGCCACGATCCCATCCGGCCTGATCGACGATATCAAGATGGGCACCACGGTCGCCACCAACGCGCTTCTGGAGCGCAAGGGCGACCGCGTGCTCCTGCTCATCACCAAGGGGTTTCGCGATGCGCTCAGGATCGCCTACCAGGCGCGGCCCGATATTTTCGCCAAGGAAATCATCCTTCCCGAGCAGCTCTATGAGCGCGTCATCGAGATCAACGAACGCGTGCTGGCCGATGGCTGCGTCGAACGGCTGCTCGACATTGCCGCCTGCCGGCCGGCGATCGAGCAGGCGAAGGCCGACGGCATCGATGCCGTCGCAATCGTCTTCATGCATGCCTGGAAATACCCCGACCACGAGAAGGCGGTGGCAATGGTCTGCCGCAAGCTGGGTTTCAGCCAGGTCTCGGTCAGCCACGAGGTCTCGCCGCTGATCAAGCTGGTCGGCCGCGGCGACACCACCGTGGTCGACAGCTATCTCTCGCCCATCCTGTCGCGCTATGTGCAGAGGGTGGCCGGCGAGCTGGGGGCGGCGCCAGTCTCCCCACCTGAAGAAGGGAGCGACCAGTCCCCTCGCCTCATGTTCATGATGTCCTCGGGCGGCCTCACCGCCGCCGACATGTTCCAGGGCAAGGACGCACTGCTGTCGGGTCCGGCCGGCGGCGTCGTCGGCATGGTCGAGACGGCGAAGCTTGCCGGCTTCGACAAGGTCATCGGCTTCGACATGGGCGGCACCTCAACCGACGTCGCCCACTATGATGGCGAGTACGAGCGCGCTTTCGACACAGAAGTCGCCGGCGTGCGCGTGCGCGCCCCGATGATGCGCATCCACACCGTCGCTGCCGGCGGTGGTTCGATCCTGCATTACGAGGCCGGCCGTTTTCGCGCCGGACCGGACTCCGCGGGCGCCAACCCCGGCCCCGCCGCCTACCGGCGCGGCGGCCCGCTGGCCGTCACCGACGCCAATGTGATGCTCGGCAAGCTGCAACCCGATTTCTTCCCGGCGATCTTCGGTCCCGGCCAGGACCAGCCGCTCGACGTCGAAACCGTGCGCGCGAAATTCGCGGCTCTTGCCGCCGAGATTGGCGACGGTCGCTCACCGGAGGCGGTTGCCGAGGGCTTCGTCACCATCGCCGTCGAGAACATGGCCAACGCCATCAAGAAGATCTCCGTGCAGCGCGGCTACGACGTCACCGAATATCTGCTCAACTGCTTCGGCGGCGCCGGCGGCCAGCACGCATGCCTGGTCGCCGATGCGCTCGGCATGGAGGCTGTGCTGATCCATCCCTTCTCCGGCCTGCTTTCGGCCTATGGCATCGGCCTGGCGTCGGTCTTTGCCTCGCGCCAGCAGGCGTTGCTCAAGCCGCTTGCCGAAGAATCCAGAACGGAGATCGGCAGCCTCATCGCCATCTTGAAAAAGGCCGTCATCACCGAGCTTGCGGCGCAAGGGATCACCGAGGACAGGGTTGCGACCAGGCCCGTGCTGCACATCCGCTATGACGGCACCGACACGACACTGCCGGTGAATTTCGAAAGTGACTCGATTTTCCAGGCGAAGCGCGATTTCGAAATCGCCCACAAGGCGCAATTCGGCTTCGTCTATGACGACAAGCCGATGATCGTCGAGACGGTCGGCGTCGAGGGCAGCGAAATCGGCGAGGGCAGCGCCGAAGCCTATGCGCCCGCCGGACCTGCGAGGATTGAAGCTGGCGCTTCTGGAACGCGGCGCATCTACACCGAAGGCCGCTGGCATGAAGCCGGCATCCATCTTCGCGAAAACCTGCGCCCATCCAATCTGGTCGCAGGCCCCGCTCTCATCATCGAACCGAACCAGACCATCGTTGTCGAACCGGGCTGGCGGGCCGAAATCACCAACCTCAACCACGTCGTGATCCGCCGCACCGAAAGGAAGGCGCGGGCCGCCGCCCTCGGCACATCAGCCGACCCGGTGATGCTCGAAGTCTTCAACAACCTGTTCATGTCGATCGCCGAGCAGATGGGCGTGACACTGCAGAACACCGCCTATTCCGTCAACATCAAGGAAAGGCTGGATTTTTCCTGCGCCGTCTTCGACCACACCGGGGCGCTCGTCGCCAACGCGCCGCATATGCCGGTGCACCTCGGCTCGATGGACCGTTCGGTCGAAACCATCATCCGGCTGAACTCCGGCGACATCCACCCCGGCGACGTCTT
The DNA here is from genome assembly GCF_013170825.1 of Mesorhizobium sp. NZP2298. Lineage (NCBI taxonomy): Bacteria > Pseudomonadati > Pseudomonadota > Alphaproteobacteria > Hyphomicrobiales > Phyllobacteriaceae > Mesorhizobium > Mesorhizobium sp. NZP2298. Next base: position 3,483,732 of record NZ_CP033365.1, on the reverse strand, counting down.
TGCCCTGAACGCTCCCTATAATGGCGGCACGCATCTGCCTGACATCACGGTGGTGACACCCGTTTTCGACGATACCCAAAGGAATATCCTGTTCTGGACGGCATCGCGCGGCCATCACGCCGATATAGGCGGCACCGCGCCCGGCTCGATGACGCCGCTCGCCACCACGGTCGACGAGGAAGGCGTGCTGTTCGACAATTTCCGCATCGTCGACCGCGGCCGCTTCCGCGAGACGGAGCTGCAGACGCTGCTGACCGATCACCCCTACCCGGCCCGCAACCCGCACCAGAACATCGCCGACCTCAAGGCACAGATCGCCGCCAACGAGAAAGGCGTCGCCGAGTTGCGCAAGATGGTCGCGCATTTCGGCCTCGATGTCGTCGGGGCCTATATGGGGCACGTCCAGGACAACGCCGCCGAAAGCGTGCGCCGCGTGCTCGAGCGGCTGCCGGACACATCGGCCTATGAATATCCCACGGATACCGGCCAGGTGATCAAGGTGAAGATATCGGTCGACCGGCAAAAGCGCGAAGCGACGGTCGACTTCACGGGTACGTCACCTGTCATGAAGAACAATTTCAACGCGCCGGAGCCCGTCGCCCGCGCGGCGGTCCTCTACGCCTTCCGCGTCATGGTCGAGGACATGATCCCGATGAATGCCGGGTGTCTGCGGCCAATCAACATCGTCATTCCCGATGGCTGCATGCTGAAGCCTGCCTATCCTGCCGCTGTCGTCGCCGGCAATGTCGAGACCTCGCAGCATGTCACCAATGCGCTGTTCGGTGCCATGGGCGCCATGGCCAATGCGCAGGGCACGATGAACAACCTGACCTTCGGCAACAAGAAATACCAGTATTACGAGACGATCTGCTCCGGCTCCCCGGCTGGCCACATGAACTCCGGCCGCGGTTTTGCCGGCACCTCGGGCGTGCACACTCACATGACCAATTCGCGCCTTACCGATCCCGAAGTGCTGGAACTGCGCTTTCCCGTGGTGCTGGAGGATTTCCACATCCGCGAGGGCTCCGGAGGCAAGGGCAAATGGAGCGCCGGCGACGGCACCAAACGCACCATCCGCTTCCTCGAAAAGATGGAATGCGCGATCCTGTCCTCGCACCGCAACCGTCCGCCGCAGGGGCTGGACGGTGGCGGCGACGGCGAGGTCGGCTCGACCAAGGTTCGTCGCAAGGACGGGGCGATCGAGGTATTGAAGGCCTGCGACCAGACCGTGCTCGATGCCGGTGAGGCAGTTATCCTGACGACGCCGACACCGGGTGGATTTGGCCGCGCCTGAGAAGGCTTCGAGAATTCGCTGCGGCGAGTCAGGTGGCGTGGCTTTCGAGAACCGGAGCGGAGCGGACATTGGAGTCCATGAGCACCGGAAGCGAAGAGGGCCGCGTCAGATGGCCACCGCAGTGGAATTATCGACGCCTCCGACTGTCACCGGCCTGTCATGACCCTGCGGTACCCGCTTGCGCCAAAGCAAATGGGGAATCACTTTGTCATGACGGACGTCTCCTCGGATCTGGTTTTTCGCCGCGGCAAGGAAGTTGGAAAGGCCGTCTACCAGAACCGCCCGCTTTCCAAAGCCGGCATCTCGGAGCGGCTGTTTGCCCTTCTGTTTTCCGGCCTCGTCTATCCGCAGATCTGGGAAGACCCCGATGTCGACATGGAGGCCATGCAGCTCGGCCAGGGTCACCGCATCGTCACGATCGCTTCCGGCGGCTGCAACATCCTGGCCTACCTCACCCGCTCGCCGGCACGGATCGACGCCGTCGACCTCAACGCCGCGCACATCGCGCTGAACCGCATGAAGCTGGAGGCGGTGCGCCGCCTGCCCTCGCAGGGTGACCTGTTCCGCTTCTTCGGCGCCGCCGACACCAGCCACAATTCGCAAGCCTATGACCGTTTCATCGCGCCGCATCTCGACCCGGTGAGCCGCCACTATTGGGAGCGCCGCAATTGGCGCGGCGTCAGGCGCATCGGTGTTTTCGACCGCAATTTCTACCAGACCGGCCTGCTTGGCCTGTTCATCGCCATGGGTCACCGCACAGCCAAATTCTTCGGCGTCAACCCGGCCCGCATGATGGAAGCCAGGAACATCGGCGAACAGCGCCGCTTCTTCAACGAGGAGCTTGCGCCGGTCTTCGACAAGAAGCTCCTGAAATGGGCAACATCGCGCAAGGCTTCGCTCTTCGGCCTCGGCATTCCGCCGGCGCAGTATGATTCGCTGATCACCTCCGGCGACGGCACAATGGCCAGTGTGCTGAAGGCCCGGCTGGAAAAGCTCGCCTGCGACTTTCCGTTGGAAAACAATTACTTCGCCTGGCAGGCCTTTGCCCGCCGCTATCCGAATCCCGGCGAGGCCGCCCTGCCCGCCTATCTGGAAAAGCGGAACTACGACACCATCCGCGGCAATGTCGACCGCGTCGCCATCCACCATGCCAATCTGATCGAGTTCCTGGCCGGCAAGGACGCCGGCACCGTGGACCGTTTCATCCTGCTCGACGCGCAGGACTGGATGACCGATGACCAGCTCAATGCGCTGTGGTCGGAAATCAGCCGCACCGCCTCCGCCGGCGCCCGCGTCATCTTCCGCACCGCCGCCGAGCCCAGCCTGCTGCCGGGCCGCGTCTCGACCTCGCTGCTCGACCAGTGGGACTATCAGGACGAGGCGTCGCGCGAATTCTCGGCCCGCGACCGCTCGGCCATCTATGGCGGCTTCCACCTCTATGTGAAGCGCGCGGCATGAGCACGACGGAGCTGCCGGCCAGCCATGCCGAATTGATGGACGGCGTCTACCGCTGGCAGCGCCACATCTACGACCTGACCCGCAAATACTATCTGCTCGGCCGCGACCGGCTGATATCGGAGCTGGACGTGCCGGCAGGCGGCACCGTGCTGGAACTCGGCTGCGGCACCGGCCGCAACATCATCCTTGCCGCCCGTCGCTATCCCGATGCCCGCTTCTTCGGCCTCGATATCTCGGCCGAGATGCTGGAGACCGCCGGCAAGGCGATCGACCGAGAAGGCCTGACCGGCCGCGTCACATTGGCAAGGGGCGACGCCACCGATTTCGATGCGGGCTCCCTTTACGGCATCGAGCGCTTCGACCGCGTCTTCGTCTCCTATTCGCTGTCGATGATCCCGGGATGGGAAAAGACGGTGTCGGCAGCCCTTGCGGCGCTGGCCCCCGATGGCTCGCTGCATGTCGTCGATTTCGGCCAGCAGGAAGGCCTGCCGGGCTGGTTCCGGGCAATGCTGCGCGGCTGGCTGAAAAAATTCCACGTCACGCCGCGCTCAACCCTGCGTGAAGTCCTGGAATCGGAATCTCGGCGAACCGGCGCAACCTTCCGTTTCCGCACGCTTTATCGCGGTTACGCCTGGCTTGGCGTGATCGGGCCGCGCAACCTTGCCTCCCCCTCGATGGGGGAGGTCGCGCCGAAGGCGCGGTTGGGGGTGAAGCGCTAGGCACCCACCCCGGCGCTGCGCGCCGACCCTCCCCATCAAAGGGAGGGTAAAAGGAGCTAATGCAGCGCCTTCACCAGCGCACCCACCATTGCCTGCGGGCGGTAGCCGAGCTTGGCCGGGGTCAGCCCCAGCCGCACGATCACCAATTGCTCGGAGGGAATGATGGTGACCGTCTGGCCGTCATGCCCCTCCATCCAGTAGGTGTCCTTGGGCAGGCCGGCGGCGACACCGGCACCGGGGCTTTCCTCGTCGCCCGGCGCCTCGATCCACAACTGGCCCTTGCCGTAGACTTTCGAGGCCGGCGCCGGCTCGCGCATCCAGTCGACAAAGCCGGCCGGCAGGATTTGGTTGCCGTTCCAGACCCCGCCTTGCAGCAGGAACTGGCCGAAGCGGGCCCAGTCATGCCCCGTGGCGTAGAGATAGGATGAGCCGACGAACGTGCCCTGCTCGTCGGTTTCGAGCACGGCGCTGTGCATGCCGAGCGGCTCGAACAGCGCCGTGCGCGGCCATGTCAGCGCCTTGGCCTTGTCGCCGATCGCATCCTGCCACAGCCGCGACAGCATCACCGCGGTGCCGCTCGAATAGGAAAACACCTTGCCGACCTCGCCCACCAAGGGCTTGGATACGGCAAAGCCCGCCATGTCCGGCTCGAGATAAAGCATGCGCGTGACATCGGCGACGTCGCCATAGTCCTCGTTGAATTCAAGTCCGCTCGACATCGCCATCATGTCGGCAAGGCTGATCGCGGCGCGGCCATCCGCCTTCCACGGTGCGAACAGGCCCTTGTTGTCGACCGCCATCTTGCCGTCCTTGACCAGCGTACCGATGATGGCGGCGTTCACCGTCTTGGTCATCGACCAGCCAAGCAGTGGCGTCTTGGCGGAAAAACCGTCGCCATAGCGTTCGGCGATGACGCGGCCGTTCTTGACCACGACCACCGCGCGCATGCCGGTCCCGGTCAGCGCCGCGTCGTCCAGCAGCTTGCCGATCACCGGATCCTGCGAGGCCTCGACCCGCTCGCCCTCGGGCCACAGCGTGTCCTGGCTGGTCGCCGATGGTTCGACATGGACCGCCGTGCGCCGCGCCTTGCCGACATCGCCGTCGGGCACCGAGGCGCAGCCCAATCCATCACGGGAAACCGCCTCGCTCTTGCCGAGGAAGCCAAGCAGGCCGGCGGAAACCGTGCCCCGGTTCTTGTCGACCGAGACCCGCATCAGCCGCAGCAGCGGGTGTCCGGGCGCCTGCACGTCGACGGCAAGCACCTCGTTGGGATCGCGCCCGGCTATGAAGACATTGGAGCAGACGATCTTGGCCGAATAGCCGGAGCCGACGCGGATCAGTTCGGGTGGCGCGATGTAAAGCCAGGCAAACAGCGCGACGACCGCCAGCACGATCAGGCCAAGCAGCCATCTGACGATCCTGACGACGATCCGCATCCGCATCCTCCAGGGCTCTCGCCCGACCCTTATGTCATCGATTTGCCGCCATTGCTTCCGCAAATCGGGGTACTTGTCGAGCGCCGTCAACGGATTATCAACCATGATCGGCGATCACGGGGGATGCATGCCGCTCAAGACCGCATAGCGGTTTGAGACAACGACATGCATAGAAATGGATATGCTGGGCGATGCTGTGGGGCGATCGCCTGGAGGGGGCTCGACCAGTCGTCGGCCATCGGTTCACAGACCCATCAGCGACCGGCTGATTCCGGCTTGGAAGTTGCGATGCGCCGTCTTGCAGCCCTTTTCATGCTGACACTGCTTGGCGCCTGCTCGACCGTGGACGATCTGTCGCCGCAGTCGCCATCCGCTTCCAGCAGCCCGACGGTGGCCGTGCGCGCGCCGCGCTTCGAGGATTCCAAGCCGCATGAATGGGACAGTGGCGCCCCGTGGAACTATGCTGTTCACGGCACCGACGTCTCCAAATACCAGACCTCGGTCGACTGGCCGATCGCCAAGGCCAGCGGCATTTCCTTCGCCTTCATCAAGGCGACGGAGGGCGGCGACCGCTTCGATGAATATTTCAACGAGCACTGGGCGCGCACGAAGGCCGCCGGCGTTCCACGCGCGGCCTATCATTTCTTCTATTTCTGCACTCCGGCCGCCCAGCAGGCGCGCTGGTTCATCCAGAATGTTCCCGTCGACCGATCCGCCATGCCGCCTGTCCTCGACATGGAATGGAACCCGAAATCGCCGACCTGCAGGTTGCGCCCCGACCCGGCCACGGTGCGCGCGGAAATGACCACCTTCCTCGAAATCGTCGAGCGGCATTACGGCAAGAAGCCGATCATCTACACCTCGGTCGATTTCTTCGACGACAACGAGCTCTCGAGCTTCCGCGGTTACCCCTACTGGCTACGCTCGGTCGCCGGCCACCCGCGCGAGAAGTATGGCAGCCATCCGTTCACCTTCTGGCAGTACACCGGGACCGGCATCGTTCCGGGCATGACCGGCAAATCCGACATCAACGTCTTCAACGGCAGCGAGGCCGCCTGGAACAAGTGGCTGCGGCAGAACACCCGCTGATGTCTGGTTCAACGGCAGCACCCCCTTCGACCAAATCACTCCGGCAGAGTTTCCGTTGAACCGGGTTCAACGGCAGCGAATCTTTCCACCAAATCACTCCAGCAGGGTTCCCGTTGAACCGGATTCAACGCCTGCCGAGCCGCCTTGAACAAGCGACTGTGGCAGAAGAACCGTTGACACCGGGCCTGCCGCCTGCTTTTCGACACAGCCAGCGGCAAAGAGTGCAACCGCTGGTAATTCGGGGCGTTGGGCTTCCAGCCAATCACGACAATGCCCTTTTCGTTTCGGAAGGAAGCTGATGCGACTGCGTTCCCAAGCCCTCGCGGCGCTATTCCTGTGCGCCACGGCCTTGCCGGCGATGGCACAGGAATGCGGCGGCGACTTCGAAACCTGGAAACAGGGCGTGGCGGCGGAAGCCAAGGCGGCCGGTGTCGGCGCCGTCGGCCTCGATGCGCTGGAAGATGCCAATTTTGACGAGAGGGCATTGGCGCGCGACCGCGCCCAGGGCGTCTTCACCCAGACCTTCATCGAATTTTCCAACCGCATGATCTCCGCCTACCGGCTGAAGCAGGGTGCGGCGAACATGAAGAAATACGCCGACATCTTCGCGCGTGCCGACCAGCAGTTCGGCGTCCAGGCACCTGTCATCACCGCCTTCTGGGCGCTCGAAACCGATTTCGGCGCCGTGCAGGGCGATTTCCACACGTTGAGCGCGCTGGTGACGCTTTCGCATGATTGCCGCCGCCCGCAACTGTTCCGGCAACAGTTGGTGCCGCTTCTGGAGCTGATCGACCGCGGCGTGCTGCCGGCCGACGTCAAGGGCGCCTGGGCCGGCGAAATCGGCCAGACGCAGGTCCTGCCTTCGGACTATCTGGCCCGTGGTGTCGACGGCGACGGCGACGGCAAGATCGACCTGCGCGGTAGCGTGCCCGACGTGATCATGACCACCGCCAACAAGGTGCTTTCGCGCGGCTGGAAGCGTGACGAACCATGGATCCAGGAAGTGCGGGTGCCCGACGAGATGCCCTGGGACCAGACCGGGCGCACCAACAAATTGCCCCTGACACAGTGGGCGCAGTGGGGCGTCACCAATCCCGACGGCTCGCCGCTCGTCGACAAGGGCCTGAAGGCCGGCCTGGCCCTGCCCATGGGCCGCAAGGGGCCAGCCTTCCTGACCTATGACAATTTCGATGTCTATCTCGAATGGAACCAGTCCTTCACCTACGCGCTGACCGCGGCCAATCTCGCCGCGCGGCTTGCCGGCGCGCCGCCGCTTGATCCGCGCAACCCCGAACAAGGCCTCAACAACGAGCAGATGAGGGCGCTGCAGACCAAGCTCGAAGCCCGGGGCTACGACGTCGGCACGGTCGACGGCATTCTGGGCACCAACACGCGCGAAGCCATCCGCAAGGAACAGATGCGGCTTGGACTGCCTGTGGACGGCTGGCCGACGCCGGAGCTGTTGGGGAAATTGTAGGCAGTAGGCAGTAGAGCAGTAGGAAAACGAGCCCGAAAGCAGTGACTGCCGCCACCCCTCTCCCTTACCGCCTTACTGCCCTAATCCGCCATCGTCTCCAAACTCGCGAATCCTTGCGGCGCGTCGCCCTCGTCGAAGGGCGTCGTCACCTCGACGAAGGTATCGGGATAAAAGCCGTTGAAGCGTGTGCGCAGCGACAGCGAGTAGGCGCCGATATGGCCGATCTCGATCCAGTCGCCGGTATCGACGGTTTCCGGCAGCCAGAATGGCCTGGACAGGATGTCGACGGAATCGCAGGTCGCGCCGCAGACCTTGAACGGCACGATCTTGCCCTCATCGCCATTGCGGGTCCTGATCGCCGGATCAGGAATGAAGCGCGCCGGCAGCGTGATCTTGCCGGTCCAGGAATCCGACAGCGATGCCCAGATGCCGTCATTGATGTAGAGCCGCTTGCCTTTGCGCAACAGCACCCGCACGATCAGCGAAAGGCAGCGCGCCACGATCACCCTGCCCGGTTCGGCCACCAGCGGCATCTGGTCGAACTGGTACTCTTTCAGGTCGCCGGAAAGCCGCGACATGATCTGGCCGAGCGACGGCATCTCGATCTGCTTGCGGTTGGGATCATGGCCGTATTCGGCGGGAAAACCGCCGCCGACGTCGAGCCCGGCAAGATCGAAGGTCAGCCGGTTGCGCACCCAGTCGGCCGAAGCCAGCGCCCGCTCATAGGTGTCTGGATCCTCGATCTGGCTGCCGACATGGAAACACAGCCCCACCTTGTAGCCCGTACGGTTCAGCCGCTCAGCCAGTTCCACGGCATAGGCCGGGCCGGCGCCGAACTTCTTCGACAGCTCGTAGGCGGCATGCCCCTTGGTCTGCACCCGCACGAACACGCTGACCGAGCCCGGGTCGATGTCGAGTGCCCGCACCACCCGGGTCAGCTTTGTGATCTCGTCCTCGTGGTCGAGCGCGATGACGCGGATGGCGTATTTCTCCAGCGCCAGCTTGATGTCCGACTGCGCCTTGACCGGATGCATGTAGAGCATCTCGGCATCGGGCGAGACGGCGCGCACGGCCGCGAATTCGCCTGGTGAAGCGACGTCGAAGGCGGTCACGCCGGCCTCGACCAGCGTCTTCAGCACGATCTGCTCGCCATTGGTCTTGACCGCATAGGCGGTCTTGCCGGGGAACATGCCCATGAACTGCCTGGCATCGGCCTTCAGCACCTGCGGGCGGAAGCAATAGACGGGATCGTCCGGGCGAAGCGCCAGAGCCGCCTCGCGGGCATTCTCGAATCGCTGCATTGACGAATCCTCGACTTCAGCCTGCGCACAATTAATCCAAGCTAGCGGCTAATGAAAACAATTCTGTGTCTCGTGCACTTGACGCAGCGGCGCTAGTTTTTGGCAGCATCGTTTGCCGGCGATCAGGTTTCGGGTGGCCCTTGTCGCCGGAACGGATATGCCGTGTGTCCGACCGGCTGCATCCGGGCCTTCTGGGGGAGGACGATAGACATGGCAATAGCCGCGACATCAGCGCCGCGCGGACCGATGACGCTTGCCGACTGGGGGCAATTGCTGCTGCTCGGCGCGATCTGGGGTGGCTCGTTCTTCTTCGCCCGCATCGCGGTGGCCGAACTTCATCCGCTGGTGCTGGTGCTGTTTCGCGTCGCCATCGCCGCGATCGCGCTGCAGCTCTATCTCGGCCTGCGCGGTCCCTCGTTCCGCCTTGCCCTTCCGCATGCCGGCCTGTTCTTCCTGCTGGCCTTCACCAACAACGTCGTCCCCTTCTCGCTGATCTTCGCCGGCCAGACCGAGCTTGGCGCCGGCGTCGCCTCGGTGCTCAACGCAACCACGCCGTTCTGGACGCTGATCCTCGCCAACGCGATGACATCGGACGAAAAGCTCTCCTGGAACAAGCTGGCCGGCATCGCGCTCGGCGTTGCCGGCACCGCCGTGATGATCGGTCCCGGCCTGCTCGCCGGGCTTGGCGGCCCGGTCTGGGCGAAATTCGCGCTGATCGGCGCTTCGCTGTCCTATGGCATTGCGCTGATGGTCGCCCGCCGCTTCAAGGGCGTGCCCTCGCCGGTCATCGCCACCGGGCAGCTGACCGCCTCGACCATCATCATGATCCCCATTGTGCTCTTCACCTACGGTCCGGCCGGATTGTTCTCGGCCTCGCCGCCGGTCTGGGCTGCGGTGTTGGCACTGGCTCTCCTGTCCACCGCCTTTGCCTATATTCTCTATTTCAACCTCGTCGCCTCGGCCGGCGCCACCAACGCTTCGCTGGTCACGCTGATCGTTCCGGCCAGCGCCATGCTGCTCGGCTTTCTGTTCCTTGGCGAACGCCTGGAGTTGTTCGAGGTCGGCGGCGTGGTGCTGATCGGACTTGGTCTTCTCACCATCGACGGACGCGTCCTTGGAAGGCGGTAGGTTGAACGGCATTGGCGTGAAAATCGAAGTCGACTTTCGCTGATGTAGCGCTGCCATGACACGCCCGCGACACCATCCCGCCACAATTTATTCACAGGTCTGAAGCGGGTTTTTGCCGAGAAGTTTCAACGGCTAACGGCAAAACCGAGGTCGCAAATCTGGCAATCACGTCGCAATGCAGCACATTTTCCGCTTGCCTGTGGCACAAATGAACCTAGACTCTTAGGCATAGCTCTTTAAGAGGAGGCTATGTCATGGGACTTACGAGGCCAATCAACGCATTGATGATTTGTGCTGCGTTTGCTTTCATCGGCGCCCTCATTATGGGCGTCCTTCCCTGAACCCGCCAAAACGGGGAAGACCAGCACCAGATAGTCTAAGCAATTCGAAAGGCCGGGTTTTACCCGGCCTTTTGCTGTTCAGCCCTGCCTCACGCAGCAGCCGATCCGGCCACCTCCGCCTCGTGCGAGCGGATGCCGATCATGTGGCAGATGGCGAAGACGAGGTCGGCGCGGTTCATCGTGTAAAAGTGGAAATCGCCCACGCCGCGCTCGACCAGGTCCAGCACCTGTTCGGCGGCCACCGCCGATGCCACCAGCGCATGGGTCTGCGGGTCGTTCTGCAGCCCGTCGAAGCGCTCCGCCAGCCATGCCGGCACCAGCGCGCCGCAGCGTGCGGAGAAATTGGCGACCTGGGTGAAATTGTGCACCGGCAGGATGCCGGGCACGATCGGGATGTAGATGCCGGCGCGGCGCGCGCGCTCGACATAGCGCTCGTAGAGATCATTGTCGAAGAAGAACTGGGTGATCGCCCGCGTCGCGCCATTGTCGACCTTGCGCTTCAGCATGTCGATGTCAGTGGCGAAGTCAGGACTTTCCGGATGCTTCTCCGGATAGGCCGAGACCGAAATGTCGAAATCGCCGGCGTCCTTCAGCGCTCCGACCAGCTCTGCACCGTTGGCATAGCCGTCCGGGTGCGGACGGTAGGCGGTGCCCACGCCGGCGGCCGGGTCGCCGCGCAAGGCGACGAAGCGCTTCACGCCCATATCGGCGAATTCCTGGATCACGGCGTCGACCTGATGGCGGGCGGCGTCGACGCAGGTCATGTGCGCGGCCGGCGTGAGGCTCGTCTCGTTCAGGATACGGCTGATGGTGCGCGCCGTGCGCTCGCGCGTCGAGCCGCCGGCGCCATAGGTCACCGAGACGAATTTCGGCTTCAGCGGCTCCAGCCGCGTGACCGTGTCCCAGAGGCGCGCCTCCATCTCGTCGTTCTTGGGCGGGAAGAATTCGAAGGAAACCCGAACCTTGTCGCCAATGTCGGGGCGGCGGGAAAAGCGGAACTGGTTCATCAGGCGATTTCCCCTATCGAATTCACTTTGCTCTGCTGGCTGTCATTGGCGGGATCGGCGATCAGCAGGCGCCGGTCGCGGCCAAGCCACAGCTTGACGGTAAGCCTGGCCTCGTTGCCGCCGCGCGGCTCGAACTCCTGGGCATCCTCGAGATCGAGGCCCGCCTCGGCAAACCACTCGCCGATCTGCCGGTCGGAAAAGCCGAGCCTGACATGCGCATGCTCGTCACGCAGGAATTCCAGCGTGTGCGGCGCGAAATCGACGATGACCAGCCGGCCCGACGGGCGCAACAGCCGCGCGGCCTCGTGGATGGCGCGGGCGGGATCATCGAGATAGTGCAGCACCTGGTGGATGGTGACGAGATCGAAGGCGTCACGCTCCACCGGCGGCGAGAAGATATCGCCCTGCCGCACCTGCGCGTTGGAAACGCCGGCCTTGTCGAGATTGGCGCGCGCCACGGTCAGCATTTCGCGCGACATGTCGATGCCGACGCCGCGCCGGTAGAGCGGCGAGAAGATTTCCAGGAGCCGGCCGGTGCCGGTGCCGAGGTCCAGCATCGACTGGAACGGCCGCTTGCCGACCAGCTTCAGCATCGCGGCCTCGACCGCACGATCCGGCACATGCAGCGAGCGGATATGGTCCCAGCTTGCGGCATTCACGGAAAAATACTCCGCCGCCCGGTCCTGCCGCTTGCGCTTGACCGAGGCCAGGCGCTCGAGATCGCGCTCGACCTGCGGATCGGCACCGCGAATGCTGGAAACCAGCCCCATGACAAAGTCACGCGCGGAATCGGCATCCGACAGGCGGAAGAAAGCCCACGACCCCTCCTGGTAACGGCCGATCAGCCCGGCCTCCAGCAAGAGCTTCAGGTGCCGAGAGACGCGCGGCTGCGACTGGCCGAGAATTTCGGTAAGATCGGAAACGGTGAGGTCGCCGCGCGACAACAGTGCCAATATGCGCAGGCGGCTGGATTCGGCCGCCGCCTTCAGCGTATCCACCATGGTGTCGAGCGAGACATGCATCTGCGTATTCTCTTTTCAGCGCATCAGATTTGAAAAAGATATAAACATATGTTTATGTCGATTTTCAAAACCTTGCAAGCGCTATGTCGCTTCCGGACAAGAAAATGCCGCACGCGTGATTTCCCGGTGCATATCGCCCAAAAACGTGTAGCGGTTTTGGGACAATGACAGGCACCGACACAGAGATGGCAGAATGACCGCACCGCGTGAAATGTTCGAGGCGCGCCAAGGTGAGCAGAGGCTGGAACAGGATCCGGCCGCGATGCCCGCGGATGGCGGCGTCGTCTTCATCGGCCGCATCGCCTCGCCATGGACCACACGCGAGAGCTGCCCGAAGAACATGCGCACGGCCCGCGAGACCGGCCTGCCGGCGGTACTGACCATCGACGCGGCCTATCGCAGCGGCTTGCAGGGCCTGGGGCGCGCCAGCCACGTCGTCATCCTGTCCTGGCTGCATCACGCGCCGCGGAATCTGATTGTTCAGAAACCGCGCCATGCGGCTGAAGCAAAAGGCGTATTCGGCCTGCGCTCCCCTGCCCGGCCGAACCCGGTCGGCCTGCATGTGGCAAAACTTGTCGGGCTCGATATCGCCGCCGGGCGCATCGATATCGACGCCATCGATGCGCTTGACGGCACCCCGGTCATCGACATCAAGCCTTACTTCGCCTCGACCGACGCCGTGCCGGAGGCGACCATCGAAGGGCGCGAGGAGCGATGACGGCGCCGACCGGCCGCCGCCGGGCCATCGCCAAGGCACTGACAGCACTCCTGCCGCTGGCGCCTTACGCCGACATGGAGAAAATTCGTGCCGATGCCGGCTCGGTGCATATGAAAACCTTGCCGCCGACGATCGCGGTGTGGCTGGCGACGATCGCCCACATCCGCCACATGCACACCGATTACGAAAGGCTGCTGGCCGAGGGGTATGACCGCGACTCCGCACGTTTCTTCGTCATCGAGCAGACCAACATGGTGCTCACCCGCTGGCGGGCGACACGCCTGCTCGACGCCGACGACGAGGATGAATGAGACGGCAGGTCCGTTTATTTTCGCTTCAGCACGGCGACCGCATTGTAGGGCTGGCCGTCGGCCTGGCCGACCCAGGTCCAGGACAGGTTCCCCTTGAAAAACCGGACGGTGATGTCGCCGCCATCGATGCATTTGTCCTGGCCGTAAGTGATGCTTTCATGGAATTCGGCGGATGTCCCGTCCCGCGACGTCTGCGACAGCGATCCACCGCAGCCGAGTGACGGATAATCGATCGATGCGCCATCATCCCTGATCGTCATGGCGATCGACCAGTCGGCGCCGGCATCACCCGCCGGGCTCTGGTGACCACTGCCGACCCAGGTGCCGGCCAGCGTCTGCGCCGGCACATTCACCGCGCAAGGCAGGTTCTGGAAGATCGGCGTCAGTTCGCTGCCGGTCTTCTCGCAGCGATAGGTCTGGCCGTTCTGGCAGAGTTCGTCGCCTTGTTTCACGCACTGTGCGCTGGCTTCGCTCGCGGCGGCGAAAATCATCATGGTTGCGATGACGGTCCCAAGCCTGACCATATCCCCCTCCCATTTCCAAGCTGCCGGATCATAAGGCAACTCCAACCCGATGTATCGGCCAGATCGCCATGGAGGACGAACAGCGCCTGATGGCTGGCTCTATCGCTTCTGTCCGGCGCCGATAGCCTGCTGATCCGCCTTGTGCGAGAGGAGGCCGCGATGAACCGGACGAAGGCAACAGAGGATCCAGCGCACCTGCCCCTGGTTGGCGATCGCCATATCGACCCGCATTCCTATCCCGAAGGCATTGCCTTCCTCGATGGTCAGTACCTGCCGATGTCGCAAGCCAAGGTGTCCGTACTGGATTGGGGATTTCTGCACTCCGACGCCACCTACGATACGGTGCATGTCTGGGACGGCCGCTTCTTCCGGCTTGACCTGCATCTCGACCGCTTCTTCGGCGGGCTCGAAAAGCTGCGCATGGCGATCCCTTTCGACCGTGAAAGCGTGGCCGAGATCCTGCACAATTGCGTCGCGCTGTCGGGTCATCGCGCCGCCTATGTCGAGATGCTGTGCACCCGCGGCGCCTCGCCGACCTTCAGCCGCGATCCACGCCAGGCGATCAACCGCTTCATGGCGTTCGCGGTGCAATTCGGCTCGGTCGCCAATGCCGATCAGCTGCGGCGCGGCCTGCACGTCGCCATCAGCGACAAGGTGCGCATCCCGCCGGCTTCGATCGATCCTGCCATCAAGAACTACCACTGGCTCGACCTGGTGCGCGGCCTCTACGATGCCTATGACCGCGACGCCGAGACCGCGCTCATTCTCGACTTCAACGGCAATGTCGCCGAGGGCCCCGGCTTCAACGTCTTCCGCGTCAAGGATGGCAGACTGTCGACGCCGGCCATCGGCGTGCTGCCTGGCATCACCCGCCGCACCGTTTTCGATCTCTGTGGCGAGGAAGGGCTAACCGTGGAGGCCACCGATGTCAGCGTCGCCGCGCTCAAGGCGGCCGACGAGGTCTTCATCACCTCGACCGCCGGCGGCCTCATGCCGGTGACGCGGATCGATGGCGCGGCGATCGCCGATGGCAAGGTCGGGCCCGTCACCAGCCGGCTGATGACGCTCTATTGGCGAAAGCACGATCATCCGGCGTGGTCGAGCCCCGTGAAATATCCCTGATCCCCGGCCGCCCGGTTCAAAAAGATTTCCCCCTCGCCTCTGGAAAATCAGGGGACGGACTGTATATGCGCGAAAGCGGAGAAGCCTCCGCTTTCACCCAAAATCGCGCCCGCAGGGGCAAGGATCCCACATCATGACATCAAAGGTTTGGTTCATCACCGGATCGTCGAAGGGTTTTGGCCGCGTCTGGGCCGAGGCCGCATTGGCGCGTGGCGACCGCGTTGCCGCGACCGCCCGCGACGCCGGCACGCTCACCGATCTGGTCGAGAAGTACGGCGACAACATTGCCGCGATAAAGCTCGACGTCACCGACAAGAAAGCTGTCGACGCCGCCATCGCCGAGGCGCACAAGCGCTTCGGCCGGCTCGACGTGGTCATCAACAATGCCGGCTATGGCCATTTCGGCGCCATCGAGGAAGTCAGCGAGCAGGAAGCCCGCGACCAGATCGAAACCAATGTGTTCGGCGCGCTCTGGGTCACGCAGGCAGCCCTGCCGATCCTGCGGTCGCAGAGGTCCGGCCACATCATCCAGATCTCGTCGATCGGCGGCGTCAATGCCTTTGCCTCGCTCGGCCTCTACCATGCCTCGAAATGGGCGCTGGAAGCCTTCAGCCAGTCACTCAGCATCGAGGTCGCGGAGTTCGGCATCCATGTCACGCTGGTCGAGCCGGGCGGCTTCTCCACCGACTGGTCCGGCGCCTCCGCCAAGGTCTCCAAGCCGATCGAGGCCTATGCGCCTGCCCGCGCCAAGATGGCCGAGCGCCGCGCCAACTCGGTCGCCGGCGATCCCAAGGCGACCGGCCCGGCGATGCTGGCCATCGTCGACGCCGCCGAACCACCGCTGCGCGTGTTCTTCGGCGATGGCGGCCTGCCGATGATCCGCCAGGAATACGCCAACCGCCTCGCCACCTGGGACAAGTGGGACCACGTTTCCGTCATGGCGCAAGGCGCCAACAAGAACCACAAGGGCTGAGGCGCGTCCATGCTGCATCGCCCCCAAGCGGTGCGGTTGCCCCGGTATGATCCCGACAAACGTTTGCTCGCGCCTGTCGGGATCGGGCCGGTTCCGGCCGGAAGCGATCGGTCAGGTGCCGGTCAAGCCAGGAAGAAATACGTTGTACAATATAGCCGCGGGCGCTCGCCACTGATCGGGGGAATTGTAGTTTCCGGTCGTTATGGCGAGTACGAAATCGAGGCCGGGGAAGACAAACAACCTTTGTCCGCCATTTCCAAAGGCGGCGACAAAGCGCTCCCCATACGTCCCAGCTCTATCCGTTATGGCCTCTTCGCCCAGATACCAGAGACAGCCGTAGCGCATTCCCGGCCAGCCCATGTCGACCAATGCGGCGGGCTGGAAACTCTGCTCAAGCCAGGATTTCGGCACGATCGGGCGACCTTCCCACTGACCGTCCTGCAGGATCATCTGCCCGATGCGAGCCAGCGAACGCGGCGCCAGCCGCAGGCCCGACGCGGCCGACGCTTCGCCGTCCTGTCCGCGAATCCAGTCCATGGCGTTGATTCCGAGGGGATCAAACAGCGCGCCGCGAGCGAATTCAGGCAAGCTTTGGCCGGTGCCCCTCTCGATGATCTTTCCGAGCAGCGCAACGGCTCCGCCGCTGTAGGTCCACCTCTTTCCCGGTTCGGCAAGTATCGGGCGATCGAGGATGAAGCGGTAGCGATCCGGCGCCTGCTCCATGGCGATTTCGCTGTTCGCGGGATCGGTGTACGGCACGTTCTCGTTCCACTCCGTGCCAATCGTCATGGTCAAGGCATGGCGAATGGTCAGACGCTTGCGCTGTGGATCGCTGGCAAGATCGGGGTATTCGGGAAACTGCGCGACAACGGGTTCATCAAGTCCCGGCACCTGGCCGCCGGCGAGCGCGATGCCATAGAGCAGACCGACGATGCTTTTGGTGACCGACCTGACATCGTGCAGCGTGTCGGGCCCAAATGCCACGTTCCCGAGCGACTGCCCCCATCTCATGTCGTTCCCGTCCATGTAGCGCTCGAACACGATACGACCGCCCCGAAGGGCAACGACTCCATGGACGCCCGCCAGTTTGCCCATCTTCGCCAGTTCGTCGAAGCTCGCCGCGGGATCGGATTTGAATCCCGCCGTGTTTGGCGCGGCAATCTGCCAGTCGCCGTCCGCCATGGCCGGTGTCGTGCTAACCATTATTGTCGCTCCCACATATTTGAGGATTTCCCTGCGGCTTGTTCGGACAATCATTTGCAACCTGTGAAACTGCTATCCCGGTAGGCCGCCTGCGCCCTCTGAGGTCAAGCGAGGCCCTGCCCTTTTCCGCCGCTCACGCCCGGAAGAAGCTATGACCGATAAATCCACTGCTCCGGCACCCGTGCCGAAATCTCTTCGCCGGCCTTGATCGTTCCCGGCTTCTCGACCCAGGCGACCACGCCCCGCAGCCGCTTCGCCGCTTTCGGGAACAACAATGCGCCGGCTTCGATGTCGGCCATTCCTGCATTTTCGGCGATCGATCGCCCAGCGATGCGGCATGGTCCGTTCTGGGCATCGACCTTGAGGGTGACGCCGTCCTTGAAGAACAGCAGCGTGCCGGCCGGCAGCATCGACAGATGCGGCACGCCTTCGATCACCAGATTGGCGCCGATCCATTCCGGCTTGATCTCGGCTAGCCCCATCCGCTCGGCGACAATGGCCAGTTCATCCCCGGCCACGATCGACAGTTGCCGCTCGTTGCGCATTTCGGTGCCGCGCGGATACCAGGGTTCGCGTCCGCCCGAACGCCGCGTCGCGCCGGCATGGAAATCGCCCGATATGCCGTCGAAGCCCAGCCGCAATTCCGCCACCGGGCGTGTCTGGAAATGATCCGCCGGCGCGACATAAAGCGCGGCCGCACGGGCGGACAGCTTCTTTGCCGGGATGATTTCGACCGGCTTGTTGGCCTCGGGGAAGAGATCCAGCATGGCTTCATTCCTTGGATGATGCACCCTGGTTTTGCCCTTCGTCCGGCAATGCCGCAAGAGCGGTTTGGGCCAAAACGCGCAACTCTTCGACCGATGCGCCGTCGCGCGCCTGGATCGACATGCCGTTCATGACGCCTGCAATAAATTTGGCCAAGCTTTCGGGGCGGACGCCTTCCGGCAGATCACCCATCGCCCTGCCCTTGGCCAACCGCTCCGCGATCGCCGCCTCGCTCGCCTTGCGATAGGCCTTGAGTTCATCCGCAATGGCTTGCGCCTGCGGCGAGGCCGCCAGCGCGCCGCTGACGAAAAGGCATCCGCCCGGCTTGCCGGGCCTGGAATAGGCCTCCGCCGCCCCGATGAGCAACCGCCGGATCGCCTCGCGCGTCGGTACCGGCGCGCTCAGCGCCTCCAGCGCAAACCCTATCTCGGTCTCGTGGTAGCGTGTCAGCGCCTTGCGGAACAAGGTCTCCTTGTCGGTGAAGGCATTGTAGATCTGCGGCGGCGTCAGCCCCATCGCCTCGCGCAGCATGGCAAGCGACGTCGCCTCATAGCCATGCTCCCAGAACAGATGCATCGCCGCGTCCAGTGCCCGGTCGGGGTCAAACGCACGGGGACGACCGCCCCTGGCCTTTTCCAAATTATTCATAGTGATCGATACGAAACCTGTTGACTCAATTGTTTCGCATAACGTAACAATTGATACGAAACATGGCAAGCCGGAAGACGATCCGTCGGGCAAGGCCGTGCAACCCGAGGACAAGGAGAGCCCATATGCCAATCACCGTGACCGCGCCGGAAGGTGTATTGACCCCCGCCGGAGAGCGCGAAATCCTGCCGCGCCTCAGCGCCGCTCTCATCGAAGCCTCAGGTGCTGCCGGCAATTCGTTCTTCACCGCGATCGTCGGCGGCACGGTCCATGTCCTGCCGTCCCGCCACATCTATGCCGGCGGCGCCAACCGGCCCGTCGTCATGGTGGAGTTGAAATTGCCCAATATCGGCCTTGGCTCGGTTGAAGCCCGCAAGGCCTTCATCACCACCGCCGCCGGTATTGTCGCCGATCTCTGCGTCCCGGAGCACAAGCCCGAAAACACCTGGATCAACATTGTCAACGCGCCCGACGGCGGCTGGGGCATCGGCGACAGGCAATATACGGGCGATGCACTTGTCGCCGCCGTCGCCGCCGCAGCACACTGAACTGATGGGGAACGACAGGATGCGGCTCTCCCCTTCGCTGTTCTTCACCGCCAACTGCGAGCCGGCACTGGCCTTCTACGAAGAGTGCGGGCTCGGCCGGGCAACCATCCTGTTGCGCTGGGGCGACAACGGCATGCCGGTACGAACCGAAGCCATGCGCGGAAAGATCCTGCATGCGCGCTTCGAAGGTCCGGGTGTGCTGTTTCACGCTTCCGACAATGACGATGCGGAGCCGATGAAAGGCTCCGCCATGATGCTGGAATTCGACGATCTCGCCGCCATGCGGGAGCTTTTCCCACGCATCGCCGCCGGCGGCCGCATCGCCGTGCCCCTGGCCAGGCAATATTGGGGAAGCAGTTTCGGCATGCTGGTCGATGCCTACGGCGTGCAATGGATGTTCAGCTGTTCCAGCGAGTGAGGATAAGGATCACGATCTTCTTACCGGAAATGGAATTGGCACCGCATTGCCGCCGCGTCGGATCGCTTTCATGGTGCTCGAATGCATGTCGCCCCAAAAGGGGTCCCGGCTTCGGGAGAACGACATGCATAAAAAGCAAGGACCGGAGGTTCGGCATGCGACCGGTGACGGCAATCACGCTGCTCTGGCTGATTTGGGTGCTCACGTGGGTTGCGGCCGCGGCGTGGGCTGATCCGGCTCAAAAACGCGCCACCGTCGGAGCTGAGGTCCGCTATCGTGTCTTCTGGCTGGCCGGCACCGTCCTGCTGTTCGTTCCGGCGCACGGCTATGAAGGCAGGCTGAGATTGTGGACCCCAACCCTCACCGAGGCCTGGGCTTGCATTGCCCTGATCGCCATCGGGCTGATCTTCTCGTGGTGGGCGCGCATTCATCTGGGCAGGTTGTGGTCGGCCTCGGTCACTGCCAAGGCAGACCATCGCATCGTCGACACCGGCCCCTATGGGCTGGTCCGGCATCCGATCTATACGGGGCTGCTGTTGGCCGTGCTCGCCACAATGGCGGCGAAGGGCACGGTGTGGGGTATTGCCGGCGCCGCTCTGCTCATCATCGGCGTCGTCATGAAGGCGAAGCTCGAGGAACGCTTCCTGCGCGGCGAACTAGGCCCCGCCTATGACGATTACGCACGGCGGGTGCCGATGCTGGTGCCCTTCACACCGGCCTGACGGAAGCGCGGAAAAGCCTTCGTTTGCAGGCCGGCATCACCTGAATATCGGCGCGCGTCAAAGCATCCGGATGAGCGCGCCGCCGATCGAATACCCTGCGCCAAAGGCGCAGATCAAGCCGAAATCGCCGGGCTTCATGTCGGCATGGTTCTCCGACAGCGCCACGATGGCGCCGGCGCCCGCGGTGTTGCCCAGCCGCTCCAGCACCATCGGCGCACGGTCATGATCGACATCGTGGCCAAAGGAGAGCTTCAGGATCATGGCATTCATGCGCGCATTGGCCTGGTGCAGCCAGAAGCGCCGGACTGCCTGAGGGGTCAGCCCGTGCTCGGCCAGGAATTCGACAATGAACTTCTGGCCGGCGACGGTGACTTCCTTGAACACCTTGTTCCCGACCTGCTTGATCAGATTGCCTTCCAGGTTGATCATGTAGGGATCGTCCTGGGCGGTGCGCGTGTGATAGCCGAGATTGGTGCGGATGTTGTTCGACATCTGCGTCCAGATGCGTGTGTCCAACACCTCGAAGCGCCCCGGTCGTTTGTCGCCCTTGGCAAGTCCCTCCACCACCAGCGACACCGAGGCGTCGCCGAAGATGAAATGCGTCTGCCGGTCGCGGAAATTGAGATGGCCGGTGATGATTTCCGGCGTGGTCACCAGGATGCGCTTGTGCGCGCCCGAGCGCACCAGATTGACGGCCATGTGAAGAGCGGCGGCGGCGGACGAACAGCCAAGCCCCATGTCGAAGCCCGCGCCCCTTGTCCCCAGCGCTTCCTGCATTTCGATGGCGATCGCCGGATAGGGCCGCTGGTGGTGCGAAGCAGAGCAGATGATCAGGTCGATCTGCGACGGTTCAAGCCCGGCATGGTCGAGCGCCTTCCTGGCCGAGGCGATGCCGAATTCCGCTTCCAGCGACAGCGCATCGTCGGGCCGCGCTGGAATACGCGGCGTCATGCGGGTTGGATCGAGTATGCCTTCGCGCTCGATCACATGACGGGATTTCACACCCGAGGCATGAACGATGAAGTCGCTGTCGGATTTCTGCAGCAGCGCCTCGCCGGTGACCTGGCGGCGTGCGTTCTCGGTGTCGACCCAGCTGTTGAAGCTCTCGACCAGCTCTTCATTGGTGATGACAGCTTCAGGAATTTCAGCGCCGATGCCGCTGATGATGACGCGATGCATGTTCCAGTCCGTCCCATCCGCAGGCGTTGCGGCTTCATGTGGGCGCCGAAACGTCTCGGCGCAACACTTTTCTCATCCGGCCGGTTTACGCCGGCTTAAATCAAGGTTTCAGGCCGGCCTGACCCGCTTTCACCAGGCGCATAGCTTGGTGTCTGTCTGCGGGTTGTTCCAGCAGGCGCCGTCGTCGCGGCTGCGCACATATTGTCCCGGCAACGGCACGTTGCGGCGGCCGAGATTGACGTAGCCATAGGCAAAACCCGGCCCGTCGATCTCCAGCACATAGGTCGGATAGCCCGGCGCCGAGATGCGGAAGCTGCCCGCACCATCGATCGCGCGGTAGCTGCACGGAAAATACCCGTCATCCGTGGTGAAGCAGCGCGCCCGCTTGGCTTCGGCCGAAACCGAAAACGCCAGAAGTGCCGCCGCGCATACGCCACCGCCGTAAAGCAATCTTTTCAAAGTCATCATTCACCCCCTGCCATGCGGGCCATCGTCGTCCGCGCGATGAGTTGGGCACGGCGGTCAAACCGGGTCAAGCGGCCACATCAGGGCCCAAGCAAAGTGGATAATTCTTTCCTAGCCGGCCCTTTTTGCGACAATGAAAATTCGCGGAAAGCGCAGCAGCACCTTGCCGTTGGCCGTTCTGGGATAGGCCTTGGCGATCTTGGCCGTGTAGCTGTCGAGGAACAGCTTTCGCTCGTCCGCCTCCAGCGGATCGAGGAACGGCTTCAGCCCGGTCGCCTTGACCCACTCGACGATCGCCTCGGCATCGGCCAGCGGATGATTGTAGATGGTGTGCCAGATATCGAGCCGGTCGCTGAGCGGCGACAACAGGTCGTAGTAGAACGACACTGGCGGCAGCGGCGCGCGCGCCGCGCCCTTTATCTTTGCCGCAAACGGCATTTCGGCCGCGGTCTCGCGCATCAGCCGGTGCGAATCCTCGGCCATGTTGTCGGGCATCTGGATCGCCAGCGCACCGCCGGGCGCGAGGAAGCCCATCAGCCGCTGAAACACCGCAGGGTGCTCGGGCAGCCACTGGAACACCGCATTGGCAAAGATGACATTGACCGGCTCGGCCGGCTGCCATGTCGAAGCATCGGCGAGGTCGAAGCTGACATTGGGCAGGCGTGCCCTCGCCTTTTCGATCATGTCGGGAGAGGTGTCGAAACCGCTCACCTGAGCATCCGGCCAGCGCTCGACCAGGAGCTCGGTCGAATTGCCCGGTCCGCAGCCGATGTCGACGACCCGGCGCGGGAAATCAACCGGCACCTGTGCTGCGAGGTCGCGCGCGGGTCGCGTGCGCTCATCCTCGAATTTCAGATATTGGGCGGCGGACCAGTCAGCCATTTGAACTCCTCATATGGTTTGAGAATTCGCCGCCCCCCTTGGTCCCCTACCGCGTCAGCCGCTTGTGCGTCATGCGGTGAGGGGCCGCCGCTTCGGCGCCCAGGCGCCGCAGCTTGTCCTTCTCATATTCCTCGAAATTGCCTTCGAACCACTCGACATGCGCATCGCCTTCGAAGGCCAGCATGTGGGTCGCCATGCGGTCGAGGAACATGCGATCGTGGCTGATGATGACGGCGCAGCCGGCATAGGCTTCGAGCGCGTCTTCCAGCGCTCCCAGCGTTTCGGTGTCGAGGTCGTTGGTCGGTTCGTCGAGCAGCAGGACATTGCCGCCATTCTTCAGCATCTTGGCCAGATGCACGCGGTTGCGCTGGCCCCCGGAGAGGTTGCCGACCTTCTGCTGCTGGTCGCCGCCACGGAAATTGAAGGACGAGCAATAGGCGCGACTGTTGATCTCGTGCTTGCCGAGCTTGATGATTTCGGCGCCGCCGGAGATTTCTTCCCACACGGTCTTGTTCCCATCCAGTGCATCGCGGCTCTGGTCGACATAGCCCAGCTTGACCGTCTCGCCGATACGCACGGTGCCCGCATCCGGCTTCTCCTGGCCGGTGAAGATCTTGAACAGCGTCGTCTTGCCGGCGCCGTTCGGGCCGATGACGCCGACGATGCCGCCCGGCGGCAGCCGGAACGACAGGTTCTCGATCAGAAGCTCGTCGCCAAAGCCCTTGTTGAGGCCTTCGACCTCGATGACCACATTGCCGAGACGCTCGCTCGAGGGAATAACGATCTGCGTGTCGGTCGGCTTGCGGTTCTGCGACTGCTCGACCAGTTCCTCATAGGCCTTGATACGCGCCTTCGACTTGGTCTGGCGCGCCTTCGGGCTCGACTGGATCCATTCGCGCTCGCGCCAGATCGACTTCTGACGAGCGTCGTCCTCGCGGCCTTCCTGGATCAGGCGCTTGGCCTTGGCGTCGAGATATCTGGTGTAGTTGCCCTCGTAGGGAATGCCGCGGCCGCGGTCGAGTTCGAGGATCCAGCCGGTGACATTGTCGAGGAAGTATCGGTCGTGGGTGATGATCAGCACCGAGCCGGGATAGTCGCGCAGGTGCTTTTCGAGCCACGCCGTGGTCTCGGCGTCGAGATGGTTGGTCGGTTCGTCGAGCAGCAGCAGGTCGGGCTGTTCAAGAAGCAGCCGGCAGAGCGCCACGCGGCGACGCTCGCCGCCCGACAGGCTGGTGACTTCGGAATCAGGCGGCGGGCATTGCAGCGCGTCCATCGCCATCTCGACCTGCTGGTCGAGATCCCAAAGGTTGAGCCGGTCCATTTCGTCCTGGAGCTTGGCGGACTCGTCCGCCGTCTCGTCGGAATAGTTCATCATCAGCTCGTTGTAGCGCTCGATGATGGCGGTCTTCCTGCCGACGCCGTCCATGACGTTTTCGCGCACGGTCTTGGAGTTGTCGAGATGCGGCTCCTGCGCCAGGTAGCCGACGGTGGCGCCTTCGGCCAGCCATGCCTCGCCCTGGAACTCCTTGTCGAGCCCGGCCATGATGCGCAGGATCGTCGACTTACCCGAGCCGTTCGGCCCGAGAATGCCGATCTTGGCGTCCGGGTAGAAGGAAAGATGAACGTTATCGAGCACCTTCTTGGTGCCATAGGCCTTCGACAGGCCGGACATGTGATAGATGAACTGGCGTGCCACGCGCGCTTCCCTGAACTGACTGAATTGTCGATTTGAATGGAGGTTGGCCGCTATGTAGGCGATGCGGCGGCGAACGGCAATCGCTTTTGCCAGATCAAGCCGACCACACGGACAAGTGTGTGCCGCCTCCCTGAAGTTTTCCATCGGCAACGAAGCCGCTGAAAGCTCAGGTTAACCCTTCCGCGTCAAAACAGGATCGGGGTGGAATCGCTGGCTTACGGCGATTCCTGGAAAGAGAGCGGATCGACGGCATTGTTGAACAGTTTCCTGCTCCTTGCCGAAGCGATCGTCTACTTCAGCGTCATGGTGACGCTTTTTCGCTTCAGGAAGCGCATTGGTCTGGGCGTCTTCGTCTGCGCGCTCGGCGTCATGCACTTCCTTGAAACCTATCTCGCCAGCGTCTTTTATGTCGCCTTGCCATTCGGCATGGTTTCGCCGGGCTCGGCGGTGCTGTTTTCGGGCAAGCTGGTGATGCTCCTCCTGCTCTACATGAAGGAGGACGCGGCCACCGTACGCCAGCCGATCTACGGCCTGCTGCTCGGCAATGCGCTGATGATCGGGCTGGTGCTGCTCTTGCGCCTGCACGCCATTGCGCCGCTGCCTGACGGCCGTCTGCCCGACATCGGCTTCATCGACGAGATGGGCTGGCTGATGGTGTGGGGCACGACGCTGCTGTTCATCGACGCCATCCTGATCATCCTGATCTATGAAAAGCTTGGCCGGTACCTGCGCCAGGCGCAGTTCGCGCGCATCCTGATTTGCGTCGCCTGCGTGCTGACCTTCGACCAGGCGGGTTTCTTCACCGCGCTGCATTTCGTTGCCGGCGCGCCGATCGATGTCTTCTTCGGCGGATGGTTCGCCAAGATGGCCGCCGCCCTGGCGTTCAGCGGCATGCTCGTGGCTTACCTCAGATGGTTCGAGGAGCGCGACATTCCGCTGCCGCGCGGACTGACCGATATTTTCCAAACGCTGACATACCGCGAGCGCTACGAAGCACTGGTCGAGCATGTCGGCCGTGACGGCCTGACCGGCCTGCTGCATCGCGGCCGCTTCGACGCTGACGGGGAAGCCGCGGTCGAGATCAGCCTGCGCACGGCGAGGCCGCTCAGCCTGCTGATCATCGATGTCGACCATTTCAAGTCGATCAACGACCGTTTCGGCCATGCCGAGGGCGACAAGGTGCTGAAGGCGGTTGCGACCCTGCTTCGCGAGGTGGCCAGCGCCGAAGACCAGGTGTTCCGGATCGGCGGCGAGGAATTCGCCGTCCTGAGTTCGCGCCCGCATTCGGTCGCCAGGCTGTTTGGCGAAAGCATCCGCTACGCGGTCAAGGCATCGGCCGTCACCAGCCGCTTCGAGCTGACCGTCAGCGCCGGCGTTTCAACCGTCAGCGAAACGACCCGCTGCCTTGCCGATCTGTTCGCGCTCGCCGACCAACGCCTCTACAAGGCGAAGTCGACCGGGCGTGATCGCGTCGTCGGCGAGCCAGGCGGCCCTGAGGCCGAAATGGCGGTCGCTTGGACCAAGTCAGGGCAATTCTAGCGCCGGTCTGGGACTTTCTCTGGCGCCGAATGCTCGTCAGCGTCGAGACCGCCGTCAACGCGATCGCCAGCCATTTCAGCGCAGTGCTTAACGGGCAGTCGACGCCGTTCGGGCGCGTGCTTACTGGAACCCGATCGCGTCGACAGTGCCGGTTGGGCAACCGGCCTTGTTGGTCGGCACCGAGGCCAGCAGCAGATCCTTGAGCGAAGCGTTCGGGCCGATCGGGCCGGCAAGGCCAAGCGTCAGTTCGCCGATCAGCCGCCGGCCGCTCGTGGGATCGATGACGCAGGACACCCGCACGCGGTCCCCCGCCCCCGCGCCGAACGCGGTGTCGAAGGCGCCACGGATCTGGTCCGCCGTCAGTTTGCCGCCAATGTTCTTGACGAAGAGATCGCGCACCGGCGAGCCGTTGACCTCCCGCATCAGGCCGAGCGCATCCGCAAAATACTCCTGCTGGCTCTTGCCGTAGCAGGTGCCGTGCTTGATCCACTCATGCCGCTCCAGCTGGGAGGCCGTACCCGGCATCACCTGGTCGAGCTCCTTGCGGGTGCCGGCGTCCAGATTGACCGGCGGCAGGTCCTTCCAGTGAGCCGGATTGTCGTTGGCCTTGTCGTTGGCCCCCACCTGGCAATAGAAATTGCCGGCCGGCTGCGGCCACAGGCCGTGCAAGGTGAAATTGGTGGCATCGAATTCGTTCGGGTTCTGCGCCTTGCATTCGGTCTTGTTCGACTTGGTCTCGCAAAAAGCCGGCTGCCAGCTCAGCGCGAAGACATATTCGGGCTTGCCCGAGGCGGCGGACTTGCCTTGTCCGCCAGGTGCGGCCGGCACCGTCGCGGCACTGCTGCCCGACAGATGGCCGCAACTGACCTTCACCCAGCGGCGCTCCGGATCGGCGCCCGGCACCAGGATCAGATAATGTGTCGGCGCGTCCTTGTTGCCGGCCAGCAGCTGGTAGCTCTGTCCGGCATCGGTCGAGACATTGCCGGGATTCTTGCTGTTCTTGATGGCCTGCGTTGCGGGACAGGCAGCGTCGGCGACGAAAGTGCCGCTCATCTTGACGTCGGCATGCGCCGCGCCGGCCAGCGATATCGCCAGCATGGCCAATCCGAAAACAACACCAATGCGCATGAGAATCCCCGGCTGAAGAAAGTGGGCGACAGACTGAAGCTGTCTCCATGTCAGAATTGCGATGTTTTGCTGGCCGAACGCAAGAAACATCGTCGCGCAAAAGCAGTTGCTGTGGATTGACGCGAAACCGGCGCCGGCGCAAACAAAACCAACAACGATAAATGGGGAGAGAGCAGGCGGCCATGCCTTTCAGTCAACAACGCATGGTCCGCTCATCGACCGGCGCCGATCTCAATCTCCTCGTCAGGCATGCCGATGGCCGGGCACGTGCCGTCGTCCAGATCAATCATGGGCTTGCCGAACACGCCGCGCGCTATGCCGGTTTCGCCGACTTCCTGGCCGCGCGCGGCTTCCACGCCTATGTCCATGACCATCGCGGCCATGGCGCGACCAAGGCGCCCGACGCGCCGCTCGGCAAATTCGCCGACAAGGATGGCCCGGCCAAAGTGATCGCCGACGTCGATGCCATCCATGACCTGATCGCCAGCGAATGCCCTGATCTGCCGGTCATCCTTTTCGGTCATTCGATGGGCGCGTCGATAGCGCTGAACTACCTTTTGAGCCACTCGCCGCGTGTCCATGCCGCCGCGATCTGGAACGGCAATTTCTCGCAAGGGCGGCTTGGGCAGGTAGCGCTCGGCATCCTTGCCTGGGAACGGATGCGGCTGGGCTCCGACGTTCCATCGCGCCTGCTGCCGAAACTCACCTTCCAGGCCTGGGGCAAGGCGGTGCCCAACCACCGCACGCCGTTCGACTGGTTGTCACGCGACGAGGCGGAGGTGGCGAAATACATCGCCGATCCGCTGTGCGGCTGGGACGCCTCGGTGTCGATGTGGCACGATGTGGTCTCCATGGCGATGAACGGCGGCAAGGATGCAGGGTTCACGAGCGTGCGGCGCGACCTTCCGGTCGCCATCGTTGGCGGCGAGAAAGACCCCGCTTCGGACTACGGCAAGGGCATCACCCACCTTGCCAACCGCATGCTCAGGATGGGCTTTTCGAATCTCGTTTCAAAGGTTTACGCCGACACCCGCCACGAAAGCCTGAACGAGGTGAACCGCGACATCATCATGGACGATTTCGCCGCTTGGGCCGACGGTACCCTGAAGGCGTGACGGATTGGCCTATTGCAAGGGCCGTGACAGCCCTTGCCGGGCTTGGTAGAGCCTCTGCTTTCGCAGCAATCACGGTGATTGCGGCAATCATGGTGATTTATGGCTGAACCCCCGCTGAAAGGCGTCCGCGTCATCGAACTCGCCCGCATCCTGGCCGGCCCCTGGGCTGGACAGTTGCTTGCCGATCTCGGCGCCGATGTCATCAAGGTTGAAAGCCCTGACGGCGGCGATGACACCCGCAAATGGGGTCCGCCCTTCGTCATGAGCCATGACGGCGAGAACCTGTCGGCCGCCTATTACCATTCCTGCAATCGCGGCAAGCGCTCCATCGCCATCGACTTTTCGACGCCTGAGGGTGCGGAAACCATCCGCCGGCTGGTCGCCACATCGGATGTGCTGATCGAGAATTTCAAGCTCGGCGGGCTCAGGAAATACGGGCTCGACTATGACAGCCTGCGCCAGATCAACCCCCGCCTCGTCTATTGCTCGATCACCGGGTTCGGCCAGGACGGTCCGTATGCGCCACGCGCCGGCTACGACTTCATCATCCAGGCCATGGCCGGCATGATGTCGATCACCGGCGAGCCCGGCCGTGAGCCGCAAAAGGCCGGCGTCGCCATCTCGGACATCTTCACCGGTCTTTATTCGGTCGTCGCCATCCAGGCCGCGCTGCGGCACGCCGACCAGACCGGCCAAGGCCAGCACATCGATATGGCGCTGTTCGACACGCAGATCTCGGCGCTCGGAAATCAGAACCTCAACTATCTCGTCTCCGGCAAGTCGCCGGTGCAGATGGGCAATGCGCATATGAACATCGCGCCTTACGAGGTGGTGCCGGTCCGTGACGGCCACATCATCCTGGCGGTCGGCAATGACGGTCAGTTCCAAAAATTCTGCGCCGCCGTCGGGCTGGACGATCTGCCCGCCAATCCCGACTTCGCTACCAACCCCGCCCGGGTCGCCAACCGGGTCAAGCTGCGCGCGCGCATCATCGAGGCGCTGAGCATCCTTGATCGCGATCCGCTGCTGGCAAAGCTCGAAGCCGCAGGCGTGCCGGCGAGCCCGATCAACACGATCGGCCAGATGTTCGCCGACCCGCAGACGATCGCGCGCGGCATGCGGCTCGACCTCGACGACGGCCATGGCAACCGTCTGCCTTCCGTACGCGCGCCGATGGTGATGTCGGGCACACCGCTGCTCTATGAACGCCCTTCGCCGCGCCTAGGCGAACATACCGACGAAATCCTTGCTGAGCTGGAGAGATCAGGCAAATGAAGACCGGTGGACAACTGATCGTCGAAGCGCTGGAAGCCAACGGCACCGACCGCATCTTCTGCGTGCCGGGCGAATCCTATCTCGCGGTGCTCGACGCGCTGCACGACTCGGCGATCCGCACCATCGTCTGCCGCCAGGAAGGTGGCGCCGCGATGATGGCGGACTGCCAGGGCAGGCTGACCGGCAAGCCCGGCATCTGCTTCGTCACCCGCGGCCCCGGCGCGACCAATGCGTCCGCCGGTATCCACATCGCCATGCAGGATTCGGTTCCGCTCATCCTGTTCATCGGCCAGGTCGCCAGCCACGCCAAGGAGCGCGAGGCTTTCCAGGAGGTGGACTATGTCAGGTTCTTCGGCGACATCGCCAAATGGGTGGTCGAGATCGACGACGCCTCGCGCATCCCGGAATTCGTCACCCGCGCCTTCGCCGTGGCGACATCGGGGCGTCCCGGCCCGGTGGTCATCTCGTTGCCCGAGGACATGCTGACCAGCGTGGTCGAGGCGCCGGACGCACTTCCCCACACGCCGGTCGAGACCTATCCCGGCGAGGCCGAACTCGACGCGCTGGAGATGCTGCTCAACGGCGCCAAGCGCCCGTTCGTCATCCTCGGCGGCACGCGCTGGAATGAGGAATCCGTGGCGCACATGCGCGCCATATCCGAGACATGGTCGCTGCCGGTCGGCTGTTCTTTCCGACGCCAGATGCTGTTCGACCATCTGCACCCGAACTATGCAGGCGACGTCGGCATCGGCATCAATCCGAAACTGGCCAACGCCATCAAGCAGGCCGACCTCGTGCTGCTCATCGGCGGCCGCATGGGCGAAATGCCGTCTTCCGACTATACGCTGCTGAAAAGCCCCTACCCCGACCAGGCGCTGGTCCATGTTCACGCCGATGCCGGCGAACTCGGCCGCGTCTACCGGCCGACGCTGGCGATCAACGCATCGCCCTCGGCTTTCGTCGAGGCTTTCGTCAAGCGCAGACCGGCTGCGACACCAGGCTGGGAGGACGAGCCGGCGAAACTGCATGCCGCCTATCTCGACTGGTCGACACCACCGGAAACCGGCCCCGGCCCGGTCCAGATGGGGCCGATCATGAACTATCTGGAGAAGGTACTTCCCGACGACGCCATCCTAACCAACGGCGCCGGCAACTACGCCACCTGGGTGCATCGCTTCCACCGCTCCCGCCGCTTCGGCACGCAAGCCGCGCCGACATCGGGCTCGATGGGCTATGGCACCCCGGCCGCGGTCGCCGCCAAGGCGCTATTCCCAGAGCGTACCGTGGTCGCCTTTGCCGGCGACGGCTGCTTCCTGATGAACGGCCAGGAGTTCGCCACCGCCGTGCAGTATGACCTGCCGATCGTCGTCATCGTCGTCAACAACGGCATCTACGGCACAATACGCATGCACCAGGAGCGCGAATATCCCGGCCGTGTCGTCGCCACCGGCCTCAAGAACCCCGATTTCGCGTCGCTGGCCCGTGCCTATGGCGGCCATGGCGAGACGGTCGAGAGGACAGCGGATTTCGCGCCCGCCTTCGAGCGAGCCCGCGCCAGCGGCAAGCCGGCGATCGTCGAAATCAGGCTCGATCCGGAAGCAATCACGCCGACTCGCACGCTGACGCAGATCCGCGACAAGGCGTGATTCAAAAAGGGGCGATCGCCCGCCCCTTTTTCCGAAGCGCTTGCGCTACTTCGCTGCCTCGATCTGGCCGCGGATCTCGCCGTCCTTGTTGGCGGCGGTGTGGACGTTGACATAATAGTTGCCGGCCGCCAGGTCGGCGGCCTGTGCGTCCGTCAGCGTTGCGGATCCCTTGATCGGGCTCTTGAGCTTGCCTTTGAACGGGATGACGGGAGCGGCATTCGCACCCATCGCCGCCGGGCCGTGAATATGCGCTGCCGTCGCCGGTCCGCTGAGGCCGGAATATTTCACGTTCCAGCTGAGCTTCTTCTTGGTGGTGTCGAATGTGAGCGTGGCGGTGCCCTTGCCCTTGGTGGTGACGGGCGGGCTCTGTTGGCTGCCATCGAGCGTCGCCTTGTACTTCACCACCTCGGCCATGGCCGGGGACGCGAAGACGAAAGCGGTCGAAATGGCCAACGCCGAAAGTACCGGCAAGATGGAATGTGTGCGCATTAAGGACCTCCGTGGCTGTCGCATGCGTCGCGGCTCCCCGTCGCGCGCATGCCTCAACCGAAACGGCTGGGCGGCCCAATGTTTCCCTGCACACGGTTTTGTGACCGGGAAAGCAGCAAAGGGGCGATCGCTCACCCTTTCCAGCCACGAGAGAGCGCCGTCAGACCGCCGCCAGCGCCTGCGTCAGATCGGCGATCAGATCGTCTGGATGTTCGACGCCGATCGACAGCCTGACCGTGGTCTCGAGCACGCCGATGCGCTGGCGCACGTCGAAGGGAATGCCGGAGTGGGTCATCGCCGCCGGGTGGCTGGCGAGCGACTCCGTGCCGCCGAGGCTTACCGCCAGCTTGAAGATCTGCAGGGCATTGAGGAAGGCGAAAGCCGCCTTCTCACCGCCCTTGATGTCGAAGGAGAAGGTCGAGCCGGCGCCGCTGCATTGCGCCCTGTAAGTGCGGCCAGCCGGCGTATCCTCGCCCAGGAACGGCAGATAATGCACCTTTGCAACCTTGGCATGATCGCGCAGGAATTCGGCGACCAGGCGCGCATTGTCGTTGGCCCGCTCCATGCGGATCGACAGCGTCTCCAGCGAACGGCCGAGCATCCAGCAGGAATGCGGTCGAGCTGTGTGCCGATCGCCCCGCGCAGCGCCTTGATCGGCTTGGTGACCGCCTTGCTGCCCATGGCGGCGCCCGCGATCAGGTCGGAATGGCCGCCGACATATTTGGTCAGCGAATAGACCGAGACGTCGGCGCCGTGCTCGATCGGCCGCTGGAACACCGGGCCAAGCAGCGTGTTGTCGCAGACGATGATCGGCCTTGAGTCCTGCCTGGCGTCGATCTCGTCGGCGATCGTCCTGATCAGCGCAATGTCGATCAGGCTGTTGGTCGGGTTCGATGGCGTCTCGATCAGAATGACCGAAACACGCCCCTTCGCCACCGCGGCATCGGCCGCCGCGCGCACCGCTTTCTCGTCGACACCGTCGGCAAAGCCGACGGCGCCGATGCCAAACCCGGAAAGCGTGCGCGTCAACAGCGTCTCGGTGCCGCCATAGAGCGGCTGTGAATGCAGGATGACATCGCCCGGGCGGGCATAGGCGAGCAGCGTCGTGGCGATCGCCGACATGCCCGATGAAAACAGGATGCACGCATCCGTCCCCTCATAGATCGCCAGCCGATCCTCGACGATCTCGCTGTTGGGATGATTGAAGCGCGAATAGACCAGGCCGGACGCCGTGCCGCTCGGTGGCTCCTTGCGGCCGGACGTGTAATCGAAGAAGTCGCGTCCCTCCTCCGCCGATTTGAACACGAAGGTCGAGGTCAGGAACACCGGCGGCTTGACCGCGCCTTCCGAAAGCTGCGGGTCGAAGCCGTAGCTCAGCATCAGCGTCTCCGGATGGAGCTTGTGGTTGCCGATATGGGTTTTCGACGGGCGCGGCGCGGTCATGGCTTTTCCTGCTTTCGAGGGGTATTCCGTCGCAATTTATGCGATCCCGATCAGCCAGTCCTTGCTATTCTTGGGCTCGCATGACTGCATGTCGGCAACAAATTGCCGCGAGAGAGCGAAAGTGCAGCAGAAGATAGCCGACGACTTCGACCTCAGGATTCTCAGGGAATTGCGGGCGGATGCCCGCATCACCAACAACGAGCTTGCCGAGCGCATCGGCCTGTCGCCGTCGCCTTGCCTCAGGCGCGTGCGGCGGCTGGAGGAGACCGGCGTCATCAAGGGCTATACCACGCTGGTCGACCCCGCCGCCTTCGGCTGGAGCATGGTCGCCATCGCCACCATCCGGCTCAGCCGGCAGAACGAGGACGAGATCGTGATGTTCGAGGACGCGATCCGCGGCTGGGAAGAGGTGCTGGAGTGCCACCTCGTCACCGGTTCGCGCGACTATGTGCTGAAGGTGGTGACCGGCAGCCTCGAACAGTATGAGCGCTTCATCAAGGAAAAGATCGCAAGGCTTAAATGCGTCGCCTCGATCGAGACCAGCTTCGTCATGAACACCATAAAGGAACGGCGCCTCTGAGGCGCCGTTCCATCTTGTCGTTTGAGCATGATCTTTTCGGGATCACGCTCCCGTAGGCTTATTATTTGATCGCCTTATTTGATCGCCTTGTCGGTGATGGCGGTCGTGTAGGCGCCTTTCGGCTCCTTGGTGATGATCTTCTGGTCGAGCAGCGCCTTGGCGGTGCGTTCATAGGTCGCCGGGTCGAGCTTGCCGTCGGCGTTGTCGATCAGCTTGGCGACTTCGCTCATCATCCGCTTCTGGTGGTTCTCGTCCTGGCCGCCGCCGTCCATGACGATGCCGGCGGCTTCGTCATTGTTGTCGACGGCATATTTCCAGCCTTTCATCGAGGCGCGCACGAACCGCACCATCTTGTCCTCGAAGGCCGGGTCCTTGAGCTTGTCTTCCGAGGCATAGAGCCCGTCCTCGAGCAGGTCGTTGCCCATCGCCGAGTAGTTGAAGACAGTCAGCTGTTCCGGCTTGTAGCCGGCGTCGATCAACTGCCAGTACTCATTGTAGGTCATGACCGAGATGCAATCCGCCTGCTTCTGGATCAGCGGCTGCACGTCGAAGCTTTGCTTCAAGACCGTGACGCCATCCGGGCCGCCATCGGTCTTGAGGCCGAGCTTGTTCATCCAGGCGTAGAACGGATATTCGTTGCCGAAGAACCAGACACCGAGCGTGTGGCCCTTGAAGTCGGCTTCGGTCTTGATCGGACCGTCCTTCGGGCAGACCAGCTCCATGCCGGCCTTCTTGAACGGCTGGGCAATGTTGACCAGCGGCACGCCCTTTTCGCGCGCGGCCAGTGCCCCGCCCATCCAGTCGACGATGACGTCGGCACCGCCGCCGGCGATCACCTGCTCGGGCGCAATGTCCGGGCCGCCCGGCTTGATGTCGACGTCGAGACCCTCGGCCTCGTAGAAACCCTTGGCCTTGGCGACATAGTAGCCGGCAAACTGGGCCTGCGTGACCCATTTCAACTGCAACGTCACCTTGTCGGCGGCCATTGCCTGGAACGCGGCCAGCGACATCGCGCCGGCCAAAACGGGAATAATCAGTTTTTTCATTCTTTTACCCTCTGAAGTTAGTGCCCTTAAACCCACCGCCCCTATCCACCACGGACAGAGGGATGCCAAAACGTGACGGCTCTTTCGACAAGAGCGACCACGCCATAAAAGACCGAACCCGCAAGTGCTGCAACTGCGATTTCGGCCCAGACCATGTCGATGTTCATCCGCCCGACCTCGGTCGAGATGCGGAAGCCCATGCCGACCACGGGCGTGCCGAAGAACTCGGCGACGATGGCGCCGATCAGGGCCAGCGTCGAGTTGATCTTCAGCGCGTTGAAGATGAAGGGGGCCGCTGCCGGCAGCCTGAGCTTGACCAGTGTCGGCCAGTAGCCCGACGCATAGGTGCGCATCAGGTCGCGCTCCATATGGCCTGAGGCGGCCAGGCCGGCGACCGTGTTCACCAGCATCGGGAAGAAGGTCATGATGATGACGACAGCCGCCTTGGACTGCCAGTCGAAGCCGAACCACATGACCATGATTGGCGCCACGCCGATGATCGGCAGCGCCGAGACCATGTTGCCGATCGGCAGGAGTCCGCGCCGCAGGAACGGCACGCGATCGGCGAGGATCGCGGTGATGAAACCGGCGCCGCTGCCGACGACATAGCCGAAGAGCACCGCCTTGAAGATGGTCTGCCGGACATCGGCGCCGAGCACCGGCAGCGAGCTGGCGATGCGCGCGCCGATGGCGCTGGGCGGCGGCAACAGGATGAAGGGGATGCCGGCGCCCCGCGTCACCGCTTCCCAGATGATCAGGATCCAGGCGCCGAATATGGCGGGGATTATCAGGCGCAGCGCGTTGCGGGCCAATCCCCTCATCGGACGAAGGCTGGACAGCACCGCCACGCAGCGCCAGCCAAGCAACCAGGCGGCCGCGAGCAGCAGGAAATACGGCGCCAGTGCCGTGCCTTCGAACCCCGCGATGCCCGAGATCAGCAGCCAGGCAACGAGATGGGCGCCGACAAACAGCACGACGGCCTCCGCAAGCGACGGAATCCTGATCATCGAGATCAGTGCCGCCACGATCGCCAGGCCGAGCATCACGCCCTTCGTTCCAAGGTAGGGATAGTTGATGCTCGCTGTCGGGTCCGCAAGCGCTGCCGCTTCCGGCTTCGACATCGCGCCGAGGGCGACCGCGATCAGGCAGAGCAGGATCGCCAGCACCGCTTGCCAGGAGGGTTTCAGCCACTTCATGCCGGCCTCCCGCCCATGGCGCGGTCGACGAGGCGGCCGGCAATGCCGACCACCATGACCAGAAGTGCCGCCACGATGGAACCCGCGACCAGCGCCGACCAGATGTCGATGGACTGGCTGTAATAGGCGCCGGCGAGCAGCTTGGCGCCGATGCCGGCGACCGCACCGGTGGGCAGTTCGCCGACGATGGCGCCGACCAGGCTTGCCGCCACCGCCACCTTCATGGAGGTGAACAGGAACGGCACCGAGGCCGGGACACGCAATTTCCAGAAGGTCTGCGCACGGCTGGCATTGTAGGTATGCATCAGGTCGAGATGCATGATCTCGGGCGAGCGCAGCCCCTTCACCATGCCGACGGTCACCGGGAAGAACGACAGATAGGTCGAGATCATCGCCTTCGGGATCAGGCCGGTGATGCCGATCGCCGCCAGCACGACGATGATCATCGGCGCCACCGCCAGGATCGGAATGGTCTGCGAAGCGATGATCCACGGCATCAGGCTGCGGTCGAGCGTCGCCACATGCACGATGCCCACCGCGATGATGATGCCGAGCGCGGTGCCGAAGGCGAAGCCGAGCAGTGTCGACGACAGCGTCACCCAGGCATTGTAGACGAGGCTGCGGTTCGAATTGATGGGCCGCAGAAAAGTGTTCTCGAAGAAGTTCACCGCCACCTGATGCGGCGCCGGCAGCGTCGGCTTGGGCTGCGACAGCGTCTTGCCGATGAATTCGCTGAAGGTGGAGGTCGCGTTGGCGCGGCGGTCGAGGTCGCGCTGAAACGGCGTGTTGAGGATGACGGCGAAGACGTA
Source organism: Mesorhizobium sp. NZP2298 (assembly GCF_013170825.1). Lineage (NCBI taxonomy): Bacteria > Pseudomonadati > Pseudomonadota > Alphaproteobacteria > Hyphomicrobiales > Phyllobacteriaceae > Mesorhizobium > Mesorhizobium sp. NZP2298. The sequence goes on along the minus strand of NZ_CP033365.1, from coordinate 3,447,020 downwards.
CCAGAGGATGACGACGCCCAACAGGATCGACGTCACGGGGACGAGCTTGTCGCGGAACGAGTCCATCTAGCGGGCCCCTTCTCCTCTCCCCACCGGGGAGAGCGTGGCCGGAGCGAAGCGAAGGGCGGGTGTCTTTCTCTTCGTCATCCTAGGGTCTACGCAGGCCGCTTCGCGCCTGCTCCGCCCTAGGATGAGGAAGGCGGGGGTGGCTGCTCGCTTGTCAGAGCGCTCAATCATCATAGCTGTGCCCTGCCCGCAGACCATCGCGCACGCGGGCCGCGATCGCCAGAAACTCCGGCGTCTCGCGGATGTCGAGCGGCCGCTCCTTCGGCAGTGTCGATTCGATGATGTCGCTGACACGCCCCGGGCGCGGTGACATGACCACGATGCGCGTCGAGAGGTAGACGGCTTCCGGAATGGAGTGAGTGACGAAGCAGATGGTCTTGTTGGTTCGCGCCCACAGTTGCAGCAATTGCTCATTGAGATGGTCGCGCACAATCTCGTCCAGCGCGCCGAATGGCTCGTCCATCAACAGCAGGTCGGCGTCGAAGGCGAGCGCACGCGCGATCGAGGCGCGCTGCTGCATGCCGCCGGAAAGCTGCCAGGGGTATTTTTTCTCGAAGCCCGAGAGGTTGACGAGGTCGAGCGTGCGCTTGATGCGCTCCGCCTGCTCCGCCCTGGAGAGGCCCATGATCTCCAGCGGCAGCGCGACATTGCGTTCGATCGTGCGCCACGGAAACAGCGCGGCGGCCTGGAAGACATAGCCATAGGCGCGCTTCTCGCGTGCCTGCTCCGCAGTCATGCCGTTGACCGAAATCGTCCCCGATGTCGGTTTCTCCAGGTCGGCGATGACGCGCAGCAGCGTGGTCTTGCCGCAACCCGACGGCCCGATAAAGGAGACGAATTCTCCCTTGCCGATGGTCAGGTCGACATTGGACAGTGCCTGGACCGGTCCGTCATTGGTCTGGAAGGTGAGGCCAAGTTTGCTTGCCGCGACGACGGCTGGCGAAATTCCGGTCATCGGCTGCCGCCTGCCTGTTCCCGCCCCTGCGGCGCCGTCCGGATTCCGATTGCTTTTATAGCGATGTTGTTTTCCACTCGCCCAGTCCCATTGGTCTTGTCCCACTCAAATCGACGCCCGGAGTTCCCCGATGTCGCCCAAACCCACTTGCCATCTTATCCGCCCTGAAAGCACTTATGAAGGCAAGCAGGGTTTGACCTATTTCGCCGGCATTGCCACGGAATCGGTCGGCTCCTCCGGCATCTGCATGCACGTTCTCACCATGCCGCCCGGCGCCCGCGCCAAGGCGCATCTGCACGAGAACCATGAGACGGCGATCTATGTCCTCTCCGGCGAGGTCCATACCTGGTATGGCGACCGGCTCGAGCACCACATCGTCGTCAAGGCCGGTGACCTCTTCTACATTCCTGCCGGCGTGCCGCATTTGCCGGCCAATCTGAGCAACGCCCCGTCTTCGGCCGTCATTGCCCGCACCGATCCCAACGAACAGGAAAGCGTCGTCCTGCTGCCGGAACTGGATGCGCTGGTCGCCTGAGGTCGACGCAAAGGCTCGTGCCGTCATTTGCACCGAGAGACTTCGCCCATGACGTTGCCGTCCTCGTCGGCGATCACCAATCTCTTGGCGTTCTTGGCGCTCTTCCTGATGGTGAACTGGCCGGGCGTCTCGCCCTCCTCGCCTTCCGCCTGGCAACTGGCCTTCACCGCCAGCGACCCGTCGGCCTGGACCTTCTTTTCGGTGAAGGTGCAAGCGCTGGCCACCGTGACGAACGCCTCGCTGGTCAGAAGCAGCATGTCCTCGGCATAGACCTGCTGGCCGTTCTTGTTGATGCAACCGGACTTGTTGCCATAAGGTTTGCTGAGGTCGATGCCGGCCGCTGACGCCTGACTGGCCGCCAGAACCACAAGAGCGCTGAAAAGAAGCCTCCCGCGCCGCACCTCAAACTCCCGTCGCCGGGATGCCTGTGCGTTCCACCTTGCGCGGCGCGGTGATTTCCTTCCACGTCGACAGCGCGCGGTTGACCGCGGCGTTCGGCTCGCGCCCGACGAACTGGCCATGGCCGGGCTTGGCCTTCACCTCGGTCTCCTCGATCGACAGTTCGCCGCGCGAGAAGACGAAGCGTGGCAGGCCGGTCACCTCGACGCCTTCGAAGACGTTATAGTCGATGACAGACTGCTGCTTCTTGGCTGCGATCGTCTTCTTGCGCTTCGGATCCCAGACGATGATGTCGGCGTCAGCACCTTCGACGATGGCGCCCTTCCTGGGATACATGTTGAGGATCTTGGCGATGTTGGTCGAGGTCACCGCGACGAACTCGTTCATCGTCAGCCGCCCGGTGTTGACGCCCTTGGTCCACAACACCGGCAAACGGTCCTCGAGGCCACCGGTGCCGTTCGGTATCTTGGTGAAATCGCCGACGCCGAAGCGCTTCTGCTTGGTGGTGAAGGCGCAATGGTCGGTCGCCACCACCTGCAGCGATCCCGCCTGCAAGCCGGCCCACAACGAATCCTGGTGCAGCCTGTTGCGGAAGGGTGGGCTCATCACGCGCCGCGCGGCATGATCCCAGTCCTTGTCGAAATACTCGCTCTCGTCCAGTGTCAGGTGCTGGATCAGCGGTTCGCCGAAAACGCGCATGCCTTTCTGGCGCGCCCGGCGGATGGCCTCATGGCTCTGCTCGCAGGAGACATGCACGACATAGAGCGGCACGCCGGCCATGTCGGCGATCATGATGGCGCGGTTGGTCGCCTCGCCCTCCACTTCCGGCGGGCGCGAATAGGCATGGCCCTCGGGTCCGTTGTTGCCGGCGGCGAGCAGCTTCTGCGACAGGGCGGCAACCACATCGCCATTCTCGGCATGCACCAGCGGCAGCGCGCCAAGGTCGGCGCAGCGCTGGAACGACGCATACATCTCGTCGTCATCCACCATCAGTGCGCCCTTGTAGGCCATGAAGTGCTTGAACGAGGTGATGCCCTTGTCGACGACGGTGGCCATTTCGTCGAACACCTGCTTGCCCCACCATGTGATCGCCATGTGGAAGGAATAGTCGCACGACGCCTTGGAGGTCTTGTTGTCCCACATCTGCAAGGCCTCCAACAGCGATTGCTGCGGCGCCGGCAGGCAGAAATCGACCACCATCGTGGTGCCGCCGGCAAGGGCCGCACGCGTGCCGGATTCGAAATCGTCGGCCGAATAGGTGCCCATGAACGGCATTTCGAGATGGGTATGAGGGTCGATGCCGCCCGGCATCACATAGCAGCCGGTGGCGTCGTACTCATGATCGCCATGCAGGTCCGAGCCGATGGCGACGATCTTGCCGTGGCTGAACAGCACGTCGGCCTTCCAGCTGCGGTCAGCGGTGACGACGGTGCCGTTCTTGATGACTTTGGTCATTTTCGTGTTCCCTTGTTCTTTTCGCGCTTCTTCGTGAGCAGCGTTTGGAATCTGGATGTCTAAAGCTCACTCCACGATGACAGCCGTCTCCACCACCGCGTGGAACAGCACGTCGGCGCCGGCCGAGGCCCATTCCTTGGTGATCTCCTCGGCCTCGTTGTGGCTCAGCCCATCGACGCAGGGGCACATCACCATTGCGGTCGGCGCGACGCGGTTGATCCAGCAGGCATCATGGCCGGCACCCGAGACGATGTTGCGGTGCGTGTAGCCAAGCCGTTCGGCGGCATCGCGGATGGCCTTCACGCAGCCGGCATCGAAAGTGACCGGATCGAAATGGCCGACCTGCTCGACCTTGTACTGGATATCCAGTGCCTCGCAGATCGTGTCGATGCCTTCGCGGATGCGGCCGTCCATGGCGTCCAGCACTTCCTTCTCCGGCGAGCGTATGTCGATGGTGAAGACGGTGCGGCCGGCGATGATGTTGCGCGAGTTGGGATAGGCCTCCATGTGGCCGACCGCGCCAACGGCGTCGGGCTGGTAGTCCATGGCGATCTCATGCACCAGTTCGATCACGCGAGCCATGCCGAGCCCGGCATTGCGGCGCTTGGGCATCGGCGTCGAGCCGGTATGGGCTTCCTTGCCGGTCAGCGTCACCTGCAGCCATTTCAGGCCCTGGCCATGGGTGACGACACCGATGTCTATGTCTTCGTCCTCGAGGATCGGGCCCTGCTCGATATGCAGTTCGAAGAAGGCGTGGATCTTGCGATCGCCGACCTTCTCGGTGCCCTTCCAGCCTATGCGCTCCAGCTCCTCGCCGAATTTCTTGCCGTTCTTGTCCGTGTGCTCATAGACATCGGCCTGATCGAGCACACCGGCGAACACGCCCGACGCCATCATCGCCGGCGCGAAGCGCGAGCCTTCCTCGTTGGTCCAGTTGGTGACGACGATCGGATGTTTCGTCTTGATGCCGAGATCGTTGAGTGAGCGCACGACTTCCAGCCCGCCAAGAACGCCGAGCACCCCGTCATATTTGCCGCCTGTCGGCTGCGTGTCGAGATGGCTGCCGACATAGACCGGGGCCAGGCTGGGGTCGGTGCCCTCGCGGCGGGCAAACATGGTGCCCATCTCGTCGACGCCCATTTCGAGCCCGGCGGCCTCGCACCAGCGCTTGAACAGATGCCGGCCCTCGCCATCCTCGTCTGTCACGGTCTGGCGATTGTTGCCGCCGGCAATGCCGGGGCCGATCTTCGCCATCTCCATCAGCGAATCCCACAAACGATCTGAATTGATTCGCAGATTCTCGCCGGGTGCGGCCATTCAAAATCCTTCCATTTCATGCTCTGGGCGGGTGGCGGTTCCCATCGCCACCCGCCCAGATAAAAGCAAGTCTAGTCTATCGACCGCAGCACTTCCCGCACATGGTCGATCAGTTCGTTGATCTGGCCCTTGGTGATGATCAGCGGCGGCGACAGCGCGATGATATCACCGGTGGTGCGAATCAGCGCGCCGCGTTCGAACGCCTTGACGAAGGCCGAGAAGGCGCGCTTGGTCGGGCTGCCGGCAATAGGCGCCAGTTCGATCGCGCCGATCAGGCCGATGTTCCTGATGTCGATGACATGCGGCTCGCCCTTCAGCGAGTGCAGCGCGTCTTCCCAATAGGGCGCCAGTTCCTCGCCGCGGGTAAGCAGACCTTCTTCCTTGTAGGTGTCGAGTGTGCCGAGTGCGGCCGCACAGGCGATCGGATTGCCCGAATAGGTGTAGCCGTGGAAGAACTCGATCATGTGCTCGGGACCGGTCATGAAGGCGTCGTGGATTTCCTTCTTCACGAACACCGCGCCCATCGGGATGACGCCGTTGGAGACGCCCTTGGCGGTGGTCATGATATCGGGAACCACGCCGAAATAGTCGGCCGCGAACGGTGCGCCGAGGCGGCCGAAACCGGTGATGACCTCGTCGAAGATCAACAGGATGCCATGCTTGGTGCAGATTTCGCGCAGCTTCTGCAGATAGCCCTTGGGCGGCAGGATGACGCCGGTGGAGCCGGCGACCGGCTCGACGATGACAGCGGCGATGGTCGAGGCGTCATGCAGCGCCACGATGCGTTCCAACTCGTTGGCGAGCTCCGCGCCATGTTCCGGTACGCCCTTGGAGAAGGCGTTCTTCTCCGGCAGATGCGTGTGCGGCATATGGTCGACGCCGCCGAGCAGCGTGCCGAACATCTTGCGGTTGGTGACGATGCCGCCGACCGAGATACCGCCGAAATTAACGCCATGATAGCCGCGCTCGCGGCCAATCAGGCGGGTGCGCGATCCCTCGCCCTTCACCCGGTGATAGGCAATCGCCATCTTCAGCGCGGTCTCGACCGATTCCGAACCGGAATTGGTGAAAAACACGTGGTCCATGCCCTTGGGCGCGATGTCGACCAGGCGGTTGGCCAGTTCGAACACGATGGGATGGCCCATCTGGAAGGCAGGCGCGTAATCGAGTTCGGCGGCCTGGTGCTGGATCGCCTCGGTGATCTTCGGCCGGCAGTGGCCGGCATTGACGCACCACAGGCCGGCGGTGCCGTCCAGCACCTTGCGGCCGTCGCTGGTCGTGTAATGCATGTCCTTGGCGGACACGAACATGCGTGGCGCCTGCTTGAACTGCCGGTTTGCCGTGAACGGCATCCAGAATGCACTGAGATCGTTCGGCGTGACTTTCAGCCGGTTGGACATGACCAAGACTTCCCCTTGTAACCTGTTTCGGTGCGTCCAACGCTTGGTCTTTGCGCCGTTTTCATGCTACGCAAATTTTTGACCGATTGGACAAACGTTAGCACCGCCCTGTCGGCGGTCAAGGGATTACTAGCGGAAATGCGGCTCCTGAAGTGCGTTCCACAGCCCGGGGAAAAACTGGTCCAGAGAATTGGTCCAGATGACCTTGAGCACGAGATTTGGCAATGCGAGGGTCCGCAAAGGTGAACACCAGCACGGAAGCCCCCCGCCGCACCCGCATCCAGCAGGAAAAGCGCGAAATCATCCTGGAGGCCGCACTCGAGGTGTTCTCCACCAACGGCTTCCGCGGCTCGACCATAGACCAGATCGCCGAAGCCGCCGGCATGTCGAAGCCGAACCTGCTCTATTACTTCCGCCGCAAGGAAGACATTCACGAGACTTTGATGCAGCGCCTGCTCGACACCTGGCTGGCGCCGTTGCGTGAGCTCGACGACATCGGCGATCCCATGACCGAGCTCAGGAGCTACATCCGGCGCAAGCTCGAAATGGCGCGCGATTTTCCGCGCGAGAGCCGGCTGTTCGCCAACGAGATCCTGCAAGGCGCGCCGCGCATCATGCCGCTGCTGGCCGGCGAGTTGAAGACGCTGGTCGACGAGAAGGCATCAGTCATCAAGGGCTGGATGCGTGCCGGCAAGATCGCCAAGACCGACCCCTGGCACCTGATCTTCTCGATCTGGGCGACGACGCAGCACTATGCCGATTTCGACGTCCAGGTCCGCGCGGTGCTGGGACCGAACCGAGGCGGCGACGGCCGCTTCGAGGACGCGGCGCGGTTTCTGGAGCAATTGTTTCTTGAGGGGCTGAGACCAAAGGGCTGACCCGGCCGCGATGGTTCAGGCGCTGCGTCGCTCGGCCGGAAGGTCGTCGAGCAGCTTGCGCAGCTTGGCGATCGAGTTCTGCTCGGCAAGCGGCGTGTAGACGATCAGCTTCATGTCCGAGCCGTCGTCGATCGACAGGCTCATATGCTCGAACACCATCGGGCCGGCTGTGGGGTGGCGCAGGTGCTTCAAGCCGGACAGGCGGTGCACGACGTCGCGCTGCGGCCACCATTCCCGGAACTCGGGACTTGAGCGCATCATCAGCGCGATCAGCCGCTCGAAATCCGGATCACCGACATACTTCGCGCTTTCGGCGCGGAACGCGGCGAGAGTGGCGCGGGCCACCTGCTCCCAGTCGACCAGCAGATGCCGCCGGTGCGGATCGGTGAAAACGCCATGGATGATGTTGCGGGCGTCCCCCTCCAACAGGCCGTAATCGCCGAAAATGGCAACAGCCGCGCCATTCCAGGCCAGCACGTCCCAGCGCGGGCCGACGACATAGGCGGGCTGCAGCACCAGGCTCTGCAGCATATGCAGCAAGGGCCCGTCGACCTTCGCCGGCACAATGCGCCGCCGCTCGGGCTGCTGGCGGCCGGCGAGCGTGAACAAATGCCGCTTCTCAGCCGGGTCCAGCCGCAGCGCCTCGCTGAGCGCCGTCAGCACTTCCACCGAAGGGCGCACGTCCCTGCCCTGCTCCAGCCAGGTGTACCAGGTGGTGCCGACACCGGCGATCATTGCCACCTCTTCGCGGCGCAGGCCCGGCGTTCGCCGCCTGAGGCCGGTCGCGATGCCGGTTGCCGAGGGCGTTAGCCTCTCGCGTCGCGAGCGCAGGAAAGCACCGAGTTCGCGCCGGCGGCTGTCTTCAGCGGAATGTGTGGGAGCATCCATGACGTTTATTATAGCAGTACTGATACCAGGATAAAGTTTGAACTGTTTGAGGCCTGCCGGATGCCCCATCTTCGGCTCGGAGCGACGAAATGGAGGCTCCGGACATGGACCTGAAAGACAAGACAATCCTCATCACCGGCTCGACCGATGGCGTCGGCCGCGTCGTGGCGCAAAGGCTGGGTGCCGCCGGCGCCCGCGTGCTGGTGCACGGCCGTGACGCGGCGCGCGGCAAGGCGGTAGTCGCCGAAATCGAGGCAGCCGGCGGCAAAGCCGAGTTCTTCGCCGCCGACCTCGGCTCGCTGGCCGAGGTTCGCCGCCTCGCCGAAACCATCCGCGCCAGGACGGACCGGCTCGACATCCTCATCAACAATGCCGGCATCGGTACGGCAGGCGCCAAGAGACTGGTCAGCGCCGACGGTTACGAACTGCGCTTCGCGGTCAACTATCTCGCCGGTTTCCTGCTGACCTCGGAACTGCTGCCGTTGCTGAAGGCGAGTGCGCCGGCGCGCATCGTCAATGTCGCTTCGGCCGGCCAGCAGGCAATCGACTTCGGCGATGTAATGTTGGCCGACGGCTATAGCGGCGTACGCGCCTACTGCCAGAGCAAGCTGGCGCAGATCCTGTTCACCGTCGATCTGGCGGAACAGCTGAAAGGCACCGGCGTCACCGTCAACGCGCTGCATCCGGCGAGCTACATGAACACCACCATGGTCCGGCAGGCGGGCGTGACGCCATGGAGTTCGGTCGAAACCGGCGCCGACGCGATCGTCAACCTCGCGACCTCGTCCGCGCTCGCAGGACGCAGCGGCCTCTATTTCGACGGCCTGCGCGAATCCCGCGCCGACGCCCAGGCCTACGACGCCAGGACAAGACAGCAATTGCGGAGCCTGAGCCTCGACCTTGTCGGCCCGGCCTACTCAAAATCGAAGGAACAAACTCATGACCAACAGAACCGAACACACAGTCATCATCGGCGGCTCGTCCGGCATCGGCCTGGCAACCGCGCGCAAGCTGATTGGACCCGGCATGAAGGTGACGATCACCGGGCGCAACCAGGACAAGCTCGCCGGCGCCTGGAAAAGCCTTGGCGGCGCTGCCGACAAGGCGGCCTTCGATGCTTCGAAGCCGGATGAAGTGCGTCAGTTCTTCGAGCGCCTCGGCCCGTTCGACCACCTCGTTCTGGCGGCGAGCGGCGGCAAAGGCCTCGGCCCGTTCGAGACCCTCGACCTTGCCGACATCGGCAGCGGCGTCGAGGAGAAGGTACGGCCGCAACTGTCCTGCCTGCAGGCAGCCCTGCCGACGCTCGGCAAGACCGGATCGGTCACCTTCATATCGGCGGTATCGGCTCAGGTCGCCATGCCGGGCATCGCCGGCATCGGCGCCATCAACGGCATGCTGTTGACCGTGGCGCCGATCCTGGCTGTCGAACTGAAGCCCTTGCGCGTCAACGTCGTGGCGCCTGGCGTTATCGACACGCCGTGGTGGGATTTTTTACCGGAAGAGCAGCGGCAGGCGGTCTTTGCCGAATATGCCGGCAAGACGCCCGTGGGGCGGGTTGGCCGTGCCGAGGATGTCGCCTCGGCGATAGCCTTCCTCGTCTCCAACGGTTTCATGACCGGCCAGGTTCTGACCTGCGACGGTGGTCTGCGGTTCGCGGCATGACCTCAGCCTTCAAACGGATTGAGCGATCAGAGTCAGGAAACCGCCCGTCAGCGCGACATTGCCGACGACGCCGTTGATGCGCGCCGCGCGGTCCGGGCCCTGATGGTCCCAGAAATTGTGGAATATCGGTGTCGCGACGACCAGGAACACCACCAGCACCGCACAGGCGATCGCGGTCCATGGCCCAGCTATCACCAGAACACCGGCAACGATCTGCAAGACGATGCCGGCCCATAGCGCCAGCCGCGCCCGCGGCACGCCGCGCGCGGCCATCAGCCCTGTCAGGAAAGCAGCGTTCTGGATGTTGCGCAGGCCGGCGAAGGCAAAAGCGCCGCCGAGCAACAGGCGGCCGAGAAACAACAAGGTCGAAGGCAAATCGACAGGCATCAAACGCTCCCTTTGAAACTGTTGGAGCGCCGCCGCCCCGGCGGCGCTCCCATAGCGCAAGAAAATCAGGCTGCCTTGGCGGCCGGCATCGGATGAATGGCGTGGAACGGGATGCAAAGCCGGTTCCAGGTGTTGATCATGCCGAGAGCAACCGACAGCTTGACCAGTTCCTCGTCCGAGAAATGCTCAAGCGTGCGGGCATAAAGTTCGTCAGAGACGCCATTGTCAGCAATCAGGGTCACCGCCTCGGTCCAGGCAAAGGCGGCGCGCTCGCGTTCGGAAAACAGCGGCGATTCCTTCCAGGCCGAGACGAGATAGAGCCGCTGCTCGGTTTCTCCGTCGCGCCTCGCCTCGCGGCTGTGCATCTCGACGCAGTAGGAGCAGCCATTGATCTGCGACGCCCTGAGCTTGATCAGGTGCAGCAGGCTCACCTCCAGCCCGCATTCGTCGACCGCCTTGTTGAGCGCCGACACCGCCTTCATGATCTCGGGCGCCTTGGCGAAGAATTGCATCCTCTGTTTCATCGTCTTCCTTTCACATATGCTTTGGGGGTTGAGGGATGGAACTGGATTTCTGCGGCCGCTGATGGCGTGCGACAAAGGCACAACTCGCGGCAAACGATCGGGGATCGCCCTCTGCCGCGTAGTCCGCCACGATGTCGGAGAGCTTTGTCTCGGCGAGCGCAGCCCGATAGGCGCGCTCGGCTTTCAGCATCGCGGCATTGATGCCGCAGGGTTTGACATAGGCCGAAGCGTCGAGCTTGACCGGGCCGTTGCGGCGGATCTCGCCGCAGCGAAAGGCCGGTTCACGTCCCTCGATGGCCAGCACGATGTCGAGCAGGGTGATGCTCTCCGCCGGCCGCGCCAGCCGGTAGCCGCCCGCCGGCCCTGATATCGATTCCAGGATGCGCGCCGCGCACAGCATGTTGAGATGCTTCAGCAGATAGCTCGGCGACAGGCCAAAGGATTCGGCAAGAGCGGCACCCGGCATGGTGCTGTTTCCGTCCACGCTGGCCAGCGTGGCCGCACAGTGGATGGCCGCTTCAACGCCCTCGCCAAGTTTCATGATGCCGATCTCCAATTCATGGATATCTTTTATCCTGGATAATCTTTATCCGCAATAGGAAAATGAAAAACGGCGCCGGAAGGCGCCGCTTCTTTGTCGAATGTCTGCCCCTACTCCGCCGCCACCTTGGCCATCGGATTGTTCGGGTGCGTCGTCCAGTTGGCGTAGATTGGCGATACCGGCTTGCCGGTGCGTTCATCCATTGCCCCGGCGGCCAGCGGCTCCATGGTGATGCAATTGTCGACCGGGCAGACATTGACGCACAGATTGCAGCCGACGCACTCCGCCTCGATCACCTCGAAATGCCTGACGCCGTTGACCATGTTGGTAATCGCCTGGTGCGAGGTGTCCTCGCAGGCGATGTGGCAGCGGCCGCATTTGATGCAGGCATCCTGGTCGATATGCGCCTTGGCGACATAGTTGAGGTTGAGATACTGCCAGTCGGTGACGTTGGGCGTGGCGCGACCGATGACGTCGTCGAGCGAGCGGTGGCCCTTCTCGTCCATCCAGTTCTCGAGACCCGCGATCATCTCCTGCACGATTTTGAAGCCATAGGTCATGGCCGCCGTGCACACCTGCACGTTGCCGGCGCCCAGAGCCAGGAATTCGGCGGCGTCGCGCCATGTGGTGATGCCGCCAATGCCCGAGATCGGCAGGCCGCGCGTTTCGGGATCGCGCGCGATTTCGGCCACCATGTTCATGGCGATCGGCTTCACCGCCGGGCCGCAATAGCCGCCATGCGAGCCCTTGCCGTCGATGGTGGGCATCGGCGCGAAGCTGTCGAGATCGACACCGGTGATCGAATTGATGGTGTTGATCAGCGACACCGCGTCGGTGCCGCCGGCATGTGCTGCCCGCGCGGGCTTCCGGATATCCGTGATATTGGGCGTCAGCTTGGTGATGACGGGCATGCGCGTGTACTGCTTGCACCAGCGCACCACCATTTCGATATATTCCGGCACCTGGCCGACGGCCGCACCCATGCCACGTTCCGACATGCCATGCGGGCAGCCGAAATTGAGCTCGATGCCGTCGGCACCGGTCTCTTCGACCAGCGGCAGGATGGATTTCCAACTCTCCTCGACGCAAGGCACCATGATCGAGGCGATCAGCGCGCGGTCGGGCCAATCCATCTTGACCTGCTTCATCTCGCGCAGATTGGTCTGCAGGTCGCGGTCGGTGATCAGTTCGATATTGTTGAGACCGAGCAGGCGCCGGTCCGCACCCCAGATCGCGCCATAGCGCGGGCCGTTGACGTTGACGACAGGCGGGCCTTCCTCGCCCAGCGTCTTCCACACAACGCCGCCCCACCCTGCCTTGAAGGCGCGGATGACGTTGTAGGCCTTGTCGGTCGGCGGCGCGGAGGCCAGCCAGAATGGATTGGGCGATTTGATGCCGACGAAATTGTTGCGGATGTCAGCCATGACAGGTCCCTTTCAACGGAGACGAAGGAGCATTTCCACGGGTGCAAGAATGCCGCCTTCAAGCGCGGCGGTGATATTGGCGATCTTGGTGCGGGCGCTCTCGCCCATGATGAGGCCGACGCCGGGCGGCGGTTTTTTGCCTTCTGCTTGCGCGGCGGCCATCCGGGCACGCACAGTGGCGAAGAATTCGATGGCAAAAGCGCCGCGTGGCCGCTCGGCGGTTACCGAGAACCCCGCGGCTGCAGCGGCCGCGCGATAGTCACCGGGCGTGGCAACGAAGGACATGGTTTCATCCGATGCCCATGGCAGCGGATAGGTCAGCGCGCCGACCTTCAGCCGCATCACATCATAGACGGCGAAGACGCCGCCCGGACGGAGCACGCGCGCGGCCTCGCTCATCAGCTTTTTCTTGTCGGGAAGGTTCATGCCGACATGCAGGATCATGGCCGCGTCGAAGCTGGCGTTTTGGAACGGCATGTCCAAGGCGCTGCCCTGCACGAAGTGCGTCCTGTCGGCCATTCCCGTGCGCTTCGACAGGCTGGTCGCGATGTCGACATAGCTTTGCGTGAGATCGATGCCGGTGACATCCGCGCCGGCTTCGTTGGCGGCAAAGCGGGCCGGACCACCCACCCCCGATCCGATATCGAGCAGCCTGGCTCCAGGCCTCAAACCCATCTGCCCGATGAGTTCCCTTGTGGCGGCGATGCCGCCAATGTGGAATTCGTCGACCGCTTCAAGATCGCCGGCGCGCAGATGCGCAACGTCCACGCCCGTATCGGCGAGCGCGGCAAGGATGCGCTGCTCGAGACCCGCTATGTCGTAGTGACGGGCGACGCCCGGTTCCACCGTGGCCATGATCCTTATCCCTGCGTCAGACTCCTGTGTATGCTCTCCGCCGCATCGCGCCCTTGCGCCACGGCGGAGACGGTCAGGTCGTCGCCACCAAAGATGCAGTCGCCGCCGGCCCAGACTTTAGCCAGCGAGGTACGCCCTTCCGCGTCAACCTTGATGCGGCCGGCTTCGAGCTCGATTGCGGCACCGCTGCCATTGAGGGCGGCCGGGACAAAGCTCTGGCCGATCGCCTTGAACACCTGGTCGGCCACCAGCGTCAGCGTCTCGCCGGTGCCGGCGAGCTTGTCGCCCTTCAATGCCGTGTATTCGAGTTCTATGCCCGACACCTTGCCGGCCTCGGCAATCACCCGCTTCGGCTGCAGCCAGTGGCGGATGGTGACGCCGTTGGCGGCGGCCAGATCCTGCTCGAACTCCGAGGCATTCATATGCTCCTGGCCGCGCCGGTAGCAGATCGTCACCTCCTCGGCGCCGAGCAGCTTCGACTGCACGGCCGCGTCGATCGCCGTCATGCCGCCGCCGATGACGACGACACGGCGACCAACCGGCAGGCCGGAGAGATCGCTGGCCTGGCGCAGGTCGGCGATGAACTCCACCGCATTGATGACGCCGGCGGCATCCTCACCATCGGCGCGCAGCGCATTGACGCCGCCGAGCCCCATGCCGAGGAACACCGCGTCATAATTGCGGATCAGGTCGGAGAGCTGGTAGTCGCGGCCGAGCGCCTTGCCGTTCTGGATGTCGATGCCGCCGATCGCGGTGACATAGTCGACCTCGGCCTGGGCGAAATTGTCGACGCTCTTGTAGGCGGCGATGCCGTACTCGTTGAGGCCGCCGGCCTTCGGACGCGCTTCCAGGATAGTCACGTCATGGCCATGGCGGGCGAGCCGATGCGCGGCGGCAAGGCCGGCCGGGCCGGCGCCGACCACGGCAACGGTCTTCCCCGTCGCCGCGGCGCGCGGATAAAACTGTTTGTTCTCGCTCATCGCGACATCGGTCGCGTAGCGCTGCAGGCGACCTATCTGCACCGGCTTGCCCTCCGCCACCTCGCGCACGCAGACCTCTTCGCACAGCGTCTCGGTGGGGCACACGCGGGCGCACATGCCGCCAAGGATGTTCTGGTCGAAGATGGTCTTGGCCGAGCCGATCGGATTGCCGGTCGAGATCTGGCGGATGAACAGCGGAATGTCGATCGAGGTCGGGCATGCGTTCATGCACGGCGCGTCGTAGCAGAAATAGCAGCGGTCGGATTCGACCAGCGCCTCGTGGTGATCGAGCGGCGGATGCAGGTCGGAAAAATTATCCGCATACTGCTCGGCCGCGAGCCGGCCGCCGGCAATACCTTCCTTGAACTGGCCTTCTGGCATTGTCAGTTCCCCATGTTTTCGTTTTGGGGAAGGCTAGCACGTTTTATTTTTTTATCAATTGGTCAATTTTCGGCGCAAGCCGCTGAAAAGGTTCGATAAAAACATGATTTTTTTACTCATGTTATGCTGTGGACGGCTGCTCTTGCCGGGCTGGGACGCCCTCGTCGACCGGCCGGCCATGGAGTGCCCGGACCTCGTCCGCCACCAGCTCCTGCAGCCGCCACAGATTGCGGTCGTGGATGCCGAACGCTTCGAGATGACTGACCGTATTGTAGAGATATTCAGCCCCGGAGCCGATATGGCCGCAGGCCCTGGCCAATATGCTTGCCACCTTGTCCAGTGGCTGCCCCAGCGACGTTCCCCGCCCCTTCACGCCAACCCAGAACCGAGCGCCCGCAACGGCCCTTGCGCCGTATGAACGGGCAGCCACCGGACTGAGCTGATGCTCTCATGGTCGCTGATCTCACGCCGCAGCAGCCTTTCGATCTGGGCCGGTTTTTCGCCCTCCTGCAAGCGGTAGATCACGCCGTTGCACCGTCCGCCCCGTTCGAGCGCCATCATCAGCCCGGGCTGCTCGGCACTGCCGCGCCAGCGCACCATGTCGAGGCAGAAGGAGCGGTGCCAGCCGAAGGCCGTGGCGAGCCTTTGCTCCAACGATTCGAATTCCGGCTTCCAGATCAGCGATCCGTAGGCGAACACCCAGAGCGGCCCCTCGTCCGCTTCAGCGGCAAGCCGCATGGCAAGGGTCCGGAAATCCTCGTCATTCAGCTCGGTCCAGCTTGGGTCCGGGCCCGGATCGGCCTCTTGCCGATGACACAGTGCGACAAGCTCAGGCGTGAGCGACATCAGGCGCATGAAACGACAACCCCTCTTTTGCCGCAGGGAAATCGAAAAAAGTCGGGCGCGCAACCCGGGAACGCATGTCATGCGTCGACATTATTCGTCCGGGCGAATGTCGGATTTCCGTCGCCAGGATCGTCCTTCGATGGATCGGACAACGATCGATGCTGAACGGTGAGGAGACTGACCATGCCGAAATCCCCGATGCCCTTCTTCTGGTACGAGCCGATGACATCAGACCTCGACGCCGCCGAGGCCTTCTATACCAAGGTTGTCGGCTGGACGGCGCAGCCCTTCGACACGGCTCCCGGCATGCCGCGCTATATCGTCATGAATGTCGGCGAGCGCGGCGTCGGCGGCCTGATGACCATGCCCGAGGATGTCAGAAAGATGGGCGCGCCGCCTGCCTGGCTCGGTTACATCAAGACGAAGGACGCGGACGCCTCGACGAAATCATTGAAAGCGGCCGGCGGCGGCGTTCACCGTGAACCCACCGACATTCCGGGCGTCGGCCGCTTTGCCGTTGTCGCCGATCCGCAAGGCGCGGCCTTCATGTTCCTGCAGCCCAACGGCCCCGACCAGCCCGTCGTTCCGGCCAGCACACCCGGTCATATCGGCTGGCACGAGCTCTACACGAGCGATTGGAAGGCCGCGTTCGATTTCTATTCCGGCCAGTTCGGCTGGGCCAATGCCGGCGATTTCGACATGGGCCCGATGGGCATCTACCAGACTTTCACGGCCGGCCCCGAATCCGGCGGCGGCATCATGAACAAGCCAGCGCAAATCCCCGTCCCGGTTTGGCAGTTCTATTTCAACGTCACCGGCATCGACTCGGCCGCAAAACGCGTCACCGACAATGGCGGCAAGATCCTGATGGGGCCGATGGAGGTGCCCGGCGGCAGCTGGATCGTGCAATGCCAGGACCCGCCAGGCGCGCATTTCGCCTTGATGGCGCCGGTGCGCTGACGACAATAGACACTGCAGGCGCGAAGCGGCGGCCCTTTATCGCACTATCGATGAAGGGGCCGCATGCCTCTACCGGCCGACTTATTCCGGCGTCAACACCGCGACCTTCAGCTCAGCCTTTTTCGCGCCACTGAACTGGATGGTGGCCGGGCCGGCCGCAAGCTTGAAACGCACGCTTTTGCGGATACCCGGGCAGGTTTTCACACCGCTATAGCCGGCCGATTTCACGGCCTTGCCGTCCTGGATGACATCGATCCAGGCCTCGCCCGACAGGCTGATCTGGATGGCGCCTTCGGGTGGCACAGCCACGCTGGCGACAGCGCCAAACGTGCCCTCTCCCGGAGCATGTTCAGGGGGCACCGCGAAGCTGGCCTTGTCGACCGGCACCAGCGCCAGATCAGCGGCCGCGCCGACCGCCAGCGTCGCTCCGGACGGCGTTGCCGGTGCCGCGGCAAACAACGTCTGTTCCCGCGTCACCGGCCATTTGAAGGCCTCGCAGCCGGCGTCCTCCGCCATGGCGAAACCGGTGCCTGCGACGAGTGCGAATAGGCTGATGATGACTTTTTTCATGGCAAGGAAATCCACCTGTTCAGAGCGCCCATGCTAATACAACCATAGCGGTATAAATGCAACCCAGGCGAGAACAATATCAAAGGGCATGCCGGGGAACATTTCCAATCACCGATTGTTGATGACATGCCAAGGGAAGTGAATGGTCCATCGCTGGGCGATAATCTAACGCCGGGCCGGGAGGGGTGAAAAAGGAGTTCGGATGAAACTTTTTGAAGGCCTTGCCAGATACCAGCCGCAGGCACTCGGCGTGCTGCGCATCATGACCGCGCTGCAGTTCATCGAGCATGGCAGCCAGAAACTGTTCAACTTCCCCGCCGGCGCGCAGGCTCACGCCCTCACCGGACTGACGCTGACCGCCGGCATCCTCGAATTCGCGGGCGGCATCCTGCTGGCACTGGGCCTGTTCACTCGCCCGGTGGCGTTCCTTCTGGCCGGCGAAATGGCGATAGCCTATTTCATGGCGCACTACCCGCGCGACTTCTTCCCCGTCAACAACAGCGGCGATGCGGCGATCTCGTTCTGCTTCATCTTCCTCTATCTGGTCTTCGCCGGCGCCGGCGCCTTCGCGCTGGACAATAGCCGCAACGCGTGATGCACCATGCCGGGGGTGAACCTCATCCCCGCATCCGTTCGAAATTCGCATCGAACAGCGGCGCCGCCTGGATGCGCGCCGCGTGACGCTTGCCCAGCAGCTCGATTTCGAAGCCGTCGCTCTCGTCGGCGATCTCCTTCGGCACATAACCGACGGCGACCGATTTTTTCGAATGATGCGCGTAGCCGCCGGATGTCACCCAGCCGCGCACCGTCCCACCGAACCAGATCGGCTCGTCGCCGATGACATCGGCATCGTCAGCATCGACGATGAAGGCGCGCAGCCGCAATTTCCCGCCTTGCTTGCGCTCGGCCAGTGCCGCCGCCTTGCCGATGAAATCGGCGTCCTTGCCATAGGCGACGAAACGGTCGAGCCCGGCTTCCAGCGGCCCATAGATCGGCCGGTATTCGCGTCCCCATGAGCCGTAATTCTTCTCCAGCCGCAGCGCATTGAGCGCGCGCGAACCGAACAGGCCGATGCCGAACTCCTCGCCCGCCGCCATCAAAGCGTTGAACGCCGCGCGCTGGTATTCCGGCGCTACCCAGATCTCGTAGCCGAGATCGCCGGTGTAGCTGACGCGGCCGACCAGGCACGGCGCCATGCCGATATCCATCCTCGCCACCGCCATGAACGCAAACGCCGCGTTGGAGACATCGGCGCGGCTGACCTTGGCCAGCACGTCCCGCGCCTTCGGCCCGGCAATCGCAAGGCCGGTGAGTTTCGCGCCCAGCGCCTCGATCTGGACCGAGCCGTCTCCCGGCAGATGCGCCTCGAACCAGCGCATGTGGTACTGCTCGGCAATGCCGGAGCCGGCGAGGAACCAGCCATCCGCGCCCAGATTGGCCAGCGTGAAATCGCCGATCAGCCTGCCGTCCTCCTTCAGCATCGGCGCCAGCGTCATGCGGCCGGGTTTCGGCATTTTGCAGGCAAGCATCCGGTCGAGCCAGGCAGCGGCCCCCTCGCCCGTCACCTTGTATTTGGCGAAGCTCGAAATCTCCGACAGGCCGAGGCCACCGCGCACCGTTGCGACCTCGCTGGCGACATGCGTGAAATCGCTGGAGCGCCGCCAGGAGAACTCGTCCTTGATGCCCTCCGGCGCGTACCAGAGCGGCACTTCCAGCCCGTAGGCGACACCCCATTGCGCACCCTTGGCCGACAAGAGGTCATAGATAGGGGTCGTTTTCAGCGGCCGTCCGGCCGGCAGTTCCTCATTGGGGAAGCGGATCGAAAAACGCCTGGAATAGTTCTCGCGGACCCTGGCATTGGTGTAGGCCATCGTGGCCCAGTCGCCGTAGCGTGCCACATCCATGGCCCAGATGTCCGCGCCGGGATCACCCTCGATCATCCAGTTGGACAGCGCCAGGCCGACGCCGCCGCCCTGGCTGAAGCCGGCCATGACGCCGCAGGCGACCCAGAAGCCCGGCAGGCCGCGCACCGGCCCGACAAGCGGGTTGCCGTCGGGCGCGAAGGTGAAGGGCCCGTTGATGATCTGCTTGATGCCGGTGTGCTGGAAAGCCGGGAAGTGGCGGAATCCGACTTCGAGAGACGGCGCGATGCGGTCGATGTCGGGCTCGAGCAGTTCATGGCCGAAATTCCATGGCGTCTGGTATTCGGACCATGGCTTGTTGGCCTTCTCGTAGGTGCCCATCAGCATGCCGCCGCGCTCCTGGCGCAGGTAAAGCTCGCCGTCGAAATCGACCGCATGGATGATCTCGGTGCCGGTCTTGGCGTTCCAGGCGGCGACCTCCGGCATGTCCTCGGTGATCAGGTACATGTGCTCCATGGCCAGCACCGGCAGTTCGAGCCCGACCATGCGGCCGACTTCGCGCGCCCACAGGCCGCCGGCGTTGACGACATGCTCGGCCACCACCTCGCCCTTGTTGGTGATGACGCGCCACATCCCGTCGGGCCGCCGCACAATGTCCTCGACCTTGGTGAAGCGCTCGACCTCGGCGCCGAGTTTGCGCGCGGCCTTGGCATAGGCATGCGTGACGCCCGATGGATCGAGATGGCCGTCCTCCTTGTTTCTGACGGCGCCGACGAATTGCTTGGGGTCGATCAGCGGCATCAGTTCGGCCGCCTCGGCAGGCGAGATCACTTCCAGGTCGATGCCGAGATAGCGCCCCTTGGCGACGACACCGCGCAGCCAGTCCAGCCGCGCCTCGGTCGCCGCCAGAAGCACGCCGCCGGTCAGGTGCACGCCGGTCGCCTGTCCCGACAGTTCCTCGATCTCCTTGTAGAGGCTGATCGTGTATTTCTGCAGCTTGGCGACGTTGGGATCGCCATTGATCGTGTGCATGCCGCCGGCCGCGTGCCAGGTCGAACCCGAGGTCAGTTCGTCGCGTTCCAGCAGCACCACGTCGGTCCAGCCGTGGCGGGCGAGATGGAACAGCACGGAGCACCCGACGACACCGCCGCCAATGACCACGACCTTTGCATGCGACTTCATGGATTTTTCTCTGATATCAATGGATTGGACGGGAAAGTGGATTCAGGACGGAAGGCATCACGGCTCGCCGTGCCCGATCGCTTCCTTGCGCCTGGCCACATAGGCCTCCAGCGCCTCGCGCACGGCAATATCCATCGCCGGCTCGACATAGTCCTCCAGCGCCTTCTTCCACAGCCGCGTCGCGCGCGCCGTTGCGTCGAGCCCACCTGCCTCCTGCCAGGCCTCGAAATTCTGCCAGTTGGACAGCATAGGCTGGTAGAAGGCGGTCGCGTAGCGCTCCAGCGTGTGCGGCTCGCCGAAGAAATGGCCGCCGGTCGGCACCGCGCCCAGCGCCTCGACGGCAAGCTCGGCCTCGTTGACTTCGATCGGCCGCAGGAACTCCATCATGTGCTGGATCATCTCGACATCGATGATGAACTTCTCGAAGGACACTGTCAGCCCACCCTCCTGCCAGCCGGCGGCGTGGTAGACGAGGTTGCCATGGCCGAGCACGGCGCCCCACAGCGCCATCAGCGTCTCGTAGGCGCCTTGCGCATCGGCGGCGTTGGAGGCCGAGCCCGGCGTTGTCCGGTACGGCAGCCCGTAGCGCCGGGCCAATTGCCCCGAGGCGATGTTGGCCTTAGTGTTTTCAGGCGTGCCGAAGGCCGGCGCCCCGGACTTCATGTCGACATTGGAGGTGAAGGCGCCATACATCACCGGCGCACCGGGTCGCACCAATTGCGTCAGCACGACGCCGAACAGCGCCTCGGCATTCTGCTGCGCCAAGGCACCCGCCAGCGTCACCGGGCTCATCGCCCCCATCAGGGTGAACGGCGTCACCGCCACCGACTGGCCGAACTCGGCCATCGTCATCAGCCCTTCGGCCATCATCTCGTCGAAACGGCGCGGCGAGTTGACCGAGATGATGGTGGCGATGCCGGGATCCTCGCGCAGCTGTTCCAGCGTCAGCCCGCGCGCGATCGCCATCATCTCTATGCCGTCCAGCGCCCTGCCCCGGCCGATCGCCGAGACATGGAAACTCTTGTCCGTCAGCGTCAGATTGGTGAAGTAGGTGTCGAGATGGCGCGAATTGGCCGGCAGCTCGACCGGCGCGCACACCTGGTTGCCGAGCATGTGAACGCAGTTGAAATGCTGCGCCAGCCGGGTCAGGTCGGCATAGTCGCGCAGATTGCCGGCGCGGCGGCCTCGCTCCATGTCGTGCACATTGGGCGGTCCGGCGACGAGGGTGAAATTGATGGTGTTGCCGCCGAGATGGATTGTGTTGGCCGGATTGCGTGGTGTCAGCGTATAGGTGGGCCGTGTGGTCTTCAGCGCCTCGTCGACCATGCCGCGATCGATGCGGACATTGGCCGTCGCATGATCGACCGCGGCACCGGCATTCTCGAACAGCGACAGCGCCCGCGGGCTCATCACCTCGATGCCGAAATTCTCCAATATATGCATCGACGCCTGGTGGATCGCCTCGATCTGGTCGGACGACAGCAGCGCCATCGGCGGATAAGGATTCCTCACGCGCCTGGGTGGCAGTTGCGGGATGGGCGCTGGGCCTCGGTTGCTGGTGCGCTCGGCGCCGCGCTTGCGTCTTGGTTCGTTCATGCCTGGCATCAAAGCTTCGGCAAACCGGGCAAGCTGTCAGAAATGCGCCGCTTACAGGCGCGATTTTAGTCAAGGCGGCATCTTTACGGCAGCCTTTTATAAAAAGCGACAGGAGGCGTCGGAATGCCTATATGGCATTTTCTCAAGCGCTGATGGCGGCAGAGCATTAACGGAGCCAGCAAGATTCCCTTTATGATTTCGGCCTATTGCTCATCCAATGCGTAGGTCGAGTTTTAGTAAAATTGCAGCGGTTGGCGTGTTGCTGGCATTGTCGGCCTGCGCGACCGCGCCCAGCCACATCAACAATGTCTGTGCCGTCTTCGACCAGAATGACGGCTGGTTCGACAACTGGCAGTCGGCGGCCGAACGGACAGAGCAGAAGTACGGCATTCCCGTCCCTGTGCTGATGGCGACGGTGCGCAAGGAATCCGGCTTCAAGAGCAATGCCCGGCCGCCGCGCACCAAGCTGCTCGGCTTCATTCCCTGGAAGCACGTCTCGTCGGCCACCGGCTTCTCGCAGGCGCTGGACGGCACCTGGTCGCAATATCAGCGCGAGACCGGCAACTGGGCGGCGCGGCGCACCAAATTCGCCGACGCCGTCGACTTCGTCGGCTGGTATCATTCCAAGACATCAGACACCTACGGCGTCGCCCGCAACGACACCTACAATCTCTATCTCGCCTACTATCTCGGCTGGACCGCCTATGGCCGCGGCAACCGCGGCGACGCCGGGGTGCAGGGTTACGCCCGGGCCACCGACAAGATGGCCCGAGACTATGAAGCGCAGCTACGGCAATGCGGCTCCTGATACCTACCTAGGTTAGTGCCGCCTCGTCGTGTCTTTCGGCTTCGAAACACCGGTTTCGGAAACCTCGTCGCGGACTTCGTGGCGACGGGCTCGCATGCCGGCCTCGCCCTGCTCCACAGCGTCCCCGATCTGGTCGGCTTCCGCGCTGCCCGTTTTGCCACGCGGCCGCTTGGGCGCTGTCCCGGCCAAACCCGGCCCGGTGCCCTGCGCATCCTCCGGTACGCCCTCATGCGCGGCGTGTTCCTTGTCGAACTTGATCACCGGCTCCATCTTCGCCAGCACGTCATCGGCCAGCCAGCACAGGCTCATATGGCCGTCACCGAGGTGCTTGACCGGCGGCACCTTGGTCTCGCACAGATTGTCGGGCACCAGCTTCTTGTAGCCGCAGCGTGTCTGGAATGGGCAGCCAGACGGCGGATTCATAGCCGACGGGATGTCGCCCTCCAGCACGATGTGCTTCTTGACCACGCTGGTGTCGGCGATCGGGATCGCCGACAGCAGCGCCTCGGTATACGGATGATAAGGCGGCGCGAAGATCTGGTCGGTCGTGCCTTGCTCGACGATATAGCCGAGATACATGACGACGACGCGGTCGGCGATATAACGCACGACGGACAGATCGTGGCTGATGAACAGCATCGTCGTCTTGTTCTTGCGCTGGATATCCATCAACAGTTCGGTCACTGCCGCCTGCACCGACACGTCGAGTGCCGAGACCGGCTCGTCGGCCACCACCACCTTGGCGTCACCGGCAAAGGCGCGCGCCACGCCGATGCGCTGCTTCTGGCCACCCGACAGCTGGCGCGGCTTGCGCGTCTCGAAGGCACGCGGCAGCTTCACCAGGTCGAGCAGTTCCAGCATGCGCTTGCGGCGGTCGGCGACCGTCTTGCCGACGTTGAATTTCTCCAGCGTGCGGATGATCTGCGAGCCGACCGAATGGCTGGGGTTCAGCGTATCGAACGGATTCTGGAACACCATCTGGATCGATGACACTGTGTCGACGCTGCGCTTCTCGATGCCGGTCGACTGGATCTCCTTGTTGCCCAGCGTCACCGTGCCGGCACTTGCCGTCTCCAGGCCGAGCAGAACCTTGGCCAGCGTCGACTTTCCGCAGCCGGATTCGCCGACGATGGCGACCGTCTCGGATTCGCGCGCCATGAAGGAGATGGTCTCGTTGGCCTTGACGACACGGCCTTCGCTCGACCCGAACACCTCGCTGCCGCCGACCTTGTAGTACTTCCTGAGATCCTCGATCTTGAGCACCGGCGCGCCGGGCACGACACGCTCATTGACCTTCTTGGCGCCGGGCGGCAGCGCTTCCCAATCGATCTCGTTGAAGCGCACGCAACGCGAGAAATGACCTTCGTGGCCGGCGACCTCGACCATGGGGATTTCGGCGGCGTTGCAGACGCCCTCCACGAAATGGTGGCAGCGCGGGCCGAAATTGCAGCCCTTGGGCCGCTCATGCGGCAGCGGCAACTGGCCCGGAATGGCGATCAGCGGCCGCGAGTTCTTGTCGGCGCCCGGCAGCGGGATCGAACGGAACAGCCCTTGCGTGTAGGGATGGCGCATCCGGTCGAAGACGTCCTTGATCTTGCCGGTCTCGACCGCCTCGCCCGAATACATGACCGTGATCCTGTCGCAAGTCTCGAGGATGAGGCCCAGATTGTGCGAGACGAAGATCATCGAGGTGCCGAACTTTTCACCCAGCCCCTTGACCAGTTCGACGATACCCGCCTCCACCGTCACGTCGAGCGCCGTCGTCGGCTCGTCGAGCAGAAGCAGCGCCGGCTTCGACAGCAGCGCCATGGCAATGACGATACGCTGCTGCTGGCCGCCTGAAAGCTGGTGCGGATAGGAGCGCATCATGCGCTCGGGGTCCGGCAGCTTGACCGAGCGCACCATTTCGACCGCGCGTTTATAGGCCTCTTCCTTCGACACCTTGTCGTGGATCAGCGGCACTTCCATCAGTTGCTGGCCGATCTTCATCGCCGGATTGAGGCTGGCCATCGGCTCCTGGTAGATCATGGCGATCTTGTTGCCGCGGATGGCGCGCAGCTCCTCCTCGGAGAGCTCGCCCATATCCTTGCCCTGGAACTTGATCTTGCCGCCGACGATCTTCCCGATGTTGGAGAGGTCGCGCATGATGCCGAGCGACACGGTCGACTTGCCGCAGCCGGATTCACCGACAATGCCCATCGCTTCGCCGGGCATGACCGTGCAGGAAAAATCCATGACGGCCGGTATCTCGCCCTTGCGGGTGAAGAAGGAGATCGACAGGTTCTCGATCTCGATGATCGGCGCAGTGGTCGGCTTACCGGGATTTCGAACTGCCTCGTTCATGGGTCGCTCCAATCCAAATTATACCAGAGGCGGGCCAAGGCCCGTCAATCAGTCTTTCATCGATTGCTCGCGCAGCGAATCGGCCAGCAGGTTGAGCCCCAGCACGAACGACATCAGCGCGATCGTCGGGGGCAGCGCTGGGTGGATGAAGGAGCGCAGGAGCCGGCTGGCATCCTTGATCGCCGTGCCCCAGTCGGGGCTTTCCGGTGCCAGGCCGAGGCCGAAATAGCCGAGCGTCCCGAGCAGGATCGTGGTGTAGCCGATGCGCAGGCAGGCATCGACGATCAGCGGACCCCGCGCATTCGGCAGGATCTCCCACAGCATGATGTACCAGGGTGATTCACCGCGCGTCTGCGCCGCCGCCACATAGTCGCGCGTCTTGATGTCCATCACCAGGCCGCGCACGATGCGGAACACGCCGGGGCTGGAGGCGAACACCACCGCCACGAAGATGTTGAGCTGGTTGGGGTCGATATGCACGATGTGCAGCGGGTCCCTGTCGAAGACAAGGCCGAGATAGATCCAGCCGCCTACGATCAGCGTCAGGCCGAGCAGGATGTAGATCCGGTCCGGCCGGTTCTTGTAGCGTGTCCAGAACAGCACGCTGAAGAAGATGATCGGAAACAGAAAGAAGACACCGGCCAGCGCATAGGGGATCGGCGTGTCCATGATCCCCGGCGTCACCAGCAGGTAGAACAACAGGATGACCGGGAAGGCCAGCACGAGGTTGGCCAGGAACGACAGGATGGAATCGATCTTGCCGCCGTAATAGCCGGCCGGCAGGCCGAGCGTGATGCCGACCATCAGCGCGAAACCGGTTGCCGCCGGGGCGATGATCAGCACGATCTGGCTGCCGTAGACCATGCGCGAAAACACGTCGCGCGCAAGCTTGTCGCCGCCGAAGAGATAGACGAGCCCCGATTGCGGCTCGATGGCGCCAGGCAGCGTGTCCTTCATGATCGGGATCTGGCCCAGCGGGTCGAACGGCGAGATGGTCGAGGCGAAGATCGCCGTGAACAGCCAGAACAGGCAGATGAAGACACCCGCTATGCCGACGCCGCTGTCGAAAAGCTGGCCATAGAGCGCCAGCTTCTTCTTGTAGAGAAAGCTCGCCCCCATGACGATGGCGAGCGCGACCCAGACCGGCCAGAAGCGCCACAGCACTTCGAGGATGATGGTGGAGGCGCCGATATATTGAGCTTGCATGCGCCTTCTCCCTACTGAACCCGGATGCGCGGATTGAGGAACGCGTAGCCGACATCGGAAATGAGCTGTGTGATCAGGACGATGAACACCGAGACCAGCGAACAGCCGAGCAAGAGATCGATGTCGTTGTTGCCGGCGGCCTCGACCAGCGTGTAGCCGAAGCCCTGGTAGCGGAACATGACCTCTACGATGACGACGCCGGTGAGCAGCCAGGGAAACTGCAGCATGATGACGGTGAAGGGCGCTATCAGCGCGTTGCGCAGCGCGTGCTTGACCACCACGCCGCGGAAGGAAAGGCCCTTCAACCGCGCGGTGCGGATATATTGCTGCGTCATCACCTCGACCATCGAGGCGCGCGTCATGCGCGCGATGTAGCCGATGCCGTAGATCGCCAGCGTGATCACCGGCAGCGTGAAATTGTAGAAGGTGATGCCCTGGCTCGCCGAGGCGGCCGAGCCGTTCAGCCAGCCGAGCCAGGAGGCGAAGACGACGGTGAAGATGACGCCCGACACATATTCAGGCGTCGCCGTCGAGGCGATCGAGGCGACGGAAAGCACCCGGTCTGTTCGTGAACCCTCGCGCATGCCGGCGAGAATGCCGATCAGCAGTGAAACCGGCACCATCACCACCAGCACCCAGAACATCAGGATGCCGGTGGCGCCGAGCGCCGGGAACAGCTTGGCCGCGACCGTGGTCTTGAACTTGGTCGAGCAGCCGAAATCGCCCTCGATCACGCCGGAGAATGTCGGCACGGTCGGGTCGTTGCAGAAGGTGAAGCGCTGCGTCGTCTTGCCGGTCGCCGGATCGGTGATCGGCTGTTTGGGCAGGACGCCGAGCCACTGGCCATAGCGCGAGAAGAAGTTCTGGCGGTAGCCATGGTTGACCAGCCAGCTTTCGAGCTGATCGGCCGATGTGTGCATTTCGGTCTGGCTGATCGCCAGCTTCTTCAGATTGGGTTCGAGATTGACGAGGAAGAAGACGACCAGCGTCAGGCACAGCATCGTGAGCAGGATTGTGCCGATGCGTCTGATGATGAATGAGAACATGTGTGCCCCCCTGCCGGCCGGGTTGGGGTCATATGGTCAACCCTGTGACGAAAACCTTGTGACATCACGCCGCCGCTGCATCTCATGCAACGGCGGCGATCCTGCGAATGCGAAGGGACGTGCGCCCTTCGCATTCATCAAGCTGTGAGTCACGCCTGATCGAGCCAGACCTTGCCGAAGTCGTGCTCGTAGGTGGGGTGCATCGAGTGGTTCTTCACCTCGGGCTTGATGTTGATGTAGAGCTTGCGCCAGTAGGGCTGGATGATGATGCCGGAATCCTGCAGCATCTGCTCGATATCCTTCATCACCACCTTGCGCTTCTCCGCATCGGCGATCCCGAGCGCCTCGTTGACCTTCTTGTCGAACTCCGGATTGGCATAGGCCGTCTCGTTCCAGGCTTCACCGCTGCGATAGGCGATGGCGATGACCTGGATGCCCAGCGGACGCATGTTCCAGTTGGTTTCCGAGAACGGATACTTCGTCCAGTCGTTCCAGAAGGTCGAGCTCGGCAGCACGGTGCGCTTCACCTTGATGCCGGCCTCGCGCAGCTGGGCCGCGATCGCGTCCGTGGTGTTCTTGTGGTAATCCTCGTCATTGCTGATCAGTTCGTGCTCGAAATCGATCACGCCGGCTTCCGTCAGCATCTGCTTGGCCTTGGCGATGTCGCGCTTGATCTTCGGCAGTTCGACATATTCCGGATGGATCGGCGCGACATGGTGGTTTTCGGCCGGCGTTCCGGCGTTGCCGTAACCAAGCTGCAGCACCACCGAATTGTCGACGGCCAGGCACATCGCCTGACGCACCTTCTGGTCGCCATAAGGCTTGGCGTTGACGTTGAAACGCGACACCACGGTGGCCGCGGTCACAACTTCCGAGGCCGGCGCGCCGACGCCTTCGATGATCTTGACGTAGTCGGCGGTCGTCTCGTGGTTGGTGTGCACTTCGCCCGATTCGAAGGCTGAAACCGTCGCGGCCGGATCGGTGCCGTAGTCGATGAACTCGACGCCGTCGAGGAAGGCCTCGCCCTGCCACCACTTGCCGGTCGTGCGGCGCTTGTAGACGACCTTCTGACCGACGTCGTAGGATACGAGTTCGAACGGACCGGTGCCGATCGGGCAGTTCTTGAAGTTCGCGCCCTTCTCGTCGAAGGTCTTGTGGACGATGAGGCCGGGATAGTCGCACAGGTTCGGGATGATGGCGATATCCGGCTTGGTCAGCTTGAGCTTGACCGTCATGTCGTCAACCTTGACGATCGAGCCTTCGCGCAGCTTCTTGGTCGTATCATCGACGAGGCTGCCAAGGCGTCCCGGCATCGAGTTGCCTTCGGCGGACTTGTCGGCCCAGCGGGTGAAATTGTAGATCACGTCGTCGGCCGTGAACTTGTCGCCATTGTTCCATTCGACGCCCGGCCGCACATGCAGCGTGTATTCGGTGGCGTCGTCGTTGATGTCCCAGCTCGCCAGCAGGTACGGCGCGAAGGTGTACTCCTTGGTGTATTTCACCAGCGGTTCGAGCGCCTGGCGCTCGGCATTGGAAATCTCTGACCAGTCCGCCGTGCGCGGATCCTTGGGATCCTTGACCGACATGGCGACCTTGATCACGCCGCCCTTCTTGCCTTGCACGTCCTCGGCCCTGGCCGGCGTTGGAGCGGCAAGGCCGAGCAGACCGTAAGCCATGGCCGTCGACGCGCCGAAGACGCTGGCAAGCGCCAGGAATTCGCGGCGGTCCACTGTTCCTGCCTTGGCTTCTTCGGCCATGGCCAGGATGTGATCCGGAACGCTGTCGCCGTTACTTTTATAGATTGTCATGACTAACTCCCATTGTTGGCTTTCCGCCGATTAACATTCCGCATCCAGGCCATGATGTCAAAGATGGCTTGGATTGGGAACATGTTAGCGAATGTGCAACTTTGAAAAGGGAGCGGTACGCGCGATAGCGACAGTCTTGACGCAAAATTGCTAGTGCGCCCAGATTCCTCCCAAGGCGATTAAACTGAGACATTGGCGCTGGTTACGACAGCGCCAGTCGCGGCCATGGTGAGGGCCAGCCTCTCAATATTCCTTTTCGTAGAAGATGCCGCCCTTGGCCTCGCCGGCGTCCGTCGCCTCGCCGCGCAACTTGACGCCACGCCCGACATTGAGGTCGATGGTCGCCTTGCCCGAACCCGGCTTGTCGCCCTTCTGGATGGTCACATAGGTGCGGTCGTTCAGGTATTTGCCGGCCGAGACCGCCGTCCCGCCCTGACTGTCCGTGGTCACATCGAGATCGTCGACCCCTATGGCACTGCGCAGGTTTTCGAGCAGCGAGGTCGAGCCGCCGACGCCGGCCAGTTGCGCGGCGGCTTCGGCAAGCTGCGCGATCTGCAGCGGCGACAGGTTCGACATCGAGCGGCCGAAGATCAGTTGCGCCAGCACCTCGTCCTCGGGCAGCGCCGGCACCGAGGAGAAGGTGAATTTCGGGTTGGTCGCCTCGCCCGACACCACGATGGTGACGGTGGCGCCGGTCGTCGTCGTTGTCGCCGTCAGGTTGAGATAGGGCACCAGCGAGCCGGAGAAGCCAACGGTGCCCTCGGTGAAGGTCAGCCGCTTGCCCAGGATCGACAGCCGGCCGCGCTGCAGGGTGAAGGTGCCGACCGCCTGCGGTGACGAGGCCGGGCCGGTCAGGCGGAGCGAGCCGCCGAGTTCGGCATCGACGCCCCTGCCCTGGATGAAGATCTGGTTCGGCGCGTTGACGGTGACATCGAGCGCGAGACCGCTGCCGCCGCTCTTGCCGCTGGCCGTCGCCGGGCGCAGCGCCTTGTCCTGCGCCTTGACGGCGCTTGGCGCGTTCTTGTGCTTGACGTCGAGCGCCGAGAGCGAGCCCGGCAATTTGTCCGGAACCGTGATGACGGTCTTGGCGAGATTGACGGTACCGGCAATCACCGGTGCCGCTGTCAGCGGCCCCTTGATCGTCAGGTCGCCGCCGAGATTGGCGGTCACAACGCGTCCATCCGTATAGCGGCCGTCGGTCAGCTTGATCGAAAGGTCGGCCGGGAAGCCTTGCGCCGGGTCGATGCCGACCGTGCCGCTCGCCGACAGGCTGCCGCGCGTCGACAGCGTTCCGGTCAGCCGGTTGATCCTGGCGACGCCGCCGCCGATCGAGACGTCGGCCGTGAGATCGTTGACGGCCAGGCCCGAGCGCGCATCGACAAGCCGCGCACCGGAGGTGCTGACGCTGCCGCCGATGACAGGCGACGTCGCGGGGCCACGCACCTGGACGTTGACATTGGCGGTTCCCGTCAGTGCCAGGCCTTGCGCGGCAAGCTTCTGGCTGAGGAGGCCGAATGGCACGGCGCCATTGAAGTCGAGCACGAGCGCCGGCGTGCCCGCCGTCGTCACCGTGCCGCCGCCCTTGAGGCCAAGTCCGGCGCCGTCGCTGACATTGGCGTTGAAGGTCAGCTTGTTGCCGGCAAACGTGCCGGACGAGGAAACGCTTACCGCGCCGACCCCGGCGCCGCGGGTCTGCGACGTCTGCACGCCGGTCGCGTCGATGTTGAAGGCCACGGCCGGACTGGCCGGCGCGCCGGTCACCTTCACCGTGCCTGAAATCGAACCGGCAGCATCGAGGCCCGGCGAGAAACTGTTGGCGAGCGACATCGGCACCCGCGCCAGCGTCGCGTTGATGTCGAGCGTCTGCCCGACCTTGCCGGTCACCGTCGCCGTGCCGCCGCCGAGATTGAGCACCAGCCGGTCGAGCGTCGTCGTGCCGTTGGCGATGCTGACGGTCGACGCCTGGGCGATCGCCGCCTTGATGCCCTGGACGGTCGCCTGGCCCGAGGCGAGCTCGATCGTGGTCGTGCCATTGGCCACCTTCACGCGGCCCGCGGCCTTGGCCGGAATGCCCTTGACCGTGGCGCCGCCGGAAAAGCCGGTCCAGTCGCCATCGCGCTTCAGATCGACATCGATGCCGCTGATCACGGTGCCGCCTGATATGACGCTGTCGGCGCGGATCTTGCCCGAAATGACTGGAGCGGCGAGATAGTTGGCGATCAGCGCATCGATGGAGACGGCCTTCGCCTGCAGGTCGCCGCGCGTGATCGAGGCGGTGGCCACCTTGATGGCAACCTGGGGTGCGGCGCCATTCTTCGTAAAGGCGATCGTGCCACGCACGTCGCCTTCGGCCTTTTCCAGTGCCAGCGCGGCGAGCGGGCCGATATCGGGCAGGTCGAGCGAGATCGTGCCCTCGGGCACGAACTTGTCGTCCAGCGCCAGATCGCCGGAGATCTTATTCTGGCCCAGCGACAGGAGCAGACCGTTGATGGCGCTCTTGCCATCCGCCGTCGCCAGCACCGCGCTGCCCTGCAGGGCCTGTCCCGCGACATTGCCGGTCAACTGCACATTCGCCGCCGGGTTGGCGGCATCGGCCTTGCCGGTGGCGATGAGCTTCAGCCCGGTGATCTCGCGCTCCGCCACCAGCAGCCGATCGCTGTTGATGGTCAGCGACAGGTCGGGGGCGATGGCCGGCCCCTGAGCGTTCAGCGCGAAGGCAATGGCGCCCTTGGCGTCCTTGGATAGCAGTGAGATGTCGCTCAGCGCGCCTTTGATGTCGGCGGCCAGCTTGTTGTCGGCAAGGCTGGCTTGCCCGCCGGCGGTCAGCGCGCCAGAGACCAGCTTCAGCCCATCGACATTGATGCTGCCGTTGGGATCGCGCTTCAGCGTGGCGCTGATCTGCGCCCGTTCACCAAGCAAGCCGCGTGCCGCGGCCGGCAAGGCCGATGACGGAGCATCCGCATTGAGCTTGAGGTCGATGGCGCCGTCGCGCAGCGATACCTGTCCGGCAACCTGGCTGTTGAGCGCATCGCTTTTGAGCGAGCCGCTGTCGATCGCGACGGAATCGGCGCTCAGCCGGGCATTGAGAGCGGCCGTGACCTTGCCGGCGATCAGCGGCGCGATCGCCGCATTGTCGAGGCCGACCTTGTCCACCGACACCGTGCCGGAAACCGCTCCGGCGCGGTTCTTGAGATCGAACGCATCGGAATGCAGCGCCAGGACAAGTCCGTCCACCTTCGCCGGGCTGGTGACGACCGAAGGCAGGATCGCGGAGACATCCAGGCGAGCCTTCGTGCTCTCCCCCGCCACCTTTGCCGACAAGGACTTGACCTCGATCTTCACAGGGCTATCGGCACTGCCGACGGTCAGCGGCAGGCTGGGGCCGGATGAGGTGAGATCCAGGGCAAAATCGCTGGCGCCGTTCGGATTGATGGTGCCGGCGGCCGTGCCGGAAATCTTGTCGCCGGACAGTGTCGCATGATCGAGGACGATGCCGCCAGCCAAGGTGTAGCTGCCGGCCGCATCGACCGCGAGCGGGCCAAGCCCGGCCTGGCGGGTCTGGCTGGTTTCGGCGCCGGCAAGCTGCGCGCTGAACCGAACTTCCGGGGCGGACGGCGTTCCCGTCACTTGCGCCGTGCCGCCAAGTGTACCCAGGGCATCGAGGCCGGGCGCAAAATCATCGGCAAGCGCCGCTGGCAGCGCCGAGAACTGTGCGGCGAGATCGAGCGTCTGGCCGGCGCTGCCCGACAACGTCACCGCGCCGCCACCAATGTCGAGCGCCAGCTTCTCGATGCTGGTGGTGCCATTGGCGATGGTCAGTGTCGAGGGTTGGGCGATCGCCGCCTTGATGCCGCGGACCGTCGCTTCCCCCGAGGCGATCTCGACGCTGGTGGTGCCCTGAGCGATCTTGACCCGGCCGGCCGCTGTCGCTGGAATGCCCGCTATCGTCGCGCCGCCGGTGAAATTGGTCCAGTCGCCGTCGCGCTTCAGGTCGACGCCGATGCCGCTGATCTCGGTGGCGCCCGACGTGACCGAGTCAGCCTTGATGGTGCCCGAGATCGCCGGTGCCTTGAGGTAGTTGGCGATCAGCGCGTTGACGGCGATCGCCTTGGCGGTCACCTCGCCACGCGCGATCGAGGTGCTCTTGGCATCGATGGTGACCGACGGCGACTCGCCGTCCTTGGCGAAATTGATGGTGCCGTTGATATCACCCGTCACCGCCTGGCCGGCAAGCGCCGCCAACTGGTCGATTGCGGGTGCTGCGAGCGTCAGCGTGCCCAGGGGCATGAACTTGTCATCCAGTGCCAGGTCGCCCGAAACCTTGTTGTCGCCCAGCGAGATGAGCAAGCCGTTGATCGACCGCTTGCCCTCGCTCGTCACCAGCACCGCCTTGACGTCGAGCGGCTGATCGTTGACGGCGCCCGTCAACGAAACATCGGCGGAAGGGCTCGCTATGTCGGCCTTGCCGCTTGCCGTCAGCTTGATCGCCTTCACCGTGCGGCCCGAGGCCGTCAGGCTGTCGCTATTGGCGGAGACGGTGAAATCCGGGGCCGTCCTGGAACCGCTGGCCGACAGGGCGAAATCGACGCCGCCGGCAACCGGCACGCCGACCATCGGCGACAGCACCGAAACGTCGCCGAGCGTGCCCTTGATGTCGGCCTGGATGTCGGTACCCTGCGCGCTGGCGGTGCCGCTGGCGCTGAGCGTCCCGGAGGTCAACGAGATCGAATTGGCGGCGAAGGCCCCTTGCGGATCGCGCGTCGCGGCGGCCGAGAATTTCACCCGCTCGCCGAGCACCGAACTGATCTGCGGCGGCAAGGCGGTCGACACCGCATCGGCATTCATCTTGAGCTGCATCGACAGGTCCGCGAGTGCCACCGTCATCGTCAGGGAGGCATTGAGCGCATCGGAACGCAGCGTGCCCTGGTCGATGATGATGGCATCCTTGCTCAGCGATCCGGCGAGATCGACATCGACCTTGCCGGTGACCAGCGGAGCCAGCGTCGCCACGTCGGTCTTCAACCCGCCCGCCGTCAGCTTGACGGCGACCGGCCCGGAGCGATTCTGGATGTCGAAGCCGTCGGAATGGATCTGCGCCGCAAGGTCGTTCAGTTGCGTGCCGCCCGCCACCACCGAAGCCAGCGAGGCACCGATGTCGACGATCGGCGCCTTGCCGTCGCCGAACGCACGCGCGGTCGCGTTCCTGATCGCCAGCGTGATCGGTTGCGCGGCACTTCCCACGGTGATCTGTACAGGCGCGCCCTTGGCGGCAATTTCCACAGACAGGTCGCTGGCACCGGCCGGATCGGCGATGCCGGTCGCTGTGCCATGAATGGCATCGCTTTCGATGCTGGCGCGGTCGACACTGATGCCGCCGGCCGATGTCGCGGTGCCCGCGACATCGAAACTGGTCTTGCCGGCAAACAGCGACTTCAAATTCTCCGGCAGGAAGCGGGCAAAATCGCCGTCACCCTTCGCCTCGACGTGGCTGCCCTTGTCGGTCGACTGGTGGCGGCCCGTCAGCTGAGTGACGATCTCGCCGTCTACCGTGAACGTGGCAATGCCGTTCCAGTTGGCGAGCGGCCCCGTGCCTGAGACGGTTATATCGACCGGCGGCGTATCGGGCAGCTTGAGCAGATTGGCGATAATACCGCCTGCCGGCTCCGAAGCCTTGAGCTTGAGGTCGAGCCTGTTGTCGGCTGGCGCGAAGTGGATGTTCGCATCGACACTGCCTTGCTTGCCGTCATGGCGGGTGACGTTGAGCGTGGTCTCGACCGCCAGCGGCGCCGCATCGGCCTTGAGCATCCCCTTGGCGGCGAGTTCGGCGATGCCGCTGCCGGCCAGTTGCTGGCCAAGCGCGATTTCCGGCAGGTCGATCTGCTTGATGTCGATGGAAACCGGCAATGTCGTCGTGCCGCCGCTCGGCGCCGGCTGTTGCGTGCCGGCCACCGGCAGGCGCGCCAGTTCGACGCGCTCTGCCGCGATGCGGTCGGCACTGAAGCTTTTCGACAGCAGCGCCAGCGGCGACCAGTCGACGGCGACCTTGCGCGCCACCAGCCAGGCACCGTTGCGGTCTTCCAGCACGACATGGTCGACGCTGAGCGCGCCCGACCAGATGCCGTCGATGCCGCTGACCGTGACCTTGCGGTCGTCGCTCGAGGCCAGCCGCGAAATGATACCGGCGAGATTGTCGCGTCCGTGCTCGGTCTTGGTCAGGACGACGAGAGCGCCGATCGCGCCCGCGACCACGATCAGCAGCGTGTAAAAAACAATGCGAAGGATGCGCCAGACCGTCTTCATGTCAAAACGCCTGCCCGATGCCGGCATAGATGCCGAAATGCGGATCGCTGGGATCGCGGTTGAGCGGCACGGCGGCATCGATGCGTAGCGGCCCGAATGGCGTCACATAGCGCAGGCCGACGCCGGCGCCGACCTTGACGTCGGAGAAGTTGGGAACTGACTTGGTCGACACCGTGCCGGCATCGACGAACGGCACGATGCCGATCGTGTCGGTGACGGCGATGCGCATCTCCACCGAGGTCTCGAAGAAGGACAGGCCGCCGATCGGCTGGCCAGTGAAGTCTTTCGGGCCGATGCCCTGATAGGCATAGCCGCGCACCGAGCCGCCGCCGCCGGAGTAGAAGCGCCGGTCGGCTGGAACGTTTTCAAGCCCCGTGCCGACGATCGAGCCGACGGCGACACGCTCGGCCAGTACGAACTTCGAGGCCGTATCCAGCGACTGATAGGCCGACCCCTCCCCCTTCAGCTTGAGGAAGGCGGCCCCGCTCATAATGTCGTAGCTCGGCTCGGCATAGGCCAGAACCCGGAAGCCCCTGGTCGGGTTCAGCCTGCTATCCCTGTTGTCATAGACATATTGCAGCGGAACGCTGGCGATCAGGTAGGTGTGCTTGCCGAACGCATCCGTGATCCTGGAATAGTCGAGCGCCACCTCCGCCGAGACGGTCTGCTTCTTGTCGAGTTCATAGGACAGGCCGGTGCTGCCCTTGACCGAGAAATGGTCGTAGGCGTCGGGATGCTCGAGTACGGTCTTCACGCTGGCAAAGAACTTCGACGCCGGCCCGATCACGCCGGGTTTCTCGAACATGATGCCGGCATTGTAGTTCAGATCGGACAGATTGTTGCTGCCGATACCGCTGATGGCGCCATCGATGCGCAGCTTTTCCGCGTGACCAAACAGGTTGCGGTGCCCCCAATAGCCTTCCAGGCCGAGGCCTTCCGTGTTCGAGAAGGTGCCGCCCAGGCCGAAATAGCGCGGCTTGCGCTCGCTGACCTGGACGCCGATCGGAATGTTGCCGTCGGCATCGAGCTTGTCGGCCTCCTTGAAGGTCACGCTGTTGAAAACCTCGAGCGCCAGCAGCCTGTCACGCGCATCGCTGATCTCCTGCGGCGAGTACTGCCGGCCACGCTTCAGCCCGGTCATGTATTCGGTGAAGTCGCGGTCGACCTTCTCGGTGCCTTCCACCGTTGTCGCGCCGTAGCCGGCGACGGGGCCTGCCGCGACCGTCAGCGTCACGTCGAGCGTCGAGGTGGCATGGTCGGCGACGATCTGCCGGTCGGTCACCTTGGCGAGCGGCCGGCCCTGTTCTTTCAACGTGCGCACGATCAGCGCCTCGGCCTTGAGCACCGCCCCCGATCCCGCGTCGCCGCCCGATATCAGGCCGTAGTCGGCGCTCATCAGCCCTGCCGCGTCCCCTTCCAGCCTGATATCGCCGAGGGTGAACTTGGGGCCGGTCGCGATATTGATCGCCACTGGAATCGGCTGCGGGCCCTTGAATTCGGCGTCCGGCGGCAATTCGTCGAGCGACTTGCCGTCGATGGTGATGGTGACCACGCCTTCGTAGCGGGCATCGGCGTAAAGCGCGGCAACCAGCTGTTCGCGGTCGCTGCGCGCCTTCGCCATCAGCCCGAGCGAGCCGGAGACCGGCCGGTCCTCGTCGCCCTTCAGCGCCGAGGCGTTCTCGAGCTTCTTGACAAGATCCTTGTCCGCATCGGGCGCTGTGATGGTCACGGCATAGCGCAGCGGGTCGACAATGTCGGCGTCCTCGTCGTTGGACGACCCCCACAGCTTGATGCCGAAAAGTTCGAACGCAGCCGCGGACCTTGATTCGGCGACCAGCGCGGTCGAGCAGATCATGGCCAAAAGCAGGGCGCGCGAAAGAACGCGCCCTGGCGCGGTCCCTCCTGACATCTGCTTTTCATGCGCTGGCATTAAGACAACCTAGGTTACAAAACTAAAATTGGAATGAAGTTCTGAAGCGCACGTAAAGGGGCCACAATCCAATTGTCTGAAATAGGACGGGCTTGGAATTCACACCTTCTGCGTTTCCGCAAGAAAGCGTGATCCCCCGCCCTATGGAGGTTACTGTCCGCATACCGGTCCTTGGCCGGAAAATAAACCGTTGGCAGGCGGAACCTGCCGCGTCCGCGCGTTGACAAGCTCGACTGAAGCTTGAACATGCCCGGACGTCTGCAATTGTCTGGAGGGTGTTATGGCAATGCGCACGGCTCGTGGTCTGTCGATTCTGATCCTTCTTTTCTTCGCCTGGGCCAATGCCTTGGCCTGGAACGGCATCGCGCAAGCGGCCGAGGCCCGGCGAATCGCAACGACCGACAATTCCGATTATTTCGGCTTCGATCTGCGATCCGACCAGAATGTCACCCTCGACCAGTGCAAGACAACATGCCTTGGCGACCCGGCCTGCCGCGCCTTCACTTACAACACCAAGGCCAAATGGTGCTTCCTCAAATCCGACTACAACCAGCTGAAGCCCTTCAACGGAGCAGTTGCCGGCAAGATCGTCAACATTGACGGCGATCCGGATATCGGCGCGCCGCCGGAACTCGCCTTCTTCCCCAACTGGATGGCCGATCAGGCGCAGCAATACCGCAACAGGCTGCTTGGCCCGGCCTATGACAAGCCGACCGAAGGCATGGCGGCCCTGATCAACGCGGCCGAGCAGGCCGTGCTGACCGGCGACCATCGTTCCGCCATGCAGAAATACGAGGCCGCGGTCTCGGTAATGCCCGATGATGGCCAGCTCTGGCTCAATCTGGCGCGCGAAACGCTGGCCGTGCAGCCCGCCGCCAACACCTCCGAAGCGTCTACCTTGCCGATGAACGCCACTTCGGCCGCCTTCAACGCCTACAAGCTTTTGCGCACCACCAAGACCCGCGCCGATGTGCTGGCGCTGCTCGGCGCCGGCCTCGACAAGCGCGATCTCTATCGGCCTGCCCTGCAGGCCTATGAGGCAAGCCTTGCGCTCGTAACGTCCCCCGCCGTCCAGGCCGACTATGCCGATCTGAAGGCTCGCAAGGGTTTCCGCGTCATCGACCACAGCGTCGATGCCGACACCAGCGCGCCGCGCATCTGCGCGCAATTCTCCGAGGATCTGGTCAAGACCGGCGTCGACTATGCGCAGTTTGTCACCGTCGACAACGCGCCGCCGAAGGGCGTCGAGGCCAAGGACAAGCAGATCTGCGTCGAAGGGCTCGAACACGGCCAGCATTACGAGGTGACCTTCCGCGCCGGCCTGCCGGCGGCGATCGGCGAAGTGACCGCCGCTCCCGTGGTGCTGTCGATCTATGTGCAGGACCGCGCCCCGTCCGCCCGCTTCACCGGTGACAGTTTCGTGCTGCCGGCCGGCGCGCGCCGCGGCATTCCGGTCGTTACCGTCAACATGAACGCCGCCGAAATGAAGCTCTACCGCATCGGCGACCGTTCGCTGGCGCAGCTTCTGTCGGGCTACCAGTTCCTGCACCAGCTCGACGGCTATGACATCTCCAACATTTCCGAGCAGATGGGCGCGCCGGTCTGGCAGGGCCAGCTCGACATCGTCAACGACCTCAACAAGGAAGTCACCACCTCCTTCCCGGTCGACGAAGCGCTGCCGCAGCGCAAGCCGGGCGTCTATGTGCTGACCGCCCAGGCCGTCAACGACAAGAGCGACAGCTACAATTCGCTGGCCACCCAGTGGTTCGTCGTCTCCGACATCGGCCTGTCGACCTATACCGGCCAGGATGGGCTCAATGTCTTTGCCCGTTCGCTGGGCTCGGCCAAGCCGATCGCCGGCGCCGAACTGACGCTGGTTGCCAGGAACAACGAGGTTCTCGGCACCGCGACGTCGGATGCCGAGGGCTACGCCGTCTTCAACCCCGGCCTGACACGCGGCGACGGCGGCATGGTGCCGGCCGTGCTGATGGCCAAGCAAGGCGACAATGATTTCGTCTTCCTCGACATGTCCAAGGCCGGCTTCGACCTCTCCGACCGTGGCGTCACCGGACGCGCCGCACCCGGCGCGCTCGACGTCTATGCCTGGACCGAACGCGGTATCTACCGCGCCGGCGAGGATGTCCATGTCGCCGCCCTTGCCCGCGATGGCGCCGCCAAAGCGGTTGAGAACCTGCCGCTGACCTTCATCTTCTCGCGCCCCGACGGCGTCGAGGACCGCCGCATCGTCAGCGACGGCGCTTCGGCCGGCGGCCATGCCGTCGACCTGCCGCTTGAACCCAATGCCATGCGCGGCACCTGGTCGGTGTCGATCTACACCGACCCAAAGCAGCCGGCGGTCGCCAGCCAGATGTTCCTGGTCGAGGACTTCGTGCCGGATCGCATCGAATTCGACATGAAGGCCGACAAGCAGGAGATCGAGCGCGGCGAAACCGCCAACATCAACATTGACGGCCGCTTCCTCTATGGCGCGCCGGCGGCGGGCCTGGCGCTTGAAGGCGAACTGACGCTGTCGACCGCGCGCGACTGGGACCGCTTCCCCAACTTTTCCTTCGGTCTCGCCGACGAGCAGTCGGCGGAGCCGACGGTAACGCCGCTCACCAACCTGCCCGTCGTTGGCGATGACGGCAAGGCGACCTTCCCGATCTCCGTTGACCAATTGCCCTCGACCACCAAGCTGGTCGACGGCAAGGTGACGGTGCGCATGCGCGAAACCGGTGGCCGCGCCATCGAACGCTCGCTCAACATCGGCATCCGCCCGCAAGGCCATATGATCGGCATTAGACCGGACTTCGCCGATGGTGAAGTGCCGCAGGGCGGCACGGCCAAGTTCAGCCTGATCGCCGTTGACCCCGATGGCAAGCGCGAGGCACTGAAGGGCGCGCAGTGGACGCTGGTCAAGGTCGAACGCAGTTACCAATGGTACCGCTCCAACAATTCGTGGAACTACGAGCCGGTTACCTTCACCAAGTCGATCGCCAATGGCCA
Organism: Mesorhizobium sp. NZP2298; assembly: GCF_013170825.1. Taxonomy (NCBI): domain Bacteria; kingdom Pseudomonadati; phylum Pseudomonadota; class Alphaproteobacteria; order Hyphomicrobiales; family Phyllobacteriaceae; genus Mesorhizobium; species Mesorhizobium sp. NZP2298. The sequence continues at coordinate 3,406,910 of NZ_CP033365.1, read as the reverse complement.
GGTCGACCTCAACGCCGAGGGCGACGCCACCGTCTCCGTGCCGGTCGACTGGGGCCAGTACCGGCTCGAGGTCGAGACCTCGGATCCCGAGGGGCCGGCGACCAGCTATGAATTCGACGCCGGCTGGTATGTCGCCTCGACGACCACCGAAACGCCTGACGGACTGGAGATCGCCCTCGACAAGGACAACTATGCCGCGGGCGAAGTGGCCAAGCTGAAAGTCTCGCCGCATTTTGCCGGCGAACTTCTGGTCAATATCGGTTCCGACAAGCTCTTGAAGACCATCACGGCGACCGTGCCGGCCGGCGGCAGCACCGTCGATATTCCGGTTGGCGACGATTGGGGTGCCGGCGCCTATGTCACGGCCACCCTGTTCCGGCCGGGCGATGCGCAGGAAACGCGCATGCCGGCCCGCGCCATCGGCGTGAAATGGCTGACGGTCGATCCGGGCTCGAAGAAGCTCGCGGTCACCTTGACGCCGCCGGCCAAGACGATGCCGCGCCAGCAGCTGTCTATCCCGGTTTCCGTGGCCGGCGTGCAGCCGGGCACGAACGCCTACGTCATGGTTGCCGCCGTCGATGTCGGCATCCTCAACCTGACCAACTACAAGGCGCCGGACCCTGAGAACTGGTTCTTCGGCCAGCGCATGCTGGGCATGGAGATCCGCGACATCTATGGCCGCCTGATCGATGGGTCGCTCGGCACCACCGGCAAGCTCAGGACCGGCGGTGACGGCGCCAACATGCAGGCGCAAGGCAGCCCGCCGACCGAGAAGCTGGTCGCCTTCTTCTCCGGCCCGGTCGAACTCGACGCCGACGGCAAGGCGCGGATCGACTTCGACATTCCGCAGTTCAACGGCACCGTGCGCGTCATGGCCGTCGCCTGGACCAAGGAAGCGGTCGGCCATGCCCAGTCCGATGTGATCGTGCGCGATCCGGTAGTCATCACCGCCGGTCTGCCGCGCTTCCTGGCGCCTGGCGACAACGCCGTCATGCGGCTTGACGTGGCCGACACCGACGGCCCGGCCGGCGACTATGCCTTCTCGATCGACACGACCGGCGACCTGTCGACGGGCGACAAGCCCCTGCCCCAGAAACTGACGCTCGCCCAGGGCAAGCGCCAGACGCTGACCGTGCCGCTGATCGCGAAGACGGCGGGCAATGCCTCGCTTACCATCAAGCTGGCGCATGCCGACGGCACCAAGGTCGAGCAGACGCTCTATGTGCCGGTACGTCCGGCGCAATTGCCGGTCACCACGCGCCTTGTGGTCGACCTCAAGGGCAATGGCGGCGCGCTGCGCGTCGACAAGGAGCTGCTTGCGGCAAGCCTGCTCGAAGGCGCCTCCGTCAGCGTCGGCGTTTCGCAGGCGGCAGCCTTCGACGTGCCCTCGCTCCTGATGACGCTCGACCGCTATCCCTATGGCTGCGCCGAACAGACCACCAGCCGCGCCATGCCGCTTCTCTATGTCAACGAGATGGCCTCGGGCATCGGCATGGAAAGCGACCCTGACCTGCACGGCCGTATCCAGGATGCCATCTACAAGGTGCTGAGCTATCAATCCTCGAGCGGCAGCTTCGGCCTCTGGGGCCCGGGCTCCGGCGATCTGTGGCTCGACGCCTATGTCAGCGAGTTCCTGACCAGGGCGCGCGAGCAGAAATACGACGTGCCGGCTCTGGCCATGAACCAGGCGCTGAGCAATCTGCAGAACTCGCTCGGCTACGACCAGAGCGTACAGGACCGCGGCAGCGAGATCGCCTACGCCCTTTACGTTCTGGCCCGCAACAAGAAGGCCTCGATCGGCGATCTGCGCTACTACGCGGACACCCAGCTCGAAGCCTTCACGAGCCCGATGGCCGTTGCCCAGCTGGCGGCGAGCCTTGCGCTCTACGGCGACACCCAGCGCTCGGAAGCGACGTTCAAGACCGCGCTGCAGCTCGCCAAGTCGCAGACCGACTATGACTGGTACCGCTCCGACTACGGCTCGGCGCTGCGTGACGGCGCGGCGATGCTGTCGCTGGCGGCGGAATCGAAGCCGGTTTCGACGGTCGTGCCTGAACTGATCAAGCTGGTGACCAGGCAGCGCGCCGAAGTGCGCTGGACCAGCACCCAGGACGATTCCTGGATGCTGCTGGCGGCCCGTGCGCTGAAGGAAGGCAATGATTCGATCACTCTGACCGTCAACGGCGCGCCGCATTCGGGCGGCTATTCCAACCAGGTCAACGGCTCCGAGCTGGTCGATAGCCCGCTCGAAATCGCCAACACCGGCAAGACCCCGCTGCAGGCCGTCGTCACCACCGTGGCGTCGCCGATCCAGCCCCTGCCGGCCGGCGGTGATGGCTTCACCATCAGCCGTACCTACTACAAGCTCGATGGCACCGAAGCCAATGTCACCGAGGCCACCCAGAACGAACGCTATGTCGTCGTGCTCAAGGTCACCGAACAGAACAGCTGGCCGTCGCGCCTGCTGGTCACCGACCTCCTGCCCGCCGGCTTCGAGATCGACAATCCCGGCCTGGTTTCCAGCGCGCAATTGACGAACTTCTCCTGGCTGGCACAGACCGACGCCGCGCATCTCGAATTCCGCGACGACCGTTTCGTCGCGGCGTTCAACCCGGCCGATGGCGAGCACGACCACAATCTGACGCTCGCCTATGTCGTGCGCGCCGTGACGCCGGGCACCTATGCCCATCCGGCGGCAACGGTGGAAGACATGTACCGGCCGCAATTCTCGGCCCGGACCGCCACCGGCATGATGGAGATCAAGGCGCCGTAAGGTGCCTTGGCGAAGATGAACACGCCGATGGAACTGTCCCTCATCCGCCTGCCGGCACCTTCTCCCCGTATAGTGACGGGGAGAAGGGGACTGTGCCGATCGTCGGCACCAATTCTGCAACTTTGGAAATTGGCGAAAGCTTCAGTGAAGGCCCATTTCTCCCCGTCTCTATACGGGGGGAAATGCCCGGCAGGGCAATGAGGGCCAGCGCCATGCTTTCAAGAAAACTTCTTCGCCGCGCCGCCATAACGCTAGCTTCCTGCGCCGGCATTCTCGCGGTCTCCGCCGCTACCCTTTGGGAACTCGACCGCGCCTTCCCTCCCCCCTTGCCGGCGGAGCTCACCGTCTCGACGGAAGTCCAGGACCGCGATGGCCAGCTGTTGCGCGCCTTCGCCACGCCGGACGGCTACTGGCGGCTCGAAACCCATCTCGACCAGGTCGACAAGCAGTTCGTCGACATGCTGGTCACCTATGAGGACAAGCGCTTCTGGGACCATGAGGGTGTCGACGTGCTGGCGCTTTGCCGAGCCGCCGGCCAGTTCGCAACCAGCGGCCACATCGTCTCCGGCGGCTCGACGCTCTCGATGCAGCTTGCGCGCCTGATCGAGCCGCGCGAAAGCCGCACCCTCGGCTCCAAGGTCAAGCAGATGCTGCGCGCCATCCAGATCGAGCGGCGGCTGTCCAAGCGCGAGATCCTCGAACGTTATCTGACACTGGCGCCCTATGGCGGCAACCTGGAAGGCGTGCGCGCCGCTTCGCTCGCCTATTTCGGCAAGGAGCCGAAGCGGCTCACCGTCTCCGAAGCCGCCTTGCTCGTGGCGCTGCCCCAATTGCCGGAAAAGCGCCGGCCCGACCGCAATCTCGAAATCGCCCACGCCGCCCGCGACCGGGTGCTGACCCGCATGGTGTCCTCGGGCCTGATCGGCGAACGCGAGGCGGCACGCGCCGCCCTCGACGACGTGTCTGGCCTGCGCCGCACTCTGCCGGCACTTGCCCCGCACGCCGCCTATGCGATGCTGCCCAGGGCCGTTCCCGGCCAGCCGCTCAAGCTGACGATCCGCAAAAGCGTCCAGCAAGGATTGGAGCAGGTGGCGCGCGACGCCGCCACCAAGCTCGGGCCGCGCCTCTCCGTCGCCATGGTGCTGGCCGATTCCCGAACCGGCGACATCCTTGGCGAAGTCGGCTCGGCCAATTTCTTCGATTCCAGCCGCTCCGGCTGGATCGACATGACCAAGATCGTGCGTTCGCCCGGCTCCACGCTGAAGCCGTTCATCTATGGCCTCGCCTTCGAGCAGGGACTGGTGGCGCAGGAAACGCTGATCGAGGACAGCCCGGTCGATTTCGGCGGCTACAGGCCCAAGAACTTCGACATGGGCTACCAGGGCGATGTCAGCGTCCGCCAGGCGCTGCAACTGTCGCTCAACGTGCCGGCGATCCGCGTGCTCGACGCGGTCGGCCCGGCGCGGCTCACAGCGCGCTTCCGCCAGGCCGGCGTCAATCCGATCCTGCCGGTCAACGAGGCGCCCGGCCTGGCCATCGGCCTTGGCGGCGTTGGCGTCACGCTGCGCGATCTCGTGCAACTCTATACGGGCCTCGCCAATGGCGGCAAGACGCACACGCTGCATGACGGCACCGAGCCCGCCAATGCCGAACGCACCACCGCCACCATCCTCAACGACCAGGCCAACTGGCAGATCATCGACATATTGTCGGGCGTGAAACCGCCGGAAGGCGCCCTGCAGCGCGGCATCGCCTACAAGACCGGCACGTCCTACGGCTACCGCGACGCATGGTCGGTCGGCTTCGACGGCCGCTATGTGCTGGGCGTCTGGGTTGGCCGTCCCGATGCCAGCGCCGTGCCGGGCCTCTCCGGCTATGTCTCGGCGGCCCCGATCCTGTTCGAGGGCTTTGTCCGCTCCGGCCTCGCCACCGTGCCGCTGCCGGGCAAGCCGCCTGGCGCCTTCACCCCCAAGCGCGAGGATCTGCCGGTGACACTCGCCCGCTTCGGCGCCGGTGCCGACGGGCTGGTGCAGGCGACACCGACCGAGCCCGCCCCAACCATCATCTTCCCGCCGGACGGCGCCCGTGTCGATCTCGCCACGAATTCGCCCGATGCCTCGCCGCTGGTGCTGAAACTGCAAGGCGGCCGCGCGCCGTTTCGCTGGCTGGCCAACGGCAAGCCGCTCACTGGCATCGATCGACGCCGCACCGCGACCTGGCTGCCCGATGGCGCGGGCTATTCGACGTTGACGGTGATCGACGCGGCCGGGCGAGCGGCCAGCGTGAAAGTGTTCGTTGAATAGAGTGCACCAGGCGATTCTGCGCGTTGGCTTTTACGCGCTGACGGTCGCTCCCGTTCTGCCGGCACATGCCGACCCCCTCCCAACCGGCTTCGTTCGGCTCGCCGATATCGATCCCTCCATCCGCCAGGACATTCGTTACGCCGGACCGGACGATTTCCTGCACCGCAAGGTGAATGGCTACGACGCACCGATCTGCATTCTCACCCGGCAGGCGGCGCAAGCTCTTGCCGGCGTCCAGCAGGCGATCGCCGCGAAAGGCCTGACGCTGGTCGTGTTCGACTGCTACCGCCCTGCCCGCGCTGTCGCCGACATGGGCGAATGGACGCGAGCGGGCGGTCCACCCGACCCGCAATGGTATCCCAGGGTCCGGCGTGGCGATCTCATCGCCAAGGGGTATGTCGGTGAACTGTCAACCCATTCGCGCGGTTCGACCGTCGATGTCGCGATTGCGCGGGTCGACGGTCCATCCGTCTCCAAACCTGCCTGTGGCGCCATCGATGCCGATACACTCGACTTCGGCACCGGTTTCGACTGTTTCGACCCGATGAGCGAGACAGCGCACAGACCGCTCGGCAGTCAAGTGACAGCAAACCGCAAGCGGCTTGTCGAGGCCATGCTTGCCGGCGGCTTCAAGAACTACGCCCGCGAATGGTGGCATTTTACGCTCGGGCACGAGCCCTTTCCAAAGCAGCGCTTCGATTTCCCGGTGAGCGCCGAGTAATTGCCGGACCAAGCCCAAACGGCCTTGCCGCGGCATGGCGCATCTCTAGATAGGACCCTCTAGTCCGCGTAGTGCGTCGGCGAGGAAGATATTTCCCGATGTGGCGGAAGATCGTCGAAGATTTTCTTCAGGAGGGCAAAAAAGGCAACATTCGATGCATCTAATTTCTATCAATTCGCTAGATTTGGCGCGGTTCAACGGAGGCGGAAATGACCAAACCTCATTTCAGGAAACTGCTCGGCGCACTGGTCGCCACATCTGTCCAGTTCGGCACGCTCGGTTTCGCGTTCGCCGACACCACCATCCTCAACGTGTCCTATGATCCGACACGCGAGCTCTACAAGGCCTATGACGAGGCTTTCGTCGCCCATTGGAAAGCCGAGACCGGCGAGACGGTGACGATCCAGCAGTCGCATGGCGGATCGGGTGCCCAGGCCCGCGCCGTGATCGACGGCCTCGACGCCGACGTGGTCACGCTGGCGCTCGAGGGCGACATCAACGCCATCGTCTCGAAGTCGAAGAAGATCAATCCCGACTGGCGCAAGAAATTCGAAAACAATTCAGCGCCTTACACCTCGACCATCATCTTCCTGGTTCGCAAGGGCAATCCCAAGGGGATTCACGACTGGAATGACCTCGTCAAGGACGGCACCCAGGTGATCACCCCCAACCCCAAGACCTCGGGTGGCGCACGCTGGAACTATCTGGCCGCCTGGGCCTATGCCAATGCCCATGACGGCGGCGACGAGGCCAAGACCAAGGAATTCGTCGGCAAGCTTTACGCCAATGCCCCGGTTCTCGACACCGGTGCGCGCGGCTCGACCGTCACCTTCGCGCAAAAGGGCATCGGCGACGTGCTGATCGGCTGGGAAAACGATGCCTATCTGGCGCTCGACGAATTCGGCGCCGACAATTTCGAGATAGTCTATCCGCCGACGTCGATCCTGGCCGAGCCGCCGGTGGCGATTGTCGACGCCAACGTCGATGCCAAGGGCACGCGCAAGGTGGCCGAGGCCTATCTCGGCTGGCTCTATTCCAAGGAAGGCCAGACGATCATCGCCAAGAACCACTATCGTCCGGCCAAGCCCGAGCTCGTCGCACCAGCGGATCTGCCCAAGACCCCCGACATCAAGCTGATCTCGATCGACGATCCGCTTTTCGGCGGCTGGAAGAAAGCGCAGCCTTATCATTTCGGCGACGGTGGTATATTCGACCAGATCTACAAGCCGGCCCAGTGAGGTTCGGTTGTGCTGAGGAAGCTAGCTTCAAGCAAAGTCCGGTTGAATAAGAAGGGACGATCCAGAATTTCATGACGACAGCTCCCGCGCAGGCGGGGTGGCGGTTCAAGCAGCCGAGTGTCATTCCGGGTTTCGGATTGACGCTCGGCTTCTCGCTTGCCTACCTCACCCTCATCATCCTCATTCCGCTATCCGGGCTGATCTGGCGCTCGGCCTCTCTCGGCTGGGCTGAATTCTGGGCGATCGCCAGCGACCGCCGCACCATCAATGCGCTGGAAATCAGCTTCGGCACCGCCTTTCTCGCGGCTGCCGTCAATGTCGTCTTCGGCACGCTCGTCGCCTGGGTGCTGGTGCGCTACCGCTTTCCCGGCCGCCGCATCGTCGACGCAATGGTCGACCTGCCCTTCGCGCTGCCGACCGCGGTCGCCGGTATCGCGCTGACCACGCTCTACGCGCCGAACGGCTGGATCGGCAAATTGCTGATGCCGCTCGGCATCAAGGTCGCCTACACGCCGCTCGGCATCGTCGTCGCACTGGTCTTCATCGGCCTGCCCTTCGTCGTACGCACCGTGCAGCCGATCATGGAGGAGATCGACAAGGAGGTGGAGGAAGCCGCCGCCACTCTTGGCGCCAGCCGCTTCCAGATCATCACCCGTGTGCTGTTCCCGGGCCTGGCGCCGGCCATCATCACCGGCTTTTCGCTGGCGTTCGCGCGCGGCGTCGGCGAATACGGCTCGGTCATCTTCATCGCGGGCAATTTGCCCTACAAGTCCGAGATCGCGCCGCTTTTGATCGTCATCCGGCTGGAGGAGTACAACTATCCGGCGGCGACCGCGATCGCGGCGATCATGCTCGCTCTGTCGTTCGTCATGCTTCTGGTCGTCAATCTCGTGCAGACATGGAGCCGCAAGCGCTATGGCTGATCCCGAAATCAAATCCTACGAACCGTATCATGAGAGCCGCTCGGCGGCGGTGACCGAAAGCCGTCCGGCACAAGCCGTGCTGATGGCCATCGCCTTCGTCTTCCTCGGCGTCTTTCTGCTCTTGCCGCTGATCATCGTCTTCCACGAAGCGCTGGCGAAAGGCGTCGGCGCCTATACGCAAGCGCTGGGCGAGCCGGACGCACGCTCGGCCATCCGCCTGACGCTGCTCGTCGCGGCAATCTCGGTGCCGCTCAATGTCGTCTTCGGCATCTCCGCCGCCTGGGCCATCGCCAAGTTCGAATTCAAGGGCAAGGCGTTCCTGACCACGCTGATCGACCTGCCCTTCTCAGTCTCGCCGGTCATCTCCGGCCTGGTCTATGTGCTTTTGTTCGGCGCTCAAGGGTTGCTCGGAGATTGGCTGAAGGGACATGGCATCCAAATCCTGTTCGCCGTGCCAGGTATTGTGCTGGCCACCGTCTTCGTCACATTCCCCTTCGTCGCCCGCGAACTGATCCCGCTGATGCAGGAACAGGGCAATGGCGATGAGGAGGCAGCCCTTTCGCTCGGCGCCAATGGCTGGCAGACCTTCTGGTATGTGACGCTGCCCAATGTCAAATGGGGCCTGCTCTATGGCGTGCTCCTGTGCAACGCCCGCGCCATGGGCGAATTCGGCGCGGTGTCGGTGGTGTCGGGCCATATACGCGGCCTGACCAACACCATGCCGCTGCATGTCGAAATTCTTTACAACGAGTACAACGCGGTCGGCGCCTTTGCCGTCGCCTCACTGCTTGCCGGGCTGGCGCTCGTCACGCTGGTCTTGAAAACACTGCTCGAGATGCGCTACGGCGCCGAACTCGCCGCGACGCGCGGACACTGACAGAGGGATTTGTATGGAAGTTCGCGTTGCCAACGTGCGCAAGGAGTTCGAGCGGTTTCCGGCGCTCCACGACGTATCGCTCGACATCAAGTCGGGCGAACTGATCGCATTGCTGGGGCCGTCCGGCTCCGGCAAGACGACGCTGCTCAGGCTGATCGCCGGGCTGGAGCGGCCGACCCGTGGAAAAATCTTCTTCGGCGACGAGGACGCTTCGCAGAAGTCGATCCAGGAGCGCAATGTCGGCTTCGTGTTCCAGCATTATGCACTGTTCCGGCACATGACCGTGGCTGACAATATCGGCTTCGGCCTGAAGGTCCGGCATGGGCCTTCGCGGCCGCCGGCACAGGAAATCCGCCGCCGCGCCTCCGAGCTTCTCGACCTCGTCCAGCTTTCAGGGCTGGAGAAGCGCTATCCGGCGCAGTTGTCTGGCGGCCAGCGCCAGCGTGTCGCGCTGGCCCGCGCCATGGCGATCGAACCCAAGGTGCTGCTGCTCGACGAGCCGTTCGGCGCGCTTGACGCGCAGGTGCGCCGGGAACTGCGCCGCTGGCTGCGAGAGATCCATGACCGCACCGGCCACACCACCGTCTTCGTCACCCACGACCAGGAAGAAGCGCTGGAACTCGCCGACCGCGTCGTGGTGATGAGCCAGGGCCGCATCGAACAGGTCGGCACCGCCGACGACATCTACGACACCCCGAACTCGCCCTTCGTCTATGGCTTCATCGGCGAATCGAGCTCGCTTCCCGTCAAGGTCGAGAACGGCGAGATCTGGCTCACCGACCGTCCGATCGGGCTCTCGGCGCCGCACGCGCCCGAGGGCGAGGCGACGCTCTACTTCCGCCCGCACGATGTCGAATTGCTGGATGGCTGCAGCGGCTGCATCGCCGGCACGGTCGCCGCCAGCCGCCGCGTCGCGGGCACGCGCCGGGTGGAGCTCGAGATCGGCGGCGATCGCCAGCGGGTCGAGATCGAACTGCCCGTCGATCATCCAGCGGCACAGAAAAGCCGGGTGGCGTTCCGTCCCGGGCGTTGGAAGCTATTTCCGGTAGTCTGATCTTCGGGTCAGGCGCTATTCCAGCCAGTTCTCGACCTTCAGCTTCCCTATCCGGGTGAACTCCCCAATATTGGCCGTCACCAGCGTGGTACCCAATACACAGGCGTGAGCGGCAATAAAAAGGTCATTGTGGCCAATGGGTTGGCCAACGGACTCCAACTCGGCGCGAAGTGCGCCGTACTCGGCATCCACGGGCACGTCGAGTGGCAAGACAGGGATCTCGGCCAGCAGGTCCTCGACCTTCTTGAGGAGCTTGGCCGACCCCTTCCTGGCGCAGCCATATCGCAATTCAGAGGCGACGACGATGCTGGTGCAAACAGCCGCGTCTCCTTCGCGCACCATTGCACTGGCGGCCTTGCCGGCCGGGTTGCGGATCATGTCGCTGATAATGTTCGTATCCAGCATGAACCGCATCAAAGAATGTCCTCAGCTTCAACGGGCGCATCCTTGATCTCGGGAAAGTCGTCCTCAGGACCAAGCGGTGGCTCTTTCGCCCATTGGGCGAGCAGCGCGGTAAGGCCGGGTTTGCGGAGCGGCTCGATGACAAGGCGGTCGCCTTCGCGGCTGATCAGAACCTTCTCGCCGGGAAGCTCGAACTCGACAGGAATGCGCACCGCCTGGCTGCGATTGTTGCGGAACAGCTTCGCCTCCTTCGGTGGCGGCGTTGTTGAATGACGGTGTTGGGGCATGGTTGCTTCCGTTTGTATATGCCATATGTATATGCCAAACGACAGCCTTGGACAAGGAACAAAAACGCAGGCCGAAGTGTCATCTGGAACAGAATTCTAAGGACCCATTGTGTTGGCCACATCTTTTCTCGCGGCAAGGTCGCGGAACCGTTATGCATGCCTCGCCCCACCCCTGCGCCAAGGCTATCGTCCAGCAGTTACGCATTGCATCCGGAGCCTTTTTCATGAAGCGATTTTTCCTCGGCGTTGCCACCGTCGCCGGCCTGTTCCTCGCATCCTCCCAAGCCTGGTCGGCCGACAAGCTGCTCAACGCCTCCTATGACGTTGGCCGCGAACTGTTCGTTCAGGTCAACAAGGCCTTCATATCAGGGCATCCGGGCGTGACCGTCGACCAGTCGCATGCCGGCACCTCGGCGCAGGCGCGCGCGATCGCCGAAGGCCTTGGCGCCGATGTCGTCACCTTCAACCAGGTCACCGACATCGATTTCCTGGCCAAGAAAGGGTTCGTATCCGCCGACTGGCAGAAGGACTTTCCCGACAACGCCTCGCCGTTCTATTCGCTGCCCTCGTTCCTTGTCCGAGCGGGCAACCCCAAGCATATCAAGGACTGGAACGATCTGGTGCGCGACGACGTCCAGGTGATCTTCCCCAACCCGAAGACCTCGGGCAATGCGCGCTACACCTATCTGGCGGCCACGGCCTACGCCAAGGAAGCCTTCAAGGGCGACGATGCCAAGGTGAAGGAGTTCATCACCAAGCTGTTCAACAATGTTCCGATCTTCGACACGGGCGGCCGCGCCGCGACCACCACTTTCGTGCAGCGCGAAATCGGCGACGTGCTGATCACCTTCGAATCCGAGACGCGCGGCATCCGCAAGGAGTATGGCGACGACAAGTTCGAGCAGGTCACGCCTTCGGTCAGCCTGCTCGCCGAATTCCCGGTGGCGATCGTCGACAAGGTCGCCGACGAGCACGGCACGCGCGACCTGGCCAAGACCTATCTCGACTTCCTCTACACACCCGAAGGCCAGGACATCCTCGCACAGAACGGCAACCGCGTGCGTGACGCAGCCGTCGCAGCCAAATACAAGGCTGACTTCCCTGAGGTACGCCTGCTGACCGTGGAAGACGTCTTCGGCGGCTGGGACAAGATCCAGAAAGAGCATTTCGCCGCCGGCGGCCTGCTCGATCAGGCCTATGGCAGCCGCTGAAGGCTCACGGCACATATTGAGCAGATAAGCAAAGCCGGCAATGAGCCGGCTTTCTTCGTTTTTGCCTTCAGCCATGGCGAATACAGCGCCATCCCTGCGAAACGTTACAAAGAATCAACGCGTTTGTGCCTAACGTGCCATTTGGCGTCTCGCTTTCGCAAAATACCATTGCGCGGCAAAACCGTCATTATTTGCACACAAACAGCCGCCAGATGCGGGGTGGTTGGGGTTTCAACGGGTTGACTCGGGCATGCTGACAAAAAAAGGCAAATACGGCCTCAAGGCCCTCGTGCATCTTTCCAGTCTCCCGATTGGGCAATTGGCCTTCGTCAACGACATCGCCGTCGCCAACAACATCCCGAAGAAATTCCTGGATGCCATCCTGGGCGAATTGCGCAATGCGGGCTTCGTCCAGAGCCGCAAGGGCAAGGAAGGCGGCTATCGCCTCGCCCGCCCGGCCTCGGAGATCAAGATCGGCCACGTCGTGCGCGTGCTCGACGGGCCGCTGGCGCCCATTCCCTGCGCCAGCCGCACACAGTACCAGCGCTGCGAGGATTGCGACGAAGCGACCTGCCAGGTCCGGCACATGATGCTGGAAGTGCGGCAGGCGATCGCCGAGGTGCTCGACAACAGAAGCCTCGCCGCCATGCGCGATGCCGATAACGACGATTTCCCGGTCGAACTGTCCTCGCAGATCTAGATCGACGGCTGGCGAACACCGTTCATCCCGTGAGATTGCGCGATGGGCGCAGGCGCATTAAAGCGGTCTTGCAACAGGAACAGATGGACGCCCCCTGAATGAGGCTGTCGACGTTCGCGAAATCCCGAAAGGCTGCCCGCGGACCGACGCCCACGGCCAGGTTCCAGACTGAAATCATCGCCGATGTCCTTGTGCCGGAAAGGGCTGAGGACGTGCGCTTCTTCAGCCGCAGGATCGTCCGCCCCGGCAAGGTGCGCCGGTTCTCGAACCAGGACCTGCGCGAAACCCTCCTGGCCGCCTTCTATATCATGGTCGCGGCTTCAGTGCCGGTGCGCTGGTGGGCATCGGTTTGCGATCGGATGTCCAGGCTTCGCCTGAAACGCCATATGCGCAAGCAATTTCCAGGCTATGCCGCCGCGACGCGCGCGGTGCTGGGCGGCGGCGTCGACGCACGCAAGCTGTTCGAGGCATTGCTCGCGGCGCGCCACCGCCGCCGGCTGCAGTTTGCAGCGCACCTCGCCGGTTTCCGGTGGTCCCCGATTGTCCGGCTGGAGGGACAGGAAGGACTGCAGGCGGGACTGCGGCGCGGCCACGGCGCCATCATCTGGTGCGATCAGTTCACCTCCCAGACCATCTTCGGCAAGCGCGCCTTGCACGAGGCGGGCATCGAGGCGCATCAGGTGAGCGTCAATTCACACGGTGTCTCGGAATCGATGTTCGGTCTGCGTTTCCTGAACCCGCCGATGGTCAAGGTCGAGAACCGCTACCTCAAGAGCCGTATCGTCTTTGAGCGCGACGATGCCTATCAGGTCACCATCCGCATCCAGAAGATCCTGAAGCGCAATGGCGTGGTGCTGATGACCAACACCATCCATGCAGGCTCGACCTTCACCGAGGTCGCGATCGGCGAAGGCGGCTGGACACACCTTGCCTCCGCACCGGCGAATTTCGCCGCAAGGGGCAAGGCGGCGCTGTTTGCAATGTCGACCTTCGAGACCATTCCCTTCCGTGAATACCGGGCCGTCATCAGCCCGGAGCTGCTGCCGCCTGAAGCGGAAATGGGACGGGACGGAACCAAGGACATGGTGCGACAGGCACGCTATATCCTGCTCAAGCGCGACCGGCTGCTCGAAGCGCTGAAACAGTTTCCCGAACAGATGCTGATCTGGTCCAGCAGCCGAAGGCTGACGGAAGCCCCGGACGATGCCATGACAACCGACGATACCGGCTCATGATTTGGCCAGCAGCCGGATCGCGTCGGCAATCACATCAGCGACGGGTTTCGTCGCGTCGATCGTCAGTGCCCGCTCATCCCTCCTCGGCGGCTCCAGTATGGCGAACTGGCTGTCGACCAGGCTGGCCGGCATGAAATGCCCCTTCCGGCTGGCGACCCGCTCGCTCGCCGTCGCCGGGTCGATCTCCAGGTAGAGGAAGGTGATATCAAGGCAAAAGCCGCGCAGACGTTCGCGATAGCCGCGCTTCAGCGCCGAGCAGGCCGCGACCACGCCTTGCCCTTTGCCGACCGATGCCGCGATGTGTTCGCCGATCGCATCGAGCCAGCCTTCGCGCAGCTGATCGGTGAGCGGCTCGCCGCTTGCCATGCGGGCGACATTCTCGGGCGGGTGCAGCCTGTCGCCCTCGATGAAGATGGCGCCCAGCGCGGCCGCCAGCGCGGTGCCGACGGCCGACTTGCCGCAGCCGGCGACGCCCATCACCACGATGGCCGGAGGCACTGAGCCGGGGGGGCGCGTCGGCGCCTGCGCTGCTTCTTCGTCCACGGCTAGAGCATGATGCCGAAAAGTGTGAAGCGGCTTTCGGACGACATCATGCTCTATCTCCTTGATTTAGAGGCGGATTCAGATTTCAGGTCGATTCGACCTGAAATCATCCGGCTCTAGCGGCTTGCCGGCGCGCGGCCGTAGAGCAACAGCATGGCGACGATAACGACGCCATAGATGATCTGTCGCCCCGCCTCCGGCATCTGCATGACCGACAGGATGGATTGCAGGAGCGTGATCAGGATGACGCCGGCAACGGTGCCGAGATAGGACCCGCGCCCGCCGAGGATCGAGGTGCCGCCAAGCACGACCGCGGCGATCGACGGCAAGAGATAGGCATCGCCCATCGACTGCGCCGCCTTGGAGGCATAGCCGGCCAGAAGCACGCCGCCGAAGGCGGAGAGCCCGCCGGAGACGGCGAAGGCGATCATCACCACGCGCCTTGTGTCGATGCCCGAGAGATAGGCGGCGCGCTCGCGGTTGCCGATGCCGTAGACGGTGCGGCCGAAACCGGTGCGGGTCAGCACGAACACCATCGCGGCCCCGATCAACGCCCAGATGATGACCGCGTTGGGGACGCCCGGAATGGCGAAGCCGGTGGCGAGGTAACGCATGGCGCCGGTGGCCGAATCCTGCGGCGAGAAGCCCCCGGTGTAGACCACCATCAGCCCTTGCGCGACGGCGTTGGTGGCAAGTGTGATGATCATCGAGGGGATGCGCAGATAGGCAACGCCGATGCCGTTGACGACGCCGATCAGCACGCCGCAGAAGATGCCGAACGGGATGGCCAGCGCGACGCCGACCGGACCGTAGGCCGCCGCCGCGCATGCCATCATAGCGCCCGCCGCCACCGCCCAGGGCACCGACAGGTCGATCTGGCCCAGCAGGATGACCAGCATCATGCCGGTGGCGATGACACCGAGGAATGAGGCCACCTTGAGCTGCTGCAGCAGATATTCAGGCGACAGGAAGCTGCGCGAATAGAGGCTGCCCAGCAACAGCAGCACCACGATGCAGGCAAAAGCCGTCAGCACCGCCGGATCGGCGCGGCGGATGAATTTCGGCATGCGGCCGGCAATGCCGCCAAGCGTCGTTTCGCTCACAGGAACCACTCCAGCCGGTTGCGGACCCGAAACAGGGCGAAGGCGCCGAGGCTGACGGCGACCAGCAGGATAACGCCCTGGAACAAAGGCTGCCAGAGCGGATCGAAATCGAACACGAACAACAGATCGCCAATGGTGCGGAAAGCGAGCGCGCCGAAGATGGCGCCAATGGCGCTGCCCTTGCCGCCGAACAGCGAGACGCCGCCGAGCACCACGGCGGCGATCGAGAACAGCGTGTAGGAGTTGCCGCTGGCATAGGCCGCTTCGCCCGTATAGGTGAAGAAGGTCAGGAACAGACCGCCGATCGATGCCAGCAGGCCGGCCAGCGTGTAGGCGGCGAACTTGCCGCGCCGGATCGGCACGCCCGACATGTAGGCCGCCGTCTCCGACGATCCCGCCGCGTAAGCCGCCCGGCCAAGCACCGAGCGGCTGAACGGCACCCAGACCACCAGCACGATGGCGAGCAGCACGACGAGGCTCGCCGGCACCACGCCGAACACGCGGCCGGTCAGCGCATCGGCAAGATCCTCATTGACCGAGCCGCCCGGGAATGGCCGCAGCAAAAGGCCGATACCGTAATAGACGGCGCCGGTGGCGATGGTGGCGACGATCGGCTGCAGTCGTCCATAGATGACGATGGCGCCGTTGATGGCGCCGCACAGAAGGCCGACCGCCAGCACGGCGATGACGCCGAGCGCCGTCTGCGCCGGCGTGCCCACCACCAGCCAGGAAGCCAGGCAGTTGGTGAGCAGGAAGATCATGCCGACGGACAGGTCGATGCCGGCGGTGATCACCACCAGCGTCTGCGCCATGGCGACGAAGGCGAGCAGCACGCCCTTGTTGGCCGCCGTCTGCACCACATTGGCGGTAAATCCGGCCGGATGGTTCGAGGTGTAGATGACGAACATGACGATGAAGATGCCTAGCGCCAGCAGCGTTCCGCGCTGCTCGGCCAGCCAGTAGCGCCAATCTTTCACACGCTTGCTCCCAGGCCCACCGGGCTCTCCTCGCCATGGATGTTGAGCGCGCTCGATATCAGCGCCCGCTCGGTGATCTCGGCGCCGACCAGTTCGCGCTTGACCGCGCCATCGTAAAGCACCAGCACACGGTCACAGCAGCCGATCAGCTCGTCATAATCGGTCGAATAGAACAGGATCGCCGCACCCGCATCCGCCAGCTTGCGCATCAGCTGGTAGATCTCCTGCTTGGTGCCGACATCGATGCCGCGCGTCGGATCGTTGAGCAGGATGATGCGCGGCTGGCGCATCAGCCATTTGGCGATGACCACCTTCTGCTGGTTGCCACCCGACAGCGCGCCGACCGGAATGTCGAGACCCGCCGTCTTGATGGCGAGCAGGCCAACCATATCGTCGATCAGCCGCTGCTCGGCGGCGCGATCGATGATGCCGCTCCTGGACAGCCGGTCGAGCGCGGCAAAGGACAGGTTCTCGCGCACCGTCATCGGCAGCATCAAGCCTTCCGTCTTGCGGTCCTCCGGAATGAGCGCCATGCCGATGCCGTCCTGGCGGGCCACGGCGGGACTGCTGATGGCCACCGGCTTGCCGTCGATCAGCACCTCGCCGGCAAGGCCGCGCAGCACCCCGAAGAAGGCAAGCAGCAATTCGCGCTGGCCCTGGCCGTCAAGACCGCCGAGGCCGACGACCTCGCCCGCCCTGACGGTCAGCGAGATGTCGTGCAGCCGGTCGGCCCAGGAGAGCTTGCGCGCTTCGAGCCTGGGGGCGGCGCTGGCCGGTGCAGCCGCCGGTTTGGGCGGAAAGATGTGGCTGTATTCGCGGCCGATCATCAGTTCGACCACCTCATTGTCGCTCTTCGAGCCGGCCTTGTAGCTGGCGACGTTGCGGCCGTTGCGGAACACCGTGCACTGATCGGCAAGTTCGGCGATCTCGTTCATGCGGTGCGAGATGTAGAGCAGCGCCAACCCTTCCGAGCGCAGCCGCTTCAAGACGCCGAATATCTTCGAGACATCCGCCGCCGTCAGCGCCGAGGTTGCCTCGTCGAGGATCAGGATTCGCGGTTTTCTGGCCAACGCCTTGGCGATCTCGACCATCTGCCGGCGCGACAGCGGCAGGTCCTTGACCAGCGCCAGCGGATGGATGTCGGCCGCGCCGGCGCGGGCAAGGGCTTCCTCCGCGATGCGGCGCTGCGCCTTGCGGTCGATCATGCCGAAGCGTTTGGGCGGGTCGGAAATGACGATGTTGTCGGCAACGCTGAGCTCGGGGATCAGCGACAGTTCCTGGAAGATGCAGACGATGCCGGCCTTGTTCGCCGCACCGGGCGACGCGAAAGTCACTTCGCGGCCGTCCAGCATCATGCGGCCCTCGTCGGGCGCCACGACACCGGCCATGACCTTGATCAGCGTCGATTTGCCGGCGCCGTTTTCACCGAGAATGGCGTGGATGCTGCCGGCTTCGACCGCAAGCTCGGCCTTTTCCAGCGCCCGCACGCCGCCGTAGCGCTTGGATATGCCTTCCATGCGAAAGAGAGGAGCCGCACCGTCCATCAACCCTCCAGGGCCATTGTGGGATTGCAGGCTGGCGCCACGGAGCAAGCCGCGGCGCCAGGCATTGGCCAGCGATTACTGGTTTTCCTTGGTCTGCCCCATGATTTCCTGGGCACTGAAATTGATGCCGCAGGTCGGGAAGGAATTGCCGACGAAAAAATTGTCGGATTCCTTCGGGAAGTAATCGGTGCCTTCCTTCATGTCCGGATCCGTGGCGACAGCCAGCGGCAGCTTCACTTCCTGCGGCACCACCTCGCCTTCGAGTGCCGCGATCGCGGTCTTGATGGCGACGGCAACCTGGGCCGGACCGGAGCCAGCGGAGGTGCATTTCAGGCCATCGGCGGAATGGGCCGCGCAGAACTTGCGGAAGCCGTTTTCGGTTTCGCCGCCGAACGGCACGAACGGATGCTTGGCATCGATCATCGCCTGGACGATGCCGGTATCGCCACCCTGGCCGGTGATGCCGTCGAACGGACCGTTGGTGGCGATGGCGTCGGCGGTCACCTTCTGCGCCACGCCGTCATCCCATTTGCCGGCGACTTCGGTGACGTCCCATTTCTTGCCGGAGGCGTCGAGCACTTCATGGATGCCATTGTGGCGATCGGTATCGACGGAGGTGCCGGCCACACCACGCACCTCGAGGATCTTGCCGCCATTAGGCACCTTCTCGACCAGCCACTTGGCCCACAATTCGCCAAGCCCCTTCTGGTCGACATTGACGTTGATGGCATCCTTGGTGTCGAGGATGTTGTCGAAGGCGACCAGAACGATGCCGGCTTCCTTGGCGCGCTTGATGACCGGACCGAAAGCGGTCGGATTCTGCGCGTCCGTGACGATGGCGTCATAGCCGGAATCGATGAAATTGTTGATCGCCGAGATCTGCGCCGGGACGTCCTCGCCGGTCGAGACGACCTTGAATTCCTTGATCTTGGCCTTGACCTCGGGCTGGGCCGCATAGGCCTTGGCCGTCTGCACCATCTGGATGCGCCAGGTATTGGCGATATAGCCATTGGCGAAGGCGATGCGGAACGGGCCTTCCTTCTTTGGATATTTGAAGAATTTCGTGTCCGCGCTCCACGGCACGAAGCAGTCGGCCTGGGCGGCGGGACCGGATACGATTTCCGGGCCGGCGGCCATGGCGGCCGAGTTGAGCATGACGAAAGCGCTGGCGGCAACAACGCCACCGACAAGTGACTTGATCATCGATAATCCTCCCGATTGCAGTTCTGAGTGTCGGTTCAGTTTATGGAATTTTCGCGTTTCCGGCTGGCCCCTCCGCCTTGCCCAGTCACGCCTGCCAGGTGCCGAAGACCTCCGCGATCCCTCCCCTTGCCGTCCCCATCGATCAGGGGAAAATCTATCATATTATACATAATAAACAAGCATGAACTGTTGCTTATGTATAATAAACAGGCGCAATACCTTTGCTGGCGGTGCCCGTTCAGTGAAAATGGTAGCGCTACCATGACGTTGTGTAAAGCGCCATTTGCGGTCGTTCCCGAAAGTGTGTTCAGCGGGCCGTGCTCTCGCGGCGCTTGAGCTCGAAGCCGAGGTCAACGATGCGTTGCTCCGGTCGGTCGCCGGCGATCGCCGCCAGCGCCATGGCCACCGCGCGCCGCCCGATTTCGTAGCGATGGGTGCGGATGCTGGTGATCGAGGGAAAGGCCACCTGCATCATATCGAGATCGTTGAAGCCGACGATGCCGATCGTCTTCGGCACATCGATCGCGGCGCGATGGCATTCGAACAGCACACCGAGCGCGATATCGTCATTGTTGCAGAACACGCCGTCGAGCGTCGGCATCTTGGCAAGGGCATCGCGAAACATTTCGCGGCCGAGCGACACGCTGGACAGCACCGGCGTGGTGGTGATCAGGCGCGGGTCGAACAGGCCGGCTTTCTCCATCGCGGCGCGATAACCAGCCAGGCGCCGCTGCGAGCGCGGATCCATGCGCGCACCGATGAAGCCGATGCGGCGATATCCCACCTCGATCAGGTGCTCGGTCGCCGTCCTGCCGCCGTCGAGATGCGAGAAGCCGACCATCATGTCGACGGGATCCGGCCCGGTCTCCATCACTTGCACCACCGGGCAACCGGCATTTTCCAGCAGTTTTCGCGAGGTTGGCGTCTGGTCGATGCCGGCCACGATCAGCGCCGCCGGCCGCTGCGAGCCGAACACCTGCAAGAGCCGCTCTTCCTCCAGTCCCGAATAATGCGTGTTCCCCAGCTGGATGCGGAACGGGCTGTCCGACAGGCTGTCATAGATGCCGCGCACCACCTCGGCGAAGACGTTGTTGGTGAGCGAGGGCACCAGCACGCCGAACACTTCGGCGCGCGCCGAGGCCAGAGCCCGCGCATTGGGGTCCGGCACATAGCCAAGCTCGTCGACGGCGGCCTGGATCTGACGGCGCAAATCCAGGCTCACACGCTCCGGCTCACGCAGCGCGCGCGACACTGTGATGGCGCCGACGCCGGCCTTGCGCGCGACATCCGATATGGTCGGGCGGCCGCCGCCCCGGCGCGAGCGCGGCTTGATCAAGGCCACGGCTCGTGCGCATGGCAGCCGAAGCGCGCCCGCAATATGATCATCCCAGCTGTCGCCATCTCACCGGCCTGTTGCCGCACCCTTCGGCCTCTGGGGTCGCGCAGTGCCTGCCCGTTGTCAAGCCGAGGTGCTCAGAACCGCGCCCCGCCCCTCGCGTCAGGCTGCCATGACGGCTCTGTGCCTTGCCTTCCACATGAACAGCCCGATCGCCACTATGTTCAGCAGATTCCACGCGATGCCGTTGAGGAAGGCGGCGGCGTAGGAACCGGTCAGGTCGTAGATCCAACCCGACATCCAGCCGCCGATCGCCATGCCGAAGATCGTCGCCATCATGACGATGCCGATACGCTGGCCGGCCTCCTTGGCGGGCAGGTACTCGCGCACGATGATCGCGTAGCAAGGCACGATGCCGCCTTGCGACAGGCCGAACACCAGCGACACGACGTAGAGCGAGGCCAGTCCGTCGAACGGAATGTAAAACAGCAGCGACAGGCACTGGAGCACCGAACCGATGAGCAAGGTTTTCGCACCGCCGATGCGATCGGCGATAAAGCCGGAGGCAAGCCGGCTGACGACGCCCGCCGCCATCATGATCGACAACATGTCGGCGCCATGCGCCATGCCGTAGCCAAGATCCATGCAATAGGCGACGATGTGCACCTGTGGCATCGACATCGCCACGCAACAGCCGAGGCCGGCAACGACCAGCAGCATTTGCAGCGCCGCCGGCGACATGGGAATCGGCTGCACCGGCCGGCTCCCGGGCGAGCCAGCAGCGGCCGCGTCAGGAGCACCTCGTCGCAGCAACAGCACCAGGGGCACCATGGTGACCAGGCAGAAGACACCAATCGCCGCGTAGGTGAAGCGCCAGCCTTCCGCCTTGATCAGCGTCGGCATGATGGTGGGCCAGAGCGCGCCGGCGAGATAGTTGCCGGCCGCGGCCGCTGTCACGGCGACGCCGCGCCGCCGGTTGAACCAGTGCGAGATGTCGGCGATCAGCGGCCCGAAGATCACCGAAGTGCCGACACCGATCAGCACCCCTTGGGCAAGGGTGAATTGCAGGATCGAGGTCGAAAGCGCGGCGAGCAGCAGGCCGGCGGAGAGCGCCACGGAAGAGAACAGTGCCGGGATCCAATAGCCCATGCGATCGATGGCGCGGCCGACCAGCACATTGCCGGCGGCAAAGCCAACCATGGTCGCGGTGTAGGGCATCGATGCCGCGGCACGGTCGACGCCGAACTCGGCCTGCACGGCAGGCAGCACCACGACCACCGCCCACATGCCGACCGCACCGATCGTCGCCAGCAGCATTGAGATGGCCAGCCGCATCCACGCGTAGGAACTGTCGATGCCGGGACTGGGCCGGCTCAAGTCGGTTCGGGTCAAAGGCGTTTCCTGTCGGCGGTCTCGAAATCGGCTGCCGTTTCGGCCACTATCGGCACATTCTCAGCCCACAGCAGCGCCACGGCCAGCAAATCCGTGGCTCCAGAGCGTGCACGAAGGCGGGAACCGACGCCAATGTCTGGAGTTTTCCGATCAGCGAACCCGCATAGGAGTCCCAGCCATGACCACAGCCAAGAAGAAATGGTCGGCCGAGGTGACCGAGCACAGCGACGCGATGGATCTTGAGGATCACGTCTTCGAATCCGACGACGCCAAAAAGATCGCCGCCTCGCTCAAGCGGTCGGCCGAGCACAGCCACCGCCGCAAGGCCGAACCCTTCCAGTCAGCGATGTCGATGCTGAATTTCTACATCAACCGCGCCGGCAAGAACCTGCCCGCCGCGCGCAGACAGGTGCTCGAGCACGCCAAGGACGAACTGCGCGTGGCCTTCGGCCGCGAGAAGGAAGAGTAGCTCCGGCCTGGGGTTTGTTGAGATTCAGGACGAGCCGAGAATGGTGGTTCTCGAGAACCGGTGCGGAGCGTAAACTGCCGTTCGCGGGCCGGCATCACCTGGACATCAATTCACCCTAGCGCGACTTGATCACGTGGTCGGTGTTGGCCAGCAGCTTGCGAACCGCGGCTCGCGCCGCGTCCGGGCGTTGCAGCCGGATGTTCTTCTCGATCGCCTCATGCAGCTTTTGCGCATGGTTGAGATCATCGACTTCCCGGGTGGTGAAGGTGAACAGGTGATCGAACGCGGATTCGATCAGCACGCCAAGCGGCACCAGAAGATCGTTGCCGGAGGCGCGCAGGATGGCGAGATGAAAGCGCGTGTCGGCGCGGGTGCGCTCCTGCAGGCTGGCGGCCTCGCCCATCTCGCGGCAGGCCTGGCTGATCTCGGCCATCTGCTCGTCGGTCCGCCGCATCGCCGCGAAAGCGGTCGCTTCCGGCTCGATGATGTGGCGGAACTCCTGCACCGTCTTCAGGAACACCTCGCGGTCCGGCGACGTCGCGTACCAGGCGAGCACATCGCGGTCGAGCAGGTTCCAGCGTTCTTTCGGCTCCACCCAACTGCCGATCTTGGGCCGTGATGCAAGCAGGCTCTTGGCCATCAGCATCTTGATTGCCTCACGCACCGCCGAGCGGCTGACGCTGAAGGTCTCCGACCATTTGGCTTCGTTGGGCAGGATGGTGCCGGGCGGATAGTCGCCGCGCACGATCCGCAGACCGATCTCGCTCGCCAGCGACGTGTGCACGCTGGCGCCGGGAATACGCGCCGCGTCGGGCCGGCGAACACCGGTCGAGCGCTCGGCGGCATCCGCCTTAACAGGCGATTTTTCCTTGTTCGGCTTCGCGTCCCGCATACGCTTCAGAAAGGCTGGTTTGCGGAAGCTGTCAAGCACCACGGAACGGTTGGGCCGCAAAGCGCCCCGCTATGCACAGCCCAGCCTCTCTTGTTCGCTCGGTCAGGCCGTTTTGACGTATTTGCGCCAGCTGTGTTCCGGGCGGAAGCCCAGCATGTCGCGCGCCTTGCGGTTCGACAGCAGCGTCTCATATTCACCAAGTTCGGCCTTGACCGGCACGCCCGGATAGAAGCGCTTCAGGAGTTCCGCCGTCGGCAGGTCGGACGAGGTATCGTCATTGGCCGCGTTGAACACCTGGTAGCCGAGACCGTCCTTCTCGATGGCGCGTAGCGTGATCTGGCCGAGATCGCGCGCGTCGACATAGCTCCAGGCAATGCGCTTGCGAAAACCGGGATCGGCGAACCACTTCGGAAACAGCGAATATTCGTGCGGCTCGATGACATTGCCGATGCGCAAGGCATAGATGTCGGTGCCGTTGCGTTGCGCGAAAGCCCGCGCGGTTTTCTCGTTGACGATCTTGGACAGCGCGTAGCTATCCATCGGATCGACATCATACTCCTCGTCGAGCGGGAAATATTTGGGATCGCGCGGCTCGTTGGCGAACACCAGTCCATAGGTTGTCTCGGAGGAAGCGATGATGATCTTGCGGATGCCGAGCTTCACCGCCGCCTCGATGACGTTATAGGTGCCCATCGCATTGATCCGGAACACCTCGTTGTCGGGCGTGATCATGATGCGCGGGATGGCGGCGAAATGCACCACCGCATCCACCGGCTGCGGGCGCAGCGACGGGTCGAATTCGTGCAGGCCCATATAGCTCGACAGCGCGTTGAACACCTGCCCGCTGTCGGTAATGTCGGTGATCAGCGTGCGCACCTTGGGATTGTCGAGCGGCTTGGTGTCGATGTTGAGCACCTGGCAGCCCTGCTCGACAAGATATTGCACGACATGGCGCCCAGCCTTGCCGCTGCCGCCGGTGAACATGATCCGCTTCGTCATTCTGGTCTCCATGACAGGCTCTGGAATTCCCGTCTATTGTCAGACAATATTGCATTCCGCAACCACATAGGTCTAAAACGGCGGCGCAATTATCGATAATCCGGGATAGGACAGACGACATGAACACCTCCGCCGCGCGCGAGACGATCGGCTTCATCGGCCTTGGCCTGATGGGGCACGGCATTGCCAAGAACATCGTCGACAAGGGCTATCCCCTGACATTCCTTGGCCGCAAGAACCGCAAGCCGGCGGAGGACCTTCTTGGCCGAGGCGCCAGGGAAGCATCGACCTCGCGCGATGTCGCGGCGGCGTCTGATATTGTTTTCATCTGCGTCACCGGGTCGCGCGAAGTGGAAGCCATCATCCGCGGCCCCGGTGGCCTCAAGGAAGGCTTGAAGAAAGGTTCGGTCGTCGTCGACTGTTCAACCTCGGACCCGGTCTCGACCGTCGCGCTCGCGGCCGAACTCAACGCGCTTGGCATCGACTATGTCGATGCGCCGCTGAGCCGCACCCCGAAGGAGGCCTGGGAAGGCACGCTCGATGCCATGGTCGGCGCGCCGGATGCCGTCTTTGCCCGGGTGAAACCGGTGATCGAAACCTGGGCCGGCCGTATCGTCCACATCGGCGACACCGGCGATGGCCACCGCATGAAACTGCTCAACAACTTCATCTCGCTGGGCTATGCCGCCATCTATTCCGAAGCATTGGCCCTGGCTGAAAAGGTCGGCATCTCGCCGCCGCGTTTCGACAGCGTCATCCGCAACGGCCGAATGGATTGCGGCTTCTACCAGACCTTCATGCGCTGGACGCTGGAAGGCGACCGCGACGCCCACAAATTCACCATCGCCAACGCCTTCAAGGACCTGACGTACCTGGAGTCCATGGCGGGTGCGGCCGGTATCGCCAACCCGCTCGGCAACGCCACCAAGAATTCCTTCGCCGGCGCCCATGCCACCGGTCCGGCAGAACAGTTCGTGCCTATGCTGGCGACGCATATCGCCAAGATCAACGGCGTCGACCTGATGCCAACGAAGGATGGCAAGAAGCAGACGATTTGAGGCTCAAACGGCCGGACGGTTCACCGCCGCCTGCTTCCAATCCCTTCATCGGTGTCTGCGAGCAGTTTGTGCACGGCATTGCGGGCCGCCGCCGGCCGTTGCAGTCGGATGTTCTTCTCGATCGCTTCATGCAGTTTCTGCGCTCGCCGCTGGTCGCCGACCTGCCGCGTGGTGAAGACGAAGAGATGGTCGAGCGCGGACTCGATCAGCACGCCGAGCGGCACCAGAAGGTCATTGCCCGAGGCCCGCAGGATGGCGAGGTGAAAGCGTGTGTCGGCGCGGATGCGTTCAGGCAGGTTGGCCGCCTCGCCCATCTCGCGGCAGGCAAGGCTGATCTCGGCCATCTGCTCGTCGCTGCGCCGCATGGCGGCAAAGGCCGACGCTTCCGGTTCGATGATATGGCGGAACTCCTGCACGGTGCGCAGGAAGGCCTCGCGGTCGGGCGCGGTCGCGTACCAGGCGAGCACGTCGCGGTCGAGCAGGTTCCAGCGCTCCTTCGGCTCGACCCAGCTGCCGATCTTGGGGCGTGATGCCAAAAGGCTCTTGGCCATCAGCATCTTGATCGCCTCGCGCACCGCCGAACGGCTGACATTGAAGGTTTCGGCCCATTTGGCCTCGTTGGGCAGGATGCTGCCGGGCGGATAATCGCCGCGCACGATCCGCAGACCGATCTCGCTGGCGAGCGAGGCATGAACACTGGATCCGGGAAAGTGCGCCGCGTCGGCCCTGCGCATGACCGCCGGATCGCGGCTGGCTTGCGCCTTGGCCCGGCTGGCTTTTCTTTCTGCCTTCTCGTGCGGCATCCACGTTCCAATAGGTCGGCTGCCCGTCGCCCGGATGGATCCGAACCTGCGTGGCGCGCCGATCCCGTTGCCGAAAATCCAAACCATGGACGCGACAAGGCCGGAGCCTGTTGCCCCTCGCCACGGCGTCTCGCTCAGGAATTGACGGGGCGCCCGTTTGCCGAGCGCCCCGGATCGAAGACCTACTTCTGGATACAGGTGTCGACCGTATCCTTGGTGCATTCGTCGAGGCCGGTGAAGACCGGATCGTCGACCTTCTTGCCCGTGATCAGGTCGATCATCACCGACGGCGCCTTGTAGCCCATTTCAAAGGGCCGCTGGCCGACCAGCGCGGTGACAAGGCCATCCCTGGCGATCGCCACCTCGTCGCCGATCGTGTCGGCGGCACCGATGACGAAGTCGTTCTTGGCCAGCCGGTCCTTCAACGGTCCAACCAGGTCGCGATAAGGCTGCGGCGCGCCGAACAGCGGCCAGCCACCCATGATGCCGAAAGCATCGAGCTTGGGGTTGGCGGCAAGGATATCGGTCATTGCCTGGACGCCCTTGGCACCGTCGTCATTGGTGAACACCGGGCAGCCGGCGACTTCGGTCCAGCCGCCTTCGCCTGCGAGTGCCGCAAGCCCCTCCTTGCCCGTCAGGGCGTCGCGCATGCCTTGCGCGCGGCGCAGGATGTTATCGGCTGCCGGGTTGCCCTCGATGGTGCAGATCGTGCCGCCATTCGGCTTGGCCTTCTTGATGTATTCGCCGATCTTCTTGCCCATCAGGTAGTTGTCGGTGCCGAGATAGGTCTTGCGAAGGGCTGCGTCCTCCTTGGCGAGGTCGGCGTCGACGGTCATGATCGGGATCGTCGGATTGGCGGTCTTGAGCGTCTGCGCGATCAGTGGCGCGTTGGACGGCGAGATCGCCACCGCCGCCGTGTCAGGCTTGCTCAGTATATCCTGAAGGATCTGGGCCTCGCCGGCCTCGTCGGAAGTCGACGCCGGACCAGTGTAGAAGCATTCATATTCCGAGCTGGCGTTTTCCTTGTTCCATTTCTCGCAGCCCTGGTGGATGGCCTCGAAGAACGGATTGTCGAGACCTTTCACCACGATGACGAGTTGCTTCTTGGCCAAAGCCGGCCCGGCGCCCAACGCCATGGCGGCGACGGCGGCGAGCAAAACTGTTTTCCTCATATCAGTCCTCCCTTGAAAAACAGACGGACACGGCGTGCCCGCCACACAAATCGGCCCCAACGCGAGATGGCAGGGAATGCCCGTGCCGCCTGGCAAGACCGATAAGCATTTCCAGATGCGACCGGACCGGCAGCGCCGGCACGGTCGATGATCTCGCGCCGACCCCGCCGTCGATCATGGCTCGGGACCGGCAAATCTTCCTCCGACCCTCAGCTAATAACGGCAAGCCGCCAACGTCAATTGCTATTTGTCCTACAAAACGGATTTTTCGGAACCGCTATCCCCTATTCGTCCGACAATTGCCCTATTTCCTATTCATCGGACAATTGACGCCCGCACGGGCATTTGCGTAAATGCCTGACATCGCTGTTTCCGGGAGGAGCTGGGAGAGCGACGCGAAAGCCGCCCCTGTCCCGGGCATGCGGCAAGCACAGGGAGGCAAAGGCTGGTGGCGGTTCTCGAACTCACCAACATCTCGAAGCATTTCGGCGCCATCCAGGCGGTCAACGACGTGTCGCTGTCGATCGAGCCAGGCCAGGTCGTCGGCCTGATGGGCGACAACGGCGCCGGCAAGTCGACGCTGGTCAAGATGATCGCAGGCAATTTCCGGCCGAGCCACGGCGCGATGCGGATGGACGACAAGGAACTGATCCTGCACAAGCCGGTCGAGGCGCGCCAGCACGGCATCGAGATCGTCCACCAGGACCTGGCACTCTGCAACAATCTGACCGCGGCGGCGAACGTCTATCTCGGGCGCGAGTTGCGGCGCGGCGTCGGTCCGTTCCGCATTCTCGACTATGCGGCGATGTACAAGCGCGCCGGCCAGATCTTCGCCGAGCTCAAGTCCGAAACCCGGCCGCGCGACCTGGTCAAGCAGATGTCGGGTGGCCAACGCCAGGCGGTGGCCATCGCCCGCACCATGCTGTCGCAGGCCAAGATCGTGCTGATGGACGAACCGACGGCGGCGATCTCGGTCAGGCAGGTCGCCGAAGTGCTCAACCTGATCCGCAATCTGCGCAACCAGGGTATCGCGGTGGTGCTGATCAGCCACCGCATGCCCGACGTCTTCGATGTCGCCGATCGCGTCATCGTCATGCGGCGCGGCAGGAAGGTCGCCGACAAGACGATCGCGTCGAGTTCGCCCGAGGAAGTCACCGGGCTGATCACCGGCGCCATCGAGCAGGCGGCATGAGGGCGCAAAACCCGTATTTCACCACGCTGGCGCGCATCGCCGCCGGCAGGAAAGGTCGATAATGGCAGTCACCCTTGACCAGACGATCGCGCAGAAGCAGCACAGTTTTCTGTCGCGGATGTTCTCCAGCCAGACGTTCTGGGTGGTGATCGCCGTCATCCTCGCCTGCATTTTCCTGTCGTTTGCCACCGATGCCTTCGCCACCTCGAAGAACCTCTACAACATCACCCGCAACGTCACCTTCGTCGCCATCGTCGCGCTCGGCATGACCTTCGTCATCATCACCGGCGGTATCGACCTGTCGGTCGGGTCGGTGCTGTGCCTGTCGTCGATGGTGCTGGCCGTCACCATGCATGCCGGCTATTCGATCGAAATCGGCATCCTGGCCTCCATCGCCACCGCGCTTGCCATCGGCGCCTTCAACGGTGTCATGATCGCCTATCTCGGTTTCCCGCCTTTCGTGGTGACGCTCGGCATGCTGTCGATTGCCCGCAGCCTGGCCATGGTCGCCTCCAACAACACCGTCGTCTTCCAGTTCGGGCCGGACCACAACAAGCTGCTGGCGTTGGGCGGCGGCGCCTGGCTGTTCGGCATCGCCAATCCGGTGCTCTACATGATCCTGCTGGCGCTGATCACCGGCTTCGTCCTGCGCTGGACCAAGTTCGGCCGCCACATCTTCGCCATCGGTGGCAACGAGCACGCTGCAACGCTGACCGGCGTGCCGGTGCGCCAGATCAAGGTCGCCGTCTACATGATCTCGGCGCTGTCGGCGGGCATTGCCGGCATCATCCAGACCGGATGGCTCGGCGCCGTCACCACCAATCTCGGCACCGGCATGGAGCTGCAGGTCATCGCAGCCACCGTCATCGGCGGCGCCAACCTGGCCGGCGGCGTCGGCACCGCCTTTGGTGCCATCGTCGGCGCCGCGCTCATCGAGGTGATCCGCAACAGCCTTGGCCTGCTTGGCATCAACGCCTTCTGGCAGGGCACCTTCATCGGCGGCGCCATCTTGCTGGCGGTGTTGTTCGACCGCATCCGCAACTTCCGCCGCAGCGATTGAGAGGCCTCTGCCGCCGAAGCGCTATTCGTTCCGGTTCCTATCGCTCAGTCTGAAAATCGGCTGAGGCGGCCCGCCATCGGTACCGGCCGCGAGCCGATGCCTTGACGGAAACCGGAAACCGGCCGCACAATCCCAATGCAGGCGAAGGGAGGCCAGTCGCCTGCGGGAGGATATACCCATGACGGAAGCGATCAGGCTCTACTGGGGCCGGTTCGGACATGTTTCTGTCCTGAATGTCGCAAGCGACTTCGTCACCCATGCCCATGTCGAGGCACACCTGATCATCTGGCTGGAAGGCACGGCCGGCGAAATGACGGTCGGCCGCGAGACGGTTCGGCTGGGACCACACACCGCCGCCGGCATCAATTCTCTGCAACCGCACAGCCACGTCCTGTCGCAGGATGGCAGGCCGGGCCTGTTCCTGGCCTTCTACATCGATCCCGACTGGGCGCGGCGCCGCCGCGACCTGCCCTCCTCCGCGCCATTGTTTGCCCAGGCGGCGATCACGCTGGAGCCCTGGCTGCACCAGGCCGCCGCAAGCCTGCTCGACCATCTGACCGACAATGAAAGCGTCGACGACGTCGCCAATTACGAGATCGAGCGCTTCATCGATAGCGTGCTCGATGCCGCCGACGCCTCGGCGCCACAGGACACGCGCATCCGCATCAGCACGATGCAGGATTTCCGTGTCCGCAAGGCGATCCAGCTGATGAAGGCCAATGTCTGCGAGCGCATCTCGTTCGATGACGTGGCGCGCAGCGTCGGGCTGTCGCGGCCGCATTTCTTTGCCTTGTTCAAGGAACAGACCAACCTGACGCCCAACGTCTACTGGAACACGCTGCGCATGGAAGAAGCGGTGCGCCAGTTGCAGTGGTCGCAGGAGCCGCTGATCTCGGTTGCCTGCAATCTGGGCTTCACCACGCAGGGCAATTTCTCGCGCTTCTTCCGCGACCATGTCGGCGTGCCGCCGACACTCTACCGCGAGGCAGCGCGGGCAACGGCCTGAGCTCAAGCCGCCTGTTTTTTCAGACTCCTTGATACGCGCTCAAGACGCATTGATAAGCGTCACCCGGGCCAGCCCCCTACCCTTGTCACAACGATCATTCGCAAGGGAACATCATATGGCCAAGGTCACCATCTCCAGCGTCATCGACGCGCCGGTCGAGAAAGTCTGGGCGCGCATACGCGACTTCAACGGCCTGCCGGGCTGGCACCCGCGCATGGTCGAAAGCCATATCGAGGATGGCAAGGACGCCACCGCGATCGGCTGCGTGCGCAACTTCCAGCTCGCCAGCGGCGCGCGCATCCGTGAAAAACTGCTCGACTTCTCCGACGACAATTTCCTCGTCAGCTATTCCATCCTCGAAACGCCGCAGCCGCTCACCAACCACAAGGCGACGCTGCAGCTTCGGCGCGTCACCGATGGCGACCGTACCTATGCCGAATGGACCGCCAGCTTCGACGCCGCCCCGGAGGATGCGGACAAGCTGGCCGAGGGCATGGGCGCCAATGTCTTCCAGGGCGGCTTCAACGCCCTGAAGAGCCACTTTGCCGGCCAGAGCTGAATCGGGCTGAGAACAGGAGTGTTCCATGGCGCTTGCCCTCCAGACATTCCCGACCGTGAAGGACGCCAATGCCGCGTTGAAGACGGCCGGCACCCGCTATCTCGGTGGCGGCACACTCGTGGTCCGCGCGGCCAATGAAGGCGATGTCTCGGTCTCCGGTCTTGTCAGGTCAACCGACCCGACCCTGTTGGCCATCACGGTCGCCGACGGCAAGATCCGCATCGGCGCCTCGGTGACCATGGCGGCGATCGCGCGCCATCCGGAACTCGGCACGCTCGCCAAGGCCGCGCGCGCCGTCGGCGGCCCGGCGGTGCGCAACATGGCAACCGTCGGCGGCAATCTGTTCGCGCCCGCGCCCTACGGCGATTTCGCCGTTGCCCTGCTGGCGCTCGACGCCACGGTCGGAACCGATGATGGCGAATTGCCGATCGAGACCTTCCTGGCCGGGCGGGACGACAGCCACGCCATTGTCACGTCGGTCGCCTTCACGCTGCCGAAGGCCGACGGCTTCCGCTTCCTGAAAGTATCGCGGATCAAGCCCAAGGGCGTCTCGGTGCTGAGCATCGCCACCGTTCTGGAGCAGGCCGCGGACGGCACCGTCTCTTCGGCACGGATCGCACTTGGCTGCATGGCTGACCGGCCGATACGGGCCAGGGCGGCGGAAAAGGCGCTCAAGGGAAAGTCGCTCGACCAGGGCGGCATCGCGGCAGCACTGGCCGCCTCCACCGAAGGCACCACGCCTATCACCGATCCGATCGCCAGCGCCTGGTATCGCGCCGAAGTGCTGCCGGTCCATCTCGGCCGGCTGCTGCTGAGTTGAAATAACGAGTTGGGGGGCGCGCGTCTGTCCGATCCTTCGGACGGACGCGCAAGGAGGAAACATGGCGAAGGTCCCGGTTCAATTCACGCTCAACGGCTCCGAAAAAGCCGAATTCATCGACAGTGGCACGACGCTGCTCAACGCCTTGCGCGACAAGATCGGCGACACTTCGCCGAAAGGCGGCTGCCACCAGGGCACTTGCGGCGCCTGCTCCGTCATCATCGACGGCGAGCTCCGGCTGTCTTGCCTGACCTTGGCTGAAACTTGCAGCGGAACAGCCATCACCACGACATCGGGCCTCGCCGAGGGCGGCGTCCTGCATCCGCTGCAGCGCGCTTTCCTCGACACGTTCGCCACGCAGTGCGGCTTCTGCACGCCGGGCATGATCATGGCGGCCAAGGTACTGCTCGACCACACGCCCAACCCCACCCGCGGCGACGTGGTCGAGGCGCTGTCGGGCAACATCTGCCGCTGCACCGGCTACGAGCCGATCATCCAGGCGGTGCTCACCGCCGCGCGGTCCAACTCTCAGAACGCGGCTTGAGGGAACAAGAGAATGGAACTGCGCAAGAACTACTTCGCCGATGTTCGCAAGGACGATCTGCACGAGATCGGCCAGCCGAGGCCCCGTTCGGATTCGCCCGGCCATGTCACCGGCAAGACAGCTTTTTTCGCCGACCGCAACTTTCCCGGCATGCTGCACCTGAAGATGGTGCGCAGTCCGCACCATCACGCCCGCATCCGTTCGATCGACACGTCGGAGGCGGAGAAACATCCGGGCGTGGTCAAAGTGCTGACCGCCAAGGACGTGCCGCACAATGTCTACACCATCCTGATCCTGATCCAGGTCGGTCCTGAGGACGAGACGGTGCTGGCCGACGGCAAGGTGCGCTGGAAGGGCGAGGCCGTGGTGGCGGTGCTGGCCGAGACGGAGCGCGCCGCGCAGGAAGCCGCGGCGAAGGTCAAGGTCGACTATGAAGTGCTGCCGGCCGTCTTCGACATGGAGGAAGCGCTGAAGCCCGGCGCGCCTTTGGTCAACGAATATCACGGCCAGAACTACTATCTCTATGACAGCGGCGAGTGCCGCAAGGTGCGCTTCGGCGATGTCGAGGCCGGCTTCGCCGGCGCTGACCACATCCTGGAACAAAGCTATCAGTCCTCGCCGATCGAGCATGCGCCGACCGAGACCACCGGCTGCGTCGTGGCGCCCGAGGGCAACGACCGCTTCACCTGCTACACCAACACGCAGGCGATGTTCTTCACCCTCGACAACACCTCGATCATCCTGCAGATGCCAGGCTCGAAGCTGCATTTCGTCGGCGGCACGGTCGGCGGCGGCTTTGGCGGCAAGGTCGACGTCATCGTCGAGCCGATCGCCATCCTCGGCGCCAAGCTGACCGGGCGACCGGTCTGTTTCATCTACAGCCGCGAGGAGGAGATGCAGATTTCGTCACCCCGTGCGGCCGAAAAGGTGGTCATCAAGGATGGCGTGATGAAGGACGGCCGCATCGTTGCGCGCAAGGTCACCGGCTACACCGATGCCGGCGCCTATTCGCGTCACTCGCCCTATGGCGCGCAGAAGGGTGCGGGGCACTATCCCGGCCCCTACACAATCCCGAATGTGTGGATCGACACCTACTGCGTCTACACCAACCGCACGCCGTCGTCGGCCATGCGCGGCTTCGGCGTCACCATCGGCGACTTCGCGCTGGAGGTGCAGATGGACAAGCTGGCACGGCTGATCGGCATGGACCCGCTCGAATTCCGCTTCATCAACGCCTATCGCGACGGCGACATGAAGGCGCATCGCCAGCCGACGGAAGGGGCAGCACTCATCGAGTGCATGCAGGAAGCCTCGCGCGCCGCCAACTGGCCGGTGGCGGAGAAATACATGGCGATGTCGTCCTACGTGAAGGGAGCTTGAGATGGCGATCAGGCGCGGACGCGGCGTCGCCGCGATCAACTATCCCACCGGCATGAATCTCGGCGGCGACCCGACCCAGGCGCTGGTCCACTCGACACCGACCGGCAATTTCATGGTGACGCTGTCGTCGGTCGATCTCGGCCAGGGCATGAAGCAGATCATGGCGCAGATCTGCGCCGAAACCATCGGCGTGCCGACCGACCGCGTCGTCGTCGACACCGCCGACACCGATACCGGCCCGCATTGCATGGGTACCTTCGCCTCGCGCGGCACGCATCGCGCCGGCAATGCGGTCATCCAGGCCGCGAAAGAGGCGCGCCAGGTGATGCTGGAAGTGGCGGCGGAAGAACTTGAGGTCAACGCCTCCGATCTGGAGACCGACGGTCAGGGCAACATACTGGTCAAGGGCGCGCCGCAGAAATCGATCTCGATCTTCGATGTCGCGCTGTCGGCGCATTTCAAGCGCGGCCGCTCGATCTCGGGGCGCGGCATGTTCCTGATCCCGCGTTCCTATCCCGAGAAGGAAACCGGCGCGATGAAGCCATCGACCTGCTACGCGCATGCCTGCACCGTGGCCGAGGTCGAAGTCGACGACGAGACCGGCGAGGTCACGGTGCTGACGGTCAAGAACGTCTTCGAGATCGGCCGCGCACTGAACCCGAAGATGGTCGAGCAGCAACTGGTCGGCGGCTCCTGGATGGGCATCAGCCACGCGCTCTACGAGACGACCGAGCCCTACTACCCCAACCGCGATCATGGCGGCACCGACTTCAACCAGTATCTGATGCCGGGGCCAGGCGACCTTGCCAAGACTGAGATCATCGTTCTGGAGCGGCCCTCGGCGGATGGTCCCTACGGTGCCAAGGGGCCGGGCGAAATGTGCGCCAATCCGCAGATACCGGCAGTCGCCAACGCCGTCTTCGACGCCGTCGGCGTGCGCATCGACACGCTGCCGATCACACCCGAACGCATCCTGCGCGCGCTCAAGGCGCAAGCGGCGAACTGACATGCCCGAGGTAAACGCCGAGACTGTCGCGACCTCACCGGAGGCGGTGGCGTCGCATCTCGCCGCCTCGCGCTATCTGGCCGACGACAGCCTGGCCACCGCCATATTCCTGGCGATCCGGCTCGGCAAGCCGCTGCTGCTCGAAGGGGCGCCGGGCGTCGGCAAGACCGAGGCCGCGAAGGCTGTCGCCGAGCTGCTCGGCCGCGATCTGGTACGCCTGCAATGCTATGAAGGCATCGACGCCGCGCATGCGCTCTACGAATGGAACTACCAGCGCCAGTTGCTCGCCATCCGCCATGCCGGCGAACACGAAATCGACATTTACGACGACCGCTTCCTGATCGCCCGTCCGCTCCTTCAGGTGTTGCGGGCACCGGAGCAACGCGTGCTGCTGGTCGATGAGATCGACCGTTCCGACCACGAATTCGAAGCGCTGCTGCTCGAATTCCTCTCCGATTTCCAGATCAGCATCCCCGAGCGCGGCACCATCCGCGCCGCCGCGCAGCCGATTGTCATCCTGACCTCCAACCGCACCCGCGAACTTGCCGAAGCCCTGCGCCGGCGTTGCGTCTATCACTGGATCGGTTATCCCGATGCCGAGCGCGAAGCCGCCATCATCATGCTGCGTGCCGGCGATGTCGCTGAAGGCACCGCGCGCGCCGTTGCTGCAGCCGTGCAGACCATCCGCGCCCGCCCGCTGGCCAAGCCGCCCGGCATCGCCGAGGCGGTCGAATGGGCCAATGCCGCCACCATCCTCGAAAGGGGTGGCAGCCCATGGCCCGAAGCCTTCCGCCGCGCCATCGGCGTGCTGATCAAGGACGAGGAAGACCTGTCCTATATCGCGCCGGAACTCGGCCGGATTGTCGAGGAGGCGCTTGCGTGAGCGCCTTGCCCCGCGCCGCAACGCCCTTCCTCGGCTTCGGTCGGCTGCTGCGCCGCTACGGCTTTGCCATCGCCCCCGAGCAAGTCTCCGGCTTCATGCGGGCGGTGACATTGCTCGGTCCCCGGTCGATGGCCGATATCCGTGAGGCGGCCCTTGCCACGCTGGCACCGCCGCCCGATCGCCGCGACGAATTCGAAGCGCATTTCCAGAGCCATTTCTACGGCAACGCTTCAGCCGTGGTCGAAGGCGACGCGGACGAGGAAACCCGCGTCAAGGATGATGGCGGCGCTGATGACGAGCGGATTGAAGCCGAGCACAGCCAGGAAGGCGGCGAACTGTCCTCGGCCCTGGAGCAATTGAGCAGCCGCGACTTCCAGCGCGACGAGGACAGGCTGACCGCCTTTCAACGGAGGCTCCCGTCGGCCCTGCCCGCCCGCCGCTCCTTCCGCACCGTGCGCACCCCTTCGCGCGGCAAGCTCGATCTGCGCCGCTCGCTGCGCGAAATCGTCAGCGCCGATGGCGACGTGCCCTCACCGCTGTTGCGTCGCCGCCAGACCGTGCCCCGCAAGCTGCTGCTGCTGATAGACGTCTCCGGCTCGATGAAGCTGCATACGGCGGACTATCTCAAGCTGGCGCATGCCGCAGTGCAAGGCGCCGACCGCGCCGAGATCTTCACCTTCGGCACAAGGCTGACCCGCATCACCACGGCACTGCGCATCCGCGACCGCGATCAGGCGCTGGCGCGCGCGGCGGCCCAGGTCGACGACTGGGACGGCGGCACCCGCATGGGGCCGACGCTGCTCGCTTTCCTCTCGGTGCCGCGTTTTTCCGCCTTTGCACGCGGCGCAGCCGTGATCATTTTGTCCGATGCGCTGGAGCGCGGCGACCATGCCGAGTTGGAGACGGCCATACGCAGGCTGAGCGCCCGCGCCTTCCGGCTGTCGCTGGCCACACCCTTGGCCGGCGACCCGCGCTTCCGGCCAGCCACTGCGGCGCTACGCGCCATCCTGCCTGATCTCGACGACCTCATCGATGGCTCGTCGTTGACCAGCCTCACCGATTTCATCCTGTCGCTCGCCCGTCCCGCCCCCGAGGCATCGACAATCTGGAAGAGGGTTTCCTGATGCAAAAAGCCATCGACGCGCATTTCCACATCTGGCGCCAGAAGGACCAGCCCTGGCTGGTCGGGCCGATGGTGCCGCGCATCTTCGGCCCCTATGAGCCGATCCGCCGCGATTATCCGATCGGCGAATTCCTCGACGACCAGAAGGGATCAGGCGTCGAAAAGGCCGTCTATGTCCAGACCAACTGGGCGAAGGAGGATTTCGAGAAAGAGGTCGCCTTCCTGCAGAAGACAGCCGATGAAACCGGCTGGCCGCACGCCATCGTCGGCTATGCCGACATGACGGTGGATGATGTCAGGCCCCAGATCGACCGGCTGATGAAATACAAACTGCTGCGCGGCGTGCGCATGCAGCTGCACTGGCATGAAACGCAGGCCTTCCGCTTCGCCGCTTCGGCCGACCAGGTCATCGACCCAAAAGTGCGCGCCAACGTCGCGAGGCTGAAGGACTATGGCCTGTCTTTCGACCTGCAGCTCTTCCCCGCCCAGATGAAGGACGGGCTGACGCTGGTCGGGGAGAATCCCGAGACCAGCTTCATCCTCACCCATGCCGGCATGCTGACCGGCACGGATCAAGAGACCACCGAGGCCTGGAAGGCGGGGTTGCGCACGCTCTCAGCGGCACCCAATCTCTATGCCAAGCTCTCCGGTCTCGGCACCTTCGTCCACCGCAATGACCCGGCGCTCATCGCCTATATCGTCGACAACGCGATCGATATCCTGGGTTCCGATCATCTGATGTTCGGTTCGAACTTCCCGATCGAGAAGCTCTGGACCAGCCACGCCGAGCTGATCAAGGCGCACCGCGAAGCTGTAGCGAAGCACGGCGCGGCCGCCGAGGCCGACATCTTCTGGAACACGGCGGAACGGGTTTACCGGCCGGCCTGATCGCCAGGACGACCGCCGCAAGCGCGGCGGTTGCCCTGGAAAAATCCTTATTGCGTCGGCAGCATGCCTTCGACGTCGCTGGCCGCGTCAGTGAGCGCTTCCTTGGGCGAGGCCGACTGGTCGACGATGCGCGACAGATTGTCGACGATCGTCTGCGTCACCTTCACACCGTTGGTGCCCGGGAAGGCATACCACGGAACCATCAGCGGCATCTGGCTGAGCCCGGCCTGGAAGAGCGGGTTCTTCTTGTAGAAATCGCCGAGATAGTCCGACGATTTCGCCGCCAGCTCATTGTTGGGGACATAGCCGGTGCCCGGCACGACGACGGAAGCGCCATAAGGGCCAGCGGCGAATTTCGCGAACTTCCAGGCGGCTTCCTGCTTGGCCGCATCCTTGGTCAGGATGACCACAGCATTGCCGCCGGTCGGCAGATGGCCGTTGACCGGATCGATCAGCGGGATTTTGGCGGTGCGCAGCGTGAACTTGTCGCCGACATTCTTGATCGTATTGACCAGCGCACCGGTGGTCTGGAATTCGAAGCCGACCTTGCCGGCCGCGAAAGCCTGCTCGCCCGCCGGCTTGGTGAAGACCGGCATGCCGCCCTCCTTCACCATCCGCGCCAGAATCTCCACCGCCTTCTCGCCTTCCGGCCCGTTGAAGGCGACCTTGCTTTCGTCCTCGTTCAGCATCTTGCCGCCAGCGCCGAACAGCAGCGCCGAGAACATCCAGTCATCGCCCTGCCAGCGGAA
This sequence comes from Mesorhizobium sp. NZP2298, assembly GCF_013170825.1. NCBI lineage: Bacteria > Pseudomonadati > Pseudomonadota > Alphaproteobacteria > Hyphomicrobiales > Phyllobacteriaceae > Mesorhizobium > Mesorhizobium sp. NZP2298. The sequence goes on along the minus strand of NZ_CP033365.1, from coordinate 3,368,485 downwards.
GTCGATGCCGTCGACGCCGTTGCCAAGCGCCTTGATCTTGCCGCCTAGCGCGATGACCTCGTCCCAGGTCTTGGGCGGATTGTCGGGATCGCCGCCGGCGGCCTTCACCAGATCGGCATTGTAATACATGATCGGATTGGACGTGGCGAAGGCGAGGCCAACCTGCTTGCCGTTGACCTGCGCCAGCTTCAGGATCGTGTCGGAGAAACCGAGCTCCGCCATGTTGCCTTCCTTCTTGACCAGCGGCCCGAGATCGACGGCAACGTCACGCTCGTTGAGCATGCGCAGGCGGTTGAGGCCGATGAAGGTGATGTCGGGCATCTCGTCGGTGCCGGCCTGCCGAAGAATGGTCTGGATGCCTTCCTCATAGGTTGCCGACGGGCTGGCGAACTGGATCTTGATATCGGGATTTTCCTCCATGAACTTCTTCGAGATCGTGTCCATCACGTTCTTGAAGAAGCCGGGCATCGGGTAGTGAACCGTTAGCGTCGTCTCGGCATAGGCCGGGAGGGCCGCCGCCAGCGACACCACTGCTGCGGCAAAAATCCTGGAGAAATGCTTCATCGCTCGTGCTCCTTGTTGGCCCAGTCAGTTATTGGCAAGTTCAGCCTTTGAGACCGGTCATGGTGATGCCCTCGACGAAACGCTTCTGCGCGAGCAGGAAGGCGGCGACGAGAGGCAGGGTGATGATCAGCGTGGCGGCCATCAGCGCGCCGTAGTCGTCGCCAGCCTCGGCGGCGCGGAAATACATCAGGCCGAGCGGCGGCGTGGCATAAGCCTGCTTGCTGACGACGATCAGCGGCCAGTAGAGGTCGTTCCAGTGCGCGACGACGGAAAAGATCGCGAAGGCGGTGACCGCCGGCCACGCATTGGGCACGATGACGCGCGCCACGATGCCGAGTTCGGACATGCCGTCGAGCCTTGCCGCGTGCAGCAGGTCGTCGGGCATGGCGCGGAAGAACTGCAGGAACATGAAGATCGCGAACACCGATATGGTGAAGGGCGCGACCAGCGAGGTGTAGCTGTTCAACAGCGACATCCGGTCGAAGGCGACATAGAGCGGCAGCGCCGTTGCGTGGATCGGCACCAGCAGGCCGAGCATGACCAGCACCATCATCAGCCGCGCGGCGCGGAACTTCAGCTTGGCCATCGCGTAGGCGCAAGGGATCGCGACCACGACCTGGAAAAAGAAGATCAGGCCGCAGACGACGACGCCGTTCCACAGCAGCGTTGCCATCGGCACCTTGGCCAACGCCTTGGCGAAATTCTCGGCGAAGTAGAAATGCTGAGGGATGAGCGACAACGACGAGGTGAAGATCTCGCTCTGCGTCTTGCCCGCCGTCGAGATCATGAAGATGTAGGGCGCAAGGATCATCAGCGCGCCGAGCGAAAGCAGCGCGAAGCGGATGATGCGGCCGGCCGGAATGCTCGTCATGTGTAATGCACCCGCCGGTCGAGCACGCGGTATTGCAGGAGCATCAGCACGACCAGGATCGCCAGGAACACGACCGTCATCGCCGAGGCATAGCCGACGCGCAGATAGACGAAGCCCTCTTGGTAGATGGTGAAAAGCAGCACTTCGGAGGCCTTGTTGGGGCCGCCATCGGTCAGCATCTTCACCGTTTCGAAAACCTTCACCGCATTGGTGATGCTGATGGTGACGACGAACAGCGTCGTCGGTCCGAGCATCGGCCAGGTGACCAGGAAAAACCGGTCGAGCGCAGATTTCGCGCCGTCGACATGGGCGGCGGCATAGAGCTCGCGCGGGATCGCCGTCAGCCCCGCCAGGAACAGCACCATGTTGAAGCCGACCGCCTGCCAGATGCCGATAATCGACAGGCTGTAGAGCACGGTGTTCGAAGCGCCGAGCCAGTTCGGGCCGGGAATGCCGGCCAATGAAAGCAGCGCGTTGAGCGGCCCGATCGTCGGGTGGAAGATGTATTGCCAGACGGTCGCCATGGCGACGATCAGCGAGGCGACGGGCAAGAAATAGACGGTGCGGAAAAAGCCGCGCGCCCGCCCCTCGCCTTCGATCAGCAGGGCAACCCCCAGGCCAAGCACGATCGAGACCGGCGCGACGATCGCCGTGTAGATCGATGTGTTCCACAGCGACCGGCGGAAGGTGCGGTCGTTCAGGAGATGCGCGTAATTCTCGAAGCCGACGAAGCGGAACTTGCCGTAGCCGAGTTCGAAATCGGTGAAGCCGAGAAAGATCACGGCAGCCACGGGCAAGAGCACGAACAGCAGCAACAGCACGATGGCCGGCGCCGCCAGCAGCCAGGCGGTCCGGTCCTCGCTGCGCGCGCGCAGCGCCGCCGCGCTCGGGACGTTGCCCGCCAGCGCGACACTAGACATAGGCCGGCTCCTGCCGCGCGCCCGCCGCGATGCGCAGACGCTTTCCCTCCGGCCCGAAGACCATCGCCTGTTCGGGTGACAGAAGGATGCCCACCGGCATTCCGGCAATCAGGTCCCTCGTCTCGTGCGGCGCCAGCTTGGCGATGATGATGTCGCCGGAGGCGTCGAGGCGGCAATGGGCCATGACTTCCGAGCCGAGAAATTCGAGACGCTCGATCCGTCCGGCAAGGCCGCTCCGGCCGCTGGGGGAAAGTCTTACGAATTCGGGCCGGATGCCGAGGCTGACCGGACCGGTCGCAACCTTCTCCAGCAGGGCCAGCCGGATGCCCTCGAAGCCGACACGGCCGCTTTCGGCCTGTGCCTCGATGATGTTGATCCTCGGTTGGCCGACGAAACGCGCGACCTCGATATGGGCGGGATCGTTGTAGATCACTTCGGGCGATGCGAGTTGCAGCAGATTGCCGCCGATCATCACCGCCACCCGGTCGGCCATCGAAAGCGCCTCGGCCTGGTCGTGCGTCACATAGAGCGTCGGCACGCCGGCGCGGCGGTGCAGTTCGACGATCTCGCCGCGGGCATGGACGCGCAGATTGGCGTCGAGATTGGAGAGCGGCTCGTCCATCAGGAAGATGCTGGGATGGCGCACCATCGCGCGCGCCAAGGCGACGCGCTGCCGCTGGCCGCCCGACATCTGCCCCGGCTTGCGGTCGAGCAGATGGTCGATCTTGAGCAGACCCGCCATCTCACGGACATCGCGCGCAATGCCCGTGCGGATCTCTTTCTGGCCGGGCAGCAGCGAGCCGACGAGCGGCAGGCGCTGCGGCAGGCTCAGCCGCTTCATGGCAAGCGGCACGGCGATGTTCTGGCCGGCCGTCAGATGCGGATAGAGGGCGTAGGACTGGAACACCATGGCGATGTTGCGGTCGGCCGCGGCAACCGGCGACATGTCCCTGTCGCCGACGAAGATCTCGCCGCTGTCGGCATGGTCGAGCCCCGCCAGGATGCGCAGCAAGGTGCTCTTGCCGCATCCGGAGGGACCGACAAGCGCGATGAACTCGCCGGGCTCCACATCAAGGCTGATGCCGTTCAGAATGGCATTGCCGCCAAACGACTTTTTTACGCCGCGAAGCGAAAGCGCGCTCATGACGCGACCTTCTTGCGGACCTTGTGCGCCTCATGCGGATAGACCTCCTCGACGACGTCATCCAGGACATGGACCGTCATGCCGGGGATGGCGACGATCTGGCTGGCGACCGTGTCGCCGAATTGATGGACAACGGCGCCAAGCAAGCGCTCGCCCGGCATATCGCGCTCCATGTCGCCGACCACGAAGGCCGCCGACGGACCCCATACAAGCGACGTGTTTTCATATTCGCCCTGCCATGCCCGGTGCAGGTGACCACTGGCGAACAGCGCAACATCGTGGGCGCCGATCAGGTCATAAAGACGCTGCCGCTGCGCCGGCCTGACGCTCCAGTAACCCGTGTCGCCCTCGCCGGGCTCGTCGATGAAGAGCGGCTTGTGGGCAAAGAGGGCGACGCGCCGGCCGCCGCGGCTTTCCAGCGCGCTCCGCAGCCAGTCGAACTGCGCCTCTTCCTCGGCATCGTCAAACCCCATCAGCAGGCTGTCGAGCCCGATGAGACGCCAGGTGCCGGTGTCCTCCACCCAGTAATCAGGGCCGACCAGCCGGCGCCAGCGCTCAAGGCGTCCGGCATTGACCGGCTGCAGCGAGCCGGGGAGATGGCCGACATCGTGATTGCCGGGCACCAGCAGCATCGGCGTGGCGATTTCCCGCATCAGATCCACGCAGAAGCCGATGTCGTCGTCCTTGTCGGCACCGTCGACGCTGAGGTCGCCCGTGTGAATGACAAGGTCGGCGCCGCTCTGCTCGATCCAGGCGGCCAGCGGCTGCCAATTGCCGTTGAAATGCGGCTTGGTCGGGCTGAAATGGGTGTCTGTGATCTGAACGATTTTCATGTCGGCTCCACCATGCGAGCCGAGGCCCCCGGCGAGCGGCATCGCATGGGGCTTCCTTAGTGCCGTTCCATGTCACTTCCTTAACAGACGCTGGGGTAAACCGCGCAATTGCGGACAGCGGCTGGCGAAGGCTAGCCGGCGGCAACCGGCGCAGCGTGGAAAGCGCCCGGATTTCAGTTGCTTGCCGCTGCTTGCCTATAGAACGGCCGCGCTCACAATCTTGCGACAGCGCGGCGGGAAATCACGCTCACTTCACCTCGAATTGCGGGTCGACCGGGATCTGCATCGCCGTGACCAGATGGTTGGTCTGCCCCGCCAGCCCGATGATCGACACCAGCTCGCCATGCTGCGCATCGGTCATCCCCTTGGCCCGCGCCGCCGCCGTGTGCGAATGGACGCAGTAGGAACAGCCATTGGCGGTCGAGACGGCGATATAGATCATCTCCTTGGTCAGTGGATCGATGGCGCTGTCGGCCACCATCACTGTCTTGAGCTGCTCCCAGACCCGCTTCAGCGACACCGGATCATTGGCCAGCCCGCGCCAGAAATTGTTGACGAAATCGGATTTGCGCGTCGCGCGGATATCGTCGAACACGGCCTTCACCGCCGGGATTTTTTCGACCTCGGCATCGCTGAGGAGTCTTGTGGTGGCCATGTTGTTTTTCCTTCGTTGGATCGGTGGATCAGGTCGTTGAATCAGGTCTCGAGCAAAGATGGCTAATCGGCTCTTCTGATTCAGTTTTCGATGCCGATTGGTGCAGAACGTCGATGGTTAGCCGAGCCCGCCAGCCCCCTAATGCACGGCCGCGTACATGATCTTCTCCTCCGTCGCCTCCGCCGGCGAAAACTCCTCGACGATGCGGCCCTGGCGGCAGACCAAAATCCGGTCGGACAGGTTCATGATCTCCGGCAGGTAGGAGGAGATAACCACGACGGCCAGCCCCTCGTCGGCCAGCCGGTTGATGATCTGATGGATCTCGGCGATGGCGCCGACATCGACGCCGCGCGTCGGCTCGTCGAAGATGACAATGCGCGGCTTTTGCACCAGCCCCTTGCCGATCACCACCTTCTGCTGATTGCCGCCGGAAAGCTCGACCACGCGCGCATTGTCGTTGATCGCCTTGATATTGAGCGTCTTGGTCCATTCCGCCGAGAGCTGCCGCATCTCCTGCTGGTTGATCACCCAGGCCTTTTCGCGGCCTGCCGCCAGCAGTCCGCCGAAGAGGTTCTCGGCAATGCCCATCGTCTCGAAAATGCCCTCGCTCTTGCGGTCCTCGGTGACATAGACGATGCCGTCGGCCACCGCCTCGCTCGGCACGAGATAGCGCACCGGTCTGTCATCGAGCTCGATCGCCCCACCGCGCAGGAAATCGCGCTTGTAGATGCCGGACACGATCTTGAAGGTCTCCGTGCGGCCGGAGCCGATCAGCCCGAACACACCGGTGATCTGGCCCTCGAAGATCGAGAAGGAGTTGTTGCGCACGACATTGCTCATCGAAATGTCCTGCACCGACAACACTTTCTTGCCCGCCTTGCGCAGCTTGGCTTCGTCGCGCTGCCGGTAGATCTGGCCGGACAAGGTGCGCCCGACCATGGCGGCCACGATCTTGTCGCGGTCGAAGGCGGATGTATCGTCGGTGACGACCAGCTCGCCATCGCGCAAAATGGTGATGCGGTCGGCAATGCCAAGCGCCTCCTCCAGCGCATGGCTGATGAAGACGATCGACACGCCGCTCGCTTTCAACCGGCGGATCAGCGCGAAGAAATGCCGCTTCTCCTCCGGCGTCAGCGTCGCCGTCGGCTCGTCGAAAATGATGATTTCGGCATTGTGGTGCACCGCACGCGCAATCTCCACCATCTGCCGCTTCGCCGCGCCCAGCGTCGCCACCATCGCGTTCGGATCGACCGGGAAATTCAGCGACTGCAGGAACTGTTGTGCCGAAATATACGTGCCGCGCAGCCGGTTGAGGAATTTTTCAGTACCGAGATAAAGGTTTTGCGCCACTGTCATCGACGGCACCAGGCTGGTCTCCTGGAACACCATGGCGATCCCGGCCTCGAGTGCCGCATGCGGCGAGGCGTAGGCGATCTCGCGCCCTTTGTGGAACATCTTGCCGGAGGTGGCGTCCACGACACCGGCGATGATCTTGGTCAGCGTCGATTTGCCGGCACCATTCTCGCCAAGCAGCGCGTGGATCTCGCCCCTTCGCAGGTCGAAGCTGACTTGTCTCACCGCAGGCACGCCGCGATAGGTCTTGGTGACGTTCTCCAGGCGAACGATCGGCTCCATCAGAAACCTCCCGAGTCGACGGCCAGCACGCAGTCGCCGCCCTTGGAGGCGATGAACAGCCGGCCGTCCTTTTCCGTCACGCTGCAGATGCCATGGCGCGTGCCGTTGGCGCGGCTATGCAGGCTGAACTGCGGCTGCATGTTCTGATCCAGTTTGACCACCAGCCCGTAGGAGCGGCTCGGCGACCATGGCTTGTGGATGCCCATGGTGCGGATGCCACCGCATTGCAGCGGTTCGAGGAAGCTGCGGTTGGAGGCAAGCGCCGGCGCGATCCAGTAGGCCGGCGGGACTTGGTCGATCATGTCCTGCCGGTAGTGCGTCTCCTGCAGCACGAACTCGATCAGCCGGTTGCGCGGCGCGAACAAGGTCAGCCACGCTCCGCCATCGCGCGCCGGCGCGAGCCGCGCGGGATAGCCGGGCAGATGTGTCAGCACCGTCGAACGGTTGCCTGTCGCGCTGCTGAAACGGATGAGCTGATGGCGCCAGCTTTCGCTCACCAGAACGCCCTCGCCTGCCGGATGGAGACCGTTGGGGAACGCGATGTCGCCGGCAACTTTCTGGAAGCCGATCGCTCCGGGGCCACATCGCCACAGCGAACCGGACGCGCCCTTCTTCATCAGGTCGGCGGCCCATTGCGATGGCGCGTGCTCAGCCGAACCATTGGCCAGCCAGAGCGTGCCATCATCGGCATAGGCAAGTGCCGTGATGCAACGCACGTCCGTCGGCAGCGAAACCTCCTTGTCCGATATCAGCAGCTTGCCGCTTTCGAGCGCCACCGTCAGCTCACCCGACGGCGACAGCGCCAGTGCCGAGACGGGGGACGCAAAGGTCTCGACAACCTTGGGCTCGGCTCCGGAGCCAAGCGAATAGACGGCGTTGCCGCTTGAGGCGAGCAACCCCTCACCGGAGGCCAGCAGATTGTCCGGCTCGGTCAGTTCGGCAAACGCAGGCGCGTCATCGAGGCGCGTGTTGGGCCGGAAAGCGCCGTCGAGCGGCGGGATGGTGACCGCCTTGCCGCGAAACATATCCAGGATCGGATCGAGGATCATGGCTTTGCTCCCCAATAGGAAGCGGGGCTGGTCCAGTTCGGGTCGGCGCCCGAGATCTTGTAGCGGCCGATGCGGTTGTTGAGGATGCCGCCGACGAAAAGATATCCCTTGTGCTCGCGCATCGAGGTGACCATCGGATGTGCATCGCCGGTGAGGTCGCCGAGTGCCTCGACGATGCCGCCCTTCTCGTTGAATTTCACCACGCCGCCGGTGTTGATGTTGGGGAACAGCCACTCGTCCTGAGGCAGCCGGCGCGTCATGCGCTTGCGCATGTCGGGATGTCGCAGCGACAGGTCGAAGCTTGGCGTGCGCATGCCCAGCCACGCCATCCAGTAATTGCCGTCCGACGCCCGGTTGATGTTGTCGGGATAGCCCGGCATGTCGCGGATGACGCATTCGGCGGTGCCGGCCTTCGGCCCTTCCAGCCAATAGCGATGCACGCGGCAGGCCCAGCTTTCGGCGAAGAACAGCGACTTGCCGTCATGGGCCATGCACACACCATTGGTGTAGCGATAGCCGTCGAGCAGCGTTTTCGTCGAACCGTCCTTCGGATCGTAGACCAGCAGGCGGCCGGTGGCGCGGTTCTCGATCGAGTCCAGCGCCCAGTCATGCGCGTCGTAGCGCTTCGTTGAATCCGTGAAATAGATGCGCCCGTCCGGCGCGATGTCGCAATCATTGGGATCGCGCAGCCGTGCATCGTCGACGATCGAGGTCCAGGAGCGCGACGTCTCGGCCGAAAGGCGTTTCACCTCGCGGTCCGGCGAAACGGAATAGAGCCCCATGGCGCCGACGCAGCTGATCAGATTGCCCGATTTGTCGAAGGCGAGCCCCAGCGGAAAGCCGCCAATATGGGCAAACACTTCAGATTTCACGTACTCCGGCGCAAAGAAGCGGATGATTTCGCCATGGCGGGTGCCGCAATATAGATTGTCGTCGCGGTCGAGGATGACATCCTCAGGCCCTTCCAGCTCACCGAGCCCGATATGATCGGCCGCGGACAGACGGTTGTCGAGCTCGTAAGGCGTGCCGGAGCCCGGCACCGCCGACTGTGTCTCGCCCATCTTGAGATAGACCGGCGCGACATAGACTTCGTTGAGCACCTTGTGGCGGTTCTTCAGCCAGCGGATGTCGATGGTTACCGCCACCGCCAGCATGATGCCGAGCACCATCTGGTTGGTGCCGGTGCCGTAGCCCAGCCGGATCAGCCCGTTGGTCATGGTCAAGACGATGATGGCGCCCATCAGCCCCTTGATCACCGAGCCGCGCCCACCGCCGAGGCTGACGCCGCCGACCACCGCGGCCGTCAGCGCCATGATCTCGAGGTTGAGGCCGGTGCCCGGCCCTGCACCGCTCAAGCGGCAGGCAATGAGGAAACCGCCGATCGAGGCGCAGAAGCCCGAGAAGACATAGGTCATGAACACGGTGCGGCGCACGCGGATGCCGGCATTGTGCGCCGAGCGCCGGGAGCCGCCGACCGCCAGCACATGCCAGCCCGGCCGCGAGCGCGTCAGCGCGATATGGGTGACGATGGCGAGGATGATCGCCAGCCAGACCGAGACCGAGAGGCCCCAGAAGGTGCTGTCGCCGATGAAATCCAGCACATCCGATGTGGCGGTCGAAAGCTGCACGTCGGCGGCGTAGGTGGTGACGAGGATGTCGAACAACGCCCGCCCGAAGATGAAGGTGACCAGCGTGGTGAGGAAGGCGCGCAGCCTGAGATATCCGACGAGGTAGCCGTTGATGGCGCCGAAGACGAGACCGGTGGCGAGCGAAGCGGCCAGCGCCAGCCAGATCGACTGTTCGAGGATGAAGAACACATAGACGGCCGAGAAGCAGGACAGCGCGAAGATCGAACCGACCGAGAGATCGATGCCGCCGCCCAGCATCACCACCGTCATGCCGGTGACCACCATGGAGAATTCGCCGAGTTGGCGGGTCGATTCCTGCAGCGACGTCAGTTTGAAGAAACCCGGAATGATCGAGCCGAACACGCCGAGCGTTGCCACAAGCGCCAGGAACGGAATGGCATTGTCGGTCCAGCGTTTGGTCAGGATCTCGCCGACCAGATGGTCGGGCACGAGATTGTAGCGCCAGGACTGAAGGCGTTCGCGAAAGGACATCGGCTCACTGCGGTACGAGAAAGAGGTGGCCGGACAATCCGGCCACCTCATTGATATCTGTCGGCAACGTGCGGTTTATTTCGCCGCCGCTTCGGCCTGCAGCGCCTTCAGGTCCCAGCAGCTGTCGGGCTTGAGATCGGCCTTGGTCGTCGCCTTCTCCAGCGTGTAGATGTAGGTGTGCGAGGTGCCGGCTGGCTGGCCGCTCTGCAGCAGGAACTTGATGATGGCGTTCATGTCGCCCGACTGGCGGGCGAGATCGGTCATCACCACGGCGCCATAGGTGCCATCCTGCAGCTTGTCGCAATCGGCCGCCTTCTCGCCGCCGCCGGTGGTGACGAGAAACACCTTGCCGTCCAGCTTGGCGTCGCGGATCGCGGCGGATGCGCCGGTGGCGTCACCATCCCAGAAATCGATGATCGAGCAGATGTCCGGGTTCTGCTGCAGCATCGTCGTCGTCACGTTGCGCGAGGTCGTCGCATCCCAGTTGGAGTCGGGCTTGGCCACCACCTTGAAGTCAGGATGCTTGTCCAGCACCTTCATGATGCCGGCATACTGATACAGGCTGGAAGAGTTCGCCTGGTCGCCTTGCACCAGTCCGATCTTCTTCGACGAGTTCTCGCCGCAGCCCTTGATCGCCGCTTCGGCCTCGAGTTGGCCGAGCCGGTCCCAGTCGCTGCCGACAAAGGCATCGGCCGGGAAGTTGGCGGGGTTGTCGACCAGAAGCACATAGGTGCCGGCGGCCTGCGCCTTCTTCATCAGCTTGGAATAGGAGTTGAGGTCCGGTGCATGGATGATCAGCACGTCGGGCCTTGTGTCGGACGAGATCGCGTCGGTGATAGCCTGCGCGCCCGCGTCGACCACCCAGTTCGGATCGCGCGTCTCGAACACGCCGCCCCAGGCCTCGACTTCCTTCTTCAGATAGTGCGCCCAGCCCTGCGCCAGGTCGAAGCCCATCGCCAGCGGCACCAGCATGACGCGCTTGCCCTTGAGCGCCTGCGCATAGGCGGCCGGACCCGGATCATCAGCGGCGAAGGTCGGCGCCACGAAGGCGGTAACGGCCAGCGCCGTGGCGGCGACCATCAGTGTTCTGATCAGTTTCATGTCACATCCTCTGTTTCGATTGTCATTGCCGGCCGATCGTCGCGATCGTTCCGGGTACCCCTAAATGTCGCCTTGTTGCGCGGTCTGTTCGTCGCGTGGATTGATGATGCCATCGACGATGATGGCGCCGAGCAGGATCGCTGCCTTGATCAGGTTCTGGTAGAGCAGCGGAATGTCGATGATGGTCATGGCGTTGAGCAGGATGCCGATCAGCGCCGCCCCAACCAGCACGTTGCGCACCCCGCCCCGTCCGCCCGACAGGCCGATCCCGCCGATCACCGCCACCAGCACGATGTCGTAAAGCAGCGTCGAATTGACGACGCGCGTATTGATCGAATGCAGGCTCGCCGCTGTCAGCAGGCCGGCGATCAGGGCAACGAAGGCGGACAGCACATAGCGCAGCACCAGCATCGGCCGCACCGGGATGCCGATGTTGCGGGCCGCGACCGGATTGTCGCCGGCAAAATAGATGTAGCGCCCCCATTTGGTGTAACGCAGGAAGAGGAAGAACAGGAAGGCGAGGCCCGCGAAGACGAACACCTCGATCGGGATATCGAGGAAGCGCAGGCCGCCGAGCAGTTCGACCCAATGTCCTTGCGGCACCGGTACCGCATCCTGCGTGATCAGTTGCGAGCGCACATAGCCGAAGACGAAGGAGCCGGTGGCCAGCGTCACGAAAATCGCCGGGACGTCGGCATAGGCGACGAGAAAGCCGTTGAGCAGCCCGATGGCGAGCACGCCGGCCAGCACATAGGCGAAGGCCAGCCCGTCCGAGGTTCCCGTGTTGAGCAGTTGCAGATACCAGGCGACCGACATCGCCATGATCGCCACGGCGGACAGGTCGATACCGCGGCCGATGATGACGACGGCCATGCCGAGCGCCAATATGCCCAGCACCGACACCGAGCGGACAATGGCGACGAGGTTGTTGGGATCGATGAAGCCCGGCAGCCCTATTGCCGCGGCAACGAACAGCACCACGGCAATGGCAAAGACAATGCCTTCCTGATTCAGGCTCCTCGGATTTAGCCAGCCGATCGTGTTCATGTCTGCATTTGCCCCGATGGCAGCGCTGCCATCCCGAAAGCAAAAGCTAATCGGCTCAGCGCCGGTTCGTCAAATGAATCCGCGCTCGGAACACCGGCTGATGTCGATATTCATCGGGTGGACACATTGATTGCCGAAACTGGCGCAATGCGCGGAAACTCCTGCATTTTTGGCAATTGATTGCGCCATCGCAGCCATTTACGAAAGCGCTGCATCAAGGCGAAAGGATGAGGCGGAATTTATCTCCGCATCAGGCGAAAAATTCGGTTTCAATTCGCCGGTACGTGGCCGGAAACCTCTGCCCCCGCCGCGGGCGGCAGCACGAGAAAACGCAATGCCGCGACCAGGCCGATGACACCGATCGCCAGGAAGGCGATTCGAAAATCGGCGAGGTCGAGCGCCGGCCGGTCCCTGGCGATCTGCGACAGGTTCAGGATCGCCGCCGCCACCGCGACGCCGAACAGCATCGCCACCTGCTGCAGCATGGACGACAGCGTCGCCGCCGAACTGCGTTGCGCCGCATCGATATCGGCGAAGGCCAGCGTGTTGAGCGCGGTGAACTGCATCGACCGCGACAGGCCGGCGATCAGCATCAACACGACAACCAGCGCCCGCGGCGTCTGCGGCGAGATCGCCCCGCAAGCCATGATCGAGGCCGAGGCGATGATGCCGTTGACGACCATCACCGAGCGGAAACCGAAACGCCGCAGCGTTGGCGTCGTTACCGTCTTCATGCCGAGATTGCCGAGGAAATAGGCCAGGATCATCAAGCCGGCATCAACGGGCGAGAGGCCGAAGCCAACCTGGAACAAAAGCGGCAGCAGGAACGGCGTGGCGTTGATCGCCATCCGGAATATGGTGCCCGCGGCGAGTGTCGAGATGGCGAATGTCAGCACCTTGAACGAGGAAAGATCGAGCAGCGGATGAGCCGCGCGGAGGAGATGCCGCACCGCCAGCCAGCCGATGACGATGCCCGCCGCGATCAGCAGCACCGTGGGCAGCAGGCCGTCCTCGGGATGCGCGATGCGCTCGAGGCCGAAGAGCAGGCAGGCGAGCCCGAGCGACGTCAGGAAAAACCCCGGCCAGTCGAGCGGCTTGGGATCGGCTTCCCGGTCGCCCGGAATGAAGCGGGCGACCAGCGCCAGCCCGATCAGCCCAAGCGGTACATTGATGAAGAAATTCCAGTGCCAGGACAGGTAGCTGGTGATGAAACCGCCGAGCACCGGCCCGACCACGGGCGCGAACAGCGCCGGCCAGGTGATCAGCGCGGTGGCGTTCAGCAGCTCGGACTTCGACGCATTGCGCAGGACAAGAATGCGGCCGACCGGCGTCATCAGCGCGCTGCCCAGCCCTTGCACGGCACGAGCAGCGACAAATTGGGTCAGGTTTTCCGAAAAGCCGCAGGCGAGCGAGGCCAGCGTGAACAGCGCTATCGCCACGAGAAAAATGTTGCGCGCGCCGAACCGGTCGGCAAGCCAGCCAGACAGCGGCACGAAAACAGCCATTGTCAGCATGTAGACCGTGATGCCGATGCTCATCGCCACCGCCGGCACGCCGAAGGAGGCACCCATCTGCGGCAACGAGGTTGAGATGATCGTCGAATCCAGCAATTGCATGAAGAAGGCGATGGCGACGATCAGGGCCACGCGCCGCGCACTGGTGGCCGTTGCCGGTAAGGTTTCAGTTTCGGGAATGGCAGTCATGTCGAGACCGGGTTGAACAGCATTTGACCGACTGCGTCCATAGCCAGCGCAACAAACTTTCGTGTCGCCTCGCGGCCTGCTATGGGATGAGCGGGGCGACCGAGGAAAGGGCGCGCATAGAATGAAGCCCATCTACATCGACTATCTCAATGCTCTTGACATCGATGCGCTTGCCATGACCGACGGCGAAATCATTGCCGCCGTCGAGGCCGGCCTGGTCGCTCAGGGCAAGGGCCAGACCGTGATCGAGCCGCGTGTCCACCTGGAACCGGACCCATCCTTCCACGGCCATTTCAACGTCCTGCGCGGCTATGTGGCGCCACTCGACGCGGCGGGCGTGAAGATCGTCGGCGACTATGTCGACAACTATCTGCATGGCCTGCCCTCCGAATTCGGCATTCTCAACCTGTTCGATCCGCGCACCGGCACGCCGCGTGCCATCCTCGATGCCACCGTCATCACCGACATGCGCACCGGCGCCGTCACCGCCATCGGCGCGAAGCATCTGGCACGCAAGAACTCCAAGGTGCTCGCCCATATCGGCGCGCGCGGCACCGCCTACTGGAACGTGCGCCTGCTTGATCATCTCTTCGACTTCGACGAGATCCGCGTCCATTCGCGCCGCCCGGAAAGCCGTGACGGCTTTGCCGCCAAGCTCTCCGCCGACCTCGGCAAGAAAGTGACGGCGGTCGCCGACTGGAAGACCTGCATCGAAGGTGCCGACATCGTTGTCGAGGCCTCGCGGCTGCCGGAGCCTCAGCCGCTGCTCAAGACCGAATGGATCAAGCCCGGCGCCCTTGTCGTGCCCTATGGCACGATGAGCGCGGTGGAGCTGTCGCTGACCGACATCATGCAGAAGATGGTGGTCGACGACTGGGGCCAGTGCAAGGGCGGCAAGTTCGGCTCGCTGCGGGCCCATGTCGAAACCGGACGGCTGAGCGAAAAGACGCTGCATGCCGAGCTCGGCCAGATCGCCGCCGGCCTCAAGCCGGGCCGGCAGAACGACGACGAGACCATCCTGTTCTGGCACCGCGGCCTGTCGTTGTCCGACATTGCGCTCGGCAAGGCGATGCTGGCCAAGGCAGGAGAAAAAGGCGTCGGCCAGAGGCTGCGTTTCGCATGAGCGCGCTCGTCCTCACCGGAGCCGCCGTCAGTGTCGGCGATATCGCCACCGTCGCCCGCGAAGCCCGCAAGGTGGAGATCGGATCCGATGTCCTCGGCAGGCTGGACAAGGCACGAAAAGTGCTCGACCAGGCCGCCGCCTCCGGCCAGCCCATATACGGGCTGAACACCGGGCTCGGCGCCAATCTCGGCACGGCGGTCGAGGGCGACGCCAGTGCCTTCCAGCGCCAATTGCTGGAAGGGCGCAGCGGCGCGGTCGGCGAGGCGCTGCCGGTTGAGGCGGTGCGGGCAACAATGGTCGCCCGCCTGGCGATGCTGTCGGCCGGCGGCTCCGGCCTCTCGCCCGCTGTCTTCGTCGCTCTGGTCGACGTGCTCAATGCCGGTGTCCATCCGGTGATGCCGTCTCTCGGTTCGATCGGCGCCGGCGACCTCGTCCTGATGACGGCGCTTGCCCGTGTCCTGATCGGCGAAGGCGAAGTCGACTATCAGGGCCGTCGCATGCCGGCGGCCAAGGCGCTGATGATGGGCCGCCTCGCACCCATCAGCCTGGCACCCAAGGACGGGCTGTCGCTGATCAACGCTTCGGCGGTCTCTTCCGGCAGCGGCGCGCTTGCGATAACTGACGCGCTGTCGGCGCTGGCCCAGCAGCAGCAGGCCGGCGCGCTGACCATGGAAGGTTTTGGCGCCAACCGCACTATCCTCGATCCGCGCCTGCACATGGCACGCCCGGCGGCCGGTCAACAGGAGGCCGCCAAGGTACTGCACGATCTGCTGGCCCGCGACGAGCCGCCGGCGCCGACCACCCTGCAGGACCCGCTGTCGATCCGCTGCATGCCGTCGATCCACGGCGCGCTGATCGAGGCGATCGGCCAGGCGAAACGTGCCGTCGAGATCGAGCTCAATGCCGCCGCCGACAACCCGCTGGTGCTGGGCGATGACGAACTCGTGCTGTCGACCGGCAATTTCCACACGGCCGCCCTTTCCCTCGCTTTCGAGACGCTCAGCCTTGCGATCGCGCAATGCGCCGCCGCGAGCGTCGCCCGCTTCATTCAGCTCACCGGCTCGGGACGCAACGGCCTGGCGAAATATCTGTCGCCAGTCGGCGGCGCGTCGGCCGGCTTCGTGCCCCTGCAGAAGACGGCGACATCGATCCTGGCCGCCATTCGCCACAAGGCCAATCCTGTGATGCTCGACTTCCTGCCGGTATCGGAAGGCGTCGAGGACCATGCGACCCAGTCACCCCTCGCCGTTGCGAAATGCGCCGGGATGATCGCGCTGTGGCGGCGGCTGATAGCCTTCGAGCTGATGGCTGCCGCCCAGGCCGTCGACCTGCGTGAAGGGTCGACGCTGGGGCCACGGACTGGCTCGATCTATGCGGCGGTGCGCGCGCATGTATCGATGCTGAAAGACGACCGGCCGCTGGGAACCGACGCCGAGCTGCTCCACGCCATGCTCGCCGATGGAGCGTGGCAAGGCGCTGCGATGGTCAGCCAGGAAACCGAATAATCAGCTCTTTGCGTCTACCCTTTTCATGAACAGGCCGAGCTCGGCCGGGTCCATGTGCACGATGTGCCTGTCCTCGGGATAGGCGCCGCTGTTGACGTCGGCGACATATTCGGAGAATGCCGCTACCCGCTCCGCCTGCAGCCGGTCATATTCGGCGGCGAAATTGCGATAGACCTTGGAGTGGCGCGGCATGTGGCCCCGGTTCTGGCCAAGGATATCCTCGGCGAACAGATATTGCGCGTCGCAGCCGGTGCCCGCCCCCATCGACAGCATGATCAGCGAGGTCCGCTCCGAGATCGCCTTGGCCACCTCCACCGGCACGACTTCGATCTCCGCGCCGATGGCACCGGCAGCCTCCAGTTGCTTTACCGCTTCGAAGACCTGGAGAGCGGTATCGGCGGTCTTGCCGACCGCCTTGAAGCCGCCGGTCCAGGTGGCGCGGGATGGAATGAGGCCGACATGGCCGATGACAGGTATGGCGTCATCCGCCATGCGCCTGATCGTGGCATAGCCGGCGCTGCAATAGACCGCGTCGGCACCGGCCTTATAGAGCCGGAACGCCCAGCGCAGGAAATCGTCCGCCGTGCCGATCTCGAAGAAGTTTTCGCCCGGCATGGTGAACAGGCTGGGTGCGGCATCGCGATATTGCGGGTTGAGCACCAGTTCGGGCGGCACCGAGACAATGTCGACCCCTGCCCGTTCGGCGGCCTCCGCCTCGTCAAGCGTCAGCACGCGCAGCATGGTCAGCTGGCGCTTGCCCTTCATGGCGCGCAGATCGGCGACGGTCGGTCTCTTTCGGCTCATTAAAACATCCCCTCTAACGCTTGCCATGTGCTGGGTCGGTTGCCGCGCGTCAAATCTGGATCATCACCTTACCGGCCTCGATCTTCACCGGATAGGTCACGAGATTGACGCAGACCGGCGCGCCCTTGGCCTGGCCGGTCTTGTAGTTGAAACGGCCATTATGCTTGGGGCATTCGATGATGTCGTCCATCACCAGCCCGTCGGCCAGATGCGCCTTCTCATGCGTGCAATAGCCGTCGGTGGCGAAGAACTCATCATCCGGCGACCGGTAGACCGCGAAGGTGCGGCCGCCATGGTCGAAGCGGATGACATCCTCCTCCTCGACATCATCCACCGCGCACGCTTCAACCCAATCGGCCATCTCAGTCTCCTGCCAACACTCGCGATCGCTATTCGGCGGCTGCCGACATATCGACCTCGTGGAACTCGCCGCGATAGGGCCTGGCCGTCGGCGGCAATTCGCGCTTGAGGTAAAAATCCTCGTATTTCAGCTGCCTGAGCAGAACCGGCCAGACCTCGCGATAGGCATGCCACATCGACTGGTTCGGCTCGGGCAGATCGTGCTTGATCAGTTCGTGCAGCCTGGGCAGCGCGTGATAAGGCACCATGGGGAACATGTGGTGCTCGACATGGTAATTCATGTTCCAGTAGATGAACCGGCTGATCGGGTTCATGTAGACGGTGCGCGTGTTGAGCCGGTGGTCGACGACATTGTCGGCAAGGCCGATATGCTGCAGCAGGCCGGTCGTCACCATGTGCCAGGTGCCGTAAAGGCGCGGCAGGCCGATCAGCACCAGCGGTATCCATGACCTCAGCGCGATCGCAAGAGCGATCGTCGCCACATAGATGGCCACGTGCCAGCGAGCAGCGACCACGGCCTTGTGCTGTTCCATTTCGGGGATGTAGCTCTTCTCCTCCGCCGACAGCGTGCCGAAGGCCTGGCGCACCAGCGTCGGCAGCGAATAGCGGAAATCGAGAATGCCGGTGAAGGCGAGCGCCGCCTTCAACAAATCCGGCGGACGCATCACGGCGATCTCGGCGTCGCGGCCGACAATGATGGTGTCGGTGTGGTGGCGGGCATGGCTCCAGCGCCATTGCACGGGATTGCGCATCAGCATGAAGGAGGCGATGTGATAGACCACATCGTTCATCCAGCGCGTGCGGAAGGCCGTGCCGTGGCCGCATTCGTGCCAGCGCGAGTCGCTCGACGAGCCGTAGAGCACGCCATAGACGAACAGGAACGGCACAACCCACCACGAACCCCAGAACCAGACAATGCCGGCGGCCGAGCCCACGATGACAGCGAGCCAGATCACCGTGTCGCGGATCGCCGGGCCGTCCGAGCGCTGCATCAGTTCCTTCATCGCCTTGCGCGGTACCTCGGTGTGGTACCACTCGGCCGAGGCCAGGCCGGTCTCGATCGCGGTCCGCGTGCTTTCGCCGACCAGGCTGTAATCGCGCTTTTTTGCCATCGTCATCATCGTCGCCTCGAGAGCATGATGCCGAAAAGTGTGAAGCGGTTGTTGGACGACATCCTGCTCTATCTCTTTGGACTTAGAGACCGTTGGCGCGGAATTTTCCGTCGAGGAATGTTTTCGCGCGCGGCACGTCATCCTCGGTCAGATGCTCGATGATGACAGGGATGTTCGGGTGCTTTCCGCTGAGCCGCCTCAGATAAAGATCATAGTTGAGCGAGCCGAGGCCAGGCGCCGGCAGCTCGATCTCGCCGACGCCACGGAACGTCAGTCCCTCATGCGCGTCTGCATCGCCGATGTCGGCATGCTTCTCCGTCTTGTCGCTGCCCGAGCGCTTCACATCCTTGGCATGCGCGATCCGGATCTTGTCGCTCAGCGTGTCGAACACCTGGTTCAACACCTGGTCCATGCGATCGATGTTGTGCGCTTCGAAGTAATTGGTCGGGTCCATCAGCAGGCCGAGGCCCGGATGGTCGACCTGCGCGAACATCTTCACCGTCTCCTCGACCGAACCCACGACATTGTTGACATAGGTTTCAAGCAGGAAGACCGCGCCATGGTCATAGGCGGTCTGGGCAAGATCCGAAATCACCTTGCGGCATTCCTCGAAACCCTCCTCGGTCTTGTTCCTGGGATCATGCACCCAGTCGGACTCGGTGTTGTAGGTTCCGGTCTCGGAAATCACGTAGGGCGAACCGAATTCGCGTGCGTTGCGGATGATTTCCTTGAGATAGCCTACGCGTTTCTCGCGCTCGGCCTTGTCGGGATGGATGATGTTGGTGTAGCCGGAAATGCAGCACACCGGCAGATTGTGATCGCGGAACGTGTCGCGCACTTTTCTGGCCTTGTCCCGTGTGATCTGCCCGGCGGTGAGATCGATATCCCGGAAATGCATGTCGAGCTGCACGGTATTGAAGCCGAGCGCGCGGATGCGCCTGGCAGCCTCGTCGATCTCGTAAGGAAAGTAGCCGGTAAATATCCCTGCCTGCATCATGATGTGAACTCCTCCCGGTAAGCGATTCAGCCGCCACGCTTTTTGCGCGGTCCGTATTTCAGTTGGTCGGGATTTCAGAAAGCCGGACGGTGCGGCCTTCCGCCATCGAGCGATAGCCGGCCTCGACCAGCGCCATGGTCTTGACGTTGTCGGCAACCGAAAGGGCCGGCGGCGTGCCGGTTTTCACCGCATATTGCAGCTGCTCCATCACACCGATGAAGGCGTGTGGAAACCACATCGTGTCCCAGCTGGGGCTCACCCATTCGCCGCCCGTCGTCTCCGTCGAGGCATAGGTCAGCGTCGAAGCGACGCCCGTCGGCCAGCCGATCGTGCCCTTGGCGACCCCCCTGGTGCCGTCGACACGCCAGTTGATGTGCTGGTCGTCACGATAGCCCTGCTCACGCGGACCGGACCAGACATCCTCCAGCGAAACGGCAAGCACCCCGGAAGGAAAGCGCAAAGTCGACACGGTGATGCCGTCGGAATGGTCGAAGGCCGTGCGTGGATCCTTGCGTGTCAGCGTCGTGATTTCCTGGGGATCGCCGAACAGGAAGCGTAACACGTCGAGATGATGCACGCTCATATTGGCGAGCGTCAGCCGGTCGTAATCGGCAAGGAAAGCCTGCCAGTGCGGGATGGCATGCATGTCGATCTGGGCGAAGACGATGTCGCCCAGCGCGCCGCTGTCGATGATCTGCTTCAGCACGCGCATCGACTGGTCGTAGCGCATATTCTGGTTGACCGAGAGAATCTTGTCGGACCTGGCCGCCTCGTCGCGCAGCTTGACGGCTTCCTCAACCGACAGCGCGAGCGGCTTCTGCGCCAGGATCGCCTTGATGTGGGGCTGCCTCAGCGCGTGACGGATGAGAGCCGGCTGCTGGTCCGGCGGAAAGGCAAGGTCGACAATCTCGACCTCGGAATCCTCGATCAATTGCTCGGGCGTGTCGTGAACGACGGGGATATCCCAGCGCCTGGCCACCTTCTCGGCGCTGGCCTTCGTCCGCGAGGCGATCGCCACCACCGGGAAACCAGCCTGCGCATAGGCGGCCAGATGGCATTCCGCCATGATCATGCCCGCGCCGACGCAGCCGATCCGGTATTCCCTGCTGCGAACCTTCACATCTGGTTCGAGATCCGTGCCTGCCATCCATTCCTCCCTGGAGGACAGCATATAGCGCCATGGCTTGCCGGTCAGCCAAGGCCAGCACCATCAATTCCCATCACCGCCGCCATCGGCGACAAGATCACCGGGCAGACGAACTGCTGCCGGAAACGACGGTCGCGCCTGGTTGGCGCGACCTCATGAATGTCTGGGTTACAATTATTGGACGGCGGCCAGCTGGGCTTCGGCGGCGTCGACAAAACTCTTGTCGACCCATTTGCCGTAGTCGATCGAACCTTTCAAAAGCCAGAGATCCGGCGAATGAGGCGTCATCTGCTGATCAAGGGTCGGTGCGGGCATCACCTTCCGGATAAAGCGCCTTCGCCAGGTCGCGGATCGCGTCCGATGTGCGCGGGCCGAAGCCGATCATGTAGGCGCCGTCGAGCACGATCAGTGCCTTGTTGGCCGCCGCGGGCGTAGCCGCCAATGTCCGGTTTGAGAAGACCTGCTCCGGCGTCGGCCCGCCCTTGCCGTCGCTCATCATCAGGATCACATCGGGCGCCATCTCCACCAGTTTCTCCTCCGAGGCGGCCTTGTAGCCTTGCACGACATCCATCGGGTTCAGGCCGCCGGCATAGCGGATGATGGCGTCGGCCGAGGTGCCGGCGCCGGCGGCGCTCAACTTCACCAGCCCATGGAAGAACACCACCTTCTTGCGCCGCTCCAGCGGGATTTTCGCGGACAGCTCGGCGGCGGCCTGGAAGGCGGCGAGCACCTCGGCGGAAACCGCTCTGCCCTTGTCCTCGAGCCCAAGCGAGGCGGCGATCAGCGTGATCTTGCGTTCGATGCCGTCTGGCGTGTTGTCCTGCGGGACGAAGACGATCGGGATCGCCAGCGACTTCAGCACCTCCACCGCTTCCGGCGGCCCGCTGTCCTCGGCCGCCAGGATCAGATCGGGACGCAGGCCCGCCAGCCCCTCCACCGAAAGCTGGCGGCGATAACCGACATTGGGCTTCTCAGTCACCTCGGGCGGATATTTGCTGCCCCGGTCGACCGCGATGATGCGTTCGCCGGCGCCGAGCGCATGGACGATCTCGGTGACATCGGAGCCAAGCGTCAGGATTCTCGTTGCCGGCCCCGGCGCGACAGTTCGTCCCTGCGCATCGACAACGCTCTCGGCGGCCAGCGCCTTGAAGCCGCAGGACGGTGCCAGCACCGACAGCGCCAGAAACAGCACAGCCAGAATCCTGCCCGGCTGGAACCACGGACTCCGCCTGCCCTCGCCTACGCTGCCCTGCATCGTTCACTCCTGTCCATTTGCCGTTTCGATGACTGGCTTGGCCTATAAATTTAAAGTTGACTCATGTCATCATGTTTTAATATGTGACCCGTGCCCGACCGCTAGAGTCGAGGGATTCCATTCATGCCAGCCAGGGCCGTTCGGCCACCGCCAGCAGTTTGCATTTGCTTGGGGGCTTGAATGACAACGACAACAAACGCGACCTTGATGGCCAGCACCGCGCTCGCCTTCGTGCTCGGCCTCTGCGCCGCGCCTTTCGCCAACGCGCAGGAACAGGAGAAAAAGGCCGCCACCAAGAGCGACCGCCTGGCGCCGGCCACTGCCAAGCAGAGCCAGCCTGCGACCATGCTCGACGTGATCACCATCTCGGCGACGATGATCAAGACCGCCGTCATCGAATCGATGGCCGCCATCAGCGCCATCGACCAGGATGAGCTCGACCGCATCCAGCCCGACACCGCCGCCGACATTTTCCGCACCACGCCCGGCGTCGCCGCCTCGATGAATGGCGACGACCCGGCGACCGCCATCAACATTCGCGGCCTGGAACAGTATGGCCGCGTTGTCGTCACGCTCGACGGTGCCCGCCAGGATTACTGGCGCGTCGGCCATGGCTCCGGCTCGTTCTATGTCGAGCCGGACCTGATCAAGGAAGCCACCGTCATTCGCGGCCCGGTGTCCAACGCCTATGGCTCGGGCGGCATTGGTGGCGTCGTCTCCTTCGAAACCAAGGACGCCGGCGATTTTCTCAAGAAGGATGAGAGCTGGGCGCTGAGCGAGAAGCTCGGCTATGAAAGCAATGGCGACGGCTTCACCGCCAGCACCACCGGCGCTTACCGATTCAGCGACGATGCCGACATCATCGGCAACCTCATCTATCGCGACCGCGACAGCTACACCGACGGCAATGGCGACACCGTGCCATGGACCGGCGAGCGCGTGACAAGCGGTTATCTGAAGACGACACTGCGTCCGGCCGACGGCCATGAGCTGAAGCTCGGCGCCATCCTGCAGCGCTACAACGACCAGATCACCGGTTCGAGCGGCTCGACCTCGCCGACACTGAGCCGCTACGACACCAACACGACCAACCAGACCTACACCGCCGCCTACACCTGGAAGCCTGACGACAACGACCTGATCGACCTCAGCGCCAGTGCCTATCACAACCGCACCCGCGCCGAGCAGACGCAGGTCTGGCCCACCTCGGCGATCGGCAATTTCCGCTTCTACGATGTCGCGACGACGGGCTTCAACGTGAAGATTCCTCGCGCTTCGACGCCTGGGGCATCGCCCACACGCTGACCTATGGGCTCGACTATTACTATCTTGAGGCCTCCTCGGAAGCCGCGCATTTCGGCGCCGGCGAACAGCAGGGCTATGGCGGCTTCCTGCAATGGCAGGGCGACTACGAGAACTGGCTGCAGGTGATCACGGCCCTGCGCTATGACGGCTACCAGCTCGACGGCGAGACCCGCTCCGTGCCGCCGGAACAGGCGTCGATCTCCGGCGACCGCTGGTCGCCGCGCGTGACCGTCGGTGTCACGCCCTTCGAAGGCTTCCAGCTCTACGGCACCTATTCCGAAGGCTATCGGGCACCGGGCCTGCAGGATGTCTTCCGTGGCGGCGGCGCGCATGGCGGCGCCGACAGCTACCGGCCCAATCTCCTGCTGCAGCCCGAAACGGCGAAGAACTGGGAGGCCGGCATCAACGTGAAGTACGACGATGTGCTGACGGCGGGCGACCGGCTGCGCGCCAAGGTCAACGTCTTCCACACCGATGTCGAGGACTACATCGACGTCGACCTCACCGTCCTGCCGCGCACGGCAATCAACATCGGCGACGCGCGCCTCAGGGGTGTCGAGGCCGAGATGGTCTACGACTATAACTGGGGCTTCCTCAATCTTGCGGGCGCGCTGATCGACGCCAAGGTCGTCAGCGGGGTCTATTCCGGCCAGGCTTTGAACAACACGCCGCTCGACCGCTTCTCGGCCACGATCGGCTTGCGCATGCTGGAGGACCAGCTCACCGTTGGCGCGCAATATCTCAGCGTCGGCAAGATCACCCGCACCAGCCGCACCAATCCCAACGCCGTGCCCGTGGTCAACGACGGTTTCGACCTCGTCAACGTCTTCGCCAACTGGACCATCAACGACAATCTCAAGCTCGATTTCGGCGTCGATAACGTCTTCAACACGGCCTACACCGACCCGCAAAGCGCATGGTCGACCACGGCTGCAACGGAACAGGGCAAGGGCCGCACCTTCAAGCTGGCCCTCACCGGCAGGATCGGAGGATGACAATGAGCGAAGCATCGGTGCATGAACTTGCCTGCGAGGCGCGGCTCAAGCTGCGGCGCCTGCCGGACTACATGGACAGCATCAGCGACAGGCTGCGGAGCTTCGAGGCCGATGCCTCGCATCATGGCGGGCGCATTGATTTCCGCTTCACCTTTGGCGGTGCCTCCATCGACATGGAGCAGTTGGTGATGCGGGCCAACGCGCCCGACCGTGACGGGCTCGCCCGCATCAAGGACCTGCTCGCCACGGCGGTCCAGGTCTACGCCAAAGAGGAAAGCCCGGAGATCGTCTGGACCGGCGATCTCTCTGGCGAAACCAGCCTCGCCCAGTTCCGCGAGATGACGGTAATTGAGGTTCGTGACCTCACCCCGCATATGCGCCGCATCCGCCTTGCCGGCCAGGACCTCGGTCGTTTCGCCAAGTTCGGCGGCATGCATATCCGCATGCTGTTCCCAACCGGGGACGTGCCCGATCCGCTGTGGCCGATGCTCGGTGACAATGGCCTGCCGGTCTGGCCAGCTGACGACCGGCGCCCGGTGGCGCGCGTCTACACCATCCGCGCCCTCGACGTCGCCAGGGGCATCATGGACGTCGATTTCCTCGTCCATCCCGGTGACAGCGTCGGCTCGGCCTGGGCCATGCAGGCGGCAGCCGGGATGAAGGTCGGCATCATGGGACCGGTCGGCCGCCCGGTGCGGCAGGCTGAGTGGTATGTCATGGGATCTGACGAAACCGGTCTTCCCGCGCTGGCGCGGCTGCTGGAAACGCTGCCGGCGCAAACCAGGGGCGTCGCCTTTGTCGAAATCGCCGACGAGGGCGAGAAGCAGCAGATCGACAACGCCACCGGCATCGAACTGCACTGGCTGACAAGGGATGGCGTGCCGGCGGGCGAGGACAAGCTGCTCGCCGAGGCCGTCCGCTCGGTCGCATGGCCGCAGGACGGCTCGACCTTCGGCTGGTTCGCCGCGGAAGCGGGTGCCGCCAGGATCGTACGCGAATATTGGCGCGACACGCTTGGGTTGGGCCGAGACCGGACGCTGGCAGCGGCCTATTGGCGGCGCGGGGCTGCGGGGCTCATGGCAGGATAGACTCTGACGACCGCCCCTCCGTCCTGGCCAACGTCGATTGCGATCCCGTCGCCGGAAACAATCCTCGCAATGTCGCAGACGACCAGCGGCATGTGAATGTCGTAGAGAAACTCCGCCACGATTGCGCCCACTGCCAGGATCGGGTCAGGCCGCTGCAGAAGGATACCAGCCGGCGCAGTGCCGCGGCGGATCGCTTCGGCCAGGACAGACGACGAAGACGACGACCCCCGCCCGCTCGGCATGACCAGGATCCTGCCGGCCACGTTCTGGCCAAGGCCAGGATGCGAATGGTCGATGATGTCGCCGGTCTCGGCGTCGATACCGCCCCAGAAACTGAGCGGCTGCGAAAACACCAAAGCCAGGCCTTCGGCCTCGCCGGCGAGTTGGAAAGCGCCCGGCCATTCGACAGCTCCCGTTGCAACCAATCGCGTCATGAACCACTCCTCACGACATGGCCGGCCGCGGCGGAGCGGATGCAATCCCTCATGTCGGCGAAGGCGACGGTCACGCCGATATTGCCCGGCGCGTAATGCGCCCATTTGCCGGAGTTGGTCATCACCACGCCGTCGAGCCGTTCGAGAATCGCGGTCACATAGGTGCAGGTGTCGGCGACCGGGATCAGGCCGAACGCTTCCATGCCGGCAAGCGCGCCTTCCTCCTGCAGCCGCGTCAGCGTCGCGCGCCCGGTGTTGACGTAGATCGGGATGCCCTTGCCAGGGGATGCCTCGCGCAGCACCGGCAACAGGCGCATCCATTCCTCATGCGAGAAATGCGGCGTGCCGAGCGACACGGCCGCCAGCGGCGCTCCGTCCGGCACCATCGACAGCCTGGCCAGCGCATCATCGATATCGGCGCGGGTGACGATGATCGTCTCTTCCGGTGTGTGGCCGTGCAACGCCTCGTCGAGCGTCCCCGCTTCCGGCGTGATGCCCACCGCATGGAACAGCGCCACGGCACCCGTCGTAGCGGCGGCCGCGCCCAGCGCCTTCAACTGATCCTCGTCGCGTGGCTTCGGTAGACCTGATATGACCGGAACGCGGTCGCCACTGGCTTGCCCGATGATCAGCCCGACGCCGACGAACAGGCTGTCGCTTGGTTCGGCCTCAGCGATGTCCAGTTCGAACAGGATGCGGCCACGCCGGTTTTCGCTGAGATGCAGGCCCCAGGCGGGCGCGCGTCCGGTCATGGCGCAGCACAGATCGATGAAATCGCCATAGCGGTTGGTGCGCGCGCCGATCACCGAATTGGCGAAGACGATGGCGTTGGATTCGCCCCAGGCGATCTGCTGGCCGAATTCAGGCCGAAACCGGGTCTGGTAAGGCGCACAGGTGAAGGTCGCCTGGCAGCCGAGTTCCAGATGCGCCTTCATCAGCCGCCGCGCCGGCACCTCTTGCGCCGCCGGCATCTTCACCATGCCCGGATGGATGAGGTCGAATGAGCCGACATTCAGCGTCGTCGGCACCTGCACGCGCCCGCCGCCCTCGACCAGCCGTTCGACGAAATCGAGCCCGGCCTTGCCGTGATAGAGGCAGCCATCGATATGGGCACCCGAAATGTCGAGCAGGCCACGCGCGCCGACCGCGTTGGAAAACGCGACGAGGATTTTCATGGCCGCCGCCGCGGATGGGCCTTGCTCGCCGTCGAGCATGGATCGGTCCTGCGCGGTCAGTTCCAAGGTCATCGGCATGCTCCAGGCTCTTGCCTGCCTATGCTGTCCCTGATTGGGAACAGTCTGGCAAGACCCCGGCGCATCAACCCGCAGCGATCAACACCGTGCTTTCCGGCGACCAGCGCAGCACCACATCCTGCCCCTCCGCCAGCCTCTCAGCGCCAGTGTTCTGCACGATGACCTTCAACGTCTGGCCGGCGCGCTCGACAAAGTAGGTGCTGTTGTTGCCGGCGAAGATGCGCTTGGAGACCTGGCCCTTCAGCATATTCGCATTGGCCGCATCGGAGACCCCACCATCAGTGGCAATGCGAATTCGCTCGGGCCGCACGGCGCAGCTCGCCTTGGCACCGGCGGCAAGCGTCACGCCCACGCCAGCGGCGATCGCCGTGCCGTCCGGCAGGCGGATGCCGTTGCCGGTCGAGTCCCCGCGAAAGATGTTGGCGTCGCCGAGGAAGGTGGCGGCGAATTCGCTTTTCGGCCGGTCGTAGATTTCCTCCGGCGGCCCTTCCTGCACGAGCCTGCCGTCGCGCAGTATTCCGATGCGGTCGCTCATCGTCAGCGCTTCTTCCTGGTCGTGGGTGACGAAGATGGTGGTGATGCCGATCTCGCGCTGGATGCGTTTCAACTCGATCTGCATGTCGACGCGCAGCGCCTTGTCGAGCGCGCCGAGCGGCTCGTCGAGCAACAGCACGCGCGGCTTGGTGACGATGGCGCGCGCCAATGCAACACGCTGGCGCTGGCCGCCGGAAAGCTGGTGCGGGCGCCGGCCGCCGAGCTTGCCCAATTGCACGAGGTTGAGCGCGCGCTGCACCTCGGTGGCAATCACCGCCTTGGCCTCGCCGCGCACCGACAGGCCGAAGGCGACATTGTCGGCGACGCTCATATTGGGAAACAGCGCATAGTTCTGGAACACCATGCCGATGCGGCGCTTCTCGACCGGCACGCGTTCGACGCTCTCGCCGCCGATGGAGATACGGCCGGAGTCGGGAAAGTCGAAACCGGCGATCTGTCTGAGCAGTGTGGTCTTGCCGCTGCCCGACGGTCCGAGCAGCGCATAGAAGCCGCCATCGACAAAATCGATGGAGACATCGTCCAGCGCCTTGTGCGCGCCGAAGCTGCGGGAGACGTTCGCGACCTGCACGCCAGCCATTATTTCTCTCCGCCGAATTTGAAGAAGCGCGCCGTGAGCAGCATGAGCGCCATGGACACGACAATGATGATGGTCGAGACCGCGTTGATCTCGGGCGTGAAACCCTTGCGGATCGCGGCGTAGATTTCGACCGGCAGCGTCGTCTGGCCGGGTGTCGAGAGGAAGTAGGAAACGACGAACTGGTCGAACGACACGGCAAATGCGAACAGCCCACCGGCGACGACGCCCGGCATGATCCAGGGCAGCGTGACGCGATTGGTCACCTGCCACTGGTTGGCGCCGAGCGAGCGTGCCGCCTCTTCCAGTTCCGGCGCGAAGGTCTGCAGCCGGGCCGAGACGACGACGATGACATAGGGCAGCGCCAGCGCGACATGGCCGAGCAGAATGGCGAACAGACCGCGCCCGATGCCGACGCCGAAGAAGAAGATCAGCATCGCCGTGCCGGTGATCAGCCACGGAATGGCGATAGGCGGAAAGAGCAGTGCCTGCAGCACCTTCTTGCCGCGGAATTCATAGCGAAAAAGCGCCAGCGACGCCGCCGAGCCGAGCACCACGCTGATGAGCGTGGTGATGATTGCGATCTCGAGGCTGTTCCAGGTGGCCGCGATCAGCTGGTCGTTCTGCCACAGCGAGGCGTACCATTCCGTCGTCCACTCGAACGGCAGTTGGTAGAAGGGCGAGACGTTGAACGACATCAGCGCCATGATGATGATCGGCAGATAGAGGAAGGCAAGCAGCAACAAGATATAGATCCGGCCGAACCATTCGAGGATGCGGGTCGTCATCATCACGCGGCCCTCCGCAGCACTGGTGAGGCAATTGCCAGGATGACCAGCACGACGGCCAGCAGGATGAAGGACAGTGCCGCGCCTAGCGGCCAGTTGAACACGGCGACGAACTGGTCCTCGATGACGGTGCCGTAGAAGGTGCCGGTGCGCCCGCCAAGGATGCGCGGCTCCATGAACGAGCCGACGACGGGAACGAAGATGAGCGCGGCCCCCGCCACCAGGCCGGGCATCGACAGCGGGATGATCACCCGCTTGAGCACCTGCAGCCGCGAGGCGCCGAGCGAACGACCGGCCTCGATCAGCGAATCGTCGATCGCCTGCAAGGTGAGATAACAGGTCAGCACCATGTAGGGCACGTAGGAGTGTACCAGGCCGATGATGACGGCGGGATAGGAATACATCAGATCGATATTGATCTTGAACGGCAACACCGCGTTGAGCGCCGTATCAAGGATGCCGCCCTCGCGCAAAACCATCGCCCAGGAGAAGATCCGCACCAGCCCGTTCGACCAGAAGGGCAGGATGACCAGCAGGAAGATCGCTTCGCGGCTGCGGCCCTTCAGCACCTTGGCCAGCACGTAGGCGGCGGGATAGCCGATGACGATGCACCACAGCGTCACTTCCAGGCCGAGCCTGAGCGAAGCGAGCAGCAGCGTCAGATAGAGGCTCTGCGAGAAGAAGGCAGCGTAATTGCCAAGCGTGAAAGCCCAAGGCTTCCCCGTCAGCGGCAGGTCGGTCATGAAGGAGAAGAAGACCATGGCCGAGAGCGGCAGGAAGATCGCCACCGTCAGCCAGAGATAGGCCGGCGCCAGCAGCGGCAGGGCCGATCTTAGCCCGCTGCGCGGTGCACCCTGCGCTGCCATGATAAGCCTCCTCCCCAGGATTTGAAGGACCAGCCGGCGCGAACCGACGACTGGTCCGGACGTAAGCCTACTTCACGTCGACCTTGAGCTGTTGCCAAAGCGCCAGATAGGCCTCGCGCTGCGCGTCGGTGATCGGCGCCTGGAACTGGATGCGCTTGGCAACCTCGGGATCACCCATGACCTTGCGGTTGAAGGCATCCTCGGGCAGCGCTTCCACCGCCTTGGTGTTGGCAGAGACTGGAGCGCCGACCTTGGTGACCCATTCGACATAGAATTTCGGATCGATCATCCAGTTGATGAAGGCCTGCGCGCCTTCGACATTCTTCGAACCTGCCGGGATCGAGAACGCATCGAGCCAGGCGACGGCGCCCTCCTGCGGAATGACCAGCGAAACCGGCAGCTTGAAATGCGTCTTGGCGCGGTCGGCCGAGCCGCTCCAGTAGGTGCCGATGTCGATCTGGTTGGAAGCGACCATCTGGTTCCAGTCGTTCTCCGAGCTCCAGAAGGTCTTGATCTGCGGCATCAACGAGGTGAGCTTCGTCTTGACCGCATCCATATCCTTGATGTCGTTGATGTTCTGGCCGGTGGCGATGGCACCGAACTGCACCGCCTCGACGGCGTCGTCGCGGATGACGACGCGGCCCTTATGCGCGGGGTCCCACATTTCGGCGATCGACGTCGGCGGCTTGTCGAAGGACTTTTCGTTGATGGCGAGCGCGGTCAGCCCCCACACCCACGGCACGCCGTAGACCTTGCCGTCATGGTCGAGCATCGGCGAGCCCGCCTTGTCCTTGCTGATGTCGGCATAGTTCGGCAGCTTGGACACGTCGATCGGCTGGATCAGCTTTTCAGCCATCGCCTGGTCGTTGAAAGCGGCGTTGATCATGACGACGTCGTAGAGGCCCGGATTGGTCCGGATCTTGGTCAGCATTTCCTGTTCGGAATTGAAGAAGTCGTTGACGACCTTGTTGCCGGTCGCCTTCTCGAAGGCCTCGACGGCCCATGGCTCATCGGCGCCGTAGCCTTTCCAGTTGAGGACATGCACTTCGGCGGCACTGGCGGCCAGCGTGAGCGCGGTGGTGAAGACGGCGGTCGCCGTCAAGAGAGCAGTCAGTCTTGGCATGCGCATGTTGGTTCCTCTCTTTGTTTGCCCGCTTGGCGGGGCTTGTCAGGCTATCTGATGGGCCTTCTGGTTCTGGCCCGGCGTGCCGGTCGCGGCGGCCTGGCTCAGGAAAGTCTGGATTTCGGCATCGGTCGGCGCCGATGAGCCGCCATGGCGGGTCACCGAAATGGCCGCCGCCGCATTGGCGTAACGCGCCGCCTCGAAAGGATGTGCCCCCCGTGCCAGCGCGCTGACGAAAGCGCCGATATGGGTGTCGCCGGCGCCATTGGTGTCGACGGCATCGACCTTGAACCCGGCAACGGTTTGCGTCGAACCGTCGGCAAGCCTGATATGGCAGCCCTTGGCGGCGGAGCGGATCACGACACCGGCCGCCCTTGGACAATGATCGGCAAGCAGCCGCGCCGCGAGGGTCTCGACGTCGCCCTGGCCGGCGATCTCGGCGGCTTCCGCCATGTTGCAGCTCAGCCATGCCGAGCGGGCCAGCACCCGCGACAGGATCGGGCGTGGAATGTCTGAAACGACGGGCGTCGGGTCGAAGACAAAGGGAATGTTTTCCGGCAGCGCCTCGATCCAGTCGGCGAGCGCCTCGCGGCTGCCCGGGTAGCTCAGCGTATAGCCCGAGGTGAACACCCAATCCGCCGGAGCCACTGATACCGGCGCCATCATGTCGAGGTCGAGAATGCTCTCCGCACCGGGCCATGACACGAAAGTGCGTTCGGCATCGCTCGAGACCATGGCGACGCAATTGCCGCTGTCCATCAAGGATGATGGCGGTGTCAGCGTCTCGATGCCCTCGGCTGCGAAGGCGGCACGCAGGAAATCGCCGTTCGGCCCGCTGCCGAGCTGGCCACCAAACACTACTGTCATACCGGTGCGGGCGGCGGCGACCATCATGTTGAAGCCGCCACCGGCGACCTGGGCATAGCTCGATGCCGTCTTCTCGGTGCCGGGCGCCGGCAATGCGTCGATGCGGTAGACATAGTCGACCACCGCGCTGCCGATATGAACGAGCCGCCCGCTCATGCCGCCGCGTCCTTGCCGGAGCCGGTTTTTGGCGCAAGGTCTTTGGACGTACGCGCCGCAACAAGGTCGGCGGCAAGCGCACGAACCTCCACGATGTCGATCCCCCTGAGACCGGCGACGCGATCCCTTGGCAATTGCGAAAAGCCGGTGCAGGCGCCGGCCATGCCGGCTGCGATGGCGCCGATCGTGTCGGTGTCGCCGCCGAGATTGGCGCTGATGACCGCCGCTTGCCAGGGGTCACCGCCGGCGACCTCGAGCACCGCGAAGGCCGCCGGAACGGATTCCTGGCTGGCCACGCCGGTACCGACCAGATCGGTGATCAGCCGGATTGCATCCCCCATCACCTTGCCCCGCACCAGATCCCGCGACCAGACGATACGCGCCGCGATGTCGCCGCCGGTCACCCAATGGCCAAGCGTCGCCCCTCGCCTCGCCGCCGCGACGCCACTGTCGGATGCGGCGCGCCAGTCGCCGCCGGACACGCCGCGGCTGACGGCGGCCGCGACGGCGGCGGCTGACGATATGGCTATCGAGGTGTTGTGCGTCGCCCGGCAGGTTTCAGCCACCTTGGCGACGAATGCATCGAGCGGCTCCAGCGGCATCATGATGCCCACCGGCGCGATGCGCATCGCGGCGCCATTGGTGTCGCCGCCGCGCCCCGCCTCTTGTGCCGGCACGCCATTGTTGATGGCGTCGATGGCACGCTTGGTCGATGGGCCCAGCAGATCGTAGCTGCCGCGCGCCTTGACCTCGCGCTCCCAGTCGAGCAGCGCGTTGACCCAGCGCGCATGGTCGAAGCGCTCGCCGGACTCGACCAGGATTCGGCCAAGCAGCAGCGCCTGTTCCGTATCGTCGGTGATGGTGCCGGCCAGCAGTCCCTTCGACACCGGATGATCGGCGAAGGGCGCGATGAAATCCTCGACATGGCCATAGA
The DNA here is from genome assembly GCF_013170825.1 of Mesorhizobium sp. NZP2298. Lineage (NCBI taxonomy): Bacteria > Pseudomonadati > Pseudomonadota > Alphaproteobacteria > Hyphomicrobiales > Phyllobacteriaceae > Mesorhizobium > Mesorhizobium sp. NZP2298. The sequence goes on along the minus strand of NZ_CP033365.1, from coordinate 3,335,602 downwards.
GCTCGGCAATCCGGGCCGGCGACAGAAGCTGCGTCGGCATGCCGAGCGCGTCTCCCAGCGCTCCGCCGACAAGCGCGCCCATGGCGCGATCAAGCGTGATGTTGTCCGGCATCGCTCAGAACCTCATATGCAGCGCGAAATGCGCGGGATTGAGCAGGCTGGTGACATATTCGATCGGCCGGTCGTCAGCCGCACGCGTCAGCCGGCGGCCGCGCAGGAAGGGCGTGCCCTGCGGGCAGCCCAGAATGGCCGCGTCCTCGGCATTGAGCATCTCGATGCCCACCCATTCCTCGCCATGGTCGGGGATCAGGCCGGCGCCGCGCAGCGTCTGGTGCAGCGACCCCTCGCGCAGGCCGCGCAGCGGCACATCCTCGAGTTCCGGCGACAGCGGCAGGCGGCTGCGCTCGATGGAAATCGCATGGCCATCGCTGGCATTGGTGCGCACCCGGTCGACGGCGATGAAGAACGGGCTTTCGATCTCCAGCAAGGCAGCGAGATCGGCGTCTTCGATGACTTCCAGCCGCAGCGTCCTTGTCTCGGCATTGGCACCCGCATTCGCGAGCGCCCGCGACCAGCCGATGGCGTCGTCCACCGGCTTGCCGTCAAAGGTGACGAAGGAGCCGATGCCGACCTTGGTGGTGATCAGCCCGCGGCTTGACAGTTCCTCGAGGCCCTTGCGGACCGTGTTGCGACTGACGGAGAAGCGCTGGACGAGCTCGTTTTCGCTTTGCAGGCGGTCGCCGAAACCGAGCAGGCCGGAACGGATTTCATGTTCCAGAACGGTCGCGATCTGCTCGGGCTTGCCCGTGCCGGGAGACAGTTGAACCGCGCGCCGCTTCATATGCGTACCTGTTCAGTGAACCTGTATAATCCTGTTCAATATATGGTCACAAAACGCGTGTCAATGCAGCGCCAAGGCAGTTGGAGAAGGCAGCGCGTTCCGGGGAGCCCCGGAAAATGTGGTGGGAGAGCCGGACAACCGACCACTGGTGCCGGCAGTGTGATACGTTCGCGCGGCGAAGGAGCAACATGTCCCATTCAACAGAGCAAAAAAATCCCAGGCTGATCGTCGTGGTCGCGTTCGATCGCGGCGAGGACGGTGACCTGTTTCCAGCCTTCGGCCCCGCTGACCAACAGAGCGAAGACCGCGCCATACGCACGGCCAGGACTTTGGCGGCAAAACATGCCGGCGTGATCGCCTGGAGCCGCGATGCCGACCCGACACTCGGAGATTACGGTCCGCCGACCACGCTGTTTGTCAGCGGCGACGTCCCGGACATGGAATAATTCGGCAGCGCTCAGGCAGACAGGTGGAATAAAATCTGATTTTAATATTAGCTCGCCTGAAGGAACTGTTTTCTCTCAATACCGTTTGTCTTCAGGTCGTTTATTCCAATGACCTCGACAGAGAGGAATTCCGAGATGAACTTCAAGATGCTCACGATGGGCGCGATGGCGCTTGCGATGATGACTGGCTCGGCGTTGGCCGCTTCTGGCGGCAACACCTCCGCGCTCGACAATCCGGAGAAGATGGCCCCCTTCTATACGGACTCCGGCATGAAGACGATGAAATCCGAAAAGGAATTCAAGGCCGCCTGGATGGCCATGAAAGAAGAAGACCGCGCAGGCATGATGAAAGAATGCGGCGACAACGCCATTGCCAAGTCGCATGACAATTTCTGCAAGATGACCAAGCAGCTCGGCGGCGCAAACTGACGCACCACGATTGGGCGCACGCCTAAATCGAACAGCCGGACGAAGGCGGGCCGAGTGCCCGCCTTTTCGCCGATACACGGGACATCACGTCATCGTGGCTGGCGATTCACTTCGCGACAGCGGTCAGGCAAAGGTGTAAAGTCCTTGCTTGGAGAGGCAAAACGCCGCTCGTCTGGCTTGTTGCTCATGTTTCAACCCATTGCGAACATCGAGGACGCGCAGACGCTGGCGCAGGCGATCGTCAACACGATCACCGAGCCATTCCTGGTGCTCGACGAGCAGTTTCGCGTGCTGGCCGCCAGCCGCTCCTTCTACAAGACATTCGAAGTCGACCCCGCACAGACCCAGGGCACGCTGCTCTACGCGCTTGGCGATGGGCAGTGGGACATTCCAGCACTTCGCCTGCTGCTGGAGACGATCATTCCCGAGAAAACCGCCATGGACGGTTTCGAGGTGGAGCACGATTTCCCGCGGATCGGCCGCCGCACCATGCTGCTCAACGCCCGCAAGGTGCTTTACGACCACAGCCCGGCCGTAACCATCCTTCTCGCCTTCAATGACATTACCGCCCGCCGTGTCATCGAACGGGAAAAGGAAGAACTGCTGCGCCGCACCGAGGATCTGCTCCAGCAGAAGGACGTGCTGCTGCGCGAAATGGAGCACCGGGTTGCCAACAGCCTGCAGATCATCGCCAGCATCCTGTTGCTGAAGGCACGCTCGGTCACGTCGGAAGAGACGCGCCAGCATCTCAAGGATGCCCACCAGCGCGTGTTGTCCGTGGCCGAGGTGCAACGCCATCTCCACACCTCGGTCGGCGTCGACGAGATCGATGTCGGCTCCTACCTTTCAAAGCTGTGCGGCAGCCTCGCCTCGTCAATGATCGGCGAGACTCAGCCGATCGAGGTAACCGTTACGGCAGAGGGCGGCAGGATTGACTCGCATCGTGCCGTCAGCCTCGGACTCATCGTCACCGAACTCGCCCTCAACGCCATCAAATATGCCTTCCCCAAGGAAAAGTCCGGCGCCCGTATCCAGGTTACCTTCGAGACCGCCGGCACTGACTGGAAATTGACGGTGTCGGACAACGGCGTCGGCAAAATCGCCAACGACTTGTCGAGTACTGGACTTGGAACAGCGATTGTCGAGGCATTGGTGAAACAGCTGGAGGCCAAGGTGGAAACCATCAGCGACACCAACGGCACAAGCGTCTCGGTCACCCGGGCAACGTTCACCTCACGAGTGCCGCGCGCGGCGTAAGAACCGCTATCACGAGGCCTGCCTTCCCGACATCGCCTCGATCCTGATCTGATAGAAAAGATGGCTGCCCGAGGGCACCAGAGTATCGCCGGGCTTCGGCGCTCCAGGCTCCCACCAATTCGCATGCATGGGGATTGGCCGCATGACCTTGATCGCCTCCGCTTTCCGCTATGCCATCAACCCATCGATCCCCTGGATGTCTCGATATGCTTGCCAGCCGCCAACATCCGCCGCAGGACATGAAGATCATCGCGAATTTCGCAGAATGTGGTTCTAAGTGTTGCAGGCATCGGGCAGCCTTCCGCAAACTCCACAGTCTCGACGCAAGCCGGTTCCCTCGGCTTCAATGCAAAAGCCCGCTCCGGAATGCCGGGGCGGGCCTTGGAGGAGGATGAAGGGGTGGGACCCTCTCCTCTTGTTTCCACGGGGGGTGTGGACCGAATTCACAATACGAGAGTCGCGAAAAATCTGGGATCACAAGCCGGCTTGCTTTCATCACAATCCGGTGCGCTCCGACCTGAACGTGGTCACGAGATCGCGATTATCCGAAGCCTTGCGGGCCTCTAGATCCGCCCTAGCACGACAAGGACGATAATGATCAGCAGCACAAGCCCGAGCCCGCCGCCACCATAGTAGCCAGTTCCATAGAACGGCCCGCCCCCGAGCCCGCTGAAACCGCCAAGCAGCGCGATGACAAGGATGATGATGAGTATGGTGCCTAAGCTCATGGCTTTCCCGCTCCTGTAGGCGCTGCCACGCCGGTTTTAACATCGCTGCATGCGATGTTTCGAAGACGAGAACGTTCGAGCAGCTCTACCGTTCCGCGCGATTGTGGCACGGCATCCGCTCGGAGATAATTTTCGCCGGCGAATGAAATCTCGGGCAATAAAGTGCCGGTGGAAATTGAAAGCGCTCGACACGCAGGAAGCCCGCCTGAGTGGCGGGCTTCCGACCGGCCGGAGGCCAGGAGAGTGCAGTCAAGCCTCACGGCTGGTTTCGCACTTCCCTCCCTGGCGCTCTTTGCCTCAACGACGGGCGATCAGCAGGCAGAGCTGACGCAGATCGCGGTCATAGGTGCCTTCGCTGCTGAGCACATCGACGCAGCGCTTCTTCATGCGCGCGACCTTGCTGCCGGACATCTCGGCCACGACACCCGGGAGGCTCGCGTTCGACGGATTGCTTGGGTTGGACGCAGTTGTCGGATTGGTTCCGCCGATGCCAACGCCGACGCCGCTCGTGCCGCCGACATTGGCGCCGAGCCCGGCAGTAACGCCACCCGTGCCGCCGACACTCGCACTGGCCCCGGCATTGATGCCGTTGCTTCCACCGGCCGAGGCCCCCAATCCGGCGTTGACGCCGTTCGATCCGCCGACATTGGCACCGGCGCCAGCATTGACGCCACCGCTCCCGCCAACCGAAGCTCCGGCGCCGGCGTTGACACCACCACTGCCGCCGACGGACGCGCCGACACCGGCATTGACGCCACCGCTACCGCCCACCGAGGCGCCGACACCCAACCCTGCCGCATTCGCTGGCAAGGAAAGAACGACGACTATTGCACTACCGGCCAACACACTGGCGACTGTCTTGAAGGTAAAAGCCATAACACTCTCCTGTTGTCGTTGCGCTAAGGCAGTCGGCATACAGCCGATTGCAGATTCAACTACGTGACAGGGGAGATCAGGTTTCAAATCATCTCATACTTGCGAGGATGATTAGTTGTTAAATGAAAAAATCATAAATTATAAAATGAATAAAAAATACATGTGTATCGATATAGTGTCTTATCTAGAGATAAAACGATTTTCCATGGAAGCGTCACTCCCGCCATTGCTGATCTCCGCTTGGCGCAAACCGGGAGATCGGACATCACTCAGCGATCAGGACAGAAACGAGGAACCGCTCCGGGCAAGCGCTGCCGGCCATCCCCAAGCCTGACAGGATCGGCCCCTCTTCATCGACAGTCCTGCTCTCAGAATATCCGGTGGAACAGCCTGTAGTGCACCCGTTCCATGTAAGCGCGATATTCCGGCTCGGCCGCAAGCAGGGCCTCCTCGCGCAGGATGCGATACAGTTGCAAATAGGTGATGACCGCATAGACCGCGAGATTGTGGAAGGAAAAGGCCGACAGCAGGTAGAGCACGTGGCCGGCAAGGTAGCCGGCATAGATCGGGTGCCGCACGATACGGTAGGCGCCGCCTGTCATCACGCCACGGTTGCCGGGCAGGATGGCAAAGGAACGGCCCAGCGATATCTTGCCCCAGATGACGAATAGCAGCGCCGCGAACTGCAACGGCGCGGCCATATAGACTGGAATGAGCGCCGTGCCTGGTTCAAGGCTGATCAATGCAACCCCGAAACTGGCGCTGACGGAGACGATGACCGTAAGCGGATTCCAGTCACGCGTCACCGGACGCCGCGACAGAAGCAGCCAGGTGAAGGTGAGTATCTCGGAAATCGCCATCAAGGCGGCGTTGAGCCGGGTCGGATCCTCCACGACCTGATAGAGGCCGCGATAGACGAACAGCCCCGCGCATGCCAGGGCACAGGCGCGAAAGAAGCCTTCGCGCAGGTCGGCAAGGATCTCGCGCTTGCGCACGTCGGACAAGATCCCGTCCCGGCTGGCGCTTGAAAGCGTTTCACTTTTTGACGTGAACAAGGCAAACACCCCGATGATCCCTCGGCGGGACCATTGCATGCAACCATTGCCGTGCGGTTAACCGGCAAGATTGAATCGGGATTGACGGGATAGACCCGAAGGCCGGAGAAAGACGCGCCCCGACGCCAAGCCGACGTAGCGCACCGAGCGCCACCGGCTGACGCGCATCCAGCCTCAACCCAGATATGAATTTGCGAAATACCTGGCGAAATCCGGACGTTGCGTCAGAACCTTGCCATCGGCGTCGCGCAAAATGCCCGCAGTGAAGAGATAGCCCCCGATCGCGTCCATCTTGGCGGGGTCTAACGTGCCGATGGCACCGTTTTCCGCGCGCAGATAGTGTCCGTCGATCAGCGCTTTCAGCGACGCCTCGATCAATGACGGATTGGTCAGGGCATCCTTGTTGGCCGCGATCAGCAGCGCGGAGGCTTCTTCTGGATGATCGACGGTGAACTGATAGCCGCGCCGCGTTGCCTGGACGAAGGCCGATGCCAATGCCGGGTTTGCTCGGAGATACGCTTCGCTCGACGAGATCAGCGTCGTGTGCTCGTCGGGGACGCCGTAGTCGGCATAAACGAAACTGCGCTGCTTGACGCCTTTGAGTTCGGCCTCGACGCCTTCCCAGGTCTCGACCTCCAGCGTGAAGTCGACCGAGCCATTGGCCAGCGCCTCATAGGCGGAGGTGCCGAGCGTCACCGTCTCGAAGTTGCCCTTGCCGCCGTCATGGCGGATGATGGTCGAGATCAGCGCATTTTCCCAGGCGCTACCGAAACCGCCATAGATCAGGCCGTCGAGGTCCCTCGGGCTTTTGATCTCGCCGCGCGTCGCATTGAAGACCACCCGGCCGGTTTCGGCCTGCACCACCGCATAGACCGCTTTCAGGTCGGCACTGGCGGTCCTCTGGGTGAAGAGGCTGATGGTGCCGTTGATGCCGAAATCGGCAACGCGGTTGGCGACCAGCGTGCCGGCGCCGGTGTCGCTGTAGGGCAGGATATCGACCTCGAGACCGGCCTCGCGGTAAAATCCCTTGTCACGGGCGACGAACAGCCCGATGTGGTTGGTGTTGACGGTCCAGTCCAGTGCGACAGAGACTTTTTGCGTTGCCGCGAAGGAGCGGCTCGATCCCGCGACCAGCGGAAGACCACTGGCAAGGGTGAGCAGCAATGCCCGCCGGCGCGTCAAGTCAGTCATGGTCATGTCCTTTGGATGGTTGAGGGTTGAGCAAAATGTCGAGGATCTCGGCCTCGAGTGCGCTGGCCTGTTGCGCGGCAGCGCCGATCGGATCGCGCGGGCGCGGTAGTGGCACCCTGATTTCCCGCAGCACACGGGCCGGGCGCGCCGACAGCACATAGATGCGGTCGGACAGGAACACGGCCTCGCGCACATCGTGCGTGATCAGCAATGCCGTCCAGCGATGATGCCGCCACATCTGCTCGAGCCAGCGCTGCATGGCCGCGCGGGTCAGCGCGTCGAGCGCGCCGAACGGCTCGTCGAGCAAAAGCATGTCGCGCTCCTGCACCACCGTGCGCAAAAGCGCCGCGCGCTGGCGCATGCCGCCCGAAAGCTGTGCCGGAAAATGCCGCTCGAAGCCGGCAAGCCCGAACTCGGCAAACAGCGGCGCGACGCGAGCCCGCGCCACCTTGCGCCTGGTGCCTTGCACTTCCAGCCCGAGCGTCGTGTTGTCGATGATGCGCCGCCACGGCATCAGCGCGTCACGCTGCGGCATGAAAGCAAAATGCCTGCCATGATCGTCGAGCGGCACGCCGTCGAACAACATGTCGCCTTCGCCGTGCTCGGCACCCGTCAGGAGCTGGAACAGCGTCGACTTGCCGGCACCCGAAGGCCCAAGGATGGAAACGAATTCGCCGGCGCCGACGCTGAGCGAAATGTCGGCGAGGACGTCGAGCCCCCCGAATGCCTTGCGCACATGCCGCAATTCGAGCCGGCTCATCTCTGCGCCCCCTTCCCCGCCGGCTGCCGGTCGGCCCGTTCCCAAGACATGGCAAAGCGCTGCACGAGCGCCGTCAGCCCGAACAGGACAAGTGTCAGCGCGGCGCTGACACCGACGGCGGCCAGCACCAGGTCGGGGCGGAAATTGTTCTTGGCGTTGAGCATGTAGATGCCCAGCCCCTTCGCCGCACCCGCATATTCGGCGAAGATGGCGCCGACCACCGCATAGGTGATGGAGATCCGCAGGCCCGCGAAGAAATAGGGCAGCGCCGAAGGCAGCCGCGCCAGCACGAAGACGCGCCAGCGCCCTGCCCCCATGGCGCGCAGCATCTGGCCGATCTCGGCCTCGGTCGCCTCGTAGCCCTGCACCAGAGCCACCAGCATGGGAAAGAAGGTGACCAGCGCGACCAGCATGATCTTCGGGGTCAGCCCAAAGCCGAACCACAGCACCACCAACGGCGCGATCGCCACCAGCGGCAAGGTCTGGCTGATGATGAAGACAGGAAACAGAGCGCGCCGCAGCGGCTGGAAGAAATCGACCAGCATGGACAGCAGAAAGGCGGCACTGAGGGAACAGGCAAAGCCGATCAGCGTGGCGCGGGTGGTGGGGATAGCGTTGTCGACCAGTGCCCCGCGATTGAGCATCGCCTGTTCGAAGACGCGTGACGGCGCGGGCAAGATCGTCGGCTTGATACCGGAATAGGTAGCATAGAGCTCCCACGCCACAAGCAGCAACCCGACCGAGATGACGGCGGGTATCGCCTTGGCAAGGGAATCCGCGAGCGGGCGCGGCACTGATGATGAGACCACGGGCATAACCTTTGACGGGGTCGCGCGGAAGCGCGCCGGCTTAGACAGCCGACGGGCTGTTGGCCGAAACCGTGATGTCGAGGGTTACGTGGCCGGCGCCCGGCCCGAAGCGGCAGAAGGCTTCGTTCAGTGCCGAAAAGATCGCGCCCGTGTCGCCGCGCAGTTTGGTGCAGAAGTTCTTGGAACGATCGTAGACGCCGGACTGCTTGAGGAAATCGATGCAGCCATAGATCTCGTCCATGTGGTCGCCCGTGCCCATCACATAGAGCGAGAATTGCGCCGCCGCCGGCTGGCCGGTGGCAGCAGCATTGCGCACCGCGGTGATGGCGGCTTCCTTGCGTGGGCCGAGCGACCCCACAGGTCCGCCAAACGCGTCGGAGCGGCAGATCGGATCGTCCGGCTCGCCCGGGCAGCCGCGCGAAATGGCCGCCGACAGCACGCAATGCTTGCCGCTCCGCGCCGCCGCCACGAACAGATCCCGCAGCGCCGGGAACAGCACTTCGGGCGGCCCGACCAGCAAGGTCGAGATGTCGTCGGTCTCGATCCTGAGCCTGTCCCGGTAAGGATCGAGCGCGCCGAGCGCACCAAGGATGACGCCAACGAAATCGTCGGCCATGGGATATAAGGAAATCTGTGCGCCTGAAAACATCGCCCGCCTCGCTCCGCTGGTATTACCCAGATCAGCTTCTAGGGTCTGTGGGCTTGCCGCCCCCGTCTCAGCCCCGACCGTACGGAGCACCCCTGTGGATGGACGCGTTAAAGCACCATTCGAGCTGAAGGGGAAGCCGTTTTTTCAGCGCACTGGCCCAAAAACACTGCACCAGATCTGATCACAAGATGGACGCCGGAGGGTCCTCTCCGTGCGAATTTTATCGGGAACCTTCGCCACGCCGCGAGGTTGACCACCAGTCGCAACGCGACGAGTTCACAGAAATGGAGACAGAACCATGTTCATGAAAATCCTCGCAGCTTCGGCGTTCACCGTTGCCCTTGCCACATCAGCGATAGCGCAAAGCAATAGCGCAAACGGCACGGACGGGTCGGGTGGCAGCGGCCAGTCGATCACCGTGGACCCCAGCACGCCGGCGTCACCCAATCCGGTCGATCCGGCGGCGACCAACAGCACCACCACCGCCCCGGGCGACATGAATTCCAATGCGGATAAGAACTGCCCGACCAATCCCCAGGGCGCGCAGAGCGATGCCAACGGCAACGCAACCGCACCTACGGTGAACGACAACAACTGCGGCAAATAATTTCGATCGCAGCCAGGGAGGGTCGCGGAGCGCAAGCGCCGCGACTCTCCGCGTTCAGCGAGCTCAATGGCCGACGCTTCAGCAAGTCCCTGCTCCAGTCGTTTCTCGCTGGAAACGCTATTTCAGAACACGGCTGCTGACTTGAGGCCGCGCGAAAGCGGCGCGCATTTTCAAGAGCCGTTTGACCAGGCGGCCATAGGTGAGATACCGGACCCTGCCATCGGCAAGATCGAACTCCACAGTCCCCCATCGTGCGACCGGCACTTGTCCGGTCGGCGGGCCTAGCCGTCCGATCTGGAACGCCAGCCTGACCTTGCGGCCGGCGACATCCAGATAGATCCCTGGAATATTGCCCAGCACATGCCACAACCGAGCGACATGCTCGATCGACATGGCCGGCGAGATCATCGTGTGGGCCGATTTAAGCCGCGCCCAGATGAAATCGCCGGTCGGCTGCGGTTTTCCCCAAAGGCTGCCTTTGCAGTAGGCTGGCGCCACCTCGCTCACCAGCGTGCGCATCGCGCTTGCCAAGCCGTCGATCAGGGCCCGCCGCGACGTCCAGTCTGTTTCCGAAAACGACACCTGCCCAAGGATGTCGCCGTCGTCGAAGGCGGCGGACATCTTATGCAGCGTCACACCGCCATGAACGGCATGCTGGCCGTCCACCGCCAGGCGATGGAGAGGATGCGGGCCCCGATAGTTGGGCAGCAGCGCCGGGTGAAGATTGAGCCCGCCCTTGGGAAAGATGTTCAGCAATTGCTGTGGGACCAATGTGGGGAAAGCATAGCAGATCAACACAGCGGCCCTGACCGGCGACAATTGCTTGCCGAGCGTGTCCCAATCATAAGGTCGCGCAAATTCGATCAGCCTTACCGGCGTGTCGCCGACATAGCGCCTGAGCAGCAATCTGCGTTTCAGTCTTCGGCGTAAATTGCTGATGCTGAAGTGTTTTGGGCGCCGACGCAACCCCGGCACAACAATCGCACCGATGCGATGGCCTGCTTCAAGCCACCCTGCCAGCAGCGGCCCGGTATAGGGGTTGACGTCGAGTATGAACACGGCCGAAAGCCGGTCTTGCCCGGTCCGCGGGCTCAAAAGCGGCACCCTCTCAAAGCGCCTGTCAAGCCGATCACCTCATTCAAACGGCGGTCGAGCCTGGCCTTTTCGGGGCGGGCGACCGCACCTGCCAATGAAGGCTGTCGATCAGGTGGCCTTGATTTGCGAAGGCGGTATCAAGGCGGTGACGTCTGAAAGCCGGCCCTTTTTCACCAGGACTGGCTTCCGATAGATCTTCTTCATGCTCACCCCCGTCAGATCAGCCCGCGCAATTTCGGTAGATGCCACCTCCCGTCAATCGCCATGCGATGGCTGGTCGCGCGGCAATCGGCAAAGCAATTATAGCCCCATGCCGCGCGAAAGCCTATCCGTAAACCTATGAGACGGCCTTCTCACGAACAGGCAGCTTCCAGCCTGGCCTGACGAAATGGCAGGTATAGCCGTTGGGGTATTTCTCCAGATAATCCTGATGCTCGGGCTCGGCCTCCCAGAAGGCACCGGCCGGCGCGACTTCGGTAACGACCTTGCCGGGCCACAGACCGGAGGCATCGACGTCTTCAATGGTGTCTTCGGCGACGCGCTTTTGCTCGTCGCTGGTATAGTAGATCGCGGAGCGGTAGCTCATCCCGACATCGTTGCCCTGACGGTTGCGCGTCGTCGGATCGTGGATCTGGAAAAAGCGCTCCAACAGTGTGCGATAGCTGATCACGGCTGGATCGAAATTGATCTCGATGGCTTCGGCATGGGTGCCGTGATTGCGGTAAGTGGCGTTGGGTACGTCGCCGCCGCTATAGCCGACACGAGTGGAGATGACGCCAGGATAGCGCCGTATCAGATCCTGCATGCCCCAGAAACAGCCACCGGCAAGCACTGCGCGTTCGGTCGAAGTCGCCATGTCACGTCTCCTCAAGAAAGCAATTCAGAAGAAACGGTAGCCGTTTCCGACCTGAATTGCACAACAACAAATTGGATTTCCCATAAATGGGCATTGTCGGCGGCTTCGTCCAGCCGACTGGAAGTGAACGCGGCGCCTACAAGGGCGTGTGACCATGCACGAACGAAATATCACGATGCGGGAACGGGATCGGGCCGCGCGACAGGCTTCAGCTGTGCGGATGCCGGGTTCGGCTGTCCACGGCAAGCGGCAGATAGCGCGTGCCAGGCGGAATAGCGGCAAAATTGATTGGCACGGGCGGCGCCTTGCGCGACCAGTTGAAAAGAACGGTCTTGACCGGGATGTTACCCAGCCATGCCCGCAGCGACAGCGGCACACCACGCCCCGACCAGACCATCAGCATGCCGTGGTCGCGCAGCCGCTGCCTGGTGATCCACGGCGCGAACCGCATATTGAGGTCGGTGAAGATCGACGGCTTGTCATAGGCATTGAGGCCAGCCAGCATGGCCAGATTGGTGTCGCCGCCGACAACGTCGAGCCGGCCGGGCACCGCCGCGTGCCAGACCGCCTCGGCCTCGTCCGAGATCGGCTGCGCCGGCCAGCAGACGGCATCCATGCGTCCTCGCACATTGCAGTCCGTCCAGCGGATCGCCGCATAGGCGGCCGACATGGTGACGATGCAGGTGAATGCGCAGATCGCCAGCCTTCGCATCTCGAAGGCGCCGAGCCGGTGGCCGAGGAAGGCGAGCACCACGACGCCGACAAGATTGTACATCGGCGCACCCCAGGATTCACCGGTGCCGGTGAACAACGAGGCCAGCATGATCAGGACCGCCGGGCCGAGCCCCATCCATACGAGATAGACCAGAATGCCGCGTTCGACGGACGCTTCGGGGGCAGGCGAGCGCCGCAGCAGCCCTGATATCGACAGCACCAGGAGAAAGCCGGAGAGCCCGGCCATCTGGACACCGATGTAATACAGGCGCGCACGGTGTTCAGTCACCCAGGCGTCGCGGTCGGCGAAATAGGTCAGCGGCAGGAAATCGATGCGGTAGAGTTCAATGGCCAGCGGCGCGGCGACAGCCAGAAAAACGGCGAGGCCGAGCCATGGCCAAGGCGTCGCAAGCCGGCTGCGCGCGCGTGCGTCGGACAACAGCCAGAGAGCGCCGAATGCAAGCAGCAGGCCGGTGGAGAACTTGGCATAGAGTCCGACGCCCGACACCAGTCCAAGCGCCAGCCACCAGCCGGGCCCACCGCCGCGGCCGGCGCGCCAAAGCAGCCAGCATATGGCCGCCCAGAACGGCATCTGCGCATAGTCATGATTGAATTGCGGGGTCGGCCAGCCGAAGAAATAAACCGACGGCATCAAGAGCACGGCGGCCAGCGCGCGGGTTTGGCCGAGCATGTCGCGGGCCAGCAGATAGACCAGGACGAAGGTCGATGAAATCGTCAGTTGGGCGAGCAGATATTGCGGCCAGCGGAACGATCCGGTCAGAAGATGGCTGGTTTCAAGCAGCCAGCCGGGAAGCTGCGGATGCTTGTAGGTCAACAGCATCCATTCGCGGCCCCACATGAAACCTTCCACGACATCGCCAGGCGGCGCGGGGTCGATCAGCGCCGGCACCACCGTCCAGCACACGATCTGCACCAGGCACAAGAGCGCCAGCAAATACCAGGGATGACGAAGCAGGCCGGACCAGACCGACGAACGGTCGATGCCCGCGACAGGCAACCCGGCCGGCAGCCAACCATCTATGGAGTCGTCAATTCCCGTCATGCGGCGCTTAAATCACACCGACCGGTTTGCCGAACAGCCCCAACGTAAAAGCTTACGAAAAAGTATACTTGCAGGCCATTGCAAGACCAAGATTGAGCAGGAATTTCAGCGCTCCGTTGCCCTCCCCGACAGAACAACCCGCATATCTGATCCTGTCTGAACCTTCCGGATACTCGATGCGTCACCAGCATGCCGTCATCCACCACCGCGCGTTCGATTTCTGGCTGGCGCGCGCGGCTGTCCTTGTCATCATCTGCCTGCAGCTTCTGGTCATAAACGATCTTTCATTCGGCCCTCGCTGGCTGGCGCCGGCCCTTGAAGCGGCGCTGCTCGTGCCGCTGTCGGTCGCCACGGCCTGGACGCAGGTCGCCACCCAGAAGGCGGTCGAGGAGGAGCACTGGTATCTGGTCGGCCGGTTCCGCGTCATGATCCGCAGGACGGCCCTGGTGATGACCGGCGTCGTCAGCGTCATGAACTGCGGCTCGCTGGTGTTCCTGGTGCGCGCGCTGCTGGCGGGCCATGCCGGCTCCAGCGGCCAGACGCTGCTGATCGACGCGCTCAACATCTGGGTCACCAATGTCATCATCTTTGCCCTGTGGTTCTGGAGCACGGATCGCGGCGGGCCGCCGACCTGCGGCCTCGTCAACCGCGCCCATTCCGATTTCCTGTTCCCGCAAATGACGTTGAACGACCGCGAGATCCGCGACTGGCTGCCGGGCTTCGTCGACTATGTCTTCCTCGCCTTCACCAACGCGACGGCGTTTTCGCCGACCGACACCTTGCCGCTATCCCAGCGCGCCAAACTTTTGATGATGGCCGAGGCGATGATCTCCCTGCTGACGATCGCGCTTGTCGCTGCCCGCGCCGTCAACATCCTGGCCTGATGCATGGCGCCCAAAAGTGACCTCGGTTTGGGAAGACGCCATGCATAAAAACAAAGACCCAAGGCGCGACGCATGAATCCACTTCGCCGCGACGCGCTTTGGGCCGAAACGCAAAAAAGCCCGCTCCGGCGAACCGGAGCGGGCTGTTGGACTGTCTGCGACTGTCGTGAAGCCGGAGCGCGAGGTGGAGGATCCGCTACCCTCGATCCGTGCCGAGGTCGCGTTCGAAGACCACCTGGTCGCGCAGCGGAATGCCGTTCACAAGCAAGCCTTCGGGGTAGCCAGTCGATGGCCCGAACGCGTCCTGCACGATACGGCACATGCGAAATCCCTGTCGCTGGTAGAAGCGCAGGTTGCCTATATCGGCCGTTGCGGTCGAGACGATCAGGCGCCGGCCGTCGCGCTCGCGGCAGCGGGTGATTGCCGCGGCGACAAGGGCACGCCCCAACCCCTCGCTCTGCCTTGCCGGGCGGACCGCGAGGCTCTTGAGTTCGAACACACCGCCCTCACCTGTCTCGATGACCTGCACATGGCCAACGATCCGACCGCCATCGCGCGCGACAAGCACCTCGCCCCGATCGATATAGCTGGAAATCTGCATGGGGGAATCGTCTGCCAGGGCAAACAGAGGCCGTAAGGCCTCGCGGTTTCCGTCGTATCGTTCAATAAGCATTCACAGGTCCGGACCGGATCAACGCCACCGCGAGTTCGGCAGCCCTGCTCTGGATATAGCAGCGGCCCGTCAGAAGTCACGAATGTAAAAAGCCCGTTCCGGCGCGAGCCGTTCGATGGAGAATTCGGCACCGCAAAGCCTGCGGCTATTCCTCCGGGGCCGGCCTGAACTTGCGCACGATCACCTCGAACAAAATATCCGAAATCCACATGGCGCAGACGCCGATGAGAAAGGCCGCGGCCAGCGTTGTCGTGTCGTCATTGGCCAGCGGCAGGCCCGTGGCGCGGGAATATTGGACCAGGGGTAGCGTCAGATAGGCGGCGGCGAGCGCGCCGCAAATGGGTGACGCCACCATCTCGCGCAGCTTGTAGCGGTGCCGCGACAAAGCGCGCAGGACACCGCCGGCCAGGCCGGCGACGACGACCTGTCCCTTGATGCCGAGCAGATCGAAAAAATCGTGCATCATCTCATCGCCCTTGCGATCAGGAGACCAAAGACCGATCCGGCGCCGAAAATGACCAGCCGGCCGAGCACCATGTCTGCGTCCGGGGTAAATGCCGCGAGTGTCATGGCTTCCACCCGCACAGTTTTTCGCCCTTGCGATTGTGTGCCAGCAACGCCTTGACCTCGGCGTCCGGCAATGCGTCGACCGTGGCCGCCGACACGCGCAGCGGACTCGACACCGCGCAGAAACCGCCCTTGACGGTTGTGCAGCCGGCCATCGCGGCCAGAACCGACACCAGCATCAATCCCTTGCCCATGATTTGAGCTCCTTTCGCGCGGTGGCGGCCGGCAGCGCGCCGATATCGTTCTGGACCTGGTCCGCGATGTCGTGCGCCGCGGCCTCGTCGGCGGCCTGCCTGGCACGTTCGCTGCGTTCGCCGGCAAGCCGCTGGCGAACGCCCCAGCCGAGCGCCGCGAAGATGGCCGCACCGATGCCGAGAAGGGTCGGATTGCCGAGCAGGAAGGACAGCAGCGCGCTCATCGGTTCGGCTCATCCTTGACCAGATAGCCGATGGCAAAGACGGCGATCGGCAGGAGCATCGCCCATGTCTCGGCGTCATACCAGGAGGGCCAGAGGTTGCGCACGAAGACGCCGCAAACCGACAGGAGCGCGGCGGCGATGGTCGCGGCCGTCAGCTTGTTGGTCGGGCGAATGGTCGGTTGGATGACAGTGGCCATGATCAGAATATCCCTTGCAGGGCAACGGCAATGTGGTGCCAGGCGGCATAGGCAAGCAGCAGGCAGGCGGCGATGACCCCGCCAGCCTTGGCGGCAACCGGAATCCCTGAACCTGCTGCCGAGCCAGGCTCGGCAGCAGGCGCCTCTGGGGCGGACGTTTCAGCATCGGGTGGAGGCGGGACAGGCCCAGGGAACAGCGCTGGCGTTGCGGGCGGCGCAGGCACTGTCGCGGGGGTCGACATCAGCAAGGACTGGGCCCGCACGGACTTGACCCGATCGGACCAGCCCCGCCCGAATGCTCCCCATGTCGGCAATCGCTTGAGAAACTCCAGACGGGCATCACAAAGCTGGTCGATGACGATGCCAGCGGGTCTCTCCCTGGCCGCCGCCAGCGTGGCCGGACCGATGCGCCCGTCCTGGGAGACGCCCACGGTTGCCTGCAGGTATTTTGCCGCCCTGCCCGGCCCGCTGTTCACAGCGAAATCGAACACGGCGTAGTCGACACCGTCAGGCAGCTCCGCGCCAAGCACGGCGTCCCAGTAGAACCGCCGATAGACGGTCGCGACCTGGTCGTCGCCGATCTTCTTCAGATCGGCCTTGCTGGCATCGGCCTTCACATAACGGCGAAAATTCGCCAGCGTCACGCCCTTCATCGTGGCGCCGCCGGGATCAGCCAGATTGTCCGACCAGCCGCCCTCGGATTTCAGGACGAGCGCAAGCGCCCGCGCAAAGTTGCGGTCCATGGGGGTTCCTTTCGGGTGATGATTGGCTCCAGTTAACGATCCGGAGCTACACAGTTGATTTCAAGCCCGTCATCGTCGGGCGCCAAGTCGTTTGGATGGTTCGAATAGCCGCCTTCATATGCAAGCACGCGGGCAAGAGATTCCTTCTCACGGGAAACAGCCATGAGTTTTCATTCGAGTGAGTATGTTTTGAGGGTTACGCTTGCTGGCAGGATGCGTCGCGGTACTATCCGCCGGCAGAGTTCTTAACATTTCAGCAAGAGGTGATGTTATGGCCGAGGCAACGGAACGGTTGAGCGATGAAGCGATAAAAGGCCATGCTTGAAGCGCAGACGGCTATTATTGCCACTCTGGTTGCCGAACTAGAGAAGACCGGCGCCTTGCCGAAACGCGATTTCATGTACCGGGTTGCCGGCCTGATCGGCGGGTACGCGGATACAAAGGAGTTACCCGAGAAGTCCAATCCCATCAAACGCCTTCGCAGCATTCTTGAGATGGCGGCACAGCCCTTTATCGGGGTGCGCTAACCTCGCCCCGCCAGAGCCGTCGCTACAGCGCTGTCAATCATCGCCTGCACTTCTGACTGTCGCGCCGCTTCCGCCTCTTGTGCGGCCTGCTCTTCGGCCGCCGCCTGCTCAGCCTGTTGCCGGGCTCGCTCTTCCTCTTCCGCGACTCTCGCCAGGCGCTTGGCCTCCGCTGCGTCGCACCAGGCTCTCGTCTTCGCTGCGATGGTCGGGTCTTCGCGATGGTGCGAGACCGCGGACGCAACGAAGTCCGCAAGCGCGTAGCCGTCCTCCACCTCGAAGCCCATCGCATCGAGAAGCACCCCGTTCTGCCATCGGACGAGACCGGCGACATCATCACAATCGGGCTGGATTGCGAGCCTGTGAGGCTCCATCCCGCCCAGGCTATTCCCATCGTCATCAATGACACCCTTCAGATAGCGAAGGCCGGCCGAGCCGTCGTAACCCAGGGTGATATCTTGAAACAGAGCGATTTTTTTCGTCACGGCATAGTCTCCTTATGACCTTAGCTGGTGAAGTACCCACCGGAAATGCGGACCTGAGCGGCGGAATCCATGCCGATGCCGGCGCTAGCCGCACCGCTTGCCGCCGTCTCCAAAGTGATTTGTGAGCCACCCGCAGTCATCAGCGGTTGCGGGGAACCTGTGAAAGTCAGGTTGTGCAGATGGTAACTGAACGTCGGACTTGTCGTGTTGGCGTTGAACGGGACGCCGATAAAGGCCATTGAGCCGGTGCCTGTGTGGGCCGTCCAAGCGACGTTTTGAGAGATGTAAACGAGATTGCCAATCTTGGTCCCCTTGCCCGTCTGGGCAGCATAGGTGCCCGTTCCGGCTGTGGTCAGGCCGATGAGGACCGGCGTGTATGTGAATTCCTCATAGTCATCCAAGGTGTTGGCGTTAGAGCTTGGCGCATCGGTTGCCGGAAAGGCAATCTGCCCACCGGTCAACGTGATTGTGTCGATCGTAGGCGTTGCCAGTGTGGGCGAGGTGCCGAAGACCAACGAGCCGCTTCCGGTCTCATTGGTCACAGCAGCCGCAAGCTGAGCGCTGGTGCCGCCCGCCAGGAACGCGGCCATGTTGGAGGCAAGGCCGCTGATGCCGGTCGACACCGGCAGTCCGGTTGCGTTCGTCAGCGTCCCCGAAGACGGCGTGCCGAGCGCCCCACCTGACGTCAATAGGCTGGAGAGCAGTACACCGCCGTCTTGAATGATCTTGCCCGTCGTGCCGTTGAACGTGGCGACACGTCCAGCGGCCGACGATGCCGGACCTGTTACAACATCGGCGATCTTGACGCCGCTGTCCTTGCCTACCTTTCCCGTCGTGCCGTTGAATATGACGATGTTGTCAGCCATCGACGAAGCCGGCCCGGTGAAATCCCCCGCTCCCAACCCATCCGCCCCCTTGTCCCCTGCCCGGTTGAACATCAGCCAGACACCGCCCGCCGTCGTCGGCAGGGAGCCGGCGCCACTGACATAGGCCAGTGTCAGCTTGCGGTAGCCGCTGCCGTCCACCACTGTGCCAGTCACATTGTAGACATAGGAGATGGCGGCGGAGGCCTTGGAGCGTACCGTCAGCAGGCCTTTGATCGTGTTGGTGCTGTCATCGAACGTGTCCAGAATGCCGGTCACCGTCGCACCGCCAGCGTCCAGATAGTCGATATACGCTGCGGTCGCCGACGCGGCGGTGGCGTTGTTCAGCCGCAAGGTGCCGTTGCCAGGATCTGCATCGGTGGTTGTCGTCGAGAAGGTGTAGCTCAGCGCCGCCACCGAATTCGCCGCCGCCGTGGCCGATGCCGCGGCGTTGGTGGCGGAGGTTGCGGCATTGGTCGCCGAGGTCGACGCCGCCGTGGCCGAGCCCGAGGCAGCGCTCGCCGAGCCGGCCGCCGCGCTGGCCGAGTTGCCGGCATTGGTGGCGCTGGTCGCCGCCCCCGAAGCGGAGCCGGATGCCGCACTTGCCGAAGTACCGGCGTTGGTGGCCGAGGTCGCGGCCGTGGAGGCGGAGCCGGCCGCCGCCGTGGCTGACCCGGAAGCGGCGGTGGCCGAATTGCCGGCATTGGTGGCGCTGGTCGCGGCCGCGTTCTTGGAGGTCAGGGCCGCCGCCGCGCTGTTGGCCGCGGCCGTCGCGGCCGCCGTGGCATCACCCAGCGTGTCTTCCGAAAGGAAGAAGGCCAGCGTGATGGCATCGGTGCCGATCACCGGGTTCAGCGTTTCGAAGGCATAGACGAAATCGGCGGAGGCCGCCCCCTGCTGCACGTGCACCGTCGTGCCCTTCTGCATCGTGCGCGCGGTGCGCGCGTCGGCGGCGCGGAACCACTGGCCCTCGCTCGCCGTATAAATGCCGTTCTCGCTGGCATCGGCCTGGTTCTTCACCAGCACCCGGTCGCCCACTTCGGTAGCCACGCCATCGATGGTCTGCAGCCCATAAAGGGCAATGCTGGCCGTGGTCGCCAGGCGCACGGGTTCGCGTTCGCCGGTCAACAGGCGAACGGCGGCAGTTGCAGGTCGGGCCATGAGGCTTGCTCCATGAAAAAAAGCCCCGCGAAAGCGAGGCTTGAGGATGTCGGGTCGGTTGACGGGCTGGCAATGGGTGGACGGAACGGTCGCGTCAACCTTGGCCAGCCGTTATCGTCTATTCCTGGATTTGTCTTCCTGAAGCGCTCACGCCTCGCCTGGCGTCTCGCCGGGCTCCATGGGTGATACTGGCGTCTCAGTTGCTACACGGTTCGCAGCAATTACTCATCTTCTGGATAATTGCGCGCCCAAGCTCTTAGTTCGGGGCTGCCTACATTTGGCGAGTCGTGCTCTCGCAGATACTTGCGCAACGCCTTCTTGTCGATCAAAACATGCACCCTGCAGCCTGTTTTCTTTTCCCACGCAAGATTCTCTTGCGTAGACTGAGCCGCCAGCGCTTCGTATTCGGCTGGATCGCATGTCGCCAAGCGCCACTGCCAATTTATCTTCGCCGAGGATTGTTGGCTGACCAATGCCTCATGTTCGGTTTGGGCCGGGTGGTCGGTCAGAAAATAGCTCGCCGATTTCAGACCGGACCCGCGAAACCGCAAACGCCCATTGCGCTCCGGAAGATCTTTCAGAAATTCGCTTGGTGGTTTGATCATGCGTAAGCCTGCCAGACGGCAACGCAGCTAGGCGCTCACCAAGCTTACATCTTAGGGCGACGGGATCTTCGGGGCAACATCTCAACCGGCCACGCCATCGATGGTCTGCAGCCCATGCAGGGCAATGTTGGCCATCGTTGCCGGGCGTACGGGTTCACGCTCGCCAGTCAACGGGCGGACGGCGACGGTTGTAGGTTAGAGTCCGCCAACGAGCGCGCTGCCGGCGTTGAAGATCGACGCCGTCACCGCCTGCTTGCCGGAGAAGCGCGAAAGGGCGGCCTGGCTGTTGAGGTTGTTCTGCCGCAGCTTCGAGCTATACAGGATCGCGTTGAGGGTCGATCTGGCCCTACCTGGCGTTGGCTGCCAGAACCTCGGTCCGCGCCCCCCCGCTATGCCGACGCCCGAGGCGCCGACATAGACTGCAGCAGATTCTGCTTCTGCCCCGAGATGGCATCGAGGCCTAACCGGCTAGAATGCGATTGATCAGATAACTTCGATAGCTGATGCTAATTCAAAGGCGCCAAATGCCTTGTTTTCTTAGCAAAGAGGCACTTAACGACAAGTGTCGACACATCACTCTTGAAGCAGAGGCAGAACCTTTTCATCAAGGAATTCGAGCCGGCTCGCCAGCATCTCGGCGTTGGCGGGATTGGCATCGACATTGACAGGTATCAATTTCGCCACCGACTTCCCTTGCCGAGCAGCTTCAACCCAATCTTCCATTGCACCGATATATCCGTCCAGCACCTCATACGGTGTCTGGACGTCATCGCCGGGCATATAGGCCGGAGGCACATCCCCCACGATCACCCATATCCATTGAGGCACATCTGGCCTTCCAGGTAAAATCTCGAAGAGAAAAATGTATAATATACCCTCGGCGCCATACCCAAAATACTCGGCCTTGATATTTTTTCCCCAGTTATGCGACTGTAGGTATTGACGGGCTTCCAGAAGAGCTGCGTCAATGTCATCCCCCGATTCAGGATCGTCGGCAGCCAGCGGCAAACGACTGACTTTACTGAGGTCTGGCGTAACTGCGTTCACGATTGTTCTCCAATACTCGTTTTTTTCTGGCACCATCGTCTCTTAGCCCAGCGCTGAAAATCACCAGCTTCTTTGTGGTGCCGTATGTGATCTTCCCTCGTACGCGGCGCAACATTTGATACGTGATCCAACCCACCGTCGGCCAGCGGTTTCTCATGGGAAACAACCATATTTCGACCTGTGGCAGGGGCTTACCGTGCAGCAACTCCCATTCCTCGCGAAGAGCTTTGCTCGTCATGGTGCGCTTGGTAGGAACAAGCTTTAGATCATCCTCGTCAGTAATTTTTGCAGCCGGGTTTTCTGCAGCATTCGGAACTTCAGGCGCTTTGACAACTTTGGGCTAGCGTGTCGAGTGCTTTGGCCTCGCTTCGGGTTGCTATGCTCTCTTCCATTGGAGGAATAGTGATCGCCTCTCGAGCCGGTCCACCCTGCGCAAGCTCGCTTTCGCTCCTGGAAAATGCCTCCTCTAGCGGTTTGGCGACCTTCCCTCCGCCCTTGAAAAGCTTGAGCAACGCCGCATCGGGGATAACACCCGCCGCACTTAGCGTCGCTTCCCCATAGTTGCCTTTGTCAAAGGCTCTCTTCGCTTCATCCGCTGAAAACAAGGCCCCTAGCGGCGTGAAATCGACCAATGAACCATCGGCCTCATGAATTCCTGCGCTCCCAAGCGTGCCTTTGACGAGATGTCCAGGTGCTG
Organism: Mesorhizobium sp. NZP2298; assembly: GCF_013170825.1. Lineage (NCBI taxonomy): Bacteria > Pseudomonadati > Pseudomonadota > Alphaproteobacteria > Hyphomicrobiales > Phyllobacteriaceae > Mesorhizobium > Mesorhizobium sp. NZP2298. The sequence continues at coordinate 3,313,362 of NZ_CP033365.1, read as the reverse complement.
CTTGCCTTGTGGTCCCCAAGCACCCATGCGGCAAGCTTCTGGCGCATTGTCGGGCCGCTTGGGTCGTTGGCATCGGGGCTTTGCCTCCCCATGGCCAATTCCGCCTCATGCGCTTGCATCTCCGCCGTCATCGGCAATTCGAATGCCGTACCTCGCAGCAGCCGAGACAGACCGGCGCGAGCAAGTTGCTCGGACATGGCCGCAAGAACACTCGGATCGGAAGTTCCCGCGAACAGACGGCTTACAGCTGCATCCTTGTCGCTTTGCGATCCGCTTAGGTCGAGGACAATGTCAACGTAGGTTTTGACAACACTCTGCGGCAGCGGCTCGATGTTCTTGATACCAAGCTGCAGCTGCACCGCGACAGAGCGGGCGATCGCCTTCTGATAGGCAGCCGGATCGTAGCTGTCTTCGCTCGATACTGCGTTCCAGTATGCGTCCGCTGTCGGATCGATTTTGCGAACAAAGTCGGCGGGAGCGGCGGCGCGAGCCTGCAACACCTGCCTGGCAGCGGCCGCTGTTGTGTCAAACTCTGCCTGATCCTGCTCGGGAGTCGCGCTGCCCGGCTTGGGCTTTGCAGCGAGCACTTTTGCCTCGATGGCATCTTTCGGCATTCTGACCATGTCGAATGCCTGATGGCCGACCTTGAACGTCCGTTCGAGATCCAGAGACTGTTTGCCACCCTCCTCGACGCCGTAGACGGCGGCGAAGGCTGCATCGTCCGGTCTCTTGCCAGAGTAAGAGCCGGTGTACATGAGGGTATCAGGCGCATTCTGGTGGGCGAGTTGGACATTGGTGCGCGCATCGAAGAGCTGCGCGGACATCGCGACTTGGGCCTTCTGGCCAAGATCCTGCAGATCGTTCTGCGGCAGATCGGCAATCCATGGAGCTGCCGCCAAGACGGCGGTTCTGTCGGCCACAGCCACTGGTGCTCCTGAGCCGGTATTCAAAGGAGCCATCGCCGTGCTACCCACTGCGCTGGCCGTCTCGTTCTCGCGACCCGCATCGGCCTCCTGCCGACCACCAACCACCTCCGCCGTGTCGTCCTTCATCCGGCCCTGCGCCGCACCCAGCATCTCGGCGGCCCGCTGCGGGTCCTGGGCGATCATTGCCTGGACCAGCGCCTTGGCCGTGTTGGTGCGCCAGGCAGCTTCGGCCGCTTGCCTGATGAGCGGGTTGCCGATCTTGGCGATCAGGTCGGACCCGCTCTGCCGGATCGTCTCGAAGTTCGCGGTATCATTCGGGTCGCTGTTTGCGATGGCGCTGGTGGACATGGTGTCGACCTGGGTCCACTCGGCCAGCTCGTGGTCGTCGCGTTTCGTCTTCTGTCGCAGCGCCGTGCGCCGCGCGCCAACCGCACGAATCGGCTCCTTCTGTCGGGCGAAGTTTGCGCGCTGGCTTTCGGGCATGGTCGGCAGGAACTTGTCGAACAGCTTGTCGAACAGGCCTGTCTTCACCACCCTGCCGTCGCGCGGATCGACCAGGCCATACATGGTTTCATGCATGCCGCTGCCATCGGCTGGCGCGTTCGCCGCCACCTCGTCTTCCGCTTGTGCGATCTGGCCGTTGAACTGGCGGCGCGCGATCTCGGCGTCGAACGCCTCCTGCTGGTCCTTCATCTGCTGGTAGCGCTCGGCGACAGCGGAAAGATGTTCGCCCAAGCCCTGCATGGCGCCGCCGACCGGCGACCCCTGCGGATATTGCGGCGCATTGCCGGTATCGAGCCGGCGCTGGGCGATGGAAAGCGGGATGATGTGGACCATTTTAGTAGAGTCCCGAATAGCCGCCGGCTATGGCCGCGCTCGCCCGAGGGGAAAATGCCGAACCGCCGAAGCTAACAGCCTTGGTCGGGTCGTAGATTTTGGAGAGGCCGCCAACCAGTGCGCTACCGGCGCTGAAGATCGACGCCGTGGCCGCCTGCTTGCCGGAGAAGCGCGAGATGGCCGCCTGGTCGTTGAGGTTGTTCTGGCGCAGCTGCGAGCCATACAGCATGCCATTAAGCTCCATCTGGTCCTGCCTGGCGTTGGCGGCCAGCACCTCGGTCGGCGAACCCGCTATGCCGACGCCGGAGGCGCCGGCCTGGGCGCGCGCCTGAGCCTGCAGCAGGTCCTGCTTGTGGCGCTCCTGGCTCTGTTCGAAGGCGGAACTTTGCGCCTCTGCCCGCGCCTGCTGCTCATAGGCCCTGGCCTGATAGTCGGCCATCTGCTTCTGCTGCTGGCCTTCCATCAGCGCGCCGCCGACCGACAGGGCCGTGCCTGCCAGTCCAAGAAGGGCAAGTGTGCACATGGTTCAGCCTCGTTCGTTCAGAGAGGGAGTTGCGGGAATGAATTTGCTTTTGACGCCGTCCACGGGCGCGCCGAGCGGCGGGCGCGGGTCGAGCGCGCCGCCGGGGGTCAGGAAGGACAAAAGCAGCCTGTCGGCCTGCAGCGCCGGCCGGCTGAGCCGGGCGGGTGCCGCTGCTCGCGCGCCAGCCATGGCGGCGCGGCGGGTGGTGGTCAGGTTCACCTTCAGATCGCGGACGCCGGCGGCATCGAACAGGCCGTTGGCGGTGGTGATGGCGCGGGCGAGCGCATCGGCCTCGAACAGTTCCTGGCGCAACTGCTCGACCAGCCGGCGCACGCCGCGCCAGCGTTCGCCAAGCAGGATTGCCCTGGTCTTGATCTCCTCGCCAAGGGCCGCGATGTCGGCGCGGGCTTCGCTTAGCGCCGCCTCCGCGCGGCGCTTGCCGGCAGCGTCGATGGCTTTTTCGAGAAGCGCGATCTGGTCGTTGCAGTCGTCGAGCGCCGCACGCGCGGCGGCCAGGTCGCCATCGCCGAAGACCGCGCGGTCCTCTGCCTCGGCCAGTTCGCCCTTGCGGGTGATCGCGTCGTTGAGGTCGGTGTCGAGCAAGGCGATGACGGCCGCGAATTCGGCAGCCGTCCGCGCCCTGCCGAGCTGTTCGGCATGGGGGGATGTCATTGGGATGTCCTTTTTGGAGTGTGGGCCGGCGAAGGGGGTATCTCCCCCTCGAGGGGGAGATCGGCAGCTTCGACGGCTCTACCTACGGCTCGGCGTCGAACACCGGCGTGAACGCTCGGATCGTGCAGGGCGTCGGGTTGACGTGGCGGATGCGCACCCGGCCCTGCCCTTCCCAGCTGTCGTCGATCGGCACTTCGACATTGCCGCTGAACAGCGTCGCCTTGCCGTCGGGTGCGACGATCGAAGGCATGCGCACCGGTTCCCAGCGGCCGCGCATGAGGGACTGCACCTCGAGCCCGGTGGTGTCGGTCTCGAGCAGCGACAGGATCGCTTTCGCCACCTTCTTGCGGCGGCCGATGATGGAGCCGTCCTTGCCGCCGACATCGAGCTCGAGCGTGTCGGCCGCCGCCGTATAGGGCAGGCCGAGCTGCCATTTGGCCGCGGTCGAGCCGCCAGGCAGCGTCACCGTGCCGCCGCCGCTGACGGTGAGGCCGCGATAGACCTTGCCGTCGGCCAGCACATCGACGGACTGGCCGGCGAGATGCATGGCGCCGCCGACCGTGGTCACCGCGGCACCAACATAAGTCAGGCCGCAATCGACCTCGAAGGCGTCGGCGACGGCGCCATATTCGAACGGCGCGGTCTTGATCTCGATGTAGCGCTTCGTCACGCCGCCAATGGTGCGCTTGACGACCAGCCAGAGGTCGTCATTGCCATCCTGGCCAGGCGTCACTACGGCACTTTCGACGACCGCCCAGCCAATACCGCTGAAAATACCGCCCAGGCGATGCCGGTGCATTCCACGCACCTCCTGGCTCGGCTGGTGCGTGTAGCCGCCCAGTTCGCCATTATCGAGCGGAAACCACAGCAAGGGGTCGGGATCGGTCTGGAAGGCCAGCTCGACCACGCCTTGCTTGGGAATATGCTCGGAGATCTGGCCGACATCGTCCGAGGTGAAACGGCTCTGCGCGGTCTGCGTCAGCTCGGCGATCGATCTGCGCGAGCGCGTGACATAGAGGAATGACTGGCCGGCATCGACCGGGCGGATGCGGGCGCAGCCGAAGGTGCGCGAGCGCCGGTTCTTGAACGAGGATGGCGTCAGCGCCTCGTCTATGCCCGAGCCCGACAGCGCGCGCACGCCGCCCGAGGTGCCGATCAAAAGCGCGCCGTCGGAATCGGCGATCCAGGCGATGTCGTTGGCCTGGCCGCCGCCGGCCTGGATGAACTCCAGCGCGTCGTCGTCCTTTTCGCCCAGCGCGAAATTGTCGAAGTCGCCGGTGGCCGAGGCATAGACCGAGAATTTCCGGCTGAAGGCCAGGCGCTCCTCGTAAAGGGAACCACTTTCAACATACTTGCCGGGCACGAACGTACCGAGCCGCCAGCGTGTGATCGGAGAGAGGTCGGGCAAGGCGTGGCCGTAGAGCCTGACCTTGACCGCGGTGGTGCTGGTGCGGCTGGTGATCTTGGCCCAGCGCCAAACATTGTCAGCGCCGAGCAGGCGGATTGACCGGCCGACATCGGTTGTTTGAAAGCCCGTGCCGCCATTGATGCCGGCTATGCTGGAGGCGGTAAGGTCGAACGGCGTCATCAGGTCGCCGTTCTCGGCCAGCGCAACTTCCGAGATCGAGGTATTATTGGCATCGTCACCACCACCGCCGGAAAAGTCGAACTTGTAATACTCATAGGTCGTCTGGTTCTGAAAATCGTAGAAGCGCACCTCGGAGCCAGACCAGCCTCGTTCCCCGCTCCGGCTGTCGAGCGAGATATAATCGGTGCCGTTGTTTGAGGCGGACAAGGTCCATTGGGTCGGCGTGTCGCCCCATTTGGCGGCATCTTCCGACGCGGAGATCCAGTAGGCATTCACCGCCTTTCCTTGACCGGTCGGAAACTGGTACTGCAAAAACCCGCTGCTGCCCGTCGACACAGCGACCGCGCCGTTGATCGCCCGGTCAAACGCCCTCCAGCTTGTTGTGCCCGTGCCATTGTCGGTGACGGTGCCGCTGGGGGCCGTGGCGGAGGTCATCTTGGGCGTGGCGTGGCCAGTGTTCGCCGGCGTCAGCGTCGTCGGCGTGGTGTTGATTTCGTCGTAGGGGCCATCGAGAAAGTTGAAGTCCGCCAGCGACCATGTGGTGTGTGCGGTTCGCGTCAGAACCTTCGGCGGATAGTTCCTGTGGCAAATCCACATCTGGTCAGCGGACTGCACATATTGGAGCTCGAACAGGTCCGCCTCCAGATAGGGCGAGGCGACTTCCACCGTACCGACGCGCGCGCCATAGGCGTAGACGCGGATATACTGGTCGCCGAATTCGAGCGCGTAGGCCTGGTCGGCCGAGAAGATGAACGGGATCAGCCGCGTCTTCTTGGCCGAAATCTTGACCTCGCCGGCGAAATAGGTGCCGCCGCGCTTGCGGATGCCGCCATGCGGCAAGGTGACGAAGTTCTCGCATCGGGCAAGCGCGGCCCGATAGAAATCGAGCGACGCGCGGGCGTGCAGGCGCGGACTGATTTCGCCACGGGTGAAAACGTCCTGGACGGGATAAAGCGTGGTCATCAGCGCGAAATCCTGCTGTCGCCGCGCTGGCTGGACCAGGAGGCGGAGTAGAAGCGGCCGCCGCGCTGGATGGCGTTGGCATTGAGCGCCGCGTCCAGCGCCCGGTCATAGGCCGAGCGGGCAATGTCGATCATGCGCGACTTGTGGGTCAGCGGATGCGCGACCTTGATGGCAAGTGCCGCCACCAGCACCTCGGTGAACAGCGCGTCCCAATCATTGGGATCGGTGAGGTTGGCGACATAGCGGATGATCAGCGGCCCCGGCTGGTCGCTGTAGATCAGTCCCGCTTCCTGACGCCACGAGATCGGCACGCCGTCCGGCTCGCCATTGTGGGTCAAGGGCAGCAGCCGCAGGCAGTCGGCGGGAAGCTCATAGGCCCGGTTCAACGTACAATCGCCGGAACCGGTATCGCTACCGATTGCCGACGCGCGCAGGATCGCGAACACCCAGGCATATTTGGTCAGTTCGGCTTCACGCGTCAGGTCGAAATGCAGGTTCAACAGCCGCGCCGCCTTGACGTCCTGATCGAGACTGTCGATCGGCGCCTCGTCGAGCACGGCCAGCGCCATATTGGCGATATCGAGCGGGGTGATGGCCATGGTGTCAGGCCTCCATTGGTTTCGGGTCGGTAAAGTCGCGACCCTTTGCGCGAAGAAATGCAGTCCAGACGAGATTGGGCGGGAGCTCTTCGCCCCCGCCCCTCACCTCGGCCCAATCAGGCTTCCGTGGTCTTCAGCGCGATGAAGGTCATGTTCTTGACGCTCGACGCCGTGCGATCCCAGTTCGCCGCCAGTGCCAGCTCCGCATCGGTGGCGAATTCGCCGGCCGAGGAGGCGTCGAGGAAGCGGGTGCCGGGCACATGCGGCACGAAGTGCCGGCGGCCGACCATTTCGGTGACGCCGCCGCCATGGCCCTGGCGCGGCTTGCGGTCGAACTCCAGCGGCCCGCCCTCGGTGTTGACCGGCAGCTCGTTCCACAGGATCGCCTTGTCCTTGAACATGAAGGCGGTGTAAACGCCCGCCGCCACCGGAATGTCGTCATCGACGACGGCGCGCAGACCCATGTAGTAAGGGATCAGCGGGCCGCCCTGCTCGGATGACGGCACATAGTCGATCAGGTCGGCGAGTTTCAGCGCCTTCATCTGCTTGGAGTGCATCCAGATCGTCTTGAACTTGTCCGCGCGGTCGCCCATCAGATAGGCGGCCTCGATGATGTCGGTGTCGACGATGGAGGCGCCCGTCGTGCGCGCCAGGTCGCCGCCATCATTGGCGATGTTGTCGGCGACGACGCCCTTGAGGATGCCGAGCAAGGTCAGCTTGTTGGCGCGCTGCCAGTACTCGGTCTGCCGCTTGACGATCAGCTTCTGCGGATCGTCGCCGGCCAGGATCGAGGTCAGGTCCGGCACGCCCCACGCCTGGGCGCGGACATTGCGGGCGGCGACCTCGCGGCGCGAGCCGACCTTCTTCATCTCGATGGAATCGGCCGGATCGTCATTGACCGGCTCGGACGGGTCGTTGCCGAGATCCTTCCAGCCGGGCATGTCGACGGAGCGGCCGCCCATCGACAGTTTGGACGAGATCGCCGGGTCGGAAAACAGGATTCCGGCCTGGTAGATTTCGAGCGACTGCACATGTTCCTCGAACGCATATTGCGCATAGACGGACGGAACGATCGCGTCCGCGATACGGGTATAGGCATCTGCCATTTTTGTCTTCCTTCAGGTTTGGTTTGGCGGTGACCGCTCGTCAGAGCGGATTATTGGGCATCCAGAGTTCCGGGTTTTCCCCGGCCTCGCGAGCCAGCCGCCTTGCGCGGGCGGGGTCGCTTTTGACGAGGGCTGAAATCGCCGTCAGGTTGCGTTCGCCGGAGGCGTTGCGCTTGAACGGATTGCCTCCGCTCAGAAAAGCACCGGCGTCGATCGTGTCTTCCCTGAACATCGCCTCGCCGATCGCCTGGAACGCCTTGGCGATCCGCGGATCGGTCAGCGCCCCGTCAGGCAGAAGGATGCCCTTCGCCTTGTAGGCGTCGACCAGGCCGAGCTTCTTCATCGCCCGGTTGGCGACCTCGAGCTTCTGGCGAAAGCCGTCGCTGTCGGTCGGCCCCCAGTCCCTTACAAGGTCGTCATGGGTGGCTTCCACCGAGCGGGCGAGCGCGATCTCCTGAGCTTTTGCCTGCTCGGCCATGTAGCCGACGAACTTGTCGTGATAGGCCTGCGCGGTTCTTGGCGAAGCACCCGCCTCGACCGCCCAGGCCTTGGACGCCTGGGCGAGTTCGTCCGAATAGGCGAAGTTCTCCGGCAGGCCTTCCGGCCTGCGGTACTCGACCTTCTCGGACGAGGTGACCGGACGCATGGTCTCGGGCAGCCGGGCATGAAAACGCTCCCAGTCTTCCCGTGATGCGTCCGGGCCGGGAACGCGCAGGCTCTCACCCTGCTGACGCTCCAGCTCCGCATAGGATGTGAAAACCCTGTCGAGGCTTTCAGGCTTGGTCCAGCCCTTGGTTTCAGCGAGCTTGCGGTTGCCTTCGGAAAGACCGTCAAACCAACTTTTGGCCGAAGGCGGGGCGGACCCGTTTTCCCCGTTGGCCGGTGGCCGTACTGGGTTGCCCGCCGGCAGCGCACGCGCCGCCACGGACCCAGCGTCTGCCAGATCTGTCATGTGATGTTCCTTTGTGGGTTCGAAATGAGCCGGCGACTAAGCTGCCAATTTCCCCCTTGAGGGGGGGAGATGGCCGGCAGGCCAGAGGGGGGAGATTGGCTGTTATCAGCGCTCAGACGTTATCCCCCCAGTTCTCCCACAGCAGGGTCACCGTGCCGGTCACGGCAATCGTTCCGTCCGCATCGATATCCGTGCCGGTGGCAAAGGCCAGGTTGAGATAGAGATCAACCGGCGTCGCGGTCCCATCCAGCGTCGCCGCGGCGGCGATGTCGGCGGCCGAGGCAGTGGAGAGCGCGGCACCGGCGCCATCAAGCGTACGCGCGGTCGAGGCCAGCACATTGACCATGGTGCCGGCCAGCGTCGTGCTCGAAGCGGCGGCCGAGCCCAGCGACCAGGTCAGCGCCGCACTGTCGTTGATGGTCGAGACGCGGGTGGTGAGCACCGCAAACTGCAGCCGCGCCGTACCGCCCTTGATGCGCACCTTGCCGTCGGCGAAATCGAAGATCTTTTGGCTGGCATAGGCCAGCGCGTCGGTGACCGGCACCTGCATGCCGGCGAAAGTGAAGACGGTGCGATAAGCCCCGCCCTGCCCCGTGGTCACGGCCTTCAGGCCGAGTTTTGGCGGGGCAAGGCCGGCCTCGCGGGAAGCGGCACGGGCAAGGGTGCGGGGAAGTCCACGCGTCATTTCATGTCTCCATGGTTGGGTGAGGAATGGTGTGCGCGGCGCACGGAGGCCAATTGGCTGTCTCTCCGAATGACGGACGGTGATGGCTGGGGAGCGATAGCGGAGGGCCTGCTCGAGCCGGGGCGAGCCACCAAAACTGAATCATCTTGACAAGGACTGGCGCTATCGCATTGTTCGAAAGGCTTGTTTTCGAAGCCGAGGTCTATCAACGCCCGAGAAACCATGACTCACTTCGTGAGACAGCGCGCCGCCGTTCCGCCGCAATGCGACCGCACTTGGCTGGGCATCGGGCCCGCGTGGCCTCAAAAGGAGGTTCTTCAGATGATCATCAAGAAAGCGATTTTGGCCGTCCTCATGACCGCGGCACTCGCGGGTTGCGAGACGCAGACCGAAGGCCAGCAGCGTGCCACCACGGGCGCCCTGCTCGGCGGCGCCGGCGGCGCTCTCGTCGGCCAGGCGATCGGCGGCAACACCAAGAGCACGGTCATCGGCGCGGCCAGCGGCGCCCTGCTCGGCGCAGTCGTCGGCTCGGCTACCACGCCGCAGCGCCGCGGCGAACAGATGTGCCGCTACCAGGACCGCTACGGCCGCATCTACACCGCGCCCTGCGACGACCGCTACTACAACGGCAATTATTGAGGCTGCCTATCCCTTCTCCCCGTTCCACGGGGAGAAGGTGCCCGAAGGGCGGATGAGGGGCAGCGCCAAGGCCTGAAAAGCTGGCTCTGCCCTTACCCCCAGAGCATTTCGGCGCTATCGTCTCCTCTCCAAGGGGGTGACGATGCGACTTCCGATAGTCTCGCTGCTGGTTGCTTGTTCAGTCTCCGCACAGGCCAAAGAACCTATTAACATTGAGAAGATCAGCGATTGCCTGGTCCTGCCGGGTGACACCGTCGACAATCACATCAAGGCCACTTTCGAAGTGACCCTGGACAAGGCCGGCAAGGTCAAGTCGATTACCGTCATAGCCTACGAACCGCATTCGGAAGCGGCGGCAAACGCAGCCTTGCAACTTTCGAAATCGGTCGAGAGATGTTGGCCGCCGGGCGTCAAAACCGGCCCGATACGGATCACGGTGGATTTAAGCGAATTCTAGGGTTCGAGGACATTCGCCGATGCCGTCCTCTCATTTCTGGCCGTCTCGCCTGTGCCATGGAACATCGGACGGTGTATTGGCGAGTTCCAGGGGCGGGTCGAGTTCGCCATACTTGTCTTCGAAGCGCTCACGCCATTCCTGCTCGTCCAGTAAACCGGCTGAATTTCGCACATCCGAAGCGCTAACTCGCATCCAAGGAGATGTGGGCTTGAGCTTGGCGTACGCTCTTCCCACACCAATAATTGCCGGGCGATGGGCCATCGACGACCATGAATTCGGCCGGTGCGTCGAACTGGCCCTCGGTCAAACTATATCCCACGGCTATCCTCCTATGTCCTTCGGCAACTGAATCCACCAGCGCGGAATCGAGGTCATAGTCTTCAGTGCCGACAACGGCAGGAGGCAAGCGCGTGACGCTGCAGAAGTCTGGCTTCGCACGCTGTCCATTAATCCAAGCGTTCGAGGGCCCAAAGGCCTGAGTCGTCAGTTCGCAGGCTGGCTTTGCCGGCGGCGCCCACGAACAAAATCCACAATCAGCCAGATCAACTGAGCAACGATGTAGACCGGGCTGCGAGACCAGTCCGGCGCCCCGCTAGTAGAGTAACCGTAGGCGGACGCGGCAACGGCAAGCGCCCCGCAAATGACATGCACCAGCAACAGGCGCGGCACGCCTCCATTCCAGCGCTTCGTGATCCACAACAACAAGCGGCTAAACAAAAATGTCGGAACCAAAGCCCCGAGCAGCATCGCGGCAGAACCTGCTCCCACGCAATCCCCCTTTGTCTGTCTATGAGCGCGTCCGAAATTTCAGATCAGCGCTTCACTCGGCATCTTCAAAGGCGAAAATGACCGCTTCTCGCTCCTCATTTCCCACCTTATACAACCTTTAATTGCATTTTTCTGGGATACAATAACTTTTAGTTGCAAGCAAGCTCACCCTTCAAAAAAGGAGGCGGCCTGGATTTATCGAGGTCACCCGCCTTTGACGTCTAGCCGCGTCCCCGGAGGCAGACCCCTCGCCTTCGCGATGAGCTGAGCCGTAATGTGCCAATAGACTTCAAGATCTGTCAGTTCCAGATTTTCACTATCGTCCTTCCCGCCCAGGAAGAGCGGCACGTTGTAACCGATGCATTGGTCATAGGCAGGTTCGGCGCCGCCATTCCCGCGCCATGTCGCATAAAAATTCGAGGCCAGCGCAGCGTCCTGATACTCATCCAATTCGGTTTCATGAAAAGTCCGGACATTGGCTGGTATCTGAAGCGCCTCACCGGTCCCGGGCTCGAACATCACGACACCAGGCTCCCCATCCACGGTTCGTTTGGTATCAATGGCGAAAGTCCTGCCCAACCAATCGTAGCCAAAACAGGTAATGCGCCCGGCAAATGCAGGAAAGCCCGCGACTATTCTGCTGCTCCATGCGGCCAAGTCCTGGGAACGGACGATACGGTAAAGCCCGTGGTTGAACGACACGCCGCTGAAACTGGAAAGCAGCTCATTCAGGCTTGGCACGCCGGTGTCGATTCTTACAGAATCAGGCTCGCGGTTCGCATCCGGAGAAAAACTGCGCTGAAATTTTGGAAACATTACCGATCTCCGATGGTTACTTTGCCAATTCTCGTCCCGTGAGGCAAATGCTTTATCCGATGATATATTTGAGGGCCTAAGCTACGGTTCACGCTTGAGTCGAGCGGAGCCATGTTGTGCGTCGCCTCAGCCCCTCCCAACTGTAAGTCGTGTACATGATCCACGTCCTGGCCGGTAGGCACTTCATGGCCTTCGGCTTTGTACCTGACACTGGCTGACGTCGGCGCACGAACCGACGGAGTCACAATCTTCTCAACCATGTTTAGGGCGGCGACTTTGAGATCTGCCGCGGCGCGCTGTGCTGCCGTCCAGTGTGGCATATAGAACAGATGTAAACCGGGGTCCTCGGAGCCTCTGCTTGCTGCTTCAAGACCAACTGCTGCCTCGCGGACATTCTCTGAGGTGCCATAATTTTCCTTCGCGTTCGGATCAACCGGACGGGACGGCCTGTCGGCCTTTTCAATATCCGCACCGAACGAGGATTTAGCACCGGATCCGCCGGCAACTTTTGCCACGATCCCTCTGCCGACAGCGCCGAGTCCCTCTGCGAGAGCATTACCGCCAGCACCGAAAAGCGCTCCGCTACCCATCTCGCGGGCGATATCCCGGCCGTTCAGGGCAGCATCGACGCCACCGAACACCGCGCCGTCCGCGGCGGCAGTAGCGCTTCGTGCAAAAAGGCCCTGCAGACCCTTCGCGCTTTCGGCGCCAACCCTTCCTGTGAAGGTAAGGCCCGCGCTCTGAAAGCCTTGGCCGGTGATGAAGGCGCCTAGCAGGTTTGCCCCTATGGTAGCCGAGCCGGCCCGATCCTCTGCGTCTTCGGTTTCGGCTTGTTCGGCTGCCAGCAGTTCGTCGTAGCTCTTGTCTGAGAAGACCGAATTCATTCCAGCGGCGAGCTTGTCGGCCTGACCGAATGTGGCGCCGTTGGCCATGAGCCTGATGGTGTCGTTTGTGGCCGCGAGCGGCTTTTGCCACCACGAGCCGGCATTGAACCGCACCTGGGCGGGATGCGTAGCCATCTCGACCAAATTGGCCTGGAGCGCTTTTCCCTGGGCCTCCAACTCCGCCGGCGTGATCTTGGGATTGTCCGCCGCGTTTTGGCGCAGCCGAGCCAGGGCGGACTGGAACACCTGCCCGGCGAAGGTGAGGCGCGCCTCAGGGTCGCGCAATGCCGTAAGCTTCTCACTCAGTTCGATGACGCGCTGCTGTAACGGCACGTTCTCATCGACATATCCGGCGCCAAAGCGGTCTGCGACTTCGCGCGGCGCAGACAATACCTTGCTGAAGCCCAACTGCTTTTGGGCAGACCTTACCCATGTGACGGCAGCCTGAAAATCTTGCGGCGTCTTGACCTTGCTCCAGTCCGGAGCATCGCCAGAGAACAACTTGCTGACGTAAGCTACGGGATCAGCGTCGCGGGCGGCCATGATAAGTCCGGCGGCGCCGGCCTTGATCTCATAGCGCTCGCGCGCCTCCGGCGATCCGTCGGGTCCAGGTTCAATATCCCGAAGCTCAGCATGTATCGCCTGGTTCGACGCCGGATACATGTCGGAGTAGGCCTTGGCGACATCGGTCGTTACCCGGAATTGTTCGAGGCGTTTCGAGCCCTCGTCCACACCGTAGACGCTGACGAAATCCTGCGCGGTCGGCACATTCTCGGGATATTTGCCCGTAGCGGCGAGGACGGCTGGTGCGTTCTGCTCGGCAAGCATGACCCGCGCATTTGCCCCGATCATCTGGGCTGCGGCGGCGTTGTTGGCCTGATCCTTCAGCGCTGCGAAATCGCTAGGCTTCAGATAGGTTATGGCATCCAGAGGTATGGCAGTTTCGCCACCTGGCGAAGGCTGTTCGCGAAACGCCTGCACCACCATTTCGTCCGGCGTCGCCTGCGCAGACACAACGTTGACGGGAGTATTTGCTTGTTGGCTAGCGTTGTTCGCACTTGCGCCGTGGAGGATATTTGTCGCGGCTTTTGCGAACACACCTGCGCCACCAACGGCAGCGGCGGTATCACCTGCATGGCCTTCCGGCGTCCCAGCCTGCGCAGCACTCAGCAACTCGGTGGCGCGCTTCGGGTCCTTGGCGATGAGCGCCTGGACCCTCGCCTTTGCCGTGGCGCCTAACCAGTCCGTCATGGCCTGTAGCTTGGCTTGCGCATCACCGCCGATCTTGGCGATGAGGTCGAGGCCGTCCTGGCGTTTTGCCTCGAACGCCGCGCTGTCGTTCGGGTCGCCCCGTGCGATGGCGATGGCGCTGGTCTTCAGCGCCGTGTCGACCTCGGCCTGCTCATAATCCTTGCGCCGCTGAAGCTGCCGGGCCGCCATGCGCAGCCCGCCGGTTCGGCGCATCGCCTCCTTCTGCCCGGCGAAAGCGGCGCGCTGGCTCTCGGGCATGTTCGGCAAGGCGGCGGCAAACAGCTTGTCGAACAGGCCGGTCTTCACCACCCGGCCGTCGTACGGATTGACCTGGCCATACATGGCCTCATGCAGGCCCGCGCCGTCGGCCGGCGCGTTGGCGGCCACCTCGTCTTCCGCTTGCGCGATCTGGCCGTTGAACCGGCGGCGCGCGATCTCGGCGTCGAACGCGTCCTGCTGGTCCTTCATCTGCTGGTAGCGCTCGGCGACGGCGGCAAGGTGATCGCCAAGCCCCTGCATGGCGCCGCCGATCGGCGATCCCTGGGGATATTGCGGCGCGTTGCCGGTATCGAGCCGGCGCTTGGCGATGGAAAGCGGGATGACATGGACCATTGGCGGCTTCCTGCTCGAATGGCTTTGAACAAAGGACGGGCGGCGGCGGCGTTCACGGCACGACCGGATCACGCGGACGCTGCTGCGTTCGCGGGGGTTGTCGGATCGATGTGTTGGAAAAATCCGGAGCAGCGCGGGCCGTCGTCCGCCGCATCGCGCCACGCCGAAACAGCCAATCTCCCCCCTCGTGGGGGAGATGTCCGGCAGGACAGAGGGGGCGCCGTGGAGCGCCTACTTCTGTTGTCGCCGACTTTGAACATGCCCATGGCTTTGCCGCCTACGGCCAAGCTTGAGCGACTGCTCATGAGTTGATCGCCGTGCGACGGTCGCGGCAAGGTCGGCGGGACAGCGCCCCCTCTGCCTTGCCGGGCATCTCCCCCCACAAGGGGGGAGATTGGCGGCTTCAGCGCCTCGCTCCCGCCCCCTACCCTTCCGCCCGCGCCGCCTTCTCCAGCGCCGCCAGCTGCGTTTCGTCCAGGGTCAGGAATCCCATAATGTGCTGCACCACTTCGGCGCGCGCATTGCTGAGCGCGCTGTGCAGCTCGAAGCCTTCGGGCGTCCGGGTTCGCGCCATCCATTCGCCATAGGACGGCCGGCGGTAATAGCCGACGGTCGCCGCGAGGTCGGCCAGCACCATCTCGCCGTCCTCACCGGAGAACACGCGCAGATAGGCCTTGGTCAGCGCGTCCCGCGCCCTGGCCGGGCCGCCGGCCTGGCTTGAGCGGGCGAAGCGTTTGCCGCTCATGCGCCGCCACCCGCCGGCGCCTGGCCGCCCGGTGTGCCTTGGCCGGCGCTCTGCCCGCCACCCGCGCCCTGCAGCATGCCTTGCAGGCCGTCGAGCAGGCCGCTGTCGCGCGCCTGCACCGCCGCCGGCACCGCATCCTTGGCGGCCTTGCCGGCGCTGGCGATCGCCGCCATGCCGGCCTGCGCCTGTTGCGCCTTGGCGCGCGCATCACGCATGCCGTCGACCTCTTCCTTGCGCCGAAAAATGCGCTGCGGGCTGCGGCCGGCGCTCTGCACGATCTTGATCGCCTCGTCGCTGTCGATATTGTCCATGACGCCGGGATCGAACTGCGCCATCTGCATGGCCGTCGTCACCACCTGGATGGTGTCGCGCGCCTCGGCCGAGCGCCTGAGCACGTCGAGCGGGCCGGTGAAGGTCGGCCGCACCGTCTTGCCGGCCAGGCTTTCCGGCGGCACGAAGCGGCTGTCCTCGTCGTAGAGCCCCTTGTCGACGAGAATGCCGAGCTCGCGGTCGAGATTGGTGGCGAAGCCGGCCTGGATGATCGAGCCGGAAGGCCCGAGCAGCGCGCCCTTCTCTTCCTGCCGGATCAGCGCTTCGGTCGCCGTCATCTGCGGGTTCTGCACCAGCGTCTGGAACAAGTTGACGAACATCATGTCGCGGATCTCGTCGGCGCGGCTCTGCGCGTAGTTGAAGGCATAGGTCGGGTTCTGCCCGGTGGTGATGGGCACGATCAGCGGCCTGCCATTGTCGTCGATCAGGCCGGGATAATTCTCGCCGGGATTGAGCACCGGCACATAGTCGAGCCTGGCCTTCGACGCGGTCGCCGGATCGGTGATCTGCTGCAGCGCGCGCAGACCAGAGCGGCGCACCGCGTTTTCCTCCCGCACCGTGGTCAGCGCCTCGATGGCGGGCGAGATGCCATAGGGGTCGCCTTCATAGCGGCGCCAGTTGAAGGTCGACACCGGGAAGGTACGGAACCCGCTTTCCCTGACGATCTCCTCCTCGTCCTCGATCACGTGGTAGGAGGCAAACGCCGTGTCGAGATACTGGTACTGATCGCCCAGCCGGTACATCCTGCGCTCGTCGCGCGGCTGGATGCACTGGACCAGCGAGATCTTCTCCTCGCATTTGACCGGATCGTCGACCAGAACCTTGATGCGCGCCGGCAGCTTGTCGTAGCCGAGCAGCTGCGCCGCCTGCCGCGCCGTACGCTCATAACGGCGATGGAAGATATCGACCTGGCCCCAGCGGTTGCGACTGAGATAGCCCTCGACCACGGGGATCGAGGCATAGTGGATCAGCGTGTTGCCGAACCCTTCCTCGGCATAGAGATAGGCCGGGCCATAGCGCACGACATTGCGCAGGCAGGCTTGCGTGGCGGGGACAAAGTTCGAATTGGCGGAGTAGCGCAGCGAGAACAGGAAATCGCGCAAGGCTTCCGCCCATTCCTTCTCCTCGTCGGTCTCCTCGTCGTTCATTTCCGCCGTCGACAGCCCATGCCATTTTTCCGACTGCGGGATGATCAGGCTTTCCAAGCCAGCGGCGAGCCGGTTGGCGGCCGAGTTGATGGTGTTGGCGTAGACGCGGCTACCCCGCCGCTCCTGCCGCTCGGCCTGGGAGTCCGGCCCGCCGGCACGGCGCCCGTTCCAGACATCGGGCGCGTCAGGGTCGCAGAACTCCGCCACCTGCTCCCACACGGCCTCATACTGGCTGCGCTCGCTCTCGAGCTCTGATTGGCGGGACAGGATATCGCGGGCGCGGGAATCGGTCATGGGGGTCTCACTGGGAAGGAAGGGATTGATGGGGCGGCGCCGAAGCTGCCGATCTCCCCACTTGCGGGGGCGATTGACTGTTCCTGTCATCTTTTGCCCACCTGGCGGTGTTAGAGACTCCGGCACGGCGGGCTTTGGAGGAGGTCGATCTGATGACGACAAGCCTTGCTGGCACCCTGAAAAACCGCGGAAAACAGGTGGCCAAACGCCTGCTTGGCTACGATTCCCGCAATTGGCTGCGCATCCGCCAGATCGAGGCGTTCACGCTCTTCCTCGAAGCCGGAAACCGCAAGGCCTCCGACGTCATCGAGATCTCGCCCGGCTGGAACCGCTATTGGCGGGCAATGTGCCCCAACTACCGCGCGGTCGATTTCCCCGCCTTCGACATCTGCAGGGACCGCACCGAGGAACAATATTCCATCGTCATCGCCGACCAGGTGCTTGAACATGTCCAGCGGCCGATGGCGGCGGTGCAAAACATCCACGCCATGACCAGGCCCGGCGGCTGGGCGATGGTGGCCACACCCTTCCTGTTTCGCGTGCATGCCAGGCCGCACGACTACAACAGATGGACGCCCGCCGGCCTGAAGCAGCTGATGGTCGAGGGCGGCTTTGCCGAAGCCAACGTCAAGGTGCATGGCTGGGGCAACAAGGCCTGCGCCCGCGCCCATATTGGCGGCCCCGTGCGCGCTTACGGCCTGTGGCGCGACTTGAGCAATGACGAGGAATACCCGCTGATGGTCTGGGCGTTCGCGAAGAAGGCGTGAGCGCATGCCGTCATCTTCCCTTCTCCCCTTGTGGGAGAAGGAAGAACCCTCACCCGCCCCGCTTCTTCACCAGCCGCGCATGCCGGCGCCAGTACCACCAGTCCAGCACGCGCCGGCGAAAGCTTCGCTTCATCGCGGTCATGGTCAAAGCCCCAGGAGCACGCGGCGCTGGCCGGTGAGGCTCGACGGCGCGAGGTCGGTCTTGACGGTGCTCAGCGTTCCCTGGCGCTGTTCGAGCTCAGCCCGCAATGCCGCCTCGCGCGCCTTGACGTCTTCGTCCTTGATCGTCGGCGTCGGCGGCAGTGGCTTCAGTTCCGGTGGTTTTTGAAACAGACACATGGTTCCAGCCTTCTCTTGTCCAGTCGTAGAGGAAAAAATCTTCGCCGTTCTTGCCATAGCCCGGCAGCAGGCATCGTTGCGTGGCGCCCAGCCGGCCAAGCCAGCGCAGCGCCAGTTGATTGGCGGCCAGCGCTCGCGCCTCGACCCGCCAGGCGCCGCGTGCCGCGACCTGAGGTCCAAGCACGGCATGAAAGAATTCGGTGATCCCGGGCACGCAGCGCCGCATGCGGCGCGTGCCCCAGCTCCAGGCGATCCATAGCCCGCCGCGCTGCTCGGCCGCCCCAAACCCGGCCTCTGGATTGCCGTCGAGCTCCGCAACATAGGCAAACCCCTGCAGCGCCGTCAGCGCCAGCAGCGCCGGCGACCAATGGTCGAGCTGGCAGTCGATCTCGGCGCGGTCTTGCGGACGCAGGTTCGCGGCGATGTAGGAGAGATCGCGCAGCGTGGCGGGGATGATGCGGAGCGTCATGGATGGACTTTCGTCAGTAGCCATCGTCAGCGAAGGAAGCGCCGATGCCCACCTTTCGTCATCCTATGGCCGGGCAAGGAGCGAGCAGCGCGGCGCCGCCCGCCCTGGAACTGCTCAGCAGCCGAAGGGAGCCATGCCGTGGCCGCGATGATGCAGAATTCCGAGGCGCCGAGCTCCGTCGCAATCGTGGCGGCACATACCGCACTGCGCAAAGACAAAACCCGCCTCAAGGGCGGGTCGCCGGCGCAAATCAGCACCATGGACAAAATGTACCATTGCTGCCCTCACGCCGTCAATGAGATGTGAGAAAAAATTCCTATTTGGTACTTTGCCGCGCCCTAACGATCCGCCCGCGCCGCCTTCTCCAGCGCCGCCTTACGCTGAATTTCGATCGTTCGATTCCAGAAGCGCACCACTTCAAAATGCTCTTGTCTGGTCAACCAGATCTCCGACTACTCCTTTTGGAAGCGCTCTCGCCTCGACTGCCGTATACCCCTGGCCAATCGCTGCCTTAGTAGCGGCGGCATATTCTTCCGGTAGGATGGCAGTATCTTTTCCTCCCACGGCACTTCGTCCGACCACTCTTTCGGCGACGAGGGGTCTTCTTTCGGCGTCGTAAAGGAGTCTTCCAGTTTCTGGGTCGGAGAGATGCTCCCCTGTTTTGGGGTCGATGAGGAGGTTTTCATTGTTACCGGCCTTCACTGCACCTGGGTAATCGTCGAAAATCGAACGAGCTGATTTGATTTGAGGATCATAGATATTTGCGCTCCTGCTTGCAAACTCTTCGGTTGGCTTTGCAAGCGACGCATTTGCCGCTTCCGTGTTCAAGAAGGATTTGGTGCCGATAGATCCTTCTGCTCGCGCCGCCCCGCCCGAACCCATCAACTCAATTGCTCGTGGGATCCCTTTTTCAACGGCTCGACCAACCCCGGGCACCGGTATCGCCCAACCCAATGCGTCAGTCCCCTGACGCATCATCAGCTTCTCGACATTGTTGGAGGGCTCGTAGTAGGCATGCTTGTAATCGGGAGGGCTGATCGCCCCTCCGGACATGCCATAGGCAATCCAATCATTTACGTTGGCTACGGCGATCCCGGTATTCGCCGCGACCTTGCCAAGGGCTTTGGCGTCCTCCCGAAACAACTCGCCCACCGAAAGGCCCGGCTTGCCGCCGGGAACAATCCCGCCCAGACCGGCATCGTCCAATTGTCGGATTGCGGTGACAGTGCACTCATTTCCATAGTGCAGTCTGGCCCTTTCACTCAATCACGCGGGTACAGCATCCAAAAGTACACCGTCACCGTAATTCCCTGTCTGGGACTATAAAAGTGCACTGTCACCGTTTTCCGCTATTCAAAATAGTGCGCCGTCACCGCTGCGCACCATAATGCTGCTTCCCACTTACTTGGGGCCGCACCCTGTCCCCAGGCACGTCATTCCGTATTCCTTCATCAGCCGGCGGGTGACCAAGTTTCTGACACGCTCCTTCTGTGCTTCATTGAGGCCTCCGGTCGGACATTCGTCGATTGCATATCCGGCCGCGACGTCGGGATTGCCTTGATTACGAGCCTTCTTCAGTACGCAAGAGAATGCCCTCCACTCTTTGGCGGAAAGGGTGATTGCGACAGCCGGCGTTACATGGAGCCCCACGAGCAAAAAGGCTAACAAGACTAAACGCACGTTCGTGAACCTCTCGACCTGATCCAATCTTATGTGATCACATCTAATTCACTTGCAAACGGACCACAACAACGACGCAAGGCCTTGTTGCGGGGTTTGCTCGATGTTTAATTCGCCAATGGGTAATAATCCTTGGGCAGGTTGATACGGAATTTTCCGGGGCGGTATCGCTGATTTTCATCGGTCGTACCGTGCCAGTGCTGTCCAAGTCTCGGGCCATCAAGCTTATTTATCCAGACGAGATTCGCCGCATCCGACACCTTCGGGTTGGCATAGTTCAAATTGTCGCCAACCTTGGACGGCGTGCCGCTTGCCCGTTGTAACAGATACTCATCGACCATTTTTGACGCCTTGGCAAAGCGAGGATCATCGACCGATAGTTGGTCGATGTCGTTTCGACCAAGAGGAATAGTGTTTTTGCTGTTAACGTCCGAGAATTGTGCCCAGTAATTGACCACGTCTGAGATATTGTGCCCCCAATGCTCTGACGCCAACCGATTTAGAATCGTATCGATGACACCTTTGGCCTCGTCATCGCCGTCCTTGACGAACCATTCGGTCATCAGCGTCTTCTTCAACCGAATAATGTCTGCTGGCGAAAGGTGGATGGATTTCGCGAATTCAGCTGGGCGTTCGGAATCGACGTCATCAATTCGGTCACTATCAAGCGCAGCAGTCGGCTGTGCTCGAGCCGCCTCAATATCATCCAACTGCTTGGCCAACGACTTGCGCCACTTCGGGTCCACTATTCCCTTCAGCGCCTGCTGCCGCGCTTGCTCGGGATCAGGCGAATCGGCCCAGGTCTTGAGCAAACCCTCGGCATCGGACTGGGGCAACGGCTGAGGCTTTGCAATACCCAACTGACGCTGGGAGGCGAATGACAGCGCAAGCGCGGTCCGCAGGCTCTCTGGCGTCGATAAATCCTTGAGGGCAGCGTCGAGAGCGGGCGTGACTTTGCGGGCATAGCCGGCCGGGTCGACTTGCCTTTGCTGTATGACGAATGCGGCAGCATCCGCGTTCAGCTCATAGCGTCTCTGATCTCGTTCAAAGCGCGCCTGGTCCTGCTTGTACATTTCGGGGTCTTGCTTCGGCGAGAAGCGGTTCGGGACCGGCTTTGCCGCGAAGACAGACGCATCTACTTCACTGGTGGGCGTAACACGCATATCGGCAACATATGGGCTGACATCCACCCTCCAGTTGAAATTCCTGGATCGATTGCCGCCCTCTTCCGCGCCAAAAAAATGGGCGAATTCGGAATCGTCATATCTTGAACCGGAATAGGGCTCCATATTGGCTAGGGCCGCCTTTGCCTTCTGCGTGTCAGTGTTGAGGCCGGCATGCATGGATATGAAGCTCGCGGCTTCGGCGCTGCGGGCCTGGCGAACCAGGTCGCCGTATGACTCAGGCGATAGCTGTGCAAGCAGCACGTCGATCGGAAGATTGTCCTGAAACGCCTGTCCAACTCGCTCACTTGGGTCGACCTTGCGAATACGATCTTCCTTCCCGTTTGACGCGCCAAAGCTGTCGGCTTGTGCAACAGAGCCGGTTGTGACCTCGTCAACAGCCTCTGGCGGAAGGTCGCTTCCGCTGCCTGCGCCATTTTTCAGCCCCAGTAGATTGAGGGCTGCTCGCGGATTCCTGGCGATTAGAGTTTCAAATCGGGTCTTTGCCGAGCGGTCGAACCAAGCGGCTTCGGCTTGTGCCTTGCTTTGTGGATCAAGGCCCATCTTGGTGATGAGATCGAGGCCGCGCCGGCGCGCGGCATCGAAGGCAGCGTAGTCGTTCGGATCGCTCCGCACTATATTGTTGAGCTCGGCGGCGTGTACCCGCGATAACTGGTCCTTCTCATAATCCTTGCGCCGCTGAATCTGCCGTGCCGCCATGCGAAGCGAGCCGGTTCGGCGCATCGCCTCCTTCTGGCTGGCGAAAGCGGCGCGCTGGCTCTCGGGCATGCCGGGCAAGGCGGCGGCAAACAGCTTGTCGAACAGCCCGGTCTTCGCCACCCGGCCGTCGTACGGATTGACCTGGCCATACATGGCCTCATGCAGGCCCGCACCGTCGGCCGGCGCGTTCGCTGTCACCTCGTCTTCGGCCTGCGCGATCTGGCCGTTGAACCGGCGGCGCGCGATCTCGGCGTCGAACGCGTCCTGCTGGTCCTTCATCTGCTGGTAGCGCTCGGCGACGGCGGCAAGGTGATCGCCAAGCCCCTGCATGGCGCCGCCGATCGGCGATCCCTGGGGATATTGCGGCGCGTTGCCGGTATCGAGCCGGCGCCCGGCAATGGAAAGCGGGATGACATGGACCATTGGCTGTTTCCTGCCTGGCTGGCTTGAACAAAGGAGGCGGGCGCCGGCGATCACGGCACGGCCGGACCGCGCGGACGCTGCTGCGTTCGCGGGTTTGTCGGATCGAAGTTTTTTTGAGAGGGACCGGCCGATGTCGCGGATTACAGGCGCGGCCAGGCGCCCCGTGCGTTCGTCATCCATGGGCGAAGCAAGGAGGGAGCGACGCGGCGCAGACCATAGGAGCTGCTCCGCAGCCCAAGACATCCATGCCGAGACGCATGAACGCCGCTAGGGTGTGGAATTCTGTTCCGCCGCAATCTTCGGCTGATCTCGCGGCATGGAGTCTCGGGTCAAGCCCGAGAATGACGAAGTGGAAGTTACCGAAACGCCCCCAGCGGGTCGCTCTGTCCCGCCGGCCGTCGCGCAGCCTTGAACTCCGCCGGATCGACCACCGCCTCGCGCAGCATCATCACGCCATAGCGTGTGGCCGCCATCAAATCGTCGCGCAGTTTTACAACCTGGCCGCCCTTGCGATGGTAGAGCCGGAACTCCTCCCACCAGTCGCCGAGCGTGGACTGCCGCGAAACTTCACTGGAAAGGCCGGTCAGCGTTGCGTCGCCACGACAACAAAGACGCGATCCTGTTACTGTTCGTAAGGCTCGACCACAGCAAACGGTATGCCCAACGATTCCAACAAATCGAGAATGCGCCTCGAGATGACGAGGCGGAAAGGCATTGCGACCCCGAAATCGTCGCGGCCGGCCTTGCCGTTCACTTTAAGCCAGACGAAAGGTGGCAGCTGCAGCCCGGGCTGATCCTCTTCACACTCTTCCGAGATAGTCACTTCGGCCTCGGCGAACGTCGCACCTGAAAAGCCCATCTCCTGCAGTGCGTGCTGGGTTTCCTGGGTGACGAGGAAAGAGGGGAATGTCGTAACGATCACATCACCGAACCAGCCCTCTACCACATAGTGAAGCCTGGTCACGATTGGCGGATGGACGCTTCGGTCGAGGACGGTGTTTTCGCCAATCCCGCCAGCGACATTCGGCCATATTTTAAAATATTGCATCACCCACCTATCGGGCGATTGAACAGATGCCCATATTTTTTGTCAATATACGCACATATCGCCTCACAACATGCGTGCCCGACTCTAGGCGCTTCATAACCCGCTGCGCTGCTCGGCTGCGCCAAAGCCGGCCTCCGGATTGCCGTCGCGCTCTGCGACGTAGGCAAACCCATGCAGTGCCGTCAGCGCCAAGAGCGCCAGCGACCAATGGTCGAGCTGGCAGTCGATCTCGGTGCGGTCCTCGGGGCGGAGATTGGCGGTGATGTAGGAGAGGTCGCGCGGGGTTGCGGGGAGGATGCGTACGCTCATAAGGAGGCCATCGGGCTGCACTTCCCGCCTAGGATGGAGTCTCTGCGGCCTTGACCGACCCGGTCGCCAATGACCTACTTAGGAACGCGCACGAACGAGTATCAACCATCCGGGTCGGCGGAGGCAGGAATGGACATTCGATCGACATTGAGCGAGCTATGCGAGGCCTTCAACGCACACGATCTCGATCGCATCATGGCGTTTTTTGCCGACGATTGCGTCCTGGAGATGCCGAGGGGAAGCAACCCCTGGGGGTCTCGTCTCGAAGGCAAGGCAGATGTACGAGCAGCGCTGGCGTCGCGCTTTGAGGGCTTGCCCGACGTCCACTACGGCAACGATGAGCATTTCGTGGATTCAGCCGCCAATACCGGCATGTCGAAATGGCTCCTCACCGGCACCACCCGCGAGGGCGTGAAAAAGCAAGTCCACGGCTGCGACTTCTACACGTTTCGCGACGGCAAGGTGATCCGCAAGGATTCCTATTGGAAGATCGTGGAGTAAATCGGCGCGTGCCCCAACTCCAAGCGATCCACAGCCCGCTCCACTGCTCGGCGGCGCCAAATCCAGCCTCAGGATTGCCGTCGAGCTCGGCGACATAGGCAAACCCCTGCAACGCCGTCAGCGCCAGCAGCGCCGGCGACCAATGGTCAAGCTGGCAGTTGATCTCGGCACTGTCCTCGGGGCGCAGGTTCGCGGCGACGTAGGAGAGACCGCGCAACGTGGCGGGGACGACGCGGAGGGGCATACGGAGGCCCGAGTCATTGCGGTCGGCTTTCCATTAGGGAGCGCGGACCGCTCGAGCTTGACCACTTATGAGCGTGAATGCCAAAGCAGCAGGTTAGAGGACTCTAAATAATGCGAGAATCTAGTCTCTTCCGTCAGTTGGTGGAGGGCGATTCCCATGGTTGTCGGTGTGACGGATGCATTGAGTGCGTTGAAGTCGGCGGGCGAACTGGTGAAGACGTTGATGGACCTTCGAGACGTTTCGGTTGTCCAGTCGAAGGCCATCGAACTGCAACGAGAGATCTTCACCGCCCAGCAAGGCGCACTCGCGTCCCAAGAATCGCAGGCGGCGCTGCTGAAGCGCGTAGGCGATTTGGAAAAGGAACTGATGCGCTTTGAAAATTGGGAAACTGAGAAGCAGCGCTATGAACTGGAGACTCTTCCACCCGGCATTCATGTTTATAGATTGAAGCAAGGCATGGAGAATGGCGAGCCGCCACATAAGATTTGCGCAAATTGCTACAACAAGGGTGTCAAATCGCTTCTGCATGTTACGGGTCAAGGTAGCGGCCTCACAGGGTGGAGATGCTATGCTTGTGGCTTCAAAGAAGATTCCGGGCAGTATGTACGGCCACAGGTGAATAGAAGCCGAGGCGATTGGGGCGCTAGCCAAAGGGGAGGCGATATGTGGACTTCAATAGCTTGCGAAGCGCTGCGCAAGGGTAAATGCCTTGAGCCTCGCTATGACGGGTTCGCTCGGGTGGTCGAAGTTCACGCTGTCGGCGCGACCCAGGAGGGCAATGATATCATGCGTATCTGGCAGGTTCGCGGCGGCAGCAATAGCGGCGAGCGTGCGGGATGGAAGTTGATGCGGCTCGACGAAACATTCTCGGCCCATGTGATCGACGAAG
Source organism: Mesorhizobium sp. NZP2298 (assembly GCF_013170825.1). NCBI lineage: Bacteria > Pseudomonadati > Pseudomonadota > Alphaproteobacteria > Hyphomicrobiales > Phyllobacteriaceae > Mesorhizobium > Mesorhizobium sp. NZP2298. The sequence goes on along the minus strand of NZ_CP033365.1, from coordinate 3,288,015 downwards.
AATCAAAAGCGCCCCGTGCTGGATACAAGCGCGGCGATAAAGCGATGGAATTCATAAGCTGTCAGATCTAGTCCGCCACAATTGCAGACTCTCCTTCGCCGCAAAATCGGAAGCGTGCTTGGCGCTCACCGAAAAGCCCCCAGCGGATCACTCTGCCCCACCGGCCTTCTCGCCGCCCTGAACTCCGCCGGATCGACCACCGCCTCGCGCAGCATCATCACGCCGTAGCGCGTAGCCGCCATCAAATCGTCGCGCAGTTTTACAACCTGACCGTCCTTGCGATGGTAGAGCCGGAACTCCTCCCACCAGTCGGTCAGTGTCGAAAATACCTTGAAGCGGCTGGATTGCATGCGGTCGAGCATTTCCATCAGCCCCGCCTCGACCGAAACCGAGCCGTCCGGAAATTGCGCGTGGCGCGACAGCATGTTCAGCCCGTGCGCCGCATATTGTTTGGCGAGCGCCACCCCGGCGCCTTCCAGCGTTTCACGGCGGCCGTCGCGCGGCCATGCGAAGGGCAGCCATTCGCCCCAGGGTTTGAGCGTCAGCGTTTGCATGGCCGGTGTCTGCTGCGAGGCCCGCGCTGCCTTGGTGACATAGACGACATCGGCCTCCGTATCCCAGGCGAGCTCGACGGCGGCGGAAGGATGGTCCCAGCCGAAATCGAGCGCCCCGATGCGCGGCCAGTAGCGCGGCAGACGGAACGGCTCGCACACAATCAGCGCCTCGGCCACCGGAAAGATGCGGCCCGAGCCCAGAACCGGAATGCCCCGGGCGCGGGCCTCGCGCTCATGCTCGGGATAGGCGGCGATGATCGCCGCGCGTTCCCCAGGCGAATAATGCGCGGCATCGTTGATGGTCATGAAGGTCACGTGACGGGACATGGCGGGCCTGATTCAGCTTGCGAGGTGACCACTGTATGGCGCTGTTCATGCGTGGTTTTTTGGGGTCAGATGCGACAGTTCTTCTCCCTTGTGGAGAAGGAAGAGCGCGCTCTTCGATCTTTTTACCCAGCCACCGCCCGCATCTCGGCATGCTGCCGCACATGCTCCAGCGTCAGCTCCAGCCCGATATGCGACAGCTCGGTCGCAGCCGCATCGGCGGCGTGCGTGGCCGGTTCCACGACGCGCTCGAACATCTCCTGTTCGTAGTGCTTCACCGCTTGCCTCCAGTCATCGGCCTCGACCAGGTGGCGGGCGAGTTCGGCCGCGTCGAGCATGGCGGCGTTGACGCCCTCGCCGCCGAAGGGCGACATGACATGGGCGGCGTCCCCCAGCAGCGTCACCCCGACCCGGTTCGGCCAGTGGTGGCCGATCGGCAGCGCGTGGATGGCGCGGGCCACGATATTGTCGTTGCTGGCCGCGATCAGCGCGACAAGTTCCGGAGCCCAGCCGTCGAATTCGGCGATCAGACGGGCCCGCGCCGCTGCCGGCGAGGCGAAATCGAAGGTTCTCTCCGCCCAGTCCGCCGGCACGCGGAAAATGGCGTAGCCGCGCAGATGCGCGTTGGCGTTGCGCTGCACGATCATGCCGCGGCCGTCGCCCTCGGCGCCGATCTTGCCGCGCCCGACCAGTTTCGACAGCGCCGGATGGCTGGCGTCGACATCGTCGATGCCGAACTCGATGAAGGTGAGCCCGGAATATTGCGGCCGGTAGCGCGAGACCAGCGGTCGCACCCGCGACCAGGCACCGTCGGCGCCGACGACGAGGTCGAACGGGCCGAGCAGGTTGACGCCGAAGGCCAGGTCATAGGCACCGTCGGAGCGCGCATAGACCTCGCGCAGCTCCCTGCCCCATTGCAAGCTGCCTTCCGGCAGCGAGGCAAGCAGGATGTCGCGCAACGCCGAGCGGTCGACTTCCGGCCGGTCGCCGCTGTCGTCGTCATCGGCCAGCACCAGGCGGCCATCCCTGTCGTAGAGCCGGCTGCCCTGGTCCTCGTAGCGGGCAATGCGCAAAAATTCCTTTTCGAGGCCGGCGCGCCGCAAGGCGAGTTGGCCGGAGTCGACATGCAGATCGAGCGTACCGCCTTGCGGCCGGGCCAGCGCATGCGCCTCGCGCTCGAAGACTGTGGCGGCGATACCGTTGAGATGCAGGATGCGTGCAAGCGTCAGGCCCGCGGGGCCGGCGCCGATGATGGCGATGCGCAAAGGGATTCCGGTCATGGACAGGGGTCTCGCATTGATTTATATATGAACCTATATAAATAAACATAGGCACCAATGCAAGTCTGGAAATCATGACCGACTGGAAACTGTTCGAAAACCCCGCCCCGCTGATCAACATGGCCTCGCGCGCCTTCGCCCGCCTCGGCGAGCGCCGGGTGAAAGCGTTCGGCTTCTCGATCGGCCAGATGCCGGTGATCTATCTCTTGCGCGACGGCGCGGCGATGTCGCAGAAGGAACTGGCGCGCTTCGCCAAGATCGAACAGCCGTCCATGGCGCAAATGCTGGCGCGCATGGAACGCGACGGCCTGATCCGCCGCACGCCCGACCCCAACGACGGCCGCAGCAGCCTGATTTCGCTGACCGAAGCCACGCTGAAAAAACTGCCCGCCGCGCGCGAGGCGCTGGACGAAGGCAGGGACGAGGCACTGGCCGGTTTCAGCGAGGACGAGGTGGCGACGCTGCTGGGCATGCTCAGGCGGCTGAACGAGAACCTCGATCGGATGGTGGCGCGGGAGACGGAGTGAGCGACTCCAGGACCCGAGTTCCGAGGCCCACCTAGCTCTTGTACCCCTCGTTCAGGCAATCATTCTTCCAGGCCCAGTCGAAGTCGGCCCGCGACATGGACTGGCCTATGCCAGGCTCGACAAACGGACCGGCGGTGTTGTCGATATAGACGATGAAGCGCGCCTCCTTGGTGAAGGTACCAACCTTGGCGGTGATGACGCCGCAGGTCTGGCCGGACGAACTGTCGCCGGTAAGCTGGACATGTGAGAATGTGGCGGAAGGATCGCTCACCAGCTTGTGCATCTTGCCTTCGGCGGCACTGATTGCATCGGCGCGCCAATCGCCGCTGCCGCTACAGGCTGAAAGCAGGGCGGAAAGGAGGAGCAGTTCTGCAATTTGGCGCATGTCGGACCCCGATCGTCACGCCGGACGCTACTCGGCCACTGGTTGCCGCAAAAGCGGTACTTCGGATCATGGTTTCGCGGCGGTTCACCCCTTCGCCATCCTCTCCACCTCCCCCGCCGACAAAAACAACAGCACCACATCCGACATCCCAAGCAGCGGCGTGAACGTCACGATCGTTATCCCGCCGGTCGCGTTGGTGCGGGTCAGGCCTTCGGAATAGATGTCGAGCGGCGGTTCCTCGTCGAACCAGACGCCGTGCAGGGTCTCGCCCTGCCATTTCTCGCGGCCCTTCTCGAAACTCTTGAACGACAGCACGCTCTCGCCGGCCTGCACATCGCCGCCGCCGCCATGGCGCACCACGACACTGTCGAGCGCGCCGGGCGCGCCGCGCCCCATGATGGTGTCGACAATGGCATCGGCAGGGATCATGCCGGTGCCCCAGGCCGCCTGCTGCTGCGGCGGGCCGACCAGCACGCGCTGCGGGTTGTCGCGCGTGCCCTCGCCGGTCACGCCGGCGGCCCACAACCGCACGGGCGTGTCGAAAACCTTGCCTTGCCACCACGCGGGATAGCGGCCGGTCAGGTGCATGGCCCATTCCGCGCCACCGGCCCTGGTCTTGCCGAGCTGATTGCCGGCCATGAACAGTCTTTCACGGTTCTGGGCACCCGCCGCGTGAAATTCGGCTTGGCGGTCATACGGCTTATAGGCCGCCAGCAGATTTCTGCGGCGCCGGCGGTCAAGCTCCGCCAGCAGCGTCAGATATTCCGTCTTCGCCGCCATCAGCGGGGGCTTCGAGGAACGGCCTGAGGACGGCTTCGAGGCCGCGGATACGGCTGCGGATTTCTTCATCGCTCAATACGTCCAGATGGTTGACGGCGACATCGAAATCTTTGGGCAGGACTGACAACACGATCTTCAGATACTGGTCCGGCTTGTCGGCCCGCACCTCGGCGATGACGCCGGCGCCATGCGCGCGGAAATCGGCCCGCACGGCGGCAAGAAAGTCGTCGCCGAGCGTCTTTTTCGTCCGCTTCGGACGAGGCGTCGGCGCGACCGCCTCGCGAGCCGGCTTGCGCCTTGCCGGCCTTGTCTTGCGGCGCGCCGGTTTGGCGTCGACATCATCAGCCATCGACAGGGTCCATCGCCTTTGCGGCGGTATCGTTGGCCGCCTTGCCCGCCTTCGGCATCGATCCGGCCGGCTTCTTCGAGCGGGTGGCTTTTTTCTTGGCCCGCTTGGCGCGCTTCGACTTGGCCACCGCGGCAGGTTTTGCCGCACCGGCGCGTCTTGCCGCGCTGGCCTGCGCCTTGAGCCGCGCCAGTACGAGGCCGATGGCCTGCCCGCCAATGCCGGACCGCGGAAAACCAAAGCCGCCGGCCGCATCCCGCACCATGCCGATCAGCACGCCTGGCGCGGCCGGCTCGACGCGCCCCAGACGCGCCTGCGGCGCGGCGCCCTCGAACTCGCCAATGGCGCTGACGATCTCGCGGCCGTCATCGTCGGTGATGATGGTGGCGTAGCGTTGGGTCATCGGATTCTCGCAGAGGGGGGCGCTGTCCCGCCGGCATTTCAATGTCGGCACAAAGCCGTTTCGCTTGATGAGAAAAACAAAACCCGCCTCGGCGGCGGGTCGTTGGCGCAAATCAGCACCATGGACAAAATGATAGCTTGGCTGCCCTCACTCGGTCAAGGAAAAAATTCCTAATTGTATACGTGACAAAGCACCGTGGCGGCAAAGCCCGCATGGTTCACGTCCAGCACGCCACCAAGGCCGTTGTGCACGATATCCTGGTCCGCAATGCCGACCGCGCTTCGACGCTCTATACCGACCAGTCTAAGCTCTACACGGTCACTGGCGAGGAATACGCTTCACACAAGACCACCAACCATCCCGCTGGCGAATACGTCCGCTATGAGGACGGCGTGTCGATCCATTCGACACGATTGAGAACGTGTTCTCGGTCTTCAAGCGCGGCATGGTTGGCGTCTATCAGCATTGCGGCGAGGCTCATCTGCACCGCTACCTTGCCGAGTTCGATTTCCGTTACAATCGCCGCACCGCTTTGAAAGTCTCGGATGCAGAACGCGCCGAAGATTTGCTTCGCATGGCTCGCGACAAGCGCCTTACCTATCGGCGGATTGGTGAAGCCGGTCACGCCTAAGCAAAAGGCGAAACGACTCCTACATTTTCGAAAAAAGAAGTAGCATTCCCCGTTTGAAACCGGAGGGAATGCTATGGCGAACGAAAAACTTACAATTGAGCAGTCGATGGGGGAGTCAGCGGTCGCCGCTCTTCGAGAGCTTGTAGTTGAGTTGCGCGGTGTAAAAGCGGAGCTTCAGCACTTGCGCGTTCAGGTGACGACCCTGACTTCTCATCAAATCCAGAAGAGATAAAATCTAGAAAAAGTTCGGCGCGGAAACGGAAACCATCGGATCTTCGCCGATGGCTGCAAACCGCGCCGAAACTTCAAGCGCTTTCAGATAGTCACTTTTGCTTCTGGCCATCGCTATCCTCATTCTTTCTTTCGGGCGGCTTCGGCACATGGGGTTGAGGCGGCGTCTTCAACAGGCGGCGCAATACCTCGTCACCCTTTTCCTGGTCTTTGTCTTTGGGGATTCTGACATGTCTGATCCATTCGAAAGCCCGCTGTTCCTAATCGCGCAGACTAAGGAAAATCTCTCCGAGTTCGACATCGCTTGCAAAGCTCTTTTCAAGAGCGATCGTGGCACCAGTGTCGTTGATATAAACCCGAAAACCGGAAACAAGACGTTCAAAATTAAGTTCACCGGGAGGGTTTCGGGGAGAATCCGGCATATTGCGGCCACAGCCATTAGCGATCTCAGACACGCCCTCGACCAAGCCGCCGTCGCTAGCGTCAAGGCAATCACCAAAGCCGACGCCGGCCTGATTTATTTTCCCTTCGCTACAAATCCGAATGACCTTATGGGGCGTCTCAAACAAAGCTACCCTAATGAAATTCACCCGACGTTTCTTTGGTGTAAGCCGTACCCAACAGGGGAAGGATACAAGGGCGGGAACGACCTCTTGACCCAATTCAGCAAAGCTTCCGGTCCGAACAAACACCAAATCACGTGCAAGATAGGAGGTCACATTTCCAGATTTAGCGTGGACTCCATCAAGTATCAGGGACTTGTGGGGGAGGCACTGATACCCCCCATCTGGGACATAGACCAGAACGAGCTGGTAATCGGCACCACCGCCCCATCTGGGCACATCGACTACAATTTCGAGATGTCCTTCTATGTAGCTTTGGCTGATGCCGGCCAATTGAGCGGCCATCCAGCCTCGCCCACCCTGCACACTCTGCTTGCCACCGTTGAGGACATCGTCCTGTCCATCCGCACCGATACGAAGTGCATCATAAGGTAAATGTTCAACAAATTTCTGCGGTGCAGGCCCGTGGCTGCAAATCATAGGATTTTATCCCATGGTACGTCGAGTATATAGTTGGGAAAAAATTCCTAGGCCTTCAAAATCCGCCTCAAGCCTCCTCCTCGATCATGCTCTGCGCGACCTGCGTGGCGCCGCCATTGATCCGGGCGGCGATGATGTGGCCGAGCGCCACGGCACCCACACACAGCAGCACCGAGAGGCCGATGTTGAGTGCCGCACGGCCGAAGCCGCCGGCCCGCAGCAGGTCGAGCGTCTGCAGGCTGAACGACGAAAAGGTCGTGTAGCCGCCGCACAGGCCGATCATCACGAACAGGCGCAGACCTTCGGAGGCGGGATAGCGCCCGCCGGCCAGCGTCAGCGTGCCGAAGAAGCCGATCAGCAGCGAGCCGCTGATGTTGATGATGATGGTTCCCCAGGGGAGTTCGCTGCTCACCGGCAAGGCCAAGGTGGAAACGAGGTAGCGCGCCAGCGTGCCGATCGCCCCACCGGCCATGACCAGAAGACAGTTTGAAAAAGACATGCTCGATCCTCTCTGAGACGAGCACATCGGCCCGCCATGGCGGCGGAATCGACGGATTCCCACCGCGGTTTTCACGGCAGGAGTCATCAGCCATCACTGGCGGTTTCGGGAGAACCCCATTCCCATCACTGGTAAGATGCCGGACATCTCCCATTACTGGCAAGATGCCAGAGCGCGGCCGCTTCGACAAGCCGCCGGCGCGGGAGCGGGAGCGGGAGGCCGAAAAAACAAAACCCGCCTCGGCGGCGGGTCGGCGGCGCAAATCAGCACCATGGACGAAATGATAGCACAACTGCCCTCACCGGACAATCGGATGGCCGCCCACAGATCGCCGAAATCCGGCATTGGCTAGCCGGCTTTTCTTCGGCCCCCGGCTGTGGGATCATCAGTTGAAGCTCATGGAATGATTCGCGTCACGGCCTTTGTGGGAGAGGGCGATGGACAGACCAGCCATGGCATCCGTTTTCAGGATGCGACATGCTCCAGCCTCGGTTTCCGGGGTGCGAAGTACCGGCCAGGGCCAGGCCGATCCGGTGATCCGCGTGAACTCGCTTGGCGAGGCGATCCGTTTCGTCGCCGGTGCTTACCCCAACTACGACATCGGCGCCGTTGCCATCACTTGCGGCGATCCGTCGATCCCGCGCCTCGGCAGCCTGGAGGTCAAGGCGCTGTGGCGCGAATATGGCGAGCGCCTGACGCAGGAATAGATCGTTTCCCGCGGCAGACGACCTGCCCGCCGTCCGGATTGAAGATGACCGTACCGGCGCCTTCATCGGCTGGCCGGGATAGCGGCGGCGATCCTGCTGGTCCTGCTGTTCGCCAACAGGGTCCGAGGCGGCATGCATTGCCTCCGGATCGGAAACGCCGCTGGCGCGTTTCAGCTACGGTGAATAGAGGGAGCAACCGCCATGAACGTCGCCAACCTGCAACTCGAAGGCCTGCTGATGGCCGTCGCCTCGATCAACCACGTGCTGGTGCGCAAAGGCGTGCTGACATCGGAGGAGATCGATATCGCCTTGCGCAAGGCCGAGGCCGGCGAGACCAGCGAGGAGAGGTCCGGCGGCATGTCGGCGTCGAGCCGTGACGCCGTCAACTTCCCGATCCGGCTCCTGGAACTCGCCAATCAATGCCAGCCGGAGGCGGACATGCCCTCATTTTCGAAACTGGCCCGCATGGTCGGCCAGATGAAGGAGCCATACAACGACCAGATGTAAGGTTCGCCGTTTCACGGAACCGCGAACACGCCTGACCTGGAATTATCCTCGCCTCACGCCCTGCCCGGCCAGCCCAGGTTCAGCGCCAGCGTCTGTCCCGGCCCATGCACCGCCGCGAACAGCAATCCGGCCATGAAGGAAAAATGGTCGACGAAGAAGCCGAACTCGGCCTGGTTGCCGGCCCAGTGGCTGGGGCCGTGGAAGGCGAAGGCCAGGAACAGCACATAGGCCGCGGCGACAAGGGCCGCCTGCGTGAAGAAGGCGCCGCTCAGGAAACACAGCACCAGCGCAACCTCCAGGATCGCCGCGCACCAGGCGAGGAAGAGCGGGAAAGGAAAGCCGGCGGCGGCGATGAAACCCGCGGTGGCGCCCATGCCCATGAACTTGAAGGTCACCGCCATGAGGAAGACGGCGGCAAAGATCAGGCGGGCAATGAGAAGGGCCGTGGTCTGCCACGGCGATTGAGCGATTTGCGACGGCATGATTTTCTCCAGGGGTTGAAAACGTTTCGCTCCCAAGGACGCGCGACGGGAGGCGGTTCCGACACCCCTTCGCGAATTTACCCGAAAACCCATAAGGCATCCGCCGCCACGGTGGCGGCAGTCGATCGCCCTGCTTCAAACGCCCTTCTGCCCGGGCGAGGCTCTCGCCACAATATCGCGAAACTTGTTCGTAACCATGATCGTGATATCGTTAGCTTGGGCTAATGCACAGCTATGTCTGATGCAGTGTTTGGGTGGGTAAGAATTGGGCGCGCGTGTCAGGCTGGGGACGAGATCCTTTCTGGTCGGGTCATCGGTGGAGTGCAATGGCTGCGGCGGCAGCGGGCAGGTTTTCCAATGCCCGCGCTGGACAAGCTCCAACGGCCTTTGCTGTCCCGCCGGCACCCACCATCGTGGCTGCCCCGGCGCCAGCGCGCCCTGCGTCGAATGCGGCGACACCGGTCACCGCGACGCCGGCCCGGTTCATTCGCCGGCCTGAACAACTGCTTGCAAGCGCTTCCTGCCGGTGCGATCCGCCTTCATGGAACCAGCAGCGCCGATCGCTGTTATGTCTGATCGCGGCATCGCGTGGTACAATGTCCGCGCGACCATGCGGCTGACAGAAAGCGAGGCAAGCCATGCCTGACGACAAATCGAAGATCAAACAGGACCGCAAGCTGGTTTCGAGCGAGGAAACCTACGAGGTTGCCGCGTTTGCCCGCAAATACGGCATCCCGCAAAGCGAAGCCCAGACCATCATCAAGCGCTACGGGCCTTCGCGCAAGAAGCTCGACAACCATATGGCCGCGCGCGGATAGAGGTGGCGGCCGCGCGCCGCGGGAACGGAGGGCCGCCGATGTCCGACACCATACGCAGGACCGGCAGTTGCCTGTGCGGCGGCGTGCATTTCGTCGTCACCGGTCAGCCAACGCGGGTCGGCCTCTGTCATTGCAAGGACTGCCGCAAGGCGGGCGGCTCGGTCTATTCGGCCTTTGCCATCTGGCCGCGCGATGCCTTCGAGACATCGGGCGAAGTCGCCACTTACGGAACGCGCAGCTTTTGCCCGACCTGCGGCGGTCGCGTGGCCTGGGTCGGCGACACCGAGGCCGAGGTCATGCTTGGCAGCCTCGACGTCGCGCCGACCGACCTTGCCCCCGAATATGAATTGTGGATCAGCCGCCGCGAGACCTGGCTCCACGCGCTGCCCGGCGCCGAGCAATTCGAGCATGACCGGCCGCAGGCCGAAGACGCCGATCCGCCGGCGCCGAGACCTTTGTCGGACGTCGTCGCCGGCGATTGAAAATTGATCCCTCGGCTCTGGAACCCTCCCCTGCCGGCGGCGTTATCCGGCGCCCCTTACGCATGCCGCGGTCCCTGAAAACCGCAGGGCCATATGCACCCGTCACGGAGACTTCAGTTGAACGATAAGATGTTTCCCCGACCGATCCGCCTGAAATTTGCCCCCGAGCGCGAGCGCGTGGTGCGCAGCGCCTGGGAGGGCCTGGAATGCCTCGGCGACTGGCCGGCCGGCCAGGGCCGGCGATACCGGGCGGCATTGCGCAGCTGCCGCGATGCGCTAGATGGCTGGACGCCGCCGGAAAAGGCGATGCGGGCCATGATCGATGCCGCGCGCGAAGCACACATCCTCCAGTAGCGGGAAAAACAATGGCCGATGCGATGCTGTCGACACCAATGCGCATCAGGCCGCATGGCTCGGACACGATCCGTGAGGTGGCGAGCCTTCAGGACGCCAGTGAGATCCTGATCGATTGGCCGCATGCCAGCCGCGGTCCCTTCTACCAGGCCGCGCGCGAGAAGGTGGAGGCGGCGCTGGAAAACAAGGACGGCGCGGCACAGGCGCAGGAAGCCTTCACCGCACTGTGCGATCACGCCGGCATTCTGGTTCGATAGAACCATTCCCAGGAAAAGTGCGAACGGTTTCGCCCGACAAAAAAGCAGGCGATGCCCTCGCCTACTTTTTTGCGAAGCGGGTCTGTTATTGGGCAGGCAGGTCGCCGTCCACGATAGGATGAGAGGTTTCGAACCCGAAATTCTTTGGCGCCATCAGCATCAGGGCGATCACGATTGCGATCGTGGCAATAAATGTGGCGGTTCCGGCAATATCCCTCAAGTCTCCGTCCTTTCGAATCCAATTCGTGAAAGAAACGTTTCCCGATCTAAGAGGTTCCGCTGCCCGGCGATAATGCGCCGGCCTGGTTTCTACTTGGAAGGCGGCTGCGCCGGCACTTGGCCGGGCTTGATCACCGGCGTCTTGCCTTCGTCGGGCGCTGGCGCGGCCATGCCCTGGTCGCCGGTGGCCGGCGGCTTCAGCACCCCGCCGCAATCATTGAGCTTTTCGGTCAGATTGCCGCCGCTGGACGGCTGCTTGCCTTGCTCCGGCTGGACCTGGCATTTGTCGGCCTGCTGGGCCGGGTTCTGCTGCGGATCCGTCTGTGCCGCCGCCGGCGGCACTGCCAACGCCAGCATCAGGGACGCGATGGCGAGAGGTTTCATCTCGGTCTCCTTCTCCTGCGCGGCCGCCCGCGGCGGCCCTCCATTTCGCAGGACAACGCCTGTCGGCGCGAAAGGTGGCATTCAAGGCGTGACAGGATCAAAGCCAACGACGGCATGTTCGGTTGTTGGCTGCAACGGGATCAGCGAGATTTTTCCGTATCGTCCTCGGACGGGGCAGCGGGCGGGTCTGCCCTTTGCGGGCACTCCTCATAGCGGTGGTCGCGGCCGCCGCAGAAAGAACAGCACATCGCCTCGCGGCCCTCGTCTCCGGGCCACCATCGCGGTGTTTCGTAAGATTTCCTGCTGTCCATTCCCAGCAATGCGCGACACGTGATTTGGTTGCGCTGGCGGCCCCGCCGCGTCTCGCCACGCTCCATGCGTAGCCTGTCGCGGAACCGGCGGGACGGAGGAAGAGTTCCATGGGACAATGAAAGCCGCTCGGACAGCTCCGGCAAAAGTGAAGTGGCTTTCGTCCTAACCCGCGTTAGAAGAGAAACATGATGTCAGCTCGCGTTCGAATCCTATTGATGACCTTGGGCACGGTGCTTGCGGCGACCGGTCTCGCCGAGGCGCGGCCCGACAGCCGCGCCATGAGCTGCGCCGAGATCCGGGCCATGATCCAGAGCCGTCGCGCGGTGGTGCTGACCACCGGCCCCAACACCTATGACCGCTATGTCAGGCAATTCGGCAATGAATGCGACTGGCCGGAGGTGCCGATGTCGGCCTATATACCGGCGCGCGATGGAAACTGCCCGGTTTATCGCTGCGAAGAGCCGGTCAACAACTTCCCGAATTGACGCTTCGCCGTACTGGCGCCATAACCGTTCCAGCTTCTCCCGCTTCGTCTAATGGTAGGACAGCGCCCTTTGAAGGCGTGAATCGTGGTTCGAGCCCATGAGCGGGAACCAGCCCTTCAACAGGCTGGAGCAATTCCAGGAAGCCGTGAAACGGTTATTCCATCGGCAATTGCGTCAAGAGAGCTCCGGTTTGAAACCGGTCCTCCTGAAACCATTTCATGGACCCTGCGTTGACGACCGGGGCATGGCCAGACACAGGAGACATCTCATGACCGTCAACTGCCGCATATCCATCGACAACCGGCCGGACGCCACCGACGCCGTTTTCCAGGCGGTGCCGCGGATCGGAGAAAGCATTTCGCTGTCGGTCGATGGAAGTCCGCAGGACCTGCGGGTCTCTCGCGTCGTGCATGTCCCTAGCGGCACATTGGATGGTGCCGCGATCATCGTCGAGGTGACGACCAACATCCTCTAGCCCCGCGCTCCTGGCGCCGGCCAGGGGGATGATTGCCTTCGCCGCCGGCGGGGGCCACCGAGCCTCACGCGACAGTGATTGGCAGGGATGAAACTTTGCGCCGACGCGGACGTTTAGTGCCGCAACGTCGTCGAGTTTCCAATGCAGACCGCTTGGTTCTCCAAACCCGTGGTGGTTTCCGTCGGTGTCACCGGTGCCACCCGCAACCTGTCCAACACGCAGCAGGCCATCGAATTGCTCACGACCCATTGGCGCGATGCCGGCAGCCTGAAACATCAGTCCGCGCTACGTGCGTGCCGGCGGGCGACGAGCGGCGACGTGTCCCCCGATGCCGCCAGGGAGGCCTTCGTCGACGCCGCGCGCGAAGCGCACATACTGGTCGAGTGATATTGGACCGGCAGGCCGGGGCGGCGGAGAAACCTGCCGCCCACCTGAGCACAACGCCGCTCAGGCAGCGGCCGTTGTCCACGCGCATCGTGCATGTTCCCGAGTTGCCGCGATTTGCCATAGAAGTGGGGATCAACGTCCGGCAGTTGCCCGCCGCCGGATAAGCGCGACACCAGGTTCTTTTGACGGGGCGTCAGAGGCCGAAGCCGAGCGCGGCGTCGTCATCGGACTCGGCGCCGGGTTGCGGCACGATGATCGATGCCAGCGGCGCGGCCAACTGCCATCTGAGATGCCCCGCGGATCGCTCGAGGACGGCGGAGCCGCCAAGCGATTGCGGCGCCACCCGCTGCAAGACGACGGTGCCGAACCCCTTGCGTGTGGCCTGGTCGGGCCTGTCGTCGGGACGGGGCGTGGATGTCTCGTTCCAAAGCAGCTGGAACTCACGCTCGCCCGAGGCGCCGGCATCGTGGGTGCCGGAGCCGATCGTCCAGGTGACTTCGACGCGGCCGTCTTCGCTGCCCAGCGCGCCATATTTGGACGAATTCGTGCCGAGCTCATGGAAAGCCATGCCAAGATTCTGCACCGCATTCGACTGCAGCGTCAGGACCGGGCCGGAGAGCAGGATCTGCTCCTCGCGGCCGAAAGGCTTCAAATGCTCCTGGATCAGGTCGAACAGGCTGGCGCCGGCCCACTCCGAGGTGACAAGCAGATCATGCGAACGCGACAGCGCCATGATGCGGGCACGGATCAGTTCCTCGAACTCGCGCGGGTCGCTCGAGCGCTTGCTCGTCTCCCGGACCATCGACAGGATGACCGCGAACTGGTTCTTGACACGATGGTTGACCTCTCGCATCAGCAGCCTGATCTTGCGCTCGCTCTCCTTGGCGGCGGAAATGTCGCGGGCGATCTTCGAGGCGCCGACGATCTCGCCATTGGCGTTCTTGATCGGTGAAACCGTCAGTGAGACAGAAATAAGCGCCCCATCCTTGCGCTTTCGCGTCGTCTCATAGCTCGCCACCCGCTCGCCGGCGCGAACCCGGCTGATAATCTCGATTTCCTCGCTCTTGAGGTGATCGGGAATGAGCATGACGATCGACCGGCCAATCGCTTCCTCGGCGCTGTAGCCGAACATGCGTTCGGCCGCCCGGTTCCAGCTGGTGACGATACTGTTCAAATCCTTGCTGATGATGGCGTCGAAAGAGGAATCGACGATCGCCGCAAGGCGTGCATCCGCGGTCGCGCTCAGTTTTTGGTTGGTTGTCGCCGCCACGATGTCGCTCATTTGCATGAGGTAGCGCGCAAACGGATCAAGGCAATCTCGCCCCGGACAATTCGCACGGGCGGCGAATCACGGCCGAAACGGAATTCACTCCGAAGGCCGATCGGTTACCTTGCCGTCACTCTCGGGCAGGACCCCGAAGTCTTGCGATTTGACGCCCTGCCCGGCCATCAGGAATCCGTCCGAGGCCAGGCCACGCCGCAACAACTCCCTGACCGCGGCCGAGCGGCTTGGCATGCGCTTCTCGAAGCGCCAGTTTTCCAGGGCCGCCAATTCGTCGGCGGCGAGCATGATTTGCAGCCGTTCGGGGCGTTCCAGTTCAGCCATGCGCGCTTTCCTCGCTCAGGACTAAAAATACGGTGAGTTAGTATGTAACTCATTTATCTTATAACTATGATAGCGCTCATCACGCGTCAAGACCGGCCAGTGAGCACTCCGCGCATCAAGCTCATGATGCGTATCAAACCCCGGATGCACATTCTTGCAACTATACTAACTAATTGATTTTATTTGGATATTTTAAAAATTTCACTTGCCCGCCCGCCTCTTGGAGCGCATGCTTCAGACGGAACAGAAATCCGTTCCCTTTGGGAGGTTTCGATGCGGTACGACTACTCCACGCGCTTGCGCGACGACGTCCATTCAGCGGTCCAAATGGCATTCAAGACGGCAGGCATCGTCAACATCTCGGCGACGGCCGAGCAGATCAGGGTCAGGAACCTGGCCGAGAATGTCGCCCTCGAGGACATTGAATATCTGGTTCTCCAGGCGGCCCAACTGCTTGGCGCGGCAATCGAATTCGACGCCTTGGGCAGTGGTTTGGCACTGTCTGGAGACGATGTTCTCCATGATGACGAGCCGGCGATCAGCACATCCGTTTTCTCCCCGCCGGCCTCGATCCAATAATGTCGCCCTGACGCGACGCCCTCCAGCCGGAATGCCGCTTGCCGATATCTGATTGAACGCCGCGCGGCTGTCCGGCCCGTGGCCGGGAGAATCCCGGTGCCTCGCGCCTTGGATCACAGTCGGTTGAGAGAGCGCCAAACGCCTTTGGGAATAGAGCGCGCGCTCTATATGGTGCTGCTGAATCTCAACCGGAGCACCGCGGCCATGACCCTCGCCACACGAAAACTCGGCAGCCAGGGGCTGCAGGTCTCGGCCATCGGCCTCGGCTGCATGGGCATGAGCCAGTCCTACGGTCCGGCGGACGAGGCCGAATCCATCGCCACGCTGCACCGGGCCATCGAGCTTGGCTGCACCTTCCTGGATACCGCCGAGGTCTATGGTCCGTACACCAACGAGGCACTGCTCGGCCGGGCGCTGAAGGGCAAGCGCGACCATGTCACCATCGCCACCAAATTCGGTTTCCGCATCGAAAGCGGCAAGCAGGTTGGGGTCGACAGCCGGCCCGGCCACATCAGGGAAGCCGTGGAAGCCTCGCTCGGCCGGCTCGCCACCGACCATATCGACCTCCTCTACCAGCACCGCGTGGACCCGGCCGTGCCGATTGAGGATGTCGCCGGCGCGGTCGGCAAACTGGTCGACGAGGGCAAGGTTCGCTTCTTCGGCCTGTCGGAGGCAGGCAGCGCCAACATTCGCCGCGCGCATGCCGTGCATCCCGTCTCGGCCGTGCAGAGCGAATATTCGCTCTGGGAGCGCAATCTGGAGCCGCAGATCATCCCGCTGCTCGGTGAACTCGGCATCGGCCTGGTGCCGTTCTCGCCGCTTGGCCGCGGCTTTCTGACCGGCGACGTCAGGCGCGCCGAGGATTATCCCGAAGGCGACTACCGCCGAAACGACCCGCGCTACCAGGGCGCGAACTACGACGCCAATGTCGAGGCGGCCGCCACCGTGCGCGCCATCGCGGCCGCCAGGGGCACCAAATCAGGCCAGGTCGCACTGGCCTGGTTGCTCGGCAAAGGCTCCGATTTCGGAATCGATATCGCACCGATCCCGGGCACCAAGCGAAGACAATATCTGGAAGAAAACATCGCCGCCGCCTCGCTGAAGCTCGACGCCGCCGAAATGGCAGCACTCGACGAAGCGCTGGCGCCCGGGAAAATCGCCGGCCCCCGCTATAACGAGCGCGGCATGGCGATGGTGGATCGGTAAGGCGACCATAGCCTGATCCGGAAAACCCGAATTCCGTCTCGTCCGAAGGGTCGCGGGATCAAGCAGGGACGTAGGTCAACCTGATCACATCCCCGTCCATCCGATCATGAGCCACAAGGCGCAGCCGCGGCCGGGGTCCGGCGAAATAGGGCTTGCCGCCACCAAGCACGACGGGGTGCAGGTAGATCCGATACTCGTCGATCAGGCCAAGATCCGTGAGGCTTCGCGCCAGGTTCGGGCCGGCCACTTCGACCTCCCCGTCGCGCTCGGCCTTGAGCGCGCGTATGGCGCTCTCCAGATCACCCTGGACAAGCCGCGCGTTAGGGCCGACCGATTTCAAGGTGCGCGAGACGACCCATTTCGGCTGGCGCCGCCACGCCGCCGCGAAGGCGCGTTCATCCGCGTTCCATTCAGCATGATCATCGTCCCAGTAACGCATGATCTCATACATCTGGCGACCGTACACACTGCCCGCCTGCCGCTCCGCCTCCTCGACGAAGTGGCGGAACAGCGCAGGGCCTGGCGCGAATCCCGTATGGTCGACGTAACCGTCCAGCGACTGGTTCATTCCGAAGACAAGCTTGGCCATGCCCACTCCCCTTTCCTTGCGCGTCGTATCCGAGCGAAATCCGATTGCGTTATGCAATCAGATTTAAGCTGTATCGCCTGAGCTTGGCAATTGGTTTTGGCGTGCATGAACGCCTGACGAGCTCAGTTGGCCGTTGCCTTGTCCTGAAGATCGGCCACTCCCGGGTGCACGTCATGGCGACCGCGCGGGGCGACAAGCCAGGCCAGATTGCTCTGATCCGCCGCTCGGCAAGGCAGCGACGTCGACATCGATCCCCGGCAGCGGATTCAAGAGGCTCGAATTTTTTTGCGCAGGGGTCTTGAAGCTGTTTTCGACGCTGCCCAAATCGTCCGCCGTCGAGGCTGTATGGCTCGACGACGGGCGCCGCCGCTGGGTGGCGCACCTTGTACCCATGTTGCTTCAAGGAGAATGTGGCTATGAGAACCTTTGACTCGCTTTATCGAACCACCGTCGGATTCGATCGTCTTTTCGACATGCTCGAAAACAGCGCCAGGACCGACTGGCCGCCTTACAATATCGAGAAGACGGGTGAAAACGACTACCGTATCGCCATGGCTATTGCCGGCTTCAGTTCCGAGGAGGTGGAGTTGACGCAGAATGGCCCGGAACTTGTGGTTGTCGGCCAGAAATCCACCGACACGGAGGGGCGTCAAGTGCTGCACCAGGGCCTTGCCTTGCGCAACTTCAGACACGTGTTCAAGCTGGCCGACCACATGAAGGTGGTGGCTGCGTCCCTTGAGAATGGCTTGCTCAGCGTCGAGATCGTGCGGGAAATCCCCGAGGAGCTGAAGCCTCGCCGCATCAACATCGGCTCGGGCGACGCTGTAGCGGTCAGCAAGCAGATCGTCCAGGATGTCGAGAAACCGCGCAAGGTTGCCTGACGCCGATCTTTCAACACGAACACTGCGGTCGCCTCCCGGCTTCGGTCGGGAGGCCTCGATTGCGGAGATTGGAGATGAATCAGCAGACTGAAACATTCCGCGCGGCGACCCGGCGCACCGGACGTTTCAAGGGTCTTTTTTGTCTTCTCGACAGTCCAAGCGATGTGCTCAAGCATCCACGCATGGCCTTGGACGAAAAGCGCGCCTTGCTCGCATCATGGGCGTCTGATGCGCATGCCGTCGAAAATCGCCCCACCCTACGCAAACTGGACAATGGCAAGATCGTCCCCGTCGACGATATCTTGCGATGCCTGAAGGCGCTGGATCAAGTCGGCCCCGCCGGCAAGGGTCTTTCGCGTCGGGCAATGCCGTGGACCGTGGCGTTCGATCGCCGCGGCCGGCGCATCAATGGATCGCCGCGCAGACGGCGCTTTACCGGCAGGGA
Source organism: Mesorhizobium sp. NZP2298 (assembly GCF_013170825.1). Classification (NCBI taxonomy): domain Bacteria; kingdom Pseudomonadati; phylum Pseudomonadota; class Alphaproteobacteria; order Hyphomicrobiales; family Phyllobacteriaceae; genus Mesorhizobium; species Mesorhizobium sp. NZP2298. The sequence goes on along the minus strand of NZ_CP033365.1, from coordinate 3,269,837 downwards.
CGACGATGATGATCCGCCGCCTTGCCCGGCTGCCGTCGCGCCGCGCGTACCGGGTGGGGGGCAAAGTGGCGCGTATGTGATGGCCAATCACCAGCCGGCCTATGCCTGACTGAGCGCTTGTTGGCGAAAGGCACATGGCAACCCGCTGCGCCGGTTCGCAGCGGGTTCGCAAAGGCTGGCCTTCCGCCCTGCTTTTGAAGATGACCCGGCAAACGCCGCCCATTTCCTGAAGTGCCCGGCGTGCTGGGCTGCAATGCACGGCTGTGTCTTCATCATCGTCCGGCATCGCCATCAGGACCGTCCCCAGTCTTTGCAATCCGGTTTTGGTCGAGGCGCTTGCCGTCCATTGAAGCTCGAACATTCGGTGAAGCGTTGTCTGAATGGTCGCCTGCAGTCCGGCCGCTCAAGGGACATCGGCGCGCGACCGGCCGCGTCTGCGTCGTTGACTCTGGCCATGCCGAAAGCGTAAGTCGCGGTGCGCGTCTCACGTCCAAGGCGCAGCGCTTCACCCATAAAGGTATCAAAAATGGACGACAAATATGCCAACGCGCGCGAGCACTTTTTCGCGGCGATCAGGACGCTAGCAGCCTCTTCCGACAGTGTTCAAACGCGCCTGATCGACGCAAATACGAACATTCTGGACGTTACGATCGACGAGTTCGATGGTGACCCGGAACTCAAGTTCAAGTTTGCAAAAATACTGGATCTGCTTGCTGTCGATCAAGACGATATGGAAACGGTCGCTGTCGAGACCGCCGCACACATGACGGATTTCGAGGCCGTCAAGGTCGCGGACCTGATTTGTGATTTCTACTATGAGCTGACGTAATCTGGCGTGACGGGCGGAGCGATTCCGCTTCGTCCGCGGCCAGTTCAACGATTGGCACGCCCAATCTGATGGCAGCGCTCGACGCGATACATGCATGCGCCCGTTTCGCTTTCACATGACGGCATGAGACGCATTGCGGCCCGCAGGCTTCGGGGTCAAAATCTGTCTGCCGCTTCTGGCCTCCGGGACTGACCGTCTTGTCGTCATATCACGTTCCTATGTGAGACAGAGTTAAATTGCATAGCCAGCGGCCCACAATGTGATAGGGTGGGTCATGTTTTTCGGCCGAGTATGAATTTCGGTCGACGTTCCTGCCGTGTGATGGCTCGCTTCGCGCGCTTTCGGCCCTTGAGGGCCACTTTTCATGGCATCCGTTTCAGCATCCACATCCCATCTAGAAGCGGCGAGTACGCTTGCAGTCGTCGTTTCATCGAACGAGCCGCTTCTGTTCCTGACCGATGATCTCAGGATCATTGTTGTCAGTGCCTCGTTTTGCCGGACCTTTCAGGTCGATCCCGCAACGATATCGGGCAAATTGCTTTCGGAGATCGGCGCCGGCGAATGGGACATGCCGAAGCTGAACTCATTGCTCAAGGCGACCGCCGCCGGCAGCGCCAGGATCGAGGCCTACGAGATCGACCTGAAGCGGGCGGGCCAGAAGACCCGCCAGTTGGTCGTGAACGCGCGCGTGCTCGAAGACGGCGATCCTGACCGAATTCGCCTCCTGGTGGCCGTGGCCGACGTCACCGATGCTCGCGCGGACGCCCGCCAAAAGGACGATCTCATTCGCGACAAGGCAATCCTGATGCAGGAAGTGCAGCACCGGGTCGCCAACAGCTTGCAGATCATCGCCAGCGTGCTGATGCAGAGCGCGCGCAGGGTCCAGTCAGAAGAGGCTCGCGGCCATCTGCGTGACGCCCACAACAGGGTGATGTCGATCGCGGCCGTGCAGCGGCACCTTGCCCAGTCCGGCGTGGAGAACGTTTCGCTTCGGACCTATTTTACGCAGTTAAGTGAAAGCCTTGGCGCGTCGATGATCTCCGACAGGGACCGGCTTTCAATCGTCGTTTCCGTGGACGACAGCGTCGTAAAGTCGGACATTTCGATCAGCTTGGGGCTGATAGTCACCGAACTGGTGATCAACGCACTGAAGCATGCGTTTCCGCAGGAGCGGTCCGGCAAGATCTCGGTCGACTACCGTTCGCACGGGCAGGATTGGACCTTGTCAATTCGCGATGACGGGATCGGTATGGGCGACAGTGCCTCAAAGGCTGGGCTTGGCACCGGTATCGTCGAGGCGCTTGCCAGGAACTTGCAAAGCGACTTCAGCGTGACCGACGCAAATCCCGGAACGCTCGTGTCGGTTACCCACCTCGCCGACGCCATCGACAACGTGCCGGCGGCAGCATAGCCAGATGACTCCAGCAAAATCCGCTGACGCGGGGCAACCATCGCCCAATGCGAAACTTGGTCCCGCGCAGGCCGGAGACATCACGGCAAACCGCAAGGCTTTCATTCTGATCGTCGAAGACAACGCCATCATCAGGATGGGAGCGGTCGACCTCGTCGTCCATGCCGGTTACGGGGCGCTCGAGGCCAGCAATGCGGAGGAGGCAATTCGGCTGCTCGAGGCACGAACGGACATCGTGCTGGTGTTCACCGACGTTGGCATGCCCGGCACCATGGACGGCATCAAATTGGCCCACCACATCCGAAATCGATGGCCGCCGGTCAAGCTGATCGTCGCTTCCGGCAGGTCGATCATCGAACAGAGCCGGCTGCCTGAAGGAAGTCACTTTTTTCCCAAGCCCTACAACGACGGCACGATTGTCGAACAGATGCGCCGGATGCTGTCGCCGATCGAAACGCGTCAGAAGCCTTGAGCGCGGACCGTCTGCCCCATTCTTTAAAGACTTAAGGCTGGCCTCACATCCAGTTGAATTATTAGATGGAACTAAATCGGGCTCGAAGCCGTAGTATGAGCCTACCGAGACCGTGGCGTGGACCGCCGAGGGAGCATCCAGATGAGCAACGGCGCGGTTCTGGTCGTGGACGATGAGCAACTCATCCTGCTTGATGTCGAGTCGGCCTTGGAAGAAGCCGGCTTTGAAGTCGTGGCGGCTCACAATGCGGTTCAAGCCATCGCGGCCTTTGACGCCGAGCCGGGCAAGTTCAAGGGCCTCGTCACCGACATACGCCTGGGGGCGGGCAAATCCGGCTGGGATGTTGCAAGGCATCTGCGCCATGCCAACCCGACAATTCCGGTGATCTACATGAGTGGCGACAGTGCCATCCACTGGGGCGCCGAGGGCGTTCCGGAAAGCGTCATGATCACCAAGCCCTTCTTCCTGCCTCAGATCATCACGGCTTTATCGACGCTGCTGAACCAACAGCATCCCGATCACACCTGACGCCCCCGCTTGTGCTTGATCACGCTGCGCTCTACCCCCTTTGGGAAGCGACCTCGAGCCCGACGGCGCACTATCGCCGACAACGAAACACCCCTATCGGGATAGCTATTCCTGGCGCATCAAAGCGGACATGTCAGTCCGCCAGGACGTGAATTCGTCCGAGTGTAACCGAAGCTAGGCTCAGGCTCGAACCAGCGCGCTCGCAGCCATTGGATTTTGCCTTAGCTCGCCACCGCCGCCACCTTCCTTGGCGCTGCCCTTTGCCGTCTCGCGCGCCGTTTGGCGACCAGCTTCAGCGCCACCGGCGGCTCCTTCGACAGCGCGCCCGTCACCGCGCCGACCATGCCATGCGCGACGAAATCCGCGCTGATGTCCTGGGCCAGCTTGGCGGCCGCTTCCTTGTCGTCGTTGCCGGTCTCCGACCAGAACACGATGCCCACCCGAAGTGCTGCCTTCGCCCGCTTCAGCCGGCGAACCAGGAAGCGGGCGTGCTTGACGGAATCGTGAAGCATCGGCTGCAGGACAAGGGCGGCGAGACCGATGTTCTCCCGCGCATGCTTTGACATGCGCGGCGAAGCCCCCCGCAGCGATCAGGCTATGCATCGCGTGCGGCGGGAGGACGCTTCGTCTGGGCAAAGATCATCTCGAACAGCGCCCCGCCCCCGGGCGCGCTGCGGTAGCGAAGATGTCCGCCATGCGCCTCCACGATCGCGCGCACCACCGACAGGCCGAGCCCGTTGCCGCCCAGTTCCCGCGAGCGTATCGGGTCGCCCCGGATGAATGGTTCAAGGACGCGCGTCGCCATCTCCGGCGAGAGCCCCGGTCCGTCGTCGGCGACGCCCAGCCGAATTGCGCCGTCGTCCTGCGCGAGGCAGATCGTTATAGTGCCCCGAACCGCATAGCGACGCGCGTTGGTGACGAGAGCCAGCAGGGCCTGGCGAATGCGTGTCGGATCCGCCTCCACGGTCAAATCGGCCAGGTCGAGTTTCAGGTGGTAGCCGCTGGCACGCAGGTCTTGTTCCATCAACTCGGCCATCTGCTCGATTTCCCACGCGAGGCGAATCGGCTCGATGCGCAGATCCAGATGGCCGCTGTCGGCAAGCGTCACCGTCCGCAGGTCCTCGACCAGCCGCGCCAAGCCGTCCACCTGCAGGATCAGCCCCTGAAGCGAGCGCTCGTCCGGCTCGAAAACGCCGTCGATGATGCCCTGCAGGCGTCCCTTCAGGATGGTCAGCGGGGTGCGTAGCTCGTGCGCGATCGTGGCGTTCCACAGGGCCATGTCGGCGGCCATGTCCTGCAGGCGTTGCGCCATCGTGTTGAAATCGTCGATCAATGCTGCTGTCTCGCCGAGGGCACGGTCGCCGGCCGATGCGCGCGCGGTGAGGCCGCCGGCCGTGATCCGCCGTGCACTCAGGGCAAGCGACTCCAGGGGCTCGAGGATCCGGCGTGCGAGACGCAGGGAAATCAGGGCCGCGATCGGCAGGGTGACGAGGATCAGCACGCCCACGATCACGAAATCAAGCGAGGTAAGCCCACCGTCCTGTTCCGGCATCGGATAAAGGGCGACGATGGCCGTGTAGGCGAAATAGGTTCCGAAGAAGACCAGCAGCCCGGCCGTTACGGTGATGGCCGACATGGCGATGAGGATCTGCCGGCTCAATCCGGTGCGCGAACCCATCGCGTCAGGCCGACAGCCGGTAGCCTATGCCGCGCACGCCCGGCAGCAGGCCGATGGCTCCAGCCTGTTCGAGCTTCCTGCGCAGCTTGCTGACATGGCTGTCCACCGTGCGGTCAAGCGCGTCGGAGCCCGGCAGGCACGCGTCCACCAGCTCGCTTCTCGTGAAGACCTTGGCAGGGTTGCGCGCCATGTGGGCGAGGAGGCGGAACTCGGTCAGCGTCAGCGCAAGCCGTGTCGCCTCGTCGCCGGCGCCGAAGCTTGCCTGGTAGGCATCGAGGTCGATGGCGAGATCGCCGACCCGCAGGATGCCCGCCGCGGTCGCGAGGCCCGAGCGACGCAGGACGGCCTTGGCGCGGGCGACGACCTCGATCGGGTTGAAGGGCTTGACCACATAGTCGTCCGCCCCGATGCGCAGGCCCTGCAGCCGGTCAATGTCCTTGTCGAGCGCGGTGATCATGATGGCGGGGGTATTTCCCCGGCGCCGCAGTTCCGCCAAGACCTCCCATCCGTCGAGCCGGGGCATCGTGACGTCGAGAAGGACGAGGTCCGGCTTCAGCGCGAGGTGCAGGTCGAGAGCCGTGCGGCCATCACGAGCCTGCACCGTCCGAAACCCCTCCCGCACGAGGTAGGCGTCGAGGATCGCGGCGATCTCGTCGTCGTCTTCAGTTATCAGAACGAGGGCTGTCATGGCGTTCTCCTTGGACAAGGAATGCCATCCGGCGCGGCCTGCGTCGAGCGCTCCAGGCCCGTCTCCATCAAATCGCAACATAACGTCCACACGGCAGCAACCCGGCGGATGGATAGAGGCGACGTCGCCCCCAGCGACGGAACCGCTTTCACGGATGACCGTACGATGCGCCTTCGCCCACTCCTGACGCCTGCTGCCTTCGCCAGTATGGCGCTGTTTCTCGCTGCCTGCACGGATAGTGCAGGAGGCCCAACGTCCGATGCCAAGAGGCAGCCGGAGGCAATCGCCGCCCCCGTCCGCATTTCTGTGCTGAAGGTGCAGCCGCACCGAGTGGTTGTCTACGACGAACTGCCCGGCCGCGTATCGGCACTGCGAACAGCCGAGATACGTCCGCAAGTCAACGGCATCGTGCAGAAGGTGATCTTCACCGAAGGAGCGGAGGTTTCGGCGAACCAGCCCCTCTTCCAGATCGATCCCGCGCCTTTCGCCGCCGATGTCGACGCCGCTTCCGCTGTGCTGGCGCGGGCAGAGGCCGATCTCGTCAATGCGACGGTCAAGCATGAACGGGTCGAGGCGCTGGCAGTGGCGCGGACCGCGAGCGCCGCGGCCCTCGGCGATGCGAAGGCTGCATTGGCACAGGCACGTGCGAGTGTCGCCGAAGCCAAGGCGAACCTGGTCCGCCGCGAACTCGAACTGTCGCATGCGACCGTCCGAAGCCCTATCGCCGGGCGCATCGGTCAGGCCCTCACCACCGAAGGCGGCCTCGCTTCCGTCGGCGCCGCGACGCCCCTCGCCGTCGTCCAGCAGATCGACAGCGTCTATCTCGATGTCCGTCAGCCCTCGATGCGCCGGGAGCAATTGGAAGAGGAAGCCGAAAGCGGTCGCGGCGAGGATGCCGCCGCCCTTCCGGTCGACATTCTGACGATCACAGGAAAGCCCTACGCGTACCAGGGCAAGGTCCTCTACTCCGAAAGCACCGTGGAGCCCGGCACCGGCAGCATCGCCATGCGCGTGGAGGTGCCCAACCCATACAGGCAATTGCTGCCGGGCATGTATCTGCGCGCCAGGGTACCCAGCGCCATCTATCCCGATGCCTTGACCGTGCCGCAGGAGGCCGTACGCCGCGATGCTTCGGGGCGGGCCCAACTCACGGTTATCGCGAACGGCAAGACCGCCAGCAGCCACGACGTCGAGTTGGGAGCGCTGGTCGACCGTCAATACGTCATCCTGTCCGGCCTGAGGGCCGGCGAGACCGTGGTCGTGCAGGGCCAGGATCCGACTGAAGGGGGCCAACCGCTGGAGCTCGTCCCCTACCAGCCTGCGTCGCCCAAGAACGACGTCTGAGGAGAACTGTGCGATGCCCAATTTCTTCATTGATCGGCCGGTCTTTGCCTGGGTCATCGCGATCTTCATCGCGCTGGCCGGTCTCGTCTCGATCCCGCAGCTTCCGGTCTCGCGCTTCCCCGTCATCGCGCCGCCGAGCGTCAGCATCAACGCTACCTACACCGGCGCCAGCCCACAGACGATCAACGACAGCATCACCGCACCGATCGAGCGCGAACTGACGGCTGTGAAGAACGTCCTTTATATCGAATCGTCGTCCGACTCGGCCGGCAACGCCAGCATAACCGTCACCTTCAAGCCCGGCACCGATCCGGAGCTCGCCCAGATCGATGTCCAGAACAGGCTGAAGGCCGTCGAGCAGCGCCTGCCCGAGCCCGTCCGGCGCTCAGGCCTTTCCGTGGAGGGCGTCACGTCGGGATTCCTGATGATCGTCTCCCTGCGCTCCGAAGGCGGCAAGGCCGATTCCCTGGCGCTGGAGGACTATCTGGTACGCGGGCTCACCCCGGAGCTCAAGCGCGTGCCGGGCGTCGGCCGCGTCCAGTCCTTCGGCTCCGAGGCGGCCATGCGCGTCTGGATCGATCCGGCCCGGCTCGTTTCCTATTCGGTCTCGATGGCCGAGATCACACAAGCCATCCAGGCCCAAAACGTGCAGGTGGCGCCCGGCCGCCTCGGTGAGGCGCCCACCGTTCCCGGCCAGATGATCAGCGTTCCGCTCAACCTCGACGGACAATTGAAGACTCCCGAGGAGTTCGCCGCCATCGTCCTGCGTTCCAATCCGGACGGTTCGAAGCTGACGCTCGGCGACGTGGCCAAGGTCGAGATCGGCGCACAGACAATGGGTTTTTCGATCTTCGACGGAGGAAAGCCGGCTACCGCCGCGGCCATCCAGCTAGCGCCCGGCGCCAACGCCGTCTCGACCTCGGAAGGTGTCAAGGCACGCCTTGCCGAGCTCGCGCCGTCGATGCCGAAGGGCGTCACCTATGCCGTTTCCTACGACACGGCGCCCTTCGTGAAGTTGTCGATCTCGAAGGTCGTGCGGACGCTCGCCGAGGCCATGGTGCTGGTGTTCCTGATCATGCTCCTCTTCCTCCAGAGCATCCGCTACACGCTGATCCCGGCCATCGTCGCACCGATCGCGCTGCTCGGCACCTTCGCGGTGATGTGGGCAATCGGCTACTCGATCAACGTGCTGACGATGTTCGGCATGGTGCTGGCGATCGGCATCATCGTCGACGACGCGATCGTGGTGGTGGAAAACGTCGAACGGCTGATGGCGACCGAGGGCCTGTCACCGCGCGAGGCGACCCGCCGCGCCATGCGCGAGATTACGGGCGCGGTCGTCGGCATCACGCTGGTTCTGACGGCGGTGTTCCTGCCCATGGGCCTCGCAGGCGGGTCGGTCGGCGCAATCTACCGCCAGTTCACGGTCTCGCTCGCGGTCTCGATCCTGTTCTCCGCGTTCCTGGCCCTCAGCCTGACGCCCGCGCTCTGTGCCACGATCCTGAAGCCGGTGCCGTCTCATCACGAGCGCAAGGGCTTCTTTGCCTGGTTCAACCGCGGCTTCGAAAGGCTGACGGGACGGTACACGTCATGGGTCGGCTGGCTCGTGAGGCGGACCGGTCGCGTCATGCTGGTCTACAGCGTTCTCATCGGCGCGCTGGCGCTGGGCTACGGCACGCTGCCGACCGCCTTCGTGCCGGACGAGGACCAGGGGACATTCATGGCCTCGTTCACGCTGCCTGCCGACGCCACCTCCGAACGCACCCAGGCACTGGTCGAACGCTTCGACCGCCACGCCGCGACGCGCCCCGACATCGCCAACAACCTGTCCATCATGGGCTTCGGCTTTTCCGGCTCCGGCTCGAACGCGGCGATGGCGTTCACGACGTTGCGCGACTGGGATGCACGCAGCGGCAGCACCGATGCGGAGATCGCGGCGGCCGAACGGGCGATGCGGGAGGCGACGGAAGGCGAGGTCATCATCATGAAGCCGCCAGCCATCGAGGAACTTGGCACGACCTCGGGCGTCTCGCTTCGCCTCGTCGACCGCGTCGGGCGCGACGCGGGGGCGCTGCGGGATGCGTCGGAGACGCTGGTCGCACTCGCCGGTCAAAGCAAGCTCCTGCGCAATGTGCGCGTGGACGGCCTGCCCAACGGGCCCAGCGTGAACTTGCGCGTCGACCGCCAGAAGGCCGGCGCGCTCGGGGTCTCCTTCTCGGTCATCAGCGACGTGCTCGGTTCCACCATGGGCTCGACCTATGTCAACGACTTTCCGCGTGCCGGAAGTCTCCAGCAGGTCATCGTGCAGGCGCAGGCCAGGGACCGCATGCAGGTCGAGGACGTCCTGAAGCTCCAGGTGCGCAACGACAAGGGCGGCATGGTTCCCCTGTCCGAAGTGGTGACGCCGCAATGGTCCGTCGGGCCGCTGCAGCTCAACCGCTACAACGGTTACCCCTCGCTCAGCATCTCGGGAGATGCCGCGCCCGGTGTGTCGAGCGGCAATGCGATGAACGAGATCGAGCGGATCGCCGCGCGGCTTCCCGCCGGCTTCGCCGTGGAATGGACAGGCCAGTCCTTCCAGGAACGCCAGTCGGGCGCGCAGGCGCCGCTTCTGGTGGCGTTCTCCGTCGTCGTCGTGTTCCTGGTGCTGGCCGCCCTCTACGAGAGTTGGGCCATTCCGCTCTCGGTCATGCTGGTCGTGCCGCTCGGGATCCTGGGCGCGGTCGTCGCGGTGCATCTGCGTGGCTTCGAGAACGACGTGTTCTTCAAGGTCGGCTTGATCACGCTGATCGGCCTGTCGGCCAAGAACGCCGTGCTGATCGTGGAGTTCGCCCGCAAGCTGTGCGACGAGGGGCGGAGCCTGCGCGAGGCGGCCGTCGAAGCGGCGCGGTTGCGGCTGCGCCCCATCGTCATGACATCGCTGGCCTTCACGCTCGGCATCGTGCCCCTGGTCGTCGCCAAGGGTCCGAGTTCCGAAACGCAGAACGCTTTGGGCACTGGCCTCTTCGGCGGCATGATCTCGGCCACCGTGCTTGCCGTGGTCTTCGTGCCCGTGTTCTTCGTCCTCGTCATGCGATTGCCGGGCCGCAAGGCGCCGGCCGAAGGCACAGCCGGCGCGGCTCCGGTCAAGGCATGAGTATCCGGGCTCGATCGGCCGAACGCGAGCCCCGCTTCTTCCCTCAATCTGGAGACTTCCGATGACAGCCCCGCCGAACCAAAGCCGTATTACGCTCGACATCGCCACAGAAGCCGATCTGCCCCGCTTCCGCTGGGATCTCGGGGAAGCCTTCGCGATCGCCGCCATCGAGGCGTTCGGGTCTACCGAAGACGGATCGGTTCCATCCGACGCAGACGTGACCGCCTCGTTCGAGGCGCCGAACGCCGAGGTGCTCCGCATCCTGGAGGACGGGCGATGGGTCGGCGGCGCCGTCGTGTCCATCGACATCGAGACGCAGCACAATTCGCTCGACTTCTTCTTCGTGCGCGCAGGCGAGATCGGCCGGGGAATCGGCCGCAAGGCGTGGACCGCGATCGAGAAGCGCTATCCCGCCACCAAGGTATGGACGACCCACACGCCGTATTTCGAGAAGCGCAACATCCACTTCTACATCAACGTCTGTGGCTTCAGCATCGTGGAGTACTACAACGCACGCCACCCGGGCCCGGAACATTCCGCCGGACCGGACTTGCCGGAGGACAGCGGGATGTTCCGCTTCGAGAAGCGCATGTGATCCGACGAAATCGAATCGAGCCAGCCGCCTCAGCGGAACCGGAAATCCAGGGCACCCACGGTTACGTCCGCTTTCCGGATAGCGATCGAACGGATCGAAAGACTGACATGCGGCGCAAAGCCGTCATGAGCACCTTCCCGGGAGAGCCCACTCAGACTCAAACTCCCTCGCTGTAACCGGCTTTCGTCTCTAAGCCGTCGCCGCGGCAGCCACCTTCCTTGGGGCAGCGCGCGGCCGGCGCCGTTTGGCGACGAGCTTCAACGCAATCGGCGGCTCCTTCGACAGCGCGCCCGTCACCGCGCCGACCATGCCATGCGCGACGAAATCCGCGCTGATGTCCTGGGCCAGCCTGGCGGCCGCTTCCTTGTCGTCGTTGCCGGTCTCCGACCAGAACACGATGCCCACCCGAAGTGCTGCCTTCGCCCGCTTCAGCCGGCGAACCAGGAAGCGGGCGTGCTTGACGGAATCGCGGTTGAGGAAGCCGACCACGACCGTATCGATGGCTTCAAGTTCGAGGCGGCGGATGCTGGCGGGTTCCATGTCGGCAAAGCCCGCCTTCGACGCGGCCGCGCCTTGGACTTCCAGCACCTGCGCCAGCATCGCGGCGGCGGCATCGTCGAGTTCGCCTCGCCCGCCGGCGCAAAGCACCGAGAGGCCGGTGCCGTCTGGCAGGTCGGCCGCGTCCTCATCGGCCGCGTCGCCGGGCTCGCCCGTCTCCTCGGCCTGCGCATCCTCCTCGCCCGCTTCCTCTTTCGCGTCGTCTTCCAGATTGGCCACCAGCGTCAGGGCACTGGCCGCCACTTGACGTCTTTGCAGGTCACCCATGACGCCGCGCACACGGTCCCGCTCGCCCAGCAGAAGAGCCGGAATGGCGACCTTGTCGTAGAACTCGACCAGATACTTTTCTTCCAGCATCTCCTCGGCATGATCGGTGGCTTCGTCCGGATCGCCGGCCAGAAGCCGCTGGTAGAGCCGCGCATGAGGTTCCAGCACGGGCTCGTTGCCGAACAGCACGTCGAGGAATTCGAACTGCGGCACGTGCCTGCCCAGAACCACCAGGCAGACGGTGAGCGGCGTCGACAGGACCAGTCCGAGCGGCCCCCAGAGCCACGTCCAGAAGATGGCCGCAACGATGATCGCCAGCGGTGACAGCCCCGTTCGCGAACCGTAAAGCCAGGGTTCGACGACGTTGCCGGTGACCAGTTCCATCACCACGAACAGGGCGGCCGTCCACAGGACGAGCGACCAGCCGGGTGCCACGGCCAGCGCCAGGAGCAGCGGCAGCAGCATGCCTATGGCCGGACCGATATAGGGAACGAAACGCAGCGCGAGTGCGAGCAGGCCCCACAGCAGCGCATTTGGAATGCCGAGGATCCACAGCCCGATCGCGATCGGTATGGCGTAGACGATGTTGACGACCAATTGCATGAGCAGGTAGCGGCCCACCCGCTTGCCGGCATCCTGAAGCGCCTCGGTGGTGCGGTGGAGGTCGCCGTAGCCGACAAGCCGGATGAAACGGTCGCGCAAATCCTCCCGCTCGAGCAGCATGAAGATGACGACGACAATGATCAGCCCGGCCGATCCGAGCGGGCTGATCAGCGGACCGACGATGTTCTGCAGGACTTCGAGCGGCCTTTCGCGCGCGACGATTTCGACGGGCACCGGCTCGCGCGGCGGCTTGTCGGGCGTGGCGGCCGGCAGCGTGGCGTCCTGCCTGTCGATCTCCTGGCCGACACGCTCGACCACGCCGCTCAATCTCGAAATGATCCCTCCCCCGACCCCGGTTTCCTTGAGTGAGCGGATCTTGGCCAGGATGTTGGTCTGATAGACAGGGATGTTCTGCGCCAGTTCGCTGACCTGCGTGGCGACGACGAAGCTGAACAGGGCAAGTGCCGCGAAAGCGGCCAGCACGCTGGCGATGACAGCGGCGATCCGGGGAATGCCGATCCGCTTGAGCGCCGAAACCAAGGGCGCGAGCGCGAAGGTCAGCAGCAGTGCAATGGCGATCGGCAGGAAAACCTCGCGCCCGAAATAGAGTGCGGCCACCGTCGTGACGGTGGTCGCCACATTGGGCAGCGAGGTTCGCGGGTGGGGCGCGGCGGCCGCAAGAATGTCGTCCAGCGCTTGAGGCGCCATTCCATTCCGACGATTGTTCGCCACCTCGTACCTCTCCCCTGCCAATGGCCATGGTCTGATATATTGAGCCGGCGTGCAACCTTGGCCGGCGGCAATGCGCTGCTTCCAAACGAACGCCGGTCCGAATGGCTCCACACGCCTGACATTTTGTGCACACCGCAATAAATGAGTGACCACTCGCTCAAACGGGTTGGACATGGCACGCCCCCTCGCCGAAGAAAAACGTCAGGCAATCCTGGCCTCGGCCACCGAACTGGTGGCGACGCTTGGAACCGGCGCGGCCACGGCCAGGATCGCCAGGGAGGCCGGGCCTCTCCGAAGGCACGCTCTTCAACGACTTCGCCAGCAAGGATGAGTTGCTCAACCAGCTCTACCTCGAGATCAAGACCGACCTCGGCAACGCCTTGCCGACTTCATATCCGTCGCAGCGCTCGGGCGATATCGCCAACATCTCCTCGGTCGGCGGGCGGATGGCCACGCCGGCCCCAGCGCCTACCAGGCAGCAAAGTGGCGGTGGGCGGCCTAACCGAAGTGCTGGCGTCGGAACTCGCCCCCTTCGGCGTCAAGGTCATCTCGGTCGAGCCGGGCGCCCGTCCGTTCAGCCTTCCCTGGCAAACAGCGCAATGCCGGCAGTGTCGGCGACCTTCAGGACTTTCCCCAGTTCGAGCGTCGGCTTGCCGTTCTCCAACTCCGACAAGAAGCGCCGGCCGACCCCAGCGAGATCGGCGAACTGCTGCTGGGAGAAATCTCGCCGCTTGCGGGCCGCGCGAACCAGCCGGCCGAGATCCGCCGGCGACGTTATGGTGTTGCCCTGCAAGGCCGATTGCGCCAAGGCGCCCCCGTCATCGTCGCGGACCGACGGAAGCCGCCGCGGCAGCGATGCGCGGACGGGCCTGGAGGCATCGCGGGGGTTCTCAAGGCTCCCATCATGCTTATTCGAAACGCCGCCAGCCGGGACGGCCGGCGCCAGCGACCCGAATAAATCCCCCTGCTCGGCGGGAGCGGATCGTACGGCGCGGCGCGCAATTTCGACAGCGCTTTCAGGCGACGGTGTGGTCTCGGTCATGATTCTGCTCCCGAACGGGAGCATATGCCTTGCCAGGATGAAATCAAAGCCATTTTGCTACCGTGCGGGATCACAAATCATGATACCGTACGGGATCATCTGTACATGCAGCAACTGCCGTCGGCTTCCAGCCGGAAGCGAACGCGATGGGGGCTTGCTCCCGAACGGTATCAGTCGATCACCGCGCCGCATACCTTGCCAGCGCGTGCTCGATGAGCACGTCGATAACCTTGCTGTAGCCGATGCCTATCGCCGCCAGCGCCTTGGCGTACATCGAAATGTCGGTGAAGCCCGGCAGCGTGTTGACCTCGTTGACCAGCAGCGAACCGTCGGCGCGCAGGAAGAAGTCGACGCGCGCCATGGCCTCGCAGCCAAGCGCCCGGAAAGCCTGCGCGGCCATCTCCTTCGCCCTGTCGGCAACGGCGGCCGGCACATTGGCGGGCACCTGGACCACCGCGCCGTCGGCGTCGAGATACTTGGCCTCATAGGTGTAGAAGCCATGCTTGCCGGCCGGAATGATCTCGCCGGGCAGCGACACCGTGAGTGAGCCGTCGGCCCGCTCCAGCACCGAACATTCGATTTCGCGGCCTTCGACGAACTCCTCGATCAGCACCTTGCCGTCATAGCGGAAGGCCGTTTCGACGGCCTGCTCGAAGCCATCCCTGTCATTCACCTTGCTCACGCCGAAGGACGAGCCCTGGCGCGCCGGCTTGGCGAAGAAGGGCAACCCAAGCGCGCCGGCAATTTCCTGGAACGAACCTTTGTCGTTGCGATGCACGGTCACGGAGCGGGCAACGCCAAGCCCCGCCTCGCGCATCAGCCGCTTGGCGACGTCCTTGTCCATGGCGACGGCGGAGGCCAGGACGCCGCAGCCGACATAGGCGACATCGGCGACCTCGGCATAGCCCTGCACCGAGCCGTCCTCGCCGAACGGCCCGTGCAGCACGGGAAAGACGACATCGACCGGCGGCAGGTCGTGCTGCGCGCCACCGTGCGGCACGGCCACCAGCCTTCCCTTGCCGCCTGGCAACAGGGCGACCTCGATACCGTCCTCGGATACCGCGGCCCCTGCCCCGTCGCCGCCAGCCTCGGACAACGGTTGCAGCAGCCATCTGCCGTCCCTGGTAATGGCGATCGGGACCACCTCATAGCGCGTCCGGTCGATCGCCTTCAGCACATTGGCCGCCGACAGGCGCGACACTTCATGCTCAGCCGAGCGCCCGCCATAGAGGATGGCAACTCTTGTCTTCCCGGTCATTGAAACCCCTCAAAAAATCAAATGGCGACGGCAATGCCGCGATTGGCAAAGAAACGGTCGAAATCATATGGCGCCAACACTGCGTTCTCTTGTGTGGCGCTGGTATGGCCGGATGGGTTGTGAAAGCGAAAACCATCGTCCGATGCCGCTGTCACCAGCACCAGATGGCCGCCCTTCGAGGGCGGCTCGCACTCGGGCCAGCGGATCGAGCTGCTGACCGAAGCGATGAAGAAGCGCGACTGCCTGAGGATCGCCGGAATGTCCGATGTCGCGACATTGGTCATCACCTGCGCCTCCAGGCCGAATTCCGCCTTCACGAAGGTCACGAAAGGCGCGTAGATCAGGCCCTTGATCGAGCCTTCCTTGACGACATAGCCGCCATATCCAGTGCACCGCCTGGCCAGCTCGATCGTCGGCACGATCTCGCCCCGCGTCGCCAGGATCATTTTCAGGCATGCCATGCCGCAGATGTTGTCGGCCCAGACCGCGTATTCGTCGAGCGTGTCCGCGCCTGATCCTCGCCACAGCGGATCCCGCCGCAACGCGGCCTGGGCGCCATCGGCGAGCACGGCCAGCGTCATGTCAGGCGTTTCCCACTGGCTGAAAAACGGCACGGCTTCAGGCAACGGGCTCATGCGAATCCTCGGGGCGGCTCATTCCAATCTCGTATACGAGGATACGAGACCAAAGAAAAGCCGACGCTTGGAGACTGTTTCGAATTCGCTCTTGCCGCCAGGGAGGAATGTCCAGACAGTCTCTCAGAAGGTGATCTTCACCGAAGCGGTACTGCGCGTGTGCGGACCATGATGGACGGCCTCGATGTTGTTGCCGTCCGGATCGAGCAGGAAGGCGGCGTAGTACCCGGGATGATAGGGCCGCTCGCCTGGCGCGCCATTGTCCTTGCCGCCGGCCGCCAACCCGGCCTTGTAAAAGGCGTCGACCATCGCGTGGTCCTTTGCCTGGAAGGCCAGATGATGACGGCCGGTGAGCTGTCCCAGCGCGGCGCGGCTGTCGGCACTGGAGACGAACAGCTCGTCGCACCAGAAATAATCCGTTGCCGTCCCGCCGATCGGCACGTCGAGCGCTTGCAGGATCGCCTCGTAGAAACGCCGGCTGGCGGCGAGATCCCTTACCACCAGCTGGATATGGTCGATGAGCCGGCCGCGATGCAATTCCTGGGTTTCCATGCAAATCCTCCTTGCAAGGCTCCGAATGTAGATTCGGACCGGGCGCCGTCAATACGGGCGACGGTGTCAGATGACATGCCTTGCCTGGTTTCGCTGGATTTCCCTTGAGCCGGCCCTGCGCGGCGGCTGGTAAATTCCCGGACACTGTCCGCCGCGCTGGGCCCGCCGCGTCACTTCGTGTTGGTTACCGTGCGTTCCGGCCCCCGCGCCCGGCGAAATGACCGTCAATTGGCCGATACCACCATCAATTGGCCGATACCGCGGCCGGCCCTGACGGGCCTTCCCCTGCTGCATCGTTCGCCGTGCCGCGTTCTTGGGCTGGACCGCATGTGAATTATCCTGAAGTGCGCCGCCGCACTTGGCGCACCGGTGTGACCATTCGGCATCAGCCGAGACGCCGTTCAGAATTTGTAGGCGATGCCGAGCCGGATATCGTGCGTCTTCAGTTCGATCGCATCGGGGTTCACGGCGGCCCCATTGAAGGTCGAGTGCCGTATGGAGGTGTGGCGGCCGAAGTCGGCAAAGCGGTATTCGCCCCGGACCACCCAATTGTCGCTGACGGCATATTCGGCGCCGGCGCCCAGCGCATAGCCCGCGATGGTGTCCTCGACATCGGCATAGGTATCTCCGCTCGGAAGGAAGACGGTGCTGTGCTTGTAGTGCGCCATCGCCACGCCGGCGGTGACGAACGGAAGCCACCGATCCATCGCGTAGCCAGCCCTCAGGCGGGCGGACCCGATCGAGTTCAGTTCCAGCACACCGCCAAAGCCGGGATCGTCGACGCCCAGCGCCTGATAGACGGTCGTGTCCTTGAGATTCGCGAAGTTGTAGTCGCCCTCGACGCCGAGGACCAGGCCGCTGTCGAACTGCTTCATATAGCCGGCATAAAGGCCGCCGAAGCCGCCCGAAAGGCTGCCGTAGCCCCAGCCGTAGCCGCCAAAACTGTCAGCCGCGAAAGTCTGGCCGACCCTTGCGTCCCCCCATCCGTATCCGGCCTGCGCGCCGATATAGCCGCCGGACCAGTTGTAGGAGGCCGAGACCGGCGGGCCGGCGTCGGCGGCTGAAGCCATGCCGGCGAGCCCGAGAAAGAAGGCTGTGGCGAGAAATATCGTTTTCATTGCTTGTCCGCGGTCCCCGAGATGCACGCCACGGCGGAAGTGCTTCGCGGCGATACATCGCGGTCTTGCATTATTCGCTGTCCCGCGTCTTGGTCTGGACCGCACCGGACTTGTCTTCGAACGCGCCGTGCTGCTTTCCCGCCCCGTGTGGCCGTTCCGCACCGGCCGGATGAAACCGGATCGCCGATGCGGTAGAGCGGTTCACCGTCTCACGACGACGGCGAACCGCCCCAACTCCCTGTTTTGGCGCTATTCCCAAGGGAAAGCCGTTTCATGCTCTTCCTGGAGTTGCCCTATCTGGCGCCGCTCGGCGTCGAGCCGAAGCGGCGGCGGAAGCAGCGGTTGAAATAGGAGACGTCGGAAAAACCGCTCAGCAGCGCGATCTCGCTGATGCGCATGCGGTCGTTGCGCCTGTCGCCAAGCATGCGGTGGGCCCTCTGCAGGCGCAATTCGAGAATGCGCTCGGCGAAGCTCGCCCCGGTCTCCTGCAGGAGGTCGTGGACATAGCGCACGGAAAGCCGCAACTGCTGGGCGACCTGCTGGGCCGAAATGGCGGGATCGGCGAAATTGTCGCGGATCTTGTCCAGTATGGCCTGCAGCCTCGCCGCGCGCAGGCCGCGCATGCCGGCGAGTTCGGCGGGATCGCCCTTGGCGCCGGTCACCAGGCCGATCAGGTCGACGATGGTTTCGGTGGCATGGGTAACAAGGTTGGGCGAGACCAGGGCCGGGCCCGCCTCCAGGAAGCTGCAATACCGCCTGAGCATGCCGAGCGCCTCATTGTCGGCCGCGACAGTCAGTGCCAGCCGGTCCTCGACACGGGCAAAGGCATTCTCCAGGATCTCGCGCGGGACGACGATGTTGGCCCACACATTGCTGTCGCCGCCGCTCATTTCCAGCGCTTCGGAGGCAGAGACCAGCGCGGCCTCGTTTTTGCCGACGCTGTAGTCGCGGCCGGCCTGGATGCCGCTCAGCCTTGTGTCGCCGTTGTTTATCAGGAGGAGATAGCCGTCGCGGCCGTCATCGGCGATGTTGCGGGCCTTGCGGCTGGCATGCTGGATCGTTCCGGCCATCTGCCCCAGCACCAACGGCCCGACCGCCGTCGCCTCGATGGCCGCGGCGAACGGCCGGTTGGCCGAGATGGCATATTCGACCGACCAGATCTCGGCGACATGGATATCCTGCCAGAGCGCGAACCGTGCTTGATCATCGAGATGCGACGGCAGATCGATCGACGAGAAGACGTTCTTTTTCAAAAGTAACCGGCCCTTCCCGCACCTTCCAGGAAATGCACCGTATGAAACTTGCTTGCGTCTTGTCCAGAGTTGGCGATATTTGTGCCTTGCACGACAATTTCATTGCCGTCCCGGTCAAGAATTCAGTCGATATTCGTCGAGCCGGCGTTCGAAAATTCAAAACAATCGAAAATATACAGGAGCGCGAGAATCATCTCCGCCGCGCGACCTGCGTACACTCGCGGTGGCCGAGCCCGTATCAAGGACACGCATAACGGCCCTAAGCCCGCCGCACCGGTCGGCGCGCCACTGGGTGGCCAGCCCTTGGCCGAGCCTCAAACAAAAAAGCCCGCCAGGAGGGGGATCCAGCGGGCCTTTGGAAAGCTGATATGAGCTTTCAGATGTCTGACGGGGGATCAGACGCAGTGACAACCTTTAATGAGCACAGAGGTTCCAACAAAACCAAAAGAATGCCGACAGAGGTTGGACCCCGGCGATTCAAACGCGGAAGCGATTTATTTTCACGGGACCGCTCCGAGTTGGAACCTTCCACTGCTGACCGGGTTTTGTGGCGCGGTCAGGAAGGAATGGAATTGGACAGTTTTCAGAGGCTCGAAGCACTCGTCGATAGCGCCGGCGGCGACAGCATCGAAGAAGCGACCGCTTTGCTGCGCCGCTTCAAGGGCAGGTCGCAAGAGATGACAGCGGCGGTGGACGAGTTCATGCTGGACCTCAAGACATTGGTCTTCGTCATTGAAAGCGGCAAGGAAGGGTTCGAAAAATCGATCCGCAAGCTGGCTCGCGCCAGGCTTTCGAAGATCAAGCTCTTGGTCGGCGTTCCGGCGTAACGGGCTGGTGGCCAGGTCCACAAGCCTGCCGAGCGCCGATACGTGGTTTTCCGCGTAGCCCACCCCGCTTCAGTTCCTTCGCTGGTCGCAAAGGTAGGGAGATGACTTTGTTGCCATTGGCGACATCGCTTTATTGCTTATCCCTGGGAACAAAGCTCTCGGGCGCAGATTAAGTCCTCGGCACATCAGTGCATCAACAAGGACCTTCCCCATGAAAACTCGCCTTCTTATGGCCTCACTGGCCACAGCCACAACTATGGCTTTCGCGCTGCCAGCCTTTGCTGCCGACAGCGCGCAAGACTTTGTCGACAAGGCAGCGAACGGTGCAATGTTCGAAGTGGATTCGAGCAAGATCGCCGAAACCAGATCGCAGGATCAGAGCGTCAAGGATTTTGCGCATAAGATGATCGGCGATCACGGCGCGGCCAATGCCAAGCTGGAGACGATCGCCGGCGAGCAGAAGCTGACGGTTCCCAAGGAACTGGACGCCAAGCACAAGAGTGATGTCGACACCCTGCAGAACGGCAAGGATCCGATCGACGGCCCCTACGTCCAGATGCAGCGCGACGCGCACACCGATGCCGTGAAGCTGTTCGAGAGCTACGCCAAGGACGGCGACAACGCCGAGCTGAAGACGTTCGCCGGGCAGACTCTGCCGACACTCAAGATGCACCAGGAGATGATCGAAAAGATCGCGGCGACCCAGGGCACCCAGTCGTCAACTTCGCAGACGCCCAAGGTCACGGTGGGCGACAAGCCTGAGCAGACCCCTCCGCTTTCCGGCGCGAACAGCTTCACCGAAGATCAGGCAAAGGGCCGGATCCAGGATGCCGGTTTCTCGGATGTTTCGAAGCTGACCAAGGACGACCAGGGCATCTGGCGTGGACAGGCGAGCAAGGACGGCAAGAACACCGCCATCGCGCTGGACTACAAGGGCAACGTCGTTGCCGGCACCAACTGAATCCGAAATCCAGGAGATCAAGAACATGAAAACCGTAACCGGACTATTCGACAATTATGACGACGCTTCCGATGCCGTTGGCGAACTGGAAGCCACGGGCATTCCGCATTCCGACATCAGCATCGTCGCCAAGAACGCGGACAACCGGCACGAAAATGACGGCTCCAAGGCCGCGGATGATGCCGCGGGCGGTGCTGGACTGGGAGCTGCGATCGGCGGAGCCGGCGGGCTGCTGGCTGGACTTGGCCTCATGGCCATTCCGGGCGTCGGCCCGGTGGTGGCGGCTGGATGGTTGGCGGCCACCGCGGTCGGCGCAGTGGGAGGTGCCGTGGTTGGTGGCGCCGCGGGTGGCATCGTCGGCGCGCTGACCGACTCCGGCGTGCCTGAAGCCGATGCACACGTTTACGCGGAGGGCGTGCGCCGTGGGGGCACATTGGTCACGGCCAAGGTTGATGACCAGTTGGTGCCCGAGGCTGAAAGGATTCTCGGGCAGGCCAAGTCCGTGAACCTGGAAGAGCGGCGCGGTGAATACCAGGCCGACGGTTGGACCGGCTTTGACGCCGATGCGGAGAATTACCGCTCGAACGAAATCGGACGCGACGGAGCTCGTGACGTGAACCGCGTCTGACTTCGACCAATTCCAGGAAAAGTGTGAAACGGTTCTTTCGGGAAAAGCGCGTAGCGCTTTCCCCGGGGAATTGCGTCAAAACAAAGAGTTAAGGCGGTTCGCCGTTTCCGTGAACCGGTGAACTGCTCCAGAAGCTTCGCTGCCGGATCGTCATTTCGGCGGCGAAGCTCAACCAAGCCTACCCCTTCAGCAGCGCCGCCAGCCTTGGAATGCCCTCGGTCACCGCACGGCGGTCGGCGAGCGTGAAGGACAGCCGCAGCGTGTTGCGTCCGGTGCCGTCGGCATAAAAGGCATTGCCGGGCACGAAGGCGACGCGGGCCTCCTTGACCGACCGCGCCAGCAGTTCGGTTGCATCGCCCCCCTCCGGCAGCGTCACCCAGACGAACATGCCGCCTTCCGGACGACTCCAGGTCACGCCCTTGGGCATATTGGCTTCCAGTGCGCCCAGCAGGCCGTCGCGGCGCTCGCGATAGGCGCCGATGAGTTTTTCAACCTGGCCGTCGAACACGGCCTCGGCGACGCGGTGCATGACGAACTGGTTGATCGACGGGCTGTGCAGGTCGGAGGCCTGCTTCATCAGCACCAGCTTCTCGACCACATGGCGCGGCGCGCACACCCAGCCGACGCGCATGCCAGGCGACAGGATTTTCGAGAACGAACCGCAATAGAGCGTGCGCGCCTTGTCGATGCCGCCGGACCGCGCGCAGTCAAGGGCCAGGATCGGCGGCACGCCCTCGCCGTCATAGCGCAGCGCGCGATAGGCGGCGTCCTCGATGATGGCGATGTCGAGTTCGCCGGCAAGGTCGAGCACCGCCTCGCGCTGCTGCCGGTCCAGCGTGTTGCCGGTCGGGTTGGCGAAATCGGGAACCAGATAGGCGAATTTGACCTTGCCGCCATTTGCCGCCGCCGCCGCGCGATAGGCATCCGGCGTCATGTTGCCGCCTTCGGGCCGCAGCCGGTCATAGCGCGGCTCATAGGCGTTGAAGGCCTGCAGCGCGCCGAGATAGGTCGGCCATGTCACCAGCGCGGTATCGCCCGGCGACAGGAACAGCTTGCCGAGATAGTCCAGCGCCTGCTGCGAGCCGGAGGTGATGAAGATGTTGGCCTCGTCGCAGGCGACGCCCAGCTTGCCCATCTGCCCGGCGATCCAGCGCCGCAGCGGCAGATAGCCTTCCGAGACCTGGTATTGCAGCGCAGCGCCCGCCTCCGCGCCCCCCAGCACCTCGGCATAGGCATCGCGGATGGCGTCGGCCGGAAACAGCGACGGATCGGGAATGCCACCGGCGAACGAGATGATATCAGGCTGGTCGAGCAGCTTCAGCAGTTCGCGGATTTCGGAGGCTTTCATGCGCGACGAGCGAGAAGCCAAGAGGTTCATAAGGGTCAAGTCACGCCTCCCCAGACGTTTCCGATATAGGTCAACTTGGCTGACCTATATCCGCTTTGTCAGGCGATTTGAATAGTGCCTGACAACCTTGCGGTATACGCCAGTCACCGCACGGGCGGAAACGGAATTGCCCTAAAGGCTCTTCTTGTAGCCAATATGGCTGCCTGTGAAGCCGAGGCCCTCATAGAAGCGGTGCGCGTCCGCCCGCCCCTTGTCGGTGGTCAGTTGCACAAGGCTGCAGCCCCGCGCGCGGCATTGATCGATCGCCCATTCGAACATCAGCCGGCCGACGCCACCCGAGCGGCGATGGCCTGCGACACGCACCGCCTCGATCTGCCCGCGCCAGGCGCCCTTGCGCGACAGCCCGGCAAGGAAGGTGATCTGCAGCGTGCCGATCACCTCCGCGCCATCCACGGCCACCGCCAGCAACTGGTTCGGATCGGCGTCGATGGCGTTGAAGGCGTCGAGATAGCCTTGCGCCAGCGGCAACGAGGCATCCTCACGGGCAGCGCCCAGCGGATCGTCGGCCAGCATGGCGACGATGGCGGGAAGATCGGAGGCTTGCGCCTTGTGGAAGGTAATCATGCGCCGGGATAGCGCGAGGCGATGGTTGGCGGCAAGGCGCTAGTTACGCCCACCCTCATACACCCTCTGCGCCTGCGTCAGCGCCCGGTCCAGCCTCTCGCCCTCGGCATAACCAGCCAGATTCTTTGGCCGCTCGATACCAGGCAGGATCCTCGGGCACGGCTCGTCCGCACCGATCACCATCCGCACCGGGATGACGCCCGCCCAGACGGGATGGCCGTAATCCTCCTCGTCATCGCCGACACCCTTGGCGCGCACTTTCGCCGACGCTTCCTCGATGCGCATGCCGATCACCGTCGTCGCCTTGGCCTCCTGCGCCGAGATCGGTCGCAAGGTTTCGCTGCGGCCGGGGTAGAAGCGGTCGACGACGCCGGCCAGCGCCTTCATCTTCTCCTCCGGCTCGTCGACGATCCGTGCCGTGCCGAAGCACATCGCCGAGCGGTAGTTGGCGGAATGGTTGAAGCCGGTGCGCGCCAGCACCAGCCCGTCGAGATGCGACACGGTGAGACAGGCCGGCGTGCCACCGCGCAACTGGCGCAGCATGCGGCTGGCGGAAGAGCCGTGCCAGTAGAGCATGTCGCCCTCGCGCCAGTGAATGGTCGGCGTGCAATAGGGCTGGCCGTCGAACGTATAGGCGACGTGGCAGAGCAGCCCCGCATCCAGCACCGCGAAAACGGCCGCATGGTCGTAGCTGCCGCGCTCGTGCAGGCGCTTGACCCGGTTGCGGCTGGTGGTCGGAAAGCTGGCGGCGACATCGTTCACGGCTTGCATCCTCACTTCTTGTCTGCCAACCATGCGCCATGACATTGGTCGATAAAAGAACCAATCAAGGCAATAAAATTCAGACCAATCCGCCGGATTGGTCGGCGCTGATCCCGGTTCTGCCCGGCGACGGCCCGCGCAGCCGCGAGCTTTACGCGGCGCTCAGGCGGCTGATCGAGACCGGCGCGCTGGCCGCCGGCGCCAAGCTGCCGACCACCCGCGACCTCGCCCGGCGCTTCGGCCTGTCGCGCTCGGCGGCGGTCGCCTGTTTCGAAATGCTGATCTCGGAAGGTTTCGCCGTCGCCAAGGTCGGCGCCGGCACTTTCGTCGCGCGCGATGTACCGTATCTGCCGACAACACTGTCAAAGCCCCGTCCGCCCGAGATCGATGCCGCCACGTCGTTGCCTTGCGGCCTTGGCGTCGCGGTGTCCAACCCGCGCACGCTCAACCTGTTCCGCATCCTGCTGTCGCGCCACCTCGCCCGCCCCGCCCCCGAACATTTCCGCTATGGCGATCCGCGTGGCGGCATCGCGCTGCGCACCGCGATATCAACCTATCTGAGGACCGCGCGCGGCGTGCGCTGCGACGCCGGCCAGATCGTGCTGACCTCGGGCACGCAACAGGGGCTCGACCTCCTGGCGCGCGCGGCACTTCGCCCCGGGGACGCCGTCTGGCTGGAAAATCCCTGCTATCCCATGGCGCACGCCGTGCTGGCCGGCAGCGGCGCCAGGATTGTCGCCGTGCCGGTGGACAGCGAAGGGCTCGATCCCGGGATCGGCGAAAGCCTCTGTCCAAAGGCGCGCGCGGCCTATGTCACGCCCTCGCACCAATATCCGCTCGGCGTGACGATGACGATGCAGCGCCGCCTTGCCCTGCTCGACTGGGCGCGGCGCAACGATGCCTGGATCATCGAGGACGATTACGACAGCGAGTTCCGCTATGCCGGCCCGCCGCTGACCTCGCTGCAAGGCATGGATGGCGCGAACCGCGTCGCCTATCTCGGCACCTTCTCCAAAGTGCTCTTCCCCGGCCTGCGCATCGGCTATGTCGTGGTGCCGGAGCCGCTGCTCGATGCCGTGATGGCGGTCAGGGCGCGCTCCGACCGCTACCCTTCGACACTGGCCGAAGGCGCGCTGACCGACCTGTTGAACGAAGGCCACTTCGCCGCGCATCTCAGGCGCGTGCGCCGCCGGGTGCAAGCCGCGCGCGACGTGCTGGTCGCGGGGCTAGAGTCGCATTGCGGCGATACGCTCGAGGTGTCCGTGCCCGAACAGGGACTGCATCTGATGGCGACGCTGCAGGGCTCAGGCCCGGACACCGCGATCGTCGAAGCCGCAAAAGCGGTGGGCGTCGGCGCGCGGGCGCTGTCCGCGATGTTCATCGACGGGGCGCCGAAGCACGGGCTGGTGCTGGGGTTTTCCGGGTTTTCGGATGAGGAGTTGATGGGAGCGACGATGCGGCTGGGCGGGGTGATGCGGTAGCATCCCCTCCCATCGTCATCAACTCTGAGGAAGGCGCGGGTACCGCCCTTAATCCCCGTCGTCCGCGGGCTTGGCCTTGCCACACTGCGCCAGCACCTTGCCGATAGCCCCGCTCGAGCCCTTCAGGGGAAAGCTGATCGCGCCATATTTGGCTGAGCTGACCGAGACATCACCCTTCGAACGCAACAGGTCGAGCAGCGGATCGGCCTTGGCCAGATTGACCACGAAATAATTGTACATTTCCTCGAGCTGCAGCGTCTTGGTCACCGTCTTGCCGTCGGCCTTGAAGTCGAACGCGCCGCTGATTCCGGGCTCCGTCTGCTGGCCGCTGGCGCCCAGATCGTAGCTCAGCACCGGCGTGTCGAAACAGGTCAGCATCAGATACGCATCGCCCTTCGGTCCGCCGCAGACCGAGGCTGTCAGCACCTTGCCGCCCTCGTCTTCCTCCATCTTCGCGCTCCAGCCGCTGCACGACGCGGCAACGGCCGGCTGCGCGGCCTGCAAGACCGCCACGGCACCGGCGACGACGAGATATCCAGCTTTCATGATTTCCCCCTGACAATTGCAGCACCCGCGGGCAGCATATAGGAAAAGCGATCCCGTGGCATTGCCCGTTGCGGCACGTACGTTCGGGATCGGTTTGGAGAGACATTGTGCTGAGAGTTCGTCTGTGTCTTCTGCTTGCCGCCCTGGTGGCCTTGCCGCCCACCGCCCATGCCGAGTGGAAGCCGGTCGAGAAGGTCGAGACCTACGCCATTTCGGGCCAGTCCGGGCTGGAGCTTTACCGGTCGATCGGCGAGAACGGACCGAATGTCGGCATTACCCGCGCCATCGCCTACACCAACTTCAAGCTGACCTGGGGGATCCGGGACTACAAGCCCAGGGGCAAGGATTGCGTGCTGACGGCGGGCAAGCCGAAACTGATCATCACCTACACCTTGCCAAGTCCCTCCGCGCCACTGCCGCCTTCCGTCCAGAAGAACTGGGAGGTGTTCATCGCCGGCGTCAGCGCCCATGAGAAGGTGCATGGCGCCAGCATGATAAAAATGGTGCATGACATCGAAGCCGCGACAGACGGCCTGACCGTCGCCGATGACCCCAAATGCAGCAAGACCAGGGCCGAGGTGGTCAAGCGGCTCGACGCGATCTCGAAGGCGAGGATACAGGGTAGCCGGGATTTCGACCGTGTCGAGTTCGGTCAGGGCGGCAATCTGCAGAAGCTTGTATTAGCCTTGGTGAGCGGCCCTTGAAACGAACCGCAGCGCCTTGACGACGCGGCGGCGGATTTCTGACCTGCCCTCTGCCCTAGCGGCTGAGATCAAGCGCGGCTGACAAATCGCCCATCGGCGGCTGGTCGTTGTTGCGCAGCGCCTTGTCGCGGGCGACTATGCCTGAAAGCACCGGCAGGTCGTAGCGCGCGGTGATGAAGCGCAGGATCGACGTCGTGTCATATTGCGTGTGGTCGACCGTGCCCATCTTCGCGTAGGGCGAGATGATGAAGGCCGGGACGCGGTTGCCCGGTCCCCAGCGGTCGGCCTTGGGCGGCGCGACATGATCCCAGAAGCCGCCATTCTCGTCATAGGTGACGACCACCAGCATGTGGCTCCATTGCGGGCTCTTCTCCAGATGCGCGACGAGGTCGGCCAGATGCTGGTCGCCCGATGTCACATCGGCATAACCGCTGTGCTCGTTGAGATTGCCTTGCGGCTTGTAGAAGCTGACAGAAGGCAGCTTGCCGTCATCGATCGCCTTGATGAATTCGGAGCCGTCCAGACCGCCATCCCTGAGATGCGCGGTGCGCGCGGCGGTGCCCGGCGCATAGGCGGCGAAATAGTTGAACGGCTGGTGGTGGAACTGGAAGTTCGGCACCGGCGTCGCGTTCTTGCCGTCGAGCGTTGCCTGCCAGGCGCCGGCATACCAGGCCCAGTCGATCCCCCGCAGCGAAAGGAGGTCGCCGATGGTGATGTCGTGCTGCGGCGGCAGCGTCGTCGGCTGCGCCGGATCGGCCAGCGCCTTGTCGCCACCTTCGACGGGCTTGTTGGCACTCGGCTGGTAAGGCGGCTGCATGGTGTTGACGGCATAGAAGTCGGGCGTGATGGCACCGTCATTGACGAATTTCGGCACGCCGCCAAGGGCGGAGGGCGGCGAGTTGTCGGCCACCTTCAGCGTCTTGCCATCGGCCTCGACGACGGCGATCTGTCCCTTCACCGGGCTGGTATCGGCATTGGGATAGACCGGAGCGCAGGCGCAGGCGAGCTGGAAATGGTTGAGGAAGGAGCCGCCAAAGGCGCCCTGGAAGAAATTGTCGGCCAGCACGTATTTCTTCGCCACCGCCCACATCGGCAGGCCGGAACCGTCATAATGGCCCATGACGAGACCGCCGGAATCGGCCCAGGCGGCGAACTTGTCATTCTTGCCGCCGTCGATCTGCATCTGCTCCTGGTAGAAGCGGTGCCAGAGGTCGCGCGTGACGACGGAGGCCTTCTCGTTGAAGCCGTTGGCGTCGTCGATGGCGAAGCTGGCGTTGCTGAGATGCGCCGACTGCGCCTCGGTCACAACAGGCGTCACGCCCTTGGCGGTCAGCCCGCCCCAGGCCGGCGGCAATTCGGCGAGCGGCTTGCCGTCGCGGTCGAGCTGGCGCGCCTGGTCGGCCGAGACATTGGCCAGCCCATTGGCGCCGGGGAAGCCGCCATAGAGATTATCGAAGCTGCGGTTCTCGGCATAGATGACGACGACCGTGTCGATCTTGTCGTAGCCGGGAGGCGCGGCGTTGGCAGCACTAGCAAACGATGCCAGGGCGGTGGAGGCCAGGAAAAGCGAATTGAAGGGCCGCATCAAGGAGTCCTCATGGCTAGGGGGGATGGCTAGAGGCGTCGTGCATGGCCGGTGGCCGCGCACGCAAAGAGCTACGTCGATGCCTTGTCACCTTTGTGACACTTGCCTCGCCCGCGAACACGGTTTCGTGAAGAGCGGGAGCAGTCATCAATCCGTTGCAGTGCGAACCTACTGCGGAATGAAATGGACCTGGAAGCGATGACGACGGGACGAGGCAGACGCCTGATGATCGCGGCCGCTGCCGCATCGTTGTTCGGCTTTGCCATCACTTTGCCGGCAACCCTTGTTCGCGCCGGAACCGGCAGCATCCATCCCGGCCCGCTGTCGCGCGCCGATGCTTTCGCGCGGGCGCGGGCGCTGACCGCGCTTGGCCGAAAAATGTTCTTCGATCCGGCGCTGTCCGCCTCGGGCAGGCAGGCCTGTTCCTCCTGCCATGACCCGCATCACGCCTTCGGCCCGGCCACGGCCGCGCCGGTCGAGATGGGCGGTCCGAACCTCGACCAACCAGGCGTGCGCGCCGTGCCGTCGCTGCGCTATCTGCAGGCGGCGCCCGCCTTCACCGAGCATTTCTACGATTCCGAGGACGAGGGGGACGAGAGCGTCGACAATGGCCCGACCGGCGGCCTGACCTGGGACGGCCGGGCCGACCATGGCAAGGACCAGGCGAAAATCCCCCTGCTCTCGCCCTTCGAGATGGCCAACAAGGACGGGGCCGCCGTCACATCAGCCTTGCGCAAGGCCGCCTATGCCGGCGAGTTCAAGGCCGCCTTCGGCGACGACGTGTTCGACCACCCGGGCGATGCCTTCGACGCCGCCGCCGAAGCGCTCGGCACGTTCGAGCAGAGCGCGCCTGACTTCTATCCCTATTCCAGCCGCTACGACGCCTTCCTCGCCGGCAAGGCGCAACTGACAGCGCGGGAACTACATGGCCGCGCGCTGTTCGAGGACGAGGCCAAGGGCAATTGCGCCAGCTGTCACCTCAGCGAACCCGCCAATGACGGCGAGCCGCCGCAATTCACCGATTTCGGCCTGATCGCCATCGCCGTGCCACGCAATGCGGCGATTCCCGCCAATGCCGATGCGGCCTATGTCGATCTCGGCCTGTGCGGCCCGCTGCGCACCGACTTCAAGGGCCGGACCGAATACTGCGGCCTGTTCAAGACGCCGACCCTGCGCAACGTCGCGCTGCGCAAGAGCTTCTTCCACAACGGCGCCTTCCACACGCTGCGCGACGCGGTCGCCTTCTACGCCAGCCGCGACACCGATCCCGGCCATTGGTACCCCAGAAACGCCGATGGTACGGTCCGGCAATATGATGATCTGCCAAAGGCTTACTGGCCGAACTTGAATCAGGATCCGCCCTTCAACGGCAAAAAGCCCGGCGACAAGCCGGCGCTCAACGACGCCGAGATCGACGACATCGTCGCTTTTCTCGGCACGCTCACCGACGCCGATCAGCAGGCTGGGACAGTGCCAGCGAATTGAACCCTTGCTAGCTCCGCCAGGCCGCCAGATCGGCCAGGATCCGTGCCTTCAGCGCGGGGTCGGCGTAGCTCGCCTGCACCGATGTCGCGGCGAGCTGGCGAATGGTTTCCTCGTCCCAGGCAAAGGCCTCGGCGCAAGCGGCGTAGGATGCTTCAAGCGTGGTATCGAGCAGCGCCGGATCGTCGGTGTTGATCGAGACCGGGACACCGGCCTTGCGCAGGGCGTCGAGCGGATGTTGCGCAAGCGAGGGATAAACGCCGAGCGCCAGATTGGAGACCGGACAGATGCCGAGCGGAATCTGCCTTTGCGCCAGCAAGTCGACAAGGTCCGGTTCCTCGATCGCCCGCACGCCGTGGTCGATGCGGTCGGCACCCAGCAGTTCGATTGCGTCGCGAACACCTTCCGGCCCGCTCGACTCGCCGGCGTGAACCGTCCGCCGCAAACCCGCCGCGCCGGCACGGCGAAACGCCTCGGCGAAGCGTGGACCGGTGCGACCGGCGGCCGCCTCGTTTCCGTCGATCGACAAGGCGACGACGCGGCTGTGCCTGATGTCGCCCAGCAATTCCACCAGCTCGATCGCTTCCGCCGCCGACTGCGTGCGAAGCAGGCTGACGCAAAGCCCGGCCGGCGGGTGCCCATCCTGTTCGGCGGCCGCGAAGCCCGCATCGAACGCGTCGATCATCCCTGGAACGTCTTTGTGCCAATGCGGCCAATGCGTCGGGTTGACGATGACGTCAGCGTAGCGCACGCCGCTTCGGCCCATGCGCTGCGCGAACTTGTAGGCCGTGGTGGCGAGTTGTTCGCGTGTGCGGAATGTCCCGCACAACCAATCGAGCATCTCGAGGAAGCTCTTGAGGTCATGGGCTTCGAAGAGCCTGTCGCGCGGCGCGCGCAGCGGAATGCCGGCTTCCTCGCAGTTCCTGACCACATCGTCGGCCTCGAAGCAGCCCTCGATATGGATGTGCACTTCGGCTTTCGGCAGTCCGATGAAGTCGGTCAATGACGCCTCCCCTCTTGGCCGGCGCCATCAAACCATGAAACGATCGCTGCTGGTTTCAAGAAATGATTGAAAGTACTGCGCATGGGCCGCGAGATTGGCGGCGCCTGGCTCCAGGCCGGCGCCTCACAGCGCCCTGATGACACCGCCATCCACCCGGATGTTCTGGCCGGTGATATAGCCCGCACCCTCCGAAGCCAGGAACGCAATCGTCGCGGCGATCTCCTCCGATGTGCCATAGCGCTGCATCGGCACGTTGTCTCGGCGCTCCTCGGTGGCCGGCAGGCTGTCGATCCAGCCGGGCAGCACATTGTTCATCCGTACATTGTCGGCGGCGTAGGTGTTGGCGAAGATCTTGGTGTAGGCGGCAAGACCGGCGCGGAACACGGCCGAGGTCGGGAACATCGCGTTCGGCTCGGCGACCCAGGCGGTCGAGATGTTGATGATGGCGCCACCCTTCTGCTTGACCATTTGCGGCGCCACGATGCGCACCGGCCTGATCACGTTGAGCAGATAGACATCCATGCCGGTGTGCCATTGCTCGTCCGTGATCTCCAGGATCGGCGCGCGCGGGCCGTGGCCGCCGCTGTTGACCAGCACGTCGATGCGGCCAAAACGCTCCAGCGTCAGGTCGGCGAGGCGCTGCAGATCCTCATTCGACTGGTTCGAGCCGGTGACGCCAAGACCGCCCAATTCCTTGGCCAGCGCCTCGCCCTTGCCCGACGAGGACAGGATGGCGACCTTGAACCCATCCGCCGCCAGCCGCTTGGCCGCCGCCGCCCCCATGCCGCTGCCGCCGGCCACGACCACGGCCACTTTTTCTACACTCATTGGATTTTCCTCTTCGGGTTGGCAGGAGCCGCAAACGGTATTTCCGGGATCCGAGCGCCGATATAGCTGGTTTTTCCGCTCGGTTCGAACCAGAATGGCTGAAATCAACCAGTAGAAAAACTCCTGCATGCCAGAAGCCTTCCTGAGCCTGCCGCCACTGAATGCGCTGCGCGCCTTCGAGGCCTCGGCGCGCCATCTCAACTTCCGCATCGCCGCCGAGGAGCTGAACGTCACGCAAGGGGCGGTGGCCCAGCACATTCGCGGGCTGGAGGCCGATCTCGGCACGAAACTGTTCGAACGGCTGCCGCGCGGCCTGGCGCTGACCGATGAGGGCCGCGCCTATGTGCCCAACATCCGCCGCGCCTTCGACCTGATCTCGGAGGCAACCCTGCTGCTGCGCCCCGAACCGGCGCGGCTGACGATCAGCGTGACCCCGAGCTTCGCCACCAAATGGCTGATCCCCAGGCTGCAGGACTTCATGGCGGACAATCCGCTGGTCGACCTGCGCGTGCTGGCCAGCGAGAGCCTGTCGAGCTTCCAGGCCGACGGCGTCGACATCGCGGTGCGGCAAGGCCGCGCTCCCTTCGGCCCCGGCCTGATCGTCGACCTGTTGTTCCCCCAGCAGATCATCGCGGTCTGCGGTCCGGCCCTGCTGCCGGCCGGCACAACTGAAATGGCGGCGACCGAAATCCAGCATCACGTCCTGCTGCACGACGCGCACAATCTGTGGCCGGAGTTCATGGAAAAGGCGGTCGGCCTGAAGATGACGACCGAGTTGAAACGCATGCGCTTCAACCAGACAGGGCTGGCCATCGACGCGGCCATCGCCGGCCAGGGCATAGCGCTGGCCAGCCGCTTCCTCGTCGCCGCTGACCTCGCCGCCGGCCGTCTGGTCCAGCCGGTGCGTGGCGAAATGCGCGGCACGCAGGATTTTTATGTCGTCATGCCGAGAAAGCAGCGCCATCCCGAACCGACGCAGGCCGTGCGGCAATGGCTGCTGGATGCGGGGGAACGGGCGTTGTCTTGACGATGACGCCGCACCCGTTGGAGACGTCAAGCCGCTTGCCTATGAAGCAACGAAGAACGCACGTTTACCAGAATGTAGGCATGTCTTCGATTTAAGTTGAGACGTCTAACGTCCCATTTTCGGAATACATATATTTGGCAGAACGGACCAGGATCAGGACTGTTTCTGTCAATGGACGAAGACGCTACTGCCAATCACAACTCGCACTCCGTCCAGTTGGACCCGGAGTTGGAGGCGGCCAAAGCCCTCTACCGGTCCGGGGATGAGGCCGACGCTGTACCCCTATTCAAAAAGCTTGCGGAGTCCGGCTCGGCGCCGGCGATGACATGGGTCGGATATGTCTATCTGAAAGGCAAAGGTGTAGCGGTCGACACCGCGGCGGCGCTTGAATGGTTTTTGAAAGCCGCGGAAGCAGACGACGCGGAGGCCATGGGCTGGATCGGCAACATTTATTTCAGAGGCAGCGGTGTCGACGTGGACAAGGCCACGGCATACCAGTGGTATGCGAAGGCGGCGGATGCAGGTGATGCCAGCGCGATGTCCTGGCTCGGTTACATGCTCTCGCAAGGGATCGGAGTGCCCGTCAATCTCGATGCAGCACGCCTTTGGTTCTCCAAGTCGGCAGAATTGGGGGACGCTGACGGCCAATACAACTATGGATCGGTTCTAGCGGCAGCGGGCGAACACGAAGAATCAGATCGGTGGTTGCGAAAAGCAGCGGCACAGGACCATAAGCCTTCGATCAAATGGCAGCACCAACGTGAAGCTCACAACCTCCTGACTGCAAAACGCTATGCGGAGGCTTTACCTGTCTTCGAAAAGCTTGCCGAGGAAGGCGATGCATGGGCTCACGAATGCCTAGGGTATATCTACTTCTGTGCCTGTGGTGTCGCCAAGAATTTTGGCCAGGCGGTCCGGCATTACGAGGCAGCTTACGAAGGTGGCCGGCACGCGGTCGCAAACATCGCGGGGGTCGCAAACTTCCGGGCTGGCCGTCCAGAGGTGGCGCTGAAGTGGTTGCGGACAGAGACAAGCAAGCCGATCTCCTCACTCTACTGGCAGTTCAGGGTCCTGGACACGAACCCGCAGCTGGAACGCCACGCGGGCGAGTGCAATGAGCTTCTGCTGAAGGCGGCCAATGCCGGTCATCTTTTTGCGCAACGCGCGCTTGCAATGCGGATGATCAAGGGCCGAGGGAACTTTGGTACCCGGCTTCAAGGGCTTCGAATGTTCTTCGGGATCTTCCCGCAAGTGGTGCGGATTGCCGGCAGCGATCAGTACGACGAGCGCCTCCATTAGCCAAATGGGGCGGTGAATTCACCGAGCCTTCCCGCCCCCTACCCCTCCACAGTCTCCAGCACGCTCAGCAGCGTGCCTTCCATGTCGGGCTCGTCGCCGGAACACACGCACAGCATCTCTGCGTCGCCTTCGCCCACCGAGAGGTAGGCGTGGCCCATGGTGGAATCGATGTAGACGCTTTCGCCCTCCTTGAGCCGCACCGGCGCGTACTGGTCGGTGTGCAGTTCGATCTCGCCCTTGAGCACGATCAGGAATTCCTCGCCG
Organism: Mesorhizobium sp. NZP2298; assembly: GCF_013170825.1. Taxonomy (NCBI): domain Bacteria; kingdom Pseudomonadati; phylum Pseudomonadota; class Alphaproteobacteria; order Hyphomicrobiales; family Phyllobacteriaceae; genus Mesorhizobium; species Mesorhizobium sp. NZP2298. The sequence continues at coordinate 3,235,769 of NZ_CP033365.1, read as the reverse complement.
GCATGCCTGGTCAGCGGGCCGAACTCCTCCGGCGTGCGGGCGCGCGCATAGGCGCGGATCGGCACCATGCGCTTGCGCACCAGGTCGGTGGCCAGATAGCGGTAGTCGTAGTTGCGGGTCAGCTGACGCAGCGTGTTGGCCGGCGAGGTCACCGAGCGGCGCGTGCGCGACGCCGGCTGCTTGCGGTCGCCGCTGAGCAGCTCCGTCACATGGATGCCGAGCCCCTCGCAGATCTGCAGGAGCTTGTCGTAGCTCAGCGACATCTGGTCGTTCTCGACCTTGGACAGCGTCGACACCGCGACGCCGGTGAGCGTGCTGACCTCCTGCAAGGTCCAGCCATGCGTCTTTCTCAGGGCACGCAGACAATCACCGAGGTTCGGTTGCTCCGACATCATCAGCTCCATGGCGCGGCCACCCGTCGCTCGTTTGCTCTAGGTAGTCGAACTCCCCGCCGCCATCAACAATACCAACAATTTTCTTATACGCTAAATATTGACTGGATACGAAAAAATTTTTACGACTGGTGGATGCAGTCGAAGTCTCCCCAAAAAATCGTCGTCATCGGTGGTGGCATTGCCGGCCTGTCGCTGGCCGCGGCCGTGCGGGACTGGGCTGATGTCATCGTCATCGAGCGTGAGCCGCATCTGGGCTACCACGCCAGCGGCCGCTCCGCCGCCCTGTTCACCGAGACCTATGGCAACCGGGTGGTACGCGGGCTGACGCTGGCCAGCCGGCAGGCCATCGTCGAGGGCGGGTTCGTCGCCCACCGGCGTGGCGCCCTGCATGTCGGCTGGCGCGGCGACGACGCGGCGATAGACCGGCTTGCCGGCGAATTGCGGGCGCTGGTGCCGAGCGTGCGCCGCCTCTCCGCGGCCGAACTGCACACGCTGGTTTCGGTCATTGCCACGGAGGCTACCTGCGGCGGCGTCTATGAGCCGGACGCGATGGATGTCGACACGGGCAAGATGCTGGGGTCAAGCGCCTCGGCGCTGAAGGCCAGCGGCGGCATCATCCGCACCGGCGAGGAAGTCCGCGAGATCGCCCATGCTGGAGACGGCTTCCGCATCACCACCAGTGCCGGCGAGCATCGGGCCGACATCGTCGTCAATGCCGCCGGCGCCTGGGTCGATGTCGTCGCCGGCCTTGCCGGACTCTCCGGCCTTGGCTTCCAGCCGAAACGGCGTACCGCCTTCCTGTTCGACCCGCTCGCGGGCATCGACATTTCCGGCTGGCCGCTGGTGGTCGATTTGCACGAACAATTCTACTTCAAGCCCGATGCCGGCAGGCTGATCGGCTCGCTCGCCGACGAAACGGACTCCGAGCCTTGCGACGCCTGGCCCGAAGACATCGACATCGCTATCGCTGTCGACCGCATCGAGCAGGCGACGTCGATGCGCATCGGCCGGCCCTCGACGCCGTGGGCGGGCCTGCGCACCTTCGCGCCCGACCGCACGCCGGTCGCCGGCTTCGACCCGCGCCTGCCCGGCTTCTTCTGGCTCGGCGGCCAGGGCGGCTACGGCTTCCAGGTGTCGCTGACGCTGGCCAGGCTGAGCTCGGCGCTGATGCGCGGCCAGCCCTTGCCGGCGGATGTCACCGCGCTCGGCGTCACCGCCGCGGCGCTGGCGCCGGACCGCTTCCTCGTCCCGGCGGCAACGCCATGAAGTTCATGCCCTTCCCTCAACCCCGAAAGTGTCATCAGGAGCGTTTGCGATGAAATCCACCGTTCTGCGCGCAGTGCTTGCCTCGACCCTTCTGGCCTCGTCCGTCCTTCTCGGCGGGCAGGCCTACGCCAAGACGCTGGTCTATTGTTCGGAAGCCAATCCGGAGACCTTCAACCCGGCGATCGGCATCGCCGATTCCACCATGGACGCCGCCGCCAAGACGATCTTCAACCGGCTGGTCGAATTCAAGCCGGGCACGACGGAGGTCGGGCCGGCGCTGGCCGAGAGCTGGGATGTCTCCCCGGACGGCAAGACCTACACCTTCCACCTGCGCCACGGCGTGAAGTTCCAGTCGAACGAGCATTTCACCCCGACGCGTGATTTCAACGCCGACGACGTGCTCTACACCTTCAACCGCCAGCGCGACGCCAACAATCCCTACCACAAGCTCGGCGGCGGCACTTACGAGTACTTCAACGCGCTGGGCATGGGCACGCTCATCGACAAGATCGACAAGGTCGACGACTACACGGTGCGCTTCACGCTGACATCAGCCAACGTCACCTTCCTGGCCGGGCTGGCGCTTGACTATCTCTCGATCCTGTCGCTGGAGCAGACCGAGAAGATGGTGGCTGCCGGCACGCCGGAACTGATCGACAGCCAGCCGGTGGGCACCGGCCCGTTCATGCTCGAGGCCTATGTGCCCGACAGCCAGGTCCGCTACACCGCCAACAAGGATTACTGGCGCGGCGCGCCGAAGATCGACACGCTGGTCTTCGCCATCACGCCCGAGCCGACCACCCGCGTCGAGCGCATCAAGGCCAATGAATGCCAGATCGCCGCCCCGCCGCCGCCAAGCGCGGTGGCCGACCTGCGCGCCGATCCCGACATCACGGTGCTCGATCTCAAGGGCCAGAACATCGGCATCCTCGGCTTCAATGTCGAACACCAGCCGCTGGGCGATGTGCGCGTGCGCACCGCGCTGGCCAAGGCCATCGACCGCAAGGCGATCGTCGAGGCCGTCTATGCCGGCGCGGGCACGGTCGCCGGCAGCGTCGTGCCGCCGGCGCAGCTCGGTGCCGTCACCGATGCCGGCATCGACTATGATCCCGACGGCGCCAAGAAGCTGCTGAAGGAAGCCGGGCACGAAAGCGGGCTGAAGATCAGCCTCTGGGCGATGCCGGTGTCGCGTCCCTACAATCCCAATGCCAAGCGTATGGCCGAGATGATCCAGGCCGACTGGGCCAAGGTTGGTGTCCAGTCGGAGATCGTCAGCTTCGAATGGGGCGAATACCTCAAGCGTACCGCGGCGGGCGAGCAGGACACCTTCCTGCTCGGCGGCAGCAGCGACAATGGCGATCCCGACAACATGCTGAGCTACCTCTTGTCCTGTGACGGCGTGAAGGGCGGCTCCAACCGCTCGCGCTGGTGCGACAAGGATTTCGAGAAGCTGCTGAACGAAGGCCGCGTCGCCGCCGACCCGAAGGAACGCGCCGCGATCTACGGCAAGGCGCAGGCCATCCTGAAGGCGGAAGTGCCGGTGGCCCCGATCGCTCATTCCATGGTGGCGATCCCGATCCGCAAGAGCGTGCTCAACTACGTGCTCGACCCCTTCGGCCGGCAGAATTTCGCCGCGGTCGATATAGCGGAGTGAGGCTCGGCTCCTCGTGGTCCATCCTTCGGCAGGATGGACCACGACATCCATGAAACCAGCAATTTAGCGGCGAAAGCAGAATCGATGCGTGAAAATTTGAACGCCCTCCTCGACAGTTACCTCGCCGATGGCGCGGTAGGCGCCTCGCTGGCCTATGCGCGAAACGGCGCGACACCGACCGCCCTCGCATCAGGGCTTGCCGACCGGCAAAGCGGGGCCGGCGTCACATCGGACCAACTGTTCAAGATCGGCAGTTGCACCAAGACCTTCGTCGCGGCGGCACTGGTCAAGCTCGCCGAGACCGGCAAGCTCGATCTCGGCGCGCCGATCTCCGCCTGGTTCCCGGACCTGCCAGGCGCCAGGGATGTTTCGGTGCGCCAGCTGATCAACCATCGCAGCGGGCTGCCGGAATTCGAATATTACATTCCGATGGACCCAAGCCGGCGGTGGACGCCGCAGCAGCTGGTCGATATCGCCTTCGCCTCCGACAGGCAGAAGGCCCCGGGCGGTCCGGCCGTCTACAACAACACCGGCTATGTGCTGGCCGGCATGGTGATCGAGGCCGTCACCGGCCAGTCGCTGGGCGCCTATGTCAGAAGCGCGATCCTGCAGCCGCTCGGCCTGAAAAACACCTGGTCGCCGGCGACCGAAGCGTTTCCGGAAAAATCGATGGTGCGCGGTTACTACCACCGGCCGCCGCCGGCGCCGAACGCGCCCACCGACATCGCCTCGGGCGGCGAGATGTGGCGCATGGACGGCGTTCTGCCCTATTCCGACGCCTTGCAGGATTCCTCCGATTCCTTCCCCTTCGGCGCCGCCTATGGCTGCGGCGACATGGTGTCGACCCCGTCCGACATGGTGGGCTTCATGCGCGGCCTGTTTTCCGGCGGGCTGCTGTCGCCGCCCTTCTTCGCGGAGATGTTCGAACACCGCGTGCCGGCGAGCTTTCCCGGCACACGCATGCGCGAAACCGGCGCCGGCATGTTCCAGAGCGCCTATGCCGACCGCGCCTTCTACGGCCACCAGGGCAGCATTCCGGGCTATGTCGCCGTCATGCTGCATGACCCGGAAACGGATCTCACCATCGCCATGACCAGCAATGTCGGCTCCGGCAACCGCCTCTCCTTCCAGGCCAGCGGCCTCCATCCAGTGGTCGATCAAGCGATCCGGATCATTCTCGAGTAAGCTGAGCACGCGATCGCGAAGAAAGACGTGATGCCGCGATCGTTGCGGTTGGTGCGCTCGCAACTGGCATGCCGCGCAGGGATATGAGACGCTGCCTGATTCCCGGACGCGAGATGCCGCCATGAAGCTCACTCTGCCGCTGCTGTTGAGCCTCAATGGCGGTTATGTCGACACGGCGGGCTTCCTGGCGCTGCAGGGCCTGTTCACCGCGCATGTGACGGGGAACTTCGTCACCCTGGGCGCCTCGCTGGTGCTCGGCATTTCGGGTGTGCTGGCAAAGCTCCTGGCGCTGCCGGTGTTCTGCATCGTCGTCATCCTGACCCGGCTGGCCGGCGAACATCTGCGCCGGCATGGCCGGCCGGCGCTCGGGCCGCTATTGGGAACCAAACTGGCGCTGCTTGTCGTCGGGGCCGCCCTGGCGATCCGCTTTGGCCCCTTCGCCAGTGGCGACAGCGCGGCCGCGATCCTCACCGGCATGGTGCTGGTCGCCGCCATGGCGATCCAGAACGCCGTGCATCGGGTCCATCTGGCGGCAGCCCCGCCCTCGACGCTGATGACCGGCACCACCACCCAGATCATGATCGACCTCGCCGACCTCATCGGCGTCCCGGCGCCGGAGACCCGTCCGGCGCTTGTTGCCCGCCTGCGGCGCATGGCGGCGGCGGTCGCCGTGTTCGCCGCCGGCTGCGCGGCAGCCGCCCTCGGCTTCGCCTTCGTCAATGTCTGGTGCTTCGTCGTTCCGCCGGTGATCGCGCTGGCAGCGCTGGTGCTGCGGCTCGCGGCGCCGGACGAGACGAGGCAATAGGATCAGCCCCGCGACGAGAAAATCGCCACCGCCGCCGCAACGATTTCGGCATTGTCCTTCGCCACCGTTCCATCGGCCAGCGTCTTGCCGTCTTCCAGCCCGACCCGCGTCGACCAGCGCTTTTGGCGCGCGAGCTCCACGAACGGCCAGACCGTGGCGTCGACGCCATGCAGCAGGATCGGCCGCCGCATTTCGGCGCGTTCGAGCACGGCGCCGATGCCTCGAGCCTCGTCGAGCGCCGCCGCCAGGTCCTGTATGTCGATCTCGATCAGGACGCGCAGCACCCGGTTGCGGTCGGCAAGCGCCACGAAGCGCTCGGCATCCTCCGTCGTGGCAAGCCCGGCCTCGATGCCGACGCCGCGCTGGCGCAACAGCTCCATCACGGCGGGCGCGTCGGCTTCCGACAGATTGACAGAGGCGTAGTCGGGCAGCTCGCGCCAGCCGGCGATCGCCGCGCGGGTCAGCCCGACATCGTTCTCGATCCAGGCGCCGGTCGACACACCGACAAGCGTGCCCGGGCAAGCCCGGCGCACCGCCAGCACCGTCGCGTCGACGGCGGCCAGGCTTTCGCGCCCCTCGGCGCCGCGCGGATGGATGTGCAGTTCGCCGGCGCCGGCGGCGACGCAGGCCGCGGCATCGCTTGCCATGGCCTGCACGTCGAGCGGCAGCTTCGGGTGGAAATCGCGCGGACGCGCGCCGTTGATGCAGGCCTGGACGATCATGAATGTCACCTCGGGCAAGGAAGTCACAGTCTAGCCGTGCGGCCAGGCAAGGCAAAGAGTTGCGCGGTGTCTCTCCTGACAGCGGGGCAAGGTCCGGCGGCATTTGAATAAAAAACGCCTGTGGATATTTACCCAGCGTTCCGGCGGGCGAGCCAAGATAAATTAGGGCGAGATCATGGAGGGACCATTGACCAGTGATTTTTCAGCCGCCCGCATCCATCTCGAACGCGCCTATCACTATCTGCGCGGCAATGACGAGACGAGCCGCTCGACATGCGAGGCCCTCGACCTCCTCATCGAGACGGTGGCGGAAGCCCAGCACAGGCGGCCCGGGACCGGAGTGCTGGACTTTCCTCAGGCGACGATGCGGCAACCCAGCTGATGTAAGCGACAGGCATCAGGATGCCTTGCGGGCACCGCTTGCCGGCCGGGCCGCACGTGCCACGATCTGCTCCAGCGGTTCGGGCCGGTGCAGCAGGAAGCCCTGGCCGAAATCGACGCCCATTGCCTGCAGGATGCCGAGCGTCTCCACCTGCTCGATCTTCTCGGCCACGACGGCGCAGCCGACGCTGCGGGCAATGCCTGATATGGCGGAGACGATCTCGCGGTCGAAGCGGCTCTCGGCGATGTGCTCGATGAAGGAACCATCGATCTTGATGGCATCGACCGGAAAACGCCTGAGATATTCGAACGAACTCATGCCGGCGCCGAAATCGTCGAGGCTGACCTTGCAGCGCCGCTCGCGCGCCTTGCGCACGAACGCCTCGGCGGCGTCGAAATTGGTGACGGCGGCGGTCTCGGTGATCTCGAATCCGATGCCGGAATGCGGCGCCCCGGTTTGCTCGATGATGCTGTCGACGAAATCCCACAACCCCGGGTCGCTCAGCGTCTGCGCCGAGAGGTTGAAGCCGAGCGTGATCGCGCCGGACCTCATGGCCGCGCCATGCTGCGAGAGCGCGGTGCGGATGATCCAGCGATCGAGCCTGGCGGCAATGCCGAAGCGCTCGGCCGCCGGTATGAATTCGCTGGGCGGGATCAGCTTGCCGCCGCGCCCGGCAAGCCGCGCCAGCACCTCGACATGGCGGCTTTCCTGCCAGGGCCGGCCCAGCCGGTGGATCTCCTGGCCGAACAGTTTCAGCCGGCCGTCCTCCATGGCGTCGACCGTATCGGCGGCGAGCCGTGCCGCGTTGAGGCCGCCCGAAGCGGCCTCGGCCGAAAACACCGCGAAACGGTCGCGCCCGGCGGCCTTGGCCGCGTAGCAAGCATCGTCGGCGCAGGCCAGCGCGTCGGCAACCGTGGTGGCTCGGTCATCGACGATCGCGATGCCGATGCTCGCCGCAAGCCGGCGCGAGGTCACGGCGAGGCCGAGATCGGCGCCGCGCACGGCCGCCAGGATGGCGCCGGCCAGCCGCTCGGCCTGCGCGGTGTCGCAATGGGGCACCAGCAGGGCGAACTCGTCGCCGCCCAGCCGCGCCGCATGCGCCGATGGCGGCAGGCAGCGGCCGATGCCCGCCGCCACGCTCTTCAGCGCGAGATCGCCGGCGGCGTGGCCGGCGAAGTCGTTGAGCGCCTTGAAGTAGTCGAGATCGACGTAGAACACCGCCAGCGGCATGCCCGTGGCGATATGGTCGGCAAGCAGCCTGTCGAAGGCGGCGCGGTTCCACAGGCCTGTCAGCGCGTCGTGACGCGCGGCGAAGGCAAGCTCCTGCTCGCGCAGCTTGTCCTCGGTGATGTCGCGCACCGTGCCGAGGACCTGGCCGGCAGCGCCCGCGGCGGCGACGAAACGCACCAGCGATTCGATATGGCGGATCTCGCCGTCGCGCTTGATGATGCGGTATTGCGAGGCGGTGACGCCGTCCGATCCGGGTATCGGCTGGTGCGCGCGCTCGGTGGCTTCCTTGTCGTCAGGGTGCAGAAAGCTGTGCCAGAGGTCGGCGGGCACCTCGTCGGCATCCGCGGCGACGCCGAATATGGCCCTGGTGCGGGCGTCCCAATAGCTCCTGTGGGTGGCGATGTCGTAGTGCCAGATGCCGGTGCCGCTGGCGGCGAGCGCCAGCCGGAAGCGCATCGTGACTTGTTCGAGCGCGGCTTCGGCAGCCTTCTGCTTCGAGATGTCGGTCTGCACGCCCATCAGCCGCAGCGGCCGCCCGTCCGTGCCGCGCTCGACGATACCACCGCGATCGAGCACCCACACCCAGTGCCCCTGCTTGTGCTTCAGCCTGAGTTCGGTCTCGATGATATCGGTTAGCCCGGCGATGTGGCGGTCGCCACTGGCCAGCGCCCGCTCGCGATCTTCGGGATGGGTGAGTTGCAGCCACAGGTCGCTGGCGTTGGCGAGTTCATCTTCCCCGTAACCCAGCATTCGCGCCCAGGTCGCCGAATAGAAGCAGTCGCCGCTGCGAAGATCCCAGTCCCAGACGCCAAGATGAGCGCGTTCCAGGGCCTTGGCCCAGAACGCTCCATTGCGACTTTTCTTGCCCGGACGCGCCATAGTCTGTTTCGCTTGCCCCACCCAAGGGCAATCTGCGCCAAAACCAGAGAAGAAACAGTTACCGGAGGGGCGGATTGCCATGTCTGGAAGGTCAGCGGCCCGTCAAGGCGTCCACGCTGCTTGCCGCAACGGGCGGCCCGTCAATTTATCTCGACCGTTGACACGCCACTGGCCGCCGTCACGCTGGACAGCTTTTCGCGCCTTTCGAGCCTCGGCTTTTCGTAGTCGCCCCACACACCTGCCTTCCGCCATCGGACGAAGCGATTGTAGCAAGTGGTACAGGGGCCGTATCGCTCTGGCAGATCGCGCCAGGGCGCACCCGATCGCAGCACCCAGAAGATGCCGTTCAGCACCCGGCGGCCGTCTACGCACGGCACTCCTCGCGGCTTGTTAGGCAACAGCGGCTCGATCGCGCGCCATTCGAGGTCAGTGGAAGTGGCGAATGCTCTTTGATTGGGCTATGATTTTGGGGAAAGCTTGGGGCTATCCTTGATGTCGCGAACCGAAGAAAGCCAAATCAATGCTGTGGTTGAGGCCTACGTCCTGGCCATGTCCGCTGCCGACGAACAGAAGCTGCGAGCGGCGTTTCACGCATCAGCATCAATCATCGGCAACTACCAAGGCGCGGTCGAATGGTTGAGCGCCGATGCCTATGTGGGCGAGGTGATGGGCGCCGGCTTGGCACCGAACAGCAGCCCCAACTGGAAAGTCTCGTTGCTCGACATCACGGTCGACGCAGCCACGGTGAAGGTTGAGGACGAGTTCGGGAGCATGAAGTTCACCGACTATCTTTCCCTGCTCAAGATCGCCGGAGAGTGGAAGATCGTCAGCAAGCTCTACCACCTTCACACGTAGGATGGTCCTCATCTGCGATCATTGCTGCGATGAACGCAGGCGGCAACGCGATCTCCATATTGGCTTTGAGATCGAGATCCGAGGAACGCGATGCACCTGACGGCCGAACTCATCGCACTGATTGAGCGGAAGGAACCAGATCCTGGTCCCGAGGCTGGCACCGCCGAACACACTGCTGGCGATTTCGCGTCGATGGCCGATGCAATGCTGGCTCAACACGATCCAGAGCACCTGTGGGTTTTCGCCTATGGTTCCTTGATCTGGAACCCGGAGTTTGAGACGGTCGAACAACGCCGTGCCGTCGCAGCCGGATGGCACCGATCCTTTTGTCTGAAGCTGACAAGATGGCGAGGCACACGCGAGCTTCCTGCCCTCATGCTGGCACTCGACCGCGGCGGCTCCTGCGTGGGAATTGCGTATCGCTTGCCACCCGGCGACAAGCAAGGGCAGATCGTCCGGCTGCTTGAACGTGAGATCGATGCAAATCCTCCAACGAATGTGCCTCGATGGATAGACGTTTCAACAGATGAAGGACGTTTCAAAGCTCTCGCCTTCATAGCTTTGCGCAGTGGCGGCGCTTACGCTGGCAAGAGGCCTCTATCGGAGGTCGCCAGTGTGCTTTCTCAAGCGGCTGGGCACTGGGGGTCCGCGGCGCAGTATGCGTTCAACACCATCAACAAGCTGGAAGAACATGGAATCCGCGACAGAAACCTGTGGCAAATCCAGAAGCTGATGGCCGCCGAAATCCAGGCTCGTCAACGCAGTCGACGCTTTCCCTGAAGTCTGCTTCCACTCCCATGTCGGTTTTTCCGCATTTATGACTTCACGGCCTAGGCGGTGGCCCCTTGGTTGAAGCTGGGAGCCGTCCAGGGCGTTCGGAAGCGGCCCGCGACATCGTCAATACTAACGACGATATCTTCGTCAACGATTCCTTGATAAAAAAGGAAGAATTATAGACGTCTAATATTTCAACTTTTACCTTTGCCAAGTGTAACTGAATAGTAATACACAATATGCGAAATACCCATCAATAATGCTTTGGGCAGATGGCGGGACGTCCCTCAATGACTGCGCACACCGGGCAACAGGGCCGCGATCGCCGATCCCTTGCCGTTTTCGACGTGGACATCGCGGTGACCAGGAGCGGCTGGCTGCTGACCGCCCTTTGCCTTACCCCTATCGCGGCGGCGATTTGCCTGCGGCCGGAGCGTTATCTGCGGCTGTCCATACAGTATTTCGGGACATTCCTCAGCGTGCTGCCGGTGCTCCTGGTGGTTGGCCTCGGGCTGGCGGCCCTTATGTATGGCAGGCCCAGGCCGACAAGGTTCATGGTGCGGGTGCTCAGGGAACGTGGCCTGGCGGCCGCGCGGGTCGTCCTGCTGTTCTTTCTCGGCATCACCGCTTTCACGACGTTCAGGATCACCATACCGGAGGTCGTGCCTTACTATGCCGATCCCAAGCTGGCAGAACTCGACCATTGGCTGCATGGCATCGATCCCTGGGTATGGACGCACCGCATCGTTTCAGAGCCCGCCTCCATGCTGGTTTTCAAGGCCTACATGTCCTGGTGGTTCATGCAATGGTTCGGCGTCATGCTCTTCGTCGCCTTCTGGAACAATCCCGCCCGGCGCATCCGCTATTTTTGGGCGTTCGCGCTCACCATGATGTCGTGCGGAGCCGTTCTTGCGACCGTGCTGTCATCCACCGGGCCGATATTCTACGACCGGTTCTACGGCGGTGACCGATTTGCCGGGGTGCTGGCCGCGTTGCTGGCGGACCCGCATGCCTTGCCGGTGAGGTTCGCCGCCAACTATCTGCTCGATGCACACGACAACGGCAGGTCCCAGTTGGGCACCGGCATCACCGCGATGCCCAGCATGCATGTCGCCATCGCCACGCTCAATGCTCTCTTCCTCACCGGTTTCGGCCGCCGCTGGGCCGTCGCCGGCTGGTCTTTCGCAGCACTCATCCTGTTCGGCTCGGTCTATACCGGCTGGCACTATGCCGTGGACGGCTACCTTTCGATCCTTGTCGTGTCGGCGATCTGGTATCTGACGGGGCGTTTCGTCCTGCCGCAAGCGAGCCGGGAAACCGTCGGGATGGATCTGCCGCTGCCCGAACCGGTGTCGCAATGACCGGGCCCGGCTGAGGCCGGTAAACCGCCCCGCGGCCTTTCGGCCAGGCGGCCTCGGCGCCGCCTGGCCTTGGCTGGCTACTGGCTCGGCGCCATGGTGTGTTCGCAAGACACTTTCGGGTTCATGTCGGCGAAAGTGCCGGTCGGGTTGCCCCTTCCAGGCCCAGACATGCAGCTCGTAGAATTCACCAAGGCCGTAGCGGTTGGGCGCGCTGTTGAAGTTGAACAGCTGTCCGTCCAGCGACGCCGGCCCCTTCGAGGTGATGTATTCGACCGCCACCGACCTGCACACGATGACGGCGATCTGGATGGGGTTGCTGACCGTCGAGAAGGCCGGCGCCAAGGTCTCCCTGACCGGCGACCAGGCCATCGGCAGGAAGATGCAGACCTGGCTCGGGCTCAGCCCGTTCGCGGTGGAGCCCAAACGCGCGGCGTAGGAGGGTCTGGCGGCGGCTTAGGCGCGCTTGCGGCCCCTGTCATTTGCGAGGTGATAGGGTTGCACGAGGACTTCTGCAGGAATGTTCCATTCCTTGTTCAGTTTGAAGACCATATCCAGGGTGAGAGCCCGCTTCCTGTTCAGCACCTCAGTCGCCCGAGGCGATGATCCGATCACCTCGGCCAGAGCCTTTCGCGACAGGCTGAACAGTTGCATGTGCGATTGAATGGCTTCAACGGGATCGGGCGCTTCGATCGGGTAGTGCTTGTCCTCATAAGCCTCGATCAGCGTTGCGAGGACATCGAAGCGGTCACCATCGAGGGAGCCGACCTCCGGCTCATTATCGAAATATTTGGTGATTTCGGCAATCGCCCAATCATAATCGGCTTCGGTCTTAATGGGTCGAATATTCTCCATCACACCTTCTCCGGATCAACCTTGTCATACTCTCGATGCGTCCCGACGAATTTGATCAGAACGCGGTGAAACTTGTAGGCGACGTGGACAATCAAGCGGTACTTGTTGCCGCCAACGTCGAAAATGACGCGATTGTCGCCCACGAAATCGACTGTCGCTCCAAATGCGTTTTTGATGTCTGTCGGAGTCTTCCAGTCAGCATTGCTGACAGCCACATACCAAGCCGTCAAAGGAGCTTCGGCCTGATTGTGTTTGGCCCAAAAATCCTTCAGCGCTTTCTTGGCGATGATCTGCATGTCCCGATATAGCAACTTCCCAAATTGGGAACAAGAGGAATCTTCCCAATCTGGGAAGACCCGTGAGGCATCCTGACAGTTGGCAGGAAACGGGTGGCGAGCCCGGCTTCGCTAGGCTTCAATGCGGCCATGTTCGTCACCTTGGCCAGAGATCTAAAATCCACGCCGCTGCCGGTCACGGATGATCCGCGTTGGGCGCGCATCGTCGCGCGCGACAAATTGGCGGACGGGCAATTTTGGTATTCCGTGGCGACGACCGGCGTCTATTGCCGGCCCTCCTGCCCGTCGCGGCAGGCCAACCCTGCCAATGTGCAACTGCACGACACGCTGGCTCAGGCGAAGGCGACCGGCTTTCGCGCCTGCCGGCGCTGCAACCCGGATGGTCGATCGCTCGAGGCCGGCAATGCCGCGATGGTTGCCGATGCCTGCCGCAGGATCGAACAATGCGAGGAAGAGCCCTCGCTCGCCGAACTCGCCGATGCCGCCGGCCGCAGCGCCGGCTATTTCCACCGCATCTTCAAGGCGACCACCGGGCTGACGCCGAAGGACTATGCCGCCGCGCACCGCGCCGCCCGGGTCCGCCAGGGGTTGGAGGACGGCGCCAGCGTGACGGCCGCGATCTACGACGCCGGCTTCAATTCGAGCGGGCGCTTCTACGAAAAATCGACCGGCATGCTCGGCATGACGCCGACGCGCTACCGCGCCGGCGGCACCAACGAGGATATCCGCTTCGCCGTCGGCGAGACCTCGCTCGGCACCATACTGGTGGCGTCGAGCCGCAAGGGCGTCGCCTCGATCCTGCTCGGCGACGACCCGGACACGCTGGTGCGCGACCTGCAGGACCGTTTCCCCAGGGCCCGGCTGATCGGCGGCGAACGCGACTACGAGGCGCTGGTCGCCCGCGTCGTCGGCTTCGTCGAGGCCCCACAGTTCGGTCTCGACCTGCCGCTCGACGTGCGCGGCACCGCGTTCCAGCAGCGCGTCTGGCGGGCCTTGCGGGATATCCCGGTCGGCAGCACGGTTTCCTACGCCGAGATCGCCGAACGCATCGGCTCGCCCAAGGCAACCCGCGCCGTCGCCGGTGCCTGCGCCGCAAACGCCCACGCGGTCGCGATTCCCTGCCACCGCGTGATCCGCAAGGACGGCGCCCTCTCAGGCTATGCCTGGGGTGCCGAGCGCCGGCGCGCGCTTCTCGACCGCGAGGCGGACGGGACGGCGACCGCCGCCGACAGGGCCGACCGGCCTTCGCGGGCCTGACGAGGATCGGCGATGCGCGCGATGGCAAGGTCCTCCACCACCGGCGCGAACAGCCAGATCGCGGTCAGCCGCCCAGAAGACGCCAAGTCGCTGGTGTTGGCCGCCATCGGCGAACTGGTCGACACCGGCAGGGCGGAATGGAGCCGCACCGCGACAGGTGAGATCGAGCTGCGGCTGTCATCAGGCGAAGTGCTCGTGCTGGGCGAGGTGTCCGTCACGCGTGTGGCATAGGCACACTCAGCGCTCTACGGGGTGCTTACCTTGGCATCGCTAGTCCCTCGAACGCCAAGATCTGAATTTGAAAGCAAGCACCGGAGTGAGCGCCCACCGGCACGCGGCTAGGGTTCAGGCACACAGAAGGAGTAAGGACAATGAACCTGATGCAAACCCACATGCCCGCGACGGCCCGCAACACTGCCACCCTCGACACCATCGCCTATGCCACCGGCCAATCCGCGATCGGCCACATCCTGGCGGCGCGCAGCCCCTTCGGCGTCTGCGCCCTCCTGATCGGCTCCGACGCCGATGCATTGAAACAGGATCTCGCCAGCTGCTTCCCCGGCAAGCCCTTGGCCGAGGACGAGGCCGCCTTGCGCGACGATCTCGCGGCAATAGCGCGCTTCATCGAAACACCTCGCGCCGGCCTCGACCTGCCGCTCGACATGCGTCACGGCACGCCGTTCCAGCAACGGGTCTGGGAGATGCTGCGCACCATACCGTGCGGTGCCACCATCACCTACACCGCGCTTGCCCGGCGCCTTGGCCAGCCGAACGGTGCCCGCGCCGTGGCGATCGCCTGCGCCGCCAACGCGATCGCGCTCGGCATTCCCTGCCATCGTGTTGTCAGAGCCGACGGCACGCAGTCGGGCTACCGCTGGGGCATCGAGCGCAAGCGCGCGCTGCTGGACAAGGAGGCCGCGATATGAACGCCCATGCCAAGGTTGCCACATCCGTGGTCGAAGCCGCGGAGACCCGCATCGCCGGCTATGACTGGCCGGCCCTTGCAGCCGAACTCGACGGCTTCGGCTGCGCGGTGATGCAAAAGCTGCTCTCACCCGAGGAGTGCCGGCGGATCGCCGGCCTCTACCCCCAGGAGCAGCATTTCCGCAGCCATGTCCACATGGCCAGGCACGGTTTCGGCAAGGGCGAATACCGCTATTTCCGCTATCCCTTGCCCGACCTCATCGGCGGCCTGCGCAGCGCGCTCTATCCAAGGCTGGCCGAGGTCGCCAACCGATGGAACGAGCGCATGGGCATCGCCCTGCGCTATCCCGGCACGCATGCCGCGTTTCTCGACCAGTGCCATGCCGCCGGCCAGATCAGGCCGACGCCGCTTCTGCTGCAATATGTGCCCGGCGACTTCAACTGCCTGCACCAGGACCTTTATGGCGACCTCGCCTTCCCCCTTCAGGTGGCGATCCTGCTCTCCGAACCGGGTGAGGATTTCACCGGCGGCGAGTTCGCGCTGACCGAGCAGCGGCCGCGCATGCAGAGCCGCGTCGAAGTGGTGCCGTTGCGCCAGGGCGATGCGGTGGCCTTCGCCGTCCACAACCGGCCGGTGCAGGGAACCAAGGGCAACTACCGCGTCAACCTGCGCCACGGCGTCAGCCGGCTGCGCTCGGGCATGCGCCACACGATCGGCATCATTTTTCACGATGCCAAGTGAGCGCTGCTCAAGCCTCCCAATAGGGCGGATCGCCAAAGGCATCGCGTAGCCATGTGGTGAGCGCGCGCAGTTTGGCGGATCCGCGCCTATCCTCGGGATAGGCGATATAGATGGTGGCTCCTTGCGGCTCGGCGCCGACATCGACGACCGTCAATCGCTTGTCGGCGATTTCGGTCTGGATGAAGTAGGCGGGGAGCAATGCCAGGCCGAGGCCGGCAAGAGCGGCGTCGCGCATCAAGATCCCGTTGTTGACGCGCAGCGCGGTTTGCGGGCGGATCGTCACCAGCCGCCGCGAAATCTTGAACCGCCAGTCGGCGGCGCCCCGGATGGAATAGATGATGCCCTTGTGGCGTTTCAGGTCGTCAGTGGTCGCGGGTCGTCCGAACCGCTCGATATAATCCGGCGAGGCCACCAGGAAGCGCTCGCTGGAAGCCAGCTTCTTGACGATGACAGGTCCGTCATCGACGACCGGCCCGTGACGCACGATGGCATCGTAGCCATCGGCCACCATGCTGACGAAACGATCGTCGAGATCAAGCGTCAGTTCGATCCCCGGGTGCCTGGCCAGGAAGCCATACAGCGCCGGGCCGAGATGGAGGATGCCGAAACTGGTCGGCGCCGATATCCTGAGCGGCCCGGCCAGTTCGCCGCGATGTTCGGCGATTTCGGCGCTGGCATCGGCCACCTCCTGCATGATGCGCTTGGCGCGTTCGTAAAAGCCCCGCCCCGCTTCGGTGATCGAGAGTTTGCGGGTGGTGCGGTCCAGCAGCTTTGTGCCGAGGCTGCGCTCGAGCTCCGACAGCCGCTCGCTGATGACGGACTTGGACAGGCTCATGCGCCTGCCCGCCTCGCTGATCGAACCGGATTCCGCTACGGCGACAAACGCGGCGGCGGCTTCAAGCTTTAGCATTGTTCGGCGTTCCCGAATTCACAATCAGGCGACCGACGCCTAACGAAATCAAGGGCATGGTGCCATAGTTGGAAGGACCGCGATAGGCGGCCACAAAAGCTCGGGGTAATGCATCATGTTTCGTCCTTTGGTTATCGTGCTTGGTCTGCTGTCACTCGCCGCTCCGGCCTCGGCGCGGGTGATCCCGTTTCCGGCGGGCTTCAAGACCCAGTCGATCGAGACCAATGGCACCAGCCTGCATGTGCGCGTCGGCGGACAAGGGCCCGCGGTCATTCTGCTGCACGGCTTCGGCGATACCGGCGACATGTGGGCACCGGCGGCGATAAAGCTGATGAAGGATCACACGGTGATTGTACCGGACCTGCGCGGCATGGGCCTTTCGGCGCATCCGGACAGCGGCTACGCCAAGAAGAACCAGGCGGTCGACATCGCCGGCGTGATGGATGCGCTGAAGATCGACAAGGCCGACCTGGTGACGCACGACATCGGCAACATGGTCGGCTATGCGCTGGCCGCGCAATATCCGAAGCGCATCACGAAATGGGTTGTCATCGACGCACCGCTGCCGGGCATAGGTGACTGGGACAAGATCAAGCAAAGCCCGCTGCTCTGGCACTTCAACTTCCGCGGCCCCGACATGGAGCGGCTGGTCGCGGGCCGCGAGCGCATCTATCTCGACCGCTTCTACAACGAACTGTCGGCCGACCCGAAGAAGATCGACGAGGCGACGCGCGCCCACTACGCAAAACTCTATGCGCGGCCGCATGCCATGCATGACGCCTTCGAGCAGTTCAAGGCATTCGACCAGGACGCCGTCGACAACCAGGCGATGCTTGCCGCCGGCGGCAAGCTGCCCATGCCGGTGCTCGCGGCCGGCGCGGAGAAATCGGCAGGCACGTCACAGGCCGACATCCTGCGGTTCGTCGCGTCCGACGTGACGGGCGCCATCGTGCCCGCGTCCGGCCATTGGATCATGGAAGAGAACCCGGATGCCACGGTCAAGCTCATCACCGATTTCCTCGCCAGGTAACAACCGACCGGCGATCATCTCGGGCCTGCCGAAACCGATCCCGTGAAGCCAATCCGATGGGTTGCCCCCGCAAGGCGGCCCTCACGACAAAAATGGAGCCATCCGATGTCGTTGTCGCATCTTCTCTTGTCGGGAACCGCCGTCCTGATGGCGATGGCCGGGCCGGCTTCGGCCGCCGGCGCGCCGAAGAAAACGGTGGTGCTGGTGCATGGCGCCTTTGCCGACGGCTCGAGCTGGAGCAAGGTCATCCCCTTGCTGGAGGCCAAGGGGCTCAATGTGGTGGCGGTGCAGAATCCGTTGAGCTCGCTGGCCGCCGATGTCGACGCAACCAGGCGGGTCATCGATGCCCAGCCGGGGCCGGTCATCCTGGTCGGCCATTCCTGGGGCGGCGTCGTCATCAGTCAGGCGGGCGTGAACGACAAGGTCAAGGCGCTGGTCTACGTCGCCGCCTTCGCACCGCCAAAGGGCGTGTCGGTGAACGATCTTGGCAAGGGTCAGCCGCCGCTGCCCTGGGCGAGCGCCCTGGAAGCCGATAGCGGCGGCTATGTCAGGCTAAGCGCCGGAGGCGTCGCCAGACATTTCGCGCAGGACCTGCCGCCACAGGAAATCAGCCTGATCGCAGCCACGCAAGGTCCGCCCTTTGCCGGTATCTTCGACGAGAAGCTCACGGCCGCCGCCTATGAGACCAAGCCGAGCTTCTACATCGTCGCCAGCCACGACGGCATGATACCGCCGGCGGCCGAAGCTGCGATGGCCAAGGCGATAGGCGCCGAGGTGACCGAGCTTGCGACCAGCCACGTTCCGATGCTCTCCAAACCGCGCGAGGTGGCCGATGTCATTCTGGCGGCGGCCGACTCGGTGAAATAGGAGGCGGGCCGGATCGGTCCGTCACCCGTCCGCCAAGACCATCTCCAGGATCCAGGGGCAGGCATAATAGTCTGCTATGCGATCGATGACGCCGCCATCGGCATGGATGCGCACCAGATAGGCCGGCCGCCACGCCTCGCCCTGCAGCCTGTCGACGACCAGCACGGCCTCCCCTTCGATCGCATCTTGCCGCATGCGCCAGGGCTCGCCGCGCTCGTATTCGACGAAATAGGGCGAGCGGGAGAGCAGGCCATTGTAGCAGTCCGAAACCCGCAGCCGGGCATCGGCGCTGGTCAGTGCCCGCACACCGTCCCAGTCCCTGGCATTGAAGAGCTCGACATAGCGGCCGAGCAGCCGCGCCAGTTCGGGGTCGTGCGCGGGTGCCGCGACCGGTTGCGCCGGCAAGGCGGCGAGCTTGGCGCGGCCGCGATTGAGCGCCGACTTGACGCCACCCGATGTCGAGCCGACCAGGTCGGCGATCTCCTCCAGCGAATGGTCGAGGACATCCTTGAGCAACACGCAGGCGCGCTCCTTCGGCGGCAGGTGCACCACCAGCCGCTCGATGGCGCGGCCGGCGCCCGCGCCGGCGGGCTCGATGGGCAGCACGATCTCATCGCTGGCATAGGAGGCTTCGGCCTTGAGCCGCGTGCGACGGTTGCGGATGAAGTCGATGCACCTGTTATGGGCGATGCGGAACAGCCATGGCCGCAATGCCTGTGCATCGTCGAGCAGCCCGATCTTGCGGTAGGCCTCGAACAGCGCCTCCTGCATGATGTCCTCGCCGTCGAGAGCCGAGCCGGTCATGCGCGCGCAGTAGCGGTGCAGACGGACGCGCAAATGCGAGACCGTCTCCAGGAATGCCCTGTAGCGCAGGTCGAACAGGCCTTCGGGATCGAGGCGCGGCTCGATCACCTGCCTCGTTTCACGGGATGTGCGGATCTGCTGGTTCATCGCGGCACGTCGCTTAGAGCAATTCCAGGAAAAGTGTGTAGCGGTTTTCTGTTCGGAATTGCGTCAAAACAAAGAGTTAGAGCAGTTCGCCGTTTCCGTGAAACGGTGAACTGCTCTAACGTCACCGCAGCATCGCGCAAGCGCGGCACATCCACAAGCGCGAAGCTCGCCCGGCTCAGCCGGCGCATGGTCACGCGGCCCTTTCGCCGGCCGCCATGTTGACGGCATCCGGCAGGCCCAGCCTCGGCCGCACCCAGGCGGCGAAGCGGCCGATCGCGTCATCGGCCTCCGGCGCCCGGCCGGCCATCATCTGGAAGGAGTGCAGCATGCCGTCGAAGACATCGAGGCGCGTCTCGATGCCCGCCTGCCGCGCGCGCTCGGCGAACATGCGGCTTTCGTCGACCAGCGTCTCGTCGGCACCGGCCTGCAGGAACACAGGCGGAAAGCCGCTCAAGTCGGCGTAGAGCGCGCTGACCTCCGGATCGAGCCGGTCGCGGTCGCCGATGAAGTTGGTCACCAGCCAGTCGACGGCCTCCCTGGCGAAGGCTGGATCCTTCTTCCGGTTGGTCTCGTAGCTGGCGCCGGTCAGCGCCATGTCGAACCAGCCGGAGATGATCAGCGTGGCGGCTGGCAACGGCCGGCCTTGCGAACGCAGCCGCTGCAGCACGCCATAGGTCAGCACCGCGCCGCAAGAATCGCCGGCAAGCGCGACACGCCTGGGGTCGACGCCCTGGTCGATGAGCCAGTTCCAGGCGGCCATCGCCGCCTCGAGTTGGGCCGGATGCTTGGCCTGATGCGCCAGCGGATAATCGTAGGCCAGTGCCCGGCAGCCGACCGCCTTGGCCAGATGGCCGACCAGCTTGCGGTGCGTGTAGATCGAACCGCCGATGAAGCCGCCGCCATGGGCGTAGAACAGCACGCGCTGCGCGTCGGCGCCCTTCGGCACGATCCATAGCGCCGGCACGCCGCCGGCATCCACCTCGCTATAGTCGACACCGCCCGGCTCGCCGGTCAGCGCCGTCCAATGCGTGTCATTGTGGTCGATGATCGCCTGCGGACTGGTCAGCTTGCCCGCATTGGCGGCGATCGCCGCATAGTGGTTCCTGTTTGCCTCGCTCTCAGTGCTCGCCATGATGGTCTCCCGGGTTACGGATCGCCGACTGCGACCTTCGAGAAGCAGAGACGCACGGGCGGGCGAAAAGGATACGCGGCCGCCGATGCTTTTTTCCAAGGCTCGGCTAAGCCTCGCCCCGGAACATGGCCGCGTGGCGTTGGGCGAATTCGACGAATGGCGTTGCCCGCACACCGAACATGTCGTGCGTCGCCAGATGCACCCGCGATTTCGGCCGCCGCAGCCGCTCGGCCAGTTGCTCGTCGAGCGCATCGGCGAAACCGGGCGGAATGCCGGCGGCAAAAAGGTTGCGCCGCCGCTCCGCGGGGCTGACATCGACATAGCGGACCGGCTTGCCGATCGCCTGCGATATACGCGCCGCGATATCGGCCATGGTCAGCGCCTCCGGCCCGGTCATGTCGAGGCTCTCGCCTTCATGGCCGCCATCGCGCAGCAGCCGGAAGGCCACCTTGGCGATATCCTCGACATCGACGGGCGACAGTTCAGTGTCGCCAAGTGCGAGGTAGAAAGCCCCCTCGGCGGCAATGGTCGGCGCGTCGCGCAGGTAGACCTGCATGAACTGGCTGGGGCGCAGATGCGTCCAGGCCATGCCGGCTCCCTCCAGATAGCGTTCGACCTCCTCATGCATGCGCGTGAAGCGGAACCTCGTCGCGTCGTAGCCGATGTTGGATTCGGCACCGGAGAACTTCACCACATGCGCGACACCGGCCTGCCTGCATGCATCGACGAAACGGCACTGCGTTTCCGTCATGTCTTCGGCGGCGGTCGAAATCATCAGCACGCGGTCGACACCTTCGAGCGCCGCGCCCAGCGTTTCCGCCCGCCGCATGTCGCCCTCGACCAGTTCGACGCCGGCAAGGCCGCCGAGTCCCGCCATGGACGCCCGCTTCGGGTCGCGAACCAGCGCCCTCACCTCATGTTTCTGCCGCGCGAACTCGCGCACGATCGCTTTGCCGTTCAGGCCCGTGGCGCCCGTCACCAGGATCATCGTCTTCTCTCCGTCTGGGATTGAGATGGGCGCCACAGCGGCGACCGCACCCTGAAGACGAAGAGACGAGGGCAAAGGATTCTCCCCAAACAGTTTTTTGACTGAAACCTTCGCCGTGCCCCCAATCACCCCGCCGGGGCGTAACGGTTGACCACCATGCCGCAGGCATAAGCCTTCGAGCCGAGCAGAAGCAGGTTCTGGAAACCGCCTTGCTCGAAGATACGACGTCCCGCGCCCAGGACAGCCGGGTTGATGAACAGCTGAAACTCGTCGACCAGCCCGGCCGCGATCAGCGCCGACGCAAAGCCGGCACCACCGAAGACGGCGATGTCGCCGCCCTCGCCCGCCTTCAGTGCCTCGACTTCGCGCGGCAGGTCACCACTGACCACCGTCGTGCGCTCCCAGCGCGAGGTTTTCAGCCTGTCGCTCGGCACCACCTTCCGGGCCTCCACGATGCGCTGGGCGAAGGCGTAGAACGGATCGGCCGGAAACCTCTTCGCCGCATTGCCCCAATGGGTCAGATACCCCTCCTCGGCCATCTTGCGGCTGAGCAGGATTGTGTCGGTGCCGGCGAAGACGGTGTTGAAGTCCCGCTTCAGCTCCTCGTCCCAGGCGCTGTCGTCGCCCCACTCCCAGAGCTGCCAGCCATGATCCTCATAGGCGCCGACGAAACCGTCGACCGACATCTGCATCTGAAGGATGAGCTTCTTCATCGTCGTCTCCCTGCGAGATCAAAGGTAATTGCTTTACTTTTGGAACCATTGACGCAAGCCAAAAATGGTGTCAATAGTAAAGTGATTTAAAAATGGAAGCATAGACATGTCGACGCGTGAAAGATCCGGCTGTCCGATCAGCCTGTCGCTGGAACTCCTCGGCGACCGCTGGACGCTGCTCATCATCCGCGACCTGGTCTTCGCCGGAAAAAAGCATTTTCGCGAGTTCCTGCAGTCCGATGAAGGCATCTCCTCACGCACGCTGGCGGAGCGGCTGCAGACGCTGCAGGACGAAGGCATCCTCACCCGCAGCGTCGACCCGAGCCATGGGCTGAAGGCGATTTACCGGCTGACCGAGGCCGGCATCGACCTTTTGCCGGTGCTGGCCGCGCTCGGCGCCTGGGGCAGCAAGCACCGCAAGGCCGACGATCACCTGGCCCGGATTGCCGACGAACTGGCGGCCGGCGGCGAGCCGGCGCTGGAACGGATGAAGGCCGCGCTGCGGGCGGAGCATGTTGTTTGAGGAGACGGCGCCTGGAGGATGCACTCCACGCCTGGCTTGACAATTATCACCTTTTGTTCTCTATTTGTTCAAATCCATCAGCAACCTCGGATATGCAGCCGGATGGAAACGACCGCCACCATCCTGCATGCCGATCTCGACGCGTTCTATGCCTCGGTCGAGCAGCTGCTCGATCCATCGCTGCGCGGCAAGCCGATCGCCGTCGGCGGCGGTGTGGTGCTCGCCGCCTCCTATGAAGCGCGCGCCTTCGGCGTGCGCGGCGGCATGCCGGGGCGCAAGGCGCGCGAGCTTTGCCCGCAGCTGATCTTCGTCGGCGGCAATTTCAGCCACTACCAGCGGCTGGGCGACGCGGCGATAAAAGTGCTCGACGATTTCACGCCGGTGGTCGAGCGCATTTCCATCGACGAGGCCTTCGCCGACGTCGCCGGTTGCACGCATCTGTTCGGGCAACCGGCGGAGATCGCCACGGCGATCCGCCGCCGCGTGCGCACGGAACTTGGCCTGCCGATCTCGATAGGCGTGGCGCGCACCAAGCATCTGGCCAAGATCGCCTCGCAAGTCGCCAAGCCCGACGGGCTCGTGGTGGTCGAACCCGGCACCGAACTCGCCTTCCTGCACGATTTGCCGGTCTCCCTGATGTGGGGCGTCGGCCCGGCGACCAAAGCGCGGCTGGCCGAGATCGGCGTCGAGACCATCGGCCAGTTGGCCAGGACGCATAGCGGCGCGCTGACAAGGCTGCTCGGCCCCGCCGCCGGCGAAAAGCTCGCCGCCCTGTCGTGGAACCGCGACCCGAGAAAACTGGAAACCAAGCGCCGGGCACACTCGGCCGGTGCGCAATCGGCGCTTGGCCAGAAACCCGCCGTGGCGCGGGTGATCGAGCCGACCTTGCTGCACCTGGCCGACCGCGTCGCCAGCCGCCTGCGCGCCAAGGCGCGGCCCGGCCGCACGGTGACGGTGCGCGTGCGCTTTGCCGACCTCAGTGCCGTCACACGCTCGATCACGCTGGACCAACCGATCTCGGCGACCACCATGCTGGCCGAAATCGCGCAGGACCTGGTGCGTGGCGTACTCGCCGACCATCCCCGGGAAAAGACGATCTCGCTGCTGGCGATCTCCGTTTCGCATCTGGAGGAGAGCGCCGAGCTGCAACTCGACCTGCCGCTTGGCCTCGCCGACGAAAAGCGCCGCCCCGGCAGCCAAAAAGGCCTGGCCCGCTTCGGCGCCGACCGCGCCATCGACAAGATCCGCGAGCGCTTCGGCAAACAGGCGGTCGGCTACGGCACGGTGGCGCTGGAAGCAGCGCGCTCCGTGCCCGACGAATTCAGGAATTGGCGGAAAAGGAGCTGTGAGCGCGGGAGGCGTCAGCCCCCTCGCGCCACGGCTTCCGGATCAACGCCCGGAAGTGGCAGGCGCGGCGGTCACGGCGGACAGCAGCTCGCGCTTCACCAAGACCGGCTTCTGATATGTCTTCTTCACGGCAAAGTCCCCCAGCCCCAAGCAGCTGGCGGCAGTAACATCCGGCAAGCGCGGCTTGTCAAGAATTGCGGACTCCGGCCTGGCGAGTGGCTTCTCGTCTTGAGGGCTCGCCCGGTGATCATCGCGACAATCGACGTCGCCGGACGTATGATTTGTGGCCGCGAATGGTCAGAGTGCACCCGAGCCAGCCCCTCTCGCCGTGAGATGCTTGCCAAATCCGGCCATGCCGCCCATACAACAGCGTGGGCGGATCGCCCCCGAAAGGCGTTGTCCGCGCCACACCTCTTCTTGCCAGAGATACTGTCCGATGTCTGCGACGCCGTACCCTTGGTCGAAGCCTTGATGGCCTCCTCCCCTGCCTCGTCACCCTCGCTTGTCAACCTTGGCTGGTCGGATTTCTTCGCCGATCAGCTCGAATCGGGCGAGGCAAGCCTGATCCCGACCCGCATCGCCATGGTCCATCGTGACCGGCTGAGCGGCCTGTCCCAGGCAGGGCAAACCGACCTGACATTGCCGCCGCAGGCCACCACAGGCGACTATGCCGTTGGCGACTGGGTGCTGGTCGAGCCGCATGATCAGCTTGTGAAGCGCCGCCTGACCCGCAAGACGGTGCTGGAGCGCCGCGCCCAGGGCGGCCGGGTGCCGCAGCTGGCCGCGGCCAATGTCGACACGCTGTTCATCGTCACCTCCTGCAATGCCGACTTCAACATCGCGCGGCTCGAGCGCTATCTGGCGCTGGCCAACGAGGCCGGAACGACACCCGTCATCCTGCTGACCAAGGCCGACACGGCTGAAGACGCCGAGGCGTATCAACGCCAAGCCGCCGCGCTGCAGCGCGGATTGGCCGTGGTGACGCTGAACCCGCGCATAGCGGATGCCGCGACCGCCCTCGCCGCCTGGTGCGGCGCGGGGCAGACGGTGGCGCTGATCGGTTCCTCCGGCGTCGGCAAATCGACGCTGGTCAACACGTTGGCTGGATCGGCGCAGCAATCGCCGCAGCAAACCGGAGCCATTCGCGAACACGACGCCAAGGGACGTCACACCACCACGGCGCGGTCGCTGCATGCCATTGCCGGCGGCGGCTGGGTGATCGACACGCCGGGCATGCGCACGCTGCAGGTCAGCGACGTCGGCTACGGCATCGACACGCTGTTTGCCGAGATCACCGAGCTTGCCCCACTGTGCAAGTTCCGCGACTGCACCCATGTGCACGAACCGGGCTGCGCGGTGCAGGCTGCCATCAAGGCCGGCACGCTCGATCCCGAGCGCCTGGCCCGCTGGCGCAAACTGTCCGAAGAAAACCAGCACAACACACCAGTGCAGAGCGGGCCGCGCGGAGCCAAGTCCCCCGCCGGCCGCGGCAAGCGGCGCTGAACCACTGCCTACTGCCGCCTTAAAGCCGCGCCGTGCCGAAAACCCGATCCCACAACAGCGACGTCACGCCGAAATTGGCGTTGTCGTCGATATGGTGGTGCACCGCGTGGCGGCGCTTGAGCGTGTAGAGATAGCTGGGATGGGCGGGATGCCAGTGGTGGATCATGTGGTGAACACTGATGTACCAGAGATAACCCAGCATCAGCCCGCAGCCGACCGCGCTGGCGGTCGCGAAATCCGAGATCAGCCAGACGGGCAGTGCGATCAACGCATGCACGCCGAGGCTCAGCCAGGTCGGCGTGCCGACCGGACTGCGCTCCTCGACATGATGACGGTCGTGCAGATCCCTGATGTAGGGAACGTGATGCAGGACGAAGCGGTGCAGGACGTATTCGATCAAGGTCCACAGAACGAGACAGATCAGCACCGTGCCGATCCATTCCGGCGCGCTCTCTTCGCCGGCCTCGATCAGCCCTGCCACCCCCAGGAGGGCGATTACCAAGGGATAGACCACGAAGTCGCTGTAGTAGCCGATCAGACTCAGTTGCATTCCGGACGTCCCATCCGATTTTCGACGCCTCCCCAGAAACGATGATATCAGATTGCCTAACTCGCGGGTGAGGTGCAATGCAGAAGCATCTGACATAGCGTCGCAATTTCCCGGTGCAAGTTCGGCACCCATGATCCCTGCGGAATCGGCCGACTCGCACCAGCACGGCAAACGGACATGCTATCATGGCAAAACGCAGTGCGGGCCTGCTGATTTATCGTCGAAGCAATGGCGAACTCAAAGTGCTTCTGGTTCATCCCGGCGGCCCATTCTGGGCAAAGAAGGACGACGGCGCCTGGTCGATCCCGAAAGGCCTCGTCGAGGAGAACGAGGACGGACTGGCGGCGGCGCAGCGCGAGACCGGGGAAGAGCTCGGCATCACGGTCGAAGGCCCCTTCACGCGCCTTGGCGACTACAAGCAACCGGGCGGCAAGATCGTCATCGCCTGGTCGGTCGAAGCGCATACCGAGATCGATGTGACTACCATCAAGAGCAACAGCTTTACGATGGAATGGCCGCCGCGGTCCGGGTCGATGAAAGAGTTTCCGGAGGCCGACAGGGCCGGCTGGTTCGGCCTGCCCGAGGCCGAGGCCAAGATTGTCCAGGGGCAACGCCCGATGTTAAAGGATCTGGCGAGGCAACTGGGAATTGAGTGATCTCCCCGCTTGTCGAGAGATCCGCTGTCATCCTCCAAACCTTGCGGCCGTCCAAGCCCCGCCCGCCGCGTTCGACTCCACCGCCGCCGCGACAAACTTCACACCCCGCGCGCCATCGACAACATCGGGCACCTGCGCCGCGCGCGCCGGATCGACCACGCCGCCGGAGCGATGCGCACGGATAATGTCGGCGGCGTCGCGGTAGAAATTGGCGAAGGCCTCGATATAGCCTTCCGGGTGCGCCGCCGGCATGCGCGACACCCGCCGCGCTTCCGCCGTCGATCCATGGCCGCCGCGCACCAGCGTGCGGGTTTCCTCGCCATAGGGCGAAAAGCGCAGTTCCTCCGGCCGCCCGCCCGACCATTCGAGCCCGGCTTTGTCGCCATAGATGCGCACGGAGAGATCATTGTAGTGGCCAGGCGAGGTCTGGCTGGCCAGGATCGTGCCGCGCGCGCCCTCCGTCCAGCGCACCAGCACATGCGCGTTGTCGTCGAGCCGGCGCCCGGGCACGGCGGTGAACAGGTCGGCCGAGACCGCCTCGGCCTCGCGGCCGGAGATGAAGCTCGCCAGGTTGAAGGCATGCACGCCGATATCGGCCAGCACAGCCGACTGCCCTGCCCTTGCCGGATCGGTGCGCCACTCCGCCTGCTTCTGGCCCTCGGCGTCGATCGGCTTGGTCAGCCAGTCCTGGATATAGGCGCCATGCACCGACACGATCCGGCCGAGCTCGCCCGCCATCACCATCTCGCGCGCCTGCCGCACCATGGCGTAGCCGGTGTTGTTGAGCGTGACGACGAAGCGGCGTTGTCTTGCTCGTGCCAGCGCCACCAGCGCTTCGGCATCGCTGAGCGTCGTCGACAGCGGCTTGTCGCAGATGACGTCGATGCCGGCCTCGAGGAAGGCGGTGGCGATCGGCGCGTGCAGATGGTTGGGCGTGACGATGACCACCGCCTCGATACCGTCAGGCCGCGCGGCTTCGGCCTTGGCCATGGCATGGTAATCGGCATAGCTGCGTTCCGGCGCGATGCCGATCTCGGCGGCCGAAGCGGCGGCGTTCTCCGGGTCGGACGACAGCGCGCCTGCCACCAGCGCGATCTGGTCGTCGAGGCGCATCGCCAACCGGTGCACCGCGCCGATAAAGGCATTGCGGCCGCCGCCGACCATGCCGACCCTCAGGCGCTTGCCCGCCGACCCATCCGATGTTGCGTAGACCATGTTTTCTCCTCCGGGCAGATCATTGGCGACGCGCCAAGCCTCAAGCTCGGCTACCACTTTCGAACACAATTTCCAATTTCCATATTGTAATACGATTGTGCCGCGCTAGCCTGAACATCATGAGTGGGGCGGGCAAATCATCGGGACGGTCTCTCAGCGACGAGGCGGCGACACGTAAGCGCGGGCGCTCGCTGGCGGCACTGGGCTATATCCAGCCGCAGACCTATGAGGAACTGCGCGCCGTGCTGTCATCCGGCACGGTACATTTCCCCAAGCGCCTGCGCCAGGTGGCGATCTTCCTGTGGCAGCATCCGAGCGATGTAGCGCTCGGCACCATCGCCCAGGTGGCGGCACAGGCCGGCGTGCAGCCATCGACACTGGTGCGCTTCGCGCAGATCTTCGGCTATTCCGGTTTTTCCGATTTCCAGGGCCTGTTCAAGGAGCACATCAAGGGGTCATGGCCGGACGGGCGCGGCGAGCAGCGGACCGAGGCCGAACCCAATGCTCTCCTGCATTTCCTGCATGGCATGGTCGGCGCCTCGCAGGCCTCGCTTGGCCGCATCGAGGCGGGCTTCGACGTCGAGAGTTTCGAGAAGATGGTGGAGGTGCTGGCGGCCGCCGACCTGATCTATGTCATCGGCTCCAAGCGCGCCTTCCCGGTCACCACCTATCTGTCGCTGACGCTCTCCCAGCAGGGCGTGCGCAACGTGCTGGTCGACAATGTCGGCTCCACCGCGCTCGACCAGGTCGGCTGCATTGGTGCGCGCGATGCCGTGCTGGCGGTGTCCTTCAGCCCTTACAATTCGATCACACCCGACCTCGTCGCGGTGGCGCATGAGCGCAAGGCCCGCATCGTCACCATCACCGACAGCACCTTCAGCCCGCTGA
This sequence comes from Mesorhizobium sp. NZP2298, assembly GCF_013170825.1. Classification (NCBI taxonomy): domain Bacteria; kingdom Pseudomonadati; phylum Pseudomonadota; class Alphaproteobacteria; order Hyphomicrobiales; family Phyllobacteriaceae; genus Mesorhizobium; species Mesorhizobium sp. NZP2298. The sequence continues at coordinate 3,206,917 of NZ_CP033365.1, read as the reverse complement.
TACGGCTGTCGGACAGCTGGCTGGAGGTGGTGGAATCCGACTTCGCCGGCTTCCGCTCGCTGGCGGCGTCGCTGGCGGTCGGCATGGCACTGGTCCAAGGCGTCGCGGCAAAGCGCGGCACATGAGGTGGTGCTGGCACAATTGACTATCGGGAATTATCATTCCATATTTCAAAAAATAGAAACTTTGTTCCGGGAGGAGGAATGGAGATCAGGCTCGACGGCAAGGTGATATTGGTCACCGGGTCGACGCAAGGCATCGGCCGGGCCATCGCCGAGACGCTGGCGCGCTCCGGCGCGGCCGGGCTGCTGGTCACCGGCCGCGAGAAGACGCGTGGCGATGCGGTGGCGGCGGAGCTCTCGCGGCTGGGCACGCCGACTGTCTTCGTGGCCGCCGACCTCGGAGACCCGGCAGCTCCTGCCCTTTTGACGCAGGCCTGCGTCGAGCGCTTCGGCCGCATCGACGGTCTCGTCAACGCGGCGGGGCTGACCGACCGCGCCTCCTTCCTCGATGCCAGCCTCGACGATTGGGCCTCGCTGTTCGCCGTCAACGCGCGCGCGCCCTTCTTCCTGATGCAGGCGGCCATCGCCGACATGAAGAAGCGCGGCGAGCGCGGCGCCATCGTCAACATCCTGTCGATCAACGCCCATTGCGGCTCGCCCGAGCTTGCCGTCTATTCCGCCACCAAGGGCGCTCTGGCGACGCTGACCAAGAACGCCGCCAACGCCCACCGTTTCGACCGCATCCGCGTCAACGGCATCAATGTCGGCTGGACCGACACGCCGGCCGAACGCATCATGCAGTCCGAAACGCTCGGCCATGGCCCCGGCTGGCTCGACGCCGCCAGCGCCGCGCAGCCTTTCGGCAGGCTGCTCGAGCCAGGCGATATCGCCAGCCTCGCGGTCTTCCTTCTTTCCGACGCGGCCGGGCCGATGACCGGCGCCGTCATCGATCAGGAGCAGTCGGTGATCGGGGCGAACCGGTGAACGCTGCTCCCAAATCGCCGGAAACGCTTGGGCCGACCTTGCTTGACCGGCTTCCGTCGGCTGTCCAGACACCGTCCTATGACCGCGCTGCGTTGGCCCCGGGCATGGCGCATCTCGGCGTCGGTGCCTTTCACCGTTGCCACCAGGCCGAATACACGGATGATCTGCTCTCGCTCCAGTTCGGCCGCTGGGGCATTGTCGGCATCAACATCCGCCCGCCTCACCTTGCCGACACGCTCGGCCGGCAGGGCGGGCTCTATACGAGGCTGATCCGCGAGAACAGCCATGTCGAGGCGCGCGTCATCGGCAGCATCGTCGAAGTGGTCGACAGCCAGGATAGCGCCACGCCGGCGCTCGATGTGCTGGCCTCCCCCGACATCGAACTGGTGACGATGACGGTGACGGAAAAAGGCTATTGCCACATCCCGTCCAGCGGCGCGCTGGATCTCGGCCACCCTGACATTGTTCACGACCTCGCCAACCCGCAAGCACCGCGCAGCGTGCCCGGCATACTGACGCGGGCGCTGGAATTGCGCCGGGCCACGCATGGCCGGAAGCTGACGCTGCTGTCCTGTGACAACATCCCGACCAACGGCGTCATCCTCGAAAATGTCGTGCGCACGTTTGCCGAACGGCGCGGCAATGGCCTGGCCGACTGGATCGCGGCCAATGGCGCCTTCCCTTCGGCCATGGTCGACCGCATCGCACCGGCGGTGACGCAGGACGATATCGACAGCGTCGAGCAATGGTTCGGCTACCGCGATGCCGCCGTTGCCGTCGGCGAACCGTTCCGGCAATGGGTGATCGAGAAGAAATTCGCCGGGCGCATGCCGCGCTGGGATCTCGCCGGCGCGACCTTCGTCGAAGACGTGACGCCGTTCGAGCATCTCAAGATGCGGGTGTTGAACGGCGCCCAGACGACGCTTGCGACCCTCGGCGTGCTGGCCGGACTTGAACACACATTCGATGCCATCGCCGACCCGCTGCTGTCGGTCTTCGTGCACCGCATGCTTGTCGAGGAAACGCTGCCGACGCTGATGCCGGTGCCCGGCATGGAGCCGCTGGCCTACGTCGAGCAAAGCCTTGGCCGGCTGAAGAACACGGCGATCCGCCACCGCAACCACCAGATCGCCACCGACGGCTCGCAGAAGATCGTGCAGCGCCTGCTCAACCCGATCCGCGACCGCCTTGCCATGGGCCAGGGCATCGGCCTTCTGTCGGTGCCGGTCGCCGGCTGGATGGCTTACCTCATCCAGGCCTCGGCCCGCTTCGGCAAACGCTGGCCGGTGTCGGACCCCTATGCCGGCAAGGTCGCCGAGATCGCGGACATGACCGGGCGCGATGTCCCGGCGCTGGCCTCCGCCATTCTCGCGATCGACACGATTTTCGACCCTGGCCTCGCAGCGAGCGCCATGTTCCGCGAGGCCGTGACCTCGGCGCTTGGCGAGCTGCTCTCGGACGATCCGATGGCGGCTGTCAGGCGCAGTCTTGAACAAGATGAGGTCGCGAGGTTGAAGCGATCCAAACAATCGGCATTATAGGCATTGGCTTTAGGGGAGGCATGATGAAACTTGGTGTGCTTACGGCACCGTTCGCGCAGACGCCGCTTGGCGAGGTTGCCGGCTGGGCGAGTTCTGTCGGCTTCGAGGCGCTGGAAATCGCCTGCTGGCCGAAAACATCCGGCGCGACCCGCCGCTATGCCGGCACCAGCCACATCGATGCGGATGGCACCTCCCCCGCGCAGGCCAAGGAAATCGTTGCCTCGCTGGCGCAGAAGAACCTCACTGTCTCGGGCCTCGGCTACTATCCCAACCCGCTGCACCCGGATGCAGCGCACCGCGAGGCGGTCATCGGCCATCTGAAGAAGGTGATCGTGCTGGCCGCCACTATGGGCGTGCCGGTCGTCAACACCTTCTGCGGCGGCGATGCGTCCAAGACGGTCGACGTCAACTGGCAGGACGCGCTGAATATCTGGCCCGAGATCGTCGCCTATGCGCGCGGGCACGGGGTGAAACTCGCCTTCGAGAACTGCCCGATGATCTTCAGCCATGACGAGTGGCCGGGCGGGCATAACATCGCCTATTCGCCGCAGGTCTGGCGCCGCATCCTGGAGACCTGGGGCGGCGATGTCGGCATGAATTTCGACCCCTCGCACCTGGTCTGGCAGATGATCGACCAGGCCCGCTTCATCAGGGAGTTCGGCCCCTACATGCTGCATGTCCACGCCAAGGACCTGATGATTGATCATGATGGTTTGTACGAGCGCGGAATCCTTTCGGCCGGCATAGGCTGGCAGGTGCCGCGCATGCCGGGGCTGGGCGATGTCGACTGGAGCGGCTTCTTCTCCGGCCTTTACCGCGCCGGTTATGATGGATCCATCATCATCGAACACGAGGACAGGCGATTTGAAGGCAGCGACGACAAGGTGAAGCGCGGTTTCCTGCTCGCCCGCGACGTGCTGCGCCCCTTCGTCAAATGAATGAGAGCGCGCCGCATGACTCACTTTGTCAGCGGCGTGTTTCAACAGGTTGAAACTGAAACTGAAAAACAATGTGGAGGAGTACTGAAATGAAGAAAATCCTGACCATGGTTCCGTTGCTTGCGGGCGCGGCCTTGCTGGCCTCGGTGGGCGTCTCGTCGGCCGCCGGCAAATACACGATCGGCATTTCCAACACCGTGCAGGGCAATGGCTGGCGCGAGGAGATGGTCTGCGCCATGAAGGCGCAGGCGCTGGCTTCGGGCGAAGTCGCCAAGCTCAACATCGCGCACCGCAACACCGACGCCGCCGGCCAGTTGGAAGACATCCGCAACCTGATCAGCGCTAAGGTCGACGCCATCGTCGTCAACCCCGCCGATCCGGCCGGCATCAAGGCGGGCCTGGAAGAAGCCACCAAGGCCGGCATCGTCGTCGTCGCCGTCGACCAGGCGGTCACCGAACCGTCGGCCTACATCATCTCCAACAACCAGGAGCAGTATGCCTATCTCGGCGCCAAGTGGCTGTTCCAGCAGATGGGCGGCAAGGGCGAGGTGTTTTACATGCGCGGCGCCGCCGGCGCTTCCGCCGACAGCGATCGTGACAAAGGCTTCAAGAAGGCGCTGGCCGAATTCCCCGACGTGAAGGTCGCGCAGGAAGTCTTCACCGGCTGGCAGCAGGACCAGGCCAAGCAGCAGATGCTGTCGTTCCTCGCCACCGGCACGCCGTTCAACGGCGTCTGGACGTCGGGCATCGACAACGTCATCGTCGACGCGCTGGTTGAATCGCAGGCGCCTTTGGTGCCGGTGGTCGGCGCCGACAATGCCGGCTTCGTCGGCCAGTTGAGCTCGGTCAAGGGCCTCGTCGGCGCTGCCGTCACCAACCCCGGTTCGATCGGCGGCGCGGGCGTGACGCTGGCCCTGCAGATCCTCGACGGCAAGAAGCCGGCACAGCAGACCGTGCTGGTCGACCCGCAGCTGTGGGACAACGCCACCGACGAAGGCAAGGCCAAGCTGAAGGCCGCCGCCGACCCGTCGCTCAGCCCCGAATGGCCGGTCTCGATCTCCATCCCGGACTGGACGACCTACACCAAGGACCAGATCGTGGCCTGCAAGGGCCCGGGCGAGTAAGTCTGGGCTTTGAATTGCATGGCAAGGACGGCGAACTACCATCCTCGCCACTCAGATTGGCGCTCTGCGACGCCCCTCTCTTTCCTGCCGGACAGAGGGGGCGCCGTAGAATGCCAGCAAGAGAATTTCTGATGCGGACAGCGATTTGACCACCAGCCCCCTCCTCGACGCGTCAGGCGTCGCCAAGAATTACGGCGCGGTCGCGGCACTGCGCAACGCGTCGCTCTCCGTGCTGCCGGGCGAGGTGCATGCGCTGATGGGCGCCAATGGCGCCGGCAAGTCGACGCTGGTGAAGATCCTGACCGGCGCCATATCGGCCAATGCCGGGCGCATCCTGATCCGGGGCGAGGCGCGCGACATACGCTCGCCCGCCGCCGCCCGCCGCGCCGGGCTGCTGCCGGTCTACCAGGAGCCGTCGCTGATCCCCGATCTCGACGTTCTGTCCAATCTGCGGCTCACCGGCACGCCGGTCGAGCCGTTCCGCGCCTGGGTGCGCGAGCTCGGCATAGCCGACCTCGACCTGCGCGACACCGCGCGCGACATTCCGCTGGCCGTGCTGCGCGTGCTTGACCTTGCCCGCGCGCTGGCCGTCGAGCCCGATGTGCTGCTGCTCGACGAGATGACGGCCGCACTCCCCGCCAACCTCGCCGAAAAGGTGCTCGAAGTGGTGCGCCGCCAGGGCGACGCCGGCCGCGCCGTGATCTTCATCTCGCACCGCTTCGTCGAGATATCGGCGCTCTGCGACCGCGCCACCGTGCTGCGCGACGGCGAGACCGTCGGCGTCGTCGACATCGTGCCCGGCGTCGAGGAAAAGATCGTCGAGCTGATGCTCGGCACCCGCATCGTCAAGACCCATGTCGCCGCCCGCAGTGCCGCCGAGAAGGCCGCGCCCGCCCCTGCCCGGCCGCGCATTGCCGTGAAAAACCTGCGCGTCGGCACCAAGCTCAACGACGTCTCCTTCGATCTCGGGGATGGCGAGGTCGCCGGCGTGGTGGCTTTGGAAGGCCAGGGCCAGGATGAATTGTTTTCCGCCCTTGCCGGCTCGATCCGGCCTTCCGGCGGCACGATCGAGGTCGATGGCCACCCGGTGAAATTTTCGCATCCGATCGACGCCATCCGATCGGGCATCGCCTATGTGCCGGGCGACCGTTCCGAGGCGCTCGCCATGCAGCGTTCGGTGCGTGAAAACATCGCGCTGCCCTTCAGCGCCGCGCTGCGCAACTGGGGGCCCATTCCCATGCGCCGCGAGCGCGCGAAGGTGCTCAGCGCCATCGAGCGGCTGCAGATCGACACCCGCGCGCAAGGCGAGGTGCAGCGCCTGTCGGGCGGCAACCAGCAGAAGGTGACCATTGCCCGCTGGATCGCGGCGGACGCCCGCACCATCCTGTGCTTCGACCCGACGCGCGGCATCGATGTCGGCACCAAGCAGGAGATCTACAAGCTGCTGCGCGAGCTTGCCGGCCACGGCAAGTCGGTGCTGTTCTACACCTCCGAACTCGAAGAGGTGCAGCGCGTCTGCGACCGCGTCATCGTCATCTTCGGCGGCCGCCTGGTCGACATCTTCCCGGTCGAGGAGGCCGACGAGCCGGCGCTGATGCGCGCCGCCTACGGCCTGCCGCGCGGCGCCAAGGCCGATGTCGGCATCCTGGCGGCCCCCACTGCCAACGCCTCCGATGCGCCGGAGGCAAAGCCATGAACCATTTCCTGCGCCGCCAGGGCTGGGTCATCGGCCTGTTCGCCCTCCTCGTCGTCCTGTTCATTGCCACCAAGATCATCCAGCCCGGCTATGGCAGCGGCGATTTCGGCTCGCTGGCGCGGGCCGTGCTGCCCTACGCTTTCGCCGTCGCCGCGCAGACGGTGGTGGTCATCGCTGGCGGCATCGACCTCTCCGTCGCCGCCATGATGGCGCTGACCAGCGTCACCGCCGCCTCGATGATGGCGGGTGCGTCGGAAGAATACGCGCTGTTCGTCGTGCCTTTCGTGCTGGCCATGGGTTTTGTCCTCGGCGCGCTCAACGGCGTCCTGATCGTCGTCACCCGCGTGCCCGACATCGTCGTCACGCTCGCCATGCTGTTCGTGCTGCAGGGCGCGGCCCTTCTGGTGCTCGACGCGCCGGGCGGTGCCGCGGCCGAATGGCTGAAGGCGCTGATCTCCGGCACCGTGCCGATACCGGGCCTGCCCGACGCCATCGACGCCTGGCTGCCCAAGGCGCTGCTGGTGCTCATCGTCTGCCTCGCCATCATCTGGATACCGCTGCGGCGCTCGCGCCTTGGCCTCTCCATCTACGCCATCGGCTCCAGCGAGCTGGCCGCGTTCCGCTCAGGCGTACCGGTCAAGCGCACCCGCATCATCGCCTATGCGCTGTCGGGCCTGTTCGCCGCCTTTGGCGGGCTGGCGCTGACCATGAGCACCGGCATCGGCGCGCCCATCCCCGGCCCCTATCTCCTGGCCAGCGTCGCCGCCGTGGTGCTGGGCGGCGTGGCGCTCGGCGGCGGCAAGGGCGGCCTGCTCGGCCCGATCATCGCCGTCTTCGTGCTGCGCCTGGTGCGCACGGATCTCACCTTGCTCGCCATCGACCCCAACGTCACCGCCATCATCGAAGGCCTGATCATGGTCGCCGTGGTGATGTTCGGAGCGTTCATCACCATGCGGAGCCGGCAACAATGAGCAACGCCGCGACTGTTCCCCAAACCGTCCCCTTCGGCCGCCGCCTGAAGCGCTTCATGGCCGACCGGCCGCTGGTGCCGCTGATCATCCTGCTCGTCATCCTGGTGGTGATCCTGCAGATCCTGCGCCCCGGCATCGTCAACGAGCGCTGGATCGCCAACACCATCAAGTTCGCCATTCCGCTGGCGATCCTGGCCGGCTGCCAGACCATGACCATGCTGACCGGCGGCATTGATCTCTCGGTCGGCACGGTGGCGACGATGAGCGCCTTCATCATGGCGACGCAAATCGTCAACCAGGACCCGACCATCGCCTTCCTGCTGGCGATGATGCCGGCGGTGCTGATCGGCCTCGTCAACGGCATCGGCGTCGGCGTCTTCCGCGTCCACCCGCTGATCATGACGCTGGGCACCAGCCTGATCGGCACCGGCTGCCTGCAGGTCTACCAGCGCACGGTGATCGCGTCGGGCGCCAAGATCCCCGACTTCCTGGCCTGGCTCGGCACAGGCGTCACCCGCCTGCCGGACGCATGGGTGCCTTCGGAGGCGGCGCGCCAGTGGTTGACCGACGCCGGCATCGGTTTCAGCTTCCCCAACGCGCTTCTGCTCTACGTGCCGCTGGCGACCCTGATCGTCTTCACGCTGGCCCGCACCGGCTTCGGCCGCCTGCTCTACGCCGTCGGCGACAATGAGCGCGCGACCCGCCTGTCGGGCGTGCAATACTGGCAGGTCATCACCGCGCTCTACATCACATCCAGCGTGCTCGCCGGCATCACCGGCCTGCTCTATATCGGCCTGATCAAGGCTCCGTCGCTCTCGCTCGCCGAACCCCTGGTCCTACCCTCGGTCGCCGCCGCCGTCATCGGCGGCACCTCCATCTTCGGCGGCCGCGGCGGCTACACCGGCACCATCATCGGCGCCCTGATCCTGACCGTGCTGACGACGCTGCTGACGATTTTGCAGATGCCGGAGGGGGCAAGGCGAATTCTGTTCGGGCTGATCGTGCTGTTCGTGACGGCGGCTTATTTGCGGATTGTGGAGGAAAGGTAGGGGAACGGCTCACTTTGGGCCGTATCCTGACGGTCTGCTTCTAGGAAGCGCTCGTCGGTAAGCTGCCGTTCGAGCTCACAGTCATCGGGCAAAGTTTGCCTCGTCAGTTGACGACCCCATCCTCGTCGTTCGCGAGCGAACCGCACCATTGTGATACCGGCAGTTCATCAGGCGGACGACGAACTGGGCTCGAGGTCGGTCTGGAACCTGTGCTGCGGTTAAGGCAGACGACGTGTTGATCGCGGTCGACAACTAGGTCGGCGAATTGGAAATGAACCGCAACTCCAGCAAATCTGCGTTAGAGCAAAATTGCACGCCGGCTTACAGGCTGTGCGCGGCAGAGCCAATTCCCTTGCGATGTCGCCCCGCTTACGACAGGATTGCCGCAACTTGAGGTTAACCTATGACGCCAGACACCTTGCGGCCCGACCACCTGCCACTCGACGCTCCGCCCGTGCAATACCTGAACCTGGACCCTTCGCTTTATGTCCGCGATGATATCTGGCAGCAGGAACGGCGCGACATCTTCGCGCGCACCTGGCAGTTCATGGGGCCTGCCGCCTCGGTCGCGACATCAGGTCAATATCTTGCCATCGACATCGCCGGCACGCCGGTCTTCGCCATCCGGGGCCGGGACGGGACCTTGCGCGGATTTAAGAACGTCTGCCGCCACCGGGGGGCGAAACTTCTGGCCGATGGCGCGGGCAAATGTGGGCTGATCGTTTGTCCCTATCACAAATGGTCCTTTGCCGACACCGGACGGCTGGTGCAGGCCCCATGGTATGGCAAGGATCCCGCGATCATCGCCGAAGACTGGCCGCTGGAGACGGTGCAGTTGTCCGAATGGCGCGGGCTGCTCTTCGCGGCACTGGACCCGAAGGAAAGTCTTCTGGATCAACTTGGCTCTCTGCCCGCCGAACTGGCGGATGAGCCGTTGGAAACCTATGCCGCCACCGATCAGGCCACTGTCAGCTTTGCGGCGAACTGGAAGATCTACACCGACAATTTCGTCGAAGGCTACCACATCCCTGGCACGCATCCCTCGTTCTACGCTGCCATCGACTTCGAAGCTTTCCAGACCACCGCCCATCCCGGTTATGTCCGGATGACCGCACCGCCGAAAGACGGTCTGTTCTATCGCGGCAAATGGCTTTGGATGTGGCCGAACTGGACGCTGTCGCTTTTCGACGGCGGCATGAACGTTAGCCGGATCAACCCGACCTCACCGCATCACACGGACCAGCACTACCATTTCTTCTTTGCCGACACCTCTGCAGAAGCATCCGAGAGCAGGGCGAAATCCGTGCAAGGCACCCTGGCCGTGGTACGCGAGGACTATACCATCTGCGCCGATACGCATCGCAACTATGCCGCGGGGGCCTATAGCTCCGGCCCGCTCTCGGGGCGGCATGAGCGGGGAGTGCAGTATTTCCAGGAACGGGTCGCTGCGGCACTGGGGCTGTGACCGCCCCTGGCGTGCGCGGGGTCGGATTACCGTTCGTTAACCAATGGGACACGGTGGCTCACGTGCAGGTGCGGCCTTCACCCCTAGGAAACCGTTGCCGGGCTACCAACTCCATCCATTGGAGATCGCCATGGCCGCTGAGACGACGACTGCGAACGCGCTTGAAATTCGTGGGCTCTACAAAAGCTTCGACAAGCCTGCGGTGGCTGGCCTCGACCTGACCGTCAGGGCGGGAGAGTTTTACGGCCTTCTTGGCCCAAATGGCGCCGGAAAGACAACGACGCTGCGCATGGTAGCGGGGCTGCTGCAACCGGATGCGGGAACGATCACCATTGCAGGTCGCGACGCGCTCCGAAGCCCCATCGAAGCCAAACGCATCATTGCCTGGATATCGGACGAACCGATGATCTACGACAAGCTCACGCCATTCGAATATCTCGAATTCGTCGCCGGTCTGTGGAGCGTCAAGGCAAGCACGGCACAGGAACGGGCAAGGCAGCTGTTCGATCTGCTGGACTTGACGCCGTATGCACACACGCATTGCAGCGGCTTTTCGAAAGGCATGCGACAGAAGGTGGCGTTGGCCGGAGCATTGGTCCATGACCCGGAAATCATCATCCTCGACGAGCCGCTGACCGGCCTTGATGCCGGCTCGGCGCGTCAGGTCAAGCGGGTGTTGCGCGAACGCGTCGATGCCGGCGCAACGGTCATAATGACGACGCACATTCTGGAAGTGGCCGAACGCATGGCTGAGCGCATCGGAGTCATTGCCAAGGGTAGGCTGATCGCCGAGGGCACTTTCGAGCAACTGCGGCGGCAGGCCGGCCATGGGGTGGGAACCCTAGAAGATACCTTCCTGGCTCTGGTGGCCGAAGCGGCATGAGCGCCCATCCCGCAACGATCGGTTGGCTAGCGGCACATGAATTGCGCCTCTCGTGGCGCGACTGGTTTTATCTCTTCACTGCAGGCAAGAAGGGGCGTTCGCGCGGGTTAGGCATACTCTTGATAGTCGGCGTGCTGCTCGCGCATGCCTTTGCTCTATTTGTGATTGGACGTTTCACCGCCGCCGATTTTCCCGTTTCGCGCGCCAACTATCTACTGCTGACCAGCGGTGTTCTGCTCTATTTCTTCCTGATGACCTCGCAGGCGATGGAGGCGGCGACCCGTGTGCTGTATGCCCGCGCCGATCTGGAATTGCTGCATTCATCCCCGGTGGCGCTGCGGCGGGTCTTTGTCGTGCGCCTGACGATGATCGCGATTTCGATCGCCACAATGGCGATGCTGATCGCATCGCCTTTCATCAACGTCTTGGCTTGGCGCCACGGAGCTCAATGGCTGGCCGCCTATGGCGTGGTGTTCGCGACGGGGTGCGTTGCAGCTACTTTGGCCATCACGCTAACGGCGTTTTTATTCAACGTCGTCGGCCCACGGCGCACGCGATTTGCCGCCCAGTTTGTGGCCGCAATCGTCGGCGCGCTGTTCGTCATATCTCTGCAGGTCATCGCTATCTTCACGACCGACACGCTCTCGCAACTGGCGGTCTTGCGGGACGAGTGGGTAATCGCGCTTTCGCCGCCCGAGGACAGCCTGGTGTGGTGGCCGGCGCGGGCCGTGCTTGGCGACGGCGTGAGGCTGGCCTGGGTGCTTGGCTGTGCGGTGGCTTTGGCCGCCGCCGCTATTGCAGTTTTCTCATGGCGTTTCGTGCGCTACACGGCGCTCACCGCCAACATTGGCGAAAGCGGTTTGATCCGCCAAGGCAAGGCAGCGTCGTTTCGTCTGACGTCGCCGGGACACGCCTTGCGTTCAAAGGAATGGACATTGTTGCTTCGCGATCCTTGGCTCATATCGCAAAGCCTGATGCAACTGCTTTACATGCTGCCACCCGCGATATTGCTGTGGAAGAGTTATGGCCACGGCACGGACGCTCTGGTTCTGATCATCCCCGTGCTGGTGATGGCATCCGGGCAGTTGGCCGGCGGCCTGGCCTGGCTTGCCATTTCCGGTGAGGATGCACCCGATCTGGTGGCAACCGCGCCGGTCACCGCGACAAGCATCATACGCGCAAAGGTCGAGGCGGTTTTGCGCGCAATCATAGTCGTCGTCGCCCCATTCGTCCTGGCTTTCGCATTGGTTTCGACGCGACACGCGCTGGTTCTGGCAGCCGGCTCGGCACTGGCCGCGATCTCGGCGACGATGATCCAGCTTTGGTTCCGCGCGCAGGCGCGGCGTGCCCAATTTCATCGTCGCCAGACCTCCTCGCGGATCGCTACATTCGCCGAAGGGTTTTCGTCGGTCGGCTGGGCAGGCACAGCCGCCCTCTACGCTGGTGGCATTACAGCGGCCAGCGTCGTTGCCGGGATTCTGACCGTACTGACGCTGGTGGTAGCTTATTTTGCCGCGCCAAAAGCGACGGGATAGGTAAATCCGAGTTGTCTCCGACAATCATCTTCGTCCAAAGTCCGACTCCAGCAATCGCACTCAATGACCGCTTGCGGAAAATGGAAAAGCTGACTTCAACGGCTTACATGAGGCGCAAAGCGGACCTTGAATTAGCGTGGGCGCGCGACGCCTCGGCCCACAACACCCTTATTTAAGTCCGACCCTGGGCTTGCTTCTTGCTGTTAAGCAAGCATCGGCTGATGGCCAACTTCGCCCCGCCTCTCAACCACCCCGCACCATCCGCCCAATCCAGCCCCCCGCTGCTCCCCCACCCAGAACCAGTGATCCTCCCCCTCCACCTCGACAAACCGCGCCCCTGCTATCCTTGCCGCCAGATACCGCCCGGCCTCAGCCCTCACCGCCCGGTCACCCTTGCGGTGGAGCACCAGCGTCTTGGCCGAGACTTTGACAGCAACGGCCGCACATCGGCGTCGCGCAGCGCTTGCAGCAGGCCGACGACCGCGCCGGGCTGGAGGCGGCTCTAAGCAGGCCGGCCCACCAGGCGCGCGCTGGCGGTAGGAGGCGACGCCTAGAGCAATTCCAGGAAAAGTGTGTAACGGTTTTCCGTCCGGAATTGCGTAAAAACAAATAGTTAGAGCGGTTCTGCGATTCCGTGAACGCTGAACCGCTCTAGCGCGAAGGTTTCGATTTCGGCCGGGGCGCCCCAGTCGGCGAGCAGGAACCCCACAGAACGAGGCCGCTCAGCCGGTCGGAGTGGTCGACGGCAAAGCGGATGCAGTCCGGCCCCTCTAAGGCGCCGACCAGCAGCGCGCCGGCTGCCGGCGGCATCCCTCACGAACCCGCTTCCAGATTCTGCCCCGCTCCACCTCAAAAAGGCAGCAGCAACGGGACCAGGATCACGCTCACGATCAGGACGATGAAGGAGAAGGGAACGCCGATGCGGACGAAATCCCCGAACGAGTAGCGTCCCGGCGCGACCACCAGCGTATTCACGGGCGAGGAAACCGGCGTCATGAAGGCTGTCGAGGCCGCCAGCGCGACGGTCATGGCGAATGGATAGGGGGACACACCCAATTCGTGGGCCACGGCAAGGGCGACCGGAGCCATCAGCACCGCGGTTGCCGTGTTCGAGATAAACATGCCCAGGGCGGCCGTGATGGCGAAGAGCATGGCAAGGACAATGCTGTTTCCCGCCCCGGCGGTGAGCGTCTTCAGGCCTTCCGCCGCCAGGTCGACGCCGCCGGTTCGCTCCAGGGCGACGGAAAACGGCAGCATGCCGACGATCAGGATGATCGTCTTCCAGTCGATCGATCGATAGGCGCTCGCGAAGTCGACGCAGCCGAGCACGCCCATGAGCAGGCAGCCGATGAGCGCCGCCTGCACATTCGGCACGATGCCGCTGACCATCAGGCCGATGACGAAAAGCAGACAAATCACCGCGTGCAATGACTTTCCGGGGACCGGAAGCCGTTCCTCGATCTCGACGGGCAATTTGATGACGACCAGATCCTTCGTATCGGTCCGATACCGCTCGATTTCCTTCCAGGATCCGATCACCAGCAACGTATCACCGGTCCTGAGTCTCTCGGCCAGGAGATTGTCCGTGTGCGGGCCGTCGCCGCGGTTCAGGCCGACGGCCGTCAACCCGAACCGGGTCCGCAGCTCGGCCTCCACCACCGTCTTGCCGATGAGTTCCGACGTCGGCGGCACGATGGTCTCCGCCATGCCGATCTCTTGTGATCGATCCGCGAAATAGCCGCCGCTCAATGGCAGGTCTTCCAGGGCCATCCGCGCCCGGAGCTCGTCGAATTGACCGCCGGGAGCCGTCAGGTCGATCAGGAGAATGTCGCCGGCCTGCAACTCCGTGTTGACGGTGGGCCTGAGAATTTCCTTTCGGAACTTGTGACTGCGCTCGATCGCCAGGATGTTGGCGCCCGATGTGCTTGGCAGGTCCAACTGCTCCAGATTCTGTCCGACCAGGGGAGAGCGGTCTGAAATCTTCACCCGCCGCTCTCGATGAGCGAGCTTGTATTCGTCCACCCAGGCCCCGAACGTCGCCTGTTGGGATGCTTTCGGCTCGTTTTCGCCAGGCAGCCAGCGTCGGGCAAAGATCATGTACACGATCGCAAGACCAAGAACCGGAAGGCCGAACGGCGTGAAACTGAAGAAGCCGAAGCCTGGCACACCGTGCCGCTCGAGCTCGCTGTTGACGACAAGGTTGGGCGCGGTGGCCACGAGGGTCATCATGCCGCTGATGAGGGCAGCGAAGCTGAGCGGCATCATCAGCCGTCCCGGGCCAATGCCGGTGCTTTGCGAAATACGCAGGACGACGGGAATGAAAATCGCGGTTACCGCCGTCGAACTCATCGTCGCCCCGAGCGAGCAGACGACCAGCATGAGGAGCACGGTCAGCCGGAGCTCGCTTGAGCCCGCTGTTGCAATGAGCCAGTCGCCGAGCTGCTGAGCGACACCCGTGCGCACCAATCCGTCGCCGATGACAAAAAGGGCCGCGATGAGGACGATGTTCGGATCGCTGAAGCCCGCCAGCGCCTCTCCCATCGACAGCACGCCGGTAAAAGGCAGCGCCACCAGCATGATAAGCGCGACGGCGTCCAGCCTTGGCTTGTTGACCGCGAACATGACAATCGCGGAGACCAGTAGAGCGAGGACAAGCCCGAGTTCTGCATTCATTTTGCATCCCCGTTCAATGGCAGCCAACCCGCGCGGGCGATTTCCTCAATTGAAGGCATCTTGGCTCGTTGTTGGCGGTCGGCGGCGGAATGGAAGGCGTTCGGTCGGTCGAAGGCTATCCGAGAGTCGGGATTCCCACCAGCAAGGCTTTGCACCGACACCAGGGGAAGACTGCCTTCAAGGACAGATGCTTCAGCGTATCGGAACCGCGGAGACCGATACGTCGACATGCATGCCAGTCGGATCTGCGGCGCTGCCGACAAAGCCTCCCGAGATTGGAAGGGCCTGCGAGGCTTCGCGGGTCACCCCCACGCGGATCAGGTTGGCGCCCGCGACCAGCCCGTTGGTCGGGTCGTACTCGACCCAGCCGGCGCCCGGAAGATAGACACCGCACCAGGCGTGCGTACTGCCGCCTCCGCGCGTCGTGCCGGAGGTGTCGTCGTAGAGGTACCCGGTGACGAAGCGGGTGGCCAGGCCGAAGCTTCGCAGCGCCTCCATCATCAGGACAGCGAAGTCGCGGCAGGTACCGGTGCCGAGCTCGATTGTCTGGGCGGCTGTCTGCGTGCCTTCCTCATGGCGGGCGCCGTAGCGGAACTGCCGCTGGATGGCGCGAGTCATCGCCTCCAACACCTTCAACGTGTCCGTGCCGCCGGCCTCGGCGACCGCGCGTCGCGCCCAGGCCTCGACCTTGCGGTCCGCGTCCGGCATTTGCAGTTCGGCCAGACGCCCCAGATCAGCGGTTTCGCTCTGGTCGTAGGAGAGCGGGAATTTCTCGGCCGCGGGCTCAAGGCTGTATTGCGGCAGCGGCGGGCCTTCGGGATGATGCGTCAAATCCAGCGTCGAGACGATGCTCAGGCGCTTGGTCCTGAGCGTTTCGGGCCATTCGACGAAACAGATGGAATTGTCGAATGTGTCGTGCTTCCAGTGGATGGAGGCTGGCTCCGGCTCAATCCTCAGATCGGCCTGATGCAGTCTCAAATCGTGGCTGTCGTCGGGCCGCACCATCAGCCGGTGACGCAGGAGGCCGACCGGATTGCGGTAGGTGTACTCGGTCGTATGGACAATCTTGATTCGGGCCATTTGGCGTCCGTCCCGGCTTCCGAATGGTTTGTTCGGCTTCTGATCCCTGCGTACAGCTATTTCGCGGCATGGCCAAGGCGACCGACCGGAAGCAAGGGATAAGGGGCGCCTATATCCGGTTCATTCCCTGGCGCAACCGAGGCCGCCTGCCCCCCAGCTCTTGACGAAAACCGGTGCGCCTGTTTGAGACACTAGGGCAAATGGGGCAATCGCTCCATGGGGAGATGAGCAGGGCAAGCTGTGAAGCGCTTTTTTCGATTGCTTGCCGCTGTGGCCATGGTCTCCGGGGTGGCCGGGTGCACCAGCGTTTCCTACTACGCGCAGTCGCTGGAAGGCCATGCGCGGATCATGGCGGCGCGCAAGAATGTCGGAAGGCTCATCCACGACCCCTCGACGCCGGAGGCATTGCGCGCGAAGTTGACGTCGGCGAGCGCCATACGTCGCTTTGCCACGGATGAGCTGGCGCTGCCCGACAACAGCAGCTATCGAAGCTATGTCGACATCGGCCGGGACAATGTGACCTTTGCGGTTTTTGCCGCGCCGCAATTCTCGCTCACACCCATAACATGGTGCTTTCCGGTCTTCGGCTGCGTTCCGTACCGGGGTTACTTTTCCCCGAAATCAGCGGCTGAAAGCGCCGGCGACCTGCAGCGGAAGGGGCTGGACGTCTACGTCTCGGGCATCACCGCCTATTCCACGCTGGGCTGGTTCAGCGACCCGCTGCTCAGCACCATGCTGCGTCAGGACGACACCTATATTGCGGGCCTTATCTTCCATGAGCTGGCGCATCAGAAAATCTATGTGAACAACGACTCCGCGTTCAACGAGGCTTTCGCGGTCGCCGTCGAAACCAGCGGCGTGAGGAAATGGCTGCGGGTCACCGGCAATCGCGCCGGATTGCGCCGCTACGAAGCCGGCCGCAAGCGCAGTGCGGATTTTCTCGGACTCATCGCGCAAACGCGCGACGAGTTGCGGCAGGTCTACGGAAGTCCCCGCGCCCCGCAACAGATGGCTGCCGCCAAGACAGCCGTGATCGACAGGCTGCGGGTGCGCTACCGGCAAATGCGTGACGGGCGCTGGGCCGGATACCGCGGATACGACGCCTGGTTCAACAGCCCCATCAACAACGCAAAGCTCGCCGCGACGTCCGTCTACGGCGAACAGGTCCCGGCGTTCCTTCGCCTGCATGATTTGTGCTCCGGCGACTATCCAAGGTTCTATGCGTCCGTTCGGCGGATCGCGGCCTTGCCCGAGCCTTCCCGTGCGCAGGCACTGAGGACCGCGACGACGTGTAATTGACGTCGCGGCGGCCGGCCTCGCAAGCGCGGCCCCGACCAATGCCTGATATGGCCGACGCGCGCGGAAGCGGGCCTGCCCTCACCGTGCGCCCGCCATCGCCGCGATCGTCTCCAGCAGTTGCCGCTGCTCCCCCACCCAGAACCAGTGATCCTCCCCCTCCACCTCGACAAACCGGGCTCCCGCGATCCGCGCCGCCAGGTATCGCCCGGCCTCGATGCGCACGGCGTGGTCGCCGGTGCGGTGCAGCACCAGCGTCCTGGCCGAGACTTTTGACAGCAGCGGCCGCACATCGGCATCGCGCAGCGCCTGCAGCAGGCCCGCCACCGCGCCGGGGCTGGAGGCGGCCCTGAGCAGGCCGGCCCACCAGGCGCGCGCCTGGCGATCCTGGGCAACACTCGGCGCGAAGGTCTCGATTTCCGCCGGGCCGCCCCAGCCCGCGAGCAGGCGCCCCTGCCACAGATCGTATTGCGCCGATGTCAGCGCGAAGGGGTAGTCGGGCGCGTGGCTGCCCTTGGCGAGCGAGCCCCACAGAACCAGGCCGGTCAGCCGGTCGGGGTGGTCGACGGCGAAGCGGATGCAGCCCGGGCCGCCCTCCGAGGCGCCGACCAGCAAGGCTTTGCGGCTGCCGGCCGCGTTCATCACCGCCAGAATGTCGCGCGCCGTCGCCTCGACGGTCGGGCGGGCGCCGACGCGGTCGGACAGGCCCATGCCGCGCCGGTCGAACAGGATCAGGCGGCCGAGCCGCGACACCGCGCTGAGCCAGGCGCGGCAGCTCCTGTCCTCCCAGATGCGCTCGACATGCGAGATGAAGCCCGGCACCAGCACGATATCGGCCGGGCCGTTGCCGACGGTCTGGTAGGCGATATGGATGCCGTCCACCTCGACATAGCAGGTCCTGGGCATCTCCAGTTCGGGGTCGGGCGTCGGCGCGCGCAGCAGGGCGAGCGTGGCCGGGTCCGGCGCCACGCCGAGTTCGTCGCGCAGCAGCCGCATGCAGGTTTCGCCCTGGCGCTCGGCCGCCGCCCTGTCGCCCGCCGCCAGATGGGCGCGGATCAGGTGGCGGTGCGCGCTTTCGCTCAAGGGGTCGAGGGCGGCAAGCCGCGTCGCGTGGACTACAGCGCCGCGCGGTTCGCCCCCGGCGATCTTGGCTTCGACCAGCCGCTCCAGCGCCTGCACCAGCCGGCTGCGCAAGGCCTCGCGGCGAAAGAAAACCCATTCCTCGAATTCGGGACAATCCGGCAGCGAGAAACCGGCGAGATAGTCGCCGGTGTAGAGGTCGGCGGCATCGTCGAGAAGCCCGGCGTCGCAGGCGTGGTCGAAAGCCCGGGAGTCGGCCTCGACCGACAGCGCCGGGCGCAGGCTCAGCGATGCCGCGCTGGCGGATATGACTTCCTCGCCGAACGCGACGCGGATCTTGTAGAGCGTGCGCCGCAGGCGGGCGCGGGCGGCTTCCGCGTCGGCCTCGGGCCATAGCAGCGTGGCGGCGACGTCGCGCGCCACCGGCCCGCCGGCCTCGGCGAGGTAGATGACCAGCGCCGCCGCCTTGCGCAAGGCAAGCTCTATCGGCCGCCCGTTCAGCCGGAACTCCGGAAAACCCAGAAGTCTGAGTTGTATCAGCTCCATCGATCCGCACGCGGCCGGGCAAGGGTTTTCAGAGGACGTTGAGGGGACGCCGGCCTTCTATCCCCGGTTTCGAGCCGATCCGGCCCGATCAACTCCCTTGGAGCGAGAAATGTCACCGGTCAATACATCAAGCCATCGCAAGTCAGAACCGCTAGCCGGCGCCCCTGCCGCCGGGCATGGAGGCTGAACCATGTGCCAGACCTGCCTTTCCTGGTACGCGCGCTGCGTCGCCCCTTACTTCGTCCACGCCGGCTGTTCGGCCGGCGCCTTTTCGCATATGCGCAAGCGCGTCATCCCGCGGGCGCAAGGCGTCGTCGTCGAGGTTGGCTTCGGGTCCGGCCTCAACCTTCCCTATTACGACCCCGCCAAAGTGGAATGGCTGATCGGCGTCGATCCCGACGGCACGATGCTCGGCCTTGCCGGACCCAGGAGCCGTGGCTTGCCATTCCGGGTCGAGTGCCTGCGGGCGAGCGGCGAAAGCCTGCCACTGGCCGATGGCCTCGCCGACACGGTCGTCGTCACCTATGCTTTCTGCACCATTCCGGACCCAGAGGCGGCGCTCGGCGAAATCCGGCGCATCCTGAAGCCGACGGGGCGACTGATCTTCATCGAGCACGGCCAGGCCGAGGGGCCGCGTTGCCGCCGGTGGCAGGAGCGCCTGAACCGGCTGTGGGGATCGATCGCCGGCGGCTGCCACCTCAACCGCGATCCGTTGCGCCTGATCGGCGCCGCCGGCTTCCGCCTCATCGAAGTGCAGCACGGGCGCTTTCCCCTGCCCCTGTGGCAATTGGGCAGCCATCACGCCGGCATTGCGGCCGCAGGCTGACCAGTATTTGTCGACCACCCTCGCCAAAACCGGATGAGCGACCACGCTGCCTCAGGAGTTGACGCGTCATGGCTTCCCCTATAGCGCCAGGCTCCCCTGCTCCGCCTCCTCGGCATTGGGATCGCCCGGCGCCGTGGCCCAGGCGAGTTCGACCAGTGTCACGGTGCGCTTTCCCGTGCCGTCGATCTGGCAGACGATGAGGCCTTGCTCCTCGATATAGGTCAGGAGGCGCCGGGCGCGGCGCAGCGAGTGCGAGCCATAGGCGCGCGCGATCGCGGCGTCGCTCGGGCACGGCCAGCCCTCCTTGGCGGCACGCGCGATCATCATGAACACACCCTGCATGTCGTCGGGCAGCAGCGAGGCGCGGACGGAAACGTCCCGCCACGCGTCATCCTGCGTCGTCTCGGAGCCGAGGCCGGCGCGCGCGCGCGTCAGCATGCGGCGGAACTCCGGCAGATCCGGCACCACCGAGGCGAGGCCCTCGATACGGCAGCGTACCACGAATTCCTGGTAGAGCACCCCGATGACGCGGAAACCCGCGTCGGGTTGCGCGAGAATGGCGCGCAGCACGCGGTCGACCCGTTCGCGCCGATCGGCCAGATCCTCGGCGCTGATCTGCGGCTCCGGCGGTTCGGGGCGGATTTCGAGCGCCGCCGACTTCGCCGCCATCAGCTGGTCGAGCAGATCCGGCGACGCCACCCGGCGCGGCGCGCGCACCGTCTCGGGCGGCGGCGCCGCCAGGATGATCGCGCGGGCGTCCTCAAGCGCTGCCTCCGGCATCGCCATCAGCCGCGGCGTGCCGTTGCGCGGGCTGGTGTCGGTCGGCCCGATACGCAGGCCGAGCGGACGGCGCGACAGCGCGGGCCCCAGCGCCATGAACTGCCCGCGCTCCAGATCGCGAAAGGCTTCCGCCTGGCGCCGCTCCATGCCGAGCAGATCGGCGGCGCGCGCCATGTCGATGTCGAGGAAAGTCCGGCCCATGAGGAAATTCGACGCCTCGGCGGCGACATTCTTGGCGAGCTTGGCCAGACGCTGCGTGGCGATGATGCCGGCCAGCCCGCGCTTGCGGCCGCGGCACATCAGATTGGTCATGGCGCCGAGCGAAAGCTTGCGCGCCTCGTCGGAAACCTCGCCGGCCACCGCCGGCGCGAACAGTTGCGCCTCGTCCACCACCACCAGCATCGGGTACCAATGGTCACGGGCGACCTCGAACAACCCGCCGAGAAAGGCGGCGGCGCGCCGCATCTGGTTCTCCGCGTCGAGCCCTTCGAGGTTGAGCACGGTCGAGACGCGGTGGATGCGCGCCCGCTCGCCGGCCGCCTGCAGCCCGCGCTCGGTATGCTCCTCGGCATCGATCACCAGATGGCCGTAGCGCTCGCCGAGCGAGACGAAGTCGCCTTCGGGATCGATGATTGTCTGCTGCACCCAGGGCGCGCTCTGCTCCAGGAGGCGGCGCAAGAGATGCGACTTGCCGGAGCCGGAATTGCCCTGCACCAGAAGGCGGGTCGCCAGCAGTTCCTCGAGATCGAGGTTGGCTGGGGCGCCCGCCGTGGTGTGTCCCATCTCGATCGCAACGGTCATGTCTCGACTCAAAAAGGTCTCCTGCGCGGCATGGGGCTTACCAACCCAGGCGCTGCCCGTCGAGCACTGATGGCCGACTGCCCGGCGTTGCACACAGTTGCGAGAGACGGCGAAGGCCGGGCGAAGAGTGCGCCATCGCTTGGCCGGCCCCTGTGGATAGTAACCCCTCATTCACCATGGGCAGGCGTTCCGATTGAAGATGCCGGTCATCCGCCTAGCCTGACCCTGCATCGCGCCCCAACGGGATGCACCCAACGCCCCAAATGGCGGCCGGCGTCTTCAAGTCCCTTCGTGTATACGCCGGTCGCCAGTCTTTTCGCCAGTCGGCGGACCACCATTCGCCATTGAGCCGCCACTTTATGCCGGTTAGCATGGGCTGGGCTGATCGGGGTTGTGCATGGCGGGTTGGTGTCGCTTTGCTCTTTGCGCTGCATTGCTGCTGGCATTGCAGGCCGTTGTGCTGGCCTGGCCGGCACGGGCCGACGACGCCAAGCCGCTGCGCGGCGTGGCACTGGTCATCGGCGAATCCCAATACCGCTCCCTGCCCGCGCTTCCCAACCCGGCCAATGACGCGCGCGCTGTCGCCCAGCTTTTGACCAGCCTCGGCTTCGAGGTCAGCTCCATTCCCGACGGCGACGCGCCTCGCCTGGCGCGCGGCCTCAAGCATTTCGTCGAGGACGCCGCCGGCGCCGACGTCGCGCTGCTCTACTATTCCGGCCACGGCATCGAGGCCGGCGGCGAGAATTACCTGGTGCCGGTCGAAGCGGACGCCACTTCGCTGTCCGATCCGGCGAACCGGCTGGTGCCTGTCTCCGCTCTGCTGGCTGAGCTGAAGGCCAGCGTGCCGGTGGCAATCGTGCTGCTCGACGCCTGCCGCTCGAATCCATTTCCACCGGGTGCCAGGCTGACCGCCCCGTCCGGCCCGGCGACGGTCGCGGCCGCCGGACTAGACCTGGCGCGCGGCGCGGCGCCGCTGGCGGATGCATCCGGCGCGCCGCAGAGCCTCGGCGAGGTCATCGGCTTTGCCGCCGAGCCCGGCCACGCGGCGCTGGACGGCGAGCCCGGCGGCAACAGCCCCTATGCCGCGGCGCTCTTGAAACATCTGGCCGCCGGCGGCTTCGCCTTCGGCGACGTCATGACCATGGTCGCCGAGGAGGTCTATGTGAAGACCGGCGGCCGGCAACTGCCATGGACCAACGCCAGCCTGCGCCGCCTGCTCTATTTCGGCCAGGCACCGGAAGAGACCGGCAGCGACGAGGCCTCGATCCGCTCCGCGCGGCGCAAGCTATTGCTGACCATCGCCGCGACACCGGCTGAACAGCGCTCCATGGTCGAGACGGTGGCGGCGCAGAACGAGGTGCCTCTCGACCAGCTGTACGGCATGCTCGGCGCCTTGCAGGTCGATACGTCGGCCGGTCCCGCCGATTTGCGGGCGCAGCTTGCGGCGGGCGCACAGAAGTTGCGTGAGATCCTCGACCGGCACGACACCGAAACCAGGCAGGACCCGGAATTGATTCGGCTTTCCGGCCTTGCTGATCGCGCGCAGTCGGAAGGCGCGATCCGCCTCGCCTTGACCTTCCGGGCCAAGGCCAGCGCCCGCGCCGAGGAGATCGGCAAGGCGCTTGACGAGGCCGAGGCCGATATCAGGCAGCGCCGGCTGGAACTGGCCGACACCTTCGCCGACCATGCCCGCACCGCGATCCTCAACTTCGACTACCGCACCGCCGCGGCGCGCTACGAGGACGCCTTCCGGCAAGCCGAGCGCTGGGACCCGAAGACCGCCTTCATCTACAAGATCTTCGAAGCCGACGCGCTGACCGACCAGGGCATGATCAAGGGCGAGAACGCCGCGCTGTCGCAAGCCGTCGATGTCTACGAAGCGGCGAAGCTCCTGCCGGGCGTCACGGTCTTCACCGGCGGTCCGGCCGGCGTCGCCATCAATGAGGGCATCACCCTCACCGCGCTGGCCGAGCGCGAGAACGGCACGGCCCGTCTCGAGCAGGCGATCAAGGTCTATGAGGACGCCCTTGATTTCTTCACCCGCAAGCGCAAGCCGCAATTGTGGGCCACCGTGCTGATCAACCTCGGCAACGCCTACCACCTGATGGGCCAGCGCGCCGGCGGCATGGCCTATTATGCCAAGGCCATGGAGGCCTACCGCCAGGCAACCAAGGTCTACACGAGAAAGACCTATCCCGAAAAATGGGCGGGGCTGCAAAACAACATCGGCAACGCGTTCACCGCCCTTGGCGATGCCGCCGACCCCCAAAAGAATTACACTTCGGCGATCGAGGCCTATCATGCCGCGCTCACCGTCTGGACCCGCGACAAGGTGCCGATGCAATGGGCCATGGCACTGGGCAACCTCGCCGTCGCCTTGCAGAGGCTCGGCGACGTCGGCGGCGGCACCGAGAAGCTGGAAGCATCGCGGGCCGCCTTCGAGGACGTGCTCGCCTTCCGTGCTCGCGAAACCCAGCCCATGGACTGGGCCAACACGCAAAACAATCTCGGCTCGGTGCTGCTGTCGCTCGGCCAGCGCGGCAACTGCCCCGACTGTTTCGCGCAGGCGATCGCCGCCTTCGACAAGGCGCATGAGGTGATCACCCGGGAGGTTGACCCCTTCACCTGGGCAACCATCACCCACAATATGGGGAGGGCCTACCGCTTGATCGGCGACGCCGAGGCCAGCGTGCCAAGCTACCGCAAGGCGCTGGAACAGATGGATCTCGCGTTGACCGAGCTGACACGCGGCAAGTCGCCGATCATCTGGGGCAAGACCCATTCGGTGCGCGGCGAGATCCTGCTCGCCATCGGCACAAGGACGCATGACAGGGCCAGCCTGCTCGCCGCCCGTGACGCCTTCATCAGCGCGCGCGACATCTTCCGCGAGCAGCATTATGCCCCCGGTTTCGAGGGCTTCTACGAGAAGGAACTCGGCCTGGTGGAACAGCAGCTCGCCCAGGCGAAATGAGCATATCCGGTCGTGCGAAGCCTTCGTCCTCGCATCAGCTTGGTCGCCATTCCGCGCCGTGCCTCAGCCAGGCTGCACCGGCGGCAGCTGAGGTGCATCCAGACCTCTGAACGGATCGCGCCAGGGCTCGATGCCTTCAAGCCGGCGATACCACCCGGCAAGCACGGGATAATCACCGAGCGGCAGGCCGGCGACATCGTTGAAAGGCAGGAAAGTTGCCATGCGGAAGTCGGCATAGGAGACCCGATCCCCGACCAGCCATTGCTGGCCCGCAAGTGCGGCCTGAAGGATCGCCGCCGTCGAGTGGAACAGACTCAGCCCCTCCTCGACCAGCAGATGATCGATCGGGCCCAGATGATAGCGCTGCTTGGTGCCGCGCTCGAAATGCACCATGTCGCAGGCCCTGGCGAAATTCTCCTTGCCCCAGCTTATCCAGCGGATCATGTCGGGCTCGTCATCGCCGGTGCGCCAGAAATCCGACCCGACATCACGCGACAGACGGCAGGCGATGGCGTCGGTCTCCCACAGGCTGCCGCCCGGCCATGCCAGTATCGGGATGGAAAGATTGGGATTGAGCGGACGATACTTGTCGGCCTGCCCTGGCGCGAACGGTGAGGCGAATTCGAAAGTCACCCGCGCCTTGAGGTGACGCGCCACCGCGACCGCCAGGCGCGGATTGGGATTGCGGCTGAAATACAGTTTCATTTCGCCCGCGGCCGGCACCAGCTCGACCTTGTCACTCATGAATGCCTCTCCTTGTCCTGGCGAACATCGCCAGACCAAGGACGAAAGTGGACGGTGCAATCCGACAAAGTTTGGGTTGACCGGCCCCGATGGCGAGGCGACACTTCCTCTCGCACCAAAGGCAGGAGGAAATGCGATGGACGAGCCCGAACGGTGGCGCCACATGTCGACAGCGCCCAAGGACGGCAGCCGCATCCTGGTCACGGTCCGTCCCTCCGAGCAGGGACCGGCCGAAGTCGACCTCGCCTATTGGTCGCGCGGCGACCAGTTCGCCGGCGAAGGCTGGCGGGCGTCGGATTCCTCGCCCGGCCGCGTCGTCGAATACGCCGACCCCGAGCTGAAGTGCTGGATGCCCCTGCCCTCGGCCAACCTCAGCCGCGGCGGCTCGCTGCCGGCGCCCTGGGAGGGTGAGGATGCCCAGCAGTTGGATGGGTCGGGGATTTGAGGGTTCCCAGCAAGATATGATATCTCCCTGATCAAATCAGATCAGGAGCCCGCCATCACCAAGCCGACCTTCGCCGCTATTGCCCGCCGCGCCGGCGTCGGCACCGCGACGGTCGAGCGCGTTCTCAACGGCCGGGGCGGCGTGCGACCCGAGACGGTGGAGAAGGTGGTCACCGCCGCGCGCTCGCTCGATTATCCGCGCCGGCTTCCCGAGGCGCATCGCGGCATCATCCGCATCGAGGTCATCCTGGTGCGGCCGGACTCGACCTTTTTCTCCCGCCTGTCCCGTGCCTTCGAGCGCATCGCCGCCACACTCGACCGCACGGTCGCCGTGCACCGGACCTTCCTCGACGAAGGCGACGCCACGGCCATCGCCCGGCGCATCCGCGAGCCCGGCATGCGCCGTGGCGGGCTGATCCTGGCGGTGCCGGACGATCCGCTGATCCGTGCGGCGCTGGCCGAAGTCGAAGGGCAAGGCGTGCCGACGGTCCAGGTGGTGACCCGCATCGCGGGCTCGAAGGCCGATTATGTCGGCATCGACAATTACGCCGCCGGCCGCATGGCCGCGCAGTTGATGAGCCGCATGCAGATGGGCAGTGGTAGCATCGTCGCGCTCTGCCACAGCCAGATCTACCAGGTGCACCGCGACCGCATCCGCGGCTTTTCCGATTATCTTGCCGAGCACCCGCGCGCCGACCTCACCTTCGCCGAGGTGCTGTTTGGCCATGACGAAGGGCGCCGCAGCGCCGACCTTCTCGTCGATGTGCTGGGCCAGCGCCCCGATCTCGCCGGCTTCTACAACGCCGGCGGCGGCAACGGCTCGCTGAACGAGGTGCTGGCTCCCCATCCGCGCCGCCACGAGATTTTCTTCGTCGGCCATGAACTCACCGAGCGCAGCGGTGCTGCCCTGCGCGCGGGGACCATGGACGTCGTGCTCGACCAGGCGCCGGAAGCGCAAGCGCGCCGCGCCATCGATCTCATCCTGGCCCGGCTTGGCCTGCACGATCTGCCAATCGACAACCCGCCGATCCGCTTCATCACCTTCACCGCCGAGAACCTTTGATCTGATTTGATCAAGGAACAAGCGGCCTTCCGCCGGCCGCGATGCTACGCCTCTCGCAAATGGGAGGATCACTGGTGACCAGACGGCTGACGGTACACGACCTGCAAGGCGCCAAGGGCAGCAAGAAATGGCTGCAGTTGCATGTCGACACCCCGGCCGAGGCCGGCGCCGCCGTCGCCAGCGACATCGTCATCCTGTCCTGCGAACCCGACCACAATCTCGAAGCCATTCGCCAGGCAGCACCCTTCGCCTTCCTCTCCGTGGGGATGCCGCACGGCGCGGTCGCCTCGCCTGATGAGGCGGTGCGGCTCGGCTTCGCGATGATGAAGCGCGGCGCCGATGCGGTCTATTCATCGCATTCGCCGCGCTTCATCGAAGCCATGGCGGTCGAGGGCATTCCCGTCACCGGCCATGTCGGCCTGGTGCCCAACCGCGCCACCTGGACCAATTTCCGCGCCATCGGCAAATCAGCCGAAGAAGCGATCACGGTGCTGCGCGCCGCCAAGGATTTGGAGAATGCGGGCGCGGCCTGCATCGAGGTCGAGGTGGTGCCGGTCAGGCTTGCCGAGCACGTCACCCGCTCGACGCCGCTGATCACCATGGGCATGGGTTGCGGCAGCGCCTGCGACACGCAGTATCTGTTTTCCTCTGACGTGCTCGGCACTCATACCGGCCACTATCCGCGCCACGCCAGGCGCTACGCCGACTTCGTCACGCTGGAAGCCGAACTGCAGGAAAAGCGCATCGCCGCCTTCCGCGCCTTTGGTCGCGACGTGGCAGATGGCCTTTACCCCGAGGCCAGGCACCAGGTGGACATGGACGATGCCGCCTACGACCGCTTTCTCACCCTCTCCCAATCCTTGTGAACCAGCACCTTGTGAGGCCGCCATGGACGATCTGAAATACGGCACACGCAACAAGCGCGGCGACTGGGCGCCGAACGAGCCTGCCGGCACGGCGCCGCTCTTTACCTTCCCGCCGCAACCGCTGGCGTTCCTGAAATGGCTGCCGCACTATTTCCTGCCCTACAATCTCCTTTTCGCGCTCTCGGCGGTGGCCTGGTGGCACTTCGTGCTGCCCGATGTCGAGGTGATGAAGACGCTTGGCTGGGGCTGGATCCTGCGGCTGTTCCTCGTCAACTGCGCGGCATTGCTTGTGTTCTTCGGTGCCTTCGAACTCCGACTCTACATCTTGAGAAGCCAGGGCAACCGATTCAAATACAACGGCAAATGGCCGTCGGAGCAGAAGAGCAAGGCGTTCTTCTTCCAGAACCAGAACCTCGACAACATGCTGCGCACCTTCGGCACCGGCATGCCGATCTGGACGGCGATAGAGGTCGGCGTTCTCTACGCCTACGCCAATGGCTATGTGCCGTGGCTGACCTTCACTTCGCACCCGATCTACCTCTTCTGCCTGGCGCTGGCGGTGCCGATCATCCACGAGACGCATTTCTTCCTGCTGCACCGCGCGATCCACTGGCCGCCGCTCTACAAATGGGTGCATTCGGTGCACCACAATTCGGTCAACCCGTCGCCGTGGTCGTCGCTGGCGATGCACCCGGTCGAGCAGTTCGGCTACCTCGGCGTGGCGCTCTGGCACCTCGTCATTCCGTCCAACCCGATCCTGGCGCTCTACCAACTGAATTATGCCGGCTTCGGCGCCATTCCCGGCCATGTCGGCTTCGACAAGATCGAGCTGGGCGAGAAGGCCAGCGTCGATAGCCATGCCTATATCCACTACCTCCACCACAAATATTTCGAGGTGAACTACGGCGACGGTCTCATCCCGTTCGACCGATGGTTGGGCACTTTCCACGACGGCGGCAAGGAAGGTGAGGCCCGCATGCAGGCTCGCTACGAGAAGAAGAAGGCGCGCGCCAACGCCGCCAACTGACCCCGGCCCGACCAGGCAGCCAGTAGACGGCGCCAGCCGGCGCGCTCACATCATGCGACAAAGAAGGAAGCAACATGTCCAGTTGGATCAAGGCCTGCGGCCTCGACGACATCGAACAGGAAGGCGCGCGCCGTTTCGATCATGGCGGCCGGACCTACGCCATCTTCCGCTCGCCCGACGACGAAGTGTTCTGCACCGACGGGCTGTGCACCCATGAGGCGGTCCACCTCGCCGACGGGCTGGTGATGGACTACGAGGTCGAATGCCCCAAGCACGGCGGCGCCTTCGACTATCGCACCGGCGCAGCAAAACGCCTCCCGCCCTGCATCAATCTCAAGAGCTACGCAGCGCGCTTGGAAGGCGGCGCCGTGCTGGTCGATCTGCCGGACTAGCTCAAAACAGGAATGCCGCCGTGGCCGGGTTCGGTCCGTCGCGTCCATCGGCCGAATCCATGCCTGCGATCGTCTTCAGGTCCTGCTCGTCCAGCTCGAAATCGAAGACGTCGAAATTGGCCGCGATGCGATCCTGGTGGATCGACTTCGGGATGACGATCAAGCCCTCCTGAAGATGCCAGCGGATGATGGTCTGCGCGGCCGACTTGCCGTGCTTCCCCGCAATCCCGGCAATCGTCGGGTCGGTGAGCAGCCGGCCGCTGCCCAGCGGGCTCCAGCTTTCGGCGTGGATGCCGTAGCGGGCATGGAAATGCCTGAGCTCGCGCTGCTGGAAACGGGGATGCAGTTCGATCTGGTTGACCACGGGAACTACGCTGGTCTCGCCGATAATGCGCTCCAGATGATCCTGGTTGAAATTCGAGACACCGATCGACTTGATCCGCCCCGCCTGCTTCAATTCGACAAGCGTCTTCCAGGCCTCGACATATTTGTCCTGGCTGGGTACCGGCCAGTGGATCAGGAACAGGTCGAGCTGCTCGATGCCGAGCTTCTTCATCGTATCGTCGAAAGCGCGAAGGGCCGCATCGCGCTGATGCGCGCCGTTGCGCAGTTTCGAGGTGATGAAGAGCTCGCTTCTCGGCACGCCGGCGGCGCGGATCGCCTCGCCGACGCCCTCCTCGTTCTGGTAGCCCTCGGCAGTGTCGATCAGCCGGTAGCCGGCCTTGATCGCCCAGCCCACCACATCAGCCGTAATGTCACGATCGACCTGCCAGACGCCAAGGCCAAGCTGGGGAATGGTGGCGCCGTCGTTCAGCGTGATCTGTTCGGGCATGGTCGGTTCCTTTGCGAAGAGATGTCCGGGCGGTCGCCCAACGCAGCCTATCTAGGCGCGCACTGGGGCGACGGCCAGTCACCAGTGGACAAATTCGCAAAGGCGGGCTGCCAGGCCTGATGCCCCTGTCAGGAGAACCGTCTCATTTCGGCCGACGCACCGCCCGCACCACCCCAGAGGATGTGCTGCCGCAGAAGAGGCGGTCGCCGCCATCGGATTCCAGCCCCGAGACGCCGATACCATCAGGCATGTCGAGCCTCTCCAGGACCTTGCCGGTCTGTGGGTCGACGCGGCGCAGATCGCTCTCGTCGCCTTCCCAGGTGGCATGCCACAGCTCGCCGTCCACCCACGTCACCCCGGTGACGAAGCGGTTGGATTCGATCGTGCGCAGGATTTGTCCGGTCTCGGGATCGATCTGGTGGATCTTGCGTTCCCGGTACTGCCCCACCCAAAGCGTGCCTTCGGCCCAGGTCAACCCGGAATCGCGGCCGCCGCCCGGCGCCGGGATCGTGGCGACCACCTTGCCTGTATCGGGATCGATCTTCTGGATGCGATCATTGGCGAGCTGGAAGAAATGCTGCCCGTCATAGGCGGTGCCGGCATGCGCCGCGACGTCGATCGAACGCAGCGCCTGCCCGCTTTCCGGATCGAAGGCGTTCAGCCTGTCGCCCGAGGCGAACCAGACGTTCTCGCCGTCGAAGCTCACCCCATGCACCCGCTCCACCCCGGAAAAGGGTCCGTATTCGCGCAGGATTTCGGCCGCTGAATGTTTCATGTCTTGATCCTCATGGTCGTCATCCAAGGTGTCGAAATCCGGGTCAGGCCGCCATTTGCAGGCCGGCCTCACCTGAATATCGCCACACCTTAGCCGTTCGGCAGCGGCGCCGGGAGTAACAAGGTGGTCGTGAATCCGGCCACTGGCGGCGTCATCCAGCGACGCGCCCGGCCATGGCCGAAGGACTGTACCTTGCCGGCGTCGGCAAGCGGCTCGAGCGCCCGCTGCACGCTGCGCTGGCCAGTGCCGAGCGCCAGCGCCAGCGCCGAGCTCGACCAGGCCTCGCCGTCGGCGAGCAAGGCCAGCACCGCCGCGTGCCGTTCCTCGATCGGCCGCGCCAGCACCATCACCGCGCGCCCCTCGCGCGGCGCCAGCGTGAAGCCGCGCTTGGTGGCGCTGATATCCGTCAGCGCGGCAAGCTCGGCGCGCAGCCGGCCGATCTCGACGCGCAGGCGCGCGCGGTGCGATTCATCGGCGTGCTTGCCGCCGAAGGCCCGCGCCACGAGATCCTCGCGCGATACATCCCCGGGCCACGCCTGGCCAAGCGCACGCGCCAGCGCGAACAGCACCGGCCGGCTCGCCAGCGAGACGGTGCTGGCGCCGGCGCGCACGACATGGCGAATGGCGTCGATGACCAGCGCCGGCGATGCCTGCAGCGCCTCGACCTCTTCGAGCAGCAGCGGCCGCTCCGCACCTTGCGTGATCAGCCGCGCCGCCGGTGTTTCGAGCGCCAGCGATGCGCTGGCGACCTCCGCCATGAGGCCTGGAATACCGGCCTGGCGGGCGGCGTTGCGTGCCCATTCCAGCGCCGCGCGCGCCGGCCGGATCCTGAGGCGCCGCATGGCGATGCCGGCGACAGCGAGCTCATGGGCGGCCCTCGCGGCCGGCGGCAGCGGCGTCGGGTCAAGCCCCGCCAGCACATGTTCGGCCTCGTCGAGGCGGCCGATCAGCAACAGGCGCCGAACCTTGAGTTGGCCGGCATGCGCCGCGTTCAGCCGGTCGCCATGCTTCTCCAGAGCGGTCCGCGCCGCGTCGAGCGCCTTGGCGGGCCAGCCCAGATCGCGCGAGACCAGCGCGATCTCGGCCTCGGCGACGACGCATCTGGCGCGCGCGACGGCTTCTTTCGGGCTGAACGCGCGGGCCGCGCGCCGCAACAAAAGCTTGGCGCGGTCGAAGTCGCCGAGCTGCGCCATGGCGATGCCGCGCAGCGCCAGGGCCGGCGCGTCCTCGCGCAGGGCGACGCGGTCGAGCGCGCCGAGCGGATCGCCCGCCGCCAGCGCAAGTGCCGCCGCCGTGATCAGCGAGTCCATTCAAATCCCGTCACACTTGTAACTCCCACCTTCGCGAAGCACCGCCCTAACTTAAGTCACCACGGCCAAGCAGCAAGCCGCATCGGCAACGGGCGGCGCACCAGGGAGAACGCAATGACTGTCTCAACCGACCTTGCTCTCGACGCATCGAAGGACGGCGCCGGGCATGCCCGACGTCACCCCTGCTGCGCCGGACCGGACGATGCGGATCCGACCGCTTTTGCAACACCCGTCCCTCATCGCCCCACCCTGGCTCAGGATCCCCGGGCGATCACAGGCCACGACGGCCCCATGACTGGCAAAGGAGAAGATCAATGACCAAGCACATGACGATGAAGACCCCGCCGATCGTTTCGAGGCAGGAATGGGACACCGCGCGCGAAAAGATGCTGGTGAAGGAGAAAGCGACGCTGCGCGCCAAGGACGCGCTGGCCGCCGAACGCCGGCGCATGCCGTGGATGGAAGTGGACAAGGCCTATGTGTTCGAGGGCCCCAACGGCAAGGCAAGCCTGCTCGACCTGTTCGAAGGCCGCCGCCAGCTGATCGTCTACCGCGCCTTCTTCGAGCCCGGTGTCTATGGCTGGCCCGATCACGCCTGCCGCGGTTGCTCGCTCGGCGCCGACCAGGTCGGCCACCTCGCCCATCTCAACGCCCGCGACACCACGCTCGCCTACGCCTCGCGCGCCCCGCAGGCCGACATTGCGCGGCTGAAGACGCGGATGGGCTGGGAAATGCCCTGGTACACCATCACCGACAGCTTCGACAAAGACTTCGGGGTCGACGAATGGCATGGCCACAACGTCTTCATCCATGACGGCGACCGCGTCTTCCGCACCTATTTCATCAACAGCCGCGGCGACGAGGCGATGGGCACGGTCTGGAGCTACCTCGACGCCACCCCGCTCGGTCGCCAGGAGGTCTGGGAGGACTCGCCCGAAGGCTATCCCCAGACGCCGCTCTACAGCTGGTGGAACTGGCACGACAATTACGAAGCCGGGGCCGACAAGAAATGGGCCGAAGTGTCCGCCGCAGGCGAAGCCGCCTTCCGCGACAAGGGCGAACAATAGGACCGGTGGATCGACGCCCCATCCAGCCTGGGTTCCTCTTGCCCACACCGTGGGGCGAGGAACCCAAGCCCTGGCCTCGTCACTGGCATGATCATCAGGGAAAAAGGACCATGACCGACATCCATTCCGGCACCGGCGGCGCGACCCCCGAAAATACCACCCCCCTTGGTGTCGCCGACTGGCTGTGTCTCGCGGCGGCACCGACCTTCGCCCTGATGGCCCTGCTCTCGTGTCTTCAAGGTGGCGACGCAGCCATGCTGTGCATGGGCGGCTCGCCGCTGACGGGCATGGCGGCCATGTACCTGCTGATGAGCGCCTTCCATCTCGCACCCTGGCTCAGGGTGATTTCCGGCCGGCAGGTCCGGTAGACCTGGCTCGCTGTCGCCATATCAAGACATCCACACGTCGGAGAAGACAATGAAGCTGGTCAGGCTGAGGGCTCCGGGTGGCCTGGACAGGATCGAACTGGTCGAGGAGGATCCGCCGCGGCCGGGGGGGGCGACGTGCTGGTCAGGATTCGCGCCTGTTCGTTGAACATGCGCGACGATTTCGCGGTGCAGGGCAAGACGCCGCTCGCCGACGGCCGCGTGCCGCTGTCCGACGGCGCGGGTGAAGTGATCGCCGTCGGCGGCGGCAGCCGGGCGGACCAGGAGGACATGATCCGCGCGATAGAGATCAAACAGCTTGAAGCCCGTCATCGACCGCCGCTTCCCGCTGCGCGACATTGCCGCCGCCTTCAGGCACTACGGAGCGCGAAAGCACTTCGGCAAGGTTGTTGGCTGGAGCTTTGAGCCTGCGGCAGATTCATGCCTCGACGTGCCTTCATCCGTCAGCCGCCTGGACCGTCAGTGCCCGCATGACTTCGGCTTCGAAAGCGCCAGGCACGCGCCCCACCTCGGCCAGTTGGCGTGCATCCCAGTCACGCGCAATGCGGCCCTCGGTCAGAAGCAGGACGCGATTGCACAGGCCAGGCACGGAATCCACGACATGGGTGGAGATGATGACGGCATGGCGGCCGCTCGAAGCCAGGGCCTGGATGATGCGCTTCACCTCGAAGGCGGCAAGCGGATCAAGGCCGTTCAGGGACTCGTCGAAGATCAGCAGCGGCGGCGCACCAAGCAGAGCCGCGGCAATGGCGATCTTGGCCCGCGTGCCCAGCGAATATTCGCCGATAGGCCGGTCGATCCAGCGCTTGAGCCCGAGCCGATCGGCGACATTGACGCCAGGCCAGTCGTCTTCGGCGCAGCCGCGGATCGAGGCGACGAGCTGGAGATATTGCCACCCGCTCAGTGCTGCCGGCAGTTCGGATGGATCCACGGCGAGGCCGAAGCCGGACTTGGCGCGCTCCGGTGCGCCGGCAAGGTCGACGCCGTTGATCGTCACGCTGCCCCCGAGCGGCCGGATCTGACCGCTGATTGCTCTCAGCAAAGTGGATTTGCCCGAGCCGTTGGCGCCAAGCAGGCCAAGGATGTCACCACGGCCGAGCGACAGGTCGGCACCGCGGACGACCGGGCGGCCCCCATAGCCGGCGCTGAGACCGCGAACCGCGAGTATCTCGGCAGGGTCGGCGCTGCTATCCATGGCGGTATCTCCGTTGCGCCCGGTGCCACAGGAACAGGACAAGGGCGGCAAAGCCGATCAGTACCGTGCGCCCATATTCGAGCGACTCGTAGCTTGTGTAGGCGATGGCACTGAGAAAGCTCAGCGCGGCGACGAACGGCGCGCTCATGAAATAGGCGGCAAACACCGCATAGGCGCCGTTCAGCGCCAGCAGCCAGAAGCCGCTGGCGATCGGCATCGCCCAGGCCGACGGCTCCGCCGCCAGGGCAGCACCCGCCGGCAGGAGAAAGAAGGCGAGCGACAGTTGCAGCGGCAGCCGCGCCAGGCGCAACCAGGCCCTGACGAAGCCGAGCGGAGCCGTGCGCAGCACCGGCGAGCCGAGCGGGTGGAAGCGCGCGCTCAGCATGAAGACGAGAACGCCGCCGGCCAGCCCGGCCATGGCCGCCGGCACGGCATCATGGCGAACGAAACTGATGGAGGCCGCAACGACCGCCACGAGACCGAGCAGCATGGCCGCGCCCATCAGCCGCCATGAAAGCCTTACGCGGCCGGCCGGCAGGTCCCAGGCCCAGCTCGAGAGCCAGGCCGGCGTCGAACGATCGAAGGCGCCGAGCGAGGGCTTGCGCCCGCCGCGATCGCCCGCCGGCTCGGTGTTGCCGGAGTGGATCAGGTCGCGAGCGCTCCGCAGTCGCAGCCCGGCCGCGGCGCCAAAGCCGGTGCCAAACAGCATCGCGGCACCGACACCCCAGACCGACGCAAGCGGCTTTGCGATGACGAAACAGCCGAGGCCCGCGGCCACCGCGACGATGAAGGCAATGGGAACGCCCAGCGCAGATGCCGCTACCGCGGCCATGCGCCGCCGCTCGAAGAGGGAGAGCGGAAATGCTTTCAGGAACGGCGCGAATGCGCGTGACAGGCAAAGTCTTGCGACCGCACTGCCGGCGAAGCCGCCAAGGCAAAGCAGTACCGCCGGCAGGCCGGCCATCCACAACACCTGCGCTTGCCGCAACGTGGCGGCGGCCGCATGCAATGCGACGACGATGTCGGCAATGGCGTAGGCGAGCAACGCCCCGCCGCCAGCCACGATCCAGGCAAGGTCGCGGCGGCGCATCGAGCGCAGACCAGCCGAGAACTCGCGCCAAAGCAGGGTTAGGACAAGCCTGTCGTGCCGCATTATTCCATTTTCGCGATCGCAAGCCGGTTGGATACCGACATAGGTCGGCGACAATTGTGCCGCCAGTGGGGCCGCCGCGGCTCAGCCTCCCGCGGCGGGCCTGGCGTTGACATTCTTCAGCGCGGTCAGGAGATAGTCCTGCATGGTCGCCTGAAGGTTGGTCGTTGCGCTGCGCACAGCCGCCATCGCGTCCTTCGCCGCCGTTTCGTCAAAGGGTTTGGCTGTTTGTGCCGCCGCCAGGGTGGCGCGCGCGCTACGCAGGTCGCGCAGAGCCTGGAAGGTGCGCGCGCGGTTGTCGCGCAGAATGCCACGGAACTCCTTCCTCACCTCGGGCGGATAGCTGCTGGCAATCTCCGACAACAGCACACGCGTCGCCGCGCCTTGCCGCAGGCCATGCATGGCATAACCGACCAGGAAGAAGTTGACGGCCAGCGAAAGAGCAAGCAGCACCAGGGTCGCCGTCCATATCCAGGAGCGCTTCAAAGCGAGCCCTCCCCTTCTGGATCGGCCACGATACCGCGGCCTTGGGCCAGCGACGAACCGGACGCCAGCGCCAGCAGCTCCGTATCAGACAGATCGTCCTGAAGCCGTGCCAGCTGGTAGCCTGCCAGCGTCGCCGCAACGAGCGCGGCGGCGGCGCAGGCCGCGAACCCGGCCGGACTCAAAAGGAAGCGCGGCAGGAAAGACGAGCGTGCCGGAACACGACCGCTGTCGATACGGGCCAGCACCTTGCGCGCCAGCGCCTGGTCGTCGCCATCGGTCAGCGCCGCCTCGAGCACAAGACGATCGAGCACGGCATCCGGATCGTCCTTCCACTCCGCCGCCAGCAAGGTCAGCGCCTGCTGGCGGAAGGGCGCCGGCCATGCCTCGACCCTGTCGCCGAAGCGGCGCCTGTTTCGTTCGAATTCGTCCCGTGTCATGAGGACTCCCTTTCACGGCCCACGGCCGCCATTGCCAAATGATCCCTGAGCGCGCGCCGTCCGCGCACCAGCAATTGCTCGGCCGAGCCGATGCTGCTGCCCATCACTTCGGCGATCGCGGCGATATCGAGGTCGCCGACCGCCCTCAGCAGCACCGCCATGCGCTGCCGTTCCGGCAGGCGCGAGAGCCCGTCGCGCACGATCGCCAGTTCCTGCCGCGCCGCTGTCGTCGCTTCGGCATCCGCCTCCGGCGACGCGACCTCTTCCTTTATGTCGTCCAGCCCGATGAAACTGCGTAGCGCCCTGCGTCGACGCTGGTCAATGCACCGGTTGGCGGTGATCCGATAGAGCCAGGTCGAAGCCCGCCCCTTGGCCGGATCGAACCGCGTGGCCTGTTTCCAGACGGCCACGAATACCTCCTGCACCACATCCTCGGCGTCGCCGGCATTGCCGAGATACCGCGCCGCGAACATTCGCAGCCCACGGCCATGGCGGGCGATGAGCTCGGACAGCGCGCTTTGGCTGCCCGCGGCGATGCGCGCCAGAAGCTCATCGTCACCGCGGGGTTCCTCATGTCGCACGGCGGCGCGCATCCACGGACGAGACTGCTGGTTCGGCGAATCCGAAATTCGCATCGATCAGGAGGAGCACAGAAACGAATTTCGGGTTCAAATCCATCACACCAGATGTCAGCGCCGCCAGCGGCGGAAGCCGTGGACCGTGTTGCCGTTCGGGCCGGTGAAGCTGCCTGCCGAACGGCCCCGAAACACCCCGCCCGCCGATACACGCTTGCCAGAGAAGGTCTGCCCATTCGGCCCGGTGCCAGAATAGCTTCTGGCGCAGCGGTCAACAACGCCTGCAATGCACTTGGAGCTCGACGTATAGGTGCCGCCATTGGGGCCGGTGCGGGTGGTCGAGCCGGTGTAGACATTGCCGTCCTTGCTGACGCTTCGGCTGATCTCGCCGCCGTGCGCGGTCGGACGCTGCCATTCCTCGGCCGAAGCCGGCGAAGCGGTCGACCAGATAAGCATCGCACCGAGACAGAAAATCGGAATCTTTACCGAAGACAACATGTCGTACTCCTTGTTTTGTAAAGGGAATGATCACTGCCGATCATCAGTTGGCGTGCTCGGCGATCAGCTTGCGGACGGAGGCGATCTCGTCGGCCGAAATCTTGCCGTCACCATCCCGGTCCGCGAGGTCGAACAAAGGCATGCTGCTGGCGAATTCCTGCTCGGAGACCTTGCCGTCGCCATTGGCGTCCATGCGCCGCCAGCGGCTGCCGAGCCGCGCCTGCGCCACCTCGGCGCGATCCTTGATCGCCTGGCGGGCACTCTCCATCTCCTTCTCGTCGATGACGCCATCGCCATTGCGGTCGAGCTTCCTGAACAAGCGCTCGCGGGCGGCCGTCATCTCATCCTTGGAGATGGCGCCGTCGCCATTGGTGTCGATCCGTTGCAGAATGCGCTGGCCGGGCATGTCCTGTGCCTGCGCCGCAAAGAGCGGCGTAAGCCCGATGAGCAGGCCCGCAATGAGTGCAGAGCGTTTCATGATGGTGGTCCTTTCGTGTCTAGTCGGGGGGCGACTGCTGACCGATACGCAGCACGGGGCCAAGCCCTACGCTCGACGCGGAGGATTCTTTGCCGGACCTGCCAATCCCTGTCGCGGCGGGGTAGGCCGTTACGCCTGCACCACCTTGAAAAAAAATCACCTCGCGCCGCGTAGGGGCACGGAAGGCGCCGCGTAGAAGGCTCTGCAAGGACGGTCCGAGGCGGACCATCCGACCCAATGCGGAGACCAGCATGAACAAGATAGTCATGGCCTTTGCCGGCCTGCTGCTTGGCGCGGGAAGCGCCTGTGCGGCGGACGGCAGTGCCAAGGAACTCTTCCGGCGCATAGACACCAACGGCGACCGCAAGCTCGAATTCAGCGAAATCCAGGCCGCGCGGGCGCGGATGTTCGACCGGATGGATGCCAACCACAATGGTTTGCTCGACGCGGGCGAAGTGCGCGCGGCGGTGGAAGCGGTGAAGTCGAAGCTCGACTTCCAGGCCGCCCAATTCGGCGGCTTCCAGGCCCAGGCCGGCCGCATCGACCGCAATGGCGACGGCAGGATTTCGCGCGACGAGTTTGCCGCCTTCATTCCCGACCGGTTGCTGCGGGCGGACACCAACGGCGACGGCGCGCTTTCGATCTCCGAACTGCGGGCGCTCAGACGCCAGTGATCCCCTTAACACCCCTCACAGGAGAGACATGATGAAACGGACACTTACAGCGTTTTGCGGTTTGATGATTGGCGCCTCGGTGCTGGCCTCGCCGGCAGAGGCCTTGCCGGTCGTGCCGGCTTCTGCCCCGGCGTCGGTCACCACCGTGCCGACACCAGTCTGGTTTCGGCGCGGGTTCTACGTCGTCGGCGGCGGATACTACTACAATGGCTATCGCGGCTATGTGCGCATGCGGCCCGGCTACCGTTATTACAACGGTTACTGGTTCCCCGCCGCTGCCTTTGCCGCCGGCGTCGCGGCCGGATCCGCCGCGCCATTGCCGGCGCCTCCTGCCGTCCGGCTGGAAGCGGCGCATGTGCGCTGGTGCTATGACCGGTACGTCTCCTACCGCGCTTGGGACAACAGCTACCAGCCTTATAACGGGCCTCGCCAGCAATGCTGGTCGCCCTATAGTTGAAGCGGAAAATCCGTCCTGGATGCCCCGCGCGGAAGGCCACGGAGAATGACATGATCGCCAATCGCTCCATGCCCGCGAGCGCGGTCATACCCGTGCTGTCCTATCCCGACGTCGAGACGGCCAGCCGCTGGCTCTGCCAGGTTTTCGGGTTCGAACAGAGGCTGATCATCGGCAACCACCGCCACCAGCTCGGCTTCGGCGACGGAGCGGTGGTTGTCACCGGGTCGAAGAACGGCGAACCGATACCGGAACAGGCCGGCGCGCCGTTCGCGGTGATGGTGCGTGTCGAGGATGTCGACGCCCATCACAAGCGAGCTGCGCGCCACGGTGTCGTGATCCTGAGCCCGCCGGCCAGCTACCCCTATGGCGAGCGCCAGTATACTTGCCGCGACCTCGCCGGCCACCACTGGACGTTCTCCCAGTCGATTGCCGACGTCGCGCCTGAGGACTGGGGTGGCGTCGCGGTCGGCACTCGAGCAGTCTGGGAATAGGCGTCAGTCCCGCATGGGTCGCAATATCGTCGACCAGCAGCAATGGCTTCCAATTCATGGCTACAAGCACGGGTAGAATGCACGTCACACCGTTCGCAGCCTTGATCTGTCGGTGACTCCACGTCACGGCCACTCCATCAGCAATGGCTAATTGACAGCCGATGCGAAACGGCGCTCAGTGCCTTGTACAGGTGGATCGCAGCAGGCGGGCGATTTCGACCGCCGGCGTCACCCTGGGGAGGATGCCATGCCAACCGTAATCGGCCATCACAACATCTCGAAAGACAGCAAGCACTGGCTCAGTTCACCCAAGCGCAAGGAGCTTTTCGGCTCGCTGGGGATCACGAACATCCGCACCTTCGTCGACCCGCAGAACCCGAAACGGGTGGCCGTGATGATGGATGTGCCGGATATGGATAAGATGGCCGCGCTGATGCAGAGCAAGGCGGCCACTGATGCCATGGCGCACGATGGCGTGGTGCCGGAGTCCCTGGTGATCCTGGTCGAAGCGAAAGCGTAGCCGCGCCAGGTCCAGCACTTCAGGTCGCGATGTCGTTGACCGGCGGCAATGGCTTGGGGAGGTCAGCCTCGCCAAGCCCGGCGCGCAGCTCGATCTCGATGTCGCGGCATATCTGCGAGATCGGAACGTCGTTGGCGCTGCCCTCGAACGGGTTGGCGCTGCTCTCGCCGACCTGGTCGAGAGACATGTAGGCCCAGCCCAGCAGCGTGCTGAACGGGATCGTCAGCCAGATGCCGAGCGTGCCGAGCACGCCGCCAAGTTTGCCCATGTCGGCAAAGACCGGAACGACGCCGAACGGCAACAGCGTGCAGAAGATCATGACGAACATGGAACTGACGATGGCATACTGCCTCGGATAGGGATTGTTCTTGATGCGGTCGCAGCGCGCCTGCTGATCGTGGAAGTCGCGGATCAGCTTCGTCAGTTCGACATAGATCTGAGGAGGAATCCTGGCGTCCTTGAACAGTGCGTTGACCTGGACCGATTGCATTTCGAGCAGGGCCAGCGCCGGCTGTGGCGATTTCAGCACCGCCTCGGCCTGTTCGGCCAGCAGCGGCCGCAATTCGTCGGCTATCGAGCCCTTGTCCTCCTGGATGCGGTAGCGCCGCCGGTATTCGATATTGGCGGCCTTCCCCATGGATTCCCAGGGCATCGGCCGCCGCAGCGAAAAGCGCAGTGCCGTCATCCAGGCGATATGGCGGTAGATGAGCTGCCTGGCCGTCGGCGCGTCGAGGAAGTCCCGGCAGAAATTGGACCACACCCGGCTGCTGGCGATGATTTGCGTGAACGCCTGCAGCGCCTCACCGCTGCGGGTGAACACCTGCGAATTCTTGAACCCCGCGACAAGCGACACGGTGGTGCCGAGCACCAGC
Organism: Mesorhizobium sp. NZP2298; assembly: GCF_013170825.1. Classification (NCBI taxonomy): domain Bacteria; kingdom Pseudomonadati; phylum Pseudomonadota; class Alphaproteobacteria; order Hyphomicrobiales; family Phyllobacteriaceae; genus Mesorhizobium; species Mesorhizobium sp. NZP2298. Next base: position 3,165,937 of record NZ_CP033365.1, on the reverse strand, counting down.
ACGACCGACCATGGCACCGAGAAGCCGGCGATACCGGGAAGACGATAGGCCGCGACGGCCAGCCCGCTCACCACCACCATGTAGATGACGCTGCGCCGCGACCAGAGCGCGAAGTCGATCAGCTTGTAGGAACGGCCTACATACATCGGATTCCCCTCAAAGATCGTGGACAGGCATGGTTGTCACGCGGCCGATATCCAGCTCCTCAACGCGGGCTGTTTGCCCCGAACCGCAAGCCGTCCATCAGGAGCTTGACCAGCCGGCGCGAGCGGTCGCGCCACTCCGGCGTATCGGGCGCGGAGTAAATGCCGGACAGCGCATGCAGCACATCGGAGGCATCGACGTCGCCCCGGATCGTGCCCTCGGCCACCGCAGCCTCGACCAATTGCCGCAAGGCCTGGGAGACCCTGCCCGACGTGTCGGAAAACAGCGTCGAGTTGGTGGTGAGCAGGATGCGCAGGCTGGTTGCCAGGCCGCGCTTGGTGGCGATGTAGTCGACGAAGCGCCGCATCCATTCTTCCAACGCGACATCGGACGGATGCTTTGCCGCAAGCTCGCCGGCGGCCGCGCACAGCGCCTCCACCTCGCGGCGGTAGACCACCTCGACCAGATGCTCGCGCGTTGGGAAATGCCGGTAGAGCGTACCGATGCCGACACCGGCGCGGCGCGCAATGTCCTCCAGCGAGGCATCGATGCCGCGTTCGGCGAAGACCGATGCGGCCACCTCGACCAGCCGGTCGCGGTTGCGTTGCGCGTCCGCGCGCAGCGGCTTGGCTTCCGCGGCGGTCTTCGTTTCGGCGATGACGGACGGCTCAACGGCCAATTTTTTCTCCACGGTCGAAATATGGGGGCTTGAACCCGGCCGGGCCAGCCCCCACGTAATAAACGGAGGCGCCTCCGATTTAGTGGAGTGCTTTCATCATATAAGAAGGGGAACGCTTATGTCACGCCTTTCGAACCTGCAAGCTGACATCTCCCCTGCCCGCCTATCTCCCGGGAGATCCGCTGTTATCTCCGCCAACACCTGACCAAAAGGTTACCTTGCCCTTCCCCGGCAAGGCACCAGTTCACCTCCCATCCGCGTCAAGCAAACTGGAGCCAGACGCCCATGACCAGTCTTCCCATCACGCTTACCATCAACGGACACCGACACGAACTGGAAGTCGATCCACGCGTAACCCTGCTCGACCTGCTGCGCGAGCGGCTTGACCTCACCGGTACCAAGAAGGGCTGCGACCGTGGCCAGTGCGGCGCCTGCACGGTGCTGGTCGACGGCAATCGCATCAACTCCTGCCTGGCGCTGGCGGTCAGCCATGACGGCGCCGATGTCTTGACCATTGAAGGCGTCGCCCGTGGTGAGGAACTGCATCCGGTGCAGGCCGCCTTCATCGCCCATGACGGCTTCCAATGCGGTTTCTGCACACCCGGCCAGATCATGAGCACGCTCGGCCTGATCGCCGAAGGACAGGCCGGCGACGATCCCGAACGCATCCGCGAGGGGCTGAGCGGCAACATATGCCGCTGCGCGGCCTATGGCGGCATCGTCGAAGCCGTCCTGGAAGCCCAGCAACAGCTTGCCAAGGCCGACCGGAGGACCGCGGCATGAGAGACTTCGACTATATCAGGCCCGCCACCATCCCCGACGCCATCGCGGCGGCGGCCGAGCCGGGTTCGGCCTATCTCGCCGGCGGCACCAATCTGCTCGACCTCATGAAAGGCGGCGTCACCAGCCCCGAGCGCATCGTCGACATCTCGCGGCTGCCGGAACTCAACCGTGTCGAACGGCTGGACGATGGCAGCCTGCGCATCGGCGCGCTGGTCCGCAACGCCGACCTCGCCCACGACACGGCATTCGCCAAGGCCTATCCGGCGGTGGCCGAGGCGCTGCTGTCGGGCGCCTCCGCGCAGCTTCGAAACGCCGCCACGGTCGGCGGCAATCTCCTGCAGCGCACGCGCTGCAGCTATTTTTACGATACCGCCAGCGCCTGCAACAGGCGCGAGCCCGGCGCCGGCTGCGACGCGCTGGGAGGCGAGAACCGCCTGCACGCCGTGCTTGGCTGGAGCGATGCCTGCATCGCCACCCATCCCTCGGACTTCTGCGTGCCGCTGGTGGCGCTCGACGCCGTGGTCGAGATCGAGGGCAAGCAGGGCCGGCGCCATGTGACGCTGGAGGAATTCCACCGGCTTCCCGGCGAAACGCCGCAGCGGGAGAATGTGCTGGAGCCCGGCGACCTGATCGTGGCGGTGCGCCTGCCGGCCGAGGCAACCTCCTTCGCCGCCAATGCCCGATACCTGAAAGTGCGCGAACGCACCTCCTATGCCTTCGCCGTCGTCTCGGCCGCAGCGGCACTTGTCGTCGACAGCGGCAAGATCCGCGCCGCGAGGCTGGCACTGGGCGGCGTCGCGGCCAAACCGTGGCGTGCCCGCTCGGCGGAAGCCGTGCTGCTTGGCGCGGATGCCAACGAGGCGACCTTCGCCAGCGCGGCGGACGCGGCCTTGGCCGACGCCAGCCCCTCCGGCGACAATGCGTTCAAGATCGAGCTTGCCCGCCGCATCGTGGTCAGGGCGCTGATATCGGCCCTGGCGGGGACGCCCGAGCGGATACCGGCCCTTCCGGCCTCTCCCTTTTCCTCCATTCCCGGAGTGCGCCATGACGCTTGAACTCAACCAGCAACCCGCCCACGCGCGGCAAGGCTCCAGCATCGGCCAGCCGCTGACCCGCCGCGACGGCTTTCTGAAAGTCACCGGAGCCGCGCGCTACGCGGCCGACAACCATCCGCCCGGCATGCTCTATGCCGTGCTCGCCGTCTCCAGCATCGCGCGCGGCCGCGTTGCCGCGCTGGATATCGAAGCGGCCAAGGCGCACAAGGGCGTGGTCGAGGTGATGACGCCCAGCAACCGGCCGGCGCTCGCCATCGATCCGGATGCCAAGGACAATCCCTTCATGTTCCGGCTCGACCTGTTGCAGAACGATCAGGTCCGCTACCCGAACCAGACCATCGCCGTGGTGATCGCCGAGACGCTGGAGGCGGCGACCGAGGGGGCGGCGCTGCTCTCGCCGCGCTATGAGGCGCTGCCGGCGCGCGTCGGTCTCGACGGTGCCGAAAGCTTCGTGCCGCGTGGTGTCGGCGTCGGCAATCCGGCCGTGCATCACAAGGGCGATGTCGAAGCCGGCCTCAAATCGGCAACGACGCGGATCGAAGCCACCTACGAGACGCCGGCCCAGTACCACAACGCCATGGAACCGCATGCGATCGTCGCCGCCTGGGATGGCGGCAGGCTGTCGATCGACACGCCGAGCCAGGGCCTTGCCATGGCCCAGGGCCGCATAGCCGGCCTGTTCGGCATCGCGCCGCAAGACATCCATATCCGCAGCCCTTTCCTCGGCGGCGGCTTCGGTTCGAAAGGCATGGTTTCGGGGCCGCAGGTTCTGGGAATCCTGGCGGCGCGCCTCGTTGGCCGTCCGGTCAAGCTGGTGCTGCGGCGCGAGCAGATGTATGGGCCGGTCGGCCACCGTGCTCCGACGCGCCAGACCTTGCGCATGGGCATGGATGGCGAGGGCCGGCTGACGGCGATCGACCATCACGCCAAGACCGCTTCGAGCACGTTCGACGATTTCTTCGAACCGGCGGCGGATGCCTCCCACACACTCTATGCCAGCCCGGCAATCGCCACCTCGCACGAGGCGGTGCGGCTCGACACCGGTACGCCGCTGTTCATGCGGGCACCCGGTGAAGCCACCGGCTCGATAGCCCTGGAGAGCGCCATCGACGAGGCGGCTCACGCCTGCGGCATCGACCCGCTGGAATTCCGGCTGAGGAACTATGCCGAGGTCGAGCCGATGACCGGCAAACCGTTTTCCTCCAAGGCGCTGCGCGAATGCTACAGCCAAGCCGCTAAGGCATTCGGCTGGGCGAGCCGCCCGCTTCAGCCCCGGTTGATGCGCGACGCCGACGGTTTCCTCACCGGCTGGGGCATGGGTACGGCGACGTTCCCGGCCCTGATGTTCCAGGCCGAGGCGCGTGCGGTGTTGAGGGCCGATGGCAGCGGCCTGATGGAGACCGGCGCGCAGGACATGGGGCAAGGCGCCTGGACCGCCTTCGCCCAGATCGCCGCCGATGGGCTCGGGCTCGACATCGACCAGGTCGATTTCAGGGCCGGCAGCTCCGACCTGCCCAATGCGGGCATTGCCGGCGGCTCCGGCCACACGGCGACGGCCGGCATGGCGATCCACAATGCGGGCGCCGCCGTCATCGCCAGGCTCGCCGATCTCGCCACCGGCAACGAGGCCTCGCCATTGTTCGGTGCCGGCAATGAAGGCGTGCTGGCGCGCGGCGGCTGGCTGTACCGGCGCGACGATGAAAGCCGGGGCGAAAGCTATGCCGAGATCCTCACGCGCGCTGGTCTCACGGAGATCGAAGGCCGCGGCAAGGGCGCCCCGGACCCGGCGTCCCAGGAGACCTATGCCAAGCATGCGCACGGCGCCGTGTTCGCCGAAGTCAAGGTCGATCCGGATTTCGGGCAAATCCGCGTCACCAGGCTGGTCGGCGCTTTCGCCGCCGGACGGGTCATCAATCCCAGGCTGGTGCGCAGCCAGTACTATGGCGGCATGATCTGGGGGGTCTCCTTCGCGCTGCATGAAGAAGCCAGCACCGACCGGCGCTCGGGCCGGATCCAGAACGCCAACCTCGCCGAATACCATGTCCCGGTGAATGCCGACGTGCCGTCGGTCGAGGCGATCCTGGTCCATGAGGACGACCCCTACGTCAACGCGCTCGGCATCAAGGGCGTTGGCGAAATCGGCGTCACCGGCACGGCCGGCGCGGTTGCCAACGCGGTCTGGCATGCAACAGGCGTGCGGCCTCGCCGCTTTCCGATCCGCATCGAGGACCTGCTGGTGTGAGGAGTGGTTCGCATAATGGACGGGAAGCCAATTGCCCGGCTTCCCGAACAACGAACGGTGAATGCCCGGTCCGCCTTCGGGCGGATCAAAAGGTCCAGTGGACTTTTTTAAGGGTCTGAACGCCCGAAGGGCAGGAAGCGGCAGCGAAGGGCCGGACGGCTGGAGCTAGACCCGCCGGCTGCCCCGCCCGCGCAACATGATCAACCGACTTCGCGTCAAGCAACTGGAGCCAGACGCTCATGACGAAAATCCCCGTCCATCTCGATATCAACGGCCATCATCACGAATTGCAGCTCGAGCCGCGCGTGACGCTGCTCGATGCCTTGCGCGAGCGGCTCGGCCTGACCGGCACGAAGAAGGGCTGCGACCACGGCCAGTGCGGCGCCTGCACCGTGCATGTCGACGGCGAGCGCGTGCTGGCTTGTCTCACGCTGGCGGCGCAGGCCGAGGGCCGCGCCATCACCACCATAGAGGGGCTTGCACGGGAGGGCGAACTGCATCCCGTGCAAGCTGCCTTCCTCGAGCAGGACGCCTTCCAGTGCGGCTATTGCACGCCGGGCCAGATCATGTCGGCGGTCGCCTGCATCCGCGAGGGCCACGCCGGATCGGATGAGGAAATCCGCGAATACATGGCCGGAAATCTCTGCCGCTGCGGCGCCTATCCGCACATCGTCGCCGCCGTGCGCCAGGCAGCCCTGGAGGTCGCATCATGAGGGATTTTTCGTATCTGCGCGCCACTTCGGTTGATGCCGCACGACAGGCCGCTGCCCTGCCCGGCGCCATGCTGCTTGCCGGCGGCACCACACTGATCGATCTTGCCAAATGCAGCGTCGCCGAACCCGACACGCTGGTCGACATCACCCACCTCAAGGGGCTCGACCGGATCGAAGTGGGCGAACACCGAGCGACCATCGGCGCGCTCGCCAGAATGGGCCATGTCGCCGACCATGCCGATATCCAGAGCGGCTTCCCGGCCGTGTCGGAAGCGCTGTGGCAGGCGGCGTCGGCGCAGATCCGCAACATGGCGACCATCGGCGGCAATCTGATGCAGCGCACGCGCTGCCCCTATTTCCGCGATCCCTCGAACTTTTCCGCCTGTAACAAGCGTGAGCCAGGCAGCGGCTGTTCGGCGATCGGTGGCGTCACCAAGGGCCACGCCGTGCTCGGCGCCAGCGAGGCCTGCATCGCCATGTATCCCGGCGACCTCGCCACCGCACTGGTCGCCTTCGACGCGATGGTCCATCTCGGCGATCGCCGCATCGCGGTCGACGACTTCTTCCTGCTGCCCGGCACCACGCCCGACAGGGAGCACGCGATCGAGCCGGGCGAAATGATCACGGCGATTGAGATCCCCTCATCCGCCGCTGCGCGCCGTTCGACCTACCTCAAGATCCGGGACCGGCAATCCTACGAATTCGCGGCGGCCAGCGCGGCCGTAGGGCTCGAGCTGGAAGCCGATGGGCGCACCATCCGCGACCTGCGCGTGGCACTCGGCGGCGTCGCGACGAAGCCGTGGCGGGCGCGGGCCGTGGAGGCCGCCTTGATAGGCAAGGTGCTGGAACCGGCCGCTGTCCGCGCGGCCAGCCTGCTTGCCGTCGAAGGCGCCGTCGACCATGGCGCCAACCACTACAAGATCGAACTCGCACCGCGCGTTGTCGCGCGGGCCATCCTCAAATTGGGAGAGACGGCATGACTGTCCACGCAAGACATGGCGACGCCTCGGATGGCGCGCTGGCGGAAGCCATAGGCGGGCGGCTGTCGCGCGTCGACGGCCCGGCCAAGATCACCGGTGCGGCCAAATACGCCGTCGAGCAGCAGCTCGAAGGCCTCGCCCATGCCGTGCTGGTCGAAAGCACGATTGCCTCCGGCAAGGTGCGCGCGATCGACACCGCGCGGGCAGAGGCGGCGCCGGGCGTCCTCAAGGTGCTCACACCGGACACCATCATCAGCCTGAGAACCGCGTCGGACTGGTTCGGCACGCCGCCGCCGGACAGGCCTTACTGCCCGCTGGCACGCGACATCACGTTTTCAGGCCAGCATGTCGCCGCCGTCGTGGCCGAAACCTTCGAGCAGGCGGTCGCCGCGGCGGCGCTGGTCAAGGTCAGCTATGACGAGACGCCTTCCATCGTCGACCTCAGCGACGGCAAGGCCGGCGACGGCATCCTGATCGACGCCATGACCAAGGAATGGGGCGATGCGGCCACCGCCTTCGCCTCGGCGCCGGTGCGTATCTGCGCCGCCTACAACACGCCGCGCGAATACCAGGCGCCGATGGAGCCGCATGGCCTGATCGCGCGCTGGGAAGGCGATCGTCTGACCGTGTGGGAGCCCAGCCAATGGCTGGACGGAATGGCCCGCACCTATGCCGAATGGTTCGAAGTGCCCTTCGAGAATGTGCGGCTGGTCTCGCCCTATATTGGCGGTGGCTTCGGCTCCAAGGCGCTGGCGCTCGGCCACGGCGCGATTGCCGCGAGTGCGGCCAGAATGCTGGGACGGCCGGTGAAACTGGTGATGACGCGGCCGCAGACGTTTACCGGCTATGGCGGCCGCGCCGCGACCCGGCAGACGGTGACGATCGGCGCCGACCATGACGGCGTGATCCAGTCGATCGTGCATCGCGGCGTCAATGAAACATCCATCGACGGCATGTGGGTCGAGCCGCTGGGATCTGTCACCTCGATCATGTACGCGACGCCGAATTTCTCCTCGAAGCAGAATGTCGTGCGGGTGAATTCCGTGGTGCCGGGCGCCATGCGCGCGCCGGGCGAGAACCCCTCGGCCTTCGGCATCGAGAGCGCCATCGACGAGCTCGCCTACGAGGTCGGCATCGATCCGCTGGAGATCCGGCTGCGCAACTACGCCGAACAGGATCCGCACGCCAAAAAAGCCTGGTCGACCAGGCAGTTGCGCGAGGCTTTTGCCGCAGGCGCCGAACGCTTCGGCTGGTCCAAACGGACACCCGAGCCGCGTTCGATGCGTGACGGCAACCAGCTGATCGGCTGGGGTGTCGCCGCCGGCACCTATCCGGTCCGGCGCGCCTATGGCGAGGCGGTCGTGCGCATCCTCGCCGACGGTTCGGTCGAGGTCGAAAGCTCCTCGATCGACATGGGCCAGGGCACCTACACGATCCTGGCGCAGACCGCCGCCGAGACGGTCGGCGTGAGCGCCGACGACGTGGTGGTGAAGCTCGGCGATTCCCGCTTCCCGCGCGCCGGCGTCACCGGCGGCTCGCGCCTGGCAGGCGTGATGACGGGTGCCGTCTACAAGGCGGCCACCTCGGCGCTCGACCAGCTGGTGGGCTTGGCGATCAGCGACCCGCGCTCGCCCTTCCACACGCTGCAGGCAAACACATTGGTGGTCGCCAATGGCCGCATCGGCTCGCCGCGCGGCGACGGCCCCGATGTCTCGATCGCCGACCTGCTCAAGAGCGTGGGGCGCGACCGCATCGAGGCGACCGGCGACACCATGCCGGCCAATTCGACCGCCGAGGACCGCTACAAGAACTACACCACCATCGCCATGGCGCTGCCGCACACCGAGGGCGACTATTCCCGCCACTCCTGGTGCGCGCATTTCATCGAGGTGCGCGTCGACGAGGATTTCGGCACGGTGCGTGTGTCACGCGTCGTGTCGGCGCTGGATTCCGGCCGGCTCTACAACCCGAAGCTCGCCGAGAGCCAGTGGAAGGGCGGCATCATCATGGGCATCGGCCAGGCACTGCTGGAAGAAGGCATCGTCGACCGCCGCCATGGCCGCATCGTCAACAACAACCTCGCCGACTATCTGGTGCCGACCAATGCCGACATCCCGGACATCGAAGTCATCTCGGTCGGCATCCCCGACCTGCACTCCTCGGTGCTCGGCGGCAAGGGCGTCGGTGAGCTGGCGATTGTCGGCGTGGCGCCGGCGATCGCCAACGCGGTGTTCCACGCGACCGGAAAGCGGGTGCGGGATTTGCCGATCACGCTGGAGAAGCTGATTTAGGGCAGGCTTATCTCCCTCCTTCGAAGGAGAGATGTCGCCGAAGGCGACAGAGGGGTCGTCGCGTTAGAGCGCCGACCCCGTCCGCGGCAGCAGGCCGAGCCCCCCGGCCCCTTGGCCCGCCGGCCATCTCCCGAGGGAGATTTGCAGTTCAAGCGTCAGAACTTGTAGCTGAGGCCTACCCGGACATCGTGCGTCTGCAGGTCGACGTTCGTCTCCGTGGGCAGGCCGGCTGCTATCGACAGATCCTGGCTGCCGAAATCGGAGTAGCGGTATTCGGCCCGCGCGATCCATCTGTCGGTGAAGGCATGCTCGATGCCGGCGCCAACCGTCCAGCCGACATGGCTCTCGTCGTGGAACGGTATCTCACCGCCGGGGCCGGCGCTGATCGCGGTCACTTCATATTTGGCCGCGGCCACGCCCGCGGTGATGTAAGGCAAGGTCCGGTCGAACGCATAGCCGGCCCGCAGCCGCGCCGACCCCGACCACTTGAGTTCGCTCTTGAGCAACGTATTGACGCCACCGCCGCCAGCGTCGACGCCTGTCAGCCCATCGGCATTGCTGTAGGCGATGTCGGCCTCGGCGCCGATCACGAAACTGTTCGCCATCTGGTAGTTGGCGCCGATATGGATGCCGCCGATAAAACCGTCCGGATCAAGCGGCACGTTGAGGTCGGATCCGCCGCCGAAGCCGCCGCCAGCGATGAGGAGATTGGATTTTCCGGCTGCGTAGCCGGCGTCGACGCCGGCATAGAGGCCGGACCAGTCGTAGCCGGCAACAGGCGAGACCTCGTTGATGTCGGCCGCGCACGCCATGCCGACAGGCGCCAGAATGAAGGCCGTCGCGAGAAGAATGATTTTCATGTTTGTCTGCCGCCCCATATGTTGTGGTCCTCGCCACGAAAATACTCCGTGGCGATCCAGGTGTGGTCGAGGCCCTCGATGTGGCATTGTCCGTGGGCTGCGTCTTGGGCTGGGTCGCACCGGAATTGTCCAGGAAAGCGACACGCCGCTTTCCCGATCAGTGTGACCATTCAGCCGCAGTCGATCGGCGCGAACGCGGCATTGGCCGTCGTGACACCGAAGGCGCCGACGAGGACGGGGGCGCTGCGGCACCCTACTCCGGCGACGGCACCGGTGGCTTCGAGGTCAGCGCCGTGCCGGCGGCGGCCGCGATGACGGCGGCGATGCCGGCCAGTTGCGCCAGGCTCAGGCTTTCGTGCAGGAACAGGAAGCCGGCGAGCGCGCCGAGCCCCGGCTCCAGGCAGGTCAGCGTGCCGTAGATGCGGGCCGGCATCCGGGTCAGGGCCACCATCTCAAGGAAGAACGGCAGCGCGCTGGAAAACAGGCCTACGAGCAGGGCACCGACCAGGATCGACGGCGCCAGCAGGCCCGTTCCGGCCTCGGCGATGCCGAAGGGCAGCACCAGCACGGCGGCGATCGCCATCCCGTAGGCGGTGGTGCGGGTGCCAAGCTGGGCGCCCGTCTTCTGCGCGAGCACGATGTAGAGCGCCCAGAAGCCGCCGGCCGCCAGCGCCAGCATCACCCCGGTCGGATCGAGCGGCTGCAGCGAATGAATGAAGGGCGACAGCAGGACGATGCCGGCCACCGCCAGCGCGATCCAGGCAAAGTCGCTGGCGCGCCGCGACGTCAGCGTCGCCACCAGCAGCGGCCCGGAAAATTCGAGCGCCACGGCGACGCCGAGCGGGATCCTGGAAAGGGCCGCATAAAACAGGAGGTTGAGCGCGCAGAGCGTCACTCCATAGGCGGCGAGCCAGGGCAAGTTGGCGCGCGTCGGTCGCATCTGCCAGGGACGCAGCACCACGATCAGCATCAGCGCGCCGACGACCAGCCGCAGCGTCGTCGTGCCTTGCGCACCGATCACCGGAAACAGGGTCTTGGCGAAAGTGGCGCCGATCTGGATCGACACCATCGCGCCCATCAGCGCCGCGACGGGCAAGGGCGCCGCTTCGCGACTGGCAACCGGCATCGATGTCACTTGGTGCTATCCTCCGTGCCACCGGGCGGAAGCCCTCTGGCGCATCGGGATAGGCCGGACCGAACCGCCTGTCGTGAGACAGAGCGCAGCGTTTGATGGGACACGGCCAGGCGTGCCGCCGGCCGCGGGCTCTCCCCTCAGTTCAGCGACTGGCGCCGCGGCGGTGGCGCCGGGTGACGCTGCTCGAGCTGCGTCGCCGCCGCCGCGCGACCCGTCCGGCGCAGCCTTTCAAGATAGCCCGGCAATTCGCCACGGCAATGGAAAGGCCCGCCTTCCTTCATCACCGTGACCAGCGGATCGACGTCGCTGTCGCCGCGGACGGCCATGGCGCCGCGCCAGTCCTCGAGCAGGCGGCTGGCGTGATCGACGATGTCGGTCCGGGAGCCGGAAAGATCATGCTGCTCATGCGGGTCCTCGCTGAGGTTGAACAGGCTGACCGGGCCGAAATCCTTGTAGCCGTCATGGTAGGTGCGCAGCATCAGCCAGTCGGCCCCGTCGCGCCGGAACCGCACGCCGCGCTGCACCGCCCATGCGCCCTGGCTCAGCACCAGGAAGTCGCGACCGCCGTCCTGGCCGGCGGCGAGCGCGGGCGCGAAGGAGCGCCCGTCCCACAGCGCCGGCACGCTGCCGCCAAGCCGGTCGATCAGCGTCGCGGCCCAGTCGAAATGATAATGCAGCCCGCGGTTGACGCCGCGCATGTCGTCGGCGCCGGGCCAGCGGATGACCAGCGGCACGTTGCAGGTGAACTCGTCCGCCGTCTGGTGGTCGCCCCAGACATTGAGCTCGCCAAGGTTTTCGCCATGGTCGGCGCCGATGACGATGATGGTCTGGTCAAGCAGGCCCTGCCGCTTCAATTCCTCGACGATGAGCCCGACATGGTGATCGGCGTAGAGCACGCCGGTATCGTAGCCGTCGAACCAGGCCTTGACGGTGTCCATGTCGCTGATCGGCGACGGCATGCGCCGGTATTTCGATCCGCCCGGCTCGACATCGAAGCCCGAAGGCTCCTGCGGGCTGTGCGGGCCATAGCCGGCATGGCTCTTTTCGAACACCGCCTGGGTCATCCAGTCGGGAAGCGGTTGATCGGCGAAGGGATCGCCGAAGGCATCCGGTGCGCGATAGGGCGTGTGCGGGTCCCAGACATTGACATGCAGGAACCACTTCTTGGCCGAGCCGTTGCGCTTCAGCCAGTCGAGCGCCAGGCCTGAGACCTCGTCGGCGTTCTCCATGCCGGCCTTTCCCGGATTGATGATCTCGTTGAACCCAGCATACCAGTGCCAGCAGCCATGCCGTTCGCCGAAACTGCTGATCGTCGTGGTGTGGTAGCCGAGATCGCGCAGCGCCCGCATCCAGCCCTCCTCGTAAAAGGTGCCGGCCCAGGCCCTTTCGGCGCCCTCGCGGAACGGCTCGCAGGCGGTTCCGCCATGGCCGACCACACCGGTCCGCATGCCGTGGCGGCCGCTCCACAGCGCCGTGCGCGAGGGATGGCAGGGCACATCGGAAACATAGATGTTCTCGAAGCGGATGCCGTCGCGAGCAAGGCTGTCGATGACCGGAGAGGTGTTGCGATGGTAGCCGTAGCAACCGAGATGGTCGCGCCTCAGGCTGTCGATGTCGATGTAGAGAACGTTCATGGATGGCTCGCCGCTGGTGATATGGTTTTCAGAAGGCAGGTCCCGGTTCGGATCCGGGACCCGAGATTGCAAGGGATGGTTTTCGGGCCGGCTTCAGGCCGCGATATACTGATCGCCGAGGTAGTAATCCTTGGGATCGAGCGAGGTCTCGAACTTGCCGAAGGTCTTGAACAGCTCGTTCATGGTCGCGAACCAGCCATTGACCGTGCCGTCCTTGGTCAGCTTGATCAGCTCGGCCGACGTCATGAAACGGCCGTAGCCGGCCTCCGTCTTCAGCTGGTCGGCAGGGATGCCCAGTAGCTTCGAGGTGATCTCGATCGCCTTGCCCTGGTTGGCGGCGCGGAAGTCCTGCGCGTCCTTGATGGCGCGGACCACGTTGCGCACGAGATCGGGATTGCCCTCGATAAGGTCATTGCGGGCGATGAAGACGCTCGGGAAAGTGGTCTGCGGATAGAAGTCGTCATTCTTGGCCAGTTCCACCAGATCGGGAACGGTCTTCTGGATGATGCCGACGAACGGATACCAGATGCCGGCCGCGTCGACCTGCTTGGAAGCGAAGGCCGCCACGATGGTGCTGGGGTCCATCTGCACGATGTCGAGGTCGGTCATCGCCATGTTGGCCTTGCGCAATGCCAGCCGCAGCAACATGTCGCCCGACGTGCCGGCGGCGATCGCCACCTTCTTGCCCTTGAGGTCGGTGATCGAGGTGATGCCGGCCTGGGCGATCACCCGGTCGGAGAAGCCGACATCGTTGACGGCGATGATCTTGGCCTTGCCGGTCGCCGGCAGCCAGAGCGCGCCCGGTCCGAGATAGCCGAATTCCAGGCTGTTGGCACCGAGCGCCTGCACCTGGATCGGCCCATTGGTAAAGACCTTGATATCGGCATCGACGCCGTGCTTGGCGTAGAACCCCTGGTCCGCGGCGATGCCGGCCACGCTGGCGCCCCAGAAATCGCCGTTATAGCCGATGCGCGCCGCCATTCCCGCTGCCTTGGCGGGAACGCCGGAAGCGGCGAATGCGGCCAGTGCCGCCGATGATGCGATGAAGTTACGTCTTGTCAGTGTCACCATACTCTCCTCCTGTCACTGTCACTGGTGGTAAACGGCTTGCCAGACGCGATTGCGGATGGCCATGAACGCTGCCGAAAGCCGGATTTCCTCGGTTCTCGGGTAAGGCAAAGGCACGTCGATGATCTCCTTCAGCCGGCCGGGCCGCGCCGCCATGACGATGACGCGGTTGGCGAGGTAGACGGCCTCGTCGACATCGTGGGTGATGAACATCACGGTGCGCCGCTCCCGGCTCCAGGTGTCGAGCAACTGGTCCTGCAACTGCACGCGGGTCAGCGCATCGAGCGCGCCGAACGGCTCGTCCATCAAAAGGATCGACGGGTCCACCGCATAGGCGCGGGCGATCGCGCAGCGCTGCTTCATGCCGCCCGACAGCGTCTTGGGCAGCGCGTCGGCGAAGTCGCCAAGTCCCACTAGGTCGATGAAGCGCGCGGCGATTTCCCTGCGCCGCGAAGCCCCCTCGCCCTTGACGCGCAGCCCGAACTCCACGTTCTGGCGCACGGTTAGCCAGGGGAAAAGCGCGTATTGCTGGAAGATCATGCCGCGCTCCGGCCCAGGTCCATCGACCGCCTTGCCGTCGACCAGCACGGTGCCCTCGCTCGGCGTCAACAGGCCGGCGGCGATGTTGAGCGCCGTCGACTTGCCGCAGCCGGACGGACCGACAAGGGTGACGAACTCGCCGTCGGCGATGTCGAGCGACAGCCGGTCGAGCGCGAGGAAGGCGTTGTCCTTGAGGTCGAAGCGGCGCGTCACCTTGTCGAAGACGATTTTTGGGGCAATCTTTGGCTTTGGGGCGATCTCGGGCGGCATCACACGCGCTCCTGCCAGACGGTGAGCCGGCGTTCGATCACCAGCAGGATGCGGTCCATGGCAAGGCCGAGAACGCCGATGGTGATCAGGCTGACGAAGATGGTAGGCAGGTCGTAGTAGAGCTGCGCCTGCTGCATGCGGAAGCCGAGGCCGGTCTGCGCGGCGATCAGTTCGGCGGCCACCAGCGTCGCCCAGGCCGATCCAAGCCCGATGCGCACGCCGACCAGGATGAACGGCGTCGAGGCGGGAATGATGACGCGCAGGAAGATCGTCATGTCCCGGGCGCCAAGCACGCGGGCGGCGTTGATCATCGTCTTGTCGACGCTGATGACGCCCTGATAGGTGGCGACGACGCTGGCCAGGAAGGACGCCAGGAAGATGAACGAAGATCTTCGGCGTCTCATCGATGCCCATGGTCACGATCGCCAGCGGAATGATGGCAAGCGGCGGGATCATGCGGAAGAACTGCAGGTAGGGCTCGATGAGTGAACGCGCGACCTTGTACCAGCCCATGACAAAGCCGACCGGGATCGCCAGGACGACGCCGAGAAGGAAGCCGGTCAGCACCCGTGCCAGGCTGGAGGCGATGTCGGTGGCGAGCTGGCCGCTGGCGATGACGTCGACAAACCTTGCCGCAACCTGCGGCGGCGGCGGCAGGCCGACCGCCCCGCCTGCCGTCAGCGCCCACCAGATGGCGATGCCGGCGACGAGGCCGCACAGATTGAGCGCGAGGCTGGAGTAATCGACGCCCTGGCCTTCCGGCTGGGCATTGCCTTGGCGGGTCGTCTTCGATGCCTCGCTCATCGCGACACCCCCGAATAGAAGAAATGGTCGAGCGCCGCGGCGGAGGCACCGATGGCGCCGGCACCAGGGCCAAGGCTCGACCGTTCGATCCGCAGCACGTCGCGCATCGGCGGCAGGACGCGTGGCGGAACGCCGGCCCGGATGTGATCGATGAAGCTTTCCGGCGCTTCGGCCAAATGGCCGCCGAAGACGATCAGGTCCGGGTTGAGCAGGTTGGTCGCGGTGGCGATCGCCGTCGTCAGGTGCCTGAGGGCCGCGCTCCACACGTCCGGATGCTTTTCCACCGCGGCCAGCAGGTGCCGGGGATGAGGCGTGTCGACATGCGCGGCGCGGGCCAGTGCGCGTTCGGACAGGAAGGTTTCCAGGCAACCCCTGTTGCCGCAGGCGCAAAGCTCGCCATCCTCGATCACCTGGACATGGCCGAGTTCGACGGCGCCATAGCCGCCGGGGCGGAACGGCATGCCATTGATCACCAGGCCGGCGCCGAGGCCGGTGCGCAGGTAGATGTAGAGCAGCGCGGTGGCGTCGCGCCCGATGCCGTAGCGCGATTCCGCCAGCGCCATCGCGCTGACATTGTGCTCGACCACGACCGGCATGCGCAGCGCCGTTTCCAGCTCGTCGGCGAACGGCACGTCCTTCCAGTCGTAGTTGACGGATTGCAGGTTGCGGCGGCGCTTGGTGTCCACCGGCCCCGGTACGCCGAGACCGAGGCCGATCAGGCGGGACCGCTCGACACCGGTCTTTCGGATCAATTGCTCGACGGTTCGCACCACCTTGCCGATCACATCGGCGGGTTCGCTGGTGGCGGTGTCGAAATGCTGAGAGGCCATGGCTTTCGACGCGGCCCTGAGATCGGTGATGGTGGCGTCGATGGTGCCGGCGCCGATATGCACGCCGACCACCGACAGCGCATCCGGCACCAGCGCGACACCAATGGCCGGCCGCCCGACCGGCGCGTCGCCCGTGGCCGCCTGGTTGAGTTCGACCACCGTGCCTTCCCTCAGCAGATGGGCCGTCAGATGGGTGAGCGCGGTAGGCGAAAGCGAGGTACGCCGCGCCAATTCGGCGCGCGACTGCGGGCCGTCATCACGCAGGATGCGCAGGATGGCTCCATGATGGGCGCCCATGTCCTTCCTCCCTATTATTTTCTAATGTTAAGAAATTAATTAGGCCTGTCAAGCAGACGGACGGCAGCGGCCGGCAGGCACAGCCTCGTTGCATCGGACCAAGGGCGGGGTCAGCCTGGTACGCCGTCGCACGGCGTTGTCACCCGCCGCTGGTTTCAGCCGCCGAACGACACGCCCCTGCGGCGCATTCCCGCCTGCACGCCGCGCACGATCAGCCTGGACAGGACTTCCATGTCCCAGGGCATTCCTGGACGCCAGACATCCAGGAGCAGGGCTATGCGGGCTTCATCGGCATTGTTCATCACCTCGTGAAGATAGGTATCGTCCCACAGCATCCCTTCGCCGTCGGTGATCCGTTTCTCCTGATGGTCGATCATCATGACGGTTGCCGGGCGGCCATCGGCCTGGCGCGGGATGACCAGGCCGAGGTGAAACCGCATGATCCCGCGGAAGGGTCCGCGATGGCTGGGAATGTGCTTGCGCGGCGCGAGGAACGAGACAGCAGCCGATTTGACTTCGGGGCATTCGGCAAGCAACCGGCTGAGAACCGGCATCCGCGCAAGGTTCTCGGGAACCGCCATGTCGTAGGCCTTGAGCACGAACATGCGCCAGTCGAGACCGTCATTGGCCGAGATTTCGGCCTGCTCGGGCATGATGTCGTGAAAACGCGGGACCTTGCCCAGATGCACGCCCAGCGCTTCGTCGCGGATCTCACGCCAGGCGTCGATGAATTTCGCCGCGTTGGGAAATTCGGTATCGGTATCGAGGATCGCCGGCGCCTCTATCCGCTTTTCATAGACACGCCGGATCACATCGGATGCAAGATCGTAGGTACAGGACATCGCATTGCCTCCACGCTATCATAAACGGACGGCCCCGGGTTTGCTTACACATCTTGTTCACTGTGCCGTCATCGTCGACGCCAGTCTTGGCCCGGTCTTGACGTCGATGATCTCGGGCTTCGCGCTGTCGACCGCGCCGTCCCAGCCGCCACCGAGCGCCTTGTTGAGGGCGATATAGTTGGTCGCCAGCAGCACGCGGCTTTGCAGCAGCGAATCTTCCGCCGTGTAGAGGGAGCGCTGGGCGTCGAGCACGTCGAGCAGGCTGGTCTCGCCGGCCTTGTAGAGCGTGCCTTCCAGGCTGGCCGCCTCGCCATAGGATTTGGCCGACGAGGCAAGCTTGCCGATCCGGATGCGCTCCTGCGCCATCAGCACCAGCGCATTCTCGACATCCTCGAGCGCGGTCAGCACCGAGGCGCGATAGGCGATGAAATACTGGTCGCGCTGCGCTCGGGCGACGTCGGCCGCCGCCTGCAACTGGCCGGCGTTGAACAGCGGCACGCTGAGCGAAGGCCCGAACGACCAGCCGATCGACGAATTCTTGCCGAGATCGCCGAGATTGAGGGCCGCCGTGCTGATGTTTCCCGTCAGGCTGACCGAGGGATAACGCGCCGCCTCGGCCTGGCCGACCTTGGCGGTGTATTGCGCGTATTGCCGCTCGGCCATGCGCACGTCCGGGCGCGACAAAAGGATGTCGGCGGGAATGCCGGTCGGCATCGGCAGGCGCGGCGACGGGATCGGCTTGCCGCGCTTCAGCCGCTCGCTGAGTGCGGCCGGCGGCCGGCCGGTGAGCACCGACAGGCGATGCACCGCCTCGGCATAGCTTGCCTCCAGCGTCGGGACCTCGGCCTCGGTGCCGGCCGCCTGCCCCATCGCCTTGGCGACGTCGGCGGCCGTCGCCGACCCCGCCAGCGCCATGGTGCGGGTGAGTTCGGCGGTCTGCCGCTGCGAGGCGGCCGAACGCCGGGCGAGCGCGATGCGGGCCTGATAACCGCGCGCCTGGGTGTAATAGGACGCGACATCGCCGACCAGGGTCAGAAGGGTCGAGCGCAATTCCTCTTGCGCCGCGTCCACGCCGTAGCGCGCGGCCTCGACGCCCCTGCGGTTGGCGCCGAACAGGTCGAGCTCCCAGCTGGCGTCGAAACCGGCCTGGTATTCGCTGTAGATCGAATTGGTCCCCGCCGTGGTCGTGGACGACTTGTTGCGCGTCACCGAGCCGGAGCCATCCACGGACGGCAGCAGCGTGCCGGCGCTCTGGCGATAGCTGGCGCGCGCCTCGCGGATCTTGGCCTTGGCGGTGGCGACGTCGAGATTGCCAGCGACGGCTTCCTCGACAAGCGTGTTGAGCTGCGGATCGCGCAGGCGCTGCCACCATTGCGACAGCTGCGCCGGCTGGACGGATTTCGTCGGCTTCTCACCGCTCCAGTTTGCCGGCATCGGCAGGATTGGCGACTGGTAATCCGGGCCGACAACGCATCCGCTGAGCAAAACAGCCGTAATCATGGGCGCAATGAGCCGCCCCGCGGCCACAGGGCCACGTTCAAAACCTGTCATGGGGAGTTTCCTTATTGCTGGTTGGCTGTCGCTGGCTTCTCGTCCGTGCCTTGCCCGAGATCCGGCCCGGTATCCTGTTTGGCCACCCTGCCCTTGAAGATGCGCCGCACCGTGACGAACAGCAGCGGCACCAGGAACACGCCGATCACCGTCGCCGCGATCATGCCGCCCATCACGCCGATGCCGACCGAGTTCTGCGCGCCCGAGCCGGCGCCGCTGGCGATCGCGAGCGGCGTGACGCCGAGGATGAAGGCCAGCGACGTCATCAGGATCGGCCGCAATCGCTGTCGCGCCGCTTCCAGCGTCGCCTCGACCAATCCCATGCCGGCCGTTTGCCGCTCGATGGCGAACTCGACGATCAGGATGGCGTTCTTGGCGGCCAGGCCGATCGTGGTCAGCAGGCCGACCTTGAAATACACGTCGTTGGTCTGGCCGAAAAGCGTTGCCGCCGCGAGCGCGCCGAAAATGCCGATCGGCACCGACAGCATGACCGCGAACGGGATCGACCAGCTCTCATAAAGTGCCGCCAGGCAGAGGAACACGACCAGCGCCGAAATCGCATAGAGCGACAGCGCCTGGTTGCCGGAAAGCCGTTCCTGATGCGACAGCCCGGTCCATTCGTGGGAATATCCGGGCGGCAGCTGCGCCACCAGCCTGTCGATCTCGTCCATCGCCGCGCCGGAGCTCACGCCGGCCGCCGCCGCGCCCTGGATCTCGACCGCCGCCGAGCCATTGTAGCGTTCCAGCCGCGGCGAACCGAACGTCCAGTGGCTGGAGGCGAAGGCCGAGAACGGCACCATGGCGCCGCTGGCATTGCGCACCTGCCATTTGTCCAGGTCTTCCGGCTGCATGCGGAAATTCGCGTCCGACTGCATATAGACCGGCTTCACCCGCCCGCGGTCGATGAAGTCGTTGACGTAGTCGCTGCCCCAGGCGCTCGACAGCGTGTTGTTGATGTCGGCGAGGCTGACGCCGAGCGCGCTGGCCTTCTCCTGGTCGATATCGATCGAGAATTGCGGCTGGTCCTCCTGGCCGTTGGGCCTGGTGTTGGCGAGCAGCTTGCTCTGCGCGGCAAGACCCAGCAGCTGGTTTCGCGTCTGGATCAGCGCGTCATGGCCGGCGCCGTTGACGTCCTGCAGGTAGAAATCGAAGCCGTTGGTGTTGCCGAAACCCTGGATGGCGGGCGGAGCAAGCGCGAAAACCTGCGCGTCCCTGATCTCTCGGAAGGCGCCCATGGCGCGCCCGGCGACCGCTTGCGCCGACAAGGCCGGCGATTTGCGCAGGCTGAAATCCTTCATCGGCACGAAAGCGATGCCGACATTCTGCCCGGCGCCGCCGAAGCCGAAGCCGGAAGCCGTGAAGACGCCCTGGACAGCGTCCTTTTCCTGCTTGAGATAGTGGTCGGTCACCTCAGCCAGGACACGCTCGGTCCGGTCCTGCGTCGCACCGACCGGCAGCGACACGCTGGTGATCAGGATGCCCTGGTCCTCTTCCGGCAGGAACGAGCTCGGCAGCCGGGCAAACATCCAGCCCATGGCGACGACGATGGCGAGGAACACGGCGAGGAAGCGCCAGGACCGGTTGATGATGCCCTGCGAACCGTCGCGATAGGCTGTCGTGCCGCGATCGAAGACGCGGTTGAACCAGCCGAACGGGCCCGTCTGCGTCGCATGGTCCTTGGGCCGTTTCAGGATCGTGGCGCAGAGCGCCGGCGTCAGCACCAGCGCGACCAGCACCGACAGCACCATGGCCGAGACGATGGTGACCGAGAACTGCCGGTAGATGATGCCGGTCGAGCCGCCGAAGAAGGCCATCGGCACGAACACCGCCGACAGCACGGTGGCGATGCCGACCAGCGCGCCGGTGATCTCGTTCATCGATTTTCGCGTCGCCTCTTTCGGCGACAGATCTTCCTCCGCCATCACGCGTTCGACATTCTCGACCACGACGATGGCGTCGTCGACCAGCAGGCCGATGGCCAGCACCATGGCGAACATGGTCAGCGTGTTGACCGAATAGCCGAACAGCGACAGCACCCCGAACGTGCCGAGCAGCACCACCGGCACGGCGATGGTCGGGATGATGGTCGCCCGCAGATTCTGCAGGAAGATGAACATCACCAGGAACACCAGCACGATCGCCTCGGCCAGCGTCTTGACCACCTCCTCGATCGACAGCCGCACGAAGGGCGAGGTGTCGTAGGGGTAGACGACCTCGACGCCTTGCGGGAAAGTCGAGCTCAGCCGGTTGATCGTCGCGCGCACCGCTTCCGCCGTGCTGATGGCGTTGGCGCCGGTTGCGAGGTTGACGGCAACGCCGGCCGCCGGCTGGCCATTGTATCTGGCTTGCGTCGTATAGCTCTCGGCGCCGAGCTCCACCGTGGCGACGTCGTTGAGGCGAACCAGCGAACCGTCGGTCTGGCTCTTCAGGATGATGTTGCGGAACTGTTCGGCGGTCTGCAGCCGGCTCTTGGCCGTCACCGTGGCGTTGAGCTGCTGGCCCTTGCGTTGCGGCATGCCGCCGAGCTGGCCGGCCGAGACCTGCGTGTTCTGCGCCTCGATCGCCGAAGCCACGTCGCTCGGCATCAGCGTGTATTTGGCGAGCTTGTCGGGATCGAGCCAGATGCGCATGGCATAGCTGGAGCCGAACAGCTGCGTCGAGCCGACGCCTTCGACGCGCTTCAGCGTGTCGTTGATGGTCGAGTCGACATAGTCGGCAAGATCGGTCGAGTTCATCTTGCCGTCGCTGGAGACGAAGCCGATGACCATCAGGAAGCCGGTCGAGGATTTGGAGACGGTGATGCCATTGCTCTGCACCACCTGCGGCAGCTGCGACTGCACCAGCTGCAGCTTGTTCTGCGTCTGCACCTGGGCGGTGTCGGGATCGGCCGCGCTGGTGAAGGTCAGCGTGATGGTGGCCGCACCGGTCGAGGTCGAGGTCGCCGTCATGTAGTCGAGATTGTCGATGCCGGTCATGCCTTGCTCGATGACCTTGGTCACCGAGTTCTCGACCGTCTGCGCGTCGGCGCCCGGATAGTTGGCGCTGATGTTGACCGTGGTCGGCGCGATCTGCGGATATTGCGAGATCGGCAGCGTGGTGAGCGCGAGCAGGCCGCCCAGCATGATCACGATGGCGATCACCCAGGCGAAGATCGGCCGGTTGATGAAGAATGCTGACATCGCCTCAGTTCCCGGTCGACTGGCTGCTATCGGCCATCTTGGACGTGGGAGATGCGGCCGAAGAGGTCTGCGCCCGGTCCTTAACCTCGCCGGTGGTCTCGTCGATCGTCACCTCGACGCCCGTCGCGTCGCCGCCCGCGCGCACCAGCTGCAGGCCCTCGACGATGACACGGTCGCCATCGCCGACACCGGAATCCACCAGCCAGTTGTTGCCGACACTGTTGCGCACGGTGAGCACGCGCGTCTCGACCTTGCCCTGCGCGTTGATGACCATGGCGGTCGCCTCGCCCTTGGTGTTGCGGGTGACGCCGCGCTGCGGCACCAGGAAACTGTTCTGGGCGACGCCCTCTTCGACCAGCGCGCGCACATACATGCCCGGCAGAAGCAGGCGGTCGGGATTGGGGAACTCGGCCCGCAGCGCAAAGGTGCCGGTGGTCTGGTCGACATTGGCGCCGGCGAATTCCAGCTTGCCGGTCTGGTTGTAGATGGTGCCGTTCTCGAGCTTGAGCTTGACGCTGACATTGGGGCCGCTGAACTTCAGCCGGCCCTCATTGATGGCCTGGCGCAGATTGAGCAGGTTGGTGCTCGACTGCGTGACGTCGACATTGATCGGATCGAGCGAACGGATGGTGGTGAGCAAGGTGTCCTGATTGGCGGTGACCAGGGCGCCTGGCGTCAGCGACGACTTGTCGATGCGGCCGGCGATCGGCGCGGTTATCTTGGTGTAGTCGAGATTGATGCGCGCGCTTTCGACACTGGCCTTGGCGGACGCCACATCCGCATTGGCCTGCGCCAGCGTTGCGGCGGCATCGTCATAATCCTGTTTGGAAACAACGTTCTGCTTCAGCAAGCCGGCATAGCGGTCGAACTTGGCCTGCGCCGTCGGCACCGCCGCTTCGGCCTTCTGCTGGGCCGCCTGCGCGCTGTCATAGGCGGCCTGGTAGCTCGCCGGATCGATGAGATAGAGCGGTTGCCCGACCACCACCTCGCTGCCCTCCTTGAACAGGCGCGCCTGGATGATGCCGTTGACCTGCGGGCGCACATCGGCGGTGAGCGAGGCTGACGTGCGTCCCGGCAGTTCGGCTGTTATCGCCACCGACTGCGGATGCAGCGTGACGACGCCTACTTCCGGCTTGCTTGCACCGGCCATGCCGGCGGGAGCTTTGCTCCCCTCCTGCGAACAGGCCGCCAGGAGAACCGTCGCGGCGAGCGCTGCGGCCCATGGCGCGAGCCGGCGGCGGGAAGACGGGCTAGACTGGATGGACATGGCCTGGATGATCTTTCGCTGAAGTTGCGGTCGCCGTCTGGCTGTCGGGGTCGGATCGTTCAACCAGCAGCCGGGCGAGATGCCGGCCGAGGAAGCGCTGGATGTCGTCCATGAAAGTGTAGACAACGGGAACATAGACGAGGCTGAGCACGGTCGAGGAGATGAGCCCGCCGATCACGGCGATCGCCATCGGCGCCCGCGTTTCGGCGTCGGCGCCGATGCCGAGCGCGATCGGCAACATGCCGGCGCCCATGGCGATCGATGTCATGACAATGGGTCGTGCCCGCTTGCGGGCGGCATCGAGCAGTGCGTCGAAGCGGCTCATGCCACGCTCCTTCTGAGCGACCAGGGCGTACTCGACAAGCAGGATCGAGTTCTTGGCCGCAATGCCCATCAGCATCAATATCCCGATCAGCGGCGATATGCCAAGCGACTTGCCGGTAATCAGCATGAAGCCGAGCGCACCGCCGATCGACAGCGGCAGCGCGACCAGGATTGTCACCGGGTGCACGAAACCGCGAAACAACAGCACCAGCGTCAGGTACATCAGCAGAATGCCGGCGGCGATCGCTGTGGCAAAACCCGAAAACAGCTCCTGCATGCGCGCCGCGTCGCCGCGCGCCAGCTCATCCACGCCGGCCGGCAGGTTGCGCATCGCCGGCAAGGCATGGATGGCGGTGGTCGCCTGGCCGAGCGTCAGGCCGGAAAGGTCTGCCTCGACAGTGGCGCTGCGGCTGCGCCCCACCCTTGTGATGCTATTTGGCCCGGCATTGAAGCCGATATCGGCGACGGCGCCGAGCGGCACCGTGCCCTTGCTGCCGATCAGCGGCAGCACGGCCAGTTTCGCCGGATCGTCGATGGCGCCGTCGGGCAAGGTGACGACGATCGCCACCTGGCGGTCGCCGAGATTGAACTTGGCCAGGCTGGTGTCGGTGTCGCCGATGGTGGCGATCTTGACTGTCGACGCGATCTCGGTCGGTGTCACGCCAAGCTCGGCCGCCCTCGCGCTGTCGGGGCGCACGATCAGTTCCGGCTTGGTCGTCGCCGCCGTCGAGGTCGGGTTGATCAGGCCGGGCACCGACTTCATCGCGTCGATCAGCGCGTCACTGGCCTTCTGCAGCGCCTCGCCATCGTCGCCGACCAGCGTAATCGCCACCTTGGCGCCGGCAAAGCCGTCGGCGCCGAACTGGATGCGGGCACCCGGGATATCGTTGAGCTTCGGCGAGGCCTCGGCCTCGAACTGTTGCTGGCTGACGCTGCGCTCGCCGCGCGGCTTCAGGTTGACGGTGACGTTTGCGCTGCGCACCTCGGCCGAGGTCGAGCCGCGGTTCGGCCCGCCGCCGGATGAGGCCGCGGTGCCGATCGTGGCGAAGATGCTGTCGACGGCCGGCTCGTCCTTCAGGCGCCTGGTAATGTCCTGGACGACAGCTGTCGTCTGTTCGATCGTCGACCCCGGCTGCAGCTCGACCGAGATCATCGAGCGGCCGCGATCGGTCGCCGCCATGAATTCGGTCGGCAGTTTGGTTGCCAGCGCGAGCGAACCGGCGAAGAAGGCGATGCCGGCGACAAGTGTGATCCAGCGATGGTCGAGCGCCTTGCGCAGCAGCCACAGATAGGTCGGCACCCAGGCCGGCAGGTCCTCCTCGCTATGGCCGCCGGCACGCACCAGATAGGCGCCCATCAGCGGGGTGAGCATGCGCGCCACCAGCAGCGAGAACAGCACCGACACGCAGACGGCGACGGCAAAGGAGAAGAAGAATTTTCCCGGAATACCCGGCATGAAGGCGACCGGCAGGAACACCGCGACGATGGTCGCCGTGGTCGCCACCACGGCAAGCCCGATCTCGTCGGCGGCCTCGATCGCCGCCTGGTAGGCGCTGGCGCCGGTCTGGCGCATATGGCGCACGATGTTCTCGATCTCGACGATGGCGTCGTCGACCAGGATACCGACGACCAGCGACAGCGCCAGCAAGGTGATGTTGTTGAGCGAGATGTCGAACGCCGCCATGACAGCGAAGGTCGGGATCAGCGACAGCGGCATGGCGACCGCCGAAACCAGCGTCGCCCTGATGTCGCGCAGGAACAGCCAGACGACGCCGATGGCGAGCAGCGCGCCGAGCCATAGCGCCTCGAATGCGGCGTCATAGCTTTCCTGCACGAAACCGGATGACGAAGTGACTTCGGTGAATTTCGCGGTATCGGTCTTCGACGCGATGCCCGCGATCGCGGCGCGCGCGGCCTTGACCACGTCGATCTCGCTCGACCCGACCGACCTGTAGACGTTGAAGGCAACGACCTGCCTGCCGTCGAGATAGGCGGCCTGGCGCGGCTTTTCCCAGCTGTCGACCACTCTGCCGAGATCCGAGAGCTTGACGCCGCCGGCGCCCGACAGCGCGATGCGCGTATCGGCCAGCGCCTCGACGGTGCCGGCGCTGGCCAGCGTGCGCACCGACTGCTCCTGGCCACCGACGCTGGTGCGGCCGCCCGGCTGATTGACATTGTTGGAGGCGAGCGTCTGGCTGACATTGCCGGCGCTGATGCCGAGTGCGGCCAGACGGTCCGGATCGAGCTCGACGCGGATGACGCGGTCGACGCCGCCCGAACGGGTGATCTTGGAGACGCCGTCGACGCCGAGCAACGCCTTGGCGACATCATTGTCGATGTACCAGCTCAGCGCGTCCGGCGACATCGAGGGGGCCTCGACGACATAGGTCAGCACCGAATTGCCGGTCGCGTTCATCTTGGCCACGACAGGCGCCTGCGCGGCCGCCGGCAGGCTCGACTGCACTTCGGACACGGCGTTGCGGACATCGTTGGTCGCGGTCTCGGGATCGGTGCCGAGCGTGAATTCGACCGTGGTGACGGACGCCCCCTCGCTGATCGAGGTCGAGACGTCGTCGACGCCTTCCAGCGTCGCCACGGCGTTCTCGACCACCCGCGCCACCTGCACTTCCATTTCGCTCGGCGCCGCGCCCGGCTGCGAGACGGTGACGGTGACCGTCGGCAGGTCGATGTCGGGCATGTTGTTGGTGCGCAGCTGCATGAAGCCGTAGAGGCCGGCAATGGTCAGCGACAGGAACAAAACGATGGTCGGCACCGGGTTGCGGATCGACCAGGAGGAGATGGCGTTCATCGCGCCGCCTCCGTCAGCTTGCCGGCATCAGTGCCCGCTTGCGCATCGGCGATACGCACCAGATTGCCATCGCTGAGGAAGCCGGCGCCGGCGACAACGACGCTGTCGCCCTCCGACAGCCCGCTTTCGATGGCGACGCGGCCGTTCCGGTGCGCGCCGGTGGTGACCATGCGCGCGGCGGCCTTGCCGGCGGCGTCGACCACGAAAACCCTGGGCTTGCCGTCCTGCCAGACAAGGGCGGCCTCGGCGACATCGAGCCTTTGCGAGGTGGCGCCTGCAATCGAGACGCGGGCGAACATGCCGGGCTTCAGGCCCGAGCCTTCGCCGAGCGCGACATAGACGGTGGCGAGCCGCGTCGTCGAACTGACCGTCTCGGCGATCGAGGACACGCTGCCGGCAAAAGTCCGCCCGGAGGCGTCGACGACGCTTGCCGCCTGCCCGACCTTGACCAAAGGAAGGTCCTTTTCGGGAACAAGCACGCCGACCTCAAGCCTGCCGTCGCGGATGATCTTCATCAGCTCGGTGCCTGCCTGGACGATCGAGCCGGCAACCGCGGGCCGGCTGGAGACGATGCCGTCGAAAGGCGCGCGGATGGTCGCCTGGTCGAGTTCGGCCTGCAGCCTGTCGGCGGCGGCCCTGGCCTGCTCGACCGAGGCCCGGCCGGTCTTGACGGCGGTCGCCTTGTCTTCCGCCGTCTCGGCGCTGATCGCCTTGCTGGCTAGCAGCCTGTCGGCGCGGCCGGCGGCGGAGATGGCCGTATCCAGCGTCGCCTGCGCCTGGTCGACCGCGGCCTTCTGCTCCGCCAGCTGTGCCTTGAGCACCGAGGCGTCGAGCCGCGCGACGACATCGCCGGCCCGCACATGGTCGCCTTCGGAGACAAGCACTTCCGTCAACTTCAGGCTGGACGTCTCGGCGCCGACAGTCGCTTCCTGCCAGGCGGCGACGGTGCCGGTGGCGCTGATCGACGAGGCGATCGCCTCGGAGCGCACCTTTTCGACCGCGACCGTCAAACTGGCCCGCGGCACCGCCACCGCCTGTGCGGCAGGCTCGACTGTCGAGCGGCCATAGGCGTTCAGCGCCGCCATGGCGACCAGGACGATCAGCACGGCGGCCAGGACAAGATAAGTCTTACGCGATCTTGCGGTCATGATGTCCGTGGCCGCGAAACCGGCAGCGACAGGCGCCAGGCGGCAAAGTGCAAGCGCACCGCGCGCTTCAGCGTGTCGGCGGGCAACGCCGCCGGCACGGCGGCGTGATTGGCGCGCTGGCCGAGCGAGAGCCTCGGGCTCAGCGACGCGATCAGCCGCAGCATCATCAAGGCTTCCCACATTGCCGAGCTTCCATTGTGCGTGATTTGAAGGGTGGGATGGCTGGATATGTCAGCCATCCCACGGGACCGGCCGGCCCGAGAACGGGTTGGGCGCGGGCCGGCCGGCGCAGCCGGCTGGAGTTATCAGCCATTCCCGGGCTGGGGTGGCGGAAGCTGCCCGCCCTGGTCGGGCGGACCTCCAGGTGCGGCTGCATCATTCGGCGGGCCGCCCCAGGGACCGGGGGGTGGTCCGTGGGGGCGTTCCGCCGAAGCGAGGATTTCGAGTTGTTCGGGAGTGAGCTTGGCGCGCAGCACGGCGATCGCATCCTTGAGCTTGGCGGCCGAAGCCGCGCGCGCGGTGATGTCGTCGGCCAGCCTTTCCTGGAAGGCGAAGGCATCCGGCTTGCCGCCGGGAGCCGCATCAGGCCCCTTTGCCTCGGGTTCTCCGGGACCGCCAGTGCCGCCGGGGACGCGATCAGGCCGGGGCGGCGAAAGCACCGCCTGGAGCGCGCTGGTGTAGTCGCGCCAGGCGTCGAGCTGCTCGCTGCGGATGCCGACGCGCGTCTCGAGCGCGGCCAGCCGGGCGGCCAGCATGAATTCCGGCGGCGGTCCCATGCGGCGGGGACCAAAGCCTTCCGGGCCAAAGCCCTGCCGACCCCAGCCTTGCGGACCCCAGCCTTGCGGACCATGCCGCATCGGGCCATGCGGGCCAAAACCCTGCGGTCCGGGCATCGGGCCGTCCTGCATGGCCATGGCGGGCGGCGGCTCGCCGGGAGCGGGTCCGGCATCGGGCTGCGCCGCCAGCACGGGATGAATCGCGGCGACGGAAAACAGGCCGAGCGCAAGAAGTCTGCTTCGCATGGATGGTGTTCCTTTCTCTCATGCATCGGACGGCCATGAGGATAGGAAGCCTGTTTTTCCGCTTCGCGTCGGCATGTTGCCGAAGGTTTCCGCAAAGCGGCAATTTGTTTCCGAATGTTTCCCGCCCCCGGCCAGAAACATTGCGTTGCAATTTTCCATGCCGCCGGCGAGCGCTCTCCCTATAATCACCGCCAAGCAAAGGGCACCGCATGATGCAATCACAACCCCATATCCTCGTCGTGGACGACGACCGCGAGATCAGGACGCTTCTGGGCCGCTACCTCGACGGCCAGGGCTTTCGCGTCTCGGTGGCGGCCGACCGGCGCGAATGCGAGCAGAAGCTGGGCGCTGGCCAGTTCGACCTCGTCGTGCTCGACGTCATGCTGCCTGATGGCTCGGGGCTCGACATCTGCCGTGCCTTGCGCGATCGCAAGCCGCACGTCCCCGTCATTCTGCTGACGGCGCTGAAGGAAGATGTCGACCGCATCATCGGGCTGGAACTGGGAGCCGACGACTATCTCGGCAAGCCCTTCAACCCGCGCGAGCTCACCGCCCGCATCCGGGCCGTGCTGCGGCGCGCGGTTCCCGAGGAAGCGCCCGCGCCCCGCGCCCGCATCTACCGCTTCGCCAGCTACCGGCTGGAGCCGGACACCCGCAAGGTGATGAATGCGCGGGGCGAACTCGTCGACCTCACCGGCGCCGAGTTCGACCTGTTGCAGGTGTTCCTCGACCGCCCCGGCCGGCTGCTGTCGCGCGACCAGCTGCTTGACTTGACGCAAGGCCGCGAGCGCGACCCGCTCGAACGCTCGGTCGACGTGCTGATGAGCCGGCTGCGCCGCAAATTCTCCGATACCGGCGACGGCCCGCTGTTCAAGACCGTGCGCAATGGCGGCTACCAGCTGACCGCGCGCGTCGAGGCGGTGGAGGCGCAGGCGTGAATTCGCTGCGCCGCCGCCTCATCCTGCTGCTGGTCCTTTCGATCGTCGGCGTCGTCGGCCTGGCGACGGCCGCCGTCCTCAGCGTGCGCGGCGGCAGGCCGCCGCCGGAGCTGACCGTGCCCTGGATCGCCCAGCAGATGGAACTCGTGGTGCGGCTGCTGCCGGGCCCGATACCGGATGTGCTGCGGGTGCAATTCACGGACCATCCGGCCGCCGGCAAGGTCGCCCGCGCGGAAACGGAGATGCTCAACGATATCCTGCAACGCCGCGGCTTCGACCTCATGGCGATCATCAGCCAGAAGCCGGACGAACCCGGCCAGATCGCCTCGGTGCAAATGCCCGACAGGCGCTGGGCGATCATGGAGGTGCCGCACGTCAACCCGCCCGGGCGCGAATGGCTGGTCCTGGCCGGCTGGATCTCGCTGATCGTGGCCGGCGCCACCGCCGTCTCGGTGTACTTCACCTCGGTGCTGATCCGGCCGCTGGAAATGCTGGAGGCCGCCGTCTCCAAGATCGGCAGCGATGGCGTGCTGGCGGCGGTGCCGGAAGTGGGCTCGGCCGAGGTCAAGGCGACCGCGCATGCGCTGAACCAGCTGTCGTCGCGGCTCAGGACCGCCATGGAAAGCCGCATGCGGTTGGTCGCCGCCGCCGGCCACGATCTGCGCACGCCGATGACGCGCATGCGGCTGCGCGCCGAATTCCTCGACGAGGAGCGTGACAAATGGCTTCACGACCTCGACGAGCTCGACCGCATCGCCGACAGCGCCATCCGCCTGGTGCGCGAGGAGGTGAACCAGGATGCCGTCGAGCCGCTCGACCTGGAAAAGATGGTGCGCGACATATCGGCCGAAATGGCCGCGCTCGGCCATCACGTCTCGATCGGGCATCTGGACAAGGTTTCGGTGCGCGCCGGTGCGCTCGGCCTGCGCCGCGCGCTGCGCAACCTGATCGTCAACGCCGCCACCCACGGCAAGGCCTGCGGCATCGACCTCGCGCTCGCCGACAGGCGCGCCGTGCTGACCATTTCCGACAACGGCCCGGGCATTCCGCCCGATCTCATCAACAAGGCCTTCGAACCGTTCTTCCGCGTCGACCCCGGCCGCCAGCAGTTCATTCCGGGCGCGGGGCTGGGCCTGGCCATCGCCAAGGAGATCATCGAACGCTATGGCGGGACGGTGACGCTGGAGAACCGCGAAGGTGGCGGGCTGGCGCAGACGGTGGTGTTCAAGGCCGTGTGAGGGGTGCGGCGCGGCCCCCCACCCCGATCCGCTTTGCGGATCGACCCTCCCCACAAGGGGGAGGGTAAAAAGCTATCCCGCGATCGCCATCGGCACAGCGCTCTTGTTGGGGATCTGGATATCGATCTCCAGCGTCGACATGGTCTCGCCGCGGTCCATCGAGACCTGCAGGTAATCCTGGTCGATCTGCACGTGCTTGGCGATGACGGCCATGATCTCCTCGCGCAGGATGGAGACCAGGTCGGGCTGGCTGCGGTTGCGGCGCTCATAGGCGAGCAGCACTTGCAGCCGCTCGCGCGCCACCGGCGCGCTGGAGCGCCGCTTGAAGATGTCGAGCAGGTTCATGCCGCCCTCCTTCCCAAAAGACGATCGAGGAAGCCCTTGCGCTCGAAGGGCACGATGACAGGCAATTCCTCGCCCTCAAGCCGCCTCGCGGCTTCGATGTAAGCCTTGGCCGCCGAATTGAGCGGCTCCGACAGCGTCACCGGAGAACCGAGGTTGGAGGCGCGGAGCACATCCTGGCTTTCCGGAATGATGCCGAGCAGCGGCACCGAGAGGATTTCCAGCACGTCGTCGATGCTGAGCATTTCCCCCCGCGCGGCCCGCGCCGCGTCATAGCGGGTGACCAGCACGTGCTTGGCGATCTGCTCGCCCTGTTCGGCGCGCATGGTGCGGGCGTCGAGCAGGCCGATGATGCGGTCGGAATCGCGCACCGACGACACTTCCGGATTGGTGACGATGACCGCCTCGTCGGCAAAGCGCATGGCGAGCTGCGCGCCGCGCTCGATGCCGGCCGGGCTGTCGCAGAACACGTAGTCGAACACCGAGCGCAGCTTGTCGATGACTTCGCCGACGCCCTCTTCCGTCAGCGCGTCCTTGTCGCGCGTCTGCGAGGCCGGCAGCAGGAACAGCGTCTCGACCCGCTTGTCGCGGATCAGCGCCTGCGACAGCTTTGCCGTGCCCTGGATGACGTTGACGAGGTCGAACACCACGCGGCGTTCGGCGCCCATGATCAGGTCGAGATTCCTGAGGCCGACGTCGAAATCGACGAGCGCCACCTTCTTGCCGGTCTTGGCCACGGCGGCACCGAGCGCCGCCGTCGAGGTGGTCTTGCCGACGCCCCCCTTGCCCGAAGTGACCACCACTACCTTGCCCATCAAAAAGCCTCCGTTGTTATTCGTTTTGTTGTCCCGGGCCGGCTTGCCGGCCTTCAGTCGGCCGCACCGGCTTTGTTTCTCAGTCGGCCGCCCTGACGGCCTTCGGTTCAGTCAGTCGCTTCAGCTCCCAAGTCGCTTCAGCTCAAAGTCTCGACGCGCAGGCCGTCGCCGTCGAGGAAGGCCTGCACCGGTTTTCCGCGCGACACCCCTTCCATCTCCTCGGCGGTGATGTACCAGCCGTCGACGGACAGAAGCTCGGCCTCGTTGCGGCGGCAGAAGATGCGCGCGCTCGTGTTGCCCAGCGCACCCGCCGAAGCGCGCCCGCGCAGCGTGCCGTAGACATGGATCGAGCCGGCGGCGACGATCTCCGAACCGGACGCGACCGAACCCAGCACGATGACATCGCCATGCGCATGCATGATCGCCTGGCCGGACCGGATCGGCGCCTTGATCATCAGCGTACCCGAATCATAGTGCGAAACCTGCGGCTCGCTTTCCCCGATCTTGCTTGCGCCAGCCTTGCCCTTCGCAACGATGCCGGCGTCCGCGCGGGCATCCATGCGGTGGTCCGGCGCCCTGCCCTCGGCCTTGCTGTCCGATGTGCCGGAACCCTCTTGCCCACCCTTGCGGCCCGGCAGCAGCCCATCCGTCGTCGCCTCCTTGGCGCCGACCAGCAGCGGCGGCAGGTCGGGGCCGAGCGAGGCCCCTTCAAGCTCGATGGCATAGATGCGAATGCCGCGCGTACCAAGCTCCGCCACCAGCGCCGCGATCTCGCTCGGCTGCGGCTTCAAAACGTTCAGATCCAGCAACACCGGCCGCCCGGCAAAATAGCCCGGCGAGTTGCCGATCCAGTGATCCAGCCCCTGCAGCCACTCCACCATGGGCGCTTCCGGGGTCAATGTGAAAGCGACGAAAGAACGGGCACGAAAGCGAATGGATTTGGCCTCGAGGGGAGCGGCAAAGGTCACGGCTGGCGAATCCTTACTGAGAGGTAAACGCTAGCGAGGGAATGGTTAACGAATGGTTAATGAGGGGTGGTGGATGCCGGAATCGGCGTTGCTGAAAACCTCGCATCACGAGTTTTGCGTCGCAGACATTACCTCGTGTGCGAGGTAAGGGTTGGAGCGGACACTCCCTCGGCCAAGTCAACTCCTGAAAAGTCCAAGGGCATGAAGCGTACCAACGACGCAACATTGCAAGATTTCCGGGAATGGGAATATGGTTGGATTACGATCCAAGCAGCTTGATAGCGGAGGCTATCAGCGACATTGCCCCCTCGGCAGTGAGGTTACCAGCAGCACCAACAAGTGCCTCCCGAGCGTCAGAGAGAAGCCCTTTCAAACGTCCAGTGTTCGGTTTCTCATTCGTGACCTCACCCTCAATCGATTCTATAGCCCTGTTTAAGCGCGGCACGTCAGCACCGGCCCTTTCTAAATCCGGCACCGATTCCCGAATCTTGCGAACGATCTCCAAAATCTGGCTGGTGGAAGAGAGCGTGACACTGATGTCACCAGCCGTGTTTCCGGTGCCCATGTTGCCCGCGAAAGTTCCTATGGAGTTTATGTTGTAAGTCACTGCCGCCTCTCTCGCCAAAGTCCGTTCACTATCGTTGAAGGAAAAGCCCTCGCCAGAAATTCCTGCTTTTTCCAGACCGATTGCCCAATCAAGGATGAGGTTTCTTACCGAGTCCACTACACTTTGAACTTGGCTAATTGAGAGGTGAACAGCCATTCGGCCAAATTTGACACGCATGTCCCTATTTAAAGAGTTTATGATACTCGCAGGAAGCGGCATCTCAACATGCCCTTTCGAACGAGAAATCGTGTCTTCAAGCGAAGAGAGGGACTGTTTAGTGTCACACCTAGAAAGAAGGTCGTTGACCTCTTGATCGTCCAAAATTATCGGTATCCAGCCGTTATAGGGATTGAACGCCTGTGGACGACCATAGAGTATTCTGTAGTCCGGGAGTTCCGTGGTCCCATAGCCGTTTAATTCGTGCTCCACCCAATCTTCGATTTTCGTAAGCTTTAGCTTTGCCGCTGCTAACTTCACTTTGCGGAGAATGGTCGACACTGGGACATTTGGATTGAGCGCATCCCGCTGGATTTCTTCGACCAAACCGCTCATTTTTACCTCCCCAAAACTGTACCACGCTCCCTATGTTGAGAGTGTAGTTATGCGTTTTCCACCCATGATGCTGTCGGTATCCAGCGCATGCGGCTTAAACGATTTGAGGACGGAGGCACAAGCCGCTAGAAGCGACTGACATCAGCTACTGTGTCCGATGCACTTCCCATTACACTGCAAAAGCGATGCATGTCATTGGGGCCGCCGTGATCCAGAAAGCGCATCAAGCCGCTGTTGAAGGTGGCCATTGAGCACGATCATTTCCTTAAGCGCCTTAACGGAATCGCCCTTGTGAAGCGCAATGAACTTGTCGGCGGTCGCTTGCAGTGCCGCCTCTTGACGGCTGTCGAGCCTAACAATGCGGTCCATTTTCAACACTCCTAACGCGTCTATCATTGCAGTGAACAAAAACGGAACAAAATTGTCAAGGTCGAATTGACTCGGCAAGGAATGAATTCCTATTCGCATCTCATGCCTGAACAACCACCCAAACGCCGAACAACGATCTGGTACCTTAGTTCCGCCGTCCAGCATGGGCAGTTGATATGGGTTGATTGCGGGTATTGTCACGATCGCTATGGACGACGCTATTACGATCCAGGCGACCTCATCAAGCTCTTTGGCGATACCGACGTGAACCGCCTCAGCCGCGCGATGAAATGCGAGCGGTGCGGTCGAAAAGACAACATTGAATGCGATGTTATCGTGCCTGTCGCAGCCGAGCGTGCGAGGATGACCGTGCGCCGCCTGGTTAAGATAAAAGTGCGGAAAAGCCCTGTCTGGCAGGACGATTAGCGGCGCATGCGACGAACGATCCCAATGACCAAAATCGCCAGCACAAGAGCAATCGTGAACGACGGCGCAGCGTCGAACAGTATTCGAAGGCCGCCATTCATCTAGAACAGCGAGCCTTGGGCTGGCGCCGGCGGTGCCTGCGTTGGGAACTTGATCTGTGTGGCCGGCTTTTCGACTATCACCAAGGCATCATCCGGGGCAGTCCGTTGCATATGCCGCGCTTCGGACCACGGCGCGGTTAGCCAGGCATCCACTTCGTCAGTTGTAGTCAGGATCACCGGCATTGCCTTTTCATGGATCGGCGCAATGAGCGCGTTCGGCTTAGTGGTCATGAAGCCGTAAAGCTCGAAATCGCCGGGACCGTCTTTGACCCTGCGAACACCGTGCCACGGCGTCCACATGCCGGCGAAGAAGAATGGCGATCTGTCGGGACGGGCAAACCAATAATTGCGCTGAATACCGGTCTCAGGGTCCTTGTCATTCGGCGTTGGGCTAGGCTCTGCAAAACTCGTCACAGGAACGACGCAACGGTTTTCCACGCCAACATATTGCTGCCAATGGGCGTATTGCGGGTTGCGAATGTTGGTCGTGCCGTAGTCGGCTTTACCCTTCACTCGCTCTATCGGCGTTGGCATTCCCCAAAGCAGCTTCGCTAGCTCGCGCTGACCATCAGGCGCGTTCCGCACGACCGGTCCCGGCATATTGGGGTAAATATCAACGGATGGTTCAAGGTTGCCCATGATGTCGCGCAACGCGCGCGTCCACTCGCGAATGGCGTCTTGGCTAGTGGTGATGTTGTAGAGATTGCACATTGGAGGCACGGTGCCCCATTGTGATCAACATGCCAACCCTAATCAAAGTGCACAGGCAACAAAATGGTTCGCGTAATTCCGTCCTGAGCGAATTCTATCAACTTCGGATCTGTCAGTCTATCAGTTGATGAATTAATTCAGATTATTGAAGGTCAACAATTCACAAAGGTTTCGGCGAAAAACAAGAGCATCGCCTTCGATGATTTGGCCGATATAAAAAAGAACAAGGCCCTTTTGGTTGGCAACCCAACCCTAAGGTGCGATGATATCGGAGGTTGCCCAAAGGAAAGACACAAAGATTGTCGCTGGAGACGGACCATTCGAGATAGTGAATGAAGCTGCTCTCTTCGGCTACGTACTGAAATCAAGGGGTCTACGGCTACCTTCTCGCCGTGCTACGGCAAAAAGTTCGACGTGATATCAGCAAGCTTCAGCGAACTAAGCATGACTGCAGCGTGGCCCCACCGCCCGACCAGACCCCGTTCAACGTCAACTGCCAAAACGCCGACGAGAGTTGGGTGGCGTTTGCACCGATGTTGGCTGGCCAAAAAAACGTTCCGCTAGGGTCCACATATGAAGCCGCCGAGAACGAGGTGCAGTTGTCGGATCAGGTCAAAGCTGTGCTTGCCGGGGTGACGCAGATCCGAAATTGCAACCAATCAATCGTCGGTACCGACAAGGACGGCCTAGCTGTGATCCAGATATTTCTCACGCCGGACAAGCTCAACGTGCCCGACAAACGAAGCCCTAGCTAGGGAATCAACGTGGACTTGCGGCGGAGAACCGCTCGGCCTCTTTCGTAGGATTAATGGTGGCAGGGTGACGACTACAGCCCCTCAATGCCGCTTGAAATACTGCACCTCCTTCTCATGCTTCTCCGCTGCTTCCCGCGTCTCGAACGTCCCCAAATTCCGCCGTTTCCCGGTCTTCTCGTCCTTCTTGCGGGAATAAAGCCGGTATTTGCCGTCCTTGAGCTTGCGGATCATCTCGCTCTCCCTTGTCCAGGATCGATCAGGATTTGCGCCTGGCCTTGAGGCTGCGGGCGGCTTGTTCCGTCGCCGCGCGGTCGGCGCCCAGGCGGTCGATCAGGTCCTGCGCCTCGTCGCCCGACAGGCCGGTGCGCACGGCGAGCTGCTCGACCTCCAGCACGTCGGTGCTGGCGATTTCGCGGGTCTGCGGCAGGGCATCATCGGCTGTCAGCGGCAGGGCGGCTTCCCGGTCGATCTCCATTTCGGCCTGGTGCCAGTGGCGCTCGTGGTCGCCATGGGCGCCGCCTTCGCGCTGCCAGATGGCGTAGGCGCGGTCTCGGATCTTGTCGTTGCGGTCGTCGGTCATCGTCGTTCTCCCTTGGTGTTCGGGAAGAACGCCGCGCCTGCGCGAACGATCCAAAAATTTTGCGTGATCGCTGGCCCGGGTCGGATCGCATCAGCGAGGCGCCGGGCCCACCGGCGCGGCCACCGCCGTGCTCGGCCGGATCAGTTGCGACCTCGGCGCCATGAACCGTCGAGGAGATCGCCCGTTCGGTCGCGATCATGCAGGCGGGCTAACCAAAGGTGGGCGATGCGCCATGGAAAGACGTGTTAGAGTCCCAGGCGATGATCACCACTTCCAAAATGCTTCACTTCCTCGTCGGCGCGTGGTTGGCGCTGGCACCCATATCGCCTCGCCATGCGCTTGCAGCACCCCAAACCGCCGTTGCGACGAACGACTTTCTCAACAGCATCGGCGTCGTTTCCACATTCCCGGATCGAGGCCAGCCGCTGGCCAAGACGATCGAGATGGTCCGCTATTGCGGCTTTCGATGGGTAAGAGCCGGAATAGAAGGTCTGAGCGACGACGGCCCCACAACCATCCAGACCTTTCTCGATCTGCATCGCGAAACCGGAGTGCTGCTGAATTGGGGATTGGTCAGTGGGGGAACCGACGTGAAGAAGCTGGTCGAAACGGGCAAGGTGCTTGCCGAAGCCGGCGCGCTGCTCGCATTCGAGGGCAACAACGAGCCGAACAACTGGGGCGTCACCTATCAGGGCGAGAAAGGCGGCGGCAGGGAGCCTTCGTGGATGGCCGTCGCCAAGCTTCAGCGCGATCTTTACCAGGCTGTCAAAAGTGATCCTGTGCTTGCGAAGTATCCTGTCTGGTCGATCTCGGAACCCGGCGCGCAGCGAGACAATGTCGGTCTTCAGTTCCTGACGATCCCGCCCGGCGCGCAAACCCGGATGCCGGACGGCACGAAATATGCCGACTACGCCAATGTGCACAACTACATCTATCACTCGCATTCGCCGTATCCGGCGGACAACAAGACGTGGCGCGCCGCCGATCCAACCGCCGCATCCAGGGTGGACGGGTTGTTCGGCAACTTCGGCGTCACCTGGGCGAGAGGGTTCTTGGGCTACACCCAGGAGCAACTCGATACGCTGCCGCGGGTCACGACCGAGACCGGGGTGGCAATCGGAGGCATGGTCACGGAACAAATGCACGGCTTGAACTTGATGAGCATGTACCTTGCGCAGTTCAAGCGCGGCTACGCCTACACATCGGTCTATCTGTTGCGGGACCGTACCGACGAAGGCGGCAACCAGTCTTTCGGCTTCTACAAGGCTGATTATTCACCCCGCATGGCCGCCATCTACCTTCACAACCTTACGACGATTTTGGCGGATAAAGGCGCCCTCGCCAAACCCGGCCAGCTCGACTTCACCATCGCGGACCAACCCGAAACCGTTCACGACCTGCTCCTGCAGCACAGCGACGGCACGTTCCAACTTGTCGTGTGGAACGAACGTTTGACCGGTCAGGACCGCTTGACGATCCATTTCGGCGAAAAGCAGACGTCGGTAAAAACCTACGATCCAACAATTGGCGTCGACCCCATCCAGACACTGAGCAATTTGCGTTCGCTGGAAATTACGCTCAGCGACCATCCGATCATCATCGCGCTTTCGCCCGGATGAAACGATCCAGGCGGCGGGCAAGCCCGCCGCCTGGCTGTCGGCCGTGCTGGCCGGCCTTGAGGTCAGCGGCCCCAGATGCCCTGGCCATAGCCCGATGCGGGCATGCCGGAGGTCGCATTGGACCCGGCCGCGCTGTCGGTGATGCTCTTGGTGATACCCTGGTCGACCGCGCCGCCGGACATCATCGCATGGGTGGTGGTCGGGTAGCTGCTGACGGCGGGGACGAAGTCCGAGCCGAAATGGTCGCTGCCGGCAAAAGCCATGCCGGACGCAAACAGGAACGCAGCAGTAGCCAAAATGATCTTCTTCATTTCAAGTCTCCATCTTTCAAAAGGTGACATCGACCTCGACGCGCCGCCCGCACGCGTCCTTGAGGCTGTCTGTTCATGGTCTCGGGCGAAACCGGCCAGCCGCGACCCTCACTGGATCCTTGCGGTTGCCGGCTTCAGCGCTCGGTTCGTCGTTGCGCTGTTGGCGGCTTCAATAAGGGGCTGGTGTTTGTGCCAGCGTGGGTGCCGGCGTGGTAAGAACCGCCCGGAGAGTGGGATTTTGCGTGGAATGCGGCAGGAAAGCGCTGCGCGCGCCTCAAACCGGCAGCCTTACATCCACCGTGAAGTCGTTCTCCAGCGCCAGCAATGCCCTGACCATTTCCTTGTCGCGCTGCCGCTTCCGCAGATAGAGACCCAGCAGCCAGTCCAGCGAGATCCGCCCGGCCCCGGCGGCGGCCAGCACGAACATGCCGCCCGATATGGCCAGGTCCTTTTCGAAATGCAGCAGCTCGTTCTGGCTGGCGAAGT
This sequence comes from Mesorhizobium sp. NZP2298, assembly GCF_013170825.1. Lineage (NCBI taxonomy): Bacteria > Pseudomonadati > Pseudomonadota > Alphaproteobacteria > Hyphomicrobiales > Phyllobacteriaceae > Mesorhizobium > Mesorhizobium sp. NZP2298. The sequence continues at coordinate 3,126,652 of NZ_CP033365.1, read as the reverse complement.
TGGTGTGGAACAGCAAGGCTGTGGACAGGCAGAACAGGCCGAGCCCGATGCCGCCCAGCCGCGTCAGCAGGCCTGTTGCCACCGAGAGCCCTGCCCCCAGTTGCAGCGCGATGGTGGCGACGAACAGCGGCAGGCCGACACCTTGAGTTGCCATCGCCTTGGCGGCGGCTTCGAAATGGGTGGCCAGCGTCACGCCCTCATGCAGGAAGATGAGGGACAAAAGCAGCCGGCCCGCGAGCAGGGCCACGTCGCTGACATAGAGCTTGGTGGCGAGGGCGTGCAGCTTCTCGGTGATTTCGGTCGGTATCATGGTCAGGCTCCAATTTTGGTAACAGGCCAATTTTGGTAACAGGCGGGCGCCGCACGCCCGGTCGGGCGCGCCGATGGCGCTGCGATGTCGGTTGTTCGAAAAGGCCGGAGCCGGCTCGAGGGAGAGGCGCCGGCTCCGGCAATGGGCGCCAGCCACGAGCGCCCGAACTGGTGGTGGAGGACTGGAGCGGTCAGGGCCAGTCCCCCACTCCGGCCGCTTCGCGGCCACCTCTCCCCCGCCCCCGCGGAGGGAAAGGAAATGGGTCGCGGTCTTACTGCGTCACCTTGATGTCGATGGCCTTTTGCAGGTCGGAAAGCTCGTCGCAGCCGGCGGGGCAGAGTTTCTGCAGCGAGGCCAGCTGCTCCTTGGCCTTGGCCATGTCGCCGGTCTCGACATAGAGCTCGCCCAGATATTCGCGGGCGGCCTTGTGGTCGGGCTTCAGCTCCAGCGCCTTGTTGTAATAGGTCAGCGCGGTGGTGAAATCGCCGGTCTTGCGCAGCGTGAAGCCGAGCAAATTGTAGACGTCGGCCTGCTGGTTGTCCTGCGCGAGGTCGCGCAGATCGACCAGCGCGCCCTTGTAGTCCTTGGCGGCGATCTTGGCCTGGACGGCGGTCAGGTCGGGCGCATCAGTGCCCTCGATGTCGTCGACCGCATAGGCCGGCATGATCGTCGCGACGGGAACCACGGTCAGCACGGCAATGGCGCCGAGCAGGCCGTAGAGGGCGTGCTTGCCCAGATAGGATTGTTTCATTGTCTTTCTCGCTTGGTTTGGGTTGCCGCGTTCAGATCTGAACCGGCGTGAAGCCATAGGCATTGCCGTCCTTGACGAAGACGCCGGTGCCCGGGAACGGGAAGTGCGAACCGGAAATGCGGATGTTGTCCGCAATCACCCGGTCGATGATCTTGTGGCGCGTGGTGATGGCGGTGGGCCCATCCTGGTCGTAGCTGCCCTGCCATTCCGGATGCGGCGCCAGAAGGGCCGGCACATACATGGTGTCGGCCGAGATCATCAGCTGTTCCTTGCCGGAATTGGCGAGGTAGACAGAATGGCCCGGCGTGTGGCCGGGCGCGGCGATGATCTGGATGCCGGGCGCCACTTCCGCGCCGTCCTGAACCAGCTTCCAGTTCTTCCATTTCGGGAAGTTTTCGGCGATGCGCTTGCCCGCCGGCTTGCGCCCCTCCGGCAGCTTGGCCAGCCGGCTCGGATCGGTCCACCAATTGTATTCGGTGGCGTTGACGATCAGCTCGGCATTGGGGAACACCGGCGTGTTGGTGCCCTTCTCCATCAGGCCCCAGACATGGTCGGGGTGGAAATGCGAGATCATGATGGTGTCGATCGCCTTGTAGTCGATGCCGGCGGCGGCCATGTTGGCCGGCAGGTGCGTGGCGTTGGCCTGCCACTGGCCAACGCCCGAGCCCGCATCCATCATGATCAGCCTGCCGCCCATCTTGAGCACGACGACGGTGAGCGGGATGGGCATGAAGTCGGTGGTCAGCCCCGCCTTGGCGAGGGCCGCCTTGGTCTCGTCGACCGAGACATCCTTGATGAAGGCCGGGTCGTGCGGCTTCTTCCAGATGCCGTCATAGATGGCGGTCACCTCGATATCGCCGACCGTGTATTTGTAGAAGCCGATGGTCGGCTCGACCAGCAGCTCCGCGAAAGCGGGACGCGTGAATTCGAGCTTGCCGGCAAGGCCGAAGGCGGCAGCGGCGGCGGCGGATTGAAGCACTGTGCGGCGTGTCATGCTGAACATGGTGGTCTCCTGTGGGGTTGCGGTGGCGGCAAAAGTCGGAAGGCGAGAAATTCCGGGGGTGACGGAGGGCCACGCCACATGGCCCTCCGTCCTGAGTGCGGACCGGGTCGGGACCTCGAGGAGGGGTCGCGACCCCTGAACTCAGTTGCCCGGCACAGGCGGGCCGACGAATTCGCCCGCATCAGTCTGGGGAGCGGCCTGGCTGGGACCGGTCGTCACCTTGGTGTCGACCTTGTTCTGACGCGCCTTGTGGGGGATCGAGGCGGTGGCGTTGCTCTCGACGGCGGCAAGCGGCTGGTTTGCCGTGTCGGCGTTGAAATGGTCGCTGCCGGCAAAGGCAGCACTCGAGGCAAGCAACATCGCAGCCACGCCGAGAGCGAGCTTGGTCATTTCCAAAAATCCTTGTTTCGTTTTCTTCGGGTCGCGGGTCGTATTGGCCCCGCTGTAGTGAAGACCCGGCGGGGTGGTGCTTTATTCCCGGGGGCGGTGAGATTTTTTTGAAAGAGAGGATTTCACGGCGGCGCGGCCAGCCAGGCGCTTTCCGCCAGGTGCATCGCCTGGACGCACAAAGGCGCCGGCGCAGCGCGCCGACGCCTCCGATAGTGCGCCAGGCCGGCGCCGCTTACGGGCAGGTCTTCTTGCCGCAGACCGCGATGCAGATCGCCTCGTTGGAGCAGGTGTAGGTCTTTTTGGAACTGGTGCCGGATGAAGAGCCGCCGCTGGAGGCGGCGAGTTGTCCGGACGCGCCGAGGTCCAGCGCCTTCATGTCGCGATTGCTGGCGCTGATCTTGCCGCATGTCTCGCTGCCGCAGACGGCCCTGCAGATCGCCGGGTTCATGCATTTGTAGGCCGCGAAGACCTCGGTTGGAAGAAGGGCGCAGAAAACCGAGATGCCGAGAATCCACCTTTTCGCCGCACGCATTGTTGCCTCCTGTGGCCAGGTTTCCTGATGTCGCGGAGGCCCGGCCGCCCAGCCTCCGTTCCCGCGCGTGCCTCCGGCACCGCGTCCGCCGTGCGACTATGCGGATGCCAAGCCATGGGCGTATCGCACGGGCGGCACAGGCGGATGGCACTGACGGAACAGGCGCCTCACTGCGCCAGGCCGGCGCGCACCTCGGAAGGTGTCATCCGATAACGCGACCGGAACTGCCGGTAGAAGGTCGACGGCTCGACCAGCCCGGCCTCGAAGGCGAGATCGGCGATCGGCCTTGCCGCGAAAAGCGGGCTGGCGAGCTGCCGGTGGATCCGCTCCAGCCGCCTTTGCATGACATAGTCGGAAAAGCCCTGCCCTTCCTCGGCGAAAAGACGCCTGATGTAGCGCGGGCTGAGCCCAAGGCCCCGTCCCGCCATCTCCGCCGACAGCCGCGCTCTGTGCAAATTCTCCTCGATATAGCGCTTGATGGCCTCGATGCGCGCGGCGCGGACGCCGCGCCCGGCGATCACCTCGCCCACCTCGCGGCTGGTTCCGACCGCCGCGGCGAACAGATCGGCAATGTGCTGGGCGGCCAGCGGCGCCAGCTTGGCGCTCATCCCGCCGCGCGCCACCGCCGTGACATAGGCCAGGAGAAGCCGCGCCTCCGGCGTGCCGGGGTTGATCGCGTCGGGCCTGAGATCGCCGACATGGCGCACCAGCGGCTCGAGCGTCGACCTGTCGAAGCGGGCGCAGATGGTCCAGTCCCCGCCTGGCGCCCTGGCGCGCCAGCGTTCCTCCATTGGCATGATGCAGGGTGCGCCGGCCGGCGTCTCCACGGTTCCCTGGCCTGGCGTGTCGAAGCCCCAGCCACCCGCGATCCAGGACACGACGAGATCGTCATTGGCGTCCTGCCGCAAGGCTGCCGTGCGTTCCCAGGCCATCGGCGAGACCTTGCCCTCGGCCACGCTCACCCCGGGCAGCAAAAGGGTGGAGGCGCTCAGATGCAGCGCGCCGCGATCGAGCGGAGCAAGGTCCAGCCGCATGCAGATGCGGCCGTAGAATTCGCGCACGGCCGCTTCGCGCTCGCGGTCCGCGATCTCGTCCGTGGACAGGACGATGACATTGTCCTGGCTGGCCACCTGTGTCCGTCCCCCGTTCTTCCGATTGGTTTTCGTGCGGGCGGCGGCGGCAATTCAAGGCCTGTGTGAACGCTCCGCGCAAATGTGGCGGCAGGCGCAAGGAATGTGGCCGTGGGCGCAAAACCGGCACCGGATTGCTGGCCGGCGCGACCCAGGCATGGCCCTAGCGGAGGTCGCGGATCCAGCGCCACAGGGTGCGGTCAGGCCCATGTCCGGCGGGCAGGCCGCGCCCCTGCGCGGCGAGCGCCCGCATCTCGCGTGGCGTCATGTCGAAGCAACGCCGGAAAGCACGGACAAAACTCTTGCGGTGGCCGAAGCCGTAGCGGTCGGCGATCTCGCCGATGGCTTCGTGCCGGCGGGCGGGATCGACGAGCTCGGCGCGGCAGCGGCGCAGCCTTTCCTCCTGGATATATCTGGAAAGGCCGCCATACGGCTCGAACAGGTAATAGAGCTTGCGCGTCGAAATGCCGAACAGCGCGGCTATCGTTGCGGCGGTAAGGTCCCGGCTGCCGACATGCCTGTCGATGTGGCGGCGGATTTCGCCGGCCAGCGCCAGCTGCACCGAAGCGGCGTTTGCCTCCGCCACGGCCGAATTGATGGCCGCGGCGGCAAGGTCCAGCGTCGGCCTGGTCACTGCTTCGGCGTCCTGGCCGCTCATGGCGGGCGCTGCCTCGTAGAGGCCGAGGAGATGGCCGCGCAACAGCGCCGTCAAAGGGGCATTGCCTGGGATGACGCGCAGATTGTGCTCGTCCGGCGCCTTCAGAAGCGGCGCCAGCAGGCGGCGCGGCATGGTCAGGTTGAGGCTGTCGATGCCGGACGTCCCCGTCGACTGGACCTGCGCCAGGTCGGAGACGATCAGGTCTCCCGGGCATGCCTTTTCATCCGGCCCGCCGTCGCGCCGGCCGTGGCTGCCCCGCAGGCAGACCTGCAAGGTGATCTGGTCGAGACCGTCGCGTCCGATGCGGGCGCGCGAGCGGTCGAAGTTCTGCGCGACGCATCGGTACGAACTGAGTGCGATCTCGCCGAAATAAAATGCTTCCGCATGGACATGGAACTGGTCCTCGCCGCCATTGCGCAGCCGAACGTCATAGAAGAAACCCATGTTCTCCTGCCAGAGCGCGACCGCGTCCCTGGGCGCCAGGCCCGCCGTGTCCAGCACGGAACGCGGCACCCCGCGCCCCACGGGAGCCCTCCCCGGCACCACGTCCTGACCGTTGCCTCCCGCTGCCATCCGCCACGTTCCTCCGCGAACCGCGCAGCATAGGCATGCATACCGGGCCGCGACAACACCGGGTCTTACGCCATCGCGGGCCGGTTCCTCCGGCCCCTCCCCGTGTTCGCGATGTCTCGCTCAGACACAATTCAGAAACAAGTTTCAACAGTTCGGAAAAACTGGCGAAAAGATCGGATGCCATAACCATCCCGCGGGGGACTGCGGGGATTTCCTTTTTGGAAGCTTCGGTCCTCACCAACAAGGGTCAAATCGCAGCGGCGGCACAGCCGAAAATGCCTGCTCGAACGGCGGCATGAACAGCCGGGTGATGCGCGGCCAGGACGAGAAAGTTTGGAAATGGATCACGGTGTCGATATCGCCGAACTCGACAGGGACACGGCAAGACTGGACGGAGAGCCCGAAACCAGCGTCGCGAGCTTCGATGCGCTCATAAGAAGTGCCCAGCGGTCCGTGGCCGTGCACGGCCAGGTTCTGACCGGCGCGGATTTCGCCCGGGCAGGCCGGCCCGATGAGCGGCTGGACGCGATCTTCGAAGAGCTTGCCGAGACATTCGCCACGCTGCCGGCGGTGATCTCCGAGGGACGTGTCTGGACGTATCAGGAGCTCGACAAGCGCGCCAACCAGTTCGCCCGCCTGCTGGTCAAGCGCGGCGTGCGGCCGGGCGACCGGGTCGGGCTTATCCTCGACCGGTCGGCGGAGACCTATGTCGCGGTGCTCGCGGTCGTGAAGGCGGGTGCCGCCTTCGTGCCGCTGGCTACCGCCTTTCCGCAAGAGCGCATGGCGCTGATCATCGACGATGCCAGCGTCAGCCTGATCGTCACCATCGCCACCTATGCGTCGCGCGCCGACCAGTTGCCGGTTCCCCACGTGCTGATCGACAGCGCCGCCGCCGAGATCTCCAGACAGTCCGACGCGCCGCTGAAACCGCGGAAGGCGCCGGCCCCCGTCGCGGTCGAGGACATCTGCTACATCCTCTACACGTCGGGCACGACAGGCAGGCCGAAGGGCGTGGCCGTCCGGCACCAGAGCTTCGTCAACTTCATCCGCGTCGCCGCCGCATCCTATGGCTACCGGCCGGGCGACCGCGTCTACCAGGGCATGACCATCGCCTTCGACTTTTCCTCCGAGGAGATCTGGGTGCCGTTCGTCGCCGGTGCGACGGTGGTGCCGGCACCCGGCCAGATGCCGCTCGTCGGCGAGGAACTCGCGGATTTCCTGCGGCATCATGACATCACCTGCATGGCCTGCAGCCCGACCTTGCTGTCGTCCATGGCGAGCGACGTGCCCAGCCTGCGCACGCTCCTGGTCGGCGGCGAGGCCTGCCCGCACAATCTCGTGGTGCGCTGGTCGAAGCCCGGGCGGCAGATCCTCAACACCTACGGCCCGACGGAGGCGACCGTCACCGCGACCATGGGCGCGCTGACGCCGGACAAGCCCGTCACCATCGGCGCGCCGCTGCCCACCTACTCCATCGTCATTCTCGACCCTTCGCTGCCGGAACTCGCCGAGCCTGGCGAACTGGGCGAGATCGGCATCGCCGGCATCGGGCTCGCGGTCGGCTATCTCAACAGGCAAGACCTGACGGATCAGAAGTTCATCCCCGATTTCCTCGGCCTGCCGAACAACCCGTCGAAGCGCATCTATCGCACGGGCGACCTTGGCCGGATCAACGGCGACGGCGAGATCGAGTATGCCGGACGCATCGACACCCAGGTGAAGATCCGCGGCTATCGCATCGAGCTCGGCGAGATCGAGGCGGTTCTGCTCGACCAGCCCGACATCGCGCAGGCCGCCGTCACCACCTGGGAGATCGAGCCCGGCCGCGTCGAGCTTGTCGCCTACTACGCGCCCAAGGCCGGAGCGCCGGCGCTCTCGCGCGCCGATCTCGCCCAGACGATGAAGCGGCGCCTGCCGGACTACATGGTGCCCTCCTATCTGGAGGAACTGCCGGCGATCCCGATGACCGTCTCCAACAAGGTGGATCTTCGCCAGCTTCCCAAGCCGACGAGCATCCGGCTTTCCGCCGACCGCGAGATGGTCGCGCCCGGCAATGACGACGAGCGCTTCCTGGCGGATGCGCTGGCAGCGGTGCTGAAATTCGACGCGGTCTCGGTCGAGGACAATTTCTTCGACGACCTCGGCGCGAACTCGCTGCTGATGGCGCATTTCTGCGCCCGCGTTCGCACCCGCAAGGAATGGGCGACGACGTCGATGCGCGACATCTATCTCTATCCGACCGTTGCGCGCCTGGCCAAGCATCTGAGCGTGGCGGAAGAGATGACGACGGCCACCAACGAACCTGTCCTCACCCGCCAGGCATCGAACCTTGTCTACTGGACCTGCGGAGCGGGCCAGCTTTCGTTCTACCTGCTCTATAGCTATGCCGCGCTGTGGGTCCTCAACCACGGCCTCGACTGGGTCTATGACGCACTCGACGAACCGCTGGAGCTCTACGTCAGGTGCGTGGCGCTGTCGGCCGGCGTGTTCTTCGGCATGTCCGGCTTTGCCGTTGCCGCGAAATGGCTGCTCATCGGCCGTTGGAAGGCCGAGGCGTTCCCCATCTGGGGATGGCGTTACTATCGCTTCTGGATCGTCAAGACACTGATCCGGACGGCACCCGTCGTGCTGTTCCGCGGCAGCCCGCTCTACAGCATCTATCTGCAACTGCTGGGCACCAAGCTCGGGCACAATGCCGTCATCGAATCCAAATCCGTGCCCGTCTGCACGGATCTCATTTCGATCGGCGCCAACACGATCCTGCGCAAGGAATCGATGATCCTCGGCTATCGGGCCCAGGCCGGCTATATCCACACCGGGCCGCTGACCATTGGTCGCGATGCCTTCGTCGGCGTCGGCTCCACGCTCGACATCCACACCTCGATCGGCGACGGCGGCCAGCTCGGCCATTCGTCCTCGCTGCAGAGCGGGCAAAGCATTCCCGACGGCGAGCACTGGCACGGATCGCCGGCCGTGCCGACCACGGCGGACTATTGCAAGGTGCGCAATGCGAACCCTTACGAGGTCCGGCGTTTCCTCTATGAAGCCGTCCAGCTGGTGCTGCTGTTCGCTGTCATCACCCCGCTGCCGCTCCTGTTCCACAGCTACTGGGAATATGTCGGCGACGACTATCAGGAGACGATCGGCCTTGTCGCGATCGGCACCACGGTCACGCTGTTCGGCTATATCGCCGTGGCCTTTTTGGCCGCCACGGTGGTGCCGCGCGTTTTCAGCCTGATCCTGAAGCCGGGCCGCACCTACACGCTCTATGGCTTCCGCTACTGGTTGCAGACCGTCTCCGAATTCTCGAGCAACTCGCGCGTGCTGGGGCTGCTGTTCGGCGACAGCTCGGCCATCGTCCACTATATGAGCGCCATCGGCTGGAACCTGAACAAGGTGGTGCAGACCGGCTCCAATTTCGGCTCCAACCAGCAGCACGAAAACCCGCTTCTGTGCGAGATCGGCACCGAGACCATGGTGTCCGACGGGCTGTTCATGATCAATGTGCACAAATCCGCCTCGGCGTTCCGGCTCGAGCCGACACGCATTGGCGAGCGCAACTATCTCGGCAACAACATCTACTATCCGCCGGATGGGCGCACGGGTGACAACGTCCTGCTCGGCACCAAGGTGATGATCCCCATCGATGGCCCGGTGCGCGAGAATGTCGGGCTCCTGGGTTCGCCTGCCTTTGAAATCCCGCGCATGGTGAACCGCGACAAGGAACTCATCGCCGGCGTCGATGAGGCCGACCGGCGCCAGCGCATCCCGTTCAAGAACCGCCACAACCTGGTGACGATCCTTCTGTTCATGGCAACGCAATGGGTCATGCTGTTCGCCACGCTGGCGATCTGGGACCGCGCGCTGAACTACTACACCGAATGGAACGAGGTCGCCCTCTTCGTCGCCGTGATCCTGACCTCGGCGATCACCATTCCGTTCTACATCTTTGTCGAGCGGGCAAGCCTTGGCTTTGGGCGGCTGAAGCCGCGGATGACGACGATCTACGATGTCGACTTCTGGCGCCACGAACGCCACTGGAAGCTCGCGGATTCGCCAATTGTCAACCTGTTCGCCGGCACGCCGTTTCGGCCGATCATCCTGCGCATGCTGGGCGTCAAGGTCGGCAAGCGGGTCTATGACGGCGGCAGCAACCTGACCGAGCGTTCGCTGGTGGAGATCGGCGATGACGTCACGCTCAACGAGGGCTGCGTCATCCAGGCCCATTCGCTGGAAGAAGGTGCGTTCAAGTCGGACTTCATCCGCATCGGCGACGGTTGCACGCTCGGACCGTCCGCCTTTGTCCATTACGGCGTCGTCATGGGCAAGGGATCGATGGTCGATGCGGACTCCTTCGTGATGAAGGGCGAAGTGCTGGAGCCCAACTCGATCTGGCGCGGCAACCCGGCCAAGCTGCATCGTTTCGTCGAGCCGATCATGGATGACGGCTCCACGGCGTCATCCTGACGCTCGATCCCGAGAGCATCGGAGGTCATGTGACAGAGCGATCCGGAAGCACGCCGGACATCCGGATCGCGCCGGTTACCCCCGCCAATCGCGCGCTGGTGACAGCACTGCGGCTGGCCCCGGGGCAGATGGATTTCGTCGCAAGCAACGCGGCCTCGCTGCGCGAAGCCAGATCCGATCACGACGCGCGGCCGCGCGCGATCATGGCCGGGGATCGTGTTGTCGGGTTCCTGATGTACGAGGCGCCACCCGATGACGACGAGGCGCGCATCTATCGATTCATGATCGACCGCGCCAGCCAGGGCAAAGGCTACGGCAAGGCCGCGCTGCGCGAGGTGCTGCGCGAAATCGGCGGGCTCGGCCACATCAGGCACGTTTCCATCTGCTACGAACCGGAGAATGAAGCGGCACGCCAGCTCTACCGCGCCGCCGGTTTCGTGGAAGAAGGGCTCGACGAGGACAGGGAAATGATCGCCGACCTCGCCCTGCCGGCATCGATGGGCGATCGATGATGCCTGCCGCAAATCCTTCGCCTCCGGATCTGCCCGGGGAAACCTCCCTGGCGCGGGCGCTGGCCGCCATCGCCCCATATGGGGTCCACACCGGATGCCGGTTCATACGCGAAGGCGACGAAACCCATCTTTCGCCCGAAGAGGCGCGCTCCATTCCGGCGCGCCGGCCGGCAATGCGGCGGGCGAGCGGCGCGGCGCGATGGATCGCGCACCGGCTGCTGGCCGATATCGGGATCAAGAACGTCGCCATCCCGCGCGCGCCGTCCGGTGCTCCGGTCTGGCCGGACGGGACAATTGGTTCGCTCGCCCATGACGACGACATGGCCGTGGCGGCGGTCGCGCGCATTGGCCAGATCGTCTCGCTCGGCATCGACGTCGAGCCGGCGCTACCCCTGCCCGACGACATTTTCGCGCTCGTCGCAACCGGCGCGGACCGGATGGGCTCAGCCGGCCAGCGTCTTGCCGGTCGCCTCCTCTTTGCCGCCAAGGAAGCGGTCTACAAGGCCGTCTATCCACTCGACCACCAAGTGCTGGGCTATGAGGACATCGCCGTCGACCTCAAGGCGGACCGCGCGACGACAACGACCGGCCGCCGGGTCAGTCTCGTCTACTGCACTGCTCCGCGCGTCGTGGTCCTGGGGTATGTCGGCGGCGTTGAGGATTAGGGTCGACGGATCGTTTCTTATCCCGGGCAGGCTTCTGCTCGATCTCCGTGTCCGGGCCAGACAAAAATGGCTTGCAATTGGTCAGTGTTTCCGCTGTAGAATAAATACTGCGTACGCCTACTAGGTCTTGAGCTTGCAAGGGTCTAAGTAGAAGATGTCCGAAACCCAGTCGAATTCCCCTGATCGCGCGCGCGGGCCTGGCTCGTTGGCCGATTTGTTTTCTGGCAGCATCGTTGATAAATTTCTGCCGGGCTCTGAAAGTACCCTGGGCCTGGGAAAGACGCGGAGCACGCCGCAGCACATCATGGCCTTGACCGATGATTGCGGCACTTTCCCTGTGGGATGCCTGCCGCCGACCCAGGATTCTTCTTGTCCTACCGCCGACGTTTCTCTTCCGAGTTGCGGTCTTTGCGAAGACACCCAAGAGCCTCCAGCCGGACATTGCCATCAGGGCTTTACCGACCCCTGCGACCCGCCTCCCCTACAACCGGTTGTGATCCGCCACCGCCGCCACCCGACACTACGCCCATATTCTGTCCGCAGCCTACCGAAGATTCCGCCGGCTGTGTTCCGCCGCCACCGCCGTCCGACAACTGTGACACTGACGATTGTGGATCGTTCACCCACCCCTGCCCTAACAGTTCAACTGATTGTCAGACACCGGCGACAGTCGATTCGAACTGCACCAGCCATGAAACGTCAGAGTGTGGCGACTCGGGCATTAGTGACGAAACCATGGGACCTCCCTGCCCTGCCAGCGATCATATTGGCTGCATGCTGACGGCAGAGGACTGACAGGTCTCAATGAACCTGCCGGCCTTGTTAGCGGAACCTGAACTCATTCAGCTATTGATTGGAAAGGGACTTATTTCTCGCAAAGATTTCGTGAGCAAGGACGTCCGGCTGTCTTTGGCGGAGCGCCGAAACCGAAATGTCAAAATCACGATTGGCGGCTCAAGCGGACTTTTCACGAAACAAGCCAAGAGCAACATCGCAGTGGCCACGATTTTTCGCGAATCGACTGTGCTCGACCTGTTGAGCTCAACCCAGGACGACTTGAGCCACTACCTTCCGCGGAAGTTGGCCTATGATGCCAAATTGGGCTTGTTGATCTCAGCCCTGATACCCAACGGCCGCAGTCTGCATGACATACTCATGCAGCAGAGAACTCTGCCACACGGCCACGCCCAAGCCGCTGGCCGAGCGCTCGCATGCCTTCACAATCGAGCTGTACCCGGAAACCTAGCCAATATTTTGCAGTCTGATCCGCCGATCCAATGGAACCGGCCACATTACTCCGTGCTTAGAAACATCAGCCCTGCAAATGTGCGCTTGCTGCTAGCAGTCCAGAATGACGCCGAACTGTCAGAGGGGCTAGACGATCTGCAGTCCAATTGGAGTCGGACTTCGGTGATACACGGTGACGCTAAATTGGATAACATCGTTATCAGTCCTGACGGGCTCGCTCTGGTAGACTGGGAGCTCTCGACCACCGGTGAACCTGGATGGGATGTCGGAACTGTCTTCGCAGGACTGTTGTTTTCGTGGATTGCATCAATGCCCATGGCGCAGGGAACCAACCACGATTTAATGGCCAGAGAAGCGTCCTTGCCGCTGAGCGGAATTCAGAACGCGGCAGCGCAATTTTGGGGTACTTATGCGAGCGCTGCGGGGGTCGATTCAAAGTCGGAATTCCTGCACAATGCAATACGATTTTGCGGGGCTCGCTTGGTGCAGACAGCATACGAATACATGCAGTACTCGTCGAGACTTACTGCAAATGCTATATATTTACTTCAAGTGGCCGCAAATTTGATTAAGTCACCAGATCGAGGTGTCGGATTGCTTCTGGCTCATTCATGATTGCTTTTCGTCAGGCAATCGAGGCGTTTTCGCTAACCGACATGCATGGCTTTGAATGGTTGGGCAAACGGGGCCCGTCATTGTCTCCGCCGACTGCAAGCGAGTTCAACCACGATGTGGTCCGCGCTCACGCCGTCCAACAAATCAAGAATTTTCTCTATACGAACTTTTATATTCGCGGCGCCCCGTCTCATCCACAGGCCAGGCCCCGGCAGAATAGTGTTGAAAATCACCAATTCATCCAGAAAATCCTGTCATCCGACGCTGGGCACAATGAATGGTGGGATGCTGGTTCCGTTGCGGAGATCCGCGACGGACGGGTAGTCGTCGATAGCGGCACACTTAAAGTCTTTGCTCGACCGGAGGAATGCCGTTCTTCCGTCCTTCCCGTGGACAAGGGAGCTAAAGTTCAACTGCGGTTGGGCCGTAGTTCGCTCCGGGCGTCGCCCGGCTTTTGCTTTCTGCTTGGTGATGCGGACTTGCGGGCGCTCGATCCGGTGTTGCGTATCTATTGGAACCTGCACGCTAGTGCGGCAGCGCGCTTCGTGCGGGAAACAACATCCAGTCTTAACGCAGCCGCCCTTCCATTTCGGCTAAAGGTTTTAACAGACCCGTCCGCCTATGATCGATGCGATTCTGGTGTGCTTTACGTAAGCAGGACAAATTCAAAAGAGGTGTTCACGGAAGTACGGAAGATCCATGCTGATTCAGGCTTGGTTCGCAGCGGAACGCCGGCCTTTACCTGTCGTCTGGCACCAGGACTTTCGGCTGCCGATGACCCCGGAAATGGAGAGAGTTTCGGCAGGCATCGATGCGGAATTTTGGCTGAGTCGCTAATGCAAGCATTTGAGCGGGGTCTAAACGATATTGACTCGCGCATGCGCCTCGCAGCCGAAATTTTTGAAGGCGCCGGCATCGACCCCGTCAAGCCACATCTGCGCGCGGGGTTGCCGGAGCTGGACCTTGGACCCTTTGAGAAGCAACAATCATCGCGCGCGAGCAACAATGGAAAAACTCCGTCGCCCAAGACCAACCCGGTTGGCACCATACAGGCGGATTGGCTGGGTGCTGCGGCCGAAATCGGCAGGCGCATTTCGGCCGAGGCTGTGTGGCATGGCGGCCGTTCCCAATGGATAGGGGCCAATCCGCTGCCGGGCCAGGGATTGGGGGCTGTTGACTACCGAACATTGTCGGGCGGCTTGTACGGTGGGACAGCCGGAATCGCCTTATTCCTCGCTGAGTTGTCCACCCGTACCGGCGACTCCGATTTGAAGCGCACGGCACTGGGCGCAATGCGACAAGCATTGAGCAGACCTGGCCTCGATGTCGGACTGTATCCTGGTATGACAGGAATAGCCCTTGCAGCGGCCCGCATCGGGTCGCTCCTGAAAAATGACTGGCTTTTGGACAAGGCCGATCTCCTGGCTCGACGGGTGTTGCGTCACGATGTTGTCGCCGGCCAACATGACCTCATCTATGGATCAGCCGGACGTATCGTCGGAGCGCTCTGCCTGGAAAACATGGTCAAGGCTCCGGCGTTGAAGGCAGCTGAAAAATATGGCCAGGCGTTGCTGACAGCGGCAGAGCATTCCAGCCAAGGACTGTCCTGGCCGGCTCAAGATCCACGTGGGGGGCAAAACCTCACGGGCCTCTCGCATGGAACAGCGGGAATAGCGTATGCGCTGGCTCTCTTATGGCGGCGCACCGAAGAAAAGTCCTTCCGCAATGCCGCTGAAGCGGCGATCGCTTATGAGCAAACTCACTTCAACAGCGCCATTGCCAACTGGGCCGATCTAAGAACGCGGCCGGAAGAACAAAAACCGGCAGGGACCCGATACGCCTGTTATTGGTGTCATGGAGCGCCGGGCATAGCTCTGCAGCGGGTCTGGCTCGCTCGGATATTCAATGATCCGACCTATCTCGAACACGCGCGTATAGGAATGAAAACGACTGCGGAATATGCTTCTCGTTCCTTGAGGCACAAGGAAGAAAACTACAGCCTCTGTCACGGCGTTTTAGGCAACGCGGAAGTTCTGTTGGAATGGAATTCTCACACAGGTGGAACCGACTATTCGGCACTTGCCCTTCAGGCGGCGGCAGAAGGCTTGCGGCTGTATGGAACCAGCGGAAGATGGCCATGCGGCACCATCCAAGGCGATACTCCCGGCCTCATGTTGGGACGTGCTGGGATCGGCTATTTCTATCTGAGACTTGCAGACCCGACAGTGCCATCGGTACTGCTGGTGAATCCCGCCGCCTGGATGGTTGAGCGACCTTAGGTGCGTGCACGTCCCGTCGGCGCGAGACCGGGAGGCGTTCAACGGGTTGCAGGCAAAACTCACAAAGGCCACACGCCTTATGAGCCTCCGGCAAGGCCTCGGTCACGCAGCCAGAACGTAGAAGCCATAAGGGCATCAGGAGCCAGCAGCCGCATCCCTCAAAGACGCCGCATCCCGAACGCCCACGATCTCCCGATAATCCCTCACCTTCCCATCCAGCCCGCGTATCCGCCAGTTCTCCCCGTCGCGGCCCTCGACAGGGCACGGTCCGAGCGGCACCTTGCCGCCGCCTTCCGGCAGATCGAGCACATAGACGGGATTGCAGATGCCCGAGAGCCTAGCCCTGAGCGCTTCCACCAGCGCCTGGCCCTGCGCGATCGTGGTGCGGCGGTGGGCCATGCCGCGCGCGAGATCGCCATGGTGCAAATAGTAGGGTTTTACCCCGAGCCGGTACATCAACTCGCGGCAGAGCTCTTCCAGCACCTCGACGCTGTCATTGACGCCTTTCAGGAGAACACTCTGGTTGAGCAGCACGAAGCCGGCTTGCCGCATCCTCCGGCAGGCCGCCTCGGTGGCGTCTGTGATCTCGCGCGCGTGGTTGAAATGGGTGACGACGGTGACCATCAGCCGGCCCTGCAGCGCTTCGACCAGCCCTGATGTGATGCGCGCCGGCAGCACCACCGGCACGCGCGTGTGGATGCGCAAGAGCCGCACATGCGGGATGGCCTCGATGCGCGCGACGATCTCGGCCAGCGCCTTGTCGGGCAGCGACAGCGGGTCGCCGCCGGTCAGGATCACCTCGCGGATTTCGGAATGGTCCGCGATATAGGCCAGCGCCGGCTCAAGCGCCTCGCGCGTATAGCCGCGGCCGATCGAGGTCAGCGATTCCTTGCGGAAGCAGAACCGGCAATAGACCGCGCACTGATAGGTCGGGAACAACAGCACCCGGTCGGCATGGCGATGCGTCAACCGGGGCACCGGGCTGAAATCATGGTCGGCGATCGGATCGCCAAGCTCGCCCTCCGTTTCCACCAGTTCGCCCGGTGACGGGATGACCTGCGCGCGGATCGGATCGCCTGGGTCGTTCCAGTCGATCAGGTCGAGATAGGCTTTCGGCGCACGCACCTTGTGCCGGCTGGCGGCCTCCAGCGCGGCTTGGCGCTCGGCGGGCGAAAGCGGCAGGGCGGCGAGGTCGCGTACATGGCGCACGCCCTGGCGGACATCGTCCTGCCAGGCGGTATAGGGGGCATCGTTGAGGTCGGTCATTGCAGGTCTCGGGCTGTTCGCGCGGACCTATCGGCCGGATGGGCGGCGCGGTCAACCGCCACGGTGCCGACGACGCCCGCCCCACTCCGCGACCTTTGTGCGATGCCCTCAGAACTTCGCCGTCAGCGACCCATAAAACGTCCGCCCCGGTCCCGGCTCGGTCACCAGCCCAAGCGGATCGACATAGTACCTGTCGAACAGGTTCTCGATCCGCGCTGTCGCCGTCAGGTTCGCCGTCAGCTTGTATTCGGCAAAGACATCGACCAGCGTGTAGGGATCCCATTTGACCAGCGAAATGAACTGGCTAAGCCCCTGGCTGGTCACCTGGCCGTGGCCGATGACGCGCGGCCCGACATAGGAAGCCCTGCCGCCCAGCGTCAGCCTGTCCTCGAGGAATTTCTGCGTCAGCGTCAGGTCGAGCGAATATTTTGGCGGCACCTGGTTGGTGGCGTAGTCGCCATACATCGTCTTTGTGTCGCAGGCGCCGTTCAGCTGACAGAACTCGACATTGAGATAGTAGTTGGCCGCGAAATCCGCCGCGAAGTCGCCGACCTCGTAGCGGCCGGACAATTCCACGCCGGAGAATCTGGCGCGGTCGATGTTGTAGACCTGCATGCCGTACCAGGTGTAGCCGTCGCCCTGGAACGACCGGAACGAGCGCGCGATATAATCCTTCACGTTCCAGTTGAAGTAGCCGAGCTTGAGCATGCCGGTATCGGTATCGGTGAACAGGCCGTTCCTGTGGACATTCATGCCAAGCTCCCAATTGCTGGAGCGCTCCGGACCGAGGTTCGGATTGGGGATGATGGTGAAGGCCGAGACCGACTCGAACAGGCTGGGAAAGCGCAAGGCATTGGAATAGTTGACATAGAACTGCGTGCCGTCGAACGGCTCGACCGTCACGCCGACCGACGGGCTGAAGCCGCCGTCGTGGCGGTCGGGCTTGGCGTTCAACTGATCGGGTGAGTTGGCCTGCGTGCGCCGGTCATGCGACCAGAACTGCGAATAGCGCAGGCCGGCATTCAGCGTCAGCCAGTCCACCGGCTTGTAGGCCAGCTTGGCATAACCCGCCGCCTCCTGCCGCTCGGCGTCGCGCAGGTTGAGCCAGCCTTCGATCGTGTCGGTCAATTCGCTCGGCTTGGTGTCCTCGTTGCGGTAGGTCAGGCCGTAGGTGAAATCGAGCGCGCCATAGTCGGTGACGAATTTGGACTTGTTGGAGACCTCGCCGCCCCACATCACCGTATCGGAGCCCGTGCGGTAGTCCGCCGGCACACCCGGGGGCCGCTGGCCATAGGCGTTGCGCGGCGGGTTGCGCAGCTCGAGATTGGTCACCCACAGATTGGCGGTGAGATCGAGCAGGTCGTTGCCTTCCGGATTGAGGCGGTAGCGCAGCGTGCCGGTGTCGACCTTGGTGCCGGTTGTCTGGGCCTGCTGGACCGCCTGTCCGGTGGCGCTGCCGAGCGCTGAAGCCAGCCGGTCGCCGGCCTCGCTGCGGAAGCCGGTATAGCCAAATTGCAGGCTCTGTCCGTCACCGAAACGCCAAGTGCCCTTGGTGATCCAGGACTGGGATTGAAGCTGCGTGTTGAGCACTTCCTCGCCGGGGCGATAATTGGCGATGCCGGTGTTCACGACATAGTCCCTGTAGAGGAGATAGGATGGGCATTCACCGCTCGCATAGCAGTAAGGCTGGGGACCTGTTCTGACGGGATTGGCGTGGGGGCCGTACTTGCCGGCGTGGTAGTTGCCCTGGTCACGATAGGCATAGCCGACGAGAAAGTCGAAGTCCTCCTGCTTGACCGCCGCGACGATGCTGGCCGAGCCCTGCGTGGGCTTCAGCAAGCCTGGCCGATCCAGTCCGGTTCCGGAGGGTGTGATCACTCCATAACCCGAATTCGGATCATTCGTGGAGCCAAGGGGGTTGCTGATGAGATAGCCGGCCTTGTCGCCAGGCTGGGGCGTGCTCGTGTTGGAGCCAAAGCCGCCCTTCAGCCGCACCCCGAATGTCTTGCCGTCCTCGACGATGTCGGACGGGTTCAACGTCCTCATGGCGACGGTGCCGGCAATGCCGTAGGATGCGACATCCGAGCCCTTGGTGATGTCGACACCGCCCAGAAGGTCCGGATCGACGAAGGTGCGGTTCGAGATGCCCTGGTAGCCCTGATAGACCTGCAGCGAGTTTTCCGCCCCGTCGACGGTGACGTTGACGCGGCCCATGCCTTGCATGCCGCGCACGTTGACGTCGATGGAACCGGCGCCGTTGCGCGCCTCGCCCGACATCACACCCGGCGTGCCGCGAAAAATGTCGGCCGGGCTCGAGCCGCGGAACCGCTCGATGGTTTCGCCTGAAATGTAGGCGGTGGGAGCCGCTGTTCTGTACGGTTCCTCGCCGGGACTGCCGCCGCCGGCGATGACGGTTATCGGGTCGAGCGTCAAACCGTCCACCGCGCCCGCCGCCGGCGCGTGCGCGGCGGCGACCCTGTCGCTGATCGTCACCGTGTTGGCGCCGGTGAAGGCATGGGTCAGGCCCGTGCCCTGCAGGATCCGCGCCAGCGCCGCACCAGGTGCCGCCGCGCCGGAGACGCCGGGCGACCGCTTGCCGGCGGCGATCTCGGGCAGATAGGTGACCTGCAGCCCGGCCTGCCTGCCGAAAGCCGCCAGCGCGCCCGAAAGCGAGCCGGGCGGAATGTTGAAGGTCGCCTGCTGCGCGGATTGCCCATGCGCCTCCCCTTGCACGGCAACCATTGCCGCGCCCACCGTCGATGACAGCAGCGCCGCGATCAGCAGCCTTCGTCCAAATCCTCTTGTCGCACCAGTCTTCTGCCCCAGCCCCATGGCCCAGCCGCTCCATTTTCATTTTGTGGAAGGGAGACCTGTTGGCAGCGGCTGACGGCAACCCCTGTGAGATCAAACGAACGGGGGGTTCGGATTTTCTCCCCTCGGCCCGAATTTTTTCAGATCGATGACCAATCTCTCAGGTCGATGACCAATTCTCAGATCGATGAAATAACGGTCAGCCACGGCGATATCCGCCGTACCTTGCCGTTGTGCGGCTGCACGACCGCTTCCAGCGCGGCGAGTGGATTGCCGAGGTCGAACACGCCGCTGATGCGCCCTGCGCCAAGCCCGGAATCGGCGATCACCACGCGGCCGGCCTGCCAGCGCGCGATCCTGGCCACGACCGAAGCCACCGTCTCGCGCTCGGCGACGATCAGCCCGTCGCGCCACGCCGCGATCTGCCCGGCGTCACGGGTTCCACGCTCGACGGCGAGCGTGCTGTCGTCGAGCGCCAGCCATTCGCCGCCGGAAAGCCTCTGCGTCCGCGCCAGCGGCGAAGCGGGCATCGCCACCTCGACCAGCCCATGCGCCACCGACACCGTCAGCAGCCCGGCATCTCGGCTGACATCGAAAGCGGTGCCGAGCGCGGTCGACGTCAGCGTCTCCATCTGCACTTGGAAGGGTCTGGCGGCATCCGCCGCGACCTCGAAGAAGGCCATGCCGGCCAGCAGCTCGACCCGCCTCAGATCGGGCGTGAGCGCGCTGCGCATGGCGCTGTTGGGGCCGAGCGTGACGACGCTGCCGTCGGACAGGGTGACGCGGCGCAGCTCCGCCGTCGACGTGATCTGGTCGGCCTTGAGGCGGATCAGCAGGTCCGGCCCATAGAGCGCGCCGCTGCCGAGCGCGGCCAGCCCGGCAAGACCCGTCAGTATGACCTTGCGCCGTGACACGCCTTCCACGCTGCTCGCGGCCTTGCGGCGGACCTCGAACACCTTGCCGGCCATGCCGTGGATTTCAGCAACCTCCGCCCAGGCCGCTTCATGCGCTGGGCCGCGGGCACGCCAGTTCTGGATCAGCTCGCGCGCGACCGGATTGGCCGGCTCGTTCTGCAGGCGGATGACGAGGTCGGCCGCCTCCTCGAAAAGCCTGTCGTCGTCGCTGATGTCCTCAATCATGCCACTGCAAACCCGCCAGCGCCCTGCTTCCGAAGGCCAAATCCACCCTCCAGCAATTGAAACGAATGAACGGCGGCAATTTCCTGCCGCGACTTGCGGTGCCGTCGGCAATCATCGCGGCACATCCTCGTTGAGGCGCGCGCGCAGGTGCTGGTAGGCGCGGCGGATCAGCGTCCAGGTCCGCGACGTCGAAAGCCCGAGCTCGACGGCGACTTCGCTCATCGTCTTCTCGCCCAGCCGGTGCATCTCGAAGGCCATGCGCGTGCGCTGCGGCAGTTCCAGCAGCGCCTTCTCGACAATCGCCAGCCGCTGCCGGTCATAGACGACAGTCTCGGCCGAAGGCGCGCTGTCGGCGATGCGCTGGAAGTCGTCATCGGCCAGATGCACGTGCTCGACGACGCGTTCGCGCCGCTTGAGGTCGGTCGAAAGGTTGCGGGCGACGCGCCACAGATACGCGCGCGGGTTTTCGCCCTCGCCGTTCGGCATCGCCGTCATCACCCGCACGAACGTGTCCTGCGTCAGGTCGGCGGCGGTCTCTGGCGTATGGCCACGACGGCGCAGGAACCGGTCGATCTCGCGCGCATGCCTGACGAACAGGCCGTGCGGATCCCACCTCACGCGGCCTCCGCGAACCGGGGCGGCCCCAACTCGTCGGTCAACAATGATCGCTTGCGCCTGCACGAGAGCCGCGAGCGGCTTTGGAAATGACGATCAGTAGCCATTGGACGGATACAACAACTGTGAGTGGCTTGCATCCTGTCATCAGGCAAGCCGTTGATCGCCATCCCTACGGGTTCTGAAATTATCCTGCAATGGCAACAGGTTAGAATGATCTTTCGAATCAGGGAACGGCCACGGCTAAATAGATGAATATTTTTATCATGTTTTTCACGGTGATAGCGCTTTTTGAGCGACGGCGCGGCCTTGCCCTGCCGCGCCATGGCGCGCAGCATTTGCCCGGATGTGTTGCTCAAATGCCGCAGCGATTGCTTACGCTTTTCGCATCGACTGGGCGACATGGCCGCGACAGGCCGGCGTCGACGGCATCGACCCCAAACGCGGCGTGCGCTTCGATTCCGCCACCTTCGCCGTCGAGGCCGCCGTGCATGGCGAAGGCGTGCTGCTCGGCCGCAACGCACTGGTCTCGGCCGATCTCGCGGCAGGGCGGCTGGTGCGGCCCTTCGACCTCGCGCTGAAATCGGTGGCCAGCCACTACCTCGTCTATCCCGACGGCGCGCCGCGGCAGAAAAAAGCCAGGGCATTCCGCGACTGGCTGTTTGCTGAGGTGGCGGCTGACTGGTTTGGGATGCCCAAGGGCGATCGAGGGAGGCCTATGCCTATGCGGCTCTCGACCCCACCAACCCCAGCCGCAGAAGGCTCTCGGCCGTGGCGACGATCGCCTCTTCGGCCGGGCGTGGCGTCCAGCCGAGCAGGCGCGTCGCCTTTTCGCTGGTGGCGTCCATCATCACGCCGAGATGCCTGGCCAGCATCTTCGTCGTCGGATCGCCGCGCATCGCCAGCAGGCGGATCACCCAGTTGGGAATCTCCCGGGTCGGCACCTTGCTGGCCGCCGCGCCCATGCGCCGGCGCAGCACTTTCGCGACCTCGGCCATCCACAGGCTGTGGCCCGAAATGCCGATGAAACGCTCGCCCTTTGCCGCGGGACTGGTCATCGCCAGCAGGTGCAGATCGGCTAGGTCGCGCACGTCGACATAGCCGGAATTAACCCGGGGACAGCCGGGCATGCCGTCCATCAGCCGCTTGATCAGCCCGATCGAATGCGAGTAATCGGCGGCGAGCACAGGGCCGAGCACCGCGACCGGATTGACGACGGATAATTCGAGGCCACCGCCCTCGCGAGCAATGAAGTCCCACGCGGCGCGTTCCGACAGCGTCTTCGATTTCTGATAGGGCGCGATAGCGCCGCTGAGGTCGGACCAGTCCGTCTCGTTGAAGGGGCGCGTCTGCGGCTTGTGGCCCATGGCGACCGCGCCGATGGCCGAGGTCAGCACCACACGCTTCACGCCGGCGTCGCGCGCGGCCTTGAGCACCCGCAGCACGCCGTCGACGGCTGGCCGCACCCATTCCTCCTCGCGCGTCTGGCTGCCGGAGGGCGTCGGCGAGGCGCCATGCATGACATAGGCGCAGCCCGCCACTGCCTCCGCCCAGCCGGCGTCCGCGGTCAGGTCGGCGGCGACGAAGGACAGACGGTCGCCGGGTTCAGCGCCGCCTTCCCTCAGCATCGCGCGCACCTCCGCTTCGCGCTTGAGCGAACGCACCGTCGTGCGCACGCGATAGCCGGCGTCGAGCAGCTTCAGCATGCAATGCGATGCAATGAAGCCCGAGCCGCCGGTCACCAGCACCAGTTCATCTTTCATCTCGATCTCCTGCGATTGATCGACCTCAGCTATGCGCCCGCGCCCGGATTGTGAATGCTTGAAAATCCGCATAAATTGCGTGAGAGTACGGAATGACCGGTGATCCCTTCTCCGACATCCTCAAATTCACCAGCGCGCAAACCATGGTGACGGGCGGCTTCACCGCCGGCGGGCCATGGGCGCTGCGCTTTCCGGCGCCCGAAAAAATCAAGTTCTTCGCCGTGGTGAAGGGCAGTTGCTGGATCCGCCTCGAGGGCGAGGACGAGCCGGTGCAGGCGCAAACCGGCGACGTGCTGCTGCTCGCCTCAAGGCGCTCTTTCATCCTCGCCAGCGACCTGTCGGTTCCGCCGCTGGACGCCATGGCGGTGTTCTCAGGCCGCAAGATCGCACAGCTCGGCAACGGCGAGGATTTCGCGCATATTGGCGGCCATGTCCTGCTCGATCAGGCGAGCGGGCGGCTGCTGGCCGATGTCTTGCCGCCCTGGATCCACATCCAGGCCTCGTCGCCGCAAGCCACGATCCTGCGCTGGATCCTCGACCAGCTGGTGCGCGAGCAAGCGGATGGCCAGCCCGGCGCCAGCCTTGCCTCGGCGCAGCTGGCGCAATTGCTGTTCATCCAGGTGTTGCGGGCGCATCTGCAGACGTCGAGCCTGATGCCCGCCGGCTGGCTGCGCGCGCTCGCCGATCCGCGCCTGGCACCGGCGCTGCGGCTGATGCATGGCGATCCCGGCCGCGACTGGCATCTGGAGGACCTCGCCAAGGCCGCCGCCATGTCGCGCACCAGTTTTGCCTTCCATTTCAGGCGGACCGCCGGCGTCGCGCCGCTGGCCTACCTGACGCAATGGCGCATGCATCTGGCCGAGCGCGCCTTGCGCGAGGAAGACACGCCCGTGGCGGTACTGGCCCGCTCGCTCGGCTACACCTCGGAAAGCGCCTTCAGCAACGCCTTCAAGCGCGCCACCGGCACCGCGCCCAAGCGTTATCGGACCGCGGGGAAAACCGAACGGCTCGACGACGCCGAAGCGCGGCCGCTGAGCCTGGTGTCTTGAGAAGTCAGGAGAGGCGGAGGCCCGAGACAGGTGGACAGCTCGGGGCTGTCCACCTGGCCCCCGCCTGGCCGCATGTCGCCCCAAAGGGGGCATCGGTTTTCAGGGAACCGACATGCAGGCCCCGCGGACAGAGTGGACGTTGGCGTCCTCGGCGACCAGTCGTCATATGACGACTGTCGAGCGCTGCATGGGTCGCTCCCGCCTACTCCCTGGCGCGATAGGCCTCCGGCACGACGAACACTTCGTCAGCCCGGCCATAGCCGCCGTCGGCGACCTCTTCCACCAGCACCATCGTGGTGGGCCTGGCGACTTCGCCGAAAAAGTCGACGAACATGGCCGTGGTTCGGTGAATGAGGTCTTCCTTCTGCGCCCTGGAGAGTGCGGCCTGCGGCACCTTGATGTTTGCGAATGGCATGATCGTTTCCTTGCTTCTTGAGGTTGGATTTCAGGCTTTGGGATGGAGCAGGTCGGCAAGGCCGATCCGTTCCATGAGTTGCGCCCGCACGCGGTCGGCAACACCGTTGACGATGGCGGCGCCATCATCGGAGGGGTCGATATGCACGCGCAGCGGGCGGCTGCCGTGCGGCATCGCCACGAGATCGACGATTGCCATCGCGACCTCGGCCGGGTCGGCGTCCGCCGGCTCCAGTGCCGCCAACCCCTTCAGCACCTTTTGGTCGACATCGGCGTAGGGACCGGACCAATAGAGGCCGGCGCGCTCGGTGTCGGCTGGTGCCGCCGCATGGTGGAAATGCTCCGTGCCCTTGGTGAAGGCGCCGGGCACCACGATCGTCGTTTCGATGCCGAAGCGGGCGAGTTCCAGCGCATAGCTCTGCGCCAGCGCATCCATGCCGGCCTTGGCCGCGAAATAGGGCGCCAGGAACGGCGGCGTGCCGCCGCGCGTGCTGCTCGAGCCAACCCAGATCATCTGGCCCCGGCCGAGAGAGCGCATATGCGGCAGGGCCGCGCGATTGACGCGCTGCGTGCCGACGACATTGACGTCATGGAGCTGCGCCAGCTGTTCGGGCAAGAACGCCTCGGCCGGCCCGAACCCCATATGCCCGGCATTGTGGATCAGCACGTCGAGCCGACCGGCCTCGCCCAGAATCTGCCGGATCGCCGCTTGCGCCGATGCATCCGAGGTGACGTCGAGCGTGATGGTCTTCAGCGCCACGCCCTCGTCACGAGCGAATTTTTCCATCTCGGCGACCGCAGCTACACGCGCCGAGGGGTCGCGCATCGAGGCATAGACCGTGTGGCCGGCCCTTGCGAGCGCCCGAGCCGTCATCGCGCCGAAACCGCTGGAGGCGCCGGTGATCAGGATTGTCTTTTGCATCATTGCCTCCTCAGATCACGCCGCCATTGGCGCGGATGATTTGCCCGTTGATCCAGCCACTGTCCGACCCGGCCAGAAACGAGACCACGCCGGCAATATCGTCGGGCTGGCCGAGCCGGCCGAGCGGGATCATCTTGCCAATGGCCTCGATCTGCGCCGCGCTCTTGCCGTCCGTGAACAGCGCCGTCTCGACCGGTCCGGGCGCCACGGCGTTGACTGTGACGCCGCGCGCGCCAAGCTCCTTGGCGAGGATATGCGTCATCGCCTCGACCGCTGCCTTGGTGGCGGCGTAGACGCCGTAGCCCGGCTGGTACAGGCCGACGACGCTGCTCGAGAAATTGACGATGCGGCCGCCGTCGCGAAGGCGTTTCGCGCCCTCGCGCATGCCACGGAACACACCGCCGAGATTGATCGCGACCTGCGTGTCGAACGACGCATCGTCGGTCGCGGCGATCGGCGACAGCTTCATGATGCCGGCATTGTTGACGAGGATATCGACGCCGCCGAAGGCTTTCTCGCCGGCGTCGAAAAGTGTTGCGATGCCAGCCGGGTCGGCGACGTCGGCCTGCACGGCGATCGCCTTGCCGCCATCGGCCTCGATCGCGCCGACAAGCGCTTCGGCCTCGGCGCGGCCCCGTGCGTAGTTGACGACGACGGCGATGCCGTCACGGGCGAGCCGCCGCGCGATCGCCGCACCGATGCCCTTGGAGGCGCCGGTCACGATCGCTGTTCTGGTTTGCTGGCCCGTTCTTTTTTGCTCAGTTTCCATGGAAGTCTCTCCGTTTGTTGGTGACACGGATATAAGCCAGGCCAACTTCCGGATAATCAACTCACACTTGACATCACTATTCGGGAACTGCGAACAAAGGCGATGGATCGGCTGGACACGATGCGGCTCTTCGTTCGCGTGCTGGAGCGGCGCAGCTTCACCGCTGCCGCCGCCGATCTCGGCCTGCCGCGCTCAACCGCGACGGAAGCGATCCGGCGGCTCGAGGAACATCTCGGCGCTCGCCTGCTGGAACGGACGACACGGCAGGTGAACGCCACGCAGGACGGCGAGGCCTACTATCAACGTTGCCTGTCGATCCTGGCCGAGATCGAGGATGCCGAGGCCGCCTTCCGCAAGGCCGAGCCCTTCGGCCTGCTGCGCATCGATGCCAGCACGCTGCTCACCCGCACCTTCCTGTTGCCGCGCCTGCCGGAATTCCTCGCCCGCTATGCCAGGATCGACCTGCAGATCGGCCAGAGCGACCGGCTGGTCGATCTCGTGCGCGAGGGCGTCGATTGCGTCATCCGCGTCGGCGAGCCTCCCGACAGCGGCATGATCATGCGCCGGCTGGGGATGATCCGCGAGATGACCTGCGCCAGTCCCGCCTATCTCGAACGCCACGGCACACCCGCCTCCCCCGATGCGCTCGACGGCCACCAGGCGGTGGGCTTCGTCTCGTCGCGCACCGGCGAGGTGCTGCCCTTCGAGTTCACCGTCGGCGGCAAGACGCGCGAGGTCCGATTGCCGGGCCGCGTCGCCGCCAACAATTCCGACACCGCCGCCGACCTGGCACGCCTTGGCCTCGGCCTCATCCAGGCGCCGCGCTATCGCTTCGAGAAGGACCTTGCCGACGGCACGCTCATCGAGGTGCTGGCCGACTACCCGCCATCGCCGACGACGCTCTCGGCGCTCTACCCGCAAAACCGGCAACTCTCGCCGCGCCTGCGCGTCTTCCTCGACTGGGCGGCCCCCATCTTCGCCGAGGCGAACTTGTAAGGGCAATTCCAGGAATGTGTGTGGCGTTTTTCCCGGGAAAACGCTTGACGTTTTCCCTTGGGAATTGCGTCAAAACAAAGAGATAGGCTTCCGTCGTTGCCCATCGGCGCCATCTGATGGCATTGTTGTCGCGACAGCGCGCCATGGGGAGATGGGGCGCCGCCAGGGAGGACTGACATGACCAGCACACAAGCCGGCCTGCCGCGCTACGGGGATGCCGTTTCGCGCTTTCGCATCGAGGATGAGATCGCCCGGCTCGACGGCGACCCGGCGACCGGCATCAATGCGTATGTCGAATGCTGCGGCCGCCATACCGGGCAGAACCGGCTGGCGCTGCGCGCGATCTCCGCCGCCGGCGAACTCCGG
Organism: Mesorhizobium sp. NZP2298; assembly: GCF_013170825.1. Classification (NCBI taxonomy): domain Bacteria; kingdom Pseudomonadati; phylum Pseudomonadota; class Alphaproteobacteria; order Hyphomicrobiales; family Phyllobacteriaceae; genus Mesorhizobium; species Mesorhizobium sp. NZP2298. Next base: position 3,099,409 of record NZ_CP033365.1, on the reverse strand, counting down.
CTGTTCAGCTTCGATGACCTCGCCGATATGTCGGGCCGCGTCGGCAATATGCTCAAGGGGCTGGGCGTCGGCCCCGGCGATGTCGTCGCCGGCATGCTGCCGCGCATTCCCGAACTGGTGGCGCTCATCCTCGGCACCTGGCGCATCGGCGCCGTCTACCAACCGTTGTTCACCGCTTTCGGGCCGAAGGCGATCGAGCACCGCCTGGGCTACAGCGGCGCCAGGCTGGTGGTGACCAACCCGGCCAATCGCGGCAAGCTCGACGAGATCGAGAACCGCCCGCCGACCGCCACCATTCTTGGCCCCAGTGATGCCTTGCCCCAAGGCGACATCGATTTCCGCGCCGCCCTCGCCGCCGCCTCCCCGGACTGCGAACCCGTCATGCGCAAGGGCGACGACCTGTTCATGATGATGTCGACATCAGGCACGACGGGCCTGCCCAAGGGCGTGCCGGTGCCGCTCAGCGCCCTGCTCGCCTTCGGCGCCTATATGCGCGACGCGATCGGGCTGCGCCCCGACGACGTCTTCTGGAACATCGCCGACCCCGGCTGGGCCTACGGCCTCTATTACGCCATCACGGGCCCGCTGCTGCTTGGCATCGCCACGACCTTCAACGAGGCCGCCTTCACGGCCAGGAGTACCTACGAAATCATCGAGCGGCTTGGCGTGACCAGCCTCGCCGGCTCGCCCACCGCCTTCCGCCTGCTGCTGGCCGAAGGGCCGGAGGCCGCCGCCGGCATCAAGGGCCGCCTGCGTGTCGTGAGCAGCGCCGGCGAGCCGCTCAATCCGGAAGTGATCCGCTGGTTCGACACCCATCTCGCCGCCCCCATCCACGACCATTACGGCCAGACCGAGAACGGCATGATGGTCAACAACCACCACGGGCTTGCGCATACGGTGCGCGCGGGCTCGGCCGGCTTCGCCATGCCGGGCTACCGCATGGTGGTGCTCGACGAGGCCGGCAACGAACTCGGTCCCAACCAGCCCGGCATCCTCGCAGTCGATATCGCCAACTCGCCGCTGCGCTGGTTCGGCGGCTATCACCAGGCCGAGACGCCGGCGGTCGCGGGCGGCTATTACCGCACCGGCGACACGGTGGAATACGAACCGGACGGCTCGGTCTCCTTCATCGGCCGCGCCGACGATGTCATCACCTCGTCGGGCTACCGCATCGGCCCCTTCGACGTCGAAAGCGCGCTCATCGAACACGCCGCGGTCAACGAGGCGGCCGTGGTCGGCGTGCCCGATCCGCAGCGCACCGAAATCGTCAAGGCCTTCGTCATCCTGTCGCCCGCCTACCAGGGCAGCCCCGAGCTTGCCGAGGAGCTGGCCCAGCATGTCCGCAAACGGCTTTCGGCGCACGCCTATCCGCGCGAGATCGATTTCGTCGCCGAACTGCCGAAGACGCCAAGCGGCAAGATCCAGCGGTTCCTGCTGAGGAAGGCGGAGGTGGAGAAGCGGAAGGGCTGAGAACCCGCAATCAGGCCACGAACTCCATGGCCAATCTGATCTTCAGCCGAGGCGCGCACGAAACAAGGTGGAGCCATCCGCCAGGCGCGACCTGGAGATGTCGCGCAATCCAGCCTCGGTCATCCAGGCGCGGTACTGACCTTCCGTGTAGGATTCGCCGTGGCGATAGAGGTTCAGGAAGGTGAGGTTGAGAAAGACACCCTCGGGCGGGCCGAGGCGGTCGTCATCGACGACACCCCACCCCGCGATTGCAATCTCGCCGCCTTGCGTGAGACAACGCGCCGCGTTCAGGATCGCACTGCGCGCCCGGTCCGGCGGAAGGACCTGGACGACGGCCTTCAGGATCGCCAGATCGTGCCGGCCGATCGATGGCGCGACGGTTATGTCCCCCTCTTCGACAGTCACGTCGTCGGCACCGTATTCGGCCAGGATGGAAGGCGCGACCGCCGCGACCGTTGGGAGTTCCATCAGCGTCGCCGTAATCCGTGGCCACCGCTTGCGAAGTCCGACCAGAATGGTCCCGGCGCCACCGCCGATATCGATCACCGAACGGATCGCGGAGAGGTCCATCTCCCGGGCCAGGTTTCTGCCGAAAATCACCCCGCCCGGTGCGAGCATGCGGCTGAAGGCGGCCGCGGCCTCGGGTCCGGCCTCGGAAAAATCGTGCAGCGCGGCCGGCCGGTTCTGCCGCAGCGACTCCGCTGTCAAAAGGTCCGCTCCCCAGAGCTCGCGCAGCAGCGCATGATCGCCGCCGCGATAGGTCGGCTTGGACGCGTCGAGGAAGGCCGACGCTTCGGCTCCGTTGCGAAAGCGACCATCCTCGACCTCGAGGAGACCGATGCTGGCGAGCGCATAGAGGAGCCGCGACAGACGATCGGGCTCGACTTTGAGCGCGGCCCCAAGGCTGTCGGCAGTCGCCACATCGCCACCGAGCCGGGTGAAGATGCCAAGGTCCAGCCCGGCGCGAAGCGCCAGGGCGGCGGGCACCGCCGCGATCAGTCCGTCGATCCGATCATGATCCGCCATGTCACGCCCCCTGCCGCGATCCAGGACCAAGCTTGAAGCAGCTCACATGAGATTGGAACCTCCGTTCTGCGGAAAGTGAAATCATTGTTCGAGCGACCATAAACCAGCGTTCAGCCGCAGGCGTTCAGCCGCAGGCGTTCAGCCTTCGGCAACGGGTCCGCGCGTATCCATGATAATTGCTGACGCCGACAGGACCGCGCCCAGCCGCCCACTGTCCCGGCAACATCGCGCGGAGGCGCCACGAAGCGGCCTGCCCGCATCCAACTCGGTGCCTCCGGGCGACGCCCCAGCCATCGCCGGCATCAGCAGCAGATCGAAATCTCCATGGCCTTCGCCTGTAGCACGCGGGTTCCTTCCTCGGGGACTTTCGTACGCCCGCCGGCGCCCGAAACTCTTCACGAAAGCGGAATGGCAGCTTCTGGCATCTAGAAAGCGCGGCAGACATTCAACCAAGCGGGATTGAAGTCCCTGACTGACCCGAAGGCGACTTTCGGTATTGGATGCCAACTTGTTTCACCACTTGACCCGGAGGCCGAGCGAGCCGGTCAGTACATGACTGTCACCGAAGTCTTCCAGGCCTGTCCGGGCGATGGCTTCGCCAAAGACCGAGAACTTGTCGTCGGCCCAATTGACGGTGCCGCCGATGCCGAGACCGCCCCAGAGCTGCTCGTTCCTGCTCGAGAGGCTGCTGCCGGCCAGGTCGACCGACGAGCCATCCTCAAAATCATAATAAAGGTTGGCGATGCCATAGAGGTTCGTGTGGCCGGCGCGGCCCGTGTGGTCCTGCCATTGCGACTGGTGGTCGAGCGACAGGCCGAGGCGGCCAAGCAGGCTGTCGCTGCTATCCTGGGTAACCCTTGCGCCGAAGGTATCGGTAAAGGCGTCGAAATCGACGGATGACCAGGCAAGCTGCGCTTGCGGCGTCAGCGACCAGCTCGGATCGAGCATGATGCGCTTGCCGGCTTCGACGCCGAGCGCGTAGCCGACGCCGTTGTTGCCGTCGACGAGCCGCTGTCCGGCGGTCGCCGAGTCGAGATTGCTGTCGTACCAGATCACCTGCGCCTGGCCGTCGAGGTAGAAGCCTTCCGCACCGTACCAGGTCAGCGAGCCGGAAACGCCGGTGCCGGTGCTGTCGATCGACCCGTTGCCGAACACCGACGAGACGTCGGCGGACACGGTGCCATACTGGAAGGCGATGCCGCCGATGAGCTGGCCGGCCGCGCTGTCGGACAAAAGCATGTCGGCGCCGGTCTGCAGCCTCCAGGTCGATGTGTCGTATGTCGTTGTGGTGGTGGAGCTTTCCGGATCGTAGGAGCCGCTGGCGCCTTCGATCCTGCCCCACAGCCCGATCCCGGCCTCGGCCTTTACGTCATCGGAGATCCCGTCGGCGCCTTGTGCCTCTACGGTCCAGGACCGGTTGCCGAGCCGCTGCTGCAGCGTGCCCAGCTGGTTGAAGCTCTGCAATACGCCCGCATAGGCCTCGTACACAGGTGCGCCGGCCTGGAAAAGCAGGCTGTTGTCGAGCTCGGAGCGCAGATACCAATCGCCGTCGGTGGGCGTGCTCACGCCGCCCTGATAGAGCCTGTAGGCATAGGCGCCCGCGACGACCGCCGCATCGCCTTCGAAGGTATAATCGCCCTTGAGCGAGAAGGTGCCGTTCGAGACGCCGCCGATGTCGACGATCTTGATGCCTTCGGCCGTTTGATCTCCCGCGCCGCCGAAATTGGCGACCTCGAGCGTGCCCGTCCCCGACGTGCCGCCGGCGATCACCAGCATGTCGGTCGCCGAGCCGTCGCCGCCGAGCGCGGTGTTGAGGACGACGGTGCCGCCATTGCCGACATAATCGCCGCTGATGGTCAGCGTGTTGCCGAGAGCGCCGCCGGCGATGCGCACCGTTCCGGCATTGGTCAGCCCGGCAAGCGTCTGGGAGGTGCCGGCAAGATCGAGCGTGGCGCCCGAGGCGACCGAGAACTGCGAGGAGGAACTGAATGCGTTGGCCGCGCCCGCGGCAAGCGTGCCGCCAACGACCGACGTGGCCCCCGTGAAGCCTGAGTTGTCCGAGGCGAGCACCACCGTGCCCAGCCCGTCCTTGACGAAAGTGCCGGCGCCCGAGAGCACCCCGGCATAGCTCGCATTGGCCTCCCCATCGAAGGTGAAGGAGGCCCCCGCGCCGATCGCGACATCGCCGCCGAAGCGCTCGGCCGCCGAGACGAGGCCACCCTGATCGATGGTCCAGTCGAGCAGCGAGGTACCGGTCAGCGTCAGCGCGCCGGCGCCGTCCTTCACCATCGTGCCGGTGCCGGAGATATCCCCGGCAAAGCTGGCATCCGCCGCCTGGTCGAGCACGACCGTACCGGCATTGCCGATGTCGCCACGGATCGAAGCCGCATTGCCGATCAGCGTGCCGGCGTCCACCAGCGTGTTGCCGCCATAGCTGTTCGCTCCCGTGAGGGTCAGCGTGCCGGAGCCTGTCTTGGCGAGGCTGCCGGCACCCGAGATCGCGCCGGAAAGGGTGAGGTCGGCCACGGTGTCGAAGGTGCCGCCGGCCGCCGAAAGCGTGACACCGCGCGCCGAGGAGAAGGCGGCGGTGTTGCGCAGCGTGCCGCTGGAAAGCGTCAGGCCGCCAGCGGCGTCGCCGAGATTGTTATCGGCCGCAACCGAAAGCACGCCGCCGGAGACGTTGGTACCGCCGGTGTAGGTGTTGGCGCCCGAAAGCACCAGCGTGCCCGCATCGGTCTTGGTGAGGCTGCTCGCCCCGGTCAGCACGGAGGCGATGGTGGCGGTATAGCCTGCTCCGGCGACCGTGCCGTCACCGACCCGGATGATGCTCTCGCCGCCAGCGCCGGCAAGCGTGATGGCGTCGCCTTCGATGCGGTAGCCATCGGCGGCGAACTGCATGCCGGTAACCTCCAGCGCGCCAGCGCCGTCGTCGGCGGTGACGATGCCGCCGAGCGTCTGGAAGATGGCGAAGCCGGGCTGCGGCTTCATCGCTGCGTCGACCAGGCCGGTGCTCGTCGTCCAGTTCAGGCTTGTCGCCGTCCAGGTGCCGTTGCCACCGTCGACCAGATCATTGTTGGCATTGCCGGCCGCGTCGCCGTCCCAGAACAAGAGGTCGTTGCCGACGCTGCTGATCAGATTGACCTGGTTGGCGACGGAGGTCTGCACCGTCAGGTCGGCAGCCGTGACGCCGACCGGCAAATCGCCGAGTTCGAGACCATTGTCGGTAAGCGCGCCGCCATAGTTGATCAGCCGGTAGACGCCGGGGCCGAAGCCGCCGACATCGGTAATGTCGAGGCTGCCGTCCAGCGTCAGGGCGCCGGTCACCACGATCAGATCGTTGACGCCGCCACCGACCACGCCGGCCTGGCCAAGCTCGTAGTCGAGGGTCGAGCCGGAACTCAGGCTAAGCGATCCGATCGTCAGTGTACCGGGGCTGGAGCCCGGCGCCAGCGTGCCGCCGTCGGCGACGATCACCGCGCCGCCGATCGAGCCGGAGCCGCCGAGCGTGCCGCCGCTGTTGACCGTCGTCTCGGTGTTGCCGAGCGATCCCTCGACGACAAGCTTGCCGCTATCGACCGTGGTGCGGCCGGTATAAATGCTGTCGCCGTTCAGAACCATGGTGCCGGCGCCTTCTTTGTAGAGGCCGCCTGCTCCGCTCAACTCGCCGTTAACGGTCAGCGTCGTGCCCGTCGCCGTGCGGAAATAGCCATAGGCGGCAGTGAGGCTGATGTCGCGGCTCATGGCGAAGCTCGCCGTGGTGCCAAGTTCGCCGCCGTCGAGCGTCAGCAGACCTGTCGCCGCGCCCAGATTCTGGTCCGACGCCACGGAGATGCTCTTGCCCACCCCGACCGTGGTGCCGCCACTGTGGGTGTTGGTGCCAGTCAGGGTCAGCGTGCCGATACCTTCGACGTCGAGGCTGCCCGTTCCGGAGATGTTTCCGCTGAAGGTGTTGGGGCCGAGGTCGAGGAACGAGACGGCGCCATTGTTCAGAATGTCGCCGCGGATCGCCACCGTATTGCCGGCGAGCGTACCCGCATTGACGACGGTGCCGCCGGTGTAGTTGTTGGAATAGCTGGTGACATTCAGCGTGCCGGCGCCGTTCTTGACCAGCATGCCTGAGCCGGTCACCTGGCCGGAAAGGTCCAGCTGCGTGCCCGCCGCCGTGTCGAACCCGCCCGTCGAACTGATCAGCACATCGCGGTTAGTGGCAAAGCTCGCTGTCGTCCGCAGTGTGCCACCGTCGAAGGTCAGACTGCCCGAGGCCGCGCCAAGATTGCCGTCCTCGGAGACCTGAAGCGTGCCGCCGTCTATGGCGGTGCCGCCGCTATAGGTGTTGGCGCCGGTAAGGATCGTCGTTCCGCCGCCGATCTGGCGCACCATTCCGCTGCCGCTGATGATGCCGCCATAGGTCAGCTCATTGCTGCGGTTGAAGGCGAACGTGCCATTGTTGTTCACGTCGCCGATGATAGAGCCGCTGGTGCCGCCATTGCCAAGCTGCAGCGTGCCTTGCTGGATGTCCCAGTTGGTGGTGGCGGTGCCCGTGCCGGTCAGCGTCCAAGTGCTGGTGCCGGTTTTCTGGAATGTGTCAAAGTTCCGGTACTGCGCCGTGGCGCCGATGGCCGAGACGTCGAATGCGGCGTTGGTCGTGCCGCCGAGGCGCAACGTATCGGTGAGCGCGTTGGCGTTGGCGACGACATTACCTTCAATCACCGAGCCGGCCTGCAGCTCCAGGGTGAGTGAGCCCGTCGTCGGGGTAACGGAACTGGACCACTGGATCGCATTGGCGCCGGCGCCGGCCTTGATCGTGCCGCTGTTGACGAAGCTGTAAGCCGAGGTGGCTTGATTCAGGACGATTGCCGCCGCTCCGGCGCCGCCCTCGATCGTGCCGGTGCCGGTATTGACGATCGGGTTCGTGGTTGCATTTCGAACAAAGATTCCCGCGCCGCTGGAGCCGACGCCGTTGGCTGGTCCGGTTCCGCCACGGATAGTCCCATTGTTGACGAATGTCTTCGCCCCGCCAGAGGTTCCCACCAGCACGCCGGGGCCACCGCCTCCTGTTTGGCTGTTTCCTCCCTGGATGGTGCCGTTATTGGTCATCGATGAGCCAAACGAGGCTTGAACACCCGCGCTGCTCGACGCGGCCCCATCGCTGCCCTTGAAGTTGCCGACCAGTGTATACATGCTGCCGGTTGTTGGGAGGGTAAGGGCCTGTATGCCCGAGCCGGAGAGCGTAAACCCCTGGGTGTCAATCGTAATCGGCTTGGCGGCCGTATCCGGACTGCCCGAATTGACCATCGTAATATTGGTGGTCAGGATGATCGTTGCGCTCGCATCGCCATCAGCGTTCGCCGCTGTTACAGCGGTACGCAGCTGTCCCTCGGTGCTCACATAGTAGGTCGCGGCCAAAGCCGCGCCCGGAAGCCCGCAGGCCAGCATGAGCACGGCGCAGGAAGCGCCCGCCAGAAGGCGCCTGCGGCCTCCGTCCAGAAGCCTGTCGCCCCCCAGAATTTGCCCCGCCATGCCCCTGATCCCCTTGATTCCCAAGTGCGCCGAAGGCAGCACGAAAATTATTGGCCCGCAAGGCACTTATAGTCTTGAGGACTACCAAAAAGCTAACGTTGATCAGTAAAATGAAGTCCGTGACGTCTGTGCGACAGGAAACCTATTTAATTAGCTCCCCCTTACTAAAGAAAAGACTCAATAATAACGTGGATGACCTCGCCGCATGCGGAAATCTGGAGCCGCTGGCTGTCCAGCCGATTTCCATGGACAAACTCAGAGCTTGCGGGCCCAGGACGACGCAGCACAAAGGCCACTTGCACGTCGGAACTGAACCGGAATTGCACCTCGCGCCCACGCCCTCTCGTCGCCGGCGACCGCCTGCGGAGCACTCAAATGAATGGATTCCTGCCTAGGCTTGTGCCTTCACTGGCGCAGAGCGGAATGGCCGTCGTGGCGCAGCCGCGACCTCAGCGTCGGCGCCAGAAATGTCCGCTCTTGGTAGGCGTCAAGTCGGTCGGAATAACGACATGAGGCGCATTACCGCCATTCGAAGCGCAGCCAATCAAAGCTCGATCGGGTCAGTGCGCCACACCATCCGAAGCGTGCAGCAGCCGCCACGCCGAGCCAACGCGCCCATCGAACTGCGAGGCGAAATGCTTCGCGGCGACATCCTCCAGGCCGTCATCGACGAGCGCCTCGATGCTCCGCCGCATCAGGGCAAGCTGCATCCGCCTGGCGTGATCGAGGTCGGCCTCCCGCATGATAGCCGTGACGTGGTAGGCAATGACGGGCTGGCCGAGGCAGGACAGCAGCGCGCTGGCCTCGGCTGTTACAGCGGTCACCGCGTCTTCGATCTTCATTCTGGCGATCCTCATCAAGATGATGCTGACGCCTCCCCGCAAGGCGACGGTGGTCCGTCGCTCCTTCTTTGATTTCAGCCTGCCGCTTGATTTCAGACTGCCGCGCGACCGAGGCCCCGCGCCAGGCTCACAATTGCTGTCTTCTCCAGGCCCCTCGAGCAGCCTCGTCTGGTCCGGAAACAGTATCCGTCAGATTTGATTCAAAGGCGACCGGATAGTTAATCGATGGTTAATGGCAGCGCTTGCCATCCCACCCCGATCAGGATGTTTCGCCTCGGCGTTTCCTGCCGCGCAATAGCCGCAAAGCTGCCCGATGGCTGCCTGGCCTGTTGATCGCCACGAAGAAAGGTTCTGTCATGCGGTTGGTCTGGACGGTCATGTTTGCACTGGCGAGCAGTGCTGCCTTCGCCGCCTCGCCCGAGGACGATTATATCGCCGCGCGCGACAAGGCGATTGCCGAGATCGCGGCGATGGAGAGCACGAACACAGCCGTGGAAACCCTCGACGCCGCCAATGAAAAGGCCCGCGCCGATCTCGAAACGCGTCTCACCGCCCTCCTTGGCCCCTTCACGGTCAAGGATTTCCCGGCTGCCGGCACGATCAATATCGAAAGCCTCAGCTCCTCCGATGTCGGCTTCGGCATGCTCGACGGGCTGCGCCACGGCACCGAGGACGGCCCCAGCATCGTGGCATCGACACGCGGGCTGGTCGAGCGCTGGCTCAAGTCGCGTGCCGCCGAGACGGACGCCGATCTCAAACTGCCCACCAGCTTCGACGCGGCGCTGAAGCTCGACGCCTTCTACACCCAGGCCATCGGCAGCGACGCCGCCTTCACCGGCACGCTCGACTTCGCACTGAAGAGACCTGATGGCGCCGACATGGCGATCGCGCGGCTCGGCGGCTGGGCACAGGATATCGGGCCGAGCTACGACCAGGAGGTCATCGTCACGGTCGTCAAGGGCAACAGCGTCCTGATCGCCGAAGCCCCCGCGACGCCGCCGGTCCCGAAGATCGCGGCCTGCGACGCCGTCTGGACCGCCGCCGACGCCGCCGCCCAGAAACTGGCCAAGCAGGCCACCGACGACAGCGACGAGAACACATCCGATGCCGCCAACGCCGCCTGGACCAAAGGCGACAACGACTTCCGCGCCTGCATGGGCAAGAACCTGCCTGCGGATGCGGCCTTCCCGGCGCTGCTGGCACAGGCGCAGACTCTGGCGGATCACATGGCGGGGAAGTAGGCGCGACGCCGACGCTACCGATCTCCCCCTCGTGGCGGAGATGGCAGCGTTGCCGCCGGCGCCCGCCCCCCTTGTCACCCTCGCATCCCATCACAATATTGTCGTCGCGCTGGCACCTGCCGAGTTGCCAGCAACGCAAAAAATGGTTGAAAGGAAGTCCTGCACGCGCCCCGGCGCGGCGGGCGGATGAACAGCGTGGGAAAATTGGAATGACGACGGATACGAAAGCGACGGAAACCAGGGCGTTCGAGGCGGATGTTTCGCGGCTGCTGCACATGATGGTGCACTCGGTCTATTCCGATAAGGACGTCTTCCTGCGCGAGCTGATTTCCAACGCCGCCGACGCCTGCGAAAAGCTGCGCTTCGAGGCCGTCAGCCGCCCGGAACTTCTGGCCGACGATCCCAAGCCGCGCATCTCGATCTCGGCCGACGCGGACAACAAGCAGATCACGGTCGAGGACAACGGCATCGGCATGAGCCGCGACGACATGGCCGAGGCGCTGGGCACGATCGCCCGCTCGGGCACCCGCGCCTTCATCGAGCGCGTCGGCTCCGGCACCGAGGACACCCAGCTCATCGGCCAGTTCGGTGTCGGCTTCTACTCCGCCTTCATGGTGGCCGACCGGGTCGATGTCATCAGCCGCCTGGCGGGAAGCGAGGAAGCCTGGCGCTGGTCGTCCGACGGCAAGGGGTCCTACGAGATCGCGCCCGCCCCGCTCGAAGCCGCGCCGAAGCGCGGCACCCGCGTCGTGCTGCATCTCTTGGACGATGCCGTCTCCTACACCGGATCCTACAGGCTCGAGCAGCTGGCCAAGTCGCAGTCGGGCCATGTGCCGGTGCCCATCACGTTCATCGAAAAGCCCGGCGCCGAGGCGCGCGACATCGCCGACGGCACGGCACTCTGGGTCAGGCCGAAGAGCGAGATCAAGTCCGAGGAATACACCGACTTCTACCGCGGCGTCGCCGGCCAGTATGACGAGCCGGCAGCCACCATCCATTTCCGCGCCGAGGGCCGGCAGGAATATTCAGTGCTCGCCTTCGTGCCGGGATCACGTCCGTTCGATCTGTTCGACCAGGACCGCAAGGGCCGCATGAAGCTCTATGTGCGCCGCGTCTTCATCACCGACGATGCCGACCTTCTGCCGCGCTACCTGCGCTTCGTGCGCGGGCTGGTCGATTCCGCCGACCTGCCGCTCAACGTCTCGCGCGAGATGATCCAGGAAAGCCCGCTGCTGGCCTCCATCCGCAAGGGCCTGACCAACCGCGTGCTCGGCGACCTCGCCAAGCTGGCCGAGAACGAGGCCGACGCCTATGCGAAGATCTGGGACAATTTCGGCGTCGTCCTCAAGGAAGGGCTCTACGAGGACTATGAGCGGCGCGAGCAGTTGCTGAAGCTCGCCCGCTTCCGCTCGACCGCCTCTGGCGAAGGCTGGCGCGGCCTTGCCGACTATGTCGCCGCGATGAAGGAAGGCCAGAAGGCGATCTTCTTCATGGCCGGCGACGACCGCGCCCGGCTCGAAGCCTCGCCGCAGCTCGAAGGGTTCAAGGCGCGTGGCATCGAGGTGCTGTTGCTCACCGACCCGGTCGACAGTTTCTGGGTGACGATGGCGCCCGAATTCGACGGCAAGCCGTTCAAATCGGTCACACAGGGCGTGGCCGAGCTGTCCGACATCCCGCTGCTCGACGACGCCAAGAAGCCGGAGACAGCAGCGACGCCGGAGGTCGATGCCTTCCTGGCTTTCGTCAAGTCCGCCCTTGGCGATGCCGTCTCGGACGTGAAGGCATCGGATCGCCTGACCGAAAGCGCAGTCTGCCTTGTCGCCCCCGAACACGGCCCCGACCGTCAGTTCGAGCGGCTGATGAACGCCGCCGGCCGCCTCGACAAGGCGGCCAAGCCCATCCTCGAAATCAACCCGAGGCACGAGCGCGTGCTGGCGCTCGCCGGCCTGGGCGAGGACGAGCAGGCCTTCAAGGACGATGCCGCCCATCTTCTCTACGACGAGGCGCGCGTGCTCGACGGCGACAAGCCGGCCGACGCCAGGGCGTTCTCGGAGCGGCTCGCAAGGCTGATCGCGCGCGGCATCTCGAAGGGCTGAGGCAGCCCCTTCCCGGGCTTTATTGCCCTGCCGCGCCGGCAGGCATCCGGTTGGGGTGCCTGAGATGGGTCGGCGTGATGCCGGTCTGCTGGCGGAACACCCGGCTGAAATGGCCAGCATTGGTGAAGCCGCAGCGATAGGCGATGTCGCCGATCTGCAGGTCGCTGCCTTCGAGCAGTGACTTGGCATGATGCACCCTGAGCGCCAGGTAGGCCGCCATCGGACCGATACCGAGCTCGGTCCCGAAAAGCCGCTCGAGCTGGCGTCGCGAGCAGTTCAGACGGCTCGCGATCTCGGTCACCGAGAGCGTCTCCTGGAGGTTGCTCTCCATCAAGAGAAGAGCGCGCTTCACCGCGCGGCTCGACGCCTCCGGAAACAGGTCGCCGACGGGCTGCACGTCCCGGCTGCTCCTGATCCGGTCGAGCACCAGGATCTTGGCGGCCTTATCCGCTGCCTTCTGGCCGATGAACTGGGACACGAAATGACCGGCCAGGTCGGCGGCGCCCGTGCCGCCGGCGCATGTCGAACGCCCACGGTCGACGGAAAACAGACTGTCGGCATGGGCGTTTACATCAGGGAATTGGCTGCGAAAGTCCTTGATGTGGAACCAACTGACGGCCGCGGCGTAGCCATCAAGCAGGCCGTAGCGCGCCAGCACGAAGCTTCCCGTGCAGAGCGCCGTCAACGGCACCCCCTTCTCGGCGGCGCGCAGCAGGAACGTTTCCTTATCCGAGCTGAGGCTGCGGTTGGTGTCGAGCAGGCCGCCGACCACGACGACATTGTCGAAATCCTCCGGATTGCCGATCCCCTTGGTCGGCAGCAATTCGACGCCGCAACTCGCCCGGATCGGCAGGCCGCGTTCGCCGACGATCTCCCAGTCGAACTCGATCCTGCGGCTGCGGTCGCCCTCGTCGCCCGCCAGCCGCAGCGTGTCGATGAACAGCGACAGCGGCGACAGCGTGAAGTCGCGAACCAACAGAAAAGCAAACCGCCTGGCCATTGTGTCCGGAACCGTCCCCCTCGCCTGTGCTGGAGCCTGTTATCACCGATGCGTATTGTTTGGCACAGGCGTCAAGCCCCGCGATCCCCAGGAGCGGCCGCTGGATGTCGGAGATGAGATCGACGACCCGGGAAGAGGCTGCTGGGCGTGGCAGCAGAGACCGGGTACCAGGCACCCATGCGAACGGCAGGGCTGCCGGCATGGAAGGCGATTGCCGCCGGGTAAAATTCGACCAGATCGAACGGCCATGGCCCCCCTGTTGCCGTGCCGTCCGCCGATCAAGTTTCGGCGTCCATCGCGGCCGGCGGCGTGGCGATATCCACTGGCTCAATCGCCGACTGTAGACATCGGGCCTTTAATCACCCAATCTTGGCGCCGGGAACAAAACACGCGCTTCAAAGAAAGCGCACCGGGTGGTCATGAAACGACGATGGACATTGTATGATCCGCGGCTGGCCTGGATGCTGGTCGCGCCGGTGCTCTTGCTGCTGATCTTCTTCCTGGTGCTGCCGATCGCCGTGATGGGTGCCTACACCTTTTTCACCTTCGTCACCGCCGGTGTGGAGACGAGCGTGCTGACGACCGCCAACTGGCACGAATTCCTTACCGACAGCTACTATCACGGCTTCCTCCTGAAGACGCTGCGTGTCGGCGCGATGACGGCGCTGCTCTGCGGTGTGCTCGGCTATTTCCCGGCCTATTTCATCTGGGCCACGACCTTCAAGCACAAATGGCTGCTCCTGCTTTTGCTCATCGTGCCGTTCTGGATCTCCTTCACCATCCGCACCTTCTCCTGGATCAACATCCTGGGCGAACAGGGGGTCATCAACGTCGCGCTGCTGAGGATGGGGATCATCAGCGATCCGCTGCCGATGCTCTACAATGAGGGCGCGGTGATCCTGGGGCTCCTGCACTTCCTGCTGCCCTACATGATCCTCAACGTCTATGTCAGCCTCGAGGGCATCGACCGCACGCTGATCTCGGCCGCGCGCTCCATGGGCTGCACCAGCGCGCAGGCGTTTCGCGAGGTCACGCTGCCGCTGTCCCTGCCGGGCCTCGCGGCGGGCCTGCTGCTCTGCTTCGTGCTGGCCGCCGGCAGCTATGTGACGCCGCAGCTTCTGGGTTCGGGGCGCGACGCCCTGTTCGGCAATTTGATCTACGACACCATCATGGGCGAGCTGAACTGGCCGATGGGCGCCACGCTTTCGATCGTGCTGTTCCTCGTGCTTGGCTTCTTCGCCGCCATCTACACCCGCTACATGGGCATGTCGCAGATCGTCAAAGGACTTGGTGGATGATGGGACGGGGCGAATGAAGGCGCGGCGCAAGGAGGAAGGCAGATGGGCCTGGCGGCTGACCGGCTTCGTCACGCTCTGCGTCTACATCTTCATGTTCGCGCCGATCGTGGCGACGGTCATCCTGTCGTTCAACGCCTCGATGTTCGGCGGCTTCCCGATGACCGGCTTTTCCCTGCAATGGTACGCCAAGCTGATGACCAACGAGCAGGTGCTGGCCGCCTTCCGCACCTCGCTGTGGATCGCGCTGGTCACCGCCGCCGTTACCACGGCGATAGGCGTGGTCACCGCCTTTGCGCTGGTGCGCTTCGAATTCCCCGGCAAGCAGGCGCTGAGCACGCTGGTAATCCTGCCGGCGCTGGTGCCGGAGACCATCCTCGGCGTCGGCCTTCTGGTGCTGATCAAGGCGGTCGACCAGCCAAGGACCATGCTGCTGCTGGTGCTCGGCCATATCCTGCTCGCCGTGCCCTATGTGGTGCTGATCGCGCAGGCGCGCATGGTCGGCATCCGGCGCGTCTACGAGGAGGCGGCGCTCTCGCTGGGCGCCTCGCGCTTCTCGTCGTTCCGCGAGATCACGCTGCCGCTGCTCATCCCCGCCGTCGTCGGCGGCGCGCTGCTCGCCTTCACCATCTCGTTCGACAACACGTCGGCCAGCCTGTTCTGGCGCCCGGCTGGCGTCGAAACCATGCCCACCCAGATCCTTTCGATGCTCAAGATCTCGATCAGCCCCGAGATCAACGCGCTCGGCACCGTGATGATCCTGGTGACCGTAGGCATCCCGCTGCTCGGCGGCCTGATCCTGCAAAGCCTGACCAGATTGAAAAGACGTGGCGAACCAAAGGAGGAAGCACGATGAAACTGTCCAACGGCAAGCGGCTTGAACGGCTGCAAGATAGATATCGCAACGGTGATCTCAGCCGCCGCACTTTCCTGACGCTGACAGCCGCCGCGGCTGCTGCGGCGGGTCTCGACATGCCCTGGATGCGGCAGGCGCTCGCCGCGGTCCAGGAGGTTCGTTTCGACGGCTGGGGCGGCACGGTGCAGGACGCGATCGACAAATACGCGTTCCAGCCTTACACGACCAAGACCAAGATCAAGGTCGTCCAGGGCACGTTCGGCGACGAGGACGAGATCATCACCAAGATCAAGACCTCGAAGCCCGGCGACTACCAGGTCATCCATTCCTCCGGCGTCAACTACTACATCAAATACGTCAATGGCGGCCTGACCTCGGAGATCAACGAGGCCAACATTCCCAACATGGCGAATGTGCTGCAGCCGATGATCGACCCGTTCCGCAAGCTGACGCCGAAACTCTCGGCCGTGCCTTACGACTACGGCACGACAGGCATCGCCTACAACACCAAGGTGATCTCGCCCGAGGAAGCCAAGGAAAAGGGCGCCGCCCTTTTGCTAGACAAGAAATATGCCGGCAAGGTCGGCGGCTATGACGACATGACGACGCGCGTCTGGTACGCCGCGCTCGCCACCGGACAGGACCCCAACAACATCAAGGACATGGACACGATCTGGGCCAAGGTGCGCGAGACGCGCGACCTCGCCAAGAAGTTCTGGAGCTCGGGCGCCGAGCTGATGGACCTGCTTTCCAAGGGCGAGATCGTGGTGACCGACGCCTGGTCGGGCCGCGTCGCCGCCTTGCAGGACCAGGGCCATCCGATCGGCTATCTCGATCCGGCCGGCTCCTACGCCTGGATGGAGGACATGCTGATCCTGAAGGGCTCGCCGATGGCCGAGTGCGAGGAGCTGATCAACTTCATGCTCGACCCGGCGACTTCCATCGCGGTGGCCGAGGGCCAGAGCTATCCGCCATCGCTCGACCCGACCAAGGTCAAGCTCACCGAGAAGATCGAGAAGCTGCCGGCCTTCGACAAGACGGGCACGATGAAGTCGCTGACCTTCGCCGACCCGGTCTACTGGGCGACCAATGAGGACGCCTGGACCAAGCAGTGGAACAGGATCTCGAAAGGTGCCTGACAGAAACGACCTTTCAGCATTGCCCCGGCCGGAAGCGGCCGGGGCGACGTCGTCCGGGGCGGGCAAGGCCGCACCGGACAGCGCCGAGGCGAGCCAGCCGGCGGTCGAGTTCCGCGACATCGACATCGCCTATGGCAAGTTCGTCGCCGTGCGCGATTTCTCGCTGTCGATCCGCAAGGGCTCCTTCGTCACGCTGCTCGGCCCTTCGGGCTGCGGCAAGACCACGATCCTGCGCTCGATCGCCGGCCTGGTCGACATTTCAGGCGGCCAGATCATGATCGATGGGCGCCGGGTCGACGACGTGCCGATCTACAAGCGCAATATCGGCCTTGTCTTCCAGAGCTACGCGCTGTTCCCGCACAAGACCGTGTTCGACAACGTCGCCTTCGGCCTGAAATACCGCAACGTGCCGAAGCCGGAAATCGTGCGCAGGGTCGGCAAGGCGCTCGAAATGGTGCGGCTGCCGGGCAGCGAGAAGAAACTGCCCTCGCAATTGTCGGGCGGCCAGCAGCAGCGCATCGCGCTTGCCCGCGCCATCGTTTTCGAGCCGCAGGTGCTTTTGCTCGACGAGCCGCTATCGGCCCTGGACGCCAACATGCGCGAGGAGATGCGCGTCGAGATCAAGAAAATCCAGAAGGAAACCGGCATCACCGCCATCTTCGTCACCCACGACCAGGAAGAAGCGCTCTCCATGTCGGACCGCATCGTGGTGATGAACGCGGGATCGGCCGAGCAGATCGGCACGCCCGAGGAAGTCTACGAGCGGCCCGCCACCGCCTTCGTCGCCGACTTCCTCGGCAAGGCCAACATGCTGGCCGGCACCGTGAGCGGATCGGGCAAGGCAACGGCGGTGGTGCTTGCCAGCGGCCAGACGGTCAACGTGGTCTGTCCAAGGCGGCTTGCCGACGGCAGCAAGGTCACCGTCGTGGTGCGGCCGCAGAAACTGACGGTCGGCGCGGCGCCGGGCGCCAACCTTCTGTCGGGCCGCGTCGTCTCGGCGTCATATCTGGGCGGCAGCGCCATCTACGAGATCGACATCGGCGGCAAGACCAGCATCCGGGCCAACGCAACGATCAGTGGCCGGGTCCTTCGCGAAGGCGAGACGATCGACCTCGGATTTGATCCCGAGGGCTGCGTTCTACTCGACGAGGACGGTCAGCGCATTTCGTGATGCGGGCCGCCCTGCCCCAGGCGGGGCTCCGTCCCGACAGCGACGACAGGGTGAAGTCGCGAACCAGGAGAAACGCAAACCGCCTTGCGATTGTACTTCCGCAATCCGTCCGCCCCGCCTTAGCTGATGCTGAAACTTCCTGCCAGCCTGGAAGGGCAAATTTAAGCGTTTGCTACTAGGCTCGATCGATGAGCTATTGTCCAGGAAAGGTATCCGGGTTGAATTGACCACAACAGGATTCAGTGTCGGCCGTGTAAGCCGGGCCGTTTTTTCTTCCGCCAACTTGCCGGCGGCGATCGCTTTTGTCGTGCTTCTGGTCTGCGCCGTCGTTGCCGACCAGCAGAACAGAAGGGTCTCCGATCAACTGGCGCGCGCCGACGTGCTGGCAAAGGTCAACATCATTCGCGCCAAGCTCGAAGGCAATATAAACGGCAATCTTCAGCTTGTTCAGGGACTGGTCTCGGCCATCGATACGGAACCCTATATGGGCCAGCAGCGATTTGCATCGCTTGCCGGCAATCTGTTCGAGCAAAAATCGCAATTGCGCAACATTGCCGGCGCGCCCAATCTTGTCATCTCGTTGATGTACCCTGTGGAAGGCAACGAGAAGGCGATCGGCCTCGACTACCGCAAGAATGAAGCGCAGCGCATGGCAGCGCTGCGGGCGCGCGACCAGCGCGTGCTGGTGTTTGCCGGCCCGGTCGACCTTGCCCAGGGCGGTCGCGGCTTCATCGGCCGCATTCCGGTCTTTGTGCCGACCGCGCGCGGCGGCGAACGCTTCTGGGGCATCGTTTCGGCGGTGGTCGATGTCGACCGGCTCTATGCGGCGAGCGGGCTGACCGACCCGGATCTCGACATCGATGTCGCGCTCACAGGCAAGGATGCGCTGGGTGGCGGCGGCGAACGCTTTTTCGGCGGCGAAAAGGTCATCGCCGGAAATCCCGTATCGGCCGATGTGCAAGTGCCATCAGGCTCCTGGCGGATTTCGGCCATTCCCAAAGGTGGCTGGCTGACAGCTCCGAAGAACGAATGGACCTTGCGGTCGCTGATGTTGCTCGCTGGCGCGCTGGTGGTGCTGCCGATCATGGCGGCCGGCCGGCTATTCGGCGAAAGGCAGAAAAACTACGCAGAGCTCAGGCGCCTGTCCGGGCGCCTGGAGCTGGCGCTTGAAGCCTCCGGTATCGGCGTTTGGGAACACGACCTCACAACCAACGAAATGGTTTGGGATGACCGCGTCAACGAAATCTACGGCAAGTCAGCCGACGGCAAGCCACGCGGTTATGATGACTGGGCGCAGGCGATCCACCCTGAAGATCTCGGACGGGCAAGACAGGATTTCGATTCAGCCGCAGCCCAAAAAGGCCCCTACTCCTCGCAATACCGGCTACTGCACCCCGACGGCACCGTCCGCCATGTGCGCACGCGCGCAACCTACTTCCAGGACATCGGCGGCACGCCCAAGTTGATCGGCGCCGAGTGGGATGTGACCAGCGACGTGCTGCTCAACGAAAACCTCGTTCGAGAGCGCCAGTTGACGGAATCGAAGAACGCCGAGCTCAATCTCGCCAAGGCACATATTGAATATGCGGCGCTGCACGATTCTCTGACCGGCCTTCCCAACCGCCGCTATCTCGATGAGCTGCTGGTCGAGAACGGCGAACCGGACCGGCGCACGGCACTGCTGCATCTGGACCTCGACCGCTTCAAGCAGATCAACGACACGCTCGGCCACGCCGCGGGCGATGCCATGCTGATGCATGCCTCCGAGGTTATCATGGCCAAAGCGGGCCCTGACGATTTCGTTGCGCGCATCGGCGGCGACGAGTTCGTCGTGGTGAGCCGTGGGCTTGACGACGACGAACTCTCGGCACTTGCCGACCGCATCATTGAGGACATGCGCCAGCCTGTCGATTATCGTGGCCATCCGTGCCGTTTTGGAGTGAGCATCGGCATTGCCGCCAACAGCGGCGTCGACGTAAAGCAGTTGCTGGTCAACGCCGATCTCGCGCTTTACCGGGCGAAAAGCCGTGGCCGCAACCGCTACGAATTCTTCAACGAGGAATTGCAGAGCGAGATCGTGCGGACCAAGCAGATCGCCGACGAGATTCTCGGCGGGTTGGAGCGGCACGAATTCGTCGCCTACTATCAACCGCAGTTCGACGCCAGGACGCTTGAGATCGTTGGCGTCGAGGCGTTGTCGCGCTGGAGGCATCCGCAACGGGGCATCCTGGCCCCCGACGCCTACCTCAAGGTGGCCGAAGAACTCAACGTCGTGTCGCTGATCGACCGCATCGTCCTCAAACACGCGCTGGAGAATTTCGAACGTTGGTCGCGCAGTCATCTCAACATCCCGCGCGTGTCGGTCAACGTCTCGGCGAGGCGCCTGGAGGACAAGGACTTGATCGAGGGCCTGCGCAAGCTCGCCATCAAGGCGGGAACCGTGTCGTTCGAACTGGTGGAGTCCATCTTCCTCGACGAAAACGACGATCTGGTCACCTGGAATATCGACCACATCAAGGGACTCGGCATAGACATCGAGATCGACGATTTCGGCACCGGCCATGCCTCGATCGTGTCGCTGCTTAAGCTGCGGCCGCGTCGCCTCAAGATCGACCGCCAACTGATCACACCCATCACCGGCTCTATGGCGCAACGGCACCTGGTGGCGTCGATCATCGAGATCGGCAAATCGCTCGGCATCGAAGTGGTTGCCGAGGGCGTCGAGACGATGGAGCACGCGCGTATACTGAAAGAACTTGGCTGCGATATCTTGCAGGGCTACCTTTTTAGCCGCCCGATGGAGGCCAAGGCCTTCAAGGCCTTCGCCCAGTCGCGCAAATGGCTGGCCGCGGGGTAGTGGCCCTACCCCCGGCGGTTGCCGCTTTGCCACCGCCGTACCTGTTGCATACCAATCGCCACATCGCTATGTAGCCGCTGTCGGAAAAGGCAGGGTTGGTTTGGTAAGCCCAACTCCTCTCGGTAACGGGAGCTCTGGTCTTTGGCTTCGTGCACGAGATCCCCACGACGAACATCGGACGCTGTTGAGCGCCCAATCGTTCGTCCGTGTGGCTCTCAAACGCGAGGAACGCTCCGGTCGAACACATCGACCAAGGAGCAGTTTCATGCACAACCCTATTCCCCGTGATGTCATCATTGCCGGCGCCGGTCCGGTCGGCCTGTTTCTCGCCTGCGAGCTGCGCCTGGCAGGCCTCCGCGTGCTGGTGCTGGAAAAGGCCGGAGATCCGCGCTCGCCGTTGAAGCGGCTGCCCTTCGGCATGCGCGGCCTTAACGTGCCCACGATCGAGGCCTTCTATCGGCGCGGCCTGCTGGACGACATCGCGCCGACTGCGAAGGATGGCCCGGGCGGCCGCACATTGGCCGCGCAGCACTGGATGCACCAGCCGCGCCGCCCGGGCGGCCATTTCGCCGGCATCCAGTTCTACCTCGACGCCGTCGACAGCTCGCAATGGCCCTATCACCTGCCCGGCCCGGCCGGCACCAGCATGGCGGTCGAGATG
Source organism: Mesorhizobium sp. NZP2298 (assembly GCF_013170825.1). Taxonomy (NCBI): domain Bacteria; kingdom Pseudomonadati; phylum Pseudomonadota; class Alphaproteobacteria; order Hyphomicrobiales; family Phyllobacteriaceae; genus Mesorhizobium; species Mesorhizobium sp. NZP2298. The sequence goes on along the minus strand of NZ_CP033365.1, from coordinate 3,078,235 downwards.
GAGCATCTCGAAACCGTGCTTGCCGCCCGCGCGAGCGCCATGGGCGCCGAGATCAGGCGCGGCCTTGGCGTCGACGGCTTCAGCCAGTCGGACGAGGACGTGACCGTCAGCGCCTGTGGCGAGACTTTTCACGCCCGCTGGCTCGTCGGTTGCGATGGCGGCCGCGGCACGGTTCGCAAGCTCGGCGGCTTTGCCTTCACCGGCACCGATGCCGAATTCACCGGCTATTCCGTCGAAGTCGAACTGGCCGATCCCGACACACTGAGCCTCGGCCGGAACTACACACCTAGGGGCATGTATACCTACGCACGGCCCGGCATCATCGCCATGGTCGAGTTCGACGGCGCCGCTTTCCACCGGACAGAGCCGATCACGCTGGAGCATGTACAAGCGGTGTTGCGCCGCGTGTCCGGCACGGAGGTCACCTTGACGGCGCTGCGCCTCGCCACGACCTGGACCGATCGCGCCTACCAGGCGAGCACCTACCGAAACAAGCGGGTGGTGCTTGCCGGCGATGCCGCGCATATCCATTCGCCTTTGGGCGGCCAGGGCCTCAACCTTGGGGTCGGCGACGCGATGAACCTCGGCTGGAAGCTCGCCGCCACCATCCGCGGCGACGCGCCGGCCGGCCTGCTCGACAGCTATTTCGATGAGCGGCATCCGGTGGGCGCGCAAATTCTCGACTGGTCGCGCGCCCAGGTCGCGCTGATGCGGCCAAACCGCGGCTCGCGCGCGCTCGAAGCCATCATCCGCGACCTCATCGCCACGCGCGACGGCGCGACCTACTTCGCCGAACGCGTCTGGGGCGTTTCCCTGCGCTACGATCTCGGCGGCGGCCACGGACTGGTGGGCCGCGGCGCGCCCGATTTCGAACTGGCCGACGGGACGAGGCTCGGCGAGCGCCTGAGGAGCGGGCAAGGCCTGCTGCTGGATTTCGATGCCCACCCTGCCCTGCAAGCGCTTGCAAGCCGCTGGGGCGGCCGGATCACCTATGTCGCCGAGGATGCCAGGGAGCGGATGGGCCTGAGCGCCCTGCTCGTGCGCCCCGATGGCTTCGTCGCCTGGGCTGCCGACGGTGAGCCTGACCCCGAGCAGGCTGCCCAGGCCGCGTCGCGATGGTTTGGCCAAGGCGACTAGCCGCCCATGTGCTAGAGGAACCGTTTGAGCATGGTTTCGGTTGTCTTCTGTGCGAACTGTCGTTCCACGAAGGCCCCTGATGAGCGAACATGAAACATGGCAGCCAAGAAGCGCGACTCCCTGCGGAAGATCCTGAGCGGCATCGTCGCCGCGATTGCCGCCACGCCTGATCGCACATCAGAGCAAGGCGCGAGCGCCGCCAAGGCGTCAGTGGTCGCCGAATGGCCGCTGCCGCCATCGGCGACGCTTGGCTCCGCCTTGCGCCTGAAGGGGATCGAGCGCGAAATTCGAGCCCGCCTGCCATGGGCAGTGAGGAAGTTTGCCAGGGCTGATACAGGCCGCATCGTATTGCGCATGTTGAAAACCGACGCGGATGCGTTCCAAGCCGCCTCTGAAACCATTTCCAGGACACTGGAGGGCATCGAAACACTGGCCGTGCTGCCGCGCGAGGCAGAGGACATTCTCACCATCTCCGCCCGCGAGCGCCATAAATGGCTGAAGGACGGTCGCCTGAAGAGCATCGGCACCCGCACCGTCAAGATGCGTGGGCGATCCAAGGCGGTGACCTTCCACGTTTTCGATCCACGCCACATCGAGGACATTCTCGATCGTGACCTGGCCAGCGCCTGGCGGGAGGAAGATGCGCGGGAAGCGTCCGAAAACAGACGGCGCGGTGCCGGCAAGGCCGCTCTGACGCGAGCTGGAAAACGGCAGCGTAAGGCGCGCAGCGCCAGGAGTTCAGGAAAGGATGATACTCCACGGCTGGAAGGTTGGGACACATTCGAGGCGGAAGGCCTGCTGCGCTAGGACCGAGGAGGCACTGCTCCGGTTCGGGCCGCGAAATCCAATGGCCGAAAAACGAGATGGCGTGTCGGGAATGACGTCGGCCGTTCGTCCTCTGGGTGCCACCGCCAAGAACCGGACACCGAACCGACCACCGGAGCCTGCCAATGCCCCCCACCATCACAGCCTTTGAACGATCGCCCGATGGCGGCAAGGGACTGGCGCGTGATACGCGCGTTCGCTGGGCGCTCGAGGAAGTGGGCCAGCCCTACGAGGTTCGTCTCGTTTCCTTCGCCGGAATGAAGGCGCCCGGCCATCTGGCCATCCATCCCTTCGGCCAGATCCCCACCTATGAGGAAGGATCTCTGTGCCTCTTCGAGACCGGCTCGATCGTCTTTCATCTTGCCGAGCAGCATGCGGGCCTTCTGCCTCGGGATCGCGATGCCCGCGCCCGCGCGATCACCTGGATGTTTGCCGCGCTCAACACCGTCGAGCCGCCGGTCCTCGACTTGACGACGGCCAGGATATTCGAAGCCGACAGGTCCTGGGCCAAGGAACGCCTGCCCTTGGTGAAAGACCGTGTTCGGGCAGTGCTGGACAAGCTCTCGGCCTATCTGGGCGCCGCAGAATGGCTCGATGGTGCATTCAGCGCGGGCGATCTGTTGATGGTATCGGTGCTGCTTCGGCTGCGAATGTCAGGCATTCTGGACGAATATCAGACCCTGGCTGCCTATGTCGCGCGCGGCGAAGCCCGGCCTGCTTATGCCAGGGCCTTCGCCGCGCAATTTGCGATAAACGCCCTGTCAAAGAGCTGACGCTATCAAAACCGATCAACGGTCTTGCGACCACGCTCCCAAGCCGGCCATGTCGGTCAGGCGGATCGCTGCCAGCGTATCGATCTCCTTCAAGACCGGCGTCTGCCGGGTGGCCTGCGCTTCGGGTTCGCTCTTGGCGGTGATGAGGCGGGCTTGGCCAATCATGGCTCGAACGGCGATCAGCATGCGTAATGTCCCTTAGCTTGTCTTGGGCTAAGAACTTGGCGAATGCACTTACGTTCCAAAGGCTGCTGACAAAGCCGTTCGGTGCAATCCAATGGCGGCTACGATGAGCCACGCAGCCCTTATCCAACAACAGAAAGTGATGGCCGGGATCAAAACCGTTTTAGGCAAGCTGCGAGTGAAGCGCTACGGTGGTGGTCAACTGGGGCAGGTAAATGAGTGGAATGAAGTGGAACGCAACGACAGCGACTGAGGCCCCCAGCTCAAATAGCCCCGATGAAACTATCGCTGGGACCAAAAATTTTGGAAGCGTAACGCAGGAACCGGTTCGCATTGAACAGTTTTGGGACAGGAACCGATTGGTTCCACCATTGATGGAGAGTTATCTTCCAAGCAATAGAATGTGGGCAGACGGAATATCAACGGTTGTTCAGCTCTTCATCGCATTTTTTATATCTGCAATAGTTTTTCATATTTTTTTAAAGATCGATAAAATATTTGCGGCAGTCACTCTCTTGGCGTTCTCATATATATTTGGTAGCTTTAACGCAAGAATGGCTCGCGCGCAGCGCAGATTTTATCTAGCCAAGAAAATAGAGTGAAGAAATTTGCAGGCCCTATAAATCCAGCTTTTAGGCGGTATATCGATAGGCGCTCGGGGGCAACGCTTCACCCTGAGACCGCCAACTATGTCCTGATCGACGTCGCCAGCGGCATGTTGCTGAGAGCGGCCCGCCGTGCGTGAGCCAGGCAGGCTGCCCCTCTAGCCACGACTACGGATATTTCGCCTGTGCGGCCGCCGGGCTCAGGTCACCCTCCAGCTCCTTCGGCAAGGGCAGGCTCGAGCATTGCAGGTGCACCTCGCGGGCGAACAGCTTTCGCTGCTTCTGCTCGGCCTCCTTGGTGGCCGCGATGATGCCTAGGCCGTACGGGCCAAGCGCCGCGAATTCCCAACCCGGATGCTGTTTCTCGCGAACCGCATAGTCCGCCGCCGCCGCGCGGGCCTGCTGGCATCCCGGCGACGCCCATTTCGGGTCTTGCGGCGAAAGCGACGCGCCATAGTCGACGGGAGAGGTCGCGCATCCAGCCACCGTCGCGGCCAATGCGGACATTGCAATGCGTATCGCAAGTCTCATCCCCGAAGCCTCTGCTGTTTGCCGTTCCGCTTTCCACGGACATTCGGGCCGCGCCATCACGTATACGCGATGTGCCGCTCCAGCGCTTGCCACAGGCCTCGCTTCGTGTCGATCTTCCCGCGGCCAGATTCGGGCCGCGTGCCTGGAACCAAATGACCGGCGAGACTGTTCAGTTGTAACTTTGACACAGCGCTGACGCGCCCGGCTGGTTGGGCAAGCGGCGATTTTAAGGAGCTTTCATCATGAAGATTTCGTCCGGATTTCGGTCCGTCGCGGTTGCCGCCATCGCCACGGCGGCAGTCAGCGTCGCCAGCGCCGCCCATGCCGATAGCGGCACGATCCGCTTTGCCGTCTACAAGGCTGCCTTCTTCGTCGGCGGCTCCGGCGGCGAAGGCACGTTCACCTTCCACGGCAAGACCTATCCGATCTCGATCGGCGGCGTCTCGGGCGGCCTCGCCTTCGGCGTTTCCAAGACCTATTTCCACGGCACCGTGCGCCACATCAGGCGCGCGCGCGACGTGACGGGGGTCTATGGCGCGGCGGGTGGCGGCGGCACGCTCGGCAAGGGTGCCCAGGTGATCGTCATGACCAATGACAAGGGCGCCCAGCTCGAACTCACCGGCAAGCAGGTTGGGCTGCAGGTCAACGCCGATCTCAGCGGCATGGCCATCTCGCTGCGATAAGGGCGGTCATTCCGCCCTTTACACGCAAGCTGGTCACAAGGGCGGCGTCGGCTCGACGACCGCCCTTGATGTCAGCTCCGCAAGCCCGGTGCTTCCTGCCCCGTCCTCTCGACATATTCCGTATAGCCGCCGCCATAGGTGTGGATGCCTTCGGGCGTCAGCTCCAGCACCCGGTTGGAGAGCGCGGCCAGGAAGTGCCGGTCGTGCGAGACGAACAGCATCGTGCCTTCATATTGCGAGAGCGCCTCGATCAGCATCTGCTTGGTGGCGATGTCGAGGTGGTTGGTCGGCTCGTCCAGCACCAGGAGGTTGGGCGGATCGAACAGCATCAGCGCCATCACCAGCCGCGCCTTCTCGCCGCCTGACAGCACCCGGCATTTCTTCTCGATCTCGTCCCCGGAAAAGCCGAAGCAGCCGGCAAGCGCGCGAAGCGGCGCCTGGCCGGCCTGCGGGAAATTGTCTTCCAGCGTCTGGAACACGGTGCGCTCGCCTTCCAGCAGCTCCATGGCGTGCTGGGCGAAATAGCCCATCTTCACGCTCGGTCCCCGCGCCACCGTGCCGGTGTCGGGGTCGGAAGCGCCGGCCACCAGCTTCAGCAGCGTCGACTTGCCGGCTCCGTTGACGCCCATGATGCACCAGCGTTCGCGGCGGCGGACCTGGAAGTCGAGCCCCTCATAGATGGTGCGGCTGCCATAGGCCTTGTGCACGTTCTTCAAGGTGACGACATCCTCGCCGCAGCGCGGCGCCGGCTGGAATTCGAAATTCACCTCATGGCGGCGCTTGGGCGGCTCGACGCGGTCGATCTTGTCGAGTTTCTTCACCCGGCTCTGCACCTGCGCCGCATGCGAGGCGCGCGCCTTGAAGCGCTCAATGAAGGCGATCTCCTTGGCCAGCATCGCCTGCTGGCGCTCGAACTGCGCCTGCTGCTGCTTGTCGGCGATCGCCCGCTGCTGCTGGTAGAATTCGTAGTTGCCCGAGTAAGCGGTCAGCGAACCGGCATCGATCTCGACGATCTTGTTGACGATGCGGTTCATGAACTCGCGGTCGTGCGAGGTCATCAAGAGCGCGCCGTCATAGCCCTTGAGGAACTGCTCCAGCCAGATCAGGCTTTCCAGGTCGAGATGGTTGGACGGCTCGTCAAGCAGCATGACGTCGGGCCGCATCAGAAGGATGCGCGCCAGCGCCACGCGCATCTTCCAGCCGCCGGAGAGCTTGCCGACATCGCCATCCATCATTTCCTGGGAAAAGCCCAGGCCATCGAGCACCTCGCGCGCCCGGCCGTCGAGCGCATAGCCGTCGAGTTCCTCGAAGCGATGCTGCGCCTCGCCATATTTCTCGATGATCTCGTCCATGCGGTCGGCCTGGTCGGGATCGGCCATGGCGGCCTCCAGTTCCGCCATCTCGGCCGCCACCTCGCTCACCGGCCCGGCGCCGTTCATCACTTCGGCGACAGCGCTATGGCCCGCCATGTCGCCGACATCCTGGCTGAAATAGCCGATGGTGACGCCGCGATCGACCTGCACCTGGCCCTCGTCGGGCTGCTCCTGGCTGGTGATCATGCGAAACAATGTCGTCTTGCCGGCGCCGTTCGGCCCGACAAGGCCGACCTTCTCGCCCTTCTGCAAGGAGGCCGATGCCTCGATGAAGACAAGCTGACGGCCGTTCTGCTTGCTGATGCTTTCAAGTCTGATCATGCGGTTTCCGGAGAATTGAAACTTGGGAGGATTTTCCCGGGGCCATACGCGATGGCGCGCATCAAAGGAAGAGGCGCTACCGCCGCAGCGGGCGCGACGCTTCTCCCTTCTCCCCTTGTGGGAGAAGGTGGCCTCGCAAAGCGAGGTCGGATGAGGGGTGCTCCAGCTTGGCACCGACGGTCCTCTGTGGCGCGCCCCTCGTCCGTCTCGGCGCTGCGCGCCGATCCACCTTCTCCCACAAGGGGAGAAGGGAAAAAGGCCCCCAGACACACTTCAGAAACAAGATTCAACATCCGGGAAAAACTGAGGAAAACATCGTCTGCGATAACCATCCTCGCGGCGGTCGAACAGAGACCGCCACATCAACGCAAAGGGATGGTCCCGACAATGCAACGACGTTCGACCGGATGGATGGGTGCCCTGACCGGCATTTCGCTTGCCATGCTCGCGGTCGCGCAGTCGGGTGCGGAGGCGGCGGTTACCCGGAGCGAATATTGCAGCCGGCTCGGACTTCAACTCGACGGAGCCATCCGGACCAAAGCCGAACCCGGTGCCAGTGCGAGCCAGATCGCGCAGGCAACGGCACTCCAGGACAAGGCGAACCGGTTCTGTTCCGAGCGCAAGCAGGCGCAAGGCATCCGGACCTACGCCAACGCCCTGAAACTTCTTGGCGTGACGCCGGTCGACCTCGACCAGTGACAGCAACCATCAACCCCTAGGGAAGCCTACCATGAACAAGCCCCTCCTCTCTGCCCTCGGCCTGGCCATCGCTCTCGGTCTGGCAATGCCGGTTGTCGCCAATGCGGCGGCCACAACAGCCACCACGACGACGACGACAGCTCCGGCCACGACGACCGCCCCCGCGGCCGCTCCGGCGGCTGCCGCTGCCGTGGACGCGGCGAAGACGCCGGTCAAGGCGGCCGCGCACAAGCGTCACCGGCACCACAAGAAGCACCACGGGCATGTGCGCAAGCACGCTCACCGGCACGCGGGCAAGAAGCACGGCCACCGGCACGTCGCCAAGAAGCATCACCACATCCGTACCCACAAGAAGCATGGCCACAAGCACGCCAAGGCTGCTTGAGCTGCCCTGACTTCTCTCTGACTTCCTCCCGGGAAAAAGCCGCCACTCGCATGAAGCGAGGGCGGCTTTTTCTTGCGCGCGCTGCCCTTTGCCGAGCTATTTCTCGCCCAGATACTGGAAAACGGCCTGCTTCCACCAGTCGCTCTCCATCGTCTGCAGCAGGGCGACATCGAGAGGTTTGCGCAGCGGGCTGCCGAGCGGCAGCGCGATGGCGTATTGCTGCTGGTCGAAGCTCGCGTCGAGAACCTGCAGGCTGGTCGCGTAGTTCTGCCCGACCAGCCAGCCAAGCAGCGGCTTGTCGTGGACCAGCGCATCGATCTTGCCGGCGCGCAGCGTGTCGAGGCCTTGCTCGACCGTGGCGAAGTCCTGATGGCGGGTATGGGTCGAATCCAGGTAGGACGCCGTCGACGAATTCCGCACGGCGCCGACCCTGACCTTGGCGAGATCGCTTTCGCCCTGCACCATGCCTTCCATCTGCGTCACCGTCAGCACCGATGTGACGCCGGCGGTGAACACCGCGATCGCGATGATCGAGCCGATCATCCAGATCGCGGCGAGCACGCGTCCCGGCACGGTCCGCGGCCCGAAATCGCCGGTGCTGGCCTGTGTCGCGGCGATGGTCGACCACCACATGCTGGAAAACAGGCCCCTGGCGACGCCGCCGCCGAAATCATCATTGTGGCGGCGCTCGAACATCCAGATCAGCACGCCGACCACCACCGATATGACGATCAGCCCCAGCACCGCCTGCAGGAATCCGAACGAGGTCAGCGCGCGCAGCACCGGCCGCCAGGAGGGCTGGCTGTTGAGCGGCGTGGCGATGCCGAGCCCGGTCGAGAAAAAGGGCTGCGTGAAGTCGACGACCTTTTCGCGGTCGGCGGTGACCGTGATCGCGGCCATCGCCGCATCGAACTTGCCGCCGACGACACCGTCGATCTGGTCCTGCACGCTTGGCACTTCGACATAGCGGAAGCGAAGGTTGAGCCGCCCCGCTATTTTCTGCCAGAGGTCGACGCTCAACCCCGACCAGGTGCCGTCCTGCAGCTTGAAGGCGAAGGGCGGCGCGGCCTTGATCCCGACCGCTATCTCCTTGGCGGGCAGGGACGAGGACTGATCGGTCTGCGCGGTGGCGCCGGTTGCGGCACACGCGACGGCGGCGACGAGGAACAACGTCATCGCCCACGAAGCAACTCTTCTCAACGGCAAGGACTCCCGCGACCAGCTCCGCCGCCCGATCGTCGCGGCGTTCGAAAAGTAGCGGTCACGCCGCCCTTCGTCCACCCGCGATGTTGGCATCGGCCAGCAAGCGGAGCACGATAGGCCGGCGCCGATTCAAGTAAAAACAGGCAGTTAGCGCAATTTCGCGATTCACCTGTTGAACCGCCAATGCCGAGTGCGGCCCGAACCTGTGGGCCGCTCATGCCGCTGTCGAAGACGACAGTGCCGGGATCGAGCGGCGGGCCTGCGACGGCGGTCCGGCCTCGACCCACAACCGTCCGACCGTGCCGCCGGAACCTGTCTGTTTACACCATGGCAGAATAGGGATATTTCATATCCTTAATAGAGTTCGGTCGGCCGGAATCCGTGGATGATCCTGAAAAGCCAAGTCGAATGGGCGCTGCACTGCTGCGCCATTCTCGCCGGTCTGCCCGAGGGGCGCTATCTTTCCACGAAAGCGCTCGCCGAATTCCACGGCCTTCCCAAGGAATATCTTTCCAAGGCTCTGCAAAGCCTGTCGCAGGCGGGTCTGGTCGCTACGACGCTGGGGCCGTCAGGTGGATACCGGTTGGCGCGGCCACCGGCCGAGCTGACTTTCCTCGACATCGTCGAAGCGGTGGAGGGCAAGGCGCGGACGTTTGTGTGCAACAACATCCGCGAGAACAATCCGTGTCGTCCCCAGGGCTATTGCGAAAGCGGGCCTTGCCCGGTGGCGCGCATCATGTGGGAAGCCGACGAGGCCTGGCGTGAAAAATTGCGCGCCGTCAGGCTTTCCGACCTGACCGAAGCGCTGGCCCTCGACATTCCGGCGGACCTTTGGAAAAGCAGCTTCGAATGGGTGCTGGAGCGAGCCGGATGACCGCGACGGGCGACGGGCCTCTCGTCGCGGGTAGAACCCCCGTGATCCGGGTTAACAGGCACGGCCGGACGCCAGGAAGGGGCGCCCGGCCTTTTGCACCTACTTCTTGATCGGATAGGTCAGTTCTTTCTGAGCGGTATCGACCACGAAGACGGCCAGCAGCTTTGCAGGCTTCGTCTTGCTGCCATTCGCGCTCACGCTGTGGCGATCGCCCGGCATCTCCGAAAAGCTTTCGCCGGCCTTGTAGACCTTGATCGGGCCGTCATTGACCTGGCTGCGGATGGAGCCCTCCAGAACCGTCGCGTAGATGAAGGCGGAGCTTGGATGCGTATGCGCCTCCGAAGTACCGCCCGGGCCGTATTCGACCAGAATACCCTTGATGCTCTTGCCCGGGACATTCGGCAGCTCATGCTCATAGACGAGGGTGACCTTGGCCGCCTTCTGGCCGGCGTCATGGGCCTCTGTGGCTCCGGCCGGGCCGGCCAGTGCTGCCGTCATGACGAGGGCGGCGGCTATTGACTTGAACATCTGAGAACTCCTTTTTGTGTTGAGCGACGTGCCGCGACCCGCATCCTGGCGGTCACTTCCGCGCCGAGGTCGGAAACCACTGCTCGAAGGTGATGCGGCCAAGACGGGGATTGTTGTCGGAGACGAGCGAAGTGTCGTTCAGCCGCGCGCCGAAGTAGAGCGCCTCCGGATCGGCCACCACCTCGCGGGGATCGCCGACAGCCTTGAGGTAGCGGGCGACGAGCTCGCTCATGCGCACACGCTCTGGACCTGAAATCTCGATCATGCCGTTGATCGGCGCGGCGAGCGCGACCCCGGCCATGACGTCGGCGACGTCGTCCGATGCGATGGGCTGCACATAGGCCGGCGACAGATGCACGGCCTCGCCAACAGTGCCCGACTTGGCGATGCCGGCCAGGAATTCCATGAACTGCGTGGAATGAACGATGGTGTAGGGAATGCCGGAAGCCTTGATCAGATTCTCCTGGACGAGCTTGGCGCGGAAATAGCCGCAATCCTGCAGGCGTTCGGTGCCGACCACCGAGAGCGCGATATGGTGCCTGACCCCGGCGACCTTGTCCGCGGCGAGCAGGTTGCGGCCCGACGTCTCGAAGAAGTCCATCGCCGCCTTGTCCTCGAAGGAGGGTGAATTGGCGAGGTCGATGACGACCTCCGCGCCTTGGAGCGCCTCTGGCAGGCCTTCGCCGGTGATGGTGTTGACGCCGGTATTGGGTGCGGCGGCAATCACCTCGTGACCTTGCCCGCGCAGGCGTTCGGCGGTCTTGGAACCGATGAGACCGGTGCCCCCGATGATGACGATTTTCATAACAGTCTCCGTTTGCGGCCGCACTGTTGCGCCGCATCGATCGATGGGTTTGTTCGGCGACGGGTTAGTTCAGGCCGGCCTTGTCGAGACCGTAGGCCTTGTCCGCGGAGCCGGGCACGGTCTTGAAGGCGACGTTGACGCGGTTCCAGGCGTTGATGGCCATGATCGAGAAGGTGAGGTCGGAGATTTCCTTTTCAGAGAGCTGCCCGCGCACGCGCTCGTAGAGTTCGTCCGGGATACCGCCTTCGGGGAGTTTGGTGACGGCCTCGGTCCAGGCAAGGGCGGCGCGTTCACGGGGAATGAAAAGGCTCGATTCCCGCCAGACGGCGACGTGGTAAAGCCGCAGCTCGCTCTCGCCATGGATCTTGGCTTCCTTGACATGCATGTCGAGGCAGAAGGCGCAGCCATTGATCTGGGAAGCCCGGATGTGGACCAGATCGCGGATCTTCTCTTCGATGGCGCCATGTGTCTCAGCCATGCTGAGATCGATGAGCTTCTTGAACAATTCAGGCGATTGCTGCGCGGCGTTGAGGCGGTGTGTCATGGCTTTCCCTTATTTGAGGATATTTTATGTCCTTAAGGATATTTAATATCCATAATCTCTGGACAGTAAAGTGCCACCCGCCTAGAATGCGGACATAAGGCTTATGTCGAAAAGTATGAGGGCGAGGATGGACGTCGTATCGGCGTTGCGAACGTTCCTGCGCGTGGCGCAGACAAAATCCTTCTCTGCGGCTGCCATCGACCTCGATCTGACGCAGCCGGCTGTATCCCGGCAGGTCTCCGCTTTGGAGGCGCATCTGAAGACCCGCCTTCTGCACCGCACGACGAGCGCGCTCGCCCTGACGGCGGAGGGTGAACGGGTGCTGCCGATGGCGCTGCGCGTCATTGAAGCGGTCGAAGCGCTCGGCCAGGCCAACGGCGCCGAAGCGGCAGCCGTATCCGGAAAGGTGAGGCTCAGCCTGCCGACGCCGCTTGGTTTCTTCATCAGCGACCGCCTGGCAACGCTGCTGGAGCGCCATCCGGCACTTCAGGTCGAACTGCTCCTTCGCGACGAGCCGTCCGAGCTGGTCGCGAACGCAATCGATCTCGAGGTACGGCTCGGGCCGGTAGGTGACAGCAGCCTGATGTGCCGCCGGATCGGCTGGACAACAGCCTTTCTCGTCGCCTCGCCAGCCTATCTCAAGGGACGCGACGCACCGCGAACCCCGCAAGACATCAAGGATCACGCCTGCATCTGTTACAGCCGTGGCGGCGACGGCCGGTCATGGTCGTTCTCCGGTGGAGCGGATGACGTTGTTCTGCGCATCGAGCCCCGCCTTGTCGCCAACAATTCAATGGCCGTCCATCGCGCGGCATTGGCAGGAGCCGGGCTTGCGGTGCTCTCCCACATCCTGGCCGGGCCGGACATCGAAGCCGGCAGGCTGGTCAGGCTGATGCCGGACTTTCCGCCGACACGCCTGCCGATCAACATCGTCTACCCATCCCGCCGGAATATACCGCCGCGTGTGACGACAGTCCTCGATTTTCTTGTCCAGGCCGTGCGCGACGACATCCTGATGGCGTCGGCGCCGCCCTCGCCGACCATTCCTATAACGTCGACCCACGCTCCAGCGCCGGACGCGCCCTACTTCTTGCCCTGCGGATAGATCGTCTCGCCGCGCTTCAGCATCGCCACGAAGGTCTCGATCTTCTTCTTGCGGCCGGCCTCGGTCTTCATGTTGTGGGTGCGGAAGGCGAGCGAGAAGCGGTTCTGCGCGCTGAGCTTTTCCAGCATCGCCTTCGCCGCTGGTTCGGCGTCGATCGCCGCCTGCAGATCGTCAGGGATTTTCATCTCCTTGCCGCTGCCATAGGCGCGCGCCCAGCGTCCGTCGGCCTTGGCGGCCTCGACTTGGCTCAGCCCATGCCCGGTCATGCGGCCCTCCTCGATGAGCCGCGCGACATTGTCGATGTTGATCTTGCTCCAGATGCTCTTCCTGCCGCGCGGCGTGTAGCGCTGCAGGAAACTGGTCTCGTCGAGCCCCTTGCGCACCGCGTCGATCCAGCCGAAGCACAGCACGACGTCGATGGCCTCCTTCGGCGTGATCGACTTCAGCCCCGAGCCGACCTTGTGCACCTTGATCCACACTTCGGTTTCCGTGGCGTGGTGCTGGCCGAGCCAGGCGTGGAAACTGGCCGCGTCGGGGAATTCCCGGACCTTGGCGGGATCGACCTTGACCGGCGCCATCAGCCAGCCCGCCTGTTCGGCATCATTGTCGCTGGCGTCGCTTTCATCTTGCCTCCGTCATGGTGCGATTGCCCGCATCATGGCACAGTCCACTACCAGTTTTAGGGTAGTGGGTCAGTTTGAAATTCCGCGCTTTTTGTAAGGACCGCGCACAGTCGACTTTTCGGCTTCCTTCGCTTCGATCAGTGCAACGATGTCTGCGACTTCCCAAAGCTTGTCAGTGACGCCAGCAGCCATTGCTGGGGTCACGCGCAGCGAAGCATGGATGCGCACGAAATTGTAATACATGAAGTGGAGCGCCACGGCATTGACGTGCTGCTCAATCTTCTTGGAAAAGCCATTGGTCAACCGCGTGAAGCGGCGCATGTGCATCCGCATGGTGAGGTTCTGGCGTTCGGCAAATGACGTGCTGACGTGCTTGGGATCGGGATTGCCTTCAATGCGCGTCTTCTTTGCACCGGTGCATTCGGCGGGGCTGTAGCGGCCCTTGGCGCTCTCTGGCGCATTGCCATACAGCTTGATCAGCATGGCGTAATCGATGTCACCACCGAATGCACCCTCGATCGTCTCTAGGTATGCCTTGTGGCCGTCGCTAGTAAGCTGGACGCGGTTCGCCAGACGCGAGCGAAGATCGTCCATAAAGCCGATTGCATAGTCACCGTCGCGACCGCCAACCAGCCAAGACATGACCAGCTTTGTGTCGGCGTCGATTGCCGTCCAGGTCCAGGTGTCGCCATAGGCGAGGTCTTGTCGCTTGGCCGTCGCGACATTCTTCTGCTTGGCGTAGGTGAAGCTCCAGATTTCGTCCACCTGCACCCGCTTGCTGGTCAGGTTGCGAAGAGCTTGGTCCTGATATTGTGCGCAAATCTCGCCCGCATCCGAAAGGAGCTTGGCGACTGTATTTTTGCTGGTACCCATGATGCGGGTGATCGAACGGATCGACTGACCTTCGCAGAGCATGTGAAGGATACGAGACCGGGCTTGGGCGTCCAACCTATTCATACTGACCATTATGCATAAGCGCTCTTGCTTTGCAATAATTATTACGCTATCCGGGATAGAGGGTATTGAGAAATTTTCTCCGGCGCTATATAAAAGGGACGTGAGGCATGGAGATCGAATTTGCCGACGATGACCTCGACAAATTGGAGGTGGACCCGCGTTTCAACGCCGGCTTCGGGCCGGACGTTGTTCGCGGGTTTCGCAAGGCTTTGTGGGCATTGCGCGCAGCTGTTGACCAGCGAGACCTCTATCGGGGTGGGCTTAGATTCGAAAAGCTTCAAGGGAGAAGGGGCCACCAACATTCGGTGCGGCTGACTAAGCAGTGGCGGCTCATTATTGAGATCGTCACCGACAACGAAGGCACCCGACTGCGGGTAATTGAGATAGCGGATTATCACTGATGCCAAGGACAATGACCGACAGAATACCAGCCGAAGCTTTCCCGCCGGGCGAGTTCCTTAAGGACGCGCTGGATGATTTGGGCTGGTCACAGACAGAATTTGCAGAGATCATCGGCCGCAAGGCCAATGTGGTCAATGAGATCGTCACCGGTAAGCGCTCTATTACTCCTGACACGGCGCGAGAGATCGCTGCGGCGCTGGATACGACTCCGCAGTACTGGCTGAATTTGGAATCCGCTTATCAGCTGTCGAAAACATCGCCGGCTGACGAACGGATCGCTCGCGAAGCGGAGATGCGGAAGCGCTTCCCCGTGCGGGATTTGGCGAAGCGTGGCTGGCTTCCGCATCGGGCCGGCGAGAGTATGGAAGCATCGGTTTGCCGCTTCTTCGGGATCGCCTCGATTGGTGATCCTATCACCGGCTCGTTCGCCGCATGGAGGAAGAGGAACAACGAAGAGATTTCCACGATCCAGCTGGCTTGGCTTATCCGCGTAAAGCGCCTTGCGGAAGCGATGGTCGTGCCGAAGTTCTCGGAAACGCTACTGCGCGACGCGCTTGTCCAGCTTGAAGCCTTGATGGTTGACCCGGAAGAGGTTCGCCATATCCCACGCATCTTGCATGACTGTGGTGTGCGGTTTTTGGTTGTCGAACCGCTTCCCGGCTCGCGCATTGATGGGGTGTGTTTCTGGCTGGATAAAAACAGGTCGCCGGTCATTGCCCTGTCGCTTAAGGGTGGCGACCAGATCGACCGCTTTTGGTTTAATCTACGGCATGAGATCGAACACATTTTGAGGCTTGAAGGCCGCGATAATCCGGTCATCGACAACTTCGAAGATGATGACCGACTTGCCGACGAATCCGAACGTGCAGCCGATGCGGCGGCGGCGGATTTCTGTGTGCCGAAACTGAAGATGGAAAGCTTCATTCGTCGGCATGACCCGATCTATTCCAAGCCAGGGTTGATCGGTTTTTCGAAACTAGTGAAGCGCCATCCCGGCATCGTGGCCGGGCAAATACAAAAGCACCTCAACAGATGGGACTTATTCAAGCAGTACCAAGCCAAGGTGCGGCATGTCCTCATACGTACGGCTATGACCGATGGGTATGGGGTGACACCGCATCTGAAGGAGATTTGAAGCATGACTTACAGTAAGCAGATGCAGAAAATCGTTGCAGAGTACCGCATGTCCGGCGAGCCATGGCCGGCAGGCACCAGAACAATGGCCGCTTGGGCTATCCGAACCGGACGTTGGGAACTGCCGGAGTCGGCAGCCATCTCCAAATGCGCCGAAGATTTGCAGTCGGCCATGCGCGAAGACTATATCACCGACAAGCGCGGAAGGAAGGTTCGGAAGCTGCATCCCGCCACGATCAAGTCGGGTGGCCAGCAGATGGTTCTTTGGGACGATATTCGAACCGCCCCACGGCACCATATGCAGATGTCATTTCAGCAGCGCCGTCGCGGGATCGTAGGTGACGTTCGCCAGCTGAAGATCGATGTCGATAGCTACAATGATGCGAGGTCAGACGAAGAGCCTATCCAGATGGATTTCGACTTCACGATGGACTTGGCGGAAATCGAGGCGGCAGAAGCCGCTTAGTCGCCGCGCTTTCTCCAACGGGCCGATGCTGCTAACCTTGCTGCATCGGCCCTTTCTTCTGCCGACATACGGTCCGCCCGCACACGGCCACCAATCTTACCGCCGCGCCGACCTAGCTCCACAGCGGCCTTGTTCTTGTGGTCCTCTTCGGCAGTCGCTTCGCCAGTGGCGATGTCGACAATCGACCTCGCCAACTGGTTAGGATCGCGCGGGCGCTTCGGGTGCTTCTCTGTCATCAGCCGTCCCGCCAGTCGCCACGGCCATTGTCGCGCATTGAAGCTTGGGCCTGATCCATAGCGTCTTCTTTCGACAATGCAGGGTTATCAGCCATCAACTTGGCTGCGATTTCCTCTTGTCGCTTTATCGCTTTTTGCGTGCGCTTTCGGAGAGGATGGTTCGTTCCGGGAGCATTTGCAGTCATAACTCCCAATATGGCATCCAAGGCCGGCCATTTGAAGGCTGAATTTCAAACTGACCCACTACCAGTTTTAGGCAGCAGTGGGGCACGCCGCCGCGAAGCAACGGAACGGCCCATCCATCGCCGCGTTGCGGCTTCAGTGCAACCGCCCGATGGAGGTCCCGATGGCGATAGAGACCATTTTCGCCCATGTCAGCTGTTCCGATCTCGAAGCCAGCATCGGCTGGTACGAAAAGCTCTTCGGCAAGCCGCCGCTGCGCCGGCCGATGCCGGGGCTGGCCGAATGGCACTTCACCGAGAGCGCCGAGCTGCAGCTGTTCGAGGACAAGGACAAGGCCGGCACCTCCACGCTGACGCTCGGCGTCCTGCCCCTGGCACCCGAACGGCAGCGGCTGGTGGCGGCCGGCCTCCAACCCGGCCCGATCGAGGAGGCCGACCATTTCTGGATCATGCGCATGCGCGATCCCGACGGGAACCTGGTGGTGTTCGCGAGCGAGGAACGCGAGTAGAAGCGCCAAACTGCGCCCGCACGGCGGGAAGATAGGCCGCCTAGGCCGGTGGCGGGTGGCCGGCGTCAGTCCATGGCGGCGTATGATCCCCATCATCCCGGCTTTGTCAGGCGGGCCGCCCGCGGTGGCGTGGAACATGGCGAAGATCTCGTGGAAATAGTCCGGGCCGATCGCCGCCGGGGACATATTGCGCGACATCGAGGAGGAGTGGCGTACCGAGCTCGGGCCGGAGCGCTTCACCCAGCTGAAGGCGCTGCTGTTCGCGGTGGACAGCCCGCTGGTGCGTTGAACGAGACGGTCCCACTGGGCGGCCAGCACCATCGGCCTCTCCGATAGCACCATCGGTTTCTTCCGTTTTCCCATGGTGCCCTGACCTGCCAATCCCCTGCCCTTGTCCAATCCAGCAAAGGCAGAGCGACATGAGCATTTCAAACCAGAAAATCCTGATCGTCGGCGGCGGCTCCGGCATGGGCCTGGCGCTGGCCAGGCGTTGCGTCGAGGCCGGTGCCGAAATCGTCATCGCCGGGCGCGGCGACCAGAGGCTGCAACAGGCGCGCGAGGCGCTCGGCAATCCCGCCGGCCTGGAGGTAGCCGTCGTCGACATCGCCCGGGAAGACCAGGTTGCGGCGTTGTTCGCGCGCATCGGCGGGCTCGACCACATCGTCAGCACGGCGGCCGATATTGAAGGTGCCTATAGGCTGCTGCCGGAGCTTGATCTCGAGGCGGCGCAACGCGTGGTCGAGAGCAAGTTCTATGGCCCGTTGCTGCTCGCCAAGCACGGCGCGCCACGGCTGGCGGCAACCGGCTCGATAAGCTTCGTTTCAGGCATCGCCGCCTATCGGCCGGCGGCGCGCGGCTCGGTCGTCGCCGCGGTCAATGCCGCGCTCGAAGGGCTGGTGCGGGCGCTTGCCGTCGAGCTCGCGCCGATCCGCGTCAACGCCGTCTCGCCCGGCTGGGTCGATACCGAGATCTGGGCGCAGGTCGCCGGCGACCGCAAGGCCGAGATGCTTGCCGCGATGGCCGAGCGGCTGCCCGTCGGCAGGGTCGGCCGACCGGAAGACATCGCCGACGCCATCGCCTTCCTGATCGGCAATGGTTTTACCACCGGAACGACGCTGCATGTCGAGGGCGGGCACCGGCTGGTTTAGCTGGTGACGCTCGTTTTCAGAGAGTTGTTTGGAAACAGGGCCTTGGACCCTTCGGCCGATTCAAGACCTGAACGAGCCCCGGAGCGTTCCGGCGCCAGTATGTCGCGCGCGGCGGCGAGCAATTGCCTGAGCGCCGGCGGCTGGACGCGCCGGCGCCGCCAGATCATCGCCAGCGGCGCCGCCCGCATCCGGCCGGGCCATGGCAGTTCGACAAGATCGCCACGCTCAAGCGCGTCGCTGGCGGCAAGGCGTGGAACGAGGCCCAGGCCGGCGCCCGCCGCCACCAGCCGGACGATGGCGCCGATGCTGCCGGCTTCGGCGGCAAGCCTCGGTGCCGCCATGCCCGCCTCGGCAAAAGCAGTGTCGACCATATGACGGTAGATGCACCCAGGCTCGGTCGCCACGAAGCGCAGCGCGGCAAGGTCTTCCAACCCGCGTGGCGCGGTGGCCTGCCCTGGAGCCGCGACCAGCACCAGCGGTTCGGCCCCTATCGTGCGGCTGGCCAGGCGTTCATCGGCGGCGCCCCCCACGCGGTCGCGACGTTCGAAGCAGAAGGCGACATCGATATCGCCATCCCTGAGCAGGTGCCGCAGCGTGCCGCTGTCGGCCACCTTCATCCGCACGGTGATCTCTGGATGGCTGGCCTGGAACCCAGGCAGCCAGGGCGCCAGCCGGGCCGAGGCGATCGTTTCCAGCGCGCCGATGCTCAGCGCCCCGCTGGTGCGCCCGGCAGCCGCCAGCACCGCCGCGCGTCCCTCACCGTCGAGCCGCAGCAACTCTTCCGCGATCGGCTTCAGCGCCAGCCCCGCCGGCGTCATCTCCAGGCCCGACTTCGAGCGCGTGAACAAGGCAGCGCCAAGCTCGGCCTCGAGGGTCTGGATCTGGTCGCTGACACTCGATTGCGCGAGGTGAACCGCCTCGGCGGCGCGCGTGATGTTGCGGCTGCGCGCCACCGCGAGAAAGGTCTTGAGCAGTCTTGGATGCATCGCCTGGCCGAAATCGCCCAGCCTACTGCAATTGCGGCTTCTTCAGGAAGCTGCCGCGGTCCGCGGACTTGACGCGCAGCCAGGTCTCGCGGCCGTCGCGCACCACGCGCATCGGGATTTCGGCACCGGCCGAGCCGCTGTCCCATAGCTTGCGGTAGAAATCGGCGAGCCCGTCGACCGCGCCGTCGCGGACCTCGGAGATGACGTCGCCCTGGCGCAGGCCGGCTTTTGCCGCCGGGCCACCCTCGGTCACGCTCATCACCACCACCTTGCCGTCGCTCTCGGCCGACAGGGCGCCAAGCCATGGACGCGGCGGCTTGGCCACCTGGCCGCGCGTCAGGAGATCGTCGAGGATCGGCGGCAGCAGATCGATCGGCACCACCATGTTGATATCGGCGACCTCGCCGGCGCGGCTCATCTGCAGGCGCAGCGAGCCGATGCCGAGCAGTGCGCCATCGGCGCCGAACAGCGGCGCACCGCCCCAGGACGGATGCGCGGGCGCGATGAAGATCGCCTCGTCGAGCAGATACTCCCAATAGCCGGCGAATTCCTGCTTGGTGACGATCTTGGCCTCGACCGCCCGGCCGATGCCGTCGGCAAGCACCACCGCGTCGCCGATCCGGGCCTTGCCGGCATCGCCCAGCGCCACCGCCGGCAGGCCGGTCGGCGCCAGTGCCTGGACCAGACCGAAGCCCGATTCCTGGTCATAGGCCAGCGCGTGCGCCGGGATGACACGGCCATCATGCGCGGTCAGCCAGACTTCCTCGGCCTCGGTGATGAGATAGCCGATGGTCAGCACCAGCCCGTCATCCCTGATGACGACGCCGCTGCCTTCCCTGAGCGTGCCCAGCGCGCCGGCCGTGAAGGCATCGTCGGGAACGGTGGCGCGCACGGCGACGACGGAGCGCGGGTTGGGATTGATGGCCATGATTTTGTCCTGCGATGCAAATGCCCTGGCGGCTTCTTCTATAGGTATGCGCTGGGGGAGATCGCGCAAGGGTAGAAGGTGCAATTGCAAAAGGCAGCGCCGCCCCTCATCCCCCTGCCGGGACCTTCTCCCCGTATAGTGACGGGGAGAAGGGAGCTGCGTTGACCTCGGCGCTCTTCTTGCGACATTGGCGATTGGCGAAAGCGCCGATAACGGCGTCTTTCTCCCCGTCACTATACGGGGAGAAATGTCCGGCAGGACAATGAGGGGCAGCGCCAACATTGACAATAGTTCAACGCAAGTTGAACTTCCGCCTCCGCAGCCCTAGCTGTAGATGGATCTGCCCATCCCGTCCCACGCTATCTTCCCCACGAGGCCCGACATGACAGAGTACACCCCGCCGAAAGTATGGACCTGGAACAAGGCAAATGGCGGCGCCTTTGCCAGCATCAACCGGCCGATCGCCGGGCCGACGCATGACAAGGAATTGCCCGTCGGCAAGCACCCGCTGCAGCTCTACTCGCTGGCGACGCCGAACGGCGTCAAGGTCACCGTCATGTTGGAGGAACTGCTGGCGCGCGGCCACGAGGGCGCCGAATACGATGCGTGGCTGATCAGGATCAACGATGGCGACCAGTTCGGCAGCGGCTTCGTCGAGGTCAACCCGAACTCCAAGATCCCGGCTCTGATGGACCGCAGCGGCGCGACGCCGGTGCGCATCTTCGAATCCGGATCGATCCTGGTCTATCTCGCCGAAAAGTTCGGCGAATTCCTGCCCACCGAGCAGCCGGCGCGCGCGGAAGTCTTGTCCTGGCTGTTCTGGCAGATGGGCTCGGCGCCGTATCTTGGCGGCGGCTTCGGCCATTTCTACGCCTATGCGCCGCAGAAATTCGAATATGCCATCGACCGCTTCTCGATGGAGGTGAAGCGGCAGATGGACGTGCTCGATCGCCGGCTTGCCGAGACGGAATATCTCGGCGGCAAGGACTATTCGATCGCCGACATGGCGGTATGGCCCTGGTATGGCGGGCTGGCGCTTGGCCGCATGTACAATGACGCCGCCGAGTTCCTGTCGGTGCAGGACTACAGCCATGTACAGCGCTGGGCGAAGGCGATCGACGCCCGCCCCGCGGTCAAGCGCGGCCGCATGGTCAACCGCGCCTTCGGCGAACCGGCCCTGCAGTTGCACGAGCGCCACGACGCCGGCGATTTCGACACCAAGACGCAGGACAAGCTGGCCGCCGAATAGACATCGGCAAGGACCAGCTTCACAAGAAAGCCCGCCACGGAGCGTGGCGGGCTTTTCCCAAGGCTAGACTGGTGTCGCACCCACTGTCATGGCCGAGCCATGGATCAGTGCAGCACCTCGACGATCTGACGCGTATCGGGATCGACCAGCACGGTCTGGTCATTGATCACGGCGACGCGGTACTTGACGTTCGGCACCTCACGCAATTCGACCTTGTCCGGCACCGGAGAGCCGAGCTTGAGCTCAAGGCCGAGCAGGTTTACCGACGCCAGCGGCTGCTTCTTGACGTATTCACGAACCACCGTCTCCTGCTCGGGCTGAACGACGATTGTGTCGGCCATCGCCACACCCATGCCGCCCATCAGGACGATCGCGGCTGCTGCACTCGAAAGATAATGTTTCACGGTAACCTCCATTTGTATTTATCCAGTAGCCACCCAGGAGAATAACTCAGCCGATACCACGAGGTTCCATCGCAATTTGTGGAATAAATGCGGCATTCCCAACAAACGCCGACTTTATTAGTTCACGTATGAGTTGTATCACTCAGCCTATGGCGAAATATCAAAGATTAAACCTAATATTTAAGACATAAAGCAAAATACACTTACAACGGAAAGATGCGCATAGGTGCCTCTTCCGTAAACACGATTTACCGATCGCCTTAGCGATAGCTAACGTAAAGAGCGCGATGTCGTTCCGGATGCGTTGCGCGGTGCGACGAAAAAGGCTCGCGCTGCCGGGAGCAGAGCGAGCCTTAGACGATGCCGGCGGAGGTGGCAGCCTCACCGGTCACACCAGGAAAACGCCGGTGCCGGCATCCGGTTCCAGCCAAGGCGACATGGGCTGCCCTCGATGCAACCACGGCGCCCTGACGACGTTGTGCACGCATTCGAGGAAATCCCAAGCAAGGATATCGCGCCATGGCTCCCCGCCCTCCCGTGACCAAGCATCCCTTCACGCTGATGTTTGTCGTCATCGCGCTGATGGCGCCCTTTGCCGGCCTCGCCTGGCGTACCCGGGAATGGATAGGTTGGTAGGCTTCGCGGCTGTCTGTAAGGCGCGACCAGGAAACTACCGCTTGGTCGTCTTTTTCCCGACGGTGACCGATGGAGCCTCGGGAGGCGGCGATGCTTCAGATGGCTTAGGCTTGTCCACCGCCGGATCGGCGACGCCGCCGCTCCCCTCGAAATGCCCGCCGATGCCATGCGTCTGCTCTACGAACTGACGCCGGCGGAGCAGCGCGTTTTCGAACTCGTCGTGGCCGGCGAAAAGACGGCCGTCTACTAGTGTCCACGCAAGCGCCTGCCAGAAAGAACCGGTGGCTATATAGGTCCATGCCGCGACAATGATTGAAGTGGCTGACATCCCAACGAGAAACTGTCCAAAGTACATCGATTCCCAAAGTCGCCGAAACCGCCCCGGTTCGCACGACTCCCTGCCCGAATTCCCATTTCCCGCACACAACGCTCCATTGTTTTAGCAAAATCGCAAGTATGTGGTCGACCGGTTGGGCAACGGCTATTGCGCGTTGGCCCGGTCCGGCGCAATTTGATGCTCACGGACTGAGATAACGCAGAAAATAAGTCTGCGGGGGATGGGGGAAATGACGCTCAAACTGATTGGGGCCGGTTTCGGCCGCACAGGCACGTGGTCTACTTTTGTTGCGCTGAACAGGCTCGGCCTGCCCTGCTATCACATGCAGGAAGTAATCATGAACAAGGCCAACAAGGGCCATCTCGATTTCTGGCGCAAGGTCGCCAACAGCCCGCCCGGCACCCAGCACGACTGGAACCGCGTCTTCGCCAACTATACGGCGACCGTCGACAACCCGGGCTGCTGCGTGTGGAAGGAATTGCTGGCCACCTATCCCGATGCCAAGGTGCTTTTGACCTTGCACCCGCGCGGCGCCGAGGCGTGGTACGAAAGCACCATCGACACGATCTACTTCACCGAGAATGTCTGGCAGTTCAAGATCCTGGAATGGCTGACGCCGTTCGGGCGGAAATTCGGCGACATGTCGCGCAAGTTGATATGGGGCCGCACGCTGGACGGGGTGATGGGCGACCGCGCCAAGGCCGTGGCGCGATACAACGCCTATATCGAGGAGGTGAAGGCGGCGGTGCCGCCGCACAAGCTGCTGGTCTACAAGGTGACCGAGGGCTGGGCGCCGCTCTGCGAGTTCCTCGGCGTGGCGCTGCCCAACGATCCCTTCCCCAATCTCAACGACCGCGAGACGATCAAGAAGATCATCCGCGACATCATCAAGGGGTCGTACATCATGCTGGGGCTGGCGATCGCCGCTGTGGTGGCGGTGCTTGCCGCACTGTGGTGGTGGCTGGGGTAGCTGCGCCTGGACCCCGCGGTCCGAAGCGGAACCAACAGCTGTATCCCGAGTTTCGCCTTCAGTCTTTCATGGATTGGAGTCCAAGCATGGCACCGCGCAGCAAACCACGCACCAACGATGACGATAGCCCTGAGGTCGAGGGGCCTACCATCGCGCAACTGGACTGGGATGCCGTCAAGGGCGGCCAGATCCTGCCGGATTCCGTCTCCGAAAACGGCGACATGCGTTACGGCACGGAAAAGGATGGCGAGCTGCCGGACGAAGACGACGACAACGCCAATCAGGACAGCGACGACGCCTTGCCCGACGACGAGGAAGAAGCCGCGATCAAGCGCCACCCGACGCGCGAGGGTCGGTTCGACGAGACGTGAGGGCTGGAAATCACCGGCCCTTTTCAGAGCTGCAAGCACCTCTTCCCGCAATTTCGGCGTAGTCCCTTGCAGCTGACCCCACTCCCGCAACGGTGTGGGGATGCATCTTGAGTTTCGAAACGAGCGAGTGTGCCTGGCCGCGGGAAACCGGCAATGTCTTCAGCCAGCTCATCGATCTTTGCGGGCGGCTGCGGCAATCCAGGATTTTCCTGCTTCGCCTGCAAGCCGGTAAGCCTCTTCAAATGGGTCCGCTTCCTCGCGGACTTCCGTCGTCGGCATCGGCATCG
The DNA here is from genome assembly GCF_013170825.1 of Mesorhizobium sp. NZP2298. Lineage (NCBI taxonomy): Bacteria > Pseudomonadati > Pseudomonadota > Alphaproteobacteria > Hyphomicrobiales > Phyllobacteriaceae > Mesorhizobium > Mesorhizobium sp. NZP2298. The sequence goes on along the minus strand of NZ_CP033365.1, from coordinate 3,053,836 downwards.
GCATCGGCATCGGCATCGGCTGGGGTGCCGCATGACGACCTGCCGCGCAAGAAGCCCTATAAATTCTTTGTCCCTGGGCTGCGGCCTTTGCCTGATGAAATGTGGCGAATTACACCTCGCAGCCACATGTCGCCGGCTGATAATTTGCCCTTCCCAACACCCTTCTGCCTCTCGGGAGGGCAAGGGCATTATATCTCCTTTGGCTAAAATAACGGAACGTCCAATGGACATTGCCGGAACCGAACAGGGCCTCCCGGACCTTTGCTACAGATACCCAAGACCTTGGTCCTGCAAGGAAACGCAAAGGGCCGATGACGCTCCTCATCGGGAACATCCCGCCTCTGCCATCGTTTGCCGCAAGGTCCCCAGACCGGATCATTTAGGAGGAAAAGCGATGTCACATCGGTCCATCATCACCAGGACAGGCCACGGCCCCGGTACGGCGATCGCCGTGTTGATGGTCGGGCTGATGGCGGTGGGAATTGTGTTCCTCGTCCTTGGCGGCGCGCTCTATTTCGGCGAGGCGTCTTCGGACTCACACGCCCTGTCTTCGGTGCCGGCGCGATCGTTCCAGCAAGCTGATCGCGGAGCGGCGAATTGATCGATCCGCGCTTCGGAGCGCCCTCTCGCCTCATGTCAAGGACGCCGCCTCAGCGCGCCAGTATCGTCTCGTCCCCGGCCACCGCCTTGCCCCGGCGATAGACCGTGCGGTCCTTCGGCACGGCCACCACCGCCTCGGGCACATGCAGCGCCCGCATGGCCACAAAATCGGCCTTGGCGCCAACCATGATGCCCTAATCCACCACCACATCGAAGGCAGCAGCCAGGTCGCGGTTCCTCGTAGAAGCCGGAGCGGTAGAGAAATCCGCCAGCGACCCATCGGCCAGCTTCGCGTTGCGGAAAATCGTCAGTTGGCTCACCGGTCCTGTTGAAAGCGCCGGTCCTCGCGCCCGCGCGCCGCGGGTCAATGCGGCGGAGGCGAGAACTGTTTCACGCAACAGCCCCGGCCGGGAACCACATCTTGGCTCCTGCCTATTCCGCTTTCGCGGAAGTTTCGGCGGGCGCCGCGATATGCAATGATGCTGTCGCGGCGGTACGAGCCGCCCTGGTTGACGCGGGCGCCCAAGCACACCAACAATGCGCCCCGCCCGCGTCGGCCACGGCAAGCGCATGGCGCCAGACGACGCCGCCGCGCGACGTGATGATCGCGATAGTCCAACATTGCGGAGCAGATGCTGCCGGCAATCCAGCAAAAGCCGATCCACCAATTCATCCAAGCGTCTTATCGGACCAATCGTCAGCTCGGAATTAAGCCGTCGTTGTATACACAGTGACAAATCGTCAAGGCGCGAGCCGAACATGGCTTGTCTTGCCCTCGGCCTCTCCAGCCCTCACTGCGGCGCACCGGCAAACAGCACCACGCCGTCGCCGCCGGCCGCCGGCCAATCCCTGATGGTGCGGTCGTAGCCGCCGGTCAGCACCGTGCCGTCGGGGGCGAAGGCCACCGCGTAGATCGGGCCGGTCTGGCTGTCGAACATCGCGATCTGGTTGCCGGTTTCCATGTCCCACAGGCGCGCCGTGCCATCGAGCGAACCCGACAGCAGGCGCTTGCCGTCCGCCGACAGCGCCACCGTGTAGACCGTGCCCTCATGGCCGTCGAAGCGCTTCACCTCGCGGCCGCTGTCGAGATCCCAGACCTTGATCGTCAGGTCGCCGCTGCCGGTGATCAGATGGCGCCCGTCGGCGGTGAACACCGCGCCATAGGTGCCTTGCTCGTGGCCGTGCCAGCTGCGCAACTGCTTGCCGCTTTCGACGTCCCAGAGCTTCAGCGTGCCGTCGATGCTGCCGCTGAGCGCCTGCTTGCCGTCGGGTGAGACGGCGACCGCGCTGATCGACCAGTCGTGCCCGGTCAGCACATGCAGCACCGAATTGTTGACGAGATCCCAGACGATGACGTTGCCGGTATCGTGTCCGCTGACGGCGCGCTTGCCGTCCGGGCTGATCGCCAGCTTGTTGACGCCGCCATTCTGGCCGGCCTGGAAGACATGCAGCACGGCGCCATCGGCAAGTTTGCGCAGAACGATCTCGCCGTCGTCGCCCCCCGTCAGCGCGCTGACGCCGTCGGGCATGTAGAGCGCGGTGCGCGCCATGTCCTTGTGGACGCCGAGGTTGCGGATCAGGTGCTTGCCGCCCATGTCCCAGAGCTTGATCACATGGTCGGTGCTGGCGCTCATGATCGATTGGCCATCGGGCGCCACCGCCAGCCACACGACCGCGTCGCGATGGCCATCGGGCTGCGTCGGAACCGCCGGTGGCGGCGGCGGCAACGGCGCCACGGTGGGCGGCGGAATGACCGCGACCTCCGGCGGGGCGACGGGCGCCGGCGCCGGTGCGGCCACGGGCGGTGCTGGCGGCGCCGGTGCCGGCGGCGGATTGGCGGCTACCGGCGGCGGAGCTGGTTGCGGGGCTGGCACGGGAGCCGGCTCCGCTGCCGGTGGCGCGCTGGCCACATCCTGGCCTTTTGGTTCACCGGGTTTGGGTTCGGCAAGTTTGGGTTGATCTGGCTTGGGTTCGCTGAGCTTGGGTTGATCTGGCTTGGGTTGATCTGGCTTGGGTTCACTGGGCTTGGGCTCGCTCGGCTGGCTGGCCACGTCGCCGCCATCATGCCACGGGCCGAACCGGTCGGCGGCCAGCGCCGCCAGCACAACCAACGGCAAGGCGAAGAACACCTTGCGCAGGCCGGGCCTGCCAGTCTCCCGCACCTCGGCCGTGCGGCCGAACAGCGGCGCCCCGGCGGCATGCGCCGGCCGCCCAGGCAGAAGACCGGCCCAGAACAGCAAGGCGCCGACCAGGCAGGCTAACGCCGCCACGGAGAAAGCCGCCAGCCGGGGCAAATTCGCGCCCGGCCCGGAAAAGCCGTGCAAGGCAACAGCGCCGATCAGCGGATAGATCAGCGCCAGGCAGGCGATCGCAAACGCGGCAAGGACAAGCGCAGCCAACCTGTCAGCCAATCTGTTCATCGCGCTCCCCCCTCGCCGGGCTCTCGGGCCAGACTACCAGCGTCAACCGTCTATCGCAAAACGCATCCTGTGCCTGCATGCGACGGATGGATGCGTCTAAAACCTTGAAGAAGATCGGTTAGTGACCTCGATCAAGAGAGCAGTTCGAAGCTGATCGCGATCGCCCGCGTCGCGGCGCAAAAATGTGTTCTTCGGCTTGATCAGGCGCTACAAAAAGAACCGATGTCAATTTACCACAGTCATCACTGATACGCGTTGGACTATCCCCTGCGAAATATTGACACCAGGCGGCACTGTGTCACTGTCGCGCTGGGATATAGTGGAGAGTCTGCATTATGAAGAGAATTTATGAACGGCCCGTATTGGTCAAGAAGGGCAATCTGAAATCCGTCGTCGCGGTGACGCCGTCGATCCAGCCGCAATAAGAATATCGCGTCTTCGCCGGGTTTTCCGGTATGGCCGTGGCTGTCAATGGTGTTGATTTGACGGCTTTAAGTGATTTACGCCATCACCATTGTCGAGAGCTGGAATATGAAGAAGACCTATGTACGGCCCGTCCTGGTCAAGAAGGGCAATTTGAAATCGGTCACGGCGACCGCCTCGGCTCCGCCGGTCTTGGATTGACCCTCGGAACCTGATCAACCAACACGACCGCGCCTGGATTGACGGCGGGCACGGATAGGCCGCTGGAGATTTTGTAGGCTACGTGTTGGCGCTGCCTGTTCGTGTGACGATTGTCGCGCGGCCGCTCACTTCAACTCCACCCAGACCGGCGCATGGTCGCTGGCGCCGTCCTGCCCGCGCACGTCGCGGTCGATGCCTGCCCCCATCAGCCGGCGGACGAGCGTCTTTGACAGCAATATGTGGTCGAGCCGCAAACCCGCATCGCGCGGCCAGCGGTTCCGGCGGTAATCCCAGAACGTATAGAGCGTCTCCTTCGGATAGACTTTCCGCAACGCGTCGACCCAGCCCTGCTCGATGAGGGCGGCGAAGGCGGCGCGGCTTTCCGGCTGCACCAGCGCGTTGTCGTCATAGGAGCGGGTGGCATAGATGTCGCGCGGCTCGGGCACGATATTGTAGTCACCGGCCAGCACGACAGGCAGGCCGGTGCCGAGAAGCTGTTCGGCATGCGCCTCCAGGCGCTTGTGCCATGCGAGCTTGTACTTAAATTTCGGCCCCGGCTGCGGATTGCCGTTCGGCGCGTAGAGGCAGGCGATGACGATGCCGTTCACCGCTGCCTCGATGTAGCGGCTTTGTTTGTCGGCATCGTCGCCGGGCAAGGCATCGCGGGTCAGGACGGGTTCCGCGCCGCGCGCGAGAATGGCGACGCCGTTCCAGGTCGGCTCGCCCTTCCACACCGCGCCATAGCCGGCGTCCGCCAGCGCGGTGCTCGGGAACTGCATGTCACGCGCCTTGAGTTCCTGCAGGCAGACGACGTCGGGTTCTGCCGCCGCCAGCCAGGACAGGAGGTTTTCCAGCCGGCTGTTGATGTTGTTGATGTTGAAGGTGGCGATTTTCATGGCGCTTCGTCATCCTCGGGCTTGACCCGAGGATGACGAAGTCGATGGTTGCACCATCCAAACCTTCACCGTCTCGGCCAGCGTCTTCAGATGATCGGCCGCCGAAAATCCCGAAATGCTCTTGCGCGGCTTGAGATCATGGTCGCCATCCTCGAGCCAGATCACCTCGATCGCATCGGACAGCCCATAACCGGCCACCTCGTCGCGCGTGCCGAACTCGTCGCGCGTGCCTTGAAAAATCAGCGTCGGCGTCTTCAGCCCTATCAGATGCTTCGTGCGCAACTGGTCAGGTTTGCCGGGCGGATGGAAGGGATAGCCGAGGCACAGCAGGCCTGATATTTCGCCCTTGGCGAACATCTCGTCCGCGACCATCGAGGCAACGCGCCCGCCCATCGACTTGCCGCCGATGATAAGCTTCCCGGTCACGCCCCTGGCGCGCAAGTCGGCGATCGCCTTGATGTACTCCGGATTCACCGTCTCGGCGCGCGGCGGCGGCTTGCGCTGGCCGTAGCGGCGGGCCGCCATATAGTGGAATTCGAAGCGCGCCACCTGGAAGCCAGCGGCGGCCAGCGCCTTGGCGGTGGCGGTCATCGAGGGCGAATCCATTGACGCGCCGGCGCCATGCGCGAGCAGGATGGTGACGGGGGCGGTGTCGTCGCCGTCGAAGAGGAAGGTTGTCATGGCAACTCCAGCGTTGACGACCCCTTCTCCCCTTGTGGGAGAAGGTGGCCGAGCGAAGCTCGGTCGGATGAGGGGTGTTCCAGCTTGGCGCACACGGTCATCAACGCCTCGGCAAACAACAAGCTGGTCAACCTCTCATTCCTTCCAGCACCCCTCATCCGTCTCGGCGCTGGCGCGCCGATCCACCTTCTCCCACAAGGGAGAAGGAAAGGCCCTCACCCCGTCGTCCGCGCCAGCTGCAAATCCACGAACTGCACCCCCCTGGCCGCCACACCGGCCCATTCGGACTCCGCGTCGAGTTCCAGATACCGCACCCACAGCCGCCGTGCCTCGGGCAGATTGCCGGCGTCGAATTCCAGCCGCGCCAGATTGAACACCGGGTCGGCATAGGCCTTGTCGAGCGCGATCGCCTTCTGCAGATGCTTTCGCGCCGAGGCGTCGCGGCCTTGCTCGCTCATCAGGCCGGCAAGGTTGAACCAGGCTTCGACGAAGGCGGGGTCGAGCTTTATCGCCCTGGCATAGTCATGCGCGGCCTCGGCAGCGTGGCCGCCGGCGCGCAGGCAATTGGCGCGGTTGAAGGCGGCGATAGCGTCGGTCGGGTCGATGGCGAGGCAGCGCTGGTAGAGCGCGGCGGCACCTTCATGGTCGCCGCCCTCCTCCGCCGCTTCGGCCTCGGCGAACAATTCTTCCAGCGTGTCGTCGCCCTGTGCAGCGCTGCCAAGATCGAACAGCAATTGCCCGTCGAGCTCGCTTTGGCCGCCCTCGAGATAGATCGCGTCGGGCCGGCCGTGCTGCGAGCCGACAGCGAGCGACTTGGCGGTGAGCGAGGCGACCGGACCGGAGCGGTGCACGGAGCGCGCGATCGCGCCCCAACTCGCCCCGCCGGCCACCAGCCCGGCATATTTGCGCGCCAGGATCAGGTCGCGGAAGGAATAGGGTTCGCAATCATGCTCGAAGGCATCGAACAGCGAGAGCAGATCGAGGTCGGCGCCGGACAGCCGCGACTGATCGATCAGCGACTGCCTGGACAGTGACGATACCTCCGGCGCCTTCATCAGCCCGAGCAGGCGCAGAAAACCATTCTCGCTGATCAGCACGCGCCCTGCCGCACGTTCGGCGGCGACGCGGCGCCCGATCCCGGCATCGCCGTTTTTCGTCAGACCAGCCTTGGCGAGAAGCGTGCGGCCGAACACGACATGCGTGGTGCGCCGGGTGATGCCGCGCCTGAGCTGGCCATGCTGGCGCTCGACCTCGCGGGCGGCGAGCCTGAGCGGAAACGCCGACAGCGCGCCGACAGTCCCGAAGACGGCGCCCGGTAGCCCGACGGCCGGTGCCGTCATTTCTTGCTCTTGCCGACCGCCTTGAGCAGACTGGCCTTCAGCGGATTTTCAGGGGCACCGCCCGCTGCCGCCTTCTTGGCGGCGGGCTTGGCCGCCACCTCGTCGGCCTTGCTCTTCGACTTGGCCGGCGGCTTCGACTGCGACAGGCTGGCCTTCAGCGCGTCCATCAGGTTGATGACATTGCCGCGCTCGGGCGCCGCCGCGATGATCGGCTTGTGGCCCTTGAGCTTCTCGCGGATCATCGCCATCAGCGCGATCTCGTAGCGGTCCTCGTAGTTCTTCGGATCGAAGGTGGTTTCCTTCTGCTTGATCAGCGCTTCGGCGAGTTCAAGCATTTCCGGATCCGGCTTGCCGGCCGGAATGTTGCCGAAATATTCAGCCGTGCCGCGCACTTCGTTCGGATTTCTCAAGGTACACACGAACATGCCGTTCTCGCGCGCGCCGATCGTCACCACCCGCTCGCGGCTGGACAGAACCAGCCGCGCGATCGCCAGCTTACCGGATTTGCGCATGGCCTCGCGCAAAACGGCGAAGGTCTCCTCCGCCATCGCCCCATCCGGCGCCAGATAGTAGGGCGCGTCCTGGTAGATGACATCGACCTCGCCCTCGTCGACGAAGGCTTCGATGTTCATCGTATGGTTGGACTCGATGCGCACCGCGTCGAGGTCGGCATCATCGATGATGATGTACTGCTTGTCCTCGTACTCGTAACCCTTGACCAGATCCGAGCGCTCGACAAGCCCGAGTTCCGGGTCGACGGGCTTCATGTTGATGCGGTTGTGGGTCTTCTTGTGCAGCTGGTTGAACGAGATGCGTTCGCTGGTGGTCGTTGCGGGGTATAGCCGCACCGGACAGCTGACGAGGCTGAGCTTGAGGTAACCCTTCCAACTTGCCCTGGGCGCCATGATACACTCCTACGCGGCCATGCACTGACATTTTAGCTTGAACATGATCTTACCCAAAAACCGGTTCCCACTTTTTGGGATCATGCTCTCTGCAGCGCTTTCGTCCGAAGGACGATTGGCGCCGTGGTAATCCTACACCGACCCCGCACAATACCAGCAAATCCCTGACGAAATCTTCCATCTCGCCGGAGGGGTCAGGGGCGGAGAATAATTCAAATTGTCGGAAGCGTCGATGGTGGGCGAGGCGCTGGTGATTGGCCGATTGCCTCGAAGCTTCGTCACCCTAGGGCGGAGCAAGGAGCGAAGCGACGCGCGCAGACCCCAGGATGACGAATGCGAGGGTCGCGCGCCATCACGAATGATCTACCGCGCGGTCCCAAACACCGGCAAATCCCGCGCGAACTCATCAATCTCCGCCCACGGATCGCCCGACGTCTCCAGCAACCCCGGCAGCGAGGAATAGTTCAGATCCTGCGGCGCATCGATCGCTTCCAGGTCGCTCCAGCTCACCGGCGTCGAGGCCGGCAGATTGGTCCGCGCCCGCAGCGAATAGGGGGCGGCGGAGGTGTGGCCGCGCGCGTTGCGGTGATAGTCGATGAAGATGCGCTTCTTGCGGTTTTCCTTGCCCATGGTGGTCGTGAAGGTGTCGGGCGCGGTGGCCGCCAGATGGGTTGATATGGCGCTGGTCGCCTGATGCAGCTTCTTCCAGTTCTGTTTTGGCGTCACCGGCACGGTGATGTGGATGCCGTTGCCGCCGGATGTCTTGGCGAAAGGAACCAGCCCCAGCCCCTCCAGCTCGCCCTTGATATGGACGGCCGCCTCCACCACCTCGCGCCACGAAATCCCCTCGCCCGGGTCGAGGTCGAAGACGATCTGGTCGGGCTTGTCGAGGCTGGCGCGGTGCGTGCCCCAGGTGTGGAACTCGACGACGCCGAACTGCGCCAGCGCCAGATAGCCCTTGGCGCCTTCGACCGAGAGATAGGATTTGGTTTCGCCTTCGGAATTGGTCGCCTGGAACGTCACCACCGAGGGCGGCATGCCGGTGAAGGCGTGGCGCTGGAAGAAGCAATCCTTGGGCAGGCCGGTCGGACAGCGCACCAGCGACACCGGTCGGCCAAGGATGTGCGGCAGCATGAAGTCGCCGACCAGCGCGTAATAGACGGCGATGTCGAGCTTGGTCGGTCCGGTCTTGCCGAACAGGCGCCGCTCCGGATTGGTCACCCAGATGGTGGCGAGGTCCGCCTCGGATATCAGCCGTTTGCGCTTGGCCGAGACCGGTGTCGACAGGCCGACATCCCTCAGACCGCGAAACACGCCATGGCGCAGCGAATTGTCCGCCGTTCGGTTGGCATAGTGGATGCGCGCCGAAAACAATGGCTTCACCCAGTGCATCTCGCGCATGATCTCGCGCGGCACGCCTTCGGGCGGCGTCGCGCCCGCTGTCAGCGGCTCCAGCCGTGCCAGCAGGTCCGAGGCCGTCTCGGCATCGAAGCCGGTGCCGACCTTGCCGCGATAATGCAGTTCGCCGTCCTCCCACTCGGCCATGCCAAGTGCGGCCAGCCCTTCCGCCGCTTGCGAGGTCGTGTAGCCCGCGATGACGAAATCGTCCTTCTGGAGCGCCTTGCTTTTGGTCCAGCTCTTGGTGCGGCCGCTCTGGTATATGGCGTTGGCGCGTTTGGACACGACGCCTTCGAGCCCGATCTCCGTAGCCTGATCGTAAAGCCCCTGCCCGGAGCCTTCGACATGGTCGGAGAACTGGATGGCGGAGTTGGCGCCAAGGCCGGCAAGCAGTTCCGCCAGCAGCGCCTTGCGCCGGATCAGCGGCACCTTCGTCAGATCCCAGCCGTCGAGATGCAGGAGATCGAAGGCATAGAAATGCAGCTTGCTGCCGGCACCTTCGGCCAGCGCATCCTGCAGCAGCGCGAAGCGGCTGATGCCCCGGCCGTCGAGCACGACGATCTCGCCGTCGACGATTGCCTCGCGGCACGGCAATCTGGCGAAGGCGTGCGGCAGGTCGCCGTAGCGTCTTGTCCAGTCTATGCCGCCACGGGTGATCAACCGCACCTGCCCGTCGGAAACATGCGCCATGGTGCGGTAGCCGTCGAACTTGATCTCGTGCAGCCAGAGCTCGTTTGTGTTCTCGGCAACGCTTTCGCCGCCCGGCGGTTTTGGCACCTGCGTCGCCAGCTGCGGCTCGATGCGGCTGAGCGCCGGCGCCTTGACGGCGCCAGGCAGCGTGCTTGGTTTCAGGGAACCCGGCTTGGGCGAGGACTTCGCGGCCGGCTTCGCCGTTGCGGCCAGTTCCTCGATGCGCAATCCCGATTTCACGCTTTCCGGCCGCGCTTCGAGGATGTTCAGCGTCGTGTCTGCGGCAAGGTCGCGCTCCTTGAACAGCAGCCAGTTTTTCTTCTCCGCGCCCTCGCCGGGCTTGGGCTTCAGGCGCGTCAGCATCCAGCCGCCATTGAGCTTGTCGCCGGCCAGCCGGAACTTGAAGGCGCCGGTCCTCAGGCTCTTTTCCACATCGTCCATCGGCGCCCATGTGCCGGTGTCCCAGACGATCATCGGCCCGCCGCCATACTCGCCCTCGGGGATGACGCCCTCGAAGTCGATATATTCGAGCGGATGGTCCTCGGTCTCGACCGCCAGCCTCTTGTCGGCCGGGTTGAGCGAGGGCCCGCGTGGCACCGCCCAACTCTTCAGCACATCGCCGACCTGCAGGCGCAGGTCGTAATGATCGGCGGTGGCATGATGCTTGTGGACGACGAAGCGGTTGCCGTCGCCGGTAATGAGGCCGCCCGCCGGCTCCGGCGTCTTGGAGAATTCACGCTTGGCGCGATAGGGTTTGAGCTTGGAGGAAGCGGGCATGGGTCAGCGCCCAAAGCGTTTGGCAAGCAGGAGCAACCGCCGCGTTCCGTAACCGATGGACGTCACGCTCTCAATCGTCGGCGGCCGGCGTGAGTTCGAGCTCGGCCGGCGACAGCCCCTGCCGAAGTTGCTCGAGCCGGAACTCATCCACCCAGTAGGCCTCGCCGTCGACCAGCACGCGCGCCCTGTAGGCACCGTCCGAAAAGCTCTGCGCGGTGATGTAGACCTTGTGGGCGTCGAGCGCCTTGCGCACCGCGGCGCGCTTGGCATTCTGGCTGGTTACGGGACTGAACATGACGCTGCCCTCGGTCGCCCTGACACATCGGGCGACTGGGCTCAAGGATGACGGAGACAAGCAGTCCTGTCAATTTCGGGCGCGGGACCATGCCGCTGGTCCCGCGAAAATCCGGCATCGCTGTCGAAATCCGCTCCCGGCGAACGACATTGGTGCGGCGCCGACGAGGCGCGATCACCTCAAGCAGGGAGCTCCACCATGGCCAAGATGCTTGTCATCTACAAAACTCCCGCCGATCCAGCGGCGTTCGAGCGCCATTATCACGACATTCACGTGCCGCTGGCCAAGCAATTGCCCGGACTGCGGCGCTACGAGATCAGCCGGTCGCCGATCATGAATGTCCTGCCGGGCGAGACGCCCTACAGGGTCGCCATCCTCCATTTCGACAGTCCGGAGGCCATTCGCACGGCCTTTGCCAGCGAGATCGGCCGGGCCTGCGCGGAGGACCGGCGAAAGTTCGCCGGCGATGATGATCTGGTGACGATGCTGCTCTTCGACACCGAGCCGCTCTGAACCATCACGTCATCGCGCACGGCCATCAATTCCTGCTCCCGAAGCCGCTTCGGGAGCCGTTCTTCAGTTCTTCAATCGCCGCAGCCGGCGCATCACACCCTGCACGGTCTTGTACAGTTCCGGCTTGGAGCGCACGAAAAGCTCGATCCTGCCGCGCAACTTGATATAGGCCGTCGCCCCGCTGCCTCGCAGCGTGATCGGCTCGCACAACTCCGCCAGCACCGAGCTTGAAGCGCCGATATGCTGCTTGTAACCCTGGCTGCCGACCGACAGGTCGAAATAGCCGAGCCCTTGCGCCACCCCCCACATCATCAGCTTGCCGATTGTCGCCAGGCCCGGCGAGGCGTTGGCCACCGCGTCCTGGTCGATCCCGAGCAGAAGGGCATGCAAGGTGCCCTTCATGACCAGCACATAGATGACGGCGAGATAGGTTTGCCCGACACGCAGCCCGAACAGCCGCACCGAGCCGTCGGACAGGCCTTGCAGGGCGGCGTTGCGATAGAACTCGACGACCGGTGCCTGCGTCAGGAGGTCGAAACGCCCGAGCTCGCGGAAGCGATTGAGCCTGAGCTCCAGCAGCGTCGCGAACTGCTCTTCCACCATATCCGGTGTCTCGGCTTCGGCCAGGTCGAGCTTGCCCATCTGTTCGAAGCGGCGGCAGTGCTTGTGGAAGTTCTTGGCGAAGGACGATTTGCAGATGCGCTTGATCAGCGTCGCCGGCTCGCCATGCATGGCCAGGCCCGAGGCGATCTGGATGGAATCGCGCGTCGCCGAAAGCAGCGCCAGCGGATTGGCGACGCCATGGATCTGTTGCGGAATGCCCGCTATGTGGATGCGGTCCGCCGGCGGCAGCACGGCGCGGACCGCTGCCCATGCGGCATCGGCACCTTGCCTGGTCCAGGGTCTCGCATCGGCCAGCAGCGGCGCCGAATAATCGCACACGCCGCAGCTCAGCCATTCGATGACATAGTGCCCAAGCGCCCGGCGCCGCATCAGGGGCAGCAACATGGCCGGCCCGCCCGTAACGGCGTCGTTGACCTCGACGACCAGCAGCTCGGCGCTTCCGGGCATCAGCCGTTTGGCGATCCCTTCCACCCAGGCAAGGCCCTGATGACCGGTGCATAGGCCGGTCGCCTCAAGGCGCTGCCACAGCGGCCTTACGCTGTCGAAGCTGGTGTGCAGACGCGCCGTATAGTGCGCGACGGCGCCCAAACCGGCGACATCGGGGGAAACCAGCTGGCCCGATACATCCGCCGCCGCTTCCATTCGCATTGCCTGGCCTGCCACGTACTTCTCCCGTCGTTCAGGCCCGCCTTCGTCATCCCCCACGAAGACGCCGCAAACCCCGCATCATCCCCTGGGCCGCGCTGCGCAGCCGGGGGTTGGAACGCACGAAGGCCTCGGTCCGGTTGCGGAGCTCGATGGCGGTGCTCGCGACACTGCCCCGCACCGTCAACCCATGGCGAAGCTCGGCCAGCACCGAAGCCTTGGCGCCCATACGTTCCTTGTAGCTCTGGTCGCCGACCGACAGGTCGAAATAATCGAACCGCCGCTCGCGCGCCCAGCCTATCAGCCGGCCCATGATCAAGAGGCCCGGCGAGACGTTGGGCACCACGCTCTGGTCCATGGCTATCAGCAGAGCATGAACAGTCCCTTGATGGACCACCGCATATTGGACGGCGATCAGGGCATCGCCGACGCGCAGCCCGAAGAGCCGCACCGATCCGTCCGGCAGGCCCTGCAGGGCGGCGTTGCGGTAGAAATCGACAACCGCCTCCTGCGTCAGCAGGTCGAAGCGGCCAAGTTCGCGAAAACGGCTGAGCCGCATCCGGATCAGTTCGCCGAAGAGCTGCTCCACCTCGGCCTGCGTGGCGGCCTCGACCAGTTCCACGCCGCCGAGCCGTTCGAGCCGCCGCCAGTCCTTGCCGAATTCCTTGACGAAGGATGGCCTGCACAGGCGCTTGAGGACGGTTTCCGGCTCGCCGTCGATGGCCAGGCCGAAGGTGGTCTGCAACGAATCGCGCGTCGCCGGAAGCAGCGCCAGCGGATTGGCGACGCCGTCGATCCGCCGCGGAATTCCCAGGATGTTGACGCGGTCCGCCGCCGGCAGCACGGAACGCACCGCCGCCCACGCGGCCTGCGCGGATTGTGCCGTCCACGCGCTCGCATCGGCCAGCAGCGGTGCCGAATAGTCGCAGACGCCGCAGCTCAGCCATTCGATCACCCGATGGTGGAAGGCTGGCCGCAGCATCAGCGGCACCAACATCAAGGGCGCGCCCGTCACCGCGTTGTTCACTTCAACGATGAGCGGCTCCGCGCCTGCAGGCATCAGCCGCGCCACGATCCCCTCCACCCACGCGAAATGCTGGTGGGCGGTGCAGACGCCATCCGTCTGGAAGCGCAGCCAGAGCGGCCTGACCGTTTCGAGGCTGGTGTGCAATCGCGCCGTGTAGGCGTCGTTCGCGGCGACGATGGCGGGATGAGAGGCCTGCCCGTCGGGCAAGTCGGTCGCCGCGGCAATGTGCAATGCCTGGTCTGTCACATCCCTCTCCTATCGCTTTGCCGCGGCGAACGTGACCGCCCGCCGCCAGGAGCCCAGGCGGCTGTGCCGCTGCTGGTCCGGATGCTCGATGTTCCACATGCGGTGATGCGCGAAATACCATGATGCCACGAGCACGAAGGTCTCGGAGACCGCCGAGCCCAGCAGCGCCCATGGCGGGGACGCGACGGCCAGCAGGATCGCGATCAGCGCCAGCCCGACGATCGCGCCGCCCATGGTGATGAAGGCGACGATCCGGAAATCACCGAAGATCTCGAGCACGATCCGGGGCATGATGTAGAGCATGATCGGCACGAAATTCGCGATCGCGAAAAGCCCGATGAACCCGACCGAGGCATCCTGCAGAGCCTGGGATTTTATCATCGGCAGGACGAACATGATGGCGCATCCATAGGCCAGGCCGCCGAGCCCCATGACGAGCGACCAGATCTTCGCCTGCGTCCAGACGCGGCGCGTTTCGTTGTTCTGCATCAGCTTCGCGAGTTCCGGCTGCGTCATGTTCACGAAGGCAAGGCTGATGATGCGCAGCGGAGCAAACAGCACGAGGACCGCCGCCAGCGGCGCGTAGGCGGCCGGTCCGGCAATGCCCGCGACCAGCAGCGCCAGGGATTGCCCCTGGATGTTGGTGGTGGTCGCGCTGAAGCCCGACCAGCACAGCTGGCGCCAGAGCTTGGTGTAGCGCCGGCGCGTCGGCATGCGGAAACTGACGCGAACCCTGCGGCCCGCCAGCCGGACCAGGACGAAGATGCCAAATAGGTTTGCCGCCGCGAGGGCGTAGAACACGGTCTGCAGCACGTCCCTGGCGAACCAGATCGCAGACCCGGCGAGCACGGTGCCGGCGATCGTGAAGGCGGCGTCGCTGATGGAGACGACCACCTGCTGGCGACGCGTGAAGAATGCCGTTCGCATATGGCTGCGCAGCGACCAGGCGCCGACGAAGCAGCCGGCGGCAATGCCGCTTGGGTCGCCCAGGAGATGCATCAGAATAGCCGTGCCGGCGGCCATCAGCAGCGCCACGACCAGCGCCGCCGTCCCGAAGGCCACGTCATGGGCATCGACGCCGGCCCTGTTGCTGCTCTTGCTCATCCATATCGAGGCGGGGACGGCGGTGAGCGACCTGATGTAGGAGAGGCCAACGCCGCCCATCACCATGGCGAGGGCGAAAAGGCCGTAGCCTTGCGCCGACAGCATGTGCAGCAGCGCGAGGTTGAGGGCGAAGTGAAAGCCGCTCTGCATTGCCTCGCCGCCGATCATCAGCACGAGGCGCCGCACCAGATGGACGGGGAACTTCACGGCTGCGTCTCCGCCTGGCGGGTGGTAGCCGCCTTGCCTGGCCTTGCCATCGCCGCCTTCAGCTTGTCGGCGGCGATCGCGGCGATCGCCGCGGCCGCGACCGGCTCGCTGAACACCGTCTCGTAGCGCTTGCGCCCGGCGGCGACGAACCCGCGCCAGGCTTCAGGGGCGAGGACGATCTCCTGCAACTTCGCGGCAAGCGCGGGAGCATTGTCAGGCGGAACATGCCAGCCGGTCTCGCCGTCGCTGACCACCTCGACAAGTCCGCCGATCGCCGACACCAGCGGCGGCCGGCCATAGGCCATCGCCTCGATGGCGACGCGGCCGAGCGATTCCGGGCGTCGCGACGGCACGGTGACGATATCGGCCCAGCGATAATGCTCGGAAGGGTCGGATATGAAAGGCAAGGTGCTGACCTGGTCGGCCAGCCCCATGGTCCCGACGAGTTCGGCCAAGGCGCGCTCGCGCTCGACGCTTTCGAAAGCGCCGCCGACCAGCCGCACCTCGATCCTCGACTTCAGCTCCGCCGGCATCGAGGCGATCGCCTCCAGAAGCACTTCCTGGCCCTTGATCCGGTTGATGCGGCCAAGCAGCAGAACCCGCAGCGGGCGTTTGCCGTCATAGGTCATCGCTTCGGCCGCCGGCGGGCCGGCAACGCCGTTGTAGACGACGTATGAGCGCGCGGATTTGGGATCGCCGAACGCGGCGCGTGTGGCGCGCGAGTTGAAGATGAGATCGGCATGGCTCCAGTGCATCAACCCGACCAGGATCCGGCGCAGCACGCCTTCGGGAATCTCGTGGATGTGCAGCAGGGCTTTCGTCGGCAGCAGGCGCGAGGCCAGCGCATAGTCGGCGACGATCGAGGTGTTGACGTAGACGAGGTCGCAATCGCGCAGGCGCCGCCATGCCCGCCACAGCGCGACCGGCAGCCGCGCCATCTCGATGGTCGCCAGCCTCAGCATCGCCTGGCGCCGCAGCACCCAGAGCGGTTCGAAGACGATCCGGCTGGCATGAGGCTCCAGGATCTGCAGGATCGGCCCGCTGCGCGGCAGGACCACTTCGATGTCGGCGGACGGAAACGCGGCGCGCAGCGCCGCCACGCTCTCCGCGAAGCTGCGGTCGGAGCCGTAGAGTTCGTAGCCTTGGTGGATGCAGGCAATCCGCATCTTCACATGCATCTTTCTGTCAGGGGTGGTGTGACGATCCCGCCGCCTGACGCTACCGGCGGCCGGAAACACCCCTTTGGACTTCACTGGTTGCGAGTGTGGTCGTGAACGGGATCACCACACCAATGCTGCACGCCCTCCGCCGATTCCGGCGCGCAGAAGTCCATCAGCAAGGATCATACCGGGCTAATATACCCATCCGCGGGCCGACTGGCCCCGGCATTGCCTCGTTTCGATACACATACGTGCGGAAAGTTGACCGATAGTGAAACAACTCCGGCGGTTGGAAGAAATATTTTACAACCCCAGTGCGATGATGGCCGGAACTGAGTCTGGCATGGATATCGCTAGGCTGCGGTTCTGAGATGACACAGCCTCGCGTCACGGATCGAGCGGACCTGAAAGTACCAGCAGTCATGAAACCGGAACAGCCTTCCATCCTGATCCTGGGGACGCGCGGCATTCCCGCGGCCCATGGCGGCTTCGAGACCTTCGCCGAGAAGTTGGCCCTTTTCCTGGTCGCACGCGGCTGGAAGGTCGGCGTCTACTGCCAGGAAGAGGTCGAGCGGGTCGACCAGCGGGTGCGTCTCGACAGCTGGCGCGGCATCGACCTGATCCACATCCAGGTCGCCTCGAAAGGCCCGCGCGCGACGCTGGAATTCGACTGGCAGTGCGTGCTCGATGCAGCGCGCCGGCCCGGTGTCTGCCTGGTGCTAGGCTACAATGGCGCGGTCTTCCTGACCTGGCTCAGGCTGATGCGGCGCAAGATCATCACCAATATGGACGGCATCGAGTGGCGCCGCCCGAAATGGGGACCAGCGGCGCGCACCTGGTTCTGGCTCAATGAATGGATCGGCGCCTGGGCTTCGCACCGCCTGGTCGCCGACCATCCTGTCATCGCCGATCACCTGGCGACGCGCCGGCCGCGCAGCGCCATCGCCACCATCACCTATGGCGCCGACCCGGTGACATCGGCACCCGAGGCGCCGGTACGCGCGCTCGGGCTCGAACCTGGAAAATACCTCATCTCGATCGCGCGCATCGAGCCCGACAACAACATCCTGCCCATCGTCGAAGCCTTCTGCAGCCAGAAACGCGACATGAAGCTGGTGGTGCTGGGCACGCTCTCCGACCAGAATCCCTATCATGTCGCCATCCGCAAGGCGGCGAACGCCTCGGTGGTCCTGCCCGGCGCCATCTACGACCAGGCGGCGGTGAAGGCGCTGAGATATCATGCGCGCGCCTATATGCATGGCCACACGGTTGGCGGCACCAACCCGTCGCTGGTCGAGGCGCTGGCCGCCGGCAACATGGTGATCGCGCACGACAATCCCTACAACAGGTGGGTCGCCGGGGCCGCCGCCGTCCACTTCACCGATACGCAGAGCTGCGCCGAGCGGATGCGGCAGGCGATGGAGGATGACGCGCTGGTCAAGGCCTGCGGTGAAGCCGCCAGGACGCGCGCCCGCGAAGCCTTCCGCTGGGAGGATGTGCTGCTTGCCTATGAGGATGAAGCCTACCGGCTTCTCGGCGTGACATCAGAGCGGACAGCCGCGATCGACCGCCCCTCGCCCGGCGCCGTATGACGGGCTGGTCGCGGCGGCGGTTGCTGCGCACCGCGCTGTCGACGGCGCTGGTGCCCGCGGCGCTGGCGCAGCTTCCCGCGCGGTCCGCCTTTGCCGGCGCCGGCGAATGGCGTTTCCGCCGTGGCGTCAACGCCTGGCCCTGGTTTGCACTGACACGCGAATTCCCCGCCCCGCGCACCGACTATGACTGGCCGCCCTTCCAGTCGCAGCGGCCGGTGCCAACCCCAGACGACCTAGGTCGGCTGCGCCAGACCGGGCTCGATTTCATCCGCCTGCCCGTCGATCCCGGCCCGTTCCTGGCAGCCGACGCCACCACGCGCGGCAAGTTGCTGGATATGCTGGACGCCGCCGTCACCGCCACGATCGACGCCGGTCTCGGCATCATCGTCAACGTCCAGGCCAACGGCGCCACCCATTACTGGAACCCCGACCGCATGGTCTCCAGCACCGCGGCACCCGAATTCGCGGCCTATCGGGCGCTGGTCGGCGAGCTTGCCGGCAGGCTGGACCGGTTCACGCGGGGCATGGTGGCGCTGGAGCCGGTCAACGAACCGCCTCAGTCCTGCGACTCCAATGTCTGGTCGCAGGTCCAGGCATCCCTGCTGACCGCGGCCAGGGCGTCATCCCGGGCCTTGCCGCTGGTCGTCACCGGCGGCTGCGGCTCGATGGTGAGCGGGCTGGCCGCGCTCGATCCGGCGCCGCTGGCGGCCTACGAGCCGATCCTGTTCACCTTCCACTTCTACGAGCCCTATCTGTTCAGCCACCAGGGCGCGCCGTGGATGCGCGAGCCCGTCTACCGCGCGCTGAACAACGTGCCGTGGCCGGCCTCCGCCGGTTCGCTCGAACGGACGCTGGCCTCCGTCCGGGCGCGCATGGCCGCGGATACCGAGACCTCCGAAGCGGACAAGAAGGCCGCCTATGCGGAGACCGAGCGCGTGCTGAAGGTCTATTTCGACGCCCGGCCCGACCGCTGGTTCATCGACAAATATCTCAGCCAGGCGCGCGACTGGGCAGACAGAAACGGCATCGCGCCGCAGCGCGTCATCATGGGCGAATTCGGCGCGCTGCGCACCGACGCGCGTTATGTGGCAGCACCCAACCCCGACCGCGCCCGCTACATCGCCGATGTAAGGCAGAGCGCCGAGGCCGCCGGCTTTCCCTGGGCGTTCTGGGACCTCTTCGACGGCATGGGCATGATGGACGACACCACGCGCGCGCTGGATCCGGCGATGGTCGAAGCACTTGGGTTGAGGATGCCGGCGGAATAGCGCGCCGACCGTCGAGATTGAGCTTCCCCCTTCGTCACCCTAGCGCGAAGCAAGGAGCGACGCGGCGCGGTGCCGCCCCTCAAAACACCATCTTCACCCCGACATTGGTGTCGATGCTGGCATTGTTGTTCAAGGCCGTGCCGTTGACGGCGCCGTAGAGCGAGACGGTGTCGCTCATCTTCCAGTTGCCGCCGAGACCGAAGCTGATGCCGAAGAGGTTGCTGTCGCCTTCCGCCACGGTCGAGGCGATGCCGAGAAGGCTGACATCCGTGCCCGAGCCCTGGACGCGCTGCAGGGCGACGACGCCGAGAGTGGTGAAGAGGCTCCAGCGCTCATTGTCGAATTGAAGCTTCGCCAGCGCCCGCTCCTCCAGGAAGCCGGTATAGTGCGAGGACACCGTCATGTCGGCGCTCGAGCCGGTTTCGCCATAGCCCTCGGCGTCGACGCCGAGATAACGGACGCGCAGTTGCGGCGTCAGGCTGGTGCCGGGCTGCAGGGCGACACGATAGCCAAGGGCGAGCTCGGGCGATACGAAAGTCGAGCCATAGTCGCCGCTGGCCGTTTCCGTGGCGAGGCCGTTGGTGACCATGCGCTCGGAACGGTTCTCGGCATAGCCGCCAGTAAGGTTCCCCTCGACAAAGGCGGCACCGGGCGACCAGCTGCCATAGAGCCCTGCATAGTACCATTTGGACTTGAGCGAGGAATTGCTGTCGGTCTCGGTGCGGCTGTCCGCGAGGCCGAAGAAGCCGCCGAGGCGCAGCGTGTCCGAGACGCGATGATCGCCGCCGAAGGCAACGCCGACGAAATTCATCCAGGAGTCTGCACTGGCCGCGTCCTGCGAAGCCACGCTCCGCCCGGCCAGGACACGCGACCAGACGATGTTGCCGGCAGCATCGCCGACAGCCCCGTTCGAGAAGCCCGAGAACGCGTTGTCCTGGCCTGAGCCGGTCAGCGCCGCGGAGGTAAACCTCCGATCGACGGCATTGTCGTCGGCATAGGCGAGCGCGCCGCCGGAGGAACTGGCGCCGGAGGAACTGGCAATGGGCAAGGACGACGGCGACAGTGACAGGGCGTCGCTGGCGAGGCCCGAGAGCGAGCGGGTGATGTCGAGCGCGCTGCGCGCGCCGGCCTGCACCGCGGAGCCATCGGCGACGATGATCTGGTGTCCCTTCACGACATAGGCGCTGCCGCCGGTGACGATCGTGTTGTCAGCGGCATCGTAATTGGCGACGTCGAGGATCCAGCTGCCACGGCTGAAGCGGGTGGTGTTGCCGGTGGTGCCGGCATAGTCGATGGCACCATCGAAGCGAGCACCCTTGTCGAGGCCGATGCTGTTGCCGTCCTTGTTCAGCAGGACCGCGGCAGCACCGCCCGAGATCAGGCCTGTATTGGTGAGCGTGAGCAAGCTGCCTGCGTTGATGCCGTATTGGTCGCCGGCGATGGTCCCCGAATTGTCGATCGTCGTCGTGGCGACCATCGATGAGACGCCCACGTTGCCAGTGATCGTGCCACTGTTCGTCAGCACCAGGGATGCGCCGGAAAGTGAGCTGTAAGCACCGATGCCAACGCCGAAATAGGCCGCACCGGCGATCGTTCCGGCGTTGTCGATCGTCGTCGTGGCGACCTGTGCATTGACGCCGAAGCCGCTGGTGATCGAGCCAATGTTGGTCAACAGCAGAGACGAGTCGGCGCTTCTGCTGAAAGCATAGACGCCAGTACCGAAAGCGCCCGTGCCGGTGATGGTCCCCGAATTGTCGACCGTCGTCGTGGCCACCTGCGCGTTGACGCCGAAGTAACCGCCGGCGATCGCCCCGCTGTTGGTCACCGCCAGGGACGCATTGGCAAGCGCGCTGAGCGCAAAGACCCCGGAGTCGCCTGTGCCGGTCATGGCCCCCGAATTGGCGACCGTCGTCGTGGCAAGCTGGGAATTGACGCCTTCATAGCCGCCTGTGACCGTGCCGCTGTTGGTCAGCGCCAGGGACGCGTCGGCAAGTGCGCTGCGGGCAAAGACGCCGGAGTCGCCTGTGCCGGTCATGATCCCCGAATTGGCGACCGTCGTCGCGGCCACTTGCGAGGAGACGCCGGACACGCCGGTGATCGTGCCGTTGTTGGTCACCGTCAGGGATGCGGCGGCGGCGGCGTTTTCGGCATAAACGCCGGCATCGTATACGCCGGTGATGGTGCCCGAATTCG
This sequence comes from Mesorhizobium sp. NZP2298, assembly GCF_013170825.1. Lineage (NCBI taxonomy): Bacteria > Pseudomonadati > Pseudomonadota > Alphaproteobacteria > Hyphomicrobiales > Phyllobacteriaceae > Mesorhizobium > Mesorhizobium sp. NZP2298. The sequence goes on along the minus strand of NZ_CP033365.1, from coordinate 3,032,631 downwards.
TGATTGTCGTTGTGACAAGCTGCGAATCGACACCGTACTCGCCGGTGATCGTGCCGCTCTTGCCGTTGGTCAACGCCAGAGACGCGTTGGCGGCCGCGCTGTCCGCGTAGACGCCAGCGCCACCCGTGCCGGTAATGCCTCCGGAATTGTCGATCGTCGTCGTTGTGACCTGCGAGGACACACCGAACGTGGCGGTGATCCGGCCGCTATTGGTCAACGCCAGGGACGCGTTGGCGTCGGTGCCGTCGGCAACGATGCCCGTGCCATAGACGCCGAAATTGTCGATGTTGCCCGAATTGGTGATCTTCGTGGTGACGCCGTGGGCCGCGACACCATCCCAATCGCCCGAATTGCCGATGGACTTGATCCAGCCTGAATTATCGAGGGTCAGATCTCCATCGGTTGAAATGGCCGCCGAAGAGCCAGAAATCGTACCGGAATTGACAATAGTCGCACTGACAGTGCTGAGACTATTGGAGGCGGTATAGACTCCGATGTCGCCGCCGATCGTGCCGCTGTTGGTCAAGCTGAAAGAGCCGACGGAAACGTTTTTTACGTAGACCTCCGCGTGGATGCCATAGCCGCTGTCGCTCCAGATCAGCCCCGAATTGGTGATCACGGTGGTGCCGCCCCAAGCCCTGACAGCCGTGCTGTTGGTCGATGGGTCGGTGTCCGTGACGATGTCGCCCGAATTGTCGAGGGTCAGGTCGCCGATGGCCCTGAGCGCGAAGTAGCCACCCGAGATCGTGCCGGAATTGGTCGCCTTCACCGTGTAGCCGTCGATGCCGAATGACTGCCCCGCCATGACCCCGGTGTTCGTCAGGTCAAGGTAGTGGTCCCCATCGAGGGCGTAGATGCCTTCGATCCTGCCATCGTTGACGATCGTGGTGAGGCCACTGGGGCCTACATTTATGGCTCCTCTCGATCCAAAGATGGTGGCGCCCAAGCGATTGGTCAGGGTCAGCGTTCCTTGCAACCTGATTGCCGAGAAGGAGCTGCTGATCGAGCCGGCATTGTCGATCGTCGTGGTGTCGGTGCTCGCCGTATCCCCAACGCCGCCTATCATGCCCGTATTGGTGTTGGTCAGGTCGACAACGCCGCTCGTGGTGACGAAGCAGATCGCCGTCGCATTGGTGTAGGCCTGGTTGTCGAGGGACAACTGAGGGCAGCTGGCTCGCGCCACCGCAGGTGCGGCGAGGAGCGCGAGGCTCGATGCGGAGGCAAGGAAAAACGGCTTGATCGGCACGGGGCGGGTCTCGAGGGCTGGAACCAGATTGTCCCACCCTTGCCATGAATCTCCTGCGTAATCTTCTCGTTCCAGGGGACCGCGTCAGACTTTTTCTGGGCGGACTTTTGCGACCGGGTCGCCTGGAACCCATGCCGCGAACATCAAATGAGGCAACGGTCGAAACCTGACGTGTTGCGCCTGACGATGGCCCCTGGGAGAAGCGCTGGCACGGATGACGAGGCGCGGGGGAATCTGACGCTAACGACGCAGCGGCAAGCCCTTTGGCTGACCATCCCCCGGTCCGCGCACTCCTTGCCTCACCACCCCCCTCGTCGGCCGATACAGCGCCAGCGCGATCACCACGAATTTGGTCGTGAGCGTCGTCTTCGACGCCAGGCTTTCGGACGTGTTGAGCAGGATCAGCCAGCCCAGCATCAGCAGCCAGATGCCGGCATGGCAACGGCGCGCCACTTCATGCATGAACAGCGCGAAGCCGACGAACAACAGCAAGGTGAAGAAGGCGCCCTGGTAGAGGACCATGCGGATGATGGGGTTCTCGATGCCTTGCTCGAGGCCGCTGATGCGGCGCAGGCTCTCGATGAGGTCGATATCCGGCCCCACGATCACGTCGCGCAATTCCAGATGATTGAAAAGGTCGAACATCTCGACGCGGGCGTTGGCGCTGCCGGAGTCCGACACGAAGCGCTCGAGCAGCGCGTCGAAAAAGCCGTAGGACGCCGCCACCGCGATGACCACCGGGACCAGCGCGGCAAGGATGAGGCCCAGGGCCGCGCCAAGCAGGTTGACGCGCCCCGTGCGCAAGCCGCGAAGGCCCTGGATGAGCAGGTAGCAACCGCCGAGCAAGATGGTCAGCACCATCGCGGAGCGGCCGCCGAAGGCGACGAGAGCCGCGCATTGCAGGCCGATCAGCCCCAGCCGCAGCGGCACGGACAGCGATTTCGAGCCGGAGAGCAGCGCCAGCACATAGATCGAGGTGACCGTGGCATTGGACAGCGGATGGCCCTGAAGCGCCGTCGAGCGCAGGTCGGTCATGAACGCTTCGCCGTCGAGGCGATAGGGAAAGATCAGCGTCTTGGTGGCGAACTCGAACAGGGCCAGCAGTGCGTTCACGGTCATGATGGCGTGAACCACGGTCTGCATCCGGGTGAATGTCTTCTCGTCGTCCTCGGCCAGCATCATCACCAGCAGCGCCGGCGCCACGAACGTGTCGATCATGCCGGCCATGCCGGGGCGCTGGCGCGCGATGACGACGACCAGCAGCACGATCGAGATGACCGCCATCAGCGTGCTGGCCGGCCGCCGGTCGGCGATGGCCACCATGTAGCCGACCGGATTGCCGAAGGTGCAGGCGCGCCAGGCAAACACCAGCACGAGCAGATAGGTCGACGGATGGATCTTGGTGGCGGGGTTGCCGGTCAGGCCGTCGTAATTATAGCCCACCAGCCACAACATGCCGCCGGAGATGGCGAACAGCAGCGCCACGACCGCGACCAGGCCGAAGCGCGTCACCCAGTCGACGGAGTCGGCGCGGGGTGCGGCCGCGACCTGACCCGAACCGGCCCAGCCGGCTGCCGGGTTGGCGGTCCGGATCGCGGCCATGTCAGGCCGCCTCGTCGACCAGCAAGGCGCCGGTCGGCAACCGCCCCATGACGGAAATGGCCTGCGAGGCCGTCGTGACATCGCGCATCGGCGTCGAGTTCAGTGTCGCGACCATCACGATCTCGTCGACCATGGCGACCAGCGGCGAGGCGTTGAGATTGTCGGCCAGCGCGCCGCCGTCGACGACGACGAGGTCGAAATTACGGCCCGCCTGCGCCAGCATGTGCTGCGTGAAGTAGACGGCCTGCGCCTCGGAAAGGACGGCCTTCTGTCGGCCCCTGCCCAGCACCGCGACATTGCTGCCGGCCGTGTACTGGCTCAGCGACTCGAAGGCATATTCGCCGCGCAGCACGTCGAGGAGACCGGGTTGCGGCTCCTTCTTGCCGCCGGCATTGTTGGTGTCGATGAACAGGACACGGCTGCCCCTGGCCGCCGCCGCATTGGCGAGCAGGCGCGCCACCCTGCCCCGTTGCGCGGCGTCCTCGGGCGGCGATGTCAGCAGGATGGACGGCACCAGCGGCCAGTTCGGCGGACGCCGGCTGGAGGCGAAAAGGCGCCTCAGCGCCAGGCCCGCGACCGCATCCGTTTTCTGCCCGGCCGAGGCGGCCGCGCCGCCGAAGGGCCACCAGCGGCGGCGCGCCGATTTCGCCGGCAGAACGCCAAACACCGGCGCGTCGATGGCCGATTGCATCTGCGCGCTGGAAAGCACGGTCGGCGAGGAATATTCCGCGATCAGCGCCAGCGCGGTGCCCAGCCCCAGCCCGCCGAAGAGGGCGCCGAAAAGCAGCAGCGGCAGCGGCGGCCAGCTCTTCTTCAAGGCGGGCATGGCCTGCGAGATGATGCGCGCATTGGTGCTGTCGACGTTGATCTGCTCGCGCGTTTCCTGCGCCCGCTGCAGATAGGTGGCGTAGACCGAGCGCACCGCCTCGAGGTCGCGCTGCAATTCACGCAGCTTGACCGACGCCTGGTCGGTGTCGAGCGACTTGCTCTTCATGCCGGCGACCTTGGCCTCCAGCGCCTGCTGGTTGGCCAGCGCCCGTTCGTAGTCGGTCTCGGCGGCGGCACTGATGCGGCCGAGTTCGCGCGCGATGAGGGCGCGCGTGTCGCGCAGCTGCTGCTGCGCCGCGATCATCGAGGGGTGGCGCGGCCCGAGTTCGGTGCCAAGCTGCGAAACCTGGTCGACAAGCGTCGCCTCCTGCGCCCGCAGGCTCGATATCACCGACGAGCGCATCGCTTCCGAGGTCGCGTCCGGCGCACCGCCGGACCGGCGCAGCTGGTCGACCTGCGCCTTCAGCGTCGCGGTGCGGCTCTGCGCGGCGGAAAGCTGCGTGTTGATCTCGGTCAGTTCCTGGTCGCTGACCAGATTGCCCGCCGCCATGACCATGTTGTGGGCGGATTTGTAGGCCTCCACCGCGTTCTCGGCCTGCTGGACGCGCTTGCGCTGTTCGTCCAGCCGCGCGGTGATGGAATCGGAAGCGTCGGTGGCCATCTTCGCGCGCGCGCTCGCCTGGTCGGCGAGGTAGGCCTGCGCGATGGCATTGGCGAGCTTCGCCGCCTTGTCGGGGCTCTTGGCGGTGACGATCACATCCAGGACCAGCACCTTGTCGGCCCGCTTCACCGCCAGCCGCCGGCGCAGCGCATCGAGCGTCTTTCCGGTCCTGTCGGTTTCGGCCGACCCCGAACCCAGCAAGCCGCCAAGCAAACGGCCCACCAACCCGCCCTGCCCGTTGAATTCCGGATCCTCGGTCAGGTTGGTTGCCTCGATGGCCCTGAGCAGCACGCCCGTCGACTGGACGACGCTGACCTGGCTTTCCACCATGGTGATGCCGCCATCGGGCGGAACGCGGCTCGGATTGACGTCGTTGGTGACCACCTGCAGGTCTTGCGGGTCGATGATGATCTCGGCCACCGAACTGTAGAGCGCCGGCGTGAACAGGCCGTAGAGCAGCGTCACAAGGGTCAGTAGCGCGGCGGTGGCGAGGATCAGGAAACGACGGCGCACCAATATGCGCTTCAGGTCACCCAGCTCGACGGTCGAGGATGCATAGGACGCCGTCGGCGCTGGCTCCGGGGCGTATTGCGTCACCTCTGGAGCATGTTGTTGCGGCAACGAGAGCAGGGATGATTGCAAAGGTCGCTCCGACAACACTCCATGTGCCTGCAAGATTAATTGCGGCCTCAGCCTAGCTATTCCTCCAACTGTTAAAACACTGTTAATTATGTTGGGAGCTCTCCTGATTTTTGGCACGGAGTTTGCCTGATAAAGGCACGAGCGTGGTGACGCGGGCGCAGGCGAGCAGGAGACGGACGCAAATGGGGCAACATTTCACTTCGACCCATCCGTCCGGGCCTCTCGCGTGTCCAATTTTCGAACACCGGCCAGATGCCGAACGTCGGAATGCCAGGGGTGCGACATGCGGGTGAGCCTGCGCCTGGACAGCGAGCGCGTCCGTGCTTTTCACCTGCTGCTCCTGCAGCGTCTGGCCGAGCTGGCCCCGGTCGAGGTTTCCGTCGACGCCAGGCCGGCCGGGGGCGGCATTCCAGGCAGCGCCACGGCGCTGTTTCAGCTTGAAACGGCCATCCATGGCCTGCCGGCGGACGGGCTGGCCAAGCGCCTGCCGCTTTCGGCTTTGGCGCCCTACCGGACGCAGCCGCCCGCCTCTCCTGATCTGGTGATCGACCTCTGCGGCGACGTCCGCCTGGAAGGAACGCGGGTCTGGCGCGTGACCTATGACGGCGCCGCCGGCGAAGCGGCCCTGCTGGCGCTGATCCTCGACGGCCGCACGCCGGTCGCCCGCATCGAGGAGAACGGCGCCGCCGTCGCCGAAGGGCGCCTGGGCACCGAATATGGCGGCATCGCGCTTGCCTCGTTCCAGGACATGCTGGCGCGCACGGCAAGCCTGATCGTCGCGGCGATGCCCCCGTCGGCAATGAATGGCACGGCGCGCACCGTGCCCGTCCTGCCTGAACCGGCGCAGGCCGGCGCCTCGCCGCGGATACCCTCCACCGCCAGGCTTGGCATCAGGGCGGGCAAGGCGCTGGCGCGACGCGTCGTCCAGAAGATCTATCACCTCTGCTACAATGCCCCGCACTGGAAGGTCGGCTGGCGCCAGACCAATGGCCGCGACCTGTTCGACCTGCGCGCCCATCCGGCAACGGGCTGGCAGGTGCTGCCCGACGATGGCAGCCGCTTCTACGCCGATCCGTTTCCGATCCTCTACCAGGGACAGGTAACCCTGTTCGTCGAGGACTATATCCACCGCCTCGGCAAGGCCATCATCTCCGCCGTGCCGTTTGGCCCATCGGGGCCGATCGGACGTCCCGAGCCGGTGCTCGACCTGCCCTATCACCTCTCCTACCCCTTCGTCTTCGAGCGCGACGGCGAAGTCTGGATGGTGCCGGAAAGCTGCGCCAACCGCACGGTCGACCTTTACCGTGCCACCGCCTTCCCCGGCGGATGGGTCAAGGAGGCGACGCTCTTGTCCGACATCGTCGCCAGCGACGCTACGCTGGTCGAGCATGGCGGGCGCTGGTGGCTGTTCGCCACCGTCCGCGACGGCGGCGGGGCCTTCTCCGACGCGCTGTATCTGTGGTCGGCGCCGGATTTTCGCGGACCCTGGACGCCGCATCCCAAGAACCCCGTATTGGTCGACATCGCCTCGGCGCGGCCGGCCGGCCGCATGGTCAAGCGCGGCAACGACCTGCTGCGCCCGGTGCAGGATTGCCGCAGGAGCTACGGCGCCGCCCTTGGCATCGCACGCGTCGCTCACCTTGATGTGAACGGCATGGAGCAGGTGGTCGAGACCATCTTAACCCCAGGCGCGCTATGGAATGGGCGCAAGTTGCACACGCTCAACGAGGCGGGCGGCCTGGAATTCATCGATGGCTCGGCGATCGCGCCGCGCTGGAAACAGGAGAGGCGCCCACCATTAACCTAAACATTGGTTACCACCAGCCACCCGTGCTGGTTGCTTGAGGTTGATATGGGCCCGGAAGATAGTTCCACCAGAGATTGTGGAGACGGAAATGACTAGCATAGAGGGCGTCGACATGCCCCCCGCCGAGGCTACCCCGACTGAAGTCGACGTGGCGATCATTGGCGCCGGGATGGCCGGCATCACCCTGGCAACACTGTTGGGAAACGCCGGCCGCAAGGTGGCGCTGATCGATCCGCACCGCGTCCATCACGACGAGTTCCGGGCCGAGAAGATCGGCGCGAACCAAATGCGACTGTTCGAGAAGCTCGGCCTCGACAAGATGGTCATGCCTCTCGTCACCCCGTTTACCGACGTCGATGTCTTTCGCCTCGGCCAGTTCTTCGCCCGTGAAAAGAAGTGGGAATACGCATTTTCCTACGGCGCGCTGATCAACGGCCTGCGCGACGCCTTGCCGCCGCGGGTGCCGTTGACGGTCGGCAAGGTAACCGAGGTCTCGACCGGACCGGACCGGCAGCGGCTGGTGCTGGCCGACGGCAGCGTCATCAATGCCCGCCTGCTGGTGGTGGCCACCGGCTACAGCGAGGCGGTGCGGCGCGCCATCGGCGTCGAACGCATCGAGCTGTCGAAGGCGCATTCGCTGTCGATGGGGTTCGACCTCGCCATTGCGCCGCGTGATTGCGCCTATCGGGCCGTCACCTCCTACGGCAAGCGGGCCTCGGACCGCGTCGCCTATCTCACCGTTTTTCCCATCGGCGACAGGATGCGGGCGAACATGTTCGTCTATCGCACCGTCGCCGACCAGTGGACGCGGGATTTCCGCGCCGATCCGCAAAAGATGCTCTGCGAGCTGATGCCCGAAATATCGGCGCAGTGCGGCAACTTCGAAGTGGCGAGCCCCGTCGAGGTCAGACAGGTCAATCTGACCATGACGCAAGGCCATCGTCGCGATGGGGTCGTCTTCATTGGCGATGCATTCGTGACGACATGCCCGACGCCGGGCGTCGGCATCGGGCGGGTCATGATCGACGTCGATCAGCTCCATTCGGTTCACATTCCGCGCTGGCTGGATACGCCAGGCATGGCGGCTGACAAGATCGGCGCTTTTTATGACGACCCGGTCAAGGTGGCTTCGGATGAGGAAGGTATGCGTGTGAGCGTCTACGCCAAGCAGATCACCACCGAAACCGGGCTGGAATGGCGCGTGCGGCGCCTGCGCAACAACACGGCACGTCAACTGATGATCATCGGCCGCAGGATGCGTCATCTGGGACCGCGGCGGGCGCCCGGCATCGCGTGAGGGGCCAAAAAGCAAAAGGCGCGATCGAGCGACCGCGCCTTGCGTTTCGGCAGGTGAATGCGCCAGACCGCTCAGGGCGGCGGCGTCGCACCTGATGATGGGCTCGCCTGGGCCGTGACGGCCGAAAGCCGCTCACGCTTCTGCCAGCTTGGCTTCTCGTATTTCTTCACCGGATAGTGCCCTCCGCGTTGGATACCGCGCCATAAAAAACCGCTTCGGCGCGCGATGTCAATTGTGCGAGCCGCCTCAGGCACGGCGCTATGGACGATGCGGCTGCTATTGTCGGTCCCCTTCCCCGGAAGGCGGGCCGCTGCCTGGCGAGCCAACGGATTCCCGCATCAAGACCCGGCAAGGTTCGAGCCGCGCCGTCGGCGGTCCCTCCTTGCCTTCGATCCTGGCAAACAGGGCGTCCATCGCGTGGCCGGCGATCTGGCGCACCGGCTGGACCACGGCGGCGATGGCCGGCCATGTCGCCTGCATCCATTCGGCGTCGTCGAAGCCGACCAGCGAAATGTCGTCGGGGCAGTGCCAGCCGCGACGGCGGAATTCCGACAACGCCACCAGCGTGCCCTTGAGAAACAGCGAATAGACCGCCGTCGGGCGCTCGCCTTCTGCAAAATAGTCGCGCAACCGTGCCCTGAGCGGCTCGACATCGGTTTCGGCAAGCACGACGTCGATGCGCACATCCGGCGCCAGTCGCAGCGCGGTGGCGCGGAACCCGTCGAGGCGGGCGCGCACCGTCGCCGCCTGCTCGCCGAGGCCGACGACCAGTATGTGGCGGTGGCCCTTGCCGAGCAGCTCGCGCGCCACTTCGGCGCTGGCCGAGGCACTGTCGGCCGACACCGTGTCGAAGGCATCGTCGGACAACACGCGGTCGATCAGCACGCCGGTCATGCCGTTGGCCTTCATGAATGCGGCCGCCGGGCCATGCTCGTTGCGCACCGGCGCCAGCACCACGCCGGCGACGCGCCAGTCATGCATGCGGGCCAGGATCTCCGTTTCGCGCGCTTCGGATTCGCGGCTCGACGCCGCCACCAGCGTGTAGCCGCGCTGCTCGGCGAGGCTCTCGAGCTGGGTGAGCATCTGGCCGAAGAACTCGCTTTCGAATTCCGGCATGATGGCGCCGATGATGCGGCGCCTGGCCCTGCGCATGTCGGAGGCCAGCGGATCCACGCGGTAGCCCAATTGCTCGACGGCATCGAAGACGCGTTGCGCATTCTCGGGCTTCACCGTGGTGACGCCGGCCATGACCTTGGAGACGGTGGCGGCCGACACGCCGGCGCGGCTCGCCACATCGTGGATCGACGGACGCCGCGGCTGGTCCTGCCTATGTGCCATGGCTCGTCCTCCCGAGGCGCGGCCAGAGGCATATTCTTGTCCGCCGAGGACATGAATAATCGATTTTTGCGAGTTGTAAATCGGTTCACGCGAGGTGATTATTGCCGCGAGAGCGCGGGTCGCGCCGGGAGGAATCATCATGTCGAACAAGGATTTGCCGCTGGTGATCAGCGCGCCGGAACCACGCACGCTCGAGCTGATCTTCACGCCGCCGCAGCTGGCGCGCTTCAAGGCGGAATACCGCGTCGTTGAAACCACGGCCGATGGCGTCGCCAGCCTGCCGGCCGATGTGCTGGCGCAGGCCCGCTACATCGTCGGCCAGCCGCCGATCGCGCCCGGAACCCTCGACGCCATGCAGGCGCTGCGCTGCGTCTTCAACGTCGAGAGCAACCTCCTCAACAACATGCCTTACGAGACGCTGTTCGCGCGCGGCATCCATGTCGTCACCACCGGCCTCGTCTTCGCCGAGCCGGTGGCCGAGCTTGGCCTTGCCATGGCGCTGAACCTTGCCCGCGGCATCGTCGACGCCGACCTCGCCTTCCGGCAAGGCAAGGAGTTGTGGGGCGGCGACGGCAATTCGACGGCACGGCTTCTGTCGGGCGCCGATGTCGGCATCGTCGGCTTCGGCGATCTCGGCCGCGCGCTGAACCGCCTGCTGTCGGGCTTCCGCACCCGCACGCGGGTCTTCGACCCCTGGCTGCCGCCATCGATCCTGTTCGACAATGGCGTCGAGCCGGCCTCGCTCGACGAGGTGCTGTCGCGCAGCGACTTCGTCTTCGTCCTCGCCTCGGTAACCTCCGAGAACCAGGGTTTTCTCGGTGCCGATGCCTTTGCGAAAATGCGCAAGGGCGCTGCCTTCATCCTGCTCAGCCGCGCCGGCGTGGTCGACTTCCCGGCACTGATGGCGGCGGTGAGAAGCGGCCACATCGTCGCCGCCAGCGACGTCTTTCCGGAAGAACCGCTGGCGCCGGACCATCCCGTGCGCACCCTGCCCGGCTTCCTGCGCTCGGCCCACCGCGCCGGCGCGCTCGACATCGCCTTCAAGCGCATGGGCGACATGGTGCTGGAGGACATGGACCTGATCGACCGCGGCCTGCCGCCGCTGCGCTCCAAGCGGGCGGAGCGCGAGACGGTGTCACGCATGCGCTCGAAGCCGGTGGACAGGAACTGACGGAGAAAGAGCGGAACCTTTGCGCGGCGTTTGCGTTTCAGGGGTGGATCGTCTCCCATTCGATCCGCTACTCCTCCAATCAGCCCCGCCAGGCCCCGGCCGGCGGGGTTTCTTTTATCTGGCGATCAAGGCCGCCCGCATGCGTCGCGGAAGACGGGCTTTTCGTCACGATGGAACGATCGTCCCGCTGACAGGTTTTGCAAACGGCCGGGCGGTGGGACGCCCGGTCTACTCCAGAAGGCCCGTCACCCCTCGCGTCGGTGGCGGGCCTTTTCGTTTGCCGCGCTCTCCATGGCATGTGGAGCACGGCATGCGGAACCTTCCCGACAAAGCGACGTTGGTCCTCGCCGGTCAGGCAGACAATTCGCAAAAAGGAACATTCCATGGGAAGCACCAGTGACAAGGCCTCGGGTCTCGCCAATCAGGCTGTAGGCAAGGCCAAGGAAGGTGTCGGCAAGGCCGTCGGCAATGATCGCCTGCGCGCCGAAGGCGCGGCACAGGAAGCCAAGGGCAAGGTCCAGAAGGCCGTCGGCGACGCCAAGTCCGCGGTCAAGGACGCGACCAACAAGACCGCCGCCGCGATCAACAAGAACCTCTGAGGGCTTCTTCGCTCTTGAAGCACCTGAAGGCCGCCGTACCAACCGGCGGCCTTCTTTACGTCCGGATTTGAAATCGGCAGGGAACACATTGCCCTGCCAGAGATTGAGGAACCAGCGCAGCCCGCGCATTGACCCCTCGAGGACTTCAGTCATGGCCAAGCAGACATCCAAGCCGGCCGGAACGGCCGCGACCATTCACGATCAGAAACTGCAGCGCGGCGAAGGCGGCGAACTGCACCAGACCGGATCCGGCTCGACGCCGGTGCTGACCACCGCGCAAGGCGGGCCGGTCTCGGACGACCAGAACTCGCTCAAGATCGGCGCCCGTGGCCCGACGGTGCTCGAGGACTTCCATTTCCGCGAAAAGATCTTCCACTTCGATCACGAGCGCATTCCCGAGCGCGTCGTCCATGCGCGCGGCTATGGCGCCCACGGCTATTTCGAAACCTATGAATCACTGGCCAGATACACCCGCGCCGACATCTTTCAGCGCGCCGGCGAGAAGACGCCGGCTTTCGTGCGCTTCTCCACGGTCGCCGGCAACAAGGGTTCGGCCGACCTTGCCCGCGACGTGCGCGGCTTCGCCGTCAAGCTCTACACGCAGGAAGGCAACTGGGACATTGTCGGCAACAACATACCGGTGTTCTTCATCCAGGACGCGATCAAGTTTCCCGACCTGATCCACGCCGCGAAGGCCGAGCCCGACAGCGATTTCCCGCAGGCGCAGACCGCGCACGACAATTTCTGGGACTTCATCTCGCTCACGCCTGAAAGCATGCACATGATCATGTGGGCGATGTCCGACCGCGCCATCCCGCGCTCGCTGCGCTTCATGGAAGGCTTCGGCGTCCATACCTTCCGGCTGCTCAACGCCAAGGATGAATCGACCTTTGTGAAATTCCTCTGGAAGCCGAAGCTCGGCCTCCAGTCTGTCGCCTGGAACGAGGCGGTCAAGATCAACGGCGCCGACCCCGACTTCCACCGCCGCGATCTCTGGGACGCGATCCATGCCGGCAATTTCCCGGAATGGGAGCTGCAGCTGCAGCTGTTCGACCAGGCCTTCGCCGACAGCTTCGATTTCGACATCCTCGATCCGACAAAACTCATTCCCGAGGAGGTGCTGCCGCCGATCGCGGTCGGCCGCCTGGTGCTCGATCGCATGCCCGACAATTTCTTCGCCGAGACCGAGCAGGTCGCGTTCATGACGCAGAACGTGCCGCCCGGCGTCGACTTCTCCAACGATCCCCTGTTGCAGGGCCGGAATTTCTCCTATCTCGACACGCAGATCAAACGGCTGGGCAGCACCAATTTCACCCACATCCCGATCAACGCGCCGAAATGCCCCTTCCACAATTTCCAGCAGGACGGCCACATGGCGATGCGCAACCCGGTCGGGCGCGCCAACTACCAGCCCAACTCATGGGATGAAGGTCCGCGCGAATCCCCGCAAAAGGGTTTCCGTTCCTTTGCCGAGGTCGAAGCCGGACCGAAGGCACGGCTGCGGTCGGAAACCTTCGCCGACCATTACAGCCAGGCGCGCCAGTTCTACATCAGCCAGGACCCCGTGGAGCAAGGCCATATCGCCGCCGCGCTGACCTTCGAACTGAGCAAGGTGCGGACGCCTGTCATTCGCGAGCGCATCGTTTCCCACCTTCTCAACATCGATGACGGCCTGGCCGGCAAGGTGGCGGATGCACTCGGCCTGAAAGCCATGCCGAAGCCCGCCGATGCGGCGGTGCCGACGCGCAGGGATCTTCCCGCCTCGGATGCGCTCAGCATCCTCAAGAACGGCCCCGGCCGTTTCGAAGGCCGCAAGCTCGGCATCCTGGTGACCGAGGGAACGGATGCCGGTTTGCTGAATGCCTTGAAGCAGGCGCTGACCAAGGCCGGAGCCAAGTTCGAGATCATCGCGCCTAAGGTCGGCGGCGCCAAGGCGAGCGACGGCGGCTGGATCGACGCGCAGCAGATGATCGCTGGCGCACCGTCGGTTCTTTACGACGCCATCGCACTCTTGCCGGCAAAACCCGCAATGGCCGACCTGCTGAAGGAATCGACCGCCCGCGACTTTGTCGCCGACGCCTTCGCGCACTGCAAGTTCATCGGTTTCGTCGAAGCGGCGGCGCCACTGTTGGACAAGGCCGGCATTGTCCGGGATGAAGCGGTGATCCCGCTTGCATCGGCCAAGGACGTGGCAGGCTTCGTCACCAGTCTCGGCGACCTGCGCTTGTGGGCACGCGAACCGAAGGTGAAGCTGGGCTGAAGCCGATCTTAGTGACATCAGCTGGAACCGGCTTCTTTCCCGGACATTACATCAGTCAGTCCGATCGGCCGCTTGCCGATCGGCAAGGAGCCCGCCGCCCTCATCGGCATGGCGGGCTCCTTGCATCCTCAATCGGAGATTTGGGTGGACAGACCTCTCTATGCCCTCGCCGAGTTCTTCTCCAAGCCGCCGGGCTTCTACGTGATGCTGGCCGCCGCGCTCGTCTGCGCACTGCTCACCAGCGCGACGCTCGGAACCTACATCATATCCATTTCAGCGATGTGCCTGACAGGCGTGGTCCTGATCCAGAACTACCGCGACACCTCGGCCATGCAGGCGAAGCTCAACGAGATAATCGTCGCCCTGGACGCCGCCCGCAACGAGGTGGTGGGGCTTGAACACGCTTCGCCCGCGGCCATCGATGCAGAGCTGAAGGAAATAGAGAGCCGGGCCACGGCCGCGCCCCCACGCGAGGCTCAAGGAGGCTAGGCCTTTTCCGCCTTTTCCGCCTTTTCCGCGTTCGCCGTCTTGGCCCGCTCGCAGGCGGAGCGAAATTCCTCCACCTCCCTCTCCGTGAGATGCTCGATCCCGATAAAGTCATTCTTGCCCAGACCGGACCGGATGAGTTCGTCCAGCTTGGCCTGGATGGCCGCACCATCCCGGTTCTGTGTGTTCTGGATGAGAAAGACCATCAGGAACGTGATGATCGTGGTTCCGGTGTTGATGATGAGCTGCCAGGTCTCGGAATAGTGAAAGACCGGACCGGTCGCCGCCCAGATCAACACCGATGTCAGGCACAGGGCGAAGGCCGAAGGTCTGCCGGTGGCGCGGGCGACCGCGCCGGCCATGCGGTTGAACGTTTTTTCCATGGAGCGGCTTTCGAAAGGGTTGAAGGAGCTTTGCCACAACTTCCCCGTCGACTCCCGGTTCCGGGCAATGAGTTCGTTTTCGTCCCATCCCCGTCGGAACATTTTCTCCTGGCGCGCATTCTGCTGCCAATCGAAGGAGAATTCCTTGGGCCGAATGCCGCAGGACAAGAACCGGATTGAACGCGCCACCCGCGAGTCTCGATCCATCATTGCCGGAGAACGTCAGGCGCGTGAGGCCAAGACCGCTCGGCTGCGGGCACAGCGGCTCTCTTCCGACGAACCAACTCCAGCAGAATCCGCCGGCTCCAAGCCCAGGACCGCCGCCCGCAAAGCCACACCGAAAGTCAGCGACGTCGACTGACGCCGTGCGGGTCCTCTTCGGCGGACGGCAAAGCCTACTTGGCCACAATCCAGTCCAGAACGTCCGGGTCGATCTCGTCAATGTCGGTCAATTCGCGCGCCAGCTCCTCGGCGTGCATTCGCCATTCCTGTTCGGCAATGCGATTTTCCACGACCGATTTCCTGAAGGCACCGCGAATAATCTCGCAGTCCTGGGCGGATATATTCTTGCTTGAATGGTAGTCAGCCATTTTAGCCTCCGCATTGGTGGCGGGAGCACCTGAGTTGGCTTCCAAGCGTCCGGATGCCGTGAAAGGCGGACGACCGGGGGACTGTACGCCTCCATGCAGCAATGGCGAGTCAATTCATCATGGGGAACGTTGCAACCACTTGGTGGTTGTAGCCTGAGGAGGGATGCCCGTGTCAAACCAACCCAGCGTTGTCGAGACCTTGCGGATCGTCAGGGGATTTTTGACCCTCGCGCGAAAGGCGGTCATCGATGCGCACCATGTCGAAGCCATGATCGAGATCGATACGCTGATGCAGGTCGCGCAGGTTGAGACCGACAGACGCATTGCCGTCCTCGAACGGGCAGCGTCAGAGAAATAGGTGCCGCGCGCGATCCCCGAGGGCACGGCGCGGGCCCCATTTGACAGTGCCGGGCCAGGGCAGCCGTCGAACAGTGCAAGGGCCTTATTGGCCAAAGGTCCCATTCGCGTCAGCGCGATGGTGTGAGAGATTGACGAAATATAAGCAATTTCTTGGATAGCGATCCGGACAGCTGTCGAGAGGCGGTGTCGTGCCAATCCGCGGGAATCTTGCCAGGAATCTCCGACGGCTGGTGAGCAGCCATGCGTCGGTGGCCGCCGTATGCCGCGGACTGAACATGAACCGCACGCAGTTCGAGCGCTATTTGCAAGGCAAGAGCATGCCCAACCGGGCGACGGCCAAGCTGATCTGCGACTATTTCCGGATCGACGAGGATGAATTGTACCGCGCGCCGGAAGCGCCCGCGGACGCGGGCCTGTCGCCCATCCACCAGATCCTTTACGAGAACATGGTGCGCGGCCCGTCCCCCGCCATCGCCAGCGGCACCTATTTCACCTACTTCGCGGTTCCGGACCGCCCCGACCTTGTCATGCGGTCGGTCACCTTCGTGCGGCGCGAGGCCGAGCGCGTGACTTTCAGGCGCGTGACCCGATGGGCCGAAGGCCACCGCCAGGGCGGAGCGCGCGTGCCCGGCTGGCACTATGGCGTGGCGATCTCGCGGCTGAACTGGATCTATTTCGCCGGCATCAACCGGCGCCAGACCAGGGAGCCGTCGGTGATGGCCGTGCAATGGGCGCCGTTCTCGGAACCGGTCCTGATCGGCAATGCCTTCGTTCTGACCGGATCCGGACCGGCCTGCGTCTCGGTCATAATGCGCCAGGCAGTCGGCGGGCTCAGCCTCAGGCAGACGCTGCGGATGTGCCAGCCTGTCAGCCTGGACGACCCGCTGCTTGACAGGCTCGTGGTCAGCCTTGTGCGCGAACGCAATTCCTGAAGAAGTGTGAAGCGGTTTCCCGGGAAAGCGTGCGCTTCCCCAGGGAAATCGCGTCAAGCAAGACAGATCGGTTCGGCGTTTCCGTAAAACGATGAACCGCCTAGAATGACATCCCCGCCAGACAAGGCGCCGGGAACGACAAGGATTCGCGATGCTCAACGGCTTCGACTATGGCGGCAAGGAAGCCGACACGGTGCACGCGCTGGAGGAGGACATCATCTTCGGCAGGCTGGCGCCCGGCACGCGCCTGGTCGAGGATGTGCTCCTCGCCCGCTTCCCGGTTTCACGCCACACCATCCGCCAGGCGCTCTACCAGCTGGAAAAACTCGGCATCGTCACGCGCGAGCGCAACAAGGGCGCCATGGTGCGCCGGCTCTCGCCCGAGGAGGTGCGGCAGATCTATGAAGTGCGCGAAATGCTGCAGCGCCAGGCGGCGCTGATGATCCCGCTGCCGGTCAGCGATGAACTGATCGCGCAATTGACCGACATCCACCGCACTTACAGCAGCCATGTCGACAACGGCTACCTCAGAGGTATCCACGAGGCCAATGACCGTTTCCATCTCACAATGTTCTCGGCCTGCGGCAACGCCTATCTCGTCTCCTCGATCGAGCATTACATGCGCCTCAGCCTGCCCGTGCGGGCCAATTCGCTGGCCGACCGGGAAAAGCTCGACGTCTCGCGCCAGCACCACACGATGATGATCGAGGCACTGAAACGCAGGGACAATTGGGTGCTGGCGCAGCTCTGCGTCGACCATTTGCAGCCGAGCAAGACGTTCTATCTCCAGGAGATCGAGGCGGCGCCGGCGGGCAACGACGCCGGCTAGGCCAATTCCAGGAAGAGTGTGAGACGGTTTTCCCGGGAAAAGCGCGGCCAGGCCGGCTCGAACAACAGCTCGAACCGGCCTTTACCCCTCGCCGCGAAAGCGGTGCGGATTTCGGTCTGTCAGGTCGCTTCGAGCACCATGTTGAGCGGCGTCTGGGCGGCGCGCCGGACACGCGAAAAGCCACCTGACCGGATGACCTCCGCAAGGCGGGTCTCTCCGGCCTGGGCGCCGAGCGCGAGCCCCGTCTCCTGCGCCAGCGAGGTCGGCACGCAGATCATCGTCGAGGCCGCGTAGTAGAGCCTTCCGACCGGATTGATGTTTTCCTCCAGCGTGTTGCCGGCCATCGGCTCGACCACCATCCAGGTGCCGCCTTGCTTCAGCGCCTGGCGGATATGCGCCGCCGCGGCCTTCGGATCGCCCATATCGTGCAGGCAGTCGAAGCAGGTGATGAGGTCGAAGCCGCTGCCGCCGAAATCCTGCGCCCGGCCGACCTCGAAAGTGAGGTTGGCCAGCCCGTGCGAGCGGGCATGCGCGGTCGCGGCGGCAATCGAGGCCGGATGGAAATCATAACCGGTGAACCGCGAGGCCGGGAACGCCTGCGCCATCAGGATCGTCGACAGCCCGTGCCCGCAGCCGACATCGGCCACGACAGCGCCCGCCTTAAGCCTGTCGACCACCCCGTCCAGCGCCGGCAGCCAATCCTGCACGAGGGCATTGACGTAACCCGGCCGGAACAGGCGTGCGACCGCGCAGAACAGGCAGCCTGCCTGATCGCCCCAGGCAACGCCGCGCCCGGTCTTGAAGGCCGCCTGCACCTTGGGCTGGTTCTCGACCATCGCGGCCGCGGTATCGAACCCGCCGATCAGATTGACCGGGCTGTCGGGCTCGGCAAAAACGAAGGACTGCTCCGGCGTCAGCGAGAACCGCCCCTGCTCATAATGCACGTAGCCGGAGGCCGCCTGCGCCGAGAGCCATTCCCTGACATAGCGGGGCGAGCAGCCCGCCGCGTCGGCGAGCTGGTCGGCACTTGCCGGGCCGATCTCCTTCAGCGTCTTGTACAGGCCGAGCGCGTCGCCGATGCGCACCAGCGGCACGCTGACCGCGCCGCCAAGGTCGCCAAGGATGCGGCCAACCAGTTCATTGAGCGTTGCTTCATTGAGTTGCGTCATGTCGGTTTCCCCTGTCGAACGGCGCCTTGTCGCGCCGCCGATCGAGGGGATAGACCCCGCAATGGCCCTTGGCATGATACGGCGGTCCCGCGCGGCCAGGAAAATCGCGGCCATCGAGGGACAGATGTCCCGCCTTCGCCCCCGCCTCGGCGACCGATGCGCTGTCGATCCGCCCCAAATGTCCGGCCCTTGCCGGACAATGTCACGATGGCGTCCGGCCCATGCCCGACAGGGCCATGACGATCGCCTGCGATCGGCTGTGCACGCCAAGCTTGCTGAAGATCGCCGACAGCTGGTTGCGCACGGTCTTGACGCTCTTGCCGAGGCGTTCGGCGATCGCTCGGTTGTCGAGCCCCTCCGCGACCAGTTCCAGCAGCGCCGTCTCGGCGGCTGTCAGGCCGGCCTCGCGGATGATTTGTGGCTGCTTGGGCCGCTCTCGCCCGAGGAAGGCGGCCAGTTCGTCCTGGAACACGGCCCAGGCCGGTTCGTCCGGCAACAGCACGTGATTCTTGCTTTCAAGCGGCACGAAGCGTGCGCCGGGGATCGCCGCGGCAAGCTTGCAGCCTTCGTCGAACGGCACCCGCATGTCGCCTCGGCTATGCGCGATCAGCGTCGGGACGCGCAGCCGGGCCGCAAGGTCCAGCACGTCGATCCCCTGCATGTGCGAGAGCAGCTGCGCGGCGACGTCGGCGGTTGCCGTCACGCGTTCGAGGTCACCCCACCAGCGATGCTGTTCGGGCGTCCCGTCGGGGATGAACAAATTGGTGAAGAACCGGCAGAACGCCGGGTTTTCGCGTCCCCAGCCGATACGGACAAAATTGACCAGCGTTTCCGCTTCCAACCGTTCGGCCTCGGTCTTGGCCCGCACCCGCCCGCCCTGGCCGTAAGCGTTCAAAAGCACAAGATGCGACACACGCTCGGGATGCCTCAGCGCGTACGCAATGCTGAGCGCGCCGCCCTGTGACAGGCCGAGCAGGACGAATCTTGGCTCCTCGATGGTTGCCGTCACCGCGTCGAGGTCGGCGTGCCACGCTTCGATCGAGAGATCGGCGACATGGCGGTCCGACAGGCCGCAGCCGCGCGGATCGTAGCGCACGAACCGGTTGCGGGCCGATAGCGCCTGCAGCCATGGCCGCCAGATGGGGCTTTCCAGATCATAGTCGACATGGCTCATCCAGTGCGCCGCCCGCACGATCACCTCGCCCTTCCCGCATGAGGCGACGGCGATGCGCGTGCCGTCGGCGGAGGTACAGAACCCTATGCTCTGGCCGAGTTTCATCGCCAGAGAATATCGCAGCGCGGCGCCGCGCGACAGGCCGGCCTCAGGGGCGGGTCGGGAGCCGGTCGATCCCGGCCACCCACGGCAACAGCCGCGCCCAGGGTCGTGAAACTTTTCGCAAGCCGTTCTCGTTGCTCCAGGGATCGCCCCCGGGCGGTAGCAGACCTCCGATCAATGCCCCGCTGGCCCTGCCGGTGGGGCCTTTTTCGGCGGCCGGCACGGAACAATCACGGGGCCGGGAAATTCTGAAATTGGCCGGATGCTGCCGCGTCCGGCCCGCCCATGCCGCCCGTGTTTCGCGTCGGCAGTGGGATTGCTGATGCAACAAAAGAGCTTTCATCCTGGATTACGACAAAATCCAGAAAAGTTTCAAGATTTTTCAGATATATTTTGGAAAATCGAGCGCCATTTCGCGCTGGAAACCGGAACTTTTATCCAAATCCTTCCGTTATGACCTTGATCGTTGCTTCGACGGTCACAAAGCAACAGGGAAGGATCCTATCATGAATATCAAGATGATCTGTCTTGGCGCCGTGGCGCTTTCAATGGCCGCCGGCTCTGCTCTCGCGGGCGGCAGCACCGGCACATCCGCTCTCGACGATCCGGCCAAGATGCAGCCCTTCTACACCGATTCCAGCATGAAGACGCTGCGCGGCAATGACGATTTCGTCAAAGCCTGGAAGGCGCTGACGCCGGACGACCAGGCTTCGATGAAGACGGCTTGTGCGGACGAGGCCAAGAACGCCACTCCCGCCAACTCCCATCCGGAATTCTGCAGCAGCGTGAAATTGAACGGCGGCAGCTGATAGCGTTTGCCCTCCGTTAAAAAAACAGCCCCGTTCGCGGGGCTGTTTTGTGATGGTGGGCTGTCGAACAGTCGAGGTGCCCGACAACGGTCCGCCTCGCCGCCCGCCTGCGAGCGGCGAAACCAGCCGGCTTAGACGGGCTTTCCC
Source organism: Mesorhizobium sp. NZP2298 (assembly GCF_013170825.1). Lineage (NCBI taxonomy): Bacteria > Pseudomonadati > Pseudomonadota > Alphaproteobacteria > Hyphomicrobiales > Phyllobacteriaceae > Mesorhizobium > Mesorhizobium sp. NZP2298. The sequence continues at coordinate 3,012,199 of NZ_CP033365.1, read as the reverse complement.
GATGCCACACTGGCCGCGGTGACGCGGGAAAGCTGCTCGCGCTTCACGAGCACCGGCTTTTCGTAGGTCTTCTTCATGATATCCCCTTGCCAAAATGACGAGCCGAGATCGCATCGCCGCCGCGTCGCGTCAAGCAAGGGCCAGACACGGTTCCGTGATCGCCGGCCGCGCGGCCGTGGCACGCCTTGAGTCTCTCCCTCGTCTCCTTGTTCTGGCCATGTTGCACTGCGAAAAACTTGCTGCATTGCGATAGCGACCTGCCCGGCCGAGATCGGCAAGCGCTGGGCTTGGGCAGGGTTGTTGGGCTTGGGCGCACGAAGGAGGCCTCGTGACGGCATCGTTCCGGCCAGACATACAGGGGTTGCGCGCGCTGGCGGTCGGCGGCGTCGTCGCCTATCATTTCGGCCTCACGGCCTTGCCCGGCGGCTTTGCCGGCGTCGACATCTTCTTCGTCATTTCCGGCTGGCTGATCACGACGCATCTGATGGGCGAGATCACCAGGACCGGCCGGCTCGACCTCTGGCGCTTTTATGCCCGGCGCGCCCGGCGGCTTCTGCCGGCGGCCCTGTTCGTCATCCTGGCGACGCTTGGCGCGGGCTATTTCATCCTCGCGCCGCAGGAGCAGGCGCTCTATTCGCGCGGCGCCATGTTCGCCTCGGCCTACGCCATCAATCTGTGGCTGCTGCGCTGGTCGTTCGACTATTTCGCCGCCGATGCCTTGAGCAATCCCTTCATCCATTTCTGGTCGCTGTCGGTGGAGGAGCAGTTCTATCTCGTCTGGCCGGCGCTGCTGCTCTTCGCCGCCTGGCTGCATCGGGGCAAGCGCATGGCGGTCGTGGTGATCGGCGTCGCCGGCCTCGCCTCCTTTGCCGCCTGCCTGTGGCTCACCAGCCTTTCGCCGGCCTGGGCCTTCTACTTCTCGCCATTGCGCGCCTGGGAGTTCGCCGCCGGCGGCCTGGCGACGCTGGCGCCGGCGGCCTTGTGGCAGCGCCGGCCAGGGCTGCGCGCGGCGCAGGGCTGGCTCGGCCTGGCGCTGATCGCGGCGGCCTATCTCACCTTGAGCGAAGACCTGCCCTTCCCCGGCTGGTACGCGGTTCTCCCGGTTGCCGGCACGGTGCTGGTGCTTTTGAGCGGCGCGGGCGAGGAACGCGACGGCCACAGAGCCAGCCCGACCGGTTGGCAGGCCCTGGCGCCGGCCACCATGCTTTCGCTGCCGCCCCTGCAATGGATCGGCACGCTCTCCTATTCGCTCTATCTCTGGCATTGGCCTGTCATCGTCTATGCCGGGATGCTGGCGCCGGACCTCACCACCCCGCAGCGCCTCGGCTGCGCCGCGCTGGCGCTGGCGTTGGCGTTCCTCACCTACCACCTGATCGAGAACCCGGCGCGCCTCGGTGGCGGGCTGATGGCCGGCGCGCGAGCGCTCGCCCCCGCCCTGGCGCTGACCGGGGTGGGCGTGGCCGTGGCCTATGCCAATGCGCATCTGGCCACGCGCAACATCGACCCGGCCCAGCGCGGCATCGAAGAGGCCGCCGAACAGCCCTCCATCGCGCGCGCCACCGACAAGAACTGCCTGCTCGACTTCCACACGGTGAAGCCCAAACCCTGCACGTTCGGCCCGGCCGACGCCGCCCACACCATCGTGCTGTTCGGCGACTCGCATGCCGACCACTGGTCGACACCGCTGGTCGAGGCGGCGAGCCGCAACGACACAAAAGTGGTCACCTATCTCAAATCCTCGTGCCGCGCCTCGCGCCTCTCGACCTTCAACACCGTGCTGAAGCGCGACTACACCGAATGCGACGCCTGGCGCGAACAGGCGATAGCGGAAATCATCCGCCGCAAGCCGCGCCTGGTGGTGATTTCGGAATTCTCGATCGGCAATCTGACGCGCGACATGAGCGCCGCCGGCCGCAAACAAGAAACCGCGCGCTGGCAGGCCGGCCTGCGCTCCACCTTGCAGGCCTTCAGCCAGGCCGGCGTCGAGACGGCGGTCATCCGCGACACGCCGATCGGCGACAGCTTCGCCGATTCCTGCGTGGCCCGCGCGCTGTGGTGGCGCGAAGCCCCCTCGCGCTGCGACACGCCGAGGGCGCAGGCCGCCAATGACGGCACCGCGGCGCAAGAGCGCGCCGTGGTGAAAAGCGTGCCCGACACGCTCTATGTCGACCTCACCGACCGCTTCTGCGGCCCGACCGAGTGCCACGTCTACATCGGTGGCAAACTGGCGTTTCGCGACCGGCACCACCTGGCGACGGCGTTCGCCGAGACGCTGGAGGGGCCGCTGGAGAAGGCGCTGTTTTGAGAAGAATTCCTGATGGGTGACTAATTGGGGACCGCAAGCTGGCTCCCATTCCATGTCGACAGACTGTCTTTACGACATCTGTGCGAACCTCATGCAGGTTCAATTGATAAATAGGCCAAAATGGCCAAAAGTGCACTATGATTCGGATAGAGAGCTAGCAGTGCAGAGCATGTCCGCCAAGGAAGCCAAGTATGGTTTCGGGCGATTGATCGATCTCGCGCGGGCGGAACCAGTCGTGGTTGAAAAGCATGGTCGCCCGGTCGTGGTCGTGCTGGCCATCGAAGAATACAAACGGCTTCACGAAGCCGGTAATTTGACCTCTGCATCTTAGGATGCTGAGCGTTAGGCTTGTCGCGAAGCGATAAAGAACGGTTGGTATGAGTCGCGACGACATCAATTGGATTCCGAATGAGGGGGGCGGCACCTGACGATGCCCATTCCCGCGCAGCCCAAGATCTATCACATCGTTCATGTCGATAATCTTGCGTCGATCGTGAAGGACGGGTTTCTCTGGCCAGACGCGGTGATGGTGAAACGGCAAGGCGCGGCTGTCATCGGTAACAATGAAATCAAGATGGACCGGCTTCACCTTCCGGTGGACTGCCATCCGGGAACATGCGTTGGCGATTACGTCCCCTTCTACCTCTGCCCGCGTTCGGTGATGCTCTATGTGATTTCCAAGCGTAATAATCCCAATGTTCCTTACCGCGATGGGCAAGGGCCGGTCGTGCACCTGATGGCGGACATGCGCGAAGTGGTGGAATGGGCGTCGAGGATCGAGAGGAAATGGGCCTTTACAGATATCAATGCCGCCAATCGAGCTGCTGACTTCTATGACGATTTGGCGCGGCTCGATCAATTGAATTGGGATGCGATTACCACGAGGCAATGGATGTCTTGCCGCGACCACAAGATGGCGGAATTTCTCATGCATGAAGGCTTTCCGTGGAAACTGATCCGTGGGATCGGTGTACAATCGGAAAAGATCGGTGCCCGAGCCATGGCCGCATTCGGTGCGAACACACATCGTCCGCCGGTCAGGGTAAAACGAGAATGGTACTATTGAGAACGAGATGGCGATGATCGAATTCAGGACTGGCGACATCTTGAGGGCGGACGTGGAAGCGCTCGTCAATACGGTCAACTGCGTCGGTATCATGGGCCGCGGTATTGCCCTTCAGTTCAAGAATGATTTTCCGGAGAACTTCAGGGCCTACGAGGCCGCCTGCGTGCGCGAAGAAGTGCAGCCAGGCAAGATGTTCGTCTTCGAAACCCGAACCCTGACCAATCCGAAGTTCATCATCAATTTCCCGACGAAGCGCCACTGGCGCGGCAAGAGCCGGATGGAGGATATCGAGTCCGGCCTCAAGGCGCTTGTCGAAGAGATTCGCGAGCGCGGCATCCGTTCTATCGCCATCCCACCACTCGGCAGCGGCCTCGGCGGGTTGAAATGGGGCGACGTGCGGCCGCGCATCGAAGATGCGCTACGCGGCATCACCAATCTGAATGTAATCGTCTATGAGCCAACCAGCGCGCCCGTAACTACAAAGTCGCGTGAGGTGCCAAACATGACGGCAGGTCGCGCTGCGCTCGTCGTGCTGATGCATAGGTATCTGAGCGGGCTGATGGACCCATTCGTGACGTTGCTCGAAGTCCACAAACTCATGTATTTCATGCAGGAAGCAGGCGAACCCCTGCGCCTGCAGTACACCAAGGCTCCTTACGGTCCATACGCCGAGAATCTGCGGCACGTCTTGCGTTCGGTCGAGGGCCACCTCGTTTCCGGCTACGCCGATGGCGGCGATGCGCCCGACAAGCAGATTGAGTTGGTTCCGGGTGCTGTGAAGGACGCCGAGTTATTTCTTGCTAAACAACGCGAAACGGTCGCCCGCTTCGATCGTGTCGGAGACCTTGTAGAAGGTTTCGAGACGCCTTTCGGCCTTGAACTGCTTGCGACCGTTCATTGGGTCGTGAGGAACGAAAAAGCAGCAAGCGCCGAGGATGCTGCTGATAAGGTCCATGCTTGGAGCGAACGCAAGAAACACTTCTCGCGGCGGCAGGTTAGGATTGCCTTCGAGACGCTTTACGCGAAGGGGTGGTTAGCGGCTGCATGAGACGGTGCACATCGTACATGCCTTCGGACGGCAGCTGCCGGTTGGGGCAAGGCTGTTCGTGGAGTTTCTGGCGCTGCGGATGGGGAGGCTGGGGCGCTAGGGCATTTCACCGTTTCACGGAAACGGCGAAACGCTCCAGCTCTTTGTTTTGACGCCGGACAAAGCGCACCGCGCTTTCCCGAGAAAACCGTTCACGCATGCCGCCTGTAGCGCAAATGCTCGACGAGGGCCGTAAGCGCGGCCGATTTCTGGTGCCTGCTCGGATAGTAGAGATGATAGCCCGACCAGACGGGGCAGAACGTTTCCAGACACGTTTCCAAACGCCCCGAGGCGAGATGCCCGGCAACGTGCGTTTCGAAGATGTAGGCCAGCCCCAGGCCAGCCAATGCGGCTTCGATCATCACGGGCGCATCATTGACGATGACGGCGCCCTCGACCGGCACGTCGACCGTGCGCGCGCCGTCCCTGAACATCCAGCGGTAAACGTCGCCATGGCTTGCCGTGCGAAAGTTGATGCAGTCATGCGCCGCAAGATCCTCGAGCCGGACGGGCCGGCCTCTCCTGAGGTAGTAAGCCGGCGCGGCGACAATGGCCGCGCTGACATCCGGGCCCACCGGAACAGCCACCATGTCCTTCTCCAGATGCGCTCCGAAGCGAATGCCGGCATCGAACCCTCCCTGGACGATGTCGACGAACCGATCGCTGACATGGATGTCGACCCGAACACCGGGATAGCTGGCCAGGAATTCGCTCAGCGCCGGCACCAGGATGGCACGCGCCGGATATTCCATCACGGTCAGCCGCAACGTGCCGGACGGCTGGTCGCGGCTGTCCTGCAACTCCAGCAGCCCGCTTTCGATCTGGCGCAGCGAAGGCGTGATCCGATCGAGCAGGCGGCGGCCCGCCTCGGTTGGCCGCACGCTGCGGGTGGAGCGCGCAAGCAGGGGCACGCCCAGCCGCGCCTCCAATGCACTGATTGTCTGGCTCAGCCCGGACTGCGCACGCCCCATGACGGAAGCGGCCCGCGTGAAGCTGCCCGCCTCCACAATGGCTTGGAACACGAGCAGGTCGGCGATATCGCGACGATCCATTTATCAGCCAGCGTGATAGACCCATTCATATAAATCACTCTACTGGCGAAATGCAATTCGCCTTAGGTCTCTGGCTCCAACCAACCGGAGCTCCAAAATGGACAGGATCGGCACCCTTCTCGCCTCGCTCATGATTGTTGCCGCCGCCGCGGCACTGCCCGCGCCCGCAGCGGCGAAAGCCGGCAATATCGTGCTCGTGCACGGAATGAACATGGATGGCGGCGCCTGGCGCGGCGTCTACGACCGCCTGACAGCCGACAAGTATCATGTCACCGTGGTGCAGCTGCCGATGACCTCCATTCAGGACGATATCGCCGCCACCCGCCGCGCGATCGACGCGCAGGATGGTCCCGTCGTGCTGGTCGGTCACTCCTATGGCGGCATGGTGATCAGCCAGGCCGGCACCGAGCCGCAGGTCCGTGCCCTCGTCTACGTGGCGGCGTTCCAGCCCGAGATCGGCGAAAGCCTGGGCTTCCTCAATGCCTCCATCCCCGGCAAGCTGCCGGCGGACGCGCTTACCGTGTTCAAGGACGGCTTCTACCTTGTAAAGCCCGACGCCTGGATCGCCGATGTGGCGAACGGCCTGCCCGAGGCCGAGGCACGCTATACCGCCATGTTCCAGACGCCTGCGAACACGGCGATTTTCGGCTACAAGGCCGAAGCCGCGGCATGGCACAATACGCCAAGCTGGGCAGCCATTGCCACGGAGGACCGCACCATTGCGCCGGATCTGCAGCGGCGGATGTCCAAACGTTCGGGCGCCAAGGTCGTTGAGATCCACGGCGGCCATTTGCTCCCGATGTCGCATCCGTCGGAAGTCACCGCGGTCATCGAGGATGCCGCCGCTTCGGTAAAGTGAAGCTGGGCATCCGCGCCCGGCGCCCACATGGATTGCCCTGCGAATCCATGGAACGAGGTCGCGCCGTTGCGTCGGCCGCGGCGATGATCGCCCCCGCCGAGGCCCGCAGCCACGTGTTTATCGACATCGGCGGCTACGGCAACGATTACGGCAATGACTATTACGATGGGAACTATGGCGGCCGCTATGTCCATGGCCCCTATGACCCTTATAATGACGGCTACAGGTACAGGCCGCGTTATTTCCACCGGCACCACCGCTGCCACCTCGAACTGGTCAGTCATTGGCGCCACCACCACCACCGGATAGTCGAGGAAATCCGCGTCTGCCGATGACCTGATCCTGTAAAGCGGATCCGGCCGGCATTGCCGGCCGGATTGTTACGGCTCTGTCACCCCTCACCGCCGCCCCATCATCATCCCATAGTGCACCGCCAGGAGGTCCAGCCCGACCTTCAGCAGCTTCGTCACCACGTCGCGGCCCTCGCCGGTCTGTTCCGCCACACCTTTCACCGACTCCCCCGCGCAGCAGACTTTTTGCACCACGACGGCAACCTCCCAATGACCCAGCGCCCGTGTGGCGGCGGCGTGGGCGCGGCCGGCGTCGAGCACGCTGTCGGCGATGCCGCCGCCCTTGCGGCCGCCGTCGACGCGTTCGCTCCAGCGCATCGGTTTGACGCTCGCCTGCTGGCAGCACTGGAAATCCTCGCGGTAGCGCTGGCCGGCCTCGCGCTGCTGGCGCGACAGCGAGGTGATGCCGATGAGCGGATCGACAGTGCGGACCCGCACGATGCCTCCGGTCGAGGTGTGACCGTCATTCGACACCTCGTAGACGCGCCGTGCTTCAGCCGTGCCGGCGGCCAGCCGCTTGCGGCCGAAGGCGTCGTCGCTCAGCGCGAAATCATGGCCGATCTCGCGGCGGATGCGCACCTGCTCGGCCTCGCCCTTCGGCAGTTTCGGCGCCTGCGGTTTGGCGGCTTTGGTTTTCCTGGGCATGGGGAGGCTCCTTGGGTTTGAGGTATGGTGTTTTTGGTGGAGAGGTCGCTTGTCCCGCCGACCTCATCCCGTCACCTGCTTCACGGGCGCCTGCGCCGCCCTTCTTGCCATCAGCTCGCGCATCGTTTTCCTCTCCCGCACTTCGATGCAGAGTTGGGCGCTCGACGGGCAGAACTGGGCGTTGCCGCTCCTCACCTCGCCGCGCACGAAGCGCTGGATGGCGGCCTGCAGATCGGCAAGCTCGGCGTCGCGCACCGCGCCGAGATAGCCGCGCATCTGCATCTCGACATCAGTCAGGGCGGATTGCGGGAAGCAGGAGAACATCGCGGCCAGCGCCTTCGTCGCCTGCTGCAGTTCGGCTGCGGTCATGGCTGCGGATCTCCTCGATGATGGCGTTGGCGGCGTCGGTGTGGGTTTTCGGCCTGACCCAGCCGGGTTTCTTCCCCGGGAAAGCGGGAGCTGTCTTGCCCGCGCGGGACAAAGGCTCCGCCTTCTCCCGGGAGAACACCGCCTCCGCTTGTGCTCCTTGAGCCGAAAGAGCTTCCGCATTTTCAGGGGAAAAAGCGGAAGCTTTTTCATTCTGGTTTCTGGAGTCTGGAGAATGCCGCGGCAACGCGCCGGCATTTGGTCCCGCATGCGCCTTTGTTTTCAAGGCGGTGGCGGCCCCGCCGCGTGCGCCGGCGGCGGCCCTCGCCTCGCTTTTGACCAGCGCCTTGTGCAGCTCCTTCGTCAGCCTTTTGTGGCCGATCTCGCCCGCCTCGCGCTCGAAGAAGGTCAACAGATCGGCGCTGATGGCACGCCATCTCTTGAGCGACAGGCGCGCCACGCGCGCCAGTTTGGCGTCATCATCGGGCAGCCGGCCGCCAGCATTCCACATCGCCATCAGAATGAGCATGTAGGCGCCGATCTGCTCGGTGGAGAGTTGAAGCGTGTCGCCGACGAAATCGGAGACATAGAGCTGCATGAAGGGCCGCTCGCTCATGCCGGCCCCATATCTGCACGCATACTGATGGAACCAGCCGCCGGCCCGCACGTTATGACGCGTCCACGCCAAGGGGAGGTTTGCCGATGACAGCTTTCATACCGGTTACGCTGCGCTTTTGCGACAACAAGACCATGCTGGTTGGGTCGGTGGCCGAAGCCGAGACGGCGTTGCAGCACCAGTGGCCCGACAAGACAGCCCCCGCCTTTCTCGACGCCGCGCGGCTGGTCAGGCAGGCGGTCGAGGGCAATTGCTGCCCGCGCACCGCCTTCGAAGCCTTCACTGGCGCCGCCGGGCAACAAGGCATACTGGTGGTCAAGCCGCGAAGTCGCGCGCATGACTGGCTCGACGCCGCAGCCAACCCCTGAAGCAGGCACGAAGGTAATGCAACCGCCTGACGGCCTCGCGCGTTTATAAGCGCTGGCTTGAAAGCCGCGCCCAGAACGAAGGTGAATGCCATGGGTACGATGAAAACCGGAGTGCCGCTTAAAGTGTCGCTGGACGGGCATGTCGAAGAGATCGACAGCGTCAGCGACGCCGCTGATTTCCTGCAGCGCTGGCCGATCGAGCGGCGTGGCCATGTCTACCGCAGCGCGCTCAACGCCTGCAGCGCCGCGATCGCGGCGCAGATCTCCGAATCCGACGCCATAAAAGTGTTCACCGGCTTCGCCCGCGTCACCGGCATTCTGCTTGCCGACAGCGGCCCGGCCATGAGGCTGGAGGCACGCACGGTGCAGAGCCGCATGCCCAAACAGGGCCGCCAGATGCCGAAATAGGCTCACGCGCAGACCCGGCGCTGAAATCGGGCCTGGTGGTAGCCGCAATAGCTCTTCAATGCCTTCGTGCGCATGCCGCAGCACAGCATCTCGGCGCCCGGCCGTCCGCCCGGCGCATCGTTTTGCGGATCCTCCTCCAATGTCAGGTCGAGCGGCGCCCGGCAGCGGGAAAACAGGCAGTCGATGAAGCGCATCGCCACGCCATGCGGCTGGCGGCCGATGGGTCCGCGCTGCGGCGCCGGCACCTTGAAGCGGTAAGCTTCGCCATCGGCGATCAGCACGCCCACCTCGCGCACGAACAGGCGTGTCGGCAACCATGCGGGCGACGCATCGTGCCTGGCCCGGACCTTGTTCTTGCGCGCGACGGCGGCCTTGTCGGCGTCCGCCCCGGCGGCCGTCTTGCCATTGGTTTTGCCCTTCGCCGGCCTTGCGGGCGCCGGCTTTCGCATTGCCCGTTCGGCACCTTGCGGCCGGCCATTGGCAAAGCCGATCGCGCCCAGCATGGCGTTGCGGTGCACGATGCCGATGATGGCGTTGCGCGAGACCGGACTGCCGCGCAGCGCGCTGAACGCCGCCGCGATCCGCGAGGCCGAAAGCCCATCCTTCAGCCAGCGGGCGATCTCTTGCAATTCGGCGTCGCTGTAGCTTGCCATGTCCAGGCTCCATCCAAGGGTCTGCCTTCGGCAGCACTCGGGAGCGCGAGCCGTCGGCCAGGCATCAGGGTGCGGGCCCGGTCAGGGCCACGGTCAGGGTGTTCGGTGCGAAAGCCGGCTCGCCGCCGGTATCAGTCGGAGGCGGATCAGCCCGAGCGGATCGAGTGCCCGGCGGTGAGGCGCGCCAGCCGCGCCTCCGCTGTCTTTCTGTCGGGAGCGGAAACCGCCCTGCCCGTCATCGGCTCGAACAGGATGACGGTGCCGTCCTGCGTGCGGATGCAGGAGCGGGCATAGGGACCGGCAGCGTGCCGGTCGAATGGGGGGCCGGAGCCGAGGGGAGCGGCGGCTCCGGCCGTTCCGGCCGCCGGTGACGGGCGGGCCGGACCCGAGGCATCAGAGCGCTCGGGCTTCGCCCCGGCCGGGGAGGAGGACGGCCGGGACGGAAGGGAATGGCTGGCGACTTCGGTCGCCGGATGCGCCTCACGGGAGGCCGGCGCTACCGCGCCATCAAAGCTGGACAGGTTCTGCATGGCCAGATATAAGCATAACTCAAAAATAGATGCAAGCCATTCTTTCATAGACGAGAGCCGCTTTCATCGCTCACATGGGCGCCATGGCAAAAACGGAACTGTCGATCAAGGTCGGGGCGGCGATACGCCAGGCACGCAAGCAGCGCGGCCTGGTCATGCGCCACATTGCCGAGCACAACGACACCGATGTCGCCGCCGTCGGCAATTGGGAAACCGGGCGCAACCTGCCCAAGACCGAGAACCTGCTGAAGACCGCCGCCTTCCTGCGCGTCGACCCGGTGGCGCTGGGCCAAGGACAGGTCGTCTTCCTCGACGATGCCGGCCCGGTGGCCGACGCCGAGATCGTCACCGATGCCGGCCCGATGCCCGCGGGATCAATGGATATCGAGGTGCTGGGCGCCGCGGTTGGCGGCGATGACGGCGACTTCACCTTCAACGGCGAGCCCGCCGGCTACGTGCAGCGCCCGCCGGGCGTGCGCAACCTGCCGAAGGTCTTCGCGCTGCACGTGCTCTCCGATTCCATGGTCCCGCGCTACGAACCCGGCGACCTCATCTATTGCGGCGGCCGCGACGCCGTGCCCGGCGACCATGTGGTGATCGAGACATTTCCGGAAGAAAACGAGCGCAACGGCAAGGCCTTCATCAAGAAGCTGGTCAAGCGCACGGCGGGCGAGCTGGTGGTCGAGCAGTACAATCCGCCCAAGACAATCACCTTCAACCGCTACGCGATCAAGCATGTCTGGCGGGTTATCCCGCTGAAGGAATTGCTGGGGTATTAGGGGCTGGGCGGTTTTTCCTTCTCCCCTTGCGGGAGAAGGAAGAACCAGCGCCTGCCCCGCCCCCTCAAGCCCGCCTCGCCTCCACCAGCACCTCGCGCTCGCTCAGCATCTGCGCCTCGCTGCGCACCCGCTGGCGCTCGTCGATGAACGCGGCCTGGATCGACACCGCCGTGCCCGGCAGCCCGTCGGCGCGGCAGGCCGAGCAGACGATGCGGCCCGAAAGCTCCGCCAGCGGCGTGCTGCCCGTGACCCCGAAGCGCCGGAGTTCATCGGGTTTCCACCATCTGTTGCGGCCGCAATCGGCGCACTCGACCGATATCGAGACGACATGCGCGATGACTGGTTTCCTGCCCGGCAATGCCATTGCCTCTCCACCCCATTTGTTCCTGATTTGTTCGTATATTCCTGCCTTTTCAGCCCGGAGTCGAGTCGCAGTTTTAACACTTCGCCAAAAGTTTCTCTTCTATGATTTTTTGAGTTATGCTTATATACTTGAATAAATGTGAGTCGCCTGCCACAGACCCGGGAGCAACGATGGATGCCGCCGATTTCGCCCGCGCCTGCGGTTACACCGGCGACAGCCCTGCTTTGCTCGAAGCCTTCGAAGCAATCCGCCGCAACGGCATCGCGCAGGCCCGCCAGGACCATTTTCGGCGCAAGGCCATCATCGACGAGCTGAAGCAGTCAGAGCCCCTGTTCCTGGCCGCGATCGGCCCGGCCCTGTCGGCGGAAGAAGCCATCGAGGATACCACCCGCTTCATCGCCTGCTGGCGCAACATGCCGCGCTGGCGCCAGGAGCGGCGCCTGCCCGACCTTACCAGGGCCAGGCAGCAGCGCCTCTTGGCGCGCTTCTTCCGTCGGTACCGCCATCAGTTGTGGGCAAGGGAGGCGGCGTAGGCGCCCAAACCTGTTGAGGATGGCTGGTTGGGCGTCCCCGCAAAGGAGCGCTCGCGCAGCCATCACTGATGCGGGATCAACTCCAACAATTCAAAAACTCTTGCCGCTGCATGTCTGGTCTTGCACGCGCCATAGTCCATTGAGGCCCTCGTGCCGTCATAGTCTGAAATGGTGTGGCAATCGAACTCGTTCCACGCACTCCACATCGATTGCGATTTGGCTATGTCCTTCGGAGCCCCTGCCGATTTCACAAGGCGGGCATAGACATCGTCGACAACCTGGCCCCAGGCAATACCCGAATAGTAAGCACACTGGTTCTGGGCACGCTGGTTTCCGCTCCCATTGTCAAATTGCGTGACGCAAATGTCGCTTGGCTTGTATTCACACGGTTCGATCTGCCTGCTCTCGTCAAACTCGTCCAAGCACTTCACGATAATCCGCTTGGCGGACTCCGCCCCCGCTTCGTCGCTCCAATCATACGGCGCGTCCGCAGCTTGGGCTTGAGACATCAGCATCGCCACCACTGCCATGCTTCGGTACGCTCCGGCTAAAGCTATCCTCATGGCAGCCCTCACCTTCGCACCCGCGATTTCAGCCACCGGTCGAACGCCACCGCCAGGATCAGGATCAGCCCGATGACGATGCTCTGCGTGTAGGACGACACATTGTTGAACTGCAGCCCGTTCTGCAGCACGCCGATCAGCGCCGCGCCCACCACCGTGCCGCCGACCGAGCCGATGCCGCCGAACAGCGAGGTGCCGCCGATGACGACGGCTGAGATCACCGTCAGCTCATAGCCGATGCCGGCGACCGCTTCCGAGGAGTTGAGCCGTGCCGACAGCACGAAGGCGGCAAGGCCGGCGAAGAAGCCGACGATGACATAGACCGAGACCAGGATGCGGTCGACGCGCAGGCCGGACAGCCGTGCGGCCTCCGCATTGCCGCCGACGGCATAGACGGCGCGGCCATAGCGCGTGTAGCGCAGCACGATGTGGCACAGGATGGCGGCGATGGCGAAGATGATCGCCGGCACCGGCACCGGGCCGATCAGCCCCGTGCCGAACCAGCGCATCGAGGCGTCGAAGCCCGAGATCGGGCCGCCATTGGAAATGGTCAGCGTCAGCCCGCGAAACACCGTCAGCCCGCCCAGCGTGACGACGAAGGGCGGCACTTTCAGCCTGGTGATGGCAAGCCCCTGCACGCCGCCGGCGGCGGCACCGACGATGACGGCGGCGAGAAGTGCGGCGAACCAGCCATAGCCCTGCGTGCCTGATGTCGACAGCGACAGCGTGTTGGCCGCCCCGCCCTTGGCGACGACGGCCGCCACCATGCCGCAGAAGGCGAGCAGCGAGCCGACCGACAGGTCGATGCCGGCGGTGAGGATGACGAAGGTCATGCCGAGCGCGATCAGCCCGGTGATCGAGATCTGCCGCGTGATGTTGAACAGGTTGATCGGGTCGATGAAGCTCGGCTTAAGCACGGTGAAGACGATGACCAGCGCCGCCAGGAACAGCAACGGCCCGAAACTCATCAACAGCCGCGCGATCGTCGCGCCGCCGCGCTGGCTCTGCTCTTCGGCGATGCTCATCGTGCCTGTCCCTCCGCTGGCTGTCCCTGCGCGTCCTGCCCAAGCGTATCCGACTTGTCGAGCGCCATCAGTTCCATCAGTTTTTCCTCGTTTGCCTCGACGCCCGGCATCTCGCCGGTGATGCGCCCCCGGCGCATGGTGACGATGCGGTCCGACACCGCCAGAACCTCGGGCAGCTCGGACGAGATCATCATCACCGCTATGCCGCGCGCTGCCAATTGCACCAGGATCTGGTGGACCTCCGCCTTGGCGCCGACATCGACGCCGCGCGTCGGCTCGTCGACGATCAGCACTTTGGGATCGCGCGCCAGCCAGCGCGCCAGGATCACCTTCTGCTGGTTGCCGCCCGACAGGCCTTCGATCGCCTGTTCGGCCGAGGCCATGCGGATCGACAGCATTTTTCTGAAACCCGACAGCGCATCGCGCTCGCGCCGCTCGGCCATGAAGCCGAATCCGTTGCTGAATGTACCGAGCGAAGCGACGGAAAAATTCGGCAGGATGCCCAAGGCGGCAAAGATCGCCTGGTGCTTGCGGTCCTCCGGCACCAGGCCGATGCCGAGCGCGATGGCGTCGGCCGGCGATGCCGGTGCGATCGGCCTGCCATCAAGCGTGATCGTTCCCGCCGCGATGCGGTCGGCGCCGAAGATGGCCCGCGCCAGCTCCGTGCGGCCGGAGCCGACAAGCCCGGCGACGCCGAGGATCTCGCCCGCCTTGAGGTCGATGTCGACACCGTCGAGCACGATGGCATGCGGCGCTTCGGGATCGCGCACGGTGCGCAGGCCGCGCACCGACAACACGACATCGCCCGCCACCGCGCGCTGCGCGGGTCGCGCGTAAAGTTCGGAAGCCGCGCGGCCGACCATTTTCTCGATGATCCGCGGCAACTGGATCGGCCGTCCCTTGTCGCGGTCGAGATGCCCGGCCAGCCTGCCGTCGCGCAGCACCGTCATGCGGTCGCAGATGGCGGACGCTTCCTCCAGCCGGTGGGTGACGAACATGATGGCGACCTTGTCCTGGCGCAGCCGGTCCATGATCGACAAAAGCCGCTGCACCTCGGTCTCGGTCAGCGCCGAGGTCGGCTCGTCCATGATGATCAGCCGGCTCTTCAGCGACAGCGCGCGGGCAATCTCGACCAGTTGCTGTTCGGCCACCGACAGGGCCGAAACCGGCGTCATCGGATCGATGGAAAGCCCGACGCGGGCGATGATCGCGCGCGAGTCATCCTCCATCTTGCGCCAGCTCACCAGCCCGAGCGGCCCAACCGGCGCGCGGCCGATGAAAATGTTCTCCGCGACCGTCAGCGTCGGGATCAGGCTGAGTTCCTGGTAGATGGTAACGATGCCGAGCCGCTTGGCATCCTGCGGGCTGGACGGTGCGTAGTCGGCGCCGTCGAAAGTGATGCGGCCGCTGGAGGGCGGCATGACGCCCGACAGGATTTTGAGCAGCGTCGATTTGCCGGCGCCGTTTTCGCCGAGCAGGCCGAGGATTTCGCCGGCGCGGATGTCGAGCGAGACGTCGCTCAGCGCGGTGACGCCGGCGAAATGCTTGGTGACACCCTCGACGGCGAGCAGGACAGGTGCGGCTTCAGCTGGCAAGGGTGGCTCCCTGAGACACGAGACGTCTGCGCTGCCCCTCACCCTTACCCCCTCCCCGTATAGAGACAGGGAGAGGGAGGCGCCAGCGTTGGAGCGAGTCCCTTCTCCCCGTCACTATACGGGGAGAAGGTGCCGGCAGGCGGATGAGGGGCGGCGCCAACTTCGGCGATCGATCCTTGCTGGCGGAACAACGTCACACCAGCGCTGATCACAACCCTACTTCGTCTCGTTCAGCCTCTCGGCCTTGTCGAGATTGTCCTTGCCGATGACGATCGGCGTCAACAGCACCAGCTTCTCCTTCGGCTCGGTCTTGTCCTTGGCGTAGGCGACCGCGATCTGCACGGCGGTGCGCGACTGCTGGCCGGGGAACTGTTCGACCGTGCCGGCGAGCTTGCCGTCGCGGACCGCAACCAGCGCTTCCGGCAGCGCGTCGAAGCCGTAGATCTTGACGTCGGTGAAGTTGCGCGCCGCGCACGCCTCGAGCGCGCCGAGCGCCATGTCGTCATTGGCGCAGATGATGGCGTCCGGCTTGCCATTGGCGGCAAGGCCGGCTTCCGTCACCGACAGCGCTTCGGCGCGGGCGAAGTTGGCGGTCTGCTCGAAGACGATCTGGTACTTGTCCTTCAAGGGATCGAGCACGTTGTGGACGCCCTTGTTGCGGTCGATGGCCGGACCGGCGCCTGGCTGGCCCTGCAGGTGGAACAGCTTGGCGCCATTGGGGAACGCCGCCACGACCGCCTGCGCTTCCGCCTCGCCGCCCTTCACATTGTCGGCGCCGACATGGGCCAGTATGCCCTCGACACCGTCGACGCGGCGGTCGATCGTCACCACGGGAACGCCGGCCTTGACCGCTTCCTCGATCGCCGGCGCCAGCGCGTTGACGTCGAGTGGCGAGATGACGATGGCGTTGACCTTCTGCACCAGGGCGGCCTCGATGTCGGCGGTCTGCTTGGTGGCCGAGTTCTGGCCGTCGCTCTCGGTCAGGTTGACCCCTTGAGCCTGCGCCTCCGCCTTGATCTCGTTCAGCATGTGCACGAAGAACGGAAAGCCGAGATTGGGCACCGAGCCCAGTATGGTGAGCTTTTCCTCGGCGAACGCCGAACGTGCGGCCAGCACCATGGCGCCCGCGGCCACGGACGTCATCAGGAATTCACGTCTGTTCATGGTTGATCCTCCTCCACAGAGACGCATAATCCCCAAGACCGGGATCGGTCCTGGGAAGGGATCATGCGTCGGTTCAAAGTGTTGGAGCATCCTCCTTGCGCCCGGTGGCGCATGCCGCTCCAGCTGATCGCCGTTGCAAAACTGCCTCCCATCGGCATCAGCAAATGGATGCTAACCCAGGGTCAACCATTTGTGCAACATCGATATAACAGTGCCGGGCGACGAATTATCGGAATTGTCGGATTTTTGGCCGAGCCGGGCTGCCTGGCTTCCATTCTCCGGCCACGACCCTAGTTTGAACCACGCCCAAGCCCATCCCTGGAGAATTGCATGAAGCCGCACATCATCTGCCATATGCTCGCCTCGCTCGACGGCGGCCTTCATCCCAGCCGCTACACCGCCAGCCCGGACGGGACCCGGGCGGAGTGGTCAGGCCTGTATGAACAGATCCACGGCGACCTCGAAGGCGACGCCTGGATCGTCGGTCGCGTCACCATGGCCGAGATGAGCAAGGCCGGAGCGCACCCGCCGGCACATGCCGGCAAGGTCGAGCGGCCGCACCATTTCGCGCGACGCGACGCGGGAACCTATGCGGTTGCGCTCGATGCCTCGGGCAAGCTCCACTTCGCCAAGCCGGATGTCGGCGGCGACCATGTCGTGGTGCTGCTCGGGCACGGCGTCTCCGACAGCCATCTGGCGGAACTTGCCGGCGACGGCGTGTCCTATATCGTGTCGGAAACGGCCGACATCGATCTCGCCGCCATGCTCGACGTGCTCGGGCGTGAACTCGGCATCCGCCGGCTGCTGCTCGAAGGCGGCGCCGGCATCAACGGCTCCTTCTTCGCGGCCGGGCTTGTCGATGAGCTCAGCCTTCTCATCGCCCCCGCGCTCGATGCGCGGGCGGCAAACCAGGGCTTTGTCGAGTTCGGCGAAAGCGGCCTCGCCGGCAAGACGCAGCTGTCGCTGACAAGCTGCGAAGCCCTGGCGCATGGGCTTGTTCATTTGCGCTATGCCGTCAGCCCTGCGTGATCCCGAAAAGAGGAACCGTCTTCCGCCAGTAGCTTGGCACAGAAGTCTAATGGCCGGGTGTGCCTGCATTGACGAACCGCAGGCCTCCATCATTTCGTCATCCTATGGCGGAGCAAGGAGCGAAGCGACGCAGCGCAGACCCCTGGAGCTGCTCCGCAGCCCAAGGGATCCATGCCGGGACTCCTGAGCCCCGCCACGGTGCAGAACTCTGCTCCGCTGCACATTCGTTCAACGTCACGGCATGGATCCTCGGGTCTCCGCGACGGAGTTTCGCTCCTGCTTCGCCCGTGGATGACGAGGTCGGGGAGGCTTCCGCTGACCTCGAACGGTAAGAAGCCCCTCAATAGCGCATGGCGTCCAGATCGGCGATCAGCGTCGGGCCGGTCGGATGCCAGCCGAGCCGAGCCTGGGTCAGCGCGCTCGAAGCCGGCAGGTCCATCGGCGCGAACATTGCCATCCAGCCGAAATGCTCCGCCGCTTTTTCCGGCGCGATCGAAACGACCGGCAATTTCAGGCCCCGGCCAAGCGCTTCGGCGATGGCGCGCACCTCGACGCCTTCTTCGCCGACGGCGTGATAGCGCGCGCCCGGCTGGCGCTTTTCCACCGCGAGCCGGTAGAGCCGCGCCGCGTCGAGAACATGCCCCGCCGAAAAGCGGTTGCGGCCTTCGCCGACATAGGCCGAGACGCCTTTCTGCCGCGCGATCTCGATGAGCGGCGAGATGAGCCCCTGCTTGACCGGATTGTGCACCTGCGGCAGGCGCACCACCGACACATTGACGCCTGCCTCCAGCAAGGCATTGCCGGCGAGTTCCGAGGCGATGCGCGGATTGGGATGGCTGGCGTTGAAGACATCCTCGACCGCCAATTGGCCATGTCCGGGGCTGCCCATGCCGACGCCAGAGGTGATCACCAGCGGCCGGTCGGATCCGGCAAGAGCTTCGCCGAGGGCGGCGATCACATGGCTGTCCTTTTCGCAATTCTCGACAAAGCGCGAGAAATCATGGTCGAAGGCGGTGTGGATCACGGCGTCCGCCTTGGCCGCGCCACTGCGCAGGCTCTCGGGGTCTTCAAGCGTCCCGCGATGCACCTCGGCACCCGCGGCGGTGAGTGCCTCGGCACCGGCGTCGGAGCGGGTGACGCCCACGACCTGATGGCCGGCCTGGATGAGTTCGGGAACGATGGCGGAGCCGATGAAGCCGGTCGCGCCGGTCAAAAAGATACGCATGCAAAATCTCCTGCGGTTGCCTGCGTAATATCGGCGGTCTATTATTCCATTAAAGTAGTGATCTTATCATGGTATAATTGCTAACAGGGTGCCTGACAAAATGCCTTCCCCCGGTTCGCTCGCAGCCTTCCTGAAAGACCGGCGCACCCGGCTCGATCCCGCCTCGTTCGGCTTTTCCGGGCGCAGGCGCACGCCGGGGCTGCGCCGCGAAGAAGTCGCCCAGCGCGCCAACATCAGCCCCACCTGGTACACATGGCTGGAACAGGGCCGCGGCGGCGCGCCCTCGGCCGATGTGCTGAACCGCATCGCCAAGGGGCTGCTTTTGACCGAGGCGGAGCGCGAACATCTCTTCATGCTCGGGCTCGGCCGCCCGCCCGAGGTCCGCTACCGGGGCGACGAGGGCGTCAGCCCCCGGCTGCAGCGCCTCATCGACACGCTCGATGCCAGCCCGGCTCTGGTCAAGACCGCGACCTGGGACGTCGTTGCCTGGAACCGCGCCGCGGAGGTCGTGCTGACCGACTACAGCACCATCCCCGCCGGCCGGCGCAACATCCTGCGCTTCATGTTCCTCACGCCCCACATCCGCGCCAAGCAGCATGATTGGCAAGACCTCGCCCGTTTCGTGGTGGGAGCGTTCCGGGCCGACGCGGCGCGTGCCGGCGCGGTCTCCGAGGTCACCCAGCTGGTGGACGAACTGTGCAAGGGCAGCCCCGAATTCGCCACCCTGTGGCGGGAGAACGACGTGCTCGCCCATGGCGACGGAACAAAGCGCCTGAAGCACCTGGAACTGGGGGACATCGAACTGGAATACTCGTCCTTCGCGGTCGACGGCAGGCCGGATTTGAACCTGACCGTCTACAACCCGATCGACGGCAAGGTCGCCGACCGCATCCGCGCGCTGGCCCGGCACCCCAAAGCGGCTTGAAGCTCTAACTTCATCGCCTAAACTATTACCTTGGCAAGAAAATCCCGGGTCTCGGCAACCACGCGATCTTGGAATTGCGGGTCACGGGCAAGCCTCGAGGCGAGCATGGGCTCACCAAGCTCATCGTAATAGACGCCGGTCGCCCCTGATGGATTGAGCAAGGCCTTGGTTATGACGCGGGCCGCGCGCTTTGGCGTGCTCCAGTATTTGATATAGGGGGACGTAGAAGTGACCGAACAGGAGACACAGGCAACATGGTGGGCGACACGAACCTTCGGGCTGGCCAGTGCCATTGCGGCGCGGTGCGTTTCGAGGCCACGCTCAGCGACGGCTTCAATTCGATCCGCCGCTGCACCTGTTCCTACTGCCGGATGCGAGGCGCCGTCGTCGTGATGGCTGAAATGGGCGGGGTCAAGATCCTGCAGGGAGAGGATGCCCTGACGACATATCGCTTCCATACCGGATCGGCGCAGCACTTCTTCTGTTCCCGCTGCGGAATATACACACATCATCAACGACGCTCGAACCAGAACCTGTATGCCGTGAACGTGGCTTGCCTGGACGGGGTAAGCCCATTCGATTTCCCGGAGGTACCTGTCATGGATGGCGTCAATCATACGAACGACACCGGCAGGCCGACGCGCCGAGCAGGCACCCTGCGCTTCATCCCGACTGACTGACCGCCGTCATGAGCGCCGCTCGCAGACCGCCTTCAGGATCTGCAAGGTCGGCCCCCAATAGAGATTGGCGTGCGGACGGATCGCCGGTTCGGCGAAGTTGCTGAGCGTCAGCGTCAGCAGCGTTCCCCCATTCGCCGACGCCAGGGCGAAACTGACCACGGTGTGGTTCTCAGGCAAGTCCGCCAGGCGCGGGGCCGACAGCGTGCTCCAGTAGCTGTAGGCGAACCGCCTCTCCGGCTCGAACGCCCGCACTGTGCCGTGGTTTTCGAATGACATTCCATGCAGCACGCCGCGTATCACGATCGTACCGCCTTCATGTCCCTCCAGGCTGACGGTCAGATCCTCGTCCGACATCCATTGCGGGATCATTTGAGGCGTCGTCAGCACCCGCCAGACCTCAGCCGGCTCGGCATCGATGGCGATGGTCTTGACGACCGGCGCGGAGGGATCGGTCACGGCACGCCTGGGCCTGCCGGCTCGGGCGCCAGCACCAGCGCGATCTCCCGCGCCGCCTGCGCGGCGTGGCGGCGCACGGTGGCAAGGTCGAGCATGCTGTAGGTGGTCGCCACATAGGGCACGGTGAGCGCCGCGACCGACTGGCCGAACGGCCCGATGACCGGAAAGGCAAGATCGATGACGCCCGGCTGCAGCCCGTCAGCCACCTCCTCATGGCCGGCGGCACGGATGCGGGCAAGCGCATCGCGCATTTCGGCCTTTTCGTCAGGGATACCCGAGGCTTGCAGCCATTGGCTGACTCTGTCTTGCGGCTGGAACGCCATCAGCGTGCGGCCTGTCGCGGTGCCGAACAGCGGAAACTCGGCGCCGACACGGACACGGAAGCCGAACGCCGCCGGGCTTTCCACCTGCGCCAGGATCAGCACCCTTCCGGCATTGTGGACGCCGAGATTGCAGGATTGCTGGATGGCGTCGGAAAGCCGCCGCATCGACGGCAGCGCCGCCTGGACGAGGCCACGCAACGGCTCGTGCCGGTGCGCCAGTTCGAAGAGGCGCGGCGACAGGAAATAGAGCCCGGCCGGGCGGTCGCGGAAGATGTAGCCGCGCCGCTCCAGCGCCTGCAGCACGCGGTAGATCTGGTGGATGGAGCGGCCGACCGCTTCGGAAATCTGCCCCTGGTTCAGCCCGTCCTTCTGCTCGGCCAGCAGTTCGATGATGTCGAACGCCTTTTCCAGGGCCGGTACCGAATAATCAGGCGCTTCCGCGGTCTTGCCAGCCATGCCCCACAACCCTTCCCGGATCATCCAGAATCAGGGGCCTACTATAGTTACAAGGCAGCCCCCATCGTAGCCACCATCAGCCGGGCGATGCGCCGGTTGATGTCGTCGGGCACCGGCTGCGCGCCCCCCGCCAATCCTCCCCCCTGACCACCCGCTCCAGCGACAGCGCCTGCAGCATGAAACCGATATCCATGGATTCGATCGAATTGCCCTTCGGCTCGACGCCGGCAAGGTTGAACATGCGCCCTTCGGCAACGAGGATGACATGGCGTCCATTGGCAAGGTCGATGCGCTGCAACGTGCCGTCCAGGTCCGTGGCGGACGTGGTCATGGCCTTGAGACCTTCGGTGTCGATCTCCCACGGGAAATGCCCGGAATTGGCCAGCACCGCGCCATCCTGCATGACGGCGATCGCTTGCGCCGGCAGCACGCCGGCGCGGCCGGTGGCGGTGATGAACACTTCCGCCCACGGCGCGAGGTCGGCGAGCGGCGCCACGCGGTAGCCGTCGAGTGCCGCCTCCAGCGCCTTGATCTCGTCGATTTCGATGATGGCCACGCGGCCGCCCAGTGCCCGCAAATATTGCGCGATGCCGCGCCCGCACCAGCCATAGCCGATGACGCAGAAGCGCCGGCCGGGGATCATCAGATTGGTGATGCGCATGAAGCTTTCCACCACGGACTGGCCGACCGCGTGCTTGTTCTCGCCGATCGCCTTCAGTGGGCTGTCATTGATGACGATGGAGGGGAACGGCACCTTGCCAGCCAGTTCGCCGCGCAGCCGGTCGCCACCCGAGGTCGTCTCCTCGGTGCCGCCCAGTATGGACGCCGCCCTGCCCCGCTCGACGATGCCGGCGGCAAGGTCGGCGCCATTGTCGAGCAGCATGTCGGGCTGCGCGTCCAGCACCCGCGCCAGATTGGCGTGATGGTCGGCGAGTGAGTCGGCGCGGCGGCCGAAAATGCCGATGCCCTGGCTCTGCAGGAAGGCGACGACATCATCCTGCGTCGAGCCATGATTGCCGGTGCCGACGATCTCGGCGCCGCCTTCGGCCAGCACCTCGAGCAGCACCGCCGTCTTGGGCTCGACATGCAGCGACACGCCGATGCGCCGGCCGGCGAAGGGCCGCGTTCGGCGGAATTCCCCGCGCAGTCCGGCCAGCAACGCCATGCGCGAGCGGATCCAGGCGATGCGGGCGCCACCGCGCTCGACCAGCTCGGGGGGCGCCGGATTGGCCTGGGCTTGGGTCATTCGAAGTCTCCGATCGCGATCCAGATTCAGCACTTGCAAAAAAGTTTTTTGCATGTGACAAATCTTGCAGAGGGTCGTCAAGCCCCCACGAGAAGGGGCAACGGACAGCAGCGCGGCGCCCCCCAAGGCGTACGGCGCGCCATCGGCTTTGCACGTGAAGGGGTACGAAATGGGAAATCTGGATATAGCTGTCGTCGCCATCTATCTCGTGGCGGTCACCGGCATCGGGCTGTTCTTCGCCCGCTCGATCAAAACCGAGGAAGACTACATCGTCGCCGGCCGGCGCATGGGGCCGCTATGGCTGACCATCTCCGCCTTCGCCTCCTGGACGGGCCTGGCCGGCCTGTTCGGCACGCCCGAAATGGTCGTGCGCTACGGCATATCGGGAACCTGGTGGTGGTTCACCTTCCCGATCGGCCTGCTGTTGATGGGCATCTTCCTGGCCAAGATCGTGCGCCAGCGCATGCATGTGACGACGCCCGACATCGTCGCTCAGGATTATCCCGATTCAGTGCGCGTCGCCGCCTCGCTGGTGACGAGCTGGAACTATCTCGCCTGGGCGGCGGCTCAGGTGTTCGGCATCTCCATGGTGTTCACCCTGTTCTCCGGCATGGATCCGAGGACCGGCGCCATCGTCGCCTTCCTCGTCGTCATCGTCTACACCATGCTCGGCGGCTTCCTCGCCGTGGTGGCGACCGACGTGCTGCAGGCCGTCATCTTCCTCATCGTCATCGGCGTGGTGGCGCCGTTGTTCGTCATCTTCGGACCCGGCGTGCCGCACATCTATGAAGCGACCAAGGACATTCCCGGCTTCTACAACCTGTTCGCCAACGTGCCGCCGGCGACGCTGTTCGTCTGGTTCCTGCTCCTGCCCGCCGGCTTCATCGACACGATCGGCTTCCAGCGCGTCTTTTCCGCCAATTCGCCCGAAACGGCGCGCCGGGGCATGATCAACGGCTTCCTCCTCATGGCCGTGTTCGGCGTCATCCTCACCTTCCTCGGCGTCGCCGCCAAGGCGCTGCTGCCGGCCGACACCAACCCGGTCAACGCCATGCCCGACCTGATGGTGCAGCTTCTGCCGCATGGCGTCATCGGCGTGCTGGTCGCCGCCTTCCTGGCGGTGGCGATGTCGACGGCGAGCACGACGCTGCTGGTGACAGCCACCACGCTGCAGCGCGACGTGATCTCGCGGCTGCGCCCCGATGCCAGCGACCGGGAGAGGCTGTGGACCAGCCGCATCCTGCTGCTCGTGCTCGGCCTCGTCGCCCTGGTCGTGGCGCTCAGCGTGCCCGGCATCGTCACCATCCTGATGCTCGGCTTCTCGGTCTATGTGCCGGGCCTGCTGCTGCCGGTGCTGTCGGCCACCTTCGGCTGGCGCATTCCGTCCTGGTCGATGCTGGCGACCATCGTCATCGGCTCCGGCTCGACGGCGATCCTGGTGCTGCTGGGCGAACCGGGCGGCATTCCAGCCTCGCTGGTCGGCTTCATCCTCTCGGTCATTCCTTTCGTCGCGGGACTTGTCATGCGATCGGAACGGCAGCCGGCCTGAGCCAGCGAAAGACCCGGTAAAGCAATGAGATAAAGCTCCATCCTGAATCAGTGCGGGATGGAGCCCGGATGCGGAGAAACCAATGCTGAAGACCACTTTCGACAGGCTTTCGAGTGCCGACCAGGCGCTCGTCACCGCCGCCGCGCAAGCGCGCGACAAGGCCTACACGCCCTACTCCAACCACAAGGTCGGCTCGGCCGTGCGCACCGCATCGGGCCGGCTTTTCGCCGCCTGCAATGTCGAGGTCGTCACCCTCCAGCAATCGGTCCATGCCGAGCGCAACGCCGTGATGCAGATGGCGGCGGCGGGCGAGCGCCAGATCGAGGCCATCGTCTGCCACGGTCCCTATTCGGGCGTGCCCTGCGCCGAATGCCGGCAAGTGATCTGGGAGTTCTGCTGCGACGATCCCGAGGTGAAGATCATCGGTTCGACGCTCGACGGCGAGATCGAACTGATGACCATCGGCGAGATCTATCCCAGCCCCTACGGCCCGGGCACCAAGGGCATCGACCCGCGCAAGTTCTGAGGCGGGCCCGCCCGCCCCGTCGGTTCGATCATTCTTGACCGGAAGCAGTCGTGCTTCCCACAAATTGACCACGGGCTCATCGCCTGCGACTGATATGGTGAATGGAGAAACCTGAGACGAAAGCCGAGCCGATGGAGAAAGAGGCATCGCGGTTGCACTGGAATGCCACATATGAATCGAAACGGGAGGACGGCGTCAGTTGGTTCCAGGATAGTCCCGAGCCCTCCCTTTCGTTGATCAACGAGATTGCACATCCTGGGTCGGCGATCGTTGATGTAGGGGGCGGCGCTTCGCGACTGGTGGACAATCTTCAAGAACAACACTTTGAGGATGTCGCCGTCCTGGATCTGTCCACGGCCGCGATCGCGGCTGCTCGCAGTCGACTGGCTGAGGCAGGCGAGCAAGTCGATTGGATCGTGGCTGACATTCGCACGTGGTCGCCGACGCGGCTTTACGATGTCTGGCATGACAGGGCCGCCTTTCATTTCATGGTCGAAAAAGCGGATCGTGACGCTTACCTCTTCACACTTAGGCAGGCACTCGCACCAGATGGCTACGCGATTATCGCTACTTTCGCGCTCGACGGGCCAGAAAAATGCAGCGGCTTGCCCGTTCAACGATACGATGCAAACAGTCTCGCCCAAGCCCTCGGACCTGGCTTTGCATTTGTTCGCACACTCGACCATCTACATCTGACGCCATGGGGCTCTTCTCAGTCCTTTCAGTTCAGCGTTTTCAGACGAGCACCAGCGATGTGACGCTGTTGGTAGCCATCCGCGTCGGGCGCTGCCGGTTCGGCCGTGCCACTCTTTTGAGGGCTGCGCGATTGCCGGCTGATCAGCGCGACGGCGGCGAAGGCGGCGATGCCGAACAGGCCGACCGCGACGTTGAGCCACAAGGCCGGGAAAACGCCGAGGCCCGATATCATCAAGGTGAGGCCGAACGGGGCGAAGGCGGAACTGAACTGGCGCGCCGCCGTGATCCAGCCGACATAGGAGCCGTAGCGCTCCTGGCCGAACAATTCGAGCGGCAGCGTGCCGCCGACAATGCTCATCAGGCCCGAGCCGAAGCCAAAGAGCACGGCAAACAGCATGGCGCCGGGAACGGAGGGCGCCACCAGCAGCAGCACCGCGAGGCCGCCGGCCAGCGCGGCGGTCGCGCCGAGCGCCAGCGATGTCTGCGACAGGCCCCGGCCGAACAGCATGTTGACCAGCCGGCTCGCCACTTGCGACGGCCCAAACAGGCTTGCGACCAGCACCGAGGCCCCGCCGAGCCCGACCAGTGTGAGCAGCGGCACCATCTGCACGAGAACGGCCGAAAGCACGAACCCCTCTATGGCAAATCCGGCCAGCACCAGGATGAACAGAGGTGACCATCGCCGGCCGGGCACAGGCGCCGACAGGCCTGATATCACTGGGACGATCCTCTCCCGCGCCTTGCCCGCACCGCCCGGAAGCCGGGCCAGCCACCAATGGATCGGCAGGCAGACAAAGGCGTTGAGCGCGGCAAAGAGAACCAGCACCTCGCGCCAGCCGAGATGCTGGTGCAGCAGCGTCGTCAAGGGCCAGAACAAGGTCGAGGCGAAGCCGGCGATCAAGGTGAGATGGGTGATGCCGCGCCCCGCGCCGCCGAGCTGCACGATGGCGACGAAGGCCGTGCTGTAGAGGACGAAGCAGGAGGCGAGTTCCATGGCCAGCACGCCAAGCGCAAAGCCGGCGCGCCCCGGCGCCAGCGCGCACAACAGCAATGCGCCCGCCGCCGCCAGCGATCCCGGCACCATCAGGCGCCCTGCCCCGACCCTGTCCGCAAGGCTGCCCGCGAACGGCGACAGGATGGCGCTCGCCAGCAGCGACACCGACAGCACGGCGAACACCCATTGCTGCGACCAGGCGAGCTCCACCGCCACCGCCGGCGCCAGGATGCTGTAGCTGTAATAGAGCGTGCCATAGCCGATGATCTGGGTGGCACCCAGCGCCCAGATGGCCGAGGCAGGGATCTTGCTATCGCTCACTCGGCCGCTTCCATCTTGCCGGCACAGCCGCAACCGCCTTTGCCGGTCGCCTTGGCGTCGGCATCCGCCACGCAGCAGGCATCGACCTCGGCCGGTGCCGGTCCGCCGCAACAGCCCTGCGACGCGCGGCCCGCCGGCACGGTGCAGACGCCGGTTTCGGGCAGCACCAGTTGCACCGCGTCGGCCGCCGCCATGTCGCCGGCGATCGCCGCCGCGACCGAGCGGACCTGTTCGTAGCCGGTCAACAGCAGGAAGGTCGGCGCGCGGCCATAGCTCTTGATGCCGACCGTGTAGAAACCGGGCTCGGGATGGCTGAGCTCACGGTGGCCGTGCGGCGGCACGTCGCCGCAGGAATGCTCGTTGGGATCGATGAGCGGACCGAGCGCCTTGACGCTTTCCAGCCAAGGGTCGAGATCGAGCCTGAGCTCCCTGGTCAGCGACAGGTCCGGGCGCTGTCCCGTCGCGGCGATGATGCGGTCGACGGGGCCGAGTTGCACCAGGCCTTCCTCGCCTTGCCCCTCGACCACCAGCCGGCCGTCATGCTCGCGGATCGCAAGCGTCGCAAAGCCGGTCACCAGCTGGACGCCGCCGCTTTCGGCCAACTCGCGCACATCGGCGCCGAGTTCGCCGCGCGCCGGCAACTGGTCGGCATCGCCGCCGCCATAGATGCGCACGAGGTCGGTTCCCCGCACCGCCCAGATGAAAGCCGTGCCGGGCTCGGCATCCGCAAGCC
The DNA here is from genome assembly GCF_013170825.1 of Mesorhizobium sp. NZP2298. Lineage (NCBI taxonomy): Bacteria > Pseudomonadati > Pseudomonadota > Alphaproteobacteria > Hyphomicrobiales > Phyllobacteriaceae > Mesorhizobium > Mesorhizobium sp. NZP2298. Next base: position 2,984,712 of record NZ_CP033365.1, on the reverse strand, counting down.
TGGCAAGGTCGAGCAAGGCGTTGGCCGCCGAGTGGCCAGAACCGGCAACCAGCGTCGTGCGGCCGGCATAGAGCGCGCGGTCGCGGTCGAGAATATCGGGGATGCCGTAGGCGATGCGGTCGGCAAACTCCGCCTCGCCCTCCGCCTCGATGCCGCCGGCACCGAGAGGATTGGGCGTGCGCCATGTTCCGGAGGCGTCGATGACGGCCCGCGCGCTGTCGCGCCTGGTGCCATCGGCGGTCTCGACGACGAGCATGAAGGGCCGTGTCCCGCGCTCGCTGCCGCGCACCTTGTCGGCGCCCCAGCGTGATATGGCCACGACACGCGCATTGGTCTCGATCGCCGGCGCAAGTTCCGGAAGCCTGGCGAGCGGCTCGAGATAGCGCGCGACGAGGTCATCGGCGGTGGGAAAGGCTTCCGGGTCAGGCATCCGCCAGCCATGGCTTTCGAGCAGCCGGCCGGCCGCCTCATCGACGCAATAGCGCCACGGCGTGAACACCCGGACATGGCCCCAATCGCGCAGGCTGGCCGCGACATCGCCGCCGGCTTCGTAGAGCTTCACCGGCAGGCCCCGGGCCATGAGATGCACGGCGGCCGCCAGCCCAACCGGACCGGCGCCGATGACGGCGATTGGCAAATCGTTGCGCGTGACCATAGTTTCCATCCTTCCGGTACTATCGAAATAAAAGGCAAAAAATCAGGCGGCCGCGTCATCCGCCGCGGGATTGCAAGCCGCATCGGCGCAGCATTCATCGGCCAGGAAGCCGATGAGATCGTTCATCACGGGATAGTTGGCGCGGCAGATCAGCGTCGTCGCCTGCCGCTCCTGGCTGACCAGCCCGGTCAGGATCAGCCGGTGCAGATGGTGCGACAGCGTCGAGGCGGCAATGCCGAGGCTTTCCTGCAGGAAGCCCACCGGCCGGCCCGCCTCGCCGGCCCTCACCAGGATACGATAGAGGTTCAGCCGCGTCGGATTGCCGAGCGCTTCCAGTTGCTTCGCTGCTTGTTCGAGTTTCATGGAAATAGCATGAGGCCAGCGACGAAAACCGTCAAGTCCTATTTCGAAAAATATCGAAACAGCAATCAGACGACCCGCTTGCCGCCGGCATCGACGACGACCTCGCCGTCCTCCTTGGTGAACGGGCCGATGTCGGGATTGGGCAGGATATCGAGCACCTTTTCGGACGGCCGGGCCAGTACGACGCCGAGCGGGCTCACCACGATCGGCCGGTTGATCAGGATCGGATGCGCCAGCATGAAATCGAGGATCTCGTCGTCGCTCCATTTGGGATCGCCAAGGCCGAGTTCCGCATAGGGCGTGCCCTTCTCGCGCAGCAGCGCGCGCGGCGTCATTCCCATTGCCGCGATCAGCTCGACAAGCTTTTCGCGCGACGGCGGGTTCTTCAGATACTCGATCACCTCCGGCTCCTCGCCGGACTGGCGGATGATCGCCAGCGTGTTGCGCGAGGTGCCACAGGCCGGGTTGTGATAGATGGTGATGGTCATTGCGGGGTCCTCTCGCTGGATGCGGCGCGGCGGACGGCGGCCCCCGCTCGCCTGCCGGCACACCCTCGGCCCCGGCCCGAACCAACAGCCGGAACACCTCCAGCCTTGTTTCCTGACCGAGCGCGGCGAGCGCCAGCAATGCTGTTGTCTTGTCCATGAATCCATATGTCCGGATTCATGGATCAATAGCAACCGACGATGACATCGATATGACAGCCACCACTCACGCTTTGCGCTAGGAACCCGTTGCGCGTGGTTCGCTGAGATGCGGGCGCCAGCCATGCACGCGGTCGCGACCGGCCGCCTTGGCGCCGTAGAGCGCCTCGTCGGCGCGCCGAAGGAGATCGGCGATCTCGATATCCGCGCTGCCGTCGAACGTACCGACCCCGATGCTGACGGTGACAATGCCCTTTTCGCTGCCGGCATGCGCGAGCCCGAGGTCGCGCACCTTGCCCCGCAGCGTTTCGGCGATGATGAAGGCGCCTCGCGCGTCGGTTTCGGGCAGGATGAGCGCGAACTCCTCGCCGCCATAGCGGGCCGCCGAGTCCCCCGGCCGACGGGCCGTGGCGTCGATGCAGCGGCTGACGGCGCGCAGGCATTCATCGCCCGCCGGATGGCCATATTGGTCGTTGAACCGCTTGAACCGGTCGACATCGATGATGAGCAGGCTGAGCGGCGCCATGGTGCGCCGGCCGCGGCCGAATTCGCGCGCCAGCGCGTCGTCGAAGGCCCGCCGCGTCAACAGTTCGGTCAGCCCGTCGCGGTGCGCCAGAAGGTTCAGCTTCTCGTTGGCCGCCAGCAGTTCGGCCTCGACCTGCTTGGCCTCCGTGATGTCGGAAAACACGCTCAGGCTGCCGCCATCGCCAGTCGGCCGGGTCCGCACGTCGAGCCAGCGGCCGTCGGCGAACCGGACCTGGCGATGATTGGCAACCGTCTGCATGGCCATGACGTCGGCGATCCACTCCTCGACCGCATCGGGCGGCGTGACACTTTCGCCGCGCGCCGCCGAGGCGCGCAGTATGTCGCGGTGGTTGGCGCCCGGCACCCTGATATCGGCCGTCTTCGGAAACAGGGCGCGGTACTGGGCGTTGCACAGCACCAGCCTGTCCTCGGGGTCGAACATCACCAGGCCGTCGGCCATTTGCGTCAGCGCGTCTCCGAGCCTGGCCTGGCTTTCCGCCAGTTCGGTCTCCAGCTGCTTGCGCTGGGTGATATCGCGATTGTGCGTGATCAGGCCGATGATGGCGCCGGTCCTGTCGCGAAACGGCGCCTTCAGCGTCGCCAGCCAGGCATCGGTGCCATCCTCATGGTGCAGGCGCTGTTCGATGGTGGAGGAGACGCCGGACGCCAGCACCGCAAGCTCGTCCTCGCGGAATTCCTGCGCCGTTTCAGCCGGATAGAAGTCGAAATCCGTCTTGCCGATGAGTGCCTTGGCATCAGCCGCCTGCATCAGTTCGGCCGTTGCGGGATTGGCCGCGATGAACCGTCCATCGAGGTCCTTGACATTGAGGCAGTCGGGCAAGGTCTCGACCACCGCCTTGAAGATGCGCCTCGACTGCAGCGCTTCGAGGCGCCGCCGCTCCTGGTAGATCGCAAGCCCGGACATCGCCACGGAGACAAAGATGAGCAATGTGGAGGGAAACACCACTTTCGGCAGAACCGTCTGCACGACAGGCTGCGGCAGGACGCTGAGGCCAAGCAGCGATCCGCATGCGGTGGCAGCACCCAGGATCATGATATCGCCCATGCCGGGCGAACGGCCCCTGAGCGCAAGGTTGCCGGCAATACCGACCAGCATGGTGGCCGCGATGCCGACCGCGCCCGCCAAGGCGCCGACACCGCCCTCGAAAGAGCGGAAGGCCCCGGCCATCACCCCCGCGACGATACCGGCGACAGGACCGCCGAAGAAGCCGGCAACGGCAATCATCGTCGCCCTGAGATCGACCAGGACGCCCGGCTGCAACTGCATGGGCGTCAGCATCAGGATGATGGCGCCGGCGCCCATCAGCAGGCCGAAGGCCGCCGCCTTTATCGCGGCCGGGCTGCGGTCCAGCCACACATGCGTGTGGATCCAGACCGAAACGAACATCGCAACGACCGCGAGATTGGCCAGCAGTTCGGACCAGGGCGAACCCATTTTCCTGCGCGTCCCCCTTCTTTCATGCGTCGAGGGTGCGTCCGCCATTGGCGACGCTGCCCCCGTGGATACGGCGGGCAAGGAAACAAAGTGTTACGGTTCGCGTTTGGATTGTCCGGATGTGCCAGCAAGTTGCATAGGCGCGGGCCTCACCCCCAGCGCATCGTGCCGACGAAATCGATGAAGGCGCGCAGCGGTGCCGGCGTGAGGCGGCGGCCGGGATAGTAGAGGAACGGCCCGGAAAATTCCTGCCACCAGGGCTCCAGCACAGGCTCCAGCCGGCCATCGTCGAAATAGGGCCGCAGCCAGTCCTCGAACAGCGAGACAATGCCGCCGCCGGCAACCGACACTTCAAGCGCAAGGGCCATTGCCGTGCCGGTGCTGACCAGCAGCGGCCCGGTCGGTTCGACGCTCACCACCTCGCCGTCGCGTTCGAATTCCCAGGCCGGCGTCAGGCCGCTGGTGAAGCGGCCGCGCAGGCAGGCATGGTCGAGCAGGTCGCGCGGGTGCCCGGGCCGGCCGTGCCTGTCGAGATAGGCCGGAGCGGCGGCGGTGGCGAAGCGCTGCCGGCGCGGACCGATCGGCACGGCGATCATGTCCTGCTCCAGCCGCTCGTCATAGCGGATGCCGGCGTCGCAGCCGCTCGCCAGTATGTCGACGAAACTGTCCTCGGCGGTCACTTCCATGCGGATCTCGGGATAGGCGGCGAGGAACGGCGGCAACAGGCGCGGCAGCACCAGTTTCGCCGCGACGACGGGCACGTTGAGCCGCAGTGTGCCGGCCGGGCGTCCGCGAAAGCCGTTGACCACGTCGAGCGCAGCCTCGACCTCGCCGAGCGCGGGGCCGAGCCGCTCGAGCAGCCGGGCCCCGGCCTCGGTGGGCGCCACACTGCGCGTGGTGCGGTTGAACAGCCGCACGCCGAGCCCGCTCTCCAGCCGCCGCACCGTTTCGCTGAGGCTGGAGGCGCTGACGCCGCCCACCCGTGCCGCTTCGCGAAAGCCGCCGGCGCGCGCCACCGCCATGAACGCCTGGAGGTCGCCGAGATCCGTCGCCATTGTTCGCCTTTCCGCACAGGGTGTGCCGATTGCACCATATTATCGTGCAGGCGCGCTTTGTCTACATTGGGCCGATCCAAAGGAGATGAGACAATGACAGACATCAGCAAGGCCGGAACCTTCAAACTCGGCGGCCGCACCGTGAAGCGCCTCGGCTACGGCGCCATGCAACTGGCGGGACCGGGCGTCTTCGGTCCGCCGAAAGACCACGATGGCGCCCTCGCCGTGCTGCGCGAGGCGATCGCCAGCGGCGTCGACCATATCGACACATCGGATTTCTATGGCCCGCATGTCACCAACCAGATCATCCGTGAGGCGCTGCACCCCTACCCCGCCAACCTCACCATCGTCACCAAGATCAGTGCCCGGCGCGGCGCCGATGCATCGTGGCTCCCCGCAATGTCGCCGCCGGAGCTGACGCAGGCCGTGCATGACAATCTGCGCAATCTTGGCCTGGACGTGATCGAGGTGGTGAACCTGCGCTCCATGCATGGCATCCACGGCCCCGCCGAAGGATCGCTGGAGCCGCAATTGAACACGCTCGCCGAATTGCAGCGCCAGGGCCTGGTGCGCCATATCGGCATGAGCAATGTCACCCGCGCCCAGATCGCTCAGGGGCGCGGCATCGCCGATATCGTCTGCGTGCAGAACCAGTACAACATCGCGCATCGCGAGGATGACGCGCTGATCGACGAGCTGGCCGCCGACGGCATCGCCTATGTGCCCTTCTTCCCGCTCGGCGGCTTCACGCCGCTGCAGTCGGACACGCTGGCCAATGTCGCCCGCAAACTTGGCGCGACCCCCATGCAGGTGGCGCTCGCCTGGCTGTTGCAGCGCTCGCCCAACATCCTGCTCATCCCCGGCACCTCCTCGGTCGGCCATCTCCGCGAGAACCTGGCGGCGGCCGAACTCGACCTGCCGCGCGAGGCGATCGATGTGCTGAACGGGATCGGCAGTGAAGCCGAGCAAGCGGCATAAGGCGGTTCCTGCTGCCGATCGGTAGCCTACCGGCTGCCGATCTTGGCGATCCTTGTCCGCGGATCGCAATAGATGCCGTAGAGCGTCTGCAGGATTCGCTCGACCTCAACCGAAGCCAACCGGTAGTAGACCTGCTGGGCGTCGCGCCTCGTGTCCACGAGCTTGAGCGCGCGCAACTTTGAAAGTTGCTGCGACAGCGCCGACTGGTTCATCGCAACCAGTTCGGCCAGTTCGTTCACACTCGTCTCGCCGTCCAGCAGATGGCACAGGATCATCAGCCGTTTTTCATTTGCCATCGCGGCGAGCAGTTCGGACGCTTCGCGCGCTCGCTTGTCCAGTTCGGCTATTTTTATGTTGCGCATATGAACACATTATCATATTAAGAGTTACAAATAATATTAGCCTGACGCCGGCGCCTGTCAAGCCGATGGATCGATACGCTGGAGATTCACGCCAGCGCGCTCGTTTGATCCGCATCAAGTCGCGGCCGGCCATAATGGCGCAGGATCAGCCAATGCCGCTCCCTACGCGGGAATCGCAATGTCGGCGTTGCGCCAAAGGCCGCGCCGCGAAGGAGGAAAGAGCATGGCGCATGTTGTCGTCCTTGGTGCCGGACTGGGGGGCACCATCATGGCCTATGAGCTTCGCGACGAACTGGCCGGGGAACACAAGGTCTCCGTAATCAACAATGGCAGCCACTATTCATTCGTGCCATCCAACCCTTGGGTCGCCGTGGGCTGGCGCGACAGGCAGGCGGTCGAGATCGACCTTGCTCCGGTGCTCGCTCGGCGCAACATCGGTTTTCATCCGCAAGGAGCCAAGCGCGTCCACCCGGCCGAACGCACGGTGGAACTCAACGACGGCTCATCCGTCTCCTATGACTATCTGGTGATCGCCACCGGCCCCGAACTCGCTTTCGACGAGATCGAGGGCCTCGGGCCGGAGCACAACACCCAGTCGGTCTGCCACATCGATCACGCCCTCAAGGCCAAGACGGCCTTCGACGCGCTCGTCGCCAAGCCGGGTCCGGTCGTCATCGGCGCGGTCCAGGGCGCGTCCTGCTTCGGACCGGCCTACGAATTCACCTTCATCCTCGACAAGGCGTTGCGCGACGCCAGGGTGCGCGACCGCGTGCCCATGACCTTCGTCACCTCGGAACCCTATATCGGCCATCTCGGCCTCGACGGCGTCGGCGACACCAAGGGCCTGCTCGAGAGCGAGATGCGCCAGCATCACATCAAGTGGATCTGCAACGCCAGGGTCGACAAGGTCGAGCCGGGCAAGATGTTCGTCCAGGAAATCGCCGACGATGGGTCGGTCAGGCAGGCGCATGAATTGCCGCACGCCTTTGCGATGATGCTGCCGGCCTTCCGTGGCGTGGCGGCGGTGCTCGGCATCGAGGGGCTCACCAATCCGCGCGGCTTCATCGTCGTCGACAAGCACCAGCGCAACCCGGCCTTCCCCGAAATATTCGCGGTCGGCGTCTGCGTCGCCATCCCGCCGATCGGCAAGACACCGGTTCCGGTGGGCGTGCCCAAGACCGGCTTCATGATCGAATCCATGGTCACGGCGACGGCGCGCAACATCGGCCGGCTGGTGAAGGGCGAGGAGCCCGATGCCCAGGGCACGTGGAATGCGGTCTGCCTCGCCGATTTCGGCGATTCCGGCGTCGCCTTCGTGGCGCAGCCGCAGATCCCGCCGCGCAACGTCAACTGGTCGTCCTCCGGCAAATGGGTGCACACCGCCAAGGTCGGCTTCGAGAAGTATTTCCTGCACAAGATCAGGACCGGCAAGTCCGAGCCCTTCTACGAGCGCCTCGCACTGCAGGCATTGGGCATCGACAAGCTCAAGCAGGTCAAGGTCGAGGCGGCGCCGGATGTACCGGTTGCCTGACCGGGGCAAGCCACCGCGGCTGGCCCTCGGGCGGACGGGGGCTGGCGGCCCAATCGAAGGCCCGCGACCGCCGGCGGCAAAGTCGGCGCCACCCCTTGCAGTCAACGATAACATTCATATATCTAAATATGATCATATACAAATGGAGATGACGATGTCCCTCGACCGTTCCGTTCTCGCCTTCGCCGGCACCATGGTGCTTTTGTCGGTGGTGCTTACCGCCTTTGTCTCGCCGCTGTTTGTCTGGCTGACGGTCTTCGTCGGCTTGAACATGCTGCAATCGGCGTTCACCGGCTTCTGTCCGGCGGCGATGGTCTTCCGCAAGCTCGGCGTCAAGCCGGGATGCGCATTCTAAGGATGACCCGCATGCGCATGCCCCTCTTGGTCGCCGCGTTGCTGGCAACCTCTCCAGTGTTTGCCGGCACGCTGACGCTGGCGCCGACGACGGTGACCGAATGGAAAGCGGTCTATGGCCGTGTCGAGGCGCGCGACACCGTTCCGGCGCGCGCCCGCATCGGCGGCCTCATCGTCGACCTGGCCGTCACCGAGGGTGAACTGGTCAAGGCTGGGCAGAAGATCGCCACCGTCCAGGACGACAAGATCGCCTTCCAGGTCGCGGCGCTGGACGCCCAGTTGCGCGCGCTGCAGGCACAGCTGGACACCGCGCAATCAGAACTCACCCGCGGCCAGACGCTGGTCGACAAGGGTGTCATGACCGCGCAGCGTCTTGACCAGTTGCGCACCGAGGTCGACGTCGCGCGCAACCAGCTTGCCGCGACCGAGGCCCAGCGTTCGGTCATCGTGCAGCAGGGCGCCGAAGGCGATGTCTTTGCTCCCGGCGACGGTCGCGTGCTGACCGTTCCGGTGACGCGCGGCGCCGTCATCATGGCCGGTGAAGTGGTCGCCACCATCGGTGGTGGCGGCGTGTTCCTGCGGCTGGCCGTTCCGGAGCGTTACGCTGCGTCGCTGAGAGAGGGAGCCGCCATCCGCATCAATGCCGGCGGCAAGGGAGCCACCGGCCGCCTCGCCAAGATCTATCCGCAGATCGACAACGGCCGCGTCATCGCCGACGTCGAGGTCGACAATCTCGATACCAATTTCATCGATGCCCGAGTCCTGGTCGAGCTGCCGGTCGCCGAGCGCTCCGCGTTGCTGGTGCCGGCGTCGGCGATCGCAACCCGCTCGGGCATCGATTTCGTCCGCGTCACCGTCGGCGGCACACAGGCCGAACGGGCGGTGGTCACCGGCGAGCGGACCAAGCGCGCCGACGGCGACTATGTCGAGATCCTGACAGGCCTCGCGGCCGGCGATGTCGTGATCGCGCCATGAAGGGTCCTGCCTCGCTCGGTATCGCCGGCGCGCTGACGCGGGCTTTCATCGCTTCGCCGCTGACGCCGCTGTTCCTGGCCGCCGCCTTCGTCTTCGGGCTGGTGGCGCTGCTCACGCTGCCGCGCGAGGAGGAACCGCAGATCTCGGTGCCGATGGTCGACATCTTCGTGAGCGCCGACGGGCTGAAGGCCGACGATGCCGTCAAGCTCATCACCGAGCCGCTGGAGACGATCGTCAAGGGCATCGACGGCGTCGAGCATGTCTATTCGCAGACGCGCGACGACCAGGTGATGGTCACCGCCCGCTTCGTCGTCGGCACCTCGTCGGACGCCGCCGTGCTGCGCGTCCACGACAAGGTGCGCGCCAACATGGATCGCATTCCCGTCGGCGTGCCCGAGCCGCTGATCGTCGGCCGCGGCATCGACGACGTCGCGATCGTCACGCTGACACTGTCGCCGAAGCCGGAAGCGGCCGCGCGCATGACGCCGAACGACCTGACCCGCATCGCGCGCGAACTGCGCACCGAGATCGCCAAGATCGACAATGTCGGCCTGACCTACCTGGTCGGCGACACCGGAGAGATCATCCGCGTCGATCCGAACCCGGAAAAGCTCGCCCTTTACGGCGTCACCTTGCAGCAGCTCGCCGCCAAGGTGTCAGGCGCCAACAAGGCCTTTCCGGCCGGACGCGTGCGCGACCGGGGCGAGCAGATCGACATCGTCGCCGGCGAAACGCTGGCCTCGCCGGACCAGATCGGCAACCTGCTCCTGACCTCGCGCGACAACCGCCCCGTCTATGTTCGCGACGTCGCCGACGTCGCCTTCGCCACCGACACCGGTGATGCGCTGGTGTCCACGGTCACCAGGGCTGGCGCCGGCGTGGAGCGCGTGCCGTCGGTCACGCTCGCCATCGCCAAGCGCGCCGGATCGAACGCGGTCGCGGTCGCCGACGCCATCCTGCACCGGGTCACCCTGCTCCAGGGCGAGCTGATCCCGGGCGATATCGCGATCGACGTGACGCGCAACTACGGCGAGACCGCCAACGACAAGGCCAACGAGCTTCTTTATCATCTCGGCCTGGCGACGATCTCGATCATCCTGCTGGTCTGGGTCGCCATCGGCCGCCGCGAAGCCATGGTCGTGGCCGTCGTCATTCCGGTGACCATCCTGCTCACGCTGTTTGCCTCGCGCGTCATGGGCTACACGCTGAACCGCGTCTCGCTGTTCGCGCTGATCTTTTCCATCGGCATCCTCGTCGACGATGCTATCGTGGTGATCGAGAACATCTCGCGCCACTGGGCCATGGGCGGCGGGCGCGACCGCCGGCAGGCGGCGATCGAGGCGGTGGCCGAAGTCGGCAACCCGACCATCGTCGCCACCTTGACCGTGGTCGCCGCACTGCTGCCGATGCTGTTCGTCTCGGGAATGATGGGCCCCTATATGAGCCCGATCCCGGCCAACGCCTCGGCGGCGATGATCTTCTCCTTCTTCGTCGCGGTGATGGTGACGCCGTGGCTGATGCTCAAACTCGCCGGGCGCGCGCCGGTGCATGCCCATGGGGACCATGGCAATGGCGGTCCGCTCGGCCGCGCCTACACAGCCGTCGCCCGGCCTATCCTGGCCTCGAAGAAGGCGAGCTGGGCCTTCCTGCTCGCGGTCGGTCTGCTGACGCTCGGCTCGCTCGCGCTGTTCTACACCGAGCACGTCACGGTCAAGCTCCTGCCCTTCGACAACAAGTCCGAATTGTCGGTCACCATCGACCTGCCGGAAGGGTCTTCCGTCGAGGCGACCGATGCGGTTGCACAGGCCGTCGCCGCCAGGGTTCTCGAGCTGAAGGAGGTTCGATCGGTCCAGACACATGCCGCGACGGCGGCGCCCTTCAATTTCAACGGCCTCGTGCGCCATGCCGTCCTGCGCACCGAGCCGCAGCAGGGAGACGTGGCGCTCAACCTGCTGCCGAAAGCGAACCGTACCCGGTCCAGCCACGAGATCGCGCTCGACGTGCGCCAGCGCATCGCCACGATCCCGGTGCCGCAAGGCACCAGCCTGAAGGTGGTCGAGCCGCCGCCCGGTCCGCCCGTGATGGCAACGCTGCTGGCGGAGGTCTACGGACCCGACGGCGAGACGCGCCGCAAGGTCGCCGAAAAGATCGAGACGGCGTTCCGCTCCGTGCCCTTCATCGTCGACGTCGACAATTCCTGGGGACAGCCGGCACGCCGGCTGCGCGCCACGATTTCCACCGACGATGCGGAGTTCTTCCATGTCGAGGAAAGCGACGTCTTCGACACGCTCGCCATCCTCAATGGCGGCAAGACCGTCGGCTATTCGCATCGCGGCGGTGGCCGCCAGCCGATCCCGATCCGCATCGAGCGGCCGAAGGGCGAAAGGACGCTCGACGAGCGCTTCCTGACCACGCCCATTCCGACCAACGTCCTGCCCGGCGACCGCGGCGTGGTCGAACTCGGAGATGTTGTGCGGGTGACGCCGGAGCGCGCCTCATTCCCGGTGTTCAGGCACAATGGCCGCGCCGCCGAAATGGTGACGGCCGAGCTTGCCGGCAGCTTCGAGGCGCCACTTTACGGCATGCTCGCCGTCAGCAAGGCCATCGACGCGCAGGACTGGACCGGACTGCAAAAGCCCGCGATCTCGCTGCATGGCCAGCCGGAGGATGAAAGCCGGCCGACGCTTCTGTGGGACGGCGAATGGGAAGTCACCTGGGTGACCTTCCGCGATATGGGGGCGGCCTTCGGCGTCGCCCTGCTCGGCATCTACATCCTGGTCGTCGCCCAGTTCGGCTCGTTCAAGGTGCCGCTGGTGATCCTGACGCCGATCCCGCTGACCTTCATCGGCATCCTCGGCGGACACTGGCTGTTCGGAGCGCCGTTCACCGCCACCTCGATGATCGGCTTCATCGCGCTGGCCGGCATCATCGTGCGCAATTCGATCCTGCTGGTCGACTTCATACGTCACGCCGCCTCGCCCGACAGGCCGTTGAGCGAGGTTCTGATCGAGGCCGGCGCGATCCGGTTCAAGCCGATCCTGCTCACCGCACTTGCCGCCATGATCGGCGCCGCGGTGATCCTGACCGATCCGATCTTCCAGGGCCTGGCGATCTCGCTGCTGTTCGGCCTCGCCTCCTCGACGCTGCTGACGGTGCTGGTCATCCCCGCGATCTACCGGGTGCTGCGCACGTGAAGGTGTCGGAGGGCCGGATTATGACCTGGATCACGCGAAAATATTCAGGTGAAGAATTCTCCAGCTCCCGTTTCAGAGATGAGGGTCTTCGCCTCGCGCGATCATCATGTGGTGGTGCTGATGGTGCATCCCCTGAGCCATGAGCCCGAAGAACCCGAGGCCGCGCAGTTTGGCGGCATCCGCCGCCGGGGGCCACACGGTCAGGGATGCGCCGCCGTCGATATCGGAAGCGTCGAAACGCCAACCGTCCACCCCGTTCATCGTCGCCGCATGGGCCTTCACCATCCGGCGCACGGAATCCCGAACGGCTCCCGAACCCGTGACCAGGAAGCGGGTTCCGCCCGCGACCGGCTCGCTCTTCACATCGGCGGCCAAAGTAACCGCGTTCATGTCGACGAGATGCGCGCGCAGGGCGTCGATGTCCACTTTGGACCAATCCGTGTGAGGATCAGCCTCAAGGATCGCCACGATCTCCTGGATCGCCGCGAACGCACCTTGGCCGGGCTCCGTCGGAACCTCGGCGCCCGTGGCTTGCCCGCTCATCATCCGCATATGCATCTTATGGTCCATTCCGCCTGACTGGGCTTGCTGGGCACAGGCTGCGGAAGAAACCAGGCAGGCGGCGACTGCGAGGGCGCGTATCATGGCAATTGCTCCGTTGACCAGCCATGCTTGCCACAGCCTCAAGCAACGCTACATGATAGAAATCATGTCGCCCCCGCTAATTGCCTTGCTCGACCGTCTGGAAGGCCGCGAGATCGAGTTCGCGGCGGGAGCACCGGTGTTTCATCTGGGTGATCCCGTCCGGTTCATTCACGTCGTGCGTTCGGGCGTCGTTCATCTGGTCAGGCATCAGGACAATGGGACGGCCCTGATCCTTCAACGTGCGGGTCCAAATTCTATCCTGGCCGAAGCCTCGTTGTATTCAGCCTCTTACCATTGCGCGGCCCGAACGGAGGTTGCTGCCGTGACCTGGGCCATTCCGCGCGCCGGCCTGCTCACCCGGATCGAGGAAGACACGGAGCTGGCGAGCGCGTGGGCGCGCCATCTCGCCCACGAGGTCCAGCAGGCGCGACTGCAGTCGGAGATCTTGTCCTTCAAGACAGTCGCGGCCCGCCTCGATGCGTGGGTGTCCTGGCATGGGAGCCTTCCGGCCAGGGGACACTGGTCAACGTTGGCCCGTGAAGTGGGTGTCAGTCCCGAGGCACCTTATCGTGAAATCGCCTGGCGCCGAAGGCGTGACACGATTTGATTTCCGCGGACGACCGCTTCTTCCAGAACTCCACACAGGTTGCCGCCCGTACACCGGCGGCGCGATCCTGAGTGCAAGCAGGGAGGCGATGCAGGGCAGTTTCGACCATAAGGTCAACTTCAGACAAAGTCCTTCACCTTGATGTCGACGCCAATCTCGCCCCTTGCCGACATCAAAGCGCGTCACGCAATCGTTCAATCAGGCGTCGAGGACCAGACAACGGATGCTCGAGCAATGGATGTGCCTGGGCATCCGGAACGACTTCAGGCATCGGCGCGCCGGGGCAGCCGTCCTGAACCTTGGTCCAGGACGAGGCATTGAGCACGGTGTCGCAGCGCGCGAGGTGCGCGCCGCCGGCCACCACGAGGCAGGCAAACCCGCCCTCCGGGATGAACTGGCCGTTGGCACGGCAGACGGATGTAGCCGGCGCGGGCCCCGGCGCCGGATCGCCCGGGCAATGGTCAAGAACCTCGTTCCAGGACAAGATATTGAGGTTCATCTCGCAGCGGGCCAGGTGGCTCGCCCCGCCGGCCCTCAGGCAGGCATATTGCCCGGGTTCAAACCGCCCGAAGTTAGCCATGCATACCGCATCGGCCCACGCCGGCACCGTCATGCCGGCGAGTAGCACGGCGGCAGGAAATACGGCGCTCTTCACTTTAGCGTCCCCATCACTGATACCTGCTCCATCGCATTGTCCGATTGTGGCAACATAAGGTCCAGACAGGGCTTGGCCATACATGCACAGGGACCAAGCGACCGGATTCTGATCTGGATCAACACCAGGTTCACAGACAGAGCTAGGTCGACGCGGAAAATGGGATGCCGCGCTCGGCATCGGGGATTTGCGGTTTGCTCACCACGGTTCCGAACTTGACAAGAGTCAAGGCGATCAGGCCGTCGAGGCTTTAGGACCTGTCCGGCGTGGGCCGGAACCGGAGTCCGCATGCCAGTCCAGAGACCAGACGTAGAGAGTTCAGCCATGCAGCCCCTGGCCCCGGTATTCGTCGCCCGGGGATTGACCAAGGTCTATGGCGCGGGCGATTCACGTGTCGTGGCGCTGAAGGACGTCGACCTCGATATCCGACAAGGCGAATTCATCGTACTTCTCGGCCCTTCCGGGTCAGGCAAATCGACCCTGCTCAACATCCTCGGCGGATTGGACGCGCCAACGTCAGGCACGGCGACCTGGCGAGATCACGAACTGACCGGAGCCAGCGACGAGCAGCTGACGACATACAGGCGCGAGCATGTCGGCTTCGTGTTTCAATTCTACAACCTGATACCGAGCCTCACTGTCGATGAGAACGTGCGGCTGGTCGCGCAGATCGCCAGCAATCCGATGACACCAGCCGAAGCGCTCGAACTCGTCGGACTGTCACATCGCGCTGGTCACTTTCCTTCACAATTGTCCGGTGGAGAACAGCAGCGCGTCGCGGTGGCACGCGCAATCGTGAAACGGCCGGATATCCTGCTCTGCGACGAGCCGACCGGCGCGCTCGACGTCGACACTGGCAGGCTGGTTCTGGCGGCAATCGCCAAGGTCAATGCGGAGCTGAACACGACGACCGCCGTGATCACTCACAACTCGGCAATCGCGGGGATGGCTCATCGCGTGTTGCGGCTGAGCGGCGGGCGCATCGTCAAGGAAGAACCGAATCCGCGGCGCATCCGGGCCGAGGATGTGACATGGTGAACGTCCTTGACATCAAGGTGGCGCGCGACCTCTGGTCGATGCGGCTTCAGGTCCTCAGCATCGCGCTGCTCGTCGCGGCCGGCGTGGCCGTCTTCGTGATGTCGGTGTCGAACTACCAGGCGCTGATCGGCGCCATGGAGGCACACTACCGCAACGAACGTTTCGCCGACATCTTCGTGGGCATGACGCGCGCGCCGCTCTCGATCGTGGATCGGCTGCGCGAAATCAACGGCATTGGCATCGTGGAGCCGCGCGTCGCCGAGCCAGTGCGCGTGATCCGAGAGGACACCAACCTCCCGATCTCGGGGCGCGTCATTTCGCTCCCTGCCGCGGGTCAGCCGTTGCTCAACCGCCTGCATCTCGTGCAGGGACGCTGGCCCGATCCGCTGCATCCGGAAGAAGTCATCATCAACGCGGCGTATGCCGAGGCGCGCGCCGTGCGGAGCGGAGAAACCATCGAGGTGGTACTCAACGGCCGGCTGCAAGGCTTCCGCGTCGTGGGCACCGCCCTGTCACCCGAATTCATCTTTGCCACCCGCGCCGCGGTGCCGCTTCCGGACGATCGGAATTTCGTGGTGGTGTGGGCAAACGAGGATGCGGTGGCAAGCGCATTCGACATGAAAGGCGCCTTCAACGACGCGCTGATGACTCTGGCGCCCGGCGCGGGATCACAACATGTCCTGGAAGAGGTCGATCGGTTGCTGGCGCCATACGGCGGCACCGGAGCCTATGGCCGGAGCGATCAGCCGTCGCACCGTTTTCTCAAGGACGAATTGGCGGAGCAGGAAACCCTGAGCATCGTCATGCCATCGGTCTTCTTCGGCATCGCGGCGTTCCTGCTCAACGTCGTCATTGGCAGGATGGTGGAGGCACAACGGGGGCAGATCGCTTCGCTGAAGGCGTTGGGGTTTGCGAACCGCACCATCGCCTTCCACTACTTCAAGCTGGTCACCGCCATCGCATTGCTGGGATCGGCGATGGGTCTGGTCGTGGGGCGCTGGTTCGCGATCGGGGTTGTCGGGAGCTATGCCGCCTTCTTCCGGTTTCCATCGCTGGAGGCGCCACTGGAGCCATGGCTGCTCGTTGCGGCGACCCTTGTCAGCGTCGGCGCGGCGAACCTTGCCGCGGCATCGGCGGTATACCGGATTGCCATGCTTGCTCCCGCCGAAGCCATGCGTCCCGAGACGCCGCCCGCGTTGCACACATTCAACTGGCTGCAGACGATCGGAAGTCAGCGAATTCCGCTCCAGTACGTGATAGCGGCGCGCACGATCCTCGGGCGGCCCGTGAGGACGCTGTTGACGACCGTCGGAATCGCGCTGGCCATTCCGCTCATTCTGTTCGGGCTCTACTGGTTCGACGCCATCGACTACATGATCGATGTAAGTTTTGGACGCATCGAGCGCGGTGACGCGTTTGTTACTTTCACGGAACCGGTCTCGGCGGATGCACTCTACGAGTTGCGGGCGATACCTGGCGTGCTTGAGGCTGAAGTCCAGCGAGTCGTGCCGATCATATTGCGAGCTGGGCATCGCGCCTATCGCACCTCGGCGACTGGTCTGGATTCCGGTTCCGAGCTCAAGGTGCTGAGAGACAGCGCGCTACGGCCGATTGCCGTACCCTCCGATGGCATCATGCTCAGCCGGACGATCGCGAGGCAGCTCGATCTCAACGTCGGTGACGGTGTCACGATCGAGGTGCTCGAAGGCAGCCGAGCCGTGAGAGAAGTCACCGTCCGCAGGATTTCGGACGATATTTTGGGGGCGTCCGTGACGATGGAGCGCACCGCACTCAATCGCCTGATGCGGGAGGGTTCCGTTGCGAATGTCGCGACCTTCAGGATCGATCCGGGTCAATCTGAACTGCTCTGGTCCAGGATAAGGTCAATGCCGAAGATCGAGGGAAGCTCGGTCAAGGCCCTGTGGTTTGCGTTGTTCAACGAAACGATCGGCGGAATGGTGGTTATCGGCGCGCTGGTCCTCTCGGGGTTTGGAATGCTGATCGCCATAGGCGTGGTCTACAACAGTGCCCGCATCGCCCTGCAGGAGCGCGCCTGGGAATTGGCCAGCCTGCGCATCATCGGACTGACGCGGCGTGAGGTATCTGCCGTCATTATCAGCGAGCTTGCCGTGGAGCTGATTGTGGCCATCCCCGCGGGGCTCCTGATCGGACGGTACCTGATCGAGTTGATCGCGTCGGCGCGTGCGAGCGAGTCGTTTCAGATCCCCGCTGTGATCGATCGGAGCAGTTATGCCATCGCCGCGCTCCTGGTCATCGGCGCGGCCATCGCCAGTTTCATCACAATCCGCCGCAGGATCGACAGGCTCGATCTCGTGGCTGTCCTGAAGACGAGGGACTGAACATGAAGCGTCGAACAATTTCGATCGCGGGCGCACTGGGGCTGGCGCTTGCGGCACTGGGTTTCTACTGGCTCCTGATGCCGCAACCGATCCTTGTCGAAACCGCCGGGGTGATGACCTCGCGCTTCCAGGACATTGTTGAAGAGGACGGACGCACGCGCGTGCGGGATCGCTACCTGGTTTCGGCGCCTTTGTCCGGGCGGATCCAGAGGTTGGCACTCAAGGCCGGCGATATCGTGCGGAAGGGACAAAAGCTGGCGACCATTACGCCGCCAGTTTCGCCGCTTCTCGACCCCCGCGTGCGGCTGGAGCTCGAGGCCCAGGTTGGTGCCGCCGAGGCGGCAGTCGAGGAGTCGGCATCGCTTCACGAGCAGGCCAAGGTGCTGCTGGCCCAAGCCAGTGCCGATCTCGAACGCACGAGAGAGCTCGTCAAGCGCAAGGTGGCGGCGGCGGCTCAACTGGAGCGTGAGGAATTCCTGTTCCGCTCCACGCAGCGACAAACCGATGCCGCCGAGCGGCGCTGGCACGCGGCCACCCATCTTCTGGAACAGGCGCGCGCGGCACTGAACTCCGCCGACAATTCCGAGGCCAGCGAGAGTTTCCCGGTATCCTCCCCCATCGACGGCCGCGTTCTCAGGGTCATGCAGGAGAGCGAGACCATTGTCGCGCAGGCAGCCCCGTTGCTCGAGTTGGGTGATCCTGGCGATCTCGAAATTGCCGTCGACGTTTTGACGACCGATGCCGCCCGAATAAGGGAGGGCGACAAGGTGATCATCGAGCGCTGGGGCGGCCCCACGGATTTGCATGGGGCCGTGCGGCGTGTCGAGCCCTCCGGCTTCACCAAAATATCGGCGCTCGGCGTCGAGGAACAGCGCGTCTGGGTCATCGTCGACATAACCTCGCCACGAGAGACGTGGGCCAGCTTGGGGGATGGCTACCGCGTCGAGGTCAAGATCGTGGTTGACGAGAACGACCAGGCAATCGTCGTGCCGATCGGAGCCCTGTTCCGGCGCGGCGATGCCTGGAGCGTCTTCGTTGTCGAGGCCGACCGCGTTCATCTCCGAGAAATCCAGGTTGCGCGCCTCTCGGCTCGCATCGCCGCCGTTGCGCAGGGCTTGCACCCTGGCGAGATCGTCGTCGTCTATCCACCTGCTAGCCTTGCCGAGGGGCGCAAGGTCAAGCTCCAGTAAGGGCAATCAGCCGCACGCCATTTCGCCGCCGCAGGATCATGGCTGGCCCTCGTCAGCGCTTTAACATCCAATCCGGACCTGACGTGGATCAAGATCATACTCCCGATGCGGTGCTAAAAGGGTTCACTTCACCGAGGTGACAGGGCAGACAAGGCAAGCAGCACCATGTTCGAATACAGCGTTGAAGCCAGACGGACCGATGCACGAGGCAGCGTCGCCACCACCAAGAACGCCACGCTTGTTCTCGACACCTGTCTCGAGGGCCGGGCCGATGCCTTCAATCCGGCCGAACTGCTTCTGGCGGCGATCGCCGCCTGCATGATCAAGGGCATCGAGCGCGTCACCCCGATGCTCGGTTTCAAGCTGCGCGGCGTCAGGGTCGCGTTGCATGCCGTTCGGCGCGACAGCCCGCCGGGGATTGCCTCGATCGACTACGAGCTTGTCGTCGACACCGATGAAACCGACCAGCGGCTGGAGCTGCTGCACAAGAACGTCCGCAAGTACGGCACGATTTCCAACACAGTCGCCGCCGCCACCAAACTCGAAGGCACGATCAGGAGAAAAGCATGAGCCGCCTGCATGTCGAAAACCACCTCGTGTCGCGCATCGGCTGGCTGCGCGCCGCCGTGCTGGGCGCCAATGACGGCATCGTCTCGACGGCGAGCCTGATCGTCGGCGTGGCGTCGGCCGCCGCGCCGACTTCGCAGGTTCTGGTCGCCGGGATAGCCGGGCTGGTCGCCGGCGCCATGTCGATGGCTGCCGGCGAATATGTCTCGGTCAGCTCCCAATCGGACACCGAGAATGCCGACCTCGCCCGGGAGCGCGAGGAACTCAGGACGCAGCCGGAATTCGAGCGCGAGGAACTCGCCAACATCTACGTCAAGCGCGGGCTCGATAAGGGCCTGGCGCGGCAGGTCGCCGATCAGCTGATGGCCAGGGACGCGCTGGCCGCGCATGCCCACGACGAACTCGGCATTTCGGAAATGACCACGGCGCGGCCGATCCAGGCGGCGCTGACCTCCGCGGCGACCTTCAGCGTGGGCGCGGCGATGCCGCTGCTCATGGTGCTGGTCGCGCCGGCCTCCATGCTGGTGCTGGCGGTCTCGCTTGCGTCCCTGCTCTTCCTTGCCTTGCTGGGCGCCATCGGCGCCAGGGCCGGCGGCGCCAACATCCTTCGCGCAACGCTGCGCGTGACCTTCTGGGGCGCCTTCGCCATGGCGCTCACCGCCGGCATCGGCGCGCTGGTCGGCACCGCGGTATAGACGCCCGACCCCAAGATCCAGAGGTCATTCCTGTTTCTTGCCGCTGCTGATCTTATCGCGCGCGGCCCATACCTCGATGAGCAGCATCGTCACCGTGACAGCCAGGGGTCCCAGTATGAATCCTGGAGCCCCGAACAGGGCGAGCCCACCTATCATCGATATGAAAGCGGGAATTGTATGAAGCCTCAGCTGGTTTCCGACCAACATCGGACGAAGGACGTTGTCGATGCCGCCTACAACAATACCGCCCCAGCCCGAGAGGATTAGGGCCTTGCCCCAATCACCATCAAGCAAGAGGAGGATTGCTGCCGGTATCCACACGACGAACGAACCCAACACTGGCACGACGGAAAGCAGACTCATCACCACGCCCCAAAGAAGGGGCGTCGGCAACCCGAGGATCCAGAACATCAGCCCGCCCAAGGAACCCTGAACTGCCGCCACGGCGAGCGTCCCGTATACCGTGGCATGGACGGTATCGAACACCCGCAGAAACAGTCGCTCGGTGTCTGCGTTCTCCAGCGGTATCCAATCGCGAAACAGGCGCGCGATTGCGTTCCGATCACGCAAGAAATAGAATAGCATGTAGAACGTCAGGAGGACTTCCGCCACCTGCAACACGGAACCCTTGACGAACGTCGCACCGGCGTTGCTCAGCCATGTTGCGAGGCTCGCCATAATCGACGGCAGATCGATCTGTTGATTGATCCACCTTCCAATGGGTGCGATGCCGGGATGGGCGTCCAGGAGACGTTGGAGCTCTCCATCGGCCACCCGGGTTCGGACGGAGGCTGCCCCGGAAGCAGCTTCCTCCACCAAGCGCTCTACCAGGAAAGCCGCCGGGACAACGACGAGCAGTACTATCGTCAAGACCGAAACCATCGCCGCAACGTTGGGGTGTTTCAACTTCGTCTCGATCCAGGCATGGAAACGGACAAAGAGGATTGCCAGGGCCAACGCCCATGTGATCGCGCCCAAGAATGGCTCGGCCAAAAGCACGCAGACGACAATCCCGCCGATCGCGGCGGCGGCCAGTACAAGTGTGCCCACGTGGCTTCCACGAACTCGTGGATTGTCGGCGTTCATCTTGCCAACACCGAAACGGTTCGTCCGGGAATTTCCTTCACGTATCCAACCCTTGTTGACATCCAACTCTTCTCCAACCGACGACTCGTGGATCGGCTCATTGAATCCGCGGCTAGGCCTTCAGCCGCTCCCCCCAGAATGGCTTCAGCAACTCCAAGCATGCCAGCACGGCGGATCCCGCGGCAAGCGTTACCGCCAGATCGTCGAGGTGTAGCGGTCCGAAGCGGAAGAGACTGGTGGCAAACGGCCACAGAAGGGTACCGCCCAGCATTGAAGCAACGGCCACGACAACGATCATGAGCGACCGGTTCGGCCTGATGAGCGCGGTCAAGAGCGACGCGCTGAAGGAGCGGTTGACAAAAATCAGCCCCACGATTGTCAGCACCAGCGAGAAAAAAATCAGGGCGCGGACTTCGTTCTCAGCCATGCCCTGTCTCAGGGCGACAAGGTAAATGGCCGCGAGAAGCGCGAAGGCGAGCGCCCCCTGGATCAGGCCCCACCCGATCAACGCCCCGGAGAACAGTGGCGAGTCCGGATTGCGAGGCGGACGGCGCATGACATCGTCTTCTTCGCTTTCAGCCTCGAAGACCAGCGAGCACACGGGATCGATCACCATCTCCAGAAAGGCGATATGTATCGGCCCGAACAGGATCGGCAGGCCAAACAGCAACGGCAGCAGCGAGAGACCCGCGATCGGCACATGGACCGCGAAGATGAACCCCATGGCCTTGCGCAGATTGTCGAAGATGCGGCGGCCAAGCCGAACGGCTTTGACGATCGAACCGAAATCGTCGTCGAGCAGCACGATCGACGACGCCTCGCGCGCGACGTCGGTGCCGCGGCCACCCATGGCAATCCCGATATTGGCTGCCTTGAGGGACGGCGCGTCATTGACCCCGTCCCCAGTCATGGCGACGATTTCACCACTCGCCTTCAGCGCGTTGACGATGCGAAGCTTCTGCTCGGGCATGATGCGCGCGAACACGGTCGCACTTTTCACACGCAGTGCCAGCTCGTCGTCACTGAGCGCTTGCATCTCACTGCCGGTCACGACGCTTTCGGCATCGAGGCCCGCCTGACGCGCGATCATTTTGGCGGTTGCCGGGTAGTCGCCGGTGATCATCATCACCCTGATGCCGGCGGAACGGCAGTCGCTCACGGCTTCAGGAACGCGCGCGCGCAGGGGGTCCGTCAGGCCGACCAGCCCGAGAAATTCGAATTTGAAATCGTGTTGCGTCTTCGGCAAGTCGGTGCCGTGATGAGACCCGTGGGCCACGCCGAGCACACGCAGCCCCTCGGCCGCCATGGCCTCGACCGAGCTCTTCAGGGCCTTGAAGTCCCTTGCGTTCAGATGGCACAGCGCCCCGATCGCCTCTGGCGCGCCTTTTGCCGCAACCAGCGAATTGCCATCGCCACGTGTCGATTGCCAGACATTCGACATCGCCAGCAGTCCGGGTCGAAGCGGATATGCGTGGACCAGTTCCCAATCCGGTTTGTCCAGAATCCTGTGCTCGGACAGCCGTTCCTTGCCGAGTTTGTGAAATGCGATCTCCATGGGGTCGAAAGGAATCTGGGCGCTGGCAAGCACACCCGTCTCGACCAGATCGGCGAATGCCGCCGGCAGGTCGGTGCCCGGCTTGTCCGCCATCCGAAACGACATTCCATCCGCCGACCGAAGTTCGGCGATCGTCATCCGGTTCTCGGTGAGCGTGCCTGTCTTGTCGGTGCAGAGGATCGTCGCCGAGCCAAGCGTTTCGATCGCGGCGGCCCTGCGGGTCAGGACGCGCGCCTGCGATATGCGCCACGCACCCATGGCCATGAAGATCGTCAGCACGACGGGAAACTCTTCCGGCAGCATCGACATGCCGAGCGCGATGCCCGCGAGCACGGCGTCAAGCCATCCGCCCCGCAGAAGCCCATAAAGCAGGACCGCGACGAGGCTGACCGCGCCGCCGACCATTGCGAAAATGCGTACGACGCGCCGCATCTGTGCCTGCAATCGCGGCGGTTCCGTCTCCATTGAACTCAGCGAGTGCCCTATCTTGCCGATTTCACTTCGTGGCCCCGTCGCCAGGACTTCGCCAATGCCTGAACCACGAACGATCAGCGAACCCGAGAATATGAAAGGCAGGTCGTCACCGCCTGGTCGGCATTCGCTCAGTGGCGGGGCGCCGTCGGCGGCAATCTTTCGGACCGGTACGGATTCGCCGGTGAGCAGGGATTCGTCGCTCTGCAGATCCTGGCTCTGGAGAAGCCTGGCATCGGCCGGTACCCGGTCACCCTCGCCGAGCACGACGAGATCCCCCCGAACAACCTCGCGACCGGCAATGCGCTTGCGTTCACCACCGCGTATGACCAGGGCGCGAGGGCTGGTGAGATCACGCAACGCTTCCAGGACACGCTCGGTGCGTGTCTCCTGTATGATGGTTATGCCGATTGACATCGTGGCAAAGGCCAGCAGGATCAGCGCTTCCTCCAGATTGCCCAGAATGAGATAGACAACGCCGCCGCCAAGCAGGAGCGCCAGCATCGGCTCGCGAATGACCTCGAAGGCAATCCGCAACGGCGTGCGTTGGTTGGACCTCGGCAGTTCGTTGTACCCTTCGGCGGCAAGCCTGGCTTGCGCCTCGGCCTCCGAAAGGCCTGGAAAGGGATCTGTCGGCACCTCGGCCATGTCAGCTATCCTTGATGGCCTGTTCGACGCAAGTCGGCTCGTGGAAGGACCTACCTGCTTCGCGGCGCTGATAAAGGATCATCATGAAGCGAGGTAGAGGGCTCAGTGTGACAGGAGGATGGGGAGCCGCAAATCCGCAAGAACACCCTCGGTTGCACCGCCGAGCACGAAGTCCCTGACCCGCGAATGACCGTATCCACCCATGACCAGCAGCTTGCCACCAATCTTTACGGCATGCTCCTGGAGAGCGGCGCCTATCGAACGGTCGCCCGCTCGGATCGCAGCGCTTTCGACGGTCAGTCCCCGCATCCGCAGGCCCTCGGCAAGGCGTTCGCCGATGTCCTTTCCGGGAAGCGGCTTTTCGTCGACCACGCTGATGACCGTGATCCTGGCGGCGCGTTCCAGGAACGGCCGCGCGTCGGCGACGGCCCGTGCCGCCACGCGGCTTCCATCCCAGGCGATGACGACATGGTCGAGCACACCAACATCCGTCGCTTCGGGAAAAAGGAGCGTCGGCCGGCCTGCGCCGAACAGTATGGCCTCGGCAGTCATGCGCGCCGTCGGATTGTCCGCGGCCAGGCCGACCAGTGAGAGATCGAAATAGCGGCTTTGTTCCGCGGCAGCATCACCCATCAGGGCCGGCGGCGCCGCGATCTCCTGCGTGGTCAGGGTCACCGCGCCCTGTGAGGCCTCCTTGGCAACCGCCTCCAGCAAGATCTTGCCGCACTTGCGGCTGGTCGCCTCGACCTCTCGAATCTTGCTTGGAAGATCGAGCAGATAGCTCGAAAGCGCGTTCGAAACGTCGGGAATGTCGACATCGACAACGACCGCATGAAGCGCTGCCCCCACCTGCCTGGCGAGCGCCACTGCATTC
This sequence comes from Mesorhizobium sp. NZP2298, assembly GCF_013170825.1. NCBI lineage: Bacteria > Pseudomonadati > Pseudomonadota > Alphaproteobacteria > Hyphomicrobiales > Phyllobacteriaceae > Mesorhizobium > Mesorhizobium sp. NZP2298. Next base: position 2,960,229 of record NZ_CP033365.1, on the reverse strand, counting down.
GAGGCGACCTTCGCCGTATTCGCTTCGGGATATGTAGCCAGCGCGAGACATGCCATGAGTTTCATCGGATTTCGCCTCTATTCGATCGGCGGCCAGATGGCCAACGGCATCTTTAGCCCAATGGATGGGTCAGGCTTTGATTCAACGCAAAACCTCCAGATGCCGAGGCTCCGATGATTGCCTCTCAGCGCATCTGCCAGCGATGCCCCCAAAATCGGGCTCCGTTGGATCGCCATGAACAGGCGACGTGGCCTTCACTATAATCTGTTCGCCAACCAGCGAAGTGCCTTGGCCATGGTGCTCACCGCCGATATCGGCGAATGGCAGTGTAAGCGGCGGCCAGCCGGCCGCGTGCGATGCCGGCATCACCCGTGCCATCTGTCCGGTTCAACGGACAGACCCGCGGCAGCATGGCAGCACGACCACCCACCGGGAAACCACCAGCCGGCAAGCCGCCGGGCGTCAGCCTCAATCGCGCGCTGTCGAAGCTTGGCCTGTGCTCGCGCACGCAGGCCGAGCTGCTGATTGCCGAGGGCCGTGTGCGCGTCGGCGGCAAGGTGGTGCGCGATGCCGCGCTGCGCGTCGACCTGAACCGCGACCGCATCGTCGTCGATGGCGAAAAGGTGATTGCCGAGCACAAGGTCTATGTCATGCTCAACAAACCGCGCGGGCTGGTTACCACACGCGACGACCCACAACAGCGCGACACCGTCTATGCTTGCCTCGAAGGGCTCGACCTGCCCTTCGTCTCGCCGGTCGGCCGCCTCGACAAGGCGAGCGAAGGCCTGCTGTTGATGACCAACGACACGCATTTCGCCAACCGGCTGATGGACCCGGCCTCGCATCTGCCCAAGACCTATCATGTGCAGATCGGCACGGTGCCCGATACCGGGATGCTGGGCAAACTCCGCGCGGGCGTCACCGTCGACGGCGAGGCCCTGACCGCCAATTCGATCGCGCTTTTGCGCAGCGGCGGCCGCACCGCCTGGCTGGAGATCGTGCTCGACGAGGGCCGCAACCGCCACATCCGCCGGCTGCTCGCCGCGCACGGCATCGAGGTCAAGCGCCTCATCCGCATCGCCATCGGCCGGCTGCCGCTGGGCGACCTCGCCAAGGGCTCGGCGCGGCATCTGACGCCGGAGGAGCTGGCGCTGCTGGCGGGCTGAGCAGCGAGGTTGCGCGCGCGAAGCGCTATTCGACGTCGATGCTCACGACCGTCTTATGGGCATTTCCCATATAGGTATGGGTCGAAAACGTGACCTCGTCGTGTCCCTTGAACCCGGGATTCGACCGGTAGAGCCCCTTGATGCCGTTGACCTTGTGCGTGTTGCATTTCCAGCGCTCATTCGATTTGGGGAAACCGGAATAGAGCTTTGCGTGCACAAGCCTGACCTTGCCGTGGCTTGGGCCGGCGATGACCCTGACATCGTTGGCGCCCGCGCTCGAACAGTCCTCGTTGAGGCTCACATCCCTGAGGATATAGATCTCCTGTCCGGACAGCGCCGTCTTTCGATAGCTCTCCGTCCCCGCGGCCGCCGGCCAGGCCGCCAATCCCAGAACCGTCAATGCCGCGACGAAGCCTGCCGTTTTATGCACCATTTTTCAGCGATCTCCTGGCTGCATGAAGTCTCCCCCCGGCCGAGAGGCGGGCGATTGCGGCACCGCTTTCCCGCTACTCGACCTTGATGTTGGCGACAAATCTGAAGGCATTGCCCTCATAGGTGTGGACCGAGAACGTGACCTGGTCCCAACCCGTGAATCCGGATTTCGACCGGTAAAGCGCCTTGACGCCATCCACCATGCGGGCATTGCATTTCGAACGCTCGTTCGATTTGGAATAAGACGGATGCACCTTGCCATGAACGAGTTTTACATTTCCATGGCTCGGGCCGGAGACCACTCGCACGTCATCCTTGCCGGCGCTGGAACAGTCCGGGTTCAGGGTCGTACCACCGAAGACATAGATTTCCTGGCCCGAAAGCGCAGTCTTCTGGTAGGTGGATGAGTGGGTGTAGGCAGCCGCCGGAAAGGCGGTAAACCCCAGAAGCGCAAGCCCCGATATGACACTTGTCGCGCGGCAATTCATGCCAGCTCCCCCAACCCGTGAATTCTCCCACCGACGGTTTTATGACAGCCACAGGAAAGCGGCCAATCACGGAAGCAGTCGCATCAATCAATTCATGGTTATCAGCACAGGATCGAGACAAGCTCCGTCGGCACCCATCCAGGACAGGGCTGGGAAGACTTCCGTCGAATTGGGGGACGGACGTCAGGGCCTCGTTCCTGTTCCGCAGGGCCGGCTCTCCAAGGCCGGCCACCGCGCCGTGGCCACGCGGGCCGACCGCCAGCCGGCCGTCGCGATCCATGCGCGGCGCCACCAGGACCCGGAATGGCGCGCGCAATCGCTGCACGTCATCGAGCCGGCCGCTGGCGGCATCGCCTCGCTGACGGTCTATGTCGGCCCGCTCGCGGCAGGCTGTTCGCCGCCTTCGGCCTGCCGCCAATGGTGCAGGAGAGCTGGTCCGAACCGGAAGCGTGAAACTCACGTCTCTCTCCTGACAGAAAGCTGGCAGGAGGCCTGGCCTATAGAGCGATTGGGAGCCCGACCGCGGCTTCGACGATCAAGGAGCCCTGCGATGAATTTCGTCTCTGTCCGCATCATCACGTCTGATGTCCAGCGCCTCGTGCGCTTCTACGGCGAGATCACCGGCATGCCGGTGACGGTCTACACGGAGGACTTCGCCGAACTGGCGACGCCTTCCTGCACGCTGGCGATCGGCAGCACGCGCACCTTGATGCTGTTCGGCGGCGACATCGCCCGCCCCGCCGACAACCACACCGCCATCCTCGAATTCCGCGTCGGCGACGTCGATGCCGAATTCGCCAGGCTGTCCGACTTGATCAGGAACGTGACCGTGCAGCAGCCGACCACCATGCCCTGGGGCAACCGCTCGCTGCTGTTCCGCGACCCCGACGGCAACCTGGTGAACTTCTTCACACCCGTGACGGCGGAAGCGATCCGGAAGTTCGACAGATAGAATGCTGATTTCTGGCCACCACCGCCAATCGTTCAGTCGGGATTTCCTGTCACCGTAGCGCTCTCCTTGCGCCGAAATGCCCAAAGCGCGAGCGCGCCTGGGCGCAGATCATCGGGATAGTCCAGTCGAGCGATGTCCTCGTCCACGGTCCAGGGTGCCGGGAAGTCGGCGGCCACTTCGGCTGCAACGATCCCGGCATCTTCAGAATCCTGATCGGTGGGCTCGCCGTCAAACACAAAGCGAAGCGTGATCTCTACCCCTTCCCAGGCACAGGTAACCGCCCGAAGCCTGCGCGAAACGGCGCCGAGCAGCGCACGTTGCACGGAAAGCAGCAGTTTCGCTTGAATGTCATGCATGGGCGTACGCCCTACTTCAGGTTCCACCTGCGCACCACCGGCTCGCTGAGGTCATGCTCATAGCCGAGCACGCTGATGCTGGCCGTATCGAGCACGAACAGCGCGCCGCCTTCCGGCGGCAGGCCGAGCCAGCGGGCGGCGAGCACGCGCAGGAAATGCGCGCTGGAGAAGATCAGGATCGAGCCACCGGCTTCACGAAGCTGTTTGATGATCCTGTCGGCGCGGGCGCCGACATCGGCCGCCGTCTCGCCTTGCGGGCAGCCGTCGCGAAAGACGGTCCAGCCCGGCCGCTCGGCCAGGATCTCCTTGGTCGTGCGCCCCTCATAGGCGCCGTAGTCCCACTCCTGCAGATCATCGTTTCTGACGCTTGTCGCACCAAAGCCGGCCAGCACGCTGGTGTTGTAGGCGCGCTGCGAGGGGCTCGACCACACCGCCGAGAACGAAAGGCCCTTGAGCCGCTCCGCCACGCCCCGCGCGGCCGCTTCGCCCGCCGGCGTCAGCGGCATGTCGGTGCGGCCGGTGTGCTGCCCCGAAAGGCTCCACGCCGTCTCGCCATGCCGGACCAGATGGATTTGCGGATACGCGTTGCTCATGGGCTGCCTTTCGTTGATGTCAGGCCAAGCTGTAGCGGTCGGCACAACACAGCGAAAGACCCGGCGGCTAACGCAGCACTTCGGCGCCGCTTCGCCACGTGCGCCTCGCGCCGCTTGGATGGCGGCGGTCCCGGCCGGACCTCCAGCCGCGGGCTGGCCGCCTTACCAATCCGTAAGGTCCTTTGCCAACGAGTTTCATGAACCTGTCATGTGCCCGCACCTATCCTTGATCCATCGCGCCTATTTCTGATCCATCGCGGGCCGCGACATGAGGGACACTTCAATGAAAATGCTATCTCTGGCGCTGGCCGCCGGCACGCTTACGACGGCGTTGGCGGGCGCGCTGTCTGTTTCCAGCGCCAACGCCGCACCCTACAAGCACGTACTGCTCATCAGTATCGACGGGCTCCATGCACTCGATCTGGCAAACTATGTCACCGCAAATCCGAAAAGCTCGTTCGCCGCGCTCGCCCATACGGGGATTTTCTATCCCAACGCGCTGACCAGCGCCCCGTCCGACTCGTTCCCTGGCTTTGTCGCACAGGTGACCGGCGGCACGCCCAAATCGACGGGCGTGTTCTACGACGACAGCTACGACCGCACCTATTTCGCGCCGGCCTCGGATTGCAAGGGCGAGCCGGGTGCCGAAGTGGCCTTCGCCGAGAACATCGACGTCGATTCGAAGCGCCTTGATGGTGGCGGCAAGCCGGGCGATTTCCGCAGCCAGATCGATCCGGCAAAGTTGCCGATGACGCTGGTCAAAGGCAAGTGCTCGGTGGTCTATCCGCATGATTTCGTGCGGGTCAACAACGTCTTCGAGATCGTGAAAGCTCATGGTGGCCGCACAGCCTGGTCCGACAAGCACCCGGCCTACGAATGGTTGAACGGACCTTCAGGCAAGGGCGTCGACGACCTCTACGCGTTGGAACAGGACAGCCTGATCCCCGGCACGAAGGTCAAGACGACGGGCAGCTTCAAGGCAGAACGTGACTTTGACGAAGCGCGGGTCCAGGCGGTGATCAACGAAATCAAGGGCCTCGACAGCACCGGCACGCATCACGTTGCGGTTCCCGCGCTTTTCGGCATGAATTTCCAGGCGGTCAGCGTGGGGCAGAAGCTTCCCAAGGCCGGTCCTGGCGACGAGGTCGGTCTGGTCGGCGGCTATGTGGATGCCAGCGGCGCGCCGAGCAATGGTCTTGCGGGGCAGCTCGCCTATGTCGACGGCGCCCTCGGCGAACTGATGGCCGCACTCAAGGGCAATCATCTCGCCGACTCGACCCTGATCATACTGGCCTCGAAGCATGGCCAGTCGCCTATCGACCCGGCGACGTTCCAGCCACTGGACGATGATCCATACACGAAGACACCGGGCTACGCCTTCCACATCGCCGACGACGCCGCGCTGATCTGGCTCAAGCCGCAAGACAGGGTGAAGAACCTCGCGGCGGCGCGGGATTATCTCGAGAAATCGAGCAAGGCTGAAGGCATCGCCCAGATCCAGCCGCCGAATGCACTGGCTCTCGCCTATCAGGATCCGGCCACCGACAGCCGTACGCCGGACTTCATAGCCACGGTCAATCCGGGTGTGGTCTACACATCTGGTTCAAAGATTGCCGAGCACGGTGGCGCCAATGCGAATGATCGCAACGTGGCGCTCCTCATCAGCGGTCCTTCGCTCAAGCCGAGGTCGGTGCCAGCCCTGGTGCAGACGACGCAGGTAGCGCCCACCATCCTGCGGGCCCTTGGCTATGACGCGAACGAGCTCCAGGCCGTGAAGCTCGAAGGCACCCAGGAGCTGCCGGCGACGCCGTTCTAAGCCTGGAACGGGATCATACGGTTTCACAATTGGCCGCCGGGCATGCCCGGCGGCCAATTGTTTGGGACCGGCATTGTTTGCGGAAAGGCGGCCGCATCGCCAATGGCAGGCTGCATCGGACCGGCCTTACGCCGGTTTCAGGTCCCACCCTCCTCGCCTGGCCCTGATCCACATAGGGCTGGCCCTGTGAGGAGGCCCGCCGCGCAACTATATCAGGGTAAGCCGCTCCAAGGCTCCCGCCACCCCAAGGGCATCGGCCCTTGCACAACAGGTCAGATCACCATGTACAAACATCTGCTCATCGCCACCGACGGATCGGAACTGGCGGACAAGGGCGTCGCCCATGGCCTCACATTGGCCAAGGGCATCGGCGCCGCCGTCACCTTCGTCACCGTCTCGGAACAATTCCCGATCTTCGCCTGGGGCGGTGCCATGGCCGGCTACGCCGCCGGCGATGAACTGGCCGTCTACCAGGAAGAATCGCGCAAATACGGCAAGGAGGTTCTGGCCAAGTGCAAGGCTTCGGCCGATGCGGCCGGCGTCTCCGCCGAGGTGGTCCATGTCGAGGACAAAAGGCCCGCCGAGGCGATCCTGGAACTGTCGCAGGCGCTGGGCTGCGACCTGATCGTGATGGCCTCGCATGGCCGCCGCGGACTGGGCAAGCTGCTTCTGGGCAGCCAGACGGCGGAAGTGCTGTCCTACACCGCAATCCCGGTGCTGGTCGTGCGATAGAGCGCGCCGCAAGCGCGGCTAGTGCAGCGCCTCTCCCGCGAGGTAGGCGCCCAGCATCAGCAGGCCGATCAGGAACACCGTGCGGAAAGTTTCGACGCTCATTGTCCGGCGCAGTGCCTGGCCGATGAACATGCCGGCCAGTGCCGGCGCCAGCGTCAGGACCGAGCCCGTCAGTTGCGTCGCCGGCGACGCCAGGGCGCCTGTCCGGAGCAAGCCGATGGCAAGCGCAACCGTCGATATGGTGAAGGACAGGCCGAGCGCCTGGATCAGGTCTTCCTTCTCCAGCCGCAGCGATTGCAGATAGGGCACCGCCGGAATGACGAAGACGCCGGTGGCGCCGGTGACCAGCCCTGTCGCCACGCCGATCAGCGGTGACATCAAGGCCTCGTGGCGCGCCGGCGCAGTGACGCCGAACTTGAACAGGCCGAGCAGGGCATAGAGCATCAGCGCCGCGCCGAGCCCTGCCGAGGCAGCGCCCGAATGCGCGCCGGTGAGCACCCCCGCCCCGGCGACAGTGCCAAGCACGATACCGGCCATCATCGTCCACAGCCGCCTGATGAGCCCGCCGAAGGAAGGGCCGGTGAACAACTGCCACAGATTGGTGACCAGCGACGGAATCAACAGCAGGGCGGCGGCCTCGGCCGGCGGCATGGTTACCGCCAGCAGCCCCATCGCCACGGTCGGCAGCCCCATGCCGACAACGCCCTTGACGAAGCCGGCGGCGAGGAAGACGGCGGCGATCCACGCGATGACGTCGGCGCTCAGCACGGCCGCACCGTCTCCACGGGATCAGTCATGCGGCAGCATGTCCGTCGCGTCGGCATCAAGGCCGGGTCTTGGCGCGGCATCGCGGCTGCCGGCCTGAGGTCTCGTCACTCATCGCACATCTCCATGGCGAATGATTTGACTGACATATGGACCGCGCACAATGTGGAAGTTGCGCTGCCAGCCTTCGGCTGTGGCGAAGGCTGATCGTCGGGGTCAGCCGGCTTTCCGAACCGCCAGACTGTTTTGCAGGGAACAAAAGGATGCGCTTCGACCTCACCGATCTCCGGCTGTTCCTGCTGGTGGCCGAGCGCGGCAGCATCACCCATGGCGCCGAACTCGCCGGGCTGGCGCTGGCTTCGGCGAGTGCCCGCATCAAGGGCATGGAGGAGCGGCTCGGCGCGCCGCTTTTGGAGCGCCGCCGCCGTGGCGTGGTGCCGACGGCGGCCGGCCAGGCGTTGCTGCATCATGCGCGCGCCGTGCAGAACCAGATCGAGGCGATGGCCGGCGACCTCGGCGTCTATGCCGGCGGCCTGCGGGCGCGCGTGCGGCTGATGGCCAACACCGCCGCCACGGCCGAGCTGCTGCGCGACATCCTGCCGGCCTTCCTGGTGGCGCATTCCGGCATCGACGTCGATCTCGATGAACGCCCCAGCCATGAGATCGTCGAGGCGGTGGCCAGCGGTGCGGCCGATCTCGGCATCGCCGCGACATGGGCCGGCCTGTCGCATCTCGAGCAGAAACCGTTCTTCATCGACCGGCTGATGGTGATCGCCGCGCGCGACTGGCCCGGCCTCCCCAGCCTGCATGCCGTCAGCCTCGCCGGCATCCTGGGCGAATCCTTTGTCGGCCTCGGCCTCGGCCACGCGCTGCAGGAGCACATCACCCGCCAGGCCGCTCGTCTTGGCGGCCACCTGCATATTCGCATCCGCGTGCCCGGCCTCGACAATGTCTGCCGGCTGGTCGCGCAAGGCGCCGGCATCGCCATCGTGCCGGAAAGCGCCGCGCGCCGTTCGGCCCGCCGGCTACGCAGCCTGCGGCTGACCGACGACTGGGCGACGCGCCAGCTCAATCTCTGCGCCCGCGGCTTCGACCAACTGACACCGCAAGCGAAACTGCTGGCGGCGGCGCTGGCCTGAGGACTATGGACCGGTGTTGTCGATGCGAAAGAACCGCCCAAGGCTCGCATAGTTCTTGCGCGGCCCTTTGACCCGCCAGACCTCCACCCATTCGTCCCGTCCGCGAAAGAAGAAACGCCCGACATAGAGATCGGCGCCGCAGAGATGGCGGACGGTCTGCGCCGCCTCCGGCCCAAGCTCGATGAAGTCGCGGCCATCGGCGTGCAGAATGCGCGTCGAATGGTCGAGCTGCTCGAGCCGGTAGCGCCGGCTTGCCGGCATTTCTTGGGATCCGATCCGCATGGTTCCATGCTCGGTGAAGGCATCTTCCGTGACCACGGCGTCGCCGGCGAAGCGGTGGGTCGCGCCGGCCAGGAAATCGATCATGGTGCGGCGGACTTTCCAGTCGCCAACGAGGTTGTCTGCCATTGCTCCCTTTCGTCACAAGGGTCAACCGCGCTTCTCTGGGCGAATGCGACAGGGCACGATGTCGACTTGATCAGGCAAATTCTCTATCGCCGCAAGTCACCGTAAAAAAAGAAATCCGGTCAAGCCAGGCCCAGTTCAATGCCCGTGCCTCTCGGCCGAATGTCAATCCGGCCGCGCATCGGCGCGATGGCGGAGCGGCTCCCCGCATGGGGAGCCGCTACTCTTCTGTTGTGGGCCGGCGAAAGGCCATTGGGATGGGCGGCTCAGGCCGCCGTCGGATAGTCCGTATAGCCCTTGGCATCACCGCCATAGAACGTCGCCTTGTCCGGGGTGTTCAAGTCGGCATTGCGCTTCAGCCGGCTGACGAGGTCGGGATTGGCGATGAACAGCTTGCCGAACGCGACAAGGTCGGCATAGCCGTCGGCGACAGCCTTTTCGGCCAACTCCTTGTCGTAGCCATTGTTCACCAGCCAAGCGCCCGTGCCGCCGGCCTTGCGATAGCTGGCCTTGAGTTCTGCGTAGTCGAACGGCTTGTCGCCCTGGCTGAAATCGCGCGCGCCGCCGGTCGCGCCTTCGACGATATGGACATAGGCCAGGCCGCGGCCGCCCAGGCCTGCCACCGCGTGGTTGAAAAGCGGCTGCGGATCAGCATCCGAAGTGTCGTTGGCGGGCGTCACCGGCGACAGCCTGATCCCGGTCCTGCCGGCACCGACAGCGCCCGTTACCGCGTCGACCACCTCGAACAGGAAGCGCGTCCGGTTCTCGATGGAGCCGCCATAGTCATCGGTGCGATGGTTGGTGCCGGAGCGCAGGAACTGGTCGATGAGATAGCCATTGGCGCCATGAATCTCGACGCCGTCAAAACCCGCCACCTCGATCGCCGCCTTGGCGGCGCGGCGAAAATCATCGACGATGCCGGGGAGTTCGGCCGCATCGAGCGCGCGCGGCTCGGAGGTCTCGACGAACTCACCGCTGCCATCGGGCTTGACCAGGAAAGTCTTGGAGTTCGCCCTGATCGCGGACGGCGCCACCGGTTTGCCGCCGCCGGGCTGCAACGCGGTGTGCGAGATGCGTCCCACATGCCAGAGCTGGACCACGATCTTGCCGCCGGCTCTATGGACGGCATCGGTGACGCGCTTCCAGCCGGCAAGCTGATCCGCGCCATAGAGGCCGGGCACGTCGGCGTACCCCTGGCCCTGATGGCTGATGGCGGTGGCCTCCGTCACGATCAGGCCGGCCGTGGCGCGCTGGCTGTAGTAGGTCACCGACAGGTCGCCGGGCACCGCATTGGGCGAGCGATTGCGCGTCAGCGGCGCCATGACGATGCGGTTCGCCAGCGCCAGGTCGCCGACCCGCAGGGGATCAAAAAGGGTAGCCATGAGAAATGCCTTTCATGCATTCGGGGAGGAAGCGGGGAGGATCGTCAGAGATCGGACAAGGCGGCCTGAAAGGCGGCGATGGTTTCTTCGTTGCGCTTGTAGAACACCCATTGGCCGACCCGCCGCGTGGTGACGAGGCCGGCCGACGCAAGCGTCGCCAGATGCGCCGACACGGTGGACTGCGCCAGGCCGCAACGTTCGAACTGGCTGGCGCAGACGCCCATTTCGAGCGGATGCTCCTGCGCGGTGAAGTGCTTTTCAGGCTCCTTCAGCCACGCCAGGACATCGCGTCGAACCGGATGCGCCAGCGCCTTCAATATGATGTCGCGGTCCATCTTCACCTCGCATCGATCTCCACCGATATATAGATCGGGTGGAGGCGATATGGCAGGAAATCCATGCCATTATTTGCTGCAATCACAGCATGTTGATCTCCGGCCAGGGCACGAAACCGGAAATGGCGCCGCCGGGCGCCGGCCGCCGCGGCGAACGCGCCGCCATCCCATCAGGTGACCGCCAGCACCTTGCCCGTATCGTGCTGGCGCACGAAATCCACACGCTTGCCATCCCAGTGGTAGCTGTAGTGCCGGCCCTGCACCGGGACCGGAATGACGTCGGGCCAGAAAATGCCGATGCATTGCCCGTCCGGCATGCGCACGCTGTTCCACACCAGCCCGTCGCTGCCTTGCGCCCGCAGCGCCTGCCCTTCCGCCTGCGAGGCGGTGTAATCGTCCGGGTCGAGCACGCCGGGCACGGCGTTGACGTCATCGAGGTCGCGGTCGACGCTGCCGATCAGCACGCGAAAGTCAGCCGTCCAGCCCGGATCCTCCTTGGTGGCGCGCATGAAATTCTGGTGATGGTGGATGGTTTCGGCCAGCGCCACATCCTCGCTGTCGCCGGCATAATAGAGGCCATAGCTGCCATCGGAGAAGCGGCCCGGCCGCAGCGTCGAACAATGCACGAAGGGCGCCATGACGAAGCTGGCGCCGGGACCGGACACCCGCCTGGCCGCCGCCACCTTGCCGAGGTCGCCGATCTCCAGCCGGATGCGCGGGTTGGTCTTCTCCTCGACGGACGCCAGCGCCTCCCAATCGCGCGGATCGGCAATGTCCTCGAACAGGTCGATCGGCGGATGGATGGAGCGGATGATGCGAAAAGTCTGGTGCCAGTGGACGCGGCGCCGGACCGCGAACCCACTCACCATGCACCACGCTCCGCATCGAGCCATTCGCGCATGGCGGCAAGGTCGGAGATTTCGCCGCGCAGCATCAGGTCGAGCGCCGACTGGCCGCCGAAAGTGGCATTGGGCTTTCGGATCCAGGCATAACCGCGCGCCGGCTCGGTGAAGAGATAGCGCAAGCCTTTGTGGATGCCCATCAGATGCGCCATGCGGGTGCGCAGGTCGCGGTCGATCCGCCCGATGCCGCCTTCCTTCCAGCGTGCCCAGGTGCGTGCGGACATCCCGCCGAGCAGGATGCAGGCCTCCAGATCGGTCAGGTTCCACGCTTTGAACAGATTGACCGTGGTGCGCGCCAGGGCGCCCGCCTCCTCATCCGAGATGGCGCTGCCGACCGTGGCCGGCGTTGTGACGATGGACTGAAGCTGCATGTTGCTCACCCTGCTATTGGCAGAGATATAGCATGCATTTGCCAATTGGCAAGAAGAAGAGAGAGATACGCCACGCAATCGCTTCGTTTCGAACGCGTGACGAGAACCTAAATTGCCACGGCAATCAACTCCACCGCACCATGTAGGAAGGTCAGCGCGCCGCATAAGCGGCGCGCTGGCTCGGCGTTATTCCGCCGCCTCGTACCCCGCGATGCCCTTGATCTCGAGGAAATCCTCAAGTCCGTATTCGGCGTATTCGCGGCCATTGCCCGACTGCTTGTAGCCGCCGAAGGGCAGGCCGGCGTCCCAGGTCGGGTAGTTGATGTAGACGTTGCCGGAACGCATGCGCGCCGCCACGTCGCGGGCCTTCTGGATGTCCTTGGCCTGGATGTAGGAGGCAAGGCCGTAGACGGTGTCGTTGGCCTGCTCGACCGCCTGTTCGACCGTGTCATAGGGCAGGATCGCCAGCACCGGGCCGAAGATCTCTTCGCGCGCGATGCGCATGTCGTGGGTGACGTCGGCGAACACGGTCGGCCTGATATAGTAGCCGCGGTTGAGTTCGGCCGGGCGGCCGGGGCCGCCGGCGACCAGCGTCGCGCCCTCGTCGATGCCGCTCTGGATCAGGTCCTGGATCTTGTCGAACTGGACCTGGCTGACGACAGGGCCAAGCTTGGTGTTGGCGCCGTCGGCCGGGCCGACCACGAACTTTTCGGCTGCCGCCTTGGCATAGCCCGCCGCCTCGTCGTGACGCTCGCGCGGCACGAACATGCGGGTCGGCGCGTTGCAGGACTGGCCGCTGTTGCCGAAGCAGCCGGCGACGCCCTTGGTGACCGCGGTGGCGAGGTCGACATCCGGAAACAGGATGTTGGCCGACTTGCCGCCAAGCTCCTGGTGCACGCGCTTGACCGTGTCGGCGGCGGCCTTGGCCACCAATATGCCGGCCCGGGTCGAACCGGTGAACGACATCATGTCCACGTCGGGGTGGCTGGACAGTGCCTGGCCAACGCCAGGGCCATCGCCGTTGACGAGGTTGAACACGCCCTTCGGCACGCCCGCCTCGTCGATGATCTCGGCGAAGATGATGGCGTCGAGCGGCGCGATTTCGGACGGCTTCAGCACCATGGTGCAGCCTGCGGCGAGCGCGGGGCCGACCTTGCAGGTGATCTGGTTCAGCGGCCAGTTCCACGGCGTGATCAGGCCGACGACGCCGATAGGCTCCTTGACGATCAGCGCGCTGCCCTTGACGTGGCGAAACTGGAAGGTCTTCAGCGTCTCGGCCATCTTCTGCAGATGTGCAAGGCCAACGCCAACCTGGCTGTCGAGCGCCATCTGGCGCGGCGCGCCCATCTCGCGCGATACGGCGAGCGCCAGGTCCTTGGAGCGCTTCTTGTAGACCTCGATGACGCGGTTCAGGATGTCGAGCCGCTCTTCGACCGAGGTGAAGCCGAATGTATTGAAGGCGCGCTTGGCGGCGGCCACCGCCTTGTCGACATCGGCCTTGGAGCCGAGCGAGATCTGCGCGAAGGCATCCTCGTTCGAGGGATCGATGACATCGAGCGTCTTGGGCACGACAGGATCGACCCACGCGCCGTCGATATAGAACTGCAGATTGTGTGACATGGTTTTCTCCTTGGGGGTGCCGCAGGGCCGTTCCGGCCGTGATATCCAGCTAGAAATAACGATGCACAAACGCCGCTGTCAAACGCAACCCCCGAAGCGGTTGAGCCAGCACGCCAGTGATTGAGCCAGACGCTTTGGCGCAGCGGACCTGACCGTTTTCGATGGCAGAGGTCGGGATGAATTACAGCAGCGTATGTCCCGCCTCGCCCAACAGCCTTCTCGCCGCTTCCTGATCCGCCGCTTTCACCAGCAGATGATCGCCGTCGAAGGTGGATACCACGAAGATGCCCAGCCCGTTTTCCGACAGCGGCCGGATGACCGACAACACGATGCCGGTTTCGTCGAAAGCAAAGGGCCCCTGCAATTTGATGGCGACCCATTCTCCGTCCTGCCTGACACTATCCGGAACGCGATCTTGCAGGCAGACGACCGAGAGCTCGTCGTCGGTCCTGGTGATGCTGACGAAGCCCGGTCCGTCCGCCCAAGCGGGAATGCCGTCGCCCGCCTCGAGCCGCGAGATCACGTAAAGCCCGGGAAGTTGCTTCAATTTGATCCTGGCAGCCATTGTCGGTCTCGTTCTTCCGATCGCCGCTATCGTATCAATTTCTTGCTCATATAGACCGTCATGCCGCCCATGAATGGCTCCTCCCGGTCGATCACATAGCCGTGCCATTTGTACAACGACACATTGGCGGCGAAAGCACCATTGGTCAGCAGACGCAGCTCCGGGCGACCGGCTTCGAGCGCCTTCCGTTCGGCCCGCTCCAGCAACAGCCGGCCGATGCCCCTGCCCTGCGCCCGTGGCGCCACGCAGACATTCTCGATCCACAGGTGGTCGTCGGCCAGCACGGTTTCGATCATGCCGACGACGCGGCCGTCCGCGATTGCAAGATCGAACGGATGCTCGGCAACGGCCTTGTCGTAATCGGCGCGCATGGGCAGCGGCTCGCGGCCGATCACCGGCACCCATTTGGCATAGGCTGATCGCACGATGTCCCTGATCGCGGCAGCGTCAGCGGGCTCGGCCGGCCGAAACCGGATGGAATTATTCGTCATCACAAGACTCCAGACATGAAAAACCCCGCCGGCGTTGTCGCGGGCGGGGCTGGAAACGAACGAACCGGATTTATTGTGCCGGGTTTTGTCGTCGCGCATTCAGCTTGCCGCTCCGTGCTGGGCGGCGGCGTCGCTGGGTGTTGGTGGGCGCGAGGGCGAACATGGGGGCCAAGCTGGAACAGGAAGCGTACGACTGTCAAGGCCGGCCGAACGTATGGCGGCGACCACTCAATTGCCAAGGTCGGCAGCGCCAGCGTCCGGGGAAGGTGACGGGCAAATTCGAAATCCGAAGCGCTCCATCTGGACTGTCCCCACGGTCGTTCTATCTTCCTGCCGGATCTGACGAACCCGGAGCCGTTGCCGTGACCCAAACCGACCTCTATCGAGGCTATATCGACTGCCTCAACAACCAGGATTGGCAAAGGCTGCATCGCTTCGTCCATGACGAGGTGCACTATAATGGCGACCGGGTCGGCCTGTCAGGCTACCGCGCCATGCTGGAACGGGATTTCCGGGAAATTCCGGACCTCTATTTCGACGTCCAGCTGCTGATTGCCGAGCCACCCTTCATCGCTAGCCGCCTTCAGTTCAACTGCACGCCGAAGGGGACCTTTTTCGGCTTGCCCATCAACGGCAAAAAGGTCTCGTTCAGCGAGAACGTGTTTTATGAGTATCTGGATGACCGGATCAGGAACGTGTGGTCGGTCATCGACAAGGCGGCGATCGAAGCGCAGATTTGATTTCGGGTGCGATGAATGTCTCCTCCTTGCAGCTGGTGGTAACTTGCCTACCTTGTGTCGCAGGAGAAGACACAGATGGCCAATGTCGAGAAAGTGAGCGTTGCCCTCACCCCTGAAATGGCAAGCATGATGCGGGAGGTCGTTGCGGCGGGCGAATACGCCTCGGCGAGCGAAGTCATGCGTGAGGCGCTGCGCGAATGGAAATTTCGCCGGATGCAGCGTGATCAGGCTGTCGACGAATTGGGCCGGCTTTGGGATGAAGGTATGGCAAGCGGTAACGCCGTCGACGGTGGCGAAGCCTTCGCTCGGATCAAAAGCAAGCTCGATGCCAGGATCGCCGAGCGCACGTCGCGATGACACTGCGCCTACGGCCGGAAGCCGAAGCGGATATCGAAGCCATCGCGCTCTATATCGCCGAGGATAGTCCCTCGGCGGCACTGCGCTGGTATGACGAAATCCATGCCCATTGCCAGCGCATCGCCGAAATGCCGGGAATGGGTGTTGCCCGGCCGGACGTGCGAGCGGGCTTGCGCACATTCCCTGCGGGAAACTAACTGATCCTCTATCGCCAGATCGACGACGGTGCCGAGATCGTGCGCGTGATTCATGGCGCGCGTCGGTGGCAGGAATTGTTGTAGCCGGACGACCGTTCGTAAAAATCGATCATTCTAACCATAACAATTCGTTGGAAAGATCGAATATGAAATGGCATTCCTCCGGCATACCCGCCTGGAGAATTGCATTGTCTTCCGCCGCCCGCATCGCGAACGATATTCCGAAAAGCCTGATGCCTGCCGATCTGGCCGCCGGCCGCAAGCGCCTCGATTCGATGTGGAACGGCATCATCCCCGGCATCGTGCTGGTGGCAATGATCACGGCGGTCGCCTTCTCGGCGCACGATGTCTCCGGCTTTGCCCTGTTCAGCCCGATGATCCTGGCCGTCGTTGCCGGCATGATCTATTCCAACGTGCTCGGCACACCTGCCCACGCCAGGGCCGGTATCGCCTTCTCGCAAAAGCGCCTGCTGCGCTTCGCCATCGTGCTTCTCGGCTTCCAGCTGACGCTCGGCCAGGTCGTTTCGATCGGCGCCGGCGGCGTCGGCATCGTGGCGGCCACGCTTGGCGCCACCTTCCTCTTCACCATCACGCTCGGCCGGCTGATCGGCGTCGACCGGAAGCTGGCGCAACTGATCGCCGCCGGCACCTCGATCTGCGGCGCCTCGGCCATCGTCGCAACCAACATCGTCACCGATGCGCGCGACGAGGACGTGACCTACGCCGTCGCCTCGATCACGCTGTTCGGCACCGTCGCCATGCTCGGCTTCCCGCTCTTGGCGCCGCTGCTCGGCCTCGACCAGCACGCTTTCGGCCTGTGGGCCGGCGCGTCCATCCATGAGGTGGCGCAGGTCATCGGCGCCGGCTTCCAGAACGGCACCCAGTCCGGCGAAATCGCCACCGTGGCCAAGCTCACCCGCGTCGCCATGCTGGCGCCGATGGTCATCGCGCTCGGCCTGATGGCGCGCGGCAAGACGAGCAGCGGCCAGTCAGGCGATCAATCCGGGGCGCGCCCGCCCATGCCATGGTTCGTCGCCGCCTTCGTCGCCGTCGTGGCACTGAACAGCCTGGTCACCGTGCCCGCCGAAGTGAAGTCGGCAATAGTGCTCGCCACCACCATCATGCTGACCATGGGGCTCGCCGCCATGGGCCTGCAGGCCGACATCTCGCAACTGCGCTCGCGCGGCCTGCGTCCGCTGGCGCTGGCCTTCTCGGCCTTCCTGTTCATCGGCGGATTCAGCCTGATGCTGGTGAAGTTTGTAGGCTGATCAATCCTCGAACGAACTCGCAGCCGCATAGATCGCTGCCAGCTTCTCGATACCCGCCTGGTCGGCCTGATCGAACCTTCCGGGCAGCGGGCTGTCGAGATCGAGCACGCCGAAGACGCCTTCATCGTCTTCGAGCAGCACGACCAGTTCCGAGCGTGAATCCGCGTCACAGGCAATGTGGCCGGGGAAATCGTGCACGTCCTTGATCAGCATGGAGGTGCCGAGTTCGACCGCCGTTCCGCACACACCCTTGCCGACCGCGATGCGCACGCAGGCCGGCTTGCCCTGGAAGGGCCCGAGCACCAGTTCCTCGTCCGAGGCCAGGAAATAGAAGCCCGCCCAGTTAAGGTCGGGCACCATCTGGAAGATCAGCGCCGCGGTGTTGGCGGCATTGGCGATCGAGTCGCTTTCGCCTTCGAGCAGCGCCTTCAGTTGAGCGGCGAGGTCGCGGTAGAACGCGGCCTTGTCCGTGGTGTCGATGGCCTTGGCCGCAAACATGGCTTGTCTCCGAACTGAGAATCGCGGTTCCGTTTCCGCAAGCTCTCTGCACCAAACGACCACCGGACGACATTAGCGTGAATCCCACCCCCGGCGAAAGCCGCAAGATCAGGATTGCCGCCGCCATCATCGCGGATGCTTCTGGCAGGCTGCTTCTGGTGCGCAAGCGCGCCACCAGCGCCTTCATGCAGCCCGGTGGCAAGATCGAGCCGCATGAGGCGCCGGTCGATGCGCTGGTGCGCGAATTGGGCGAGGAGCTTGGCCTGGTGATCGACCCCGCCACGGCCGTGCCGCTCGGCCTGTTCCGCGCCAAGGCCGCCAATGAACCGGACAGCACGGTCGAGGCGGAGCTGTTCGCGGTCTCGATCGAGAGCCAGCCGATACCGGGCGCCGAGATCGAGGAGATGATCTGGCTCGCCCCGGGATCAGCCAACGGCATCGAACTCGCGCCGCTCACCCGCGACGTGGTGTTGAGGTTGAGCGGAACGTAGCGGCCCCGCCACCGCGACGCTTACATCGGGCGCTTGGGTTCGCCCTTTTGTGGCGTTGCCGTGTCGGAATCGGATTTCTTGTGCTTGTCGGCGGCAATCCTGCGGATGCGGTCGAAGCGGCTTTCCTCGGTGGTTTCGGTCGTGACGACCGTCTGTGGCTTCTGCGCGAACACGATCATGGATCGATCTCCTGGGCTAGAGGCCTGCGCGCCGGGAGAGAATCCCCCGGCGGTAGTCTTCCCGGCTCAGAGAAGAGCCGACTTGTCGAGATTCAGGTCAGGTCGAAGGGCGGCTTCCATGAAGCCGCCTTTGCAGCCGGCTGAATCCTTAGTAGCCGCCCATGGCGCCGCCGCCACCACCCGCCGGTGCGGCATCCTTGGCCGGAATGTCGGTGATCATGGCTTCGGCGGTGATCAGCAAGGCCGCGATCGAGCCGGCATCCTGCAGCGCGGTGCGCACCACTTTCGCCGGATCGACGATACCGGCCTTGATCATGTCGACATAGGTCTCGTTCTGGGCGTCAAAGCCCTGATTGTGATCCTTGCTGTCGGTGAGCTTGCCGACGACGATCGAGCCTTCGACGCCGGAATTCTCGGCGATCTGGCGGATCGGCGCCTCGAGCGCGCGCAGCACGATCGAGATGCCTGCCGTCACATCGTCATTGGCGCCGGTCAGGCCGGCAAGCGCCGACCGGGCACGCAGCAATGCCACGCCGCCGCCGGGCACGATGCCTTCTTCGACCGCCGCGCGCGTCGCGTTCAGCGCGTCGTCGATGCGGTCCTTCTTTTCCTTGACTTCCGACTCGGTGACGCCGCCGACGCGGATCACAGCAACGCCGCCCGACAGCTTGGCCAGCCGCTCCTGCAGCTTTTCCTTGTCGTAGTCGGAGGTGGTCTCCTCGATCTGGCCCTTGATCTGGGCGACGCGCGCCTGGATCGTCGCCTTGGTGCCGGCGCCGTCGATGATCGTCGTGGTGTCCTTCTCGATCAGCACGCGCTTGGCGCGGCCGAGCATCTCGATGGTGACGTTCTCGAGCTTGATGCCGAGATCCTCTGATATCATCTGGCCTGCGGTCAGCACCGCGATGTCTTCCAGCATTGCCTTGCGGCGATCGCCGAAGCCCGGCGCCTTGACGGCAGCGACCTTGAGGCCGCCGCGCAGCTTGTTGACGACCAGCGTGGCGAGCGCCTCGCCTTCGACGTCTTCCGAAATGATCAGCAGCGGCCTGCCGCTCTGCACCACCGCTTCGAGGATCGGCAGCATCGCCTGCAGATTGCCGAGCTTCTTTTCGTGGATGAGAATATAGGGCTCTTCCAGTTCGACGCGCATCTTGTCGGCATTGGTGACGAAATACGGCGAGAGATAGCCGCGGTCGAACTGCATGCCCTCGACGACGTCGAGTTCGGTTTCGGCGGTCTTGGCTTCCTCGACGGTGATGACGCCGTCATTGCCGACCTTGTCCATCGCCTTGGCGATCATCTCGCCGACGGTCGCGTCGCCATTGGCGGCGATGGTGCCGACCTGAGCGATCTCGGCCGACGACTTGACCTTCTTGGCCTTCGACTTGATTTCCCCGACGACGGCGGCAACCGCCTGGTCGATGCCGCGCTTCAAGTCCATCGGGTTCATGCCGGCGGCAACGAGCTTGGCGCCTTCGCGCAGGATCGAGGCGGCCAGCACGGTTGCCGTGGTGGTGCCGTCACCGGCAAGGTCGTTGGTCTTCGAGGCCACTTCGCGCACCATCTGCGCGCCCATGTTCTCGAACTTGTCGGCGAGCTCGATCTCCTTGGCGACGGTGACGCCGTCCTTGGTGATGCGCGGCGCGCCATAGGCCTTGTCGATGATGACGTTGCGGCCCTTGGGGCCGAGCGTGACCTTCACCGCATTGGTGAGAATCTCGACGCCGCGCAGCATGCGGTCACGCGCGTCGGTTGAGAATTTGATTTCCTTGGCAGACATTGTTGTTATCCAGTTCGTATTTGGAGTGGATCAGTCGCCGCGCGGTACGCGCAGCGCTGTCGTCGCTTAAGTCTTGCAGCGTCCCGAAGGACACGCGATGCACTGATCAGGCGGCTTTCTTGGCGGCCACGGTCTTCGCGGGCACGGTCTTGGCGGCACCGGTTTTCTCGGTGGCCGTCTCGCTCTTGTCGATGACGCCCATAATGTCGGCTTCCTTCATGATCAGAAGGTCCTCGCCGTCGATCTTGACTTCGGTGCCCGACCATTTGCCGAACAGGATCAGGTCGCCTGCCTTCACGTCGAGCGGAACAAGCGCGCCGTTTTCGTCGCGGGCGCCGGGGCCGACAGCGATGACTTCGCCTTCCTGTGGCTTTTCCTTGGCATTGTCGGGAATGATGATGCCGCCCTTGGATTTGGTGTCGCCTTCGGCGCGCCGGATGACGACGCGGTCGTGGAGTGGCCGAAACTTCATGAAAACTTCCTTCTGGGGCCAGCATAGGCGGCCCATTCCCATCATATAGGCGCATTGGCACTCGATAGATAGGAGTGCCAAAAATTATTCGGGGTGCCGGTTAAATATATAAAAGTATTATTTCGGCCCGGCATTTCGTGATATCGGCAAGGCGCCAAATAATTCAAAAAATTGAATTTTGCCGGTCGAGTGCCTATTTATCGGACAAGTTCATTTTCACGATTTCAAACCCAAGGGAGATTTGTTCGATGGCCGACGGCAATCAGACGATCATGGAAAAAGCTGAAGCTCGCTTTGTCGACAAGCAGAAGAAGACGGCCGAGCGCAACAAGGCAACCGCCGAGTATATGTCCGAGGCGAAGGCCAGGGAGATCAAGACGGCCAAGCTCAGGATTTTGCGACTGGCCAAGGAAGAAGCCGACCGGGTCGCCGAAGCCCTGAACCCGACGCCGAAGAAGAAGCGGGCGACCAAGAAGGCCGCCGCAACGGAGGTCAAGACATGAGCCTCACCTTCCCCAACCGCAGCCGCAGCTATGACGAAGCCGGCAAACGCATCCGTTTCGTCGGCCATGACGGCATGTTCCAGATTTCCTTTTCCGTCGCCGCCGACGCCATGACCCGGATGCAGCCGGCGACCGCGGCCAACGAGGCCGGCTACCTCGCTACGTTCGACACCGAGAGCAGCGCCATCCGCGACGTGGCGGCCAAGGCCTATGACCGCACCCGCAAGAGCATGTATGTGCTGACGGCCGCCGACTTCGGCTGATCAGCCTACGTGCATGTCGCTCAGGAGTGGTCTCGGTTTTGAGACAACGACATGCATGGAAACGAAGACTAAGAGTCCATGTCCTCGACCATCTTCCGTATCTTCTCGGCCTTTTCGAAATGGTCGAGGCGGTGGGTTCTGATCCACCATTCCGCTGCTTCCATCAGCAGTTCGGGGTCATCGTTCCTGTTGGCGAAAAACGCGTAGAACGACACGCCGACGGCGGGCCCTTTCTCGGAGATCTTGCGGTCGCAGACCGCCAGTATCTTTTGCCTCAGGCTCGCTCTCACGGGAATCCTCTGGTTTTGTTTGGGCGGGGTTTTGGTCCGCCCTTTGAGCCGGCGGCCGGAGCGTTCAATCCTTGCGCTCCGCCCTCTCCCGGCGCTTGATGTCGCGGACATTCATCTGATCGAGCATGACGTTGGCGTCGCGCGGGTTCATACCGACCATTACTCTTTGCCTGACCTCGACCGGCTGGCCGGTGAAGACATCGATGATGGCCCAGCTCTGGGGCAAGTCCATGCGCAGCGCGTATCGATTTGCCATTCTGCTCATCCCTGCATCATGAAAAACACCGCGCCCAGGACCAGCATCGTCCAGGCAATCACCGACAGCTTCAGCGCCATCCCGCCATGCGTGGCGACAGCCTCGCGCAAGCGCGACACGATGCCTGCCGAAGCGGCCGGCGCCGCCTTGACGACGACGGGTGGCTTGGTGCCAAGTTTTCCAAAGACGGGCAGCAGCGACGGTTCACGCACGAAAATGACCTCGAATGTCGGGGAAAATCGGAGCAAGCATGCCCGCCCCCTTGCCATAGCACTCTTTTGGCGAGCGCCCTGCATGCCAAATTCAAATAAATGGTTTTAAGCTCGCCCCTCGCCTTCACGGCCGGAACGCGCAAATCGGCCGCGATAAGGTCCGGCGCAGGGTCTCTTCTAAGTGATTTTTGGAGGCCTCGCCTCGGGATCGAACCGAGGCTTCAGAGATTTGCAGTCTCCAGCGTCGCCGCTCCGCCACGAGGCCATCGCGGTCGACCTAACCGGCAAATGCTTGCGGAAAAGTTAAGCGCGGAGCGCGTTCTGTTGGCACGTTGCAAAATGCCTCCCCGCATCGTCATGAACCACTTTTCGGGAGCGGAGCCGCTCACCGGCCGAGGATGGAATCCAGCACGGGAAGGCTGACGATCGAAGCCATGGCGATAAGCCCGTAACAGGCCCAGCGATAACCGCGCTCGCTCGTGCGGCCGAACAGATGCGAGCCGAGATAGAGGCCAAATCCATAAAACGGGCCTGTCACCAGCGCCAGGGCAAGGACGGGCAGCGTGATCAGTCCTCCGGCGAGATAGCTGGCCGCGGTCAGCGCGCTCAACAGGGCGAAATACAAGATGATGTTGGCGCGCACGATCTCGCCATTGCCGCCCCCGCCCAGCCAATAGGCCACGACCGGCGGACCGCCGACCTGGGCTGCGCCCGAGAAGAAGCCGGCGAGCCCGCCGACGCCGACCGTCAGCGGTGTCGCAAGACGGCCATGATAGCGCCAGCCCGACATCAACAGGCCAAGCAGCAGCACCACCAGGGCCACGATGCACCAGCGCAGCGCCAGCGGGTCCATCCGCGTCAGCGCATAGGTGCCGAGCGGCACGCCGAGCAGAGCGCCGAGCGTCATCGTGCCGACGCTCGGCCGGTCAGCCAGCAGCCAGCCGCGCGGCAGCAGGCCAAGGGCGGCGACCGCGTCGATGATCAAGAGCAGCGGCGCCGTCGATTTCGGCCCGATAATCGAGCTTGCCAGCGGCATGAAGATCAGCGCCGCGCCGAAGCCGGAAAAGCCGCGCGCGAAGCCGGCGATTAAAGCCACCGCCAGCAGGAACAGCACCGCGCCGCCTGAGTGGCCTGGGACAGACAGATCGGCCATGCTCATATCCGATCGCAGCCGCAGGCTGGGTACTTCATTGTGCGCCGAAAATCGTGGGCGAGGATCACGTCGTCTCTCTCCGATGATGGACACAGCGACCTTAACGCAGCATTCTCGCAGCTTCATGCTGAAACATCGCCGTACAGAGCTGCAAAAATGCACGACATCGACTGGAATGACCTGCGCTACGTGCTGGCGCTAACCCGTGAAGGGTCCTTCGCCGCCGCCGGTCGCCGACTCGGGCTGGATCCGACGACGGTGGCGCGGCGCCTGCGGGCGATAGAGCGGGCGCTCGGCGCGCGCCTGTTCGAACGCGGCGCCGAAGGCGAAATGCGGCCGACGCAGGCCGGCGAGGTCGCGGCCAGCCGGGCCGAAACCATCGAGGCCGAGATCGGCGGGCTGGCGCTGGCGGTCAAGGGCGCCGACGGCGAGATCAGCGGCACGGTGCGGCTCACCGCCGTGCCCATCCTGATCAACCGGGTGCTGATCCCCGCTGTTCCCGACCTTGTCGCCCGCCATCCGGGATTGCGGCTGGAACTGGTCGCCGACCCGCACGACGTCAGCCTGACCCGTCGCGAGGCGGACATTGCGCTGCGGCTCGCCCGGCCAGGCGCGGAGACCGGCGGCCGGATCATCGCCAGGCGCATCGGCACGCTCGCCTATGCCGCCTACGCGGCGAGCAATCGCTCGGCGCCCGACTTGCCCGGCCAGAGCATTGACCTGCCCTGGCTGACCTACGAGGACGGCATGGCACATCTGCCGCAGGCGCGCTGGATCGCCGGCGTCGCCCGCAAGGATGGCCATGCCCCGCTTGTCGTCAACGATGCCGAACCGCTGGTGCAAGCGATCCTCGCCGGCCTTGGCCGCTCGCTGCTGCCCTGCATTGCCGCCGATCACATCGCCGGGCTAACACGCATGCCGCAGGACGGCCATCCATTCCCGGCGCGCGAATTGTGGCTGCTGACACATCCCGATCTGCGCCACCTCGCCCGCATCGCAGCGGTCGCCGCATGGATCGAAGCAACGATCCAGCGACTCGAGACCAGGAAGGCCTAGTGGTTATGCCGCGGCGCTGCGGCCTTTCGCGCCGGCTTCCGCCTTGAAGATGCGGAACGTGTTGCGGCCCGCCGCCTTGGCGGCGTAGAGCGCCGTGTCGGCCTGCGCGAACAGGTCGCAAGGCGAGCCTGCCCCGGCAAACGCGATCCCGACCGAGGCGCCGAGCCTCGGCGACTGGCCGCGGATCGCGACCGGCCTGCCCATCGCCTCGATGATGTCGCGCGCCACGCCGGAGACGGCACCGCGGTCGAGATGCGACCCGAGCAGCACCGCGAATTCGTCGCCGCCGACACGCGCCACCAATTCCGCCTCGCCGCATCCGCCGGCGAGGCGCTCGGCCGCCGCCTTCAGGCACTCGTCGCCGATGACGTGGCCGAACGTGTCGTTGACCGCCTTGAAGCCGTCGAGGTCGATCAAAAGCAGCGCGCCGAGCGGACGTGCTTCGTCCGCATGCGCCAGCCGCGCCTGGAACCGGGCGCGGTTGGCAAGCCCGGTCATGGCGTCGAATTCGGCGAGATAGCGCATCCGGTCCGACAGGATCTTTTCCTCGGTGATGTCTTGCTTCATGCCGAAGATGCGCACCGGCACGCCGGCTTCGCATTCGACGCTCGCGGTGATACGGATCCAGCGGCTATGTCCCGCGAAAGTGGTGATCTCGGCGTCGAGGGTAAAACCGCTGCGTTCGGCAATGGCCTGGCTGCGCAAACTGTCCAACGCCTTGCGCGACTCCGCCGGATAGCACTTGATGATTTCGCTTCGATCAAGCGCGGCGCCGCGCGGCAGATCGAACAGATCATAGATCACATCGGTCCAGGTCAGCCGCTCGTCGGGCAGGCTGCATTCCCAAACGCCGATGCGCGCCGCGACCGACGCCCGGTCGAAGATCTTGCGGCCGTGCGCCAGCGAAACCTGCTGCGTGGCGATCAGCGCGGCCTGCGCGGCGAGTTCCGCCTTGAGCCTGGCGATGGTTGCGGCATCGCGGCGCTGTTCGTCGGCGCTGCCTTGCCCCACCCGCTTGCCGGGCTGCGAGGCCGGGCCTTTCGGGGTGTATGATGTATCGGGCATGGAGAAACTCCTGGCGGGCGACCACCATGACGCAACAGCCCTTAAGACTTCGCTGACAAGCCGTGAGGCTCCTCGCCCCATGGGAGTGGCCACGGCATGCACACATTTCAGCAGCGGGTCTTTGGCGATAGCGTGCATGGCAGGGTGGCTGCGGGGACGGCTGAGGCGAGCCTTCCCGCTCTCACGACTATGTCCGGCTTGATTGGGCGGCGGTGGCAGGCAGCGCCGTCTTCGATGCCGCTTGCGGCGCGCTGCTGTCGACATGCGCCCAGGCCGGCCGCTCGAACAGGAACATGCCGAAGCCGACGCGCTGGATGACGAGGTAGAGCACGACAGGGCTGATGATCGAGACCAGCAGCACCGCCAGGCTGAGCATGCCCGTGTCGGTCAGCAGGCCGCTTGCGAGCGCGGCGCCGCGGAAGAGCGACATCGGGATGGTGAAGGCGACATAGACGACCAGCGAATGTTCGCCGAGCCAGCGCAGCCATTCCATGGCGGCAAATTGCGACAGGAAGCCGCCAAGAACGCAAAGCGCCACGGCGCCCGCGACGGCCAGAGTGAGATGCAGCGGCGGCCATGCCGCCAGGCCCATCTGCATGCCGACCGGCTGCATGGCATAGCCCGGCGAATAGACGAGCAGACCGTTGACGACAGCCCACAACGCAAGGCCGGCGACTGCCAGCATCGGGCGGGGTTGCGTCCACTCGACGAGCCGGAACACCAACGGTGCCAGCACGAAACCGAGATAGAAGAACACGAAATAGGCCGCGAATTGTTCAAGCGCATAGCTGTCTGGATGCGGCGCCCACATCTGCAGGCCGGCAGCGACCGGGATGACGATCCAGGCCGGCACGCGAAATTGCCGCAAGAGCTTCGCGACAAGGCCGAACACCGCCAGCATGTAGATGAACCACAGCACGCCATAGGGCTGGACGACGGCCATTGCGAGGTCGTGCAGCATGCCGCCGGGATCCCGGCTGAAGATGCCGATCTTCAGTCCGATCGAGATGATCGCCCACAGCACGTAGAAATAGAGATAGTGGACGACGCGCCGGTCGACATAGCGCCGCCACGGCCGGTCGATCACCTGCGACAGGAACAGTCCGGAGATCAGGAAGAATTCCGGCATGCGGAACGGCGTCGCGAAGCCGATGACATAGTGCAGGAAGCCGACACCGCCCGTGTACTCGCCGGTGTTGTAGGCCGAATACATCATGACCACGAGGATGATCGAGAGGCCTTTGGCCGTGTCCACCCACGGCATGCGCATCGGGCTGTTCATGGCAAATCCATCCGGGGCCGGCCACCCGGCCAGCCATCATTCCGAGATGTCTAGCACCATCAAGCTTCCCAGATCGTAAACGCGGCTGGCTTTGTGGAGTGGCTGGCTGGCGTTGCTCCAGCCCCTCTCGCCCCGTTTACGGAGGAGATGTCTGGTGGGACAGTGAGAGGCGGCGCCGACGTTGACATTTATGCGTAGTGGCGATGACGCAGCAGAATTACTTTCGACCCTTCGACTTGTTCAGCGCCACGGCGGAGCGCACCAGCGCCTTGAAAGCCCCTTCGTCAACCTCTTCGCCCTTCTGAAAATCAATAGCCCGCCTCGTGTTGCCTTCGAGGCTGGAATTGAACAGGCGCGAGGGGTCGGGCAGCGCCGCCCCCTTGGCGAAGGTCAGCTTGACGACGCTCTTGTAGGTCTCGCCGGTACAGATCATGCCGTCATGCTCCCACACCGGAACCCCGCGCCATTTCCACGTCTCGACCACATCGGGATCGGCTTGATGGATGAGCGCGCGCAGCCGGCCGAGCATCTCGCCGCGCCAGTCGCCGAGTTCCGTGATCCTGCCGTCGATCAGTTCGGAGGGGGATTTGCTCTCCTGCGATCCGGTCATGCCGTTCTCCTCAAAAAATGAACAATAGCGCGCTCACATGCGCTCGCCAGGCAAGTGGCTGGCCTGCTTCACCCAGGCGCTGAACTGCGCCTCGTCGAACGGATCGTCCTCATGGATGTCGAGGTAGCGCGTGTCACGGCTTTTGGATTCGCCCTGCGGTACCGGATCCAGCGACATGCCGCGAAAGAAAGCCACCTTGATGTATGCTGTGAAGCAATGGAAGCTGAGGAACCAACCCTCGCCTTCGATGCCATAGAACGGCGAGTTCCATTTGACGGCCTTGTACACGCCGGGCACGGCGCGCGCGATGAGCATGTCGAGGCGCCCGCCCATCGCGCGCTTCCAGCCCGGCATGGCTGCGATATAGGCCTGCACCGGGGCATCGCCATAGCCCTTGGCGATCTGCGGGTTGCCGCCGGAAAGCAGCTTCGGCTCAACGTTTGCCGCGGGCCTGTTCGGTTTTGCCATGCCTTCCCTTCCTAGCCGTTGACGCGCTGCACGCCGCGTCCCTTCGCAATGTAGGGCAGCACGAACATATAGAGGCCGCTGAACAGCATAAGAAAAAGCGGCGGCAGTGGCGAATAGACCACCCAGGCCGGCGGTTGCCCAAACGCCATGGTGGCGAAATTGGCGACGACGGTTACGGTGAAGACGATCGACAACCAGCGATGCGCCTGCCTGATCCATTTGCTCCAGTCCAATTTTACCTCCCGTGGAAAGACGCGTGAAACCAGTCGGGCGCTACCAACGCGCCAGCTCCGTGATCTGGATGAGATTGCCGCAGCCGTCGTTCAGCTTGGCGATGGTCGAGCCGGTCACTTCGGTCGGGACCATGGCGAACGTGCCGCCGCGCGCCTTGATGCGCTCATGATCGCCCTTGACGTCGTCGGTGAAGAACATCACCGCCGGCTGGCCCTGCTCGAACATCGCCTGCTGATAGGCTTTGGCCGCCGGATTGTCGTTGAGCGCCAGCTGCAGTTCGGTGCCCTCGGGTTCGTCAGGCGAGGCGACCGTCAGCCAGCGGAACGGCCCATTGCTGAAATCGGCCTTCTTGGTCAGGCCCAGCACACCGGTGTAGAAGGCAAGCGCCTTGTCCTGGTCGTCGACATGGATGCTGGTCAGTTTGATCTTCATCGTCTTTCTCCATAGGTTTTGCTGGCGGCAAGCCGCCCTGTTTGGTCAGGCATAAGGTTCAATCGGCCGGTCAGTCCGTCCGGTCGAGAAGCTGTTCCAGCTTCTCGAAAAACTGCGGCCAGCCGGTTCTTGCGCCGCCATAGGCGCGCCGCTGATCGGGGCGGAAGCCGGATTGTTCCATGCGCAGATGCGTTCCGGTTGGCGTAGGGGTGAGCGTGAAAGTCACCACGCTCCTGAGATCGAACGCCGGATCCTGGTGCGCGAGGTTCCAGCTGTAGGACAGCGTCTTGTTCGGCTCGACGGCCAGCACCTCGCAGTCCAGCACGCCGCCCCAATCGGCGCTGATGTTGAAGCGGTGGCCGACAGCGGGCTTGAAATCGTTCTTCATCAGCCACTCCTCGATCAGGTGCGGTTGCGTCAGCGCGCGCCAGAGTTTTTCCGGCGGATGGGAAATCTCCCGCTCGACGACGACAGTGCGGTTTTGCTGAGCACTATCGTTCACTGGTCCATCCTTTTGAGCAAATCCTCGAGATCGTCGAACCGGCTCTCCCAGAACCCGGCCATCTGACGCGTCCAGTCCATCAGCGGCGCCAGCGCGCCAAGCTGCGCGCTGTAATGCGTCTGGCGCCCTTCATGGCGGTCGCGCACCAGACCGGCCTGCTTGAGCACGCCGAGATGCTTCGACACCGCCGGCTGCGAGACCCCGGACTGGCTCGTCAGCGCCCCCACCGTCTGCTCGCCCTGGCGGCACAGCCGTTCGAAGATCGCCCGCCTGGTCGGGTCCGCGAGTGTCCTGAAGAGCATGTCATGAGCGTCCGGCATGTCGGATCGATAACCCGTTGGCTATTGGTTGACGTATAACCACAGGGATATATGTTCGTCAAGAGCGAGATTGGAGCGGCAGGAATGATCCTCGTCACCGGAGCCACCGGCCATGTCGGATGCGCCGTCGTCTCGAGGCTGGTGTCATCAGGCCATGAGGTCGCCGCGCTGGTCCGCAAGCCTGAGGCCGCGCAAGGGCGCCTGCCCCGGGAAACAGCGCTGCGCGTCGGTGACTACGAGGATGTCTCCTCTCTGAAGGCGGCCTTCGCCGGCATCGACGCACTGGTCCTGATTTCAAGCGATGGCGATGCGGACACGGTCATGCGCCATCACGCCAACGCCATCGAGGCAGCAAGGGCGGCGTCTGTCAGCCACATCACCTTCACCAGCATCGTCGATATCGGTGAATCCTCGCCTTTCTACTACGCACCGGCCTACCGCGACGCGGAGCGCCGGCTGGCCGCCCTGCCCTCGACCATCCTGCGCTGCGGCCTCTACAGCGACTTCATCCTCGACACCTGGCTGGCGCCAGCCTCGGGGGAATTGGTGCTGCCTGCCGGACAGGGCCTGGTTGCGCCTGTCTCGCGCGGTGACGTTGCGGCGGCCATCACGGCGGTGGCGGCCAGACCGGGCGCCGCCCGCGCCCTTTACACGATCACCGGAGACCAGACGCTGGACTTTGACGAGATCGCCGCCTGTTATGGCGAGGCGACAGGACAGCCCCTGCGCTATCGTCGCTGCTCCCTCGACGATTACCTGGCCTCCGCGTCGGCACGCCTCGACGCCCCCTGGCCGCAGGCCTTCGCCACTTTATGCGCCTCGATCGCCGAGGGCCGCTATGCCTCGACCTCCAGCGATTTCACCAGGCTTACGGGTATGCCGCCGGAAAGCTTTCGGGATTTCCTGGTTCGGGTATCGCTTGGAAGGCCGGCGGACGGCTAGCCGGCGGTACCGTTATTCTGGTCGGTTGGGGACCTGCCGGCAGGCAACACCGTGGAGATTAGCCGAGGCCTTCCCAACTTCGTCATCCACGGGCGGAGCAAGGAGCGAAGCGACGCGGCGCAGACCCGAGGATGACGACTCGGCGGATGTTTCCGCCCATCGCCAGCGCAGGCGATGCGTCAGCGCGAGCGACTGGTTCCGCACAGAGCCACTAGACCCCGGCATGCACTCGCCCGATCTCCTGCGCCACCAGTTCCTGCAACTGCCACAGATTGCGGTCGCGGATCCCGCAGGCGTCGAGGTGGCGGATCGTCTCGAACAGATATTGCGCGCCCGAGCCCCAATGGCCGACGGCCCTCGCCAAAGTCGCGGCGACCGCCTTCTTGTCGAGCTTGCCGGCATAGCGCGGATTGGCGGGATCGACGACGAAGCCCAGCGCCCGGCTCGCCCCGCCTTCCGTACCGACCCGCAGCCAGCGCGGCACGTTGACGGCGGGCAGGATGGTCATCTCGCGGCGCAGCAGCGCTTCCAGATTGGCCGCGACCGGCTCGGCGATCTCGAACACCATGCCCTGGCACTGGCCGCCGCGGTCGAGCGCCATCATCAGGCCGGGCTGCTCGAGCGTGCCGCGAAAGCGCTGCACCGTGAAACAGAACGACCGGTGCCAGCCCCGCGCCACTGCACGCTCGCCTCCCCTGACCTCGCCGGCCGGCTTCCACAGCAGCGAGCCATAGGCGAACAGCTTCAGCGGTCCAGGCGGTGCCGAGGCCAGGATCTCGTCGCGAAACCGCGCATAGTCGGCGTCCAGCATATGGACCATGCCCGGCGTCGGCCCGGCATCCTCGACCACGCGCATGGTGCGCGCGACGAGTTCCTCGGTCAGCGCCATCTGCGATTTGCGCGGTGCGATGGAAGTCGGCTTGTTCATGTTCGTCATGTTGCTGAAGGCAGAGGGATTCTCAAGGGCCAGAGCGTCTCGGGCGCCGACTCAGAATCTGAGCGGGCGCGCCCAAGCGCTTGAAAAGACTCGGCGCACAGCATTGGAATTGGCCGAAGCCTCCTCGCGTTCGTCATCCACGGGCGGAGCAGGAGCGCAGCGACGCAGCGCAGACCCGAGGATGACGAAGCGACGAGCGTTGCCGCTAACTACCAAGGCATGCTGCCACTCAGAGCAAGCCAACCACCTCAATGCAGGGGATCACCGCCCCGGCGCCGCGCTCAACTCGCTGCGCCGCCAGGCGGCCGGCGAAATGCCCACGGAGCGCTTGAACTCGCGCCCGAAATGATAGACGTCGCAGAAGCCACAGGCTTCCGCCACTTCGGTCAGCGGCTGATCACCCTGCACCAGCAGCGATTGCGCCTGCATCAGCCGCTCGCGCATCAGCCATTGGTGCGGACTGGTGCGCAGATGTTTCTGGAACAGCCGCCGCACCTGCGAGGCGCCCAGACCGGTGACGGCGGCAAGGTCGGATGCCGCCCACGCAAAACCGGGTTCGGCGCGCATGGCGTCGAGCGCCGAGGCAAGCGGCTTAGGCAGATCGTCATTGCCGGCGCCGTTCACCGCGCGGTCGACCAGAAGCAGGAACTCGGCGACCAGTTGGTTCAGTCGCAGGTCGAGACCGGCGTCGCGCCGACGCAGCGCCGAAAACAGCCGCTCGAACCATGGCGCCGGGCTGGTGGCTTCGGTGAAGGCGGTGCGCAACACGCCCTCGCCGAACAGCTTGCGCCGCAGGATCGCCGGATCCGGACCGTCGAGCCGGAACCACAGCAGCGTCCACGGTTCGTCCGGATCGGCGCAATGCACATGCGGCGCCTCGTTGGCCATCCACACCAGCTGGTGAGCGCGCACGTCCAGCCGCTGCCCAAGCGTCTCGACATGGCCCCTCCCCGACAGGCAGTAGAGGATGTCCTGGCCGGGATAGACCGGCCGTTCTATGCGGTAATCGCGCGCCGCCGCCACCTTGCCGGCGCGCAGCACGCTGAAGGCCGTGCGCGTCCAGCCTGCGGCCGGCACATAGTGGAAACTCTCGAAAACATCCGTCTTGTTCATATGCGCGTTTTATACAAAACAAGCGTCTTGCTGTCCATTTTGTTCGCCGCCCAGCGTCGCTATGGTTGCCCGCATGAGGTCGGGGATTTCTGCGGGCTTTTTACCGAGAACCCCAGTTTCACGGGTTTTCCCGGCGCCCTGCGCCGCTGATGGCCCGACAGTCCAGGGAGGCAAGACGATGCTGGCGATGACGAGGAAAGAGGCGGAAGACTACGCCCGTGATGGCTATATTATCCGCAGGGGACTGCTCAGCGTGGCGGAAGTGGAGGATTTTCGCGACCATGCCCGCGCGCAGTTGGAAGCGGAAAACAAGAATGGCGCCGTGATGGCCAAGGGCGACAAGGAGGGCAAGACCACCCTTCTGAAGATGTGGACCAAGGCCGAGGACGACAAATACGGGCTGCTCGCCCGCGACGAGCGCATGGTCGATCTGGCGGAAGACGCCGTCGGCAAGCCGATCTACCTCTACAGCCACAAGATGACGATGAAGCAGCCCAATGAGGGCGGCGCCTGGGAATGGCACCAGGATTTCGGCTATTGGTACAATTACGGCTGCCTGGCGCCGGAGATGATGAGCATCTATGTCGCGCTCGACAAGGCAACCCGCGAGAATGGCTGCCTGCAGGTGCTGAAGGGCACGCACAAGCTCGGCCGCCTCAATCATATCCGCGAGAACGACCAGACCAATGTCGAGCAGGAACATCTGGAAGCAGCACTCAAGCGCTACGAGCACATCTATGTCGAGATGGAAGCCGGCGACGCGCTGATCTTCGACGGCAATCTCCTGCACCGCTCCGATGCCAACCGCTCCGACACCTATCGCTGGGGCTACATCTGCTCCTACAACGCCGTCGAGAACGCGCCGTTCAAGAAGGTTCGCGAATACGGGAATTTCGACGAGCTGCGCAAGGTGCCTGCCGGTTCGTTCCGCCAGGCGTCCTGACGCCGGAAAAATACCGGCATGGGCGGCGACGCCCACGCCATGGTCATGATCCCCGGAGCCGCGCACGGCTCACCGAAAGATCATGGCTGAACAGGGAGATAGAGCCCGACCCTGAATCAGTTTGGGATCGGCACGAATGCATCGGCCCGCGCACGAGCTCGGCTCGGGTCGATGGAATGGAAGAGTGGTCACGCTGGTGAGGACCGGCCGATCACG
The DNA here is from genome assembly GCF_013170825.1 of Mesorhizobium sp. NZP2298. Lineage (NCBI taxonomy): Bacteria > Pseudomonadati > Pseudomonadota > Alphaproteobacteria > Hyphomicrobiales > Phyllobacteriaceae > Mesorhizobium > Mesorhizobium sp. NZP2298. The sequence continues at coordinate 2,926,940 of NZ_CP033365.1, read as the reverse complement.
CTGAGGGAGGATGCTGTATGGCCCATGCGGTCAGGACCGGCGCGCGCGCGCCAGCCACGGACCGATTCACGCTGGCGCGGCTTTTGCGGGCGCGCGAGGCAGGTGTGTTCATCGCCCTGCTCGTGCTGTGCCTGTTCCTGTCCTTCGCCACCGATGGATTCCTGACATCGCTCAACCTGCTCAATGTCGGGCGCCAGATCTCCTTGCTCGGGATCATGGCGGTCGGCATGACGTTCGTGCTGATCGCGGGCGAGGTCGACCTGTCGGTCGGCTCGACCTATGCGTTTTCGGGCCTCGCCACAGGCATGCTGATCATCGCCGGCTGGGCGCTGCTGCCGGCGATCTGCGTCGGCCTCGCCACCGGCGTCGTCATCGGCCTCATCAACGGCGTGCTCTCCACCTATGGCCGCCTGCCCTCGCTGATCGCCACGCTCGGCATGCTGTCCATCGTGCGCGGTGCAGCGCTGATCCTGACCAACGGCCAGCCGGTGACGGTCAACGCCCGCAATGGCGCGCTGCCCGATGTGCTGCAGGCCTTCTCCTTCATGGGCCAGGGCTATCTCTTCACCATCATTCCCATGCAGCTGGTGTTCCTGGTCATCGTCGCGGTGCTGGCCTGGCTTGTCCTGTCCTTCTCCAATTTCGGCTTCCGCGTCTATGCCGTCGGCGGCAGCGCCAAGGCCGCGCGCGTTTCCGGCATTTCCGTCAACAAGGTCAAGATATCAGCCTTCATCCTGATGGGCGTGCTTGCCGCCTTCGCCGGCATTCTGGGCCTCGCCTTCCTGCCCTCCAGCCAGGCCGGACGCACCGGCCTTGGCCTCGAGCTCGACGTCATCGCCGCGACCATTGTCGGCGGCGCCTCGCTGTCGGGCGGCGAAGGCACGATCCTCGGCACCATCCTGGGCGTGCTCATCATCGGGGTCATGCGCAACGGCCTTGTGCTGCTCGGCGTGTCGCCCTTCGTGCAGGAACTGATGATCGGCCTGGTCATCATCATCGCGGTCGGCATCGACAAATGGAGCACGCGCCGAGCGGGTTAATCGCAGAAGACAGAAGCAACCAGAACCAAAAGGGAGGACTATCCATGAACATCAGACACGTCATTCTCGCGGCAGCGATCGGCCTTCTTCCGCTCTCGGCCCATGCCGAATCCAAGCTCGCCGATTTCCAGCTTGCGCCCCGCATCAAGGCCAAGATCGATGCCGGCCAGCCGCTCGACTTCTACGTCTCTTACCATGACGTCTCCAACGAATTCGCGCCGTTCATGAAGGCGGGCGTCGAGCGCGCCGCCAAGGAGGACAAGGTCGGCGCTCAGTTCATCGGCCCGGTCGGCGCCGATGCCGACGGCCAGATCTCGGAGATCGAGACGCTGATGGGCAAGATGGACGGCCTGGCGATCTCCTCGGTCTCGACCGACGCGCTGGCGCCGGTGATCGACCGCGTCATTGCCGCCGGCATCCCGGTCGTCACCTTCAACACCGACAATCCCCAGAGCAAGCGCCTCGCCTTCGCCGGCCAGGACCTCGTCCAGTCCGGCCGCGAGGCGGGCAAGCTGATGTCCAAGGTGCTGGGCGGCAAGGGCAAGGTGATGATCACCACCATCGACGCCGCCGCGCAATGGTCGCTCGACCGCGAGAAAGGCGCTCGCGAAGCGCTCAAGGCCGAGCCCGGCATCGAAGTTGTCAACACGCTCAACACCGGCACCGACCCGCAGAAGATCTATTCGGCGATCGAGAACGCCATGCTCGCCAACCCGTCGATCTCGGGCGTGCTGTCGCTCGAATGCTGCTCGACGCCGGCCGCTGGCACCTGGGTGGAACGCAACAAGGCCGCCGACAAGGTCAAGGTGGTCGGCTTCGACCTGCTCGACCAGACGGTGCAGCTCGTGCAGGACGGCAATGTCGATGCCACGATCGACCAGGCGCCGGAGAAGCAGGGCTTTGCCGCCGTCGACCTGCTGGTCAAGTTCCTCAAGGGTGAGCCGATCGACAATGTCGATACCGGCGTCGGCATCTACACCAAGGAAAACATCGCCGAGGTGGCCAAGAAGTAACAAGCCAGCCTTGCGGTCCGCCGGTCCTCGGGACCGGCGGACCCGCCTGGCCAGCCAGCCGATGACAGAACAACAGACCCCTGCCCCGATCGTCGAAATCTCCGGCCTGACCAAGCGGTTCCCCGGCGTGCTGGCGCTTGACCGTATTTCCGTCGCCTTCCGCGCCGGCGAGGTTCATGCCGTGATCGGCGAGAACGGCGCCGGCAAGTCGACGCTGATGAACATGCTGGCCGGCGATCTGCAGCCCGATGGCGGCGAGATCCGCATCGACGGCAAGCCGGCAATTATCGCCTCGCCGCTCGCCAGCCGCGCCGCCGGCATCACGGTGGTCTACCAGGAACTGGCGCTCTGCCCGACGCTGACCATCGCCGAGAACATCATGATGTCGGACATGGCGACGCGCTCCGTCGTATCACTGGTGCCGCGCGACGAGATGCGGCGCGAGGCGCGCGCGGCGCTGGCCCGGCTCGGCATGGGCGCGCTCGATCCCGACACCAGGGTCTCGCGCCTGTCGGTGGCCGAGATGCAGCTGGTCGAGATCGCTGGCGCCATCCGCCAGCGCGCCCGCGTGCTGGTGCTGGACGAACCCAATTCCGCGCTCTCCAAGCGCGAGAGCGACCGCCTGTTCGAGATCGTCAAACAGTTGCGCGGCGAAGGCGTCACCGTCATCTACGTCTCGCATCATTTGAAGGAAGTGCTCGACCTTGCCGACCGCATCACCGTGATGCGCGACGGCCGCACCATCGAGACCATCGACAATGACGGCCTGTCGGAGGACCGGCTGATCCGCGCCATGGTCGGCCGCGAACTCGACACGGCGGCGCAGTGGTCGCTGCAGGCCGAGGCGCGCTCGCATGACGCGCCGATCGTGCTCGCCGTCGAAAAGCTGACCGCGCCGAGCCTGGACGAGCTGAGCTTCCATGCCCGCGCCGGCGAGATCCTCGGCATTGGCGGCCTGCCGGATTCCGGCAAGGACATGCTCGGCGAAGCCCTGTTTGGCCTCTGCGCCCGGCGCGGGCGCGTTACCATCGACGGCACGGAATTGCGCGCCGCCGACCCGCGGGCCTCGATCCGCAACGGCATGGCGTTGGTGCCGGCCGACCGGCGCGGCGCCGGCGCGCTGCTGACGATGAGCGTCGCCAACAATGTCGTCTCGGCCTCGCTGCCGCGCTTTTCGCTGGCCGGCTTCATGCGGCGTGGTGCCGTGCGCCGCGAGGCGCGCGCGCAGGTCGCCCGGCTCGATGCGCGCATTTCACATCTCGGCCAGAAGCTCGCCACGCTGTCCGGCGGCAACCAGCAGAAGATCATCCTGGGCCGTAGCCTCGTCACCAATCCGCGCGTGCTGGTGCTGCACGAGCCGACGCGCGGCGTCGATGTCGGCGCCAAGGCCGAGATCTACGCCATATTGCGCGGCATTGCCGGCGAAGGCGTGGCGGTGGTGATGATCTCGTCGGAGATTCCCGAATTGATCATGAACGCCGAACGCGTTCTGGTGCTGCGCAATGGCCGCGTTTCGGGTGAACTGACCGGAGCCGGCATCAACGAGGAAGCGATCCTGGCGCGCGCCATGGCGTCCTGAACGAGGCGATTGATGAGCAAACCCCAGACCGCACCAAGGATCACCATCGTCGGCAGCTTCGCTGTCGGCCTGACCATGCGGGCGCCGAAACTGCCGATCTTCGGCGAGACCATGCTCGGCACCGATTTCGACATGGGCGCCGGCGGCAAGGGCTCGAACCAGGCGGTGGCGACCTCCAGGCTCGGCGCCGCCTCCTCGCTGGTCGCCATCATCGGCACCGACAAGCTCGCCGGCATCGCCACCGACCTCTATGCCGCCGAGGGCGTCGATGCGAGCTTTGTGACGACACGGACGGAACGCGCCACCGGCGTCGGCTTCATCATCCTCAACGACAAGGGCGAGAATTTCATCATCCTCGACATGGGCGCCAACGAGCTGATGGACGCGGCAGTCGTCGATACCGCGGAACAGCGCATTGCGCGGAGCGATGTGGTGATGACCGTGCTCGAAGTGCCGATACCCGCAGCCGCCCGCGCCATGGAGCTTGGCCGCAGGCACGGCGCCCGCACCATCCTCAATCCAGCCCCCGCGCGCCAGCTTCCCGACGCGATCTTCGCCAATGTCGACTATCTAACGCCGAACGAAAGCGAATTGCGCATCCTGCTTGGCCTGCCCGCCGACGATCCGCGCTCGTCACGCGAACTGGCCGGCGAACTGCGCCGCCGTGGCGTGCGCAACGTCGTGGTGACGCTTGGCCGCAGCGGCGCGCTGATCCTGACCGACGAGCTCGACATCATGGTGCCGGCCGTGCCGGTCGGGGTGGTCGACACCACCGGCGCCGGCGACGCCTTTAACTCAGGCTTTGCCGTGGCGCTGGCCGAGGGCCGCGACATTGTCGACGCCGTGCGCTTCGGCGTCGTCTGCGGTGGCATAGCCTGCACAAGGCTCGGCGTCATTCCCGGCCTGCCCGAACGCGGTCAGGCCGACGCGCTTTATGCGCAAGCCCTCAAGACAACTTGGAAGGAAACGACATGAACCGGAACCGCCTGCTCAACGCCGAACTGTCGCACGCCATCGCCTCGATGGGCCACGGCGATCTGATGATCGTCTGCGACGCGGGCTTTCCGATCCCGTCGAGCGCCTGGCGCATCGACCTCGCCATCTCGCCCGACGTGCCGGACCTGGAAACGGTGCTCGGCCCGATCGCGGCGAACCTGATCGCCGAGCGCGTCGGCTATGCCGACACGCTGCCGGTGCACAACGCGCCGCTGCTGGCGAAGCTCAAGCGCCTGTTCCCGGACGCCGATTTCGAGACGACCACGCACGAGACCATCCTCGGCGAGATGGCCAAAAAGGCCAAGGTCATCGTGCGCACCGGCGCCTTCGACCCCTGGGGCAACATCCTGCTCTATTCCGGCGTCGACGTGCCGGCCTGGTTCTCCAAGCCCGGCGTTGTCGCGCCCGACTACTACGCGAAGAAGCTGAAGGGCTGACATGCCCCGCATCTTCGACTTCGGCGGCCGCGAGGTCGAGCGCGGCGCAACCGTCGCCAGCCTGCGGGCGCTGAAGGGCAGCGGCCGGCACGTCGCGCAGGTGACGGCCGAGACGGTGGACGAGGCGGAGGCGGCGGAGGCCGCCGGCATCGAGATGGTGGTGTGCCGCGCCGCCAATGTGGCGCGCGTGCGCGAAGGCTCGCGCCGTGTCTTCGTCACCGCCGCCCTCGGCTTCGCCGACGCGGTGACATCGGACGAGATCCTGCGCACCGCCTTCAGCGCGATCACGGCCGGCGCCGACGCCGTCATCACCGGACGCGGCCACGAGACCGTGCGCATGCTCGCCAACGAGCAGATCCCCGTGATGGGCCATCTCGGCTTCGTGCCGCGCAAATCGACCTGGGTCGGCGGCATACGCGCCGTCGGCAAGACCGCCATCGAGGCGCTCGAATTGTGGGACCGCTTCCGTCGGCTGGAAGATGCCGGCGCCTTCGCCGTCGAATGCGAAATCATTCCAGCCGAGGTCATGGCCGAGATCAACCGCCGCACCGGGCTGGTCACGGTCTCGCTGGGTTCCGGTCCATCAGCCGATGTGATGTTCCTGTTCACCTCGGACATATCAGGCGAAAGCGCCCGCCTGCCCCGCCATGCCCGCGCCTGGGGCAATCTGGCCGCCCTCCACAAGGCCGTCCGCGATGCCCGCGTCGAGGCGCTGTCAGGCTTTCGCAAGGAGGTCGCCGCCGGCGGCTATCCGGCCGAGACCGAGGTCGCCGGCATTGCCGATGCCGAGCTGGAGGAGTTTCGCACCCGTCTCAAGGCGGGCGAGATTAGCCGAGGATAAACAAGCGGATAGAGCCGGCCCTTGATCCGTTCAGGACCGGTTCTCGATCATCTGCCGCAGGCTGCGATAGGTCCGCTCCAGCCGCTCGAAACCGCCCTCGGCAAGCGTGATCGGCGCGGCATTGTCGGCTATCACCGCAAACAGCAGCGCGGCGTCGGCCGGCACCACATTGGGCGCAAGCTCGCCGCGCCGACCCGCCGACGACAGCGCCTCCGCAAACAGAGCCGAGAGCTCGACGCCGAAATGGCTAAGCATCTGCCGGCCGCGATCGCCCAGCAGATCGGCATCCTGGCGCAGCCGCGAGATCAGGCTCCAGCCGTGCCCCTCGGTACCGCTCGGATTGAAATGGCTGAAACGCGCGCGGCTGTAGGCGATCATCGCCTCGACCTGATCGGACAGGCTGGCTCCCTCCGCCGACCAGACCGCGCGCAAGCCGCTCAGCGTCGCCTGCATGTAGTCGCCAAGCACCTCGTCGACCAGCGCCTGTTTGTTGCCGAAATGATAGTGGATGTTGGCGCGCGTCGTGCCGAGCGCCGCCGAGATATCGCCGAAGCTGGTGCCGCGATAGCCATGACGCACCAGAAGCTCCAGCGCCGTATCCTTGATCGCCTGTCTGGTGTCGGTCTCGTCCATGCTTCCATCATAGCCAAATGCGTTGGCCTTGGACGCCGAAGCTTTGCGGCATCCCCAGCATTTGACGAGAAACTGACTTGCAGGTAAGTAAGTATAAAATCAGCGGGGAGGATACGTGGTGCGGATGCAGACATTCAGCGATATCGAAGGATCGACGCCACAGGCCGTCCGCGCCGGCGACCTGGTCTTCATCGGCGGGCTGATGGCGACGGACGCCAGAGGCAATATGGTCGCAACCGGCATAACCGGTCAGGCGCGCGCCATCTTCGACCGGTTGGCGGCCCTTCTCGCCCAGGCCGGCGCCGGGATGGCCGATGTGGTCAAGCACAACATCTATTTCAGTTGCGAGGCCGATGCCGTCGGCGCCTTCCTCGACGAACTCGATGCCGTGCGCGCCGGCTGTTTCGCGGCCCCCGGCCCGACCACCACGGAAATCCGCTGCGGCCTCGACCGCGAGGGCGCGCTGCTGATGGTCGACGCCTGGGTCGTGATCGGCGGCAAGCGCGAGCTGCTCGACCCGCCGGGTCACTGGCGCTGGCGCAAGGATCTGCCCTTCGTCCATGGTTGGAAGGTTGGTGACATGCTGTTTGTCGGCGGCCAGCGCTCGCTCGATGCCGAGGGCAATGTGCTCGGGCTCGGCGATATCGAGGTGCAGACCGAGGAGGCCTTCCGCAACCTCGACACCATGCTGCGGTCGGGCGGCGGCGACCGCCACAGCCTGATGCGCCAGAACACCTATTTCCGCTTTTTCGGCGAGGGCCGCGAGGTCACCAACTACTGGGAGAAGATGACCAATGTGCGCCGCCGCTACATGTCTGTGCCTTCGGCGGCCGGTGCCGGACTGCGCATCCAGGGCATGGGCAATGCCGACGAACTGATCCAGGTCGAGGGCATCGGCATGCTCGGCGACGACAAGCAGCGCCTGCAGCCTGCCGACCATTGGGACTGGAGCATTCCCAACACCCAGTTCACGCAAGGCTGGAAGATCGGCGGGCTCGCCTTCATCGGCGGCCAGATCTCGGCCGACAACAAGGCACAGGCCGTCGGCGACGACATGGAGACGCAGACCCGCAACGTCTTCGAGTTCATCCGCCGCACGCTGGCCGAAGGCGGGCTCGACGAAAGCGACGTCGCCAAGCTCTATATCTACTATCACGCCGAAGGCAGCTGGGCCGGGATCGAGGCCACGCGCGCGGTGATTGCCTGCGTGCAGCGCGAATTCTACCCCGAGCCCGGTCCGGCGGTTACCGCGATCCGTGTTGCCGGCTTTGCCTTCGAGAACCTGCTGATCGAGATCGAGGCAATGGCGGTGACGCGAGACTGATGTCGAAACACGATTTCACCGTCGCCGAGTTCGCCGATCGGCTGGCGCGTGTCCGCGCCGCCATGGCCGCACGCGACCTAGACTGGCTGGTTGCCGTTCACCCCGCCTCCATCCATTGGCTGACCGGCAGCGACGCCAAGAGCTACCAGGAATTCCAATGCCTGCTGGTCGGCGCGCGCAACGAGCCGCTGGTCGTGCTGACACGCCAGGGCGAGGTGCATGAATTCGAGACGGACGCCCTTGCCGGCGAGGTGCAGGGCTATGGCGGCGGCGAGAACGAGGATCCGGTCGCGGCCTTCGCCGGCGTGGCGCGGCGCCACGGCGTGCTCGGCGGGCGCGTCGGCCTCGAAGTGCCGGCCTACTACCTCCACCCGCATCACTATCTCGGCCTTCGCGCCGTCATCGGCGATGCCATGGTCACCGAGGCGACCGAGTTGATCGCCGGCCTGAAGCTGGTGAAGTCGCCGGCCGAGATCGGCTATATCAGGCGCGCGGCGGCCCTTGCCGACCTTGGCATGGAGCGTTTTGCCGGCGAACTCGCGGCGGGCCTGTCGGAACTGGCGCTGGCCGGCGGCATCCACGAGAGCTTGCTGCGCAACGGCAGCGGCATCGCCGCCAGCCCGATCAACCTCGTCTCCGGCCCGCGCTCCGCCTACAGCCACGGCGCGCCGACCGCGCGCAGGCTTGAACATGGCGATTTCGGCAACATCGAATTCGGCGCTACCTTCAACCGCTACACCGCCACCATCGGCCGCAATTTCGCGCTGGGCACGCCGACGCCGCGCATGGCCGAATTGCACGACATCGTGCTGCGCGCCAGCGACGCCATGATCGCGGCGATCCGCGACGGCGTGCCGGCAACCGTGCCGCACCACGCGGCCCGCGCCGTCATCGGCGAGGCCGGGCTCGAAGCCTGCCGTGTCCACACATCCGGCTATGCGCTGGGGCCAGGCTTTCCGCCGAGCTGGGCCGAGCCGCTGCACATGATCGGCGACAGCCCGCACATGCTGAAGGCCGGCATGGTGGTCACCATCGAGCCGCCGGTCTATATCGGCGCCGAAGGCCTTGGCGCCCGCATCATCGACAATGTGCTTGTCACCATGACCGGTGCGGAGGTGCTGTCCCGCACGCCGCGCGACATCATCGTCGCGGGCTGAGCCTCGCTACCCTCCAAGCTCATGCGCGATCTCGGCGCAGGCGAGCTTCAGCCGCGCCAGCATGGCCTCGAAATTGGGCGCGGCACTGCGTCGGCTGACCGCCGCCACCGTCACGCAGGCCACGGCGCGCCCGTCGCCGGCGATGATCGGACAGACGACGTCGGTTACGCCGATGATGTCGCGGCTCTCATGGATGATGGCGCCGCGCTCGCGCACCGCGTCGAGTTCGGCGGCGAGCGTCGTCGGGTCCGGCGGCTCGCGCATCAGCATCAGGCATTCGGCGATCATCCGGTCACGCACGGGCTTGGGCTGGAACGCCATCAGCACCAGCCCGGAATGGGCATCCGCCAGCGGCCGGCGATAGCCGAGCTTGAGCGAGAAGTTCATGTCCGCCCCGCCCGATGCGGCCGCGATGATGACGGTTTCGCCGCGATGCGCGACGACCAGATGCGCCGCCTGGTGCACCTCCTCGGCGAAGCGCTCGACGATGGGGGCCGCCGTGCTGACCAGGTCGCGGGCGCGCGCCGTCTGCATGCCGAGCCCGAACAGCTTGTTCGACAGCATCAGCCCCTCGCCGCCCTCATCGCGCTGGATATAGCCGCGCGCAAGCAGCACATGGACCATGCGGAAGATCTCGTTCTTCGATCGCCCCAGTTCCTCCGCGATCTGGCGCGTGCCCATGGGCTGGCCGGCATTGGCCAGCAATTCGAGGATATCCAGCCCCTTTTCGAGGGCCGGCGCGCTGTAATTGAGCTTGTCGTCCGTCATTTGCATCCGCTTCATAGATGACGCTTGACGTCACATATGAAGCGACGATAGCGTGGTGTCCAGCAAATCCGAGCGGAAAATAGCGATCTGCCTGGAGTTGCATAGGGGGACGCTCTGCATCCATGAGCTATAATTTCAAATTTGATGTCCTGCTGCGCTATATCCCCGAGATCGCGCAAGGCGTGCTGCTGACCTTGCAGTTCTCGGTCGTCACCATGCTCTGCGGCCTCGCCATCGGCTTGATCTTCGCCATGGCCTCGATCAGCCCGCTTATGCCGCTGCGCGCCTGCGCCCGCGTCTATGTCGAGGCGCTGCGCAACACGCCGCTGCTGGTGCAGCTGTTCATCGTCTTCTTCGGCCTGCCTTCGATCGGCATCAAGCTTGGCGCCAACACCGCCGCGCTGATCGCGCTGTCGATCAACATGGGCGCCTATGGCGCGGAAATCCTGCGCGCCGGCTTCCAGTCGGTGCGCCAGAGCCAGGTCGAGGCCGGCCGCTCGCTCGGCCTCACCGCCGGCCAGACCTTCCGCCATGTCGTGCTGTTCCAGGCGGTCAAGACGATCTACCCGGCGCTGGCCAGCCAGTTCGTGCTGATCATGCTGACCACCAGCGTCGTCTCCTCCATCGGCGCCACCGAGCTGTTCCACCAGGCCGCCTTCATCGACTCGCGCACCTACCGCTCCTTCGAGACCTACACGCTGATCACCGTTTCCTATCTTGTGCTGACGCTGGGCTTCCGGGCCTTCTTCGCCGGCGTCTACTGGATGGTCTTCGTCAGGAGGCCGCGCCGATGATCCGCGAATTTGGCGGCACCGATATCGTCTACCTGATCGAGGCCGCACGCTGGACGCTGCTGCTGGCGCTCACCGCCACCGTGGGCGGCGGCCTGCTCGGCATCGTCGTCGCCGTCCTGCGCGTCATCCCGTTCAGGCCGCTCAACTGGCTGGCGATCGCCTGGATCAACCTGATCCAGGGCACGCCGCTGCTCGGCCAGCTCTTCGTCTTCTTCTTCGGCCTGCCGCTGATCGGCCTCTCGGTCGACGCCTGGACGGCGGCGGCACTTTCCCTGTCGATCTACGCTTCGGCCTTCTTCGGCGAGATCTGGCGCGGCAGCCTGCAATCGGTGTCGCAGCGGCAATGGGAGGCAGGCGCCGCGCTCGGCCTCACCTATGCGCAGCGCCTCGGCCATGTTGTGCTGCCGCAGGCGATCCGCATCTCCGTCGCGCCGACCGTCGGCTTCCTCGTCCAGCTGGTGAAGAACACCTCGCTCACCGCGCTGATCGGCTTCGTCGAACTGACCCGCGCCAGCCAGATCATCAGCGGCGCGACCTTCGCCCCGCTGCCGGTCTACCTCACCGCCGCCGCCATCTATTTCGTCATCTGCTTTTCCCTCTCCCAGCTCGCCCGCATGCTGGAAAGGAGACTTCATGTCGCTCGTTGAAATCGCCGATATCCGCAAGCGCTTCGGCGCCGTCGAGGTGCTGAAGGGCATCTCGCTCAACGTGGAAAAAGGCGAGATCGTCGCCGTCATCGGCCGCTCGGGCTCGGGCAAGTCGACCATGCTTCGCTGCATCAACGGGCTGGAGAAGGTGCAGGCCGGCCGCATCGTCGTCGACGGCATCGACGTCACCGCGCCCGGGGCCGACCTCAACCTCCTGCGCCAGCGCGCCGGCATGGTGTTCCAGAGCTACAATCTGTTCCCGCATCTCAATGTCGAGCGCAATGTCACGCTGGCGCTGAAGCTGGTGCGCAAGCTCGACACGCCGGCCGCCCGCGAAGTCGCCCGCGCCGTGGTCGCCAAGGTCGGCCTCGCCGACAAGCTGCTTGCCTATCCCGACGAGTTGTCCGGCGGCCAGCAGCAGCGCGTCGCCATCGCGCGCTCGCTGGCCATGCAGCCGACCCTGATGCTGTTCGACGAGATCACCTCCGCGCTCGACCCCGAACTGGTCGGCGAAGTGCTGCGCGTGCTCGAAAGCGTCGCCAGCGAAGGCATGACCATGATGCTCGTCACCCATGAGATGAACTTTGCCAAGAACGTCGCCGACCGCGTGATCTTCATGCACGAGGGCCGCATCCACGAGGATGGACCAGCGCGTGAGACCTTGCTCGAGCCTCGTACGGCCGAACTCAGGAGCTTCCTGAGCGCCGTCCTTCACTAAGAAAAGAAAGTCCAACCAGAAAAAGGGGAAGTTCCATGTTCAAGCATCTCACCAGGATCGTCACAGCCGTGCTCCTGGCCGGCGCCGTCTCGGCAATACCGGCGCGAGCGGCCGACCTGCAGAAGATCCTGTCCGCCGGCACGGTACGCATCGGCGTGCCGATCGACGTGCCGCCCTTCGGTTCGGTCGACGCCAAGAACGAGCCGGTCGGCCTCGATGTCGACATGGCCAGGAAGATCGCCGAAGCGCTGGGCGTCAAGCTCGAACTGCAGCAGATCACCGGCGCCAACCGCGTGCCCTATCTGGTCACCGACCGCCTCGACATCGTCATCGCCGCCATGGGCGCGACGCCGGAGCGCGCGCTGCAGATCGCCTTCACCTCGCCCTATGCGGCGCTTTCGATCGGCGTCTTCGGCCCCGACAGCATCACGGTGAAGAGCCCGGCCGAACTCAAGGACGAGACCATCGCCGTGGCGCGCGGCACGACGCAGGATCTCGAACTGACCAAGGCCGCGCCCAACGCCAAGATCGTGCGCTTCGACGACGACGCCACCGCCGCGGCCGCTTTCACCTCCGGCCAGGCGCAACTGTTGGCCACCGCCGATGTCGTGGCCAAGGATTTGATGGACAAGGACGCCAAGGTGCAGCTGAAGCCCAAATTCATCCTGCAATTCTCGCCCTGTTACATCGGCATCCAGCAGGGCAGCCCGGAGCTGCTGCGCTGGCTCGACACCTACATCCATCTCGGCATGCTCGACGGCTCGCTCTCGGCGCTGTCGCAGAAGTGGATCGGCACCACGCTGTCGACCCTGCCGCCGATCTGACCTTTTTTTGGCGGCGGGGGCCTTTCCGCCCTCGCCGCCTCTCCCTCGCCACCTCCATTCCCGCAGAGTTTCAAAGAGAAACATGGCCCGCATGTCCACCGCCCGCACCACCATCGATTTCGACCGTTCCGGCAAGCAGATCGGCTTCGTCGACATTCCGCATTCGCCGCATGACGACGCCTGGGGCGCGACCCGCATTCCGCTCGCGGTGATCCAGAACGGCAACGGGCCGACCGTCATCCTGCAGGCCGGCAACCATGGCGACGAGTATGAGGGGCCGATCACGCTCGGCGAACTCATCCGCGATCTCGACCCGGGCATGGTCAGCGGCCGCATCATCTTCCTGCCGGCGATCAACCTGCCGGCCGTGCTGGCCGGCCGCCGCACCTCGCCTGTCGACGGGCTGAACCTCAACCGCACATTCCCCGGCGATCCAACCGGCACCATCACCCAGCAGATCTCGGCCTATGTCAGCGACGTCGTCATGCCGCTCGGCCATGCCTATGTCGATCTTCACTCCGGCGGTTCCTCGCTCAACATCCTGCCCAGCGCCATCATCGAGCCGGCGCCCGACGCCGCCCACCGCAGGCGCAACATGGAAGCGGTGCTCGCCTTCGACGCTCCGCTCACCGTCGTCATCGACAATCTCGGCGAGCCGCGCACCTCCACGGCCACATCGGTGCGGGCCGGGCTGACCACCGTCGGCACCGAGATGGCCGGCGCCGGTACGGTCTCACTCGACGCGCTCGGCATCTGCCGCAAGGGCGTGCGCAATGTGCTGAGCCACCTCGGCGTGCTGCCGCCGACAGGCGGGCCGCCTGCCGCGAGGCCCGAAAACATCCTGCGCATCCCCGGCCATGAGGGCTATGTGCTGGCCACCGCCAATGGCGTGTTCGAACCGTTCCACGCGCTGGGCGCCGAGGTGCATGCCGGCGAGGACGCCGGCCGCATCCACAATCTGGCCGACCCCGGCCGCGCGCCCGAGACCGTGCGCTACCTCTCGGACGGCATCGTCTATGGCCGCCGCCAGCCCGGCCGTGTCGTTGTCGGCAATTGCTGCGTCACCGTCGCCACGCGCTATGAAGGAGAGCTGGCGTGATCGCGCTGGAAGACATCCGCACTGCCGCCGCGCGCATCGAAGGCAATGTCAGGCGCACGCCGATGATGGCCGCCGGCAACCTCAAGACACCGCTGGCCGGCGGCGTCGACCTGATGCTGAAGCTGGAACTGCTGCAGGTCACCGGATCGTTCAAGGCGCGCGGCGCCACCAACAGGCTGCTCTCGCTCGACCCCGCCGCGCTGAAGCATGGCATCGTCACCGCCTCGGGTGGCAACCATGGCATAGCTACCGCCCGCGCGGGCTTCATGGCCGGTGTGCCGGCAACCATCTTCCTGCCGACCAACGCCTCGCCGGCCAAGATCGAGAAGCTGCGCGCCTGGGGCGCGGCCACCCACATCGTCGGCTCGGCCTGGCACGAATCCAACGAGGCGGCGCAGGCCTTCGTCCGCGAAACCGGCGCCGTCTATTTCCACCCCTTCGCCGACCCGGCGGTGGTCGCCGGGCAAGGCACGGTCGGCCTAGAAATCCTCGACCAGATGCCGGATGTCACCACGGTGCTTGTCGCCATGGGCGGCGGCGGCCTGGTCAGCGGCGTCGCGACCGCGATCAAGGCGCTGGCGCCGCATGTGCGCGTCGTCGGCATCGAGGCGACAGGCTCGCCGGTGCTGCTGCGCGCGCTCGAAGCCGGCCGCAACGTGGCGCTGGACAAGGTGACCACCTCGGTGGCGACCATGGCCTGCGCCAAGACCGACGACCGCATCTTCGACATTGTCCGTGACAAGGTCGACGAGATCGTGCTGGTCGACGACGACGAGATGCTGCGCGCCGCCAGAAGCCTGTGGTTCGAGATGGGCCTCGCCGCCGACCTCAGCGGCGCCGCCGCCATCGCGGCACTGGCCGAGGGCCGAGTGCGGTTGAAGCAGGGCGAGCGCGTCTGCGCCATCGTCTGCGGCGCCGGCCCGGATGCTATTTTGGGATGATCGAGGGTGGCGATGCGAGAATGGACACGCCTCGTTCCTTCGCGCGCCCTCTGTCCCGCCAACGCCTGAAAGAGTTCCGCAACTCAATCGCAGCCGTCTTACGCTGCAGCCTTTTGCGCTGGCGATAAGGCGAAGTTCAGCAAATTGTACCTCATGTGGCAATCCTAGCCATGGCGAGCACCACTACAACTGCCAGTTTCGCCAACCACTACGACGACAGCGGCAGCGGCGCCTCCAGCCCTTCCAGCAATGCGTCGCGAAACAGCGTGATCGGCCGGCCGAGGCGTCCGGCCGGCGGGCGATGCAGCATCCACGCCCGCACCCGCGGTTTGAAATCCGTGCAGTCGATGATCTCGACCTTGTCGCGCCACGGGCTTTCGGCGAAGGCCGCCGGCGTGACGAGGCCGATGCCGTGGCCGCGCGCGACCAGCGACATGCGCAGATCCGCGCTCAGCGCCTCGACCCCGACCTGGAAAGGCAGCCGCGCCGCCTCCAGCGTGTGGCGGATGAAGGCGCGGAAGCCGCAGCCATTCTCGTTCATCACCCAGGGAAAGCGCGAAAGCGTGGCGAGATCAACGGGCTTCGGCACGCCGAGACCAGGTGCCGCGACCAGCAGCACCGACTGCAGGCCGAGATCGTCGCAGGCCAGCTCGTCCGGCGGCCTGACGCCGTCGGGAAGACAGACTGCGACCGCGTCGAGTTCGCTGCGCACCGCCTGCTCCACCAGCCGTGGCGACCAGCCGGACGTGATGCGCAAGGTGAGGTTCGGAAACGCCGCGCGCAGCCGGTCGAGCGGCAGCGCGAGGGCCGCATCCGACAGGTAGGGCATGATCCCCAGCCGGAACTCGCCGTTCAATTCGCCCTGCGGCGACACGCCGGCCTTGAGATCTTCCAGCGAACGCAGCACGCGCCTTCCATGCTCATAGGCCTGGCGCCCCGAGGCGGTCGGCTTCAGCGGCTTCGACTGGCGGTCGAGCAGTGCCGTCGCCAGCCCATCCTCGAGGTTCTGGATGCGGCGCGTGACGCCCGGCTGGGTGAGGTTGAGCCTGGCCGAGGCGCCGACGATCGAGCCGGTTTCCACCACCGCGATGAAGGCTTCGAGATCATGGATATTCATGCGTATCTCGCATAATCATTATCGAATTGATTGAATTGTAGCATGATAATCCTTCGGCATAAAGTCCTCACCCAATATGCAACCTTATTGAGGACCTTATGCTCGACACCAATGACGGCCAATTGTGCGAGCGGCTGCCCGCCGGCACCATCACCGGTCCGCAGACGCTGCTCTTTGCCGCCTCTACCGGCATCATCGTCACCAATTTGTTCGCGCCGCAGACACTGGTCGGGCTGATCGGCCCGTCGCTCGGCGCCGGTGCCGCGAGCATCGGTCTCGTCGCCATGGCCACCCTGCTCGGCTATGCCGCCGGCTTGTTCTTCCTGGTGCCGCTGGCCGATCTCGCCGAGAACCGCGCCCTGATCCTGCGCATGCTCCTGGCGGCCGCCCTGGCGGCTGGCGTCGCCGCCTTCGCGCCCACCATCGCCTCGCTGCTGATCGTCCTGTTCGTCCTCGGCGCCGCCTGCTCGGCGATCCAGATCCTGGTGCCGATCGCCGCCTCGATGGCGCCACCCGGCGCGGCCGGCCGCGTCATCGGCGACGTGATGAGCGGGTTGATGATCGGCATCCTCTTGGCGCGGCCGCTGGCCAGCCTTGTCGCCGGCGCCTGGGGCTGGCGGGCCTTCTACGGCCTCAGCGCCACCGCACTGGTCCTGCTCGCCTGCGTACTCGCCTTCACCTTGCCGCGCCGGCGCCCTCAGGTGAAGTCCTCCTACGGCGCGCTGATCGCCTCACTGTTCGACCTGCTGCGCGACGAACCGATGCTGCGGCGCCGCGCACTGACGGCGGCCCTGGTGATGGCGGCGTTCAGCCTGTTCTGGACGGCGGTGGCCTTGCGCCTGGCAGAGCCGCCTTTCGCCCTTGGCCAGCGCGGCATTGCGCTCTTCGCACTGGTCGGCGCCGGAGGCGCCGTGGTCACGCCGCTGTTCGGCCGCGCCGGCGACCATGGCTGGACGCGATCCGCCACCATCGTCTGCCATCTCGTGCTGATCGGCGCGATGGCGCTCGCCGCCTGGGCCGGCTCCTCCCAGTCCGGAGCCGCATGGCAACCGTTGGCGTTGCTTGGCGCCAGCGCCGTACTGCTCGATATTGGCGTCACCGGCGACCAGACGCTCGGCCGCCGCGCCATCAACCTGTTGCAGCCCAAGGCGCGCAGCCGCCTCAACGGCCTGTTCGTCGGCATCTTCTTCCTTGGCGGCGCCGTCGGGTCCTTGCTGGCCGGCATAGGCTGTAGCTGGGGCGGATGGCCCTGTGTCTGTGCCATCGGCGCGATCTTCGGCCTTGCCGCCCTGCTGGTCGACTGGATCGGCGGGCCGGAGTGACGGCCAGCCGGCTCAGGGAAACACGTTCACCTTGCTGACCTTCACCTCGGCCGATCCATGGTTGTGACGGTAGAAGAAGTCGTAGACGCCGGGCAGGCCGAACACCGCATCGTTGACATAGACATAGAGCTCACCCGATGCCTTGGGCTTGATCTCGGCGGTCAGCTTCATGTTCGCGCATTGGCCGGGGATCACCGGCTCGACGGCATTGAGGACATACTCGTCGTTGCCGAAGCGGCTAACGCGGGCGATGGGCTTGAAATAAGGCTCCGCCCACCAGCGTTTCATCAGTGTTCCCAGATAATGCGCGACGCTGCCGCTGGCGAGGCCACGTGTATCGGCACACGCTTTGTCCTTGTCCCCGTCTCCGTCGAGCCATGGGTCCCCGGCGACGATGGAAATCTCCACCTCGTAGCGAACCCCTTCCTGTAGCCAGTTGCCGGTGTCGCCGCACATGTCAGCGGTGTGGAGGACGTAGGGTGTGCCCGTCAGCCTTTCGCCTTCCGGCGGGTCGCCAAGCGCGGGTTCGGCGCAGAAGGCGCCCATGGAATCGGCGACCTCGAATGTGGCCTTGTTGACGGCAAACAGGATGAGGCCGATCGACAGGATAAGAAATACCGCCGGCAGCACAAATTCCCTCAGCTTGTCGTAGACCCATTGGGCGAGCGGGTTCGTCCGCACCGCGCGGGCGAAGCGGAGCGAAACAGGGGTCGGCGCGACCCCGCGGCGCGGTCCCCTGCGGGTCAGCAAGAGATAGGTTGCGAACGAGCCAAGCCCTCCTGCGGCGAAGACCCAGCCGGTGTAGTAATTTCCGCCAAGCCACACGGCCAAGGAGCCGATGCCGAGGCTGACCGCTCCCAACAGCGACGTGCGGCGATGCGCGTCATTCCTGCTTGATTGCAGCATTGTCGCGCTGCGCCCGGCGTTGACATTCCAGGCGGCCCGCGCACGGTCGTTGATGCGCGTGCGCAACACGCCGTTGACCCACAGGAGAATGCCAAGCAGCGCGGCCAGGATTGCGGCCGCCGGCGGATGATTGACCACCGCATCGATCCATGGCGCGGCAAAACCAGGCAGCAAGCCGCTGACCAGACCAAAGATCGGCCCGATGAGGCCGGAGGCGGACTTTCCGAGCTCACCGCCGACATCGAGCGTGACATAGCCGGCAAACAGCGGAAACGCCAGGAACAGGACCCCGATCGACAGCAGCGCATAGTACAGCCCACGGCGCCACCACACGGTGTCGCGCATCAGCTGTGCGCGTTCCAGGCGGCCCTGCGAATAACCGCGGCCGGCGGCGGCCTTTTCGCCAGGCGCCGGCGCCTCACCGGTGTCGTTCTCCTGGAGCTTGCCCAGCGCTTCGCGGAAGTTGTTTTCCATGTCGGCCAGATCGCGCTTGCGTCCGGCCGGGAGCGGCAATTTGTCGATCAGGACGGCCTCGCTCATCGGCGCCAGGCGATTGTCCGGCAGGCCGGTGAAAGGTATCCGTGCGCCGAGCGGCGACAGCACGTCGATATGTTCGGGCAGCGCGATCGGCGCGTAGTCGTCGCATCCCTTGGCCATCCGGATTATGACGCTCGCATCGACCAGCGGCTTTACGCCATGATTGATGCGCCGGCCGTCACGCTCCATCAGATCCTGGGCGTCGCGCGGATGGTAGCGGTAAAAGACGCTGATGCCGGATCGCGAATCGTAGATGCGCCCGGCCTCGGACGCGTAGTCCCAATAGTCGGCGACCAGATCCTTCTTAAATTGCAGGCCCTGCTCCGCGGCTTCGCCGATCATCCAGCACAGGGGGATGTGGGCAAGCCTGTCGTCCGGGTAGCCGCCGCCGACATTGGCATGGCAGCCGGCGAACCAGACCTGCAGCAGGCGTGGATCGGCCATTGCCGCGGCGCGTTCATTCCAGGGAATCGGAAAGAATGTGCGCCGTTCGTCGTCGATGCTGAAGGCCTGCCGGGCACAATCGACGGCACCGAGAAGGTCCCTGTTGGCGAATGTCATTGGCCAGACCCATTTGTCCACCGCCTTGGTCAGCTCGTCGACCGGCAGGCCATAGGCGGAGACGGTGTCCCACACGCCAATGAAGGCGACGCGGATCCTGGCGGCGGAACGGTCATCGTCATCCCCGGGTTTGACCGCGCTGTAGGGGCGGCTCCCCGTGATCTCATTCCAAAGGTCGACCGCCCTGTCCCGCACGAAGCGGGCGAACACGACCCAGGGCAGCGAGGAACCGAAGGCCTGGGGGCGGTATGCCCGATAGGCGGCGAGCGCGTTGCGGTCGAGTTCCTCTTCCGACTTGAAGTTGACCAGCCCTTCGCGGGCAATCATCCCGACCAGCACGCGAATGGTGAAGGCGCCGCGGCTGAAGCCGAAGGCGAAGATCCTGTCGCCCGGCTCATAGTTGAGACAGAGGAACTTGTAGAGCGCCAGCACGCGGCGCTTGACACCGAAGCCAAGCGCCAGGCCGATGATCTCGAACGGCTTGAACTGCGAGGTGCCAACGCCGTCGCTGAACACGGCGATCTGGTCGCCCCCGGTGAGGTCCAACGCCTGGTAGAGGCGCCAGACATTGGTCTTGAACGCCTTGGCGGCGCTGTTGCCGGTGCCGTCGGCGAAGACGACGATGTTCCTGCCCATCTCCTGCCCCTCCAAGACCTACACTGCTTTGCCACTCCTGTTCGATTGCCGGCGCTGCCGGCTTCAGGCTGTCAATCCGCCGCGCCGCCGGTACCCGGCCGGCGCAATACGGATGCACACGGCTCGCCCTTTATCCTGTCCTGCGAAGGGCAATGGACATGCTGCGCCTGAGCGCCGGATCTGGGAATGAGGCAGCCAGGGCCAGAAGCCTCCTGACGGTCCGCCGGATTTTCACTCGAACCCCCAGTTCGTTGGCGTCACTATCCAACAACCAGGGCCGGCGTGCAAGTTGAGGCAGTAAAATCGCCGCTTTGACTTCCTTGAGCGGAAAAACCACTGGAATAGAACCTGACGGGATCTTTCTGGACGGCCTTTCGGCACGAATTGCCGGGTTTCCCCCCAAGCAAACGGCGCCCCTCGCCACCGCAGGCGAATATCTTTCCGTCTTCAGAACCGCGTCGAGAAACTTGCCTTGAAGGCGTTCTCCATGGCCCCGGAGGCGAACTGGCCGTCATAGGTGAAGCCGAGCCGGCTCGCTTGGCCGATGGCGACGTCGATGCCGGCCTGCAGCGCCAACGCGTCCCTCGCGATCGGCACCCCGGTCACCGGGAAGGCGTCCCCGCCGGCGAAGGACAACCGCGCCGCCGGCAGATCGGCGAAGGCATGCCGCCAGCCGAGCGAGGCACGCGCTTCGACCGCCGAGCCGTCGACCGTGAACTTCCGCGACAGCCGCGCGCCAAGCGTGGTGAAGGTGGCGTCGTTGTCGATGCCCTCGGAGGCAAGGGCCGCCGCGCCGCCCTCCTCGCCAAAGCCGTTGGTCGACAGATGGACATAGGCCAGCCCCGCGAAAGGCTCGACCTTCATCGCGCCGACATCGAAAGCGCGCGATGCCTCGCCGAACACCTGCACGGTGCTGGCGCCGTAGCTGGCCTTCAGCTGGTCGCTGAAGCCGGGGAAGGCCGGATCGCGCGTGGTATCGATGTCGTGATGGCTGTAGCCGGCGCCGAACTTCAACTGCACGCTGTCGACCGTGCCGCCGCCATAGGCGGCCAGATGCACGCTGGTGATTCCGGCCGAGGAGGCACGGTCGTCGACGTCGAGCAAGGTGACGCTGATGCCGCCGAGGAAGCCGAGCGTCCAGCCGTCCGCCACTGTAGCATCGACACCGGCAAAGAAGGCGCCGGTGCTGGCGTCGACATCGGCGGCATTGCCGTCGCTGTCGAGCGAGCGCGCGAGGCCGACGCCCTGCATCCAGAAACCCCGCACGCCGGGATTGGCGATTGCAGCCCCCGTCCGCGCAAGTGCGGCGTCGCGCAGCAGCCGGCTTTCGTCGAGCAGCAGGCCGGGCACGGCCGCATGCATCTCGCCCGACAGCTGGTCGAAGGCAAAGCGTGCGCCGTCGGCCGAAAGCGGGGCGACGGCATTGTAGACCGGATTGCCGGCGCCGAGCGCCTCGATGCCGCCGGCCGCCGCGCTCTGGTTCGGCGTTTCGGCCACGGACGAAAAGTCGACCGCGTTGCGGGTAAGGGTCAGCACGACATTGTTGCCGTCGTCGCCGGTGTAGATCACGTCGGGCGTCAGGAAGGCGTAGACATGGCTGATCGCGGCGAACTGTCCGGTCACCGCGCCGGCGCCCCGGTTGTCGATGATGGTGTAGGTCTGGCTCGGCTGCCAGCCGGTGCCGGTCAGCTCATGCAACGCAAGCGTGCCGCCGGTCAGGTCGACAGTGCCCGTCACCACGACCTTGTCGGCACTGGCCGTGTCGACCTCGATGTCGAGCGTGCCGGCGAGCCTGTAATCTCCGTTGATGGTCTGCGTGCCGATCGAGGCGCCGGGCGCATGATGGCCGCCGGCCTGGATGGTCACCGTGCCGCTGGCCACTCCTCCGATCGAACCATTGCCGCCAAGTGTGGCTCCGCTCGCCACCGCAAGATCGGCCGAGCCCACCGAACCGTCGACCTGCAGGATGCCGGCATTGACCGTCGTCGTGCCGAGATAGGTGTTGGCGCCGGATAGGATGAGCTTGCCGGTACCGTCCTTGGCAAAACTGCCCTTGGCCAGCGCGCCGCCATCGGAAATGACGCCCGAAATCGTCTCGTCGAGATTGAGCGCGCCAACTTTGACCGTGTGCGCACCGAGCAGGATGTCGCCGCCACCGGACACCGAACCCAGCGAAACGCAGTTGCACACGCCCGCCGCGTCGAAGCTCGATATGTCGACCTTGCCGCCGGCCTGGTTGACGATCCTGGCCGCATTGGACGCATTGTCGCCGCGGAACGCCGTGCTGCCGCCGCCCTGGTTGGTGATGACGGCCGAACCGCCGCTGCTGCCGGCCAGGAACACCGTCTTGCCGTCGCCCTGGTTGGTGATCGTTGCTGTGCCGGCGCTCGACTGGTTGTCGAACACGACGGAACCGTTCTGCGTCGAGATCGACAGGCCACCAGCGCTGACCGGGCCGGCAAAGCGCAGAACAGGCTTCAATGTTGCCGCCGGCGCGCCGGTCACCGAAACGCCGCCGGTGCCGAGCGCGCCATTGGCCGCCGCAACGAGTTCGCCCTCCTTGATGGTCGAGCCACCCTGATAGGCATTGGCCACGCCCAGCGTGAGTGAGCCGTCGCCGAGCTTGACGATGCTGCCCGTGCCGGAGATGCCGACATTGACGATGGCGTTGTTGACGCTGGCGCCCGGATCGGCGGCGACGATGATTTCGGTGGCCGCCGAATTGGTGACCAGCGCGCCGCCCGCACCGGCTGCGAGCGTGTAGGTCCAGTCTGTCGGATGCGAGACGAAGCGCAGGCCGGTGAAGGTCTGCGCACCGACCACCGTCACCGTGCCCGGCGTCCCGGCGAACACCGCCTTCTGGCTTGCCCAGGCGGCGTTGATGTCGCCGGCCGCATTCGTCCAGTTGGTGCTGGAGGAATCCCAGGCGCCGTTGCCGCCACGCCCGTTGGCGACAACGCCGGGCGTCATGTTGGCGCCGTCCCAATATTGTTCGCCGGCGCCGCTCGCCACCAGAAGGTTGACCGCGCCGCTGCCGCTCTGGATCGACCAGTCGCCGGGGTTGAAGCCCGGCGGCACGCTGCCGATCACCAGGCCATTGTTGGTGAAGGTGCCGCCATAATTGGCGATGCGGTAGGTGCCGTTGCCGAAGCCGCCGGCGTCGCTCACCGACAGCTTGCCATCCAGCGTCAGCGCGCCGGTGACGTCGAACAGGGGCATGGAGTTCGCCGCCCCCAGCGAGACGCTGAGGCTGGAGGTGTCGTTCAGCGTCAGCGAGGCCATGGTGAGCGTCTGGCCGGCAACGCCCAGCAGCGTGCCGCCATTGGCGACCGTCGTGGCGCCCAGCGATCCGGTACCGCCGAGCCGGCCGCCGGAATTGACCTGAAAAGTGCTCGACGCCATCGAGCCGTTGACCTTGAGCGTTCCCGCATTGACGTTGGTCGTGCCCGTGAATGTGCCGGAAAAGGTGGTGCTGGGGACCATCGTCAACGTGCCGGTGCCTTCCTTCGTGAAGGTACCGCTGCCGGTGATGAGGCCGATGAAGGAGGTGTCGGCCGCGCCGCCGGCGGTCAGGCTGCCGGCACCAACGAAAATCCGCCCATAGCCGGAAAGGTCGCCAACCGTCTGGCTGAAATTGCTGAGGTCGAAGATGCCGCTATTGACGGTAAGCGCGCCGGCCGATGCCAGCCGGTTGTCGCCGCCGAGGATCAGGCTGCCGAACGACACCAGCGTGCCGCCGGTATAGGTCTGCGCGCCGTTCAAAGTCAGCGTGCCGTTGCCGGTTTTCTGGAAACTGCCCTCGCCCGAGATGACGCCGGAATAGGACGGCGTGCCGTTGAAGAACACCGACAGCTTGGCATGGTTGACATAGTCGCCGGTGAGCGCGCCGTCGTTGTCGAAGTTGCCGATACGCAGCTCGCCTGAATTGATGGTGGTGCCGCCGCTATAGCTGTTGGCGCCTATCAGCGTGACGAGCCCCGTGCCGTTCTTGATCAGCGAACCTGAACCGGAAATGACGCCGGCATAGCGGGGGAAGATATCGGCCGAACGGTCGATGATCAGCGTGCCGTCATTGTTGACGACACCATCGCGGATGCTGCCGGTCGTGCCGCCATTGCCGAGCTGCAGGACAGCGCCGGGGCTGATGTTGGTGACCGCTGAATAAGCGTTTTCGCTGGTGAAGATGGTGGTTCCGGCAAGGATGTTGACAGCGGCGGGGCCGGCCAACGGACCGAAGCCGGCAATGTTCGGCGCGAAGACATAGTTGCTGGAGGTGTGGTTGAAATTGATCGCCATCGGCCCGGTGGCGGAGCCCGAGAACATCACCTGCGCCGCTTCGAGCGTGCCGGGCGCTGCCGCCGGGCTGCCGGCGGCGGCGCCGATGTTGAGCGTGCCCGAGGAGCCAGCCAGCGCGCCGATGCCGACCGTACCGGTGCCGCCATTGACCCTGACGACACCGCCGTCGGCGATGGTCAGCACGCCCTTGCCGGCGCCCCCGACGGTAAGTCCCTGCAGATCGCTGGGACCTGAGCCAAGCGTGTCATTGATTGTCCACAGCGACCCCGAGCCGGTCACCGTCACCATGTCCGACGTTGTTGCCGTGGCGTCGCTGGCACTGGCGATGTTGGTGTAGCCGGTGCTGAGCTTGCCGCCGCCCGAAACGGCCACGGTGGCGGTCGAGTTGGTGGCGTTGCCAAGATAGAGGCGATAGGGCGTGGTGAAGCTCGAGCCCCCGCCGTCGACGGTGATCGCCGCCTTGGAGTTGATGGCGTTGGCGATCCTGGCGTCGCCGTTGAGGAAGCCGCTGGCGGTGGAATCGATCAGCACCGTGCCACCGGCCAGCACATTGAGTTCCGATGTCTGGCTGATGGAGCCCATCGCCAGCGGCACATTGCTGTAGGCGCCCGTGATCTTCCATTGTGATCCGGCGCCGGTCACCGTCACCTTGCCGTTGACGATGTTGGCCGCCGTGCTGGCCCCGACCGTGTAGGTGGTTGTGAGCTTGCCGCCGCCCGAGACGGTCAGGTCGCCCTTGCCCTGGAATCCGACAAACAGATTGCCGGTCGACCACGATGCGCCGCCCGAAACCGTGGCGGTGCCGACCCCGCTGGTGCCGACATTGCCGCCGACATAGGTGCGGATGGTCGTCGCCGTGGCACTGTCGA
Organism: Mesorhizobium sp. NZP2298; assembly: GCF_013170825.1. Classification (NCBI taxonomy): domain Bacteria; kingdom Pseudomonadati; phylum Pseudomonadota; class Alphaproteobacteria; order Hyphomicrobiales; family Phyllobacteriaceae; genus Mesorhizobium; species Mesorhizobium sp. NZP2298. The sequence goes on along the minus strand of NZ_CP033365.1, from coordinate 2,901,885 downwards.
GCAATTGGAAATCGCCCTTGCCGGTCGCGCCGATGACGAACTGGGCGGCTATCGATCCGGTCATTGTGAAATCGGAGCCGCTGCCGGTGACGATCAGCTGGCCATCGGCAAGCGCGGAACTTTCGCCGACCATGACATTGCCGCTGGACGACAGCTTGCCCCCGGCCTCGACCCTCATGCGCCCCACCGCGCCGGCGTCGGCCGAGATCGACAGGAAACTGTTCGTCCACTGCGATCCGGTACCGGTGATGGTGGCCGTGCCGGAAGATGACGGATTGTTGGCGACGACACCGCCCGCGCTGGTGATCTTGCCGCCGGCCGAAACGGTTAGCGTACCGGCGCCGAAATCGCCGACGATGAGATAGTTGCTCGCCACCGACAGCGTGCCGGCGCCGGTGACGACAAGCGCGCCGTTCGAACCGGCCGAGCTGCCGATATTGATTGTCTGCGCCGCCGCCCCGGCAGAGCTGATGGTTGCCGTGTTGACGCCGGCACTGTTGATGGTGAGCTGGTCGCTTGCGGTCGGCAGCGAAGACGGCGTCCAGTTGCCTGATGTGAACCAGTTGCCCGAGCTTGATCCGTTCCAGGTCAGCGACGCCCCTAGCGCCAGGGACGAACTGGACAACAGGAGCGCCGCCAGCCCCAGCGCAAGCGAGGCACGCCGGCCTGCCATCGGTCGCCGGCCTGCCATCAGTTGAATGTCCATTCCGCCCCTGCCCCATCGCCTGCGGACCGGCCTCCGGCCCGCGCACATCCCCTCGGGCGCACCGGCCGGTGGCCCTCCGAAACGCTAGAGGCATGCGCCGATCGTCGATACCGGCAGTTAGGGACAGATGCGGGCAATTCAGGACATCGGGGGGCGTCCGCCGGCTCGCGATTGCCGTCAAGGCGCTGTCGCCGGGACCGAGTCGCTTCCTTGTCGCGCCGATGGCGATCGGCGCGCTGCCCGCGGAAACCGGGAACGATATTGCCGGCAAACTGTTCTAGTCCTTGCCGGAGGATGCCATGAACGACGTGTCGGCAAAGCCTGCTGGCCTCGCCCTTTCATCGACGGAGCGCGTGAACACGCTGTCGCATTTCCACCGTGCCGAGATCGCGCGCATGGCCGGATGGCGCGACCGTCTGGACAGGACGACGAACTGGGCGATCACCGTCGTGGCGGCCATGCTGTCGGTGTCGCTGTCGACGGCCAGCGCCCATCATGGCGTGCTGTTGTTTGCCATGCTCCTGATCCTGCTGCTGTTGTGGATCGAGGCGCGCCGTTACCGGTTCTTCGACTTCTACCGGGCACGCGTGCGCCAGTTCGAACGCCACTATTTCGCGCAGATATTCTCCCCGCAGCCCGACTTCGCATCGGATTGGCTGCTCATTGTCGGTGAAGGTCTGCGTGCGCCGAAGTTCCTGCTGTCGCAGCGCGCCGCGTTGGCGCGGCGCCTGCGACGGAATTACATCTACCTGTTCCTCATCCTGCTGCTGGCCTGGGTGCTGAAAATATCGACACCCAGCCTTCAAACCGTCGGCGTCAGGACCGGCTTTGTCGGCTCGCTGCGCGAGACGGTCGACAACGCCGCCCTTGGTGCCATTCCAGGCGTCGCCATCGTCGCGATCGTGGCCGCGTTCTATGTGGGATTGCTCGCCATCGTCTTTTTCGCGGCGGGCGACGATGGCGAACTCTCCTTCGGCGATGTCCATGTCTGAGTTCGATGGCTGAGGCCACGCGGCTGCAACGCAAACACCGGTCGCGCGTTGTGATGGTCAGCCCGACGCAGCGCATCTTGGGGGACCCATGAACCGTCAACCGGCTACAAGGTCACACGGCATCGTGGCCGCCCTTCTGCCGGCCCTTGTCGTCCTGGCGCCGGCAAGCCAGGCGTTGGCCGCGCAACCGGCCGGACATGCCTCGGGCATGGGCGGCTCGGCCGAAGGCGTGTTCGTCGCCGAGATCGTTCTTCTCCTGCTGGTCGGCCGGGGCCTGGGCGAAATCTTCCAGCGCTATGGCCAGCCGGCGATCATGGGGCAGTTGATCGGCGGCATCCTGCTCGGGCCATCGCTGTTCGGCTGGATATGGCCCGACGCCCAGCACCTGATCTTCTCCAACGACCCGGCGCAAAAGAGCATGATCGATGCCGTCTCCCAGCTCGGCATCCTTCTCCTTCTATTGCTGACCGGCATGGAGACGGACCTGCGCCTGGTGCGCCGGGTGGGCGCCGCCTGCTTCTCGATCTCGATCACGGGCGTCGTCGTCCCCTTCGCCCTCGGTTTCGCGCTGGCGCAGTTCCTGCCGGACTCGCTCTTGCCGGACCCGACGCAGCGCGTCGTTGCCGGGCTGTTCATCGGCACGGCGCTGTCCATCTCCTCGGTCAAGATCGTCGCCATGGTGGTGCGCGAGATGAACTTCATGCGCCGCAATCTCGGCCAGGTCATCATCTCCTCGGCCATTATCGAGGACACGATCGGCTGGCTGATCGTCGCCGTCACCTTCGGCATCGCCGCCAATGGCAGCCTGCAGGTACTGCCGCTCGTCACCACGGTGGCCGAGGTGGCGCTGTTCATGGTGTTTTCCTTCACCATCGGCCGCCGTCTGGTGTTCACGCTGATCCGCTGGAGCAATGACTCCTTCCGTGGCGAATACGCCGTCATCACGGTCATCCTGATTATCATGGGCGTGATGGCGCTGATCACCAACCTGATCGGCGTCCATACCGTGCTCGGCGCCTTCGTCGCCGGCATATTGGTCGGGGAATCGCCGATCCTGTCCGATCACATCGAGAGCCAGCTGCGCGGCGTCATCACAGCTCTGTTCATGCCCGTGTTCTTCGGCATGGCCGGCCTCTCGGCCGACCTCACCGTGCTTACCGACCCGACGCTGGCGTTGCTGACGCTTGCTCTGGTGGCGATCGCCAGCGTCGGCAAGTTCGGCGGCGCCTTCCTCGGCGGCCGGCTGGCCGGCATGTCGCTGAAGGAAGCCATCGCCGTCGGCAGCGCCATGAACGCGCGCGGCTCGACCGAGGTGATCGTCGCAAGCATCGGCCTGTCGATGAATATCCTGTCCCACAATCTGTTCACAATGATCGTCACCATGGCCGTCATCACCACGCTCGCCATGCCGCCCATGTTGCGCTGGGCGCTCGGTCGCCTGCCCGTCAACCATGCCGAGAAGCAGCGCGTCGAGCGCGAACTGCTCGACGAGCGCGGCTTCGTCTCCAGGCTGGAGCGCCTGCTGCTGCTGGTCGACGACAGCCCGGCCGGCAAGTTCACGGCTTACCTCGCAGGCCTGGTCGGCGGCGGCAGCGGCATGCCGACCACACTGCTTCATCTCCAGGATGGCAAGCTCGCCCGGCAGGTCAGCGACAAAGGCCCGGAGCGCGCGTCCAGGGAAGTCAAGAAAGGTGCCGCCAGGAGTGCAAGGGCCGTCAGCAAGGCCGAGGACACGCCTGTCGACAAGGTCCATCTGACAGCCCGCACCGAGCCTGAAGCCAGCGCCGAGACAATCGCGGCGGAAGCTCGCAAGGGCTATGGGCTTCTGCTGGTTGGGCTGGAGAACACTCTGAGCGACAAAGGTATCTTCAGCGGCGCGCTGAAGGACATCAGCAGTGGCTTCGACGGCCCGCTCTGCCTCGTGCTGAACGGCGCCAAAGCCAATGGAAAGATGCCCGTACTGCGCGCCGGAACGACGATACTGGTCCCCGTCAATGGCACCGAGGTCGCACGCCGCGCCGCCGATTTCGCGCTGGCGCTGGCGCGGCCGCACCGGGCCCGCGTCAAGGTGCTCTATGTCTCGCAAGCCAGGCAGGGCAACCGGCCCGGCTCGGTTTCGCACCGCCGGGAGGAAGCCGTGCTCAAGGATGTCGCCGATCTCGCGGACCGCTACGGCGTTGCCGTCGACACCGCGATCCGCACCCGGGCCACGGCCGACAGATCGATCGCCAGGGAAGTGGCCAAAGGGGCCGCCATGGTGGTGATGGGTGTCACCCAACGGCCGGGCGAGGAGCTGTTCTTCGGCGACACAGCGACAGCGGTACTAGCCGCGGTCGCCTGCCCGGTCGTGCTTCTGGCCAGCGAACGCGTCAAGCGGGCTGACGCCAACACCGAGGAGACGGCAGCCGAAATCAGCGCCTGATACACCCTCGGCCGAGGTGCCGGAATCTATATGCCGAAGAACTGCCGCCCGATCATGTAGCCCAGCGCCGCCACGACCAGCGGGAACAGCGCCGGCGCGGCCTTGCTGAAGAAGGACGCTTTTGTGTCCTTGGGCGGCACATAGCGTGCATTGCCGAGATTCTTGGTCATTTGCGTACCCCGCGCCAAACCAATCAGTTTCGCGCATGTCCTTATCGCGAAACCGCCACGCGGTTCCGGTGAACATGCATTAGAATACACTTATTAACAGCATGGCCGAATTAACCGCCTGCAAAGAAATTAGATCAAATAGCCGGCTTTCCCGCCTCGATCCGACAACCCTGTCGAAGGAAAATCGGCAGCACCGGGAACCGAAGGGCCAGTACCGGGGTTGTGGCGATCGGGGAGGAAATGCCTGTTCACATCTCGCCAGCTGCTGTCCGTCATGGCCCACGGTCGCGCCCGCGCCGCGATGTCGTGTGGGCCGGCATAAAGCGAACGATCCACAGAATCTGACACGTTAGCCATCAATCGACCCTCGAACAACGCTGACCGATCCGGGACTCCATGCCGCAAACCAGCACAGCGACCGTAGGCAATCCTCATCTCGCTTTCCTGTCGGGCGGCGGAGAGCTTGGCCGCCTGATCGCCGCGTTCGACTGGGCCTCGACGTCGATCGGACCGATCGGGGGCTGGCCGCAGAGCCTGAAGACAGCGGTGTCGCTGATCCTGCGCTCCAAGGTGCCGATCGTCATGCTGTGGGGCGAGGACGGCGTCATGATCTACAATGACGGCTATTCGGAATTCGCCGGCGGCCGCCATCCGCAACTGCTCGGCTCGAAAGTGCGCGAAGGCTGGCCCGAGGTGGCCGACTTCAACGACAACATCATGAAGGTGTGCCTGGGCAACGGCGGCACGCTTGCCTATCGCGAACAGGTGCTGACGCTGAACCGCACCGGCAAGCCCGAGCAGGTCTGGCTTGATCTCGACTATTCACCAGTGCTCGACGAAAGCGGAGAGCCGGCCGGCGTCATCGCCATCGTCATCGAGACGACCGCCAAGGTCGCCGCCGAGCGCTGGCGCGCCGGCGAGCGCGACCGCCAGCGCCAGATGTTCGAACAGGCACCGGGTTTCATGGCCATGCTGTCCGGTCCGCAGCATGTCGTCGAACTGACCAATGCCGCCTATATGCAACTCGTCGGCCACCGCGACATCATCGGCCTGCCGATCCGCCAGGCCTTGCCGGAGATAGAGGGCCAGGGCTTCTTCGAACTGCTCGACCGGGTCTTCACCAGCGGTGAGGCATTCATTGGCTACGCCTTGAAGGCGGAGTTGCAGCGCACGCCGGGCGCGGCGATCGAAGACCGCTTCATCGATCTTGTCTACCAGCCGGTGCGCAACCCCGCGGGCGAGGTGTTCGGCATCTTCGTGCAAGGTGTCGACGTCACCGACCGGCTGATTGCCGAACAGGCGCTGCGCCAGAGCGAGACGCAGTTCCGCACCTTCGCCGAGGCGATGCCCAACCATGTCTGGACAGCCACGCCGGAGGGACTGCTCGACTGGTTCAACCCGCGTGTCTACGATTATTCCGGCGCCAAGCCGGGCGAACTTGACGGTGATGGCTGGGCCGATATCGTGCACCCCGACGACATCGTCGCGGCCTCGGAGAAGTGGCGGCAGACGGCGGCCGCCGGCACATTCTACGAGACCGAGTTCCGACTGCGTCGCCATGACGGCATCTATCGCTGGTTCATCGCGCGTGCCGTTCCGATCCGCGATACCGACGGCGCCATCGTGCGCTGGATCGGCACCAACACCGATATCGACGAGCAGAAGCAGGCGGCGCAGGCCCTGCTGCAGAGCGAGCGTCGCTTGCAGCTGTCGCAGAATGCAGCCGGCATCGCGGCACTCGAACTCGACATTGCCAGCGGAACCGTGGTCGGCTCCGAGGGTTTTTGGGGTCTCTGGGGGCTATCGCCGCGCGACAGCGTGCACATCAGCGTGCTGGAAAACATCGTCATTCCCGACGACAAGGATATCCGCTCCAACCAGGAAACGCGTGAAAATGGCACCGCCGTGCCAGCGGTGGAATACCGCATCCGGCGGCCCGACACCGGCGAGTTGCGCTGGCTGTCGCGTCACATCGATTTCGTCCACGACGAGACCGGCAAGCCGGTCAAGATGTTCGGCGTCATGCAGGATGTCACCGACCGGCGCGAGGCGCAGGCGCGGCAGGAACTGCTGACCCACGAGCTTGAACATCGCATCAAGAACATCCTGGCGATGGTCGCGGCCATCGCCTCGCAGACGCTGCGCAACACCGACATCGCCACCGCAAGCGCCACCTTCAACGAACGGTTGCGCGCGCTGGCCAACGCCCATGACATCCTGAACAAGACCCGCTGGACCAGTGCCTCGATCCGCGAGGTGGTCGACAACACCGTCGCCACCTTCCCGCTCGAACAGATTTCGATTTCCGGCCCGGCGCTGCCGATCAATCCCAAGATGGCGCTGACGCTGGCGCTCGCCGTCAACGAGCTCGCCACCAATGCGCTGAAATACGGCGCATTGTCGACACCGGGCGGCAAGGTGTCGATCGAATGGTCGCTGCAGCCATCGCAAGACAGGCCCAGCGACATCAGGCTGATCTGGCGCTGGCGCGAGAGCGGCGGTCCGCCGGTGACGCCGCCCAGCCGGCGCGGCTTCGGCCGCTTCCTGATCGAGCGGGTCTTCGGCACCGACTTCGGCGGAACCGTGCGGATCGATTACCACCCCGACGGCGTTGAGTGCGTGTTGAACGCACCGGCACCCCAGTTGCCGACAGCACCGTACTGACTACATAGGGCATGCCATGACCACTCAGAGCCCCGTCACCGTCCTCGTTGTCGAAGACGAAGCCTTTTTGCTGTTCGCCATCGCCGACGAACTGCGCGAGGCGGGATACGATGTGCTCGAAGCCAGCAATGCGGACCAGGCGATCAGCCTGCTGGAGACCCATCAGGACATCGGCATCCTGTTCACCGACATCGACATGCCCGGTTCCATGGACGGGCTGCGTCTGTCCGCCGCCGTGCGCGACCGCTGGCCCCCGGTCAAGATCATCGTCACCTCGGGCAAGCAACAGCCGGCGCGGAACGCGATGCCGAGCGGCGGCGTCTTTCTACCCAAGCCCTATGAGGCCGCGGCGGTTGCAGCCACCATCCAGGGCCTGCTCGACTAGACCCTCTACGACTCACTTGTCGCTGTTCTCGAAGACGCCGATGCCTTGCGCGATGAGGTTGGTGGCCATCACCAGCGAGATGATGGCGGCTGGCGGATGTCGGCTGCCTCGAGGCCGAACCTATCGCCCGGGAAGTTGAAACGGGCCATTTCATCGCCTGCTGGAAGCGCGCCGGCTGAGGTGGGCCCTACCCGCCGAGATAAAGCGGGTGCACCGGCAGGCGACGCGCCGTAAAGCTTGATCAGCATGGCGTAGTCGATGTCGCCACCGAATGGCCCTTCAACAGCCTCCAGATAAGCCCTGTGGCCATCGCTGGTAAGCCCTGCGAAGCTGCGTGGAACCGACGCCGGTCTATGCCGGCAGCGACGGCTCGGTGTTCGGCTCCAGCGGCTCTTCCGCCTCATGGTCGTCCGGAAGCACGTCGCCATGCACCCCCAGCGGCCGGCCGATCCAGACTGGATCGACCAGATGGTCGCGCTTGGGGTTCTCCGTATTCGGGTGGATGAGGATGCTCAAGCCGCCATGGTTCAGCATCAGCCAAGGAACGAGCGTGCCGAAAATCTCGTTGGCGAAGGAGACCTGGTACATGGCCTGGTCATGCGGGCCGACTTTCCCGTCGTGCCAATTGCCCAGGCGTACGCGAAAACGCTCGCCGATGCGAAGACGCAGCCATTCGGCGCGTTGCCGCTCGGTCTCTCCGTCATAGTAGATGTGGGCGTGATAGCTGGCGATTTCCGCGAGAGGCCTTGGACTGGCTTCGTTCATCACAATGCTCTCCTTCGATGACTGTCGCGCCCGGCAGGCCGAAGCGCGGAGGCGAACCCTGTTTCACTTGTTTCGGCAACGTGGCGAATATCCAGGCATTCAGCCCAAGAACGAGGTTTTAAGCAAGGTCACCTGACCGTCGAAGGCGCCACGGCCGATGCGAACCACGTCGGCGGACGAGGGAGCGGGGACGGCCTTGCCGCCATCGCGGCGGCATTGCGCGAGAGGCGAACTTTCTTGTTGTGACGGGGTGCTTGGGCCGACAACCGACATGTGTCGACCTAAATCGGGCCTGAGGCGCCCGAGCGGCCTGCGCAGTCCGGTCGGGAGTCCGTCCGGCCATGCGCGGAGACTGTCGCCGCCGGTAAAATCGGTACGAGATACAGCCCCGCCAGATCGCTCCGGGGGCTCGAACCATGCGACTATTCAAATCCTGAAATGCTGCTATCCGGTGATTTGGCTTTATCGTCCTGGTCACGCCACGGCGGTCTCATTGACATGCTCTCCCAGGATTCGCTTGATGATCCTGTCGAAATCGTGAGGGTCGGCGCCGTTGACTTTTATCAAGGGCCATCCGTCCTGGCGCAAGCATTCGCCCACCTCCCTCGATATATTGGCTTGCTTCAAGCCCCTGTCCACGCCGAGTTCGAACAGGAGGACCTCGATCAGCGGTTGCCCGGCATGGCGGTCCATAAGACGGCGGCGCAAGGTTTCCTGCGGCGCATCGATTTGGATAAGGACATCCGGTCGCGGCAGGAACGCCAGGGTGTCACGAACCGCGTCGATGCTTGGAGTGCGCGCCAGCAGAACCAGCGCACACAAAGCCTGGATCAGGCCTTCCTCGAAAATGAAGTAACCTTCCGATTCCTGCGCTTTGCGCCAGGACTCGCATAGCAGGGCGATGTCGACCTTCATGCGCCACGACCATGTGAGGCTCCGCAGGGGGATTGACGCCAGAAGCCGCGCCGCTACCCCGTCCCTTGGCAAGGTCGATAGCAAGACAGGACCCGAGGTGGCGATCTTTCTGCCGATACGCCCAATGCCATGGCGTACCTCCGGGCCGTCATCCTGGGCCGACCCGTATTCAATCAGGCGATAGCCGTTCACTGTCTTGACGTTGATGCCTTGCTTCGCCATCCCCTGGCAGAGGCCGCGAAGAAGTGTGGTCTTGCCTGCACCAGGCGGCCCAAACAACTCGATGATCATGCCGAAATGCCCAGCGTCTCCAAGCAGGCAGTCACTCACCTGCGACTCGAACCTTAGCCAGATTACAAACCCCACCAACATTCATTTGAATGACTGTTCAGACCCGTGGACTCCCGGGAGGGCTCATGGGTTCCTGCCCCCGGAGACAGGCGGCATTGGTCCTGGGCAAACGTCTCGCCGCCGGGGACCTTGGGGCGGACCCGGCTGTTGCCGGAGGGCATTAGAGTACTTCCGGCGAAGGCCGATCGGGAAGAAGCTGTCCGGTCAAGATCGAGGCATCATCCGAATGATTGATGAAAAGATTCCGGTGGCGAGCGATGGTCGACATTCAGCTTGGTGGGGCTCTGAATGTCTCCAGCGTATTTGCAATCGGAAGCAGTGGATCAGGATCTACGGGAGGATTGTCGACCACCGACACCCCGCGGATGGTCTGACGTGCCCGAATATGCTCTTGACGAGGGTGGGCCTGTCTGGCGCCACTATCAGCGGATGGGCGCCGATTTTGCGGACAGTCCCATCTTCGATCACCTCGCAAATGTCGCAAGGCAATATCCGGACAAGCTCGCGATCAGCGACGGTGCCGACCGCCTGACTTACTCCCAGCTTTTCCGGGCTGTCGAGACACTGTCCCGCCGTCTTGCTGCCGTCGTCCCCGAAGGACAGGCGGTCGGGATCCTTCAGGCCAACTCGGTCTGGTACCCGGTGGCAATGCTGGCGAGCATGGCGGCCGGACGGCCTTCGGTCCCGCTCAACATGAGAGATCCCGGCTCTCGGATCATCGAGATTGTGAATGCCGCGCGGCTTGGCGCCATCATAGGCTCTGGAAATGGCCGCCCCGTCGATCTGGCGCAGGACGTGCTGTGGATCGATATTGCCGCCGGCGTCGCGCCGGACGCTCAGCGGGCATCACCACAACCGCCGCCCGTTTCCGTCGATGCGCCCGCAATGGTGCTTTACACCTCAGGTAGCACCGGGCGTCCCAAGGGGATCGTCAACAGCCAACGCAGCCTGCTCTGGCGGGTCCTGCAATATGTCGACGCGTGCCATATAAACGCGGATGACGTGTTCCTGCCGCTGACCGGGCCGGCCACGATTGCCGGTTGCCGGGAGATTCTGGCCGCGCTGCTGACGGGCGCCGCGTTGCATCTTCTCGAGGTGGAGGCGGTGGGCCTGCGCGCGGTGCGCGCCCGGTTGCAAACCGAAGGCGTGACGGTCGCCTACCTGGTGCCGGCGCTGCTTCGGGCGCTCCTGACCGAGGCCCCCGCCGACGCCTTCCACTCACTCAGAGTGGCCCGGATCGGCGGGGAGAAGGTGTCGTGGACGGACATCGGGTTGCTGCGCAAGGCCGTTTCGGACCAGTGCCTGATCCAGATCGGCTACTCGTCGACCGAGACCACCGGTTCGCAATGGTTCTTGCCGGCGGACTGGCCGGAGCAAGACACGTCGGTCCCCGTTGGCAGGCTGCTTCCCGGGATGGCATTCGCCATTGTCGACGAAGCGGACCGCGGTGTCGGGACAGGCGAGAGTGGAGAGCTTCTGATCAAGAGCCCCTATGTGTTGCTTGGCCACTGGGAGAACGGCGTCGTCGTTCCCGCGCGGCCGGATCCGGACGATCCCGGTGTTCGGGTTTTCGCGACGGGCGACCTCGTTCGGCTGGACGATGATGGGCTGTTGTGGGTCGTCGGCCGCAAGGGGCGCCAGATCAAGATCAATGGTCGACGCGTCGAACCCGCCGAACTCGAACGGGTCCTGCGTGGCGCGCCTTCGGTGGCGGATGCGGTGGCAATCGTGACGCCGGAGAAAGAACTCATCGCGTTCGCGGTTCCCAAACACTTGGCCGGGGCTGCTTTCGCGGAGGAGCTTCGCCAGCTCGTCAGAACGACATTGCCGGCGCCACTGCGTCCCTCGAGGTTGCACACCATCGCCGCCATCCCGCGCCTGCTGGGCGGAAAGGTCGACCTGGCAAGCCTCACCCAAATGGATCGCTCGGACAGAAAGACGGCGCCAGCCGCCCGACCGCCCGCTGCCCGACCGCCGCCCGCCGGAGGCGAACTGAACACCAGGCAAATCGTGCAGCACGCTTGGATGCAGGTTCTCAACACGGGCGTTGCGGCGGGAAACTGGGACGAGGCGGGAGGAGATTCGCTGCAGCTGCTGCATTGCGTCATGGCGATCGAAAGCGCCATCGGGCAGGAACTGGGCCTTGAGGCCTTCACCGTCGGAATGAGCTTCAACGAGATGGTTGAGGCGGTCGCGTCCGCACAGGCAGGCGAACGGCGCGAGAAGAAGCATCACCCCCCGGTTCTTTTCCTGTTTCCTGGATCCGTCGGCTATGGTCCGAGCCTGGCCGCCTTCGCGGCCGCCATGGGCAAAGTCGCCCGGGTCAATCCCATCAGGTACCCCGGCCTCGCCGCGATATTGGACGGACATAACTCTCTCTCCGCCATGGCTGCCGCCGCACTCGAACAGATAGGCCGCGCCCAGCCTGCCGGCCCCGTGCGGCTTCTCGGCCATTCGCTTGGGGGCGCGGTTGCGTTCGAGGTTGCCGCACGGCTGCTGGCCGCCGGTCGACCGGTCAGGTTTCTGGGTATCCTCGACACGAGCCTTCTGAACGAGCCGAGCGACTCGTGGGCGACGCTGACCCGAACATTCCATCGCATTCGGACAAATCGCATATCCGCCCACCGGATGGCCTGCCGGGCCCTTGCGAAGATCACCGTTGCAATGGGCTGCGAGGCGTATCTCGCCAGGTTTCTCGACCGCTCCGCCAAGGGAGAGTTCAACCCGACGAGCTTCAGAACCAAACTGGAACTGCAGGAGGTCTTGCGGGCGCGGTCTTTCTTCCAGTGGCTGGACGCACCGAAACCGGCCCTGCCGATCGCCGGCACCTTGTTTCGATGCCGCCGGGAGGGAATGCCTCGGGCCTTGGGCTGGGATAGCGCCTTGGCACGGCTGGACGTGGTTCCGATCAACGGCAACCACATCGACCTTGTCGTGGAGCCTCATCTTGCCACCAACCGTCCCCTCATCGAGAGGGCGGTTGTGCAGACCTACTCCCCGGCCGAGTCTCGCAAAAGGGAGGATTTGTCATCGACGTGATCTCACACTTCAGCAAGGACGCGCTGCTGCTCGATGCTCGTGCGGAGATCGATCGCATCGTTGACACCTTGCGCACGCAGGTCCTTGGCACACTCCATCGTCGCGGCGTGGTTGTCGGCCTTTCCGGCGGCATCGACAGCTCCGTCGTCGCGACCTTGTGCACGCACGCGTTCGGCAAGGACAGGGTCCTGGGACTGTTCATGCCGGAGCGGGATTCCTCCGGCGACTCGCTGAGACTTGGCCGCCGTGTCGCGGCACAGCTTGGCATTGAAAACGTCGTGGAGGACATAGCACCGGCACTGGAGGCCACTGGCGCCTACAGCCGGCAGATCGAGGCGATCCGGACCGTCGTTCCCGACTATGGGGAGGGCTGGAAATGCAAGCTGGTGCTCGCATCGGTGCTGGAGAGCAACGGCCTCAACATCACCCGGCTCACGGTCCAGGATCCGGAGGGCAAGGTCGACACGGTGCGCCTGTCGCCTGCCGCCTACCTGCAGATCGTCGCCGCGACCAACTACAAGCAGCGCCTGCGCAAGATGACGGAATACTACCACGCCGACCGCCTCAAATACGCGGTTGCCGGGACACCAAACCGCCTTGAGTACGACCAGGGCTTTTTCGTCAAGCAGGGTGACGGAACCGCCGACGTGATGCCGATCGTCCACCTTTACAAGACCCAGGTTTATCAACTCGCGGAATATCTCGGGGTGGACGAGGAAATCCAGCGGCGGGCGCCCACCACCGACACCTTCTCCATGGCGCAAAGCCAGGAGGAATTCTATTTCGCGCTACCCTATCACCTGATGGATCTATGCCTCTATGGCCTGAACCACGAGATCGCCGGCGATGAGGTCGCGGCGGCGGCCGGCCTCACCGAGCCCCAGCTCCAGAAAGTCTTCAAGGACATCGACGCGAAACGGCGGGCCGCCCACTATCTTCACGCGCGGCCCTTGCTGTCCGCCGGAATTGACGAGGATTGACCGGGGATGTGCGGCATCGCTGGAATAGTGGCGCTGAACGCGGCGGCGGCTTCTCCTTCGCGTGAGGCGCTGATGCGGATGGTGGGCGCGCTGGCGCATCGCGGCCCGGACGAGCACGGCCTTTACCGGGACAGACGCGCGGGGCTGGCGCATGCGCGGCTTTCCGTCGTCGATCTTTCCAACGGCCAGCAGCCGCTCGCGGACACAGGCGGCACGACCTGGATCGTGTTCAACGGCGAGATATTCAACTACGTCGAGCTGCGGGAAAAGCTGATCGCGCTCGGCCACCGCTTCCGGACCCGCGGCGACACCGAGGTCGCGCTCCATGCCTATCGTGCGTGGGGCGAAGCAGCCTTCGAGCGGATGAACGGCCAATGGGCAATCGCAATCTGGGACCCGATGGCGGGTCGTCTCGTATTGTCGCGCGACCGGTTCGGCATTTGCCCCCTGCATTTGTGCGAGCACGCGGGCCGCCTTTATTTCGCCAGCGAGGTGAAGGCCATCTTCGCGGCCGATCGAACCGTCCCTCGCGCCTTTGATCCGGCCGGCATCGATCAGACTTTCACGCTCTGGACGGTTGTTCCGCCGCAAGGGGTATTCCAGGGAATCCATGAACTCGAGCCGGGGCATGTCCGCACCTACCAGGACGGCACCGTTCGCGAGCGGGCCTTTTGGCGGCCCTCCTACCCCGAGATTTCCGGATCGCGGCAGGGCGGGTTCACCGGGTCTTGCGATGACGCGGTGGACCGCGTGCGTGACGCCCTTGTGGCCGCGACGGCGCTCAGGATGGTGCGCGCCGACGTGCCTGTCGGGTGCTACCTCTCCGGTGGACTGGACAGTTCGCTCGTGGCTGCGCTGGGAAGGCGCTTCGCCGGCGAACGCTTCCAGACCTTCTCCCTGCGTTTCGCCGACGCCGAATATGACGAGACCCGCTTCCAGCGCCTGGTTGCCGAGGCAACCGGCAGCGAGCACCATGAAGTGGTGGTTTCGCGTAGCGATATCGCCGCCATCTTTCCGGAGGTGATCCGCCACACCGAGCGCCCGATACTGCGGACCGCCCCGGCGCCGCTGTTCCTGCTCTCGCGGCTGGTGCGCGAGCGTGGCATCAAGGTCGTGCTGACCGGCGAAGGGGCTGACGAGATGTTCGCCGGCTATGACCTGTTCCGCGAAGGCAAGGTCCGCCGGTTCTGGGGCCGCCAGCCGGCATCGACACGGCGCTCGCGGCTCCTGGAACGCCTTTACCCCTACCTCACCCGCTCGCCGGTGCAACAGCAGGCGATGGCGCGCCAGTTCTTCGGGCGCAACATCCAGGCCTATGACGCGCCGGGCTTTGCCCATGACACACGCTGGCACACCACCAGCGCCATCAAGCGCCTGTTTTCCGCCGACATGCGCGCCGAGACCGAGCGCCGCGACGCCGTGTCCGAGTTGCTCGCCCGGCTACCCGCGGAGTTCCCGCGCTGGAGCCCGCTCGCGCAGGACCAGTATCTCGAGGTCCAGACGCTGATGTCGGGCTATCTGCTCTCCTCGCAAGGCGACAGGATGCTGATGGCCCACTCCGTCGAGGGGCGTTTCCCCTTCCTGGACGATGAACTTGTGAGCCTGGCGAATTCGCTTCCGGCGGCCTACAAGCTGCGCGTCCTCGACGAGAAGCACGTGCTGAAACGCGTCGCGGAACCGATCGTGCCCTCCGAGATCGTCACCCGCAAGAAGCAGCCATTCCGCGCGCCCAACGCGCTTTGCTTCGTCGCCGACGACGCACCGGAATACGTTCGCGAGGCGCTTTCGGAGACGGCGCTGCGCGAGGCCAATATCTTCGATCCGAAGGCGGTCACGCGCCTGCTCGGCAAGTGCCAGGCCAGGACCGGCGACGGCGATCTGTCCAATGCCGACAACATGGCGCTGGTCGGCGTGCTGTCGACCCAACTCCTTCATCGGCGGTTTGTCGCGAGCTGTCCCAGTGCAACTCGCGAATATGCGCTCAGCGTCGACGTCGACCGCGAACATCGGGAAGAATGCTTGCATGTTGCATGATGCCGTACCACTGCTGCATGACTACCTCGCCCACTCCGCCAGCCGGCTCGGCGGCAAGGTTGCGCTGGTGTGCAACAAGCAACGTGTCACCTATGGCGAGCTTGAGACGCGCGCCAATGCGATCGCCCGGGATCTGGCCGCGTCAGGGGTCGCGCGCGGCGACCGCGTGATGATCTTCGCCGACAACACCGTCGAGACGGTGGTGAGCTTCTGGGCGGTGCTCAAGGCGAACGCGGTGGTATGCGTCGTCAACCCGCTCACCAAGAGCGACAAGCTCGATTACCTGCTCAACGACTGCAAGCCGACGGCGCTGATCACGGACGGGCATCTGCACGCGATCTTCCGCGAGCCGGCGCGCGGCTGCCCGTCGCTTCTGCGCATGATCGTTTCCGGGTCGATCGACGACGTCGAGCTCTCCCGATTGCCGCATGCCGTGCGCTGGGACACCGCGGCCGCCGCCGACGGCCGCGCACCGCCGGCGCGGCGCTGCATCGATGTCGATCTCGCCGCCATCATCTACACCTCCGGTTCGACGGGTGAACCCAAGGGCGTGATGCTGACGCACAGAAACATGATGACCGCCTGCACGTCGATCGCCTCGTACCTTGAGCTTGGCGAGGACGAGGTGATCCTCAACGTCCTGCCCCTGGCTTTCGACTACGGCCTGTACCAGATGATCATGGCCTTCCGCACCGGCGCCCGGCTGGTGCTCGAGCGCTCGTTCGCCTTCCCGGCGCAGGTCCTTGAACTGATCAGGCAAGAGGGGGTTACGGGCTTTCCCGGCGTGCCGACCATCTTTGCGGCGCTCTCCGAGCTCAAGTCCCTCAAGGACCAGGATTTCTCACGCATTCGCTACGTCACCAACACCGCGGCCGCCTTGCCGCTCAAGCATATTCTCATGCTTCGCGAGCTGTTTTCGAGTGCACGCATCTATTCGATGTACGGCCTCACCGAATGCAAGCGTTGCACCTATCTGCCGCCAGAGGACCTCGAGCGAAAGCCGTTGAGCGTCGGGATCGCGATCCCGAACACGGAGATGTGGATTGTCGACGAACATGACAGGCGGGTCGGCCCCGGCGTCGTCGGCCAGCTCGTCATTCGCGGCGCAACGGTGATGAAGGGATATTGGGGCAAGCCCGAGGCGACGGCCAGGAAGCTCAAGCCCGGCCCGCTGCCGGGCGAGCAGGTCTTGTACACCGGCGACTACTGCCGGATGGACGCGGAGGGTTATCTCTACTTCGTCGGCCGTGGTGACGAGATCATCAAATCGCGGGGCGAGAAGGTGGCGCCGAAGGAGGTCGAGAACGTGCTCATGGATATTCCAGGGGTCCGGGAAGCCGCGGTGATCGGTGTTCCGGACGAACTCCTTGGGCAGGCGGTGAAGGCATTTGTCGTGATGGAGAATGGAAGGATCATCGGCGAAAAGCAGTTGCGGATGGAGTGCCAGAAGCGACTGGAGAACTTCATGGTCCCGAAGTCCATCGTCGTCGTGGCCAGCCTGCCGATGACGGACACCGGCAAACTCAAGAAGACGGCCCTGTCATGAGGCGGGCCACCGCATGCCGCTCGAAAGTGACCCCGATCCTGGGAGAACGACATGCATGAAAACAAGGACCTGGAAAGAGCGTCGCATGAATCCTTTTCAACGCGAGGCGCTTTGGGGGACGAAGTCGCTAGATTTTTTGAGGCCGCAACGGAGGGCGAATTCATGTTGACTACCAAGGAACGCACCGGAATCTACAGCGAGCAAATTCGCAGTTTCCTGGTTTCGAATTTCTACGTGAGCGACGCCAAGGCATTGGTGGACGACACGTCCCTGCTCGATCAGGGCATCGTCGACTCCACGGGGGTGCTCGAGATTATCGGCTTCATCGAGGAGACCTTCGGCATCATCGTCGAAGACAGCGAGCTCTTGCCTGAAAACCTCGATTCCATTCAGGGCATCGAGCAGTACATCCTGCGCAAGATGAACTGATTGCCGGCGTAGGCCTTGATGGATGTCGCCCGGAAGCGACCCCGGCTTTGGGGAAACGGCATGCTTGAAAACAAGGGCTTGAAGCGCATCGCATGAATCCGTTTCAACGCGAAGCGCCCTATCCCTTTGTTTCCACGCAATTTTGGGCGAAACCGCTTCACAGTTTTCCTGGAATTGCCCAGGCGTTCCGCGCGCTCATGCCTGCGCCCTGGCTTGTCCCAGGACCACCCGGCCCTCGCCCGCTTCGTTGGAGACGGCGCGGATGTTCTCATATGCCTTGCTGCGCTCAAGCAGGGCCATCACCTGCCGGTCCTGGCCAAGGCCGACCTCGAAGAGCAGGACGCCGCCAGGCCGCAAATATCGCGGCGCGTCCTTCACCACCCGCATATGGATGCTGAGGCCGTAAGGGCCTGCCGCGAACGCTTCACGCGGTTCGAGCTCGACCAGATGCGCGCGGTCGCCCTCGAGCCGTTTTTCTGAAATGTAGGGCGGATTGCAGACGATCACGTCGATCGTCCCTTCAAGTCCCTGGCCCGAGAGGGCGTCGAACAGATCGCCCTGATGCACCGAGACGCGGTCGGCCATGCCGTGATGGGCGGCGTTGCGTCGTGTCACCTCGACGCATCCATCGGTGAGGTCGCTCGCCCAGACGCGTGCGGCGGGCACGCGGTGGGCGATGGCACAGGCCAGATTGCCGGCGCCGCAGCACATGTCGATGATGCGCGGCGCCGGCAGGTTCATCTGATGCAAGACATCGAGAGCCGTCGCGCCGAGCAACTCCGTCTCCGGCCGGGGCACGAGCGCACCGGGCGCGACGATCAGCTCAAGTCCCATGAAGACGGCGCGGCCCGTGCCATAGGCGTCGGCGACACTGAATTCCTTGCTCATGGCGACACCACTCGCTTGATGTTCCCAGTATAGGTGTTCGGCATCCGCGCGCCAGTCAAACCTGCGCCGAGACCATGAGTTTCTCCGGCCTTTGCCGCGAAACCGGGACACGAGGTCACGGACGCTTGCTGCGATCCTCCGCCACGGCCCACCGCCGGCCTTTATTTGAGAGATACGCCGTAAACCGCTGAAATCCTTAACACGATTTTCATTCCACTGTCCTAACGAGGATGCCATGGCAGGGCATTTCGAGCGCTTGTTTGCTGGCCCCTCTCCCCAGGGGCAGAGCGAAGCCGTGGCAACCGGGATCCTCCGCGATCAGTTCGCTGATCTGCGGAAAGGCATCTTCATTTCCATGCCGATCGCCACAATGCTGTCGGCGCTGATCCTGGCCGTGCAGATGCTCTCGCATGGCGGCCTTGGCGCGGTGCTGTGGTTCGCGGTGGTCAGCATCATCAACGGCGCGCGCCTGGCGCTCGCCGCCGCCCAGCCGGACATTTCCGGGAACGGCCCCAGGCCGGTCAGCGCCCGGCTCTCCCTTTACGGCGCGTTGGCTCTGGCGTCCGGCATTGCCTGGGCTTTCCTGGCCGTGCTGGCCGACGGATACACCACCGCGCAGGCGCCGCTCTATCTGATCGTGCTGGCGGGCCTGTCGGCCGGCTCCGTCGCCTACTCGGCCTCGTACACGCCGGCGGCGATCAATTTCATGACGCTGCCGCTTCTGGTCGCCGCAGGATGCGTGCTGGCCAGGGGCGGTATCGAGAACTACGTCCTGGCTTTCACCATCGTGCTTTTCCTCGGCGGAATGGTCAGGAGCGCGCTGCTCGGGCAGGCCAGCTTCCGCGAGACGAGCCGCCTCAAATACGAGGCGCGGGAATTCGCCGCCGAGATGGACCGCAATTCCAGGCGCGATCCGCTGACGAATTTGCTCAACCGGTACGGGCTCGAGCAGGCAATCCGACAGCTCGGGCCTTCCGACGGCCCGTTCGTGACCATGCTGGTCGACCTCGACGGCTTCAAATCCGTCAACGACACCTATGGCCACAACATCGGCGACGACCTGCTGGTCAAGGTCGCGCGCAGGATCGAAAGCCATGCGCCGCAAGGCGCCACGATCGCGCGCATCGGCGGCGACGAGTTCGTGCTGCTGTTTTCCGCCGCGCGATCCGCGCATGCGGCCGGCGCGCTCGCCAGCGCGCTCATCGCGGCGATCGCGCAGCCGGATCCGGCGTTGAACTCGGTGCGCGTCGGCGCCTCGGTCGGCATCTACGTTTCGGACAATCCGCGATTGACGGAAATGCTGCTGCGGGCCGATTTCGCGCTCTATGCGGCCAAGCGCAAGGGCAGGAACGAATACTGTATCTTCGATGCCGGGCTCGACCAGGCGCTGGAGCGCAAGCATTGCATCGAGCGCGACCTGCGCGGCGCCATCGAGGCCGGCGCGCTGTGCTCATGGTTCCAGCCGCTGGTGCGCCTGGACACCAACGCGGTGGTCGGTTTCGAAGCGCTGCTGCGCTGGCAGCACCCGCTCCACGGGGCGATCTCGCCGCCCGAGATCGTCACCGCGGCGCGCGAGACCGGCCTGCTGCCGCTGCTGACCGAAACGGTGTTTCGCAATTGCTGCGCCATGATCGAGGCGCTGGCGGGGAGCGGCCGCGGCGATGTGCGGGTCGCGATGAACCTGTCGCCGCGCGAGCTCGAGGCGGGCAATGTCGACGACATGATCCTGGACATGCTGAAGGCCAGGAACCTGCCCGCGGCGATGCTGGAGATCGAGATCACCGAGGAAGCGCCGGTCGACCGCGACCGGGTCGACGAAAAGATCGGCCGCCTCGCCGACGCCAGCATATCGATCGTGCTCGACGATTTCGGCACCGGCTTTTCGACGCTGGTCGTGCTGAAGGACAGCCGCATCCGCAAGATCAAGATCGACAAGCATTTCGTGCGCGACCTGGCCAAGTCCGTGGAGGACCAGGCGCTGGTCAAGACGGTCATCGATCTCGGCCGCGCGCTGGGCATAGAGGTGATGGCCGAGGGGGTCGAGACGGACGCCGACCGCCTGATCCTGCGCTCGCTCGACTGCATGGTCGCGCAAGGCTTTCTCTTCTCGCCCGCCCTCCCCGCGCCCGAGGCGCTCGCCTATGAAGCGGCCCATTCCAGCCGGACGCTCGCGGCGGAAGCGCTCTTCGACCCCGCCGCAAGGCGCCAGAGCGGCAGCGCGGCCTGACCTTGCACACGCCGCTCGCGGCGCGAGGCTTTCGGTCCCGCGCGCATCGTGTAGTCTGATGATCTCCTAGAGCCGGATGATTTCAGGTCGAATCGACCTGAAATCTGAATCCGTCTCTAAAATCAAACAGATAGAGCATGATGTCGTCCGAAAACCGCTTCACACTTTTCGGCATCATGCTCTAGGGAACATGACAAGATGAACAATCAATCCCCGGCCGCCGAAACGCTGCCCTATCTCTCGTCGGCGGTTCTCGATCGCCTGGCGATTTCCACGCCTGACATAGTCGACGAGATCGAACGCCAGATCGCGGGCCAGCGGCGGGGCGAAGTCTGGTGCGCGCCCAAGGCCGCCGTGTGGCCGGGCGACGACCGCTACTTCATGGCCACGCTCGGCGTCGCCTCCGTGCCGCCGGTGCTGGCCACCAAGTCGCTGGTGGTGAACCCGCGCAACGCTCAGCGCGGACTGGCCACGATCAATTCGCTGATCACGCTGCTCGACGCCGAGACCGGCCTGCCGCTGGCCCTGGTCGACGGCAATTGGGTGACGGCCAAACGCACGGCGGGCCTGAGCGCCGTCGCCGCAAGGCGCATGGCCCGGAACGATTCATCATCCGTCGCCTTCATCGGCTGCGGCGTGCAAGCGCGCGGCCACCTCGAAGCCTTCGCCGACCTCTTTCCCCTACGCGAAATCCGCGCCTTCGGTCGGGGAACAAGCAATCGCGACGCGCTCTGCGAAATGGCACGCTCGCGCGGCCTCCAGGCCATCCCCAGCGACACGGCAAGGGAAGCCGTGGAAGGCGCCGACATGGTGGTGACGACGGTGACCCTGGTGCCCGAACCCGAACCGTTCCTCGACGCCAACTGGCTGAAGCCGGGCAGCTTCACCGCCATCACCGACCTCGCACTGCCCTGGCTGCCCGCAACCATGCGCCGCTTCGACCGCATCGTCGTCGACGACCTGGAACAGGAGAAGCAGATGCCCAAACCCATGGTCGACGCAGCGCTGGTCGCCGGCGACCTGACGGGCCTTGTCTGCGGCGACTTTGCCGGGCGGCAGAGCCCAGGCGAGGCCACGGCGTTCGTATTCCGGGGCATGGCCGTGGGGGATCTTGCGGTTGCGGCGCTGGCGTATGTGCGGGCGCAGGCGGCGGGGGTGATTGGGGCTTAGTGTGAGATGAGGTTTGGTCCGAACTGCGTTGGACCGAAGGTCGCGAGCGAGGTTCGCGCTTCGTTGGTCTCGACGCAGAGCGTTTCAGTGCACGCGTGGGCGGTTGGTTTCACAGCAAGATTTGGCCTGCATGATTAGGTGTTCAAGTCGCCGGACATGGGGCGCGCTGGGCGGCCTGAACCGCCACCAGTCGGAGTACGGGGTGGTAGTCGACTTCGCAAACGCTTCCAAATGGCTGCTTTGCACCTTCATGTCAGACATTCAGATTGTCGTGACAGCTTCCCCAAAGCTGCCTCCTATGTACCTGCCGGATGGGACGGATTCAGCTGGACCGCCTCTATTGACCCGCTCAGTGAGAGAACAATTGCACGTGGTGGAGCGAGCATTTCGGATGCTTTCGCTGCAGCACTCTCGTGAGGCAGAACCTATCCTTGGGCGCCCGCAACACCCATTCGGAACAAATAAAGAACACAAACGCCGTTCAAGGTATATGCTTCGATCGACCGGCGTTTGCGATTGCTTATGAATCAACATGGTTATGTGGTCCGGAAAGCTCAATCGATTGACGAATCGAGCGCGCAAGCCGAAACCATGGCCGACATCGGGGAATGGATAATGGTCGGTCTGAACTGGGATAAGCTACTCAATCCACAGCGCCGCAAGGATAAGGCCAGAGGAAAGAGCATTGAGCGCTCCGCCAAGACCGCTGAGCATCGTACCGAGCTCGAACGCGACCACGACCGTATTCTGTTCTCTACGCCTGTCAGGCGGATGCAGGACAAGACGCAGGTGTTTCCTCTCGATCCGCATGACAGTGTGCGTACCCGCCTGACCCATAGCCATGAAGTCGCCAACATGGCCCGCAGCTTTGGCACGGCCCTTGTCTACGTTTATCCTGAAGAGTTGAAACTGCCGCAGAGCGTCGTGGCGGAACGCAATGTCCCTGCCTTGCTTGAGGCTATCGGCCTTGCCCACGACCTCGGCAACCCCCCGTTCGGCCACCAAGGCGAAGACGCCATCCAGTCTTGGATGAAGGCCAGAGTTCCGGAGATATTCGAGGGATTGGACGAGGCTGCACTCAGGGAAGACTTTTTGCGTTTTGAGGGCAACGCGCAGGCATTCCGGCTCCTGACGCGACTTCAGATCGTCAACGACTCTTTCGGCCTGAACATGACATATGCCTTCCTAGCGGCGCTCATGAAGTATCCCAGCCCATCGGACAAGGTGAACAAGAAGGTCCTCGCGCGCAAGAAGTTCAACTACTTCCAATCCGAAGCCGATATCGCTGAGGAGGTGTGGGCCGAAACGGGATTAGGTGAAGGGATCCGCCATCCGCTGACCTTCATTATGGAGGCCTGTGATGACATCGCCTATTCCATCGTCGATGTGGAAGATGCTGCCAAGAAGGGCCTAGTGAATTTCGATCGGCTGGCTGGCTTCCTGGAGTTCGAAGGTGCCGGCGATGCATGCATAGAGTCGGTACTTACAAAGGCGAAGGAGCAGCACCACGAATTTCGGGCGCAATCATTGTCTGCCGCTGAACTCGACGACATCACCATGCAGATGTTTCGGGTCAACGCTATCGGTGTGATGATCGTGGCAGCGACCAAAGCCTTTGCCGAGAATCTGCCGGCAATGATGATGGGTAACTTCGACCAGGAGCTTATGGCGGCATCGGACGCAAATCGTTTGTGGTCCTGCCTAAAGAGCTTTGCCGCCAAGCATATCTATCCGCACCGACAAGTGCTCGAAGTCGAACTGCGGGGCCACCAGACGATCCACGGTCTCATGGATATCTTCTGGGCTGCGATCACCAACCGCAAGGACCCGCTCGACATCGGCTCGAAGCGTACCACGCCCTTGCACCAGTACGTCTACTCACGCATTTCGGAGAACTATCGGCGTGTTGCCGAATCTCCCGACAACCGCATGCCTATCCGATATCGTGAATTGCAACTGATGACGGACATGATGTCCGGCATGACGGATAGCTTCGCGATTTCGATGCTTGACGATTTGCGTAAGCGAGGAGCGGCATGAACGTCAGCCATCATCTGCGCGACCGAGGCCTAAGCGACGACATCGCTGAATTCATCAGAGGATCGCAGGGTTCCGAGATCGGCGCGCTGGTCGATATTCTGGGTGATGCAGGCGATAGCGCGATTTTCGGCGGGCTTCCGCGTGACTTCGCACGCGAGGGTCGTGATGCGTTCAACTCCGACGTGGACGTTGTCGTCGATGCTTCGCCGTACGTGCTCGATAGCCTGCTCCGCACGCTTGGCGGTCAGCGCAATCGCTTCGGTGGGTATAGGCTCAAATACGGTCGCTTCGACTTCGATATATGGGCGCTTCAATCAACTTGGGCCGTGAGCCACGGCTACGTGGCAGTGCACTCGTTAGGCGATCTCGTGAGGACTACGTTTTTCGACTGTGATGCGGTGATCTTTCACTGCCGAACACGGGTAATAACGCGTTCGGATCGGTTCTGGACGAGTATCGAGCACGGCATTGTCGATATCAATCTCGAGGCCAATCCTCATTATATCGGCACGCTGGCCCGAACACTGAAGATATTGCTGGATTGGCGGCAGGATCTTGGCCCCAAGCTCACGAGCTATCTGGCAGAAGGCATGGCCCGCTACAGCGGAGAGATCGTGGACTATGTGGCGCGCAATGGCCTGGGTCGCTGCCTTGCTGCCGGCAGTGATCCGCACGCCGTCATGTCAGAGCTTTACGAGCACGCAGCAATCAAATCGTTCACCGGGGGCTCTTCCCCCTTCAACTATCTCCAGTACGGACTAGGCGAGATCGACA
Organism: Mesorhizobium sp. NZP2298; assembly: GCF_013170825.1. NCBI lineage: Bacteria > Pseudomonadati > Pseudomonadota > Alphaproteobacteria > Hyphomicrobiales > Phyllobacteriaceae > Mesorhizobium > Mesorhizobium sp. NZP2298. The sequence continues at coordinate 2,877,388 of NZ_CP033365.1, read as the reverse complement.
GGCAAAATAGCTGCGAAGGGCAGGTCAAGGTCTGGTGGCGTTAGCGCTTGAGGGTCAGTCTCCGTGGCAATCGCCGGCCGAACGCACCTGGATGGCACGACGATCTTCAAAAGACTGCCGCCCCACTGGACTTCATTTTTTTTACCTGCTAGAAGGTGAAAAAAATGAAGTTGGATCTGTCAATGAGCACTGTAGCAAGCGCCGCACTCTACCAGCATCCTTTTGACGCTCGCCGTCGTCTAATGGAACTGGGCATCTCTGTTGAAGCCTTGATCAAGGCTGTACAGGCTGGGCACGTGGCCCGGTTGAATTGCACTGACAATGATCCGCCGTTTATACCCGGTACCGAGGCCTGGAGAATGGTAGTGCGCACTCTGCGGGATGAATTGGTGCCGCTTGGTTGGCGCAAGGACGATCCAAGCAACTACTCGTTGGTGATCAACGATTCAAGTGAGATCAACATTGTCGTCGCGAGTGCTGACCACCTCACCTGCAGATGGCCTGGCATGCCAAGAACAAAGTCACTCAAGGGTCTCTTTACGGAGGCGGCCGTGTTGAAGAACAGTGTGGAGGGCGATCTTTTCCCCGATACAGTGAAAGCCGATCTGCTCCGGGCTGTGACCGTCCTTAACTACAAGACGTATATGCTGCTTATAAACATTGATGATGAACAGTGCCGGGCCGAGTTGTCATTGCCGTCAGACTTCGACGACCAAATGGTGACCGATTGGGCGGAACGCATTTTCATCCCCATACCTGGTGTGGACGGCGGCGTACCGCAGAAGATAGATTACACTCCCGATATCGACGTGCCGGTGAAGCGCAAGGCCGCATAAAATGTTCAACAAATCGCGGCTGAAAGTCGCTCGTCAGCGCGCCGGGCTGACGATGCGAGAACTTGCGTCCAGAGTTGGTATTGAGCCTCGTACTGTGACCGGTTATGAGGCTGGGGAATACCTGCCGAGCGACGACGTAGCTCGGAAATTCTCGCGGGTACTCGGCTTCCCTCTCGAATTCTTCATGGCTGACGACTTGGACATTCCACTCGTGGAAGGTGTGAGTTTTCGCTCTATGAGCAAGATGACGGCTCGGCAGCGAGACGGTGCGATCGCCGCTGGCGCTGTAGCTTTCGTTCTTTCGGACTGGCTGGATGGAGAGTTTGACCTGCCGGACGCTGACCTGCCGGACATGCGAGAAGAGTTACCTCAGACTGCAGCAGCCGGGCTGCGAGACTATTGGGGCTTAGGCAACAGACCCATTAAGAACATGGTTCATTTGCTAGAGCTGAAAGGTGTTCGAGTCTTCTCCCTTGGTGAAGATGGCAAAGAGGTCGATGCGTACTCGCTGTGGCGGGGAGCGCGACCTTATGTGTTTTTGAACACCCAAAAATCTGCAGAGCGAAGCCGATTCGACGCTGCGCACGAGCTCGGGCACCTCGTGTTGCACAAGCATGCTTCGCCAAATGGCCTGGAGGCTGAAAAGCAGGCTAATGAGTTTGCCTCAGCGTTCTTGGTCCCAGAGGCGCCGCTCCGGGCTGTGGGGCGGGTTTCAGGGCTCCCAAAAGTCGTGCAATTGAAGCAAGAGTGGTCGGTATCTGTTGCTGCTATGGCTTACCGACTGCACGAGATCGGCCTCCTTACCAAATGGAACTACCAGCAGATTTTCGTCGAGATCTCTAGGCGTGGTTGGCGGACTGAAGAGCCTTTGCCAATTCGACGCGAGCAATCCCAGATCTGGCAGAAGGTGCTAAGCGAGGTTCGCCGGGATGAACAGTTGGGATTAGTCGGGTTGTCCCAGCTTCTTTGGTTGCCTGAGGCGGAGCTAGCGAAACTGTTGTTTGGTCTCGTGACAGTTGGTGTGCCGTCGGCCCCGCGGACGGAACCAATTACGCCCCCTCGTGGCCAGCTAAGGCTGGTGAAGTAATCAACTTGAACCACGATTATTTTGGTGCACCATCTACCGTGCTGAACGCAAATCGTGCGCGCCGGCGCGATCTATGATAATTTTCAGCCGCAGTTCGAACGGCGACATTGAGATGCTGAAATGTGTCCTCAGACGTTCGACATTGAGGTCGGATGCTGAACGGCAGCTAGTCCCGAATAGACACTCCATACCTACCGGTCCGTTTCTGGCCCCTACCAAGAAGTTCGAGACCTCGGTGCTAGACTAGAACCGGATGATTTCCGGTCGAATCAACCGGAAATCTGAATCCGCCTCTAAATCATAGAGATAGGGCATGATGTCTTGTGAAAACCGCTTCACACTTTTCGGCATCATGCTCTAAAAGAAGGCGGAGACACTGCTTCACCCCCCAGCCAACCGCGGCAGCAGAAAAATCTCCGCCCCGGGCGGCAGCTCCTTGCTCCACGTATCGCGATAAATCGTCCCGTCGATCGCCACCGCAATGCCGCGATCAATCCACGGCTCAAAGCCGGGATACTGTTCAGCCAGTTTCCTGAACAGTTCCCTTATATCCTTGGCCTCGACCTCGACCTTGCTCTTGCCGCCGGCGAGCTGGCCGAGCGCGCCCCAGAGGGTGACTTCGACCATCAGCGCTGCGGTGTGCTGATATTCAGGTGAGGCCGGCCTGCAAATGGCAGGTTCCTGCGCTTCCGGTGCTCACGTACTTCAAGTACGCTCCGCTCCGGTTCTCGCAACCCGCCACTTTCGGCTCGGCCTGACCTGAATCTCAACACACCTTATCCCTAGCTTCGCTCTGCCCTAGCCCCGTTCCGCCTCGATCGCCGCCAGGATGCGCGGCGGCGACATCGGGATGTGGGTCATGCGCACGCCCGCCGCGTTCGACACCGCGTTGGCGATCGCCGCCAGCGGCGGCACGATCGAGGTTTCGCCGACGCCGCGCACGCCATAGGGGTGGTTGGGGTTGGGGATTTCCAGGATCTGCGTGTCGATCATCGGCAGGTCGGAGCAAACCGGGATGCGGTAGTCGAGGAAGCCGGCGTTCTGCAGCCTTCCGTCCTTGCCGTAGATATACTCCTCGTTGAGCGCCCAGCCGATGCCTTGCGCCGCACCGCCCTGGTACTGGCCCTCGACATAGGTCGGGTGCACCGCCTTGCCGGCATCCTGCACCACCGTGTAGCGGATCACCCTGGTCGAGCCGGTCTCGGGGTCGACCTCGATGTCGCAGATATGGGTGGCGAAGGAGACGCCGGCGCCGTCGGCGACGAGCTCGCTGTGGCCGGCGATCGGCCCGCCGGTCTTGCCGGACTGCGCCGCGATCTCCTTCAGCGAAAGCTTGCCGAGATTGCCGTGCTTCTCGCCCTTGGCGACCGCGTGGCCCTGTTCCCAGACCACGTCGTCGACGGAAATGTCCCACATCTGCGCGGCGCGCTCGCGCAGGATCTTGATCGCGTTGCGGGCGGCCGAGATGGTCGCCATCGAGGAGGAGAAGGTGCCGCGGCTGCCGTCGGTCATGTCGTTGTAGCCGAGGGTGGAGGTGTCGGCGACCACCGCCTTGAGCTGGGCATAGTCGATGCCGAGCTCCTCCGCCGCCACCAGCGACAGCGACGCGCGCGACCCGCCGACATCGACCGTGCCGACGGCCAGCGACACCGAGCCGTCCATGCCGATGTTGAGGTCCACGCAGGTCTGGCCGCCGAAGTTGAACCAGAAGCCGCAGGCCATGCCCCTGCCCTGGTTCTTGCCGAGCGGCGCCTTCATGTGCGGATGGTGCTTCACCGCTTCCAGCGTCGGGCCGATGCCGATCGGTCCGTAGACCGGACCGTAGGACGAGCGTGTGCCTTCCTGGGCGGCGTTCTTGATGCGGAAGTCGACCGGGTCCATGCCGATCTCCTTGGCGAGCTCGTCGACGGCGCTTTCCACCGCGAAGGCCGCCATCGGCGCCGAGGGCGCGCGATAGGCCGCGGTCTTCGGCCGGTTGACCAGCACTTCGTAGCCGACCGTCTTGACGTTATCGAGCTTGTAGCAGGCGAACGCCGTCATGGCGCCGATCTCGGCCCAGGCGCCGGCATAGGGGCCGCAGGAATAGCGCAGCGTCGCTTCGGCGGCGGTGATGGTGCCGTCCTTGCGGGCGCCGATCTTGACGTCGATCGAGGTGGCGCTGGTCGGCCCCGAGGCGCGGAACACCTCGTCGCGTGTCATCACCAGCTTCACCGGCCGTCCGGCCTTCCGCGACAGCGCAAGCGCCACCGGCTCGGCCCAGACATGGGTCTTGCCGCCGAAGCCGCCGCCGATCTCCGAGGAGGTGACGCGCAGCTTCGAGGCTTCCATGCCAAGCAGCTGGGCGCAGTGCTGGCGATAGACGAAATGGCCCTGCGTGCAGACCCAGAGGTCGGCGGTGCCGTCGGACGAGACGCTCGCCACGCAGGCATGCGGCTCGATATAGCCCTGGTGCGTCTGCTCGGTCTTGAAGGAGCGCTCGACGATGAAGTCGGCGTGGCCGAAACCCTGGTGGACGTCGCCATGGCCGAACTGGCTGCGCTTGGTGACGTTGGAGGGTTTTACCGGCTTTTCCTCCAGCCCCTCGGTGAAGATCGTGTCGTTGATCAGCGGAGCGTGGTGCCGCATCGCCTCGTCGACATCGGTGACATGCGGCAGGATCTCGTAGTCGACCTCGATCAGCTTCAGCGCCTGCCGCGCCGTGCGGGCGTCGACGGCGGCGACCGCGGCCACCGCATGGCCGTCATAGAGCGCCTTGGTGCGCGCCATGCAATTGTCGAGGATGTCGTACATGGCGGCATCGCCGTCGGTCAGGTCGGGCAGGTCTTTCGCCGTGATCACCGCCTTCACGCCGTTCAGCTTTTCCGCCTTCGACGTGTCGATCTTCCTGATGATCGCATGCGCGTGCGGGCTGCGCAGCACGCGGCCGACCAACTGGCCGGCCATGTTGAAGTCGGCGCCGTAGCGGGCGCGGCCCGTCACCTTGTCGACGCCGTCGGGACGGATGGGGCGTGTGCCGACGGATGTGAATTTACGCCCGGAAAAACGCGGATCGAAATTCATCTTCAGGCTCCCTTCATCACATGTGCCGCGTCCTGGACGGCGCGCACGATCTTGTCATAGCCGGTGCAGCGGCACAGGTTCCCGGCGAGGCCGAAGCGGATCTCCTCCTCGCTCGGGTCGGGATTCTTGGCGAGCAAATCCTTGGCCGCGATCAAAAAACCCGGCGTGCAGATGCCGCATTGCAGGGCGGCATGCTCGAGGAATTTCTGCTGCAGCGTGTGCAGCTGGTCGCCATGCGCCATGCCCTCGACGGTCTCGATGCGCCGCCCTTCGGCCTCGGCGCCGAGCACCAGGCAGGAGCAGACCAGCCGGTTGTCGAGGATGATCGAGCAGGCGCCGCAATCGCCGGTGCCGCAGCCTTCCTTGGCGCCCGTCAGGCCGAGCCGGTCGCGCAGCACGTCGAGCAGCGTCTCGTCAGGCTGGCAGAGATATTCGATATTGTCGCCGTTGATTGTCGTCGAGACTGCTATGCCAGCCATCATTTGCCTCCTGCACGTGCATAAGCGGTCGTTGCGGCTCTCTTGGCCAGCACGCCCGCGACTTTCCGTCTGAAATCGATGGTACCGCGCTTGTCGTCGATCGGGCGGCAGGCGCCGGCGCAGACCTTGGCGAGCCGCTCCAGTGCCGCCTCGTCCAGCTTCCTGCCGATGAGCGCCTCGGCGGCCTCCTCGACCAGCAGCACCGTGGGTGCCGCGGCGCCCAGCGCCACGCGGGCGGCGGTGATGACGCCGTGTTCGTCGATCGTCAGGTTCACCCCGGCGCTGACCACGGCGATGTCCATCTCGGTGCGCGGAATGAACCTGAGATAGGCGTCGCCCGAACGCGGCGTGCGCTTGTCGAGCAGGATCGCCTCGATGATCTCGCCCTTGGCGAGCGAGGTCTTGCCCGGCCCGGTCGGCACGGCCTCAACGGGGATGGTGCGCTTGCCCGAAGGCCCGGCAACCACGGCCCTTGCACCCGCCGCCACCAGCGCCGGCACGCTGTCCGCCGCCGGCGAGGCGTTGCACAGATTGCCCGTGATTGTGCAGCGTCCCTGCACCTGCTTCGAGCCGATCAGCTTGGCCGCCTCGACCACGCCCGGCCATGCCTTCTTCAGGGCGGTGTTCTCGCCCAGCACGGCACAGGGAACGGCGGCCCCGATGCTGAAGCCGTCGGCCGTTTCGCGGATTTCGCTTAAGGACGCGATCGACTTGATGTCGACGATCAGGTCGGGCTCGACAAAGCCCCCCTTCATCCTCACCAGAAGGTCGCTGCCTCCGGCCAGGATGGCGGCCGTGCCAGCCGCTCCGGCCAGTTGGCCGACGGCATCTTCGATTGAAAGCGGACGTATGTAGCGCATCGTCTCCCCTTGGATATCGCGATTTCAGCGACCGTTATAAACACTCTCCTCATAATGGCTATCCGGTTCGTCATTTGCGACGATTGGTCCAGCCGCCGCAAAATCGAGTCCCAAATCAACCGGAATTGCCCTACGCCAAGCCTGCACGGCCGCATTGCCGCCGGTTCTCAAAAATCTGAGAGCCTGTGTCGGATCGGTCAAGCCCCGTTCGTCCTTGGGACATCGAACACGCATCATGAAAGGACACGATATGCCCGGAACCGTACGTTTGCACCGCGTTCTCACCACCAGCCCGGAGAAGGTCTATCGCGCCTTCGTCGAAGCCGACGCGCTGGCCAAGTGGCTGCCGCCGAACGGCTTCACCTGCACGGTCGATCATCTCGAGGCCAAGGTCGGCGGCACGTTCAAGATGTCCTTCCGCAACTTCACGACAGGCGGCAGCCACGCCTTTGGCGGCGAGTATCTCGAACTCGTTCCCGGCGAGCGCCTGCGCTACACCGACCGGTTCGACGACCCCAATTTGCCCGGCGAGATCCAGGTGACGGTGATCCTGAAAAAGGTCTCGGTCGGTACCGAGATCGACATCACCCAGGCCGGCATCCCCGACGTCATCCCGGTCGAGGCCTGCTATCTCGGCTGGCAGGAATCGCTGCGGAACCTGGCCAAGCTCGTCGAGCCCGAGATCAATCAATAAGGCCAGTCCGGAAAGTGCCCGCCGCCGACGGCATGCCCGTCGGCGGCGGTTGTGCATCGAGGGGCCTTGACCGCACGATCGCGGGCGTGAATCCTTTCCCGGCCAAGGGAGGAGTTCCATGCGACATCTGTTGGTTGTGTTGCCCGCCTTGATCCTGGCGACAGCGGCGCAGGCGAGTACGATCTATTACGGCAACAAGGTGGGGATGGAACTGACCATCGTCAAAAAGTCAGGCATCGGCTCCACGCATGCCAGCATCCTGGCCAAGCACGACCGGCGGAAAGCGGGTGTCTACTGCCGCGAATATGGCCACGATTTCTCCAAGGAGTGCATTGACGCGGAAATGAAGGCGCCTCTGCACTTCGAGATCACGGCCAACTGCAAGACCGGCAAATTCACCACCTTCTACGGCGCCAACATGCTGTTCCAGGGCCGCAACAAGGGCACGGACGTGACCACCGACTATCTGATCACATCGATCGATGACAATGTGGTGCTCGATGGCTCCGGCGCCTCGTCATACGATGTCACGCTGGACCAGTTCAAAGCGCTCTGCCCCAATCGCGTACGCTAGCGGCGTTTGCGACACTGCGCTGATCAGGGCAAACGGCGGAGGAAACGCGTGACCCTCACCAACCGGGATATCGTCGAGATCACCGAGTGGCGGCGCAAGCTGCACCGGCAGCCGGAAATCTCCAATGAAGAGGAGAAGACGGCGCAAGAGGTCGTCTCCTTCCTCGCCGATACCGGCCCGGACAAGGTGCTGACCGGCCTGGGCGGGCACGGCGTGGCGGCGGTCTATGACAGCGGCAAGGCCGGCCCGACCGTGCTGTTCCGCTCCGAACTCGACGCGCTGCCGATCGAGGAGCTTTCGGGCGTGCCGCATGCCTCGCAGGTGCCGGGCAAGTCGCATATGTGCGGCCATGACGGGCACACCGCGATCCTGGCCGCCCTTGGCCGTCAGCTCGGCCGAGAACGCCCGGCAAGCGGCCGCGTCGTGCTGATGTTCCAGCCGGCGGAGGAAACCGGCAATGGCGCCGCCGGCGTCGTCGCCGATCCCCGCTACGGCGAGATCGCGCCCGATTTCGCCTTCTCGCTGCACAATCTGCCCGGCGTGCCATTCGGCGAGGTGCGGCTGAAGCCCGGCGTGGTCAATTGCGCCTCGCGCGGCATGCGCATCGTGCTGGAAGGCAAGACCGCGCATTCCTCCATGCCGGAGACCGGTATTTCGCCCATGCCGGCGATCTCGGAGCTGATGCCGGCTTTGCCCGCGCTCGGCCGCGCCACCTTCGCCGATGACGATTTCTCCATGGTCACCGTCACCCATGCCGAAATGGGCGAAGCCGTGTTCGGCATCGCGCCCGCGCATGCGCAGGTCTGGGCAACGCTGCGCACCCGCCGCGACGAACGCATGGCGGATTTGTGCGCCGCCGCCGAGGCGCTGGCCGGGGAGATCGCGGGCAGGCACCGCCTTTCCGTCCGCTGGGATTATCACGAGATCTTCGTCGCCAGCGTCAACGCGCCGGATGCGGTGGAACACCTGCAACGCGCGCTTCAGGAAGAAGGCGTCGTGCATGGTGAAGAAGCCCTGCCGATGCGCGCCTCGGAGGATTTCGGCCTGTTCGGCCACAGCGCCAAATCGGCGATGTTCTTCCTGGGCGCCGGCGAGCGCCACCCGGCGCTCCACAATCCGGACTACGACTTTCCCGACGACCTGATCCCGATCGGGTCGAGGATCTTCATGCGCACGGCACGCAATCTGCTGGGGTGAGTTCGCGCGCCGCCGCAAGCCGGTCGCTGCCTCGGAAACCGCGTTCGCCCGCGCCTGTCAGGCGGACTTGAGGAACGGGCGTTTGTGGAGGGCCCTCTTTGCCTGGAAATTCGCGGCGGGAACGGGTCGGCCGACGCGAAAGCCCTGGATCTTGTCGATGCCGAACTCGCGCATGAGGGCGATCTGCTCGTCGGTTTCCACCCCTTCGACCAGGATCTGGTGGCCGCGATTGCGGACCAGGGCAATAATGTCCTGGAGCATGGCCATGCCCTTCGGGGTGCCGCAATCGTGAAGAAACGAGCGGTCGATCTTGACCGTATCGAAATCGATCAGACGCAGCCATGAAAGGCCGGCGAATCCGGTCCCGAAATCATCGAGCCAGATCTTGATGCCAAGCAGCTTCAGGTCGCTGATGCAGCGCAGGATGTCCGAGTGCATCTCCATCTCAAGCCCTTCGGTGATTTCGAAGGCCAGCCTGTTGCCGGTCACGCCGGTCTCGCCCAGAATGGTCGCGACGGACGCCGCGAAGCCAGGCGTCTTGAGCTGGATCGGAGAGACGTTGACGCTGACGAGAGGGATGTGATCGTCCGCCAGGAGTTCGGAGCAGACCGTCCTTATCGCCCAGCGCCCCAGTTCCAGGATCGCGCCGGTTCGCTCCGCGACGGGAATGAACAGGCTCGGTGGAACCAATGTACCGTCGAGCATCTTGAGACGCATCAGCGCCTCCACGGCTTCGACCCGGCCCGACACGACATCCTGGATAGGTTGATAGACGAGCGAAACGAGGCCCTGGCCGATCGCGATCTTCAGCAAGGCCGCGAGGTTTTCGCTTTCGTCGCTGCTTTGCGGATCGGTCGGGTCGAACAGCCGGGCACAATTGCGGCCGCTGGCCTTCGCCAGATAGAGCGCGCGATCGGCCTCGTGGATGATCTTCTCCAGCTTGGCACCGGCCTGCGTCCTGGTGAAGGCGGCACCCACGCTCGCCGTGACGATCGAGATCCCGTCCCGCCTGAGTTCGTGGGTAAGCGCCAGGTTCTCCACCGTGCGGCAGATGGCTTCCGCCAGTTCCGCCACCTGGCTCTTCTTGTCCATGCGGGCGAGCACAATGAATTCCTCGCCGCCGTAGCGCCCGATCGAGCCATTGTGGTTCTTGATCAGATCGCTAAGGGCATTGGCGACATGGATCAGGCAGCGGTCGCCTTCCTGGTGGCCGTAGCAGTCGTTGAATTTCTTGAAGAAGTCGACGTCGATGAGGATGGCCGCGAACTTGCTGCCAAGCTTTTGCCAGTCGCTCCAGTAATCGCGCAGCTTCTCGTCGATCGCGCGCCGGTTCTCCAGGCCTGTCAGCGGATCCGTCCGCGACAGCCTCAGCAGGGCCTTGCCGCGTTCGGTGGCCTCCTTGTGCTGGATCTTGGCCTCGAGAGCGTTCAGGAAGACGTTGTAGCGCTCCTCGTTCAGCTTCCAGTTCACATAGGAGGTGAACGTGAAGCACGAAACGTAGAAAGTACCAAACACCATCTTGTACGTCAGCGACGCCGGAACAAAGTAATTTACCACATACAAGATGCACAATATGATTGTCGACGTTATGATCGACACTTTGAACCTGAACGTAAAAAATAGATTGGCACTCATCATGAAAATGGTGCCGAACACCATGTAATAAGCGACGCTTTCCTTGTTTTCACCCATGGATGCCGGCAACAACCACCCGATATAGCCAAAGATGATGGCCGCGGCGCAAGTCACGTCAAGCCATTCCGTCGCGGCTCCCCGGCGAAGCTGTGCTTCCAGGACCAGCAGTGCGGTCAGGCCAACCGCGAAGCGCGCGGTGATCGTGTAGGCCGCCACGTCAGGTATCAGCAGCAGATCCGATGCCGAAAACAGCAAATAGATGACGACGGCGATCCACAGGCCCGGCCTGGCTTCCGCCCTTCGCTTCGCCTGGGCTTCCCTGCGGTAAAGGATGCGGAGTTCGTCGGCCCCCAGTTCGTGACGCGGATCGTACGGTTCCACATCCACCGTGTCGGCCAATCTGGATGACGCGCGCTCGTCCACAAACCCCTGCTGAAGGGGACTTTGCGGTCCGAACTCTTTTCCAGCTTCTGCCCCCACGCAGGACGACTCCTTGGGACGCGACACGATTGCCACGCGGTAAAATGCAGTGGCGCCAGACAAGTTTGCGTTAACTCGAACCCAGAATCTTATCTGCAAGATCGCTAATAAATTGAGATGGTTAGCGGGAAATTAATCATAACAATAAAATGCGGTCGGCCCGCGTTGGCAAATGGAGCATTCTAAGTAATAAGTTAACTGACTGTTAACCAAGGAGTCCTGGTTGTGCAAACCGTGTTCGATGGCCAAAGCCTGATTACCGCAGAGACGATCGCCGGCAGTCTGCGTAAAGGCACGCTTGAGCATCATGGCGAAGCGTTCGAAACCGCCCGCGCGGAACTGGCGCTCATCCTCCACGCGACACAGCAACAGGTCGAGCAGCAGAAATTTCCCGCCGAGATCGTCCGCCGCCTGCTGTCGCTGCTCAATGCGCTGCGTGCCAAGGTTCATCCCGATGTCTGGCAAGCCCTGATACCGGTGGCGCAGAACCACCCGATCCTGAACTACTTCCTCCAGGATCCGCTGACGCACTGGTCCTTCACCAAGCCCAGGGGGTATTCCGGCGACGCGGAGCTGCTCGACTACATCTATTGCGACCCGCACGTGGCCGAGAGCGTGGCCAACGCCTCGGAGATCGGCAAGGCGCTTTACAGCCATACCCAGAACGTTCCGTCATGCGTCGCGGCGCGGGAACGGCGCGATCTCCTGACCCGCTATGTCGATGAGGTCGCGGCCCGGAACGGACCCGAAACCGAGGTGCTGGCGATCGCCGCCGGCCATTTGCGCGAAGCCAATCGCTCCGTCGCCTTGGCCGAAGGCGGTCTCAAGCGTTGGGTCGCGCTCGACCAGGATCCGCAGAGTGTCGGACTGATCGCGCGCGACTTCCAGGGCACCGCGGTCGAGGCCATCGACGGCTCGGTGCGGACGGTGCTCACCAGGGGCCACAAACTCGGCAAGTTCGACCTCATCTACGCCTCCGGCCTCTACGACTACCTCCAGCACAACGTCGCCGTGAAGCTGACCAAGACCTGCCTGCAGATGCTGAAGCCGAACGGTACATTCCTGTTCGCCAACTACGCCGAGGGAACCCCCGACGCCGGCTACCGGGAAACGTTCATGGACTGGGTGCTGCTGCTGCGCTCGGAAGTCGACATGTGGAACATCGTCAATGCCAGCGTCGACCGCAACACCGTCGAGGCGCGGGTGTACTTCGGCGAGAACCGCAACGTGCTGTACGCCGTGATTGAAAAGCGCGGTTAACGACTTCCGCTAAACCTGCCATCAGGCCGGCGGTGATGCTTGCGCATCGCTGCCGGCAGCCAAAACGTCGCTGAGCGAAATCGGCGCCAGGTCGCCGCTCATCAGTATCCGGTGCCGCGGCCGAAGGATCCGCGTCCGCTGGCAGCCCCACCTCGGCATCGTCGGTGACATAGCCGACATAGCGATAGTCGCGGATGAAGCTGATCCGCCCTTCCCGCCAAAGGCTGCGGCACGGGCGCCGCGGCACATGTTGCTCGTTCACACGATTCCGGTGTCACAAGGACGATAGCGGACAGCGTTATGGTGACGCGCGACGGGTTGATTCGTGGAACATGAGCTACCGACCAGTCCGCCGGGTCGGCGCCCCCGTCAACTCGTTCACGCCAAGCTACAGGACCTGCGATGGCCATACAATTTTCGCCTTGATTGATCGGTCCTCGTGCTATCGATCCAGGCTCGGCAAGGTCCTCGAGACGCATCACTCCGATGATGTCGCCCGCCTCGCCGACCGCGAAACCCACCTTGAAACAGCTTCCTTGCAAGAGACATCAGATGTGGCTGAGTGAATTCGAGATCGTCCTGCGCGACCGTGTCGTCCCGAACGGCGCCGTCAGGATCGAAGACGGCCGGATTGCCGAGATCCGCGACGCGCCTGTCGAGCATGCCGACATTGAGGGCGGCGGGCGCCTGCTTCTGCCGGGCTTCATCGACATGCATGGCGACATGGTGGAGAAGGAAGTCGAGCCGCGCACCGGCGTCCACGTGCCGATGCGGATCGGCATCGCCGAGCTCGACAAGAAGCTTGCCTCATGTGGCGTCACCACGGCCTATGCCGCGCTCTCCTTCATCGGCGCCAGCGTCACCAGCGGCGTGCTGCGCTCGGAAGATCATACGTCGGCGATTATCGAGACCATGGCCGAACTGAAGGACGACCTGCTGGTCGACCACCGCATCCATGCCCGCTTCGAGGTGACCTTCACCCCCGCGATCGCCATGCTGCAGAAGCTGATGGATGCCGGCCGGCTGCACCTGATCTCGCTGATGGATCACACACCCGGACAAGGGCAATACCGCGACGTCGAACTCTACATCGCCCGCATCGCCAACGAGCGCGGCATGTCCGTTGCCGCGGCCTCCGAGGTCGTCGGCAAGCGCATGGCCGGTCGCAAGGGCCAGGGCGATGTGCTGAACGCGCTGCAGGACCTGTCGGCCCGCGCGCGGGCCCATGGCGTCGTGCTGGCCTCGCATGACGACGACACATTGGAGAAGGTGGAGCTCGTCCATGGCCTGGGCGCCGCGCTCAGCGAATTCCCGGTGACGCTCGAGGCAGCGCGGGAAGCCCGCAGGCTCGGCATGCACACCGCCATGGGCGCGCCCAACGCGTTGCGCGGGGAATCCTATTCCGGCAATCTTTCCGCGCGGCAGGCCTACGAGGCCGGGCTGCTCGACATGCTGGCCAGCGACTACCACCCGGCCTCGATCCTGCCGGCCGTGCTCGGCCTGGCGGCGCTGCGTGGCGAAGGGCTGGTGACGGCGGCGGCGCTGACAAGCGCCAATCCTGCCGGGGCCCTGGGGCTCACGGATCGTGGCGCCATCGAGCCCGGCCTCCTGGCCGATCTCGTGGTGGCCGACCGCCATCCGGTGCCACGCGTCCGTGCTACCTTCCGCGCCGGCCGGATGATCTACGGCGATGGCACGCTGGCACCGGCGCGGAAAGCGGAGCGCCTTGGCCACGCGAGTTGAACGGTACCGGCTGTGTTCGAATTGCGCTGAAGCTGCTCCGGGAACGTGTGAAACGGTGGCTTGCCCTAGACGTCGAGCATGACCGTCATGCCGCGCACCTCGGCCATTTCCAGCAGCAGGTCCTGCAGGGTTTCGACGGTCAGCGCCGCACCGGTCATGGCCAGCAGCTCGGCGACACTCTCTTTCATGGAAATGACCGCGACTCCGGTTTTCTCCGAAAGCAGCCGTCCAATGGCCGCGCGGATAAGGGCATTCTGGTCAGACATGATTCCCCTTCTCATGCTGGGATAACGGCGGTGTTTTCTTCTATGATATGCTCTTTGTACAACTTATGCGAGCTTCAACTTACGCTTGCAACCCGTCCGGCGGACGATCTTTCAAGTCATTTTGTTGACGCCAGCCGCCCAGCACCGTGAGTGACTGCAGCAGCGACCCGGCTCCAGGCCTGAAAGCATCCATTGCGGCGAGCAGGGCCAGTGGCACTTCGTGCCGGTAGAGCCCGATGAATGTCTTGCCTCCCACCGTCGCCGGCAACTCCGTGAATCTGTCGAAAATGGAATACGTGCCTGTCGGCTCGTTCAGGATCTCAAAACGGTCCAATGCAAACCTCGTGTTCCCCCCGGGGAGTCGTTAACGCAACCGTTCGCCGGAAGTTGCAACGGGTGATGTTTTTTTTATCACAATGGAACGTATATGCCAGTGGCATCGCCGACTGGGCCCATGCCATGCGGCGGGACGCGCAAAAAATCGCTTGGAGACCGACGTCTGAACACGGCCAGCGGCCGCAGGAACAACACGTTCCGGCAAAGACTGCTTGTTGGCCCTTGCCGAAGCTGGCGGCCTCGCTCATCCATGGCCTGGAAACGCCCCAAGGACCAGAAGATGACCGATGCCAGCCTGCACATCGTCGAAGCCACCATCGAACAATTGCGCCGTGCGCTCGACGAGGGCCTCGTCACCAGCGTCGAACTGGTCGGGGCCTATCTCAGGCGCATCGCGCATTTCGACCGTCACGGCATCAGCCTCAACGCCGTTCCGGTGCTCAATCCTGATATGTTCGAGGAGGCCGCCGCTTCCGACCGGCGGCGACGCGACGGCGCCTTGCTCGGGCCGCTCGACGGCATCCCCTACACCGCCAAGGACAGCTACAAGGTCAAAGGCCTGACGGTCGCCGCGGGCTCGCCGGCCTTCGAGCATCTCGTCGCCAACGAGGACGCCTTCACCATAGCCCGGCTGCGCGCCGGCGGCGCGGTGCTGGTCGGCCTCACCAACATGCCGCCAATGGCCAATGGCGGCATGCAGCGCGGCGTCTATGGCCGCGCCGAAAGCCCCTACAATGCCGATTACCTGACAGCCGCCTTCGCGTCGGGCTCGTCCAATGGCTCCGGCACGGCGACATCAACCAGTTTCTGCGCTTTCGGGCTGGGCGAGGAAACCTGGTCGTCCGGGCGCGCGCCGGCCACCAACAACGCGCTGGTCGCCTACACGCCCTCGCGCGGCGTGATTTCCGTGCGCGGCAACTGGCCGCTGGTGCCGACCATGGATGTCGTGGTGCCGCACACGCGCAGCGTGCCCGACATGCTCGAACTGCTCGACGTGATCGTCGCCGAGGATCCTGAGACGCGAGGCGACTTCTGGCGCGCGCAGCCCTGGGTCGTGCTGCCCAGGAACTCGGAGGTGCGGCCGCCACGCTACACCGAATTGACGCTCGGGGGTTCGCTGAAGGGCAAACGGCTCGGCGTGCCCCGCATGTATATCGGCCGCGACGGCGAGGCCAACCGGCCGATCGAAACCCGGGCTTCGGTGCTTGCACTATGGGAACAGGCAGCCGCCGACCTAAGAAGGCTGGGCGCCGAGGTGGTGGAGGTCGATTTTCCTGTCGTCTCCAATTACGAACGCGACCGCCCCGGCGCGCGCACCATGGCCGAGCGAGGGCTGGTGCCGCCGGATTTCGCCGACCGCGAAATCTGGGACCTCTGCATCTGGGGCTGGGACGATTTCCTGCGCGCCAATGCCGACCCGACGCTGCCCGATCTCGCCTCGGTCGACGGCCCCCGGATCTTTCCGCAGCCGCCCGGCACGCTGCCCGACCGCTATGAAGGCGGCTTCGATGTCGCTGAATATGTCGAGCGCGCCAAATCCGGTGTCACGCCCTTCAAGGACATCCCGACTATTGCAGATGGGCTGAAAGGGTTGGAAACAACAAGGCGCGTCGATTTCGAGGACTGGCTGGACGCAAACGGCATCGACGCCGTCGTGCTGCCCGCCGTGGCTGATTTCGGCCCCGCCGATGCCGACATCAGCGAGGCGTCGGCCGCGCTCGCCTGGCGCAACGGCACCTGGGTCGCCAACGGCAATCTGGTCTGGCGTCATTTCGGCATCCCGACCGTCACCGTGCCGATGGGCACCATGGCCGATATCGGCATGCCCGTCGGCCTCACCTTCGCCGGCAAGGCCTATGACGACGAAAGCCTGCTGCGCATGGCCGGTGATTATGAACGCGCCACGCAGCGCCGCACGAGCCCGCCACGCACGCCGGAGCTGACCGATGATGTGTTTTCACGCCGGTCCACTCGAGCCGGCAGCGGCAAGGCGCCACCACTCGCAATCGCACTTGCCGCCGAGACGCGCACTTTGGACGGACAGGACGAAATCGTCATCGCGCTCGATCTGCCCATCGAGGCGACGAACGCCAGCATCAAGGTGCACGTCAACGGAGAGCCCGTCGCCATGCAGCGGAGCGACGCGCGCTTCAGAGGACGGGCGCTTGTTCCGGCCGCCGAGCATCAGCGCTTCCATAGCGTCTGGCGCGGCTCGTATGGCTCGATCGTTACGGCGGTGGTGCGATTGGAGGATGGACGCAGCGCGGGCGCCTACACCGTCACCGGAGGGATTGGATGAACGCCAGTTGCTAGGAAGGCAGCGAAGCCAGCCATTCTTCCCAAAATTCCTGCTGCATATGGACGAAAACCGGAACCACGTCAGGGCCATCGTCAAATATGTCGACCAGATCGGTCTGCTGGGGAAGTTGTCCCATCTTCACCTTGCAGGCCATCAGGCCGCGACTTTTCTCCATCACGGTATTTTCGGGATAGACATTGGCACTTGCCCCGTAACAGAAGGGCAGCAAGCCATCGACTTCGAGTGCCTGACGGATCTGGAACAGAGCCTCGAAAAAGTCTTCCTCCTCGGCCCTGATAACCTTGCCGCGATAGTCGCATGTGAGGCTGCAGACGGCGCCGTCCACATGCAGTGTAAACACGGCTTCCTCGTCTCCGCCCGTGCCCCCTCCGACCAGGAATACAGTCCGCTGGTGATCCATTCTGTCCCCCTCGCCATTCACCGGATGGTAATTCGATAGCGGCGGCTTTCCAGCCATTGCAGGAATGCGGACACCGCTGCCGCCTTGGTTCCCGGCTGCCCCATTGCAATTGGTGACCGGTATAGGTCAACCCCGCGCCGCCCAGAGCAAACCGCGTTCCACGATCAGCGCCATCTCAGGCACCGCGAACTCATCCGCCGTGTGCCCAAGCGAACTGTAGAAGATCTTCCCCGCGCCATACCGCCGCTTCCAGACCACCGGCATGACGACGCCGCCAATACCCGGGAAATGGGCATCGCGGAACGTCGTCGTCGCGAGCACCTCATTGCTCGGGTCGACATGCATGTAATACTGCTCCGACCGATAGGCGAAGTCGCCGATCCCCCTGGTGATCGGATCGTCCGGCCGGGTAATGACCACCCGGTAGTCGATGATGTTGCCGGGATGCGCGACCCACTGGCCGCCGGTCATGAACTGGTAGTCGGGCTCGTTGCGAAAACTGTCGCCCATCGTGCCGTGGAAGCCGCCGAGCCCGCTTCCGCCCCGAACGGCCTGCGTCAGGTTCTGAAGCTCCGCCTTCTCGATCGTCGACATCGTAATGACGGGCACGATGAGGTCGAAGGAAGGCAATTCCGGATCGGCGAACATCGCCGTGCCCTCGCCCAGCGCGACATCAAATCCGTTGCGCTCAAGTAGTTTGCGCACAACCTCGGCGCTACGCTCGGGCGTGTGGCCTTCCCAGCCGCCCCAGGCAATCAGGGCCCTCTTCGCCATGCCGTGAACCTCCCGATCCGCACGCCGCGCTTCGGGAGATGGTTACACGGCGTGGCCGTCAGCGCCAGCCCAGCGCTGGCGCGACATGGGTCAGGATCGCCTCGATGACATGGGCGTTGTAGTCGACGCCGAGTTGGTTGGGCACGGTGAGCAGCAGCGTGTCGGCCTCGGCGATCGCCTCGTCCTGCGCCAATTCCTTGATCAGCACATCCGGCTCGGCGGCGTAGCTGCGGCCGAAGATCGCCCTGGTGTTCTCCTCGATGAAGCCAATCTGGTCGCGGCTTTCATTGCCACGCCCGAAATAGGCGCGGTCGCGGTCGTCGACCAGCGCGAAGATGCTGCGACTGACCGAGACGCGCGGCTCGCGCGCGTGGCCGGCCGCCTTCCAGGCCTCGCGATAGACCCGGATCTGCTCGGCCTGCTGGATGTGGAACGGCTTACCGGTCTCGTCGAATTTGAGCGTCGAGCTCTGCAGGTTCATGCCGAGCTTGGCCGCCCATTCCGAGGTGGCGTTGGTGGCAGCACCCCACCAGATGCGCTCGCGCAAGCCTTCCGAATGCGGCTCGAGCCTGAGCAGGCCGGGCGGGTTGGGGAACATGGGCCGCGGATTGGGCTGGGCGAAGCCTTCGCCGCGCAGCGTGTCGAGGAAGACCTCGGCGTGATGCCGCGCCATGTCGGCGTCGCTTTTGCCCTCCTGCGGCTGGTAGCCGAAATAGCGCCAGCCATCGATCACCTGCTCGGGCGAGCCACGACTGATGCCGAGCTGCAGGCGGCCTCCGGCGATGATGTCGGCGGCACCCGCATCCTCGGCCATGTAGAGCGGGTTCTCGTAACGCATGTCGATGACGGCGGTGCCGATCTCGATGCGGCTGGTCTTGGCGCCGACAGCCGCCAGCAGCGGGAATGGCGAAGCGAGCTGGCGGGCAAAATGATGCACGCGGAAATAGGCGCCATCCGCGCCGAGCTGTTCGGCCGCGACGGCGAGATCGATGGATTGCAGCAGCGCGTCCGAAGCCGAGCGCACCTGCGATTGCGAAGAGGGCGTCCAATGCCCGAATGACAGGAAACCGATTTTTTTCATGGCCCTGAAGTATATGCGAGCGGCGCGTGCTTCAATGCCAAAACAGTGGGGTTACACACCGTCGCCTTGAGCAACACCAAAGGGCGCCATACACAGGGTTGACCGGCCGCGTCCTGTCTCGTGCCGAGGGCCGCCGATCGCCTGCGGTCCCGCTGAAAGGCAATGATTGGCGATTTGAGAAGTGGTCCATGGCGGTTCGGCAGATCATAAGGTTCCCCAATCCCTCCTCCGCGCCGTGGCGGAACCTGTACAGCTGTTCGACAGCGACCTGCACGGATTGGCCCGCGACCTTGTTGACACCATGCACGCGGCGCCCGGGATCGGCATCACCGGCCCGCATATCGGCGTTCTGAGACGCCTGGTCGTGATCCAGCTTCCTTCCGCCGCAAAACCGGGGATCTATGTAAACCCGTCTGTCATCCAGGCCTCGACTGAAATGATCCGCCATGCGGAAGGCAGCGTTTCGATGCCCGGCGTCACCGAGGATATCGAGCGCCACGCCCGCATACGGGTTCGCTATCAGGATCTGGATGGCAACGAGCGGTTCGAGGACGCCGATGGCCTGCTGGCGGTTTGCCACCAGCATGAGATCGATCAGCTGGACGGGCTCTTCTGGACGCAAAGGCTGACGCGCCTGAAGCGCGACCGGCTGGTCAAGCGCTACGGCAAACTGATGCGAACCTCGTAGGGCGCCGCCACAAATCGCGGAAGACCGGCACTGGCCGGCAACATCGTGCAGCGCTGATTGCAAGGCGGCCGGAAACCCTTGAATGCCGCCATTGATGGGGGAACGCGATGGCCATCGTCAGGGATTTCGGCGAGGCGCCGGTGGACGCCCTGGTCATCGGCGGTGGCATTGCCGGTTGCACGCTCGCCTATGAGCTGGCCCGCCGTGGCATCAAGACGACGATCCTCGAGCAAAGCATGATCGCGGCCGAATCGTCGGGGCGGAACACCGGCACCTTGCTCAGCGGGCCGCAGAAGGAAGTGGTCGAACTGCTGGACGCCAGTGTCGAGGTCTATGCGGAACTCGCCGACGGACCCGTTCCCTTCGAATTCGCTGCCATCGCGCATCTGCTGATTTCCGAGGACGAAGCCAGTTTCGAGGCCGCCGCCACCGTGGCGGACCGCTACCGGGCGGCCGGCGTGCCGATGCAGAAGATCGCGGGCACGGAGCTGGCGCGGGATCATCCGCGCATCGGCTTCAACGTGGCCGGCGGCTATTGCGTCGGCCGCGCCTGGACCCTGGAGCCGATGGGGGCGACACACGCCTTCGCCCACGCCGCCCGCGAAGCCGGAGCGACCATCCGCACGGGCCTGCGCGTCGCCCAGATCTTCTCGAAAGGCGGCAAGGTGCAGGGCGCGCTGACCGACCAGGGCATCATTCCGGCCGATCTCGTCTTTATCGCCAACGGCCTGTGGATGTCGGATCTGTTGCGGCGCACCGTCGGCGACGGACCGCTCCCCGGCCTGCCCTTCACCGCCGGGCGGGGCTGGCTGATCCAGCTGGGCAGGCTCGACTTCGAATTGCCATGGATCGTCGAGGAGCTGACATGGCCGGATCAGGAGGAGCTCGGCCGGCGCATGAAGCTCGAAGGCCTAGCCGACGTCGCCGCCCAGCGCGACGACCAGCCGGCGGTGGAGGCGATCTGCCTCAACCCGATGCGCGGCGGCGATGCCCGGCTCGGCGCTTCGGTCCAACCCGCCTTTCGCGATCTCGTCCGCAACACCGACATGGCGAGCCGCATCGCCAGCCGCACGCTGCGCATGCTGCCCGGCCTCGGCTCACCGCGGGTCAGGAACGTCTATCCAGGCAACCGCCCGATGCTGTCCGACGGCCTGCCGGTCGCCGGCAGGACGGCTGTCGAGGGCCTGTTCGTGCATGGCGGCATGGGTTCCATCGGCATGCATGCCGCACCCGCCACGGCGCGCTGGCTGGTCGACGCGGTGCTTTCCGGTGACGGCAATCCAGGCCAGGAATGGCTGCGCCCCGACCGCTTTGCGGGATGGGGAGCAGCCTGAACCTCTCCTGCCTTTATTTCCCGCAGTGATGATCGTTGATCTTGTTCGTCGCGTTCGCGTCCGGGCTCACCCTATCGTAGGAGCAGGCGCCGGCGGCGGTCGTGAACAGCTGCTGGTCGTAATAGCGCGGGCCACCGAACAGGAAGCCGATGAGATCGTCATCGGCGGGAACGTAGCGTTCGGACCCGGCCTGACTGTAGTATTGGCTCTGAGTGTGGTGATGCCGGTGGTGGTGGCGATGCTTGGCTCCGGCAAATGCCGGCGCGGACACGCCGCAGGCCATCGCCAGGGCAAGAGCGCAGATCGCAAAGCGTTTCGTCGTCATCGGCAACACCCTTCTGGCTATTCGCATTCTTATATAGGCAAAATCACCAGCCGAACAAAGGTTCCCAGGCAGCGGTTACCTGTCCCGCGATTTGCCTTCCGCCGGAGCGAACTGCACAGCGTATCAGAAAATCGAAATTGCCCCTTCCGCCCCGAGCCGCAATGGTCTTCAGGGAGGCAGCCGGCTCAGGGCTGTGGAGGAAACGCCGGAGCGGCAAGTCCGCTCGGGCAAGCTGCCGCTTGAGGCTGGCAGCGAGGGAGGAATGAAATTGGCTGGTTCGGGCAAATCCGACGGCGCGCGCATGGGCATCAAGATGTCCCAGGAGCTCGTCGTCGTCGCGATCTCGGTCATCCTCTTCCTCGCCTTCTCCGCGACGCTCAACAATTTCCTGACCCAGGGCAACATCATTGCCATCCTGAAGAACGTCTCCATCCTCGGGACGCTGGCGGTCGGCATGGGCTTCATCGTCGTCGGCCGCGGCATTGATCTCACCATGGTGGCGGTGATGGTGGTCGGCGTCGCCTTCTCGATCTGGATTTCCACCTGGGGCGTGGACTTCACGCTGGCCGTGGCCTGCGGCGCCCTTCTTGCCGCGGCCATCGGCCTGTTCACCGGCATCATGGTTGCGATTGCCGAAATCCCGCCGATCTTCGCCACGCTGGCCATCGCCTCCTCGGTCTACGGCTCGGGCCGCATCGTCTTTGCCTCCGACGTGCTCTACGCGCCGTCAAACATCGCCTGGCTGAAATTCATCGGCAGCGGCACCATCCTCGGCATCCCGATGGTCGTGATCATCTTCGCGGCGGTTGCGGCGCTGATGGGCTTCTTCCTGCGCAAGACCCGCTTCGGCCGGCTGGTCTATGCCACGGGTGACAATCCGAACGCTGCCCGCACCACCGGCCTGCCGACGCGCCCGATCATCGTGACGCAATATGTGCTGAGCGCGCTCATCGCCTTTACCGCCGGCATCATCATGCTGGGGCTGGTCACCGGCATCGACACGCGCCTTTACAATTCCAGCCTGATCTACGACGTGCTTCTGGTCGTGGTGCTGGGCGGCATCGGCCTCTCCGGCGGCCAGGGCGGCGTGCGCAACGTCATCGTCGGCACCATCCTGGTCGGCATCCTGACCAACGGCATGACCATCCTGAACTTCAGCTACACCAGCCAGAACCTGATCAAGAGCGTGATCCTGCTGGGTGCGCTGGCGATCGACGCCATCATCAATCCGCGCGACGAGCAGACCTCGCAAAGCGGCGACATCTGAAAACATCAAGCCGAAACATCAATCAGGGAGGAAACCATGAAGTTATTCAAGAACTGCCTGTTCGCGGGCCTGACGGCGCTCACGCTGCTCAGCGCCGCGAACGTCACCACGGCGCAGGAAACCGACCAGGTCGGGCGCGCCCCCTACCTGGAGTCGCTCAAGGGCAAGAAGGTGATCTTCGTGCCAATCTCGCAAGGCATGGACCTCAACCAGTCCTGGGTGGTGGTATGGCAGCGTCATGCCGCCCGCTACGGCTTCAGCCTCGAAGTGCGCGATCCCAACGGCGACACCAATGCCGGCATCCGCGCCATGCAGGGCGCCATCGCCGAGAAGCCGGACCTGATCATCGTGCAGAACCCCGACGTGCAGACCTATGCCCGCTTGCTGAAGCAGGCGCAGGCCGCCGGCATCAAGGTGCTGCAGGTCAACATGCAGTCGGCGACCCAGACCGACAGCTATGTCGGCAATGATTGGATCGAGATGGGCCGTCTCGAAATGGGCGAACTGGCCAAGCACTGCACCGGGCCGAATGCCGTCTCGCACAAGGTGGTCTGGCTTGCCGGCGTCCAGACGGGCGCGGCCAACATCTACATGCGCACCGGCATCGATGAGGTGCTGAAGGCCAATCCCGAACTGCAGCTCGTCTCCGACCAGCCGGCCGACTACATGAGCGAAAAAGCCCGCCAGATCACCGAGACGGTCCTCCAGCAGCATCCGGACCTGTGCGGCATCATGGGCATCTGGGACAACGCCGAAGTCGGCGCCGGTGCCGCCGTCGCGGCCGCCGGCAAGCAGGATCAGGTGACCATCGTCACCAATGGCGCGGGCAGCGCCACCGGCTGCGAGAGCATCAAGAACGGCCTGCTCGATGTGATCTTCAACTTCAACTCGCCCATCCAGGCGGAGATCGCCGCGCAGCAGATTTCGGAATTGCTGCAGCATCCCGAGCGGCAGGCGGGCAGCGAGAAGACCATCTTCTTCGGTCCGATCACCCGCGTCGACAAGACCAACGCCACCGGCAGGAACTGCTGGAAGCTGGACGAGCTCAAGTAACGGACTGTCCTGATGAGCATGGCCGAAAGCCTTGTGCGCTGGCGCTACCGCCTGCTCCCCGACCACGTGGTCGGGGAGATCCTGACCAAGAAGTGGATCGACAGCGTCATCCCCTTCACGGCGCTGATCATTCTGTGCGCGATCTTCGGCTCGATCGTGCCGGGCTTCTGGAGCGTCGCGACGCTGACCAATCTCAGCGGCCAGACCGCCGAGCTCGGCCTGGTCGTGCTCGGCATGACCATCGTCATGGTCTCGGGCGGTATCGACCTGTCGGTCGGCTCGACCTTCGCGCTCGCCGTGCTGGTGACGCTCTACGGCATGAATGTCGGGCAATGGAGTTTCGGTACCGGCCTGCTGGCCTGCCTCGGGCTGGGCGTCGTCTGCGGCGCCATCAATGGCTTCCTGGTCGGCTTCCTGCGCATGCGGGCCTTCCTGACCACGCTGGTCACGCTCATCATCTACCGCTCGACCTTCGACGTCATCTTCCCGCAGGTCTCGACGCCGATCGTCACCAGCGGGCCGGATTCCCCGATCTATGATTTTCTCGGCTTCGGCACGATCTGGGGGGTGCCGACCTCCTTCGTCGTCTTCGTGGTCATCGCACTGGTGATCCATCTCGTCCTGTCGCGCGCCCGCTATGGCTGGCGGCTGTTCGCGGTCGGCGGTGCGCGCCGTTCCGCCTACAATGCCGGTATCAATGTGCGCTTCACCCTGTTCAGCGCCTACGTGCTGTGCTCGGTGCTGGTCGCGCTCTCCGGCTTCTTCTTCTCGGCCCGCATCGGCAGTGCTGCTTCCGATATCGGCACCGGGCTGGAACTGCAGGTGCTGACCGCGACGGTGCTCGGCGGCATCTCGCTTGGCGGCGGGCGCGGCTCGGTGGCCAAGGCGCTCATGGGGACGATCTTCGTGCTCGTCCTGTCGAACAGCCTGCTAGCCCTGGCCGTGTCCGGCCCGGTCAACTATCTGATCCTCGGTCTGGTGCTGCTTTTCTCGGTCCTGCTCGACGTGCGCTGGGTGAAGAACCGCCACAAGATCCTGCGCAGCGTGTACATCTCGCCGACCTTCGCCAAGATGCGCGAGCCGATCTCGACCGCGCCGGGCACGCCGATAGCGGTGAACGACCGGCTGAAGGATGTCGGCGTCATCGGCCTTGGCATCCTCGACGGCGCGGAGGATGTCATCTTCGACCGTCAGGACCGCCTCTACACCGGTACCCGTCAGGGCGACATACTGCGCTTCAAGCCGCCGCATTACACCGAGAGTGAAGTGTTCGCCCATATTGGCGGCTCGCCACTCGGCATGGCCTTCGACCGCGACGACAATCTAGTCATCTGCGTCGCCGGCATGGGCCTCTACCGGGTCGCTCCGAATGGCGATGTGAAGCTGCTGACGGCCGAGACCAACCGCTCGCTGACATCGGTCGTCGACGACTCGACCATGAAGCTCGCCGATGATTGTGACATCCTTCCCGATGGCCGCATCGTCTTCTCCGAAGCCACCGTGCGCTTCGAGATGCATGACTGGTATGCCGATGCGCTGGAAAGCCGCGGCAACGGGCGCATCATCGTCCACGATCCCAAATCCGGCTCGACCCGCACGCTGCTGTCGAACCTGGTCTTCCCGAACGGCATCTGCACGGCCTTCGACGGCCAGTCCGTGCTGTTCGCCGAAAGCTGGGCCTGCCGCATCAGCCGCTACTATTTCGACGGCCCGAAGAAGGGCAAGGTCGAGCGGGTCATCGAGGGATTGCCCGGCTATCCCGACAACATCAACCGCGCCTCGGACGGCACCTACTGGCTGGCCTTGATGGGCATGCGCACGCCGGCGCTCGACCTGTCGCTGGAAATGCCGGGCTTCCGCCGCCGCATGGCGCGGCGCGTCTCGGAAGATGCCTGGCTGATGCCCAACCTCAACACCGGCTGCGTGCTGCGCTTCGACGAAAAGGGCCAGATTCTCGAAAGCCTATGGGACCGCGCCGGCGAGAAGCATCCGATGATCACCTCGATGCGCGAGCACAAGGGCGTGCTTTATCTCTGCGGCATCTTCAACAACCGCATGGGCACGCTGCCGCTCAAGGGCGTCGATCCCAACTGGTTCAGCTCGGATTCCTACTGGGGCAAAAAGGCATGAGCGCCGTGAGCCAGCTTTTCGACCGTTTTCTCGGCCGTGGCGACTGGGCGGTGACGGTGCCGACGCTTGACGGCCCCTTGCTGCCCAACCAGGGCCTCGAGGAA
The DNA here is from genome assembly GCF_013170825.1 of Mesorhizobium sp. NZP2298. Classification (NCBI taxonomy): domain Bacteria; kingdom Pseudomonadati; phylum Pseudomonadota; class Alphaproteobacteria; order Hyphomicrobiales; family Phyllobacteriaceae; genus Mesorhizobium; species Mesorhizobium sp. NZP2298. The sequence continues at coordinate 2,851,405 of NZ_CP033365.1, read as the reverse complement.
GCCGGGACCTTCGCCAGCCTCGCCGAGGCCGACAATCTCGTGCGCACCGACAAAGGCGTGCTGGCGAGCAGTGCCGCCGCGCTGGTGCGTTTTGGCGCCGACGGCCATGCGGAGGTGCTGCAGGAATTCCCCGGTGAGATCACGGCACTTGCCCATGCCCGCGGCATGACCGCGCTGGCGATCGACGGCAAGGGTGTCGTCATCCGGGGCGGCCTGCATGACGGGCGCGAAGCGACAGGCGACGAAGCGCGGCCGCTCTCCTGCATCACCGCCCTCACCTTCCTCGACAGCAACAGCCTGCTGATCGCCAATGGCTCGGCGTCGGTACCCGCGACCGGCTGGCGCCGCGACCTGATGCAGAAGAACGCGTCCGGTTCGCTCTGGCGTCTCGACCTGAAGAGCGGCCGGCTGGAACTGATCCGTGACGGCCTGGCCTGGCCGGCCGGCATCGCCACCACCGGCTCGAACCGCATCTACGTCACCGAGGCCTGGCGCCATCGTGTGCTGGCCATCGACCTCGCCACCAAGGCGACAATGCCGGTGCTGGAACACCTTCCGGCCTATCCCGCGCGCATAGCCCCCGCCTTCAATGCCGGCTACTGGCTGACCTTCTATTCCGTCCGCAACCAGCTGGTGGAGTTCATCCTGCGCGAGGAGGCCTACCGCAAGCGCATGCTGGCCGAGGTCCCCGAAGCCTATTGGATGGCACCGTCGCTGAGTTCATGGCGCGACTACCGCGAACCGATGCAGGGCAGCCAGCTCAAGCAGATGAATGTGCTGAAGCCTTATGCGGTCACCCGATCCTACGGGCTGGTGGTGCACTGCGACCAGAACATGAAGCCGCTGTCGAGTCTCCATTCGCGCGCCGACGGCACGGTGCACGGCACCGTGAGCGCCTGCGAGGCGGGCGATGACCTGCTGGTCGCCTCGCGCGGCGGCTCGAGGGTGGTGCGCGTGGCCGGGGCCGCCGGCGGCAAGCGGGGTTAAGCGATGTCGGATAACATCATCGAGCTCAGGGACGCCACCAAGGCCTTCTCGCGCATCCCCGCCTTCAAGAACGTCAATTTCGACCTGCGCAAGGGCGAGATCCACGCACTGCTCGGCGAAAACGGCGCCGGCAAGTCGACGCTGACCAAGGTCATGGCGGGCGTGTTCAAGCTGACCGAGGGTAAGATGACCTTCGACGGCAAGGACGTGTCCTTCGCCACACCCGCCGAAGCGCTGCGCGCCGGCATTGCCATGGTGTTCCAGGAAACCAATCTGGTGCCGGCCATGACCGTGGCGCAGAACCTCTATCTCGGCGAAGAGAAGATGTTCAACCGGCTGCGCGGCCTCTACATCCAGGCGCGTCAGTTCCTCGCCGGCATGGGCTTCCAGGTCGACCCGACCGCGCAGGTCAGCACGCTGGGCGCGGCGCACAAGCAGATGGTGGAGATCGCGCGCGCCGTCCACCACAAGGCCCGCGTCATCATCTTCGACGAACCGACGGCAACCCTGACGCCTGAAGAAAAGAGCCACTTCTTCAACCTGCTGCAACGCCTGGTCAAGGAAGGCATCGCCATCATCTTCATCAGCCACGCGCTGGAAGAGGCGCTTGATGTCGCCGACCGCATCACCGTCATGCGCGACGGCGAGATCGTCGCTTCGGGAGATGCCAAGGGCTTCACCCGCGCCACCATCGTGCAGGCGATGGTCGGCCGCACCCTGACCGAAACGCTGCATGGCGAGGTCAAGCGCGCGGCGCGGCCCTATGGCGACAAGGTGCTTTCGGTGGAGAACCTGTCCTGCGCCGGCCTGGTGCGCAACTCGTCCTTCTCGGTCTTTTCGGGCCAGGTCACCGGCATGTTCGGCCTCGTCGGCGCCGGCCGCACCGAAATGGCCAAGGTCGTTGCCGGCCTGTTGAAGCGCAACATCTTCCACGGCGGCGAAATCCGCCTGCTCGGCAAGTCGGTGCGCTACCGCGTGCCAAGGCCGGCGGTGCGCGACGGCATCGTCTATGTCACCGAGGACCGCAAGCTCGACGGCTTCTTCGAGACCATGACGGCCGGCGAGAACCTGCAGATCGGCGAACTCACCGAGGGCGCCAACCCGGTCTCGATGGTGTCGCTGGCGCGCGCCAGGCAGCTTGCCCGCGAATGGGGCGAGCGCCTGAGCCTGCGGCAGACCAGCGACCGCGCCCGGATGATCGAACTCTCCGGCGGCAATCAGCAAAAGGTCGTGATCGCCAAGTCGCTGATCCAGAAGCCGAAGCTGGTGATCTTCGACGAGCCGACGCGCGGCGTCGATGTCGGCGCCATCGTCGAGATCCACCAGCTCATCAGCGATCTCGCCGACCAGGGCATGGCCGTCGTCGTCATCTCTTCCTATCTGCCTGAAATCCTTGCCGTTTCCGACCGTATCCTGGTCGTCAAGCGCGGCCGCGTGGTCGAGGAGATGATGCTGTCGGACGCGACCGAGGAACGCGTCATGTTCGCCGCCGTCCACTGACCCTGGCGGAACAGGGGCGCTTTTGCCGGCAAAAGTAATTCCAGGAAAAGCGCGTAGCGGTTTTCCGTCCGGAATAGCGTGAAAACAAAAGCTTGGATCGGTTCGATGATTCTACCAATCATCGAACCGATCCAAGCCAGGACCAATGCCTGGCGAGCCCTATTGCCTTGCAATCGGTTCCGCGTCTGAATAGGTCAGGAGGTCAGATCACCTGCCCGAGCGGACATGTCCAGCATCAACCTCAAACTTCTGCAGACGTTCCTGCTGGCCGCCGAAAACGGCAGCTTCCGTCGTGCCGCCGAAGAGAGCAACCGCTCGCCATCGGCGGTCTCCATGCAGATACGCGACCTCGAGGAGCAGATCGGCATCTCGCTTTTCATCCGCACCGCGCAGCGCGCCAGCCTGACGCCGGAAGGCCAGATCCTGTTCGAGGAGATCGCCAATGCGATGTCGCAGGTGCAGGCCAGCCTTGACCGGCTGACCGAGATCGCCGCGCGGCGCAAGGGCAAGGTGCAGATCGCCTGTGCCCCGACGCTTGCCGCGAGCCGGCTGGGCGACATACTGGCCACCTTCAAGCTGCGCTATCCCCGGTCGGTCGTCGAGGTCATCGAGACCCCGCCGCAGGCGGCCCTTGGCCTTTTGCAGCAGCAGGAGGTCGAGTTCTACATCGGCCCCGAACTGCCCAACCTGACCGACTTCCAGTTCGAATCCATCCTCGACGATCCGCTGATGGCCTGCATCCCCACCGAAATATACGGCGGCGAGAAGAAGCTGCTGCTCTCCGACCTGCTGCGTTACCCGCTGATCCTGCTCAACCGCAAGACGGCGGTGCGCGGTCTCGTCGACCGGCTGACGGCGGCCGAAGGCATCGAGCTCAAGCCGCAATACGAGGTCGAGAGCGCGCAGACCGCCGTGGCGCTCGCCTCCTCCGGACTGGGCGTCTGCGTCGTGCCCGGCATCGCCATCTCGCGCAATGACGAGCGCATGCGCGTCGTGCCGATCGACCACCGCGACGCCCACCGCTCCGTCGGCATCATCACCGCGCGGGGCTATGTGCACCACTCCTTCTCCGAACAGCTGATGAACCTCATCCGCACCAACCTGCGCGAACTGGCGCACTGAGCACCGCTGGAGATTTGCCGCACCGTCTGTAGCTTCGCCCTAGGATGACGAAGGCGGGGGGCTTCGCGCACTTGTGATTTGCAGGCCGGCCTCACCTGAATATCGGCATACCCTCAATCGGTCTGGATCCAGACGGCCTTCGTCTCCAGATATTCATGCAGGTGCTCGATGCCGCCCTCGCGGCCGTAGCCGGACATCTTCATGCCGCCGAACGGCACGGCCGGGTCGATGGCGTGGTACATGTTGACCCAGACCGAGCCGGCCTTGACGCGGCGCGCCAGCTTGTGCGCCGTGCCGAGATGGGTGGTGAAGATGCCGGCGGCCAGCCCATAGGGCGTGGCATTGGCGCGCGTCACCGCCTCGTCGAGCGTGTCGAACGGCATCGCGGAAATGACCGGCCCGAAAATCTCTTCGCGCGCGATGGTCATCTTGTCCGAGACCGCGCCGAAGACCGTCGGCGCGATGAAATTGCCGCCGTCGTAGAGCTCGCCCGTCAGCCGCGATCCGCCGGCGACCAGTTCCGCGCCCTCGTCGCTGCCGGCCTTGATGTAGCCCTCCACCTTGCCGGCCTGCCTGGCATTGATGAGCGGCCCGATTTCGGTCTCCGCCTCGATGCCGTGGCCTATGCGCAATTTGCTGGCGAACTCGGCCACCCGGCGCACGAATTCGTCGTGAATCTCGCGCGCCACGAACAGGCGCGAGCCGGCGATGCAGATCTGGCCCGAATGCACGAACACCGCCATCGCCGCGACCGGAACGGCCTTGTCGATATCGGCGTCGCGGCAGACGATGATCGGCGACTTGCCGCCGAGCTCCAGCGACACGCGCTTGAGATTGGTGACCCCTGCCCGCGCAATCGCTTGGCCCGTCAGCGTCGAGCCGGTGAAGACGATCTTGTTGACATCGGGATGTTCGGCCAGCCGCGCGCCGGCCTCGGCCCCAGTGCCGGTGACGATGTTGACGACGCCATCGGGCACGCCGGCTTCCTGCATCAGCCTGGCGATCAGCAACGGCGTCAGCGACGCATCCTCGGAAGGCTTCAGCACGATGGTGCAGCCGGTGGCGAGCGCCGGCGCGATCTTCCAGATCGAGGCGGCGGTCGGCGCGTTCCAGGGAATGATCGCGCCGACGACGCCTACCGGCTCGCGCCTTGTGAAGGAGACGATCTCGCCTGGGATCGAATTGTCGATGGATTCGCCGTGCAGCGCCGTCGCCATGCCGGCATAGAAGCGCAGCATGCCGATGACGCGGCGCCGGTTGGCCAGCGTGCGCGTGATCGGCAGGCCCATGTCGAGCGTGTCGGAAACGCTGAGCTCTTCCCAATGCGTCTCGAACAGATCGGCGATGCGCAGCAGCACGCACTGCCGCTCGTAGGGCGAGAATTTTGACCACGGTCCTTCGAAGGCCGCGCGTGCCGCCTTGACCGCGGCATCGATGTCGGCCGCGCCGCCGCGCGGCACCGTCGCCAGCACCTCGCCCGTGGCCGGGTTGAGCGCCTGCATTTCCTGGCCGGACTGCGCCGGCACCCACTTGCCGCCGATGAACATCGGCCGGAATTCGCCATGGTAGAGCGTCGTGGCCTTCGCCCTCGGGTCGAAATTCAGCGTCATCGCGTCCTCCTCACGAATTCCGTGGCGACTATTACTCCCGCTGCCGGCGACCTCAAACAAGGAAAGCTAAAAGGGCGTTCAGATAATCGGACTGTGCAATCACGGCGACTTCCACGATGGTGCCGGCAACGGAGGAACAGATATGAGACTTGCTGGCAAGGTCGCCATCGTCACCGGTGGCGGTTCGGGATTTGGCGAAGGAATCGTCAGGAAATTCGTCGCCGAGGGCGCGCTGGTCGTGCTGATGGACCGTGACGAGGCGGCAGCGGCCAGGGTCGCGGGTGAGATCGGCGAAAAGGTGCGGCCGATCACCGGTGACGTCTCGACACTGGAAAGCTTCGAGGCGGCCGCCGACCTCGCCCGGTCGGCCTTTGGCGGCCTCGACATACTGGTCAACAATGCCGGCGTCGCCCAGCCGCCCTTGCCGTTGGAGACGATGGACGAGGACCTGTTCGACAGGATCGCCAACGTAAACATGCGCTCGATCTACAATGGCTCCCGCGCCGTGGTCCCGCATTTCAAATCCATCAAATCGGGCGCGATCCTCAACGTCGCCTCCACCGGCGGCGTCTCGCCGCGCCCGAACCTCACCTGGTACAACGCCTCCAAGGGCTGGGCGATCGCCGCGACGCGGGCCATGGCGGTGGAACTCGCCCCCTTCGGCATCCGCGTCAACGCCATCAACCCGGTCGCCGGCGACACGCCGCTGCTGTCGACCTTCATCGGCTCCGGCGAGGAGAACCGCGCCCGCGTCGTCGCCACCATCCCGATCGGCCGGCTGTCGACGCCCCAGGACATGGGCAACGCCGCCGCCTTCCTGTGCTCGGACGAGGCCAGCATGATCACCGGCGTCGACCTCAACGTCGATGGCGGCAAGTGCATCTGAAAAACTGTTGTCCATGAGGTTTTGGCGATGAAGGATATCTACGAAATCGCCGTGGTGCATGGCGACGGCATCGGCCCGGAAGTCTGCGCCGCCACGATCGAGGTGGTGAAGGCCGCCCTCGGGCCCGACAGCCCGCTGCGCTTCAGCGAATATCCGGCCGGCGCCGAGCACTTCCTGAAGACCGGCCAGAGCTTTCCCGAACCGACCTTCCAGGCCTGCCGGGCGGCGGACGCCATCCTGCATGGCGCCGGCGGCCTGCCCGGCGTCGTCCATCCCGACGGCACCGAAGCGGGGCTGGATTTCACGCTCAAGCTGCGCTTCGAGCTCGACCTCTACGCCAACATCCGCCCCATCAGGCTCTTCGAGGGTGTTGAGAGCCCCTTGCGCGGCGTCAAGGCCGGCGACATCGACTACATCATCCTGCGCGAGAACAGCGAAGGGCTCTACGCCGCGCGTGGCTCGGGCGCGCTGCTGCGCGGCGAGGTCGCGATCGATACGCTGGTGCAGACCCGTACCGGCATCGAACGTATCGTCCGCAAGGCCTTCGAACTGGCGCGCCAGTCGGGCGGCGCGCCGCGCGACGGCGTGCGCCGGGTGACTTGCTGCGACAAGGCCAACGTGCTGCGCAGCTATGCCTTCTTCCGCTCCGTCTTCGACGAGGTGGCGAAGGACTATCCCGACATTGCGACCGAATATGCGCTGGTCGACGCCATGGCCATGCACCTCGTGCTGAAGCCAGGCCACTTCAATGTCATCGTCAGCGAGAACATGTTCGGCGACATCCTGTCCGACCTTGCCGCCGCCACCGTCGGCGGCATGGGCCTGGCGCCTTCGGCCGAGATCGGCGACGCCAACGGCTTTTTCCAGGCAGCACACGGCTCGGCGCCCGACATTGCCGGCAAAGGCATCGCCAATCCCTATGGCACCATCCTGTCGGCCGCTTCCATGCTGGACTGGCTCGGCCACAAGCATGCCGACGCGAAGCTCAACCAGGCAGCCGAGCGCATCCGAAGCGTGACGGAAGCCTGCCTTGCCGGCGGCCTGCTCAGCGCCGACCTGAAAGGCAGCGCGTCCACCCGCCAGATAACCCATTCAGTCTGCGACCGGCTCGCGGCCGCGGCGTGAGGTGTAACGCCAGAGCCGCTGGCCGGGACAAGTTTCCGCCTGTTTTGCCAAAGCCGATCATATAGCCTTCGGCCAATGTCGAATGAGGCTGAAATGACGAAGCTGAAGATCAATCTGATTGGGCCCGGCAAGGTCGGCCAGACCCTCATGCGCCGAATCGTCCTGGCCGGCGGGCACGAGATTCAGGACATCGCCGGCCGCGGCGCGGAAGCTGCCTCCCGGGCGGTTGAATTTATCGGCGCGGGAACCGCCGTTTCCGGGATGGCCGACATGCGACCAGCCGATCTCTGGTTGCTCACCGTGTCAGACACGCGGATCGCGGACGTGGCGGCCCGGCTTGCGGAACTGGCCCCGGACCGGCCCTCCATCGCCGTGCATTGCAGCGGCTTCCTGCCGGCGGCCGAGATGCAGCCCTTGCATGCCCTCGGCTGGCATCTGGCAAGCGTCCATCCCGTGCTGACATTCGCCGATCCGGCAAGGGCTGTCGGACAGTTCGAAGGGACACTTTGCGGCGTCGAGGGCGATGCCGAGGCTGTCACTGTTGTCGATGCGCTGATACGCGGCATTGGCGGCCAGCCGTTTCCGCTCAGCTCGCAATACAAGGCGATCTACCACGCGGCCGCCGTGTTCTCGAACAATTTCACCGTGGTGCTGCAGGCGGTAGCGCGAGAAGCCTGGGCGCGCGCCGGCGTTCCACAGGAAATCGCCGGGCAACTGAACGCGCGCCTGCTTGCCGCCACGGCCGAGAATGTCGGAAGGCTGGGGCCGGCCGCGGCGCTGACCGGACCGGCGGCGCGCGGCGATCTCGCGATCGTCGCGCAACAGGAGGCGGCGGTGCGCTCGTGGCATCCGGACGCCGGCAAGGCCTATGCCGAGTTCAGCCTCCTTGCCGGCCGCCTCAAGCGGACGGGCACGACGCTCGAAACAAGCGGGGTTTGAGATGGGCGCTCTCGCGCGCAAGGTTTCAGTTGACGATTTCCGCACCCTTGCCCGCCGCCGCCTGCCGAAGTCGATCTTCGAATTCGTCGACGGCGGGGCAGGACAGGAATTGACGCTCCGCGCCAACCGCGCCGATCTCGAGCGTATCCGGCTGCTGCCACGCGTGCTGACCGACGTATCGCGGCCGGACCTGACCACATCGCTGTGGTCGCAAACCTTCACCACACCACTGGTGATCAGCCCGATGGGTTCGTGCGCGCTGGTCTGGCCGCAGGCCGACATCGCCATCGCCAGGGCGGCGACCGCGCGCGGCATTCCCTACACCCTGTCCACCATGTCGACGACCAGCATCGAGCGCATGGCCAGGGCCGTGCAGGGACCGCTCTGGTTCCAGCTCTATGTGCTCAGGGAATTCGACTTCAACCGCGAGCTTGTGCGGCGGGCGGAAGAATTCGGTTATTCGACACTGGTGGTGACCGTCGACCTGCAGGCCGGGGGAAAACGCGAAAAGGATCTCAGGAACGGCATATCGATCCCCCTGCGCCCCTCGCCTCGCCATCTCTGGGAAGGCATGCTTCATCCCGGCTGGTCGCTGCGCCTGCTGCGCGGCGGGCTGCCTCAGTTCGAGAACGTTCGCGGCTATCTTGGCGACACCAGCGCCGGGTTGACCATCGCCGCGCGCGTCGGCGGCAATCTTCACGCCGGTTTCGACTGGGACGATTTCCGCCGGATCCGCGACTGGTGGAAAGGCCGGCTGCTGGTAAAGGGCGTCCTGCACCCCGCCGATGCCGCCGGCCTGGTGGCGGCCGGCGCCGACGGCATCTGGGTCTCCAACCATGGCGGCCGCCAGCTCGACAGCGCCATATCAAGCATCGATGCGCTGCCCGCCATCCGCCAGGCAGTGGCCGCCGAGGTTCCGATCCTGATCGATTCCGGCATCCGAACCGGGATGGACGTCATCAAGGCCAGGGCGCGCGGCGCTGCCGCCTCAGCGATCGGCCGAGCCGCCCTGTTCGGAGCGGCGGCCGGCGAAGCCGGCGTGGCTAGGGTGCTCGACATCCTGCTGGACGACATCGCCAACGGCGTGAAGCTCGCGGGCACGCCGGCGTTCAGCCAGATCGGTCCCGACCTGATCGCGTGAGACGGCCGCGCATCGGCAGGCAGGGACCGGTGGGCGTACCGCTGCCGCCTTGGACCAAGCCGCAGCCCATTGCTGACGCTGCGAATCCGTTAGTCCAATATGGACCAAATTGCCGTCATCGCACCCACCATCATTCTGTAGCGTAGCCCTCACGCCGTTCAAACGGTTGTGGGAGGAAATCATGGAGACGCCAGCCGTTCTGACGGTCAGAGGCCTGCGGAAATCTTTTGGAGGTGTCCAGGCTCTGAAAGGCGTCGACTTCGATCTCGAAGCCGGTGAGATCCATGCGCTGTGTGGCGAGAACGGTGCCGGCAAGAGCACGCTGGTGCGGATGATCGCCGGGCTGATGAGCCCGGACGAGGGAGAAATCCGCGTTGATGGCAATCTGCTCAAGCCGGGGCAACTGACCAGCGTCAGGCAGGTCTCGGTCGTCTACCAGGAACTGTCGATCATTCCGCATCTGTCCGTTCTGGACAACGTTCTTCTGGGCGATCCCGATGTCGGTCAGCTCTATATCCGCAAGCGCTATGCCGCCCGCGCGCGCCAGACCCTCGACCAGCTCGGCCTGGCCGAAGTGCCGCTCGATATCGAGGCCGGCCGCCTCGCGATCGCCGAGCAGCAACTGCTCGAAATCTGCCGCGCCGTCATGCGCGGCGCCCGCATCCTGATCCTGGACGAGCCGACCGCGAGCCTTTCCGACGCCGAGATCCAGCGCGTCTTCAAGACGGTCCGCTGGCTGCGCGAAAACGGCACCGCCGTCATCTATATCAGCCATCGCCTGCCCGAAATCTTCGCGCTGACCGACCGTGTCACCGTGTTCCGCAACGGCCAGCGGGTTCTCACCAAACCGACGGCACAGTGGACCAATGAGGAATTGGTCGCCGAGATGATCGGCCGGGAGATAAAATCCGCCCATTCGGTGCGTGACCGGGCCGATCTCCAGCAGGCCGCCAAGGTTCTTGAACTCAAGGCGCTTTCGGTGGCCGGAAAATACCGGCCGGTGACGCTGGATTTCCGCGCTGGCGAAGTCGTCGGCGTCATCGGCCAGCTTGGATCGGGCGCCAATGCACTGATCGAGACGCTGGCAGGGTTGGAAAGCCGCCATGAAGGCACCGTGTTCCTGAATGGCGCCGCCATCGACGTCACCTCGCTGTCGTCGGCGATGGCCTGCGGCATTGCCTATGTCCCGGAAGATCGCGGCGGCAAGAGCCTGTTCCTCGGCGCGCCGATCGAGGTCAACCTCACATCCGCCATACTCGACCGCCTGAACCGCGCCGGCGTGCTTTCCCTCGGCGAGGCCCGCAAGCGGGCGCTGGACCTCGCGCGCCGTTTCCAGATCGACGGTCGGCGGCTGCCGTCGGCGGCGTCGACACTTTCGGGCGGCAACCAGCAGAAGGTCGCCATTGCCAAGTCCGTCGCGCTGGAGCCGAAAGTGCTTGTTCTCAACGAGCCGACGCGCGGCGTCGATGTTGGGGCGCGCACCGAAATCTACCGCGAGCTCCAGGCGCTTGCGCGCCAGGGGCTGGTCGTCCTGTTCTTCTCGACCGACCTCGAGGAAATCCGCGAACTGTCGCAGCGCGTTATCACCGTTTTCCGCGGCGAGATCGTCAACGATCTGCCGGTCGAGGACACCGCCATGGACTCGATCCTGGGTGACGTCCTGCGCGGGCCAGCCACGGCGAGGGCGGCATGAGCGTGGAAACGAGGACAGGAAGCGGAGGTTCCGGCTTGGCCGCTCTCGAGATGAAGTCGGTGGGCGCGGCATTGCTGAGCCCCGAGCGTGTGCAATCGACGGCCGTCTGGATCGGCACCATCCTTCTGGCCATCTGGGCCAGTGCCGCGGTGCCCGGCTTTGCGTCGAGCGCCAACATTTCGGCGATCATGTATTCGACATCGGCGGTCGGCATCGCTGCCGTCGGCATGGCGTTCATCACCCTCTCGGGCAACCTCTTCATGCTTTCGATGGGCGCCACGGCGGCCGTTTCGACGATCGTGTTTGCCTCCTCTCTTCATCTTGGTCTCCTCCCGAGCATCGTCGTGGTGGTGTTGGTCGGTGCCTTGTTCGGACTTGCCCAGGGCATTGCCGTGGGTGTCTTCAAGACAAACCCGATCATCACCACCATTGCGATGGCTTCGATCATCACCGGCGCCGGCTCCTTCTATTCGGGCGGCCTGACCATCGTCGGGCAAGGCGATGCGAGCTGGCTCGGCATCGGCCGCATGGCCGGCCTCCCCAACCAGATCGTGCTGTTCCTGCTTGCGGCGCTCGTCTTCAGCTTCATCGTCGAGCGGACCCGCTTCGGCCGCGAATTGCGCCTGATCGGCCTCAATCCGAAGGCCGCGCATTTCACCGGCCTGCGCGTCGGGCGAACCCTGGTGATCGCCTATGTACTGGCGGCGGCGGCCGCCGCCTTTGCCGGTGCGCTCTACGGTTCGCAGGCCGCGCAGGGCAACCTCAAGCTCGGTGCCGGGCTGGATTTCGACGCCATCGCCGCCGTGCTCGTCGGCGGGGTGGCGATCAAGGGCGGCCAGGGCCGCATCCTCGACGCGGCCATCGGCGCGGTTTTCCTGGCCATCATCACCAACATCCTGCTGCTCAAGGGCCTGTCGCTGGAAATCCAGCTGATCGTGAAGGGCCTGGTCGTGATCGCCTCGGTCATCCTCGGCGCGCTGGCGCTCGGAGGGAGGAGATGACCATGGCCTCCCCAAGGAAGTCACAGCCCATGTCCACGGCCACCTTGCTGCGCATCGCGCTCCTGATCGCGCTGGTCGTTGCCTTCGCGCTGTGGAACCCGGCCTTCATCAGCGGCCGCAACATCTACGCGCTGACGCAGTCATTCGCGCTGCTCGGCCTGGTGGCGCTCGGCTTGTCGCTCACCATGATCGCCGGTGAATTCGACCTCAGCGTCGGCTCCATGGTCGCGGTCGGCGGCCTGCTGACGCTGGTCGCGGGCGGGAGCAATCTCGTTCATGGCATGGGTGTCGCATTGGCCTTCGCGGTGGTGATCGGCGCGGCCAACGCCTTCGTCGTCAACCGCTTCAACGTATCCTCGCTGGTGGTCACCGTCGGGTCGATGATGGCGCTTTCGGGGTTTGCCTTCTGGCTTGCCGGCGGCAAGGTGATCAGCACCGACAATTTCGACCTGGGCTTTGCCCTCGACAATCCGATCCTGACGGTCCTCTCCTGGCGCAGCGTGATCACGCTGGCCGCTTTCCTCCTGGCCGGACTGTTCATGCGCCACACGCTGATGGGCCGAGACATCCGCGTCATCGGCAGCAAGCGGCTGGTGGCGGCGGCGAGCGGGGCGAAAGTCGGGCTGTCGCTTTATATCGCCTTCATCGTCTCGGCCCTTTGCGCGGCCCTTGCGGGCAGCCTTCTGTCGATGAGCCTGGCCAGTGCGGCCGCGACCACGGGAAACAATCTCATGCTGCAGGCGGTGTCGGCGGCCATCGTCGGCGGCGTGGCCCTGTCGGGCGGAGCCGGCTCGCCGCTGCATGTGCTGATCGGCTCGCTGATCCTGACGGTGATGAACAATGGACTGAGTTTGATGGGCATGGGTGCGACGGGAATCCTGTTCGCGAACGGGCTCGTGCTGATGGGAATCGTGCTGCTCGATGGACAGTTGGGGGCATGGATGAGTGAACGGTTCGCGGCATCGCGGGCCAGGCATTCCGCTTAGAGTCGGATGATTTCAGATCAATCGATCTGAAATCTGAATCCGCCTCTAAATCAAAGAGATAGAGCATGATGTCGTCCGAAAACCGCTTCACACTTTTCGGCATCATGCTCTAGCGGAAGTAACCGACGAAACCCAGTTCTGCCTGCGCCGGTTGGGCGGCGGGGATGGGCGACGTGCAACCTGAAACGGGAGGAACGACGACATGAATACCGCGAAATTGACCAAACTCGCGCTGATGGCCAGCGTGTTCACGGGGCTGGCCATGCCCGGCATGGCATTCGCCGGTGCCAAGGGATCGAAAGTGATCCTGCTCACGGTGAGCGAGGAATGCGAATACTGCGCCCTCCACCAGCGCGCCTTCAAGGAAGTCGCCAGCGCCGCCGGCATCGATCTCGACGTGAAGATCACCAACTTCGATGCCGCCGAGCAGGCATCGCAGGTCGACCAGGCGCTTGCCCAGAACCCGGCCGCGATCGTGCTGTGGCCGGCGGACGCGAGCGCCATCGTGCCCTCGCTGCGCAAGATCAACCAGGCCGGCATTCCGCTGGTCATCACCAACTCGAAGCCCGACGACAAATACGCGGACTATTGGAACGTCTTCACCGGCCCCTCCGATATCGGCAACGGCCAGGCCGCCGGCGAGGCCATGATCAAGGGTTTCGCCGAGAAGAAGTTCGGCACGGAAGGCAAGATCTTCATCGTCGAGGGCGTGCCGGGAACACCGCCCCAGATCGCGCGTTCCAAGGGCCTCGAGGAGGTGCTGGCCGAGAAGGCCAAGGGCATCGTCGTCGCCGGCAAGCAGAACGGCAATTGGGACCAGACGAAGGCCACCGACGCCGCTGCCGCGCTCTTCACCCAGGTCGGTCCCGACGTGAAGGGCGTCTACGCCCAGGCCGACAACATGATGTCGGGCGTGATCGTGGCCGCCAAGCGCGCCGGCATCGATCCGGCCAGCCTCGTGCTCGTCGGGTCCAACTGCTCGATCGAAGGCGTCAACCAGATCAAGGACGGCACGCAATACGCGACCGTGCTGCAGTCGCCGATCGATGACGGCAAATACGCGGCCAAGGCGGTGATCGATCTCCTCGACGGCAAGAAGGTCGAGAAGGAGATTTTCCTGCCGCACGAGATCGTCACCAAGGCCAATATTTCCGACTGCGACGCCGCCATCGGGCGCTGATTCCATTCGGGCGCGGCGGGCCTCCCGCCGCGCCTTCCAATCTGACTTAGGAACCGAGGAGTACCCCATGGCCGAGGAGCCACTGTTTACCAATGTTCTGCCTGAACTCGTCGTGGTTTCAGGCACGGCTTCCGGTCTGGGCACCAAGATCGCCCATCTTCTGGTCGCGAGCGGCGTGCGCACCATCGGCCTCGATCTCGCGCCGGCGCCTTCCGAGCTCTCCAGCGAGCTCTACACGCATGTGCGGGGCGACGTATCGCTCGAGGAGACCTGGAGCGACATCGCCCGCTCCGTGACCGCCATCGATCCGGGAACCCTCGGACTGGTCACCTCGGCCGCCATGCTGAACGTCGGCACCGTGCTGGAGTTCGACAAGGCGGCGATGGAAAAAACCATGTCCGTCAACTTCATCGGCACGGCACTCGCCTTCCGCGCGCTGCTGCCGCTGATGATCGCGCGCGGCGGCGGCCCGATCGTCGCCGTTGCCAGCATCGACGCGACCTTCGCCGAGCAGCAGCTCGCGATCTACGCCGCCTCCAAGGGGGCCGTGCGCCAGCTGACGCGGACCGTGGCCATGGACCACGCCCGACAGGGCATTCGCGCCAATGTGCTGAGCCCCGGCCCCATGCTGGCCGGCCTGTTCGAACGGCATATGAAGTCGGCCAGCGACCCGGACCGCTTCCTTGCCACGCGCGCCAATCGCCAGCCTTCGGGCCGAATCCTCGATCCGGGCGAAGTCGCCCGCGCGGCGCTTTTCCTGCTCTGTGACGCCTCGACCGCGCTCAACGGCGCCGAAATCGTCGCCGATGGCGGCCTGACGACCAGCTTCGACTTCCGGACCGGGTCCGAAGGCGCATCGGTCTGAAAGGGGGCGAACCATGACCAAGAGCACGGAACTCGTTGCCGCCTACTGGACGATCGCGGGCGATGTCTATCCTTTCGCGCCCAACGAGATCAGCCCCTTCCCCTTTGCCGAACGCGTCGAGGCGGCGGCGAAGGCCGGCTACAAGGGCGTCGGTCTCATCCACGCCGACCTCCAGGCCACGCGCGAGCAGATCGGCCTCAAGGAAATGCGCCGCATTCTCGATGCCAACGGCATGCCGCATGTGGAGCTGGAATTCATCACGCACTGGTTCTCCGGCGGCGAGCTGAAGCTTGCCTCCGACAAGGTGCGCAGGGAACTGTTCGAGGCGGCCGAGGCGCTTGGCGCGCGCGACGTCAAGATCGCACCCGAATTCGACGCCAGGACCATCGACCTGCCGCATGTGACCGACAGCTTCGCCGAGATCTGCCAGGATGCGGCACGCTACGGAACCAGCATCGCGCTGGAGGTAATGCCGTTCTCCAATGTCGGCACGCTGGAAACCGCACGCGCTATTGTCGAAGGCGCGGCACAACGCAATGGCGGCCTGCTGCTGGACATCTGGCATATCGGCCGCGGCGGCATCCCCTATGAGGCGGTGGCCAAGGTCCCCCGGCAATATGTCGTCTCCGTCGAACTGGACGACGCCGATGCGGATGTCGTCGGCACGCTCTGGGAAGACACGATCTATCAGCGGCGGCTTTGCGGCGAAGGCGTGCTCGATCCGCCGGCCTTCATCGACGCGATCCAGCGTACCGGCTTCGACGGTTTCTACTCGGTCGAAGTGATCTCCAGGAAACACCGCGTCCTGCCGCTCGAGGAAGCGGCGCGGCGCTCTTTTGAAACCACCATGGCGCAGTTCGCCGGGACATAAGGGAGGATAGGATGGATACCAATCTCAAGGGCAAGACGGTACTGATCACCGGCGCCGCCAAGGGCATCGGCCGGGAAACCGCGATCGCCTTCGGACGCGAGGGCAGCCGCCTGGCGCTGCTCGACATCGATGCCGAAAGCCTTGCCGAAACGGTGGAGGCCGTCGCCGCGGCCGGCGGACAGGCCACGGCCTTCAAGGCCGACCTTTCCTCCGCCGGCGATATCGAGGACAAGGTCGGCGCGGCGATCGCCCACCTGGGTGGCGGGCTCGACGTCCTGGTCAACAATGTCGGCTCGGGCGCGGTCCGCACCTTCGACCAACTGACCGATGCCGAGTGGGACAAGACCTTCTCGCTCAATTTCATGAGCTATGTGCGCACCACGCGCATCGTGCTGCCGGTGATGCGCAAGCAGGGCAAGGGTGCGATCGTCAACAACGCTTCCGATCTTGCCCGGCAGCCGGAAGGCGTGCCGATCGACTATTCCGCCTCGAAGGCGGCGGTGCTCGCGCTGACCAAGGGGCTGGCCCGCAGCGAAGGCGCAAACAACATCCGCATCAACGCCGTGGCGCCGGGCCCGGTCTGGACGCCTTTCTGGACGCAGCCGGGCGGTTTTGCCGAGACCATGGGCAAGTTCCACAATATGGAACCGCAGAAGGCGGTCGAACACGAAATGTCGTTGCGCCAACTCCCGCTCGGCCGGCTCGGCAAGCCCGAGGAAGTCGCCAATGTGATCGTCTTCCTCGCCTCCGACCTTGCGTCCTTCGTCACGTCGTCGGTCTGGGGCGTGGATGGCGGCTCGATCCGCGCCATAGCTTGATAGGCTAGACGCCGATCGTGCTGTCGATGATCCGGTCGAGGCGGTCCTGCGCGTCCTTCAGAGCCGCCCGGTCGGATTTTCCGCCGGACAACGCGTCATGGATTTCCTCGCCGATGATGCGCTCCATGTCGGTGTAGAAGGGAACCGGCGGCCGCTGCCAGTTCCTGAGCAGGTTGCGGTTGCCGAGGTTGCCGACGAAGCGCACCAGCTGCGAACGGCCGGTGGCTTCGGGATCCGCGCTCACCGAAAAGCGCGGCGCGACCGGAAAGCCGTTCTTCACATGCTCTTTCATCGCTTCGCGTGAGGCCATCCAGGCAAGCGCCTCCGTTGCCAGCGGCAGTCTTTTCGGATCGATGTTGGAAGGGATGCAGAGCAGGAAGCCGCCGATCGGCGACGTGTTGGTGCCGCCCGGCCCGCTGGGCTGCGGCACATAGGAGACCCGGCGCTTCACGGCCGAGCGCACCTCCGCCTCGAACTGCGCCGCGCGCATGGTCCAGACATAGCCCATGGCGCTCTGGCCCTTCAGGAACACCGCGCAGGAATCGTCCCAATGCGCATCGAGCGCGCCCGGCTGGGCGATCTCGAGAAGCCGGTGCATGTAGTCAAGCACGGTGAGTGCGGCCTCGCTGTCGATCTGCGGCCGCATGTGCTGGCGGTCGAGATTTTCCGTCGAGTAGCCGGTCGGCGTGCGCCGGATCGACAGCACTGTCTGGCCGCAGCAGCCGAGGAAGAACATGAAGCTTGACGCGAGCGGCATGCGCGCCGCGTTCCAGGCAATGCCGTAGCGCTCCGCGGACGGATTGTGGAAGACCCGGCCGGCCGAGATCACCTCCTCGAAGGTCCTGGGCAGGGTGAGCCCGGCACCGTCGAAAAGGTCGCTGCGGCAGGCGAGCACCTCGATGGTGCAATAGATCGGCACCCCGTACTCCACCCTCTGCCAGGTCGTCGTCGACCAGATCGACGGGTGGAAATCCATTGGATTGATGCCGGATTCGCGGATCATGTCGCCGATCGGCATGACCAGCCCCCTGCCCGCGAACTCGCCGAGCCAGGGCATGTCGATGGCGATGATGTCATAGGCCGACACCGAGCGCTGGCCGTTGGCCAGACCTTCGCGGTAGAGGTCGTTCTGGTGGACGAGCTTGAAGCTCCTGGCGCTGGCGAGGTTGTTGCGGAAATCCGACCACATGTTGCGCATCGCCGCGAAATAATTGTCGTCGTTGAGTAGGAACTGCAGCTCGACGCCTTCGGTGATCCGGCTCTTCAGCAGGTTGATCGGCGGAATGACAGGATTGCCGCGGCGCGGCGCGCCGAAATAGTAGTTGGTTTCGTGTTCCTCCGTGCCGCGCCCGCCCAGGATCTCCGCGATCAGAGCCTTGGTTTCCGCCGCATAGTTGACCGCAAGCGTCGTCAGCTGCTCCGTGGGATGCAGCGTGAAGCTCCTCGGCTTGTCCGGCGACGGCCGACGCTCGACAAGCCCCTTGCCGATCATGCCCTGGATGCGCCGGATCGCCGTTCCATGGCTGAGGCCGGAGACCAGCGCGAGCTTGCTCATCGTCACCGGATAGCCCTCGAGCTCCGATCGCATGATGTAGTGCACCATGCGCCACGACGCCTCGTCCTCGACATCGGCGACACCGAGGAACGGCGTCCTCAGCCGGTCGACGAAATCGTAGACGCGCAGGAATTCGTGGTCGTTCATGAGACCTCCTCTGGGTCGCGCCAAACAGGGCGACGCTATGATTTAGTCCAAAATGGACGAAACTATAGCGGTGTCGGAGGACTATCGGGTCTTAGGCGGTGCCCGCCGATTTGCGCGCCAGTACGAAATCCCAGTTCACCGCCCAATAGGGAGACGTGAAACCAAGCTCCGCCGCGCTTGTCGGGTCCGTGATCTTCTTGAAATCCGCGATCAGCGAATCCTTCACGCCGAAGACCGCGTCCTCGGCGAGATACTGGCAATCAGGCGTGAAGATATGGGTGATGACCGGGTCGTAGCCCGGCGCGCTGATGATGAAATGGATATGGGCGGCCCGGTTCGGATGGCGTCCCAGCGCGGCAAGCATCTTGCCCACGGGTCCGTCGTCCGGGATCGGATAGTAGCGCGGCTTGACGGCCCGGTACCAATAGTCGCCGTTCTCGCCGCTGGTGAACACGCCGCGCAGGTTCCAGTCCGGCTGCAGCCCCTTCTGCTGGACGTCGTAGAAGCCGTCGTCATTTGTCTGCCAGACGTCGATCAGCGCGCCGGCGACCGGTTTGCCTTCGGTATCCACCACGCGTCCGCGCACCACCAGCGGCTCGCCCTTGCCGTCCAGGCAGATGTTCGTGCCGTGCTCGTAGCGCGGTGCCTCGGGCACGTAGAACGGTCCGAGAATCGTGTTCTCTGTCGCGCCATTCGGACGCCGGTGATTGATGGCGTCGACCAGCATCGAGACGCCGAGCGTGTCGGACAGAAGGATGAATTCCTGCCGCCACTCCGAGCACATCTGGCCGACTTCGGTCAGGAAGGTGATGCCCTTGAGCCATTCCTCATGGGTCGGCTCGATCTCCTTGATGGCGGCGTGCAGGTGCTTGACCAGCACGCTCATCACCTCGCGCAGGCGCGGATCGACGTCCGGTCCCATGCGCGCGTTGACGACGTCGACCGAGGTCTCCTCCTCGAAATACGGATATTTCGGCGGCCGCGCATGGCTGGCCTCTGCTTTGCCCAAGATCGATCCTCCTCCAGATGTCGCCACGCCTCAGGAGCGCGGCCGTTCGCCTGCATAAGCCCGGGCGATCAACCCCTTCAGCGCCTCGCGCTCAAGGGGGCGCGGGTTCCAGTAGGGGTTGGACAGCGCCCTGTCCGTCGCAAGCTCGATGCCATTTTCAGGCATGCCGATATCCGCGAGCGCTCGCCGTGCGCCGACCCTGTCGGCAAGATCGTAGAGCGCCATGGCCGGGTCGTCCGTGCCGAGCACGTCGCGCAGCCTCTGCATCACGTCCGGCACCGCCGGAGCGTTGTAGGCAAGCGCGTGCGGAAGCACGATCGCATGCGTTTCGGCATGCGGCAGGTCGAAGCTGCCGCCGAGCGTATGGCAAAGCTTGTGGTGCAGCGCCATGCCCACCGAGCCCAGGCAGATGCCGCAAAGCCAGGCGCCGTAAAGCGCCTTTGAACGCGCTTCCCGGTTGTCGGGCTCGACGGCTATTGTCGGCAGGGCCGCGGCAAGCGCGCCGATCGCCTCTGTCGCCATCAGGCTGATGACCGGGTTGCGCTCGCGTGCATAAAGCGCTTCGACCGCATGCGCGATCGCGTTGAGCCCGCTGGTGCCGGACATGGCCGCGGGCAGCGACAGAGTGAGGTCGATGTCGTAGATCACGATTTCGGGCAGCACTTTGGGGCTCGACTGGGTGACCTTCACTCCGTCCCTGGTCTCACCAAGGATCGGCGTCATTTCCGAGCCGGCATAGGTGGTCGGCACCACGATCTGCGGCAGGTCGGTCCGCAGTGCGATGGCCTTGGCAAGGCCCGTGGTCGAGCCACCGCCCACGGCGACGAGCCCGTCGGCCTTGAGGTCCAGAATGACACGCAGCGCGTCCTCGGTGACCTCCACCGGCGTATGCATCGTCGCCCGCGCGTAGACGCCGGCGGCGCGGCCGCCGAGCTGTTCGACGAGCCGTCGCGCTTCCGGCTCCTGCGGCGGCGTTGCCAGCACCGCGACCCGCTTCAGGCCCAGCCGGTCCAGTTCCGCCGGCAGCTGCTGGATGGTGCCGGATCCGAAAATGACGCGGGCCGGCTGGCCGTTATAGACGAAGGGTTCCATGAATTCGCCTCGGACCTAGCTCCGGTTGTCGACGCGCATCAGGAACGGGTTGATGCTGACGGACCGCCAGACATTGGCCGCGTTGAAGGGGTCTGCGGCATTGAATGCCCTGACATCCTCGATCTTTTCGGCGGAAAACACAAAGAGCGAGCCGATCATCGTCTCCCCGTCCTCTGCCACCAGCGGACCGGAGATGACGGTCTTCACACGCCCCTGCGCAAGATGCGCCTTGTGCGCGTCATAATTGGCCAGGCGCCTCGGCAAGGCATCGGCGTGGTCCAGACAGTGGACGGCAAACAGTGTCACGACATTCCTCCCAAAAAGGCCCGGCAGGCCGTTGCCAGCGATCGGAACGAAACGACCCCAAAAAAGGAGTCGAGTACCTTCGAGGGCTGGCGACGAAAGACGGGCCGGAAGAAGGTTAGCCCGAAATAGGACTGACCGGTTTCAAGATCTGTCCAATTTGGACAAATGTGATGGTGTTGTGAACCCATGCTGTCGGCCCGTCCCAACACCGTCGCATTTGCCCTGCTTTCGAACCGATCCCCAGCGCCGTTGCTTTGGGCCATTGCGTTCTGCAATGCCGGCGAATATGCTTGTTGTACGATCGTTCAACAAGCATATTCGCCGAGTCCCGATGACCTGCAATCCCCGCTACGAAATCCTGTTCGAGCCGATGCGGATCGGGCCGGTCACCGCGCCGAACCGCTTCTACCAGGTGCCGCATGCCAGCGGCATGACCAACGCCCTTCCAAGGGTGCGTGCGGCCTTTCGCGAAGCCAAGGCCGAGGGCGGATGGGGCGTGATCTGCACCGGCGCCTGTTCGATCGATCCCAGTTCGGACGACGCCCCGCTGCCTTTCGCCACTTTGTGGGACGACAATGATATCCGTGCCCATGCGCTGATGACGGAGGCCGTCCACCGCCATGGCTCGCTTGCCGGCGTGGAACTCTGGCATGGCGGCGCGTCCGTCATGAACAGGACGAGCCGGCTGCCGCCGCTCTCGCCATCGGGAATTCCCTGGATGGCCACGCATGTCGGCTTCATGGGCAATCTGCGGCCGAAGACCATGGACAAGGCCGACATGAAGGAGGTGTTGCGATGCCAGGCCGAGGCGGCGCGCAAGGCGCGCACGGCCGGCTTCGACGTGGTCTACGTCTATGCCGGCATGGGCTATCTCGGCTACGAGTTCCTGCTGCCGGAGTACAACCATCGCACCGACGAGTACGGCGGACCGATCGAGAACCGCGTGCGCTTCGTGCGCGAGATGATCGAGGTCACCAAGGATGCCGTCGGCAAGGATTGCGGCGTCGCGCTGCGCGTCAGCCTAGAGGAACTGCGCGGCCGGCCCGGCCGCAACCAGCCTTCGGAAGCGCATGAGCTGATCGAACTTTTGGCCGACCTGCCCGACCTGTTCGACGTCAAGATGGATTCCAGCCCGACCGACTGTTCGGCGTCGCGCTTCACCGGTGAAGGCAGCCATGAGCCGGTGATCGATTTCGTCAAGTCGCTGACGAAAAAGCCGGTGGTCGGCGTCGGCCGCTTCACCTCTCCCGACACCATGGTCTCGCAGATCAGGCGCGGCGTGCTCGACTTCATCGGCGGCGCGCGGCCCTCGATCGCCGACCCCTTCCTGCCGGCCAAGATCCGCGAGGGCCGCGAGGCCGAAATCCGCGAATGCATCGGCTGCAACATCTGCATTTCGAGTTGGCATGACGGCGTGCCGGTGCGCTGCACGCAGAACCCGACCGCCGGCGAGGAATGGCGGCGCGGCTGGCACCCCGAGCGTGTCGAGCGTGCCGACAGAGCGGAGCGCATCCTGGTTGTCGGCGGCGGACCGGCCGGGCTCGAATGCGCGCTGACGCTTGGCCGGCGTGGCCATGAGGTGACACTCGCCGACAGCAGCCGTACGTTCGGCGGGCGGCTGACCTTCGAGAAGACACTGCCCGGCCTGTCGGCCTGGAACCGCGTCGTCGATTACCGGCTCGGACGGCTCGGCGAGATGAACAATGTCTCGCTCTATCCCGAGAGTGTCTTGGGCGCGGACGAAATCGTCGACCTGGCGCCGGACCGGGTCGTGCTTGCGACCGGCGCACGCTGGACCGACATGCTCTACTCCTCCCTGGAGATACCGGTCGGCCGGCTCGACCACGCGGAAGTGTTCACACCCGATGACATCGCCGCCGGCCGCCTTCCGCAAGGACCAACCTTGGTCTTCGATTTCGACAATTATTACATGGGCGGCGTGCTGACCGAGCATCTGGCGGCGCAGGGCGTTCCGGTCAGCTACGTCACCCCGGCCGGCCAGGCGTCCGCCTGGACGATCATGACCAACGAGCTGCCGCTGGTGCATCGTGCGCTGGCGCGCCGCAACGTGCCGGTGACGACCTTGCATCTGTTGAAATCCTTCGATGGCGAGACGGCGACGCTGGCGCATCTGTTCACCGGCGAGGAGAGCCGCATCGCCTGCCGCTCGGTGCTGATCGTCGGGCTGCGCTTGCCGCGCAACGAGCTGTTCGAGACGCTGACGGAACGGGCGGACGCGCTTACGGCCGTCGGCATCCGCAGCGTCGATCGTATCGGCGACACGCTCGCGCCGGGCGCCATCGCCCACGCCGTTCACAGCGGTCACAAGCTGGCTCGAGAGATCGGTACAAAGGTTCGCTGGCAGCCTTATAGACGCGACACGCCGATCGTCGACGCGGTGGCGGATTTCGATATGCGCACGGCAGCCGAATAGGAGCAATTCCAGGAAAAGTGTGAAGCGGTTTTCCCACAGGAATTGCGTCAAACAGGGAGGTCTAGAAGGCCATGGAACGCACCGCCGCACGTCGCAGACCCGGCCGCCCGCAGCGCGAGATCGGCGGCATCGAGCAGCGTCCGTGGAAGCAGCTGACGCGGCCCTATGCGCCGATCGAGATCCTGTCCGACGATCAGGTGCGGACGATCCATGAAATGGGCCTGACCATCCTGGAGGAGATCGGCATGCGCGTGCTGCAGCCGCGGGCGCGGCAGTTTTATCGCGCCGCCGGCTGCGATGTCGACGAAAGCGCCATGCGGGTGCGCTTCGACCGCGCCATGGTGATGGAGCGCGTCGCCATGGCGCCATCGTCCTTCGAGCTGCGCGCCCGCAATCCCGCGAAGAACGTCAAGGTCGGCGGAAAGCACTGCATCCTGTCGTCGGTCGGCGGCCCGGCCTATGTCATGGACAATGATCGCGGCCGCCGTCCCGGCACCTATGCCGAGATGTGCGACTATCTGAAACTCATCCAGTCGTTCAACGTGCTGCACCAGGAAGGCGGCGGCCCGTTCGAGCCGCTCGACCTGCACCAGAACACGCGTCATCTCGACCTCTACTATGCCGAGATCACCTTGCTCGACAAGAACTGGCAGCCGCAAACCCTTGGTCAGGGGCGCGCAATCGACGCGCTGGAGATGGTGGCGATTTCGCTCGGCACGACGCGCGAAAACCTTGCCCGGGAGATGCCGGTCTTCACCGGCATCATCAACACCAACTCGCCGCTGCAGCTCGACGAGCCTATGGCCGAAGGCCTGATCGCGCTGGCCGAGCATGGCCAGGTCAATGTCATCACGCCGTTCACGCTGGCCGGCGCGATGAGCCCGGTGACGCTTGCGGGCGCGCTGTCGCAGCAGCATGCCGAGGCGCTGGCCGGTATCGTGCTGACCCAGATCGTGCGTCCGGGCGTGCCTGTCATGTATGGCGGCTTCACCTCCAATGTCGACATGAAGACCGGCGCGCCGGCCTTCGGGACGCCCGAATACACACAGGCCGCGCAGATCACCGGGCAGCTCTGCCGGCTGATCGGCGTGCCGTTCCGCTCCAGCAATGTCACAGCCGCCAATTCGGTCGACGCGCAGGCCGCTTATGAAAGCGCCATGTCCCTGTGGGGCTGCCTGATGGGCGGCGCCAACCTGGTGCTGCATGCCGCCGGCTGGCTCGGCGGCGGGCTCACCGCATCGTTCGAGAAACTGGTCATCGATGCCGAGATGCTGCAGATGATGTCGGCCTATTTCGATCCGCCCGTGGTCGACATCGACACGCTGGCGCTGGAGGCGGTGCGCGAGGTCGGCCCGGCCGGACATTTCTTCGGCGCGGCGCACACCATGCAACGCTACGAGCGCGCCTTCTATTCACCGCTGGTGTCCAACTGGGACAATTACGATACTTGGGTCGAACGCGGCCAGGTCACGGCGCGCGAGCGGGCCAATGTCGTGTGGAAGCGCATGGTCGCCGAATACGAACAGCCGCCGATCGATCCCGGCATCGACGAGGCGCTGCGCGACTATATGGAGCGGCGGAAACGCGAAGGTGGTTCACCGCTGAACTAAAACGCCCCGCAAGGGCCCCACCTGCGCTTCGAGCATTTCGAACCCAGCCGCCTCCGCCGCCTGCGGCGTCACCACACTTTCATCGAGGCACCATTCGAGCCAGAGCCCATCGACCAGGGCGATGAAATTGCGCGCCAGCGCCGGCGCATCGACTTGCCTGCCGCGCGGTATGGCGACAGCGGCGATGTCCTCCGCGAGTTCCGCGCGATAGGCATCGTAGAGTTCGCGATGCGCCGCTTTGAGCCGCGGGTTGACGGCGATCTCGCCCCACAGCGACAGCCAGATCAGCAGGTTCTCGCGGCTGAAATATTCCGGCGAGAAGTTGGAGTGCACCAGGGCGGCAAGTGCGGCCTGCGGCGACCAATCGGAAGTCTCCGCACGACGGCGCTTGGCCTCGGCGATCTGGTTGTTGACGCTGGCGTAGAGCGAGGATTTGTAGACCTCGACCAGCAGCCCGTCGAGGCTTTCAAAATGATGGTTGATGAGGCCGCGCGAAACACCGGCCTCCTTGCAGATGCGGTCGATGGTGAAGGCGCCGATGCCGCCGACGGACAGGCAGCGCGTCGCCGCCTCGATCAGCATGGAGCGGCGCACGTCAGCCTGTTCGCGGCTGAAGCGCGGCGGAGCCTTTTTCGCGCCGCGCTTCCTTTTTGCATCTTCTGGTTGGGCTTCCGTCATGGACTCCAGCTAATCGATAATGCCTATCCTGTCCACATAGAGCCTGTTCCATCCCGATGACATCGGGATGGGGCTCTATCTCCTTGTTTGACCATGATCTTATCCGAAAACCGGTTCCCACTTTTCGGGATCATGGTTCGGTTCACGCCTTCTTCTTGAACAGCACCGGATTGGGGTGACCGTCGGGATAGATGACCGGGTCGAACGCCGTCTTGTGGATGGCGACCAGCGGCTGATGGCAGATGAAGACGAAGCCGCCGGACTGCTCCATCAAATCCTCCATCCGGTTCGACAAGGCGATGCGCTTGGCCTCGTCGCTTTCGGCCACCAATTGCTGGTAGCTGGTCTCGAATTCGGGACTGTCGAAGCCCGACCAGTTGTAGGCGCCGATCTGGTCGGGGCGGAACCAGACCAGGTTTTCCGACGGATCGATGCCGCCGGCGAAGTCCATCAGCGCCAGGTCGATGTTCTTGTAGCCGTCACCCTGCGTCTTGTCGCCGACGCCCCAGAAGGCGGCCTCGTCATAGGGCTGGATCTCGACCTTGATGCCGGCCTGTTCAAGGCTGGCCTGGATGATCTGCGCGGTCGCGGTGCGGATGGAATCGTTCATCACCGTCAGGGTCAGTGACAGGTCGCCGACGCCAGCCTCTTTGAGGAGTGCGGCCGACTTCTCATAGTCGGGCGCCGCGATCAGATTCGAGGCCCGCGCGAATTTGGTACCGGGCTGGACGACACCGGTGGAGCGCTTGGTCAGATCGTCATAGACACCGGTGAGGATCTGCCCGACATCGACGCCATATTGCACCGCCTGCCGCACCTTCGGATCCTTGAGCCGCGGGCTCAGCATGTTGATGGTCAGCCAGACATAACGGGTCGACTGCGCCTCGATCAGGTTTGTGTCCGCTGGCGGCTTCTCCTTGACAGCCTTGGTCGCCGAAATGGCGATCTTGGTGTAGTCGAAGGCATCGGCTTCATAGGCGAGTTGCGCTGCCTGATCGTCCGACACGACATAGATCTCGACCTTTGAGAAATCCGGCTTCGGGCCCGGCCAGTCCGGGTTGGCGGTCAGCGTCACCTTCTGCTTCTGCTGCCAGTCGGAGAAGAGATAGGGCCCGCATGTCGCCGGCGGCTGCGTGGTGAATTTGCCGCCAGCCTTCTCGGTGCCGGCGCGGCTGATGATGTGGCCGCCATAGTAAGGCAGGCTGGTGACGAAGATCGGCTGGTAAGGTTCCTTCAGATGGATGATGCCATTGCGGGCATCGACGACTTCGACGCGATCGAGCTTCTCGAATTGATAGGCCCAGGGCGATGCGAGCGCCTTGTCCGCGATGCGCTCGAACGAGAACTTCACGTCGTCGGCCGTCACCGCGCCGAAGCCACCAGACCATTTCAGCCCGTCGATCAGGGTGAAGGCGATGGTCTTGGGGTCTTTCTGCTCAAGCTTTTCCGCGCCCCACGGCGACCAGGGCGAGCCTTTCCTGATGTCGCCGAAATGGTTGAGCGAGACATAGATGCCGCGCATCATGACATCCTCGATGCCGCCATTCATGAAGGCGGGATCGAGGCACTGCAGATCGCCTTCCATGCGGATGCGCAGCTTGTCGCCCGCGGCCGACCAGGCGAAGCCCGGCTTCATCGCCACGCCGGCGCCCAGCACGCCGGCCGCCTTCAGGAATGCACGTCTGTCCATGGTCCATTCTGACATCTCAGTTTCCCCTTTGGTTGATGGAAGCGCGTGAGAAGGCTTCCCGTTCTTGCCCGCCTGTCTGCAGCGGGAAATGGCAGCGCACCATGCGATCTGCGCCCATCGGCCGGTAGACCGGCGCCTCGGTCCTGCAGCGCTCGCGTGCGATCGGGCAACGCGTGTGGAACTCGCAGCCCAAAGGCCGCCGGAACACGCTCGGGATCTCGCCGGTGACGGCAGGGTTATGGCTGCGCCGGCGTGGATCGGGTATCGGCTCGGACTGGATCAGCGTCGCGGTATAGGGATGCATCGGCGCGGAAAACACGGCCTGCGTCGGTCCGGTCTCGACCAGCCGGCCGAGATACATGATGGCCAATCGGTCGCTGACGTGGCGGATCATGGCCAGGTTGTGGGTGACGATCATGGCGGCGAAACCGAGCTCGCGCTTGAGTTCGCCGATCAGGTTCAGCACATCGCCTTGCACCGAGACATCGAGGCCGGCGGTCGGCTCGTCGGCGAGCAGCAGATGCGGCTTCATCGCCAGGGCGCGCGCAACGCCGACGCGGCGCGCCTGCCCGCCTGACAGCTCATGCGGAAAGCGGTCGACGAAGGAGGCGGGCAAACCGACAAGCGCCAGCAGCGCTTTTGCCGCGGCGCGGCGGTCCGGCATCGGCAACCCCTGGATGATCTGCGGTTCGGTGAGCAGCGTGCCGATGCGCAGGCGCGGGCTGAGCGAGGCGACAGGGTCCTGGAACATCATCGCCGAGCGCCGGCGCATGGCGCGGAAATCGGCCGGCGTCCGCACCTCCCTGCCCTCGAAGACGATGCGGCCGGCGGCTGCCCGGATGAGCCCCAGAATGGTGCGGGCCAGTGTCGTCTTGCCGGAGCCGGATTCGCCGACGAGCCCGAGCGTCTCGCCCGGCATCAGCGACAACGTCACGCCATCGATGACGTTGAAGCCCGGCAGCGGAAACGGATTGACCAGCCGGTTGAGCAAGCCGCCGCGCACAAAGCTCACGGAAAGGTCTTCGACGGCGAGCAGCGGGCTCATGGTGTCACCGCATGGCAGCGCGCGACATGGGAAGCGGCGAGTTTCACCAGCGGTGGCGCGACGGTGGTGCACGGTGCGAAGGCACGGTCGCAGCGCGGTGCGTAGACGCATCCGGACGGTGGCTGAGTGAGGTTCGGCAGCGAGCCCGGAATGGTCGGCAGCCTGTCCAGCCGCTCGTGAAAGCGGGCGGGATCGCAGGCGAGCAGCGCTTGCGTATAGGGATGCCTGGCATCGTGGAAGATCGCGTCGACCTCGCCGCCCTCGACCACCTCGCCGGCATACATGACATAGACGCGGTCGCAGAGCTCGGCGATGACGCCGAGATGATGCGAGACGACGATGATGATGCCGTTATAGTCGCGCCTCAGCTCGCGCAGCAGGTGGATGATCTGCGCTTCCATGGTGACGTCGAGCGCCGTCGTCGGCTCGTCGGCGATGAGCAGGCCGGGATCGGTCAGCAAGGCAGCGGCGATGGCGACGCGCTGGCGCATGCCGCCCGACAGTTCATGCGGATAGCTCTGCATGCGCCGCTCCGCATCGGCGATGCCGACGCGGCCAAGCATGGCGGCGATACGCGCCCGCTTCTGCGCCCTGCCAAGGTCCTTGCGGTGGTGCTGGAAGTCGACGAGCTGGTCGCCGATGGTCAGCACCGGGTTGAACGCCGACATCGGATCCTGGCTGACCAGCGCGATCTCGTCGCCGCGCAGCAGGCGCTGGTGGTACGCGTCGAGCTTGGCCAGGTCGACGCCGTTGTAGGAGATCGAGCCGTCGATGCGGGCATTGGCCGGCAGGAGATTGGCGAGCGCGGTGACCAGCGTTGACTTGCCGCAGCCGCTCTCGCCGACGATGCCGATCACTTCGCCCGGATGCGCCTCGATGTCGACATGGCGCAACGCGTGCACCGCGCCATGCGGCGTCTCGTAGCGGACGCTGAGATCGCTGGCGGCGAGCGAGCCGGTCATGCCGGTCTCCGCAACTGCAGGCGCGGATCGAGATAGTCGCGCAGGCCTTCGCCGAGGAAGGTGAAGCCAAGTGTGGCCAGCACCAGCGGCAGGCCACCGAAGATGACCATGAAGGGTGCCGAGCGAATGCTGGTGTAGCCATCGTAGAGGATCGAGCCCCAGGATGGTGTCGGCGGACGCACGCCAAGGCCGAGGAAACTCAAGCCGGCCTCGACCATGATGACGACCGGAATATCCATCGACAGAAGGATGATCAGCGGGCCGACGACATTGGGCAGCAGATGGATGAAGATGATGCGCGCGGCACCGGCATCGATCAGCCGTTCGGCGAGGATGTAGTCGCTGTTTTTCAGCGCCAGCGTCTGCGCCCGGATAAGCCTGGCATAGCTCGGAAACGACGTCGCGGCGATGACGATGATCAGCGTGCCGGTGCCGGCGCCGAGCACGGTGATGATGGCGAGCGCGAACATGATCATCGGCAGCGAGTTCAGGCTGTCGAAGCTCAGCACCAGGATGGCGTCGAGCCAACGCGGGCCGTAGCCGGCGATCAGGCCGAGCATCAGGCCAATGGCGCCGGCGATGGCCACCGACACCATGGCGATGGTGAGTGCGGTACGCGCGCCGTAGATGACCCGCGACAGGAGATCGCGGCCGAGATGATCGGTCCCGAACCAGTGTTCCGCCGATGGCGGCTGCAGCTTGTGCAGCACGTCGATCTTGACCGGCGAATAAGGCGCCAGCCACGGCGCGAAGATCGCGGTGACGAGGAAGCCGGTGACCAGGATCAGCGCCACGCAGGTGAACGGATCGGCGAGCAGCGTGCGCAGCATGACAAACACTTGTCGATCAGGCGTGGACAACGAGGCATCAGCCACGGAAGACATCGCGCACCCTCGGATCGAGCCGCGCGATCAAGAGATCGGCGGCGATGGTGATGGAGACATAGATGGCGGTCATGATCAGCACCGTGCCCATGACGACCGGATAATTGCGGGTGTTGACGGCGTCGGTGATGAGCTTGCCGATGCCTGGCCGGGCGAACACCGCCTCGACGAAGACCGCGCTGGACAGGATACTGCCGAGGCCGACTGCGACCAGCGAGATGGTCGGGATGATGGCGATGCGCAGCGCGTATTTGGAGACGATCTTCCATTCCGGCAAACCAAACGAGCGCGCGGTGCGGATGTGCGGCTCGCCCATCACCTCCATCATCGAGGCACGCACCATGCGGGCGATGTAGCCGATCCAGCCGAGCGCGATGGCGGCGGCCGGCATGACCAGCGCCTTGGCCTGGCTGATGAAGTCGCCGGTCTCGCCGGCGCCGATGGCCGGCAGCCAGCGCAGCGTGACGGCAAAGACCAGCAGCGAATAGATGGCGACGACGAAGGACGGCACCGCGATGACGCCGACCGAGAGCACGCCGATCACGGCATCGGCCGCCGTGCCGCGCCGCATCACCGACAGGCAGCCGAGCGGCACGCCGATCAGGAGCGCGACGGCCAGCGCTGTCAGGCCGAGGATCAGCGTGTTCGGCAGAGCCTCCAGCACCAGGGTGGAGACGGGCCGGTTCGACCAGACATCGTAGCCGAGATTGCCGGTCAGCGCGTTGCGGAAGAATTCGATGATCTGCCACCAGACCGGCTGGTCGAGTCCCATGCGCTCGATCAGCAGCCGCTTCAGTTCCGGCGTGGCGCGCGGACCGAGCGCCACGGTTGCCGGATCGCCCGGCACCAGGAAGACGGCCGCGTACATCGCGACCATGACGAGGACGAGGATCAGGAGGCCGAGACCGATGCGCTTCACTGCATATGCGAGCATGGCCTCCCTCTCTTTCTCAGGCGAAATCGCGCCTGATGCGCTGGGTTGCCGAGGCGCTGTGGACGAGCGTGCCCCGTTCTCGGGCCTCGAGCCGCCAACTCAGGTTGAAATGGGTTTCGTCCGATGTCAGCTCGGTCACCGCGATCGCCTCGGTGTCGGCATCGCCGCTGGCGATCGCCCAGCGATATTCGGTGACGAGTTTTGCCGACAGCGGATCGTCACTGCGGATGCTCATCGTGTCGCTGTTTGCGGAAGACACGGTGATGGCGCGGTCGTCATAGCGCCGGCGCCCGTGATCGGAGGTCAGCGCAATGGTCTGCACGCCCGAGCCGACATCGTCGGTGACGACGCGGCGGTCGAAGCCCTCGTCGAGCGTCGTGGTGGGCACCGGCGGCGCGGTTTCGGCAGGCTCGAAACGGACGTCGCGATCGCGCGGCGACGACGGGCGCACCGGAAGCATCATGGTGCTGTCGCCGCTCGATACCGACAGCGTCGACAATTTCGGCTGCGGCCACAGGATCGGCCAGTGCTGGTTGGCCAGCGCCAGCCGGATACGGTGGCCCTTGGGCACGGTACGGGCGAAATCATTGAGCTTCAGCTTGACGCGAAACGGCATTCCGACCGGACAGGGTGTCGGATGCTCATGGCTGTCGCGGTGGCTGAGATTGAGCACGCCATAGGTCATCAGCGCCGAGGTGCCGTCGGGATAGACGTCGCACAGCCGCGCGGCGAGATTGACATGCGGCTGGTCGACGCTGACGAGCAGGTCCAGTTCCGGCGCGCCAAGCAATGTCAGATCATCATCCAGCGGTCGCGTGTCGAAGCACAGCGCCATCCCATCCTCGCGGCGCTGGTCGATGGGCATGTCCGGGCAGGCGCCGCCATAGCCGCCCCAGCGGCCGCAGTCGCGGCCGGCGGTCGCCGGTGAGCGCACGGAAAGCGTCGCTCCCGGCGCGGGTTCGCTGCCCAGCCCGGCGGCGTTCAGATGCAGCGTGCGGCGCTCGATGCGCGGCGACGGCCAATGGTCCTCGGCGGCCCAGTTGCCGGCGTGATCGGGGAGATAGAATGGCCGCGGCCTCTCCTCGCCGGTGATCCAGACGCGGTAGAGCGGCTCATCCATGATGCCGGTGTCTTCGCCGCACAGCCAATGCCGCCACCAGCGCAGCGCCTCCTGCAGATAGCCGATCAGCGGTCCCGGCGCGCCACGGCAGGGATAGGCATGCGACCACGGCCCGACAATGCCGAGCTTCGGCCCCGGCAGATGCTCGAGCAGGCGCGGCACGAAGTTGGAATAGCTGTCCTCCCAGCCGCAGACAGCCATGACGGCGCATTCGATCGCGGAATGATCCTCGCAGACGGAACCTTGCCGCCAATAGTCATCGCGGCGCTGATGCGCGAGCCACACTTCCGAGAGCGAGCTTGTCTTTGCAAGGCGGCTCATCCACATGGCGTGCCAGACGTCGCCGACGATGTGCGGATCGGGCGCCATCGCCTTCTTCACCAGCATGAAGTTCGACCACATCTCCTGCTCGGTCAGCAGCGCGCCGCCCATATAGTGGATGTCGTCGGCGTAGCGATCGTCGGTGGCGCAGTTGGTTATGATCGCCTTCAGGGCCGGCGGCCGGCGCGCCGCGACCTGCAGCGCATTGAAGCCGCCCCAGGAAATGCCGGTCATGCCGACATTGCCGTTGCACCAGGCTTGCGCGGCCAGATGCGCGATGATCTCGCAGGCGTCTTCCTGTTCACGCGGCAGATATTCATCGGCCAGGTCGCCGTCGGAATCGCCGCTGCCGCGAATGTCTATCCGGGCACAGGCGATGCCGTGGCCGGCAAGCCAGGGGTGGATGTCGATGTCGCGCGCCACGGTGCCGTCACGGCGGCGATAAGGCACCATCTCGACGACGACAGGCACCTTGCCCTCGGTGCGCGGACGCCACAGCGTCGCGGCAATGCGGGTGCCGTCGGCCAGCGCGATCCACAGCGGATCGACGGTTTCGACGGCAAAGGGAAACTCGGTTCGTACCACGGCAGGTACCCGCAAATGCTCTTGTTGAACGTTCGTACAACAAGAGCATTTGCGGCGCAATCCCGCTTCGCTTTTTTGACGCCGAATGCGAACCGTTCTTCGGCGGCCGTGAGGCCGTTGGGCTTCCTGGTCAGGTGGAGGCCGGCGTCTGTCATCGCGATGTTGAAGTACAGCCGGTATGCCTTCGCGATCGAACCGCATCCGCGAGGGTCGGAAAGCGCGCCGGAAATCGGGGGGGTCCATCTTCTAAATTTCGTTGCTTGATATGTGCTGCTATGGCATCGCGGCAGCGGCAGTGCCTCCAATCAGGAATTTCCGATGACGATCCAGAGCAAATTCAGCGGCCTCGGCACCGACGCGGCGCCCGGACAGGAGGGCCGCCAGTTGTCCGGCGGGATCGACGCCGTATTGCTGGGCGACGTGATCACCGGCCGGCCGGTGGATTTTTCGCATGGTGACGTGGACGCGTTCACCCCGACACCGGGCTCGTTCGAGGTCTTCTCGGCCGGCGTCGAAGCCGGCGGCAGGCAGGCCTACACAGAATATCGCGGCGATCTTGGCATCCGCGAAGAACTCGCCACGCGGCTGGCAGGCTTTACCGGAGCCCCTGTCGATGCGCGCGACGGCCTGATCATCACCCCCGGCACCCAGGGCGCGCTGTTCCTGGCCGTCGCCTCCACCGTGTCGCGGGGCGACAAGGTGGCGATCGTCCAGCCCGATTATTTTGCCAACCGCAAACTGGTGGAATTCTGCGAAGGCGAAATGATGCCCGTCCGGATGGACTACGCAACGACCGAAGGCCGTTCGGGCCTCGATCTTGGCCAGTTGGAAGACGCATTCAGGTCGGGCGCAAGAATCTTCCTGTTCTCGAACCCAAACAATCCGGCCGGCGTGGTCTACTCCCGAGCGGAGATCGAAGCGATTGCCGCGCTGGCAAGCCAGTACGGCGCGACCGTCATCGTCGACCAGCTTTACTCGCGCCTGCTGTACTCCGGCATGGACTACACCCACTTGCGCGCGCAGAAGCTGGACGCGGAAAACGTCGTGACCATCATGGGGCCATCGAAGACGGAATCGCTCAGCGGTTATCGGCTGGGGGTGGCCTTCGGATCGAAAGAAATCATTGCCCGCATGGAGAAGCTGCAGGCCATCGTCTCCTTGCGCGCCGGTGGCTATAGCCAGGCCGTTTTGCGCAGCTGGTTCGACGAACCGGCCGGCTGGATGGACCAGCGCATCCGCGAGCACCAGGCGATCCGCGACGATTTGTTGAAGGTTTTCCGCGCGACTTCCGGAATCCAGGTCCGCACGACCGAGGCCGGCAGCTACATCTTTCCGGCTCTGCCCCGCCTGGCCGTGGCAGGTGGTGATTTTGTCCGCATCCTGCGCCTGCAGGCGGGCGTCATCGTGACACCCGGAACGGAATTCAGTCCGTTTTCCGAAAACAGCGTCCGCCTGAACTTTTCGCAGGATCACGCCGCCGCTGTTGCGGCCTGCGAGCGTCTGGTGACCCTCGTCGACCGATATCGCGCGTGAGCGGCAACAGTTAGGATCAACAACGGGCCTCCCCGCGACGCGGCATGGCGGCGTGATGTTCACCGCGACCCGAGCAGGAAACAGGCGAGGACCGAACTATTCCGCGGGGTGGAGAGCCGCCAGTTGAAAGCCGGCATTCGTTCCGGCAGCCGTCTCGGTCAGGACATCCAATGCAAACGCCGCCGAGGCGATGTCGAAGAAAATATCATAGGATATCGCGCCGAAACGGTCGAAGCGGGCCACGACCGCGTCCAGATGCAAGGCGCGGGTCTGGGAGAGATCACCGGCCTTAAGGCTTTCCGGCCTCAGATCGGCCATCGAGATCCGCCGCATCAGCGCGGGCGCCGCCGGACCCGATATCACGAACCACGCCCAGCCTTCGTCGCGATAGGCGTCATATCCCTTGGAGGGAAGCTCACTGTCGTGCCAGGCCTTGCGCAGGTCGCGCAACCGCGCACCGCCGCCGCCGGGAGGTGCCGCCAGCAGCACCTCCTGCTGGCCAAGTCGCAGCACCGACGTGCCGCAAGGCAAGACAATGGCGGTATTCACCGTTTCCGGTGTCGCAAGACCTGCTTTACCGAGCCAGTCCATTGTGCCGGGACCACGCAGCCCGAACCGCTCGGTCGGCGTGCAATCGAGCACGACGTTCTCCTGCGCTCCGGGCGGCCCATCCCTGCGCGCGAGGCGCCGCGCCAGGGCGTGGTGGCGCAGACCGGGATCAATACCCTCGGGATGACCGACCGACGCGGAATGGCTGCTCGGGGGCATCCTACATCTCCTGCCGCTGGTTTTCGGGGTCATGGAACGGTGTCGGCACCACCCTGGCCTGCAGTTCCTTGCCGCACAGGCCGCGTATGCGCAGGCTGGATCCCGGCGCCGCGTCACGCGGGTCGGCGTAGGCCAGGCCGATCCATTTGCCCAGCGTTGGCGAGAAGCAGGTCGAGGTGACGAAGCCCACCGGGCGTCCGTCGCGCAGCACGAGGCAGGATTCCGCCAGCCGGATGCCGTGTCCCTCGGGCAGTTCGAAGCCGCAAAGCTTGCGCTTGAGGCCCAGCCCGCCCCGCGCCTCGATGGCAGTCTTGCCGACATAGCGCGTCTTGGCCTTCGACAGCGCCCAACCCATGCCCAGTTCGTCGGGGGTCGAGAGCGCGTCGGTATCCTGGCCAATGATGATGTGCCCCTTTTCCAGACGCAGGATGCGCGAGGCTTCCAGCCCATAGGGTTGCAGCCCGTGGGGCGCCCCCACCTCCAGCAGCTTTCGCCAGAGTGCCGCGCCGAAGGATTGCGGCACGTGAAGTTCGTAGCTCAGTTCGCCGGTGAAGCCGATGCGCATGACCCGGACCGGGCATCCGCCGATCACGCCGCTGCGGCCATTGAGA
Source organism: Mesorhizobium sp. NZP2298 (assembly GCF_013170825.1). Lineage (NCBI taxonomy): Bacteria > Pseudomonadati > Pseudomonadota > Alphaproteobacteria > Hyphomicrobiales > Phyllobacteriaceae > Mesorhizobium > Mesorhizobium sp. NZP2298. The sequence goes on along the minus strand of NZ_CP033365.1, from coordinate 2,815,397 downwards.
TAGGGGAAGCCCACCGGGGAGAGATCGATGTCCCCGCCGAGTGCCTCAAGAACCTTCCGTGCCGAAGGGCCGGTGACATTGATCGCCGCGAAGGCGGCGGTGACGTTCTGGATATCGACCCGCATGCCCCATTGCGTGTTCGCGAACAGCATGTCGGTGAAGACGCGGGCAACGGCGCCGGTGGTGGCGGTCACGTAGAATTCGGTCTCGGACAGCCTATAAGCCACCCCGTCGTCGATGACCGATCCCATGTCGTTCAGCATCAGGCAGTAGCGCACGCGCCCCACCGGCTGCCTGGCATGCGCCATCGTATAGATGCGGTCGAGGAAAGCGCCGGCATCCGGCCCTCGTATCGCCAGCTTGCCCAGGGTCGAAACGTCAAGCATGCCGACCTTGTCACGCACCAGCCTGACCTCGTCGGAGATCGTCCCGCCGGCATCGCCATCTCCACCGTAGTGCAGCGGTCGCCACCACGCACCGACAGGTGTCAGCTTCGCGCCGCTTGCGACATGTTCGGCGTGGATCGCCGTATGCCGGTAGGGCACATGGTTCGGGCCGGCCAGCAGTCCCAGTTTTTCCGGGCCGAATGGCGGCCGCGACGTGGTGATACCCACCTCGCCCACTGAGCGGCCCGTCTCCGCCGCCACGATCCTGGCCGTTGCCAGCGCGGAATGCCGTCCCTGCGACGGCCCCATGCCGACGGTGGAATAGCGCTTCACCAGCTCGAGCTCGCTATAGCCGTCGCTGACGGCGTTCTTGATATCCTTGACCTGCAGATCCTCGTCGAAATCCACGAAGTCCCGCCCCTTCGCGTGCGCGGACAACGGTTGAAAATGGTTCATCGCCGCCGCGCCGGCATCCGGGATGATCGCCGGCAGTTCGGCATCATGCCCCGCCCCCCGCGCCGCCGCCGCGCCCGCGACCTCGCCGCTGCGCAGCACCGAGTTCAGCTCGAAACAGCCTGCCGCCGAACCGGCGACATGAAACGCCTCCGGCAGATTGCTCAGCACGAATTGCCGACTGGTCTCGTCAAATCCCAGCTTCGCGCCGGCATGCAGCGGTAGCTGGTAAGACGGCGTGTAGCCCGCCGCCACCACCAGGTGATCGCACTCCAGCAGCTCCGCGCCATGTTCGGGCGTGCTGAAGCGGACGGCTCTTATATGGCGATTGCCCCCGGTCCCCAGCGCTTCCGTGACGGTGACATTCGGGATGATCCGGACGCCGCGCTCGACGAGGTGTTGCGCGAGGGTGTTGTCGGACGCATCGGCTGCCGGGTCGAGAACGGCGGCCAAGGACACGCCTGCGTCGAGAAGGTCGTGAGCGGCGAGATATCCATCCCGGTTGCCGGCAAAGACCACGGCGCGCCGGCCAGGGCGAACCGCATAGTGGCGCATCAGCCGCTGTGCCGCGGACGACAGGAGGATGCCGGGCAGGTCGTTGTTGCGAAACACCAGGGGCTGTTCATGCGATCCCGCGGCCACCACGACCTGCTTGGCACGAACGCGATAGAGCGTCTCGCCCTGCAGCACCGGAAGCCAGTTGTCGGCGAACCACCCATTGCAGGTAGCGCCGGTCAGCACCCGTAGATTGCCGATTTTCTCGGCCGCGACGCGCAACGCCTGCAAGGTCGCCTCGGCCTCCGCCGTCTCGAGGCCGAAGCGCGCATAGGTCAAGGCGCCGCCGATTTCCGGGTTCAAGTCGACCAGCAGCACCTCGGCGCCCGCCTCGGCTGCCTTGATGGCCGCCGAAAGCCCCGCCGGGCCAGCGCCGACGACCAGCACGTCGGTGTGCAGGTTTTCCCTGATATAATGGCCATGACCGGCAGTGAGATCGACCTTGCCGAGACCGGCCGACCTGCGGATCAACGGCTCCCAGAATTTGAGCCAGCTTTTCGCGCCGGGGCCAAAGAAGCTGCGGTAGTAGAACCCGACGGGCATGAAGCGGCCCAACCTGTCGAGCACCGCGCCCCGGTCGCGTTCGGCGGTGCCGTTGACGTTCTGGGCAGTGACCCTCAGCCCTTCGGCGATCGGGCGCAGATCAGCCCGCACATTCGGTTCGTCAGGCAGTTGCACCAGCGTGTTGGCGTCCTGCCCGGCCATGGTGAGGATGCCGCGCGCACGGTGGTACTTGAAGGAGCGCGACAGGATCCAGCGATCGCTGCCGGCCATGGCCGAGGCAATGCAGTCGCCGGCGAAACCTTCGAGCGGCCGGCCATCGAAGGCGAAACGGATTTTCTGGGTGCGGTCGAGGCGCGATCCCCAGGGAAGCGGCAGCCGTTCGGTCATGTCAGGCAGGCTTTCGAGTGGGGAGATAGGTGGCGACGATCTGGTCGCTGACGGTGTGGCGTTCGGCGATCAGCACGGTGTTGGACGGTGTGTGCCGCCACCACTCCCGCATCACGCCGAGCGGGTTCTCGGCGTAGAACAGGGCTTCGATCAGTTGCTCGGGCTGGTCGGCGCTGGCCGCGCGGACCGGTCCGAGATACTGAAATTCGGTGATGTTGCGCGGGCCGTTCACCGGGCAGGTCAAGAGCTTCATCGGAGTACTCGTCAGTGGCTGGCGGCCGTGGCGCCCATTTCGTTCAGCAGCGCGAAGCTGTCGAACCGGCGCAGGTCGAACGGTTTCAGGACATCGGGCACGCGCCCGGTGGCGATGGTCTCGGCCATGCGCTTGCCGGCCACCGGCGTCGCCTTGAAGCCCCAGGTGCCCCAGCCGCAGTCAAGCCAATAGTTCCGCAACGGCGAGGCGCCCATGATCGGGCTGTAATCCGGCGTCATGTCGGTAATCCCGGCCCATTGCCGCAACAGCTTGACCTTGTGCAGGAAGGGGAAGAGGTGCAGCGCGCCTTCGGCGAGGTGTTCCTTCTGGTCGAGCGTCGACCGCGTCGAAGCCAGTTGGTAGGGATCGGAGCCGCCGCCGATGACGACCTCGCCACGCGAGGACTGCACCAGATAGGTGTGCAGATTGGCCGAGGAGACGAGTATGTCCAGGAATGGCTTCAGCGGCTGCGTCACCATCGCCTGCAGCGGGAAGCAGCGTATCGGCAGCCGGATGCCCGCCATGGCGGCGACCTGGCCGTTGAGCCCGCCGACTGCCTGCAGCACTTGGCCCACGGCGATCGTTCCACGGTTCGTCCTGATGTGGGTGACCCGGTCGCCGGCGTGTTCGAAGCCGGTCACCTCGGTGCGCTGGTGGATCTCCACGCCGCGCGCGCCGGCATGCCTGGCATAGCCCCAAGCCACGGCGTCATGGCGGGCGGTGCCGCCGTCGGCATGCCAGAGCCCGCCCATCACCTCGTGCTGACCGCCGAGATCTAGGTTGAGATGCGGGCAAAGCTCCTTCACCGTCCGGACATCGACCACTTCGATCCTTGTGCCCATATGCTTGCCCATCTCGGCACGCAGGTGGAAGCTGCGCAGCGTCGCCTCGGAATGCGCGAGCGTCAGTTGCCCGCGCTGCGAAAACATGACGTTGAAGCCAAGATCCCGCGACATGGTTTCGAACAGTTCGACACCTTCCTTGTAGAAGCGGACCGATTCCTCGGTCATGTAGTTCGAGCGGATCGTGGTGGTGTTGCGGGCCGTATTGCCGCCGGCGAGATAGCCCTTTTCCAGCACGGCGACATTGCGGATGCCATGCACGTTGGACAGGTAGTAAGCCGCCGCGAGGCCGTGACCGCCCCCGCCGATGATCACCACATCGTAGGATCGTTTCAGGTCGGGCGTTGGAGGGATGTCGCGAAAGGACACGTGCCTGGCGCGCAGGCCGTATTTCAGCAGAGAGAAAGGCATGACGTCCTGCGGCTCGGCGGCTGGGATTGGCCTTAGAGAACCCGCCAGGCCGGCCTGGCGCAAGAAATCGTTCTTTACCCAGTGACCCCGTTTTCGTAATGGGTAAAGAACCGAAAAGAGGTCTTGGCGTGCGCAATCTCCCGCATCTCATTTATCTGGAGGCCTTCGAAGCGGCGGCCCGGCATCTAAGCTTCACCAAAGCCGCCGAGGAATTGAATTGCACCCAGGGCGCAATCAGCCAACGGGTCCGGGCGCTGGAGCAGTTCTTCGCCAGGCCGCTCTTCCATCGGCGCAGCAACGGCTTGGAACTGACCGAGGTCGGCACCGCCTATCTGCCGGGAATAGCCGAGGCGCTGGATCGGGCCGAAGCGGCGACCGAGGGGCTGCTGGGCGCGCAGGCGCAGACCAGCGTGACGGTTTCAGCCCCGCTTAGCTTCGTCACGCTGTGGCTCGCACGGCATCTGGTTGGTTTTTCCGCCGCCCATCCGAAGATCGAAGTCCGGCTGAACAGCACGATCTGGACCGACCCCAATGTGGAACTGGCGGATCTGAGCATTCTGGCGCTCGATCCGCTGCAGCCGGCACCGGGCGCCGTGCGACTGGGGCGAGAGCGGCTGATGCTTCTCTGCGACCCCGAGACCGGCCGCCAGGCTGGAGCGAAACCCGGTGCCGATTGGTTCAACGCCGCCCGGCTCATCCACGTGCAAGGCAGGATGCAGTTGCTGGATCTCTGGGCGAAGAAGGAGAACATCGTCATTGCGCCGCACAAGGCGCCGATCAAGGCCGACAATGCAGCGGCGGCATTGGAGGTTGCGGCATGCGCGGGCGGCATCACCGCGGTCATGTCGACTTATGCGGCGGCCTATCTGGCCTCGGGGCGGCTGGTGGCGCCATTCGGCGCGGGGGAAATCCTGCCGGTTGCCTTGCACGTGGTTCCCAATCAGCACCGGCGCCTCTCGCGGTCGGCGACGCTGTTCGTGCAATGGCTGTCAGGGGAGATCCCGCTTCACGGCGAGATCTAGCTCACCGATCCTTGCTCGGCTCAAAAGAGATCGGTTTTCCGTCCTAGTGTAGCGCGACATGCCATGGAAGCCCATCGGCAAGATAGGATGCAAATCTCGTTAGAAGTATGGCTCAGAAAATAGCCCTTTGTTTCCATCGTTCGATAAGGAGCGCACCGAATGGCTCGGTCCGACGAAATATCATTTATATCAAGGAAATCATTCTTGCAGAACAAGTTGATCTGAGTTATAGATCCTGTTATCATATAGAAGTGTAAGCAATAGAATATTAACTGTTTCGAAACAATACTGTTGGCGTCAGCAACCATAAGCGGTGGGGTTCTATGCGCGGCCGATATTTCGCCGGGGGCAGTTCGTCAAATGACGCGGCGATTCTGCACAACAGCCCGAAGCGATCTTTAGCGTTGGCGTTGGCGTTCGGTGCGGCGTTGGCTGCTCTGTTTGCTACACGCCTGGCTGACGCCAAACAATCGCAAGTGGACCGTAGCTCGCGCAGCGCGTGGTTCATTACGAAAACCAAGGACGCGATGGGGGCGCCTGAAGTTTCCGCGTTTCTCGTTCCTTGGCTTGATGAGCCGGAGAAAGCTACTTCGCCAACTTCTTCTCTGATTTCAGTGGGCTGCAAGGCGGGTAACCTGACAGTCGCACTGGTGTCGGACGTTGGTGTCAGCGGCGAGTTCCACGATATTTTTGTCCGTCGGGATGAAGGTTCGGAGCGCAAGGAGATCTGGGCCGTAGAGCGGATGCTGCCTGGCATTTGGAAGACCGCGGAAGCTGGGCGGTTTCTAGACTCTCTAGCAAGTCTGCACTCTCTCTCAATACGGTATGAAGCCAACGATGGAAGCTGGTCTCGCAAGTCAAAATATAGAATGAATAACTACGACGAGGCGATGCGAGAACTTAAGGTCGCTTGCCCTTGGTGAATGTTTGACACTTTGTGCAATCGAAAACAGACGCGCGCAACTCTGATCGAACCGATCGATAGCCACGGCGCGCCGAGAACGTCGGGCAGCAAAGTGGTCCGCCAGCCATAGCCAACCACCTGCTGCCAGGTTCACCTCGGCAGGTTCAAGCCGACTTGCCGATACTCGGGCTCAGCCCCGCTTCGGGATCTGGACATCCTCGAGCAGGAGCGTCAGGGCCATGGCGACGAAGTAGAGCGCCGCCACCCAGAGGAACATCACGTTGAAGCCACTCGAGTAGTGGCCGAGCACCACATCGCGGATCGCGGCCGGCAGGCTCGAGGCCAGATGCGGGTTCAGCCCGGTCAGGCCGTCCGGCAGCAGCGCGGCGGCATCGGCCGGAAGCTCCGAAGTCTGTCGGTTGAGGGCCCATGTCATCACCGCGCCGTTCAGCGCCAGTCCCAATGATGCCCCGATCGTTCGCGCCTGGGTGATCAGCGACGTCACCGCGCCGATATCCTGCAGCGGCGCCGCGGCCTGGATCGCCACGATCAGCACCTGGAACTGCAGGCCCATGCTGATGCCGAACAGACCCATCATCACCGCCAGCACCCAGATGGGCGTATGCGACGTGATGAAGACAAAACCTATCATCAGCAGCCCGCCAATACCCATCGCCACCACCGGCATCCATTTGTAGCGGCCGGTCGCGGCAATCACCCGCCCGGCCACGATCGAGATGACCATCGAGGTCAGGGAAGCCGGCAGGAACAGGAAGCCGACTTCGGCCGGGCTCAGTCCGGTCAGCGTCTGCATGTAGAGCGCGAAATAGAAGAACATGCCGAGCGTCACCGATCCGGCGACCACCGACACGCCCGAGACGATACGCACCGTCGAGATGCCGAACAGCCGCAAGGGCACGATCGGCTCCTCGGCCCGCCGCTCGACCATGATGAACGAGGCGATTGCCGCCAAGGCGAGGGCCGGCAGCACGAAGGTAAGCAGATCCGGCCCGGCCGGGTCCAAGACATGGTAGCCCCAGTAGACGATTGCCGTGGTGCCGACGGCCAGCAGCAAGCCGCCCAGATAGTCGATGCGGTGCCTCTTCTCGTTGAACCGGCTGCGCATGGCGAATGCCAGCACCGCCAGCACGACGATGCCGATCGGCAGATTGACCAGGAACACCCAGCGCCAGCCGAACAGGCTGGTGATATAGCCGCCGGCCAACGGACCAAGGACCGAGGACAGGGCGAACACCGCCGAACTGTAGCCTTGATACTTGGCGCGGTCGCGCGGCCCGAACAATTCGCCGATCATGGCGAAGGCCGAGACCATCAGGCCGCCGCCGCCGAGACCCTGCAGGACGCGCGCGGCGATCAGGCTCTCCATCGACCATGCCGTGCCGCAGACCAGCGAGCCCAGCAGGAACAAGGTGATCGCCGTCAACACGACGTTCTTGCGGCCATACATATCGCCGAGCTTGCCGTAGAAGGGCGCGACCGCGGCCGTCGACAGCAGGTAGGCGGCGCCGACCCAGCCGAACAGATGCAAATTGCCCAGTTCTCCGGCGATGGTGGGCAAGGCGGTGACCACGATCTGCATGTCGATGGTGGCCATGAACATGGCGACCAACGCACCGAAATAGACGATCAGCGTCGCAATGTCGGGCCTGGCGTCCTCTACGGGCGCCGCATCCGGAAGGGTCGAGTCGAGAGTCATCGGTATCTCCGCAGGCTGGGCGCGGTTTATGTGCTAACGGCATATATATGTCAATATCAGATATGTGCTAACAGCATATAATTGACACCGACATGTATTTTTGTTAGCGCGCTGTGATATGAGCAGCAACGATACCGGGCCGGGCGAGCCCGACCGATTTTCCACACCGTGCCAGACGCATGGCGATCAGGATCTGGCGGATCTGGCGCGCGGCAGTGGCCTGTCGGAAGCGGCGGCCGAGGCTGTCGCCGCCATCGATGCGGTGATGAACAAGGTGCGCCGCTCGGTGCAGCGCCGGGAATTCGGTCGCTTGATCCTGGAGCGCATCGATCCCTCGCTGGAAGTGAGCCATCTCGATGCGATCATAGCGCTCAGCGCGATCGTCGGCGACACGCCGCAGGACGAGGTGACGGTCGGCATCATCGCCGAACGCATGGGGATCGATCCCTCCCGCGCCAGCCGCATCTCGGCCGATCTCGTCGAACGCGGTTACGCCTTCCGCGTCGCATCGCAACTCGATGCCCGGCGCATTTGCCTGAAACTCACCGCCAAGAGCGAGCGCCTGGTGACGGCGGTGCGCCAGACCAAATTGCGGATCTTCGCCGGAGCACTCGCGCAATGGGACGAGCAGGAACTGGTGACGTTCGCCACCCTGCTGGAACGCTTCGCCGGTTGGGCCATCGACGAAGCGGGGATGCGCAGGTCGGCGGATGCCGTCAAGCAGATGATGGACGAGACCGAACCGGTGCTGGAACCGCCCGAGGCGAAATAGCGCCGGGCCCAGGATCATCGAGACGAGATCCCCCGAAAAATCAGTTCCTCAACCCACGCAAAATGAGTTCGGCGACCTCGTCGTGAAATGCGGCCTGGCCGAACTGTCTGACCGCGAAGGGTCGCAATGCCCAGATATCGCAAACCGCATCGACAAAATTGGCGGCGATCTCGGGCTCGACAGCACGGAACTCTCCCGCCGCTATTCCTTCGCTGACGAGTTGCGCGATCTGCAGCAGCAGCTTGCGATATTCTGCCAGAACGCGAATCCTGGCGGCCGGCGACAGGGATTTGAGTTCGCGGTTGAGCACGCCGACATCCCTGCCGAAGCGATCGCCCTTGTCTATGATCGCCGTGATGGTGGCGCGAAGCTTTTCGGTGGCCGTGCTGCAATTGACGGTGGCCAGGTCTACGTCGGTGCGCACCCGCGCCATGGTCCAGATATAGACCAGCTCGAGCATTTCATCCTTGCTGGCGACATATTGGTACATCGTCGGCACATGCATGCCAGCCGTGTCCGCGATTTCGCGCATGGTGGCATTGCCAAAGCCCTTGCGGGCAATGACGGCGGCGGCGGCAGCGGCAATCTGGGCGCGTCTTTTGTCGGCCGGGCTCATCGTTTCGTCCGACGAAGCGTCATCGGACACCGGCGCGCCTGAATTCGACAGGGGTTCGGCCGGCTCGCCGATGGCCTTCGGCTCGGCCTGCACGACCAGATGGGTCATGCTGACGGCGCAAACCGCCTTGCCTTCCTCGTCATGGACCAGGATCTGCCAGTTCATTGTCGAGCCATCGCTGAAGAGCAAGGTCGCCTCGCCTTTCAACCGGCCTTCGACATGGCGGGAAAACAAACTTGTCCGGCATTCGATCTCTTGCGCCTTGCGCGTCGGGCCAAGTGCCGAGGCGGCACCGGCGGACGCGAGCTGGCCCGCGAAATCCGTCAGCAGACCCAGCGGCGAGCCTGCCGAACGCCCGCCTGGGACCGTCAGGCGCCCGACCACACTGTCCGGCGCGGCGGAGGTGATCGTCACCGCTGACGACCATGCCGAAGACGTTTCGAGCTTTCCCATGTTCCTCCCTCGCCGCCGCCGCGCAACAAACGTCCTTCATATTGCAAAAAAAGGGAATTCCAATCGCTTGACTCAAAAGCCTCCGATACGCTTCATTACTGAACGATCAGTAGTGCCTGTCAATCGCTTGTTTTCAAACGTCATGGAGATGGAAATGTCGTGCAAAATCGGACGGCTCGCGGCTTGGGCGGCAGTTTCAGCGCTCGCGATCCTGGCTTCGGCACCGGGGGCCTATGCAGAACCGCTTGATCTGAAGATCGGAGCGTTGCTCGAATCGACGGGTCCCCTTTCGGAACTCGGGCCGCCGGCCGAGAAGGCGATCAACCTGTCGGCCAAGGTCGCCAACCAGGCGGCCAAGGACGCCGGCGCGGCGATCACCGTCAGCATCGTCTCCGCGGATTCGCAGGGCGATCCTCAGGCCGCGCTGTCGGCGACGCGTACGCTGGTCGACAAGGGCGCTTCTTGCATCATGGGCCCATCGACAACACCGGAATCCATCTCCGTGCTCAACGGCATCACCATGCAGCGCAAGATCACGCTATGGCCGCTTGCGTCGAGCACGCGGTTGCGCACGGTCAAGGACGACGGCACGATCTACCGCCCCGTTCCGGCCGATGATCTGCAGTCGAAGGCGCTGGTCAAGGCGATCGAAAATCATGTCGGCAAGGGCAAGGCCGTCGCGATCATCTTCCGCAACGAACCCTATGGCGATGCGCTGTCAAAGAGCTTCACGCAGGATTGGCAGGCTGAGGGCGGCACCATATCGACCACGATTTCCTTCGACCCGCAGCAGGAAAGCTTCGATTCCGAGGCCGGTCAGGCCGTGGCTGGCAATCCGGACGCCTATGTCGTGATCGACTATCCGGAAACCTATGCGAAGCTCGGCGCCGCGCTGGTGCGAACCGGGAAGTTCGACGCGAAGAAGGTCTTCGTTGCCGACGCGCTGTCCTTTGCCAAGGTTCCCGACAATATCCCGCCTGAAGCGCTGGAAGGCGCCTATGGCGTGGCCGGCGGATCACCAACCGGAACCGACGCGTTCAAGGCATTCAACAAACTTTGGGACGAAGCCGGCGGCGTCGCCAATGCGTCCTATACCGCCAACAGCTTCGACGCTGCCATCCTTTGCTTCCTGTCAGCGGTTGAGGCCGGCTCGACCGAGCCCGGCGCCATTCGCGACAAGATTCGCTCGGTGACCAAGGACGGTGCGCCGCAGTTCACCATCGAAACCCTGGCCGATGCGGTGAAGACCGCCGCCGCCGGCAAGCCGATCGACTATGTCGGCGTTTCCGGCGCTTTCCGCTTCAAGGACAATGGTGATCCATCGTCCAGCCTGTACGACGTCTTCCAGTATCAGGGCGGCAAGCAGGTCAAGATCGAACAGGTGGATGTGAAGTAGCGTTCGTGATTACCACTGCCCAAACCGAAAGGGCGCAAGCCAAGGCTTCCGCCCTTTCATCCCCTCTTTCGGCTCTGCCACGGCCAGCCCTGCTGCTGGCCGTGCTGGTCGTTTTGTTGTGCGCGCTGGCTGTCGCCTTCGGGCCGGTGCCGGCATTGCAGGCCACGATCAACGGTTTCGTCGCAGGGAGCTACACCGGCCTTGGGGCGATCGGCCTGACGCTCGTGCTCGGCGTGCTCAAGCTGGTCAACTTCGCACATGGCGACCTGCTGGTCACCGGCGCCTATTTCACGATCCTGTTCGCCTGGCTCGGTCTGCCTTTGCCGCTGGCCATGCTGGCGGCGATGATAGCGACGGCGGCGCTGGCGCTCCTCACCGAGAAGATCATCTGGCAACCGCTGCGCCAGGCGAAAGCCGGCAGCCTGCAGCTTTTCCTGTCGGCCATCGGGCTTGGCCTGGTGCTGCGCTTTTCCGTGCAATTTTTCGCCGGCAGCCAGGTCAGGACACTTGGCGCCAATGTCGTCTCCTCGATCGCCATCGGGCCGCTTCGGCTCGGCACGTTGCAGGCTCTGGCCTTGGTCGTCGGCCTCACGGCGATGATAATCGTCGGACTGGCGCTGCGCTTCACCAGTATCGGCAAGGAGATGCGGGCCTTCGCCGACAATCGCGCCCTGGCGGAGGTGTCCGGCATCGACACGCAGCACATCATCAACGTCACCTGGATCGCCGCCGGCTTCCTCGCGGCGCTGTCGGGCATTCTTTATGCGACCGCCATCGGCAGTTTCAATCCGAACTTCGGCATAACGCTGCTGCTCAGCCTGTTCGCCGCCACCGTCCTGGGCGGCGTCGGCAACCCTTACGGCGCCCTTGTCGGCGGGCTGGTGATCGGTCTCTCGCAGGAATGGTCGACCCTGCTGTTCAACGCGCGATGGAAACCCGCGGTGGGCTTCGCACTGCTCATCCTGATGTTGATGTTCATGCCGCAAGGCATATTCGGTCGGGCAAAGCGCCGCTCATGAGCATCGATTTCTGGATCAATGTCGGCGTCCTTGCAGGCATATACGGCATATTCACGCTCGGCCTGCAGCTCAATGCGGGCTTCACCGGCCTGTTGAACTTCGGCCAGGCCGGCTTCATGGCGATTGGCGCCTATACGGTTGGCATCCTGGTCGTCGACCGCGGCTGGTCGCTTTGGCTGGCGCTGCCGGCGGGCATTGTGCTGGCCGTTCTGGCAGGCCTGTTCGTCGGTATCGCGTCGCTGCGCCTGCGTTCGGACCACTTCGCCATTGCCACCATCGCCTTCGCCGAGATCGTCAGATACACCTTGCAGAACGCGGCCTTCTCAGGCGGCAACCAGGGTGTTCTCGGCTTCGACGCCGAATGGCGCGCCGTGTCGGACTGGATGCTCCCATGGCTCGCCGTGATCGGGCTCGGCAGCTACACGCAACTGCCGCTGTTCATCGTGGTGTGGCTGGTCTTCATCGCGCTTCTTCTGATGCTCAGGGCCTTGCAGGCAACCCCGTGGGGCCGTGTGCTGCGCGGCATTCGCGAGGACGAGGATGCCACCGCCGCGCTTGGCAAGGACGTGTTCGCCTACAAGCTCCAATCGCTCGCCCTGGCGGCGGCGCTGGCGGCGGTCGCCGGCTTCTTCGTCGCGCTCAACGTCACCTATCTCTACCCGACCGTCTTCGATCCGACATTCACCTTCTTCGGTTATGCGCTGCTGGTGCTGGGCGGCTTCGCCAGCTATGGCGGCGTGGCGCTCGGCAGCGTGCTGTTCTGGATACTCCTGGAAGGCACCAGGCTGATCGAGACATCGCTGTCGGCCGGCCAGCAGGCCTCGTTGCGCTTCGTCATCGTGGGCCTGTTTCTGCTCCTGATCAGCCGGCTGCGGCCGCAGGGCCTGCTCGGCAATGTCAACGAGATGAAGGTGCGGCCATGAGCACCGAAACCATCCTGGAGGTGGCCGACGCGGTCAAGGATTTCGACGGCCTTCGCGCCGTCGATGGCGCGAGTTTCAGTGTCGAGCGCGGCTCGATCACGGCGCTGATCGGCCCCAATGGCGCCGGCAAGACGACGATGTTCGATCTGCTGAGCGGCTTTGCCAAGCTGGACTCCGGCGCCATCCGCTTCGCCGGACGATCGATCGGCGGCATGGCGCCCCACAGGATCGCGCAACTCGGCATGGTGCGTACCTTCCAGTTGACGCGGGTCCTCGCCGGCATGTCGGTCATCGACAACATGCTGCTCGCCGCGCCGCGCCAGCCCGGCGAACACCTCATCTCGCTGCTTGTCGGGCCAGGACGCGCCAGGGCCGCCGAGGCCGCCGCGCACGCACGGGCCGCGGGCTTGCTCGAGACATTTGGTCTGCGCGACAAGGCACAGGACTATGCCGGCGCGCTCTCGGGAGGCCAGCGCAAGCTTCTGGAAATCGCACGGGCGCTCATGACCGAGCCCTCCATGGTGCTGCTCGACGAGCCCATGGCTGGAGTCAATCCGACGCTTGGCCGCGCCATTCTCGACCACATCGCCGCGCTGCGGGAACAACGCGGCACCACTTTCCTGTTCGTCGAACACGACATGGACATTGTGATGAGCCGCGCCGACCGCGTCGTCGTGATGGCTCAGGGCCGTGTCATCTCGGCCGGCACGCCGGCGCAGGTGCGCGCCGATCCCGGTGTCGTCGAAGCCTATCTCGGCAGTCCGTCCCCGGAGGCGGCGGCATGAAGCCCAATGTGCTCACCATCGCCTCTCTCATTGCCGGCTACGTGCCTCAGCTTGATATTCTGAACGGCGTCAGCATCACGGTGCGGCAGCACGAGATCGTCACCGTCGTCGGCCCCAACGGCGCCGGCAAATCGACGCTGCTCAAGGCGCTTGTCGGCCTGGTGGCGCCAAAGAGCGGAACGATTGCGCTCGATGACAAGGATATAGCCGGCCTGCCGCCGAGCACGATCGTCCGCCAGGGTTTGGGGTATGTCCCGCAGCGCGAGAACGTGTTCGAGACGATGCCTGTCGAGGAGAACCTCGAGATCGGCCTGAAGCCACGTCGCGACCTCCAGCTGAAACAGCGGCTGGAACTCATGTACGAGCTTTTTCCGAGGCTGCGCGAGCGGCGGCGGCAGATGGCCGGAAGCCTTTCGGGCGGCGAGCGGCAGATGCTGGCCATGGCGCGGGCGCTGATGCCGGAGCCGAAGGTGCTGCTGCTCGATGAGCCGACAGCCGGTCTTGCGCCGCGGTTCGTCGACGTGATGTTCCAACAGGTGTCTGCGATCAACAAGTCCGGCGTCACGATCCTGATGGTCGAGCAGAACGCCACCCGGGCGCTGGCCATGTCGCATCGCGGATATGTGCTGGACCTCGGCCGCAATGCCTATGAGGGCGAAGGGCCGGCCCTGGCCCGCGATCCGAAGGTCGCCGATCTTTATCTGGGAGGATTTCATGGCTGACGCCGCAGTGGATTTCGAGGCGTTGGATGGCATGGTTCGCGACGCCCCGTTTCATCGATGGCTCGGGGTGACCCTCAAGTCGATGTCCGCGGACGGCGTGGAAATCCTGCTGCCGTGGCGCGAGGAGTTCGTGTCGGATCCGGTGGTGCGCTACACACATGGCGGCATCCTGGCGGCGCTGATCGATCTTGCCGGCGACTATGCGGTCGCCGCGAAGATCGGCCGAGGCGTGCCGACCGTCGATATGCGGGTGGACTATCATCGCGCCGCATTGCCCGGCGCCCTCGTGGCCCGTGCGACCATCATCAAATTGGGCGGGACGCTGGCGACCGCCGAAGCCAAGGTGTTCGATGAACAGGACAGGCTCGTTGCCAGCGGGCGCGGCGTCTACCTGACGCTGTTGCGCAAGGACTGACAGGAAGGACCGACATGAGCGTCGAACTCGATCATATTCTGTGGGCGGCGCCCGATCTCGATGCCGGGTCGGCACTTATCGGCAAGCTCACCGGCGTCGATCCGGCCCGGGGCGGCTCGCATCCCGGCTTCGGCACGCGCAACAGCCTGCTTTCGCTTGGCGCCACCTATCTGGAAATCATTTCGCCCGATCCGGCGCAATCGCTCGAAGGCAATCGCGGCGGCAGCATCGCCGCCCTCGCCCACCCCGGGCTTGCCACCTTTGCCGTGCGCACCAGGAACCTCGACGCCTATGCGGCGGCGGCAAGCCGAGCGGGCATCCGCACCAGGGGCCCGATCGAAATGGGCAGGACGCGGCCGGACGGGGTGCGGCTCGACTGGGCCTGTCTCTACATCGAGGATACCACGTTCGGCGAGATGATCCCCTTTGCCATCGACTGGAAGGCATCGCCGCATCCCGCCGCGAGCACGCCCGTCGGCTGTACACTGCGCGAGTTCACCGTGCTGCATCCGCAAGCCGAAGCGCTGTCGCGGGTCTATCGCGAAATGGGCATCGACGTGCCTGTACGGCTCGCTGCCCAACCGGGGTTCCTCGCCGTCCTGCAATCACCCCGGGGTGAGGTCGTTCTCACGGCCTCCTGACCGCGCCAGACCATACGATTTTTCGAAAGCGAGCCTGCCATGCCGATCACGCCAGACAATCCGCGCTGGAACAATCTTGGCTACTGGAACCACGATGCCGCCGGCCTTTACCCCGACAACGTCGCCATCATCGACCTGTCGCGCGACCAGCCACGCGAGGTGCTTTATCGCGAACTTGAGAACCGGCTCGACAGGGCGGCCCGTCTTCTGGTCGACAGCGGCCTGAAGCCCGGCGACCGGCTGGCTTTGTCGGTCAGCAATCGCTTCGAGTTTGTCGAAACCTTCTTCGGCGCGATGCGCGCCGGCATCGTTCCGGTTCCTCTCAACACCAAGCTCGGCGCCGACACGCTGGAGTACATAATGCGGGATGCCGAATGCGTCGGCGCCCTCGTCGAGGAAGCGGCGAATCCGCACGTCGCCCCGCTTGCGGAGCTGATCGGATGCGAGGTGAAAATCGCCTTCGAGACGTCGCGACCCGGCTGGCTGGACTACGAGGCGGCGCTGTCGGCAACCGAGCCGCGGTTCGATCCAGCCCGGCTGTCGGATGACCATCCCTCCTTCCAGCCCTACACGTCGGGTTCGACCGGCCGGCCCAAGGGCGTCGTGCTCACCCATGCCGGACAAGTGTGGTGGCTTCGCTGCCTGCAGAAATACTGGCCGGGTCTGCCCGAGCACCGGGCGCTGGCGGCGGTTCCGCTCTACCACAAGAACGCCATGGCCGGCGCCATCAAGCCGATGTTGAGCTGGGGCGCCTCGGTGGTGCTGTTGCCGAATTTCGAGCCGCGCCGCTTCCTCCAGACCCTGGCGGATTACCGCTGCACCCATGCCGGCGCGGTTCCGGCGGTGTTCACGCTGCTCCTCCAGGAGCGCGACCTGATCGAGACGCTCGATTTCTCGGCGCTGAAGGGCCTGAAGATCGGCTCGGCGCCCACGCCCAAGGAGCTGCTCGACGCCGTCGAAGCGGCCTTCGGTGTCGCTGCCTCGGAGAGCTACGGCTTGACCGAAGGCGGACCGGTGATGATCGGCACGCCGACGGATGGACGCGCCGTCCCACATGGCAGCTGCGGCGTGATCTGGCCCGAGGGCGAAGTGAAGCTCGTTGACGCGGCCGGCAATGAAGACCCGTCCTACGGTGAATTGCTGGTACGCAATCCGGGCGTGACGCCTGGCTACTGGAAGCTGCCGGAGGTCAACAGGCAAAGGCTGAAGGACGGTTGGCTCAGCACCGGCGATGTCTTTTCCAAGGACGACGACGGCTTCTTCTATTTCCGCGGCCGCACCGACGACATGTTCAATTCAGGCGGCGAGAATGTCTATCCGCTCGAGATCGAGAACATGCTGCTGCGCAATCCCGCCGTCGCCGAAGCCTCGGTGGTGCCGGTCCCGCACCGCATCAAGGGCGAAGTGCCCGTGGCGATGGTGGTCAAGGCCAAGGGCCGCGATATCACCGAGGAGGAACTCAAGCAGTTCTGCCTATCGGTCGGCCCTGCCTATGCCCATCCGCGCAAGATCGTCTTCACCGAAGAGCTGCCGCTCAATGGGCCGGGCAAGATCGACCGCAAGGTCGTGCAGCGGATGATGATCGAGCGCTTTGGAACACTGGGCTAGTCAGCTGGCTCGTCGCCACTCGAGACAAGACAAGAAGCGATACAAGGGAGATCAGCATGCGTGCCGTCGTAACCTATGAACATGGTGGTCTCGACCGGATGGTCCATGAGCCGTCCTACAGCGATCCGATACCCGGCACGGACGACGTGGTGGTCAGGGTGCGCGCCTGCACGCTCAACTATCATGACGTCTTCACCCGCAAGGGCATGCCGGGCATCAAGATAAACATGCCGCTCATCCTCGGCATCGATGTCGCGGGCGAGATCGCGGCCGTGGGCGAGAATGTCCAGGGCCTGAGCGCGGGGCAGCGCGTGCTTGTCGACCCGATCGACCGCGTCAAGGGCGGATTGCTCGGCGAGACCTTCGACGGCGGGCTCGCCGAACTGGTCCGGGTTCCCGCCCACATGATCATTCCGCTGGCCGACGACGTGAGCTTCGCGGACGCCGCCGCACTGCCCGTGGCCTATGGCACCGCCTATCGCATGATGATGACGCGGGGCAAGATCAAGCCGGGCGAGAAGGTGCTGATCCTCGGTGCGTCCGGCGGCGTCGGCACGTGTTGCGTGCAGCTTGCCAAACAGGCCGGCGCGACGGTGATCGCTTGCGCGTCGAGTGACGAAAAGCTCGATCGCCTGAAGGCGTTGGGTGCCGATGTCGGCATCAATTACGCGCAGGGAGACTGGGTGGCGGAATGCCGGCGACAGTTCGGCCGGGCGCGGGTCTTCGGACGCGACGAAGGCGGCATCGATGTCGTCGTCAACTTCACCGGCGGCGACACCTGGGTGCCGTCGCTTCGCGTCATGCGCCGGGATGGCCGGCTGCTGACATGCGGTGCCACGGCCGGCTACGATCCACACGAGGATCTGCGCCTGATCTGGACCTTCGAACTGAACATTGTCGGCTCGAACGGCTGGTCGCGCGACGACGTGCTGGCGCTGCTCGACCTCGTCAAAGGCGGCAAGCTGAAGCCGGCGCTCCACCCACGGCGGTTTTCCCTCGAGGAGGCCGGCGAGGCCATGCGACTGCTGGACGACCGGCAGGTCTACGGCAAGGTGGTCATAGAACCCTGACAGCAACACCTGGCCGGAAAACCGATCCTTTGCGATCCCAACGGTGATCGGATCGATGTTGGGCGGGCGACCGCGCCCAACATTTCCTTGAAGGCCGCATCGCAACGTCGTGCGATTATGGCGAAATCGCCGGGCCGGCGGTCTCACTCGATGTCGAATGAGACGCCTGGGCCAGCGGCAGCGCATCGGGCCGTGGATCCTTGTCTTTGATCTTGCCGGGAAGTGTCGCGAATACGGCCGTGTTCAGACACCTTTGCCGGATTGCGAACGGCCCCGCAGGAGAATCGCCCGGGCCTGGGCGATAATGGGAGCGTCGATCATTTTGCCGTCGATAAGGCGCGCCGCGCCATCCTGGGCCGCGTCGACGACACGCTGCGCCCAGCCCAGTTGCTCGGCGCTTGGCCGAAAGGCCGCGATGACATCCGACGTTTGGGCGGGGTGTATGCAAAGCTTCCCGCCGGCCCCATGATTCAAGGCTTGCCGGCATTCGGAGGCCAGTTTGGTGGTATCCGCGACTTCGAAGGACGGGCCGTCCAACGGCAGGGCCTTCCCGGCGGCCCTGCTTGCGACAGCCAGCCGCATCAAGGCATGCGCTTTGATCGCATCGGAAGCTGCCGCACCCAGGTCCAGGGCGAAGTCCGCGGGGCCAAACGCCAATCTTGCGACATGCGGGTGGGCGGCCAGGGCGGCCGCCGCCTCCAGGCCCCTGGCGGTCTCGATCAACGCCATGATCTCGACGTCCTCACCGAGGGTCTCGATGATCGCGTCGAGCGTTGCCACGGACTCCGCCTTTGGCAGGCAGATGCGTCGAAGCCCGAATGCCCTGACGGCGGCAAGGTCGGCATCGTACCAGCCGCTGTCTTCGCTGTTCACCCGGACGAAGGTGGGGTTCTGCAATCTCAGGGCATGGTAAAGGTTCGAGCGGGCACCATCCTTGGCGGCGGGTGCAACAGCGTCCTCGAGATCGACAATGACCGCGTCGGCTCCAGACCGGTCTGCCTTTTCAAAACGCTCGGGGCGGTCGGCCGGCACAAACAAGGGCGCGACAGGCGTACTTGATATGGGCGCGATCATCGGGCCGGTCCCTGGTCGATATCAGCTTCCATGTGCACGGCGCCATTCCCGCCTTGCGCCCAGAACCGCTGCCCATCCATGCCGGCCCTGAAGGTCAGTTCACGGTCCGCGATTGCAGGGGCAAGGCCACGGTAGCGAAACGTCAAGGGTAAATCCGCGCGTCGGGACGCCGCGAGATTCAGGAGCAGCGTCGCCTGGAGGGGGCCGTGGACCACCAGCCCTTCATATCCCTCCGCCTTGGTCGCGTAAGGCAGGTCATAGTGGATGCGGTGGCCATTGAAAGTGATGGCCGAGTAGCGAAAGAGCAGCGTGGGCGACGGAACGACCGACCATACCTTTCCAGCGGGCTGGAGTATCGCCGGCGCCGCGGGTGTATTGTTGGGACGAGCACCGTCCCCCGGCGTGGCCGCTTCCCGGTAAACGATATCCTGCCGTTCGCTCAGCACCAGGCCACGATCTGAGTGATAGTCATGGCCGACAGCGACAAACCACAGCTCACCAGACCGGCCTTGCTTGCGGACAATGTCGCGGATGGTGGAGACTCGGCGAACTTCATCGCCGACTCGGAAAGCATCGAGCACCCGGAGCTCACCTCCCGCCCACATGCGGCGCGGCAGCGGGACAGGCGGCAGCGACAGGTTCTTGGCCGGATGGCCATCGGCACCCAGCTGGTCCATGCCGGCTATCGCCGGCGACAGGCACCAGTGGATGCCAAGCGGCGCCTGGCGTGCCGCCGAAGGTGCGAGATTGGGTTCAAAAATTGCCCTGAAACTCCGCACGAGACGTTCCGAAACGACATCGAAGCTCTCGCTCTGACGGCCAATCCATTCCGCGAATGGTTTCTGTTCGGTCGCGTCCACCT
The DNA here is from genome assembly GCF_013170825.1 of Mesorhizobium sp. NZP2298. Taxonomy (NCBI): domain Bacteria; kingdom Pseudomonadati; phylum Pseudomonadota; class Alphaproteobacteria; order Hyphomicrobiales; family Phyllobacteriaceae; genus Mesorhizobium; species Mesorhizobium sp. NZP2298. The sequence continues at coordinate 2,795,607 of NZ_CP033365.1, read as the reverse complement.
GACCGCCCGTCAATAGGAACGTGGCATTCCGAGCACATGCTCGGAAAGGTAGGACAGGATAAGGTTCGTCGAGATCGGCGCGACCTGGTAAAGCCGGGTTTCGCGGAACTTGCGCTCGACATCGTACTCTTCGGCGAAACCGAAACCGCCATGGGTCTGGACACATGCGTTGGCGGCTTCATTCGAAGCATCCGCGGCGAGCATCTTGGCCATGTTGGCCTCGGCACCACAGTCGAGGCCCGCTTCATAGAGCCGCGTCGCCTCGCGGACCATGAGTTCGGCCGCGCGCATGTTGGCATAGGCCTTGGCGATGGGAAACTGGATGCCCTGGTTGGCACCGATGGCCCGGCCAAAGACGTTGCGGTCACTGGCGTAAGTGGAAGCCTTGTTGATCAGCCACTTGGCGTCGCCAACGCACTCGGCGGCGATCAGGATCCGCTCGGCATTCATCCCGGACAGGATGTAGCGGAAGCCCTTGCCCTCTTCTCCGACCAGGTTCTCGGCGGGGACTTTGACATTGTCGAAAAAGACCTCGGTCGTGGAGTGGTTCATCATCGTCCGGATCGGCCGGATCGACAGCCCCTCTTGAAGCGCCGCCCGCATGTCCAGGATGAACACTGACAGGCCGTCGGTCCGTTTGGCCACCTGGTCCTTTGGAGTGGTCCGCGCGAGCAGGAGCATGAGGTCGGAATATTCCGCTCGGCTTGTCCAGATCTTCTGGCCGTTGACGACGTAATGATCGCCCTCCTTGCGGGCGAAGGTCCGGATCGAAGTCGTGTCCGTGCCGCTGGTCGGCTCGGTGACGCCGAACGCCTGCAGTCTCAATTCGCCGGAGGCGATCTTCGGAAGATACCGCTCCTTTTGAGACGCATTGCCATGCCGCAGGACTGTCCCCATGACGTACATCTGCGCATGGCATGCGGCACCGTTGCACCCGGCTCGCTGGATCTCCTCGAGCACGGCGGCCGCGGCCGACAGCGTCAAGCCGGACCCGCCATATTCCTCGGGGATCAAGGTCGCGAGATAACCAGCCTCCGTCAGCGCGTTGACGAAATCCACCGGGTAGGCGCGGTCCGCGTCGAGCTTGCGCCAGTATTCGCCCGGAAATTGCTCGCAGAGCCGACGCACGGCGTCGCGGATGTCTTCATTGTCAAAGTCCTTGAACATCAAGCACTCCGTGCGGCACGGACCGCGGCACGCGCATCGCCAGCTATTTCAAACAATCCCAGCGAGCGCACGGGACGGTTATCGGGCAGGCCAAGGATCGCCCTGATCAGGTCGTCGGCACGGCCTTCCGAACAGCCGCCTTCGACAAGTTGCGCGCGGGCTTTCCGAGACAGTTCGGCGGTCGTCACCGGATTGTCGGGATCGCCCTTGGCATCGTGGCGCGTGGCCGAAAGGCGCCTCCCGGAAGCGGTCTCCACCACGATCTCGGCTCCCCATGACCTGGGATAGGCCGCTTCAATCCCGGGCGCGAGTTCGACCTTGACCTTGCTGCGTTCGCCGACCATCCGTTGCCGTGCATCGACATCGAAGCTGGCCTGGTCGACGCGGCCGTCCGCCAAGGCTATCGCGACCGTATGCTGCAGCGAGAATTTGGCGCTGTATGGATCTTCCGGGGTCGGGCGGTCGCACACGTCGAGGGCGGCACGATACGTTCCGACGTGAACCTGTGCGATGGCCTCGCCGGCGATCTCGTGATGCAAGGCGATTGCGCCGTCGATCGCGGGATGGGTATGCCGGCAGCAAGGCCAGGGCTTGATCGAGGTGTTGATCAGCTGCCACGGGCGCTCGGGTCCGCTTGTCACGGCCTCCGGGATCGGGTCCGGACAGAGGCCGGCGTAAAACCCCTTTTCACCTTCGAGAATATTCTCCGCGCCGGTGAATCCCTCCTTGGCCAGGAATGCCGCGAGAAGGCCTGATTCCGCGGCTCTGGCGGTATGGAGATGCTTGCTCATGGCCCCTTCGGCGAGGAATTCCCAGAGCCCTGACGACTGCGTGCCCGCATTGCCAAGCGCCCACACGGTCTTGGTGTCGTCGAGGCCAATGAGTTCAGCCGCGGCAAAAGCGGCGCCGAACGGACCGCAGGTCGAGGTATTGTGCCAGACCCGGTAATGCTTCTTGCCGACGGACATGCCTATTCGGCAACAGGCTTCATACCCCGCGAGAACTGCCCTGAGAAAAGCTTCGCCACCAAGATCGAGGTCATGAGCCACCGCCCAGGCCGCGGGAATGACGACACTGCCCGGATGGGTCACCGAATCCCGGTGCAGATCGTCCATCTCCAGGATATGGGACAGACCGCCCAGATAAAACGCCTTGCGGGCGGTGTCCGCTTGCGTCGGCGGCGCGACCGTCCTGAGCATGCGGGCCGGCTCGGTCGGCAGCGCGCCAAGGGCGCAGGCAAGCGTATCAAGGACGAACAGCGACGCCCATTCGAGGTCGCGTGCGGTTACCGGCTTTTCGCGGATCAGGCGGGTCAGGTTACGGGTCAAGCTCATGGCGCTGTATTTCCTATCCGTTTGGCATCCACCCTGCCGGCAGTGCCGAACTCCTGCCGCAAGGCCAGGTCGTGCTCGCCAAGCGTCGGCACCCTGCCAAGCACCGGCCGCCTGCCGTTGACCGTGACAGGCGGGGCAAAAAGCTCGACCGGCCCCACCGATGTCTCGACCGGGACTTTGGTCGCGCTGCGGTGCACCGCCAGATCCGCCATGGTTGAGACACGCCCATATGCGATGCGCACCTGGTCCAGCAGTTCGCATAACGTAGCCATGGTATAGGTCGCCAGAAGCGCCTGTACGCATGCGTCCAGCGTCTCGCGGTTCTTGATGCGCAGGACGTTGCGTTCGAACCTTGGGTCCGTTGCGATCGATGGCTGGCGCAGGACACTGTCACAGAACACGGCCCATTCGCGCTCATTCTGGACGGCGATCAGGATTTCGCCATCGCTCACCCTGAACAGCCCATAGGGCGCGATCGAGGGGTGGGCGAGGCCGAGCCGTCGCGGCTCCTTGCCGCCGTAGCGCCGCGCCAGATAGGGCACGTTCATGTATTCGGCGAGCGTGTCGAATAGCGAAACCTGCAGGTGAGCCCCTTCCCCCGTTCGAGCGCGCACGATCAGCGCTTCGAGGATAGCGGCGTAGGCCCCCTGCCCGGTGGCGATGTCGGATATCGATATGCCGACGCGGGTCGGGCCCGACGAAGCGGATCCCGTCACTCCTGCCAAGCCCGCTTCAGCCTGGATCAGCAGATCGTAGGCTTTGCGATCATGGTCGGGTGTTCCCGGCGCATAGCCGCCAATGTCACACACGATCAACCTGGGAAACCGCTTCCTGAGATCGGCGCTGCCGATGCCCAGCCTGTCGGTCGCGGCAGGCGCAAGGTTCTGCACGAACACATCGGCTGAGGCAAGCATGGACTCGACCAGTGCGAGATCATCAGGCCGCTTCAGATCGACGGTGCAGGATTGCTTGCCGCGGTTGTTCCAGATGAAATAGCTGGAGAGGCCGTCAACGTAGTCGTCATACCCTCGCGCGAAGTCACCCTCGGGACGTTCGAGCTTGATGACACGTGCGCCCGCGTCGGCCAACCGCGACGTCGCCAGGGGCGCGGCCACGGCTTGCTCCAGCGAAATGACGGTCGTTCCCTCCAGCGCGCCGGGCATGGCATGCTCCCTGTCCTGCTTTTCCGACACCATCGCACCGGAAGGGGCCACTGCGTCAAATAGCGTTTTGTAATGGGAGGTATAGCGAAACGGTACAGTCGTCCGCCCGCCCGCAACACGCTAGCCAAAGAGGTCGGGGCGCTGATTTTCGTCCGACAGCTCGGCGCTCCAGATCTGGTCCTTGACCAGTTGGCGAAGGATTTCCCACGATAACTGCCCGACGGCACGGGGAGCGGTTTGCAAGGGGCGTTCCGTCGAGTAAGCCAGATACACTTTCCGGGTAATCGGAGGGTTCTTGAAACTCCACGCCCGGCACAGTCCGGCCTGGGCCTCCGCGTTGATCGCCATCCTCGGCAAGATCCCGTAACCGATTCCGCGCGTCACCAATCTCTTGATCTGGGTGTAGGAGTCGATTTCGATCGCCGGGTTGATGACAGCCTTGACCGATGTCGCCACGGCATCGATCAGTTCCCGCAGGCCGTGCCCGGGGCCCGGTACGACAAGCGGCAATCCGGCGACGTCGCGAAGCTCCACGGAGGAGCCCCGAAAGGCGTCCGACCCGGGCATCGACGGGCTGGCAAAGAGACAGATCTCCTCGGACAGCCCATGATGTACCGCGAGTCCCCGGGGATCCGACGTCGCATAGATCATCGCAAGGTCGACTTCCCCACGTTTCAGCCATTCCAGGATGTAGCCGCTCATCGCCTCCACGACGCGGATGCGAACCTCGGGGAAGCGCTCGCGGGCGGCCTCGATCAGCGGCGCCGCGAGCAGCTCGCTGACTGTACCCGGCAATCCGAAGCGCACCTCGCCACGGGGGGCGATGGCGGCGCCCCTGACGCTGTCGGTGATTTCGGCGAATTCGGCAAGAATGCGCTTGGCGTGCACCATGAGCCGCGCGCCGGCTTCCGTCGCGCTGACCCCATGCGGCCCGCGATGCAGAAGAGAGAGGCCAAGCTCCTCCTCCATGTGCCGGACATGCTGACTCAACGCCGGCTGCGCCACGTGCAGCTGCGTCGCGGCCTTGGAGAACGAGCCGCTCTCCACGACCTGGGAAAAATATCTAAGCTGACGAAGGTCCAAACCAGCTCCCTACGCTTGATGCAGGGCCACCGTATAACATTTTGTTATTGAGGCAACGGCGAAAACCGGCCCTCCGTCTACCCCGGCCCCGACGGCATCGCGCAAGGATCGCCCTAGAATTCCGAGCGATCATGAACCACGTCCGCCAATCTCGCCAGAGTTGCCGCGACATCCGCCTGCTGGAACACGTTGCGTCCGAACATCAGGCCGGTCGCGCCGGCGCTGATCGTGTCCTTTGCGAACTGCAGCGTACCCGCCAGGGTGGCCAAGGCCGGACCGCCCGCGACGGCGATGGGCGCCAGCGATTGCCTGGCAATGTCGGCGAAGCGCTCTGGTTCGCACCAGTCGGTCTTGATCATGTCGGCGCCGAGTTCGCCTGCCATGCGGCAGTTCATCGCCACCACGGCCGGGTCGTCAGCGCGCGCGAAGCCGCCCTTTGCCGCCATCGCCTCGATAACGTGCACGACACCCCATTTCCGGCATTCGGAAGCGACGATGCCGGCGGTTTCGAACGATTTCGTTTCCTCTTCCGGGCGGTTGTTGCAGGTGAACAGGTAGGTGATCACCGCTTCGGCGCCCATTTGCACGGCTTCCTCCACCGTCGCGACGAGACGACTGTGCGTGTCCGGATACCCTGTCGGCGTCCCGTGGCGCCACATGGTCGTCTGGTCGAGGCGCAGGATCACGGCGGGCCCGCCTGCCAGGCGGCGGCCATGGCGCAAGAGCATGCCGGGATTGACGATGACCGCGTCGACCCCTGCCTCCGCCACCATGTCGATCAAAGGCGCGGGATCCGCGATACCGGCGATCGGTCCGACCTGCATGCCGTGGTCGAGCGGAACACAGAGCATTCGTCCCGAATTCTTGTTGAGCAACCGGGCAAGCCGGCGTGCCTTACCGATTTCGGACATTTCTTTCGTTCCTTTGGGTGGGATGCGGCCGGTCAGACAAGTTCCAGCCTGACGCCCGCTTCCTTCATGTTCTGCACGATGTCGCGGTCCACCGATTGCGAAACCAGGACCACGTCGAATGCCGTGAGTTCGGCCACGTAATTGAGGGCCGAGAAGTGGAATTTGCTCTCGTCGACAAGAAGAATTTTCTTGCGCGCGATCTCCATCATGGCCTGCTTGGAGCGCACGACCTGTTCGTCCTGGGTATAGAGGGACATGCCCTGGATGGTGGTCGTCGACATCAACGCCACATCGACGTGGTAGGAGCGGATCGCCCTTTCGCAGGCTATGCCGAAAAAGCCGTTGTAGACCCGGTGGTATTTGCCGCCCAGTCCGATCAGTTCGACGTCCTGTTTGTCGCGTAGCCGCTCCATCACGGGTAGTGCATTGGTGATGACGGTTATCGGCGTCACCTGCTCGATGAAATCGCAGACATGGAAGGTGGTCGAACTGTCGTCCCAGACGATGGCGTTGCCGGGTTCGATATGGGCGGCCGCGGCACGCGCCAGCCGGCGCTTCTCCTCCACGTGCTGGCGCGCCCGGTAGAGGTAGCTGCTCTCGAACAGCATCGACTTCTCCACCGAGACGGCGCCACGAATACGCCGCACCAGCCCCTGGTCATGCAGATCGTTGAGATCGCGGTGGATGGTCATCAGCGATACGTCGAGCAGGACGGCCAGGTCCTTGATCTGCGCCGTTCCGCTTTCCATCAGAATGCGGATGATTTCCGAACGGCGATGGTCCGCCTTCGACAAATGTTGCGCCTCTTCGGATTCCAAGCTGCTTGTCCCTCCGGCGATTTGCCCCTTGCCTGTTTTAACATCATTGGCAAACCGCGCCAGAGAAAAATGTTAAGATATCAAAATTTCGATGCTGCACTGCGCCGCGAGAAAACATCCGGATTCCATGGTCTCGGCACGAAGCATCTCAAAATCATGGATTTAAGTGGCTCTTTTGCAGTGCAACACGACCCCGGAATGGGCGTGTTAGCAAATGTTTCGTGCAAACCGCGCAACCATATTTAACATCAAAAAACACTGTTTGTAACTTTTCTATTGATATTTATAACGCCCGTGCATAGGCTTCGGATAGGGGTAGGAGAGGGTCGGGTCCGACCATTGCCCCCTTGAACTGACAAGTGGAGGAGAACATGAACATGGCCATGCGCACGCGTCTGTTGACGTCAGCCGCAGCGCTTGCAGCCGCGCTCGCTGCAACCGCGGGTTCTGCCCGCGCCACCGATCTGACTTTCGTCTGGCACGCAGGCACTTGCGCCGACGCGCTGACGACCATCGCCAAGGATTATCCGGACAAATCGGTAAGGATCGTGCCCGCGCTTGTCCCCTATGGCCCGCAGTGGCACGACAAGATCGCGTCCGAATTCGCCATCCAGGGCGACGCTTTCGACTTCGCAATGTGGGACAGCCAGTCCACCGCCGAGTTCGCCCAGCATGCCGTCAAGCTCAACGACATCTTCGAAAAGTCGACCTACCTGAAGGCCGACATCTTCCCGGCGGCTTCGCTCTCGCGTTATGGCGAGTATCCGGATGGCTCCGGGCAGTTCTTCGGGCTGCCGGCCAACCAGGATGCCTATGGCCTGACCTACCGCAAGGACCTGTTCGAGGATCCCAAGGAGAAGGAAGCCTTCAAGGCCAAGTACGGCAGGGACCTGGTGGTGCCGCAGACCTATCAGGACGCCAAGCAGGTGGCCGAGTTCTTCACGCGTCCCGACCAGGGGCTCTATGGCTGGGGCCAGATGGGCGGCCGCGACTACGACTTCGCGACCACGGCTTCCAACTCCTTCCTCTGGTCGTTCGGCGGCGAGCTCTACAATCCGGAAACGATGGAAGTGAAGGGCTATCTCGACTCGCCGGCTTCGGTGGATGGGGTGCAGGCCTATGTCGATATGTTCAAGTATGGTCCGCCCGGATCGACCAACTGGGGCTTCGACGAGGTCAACACCGCGATCCAGCAAGGCCAGGTCGCCATGGCGATGCAGTGGTTCTATTTCAACGGGTCCAATGTCGATCCCAAGGTCAGCAAATTCGCCGACAAGATCGCATTTGGGGTTCTGCCGGGCGCCATCGGCCGCGACAAGAAGTTCCGTCGCCAGTTCTCGGTCGGCGGCCAGGGCATGGGCATCAACAAATACTCCAAGAAACTGCCCGAGCTGACCAAGTTCATGGAATGGTATTTTCAGCCCGAGCAGCAGAAGCGCTATGCCGCCGTCTGCCAGACCGGCCTGAAGCAGGTGCTGGAAAGCCCGGATTGGCAGGGGTTGAATTCCTACAACCGGCAGTTCTCCACCGCGTTGCAATATCTGAACGACTATTGGCACCTGCCTGAATATCCGGTGCTGCTCGACGAGTTGCAGCAGGAGATCTCAAACGCCGCCACCGGCGCCAAGACGGTGCAGCAGGCCCTTTCGGACGCCGCGGAAAAGAACGAGCGCACGCTCCAACGCGCCGGATACGAAATCAAGCGTGGCGACAAGACCCCGGAAGTGCCGGACGAGGTCATATCGCCGGTAGGCGTCGACGCGGTCGTTCCCGTCGAATAACCGCCTTGACCCGAAGGGCACGCGGAGCGTCTTCCGCGTGCCCTTTCTCATCCCCGTCCCAGGCAGCAGAGCCCGCACCGCGCCGGCTCAAAGACAGGTCGTCATGACGCATTCCAAGACATCGACGATGGACCTCGCCGGCAGATGGCTGGTGCTGGGATTGCTCGCCATCTACACGGTCTACAATGTCGGCCCGATCTTCTGGCTGCTTTTGTCTTCGTTCAAGAGCCGCATGGATTTCTTCACCATGCCGCCGAAACTCTTCTTCACGCCGGACTTCAGCGGCTACCAGGCAGTCTTCGGCATCGGTGCGGCCAAGGACAGCGCTTCGGCGGTCGGGGTCCTCGACTCGTTGATCAACAGCATCATCGTCTCTGTCGCCGGCACGTCCCTCGCCGTCTTCTTCGGGACGCTGGCCGGCTATGTCTGCTCGCGCTTCAATTTCGTCGGCAAGGGCGACTTCATGTTCTTCGTCCTGTCGACCCGCATGCTGCCGCCGGTCGCCGTTCTCGTCTTCTATCATCTGATGTTCGCGCGGCTCGGGCTCGCCGACACGCGTATCGGTCTGGTCCTCGTCTCGATCTTCGCCAATGTCGGTCTGGCCACCTGGATCATGAAGGGTTTCTTCGACGGCGTGCCGAAGGAGGTCGAGCAGATCGCCATCGTCAACGGTTACACACGCATGTACGCATTCCTCAAACTGGTGCTGCCAATGGTGAAGGGCGGCATCGCCGCCACCGCCGGCTTCTGCTTCATCTTCGCCTGGAACGAGTTCGCCTTCGCATCCATTCTGACGACCACCCAGGCCAAGACCCTGCCCGTCAAGATTTCGGCCGCTTCCGGCGCAACCGGCATCGAGTGGACGCAGATATGCGCGGCCGGCGTCGTCCTCATCATTCCCGTGCTGATCTTCTTTTATCTCATCCGCAAACATCTGCTGATGGGGATGACCTTCGGCGTGCTGGGAAGGAGGTAGACCATGACTGCCACCAACCCGCCTCTTGCACCCGAAACGCAGGCCGCCGCCCACGCGGCGCGGCAGACCCAACTGCGCAAGCGCTCCTCTGGCCGCATGATGATCTTCGGCTTCCTGTCGCCGACGCTGGCGATCCTGATATTCATGGTCGCCTATCCGATCTTCTCGCTGATCTATTATTCCTTCTTCAATTTCTCGGCCTTGCGCCAAGGCACGATGAAGCCGGTCGGCTTCAACAACTACAAGTTCCTGCTTTCGGATCCCGATCTCTGGGACCGCTTCATATTCACCGGCAAGTTCGTGTTCATCTGCGTCACGCTGCAGATGCTGATCGGCATTTTCGTCGGCTACCAGATGCAGAAGAATTTCCGCGGCCGCGACGTCATCTTCACCATGCTGATGATGCCGATGATGCTGTCCCCGGTCGTGGTGGGCTTCCTGTGGCGCTACATGCTGAATTCGGAGTGGGGCGTCATCAATTTCCTGGTGTCGTCGGTCGGCTTCAGCAAGGTCGACTGGCTCGGCCAGACCAGCCCGGCGCTCTGGGCGGCGGCAGCCGCCGACACCTGGATGTGGACGCCCTTCATCGTGCTTCTGGCGACCGCTGCCTTCCGCGGTATCCCCGAGACCATCTACGAGGCGGCCGAGGTGGATGGCGCCAGCCCCGCCTATCGCTTCTTCCGCATCACGCTGCCGATGTCGGCGCCTGTGCTGTTCATCGCGCTGATCCTGCGCCTGATCGACAGCTTCAAGCAGTACGACCTTTTCGTCGCGCTGACGGGCGGCGGTCCCGGATCGAGCACGGAGACTGTATCCTTCTCGGTGGCCAAGACGGCATTCAGCTATTTCTACACCGGGGAAGCGTCGGCGCTCGCGGTCATTCTTCTGGTCATCATTATCGGACTGTCGATGATCCTTGTCCGGCACCTGACCAAGATGGGCGAGAAGTACTGATGGCCGAGATCACTCTCAGGAACCTGAGCATCCAGTTCGGCGCCTTCAAGGCGGTGGACGACGTCAGCCTGACCGTGAAGAACGGCGAGTTCGTCGTCTATCTCGGGCCTTCAGGCTGCGGCAAGACGACGACCCTGCGCTGCATTGCGGGCCTGGTGAAGGCGACCAGCGGCGACGTCCTGTTCGACGGTACGGCCGTCAACGATCTGAGCGCCAGCGAGCGCAACATCCCCATGGTGTTCCAGTTCGTATCGCTCTACCCGCATCTCAGCATCAAGGAAAACATCGTCTTTCCGCTGAAGGCGCGTGGCGTCGCGAGGGCCGAGATCGCGCGCAAGCTCGACTGGGTCACCGACATCTTCAAGCTCGGCGACGAGCTTGCCCGCTATCCCGGCGCGCTGCCGCCCGGCGCAAGGCAGAAAGTGGCGCTTGCGCGTGCCGTCATCCGCGATCCGGCCGTCCTGCTGCTCGACGAGCCGCTGTCGGCGATCGACGAGCAGTTTCGTGAGGAAATGCGCTGGGAGCTCGGGCATCTGCAGCGCCAGCTCGGCGTCACCACGATCTATGTCACGCACGACCAGCGCGAGGCCATGTCGCTCGCCGACCGCATCGTGCTCATGAACAACAGCCGCATCGTCCAGGTCTCGAACCCTGACCGCATGTTCTTCGAACCGGTCGACATCTTCGCCGGCCAGTTCATCGGCTCGCCATCGATGAACCTCATCGACCTCGCGCCTGTCGAGGGCGGCCTGCGGCTGGGCGACAGCGACGTCACGCTGACCGCGGCGCGCGACCGGCTTCCCGACTGGGCGCTGTCGTCGAAGCGGCCGTTGAAGCTCGGCGTGCGCCCGCTAAACGTGCACCTGACCGACGATCCGGCCTCCGGCGTCGCGATCGCGGTGGACGATGTCTTTTCCATCGGCCGCGAACGCTTCTTCTCGTTCCGCATCGGCGACACGATCCACCAGGGTGTCGACAAGCGCCGGTCGCCATCGGGCTCCGTGATGCGCGTGCATTTCGATCCCGATGGCCTGCTGTTTTTCGATGCCGCCACCGGCCGGCGTGTCGACGCGGAGGTCGCGGCATGACCCCCAGGCCAATGCTCCAACTGAAGGGACTGAAGAAGTCCTATCGCGGAAAGACGGCTCTTCGCAACCTTGACCTCACCGTCAACGACAACGAGATATTCGCGCTCCTCGGACCGACCGGAGCCGGCAAGAGCTCGACGCTGCTCGCCTCCGCCGGCCTGATCGATCTCGATGCCGGGCGCGTCGACCTTGCCGGGCGCGATGTGACCGACTCCGACCCGGGCAGCCGCGACATCGCCATCGTGTTCGAGGGCTTCAACCTTCTGCCGGTGCTCGACGTAAAGGACAACATTGCCTTTGCGTTGCGCTCGCCGGCGTTCCGCGAATCCGAAGGCGAAATCAGCCTTCGCGTCGGCCGCACCGCGGAACTGCTGCGCATTTCTCATCTGCTCGATCGCGACGTGGACACGCTGTCGGGCGGCGAACGTCAACGTGTCGCCATCGCCCGCGCGCTTGTACGCCGCCCGGTGATGTTCCTGCTCGATGAGCCGCTGTCGGCGCTCGATCTCAAATTGCGCGAGGGCCTGCGCGCGGAACTGCGCCAGATCCACCGCCAGCATCGCTCGACGATGCTCTACGCCACGCACGACTATCATGGCGCCATCGCCATCGCCGACCGGATCGGCATCATCGACGGCGGCGTCATCCAGCAGGCGGGCACGATAGAGGACATATACCGGCTCCCGGCCAACGTCGTCGTCGGCCGATTGGTCGGCAGCCCTTCGATGGCCTTCTTCGAGGCCGGCATCGAGGACGGCCATGTCATCGTCAAGGGTGCACGGCAGCGCATCCCGATCGGCGAGTTCGGCACGGTCGCCAGCGGGAGCGGCAAGGTGCTGCTGGGTGTCTGGCCTGAGGACATCGAGGTCGGCTCCGCCGATGCCGCCGGCGCCAGCACGGGCACGATCTATGCCGTGGACAATCGCGGCTTCGAGCGCGCCATCCAGGTCGACACATCAGGTGGCTCATTCCGCAAGGTCGTTCCGCTCTCGATGCGCTTCACGCAGGGCGATGCCTGTTCATTCCGCATTCCGGAAGGCCGCGGCTTCCTGTTCGACGCAGCCGGCGGACGCCGCATCTCGCAGGCGGAGGGTTCCCGCTGATGGGTCCGTTGCTTAGCAAGAAATGGTTTTATCGCCTGGCGAGCGTGCTGATCCTTGGCGGCTTCGCCATGCTCTGCCAGCCCTTCACGCACAGGCTTTTCGTCATCGGTTTCCCGGTGCTGCTTGCCGGGGTTGTGCTTTTCATGATCCTGGATCACGTGCCCGACGGGCGGCCGGAAACCGAGGAGGAAGACCGTGGCTAATCCGAAGAAAATCCTTAACGACGTCAAGCGCGTCGTACCAGAAATGATCGAGGGGCTGGCGCTTGCCAATGACGGCCGTGTCTACAAGCTCGACGGCAAGCCGGCGCTGATCCGCAAGGACATCCCGGACGGCAAGGTGGCGCTGCTCATCGGCGGAGGCTCCGGCCATGAGCCGCTTTTCCATGGCTTCGTCGGCAAGAACATGGGTGACGGCGCCGCCTGCGGCAACGTCTTTGCCGCGCCCTCGCCCGATGTGATCGCGGCCGCGGCCAAGGCGGTGCATCGCGGCAAGGGCGTACTGTTTCTCTACGGCAACTATGCCGGCGACAACATGAACTTCGACATGGCCGTGGAACTGCTCGAGGACGACGGCATCGAGGTCCGCACCGTGCGCGTCTGCGACGATGTCGCGGCCGCGCCGCCGGAACGGATGCACGACCGCCGCGGCATCGCGGGCGACATCTACATGATCAAGGTGGCGGGCGGCGCGGCCAGCGAGCTTGACACGCTGGACGAAGTCGAACGCGTCGCGCGCAAGGCACAGGGTTGGGTGCGCAGCATGGGCGTGGCGGTCTCAGCGGGATCGATCCCGGAGACCGGCAAGCTGACCTTCGAACTCGGGGACGACGAGATCGAGGTCGGCATGGGAGCCCATGGCGAAGCCGGCATCGCGCGCCAGAAGCTGAAATCGGCCGATGCGATCGCCGACGAGCTCATGGACAAGATCCTCGCCGATCTGCCGTTCGCCAGGGGCGACGAGGTTGCCTTGATGATCAACAATCTCGGCGCCACCACTATGATGGAGATGCTGATCGTCAACCGCCGCATTCGTGCGATCCTGGAGCGCGAAGGCATCTCGGTCCACCGCACCGATGTCGGCACATGGCTGACCGTGCAGGAAATGGCCGGTTTCTCGGTGACGCTGATGAAGCTCGACGACGAGTTGAAACACTATCTCGACATGCCGGCGGAATCGCTCGGCTATTCAAGGATGTAACGGCGATGATCGAAACGCTCGATGCCAACGCTGCGCGCGAGATGATGCGCTCCGTCGCGCAATCCCTGATCGACCAGACCGACGTGCTGACCGAGGCCGATCTGACCATCGGCGATGGCGACCATGGCGTCGGCATGCGCCGCGGCTTCGAGGCCGCGCTCGAGGCGCTCGACGCCGGCGCCGCCGAGAGCGCCGAAGCCGCTTATAAGGCGGTCGGCACCGCCATCCTGTCCAATACCGGCGGTGCGGCGGGTGCTGTGTTCGGCACGCTGTTTCGCGCCGGCTCCAAGGCCTTCGCGGCATCCGATGTCATCGATGACGCCTCGTTCGCGACAGCGTTGGAAGAGGGCCTTGCGGCGGTGCTGAAGCGCGGCGGCGTGACCGAGGGCCAGAAGACCATGGTCGACGCGCTTGCCCCGGCCGCGCGCGCCGCGCGCGCCGCCGTTGGCAAGGGCCTCGCCGCCGCGACGGCGGCCGCCACCCAGGGCGCGCTGGATGGGGTCGAGGCCAGCAAGGCAATGATAGCGACGACGGGAAAGGCGCGCTCGGTTGGCGAGCGCAGCATTGGCTACCCGGATCCAGGCGCGATCTCGGTTTCGCTCATTCTAAAGGCAATGCAGGACTTCACGGCCAGGGCTTGACCCTGCCGGTTACGGGAAAAGGACTTCGACATGGCTGATCTCGACGACATCAAGGACGGCAAGGACTGGGGCCGGGACCGTCCCGCCGACACCAGCCGCTTCTACCTCAAGGGAGCGGCGCATCACGACTGGGGCATGAAGGCGAGGCTGTCGCGCATTTTCAATCCCGACAGTGGCAGGACAGTCATGCTCGCCTTCGACCATGGCTATTTCCAGGGTCCGACGACTGGCCTTGAGCGGATGGACCTGACGATCGCGCCGCTTGCCCAGCACGCCGATGTGCTGATGTGCACGCGCGGCGGCTTGCGCGCCACGATACAGCCGGAAGTCAACAAGCCCGTGGTGCTGCGTTGCTCGGGCGGCAATTCGATTCTGACGGAACTGTCCAACGAACTGGTGGCGGTCGACATCGACGATGCGATCCGCCTCGGCGCGGTGGCCATGGCCGCCCAGGTCTATGTTGGTGCCGAATACGAGCACAAATCCATTTCCAACGTCGTCAAACTCATCGACACCGGCACACGCTATGGCATTCCCACGATGGCGGTTACCGGCGTCGGCAAGGACATGGTGCGCGATGCCCGCTATTTCGGCCTGGCGACGCGCATCGCGGCTGAGCTCGGAGCTCAGTTCGTGAAATCCTACTATGTCGACGAGGGCTTCGAGCGCATCGTGCTTGGCTGTCCGGTGCCGATTGTGATTGCCGGCGGCAAGAAGCTGCCGGAGCGCGAGGCGCTTCAGATGGCGTGGCTGGCGATCGACCAGGGCGCGGCCGGCGTGGACATGGGCCGCAACGTCTTCCAGTCATCGAACCCCGTCGCCATGCTCAAGGCGCTCGCCGCCATCGTTCATCGCGGTGAGAAGGCGGACAAGGCCTATGCCATGTTCCGCGACCTGGAAACGGCAGAGGCAGCTTGACGATGACCCTCGACGAGGTATCACGCGACGTGGCCCTCAAGCCGATGCAGGGCAAGGTCGTGGCTGTAACCGGCGCGGCGAGCGGAATAGGCCGCGAGATTGCGCGCGTCTTTGCCCAGGCGGGTGCCGCTGTCGCGACGCTGGACATCAACGACGCCGCACTCGGGTCGCTCGCCGCCGAATATGGCTGCCGGCCATACCGGTGCGACGTGACGGATGCGGCGTCGGTGAAGCGCGTGCTCGAACTGGCGGCGGATGAGCTGGGTGGCCTTGATATCCTCGTCTCCAACGCCGGCTCCGCCCAGCAAGGCGCGATCGGCGACCTGCCGATGGAGGAGTTGCGGCGAAGCTTCGAATTGAACTTCTTCGGCCACCAGAACGCCTGCCAGGCGGCGATACAGATCTTTCGACGCCAAGGCAGGGGCGGCGCGATCCTGTTCAACATCTCCAACCAGTCCGTCAATCCGGGAAAGGATTTCGGTCCGTACGGCATACCCAAGGCCGCGACGCTGGCCTTGATGAAGCAATATGCGGTCGACCATGGCCGCGAGGGGATCCGCGCCAATGGCATCAATGCGGGGCGCATCCGCTCCGGCCTGATGACCGAACAGATGATCGTTGAGCGTGCCAGCGCGCGCGGGATGACCCCGCACGAATACATGGCCGGCAACCTGCTCGGAGTGGAGGTAACGGCAAGCGATATTGCCAACGCATTCCTGCATCTGGCTCAGATGGACAAGGTCAACGCGGCCGTCCTCACTGTCGACGGCGGCGTCATGGCGACATCACTGCGATAGCTTGCAGCTTCGAACAGCCAGGCGCATTGCCAGGGTCGGAGGCTCTGAGCGACGATAGGGGATTGGCACGACAAGGCCGTGGAGGCGACACTGCTTTCCAACGGAGCGATAGTCGTGGAGTACTGGCAGTTGCAGCGGTGTTGACAAGCTTGCTGGCGCGGCCGGGTCCCATGATGTTTTCTTGTGTGAAAGGCTGAAGGGAGGGATTGCCGATTGCACGAACGCGTCCATAGTCACGCGGATGGGGGCGCAGTACGTTGATCTCGTTTTACTTGAGCAGTCGCTGGCCGATACTGGGGGTTTGAATCGCCCGTTCTCCGATCGTGTGGGCGACATTGCGCAGAAGACGGCCGGCTGCGTGTTGTTCGACGTTCGCGTCGACGGCGATCCCAGCATTCAACGGATCGCGGCAATCGGCTACGGGGCGGACGGCGTCGTCGCGGTCGTCATGGACAGGGACGGAGGACTTGCTTCAGCGCCAGTCGACGGAGGCAGCTACGCTCTGATCGCCGAACTCAGCGCCTGGTGCGCGCTGCCGATGGCCGAGCAGATAAGCGCCAGCTACCTCGAGGCGGCGACCAAGCTGCTTGCCGAGCTTGCCAAGGCTGGCCGCATCGACCGCGACGGTGCGGCCTCTTTCGGCGGCAACGAGACATCTTAACGTCGCAGCCCAGGCGAGGCAACGAACTCCCGGCCGGTCACGGGCTCAGCACATCTTCGTAGGCAAACAGGCCGGGCACGCCACCCGTATGAACGAAGACCACGTTCTGATCCGCACAGAAGCGTCCCGTTCTCACGAGATCGATCAGGCCGGCCATGGCCTTGCCGGTGTAGACCGGATCGAGGAGCAGCGCCTCAAGCCTTGCGCACAGGTCCATGGCTTCGCGCATGGCTTCGGTCGGCAGCCCATAGCCTGGTCCCACATACCCGTCGAGAACTTCCACCTGCTCTCGCTTTATCGCGGCGGAAGCTCCGAGCTTGGTGGCCGTCTCGCCGCACAATTCGTGCACGCGCGCCTCGATCACATCGCTCGGTTCCGCAGAGCTGATGCCGACCACGGGCGTCTGATGCCCCAGGACGGCGAGGCCAACGAGAAGGCCGGCTTGCGTGGCACCGCTGCCGGTACAGTGGACGATCGCGTCGACCGTCAAGCTGCTGTCGCTGCTTTGTCGAACAAGCTCCTCGGCGCAGCCGACATAGCCAAGCGCTCCGGTCGCGGTCGAGCCGCCGATTGGCATGACAAAAGGCCTTCCGCCGCGCTCACGGATGTCCTCGGCAACACGTTCAAGTTCGATCGCGGGGATTGAATCGCCGGAGACGAAATGCAGTTCAGCCCCGAACATCCGGTCGAGCAGAACATTTCCGGTGCGGTCGTAGCCCGGCGTGTTGCGCGCGACGTTGCGCGACAGAACCAGTTCGCAGCGCAATCCATGTCGCGCCGCGACCGCCGCGGTCTGACGGCAATGGTTTGACTGTACGCCGCCAGCCGTCACCAATGTGTCGGCACCAGAAGCCATGGCCTCGGCAACGAGAAATTCGAGCTTGCGCGTTTTGTTGCCGCCGAGCGCCATACCCGTGCAGTCGTCGCGCTTGACGAAGAGGTTGGGTCCGCCAAGGTGGCGCGACAGCGCAGTCATCGGCTCAAGCGGCGTGGGCGTGTGACAGAAGCGTGATCGAGGGATCGTATCCGGCAACATGGGCGCCTCAACAGTCATTCAGTGCGGTCGTGGTGCATGAAAGCGGGCCGGCGACAATAGGCTGGGATCAGCGCCTTCGCCAGGAAATGGCATTGGCAGGTCGCTACCGGTCACGAGCGCCGCGGTCAGTTGGCCGAGCGCGGGTCCGGTCTGGATGCCGTAGCCGCCTTGCCCGGCCAGCCAGAAGAAGCCCTCGACACGGGTGTCCCAACCAACCGCCGGCGTCTTGTCCGCAAAGAACGACCGCAGCCCCGCCCAACTGCGTGAAACATGCGTTACCGGCAGCGCGGCGGCCTGTTGAACGCGATCGACCGCGATGGCGATATCGATCTCTTCGGCCTGTGCATCGCACGGTTCGCTCGGCGTCTCGTCGGCAGGTGAAAGCAACAGCATTCCCGAGGATGGCTTGAAATAGAACATCTCGTCGACATCGATCACGCCCGGCCAGTCCCTGGCGTTGATGCCGGGTGGCGTTTCGACCAGCATTGCCGTTCGTCGCTTCGGGACCAGGCCAAGCGGCGTGGCTCCTGCCATCGCGGCCACCTGGTCCGCCCATGCACCCGCCGCGTCGACAAGGGTGGGCGCCTCGAAGACACCGGCCGTGGTCGTTACAATCCATTTGCCACCGACCCGCTCGATCGCCTCGACCCGAGCATTGGTTGCGACCCGCGCGCCCTGACGGCGTGCGCCCCGCAGGAAGCCCTGGTGAAGAGCGTCGACATCAATGTCCATCGCCGAACGGTCCAGGAACGCACTCGCCTCGTAGTCAGGTCGCAGGATTGGAATGACCGATCGGCACGCGTCGTGGTCGAGCCATTCCATGGCTGTTGCCGATTCCGCGACCCTCTCGGCAAACAGCGCCTCCAGCCTGGGCCTCTGCGCGGTCGTGCCGATCAACATGGTGCCGCGAGGTGTCAGCAAGGGGACGTCGCAGAAGCCGGACGGCGGCTCAAGGAAGAACTGCCGGCTGGCGCGCGTAAACGCGCGGATAGCGGCATTTCCGTAACCCTCGATGAAGAGAGCGGCGGACCGTCCCGTTGTGTGCATGCCGCAATGGGCTTCGGCTTCAAGCACGGTCACCTGTCGACCGGGCGCAAGAAAGAACGCCGCCGAAGCGCCAGCCATGCCGCCGCCGATGATAAGAACGTCCTGCATAGCCTCCCTCGCGCAAGCGCCGGCAGCCAAGCAGAATATTTCCGATCGGTCAAACATCTTTCCTATGATAAAGGCGGCGTCGCTTGCGAGTCGACTTTGTTCGGTCTCAACCCTAGACTGCGGCCAATGTAAGAAGGGTCCGCCATGAGCGATTCGAAGCCAAGTCTGGGAGAATGCCTCAAACTGCTGCGCCGGGAGCGGGGCTGGACACTGACGCAGGTCGCCCAGATGTCGGGGCTCGCCATCTCCACCCTGTCGAAGGTCGAGAACAACCAGATGTCGCTGACCTATGACAAGCTGCTGCAGCTTGCCCAAGGGCTCAAGGTCGACATAACCGAGCTCTTCGGCGTGAGAAAGGCCAGCGTCTCTCCCATTGCGCACGGCGCGCGTGCCGTCAGCCGGCTTGAGGACGGGCGGATCGTCGAGACCCCCAACTACGTCTATCGCTTTCTATGCACCGAGCTGTCGCGCAAGGAAATGATTCCCATGCTGGGGGCAATCACCCAGCAAAGCATCGAAACGTTCGGCGAGCTCATCCGTCATCCCGGCCAGGAGTTCACCTATGTTCTCGAAGGCGAAGTCGAGCTGCACACCGACGTGTACGAAACGCTGAGGCTGAAAACGGGAGAGTCGGTCTACTTCGAAAGCACAATGGGGCACGCCTATGTCAGCGTCGGCGACACGCCGGCCCGGATCCTGTGCGTGTGCACGTCGGCATCCGGCCAGTCGGAGCAGACCCTCATCAGCGGCGCCAAGAGCGTGCGCCCTCATGACGAGCGCGAGACTGTCGAAGCTGAAATGACACTTGGCTAATTAGAAAAATCGCTTTCCTATCAGAAAAATCGGCTTGCCATCCGAAATGCGGGTGTTAGCGTGTGCGAAAGGCATCCCTCGGTGATCCCGTGAGAGATGCAAAACACAAGCTCGAGGGGAGCGCATCATGTTGTTACGTCGCCTGCCGACTTTTGCGGCATTTGCCGCTTTGACAGCCTTGACCTTTGCGGGACCGAGCTGGGCCACCGACAAGGATGTCCTGGTTATCGACAAGGCCGAGGATCCGCCCACGGCCGACCCCGGCGTCGAGGTTTCCAACAACGGCTATACGCTGATCTTTCCGGCCTACGAGCGTCTGGTGAAATACGACGGCGCCAAGACCGAGGTCATTCCCGAGCTTGCCGAGAGCTGGACCACGGCCCCCGACAACCTCAGCTGGACATTCAAGCTGGCGTCGGGACACATGTTCGACGATGGTTCGCCGGTCGATGCCGCCGCGGTCAAATATTCATTCGACCGCGTAAAAAAGCTGGCGGCTGGCCCGGGCGACATGTTCCCGACCGTCAAGGACGTCGTCATTGTCGACCCGCAGACCGTGAAGTTCGAACTATCGGCGCCATTCGCACCGTTCCTGTCGGCGCTCGCCACTTCGGCCGGGTCGATCATCAATCCGAAGGCGCAAGAGCACGCGGTCAACGGCGACGACGCGAAAGCCTGGCTCGCCGAGCACACCGCCGGCAGCGGCGCTTTCAAGATCTCGGCCTGGGAGCGCAACCAGCAGATCACGCTCGATCCCAATCCCCACTATGCCGGCAAGAAGCCGGCTTTCAAGCAGGTCATCTTCAAGATCGTACGCGAGATGTCATCGCGTCGCTTGCAACTGGAGAACGGAGACGCCGACCTGATCGACCAGGTTCCGGTCGACCAGGCCGAGGCCATGAAATCGAGCGCGGGGGTGGTCATCGAGAGCAATCCCAGCCTCTATGTCGTCTATCTGTATCTGAACAACAAGAAAGCGCCGTTCGACAATCCGAAGGTCCGTCAGGCCATCTCCTATGCAGCCGACTACAAGGGGCTGGTCGATGGCGTCATGCAGGGCCAGGCCGAACAGATGCGCGGGGCTGTTCCGGACGGCATGTGGGGCCATGACCCGCAGGGCATGCAGTACACCTACGATCTGGAGAAGGCCAAGCAGCTGCTAGCCGACGCCGGTGTTTCCAATCTGCACATCAGCTTCACCTATTCGCAGGCTGACTCCGCCTGGGAGCCGGTGGGTCTTGCGCTGCAGGCTTCGCTCGCCGAAATCGGCGTCACGATGGATATGAAGAATGTCGCCGACACGACCAAGCGCGAGCTGGTCGCCAAGGGCGACTACGACATCGCGACTGGCGCCTGGACGCCCGATTTCGCCGATCCGTTCATGTTCATGAACATCTGGTTCGACCCGACCAAGATGGGGGCTCCCGGCAACCGGGCCTTCTATGAAAACCCGAAAGTGACCGATTTGATCACCCAGGCGCTGGCGACCGTCGACCAGAAGAAGCGTGAACAGCTCTATATCGACGCGCAGAAAATCACCAACGAGGATGCACCATACGTCCTTCTGTTCCAGAAGAACGACATCTTCGCCATGCGATCCTCGGTGAAGGGGTACGTCTACAATCCGATGCTGATCCAGGTCTACAACATCGCCGATATGTCCAAGTCCGAATAGAAATCGGCGCCGAAGGTATGTCGCTAATTTCAACGATCCTTCGGCGCCTCGTCTTGCTGGTGTTCGTGGTGGCTGGTGTCGCGATCATCACCTTCACGATTTCGCATTTGATCCCCGGCGATCCGGCGCAGCTGATCGCCGGGGACAAGGCTTCGGCCCAGACATTGGCGCATGTGCGCCAGGAGCTCGGGCTGGACAAACCCGTTACCCAGCAGTTTGTCATCTACGTCAAGCAGCTCCTGTCGGGCGATCTCGGCCAGTCCTTGCGGACGCGCCGCCCGGTGGCCGGCGATATTGCCCTGTTCCTGCCCGCCACGCTTGAGCTCGGCATCGCCGCGCTGGTGATGGCGATCATGATTGGCGTGCCGCTCGGCGTGCTTTCGGCAATCTACAAGGACGGACCAGTAGACCAGGCAGCGCGCGTCGTGTCGGTCGCCGGCATTTCAATGCCGGTATTCTGGTTCGGGCTGGCGCTCATCCTCCTGTTCTATGTCAAGATACCGATCCTGCCGGGCAGCGGCCGCATCACGCTTGGCATCGCCGCGCCGCCGCGCATCACCGGCTTCTTCCTGGTCGACTCGCTTGTCGCCGGCGACCTCAAGGCCTTCTGGTCGTCGCTCTATCACCTCATCCTGCCGGCCTTTGTCCTCGCCTTCGCCAATCTCGGCATCATCACGCGCCAGATCCGGGGCTCGATGCTGGACGTCCTGCAGGAGGATTATGTGCGCACCGCGCGTGCGAATGGTTTGTCGCGGTCGGCGGTCATCCTGCGGCACGCCTTGCCCAATGCCCTGATCCCGTCGGTGACGCTGCTTGGCCTCGCCTTCGGCGATCTGCTCTACGGCGCGGTGCTGACCGAAACGATTTTCGCGTGGCCTGGCATGGGGAGTTATGTGGTGTCATCGATCCAGACGCTGGATTTTCCCGCGATCATGGGCTTCACCATTGTCGCTTCGCTGGGATACGTGCTGATCAATCTCGCGGTCGATCTGACCTACATGGTGCTCGACCCACAGATCAGGGAACTCGGCTGATGGCGGCGGATGGCATCGCCACATCGCCCCGGCCGGCATCGCGGCTTCGCATGGGACGGTTGTGGTATCGCGTGAAGGGAAGCCCCCTCACTCTGGTCGGCGCGGCGATCGCGCTGCTGGTGCTGTTTGTGATCATGGCCGCGCCCCTGCTGGCGCCCTACCCGCCCGACAAGATCTCACTTTCGGCAAGACTTGCCGCGCCCAGCCTGCAGCACCTCTTCGGCACCGATGAGGTTGGGCGTGATCTGTTCTCGCGGGTCCTGTTCGGCGCGCGCGCGTCCTGCGGCATCGCCTTTGCCATCGTCATCATCTCGACAGTTATCGGCTCGATCATCGGCTGCCTGTCCGGCGTTGTCGGCGGCATCGTCGATACCGCGATCATGCGGCTGATGGATGTCTTCCTGGCGCTGCCGGCACTCATCCTCGCCATGGCGCTGGCCGCCGCGTTGGGACCGAGCCTGTTCAACGCCATGCTGGCCGTCGCCGTGGTGCGGGTGCCCGCCTATGTGCGGCTGGCGCGTGGGCAGACGCTGTCGCTGCGAAACCGCACCTATGTGAAGGCATCGCGCAGCTTCGGGGCTTCGCCTGCCTATATGCTGCGCTGGCACATACTGCCCAACGCCCTGTCACCCATCATCGTTCAGGCAACGCTGGATCTCGGCGGCACCATCCTGACGGCCGCGGCCTTGAGCTTCATCGGCCTCGGCGCCCAGCCGCCGACGTCTGAATGGGGCTCCATGGTGTCGAGCGGGCGCAACTATTTCCTCGACCAGTGGTGGTATGTCACCTTTCCCGGCCTGGCCATTCTGATCAGCGCGATGGGTTTCAACCTGCTGGGTGACGGATTGCGCGACATGCTCGATCCGAGGCTGGGTGGCCGATGACCGAACCCTCCGGCGATGTCCTGCTCGAAATCACCGACCTTTCGCTCGAGTTCCGCACCTATCGCGGGCCGATCAAGGCGCTGAACGGGGTCAGCCTCAATGTCCGTGCCGGCGAGATCGTCGGCATCGTGGGAGAATCCGGGTGCGGCAAATCGGTGACCATGATGGCGGCGACGCGGCTTCTGCCCAAAGGGAGCGCGCACGTTACCGGCGGCGGCATCCGCCTGTTCGGCAGCGATCCGATGAAGCTCAGCGAGCGCGAACTCCAGCATGTGCGCGGGCGGCTGGTGTCGACCATCTTCCAGGAACCGATGAACGCCCTCAACCCGACCCGACGGATCGGCGAGCAGATCGTCGAGGTCATCCGCCGTCACCAGCGTCTCGACAACGCGGCAGCGACGAGCAAGGCCTCTGGCCTGCTGCGCGACATGCTGATCAGCGAGCCGGAGCGGATCATGCAGGCCTACCCGTTCGAGCTTTCCGGAGGCATGCGGCAGCGCGTGCTGATTGCCATGGCCTTCTCCTGCGAACCCAAGCTCATCATCGCCGACGAGCCGACGACGGCACTCGATGTGACGGTGCAGGCGCTGATCCTGGGCCTCATCAAACACAAGGCGATGAGCACGGGAACGGCCGTCGTTTTCATATCGCATGACATGGCCGTGGTGTCGCAGCTTTGCGACCGGCTCTACGTGCTTTACGCGGGACGGGTCGCGGAAGCCGGAAGGACCGCGTCGGTGCTGGCGGCGCCAGCCCATCCCTACACGCGCGCCTTGATACGCTGTCTGCCGGGGCTGGCACCACCCAAGCAGCCGCTGGAACAGATTCCCGGTACCTTGCCCGACCTGCTTGATCCGCCTGCCGGCTGCCTCTTTCGAGCGCGCTGCCGCGAGGCGGATGATCGTTGCGTCTCGGTGCCGCCGCTGGCTGCCATGGAGCCGGACCGCCGCGCCGCCTGCTGGCGCCGTATCGAGGAGACGCAAGCCGCGTGACCGAGCCTCCGCTCCTCTCCGTCGAGAACCTGGAAGTCCGCTACCGCGTCACCTCGGGCTGGTTCGGTGGCGCCGACGTCCATGCCGTCAACGGCGTGTCGTTCAGCGTCGCCGAAGGCGAGACGATCGGCATTGTCGGGGAATCCGGTTGCGGAAAGACCACGCTCGGACAGGCTATCCTCGGCCTGACCGACATTTCCGCGGGCGCGATCAAACTCAGGGGAACCGAACGGGACCGCGCACGGCGCACCCAGCTGCAGATCATCTTCCAGGACCCCCAATCGTCGCTCGATCCGCGTCTTCCGGTCTGGCGCCTGATCACCGAGCCTCTGCACATTCGTGGCGGCTACACCCGCAAGCAACTGATCGAGCGGGCAACCGAACTGGCCGTCTCGGTCGGCTTGCGGCCGGAGCATGTCGATCGCTATCCACACGAGTTCTCGGGCGGCCAGCGCCAGCGCATCGCGATTGCCAGGGCACTCGCCGTCGAACCGGCGCTGCTGGTCCTCGATGAGCCGACCTCGGCGCTGGACGTGTCGGTGCAGGCGCAGATCGTCAATCTGCTGCTGTCGCTGCAGGCGGAGCGCAAACTATCCTATGTGCTCATCTCGCATGACGTGTCGCTGGTGCGCCACGTGGCCGATCGTGTCGCCGTCATGTATCTCGGCCAGATCGTCGAAGAAGGCCCGACGCTCGACGTGCTTGACGCTCCCAGGCATCCCTATACCAGGACGCTCCTCGATGCCGTTCCGAGTTTCGATCGTCCATTGAACTCGATCGCACCGCGCGCCGGCGAATTGCCGAGCAACCGGACGCTGCCGACCGGCTGCTTCTTCCGGGAGCGCTGCCCTTCCGCGACGACTGGCTGCGAACTGCCGCAGGTTCTGGTACCCGCCGACGGATTGCGAACAGTCCGCTGTCATCTGGTCACGCGCGCAAACGACGCGGCGCTACCGCGCACGGCGCAGCGACCGGCGTTTTCCTCCCCGAATGATGCGATTGCTTAAGCCGCGTCGGCCGCGAATGGGTCTTCCACTCTCGGCCAATAGGGCGTCTTGAGCTTTGTGTAGGGTATCGCGGCGAAGTTGGGCTGCGTCGCACCGGGCGGGGCGCAGAACAGGATGCGCTTGGCGATCGGCGCGAAACCAGCCTGGAAATGGTAGTTGGATTTGACGATGACGATGCGTCGCTCGCTTGGATTGAGACCGAGCGCGGTCATGCAGTCGGGATGGAAGACCTGCGTGCGTACCGTGTTGATGATCAGGTCAATGCCGCCGTCGGTGGTGACCCACGCCGCATCCCCGAGCGGCCACGGCATGGTGCCGAACAGCTGCGTCAGCTCGCGGCCGAGGCCTTTTACTGTAACGCGCAGGTCGACAGGCATACCCGAGAACACGCCGCACTTGCCGCCGACCCGCAGGTTTATGGTACCGCCGATCCCTGCCTCGACGCAGAAGCGATAGGCGATCGGGTCCCAGTACATGGCGCTGGCCACGTTCCCGATGCCGCGCTCGATCAGCCGGCGCAGGATGTAGGTGGAGTCCCCCGGTGCGCCGCCGCCGGCATTGTCCGAAACATCCGCGATGACGACCGGCCCATGCGGCTCGGCGAGCGCGATGTCGAGCGCCTCGTCGATGCCCAGGAATTTCGGGATCAGGTCGTTGCGCAATGCGAAAAGCTGCTTGCCGAACCTTTCGGCGGTCCGCTCGGCAAGCGACTTGTCATTGTCGGTGACGACCAGCATGCGGGCTCCGACATCCTCGACATCACCATGCGGAAAGCCATGTCCAAGCGACACTGACAATATGCCTGGCTCGGCTTCGGCGGCAGTCATGCCGTCAACGAAGCCGCGCATCGGCTGCTCCTGCACCCGGAAGGTGCTGATCATGCGGCAGTCGTAAAGCGC
This sequence comes from Mesorhizobium sp. NZP2298, assembly GCF_013170825.1. Classification (NCBI taxonomy): domain Bacteria; kingdom Pseudomonadati; phylum Pseudomonadota; class Alphaproteobacteria; order Hyphomicrobiales; family Phyllobacteriaceae; genus Mesorhizobium; species Mesorhizobium sp. NZP2298. The sequence continues at coordinate 2,769,517 of NZ_CP033365.1, read as the reverse complement.
CATCACCGGCCTGACCTTGCCCTCCACCGTGTCGACGATAATGCGGTAGAGCTCGCCGGCACGGTCCATGATGTCGGTGTGCGGATATTCCTTGTAGGCGACGATAGCGGTGGCGCTATCGACCATCTTCTGGGTTGTGTGGCAGTGCAGATCGAGCTCTGCCCCGATCGGGATGTCGGGGCCGACGATAGCTCTGACATGCGCGAGAAGGTCACCCTCGGTATCGTCATAGCCTTCCGCGACGAAAGCGCCATGCAGCGCCAGAAGCACGCAGTCCACCGGCATGGCCGCCTTGAGCTCGTCGAGGATCTCGTCGCGGAACTGCTCGTAGACATTGCGGATGGTTATACCTCCGGGCTCGGCGCAAACGCACAGGCTTTCCACGATCTCGTGGCCGTCGGCTTCGCCGCGCTGACGCCACACGAACAGCTGGCAGGACGGCTCGTTCAATGCCTTCGAGGTGGCGTCGCCCCGCGCGATGCCCATTTCCTCGAAACTGTGGTAGCCGGTCGGGATGGGCGCGAAGGTGTTGGTCTCGGTGTCCATGCCCGCTATGAAAATGCGCATTCTTTCGCCCTCAACTCGTCTTTCGTTTAAGAAAAATCTTTTCTCATCATCAAACTATTATATAATTTCCGCAAGCACCTGGACCATGTAAGAGCTGCGCCAAGCCGCATTCACGCGGTCTCCGGCGGGTGGCACAGAATCGGAAATTCACATGCATCTTCACCCGCTCGACGATCTGGTGCTGGACGAAACCACCAAGGCCATTCCGCCTGGCGCCGCGGTCCGTCTTCATGATGTCGGTTCGATGGGCTGGAACCTCCTGCGCGGTGATGTTCCACTGCCGGCAGCGGTCATCAGGGAAGCCGCGCTCGACCACAATTCGCGTTGGATGCAGCGTTTTCTCGCGAAGCGCAACGCGGTCATCGCGCCGCATGTCAAGACGACGATGTGCCCTCAGATCATGCAGAGGCAATTGCGCGACGGCGCCTGGGGCGTGACCGTCGCCACGCTGCACCAGATGAAGGTTTGCCGTCGGTTCGGCATCGATCGCATCGTGCTCGCCAACCAGCTTGTCGGACGGCTGGAACTGGACGCTCTGGTCGCCGAGCTGAACGCTTCGCCCGCCCTCGACTTCTACATGCTGATCGACAGCCTCGATGCCGTGCGCCTGGCGAGCGAGGCGGTTGGACGCGCCGGACCGGCCTCTCGGCCGATCCAGGTGCTGGTCGAGCGCGGCTATCCGGGCGGCCGCACCGGTTGCCGCAACAACGACACGGCGCTCGAGGTCGCGCGCGCCGCGCATGCGGCGCCGCAACTGCGGCTCTGCGGCGTCGAGGCTTTCGAGGGACTGATCAAGCCGAAGGACGGTGGCCCGGCACAGGCAGTCGCGGATTTCGTCGACGAGATCGGCGCACTCTACGAAGCATGTGCCGGCGAAAACCTGTTTGAGCGCGCGCCACCGATCGTGACGGCCGGCGGTTCGTCGTTCTACGACATCGTGCTCGATCGCCTCTCCGGCAGCGGCGCGCAGGTGATGACGCGCAGCGGCTGCTATGTCAGCCATGACAGCGGCATCTACCAGGCCGAGCAGAAGCGCATCCTCGCCGCGACCGGCGAGAACGAAGGCCTGGTCAACGCGCTGGAAGTGTGGACCCATGTCCAGTCCTGCCCTGAACCGGGGCTGGCCATCCTGACCGCCGGCAAGCGGGATTTCGGAACCGACGCCGGACTGCCGGTGCCTCTGCTCATTTCGCGCGAGGGTGGTTCGCCCGAAATACTGGCGGGCTGCGAGATCTTCGCAAGCAACGACCAGCACGCCTATATGCGCGTTCCGGCGACGGTTTCGGTAAAAGTCGGCGATCGCATCGGACTGGGCGTGTCGCATCCCTGCACAACCTTCGACAAATGGCAGATTCTTTTGCTGGTCGATGATGCCTATGAGATCGTCGGCGCGCTCAAGACCTATTTCTGATCGGAAGCCAGCGACACCGCGATCATCGAGCCGTCGAAACAACTTCACTCTACTCCGACGACATGTCGCAACAGCCCGTCGACGATCGAACGGGCCGCGCCGGAAACAAGTCGATCACACTGGCGGGCTAGAGCGTTTCGCCGTTTCACGGAAACGGCGAAACGCTCTATCTCTTTGTTTTTGAGGCAATTCCGGACGGAAAACCGCTCACACTTTTCCTGGAATTGCTCCAACTCATACGACAAACCGTATCGCGCGCTGGATGTCGAAGAAATTGTCCGCCTCGAAGCGAAGCGTGCGCGCGGCGGGATGTTCGATGCCCGGGTACCAGCTTCCCCTGTAGGCCTCGATAGGCGTGGTGTATTCGACGATGAGCTCGAACCGGTCGGCCAGCTTCGGCAGGCATTTCGACAGATCGCGCGAAAGCGAGGCCTCCACGGTCTCGCGTATGGCCTTGACCGAGCCTTGAGGCGAGAGGGACGAGGTCGCCGGTCCGAAGCCTTCGCTGGTTGCGACGGTTGATATCCCGGGCACCAGTGCCTTCGCCTCGCCGCACATGCCGGCATCGCCAGACAGAAAGACCGAAGGCACGCCGTAACGGGCGGCGCAGTGCGCGTTCAACGTATATTCGGATGCCACCTCCCCGTTGATCAGCATCCTGGACACGGTGCCGGTCAACGTGTGTGCCAGCGGATTCGTGTCGGTGCCGGCCTTGTTGTGGTAGCCGGTATAGAGAGCGGCATCGAAGGTGTCATCGATGCCGAACATCATCGCATCAGGATGGCCGCTCCAGCCGCGCACGATGCGGACATAGGCTGGAAGCTTGGACAGGATAAGGTTGCGCGCCGTCGAATGGGCGTCCTTGACGACGACTTCGGTCGCGCCCGCCGCCTTGGCGCCTTCGCAGGCTGCGACCAGTTCGTCGGTCATGTATTCCCGGAACTCGGCATAGTCGGGATTGCCCTTGCGCGCCTCGTCCCAGTTGGTGATGCCCGCCGTGCCTTCGATGTCGGCGCTGATAAAGACTTTCATGTGCTTGCCTTTCGATTTCAGAGAAGGTCACCGCGCAGGCGGCTTCAATGGCGTCCTGGCTCGTGCGGTGGAGGCGGCCCGCGCAGCGATGGCTGCCCGGGCCGAGGCGTCTCAGGCTGCCATTTCAGCCCGTCGCCGCTCCAGGAACATGGGGCCGACGCGAATGCCGCGGCGTCCATTGTCGTCGACGGCGTCCAGCTCGAGAATCTCCTCCTCGTAGAGCAGCCCGTGCATGCGGAACCGGCCGGCATCCACGGGCTCGCAGGTATGGGTGCAGAAATACTCGATCAGGCATTTCAGCTGGCCGTGGCTGTAGGTCAGATAGGTGATGTTGAAATCCGGGCCGTACTCGCCGAGGTGCGGCGCGATCTCCGGCGGCACCTTCTCGACAGGCAGACTATCGACACGCGACCAGTTCGCTCCTTTCCAGGTTAGCTGGTTGGCCTTGGAGAAGGAGAGATTCATATGCGCGTAGTCGGCGCCGCGACCGTAGATGCGTCCGTCGATGACGAAGTCGTTGCCCGAGACCGGACGGATCTGCAGCGGCACGCCCTCCCCCATCAGATAGAGCTTGCCGTCCTTGTTCTTCACCTCGACGACCTCGCCGCCCACCTCATGACGATAGAGGCCGGGCAGGCTTGCGAACTGGTCTTCGGTGATGGGCGGCGGGGTCTGGCTGCGAAGCGGCATGCGCCCCATGCCATTATCGGCAAGGGCGATGCGCAAGCCATCGCCCGCGAGCCGGGAGGCTATCTGGTTGGCGAAATCAAGCGTGGCGAAGATCAGGACGCCGAAGCCGGCCCTCGGCAGGAGCATCATCTGTGACGCATAGCCGTAAACCGCGCCGCCATGGCCGACGGAGGTCCACCCGTCCATGTCGCCGACACCGAAGCACAGCCCATACCCGTTGAGGTCCTTGTTGTGACCTTCGGGGCGTTTGCCGATCGGGGTCCACATCTTGCGCAGCGATGCGGGGCTGACAATGGAATCGCCGTTGGGCGCGAAGCCGCCCCGCAGCAGGCACCGCGTATAGTTGGCCATATCGGAAGTGGTGGAGAAGATGTTGCCGGCGGGCGATCCGCCCAGATTGAACACCGGCGCTGGGCTGTCCCCGTCCAGCGTCCACATGTCGGCCGGCGCCAGCCTTTCACGGATACCGGGGGCCATGCCTGACGACGTGTCGTTCATGCCCAGCGGTTTCAGGATGTTCTCGGTGATGTAGTCGGAGTAGCTCTTTCGCGTCACCCGCTCGATCACCATACCGACCACGGCAATGCCGGCATTGGAATAATGCATGATGCCGGCGCTGGGATCCTGCTTCAACGTGGATGTGGCAAGCTCGGCGACGGTGTCGGCCAGCGGCGGCTTGTGTGAATCCAGATAATGTCCGCTCTTGGGTTCGCGCACGATCCCGGCGGTGTGACTCATGAGCTTGCCCAGGCTGACATGCGAGCCGTGGGGTCCGCTTTCACGCCCGGCGAACGGATTGACCGGGTGAAAACCGGGCAGATACTCCGAGACATCGACATCAAGGTCGACCAGTCCCTTCTCCACGAGTTGCATGATGGCAACCGATGTGAAGGTCTTCGTGATCGAACCAATGCGGAAACAGGTGTCGTCCTTCATGTCGAAGTGGCGATCGTGCCGCTGTATGTGGCCGTGCGTCATGAGGCCGTCCCTGTCGACCAGAGCATAGGAGATCGACGGGATCGCCTTGTCCTCCACCTCGTGGCGGATAAGGTCTTCAAGAAGCTCGATGGCGTGGGGGGAAAGCGAAGACACGGGGGATACTCCCTGATTTCAGTTTGTATGGCGGGGATCGAGAATGTCGCGCAAGGCGTCGCCGACGAGGTTCCACGCCAGCACGAACAGGAAGATCGCGGCTCCGGGGAAGGCGAGCGTGTACCAGTACTGGAACGGATTGCCGGGCTGGCCGACGATCCAGTTGCGCGCATAGGCGATGAACTGCCCCCAATCGGCGTAGCCTTCCTCCGTGCCCACTCCGAGGAAGCTCAGGGCGGACGCAGTGAGCACCATCGAACCCGTCGCCATGGTAGCCAGAACCAGCACAGGGAAGAACGCGTTGGGAAGGATGTGGAATACGATCAGCCTGAAATCGCCGGCGCCGTAGCTTCTCGCCGCATTCACGAAATCCATCTCGCGGATCCGCAGGATTTCACTGCGCACCACACGCGCATAACCCATCCATCCGAAAGTCGTCAGCGCGACGGTTATCGGCCCGAGTCCCTTGCCGAGCAGGGCGGTCAGGACCATGGCGGCGATGAGGAAGGGAACCGCCATGAAGACGTCGACGATACGCATCAGCACTTCGTCCACGATGCCGCCGTAAAAGGCCGCGAGCGATCCGATGATCGTGCCGATCAGCACGGAGATGGCGACGACGCCGAGGCCGATCTTGAATGCCGTGCGGGTGCCCCAGATCACGGCGTAGTAAATGTCGTACTGGCCCTCGGTTGTTCCGAAGATCGCCTCGGGCGACGGCGGTTGCGGCGTCGCCAGGAAACCCGCTCTCGGCGTGTCGTATACCGACATCTGGAATTCCTGCGGCGGTGCAAGCACCGGCGCGAAAATCGCGATCAGCACGAATGCCAGCAACAGCAGCACACCAACCAGCGAGATCGGATTACGCTTCAGATAGCCAAGCGCTCTCATCGCGTCTTTACCCTCGGATCGAGCAGCGGATAGATCATGTCGACGGCCAGGTTCAGCACCACGAGAACGACCGCGAAGTAGAGCCCGAAGCCCAGCACGGCCGGAAAATCCAGGTTGGCGGCCGTCTTGGCCGCGAACTGGCCGAGGCCCGCATAGTCGAAGATGGTTTCGGTGATGACGACGCCACCCATCATGGCGGCGAGTTCCATTCCGGCGATCGTCGTGACCGGAAGCAGCGCGTTGCGCCTGGCGTGATGCAGTTCCACCACACGCCGGGGCATGCCCTTTGCGCGTGCCGTGCGGACATAGTCCTGGCGCAGCGTCTCCAGCATCGACGTGCGCATGACACGCGTCATGTTGGCAAGATTGACGTAGGTCAGGGTGATGACGGGGGCAGCGAGATGCCTGAGCGAATCCCAGAAAATGGCCAGATTGCCGTTGAGCAGCGCGTCGATCGTGTTCGCGCCGGTGTAGCGGGTGAAGCCGGGCGAGGTGACGGCAGCCTGGGCCCACTGGCTGAGGCGCCCGGGCGGGAACCAGTCAAGCGCGGAGTAGAAGATCAGCAGCATCAGCAGTCCGAAGACATAGACCGGGAATGACCAGCCCAGGATGGTGAAGATGCGGATCACATGGTCCGGCCAACGGTTGAGATGGATGCCGGCCCGCGAGCCCAGGTAGATGGCGAGCAGAAAGCCGGGAATGAACGCCAGCAGGACCAGTTCCAGCGTCGCGGGCAGCAGGGAAGCCAGCGCGTGAGCGACAGGCTGGCGCGCGGTCTCGGACCAGCCCAGGTTGCCGCTCAGGATATTGCCGATCCAGCGTCCGTATTGAATGTAGAAGGGATCGTTCAGCCCATACTGCTCGATCATCCTGCGAATGCTGTCCTGGCCGCCCTTGAGGAAATCCGGGGACGGCGCGTACGCCGCCAGGCGCTGTGTCGGCGACAGCGACATCTGCAGCGCGAAAAGCATCAGCGACAGGGCGAAGAGAACGACGGGCAACATCAGGAGCCGCCGCAAAGCGTAGTTCAGCACATCAGCATCCGCACCATGAGGAATAGCCGTTTCGCCGGGCGACGATGGCACCCGGCGAAACCCGAAGCTCTCTAGTCGGCCTTCTTGGTGACGGGATAGAAATCCCAGGCGCCGTAGAGGATCATGTTGTGCACGTAGCCGTCGATGTTGCTGCGGGTGACGATGTACCCGAAGTCCTCCCAGAGGAACTGCGTGGTGGCATAGTCGTAGGACATCTCCTGCAGCTTGGCATAGATCGGCTCACGCACGGCAGGATCGCTCGAGGCCCAGGCCTGGTCGAGAAGCGGCTTGAACTTCTCCGTCATCAGGTCACGGTAGCCTTGGCCGAGCATGCCACCGACAAGACCGGTCGGGGACAGATAGTAGGTCGCCGCACCCAGCGGACCACCTGGGTCGGAATAGTCCGGTCCCCAGCCCATGTAGGTGAGCGGCGAAGCGGGCTTTTCACGATTGTTGAGCTTGTCCGAGATGGAGGCCCAGGGCAGCGACTGGATCTTCATCTTGAACTTCGGGTTGATCCGCTGCAGTCCCTGCTGGAGCGCGGAAAGTGCGGCCGTGCCTTGCGGCGTTCCTTCCTGCACATAGGCCGTGAAGGTGAAGCCGGTATCCCAAAGCTTGCCGCCGAAGGCCTTCTTGAAGTGCTCCGCGGCCTTTTTCGGATCGTAGCTGTAGATCGGCGAGTCCGCGCGGTAGCCCATGATGCCGCGCACTGTGGGACCGCGCGCCTGCACGGTCTTGCCGAGCAGCGCCTGCTTTATCAGCGCATCGTAGTTTTGGGCGTAGTTGAAGCCCTGACGAACGTCGATGTCGGAGAAGAAGTCCGGCGGAATGCCGTTGCCGTCCAGCTTGCCGCTGCCGATGGCGGGGTTGTCGGCATCATCCAGCGGCCACGCGAAATACAGGCCACGGCTGAACACCTTGGGCAGGCCGTCGACGACCTTGACACCGTCCGTCTTGCTGAGCTCGTCCAGGAACTCGACGGGCGTCGTCACGAAGTCGGCATCGCCGGAGAGCAACTGCAGGCGACGCGTGGTCCATTCCGGAACCGTGCGCATGACCACGCGCTCGAGCGAGGCCTTGCCCATGAAGTAATTGTCGAAACGTTTCAGCGTGATGCGGCGATCGGTTCGATCCCATTCGTCGAGCATGAACGGACCGGTCCCGTTTTCCTGGGCGAACAGCGGATCGTCGCCGAGTTCGGGACGGTAGTACTTCTTCCAGGTATTCCCGTCGCCATCCCACCCCCCGACGGAGGCGACCCATTCCTTGTCGACGATCGAGGCACCGAACGGCAGCGCCAGAACGCCAAGCGTGGCGGGGAAGGATTTCGGCAGCTTCAGCGTGACATTGTCGCCCTCGACGGTGATCTGCGACGCGAGTTCGTCATATACCTTCCGCAGCGCTTCGGGGCTGGCATCCTTGATGTCCGACACCTTGCCTTCGGCTTCGACCCATTTGGCGACGTCGGTGTACTTGCTCGCCGTCACCACCTCGGTGATGGCGTTGGACATCCACGACTGGCCCATCAGGATGGCGCGCAGCAGCGAGTAACGCACGTCTTCGGCGGTGATCTCGCCATAGCCCGGCTCGATCTTGGCCTTCTGCTCGTCGCTCAGCCCGTCATAGTACTGCCAGGTGATCTTGCCGTCATCGCCCTTGATGCCGACCTTGTGTGCGTGGACGCCCTTCCGGATCGGGAAGGTGTAGCTGACCGAACCGTCCGCATTCTGCTTGATCAGGCCGTTTTCGAGGCTCGGCACTTCCGACGACAAGGAAGGCACGAATTCGGAAATCTGGGAGCCGTTGTAATTCAACAGGCGGCTGTAGACGTTGAGCACGCCGTAGGAGCTCGGCGTGTTTGCAATGTAGGCCGGATCAAAGGACTGAACATCGTCAGTCCAAAGAAACACAAACGTTCCGGGATTCTTGGTTTCTGCCACGGCAGGCGACGCAAAAGCGCCTATGCCCATGCAGAACGCTAGTGCCAAGGCACGTTTCATTTTCATGAGTATGTTCCCACAATTGACTCGAGGTCTTTTTATCGTTGCGTGCGAAAGCTAGGAGGAGGCTTGCGCCACTGTCCAATGCGTAGATAGGATCAGTTATGCGAATAATGCATGAGGTCGACTGTGGAGCTGGCGTGGTTTGAAGACTTCCTCGAGATCGCCGCGACGCGGAATTTCTCGACCGCCGCCGCGTCCCGGAATATCTCGCAGCCGGCCTTCAGCCGTCGCATCAAGGCGCTGGAGGCTTGGGTCGGCGCCGAACTTATCGACCGCAGTACATATCCGGTGCACCTAACCAGCGCGGGCAACATTTTCGTTCCGCGCTGCCAGGAAATGCTTCGCGACATGTACCGCCTGCGGACGGACTGCCGCAACGCCGCCGGCGCCAGCTCACGGCTTCTCACTTTCGCCGCGCTTCATACGCTGGCCATCTATTTTTTTCCGAGGTGGATCAGCCAGCCCGAACTGCCAAATGCGCCGGTCCGCAGCAGCATGCACACTGGCGACTTCCTGGAATGCGTCGAGCACCTGTCGTCCGGCAAATGCGATTTCGCCATCACTTACGATCACCCCGACGGTCCACCGGTCCTTGAGGGCGGACCCTTCGAATCGCTTCAAATCGGCAGGGATCGCCTCGTTCTGGTGTCTGGTGTCGACCAGACGGGAGCGCCGCTCTTCGATGTCGATGTGCCGGAGGGCACCAGGATTCCCTACCTCGCCTATTCCTGGAGCGACGGCTATCTCGGCAAGCTGATCTCGCTCATCCAGTCGCGCTGGCGGCGTCCTCTCAATCTCAGCATCGTCTACCAGTCCTCGCTTGCCGAAGGCCTGAAGCAGATGGCGATCGCCGGGCAAGGCGTGGTCTGGCTGCCGCAGATCTGTGTTCAGAAATCGATCGCCCAGGGTGAGCTCATCCAGATTGGCGGACAACAGCTGTCCCTGGAGATCGAGATCAGGATTTTCCGCCGTGTGGGCGCGCGCAGCCGGGACGGCGAAGCGCTGTGGAAATATCTCTCGCGAACCGCGGAGCAGACGCGCGGACGCAACCTGGTTGATCCGACACTGACCATGCGCTGAGTGGACCGAAGGCCCATTCGCGCGTTTAATGCGAAATCCGACAGGGCGATGCAGAGATTGCATAACTCCGGTGGAGAGACCGGGAAGCCTGACAATCACGGGGCAGATGCCGTCTGGCGAGGCATTCCGGGGCATTCCAAAGCACGGCTTCCAGGCGACCTGGTGACGGGGCCCTATTGACAGCCCGCATGCTCACTGCGTTCGATACCGGGTGTCGCGACCATTGCGCCTGGAGTGCCTTTTGACCGTCAAGTCCGCCGCCACCGCGAGCCTTCCCGACGATGTGATCCTGTCAGTCGAGAACCTTGAAGTCTGCTTCGGGTCGACGGCGACAAAAGCGGTGCGGGCTGTTCAGGGCGTATCGTTCCAGATCAAGCGCGGCGAGACGGTGGCATTGGTGGGCGAGTCGGGTTCGGGCAAATCGGTCACGGCCATGACCGTAATGCGCCTGACAGAATATGACGGCGCCAGGATCACGGGCGGCCGCATCCTGATGAGGCTCAAGGACGGCGGTGTAGCCGACCTGGCAAAGCTTTCCGAAAAGCGTATGGAGGGGCTCCGTGGCTTTGAGTTCTCGATCGTGTTCCAGGACCCGATGTCGAGCCTCAATCCGGTGTTCACCGTCGGCGACCAGATTGCGGAGGTGGTCACGAGACACCAGGGCAAGTCGCCGCGCGAGGCGCGCGACATCGCGCTGAATGTTCTCAAGCTTGTGCGCGTGCCGGACGCTGCTCTCAGGCTCGACCAATACCCGCACCAATTGTCCGGCGGCATGCGCCAGCGCGTCATGATCGCCATTGCCTTGGCCTGCCGCCCTTCCTTGATGATCCTCGATGAGCCGACCACCGCGCTCGACGTCACCATCCAGGCGCAGATTCTGGACCTTGTCCGGGCACTGCAGCGCGATATCGGCATGTCCGTTCTTTTCATCACCCATGACATGGGTGTGGTCGCGGAAATCGCCGATCGCGTCTGTGTCATGCTGAAGGGCGAGATCGTGGAATCAGGCTCGGTGCACCAGATCCTCGTAGACCCCCGACACCGCTACACACGCGCGCTGATCTCGGCGGTGCCGAGGCTGGGCAGCATGACCGACAAGGATGGGCCTGAGAAATTCCCGCTGGTCATATACAATGCCGAAGTCTCGCAGCCGGAGGTCTCGGCATGAGCGCCGCACCGCTCGCAGCGGACAGAAAGCCCTTGGTCGAAGTCCGCGAGCTTGTTACGCGTTTCGACCTGAGAGGCGGTATCTTCGGCGGCGTCGCCGGCCGGGTTCATGCGGTTGAGGGCGTTTCCTTCGATATTTTCCCGGGTGAGACCCTGGCGTTGGTGGGGGAATCGGGCTGCGGCAAGTCGACCGTGGCGCGCAGCATCATGCAATTGGACAAGCCCTTGTCCGGCGCCATTCGCTATGACGGCAAGGAGATGATCGGCGCAGGACGGGCAACCCTTGCGGGCTTCCGGCGCGAGGTGCAGATGGTCTTCCAGGACCCGTTCTCCTCGCTCAATCCGCGGATGACGATCGGGCAGGCCCTGACCGACCCGATGCGCGTCCACCGCATCGCGCGCGGCAGTGAGTTGCAGAAACGGGCGGCGGGCCTGCTGGCAAAAGTGCATCTGCCGCCGGAATATCTCGAACGCTACCCTCATGCCTTCTCGGGCGGCCAACGGCAGCGCATCTGCATCGCCAGGGCTTTGGCCCTCGATCCCCGCCTCCTCATCGCGGATGAAGCGGTCGCCTCGCTCGACGTTACGATCCAGGCCCAGGTCATCAACCTGTTGATGGACCTGCAGCGCGACATGGGCATCGCCATTCTGTTCATCAGCCATGACATGGCCGTGGTCGAGCGCATCGCGCATCGCGTTGCCGTCATGTATCTGGGTGAGATCGTGGAGATCGGCGACCGCCGATCGGTCTTCGGCAATCCTCAACACCCTTATACGCGCAAGCTGCTTTCGGCGGTTCCCGTAGCGGATCCGGCGCGACGACCGGTTGGACGCGAACCGATGTCGGATGAGATTCCCAGCGCGGTACGCGGCGTTGACTTTGTCCCGGTCCGCCTACCGATGAATGCCGTTTCGCCTACCCATTTCGTGCGCGAGACATCACCGGCCTGATCTTACGCAGGCGGCAGAGATGGCCGAGACCATCTCTGCCTATCGAGTCTGTTGCCCTTTGTTGCCAAAGAGGCTTCCGCCGTGTGGCATTCGTTTGTGCGGAGAGGCGGAGTTCCCGGCTTTCTTCCAAGGAACCGAGGAAATCCATCGCGCGGTTATGAGAAGGCCCGCTGGCCAGCTTTCTATTCCCGTACCAGATCGACCAGAATATTGCCCTGCCCATCGACCCGCACTTTCTGGTTGTCCAGGAGCAGGATCGTCGTTGTCGGCAGCTCGAGCACGGCTGGGCCTTCCAGTTTTGCGCCCGCGCCGATCAGGCTGGCGTCGTAGACCGGGACCTCGCGAAAACCCTTGTCGAGGTAGATATTGCGGCTTGACTTGGGTCGGATTTTCCCTCGCTGGGGCGACAGCGGCGACCCGCGGCGCGCCTTGCCGCCAGTATCGCCGATGGCACGCACCTTCCAGGTGGTGAACTCCACGGTGTCGGCCTCGTCCTTGATCGTGTAGATACGCTCGTGCTGGGCATGGAAAGCAGCCACCAGTTCGGCGAGCGCGCCCTTGGCAAGCTTGCCTTCGGGCAGGTCGAACGGCACCTCGATGTCCCAGGACTGATAGAGATAGCGACCCTGAAAGGCGAATTCGAAGCGCTGCCATTTCGCATCGAGCCCGGACCGCTTGAGGAAAGCCCCGCCCCGCCGCTTGAGCGATGCCAGCAGCCGGTTGACGCCGGCGAGGTCGAAGTCCCGGTCGGTGGTGTTCAGCGTGCCGGTCTCTTCCCAGCGTATGTCGGAAATCAGGCCGCCATAGGCGCTCAGCCCTGCCGCAAAGCGCGGCACCATGAAACTCTTGATGCCGAGGATGCGGGCCATGTCGCCAATGTGGCAGGCGGTCGCCCCGCCGCCGCTGACGACATAGCTGTCGCGCGGGTCGATGCCCTCGTTGACGGTGATATCCTCGATCGCGCCGATCATGTTGTGGTTGGTCGTGGTGTAGATCGCGTAAGCCGCTTCCATCAGGCCGATCTTCAATTGCCTTGCGATCTTGCCGACCGCGGCCTCGGCCTTCGCGCGGTCCAGCTTGATGCGACCGCCGAGAAAATAGTCGGGGTCGATAATGCCGAGCACGACATTGGCATCGGTCACGGTCGGCTCCGTGCCGCCGCGGCCGTAGCAGGCCGGCCCTGGCACGGCGCTGGCACTGTGCGGGCCGACACGCAGCAGCCCGCCGGCATCGACCCAGGCAATGCTGCCGCCACCAGCACCGACCGAGCGGACGTCGATCTTCGGTATGCCCAGCATCTCCATGCCGAAGGTCGCCTCCGGAGTGACGACGAGGTGCCGGTCGCGCAATGCCGAAACGTCGAAGGTGGTGCCTCCCATGTCGACGACGATGACGTTGCTGGCGTCCGTAAGGCTGGTCGCCGCGATCGGCGCCAGCGTCGGGCCCGACATCACGCTGTAGATCGGCCGCGCAACGATCTCCTCCGGCGGCATCATGCCTCCGACGCAGTTGGCGATCAGGAGCTCGCCATCGTAGCCGGCCTTCTTCAGAGCGCGCGTGAGGTTGCCGACATATTCGCTGACGATCGGATAGAGCGAAGCATTGATGGCTGTCGATATGGTGCGCCGATATTCGCGCGGGATCGGGTTGAGCTCGTGGCTGAGCGTCACGGGAATGCCCGGAAGCTCCTCCTCGATGATCTCGCGGACGCGGCGCTCATGGGTCGAATTGACGATCGACCAGAGCAGGCACACGGCAATCGCCTCGACGCCGCACGCCTTGAGATGGCGCGCGGCAGCGCGCACGTCGTCGTCGTTGAGGCCTTCGACCTCGTTGCCCATCGAGTCGATGCGACCACGAACCTCGCAGGTGCGGCTACGATGGATATAGGGCGGGGGGAAATCGATCTTGATGTTGAAAGCGCGCTTGCGCGGGGATTCGCGCAGCGTAAGGATGTCGGGATGACCGGCGTTGCATATGAGGCCGGTTGGCGCGACCTTGCCCTCGACAAGCGCGTTCGTCGAGACGGTCGTGCCGTGCACGATCATGTTCATCTTGGACAGGAAATCGGCCAGTGCCATGTCGTGGCTCCTGGCCGCCACCTCAAGCACGTCGATGAAACCGCGCTCGAACATTCCCGGTGTTGTCGGCGATTTGTGGATCTCGAGATCCGCGCCCTCGCGATACAGCACAAGGTCGGTGAACGTTCCCCCAATGTCGATGCAGGCGACGAACATAATTCTATTCCTGTTGCTTTGTCGTGTTCGGGTGCCGTGACCGTTGCGGCCAACTTATTTCGCGATCGCCAAGCAAGCCGGCCGGCCGGGTGATCAGGATGGCGAGCAGGATCACCGCGAGCGCAATTTCCTGTAGTCCGGGGGGCGCCGACAGGACATGCCCGCCGATGGACACGCCGCGTTCGATGGATCGGAACAGTTCCGAGATGGTCGAGATGAAGGCCACGCCTACAAAAGCGCCGGTCAGGCTGCGCATGCCGCCGACCACCAGCATCGTCAGCGTGACGAAGGTGAGGTCGAGATAGAAGGTGTTGGCGGTGATGGTGCCGATGAAGTGGCTGAACAGCACGCCGCCCAGGGCCACCACCATGGCACTGAGGACAAAGGCGATAAGCCTCTCGCGCTCGAGGTCGATGCCGGTGGCGGCCGCGGCGACCTCGCTTTCACGCGAGCAGCGCAGCATCAGGCTGTGGCGTGTCGTACCATAGACCGCCGCAACGATGATCGCGACCGAGGCGCCGCCGAAAGCCACCCACAGGCCAGTGTAGCGGGGAAGCCCGACGAGTGCCTGGCGTCCGCCGGTCACCTGCTGCCAGTTCGATGCGACGACGAAGGTGATGACCAGCATGGCGAAGGTCGCCATGGGCAGCGCGATGCCGCGCAACCGGCAGAGTGGCCAGGCGACCAGCAGGGCGATCAGGCCGACGGCGAGCACGACGATCACCAGCGCGACCGGCCAGGGCAGTTGCAGCGCCTCGATGCTGCCCGGCAGGTCGAGCAGGACGGATTTGCGCGCCGGCGACAAGGTGAGAATGGCGGACATGTAGCCGCCAATCGCCATGAAGGCGACGTGGCCGAAGGAGAAGACGCCGGAATTGCCGACGAAGATGAACAGGCCGACCACGACGACAAGCTTGATCATCGCCTCGACGATGGTGCGCTGCATGGCCGACGGCGTGGCCGTCGCGATCAGTGCCACCGTCAGCAGGAGCAGGATCAGGATGGCCGCCGTCTGCAGCGGACGAAGCGCGGTATCATTGTTCATGCCTACACCCGCTCCCGGTCGGCGCGACTCATCAGCAGTCCATCCGGGCGCCAGAACAGGAACAGGATGAACATCAGGAAGACGAAGGCGTCGCGATACGGCCGCAGGTCGACGGGCAGATAGGCCTGAAGCGAGACCGAGACGACGCCGACGAGGAAGCCGCCAAGGGCCGCGCCGGCGACCGATCCCATACCGCCGATGACCGACGAGACGAAGGCGATCAGCACCATCGACACACCCATCTTGTAGGATACGCTGCCGGTCTGGGCGACGAGATAAAGCGACACCATGCTTGCCAGCACGCCGGAGATCGCGAATGCAAAGGCGATGACCCGGTTGGCACGAACCCCGACGAGACGGGCCATGGTGAAATCCTCGGCGGCGGCGCGCATCTGCAGTCCGATCCGCGAAAAGCGGAAGAAGACGACAAGCCCGGCCATCAGGCAGAGTGTGGTTGCGATCGTAACGATCTGCAGGCGCGGCACGCGCAAGCCGCCGAATTCAACGCTGGTGCCGAGTTCGGAGAGAAAGGCGACGCCGATGGCGCGCGATCCGAACATCAACAGCACGGTGTGCTGCACAAGATAGGAAACCGCGAAGGAAGCGATCAGCAGCGTTGCGGGATTGGCCTTGCGCAGCGGCCGGAAGGCAACGCGCTCCATGCCGAGCGCCAGGATCGTGGTGATCATGATGGCCGCCAGGATCATCACCAGAAGCGGCTGGCCGACCAAGGAAAAAAGCGTGAAGCCGCCGGCCATGATCAGCTCGCCATGAGCGAAATTGATCAGCCGCATGATGCTGAAGATCAGGCCGATCCCCAATGCCGCCAGCGCATAGACAGCGCCGAGGCTGATGGCATCGATGGCGTTTTGCAGGAAGATCATGGTTTTCCCCCTTCACCCGCGACACCGAAATAGGCCGCGTCGAACGCGGCCGTGCCCGAAAGGTCGGCCGACTTGCCCGACATCGCGATTGCTCCGGAACTCAGCACATAGGTGCGGTCGGCCGCTGCCAGCGCGCGTGTCACGTTCTGCTCGACGATCAGCACCGTGACACCCGAGCGCCTGAGTTCGAGTACCGCCTGGTAGACCTGGTTGACCACCAGTGGCGCCAGCCCAAGCGATGGTTCGTCGAGAAGCAGGAGCTTTGGTCGCGCCAGCATCGCACGGCCGATTGCCAGCATCTGCTGCTCGCCGCCCGAAAGCTTGTTGGCACGCTGCCGATACCGGTCCTTCAGCACCGGAAACATGGCCAGCACTTTGTCTATGTCGGCCGCGATCTGCTTTCTGTCCCGGCGAACCGTCGCACCGAGCGCCAGGTTTTCCGCCACGCTCAGCGAACCAAAGATGTGGCGGCCTTCCGGAACCAGCGACAGACCGGCGGAAACCAGCGCTTCGGCCTGCATCTGGGCGGTGTTGCGCCCGGCAAGCTCGATGCTGCCGGCGCGCGCTTTCACCACGCCGGCGACCGCCAGCAACAGCGTCGACTTGCCGGCGCCGTTCGGGCCGATCACGGCGACGATCTCGCCCTCACCGACATCGAGCGAAACGCCGCGCAAGGCAACGATGTTGCCATAGTTGACGTGCAGGTCGCGGATATTCAGCAAGGCGCGGGATCCTCTTCGCCGAGATAGGCTTTGCGGACCTTGGCATCAGCCCTGATTTCCGCGGTCGAACCAATGGCCAGCGTGCGGCCAAGCTGAAGCACCTGGATCCGATGGCAAAGCTGAAACACCAGCGACATGCGGTGTTCGATGAAAAGGATGCCGCAGTCGAGCCGCTCTCCGATGCTCCTGATGATCTGCTGGAGATCGTTGCATTCCGCATCGTTGAGCCCGGCCGCAGGCTCGTCCATCAACAGGAAGCGCGGTCTCATGGCGACGGCCCTGGCAATGCCGACACGCCGCTCCTCGCCGAACGGCAGTGTGCCGACGGGCCTGTCGGCCTTGGCCGAAAGCCCCATCTCGCCGAGGATGCGCCGCGCCTCGGCGCGTGCTTCGCGCCGGCTCATGCCGATCGCCACGCCGCCGGCCTCGACATTCTCGAGCGCCGTTAGTCCGACAAAGGGCAGCACGCTCTGGAAGGTGCGCACGAGCCCTCTGCGGCTGCGCTCATGCGGTTTCCAGGATCCGATATCCACTCCATTCATGTGGACGCTGCCCTGCGTCACCGTCTGGAACCCGGTCAGGACGTTGATCAGGGTCGTCTTGCCGGCGCCATTCGGACCGATGAGGCCGAGGATTTCCCCCGGTCTCAACGTCAGGCTCACATTCTCGATCGCACGCAGACCCTGGAAGTCGACGACGACATCCCTGACATCCAACGTGGACACGGTCGGCTCTGAACCGGCTGTCTGCTGTACGGACATGATACGGCTTGCGATGCGAGCGCTACTTCGGCATCTGCTCCGCCTTGATGACACTGACGACGTTGCCGGGCTTGCCGTCCTTTACCTCGAGCAGAATGAGATCGCGCCGCATGTTGATGTGCGTGTCCTTGGTGAAGGTGGTTGGTCCGGCAAGCAGCGGCTCGTCGACAAAGGTCTCCAGCGCGTCGCGGACCTTGTCGGTATCGAATGTACCGGCCTTCTCGACCGCCTTCGTCCAGCCCTGGATGACGCTGTAGCCAGTCATCGCATGGGAAGTAACCGGACGTGTGTCGAACTTCTTCTTGAACTTGTCCATGAACGCAACGACTTCCGGACGGCTGTCGTTGCCGAAAACGGAACCATACGTCACGAGGTAGAAATTGCTGAGATTGGGAACGGCCTCCAGCCAATAGTCACCATCCCAGGACTCGGAGCCGAGCAGCGGCACATTGACGTCGGCCGCACGCAACTGGCGCATCGCGCTCGATCCGCCTGGTGGAAACGAGCTGAGCACCATTACATCCGGCTGCTTGGGCAATGCCTTGATGCGGGTAATCTGGCTGGCGATCTGGGGATCCTCGCCGCCGAACGTGTCCTTGCCGATAAGTCCTTCGGGTCCGGCCAACTCGGTCCAGCGGCGCGTGAAGAAGTCGGCGAAGCTGGCGTCGAAGGCGATGGTCGTGTCGAGCAGCACATAGGCTGTGCGCCATCCCTTCACATTATACGCCCATTCGGCCAGCGCCACCGCCTGTCCGGGCGCGCCGGTGGCCATGGTGAACGCGTTCGGGCCAATGCCCGATGGGCCGAACTTCGGATCGCCGGCACAGGTGGAGAAGGCAATCAGCCCCGCACCATCGGCGACTGACGCCGCCGCGCTGCCATAGTCATAGTCGCAGGTGACCACGACCATCTTCGCGCCCTTGTCGATGACGTCCTGCGCCGCCGTCGCACCATAAGCGATGTCCGACTTGGTGTCGGAATAGATGATCTTGAGCTGCCGGCCGAGTATGCCGCCCTTGGCATTTATTTCGTCCACGGCGATCTCCATCGCCTTGGCCGGACCGTCGTCATAGGGAGCGATCGCGCCGCTCTGGGCAATCGCAGCTCCGATGATGATCGGATCCTCGGCCCGCGCGCCCGAAAGGGCGGCGGAAAGCGCCAGGGCCGCCAGGCCCGTTTTCGATACAAGACCAGTTTTCAACAATTGACGTTGTTTCATCGCTTTTCCCTCTGGTTCCAGATTGGCGGTCGGCTTGCCGCCGCCTTCTTGTTCTTCTCATGCGTTCAGTTTGTCGCGCGCAGCCTTTCGGTCCCGGCGGTGTCGACCTGGTAGTCGATACCGTTGCCGCAAAGCGTCAGGGCGACGCCGTAGACTTCGCGCGCGGTCGCCACGCTCAGCCATTTCCGGTTGACGTCCTCCGCGACACGCTCTGGGTCGCGCCGGTCGGGCCGGCCATAGCCGCCGCCCGCGCAGGAGCGGTAGAGGATGGCCTCGCCGTCCGTAAACGCGCCGTTGTAGAAATCCGGCAACCTCTCGACCTCGGCATTTCGGCCGCGACGCCAGGTTCCGCCATTGGCACCCGGCAATCCGCCGAGCACGCCCTTGGCCGGAAATGTGCCGCCATCGCCGCAGACATAAAGCGTCATGTCGCCGGTCAGCGAACGGTAGGCGCCCTCCACGGCCGGAGCGCCGTTCCATTGGCCGAAGCCCATGCTGTCCTGGCGGATGCGCCGTTCCTCGACAAGGATAGGATAGGTCGCTTCGTCGACCTCGATCGAGTCGGTGACCATGATGCCGTTGCCGACCGAGCACTCATAGGTCAGCCAGCCATCATGGCCGTGATTGGCAGGGCCGCCGGACAGGGCCAGCATGAGCTGGGTGATATATTCGACGCTCGCTTCCCGGCGCCTGTCGATGCCGGAGACGACGCCGAGGGCAGCCGAGAAATTGCCGCCGCCTTCCGCCATGCCATAGGGCTCGCCCATTTCGGAGAATGCGCATTGCACCGCGTTGGCTAGGCGTTCATTGACGTTGCTGGTGGCGCAGGACGTTCCGATCGGATGGCTCGGCCGCCCGACGACGCAACCGTCGCGCAGCAG
Source organism: Mesorhizobium sp. NZP2298 (assembly GCF_013170825.1). NCBI lineage: Bacteria > Pseudomonadati > Pseudomonadota > Alphaproteobacteria > Hyphomicrobiales > Phyllobacteriaceae > Mesorhizobium > Mesorhizobium sp. NZP2298. The sequence continues at coordinate 2,749,850 of NZ_CP033365.1, read as the reverse complement.
CGGGACGATCCGGCTCGAACTGCCCTCATTGTGCGGAACGCTCGCTTCCAGATTGTAGTAGACGCCGATCCGGCAAGAGGCCACCGCGCACGCCTCCGTCAGGTTGAGGCCGCCTGGGACGCAGTCGGGGTTGTCGCGCACATCCACGGTGATCAGGCCCTTTTTCGGGTCGACCGTCACCTTCGCCTTGATCGGAATGCCCTCGTCGGCGACGCCGGCGACCGGATCGTGACGGACTTCATAAATGTAGGTACCTGCCGGCAGTTTCCTGATCGCGGCAATCGCGCGCCGCTCGCCATAGTCCATCCACGCCTCGATGAAGTCGCGGACGGTGTCGATCCCATACTGCGCCACCAGTTCCTTGAGACGGCGCTCCCCGGTTCGGCAAGCCCCGACCTGCGCCCGGTAGTCGCCGTACCAGATGTTGCTGACCCGGATCTTCTGCAGGCCGATGCGGATCAGATCCTGCTTGTCCTTGAAGTTCTCCTGGATACGAACGCACGGGAAATGCACGCCCTCCTGGTAGATCGTTGCCGCGAACGGCAGGTAGGTCGAGGGTTCCGGCGCACCGATGTCGGCATGGTGTGACCGCGACAAGGTCCAGAACAGTGGTGTGCCTTCGAAGAACACCGGCACGCAAAGCGTGAGGTCGGCATGATGGGTGACACCGTAGAAGGGGCTGTTGTTGAGGAATGCGTCGCCTTCTTTCACGTCGTCAAACAGTTCGGTGATGGGCCTTGTGGTCAGCTCGAGCGCATTGACGTGGATCGGCAGCGCTTCCTCCACCGAAACCAGCCGGTGATCATAGGTGAGGATGCCACAGGACATATCACGGGCGTTCTTGATGACGCTGGAACGACTCGCTTTCATAACCGTGTTCGTCATCTCGCGGATGATCGACTCGAACCGGCTCGACAGCACTGCGAGCAGCGTGGGATCGAACTTGGCCAGCTTCTTGGCTTTGCCCGATTGCGCCATCGGCAAACCCTCCGGATTGAGAACGCAGTCACGTAGCAGGACGGCTATCTCCTGGGCGAGACAGGCTTCTCGCCGGCAGTGGATACCGCTATATCAACAGACTGCGAAATGAATATGAAGTCAATATCATTTTTGACTCGATTGGATTGTCGTGACGTTCGACTCTCAAGCGTCTTTCGCCCTGGTCAGGACACGATCAAGATTCGGCTCATATCGCCTCTGGAACGCTGAAGACATCGATCAGTGTCCGGCCGGAGACGAGTTCCCTCACCCACTGTTCTTCCATGCGGACTCTTTGCTGCGCCAGTTCGAGAAGCGCCCCGGCGTCGCCCAGCGGGATGACGGCAATGCCGTCATTGTCGCCAAGTATGATGTCTCCGGGCCTTACCGCGACGCCGCCGAAGACGATGTCGCCGTTGACCGTGCCATGCTCTTTCGACAGCGGGCCCTTGGCCGTGTTGCCGAGCGCGTAGACAGGAAAATCGTTCCAGCCGGCGATCGTGTCGACATCCCGGACCGCCCCGTTGACGATCAGGCCCGCGACCCGCTTGCGCCGCGCCAGGCCGCAGAGGATTTCGCCGGTATAGGCTGTCTGCAGGCAGCCGCCGGCATCGACGGTGACGACCTCGCCCTGGCCGGCAATGTCGATGGCGTGCAGCATCGCCCCGAAATCGGAACGGTCGCACCTGGCGGTGACCGCTTGTCCGACCATTCTCGTGCCCATGGCGAGCGGCCGGAGCGGCCTGATGCGCGGGTCGACCACCACATGTCCGGCGCTGATATCGGAAACGATCGTGACAGGTATTGCTGCCCAGTCCGCCAGCGCGTCCGGCGCCAGCCGCTCAAACGCGGCCCTGAAACTCCTTGTCGGCATGCTTCCTCCCTGTCGGACTGTTTCGACCAACGTCCCTGCCCCACGCTACGCGGCCACCCGAGTGAAACGCCGTCGCGAAAATCCTTCAACAGGATAGACAAGCTCCTGCCCGCTTGCCAGTTGAGCGACGATCCTGCCGGAAAATACGCCCGCGAGGTTGCCGAAGAAATGACCGGTGTTGAGGATCAATCCCTCGGGACCACTCCCGGCATCGATGACGGGCAGGCCATCCGGCGTCTGCGCGACGATACCTGCCCATTGCCTCAGGATCGGCAGGCTGGCCATCGCCTGAAAATTGCGGCTCATGATCGAGCATGCCATCGCCTGCCCGGCCACTGTCGCCCGGTCATCGTCGCTGCCGATCTCGTAGGCGCAGCCGAACTGCAGCGACCCATCGGGGAAGCTTGCGATCTGTCCGGTAAAGCCGAGTTCGGGGCGCAAGAGTTCCACCGGCTCGCGCGGCAGGCTTGTCGCATCGATGCCCGGCGGCGTGAAGAAGCGGAACAGCGACTGCCCCGAGATCACGGGCTTTATCCTGAAAGGCGCCGGCGCGGTCTCCGCCGCCTCGAAACGCGTCGGCGTGAAGGAAATGTCGAGCCCCAACGGTCCGAGCAAAAGGTTGGACCATGGCCCGGCAGCCACCACCACGACGCCGCTTTCGATTTCCGTGCCATCCGCCAGCCTGACACCCCGGCAGGTCGAATCCGTCAGGGCGATACTTTCGACCCGCGCCGGCGCAAGGATGCTGCCGCCTCCGTTTTGGAAAGCATCGGCAAGGTGGCGCACCAGAAGCCGCGTGTCCTGGTGCGCGTCGAGAGGATTCCAAACCGCTCCGGAGACCTCCGGCGAAATGTCAGGACAGAGATCTCGAAGAGCCGGCCGGTCGAGCAGGGACACCGGCAACCCCGCGGCAACCCGGTCTGCGACGAAGGCGCGCGCCACCGGCTCGAAGACGTCGTCGCGCCAGGTGATCAGCCCGCCGCTGGCGCGGAAGCCGAAATCCGGCAATTCGCCGGCAAGCGTTTCGGCGAACCGGCGTCCGGCAAGCGAAAAGTCCATGGCCAGCCCTGCCGCCTTGGTCTGCAGCCAGAGAAAGCCAGGATTGCGGCCCGACGCCCCCCAGCCGGGATGATGCGTGTCGACAAGCGCCACCGAGAGCCCGGCCTGGCGCAGATAATAGGCGCTGGCCGTGCCGGCTATTCCGGCGCCGACGACGATCGCGTCGAAACCGCGCTTCACAGCCACGGCAGTCCGCCGTCCTCGAGTTGGCCCGCCAGGCGATCGAGAAAGGCACGGCAGCGTTCGATCTCGGCAAGATCGAGATATTCGTCCGGCTTGTGGGCCTGCTCGATGGATCCCGGCCCGCATACAACCGAGACCACCCCGGCCGAATTGCTGAACAGACCGGCCTCGGTGCCGTAGGCGACCTTGACGTGATCGTTGCGTCCGACAAGGCGCTTGATGAACGTCACCGCGGGATGATCCGCCTGCGTCGACAGGCCGACGAATTCGACAATCGGCTCGACGATGATTTCGGCCTCGGGCGCGATCGCCCGCATCCGGGGCAGGATCATGGTTTCGGCATGGCCGCGGATACGCTCGATCAGGGCGCGCGCATCGACCTCGGGCAACGAACGGATGTCAAAGCCGAATTCACAGCTGTTCGGAATGATGTTGAGTGCGGTGCCGCCGGAGATGGTCGTCACCGACAGGGTGGAATGGCTGATATCATAGACATGATCGTGCGGCCCGCCATGGGCGTGTTCGCAAGACAAGCTCTTGATGAAGGCGATCAGTTCCGCGGCATATTCAATGGCGTTGACGGCAGTCGGCGCGAGGCTGGAATGGGCGCTTTTGCCGGCGATCGTGGCCCGGTACATGCCGCCGCCCTTGTGGCCGATCACCACCTGCATGCTGGTCGGTTCGCCAACGATACAGAGCGCCGGCTTGATCGGCATGCCGGCGATGCGGTCGATCAGGCTGCGAACGCCAGTGCAGCCGAACTCTTCATCGTAGGAGATCGCGATGTGGATCGGAACCTTGAGATTGCGCCGCACCAGACCGGGAACGGCGGCGAGCACGATACCGATGAAGCCCTTCATGTCGCAGGCACCCCGGCCGTAGATGCGTCCATGCGCTCGTCGCAGCACGAACGGATCACTTGTCCAGGCCTGCCCGTCGACCGGCACCACGTCGCTGTGTCCTGAAAGGATGACGCCCGGCACATCGGCCGGACCGATCGTCGCCCACAGATTGCCCTTGGTGCGGTCGTCGTTCCAGATGATGTCGCAGGCAATCCCGTGGCGCGCGAGATATGCCTCCACATAGAACAGAAGATCGCGATTGGGATCGCGCGACACCGTCGGAAAGCCGATGAGGTCGCCGATCATGGCGATGCTGTCGTCCACGGCGCCGTCGACAATCGTCATCGCATCACCCGGCCGAAAGCCTGAAGACGGGAAGCGGCGGCAACCCGTCGCGCCGCCGCCAGGCGACGGTCACGCGGTCGCCGATCCCTGCGCTTTCGGCCTCGATATTGGTCAGCAGCCTTGGCCCCTCGTCGAGATCGACGAGTGCGAGAAGGTAGGGAGGCGCCAGATCCTCGCTGACCGGCATGCGGACCGTGGTAAGCGAATAGATCGTGCCGCTTCCCTTGGCGCCCACCCATTCGAGCTCGGTCGCCTCGCAGGAAAGGCAGAACGGCCGCGGATAGAACTGATGCGACCCGCAAGCCGTGCAGCGCTGCACGGTCAGCCGCCTTTCCACGCAGGCCTGCCAGAACGGCTCGGTGGTTGGGTCGGCCGCGCCGAGATCGGAGAAGGAAAGATTGTCAGTCACGGGCGAGCACCACGGTCGAGGCTGTCGAGAAGGCAAGGCCGCCGGTGCCGTGCGCGACCGCGATTTCGGCGCCGGGAACCTGGCGGTCGCCGGCTTCGCCGCGCAACTGGCGCACCGCTTCGATCAAAAGGAGAATCCCGAGCGCACCTGGATGGCAATAGGAAAGGCCGCCGCCGGAAGTCATGCTGGGCAGGCTGCCGCCGGGCCTGAGGCGGCCTTCCGAGACGAAGGCACCCGCCTCGCCTTTCCCGCAGAAGCCGAGATCCTCCAGATAGAGCAGCACGGCATGGGTGAAATTGTCGTAGGGCTCGAACACGTCGACATCGCCCGGTTTCACGCCGGCCATTGCAAAGGCTTCACGGCCGGAGGCCACACCCGGCGTCACCGTCAGGTCGGGGCACTGCGCGACATGCCACTGGACATGGCTCTCGCCGGCACCGAGGACGCGCACTGGCCGTTTGGCGGCATCACGCGCCCGGTCCTTGCGCGCCACCACGATGGCGCCGCCGCCGTCGGTGACTAGGCAGCAGTCGAGCTTGCGCAACGGATCGCACAGCATCGGCGACGCCATCACCTCCTCGATGGTGAGGGGATCGCGGACCCAGGCCTTCGGGTTGAGCCCGGCCCATTGCCGCGCCGCGACGGCGATTTCGGCCAGATGCTCTGGCGTGGCGCCGTACTGGTGCATGTAGCGCGCCGCGCTCAGCGCATAGTGACCGATCGGAAAATGGATGCCGTAGGGCGTCTCGAACTGCGCGGAGAGCGAACCATCCAGAGCAGCAGCCGCCTTCTTGCGGTTTCGGCGGCTGCGTTGACGCGAGGCATAGGCGATGAGCGCGACATCGCACCGGCCGGTCGCTATCGCCGTCATGGCATGGTGTACGAAAAACTCGAAAGAGGCACCGCCCATATCAGACGATTCGGCGTAGCGCGGCCGCACCCCGAGATATTCGCCAAGCTGGACGGACCCCTCCTCGCCCATATAGTTGGTGAAGAGCGCATCGACGTCGCGCAGGCCCAGCCCGGCTTCTCCCAGCGCCTCCTTGGCGGCCAGCGCCACCATCGACAGCTCGCTCTGGTCCAGCACCTTTCCAAGGGGCGTCTCGGCCGCACCGACGATATAGACGGGTGAGGCGGTCAAGATGTGAGGCATGGATCATTCCAACCCTGGAGACAGGGGCTCGCCATGCGAAAGACGTAAAGCGCCATTTCAGATCCGACGTCCAAAGAGATGTCCTCCAGCCTGTTCAGCCTTCAGCCGCTGATGCACATCGCGGACGGCGCCCAAAAAATGAGGCCGCGCTGGCTCACCGCTTGCGCACGGCAGCGGAATCAGAAATCATACAACATGAATATGAAGTCAATATCAATTTTTATCGTGGCCACTCGAACGCACTGGATGGACTCTCGTGTGGTTTTGGATTTTGAAGCTCCTGAACGCTGATGTCGTCAAACAACAGGAACTTCAAATCCACCACACCGGCGCGAATGATGATAAACGGACACGCTGGTGCAACACCACCGGGCGGAGGATGATCGCATGGCAGTGAAGGCGCAACAAAAGGCCGCGCCGGCCGGCAACGGCGGCAAGGCCGAGAAATATGCCGAGCATCTGGCCGTGGGGATGACCTCGCGGTCTTTCGCATCGAAAGGCGACAGGACCAAGTATCGATTGAAGATTGCCGCGGCGCAGGCGCTCGAGGAGATCGGCTATCAGGACGTGAAGGTCTCGGACATCTGTACCTATGCCGACGTGGCATTGGGAACCTTCTATGTCTATTACCGCGACAAGAACGAGATCGCCATCGAGGTGGTGCTGGACTTCGTCGAGCATTTGTATGATCGCGCACGCCAGGTCGGACGCGGCACCGGTGAGTTCGACGCGATCTTGAACACCAACAGGTTCTTTGTGGCCGCCTATCGCGCGAATGCGGGGCTTATGCAGTGCCATCTGCAATTGCAGAGCCAGTTGCCGGAATTCCGCCAATTGTGGCGGCCACGGCACCAGACGTGGATCGAGAACCTCGCCCGGTCGATCTCGCGACGCGGCAACTACAAGGAAGACATGCCGGGATCGGCGGTCGCGGTGGCGCACGCGCTGGAGGGAATGGTCTTCCACTACCTCTATGCTGTGATTGTCAGCCGGGACTCGCTCTTCGACCAGGAAGGCCTCTCCGGCGACGAAGACCTTGCGCTCATGCTGTCGACGCTCTGGTACCGGGCGGTCTATTGCAAGGATCCGCCCGGACGCTGATCGTTCGCCGGACGAACGCCTGTTTGTCCGGTCACGGTCAGTGGTTTGACGCCAGGTAGCGTTTGGCCGCTACCGCAAGCCGTGGAAACACCTGCCTCGAGCACCGCCGGCGCACTTCTGGTGAAGTTCACGCGCATCGCCGTTCGGAGTTTCGCCGCCGGATCGAAGACGCTGCCCGGCACGAACGCCTCCTTGGCGTCCAGTGCAAAGCCGTAGAGGGCGTCGCCATCCCTGCCGCGACTTTTACTCTTTCCGCGATCAGACTTGGAATGGAGAAATCAGACTTGGAATAGAGATTTGCCGATAAAAATGATATTGACCTCATATTCATTTTGATGTCTGCTGTCAAACATTGGACGAGACGAGGGCTGCGGGGGTAAGTGCCGGACCATTCCGTTGGTCAGGCGCCAGAGCGCCCCTTGCAGGCGACAAGCGAGGTGGACGTGCGCGATCAGATTGCACCTTTTTTCTGCGAACGCGCGGTGGTCGCGACATCATCGGACAGGCTGTCGTAATGACGAAGCGTCGGCTTGAAGGACGGATCGCGGTGGTGACTGGCGGGGGTCGGGGTCTTGGCCGCTCCTATGCACTTGCGCTGGCCAGGCACGGAGCATCCGTCATCGTCAACGATCTCGGTGCCGATCTCCACGGGCAAGGGCGCGACGTATCCCCCGCCAACGCGGTCGTCGCCGAAATCATCGCGGACGGCGGCAAGGCGATGGTGAGCGGCCACGACGTCGCGGACTGGAGCGAGGCCCAGGCGCTGATCGGGATGGCCGTCGAGACATTCGGCGGGCTCGACATCCTGGTGAACAATGCCGGCATCCTGCGTGACCGTCTGTTCGCGAACATGTCCGAAGACGAATGGGACGCCGTCATCCGTGTCCATCTCAAGGGCCATGCGGCGCCGGCGCGCCACGCCATGGAATATTGGCGCAACGAGACCAAGGCCGGCAGACAGGTCGCCGCGTCGATCGTGCACACGACCTCCCTCGCCGGGCTGGTCGGGAGTTTCGGCCAGGCAAACTATGCGTCGGCGAAGCTCGCGGTAATCGGCCTGTCGCGCACGCTTGCGCTTGAAGGCATCAAATACGGCGTGCGCTCCAACGCCGTTTCCCCTTCGGCCCGCACGCGCATCGAGACATCGCTGCAAGCGCCGCCAGACGGTGTGTTCGACGTCTTTTCGCCCGACAATGTTTCGCCACTGATCTGCTGGCTTGCGCTGGAAGACTGTCCAGCGACCGGACAGGTTTTTCAGGCCTATGGCAATCGTATCGAGGTGATCGCGCCAAGCGCCATCGAGATCGATCTGCGCACGGATGGGCGCTGGCAGATCGAGGATGTCGAGAAGGCGTTGAACCACAGACTACCCAAGCTTCCGCAACTGGGTGATTTCGTCGAAGGACTCCCGTTATGAATTCAGGCTCCCCGGGGCACCTCAACACCAAGGCTCCGCCCATAGGCATGTCACGTGACTCCGAGGAGTTCCGTACCAGCAGCCACAGGCTGGCGCAGTTCGCACGCTCGGTCGATGACGAAAACCGGCGGCATCTGGCAGGTGAATTCGCGCCGCCCGTTTTCTCCCATGTGCCCGTCATGCAAAGCATGGTCGAGGTGCTGGACAAGCTGACCAGCGACTTCGTCCTGCACGGCGAGCACGATTTCTTCTTTCATGCGCCGATCGTGCCCGGACAGCGGCTGTTCACCGCCTCGACGCTGACGAACGTGCGCGGCACCCGTGCCGGCACCACCTTCGTCATTCGTTCCGAAACCGTGACGCATGACGGCAAGGCGGTCTGTACCCAGTACAGCACCTGCCTTGTCCGTGGAGAACCTTCCGATGCGGTGCATGGCGAGACGCCGCCTGCGCGACCGGTGATCGCAAGGACGCAAGGGGCCTCGGCGCGATACGGCCTGACGCCCGACCAGACCCGCCGCTATGCCGATGCGGCGCGTGATTATTCCGCCTACACGATCGATCCGGCCGTCGCGGCCAAGGCCGGATTTCCGGCACCGATCGTGCACGGAATGTGCACCTTGTCCTTCGCCGCCCGCGCGGTCGTCGACGACCATTGTGGCGGGCAGACGCCGAGGCTGAAGCGGCTCGGCTGCCGCTTCGCCCATCCGCTTTTCCTGACGCCCGGCCAATCGATCGCCGTCGACCACTGGGCCGGACAGGACGGGCTTGTCGGCTTCGAAGCCTCGGACTCCGCCGGCAACATCGTGATCAAGAACGGCTACGCACAGGTGTCTTCATGAGCGGCCCGATCGTCACACAAGCAGCTCGCATGGAACTCGGCATCTCCAACATTCCGCCGCGACCATCGACCTGGATCAGGCATGAGAACGTCGCACCGGAGTGGAGCGGCGTTCCCCATCAGACGGTCATCGAGATCGTCTCCAAGGGCTGCCTTGAAGATCCCGAGCGCCCCGCGATCATCATCGATGGCGGACCGATCATGACACGGCGAGAATTCCTCGATCGCTGCCAACGATTTGCCGGATATCTGAAACCCCATGTCAAGGCTGGCGACCGCGTCGTCATCATGCTCGACAACCGGCTCGAATTCATGATCGCGCTGTTCGGCATCATCGCCAACCGCTGCACCATGGTGTCGATCGCACCAACCGCGATGCAATACGACGCGGGCCACATCGTGACGGACGCCGCGCCGACGGTGGCGATCGTCGGCAAGCCGCAACTGCCGATCATGGAGGCCGTGCGCGGCAATTCGCCGGCACTGCGCCACATCGTGCTGGTCGAAGGCGACGAACCGGACGGCCTTGCGGCGTATGAAAACGCGGCCGAGCCCCTGGATTTCGCCACGGTCGAATGCAAGCGCGAAGACATCATCACGGTCTACTATACATCCGGTACGACCGGCGCGCCGAAAGGCTGCATGCTGCATCACGGCTGGTGGCTACGCGTCATCGACGTCGACCTTCGACTTTTCCGGCGCGGCTGGCAGGACCGGCAACTCTGCTGCCTGCCGTTCTATTACGCGGATCCCGCGATCCAGCTTCTCACCTCGCTCGCCTCGCGCGGCACGATGGTCGCGATGCGCCGCTTTTCCGTATCGCGCTTCTGGGATGTGGTGACGACCTATGACGCCACCGAAATCCTGTCCATCGCATCCATTCCCGCGTTGCTGATGAAAGGTGAGCCCGGACCGGCCGAACTGGACCATCGCATTCGGCTAGCAATCCATGCCGGCCTGCCCAAGGAGCTGCATGCCGAAATGGTGAAGCGCTATGGCTTCCACTGGCACAACCAGTATGGCAGCACCGAGGGTGGCGTGATGAGCCGCGTGCCCAACCACATGGCCGACGAACTCATCGGCACCGGCACGATGGGCGTCGAGCCGCCGGGCGTGACTATCCGCCTCGTCGACGACGACGACAATGACGTTGCCGAAGGCGATGCCGGCGAATGCCTGATCGGTGGACCGGATCTCTATGCCGGCTATCTCAACCGGCCGGAGACCACGGCCGAGGCCAATCGCGGCGGCTGGTATCATTCGGGGGATGTGGCGCGCCGCGACGAGCGCGGTCTGCTCTACTTCGTCGGCCGCAAGAAGGAGATCATCCGCCGCTCTGGCGAGAACATCTCCGCGGCCGAACTGGAAGGCGTCCTGCGCTCCCACCCCAAGATCATAGACGCGGCGGTCGTACCCGTGCCCGACGAGCTTCGCGGCGAGGAGGTAAAGGCATACGTTCAGGTGAGACCGGGCGATGACCTGTCTCCCGAGACGATCGTCGAGTTCTGCCGGGCCAATCTGGCGGCCTTCAAGATCCCGCGCTTCATCGAGATTCGCGACACCGACTTCGAGCGAACCCCATCGATGCGCGTTCACAAACAGTCGCTGCTCAAGGAAAAGCCGGACCTGCGCGTCGGATCGTGGGACCGGGAGACCGGGAAGGTGCAGATATGACGGCACCTCCCGAACCCGGCGTCCCGCAGCCCTGCGACCTGCTGATCACCCACGGTTATATCCTGACCATGGACAAGCAGCGAACGGTCTATCCGGACGGTGCGGTCGCGATCGTGGGAAACAGGATTGTCGCGGTCGGCACGACCAACAAGATCGAAACCGAATGGACCTCCAGCAGCAAGATAGACGCGGCCGGCGGCGTGGTGCATCCGGGCTTCATCGACGGACATTATCACGCGGGCCTGCATCTCAGCCGCGGTTCGATCACCGACAATCCCAATCCACCCAGGGAGGAAGGCGGCGCCGGGACCGGCGTGTTCACACGCTGGATGAACGCCGTTGAGGACGAAGACGAATACGCCAGCGCCCTGATGGCCGCCGCCGAAATGGCGCGCAATGGCTTCACCGGCTTCGTCGATGCCGCAACCAGCTATTCGCCGGACGCCATCGTCGAGGGTGCGCGGGCCGTCGGCATCCGCTGCTCGGTTTCCGACTGCATGCTGTGGGATATCGTCGGCGGCGAGCCGATGGCGGCCGATATTCCCCGCGCACCATGCGATGCGAAAAGGGCGCGCGAGGGACTGGGTGGCCAATTGAAGCGCAACTCGGACGAGGACGGTTTGGCGCGCGGCCACGTCGCCTTGTATGGCTGCGGCAGCGCCTCCGAGGAATTGATGCAGGAGGCGAAAGCGCTCGCCGATCGCAGCGGCGCGGTCTTTCACCAGCATCAGAATCTGATGGTGGCGGATGCCGACTACGACAAGACACGCTTCGGCAAACCGGCTCTGGTCCATTTCGCCGAAAAGGGCCTGGTCGGCCCCAACAGCTTCTTCACCCATATGAACATTCTCGAGCCGAGCGAGGTCGACGCAATATCGGCGACCGGCATGGGGCTGGTCTGGCATCCCGGCAATTTCATGTATTACGGCATCTCGCAGACCGGCCGGAGCCGCTTCCCGGGCCTGCACAAGTCGGGCACCTCGATCGCCTTCGGAACCGACATCGCGAAGGCATGGGCGTTCGGCGATCTCGGCTTCATCGCCTATCTCGTCAGCCGCGAATGGGGCGAGTATCTGCCGTCGCAGTCGATCCTGGAAATGTTCACGCTTGGCGGCGCGCGCGCGCTCGGACTGCCTTCACAACTCGGCAGCATCGAGGTCGGAAAGAAGGCCGATGTCGTCGTGCGCGGCAACGATCTGCCGGACGCCCAGCCCAATGTCGACGTCGTGCGGCAGCTCGTGCTCGTTTCGCGAACCAAGGCGGTCGACACAGTCGTCTGCAACGGCGAGATGATCGTGCGTCATGGGCGGCTGGTGAAACTCGACGAAAGCGAGATCTACAGGCTGGCAAGACACTCCGCCGAGCGTGTGGCCAAGCGCGCCGGCATCGCGCAACGAACCGTCTGGCCGCTTGTCGCATGAGGCACTGAACAGTGATCCGCCGCAACCGAACCTGAAACCCAAGGCAAGATGACCCTCGTCCGATTCTCCAACGTCACGAAATCATATGGCCTGGTCAGGGCCATCGACGATGTTTCGGTCACGGTGAATTCCGGCGAGTTCACGACGATCCTCGGGCCCAGCGGTTCCGGCAAGACGACGATGCTGTCACTGATTGCGGGGATTTCGGTCCCGACGTCAGGCCGCATCGAGATCGGCGACCGCGAAATCACCTTCGTGGCTCCGGCGCAGCGCAACATCGGCCTTGTGTTCCAAAGCTACGCGCTCTTCCCGCACATGACGATCTTCGACAATGTCGCCTTTCCCTTGCGCGTGCGCGGCGTGGGGGCCTCCGAACTCCGCGACCGTGTCTCTGACGCGCTGCGGCTTGTCCGGCTGACGGATTTCGGATGGCGAAAGCCGCACCAATTGTCGGGCGGCCAGCAGCAACGGGCGGCGCTCGCCCGCGCGGTCGTGTTCCGGCCGGACATCCTGTTGCTGGACGAGCCTCTGGCCGCCCTCGACCGCAAGCTGCGCGAAGAGGTCCGATCCGAAATCCGCGACCTGCAGCGCAGCCTCGGCATCACGACCATCATGGTGACGCATGACCAGGAAGAGGCGCTGTCGATGTCGGATCGCGTCGTCCTGCTTGCCAACGGCCGGGTCGAGCAGACCGGAACGCCCAGCGAAATCTATCATCGGCCGACAACGCGTTTCACCGCCGGCTTTTTAGGCATGGCGAACTTCCTCGAAGGCAGGTTGCGGGCGCACAACGAGATTGTCGGCGACGACGGCAGCCTCTTCCCGTGCGATGCGCCGGCCGGACGGGTGCGGGATCGCGTCTGCGGCATGATCCGTCCGGAAGACATCCGCGCCGACAATGACAGCGGTTTCATCAACGGTACGGTCAGGGACGTCGTCTTCCTCGGCGAGACCGTCCGTTACGACGTCGAACTCGATAATGGGCGCCGCATGAAGGCAAGCCTGGCGGGTTCGCGCGGACCGAAGCCCGAAGGGTCCAAGGTGTGGCTCTCATGGGATCCGGCGAGCGTCTGGATATTGCCTGAGGGCACGGGAGGTGTCGCAGCGCAATAGAAGTCGCCGTGACAGAGCGGCTCGATCTCATTCCATCTCTGTCGATCCAACCGGAACAAAGGTGATGAAAATGAAAAAACTACTGGGGAACATCTCACTTGTTTGTGCCATCGCGTTGATCGCCTCGACGCAGTCCATGGCGCAGACCAGGGAACTTCACATCATGAATTCTGGCGGCGAGTATGGCGATGCGCTCGACAAATGCGTCAACGGCCCGCTTCTCAAGGACGCCAACATCAAGGTGATCACCGAGACTCCCGGCGGTTATGCAAAGATCGCCGCGCAGGCGAAATCCGGCGTCATCACCAACACGGTGACCGACGGCTCGACCGGCGACATGTACCGGCTGGCCGCCGAGGGCCTGCTCGAGCCTATCGACTGGGCGAAGCTCAATCCCGAGCCCATGTTCGACGAAGCGAAGAATGCCAACGGCTTCGGGGCCAGCTACTATTCCACGATCATGGCCTGGCGCAAGGACGCCAAGGCACCGCAGAACTTCGTCGACTTCTTCGACACGGAAAAATTCCCCGGCAAGCGGGCGCTGCCGGACTATCCCGAATTCGTTCTTGCCTTTGCGGCCATGGGCGATGGCATGACGCCCGAGGAGGTGCAAAAGGGTGTCGACCTCGATCGCGCCTTCAAGACCCTGGAGCGGATCAAGAAGGATACGATCTGGTGGCAGTCGGGCGCACAGCCAGCCCAGTTGCTGAAGGACAACGAGGTCCAGTACGCAATCGCATGGTCGGGCCGCGTGCTCGGTCAGGAAGGCGTGGAGTCGACCTACAATCAGGGCATGCTCGACATCTCGTGGTGGATGGTGGCCAAGGGCATCTCGGACGAACAGCGCGACATGCTCTACGCCTGGATGAAGGTGCAGAGCAACGCCGAGGTACAGAAGTGCATACTCGACTTCTTGCCCTATCCCGGTCCAAGCCCGCAGCTCGAGAAGATCGTGACACCTGAAGTGCTCAAGACCTTCCCGACATCCGCCGAGAACAAGAAGGTCCAGTGGCTGATCAATGGCCAATGGTGGTTCGACCACGCCGCCGAGGTCGAGAAACGCTGGAACGAGTTCAAGTTGGCGCAGTGACGAAGACCGCCGCGAAGTCATCCATGTCCGATGCTTCCATCGCCCTCGAGGACGCGACGACCCGAAAGGTCGCCGCGCCCTTGCGCTCGTCTTTCCGCTCGAAACTCGATCTCGTCGTGCTCCTGGCACCGATGGCGCTGCTCATCCTGGCGGTCTTCGATCTTCCGTTGCTGAACACCGCCTACTGGAGCATCGACGATTCGAAGACCGGCACGCTGACCACCCAGTTCTATCGTGATTTCGCGCAGTCGAACGTCTATTCCCATGTCATCTGGCGCACGCTCGTCGTGGCGCTGGAGGTGACGATCGTCACGGTACTGCTCGGCTATCCCCTCGCCTATTGGACAACCAGGCTGCGGCCTCGCCTGCGCATGCTTGTGCTCGGCACCGTCGTCATGACCTTCTGGGTCTCGATCCTGGTGCGCACCTATGCCTGGATCGTGATCCTCGGCAATGGAGGGCTCGTCAACAAGACGTTGCTCAGCCTCGGGCTGACCACCGGCCCCGTCGAATTCCTCTACAATGAGATCGGCATCCTGATCGGCATGGCGAACGTGCTGCTGCCTTTCCTCGTCCTGCCGCTCTATGCGGCGATGATCAAGGTCGACGGGCGGCTCATGCAGGTGGCCGAAACGCTCGGTGCCAGCCGCACGCGGATCTTCTGGCAGATTTTCTTCCCGCAGACGCTTCAGGCGCTTGCCGCTTCCGCCATTCTCATCTTCATTCTCAGCCTCGGCTTCTACATCACGCCGGCGGTTCTCGGCGGCGGTCGTTTTCCATTGATCTCCAACATGATGGACCTGCTCATCAATCGCTTCGCGCAATGGGAAATCGCGGCGGTGATCTCGGTGGTGCTGATGACGATCACGCTTTCGCTCTATGCCGTCTACCAATGGCTTCGCGAGCGAGGTCAGGCATGAAGCGTACTTCCTTCTCCGATCTCTGGCTTGGCGTTGTCGGATCGGCCGTCCTGATGTTCCTTTGCCTGCCTGTGCTGATCGTTGCGCCGATGTCTTTTTCGGACGCGAAATCGCTGGAGTTTCCGCCGGCGGCGCTGTCGCTGCGCTGGTATGAGAGCCTGTTCGGCAATCCGGTCTGGATCGAGGCGGGTACGAATTCGCTCGTTCTCGCCACGCTTTCCAGCAGCATAGCGCTCGTCTGCGGAACGCTCGCTGCCTATGTCCTGGTACGCGGCGATTTCCGGGGCAAGCGCCTTCTCGAGGCGAACTTCATGGCGCCGATGATCCTGCCCTCCATCATCACGGCGGTCTCGCTCTACATCTTCTTCGCGCGGATCGGCCTGCTCGGCACGTTCTTCGGCCTCGTGCTCGGCCATACGATCCTGGCGGTGCCTTACGTCATTCTGATCATGCAGGCGGCGTTCAGGAGCTTCGATGTCCGCATCGAGCAGGTGGCGGCAACGCTCGGCGCCTCGCAGCTTCAGATCCTGACGCGGGTCGTGCTGCCGAACATGGCGCCTTCGGCGGCGGCGGCGTGGATATTCTCCTTCGTCATGAGCTTCGACGAGGTGGTGGTGACGCTGTTCATCGCGGGAACCCACATGACCATCCCGAAACGAATGTTCAACGAGTTGGTCATACAGATCAATCCAACGATTACGGCCGTTGCGACGCTGCTGATTGCCTTCAATATTCTGGCGCTGGCGGCGCTCTTGCTGCTCACCCGCCGCAACAGGGCCTTGCGGGAAGGCATGACATGATCGTGGCCGGCGATATTCTGGAAGAATGGGATTTCGTTGTCGAGGCCGGCAAGGTCCGCGAGTTCGCGCGCGCGGTACAGGATGTCCATTCGGAGAATGCCGACATTGCCCCGCCGACCTTTCCCGTGGTCGCCTCGGCGGATTTCGTGGAGAGACTGATCACCAGCATGCTCGGCCTCGATCGCTCGCGAACGGTCCACGGCGAACAGGATTACGAGTATTTCGAGCCGATGAGATCCGGCGACCGGCTTCGCTGTCGTGCTCGCATGATGAGCGACGAGACCAAGACGGGACGCCGCGGCGGGTCGATGCGGGTGATAACGACCGAGGTCGAATTCATGTCCGCGGCAACCGGCAATCTGGTTTGTCGTGAGACCATGACAACGATCGAAAAAGCGGCGATCGAAAAGGCAGGAGAGCAGGCGTGACGCTCCGGCCGCGCGAACCCGTCGTCTACGGCCCGCTGACACGCAGCGACCTTGTTCGCTATGCGGGCGCGTCGGGTGATTTCAATCCACTGCACCACGACCATGAGTTCGCGGCAAAAGCCGGACTGCCAGACGTCATGGCGCACGGCATGCTGTCCGCCGGATTGTTGGCCTCCGCGCTGACGAAGTGGTTCGGGCCTGGCAGTGTCCGCCGCTATACGGTTCGCTTCCGCAGCCCCGTGTGGCCGGGCGACGTGTTGACTGCTCATTGCAGATCCATCGATGTCCTGGCGGGAGGGAGCGGTGGGCAGACAGCGGACCTGGTTGTCGAGTTGCAACGAGGCAATGGCGACGTGGTTCTTTCGGGAACCGCACGCGTGCTGACCGGGAACATTGTTGGCGATGCGCCTCGGGCATGTTCAGAGCAAGCGCGCACGGCGCGCGAGAAAAATCAGGAAGGTACATGATGACCGTCAGCGCCATATCCGTGCGGCCCGCACAGGCCGAAGATCGCGCGGCCTTCCTGAACATGTGGCGTGACTTCGTCTCGCTCGCGCCGGGCGAGCCCGGCAATCATGCCATGGGCGAGCGCAACTGGGGCCGGATCATGGACCCCGCCTCAGGCCTTCGCTGCATTGTCGCGGTGGACGCGCAAGACGTACCCACAGGCTTCACGCTCTTCCTCGCCTTCCCCTTCACCTGGAGCAATGGCGACGCCTGCTACCTGCAGGACATCTATGTGGTCGCCGAGAGCCGCGGCCAGGGCATAGCCCAGGCGATGATCGCCCACCTTCGGCAGCTCGGGTTGGATGCCGGCTGGTTCAAGATCTTCTGGATGACCCAGTCGGACAACCATGCGGCCCAGCGCCTCTACGACAAGGTGGCCAAGCGCATGGATTACCTGCGCTATGATCTGAATGTGTGCGATCCGTGAGCGCTGCGAGGCACAGCTGACGAGGGGTCGGATCCGCTATTGAAAGCAGGCGCCGGAATGGCGAGAATGAGCATCAAGAGATCGAACAGGGCGACCCAGACCTAACAGAACCAAACCGAAGAAATCGATGAACATCTGGCAGAATCAGGATCTCTTCTCCGCGAGGCTTCGCGAAGCCTGTGCACGCCATAAATCGATCTCGAAGGTCTGCCGCGATCTTGGAATAAACCGCCAGCAATTCAACAAATACCTGTCGGGGTCCTCGTTTCCCTCGGCAAACAATCTCGTCCGCATCTGCGGCTATCTGGATATCGACGGCTACGGCAGCGGCTTGGCGACATCGTCGAGGCGTCAAGCGCCGGGCGGTCACGGCATCTCGGGTCAATTGCTGCTGGGATCTTTCCTGGAGCGGATAAACGAAGCCAATCCCGATGCGCGCCGCAGGATCGAGCGTTATGTGGGCTACTACCATTCCTATTATCTGTCGCCTGCCCATCCGGGGCAGATTCTCAAATCCATTTCGCGCATCCATGAGAAGCACGGGCTCTTCTTCGACAAGACACTGGAGCGGATAGTCGACAGAAACGACCCTTACAAAAAACTGCGTTCCCTGCACAAATACAATGGCGATGTATTGCATACGAATGATCGCCTCTATGTGCTGCACCAGACTATCGGCATCCATCAAACCCTGTCGATGGTGGCATTCTATCCATCCTATTCTCCAACCCCGCGGATTCTGTCCGGTGTCTTCGTCTCGGTATCAAGCGGGCCTGGACGCCAGCCTTTCGCGTCGCGTGTCGTCTATGAATATTGCGGCATCGCTCCTGATTTGCGCAGGATGATCTCGGCTTGCGGGCTTTACCCGGTTGGCAGCGGCGAGATCAGCGACGAGATCGCCAAACGGCTGGACAACCATGTCGATGCGCACGACACCGTGCTGCGCGCCATGGAATACTAATCGCCTATTCCAGTCTTCCCGCGACCCTTCGCTTGTTTGAGCGAGTGTGAGCGAGCGAATTGCGCCGACTAGCGAAATTGTGCGGCGCACACGCATTCGATACCGTCCGATCAGCAACTGACCTCGACTGGAAGGGTATCACTCACCATGACCGCGCGACCGCGCATCGCCATCGCCGGATTGCAGCACGAAACCAACACGTTCGCACCATTCGGCGCGTCTTACGGCGACTTCGTTCGTGCCGATGGCTGGCCCGAAATGACGACCGGTGATGCTATTCTCGATGTCTTCTCGCCGCTGGCCATCCCGATTGGCGGCTTCATCCGCGCCGCGCGCGATACGTGTGACTTCCTGCCGCTCGTCTGGGCCTCCGCCGAGCCCTGCGGCTTCGTCACCGACGACGCGTTCGACCGCGTATCGACGATGATCTGCGAGGGCATTGCGCGAGCCGGCAGCCTGGACGCCGTTTATCTCGACCTCCATGGCGCGATGGTCGTCGAATCCCATGAGGATGGTGAAGGCGAGCTCTTGCGCCGCATCCGGGCCATTACCGGGCCCGATCTTCCGATCGTCGCAAGCCTCGACCTGCACGCCAATGTCACCGCCGCGATGGTCGAACTGTCGGACGCGATCGCGCTGTACCGGACCTATCCGCATATCGACATGGTGGAAACCGGCCAGCGCACCTATGCGCTCCTGCGGCAGCGGATCCAGCACGGCAAACCGTTTCTCAAGGCATTTCGCAAAGCGCCTTTTCTTGTGCCGCTCGCGGCACAATGCACTGATCTTGAACCTTGCCGGGGCCTTTACGCCGGCCTGCCGGACGCGCCGGCCGGTGGCGTCCTGAATGTCGACCTCGCCATGGGCTTTCCGCCGGCCGACATTGCCGAATGTGGGCCGGCGATCGTTGCCTACGGAACCGGTGAGGCCGCGGTGACGGCCGCCGCCGACGAGCATTTCGGCCGGCTGCTTGCGGCCGAGCCCGTGTTCGAAGCTCCCATGCTCAGCCCCGCGGCGGCAGCCGGCTACGCGGCCGTGCATGGCCGCAAGGGCACGCCGATCGTGCTCGCCGACGTTCAGGACAATCCAGGGGCCGGCGGCACATCCGATACTGTGGGATTGTTGCGCGCCATGGTCGACGCCGGCCTACGTGACAGCGCGCTCGGGCTGTTGTGGGACCCCGAAGCGGCACAAGCGGCGCACGATGCCGGCGTCGGAGCCGAGATCGATCTCGTGATTGGCGGCCGCTTCGGCTACGATCCGGAACCCTTCGCAGCAACGGTGCGTGTCGAAGCGCTTTCCAACGGAACCTTCACTTGTCACGGCGCCATCCTTGGCGGCGTCACCGTGTCGCTCGGGCTCATGGCGCGCCTGCGCATCCTTGACGAAAAGTCGAATGTCCAGGTCGCGGTCTGCAGCATCCGCTACCAATGCCTTGATCAGGGCCTGTTGCGCGCCGTCGGCATCGAGCCAACCGAACAGGCTGTCATCGCGGTCAAGAGCACCATCCATTTCCGCGCCGATTTCGAACCGATCGCCCAGGAAATCATCATGGTCGAGGCTCCTGGAGCGAATTTCTGCCGGAACGATCAGGTCGTCTACAAGAACCTGCGTCCCGGGGTGCGGCTCAGCCAAGGGGGTTGAGCCAAGCCATCCGCCATCAACGAAGAATGGGAGACAACAATGAGACGCATGTTCCTGGGACTCTGCCTCGCGGCTGCGATGCTGTCGGTGCCCGCGCTTGCCGATACGCCCGCCAACACGCTGGTGGTGGCCAAGGCCATCGACGATATCGTGACGATGGATCCAGCCGAGATCTACGAGCTATCGAATTCCGAAATCGCGGTGAATGTCTATGACCGCCTGATGGGCCTCGAGATTGGCGACATGAAAAAGCTGGTGCCAAAAGTGGCCGAAAGCTATTTGGTCAGCGATGACGGCAAGACCTTCACCTTCAAACTGAAATCGAATTTGAAGTTTCATTCCGGCAACCCGGTGACCGCCGAGGACGTCGCATTCTCGCTGCAACGTGTCATTCTGCTCAACCTGACACCCGCCTATCTGTTTCAGGGCCTCGGCTGGACCACCGACAACGTCAAGGACATGGTCAAGGCAGTCGACGCGTCGACCGTGAGCATCACTGTCTCGGAAAAATACGCGCCGACCTATGTCCTCAACCTCATGAGCACGGTGACCTCATCGATCGTCGACAAGAAGGAGGCGATGGCGCATGAAAAGGACGGAGATCTCGGCCATGCCTGGCTGAAGACCAACTCCGCCGGCTCGGGCGCCTACAAGATGCGTTCCTGGAAGGCAAACGAGTCCGTGGTACTCGAGGCCAATCCCGGCTTTCGCCTTGGCGCGCCCAAGATGGAACGTGTCATCATCAGGCATGTGCCCGAAGGCGCCACCCAGCGTCTGCTCATAGAAAAGGGCGACATCGACATCGCGCGCAACCTGACACCCGACCAGATCAAGGGCATTGAAGGCAACACCGACCTGGTGGTCGGCACCTTCCCCAAGGCAACGATCTACTATCTCGGCCTTAGTCAGAAGGTGGAGGCCCTGAGGAACCCGAAGGTCCAGGAAGCGCTGCGCTGGCTTATCGACTACCAAGGCATGGCGGACTCGTTCCTGAAAGGCCAGCAGCTCGTGCATCAATCCTTCTGGCCCGCCGGCTTCTACGCCTCGCTGGAAGACAATCCCTACAAGCTCGATCCTGCCAAGGCGAAAGCACTGCTTGCCGAAGCGGGCTACCCGAACGGCTTCGAGATCGGGCTCGACGCCGGTAACACCCAGCCTTTCACCGGCATCGCCCAATCGATCCAGTCGACGTTCGCGCAAGCCGGCGTGAAGGTCACGATCAACGCCGCCGAGATCAAGCAGGTGCTGACCAAGTATCGGGCTC
This sequence comes from Mesorhizobium sp. NZP2298, assembly GCF_013170825.1. Lineage (NCBI taxonomy): Bacteria > Pseudomonadati > Pseudomonadota > Alphaproteobacteria > Hyphomicrobiales > Phyllobacteriaceae > Mesorhizobium > Mesorhizobium sp. NZP2298. The sequence continues at coordinate 2,728,399 of NZ_CP033365.1, read as the reverse complement.
GCCAGCATGACATGATCTACATGTACTGGGGACCGGATTATCTCGATCCGAACGCGAACGCCGACAGCTTCGCCAACAACCCCGATAACAGCGATGCCTCGACCTCGAAGCCGCTTGCCTGGCGCAACAGCTGGGATATCCCGGATATCTCCAAGGAGACGCGTGCGGCACTTCAGGAAGGCGACATCGAAAAACGCAAGGCGATGTATCTTGACCTGCAGACCAAGCTGCAGAAATCCGGCCCGTTCATCAATATGTTCCAGGAAAGCGAACAGACGGTCATGCGCAAGAATGTGAAGGGCTTTTTCTCGGGACCGAACGCCGACCTGGTATTCTACTATGACGTGACCAAATAAGCGTTCGGGATCGCATAGCCGATGGCCAGCGACATGACTTCGACGGGACGCGCGGTTGCCAGCTGGCAACCGCGCGTCACCGAATTCGCTTACGAACTTGTCCGCTTTGCCGGCATCCTGGCCCTTACCCTGCTCGGGCTGATCTTCATAACCTTCATCATCGGGCGCGTGGTCCCGATAGACCCGGTCCTTGCCATCGTCGGCGACCGCGCGCTGCCCGAGACCTATGCGCGAGCCAGACAAGAACTCGGCATCGACCTGCCAATCTATCAGCAATTCTGGATATACCTCCTCAAGGTCGTGCAGGGCGATTTCGGCACCTCGGCGATGACGTCGCGTCCGGTGCTCTATGACCTGGCGCAATTCTTTCCCGCGACGCTCGAGCTCGCCACCGCGGCAACGCTGATCGGCGTCGTCGTCGGTATTCCACTCGGTGTCGTTGCCGCCACCCATCACGGTCGATGGATCGATCACGTCACGCGCGTCGTCGGCCTCGTCGGCTACTCGATCCCGATCTTCTGGATGGGCCTTGTCGGCCTCCTTGTCCTCTACGCCTGGCTCGGCCTCGTCGCTGGACCGGGCAGGCTGGACATCGGCTACGATGGCCTGGTCGAGCCGGTCACCGGGCTCATTACCATCGACAGCGCGATGTCCGGTGACTGGGATGTGTTCGCCAATGCGCTCTCGCATCTGGTGCTGCCGGCGAGCCTGCTCGGTTACCTGACCCTCGCCTACGTTTCGCGCATGACGCGAAGCTTCATGCTGGCCCAGCTCAGCCAGGAATACATCCTGACGGCGCGCGCGAAAGGCATGCCGGAACGTCGTGTGATCTGGCGCCACGCGCTTGGCAACATCGTCGTGCCGCTGATTACGGTCGTCGCGCTGAGCTACGCGTCCTTGCTCGAAGGAGCGGTGCTGACCGAGACGGTGTTCGCATGGCCGGGGCTCGGTCTCTACATCACCCGCTCGCTGTTCAACGCCGACATGAACGCCGTGCTCGGCGGCACCATGCTGATCGGCGCGATCTTCGTTTGCCTCAATGTATTCTGCGACCTGCTCTACCGGCTTCTCGACCCGAGGGCGCGAACATGAGGGCGCGCGCATGACGGCACGCGAATGGCTGCTCACCGACACGCCGCACTCGCGGCGTCAGGCCTCCATCGGTCACTGGTATCGCAACTGGCTGGCCTTTCGCCTCAACCCGCTGGCGATGATCGGCCTTGCGATTGTCACGCTGCTGATTCTGGTCGCGGTCCTCGCCCCGGCGCTGCCCTTGCAGTCGCCGACCTTGCAATCGCTTGCCACAAGGCTCCAGCCGCCCGGGTCCGAGCACTGGTTCGGGACCGACGAACTCGGCCGTGACATCTTCTCGCGCGTCGCCCATGGCGCGCGCATCACCCTCACCATCGTCCTCATGGTGGTCATCATCGTCGTGCCGATTGGGCTTCTGATCGGCACGGTGTCGGGCTATCTCGGCGGCGCTGTCGACGTCGTGCTGATGCGCATCACCGATATCTTCCTCGCCTTCCCGCGGCTCATCCTGGCGCTGGCCTTCGTCGCAGCGATCAGGCCCGGCCTGGAAAGCGCCATCATCGCCATCGCGCTGACCTCATGGCCGCCTTACGCGCGCATTGCCCGCGCCGAGACGATCACCGCGCGCAACACCGATTTCGTCAAGGCGGCGAGATTGCAGGGCGCCTCGGCCTTCCGCATCATCTGGCATCACATGGTGCCACTTTGCGCCGCATCGGTCATCGTGCGCATGACGCTCGACATGGCGGGCATCATCCTGACCGCCGCTGGCCTGGGCTTCCTCGGATTGGGAGCGCAGCCGCCGACGGCGGAATGGGGCGCGATGATCTCAACGGGACGTGACTATCTGCTCGACCAATGGTGGGTGGCGACCATTCCAGGCATTGCGATCTTCATCGTCAGCCTGGGGTTCAACCTGCTCGGTGACGGCTTGCGCGACGTGCTGGACCCGAAGCGGACATGAGCGCGCCGGTCCTGGACGTCGAGAACCTGCGCGTCACCTTCCCGTCCCATCACGGGGACGTCGACGTGGTGCGCGGCGTCAGCTTCACGGTTGGACGTGAAAGATTGGGCATCGTCGGTGAATCCGGCTCCGGCAAATCCCTGACCGGGCGCTCGATCTTGCGGCTGGTGCCACCCCCTGGACGAGTGAGTGCCGACAGGCTGTCGTTCATGGGACAGGATCTCCTGAAGCTGCCCGAAGCCGAAATGCCCCATATCCGCGGCAAGCGCATCTCGATGGTGCTGCAGGATCCGAAATTCTCGCTCAATCCTGTCATGAAGGTCGGGCACCAGATCGAGGAATCCTACCGCCTGCATGTCGCCAACAACCGCCGTCAAGCCCGCGAAAGCGCGATCGAGGCGCTGAAAGCGGTGAAGATCCGCGATCCGGAAACGGTCTATCACCTCTATCCACATCAGCTTTCCGGCGGCATGGGACAACGCGTCATGATCGCCATGATGCTCGTCCCGGAACCGCAATTGCTCATTGCCGATGAACCGACATCCGCTCTCGATATGACGGTACAGCTTCAGGTCCTCGCCATACTGGACGACCTTGTCCGTGAACGCGGCATGAGCCTGATCCTGATCAGCCATGACCTTGGTATGGTCTCTGCCTTCTGCGACCGGGTGATGATCATGTATGCCGGCAAGGTGATCGAGACCGTGAAGGCGAGCGATCTCGACAAGGTCCAGCACCCCTACGCGCGTGGCCTGATGGCTTCAGTGCCGCGCCTCGGCGACGACCGGGCGGAACTGCCCGTCCTGCAGCGCGATGCCGGTTGGGCGAAATGAGCGAGCCGATGATCCGGATTTCCGACCTTTGCGTCAGCTTCGGCAAGGGCGCAAGGCGGCTGGCCGCCGTGCGCAACGTGTCGTTCGATGTCGCTCATGGCGAAGCATTCGGCTTGGTGGGCGAATCCGGATCGGGCAAGTCGACCGTGCTGAATGCCGTCGCCGGCTTGATCGACGCCTATGCCGGTGCGGTCAGTATTGACGGCACGGAGGCGCGGCCTTCCCGCAGCCATGCGCAGCGTCGCCTCGTGCAGATGGTGTTCCAGGATCCTTATGGATCGCTGCACCCTCGACATACGATCGACAAGGTGCTGTCGGAGCCAGCCCGCATCCACTCCCTACCGGACATCGAGCAACGGGTTGAACGTGCACTGGCCGATGTCGGGCTGAAGCCAGAGCATCGTTTCCGCTTCCCGCATCAGCTTTCCGGAGGACAGCGCCAGAGGGTAGCGATCGCCCGCGCGATCATTCTGGAACCCCGGGTGCTTCTCCTTGACGAGCCGACGTCCGCACTTGACGTCTCAGTGCAGGCGGAGGTGCTCAACCTGTTGCGGCGGCTGCGGCGGGAACGCGGCTTCACGACCATCATGGTAAGCCACAATCTGGCGGTCATCGCCTACATGTGCGACCGGATCGCGGTGATGAACGGTGGACGTATCCTGGAAACCGGGACTAGTTCCGATTTGGCACAAGGGAAGTTCCAGCACGCCTATTCGCGCCAGCTTCTGCGGGCAAGCGGCGGCTATGACCGCGCACTCCTGGAGGATCTCTGGCAGGAAGTCTGAGACAAACTCCATGACGCCGCATGCCCAATCGAAATCACGGAAAAAGAGGGGCATCAGGTCGTCAGCGCTCTGGGCATGATGCACATAAGTCCAGGGGGGCGTCTTCGACCGGGCGGGGAAATCCTCGTTGCAGGTCTCAGTGCAGTGCACTCGTCCTTGGCTGTGGCAATTCCTCTCATTTCGTCCCGATACGGCTGTGAAGCGCCATGGTCGATGGTCACGGCGAGCCCGCAGGACGTGTGGCAAACACTGATCTTTGTTGTTTTTAAAGGACGACGGTCCGAGGTCTTCGTCCTTTTCCGTGCGCGATCACCTGTTCTGATGCAGGATCGTCTCGGCCGCGATGAAGCCCCAGGTCAGGTTGGGGCCGAGCGTGGTGCCGGCCCCTACGGCGCGCGTGCCGATGGGGTTGGCCATCGCAAGCCCTGCCGCGTAGAGGCCGGGAATGATCGAGCCGTCCGGTCTCACCACCTGCGCCCGCTCGTTGGTGCGGGCGCCGCCCTTGGTGCCAAGAATAGAGCGATTGATCGTCATGCCGACATAGGGAGGCTTGTCTATCGGCTTCAGACGGTTCTCCGGGCCATGCGCCTTGTATGCCTCCCAACCGTTCTCGCCGCGTTGGAAATCCGCATCGTGCCCCTTGGCGCAGAAGCCATTCCAGCGGGCAATCGTCTCCTCGAGCGCTGCCGGCGGCAGTCCGAGTTTTGCGGCAAGGCCGGCAATCGTATCCGCCTTCTTCACCCAGCCCCGCTCATAGGAGGCGTACCAGCGGAACGGCAACGAGGTCCGCGGGAAACGATGATCGCCCACGAGGTAGCAAGGCAGATGGATGGGCGCGCCGTCGGGTCCGCGTGCATCGATCGCCTCGCCGATATTGAAGGCGTTTTCACTGATAAAGCGCTTTGCGTGACGGTCGACCACGATCGAATGGGGCTCGGCCTGGAATGTCATCGGCAGACCGTGGGGTTGTCCCTGGTAGCGCGTCGGCAGGCAGGGATAGACGTTCGCCTGGTCCATATGGTCCAGTTGCGCGCCGACGGACGCCGCAAGTTTCTGGCCGTCGCCCTCGTTGCCGCGCGGACTACCGATCCGGTCGAATGCACCGGGGAAATGGCGCTTGCGCATTTCGTTGTCCCATTCGAAGCCACCCGTGGCGATCACGACGCCTCTGCGCGCGACAATCTTCTTTCGTTGACCCTCGTTTTCCACCTCCGCGCCGGTAATACGTGAGTCCAGATCCTGCAGCAGGGTGATGGCGCGCGTTCCCAGCTTGAAGGTGACGCCGGCATCAAGGCAGCCCCTGATCAGCCCAGTCATCAGTGCCGTGCCTTGCCCCCCGGAATTGGTCAGCCATCGCCAAAGAAGCTTCGGCCAGAGTTTGAACCCTGCGCGGATCGGGTGATGATAGAGATCCAGGTCGACGATCTCCTGGTAGGTGAAACTGTGCGGCAAGGTGGAGCGGCGCAGGCTGGATGCGAACCTGCCCAGGATGCGGCGGCTGACCGGTCTGGGCGAGAGCATGCGGCCGTAAAGCTTGCCACCCGGCGCCTCGGCAAAAGGGTCGGGCTCGTTGATCAGGCGGAAGTCGAGCGGCGTGTTGCCGGAGAGGAAGCGCAGCATATCCGGCGCCGCCTGGGCGAAGGCAGTCCAGAGCGCGTCTTCCTTCCGCTCCCACCCTTCGGGCGCGACGGCGCGCAGATAGGCGAGCGCATCCTCGCGGCTGTCGGCGATGCCGGCTTCGGCCGCGACATGATTGGCCGGTATCCATACACCGGCTCCGGACATGGCCGATGTACCGCCCAACCATTCGGTCTTCTCGATGACCAGCACTTTGAGACCGCCTTTGGCGGCCCTCAGGGCCGCTGAGCAAGCCGCCGAGCCCGAACCGATGACCAGAACGTCGAATTCGTCCACTGGCGTTCCCCTGCTTTTCATAGCCGTGTCACTATAGGAACAGGAAATTAGATCTGTCTACTCTTGTGTCGACACTTTTTGCATTGTAGCTTCCCAGGGGTTGCCAGCGTCCCCGGCATGATCCCGCAGCTCTTTCGACAGGCAGAAACCATGGACGATACCCGCCTCCCAGCCGCTCCGTCCGGCATCCATGTTTCCGGATCCGAAACCCGCGAAAGCTACTGGCAGCCGGTACCGGCAAACGGCCATATCGACGTGGCGTTGGCGCCGCATATCGTCGGCATGGAGCACCCCTTCGCACTGGGCACTCAATCGGTCGCGCCCGGCGGCTATGTGCGCGAGCACACGCATGACCGAAACGAGGAGACGGTCTATGTCATCGAAGGTCATGGCCGTGCCGTCATCGACGGCAAGGAATATCCGCTGACTCCGGACAGCGTGGTGTTCCTGCCGAAAAATGTCAGGCACATGTTCATCAACGATGGCGAGACGCGGCTGCGCTGGATCTGGCTGATCGTGCCCAATGGTCTGGAGGACTTCTTCCGCCTGATCGGCAAACCGCGCAAGCCAGGCGACCGCGTGCCGTCCAACTTTCCGCGTCCGGAAAACGTGCTGGAGATCGAGCGCAAGACGGTGTTCGGGGCTGATCTCGCCGACAAGTTCGATCCCACGAAACAGACCTCCTGAAGCAGGCCCGGATGCTGACGATTGGCCTCATCGGCTACGGTGCGATCGCGCACGAGATCGTCCGCGCCTTCCCGCCGGATGCGGTTCGCTGGGTGGTACTGTTGCGCGAAGGCGCCAGCCGCGCATTGCCGGCACATGTCAGCGCGGTGACGCGGCTTGACGCATTGATCGACGCACGCCCCACGGCGGTGGTGGAGGCGGCAAGCCAGCAAGCGGTGGCCGCCTGCGTGCCCGCGCTTCTTGAAGCCGGCATCCCGGCCATCATCGCTTCGGTCGGCGCGCTGTCCGATCCGGCGCTTGCCGCCCGGCTGACTGATGCCGCGCGCATCGGAGGCGCGCGCCTGGCCCTGCCGTCGGGCGCCCTGGGAGGCCTCGACTATTTGCGGGCGATAGCGGTACTTCCCGATGCCCGCGTCCGCTATACCTCGCGCAAGCCGCCGGCCGCCTGGACGGCGGAGCTGGCTTCCGCCGGCCATTCTGCCGACAATGGCGCCGTAACCCTCTTCGAGGGCACGCCCGCTGAGGCGGCAAGGCGCTATCCAAAAAACCTCAATGCCGCTTTCGCCGTGGCGCTGGCGGCGGGCGCCGACAAGGTGACGGTGCGCGTGATTGCCGATCCGGCGGCTTCCGGCAACACCCACGAAATCGAAGTCGAGAGTGCCGCCGGCGCCGCCTCCTTCCATCTCGTCAACGCGCCCTCGCCCGACAATCCCAAGACTTCGGCGCTCACCGCGCTCAGCCTCGTCGCGGCCCTTCGCGAATTGCTCGACCAGGAAGGCCATCACTGATGCCCTTTTTCGCCGCCGCCGATGGTTGCCGCATCCACTACGAGATATCAGGCAGCCATGGCCCGCGCCTGATCCTCATCCCCGGGCTCGGCGGGGATGGGAGGTTCTGGGCCGGCGTCGTTCGGCTGCTCGAGGCCCACCATTGCATCATCGTCACCGACCATCGCGGCGCGGGTCGCAGCGATCGCCCGAACAGCCGCTATTCCATTCCGCTGATCGCCAGCGACATTGCCGGCCTGCTGGCTCGGACGGGCGGTCCCGCTCATATTGTTGGGCATTCGACCGGTGGCGCCATCGCGCAGGTGCTGGCGCTCGATCATGCCGAGATCGGCTTGAGCTATACGATCAGCAGCTCCTGGGCGCGGGCCGACGCCCGTTTCCGCACGCTCTTTGGCGCCCGTGCCGAACTGCTTGATGCCGGCATGGCCGAAACCTTTCAGCGCCTTGGCCATGTGCTGTGCCACGAACCGTCCTACCTCGAGACACATGCCGGGCAACTCGACGCGGCGGTCGCAAGCGCCCCGCATACGCTGGCGCCACTCGCCGTCGCCGCGGCGCGCGTGCGCATGCTGCTGGACCACGATCGCCTTGCCGACCTGCCGCGCATCGCCGCCCCGGTGCAGGTGATCGCGGCCGCTGGCGATATCCTGACGCCGCCCACCCTTTCGCAGGCTATCGCCAGGGCAATACCGGGTGCCGACCATGTAACTGTTCCCGGCGCGCATTTTCATCCTCTCGCCGATCCCGAGGGTTTTGCCGCCATCCTTCGCCGTTTCATCGCCGGGGCCGAGAGCAAATATCATGACCGCTGAAATCGCCGCCGCTCTCATCGATCCGCGCCTGAAGCCGGGCGCCGGCCTCCTCGCCGAAGGGCGCGCCATGGCGCGCGACTGGCGGCTCGGCAGTTGCCTCTTCCTCACCGAAACCGGCATGCCTTCGGAGGCCGCCTGGAAGCGCAAGGCAGCGGCCGAGAAGCGCGTCATGCAGCACGCCCATATCGGCTTCAGAAGCGTCGACCGCACCATCGCGGCGATCGGGGAAGTGCACGGGCAATGCCGCGAGGCTGGGGTGACGGTCGACCGTTTCGGCATCACCCTCGACTGGTCGATGGGCTATCCGCAAGCCATGCGCGCCAAGGCGGCGCGCGGCACCGGCATCGTGCTCACCGGTCCCGAGGATTTTGCGCGCATCACCAATGCCGCACCGGCCGCCGCCCATTTCGGCGACTTCATGCTCGGCCTGCCTGGCGCGCTGGAAAACACCCGCTCGGCCATCGCCGCCGGGGCGACGGCGGTCGGCAATCTGGGGCAGTATTTCACTTTCCGGCTGCCCTATTGGGACGACGATGTGGCGACCACCGAGGCGACCGTCACCGCGCTCGGCCTGATCGCCGCGCAGGATGCCGAGATCCTCGTCCATTCCAATCTCGACGACGGATTTGCCGGGCTGTTTATCGACATGGCCTGCGCGCTGGGCATGGTGCTGATCGAAAAGCACATCGTCGAGGAGCTGATCGGCGCGCGCCTCGCCCATTGCTACGGCCACCATTTCAGCGATCCGCTATCGCGCACCGCCTTCCATGCCGCGCTGGTGCGGGTCAACGACACGCCGGGCACCATGATCTTCGGCAACACCGTCTCCTACCAGTCGACCCCGGCGGGCAACTACGCCAGCCTGGCAAGCTATCTCCTGGCCGACATACTGGCGGTCGGGCGGTGGCCGTCCGGTCATGCGATCAATCCCGTGCCGGTGACCGAGAACCAGCGGATTCCCGATGTCGACGAGATCATCGACGCGCAGACCTTCGCGCACCGGCTGACGCTACACGCCCCTTTCTACGACCCGGTCTTCGATTGGACCAAGGCGGAGGCAATGGCCGAAATGCTGGTCGAAGGCGGACGCCGTTTTGCCGACGCCGTCATGAAGGGGCTGGCCGAGCAGGGGGTGGATACCGAAGACCCGGCCGCGCTGATGCTCGCCATCCGCCGCATGGGACCGAAGCGCCTGGAGGACCTTTTCGGCCCCGGCGCGGCAAGCGGGCGCGGACGCACGCCACTGATCCATGCCGAATGGGCCCGCGAGCTCAACCACAAGGCGGCAAGCTGGGTTTCGACGCAGACACCGTTGGCAAGCCGAGAACCCCTGATCGTCTGCATAGGTACGACCGACGTGCACGAGCACGGCAAGTATCTCGTCGAACAGGCGCTGGCCGGCCTGGGCGTTGCCATTGCCGATGCCGGCGTGGCCGTCGATCCCGAAGCGCTTGTCGCCCACGCGGCTGGGACCGGGGCCAGCGCCATCGCCGTCAGCACCTACAATGGCGTGGCGCTTCGCTACGCGCAGGCGGTGAAGGCAGCGATGGTGGCGCGCGGACTTGTCCTGCCGGTGCTCATTGGCGGACGGCTGAACGAAGTGCCGAAGGACTCCAATTCCGGCCTGCCGGTGGATGTGACCGAGGACATCGCAAAGCTCGGCTGCGTGCCATGCGCCGATCTCGATGCGATGCTCGTCGCCCTGCGCTCCATTCCGAACGGCCGGTGACGCCCGCCATGGGCCGGACGGGCGCGCATCTCACCAAGCCGTCATGCCGCCGTCGACAGTCAGGATCGAGCCGGTCGCAAAGGAGGATTCGTCGCTCGCAAGCCACAGGATCGCCTGCGCGATCTCGACGGGCTGGGCAACGCGGTTCATCGGCGCGCGTGCATTCAACGCCGTGACGAAGCCCTCGGGGTCGGAATGGGTTTCCAGAATCTTGTCGAAATAACTCGACCAGGTGGTGCCGGGCGCCACGGCATTGACGCGAATCTTCTCCGCCGCGTGGTCGAGCGCCATGGCGCGTGTCAGCGCCGCGACGCCCCCCTTCGACGCGACATAGGCCGCTCGGTCGGCAATCCCGACATGGGCGACGTTGGAGGCGGTGTTGACGATCGCTCCGCCGCCGCCCGCGGCCATGACCGGAACGGCATATTTGGAGCAGAGAAAGACGCCCTTGAGGTTGACGGCCATCAGCGCGTCCCAGTCTTGCGCCGCGGTGGTGACGACGGAGCCGCGTATGCCGTAGCCGGCATTGTTGACGAGCACATCTATGCGCCCGAACGCCTCCTGGGCGCGCGCCACCATGGCCATGACGGAACTCTCGTCCGAGACATCGGCCTCCATCGCCAGCTGACCCGTTCCGTGCGCAACCTCCCGTGCTTTGCCACCGTCCCGGTCGACGACCAGAACGCGCGCGCCCTCCTTTGCGAACAGTTCCGCCACGGCGGCGCCGATGCCGGCTCCCGCGCCTGTCACGATCGCCGCCTTGTCCTTCAAACGCATTGTTGATCCTGTTTTCCAGATTTGTTCGTCCCCATCTTGCAGAAGCCCTTGCAAAGTGTCGACACTTTTGTATTTAATTTCGACACGAGATCGGAGATATCAGTGAAAAACACTCCTTCCGTCGAACAACACCTGGAAATCTATCGCCGGATGCTGCTGGTGCGGCATCTGGAAGAGAGCCTTGGCGCGCTCCACAAGGAAGGCCGCACGCGCGGTCCGATCCATCGCTGCGACGGCCAGGAAGCCGTCGGTGTCGCGGCAACGGCGGTGCTCGAGGCGAGTGACAAGGTCGCCACCACCCATCGCGGCCACGCGGTCTATATCGGCAAGGGCATGGCCATGCGCCCCGTGGTCGCCGAAATCCTCGGCCGCGCCACCGGCGCCTGCGGCGGACGCGCCGGCCACATGCTGATAGCCGATGCCGAAAAGGGCGTGATCGGCGGCAATGCCATTGTCGGCGCGGGCATCCCGGCGGCAACCGGCATGGCGCTTTCTATGCAGATTCTCGGCACCGGCAACGTCGCCATGTGTATCTTCGGCGACGGCGCCGCCCAGACCGGCATCTGCCACGAGGCTATGAACATGGCCGGGCTGTGGAAGCTGCCTGTCGTCTTCGTGCTCGAGCACAACCAGTTCGGCCTGACCGTCCCCTCGGATGTGCAGTCGCCGGTCGCGGATCTGTCGATCCGCGCCGCCGGCTATGCGATGCCGGCCGAGATCGTCGACGGCAATGATGCCGTCGCCGTCTACCGCGCCGTGTCAACCATGACCGAGCGTGCCCGGCGCGGCGAAGGCCCCGGCATGGTCGAATGCAAGACCTATCGCATCGAAGGCTTTTCCACCTCCGACATGGGCGGCTACCAGAAGCCGGAAGACATCGCCGCCTGGAAGGCACGCGACCCGCTGCTGGTTTCACGCAAGGCACTTCTTGGCGATGTCGGCGAGACTAAGCTCGCCGACATCGAGGCGGCGGCCAAGGCCGAGGTGGCCGAAGCCTTCGAGACCGCCCTGTCCGATCCCCTGCCGGAATTTTCCGTCGACGAAGCCTGCAATCCCTACAGCGAGGCGCACTGACATGGCCATGATGCGGTACGCCGAGGCGCTCAACGCGGCGCTGCGCGAAGAGATGCAGGCCGATCCTTCCGTCTTCCTCTTCGGCGAGGACATCGGCCGCTATGGCGGCGTCTTCAAAGTGACGAAAGGGCTGATGGAGGAATTCGGCGAGACGCGCGTGCGCGACACGCCGATATCCGAACAGGCGATGACCGCCATGGCGGTGACCGCGGCCATGACCGGCACCCGTCCGGTGCTGGAAATCATGTATGCGGACTTCATACCGCTGACGCTCGATGCCCTGGTCAACCAGGCCTCGATCTACAACTACATCTGGAACGGCCAGGTGAAGATGCCTTTCGTGCTGCGCACGCAAGGCGGCGGCGGCGCCGGTGCCGGCGCGCAGCACTCCAAGGCGCTCGATTCCATGCTTGCCCACATACCCGGTATCAAGGTCGTCGCGCCTTCGACGCCCGCCGACGCCAAGGGCATGCTGAAGGCCGCGATCCGCGACGACCAGCCTGTGGTCTTCCTCGAGCACAAGCTGCTCTACAACATTCGCGGCGAGGTGCCGGATGGCGATGTGACGGTGCCGCTCGGCAAGGCCGCGACCATGCGCGAGGGCAGCGACATTTCGATATTCGCCACCTCCAAGATGGTGGTGGAGGCATTGAAGGCCGCCGACCTCCTCGCCGCTGACGGCGTTTCGGCCGAAATCGTCGACCTGCGATCGCTGCGCCCGCTCGATGTCGACGCCATCGTCGCCTCCATCTCGAAAACGCACCATGCCGTGGTGGTCAACGAAGGCTGGCGCTTCTGCGGCTATGCCGCCGAGCTCTCGGCAACGATCATGGACCACGCCTTTGACGAGCTCGACGCGCCGGTCGCACGCGTGACCCTGCCGGACATGCCGATCCCCTACTCCGAACCGCTGGAAACGGCGATGCTGCCGAATGCCGAAAAGATCCGCACTGCCGCGCTGCAGACGCTGAAGTGACGGAGGCGGCGATGACAACCCATCCGATCACGATCGACAGCGCCGGTGGCGAATACATGGAAGCCGTGCTCGTGATCGCCTGGGCGGTGAAGCCAGGCGATCCGGTCAAGGCCGGCGATCTGGTCGTCACCGTCGAGACGGCCAAGGCCGCGACCGAAATCGAAGCCGACCGCGACGGCTGGCTGGCTGACATCTTCTTCGCCGAAGGACAGGAAGCGCCGGTGGGCGCCGTGCTCGGCACGATCGCGGACGAGAAGCCGACGGCTGGCCAGCCAGCCTTGCCCGGGCCGGCTATAGCAGCCGCCACGGCAGCCAAACCGCGCGAGCTTGTGGCTGACGAAGCCTCTTCCTCCATCCGGCAGCCCGGCAACCGCCCGATCGCCAGCCCGCTTGCCCGGCGGCTTGCCGCCGCGGCCGGGCTCGACCTTGCCGCCATTTCGGGAAGCGGGCCGCGCGGACGCATCAAGAAGCGCGACATCGATGCCACCCTTGCCGCTCGCACGAACGAACAGGATGCCGCGGTCCTACGGACGCCGGCCCCGGGCCGGACATCGTCTGTTGCCGCGCCGGCGTTGGCCAGACAAGCCGTGCCGATGGTTTTCATCCATGGCTTCGGAGCGGATCGCTCCGTGTGGCGGCAGGTCGTTCCGCTGCTCGGGTCGGGAATCGAGACTATCAGCCTCGACCTGCCCGGCCACGGCAGTGAAGCCGCCACGACGGCGAGCAGCATCGAAGAGATCGCTTTCCTCCTCTCCGACCGGCTGGAGGAAATGGGCGTGGGCAATGCCCATCTCGTCGGCCATTCGCTCGGCGGCGCGGCGGCTCTGGCGCTCACCCGGCTTGGCCGCTTGGCGGTCCGCTCCGTCACGCTTCTGGCGCCCGGCGGGCTCGGCCCCGAGATCAATGCGGGTTTCCTTGCCGGGCTCGCCCGCGCCACAACCGTCCAGGCCCTGGAGCGGTGGCTGGCGGTCATGGTCGGCGACCCCTCGGCCTTGCCTGGCGGCTACGCGCAGGCCGCGCTGCGGCAGATCGAAAAGACCGGCAATCGCGACACGCTCGCTGCGATGGCCGAAAGCCTGTTCCCCGACGGCACGCAAGGCTTCGACCTTGGCAGCGCGCTCGCGGAACTCGCCGTCCCGACGCGGCTCATCTGGGGCAGGCTCGACCGCATCATCCCGGTCGCCCATGCGGCCCGCGCGCCAGGCTTTGCCGGCGTCCATCTTCTCGATGGCATCGGCCATGTCGCGCAGATTGAGGCGCCGACGCTCACGGCCCGGCTGATAACCGAGACGGTGCGAAGCGCCGGCTGAGCCGGCGACCGCGAGAGGCAGACAGATCACGTTGACCGGCGCTGGGGCGCCGGAGCAGATGCCAGAAGGAGTGCCAAAGATGATCTTCGACCATCGCATTTATACCGCTCGCCCGAACAAGCTGTCGCATTTCCTCACTCTCTACGAGGAGGTCGGCCTGCCGATGCAGCGGCATTATCTGGGCGAGCCCTTCGGCTTCTTCCAGACGCATATCGGCGACCTCTCGCGCACCGTGCATCTGTGGAAATATGACAGCCTTGCCGACCGGGAAGAGCGGCGCGACCGCATGGAGGCCGACCCGGAATGGCAGGCCTACCGGCGCAAGGTGATCGAGACCGACTATCTGCTCGACATGCGCAACCAGATCCTCAAGCCAGTTTCGTTCTTCAATCCGGGAAAATAAGATGGACCTGATTTTCTCGGCCGAGGGGCAAAGCTGGCCGCTGCGGCTCAGCGGCAATGCCGACCGCACCCGCCGTGCCTTGCTTTCGGCCCTGCCGATGCGCCTGCAACTCCATACGCCCAAGATCGCCGGCAGCCATATCTACTGGCATGCGCCCTTCGTGGAGGATGTCGAGGGCGCGACGCATGTGCTTGCCGCGACTGCCGGCGCCTTCATCTACTGGCCGGTGCGGCAGTTCCTCGAAATCACCTTCGCGCCGCTTCAGGCGGAGAATGCCGAGATCACCGTTCTCGGCCATCTTGACGCGCCGGTGGAAGGCATTGCCGAGCTCGCCGCGACACTGAAGCGGGACCAGGGCCGACGCATTCTGGAAGGCACGCTGGTCCGATCGGATGGCGGCGCATCCGAGCCGCCGGCGCCGTCGCCGCTCCCGCAGGATATCATCGCCGCGCGCAAGGCGTTGTGGGCGGCTTGTCCCGCCGATATCGGCAATGTCACCGCGTCCCGCGCGATCATGCACCCGGCCGGTCCCGTCTTCACGGCGGAGTCGGAAGCGCGCGTGCTGCACGAGCTGCTATGGTGGATCCGCGCGGCGCGCGGCAGGGAGGAGGCCGTGCGGCGGCAGACGGCGGCGCTCGTGCTCAACAAGACCGGCACCCGCCTGCGCGACTTCTGCCACATGGAAGAAACGCCGGCTCTGCTTTTCCGGCTCGAGGCGGCGATGGGCGACGGCCATCCCTTCGATGCCCTGATCGACGAGGCAATCCTGGTCGCTGGCCGGATCGGCGCCTGGCTCGATCTCCTGATCCCATGGAACGACCTCAACGAGGCTTTTCGCGTCGCGCTTGATGGCAGGAAGGCCAGCTGATGGAAAGGCCGACTATCGGCATTGTCGGCTTCGGCGTGATCGGTCAGCGCTGGGCGGCATGCTTTGCCCATGCCGGCCATGCGGTTCGCGTGTTCGATCCCACGGATCGGCGCGAGACGGCATTCAGCGAGGTGTTGCCCGCCCTCATGGCCGACCTCGACGCGCTGAAGGGCCCCTCGCCGGCGCCCGGTGCGCTCCGTCTTTTCCCGACGCTCGCCGAGACGCTCGAAGGCGTCGGCTTCGTGCAGGAGAACGGCCCGGAAAACCTGGCCCTCAAGCGCCGGCTGCTCGCCGAAATCGAAGACCATGTCGGTGACGAGGTCATCATCGCGTCCTCCTCCTCGGCGCTGCTGGTGTCCGACATGCAGGCCGAATGCCGCCTGCCCGGCCGCATCGTGCTCGGTCATCCCTTCAACCCGGCGCATCTGATGCCGCTGATCGAGATCGTCGGCGGCAAGGCGACCGATCCACAGGCGATCGCCCGGGCACGCGCCCTCTATGAGGCGATCGGCAAGAAGCCGGTGACGCTCAACCGGGAAGTGACCGGTCATATCGCCCTGCGCCTGATGGGCGCCATGTGGCGCGAGGCGATCGCGCTGGTGCGCGATGGCGTCGCCTCCGTCGAGGACGTGGATCGAGCCTTCATGTACGGGCCGGGGCCGAAATGGACGCTGCAGGGCTCGTTCATTTCCAACAGCCTCAACGCCGATGGCATCGAGGATTTCCTGCACAAGTATGGCCCGACCTATCAGGCGATCTGGGACACGCTGCTCGATGCCAAGCTCGACGGCGAGACGATCCGCGCGATCACGGCTTCGACGGATGCAGCCGTGGGAGAGCGCAGCCAGCGCGAACTGAAGGCGGCACGCGAGGCCGGCCTCGTCGACATTCTGAAGACGGTGGCCGAACGCGGCGCGCTTTGATCATAGCGGCTTTGGAGAGCAACCATGGATTACCGTACTGCCCTTGTCACCGGCGCCTCGAAAGGCATCGGCGCGGCGATCGTCGAGAGCCTGGTGGCGGAAGGATTGACCGTCCATGCGCTGGCGCGCGGCGATGACGCGCTGCAGGTCTTGCAGCAACGGCTCGGACCCCGCGTCAAGCCGCTTGTCGCCGATGTGCGCGACCATCAGGCGATCGCCTCGGCGCTCGGTTCGACGGAAATCGATGTGCTGGTGAACAATGCCGGCGGTCTGGCCACGGTGCGTCCCCTTCAAGAGCAGGATGCCGAGGAAACAGCCGAGGTGGTGGCCCTGAACCTCACCGCGCCGTTGCAGCTCATCCGCCTGTTGCTGCCTGGCATGATCGCGCGCAAGCGTGGCCACATCTTCAACCTGACCAGCACGGCGGCCGGCGCGGTGTTTCCAGGCACGACGACCTATGGCGCGGCCAAGGCCGGCCTCTCCCAGGCCGGCCGCATCCTGCGCTTCGATCTCGCTGGCACCGGCGTGCGGCTGACCGAGATCGCGCCCGGCCGTGTGGAAACGGATTTCTACCTGAAGGCCTTCGACGGCGACCGCGAGGGCCTGCGCAAGCGCATGTACAGCGAGCAGCGGCCGCTCGGCCCGGCCGATATCGCGGCCGTGCTTGTTGCCGCGCTGCGGATGCCGGACCATGTCGACATCGCCGAACTGACCGTCACGCCCAGCGAACAAGCCACCGGCGGCCACACCTATCCACCAGCCCCGCAGCGGTGACCGCGCCTCAAAGAGGCCGCGGATCAGCCAGATCGGGTCAATTTGTCGAGCACGGCCGCGCAGGCCTCCTCCCAGGCCGCCGGCACGCCGCGCGCCGAAAGAACCTGCAGCCCCCGCTCGGTGATGCCGCCCGGTGTCACCAGCTCTTCGAGCATCCGATCCATCGGCTCGCTCTTCTCCGCAATCAGCCGTCCGGCCGCCACGAAGGTCATTGCCGCCAGCCGGCGTGCGATTTCCGGGTCGAGACCCCTGGCGCTTGACCAATCGGCTGTGTTGCGGATCAGATCCTGCGCCCAGCCGTACACGGCGGCGCTGACTGTCGCCACCTCGAAGTCCGTTTCGCTGGCAAGAGCGATCGAGGGGCCGAGCCGGTCAAGAACCGTCCGCGCCTGCTCGATATCGGGAAAATAGACCGTCGGACTGGAGGCAATCTCCGAAGCGGTGAACGGCATGGCGCGCACAGCGCGCGCGGGCGCGACATCGAGCCGTGACAGCAGAACCCCAGCGCAGACCGAAACCACCACCTGACCTTCGCGCCACGGCAAGCCTTGAACCGCATCCGGCGCATGGGTGGGCCGCACGGACAGAATGACGACATCGGACCGTTCGACGAGATCACGATTGTCCACCGCCAATTGAAAGCCATGGTGGGCGGCCAGCGCGGCAGCCTTGCCGCGCGGCGACAGGATGAATGCCGCGGGGTCAAGCCCGGAACGCCGGAACCCGGCCAGCATGGATGCCGCCAGATGCCCGACGCCAAGAACACCGATCATCATAGTTGTCTCCCGCGCTGCAACCTGTGGCTTGCCATTCCTGTGAAGTTGGGAAAGAAAGATGCACCATAAAGTGTCGACACAGCCTGCAGACAAACCGGATTGGAACCTTCATGACCGAACGAGCCGAGACTGGCGCCGACAGCGACCCGTCCTTCGCCAACGAGGCCGAGACGCGCCGCACCGCCGACAGCAGCGAGCGCGCTTACCTCACCATCCGCAAGCTTCTGGTCGAGTTCAAGCTGAAGCCTGGCGAACGCATCAACGAGGTCCAGCTTTCGCGCAGCCTCGGCGTGTCGCGCACGCCGATCCGCGAGGCGCTGAACCGGCTTGCCTCCGAGGGCTTCGTTTCGCTCACACCCAATCGCGGTTTCTTCGTCAGGAGCCTCAGCACCGAGGGCCTGCTCGATCTCTATGAGCTGCGCTCCATCATCGAATGCGCCGCCTTCAAGCTGATGTGCGAGCGTGCGGACGACAGCGAGATCGATCGTTTGCGGCAGTATTGGGAAGCGATTGTCGATGTCTACCCGAACCAGCCTCCGGACATCATCCTGGCCGAGGACGAAGGCTTTCATCTGCTCATCGCCGAACTGTCCGGAAATCCCGAGCTCGTCGGGCAGCTCAGCTCCATCAATGCCCGCATCCGCTTCATCCGGCGCATCCAGATCGAACACCCCTCGCATGACAAGGCACAGATCACCTCCCATTCGGCCATCGTCGAAGCCGCCGTCAAGCGCGACGCCGAGAACGGCGCGAAATTGTTGCGCGAACATATCGAAATGACCGTCTCCGCCACGCAGCAAGCGCTCAAGGACGCCCTGCTCAAGGTTTTCGCGCCCGACAACGGCGCCGAGCTGAAGCGTCGCCGAAGGGCTCGCGACGCATAATCGATATCTGAGCACAAAATTGAACGCAATAGTGTCGACACTTTCTTGACGGCGCTCTCTTTGTCTGCTTCGATGGGCTTACACGGGGAAGAAGACCGGAACGGCCTCCCCTGTCGTAGTCAGCAGCTAAGGGGAACCATGATGAAAAAATCTATCGCCACACTTCTTCTCGGCGCTTCGCTTTTTGCAGCGCCGGCCATGGCCGAGCAGATCACCGTCGGAATGTCCGCGCCGCTCTCGGGCGCGCAGGCCTATTTCGGCAGCACCTGGCACAATGGCTTCAAGCTCTACGTCGACAAGCTGAACGCCGATGGCGGCGTCAATGGCGTCACCATTGCCTATGACCAGCAGGACGACAAGGCCGACCCGCGCGAGGGAACGCTCGTGGCCCAGAAATTCTGCGACAATGACAAGGTCGTGCTTGGCCTAGTGAACTTCAATTCCGGCGTCGCCCAGTCGACGCTGCCGATCTATGAAGACTGCACGCTGCCGACCATGACCTTCGGCTCCAACCCGTCTCTCACCAAGCAGGGTTACAAGTTCATGGTGCGCCCGGTGGCCAACGATCTGGCCGGGGCATTGCTGCCGGCCGAATATGCGCTGGGCAAGCTCGGCGCCAAGACAGCCGTGATCGTCAACGACAAGCAGGTCTTCGGCCAGGGCATTTCCGAAATCTTCGCCAAGAACTTCGAAGCCGGCGGCGGCAAGGTCCTCGATACCATTGCCGTGGCGCCGTCCGACGTGGACTTCACCGCCGTGCTGGCCCAGATCAAGTCCAAGAAGCCCGATGCGATCTATCTCGGCGCCGTCATGCCGCAGCTTGCGCTGTTCGCCAAGCAGATGCACGAGCAAGGCATCGCCGCCGCGCTGATGGTACCGGACGGCGGCTACACGCCGGACCTCATCAAGCAGGCCGGCGAAGCCAATGTCCAGGGCACGCTTGTCGCGATCCAGGTGCCGCCGATGGATGCTTCGCCCGAGATCGCCGATTTCGCCAAGCTCTACAAGGCGAAGTATGGCGAGGAAGCCGGCCCGTATTCCATCTACGGCTATGTGCAGGGCCAGATCCTGGAACAGGTGCTGAAGACCACCAAGGGCCTGACGCGTGAGGACCTCAACGCGGCATTGCATGCGGTCAAGGCGAAGACGGTCGTCGGCGAGCTGGAATTCGACGAAACCGGCGAACTCAAAGTCGCCCCATCCTACCTCTACAAGGTGGAGGGAACGGGCTTCCAGCTCGTCGGTTCGAAGTAGCAGCCAGACCGCCGGAGCCGCATCGCTACGCGCGAAGCGGCTCCTTCACCTGTTGACGGGCGTGCCTGCCGCAAGTACGGGCGGCCTCGTCGACCATTCCCCTTCCCGGTTCGACCGGTCCATGGGGTTGCAGGCACAGGACGCCGGCCCATGCTGGGAAACCTTATCCAACAAACGGTAAATGCCCTGACCATCGGCTCGATCTACGCCCTGATCGCGCTCGGCTACACCATGGTCTATGGCGTGTTGCGCATGATCAACTTCGCCCATGGCGAGATGTTCATGCTCGGCGCCTATGTCGCGTTTCTGGCGCTCAGCCTGCTGGTCGGCGATGTCGGGGTGTCGGGCGCGCTGGCGCTTACCGCGGCCTTTCTCGTGGCGATCTTCCTCGTCGGCCTCATCGGCGTCGGCATCGAAAGGGTCGCCTACAAACCGCTGAGAAGCTCCACCCGGCTCGCACCGATGCTCTCCTCGCTCGGCGTCTCATTGTCGCTCGTCACCGGGGTGCAGATCCTGGCTGGCCCACAGCCGGTCGCCTTTCCCAGCTTCTTCCCCGTCGTCCGCTATCAGGTGATGGGCGGCACCATCACCTTGATGCAGATCGGCATCCTGATCGCCGCCTTCGTGCTGATGTTCGGCCTGCATGTCCTGGTCAACCGGAGCCGTATCGGCATCATCGTGCGCGCCGTGTCGGAAAGCCGCCCGACCGCGCAGTTGCTGGGCATCAACGTCAACGGCGCCATCTCGATGGTGTTCTTCGTCGGGCCGCTTCTGGGTGCTGCCGGCGGCATCCTCTATTCCAGCTACTATGGCATCATGTCGCCCAGCATGGGCGCCGTCATCGGGCTGAAGGCCTTCACCGCGGCCATCCTCGGCGGCATCGGCTCGATCCCTGGCGCCATGCTTGGCGCCTTCATCCTGGCTTTCATCGAAGTGTGGGGAACCGCGCTGCTGCCAATCGTCACAAACGGCGTGCTCGGCACCGAGTATCGCGACGTTCTCGCCTTTGCGATCCTCATACTCGTGCTCCTGGTCCGTCCCGCCGGCATACTCGGCGAGGCCGTCTCCGAGGAGAGCATCGTGTACAAGAGGGAATTCTGATGGCCGCCGCCGACACCCTCGCAACCGCCCGGCCGCGTGCGAACCGGACCATCTCATGGCTCGTCTTAGCCATCGCGATCGCGCTGATCGTGGCCACGCCCTTCCTGCCCAACTACCATGTCCGTGTCCTCAACAGCCTGCTGATCTACATCCTGCTCGGCATCGGCCTGAACATCGTGATCGGCTATACCGGGCTGCTGGACCTCGGCTTCGTCGCCTTCTACGCGGTCGGCGCCTACAGCTATGGGCTGCTGGCAAGCCCCCAGCTCGGCCTGCATATGCCGTTCCTGCTCATCCTGCTCGTCGCCGCCTGCCTTGGCGCGTTCACCGGCATATTGCTCGGCATTCCGGTGTTGCGATTGCGGGGCGACTATCTGGCCATCGTCACACTTGGCTTCGGCGAGATCATCCGCATCATCATCAACAATCTCGACTGGCTGACCGGAGGGCCGCAAGGCATTGCCCGCCTGGACAAGGCCTCGATCCTCGGCATCCAGATCGCCCGGCCGATCGACTTCTTCTGGCTGCTGCTGATCACCGTGCTGATCGTCGGCACCGTGGTCTGGCGGCTGGAGCGTTCCATCCTCGGCAAGGCGTGGGCGGCGATCCGCGAGGACCAGGACGCCGCGCGCGGCATCGGCATCAACACCACCAATGCCAAGCTTGCCGCTTTCGCCACCTCGGCCACGATCGGCTCCATAGCCGGCGCGATCTTCGCCGCATCGCAACGTTTCGTCAGCCCGGAGAGCTTCACGCTGCAGGAATCGGTGCTGATCGTGCTGATGATCGTGGTCGGCGGCATCGGCAACATCTTCGGCATCGTCGCCGGCGCGGCAATCCTGATCCTGCTGCCGGAGCTGCTGCGCGAATTCGCCGAATGGCGCATCCTCTTCCTCGGTCTTTTGATGATCTCGCTGATCATCGCGCGCCCGGCCGGCATCGTGCCGCGCAGCTTTGGGCCGGAGAAACTGATCCGGGGGCTTTTCGGAAAATGACGCTGGTCTTTCAGAGCCTTCGCAAGGTGTATGGCGAGGTCGTCGCCATCGACGACGTGTCGACCGCCTTCGCCCCCGGCATGATCCACGGCGTGATCGGACCGAACGGCGCCGGCAAGTCGACGCTGATCAACATGACGGCGGGTTCCTACACGGTGTCCTCCGGCTCGATCACGCTCGACGGCAAGCGTCTCGACAAGCTCAAGAAATACCAGATCGCCAATTCGGGAATTGCCCGCACCTATCAGAACATCCGGCTCTTCGACCAGATGTCGGCGATCGAAAACCTCGAAGTCTGTTTCTATCCCGCCGAGGTTGCGGCCGCCTGGAGGGAAGTGATCTGGCCACCCTATGCCAACGCCCAGCGCCGGCGCCGGCGTGAAAAATGCATGGAAATCCTGCGGTTTTTTGACCTTCAAGCCTATGCCGACGTCGATGCCGGGGGCCTGCCCTATGGCCGGCAACGCATGCTGGAAATTGCCCGCGCCTTGGTCGCCAATCCGCGCGTCCTGCTGCTCGACGAGCCCGCCGCCGGATTGAACCACCACGAGACGGCGGAGCTGACGGCAAAACTCACCGCGTTGCGTTCGCCCGACCGCATCATGATCGTCGTCGAGCACGACATGGATCTCGTCATGACGCTCTGCGACAGCATCATCGTCATGCATCACGGAAAACTGCTCTTCCGGGGCACGCCCGCCGAGGTGCAGGCAAGCACCGACGTCCAACTCGCCTATCTGGGAACCGCCAATGACATCGACGACATCCGAGCCGCTGCTCAGGATCGCCGGGCTCAGCTCGGGATACGGGCGCGTCGGCGTTCTTGAGGACATCAGCATTGACGTCGATCCGCACGAGATCGTCGTCATCCTGGGTCCCAACGGCGCCGGCAAGACGACGCTGCTCAACTCGATCTCCGGCGTTGCGCGGCCCACCGCCGGCAGCATCGCGTTCGAGGGCCGTGACATCACCGGGATGCGCCCCGAACAGGTCGTGCGTCTCGGCATCACCCACTGCCCGGAAGGCCGGCAGATCTTCCAGCGCCTGACGGTGGAGGAAAACATGGTCGCGGCCCATATCGGTCGCGGCGGGAAGAGTTTCGAGGCGTTGCGCGCCGAGGTGTTCGAGCTGTTTCCGGTGCTCAAGGAACGGCGCAACGGCATGGCAAGCCGCATGTCCGGCGGCCAGCAGCAGATGCTGGCGATCGGCCGCGCGCTGATGGCCGAGCCGAAGCTTCTGATGCTGGACGAACCATCTCTCGGTCTCGCCCCGAAGATCGTCCACCAGATCTTCCGCATCATCCTCGACCTGTCGCGCAACGGCATTTCGATCCTGCTCGTCGAGCAGAACGTTCAGCTTGCGCTCGAATGCGGCGACTACGCCTACCTGCTCAACACCGGCAAGGTGAAGCTGCATGGCCCGGCGCAGGAAATGGCCGCGCATTCGGCCCTGAGGGAACACTATCTCGGCGGCGCCAGCGAGGACGTCCTTCATGTTTGAGGTCGACTGGAAGACGCCGCATCTGTGGCGCAAGACCGCGAACAGGCGCCCAGCCGCACCGGCACTGCAAGGCGAGCTGAAGACGGACGTGCTGGTGGTCGGCGGCGGCTTCACCGGCATGGCCGCGGCACTCGGCGCGCGCGACAGCGGCGTCAACGTCATCCTGCTCGAGAGCAACGAGATCGGATCGGCGGCGTCGGGCCGCAACAACGGCCTTGTCATCTCCCACCATTCCAAGGCCTCGCCGGCGGAGTTCGAGGCGGTCTACGGCAAGACGATCGGTGAGCGCTACAATCGGATGGTTGCGGATGCGGCCGGCGTCGCCTTCGGCCTGATGCAGCGCTTCAACATCGACGCCCACCAGGTTCAGGAAGGCTGGATCCAGCCCGCGCACACCGACGCCACGCTTGCCCGCGCGCGCCAGTTCTACGAGGAGTGGAAAGCCTTCGGCGCCAATGTCTCCTGGCTTGACCGGGCCGAGGCCACCGCGCGCATCGGCAGCCCCTATCTCGGCGGCTGGATGGTGCACAATTCCGGCCACATCAATCCGTTCGCCATGACCATTGGCCTTGCCGGCGCCCTTGAGCGCGAAGGCGTGACCATCTTCGAGAACTCCCCGGCGACTCGCATCGAGAAGGTGGAAGGCGGCTGGCGCGTCCTCACCGCAACGGGAAGCGTCACGGCGCCAGAAGTGGTACTTGCCACGAATGCGCTTACCGGCGACCTCTGGCCTGGGCTGAAGAAGACACTGATGCCGTTCAAGGTCTTCCAGGCCGCGACAAACCCGCTGCCGGAAGGCTTGCGCACCAGGATCCTTGTCGGCAACCCCGCAGTGTCCGACATGCGCAACGACATCCGCTATTTCCACTACGACGTCGACGGCCGGCTGGTGAGCGGCGGCACGCATACATTCTGGTTCGACGAGGCCGACCGCGGTCGCGCCAAGGTCTCGAGCATGCTGGGCAAGGCTTTTCACGCATTCGGCGGCGAACCGGCGCTCGTGGAATACTGGCATGGCACCTTTGCCGTGGTGCCTGATCGCAGGCCTCGCCTCTATCGCCTGGCGCCCGGCCTCGTGTTTGGCGGCGTCTATTCCGGCCGCGGCGTGGCACTGGCAATGTCGCTTGGCCAGGAAATCGGCCGCTGGGCAGCAGGCCGGCGCCGGGACGAGCAGATGCCTTTGCCGGTCACCAACATGAAACCGGTTCCGTTCCATCCGGTCGCCGTGCAGGTCGCCAACCGCATGCACATCTGGAACCGTTTCAAGGATCGAAGCTCTTGATGCCATTATAGGCCGAGGACGCTGAGTTCGTGTGCCGGCGGCTTGATGGTCCAGCCATGGTGTTGCCTTGGCACTTCATGCCATTGACGCGGCAGTCCCGCGAAGCCCACCAGGATTTGAACGAAGCACGACCTTTGGTGGATGCAGCAGGCGACTTGTTGGCGGCATCGCGAGATCGGCGTTGGAGCTGCCGAGACCTTCTTCCTGTGATGTCTGCCCACCTGATTCCGGCCGGCCGAAATAGGTGCGGAGATTGGGCCGCAGCCTTTGAGTGACAGTTTTGCGGCTCGAAGCAAAGCCGCCTTCTTGCACACTATTTTACGCCGCAGCTCTCCAACACGCCGGGAGACGAGGGCAGCACAATCAGACGCAAGCCGGATAGCGGCTCACACGGCGTCCTGTTGGTAGTCCGTACTTTCGCGCAACAGGTCGAGCACCTGCTCGTGGGTCAGCAATCCCTGCTCGATGGCGAGATCGATGAAAGGCCGCTGGTCCGTAGCCGACGAGTGCACCAGCTTTGATACCTTTGTGTAACCAAGCTTCGGAACAAAGACGGTCGCGAGGGCTGCGGAGGACATCAGGTTCTTCAGGCATTGGTCACGGTCGACCTCGATGCCGGCGACACAGCGATCCGCGAAGATACGCGTCGATTTCGCAAGGAGGTCAATGGAATCAAAGAGGCGCGATGCAATGACAGGCTCAAAGTGATTGATCTCGAGCTGTCCCTGGAGCGATGCCAGCGACACCACGGCGTCGTTACCCACCACGGCGAACGCGACCTGCTGCATCATCATAGGCAGCACCGGGTTGATCTTGCCAGGCATGATCGAGGAACCGGGCTGCGCCGAGGGAAGCCGCAGTTCTCCCGGGCCCCCGTCCAAAGCCGAGGAGAGTATGATGAGGTCCGAAGCGATTTTTCCGATCACCTCGGCGCAGATGCGAATTTCGGAGGAGATCCTTGCAAAGCCATCGGCGTTCTGCATGGCGTCGAACATGTTCTCGCCCGGGCGAACGTCGGCGCCAACGATCTCACGCAGATGGCTGTAGATCGCGCTGCGGTAGCCGGGCGCCGAGCCAAGCCCGGTGCCGATGGCTGTTCCGCCGAGGGGTAAGGTCAGCATCTCGTCACGGGCGCCGAGCAGCTTCACGATGAGTCGGCGGATAGCCGCTGCATAACCGCCGAAAGCCTGGCCAAGGCGCATAGGTTGCGCCGCCTGCATGCAGGTCCGGCCGAGTCTCAGCACATCCTTGAACGCTTCGGCGCGGTCGTCCAGCGCGTCCGCGAGATGCGCCAGGACGTCTATGAGCCTGCCGGACTTTTCATGGACCGCGAGCTTTATGGCCGACGGTACGACGTCATTGGTCGACTGGCCGGCATTGACATGATCGTTCGGATGCACGCGGTCGTAATGACCGGGCGCATCGCCCAACAGTTGCAGCGCCCTGTTTGCGACGACCTCGTTGATGTTCATGTTGATTGATGTGCCGCCGGACCCCTCCAGCAAGTCGACGATGAATTGATCGGCGTGCAGCCCGTTCGCGACTTCGATCGATGCCGCGATGATCGCATCGGCGATGTCGGGTCGCAGTACGCCGACATCGCGGTTGGCAGCCGCAGCGGCGTGCTTGATCTGCGCGAGCGCGGTCAGCAATTCCGGCGCATCGCCCAGCTTGCGGGAGGAGATGTCGAAATTGTCATGCGCGCGCATGGTGGCCGCGCCGTAAAGCGCGTCCTCAGGCAATTGTCGCGGCCCAAGGCTATCGGTGTCTATGCGGGAGGCCGGCATTCTGCGTCCAGTTGAAGAATGCAAAAACTCTCCGCCGGTTTGGCGGAAGCCACGGGATTCAAGGGGTTTCACTGATTTTCTTATTCCGGCCTGCCGTCGTGCTGGCTCGTTGCAAGCCGTTGGTCGAGCATGTCCCTGGAGGATTCCCGTTGGATCTCTTCGAAGATCCGTATCCAACTGCGAATCCCTTTGCGAAGACGCCGAGTATCGTAACGTTCGTCTGGAGCATGGATGGCGTCGCCCGGCAATATGAAGCCGATGACGACGCATTCCGCATCGAGAACCTCGCTGAGTTGTTGCACCAGCGGTATCGCTCCGCCCGTTCCTCTCAGAATGGCAGGACTTTCCCACTCCTGTTCCAGTCCGCGCGCGGCGGCAGCGAGAAACGGACTGTCCTGCGACAGGACCACCGCCGAACTGCCTCCCGCCCCTTCGAATTCCACAGTGCAACCCCTGGGAAGCTCTGATTTGACATAAGCTCTGAATCCGGCGCGGACCTTTTCCGGTTGTTGTCCGCATACGAGCCGGAACGAAAGACGGGCTGTTGCGCTTCCTGGCAGGACCGACCGTTCGGCCGGCCCCTGGTTTCCACCGGTGATGCCGTTGATGTCGACAGTAGGACGTCCCCACATCGCTTCCAGCGTGGAGTATCCTTTTTCCGTTACGCCGCCGCTCAGGTCGACCTCTTCGAACCGGCCGGCGTCCTGCGCCAGCTGCCGCCATCGTTGGCGCAGCCTATCCGGGATTTCGGACACGTCGTCATAGAAGCCCCCGATGGTCACTCGCCCGGCTTCGTCATGAATGCCGGCCAGAATGTCGCTCAATATGCGGATGGGATTGGCGGCCACGGCGCCATAGTGACCTGAGTGAAGGTCGGGATTGGGAGCAAAGATCGTCACCCGCTCGTGGACCAGCCCTTTGAGCTGGGTCGTGATCGCGGGCTGTGTCGGTGACCACATCTCGGCATCGCAGATAAATGCGACGTCGCATCGAAGATCATGTCGATGCGCGTCGATGAATTCCGGCAGGCTCGGCGAGCCTGCCTCCTCTTCTCCCTCCAGCATCACGACGATATCTGCCGGAAAGCTGCCCCGGGCGGCCCTCCATGCGCGCAGCGCCTCAATGACGGTCCAGAACTGGCTTTTGCTGTCGGACGCGCCGCGGCCGTAGAAATTGTGGATGCCATCTTCCTCCATCACGCGTGGCTCGAAGGGAGGATGTTGCCACTGGTTCAGATCGCCGACAGGCTGCACATCGTAGTGTCCGTAAAACAGCAGCCTCGGATGTCTGGTCCGCTGGCCCGCCAAAGAATGGGCAAGGATAACGGGATGCCCCTTCGTCTCGATGATCTCCACGGAAAGCCCCATGGCCGACAACTCCCGCTTGAGCCACTCGGCCGCGCGGACGATACCTGCCAGCCCCGAAGCCTCGCTCGAAATCGACGGGATAGAAATCAACTCCAAGAGTTTGCGCACCGAGACGTCGAAATTGTCATCGACGGTACGAAGCGTACTTTGCAAATTCGGCATGCGTGATCACCTGATGATTATTTGGCTGCGGCCTTCGGGGAACTGTCAGCCATGACGAGTGGCCTTTAGAGGCGCTTCATGCTTCTTGCTTTGCCGTGCCTCGATGCTTGTCAAAAGTCGTTCGATATCGGCCCAGAGTTCATGCTCGTCCTCAAGTCCGATGCTCAGGCGCAGTATGATATCCGGTCCGGCCCATGGTGCCGCGCTGCGGAAACCGTCGATCGACATCGGCGCGGCAAGGCTGCGGGTTCCACCCCAGGACGCGCCAATGGCGAAGACCTCCAAAGCATCGAGCGCGGCCTCGACATGCCGGGACGCGCTGCCCTTGAAAAGGATGCTGAAGACTCCGCTCGAACCGAGGAAGTCGCGTTTCCAGATTTCATGCCCGGGGGAGGTTTCAAGCGCCGGATGCAGCAGGCGCTCGACGAGAGGATGGCCTGCAAGCCTGCGGGCGAAATCGAGAGCCACCCTCTCGGAGTGACGAAGACGCACCCCCAGGGTTTCAAAGCCGCGCAGGACAAGCGAGGCATCGTCCGCCGAGACACCGATGCCCATTCTTCCCATCAGGGAACGGATAGGTTTTATGAGCGCGGCGTCGCTCACGGTGATCGAGCCCATCAGAACATCGGAATGGCCCGAGACGAACTTGGTAAGCGCTTCTGTGACGATGTCGGCGCCGTGTTCGAGCGGCTTGAAGTTAAGCGGCGTCGCCCATGTGTTGTCGAAGCCGACCAGCGCTCCCCCTTGGTGAGCGATCGCCGCGATTTTCGGCAGGTCAAGGATTTCCATCGTCGTCGATCCAGGGCTTTCACACCAGACGATCCGCGTTCTGGTCCGCATTTTCGACGCGACATCCTCCGGAGAAAGCGGGTCGAAGAATTCCACATCCACGCCCAGGCGGCGCAGGTCGGATTCCGCGAAGTCCCGCATTGGCGGGTAGGCGGTGTCCGCGATCAGGACATGATCGCCCGTGGTCAGAAACGGCATGACGGCAAGGGCATTTGCCGCCTGCCCCGATGGCGTGAGGAAACTCCAGACCCCACCTTCCAGGCTCGTGATCTTCGCTTCAAGCGTTCGGGTGGTCGGTGTGCCGTAAAGGCCGTAGGAATAGCCCTGATGCCCACGGTCGCCGCGTGACGCATAGGCGGCGGCATTCGCGAATACGATGGTTGAAGCGCGGTGCACTCCAACGCCAAGAGAAACAAATCCGTCGGTCGGCACATCGGGCGTTAGAACGCATTGGGTGAGATCGTTCATGAGAGCGCCTTTCAAAATGGCTGCGAACACTTTAGGAAATCGATCGAAAGGCATATGCTTTTGCGGCATTGCTATTCGCGAAAGTTATTGGTTGGGGGGTCCATGAATCTTCGGCAGGTTGAGGTCTTCCGGGTAGTCATGACCAACGGAACCACGGCGCGCGCGGCTGATGTTTTGCATGTGTCCCAGCCGGCGATCAGCAAAAGTATCCAGGAGCTGGAGCGTTCGCTTGGTTTCGATCTCTTCCAAAGGATCAAGGGCAGACTGCACCCTACGCCCGAGGGACAGCTTTTCTTCCGTGAGGTCGAACAGGCTTTTCTCGGCCTGAGCCATCTGAGGGGGGCGGCCGCCCGCATTCGGGATTATGGTTCCGGCGAACTGAGAATCGCTTCTCTTTCGGCGTTGTCGACAAACGTTCTCCCGCGTGCTCTTCACGCTTTTATGGACCGCAACCCAAACGTCGCTGTGACCTTCCAGGCACGTATGTCCTCCAACGTGCGCGATCTGGTCGCTTCGGGTCAGTTCGATCTCGGGATCGTCGCCGACGAGATCGATCGCACCGGGGTCGAGGCAACGGAGTTTGCGCGCTTTCCCGTGGCGGTGGCGGTGCCCAAGGGACATCCGCTCGAGGCGTTGGACGTCATTCGCCCAATGGATCTTGCGGGTTATCCGTTTATCGCTCTCGCTCGCGAAGACACGACGCGACGCGATGCCGAGCACGTTTTCAATGAAGCCGGCGTCGCAATCCGAACCGTAATGGAAACGCCTTATTCGACGACGATCTGCGCGATGGTGGCCGCCGGCATTGGCGTCGGCCTGGTCGATCCTCTGACCGCTGAGCCCTATGAGGGCCGCGGACTGACATTGCGGCCGTTCGAGCCCGCACTCTACTTTCGGACACTGCTGATCAGGCCACCCAATCGCCTTCCCTCCCGAATTCTTGCGGAATTCCTCGACGATCTTCGGGCGGCGCTCTGAGGTGCACGGACATTCCCGCGTGTCAGCTTGCTTCCGGGCGAATTCAGAAGGATGGCGAGACCCGATCCCGTTACCTGCTTCAGTCATGGCCTCCCCTCACAGCACCTTAGAGAGGAAAGCGACCGTTCGCGGGTTCTTCGGACTGGCGAGTACCGCCCTTGGATGCCCTTCCTCAACGATCTGTCCCTGATCCATGAAAACCAGGTGATTGCCGACTTCGCGTGCAAATCCGATCTCGTGCGTCACCACGACCATCGTGATACCGCTTTGTGCCAGATCCTTTATGACGTCCAGGACCTCGCCGACGAGTTCGGGATCGAGCGCGGAGGTTGGCTCGTCAAAGAGCATCACTTCCGGCTCCATGGCGAGCGCGCGCGCGATGGCGACACGCTGCTGCTGTCCACCGGACAGGTGTGCGGGATATCGACCTCCGAGTCCATTAAGCCCCACCCGCGTGAGCAGTTCAGTGGCCTTGGCTTTCGTCCGCTCCCGCGACCAACCCTTCACATGGAGGGGCCCCTCCATCACGTTTTCGAGGGCGGTCATGTGAGGAAACAGGTTGAAGCGCTGGAACACCATGCCGGTCGAGCGCCGCTGGGCTGCCACCCGACTTGGCGGTAGGGGGTGGAAACGACCGCCCCGCTCCACGAATCCCTGCAACTCGCCCTTCACGAAAACGCGACCCGCCGAGATGCTCTCCAACTGGTTGATACAGCGCAGAAGCGTCGATTTGCCGGAGCCGGAGGGGCCGATCGCAACGCAGACTTCGCCACGTTTCACCCGCAGCTCCACGCCTTTGAGCGCATGGACCGCGCCATAGAATTTGTGAATGTTATGCATTTCCACGCAGAAGCCGGAGATACTCGCCTCCATCGGATCACTCCGCCCGCGTCGGATGGACCGACGCGCCCTTGCCGAAATGGCGCTCGAGGAAGTATTGACCGACCATCAGCAGGCTCGTGACAGCAAGGTACCAGGTTCCAGCGACCATCAGCAGCGGAATCGGCAGGTAGAGCCTGTTGGCGATGGCATTGGTGGCGAACGTCAGGTCCAGCGTGAATGGCACCGCGAGAACCAAGGATGTCATCTTCAGCATTCCGATGGTTTCGTTGCCGGTAGGGGGAATGATCACGCGCATTGCCTGCGGCATGAGTATCCGCCGCCAGATCTTTGCCGGTCGCATGCCGAGCGCCTGAGCCGCTTCGGCTTGTCCGCGGTCGATCGAATTGAAACCTGCCCGGAATATCTCTGTCAGGTAGGCGGATTCATTGAAGCCGAGCCCGCAAATCGCTGCCAGAGCCGGCGTCACGACATACTTCGTATCCACGCTCATAATCTCGGGACCGAAAGGGATCGTGATGCTCAGGCTGGGGAACAAGACGGCAAAGAGCCCCCAGAACAGCAGCTGTGTATAGACAGGTGTTCCGCGAAAGAACCATATCCACGCATACGCCAGCCCGCGAAGGATTGGATTGTCGCTCTCGCGCATGATCACCAGAAAAGCCGCGATGACGATGGCGGTCGCCATCGCAACCACAGTGAGGAGCAGGGTCCACCCGACCCCCCTCACCACCTGCGGGTGAAGCAGGTAAGTAAGGTAGACATCCCAGTGAAAATTGGAGTTCCTTGCGACGGCAACCGCAACCTGAAGCGAGATGATCGCGATGATCGCAACCGCGATCCAGCGCCCCGGGCGAGGACGGGGAACCACGACATTGCATTGGAACTCCAATGGATTTGGTATGGGAGCCGGCCGGGGGCCGGCTCTGACATTTGGCTCAAAACCCATGATTTCAGTCTTCGACTTGAGGATTTACCATGGCTTTGTCGACGATTGCCGAGCCGAGACCCCAAGCATCCAGAATAGCCTTGTAGGTACCATCTTCGATAAGGGAATTGATGGTATCGGCGACCAGACCCGTCAATTTTTCATCTGACTTGGCCACTGCGATGCCATTATATCCGATTTCGGACATCGCGGGCGTTGCTTCCATTGTCTCCAACTGGCCATTCGAACTCTTGGCCGCATAGCCAATCGTGGCCGGCCCGGAAAACGTCGCATCGGCGCCACCGGCCGCAACACGGGTCAGCGCCTCGGTCTGGACCTTGAAGGGTATGAGTTCTATTTCCTTCTTTCCAGACGAAACGCACCGCTGACTTTCCTGCTCCACCTCTTTTTCTTGGGACGTGCCGGACATGATCGCGATCTTGGTCCCACACAGATTGGCCGGATCGAAGTTAGTGGGATTACCTGCCCTTATGCCCCATAGATTTCCCGTTTGGGTGTAGCTGACGAAGTTGACTGCGTTCATGCGCTCCTTGGTGATCGAGAGTGCGGAAACGCCGAGATCGAACTTCGTTCCGAGCGCGGGAAGGATGGCGTCGAAGGCCGAGGTCTGGAAATCGATCTTCACGCCGAGCCTGTTGCCAATCGCATCGGCGATGTCGACATCGATGCCCTCAGGCGTCTGCCCGTCCTTCTCACTCAGATACTCCCAGGGCGCATAGGACGTGTCGGAGCCGATCACGATCACGCCAGCGTCCTTGATCTTGTCCGGAAGACGCGCGGCAAGTGACGAATCAACCTTGATCCCGGATGTGTCAAAGCCTTGCGCCAAAGCATCCGTGGCGCAGCCAAAGGCGGTCATCACCGCCAAAACCGACACGGCCTGCAAGCAGGTCTTTCTGTCAAACATCAACGTTCCCCATTTTTCTCGTTGTGAGGAAGAGCGAACCGAAAACTTGGACGACTGCCCTTCAGCGGCCGCAGAATGTGCGTTGGAATGAATGCCGTCCAATAGAATGATTTCGAAGGTCTATTCTCACAGGTTATAGGAATCGGTACATCGACCAGGCTTTCATAGTGAATTGCGCTGGCCGTCCTGCGCGCTTGGACCGAAATGTCGAGCGCGGGATCCGCTTTTGCTGCGATGTCGGAAATATGGAGGCGCGAGGCACCGACACCTGACGAAGTCGGAGCAAACGACTGGAATGTGGAGCGTCGGCGGCGCTCTGTTGGTCGGCCGAAGGGGAGCGCGCGAGGCGACGGCTCTAAAAACCGGAGCTGATCTCTGACTTGACCGAAGAGCGCCCTTGTCAGTTCACCGCGGTAAACTGTATCTCAACGCGGATATCGGGCAGCGCGAAGCTTGCTCCGACAGTGGCCCGCGCCGGCGGTTCGGCGCCGTCGAGCCAGTCGACCCAGGCCTTGTTCATCGCGTCGAAATCGCCGGCGTCCTTCAGCCATATCTGCGCGAACAGCAGTTGCGATCGAGCGGAACCGACCCTACCCAGAAGGTCGTCGGCCTTCTTCAGTATCTGTCGCGTTTGGCCGGCTGTATCGGCTTGCCGGTCGTCGGCGGTTAGGCCCGAGAGATAGATCGTCCCATTGTGAACGACGATCCGACTGAGCCGCTCATTCTTCTCGTGTCTTTCAATTTTCGTCATCGTGCGCCTGCGTTCGACGAGAAATCATGCGTGCGCGGCGGCGGCGCGCTTCGCGCTCGCCTGGAAAAAGCGCTGCGGGCGGAACGTCTCCATCTCGTCATGGAGCTTGCCGCGCACGACCTCGTCGGCGACCACCTTGCCCAGTTGCGGGCCGATGGTGACGCCGCTATGCGTCACCGCCATATAATGGCCGGCGACGTCCGGCATCGCGCCGGCACAGGTATAGCCGTCTTCCGGGAAGGGTCGCACCGTGGTGCGGATGGCTTCCACGCCCGCGGCGCGAAGCGAAGGCAGGACCTTGCTTGCTGCCTCCAGCAGCGTCCTCGCCTCATCGCCGCTCGGGCTGATAGCCTCCGGCTTCTTGAAGGTCAGGTCCACCGAGACCTTGTGGATCATGATGCGGCCGGCGCCGTCGGGACGTATATCCAGATCGTCGGCATGCAACTGGCTGCGCAGCGTCAACGCTACCGGCGGGGTGAAGGCGAGCACGCCGATCGTCGAGGAGAGCGGGATGCCCTGGGCATCGCCGAGCCTTTGGCTTGACCAGCCGCCGGTGCAGTTCACCACGGCATCGGCACCGTGGCGCACGCCGTCCGCCGTGCGTACCGCGCTGACGCGGCCGCCTTCGGTTTCAATCTCGGTCACGCGTGCATCGACCCTCACCTTAGCGCCCCAGCGCTCCTTCGCCGCCCGCAAAAGCCAGGCCGCATAAAGGACCGGATCGACCCAGCCCTCCTCCGGATAATACGAGATCGGACAATCACCGATGGCCGCGACGTCGATATCGGGCTCCATCTCGGCTACCAGGTTCTTGTCGATCCACTCGACGCCGTAGCCCCATTCTTTCATCTGCCGGAAGTTCTCGAAATAATCGTCCATCGATTCCGACACTGTGCGCCAATCGAAACTGCCGCTTTGGGTAAACCAGGGGGCGACACCGAAGTCGCGCCTCAGCTCGAGATGGGCGCGCATACCCGCGACATTGAGATCGAAATAGGGCCGCGGCCGCTTGGTCGTAGCATTCGTCCAGGCGAAGCTTACCGCCGATGTGCCCCCCGCTATCCTGCCGGCCTCCAGCACCAAGACGTCCGCCCCCGCCTTGGCGCATTCATAGGCGGCGGAACTGCCGACGATGCCGGAACCGATGACCACGACACGCATATGGATAACCTCCGATAGAAATATTACTCTTCACGCCAACCAATTTCTCAATAGTGGCGAGATTGTTGTTTGCTTATTTGCTGTCGTGCCGGTCGCCTGATTTCGTAAACGTTTTTCATATTGCAGATTTTGACAATTTTATTCGCTTCAACTGCAGATGAACTTCGATACAAGTCGGATTCGGCACTTCAAATTGCCCGGAAACATTGCAACGGGCGGGCGATTGCGGTCAATTGAACTGGCCACTGCCGTTGATAGCCAAAAGTTATGAACCGGCGCCTGCCGCTCTCCACGCTGCATTTGTCGACGCATGATCCGGCATGGGCAACTTCTCGCGCCAAGTTATGAAAGTCGTGCGCAGCCGCTTGCGAGGGCAGTGCTACGCTCGGCGAAACCCGACGCATACGGAGGTCGTCGAATGGACGAGACCGCACGGTGAATGCCGAGACCGAATTCCTCCTGATCGACAAGAAGGCGATCAGGCAGGTCTTGACCCTGGCCGACGCGCTTGAAGTGACCGAGGCGGCACTGCTCAAGACTTCGAACGGCGCGGCCCGCCAGCAGATCAGACGCACGCTCGACCTTCCAGGCGCGGCGGGCACTTGCCTGTCGTTGATGTATGCCGCACTTGACGACCAGCCGCTGTTCGGGGCGAAGGTGCTGTCGGTGTTTCCGGACAATTTCGCGCACGGGCTCGCGTCTCACCGCGGCGGTGTTTTCCTGTTCGACAAGGATCACGGGCGACCTGCGGCTCTGATCGACGGAGGAGAGTTGACGGCCTGGCGGACCGCGGCCGCTAGCGCGGTCGCCACGAGGGCGCTGTCGCGCCCGGGCAGCTCGACGCTGACGATCCTCGGCTATGGCGAGCAGGCTCGCCGGCACGTCGAGGCCATTGCCGATGTGCGGCCAATCCGCGTGGTCCATGTCTGGGGTCGAGATCTTGCGAAGGCGCGGCGCTTCGCCGAGAGCCTGTCGACCGCCGGCTTCGAGGCGCATGCGCATCGCGACGCCAGTCGAGCCGTTCGCGAGGCCGACATCGTCTGCACGACGACATCTTCCGAGGTGCCGGTGCTGTTCGGCGAATGGCTGCCGCGTGGTGTCCATGTCAACGCGGTCGGCGCGAGCGTGGCGTCATGCCGCGAGATCGACCTCGAATGCGTGCGCAGATCGAAGATCTGGGTGGATTACCTGCCCATGGCGCTCGTCGCCGCCGGAGAGTTGGTCGAGGCGACTGAGGGCGGCCAAATCAGGGGCGACCATATTCGCGGCGAGATCGGCGAAGTGCTGGCGGGCGCGAAGCCCGGCCGCACCAGCGACGCCGACCTGACGCTCTACCGGTCTCTCGGTGTCCCCGCCCAGGACATCGAACTCGCCAATCTCGTCTATGCCCGCGCCCGCGACACCGGCCGGGGTACCTCGATCGATTTCAGGTTGTGACGCCATGTTGAACTGCCAGCGCGATCTCTTTTCCATCCCCCGCGAGACGGCTTACCTGGACGCCGCCTACATGTCCCCGATCCCGATCGCTGCGGTCGCTGCCGGAGAGGCTGGCGTCAGGGTGAAAGCCGAGCCCTGGAAGATGACTATCGCATCCTATTACGATGAGGTGGAACACGCCCGACGGCTTGCCGCCTCGATGGTGGGCGCCGCTGCCGACGACGTCGCCATCGTGGCCGCCACCAGCTACGGCATGGCGATCGCGGCCGCCAACGTGGCGGTTCCACCGGGTTCGGCTATCCTTCTCATGGAGAACGAACACACCTCGCACCGATATGTCTGGTATGATCTGGCGCAGCGCTCGGGCGCGCTTGTCGACGTCGTTCCGCAACCGGCCGACGGAGATTGGACCGGCGCGATCGTATCCGCGATCCGCGCCTCCAGCCGCCCCATCGCGGTCGTTGCCGGCACTCTCGTCCACTGGTTCGAGGGCATGGCGATCGACCTCGAAGTCGTGGCGGAAGCCGCACGGGCGGCGAGCGCGGCCCTCGTTGTCGATGGCACTCAATGGGTTGGCGCGGTGCCCTTCGACGTCCGTCGCGTCCGGCCGGATTTCCTGGTCTTTGCCACCTACAAATTCCTGCTTGGCCCGTATCGCCTGGCGTTCCTTTACGCCGCCCCGCGCTGGCACGAAGGGGGACGCACGCTCGAACACCATTCATGGAACCGCCTGGGTGGCGACCGGTCCGACTTCTACAAGGTAACGGTGGCCGAGTTTTTGCCCGGCGCGCGGCGGTTCGACATGGGCGAACGCTCCGACTTCGCCGTCCTGCCTATCGCAATCGCCGCCTTGGAGCTCATCCGCGACTGGACCGTCGAGAGCGTTTTCGAGCGCCTTCGTCACCTCAACGAGCTAGTCTGGATAGAGGCAGAAAATCGCGGCCTGCCGGTTGTGCGTCCGCTGCATCCGACGCCTCATATCTCGATCCTCGATATCGGCGATCGGCTCTTGCCGAATGCGGCGCAGGAACTGAAGCGCGCTAATGTGCATGTCACGCTGCGCGGCACCAAGATGCGTGTATCTCCTCATGTTTACAACGACGAAGCCGATATCGATCGCCTCTTCCAGAGCCTGCCGCTCCGCTAGCACCCTTGCTAATCCTGCCTTGTCCCAAGAGCCACTATCCCGGCGTCCACGCTGTTCATAAAGCTCCGCGTGGTCTGGATGAGATGCTCGGTGAAAGCGTCAGCCGCAGTCGACGCGATGACGCCCCACGGCCGATACACGCTGAGATTCAGATCAAGATGCGGCCGGAAATCCCTGATCTCGATCGGCAGGTCGCGCGCCATCCACGCGGAGAGCCGATCAACGACCGTCACGCCCGCTCCGGACGCGACCAAGGCGATGCAGG
The DNA here is from genome assembly GCF_013170825.1 of Mesorhizobium sp. NZP2298. NCBI lineage: Bacteria > Pseudomonadati > Pseudomonadota > Alphaproteobacteria > Hyphomicrobiales > Phyllobacteriaceae > Mesorhizobium > Mesorhizobium sp. NZP2298. The sequence continues at coordinate 2,690,594 of NZ_CP033365.1, read as the reverse complement.
CGCTGGACAGGCTGGCCTCCACCTTCAGCAGGCGCCTGACACCGCGCTCGTCGCACAGGGCGTCGAGTTGCCGTCGCATCGGATCGGCCGAGCCCATCGAGATGAAGTCGAGACCGTCGAGGTCATCCGCCTGGATGACTTCGAGCTGCGATAAACGATGGCCCGCGGGCATGACGCAGACGGGCGGTGTCGCGGTCAGCGCTCGCCTCACGATGGAAGGGTTCTCGTCCGACGCCGTGACACCAATACCGATGTCGAGCTGATTGCGGCTTGCCCTCTGCACCACCGTCGCGGAGCTGCGGATATCCAGTGAGATGGACACGGACGGATGGTGGCTTGAGAAGCTGGTTATGATGGATGGCAGCAGTGTGGATCCGAAAGCCGGCAGCGCGCAGATGTTCAGCCTGCCGCTGCGCAGTTCGCGGATTTCCTTGGCGGCACGCGAGATACCGCGCGCGGATTCGAAAACCCGCTGCACTTCCGCATAAAGCATGTGCGCTTCAGGAGTCGGGATCAGCCGCTGCCGGCTTTTCCTGAACAGCTGAAAATCCGCCTTCTCGGTGAGCTGCTGGAGCATTTTGCTGACAGCGGGCTGCGTGATGTCCAGCGCGTCGGCCGCCTTCGTCGTCGTCCCGTGCAGCATGACCGAAGCGAAAATCTCGATCTCGCGGGGCGTGAACTCCACGTCCTTTGCAACCGTGTCTTTCTCACTGAACTTCATGGCCGCTGACCCTGCCCCGTCGATAAATCGATGCGCCGTCCGAGCAAGTCACGGCAAAGCCGATGTTAACTGGCGATAGCGGGCGTTCCAATAGCCAAACGAATGAGGTTCATTCCGGCAGGTTATGAACTTTGACGACCTGCGAACGCCAGTCAGGTGCCGGTCAAGGTCTCGGCAAGGTCGAGCAAGGCGGCATCCCGGCCAGGAAGAGCGGCAAGCTGTACCGACACGGGAAGGCCATCGGGAACATCCAACGGGACTGCCAAAGCCGGCATGCCGAGCATATTTGCCCAGCGGCGAAACCGGCCGCCTGCCATCCCCCACGACACCATTTCACCATTCACCTGGGTAAGCTCGTCCGACAGCCGGGGCGCCGAGCCGGGAGCCGTCGGGACGGCCAGGGCATCCAGGCCCGCCATTTTCACCATGAAGCGCCGACGCGCATCCTCGCGGATCCCGACGGCTCTGTCGTAAGCGTCCGCGCTGATGCCGACACCGTCCTCGAGGAAAACGCGAACCGCGTCGCCGACCAGATCCGGGGTCCGCTCGATCGAATCCTGGTAGGTCCTGGCAAATTCGTATTGTAGGATCGTCAGGCCCGCGGCCACGAATTGCTCTGTGTCGTCGAAGGCGATTTCCACCGTGCGAACGAAGGGTTGATCGAGCAGCGCGGCCAATGCCCTTTCGATAGTGCTGTCGACAGGTGCCCCGGTCAGCGCGGGGCACACTGCGATCGTCATGCCGGTCCTCTTGACGCTTCCGCTGTCCCGCGGCCGGCTGAACCGCTTTCCGGTCAGGGCCTCGGTGACTAGGCGAACATCCCTCGTCGAGCGCGCCAGCACGCCGACGCAGTCCAGCGAGGGCGCGATGCTCATCACACCCTTCGTGTCGATCAGACCGTTGGTCGGCTTATAGCCGAACAACCCCGTCGCGGCCGCCGGAGACCGGTTTGAACCGCCGCTGTCGGTGCCGATCGCCGCCGCACAGAAACCCGCGGCAACCGCCGCTGCCGATCCACTACTGGTGCCGCCCGTTCCGCGGCTTGCATCGAGCGGATTGACGACCTTGCCGAACCAGGGATTGTCATGCCCACCAGTGCAGAACTCATGAAGGTTGGTCTTGCCGATCATGATTGCCCCTGCCGCCTGGAGGTTGGCGACGCAGGCTGCCGTATTCTGGGCGACGTGGTCACGCAACAGCAGGGATCCCGCAGTCGTCGGCCAGTGCATCACATCAACAACGTCCTTGACCGCGATGGGCACCCCATGCAGCGGACCGCGCCGGCGACCTGCCTGAATTTCGCGCTCTGCCTGGAGCGCGGCATCGAGGGCATCGGCTTCGTTCACGAAGATCATCGCCCTGATTTGCCCGTTCAGCGTATGGATCCTCTCCAGACAGCCTTCCACGATCGTCACCGGCGAAAGGCCGGAAGCGATTTTTTCGCTCAGTTCCTCGACAGATCCGGAAAGGCCACTTCTCATTTGGCAAACTCAAGTCGCACGAGACCTCGCTGTCGGCGTCGCAGTCACCCAAGGACGGGATCGGATCGACGATGACACAACCCAGATTTGGCGGACAAGTGCCGCACCTATTTCCTTCAGAACGAGGCTAGTGAGGAAAACTCATGGTTGGATCAACTGAAGCGGCTGAAGAGGGTTTTCGGCACAGTCGGGGCTCAGGCCGGAATGCGCCAATCGCGCCCCTGCCGTTGTCATAACTATTGGTGATGAACCGCGCGGCAGAGAGCATTAGATCGCCTTGACTTGAGCTGTTAGCGTTTTTGAAGACCACCCTGCGAAATGACAATTCAGCAGGAAACAAAAAAGGGGAACCGTCATGAAAAAACTGGCAGTTATCGTATCACTAATTGCTGCGGCCTTTGGCGCCGCCGCCACGTCCTCAGCGGCCGCCGAAGACGTCATTCGCTTCGGGGTAGCCGCCGAGCCATACGCGCCCTTCTCAGTCAAGGATGCCAGCGGCAAATGGCAAGGCTGGGAAATCGACCTGATGAATGCCGTCTGCACACAGATGAAGGCGAAGTGTGAAATCGTCGATATCGCCTGGGACGGCATCATTCCCGCGCTGCTGGCCAAGAAGTTCGATGTCATCTGGAGCTCTATGTCGATCACGGACAAGCGCAAGGAGGTGATCGACTTCACCGACAAGTATTACTATTCGCCCAACGTACTTGTCGGCGCCAAGGCCGACACGCGGCAATTCGATGTAGCAAAGCCGGACACTTTCAAGGGCGTCACCGTGGCGGCGCAGAGTGCGAGCCTGCAGGCGACTTACATGCAGGATAAGTTGGACGGCATTGGCGAAGTGAAGATCTATCCGACGCTCGACGATGAAATCGCCGACATGCAAGCCGGCCGTGTGGACCTGATGGCGGCGGCGGGAATCCAGATCCAGGACTTCCTGAAAAAGCCGGAAGGCCAAGCCTATGAAATCAAGGTTACCCTGCCGCATGAAAAGATGTTCGGCGACGGGGATGGCGGCGGCCTGCGCAAGGAAGACACGGCGCTTAGGGACCGCCTCAACGCCGCGCTGAAGGCCGTGAAGGCCAGCGGCGAGTATGACACGATAACCAAGCGATATTTCGATTTCGACATCTACGGCGATTGATCATCAGATGCAGGGCCTGGAGCCGGCTGATTTCAGGTCGTATCGACCTGAAATCTGAATCCGCCTCTAAATCAATAAGTAGAGCATGATGTCGTCCGAAAACCGCTTCACACTTTTCGGCGTCATGTTCTAGAGCACTTCACCGTTTCACGGAAACGGCGAACCACTCCAACTCCTTGTTTTGACGCAATTCCGGACGGAAAATCGCTCACACTTTTCCTGGAATTGCTCTCGTGCCGGCCATCCCGTTCCGGCCGGCACCATCCTCATTGGAACTCGCCGCATGGATTCGATCGTGTCTTGGCTGACCTTGCTCGGCTTCGGAGACAAGGGCTGGGGCGACGAATTGCTTCGCGGCGCCTTGCTGAGCGTCGAAATTTCGATAAGCGCCTATATCGTTGGCCTAACGCTTGGCCTTGCGGGTGCGTTGGCCAAGCTTTCAAAGCGCCGGACAGCTGTCTTTGTCGCCACCGCCTACACCACCATTATCCGCTCCGTCCCTGACATCCTGATTATCTTTCTCGTCTACTATACCGCTACCGACGCATTGCGTTCGGTCGTGACTCTTGTCGGGTTCACTTCCGAATTTCAGATGAACGGATTTGTGGCGGCGACTTTGTCGCTCGGGATCGTTCAGGGAGGCTACAGCACGGAAGTTCTTCGCGGTGCAATCACCGCCATCCCGCGAGGCCAGGCCGAGGCCGCCCACGCGCTTGGTTTGACCCGCAGCCAGACCTTCTTCCTGGTAATCCTTCCGCAGATGATCCCACTGGCGCTGCCAGGGCTCGGCAATTTGTGGCTGGTCGTCCTGAAGGAAAGCTCGCTCGTCAGCCTCATCGGTTTCACGGAGCTCGTCCTCGCAGGCAAGATGGCCGCCGGGGCGACGCGCGATTACTTCCTGTTCTATTGCGCGATCGCACTCGTGTTCCTGGTCATGTCAGGTCTGTCGGCGATGCTCTTCCACGCCCTGGAAACGTCTACCGCCAATACTGGGAGGCGCAGATAGCGTGACAGAATTCGGGCAATATCTCGCCGCCCAGCTCCTGGCCGGCATCCAGACCACCGTCGTCCTGTTTGTCGGCTGCGCGCTCGTCGGCAATCTGCTGGCCATCCCGGTTGCCCTTGCCCGGTTATCGGCAAGGCCATGGCTTCGCTACCCGGCGGTCGCCTTCATCCTGGCTTTCCGGGGCACGCCGCTTCTCGTCCAGCTCTACCTTTGCTACTTCGGCGTCGGCCAGCTCCTCGGCGGTGTCCCTTCGATAAGGTACAGCCCATTGTGGCCCCTTCTTCGAGGCGCTTATTGCTACGCGTTTCTTACCCTGTCCCTGAACACCGCGGCCTATTGCGGTGAAATATGGAGAGGCGCGATACAGGCTATTCCTGACGGTCAGCGTGAGGCCGGCCAGTCGCTTGGGTTGTCCAAAACACGGATCATGATTTCCGTGCTTCTGCCACAAGCCTTCCGGTTAGCCCTGCCGGCGATCGGAGGGCAGAATATCCTGCTTCTAAAGGGGACCGCTCTGGCCTCGACGATCACCGTCTTCGAACTTATGGGTGCAGCGAACCTGGTTCGTGCGCAGACTTTTAGGATCTACGAGCCTCTGTTCGCCGCCGCGTTGGGATATTTCCTGCTGGCGGCAATTGTGACGACCGGCTTCGGCTTCTTCGAGAGACGGTTCGCTCGGCGGTATTGATCTCGGCTTTGGGCAAACCTGCAAAGCGGTTCACGCTGGCGTCCGTCATCAGAAGAAGCCAGGCCGAGACTGAAGCCTCAACCAGACAGCTCATGGACGCGATGGGGCACCACGACATCGATCATGCGGAGCTTTATTCGCGCGAGACGTCGCAGGTTCGGCTGAAGGTACGGGGGATGGATCGCGTCATGCGGCTCGTGACGCGCAAGCAGATGCCTGGCGGACGTTGCCTCTGGCCTGCGGATATTGTCACCTGCACGCCGCGTATAGCGTCTCGAGGAGGCGCGCGCCGCGCATGTTGCTGGAAAGATAACGATTCAACGACCATCGTCAGTTGAGGCAAAGCGATACAGGGCGTCGGCATCCTTCACAGTGATGGAGCGATACTGGTGCTCGATCCAACCTGCCGATGCAAACCGCCGTAGCGCGGCATTGACCTGCTGGCGCGAAGCATTTGCCATGACACCGAGATCAGCCTGTGACAGAGGGATTGGCATTCGACCGATCCATGTGGCCCGCTGAAGCACCGCAGCTATCCGTCGGTCGGCTTGCTGTCGCTGAAGATCATGGATGACGCGGATAAGCACGTCCGAGCCGAGCACCGAGATCATAGCGAAAGCCCGTACCGCGCCCGGGTCAGCCGCTGCCATCCTGTCCATTGTATCCAGCGGGATATGCATCATCCACAGGCTGCCAGAAGCACGTAACTCGCTTCGACGCGACTGCCTAGTGATGAAACACTCCTCCCCAGCCCAGTCGCCAGGGGCACCCAGATGGACCAGTTGGGGGGATTCATTCGGCGGTGCCGTATTGACCGTGACCGTACCCGCAACAAGGCCGTAGATCCCGCCTGGTGGATCGCCATATCGGAAAACATGTTCGTTGTGGGAAAAGTTCATCAGGATGGAGTGTCGCAACACTGTTGCGCGAAGCATGGGTGACATCCGCGAAAGCCAGCCTGTCCCGCTAACAATCTCTTCTGCCTGTGCTCTAGTAACGTCCATGGTGGGCGACTATCACGACGCCACCTTTAGCTTTGTCCGGATCGCTACAATGTTCTTGACGCTGCCGAATATCTTGCCATCGCGCACGCGGTCGTCGAAACTTGGTGAAGCGCCAGCTGTCATCTGCGCCTATTCGGGAACTGGCTTGGCCGCGTCCTTTCGCTCCGCGAGCCTTTCGACATACATCGAATAGGCGATGTAGTATTTATAGATGTTCGAGACGTACTGGACGGTTTCGCGGCCGACAATCTTGGCGGCACCGTTTTCGACATTGCCGAACCAGACGTTGGGATCGAGCCCCATCTGGGTCGCGGCTCCACGGAACTTCCTCAGATTGTTCGGCCCGGCGTTGTAGGCGGCGAGCGTCAGCAGCATCCGGTCGAGAGGCTTGGGACCGTCATCGGTGATGTAGACCCCGGACAGGTGGCGCAGATACTTCGCCCCGGCCTCGATGTTTCGCTCAGGACTATCGGCGATGCCCTTGATGCCGATGGCCTTGTCAGCGGCGGTCGAGGGCAGGAGTTGCATGATGCCGACCGCGCCACGTGGGCTCTTCTGGCTCTGGTTCAGCTGCGATTCCTGGAAGCCTTGCGCGGCCAGCAGCAGCGGATCGAAATCATATTGCTTGCCATAGGTCTGGAACAGCAGCCACAGCGCCTGGAACCTGGCGATCTCCGCCGGCGCGTAGGCCGTGCGCACCATCTTGTCGCTCTGGTAGTAGCGCTTCTTCAGGATGTTGCCGAATGTCGTCCCAACCTTGTGATCTTTCACGAAGGCATCAAGCACCTCCTTCAGCTTCGGGCTGTCCTTGCGGATGCCGAAGGCGATGTCGCCCCCGGTCGAGACGGCAATGTCGTCATGCACGGCAAGTTTGTCGAAGACCTGAGCCCAGATGCGGGCATTGAAGCGGTCGACCACGCACCATGGCAGCAGTCCGGCATTGACCATCTCCAGGATGTCTTCGTCCTCGAGGTTTTCGGCGATGTCCTTGATGATGATTTCCGGTTTGCCCGCCGTCTTCCGCTCGGCATTCAACGCGACGAGGTGCTCGTGATAGCTGCTGCTCGCGCGGACATAGACCTCCTTGCCGCCGAGATCGTCCAGGGAGGCAACAGGCGGCGAGGCGGGACCGGTCACAAGCGCCTCCATGACGCCGCTGGCCATCGGATCGGAGAAATCGACTATTTTCTGCCGCGCCGGCGTGATGGTGAGGTCGGCCGAGACGATGTCGCCAAGCCCCGCCGCGAGATCCGGCAGAAGGTCCTTTCTGGCCACCGGCACATAGGCGATCCTGATCCTTTCTACCTCCCTGGTTTTCTTCAGCCGCTTGTTCAGCCAATCCTCAAGCGCCTGTCCGAGTTCGACCGCGGTACCAAGCTGCCTGCCCTTGTCGATGAAATAGATCGTCTTCGAATAGGGTACGAGGATGCGGACAACCCTTCGCTTCTCCATGCCGTCGAAATCGCCGCTCCAGCTCTTGACGCGCGCCGCGCTCGAGAGGTCTTCGGCCAGGGCCCCGCACGTCGTGAGGGCGCCCAGAACCAGCAGCGAAAGAAATGCAAGGACCGTTGGGGCCCAAGCCCGGCCGACCATGCCCGTCCAATCCGTCCCGATCATCGACGCCCCCCTCGACGCATTTCGTCCCTTGACAGTCAGGCCGGTTGGACGGACGCCACTTTGCCGTCGGTATCGACGATGCAACTGGTTGGCTTTCCCGCGACGTTCAGTTCGACCTGGAAGCTCTTGGAATCGAGCCTGCGCGAGCTGGTCGGCAACGCCTTGCCGCTATCGACGCCGCCCGCTTTCGCCGCCGCGCCGGCACAAAGAAGCTGGAGATCGGCCGGTGCTGTTTCGACCGTCGTCCTCGACATCTGGTCGGGCGTCGGCGCGCTTTGGCATGCCGCCAGAACCGTTGCGATGACGATCGAGGCCGATCCGCGAACGGCCCAGTGCCTCATCCTGATCTGCCTGCCGGTCACCATGGTCTTGTCCCCTGTGTTTATCGAACTATACGTCCGTCGTTGATCACACACCCTTGTAGAGCGCCGCGCCCTGCATCAGCACGATCACTTTCGCCCCGACCTTGATGCGGGAATGCAGATCGATGATGTCGCCATTGTTCATGCGGATGCATCCGGAAGACACGTCCAGGCCAATGGTCCACGGTTCGGGCGTGCCGTGGATGCGGTAGATGGTGTCGTGGCCGTCTTCATAGAGGTAGAGCGCTCGCGCGCCGAGCGGATTGTCGGGCCCACCGGGCATGCCATTGGCCCAGGGCCGGGCTTTGGGATCCCGGGCAACCATTTCGGCCGGCGGTGTCCAGGTCGGCCACTCCGCCATGCGCCCGACCTTGACGATGCCGGCCCATCCGAAGCCCTCCCTGCCCACGCCGATGCCGTAGCGGATCGCCTGCTGGCCGGGCTGGACGAGATAGAGGAAGTGCTGGTTGCCGTCGATGATGATGGTGCCGGGCTGCTCGGCGGTGCGGAACTTGACCACCTGCGGGCGAAAGGATTCCGGCACCTGCTTGTGAAGCTTGTAGTACTGGTAGGCCTTGGTGCGATTGTAATCCGTCCACTGCCGCGTCTTGGGATCGTAGACCTGCGTTCCCGCGGCAAGCGCTGCCAAGGTGGAAAACGCCAGCCCCAGCGCCAGCACAACCGCCAGGCCCGCCGCATGCTTGCCGCCAGTTCCCGTCGCCCGCTCGTCGGTGCCGAACCTCGTCTTTGTGCGTCTGGTCATTGCTTGGCCCATCCTTCGACGCGCGCCTCGTTCCTGGCCACCCATTGCTCGGCGTAGGCAGAGGGCGCCTGCCGCTCGACCTGAAGCGCGTAGCTCATCTCGATCGCCTCCTCCGGCTTGAAGTCGACGCGCTCCAGGAAGCGAACCACCTCCGGATGTTTCTTGCGCAACGAGGTCGCGTAGGCGATGTGGTAGTGGGCCGTGTCCCAGCCAACGGCGGCGTGCGATTTCGAAAGCCATTGCGGGTCTTCCGTCGGCAGGACGATCTTCCATTTGGCGGCATCGTATGGTGGCTCCGTCAGGCGCACGATGTCGTGCAATTTGAAGACCACATGCGGCGCATAGCAAGCGAAGACCATCGGCCGGTCCGAGGCCTCCGCCGCATCGACAGCCGCCATGCCGACATCTTCCGGCATTTCGAGCAGCGTCAGGTTCTTGGCATAGCCGTAGCTGTTGGCGCGGATGCGCTCGATGGTGGTCGACGACCATGTCTGGGCGCCAATCCACATCTCGCCCTTGCCGTCTCCGTCCGTGTCGAGCGCCTCGGTCTTCTTCGGATCACCGAGGTCGGAAATGTCCTTGAAGCCGTATTTGTCGGCCGCTGTCTTGTTGGCGCAAATCCCCTGCCAGGCCGGAACGCCGATCGGGCTGATCGCGACCGTTCCAGCCTGGGTGACATACTTCTTGACCAAGGTATCGAGGTTCGGCAGCCAGACCTCCGGATGGATGTCGACCTGGCCGGAGTCAAGACCAGCGAAAGCGATCATGGTGCCCATCTCCACCACATCCGCATCGAGCCCGAACTCCTTCTTGAGACTCACCTTCAGGATGTTGGCCGTCGCCTGGCCCGACGACCAGTTCGGCATTGCAATAACCAGGTCGGCAGCGTGCGAGGGAATGCCGCCGAGCACAAGCGCCGAGGCAACCACCGCCACTTTCCATGCCAGTTTCACCAAATCGGCCATCAAGTGATCCTCTTCACGTGCGACGCGTTTCCTCATGGGCACGATATCCGTTCAGTCTCCGACCACGTCCCAGCCCTTATCGGGATTGAAGCTGTTTATGTGCTTCACGACAGCGTCGGTGTTCGCGCCGAGATCGGCCTCGTAGACGATTCCGTGCTGGTTGACTTCGAAGGTCTTGACGCCGGTCTCGCCGTACTTGACCGGCCAGGCGATAAGGGCAAAACCCGCGATCATGTTGCCGTTGATGACATAGTCGTAGGCGCCGCCGGCGATGTTGGCGCCTTGTTTCGTCAGGATACGGAAGCGGTAGCCGAAATAGCCCTCACCCTTGATGGCCTTGCCCAAAGGCACCTGATCAACGAAATCGCCCGCGGGGCTGTCGCCGTCGCCCTGTTCGGCTGGCCAATAGAGGCCGTCGGTGGCGCCTTTGCTGCTGATCAGCTTCTGTGCGTATTCGGGCACGCCGTCATTGTCGTGATCCTGTAGGAAATAATCGTTCTGGGCGTCGACATAGGCGCGCAGGCTCGCGATGGCTTCCAACTCGTTTGCGCCGACGCGGCGATTTACGATCTCTTCCAGCCCGGCATAGGTGTCGAAGGCCCATTTGCCGTCGCTGCCCTTCACCAGCGGGAAAGGCAGCGTCCACAACTTATCGCCGATCTCTATCAGTTTGCGATCGCTTTCATCCTCGACGACCAATTGCCGGGCAGCGCCATCCCGGATCCGGATGAAGGTGGTGGCGGTATTCGCATCGGCCTTGAGCTTCACGACGTCGAGCCCAAGCAGTTTGGCGAGCGCATCGATATCGTTTGCGCGAAGCGCTTCCTTGAAAGCAGTCACCGCGGCATCGGCGCTGTCGAAAGCCGGCGGTTCCGTGGTGGCGGCAAGGGAGGCAACCTCCTGCAGACTCTGGGCGGCGGCCGAAGGCCCCGAAGCATGACCGAGGAGAAACGCGACGGCAAGGGCCGGACAGGCAAGCATGGCACGAAGGGTCGACTTCATTGTCTGGTCCTTTCCCTCAATATCAACGCCTGTGACCGGCGGGACGCTTGATGGCCTTGCCGGCGCCGCCGCGCTGCCCACCTCCCAGGGACTTGCGGCCGCGGTCGGACTGCAACTGAGAGATCTTTCCGCGGTCCATGTCTCCAAGACCCGACATTTTCTTCGGCCGGCTGTCCAACTTGGCCGCAGGCTTCACCTTGCCGACCGGCCGGGTTATGTTGCCCGGCTTCTGGATGTCCCGTTTGGAGACGTCGCGTTTCGCGATCTCCGTCTTCTTTGCAGTTGTCCCGCCACCGGGCTTCGCCTTGAGCCCTTCCAGGGTGTTCTTGCGGATGTCGGTCGCCTGCTGCTTCCTGCCGGGTCGGTTGACGGCATTGTCCCGCTTGATGTCGCCGGCACGGTCCCTCAATGCGTTGTCGCCGTTGGCCGCGATCCCGCCCTTGATGCGGGTGCGGTCGAATTTGGCGAACTGGTCCTTGTCGATTTTGATCTTCGATCGATCGACGTTCTTCCAGTCGATGTCGTTGAAATTCACCTTGCCGTCGAGGTCGATGTTGTTGAGACATCTATCGCAATCGATGTTGATATCCGGACCGCTCCAGTGGCCGCCCCACACGTCCCTGTCGTCCCAGTCTACGGCCGCGGCCCAGACGGCGCCGGTCACCGCGCCGGCAAAGAAGGGGGCCGTCGGATTGTAGTAATAGGGATAAGGATCGGGATAGTAGGCGACCGGCGCCGGCGGATAGTTCGCAACGTAGAGTACCTTCGGATCGTAGCGCGGAACGTAGATGGTGTCGGCGCTCGCCGGCTGGATGACGATGTTGTCTGCCTGCTTCTCGACCTTGACCTTGTCGTCTGTCTTGATGACGCCCTTGGCAACCGCTTCCCCGCGAAGCTGCTGGATGGCGAGCAGCACATCCTTCTGCTGATAAGCGATCGCTTCGCCGAGCGTCTGTGTCCAGTCGAGGTCGTCGCTCATCATCTTGACGATCTCGGGATAGTTCAGAAGCGAAATGACGCTGCCGTCCCAGCTTTCCTTGGGCTTCAGGGTCTTGTCCTTGTTGTAGCCGTCGAGGAAGCGCTGCGCCTCCACGATCTGGAGCGGGTAGAGCGAGGCGGCGGAAATGACGGCTACAAGATCATCTGGATAAAGGGCGATGCGCGCGACCAGGATTTCCATCTCGTCGGCGCTCAATGGCGCGGGTGAAGCGGTCGCGGCCGCAGTTGATGTGGCCGCGTTCGAGGCAGCCGCTTGCTCTTGCGCAAACGCGGAAAATGAGACGCTCACCAGCAACGCGGTGGCTACCGATGCGCCGGCCAATGGTCGTAGAGACAGCAAACAAGAGAAGCGCATACGTGTGTTCCCTCAGACAGTTGGACTAGAGGCGGCGGCCGGCGCCCGTCCAACGCCTCCAGCTTCGGAAGATATTGGCTGCCCGCCGGGCTAAAGGGCGTACAGGTGGTTCTTCACCCTCGGACAGCCTCAGCTATTGGCTTCGCGAACCAGCGGCCTGAGGTCTTCCCGCGCAAAAGCCGGAGCGCCGGCAAGACATCAGGCGCGACGGTGCCTTTCAGAAGGACGCGACGGCTCACTTCACTTCCTGGGCGACCGGAAACTTCCAGCTCCCGTCGAGTATCTGCGCCTGAGGGCGATAAAGGCGGACCATGTAGTTCCAACCCTCGGGCGTCGGCAGGCAGTTCGCGATCTTGCCGTCACAGCCGCCGAACTGGATCATGATCGATCCGTCCGCGCTCTTCTTCGCCGTCACATCGTTGAGCGAGTACGCGTTCAAGTCGTTCTGTGTGAAGAAGCCGTCCTTGTTGTAGACAGTGACTGACCAGAAATCCTTTATCGGCACATCCTTCACAGTCAGCCGGTAGATGACCTTGCCGTCGTTCTTTTCAGGCGTCACGTTGAGGTAGAATGCTTCCTTGTCCGGGTTTCCGCCCCATCCGAGCGCTGCTCCGATCAAATGCCGGACCGGATCGACCTCGTCGCGCGATCCGAACATCTTGGCGGTATCCGGGAGCAACGCGCCGAGATCCAGGAGCGCGCGACGGGTCTTGTCCCGGCTCTTGCTGTCCCACTCGGGAATCTCGAAACTGCCCACTGCTGCCTGCTTGACCGTGACCGCATCCTGAAGCGCATGAACCTTGCTCATATCTTCAGGTTTGCTGGGATCGGCAAAGAAACGGAAAGCGGCAGCCACATAACGGGTGCCTATGTCTTTGCGCGTCAAGGTATGCGAACCAGCCCCGTAGTATACGCCATGGGCATAGTGGTCCTCATCGATCACAAGAAGCGACACGAACCGGCTGCCGGGATCCGGCACGGTAATCGTGACCGGTCCGGCATCCAGATCGAACACGGCGGACGAATAAAGGGTATCTCGATTCAGGCGGACAACTGTCTGCTTATCAAGCGGCGCCATTTCCCGCGTGTGGTCGAACTTGCCGAAGCCGCCATTCTTGGCGATGCCAGAGAAGTAAAGGTCGCTTTCGGCGCGGACGAAGTTGTCGCTGTTGACTGTGATCGGAGCGGCGGCGACCGGCAGCGCGGCCGCAAGCAGTGCTGCGGCGGCAATCACCAAAGAACCCAATTTCTTTCGAGACATAGAAACCTCCATGATTGAATTGTTGTGGCAGCAGAGTCTGCCCTGCCCGCAGCGTTAGAACCGCATGACCATGCCGAGGATCGGCCCTTGCTGGACCACATTGAACACGAAGCCGTCATGGCTATAGTCGACGCCGAGAGCGCGATACCCGGCTACGGCCGAGATCCGGTCGCTGAACTCGTAGCCGACGCCGGCGGCGAGATCCCAGTCGAGGTCTGCCTGGCCTGCCCCAATCAAGCCCCATCCGCTGAGGTAGACCTTGTCCGTCAGAAAATACCTGCCGCGAACGCCGGTCATGGCGTCGACCCACGTGGCGCCGTCGCTCGCCGAGACCCCATCCAGAACACCGCCGGCAAAGGAGATGTCCGTACTCGCGTGCCAGACACGTGCGCCGGCAACGAGATCGAGATTGCTGCGACCGTCCAGAAAGACGGAATAGCCCGCCCCAAGAAGTCCCGTGAACGTCTCCGACGTGAGATCGACCCTGTTCGCGACAACGCCCAGGGGCGTGCCCGAGCCCGTGGAGACCTTGGTATAGATGACGTCCCCGAAGATACTGAACCGGTCGTGGCGGGCTTCGCCGATCGCCATGAACGCGAAATCCAAGTCCTTCAGTATATCGCCGAAATCGGATGCGACGTGAACCGCCGGCAGGCCGAACTGTCCGACGTCACCCGACATGCCGGCGCCCCAGAAATAGGAACTGGCCGCAAAGGTCCAGCCATCGTCCGCAGCCGGCTTTGCCTCAGGCAGGATGACCGGTTGCGGAACGTCCGCAGCTTGGGCGAATGAGACCGTTACTGTACAGGCAAGCAACGCCAATCCGAATTTGGTGCTAGTTTTCATCTACCGTTCCTCGTTGCGTTGTGACAATTCTCGGTCCATCTCACCTCGGAAAGAGCAGCGTGAGCGTAGTCCGCAATCCCCATTGCGGTCCGCCCCTCGTCGGCGACGATCAGATCGCACATTCCCCTCCGTCACTCTGTCCGGATTCGGACAATGTTGACGATCATCTTAACTGTGGCTGATTTGAATTATGATGCCGCAGCTTTATCGAGCCCGCTCGAGTGGGGGCTGCTTCCAACGGCCATCGAGCGCTTCGGGTTTGGGCCAGTAAAGTCTCAACGTTGCCCAGAATGGCCCTGCCGGAATCGGCAGCCAGTTCGCCTCCAAGTCCTTTCCCGGAGATTCGTGCTGGAGGTAGATCGTGATCTTACCGTCGGCGTCACGCTTCAGGTCTGGCAACATCGACGAGTTGATCAGATAGCGATCGAGGGCATTCGGATAGAGCAGGCTTTCCGGAAGGTCATAGACGGTAAGCGACCAGAACGAGTTGACCGGCGGCAATTTGTCCGGCGTGAGGTATAGCCGGTAGTCGTGGTCCCCCCTCAGAGCCTTGCCGTCGGCATCGGCGAAATAGGTCGGGTAGAGGGCCTCTTCTTTCGAGTTGCCGTATATGCCCAGTACGGCCGCTGACATGCGGGCCATGTAGTCGTTTTTCATGAACTCGCGGGTACCGAACGCCTCACTGGCGGGCCGCTTGCCCGTATCGACCATCGTCGCCTTGAAGTCGGCGAACTCCTTCCATGCATCAGCCATTCCGTCCAGAACGGCCTGCTGCATTTCCGGTGACATCGCTGCGAAGTCGAACTTCCTGCCAGGGCCGATGCCGAGCCTGGCAAAGCGTGCCATGAGATCAGCTTCGGATGGGTGCGTCGGACAGAATTGAAGAACGAAATTGAGAATGTTGAAGAATTCGGGCGACTTGCGCTGGTCTTCCGGCGACAGCGGCTTGATGAAATCAACGGGAGGAGGCGCGGGTGGCGCCGGCTGCCCCAGGAACCGAGACAGCGGTTGCACACTGTAGCCCGCCTGAACTTTCCTGACCTTGTCGATGTCGGCCGCACCGGAGAGTTGTGTCCGGTAGAGCACGAAATCGAAGTCGGTTTCGGAGCGGATGACAGCCTTGACGCCTGCCGGTTTCTCGCCGCTCCAGCGCGGACCGACAAGCAGGAAATTCCCTGCTCCGTTGCCGGTGGCGCGGCTGCCGACATAAGCGAAATTGAACGTATACATGTCGATGAACTGGAGCGAATAATATCGCCCGGCCTCGACTTCAGGCACACTGATCACCAGCGGCTCGGCGCGCAAGTCAGCGCCGAGCTGTGAATAAGGCGTGTCGGAATTGGGAGTCTGGATCGCCTTGTCATCTGGCGTGAAGACGCGAGCGACGTTGTTGATATTGTTCCAGGTCGCTTTGAAGTCAGGATTGTTACGATCAACAAAATACGAATACTGAACTCTATAATTATCTACAAGCGGAAAACCATAGATCGTGACCTCTTTTGCTATATCTCTGGCCTCCTTAGGCGATAAATTTTGAGCAATAGCAGAATGCACTGCCATCACACACGCGATTGCAGTAAAAATAAACCTGATCATGGTCATCCTCGTGGCGATATTGCAATACGTATATTGTCCGCGCGCAAAGAACATTTCCTGCGGCCGGCGAAATCCCCTGTTCCTTCATTTCCGCTCTGGAAATAGCGGTGCTGACAAACTACACAATCGAGATGGAGACACTGTCCGGATCCAGACAATCTGGGGGCTAGATGCTGAACTTGACGCGAGAACAGGCAGAACAAGTCATGAGCGAAGGCGCTTGGCTCACGAATGTGGGAGACCCCTTCAGAGCCACCCTGTTGCGCCATGCGCACCTCCTGAAATTCGCTCCAGATCAGATCATCTACCGATTTGGTGATCCGCCCGGTGGGATGTACGGGCTCGTTGCCGGCTCGCTTACCATCAACACAGCGCCACCCGACGCAATCCCTCGCTTGATCCATCTTGGGATGCCGGGATCTTGGACAGGTGAAGGCCCCTTCTTGACTGGCCAGCCACGCAGGGCAGAGATGAGGGCTCTCAGCGACGCTTGGATGATGCATGTGCCGCTGGATGCCCTGGAGCAGATGACGGCGCGCGACCCCGGCGTACCGCGCGCGATTGGAATGAATACGGTATTCACCGTGGACGTGCTGCTCCGAATCGTTCACGACCTGCAGAAGCGGGATGTCGGGCGCAGGATAGCGTCCGTGCTCCAACGGGCCGGTTGGCTCGGCGACATGCCCATCCCGTTGTCTCAGGCAGACCTTGGCATCATGGCGAATGCGTCGCGGCAACAGGTCAACGCAGCAATGCGGCGTTTCGCTTCTCATGGCTGGGTGAAATACACTTATCGGTCCGTTACCGTGATGAAACCACGGGTGCTGCGACAGTTCTCCGAAGGTGACGGGTCGGAGTAGTTAGGCAGCGAAAAGTCTCAAGGGGGGAGCTTTGAACGTAGTGTCTCAGACATCAAAGGCACAGATAGCGCTATTTCTCAGCCTGACGGTTTTCACCACCGGACAATCTTTTCTTCTCGTCGTGCTTCCTCCGCTGGGAAGGCGCCTGGGCTTCTCGGACCTCCACATCGGCGGCATACTCAGCTTGTCTGCTTTGCTTATCATGGCCTCGGCCCCTGCCTGGGGCTATCTCAGCGAACGCATCGGGCGACGTCCGGTCCTGTTGGCAGCTCTTGCTGGGGCTATGCTGGGCTCCGTCGGATTTGGTGCGATCGTCCATTTTCGGCTGTCGGGTACCTTGAGCGTTTTCTTGGCGCTAGTGTTGATAGCCGTCGTCCGCGCGGCTCAAACCTTGGTCACCAGCGGCATCTTGCCCGCAGCACAAGCCTACATGGCGGACGTTACTCCTCCAGCCCAGCGGGCCAATGGTATGGCCACCCTCGGGGTGGCTATCGGCGTTGGCGCTATCCTTGGGGCAGCGCTTGCGTGGCGCGTTGCGGGAGCCAATCCGGTCATGGCTTTCGCCATCATCGCAATACTGGCTGCTGTTGCACTGTCGAGTATCCTCTGGCTGGCCAAGGAACCCATCCGCGCCGCCTCAACAGCTATTTCAGACACCCGCCTCCCGCTCGGCCGGATATGGCCATTCTTGGCGATCACGCTTGCGTCTATTTCTGCGTACAGCATCCTGCAGCAAGTTACGGCGCTGCGTCTGCAGGATACGTTGGGCTTCACGATCGAAGAATCGATCTCCAGGGGAGGCGCGGCGCTGATGGCGACGGCGCTTGCTATGATTGTCGTGCAGGCTTGTGCAGTTCGCGTCTTCGGATGGACGTCAGCCCGGCTGCTGGGGGTTGGAGCGATCACGGCAGTAATTGCCATGCTGATCTGCACCTTGGTGACGACCTATTCCGCGATTTTCGCCACGCTGATCCTGCTCGGCATCGGTCTGGGTCTCATGCTGACTGGAAATCTCGCTTCGCTCAGTTTGTGGACTGGAGGCGGCGCGCAGGGCAAGGCCGCAGGCGTCAATGTCCTCGCTCAGGGGCTGGGGCAGGCAATCGGGCCGATCGCCGGTGCCAGCCTTCATCGGATATCCCCTGAGGCCCCATTTTCTGCAGCGACAGTACTGCTTGCGATAGCATGCCTGGTTGCGATTTCGGCATGGAGATCTGCCGCGGCGAACCAACTGTAGTAGCGCCTCGTGCCAAGCCGCAGCTTGCCCTGCCCGCCGTCATGCTCGACCTGAACCCAGACCAACGCCGACGCACCCTCGATCTGGGCAATGTTCGAAACGACGTCCTCGCCGTCATCGTTGGGAATGATAGTCGCGTGGTGTGGACAAAGCAGTCTCCTCTGGATTGGCACGGTGGGGAGGGAACCGAGCTGCCAACACTGCGTTCTGGACCTCATGGACGAGTTCATTGAGCGGTTTGGGCAAACGACTTGGCTCCCCTTTTCCGTAATTTCGGCCAGGCTTTTGCTTGCAGCGCTCTTGGGAGCGGTTGTCGGTGCCGAACGCGAATGGCGTAACCGGCCGGCCGGATTGAGGACCCATATTCTTGTTTGCGTTGCCACGGCCCTGATCGCCGTCTTGGCAATCGAGATCACCCACCTTCACGTGTTTGATGGTCAGGAGGTCGCGATTGATCCCCTCCGGCTGATCGAAGCCACTACCGCAGGAGTGGCGTTTCTGGCTGCCGGCATCATTTTCTTCTCGAAGGGAGAAGTTCAGGGGCTTACCACTGGCGCGGGCATGTGGCTGGCTGGAGCCATAGGTTTAGCGGTAGGGCTCGGGTTCTGGCAGATTGCTACGCTAGCTACTGTACTGGCGCTGATCGTGCTGGGGGTCCTGCAGCTAGTCCAAGTGGGGAAAAAGGATTGAATAGGACCGACTTGTTATTGGGCGGGTCGACGTAGCATTCGCTATTCCTGATCAACGGTGGCAACCTTGTCCCGCCGGCGATCGAGCGCAAGCTTTCAGTATGCGTAGCCGCGAGATCGCCGCAGAAAAGCCGGGGAACTGCGCGACCTTCTCGGCGTGACGCCTCTGCCCTGATGTCGGGGATAGCTGCCACGCTTGAAGCGCTTCTGGGAAGCGTTGGTGGCACGAAGGTCCTGTTATGCTTCGTCGCCGCGCATGACCCTGTCGAAAGTAAAGGCTGCCTTGGCCTCAGCCCGATTGTCGCGCGATACAGGCGCGCCATCCCCTCATTGGCCGCCATGCGGTCCCCCTCGTAAGCCCTGTTTCGTCCAGCGGGCGAGGACATTTCAAGGCAGCACGTTGCACGACCTACCAGTCAACGACTGTGCCATCTTCCAGAACCGCGTTACGTGTGTGCAGAACTTCGGGTGCGAACGGGTGCCTCGCGCATTCCTTCTCGTCCACCTCGATGCCGAGGCCGGGAGCCTCGGGAACCTGCCAATAGCCATCGATACGACGAATGGGCCCCTGGACCACATCGAAATACCAAGGAACGGCGCCAACCATCTCTTCCTGGATGACGTGGCTTGGCGTCGAGACCGCAAAATGCAGCGCGGCCGCGCCAGCGATCGGGCCGAGCGGATTGTGCGGCGCCACTCCCACCGAAAAGGCCTCGGCCATCGCGGCGATCTTCTTGGCCTCGCCGAGACCGCCGCAGTGGCAGATGTCCGGCTGGATGATAGCGACCGCGCGGGCATTCAGCAGATCAACGAATTCCGATCGGTCGACAAGGCGTTCCCCGGTCGCCAGCGGCACCGTAACGCTTTGCGCGACCGTCTTTAGCGCAGCGGTCTCGCCTGGCGGCACGGGCTCTTCCACGAACATCGGGCGACCGGGCGCCAGCGCCTCGATATAGGCGATCGAGGCCGCCGCGCTTGCCGGGCGGCCATGGAAATCCACCATGATCTCAACCGAGTTGCCGGTCGCCTTGCGCATTGCTTCCATCATGCGGGCGACCTTGTCGATCTCGGCCAGGGGCGCATGGTAGTTCGTATAGGGAATGAAGACTGCCTTGAAAGCACGGTAGCCCATCTCCACCACCTCGCTTGCGCGTTCCACCAGTGGCGCTTCCTCAAGAGTCTCGTATACGGCGCGCATGTCGCCGAGGCCGAGATGGGTATAGACCAGCACCTTATCGCGGACCTTGCCGCCGAGCAGCCGCCACACCGGCACGCCGAAGTCCTTACCCACAATGTCCCACAGCGCCATCTCGATGCCGGAGATCGCGCTCATTCCGATTACGCCAAGGCGCCAGAAGCTGTGCTTCTTCATAACCCTCACGGCCTGCTCGATATCGCGTGGATCGTGCCCAATCATCAGGGGCGAGAGATCTTCGACCGCGCCGGCTACGGCGCGCGTCTTCCATTCCAGCGTCGCCTCGCCCCAGCCGAAAAGCCCCGGCTGGTCGGTCTCGACTTTGACGAAGACCCAGTTGCGCATCTCTGCGTTGACGATGCGGGTCGTTATGGCAGTTATCTTCAAGGCCGTGGCACCTGATGGAAGGAGTGAGACAACGTCAGCCCGCGAAGCGCGGTTCGGGCAGGCCGCGTACGCCGACATCGAGAGCAAGGACGCCGCCGGCGTGAGGCTGCTGCTTCAATGCCTCGGGCGAGAGATCCCAGATGGCGGACGTTACGTAAAGCGTCGAGAGATCGGAGCCGCCGAACATGCAGCTCGTCGGTTTCTGGACGGGCAATGGGACGATGCGGTCGACACGACCGTCGGGTGCGTAACGCACCAGCCGCCAGCCGTCCCACTGCGCATTCCACAGGAATCCTTGCTCGTCGATCGTCGACCCGTCTGGGTTCCCTGGTTGCCCCGCGCAATCCGTGAACACACGGCGATTGGCGATCGCCCCACTTTCCAGGTCGAAGTCGTAGGCGAAGATCGTACGGATCAGTGTATCGGCGAAGTAGAATGTCCGGTCATCCGGGCTCCAGGCCAGGCTGTTGGAGATACCGATGCCTTCCTCCATCCTCGTACAGGAAAGATTAGGATCGAGACGATACAGGCCGCCCGTACGGTTCTTGAGGGTATCGTCCATCGTCCCGGCCCAGAAGCGGCCGCGCCGGTCGCACTTCCCGTCATTGAAGCGATTGCCGGGCTTGTCGGCCTCGGGGGCGGCGAGCCGTTCGATGCCACCGGTCTTCGGGTCGAAAAAGGCGAAGC
Source organism: Mesorhizobium sp. NZP2298 (assembly GCF_013170825.1). NCBI lineage: Bacteria > Pseudomonadati > Pseudomonadota > Alphaproteobacteria > Hyphomicrobiales > Phyllobacteriaceae > Mesorhizobium > Mesorhizobium sp. NZP2298. Next base: position 2,669,732 of record NZ_CP033365.1, on the reverse strand, counting down.
CGGAGGCCAGCGCCAACACGATGCCTCCCGCCTCACGCAGCGCCAGTGAGGCGACTCGCTCGGGCAGCCGCCATGTCAGGGTTTCGCCGGAGACGGGATGAAAGCGCTGCAGTAGGCAGCCTTCGATGTCCACCCAGTAGAGTGCCTGTTCAGCGGCGTCCCACACGGGCACCTCGCCCAGCCTGTTCGCGCAGTCGACGACGCAGCAAACCTCCCGCTCCAATGCCGCTATTGTCATGACCTCTTCCTCCTCCTCGAGAGCCGCAGCGAGTAACCTGCGACCGCAAGCAACGTGAGGCCACCCGTCCAGATATACTGGTAGTAGGCGGAAACCTGCATCAGATTCAGCGCGTTCTGCATCACGCCGACCGCCACGGCGCCGAGCAGGACCCCGATCGCCGTGCCGCGTCCGCCGAACACAGAGACGCCGCCGACCACGACAGCCGTTACCGAGGCGAGCGTAAAGGTCGATCCTGCCTGTGGATCGCCGCTTCCGATGCGCGCGGTCACGATAAGACCGGCTATGGCGGCGCAAATGCCGCAGAAGACATAGGCGGCCGCGCGGATCCAGGATGTCCGGATTCCCACCGCCAGACTTGCCTCGCTGCTCGATCCGACGGCATAGAGCCGCTGACCGAGGCGGCCCCGCAGCATCAAGTATTCGAAAGCAATGTAGACAAGCACGATCACGAGTGCCGCGGCCGGCACCGGGCCAAGCGAAGTCTCGAAGAAATCGAGGAAATCGTCACTCACCAGCCCGCCGGGGCTGGGCCGGACAATCAGAGCGAGACCGAATACGACCGAGTACGTGGCAAGCGTCGCGACGAGGTCGGGAATTTTCAACCGCACGATCATTAGGGCGTTGACCAGGCCCGTCGCCGCACCGGCCGCCAGAGCAGCACAGATGGCAGCCACGACTCCAGCGCCACCTTCGGTCGCGGCAAGGAAGGAGGCCATGGCCGTGACGAGACTGATGAGGGGGCCGACGGACAGATCGATGCCGCCTAGCACGACCACGCAGAACTGCCCAAGCGCAACGAGAGCCAGCGGCGCCACCTGCGCGGCAATGTTCGACAGGTTGCGCGAAGTCAGGAAGAAATCGGAGTAGCGGGTCGTCGCCAAGCCCAGCAATGCTATGAGGACCAGCAGCAGCAGCGGACCTATATAGCGCGAAAGCAGGGCAGAACCGGCCGCCAAGCCGCTTTTCGCCGCGGCCGAAGGAGTTGTCGCGCCGCCGATCAGAGACGTTGCAGCCTGCGGATCGCCATGCGTCTGCCCGGCCTCGACGGCGCTGCCGACGATACGCTCCTCCGTTGCTTCGGCGCCGGCGATCTCGTCGACGATCCGGCCCTTGGAGAAGACGAGGATGCGGTCGCTCAACCCTATCAGTTCCAGCAGGTCGGAGGCGACCAGGATGACCGCCGCGCCGGCGTCGGCCAGAGCGCGGATGCGCCGATAGATCTCGAGCTTGGTGGCGACGTCCACGCCGCGGGTCGGATCCTCGAAGACATAGACCTTGGGATCGCCGACGGTCCATCGGCCGAGCACGACCTTCTGCTGGTTGCCTCCCGATAGCGTGCGTACAGCCTGCTCGCCCGACGCCGCCTTGATCGCGAAACGCGACATTGCATCGCGTGTCTCCTGGCGCTCGCGGGCGCTGGGGATGCGTCCAAGACCAGCCCATTCCGCCAAGTGTGGAACAGACAGATTCTCGCGGATGGAGTGCGGCATGAACAGGCCCTCGCGATGCCTGTCGCCGGGAACATAGACCAAGCCGGCCTTGATGGCGTGCGCGGGCGCCTTGAAACGCGCCTGGTTGCCGTCCAACATCACCGAGCCGGCGCAGGGAACCAAGCCAAAAAGAGCGCGAGCCACATCGGCCTGGCCATTGCCCTGGATGCCTCCGAAGCCGACGATCTCTCCGGCGCGAACACCGAAGGAAAGGTTGCTGAAGAGACCGGGGCTCGAAAGCGACTCGACCTTGAGCCGCTCCGCGCCCACGGCTTGCGCGCGCGGTGGATAGGCCAGGGCGAGATCGCGCCCGACCATCATCGCCACGAGCTTCTCATGGTCCACTGCCTCGCGGTCGACCGTCCCGACGAGTTCACCGTCCTTGAGAACCGTGATGCGATCGGCGATCGCGAAGACTTCCGGCAATCTATGGGAAATGAAAATGACTGCTGTGCCCTGCCGCTTGAGCTCGGTCACAATCGAGAACAGGCGTTCGATTTCAGCCGCGTCGAGGGCCGAGGTCGGCTCGTCGAGGATCAGGACAGAAGGATCGCCCGTCAATGCCCGCGCGATCTCCACGATCTGACGTTCGGCGACCTCAAGATCCCTGACCAGGCGATTCATCGGCAAGGTAACGCCGAGACGACCGAGGATAGTGCGCGCACCCTCCTCCATGGCCTGACGATCGACAGTGATCGCCCCACCGGGCTCGCGTCCCAGCCAGATGTTCTGCGCTACGTCGAGATCGGGAACCAGGCGCGTGTCCTGGTAGACCATCGCGATGCCGAGACCCTGGGAATGGCGCGGTCCGGTGATGTGCACCTCGCGCCCCTGGACGAGGATCGTTCCCGCATCAGGTTTCCAGACGCCGGCGATGACGCGCATGAGGGTCGACTTGCCGGCGCCGTTCTCTCCCATCAGCGCATGGACCTCGCCTGGACGGCATGCGAACGAAGCGCCTTTCAGCGCCTTGACGCCGACAAAGCTCTTGTCGATGCCTCTCAGTTCTAGCGCGTAGATTTCCGTTCCAACCGCCGGGTCATGCTGCATTCGGTGTCTTTCAGGCAAGGGCGGGCCGCATCCTGGCGCGGCCCGCCGGTCGGTTCTTCCAGCCCTCAGCTGAAGAGCTTCTTCAGTTCATCGTCCGTCAGCAGCGTATCGACGAACACCCCGTCGGGCAGATCCTTTTTGATGAACTGGCTGTAGTTGCTGTCATCCATAAGGACCGGGCTGATGATCTGGCGCTTGGGTACGTCCTGACCGGAAAGCAGCTTCATTGCCGTGCGCAGCGCAACGACGCCTTCCCATGACGGCTCGGAGACGCAGCCGATCTTGAACTTCGGATTGGCCGCCTTCTGCGCGTCATAGAGCTTGAGAAGCCCGTTGTAGTCGTCACCCGTGGCGGGCACCAGCGGACGGTTCGCCGCCATGAGCGCCTTGAGCCCCCCTGCCGCATCTTGCCCGCCATCGCACCAGATGCCGTCGATCTGCGGATAAGCGGCGATCAGGTCCGCCATGACCACCTTGGCCTTGTCTTCTTGCCAGGATGCATCCTTGAAGGCGAGCACCTCGATGCCGGAACCGAACTGAGTCTGCGCGCCTGCCCAGCACTCGGCCGTGTAGGAGTTGCCAGGCAGGCCGCCGAGGGCGACGATCTTGCCCTTGCCGCCCAGCGCATCGTTCAGGAATTTGCCCGTGGTTGCGCCCTTCTTCTTCGGATCTGTGCCGATGAAAGCAGTCCAGTTGTCTCCTTCGACCGGCAGATTGAAGGGAATTGTGACGATACCGGCCCTGGTTGCTTTCCTCAGTGCTGGAACAACCGCCGTGCCCGAGTTCGGTATGACAAGCAGGGCATCGACGTTCTGCGCGATCAAGTCCTCGATGTCATTGACCTGCTTGGTGATATCACCCTGGCCGTCGACCGTGATCAGGTCGTATTTGTCCTTGTTGGCGGCAGCCTCGGTCTGCATGGAAGCAAGGTTCTGCGTACGCCAGGTGTTTCCCGAGAAGCCGTTCGAGAAGCCGATACGCATCTTGCCCGACTTTTGCGCGCCCTTGGCCATGTCGGCCGAGCCTTCGATCTTGGCGTTGCTGATCACGTCGGCCAAGGCCCCACGGGTGAGTGCGAAGGAACCGATGGCGGCCCCTGCGCCCAACGTCAGCAGTTTGCGGCGGTCGATAGTATGTTCTGTCATTGCTCTCCTCCTTTTGGAATTTCACCGTTCATCGGCACTCGCGCCGATTAGCCGGTAGACGATCACGCTCAGGGCGATGAGAACGCCCTGGATGACGTATTGGGCGCCCGTGGATACCTGGGCGATGTTGGTGAAGCTGTTGAGTTCAGTTACGAACAGCGCGCCGGCGACGGTGGCAAGGACGCTTCCAATGCCACCCGTAAGGGCTGTTCCTCCGACAACGACGGCGACGACCGAGGTCAGCAGGAACTGGTTGCCGATGCCGAGGCTCGGATTGCCGATATAGGCCGTGAGCAGAAGGCCGCCGAGCACGGCCAGCATGGCTGAGAGCGCATAGGCGATGACCAGCACGCTGCGCGCCGGCACCCCCATGAAGCGCGCCGCCGTCTCGTTGGCGCCGACCGCGTAAATCCACCGGCCGAGCGTCGTGCGTCGCATGATCCAGGCCAGCGCAATCGTTATGGCCAGCCAGCACAGGGCGCTCGCCGGAAGGCCGAAAAGCGAGCCCTGACCAACCACGTTAAAGGCCGGCGCGGAGGTTCCGTACGGCGCACCGCCGGTATAGACGAGGGCCGCGCCGAACAGGATGGCGTTCATGGCCAGGGTGGCGATGATGGGCGCCATGCGAAGGACTGCGATCAGAATCCCGTTGATCACGCCGACCCCCAATCCAAGCGCCAGGCAACAGGCCAGCGCCAGCGGAATGCGCTCGTTCTGGCCCATCATCATGCTGGTCGCGAGTATGTTGGTCATGGTGACGACACCCGCGACCGAGAGATCGATGCCGCCGACGAGCAGGGCAAGGGTCTGACCCGACGCGACGAGCCCAAGGAAGGCCGTGACCTGAAGGATGTTGAGGATCTGCTCAGGTTTCAGCATGGCGGGCGAGAAGAAACCCGCCACGGCGTAAAGCAGGATCACCGCGACCCAGACCGGATAGCGACGCATCATGCCAAGCGCCTGGCTCATTATGCGAACTTCCCTGTTGTCATCGGGTCGTGCACGATGCTTCCTCCAAAACTGGCATGCGCTGTATCACGCACCCATCATAAATGTAAACAGGTTTGGCTTAAGATTCATGCAAAAATTGCTTGACCTATCATATAGGTTGAAGCGATAAGGGGCGAAATGACTGTGATGACAAAAATACCTGAAACTGGCGATACTCCGCAGTCGCTCGTCGACACCGTAGCGGACAGAGTGGTTGACCATATTCGCACCAACGCACTTGCGCCCGGCTCCCCGCTCCCCAGCGAGTCGGCGTTCGCCGTCGAAGCAGGCGCCTCACGCGCGGTCGCCCGCGAAGCATTCAGAAGTCTGGCTGCGTTGCGGCTGATCGATGTCGGCAACGGCCGGCGCGCGCGCGTGGCACCCGCGGACGGTTCCGCCATCGGCCGCATGATCGACCATTGCGTCTATACCAACCAGCTTTCCGTCCAGCAGATATTCGACGTGCGCCGCACGATCGAACTCAGGACGGCCGCCCTCGCATCATTGCGGCGCACCGACCAGGAGGCTGACGAGATTTGTGCGATCGCAGACGGGATGAAGCGGAGCTTTGCCGCGACAGGAGACGTGATGGAACTCGATATCTCTTTCCACGCTGCCGTGGCGCGCGCGTCGCGCAACCCCCTTTTCGCCTTGCTGGTCACATCCTTCGCTTCCGTCACGCGGCAGAATTGGGCGATCGGTTGGGCCGCCCGCCCGACCGACGCCGAGCGCATGGGCAGCATCGAAGGCCATGGCACAATCGCCGTTGCCATTCGGAAGGGTGACGCAAGGGCGGCCGAGAAGGCGATGGCGGACCATTTCGATCTCACCGTCCGCGCCCTTCTCACCGCCGGAGTCATTTGATCCGGGGCACGGTTCCAACCCTTGAATACTGCCGCATCGAAATCGAGTTGAGCATGGGTGCAATCCCCTACTTTGACCTGACGGGCAAGACCGCGCTGGTGACTGGGTCATCCGGCGGACTCGGCCTGGCCATGGCCCGCGGTCTGGCGGAAGCCGGCGCCGAGATTGTTCTCAACGGGCGTGATCCAGACAGGCTCACGCAGGCGGCCGAGAGCTTCGGCGAGCGCGCGGGACAAGTTCACTTCAGTGTGTTCGACGTATGCGATGAAGAGGCGATCAAGGGCGCGTTCGGGCGCCTCGACGACGAGGGTCGCGCCATCGATATCCTGGTCAACAATGCCGGCGTCCAGTTTCGCCGGCCGATGCTTGAGCTGGAAAGCGCCGATTGGCGGCGGGTGCTGGAGACCAATCTCACCAGCGCCTTTATCATAGGTCGCGAGGCCGCCCGCCGCATGATTGCAAGGGGTGGCGGCGGCAAGATCATCAACATAGGTTCGCTGACCAGCGAGGTGGCGCGGGCCACCGTCGCCCCCTACACGGCAGCGAAGGGCGGCATCAAGATGCTCACCCGCTCGATGGCGGCCGAATGGGCGGCGCACGGCATCCAGGCCAATGCGATCGGCCCGGGCTACATCGATACCGAAATGAACAAGGCGTTGACGTCCGACGCCAAGTTCGATGCCTGGGTCAAGGGTCGCACACCTTCGGGCCGATGGGGCCTGCCAAAGGATCTGGTGGGAACCGCAATCTTCCTCGCATCGGCCGCCTCGGACTACGTCAACGGCCAGATCATCTATGTCGATGGCGGCATGCTTGCCGTCCTCTAGCCGAACACTTCAGGGAACCAAAATGCTCGGTGTCGTCGTCCATGCTCCTCTCGATCTTCGGATCGAGGAAATCACCAATACCGAACCTGGACCAGGTGAGGTTCAAGTCCGGATATCGACAGGCGGAATCTGCGGTTCGGACCTGCATTACTTCAATCACGGTGGGACGGATTCGATCCGTCTGCGCGAACCGATGATCCTCGGGCATGAGATCGCCGGCACCATCGCGGCTGTTGGCTCCGGGGTCTCCGGCATCACACCAGGAACACGCGTAGCGATCAATCCCAGCCGGCCCTGCGGTGATTGCGAGAATTGCCGGGCCGGTCTGCGCAACCACTGCATCAATATGCGCTTCATGGGCAGCGCCATGCGCTTCCCTCATATCCAGGGCGGGTTCCGTGAAATGCTTTGTGTCGATCGGGATCAGGTCTTTCCCGTCGCCGAGGGCGTGTCGTTGGGCGAGGCCGCGATGGCCGAGCCGCTTGCCGTGTGCCTGCACGCCGTCAGGCGGGCGGGACCGCTGGAAGGACGCAAGGTGCTGGTCACCGGCTGCGGCCCGATCGGCATTCTAACCATCATGGCCGCCCGCCATGCCGGCGCGGCCGGGATCGTCGCGACCGACATCCACGACTCCGCCCTTGCTCTGGCGCAAAAACTTGGGGCCGATCATATCCTGAACGTGGCGGAGGAACCTGAGTCGCTTGCCGACCTCGCCGGGCGGAACGGCGCGTTCCACGTCCATTTCGAAGCCTCTGGAAGCGCCTCGGTCCAGCGCGGCGCGCTCCCTCACCTGCGTCCGCGCGGCATATTGGTGCAGCTTGGTCTGGGAGGCGATGTCGGGCTTCCCCTCAACCTGATCGTGACGCGCGAGGTCGACCTTCGCGGCAGTTTCCGCTTCGATGCGGAGTTCGAGGAGGCCGTCGCTTTCATCAACAGCCGGCAAATCGACGTAAGGCCACTGCTCAGCGCCGTTTTTCCGCTCGACCGGGTGCTGGAGGCCTTTGCGCTTGCGAACGACAAATCGAAGGCGACAAAGGTCCAGATCAGCTTCGGTCAGGACATGTAGCACTAACCGGAAGACCGGGAGACGATGCTCGATCGCCGGTGATTCATCCACTCAGGGCCGCCGGCGTGCGGCGAAGACCGACCGATGGAGCCGCCAAGTCCATGAAGATCACCGCAATCCGCACCTTGAGGCTGCAAGAGTTCGCCAATGTGCTCTGGGTCCAACTCGAGACCGATGCCGGCATCACTGGGCTCGGCGAGACATTCTACGGCGCCGGCGCCGTGGAGGCCCATATCCACGAGGTATTGTCCAGCCGACTGCTTGGCCGCGACCCCCTTCACATCGAGGCGCTCTCGCGCGAACTGGTGAACCTGCCGCTGGCGCAATCATCCACCGGCGCGGAATACAGGGCTGCTTCCGCGATCGATCTGGCGCTGTGGGACATATTCGGCAAGGTCTGCGACCTTCCTGTCCACCAGATGCTGGGCGGCGCCTGCCACAAGCGCATCCCCGTCTACAACACCTGTGCGGGCTACGGCTATGTGCGTTCGAACCGCATCAAGCCCGTGGACACCTGGAACATGGGAGCGTCGGACGGGCCTTACGAAGACCTGGTCGCCTTCATGACCGACGCCGGCGCATTGGCCGAAAACCTGCTGGAAAGCGGCATCACAGCAATGAAGATATGGCCCTTCGATCCCGCCGCGGTGGAGAACGATGGGCGCTTCATCACGGCAGCGCAGCTTCGCGCCGCTCTTTCGCCGTTCGAGAAGATTCGCAAGCGGGTAGGCGACAGGATACAGATCATGGTCGAGTTCCATTGCCTATGGAACCTGCCCAGCATCAAGCGCATCGCACGCGAACTGGAAGCCTTCCAACCAACCTGGTACGAGGACCCGATCCGCATGAACTCGACCTCGGCGCTTTCCGAGCTTGCGGCGCACACCTCGGTGCCCATCTGCGCCTCTGAGACGCTGGGATCGCGCTTCCCCTACAAGGATATGCTGGAGGCGGGCGCGATCGGCATTGTCATGACGGATCTGGTGTGGACGGGCGGGCTCACCGAAGGCCGCAAGATCGCGGCACTGGCCGATACCTATCACCGTCCCTATGCGCCGCACGACTGCACGGGACCGGTGGCGTATGTGGCGGCAGTCCACTCGTCCTTCTCGCAACCCAACACGCTTATCCAGGAATCGGTGCGCGCCTTCTATACCGGCTGGTACAATGAACTGGTCACGGAGCTGCCACGTGTCGTCGACGGTCACGTTCTGCCCATGGAGGGACCGGGGCTCGGCACGGAGTTGCAGCCTGCCGTCTTTGAGCGCCCCGATCTCTCAACGCGCCTTTCGCAGATGTAGGGGTAATTCCCATCGTGCCCTAGGCTCGGGCCCGGACTCAATTGAGCCACCAGGTTATTTCGGCTGCGAGAGGCTTCCAGCAAGGGAGTTTCTCGCGAGCTTGTCGTATCGGGCGGCCGAATCGCGCAGCCAGTTACAGACTGCCCCTTCATGCGACTTCTCGAGTACAACTAGCGAACATACAGCAGGCTGAACGTCAACTTTTTGACGCGTTCAACAGCGTTTCAATCTCGAGTTTCGCTAGTGAAAAAGCGAACGAAGAGTCAGGTCGCCTCTTGCATCCTCCTTTGCGTCGATGCGGAGACCGACAAAACGATCGATTGTCCACGAGGTGGTGTCGTGGGCCACTGGAATCCGATCTAGGCCTCCCCCTTCTTTGCTTTGGCAAAGCCGCGATCCGTTGCGATAAACCGTTCCAGCATCGGCGCGATCAGGCGCGATGGATTGATCTCAAATGAGCTTCGGAGCTTATTTGCTCTTCCCGCGCCAATCCTCCACGAGCGAAAAAAGAAACGAGCCTGACCAGGTCAAAAGGAGCAGGCCGTTCAGTGGTGTGATGGACGTGATGAGCCGCATTTCGCCAATGGGTATCACGTTGTTGTAGCCGAGCGAGGCGTAGGCCTCGGCGGCATAGTAAAAATAGTCCATGCTTGACGGGAAGGCCTTTCCGCCGAAATCACCTAGGGAAAGTGTCTGGTCCGCCAGATGAAATATGGCGGCGTAGATGCCAATCTCGAGAAGATGAAGCCCGACCAGGCCGCAGATGACGAAGAGCAGTGCAGGATAAGCGCCAGTGGACTTGCGTGCCAATTTGTCGAGGCGCTGGATTGCTTCGTAGTGCAAAGACGACGACCCAATGACCGCGGCGAACGTCAATGTGATGGCAATTAGCATGTTCATGGAATTATCTCGCTAGCGACGCTTCGCCCATCTGGTATGGCCCTGGCGAAGGCATGATCGCGTGCAAGTGGACCTTAAAAAGGCGAGAATCCCTGGCCTCGCCGGCGCGCGATTAGACCGATCGCCGTACCCTGAAATTGTCGCAATGATGATGAAGACCTGAGGTGGCCAAATGGGCCATGTGTCTTGGCATTCCGGAGAATAGGCTTGACGAAACAGCTAATCTTCGCGTTCGCAATTGCTTTTCAGTCCACTGCCGCACTGGCGCTACCCTGTGAAGGAAGCCGGCTGGCGGTTACCGCCCCGAGTTGGTCGGTAACAAGCCCGGCGCCCGGGTCGTACCGGATCACGGTCGGCTTGCAAGGCCAAGCCGAACCGATGAAGAGTGCCATAGGCAGAATTTACTTCATCGACAAAAGAGGCGGCGTAATTTCCTCCACCAAGATCGACAGGCATTTGCAAATCAATCCCGGCAGTTGGACAAAGCAAACGACCAAATCGAACAATGCTCGATGGCGCCAGTTGGTTGGCATGAACCACTCTGATGTTTCGGTGAGCACCTGCGTCCATTCCGCGAGCTTCGAAGACGGAACGACCCAGGCATTTTGACCGCATCAGCCATCCGACACCGCTCCTGATCATCCGTGACACACGTTTTGCGCGCTCAGCTATAGCTCGTCGAAGTTGCGACAGGTCGTGGCCGCCGGGAATGAGATGCTCCGATGATCGATGCCAGCATGCATGGCAGCTGACCTCCTACAGCCAGTTATCGCTACAGAACCCCTGTAGCCGGTGGCTGGTGTCCGCAATTCGTTCCGATTTGCACCTTGAAGATGACCGTTGCCTGGTTGGCACGACATGTCTGCAGGGCCGGGCCGCCATCCGCTGAAATGTGTTCGAGCAGGCACAGATCCAGCGACGGTCCTTCCAGCCCAACCGGAACGAGCAGACGCATATCCGCAAGGTCACACCATTCGAGCATCGGCTTCTCCACACGTGAATGGGCGGTCGGGAGAAGCACGAAAAGACGCTCCTGCCAAAACACCTCGGCGCTGCAGGTCTTGTCGGCCCCGATGTCGTGCGTGAGAAAGATGGCGAAACGCCCGCGGCGTAGGGTGGCCAGTCTCTGCCTGGCTTGGACATCCTCAATGGTGAGCCTGATGTCTGGATACACTTGAACCGATCCGTGACGTGCAGTCCGTGACAGTGCCCTATCCCCGCGCGCTTTAGCTAGTTGGCGCGAAGTGCCCCGATCACGGCGGCCGTAACCTCTGCCGTGCTGGCAGCACCGCCAAGATCCGGGCTCAGAAACTCTCCGCGGTCGGTGACGATTTCGATCGCCACCATAAGGCGACGCGCTGCAGCCGCCTCCCCGAGATAGTCAAGCATGAGGCTTGCTGTCCAGAACGATCCAAGCGGATTGGCCACGCCCTTGCCGGCGATGTCGAACGCCGAACCGTGGATGGGTTCGAACATGGACGGATGCCGGCAAGACGGATCGATGTTCGATGTTGCGCCAACGCCAAGAGAACCTCCAAGCGCAGCAGCCAGATCCGAGAGGATGTCGGCATGGAGGTTGGTCGCTAAAACCGTATCGATGCTGCCGGGCCTGTTGACCATTCGCTGGGTCATGGCATCGACTAGCATCCAGTCGACAGTCAGACCGGGGTAGTCGCGAACCACCTCGCGAACGACTTCGTCCCAGAGCACCATGCCGTGACGCTGTGCATTAGATTTTGTGACGACGGTCAGTAGCTTTCGGGGGCGCGACAGAGCAAGGTCACAGGCAAAGCGGGCGATCCGTTCGATCCCGGTTCGGGTAAAGACGGCTACATCCATGCCGACCTCTATCGGCAGGCCGCGATGGGCGCGACCGCCAACGCCGGCATATTCGCCTTCGGTGTTTTCGCGGACGATTACCCAGTCGATCTGCTTGCCGAGGTCGGGCCGCAGCGGACCGGTCAGTCCAGGCAAGAGGCGCGTCGGCCGCACATTGGCGTACTGGTCGAACCCTTGGCAGATGGCAAGGCGTAGCCCCCAAAGTGTGATATCGTCGGGGACATTCGGGTCGCCCACTGAGCCGAAATAGATCGCATCGAAGCCCTTAATCTGATCGAGGCCATCCTGCGGCATCATGCGGCCGTTGCCGCGATAGTAATTTGAACCCCAGTCGAAGCGCTTGAAATCGAAGGCAAGATCCGGTTCGGCAACCGTCAAGGCTTCGAGCACCTTCACCCCGGCCTCGATGACCTCCGGTCCAATACCGTCACCACCAATGACAGCGATCTTATGCGAGGCCATTCCAGGCTCCTCTTCGAGGGCAACGACGATAGCGCCAGCCATTCCTTCGGTATTGGGCCCCCATGAGGCCGAGTAAGTTCCCTAAAAAGAGGAATTGTATATTTGCCCTAAAAAGGAGGCCAGGCCTGCGGGGCGACTTGGAAGGCGCCTGTAGCAAAAGCCTTACTCCTTCACTGCCCCTGTCATCGAGGAAACGTAGTGTTCGACAAAGAATGAATAAAGCACCACCACCGGCAGGGAGCCGATCAGTGCGCCCGCCATCAACGCTCCCCATTCATAGACGTCCGAGCGCACCAGCTCGGTAAGCACGCCGACCGGAACGGTCTTGTTCTCGGAGGACTGGATGAAGGTCAAGGCGTAGATGAATTCGTTCCACGACAGGGTGAATGCGAAGATGCCCGCGGAAATCAGGCCCGGCACCGACAGAGGCAGCACGATCTTGGTGAGGATCTGCCAGCGGCTCGCTCCGTCGATAAGCGCGCATTCTTCCAGCTCGAACGGTATCGAGCGGAAGTAGCCCATCAACAGCCACGTGCAGAACGGGATGAGAAAGGTCGGGTAGGTAAGGATCAGAGCGAACGGCGTGTCGTAAAGGCCAAGGTTGAACACCATTACCGACAGTGGAATGAACAGGATCGAGGGCGGTACCAGATAGGCCAGGAAGACCGCCAGACCGACCTGGCGCGCGCCGGAAAACCTCAAGCGTTCGATCGCATAGGCCGCAAACACCGACGCAAGCAGCGACAGGAACGTGGCGGCGGTCGAGATGATGATCGTGTTGAGCAGCCAGCCGGGGTACGACGTCTCGAAGAGAAGATAGCGGATATGCTCAAGCGTCGGATGCACGACCCAGAATGGGTTGAAATTTGCATAATCCGTCATCTCGAGATTGGGTTTCACCGCCGTGATCGTCATCCAGTAGAACGGGAACAACAGCACGATGACGAATACCAGTAGCGGCACATAGACGGTCACAACGCGGCGCGGCAGACTCTGAAGGTAGCCCATGCCGCCTTCGTCTGTATCCGCACGAGTGCTCGTTTCGATCGCGGCCATGTCAGTCTCCGCCACCCTGCTGCCATTTGCGGCGCTGCAGGCCGAAATAGCTGAACAGGATTGCCGCAAGCAGGAATGGAATCATGGCAACGGCGATTGCGGCGCCCTCGCCAAGCTGGCCGCCGGAAATGCCGCGCTGAAACGACAGCGTCGCCATCAGATGGGTGGCGTTCACAGGCCCGCCGCGGGTGAGCACATAGATCAGCTGGAAATCGGTGAAGGTGAAGAGCACCGAAAAGGTCATGGTGATGGCGATGATGGGGGTGAGCAGCGGCAACGTCACGTAGCGGAACAATTGCCAGCGGCTGGCACCGTCAAGCGTCGCGGCCTCGTAGAGCGACTGCGGAATCGTCTGCAGGCCGGCAAGCAGTGTGATCGCCACGAAGGGAATGCCGCGCCAGACATTGGCGGCGATCACCGACGCCCGAGCGTTCGTCGGATCGCCAAGGAAATTGATGCGATGGTCGATAAGGCCCATCTGCTGCAGCGCCCATGACAGGATCGAGAACTGCGCATCGTAGATCCACCAGAAGGCGATGGCCGACAGCACCGTTGGCACCACCCACGGCAGCAGGACGATCGCGCGGAAGAACGATTTGAAGGGCAGGTTTTGATTGAGAATGAGCGCCAGCCAGAGGCCGAGCGCGAATTTTAGGATCGAGGCGCTGATCGTGTAGAGCAAGGTGTTGAAGACGGAGAGCCAGAAGACGGCGTCGCTCCAAAGGTATTCGTAGTTCTCGAGGCCGATGAAGATGCCGGGGCGGCCGATGCGAGCATCGGTGAAGCCAAGCCATACGCCAAGACCGAGCGGATAGGTGAGGAAGACCAGCAGCAGCGCCGCCGCCGGCAGCATGAAACCGAAGCCAAGCGCATTGCGGCTTTCGCCCCAGCGCGACAGGGTCCGCGACAGGATCGAAGGACGCGTCTGAATGGCAGCTGACGGCACGGCCATGGGTCGGCTCCTGTTGAGGTCTTATTGATTGGCCGGAACGGCCCTGACGCTGTCCGAAGCCAGCCGGGCAGCACGGTCGTGGCTGCCCGGCCAAGCTCCGCTCAGACGCGATAATAGCGATTTGCGCGCTTCTCCGCCTCTTCCATCGCCTCCTGAGGTGTGGCCTGACCTGTCACGGCCTTGGCGAACATGTCGACCAGCACATAGTCGGCCATGGTCGCCGCCGAGGCATAGCCGAGCGGCCCGGCATAGCCATTGGGACGCAGCGTCGCCGAGGCCTTGGCGTAGGCGGCATTGTTCGGATCGGCCGTCCACACCGGATTGTTGTCGAAGGCCTTGAGCGTCTGGCAGCAGTAACCGGCCGAGGAAGTGATCCAGGCCGGCATTTGCGGATCCTCGAACATGAACTGTAGATAGGCCTTGGCCGCGTTGGGGTAAGGCGTGTAGTCGAAGATGACCGCCGTGGTCACCTGGAATAGCTCGACGGATTTTCCGACCGGCCCGATCGGCAGGTTGGTGGTGCGGATGTCCTTGGCCATTTCAGCCAGTTTTGGATCCTTGTCCTTGTTGATCTTGGCTGTGTTGTAGGCGGAAATGCCGTTGGCGATGACGCTCAGCTCGCCGGCCAGGAAGGCACGGTTGTTGTTCACGTCGAGCCAGCTTTCGGTGCCCGGAATGAAGGTCTTGTAGAGCTCCTGCGCGTATTCGATCGCTTTGAGGGTCTCGGGGCTGTTGATCGTCACCTTGCCGCTCTCGTCGACCATCTGGCCGCCGTGGCTCCACAGCAGCCAGTGGGCGTAGTTGTTGCCGTCGCCGACGCCATGGCCGTGCGTGAAGCCGGCCGGGTGCCCCTTCGCCTTCAATGCCTTGCAAAGCTCGAGTAAGCCTGCAGTGTCCTTCGGAAACTCCGAGAAGCCGGCCTCCTTCACCCAGCTTTCGCGATAGACGATGGCATTGCCGATGGTGGCCAGAGGCAGGCCGAGGAATTTGCCCCCGCGTGTCGCGTATTGCTTTGGTCCCTCGTGCCAGCCACCATATTTCGAGCCCAGATACTCTCCCAGCTCTGTCACGTCATGCAACTTGTCGGGATACTGGTGCGGGTCGTCGAACCAGACGAACATCAGATCCGGGCCGGAGCCGACATTGGCGGCAACCGCCGCCTTCGGGCGGATGTCTTCCCAGCTTTCCTTGTCGATGCGGACCTGGACACCGGTCGCTTCGGTGAACCGCTTGGTGTTGGCCAGCCACTGATCCTCGTCGCCCTGCACGAAGGGCGACCATCGCAGCAGCCTGAGCTTGGCGCCCTCCTCCGGCTTGTATTTCAACCCCTCCTGGGCATAGGCGGAAGAGCCGGCGAACCGGCTTCCCAAGGCTCCCGCCGCCGCCACCCCGGCGGTGGTGCGGATCACATCGCGTCTGGTGAACTTCATGCTCGTCTCCTCCTGTTTATTGCCCTCGCCGTATGGTTCTTACTGTCTGGTGCGCGTTTTCCAATCGCTGTCCGGTTTCGCCGTGAAAGAGATGAATGAGGCCGGGATCGGCTGTAAGCCGGATGATTTCGCCCGGCGTGAAGGAATGGCGTTCCCGGAAATTCGCGACGATCTCTTCGCCGCCGGCTGTCCGGCCGATGAGCTGCACTTCGGACCCTGTCGGCTCGACCACCGCGACGGTGACCGGAATGCCCTGGTGGTCGGACAGCCGCAAATGCTCTGGCCGTATTCCCAGCACCACTGGCCCGCCATTGCCGATGGAAAGTGCCGAGGCCAACGGGACTGAAATCCCCCCCGCGCCGCGAAAGGACGGCGAGCCATCCGTGGCGATTTCGCCCCTGAGCAAGTTCATGGCCGGCGAGCCGATGAAGCTGGCAACAAAGAGATTGTTTGGCCGGTCATAGAGTTCCAGCGGCGGCCCGATCTGTTCTACGATGCCGTCGTGCATGACCACGATCTTGTCGGCCATGGTCATGGCTTCGATCTGGTCGTGGGTGACATAGACCGTCGTGGTCTTCAGGCGCTGGTGCAGTTCCTTGATCTCGGCGCGCATCTGCACTCTGAGCTTGGCGTCCAGGTTGGACAGCGGCTCGTCGAAGAGGAAGACCGCCGGATCGCGCACGATCGCCCGACCCATGGCGACGCGCTGGCGCTGCCCGCCGGAAAGCTGCCGAGGATAGCGCGCAAGCAACGGCACCAGTCCGAGGATTTCGGCGGCGCGGCGCACGCCGACATCGCTCTCTGTCTTGGAAACACCTTTGAGCATCAGCGAGAACGCCATGTTCTCGGCGACGGTCATGTGCGGGTAGAGCGCGTAGTTCTGGAAGACCATGGCGACGTCGCGTTCTTTGGGCGCAACGTTGTTGACAACACGCTCACCAATGGCGATCTGGCCGCGCGAAATCTTTTCGAGGCCCGCGATCATCCTGAGAAGGGTCGATTTTCCGCAGCCAGACGGCCCGACCAGCGTGACGAACTCACCGTCTTCTATGTCGACGCTCACGCCGTGGAGAATCTCGATGGTCCCGAATGATTTATAGACTTCGCCAATTGCGACAGACGCCATCGATTTCCTCCCGAATGCTTCCTGCGACGTCGTAAAGGAAACCGCTTCGTGTCTGATCCGCGACAGCCCTGGCCCCCTCCCTTGCTCACGCGACGCGGAAACGGTAGCGCTACCAGCCCGGGCTGTAAAGCTTTACTCGAACCGCGGGTTCTACCGCTCGGGACAACGCCGCGCATCCAGGCATCCGGGTGATCTTGGATTGGGCAGCAATCTCCACCCTAGGCATCTTTGTGGTGCCAGATGCGCTGCTGTGGGTAGCGATCCATGTCGAGAAATGGATCAAACCGCAGAACGACCCGTCACTGTCCATCCGTGTCCGCATACCCAAATCCACGGCCAACCCGGCTTGGCAATTGCGATCCGCGAAAAGTTCGAGGCACGCCACCCGATCGGATCTGCCGCACGTACCTGCTATGCGCTTGGCTTCTGGCTAGGCAACCGGCGTGGGGATGTCGCTGCGCTCGATTGGGAGCATCTGGTAGTCGAGGAAGTCGAACTGTTTGATGGTTCGATCGAGGTAATCGAAGCCTTCGACTTCCGGCAAAAAAAGAACCGCAACCGCCATGGCGGCCGCGAGATGTTCATTCCAATCGTCGATAAGCTCGCCCAGGCATTGGCGCCGCTGGATCGGTCGAACGGCGGGGCGGTACTTAAGAACGCCTTTGGGCTCCCGAGAAGCAAAACGCGATGCTATGCGGCAAAAGATGCCGCTGCGAGTCATCAAATGAGCGAACGAAACAGAACCGAATTGAAAGGCGGCTTTCTGGCCGCCTTTTTCATGGGCCCATTATGGGCCCATAACGTTTTGGGCCGAGGCACTTTTTCCGTAATAAAATCAAAGGTCATGGTGGGCCCGGAGGGACTCGAACCCCCAACCAAGCGGTTATGAGCCGCCGGCTCTAACCATTGAGCTACAGGCCCCACGCCGGCTGGATTAATGTTTTTCGCATCGCGGCACAAGGCTTTCGCGACGGGCTTTCGCTGATCGCCCAAATCAACCCATAATCGCGCTCTACGCGACGCTTGCGACCTGATCGCATACCACGGAGATTTTCATGACCAGACATCTTTTGCCCCTCGCGCTCGCCGCTGCAATCGCTTTTCCGTCGATGGCTGGAGCCGCCGATTCGCCGACGCCCGCCCGCATCATCGTATCGGGCGAAGGCGAAGCGACCACCCCTCCCGACCTGGCGTTGCTGTCGCTCAGCGTGATGCGCGAGGCCAAGACGGCGCGCGCGGCGCTCGATGCCAACAACGACGCCATGGCCGCCGTGATCGCGGCGATGAAGGCGGCCGGCATCAAGGATCGCGACCTGCAGACCGCCGGCATCCAGATCAATCCGCGCTACAACTTCACCAACAAGCCCGACGGCAGCCAGGAGGCCGAGCTCGTCGCCTACCAGGTCACCAACACGCTGGCGGTACGCGTGCGCGACATCGACAAGACGGGCGAGATCCTCGACAAGGCGGTGTCTCTGGGCGTCAACCAGGGCGGCGGCATCTCCTTCACCAACGACAATCCTGATGCCACCATAACCGAAGCCCGCAAGAAGGCGGTTGCCAATGCCATCGCCAAGGCCAAGACGCTGGCCGAGGCTGCCGGCGTCAGCATCGGCCGGGTGCTGGAAATCTCCGATCAGAACATCGCTCCGGCGCCGATGGCGATCAACGCCAAGGCATTCGACGCGGCCCGGTCGGCGGTGCCGACCCAAGCCGGCGAAAACGCCTACAATGTCCAGGTGACCGTCACCTTCGAGCTGAAATAGCAGCTGGCCGACGCAACGGCCGTCCGTCGCCGGCACTGCCGGGCGACGGACGACCTGCAGCCGATACGATGCAAGGAAAAACCCCGCGGGATCGCTCCCGCGGGGTTTTTTCGAGCCGCGCCCGTCCGATCGGACAGGGGCTCCGCCATCGAGAGGCTTCAGCGGTTGATGACCGGGCAGCCGCGCTCATTGGCGAAGACGATGACGACGCGATCGCCATACTGGCGGCCCATCACCTTCACCACCCGGCGGTTGGCGTCGACGATGCGGGCACGGCGCAGCCCCATGCGCTCGGCCTTGTCGAGGGCGCGGTCGGGCGAGCAGCCACGGCGCCAGTCGTCGCGCCGCTCGTCACGGCGGTGGCGATAACCGTCATCACCGGCATAGACGCCGAAGCGCGGATCCTGGTTGTTGCCGAAGCCGAGATAGAGGCTGTCGGCATGGGCGGGAATGGCGGCCAGCGTGCCGAGGCCGACCAGAGCCGAAAGGGCTGCCGTCTTGATCTTGGTGTACATGCTTCTCTCTCCTTGTTGCGGGCTTGCGCCCGTCCTCGTGAAACCGATGGCGGGACAATGCACTGGCCTGTCTGAACTATTTACGAACTCGCCGTTCATCTGCGGTTCATGTGGCGGTCAGAAAACCTCCGCCGGTCTTCGAACAATAACAATATGACCCCAATACCCTGCCCCGATTCCTGGCGCCTGGCGGCCACCAGCCTCAGCCTCAAGGCTCGTCGTCGAGTATATAGTCAAAATAATCCTCGGGCTCGGCCAGTTCGGTCTCGCTCGCCTTGACCCGGCCGCGCATCGAGATACCGGCCTCGTGCACGGTCTCGGCACTGCCCGACACTAGCCGGTGCCACCAATAGAGGTCGCGGCCCTCGGCCACCAGCCGGTAGGCGCAGGTGCTGGGCAGCCAGCTGATGGTGCGCACATTCTGCGGCGTCAGGCCGACGCAATCAGGAACGCGCGCAAGCCGGTTGGAATAGTCGGCGCAGCGACAGCTCTGCGCATCGAACAGCCGGCAGCCGACACTTGTCCAATAGATTTCGGCCGTATCCTCGTCCTCGAGCTTCGACAGGCAGCATTTGCCGCAGCCGTCGCACAGCGATTCCCACTCGGCCGGGCTCATCGCTTCCAGCGTCTTTGTTTTCCAGAATGGCGTTTCCATCTCGCGGATGTGGCCCCGGCCGCCGCCGAGGTCAAGCGCGGTAAGGACTGGAATCGGACCTTAGGCTGGCCTAATGACACGAAGTTGCCTTCAAAAGGCCGGCCAATCGCCCCGTACGGCATCTATCCCCACCAAACTGGAACCAATCGGTCCAAGATCGGTTTCGGCAAGGATGGGACCCCACAAGGAGAGTTTTCGATGAAACGCCAACCACGGATTCTGGCAGGTACAGCACTTGGCCTGCTGATGGCATCCGCGCCGTTGGGCGCGTTCCCGCTTCAGGGAAGTGCCGCGTTCGACCTCACGCAGCGCGGTGGAACGCCGCTGATCCTGGCCCAGGACGCACCCGCCGACGAGGGACAACAGAGCGACCAGGAGCAGCGGCGCAAGAAGAAGCGCGACCAGCAGCAGACCGAGCAGGCCCCCGCCGAGAAGGCAGCGCCGGCAGCCGAGCAGGCCGCTCCAGCCGCCGAGGAACAGCAGCCGCGCAGGAAGAAGCGCGACCAGCAGCAACAGACCGAGCAGGCGCCGGCCGAGCAGGCCGCACCGGCAGCCGAGGAACAGCAGCCGCGCAAGAAGAGGCGCGACCAGCAGCAGCAGACCGAGCAGGCGCCGGCCGAACAGGCCGCACCGGCAGCCGAGGAACAGCAGCCGCGCAAGAAGAAGCGCGACCAGCAACAGCAGACCGAGCAGGCACCGGCCGAACAGGCAGCCCCTGCCGCCCAAGAGCAGCAGCCGCGCAAGAAGAAGCGCGACCAGCAGCAACAGCAGACCGAGCAGGCACCGGCCGGCGAGGTCCCGGCTGGCCAGGCTGCACCCGCCAACGACAATCAGCCGGCCAAGCCGGGCAAGAAACACAAGCAGGATCAGCAGAAGCCGGCCGAGCAGGCCCCGGCGATAACGCCGGAAGCCGCCCCGACGCCGAAGGAAGCTCCTGCCGGCGAACAGCCGCCGGTCCAGGGAGAACAGCCCCAGGACAAGACCAAGAAGCACGGCAAGAAGCCGGTGGGTGAACAGCCCGCGAATGGCAACCAACCGGCCGCGGGCGAGCAACCGGCCACGGGCGCGCAGCCCGCGACCGGCGAACAGCCGGCCAATGGCGGCAAGGCCGCGCCTGTCCAAGGCGAAAATCCCGTACAGGGCGAAGCTCCCGCCGACAAGAACGCTGCCCCCCTCCTCGACAGCCAGAAGGACGCCGAACGCAAGGGCGGCGGCCGCAAGCATGGCGACAAGAACGCCCAGCAGAATGGCGAGCAGCAGAATGGTGGCCAGAACGCCCAGCAAGGCGGCGATCAGGGGCAGAAGCCGGTGGTTGCTCCCGTCGACCAGGGTCCGCCTCCAACCGACGACAAGGCAGCCCAGCAGGAGATCAAGCCCGAAAAGCTTGTCCCGGTGACGGAAGAGAAGGGCAAACGCCGGGACCGCGCGCCCGATGAGAACATCCGCGACCGCCGCCGCCCCCAGGGCGTCGACGTGCTCAAGGAGATCGGCGACCGCGTCATCATCCAGCTCGGCGGCCAGACGATCGTCCAGAGCAATGACGGTCCGCGCATGAATCGTGGTGCCAAGGACGTCTACTACGAGGACCTGCCGCAGGGCCGTACACGCGAGACGGTCGAGCGCGACAACGGCATCCGGATCGTCACCATCCGCAACCGCTATGGCGATGTCATCCAGCGTTCACGCATCACGCCTGACGGGCGCGAATATGTGCTGAGCTATGTCGACGAGCAGGACTATCAGGACGAGGGAGACTGGCGCGATCCCGGCGATGACCTGCCGCCGATGCGGCTGACCATCCCGCGCCGTGACTACATCCTCGATTCCGAGGACGTCCAAAGCCCTGACGACTATTACACCTTCCTCGAACAGCCGCCGGTGGAAAGGGTCCAGCGCCTCTATTCGATCGACGAGGTCAAGCGTTCGGCCCGTGTACGCGACATCGCGCGCCGCGTCGACCTCGACACCCTGAACTTCGAATTCGGCTCGTCCTCGATCTCCGACACCGAGGTGCAGAAGCTTGAGGGTGTCGCCAGCGCCATGGAGAAGCTGCTGAAGAAGAACCCGGCCGAGACCTTCCTGATCGAAGGCCACACCGACGCCGTCGGCACGCCGGAGGCAAACCTTGCTCTGTCCGACCGCCGCGCCGAAGCAGTTGCCGAAGCGCTGACCAATGCCTTCGGCATCCCGCCGGAGAACCTGACGACGCAGGGCTATGGCGAGGAGTATCTGAAGGTAAACACCTCTGCGCCCAACCGTGAGAACCGGCGTGTCGCCATCCGCCGTATCACGTCGCTGGTAGCACCCGTTGCCAGCAACAATTAGGTCATGATTTCAAAACCATGACCTAATTTGCGGACTCAACGCTGGAACCGCCCATCCTCGGCTCGGCCGGGGATGGGAAAGGTTCGGATCCGGGCCTCGGGCTCAAGAAGATTTGTCCCGGCATTAAAGCCGGCTCATTGAATCGCGAGCCCGCTCACCCCAGATTCAGGACTGGGCGTTCCCTGCCCCGTCCCGACTCCAGCGGGACGCATTGAGCCCCGCCGGCCCTCTCCGGCGGGGTTTTTTGCTATCTTGCAAAAAGCGTTCGCGTGGCCGAAATACCGCCTGATCACCGATCAGAGAACAACTGGAACCACTCTATGAAGCGTCTCGAACTCGCCATCGAATCCATCATCCTCGCCTCGCGCTGGCTTCTGGTCGCCTTCTATATCGGTCTTGGCCTGGCATTGGCTGTCTATGCGCTGTCGTTCGCCAAGAAACTCTACGAGTTCATCACCATGGTGTTCCTGCTCGGCGACACCGACACAATCCTGAAGATGCTCGGCCTGATCGATGCGGCGCTCGTCGCCTCGCTGGTGGTGATGGTCATCATCTCGGGCTACGAGAACTTCGTCAGCCGCTTCGACAACCCGGATGGCAGCGGCGTGCATTGGCTGGGCACGATCGATGTCGGATCGCTGAAGGTCAAGGTCGCCTCGACCATCGTCGCCATCTCCTCCATCCACCTCCTGCAGGTCTTCCTCAACTCGTCCTCCTATTCGACCGACCAGCTGATGTGGCTGACCATCATCCACCTCACCTTTGTCGTCTCGGCACTGATGCTGGCCTATATCGACAGGCTGATGGGCCTGAGCAAAGGCAAGAAAGACGAGGTGTGAGGCTCCCTTGTCCCCGTCACTATGCGGGGAGAAGGTGCCGGCAGGCGGATGAGGGGCAGCGCCGGCAGGGCGTGGTTTCCGTCAGTAAATGCTTCTGACCTTCGTCTCCGAATTCGCAAACACCTCGTCCGGCACGAAAAAGTCGCCGGCCAGCGGCCCGGTCGCATCGGGCGCATAGACCGAAAAGTCGCTGACGCCCTCGCCGCGCAGCACCTCTTCGTCGATATAGAAATTGCCCGATGCCTCGCGCGAGGGCCGCATGAAGATGGCGTGCGCGGCGTCGGCCATGATGTCGGGCGACCGGCTCATTGCCGCCACCGTGGCGCCACCCAGCAGATTGCGCACCGCCGCCGTGTCGATGGTCGAGATCGGCCACAGCGAATTGACCGCGATACCGTCCTTGGCGAATTCGGCGCTCATGCCCAGCGTGCACATCGACATGCCGAACTTGGCCATGGTGTAGGCGACATGATTCTTGAACCACTTGGCCTTCATGTCCAGCGGCGGCGCCAGATTCAGGATGTGAGGATTGTTGGCTAACTTCAGGTGCGGAATGCACATTTTGGAGACCAGGAAGGTGCCGCGCGTGTTGATCTGGTGCATCAGGTCATAGCGCTTCATGTCGGTCTCCAGCGTGCCGGTGAGCTGGATGGCGCTGGCGTTGTTGACGCAGATGTCGATGCCGCCGAATCTTTCGACGGTCTTTGAAACCGCCTCGGCGACCTGCGCCTCCTCGCGGATGTCGCACAGCATGGGCAGCGCCTTGCCGCCGGCCTGCTCGATCTCTTCAGCGGCGGTGTAGATCGTGCCAGGCAGTTTCGGATGCGGCTCGGCGGTCTTGGCCGCGATCGTCACATTGGCGCCGTCGCGCGCCGCGCGGAGCGCGATCGCCAGCCCGATGCCGCGCGATCCGCCGGAGATGAACAGCGTCTTTCCCTTGAGCGACATTTCCTGCGCCTCCCTTGCAACACAACAGGCGCGAACCTTTGCGCGGCAGACGACCACAGCGCAAGGCCGGATACGCCGGACGCCCGTTACGCTGCGTAGGGTTTAAACCAGCACCAGCCCCTGCCGCATCGCAATCGCGATGGCATCGGTGCGGTTGGCCGCCCCCAGCTTGATTAGGATCGCGGCGACGTGGAATTTCGCGGTGTGCACGGAAATGTTGAGCCGCCGCGCGATCACCTTGTTGGGCGCGCCTTCGGCGAGCAGCGCCAGCACTTCCGCCTCGCGCGGCGAAAGTGCCGGGCGAACGGCGTGATCATCGGCCGGCTCATCCTCGAACGGCCCGCTTTCACCCGTGTGGAAGTCCTCATCGCGTCCGTGGCCGCCATCGCCGGTAACGCGATAGCCGGCCGCCGCCAGCCGCGCCGCCGCGGCGATCAGCAGATCGTCGGCGCCCGCGGGCATTATGGCAAACACCTCGCCGGCGGGCCGCTCGCCGCCCGCACGCCCCAACAGCACCCGTGGCACCGAGGCCGGCACCGCATCTCCGCTCCTGTCGTCGATGATGGCGACGTCGGCCCTGCGGCCGCCGGCCACCACCGGCAGCAGGTCATCGCTGGCGGCAAGCGTGGCGGCCAGACGCTCGGCGCGCGCGGCATCGCCAAGCGCAATCAGCACCACCAGCCGCCGCGAGGCGGCGCTGTCAGTCATGGTCCGGTCGCCGACGAGCGCTTCCATCAATCCTCTCAGCTCAGCGGCTTTTCGCCGATGGTCAATGTCACATCGCGCTGTTCACCGCCGCGCACCACGCCAAGCGTCACGGAAACCCCGGCGCTGTCAGGGCCGAGCCTGCGGATCAGGTCGCGCGGGCCATGCACGGCCTCGCCATTCCAGGCTACGATGATGTCGCCGTGGGAAAGGCCAGCGGCCTTGGCCGGGCCATTGTCGTCGAGGCTCATCACCATCGCGCCATGGGCGTCACGGTCGCGCACCGGATGCAGGCCTGCGCCGAGATAACCTCGGGCGACGTGCCCCTTCTCGCGCAGGGTCGCGACCGCGCGTTCGATCGTCTCATAGGGCATGACCAGCGCCCGGCCGCGCGGCCCGAACAAAAGCATGCCGATCAGCCCGCCCTTGGCGTCGAGGACCGGACCGCCCTCGAAACGGCCGCCGGCGCCGACCGCCAGATTGATGCGCCGGTCGATCGTGCCGCCGCGCATCGAACGCCAGGCCGGGCCGACTTCGCCGACCGAGCCCGACACCGCCAGCGCCGAGCCCTGGCTGTTGCCGATGGCGATGGCGACATTGCCGGGCCGTACCGCGTCGGCCTTGGCCAGCGGCGCGGCATTCACGGCGGTGGCCGGCTTCAGCAGGGCAACGCCCGTCGAAGGATCGCGGCCGGTGAGCTCGGCCTTCACCGTCTCGCCCGAAGCCAGCGTCAGCTCGATCTCCTCGCCGGCCTCGACCGCCTCCTCGGCGGTGACGAAATAGCCGTCGCTCCAGTGGAAGGCGCTTGCCGTGCGGTGATGATGGGTCGTGAAGCTCGCCATTGCCGGCGCCGCCGCGGCGGCAAGGTCGGCAACGGCTTGCGAAAACGCATTCAGATTGAAGTCACTCATGATGGTCTCCTGGGGTTCGTCATGTCCCAGATATCGCCCGACGGCGCCCCTGGAGGTACTCGCCTGACGGCTAGTTGGCGGTTTGACTGGCCATCTGGTCAGGTCGCGGCGGTTCCAGCCGCTCCGCACATATAGTGCGTGTTGCCCAAAAGTGCTCAGCGGTTTTGGGACAATGATACGTACGAGACAAAAGGCATCGTTACGCCTGAGAACACGGAGCCCGCCCATGGCCCTCGCCGCCGCCAAATTCCAATCCGACGACACGCTGCTCGACGCCTATTCCATGACGGTCGCCGACGCGGTCGACCGCATCGGCCCGGCCGTCTGCCGCATCGAACGCATTGGTGGCCAGGGCGGCCATGGTTCCGGCTTCGTGATTGCGCCGGACGGGCTGGTCGTCACCAACTTCCACGTCGTGGGGGACGCTAAAACAGTGCGCGTGTCGATGCCCGACGGCGCTTCCAGCGAGGGCCGCGTGCTCGGCCGCGATCCCGACACCGATATCGCCCTGGTGCGTGCTGACGGCAGCTTTGCCGATGTCGCACCGCTGGGCGATTCCAAGCGGCTCAGGCGCGGCCAGATCGCCATTGCCATCGGCAATCCGCTCGGCTTCGAATGGACGGTCACCTCAGGCGTCGTCTCCGCCCTTGGCCGCTCGATGCGCGCCTCGACCGGCCGGCTGATCGACGACGTCATCCAGACCGATGCGGCCCTCAATCCCGGCAATTCAGGCGGGCCGCTGGTGTCCTCGGCGGGCGAAGTCATCGGCGTCAACACCGCCATGATCCACGGCGCGCAAGGCATCGCCTTCGCGGTCGCCTCCAACACGGCCAATTTCGTCATCTCGGAGATCATCCGCTTCGGCCGCGTGCGTCGCGCCTTCATCGGCATCTCGGCCGACACCACCAATCTGCCGCGCCGCGCCGCCCTTCTGTCGCAGGTGTCGACCAGCACGGCAGTGCGGCTGCGCAGCGTCGAGAAGAATGGCCCGGCGGACAAGGCCGGCCTCAAGGAGGGCGACATCATCGCGGCAATAGACGGGCGCCCGGTCACCGGCGTCGACGACCTCGTGCGCATGCTCGACGCCGAGCGCATCGGCCGCGAGACGCTGTGCACGGTGGTGCGCCGCACCGGCGTCAGCCAGGTGGCGGTGACGCCGGTGGCACGGGATTGCTAACAGATATCAGGACTCTTGACTCGAAACTGGTTTCTTCGGTGACGCGACGTCGATCAACTGACCACTGGCGGGTGGCAGGATTTGCCGGAGTTTCAGAATACGTGGAGTGGTAATGCTACAATCCTGCCATTCTTGATCGCCTCGGAACTTGAGAAGGGCCATCACTTCGGCCTTTGCCTTGAGAGCGGCCAGAAATGCGGCGGCGTTTTCGACAGGCAGATGCGCAACCGTCTCGTCCGGCTGGCCCAGCACTCGATTGGCGAGGCCTGGATATGTGCTCAGCGTAAACCAGCTTTTCGGCCATTCGATCATCAGGATGATCCACAAGGCCAAGATCTTCCAGTCGGTGGAGCCTGGTTGCACAGATTGTTCGAGACGCGCCACTTCTTGCAGCAACGTGATGGCGTTGATGATGCGTTTGATCTGCCGTGGATTGGCTGGCAACACGCTGGAAAGCGCCTCCAGCCGATGCTTTGTCGCCGCCTCCGCTGTTTTGTCGGCGGCAGCGCGTAAGGATAATCGCCTGTCGAGGTCTGAAAGCACGACCCGTGTCACTGCTTCGCTGGCAGGGCTAGCCTCGATATCTTCGCGTACGGCTTGGGCAGCATTTTCGCGATCTAACGCCTGGTCTTGCCGCAGTATTGCCTCAACGCGGCCTTTGAACGCGCTGTTCATCGGCGAAGCAGCTTCAAATTCGGCCGCCTGCGATGATGGTTCAGGCTTTATACCTAGAACGTCACGGACATATGTGCGGCGAGCATCATCGGAAATGTCCGGCAGCACGAAGGAAAACTGGATAGCCTTTTCGGCGAAGCGGGCGCCGAACTCATGTTCCGGCCCGACATGTATCCCTTTCATCGCCTCGTTGACCTTGGTGAAACACTCCTCGATCCAGTCACGGTCGCCCAGCAGTATAAAGACCAGGCGCGGACTTCTGAGGATGGTCTGCATGCCGCGGATCAACTCGACGACGAATGTCGGCTCGCACCGGTCGAGATCATCGACGACCACCAAAACCGGTCGCTTGAGCGATGTCATCATTTTCGCGAAATGCTCGCGGAACCGGTCGAGTGGATCGCCTGAACCTAGTGCGTAGTTTTTTGCCGCGTCCGGCGTGCCGGACAGCAAGGTTGAACTCAGTGCCGACAGCACGGTCCATATCAGCGGTGCCCCTCCCACAAGCGCTGCGATGACCACAGAAACAAAAGGACCGAGGCTGGTGGTGTTCGCATTGACCCCCTTGTCATCGAGTTTGAGCAGACCAAAACGAAACAAAAGGACGACGGCGGCGATACCCAATACTGCAACCGCCACCTTGTTGCGGATATCGGGCGTCCATACGCGCCAGGCCATTTCACGCAACCAGCACCATGACCAATCCGCCGCGCGCAGCCATGGCAGAAGATAACCTTGCCCAACCGCTGGCGGTTGCGGCACGGGCGGCGCGTTGTGCAGTGGATTGCCCGATGCGTCGGTCGCCGGCGCTGGCTCGACCAGCAAGTCCTCGGCATAGATGGCGTCGGTCGTTTGCTTGCGTATCGACTGATAGAACACCCACCATGGCGGAAGCACATGCTGATGCTGCCAGGCATTGAAGGTGACGATATGCCAGGGCCGGCGGTAGGACTCCGGCCAGAAATTTGGGTCGCCGAGCGGCAAGCCCAACATCCAGGCCGGCGGTGGGCCGGGCACCCTGTAGGGATTGAGCAGGCGGATCAGAAAATTGGCAAAACTGGTTTTGCCGCCACCCCATGGCGCGTCGATGTGCACGACAAAGCCGGGTGGCGGTTCCCTGGCTGGCAGCTTGGGCCAGAGGCCCGTCCAGCGGGCGCTGTTGCCGCAGTAACTATCCCGAGGCTGTTCCTTGTTGAGCTGATCCCAGACTTGGTTGAGCCGCGCCGCCAGCACGAAGGCCAAATCCGAGCGGTTGAGAAAGTCGACATCGGGATCGGTGGAATCATCGAGGAAGCTGGTTTCAACGGCGGAGGTCTCTGGTGGCAGCGGCGGGTCTGGCGGCGCTTGGGCAGCCGGTGTCGGTTCCGGTTCCTCCGTCGGAACGAGGTCCGCAACGGCCTTCTCCTCGTCCTCTTCGAGAGTACGAACTATAGTCACGTCGTCGGAAGGTGAGCTCTGACTTTTTCTTCGACGCTTGCGAGCGGTTCCGGGTCGTGAAGCCGTCGCCGGGCGGGATGGCGTAATCAACTCCATGACTTCGATCGGCGACATGGCCTCCAATCCGCCAAGTTGGTCCCGCGGGTTTTTATCAACCGGGTTCGCAAGCCAACTGGCGATATCCGAGTTCACTTCAGCCGGGTCTTGGCGCCACCACGCATCGGGCTGAAGCGCAATACGCAGATCAAGTGGTTTGCCGAAATAAGACGTGGGTCGCAAACCTCGACTGTTCGGCAATATCGCCCGATACCACTCGGTCCAAACTGCAAAGCCTGTACGGATAAGTCCGGTATTTCTAGAAATCCTGTTTAGCGGGGCACGTATCCAAAGAGGACAAGCATCGCGCCCATCAGCGAGCCACAAAGGTTCGCCCATCAGCCTAAGAACAGGATCCACAGTCTTTGCTAAACCTGAGAGGTAGGACACGTCTGAGCTGATGCTTGCCCATAGTTGGGCTGATCCCTCACTACCTGCAATGGCGCTGCTAGCAGTAGCTGCTATATCCGCAGCAATAACTGCCGAACTAAGCGCCGTACTGTCGGCAGCGGTCGCTACCGCGGACTGAACAACGACGCCATGTGCGTGTGCGGCGGCGGTCGCGGTGTTAGTGCTCTCCACGAGAAGAGGTGAGCCAGCACTATTAAAAGCATCGACTGCGGCTGATTTCAGATCAGTTGCTGGATAAATGCGAGCGCACCAGGACACAAACGCCGCACGAAACATCGCGAGAGCCAAACTATCGCGAGCAGATGAGGTTGGCGTATCGATGATTGCCAGCGGCAACAGCCTTAGAGCAACTCTTGCAGCGATCGCCTGCGACCAAGCTGGCTGCTCGTCCTTCAGCCAATCCTCAAGCCTTGATCGATTGTTGATGCTGTTCCTGTCCGCCACCCTCAGCCCCCCTCCAGCCTCGGTTCAGGATGGCCGCTGTCTCGACACTGCGCAAGCAGAGAATATGCTGACCTCTGCTGGGCAACAGTACGTTGAAGATATTGTCGCGGTTCTATTGGCGCCGCCGTTATATGGCTCCAGCCGGACAGTACTTTCTAGCCATTGGATACTTCAGACCACAACTCACGCCCCGGCGGCGCCCTCGGCATATTGCGCCAGAAATTCCTCGCTGGGCGGGATCGGCTTGATGACATCGATCAGCACGCCGTTGGGATCCCTGGTGATGAAATGGCGCTGGCCGAAGGGTTCGTCGCGCAGCGTTCGCAGAACCGGCAGGCCGGCGGCCAGGACCCGCTCGTAGACCGCATCGGGATCGCGGACCTCGAAATTGATCAGCAGGCCCGAGGTGCGTCCTCGCCCCTCTTCCGGGATGGTTTCGTGGTCGCCCTGGACAATGCCCAGATTGACGCGCTTGTTCTCGGCGGATTGCAGATGCACGTACCAGTCGCTTTCAAACAGCGGCTGGAAGCCGAAATGCTTGACGTAGAAGGCCGCCGTGCCGGCGACGTCGCCGGTCATCAGCACCGGATAATAGCTCGTGGTCTTCATCTTTCCTTCTCCCTGGACATAACATACAGTCTGTATGTAAATCGAATTAACATACAGGCTGCATGCATGCAACAGGATTCCGGACGTCGTTCCAACCGCGACCGCACCGAGGCGACGCGCGCCGATTTGATCGCGGCGGCGCGAAAGCTGTTCACCGAGAAATCCTATGCCGAGACCGGCACGCCGGAGATCGTCAATTCAGCCGGCGTGACGCGCGGCGCGCTCTATCACCACTTCGCCGACAAGCAGGCGCTGTTTGCCGCCGTGGTCGAGCAGGAGGCAAAAGTGGTGGCGGACGAGATCGACCGCGCTTCGCCACCCTCGCTCGAAGCCCGCGATGCGCTGATCGCCGGATCCGACGCCTATCTCGCCGCCATGCGCGTGCCCGGCCGCACGCGGCTGTTGCTGCTCGACGGCCCGGCCGTGCTCGGCCGCGCCGCCATGGATGCGATCGACAACCGCCACGGCAACCACTCGCTGCGCGAAGGCCTGGTCGCGGCGATGCGGACCAACACGATGACAAGATTGCCGGTGGATGCACTGACCGCGCTGCTTGCCTCCGCCTTCGATCGCGCCGCACTCGCCATCGAAGCCGGCGCGTCAGCCGAGGATTATCGCGCCGTCCTCATGGCGCTGATTGACGGATTGTCTCCGGTTCCTCGTCAGGCACCTCGCCCGGCTCGAACTCGTTGAAGCAGCCGAGCCCGCGTTTGAACCGTTCGATCAGCCAGGCGGCGGCCGGCTTCGGGCTGCGGTCGTTGCGATGCATGGCAAACAGTGGCGAACTCACTTCCTTGTAGGGTTCGAGATCAAGTTCCACCAGGCGGCCAGTGGCCAGGTCGTCGGCGATCAGCCAGCGCGGCAACCCCAGCCCAGCCCCTCGCGCATCAGCATGTGCTTGGTGCGCATGTCCGTCAGCCGCCAGGTGCGGTAGGCAAAGACGCCATAGTCGCGCCCCTTGGTGCGTTCGGACTGATCGGTCACGACAAGCTGCGTGTGCTCGCGCACATCCTCGATTTTCACCGGCTTGGGCAGCCGCGCCAGCGGATGGCTGGGGGCAGCGGCCGGCACCATCGACATGAAGCCGATGCGCACGAGATGGACATCGACCTCGCCCAGCAGGCCACCAATGCCGAGATCGGCCTGTCCATTGACGACATGGTCCGGGATCAGTCCAAGCGAGCCTATATGCAGGCGCAGCATCACGGTCGGAAACTGCGTCTCGAACGCCTTCAGCACCCGCACCAGCACAGGTGAGGGCAACGTCGCATCGACCGACAGCGCCACTTCGGCTTCCAGTCCATGATGATGGCCGTCGACGCGCGAACGCATGCGCTGCAGCACGCCGATCATGCGCCTTGCATCCTCCAGCATCGCCCGGCCGATCTCGGTCAGCTGCGGCTCGCGGGTGCCCTCGCGGTCGAAAAGCTTC
The DNA here is from genome assembly GCF_013170825.1 of Mesorhizobium sp. NZP2298. Taxonomy (NCBI): domain Bacteria; kingdom Pseudomonadati; phylum Pseudomonadota; class Alphaproteobacteria; order Hyphomicrobiales; family Phyllobacteriaceae; genus Mesorhizobium; species Mesorhizobium sp. NZP2298. The sequence continues at coordinate 2,638,048 of NZ_CP033365.1, read as the reverse complement.
AGCCCAAGCTGCGCCTCGAGATTGGCGATGCCATAGCTGATGACCGATTGCGCCCGGTTGAGCTTGCGGCCGGCGGCCGAGAAGCTCCCGGTATCGGCGACGGCGACAAGGATCTGAAGCTGATCGAGGGTCGGATTCGGTTGCATCACTGTATCTATTTTGTAGATGGATCGTATAGAAAATATACCAGTTTATCTGATGGATCGATAGCCCCATATATGCCGGGACAATTCATTCCACTGGAGAGACCCGCTATGTCCATTCTTCTTGTAACCTCGAGCCCGCGCGGCGCTGCCTCGCACTCAACCCGCATCGCCACCGAATTCGCCGAGAAACTCCTCGCCGCCGATCCGTCGAACACGCTTGTCGTGCGCGACCTCGTCGCCAACCCGTTGCCGCATATCGATGCCGACTATTCAACTGGCATCTACACGCCCGCCGAAGCGCGCACACCGCGCCAGGCTGAAGTCGTCGGCGTCTCCGACGTCGTGCTCGACGAGCTGTTCGCCGCCGACACGGTGATCCTCGCCACCGGCTTCATCAACTTCAACATCTCCTCGACGCTGAAGTCCTGGGTCGATCACATCGCCCGTTCCGGCAGGAGCTTTGCCTATGGCGAGAACGGCCCCAAGGGTCTCGTCACCGGCAAGAAGGTCTATATCGTGCTAGCCTCGGGCGGCATCTATTCCGAAGGTGCTGCCGTCCAGTTCGACCACGCGGTTCCCTATCTGCGCGGCGTGCTCGGCTTCCTCGGCATGACCGATGTGGACGTCATCCGCATCGAAGGCGTCGGCATGGGCCCTGACGCGGTGACATCAGCGCTCGCCAAGGCGACCGCCAAGGTCGACGCCGTGGTGGCCGGCCAGCAGGTTGCCGCGGCCGCGTAGGTCGCGCCGCGCTCACCCCATCTGAATTGAAAAAGGCAGGCGCGTCAGCGCCTGCCTTTTGCTTGGCAAGCGGCGCGACAGGTTGCGTATGGAAAATGGATGTATTGCGCTGGATAGATTGCCGCGCAACGCCATTGGTTATTCTGCTTGTCTGCGTTATCGGTCGCAGATGTTCCTTTCCGTCGCCACAACGCATCGTCCGGCCACAGATCTCGGCTTCTTGCTGCACAAGCACCCCGAACGTCTGCACGAGACTGACCTATCCTTCGGCAAGGCTTGGCTGTTCTATCCGGAAGCGACCGACGAGCGTTGCGAGGCTGTGCTTCTGCTAGACGTCGACCCGATAGGGCTCGTGCGGGGCAAGGGTCAGGCAGAAGGCTTGCTGGACCAGTATGTAAACGACCGCCCGTATGCGGCATCGTCATTCCTGTCAGTGGCATTGAACAAGGCGCTGCGGACTGCGATGACCGGCATATCAAAGGAGCGCCAGCAACTGGCCGACAGCGACCTGCCGCTCGAAGCCGTGGTGACCCCACTGCCGATGCGCGGCGGCGAGGCTCTGGTCCGAGGTCTGTTCGAACCCCTGGGATGGGCCGTCGACCTGACGCCGATCGAAACTATTGGATCTGGCGCAGGCGGTCCCCGATATGGTCACCTGAGGCTGACTGGCACAGGCCGGCTGAGCGACTTACTCAACCACCTCTATGTCCTGATCCCGGTGATGGACGACGCCAAGCACTACTGGGTTGGCGAGGCCGAGATCGACAAGCTGCTGTCCAAAGGCGAAGGCTGGCTGGAAAACCACCCGGCCAAAGACCTGATCGTGCGCCGTTATCTGCGCAACCGAGGTGCGTTGGCCCGCATCGCCCTGGAGCGACTGGCCCCCGAGACGGCCGGTGAGGCCCTGCCTCCCGAAGCCCGGGTTGCGCCCGAGGAAGCGCTTGAGGCGCCCATCCGGCTGAATGACCTGCGCATGGACGCTGTGGTGAAGGCCATTCGTACGACCGGCGGGACCAGTGTTGCAGATTTGGGATGCGGCGAAGGCAAGCTGCTCTATCGGCTCGTGCGCGAGCGATGGGTTCAGAAGCTGTTCGGACTCGACCCCGCAGTTCGTGAACTGGAATGGGCTGCCAGGCGCCTCAAGCTGAACGAGTTCGGTGGACCGCCCGAGGGTCGGGTCACGCTGCTGCATGGATCGCTGACATATCGTGACAGCCGCTGGGCAGAAGCCGACGTTGCCGTGTTGGTCGAGGTCATCGAACATCTCGACGAAGACAGGCTGCCCTTGATCGAACGTGTGGTCTTCGGCGAGACGGCGCCCAAGTTCGTGATCGTGACCACTCCGAACGCTGACTACAATGCTTTGTTTCCCAATCTGGCCCCCGGCGCTTTTCGCCATCCCGATCACCGTTTCGAATGGAGCCGTGCTCGCTTTGAAGCCTGGGCGGCCGAGATCGGCGAGACCTATGGCTATGGCGCCGCCTTCAGCGGCATCGGAGCCGAGGACTCCGCGCTGGGTGCGCCCACGCAAATGGCGGTGTTCACGCGATGAGAGAACCCGACAAGACCGACCTCACCGTCCCCGACTTCGCTCTCGTCGTGCTGATCGGCTCGACCGGATCAGGCAAATCGACCTTCGCCGCCAGGCACTTCCTGCCGACCGAAATCATCTCCTCGGATCGCTGCCGCGCACTCGTCTGCGACAACGAGACTGATCAGGATGTCTCCGCCGACGCCTTCGATCTGGCGCGCGAGATTGCCGGCAAACGGCTCAAGCACCGCAAGCTGGCCGTCATCGACGCCACCAACGTGCGAGCCGCTGACCGCAAGGCCTGGATCGAACTGGCGCGCAAGTGGCACGCCTTGCCGGTCGCCGTGGTCATCGATCCCGGTGTCGACGTTTGCGTCGCTCGCAACGCGTTGCGACCCGACCGGCCATTCGGTGCCGGCGTGGTCCAGCGCATGACGACCGAAATCCGCAAGGGCCTCGGCGGCCTGCAACGCGAAGGTTTCCGTCAGGTCTGGAAGCTTACCAGCGAGGCCAGTATCGACGCGACCAGGGTCTCGCGCCAGCCATTGTGGACCGACAAGCGCGACGACCACGGTCCGTTCGACATCATAGGCGACATCCACGGCTGCGCCGACGAACTCCAGGCCTTGCTCGCTCAACTCGGTTACAGCGTCGCCTGGTCCCAAGATCAGGGCGAACGAGCCGTCACCGTAACGCCGCCGGAAGGCCGCAAGATCGTCTTTGTCGGCGACCTTGTCGATCGCGGTCCCAACGTGCCCGACGCCTTGCGCATCGCCATGAGCATGGTCGCAGCCGGAACCGCCTACTGTGTCCAGGGCAATCACGAACGCAAACTCAGCCGCTGGCTGGAAGGCCGCAAGGTGACGATCGCCCACGGCTTGCAGCAAACCATCGATCAGCTGGGCGCTCAGGACCGCGGCCTGCGAGAGGCGCTGCCGGCCTTCCTTGACAGCCTGCGCAGCCACGTCTGGCTGGACGGCGGACACCTCGCCGTCGCCCATGCCGGCCTCAAGGAAGAGATGATTGGACGCGGCTCCGGCGCTGTGCGCGAGTTCGCCCTCTATGGCGAAACCACGGGCGAAATCGACGAATTCGGCCTGCCCGTCCGTGCCGATTGGGCAGCAGCCTATCGCGGCAAGACGGCGGTGATCTACGGGCACACGCCGGTTCTGTCGGCCGAGTGGGTCAACAACACCCTGTGTATCGACACAGGCTGCGTATTCGGCGGCAAGCTGACGGCCTTGCGCTGGCCAGAACGCGAACTGGTCGACGTCCCGGCAATCCAGACCTGGTCCGAACCGATGCGTCCGCTCGGTGGGTCCTCCGGTCTGGGCAAATCGGCACAGGCCGACGCCGACGGCGTGCTCGATTATCAGGATGTCTCCGGGCGGCGCTGGATCGAGACCGAACTGAGGGGCCGGGTCGTCGTGGCCGAGGAGAACGCGTCGGCGGCACTTGAGGTGATGAGCCGCTTCGCGTTGTCGCCGCAGTGGCTGATGTATCTGCCGCCGACGATGTCGCCATCCGAGACCAGCAGCCAGAGCGGCTGGCTGGAACGCCCCGAGGAAGCCTTCGCTCACTTCCGCGAGCGTGGTGTCGCCCAAACCGTGTGCGAGGAGAAGCACATGGGTTCGCGGGCAGTGATCGCGCTGTGCCGAAACGCGCAGACGGCGCGTGACCGATTCGGCGTCCCCGGGAACGAGACCGGCGCAATCTGGACTCGGACCGGACGCTCCTTTTTCAACGATACCGGCATGACAGAGGCCTTGCTTGCCCGCCTGCGCGCCAGCGTCGGCGCTGCGGATCTGTGGAAGGAATTGCAAAGCGGCTGGCTGCTGCTGGACGCTGAGATCATGCCATGGTCGGCCAAGGCCAGCAGCCTGATTGAAAGCCAGTACGCCCCGGTGGCGACGTCTGCGGCCGCAGGCCTCCAAGCCAGCCGTGAGGCGCTGGCCCGTGCGATGGCGCGTGGCGTCGATGCGGCCGCGTTGGACGCTCGCCTTGAGGACCGGGCCGCTCGCGCGGCCAGATACGCCACCGCTTGGGCGCCTTACGTGTGGCCGGTCTCGGGCATCGAGGACCTGAAGGTCGCGCCGTTCCACCTGCTCGCCAGTGAGGGACGTGTCTGGTACGACCATGATCACGTTTGGCACATGACGCTTGCAGAGCGTCTGGCTGCCGGCGGCGGCGTGGTAACGCGAACACAATGGCGGGTGGTTGATCTGGCCGACGCCAGCGCTTGTGCGGAGGCTGTCGCCTGGTGGGAGACGCTGACCGGCTCGGGCGGCGAAGGCATGGTGGTGAAGCCGCGCGACTTCGTCAGCCGGAACAAGAAGGGGCTCGTCCAGCCGGCGCTGAAGGTGCGCGGCCGGGAGTATCTGCGCATCATCTATGGCCCCGAATACGACGCAACGGACAATCTCGTGCGCCTGCGGGAACGAGGCTTGGGTGGCAAGCGCAGTCTGGCGCTCAGGGAGTTCGCGCTCGGTCACGAGGCGCTGAAGCGATTTGTCGCCAGGCAGCCGCTACGGCGTGTCCACGAGTGTGTTTTCGGTGTCCTCGCGCTGGAGAGCGAGCCAATCGATCCAAGGCTCTAATCCATCCGAAAATCTTCTCGCCCTGCTCGTCGCCTGTATGCCCCTCTTGATTGAGATGTCGACACCATCACGCGGCCACATCAAGCTTCCTTTGCGTCGTCCTGCTGCTGTTCCGAGAGCGGCGGCAGCACGACGGCCGGATGGCGGCCTTCACGCAGCATCAGTCCAAGGCTGTAATCGACAGCCAGCTTCATCGCACCGAGCGCCGTGCCGCCGTCTTCCAGGGAGCTGACTGCGATCCGCGTCGGCCAGGCAAGTTCCGCCGCGACATGCGCGACATTTTCCGTCATCAGCGGGTTTCTGCCAACGCCGCCGCCAAGCACGATCAGGCCGGGGTCGAGCATGCCGATGCAGCCCGCCGCCAGCCTGCCGATATCGGCGGCATGGCGCGCCACGGCCGCCACCGCCGGCGGCGAGCCCTCCAGGGCACGCGCGAACAGATCCTTGGCCGAGTCCGGCGGTGCTCCTTCTTGTGCTGGCCAGTCGACACGGCAGCGCTCGATCAGCGCCCGCGAGCCGAGATAATGTTCGAGCCCTTCACGATAGGGCGACTCGCTGGCCGACCACGGAAACGGCATCCGGCCGATTTCGCCAGCCGCACCACCGGCGCCGCGAAACAAACGCCCCTCGGTGATGAAGCCGAGGCCAACCCGCACGCCAACCTGCAGGAAGGCGAAGGTCTGGTGGCCTTGCGCGGCACCAAAATGCATCTCGCCAATGGCCGCGCAGTTGACGTTGTTTTCCAGGATGATCGGCACCTCGATGCTGCGCCGCAGCAGGCCAAGAACGGCGGACGGCCCCCCGGGGCGGTCGAAACGATCGTTGGACACGATGCGCGGCACCGCCACGGCAATGGCGCGCAGCGCGCGAAAACTCCTGGCCACCCCAGCCATTGTGGCACGCGCCACCGACAGCACGACGGCACCGACCTCGTCGGCATCGCCGGCTATCGTCTCCGGGATGGGCTCTTCCGCCGACGCCAGCTTCTGTGCGTCCATCGAATAGGCCACGGCGCGCACCTGCGCGGCGCCTACATCGATGCCGATCGCGTAGCCCGCACCCGGGCCGATACCGTAGATCGTCGCCGTGCGGCCGATGGCGCCGCGCTCCAGCCCACGCGAGGCGACGAGGCCGAGCGCGCTCAGCTCCGAGACCGCCGCCGACATGGTCGGCTTCGACAGGTCGAGCATGGCGCCGAGCTTCGGCCGTGTCACCGGCCCGCGCGAAGCGAGCAGGCGCAGCACGGCGCGGGCGCTGTCGGTCAGATTGGGGATTTCCGCAGCCGCCATCTCAGCCGTTCGACCTTTGCCTGAAATCCTGTCTGCAGCCGGTGAAAGCGAGATTGCCGCCCCGACTCGAAAGCCGCATCCCTCTCTCAATGCCCCATTGCTAGCCGGTTTGGCAATTTCCACACTGCCCGGACAGGGACGTCAGACTTCCGTCGGCGACCACGGCTTCAGTTTGGTGTCGGTCTGGCGATAGCGGAACGTGATGTCGGTGAGCCCGGCCGCATCCTGCATGTCGCCGACGACGAGCTGGATGGCGATGATCTCCAATATGGCGTCCGCCATGGCGTTGCCGAGGGTTGGAATGGAGGTCACCACCAGCCTTTCGGCATCGGCGACATCCGTGCGCCTCGTCACCAGCACGCAAGGACAGCCGAAGCCGGCCATGTCCTGCGCGATCTTGACCTCGCGGCCGTCGCCGAGGGCGATCACGCCGGTGGCCGCATCCTGCGATTCCATCGGCCCATGCAGATAGTTCAGCGTATCCCATCCCGAGGCCGGCACCCGAACGGCTTCGCGGATCAGCATCGCCGCCTCGCCGGCATTGGCGAAGCCGACACCGGCGCCGACAATATCAATTGACGTTCTGCCCTGCAGCAGCCGCGCCGCTTGCCCGGCGGCCTGTTGTGCGCCGGAGAGGATGGTGGCGACAGCGCCGGGCAAACGCGTCCAGTCGAAACTGTTGCCGGCAAGCCTGTCGATCAGCATGCCGAGCGCCAGCAAGGTCCCTGTGTAGCCCGTCGAACTGGCCCCATTGTCGGCGCCCGAATCCGCGGCCAGCACCGCGCCGGTCAGACCAGCCAGCGGATTGTCGCTGCCCCGGCAGACCGCCAGGCGCGGCGCCGCTGATGCCTCGCGCATGACATCATAGATTTCGCGGCTCTGCCCCGAAGCCGACAGAGCGATGAAGGCATCGGCGGCTTCATCCGTGCGGCCATAGAGATCGGTCGGCGTATAGGCGAAAGCCCTGATGCCGGAGGCGCGCAGGTACAGCGCGCCGGCCAGCGCCGCCTGATAGCTGGCGCCGATGCCTGCAAGCCCGATCGTCTTGCCGGCAAAAGCGCTGAGATCGAGGCCCTCGAGCACCGCGGCCACCGAGCCCCGGCCGATCTCGAGACTTTCCGTCTGGCGCGCCACCGCCTGGCGATAACCGATACGCTTCTGCATTCAAATGACTCCAATTTGTGAGGACAACCCTTGGCCGACGAGCAGTCGCCTGGCCAAGGCGACCGCGCCAAGCACCGGCGGCTCGCGCAACAACAGCACCTGGCTCGACGGCGACACTTTTGCCATGGTCTCGACGAATGCCGTCATCAGCATCGGCTGCTCTGAAATGACACCGCCACCGGCCACGACAAGGGCGGGATTGGCGCCGCGTTCGATCAACGGTTCGACCAGTGCGGCAAGCCCTGCCCCGCCTTCCCGTATGACGCGGGTTGCCAGCACCGAGCCGGCGATCGCCGCATCGAACACGGCGTTGGCATAACGGCCCCAGACCGCCGCGCCACGCGTTTCGTTGAGCAGGATACCGAGCTTGGTCTGGTCGTCGGTGTTGAGTTCGCGCATCAGCGCGGCAATCAGCGGATCGCCCTGCTGACCCCGATCGAGGCTGTGCCGGATCGCCTTCGCGGCCTCGCGCACCAGGGCCGGCGCGCTGCCCTCGTCGCCGAGGATCCAGCCCCAGCCGCCGGCCGCCAGCATCTTGCCGTCAGCCGTGCGCGCCACCGCGATGGAGCCGGTGCCGGAGACGACACCGATGCCATCGACATGGCCGGCGGCCGGCACCATCAGCTCGGCGTCGTTGACCACTTGCACCGCGCCGCCGGTCCTGTCTGCCAGCAGCGCCTGGAAGCGCAGGCATTGTTCACCCGTGTCGCAGCCATGGGCGCCGACCGCCAACGCGGCGGGCGCGACGCCGCCGCACAGATTGGTGACGATGCCGGCCAATGTCGTCGCATCGGTCTCCATCTGGCGAATGCGCCAGCTCTCCGTCACCACCACCTCGTCGGCGACCATGCGCTCGCCCAGATACGCCATGATGCGCGTCTTGGTGCCGCCGATATCCACGCCTGCAATGATTTTCTGGGTCACCGATGTCCACCGCGCACGCCGGACGAAGCGGGTTGCCGCGTCCAATTCACATTAGTTAGGAAACTTTACAAACTATCTTTCCAGACGGCAAGAACTATGATTTGATAATCGTCGTAAAAAGCGCATCAAGCGCGATTGGGAGATTGCAACATGAGCAGGAGAAGGATGGGACTGGCCCTCGCGGCCGCGTCTTTCGCATGGGGATTGGCCGCCGGCGTGGCGCATGCAACCGACATCTCGTTCTGGACCTGGCGCCAGGAAGACAAGGCCGCCTACAACGAACTTTTCGCCGATTTCACCAAGGAGAACCCGGACATCCATGTGAAGTTCGAGTCGTTCCCGGATGAGAACTACCCGACCATCGTCTCGACGGCGCTGGCCGCCGGCAAGGGTGGCGACGTCATCCACACCCATGCTTACGGTTGGCTGGAGCAGTTCGTAAAAGCAGGCTATTTCGAGCCGCAGGATCTGACCACCGTCCCCTCGCTCGCCAACCAGCCCGCCGATGCGCTGGTGGCCGGCACCTACCGCGCCGACAAGAAGGTCTATTCCCTGCCCTTCGCTTCGCAGACGCTCGGTCTGTTCATCAACAAGGACGTCTTTGCCAAGGCCGGGCTGACGCCGCCGACCACATGGGACGAATTCATCACCGTCAGCAAGGCGCTGAAGGACAAGGGTATTTATCCCCTCGCCAACGGCATGGGCACCAGCTGGTTCAACGAGATGTTCGTTGCCATCTTCACCAACCCGTTCCTCGGCCAGGATTTCGTCAGCGACCTGACGTCGGGCAAGACCACCTTCAAGGACCCGCGCTATGTCGCGGCACTCGGCAAACTGCTCGAACTGCGCGACTACATGCCTCCCGGTTTCGAAGGCATCGACTACGACACCGCGGGCCAGCTGTTCATCAGCGGCAAGGCGGCGATGCTGGCCGGCGGCAGCTTCGACATCACCACCTACAGGAGCCAGAACCCCGCCATCAACATGGACTTCGTCGCCCCGCCCATGGCCAAGGCCGGCGATACACCTGAGGTGACCAAGTTCTTCGATGGCGGCTATGCCGTCAACGCCAAGTCAGCCAACAAGGAGGCGGCGCTCAAGCTGGTCAACTGGATGGGCACCAAGGAGTTCGGCGACAAGTTCTCCGCCCTTCTCGGCAACATCTCGCCCATCAAGGGCGTCGTCATCAAGGACGAGCTGCTCGCCCATGTCGCCAAGTTGAACGAAACCGCCATGCCGCATATCAATGTCGTCTACTTCCGTTTCGAGAAGCCGACGGGATCGGAACTGCTGCAGGGCGACATCACCAAGATGATGTCGGGTTCGATCACCCCGGACCAGCTGGCCGCCGACCTGACCGACGGCCTCGCCAAATGGTACAAGCCTTTCCAGGGCAAGTGACATGAACATCGGCCGGCGCCACACCACAAAAGCCTTTCCGTGGCGCCGGTCACTCTGGATCGCGTCCCTGCTGACACCGGCCCTGGTGGTCATGGTGCTGTTCGTCCTGTGGCCGCTGCTCTCCGCCTTCCGCCTTGCCTTCTATGAGTTCAACGGCTTGCAGCCGACCGGATTCATCGGCTTCGAAAACTTCCGCAAGGTGTTGTTTGAACAGCCCTATAGCGGCTGGACCTACAATGCGCTGAAGCACAACATCATCGCTTTCGTGGCGCTGATGGTGTTCGAGAACGGCACCGCCTTCCTGCTCGCCTATTCGCTGCTGAAGGCGCTGCCCGGTCACCGCATCCACCAGGTCATCGTCTTTCTTCCGGTCGTGCTGTCGGCGGTCATCGTCGGCTTCCTGTGGAAGCTGTTCCTGCATCCGCTGTTCGGTCTGGTGAACCAGACGCTGGCGCTGGTCGGCATCGGCGCCGTCCCCTGGCTCGGCAATGAATCGACGGCGCTGGGCAGCGTCCTGTTCGCCAACATCTGGCACTGGCTAGGCTTCCCGACACTGGTGCTGCTCGCCGGCATGCAGCGCATCAGCAAGGAAGCGATCGAGGCCGCCCGCCTCGACGGCGCCGGCGACTATGTGCTGATGACCCGCATCATCTGGCCGCTGATCGCGCCGAGCATCACCATCGTCACCATCCTGACCTTCATCGGCAGCTTCAATTGGTTCGAGATCCCCTATGTCATGGCTGGCCTCACCGGCTCGCCCGGTGGCGCGACGGACGTGCTCGGCCTCTATTTCTACCGCACCGCCTTCGGCTCGACGACGACAGGCATCCAGGATTTCGGCCAGGGCAGCGCGCTGGCGGTGATGATGTTCATCATCGTTGCCGGCGTCACCGCAATCGCGCTTCGCTACCTGCGCCGTCGTGAGATCGAACTGTGAGCGCAGCGGTCGGCACCAGGGAGCCCGGCGAGCTGTTGAAGAACGGCGCCATCCAGCTGATGCTGGCGATCAACGCCGTCATCATGATCTATCCGCTGTTCGTCATGGTGATGTCGTCCTTCAAGACCAATGCTGAGATCTTCAGTTCACCCTTCGCCCTGCCGGCGCATTTTTCGTTGGCCAATGCCGAACGTGTGTGGAGCGAAACCAATTTCGTGCGCTACCTCGCCAATTCGGTCAGCATCACCGCGGCCGCGGTGATGCTGATCCTTCTGTTCAGCACCATGGCCGCCTATGCGATTGCCCGCTACCAGTTCCGGCTGAGCGCGCTGGTGCTGATGTTTTTCCTGAGCGGCATGACCGTGCCGCTGAAGCTGGCGATCATTCCACTGTTCATCCAGCTGGATTCGCTTGGCCTGGTCGACAGCTATGCCGGCCTGGTGCTGGTCTATGTCGCCATGGGCATTCCCTCGGCGGTGTTCATCATGACCGGCTTCCTCAGGACCTTGCCGCGCGAGCTGGAAGAGTCCGCGCGCATGGACGGGGCCAGCGAATTCCGCATCATGCGCTCTATCATGCTGCCGCTGGCGCGCCCGGCACTGGTCATCGTCGCGATCCAGAACGCGGTTCCGATCTGGAACGACTTCTTCTTCCCGCTGGTGCTGATCACCTCGGACAATCTCAAGACGCTGCCGCAGGGCCTCACCGTCTTCGTCGGCGAGTTCACCACCGACTGGGGCGTGCTGTTCACCGGGCTGACACTGGCGGCATTGCCGATCACGCTGCTCTACATCGTGCTGTCGAAGCAGTTCATCTCGGGCATCACCCAAGGCGCGGTGAAATAGGAGCGGTCAAACAAACGAGGATCCTTTCAAGTGGCGAACCAGAACAAGATCATCATCACCTGCGCGGTTACCGGCTCGATCCACACGCCGTCCATGTCGCCGCATCTGCCGGTGAGCGCGCAAGAGATCGCCGACGCCGCGATCGGGGCGGCCGAGGCGGGTGCGGCCATCGTCCACCTGCATGCGCGCAATCCCGCCGATGGCCGGCCCGACCAGTCGACCGAGGCCTTCGCGCCCTTCCTGAAAGTGATCAAGCAGCGCTCCAACTGCGTGGTCAACATCACCACCGGCGGTGCCGCGACGATGAGCGTCGAGGAGCGGGTCAAGCCGGCTGCGACCTTCGCGCCGGAGGTTGCCTCGCTCAACATGGGCTCGATGAATTTCGGTCTCTATCCCATGCTCGAACGCTTCAAGACATTCGAGCACGACTGGGAACGGCCCTATCTCGAAGGATCGCGCGACCGCATCTTCCGCAACACCTTCGGCGACATCGAACACATCCTGCGCACCTGCGCGGAAAACGGCACGCGTTTCGAGATCGAATGTTACGACATCGGCCATCTCTACACGCTGGCCCATTTCGTCGGTCGTGGCCTGGTCAAGGCGCCGTTCTTCGTCCAGAGCGTGTTCGGCATACTGGGCGGCATCGGCACCCATCCGGAGGATGTCGCGCATATGAAGCGCACCGCCGACCGCCTGTTCGGACAGGACTACCACTGGTCGGTGCTGGGTGCCGGCCGCAGCCAGTTGCCGATCGCCACCCAGGCGATTGCACTCGGCGGCAATGTGCGCGTCGGGCTGGAGGACTCGCTGTGGATCGGCAAGGGCCAGCTGGCGAAATCCAACGCCGAGCAGGTGAAGAAGGTGCGCCAGATCATCGAAGGGCTGGGCGCCTCGGTCGCCACCCCCGACGAGGCGCGGCAGATCCTGCAGCTCAAGGGCGGCGACGAGGTCTCTTTCTGAGGAACAACAAATGAGTGCGGTCACCATATCCGATGTCGAGAAGGCCTATGGCAAGGCGCGGGTCATCCACGGCGTGTCGGTTGATATCGCGTCGGGCGAATTCGTCATCCTGGTCGGCCCGTCCGGTTGCGGCAAGTCGACCTTGCTCAGGATGATCGCCGGGCTGGAGGATATCAGCGCCGGCGAAATCGCGCTCGACGGCAAGGTCATCAACGACGTCGCGCCGAAATCGCGCGACATCGCCATGGTGTTCCAGAACTACGCGCTCTATCCACATATGACGGTGCGCGAGAACATGGCTTTCGCGCTGACCCTGAAGAAGACCGACAAGAGCGAGACCGACGCCAAGATCACGCGCGCCGCGACGATCCTCGGCCTGCAGGATCTGCTGGACCGCTACCCGCGCCAGCTCTCCGGCGGCCAGCGCCAGCGTGTCGCCATGGGCCGCGCCATCGTGCGCGATCCCAAGGTCTTCCTGTTCGACGAGCCGCTCTCCAACCTCGACGCCAAGCTGCGTGTGCAGATGCGCACCGAAATCAAGGCGCTGCACCAGCGCCTGGGAACCACCATCGTCTATGTCACCCACGACCAGGTCGAAGCCATGACCATGGCCGACAAGATCGTCGTCATGAATGGCGGCATCGTCGAACAGGTTGGCGCCCCGCTCGATCTCTATGACCGGCCGGCCAATCTGTTCGTTGCCCAGTTCATCGGCTCGCCGTCGATGAACATCTTGCAGGGCCGCACGACCGCGGACGGCTTCACGGCCAGCGACGGCATCGTGTTTCCCTTGCCGGCGCTGGGACAGGGCGAAAGCGCTTCTGCCTGGGGCATCCGGCCCGAACATCTCAGGCTCGCCGATAGTGGCGTGCCGGCCGTGGTCGAAGTGGTCGAGCCGACCGGCTCTGAAACGCTGGTCATGGCCAGAGCCGGCAACAACACGCTGAGCGCGCTGTTGCGCGAGCGGATTCCCGTGATGCCTGGCCAGCAGGTTTTCCTGGCGCCGGACCTGACCCAATTGCATCTGTTCAACACCAAGGGTCGGCGCATCACGTCCACCATTCAGTGAACGCAGACGCTGGCCTGGCTGCCGGAGGCTTAGCCTATGAGATGCCTCAGCAGACCTGCCGAAGCGACCCCGATCAACACGGTCGGCAGCATGGACAACCGCGTAGCCGCGACGAAAGTAATAGCCAGTGCCAGAAGATCCGCCGGGTTCCGCGACACGAAGGCTGGCGCGATGACCGAGATCAGCACGCAGCCGGGTGCCGCCTCCATCACCGCCGTGGCGCGCGCGCTGAGCATGCGGTTGCGCAGCACGACATAGCCGCCGATCCGCGTGAGATAGGTGACGCCGGCCATCAGCAGGATGGTGAGGAGGGTGGCCATGTCGATCATGCGTCACCTGCCATCAGCCAGGCGGCAAGCAGCCCCGACACCGCGCCCGCCGCGACATACCAGGCGCCGGGAACGAAGAGATAGACAAGGGCCGCAACGACCAGGCTGACCAGCCAGGGCCGCGCCGCCGAAACACTTTTCCACATGCCGCGCATCAGCACCAGGAAGACTGCCGGAAACGCCATGTTGAACCCATAGGTCTCGACATGGCCAAGCATCGGGCCGAGCAAAGCGCCCAGCGTGGTGAAGCCCACCCAGGTCAGATACATCGCCAGGGCCGCGCCCAGATAGTAGCGGGGGCTGAAGGCCGGCGTGATGCCCGCCGCCGCACGCCGTTTGGCGTCGGCCAGGCCCAGCGCCCAGCTTTCGTCGCACAGGAAGAACAGCGCCGGAAACACCTTGCTTCGCGGCAGGTCGCGTAGGAACGGTGCCAGGGCCGCGCCCATCAGCAAGTGCCGGCTGTTGACCAGGAAGGTGATGGCGACGATGAGCAGGATATGCGGCGGCGACGTCCACAACTGGATGGCCGCGAATTCCGAGCCGCCGGCGAAATTCAGCCCCGTCATCATGGACAATTCGACCGGGCTCAGTCCTTTCTGGGTCGCCTGGGCGCCAAGCACAAGAGCATAGGGAATGGTGCCGAACAGCACCGGCGCGCAGGACGCCACGCCGCGGCGGAACTCCGACCCCGAGCCATCGCCCGCCGCTTCGACTGCCTGTGAAATGCTCATGGCTTGCCATCGGCCGACCTCGTGGCCGCCGCTTCCCTGCGTTTGAACTCTCGTGATACCGGCGGCAAATATACCCACACTTCTCCGCAATTTGGTTGCGAAGATCGTTGTATATCGTCAAATTTTGGCATCTGATGTCACATATGGCCAGTAAAATGGAATTGTGAGCCATGAAGCTCGACGACATCGACAAACGCATCCTGCGCGCGCTGCAGCGCGACGGCCGCATGGCCAACAACGATCTGGCCAACGAGGTCGGCCTGTCGCCCTCGCCTTGCCTGCGGCGCGTCAAGCTGCTGGAGGAAGCCGGCGTCATCGACCGCTATGTCGCCGTGCTCAACCCAGCCAGCATCGGCAAGGGCCTCACCTTCTTCACCCGCATCTGGCTGAAGGCACAGGACGAGGATACGATCGAGCATTTCGCCACCGAGGTCGCCAAGCTGCCCCAGGTCATGGAATGCTATCTGATGCTGGGTGACTGCGATGCCATGGTGCGCGTGGTGGCGGCCGACATCAACGACTATCGCCGCTTCCAGTCGGAGCATCTCAGCCGCATCAAGGGTGTCCAGAACGTCAAGACCGACGTTCCCAGTTGGACGATCAAATACACGTCGGAATTGCCGATCTGAGGGGACGGCAGAACGGTCCGTTCCAGACTGGATAAAAAATGCAACCGGATTGTAGGATCGTCTTCCGTGCCAGCGTCCTTCGGACGCAAGCAGCGCTCAGAGCTGCCCTCTGGCATGGGAGATTTGCATGAACCTTTCCTATCGTTGGGTCATCGTCGCGGCAGGCGCGCTGATGTCCTGTGTCGCCATCGGCACGATGTTTTCGCTGGCGATCTTTCTCGAACCGATGGCGCTCGACACCCAGTGGTCGCGCGCCGGCATTTCAAGCGCCATGACGCTCAACTTCCTGGTCATGGGCCTTGGCGGCTTCGCCTGGGGTGCCCTCTCAGACCGCTTCGGCGCCCGCCTCGTCGTGACGATCGGTGCGGTGCTGCTCGGGCTGGCGCTGGTGCTGGCCAGCCGCGCCGGCTCGCTCCTGACTTTCCAGATCACCTATGGCGTCCTCGTCGGACTTGCGGCCAGCGCCTTCTTCGCGCCGATGATCGCGCTGACCACGGGTTGGTTCGATACCCACCGCGGCCTTGCGGTTTCGCTGGTCTCGGCCGGCATGGGGGTTGCCCCGATGACGATCTCGCCCTTCGCCCGCTGGCTCATCTCGGCCTATGAATGGCGTGCCGCCATGTTCGATATCGGCATCATGGCCTGGGTGCTGCTGCTGCCGGCGGTGTTGTTGGTGCGCCAGCCGCCCAAGTCCGCTGTTGCGGATGCGGCTTCCGCGCCGGTCGCCGAGGGTGCGGGCATGAGCGTCGGCCAGGCGCTGCGCTCGCCGCAGTTCATCGTGCTCGGGCTGACCTTTTTCGCCTGCTGCGCGGCCCATTCCGGCCCGATCTTCCATATGGTGAGCTATGCCATGCTGTGCGGCGTCGCCCCCATGGCGGCAGTCACGATCTACAGTGTCGAGGGTCTCGCCGGCCTGGGCGGCAGGCTTCTCTACGGCGTGCTGGCCGACCGGCTCGGCGTCAAGCCGGTGCTGGTCGCGGGCCTCGCGATCCAGGCGATCGTCATCGCCGCCTATCTAACGATCAGCCAGCTCGACCAGTTCTATATGCTGGCCGTCATCTTCGGCGCCACCTATGGCGGCGTCATGCCGCTCTATGCCGTGCTGGCGCGCGAATATTTCGGCCAGCGCATCCTCGGCACCGTGTTCGGCGCCGCCACCATGCTGTCCAGCCTCGGCATGGCCTTGGGACCGCTCGCCGGCGGCATGATATTCGACGCCTACGCCAGCTATCACTGGCTGTTCATCGGCTCGGCCCTGATCGGGCTTGGGGCGGCGGGCATAGCAATCGCCTTCCCGCCGCTGCCGCGACGGGAATTGCAGATGGCATAGGAAACCGCTGCACCTAGAAAACAAGGAACAATCCCGGGACTTTACCCGGGATTGTTGACACGCAGGAAATAGCTTTGCAGCACGGTGCGAAACTTCTGCATCGTCTTTTCGGTGGTCTGCGAATCGGCCGCAGCGAAGCCCATGACAAGACCGTTCTGCTCCGTGCCATGGCGGTACTGGATCGACAGTGCCGAGACATTGATGCCTTGCTGGAGGGCCGCCTCGGCAACCGCCCTGTCGCTGCATCTGCCGCGGAAAATCCCGACGACCTGGATGCCGGATTCGGTGGTGTGGAAATCCAGCCATTCCCCGAGATGCCTCTGCGCGCTTTCCAGGAAGAACTGCCGCCTCTCCGCGTAGAGACGCCGCATGCGCCTGAGATGGCGGGTGAAATGGCCTTCATTCATGAAGTCCGCGAGCGCGGCCTGGGTGAGCAAGGGGGCGAACTGGCCGCTGACGCTCAGTGCCGAGACGATCGTGTGATCGATCGCCTTGGGCGCCACCATGAAGCCGAGGCGCATGGCCGGGAAGAGGATCTTGGCGAAGGTCCCGACATACACCACGCGGTCTGACGCGCCGATGCCTTGCAGGGCTGGGATAGGTTGTCCCTGAAACCGGTACTCGCCGTCATAGTCGTCCTCGATGATCCACGAGCGCCAGGTCTCGGCCATGTGCAGGAGATTGAGCCGCTGTTCCATCGGCATGGTCATGCCGAGTGGGTGATGGCAGGAGGGCGTCACGAAAATCATGCGCGGAATGACATCAGGCGGATCAAGGTTCCAGCCTGCATTGCTGACGCGCAGGGGCGCCAGTTTCGCGCCGGCCGAGACGAAGGCCGAACCGGCGCCGTAATAGCCCGGCTCCTCCATCCACACCGTGTCGCCCTCATCGATCAGCAACCGGGCCAGCAGATCGAAAGCCGACTGGGCGCCATTGGTCACCACGATCTGCTCGGCGGTGCACTTCACGCCCCGCGAGGCGGTAAGGTAGCGCGCTATCGCCTCGCAAAGCGGCGGATAGCCTTTGACGTGATAGGTGCCGAAAAGATCGATATGCGCGAATTTGGCGCGGCGGCTGAGCAGTTTCGACCAGGTGTTGAAAGGAAAATTGTCCGGATCCGGCATGCCGGGATGAAATGCGAGCATGCCCGGCCGGCCATGATGATAGGGTTGGGCGAGCATCGTCTGCCCGCGCAGCGATAACGGATTGGCGTCCTCGACTGACACGTGTTCCGCCACCACTGAACGGGTTGGCAGGTCCATGACCACCGAGGGCCTGCGTGGCCGTATGGCGAGGTAGCCCTCCAGCGCGAGCTGGTCGCAGGCGGCAATCACCGTGTTGCGCCCCACATTCAGATCCCGCGCCATGACCCGTGTGGAGGGCAGCGCATGGCCGCTCGGCAGCACGCGCCGTTCGATCAGGCCGCGCAACTGGACATAGAGCTGCCGGTGCAGATTGGCGGGACTGTCGCGATCCAGGGCGATGCCGTCGATGGGAAAGCTGGTCTTCATCTGGTTCCCAAAAATCAATGGAATCTGGTTCTAACAATGGAACCAAAGGCGTCCTAGGCTCAAGAAAAAAGCGTTCGGATTCAGATGGGGCTGGCCGATGCAGTGCATAAAAGTGGGAGTGATCGGGGCGGGCGGCGTCGCCCAGGTCGAGCACATACCGAACCTGCTCAAGCTGCACCGGCGGTTCAGGATCGTTGGCGTCTACGATCCGTCGCGCAAGGTCCGTGCCTTCGTCGGCGAGGAATTCGGCCTCGAGACATTCCCCGATCTCGACGCGCTTCTCGCGATGCCGCTCGATGCCGTGGTCATCGCCTCGCCGGACGCGCTGCACCGCGAACAGAGTCTCGCCGCCTTCGCCCGGGGGCTGCATGTCTTCTGTGAAAAGCCGCTTTGCTACAGCGCCGGAGACATCGACGAATTGATCGCCGCCAGGGACCGCGCCGGAAAGGTGCTCCAGGTCGGCTACATGAAGCGTTTCGACCCGAGCTACGAGGCGGCGCTGAAAATGCTGCCGGGCACGGCGCACACACTTCGCTACATTTCGGTCGAGGTCAACGATCCCGACGCCTGGCCCTTCATCCGGCACACCTCCACTTGTCGGGGTGACGACGTCGCGGAGGGGTTGGTTGCCTCGACCGAAGCCAGGCAGCGCGAGCAGGTGGACCGCGCGGTGCCCGGCATCGATGATCCCGACGCCTTTCGAGGCTTTGTCGGCGCCTATTGTTCCTCGATCGTCCATGACGTGAACGCCGTGCATGGGCTCCTCGATGCGCTCGGTGTCGCTGACGGCGAAATTGTCGGCGCCTCGTTTTTCGCCGGAGGCGAAGGCGGCCAAGGCACTGTCCGGCTGCTCGACGGCCAGGCGCTGTGGACCATGGTGCATGTCGCCATTCCGAGGCTGCCCGATTATCGCGAGCGCATCACGCTCTACTTCGACGACGCCTCGCTCGAGCTGGAATTCCCCTCGCCCTATCTCAACCACCAGCCGACGCGGCTGACGGTTCGCACCGGCAGCGGCCACACGCTTTCCAGCGCGGACATCCGCAACGGCTACGAAGAGGCGTTCGTCGAGGAGTTGAAAGGCTTCTGGTCGGCGATCGTCGAAGGCACGCCCGTGCGCAACACCGCCGAGCATGCCCGCCGCGACATGACGCTGCTGGCCGGCCTCGCCCGCCATCACCTTGCCCAGTCGAAGCAATCAGGAGTTCGCCCGTGAAGGTTCGCATCGGCATCAATCCGATCACCTGGACCAATGACGACGTGCCGGAACTCGGCGGCGACACGCCGCTGGAAGTGTGTCTCGCCGAAACCAGGCAGGCCGGCTATTCCGGCACCGAACTTGGCGGCAAGTTTCCGCGCCGGTCGGCCGAGCTGAAGCCGATCATGCAGCGCTATGGCCTCACGGTGATTTCCGGCTGGTACGACGGCCGCTGCGACGAGAAGGATGTCGGCGCGGAGATGGATGCCGTCACGCCCCATCTCCAGCTCTTGAAGGACATGGGGGCCGCCCATGTCGTCTATGCCGACACTTCGCGCGGGCGCCACAACGCCATCTGGGGGCCGATCTCGCAGCACCCTGCGCTCAGCCCGGACGAATGGCCGGCCTATGGCCGCAAGCTGACTGCACTCGCTGAAAGAATGGCGGATTTCGGCGTGCGCATGGCCTTTCACCACCACATGGGAACAATCGTCGAGACCGATGCCGAGGTCGGCCTGTTGATGCGCCACACCGGCGAGGCGGTCGGCCTGCTCTACGACACCGGCCATTCGGTCTTTTCGGGCGGCGACCCGCTGGCCTTGATCAACGCCCATGTCAAACGCGTCGTGCATGTGCATTGCAAGGACGCACGCAAACCCGTGCTTGATCGCGCCCGCGCCGAGGACATGAGTTTCATGGGTGCGGTCATGGAAGGGATCTTCACCGTTCCCGGCGACGGCTCCATCGACTATCCCGCCATTTTGCGCGTGCTGGCCGACAATGATTACAGCGGCTGGCTGGTCGTCGAGGCCGAACAGGATCCCAGCAAGGCCAACCCGCTGACTTATGCGACAATGGGCTTCCGGAACCTGTCGCGCATGGCGAAGGGAGCCGGATTTACCGTCATCGAATGATTGGGGCCGCGTGCGGCCCCCAAGGAACCAGTGCTGAGGAATGGAACTGGAATAAAGGGGCAACTGGAACCGCCGACCGTAATTGCGGCGGCGGAAAACAAACAGGAGGTTCTATGTTTTCGCTTGCGAAATTAATAAAGCCTGCGCTCGGCCTGCTGGCCGGCTTCACGATGATGGCGGCGGCCACGACACTTGCGGCCGCCGACGAGACGCGGGTGGTGTTCGTCACCCACGGCCAGAGCGGCGACCCCTACTGGTCGGTGGTCAAGAACGGCATGGACGACGCCGCCAAGACGCTCGGTGTCAAGGCCGAGTATCTGGCCCCCGAAACCTTCGACATGGCCAAGATGGGGCAGATGATCGACGCCATCACGGCCTCCAAGCCCGACGGCATGGTTGTCTCGATCCCCGACGCGGCCGCCCTTTCGACACCGGTCAAGAACGCGGTCGCCGCCGGCATCCCGGTGATCGTCATCGATTCCGGCGGCTCGAAGCTGACCCATGATCTTGGCGGCCTGCTGTTCATGGGGCAGGATGAATTCCAGGCGGGCGTCATGGCCGGCGAGCGCATCAAGGCGCTCGGCCTCACAAAGGCGGTCTGCGCCAACCATGAGGTCGGCAATTCGAGCCTCGACGACCGCTGCGCCGGCTTTGCCAAGGGTCTGGGCGTCGACGTTCCGGTGATGAACGGCGTCATCGACCCGACCGAAATGAAGAACCGCGTGATCGCCTACATGACCGCTCATGCCGACACACAGTTCATCCTCGCCGTCGGCGCCAGCGGTGCCGAACCGACGCTGGCAGCACTTGATGAACTGGGCCTGGCGGGCAAGGTGAAGACCGGCACGTTCGACCTTTCCCCCACCATCCTGCAGGCCGTTGTCGCCGGCAAGATGGAATGGGGCATCGACGCCCAGCAATATGCCATGGGCTACATCCCGGTGGCGATGTTCGACCTCTGGAAGAAGTACAAGATCATGCCGATCGCCGACTATCCGACAGGCCCCGGCTTCGTCACCAAGGACACCGCCGCCTCGGTTATCGAACTGTCGAAACTCGGCAAGCGCTGACACCGGCGGCCGGGGCTTCGCTCCGGCCGCTTCATCATAGGGGCAAGCAGCCATGGTTTCAGAGATTCGCGACGAGCGGGTCCGGTCCGTGTCACGCCTGAGCCGCCTGTTGAGCAGGCCGGAACTTGGCGCCGCGGCCGGCACCGTGCTGGTTTTCGTGTTCTTCGCCGTCACGGCGGGAAGCTCGGGACTTTTCAGTGCCAAGGGGATCGTCAACTTCCTCGAAGTCTCGGCCCAGCTTGGCATTCTCGCCGCGCCCGTGGCTTTGCTGATGATCGCCGGCGAGTTCGACCTGTCGGTCGGCTCGATGATCGGCTTTGCCGGCATCCTCATCGCCATCCCTTCCGTGTTCTGGGGCTGGCCGATCTGGCTTTCGCTGCTGTTCACCTTCGCCGTCTGCGGCGGCATCGGCGCGCTGAACGGGCTCGCCGTCGTCAGGACCGGCCTGCCCTCATTCATCGTGACGCTCGGCAGCCTGTTCATGCTGCGCGGCCTCACGCTCGGCCTCACGCGCGGCATCTCAGGCCGAACCCAGGTCTCGGGCGTGCATGAACTGGCGTTGCACGATCCCCTCAACAGCCTGTTCTCGGGGCAGGTGTTCTCCGGCCTGATCGCCTGGCTTTCCGACATCGGCCTGATCGGCAAGCGGGCCGACGGCCTGCCGTCGATATCAGGCATTCCGGTGTCCATCGTATGGTGGATCGTGCTGACACTGGCCTGCACCTGGCTCTTGACGCGCAGCCGCTTCGGCAACTGGATCTTCGCCGCCGGCGGCGAAGCCAATGCCGCGCGCAATCTCGGCGTGCCGGTGGCGCGCACCAAGATCACGCTGTTCATCATGACGGCACTCGCGGCAGCCCTGTTCGCGGCGATCCAGGTGCTGGTCACCGGCTCGGCCGACACGCTGCGCGGCACGCAGAAGGAATTCGAGGCCATCATCGCCGTCGTCATCGGCGGCACGCTGCTCACCGGCGGCTATGGATCGGCCATTGGCGCCATGTTCGGCGCCCTGATCTTCGGCGTGGTGCAGATGGGCATCTTCTACACCGGCATCGATACCGACTGGTTCAAGCTGTTCATGGGCGCCATGATGGTCATCGCGGTGCTGTTCAACAGCTATGTGCGCAACCGCGCCATGAGGAGCCGGTGATGGCCGAGCCCTATGTCGAACTGAAATCGGTCAGCAAATATTTCGGCTCGGTCGTGGCACTCAAGGACGTGTCTTTCGATGTCTGCCCCGGCGAGGTGCATTGCCTGCTCGGCGACAATGGCGCCGGCAAGTCGACGTTGATCAAGACGCTGTCGGGCGTCTACACGCCCGACGAAGGCGAAATCCGTATCCAGGGCAAGCCGACACGGTTCGCCTCGCCCGCCGATACGCGCGACAGCGGCATCGCAACGGTCTACCAGGACCTGGCGCTGGTGCCGCTGATGAGCGTGGCGCGCAACTTCTTCCTCGGGCGCGAGCCGATGCGCAAGTTCGGGCCAATCCATCAGTTCGACAGCGACTTCGCCAACCGCACCGCCTATGACGAGATGTCGGCGATGGGCATCCAGCTGCGCGACCCCGAACAGCCGGTTGGCACCCTGTCAGGCGGCGAACGGCAATGCCTGGCGATTGCGCGTGCCGTCTATTTCGGCGCCAAGGTGCTGATCCTCGACGAGCCGACATCGGCGCTGGGGGTCCACCAGGCCTCCGTGGTTCTGAAGCTCATCGTGCAGTCCAAGGCGCGCGGCATCGGCGTCATCTTCATTTCCCACAACGTCCATCACGCCTATGTCGTGGGCGACCGCTTCACGCTCTTGAAGCGCGGCCGGAGCACCGGCACCTACGCCAAGGGCGAAATCGACCGCGACCAACTGCTCAACCTGATGGCCGGCGGCAAGGAACTGGTGGACCTGGAACAGGAACTGGCAAAGTCGGCCAAGAACGGTACGGCTTGAGGCGCGGCGCGCCTTTGCAGGCAACGAAACGCACGGCCAAACAAGCACTCGCGCGGGCGAAGGCGCGCATGCTTTGCCGCTCGAAGCTAGACGTCAGGCATCACGCGCGGATGCGACGAAAAAGCGTTTCCACAATCACGTTGAAGCGTTCCGGGTCATCAAACGCCCGGGCCGCAAGCATGGCTCCGTATACGGTCGCCATGAATGCTTGTGCCTCGATGTCGGGGGATGCCTCGAGATGCACCGCCCCCTGCTCCACACCAAGTTCGAACAACCGCTCCAGCCATCTGCCGAGATCGGTGAAATGGCCGCGAACGGAAAGCGCCACCTCTTCGGGCAGACCCGGCAATTCAGCGGCCAGCACGGCAGCCAGGCAAAAGGGAGCGGACTGGTCCTTGATACAGCGTTCCCAATACCCGGTGTAAAACCGCAGCTGATCCATCGCGACCGGCGAACCTTCGTCCAACGCCGCAAGCTGAGCCCGGATGCCGGCACGCGCTTGCTCGACAACGGCTACCACCAGATCGACTTTCGACGGAAAGTGATGGTGAATGCTGGCCTTGCGGATGCCAAAGCGCTCCGAAAGATCGGCGTAGCTGAAGCCGTTGTAGC
Organism: Mesorhizobium sp. NZP2298; assembly: GCF_013170825.1. Classification (NCBI taxonomy): domain Bacteria; kingdom Pseudomonadati; phylum Pseudomonadota; class Alphaproteobacteria; order Hyphomicrobiales; family Phyllobacteriaceae; genus Mesorhizobium; species Mesorhizobium sp. NZP2298. The sequence goes on along the minus strand of NZ_CP033365.1, from coordinate 2,614,173 downwards.
CAACACGCATGATGAGTTGGGCGGCTCCCCCAACCAATTTGCCCGCGGTGTCACTGAGTGCAATGTTCATTGTCTACCTTCCAATAGGTCGAGGTAGGAAATTTAGCCGATCCTTGCAAGATTTGTCCTAGTCGGCGAGCCAAGGGTGAACCAATCCTTTCGACGGGAAAAGCGCCGTCCCTCATGGAGACAGCGCATGACCGGTCAGTTGGGAAAAGCAGGGCGGGATGTCGAACGGCTCCTGCAAGGGGCGCACCTTAGCTGGCGGCTCGCGGTGACTTGCGACGGATGTCGCCGGCCGTCAGCCATACCGCCGACACCAGGAAGTAGAATGCGCCAAACGCGGCATATGGTGCGACATTCGTGATGCCGATATCTTCAATGCCCCCGGCCATCTTGACAAAAAAGAGGCCCGCCAACGCCGATTGAGCGCCGCTCAGGATCATCGCCCATTGCGCGCCATTGGTCTTCCAGCGCCGCACCGCGGTAATCAGTTGGAACACGCCGGACAGCACGGCCCACACACCATAGACCGCGAGCACTGTGTTCATGCTCCTGGTCAGCGCGACAGCGACCGCCAGGGTGGTAAGCGCGCTGATGACAAAGTTCAGCAACTGAGACTTGTTGCGGCTCATCCCGCCTGTGCGCTGGGCATCGAGGAAGTTCGCCAGGGCGTCCCAGGCGGGATACGCTACCAGCATGATCGCGGCCAGCGGCGGCATGGTCCTGGCGACGGTGAAGGCCAGTGCGACCCATGCCGCGGAAACGGCGAACCGCACAAAATAATAGCTTTTGAGCCATGTGTTCGAAGCTTGAGCGAGGGTGTCGGTTTCTTGGGAAGGCATGCTTGTTTGTCCAATGCTGGTTGATGTTGACTACCTACTAGAAGGTAGGCATATCGAAGTCAACAACAGGATTGGCTGAATGCGCACCATCTTGGCAGCCTCTGGAGACCGCGCCCGCTCAGGCTCCGTATGTGGCGATCGGCTTGCCGAACATGCCGGGCTCGGGCTTTACGCCCAGGCCTGGCCGCTGCGGCACGGCGATATGCCCTTCGCGGATGACGACCGGATTGCCAGGGTCGAAATGCCCATCGATATACTCCTGGGCGATCCATGCGCCTTCCATGCGGCGCGGCTCGACAGTCGCCGCAAGATGGACGCAGGCCGACGCGATGATGTCGCCTCCCCAGGCATCGTCGCAGCTGTGCGGCAGCGAGCGGATGGCGCAAAGGTCGCGCACGGTCGCCATCTTGGTGAGGCCGCCAAGGCGGGTAACCTTGAAGCCGAAACCATCCGCGATGCCCAGCGAGATCGCCCGCAGCACCGCGTTCTGGTCCTCGGTGCTCTCGTCGAGATAGATCGGATGTGTCACGCGGCCCTTCAGCGTCGCGATCTCGTCCATGGTGTTGCAGGGCTGTTCGAGGACGAAGGGGATCGCCTGGCAGAGCCTGTCGAGATGGATTGCCGCGGCCGCCGTCAGGCCTCTGTTGCCGTCCACCGCAATGCGCGCCTTGTAGCCGACCGCTTCCCAGACCTTGTGGACGGTGGCCACATCCTCTTCGAGATTACGCCCGGAAATCTTGACCTGCAGACGCGGATAGCCTGCCTTCACCTTGTCGGCCGCGATCCTGGCCGTTTCATCCGGCGGGCCGACGATCAGCGAATAGTAGGCCGGCACGCGATCCGTGAGCGAGCCGCCCAGAAGCGTCGACACCGGCACACCGAGCTTCTGGCCGAGAAGGTCGAGAAAGGCCATGTCGAACGCGGCCTTGGCGTAGCCGTGCCCGTTCAGGCGCTCATCCATCCGCTTCGCCAGAAGCCTGATCGAGGCAATCTTCGCGCCAATGAGGCCTGGGGCAATTTCGGCGATCGCGGCGCGGGCGCCGAGCGCGTGATGCGGCTGGTAGACCGGTCCGATCGGACAGGTCTCGCCCCAACCGGTCAGGCCGTCATCCGTCACGATCTCGATTAAGGTACTGTCCAGCGACTCTACGTCGTCGCTGGCCATGCGATAGGCGCCGCCTTTGACGGGCAACTGCGCCGTATGGACGTTGATCCGGTCGATGCGCATCTTCGCTCAGCCCTTGCGATCAACTGCGCGCCCTGGCCGAGCTGGGATCGTAGGGCGAGTCCGCGATCACCTCGGCGACCCTCCATTCGCCTAGGATCGCCACGTCGAACTTGGTGCCGGGCTTGCTGAGACGCTCCGGCAACAGCGCCAGCGCCACATCATGCCCGAGCGTATAGCCATAGCCGCCCGACGTGATGCGCCCGACCAGTTCGCCATCGATGTAGAGGCCCTCGTTGGCAAGCGTGCTGGCGCCATCGGTCTCGATCCTGAGCGTTGCCGATCGGCGCTGGTCGTTACGATCCTTGTATTTCAGCACCGCCTCGCGGCCGACGAAATCGCCCTTGTCGAGGCGAACGAACCGCTCGAGCCCGCTCTCCAGCACGTTGAGCTCGGGATTCATGTCCCGGTACATGGCGCGATAGGATTTCTCCAGCCGCAGCGATTCCAGCGCATGCAGCCCGACGAGCCGCATGCCGTGCTTCTCGCCCTCACTCAGGATCGCGTCGAGCAATTGCCGCTGATAGGCCATGGGATGATAGAGCTCCCATCCGAGCTCGCCTTCGTAGTTGACGCGCAGCAGCCGCACGTCGCTGGCAAGCGCCACGCTGCCGGTCTTCACGCCGAACCAGGGAAAGGCGGCGTTCGACAGGTCGATCTCGGTGAGCGGCTGCAGCACATCTCGGGCATTTGGCCCCACGACCGTGAAGCAGCCGCGCTCATTGGTGACGTTCTTCAGGCTGACACCGCCGTCGGCGGGGAGCAGCTTTGAGAGATCGTCGAAATTCCAGCGCTCCGCGCGCGGCGTCGAGATGAGATAGAAGCCGTCGTCGGTGAGGCGCGCCACCATGTATTCCGCCTGCACCCCACCTGCAGGGGTGAGGTGATGCGCCAGAACAGCCCTGCCGACTGCTGGCAGGCGATTGGCAAGGATCCTGTCGAGCCAGGCGGCTGCGTTTGGTCCCGAGACCTCGAACTTGGTCATCGGCGTCATCTCGACCAGGCCGACGGCATTGCGCACGGCCTGCACTTCCTCGCCGACGAAAACGCCCTTGGCGGTCCAGCGCCAGCTATACTGGTCCTTGGCCTCGACGCCCTTGGGTGCGAACCAATTGGGCATTTCCCAACCGTTGAGCACGCCCCAGACCGCGCCCAACTCGCTCAGCCGCGCATAGGATGGCGCTGTCTTCTGCGGCCGGGCGGCAGGCATGTCCTGTCCGGGATATTTCTGCTCCGCATGCGTGCCCCAGGCCTCGCGGACTTTCTCGCGCGTCCAGGCCTTGTTGGCGTAGTCGCCGAAGCGGCGAGGATCCAGATCCGAGGTGTCGAGGCTGTTGCCGCCCTCGACGATCCGCTCCGACAGATAGTAGCCGATCGTGCCGCCCCACAGGATGCCGCCCGGCACGCCCTCGGCCAGCCACACATTGGGCAGGCCCCAGGCCGGTCCCATCAGCGGAAGCTCGTCCGCCGTCATCTGGAAGGGGCCGCGGACATTGGCCTTGATTCCGGCGCGTCCCAGTGACGGCACAAGTTGCGTTGCCTGCTCCCAGTTCCATGACACCGCCTCGAAATCCTCTTCGACGAGGTCGGCGCCGAACCAGGCGGGAACGCCATCCTCGGCAAACAGCTTGAGGTGTTCGGTCCGCTCATAGGGCCCGAACATGAAGCCGTCGCCCTCCTCGCGCAGATAGCCTTCAAAGCCCTCGTCGCGCAGGATCGGCATTTCCGCCCGTCCCTGCTTTTTGCGCTCCACGACCTCCGGCACCGGCTCGGTGATCCAGTACTGGTGCAGGATCGGGATGGCGGGGATCTCGAGGCCGAGCAGCGCGCCGGTCTGGCGCGCGTAATTGCCGGTCGCGCAGACCACATGCTCGCAGGTGATGTCGCCCTTGTTCGTCTGGACCCGCCATTCGCCGCCCGCGGTCCGCTGAAAGCCGGTGACCTCCGTGTTCAGGTAGATCTTGGCGCCCAGATCCCGCGCGCCCTTGGCCATGGCATGGGTCACGTCGGCCGGCGCGATATGGCCGTCATCGGGATGATAGAGCGCGCCGAGCATGTGCTTGTTGTCGAGAAGCGGGCACAGCGCCCTCGCCTCCGCCGGCGACAGCAGATGCGCCCGCATGCCCTGAACGTCGGCGACGCTCATATAGCTCTTGTATTCGTCGAGCCGGTCCCTGGAATTGGCGATGCGCAGCTGGCCGCATTTGTGCCATCCGACAGGCTGCCCGGTCTCGGCCTCCAGCCCTTCATAGATCTCGATGGTCTTGTTGATCATCCGGCCGATATTGATGTTGCGGGCGTAGGATGGGACGAGGCCCGCCGCATGCCAGGTCGAGCCGGCCGTCAGCTGGGTGCGTTCGAGCAGTGCGACGTCGGTCCAGCCGCGCTTGGCAAGACCGTACAGGATGCCCGCGCCGACGCACCCGCCACCAACAATCACCACCCGCGCATGTGTCTGCATCGACCCACCAAATCCCTGGCATCTTCAAAGAACCCATCGTCGAGGCTACAGGCGGCGAAAGCCCCTGTAACGTCTTCAAAAACTGGGGTTCATGATAAGCTGGATTTATGCAACTGGGCCCTTTCGGCGGTGCGTATGCACCATCGCTAAAGTCGTCGCCCATGCGTTGCACTGCCGGCTGGTAACACTATAGATGTACCATCGTGCGCGAAGACATTCACACGAAGGGCATTCCTGTTCTCTGCGTTTCATGCGAAGCGCGGCATCGTGGCATTTGCGGCGCCCTCAACCCCGATCAGCTTGTCGCCCTGTCCAAGTCGACGAAACGGCACAAGGCCGAGACCGGCAAGGAATTGATGAGCGACACCGGAAGCGTCGACCGGTTCTCCAACGTTCTTTCCGGTGTCGTGAAACTCACCAAGACGCTGTCCGACGGCCGCCAGCAGATCGTCGGCCTGCAGTTCGCTCCTGATTTTCTGGGCAGGCCGTTCCAGGCCGAGAGCACATTGACCGCGGAAGCCGCGACCAATGTCGAGCTGTGCTCCTTTCCGCGCCAAACGCTGGAGCGGATGATGAAGGAGCACCCCGACCTCGAACATCGGCTGCTCGAACAGAAATTGCGCGAACTCGACCAGGCGCGCGACTGGATGGTGGCGCTCGGTCGCAAGACCGCCGCCGAGAAGATCGCGAGCTTCCTGTTGATGATCGCGCGCAACATCGATCCGACCGCTGGCCCGGAACACCGCGCCGCCGCTTTCGACCTGCCGCTGTCGCGCGCGGAGATCGCGGATTTCCTCGGCCTGACCATCGAAACGGTAAGCCGGCAATTGACCAGGCTGCGGGGCGACAACGTCATTCGCATCGACAACAACCGTCACATTGTCGTCAGCGACCTCGCGCGCCTGGCGGCGCGTTCCGGGAACTGATCGCCGAAGCGCTCAGCGCTGCCCGAGAATCCCCGGCAGCACATGGTCGCGCTCGAAGGCGATATGGCGCCGCATGGATTCGAACAGCGCGCGCAGCATGTAGCCGAGCGCCTCGGGGTTCTCGATAGGCCTCCCGTGGCCGTGCGCAAGCAGGACTTCACTGAGATCAGCCGCCGCGCAGTCGTCCTCCAGATGCTCCATCTTGAGCCGCGCGACGATGTCTTCCCCGCCCTGGAGCCGCGCGAAGGCGGGGAAGACAGTCTCTTCCTCGAAGCGATGGCACTCTCGCAGCACTGGCAACAGATCGGCCGCCACGGCAAGGCACTGGAAGCGGTCGACGCGCGACGGCAGGTCGTCGGCGATGCCTTCAAGCATGTGACAGAGCGCAAGCATCCGCACGTGCGCCCGCTTCATGTCCGCCGGCCCGCGCAGCGGTCCGAGATTAGAGTCGCTCATGATGCCTCCTCCGCCACGGCGGGCTCAAGGCGTGGGCAGGGCGACGGTGTCCTTGGCGGGCTCCTCGCGGACGGTGCGCAGCTCATACCAGAGCGCATTGAGGATGCCGACGGAGGCGGCCAGTCCGAGGCCGAGGATCCAGGCAAAATACCACATGGTCAAAACTCCGGTTGAATCAGTAGGCCGACGAGCCGGCCTTCTCGACGCTCTTCTCGCCGACCTTGCCCCACAGCACGCTGTAGACCCACCCGGTGTAGGCAAGGATCAGCGGCAGGAAGATCACCGTGGCGATCAGCATGTTGCGCAGCGTGGCGCGGCTTGAGGAAGCATCGAACACGGTCAGCGAATGGCTGGGATTGCTGCTCGACGGCAGAAGGATGGGGAACATGGCAAGCCCCACCGTCGCGATGATCATCGCGACGCCTAACTGCGAGGCAAGGAAGGTCCAGCCTTCACGCCGGGCCCGAAAGCCGATAGCCGCCAGCAGCGGTGCGACGACACCGAGCGCCGGCACGATCCACAGCAGCGGATGGGCATGGAAATTCGCCAGCCAGGCACCGCTGTCCGCCGACACCGTCTTGAGCAGCGGATTGGACGGCCCGTCCCACACGATCGGCGAGGTCACGCGGTAGCCGCCGAGCAGCCCGAGCCAGACCAGCACGCCACCGCCGGCGAAGAGCAGCGAAGTGATGACAGCGGACTTGGCGCCGATCGCGCGCGCGCGGTCTTCGACGATGCCTTCCGCCTTGAACGCGAGCCATGCCGCGCCGTGGGTTATCAGCATGGCGACCGAGACGAGGCCGCAATAGAGCGCGAGCGGGTTGAGCAGGCCGAACAGGCTGCCTTCATAGATGGGGCGCAGATCCGACGTGAAATGGAACGGCACGCCCTGCAGCGTGTTGCCAAGGGCAACGCCGAAGATGAGCGCCGGCACCGCGCCGCCGACGAAGAGCGCCCAGTCCCAGCGCCCGCGCCAGGCGGGATCGGGCCGCTTCGAGCGATACTTGAAGGCAACGGGGCGCAGGATCAGCGCCAGAAGCACCAGGAACATGGCAAGGTAGAAGCCGGAGAAGCTCAGCGCGTAGAGCGCCGGCCACGCCGCGAAGATGGCGCCGCCGCCGAGGATGAACCACACCTGGTTGCCTTCCCATACCGGGCCGATTGTGTTGATCGCCACACGCCGTTCGGCATCGGTCCTGGCGACGAAGGGCAGCAGCGCGCCCACGCCCATGTCGAAACCGTCGGTCACGGCGAAGCCGATCAGGAGGATGCCGAGCAGAATCCACCAGATCACGCGCAGCGTTTCATAGTCGAAGAGAAAGTCGATCATCGTCGTGATCCTTTTTCATTCTGCGGGTTGCAGTGCGGGGTCGGTGTTCGGGCGCAGGTCATCGATGACGCTGGCGATCTCGGGCCCCTTGCGGATTGCGGCCAGCATCAGCTTGACCTCGATGAGGGCGAGCACGCCGTAGATGAGCGTGAAGCCGGAGATGGTGAGCGCCAGGTCGGTGACGCCAAGCTCGGACGTGGCGAGGAAGGTCGGCAGCACGCCATCGATGATCCAGGGCTGGCGTCCGAACTCCGCCACGAACCAGCCGACCTCGATGGCGATCCAGGGCAGCGGCATGGCGATGAGCGCGGCATGAAACAGCCAGCGCGGCGCTTCGGTCTCCCGTGTCGTGTGCCACAGCGACACCGCGAACAGCGCGGCGAGCACGAAACCGCAGGCCACCATCAGCCGGAAGCCGAAGAAGAGCAGCGGCACGTAAGGCACGGTCGACCAGGCGGCATCCTTGATCTGCTGCTCGCTCGCCTGCCTCGGATCCGGCAGGTACCGCTTGAGCAGCAGCGCGTAGCCGAGATCCCCGGAGCTGGCATCGAAGGCGGCGCGGGCGGCGGTATCGGTGCGATCCGCCTTGATCTTCTCCAGCGCGTCATAGGCGGCGATGCCGTTGCGGATGCGCATTTCGGCATGGGCGACAAGTTCGTCGATGCCGGGGATCTGCCTGTCGATCGAGCGCGTGCCGATGATGCCCATCACCCACGGGATGCGGATGGCGAAATGCGTCTCGCGGTCGCTTTGGCTGGGAATGCCGAAGGCCGTGAAGGACGCCGGCGCGGGTTCCGTCTCCCACATGGCCTCGATGGCCGCGAGCTTCATTTTCTGGTTGTCGGTCAGCGCATAGCCGCTTTCGTCGCCGAGCACGATCACCGAGAGTGACGAGGCGAGGCCGAAGGCCGAGGCGATGACGAAAGAGCGCTTGGCGAGCTGGACGTGACGCCCGCGCAGCATGTACCAGGCCGAAACGCCGAGCACGAAGGTGGCGGCGCAGACATAGCCGGCCGAAACGGTGTGTACGAACTTCGCCTGCGCCACCGGATTGAAGATCACCGCCATGAAGTCGGTGACCTCCATGCGCATCGTGTCCGGGTTGAAGGCAGAACCGACCGGGTTCTGCATCCAGCCATTGGCGATCAGGATCCAGAGCGCGGAGAAATTGGTGCCAAGCGCCATCAACCAGGTCACGATCATATGCGCGCGGGCCGATAGCCTGTCCCAACCGAAGAAGAACAGCCCGACAAAGGTGGCTTCGAGGAAGAAGGCCATCAGGCCCTCGATGGCGAGGGGCGCGCCGAACACGTCGCCGACATAGTGCGAATAGTAGGCCCAGTTCATGCCGAACTGGAATTCCATGGTGATGCCGGTGGCGACGCCGAGGGCGAAATTGATGCCGAACAGCACGCCCCAGAACTTGGTCATGTCGCGCCAGATGGTGCGGCGGGTCATGACATAGACGGTCTCCATCATGGCGATCAGGATGGAGAGGCCCAGCGTCAGCGGCACGAACAGGAAATGATAGAGGGCCGTCAGCGCGAACTGCAGCCGGGACAGGTCGACGAGGAGAAAGTCGGGCATGGGAGCGTCCTTTCTGGATACCCGCTCATAACGCGCCGCGAACATCCGCCGCTTGATCTGGATCAATTCGTTTCATCATTGCGTGTGCGAGAACCGGGGCATGAAAACGTCAGCCGTCCCCGCACCGGATTCGAAGGTCGTCCCCTCCGGCCCCGCCCCTTTTCAGGCACTCTCGATCGGCGAACGGCTGGCAAGGCGCGGCTTGCGTCGGCTGCTCATCCTGCAAGTCGCGCGCACCGGGCTACGGCTCGGCTTCGCCGCGTCGGCGGCGATCGCAACCGGACGGCTGGTGATGGGCGATCCCGTCGACCCATGGCTGGTCGCGGCTGTGGTCGTGCTTCTCGCGTCTGCCTGCCTCGCCGGGCTCGCGTCCGACAGGGCGCAGGCATCGGCCGAAACCGCCGTCTCGGCGGGGTTGCGCGGGGCTGCGGGCGAGCGCCTGAACGACATGCCGGCGCGGCAATTGCAATCGCTGTCGGTCGGCGGCGTCATCGTCTCGATGCAGCGTCATCCCGAGGCGGTGGCCGGCCTTGTCGTCGGCCATCGCGCGGCCAGCACGATGATGGGTGCGGGACCCCTGCTTGCGGCCATCGCACTTCTCCTCGTCTCCTGGCAGGCGGCGCTGCTGGTCATCTGCCTGACGCCGGTGATGATCCTGTTCCTCGCGCTGGTGGGCAATGCCATCCGCCGGCGCGCCGACGCCCAGGAACGCGCCTTCGGCCGGTTGGCGGGCCAGTTCGCCGACCGCATCCGCACGCTGCCCACGATCCTCGCCAACCACGCGATGGCCACCGAGGACGCCAAGCTGGCCCGCCGCCTCGAAGCCTATGCGAGCAACACGATGGGCGTGCTGCGCATTGCTTTCGTCAATGCCGGCATCATCGACTTCTTCGCATCGCTGTCGATTGCCATCCTCGCCGTCTTCCTCGGCCTTGGCCACCTGAAGCTCGCGATGATCCCTGGCTTCTCCAACCTCGCGCTTTGGCAAAGCCTGTTCATCCTCATGATCGCGCCGGAATATTTCGCACCCTTCCGGCGCTTTTCGGAACAATATCATGCCAAGGCGGAAGGCCTTGCCGCGGCGGCCGCACTTGACCGGCTGCTCGGTGCCGAGCCGGCCGCGGCAAAGACCTTGCCGATTCTCGACCGCCTGTCCCTGGCGTTGCCGAAACAGGGCCTGGTCGCCATTGTCGGCCCGAGCGGATCGGGCAAGTCGACATTGCTGCGCCGACTGGCCGGGCTCGAACCAGGCGGATCGCTCGACGCCGATGCACTCGCCGGCCGGGAAATCGTCTGGGTTTCCACTGACTGCTGCGTGCCCGAGGGAACGCTTGCCGAAGCCCTTTCATGGAATATCGCCGCGCCGGCCGGGGACAATCTCGGGGCAGCCGCGGGCGCGATCGGCCTGCTCGACGACGCGCTGTTGCCCGGCGGCCTCGAAGTCAGGCTGGACCGGGGCGGAGCCAACCTTTCCGGAGGGCAACGGCTGCGCATCGCGGTCGCCCGCGCGCAGCTTTCCGGCCGGACCGTGTTGGCTGACGAACCCACGGCAAAGCTCGACCGCCAGACGGCCGAAGCGGTGCGACGCATGCTGCTTGCGATCTCGCGATCACGGCTGGTCGTCGTGGCCACCCATGACCGCGACCTCGCCGCCACCGCAGACATGACGGTCGATCTCACCCCCAACGATGCCATCGAGGTGGCGGCATGAACACTCTCCTTCAATCCTCAAGCCGGAAGTCGTGGCGGCTGGCGACGGGCTTTGCTTTCTCGGCCCTCTGCTGCGGCGTATTGCTCGGCGGTGTTTCCGCCTGGCTGTTGGGATCGGTGGCGATCGCCGGCCTTTCCGCCACCGCCTTCACCTTCAACTTCCACATACCGGCGGCGCTGGTCAGGCTGTTCGCGGTGGGCCGCACGGTCGCCCGCTATGGTGAGCGGCTGGCCGGCCACAAGGCAGCACTCGCGGACCAGGTCGCGCATCGCGTCGAACTTTTCGCCGCGATGGCGGCGGCGCCTGCCGTGCGCAGGGCCGGATGGCAGCTCGGCGATGACGCAAGGCTGGCCGATTATCTCGACGATGTCGAGGACCTCGACTACGCCCGGCTGCGTGCCGGACTGCCTGCGCTGACGCTGGCCTGCGGCATCGCCGTCCTCATTGCGGGTTCGGCGATGCTCGCGCCGCTCTCCCTTCTACCGATCATGCTTCTGCTGCTCGCCATCCTGTTCGCGGGGAACGGGGTGGCCAAGGCTGGCGCCATGGCATGGGAGCGCGCCAGGTCGATGCGTCGCGGGGGCGCAGGCAGGCTTGGCACGGCCATGGCGTCAGCCGTTCCGCTCAAGGCCGAAGGTGCCTGGCGCCATGAGTGTGGCGAAGCGCTTGCCACGCTCTCGCGCGCGGATGGCGAGATGCTTGCGCTTCGCCGCCTGCAGGCCGGGCTCGACACGCTCTGCGCCGCCTTCGGTCCGCTTGCCGGCATCAGCGTGATGGCCGCCGCCTGGTATGCCGGACGGCAGGGCACGGAGCTTCTCCTGCCGATGCTGCTTGGCTTTTCGTGGCTGGCGCTTGGCGAAGCGCTGAACGGCGCGTCGCGCATGCTGGTTGCCGTGCTTCGCCGCAATGCCGCCCGGGCCGAGATCGGCAAGTGGACCGAGGTCGGTTCGGCGGACAGGCAAGCGCACGTGTCGGACGAACCGCGCCAACTGCGCCACGGCGCCCTGCAGCGCCGCGCGCCGGACGGCCGGCCCATTGGGGCACCGGTCGCGCTTACGCTCGAAAGAGGTCGGCCAACGGTACTCGTCGGCGCCAGCGGCTCGGGCAAGACCAGTCTGCTCAAGCAGGTTGCCGGCTGGATCGGCGAGGATGGATTTGCCGCCGGCGACCGCATCCTGTCGGCAGGCGAGCGGCGGGCGCTCTCGGCACTGGTGTTGCATGATGCGGTCATCCTCGAGGACACGGTTCGCGCCAACCTCTTCGTCGGCGACGCTCCGGACGCGGCCCTGTGGCGTGCGCTGGAAGCCGTAGAGATGGACGGCCGAATCCGTGAAGCCGGCGGGCTGGATGCCTGGATCAGGCAGGACCGGTTTTCGCTCGGCGAGGTGCAGCGCATCAACCTCGCGCGCGCCTGGCTGTCCTCCATGCCGCTGGTGCTGCTCGACGAGCCGACAGAGCATCTCGACGACGAGCAGGGCGAGCGCATCCTGGAGCGGCTGCTCGCCCACCTGAGCGACCGGATCGTCGCCATTTCCACCCACCGCGCTTTCCCGCTTCGCGACATAGGCACAATCGAGCTGAAACCTTGAACCCTCGACAAGGACGGGCCTTTCATGGCCTGGGCGAGCGTCGCGCGTTTCGACGCTTGGCCGCGCCAGCATTTTCTTCCTCTGGTGCAATGCGAGCGGTCGACTCGATCAGTCCGCCTACCCGAAGATCCGATCGCCCTGTTCATCCACCAGTTGGATGCCCTTCTTGATCGAAATGTCGACGGCATCGTCGAGCCCGGCGAAACGGTCGGCGCGGATGAATTTGTGTTCCTTCACCACGCCGTCGATCTCCTTGGAGACGATGCCGCAGGTCTGGTACTGGCCATCGGCCTTGTAGGGCGTGGCGCTGATCATGAAACCCTTGTGCTCGACCTGCTTGGCCGGTGCCGCACTTTTGGGCTCGGCCGTCTCACCGCCGCCGCCACCGCCGAAAAGACGTTTCAGAAAAGACATGGCTCAAATCTCCTTGTTCGTCCTGCAAACCACGGTCCGTTCGCGATTCACGACGTTGTTGTTCCAGCATGCGCGAATGTGCCGCCGCGTTCCAGCCCCCTGATGAAGACGGCGACCAGCAGTTCGATCTGCTGGTCGATCTCGTCGGCCTGCCGGCGAACGGATCTGGCCGCATAGCCGCTGGTGACGATTCCATGCACGCTTGACCACAAGGTGCGCGCGGCGATCCGGCGCGTGTCGGCGTCGAGGTCGAAATCGCCCCCAGCGAGCACGCCGGCAATGATCTCGAACAACTGGTCGAGCCGAGCCTCATAGGCATCCGGTTCGGCCAGTGTCGGACGCCGCCTGTTGAAGGCAAGCAATGCGGGCCAGCTGCCCGGATGCGCCTCGACGAAGCGCACATAGGCGCCGGCCAGCGCCAGCAGGCGCTGGCGCACATCGGTGATTCCGCGCCGGGAAAGATCGGCCATCGCCGCCGCCCCTGCCGCACCGAGTCGATCAAGCAACCGCATGTTGACGGCACGGTGCACCCCCTCGAGATCGGAAAACAGATTGTAGACCGAACCAACCGAGATGCCCGCCTGCTCGGCGATGGTCCTGGCCTTCAGATTGTCCATGCCGCCCTCGTTGAGCAGCACTTCGGCAATCGCCAGCACCCGCTCGCCCGTCTCTTCCTTGTCCAGTGCCATATCAGTCCTTGTGGATGCGAATGCCTTGCGAGGCACGCTGGTTCGAACGGCGATTTCCCCTTGTTTACCATACAAGGGGTTTCGTGAACAGCGTTCAAAAATCTCTTGAACAATGTTCATTTCCTGTTATGTTGGCTTCGTGAACATTGTTCACAGCACAATTCGAAGGGAGAAGAACCATGCTTAGCCTGATCAGAACACTGCTTGATGGCGCCAGCGCACGGGCCGAGGACGGCCTCAAGGATCGCTTCGCCATCGACCTTCTGGCGCAGCGCATCCGCGACGCCGAGGCGGGTCTTGCCGCCGCCAAGCAGACGCTCGCCACGCTGATCGTGCGCCACCGTGCCGAGCAGGCCGGTCTCGACCAACTCGAGCGCCGCCATGCCGATCTGGAAACCCGCACGATCAGCGCGCTCGCCGCCGGCAACAAGGGGCTGGCCGAAAGCGGTGCCGCGGCTGTCGCCGAGTTGGAGAATGAACGCGAGGTCCGCCGCGCCACCGTGCAGAGCCTTGGCGAAAAGACGTTGCGGATGCGCGTTTCGGTGGAGCGGGCGCATCGGCGCATCATCGACCTCAACCAGGGCATGATCTCGGCCCGGGCCATCGATGCCGAGCGCAAGGCGCAGTCGCGCCTCGTCAGGTCGATCGGCAATTCTGGAAGCCTCAACGACGCCGAGGAGCTCTTGGCCCGCATCAAGGGAGCCAGCGACCCGTTCGAGGAGTCCGGCATTCTCGACGAGATCGACGGCGAGCTGCGTCACGAAGCAATCCGCGACCGGCTTGCCGACGCCGGGCACGGCGCGGCGGTGAAGGTGCGCGCCAAGGACGTGCTCGAGCGCCTGAAGACCATCAACTGAAAACCAGCCTTTGCAGACCTGATCTCATCAAAACCCAACCATCAAATCAACGGAGAACTCCAATGAACGCCAATCAGACCTACATCATGTTCAACACCGCCTCGGTCGGTGCCGCCTATTTCATGCTCGGCCTGTCGCTTTGGCTGGCGCCGGTCGACCTGGCGACCAAGGGTTACTGGGCCATGGGCATTTTGCTGCTCACCGGCAGCCTGGTGAACCTGGTCAAGTACCGCACGGATGAACGCCTGTCGGCCGAGATGACCGCCAAGATCGAAAAGGCGCGCAACGAAAAGCTGATCAGTGAGTATGTCGGCAAGGAATGATGCCCTCCGCATCATCGCCAACAAAAAAGCCCGGGTCTCCCCGGGCTTTTTTTGCGTACCGCGAAATGCCGCCCGCCTCAGCGGGGCGACAGCGCTTCCAGCGCTTCCGCCGCGGCTTCTAGAATGGCGATCGCCTCGGCCTGCTTTTCAGCGGGGGCATCGACGATCTCGCCCAGCGCCGCGCGCAGGCGGTGGCGGATGGCGCGGAATTCGTCGCGCGTTTCCGAACGTTCGCCACGGCCACCACGGCGGTCCTCGCCATCGTCATTCCAGCCGAACCAGTCGCGCGCCTTGGCCATCTTGCGGCCGAAACGCTCGAGGTGTTCGAGCACGCCGTCGATCATCTCGCGGTTGTCGGCGAGATGCGCCCGGCCGGCCTCGGTGATGGAGAACACCTTCTTGTTGCCTTCGCTCGACGAGACGGCATAGCCAGCCTCTTCCAGGAAGGTCAGCGTCGGGTAGACCACGCCCGGGCTCGGGCTATAGATGCCGCTGGTGCGCTCTTCCAGCGCCTTGATGATGTCGTAGCCGTGGCGCGGCGCCTCGGCCAGCAGCGACAGCGTGATCAGCTTGAGGTCGCCGTCGGCCAGCATCCGCCCGGCGCGGAACATGTCCCCCGGCCCGCCGCGTCCGCCACCGCGACCACCATGTCCGAACGGGCCAAAGCCGCCACCCCCTCTGCCACCGAACTTGCCGGCCATGTGCATGAACATGCGTTCGCCAAAATGGCCGCGTCCGCAATGATTGTCTTTGTGCATTGTTTGCTCCTTGAGTTCTATCTTACGATATAACTTAAGTAGGCGCACGCCTCCATGGAGTCAAGATATATCTTACGATGTATCTGAGTGCGTGCCAGCCGAGCCGATCTCCCGGTTCGGGGCGTTCCATTCAACGAGATGAAGTCGCTACCAGCGGCCCTTGCGCCGGTTCCAGGCGTAGAGCAGATCGGCGAAACGATCATAGGCAAAGCGGGTCAGCGGCAAGGCAACCGGATTGCCGAAAAGCGTGGCCAGCCAGCCTTCGCCTGGCGTTATCCGCCACACGGCGATGGCGACGTCGGCGCCGACCAGCAAGCGGCCATCCGCATCGGTGGCGTGCAGCCGCCGGCGGATGTCCTCCACCGAGGCGCCGCGTCCGGCCAGGGCCGCCGGCTCCAGATTGATGTCGCGAAATTCGATCCGCCCGGCCCTGACCGCTTCGATCAGCCGCCGCTTCTGCCTGGCAATGCCGGCATCGCAGACGGGGCATCGCGTGTTGTACCAGACGGTCAGTTCAGGCCTGGGGGTTTGCTTGAGCATGATCCTGGCGTGCTCAGCCGTGGCCGTGCCTGTGGTGCAGGTCCGGATAATGCGGATGGCGGTGGCGCATCGGCGCATGCCGGTGCCAGTGCGAATGGGGCTCGCTCACCGGCCCGTCATGATCGTGCTGGTGGTGTTCGTCATGCACATGGCTGTGCTCATGTTCCAACGCCTCGTGGTCGTGCTCATGGTCGTGGCGCTCCGACAGATGCAGCCACAGGCCGATGCCCATCAGAAGTCCCGCCAACGCCAGCTTGAAGGTGACGGCATCGCCCAGGATGACGATGGCCAGCAGCGCGCCAATGAACGGAGCCAGCGAGTAATAGGCGCCTGTCCGCGCGGTACCAAGATGGCGCAACGCCAGGATGAACATCACAAGGCTGACGCCGATGCCAAGGAAGCCGACGGCGGCCGTGGCAGCGACAATGGATATCGCGGGAAACGACGCTCCGGCAGCAAGCGCCAACCCGACATTGGCCGCGCCCGCCACCAGGCCCTTCAGCATGGCGATCACCACCGGGTCGGTCGCCGAGATCTTGCGGGTGAAGTTGTTGTCCAGTCCCCATGCCAGGCAGGCCCCGGCGACTAGCAGCGCGCCGAGATTGAAGGCGACACCCTCACCCTGCCATGACAACAGTACCGCGCCCGCCAGAATGGCGAAGGCGCCAACCAGCAGGCGCCGGTCGACATTCTCGCGATAGACGAGCCAGGCGATAGCCATCGTCGCCAGCCCTTCCAGGTTGAGCAGCAGCGCTGAACTGGATGCCGTGTTGAGGCTGAGGCCGAACATCAACAGCACCGGCGCGAGGATGCCGCCCATGCCGATCGCCAGCGCCAGCCAGGGGAAATCCCTGGCGGCCAGTTGCGCTTCGCCGGCCGCGGCCTGTTTGCCGCGAAACAGGCGATAGAGAGCAAGGCCAATGCCCGCGCCGAGATAGAGCAGGCCAGCCAGCATGAAGGGGCTGACGCTGTTGAGCAGCAGCTTGGAAAGGGGCGGCGTGGCGCCAAACAATGCGGCCGAAAACAGGGCAAGCGGCACGCCGGGCCACAGATGGGAATGCGAGTGCGGCTCTGACATGGTCCTATCCTTGTACCAGGGCGACGACGTGGCTGCTATTTGCGGCGCATCGCGGCCTTTGGGCCGATGCATTTGTTGTCGCGAAACAGCGCCCATTCCTCGCACAGGCGCCCGTTAGGCAAGCGGCAGAAGCCGTATTCGTTGCCGGCCTTGTCCTTCCTGACCATGAAACGTCCGCCGATCTCGCTGCAATGGACCGATGCCGGATTGGCCATGCCGACAGGTTTTTGCGCGGCGGCGCCGACGTCGATCGGCATGGATGATATCAAGGCAAGGGCGACGGCCAGTATCGAAAAATTGTTCATTGCGATCCCTCTTGGCCGCATATCTACCACGGCGAGGCATCCTGTCCCGAGGCAACAGTCAAATATGTCGGAACGCGCCGGATCAGGTGCCATCAAGGCAGCACCCGATCCGGTTGTCCGCGAACACTATCCGAGCGAAGTGATGATCTCGCGATAAGCGAATTCGGGGAAGGCCTTGAGCGTTCGCGTCCGGATATTACCGCTCGCCGCCAGCATCAGCGAGAAACGCGCGAGCACCGCGTCGTCGGGGGCTTCGACCACTGCCACCATGTCGTATTCGCCCATGGTCAGATAGAACGACTTGAACGAGCCGCCCATATCTCCCAACTGCTTCCTGGCGGCGTCGAGCCGCTTGGGTGAATCGCGCACGTTTCTGGCGCCCTGCTCCGTCCAGTTCATCAGCACGATGTAGCTTGTCATGGCTCACCTCCCTCCGGGGCCACGGAGCACGGCGGCTTCGCCGGGGCGGGCATCCGGGTTGTCGCCCAGAAAATGCATCCGAAGTGGAATTATCCTCCTGCGGCGAACGTCCTGCAAGGACGCATCCACGCCATCATTTGCGGGCTGGAAGTGACACTCGGCGGCGACCAGGGAAAGCCGGTTTGAAAACCTGCCTGATTGCTGCAATCTCCGTCGTGGCCATGGTGGAAATCCCAGGCTGATGTCCAGGACCGATCCAGCCGCCGGAGGGCTTCATGCGCGAGACAACAGACCTGCCACCGGCATCGATCGAAATTCCCGCCGCGTGGGCCGGCGAGCTCATGGCGAAGCATCCCGACCGTTGGCTGGTCGAACTGGACCCTCGCGACGTCGCCGAGCTGGAATTGGCGGCAACCAGCTTTCTCGCCGGCTCTCGGGACATAGGCGGCCTGACCAAGGCCGATTTCCCCTTGCCCCGGCTTGCCGGCCATCTTGCCGCCCTTCGCGAAAAACTGATCGCCGGCATCGGGTTCGAGGTGCTTCGCGGCCTCCCGGTCGAGAGATATTCCGCTGCAATGACGGCAACCATCTTCTGCGGGATTGGCGCGCATCTGGGAAGCGCACGCTCGCAGAATGCCCAGGGCCATATACTCGGCCATGTCCGCGACATCGGCGCCGACGCCAGGGACGCCACGACACGCATCTACCAGACTGCCGAGCGCCAGACGTTTCACACCGATTCCGCCGATGTCGTCGGCCTGCTCTGCCTGAGCGATGCCATGCAAGGCGGCGAGTCCCTGCTGGTCAGCACGGTGACGATCTACAACGAGATGCGCAAAAGCCGGCCTGATCTGGTACGCCTGCTGTTCGATCCGATCGCCACCGACCGGCGCGGCGAGATTCCGGAAGGCGAAAAGCCCTACTTCGAAATCCCGGTCCTCAACTGGCATGCGGGACTGCTGACCGGCATCTATCAGCGCCAGTACATCGACAGCGCGCAGCGCTTCCCCGATGCCATGCGGCTGAGCGCCGCCCATGTCGAAGCGCTGGATCTCTTCGACAGCCTTGCCAACGATCCGAAGCTGAACCTGTCGATGCGGCTTCGGCCCGGCGACATGCAGTTCGTCTACAATCATTCGCTGCTTCACGACCGCATGGGGTTTCGCGACTGGCCGGAACCCGACAAGCGGCGCCACATGCTGCGCCTGTGGTTGTCAATTCCCGGCGACCGCCCGCTGCCCGAATGCTTCAGGCAGCGTTATGGCTCGATCGAGATCGGCGACCGGGGCGGCATCATCGTCAGGGGGACGCGGCTGAACGTGCCGTTGAGACCAATTCCCGGCAAGTCTGAAAACGGCTTTCCGTCGATGCAGAAAAACGAAAAAGGGCGCCAATCGGCGCCCTCAATTCCTCGCGGCAGATAAAACTCAGCTGTCGAGGAAGCTGCGCAGCTTGCGCGACCTGCTCGGGTGCTTGAGCTTGCGCAGCGCCTTGGCTTCGATCTGGCGGATACGCTCGCGGGTGACCGAGAACTGCTGGCCGACTTCTTCCAGCGTGTGGTCGGTGTTCATGCCGATGCCGAAGCGCATGCGCAGGACACGCTCCTCGCGCGGCGTCAGCGAGGCCAGAACGCGCGTGGTGGTCTCGCGCAGATTGGCCTGGATCGCCGCGTCGATCGGCAGGATCGCCATCTTGTCCTCGATGAAATCGCCCAGATGCGAATCCTCCTCGTCGCCGACCGGCGTTTCGAGCGAGATCGGCTCCTTGGCGATCTTCAAGACCTTGCGCACTTTTTCGAGCGGCATTGCGAGCTTTTCGGCCAGTTCTTCCGGCGTCGGCTCGCGGCCGATCTCGTGCAGCATCTGGCGCGAGGTCCGCACGATCTTGTTGATCGTCTCGATCATGTGCACCGGGATGCGGATGGTGCGGGCCTGGTCGGCGATCGAACGCGTGATCGCCTGCCGGATCCACCATGTCGCGTAGGTCGAGAACTTGTAGCCGCGGCGGTATTCGAATTTGTCGACCGCCTTCATCAGGCCGATATTGCCTTCCTGGATCAGGTCGAGGAATTGCAGGCCGCGATTGGTGTATTTCTTGGCGATGGAGATGACGAGGCGCAGGTTGGCCTCGACCATTTCCTTCTTGGCGATCGCGGCTTCGCGCTCGCCCTTCTGCACCTGGTTGACGATCTTGCGGAATTCCAGGATCGAGATCGCCGTTTCGGTGGCCAGGTGCTGGATCTCGGCGCGCAGATCCTTGATCGCATCCTTCTCGTTCTTGGTGAATTCCTTCCAGCCGCGCGAGGTCAGATTAGCGATCGAGCGCGTCCAGTTCGGGTCGAGCTCCGAGCCCTGATATTCCTTCAGGAATTCCTCGCGGCGCACGCCATAGCTTTCGGCCAGCCGCAACAGCTTGCCCTCGTTCTGCACCAGGCGCTTGTTGATGTCGTAGAGCTGCTCGACCAGCGCCTCGATGCGCGCCGTGTTGAGCGACAGCGACTTCACCGCCTTGATCAGCTGGTCCTTCAGCTCCTTCAGCCGGCGGTCCTGGCTGGGCGACAGCGTGCCGGCGGCGGCCAGACGGTTCTCGACCTGCTGGTCCTGCAGCTTGCGCAGCTTCTTGTAGGTGTCGGCGATGACGTCGAGCGTCTCCATCACCTGCGGGCGGAGTTCCGCTTCCATCGCCGCCAGCGACAGGCTGGCCTCGTCTTCGTCTTCCTCGTCGTCGTCCCCGATGCCGCGCGTATCGGCGCCGACATTGGTGATGTCGTCTTCATCGTCGCGCCCGCGACGCGGCTTTTCCTCGGCCTTGGGCGCTTCCTCGATGCGCTCGACCACCGGCGCCTGCTTGGCTTCGGGGCCGGCATAGGTGGCTTCGAGATCGATGATCTCGCGCAGCAGGATCTTGGATTCGTTGAGCTCGTCGCGCCAGATGATGATGGCCTGGAAGGTCAGCGGGCTCTCGCACAGGCCCGCGATCATCGTCTCGCGGCCGGCCTCGATGCGCTTGGCGATGGCGATCTCGCCCTCGCGCGACAGAAGCTCCACCGAACCCATCTCGCGCAGATACATGCGCACGGGATCGTCGGTGCGGTCGGTCGGCTCTTTCTTGGTGGTGGTGGCGGCAACCGCCGTACCGGTCTGTTCGGCCAGTTCGTTGGCGTCTTCCTCGGCGTCCGCCGCGGTGTCGCCAGCCTCGGCCTCTTCGCCCTGCTCGTCATCCTCGACGACATTGATGCCCATGTCGGACAGCATTGCCATCGTGTCCTCGATCTGCTCGGAGGTCACTTCCTCGGAAGGCAGCACCGAATTCAGCTCGTCCATCGTGACATAGCCGCGCTTCTTGGCGGCCTTGATCATCTTCTTGACAGCATCATCGGAAAGGTCGAGCAAAGGGCCATCGGTGGCGCCTTCGCGTTCGGTCTCGACCTCTTCCTTTTCCTTAGTCGCCATAATTTTTATCTTCTCCAAGCGGCTGCCATCGAAGCCGCGTAAGCTGTCGGACCAGTCGAAACCGGATGTGCTCGCTTATGAAACGCGCTTCACCGGGCCAGAACCGCATCTACCTTGTTTGGTACATGTCGTTGCCCCAAAACCGGTTTCCACTCTTGGGCGACATGCATTAAGTCCAGATTAACCCTGATATCTGTGGCAGGCGGCCTGCCTGTCCAGTGACCAGTACCTCACATCGCTCATTTCCCGTCGGCGCGGGTGCGGGTTAACGTTTCGAATCGTCCTGATTCCGCCATTCTGTCGGAAGGTCAAGCGCCTCTGGCATGATTCGCATGAAAAAAGCGAATCAATTACCCGACTTAGCGCGCCCTGCCCCTTGGGGAAGTCCGGCCACGCTCTCATTCCTGTACTCAGCTGCACTTAGGCTCGCCCGGCCCTGCCCGACGAAACGCCAAATCCTTCGATCAGCGCTTCCGTCGCCTGTACATCCTGAAACTGCGCCTGAATTTCGATCAGATGGCGGAAGTTTTCGTCCGAAGGATCCGCTTCGAGAGCCGCTTCCGCCTGTTTCAGTTCCTTATGTAAGGTGCGCGCGCTGCGCTGCAAGTGCAGTGCCTGGTTCAGAGCATCGCGGGCATCGTCGAGTGCGGCCGTCTCCAGCGCCGGCCATTGCCGCGCCCGCCGGATCAGGCCGACGGCGCGCTCCCAGATCTCCGCGCAGCCGGCGCGTTCGATCGTCGCCACCACGGCATGGCGGTCATTGGCCATGTCATGCGCCATCGCGTCGAGGATGGCGGCATGCAGCCGCTGCAGCTCGGAATTGGCGAGGTCGAGAAATTCGACATGGGCGAAATTCTCGTCGATCAGCGCCGGATGGTTGACCAGCGCCACGATGATCGTCGCCTCGCGCACCGACATGCCCTCGCTGCCGCGCTTGACCAGCGCCGACTGGCCGAGGCTTTCGGTGATCGCCATGCGGCCGCCACCAGGCTTGGCGAATTGTCCGCCGGGTGCGGCTGCCTTGCCCTGCCCCGGTTTCCAGTCCTGGCGCCCTTGCCGCGCATCGCGCTGCGAGCCGAAGAAGCTCTTTTCCCGCTCACGCATTTCCTGCTGGTAGTGATAGCGCGTGCTTTCGTCGCGGATGCGGCTGGTCAACTCCCGCAGCGTCTTTCCCAGTTCCGCCCGCCGTTCCGGCGTGTCGAAGACACCGCCCGCCGTCTCCCGCATCCACAACAGGTCGACCAGAGGCCGCGCATCGGCTAGCACCGCGCGGAAAGCGTCCGGCCCCTCGGCCTTGACGAGGTCGTCGGGATCCTTGCCTTCCGGCAGCAGCGCAAAACGCGCCGAACGGCCGGCCTGCACCGAGGGCAATGCCAGATCCGCGGCACGCCATGCCGCCTTCAGCCCGGCCTTGTCGCCGTCGAAGCACAGCATCGGCTCCGGCGCCATGCGCCACAGCAATTCTAGCTGGTTTTCGGTGAGCGCGGTGCCAAGCGGCGCCACGACATTCTCGAAGCCGGCCTGCGCCAGCGCGATCACGTCCATGTACCCTTCGACGGCAATCACCGTGCCGCCCTTGGCCAGAGCCTTGCGGGCACGGGCGAAATTGTAGAGCACATTGCCCTTGTGGAAGAGCTCCGTGTCGGGCGAGTTCATGTATTTGGCCAGCGCATCGGGCGCCAGCGCCCGGCCGCCAAAGGCGATGATCTTGCCGCGCGAATCCGGGATCGGAAACATGATGCGGTCGCGAAACCAGTCATAGGAGACCGGAATGTCGTCGCCATGGCGCACCAGTCCGCAGGCCTCGATATCGGCTTTCGGCACGCCTTTTGCCGCCAGATGCTCCTTCAAGGCGTTGCGGCTGTCGGGCGCGAAGCCGAGCCGGAACGAATGCTGCGTCGCCGGCGTCAGCCCGCGGTCGCGCAGATACGCGCGGGCCTTGGCGCCCTCGGGTCCCTGCAGCCGTTCCTGGAAGAAGGCGGTCGCCATTTCCATGACGTCGGTCAGGCTGGCGCGTTCCTTCTCGCGCCGTTCCTCCTGGACGTCGCGGACTGGCATCGGGACGCCGGCCATTTCGGCGATCTTCTCGACCGCTTCGGGAAAGCTCATTCCGTCGAGTTCGGTGAGGAATTTGAAATGGTCGCCCGAGACCGAGCAGCCGAAGCAATGGTAGCGGCCCTTCTTGTCCTCGCAGTGGAAGGACGGGCTCTTCTCGCCATGGAACGGACAACAGGCCCAATAATCGCCGCGCGACGTATTGGTCTTCTTGCGATCCCACGCGACGCGCTGGCCGACAACAGATGAAATCGGCACGCGGTCGCGGATCTCGTCGAGAAAGGCGGGCGGAAAGCGCATTGAGGGAACTCGTTTTCCCACCATATAAGCATACCCTCGAAATCCGACGACCCCCAATGCGGACGATGCCCGGTTTCCACAGGGCAAAAAGAAAGGCGGCCCTTGCAGGCCGCCCTTCCCAGCTCAATCCAGCGATCGAACCTTACTGCGCGGCAAGCGCGCCGAAGATGACGCCGGAGAGGATGCCGACCAGGACATAGTCGTTGCCGACGCGGATCCATTCCTGGCCGCGGCCGGGACGGTGCAGGCCGTAGCGGCCATAGTCGCGGATCGGCTGGTGCTGCCTCCAGCCGGAATATTTCTGGCCGTTGCGCCAGTTGTTGCGCTTCACGACGACCTTCTTCTTGTAGACGCGCTTCCTCACGTCGTTGTGGTGGCCTGGCTTCTGCCAGTCGACCTTGGTGTAATTCGACTGTGGCGCGACCGGCGCGTTCATCGGCGCGGCCTGACCGGTCATGGAGGTGGCGGCCAGCATCGCGACAGCGAGAGCGGAAAGGACAATGCGTTTCATAAGAAGTCTCCTTGGTTGTCGATGCCCGAGGAATAGCGGCCAAGGGATGAACTGAAACTGAACGGCAGCATTACAATTGTGTAATGAAATCCTTCGCTTATTTCGAATATTTGAACATCATCGCAAAGACAGATGCCACAAGCACGGCAGGCCGGCTGCTTCCCGCCCCGCCGCGACCCGGCGATGCAACCATTTGCGCACCCGTCCATTTCCCGACACGGCCTGTCGTCCTGCGGCGGCCCCTTGAGATCGACAAGATTTTATTATCCGGCTAAAATATTCTAGCTATATATGACGACTGCCATGATCATGATTCGTACCCTCGCTTCCCTTCCTGATCGCCGCGCCGCCCGCACCGCGCGCCCCGCCCGCATGCAGGCGCCGCAATGAGCGGTTCCGTCGTCCTTCTGCATTTGGCCGGCGCGGTCGCGCTGATGCTGTTTGCCACCCGCATGGTCAAGACCGGCGTCGAACGCGCTTATGGTGATGTGCTGCGCCATCGTCTGCGCGCCACCATGCGCAATCCAATCATGGCGGTGCTGGCCGGCACCGGCCTTGCGATCGCGCTGCAAAGCTCGACCGCCGTGACGCTTCTGGTAGGCTCCTTCGCCGGCTCCGGCATCGTTTCGGGTGCCGCCGGCCAATTGGCCGTGCGTGGCGCCGAGATCGGCTCGGCGCTGGTGGTCAAGCTGCTGACCTTCGACCTCACGCTTTTGGTGCCGCTCTGCCTGATCACTGGCACGGTGATGTTCATGGCCACCGAACGGCGCGACTGGCGCCAGACCGGCCGCATCCTGGTCGGCATCGGCCTTTTGATCCTGTCGCTGGAAATGATCGGCCAGGCGTCGGAGCCGCTGCGCAACAGCCAGCTCATGCCGGTCATCATCAATTACTTCTCCAGCGATTCCATCACCGCCTACCTGCTGGCGGCGCTGATCACCTGGCTGTTCCAGTCGAGCATCGCGGCGGTTCTGCTGATGGCGACGCTGGCCGGCCGTGGCCTGATCAGCCCGGAACTCGGTGTCGTCCTCATTCTCGGCGTCAATCTCGGCTCCTCCATCATCGCGCCGATGCTGACCCGCTCGGCCGGACCCGCCGTGCGCGTCGTGCCGATCGGCAATCTCCTGATGCGCGGGCTTGGCTCGCTGGTCATGCTGATCCTGTTCATGATCTTCCGGCCGCATGTCGGCTTCCTCGGCGCGACGGCCGCGGATCAGATCGTCAACGCCCACATCCTGTTCAACGTCATCATCCTGCTCGCAGGCCTGCCGCTGGCCGGTTTCGTCTACCGCGCCTCGGAGAAGATCGTGGCACTTGGCACCAAGCCGGAGCCAACGGCCTCGCTCGACGTCATCGAGTTGTCCGCCCTCAACGACAGCGCGCTCGACGTGCCGAGCCAGGCGCTGGCCAACGCCACGCGCGAGGTGGTGCGGGTCTGCGAGACGGTCGAGATCATGCTGAAACGCATCATCGAGCTCTATGAGAGCGCCGACGCCGACAAGATCAAGGCGCTGGCCGCCCTCGACGACCGCGTCGACCGCAAGCATGCCGCTATAAAACTCTACCTCGCCAAGGTCACCAAGAACCCGCTGACCGAGGACGAGGCGCTGCGTTGCCAGGAGCTGATCGGCGCCTGCGTCAAGCTCGAGCAGGTCGGCGACATCATCGTTCGCAACATGCTGGTGCATGTGAAGAAGAAGTTCGATCGCGGGCTGGAATTCACCGACGAAGGCTGGAGCGAATTGTGCGCCTTCCACAGCTCGGTGCTGGCCAATGCAAGGCTTGCCTTCAACGTGCTGGTCTCGCGCGACCCAGAAACCGCCCGCCAGCTGGTGCTGGAAAAGGACCAGTTGCGCGACCGCGAGAAGGAAACCAGCGCCAGCCATTTCCTGCGGCTGCGCGAAGGCACCGCCAAGAGCGTCGAGACCAGCTCGATCCATCTCGACACCATCCGCGACCTGAAGCAGATCAACTCGCTGCTGGCGTCGATGGCCTATCCGGTGCTCGAAGAGCGCGGCCTGCTGACGGGGTCAAGGTTGAAGGCGAGCTGAGGTCACCCCACCGGCTGCGGTCTTCACGTGACGGCAAAATACCTTTGCTCCGCTTCCGCCAAGCAGGATAAGGATCGACCGCCCAGGCTTTCGGAGGAATCGATGGACACCCATTCGCGCAGTTTTGCCAAGGCGCTATCCTGGCGTGTGACCGGCACCATCGACACGCTGATCATTTCCCTGGTCGTGACAGGAAGCGTCAAACTGGCCGCGGCCATCGGCATAACCGAGGTTTTCACCAAGTCCCTGCTCTACTATTTCCACGAGCGGGCGTGGTTGAAGATCCCCTATGGCCGCAAGACCACAGCCTGAAGCTGCCGGTCAAGAAAACCTAAAGTCGCGACAAAAATTTCTGGATTGCCCCAGCAGTCCATCCGTGGTTTGAGGCCGTTCCAGCCAAGGCTTCCCCATGTCGCTTCCGCTTGTCGCCCTGTTCATCGCCGCTTTCGCTTTCGGCACCACCGAATTCGTCATTGCCGGCGTGCTGCCGCAGGTGGCGCAAGGGCTTGGCGTCTCGGTCCCATCCGCTGGCTATCTCGTTTCCGGCTATGCTTGCGGCATCGCCATTGGCGGCCCGCTGCTGGCGCTCGCGACCAAGTCCTTGCCGCGCAAGACCTTGCTGCTCGGCCTCGCCGTCGCTTTCACCATCGGCCAGGCGGCCTGCGCGCTGGCGCCCGACTTCATTTCCATGTTGCTTCTGCGCATTGCCGTCGCGGTCGCGCACGGCGCCTATTTCGGCGTCGCCATGGTGGTCGCTGTCGGCCTCGTTCCGGAAGACAAACGCGGCATGGCGGTGGCGGTCATCCTGTCCGGCCTCACCGTCTCCAACGTCATCGGCGTGCCGGCCGGCACCGCGATCGGCAACATCTGGGGCTGGCGCGCCACCTTCTGGGTGATGTGCGGGCTGGGCGTGGCGGCAACTTTTGCCATGGCCGCCCTGTTGCCGCGCACCACCGGCTCATCGGCCAAGCCCGCCGGCCTTGCCCGAGAGGTCCGCGTGCTGGCACGCCAGCAGGTCTGGACCTCGTTGATCCTGATGCTGATGCTGATGCTCGGCCAGTTCTGCCTGTTCACCTACATCACCCCGACTTTGCTGGAGATCACCGGACTCGACGAGAACCTGGTGCCGTGGGTGCTGCTGCTCAATGGCGTCGGCGCCACGCTTGGCGTCTTCCTCGGCGGCAAGCTGTCGGACTGGAAGCTGATGCCGTCGCTGATCACCATGCTCGCCTTGCAGGCGGTGACGTTGGCGGTAATCTACGCCGTCAGCCCCTACCCCGTGCCGATGGTCATCGCGATCGTCATCTGGGGCGGCCTCAACTTCGCCATCGGCACGCCGATCCAGACCCGCATCCTGGCGTGGACGGCGGATGCCGCCAACCTCGCCTCCTCGCTGATCCCGTCCGGCTTCAATGTCGGCATCGCGCTTGCCGCGTCGTTGGGCGCCGCCATGCTCAATGCCGGCTACGGCTACCGCAGCCTGCCGGTGGTCGGAGCTTTGGCGATGCTGGTCGCCGTCGTGGTCGCAATTGTCTCCCAGGTCTGGGAAGGGCGCAGCAACACCACGCCGCCGCTCACCGCTCCAGCCGAGTAGCGGCCTCAGTTTTCGGTCTCCTTCAGCACATCGATGAAGGCCCGCAGCGCCGGCGGCACCAGCCGATGGCCCGGATAGTAGAGGAACAGGCCGGGAATGGGCGGACACCAATCGTCCAGCACAGTGACAAGCGCCCCCCGGTCGAGGTGAGCCTTGGCGGATTTGTCAGAGATGTAAGCGATCCCCATGCCGCCGGCGGCTGCCTCGGCCATCAACTCCATATTGTCGAGCGTCAGTGCGCCAGGGACATCGATGGCGATCTCCTGGCCATGTTTCTCGAACTCCCATCGGTAGGGTTTGCCACTTGGCAACCGAAAGCGGATGCAGGTTTGATCCCTAAGATCATCCGGGACGCGCGGAACCGGGCGGCCGGCCAGATAGGCCGGCGATGCAACGGCAATGAAGCGTGTCGGCCCGCCGAAGCGCACCGCAACCATGTCTTGCGGCACAGCCTCGCCCAGACGGATACCGGCATCAAAGCCTTCAGCGACGATATCGACCAGTCTTCCCTCGGTGACGAGATCGAGCGAGACCTGGGGGTAGCGCTGAAGAAAGACCGACACCACGGATCCGAGCAACAGTCGCGCGCCGATCTCGCTGGTGTTGATCCGCAGCGTCCCTGACGCAAGACCACGGAAGTCGTCGACCTCAGCCAATGCGGCGTCGATATCCGACAGAAGCGGCCGCAGCCGCGTGACGAGCCGCTCGCCCGCCTCGGTCGGCGCAACGCTGCGCGTGGTGCGATTGAGCAGGCGCACACCCATGCCCCGTTCCAGCGTCCGCATCATGTGGCTGAGCGTGGAAGGCGAAAGGCCGAGATCGTCGGCTGCCTTGCGGAAGCTGCGATGCGAGACAATCGCGGCTAGCGCCGTCAATTCCGGAAGTCCGGGCTTGCCATTCATGGGAAATCTTCATCAAGCCATATGAAATTGAACGGATAGTATCATGAGTTGGATGGCGTAGTCTTGGCCGAACTCAGCAATGAAAGGACATCTCCCATGACCAGGACATGGTTCATCACCGGCACCTCATCCGGTTTCGGGCGGCTTTTGACAGAAAGGCTTCTGGCCCGTGGCGACCGTGTCGCCGCGACCGTACGAAAGCCACGGACGCTCGCCGATTTGAAGGCGCAACATGGCGATCGGCTCTGGATCGCTTCGCTCGAAATGACCGACACCGATGCGATCCGGGCGACGATCAGCAGGGCCTTTGGCGAATTGGGGCGCATCGATGTCATCGTCAGCAATGCCGGCTATGGCCTCTTCGGCGCCGCTGAAGAACTGGAGGACAGCCAGATCCGCGACCTGATCGACACAAACCTCGTCGGCTCGATCCAGCTGATCCGGGCAGCACTGCCGCATCTGAGGAAACAGCAGGGCGGCCGCATCCTGCAAGTCTCCTCGGAGGGCGGACAGATGGCCTATCCCGGCTTCAGCCTCTATCACGCCACCAAATGGGGCATCGAGGGCTTCGTCGAATCCGTTCGCCAGGAGGTTGAGCCGTTCGGCATCGGGCTGACGCTCGTCGAGCCCGGGCCGACACGCACGAACTTCGGTGCCAGCCTGGTCAGCTCCGGGTCCACGGATGCCTATGACAACACCCCGGTCGCGGACTTACGCCGGGCTTTTTCCGAGGGTTCGTTCGACATCAAGGGCGATCCCGGCAAGATGGTCGAGGCGATGATCGCCTCGGTGGAGCAGGATCCCGCGCCTCGACGTTTGACCTTCGGCGCCGCCGCCTACGCCTCGATCCGCAGCGCGCTGCAGGGCAGGCTTGCGGAGTTGGAGAACCGGAAGGACGCGGCACTCGCCATGGATATCGACCCCTGACCAACGGTAGCGTGCCGGTCACCCGCGCCAGCGCAAGAGGCGCATGGCGTTGGCGGTGACCAGCACCGTGGCGCCGGTGTCGGCCAGGATCGCCGGCCAGAGGCCGGTGATGCCTAAGATGGTCGTGACCAGGAAGACTGCCTTCAGCCCCAGCGCCACGGTGATATTCTGGCCGATATTGGCCATCACCGCCCGCGACAGCCGCACCATCCGGACAACGTCCGTGACGCGGCCATGCAGGATCGCGGCATCCGCCGTTTCCAGCGCCACATCGGTGCCGCCGCCCATGGCGATGCCGATGTCGGCGGCGGCGAGCGCCGGTGCGTCATTGATGCCGTCACCGACCTTGGCCACTGTCAGCCCTTCGCGCTGCAACTCGCCGATCATCCGCTGCTTGTCTTGCGGCAGCAGTTCCGCCCGCGCCTCGATGCCGAGCGAGACGGCGATGGCTTCAGCGGTACGACGATTGTCACCGGTCAGCATTACCGCGCGGATGCCCTCGGCCTTCAGCGCCGCGATGCCCGCCGCCGCGTCCGGCCGCGGCTCGTCACGCATTGCGATCAGCCCGGCCAGCACACCATCGGCCACCAGCACCGACACGGTCTTGCCCTGGCCGTTGAGGCTATCGACGGCAAGGCGCTGCGCTTGCGTCATGTCCGTGCGTTCACCCGCCGCCGGGCCGGAACCGAGGAAGACGGCGACGCCGCCGACGCTGCCCTCGACTCCCTTGCCGGAGATCGCCTTGGCCGAGAGCGCCGGCGGCACCGGTGCCTTGTCCGCCTTTGCCCTGTCCAGGATCGCCACCGCCAGCGGATGGCTGGAGCCCTGCTCGAGTGCCGCTGCCAGCGCCAGCACGCTGCGTTCGTCGCGGCCATAAGCGACGATGTCGGTCACGACGGGCTTGCCCGCGGTCAGCGTTCCGGTCTTGTCGAAGGCCACCGCCGTGATCCGGCGGAAACTTTCCAGGACCGCGCCGCCCTTCATCAGCAGGCCCCGCCGGGCGCCGGTCGCCAGGCCCGCGGCGATCGCGGCCGGCGTCGAGATGACCAGCGCGCAGGGACAGCCGATCAACAGGATCGCCAGGCCCTTGTAGATCCATTCATTCCAGTCGCCGTTGGCGACGAGCGGCGGCAGCACCGCCACCAGCGCGCCGACCGCCAGCACGCCCGGCGTGTAGTAGCGCGAGAATCGATCGATGAAGCGTTCGGTCGGCGCCTTGGCTTCCTGCGCCTCCTCCACCAGCCGCACCACGCGGGCGATGGTGTTGTCGGAAGCGGCCGCCGTCACTCGCACTTTCAACACGCCGTCGCTGTTGATCGTGCCGGCGAAGACCGGCTCTCCAACGCTCTTGCGCTTCGGCGTGCTCTCGCCGGTCACCGGCGCCTCGTCAATGTCGCTCGAACCCTCTGTTATCTCGCCATCGGCCGGGATGCGGTCACCCGGCCGCACCGTGATGACGTCGCCGACGGCAAGCTGTTCGGCGGGAACTTCAACCGTGCCGCCTCCCCGCTCGACCAGCGCCGTCTTCGGCACCAGATCAGCCAGACCCTGGATGCTGGCCCGCGCACGGCCGGCGGCGACACCCTCGAGAAGCTCCCCGATCAGGAACAGCACCACGACGGCTGCCGCTTCTTCCGTGGCACCGATCATCACGGCCCCAACGGCGGCGATGGTCATCAGCATCTCGATCGAGAACGGCGTGCCGGCCAATGCCGCCATCAGCGCGCGCCTCGCGATCGGAACGAGACCGACCAGCAAGGCAGCCAGGAAGACCCAACGCTCGGTCGTGGGATACAGATGACCGATGCCATAGGCGGCCAGAAGCGCTGCCGCGCAGGCCAGCGTCAGCGCCGCGCGACGGCCGCGCCACCACGCCTGCCCAGGCTCGGCATGGCTGTGGAGATGGGATGATCCTGCAGCCTCCTCGGTGATTTGTCGGCTGCCGCCATGGTCATGGCCCTCGTGGTCGTGACCTTCATGGTCATGGCCTTCGTGATCATGAGCGGAATGATCATGCGCCTTGGCCGCTGGCCCACCGGTCCCGGCCTCCGCCTTGACGATGCCGTAGCCCAGCCGCGCCACCTGCTGCAGCACCTTGTCATCGTTGAGCGGACCGCCATGGCTGACGGTCATCGAGGCGCCGGTCACCGAAACCGAGACATCGGCCACTCCGTCGAGGCGACGCACCGCCGTATCGATCTTGGCCGCGCAGGAGCCGCAATCCATGCCGCCGATCCTGAACCGTGTCTGCTTTAGAGGAGCCGTCATCACATTACCTGTCTGCTCTTTCACCGGCTTGGCGCGCCGGGCCTTGAACCTTGATGTCAGCCAATGTAATTGCTCTAGTCACTAGAGCTTCAAGAGGCAAAACGCATGTTTTCGATCGGTGATCTCTCCCGCCGCACCGGGGTCAAGGTGCCGACCATCCGCTATTACGAGCAGATGGGCCTGGTTGCGGCGCCCGAGCGCTCGGAAGGCAACCAGCGTCGCTACTCCAGGCAGGAGCTGGAACGGCTGGCCTTCATCCGCCACGCCCGCGACTTGGGCTTCGCCGTCGAGGACATCCGTTCGCTGATCGAGCTTAGCAGCCATCCCGAGCAGCCTTGTGGCCATGCCGACAAGATCGCGCAGGAGCAGCTGGTTTCCGTGCGCGAGAAGATCGCCCAGTTGAAGCGGCTGGAAACCGAGCTCGAGCGCATCGCCTCTTGCTGCGACGGCAAGACGGTCGGCGACTGCTACGTCATCCGCGCGCTGTCCGACCACGCGCTCTGCGCCGACGAGCACATCTGACCCATGACCGGGACCGTCAGGGATTTCGGCCTGATTTGCGGCACCTTGCCGCCGGGCACGCTGAGTGCGATCACCGACGTGCCCGGTGTGCGCGTCGGTCACCGCACGCTGCGCGGCGGCGACATCAACACCGGCGTGACCGCGATCTTGCCGCATGGCGGAAATCTGTTCCGCAAGAAGGTGACGGCGGCAAGCCATGTCATCAACGGTTTCGGCAAGACGGTCGGCCTGACGCAGGTGCAGGAACTCGGCACCATCGAAACGCCTGTTCTCTTGACCAACACGCTCTCGGTCGGCATCTGCGCCACGGCGCTGATCCGCGACGCCATCCGCCAGAATCCGGATATCGGCCGCACCACCGGAACCGTCAACCCGGTGGTCGGCGAATGCAATGACGGTCCGCTGAATGACATCCAGGCCCTGGCGGTAACCGAAGAACACGCCCTCGCCGCACTGGCGGACGCTCACCAAGGCGCGGTCGAACAGGGCAATGTCGGCGCCGGAACGGGAATGAGCTGCTTTGGCTTCAAGGGCGGCATCGGCTCGGCGTCCAGAAGAATCGCGCTTGGCGGCGAACATCACCTTGGCGTTCTCGTGCTCTCGAATTTCGGCAGGCCGGGCGACCTCATTCTGCCTGATGGGCGCCGGCCCGATCCCAGGCGGCCGGCCGGAGCCGAACGCGGCTCGATCATGGTCGTGCTGGCAACCGATGTGCCGCTCGAACACCGCCAGCTCGAGAGAGTGGCACGCCGCGCCGGAGCAGGCATCGCCACGCTTGGCTCCTTCTGGGGCCATGGCAGCGGCGACATCGCCATTGCCTTCAGCACCGGCAATCTGGTCGACCACGATGAAAGCCGCGATCTTGTACCGCTGCTGGCGCTCAACGAAGCGCGCATCGATATCCTTTTTCGGGCGGCGGCGGAAGCCACGCAGGAGGCCGTGCTGAACTCCATGCTGTCGGCCGAAGCCTTCACCGGCAGGGCGGGCAAGCATCGCGCATCGCTGGCCGACTGGCTGCGCGATCAGGCCGGGTGACAAGGCGCCCTACAAATCGATCCGGAACCGCAGACTCTCGACCCCGCCATAGGCGGCGTCCTCGAGGAAGCGCCCGACGAGCTTGCCGCCATTGGCCAGGATCACCTTGTGTGACGCCGGATTGCCCGGTTTGGCGGTAATCTCGACGTAGGGAAGGCCGACCGCCCTTGCCTCGTCGAGCATCAATCGCAAGGCCTCGGTGGCGTAGCCGCGCCGCTGCTTCCAGGGCACCACCGCATAGCCGATATGGCCAAGCACATGCGACGGCAACATCGCCGTTCCCTTCTGCCAGCGAAAGCCGATCGAGCCTGACGCCTCGCCATCCCAGATCCAGCGGCGAAATCCCGGCAGGCGCGGCACTTGCGTGCCATCGGGCAAGGTGATCGGGTCGCCCCTGGCCTCGGGGTCATCTAGGCTGGCCAGGAAGGCCACCGGATCCTGCTCTATCGCCGCGAGCTGCTCGCGCGTTGCCTCCATGAGCCGAACATTGTCCGGCGACCAGCCGCGCTCGAGCGCCGCCTTGTAGGACGGCAGATGTTCAAGCGCCGGTTTGACGATCTCGATCATGATCCATGCTCTCTCAGTCACGCGAGGGATAGCCTTGGCCGCCGGAGCGCTCAAGCCGCCTGGAAGCGTATCTCGCCCTCGTTCAGGAAGCAGGCCTTGTCGAAGAGGGACAAATCAAGCGGGTTGGGCAGGCGAACATCACTGATATCCGGGACCGGCTTCTTCGCGGGATCGTAGGACCGGTCGATCTGCGAGATGAAGACCAAGATCACGCCGCTATCGCGCGCGAAAGCCTTCAGCGTGCGGACCTGGTCCATCAGGCCGGGGTTCTCTCGTTTCTGATCGAGCAGTTGCAGATAATCGATGACCGCCAGCGTGCCGCGCGGCGCCGACCCCAACATCCTGACGATATAGCCGGCGCTGATGGCATCGGAAGTGTCGAACTCGAACAGTCGGTCGAACCGGGCCGGCTCGACGCCGATGGCGCGGAACCGCTCCAGCACATCGCGTTGCGTATATTCCAGCGTGAAGAACATGCTGCGATGGCCCGACTTCATCGCTTCGACCGCCAGTTCGAGGCTCATCAGCGTCTTGCCATGGCCCGGCCGCGCGCCGACCAGAACGAGATCTCCAGGTGTCAGTCGCGCGAACAACCTGCTGGCGGGCGCCGTCTCGGACAGCTTCGCCGCAAGCAGGCTCCAACTGGCAAATCCCTCTTGCGTGGCAATACGGTCGAGCGCCTGGTGGAGCGGGATTTTTGCCTCGCGCGACAACAGCCTGGCTTGACGCTTCAGATGGTAGACGGGCGCGGATAGAATCATCTCAAAAACCTCCTGGTGCGAGCAGTCTTCGCAACCCCTCCTTATGCCTGGTGCTCGAACAGTCGGTTCGGTGATGAGAGTGCCCCGCATGAACGAATGCTTTCCCGGTGGAGGGAGGAGGCGTGGGCCACGCCAGAATCAGATGATAGCTCAATCCGAACGGACGTAGAATTGGCGGGACGAAAATCGTTGAACCCCGCACGCACCGGGAGACTTCAGCCAGCGTTTGCGAGGGCGACCGCATCCTGGCCTGCCGGAAAACGGAGCTTGCCCGAAGTGTCGTGGGCAGCGGCCCAGATAGCTTCGGCAACGTCGCTTTCCTTGGTGGTCAGCGCGGGCTGGGCGAAGGCCGCGAAGATCGGGGCCGCGAAATCGGCATAGGCTTCCGGGATCATGTCTTCGATGCGCACCGAAGTGTTTTGCGTAAATCGCGTTGTCGGCGCGTATCCTGGCTCGACCAGCTTTGCGCGGATACCGAAATAGGCAAGTTCGTGCGCGAGCGATCCAGTGAAGCCCTCGATGGCCTGCTTGCTGGCGGTGTAGGCGGCCGCCAAGGGCATTGCAGCGAGGGTAACGCTTGAGGTGACGTTGACGATCGCGCCGGACCGGCGCTCGCGCATCTGCGGTATCACGGCCTGCGCCATGGCCATCACGCCAAGCGTATTGGTCTCGAAGACCTTGCGGATGTGCGACATGGTCGTCGCTTCAAAGGCGCCGACCACGCCGATGCCTGCATTGTTGACAAGAACGTCGATCGGGCCCGCGGCTTCGACAGTCGCCGAGATGCTGGCCTCGCTGGTGACGTCCAGCGGCAGTATCCTCAGGCGCTCCGAGCGCGGCAGTATGTCCTCCCGCGGTGTCCGCATGGTGGCGATGACGTTCCACCCGTTGACGAGAAAATGGCGGGCAGTCTCAAGGCCATAGCCAGATGAACAGCCGGTGATGAGGATCGTTTGCATGCTAAGCTCCGTTGGTTTCAATGCACCTTTCGTAGGCTTGCAAACGCAGACGATCTATAATCAATAGTCCTGTTTTTATTTCCAACTGTCCAAAAATGGCTCATCCCGAGCAGGGAGCAAGTGATCAGCGTCGATCAGCGAAATCTTTTGAAGAAGCCACGCCGCGCGAGGCACGGCCTTACGCGGTCAAGCGGACACCACCGTCGCGGGCGAACTTTCCCGGCGAACAACCAAGCCGTTTCCTGAAAGCAGTGCTGAAGGCGCTGGCGGACTCGTAGCCGATCTCACCGGCTATTTTGTCCAGGGTTTTCGAGCCTCGAATGAGAGCATCCTTCGCCAGCGCCATGCGCCAGCGGGCCAGGTACTCGATCGGGCCGCAACCGAGCGCGTCCACGAAGCGAGCCGCGAAGGCCGACCGAGAGAGTCCCGCGATCCTGGCAAGTTCCGCGACCGTCCAGCCCGCCCGGACATCCTCGTGCATGGCGCGGAGCACGCGCGCCAGCGCCGGATCCCGCATCCCGCCGAGCAGGCCGGCCGCGCCGGAACCGATGCCACGCCATCGCAACGCTTCGACGAGCAGAACCTCGAGCAATCGCTGCAAGACCATCTCCTTGCCCGGATCTTCGTTCTCGCACTCCTCCATGATGAGGCTGACGACCCTGCCAAGCCTGGAGGAACGGCCCTGCGATCCGGGCACCTGGATGACGCTCGGAAGGAGCGCGAGCAGGAGCGCGGCGTTGACCGGCTCGATTCGAAACGTCCCGCCGAGCGCGACAAAATCCGGGTCTCCATCTTGCTCGCCATGCTGGATGGCAACGTCCATTGGCGTCCGGAGCTCACAGTCGATGCCTGGATGGCTGCTGAGCGAGAAGGCCGGCGTGGAAGGCACCAGGAGGAAGTCTCCCTTCTCGAACTTGACTGGATCCTGACCCGCAAACGCGATCCAGCACGCGCCCTCCACGATTATTGTAAAACCAGGCGCATCATAAGCGGCGTAACGCACGCCCCATCGGCCACGCCCCTTGATGGGCTTGGAAATCGCCGTGCTGGGTTGCAAAAGGGCAATGATGTCACTGAGGGGATCCATTTCGGACGATCCGTAATTATTTTGCGCCCGATAATTATAAATCGTCCTCCCAGCCTGTCCAGTTTGGCTTGGTGGCGCGCAAGCGTGCGGGTTGTCCTGCAATGCGTCATGCGCTGCCGATCGCAAAACGGCCGTTGTCAGGCACGCTAAACAAGATGTGTCTCGCCGATGGGCGCGGGACATTTTATGATTGGTTGCGGATATGACGCCGCAAGGATTCGCATGGCTTTGGCAGGAGAATTGATCCGGTGCGGTTGAGATCTGTCCCGTTGGGTGTGGTCGTCACCCTCAGCCTTCTTGTCATCGTCATCGCCTTGACGGCGACTGCCCGATCCTTCGCCGCACTGCAGCCATCAGCTGTTCCGGCCTGGCTGCAGGTCCATGTCGGCGACAGCGACGGCCAGATCTCGGCCGTGGTGCTGGAGCGGGCGCGTGCGCTCTACCTGAAAAAGGTGGCGCAAGGCGCGGTCAGGAATCCCTGTTACTTCGCCATGGACGCTACACGTCCCGGCGATCTCGGCAATGGCGTGCTGGGGCGCCGGTACTATGTCATCTGCGAGGCCAGCCAATCGTTTCGCGCCATCGCGTCAGGTCACGGCAGCGGAAAAAATCTGAAAGGCACGGCCGATTTTTCAAATGGCAGGCGCTGCTCCAAGAACTTCGGCAATGCCATGGATTCGGAGCTGACCGCCGGCGGCGCCTATGTCACCCGCGAGGCGAAGACCTCCTTCAAGGGCTTTTACAGCGCCAGCGCGAAACAGAATGCCGCCTTCCTGCGCACCTTCATCCAGTTCGACGGCGAGGGCGAAGCCGCCAATGCGAGACAACGGGTGATCGGCGGCCATGCGGCACAGGTGCTGCGCGCCACGTGCATGCGCAAAAGCCCGAACAGCTCCTACGCCGACCATGATGGCCTGGTACCGTTCGGCAAGCTGGTGGACTATGCCGGCGGCCGCAGCAATGGCTGCACCAGCTGGTCGCCGGCGGACGCGCGGCAGATCATCGCGATGGTGAAGGACAATCCGACGACACTCTACATCTATCCGGAATCGCGCGACATCGCCGCCGTCGCGCAGGCGGCCAAAGGCCATTCGCCATCCGGCGAGGCGCCCTATTGGAACGCATCCTGCCTTAAGGAAATCGGCGCGCCGAAATTCTGGCCGCGAAAAACCCTCGAGCCGATGATCGCCCAGTACAAGAAGGATCACCCCGCACCGCCCGCGCAGCCGCTGCCAATGTGCAAGGAGCCGTAAGGTCCCGCTTCAGGTCGTGAGACAGCGGACCCCACGAGACCAGACTCTCGGTCCGCGCAAGAAATCGAGCACGGCCTCTATGAGCTCTGCCGGATACTCCACGTTCGACAGGTGAACCGCGGGCAGGACAAGCGGCTTCGCGCCGGCACGGCTGCGGCGATCAATTCGCCATGGCTGGCCGCCGTCACCGTGTCGTGCTGGCCAGCGATCACCAGCGTCGGCCGGTTGATCAGCGCTACCGTACTCCGAAGGTCGGCATCGCGAACGGCGGCGAACAGGCCAGCCAAACCTTGCCGGTCGATACCGATGACCGGTTCGTTGGCCGTCGCCGATCATCGTGCTCGCGCGACAGCTTTCGGGGTAGTGCCAAAGGTGCGTCGAAAGGCGTGCGTGAAAGCACTCTGCGACATGTAGCCGAGCTTGCTGCCGATGCCTGCTATGTCAGCATCGCCACGGGCCAACGCCGCATGAGCGAGAGCAAGGCGCCACGCCCGCACATAGCCGAGCGGCGGCTGTCCCACTTGGCGGGTGAACGCTGCCGAGAAGGCCGCCCGCGACATGCCGGCCACACTGGCGAGTTGCGCCACCGTCCATGGCCGGGCAACATCTCCATGAACGGCGCGGAGCACGCGGCCGAGCCCTGGATTCGAGAGCGCGCCAAGCCATCCGGTCTGGATGCCCTGGGCTCCTTCCGCGTAGGCGCGGATCGCCTCCACCAGAAGCACATCGGCCAGGCGGGCGCTCACGATCCGACTTCCCATGGCGGCGCGTTCCATTTCGCCATTCAAAAGCGTGAGGATTGTCGTCACCGCACCAGATGCCGTCGAGGACCGAGGAACCAGCAGGAAGCCCGGCAGCATGTCGAGCAGGAAGTCCGCGTTTTCCGGCGAGAACGTGACGCTTCCACCGAGGGCGATTGTCTCGTCGCCACCAAGACGCACGACGTCGCGGCCGTCATAGAGGGCCCGACCGTCGAGAGGCGGCAGTGTCGGGTCGCTGGCCATCGCGTAGGTCATGCGTCCGATCAGGCAGACGTCACCTGCGCTCATCGGTTGAGCGTCTTGCCCCGGCACGGTCAACCAGATGGTTCCTCTCAACAGCGCCACGAACTTCAGTCGATCAAGAGCCGGAAATTCGAGGGCCCACTGGCCCGCGGCTTCCAGCCGGGTGCGTCGGGTCACTGTCGCGCCGAGGGCAATCAGCACGTCGGATAGAGGATCAGTCGTCGCGTTAGACGATTGCGATAAATTCATGGACGTTCCGATATATAAAATCTTGTCCGGTGGCCTTATCTCGGTAGAGAAGGAGAATTGCAATGAGCATAGTGGACAAGGTCATCGCCATCACAGGCGCAAGCAGCGGGATTGGGCGTGCGACAGCAAAACTTCTCGCGCGACATGGGGCCTTCGTCGTGCTCGGCGCCCGCCGCGAGGATAAACTGGCCGTCGTCGTCGACGAGATCGCGGCCGCGGGGGGCAAGGCCGTATACAAGACGACCGACGTCCGCCAGCGCGGCGATCTCGAGGCCCTCGTCGGTTTGGCGATCGAGCAGGGCGGCAAGCTCGACGTCATCGTGAACAATGCAGGGATTGGGCCCATATCGCGCTTCGATGCTCTGCGCGTGGAAGACTGGGACGCCATGATCGACGTCAATCTGCGCGGCACGCTCTATGGCATCGCCGCAGCGCTGCCAGTGTTTCAACGTCAGCAGTCAGGGCACATCATCAATATTGTCTCGACGGCCGGGATCAAGATCCTCCCGACCATGGGCGTCTATGCGGCGACGAAGAATGCCGTGCGCACAATCACCGAGGCCCTGAGGCAGGAGGCAGGGCCACACCTCAGGGTTACCGAAATATCACCAGGCATGATCTCGACGAACTTTGCAGATTCAATGACCGATCCGGTCGTCAAGGAAGCCATGGGCAAGCGCATCGGCCACCTCGCAATCTCGCCCGATGCTATCGCTCGCGGTGTCGTCTACGCGATCGAGCAACCGGCCGATGTGGACGTCGGCAGCATCGTCATACGACCGACGGCTCAGGATTGATGGTCGGTTTCATGTGATGGATCGACAGCCGCTCCCTGCCTCCCTCGGCAAGCGGGTCCAAGTTTCACGACAGATCAAGGCATTGAAAATGAACCGACGTGATATGACAGGCGCAACGTTGGCGGCAATTCCGCTGCTGGGGGATGACTGCGATGAGCACCGCACAGCCGACGAAAGACGACGAACTGGCTACGATCTGGGGCAAATGGATCGCAATGTGTAATGGCGATCTGGCCATCGCGGGCCAGATTATCGCGCCGGACTACAAGCTGCACATGTCCCCGCTGGGAGGCGAGGACCTCTCGATCTATGCCGGACCCGACGGCATGGCCGGCTGGATCGGCCAGTTGCACGCCGCCATCGATCCGTTCGTCTTTGAAGTCCAGGTCCAGCCCTTGTTCGGTGAGGGCATGATCGCTGGACGCTGGCTGGCGAGCGGCACATACAAGGGCGGGTTCCCGGGCGCCAAGGCCAAGCCTGGCACGGCCATCAGATTTGCGGGCGCCGATTTCCTGCGCGTCGAGAACGGCAAAGTTCGCGAATATTGGCTGAGCGCGGACCAGCTCGACCTGCTCAGGCAACTCGGCATGATGGGCTGATCGGTTCCCCTGTACCGCCATAGCGCTCGACCAACGACAGTTCGGCGATCCTGTGGGCGACGGGATACTGTTGCTCGGACCGTTCAGGCTCAAATGGCTGCGGCAGTGGATGCAGCGAAGGCACGGCGAGCGAGCGGCTTGTCGATGCGCCTTACGTCCGTGTCGAGGATCGCGGCCCAGGTGGCTCCTGAACATTGGGCGCCTACGGCCAGAACGCCTGGGCTTACTGCAGCAGGCCTTTGACGATGCCGCTTGCCTTGCCGAAATCCATCTGGCCGGCATATTTCTGCTTCAGCGCCGCAATCACCTTGCCCATGTCCTTCTGGCTGGCGGCACCGGTCTCGGCAATCGCCTCGCGCGCCGCGGCCGTGATCGCGGCATCATCGAGCTGGGTCGGCAGGAAGCCGCGGATGATCTCCATCTCTCCGCGCTCCTGCGCCGCCAGTTCCGGCCGCTTGCCGTCTTCGAACGCCTTGGCCGATTCCTCGCGCTGCTTCACCATCTTGGCCAGGATCTGCAGGATCTCCTCGTCGCTCGCGGGATCCTTGCCGGCACCGCGATTGGCGATGTCGCGATCGTGGATGGCCGCCTGGATCAGCCGCAATGTCGGCAGCCGATGCTTGTCTTGCGCCTTCATCGCGCTCTTCAGGGATTCGGCGATTTTTCCGCGCATGATGCTTTCTCCTTCGGTCGGCGCGGACAATAGCGCCGGGGCCTAGCCAAGGCAAACCCAGATATTGTGGATCAAGCCTCTGATATTGCTTGATGAAATAAATCATGGCGGCATTTCGCATGATCATTGACCGCCCTGCCCCCTTCCCCTATGTACTGGGCCTTGCATGAACTGAAGCTTGAATGCGTGGAGGCCGCGAATTCGCCGCTCCGCGCCGTTTGCTGCGCGGATGGCCCGCCGGGCCTTTGCAGCGCGCAGTGTGATAGGAGTGCCGCCATGGCCGAGACGACGCCCGCGCTGACCCCACCTTGGGCCACCGAAAAGCCGACCGCCCTTCTGGTGCTGGCCGACGGGACCGTCATCGAGGGCCGCGGTCTCGGGGCCACCGGTTCCGCCGTCGCCGAAGTCTGCTTCAACACCGCGCTCACCGGCTATCAGGAAATCCTCACCGACCCCTCCTATGCCGGCCAGATCGTTACCTTCACCTTCCCGCATATCGGCAACATCGGCACCAATGGCGAGGACATCGAGGACCTCAACCCGGCCGCCCGCGCCGGCGCCGTCGGCGCCGTGTTCAAGGCCGATGTCACCAACCCGTCCAACTACCGCGCCGCCGGCGGTCTCGACCAGTGGCTGAAGAAGCGCGGCATCATGGCACTGTCGGGTATCGACACCCGCGCGCTGACCGCGCTGATCCGTGAAAAGGGCATGCCCAACGCCGTCATCGCGCATGCGCCGGACGGCGTCTTCGATCTCGACGACCTGAAGCAGCGCGCCGCCGCATGGTCGGGCCTGATCGGCCTCGACCTCGCCAAGGAAGTCACCTCGGGCCAGTCCTCGGTCTGGCGCGAGACGCCCTGGGTGTGGAACGAAGGTTTTGGCGAACAGACTGATCCGTCCCTGCACGTCGTGGCCATCGACTATGGCGTCAAGCGCAACATCCTGCGGCTGCTCGCCGGCCTCGGCGCCAAGGTCACCGTCGTACCGGCCAAGACTGGTGCCGAAGAAATCCTCGCCATGCAGCCGGACGGCATCTTCCTCTCCAACGGCCCCGGCGATCCGGAAGCCACCGGCGGCTATGCCGTGCCGGTCATCCAGGATCTGTTGAAGACCGACATCCCGGTGTTCGGCATCTGCCTCGGCCACCAGATGCTGGCGCTGGCGCTCGGCGGCAGGACCGCCAAGATGCACCAGGGCCATCATGGCGCCAACCATCCGGTCAAGGACCACACCACCGGCAAGGTCGAGATCGTCTCGATGAATCACGGCTTCGCCGTCGATGCCGACTCGTTGCCCGAAGGCGTCGAGGAAACCCATGTCTCGCTGTTCGACGGTTCGAACTGCGGCATCGCGCTGACCGGCCGGCCGGTGTTCTCGGTCCAGCACCACCCCGAAGCCTCGCCCGGCCCCCAGGATTCGCACTATCTGTTCCGCCGCTTCGTCAACCTGATCCGGCAAAAGCGCGGCGAGGAATTGCTCGCCGAGCGGGCGTGAACTTACGCCACCGGCCGGCCTTCGCTCGCCTCCAGTATCGCGAACCATTGTTGGCGGTCGAGCACAATGTCGAGCGCCTTGACCATGGCCGCCAGCCGTTCCGGCTTCATTGAGCCCAGCACCGGCACCAGCCGGGCCGGATGGCGCAGCAGCCAGGCGATGGCAACAGTGGCGAGATCTCCGGCGCCGACTTCGGCGGCAACCGCCGCGAGCGCTGCCCGCACCCGAGCTTCTCGGGCTTCCTTGCCGGTGAACAGCGAGCCGCCGCCGAGCGGCGACCAGATCATCGGCGCGTAGCCCAGGCGCTGCGCGTGGTCGAGACTGCCATCGGCCAATGCGGACGTCTTCAGCACCGACATCTCGATCTGGTTGGTGACCAGGGCAAACGGCAGCCGCGAGGCCAGTAGATCGAACTGTGACGGTGTGAAATTCGAGACGCCTACCGCCCTCACCTTGCCGGCCTTGACCAACGCGGCCAGTGCCGCCGCCGTCTCGTCGGCATCCATCAGCGGATCCGGCCGGTGCAGCAGCAACAGGTCGAGATAGTCGGTACCGAGATTGCCGAGCGAGCGGTCGACCGAGGCGGCTATGTGGGCGGCGCTGGTGTCGTAATGCTTCAGCCGGTTTCGCGGGCGGTTGGCCGAGGCCAGCATGATGTCGCATTTCGAGATCAGCTCGATCTCCTCTCGCTTGCCTTTCCAGCGCGACAGCCCGGCGCCGAAGGCCGCCTCCACCCCGTAATTTCCGTAGATGTCGGCGTGGTCGAAACTGGTCAGGCCGAGATCGACAGCGGCGCCGATCAGCCTCCCGACCTGGTCGGCATCAGGGCGGGCGTCGCCGTCGAGCAGGCGCCAGGCGCCGAAGACCAGCCGCGACAGCGACACCCCGTCCTTGGTCAGCACGATGCGGCTGTCATGGCTCATATCGGCGCTCCATCTTCCGCGACGTCGGTGGTGACAGTCCTGACCACGGCCGGCCTCGCCACCTTGGTAACGAAGACGATGAGCGCCAGCACCAGGAAGCACGCACCGACCAGATAGGGCGCGCCGCCGAAGGTCACGGGCGCGCCAGGCCCCGTGAACCAGGAAAAGACCGCCGTGTAGAGCAGCGGCGTGATGATGGAGGTGATCGAGAAGATCGAGGTCATCGCGCCCTGCAGTTCGCCTTGCGCGGAAGGCGGCACCTTGGCGGCGGCGAGGCTCCTCAATGGCGGATCGGCCAAGGCCTCCAGGCAACCCACGACGATCACCGCGTAGATCATCCAGCCCTGCGTGGCGAAGGCATAGCCGAAGGCGCTGGCCGCAGTGAAGATCAGCCCGATTGCCGCCGTCTTCCATTCGCCGAGCCTCGTGATCACGCGCGGCAGCACCGTTGCCATGACGATCGCGCCACACAGGCCGAAGGCGCCGAGCGAGAAGCCGATCTGCTGCTGGCTCCAGCCATAGCGATAGCTGGATACGAACGACCACACCGCCGGGTACATCATGTGGCCGAGCGTCATCAGGAAGAAGACGAGCCCGATCCAGCCAATGCCTTGATACTGGCGCATCTGCAGAAGCGTGCCGACCGGGTTGGCGCGTTTCCACTCGAAGCGGCGGCGATGCTTTTCATCGAGCGTTTCCGGCAGAAAGACCATCGCGATCAGGAAGTTCACGAAGGCGAGCCCGGCGGCGAAATAGAACGGCACGCGCGGTCCGAACGTGCCGAGCAA
Source organism: Mesorhizobium sp. NZP2298 (assembly GCF_013170825.1). Classification (NCBI taxonomy): domain Bacteria; kingdom Pseudomonadati; phylum Pseudomonadota; class Alphaproteobacteria; order Hyphomicrobiales; family Phyllobacteriaceae; genus Mesorhizobium; species Mesorhizobium sp. NZP2298. The sequence goes on along the minus strand of NZ_CP033365.1, from coordinate 2,569,888 downwards.
TCCGCCCAGCACCGGCCCGATGACGAAGCCGACGCCGAAGGCGATGCCAAGCAGGCCGAAATTCTTTGCCCGGTTCTCGTCGTTCGAGATGTCGGCGATGAAGGCCGATGTCGTCGAATAGCTGGCGCCTGAAATGCCGGCCAGCACACGCCCGATGAACAGCATTGGATAGGACCAGGCGATAGCGCAGATCAGATTGTCGATGGAAAAGGTCAGCACCGAGGCAAGCAGGATCGGCCGCCGCCCGAAGCGGTCGCTCAGGCCGCCCATGATGGGTGCGAAGAAGAACTGCATGGCGGCGTAGACGAAGAACAGCCAGCCGCCCTCGATGGCCGCCTCGCTGACGCCGACACCGGTCAATTCCTGCAAATAGGCCGGCAGCACCGGCATGATGATGCCGAAACCGATAATGTCGAGCAGCAGCGTGGTGAAAACCAGCGCAAGGCCCCGCCTGGCGGTTTTGGGGTCGATCATGATGGTCAGGCTCCTCCGGCCGCCCTGCGCAGTCGGACGCACCTTATAGGCGAGCCCGCGAAAAGGAACAATGCAAGAACAGCCGGGAATAGTTGATCCTGACACTCACTGACGGCGTCTTCGCCGTCAGTGTATTGCCATGACGCGAGTGCTCAGATCGGGCCGCTCAGCGTGTTGCAGTCCGACAGCTTGCCGCTCTTGTAGCCGCGCGCCAGCCAGGTCTGGCGCTGCTGCGAGGTGCCGTGGTTGAAGCTTTCCGGCACGACATAGCCCTGCATCTTCTTCTGCAGCGTGTCGTCGCCGATCTGCTTGGCGGCGTTCAGCGCGCTTTCGATGTCGCCCTGCTCCAATATGCCCTTCTGCGCCGTGTAGTGAGCCCACACGCCGGCGAAGCAATCGGCCTGCAGTTCGATGCGCACCGACAACTGGTTGGCGTCGGCTTCGCTCATGCCTTGCCGCATCTGATTGAACTTGGACATGATGCCGGTCAGGTTCTGCACGTGGTGGCCGACCTCATGGGCGACCACATAGGCCCGGGCGAACTCGCCGGAAGCGCCGAACTGCTGATCGAGTTGCTGGAAGAAGGTCATGTCGAGATAGACCTTGTGGTCGCCGGGACAATAGAACGGCCCCGCGGCCGCCGAGGCAAAGCCGCACGCCGAGCGCACCTGGCCGGAAAACAGTACCAGCTTGGGGTCCTCATAGGTCAACCCTTGCGACTTGAAGATGCCGGTCCAGGTGTCCTCGGTCTCGGCCAGCACCGTCGCGACGAACTGCTTCATCTCGTCATTGGCGGGTGCCGTGCCGCTGTCCTGGCCACCGCTGTTGTCAGTGATCTGGCCGCCACCGCCCGGCAGCAGGCCACCATCGCCTCCGCCCAGGATCGCCGAAGGATCGAAGCCGAAATACCATCCGGCCAGCACCACCAGGATGACCAGGAAGATGCTGCCGCCGCCACCGGTGCGACCGCCAATGGGGAGACGGAACTGGCCGCCGCCGCCGATCCCACCACCGCCGCTGTCGCTGCGGTCGTCCTCGATATTGTCACTCTGACGACGGCCTCTCCAGAGCATGGCAACTCCTCGCGCTGCAAACTTCCCCGTTGCTCCGGCAGGCCGGCTCAACCCAACAAACAATTAGCCCAATGGTTGCACCAAGTCACAGCATTTTTCGAGGCCGCCGGGGTGCCTGGCATGGTGCTCTGGCCGAGAGCCCGCAAGGCCTGTAGCATCGCCAGCAAACCGGGGGCGTGCGAGGCTTGCAGAGGGTCGGTCAATTCCTGTCGCTGCTGGCAGCGCTGTTCTGCCTTGGCCTGCAAGGCGCCGGCGCGGTGACGCTGGATTCCAGCGTTGCCATCACCGACCCGGCCACCTTGCAGGCACTTGAGCGAGGCGGCCTGTCGATCAGCCGGCTGCTCGGACCCGCGCTCGGTCTCACCCGCGACGTCGACAATCGCGGCCTGTTTTCAGTGCCGGCGCTGGCCACGGTGCGCGACACGGTCAAGCAGGAGATATCGGACGAACCGAAGACCAGCCCCGACCCCTATGTCGCGGCCATGGCCCGATCGGGCGACACCAGCCAGAAGTTCAACCCCAGATATATCGACGATGACGGCTCGACGCTCGACCTGACCGGCGTCGTCAACCGCATGGATCGCGGCTATCTCGGCCACACCGAATGCGGCGAGATCAGGCTGATCTACCGCTTCCACTATTCGGTCGCCGAAAAGCCGGCCAGGGGAAAGGTCGCGCAGCGCATCTCGTCGCGCCTGCCGCTGACCATGAGCCTGGTGTTCAATGCCAAGCCGACGCGAGCGCAGGCCCGTGCCTCGAGGGATTTGCCACGTGCCGCCGACGTATCTTGCGCCGAAATCGCACAGCGCTGGCTTGTCGCCGGCCAGAAGGACCTGCCGCCCGAGCAGTTGGCGGCCTGGCTGCGTTCCGATGAAGGGCCGTTGTCCGGCGCGATGCTGAATTCCTCGCAGATCATGCGGCTCGAACTCAACATGCAGGTGCTGCGGCTATCGGCCTCGACGCGGCGCGATTTCGGCGGCCATGCCGAATATCTCCTGAAAATCTTCAAATGGGACCCGGCGACCTCGAGCTTCCACGAAGCGAAGATGGAGAACCAGATCGACCGCGCGACAGTGCTGGCCGACGTCAAGTCCTTCGCCAAATGGCTGCTCACCGACCGCAACATCTACGACCTCGACCATGGCCGGCTCGTCATCGACGAGAAGTTCCTGAGCAAGAGCGCCGTATCCGTCGCGCCCGGAGGGTTGAGCCGCTCGCAGAACAACATCGCCTATGGGCTGGTTGACGACGCTGATATCGACAAGGCGCTGCGGGACTATGTCGCCCGGGGCAACACGCTCGCCAGCATAAAGTCGGTGGCCGGTTTCAATCTGCGGCTGAACGAGATGAGTTGCACCGGCTGCCACCAGACGCATGGCATTGCCGGCTTCCACTACACCGGCGCCGACCCCGCCAGTGAACCGCGGCGCAACGCCGTCTTCGTGCCAGGCTCGGCGGTGTTCTTCGCCGACCTGCCGCGCCGCCGCGCCATCGTCGAGCAATTCGCCGCCGGCGGCCATCCGGATTTCACCAGAGGCTTCGCTGCTCGTCCGGATCAGAAATATGCCGAAGCGCTGAAGGGCACCGACCTGTACAATGGCTGGGGCTCGATCTGCTATCGCGGCGAGGACGCTAGCTTCAAGGACTGGACCTGTGGTGCCGGCCTGCGCTGCGCCGGCGTCCATGAAAGCGCCATCCATCCGGGCTTCGGTACTTGCGTCAGCGAGAAGGGCACCGCGGTCGGCGATCCCGTCGAGTTCGGCCAGATAAGAATGTCGACATGGGGCAACGACCAGTATTGCCGCCTGTCGCCGGCCACCGCCAAGGCATGCGCCATCGACCCCGCGCGTGACAAGAAACCATTGGTCAAGCTCGCCGGCTATGGCGCCGCGCGCCAGCGCTACGACAACCCCGAACAGAAGACCGGCGGCTTTCCCGGCGGCATGCTGCGCAAGGCGACCTGCGACAGGCTTCCCGACGAGGCGACATGCGGTCGTCTCGCCAAGACCGGCTTCAACGACTGCGTCGCATCCGGCAAGGACCACAAATTCTGCACCAGGGAATTCACCAAGACCGCCGGCCTGCGCGCCTGCGACAAGGCGCATCCCTGCCGCGAGGACTATATCTGCACCGCCGGCTACGACGACCTGCCACAGGCCAAGCCCGGCGAAGGCACCTGCATCCCGCCCTATTTCATCTTCCAGTTCCGCGTCGACGGCCACCCCAGAAGCTGGGTGCAGGATGTGCGGGAGTGAACATGCCGGCTCCTTGACGCCGGCCCGGCCTCAGCCCTTCTGCTTGGCGCCGGCACTCTTGCCGTCGGAGCTTTTCGAGCGCTCCTCGAAACGCGCGGCGCCCTTTTTCAGCGGACGGCCGGTTTCGGCCTCGGTCTTGCGCTCGTCCTTCGCGGCCGCCTGTTTCAACCCTTTGGCGGCTTGCTTGCCCTTGGCGGTCGGTGCTTGTTCAACGCCCATTGCTTCCTCCCTTGGTGCGACATCAGGAGCAACGTGCGTAAGGTGCGGTGGTTCCGGCGGCCGTCCGAGAACGGCCGAGCGGCCTGGAGCGGTTCAGCGTTTCACGGAATCGCTCCAGCTATTTGTTTTTACGCAATTCCCAAGGGCAAGCGCTACGCGCTTGTCCCGGGAAAACCGTTACACACTTTTCCTGGAATTGCTCTAACGCGGCGCGGTCATGGCCTTGCGAAATGCTTCCAGCGTCTCGGCGCTGACATGGTGCTCGATGCCCTCGGCATCGATGCGCGCCGTTTCGGCGCTGACGCCCAGCGAACGCAAGAAGGCTTCCACCGTCTGGTGGCGGATGCGGCTTTCTTCCGCCACCTTGCGGCCGGCATCGGTCAGGAACACGCCGCGATAGGGTTTTCTCGAAACGAGCCCGTCGGCGCACAGTCGCGTCAACATCTTGGCCACCGTGGGCTGGGCGACGCCGAGCCGTGCGGCGATGTCGACCTGGCGCGCCTCGTTGCCGTCCTCGATCAGGTCGGCGATCAGCTCGACATAGTCCTCGACCAGCGCACTGCGGCGCGCTTCGCGCGTCTGCCTGAACCCTTCCGAATGGACATCGGCGTCGGGCAAGGGCTCGCGCGGAACCGGTCTGTTCTTCAGCGCCAATGCGCGCTCCTCCTCGGGAGTTTGGCCGTCGCGGCTTTTATAGCACGGGCTCTGATTCTTCAGGCCGTTTATTTGCATTCCCCCACAGGCGCAACCGGTGTTTCCGATTGGCGCTTGCACACGCACTTCGGAGCGTCCGGCAAAAAGCACCGACAATGAAATATAGCCTATTGCATAATGTTGAGCCATGACATAGGTTACGGATATCCTCCGGACGTCGCGGAAAGCCTTTCCATGTCAGAAGCAGAAGTTACAGCCACCCGGTCCGAATGGCGGTTCGCCGGACGGGACGAGGACGATCAGCCCAGCCTGCGCGAGGTCAATTCCTCCGTCGCGGTGCCGAATTCCGGCGTCTGGTTCCGCCGTCTGTTCGCCTTCATGGGCCCCGGCTACATGGTGTCGGTCGGCTATATGGATCCCGGCAACTGGGCGACCGACCTCGCCGGCGGTGCCCAGTTCGGCTACACGCTTTTGTTCGTCATCATGCTGTCCAACCTGATGGCGATACTGCTGCAGGCGCTGGCCGCACGCCTTGGCATCGCCACCGGCCGCGATCTCGCCCAGGCCTGCCGCGCCTATTATCCGCGCCCGGTCAATTTCGTGCTGTGGATCGCCTGCGAACTCGCCATCATCGCCTGTGACCTCGCCGAAGTCATCGGCACGGCGATCGCATTGCAGCTGCTGTTCGGCATTCCGCTGATCGGCGGCGCCATGCTCACCGCTCTCGACGCCTTCCTGGTACTGCTCCTGATGAACAAGGGGTTCCGCTATCTCGAAGCCTTCGTCATCGCGCTTTTGATCATCATCTTCAGCTGCTTTGCCATCCAGATCTTCGTCGCCGCCCCACCGGCCGGCACGATCCTGCATTCGATGTTCGTGCCGTCCTCGGAAATCGTCACCAACCCGGCGATGCTTTACATCGCGATCGGCATCATCGGCGCCACCGTCATGCCGCACAATCTCTACCTGCACTCCTCGATCGTGCAGACCCGCGCCTATGAGCGCACGGAAAAAGGCAAGCGCGACGCCGTCAAATGGGCGACGATGGACTCCACCATCGCCCTGATGCTGGCGCTGTTCGTCAACGCCGCCATCCTGATCGTGTCGGCTGTCGCCTTCCACAATACCGGCCACCAGGATGTCGCGGAGATCGGCGAGGCCTTCGAGTTGCTGTCGCCGCTCCTGGGCCTGGGCATCGCCTCGATCCTGTTCGCCGTGGCGCTGCTTGCCTCCGGCCTCAACTCGACGGTTACGGCGACGCTTGCCGGCCAGATCGTCATGGAAGGGTTCCTGCGCCTGCGCATCCCCAACTGGGCCCGGCGGCTTCTGACGCGCGGCCTCGCCATCATCCCGGTGGTGGTCGTCACCGCGCTCTACGGCGAAAAGGGCACTGGCCAGTTGCTGGTGTTCAGCCAGGTCATCCTGTCCATGCAATTGCCCTTCGCGGTCATTCCGCTGGTACAGTTCGTCTCCGACCGCAAGAAGATGGGCAGCCTTGCCATCCCGCGCGCCGTGGCGGCCCTTGCCTGGGTGGTCGCCGCGATCATCCTGGTGCTCAATTTCAAGCTGCTCTACGACACGATGTTCGGGGTCGGCTAAGGTTCCCCCGGATCGCGAGACAAACCGCCAAATCGCGCTATCTTGGCGCCATGAGCACGATAGAAGATATCAGGAGATTCTACGCGCGGCTGATGGCGGCCAATGCCGCCTCATCGGATCCACGCCTGGAGGAGGTTTTCGCCAGCGTGCCGCGCGAGGCCTTCCTCGGCCCCGGACCGTGGACGATCGTCGCCGGCAACAGCAGGGTCACGACGCCCAGCGCCGACCCCTCCCATATTTACCAGAACGTGCTGGTGGCGCTCGATGCCGACAAGGGCATCAACAATGGCGAGCCGTTCCTGCACGCCATGTGGATCGGAAAACTGGCACCGAAACCCGGTGAGACCGTCATCCATATCGGTGCCGGCACCGGCTACTACACAGCCTTGCTCGCCAGGCTGGTGTCGCCCGGCGGCATGGTCATCGCTTTCGAACTCGACGACAAGTTGGCCGATCTGGCGCGCAGATATCTCAAAGCTTACGGCAACGCGACTGTCGTCCATGGCGATGCCGTGACCATGCCCTTGCCGCCATCCGACATCATCTATGTCAACGCCGGGGTCGTCGCCCCTCCAGCCGGATGGCTGAAGGCATTGCGCCCCGGCGGCCGCATGATCTTCCCCTGGCGCCCGGCCGAGCGCGTCCCGCTGGCGGTGATGGTGACCCGCACCCAAAAGGGTTTCGCCTGCGATCCGTTCATGCGCTCCTGGTTCATCCCATGCTTCGGTGCCTCGGTTGCGGATCTTGCCGCGAAGATCCCGACCCGCGAGCAAGCCACGCGCAGCCGCTCGATATGGCTGACGAGCGACAAGGCGCCGGACCGCACGGCCACGGCCATCTTCGGCGACGTCTGGTTCTCATCGAAAGATCTCCGCGCCAAACCCGGCAACTGACGGATCGATGGGCAGGCTTGTCCAAAATTTCGCGACCCCTGTCGGGATGGCCGCGGGCGGTCCGTCCTTGGGCCATGGTCGGGCCGTGACGGCGTGGATGGAACAAGGGAGAGACCAATGAGAAAGATCATCGCCGCCACCTTCGTCAGCCTGGACGGCGTCATGCAGGCGCCGGGCGGGCCGGAGGAGGATCCCGTCGGCGGCTTCAAGTTCGGCGGCTGGACCTTCCATTACTTCGACGAGGTGGGAGGCGCGGCAATGGAGGAACTCTTCTCCAAACCCTTCGCCCTGCTGCTCGGCCGCAGGACCTATGACATCTTCGCCGCGTACTGGCCGTATCAGAAAGATCCGATTGCGGATGCATTCAACCCGGCGACCAAATATGTGGCGACGCATCGGCCTGACACCCTCATTTGGCAGAACACGCAATCGCTTGGGCCCGACATCGTCGCGACACTGCGCCGCCTCAAGCAGGAGGATGGACCTGACCTCCTCATCCAGGGATCGGGCAACCTGATCCAGACCTTGCTCGCCAACGGGCTGATCGACGAAATCCGGCTGATGATCTTCCCGCTGCTGCTGGGCAAGGGCAAACGGCTGTTCGGCGATGACGCCATGCCGGCCGCCTTCAGGCTTGCCAAGTCGCAGACCTCCAGCACCGGCGTCATCATCGCGACCTACGAACGATCAGGCGAAATCGAGGTCGGCTCCTTTGTCACCGGGGAGCCGTCCGACGCCGAGCTCGAGCGGCGCAGGAACTGGAAATAGCGGGACCCGGCGTTGGCACCTTTCCTCTTCCCCGATCGACGGGGGCGAGGAAACCTAGTGCTGCTTGGTCTCACGCCGCGACAGGCCGGCGCGCCAGTCCATCGCGTATATGCCGCGCGAATTCCTGCGCCGCCGGCCCGACGCCGTGCCTTGGCACATGCAGGTTGATCGAAAAATTCGGCAGCGGCGGCAGGCCGGCCTCGAACGGCAGGATGTCGAGATCGGCCGGCACGGTCGAAGCGAGCCACGTGGTGACGGCAAGGTCGGAGCGCACCGTCGCCGTCGTCGCGTCGATATTGCCGTTCTCGAACACAGTGCGCCATTCCAGCCCATGCTCGTTGAGCGCCGCCAGCACCACCGGCCGGAAGGCGCAGGTGTCGGCGACGATCGACACCGGCAGCGGCCGCTTGGCGCGCGCAGTGCCGCCTCTGGCGCCGACCCAGACCAAGCGGTCGATGGCCAGGCATTCGCCTGATGTCGGGCCGACCCGCTCCTCGATCACCGCAAGGTGGATGGTTCCGGCCGCGAGCGCTGACGCCAGTTCCGGCGACGAGGCGCAGACCAGCGAGATCTCGACCTGCGGATAGGTCTCGGCATAGGCCTTCAGCACCGGCGCGAGCAAGGTTCCGACCAGATCGTAGGGCACGCCGAGCCGCACCTGCCCGGCGACCGCGGAGCCCGCCATCTCCGCCCAGATCTCGTCGTTGAGGCTGAGCAGGCGCCTGGCCTTGTCGAACAGCCGCTCGCCCGACCGCGTCAGGCGCAGGCCGCGCCGGTCGCGCTCAAACAGGCTGCAGCCGAGCGTCTCCTCCAGCCGCTTCACCTGCTGGCTGACGGCGCCCTGCGTCAGGTGCAGCACATTGGCGGCCGCCGTCATGCTGGCCTTGTCGGCGACGGTGACGAAAGTGCGCATCAGCGCCGTATCGAGATTGCGGATCATATCGGCATTGTAGATGCTAATGCCTGATATCACAAACATTGCATTTACTGATGCCGGCCCAAGCCTACCATGGGGCCTCCGAGAAGGACGCCCCATGCTCCAGCCCATCCTGCCGCTCATCCTGTTTGCCTTCGTGGCCACGGCCACGCCTGGTATCGCCACAACCTTGTCGACTGCCTCGGGGGCGCAGTTCGGTTTTCGCCGGTCCGTTCCGCTGATGATCGGCAGTGCCGCCGGCCTCGCCACCGTGACAGGCGCAGCCGCCGCTGGGCTCGCCGGCCTGCTGCTTGCGGTCCCTGCGCTGCAACTGGCGATGAAGATCGCCGGCTCGCTCTATCTTCTTTGGCTGGCGGTCAAGATCGGTCGCGCCGGGCCGCCCAATCTCGACGTGAGCATGGCCAGGCCGAACAGCTTCCTGGGCGGCGCCGGCATCCAGTGGATGAATCCCAAGGGCTGGGCGATGGGGCTGGGTGCGGCGGCCTCGTTCGCCGCCTTGGCCGACGGCCCGGGACAGCTTGCCCTGCTGCTCGGCTCGACCTTCGGCCTCACCGCCGCCATCTCGCTGTCCGTCTGGTGCCTCGCCGGCATGGTGCTGGCACGGCTGCTCAAGACCGAGTGGCAATGGCGCGCGCTCAACATCGTGCTGGCGCTGGTGCTGGCGGCGTCGATCATCCCGATGTGGCGGTCGGCGTGAGGCGATGGCCCAGTTCCTCGCCCCCATAGAATGGGAGCGAGGAACCCAAGCCTTGCTGCCTCAAGCCGCGTAGCGGGCGGCCGGCTTGCCGGCGTGCAGGCTGCCGTAGAAGGCTTGCCGGGCACCAAGGAAAGTGTCCAGCTTGCCGGCGTCGGCAAGAGCGGGCACGGTGACGGCTTCGCCCCTGGCCAGGCCGACAAGCGCCGCATCCACCATATCGTCGGCGGACATGACGATTTCCTTCGGAAGCTGGTCGATATCGCTGCCGGCAAGTTCCCAGAAATCGGTCCGGGTCGCGCCCGGCAGCACCACCTGCACCTTCACATTGGTGCCCGCGACCTCGCGGTGCAGGGCCTCGGTGAAGTTAACGACATAGGCCTTGGTGCCGCTGTAGATGCCGCCGAACGAGGTCTCATAGGCAAGCACCGAGGCGATATTGACGATGGCGCCGCGGTTGCGAGCCAGAAGACCCGGCAGCACGGCACGGGTCAAACGGGTCAAGGCGATGACATTGACCTTGATCATGCGTTCGGCCGCGTCGGCGTCGGCCGTCGCCACCACCTGCTGGCCGCCAAGGCCGGCATTGTTGACGAGCAGCGTCACGCTGTCGTCGGCCGATATCAGCCGCTCTACACGGCGCACGTCCTCGTCATCGGACAGATCGGCTGTGATGAAGCTGACCTTGCGATCGTAGGCGTAGCGCAGTTTCTCAGCCAGTTCCTCGAGCCGGTCGGCGCGCCGCGCCACCAGAACCAGGTCGTAACCCTGCCCGGCCAGCCGGTCCGCATAGACCGCGCCGATGCCCGATGAGGCGCCGGTGACGACCGCCGTGCCCTTGTTTGCCTGTCCACTCATTGTCCTGTCCTTCTGTCTCGAACTGTTCGCTTCGACCTTGTCGCCGGCACCGTGGACGTCAGCCCTCACCTTGCCGGCAAGCCGCCTGATTGATTTAGTGGTATATGCCACTATCGGTAAAATAGGCATATGCCACTATCTTGTCAATGAGCGCATCCGGGATTATTTGTCAGGCGGCAGCCGGACATCATGTCCGCGCCGCCGAGGGAACCGTCATGTCGAAAGAGGCCCTGCCCGGACTGTCGCTCTGCAACAACGCCATGCTGCGTCGCGCGACGCGCAAGATTGGCCAGTACTACGATGATGTACTGGCGCCCTCGGGCCTGAAAGCCACGCAGCAGGGCCTGCTCTATCAGATCCACATCTCCAACGAACCGGCGATGGGCGCCATTGCGTCTGCCCTGATCATGGATCTGTCGGCGCTCGGCCACACGCTGAAGCCGCTGATCCGCGACGGCTATGTCGAGACCTTCGCCGATCCGGCCGACCGCCGCATCAAGCGGGTGCGGCTGACGCCTCAAGGGTTGGTCAAGCTCGATGAGGCGATGAAGCTGTGGCGGGTGGCCCAGCAGCGTTTCGAAGACATGGTCGGCAAGGAGAAGGCAGCGAAGTTGCGCGCGGCGCTGGATGATGTTTCCGCGCTGGATTTTGATTTTCCGCCAGCCAGCTGAGCTGGCCGGCGGGTTCAAGACAGGTTCTACTCAGCCGGCATCGCGACCGGCCGTGCCACCCAGCGGCCGGCCAGCACGATGCCGAGCCCGATCAACGGGAAGGCGGCGGCGACCAGGCCGAGGTCGGCCGGCGCGCCGTAGCGCAGCACGCCACCGCCAACCACCGCGCCCAGCGCCACGCCGAGATAGAGCGCCGAACCGTTGAGCGACAGCACGATCGGGGCCGCGTCGGGCGCCAGCTTGATGATGCGGCTGGCCTGCGCCGGCGGGAAAGCCCAGCCGACGATGCCCCACGGCACCATCATCGCCATGAGCGCCGGGCCGGCAATATGCTGCGGCAGGAAGGTCGGCACGACCGACAGCATCACCAGCATGGCCGCGCTCAGCGCCAGCGACCAGCCTACGGTGCGGGTGGCGCCAAAGCGGTCCGCCGCCTGGCCGCCGGCGATGTTGCCGATGACCGCGCCGACGCCGAAGGCGAGCAGCATGCCGGGCAGCGCGATCTGGCTGAGCCCGGCGCCCTCGATGGCAAGCGGCGCGACATAGGCAAAGACGGTGAAGGCGCCGGTCAGCGCCAGCAATGTCGTCACAAGGATCGGCATCACGCCGGGCCGCATCGCCGCCGCCAGCCGGCGCCTGAGCGGCAGCCTGGTACCGACGATACCGCGCGGCAGCCGGTACCACAGGATGGCGCCGGCGAGCGCGCCAAGCCCGGCAATGGCATAGAAGGTGCCGCGCCAGCCGGCGACCGCCGCGACCAGCGCGCCAAGCGGCGCGCCGACGGCGACGGCCACGGTGGTGCCGCCGACGACGACGGCGATGGCACGCGCCCGGTGATGGTCATCGACCAGCGCCACCGCCGTGCCCTGCGCGGTCGCGGCGAACAGGCCGGAGGACAGCGCCATGATGATGCGCGCCGCCAACAGCACTTCGAAGGATGAGCTCAAGGCGGCAACAACGTTGCCGATGACGAAGAACACCAGCGTCCACAGGATGACGCGGCGCCGGTCCCATTCGCCGGTCAGCGTCGCCAGGATCGGCGTTCCGACCGCATAGGCGAGCGCGAAGGCGGTGATCAGCGAGCCGGCGAGCGGGATGGAAATGCCGGCATCCCTGGCGATGTCGGGCAGAAGGCTGGAGATGACGAAGCCTTCGGTCGAGATCGTGAACGATCCGAGCGCGAGCCAGAAGAGCCGCTTGTCCATGGCAGGTGTCCTTAGTTCAAAAGTTATTGAACAATTGGACATAACAGGCCATGATGTCAATGAAGCCAGGGGAAAATAGCTGAACCATCCTGACAGCCCTGTGTCAGCACGGATCCCAGGACGGAGAAACACTGTGCACGGCCACGGCGGGACAGACGCGTTGAAATCGGCCCGAACTGTGCTTAGGTTCCAGCCATGACCTTGCCACACCCCAATACGGACCAGATCAGCCTGCCCATCGTGCTTGGCGTGCTCGGAGACCCGACGCGGCTGGCTATCGTGCGCTATCTCGCCAGCAAGGAAGGCGTGCCGCTGAACTGCAGCCAGTTCCTCGACCTCGCCTCCAAGACCAACCTCAGTTACCACCTTGCCAAGCTGCGCGAGGCCGGCGTCACCCGCGCCGAAGTGGCCGGCACCAACCGCATGATCACGCTGCGCCGCGCCGACCTCGACGCCCGCTTCCCCGGCCTGCTCGACAGCGTCATCGCCGCGGCCGTGGACGACCCGGCACTGCCGGCGGTCGGCGGCCACGACCTCGAAGTACCGGCCTGAATCACGACGCGGCGTTAACTGCCAACGCAAGGAAGCGCCCATTGCGGCCGCTTCGCGGCCACCTCTTTCCCGATCCGCGAGGAAGAGGAAACGCTGCCTCACCACCGGAGCCTCCCCATGCGCATTGCCGTCCTCGCCGATATCCATGGCAACGTCCTGGCGCTGGACGCCGTGCTGGAGGATCTGCGCCGGCGTGGCGGCGCTGATCTCGCCGTCAATCTCGGCGACAGCGTTTCCGGCCCGCTCTGGCCTCGCGAGACGTTTGCCCGGCTTGAGGCGCTGAAGCTGCCGACGGTGCGCGGCAACCACGACCGCCGCGTCGCCGCCGATCCCGCGGACGAGACCATGTGGGCGTCCGACGTCTACGCAAAGGAGCGGCTGACCGAGGCGCAGCGCCAGGTTCTCTTCGCCCAGCCGCTGACGCTGGAGATCGCGCCAGGCATTGTCGCCTTCCACGCCCGGCCCGACCATGACGAGAAATATCTGCTCGACGCGATCGTCGATGGCCAACTGGTGCGCGCGCCGCTGGCGGCGATCCGGCGGCGGCTGAAGACACTCGACCCCGCCTGCCGCATCGCGCTCTGCGGCCACAGCCACCGCCCGGAGCTGATCCGCGTCCCCGGCGGTCCCGTCATCTTCAATCCAGGCAGCATCGGCTGCCCCGCCTATGATGATTCCACCCCGCCCGCGCATGTTTCCGAACAGGGCTCGCCGCATGCGCGCTACGGCATCGTCACATTGGGCGGCGAAGGCCGGCCCGACCGTTTCGAGGCCATCGCCGTCGACTATGACCATGAAGCGGCGGCGCGACAGGCCGAACAGGCGGGACGCCCGGAATGGGCTCACGCGCTCAGGACCGGCTTCATGCCGTAAGCATCCCTCAACGGCCAAATCCGCGATCCTGACCCATGAATCCACACCGCCGCTGAGGCTTTGGAAGCAACGGCGGGGCTCCTCCCGCCGGACCAGCACCATGGCTCGTTTGAATTTTCGGACTTACATGGCGGCGCTTCGTCCCTTATAAAACCGGCCGGGTACGCGGCGGAACCGCCACGGCATGGTGATTTGAGTATCGGCGCACGGCCAAATGAAGAGGCGCACAGTTACGCTCCGAAAAAGTTTGCATGCGCTGATTGCGGCTCCGTTGCTGATGGCGGCGTGGCCGGCTGTCGTGCCTGCCCAGGCCGAAGAGGCGCCGTTCATCTCCATCGTCACCGGCCTCGCCCCCGACGACCTGCTCAATATCCGCGCCAAGCCATCGGCGATCGGCAAGACCGAAACCCGCCTGGCTGCCGGGGCAAGCGTCAGGAACCTTGGCTGCAACGACATTGACGGGCACCCATGGTGCAAGGTTGTATCGGACAATCCCAAAGCCACCGGCTGGGCGCCCGCGCGCTACCTCGTTCCCGTCAACCCGGCAACCGTGCCCAGCCCCGACCAGGCAGCGGATGCACCGCCAGCCGCTCCCGATGCGGCCATGCCCGCCGCCGGCGACCCAGCCGCGGCGACAGCAACCGCCGCCCAGGTATCCAGCAGCGTCACGGCGCCGCCCGACCTGACGGCAAGGCTGGGCGGCGTGGCCCAACCCGTGGCCCCCGAAGCTCAGGTGAAATCCGCCGCCACCATCGCCATGCAGGATGCCTACGGCCTGGCCCTGGCGGCGAGTGAAACGCCGTCGACCGGGGAAATAATCCCGGCCCCCGACGGCGATGCCGGTACGGCGGACAGCGGCTCGGCGGCGGGATCCGCTCCCGTTCCCACGCCGCGGCCGGAATCCGCCGATGCCGCGCCCGCTCTCGACACGCAGACCGTTGCCGAACTGCCGCCGCGGCCCGCCGCCCTTGCCTCTGGCGGTGGCCTCGAGATCCCCTGCTCCCGCTATTTCGGCCAGCCGATGGAGCGCTGCGCGGCGACCGTCGTGCACAAGGGCGCCGACAAGGCCGACATCATCGTGATCTGGCCCGACGGCGGCAGCCGCGTCATCTCCTTCGACGCCCGCCTGCCGGCCGGCTCGAACGGACACAGCGAATTCCGCTACACACGCGAGGGCAGCCTGAACCTGATCCGCATCGGCGTCTCCGAACGCTTCGAGATCACGGACACGGTGGCGTTTGGAGACTAGGGATTAGGCAGTAGGCAGTAGGGAATAGGCAGTAGGGGCATACGCTCGAGGCGCTTGAAGCTCCCCTGCTGTCTATTGCCCAATCCCTACTGCCTTCTTCGCATTTTCGGGGTTACATCCGCCAAAACTCTTCCCTATAAGGCCCACCTAGCCTGATACCAGAATCGCGAGCACAACCGGCCGGGTCTTCCCGTCCCGGTTTTTTGTGCAAGCCGCCCGCCAAACGGAACTTCGCCATGCCAAGACGCACTGACATCAAGTCGATCCTGATCATCGGGGCCGGCCCCATCGTCATTGGCCAGGCCTGCGAGTTCGACTATTCCGGCACCCAGGCCTGCAAGGCGCTGAAGGAGGAAGGTTTCCGCGTCATCCTGGTCAATTCCAACCCGGCCACCATCATGACCGATCCGGAACTGGCCGACGCCACCTATATCGAGCCGATCACGCCCGAGGTGGTCGCCAAGATCATCGCCAAGGAGCGGCCCGACGCGCTGCTGCCGACCATGGGCGGCCAGACCGCGCTCAACACCGCGCTGTCGCTGCGCCGCATGGGCGTGCTCGAGCGCTACAATGTCGAGATGATCGGCGCCGACGCCACGGCCATCGACAAGGCCGAGGACCGCGCGCTGTTCCGCGAGGCGATGGGCAAGATCGGCCTGGAAACGCCGAAGTCGATGCTGGCCAACGCCACCGACGTCAAGAACGCCGACCGCAAGACGCATGAGGCCGAGCGCGCCGCCCTGAAGGCCGAGAAGCCGGACAATCTCGACGCCGCGCTCGACGCGCTGGAAACCCGCTGGAACCTCGGCGAAGGCGACCGCAAGCAGCGCTACATCAGCCACGCCATGGCGATCGCCGCCCAGGCGCTCGACCATGTCGGCCTGCCCGCCATCATCCGCCCCTCCTTCACCATGGGCGGCACCGGCGGCGGCATCGCCTACAACAGGGCCGAATTCTACGAGATCGTCCAGTCCGGCCTCGACGCCTCGCCGACCACCGAAGTGCTGATCGAGGAAAGCGTGCTCGGCTGGAAGGAGTATGAGATGGAGGTCGTCCGCGACAAGGCGGACAATTGCATCATCGTCTGCTCGATCGAGAACATCGACCCGATGGGCGTGCATACGGGCGACTCGATCACCGTCGCCCCTGCCCTGACGCTCACCGACAAAGAGTATCAGATGATGCGCAACGCCTCGATCGCGGTGCTGCGCGAGATCGGCGTCGAGACCGGCGGCTCCAACGTGCAGTTCGCCGTCAACCCGGCCGATGGCCGCCTTGTCGTCATCGAGATGAACCCGCGCGTCTCGCGCTCTTCCGCCCTGGCCTCGAAGGCGACCGGTTTCCCCATCGCCAAGATCGCCGCCAAGCTCGCCGTCGGCTACACGCTGGACGAGCTGGAGAACGACATCACCGGCGGCGCCACGCCCGCCTCCTTCGAGCCGTCGATCGATTATGTCGTCACAAAAATCCCGCGCTTCGCCTTCGAGAAATTCCCCGGCGCCGAGCCGGTGCTGACCACCGCCATGAAGTCGGTCGGCGAAGTGATGGCCATCGGCCGCACTTTTCAGGAATCGCTGCAGAAGGCCTTGCGTGGCCTCGAAACCGGCCTGACCGGCCTCGACGAGATCGAGATCCCCGGCCTCGGCCACGGGGCGGCAGTTGCCAACCATGCCGACGACCGCAACGCCATCCGCGCCGCACTCGGCACGCCGACGCCCGACCGGCTGCGCATGGTGGCGCAGGCGATCCGCATGGGCACCTCGCTGGAAGACGTGCACGCCATGTGCAAGATCGACCCGTGGTTCCTCGAACAGATCGCCGGCATCCTCGCCATGGAAGCGCGCATCCGCGAACACGGCATCCCGCAGGATGCCGTCAATCTGCGCATGCTGAAGGCGATGGGCTTCTCCGATGCCCGCCTCGCCTCGCTGACGAAGACCGACGCGGAAGTCGTTCAGAAGATTCGCGAAAAGCTCGACGTTCATCCGGTTTACAAACGCATAGACACCTGCGCGGCCGAGTTCGCCTCGCCCACCGCCTACATGTACTCGACCTATGAAGTGCCCTTCGCCGGCGCGCTCGCCAACGAGGCCCAGGTCTCGTCGCGCAAGAAGGTCGTCATCCTCGGCGGCGGCCCGAACCGCATCGGCCAGGGCATCGAGTTCGACTATTGCTGCTGCCATGCCGCCTTCGCGCTGCGCGACGCCGGCTATGAAGCGATCATGATCAACTGCAACCCGGAGACGGTCTCGACCGACTACGACACGTCGGACCGGCTCTATTTCGAGCCGTTGACGGCGGAGGACGTGCTGGAGATCCTGCGCGCCGAGCAGGCGTCGGGCGAACTGGTCGGCGTCATCGTCCAGTTCGGCGGCCAGACGCCGCTGAAGCTCGCCGACGCGCTGGAGAAGGCCGGCATCCCGATCCTCGGCACCTCGCCCGACATGATCGATCTGGCGGAGGACCGCGACCGTTTCCAGAAGCTGTTGCACAAGCTCAACCTCAGCCAGCCGAAGAACGGCATCGCCTATTCGGTCGAGCAGGCCCGCCTCGTCGCCGGCGAACTCGGCTTCCCCTTGGTGGTGCGTCCCTCCTATGTGCTCGGCGGCCGCGCCATGCAGATCATCCATGACGAGGGCATGCTGCAATCCTATCTGCTCGACACCGTGCCCGGCCTGGTGCCGGAGGACATCAAGCAGAAATACCCCAACGACAAGACCGGCCAGATCAACACGCTCCTGGGCAAGAACCCGCTGCTGTTCGACACCTATCTGTCAGGCGCCATCGAGGTCGACGTCGACTGCCTCTGCGACGGCAAGGCGACCTTCGTCTCCGGCATTCTGGAGCACATCGA
Source organism: Mesorhizobium sp. NZP2298 (assembly GCF_013170825.1). Taxonomy (NCBI): domain Bacteria; kingdom Pseudomonadati; phylum Pseudomonadota; class Alphaproteobacteria; order Hyphomicrobiales; family Phyllobacteriaceae; genus Mesorhizobium; species Mesorhizobium sp. NZP2298. Next base: position 2,552,060 of record NZ_CP033365.1, on the reverse strand, counting down.
GGAAGCCGGCATCCACTCGGGCGACTCGGCCTGCTCGCTCCCCGTTCACTCGCTGCCTTCGGAACTGGTCGACGAGCTGGAGCGCCAGACGGCGGCGCTTGCCCGCGCGCTCAATGTCGGCGGGCTGATGAACGTGCAGTACGCGATCAAGGACGGCACGGTCTATGTGCTGGAGGTCAACCCGCGCGCGTCAAGAACCGTGCCTTTCGTCGCCAAGACCATCGGCCGTCCCATAGCCAAGATCGCGGCCCGCATCATGGCCGGGGAGACGCTGGAAGACGCCTTCGCCCATTACGGCGCCATGCCGGATGCGCGCAACCCCGGCCACATCGCGGTCAAGGAAGCCGTCTTCCCCTTCGCCCGCTTCCCCGGCGTCGACATATTGCTCGGCCCGGAAATGCGCTCGACCGGCGAAGTCATGGGCCTCGACCGCGATTTCGCGCTCGCCTTCGCCAAGAGCCAGCTCGGCGCGGGTGTTGATCTCCCCCGCGCGGGCACGCTGTTCGTCTCGGTGCGTGACGAGGACAAGAAGGGCATCTTGCCGGCGGTCAAGCGCCTGGCCGGCCTCGGCTTCAAGGTGCTGGCCACCTCAGGCACGCAGCGCTTCCTCGCCGAAAACGGCGTCGTGGCCGAGAAGATCAACAAGGTGCTGGAAGGCCGCCCCCACATCGAAGACGCGATCCGCAACCGCCAGGTGCAGATCGTGTTCAACACGACGGACGGCCAGAAGGCGGTGTCGGATTCGAAATCGCTGCGGCGTGCCACACTGATGCAGAAAGTGCCGTATTACACGACGCTGTCGGGTGCGGCGGCGGTTGCCGAGGCGATTGCAGCGCTGAAGGCAGGGAGCCTGGAGGTCAGGCCGCTGCAGGAGTATTTTGCTTAGGCGACTAGCTCCCTTCTCCCCGTTCAACGGGGAGAAGGTGCCGGCAGGCAGATGAGGGGCAGCGGCTACTCAGGCTCATTTTGAACTGGAATTGGCAATTCACGTAAAAGTCTTAAGACGTCATCGTAACGAGACCTTTGCAAAACCCTCATCCGTTCGATGAGTGAAGGAACTTGAGCCTCGCCCATACGATTTTGGACGAAACGGATTTGGCTATCGGACCTGCCGTAGACCAACTTGTCGGCGGCACCGACAACAGCAGCGTTTGTGGCGCTAACCAGCTTGTCTTCCCCAATACGCTTAATCTTTTCAATAAGAGCTCGGTCGTTGACCCCAACGAATAGCTTTCGCGGCCCAATTGGCACGATGACGTGTGATTCTGCACTCCCGAGTACGTTGGTATAGATTACCGGTCGATCCGACGTCAGGAGCTCGTGGACAGCTCTATCCACTGTCAACACTGACCACTCCATCGCTGCCAATCCAGATATCAATCTTTCGTTCGACATCAAATTTTTTGCGTGCCTAATGGCACGAGGCGCAGCTTTCGCTAGGAATTCGTCAGTCATTTGCTCGAAAGTTCGAGCCTCATTTTCGCGCTTTAGTGCCTGAAAGATATTCTCAAAACCTGGGGCGATCGTCGAAGATAGCTCTGTGATGTTTTCGCGCAGCATTCTAATATCCGAGGGCATTCGCGACAAAAGCGTGGCAAGAAAACCCGACCAAGCGAGGCGTTGTGCAACCGAGAATTCTCCACCGTTAAGCATGGTCTGAAGCGCATCAGCAGCCTTGCTATCGATTGGGGAGAGAAACTCGCGCTCCATCTCATGCGCGACTTCGTCAGGCAGACCTTGAATGGCGTAAAGCCTCGATATGTAACCCGTGCCCTCTGGGTGAACTCGCTTAGGCTTCACCTGATTGCCGAAAGGCTTACTGAATTCGATCAGCCGACCATCAGTTTGAGCCCAGCGTTTCAAGTAGAAGACCGGCAAGAAATGGTGCTTGATCGGTTGACCCGCTCGCATTCACGTCAACTCTGGAAATCTATAAATCAAAAACGGATCAACCTGTAACATGTCCCCTCGTTGCCGCGACGTCGATAATGTTTCAACAGCTGCGCTAAATTAAAACGAGGAAGTGACACAGCCAAGATTCAAGTTACGGTGATGCTCTGAGTCTTGGGGTGGGCACATGTCAACGAAACTGGTGCGCCAGAAGGTTGCAGAATTCCTGAAAACAGACGACCCAGGAGTGCTCTGCATCCGAGGCAATTGGGGCACGGGCAAGACCTACACTTGGAACGATGAGCTGGAGAAAGCTGCAAAGGTCAAGGGCGGTATAGGTTTAGAAAAATATGCCTATGTGTCTCTCTTTGGGCTGAACAGCATCGAGGAAGTGCAGCGCCACATTGCGACCCAGACGATCAAGCGAGAACGGATAGGCCAGCCTTTCGATGCGACCAACCTTACCGCTGCCTACGAAGACGGTGTGACGCTTGTAAAGAAGTTAGCTGGCCGGTTCGGCGGTTTCTTAGGCGATGGCTACTATGGTGCCGCTGCATCGCTAATGACACTGCTTATTCGCAATCGCCTCATTTGCATAGACGACCTTGAACGCAAGGGAGAGCACTTGCGGAGCGGGGACGTTCTTGGGCTAATTTCGCAGTTGACGGAGGAGCGTCATTGCAAAGTAGCCCTTCTTTTGAATGACGAGCGACTGGATGATCGCCCACAGTTCGAGGGATTCCTTGAAAAGGTCGTCGACCTCAACCTGCGCTTCATACCCTCCGCAAGTGAATCTGCTGCGACTGCTCTCGATAACCTGAAAGCTGCTCCAATTCCAACAGACGAAGTTCGCGAGCAAACCATCCTGCTCGGAATCGACAATATCCGCGTCATTCAGAAGATTTATAGCATCGTAAGCGATATAGCTCCGATGCTCGAAGACTATAAGCCTGGCGTGTTGAGGGCGGTAACGAAATCACTGGTGCTATTTGGATGGTGTAACTACCAGCCTGAGATGGCACCGACCCTGAATTTTTTAAAGGCGATTGGAGAGTATTCCTTCGCAACGCAGCCCCCGAACGAAGAGGTTGCCAAGCTGCGGGAAAAATGGGAGCCGAAACTAAGGCAATATGGCTTCACCCATACTGACGATTTCGACCTTGTCCTAATGGACGGTATTATCAATGGGTATTTCGATCCGGACGTGGTGGCTGTTTATGCGACCGAACTCAACAAAATCGAGCAGTCCGCCGAGGCGAATGCCAAGCTGGAAAAGGCATGGGATTCATATCGCAACTCGTTCGATGACAATGGAGAGGAATTAGTCGCTGAGCTTATGGAGTGCTTTGAGGCCAACGCGCAGTTTTATTCCCTAGGCACAACATCGCAGCTCATCGACTTGTTTGGCAGGATTGGGCACCAGGAAGAGGCGAAAAAGGTTTTTGACCTTTATGAAATGGCGCACGATGGCGATGTGAGCGCTTTTGACGTTGAGCGCCTTTTCCGCTTTGGCATGGAACTGCCTAAGGACATTCTTGCAAGGGTAATGAAAGCTAGAGAGGGCGTGAAGCCTGATCTCTCCAATGATGCGCTTTTCTTGGGTTTGAAAGAGGCCGGATTCGGTTCGGATATTGCGGCGCAATTGGCAAAACTACCGGTAGAGGAATACGTGCGGGTGCTCACGAGCCATCGCAACGAAGAGCTTAGGAAAATACGCGAAGGCCTCACGGACTATCTCAATGTCTCAAACCCGACCAATATCGCTATAGAAATCATGTCCCGTGCAGCCGATGCGCTCCAAATTATAGCAGCACGAAGCCCACTGGACAGTGCCAGAGCCCACACTTGGCAGTTAATACAATGGCAGAAAAAGTTTGGACGGCTGCCAGATGCAGAGCTCGCTGTCATTCCAAAGGCGACAGACGCCCCGGAAGAGGCTGCGCCTGCCGCTTGATTGGTCGGACGCCTATGGCGAAGTGCATCCAATGGCGACAAGGGCACACAGTTCTCCGAGAAAATAGGAGGGGACTTGCGGTTCTCAAGCCACCGCCACACACTCAATCTCGATATCAAACTCCATCGGCCAAGACGCCACCGGCACAAAACTCCGCGCCGGCGGGTTGACGTTGAAATACTTCGCGTAAACCCGGTTGATGGCGTTGTAGAAGCCGGAATTGACGGCGTAGATGCGCACCATCACCACGTTTTCCAGCGAGGTGCCGGCCGCCTCCAGGCAATGTTTCAGCGCCTTCAGCGACGCCTCGGTCTGCACCTCGATGTCGCCGCGCACCATCTCGCCGGTCACCATGTCCACCGGCGGCGTCGCCGAGATGAACACGAAGCCGTTGGCCTTCACCGCCGTCGAACAGGGCAGGCCGAGGGCCCGCACCTTGTCCGACATGACCGGCACTTCGATGACTTCCTTCTTCATGGCAATCTCTCCGTTTGCGGGGGAGCTTATAGCGCTACCGGCCAAACGCCAGCGCCGAGGCATGGTCCAGGGTTCACGCCACCGCCACGCACTCGATCTCGATGTCGAACTCCATCGGCCATGACGCCACCGGCACGAAGGTCCGCGACGGCGGGTTTTCGGGAAAATGCCTGGCATAGACCCGGTTGATGGCGTTGTAGAAGCCGGAATTGACGGCATAGACGCGCACCATCACCACGTTTTCCAGCGAGGTACCCGCCGCTTCCAGGCAATGTTTCAGCGCCTGGAGCGAGGCCTCGGTCTGCACCTCGATGTCGCCCTTGACCAGCCTGCCGGTCGAGATATCGAGCGGCGGCGTGCCAGACACGAAGACCAGCCCCGCGCCCCTGGTCACCAGCGAGAGCGGCACGCCGAGCGCCCGCACGGCCGCCGACAGCACCGGCACTTCGACAACTTCCTTCTTCATGGCATTCTCCCCAGGGGTTTGCGGGGCAGCTTATCCGGCCACCGGCCGAACGCCAGCGCCGATGCATGGTCCAGCGCTCACCCCTGCCCCGGATACGGCGTGCCGTCCTTGTGCAAAAACCGCCCATCCGAACTCGGGCTCATCATGTCGATGTCGGAGCACGTGATGACATCGTCCGGGTTGCGCGAGCCGACCTCGAGGTAGCGGGCTGTAACCGACGACCGGTTGATCATGTGATGGCCGTTGCCGCTGTTCTTGGCGAAGGCAGCACTGTCGCCCGCCTTGAGCAGCGTCTCGCCGCCATCCTCAACCAGCGTCAACTCGCCTTCCAGCACATAGACGAGTTCATCCTCATGGCTGTGCCAGTGGCGCTGGCTCGACCAGCCCCCGGGCGGGAGTGTCATCAAATTGACGCCGAAATCGCTGAGGCCGCCGGCATCGCCGAGGCGCCGGCGGGTACGGGTGGCGCAAGCGGCATCGAAGGGCGCGGGGTAACCGGAACCTTGGCGGACGGGGACGGATGCGAGGTCGATCTTGGGCATGGGTGCTCCCGTGGATTAGTGGGGGAAGTCTATGGCACTGCGGGCGCCGGCACAGAGCCACTTTGCGGCAGCGGGTTGCCAGGCTATTGCAGCCGTCGGAGATTGGCCGAAGCGCCCCCAGCTTCGTCATCCTAGGGCGTAGCAGCCGCGGAGCGGCGTCGCGGAGACCCTGGGATCCATGCCGCGACATCCACGAGAGGCACAGCGGCGCAGAATTCTGCACCGCTGCAACGCACAGGAGTCCCGGCATGGATCCTCGGGTCTGCGCCGCCCGTGGATGACGAAGCGAGGGATGGCTCAGCCAGTCTCGGCACACGGTCAACCCGCGATCCCCTAATGCACCGCCGCCAAATCCCTGACATGCATCTCATGCATCTTCAGCGTCGCCAGCGTCTTCTTGGCAAACTCCTTCAGCGCCGGGTCGTCGCCGGACTGGGCGTAGGTGGAGAACATCGCTACCGCCTGCTTGTGCGCCTGTGTCTGCAAGGTGATGTATTTGGCCTGGAAGGCGTCACCGTCCAGCGCCTCGAGCTGGTCGAGCATCGCCTGGTCGTTCGGCAGCAGCGGCGGACCTTCGGGCGTTACGGAAGCCGTGGTCTGGCTCGTTTCCAGCGCGGCCTTGAAATCCTGGCCGGCCTTGGTGTGGTCCTTGACCATCAGCGCGGCGAAAACCTTCACATCGGCCGCAACGCCCTTCTTCAAGGCCAGCTTGCTGCTCTCGATCTCGAAGCGGTTGGCGCTGACCAATGTCCTGGTGAAGGTGTCGGTGTCGACCTTGTTCTCCGACACGGGCGGCACGCCGGTGGACGGCGCCGCCTGCTGGGCGAAGGCCGAAGGCGCGCCGGCCACAAGGGCCAGCATGGCGATGGCAAGATGCGGTCTCATGATACTCTCCATGTCGGTGCCCTCGAAGGCCCAACGCGGCAGAAGCGGTGAGGTTGCCCCCGCAGCGTCCCTTCTCCCGTGCGGGAGAAGGGTAAGCGGCGGCCTCACGCCTGCAGTGTCACCTCACCTTCGTCCTCGCCGTCCCAGTAATGGGCGCGCGTGGCCTCGACCTTGATCATGGCCAGCCCGGGCGTGTCGGTGCCCTGCTCGAACCACTCGTCGATGTCCTCGTTCCAGTGTTCCTCGAAGGCGGCCTTGTCGCGGATGATCTCGGCCTTGCCCTCGACGGCAACCCAGAAACCATCGTCGCCCTTGAAGGCCAGCGAGACGTTGGCGTCGCGCTCGATCTCGGCCACTACCTCAGACTTCTCCCAGGTGAAGTAGTAGGACGAGCCGTCATAATCGACGTCCTGGTTATTGCTCATCGGCCGGCCGGCGATGGCGCCGCCTTCGGAATGGGTGGACAGCATGGCGACATCGATGTCGCGCATCTTCTCGGCAATTTCGGCAAGGTTTCGGTCGGGCATGGTGTGCTCCTGTCAAAGGGGTTGGCTAGGGCAACGTGCGATCTCTCCTTTGGTTCTCGGGAATTTCTCGGGCGCCAGACATTCATCCGCCGACAATCATCGGCGCGGCAATGCGGCATGCGGGAGCTGCGCACCATCACCACGCATGGTCTGTCCATCTGGACGCTATGGGCGACGAGGCCCCAGCAGAAAGGCTGTCATCACTGCGCTCACGCACGCCACCGCCAACAACGCAACGGCGCCCGAAGATCTGGCCTTTTGGCGAATTGAAACAGTTTGAGTGGACGCATTTTGAACCAGCCCGTTCAGGTCGGACCTGCTGCCATGTCGAACGGAATAGGCACGGGTCAACTCTGCGCCGAACAGAAAGATTTCTGATGAATAGTAGACCCAGAGCAGTATGACGAGCAGCCCTCCGGCCGCGCCATATGACGATGCGATCGCACTTGTGCCGATATACCAGCCGATAAGCGACTTGCCCAATGTGAACAGTGCGGCGGTCACGACAGCACCGATCCCGACATCCCGCCACTCCAAGGCACGATCCGGCAAGACTTTGTAGATAGCGGCAAACATCACGGAGATCAGGGAAAAGGATATCAGGGTGTTGATCGCGCTCAGAACAAATTCGCCGAACGGCAATTGAGCGCTGATCGTGTTGCCCAGAGCCGAGATCGCGGCGCTCGCCACCAGGGATACCAGCAACATGAAGCCGAGTGCGGCGACCAGGCCGAGACTTGCCGCACGCGCGCGCAAGAGACGCGACAGCGAGCTCCCTTTCGTTTCAACTTTCCATATTGCATTCAGGGCCTGCTGCATCTCGCCAAAGACCGCGGAGGCGGTGACGAGCAAGGTGGCCACGCCAACGATGGCCGCCAGCGTCCCCGATGATTTGCTGGATGCTCCTTCGAGCGCTGTCTGAAGCAGCGCCGCGCTTTCTGAACCCATCAGCCCCGATATCTGAGCAGACAAAGCCAACCGCGCTGCGTCATGACCAAATGCGATGCCAGCTATCGCAACGACAATTATCAGAACCGGGGCCAGCGACGTGGCGGCATAAAAGGCCATCGCCGCGCCATGACTAAGGGCATTGTCGTTGACAAAGCCGACCACGCTTTCGCGCACCAAGTCCCATGCGTTTCTAATCGTGAGTCGCACTTCGAATCCGTGAAGGAGGTCGCAAACCGTCTACTATCAATGCAGCGCATCTTCCTATGTTCCGGCCGACTTGAGCGGGAGCTTCACCGGCGATGTGAAGCGCACGATCAATGGTGCGGAAACCGTGCGCAAGGCGAGCAGGGAAGAACCCCTTCTCCCCTTGTGGGAGAAGGGAGGCCGCACCACCCTCAATGGCAGCAGGCCTCCCCATACTGCAGCTGCTCATTCCAATCGGGCCTGCCCTCCGGCGTGAAATCCATCAGGTTCCACAGGATCTCGCAGGTGCCGATGGCGCGCGGGTCCTGGCCGGGTTCCGCCGGCGCGAAGCCGAGCTCCGACGACCAGAAGTGCCTGATGCCGTCACCATCGCGGTGAAACACCGACAGCAGCGGCATCTGCGCGCCGTCGGCATCCTCGGCATTGTAGTCACGTTTGAAGCTGTTGGCGGCCGACGACACCAGCCGCATGTTGCGCCAGCCGCGATCGCGGCCGAGCGTGACGAGGTTTTCGAGCGCGGTTTTCGCCACCACGGCGAAGTTGAAGCCGGCCGCTTCGAGATGCCCGACCGCGCCGTCGAACTGGTCGAGCAGCGCCGTGCAGGACGGGCATGGCTGGTCCGGCCGGGCGAGCCTGGCCGTCCCGCCTGATATCGCCACATCGCGCGTTTCCCGCGGATGGCGCGGAAACATCATGTTGTACAGGATGAGCGAATCCCTGCCGGGCGCGAACAGCTCCGACAGTTTCATCTTCGCCGGCCTGCCACCGGCATCGAGCGCATCGAAGACATAGTCCTGGCGGACCAGCCCGCCCAGCGGCAGCGCACGCCGTGCCTCGGCCACCGCTTCCATGGCTCGGCGCAACTCGATTTCCTTCTTCAGGAGCTTTTCGCGTGCGGTGCGGTATCTGGCGGATTCGTTGGGAAAGGTGATCATGATCGGCTCCTTGGGTCCGCGCGCCGGCGTCCCGGCGCGGTTGCTGTGCGACCCAAGGACGTCTGGCCGCGATCGGTTCCGACATTCTTGCGCGGCTTGCGGAGACGATCGCCAAACCCCGGAAAGAGCGGATGATGGCTACTGCGCCGCCGGCACCGGGCAGTCCAGGTCGCCTTCCTCACAATGGAGATAGCTCTGGAGCTCCTTCAGCCGGTTCTCGGTGAGCCCCGCCTGGCAGTTGGCGACGACCATGGGATAGACGCTGCCGGCGGTTTCGCGCGGTCCGCCCTGGAAGGCACATTCGGAATTGCGGAAGGCGACCCAGGCGCGTTGCGCGTCGACCAGCAATTTCTTCGACGGCGCATTGTCCTTCAGCCGGCCCATGATCTGCTTGTAGGCCTCGTTGAGTTTCTTGTCGGCCGCATCGAAATCCTTGCCGGCGCATTGGTCCATCGTCGCCTGGTCCTGGGCATTGGCGCAGTCGGCGGCGCGCGCGGCGCCGGCAAGGAGCGGGGCCGCAAGGACCAGGGTGGCAAGGCTGGAGAGCAGAAGCCGCATCATGTTTCCTCCTGTTTCGGTCGAGACCGCAGCTTAACCGTCAAGCCATCTCGGGCAAGATGCGATGTGCCACCTTGGTGGATAGTTTCTTTCACGTGTTGGAACCCCTCCGCCTTTCCCGCATTGCCTCCATCGGCTAGGGCTTGCGGGACTGGGGAGAAGAATGCACGACGCCGACGAGATCGACCTGCGCTGCCCGCAAGTGGTGGCCGACAACGCCGCCAAGGGGCTCAGGCTGCGCGAGCGGTTCGGCCGTGGCGGCACCGAGATCGGCGTCGCGCGGGCGACCGAACTGAAGAACCGCGAGAAGCTCGCGCCGTCCACCATCCGCCGCATGGTCAGCTATTTCGCGCGCCACGAGGTCGACAAGCGCGGGAAAAACTACGGCAATGAGGACAACCCGTCAGCCGGCCACATCGCCTGGCTGCTGTGGGGCGGCGATGAGGGCCGCGCCTGGGCGCTGGAGCTCAAGAAGAAGATCGGCAACGCGCCGGATATCTAGAGAGATCGCGCAGGACGGCAGGCCCCGGAACCCCGCGCCGGGACCTGCCGTGGAAGGGCCGACACATGCCGGTGCGGCCTCCTCCTGTGCCCAGCTGATCGACGATCCCGGATCAGCCGAATGGCGTCATGACGCTTCATTAGCATGGGCAGGCGGCCGCCTCCGTGAAGCAGTTCACAGAGCACTGGGTTTTCCGCTCGGCGGCGGAGAATCGGCCGGCACCAATCGACAGGAAGCGATCGGTCCCCGGAGCAATTCCAGAAAAAGCGTGAATCTAGCCTTCCCAGGCGACCGGCGTCATCCCCAGCCGCTCGTAGAGCCGTACGGCGGCGGGATTCTCGACCGTATTGGTCTTCAGGTCGACACGGTCAGCGCCCCGGTCGCGAAAGCTGGCAAAGGCATGCCACATCAGCGCTTCGCCGATGCCCTTGCCGCGCGCCTCGGGATGAACGGCGAGGTCCTTGACGAAGGCCGACGTCCAGCACAGTGCCGCCGCCGCCAGCCGGCCCTTGGCGTCGATGACGAGGAAACACAGCGCCGGGTCGAATTCGGGGTCGCCGGAGATGCGCGGCCACCATTCGTCGAACGGGCCGTCGGCGCCGTCGTCGAACACTTCGCTCAGCAGCGCATGCAGGGGCGGCGCGTCTCCGGGCTCGAAGCAACGCATGGTAAAGCCTTCCGGCCAGTGCGGTGCAACGAGCGTCTCGTCGAGGATCTTGCGCAGCCGGATGTCGTTGAGAGCCGGCGGGCGCGGTTCGGGCATCGCGCTCAGGCGTCGGGCTGCAGGCGGCGCCGCTTGCGATCGACGCCGAGGCCGGTCGCCTCGAGCAGGCCCTTGCGCTTGGCGTCGAAATAATAGCCGGTCTGGTAGAGCCAGTCGGCCTTCTTGGCGTTGCCGTCCGCCACCAGCCAGGCGCCACGCAGATACTTGACCGCGTATTTGAGATTGGTCTCGGCGTCGAACAGGCCCTTGGCCGGCCCGTCATAGCCCATGCCGCGCGCCGTCGCGTGCTTGATCTGCATCAGTCCCCAATGGCCATTATTGTAGGCCTTGGGATTGAAGGTGCTTTCGCGGTTGACGACATGGCGCACCAGATCCACCGGCACCTGGTAAAGGGCAGCGTATTTGACGATCAGCCGGTCGACATCGCCGCGCATGCCTGTGTGCTCTTCCGGGGCGGCAGGGCTGAGCGGCGCCGACGGGAACTGCACGAGGGAAGCCGGGTTCTGCGGCACGACATAGGCCACCTGCTGCACGCCGGGCATGGCCTTCTGGCCGCCAGCGACTGCCGGCATGACGATGCCGGCTGTCGTATAGGTCTCGGCGGACTTGATCACGGGCTGAGTTGCGCTCACCGGCTGGCCTGCCTTGGAGGGCGGCGGCGCCTGCCAGGCACTGGGGCTGGCGATCATGATGGCGGGCACGGCCGGAGCCGTCGGCGTCGCGCCGGCAAAGGCCGCGGTCGCCGGCTGGCTGGCTGGCGCGACTGCTGCCTCACCTTCCGAAATGACGGCGCCAGGCGTCAGTTCGGCGGTCTGGACGGGGGCAATGCCGGAGGATTGCGGCAGCACCGAAACGGTGTCCGGCAGCGGTATGGTGAAGCCGGCATCGGTACCAGCGACAGTCGCGGTCTCGGTCAGGGACGGCGCGGCTTTCATCTGCGAGGTCGAGGTGCAGCCGCTCATGCCGGCCGCCGCCATGATCACGCCGATCGCTATAAGGGTATGTTTTGCTGGCAAGCCGCGCTCTGGTCCGGTTTGTCGGGTCGTTAAGATTTCCCTTACACCAGCGATTCCTGGGGGGCAATCGGGGCCATCTGGTGGTTTTCGGGTGGCGGGACGCGGGCGGCGATGCCATATTGTTCCTGATATGTACTGGATGGAATCCCGGATTTCGCGGCTTTGCGGAAAGGAGCGCATCATGGAAACGACATCTTCGATCACAGCCGGCCACGCAGTGTTAGAAACAGTGATCGGTTTCATGGGCATCGCCTGGAGCGAAAAGGGCCTGATCCGGCTCTGCCTGCCCGAACGCAGCCGCGAAGCAGTGGAGCGGCGGCTGATGCGCCATGCCGGCGTTTCCGCCTCCACCGCCCAGCCGTCATGGGTGATCGACCTGATCGCCTCGATCAAGGCTTACGCCGCCGGCGAGGACGTCGATTTCTCCGGCGTCCCGGTCGATCTCGACGGCGTCGACGAGTTCCGTCTCGCCATCTACGACGCGGCACGCAAACTCAGCTATGGCGAGACCACCACCTATGGCGAACTGGCCAAGCGCGCCGGCCATGCCGGCCTGCCGCGCGAAACGGGTGCCGCCCTTGGCGCCAATCCGGTGCCCCTGGTCATTCCTTGCCACCGCATCCTTGCGGCCGGCGGCAAGATCGGCGGCTTCTCCGCGCCCGGCGGCTCGGTCACCAAGGAGAAGATGCTGGCCATGGAAGGCGTGCGCGTCGGCCCGCCGCCTCCGGCGCAAGTGTCCTTCGGGTTCTAGAGGGCCTTGGTCTTGAGGTGTGTTGTGATCAGGTCAGGCAGGGCCGACATCGTTCGCGGCCGGCATCACCTGAACATCAGCACACCTTAGAGCAATTCCAGGAAAAGTGTGAGCGGTTTTCCGTCCGGAAATGCATCAAAAACAAAGAGATAGAGCGTTTCGCCGTATCCGTGAAACGGCGAAACGCTCTAGTGACGGCGCAGGAAGCGGCGGCGGAAATGGTCATTGTCCGGACGCTTGCAGTTGTAGACCGGGCAGGACTTGGTGTCGGCGCTCGGCACATAGGCCCGCGTCCTCACCTCGCCCATGGTGCAGAACTGCTGGCTCTGCACATAGCGGTCGTAGAGCGGCAGCCCCGGCACGCGCTTCGACTGGTAGCGCAGGATGACCGCGCCCTGGCGCGCGATCGTCGACTGCACCTTGCCGCAGCTCATATGCGTCGGGTCGTAGCGCGAGATCGCCTGCGCCTCGGCGGCCACCAGCGTCAGGCAGGCGGCAATCAGAATGGTTTTCATGGTCCTCTCCCCTGATCCGCTACCCAAGGACAGCGCGATTTGTGGCAACGGTTTCACCAGATTGGGGCGGCCGTTGGGCAGTCCCGCAATCACGGCTTTCTCACACAGTCTTGTTTTTCGTGCGAAAGCAGCCTATATCAGTCCCATTGATATTTCGGCCGATCGATCCGGGCCTCGCGATCTTCGCGTTTGCTGACGTCTATCTCCAAAATCTCGATGCACACCGGCTGGACTTCGGTCTGGTCAAACCAAAGCAAATGCAAGGACTATTTTTATGGCAACTGGAACGGTCAAGTGGTTCAACGCCACCAAGGGCTTCGGCTTCATCCAGCCTGACGCGGGCGGCGCGGACGTTTTCGTCCACATCTCCGCTGTCGAGCGCGCTGGACTGTCGACCCTGGTCGAAGGCCAGAAGATCAACTTCGAGATCGAGCAGGACCGCCGCACTGGCAAGTCGTCCGCTGGATCTCTGAGCAAGGCAGCCTGATTTTGCGATAGCGCGCGCCGGACGAGAGTTCGGGGCGCGCGGCAAGTCACGGATGTACTGACAGTCGCGCGAGAAGCGCGCTGGAGCGGAAAGACCCGACAAGCCGGATCAGCAGATAGCTGCCAGCCCGGACCGGACGCTCCCAATCAGGCTACCGAGGATGGGAAGGCGGGATTTATCCCGCCTTTTTGTTTGTCTGGACCACAGCCCTAACCCACCCACTCGATCGGCACATGCCCCGGATCCGCCTCGACGCGGCCAAGCCAGGCCATAACAGCCGGATAAGCGTCGAGCTGGAAGCCGCCCTGCTCGGCCGTATGCGTGTAGGCATAGAGCGCGATGTCGGCGACGCTGAAGGCGTTGCCGGCGAAGAAGGCGTTGTTCTCCAGATACTTGTTCATCACGCCCAGTGCCTTGTTGCCGCGCTCCAGCGTCACGGCCAGCCGCTCGGGCGTGGCATCCCTGGCGCGCTCTGGAAAGGTCAGCAGCGCCTTGCGCACGGCAATGTAGGGCTCGTGGCTGTATTGCTCGAAGAACAGCCATTGATAGGCGAGCCCGCGCTCGTATCTGTCCGCCGGCAGGAAGCGCGTGCCTTCGGAGAGATAGAGCAGGATGGCGTTGGATTCGGCCAGCCGGCGGCCGTCGTCGAGTTCGAGCAGCGGCACCATCGCGTTGGGGTTCTTGGCGACGAAGCCGGCCTTTCGCGTGTCGCCGGTATGCGAACTCACCTCGATCGTGGTGAAGGCGAGGCCAAGCTTGGCCATCAGCAGACGCGGCTTGTAGCAATTGCCGCTGTCGATCATGCTGTAGAGTATCATGGACGATCCCGGAACTGCCTTGACCAGGCGATTATCGCAGCCGCCGCGCCTTCAACCAATGATTTGTTTTGGCGCGACCATCAGCGGCGCTGATATGTGAAAGTGCTCGCTCAAGCGCATGTCGAGATTCAGATCAGGCCGGCATCACCTGAATATCGGCATGCCCTAACCGAACAGCGGCACGACATTGTTCTCCTTGCCCAGCAGCGCATCGATGGCGATCGGCTTTTCGTCGAAGATAGTGCCGGCCAGCGCCGGCCGGGCCAGAAGAAAACCCTGCAGCAGGTCGACGCCACCGTCGAGCGCGACGCGCAGATGGGTGGGCTGCTCGATGCCTTCAACCAGCACCCTGGCACCGCGATCGTGCAGGCTGGACACCAGCGGCCTGAAGAACCGTTCGGCGGCGGCGTGGCGACAGAACTCTCCAAACCAACCGCCATCGATCTTCACGATATCGGGCTGGAGCAGGCTCACCCGCTCCTCGGTCGAGTGGCCGGTGCCGAAATCGTCGATGGCGATGCGGATGCCGTCGCGCCGCATTTCGCGCACCAGCCGAGCGAGAAGCGCGTCGTCCGCCGCCTGTTCGGTGATTTCGCAGACCAGCATACCGGGGGCGAGGCCGAACTCGCCGAGATGCCGGCTCATCAGCCGGATCTCGGCCAGCGCCCGCCCGGGATGGTCGTTGACCATCGGATTGTAGTTGAAGAACAGATCGAGCCCGTCGACGCCGATGTTTTGGAAATTCCTGAGATGCAGAACCCGGCACATGGTTTCGACAAACAGCCGGTCCGACATCGCGATGCTCTCGAAGAACGCCCGCGGCGACCCTGCCCGGCCGCCACGGTGCGGCTCGATCAGCCCTTCGACCGCCACCGCGTGCAGCGTGCCGCCGAGCGGCGCGAAAATCGGCTGGTAGGCGCTGCGCAGGCGGAAATCGCCATGGACGCCGTATTCGATGCCGACCTCATCGACGAAGATCGCGTCGCCGACATTGCGCCGCCGCTCGAGCCTCATGGCGTTACCCGACGCCCGAAGGCTTTCGTCGATCGCGCTGTACGTGGGGCGACGGTGTGGGCAGTGGGCGCATCCCTCGCGGCGGCAATCGGGTCAGGACTGCTTTTTGCGAAAACACGGAAACTCGTCGGCGCCAACTCGGGCCGCGCCAGTACGAAGCCCTGCACCATCGAGGCGCCGGACTTCTCCGCGAGCTCCAGTTGCCAGCCCTCTTCGATACCCTCGAACACCGTGCGGATGCCTTGCTCTTCGAAGCTCTTCACCATGGAGGTCAGCAGGGCGAAACCGGCGCCGGATTCCATCAGTTGCGTGATCCAGAGGGCATCGAACTTGACGATGTCGGGCCTCAACTCCTTGATACGGTTGATGTCGGAATCGTCGGCGCCATAATCGTCGACGGCGATGCGAAAACCGTTGCCCCGCAGCGCCGCGACGAAACCGTGCAGCGTCTCCTGCGATGCCGATCTCTGCTCGGTCACCTCGCACACGACGCGGCCCGGATCGATGCCGGCCTCGTGCAGCACCAGCCGCATTTCACGCAAGGCATGGTCGGCGACCGTCCGCTCGGTGAACACGGACGGATCGAAATTGACGAAGATCGATGCCTCCCGCGGCAGGCAGGCGCCGGCATTGAGGAGATGCAGCGTCCTGGTCAGCGCCTCGATATGCAAGCGGTCGGCGGCCGGACAGGTCGAAAAGAAGGTCGTCGGCGATTGCGCCTCGCCGTCACGGAACGGCCGGATCAGCCCTTCGAAGGCGACAACCGACAGCTTGCCTTCCTTGAAGGCGAAGATCGGCTGGAAGGCACTTTGCAGCGTGTAGAGGCCCCAGACACCTGACGAGGTGCCGTCATCATGACGGATGATGTGGGCAAGCCCGATGTTGCGCGACACGGTTCCTCGCTCCGCGGATTGGCGGAATGGATTGCGATCCTGCCATGCAAGCCTCTACCGCCCGTTAATGAATTTAGTGTTGCCGATCACGCCTCATTGACCGCGCCGTCCCATCTGGCCCAGCCGAGAAGGCTTGCACTGGCGGGGATGATGCGACATGAGAAGCGCCGCGGCCGCTCCTGGCCGCGCCGATCTTCCCAGGAGAGATAAAAGGTCATGGCCTTTCTTGCCGACACCCTTTCCCGCGTAAAGCCTTCCGCCACCATCGCGGTGACGCAGAAAGCGCGCGAGCTGAAAAATGCCGGCCGTGACATTATCGGCCTCGGCGCCGGCGAACCGGATTTCGACACGCCCGACAACATCAAGAACGCGGCGATCGAGGCGATCCGCCGCGGCGAGACCAAGTACCCGCCCGTGTCTGGCATCGTGCCGCTGCGCGAAGCGATCGCGAAGAAATTCAAGCGCGAGAACAATCTCGATTACAAGCCCGAGCAGACCATTGTCGGCACCGGCGGCAAGCAGATCCTGTTCAACGCTTTCATGGCGACGCTGAACCCCGGCGACGAGGTCATCATCCCCCGCCCCTACTGGGTCAGCTACCCTGAAATGGTGGCGATCTGCGGCGGTACGTCGGTGTTCGCCGACACTTCGATCGACAACGGTTTCAAATTGACGGCCGAGGTGCTGGAGAAGGCGATCACGCCGAAGACCAAATGGCTGCTGATGAACTCGCCGTCCAACCCGTCGGGCGCGGCCTACACCGAGGCCGAACTGCGCGCGCTGGCCGATGTGTTGCTCAGGCATCCGCATGTCTGGACGCTGACCGACGACATGTACGAGCACCTGACCTATGGCGACTTCGTCTTCAAGACCATCGCCGAGGTCGAACCGAAGCTCTACGAACGTACGCTGACCATGAACGGCGTGTCGAAAGCCTATGCAATGACCGGCTGGCGCATCGGCTATGCGGCTGGTCCCGTTCAGTTGATCAAGGCGATGGACATGATCCAGGGCCAGCAAACGTCGGGCGCCTGCACCATCGCGCAATGGGCTTCGGTCGAGGCGCTCAACGGCCCGCAGGACTTCATCGCCAGGAACAAGGCGATCTTCCAGGGCCGGCGCGATCTGGTCGTGTCGATGCTCAACCAGGCGCGCGGCATCACGTGCCCGTCGCCGGAAGGCGCCTTCTATGTCTATCCGTCCTGCGCCCAGCTCATCGGCAAGAAGACCAAGGCCGGCAAGGTGATCGACACCGATGAAGCCTTCTGCTCGGAATTGCTCGAGGCGGAAGGTGTGGCGGTGGTGTTCGGCTCGGCCTTCGGCCTCGGACCCAACTTCCGCATCTCCTACGCCACCTCGGACACGCTGCTGGAGGAAGCCTGCACGCGCATCCAGCGGTTCACCGCGTCACTGACCTGATCAGATACGCCATACTGGAAATGAGAAACCCGGCTCAACGCCGGGTTTTTCATGAGCTCGGCTCGGCACTCAGCCGCCATATTGCGCTGACGTCACCGCCTCCAGCCAGTCGGCATGGACACCGTCAAGCGCCTCCTGCATGGCGATATGCGTCATCGCCGATTTCGGCGCCGCACCATGCCAGTGCTTCTCACCGGGGGCGAACCAGATGGTGTCGCCAGCCCTGATCTCCTGCATCGGGCCACCCCATGTCTGGGCAAGGCCGGCGCCAGAGGTGACGTAGAGCGTCTGGCCCAACGGATGCGTGTGCCAGTGGGTGCGCGCGCCCGGCTCGAAGCTCACCAGCGTCGCCCTCAGCCGCGCCGGAGCCTCCGTCTCGATGATCGGCGTCTGCAGAACCCGGCCGGTGAAGTATTTGTCCGGCGCTATGATGGTCGGCACGCTGCCGCAAGCAATGATCTTCATCGTCTGATCCTGAAACTGGTGGTGAAGCGAGCCACGGCAAACGCCGCGGCTCATCGGGGCAAAACGCATTCTCGGCCGATATCACCCAAGGCGCAACCGGCCGTTTGGCCCGCCGTCGCGCGGACGCGGTTTTCTCTCCTTAACCATGAACCTTCCCCGCATGGCGCAACAAGGCGAAACAAGGGCGAATTCAATGTCTTCTTAACAGCTGCGCACTAGCCGTGAGCCTGCATTGCAGGGGCGATGAGATGAGCATACTGGCGACGATCAAGGACCATAGCGGCCGGATCTACCGTGCCATCCAGGCCCTGCTTTTGATCAGCATCGGCGCCGCGTTGCTTGGCACCGTCGAGATGTCGGAAAACCTGCCCTCCAACAGCGCCTACGCGGTCTCGATCCTCGCCACGGGGCTCGCCCTGCTGGCGCTGATGTACATGCGCAGCAGCGTCGTTCATAGCCTGAGATCCGCCGCCGCCGCCGAGGCGGAAAAGCATCATTTCCTGACCAGGGACGCGATGACCGGGGCGATGACCCGCCGCTATTTCCTGGAAGCGCTGGGCAACAGCTTGGGCACTATGCGCGACCGGCGCGATGCGGCCTTGCTGCTGATCGACCTCGACCATTTCAAGCAGCTCAACGACACGTTCGGTCATCAGTTCGGCGACCGCACCCTGGCGCATCTCGTCAAGACCACCGAGCGCATCTTTGCCGGCGGCATGGTCGGCCGGCTCGGCGGCGACGAATTCGGCGTCATCATCCCGCACGGCGATCTCACCGCCATCAACAAGGATATCAGGCAATTGCTGGATGCCATGCGGGCCGGCAAATCGCACGAAGGCAAGACCATTCCGCTCTCCATCTCGATTGGCGTGGCACTGGCGCCGGCCCACGCCTCGAACACAACGGAACTGATGCTGGTTGCCGACCTGGCGCTCTATGAGAGCAAGGCGGCGGGCCGTGGCCGCGTCACCGTGTTCGACGAGGAGATGCTGTCCGACAAGCGCTACCGCCGCCTGGTCGAGCGGGAATTGCGCGCCGCGGTCTATCTCGGCGAACTCGAGCTGCACTACCAGCCGATCGTCAACCCGGACAGGTCCACCTATGCTTTCGAGGGACTGATCCGCTGGCGCCATCCGATTCGCGGCCTGATCTCCCCGGCTGAGTTCATCCCGATCGCCGAGCGCTCGACCCTGATCGACATGGTCGGCGAATGGGTGTTCAAGCGGGCTTGCGCCGATATCGGCCATTTCTCCGGGCGCCGCATCTCGATCAATGTCTCTGGCGAGCAGCTGAAGCGCGACGAGATCGTCACCATGTGCGACCGCGTGCTGAAGGAAACCGGCCGTTCGGCGGCACAATTCATCATCGAGATCACCGAGACGGTGGCAACCGCCGCCACGCCGGAGATCCTGCGGCGCCTCGAAGCGTTGCGGGGCCTCGGCTTTCACATCGCGCTCGACGATTTCGGAACCGGCCATTGCGGCTTCAACTATCTGAAGACCTTGCCCATCGACAGCATCAAGATCGATCGCTCCTACATCCGCAGTCTTGCCCATGACCAGGTGGCACAGATCTTCGTTTCGGCGCTGGCGCAGATCGCGCGCATCCAGGACGTCACCATCGTGGCGGAGGGTGTCGAGACACAAGAAGAGTTCACGCTGGCCAAGGCCGCCGGCTGCAATCGCTTCCAAGGCTATTTCTTCGGCAGGCCGGCGCCGCGCGACAAGGTGGGATCCTTGCGCGCCATCGATGATGCCGAACCCATGGCACTGAGCGCCTGAGGGGCCGTGCGGCCCGATTTCTATTTTCCTTGCCCTGCCGGCAAACAAGTGGGACGATGCGTCAGGGCAGGTGGCGACAAGAAAAGAACCCCGCCCGCGACGGTCGAACAGGCCGGCCGCCGCTCAGGACCGATTGACCACGCCTGAACCATGCATGCCAGTCGG
The DNA here is from genome assembly GCF_013170825.1 of Mesorhizobium sp. NZP2298. Classification (NCBI taxonomy): domain Bacteria; kingdom Pseudomonadati; phylum Pseudomonadota; class Alphaproteobacteria; order Hyphomicrobiales; family Phyllobacteriaceae; genus Mesorhizobium; species Mesorhizobium sp. NZP2298. The sequence continues at coordinate 2,532,121 of NZ_CP033365.1, read as the reverse complement.
TCCCTAGGGAAACGCCTGAGTGGAGGTCAGCCATGGGTACTCGCGCCGGAGGACGACGCACGGGACCGAAATGCATTGCCATAGTCGGTCCCTTTGCAAGCGGTAAGACGACACTTCTCGAAGCCATATTGGCCCGTACGGGCGCCATTCCCCGCCAGAACCCGGTTTCCTCGGGCAGCACTGTCTCAGATCATTCGCCGGAAGCACGCGCCCACGCCATGAGCGTCGAGGCGACCGTCGCCACCACCGATTTCATGGGCGAGCAGATCACCTTCGTTGATTGTCCCGGCTCGATCGAATTCTCCTTCGAGGCCGAGCCGGTGCTGGCCGCCTGCGACCTCGCGGTGGTCGTGGCCGAGGCCGACGAAAAGAAGATTCCTGCCCTGCAGCTCATCATGCGCAAGCTCGACGATCTCGGCGTGCCGCGCATCCTGTTCCTCAACAAGGTCGACAAGGCGATAGCAGGCGTGCGCGACACGCTGAAGATGCTGCAGCCGGCAAGCTCGGTGCCGCTCCTGCTGCGCCAGATTCCACTTCGCAAGGACGGCGTCGTCATCGGTTCGATCGATCTGGCGCTGGAGCGTGCCTACATCTACCGCGAGTACGCCGAAAGCGAAGTGGCCCAGATACCGGGCGACGACAAGGCGCGCGAACTGGAAGCACGGTTCTCCATGCTGGAAACCCTGGCCGACCATGACGACCAGCTGATGGAACAGCTGCTCGAGGAGATCGAGCCGCCGAAGGACGCGATCTTCGACGACCTTGCCGCCGATCTGCGTAATGGCGTGGTGACGCCGGTGCTGATCGGCACCGCCGAGAAGGGCAATGGCGTGCTGCGCCTCTTGAAGACGATCCGCCACGACGCACCCGACATCGAGGCGACCCGCAAGCGGCTTGGCGCCCCCGACAACGGCGCCACCCTGGTCCAGGTGATGAAGACGATCCACACACCGCATGGCGGCAAGTTGTCGGTGTCGCGCATCCTGTCCGGCCAGGTAGCCGACGGCTCCGAACTCTGGCTGCCCGGCGGTGAGACGGCGAAGGTTTCCGGCATCTACAAGATGCTCGGCAAGGACCAGTTCAAGCTCACCGCCGCCAAGGCTGGCGACACCGTGGCGCTCGGCAAGCTGGACGAGGTCAAGACCGGCCAGACGCTGACCTCGGCCAAGGGCGGCACCAAACAGCTGTTCGCATTCGAGCCACCGCAGCCAGTATTCGCTTTCGCGCTGCGGCCGAAGGAGCGCAAGGACGAGGTCAAGATGTCGGCCGCCATCCAGCGGCTGGCGGAGGAAGACCCCTCGCTCAGCCTGCGCCACAACCAGGACTCAGCCGAGACAGTGCTGTCTGGCCATGGCGAGATGCATCTGCGCGTCGTGCGCGAGCGGCTGGAGGGCAAGAACCAGATCCCGGTCGAAGGCCATGCCCCGGCCGTGCCCTATCGCGAGACGATCCGCAAATCGGCGCAGCAGCGTGGCCGCCACAAGAAGCAGTCGGGCGGCCATGGCCAGTTCGGCGACGTGGTGATCGAGATCAAGCCGTTGCCGCGCGGCTCCGGCTTCCAGTTCACCGACACCATCACCGGCGGCGTGGTACCCAAGACCTACATCCAGTCGGTCGAAACAGGCATACGCGATTACCTGAAAACCGGCCCGCTCGGCTTCCCCGTGGTCGACGTCGCCGTCAACCTGTCGGACGGCTCCTATCATGCGGTCGATTCCTCCGACATGGCCTTCCAGATGGCGGCGAAGCTCGCCATGAAGGAAGGCATGGCCGCCTGCTCACCGGTGCTTCTGGAGCCGGTGATGAAAGTCGAGATCGTCACGCCGTCGGACGCAACCTCGAAGATCATCGCACTCATCCCGCAGCGGCGGGGCCAGATCCTCGGCTATGACGCCCGGCCCGGCTGGCCGGGATGGGATGTCGTCGAGGCGACCATGCCGCAAGCCGAGATCGGCGACCTGATCATCGAACTGCGCTCGGCAACGGCGGGCGTCGCCAGCTATCGCGCCGCCTTCGACCACATGGCCGAACTCACCGGCCGTCTCGCCGACGAAGCGATGAACACCAACGGCAAGGCCGCCTGATTTCGCCGCGATCAGCCACGTCTCGCGGTTTAAGGCGAGACGTGGCTGGCAGGACCGTGAGGGGCGACGTCAACGTTGGGGAAGTTCATGACCAGCGGGATCGAAGCATGCCACCCGGATGTGAGCCGCGGCCTCGACGGTGACATGCATAAACCAAAAACGACGCCCGGGGGGCCGGACGCCGTTTTGTTTGCGGACCGTTTTCTTGGGAGGAGAAACGGCAGGTCCGCCGCATATGCCGTCGCCGGGTTCGGCGGAAAAGGTTCGGACGCGGTAGCCGCCTGAGCCCGGGCCGTACGAGTGATGCCCCCATCCCTCGTCCCACCACACCGCGTCCTAGCGTCTACATAGCATCGGAAGGCATCGTTGTCATGTTACCAGAGGTTACATGACACTGTTACGCGGCAATTCTGGTGAATTCCCCGGTCGCTCCGGCAAGGCCCGGGCAACAAAAAAGCCGGATCAACGAAGATCCGGCTGAGTTTGATTGGAAGTGCCTGTTAAGGCTAACCTCCAGAGGGGAACACTCGAGGGCGCTAATGGGAGGAGAACGCGCCCAGGAGATGATCTATATATCTGCTCATCATGCCCAAGAAACAAGCATCTATTTTGCAACACACGCATGCAAAAAGACGCAGGCTGTGGTCTAACCCATTCCGAAATCCAATAGGACCAGCAGAATCACCAAAACGGAGCACGCTGCGGGCCATTTCTCGTTGTGAAAAGTGTTAATCCAGGCCGATTTTGCTCCAAAAAGCCGAAAACTCCTGATGACCTGGAATCAGGCACTGGCCGTTCAATTCTGAGGCAACCAGGCGGGAAGCAGCCAATGCGTCCTTTTTCAGCCATTGCCGGAAGCAGCGTTTTCCTGATTGCGGCGCCAGGTGTGGTTGCCGGACTTGTCCCCTGGCTGCTCAGCGACCGCTGGGGCTTGCCGTGGTCCACCGTACCGGGCTTTGTTCTTGCCGGCGGCATCCTCATCGTCGCCGCAGCCGCCGTGCTGCTGCATGCCTTCGCCCGCTTCGCGCTCGAGGGGTTGGGCACCCCGGCCCCAATCGCGCCGACCGAGAAGCTGGTGATCGGCGGCGTCTATCGCCATGTCCGCAATCCCATGTATGTCGCCGTGCTGTCGATCATCCTTGGCCAGGCATTGCTGTTCTCGAGTTGGACGCTTCTCGCCTATGCCGTCATCGGCGGTATTGCCATGGGTTCCTTCGTCAGGTTCTACGAGGAGCCGACGCTCGCAAGCCGCTACGGCGCCGACTATGAAACCTATCGCCGCAACGTCCCTGGCTGGCTGCCGCGCGCGACACCCTGGCGGGGTTGACGAGCAGTGAGGAGCGCCGCCCAGGGCATCTCGAGGTCCAGGTCAGGCCGGGTCGAGAATGGTGGCTTCCGAGAACCGGAGCAGCGCGTATTAAAGTACGTGAGCACGTTCCACTGCGACGCAGCAGAACGGGGAAGCGCAGGAGGCTGCCATTCGCAGGCCGGCCTCACCTGGATATCGACATGCCCTCAGAAGGACCAGCTTCTGGCCTTGGCAATGATGAAGTCGCGGAACACGTGCAGCTTGGCCTGGTTCTTCATCGCATCGGGATAGGCGAAATAGGTGTCGAAGGACGGCACCTCGGTTTCCGGCAGCAACTGCACCAGGCCGGAGTCCTTGCTGATCACATAGTCCGGCAACATGGCGATGCCGGCGCCGCCCTGGACGGCGCGCTTGATCGACAATATGTCGTTGATCTGCAGCGACGGCACGCGCTGGCCGCCCTCGAAATCGCCGACCGTCTCCAGCCAGTTCAACTCCGACAGATGCGACGGCACCGGCAGGCCGAAGGTGACGATGCGATGGTTTCTGAGCTCGGCGACCGAGGCCGGCTTGCCATGCTTGGCGACATAGGACGGCGCCGCGTACAAGTGGAAATGCACGGTGAACAGGCGGCGCTGGATCAGGTCCGGCTGCTGCGGCTGGCGCAGCCGGATGGCGCAGTCGGCCTGGCGCATGGTGAGGTCGAGTTCCTCGTTGGCGAGGATCAGTTGCAGGCTGATTTCGGGATAGAGCTCGATGAATTCCTGCACCCGCTCGGTCAGCCAGCCCGCGCCGAGGCCGACGGTCGTCGTCACGCGGAGCACACCGGAGGGCCGATCCTTGGTCTCGGTCAGGCGCGACTTGATGGTCTCGAGCTTCATCAGCACGTCATGCGCCGTGCGGAACAGCATCTCGCCCTGCTCGGTCAGCACCAGACCGCGCGCATGGCGATTGAACAGCGGCACGCCGACATCATGCTCGAGTGCACTGACCTGCCGCGATATCGCCGATTGCGACAGGTGCAATGTCTCAGCAGCGTGCGTAAACGACCCCGCTTCCGCCGCAGCGTGAAACACGCGTAGCTTGTCCCAGTCCAACGCCATGATTCCCCTCGTTCTGTTTGGCGTCTGAATGAAAAATCAGGCTTTTACACGGCGTCTCTAAGCCGTTTTTTTAACAATCTGACAGCGGCCCTATTCCGCTGCTTCGCGATGCACCTCGATGCCGGCCAGATACTTTTCCGCCTCGAGCGCGGCCATGCAGCCAAGCCCCGCCGCCGTCACCGCCTGGCGATAGACATCGTCGGTTACGTCGCCGGCGGCGAACACGCCGGGCACGTCGGTGCGGGTCGAATCCGGCGCCGTCCAGAGGTAGCCGTTAGGCTTCTGCTTCAGCTTGCCGACGAACAGTTCGACGGCCGGTGCGTGGCCGATCGCCACGAACACGCCGTCCACCTTGAGGTGGCTTTCGGCGCCGGTCACCGCATGCTTGAGCTTCAGTCCCTCGACTGAAGGCGGCAGCGGCGCCTTGCCGGGGCGGCCGGTGATCTCGTCGACGATCGTGTCCCAGATGACGCGGACATTCTCCTTCTGCAGCAGCCGCTCGCGCAGGATGCGCTCGGCGCGGAAGTCGCTGCGCCGGTGGATGACGGTCACGCTCTTGGCGAGGTTCGACAGATAGAGCGCTTCCTCCACCGCCGAATTGCCGCCACCGACCACCGCGACATCCTTGCCGCGATAGAAGAAGCCGTCGCAGGTGGCACAGGCCGAAACGCCGAAGCCCATGAAATCCTGTTCGGTCGGAATGCCCAGCCACTTGGCCTGCGCGCCGGTGGCGATGATCAGCGCGTCGGCCGTGTAAGTCGTGCCGGAATCGCCCTTGGCGCGGAACGGCCGCACGTTGAGGTCGACCTCGGTGATGATGTCGTTGATGATGTCGGTGCCGACATGCTCGGCCTGCTTGAGCATCTGTTCCATCAGCCACGGGCCCTGGATCGGATCGGCGAAACCGGGATAGTTCTCGACATCGGTGGTGATCATCAGCTGGCCGCCCTGCTGCAGGCCGGCGACGAGCATCGGCTTCAGCATGGCGCGCGCGGCGTAGACCGCGGCGGTATAGCCGGCAGGGCCGGAACCGATGATGAGAACAGGCGCGTGCTTGGTGGTCATTTAAAGCCTCAGCGGGGCAGACAATCGGATGTGCCTTGGAGAAAGACGTGGAATTCGCGCTTAATGTAAGGGTTGCCAACCACGCCAGCAAGACGAACGGGCCGTCGTCCCCGGAAAGCTTCGGCCCAAGCGGTTATTCGCATGATCGCCGCTTTCGTTACGGTTCAAAAATCGCGTTGATGAGGGCTGGCGCCAACACAAAAGTCGTTTAATTACAAAATCGCGAAAGATTCTTGCGCCGAGCACAGACAACCATGCCCCTGAAAGCCGACCTCGACGCCATCGACTGGAAGATCCTGCGCGAATTGCAGGCCGACGGACGCATGACCAATGTCGAGTTGTCGAACCGCGTTGGCATTTCTGCCCCGCCCTGCCTGCGCCGGGTCAAGCGGCTGGAGGAAGCCGGCATCATCCGCGGCTACCGCGCGCTGCTCAACGCCCCGGCGCTCGGCCTCGATGTCGTGGCCTTCTGCCTGGTCGGCCTGCATCATCAGGCCGATGCCGAGCTGCGCACCTTCGCCGAGCGCACGCGCGGCTGGCCGATCGTGCGCGATGCCTGGATGGTCTCGGGCGAATCCGATTTCCTGCTGCACTGCGTGGCAAGCGACCTCGGTGCCTTCCAGACCTTTGTCATCGAGGAACTGACCTCGACGCCGAATGTCGACACGGTGCGCACCGCGCTCACCATCCGCCGTGTCAAGGATGAAGGCCTGGTCTCCTTCGAGCGCCCCTGAACCGGACGACCGCCTGCGCGCCTGCGAATTCCTGGTCTCCGTCACACCGGTGCCGCGTTGGTATTCGACAGAGGCTGATGTACAAGGCTGGACGGCTCTGCCGGACTTCGTCGCTGAACTGACCGCCTGATTGGTTTCTCAAGCAATTGCTGGAAAAATGTGTAACGGTTTTCTGCCCGGCATTGCGTAAGAACAGATGGCACAAGCAGCGTTTGCTCCGGGGACGGCCCGCCATGGGAAGGGGACCATGACTCGATTTGCAAGCCCGGTCTCGGCGCTTATCATCTGCGTGGACGAGGCCGACATGATCGGCCCGTGCCTGGAAAGCATCGATTTCTGCGCCGAGATCATCATCGTCGATTCCGGCTCGACCGACGGCACCGTCGAATGCGTGAAAGGCTATATCGCCAAGGGCTACCCGATAAAGCTGCTGCACAATGACTGGCCGGGCTTTCCCCGTCAGCGGCAATTCTCGCTCGACCATGCCACACAGCCCTGGTGTCTTTCTATCGACCCGGACGAGCGCGTCGATGACCAGCTACGACAGTCGATCGTGGCCATCACGCAGGCGGCCGACAACAAGATCAGCGGCTGGTACATCCGCCGCCGCGATTGGCTGAAGGGCTACGGCTACGCGCACCGCTGGGTGCTGCACAACAGGCTGATGCGGCTTTTTCGCCGGGAAGGCGCCACCATGGATCTCACCGCGCGGGTGCACGAAGCCTTCCACGTTCCGGGCGAGACCGGCACGATCGAAGAGGGCGTCCTGCTGCATCGCCGTGAAATATCGGTCGAGGAGGATCTTGCCCGCGCCAACGCCTATTCCGGCCTCAAGGCCGTCACGCTGGTCGAGAAGGGCAAGAAGCCCGGCCTGGTGCGGCTGGTGCTGTCGCCGTTCGGCAACTTCCTGAAATTCTACCTGGCCAAGCGCTACTTCCTGTGCGGTCGGCACGGTTTCGTCTACTCGATGTCGGTGATGATCTATTCCTTCGCCACCGAAGCCAAACTTTACGAAGCCTCCGAACGCAACGATCCTGTATGAGCTGTATGTCCTGGCTCAGGACCTGTCGTCCCGGCCGAGCATTTCGATGGTGGCGAGCAGACCACCGAGGTCGCTGGCATCCCGCAGGGGCCTGACTGCGAAACCGGCCTGAGCCGCCGCCTCGCCGTCAACCAGCCAGCCCTGCGGCAGGCCGGCGCGCCGGCCTGCCTGCATGTCGGCCAGTTTGTCTCCGACGATCAGCGAGCGCCCAAGATCAATGCCGAGGCGCTTGGCAGCCTCGATCAGCATGCCCGGATTGGGCTTGCGCATCGGATGATCCGATACGCCCAGTGGCCCGAAACCCGCCTCGTGGTAGGCGCAGGCAAGCACCATGTCGACGAACACGCCCTGATCGTGCAGCAGATCGAGAACGCGGCCGTTCACCGCGGCGAAGACGCTCCAGCCGAAATAGCCGCGCGCTATGCCGGACTGGTTGGTGACGACGACAACCGGAATCCTGGCCTCGTTCGCGGCTGCGATCGCCGGCAGCATCTGCGGCCTGAGCTCGATCTCGGCCGGATCGCTGGGATAGTCGGTATCGATGTTGATGGTGCCATCGCGGTCAAGGAACAGCGCCGGCACGTGCTGCGGAAAAACCCGGTCGCCGATCCGCTCGATCCACACCCCCGGCTCGACCAGCGGGTGCGATACCCCGTCAGCCATTGTGCAGGCGCGTTTCGACCACCTCGCACAGATGGTGGTAAAGGCACAGATGTCCCTGCTGGATGATCGGCGTCGAGGTCGAGGGCACGTTGAGCAGTATATCGCACAGCGGCTTGAGCTTGCCGCCGGTATCGCCGGTCAGGCCGATCACAGTCATGCCCATCATCCGCGCCTGTTCGGCGGCGGCGAGAATGCTCGGCGAATTGCCGCTGGTCGAGATCGCCAGAAGCACGCCACCGGCCGAGCCATGCGCCTCGACCTGGCGCGAAAACACCGTGTCGAAGCCGTAATCATTGCCCCATGCGGTCAGCACCGCCGCGTTGGCCGGCAGTGCTATGACATTGTAGGCCTTGCGCTCCTTGAGGAAACGGCCGACGAGTTCACCGGCTATGTGGATGGCATCGCTGGCCGAACCGCCATTGCCGGCGATCAGGAAGGCCTTGCCCGACGAAAGCGCCGTCACCACGGCGCTCGCCGCGCGCTCCATCTCGCCGGTCAGGTCACGCTCGACCATCGCCGTGATCGCGGCCGCCGAGCGGACCAGATAGTCATTCAGTTCAGACATGAAACCCTCAGTTGGTGCTGCCGCCCGCGCGCAGTTTTCCGATGGTGCCGGTGGTGCTCTTGCCAGCGACGAGATCGACCAGCACGACGCGTCCGCCGGCCTTCTGCACCACATCGGCGCCCACCACCGTCTCGATCGTGTAGTCCGCGCCCTTGACCAGTATGTCGGGCAGAAGCGCCTCGATCAGCGCCAGCGGCGTATCCTCCTCGAACACCACGACCGCATCGACCGAGGCCAGGGCCGCGAGCACGCAGGCGCGGTCATGCTGGTCGTTGACCGGGCGGCCCGGCCCCTTCAGCCGCCGCACCGAGGCATCGCTGTTCAAGCCAAGCACAAGCCGGTCGCACTGGCTGCGCGCCGCGTGCAAGAGGCTGACATGGCCGGCATGCAGGATGTCGAAACAGCCATTGGTGAAGCCGACGCTCAGGCCCTCTTCCTTCCAGGCCGCCACCATGCGCGCGGCCGATGCGGCATCTAGGATAGCGTCCTTGTGGGCGGTCGGTCCATGCGAGCGGAACAGCGCGCCGGTGAGCTCCTCGACCGTCAGCCGCGCGGTGCCGCGTTTTCCCACAACAACCCCGCCGGCGGCATTGGCGATCGAGGCCGCCGCGACGGGATCGGCACCCGACGCGAGCGCCAGCGCGAACGTTGCAATCACCGTATCGCCCGCGCCCGAGACGTCGAACACTTCGCGCGCCTGGGTGGCGATGTGGCGCGCCTCATCCGGGCCGACGACGCTCATGCCTTTTTCACTGCGCGTGGCGACGACAAAGTCGAAGCCATGCGCCGAGATCAGCTCACGGGCCGCCGCGACGATCTCGTCATCGGCGAACACCGCATGGCCGACGGCCTCGCCAAGCTCCTTGCGGTTGGGGGTGATGGCGGTCGCGCCTGCATAGCGCGCATAGTCCCTGCCCTTCGGATCGACCAGCACCGGTTTGCCCGCCTCGCGGCAGATTGCGATCAGTTCGGCGGCGACGCCATCGAGCAGGATGCCCTTGCCGTAATCGGACAGGATGACGATGTCGGCCGCCGTGAGTGCGGCGCGAAAATGCCGGATCAACCCGGCCCGCTCCGTTTCGCCGAGCGGCTTGATCTCTTCTTCGTCGAAGCGCAGCACCTGCTGGTTCAGTGCGCTGAAACGGCTCTTCGACGAGGTCATGCGGCCACTCTGCTGCGCCAGGCCTGCCGTGTCGGCGCCAAGCTCGCCAAGCATCCGCACCAGGCTGTCGCCGGCCGTGTCGGTGCCCATCACCGAAACCGGAATGGCGCGCGCGCCGAGCGAGATGATGTTGGCCACGACATTGCCGGCGCCGCCCATCGCCGAGGTCTCGCCGCGCCCGTGCAGCACCGGGATCGGCGCTTCCGGGGAAATGCGCTCGATGACGCCGTTGACGAAGCGGTCGAGGATGATGTCGCCGACCACCAGCACGGCGACGTCGCCAAAGCGCGCAATGGCGCGGTGCAGGGGTTCGGGTGAAGGCGGATTGTGCTTGATCATGTCACTGGCAACGCGCTGGGAAAAACCGTCTCTGGAATATAGGGGGCGGCTGGCGACCGTTCATGCCTGCCGATATACCGCAATTCGAGCCGGCGCAACGGCGATGCCCGTCAGCTCTTCTGCAGGGCAACGTGGACGCCGAGCCCGACCAGCACCGCACCACCGGCCCGCTGCATCAGCCGCTGCGCCCGGCTCGAACGCCGCAGCCGGCCGATCACCAACCCAGCAAGGAAGACGCAGACGATATCGGCCGATGAGAACATCAGGTTGACGATAGTGCCCAGCACGACGAATTGCAGCCACACCGGGAAGGCCGCCGAGGCGTCGATGAACTGTGGCAGGAACGCCATGAAGAAGATCGCGGTTTTCGGATTGAGCACCTCGACGGTGATGCTTTCGAAAAAAGCACGGCGCGCTGATTTCCGCTCGATGGCGGGCAGTGCCACGTCGCCCTCGACGCGCTTGCGGAACAGCGAGACACCGAGCCAGATCAGATAGAGCGCGCCGACCAGCTTGACCGCCATGTAAAGCGGCGGCACGGCGTGGAACAGCACCGACAGGCCGGCGGCGGCGGCAAAGACATGCACGTAGCCGCCAAGATGGATGCCGAGTGCGGCCGTCAGGCCCGACCAGCGCCCACGCGCCATCGTCTGCGCCGCGGCATAAAGCATGGCCGGACCTGGAATATAGGCGAAGATCGCCGTCGTGGCGAAAAATGCGATGAGCAATTCGGTCGACGGCATTTTTTGTCCCTTATGATCCTGGCCTGCGGATCGAACCTACAGAAGCGAAAGCTTTGCGGCGCCACTGTGGCGCGCCTGCCCTCCTGCACCTGCTTTGTCGACAGCCCGGCTGGCCTCCCTTATAAGGACCGGAATCGCAAGCAACCAGAGGCCTTCATGATCATCGTCACGGGCGGCGCCGGCATGATCGGCTCCAACATCGTCGCCGCGCTCAACGCCGAGGGCCATGACGACATCCTCGTCGTCGACGATCTCACCGACGGCCACAAGATCGCCAATCTCGCCGATCTCAGCATAGCCGACTACCTCGACAAGGATGACTTCCTGCCACGCCTGGAGGCCGGCGGCCTCGGCCGCATCGAGGCCGTCTTCCATCAGGGTGCCTGTTCGACCACCACGGAGTGGAACGGCAAGTTCATGATGGAGGTGAACTACGCCTACTCGAAGCGGCTGCTGCATGAGTGTCTCGCGCTGCGCGTGCCCTTCCTCTACGCCTCTTCCGCGTCCGTCTACGGTGGCGGGTCCGAGTTTCGCGAGGAACCTGCGCTTGAGCGGCCGCTCAATGTCTATGCCTATTCCAAGAAACTGTTCGACGACTATGTCAGGCGCACCGTCTTCGACACCGATCATTCGCCTGTGGCCGGCTTGCGCTACTTCAACGTCTACGGACCGCGCGAGGCGCACAAGGGCGCGATGGCGTCGGTTGCCTTCCATCTGTTCAACCAGGTCGAGCAAGGCCAGAACCCGAAACTGTTCGGCGCCTATGACGGCTTCGGACCCGGCGAGCAAAGCCGCGACTTCATCCATGTCGGCGATGTCGCGGACGTCAATCTGTGGCTTTGGAATCGCGGTTCGAGTGGCATTTTCAATTGCGGAACCGGCCGCGCCCAGCCTTTCCGTGCCATCGCCGAGACGGTCATCGACACGCTGGGCAAGGGCGAGATCGAGTTCATCCCCTTCCCCGACCACCTCAAGGGCAGCTACCAGAGCTTTACGCAAGCTGATATGTCCCGTTTGCGCGCGGCCGGTTATAATGGCCAATTCCGGACAGTCGAAACCGGTGTCAGAGACTATGTCGAATGGCTGAAAGCCCAACGATCCTCGTGATCGGCCCACGCTGGGTTGGCGACATGGTGATGGCGCAGTGCCTGTTCTCGGCGCTGAAGGAACTCCATCCCAACGCCGCGATCGACGTGCTGGCGCCGGCCTGGGCCGCACCGCTGGTCAAGCGCATGCCTGAGATCCGCCAGCAGATCGACTTTCCGCTGAAACCCGGCGCGCTCGAATTCACCCATCGCCGCCGCTTCGGCCGCCTGCTGCGCGGCCGCTATGACATGGCCTATATCCTGCCCGGCAGCTGGAAATCGGCGCTGATCCCGTTCTTTGCCCGCATCCCGCGCCGTTTCGGCCATCTGCGCGAAATGCGCTATGGCCTTCTGACCGACGTCGTGCCGCTGCCGGAGGCTCTGAAACGGCGCACCGCGCAGGCCTATTTCAGCCTCGCCAAGGGCGGCGGTTTTCGCGCGCCTCATCTGACCGTGGATGCGGGTAACCAGGCCACCTTGCTCCACCGTTTCGGGCTGACCCCACAGGGATTTGTAGCCCTGATGCCTGGCGCCGAATTCGGCCCTGCCAAGCGTTGGCCAAGCGAAAGCTATGCCGGCCTGGCCCGCGAGTTCATGGGCAAGGGCTTGAAGGTCGCCCTGTTCGGTTCGAAGAACGACCGCGACGTCACGGCGGAGATCGCGGCCCTTGCCCCCGGCGCCGTCGACCTCGCCGGCCAGACGCGGCTGGAGGACGCCATCGACCTGATCGCGGCGGCAAGGCTCGCCGTCTCCAACGACAGCGGGCTGATGCATGTCGCGGCCGGCGTCGGCACGCCGATTGTCGCCGTCTATGGCTCGACCTCGCCCGACAATACGCCACCACTGGCGGAGCGGCGCGAGCTGGTCTGGCTTCACCTCTCCTGTTCGCCCTGCCACCAGAAAGTCTGTCCGCTCGGCCATCTCAACTGCCTGAAGACATTGGAAGTCGGCCAGGTCGCAGCGGCGGCGGACCGGCTGCTGGAACTTCCGGCAGCGGCATGAAGGTCCTGATCGTCAAGACATCGTCGATGGGCGATGTCATCCACACCTTTCCGGCCGTCGAGGATGCCAGCCTGAACCGGCCGGACGTGTCCTTCGACTGGTGCGTCGAAGAGGCGTTCGCCGGCATTGTCGCCCTGCACCCGGCGATCGCGGGGATTCACACGGTCGCCATCCGGCGCTGGCGCAAGGCGCTTTTCAGTAGCGGCACATGGCGCGAGGCAGCCGCGTTGCGCCGCACGTTGCGCGAATGCCGCTACGACCTGGTCATCGACGCGCAGGGCCTGCTGAAATCGGCCCTGGTGGCGCGGCAGGCCGGCGCGCCGATCGCCGGCTTCGACCGGTCGAGCGCGCGCGAACCCTCGGCGACACTGTTTTATGACGTCACCTACACCGTGCCGCGTGAGCTACACGCCATCGAGCGGACAAGGCGGCTGTTCGGGCTGGCGCTCGGCTATCAGCCCGATCTGTCGACGCTCAACTCAGGCATCGTGCCGCCACCCGGCACTCTGGCCGGCGCCATCGGAAAAACCGCCTTCCTGCTGCACGGCACCAGCCGCGAGGACAAGAAATGGCCCGTCGAAGACTGGATCGGATCGGCCCGCCTGCTGGTCGAGCGCGGCATGATTCCGGTTACCACCTGGTCGAACGACCGTGAAAAGGCCGTGGCCGAAGCGATCGGCAAAGCCGTACCTTCCACGGCGGTAGTGCCAAGGTCACCGCTGGCTGACATCGCCGCCATCCTCGGCCGCTCGACACTGGTGATCGGCGCCGACACTGGTCTGACCCATCTGGCTAGCGCCTTCGGCCTGCCGACGGTCGCGGTGTTTTTGGCGACGGAGCCGGGGCTGACAGGCCCGCGTGGGCAATTTGCGTCGACACTGATGGCCGCGGCAGGCGGGCGTGTAACGCCGGCGGAGGTGGTGGCGGAGGCAGAGAGGCTGCTTAATCTCAAAGCGCCGGCCTAGGACCTTTTCAGAATTCGCTCTGGCGAGTCGAATAGAGTGGTTTTCGAGAACCGGAGCGGAACGTACTTAAAGTACGTTCCGCTTTATCAAAATGTCCTAAATGAACTGCACCTGGACGATCTCATAGCCCCTGGCACCGCCAGGCGCATTGACCTCGATGGCGTCGCCGACTTCCTTGCCGATCAGCGCACGCGCGATCGGAGAGGAGATCGAAATGCGGCCGGACTTCACGTCGGCCTCCTGGTCGCCGACGATCTGGTAGGTCTTCTTTTCCTCGGTGTCCTCGTCGACCAGCACCACCGTGGCGCCAAACTTGACCTTGTCGCCGCTGAGCTTGGTGACGTCGATGACTTCGGCGCGCGCGATCAGGTCCTCGAGTTCGTTGACGCGGCCCTCATTGAGGCTCTGCGCCTCTTTCGCGGCATGATATTCGGCATTTTCGGACAAGTCGCCATGCGAGCGCGCTTCCGAGATCGCCTCGATGATGCGCGGCCGCTCTTCCTGCTGGCGCCAACGCAGTTCTTCCTTCAATGACGCGAACCCCTCGCCTGTCATCGGGACCTTGTTCATGATGCCTGACCTTTCCTGCCGCCACCCCCGCGTTCCGGGGAAAGCCTTGTCGATGGGTACAAAAAGAAAACGGTCCGGCAGCCTCGGGCTAACGGAACCGTTTCACCACAATTTCCCCTAATATAGCAATGTCAGCGGGTTTTTCACGCCCAAAAAATCGGTTTTGCAAAAATCATCCCCGCTTTCACCAAGAGGAGGCAGCCAATGAGGCTGGAGACAACAAAAAAGCGGCCGCGATCGCTCGCGGCCGCTTCGACAAGCCCTGGGAGCCTGATCAGCTCCGCATGAAATGCTCGATCTGCTCGGACAGCATGCCGTATTCGCGCGATCCCTTGCCGGTGCGCTTCTCGATTTCCATCAGCTGCTGCTGTGCGCCGGCGAGATCGCCGATCTGCAGGTGCGCCTCGCCGAGATATTCACGCACCAGCGTGTAGTTCGGGTCGATGCGCAACGCTTCCTCGTAATAGCCGAGGCCAACGGTGACACGACCGGAATGGCGGTGCGAATAGCCGAGATAGTTGAGAATGCGCGGATCCTGCTTGTTGGCGGCAAGGGTGAGCACCGAGATCGCCTCGTCATAGCGCCCGGCCATAGCCAGCGCATGACCCGCATCATAGATGCTGTCGTCGTCCAGCATGCCTTCCTGGGGGGCGACACACTTTTTCTTCTTCTTGTCCCACACCTCTCCCTTCTTGCACTGGGTCACAGTCTGGTCGCTGCCACCACTGCTACCCGCCGCGAACACCGGGACAGCAAAGAACTGCAGCGCGACAAGGGCAGTCGCGGCCTGGATCAGCATTCTTTTATGCATCGAAGCCTCCTTGAGGGGTGAGAATGCAACACTAACGCCAAGCGGCCCGCGTTTCATCCCGGAAAAAAATTCGAGTGGAGAACATCAGGTGACGGATGCCGCAAATCCGCTATCATCCGGCAAACGACTGACGGAGATGGCCCGTGCAGCGGCGGCTTGAAAAGGACTGGGACCTTACGATCGGCCCCGACACCGTGCGCCTGTTCATCCTCAAGGCCAAGGCCCTGAGTGCCGCCGTCAACGAGGACTACGACGACGGCGCCGAACACGAGGTCGAGCTCGATGGCGAGGCGCATGCCAACCACCACCATGACGGCCTTGCCGAGGAAAGCTCGGAAAACCTCACCGAGGAAGAATTGCGCGAGCTGATCAACGACCTCAATGTCGATGAAGCCGCCGAGCTGATTGCACTCGCCTGGGTCGGGCGCGGCGACTACGACGCCTCGGAATGGTCGGACGCGGTGACCGCGGCACGCGAACGCGCCAACAAGCGCACGGCGAAATACCTGCTTGGCATGCCACTGCTCGCCGACTGGCTGGAGGAAGGCCTCGAAGCGATCGGCGCGTAACGCCGAAGTAACCGATTGTGATCGCCGCAAGCGCCCATCCAGGCAACTTCGGCATGCCGGCGCCGTTTCGGAACGATGGCAACGCTGAGCTTTTCCCGATTTTGCATCCTTGCGCTGCCTCTGGCGGCGGCGGCCCTGCTGGTGACGCCGGCCGACGCCAGGCATCGTCACAGGCATAACCAGCCGCAATCACCCAGGATGGCGCAGCCATTGACGCAGCACCTGGACCAGCCGCTTAGGTCGAGGGGCAAGCAGCGCCTGAGATCAAGGGGCAAGCATCCGCCAAAGACACAACAGGAAACGCCGGACGAGCGGACTTCCCCCGCCGATGTTCCGGTGCCCGAGCCGCGTCCCGCGGACGCTCAAAAAACCGACGCCGCAACGGGGCAAGAGCAAAAGACGGAAAGTCCAAAAGCCCCGGGCGCACCCAGCCAGCTCAATGAAGAAAAGGCTCGTCAGGCAAGGGAGGCACATCCCGAGCCGTCAGCCCCCGCACCTTCAGCCCGAGAGCCATCAGCCGAAACGGAAAGCGGGCCGGAGCCGCCACCCGAGGTGCCGATCCCGACACAAAGGCCCGACAATGCTGGACCTCAGGCTGAGCCGCCTGATGTAGCGCCGCAGCCGCTTGAAAAACCGGCGGATGCCGGCGACAGGAAGATGCTTCCCGACCCGCGCTCGGCCGAACTGCCCGCGGACAGGATGCCTGCGGAGGAAGTCGCTTGCCGTGAGCGGCTGAAGGCGCTCGGCGTCGAATTCGAGGAGCACAAGGCTGAAAGCGATCCCGAGATCGGCTGCTCGATCCCCTATCCGATCGTCATCAAGACGCTCAACAAGTCGGTCGCCATCGGTCCCGGCACCGAGTTGAATTGCTCGATGGCCGAGGCGGCCGCCCGCTTCACTGCCGATGTTGTTCAGCCGGCAGCCAGGGCGGAGTTCGGCACGGAAGTGAAATCGATCAGCCAGGCCTCGGCCTTCGTCTGCCGGCCGCGCCACGGCACCAGGAAATTGTCGGAGCATGCCTTCGGCAACGCGCTCGACATCGCCAGCTTCACCTTGTCGGACGGCAGGAGAATCGAGATCGGCCCGTCACCGCCGGAGAAGGACGCCAAATTCCTCAACGCCGTGCGCAAGGCCGCCTGCGGGCCATTCAAGACGGTGCTCGGGCCAGGCGCCGACGCCGACCACGCCTTGCATGTCCATCTCGATCTCGAGCCACGCAAAAATGGCGGCACGTTCTGCCAATAGGCGCCGATAGGCGCACAGCCCGACGCGCCGCAATTCAGCCTCAGGAATGAACGCGGGCGCTGAGTTTTCCTTTACCCTTGATCGTTAAAATGCCGGATATCTGGGAACAGGGATTCCGCCGATGGCCGGAACATTCCGCGCCGCCGTAAGGGTTGCGCGCCGAGCAAAACCCGTAATCATGGTGGCCGCCAGTCTTGCGCTGGCCGCGGTCTCGGCCTGCAATACCGGCAGCGTGCTGTCATTGCAGCCGGCGGTCGATGTCGGCGCGCAAACGTCGGCGGTGCCGCAATATACGGGCATGCAACGGCTTGTCCCCTCCAATCCCTACATGACGCAGGCCGCCTATCCGCGCATGGATGAGCCGATGTCGCCGGTCGAGCAGATACCTGCCAGCGAAACCGATTGCCGCCGGCAGCTGAAACGCCTCGACGTTGCCTATACCGACCTGGCGCCGATCCACGAAGGTCAGTGCGGCATCGACTATCCGGTCAAGGTCACGTCCATTGGCAGCATCCAGATGAAGCCGGCCGCGACGCTGACCTGCGACATGGCCGCCACCTTCGCCGCCTGGACGAAGAACGAACTCGTTCCTTCCGCCCGCTGGCGCTATTTCTCCGGCGTCAGGACCATCCACCAGGGCTCGAGCTATTCCTGCCGCAACATCGCCGGCGAAGGCGTGCTGTCCGAGCACGGCAAGGGCAATGCGCTGGACGTCATGAGCATCGAGCTCAACAATGGCGACGACATCGACGTGCGCAAGCCCGGCCTCTTCGCCTTCCGCACCCGAGGCTTCCTCAACAATGTGCGCGCCGACGGCTGCCAGTATTTCACCACGGTGCTCGGCCCCGGCTACAATTACGATCACCGCAACCATTTCCACTTCGACATCAAGAACCGCAAGAACGGCTATCGCGCCTGCCGGTAGTGCCTACCGCCCAAAAGTGCCCTCGGTTCTGGTGAAACGACATGCTCTGGCATTGGCGCTCGTACCCTCTGCCGCCGGCCGACGACTCCGCATAGAGTGACGCCGGAACGGTCGGGCGACGGCATATGAGCCAGCGGAGTATTCAGCGACGCATTGCGATCTGGATGGCGGCCTTTTTGGCCGCCTGGCTCGCGCTTGCCTATTTCGCTGCGCCGGAATTCTGGACATTCCGGGAGCGCGGCTTTCGCGACCAGCGCTTCGAGATGGTGACGCATACGCCGCAAGGCATTCCCGGCGACCCGATCAATGTCGGCCTTGTCGGCACCGAGAAGGAGGTGGTCCATGCCTTCGCCGTCGCCGGTTGGGACACCGCCGATGCCGTCACCCTGAGAACCGCCATCGATATCGGCGAAAGTGTCCTGTTTTCACGTCCCTATCCCGATGCGCCGATGAGCCGCCTCCTGTTCGAAGGCCGCGCCCAGGATCTCGCTTTCGAAAAGCCGGTCGGCAACAGTGCCGACCGACGCCACCACGTCCGTTTCTGGCGGACGGAAACGGTCGGCGACGACGGCCGTCCGCTCTGGTTGGGAGCCGCCAGCTTCGATCGCGGCGTCGGCCTGAGCCACGACACGGGTGCGATCACCCATCACATCGGTCCCGACATCGATGCCGAGCGCGACTTCCTGATCGGCGACCTGAACGCGGCCGATCTGCTGGCATCGACCAGCGACATGGCGGGCATCGGCGCCACCAGGACCGGCCGCAATGGCGGCGGAGACCCCTATTTCACCGACGGCAAGGCAATCATTGGCGTGCTGAAACAGCCACGGTGAGAAACTGCAGCCTCAGGCAGGGCGATCTCGAAATGGCCTTGCCGGACTGTCCGTTTGAAAACATCGTCGTGCACGACGTCTGGCCAGTGACGCGCGCGCTTGCGCCAAAAGTGCGGGTTGTCGTCGACGCTCTCGTCGAACACTTTTCGGCGCCGTCGAGGGACAATGCCTGAAAGACACGCGTCATATTCTAAAAATGACGACCCGCTATTTTCGAGCCCCCCGCCGTAATGCTATTGAGCCCTCATGCTATACGTTGAAATCGCTATCGTGGTCGTCCTCATCTGTGTGAACGGCCTTTTGTCGATGTCCGAACTCGCCATTGTCTCATCGCGCCCGGCACGGCTCAAGGCAATGATCGACCGCGGCGTCAACGGCGCCGGCCGGGCGCTGGATCTCGGTTCGAATCCAGGCAAGTTCCTGTCCTCGGTGCAGATCGGCATCACGCTGGTCGGCGTGCTCTCCGGCGCCTTCTCCGGCGCCACGCTCGGCGACCGTTTGTCCGTGTTCCTGGCCTCGGCCGGCATGCGCGAAAGCGTCGCCGACCCGCTCGGCGTCGGTATTGTCGTTGCCATCATCACCTATTTCTCACTGATCGTCGGCGAACTGGTGCCGAAGCAGATCGCGCTGCGCGACCCGGAGCGGGTTGCCGCCCGCGCGGCCCCCGCGATGACCATTCTTGCCACGATATCGGCACCGCTGGTCTTCCTGCTCGACATTTCCGGCCGCGCCATATTGTGGCTGCTTGGCCAGCGCGGTGAAAGCGAGGAAAAGGTCACCGACGAGGAGATCAAGATGCTGGTCGCCGAGGCGGAGCATCACGGCACCATCGAATCCGACGAGCGGCGCATGATCGCCGGCGTCATGCGGCTTGGCGACCGCGCCGTGCGCGCGGTCATGACGCCGCGCACCGAGGTCGACTGGATCAATCTGCAGTCCGACGACACGACGATCCGCAAGCTGCTGATGGAAACCCAGCATTCGCGCCTGCCGGCGGGCGATGGCGGCGTCGACGTGATGGTCGGCGTCGTCCAGACGCGCGACGTGCTGGCCGCGATCCTTGCCGGCCGCACGCTCGACCCGCGCAAGCATGTGCGCGCCGCCCCCATCGTCTACGACCAGGCCGATGCGCTGGACGTGCTGCACAAGCTCAAGGAATCCGATGTGCCGATGGCGCTGGTGCATGACGAGTACGGCCATTTCGAAGGCATCGTCACGCCCGCCGATATCCTGGAAGCCATCACCGGCGTGTTCCGCGCCGACCTCGATGCCGGCGACGAGGAAAACGCCGTCAAGCGCGAGGACGGCTCATGGCTGCTGGCGGGCTATATGCAGGCCGACGAGATGGCCGAGATCCTGGGCTTCGACCTGCCCGAAAACCGCGACTACGAGACCGTGGCCGGTTATGTGCTGTCGCACATGCACCATCTGCCGGCGACCGGCGAATGCGTCGAGGCCCAAGGCTGGCGCTTCGAGGTGGTCGACCTCGACGGCCGCCGCATCGACAAGCTGATCGCCACCCGCCTGCCCGGTAGCCAACGCGAAGCGGTGCGGTGACCGCGAATGTCGACTCTTGATCCTGACACGTTGCCCGCGAGCCCCATTGAACGCCGCAATGGGTGAAAGCGGACGACGCTTCATCGCTCTCGGAAAAGCAAATTCGCGCGCCCCTTTGAAAAGCCGATCCGGCCATAGAAGGAAACGAGATCGTCGGGGCAGTACAGTTCGAAACTGCGCACCTGAGCCAAGGTCTCGTGCTCTACAATCCGATTGACGATAGCTTTTCCAAGCCCCCGGCCACGAAAATCGCAATGGACGATAACGTCGAAGATCATCGCCTTGAATGTGTAATCCGTCAGCACGCGTGCGAACGCGACCAATCGGTCATCATCCGAGCAAAGGCCGATCGCTAGATCGGAATGCTCCATCATCTTGATTACATCCTCAAACTCTCGCCCTGCGGTCCACCACTCCTTGCTGTAGAGATCATAGAGTTCGCGCTGGCGCTCACCTTCGAACGTTTCTATCCATCGGCCTTGCATATCGTCTCCCGCGTCTCGACCTCCCAATAGAGCAGGAGGAAAACTTGATGGGAAGGCATGTGGCGGCAGGCCAAGACGTTCGACAGCATGCGACTAACAAACGCTCAAACCGCGGCTTCGATCGGCTCGGCCAGCCTGGGGTTCGAGCGCGCAGCGATCAGGCAGCTTGCCACGATGAGGCCGGCTCCGGCCAGCGTCGTCCAGGTCACCGCCTCGTCGAAGAAGAACCACCCGAGCGCGATCGCCCAGATGAAGGCCGAGTATTCGGTTGGGATCAGATATTGCGCTTCGGCACGCGCATAGGCCCAGCTCATCAGGAACTGGCCGGCGAGCGACAGTGCCGTCACCCCGGCGAGCGGAAGCCAGAGATTGCCAGGCAGAGCAATGGCGAACCAAGGTGCCGCCAGACCGAGCATGACCGCAACGCAAAGGTTCTGGAACAGCATGATCTCGATTGGCTTGGCCAGGAGCGCCTGTTGCCGCGCGAGGATCAGATTATAGGCATAGAACACCGTCGACACGAGCACCGCCGCCGTACCGAGCAGCGCATCGCCGGCATAGGTTTTCTGCCCGAACTGGCCGGCCACGATGATCACGACACCCGCAATGCCGGCAAGCGAGGCCCAGATCGCCTTGCGCTGTATCCTCTCGCCCAAAAGCAGTGCGGCCAGCAGGAGCGCGAACAGCGGCGCCACGAAACTGAGCCCGATCGCCTCCGCCAGGGGCAGCCTTGCAAGCCCCCAGAAGAAACACAGCAGGACTATGCCGACAATCAGCGCGCGCAGCGCATGCAGCCTCAGCACCGAGGCTACGGGAAGCGAGCGCGGCCCTGCCAGCCAGCCCGCGCCCGCGACCACGGTCGCCAGCATGCTGCGCCACAGCACTGTGTTGTAGACGCCGACCGCGATGACCAGCACCTTCATCCCCGCGTCCATGCCGGACAGCAGAAAAATGCCAAGCGCGCAAACGAGCACCGGGATCATGGGGGAAACGGTGCCGGCCAGATTAGGTGATTTCACGCGGGTTTACTCGAGGTGTCGGATGCAAGCTGACATATCAGGGCAAACTGGCAGGGCCAGATGGCAGCCTCGCCCATGTGGCGGTCCAACGCTGTCGGTCCTGGGCATGATCCGAGTTTCGAACTTTTTTGCCGCGCCTGTCGATTTCTCCATCTCCCGTTCGTCGTATCATCGAACCAACCCAACCAAGGAGAAGACCATGCGGTTCATGATGCTGATGATTCCCGCCGGCTACGCAGAGGCGGCGCCCGACGTCATGCCCGACGCCGAAGCGGTGGAGGGAATGATGAGATACAATGAGGAGCTCAAGAAGGCCGGCGTGTTGCTGGCGCTCGACGGGCTGCATCCGCCGTCATCGGGCGCTCGGGTGAGCTTCAAGGGCGGCAAGCCAGCCGTCACCGACGGGCCGTTCGCCGAGGTCAAGGAAGTGCTCGGTGGCTATTGGGTGATCGACGTGCGCTCGCGCGAGGAGGCCATCGAATGGGCTCGCCGTTGCCCCGCCGGAGAGAATGACGTGATCGAGGTCCGCCGCGTCTTTGAGATCAGTGAGTTCCCCGAGGACGTCCAGCAGGTGGTTGAAGGTTTCAACGAGTTGAAGAGTTGACGGCTACAGCCACCATCGAAGCGGCCACCATCGAAGCGGTCTGGCGGATCGAGCAGCCGAAGCTTGCCGCCAGGCTCGCCCGTTATCTCAGGGATATCGGACTGGCCGAGGAGATCGCGGGGGATGCCTTCCTGCTGGCGTTGGAGCGCTGGCCCCGGGACGGCATTCCGCGCAACCCGGCCGCCTGGCTGACCCGGGTCGCTGGGAATCGGGCGCTCGACCGGCTGCGCCGCACCACCATGATCGATGGCAAGCACCGCGAACTTGCCATCGACCTCGCCGGTCTGGAGCGCGAGATGCCCGATATCGAGGCCGCGCTCGACGCGGATATTGACGATGACCTTCTGCGGTTGATCTTCACCGCTTGTCATCCCGTGTTGCCGGCCGATCAGCGCGCGGCACTTGCCCTGCGGCTGCTGGGCGGGCTGTCCACGCCTCAGATCGCCCGCGCCTTCCTGGTGCCCGAAGCCACCATCGCCCAGCGCATCGTGCGCGCCAAGCGGACCCTTCGCGATGCCGCAATCCCGTTCGAGACGCCACGCGGGCAGGAGCGCCGCGAACGCCTCGCCGCAGTGCTTGAGGTGGTCTATCTCACCTTCAACGAGGGCTATGTGGCGACCACGGGGCCGGACTGGCTGCGCGCCGATCTCTGCGGCGAAGCGCAGCGCCTCGGCCGTTCGCTGGCGGCGCTGATGCCTGATGAGCCGGAGGTGCAGGGGCTGGTCTCGCTGATGGACCTCAACGCCTCGCGCTTCCCCGCCCGCACCGGCAAAGCGGGCGAACCGATCCTGCTGCTCGACCAGGACCGCGCCCGATGGAACTGGTCGCTCATCCGGCGGGGTCTCGACGGCCTGAACCGGGCGTTGGCCCTGACGCCGACACCAGGCCCCTATCTCTTGCAGGCGATGATCGCCGCCTGCCATGCCCGCGCGGCAACCGCCGCCGACACCGACTGGATCGCGATATCAGCCTATTATCAGGCCCTGGCCTTGGCGGCCCCCTCGCCCATCGTCGAAATCAATCGCGCGGTGGCCGTCGGCATGGCGTTCGGACCCGCGCAGGGCCTCGCCATCGTCGAGGCGCTGAAGGATGAGCCACGGCTGAAGGACTCGTATCTTTTGCCGACAGTGCGCGGCGATCTCCTGGAGAAACTGGGGTATCAGGCGGAAGCCCGCGCCGCGTTCCGCCAGGCCGCGGAATTGACCGGCAATGACAGGGAACGCGCGCTGCTGCTTACCCGCGCGGGCGACTAGCCCAAGTGCCTGCACTCGGCCGGTGCGCTGGTGAGTTTGACCTCAATGGGCGTCCGGCGGCGGCGCCTTCGGCGCGACATTGCGCAGGAACGGTACCAGCGCGGTCGCGATGACGAAGGCGACCATGATCACCAGGAACGCATCCGCGTAAGCCATGGTCGATGCCTCGCGGTAGGCCAGCGCCCAGAGTTGCTTCAGCGAAGCGGTGTGACCATCGGCGACCGCGCCGGGCAATTGGCTGTAGCGCAGCGCGACATTGTCGACGAGCCGCATCGCGGCCTCGTTCTGTGGCGTCAGATGCGAGGCGATCGTCAGGAAATGGAAGTTGGTGCGGTCGTTCAGGATCGCGCCGCAAATGGCGATACCGACGGCACCGCCGAGATTGCGCATCGTGTTGAACAGGCCGCTGGCATATTTCAGCCGTTCGGGCGGCAGGCTGCCCAGGCCGAGATTGACGCTCGGCGCCACCGCGAAGACCTGCGGGAAGCCGCGGAACAGTTGCGGGATCAGCAGTTCGGCCGCACCCCACTGGCTGGTGATGGCGCTGAAACTCCACATCGACGCGCCGAAGGAGGCCAGGCCGAACATCATCAGCCAGCGTGTGTCGAAGCGCTTGGCGAGAAAGATGTAGACGGGAACGCCGATCATCGAAGCGACGCCGGTGGAAAACACCGCCACCCCGGTCTGGAATGCGTCGTAGCCGCGGACATAACCGAGGAACAGCGGCGTCAGATAAATCGTGGCGAAGATGCCGATGCCGGTGACGAAGGACAGGAAGCAACCAATGGCGAAATTGCGGTTGCCGAAGGCGCGGAAATCGACCACCGGCTGCGCATAGGTCAGGCTGCGGATGATGAACAGAACCATGGTAACGCTGGCAACGATGGCGCCGTTGCGGATCGTTGCATCGTCGAACCAGTTCCAGCGCGTACCCTCCTCCAGAACGTACTCCGCCGTGCCGAGACTGACGGCCATCAGCACCATGCCGATATAGTCGGCGCCCTTCAGCAGCGACGGATCGGCCTTGTCGATCTTGACCAGCAACGCGACGAGCACGGTGATGATGGTGCCCGGAATGACATTGACATAGAACAGCCAGTGCCAGCTCAGCGTGTCGGTGATCCAGCCGCCGATGACGGGCCCGAGCGTCGGCGCGATCGAAGCGATGCTGCCGACCACCGCGGCCGCGTAGACCCGCCTCGGACCCTGGAAATAGTGGAACGACGAGGTGAAGACCGTCGGGATCATCGACGCGCCGAGCAGCCCTTGCAGCGCGCGGAACACGATCATGCTTTCGATGCTCCAGGCGAAGCCGCACAGCATGCTGGCCAACGTGAAGCCGGCCGCCGAGATGGTGAACAGCCAGCGTGTCGAGAACACCCGGGTGAGCCAGCCCGACAGCGGAATGACGATGATCTCCGCCACCAGATAGGAGGTCTGCACCCAGCCGATCTGGTCCTGCGCCGCCGACAGGCCGCCGCCGATGTCCTGCAGCGAGGACGCGACGATCTGGATGTCGAGCAGCGCGATGAACATCCCCACGCACATCACCATGAACGGCAGGATGCTGGCGATGAAGGATTGTGGTTCGGCGCGCTCGGGCATGGCGTCCTCAGTGCGAGCCGGTATCGACCGTCACGACGGTGGATAGGCCCGGCCGCAGCGCGACCTTGTGCGCCTGATCCGGGTCGATGGTGATCCGGACGGGAACGCGCTGGACGATCTTGGTGAAATTGCCCGTCGCGTTCTGCGCCGGGATGACGCTGAAGATCGCTCCGGTCGCCGGTCCCAGGCTGGTGACATGCCCCTTGAGCGGCGCGTCGGGGGCAATGTCGGTATAGACCGTCGCCGCCTGGCCGTCGGCCATGCTGCGCAACTGGTCTTCCTTGAAATTGGCATCGACCCACAGACCCTTCTCCGGGACAATCGTCAGGAGATAGCTGCCCGGCGAGACATAGGTGCCGACCTGCGCCAGCCGGTTGCCGACGAGGCCGTCGATGGGCGAGCGGATCTGCGTGAAGCCGAGATCGAGTTCAGCCGTATCGAGATCGGCCTTGGCGGCCGCCACGGCAGCGGTCGCCTCCGCAATCTGCGTGTTGAGCACATCGAGCTGCTGTTTGGCGGCTGCAAGCCCGGCGCGCGAGGCGGCGACGGAAGCCTTGGCCTGGCCGTCGGCGGCGAGACTTCTCTGGGCGTCCTGCTGTGAGCCGGCCTTGGTGCTGGCCAGCACCGCATAGCGTTGAGCGTCCTGCGCGGTGAACGTAGCGGCGGCACTCTTGGCTTCGAGATCAGCCTGCGCTTGTTCGATCAGCGAATTCTGCAGCGAGACCTGGGCACGGAGATTGTCGAGCGCGGACTGCTGCTGCTGGACGGATGCCTGCGCACGCTCCACCGCTGCCTTGAAGGGCCGGTCGTCGATGCGGATGATGAGCTGGCCGGCGGCGACATGCTGGTTGTCCTCGACGAGGATCTGATCGATATGCCCGGCGACCCGTGGCGCCAGCGGCGTGACGTTACCGCCGACATAGGCATCGTCGGTCGACATGAGGAAACGGCCGGCCTGCCACCACTGAAAGCCATACCAGCCGGCGACGCCGATCACGATCGCGGCGCCCAGCATGACGAACGGCTTGCGCCGGTTCTTTGCAGGCGCGGGAATCTGGACGACCGACGGCTGCGCTGGCTGCAACTCGGCAGCGGAGAGAACCTTGTTCATTTGCCCAGCGCCTCTTCGCGGCTTTGATCAACCAAAGTGTTGTCGATCAGCGGCAGGCCGGAACCCTCGCTGCTGAAGCGATAGCGCCGCCGCATGCGATCGGTGGCCTTGGGCGCCGTCGCCATGGTGAAGCCCTCGCTGTCGAGTTGCCTGCCGCTCTCGCGGTCGACCAGCACGGGCTCGGCCCAGCGCCCGTCGGCCTTGTCCACCACCACCAGGCTCGGGCCCTCGGGCGCGAGATGCTTGTTGCCCCAGGCGAGCAGGGAGAGCAGCACCGGACGGAAATCGCGCGCTTTTGCCGTCAGCAGATATTCATGGCGAAGCGGCCGCTCGCAGTAGGCGCGCTTTTCGAACAGCCCACGCTCGACCAGGCTGTTCAGACGGCGCGTCAAAATGTTGGGCGCGATCTCCAGGCTCTTTTGAAACTGATCGAAGCGCGTCAGCCCCTGGAACGCGTCCCTGAGCAACAGGATACTCCACCACTCGCCGACATCGTCGAGGCTGCGCGCGATGGGGCACGGGCGTGTTTCGAAGCTTGTTTTTGCAACCATGGCCGGAGTCTCTTTCAAGATGAAAGTGACTCCTAGCCAAGTTAGTTTCATTATGCAAGTCACTAAGGCGTGATCGGAACGAGGTGGCTTTCGTCGTTGGAGATCGTGGATGGAGATCCATCCAGCCCACAGGGTGAGACAGGGCCTAACGGTACGCCGCTGGTCGCCCGCGAATGAGCTGGACGAGAAGCACCGCCTCGCCGACTGCATCATCCGGCCACGGCAGGCGCAGCACGCACAATTGGCTTGGATCGAATTCACCGGGCGGGTTGCGGACACTGGCTACTCATTGCAGACTGTCGATATCTACAGAACGGAACGGCGAATGCACCGCATAGCTTCGGGCGAATTTCATTGGACCTATACTCTTGGCGACCTGCGCATCACCGCCTTGCGCGATGGCTATGTCGACATGCCGGTCGGACGGCTTCGGCAAAACGGCGACAAGCCATTTGGCGATGATTTGCCGCCACAGGTCGCGTTGATTGGCGGTCAACTCAGGCTTTCGGTCAATGCCTTCGCGATCGACGATGGGAATGAGATTACGCTGATCGATACCGGCGCCTCGAATGCCTGGCACCCGACCATGGGCCGGCTTCCCGAGGCGCTGGACGAAGCCGGCATCGATGTCGAAAAAGTCCACACTGTCTGCTTCACCCATACGCATCTCGACCACATCCATGGCCTTGTGCTTGCCGACGGTCGGGACGCTTTCCCGCGCCTGGCGCGCCTGCTGGTTCCCAGGCAGGAACTCGGCCTCTTCCGCGCCGTAGCGCGGCTCAAGCGATTTCACGGCATGGCGCGACCATTCGAAGCCGGAGACAGTATCGGGACCCATGTCGACATTATCGGCGCTCATGGCCATGAGGTCGGTCACAGCTGCTTTCGCGTTTCGAGCGGCGGCGAGCGCATTTTGATCTGGGGCGACACCGTCCACGTCCCGTCGCTTCAGTTCGATCGGCCTGAGGTGACGTGGGAGTTCGATGGGGATCAGGACCAAGCGCGCGAGAGCCGGTTGCGGCTGCTGGCTCTTGCGGCGGACGATCTTTGCTTCGTTGCCGGCGCGCATCTGGACTCGCCCGGCATTGGCCGTGTCGTGCGGTCTGGCGGCGCCTTCCGATTTGAACCGCTATAGCCGCTGTAATTGAAAAGGGCGGCGCAAGCGCCGCCCCCTATCTTCGAGCTTCTTCTGGCCCTGGCGCACGGCGAGGAAGTCGTCCTAGGCGATATGGAGAGCCGACTTGACCGGCGTTACCGTCAACCGATCTGAATGCGGCGTGTCACCTGTCCGTTACTCTCCCAATAGGTGTGTTTTTTGGCGATCCACGGATCACTCATCGCCGGCTGGATATTGCCGCTCGTATCGATCGCGCGCGAGGTGACGGTGTGCTCCCCGGCGGGAGGCTTGGGCCAGTCGAGAGACCACATCTTCCAGGCAAACTCCGCCTCCTCCGTATGGTCGATGGTCGCCGGCATCCACGGCCCATCGTCGATCTTCACCTCGACCCGGTCGACCGGCGCGCCCCAGGCGGCTCCGACGATGCGGTAGTTGCTACCGACCTGAGTGACCCGGGCCGGCGCCGATTTGAGGCGCGCCCGGCCGACGGAGGTTTCCACCCACACGGTCTCGCCTTTATGGTCTTCCTCGCGAAGCGTGACGTAGTCGCGTCCCATGAACCGGTTCTCGAAGCGCTGGTCGCGCACGTCAATGCGCTTGAGCCATTTCGCGTTGGCGACCCCGTACCAGCCCGGCGCCACCAGCCGCAGCGGGAAACCGTTGTCGGGCGGCAAGGGAGCGCCGTTCATCTCGTAGCAAAGGATGTTTTTTGGATCCATGGCTTCGGCGACCGACATGCTGCGCGCGAAATTTTGCTTGAACTTGACCTCGTCGGCTCGTTTGATCTCGCCTTCGTCGGCACCCCAGAAGACGACCTCGATGCCGCTGTCGAGGACCCCGGCTTCCTTCAGGATCGGTGCGAGCGGTGTGCCCGCCCAGCGCGCGTTGCCGATGCCGCCGTTGAAAAACGGAAGGCCGGTATTGCCCGAACATTCAATCGTGAACGTGACTTCCTGGCGCGGACGGGCCTTGATGTCGGCAAGCGTCAGGGCCATCGGCTTTTTGACCATGCCATCGATTTCGAGCTTCCACGTGCTCTCGTCGATGACCGGTCGGTTGAAGTGCGCGATTGAAAAGAATTTGTCGTTGGGCGTTACCCAGGAATCGAGTCTCTCCCAGACGAGCTGGTTCTTGATGACCTCCGGAACAGGGTTCGGCGGTAGTTTGTCGAGCCATTCGACGATCTTCTCGCCGGGCCGTGCAGGAAAAGCGTAAACACGCGAGGTATGGAGAGCGGCAATTGCGGCAACGGCCACACTTCCCTGGATAAGTTCTCTGCGTTGAAGATGAGGCATGCTGTTTCCTCCCAGTTGGTCCGGAACGGGCTGCAGCGTGCTATTCGGGCCATAGCCTGATCTCGGACAGGCGCACAAAGGAACGACTGCCACCCGGAAGTAATCCGGATGGGTCATGCGGTCAGCGACGCGTCTCAAGCATGTAAAGCATTGGACGAAACTCTGGCTTGGGTTTCGTGCTTGGAGAGTGCGCCCGGAAAAAGGATGTGTCCACAACTTGGACGGGATATGTTGACCTTGCGGCCGATTTCCGTTCCGTTGCAGTTCGGGACCCGCTTCCGGCACTAAGTGTTCGCTTGACGGTGTCCTGTTCTAGCTGAGGGCACTAAAGCCTCTCACCGCCCGTCCCTGGCCTTGCGCATAGGCGTTCGGGCTGGTGTCGTGCAAGGCAACCCGGATTGGTAGCGGCTACCGGGCCACCGGCCACAAGCGGTTTCACACAATTGAAAAGGGCGGCGCAAGCGCCGCCCCATATCCCTTGGGAGGATAATTCGACCGGCGATCAGGCCGCCTTGATTTCTTCGTCGACCACGTCGGCGTCGCGCGCCTTCTTCAGAGCCTTGGCCCACCAGGCGACGTCGTTGACCAGCGCCGTGGCGGCCTGGTTCAAGTGTTCGAGGTCTTCGAGTTTCTTCTCGCCCTGGCGCACGGCGAGGAAATCGCCCCAGGCGATATGGACAGCCGACTTGACCGGCGCCATCTGCAACTCGACGGCATGGAGACGGAGCTGCTCGACGGCGCGGGCGCCACCAACGCTGCCGTAACCGACGAAGCCGGCCGGCTTCTTGTTCCACTCGTTGGCGGCATAGTCGATGGCGTTCTTCAGCACGGCCGTCGGGCCGTGATTGTATTCGGCGGCGGTGAAGATGAAGCCGTCATATTCGGCGACCTTCTTCTGCCAGCGCTGCGCCACCTCGTTGGTCGACGGCACCCAGGCGGAAGAGGCGACTTCGTCGAAGAAGGGCAGCGGGAAGTCACGCAAATCGACGATCTCGACGTCGATGTCGGCATGCGACTTGGCGATCTTTGCGATCCATTGTGTGGGCACATCGGCGAAGCGCGCGGCGCGCGTCGAACCGACGATGATGGCGATTTTCGGCTTTGACATGGGGGCTCTCCATTCCAGTAAAATGCTGGTATCGTTTAGATACCGGAGCTATATGAGATACTGTCAACTCGCGACGCAAGGAGGCACCTTTTTGTTACTGAGGCACCCGCACCGCACCGAAGACTGCCGCGCGATTTCCGAAATCCTGCAGCGCGTCGGCGACAAATGGACCGTTCTTGTGGTCGGCAAACTTGGCGACGGACCTTTGCGTTTCAACGAGCTGCGCGCCGCCGTCGGCGGCATCTCGCAAAAGATGCTGACCACGACCTTGCGCGGGCTGGAACGCGACGGGTTCGTCACCCGCACCGTGTTCCCGACCATCCCGCCGCGCGTCGACTACGAGCTGACGGAACTCGGCCACGAACTGCTGATCCCGGTCAGCGCGCTTGGCGAATGGGCGCGCAGGAACACGCAGCGTGTGCGCGCGGCACGCGAAAAATTCGACGGCATGCACGGCTGAAACCTTTGCACGGCAAGGTGTCGGGCGTTTCGCGTTGTGTGAAGTTGTCTGATGGCCGGGAATTCGTGGCTCTCTAAACGAGGCCTCGCAACCTTGTCCGATGGCGCTTCAGGCCGACCAACGCTCGGCGCTGCTTTGATGAAGACAATCGTAAACCCAGGATGACCATTAGCTTCCTGGCGCCAGGTTCTCGCAAGGCGCCGGGCTGCAGATCGCACATGTCGCGGCCGGCTCCCTGACGCCCTTGCCGGCACGCAGGCAGGAGGTGCGCGGAAGGTCCTCTTTGACTGCGGCATAGGCGGTTACGCCAAGCAGGCAGATCACGGCGACAAGGGCTGCCACCAGCCAGCTGTTCAGTATGTGTTGACGCATTGTCGCCCCTCCAACGCCGGCACAATCAGGCGTGAAGGCAACCATTGGATGTCGCGGAGCGCATCGCCCGCGCGGATGATGTTACAATTGCCCCTGGACTGGGAGAACGGGGACTGGGAGAACGGGGTTTGCGAGAATGAGCTTTCGTCAACTCTCGGCCGGCACGGCCTTCGGCTTGCCCTCGCCGTCGAGCGCCACCATGATGAAATCGGCGTGCGTCACCTTTTCCATCAGGTCGGAGAGATAGCGCTGCGCCCAGGCCTCGACCTTCAGCGTCATCGAGGTACGGCCGACGCGTTCGACATGGGTGTAGATGCACAGCGTGTCGCCGATCTTCATCGGCTTGGCGAAGGACATCTCCTTGACCGCCGCCGTCACCACGCGGCCCCTGGCCCGCTCGGCGGCGCGGATGCCGCAGGCAAGGTCCATCTGCGCCATCACCCAGCCGCCGAAAATGTCGCCGGCCGCATTGGCGTCCGAAGGCATGGCGAGCGTGCGCAGCGTCAGGTCTCCGATCGGCCGTCCGTCCGCGTAGTGCACCATGGGCAGAATCCTTGTGAGGTGATGGTCATCGATCCCGTATCGCCGCTGCAGGAACAGGTCAACGCGCCGCAGCTGCTGTTTCCTCGCCTCCATGGGCCATAGGCTAACATTGGCATTCGCCCGGTTGTGCCTGATTCTCAGAGCTTCGGGTTTTAGAGCGGGCTTCCCCCACTCCGTCGACTGCGCGGCGTAAGACCAGGCGCTAGCTGAGAGGCGCACCTCTCAAAAATAACCTGCAAGGTTCGCTCGGATGCGGTCCAGCACCGTGCTACCAGACAGGTCGGGGATGAACGCCTTGCCGGTGATCGCCTCATAGGCCTGCGCATAGACGTTGGAGGCCTGTTCGACGATCTCGTCCGGAATCTTCGGGATCGGGTCCCTGTAGGGATCGCAGCGCGCCGCCACCCACGAGCGGATGAAATCCTTGTCGAAGCTGTCCGGCCGGGTGCCGTTGGCCAGGGCCTGTCCATAGCTCGCCGCGATCCAGTACCGGCTGCTGTCCGGCGTATGGATTTCGTCGGCCAGGATGATCGTGCCGTTTCTGTCGGTGCCGAATTCGTACTTCGTGTCGGCCAGGATCAGGCCGCGCTCGGCGGCGCGTGCCTGGCCGCGGGCGAACAGTTTCAGGGCATAATCCGAGACGGTGTCCCATTGTGCCTGTGTGAGCAGTCCCTGTTCGAGGATCTCCGCTCTCGACAGCGGCTCGTCATGGGCGCCATCCGCTGCCTTGCTCGTCGGCGTGATGACCGGCTCGGCCAGCTTTTCATTGTCGCGCAGCCCGTCCGGCAGTCGCATGCCATACATGTCGCGTTCGCCGCGCTTGTAGCGGGTCAGGATCGAGGTGCTGGTGGTCCCCGCCAGATAACCGCGCACGACGATCTCGACCGGCAGGATGTCGAGCCTGGTGCCGACGACGACATTTGGGTCGGGGTATTCGAGCACATGGTTCGGACAGATATCGGCGGTTTCCTCGAACCAGTACCGTGCCGTCTGGGTAAGGATCTCGCCCTTGAACGGGAT
Organism: Mesorhizobium sp. NZP2298; assembly: GCF_013170825.1. Lineage (NCBI taxonomy): Bacteria > Pseudomonadati > Pseudomonadota > Alphaproteobacteria > Hyphomicrobiales > Phyllobacteriaceae > Mesorhizobium > Mesorhizobium sp. NZP2298. The sequence goes on along the minus strand of NZ_CP033365.1, from coordinate 2,499,207 downwards.
CGACGTCAGGATGATGTCGAACGCGCTGAGCCGATCGGTGGCGATGATGATGCGCCGCCCGTCCGGAAGGTCGTAGTTTTCGCGGACCTTGCCCTTGTAGTGGCCCGGCAGCTCGGGAATGAAGGCATCCGACAGGATCCGCATATGATTTCCTGCCTTCCGCAGAGTTGCCAGCGCATGATTCCGAAAAGTTGCAGACTTTTCGGAAAAAATCATGGGCCAGAATAATGATAATGTCCCGCATAAGCTGTCGACCCCATGCATATCAAGCGCGATTGTCGGTATTCCCCGCAACTCGACCCGGCATGCCAGTCGCTTTTTTCACAACGCATGCCGGAAGGCGCGGCGACGCGGCGAACCCGTCGCGTCTAGGCTGCGGCCAGTTTTCCGGAGCCACCCATTTCCATCATGCAGACTTTTGACTTCATCATCGTCGGCTCCGGCTCGGCCGGCTCGGTGCTCGCCGACAAACTCTCGGCCTCGGGCCGTTTCTCGGTGCTGGTGCTGGAGGCCGGCGGCACGGACCGCCGCTTCTACGTGCAGATGCCGCTTGGCTACGGCAAGACCTTCTTCGATCCCGCCGTCAACTGGAACTACAAGACCGAGGCTGACCCAGGCCTCGGCGGCAATGTCGACCACTGGCCCCGCGGCAAGCTGCTCGGCGGGTCGAGCTCGATCAACGCCATGGTCTGGATCCGCGGCGCGCGCGAGGATTTCGACGACTGGCGCGCCGCCGGCAATCCCGGCTGGGGTTATGACGATCTGTTGCCCGCCTTCAAGGCGCTCGAGGACAATGAGGCGGGCGCCGACAGATGGCGCGGTACCGGCGGCCCCCTGCATATCAGCAACACGACGAACGCCGTCCACCCGCTGACCAAGCGCTATCTCGCCGCCGGGCAGCAGGCCGGCCTGCCGCTCAACCCCGATTTCAATGGTGCTGCCCAGGAAGGCGTCGGCACCTACCAGATCTCGACCAGGAACGGCCGCCGCATGTCCGCCGCCCGCGCCTTCCTGCGCCCGGCCATGAAGCGCGCAAACGTCCGCGTCGAAACCAATGCGCTGGCGAGCCGCATCCTGTTCGAGGGCAAGCGCGCCGTTGGCATCGAGTATTTGCAGAACGGTCGGACGAAGACGGCCCGCGCCGGCCGCGAAGTCATCCTTTCCGCCGGCTCGATCAACTCGCCGCAGCTCATGCAGCTTTCAGGCATCGGTCCGGCGGCTTTGCTCAAGGGGCTGGACATCCCGGTCGTCCATGCCAACGAGAATGTCGGTGCCAATCTGCAGGACCATGTCGGCATCAACTACACCTTCAAGGGCAATGTGCCGACACTGAACCAGATCCTGCGCCCCTGGTGGGGCAAGCTGCTGGTCGGCATGCAGTACATCCTGACCCGTTCCGGGCCGCTGTCGCTGTCGATGAACCATGGCGGCGGCTTCTTCCGCACCGACCCGGCATTTACGCGCCCCAACATGCAGCTTTATTTCCAGGCGTTCTCGACCGTCATCCCGAAGAGCGGCGAGCGGCCGATCCTGACGCCTGACCCCTGGCCGGGCTTCTCCATCGGCCTGTCCAACTGCCGTCCGTCGAGCCGGGGCGAGATCATGATCCGCTCCAGCAATCCGCTGGAATACCCAAGGATCGTCGCCAACGCCTATTCCACCAATGCCGACGTCGAGGAGATGCTGGCGGCGGTGAAGTTCGTGCGCAAGATCGCCTCGATGCCGGCGATGGCGGAAATCATCCAAGAAGAAGTCCTGCCCGGCCCGTCGATCCAGTCGGACGCCGACCTGATCACGGATTTCAGGAAACGCTCAGGCACCGTCTATCACCCGGTTTCGACCTGCCGCATGGGGCCTGATCCCTCGCGCTCCGTCGTCGATCCGCGCCTCAAGGTGCATGGGCTCGAAGGCCTGCGCGTCATCGACGCCTCGATCTTTCCCGACAACATCACCGGCAACACCAACGCCGCCTCGGTCATGACCGGATGGAAAGGCGCCGAACTGGTTCTGGAGGACCAAAAATGAAGATCACCGACGTCAAGACCTGGGTTGTCGGCAACCCCCCGCCCGGCATCGGCGGCAAGTATTTCATCTTCGTCAAGCTGACCACCGACGGCGGCGTGGTCGGTTATGGCGAGGCCTACAACGCTACCTTCTCCGCTCATGTCACCGCCAAGCTGGTCGAGGACATGGCCGAACGCTATCTGATCGGCCACGATCCGCACGACATCGAGAACTTCTTCCGCCGCGCCTATTCGTCCGGCTTTACCCAGCGTCCTGACGTGACCGGCATGGGCTGTTTCTCGGCACTTGAAATGGCCTGCTGGGACATCGTCGGCAAGGAAGCCGGCAAGCCGGTCTACAAGCTGCTCGGCGGCCAGGTGCATGAGACGCTGCGTTCCTACACCTATCTCTACCCGCACACCGGCAGCGTCCATTCCGAGGACGCGCCGGACGGCAGGAACGTATACAACGACCCTGAAATGGCGGCCGCCTGCGCGCTCGAATATGTCGAGCAGGGGTTCAATGCCGTCAAGCTCGACCCGGCCGGTCCCTACACCGCTTTCGACGGCCACCAGCCGCGCCTGCTCGACATCGATGTCTCCACCCGCATGATCAAGGCGATCCGAGAGGCGGTCGGAAACCGCGCCGACATCCTCTTCGGCACGCACGGCCAATTCACCGCTTCCGGCGCGCTGCGCATGGCCCGCGCCATCGAGCCCTATGATCCACTGTGGTTCGAGGAACCGGTGCCGCCCGACATGCCGGAGGTCATGGCGCAAGTAGCCCGCGCGACCTCGATCCCGATCGCCACCGGCGAGCGGCTGACGACCAAGTTCGAATTCGCCCGCGTCATTGAGAACCGCGCCGCGACCATCCTGCAGCCGGATCTTGGCCGCTCCGGCGGCATTCTCGAAACCAAGAAGATCGCCGCCATGGCCGAGGCCTATCACATCCAGGTCGCGCCGCACTGCTATTGCGGGCCGATCGTCGGTGCCGCCAACATTCAGCTGGCGGTGACGCTGCCCAACTTCCTGATCCTGGAATCGCTGAAGCAGTGGGACGGTTTCCACGCGACGCTGCTCAAGAAGAAGATCGAGTGGCAGGACGGCAATGTCATCCCGTCGAAGGAACCGGGGCTGGGCGTCGAGCTCAACGAAGCGGTCTGCGACGCCCATCCCTACACTGGCAAGGACCTGCATCTGCAGATGATGCAGACGCCGCTGATGCCATGAGCGAAAGCTACGCCTTCATCGGCCTCGGCCATCTCGGCGGCAACCTTGCCGCCAGCCTGATCCGCAACGGCTTTGCGGTCACGGTCTTCGACCGCGACCCAGCGGCGGTCGAGCGCCTCGTTGCGCTCGGCGCCACCGCCGCGAGCAGTCCCGCGGAAGCGGCCGCCCGCGCCGGCAACGCCATCTCTTGCCTGCCCTCGCCAAAGGTCAGCGAAGCAGTGCTGGCCGGCCCAGGCGGATTGCTCGAAGGCCTGCCTTCAGGCGGCACCTGGATCGAGATGTCGACCAATGGCCGCGACGAGATCGTGCGGCTTGCCGCCCTCGCCTCCGCCAGAGGCGTCGAGACGCTGGAGTGCCCGGTCACCGGCGGCGTGCATCTGGCGGCGGTTGGAAAAATCACCGCGCTGGTCGGCGGTGATGCCGCGCTCTACGAACGCCATCGCGCGGCGATCGAGGCGATGTGCGCGCGCTCCTTCCTGATGGGACCGATTGGCTCGGCGGCGGTGATCAAGGTCATCACCAACATGCTGGCCTTCATCCATCTCGTCGCCGCCGGTGAAGCGCTGATGCTGGCCAAGCGGGGCGGGCTCGACCTCGCCCAGTCCTATCACGCCATCGTTGCCTCCTCCGGCAACAGCTTCGTCCACGAGACCGAAAGCCAGCTCGTCCTCAACGGCTCCTACGACATCGGCTTCACCATGGACCTGGCGCTGAAGGACCTTGGCTTCGCGCTGGGCATGGGCAAGGATTTCGGCGTGCCGCTCGAGCTGGCGTCACGCGTCAACGCGATTTTTCAGCAGGGCAAGGAAACCTATGGCGGCGGTGCCTGGTCGACCCAGATCGTCAAATTGCTTGAGGATGCCGTCGGTACCGACCTGCGCGCGCCCGGTTTCCCGGCCAAATTGGAAATCTGAGCCGCAGCCAGAAAACCAAGCGATTTCATTAGCTTGAATCGATAGCCGGATTCAGTTTCGAAAAGACTTGAATCAATCTGGCAACGCCTTGATTCAATATCTGAGCGTCAGCGCCCCGGGCAGGATCTCGAAGGTTGCCGGTATGCGCCCGGGCGACTCACCGTCTATGTCGACCAACGCGCCGTTCTTTTCCACATCACCCAGCGGTTCGACAACCACTTTCTTGCCGCGCAGGATCGTGATTGCCGGATGGTTGCGATGCCGGCCGCCATAGAGCAGCCTGATGTCCCAGATCAGCTTCAGCTTGCCCGCCGCGCGCAGGATGACGATGTCGAACTGCCCGTCGGTCAGCTCGGCATCGGGCGCGATCATCATGCCGCCGCCGAAGAACTTTCCGTTTGCCACCGCCACCAGCGCCATGCGCGCTTCGACAGGCGTGCCGTCGTCGACCGTGATCCGGACATCCTGGAAGCGGTAGCGGACGAACTCGACCACGGTGCGCCACAGGAACAGCGTCTTGGCCGACATCTTGCCCTTGCGCTTGTCGGCATTGACGGCGCGGTCGGTAGCGCCTGACAGACCAAGGCCGGCGATGTTGATGAAGTGGCGGCTGGCCAGCGCACCATGGTCGTCGATGTAGCAGATACGGCCAGCATCGATCTTACGTCCCTCTGCCTCGGCGATCCGCTTCAAGGTCGCGTCCACCGCCTTCGGCAGGCCGAGCCCGCGCGCGAAATCGATGCCAGTGCCGCATGGCAGCAGGCCGAGCTCGGTCATCCTACCGCTCTCCTCAAATGCCTGCAGCAGCCCGTCGGCCACTTCGCTGGCTGTGCCGTCACCGCCCGCCGCGATCACCAGTTCGTAACCGCTGGCCGCGAGGTCGATGGCCAGCCGTTCGGCATCGCCCTCGGCCTGCGTCTCGCGCAGCTCGAAATCGCCAAAATGCTTTTTCAGCGAGGCGGCAACCTCAGGCCAATGCCGTTTCAGCCGGCCGCCACCGGCTATCGGATTGAGAACCACCCCGACTTTCAACACGCGCCCTCCCCGGCGCCGAACATGCATGTCCGGTCGTTTGCCGGCATTGAAGCCCGTGCCCGTCGGCGGAGCAAGGGGCGCTGTCGGTCGGAGCCCTAAAAAGCGGGGCAGGCTGTCTAAGGCAGCCGGCGCCGAAATTCCGGGCTTGTGGCAAACGGTCCCCGATAATCCCGCTATCCACAGGCCCATGGCCATTCCCCGAGACACTTACCCGGCGTACGTTAAACCCATCTCAGGCGGCTACCGATCGCCAAGCCGAAAGGCGGAAGTGAAAGGCGGATTTCCTGAGGCCCGTACGGCCCGGAGCGAGAGCAGGCTTGCCTGTTTTGAGGGACGGTAGCCGAGACCTACGGGGCCGCGGAAAGCGTGCCAACGCCGACGGCGGACCGATGCTGCCATGAAGGACGGCAAAAACCTTCGATGGCACGCAGGGCAAGGCCTGCAAGGGCCAAGACCGGCGTGGTCTGGAACGGACGCCGCCTTCGGGTGGTGGCTGGCAGGACCGTCAAAATCAAGGCCGGCATGGCGCGACGACTTTACGGAAGTTGCTGCCGCGACCGTGTCCTGATCTGACAGGGAGGCGCTGGGAGAAATCCCGGCGCCGACCGTCTTTGAAATCTATCTCCCACAATTTTTACGGTGTTTTCGGCTGGGGCTGCAACCGGCGGCAAAATCGGCTAACGTTCGATGTCGTCAGGGTCCGTTTGAAAAACGAGCTCGTAGAAGGGGGAGACTTCATGACGCTCATCCAGAAGCTTGCCGTTGGCTATGCCTTCCTGTTCTTCGCCGTCGTCGCCGTCGGCTACATACCGGCGTTCAACGACGCCAACGGCAATCTGTTCGGCCTGTTTTCGCTGCAATGGTACGATGACCTGCTGCACGCCTTCTCGGGCGTCTGGGCGCTGGCCGCTGCCTTCATCTCGCATCGCCAAGCGGTATTCTATTTCAAGCTGTTCGGCTCGGTCTATCTGTTCGACGGTGTGCTCGGACTGATCACCGGTTCCGGCTGCCTCGATGCCGGCATCTTCATCAACGGCTTCCGCTCCCTCAACGATATCGAATTCCCTGCCCGCTTCTTCGCCAACCTGCCGCACATCGTCATAGGCGGCTTCGCCGTCTATGTCGGTTTCTGGCTGTCGAAGCGCATACACGACCACTTCGCCACGGCCTGACCGGCCATGCTCGTGTTCCGCTGGCTGAAGCGCCTCATCAAGACGATCCTCTGGCTGATCGTCATCGTCATCCTGGTCCCGATCGCGGGGCTCACCTATGGCTTTCTGACGACGCCATCGCTCGACAAGACGCCGCTGCCCGGTATTGCCGACGGCGCGCCACCCAAGGCGCTGGCCGACAAGGTCCGCGCTGAAATCCCCGGCTACCAGCGGCCGGAGGAATCGACCTTCCTCACCTATCCGGAATGGGCGATCGTCTACGCCGCGCGTGAATACGCCGGCTTCGTCGCCAAGGACCAGCCGAGCGGCTTTCCCTACTGGTCCTATGTCGGCCGCTTCTGGCAGGACTACGCCACGGTGATCCGCGCCAGTTCTCCCTACAAGTTCAACTATGCCAACCATCAGATGCTGGTCATCATCGGCACCAGCCACTCGATCGAGCACATCCTGCAATGGGCCTATGAGAACACGGTCGGCCGCATCACCGAGGCGACATCGGCCAAGCGCACCGCCGCCGACATCTACCAGGCCAAGGTGGCGGCGGAATACGCAGGCTTTCTCGACCAGGTGCCGTGGTACCAGTTTCCCTATGGCGAGAAACGCGCCGGCCTGTTTGCCGTGCAGCCGGCGCCGGGAGACAGCTCCGTCCGCACCAGCGAGCGCAAGCTCGCTTTCGGTCTCGCCGACACCATCAAGCAGGGCTATGCCGACCTGATAAGGCAAGCGCTCGCCGCCACCTCCGACCCGGCCTTGCTCGACATCCACGTCTGGGCCAAGGGTCCGGTCGGCGAAGCCACCCGCAACGAGCCCGACACCTTGCTGGAACGCGACATGGGAGCCGACGGCACCATCTTCGTCACCAAGCGCTATCAGGTCTTCACCGACATGATCCCCCGGCTGATCGACAAGGGTGTCTCCTTCGTCGAGATCGGCGGCAATGACGAGATCATGGTCACGATGCTCTCGACCGACTCGATCGCCGTTCCAGAAGGCATGCGCATCCTGTTCAGCTATCCGCTGCCGGCCGACACCGCGACGCGCCGCACCGGCATGGTCGTTGCCGTGCGCAAGCTGCATCTGGTGCTGCCGTCGCTGATCAAGGCCGGCGCCAGGCTCGAACATGTTTACGACTACTGAGACGACAGCCGCACCATGCGTCGACTGATCCGCATTGTCGGCTGGCTCGCGCTCACGCTGGTCGTGCTGATCGTTGTCGCGCCCGTCGGCTTCCGCGGCGCCGCGGCCTTGCGCGAAACGCTGTCGCCGCAGGAAGCGGCACCGGCGGGAGCCTTGTTCGCGACCGTGGACGGGCTGAAGATGCACTATCAGGTCTGGGGTCCGCCGGACGGGCCGCCGCTGCTTCTGTTCCACGGCACGGTCTCCTGGGCCGAAACCTACCGCGATATCGCCGCTCCGCTGGGCGAACAGGGCTTTCGCGTGATCGCGGTCGACATGCCGCCCTTCGGCTATTCCGAAAGACCAGCCAACCAGGACTATTCGCGCGCCGCCCACGCAAAGCGCGTCCTCGGGTTCGCCGACGCGCTCGGCCTTCGCCATTTCAGCGTCGGTGTCCACTCCTATGGTGGCGGCGGTGTGATCGAGGCCGCTTTCTCGGCCCCGGATCGCATCGACGCGCTGATCCTGCTCGACGTGGCGCTTGGCCTCGGCCAGACCGAGGCGCCAGCCTTGCCGTTCGCATCCCTGCTCGACAGGGATTGGCCGCGCCAACTCCTGGCCGCCTCGACCTTCACCAATCCGTTCATGACCGGGTTCGGTTTGCGCCAATTCATCGAGAATGACGATCTCGTCACGGCGGAGCGCATTGCGATCTACACGCGCCCTTTGAACGTCAAGGGCACCACCAATGCCGTTGGCCACTGGCTGTTCAGCGGCCTCTACAATGACGAGCGGAAATCGCTTGCCGCCAATCGGGTGAATTATCGCGCCTTCATGCCTCCGGTTCTCGTCATCTGGGGGCGAGATGATACGACCACGCCCCTCGCACAGGGCCAGGAGATCGCCTCGCTGTTTCCACATGCCGAGCTGGCCGTTCTCGATGGCGTCAACCACATCCCCCAGGTCGAGCGCCCGCAAGACGTGGTGCGGCTGATCGCCAATTTTCTCAAACGGACCTTGCCGGCAGCCCAATAGGCACGCGCCGCCATGCTCATTCCACAATCGCGGCCAAATCCCGCCTTGTTCGCGCGCGATGGAAGGGGCAAGCCGCCTGAAAGCCCTGAATGGGCGCCCGGGCGGGCATCTCGAAGGGACAAGACCGTGATCAAGACCGCCCTTGTCGCCATGACCATTGTCGGCTGCGACTGCGACGCCAGGCTGTGCGAATATATCGGCGAGACGCCGGCCAAATGGTCGACGATCGCCGAATGCGAAGCCGCGATGAAGAGCCAGATCCTGCACGAGCGCAACTTTAACTATCCGCTGGTGTCCGGCATCTGCCGCGCCAAGGGTTCGTCGTCCTCCTCGCATCTGGCCGCGATTGCATCCCAGCCGGAACTGAAGCCGGCCAGCAGGGTCGTTCGCACCGAAAGCCCGCTGCCGCCGGAACTGAGCCGTCGGCCAAGCGTCCCGGTCGGCACGCCGACGACGGCCGTCGAAGCGGATGCTGCCCGCCCCGTCGCCTATGAACAGGTGGTCGATGGCGGCACCGGCGTGCTCTACCGCACCAAGAACGGCTATGCGGTGGTCAAGACCGATCTCGGTCGCGCTGCATCGGCGACCGCCGACGCGGCCAAACGCTCGGTGAACTGGCTGGCCGGCCTGGTGCCGACAGGGCTGTAGAGCAATTCCAGGAAAAGTGTAAAACCGTTTTCCCGGGAAAAGCGCGCAGCGCCTTCCCTTGGGAATTGCTTCAAAACAAATAGCCTGACCACTTACATCTTCAGCTTCAGGCTCTCCCAGAACTTGTCGATCAGCGGCTGTTCGGTGGCCGCGTCCTCGCCGGCAACGCGCGTGATGAACAAGAGCCCCTGATCGGCGAGGCCGTAGCCGACGATCTCGAAATGAGCGGTGTCGGTGCGCGTCTTCACCTCGGCGCGGATGCCCGTCAGTTCCTTTCCGTCGGCAAGCTTGCGCGTCGTCGGCTGCTGCGTCAGCTCCGCACCGGCCTGCACCGATTCCCTGGTCATCTCCTGCAGCATCAGCTGGTTGAGCGACACAGGGTTCATCTTGCCGTATTCCTGCACCACGACGATCGTGCCCAGCGCCGAGGCCATCAGATATTGCGTGATGTTTTCGCCGAGATCGGTCTTGGTCACCGAAATGCCGCTTGGATGGACGAAGGAGAAACTGTCGCCGGAAAAGGTGGCGAAGTCGTTGCGCTCGAGCGTCACCTTGCTCTGCTTGCCGCCGGGCAGCGTAATGGTCGTGCTCTCACCGGGATCGATATCGACCGCCACGCCGTCGATGGTCAGCTTGAAGGCCTTGAGGTCCTCGGCCCCTGCCGGTCCAGCGCACAGCGCGATAAGAGTGAGGGCCGCCGCTGATGCCATACGCATGATTGTTCTCCTGCTCCATTCCTGAGCAGTTCGCTGGGGAAAGCACTGCGCGGTTTCCCGGGAAAACCGCTTTACACTTTTCCTGGAACTGCTTCCTGCGCCACCCCGCTCAGCGCCTTGATGGCACGGTAGAAGGTCGAGGAAAACAGTTCCGTGGGGTCATGTTGCCGCTTCGCCGCCAGGAAGGCCGGCAGTTCGGGATAGGAGGCCAGCAACTCCCTGGCCGTGTAATGCAGTTGGTAGGGCAGGAAGAAGCGCCCGCCATGCTTGATCGTCACATCGATCAGCGCCCGTGTCAGCGCCCGCATCCTGGCATTGCCGTCGGCATCGGTGGGCTGGTTGATGTAGAGCACCAGCGAATAGGCGGGTTCCGGCGCGTAGGTCAGCGCCACATCCTCCTTGTGGACGATGCGCACCGAGGCATTGAGCACCGGCAGTTGCTGGTTGCGCAGGATCTCACGCGCTTCGCTGATGAACGCGACATAGGCAGCGCGTGGAATAAAATATTCGTGCAGGATATCGGTTTCGTCAGTCAAATCGTTGAACAGATACGGCACCGAATCGTGCATCGGATTGTTGCGTGTGACGAGGCAGGCCTCCCCTTCCGCCATGGCGGAGGTGCGCGCCACCGTGCAGCTTTCGAACTTCGGCTCCAGCGTCTTTTCGGTGAACCACTTCAGCTCTTGAAACACGCTGCCCCATTTCGCCAGATTGATGATCACCCGCTTCAGCCCGACGCCCTCCGGTTCGCCGATTTCAGGCTGGTCGGCCGGCGGCTGGTCGGCCACCTTGTCGTAGCGATAGACGATCATGTCCTCGAGGAAATTGCCCGGTGCCGTCGACAGGTGGCCGTAGAACAGGCCGATATCCTTGTTCGGCTCCAGCACCTCGGCGAAGAATTTCGGGAAATCGTCGGATCTGATGATTTCGCGCGAGGTGCGGTAGACGGCGTTGTCGACGATATCGAGCGTCGCCTCCAGCACCACGCCGAACAGGCCATAGCCGCCGACGACGTGGCGGAACAGGTCCGTATTCTCGCTCGGCGAGCACGTGGACACCGACCCATCGGCCAGCATCACCCGCATGGAGCGGATCGAGCCGGCCACCGAGCCCGCCTGATGGTCCATGCCATGCGCGTTGACCGACAGCGAGCCGCCGACCGAAAAGATGTCGGTCGATTGCATCGCCTTCACCGCGAAGCGTGGATTCAGCAGGTTCTGGATGTCGTGCCAGCGCGCGCCCGGCTGCAAGGTCATGGTCCTGGCCGCCGCGTCGACGGTGACCTTGTTGAATTTCCTGAGGTCGAGCACCAGGGCGTTGTCGTCGAAGGCTTGCCCGCCCATCGAATGACGGATGGCGGCCAGCGATACTTTCAGCCCGTTGGCGCGAGCGAAGGCCAAAGCCTTGGCGATATGATCTTCCTCGCTGACCTCGACCACGCCATAGACCGGCGTGCGCGACAGCCCGCTGGCATCATTGATGTCGCCGCCCCTGACCGACCAGGGCAGCGAAGGATCGAAAGCTGGGACATTCTCCAGTGGCTTGAGCGGCAGGGCAATGCCGTCGATATCTGCGATGCGCCCGGCATTCTTCGGCCCCGAAGGCCCGCGCGCCAGCCGCGCCATGGTGGTTCCGCCCCAGAGCACCGCGCCGCCGACAACCGCCGCGCCAAGCACCAACCGGCGCGACAGGCGAAACCCTTTCTGTTCGTCAGCCATGCGGATCCCCCGTTGCCCAAGGGATAGCGCGGCTCTTTGGCGAAAACCATAGGGGCGCCGGGCAGAGCCATGGCGCCACTTCGGCGTCAGGGCAGCTGATGTTCCGATATTACGGGGCAAGTCTCGCTGGGTTGCACTGCCCCTCATCCAACTGCCGGCACCTTCTCCCCGCAAACGGGGAGAAGGGAGAAGCCTCTACGAAGCCTTCTTGATCGACGTCACCATGCCGGTCTTGTCATCGACGGTTACCGCCACCTTGGCGCCGACCTTCAATTTGCCGATCTTCGCCTCCGGCGACAGCTGGTAGATCTTGCCGTCGTCGAGCGTGATCGACTTGGTCGTCGGATCGACCGCCTGGATGGTGCCCTGAACGGACGCGGCATAGGCCGTGCCGAGGAACGCGAGCAGAGCGGCGGTGGTTACGAGGGTTCTTTTCATCGGATGTACTCCGTGCTGTTTCGGTTTTCCGGGCCGTCGCCTTGGGTAACGACAGCACCGAACGAACTGACACTGGGCCGGAAAGCCTGCTGGCCGCAAATCACGTTGAGTGAATTTTCGCAAAGGAAATCATAGGCTTAATTCTGACACATTGCCTGAGCCCGATGCGGTTTCCAGCCGCGTCGATCAACTCGACACGTGCAGTTCGTCCACGAAAAGAGTCGTTTAGCCGATTGGGGCGGGCGCGTCGCGGCCATCACGCAGCCGCCACAATCCACCCCGGATTGTATCACGCAACACCCTGCCGATCTTCCATTGATACAAGTTTTGTTTCATGGATAAGCTCAACCGGGACTATAAAAATCGGGTTAACACTCGCGCATTGGTTGCAAATTCGAAATGAATGCAGGATCATTCTAACCGCTGCGACGAGGGGGGAGCCGCCATGAGACTGGCAGTCCGAACCATCATATCTCTGATGCTGGCGCTTGCGCCGGGATTGGCCAGCGCACAAGGCGCTGATCCAGGCGATGACAAGACGATTACCTTTGCCCCGGGCGATCCTGAAATGACGGCGGCGACCGCCCAGGCGCTCGCCAGCCTGGATGAATTCCTGGCCCTTGCCGAAGCGCCTCCCTCCGGCACCGAGCGGTTCAAATTGAAGGTCAAGGTGCGTGACGGCAACGTTACCGAGCACTTCTGGGTCATCCCGTTCCGGCACACCGAAACCGGCTTTGCCGGCATATTGGCGAACCAGCCGGAAGAAGTTCGCAATGTCGTCCTCGGCCAGAATATCGAATTCACCAGGGACGATGTTTCCGATTGGGGCTACACCCGCGACGGACGGCAGGTCGGTAGCTTCACCGTCTGTGTCATGTTCAAGAGAATGCCGAAGGAAGAAGCAGACTACATGCGCGGCAAATACGGATTTGACTGCTGATCGTGGCGGCCGGCTAACTGGCTTCGTCCTTCACCCCGATCTTGCGCACCAGTGCGGCCGTCGCCAGCATGGCGCCCATGTCGGAGATCATCGGCGCCACATGCCTGGTGTAGTCGAGCGGCACCGAAATCTCTGGCAGTTCGAAGAAGTTCTTCGCTTGCGGCAACAGCAGGAAACCGTCGCCGCCATTGAGCCCGACGCGAGCCGGGTCGTCCGGCCAGGTTTCACCGAGCCATTTCAACGCCTGCGCCAGCCGACCGGTCACCAGCGGCCGCGCCGCCTCGAGATTGTCGGTGCGGAATTCATAGGCGGCATCAAGCAAGGGCTCGCCCGATGACAGCTCCTGCAGCTTGGACCCGAACAGGCCGCGGAAGAAGCCGACGACAGCGTTGGTGCGCCGCGTCGCCACCAGGATTCCCGGGAACGGCTCGACAGCCTCGAAGGCGACGATGACGCCCTTGAAGGCCGTCGATGAGCCCTTGCCGGTCCCTTCCCGCAGTTCCGCCTCGTAAAGCTCGAATGGAAACTCTTCGTAGCGGCCGGAAACGACATCGTCGAACGATTGCCGGTTGAAAGCCCCGACCGCCTCGCGCGGCAGCCGGTCGAACGAGTTCGGCCTGCCGCCACGCTGGTAACGCACCTCGCGGATGAAGCCAAAGATGATCGGCAGCAACGTGTCGCGGAACGATTGCTGCAGCCGCGTCGCCGGCTTGATGGCCTGGAAGTAGAGCAGGATCGAAGCGGCGAATCCGATGACATAGAGGAACACATGCGGCGTCGAGAACCATTGCTCGTTGGGATCGGCGACCTTGTTGAACAGCCAGGCGATCACCACCACGGCCACCAATGTCAGGCCGACGAACAGCGGCACCCGCCAGCGCACCTGCCGCACCGCCGAGGCCCGCGCCGCCTCATAGGCCTCGATATTCTTCCGGATGCCGGCGATGACAGTTTCATCAGGCATGAAATCCGCTGTTTCCACCGCCACCCCCGCTGCCTCGACAGGTTCATGATAGCTGGTTTTGCGTGAGGTATCGACTGCAGGCTCTCTCCAACAAATGTTCGCCCGTAGAATAGTGTCGTCGCTTGCAGCGCTAAGGAAAGATTGCTCTCAGCCGTCTTTCAACCTTTCCCCTCATCGCACCCTCAAGCCCCTCCACCGGCACCAGCCGCTCATGATCACCGCCCCGCAGCCGCACGAACGGATGCAGCCGGTAAGAGGCAATCGCACCACGCGTCTCGGCATCGGCACTGACATCGACGACGAAGATCCCGCCAATGCGCCCCGGCCATGGCTGTCGCGCCAAGGCGGTGCCAAGGAAATCGCCGAGCCCGTAAGCGACGATCGCGTCGCCGATCCGCTCCACCGGCTGCACCACATGCGAATGGTGGCCGGCGATCAGCCCGACACCCTGCTCGGCCAGGCGCCTGGCCAAAGCCCGCGTCCCGGCGCGCGGAAAATGCCGGAACTCCCAGTCCCAATGCGGCACCGCGCAGAGAAGATCGACGCGCGGCCAGCCGGCCAGATCGCTGCCCATCGACACACGCCCGGCAAACAGGCTCTCATCTGCATTGCGCCACAGCGTGAAGGCCGCCAGGCCGACATCCAGCGGGCCCACCTTGACTGTCTGTGCCGGGCCATTGGCGGCCAGGCCGATGGTGCGGATGCCGAGCCGCTTCAGCGCCGCCACAGTCTCGTCGAAACCCGCGACGCCTTGGTCGAGCACATGATTGTTGGCCAGCGAAAGCACGAGCTTTTCGCGCGCAAGACCGGTCGCGGCGAGCGCCTCGGCCAGAAACCGCTCGTTCATCGCATGGTGCGTGCCGAGCCTCGTGCCCAGCACCGCGCTTGGCCTGTCCACGACAGGGCTTTCGCAATTGCCGATCACAAGGTCGGCGCCGCCGAGCAGCGCCTTGATCGCCGGGTCGCAGTCCGGCGCACGGCTGTTGGCCACCGCCGAGATGTCGCCTATGAAGGCAAGCCGCACCGTCTCTCCCGGCGGCGGCTCCATCAACGTCCCCGCCATCGGCGCAAACCCGTTGCCGTCGCCGCCAAGCGACGGTTTCAGGAAACGCGGCAGCCATGACAGTTTGTAGGAAAGCGGATAGTTCGACACGCAATGCCCAATCGTTTGCCTTTGTGTAGACGCTCCGGAAGGCGGGTAGAAGCACACCCCTCGACAATCATGCAACGAAGTGGACAGTGCATTGGCGCTGACAGGCGCGATGCCTCAAATAGCCCAAATCTGTGTATGATTGTCGGCGACAAATGCTTGGGAGGGGAAAGATGACACGAATAGCAAGCCTGCTGGCATCCGCCTTCATTGTGCTTTTGCCCTTGTCTTCCGCCGGCGCCGCCATGCCCGAAGCGGCAACCGCGCTGTTCGAGGCGAAGACCGTGGCCGCGCGCGACAGCGCCCTGTCGACGTTGGAGGCCGCCGCGGCGAAAGATCCGGCATCGTCCTATGCCGCCGGCGCCGGCGAATTTTTCACCGCACTGGAGTTGCTCGCCAGCGGCCTTCATCGCCACGGTTTCGAAAGCCCGCAATCCTTCATGCTGCCGCTGATGCAGCTGCCGGTGCCATCAAACCCAAACCCCGAGCCGCTGACCTATGAAGAGTTCCGCGCCATACTGGTTGCCTTCCGCGACCGGCTGGAAAAATCCGCCGCGACGCTGGGCTCGGTTCCGGCCAATGCCGATATCGGCATGGTCATCGACCTCACCCATGTCGGCATCGACCTCAACGAGGACGGCACCATCGCCCCGGATGAGAGCATGGCGGCCATCATGGCCGCGCTGTCGCGTGGCAGTATCTCGCAAGGCGATAGCGCACCCGCGCTCACCTTCCGCTTCGACCGCGCCGACGGCTACTGGCTGCAGGGCTATGCCGAGTTCCTGATGGCGCAGGCCGATTTCTGGCTGGCGCATGATTTCAGGAGCACTTTCGACGGCTCGTTCCACATGCTGTTCCCGCGCGCCAAGCTGCCGCTGCAGGATATTCTCGTGCCGCCGCCGAGCGAGATGGGGTCGAACATCTTCTCCTCGGAATGGCGCATCGCCGATTTCATCTCGATGGTGCACATGATCAACTGGCCGGTGGTCGAGCCGGAACGCCGCAAGGCGGCGCGCCAGGAATTGCTCGAAATGATCCGGTTGTCGCGCGAGGACTGGAAGGCGATCCGCGCCGAGACCGACAATGACCGCGAATGGCTGCCCGGTCCGCAGCAGAAGGGCGAGAACCCGCTGACGGGCCTCGAAGTCGGCGAGGAACAGGTGCAAGCCTGGCTCGCCGCCTTGACCATGGCCGAGGACCTGCTCGAAGGCCGGGCGCTGCTGCCGCATTTCCGTATCACCGGCAAGGGCATCAACATGAAGCGCTTCTTCGACGAACCCAAGCCCTTCGACCTGGTGCTGTCGATTACTGGCCCCGGCATCGCGCCCTACCTCGAAAGCGGCAGGATCCTGACCAGCGAGGATTTCGACCAGATCCAACGAGAGTTCGGCGGCGGCGGGTTTTTGACGTTCGCGCTGTGGTTTAACTAAGAAAAGTCATCTCAAGTCGAGAGGAGCGCGCTGCAAGGCGTGTTGAGATTCAGGACAGGCCGAGTCGAAAACGGTGGGTTCCGAGAACCGGAGCGGAGCGTACTTTTGGGTACGTGAGCACCGGAAGCGCAGGAAACCACCGTTTGCAGACCGGCATCACCTGAATATCAATGCGCCTCAAAAAATCGCCCCCTGATACAGCACCGCCTCGGCCTCCTCGGGCGCGAACCGTCTGGCCAGCGAGCGAAACGCGCTGTGCACGCCGTCGCGGTCGATGTTGCAGCTTCTGAGATGCCGCACCGCAAGCGTTGGATCAAAGGCGCTTCGGCCATGCAGGACGCGCTGGTTGTCGAAGACCAACACTTCGCCGGGCTGCAACTGGTGCTGGAACTGGTTCTGCGGATCGCAGATCAGCCGCGTCAGCTCCGCCAGCGCCTCGATCAGGCCGTCGATCTGGTCTTCAGGCGCCCATTGCGGCGCCAGGCAGCGGTCATTGTAGCGGATGCCGGTGACCGCGCCTGCCGCATCGAGGCTGATGACATGCGCCTCGGCGCTGAAGAAAACCTCGCCTTCATGTTCGCGGTGAAAGGTAACACCGTGCCGCGTCAAGAGATCGAACAGGTCGGGCGTGCGCGTCCGCATCCGTTCGGCGACATGAAAGCCGTCGACCATCAGCGACGTGCCGCCGGCGCCGGCGCCCGTACGGATGGCGTGGAAGAAGATGAAGCCCGGCGGCGCGTAGCGGAACGGCTCGTCCGTGTGCGGGATCTGCGCCCGCGCCGTCTCGCCCGCCACCCGCGCATCCGGCCGCGAGATGAGGTCGAACACCTTGCCGTAACTCGTCTCGCGGATCGGCCCGTAGCGGCCGGCGACCCGCGCGGTTGCTTCCGTCTCGGCCGGCACGCCGGTCAGCATCGCTATGCCGTGATCCCTTAGCGCCCGGAGCGACTGGAATAGCGCTTCGTCCTCCGCGACCACCGCGTCGAAGGCGAAGCGGCCGAGCCGTGCGGTGAGATCGTTATTCCACATTTGCGGCGTGAAACGGCCCGGACCCGAGCCGCCGGCATGACCCGCCAGGAAGGTCGGATCGTAATGCGACACATGCCCGTCCTGCCAGATGGCCGTGACCTGCCCCGGCACGGAGACATCGAAACTTTCTGCATGGATTGCCTTGTCGACATCAGCCGGCGTCAGCCACCTCTTGCCCGAGGCGGTGTCGCCACATTGCCCGCATTCGCAGGCCAGCCGCAGCCAGCGCGTCGAGAGTTTTGCCGATCGGCCGTCCGCCAATTCGACGGCAATGCGTGCGCCTTCCACGCGCATGGCGCGGACTGGCGCGACGGCATGTCTTTGCTGTTGCTTTGGCGTGTCGAGCATCTGGCTTCCCCTGCGGTTGAATTTCCTCGACCAGCCTAGGCAAGGAAAGTCCAGCACTCAAACGAGTTCCCTTCTCCAGGTTTTGAGGTAAATTCAAAACATGACGACGCTTAGGGATTTACCGCTGTCGGGGTTGCGAGCGCTGGTGGCCGCCGCCAGGGCCGGCAGTCTGACGCGCGCGGCCGAAGAGTTGGGCGTCACGCCCGGCGCTGTCGGCCACCAGATCCGGCAGCTGGAAGAGCGACTCGGCGTCAAGCTGGTCCGGCGCGAGGGCAACGGCATCGTGCTCACCCGTGCCGCCGAGGCCGCCTTGCCCGATATCGATCGCGCCTTCGATGCGCTGGCCTCCGGCATGCGCCGGCTGCGCTTCGAACGCCAGGCCGAAACCTTCACCATCTCGGCCGATCCATCTTTCGCTTCGCTCTGGCTGGCGCCGCGCCTGGCCATGGTGCGGCCGGCCTTGCGGCGGCTCGAGATTCGCATCGTCGCTTCCGTTGGACTCGATGCCATGGCGGAGGAAGGTATCGACCTCGCCATCAGCTACCGCAAGGGATCGGCATCTGACATCGCCGCACTCGACCTCTTCACCGAACGGGTCATCCCCGCCTGCGCACCGGCGCTGGTCCAGGATCGTGCCGGGACGGACAGGGCCGAAGTGCTGGACAGGATGCCGCTGCTGCACATCGACCCGATGATGGGCGACGATGTCTATCCCACCTGGCGGGACTGGTTCGTCGTGGCGGCGCGACAAAGGAAGGACATCGACCAGGGTCCGCGCTTCGGTTTGACGATCGTCGCCGCGCAAGCGGCGATCGCCGGCATGGGTGCGTTGCTGGCCAGCGAACTGGTGCTGCGCCGCCATCTCGACGCGGGCCACCTCGTCGAGATCGCGCGCGAAGTACCGGCACTGACCATAGGGCGTCGCATCGTGTGGCCCGAGCACGGCCCGAAGGCGCGCCACGCCGCGACGGTGGCGGCGGCGCTTCTGGCGGCGGCCGGCGCCGGCATCGATGGCGCCCTGCCGCGATGAAACTCCAATGCATGTCGCCCGGCGCGCCTTAGAAAAACAGCCTCTGGAGCCGTAGAAGCCCGGCCACTGCGCCGCTATGAGCGCGTTCGCGATCACGCCGATCGCGGCGGTCGTCCAGGCGATATCGCCGGACTGGCCAAAGACCATGAACGGAAATCCGGCGGCTATGACAACAATCGCCACGAACAATCCAAGCCATCCGACGCTTGGCCGCTTGGCCACCCGGCTGAGGAAATACGCGATCCCGACCAGCAGGATCCTGAGCGGGTCCAATATCTGGGCAATGACGATGGCGGTCAGAAGCATGGCCGGGAATTGAGCCTCCAAATCTAGCGCTGGAACCCGTGCAGCCGGGCAAGCAACCACTGCACCGGGTTGCCGACGAAGGCGCGGGTGACGAACGTGTCGTGCGCGGCATCCGAGGCAAGCAACGCGATAGTGCCGGCTTCGAGGCTGCGGGGCGGATCGGAACTGGCGTTGATGCCCTGGCCCGCCAGCAACTGCCTGATCTCGGCATTGCCGGAGGCCGAGGATTTGCCATAGGCGCTGACGAAGAAACGCTTCCGGTGCTGCGCGACCCAGTTGGCGAAAATGTCGGCCTCGTCGAAGACGGCGTCGAGAAGGATGACGCCGAACAGGCGTGCACTGATGTCGCCATTCCTGAGCACGAAAGCGGTCGGGTTGTAGCCGCCGCTATAGGCGACCAGCACCACCGGCATGGCGTCGAACCTTGCCGTTTTGGCACCGCTCAATTTGGCCAGGCCTTGCGCCGCCTCTGCCATGAATTTCGCAAAATAACCCGGCGTCCAGAAATTGCCGGCGCTGGAATCCTGCGCATTGCTGGCGAATTGCGGCGCCACCAGCACGGCGTTGAGGCCGGACGCCGCGACCTGCGAGACGACCCGCTGGCGGCCGACGACATCGCGCTGCAAGGTTGCGCCGTTGCCATGGAAGAATACGACGATGACCGCCGGCTTTGCCGGATCGAACCCTTTTGGCACGGCCAGCAGCGTCGAGCGGTCGGAATAGGTCTCATCTTCCCAATAGACGCCGCCGCGCGGTGAGGTGTGGCCGCGCCTTCCGTCCGCCGCCGTCACGTCGAGAAACGGCGCGGAGCCATCGGGCAGCTTGCCCCGGTAGGGAAAGGGTGACGCCTTGAACGGCACGATGGTCGAGATGGCCTTGTGTAAGCGCGCCCCCTGGCTTGCCACCGGAAACGCGGCCGTGGCCAGCAGTCCGGCAACGATGGCGCGCCGGTCCGGCATCAGGCCGCCACCAGCCGCACATCAGGCGCCTTCGACGGCAACAGCACGGCGAAGAAGGCGGGGATGGCGATGAGATAGGCGATCGCCGACCATTGCAGCACGGCGCTCAGCCCGAAGCTGGTGGCGATGATCGGCACGGCAGCGGAGCCGATGACCGAGAAACAGCCATTGATGCCCCACGCCCAGACGAAAAGATGCTCCTTGCCGAGCCGCGCCAGCCAGGTCATGGCGGTGGCCATCGGCATGCCCATCAGGAAGGCCGGCGGCGACACCAGCAGGAAGCAGAGCAGCAGCCGCACCGCATAGGGATAGGCGCCGATCCGGTCGAGCACCGGCGACAGATAGAAGCCATAGGCGAGCAGCAGCACGCAGACTGCCAGCAGCACAACGGGCAGCAGCGTCCTGGCGCGGTCGAAGATGCGCTCGGCGAACAGGCTGCCGAGCCCGGAAAACACCAGCATCGAGGAGATCAGCACCGAGGCCGACACGGTCGGATTGGCGAGCGCCACGGTGAAGCGGCTGATCAACCCGACCTCGACCATGATGTAGCCGAGGCCCAGACAGGCGAAATAGAGGATGGTGCCGAGCTTGCCGCGCGAGCGCGAGAACACGATGCGCCAGCCGAGGAGGACCGGCAGCAGCACCAGCGATGCCGCGGTGATGCAGGCGATGCCGAGCGTCGCCCAGATCAACAGGTAGCCCCAATCGTCCTGGAACAGGTCGAGCCGGTCCAGCGTGCGCGGCAGGTCGGCGACCTTCACATAGGCAGCGAAATAGGGCTGGTCGTTGCTGAGCGCCCGCACATCGAAGACGTAATCGCTGGCCAACCTCTCCCAGCCGCCGGTCAAAAGCGCGTGCCATGTCATGCGCTGCAGTTCCGTCGCCGGCAGCACCTGCGGGCCGGCATCGCCGCCGGCGCCCGCGCAGGCGTCGAGCGTCGGATCGGCAGGCGCCGTCGGATCGCAGTCGGGATTTGCGGGCGCGGTAGCGTCGGCTGGCGCGGTCGCATCGGCGGCGGGCTGCGTCAGCGTCGCGTCCTGTCCGCTGCCGAAGATCGAGGCGCGGTAATCATCGAGCACCTTTTGCGCGCCCGAACCGTCATAAACCATTCCTGGATAATAGACCTCTTCCCAGGACATCGACCTGGTGTAGTCGCGCAGCGTCTTGATTTCGGCCTCGCTGAAGCCGCCGCGCTTGAACAGCACAGTCGTGGTCGACAGGTAACTCGACACGGCGAAGATATCGTTGGCAGCGCCTTGCGGGTCGAAGGTTTTCGCTGCCTCGGCAACGGTCGAATAGAGCTTCAGCACCGATTTCGGCGGCTCTTCCTTGTTCCACAAGGTGACCGACAGCACGCCCCCATCGGTCAGCGCGTGCATGTAGCTCAACATCGCCTCATGCGTGTAGGCGTATTTCTCCGAAATGGCGAAGCCGCCCGGATTGGACAGGCCGACGCTGTCTGCCAGACTGAGATCGATGACGTCGTAGCGCTCTGTCGTGTTGGCGAGGAACAGACGCCCGTCATAGTCGATCACCTTGAGCCGCGGCTCGGCCAGGATATCGCCGGTGACGTCCTTCAGAACAGGATCCCGGAACGCCCGCAGCGTCATCGGGTTGCTCTCGGCGACGGTCACCGAGGTCGCTCCGGCATTGAGCGCGGCCTGCGTCGAGATACCGCCGCCGAACTGCACCACGAATGTCTTGGGCTTGTCCTTGATGACATAGGGATAGTGCATCGGCAGGTAGCGGAAATAGACCTGCTCGGCCGGCGCCAGATTGCGCATGATGCCTTCCGGCCCGTCGCCGTCGCGGTACATGCCGACATAAGTGTTGGCGGGAACCTCGGGCATGCCGAAGGCGGCATTGTCGCTCAGGCCCGGCGCGAAATGCATGTAGGAGCTGGCATAGACCTGCAGGTCGCCGAAGGGCGAGACGCTGCGGTAGATACGTTTGCCGTCCGGGAAGTTACGGGCATAGGCGACACCCTTGTACTGCGACACGGCGATGTCGGGGATGCCGAGCCAGCCTGGCAGCATGAGGTAACCGGCGATCGACAGCGCCGCCACGACAACCCCTGCGACAACGCTTTTCCAGGCGCCGAAGGCGAAGAACCACAGCAGCGACCCGGCCGCCCACAGCAGCAACGGCACGACGATGATGGTTTCCGGCGCGAACAGATAAAGCGACACCAGAACCACGAGGCCGGCCAGCCCCGAGCCGGTAAGGTCGGCGAAATAGACGCGGCCGAAGGCGGTGCGGCTTTTCAGGAAGACGATGCCGAGAAAGAACGCGCCGGCCAGGAAAGGCAGAAGATAGAGCAGGAAATTCGCCAGGAGCCGCCATTTCTGCTCGGGGTCGGAAACCAGGAAGATGGCGTTGAACGGCACTGTCTGGGCAATGAGGTTGGAGCCGACCGCGAGCGGGCCGATCAGCAGCAGGGCCGCCGTGGCGGCCCCTTGCCAATGGCGGTCGAACCAGCCCTTGCCGGCGAAGATAACGACGCTGGACAGCGAGAAGCCGAGCATGGCGAGGCTGACCACCAGCGAGCCGAAATGCGACCAGCTGCCGACGGCGAAGACGCGCATCACAGCGATCTGCAGCGCGATGATGGCGCCGGCGATCAGCCCGACCGCCAGATAGTGCGCGAGCCGCGGCGCCTCGAGCGAGGCGATGCTTGGCCGAGAGGTCGATACGACAGCCGTCATTCAAGCCCCTTGATGCGGCGGTTCAGCTCAACAGGCTTGGACCGGCGCGCCAACTCATCCGTTGTGCGTGCCGACGATCTGGTCGCCTTCCAGCTTGGTGAACGGCACGAACGGCACCACCTTGCCATTGTAGATGTCCGAGCGGACGATGTTGAACGTGCCGTCGGCGAGCTGCTGCTTGATCACCTTGAGCACGTGCTGGGCGCCCGGCGGACCGACCGGAATGACCATGACGCCATTGGGCTTGAGCTGCTGCAGCAGCGACGGCGGGATGTGGTCGATGCCGCAGGTGACGATGATCTTGTCGAACGGGCCGACGCTCTCCCAGCCATAAT
Organism: Mesorhizobium sp. NZP2298; assembly: GCF_013170825.1. Classification (NCBI taxonomy): domain Bacteria; kingdom Pseudomonadati; phylum Pseudomonadota; class Alphaproteobacteria; order Hyphomicrobiales; family Phyllobacteriaceae; genus Mesorhizobium; species Mesorhizobium sp. NZP2298. Next base: position 2,475,983 of record NZ_CP033365.1, on the reverse strand, counting down.
AGCCGTCGGCGCTGCGGCTGGTGACGGAGCCGAACACGCTGTAGCCGCGATCGATCAGCGCGTCATAGGTGCGGCGGGTGCGCTGTGCCAGCGGATTGATGATCTCGATCGTGTGTACCTTGTCGGTGAGATTGGCCAGATAGGCTGACTGGTAGCCGGAGCCGGTGCCGACCTCGAGCACGGCTTCGCCAAACTGCACGTCGATAGCCGTCGTCATGCGCCCGACGAGGTGCGGGCCGGAAATGGTCACGCCGTAGCCGATGTCGAGGAAGGCATGATCATAGGCGCGCGCCAGATTCTGCGGCAGCACGAATTCCTCGCGCGGAGTGGCGAGGAAAGCGCGCTTGTTGCGGTCGTCCAGCACGTCCTTGTTGTAGACCATGATCTGGAAGCGATCGAATCGCTCGGCCAGGAACTTCGGATCCTCCCCCCGATTGGCCACCATCCAGTCGATGAACGATTTTTTGTCGTTGAATGGGAGTTCGGCGTTGCGGTCGTAGGGAACCGGCACATTGGCCCTGACCGAGGTCGGAAGAATGGAAAACGCCGCAGCACCCGCCGACAGCGCCAAGAAGTCCCGACGCTTCATGGAAAAGCCTCCAAAAGTGGCCTTTGCCACCCCAAAACCAAGCACTTAATCCGATTGCACCGCCTCCCAAAACGAGTCAATGGCCGTCGAAAGACAGCCGCCTGGCCAGGGATTTTGTGGCAGGAGGGCAACAGTTTGGCCGGTCGACAGGGCCTTTTTCAGCTGAAACGGTCGCCAAGCACCCTCGCCAGGCGGGACCCCGGGTGGCTTTTTGCAGATTTGGCGCAGGCCGTTTTGCTTGACTCGGCCGCCAAAAACAGGCAGCAAACTTGCTTCGGAAGGGCTGCAATACCGCGTGCATGATCGTGGACGAGCCTTTTTTGGCACAAAGTCCACGTCTCTTGGTTGGTTTTGAGAGGGATTGGTTAACCAACTTTGTCCATATTTTGAAGCAATCGGCAACCAACGACAGGCGCGGCAAACGCGTCGGGGACCACCTGGGATCACTCACAGAATGGTCGTCGCGGCTCACAAGGCCACGTACGGGGAAAACCGATTGGAGCAAGATTGGTTGCATGGCGTTGTCGAGTAAACGAAAAATAATCTGGGACCAGCGCGAGGGCGGCGAGTTCGTCGATGCGCCGCGCACCCCTTCCTTCAACCCGCAACGGATCGTCCGCTGGGTCGCGGTGCCCGGTGTCAGCGCTGCCGTCGGCCTCTGGCTGATCGGCACCATGGCCGGCCTCAGTTCCGTCGGCGCCTCGCTGTCGGCGACATCGGGCGGCCTGCCGCAGACGCTGTCCATGCCTGGCTCGCTGGCGCTGGCCGATCCGCTGAAGCAGTATTTCCTCAGATCCTCGGCGCCCTTCGTGCTCGCCAATGCCCATGGCGGCGCGCAGGCGCTGCACGACCACGCCGTGCAATGCGGCGCCAGTTGCTTCAAGCTGGCCAGCGTGAGCCCGCTGGCGGAGAAATCCGCACGCCTCGTGGCGCAGGCAAAGCCGGAACCAATTGTGAAGTCGAAGGCGCAGGAGCGTTTCGAACGCGTGGAAGCATCGCTGTCGCCAACCAGGCTTGCCGCCGCCTTTGCCGGTGCCGGCAAGGCTGTTGCCACGCCCGACGCCCGCCCGGTGATTTCCAAGGCCGCGCCGCAGATTACCGAGGCATCGCTGGTGCCCTCCGTTCAGGTCATGGCCAGCCTGTCTGATGACATGCCGGCTCCGGCGGCGGAACGCTTCGCTCCTGCCGATGCCGGTTCGGTTGTCGTGCAGACCGCGCCCGCGCCAATGGGCTTTGCGCAGTCGGAGACGCCTGACAACACGCAACTGGCGCTGGCCCTCGTGGAGTCGATGCCCGTCGAGGACGAAGCATTTGCCTCGCCGCTGCCGATGACTGAATCCTCCGCCGATGTCGCGGTTGCGCCTGTCGAGACCCAGCAGGAACAGCCCGGCGACGCCGCCTCCTTGCCGGATGCGCTGACCGACGACGTGCCGCTGCCGACCCGTCGCCCGCAATATGACGCGCCGCAACCCAAGGCCGTGGAACAGGATGAGCCAGCTCCGCAGCCCAAGATTGCTCAGCCCAAGCTCGCCCAGCAGAAGCCAGCGCCGCAGGCAAAGCCGGTCCAGCAAGCCCAGCCGGCAAGGCCAGCCCGGGCCGGCCGGTCTGGCGAAGGCGGCGACGTGCTGGCCTACGCCAAGCCGGACACGCCCTCTGGCGGCCTTGGCCAGGCGTTCAGGAACCTGTTCAACGGGCCGAGCGCCGGAAGCGGAGCCGGCCACGGCGTCGCCGTCTATGACATCAGCGCCAAGACCGTTTACATGCCCGACGGCCAGCGGCTCGAGGCACATTCGGGCCTCGGCGCCATGGTCGACCAGCCGCGTTATGTCCACGTCAAGGATCGTGGTCCGACGCCGCCCAACACCTACAATCTGTCGCTGCGTGAATCGCGCTTCCATGGCGTCGAGGCCCTGCGCCTGACCCCGGTCGGTGGCGGCAACAAATACAACCGCGACGGCCTGCTTGCCCACACCTACATGCTGCGCGGCGGCCGCGCCGAGTCCAATGGCTGCGTCGTCTTCCGCGACTACGCCCGCTTCCTCGCCGCCTTCAAGAAGGGCAAGGTCACGCGCCTCGTCGTGGTGCCGCGCCTGAACGGATCGCCGACCCGCGTGGCGGCGGACAACGCACGCGGCGCCTGACCGCGACAGGCAGGCAATCCATGGCACTGCCTCCTCCTGACAGCCTTCTGTCAGGAGCTGCATCCGGGCATGCGGCTTGCCTCATCGCGCTCTTTCCATTTTCGCCAAGACCTCCCATATTCGGGTCATGGCCAAATCCCCCGATAAAAGAACGCCGCCGACGGCGGATGCCGACCGCGCCGCGCCGAAGCGGCGCAGCCCGCTGACCGATTTCCTCGACGCCTCGGAGCCGCTGCACAGAGGCGGCTTCGCCGAGATGCCGCAGCCCGAACTGTCGGGCACGCCGCTGACCGGTTCGATCGCCGACTGGGCCGAGCAGATCGAACAGGAGGCAGAACGCGAAGGCCGCCAGATCGGCAAGGGCGACGGCGGCAAATCGCCAAAGCCGTCGAAGAAGATCCCCGAACGCTCCGCCGCGCCCGGACGCACCGCGCGCGGCACCTCGATGGGCGGCGCGGCCACCGCCCGCGAACGCGCGGCGGCGGGCCTCAATCCGGTCGCCGGCCTCGATGTTTCGCTGGAAGAAGCCGAGACGATGACGTCGAGCGGCGTCACCGCGACGGTCGCCGCTCTGTCGGCACTGATCGAATCCGGCAATCCGCTGCACAAGGACGGCGTCCTCTGGACACCGCACCGTCCCGCCCGGCCGGAAAAGTCCGAGGGCGGCATCGCCATCAAGATGGTGTCGGATTTCGAACCGGCCGGCGACCAGCCGACCGCGATCAAGGATCTTGTCGAAGGCGTCGACAACAACGACCGCACCCAGGTACTGCTTGGCGTCACTGGCTCCGGCAAGACCTTCACCATGGCCAAGGTGATCGAGGAGACGCAGCGCCCCGCCTTGATCCTGGCACCCAACAAGACGCTGGCCGCGCAGCTCTATTCCGAGTTCAAGAAGTTCTTTCCCGACAACGCGGTGGAGTATTTCGTCTCCTACTACGACTACTACCAGCCGGAAGCCTACGTCCCGCGCACCGATACCTTCATCGAGAAGGAATCCTCGATCAACGAGCAGATCGACCGCATGCGCCATTCGGCGACGCGGTCTCTGCTCGAGCGCGATGACGTCATCATCGTCGCCTCGGTGTCCTGCATCTACGGTATCGGCTCGGTCGAGACCTATACGGCGATGACCTTCCAGATGCAGATCGGCGACCGGCTCGACCAGCGCGCGCTGCTCGCCGATCTCGTTGCCCAGCAATACAAGCGCCAGGACATCAATTTCGTGCGCGGCTCGTTCCGCGTGCGTGGCGACACGATCGAGATCTTTCCCGCCCACTTGGAAGATCGCGCCTGGCGCATCTCGATGTTCGGCGACGAGATCGAACAGATCACCGAGTTCGACCCGTTGACCGGCCAGAAGACCGGCGAGCTGAAAAGCGTCAAGATCTACGCCAACTCGCACTATGTGACGCCGCGCCCGACGCTGAACCAGGCGATCAAGTCGATCAAGGAAGAACTCAAGCACCGGCTGGTGGAGCTGGAGCGGGCCGGCCGCCTGCTCGAAGCACAGCGGCTGGAGCAGCGCACCCGTTTCGACCTCGAAATGCTGGAAGCCACCGGCTCCTGCGCCGGCATCGAGAACTATTCGCGCTACCTCACCGGCCGCCAGCCGGGCGATCCGCCGCCGACCCTGTTCGAGTACATTCCCGACAATGCGCTGGTCTTCATCGACGAAAGCCACGTCACCGTGCCGCAGATTGGCGGCATGTATCGCGGCGACTTCAGGCGCAAGGCGACGTTGGCCGAATATGGCTTCCGCTTGCCCTCCTGCATGGACAACCGCCCGCTGCGCTTCGAGGAATGGGACGCCATGCGCCCGCTCTCCGTCGCGGTTTCGGCAACTCCGGGCGGCTGGGAAATGGAGCAGGCCGGCGGCGTCTTCGCCGAGCAGGTCATCCGCCCGACCGGCCTGATCGACCCGCCGGTCGAGGTGCGCCCAGCGAAAAGCCAGGTCGACGATGTCGTCGGCGAGATCCGCGAGACCACAAAGGCCGGCTACCGCACGCTGGTCACGGTGCTGACCAAGCGCATGGCCGAGGACCTCACCGAATACCTGCACGAACAGGGCGTGCGCGTGCGCTACATGCACTCCGACATCGACACGCTCGAGCGCATCGAGATCCTGCGCGATTTGCGCCTCGGCGCCTTCGACGTGCTGGTCGGCATCAACCTTCTGCGCGAGGGCCTCGACATCCCCGAATGCGGCTTCGTCGCCATTCTCGACGCCGACAAGGAAGGATTCCTGCGTTCGGAGACCTCGCTGATCCAGACCATCGGCCGCGCCGCCCGCAACGTCGACGGCAAGGTCATCCTCTATGCGGACCAGGTCACCGGCTCGATGGAGCGGGCGATGGCCGAGACCAACCGCCGCCGCGAAAAGCAGATGGAATGGAATGCGGCCAACGGCATCACGCCGGAGTCGGTCAAGTCGCGCATCTCGGACATTCTCGACTCGGTCTACGAAAAGGACCACGTCCGCGCCGACATCTCGCAGTTCACCGACAGCGCCGGCGCCATGATGGGCAACAACCTCAAGGCCCATCTCGACGCCATGGAGAAGCAGATGCGCGACGCCGCCGCCAATCTCGACTTCGAGAAGGCCGCCCGCATCCGCGACGAGATCAAGCGTCTGCGCGAGATGGAACTCTCGATCTCAGAGGACCCGCTGGCCAAATACGCCGACATGGAGAGCCCGGTCTCGGGCCGCGAAAAGGGCAAGCACAACAAGGGCGTGGCCAAACACCGTACGGCGGAGGAGCAGGAGCGTTTCCGCAAGCTCGACGAAGCACGTGCCGCCGAAGAGGCGGCCAAGGCGGCCCGGCCCAACCTTTTCCGCAAGCCGGCCCTCGACGAGATGGGCGCCGATGGCGCCGTGCCGGTGAAGAAGCCGCTATTCGCCAAACCATCGATTGACGACATGGGCCCAGGCACCGACATGCCGACGCCGGCGGGTGCCGTGTCGCGCTCGCTGTTCAAGAAACAGTCCGCCCAGGAAGCACACGGCTCCGATTTCGGCATTCCCGGAGAGCCGGTCAAACCGCTGTTCAAGAAAAACTCGCTCGACGAGATGACGGTGCGGCGCACCGAAAAGCCGGTCGAGGGAAAGATGCCGGCAAAGCCCCAGCCGATCTCCCCCCTCGTGGGGGAGATGCCCGGCAGGGCAGAGGGGGGCGCGAAGGAACGCGACGGCAAACCAATCGTCCGTCAGCGCGCCGGCATCGGCTCTTACGAGGATCCAGGCGATACGCGCCGCGAAAAGCGCCGGCCGGGCAAGACGGGTCGGCCGGGGCGGTAGCGCTTTTTCCCTTCTCCCCTTGTGGGAGAAGGAAACTGCGCCCCACTTGCCTCCACCCCCGCCTTTGGTGTAATCGCTCCCCAACACTCGAACGTCTTGAAAGGAGGGCTCACGTGTTTACGTTCCATCGTCAGCGTGGCCCGATTTCTGCCCTGCGAGCTAGCTTGCAGGGCTGACCAGGGACGGTCCGGGTTTTTTCCCGCTTCGATTTTTTGGTCTGCCCTTCGTGGTGCGCAACGCCGAGCCTGATGGCCAGCACGCGCACCGTCAAAGTGCATCCGGAGGTGTCTCCGGCAAGACCAGAGAAATCCAAAATGGCCCTGATCAGCCTCAAATCCCTCGGCGTCACCATGAGTGCGCCGCTTTTCGCGCACCTCGACCTCACCATCGGCACTGGCGACCGGCTCGGCATCGTCGCCGCCAATGGCCGTGGCAAGTCGACGTTGCTGAAATGCCTGACCGGCGAGATGGAACCGACCTCCGGCGACATCACCCGCACGCGCGGCCTGCGCGTCGGCCATGTCGAGCAGGCCGTTCCCCCTGCCCTGCTTGGCCGCACCTTCCATCAGGTGGTTGCCGATGCCTTGCCGCCGGATCAGGCCGACAGCGAGATGTGGCGCGTCGACGTGGTGCTGGATTCGCTCGACGTGCCCGAGCCGATGCGCGGCCGGGAAATGCGGGCGCTGAGCGGCGGCTGGCAGAGGCTGGCGCTGATCGCCCGCGTCTGGGTCACCGATCCCGACGTGCTGCTGCTCGACGAGCCGACCAACCATCTCGACCTTGCCCGCATCAGCCAGTTGGAAAGCTGGCTGAGCGCCCTGCCGCGCGAAGTGCCTGTCATCATCGCCAGCCACGACCGCGCCTTCCTCGACGCCACCACCAACCGGACTCTGTTCCTGCGCCCGGAACAATCGCCGGTGTTTGCGCTGCCCTACTCCCGCGCCAGACAGGCGCTCGACGAGGTCGACGCCTCGACGGCGCGCAAGTTCGAGCGTGACATGAAGGTCGCCCAGCAGCTGCGAAAGCAAGCGGCCAAGCTTAACAACATCGGCATCAATTCCGGCAGCGACCTGTTGACGGTGAAAACCAGGCAGCTCAAGGAACGGGCGGAAAAGCTGGAAGAGGCGGCGGTATCAGCGCATCGCGAGAAATCGGCCGGCGCAATAAAACTGGCCAATCGCGGCACCCACGCCAAGGTGCTGATCACGCTCGACGACGCAGCCGTCCAAACGCCGGACGGCACGCTGCTGTTCAGGACCGGCAAGCGCCACATCTGCCAGGGCGACCGCATCGTTCTGCTCGGCCGCAACGGCGTCGGCAAGTCGCGCTTCGTCAGCCTGATCCGCAACGCCATCGTCGAGCCCGACACGGTCGCGAATGTGAAGGTGACGCCGTCGACGGTGCTCGGCTACAGCGATCAGGCGCTGTCCGGCATAGGCGGCGACGACACACCGCTGGCGATGGTATCGCGCCGCTACGATGTCGGCGAACAGCGCGCCCGCTCGCTGCTTGCCGGCGCCGGCGTGGTCATCGAGATGCAGGAGAAAAAGATCGGCGTGCTGTCCGGCGGGCAGAAGGCGCGGCTGATGATGCTGGCGCTGAGGCTCGCCAACCCCAACTTCTACCTGCTCGACGAGCCGACCAACCATCTCGATATCGATGGCCAGGAAGCGCTGGAGGAAGAATTGCTCAAGTACCAGGCCAGTTGCGTCCTCGCCTCGCACGACCGCTCCTTCATCCGCGCCATCGGCAACCGCTTCTGGCTGATCGAGAAGCGGCGCCTGACCGAGGTCGAAGACCCCGAGGACTTTTTCCGCGAAGTGGCTGACGCGGGTGGTTGAAGGCGATGCCTCGGCCGGGCTGGCATTCGAGCTTGCCGGCCCGCACTTTCCCGCCAGCCGAAAAAGGCGCATCCTGAAGGTTCCGCAAGCCGAGGGAGGAGACCGGTCATGCGCGGGGTGGACGTCGTCAAGACCCTTTATGATGCCTATGCGAAACGCGACATCGTGGGCGCGCTGGCCCACTGCTCCGACGATGTCGTCTTCCGCTGGGTCGCCGAACCGCAGGCGCCTTATATCGGAACGGGCAACGGCAAGCAGGAATTCCTTGCCCGCCTCATGGCGCTGGACAGTGATTTCGAATACCGGAACTTCGTCCCGGTGGACATTATCGACGGCGGCGACAAGGTCGCGGCGCAGGTCGAAATCCATTTGACGCGAAAAACCACCGGCAAGGAATTCGTCATGCGCGCCGCCAACTTCTGGACCCTGCGCGACGGCAAGGTCATCGAGATGGTGGAGTATTACGACACGGCGCTGGCCGCCTCGGTCACCTGAAATAATTTCGACGCCCTGTCGGATCGCCTGAACCTGCCTCGTCCTTGGGATGCCTGCACGATGATGCCGGCTTCAACCCAGGGAGAACCTTGTCATGTCCGTCCTTTCATCCATCGGTCGCATCGCAACCCAATATGCCGCGGCACGTGCCCGCCATCGCAGCGAACGCATCCTGCTCTCGCTGCCAGCCGAACTGCGCAAGGACATCGGATTTCCGGAACTCTTCGAAGCGCGGAACAGCCGTCGCGCAACCACCTTCACGACCAAGGTCATATGACCGCGACCAGCCTGTCCATGCGATTGTCACTCAACACCTCCGGTTGCCCGGTGTGCCCGGGCCCGGCCCGCTAAAAAATTTTCGCGGCCATGTAGAATTGCCGTCACCTCGTGCGTCCTAGGCTTTGCAAGGCCAAGCCAAACGCAAAGAGGAGCAAGACATGACCGACCAGACCCCACCACGAGCCGAAGTGCTTGGCGGGTTGACCCCCTATCTGCAGGTCGACGGCGCCATCAAGGCCGCCGAATTCTACAAGAAGGCCTTCGGAGCCGAGGAAGTCTTTGCCTATCCGGCCGACGAAAAAGGCCGCACCATGCACATCCACCTCCACATCAACGGCTCGACGCTGATGCTCGGCGATGCTTATCCCGAACACGGCCACCCGCATAAGGATGCGCAGGGCTACACGCTGCAGCTCCATCTCGACAACGACGATATCGATGCCTGGTGGCAGCGCGCCGTCGATGCCGGCTGCGAAGTCGTGACACCGCTGCAGGTGATGTTCTGGGGCGACCGCTGGGGCCAGGTGAAGGATCCCTTCGGCGTCGCCTGGGCGATGAACGCGCCGGTGAAATAGGTTTTCCTGGCGAGCAGGCGTCGCCCGCCAGGGCTGACGCGCTCACCGCGCCGGGTCGTACCCCGCCGACCCGGCGCTCATTTTTCAACAGAGGAGTTTATCATGTCCTATGTCGATGGTTTCGTGCTTGCCGTGCCAAAAGCCAAACTCGACGACTACAAGAAGCTCGCCAACCTCGCGGGCCCCATATGGATGGAACACGGCGCGATGGCCTATGTCGAATGCATCGGCGACGACGTGCCCTATGGCGAGGTGACCTCGTTTCCGCGTGCCGTTCAGGCAACGGACGACGAGATCGTTGTCTTCGCCTGGGCGGTCTATGAATCCAGGCAAAGCCGCGATGCGGTGATGGCCAAGGTGATGGCCGACCCGCGCTTGACACCCGATTGGGGGCCGATGCCTTTCGATATGAAGCGCATGATCTTCGGCGGCTTCCAGCCGTTCATCGAGCTTTGAGCGGCTGAGCCCTCTCAGCTTCGTCATCCACGGGCGGAGCAGCCGCGAAGCGGCGTCACGAAGACCCGAGGATCCATGCCGCGACCTCGATCGAAGGACGCAGCTGAGCAGTATTCTGTACCGTTTTCAAGGCCTTAACGTCGCGGCATGGATCCTATGGTCTGCGCCGCGTCGCTTTGCTCCTTGCTCCGCCATAGGATGACGAAGCGGTGAGGGCTCCGGCCCATCGGCGAACGATGCGCTAATCCAGCCTATCCAGCAGCGGCTTCAGCCGATCCCCATAGCGTTTCCACAGGTCGACCGAGCCTTGATACATCGGCTGACGCACCTGCGCGGCGGACGCCGTGCGCACCGGCCGGTCGGTCGCGTGGAAAGACAGCACGGCATCGTCCCAGGGCAGGCCGAGATAGTCGATGAGCGCCCGGCTCTGCCCTTCCTGATCGGCGACGAAATCCTCATAGCGAACATCATGCACGACGCCGGGCAGCACCTTGTGCCAATGCGCCATGATGTCGATGTAGAGGTTATGGAAGTCGGCGAGTTCGTCGAGGTCATAGCCGTAGCGGTGGCTGTCGCCGCGGAAATGCACCTTGTAGATCGACAGGCAGGTTGCCGCCGCATCGCGGGTGACGTGGATGATCCTGGCCTTCGGCATCATCATGTGGATGAAGCCGACAAGCAGGAAGTTGCCCGGCATCTTGTCGGTGACGTGGCCGATATGCGGATAGCGGGCATGCAGCATGTCGAGATAGGCCTGGCCTGCCTCGGCAAAATCCGCATCGTCCGTGTCCGACACGCCCCAGGGGAAGCCGCCCGGCATGGTCGACGGGAACTGCTTGCCGACCACCTTCTTCAAGATGCTGAGCTCGCCCGCACCATAGACCTTCGGATGGCTGGCGATGATCTGCTCGACCAGCGTCGTGCCCGAACGCGGCATGCCGACGACGAAGATCGGCGCGTCATCGGTGATTGGGCTCGGTCTGTGCCTTTGGAAGAAGCCGGCATCGAACACCGTCTTCATCGCCTCGAAATCCGCACGCGTCCTGACGGGATCGTAGTTGATGCCCTTGCGGCGAATGGCATTGCCTTCGGCGAAATAATCGAAGGCCCTGTTGTAGTCCTTCAAATCGTCATTGGCCTTGCCGAGGCCGAAGGACAGCTGCATGCGTGCCAGGCTGTCCTGCGGCGCCTTGGCGTGCTGGGCTTCCATGCCGGCCAATTCGGCATCGCGCTCCTTCTGGCGCTTGACCTGCGTCAGCATCAGCCAGGCCGTGGCCATGCCGGGATTGATCGCCAGCGCCTGCCGGAACAGATCGGCCGCCTCGTCGAGCTTGCCCTTTTCCATCAGCCCGACGCCAAGCCCGTGCAGCAGGTCCGCATCCTTGGGGCGGATGGTCAGCGACTCGCGAAAAGTCGCCAGCGCCTCATCCAGCCGCCCTGATTCCTGCAGGGTTTCGGCAAGCCCGATGCGGGCGCGCACATGAAATGGATTGCGCGCGACCGTACCGCGATAGATCTCCTCGGCCTCCTCGAACTGGCCGAGCTGATTCAGCGACGAGCCGAGATTGTCGCGCGCCGCGAGTTGGTCCGGCCGCAGATCGACCGCGCCACGGAAGAAATCGATGGCCGCGGCAACGCGGCCGAGGTCACGCATCACCGTGCCGAAATTGTTGAGGAAATCGGGGTTCGTGGGCTGCAGGCTCACGGACTGTTCGAGGAGATCCAGCCCTTCTTCGCTGCGTCCGGTCTGATGCAGCAGCAGCCCCAGGAAATGTGCCGCGGCCGCGTGTCTGGGCTGACGCGCCAACACCTGCCGGTAGATTGACTCAGCCTCTTGCCTGCGCCCTGCCTGGTGAAGTTGCAGCGCCTGCTGCACATACTGGTCAAGGCCCAGGGGCGGTTGTCCGCCCGCGCCAGACCTGGCTCCCGCACCCGCCGCTCGTCTCTGATCTCTGTTAATGGGAAACCTGCCGTGTTTGTCCGCCTCTGCGATCTAGGCCATTGGCGCGGCAGGTTCAAGTCTCAGTGTGGTTCTGCGGCCTTTCCATCGCCATGAACGCGATCAGACCAGGCGGTTGCTTTCGGCGACCTGTCTGGCCCGCCTTACGGTGCCATCGGTATCGGCGATCGTTCGCCTTGCAGCCTCATCGCTTCTGATGGTCAGCCGTGCCGACTTGACGATCATCGGCTGGCCGGTCGGGCCAACGGCAACGGCGTGTATGATGCCCGGCTTGGCGATCGGGTTGATCGCGACGGTCTTCCCCCTTGAGCCTCTTGTGGAAATCATGGTTCTGTCCTCATTTCGGAGTAAATAAAATGGCGCGCAAGGGAAACACCCTTGCGAATTTTCAATATTTTTTAGAAATATTCCAAACTGATAGCATAATTATATGAATATTCATAGCGATGTGTTTTTCGATGAGAGGTGGAAAATTTCGGAAATCTACTTGAATAGCCAGCCATATCGACATATGTAAGACAAATCGTTTTGGCCAGAATTGGCATCTCGCGGCGTCAGAGGTTTTCGACCCGCCAAATCTTATTCCAAATCGTTGCTACCGGACGCGCCGCACCTTCGCCGCGCGACGATATCTCAACACGCGAAAGACACATATGAACACCGGAACCGTGAAGTTCTACAATGGCCAGAAGGGCTTCGGCTTCATTCAGCCGGCCGATGGCGGCAAGGACGTTTTCGTCCATGTCAGCGCGCTGGAGCGCGCCGGTTTCCCGGGTCTCGCGGAAGGCCAGAAGCTTCAGTTCGAACTGGAGCGTGACGGCAAGGGCCGCGAGTCGGCCGCCAATCTGCAACTGATCTGATCAGGCCGAGTTCGATGAACGCTGACCACGGATGTACTGGCAGCTCTCGAAAGAGGCTTATTTCCAGCGATTGCCGGAAATAGGAAAGCGGGGCTTGTCCCCGCTTTTTTTGCATTCAGGCAGCGGTTTTACATGACGCCCAACGCGTGGGCACATCAAGGCCAGGACAATGTCGGACCGAACCACCCATTCCATCGCGCATTTCGCGGCTCCCTTCACGTTCGGGGGGCTGGAAGGGCCGTTGCCGGCTGGCGACTACGACATCGATCAGGACGAAGAACTGATAGAGGGCGTGTCACGCATTGCCTGGCGCCGCGTCGCCACCTTCATTCACCTGCCGGCAAGGGCTGTTAAGAACCCGACCACCAGCCAGCTTGTCGCCATCGACCACCTCGAACTCGAAAACGCGCTGAAGCGCGACCGGGAGAATGCAGCATGATCCGTTTCCAGCAGAATGCGCGTCCGCGCACGGATACCCCCTCGCATCTCTTCGCCATCGGCCAGACCGTGCGCATGAAAAGCCGTGGCGGCCTCCTCCTCAAGACAGCCGAACTGTTCGAGATCAAGAGCAGGCTGCCGGTCAAGGACGGCTCGCCGCAATACCGTATCCGCAGTGACCAGGAGACCCACGAACGGGTCACCACGGAAGACAATCTCGAACCGGCCGGCAATCCGGTGGTTGGCAACAATCCGGCGGCCTGAGACCTCAGCAACGTCAGACAACCCGCACGAGGAGCAGACAATATGGCCAAGGGCCAACAGCGCAGCAACCGCGAAACACGCAAACCCAAGAAGGACAAGGTGGTGGCCAAGCCCGCCTCTCCGTTCGGCTCGTCGGTCAAGCAGGCCGAGAGCGGCCTGAAGCCAAAATCGAAGGGCTGATAGCCTGGGGTGCCTCGCGCGCCCCAGCCCTGCTCCGAAGCAGGCTGCAAACTGACAAAAAGGCCTTGCCAAGTCCTGCCACGGAGGCTTGCTTGAACTTCGTCATCGAGTTCTACCGGTCGCGCGACGCCGAGGAAGCGATGCTCGACAGGGTGTCGCTGGAAGCACCGACGCTACGCGCCGCCCTGCAGGGCGCGGCCGCTCTGTTCCACAGCCTGGCCATGCCGCAGACCCCCGACCGCCTGCGCATTTCGGACGAGCACGGCAGCGAGCTTTATGCCGGTCCGGCCGATGGAGCGTATCCGGTCTAGGGCATTTCACCGTTTTCACCGAAACGGCGAACCGGTCCGCCTCTTTGTTTCGACGCAATCCCGGCCGGAAAACCGTTCACACTCTTCCTGGAATTGCTCCGGGCTGCCACCAGTATCATTGCCGCGCAACCGCAACCGGCCCGCGACGTTGACCCTGCACATCGACACGCAGGAGCCGCCAATGTCCCTCACCGCCTTTGCCATCAACTGTTCCCTGAAAGCCTCGGGCGAAAAGGAAAAATCCTCCACCGACAAGATCGTCGCCGATCTGCTTTCGGCGCTCAAGCCGCATGGGGTGAAGGGCGAGGTCGTGCGCGCCCTCGATCACGACATCAAGGCCGGTGTGCTCTCCGATATGGGCAAGGGCGACGACTGGCCCGCCCTGCGTGAGAAAATCATCTCCGCCGATATCTTTATCCTCGGCTTGCCGATCTGGATGGGCCAACCCTCCAGCGTGGCCAAGCGCGTCATGGAGCGCATGGACGCTTTCCTCTCCGAAACCGACGACAAGGGCCGCATGCCGGCCGCCGGCAAGGTGGCGCTGGTGGCGATCGTCGGCAACGAGGATGGTGCGCACCATTGCCATGCCGAATGCTTCCAGGCGCTCAACGATGTCGGCTTCACCATACCGGCCAATGGCGGCGTCTACTGGGTGGGCGAAGCCATGGGCGACGTCAACTATGTCGACCTGCCGGCGACCCCCGAAAAGGTCGACGGAATGATCGAGATGGCCGCGTCAAATGCGGCACATCTGGCTGCCCTGCTGAAGGGCAAAGCCTATATCGGCGTGGACAAGTAACGGAGTTCCCGCCTCCTCAGCACGGCCCGTCGCCGACAATGCGGTAGTCCGCGGCGCGGGCTTCGCAGGCATTGGGGAAGCTGCGCGTCTCGCCATGGCGGCGGGCGCAGACCGGAGCGTATTCGCGGGTGCAGAACGTCTGCTCTTCCCCGCCGCCGCCACCGCTGTCGCGGCAAGGACCGTCGCGCACGACGCGGTAACCGGCTCGATCGGCAAGGCATGCATTGGCGAAGGTCTGGCGATCACCGCCGCGACGGGCACAGACCGGTTCGTATTGCCTGGTGCAGAATTGCGGTTCGGGACGCGGCGGACGTGGACGAGGCCCCGGCCCGTCATCGACGACGACGGTGCAGGCGGCCAGCAGCGCCGACAGGAACAGGACGGCAAACCCTTGCCGCGAAAAAACTGACGCCAGGAATTTCATGCTGATCTCTCCCTCGATCCCATCCCGATCGCGATCCTCGCCATTCGCCCTTCAAATGCAACCCCGTTCGCGGCTATCCACACTGCAAACGGAGGGCCATGGCGGGCATTCGATCGCGCCGCTGGGCCACCCCTGGCCCATGCGTGACCCTGTCCGTGGGCCGATGACCCGCCGGACAACCAGGCCTATCTGCGGCCGGTCGACGCTCAGATCGGTCGATTCATGCGTCGGGATGCCCTCATAGCGGCGGCCCGCGGCGCTATCTTGCAACCTTCACGTTTCCGTGCGATAAATTCCGTGTTCGGGCATTTGCGACCCGGAGAGCGGAACGTTTTGGACGACCTTTCCCCGATACTGTGAATCTCTGACGGCCCCGTTTTTCGGCGGGGGGTTTGACCATGCGCCAATGCATGACTGCCGAAAGCAACCACCGGGAACTGCCCTCGACGCCAGGTGGCGGGCAGGACCACCAAAGACTGAACGGGTGAAGGAGTTTCCCCAATGGCCCAGACCGGCACCGTTAAATTCTTCAACGCGACCAAAGGCTTCGGTTTCATCACGCCCGACGGCGGCGCCAAGGACGTGTTCGTCCATATTTCCGCGATCGAGGCATCGGGCCTGCGCACGCTCGTCGACGGCCAGAAGGTCACCTTCGACGTCGAGCCGGATCGCATGGGCAAGGGCCCGAAGGCGGTCAACCTCCGCGCTGCCTGAACCATCGGCACGCCGCGCGTCCTTGAGGGCGAGCGAACGAGGTTCCAAGGCTTGCCCAGCCTCTGGGCACGCAGACAGATTTTGAAAGGCGCGGCGGTTTTCGCCGCGCCTTTTTCATGCCCGCGATGCAGCATGAATGCATGTCGCCCCAAAGTGGATCCGGTTTTGGATCGACGACATGCATCATACCAAGGGCTTGAAGCGTGACGCGCCTTAAGTGCCCAAAAAACTTTCTCTTGCCGATGACGCTAAAATAAAGGACAAATTTCCTCTCGGGCATTTGCCGGCCCGAGACTGGAGTTTATGGGATCAAAGGAGCTTCCCATGCCGCAGACCGGCACCGTCAAATTCTTCAACCATGCCAAAGGCTTCGGCTTCATCACGCCTGACGATGGCGCGAAGGATGTCTTCGTCCATATTTCGGCCGTGCAGGCGTCGGGTCTTCCCGGTCTCGAAGATGGGCAGAAAGTAACATTCGACACCGAGCCGGACAAGCGCGGCAAGGGGCCCAAGGCCGTCAACCTGTCTGTGGGCTGAGCCGGCTTCACGCTGTCGGCTCCGGCAGGGCAGCCCAGCTCATTTCGAGCGTGGTTCTTGACGCCCTCTCGGAAACGCGGGCGAAATCCGTTCAGCCTCCGTTCAGCCACGGTCGCATATTAGTCTTGGGTAAAGCCGGACCGCATCCCCTGCAAAACTGCACGGCCCGGTGCGAAGGAGACCAAGATGAACAGAATTTTCAAGACAGCCGTGCTGTCCGCCGCCATGGCCGCCACCATGCTCGTGGCCCTGCCCGCGGCCAATGCCGATGAGTGGCGCCATCACCGCCACCACGGAAATGGCGACGCCGTTGCCGCCGGCGTGCTTGGCCTCGCCGCCGGCGCCCTGATTGGTGGCGCGCTGGCCAATGACCAGCCACCGCCTTACGCTGACCGCTACTACGATGACGGTTATTACGATCGTGACGTGCGGATCCGCCCGGCTCCGGTCCGCCGCTACTACGCGGAGCCGCGGGTGGTGTATGCCGATCGCTATGCCGAACCGTGGACGCGTGACTGGTACGAATACTGCTCGGACCGCTACCGCACCTTCAACTCCCGCACCGGCACCTTCACCGGCAATGACGGCGAGCAGCATTTCTGCACTGCCAACTGAGTGCATGTCGCCCAAAAGTGCGTAGCGGTTTTGGGACAACGACTTGCACCAAACAAAGCGCGAAAGCGCTTAGGGCTTCCCTGCCCCAGACAAAAAAGCGCTGACCGCAAGGCCAGCGTTTTTTTGTTGGGCGCCCGGGTGTGATTCACGTCAGGAATGGATTGGTCCTGCGCTCCTCGCCAAAGCGGCCGCCGGGACCGTGGCCGCAGATGAAGCCGATATCGTCGCCCAGCGGCAACAGCTTGTCCTTGATCGAAGCGATGAGCGTCGCATGGTCGCCGCCCGGCAGGTCGGTGCGGCCGACCGAGCCACGGAACAGCACGTCGCCGACATGGGCAAACTTGGCCGCGCGGTTGTAGTAGACGACATGGCCCGGCGCGTGGCCGGGGCAATGCAGCACCTCGAACACGTGGCCGCCGAACGACACGGTCTCGCCCTCGGTGAGGAACCGGTCGGGCACACAGTCGCGTGAGCCGACAATGCCGTAGCGCTTGCCCTGGTTCTCCAGATTGTCGAGCAAGGGCTTGTCGGCCTCGTGCGGACCGATGATGTCGATGCCGAGCGCCTCCTTCAATTCCATGGCACCGCCGGCATGGTCGATATGTCCATGCGTGATCCAGATTGCCTCGGCCCTGATTGCATTGTCCTTCAGCACCGCCAGCACCTTGTCGATGTCGCCGCCCGGATCGACGACGACACCACGCTTGTCGTCCATGTCGAACAGGATGGTGCAGTTCTGCTGAAACTGTGTGACCGGCACGATGCCGGCATTGAGCTGACCCATGATCGTCCTTTCGTATCCCTGGCGTGATGTAGAGGTGCCGGCGAAACGCGTCCACCCCTCGAAAGACGAACAGTCAGTCATCTGAAAAACAGAAATGGGCGGCCGAAGCCGCCCATTTGAACAAACCTGAGACCGTCAGGCTTACTTCTTCATGGCGCCCAGGACCGCGCCGATAATGCCGGTCAGGATCGCGCCGCCGCCGGCGCCGCCGACGATGTTCTGCAGATTGAGCGCGCTGCCGAGACCGCTCGTCGCCGCCGCAGCTGCGTCTGGAGTGATCGTGCCGCCACCGAGCAGGCTGCCGAGGATCGCCGCGCCGCCGACGCCGCCAATGGCTCCGCCAAGGATTTTGGGAAGCTGCCCCATCGCCGCCGTCTTGATTGCCGCGCCGACCGCCTGACCACCGATGATGCCTGTAATGATCTGGATGATGATCGGAAGAAGCGTGTTCATGTCCATATGATTAGTCCCTCCATAGCTGCCAGCCTCCCGGGCCGACACCATCATGAGACGCCGAATTGGATGAAAGTCAAATGCAGAAACGCTGAAATAAAAGGGGCGGCTCGAAAACCGCCCCTGCTTGCGTGAAAAGCTGTGACTATCGTTATTCTGCGGCGATCGCGTGCTTGGGCTGAACCGCGGCAGAATAGTCGTTCATAAGATTCTTGGCGATTTCGCCGACCTCGAATCGGTAAGGGCCTATCTCCGAAACCGGCGTTACTTCCGCCGCCGTTCCAGTCAGGAAGCATTGCTCGAAACCTTCGAGTTCTTCCGGCATGATCGCGCGTTCAATCACTTCCAGGCCGCGATCCTTGGCCAGGCCAATGACCGTGCGGCGGGTGATGCCGTCGAGGAAGCAGTCGGGCGTGGGTGTATGGATCTTGCCGTCCTTGACGAAGAAGATGTTTGCGCCCGTTGCCTCCGCCACTTGTCCGCGCCAGTCGAGCATCATGGCGTCGGCATAGCCTTTTGCTTCGGCTGCATGCTTGGACATGGTGCAGATCATGTAAAGGCCGGCGGCCTTCGACCGCGACGGCGCCGTGCGCGGGTCGGGCCGGCGCCACTCCGCCACGTCGAGGCGAATGCCCTTGAGCTTCTGCGCCGGATCGAAATAGCTCGGCCACTGCCAGATGGCGATGGCGACGTTGATGCGGTTGTTCTGAGCCGAAACGCCCATCTGCTCGCTGCCGCGCCAGGCGATCGGCCGGACATAGGCGTCCTGGAAGCCCTGCTTCTTCAACAGCGTGGCCGAGGCGTCGTTGAGCTCGGCGACCGAATAGGGAATCTTGAAGCCGAGCAGGCGCGCCGATTCATGCAGGCGCTCGGTGTGCTCGTTGAGCTTGAAGATCTCGCCGCCATAGGCGCGCTCGCCCTCGAAGACCGCGCTGGCGTAGTGCAGGCCGTGGGTCAGCACGTGGATCTTGGCGTCGCCCCATTGCACGAACTCGCCATTCATCCAGATGAAGCCGTCCAGTTGATCGAAGGGAACGGATGCCATGGTAACCTCCCGCGGGCCACGGCCCGCATATCTCAGTGTCGTTGCGTGTTCTTTTTGGCCGCGCCATGCGATTTGAGACGCCGGCCGGTGTCTCGAAGCGTAGGCGGATAATCGCGCTCTGGCAAACTCAGGAAATTCCGGAAAAAACCGGCCTGACTTGCCTTTTCGTTCGCAATCCGCCCAAAAGCTTGTCAAAAATTACCATTGCAGGGAAATTACGTCAATAGTACTGACATAATCTCCCGTTCCCATGGAGAAATGATGACGGATCGAAGCCCTTCTGCCGGAAAACCGATCAGGACCGCGATGTCAGTCGAGGACGGCATCGACTTCGCCATCATCGAACTGTTTTTCTTCGCCTATCGCGACTTCACCTCCGATCCCGACCAGATCCTGGCCGACTATGGTTTCGGCCGTGCCCACCACCGGGTGCTGCATTTCGTCAACCGCAGGCCGGGCCTGACGGTCGCCGAACTGCTCGACGTGCTGAAGATCACCAAACAGAGCCTGGCGCGGGTGCTCAAGCAGCTGATCGACACCGACCATGTCGTGCAATTGCAAGGCCCGCGCGACCGTCGCCAGCGCGAACTCTACCCGACAGCCAAGGGCCGGGCGCTGGCACTGGCCCTGGCGCGGCCACAGTCGCGCCGCATCCGTGCTGCATTGGAAGATTCCGGCGCCGCCGAACGGACCTTGGTGGAACGCTTCCTCGAAGCGATGGTCAATCCGGAACTGAGAGCTCAGATCGACGTTGGGTCCGCAAAAATGTCAGGGAAAAGCCATGGAGAGCACTGAGAGGGTCGATCAGGCGGCCGCACCGGACGACGACGCGCCGCATCTGCTTGTGGTCGACGATGACACACGCATCCGCAATCTTCTCAAGCAGTATCTGACCGAAAACGGCTTTCGCGTCACCGTCGCCGGCAATGCCGGCGAAGCCAGGCGCAAGCTCGCCGGCCTCGACTTCGACCTACTTGTGCTCGATGTCATGATGCCCGGCGAGAGCGGCGTCGATCTCACTAAATCGCTGCGCGCCGAAAAGAACGTGCCGATCCTGATGCTGACCGCACTTTCGGAGACCGACAGCCGCATCTCCGGGCTGGAGGCCGGCGCTGACGATTACCTGCCCAAACCCTTCGACCCGCGCGAGCTGATCCTGCGCATCAACAACATCCTGCGCCGGGGCGGCCCGGCGACGACGCCCAAGGTCGAACAGCTGGTCTTCGGTCCCTACACCTTCCAGATCGCCAGGCGCGAACTGAAGCGAGGCGGCGAGGCGCTGAAGCTGACCGACCGCGAGCAGGAGATCCTGGCGATCTTCGCCGCGCGGGCCGGCGAGACCATCCCGCGCCACGAACTGGTCGGCGACGATTCGGAAGTCGGCGAGCGCACCATCGACGTGCAGATCAACCGGCTGCGCCGCAAGATCGAGCGCGATCCGTCCAACCCCGTCTGGCTGCAGACCGTGCGCGGTATTGGGTATCGGCTCAGCGTGGAATAGAATATCGGACGCGGCTCTAGGGCATGATCCCGAAAAGTGGGAATGGTTTTTCGGAAAAGATCACGCTTAAACAAAGAGTTGGATCAGACTGACGATTGAACCAGACGTCGTTCTGATCTAGTGCCGCGGGCGAAATGAAAAGAGCCAATGGCGACCACGGAACTGGAACAGCCGGGAAATGACGGCTTGAGCGCACGTGCCACGCGAACGCTCAAGGCGGTGCCGCGCATCTGGAACCGGTTCTGGCGCCTCGTTTCGCTTTACATGCCCAAGCGCCTCTATGCGCGCTCGCTGATCATCGTCATCGCGCCGATGATCCTTTTGCAATCGGTGGTCGCCTTCGTCTTCATGGAACGCCACTGGGCAACGGTGACGCAGCGCCTGTCGCAGGCCACCGTGCGCGACATAGCCGCCATCATCGACCTGATCGAGACCTACCCGCACGACGCCGATTACGCCAACATCATCCGCATCGCGCAGGACCGCATGCAGCTGAAGGTCGATTTGCTGCCGCCGGATCCCTTGCCGCCACCCGGTCCAAAACCGTTCTTCTCGATCCTCGACGACGTGCTCTCGGCCGAGATCACCCGGCAGATCAACCGGCCGTTCTGGATCGACACGGTCGGCAATTCCAACATCGTTGAGGTGCGCGTCCAGCTCGAAGGCAAGGTGTTGCGCGTCTTCGTGCGCCGCAGCCAGGCCTATGCTTCGAACACCCATATCTTCCTGATCTGGATGGTCGGCACCTCGCTGGTGCTGCTGATGATCGCCATCCCCTTCCTGCGCAACCAGATCCGGCCGATCCTCACGCTCGCCGAAGCCGCCGAAAGCTTCGGCAAGGGCCGGCCGATGCCGCGCGATTTTCGCCCGCGCGGCGCCGAGGAAGTTCGCCGTGCCGGCTTTGCCTTCATCCAGATGCGCGAGCGCATCGAGCGCCAGATCGAACAGCGCACCGCCATGCTGACCGGCGTCAGCCACGACCTCAGGACCATCCTCACCCGCTTCAAGCTGCAGCTGGCGCTGGCCGGCGGCAAGACCGAGACCAAGGCGGCACTCAACCAGGACATCGATGACATGCAGTCGATGCTGGAAGGCTATCTCGCCTTTGCCCGCGGCGAAGCCTCGGAGGACCCGGGACGTTTCGATCTCGAAGCCTATTTCCAGAAGCTCGGCGAAGAAGCCGCCTTGCGCAAATGCAAGCTGTCGACGACGCTTTCCGGCGACCCGACGGTGCATGTACGGCCGAACGCCTTCGCGCGGTTGCTGTCCAATGTCATCGGCAACGCATTCCGCTATGCCAAGACGGTAGAGGTCAATGCCAACCATGGCCGTGGTTCGCTTGTGGTCACCGTCGATGACGACGGTCCCGGCATTCCGGTCGACAAGCGCGAGCACGTGTTCAAGCCCTTCGTGCGACTGGACGAGGCCCGCAACCTCGATGCCAGCGGCACGGGACTCGGCCTGTCGATCGCCCGCGACATCGCCCGCAGCCATGGCGGCGACATCACCCTCGACGACAGTCCGCTCGGCGGCCTGCGCGCGGTGATCAAGGTCCCGGCCTAGGCGAGCCCAAGTACCAGGCGAAGCATCAAGCTTCATCCGCCCGTCATGAAACCATGGTGAAGAGCGCGCATGAAGCGCGCGACCACACTTGATTCGGCTCAACCGCCTCACTTCGACCCCGTGCCCACCCGGGTGCGCTGGAGCGAAGCGAGGGCAGCAGGCTGGTCGCCATTCCGGCATCGTCTCAAGGCAACCGTCGACCTTTCCAGCAAAGGGCCGCCATGCGCATATTGATGGTCACCGACGCATGGCGCCCGCAAGTCAACGGCGTCGTCCACACGCTGGAACGGCTCACCGAAACGCTCAAATCCTTCGACGTCGCGGTGGATTTCCTGACGCCCAACATCTTTCGCACGCTGCCCCTGCCGACCTATCCCGACATCCGCCTGGCGCTGACCACGCCCGGCCATGTCGCGAAGCTGATCGACGGCTACAAGGCCGACCACATCCACATCGTCACCGAGGGGCCGCTCGGCATCATGGCGCGGCGCTATTGCCGCAATGCCGGCCGGCCATTCACCACCAGCTATCACACGCGCTTCCCCGAATATCTCAGCGCCCGCCTGCCGGTGCCGGAGAGCTGGGCCTATCGCTGGCTGCGCGATTTCCACAATTCCGGCCAGGGCACGCTGGTGGCCACCCAGTCGCTCGCCGACGACCTTTCGGCGCGCGGCTTCACCAAGCTCAGGCCCTGGACGCGCGGCGTCGACACCGACCACTTCCGTCCGGACAAGAGGAAGGATCTCGGCTTCCCCGGCCCGGTGTTCCTTTGCGTCGGCCGCGTCGCCATCGAAAAGAACCTGCCTGCCTTCCTCGACCTGGACCTGCCCGGCAGCAAGGTGGTGGTCGGCGAGGGTCCGGAGCTTGCCAAGCTCAAGGCGCGCTACCCCAATGCGCATTTCCTTGGCCACCGCCCCAATGACGAACTGGCGGAGATCTACGCCTCGGCCGACGTCTTCGTCTTCCCCAGCCGCACCGATACGTTCGGCAACGTGATCATCGAGGCGCTGGCCAGCGGCACGCCGGTCGCCGCCTATCCGGTGACCGGACCGATCGACATTGTCGGCGACGGCTTTGGTGGCGCCGTCTCGAACGATTTGCGAGAAGCCTCGCTTGCCGCGCTCAACGTCAGCCGCGATCAGGCCCGCGAACGCGCCATGCGCTACAGCTGGAAAGCCTGCGCGGAGATGTTCATGGATACGGTCGAAGAGGCGCTCGGCACAACGCGCAAGCTGGCGGCCTAAAGCCTGGCGCACGGGATGTATTGAGATTCAGGTCAAGCCGAGCTGAGAATGGTGGGCTCCGAGAACCGGAGCGGAGCGTACTTTTGGGTACGTGAGCTCAGTTCTACTGCGACGCAGTAGAACGGGGAAGCACAGGAGACCGCCGTTCGCAAGCCGGCCTCACCCGAATCGTCCTAGAACAACCGCCCGCCGTCCGGCACCTTGCGCTCGATGGCGCCCAGCACGACGGCGCCCTCCTCGTCGGGAAAACCGAGCGTCAGCACTTCCGACATGAACGGACCGATCTGGCGCGGCGGAAAATTGACCACCGCGAACACCTGCCGGCCGACCAGCGTCTCCGGCTCATAATATTTGGTGATCTGCGCCGAGGATTTCTTCACCCCGATGTCGGGTCCGAAATCGATCTTCAGCTTGATAGCCGGTTTGCGCGCCTGCGGAAACGGTTCGGCCTCGACGATCGTGCCGGCGCGGATGTCGACACGATCGAAATCGGCAAAACTGATCTCGGGCTTACGCTCGCTGCTCGCACTCATATCTCTGCCTTACAAGGGCTCAGGCGTTGCCGTAGGTCTCGAACAGCACGCCGGCCAGCGCGTCCTTGGCCGAGGTTCCCGACCAGACGACGAACTGAAACGCCTGGAAATAGCATTCGCAGGCTTCCAGCGCCGAGGACAGAAGCACCTCGACCTGCTGGCTCGAGGGTTCGACCCCGCCGGCCAAAAGCAGCGACTGGCGGAACATGATCGCGCCCTCCTGCTCCCACAGGTCGAAATGGCCGAACAGCATCTGTTCGTTGATCAGCGACAACAGCCGCATCACTTCCAGCGCGCGGGTCTCCGGCACTTTGATGTCGAAGGCGCAGGCCAGGTGCAGCGCCTCGAAATCCTCCATCCAGGAGAAGGAGACGTGATAGTCGGTCCAGCTGCCGGCAACCGAGATCGAAATTTCATCGTCGCCGGCCCTTTCGAAGGACCAGTCATTGTTGTGGGCCACCTGCTCGATAACATCCACCGGATGGATTTCGCGGGAGAATTCGAGTTCGAGAAGTTCCATGGAATGCTTCCTGTCGTTCTGAGGAGCGCCGCCACACGCTCCGCGGGAGGGCACACACAACGAACAATCTGATCTAGAACTCGGACGGCCAGGACTTCTCGACGCAAAGACCCCAGACCGGACCCCACCGCCCGGCCGCATGACCCTGCTCCGAATCATGCAACAAATTCAGTCTATTGATCGGGAGTCGCGTGAACAGCCCAATTTTTCGCACTGCGGCATTCGCATGTGGAAAGGCGCTGTCACAAAGATTCATGCAATGCCGTTAAGCGATTCACGGCAAAGCGATTTTCGGACTTTGACTATGTGGAAAAGTTTAATGATTATTTTTTTGCGCGCGGCTTCGCCGCCGCCGCTGGTGCGGCATCCCCGCCCAGTTCGGCGAGCCTGGCTTCGAGCGCTTCGATACGGGCGGCAAGCCGGGCATTCTCGTCGCGGGCCTTGGCGGCCATCTCGCGCGCGGCCTCGAATTCCTCGCGCTGCACCACGTCCATCGAATTGAGGATACGCTCCGCCTGGCCCTTGAAGGCGGTCTCCACCTCGCGCCGTACGCCTTGCGCGGCACCGGCGGCGTCGGTCATCAGCTTGGCGAATTCATCGAGAATGCGGTTCGGTCCGGTCGACATGGCAAATCCTCGCTTGCTCGAAATGACGTAGTGGCGCTGAGCGCCGAATGCAAGAACGTTGAGGCCCAGTACGGCCTCTGCGTTGCTATGGCGCATGGACGCTGCCATGCCGGCGGGAAGCTCTCGAACCGCCCCAAGCTATACTTGAGAACATCAAATCGCCTATGGTGTTGTCGTCTCCTATTTGCGTCAGAACGCTCTAATCAGGGTCAATCAATGGCAACGCCTCCGCGCCGACCGACAAATCCGTTCGCAGCCGCCGAAGCGGCCTTCAAGCCGGTCAAGAAGCCGGCAGCGCCAGTTCGCGAACCCTCGACCGCACCGAATGTCCGCGAGCTTGTCTCGATCCGGATCGACCGGGCCGTGCTCGACCATTTCCAGGAAGACGGCCCCGGCTGGCAGGACAGGATCAACGACGCATTGCGGCAGTGGGTGGCCGCCAAGGGGTGAGTTGACCACGCACGTCGCGATGGCTCGCAACGGTGATCCGTCGCGGCACTTGACGGCGACCGGCTTGCCTTGACCCCGCCAAAACCCTGCCGCATGGTCCGCGCCCGAACGCGACCGCAACCGAGAGCTTTCCGTTGAACGAATATTTCCTGCTGCCGCTGGCCTCGTTGCCTTTCCCCAACATCAACCCGATCCTCATCCAGATCGGGCCGCTGGCGGTGCACTGGTATGGCGTCGGCTACATTATCGGCATCCTGTTTGCCTG
The DNA here is from genome assembly GCF_013170825.1 of Mesorhizobium sp. NZP2298. NCBI lineage: Bacteria > Pseudomonadati > Pseudomonadota > Alphaproteobacteria > Hyphomicrobiales > Phyllobacteriaceae > Mesorhizobium > Mesorhizobium sp. NZP2298. The sequence goes on along the minus strand of NZ_CP033365.1, from coordinate 2,450,223 downwards.
GTGGTACGCCAAGCGTCTTGCCGCCAACCCGAAACTGTGGCCCGACGGCGTGCTGCCGATGAAGCCCGAGGACCTCGACGATTTCATCGTCTGGGCGGCGATCGGCGTCGTGCTCGGCGGCCGCACCGGCTATGTGCTGTTCTACGACTTGGCACGCTACATCGCGCACCCGCTCGACATCTTCGCGGTCTGGCAAGGCGGCATGTCCTTCCATGGCGGCCTGCTCGGCGTCATCCTCGCCATGACGCTGTTTTCCATCAAGCGCGGCATCCGCACCTGGTCGCTGTTCGATGTCGTGGCCGCCGGCGTGCCGGTTGGGCTTGGCCTGGTGCGCGTCGCCAATTTCATCAATTCCGAGCTCTGGGGCCGGCCGACGGACGTGCCCTGGGCAATAGAATTCCCCAATGGCGGGCCGTTTACCCGCCATCCGAGCCAGCTCTATGAGGCCCTGCTCGAAGGCCTGGTGTTGTTCCTGGTCCTGCGCATCCTTACCCATTCGCGCCTCAAGCTGAAGACGCCGCGCTTCGTCGGCGGCGCCTTCATCTGCGGCTACGGCCTGTCACGCGTCTTCGTCGAATTCTTCCGCGAGCCCGACCAGCAGCTCGGCTACCTCCTTGGCACCAACTGGCTGACCATGGGAATGATCCTGTCGACCCCGATGGTGCTGATCGGCATTTGGGCGATGGCAACAGCCAAGCCGGTGACGCAAGCGCAGCCGCAGGCGACATGACGAGGCTGAAGACCCGTATCGTCGACCTGATCGAGGCGCTGGGGCCCCTTCCCGTCAACGAATACATGGCGCTATGCCTGTTCGACCCCGCGGACGGCTACTACACGACGCGCGAACCCTTCGGCGCCGCTGGCGATTTCGTCACCGCGCCGGAGATCAGCCAGATGTTCGGCGAACTCGTCGCCGTGTGGCTTTACCAGGCTTGGACAGCAATCGGCCGGCCGATGCCTGTCACCATCGCCGAGATCGGCCCCGGTCGCGGCACGCTGATGAAAGACATGCTGCGCACGCTGTCGCGGCTTGATCCGACCCTGGCCAATGGCGCCGCCTTCGCCATGATCGAGACCAGTCCACGCCTGACCGAAGTCCAGAAACAGACGCTTGGCGCCACGCCTTTTGCGGTTCGCTGGCATGAGACCATCGACACCTTGCCCCATCAGGCGCTGCTCATCGTCGGCAACGAATTGTTCGACGCCATACCGATCCGCCAGTTCGTCCGCGCCGGCACCGGCTGGCGCGAGCGCATGGTGAGCCTGGACGACGAGAACACCCTTTGTTTCTTCGCCGGCGCCGGCTCGGTCGACCCGACGCTGCTGCCCGTCGACGCGGCTGAAGCGCCGCAAGGGGCGATCGCCGAGGTGGCGCCCGCCCGCACCGCCCTGATGGCGGCCATTGCCGAACACATGGTCCGAAACGGCGGCGCCGGGCTGTTCCTCGACTATGGCCACCTGCAGCCGGGTGTCGGCGACACGCTGCAGGCCTTGCGTAGGCACAATCACGAAGATGTGCTGGCCAATCCAGGCGAGGCCGACCTCACCTCGCATGTCGATTTCTCCGCCCTTGCCGCGATCGTGCGCGCGCATGGTCTCGACGCCCATCTGTCGACACAGGGCAGTTTCCTGCTCGGCATGGGCATACTCGAGCGTGCCGGCCGGCTTGGCGCCGATGCCGGCCAGGCCGCTCGCGACAAGATCACTGAAGACGTCGAGCGCCTCGCCGGGCCGCGGGCGATGGGCGAACTGTTCAAGGTGCTTGCCGTCGTGCCGCGCGGCGCCGCCGTCCGACCCTTCGCGACAGCGGATTGACTTTTCGCCGCTGCCTCTTCCAATCTCCCGTCGGGCAGGAGAGAGGCCGAACCGCCGGCCGCCCCGCTTCTGCTTTTTCTTGACGAAACCGCCCATACGGACAACAACGCCCGCATGCTGAATCAGACCAAACCGGATCCCGTTCGGTCCCCGCTGCTAGACAAGGCGCAGGCACAAGGCATCCGCCACGGCTATTTCACCCGCGCGGGCGGCGTCTCGACCGGCATCTACCAGGGTCTCAACATCGGTACCGGATCTAATGACGATCAGACGCTGGTGGCCGAGAACCGCGCCCGTGTCGCCGCCTGGATGGGTGTGCCGACGAACCATCTGTTGACCGCCTGGCAGATTCATTCCCCCGATGTCATCGTCGCCAGCGGACCCTTTGCCGGAGAACGGCCCAAGGCCGATGCCATCGTCACCGATCGCCCGGGCATCGCCATCGGCGCCTCGACCGCCGACTGCGGCCCGGTGCTGTTCGCGGATGCCGGGGCGCGTATCATCGGCGCGGCGCATGCCGGCTGGAAAGGCGCCTTCACCGGCGTGCTGGAAAACACCATTGCCGCCATGGAAGGCCTCGGAGCCCGGCGCGAAAACATCGTCGCCGTGCTCGGCCCCTCGATCGGCCCTGACAATTACGAAGTCGGGCCGGAATTCATTGCCCGCTTCGTCGAGGCCGACGCCGAAAACATCGGCTACTTCGCGCCGTCCGCCACATCAGGCCATGCCATGTTCGACCTCAATCGCTATACGGTCGACCGGCTGGCAAGGGCCGGCGTGACCGCGGAGGGCCTTGGCCGCTGCACCTATGCCGAGGAAGATCTGTTCTACTCCTACCGGCGCACCACGCACCGCAAGGAGCCCGATTACGGCCGGCAGGTTTCGGCTATCGTTTTGGAGAATGAATAATGGCGCTGCATTTTGAACGGTCGGAATTTGACGCGCGGCGCGACCGGCTGATGATCGAGATGGCCGAGAAGAAACTCGACGCCATCCTGCTGTTCGCGCAGGAAAGCATGTACTGGCTGACCGGCTACGACACGTTCGGCTTCTGTTTCTTCCAGTGCCTGGTGGTGAAGGCCGACGGCTCGATGGTGCTCTTGACCCGCTCGGCCGACCTGCGCCAGGCGCGCCACACCTCCATCATCGACGACATCGTGCTGTGGACCGACCGCAACGGCGCCAACCCGGCGATCGACCTGCGCAATTTGCTCAACGATCTCAATTTGCTCGGCGCCCGCATCGGCGTCGAATACGACACCCATGGCCTGACCGCGTACAATGGCCGCCGGCTGGACGAGCAGTTGCAGACCTTCGGCCAGATCGCCGACGCGTCCGGCATCGTCGGGCGGCTGCGGCTGTTCAAGAGCCCGGCCGAAATCGCCAAGGCCGAGAAGGCCGCCAACCTCTCCGACGATGCGCTGGACGCGGCGCTGCCCCTGATCAAGCAGGGCGGCGACGAAGCGCTGATCCTGGCTGCCATGCAGGGCGCGGTCTTTGCCGGCGGTGGCGACTATCCGGCCAATGAATTCATCATCGGCTCCGGTGTCGATGCGCTGCTCTGCCGCTACAAGGCAGGCCGCCGCAAGCTGACCAAGAACGACCAGCTGACGCTTGAATGGGCCGGCGTGTTCCATCATTACCATGCGCCGATGATGCGCACGGTGCTGACCGGCAAGGTATCGAAGCGCCACCAGGAGCTGTTCGACGCCGCGCGTGCCGCCCTTCTCGCGGTGGAAAAGGCGATGACGCCGGGTAACAGTTTCGGCGACGTCTTCGACGCACATGCCCGCACCATGGAGGCACACGGCCTGACCAAGCACCGGCTGAACGCCTGCGGCTACTCCGTCGGCGCCCGCTTCACGCCGTCCTGGATGGACATGCCGATGTTCTACCAGGGCAACCCCGAGCCGATCGCGCCGCACATGACGCTGTTCGCCCACATGATCATCATGGATTCCGACACCGAGACGGCAATGACGCTTGGCCGCACCTACCTGACCACCGAATCCCAGCCGAAGCCGCTGTCCCGCCATGATCTCGACTTGATCGTACAGTGAATCCATAATGGGAGGCGTTCTTCGCCAAGGAGTTAGAAGGCAAATGGGACGATCGCATGTGACGACCGTGTCATTGCTTGTGGCATTGGCTCTTGCCTCCTGCACCAACGCAAAGGACGTTCTCGAACCTTCCGCCATCACCCCGCCGGCGACCTCGACACCGGCAGCGCCGGGCAGCACGGCGGCCACCGTTCCCGCAACGTCACCAACCGCGCCTGCCGCCACCACGAGCACTGCCGCGACCACCACCACGCCGCTTACCTCAGCCCAGAGTGCCGCCATCATGTCGAAGACCCGGCTGCAGATCGCGCCGATCGTCGGCGCTTCGGTGGAGGCCGCGACCCCGCTGACGGCGGAACTGCAGACGCGCGCCAGGCAGCGCGGCATCACGCTCGCGGGCAGCGCCGACCAGACCGCGACCCATGTGCTGAAGGGTTATTTCTCGGCGATTTCGGAGGGCAAGGACACCACCGTCATCTATGTCTGGGATGTCTACGACCCGGCCGGCAACCGCCTGCACCGCATCAACGGCCAGATGAAGGCGCCTTCGGTCAATTCCGGCGCCGGCGCGGGCGCCGACGGCTGGAAGGGCGTCTCGCCGGCCACCATGCAGGCGATCGCCGACCAGACCATCGACCAGTTCGCGGCATTTCTGGGCGGCAAGGCTGGCTAGCAAGGCATGCTCGAGTGTTGCCTCTCGGCGATGGCACAAACCTTTCTTCAGCTTAGCCGGCGGATTCCCGATCTCGGCGCTTGCAATACCAGCGCGGGCCGCTAAAAGCCCGATTAAAAGGTGCGGGAGAGTCTGTCAGGCCTTCCCATCCCCCACCAGGAACGGTGCATGAAACTCTTCGCGGGCAATTCCAACAGGGTGCTGGCCGAAGCGGTCGCCCGCTATCTCAACATCCCGCTGGGCAAGGCCAGTGTCAGGCGCTTCGCCGACCAGGAAATCTTCGTCGAAATCCAGGAAAACGTGCGCGGCGAGGATGTTTTCATCCTGCAGTCGACCTCGTTCCCGACCAACGATCACCTGATGGAACTGCTCATCATGATCGACGCTTTCATGCGCTCCTCGGCCAAGCGCATCACGGCGGTGATTCCCTACTTCGGCTATGCCAGGCAGGACCGCCGGGCCTCGGGCCGCACGCCGATCTCGGCCAAGCTGGTCGCCAACATGATCACCCGCGCCGGCGTCGACCGCGTTTTGACGCTCGACCTGCATGCCGGCCAGATCCAGGGCTTCTTCGACATCCCGACCGACAATCTGTTCTCGGTGCCGGTGATGGCCCGCGACGTGAAGGCGAAATACAAGCAGCTCGGCAATGTCGTGGTGGTGTCGCCCGACATTGGCGGTGTGGTGCGGGCGCGGGCGCTGGCCAAGCGCTTCGACGCGCAACTGGCCATCGTCGACAAACGCCGTGAGCGCCCGGGCGAATCGGAAGTCATGAACATCATCGGCGCGGTGGCCGGCAAGGATTGCCTGCTGATCGACGATATCGTCGATTCCGGCGGTACGCTGTGCAACGCCGCCGATGCGCTCCTGGCCAACGGCGCCACCAGCGTCACCGCCTATATCACCCATGGCGTGCTGTCGGGCGGCGCTGTCGCCCGCATCAGCGGCTCGAAGCTGCAGGAACTGGTGATCACCGATTCCATCCAGCCGACGCAAGGCGTGCTCGACGCCCCCAACATCCGCGTCATCTCGATCGCCGACCTGATGGGCGAGGCGATCTCGCGCACGGCAACCGAGGAATCGGTGTCGAGCCTGTTCGACTAAACTATGGCGCCGGCCCCTCGAGCCGAGGCGGAGCTCGCCGCACGCTTTCGCCATTGTCGCGCGCGCCGCGCATATAGCCGCGCGGCGAGGAGCCCAGCATACGCTTGAACATGGTGATGAAGGCCGGCACGCTGTCATAGCCCAAGTCGAGCGCCACCCTGGTGATGGGCTCGCCATCGGCGAGCCTCGGCAGCGCCGCGAACAGGCACGCCTGCTGGCGCCATGTCGACAAGGACAGGCCGGTCTGGCGCTGGAAGGCGCGCGTGAAGGAGCGCCGGCTCATGCCGACGGCATCGGCCCATTCGTCGATCGTTGCGTGCGGCGAAGGCGCCGCGACGAAGCGACGGCACAGCGCCGCCAGCCTCGGATCGGACGGGAATGGAAGCCCGAGCGGCCGTTCCGGCAAGGTCGGGATTTCATGCAGCAGCAGGTTCATGATCAACCCGCCGCGTCCTTCCAACTCGCCGCCTTGCGGCAGCTTCTCCGACTCCACGATCAGGCTGTGCATCAGCTCGGTGACGCCGACGACGCGCAAGCCTTCGGGCAGCCCGGGGATCGCACCCGGCATGACATAGACCGAGCGCATCGAGACGTCGCCCAGCATCTCTACGGAATGTTCGATGCCGGCCGGAATCCACATCGCATGGTCGGGCGGCACCATCCAGCGCCCGTGCCGCGTCTTTACCAGCACGACGCCGACCAACGCGTGCAGCAGCTGGCTGCGGCTGTGTCGATGTTGCGGCACATGGTAGCCGTCAGGATATTCGGTCGGCAACGCCACCGCCGGCCCGGCCACTTGTTCCAGCCACTGCCAGCGGCTCTCGTGCAACTTGCCGAGATCGGCATTGCCGGCGTGGAAGATTTCCCTGCCATGTGGCATCGGCTATGGCCCACTCGCGAAACTATTGGACCAAACCACGAAAGAAGTCGCCCTGCAAGCGGCTTATAAGGCAACCGTCCCTAGGGCTGCCGCAGGAGCGGCCGCCAGATTACCTGCGGGCGTGCCCGCCAAAAAGACCACGGAGCCTACCTTGACCGATACGACAGCCGCCAGCGTCGCGCCACCAGCGAGCGCCAGTCACGCCTCAGCCCAGGCGACGGCCTTCACCGTCATCCTGGCGGTGAGCCTGTGCCACTGCATCAACGACATCATGCAGTCGCTGCTATCGGCCATCTACCCGCTTCTGAAAGACAATTACGGCCTCGACTTCTGGCAGATCGGCCTTTTGACCTTCACCTTCCAGGTCACGGCATCCCTGCTGCAGCCGATCATCGGCATGATCACCGACAAGCGGCCGATGCCCTATTCCCTGCCTTACGGCATGGCGGCGTCGCTGATCGGGCTGGTCGTGCTGGCCTATGCCGGGCACTACTACCTGCTCCTGATCGGCGCCTCGCTGATCGGCATCGGCTCGGCGATCTTCCATCCGGAATCCTCGCGCATCGCCCGCTTCGCGTCTGGCGGCCGGTTTGGCCTGGCGCAGTCGCTGTTCCAGGTCGGCGGCAATTTCGGCCAGTCCATGGGCCCCTTGCTGGCTGCCTTCATCGTCGTGCCGTTCGGCCAGACCAGCATCGCCTGGTTCGCCGTCGGCTCGCTGATCGGCATCGTCATCCTGTGGCAGGTCGGCGGCTGGTACAGCCGTCTGCGCGCCGCGCAAGGCAACCGCAAGGCGGCAAGCTTCGTCTCGCCCTTCCCGCGCCGCAAGGTGATGTCGGCATTGATCGTGCTGACCTTGCTGGTGCTGAGCAAGAACGCCTACATCGCCAGCCTCGCCAGCTACTACACCTTCTACTCCATCCATAAGTTCGGGGTGTCGGTGCAGATGAGCCAGGTGATGCTGTTCCTGTTCCTCGGCTCCTCGGCGCTGGGCATCCTGCTCGGCGGCCCATTCGGCGACCGCTACGGACAGAAGGCCATGATCTGGTTCTCGATCGTCGGCGTCCTGCCCTTCACGCTGGCGCTCCCCTACGCCAATCTGGAATGGACGATGGTGCTGACCGTGCTGATCGGACTGATCCTGTCGTCGGCCTTCTCCAACATCGTCGTCTTCGCGCAGGAACTGGTGCCGGGCCGCGTCGGCATGATCGCCGGCATCTTCTTCGGCTTCGCCTTCGGCATGGGCGGCATCGCGGCGGCCGTGCTCGGCGTCGTCGCCGACATGAAGGGCATCGATTTCGTCTTCCAGATCTGCTCGTATTTGCCGTTCCTGGGCCTGCTGACGGTGTTCCTGCCCAACATGAAGGAAGCCCGGAAGGCGCAGGCTGCCTGACCCGGCAGATCCGAATCCAGATGAAAGCACCCGCCCGGATGAGCGGGTGCTTTGTCTATCCAGCAGAACGCCTTACGCCTTGAAGAAGGCCAGCAGGTCGGCGTTGATGACATCGGCGTGAGTTGTCGCCATGCCGTGCGGAAAACCCTTGTAGACCTTGAGCTCGCCCTTCTTGAGCAGCTTGATCGACAGCAGTGCCGAGTCGGCGATGGGGACGATCTGGTCGTCATCGCCATGCATGACCAGCACCGGTACGTCGATTGCCTTCAAATCCTCGGTGAAGTCGGTTTCCGAGAATGCCTTGATGCAATCATAATGCGCCTTGGTGCCGCCCATCATGCCCTGGCGCCACCAATTGTCGATGACGCCCTGCGAAACCTCGGCGCCTGGACGGTTGAAGCCATAGAACGGACCGGCCGGAACGTCGCGGAAGAACTGGGCGCGGTTGGCCGCCTGGGCAGCGCGAAACCCGTCGAAGACCTCGATCGGCAGGCCGCCGGGATTGGCCGCGGTCTTGAGCATGATCGGCGGCACCGCGCCGATCAGCACCGCCTTGGCGACGCGGCCGCCCGAGCCGTGCCGCGCCACATAGCGCGCCACTTCGCCGCCGCCGGTCGAATGGCCCACATGGATGGCGTTCTTGAGATCGAGATGCGCCGCGAGTTCAGCGACATCGGCGGCGTAGGTGTCCATCTCGTTGCCGATATCCGTCTGCGTCGAGCGGCCATGGCCGCGCCGGTCATGGGCGATGACGCGGTAGCCCTGTGCCAGGAAGAACAGCATCTGGGCGTCCCAGTCGTCGCTGCTCAGCGGCCAGCCATGATGGAAGACGATGGGCTGGCCGGCTCCCCAGTCCTTGTAGAAAATCTGCGTGCCGTCCTTGGTGGTGATCGTGCCGCTGCCGGAACCGGATTTTGTCTGCGAAGCCATCTCAATCTCCTTTGATTGCTTTTCGCGATAAACAATATCGCGATATCTATATGGCTAGCGCAGCCTTGAACCTCTGTCTATAGAAATATGTATCGCGATATCATTTTTCGTGGTACCGAAATTCCTACGTCGGCAAACAAGGAACGCGTCGTGCCTCTCCCGTTGGACAACCAGCTCTGCTTCACGCTCTATGCCACCAGCATGGCGATCAACCGCACCTACAAGCCGATGCTGGACGAGATGGGGATAACCTATCCGCAATATCTCGTGCTGAACGCACTGGGCGAGGCCGATGGCATGTCGGTCGGCAGGGTCGCCCACCGGCTGGCCTTGGAATCAAGCACCGTCACGCCGCTGGTCAAGCGCATGGAACAGGCCGGCCTTGTCACCCGCCAGCGCAGCCAGACCGACGAGCGTCAGGTCCAGGTCGACCTGACATCGGCCGGGCGCGCGCTGCTCGTCCAGTGCAACTGCCTGAACGAGACCCTGATCGAGCGCTCGGGCATGACGCTGGCCGAGCTCGATGCCCTGAACCGGCAGGTGCAAGCGCTACGCGACGCGTTGAGCAGCAATCTGGCCGGCACCAGCTGAAGCTTGAGTGCCTCGGCGCAGCTTGAACTGCGCTCACGGCGGATGCGGTACGAAAGCGGATTGCGTTTGCGTCATGTCAACGTCGATTGATTTGGTGAGTGCGGGCCAGTCAATCGCAGCGCTCGTTGCACGGACTTGCAATCAAGCGGAACCGAAATACTTACCTCGTTCGCCCTCTTGTGTTCAGATCCGAACGAACGAAACTGGAGCTTTACGATTCGCGCGGTATTGACCTATGGGCCCCCTATTCCGCTATAGGGTATAGCGCGAGCAATTCTGTGGCAAAGGTGCGGTAATGGGTGTCAACAGCCCCAAGATAAGCGGCTTCGTCATAACCTATAACAGTGGAGAAATTCTCAAGACTTGCTTGCGCTCCTTGCGCTTTGTCGATGAGCTCATTGTCGTCGACAAATCATCCACCGACGGCACGGCTGCCGTCGCGGCCGGCTTTGCCGACAAAGTCATCTCCGTGCCCTGGTCGCCATTGCCCACCGAGACGCGGTTTGTCGCCTACGATGCATGTTCACACGACTTCATACTCTATCTGGATCACGACGAATGCCTCAGCGTCGAGGCTATTCGCTGGGTAAGGGAAAATGCCGGCTCCCATCCGGCTGGCGTGTTTCGCATGCCCAAGCGTGAATACATTATGGGACGCCACGACGATGATGCGTATTACTGGCCTTCCTACAATGTGCGCGCCTTTCGCCGCGGCGCGGCGGAATTCGTCTCGACGCTGCATGAAGAGGTCGGACGAATAACGAGCGAGGTCTACGATGTCCCACATGACGGAGGCGTGTGCATCCACAATCTGTCGCATCGGGATGCGCATCAATGGATTGAAAAAACCAATCGTTATACGAACGAGCGAGACAGGGTCTCGTTCTTCGACGCCAGCACCCCCTTGGAGACTTTCGGACAAGAGCGCATAGCGTACTGGCTGGCTCAATCCAGGTCGCGGTCGGACTACGTTGTCGCCACCGCGCTGCTGCGGGCGGTCTACGACATAGTGGACCGGGTAAAATTATGGGAAGCGCAGGATGGCCTTGATGGCGACGCTGCATTCGCCGCCGTCTGCGCGGAATTGGAGGCAACCTACGACATTGCCGACCGAGCGAAGCTTTGGGAGACCCGCGGCGGGCCTGAGGGAGAGGCAATATTCGCCGCCGTCCGCAAGGAGATGGAAGCATTTCATAACCCGTTGAGGTCCGACCGCCGTCAAACATCCGCCCAGACAGTCGGACCGGCAGTTCGACCGAAGCGGCCATCCCGTCTCAAGAAGACCTTGAGAAAGATCCGCTCGCGCTTGACGGGAAGAACGCGTTGACGCGGGAAAACGGCGCGTCTGCATTCGCCATGCACACCCAGCCGCTTCGTGTTTTGACCCTTCTGGTGCGTCACGGAACCGAGAAGTATCCGACCGCATGGCGGGACTTGCGAGCCATGTTCGCCCACCAGATGCCGGAGGTAGCGCATCGCATGCTCGTGATCGACAATTCGCTGCCAGTCGGTCATTGCTCTGATCTCGACTGCGGGGTCGAACTGATCGGCGCGTCGAACGAAGATTGGGAGTTCTCCGCGTGGGACTGCGGCATCAATCATACCGGCGCCGAACTTCATCACTACGATCTCATTCACTTGGCCACTTCGGCTTTCGCGGCATCCACATCCGACCATCTCAAATTGATTGATGGTGGCTCGTTGCGGTCGTTGCTTGGCTTGCAGGGAGCGCTGGGTTGCATCGATTCTCGCCGCGAGGCCTTCTCGATTTTCGGAATCCGCTCGCAGGCCTGGCTCCGCAGCTCGTTCATCCTGATGCACCCGCGGCAACTCAGCAGCCTGGGATCCTTGGTAAGCGTCGGCAGGAACGCACCGATTTTCAGCGGCAACCCTCGGCAACCCTTTCGTGATGACGCACCGATCTCGCAAGGATATCAGCAGTTTTTGCTGCATTGGCTCACCGGCGACAGAGCCGGCAAAGAGGTAGTCTGGCATTCAAGGTTCGATCTTACGCCTGAAACGCTACCGTTTTTCGAAAGCAAGGCCCGGGCCATTCTCAATGAGCAGATGCTCACCAACCGGTTGCTAGCCAATGGATGCGCGCTTGTCGACGTGCCATGGCTGGCGCGGAAGGCTAGGACGGCGAGCACGGAATCCGAGAATGATATTCCGGACTGGCGCGTGCAAATTACCTTCCGGGCACGATCCAAACGCACTTTGACCCAAAAGCTTCGCCGCTGGTTGTCAAAACTTATGTCGCGGCAATGATGCCTGCCATCGGTCGTTGCCTCTCCCAACGCAGGCTTGGCGTCTCCTTGACGGACTGTCGGATGATGAGACTTCCGGGTATATCGTCGATCCTGGAACTGCCTTTCAAGCCTTACAGCCCAACCGCTTGCGCCTCTCGCTGCCTTCCGCTATAGAGCCGCCACCCGCGTAGACACCCTTGGAGGCAACGCGGCGGAAGGCTGCCTTCCCTTGTGATCCCGAACAAAGGTCCGTCTCAAAGCGGTAGCCTTCATTCGGAAATCCAGGACCGGCGGCTTTCGACGTTTACGGCTCGGGCACATTGCCCACCGCGAACGCTCCATAACACGCGAAAGGAAAAGCCATGAGCCACGATACTTACGAGCTCAAGGCCGAAGCGCGCGAACAGGTCGGTAAGGGGTCCGCCCGTGCAGTTCGCCGCAACGGTAAAGTGCCTGCAGTAATCTATGGTGACAAGCAGCCTCCCCTGGCGATCGCTCTCACCTACAAGGACATCTACTACAAGATCCATGGTGGCGGGTTCCTGACCACGGTCGCCACGATCGATGTCGACGGCAAGAAGATCCAGGTCCTGCCGAAGGACTTCCAGCTCGACCCGGTCAAGGATTTCCCTGTCCATGTCGACTTCCTGCGCATCGGTAAGGACACCGAGGTCAATGTCGACGTGCCTGTCCACTTCCTCAATGAGGACAAGTCGCCCGGCATCAAGCGCGGCGGTGTGCTCAACATCGTGCGTCACGAAGTCGAGTTCCACTGCCCGGCCAATGCGATCCCGGAATTCATCACCGTCGATCTCACCGGTACCAATATCGGCGACTCGATCCACATCTCGGCGGTCAAGCTGCCGGCCGGCGTCAAGCCGGTGATCTCCGATCGCGATTTCACCATCGCGACCATTGCCGGTTCGTCGGCGATGAAGCCGGAGACGGAAGAGACGGCCGAGGCCGCACCTGAGGCGGCTCCCGCCGCCGAAGAGAAGTAACTCTTTTCCGCCCGGAGCAGACGATGCTTGTCTTTGCAGGCCTCGGCAATCCGGGCGCGAAATACGCTGATAACCGGCACAATGTCGGCTTCATGGCGGCGGACGCTATCGCCCGCCGCCATTCCTTTTCGCCCTGGTCGAAGAAATTCCAGGGGCTGATCGCCGAAGGCACGCTCGGCGGCGAAAAGATCATCCTGATCAAGCCGCAGACCTTCATGAACCTGTCCGGCCAGTCGGTCGGCGAAGCACTGCGCTTCTACAAGCTCGACGTTTCCGCGCTCACCGTCTTCTATGACGAGATCGACCTTGCCGAAGGCAAGCTGCGCATCAAGACCGGCGGCGGCGCCGGCGGCCACAACGGCATCCGCTCGATCGACGGCCATGTCGGCAACGCCTATCGCCGTGTGCGCATCGGCGTCGGCCACCCCGGCGTCAAGGAAATGGTCCAGCACCATGTGCTCGGCGACTTCGCCAAGGCCGACCGCGAATGGCTCGATCCCTTGCTCGACGCGATCGCCGACAACGCCGCCATGATCGTCAAGGGCGACGAATCCGGCTTCATGAACAAGGCCGCTCTCGCCGTCCAGGGCAAGGCCGCGCCCGAACCGGAAAAGCCGGCGCGGAAGCAGGAACCCAAGCAGCAAAGTCACGTCCGCCAGGCGCGTCCGCAGCAGCCGGCGGTCAAATTGCCGGAATCCGGCCCGATGGCCGCCATGCTGAAGAAACTCTTCGGCAACAAGGACTGAGCGCCACGCATGCGGCCTTACGGGGCTTGACGTTGATCACCCCTATCGCCCATAGCCCTCATCAAATTTCGCTTTCCCGATAGGACTGGACAAAATGGGTTTCAAATGCGGCATCGTTGGCTTGCCCAACGTCGGCAAGTCGACGCTCTTCAATGCGTTGACCAGGACGGCGGCGGCGCAGGCCGCCAACTATCCGTTCTGCACCATCGAACCGAACACTGGCGAGGTGGCGGTGCCAGATCCGCGCCTGCAGAAGATCGCGGCCATCGGCAAGTCGAAGGAGATCATTCCGACCCGCATCTCCTTCGTCGACATTGCCGGCCTGGTGCGCGGCGCCTCCAAGGGCGAAGGGCTGGGCAACCAGTTCCTCGCCAACATCCGCGAGGTCGACGCCATCGTGCACGTCCTGCGCTGCTTCGAGGATGACGACATCACCCATGTCGAGGGCCGCATCGACCCTGTCGCCGACGCCGAGACGGTCGAGACCGAGCTGATGCTCGCCGACCTCGACAGCCTGGAGCGCCGCATCGTCCAGATCCGCAAGCGCGCCGGCAGCAAGGACAAGGAAGCGGTGACGGTGCTGCCGATGATGGAGGCCGCGCTCGAACTGCTGCAGGCCGGCAAACCGACCCGCGTGCTGCTCAAAGGCATCTCGGCCGAAGACTTGCGCATCCTGCAGGGCTTGAACCTCCTGACGTCGCACCCCGTGCTCTATGTCTGCAACGTCGCCGAGGCCGATGCAGCCACCGGCAACGAGCACACCCGGGCCGTGGAGAAGATGGCCGCAGCGCAGGGTGCCGGCACGGTGGTGATCTCGGCCGCGATAGAGGCCGAAGTCGCCCAGCTCTCCGACGAGGAAGAGATGGAATTCCTGTCCTCCCTCGGCCTCGACGAGCCGGGCCTCAACAAGGTGATCCGCGCCGGCTATGAGCTTTTGCATCTCATCACCTATTTCACCGTCGGGCCGAAGGAGACGCGCGCCTGGACCATCCACAAGGGCGACAAGGCCCCGCAGGCCGCCGGCGTCATCCACACCGACTTCGAGCGCGGCTTCATCCGCGCCCAGACCATCGCCTACAACGACTTCGTCACGCTGGGCGGCGAAGTGGCGGCCAAGGAAGCCGGCAAGGCGCGCGACGAAGGCAAGGAATATGTCGTCCAGGACGGCGACATCATGCTGTTCAAGTTCAACACCTGAACAGCCGCGTCGCATTCCCGACAGGGTGAGGCCGTACGCGGCTGCCATCGGCCGGTCCTTTCCGCTATCCCGTCAATGAAGCGGAAGGGCGAACATGAACAGGACGATCCCAACCCTGGTCGGTTTCTCGGCCATTCTGACCTGGTCGTTCCTCGCGCTGCTTTCGACCGCGGCCGGACCGATTCCGCCCTTTCAACTCGCCGCCATGACATTTCTGCTCGGCGGCTCCGTCGGAGCCGCCAGCTGGATCGTTCGGCCCTCGGCGATCAGGTCGCTGCGGCAGCCATGGCAAGTCTGGGCGATCGGCACGGCAGGGCTGTGCATCTACCATTGTGCCTACTTTTTCGCGATCCAGTCGGCCCCGCCCGTCGAAGTGAGCCTGATCGCCTATCTCTGGCCATTGCTGATCGTTGTCTTCGCCGCCTTCCTGCCGGGAGAACGACTTAAACCTCACCACATTGCGGGTGTGGTCCTCGGCCTGGCAGGCGCCATCGTCGTCATCACGAAGGGCGGCAGCGTGGGGCTTGCCGCCGGGGTGAAGCCGGGCCACGTCATCGCGCTGTTCTGCGCTTTCGTCTGGTCCGGTTATTCCGTCCTGTCGCGCCGCTTTGGCCAGGTCCCGACCGATGTGGTCGCGGTTTACTGCCTCATCACCGCGGCGGTCGCCCTCACGCTGCATCTCACGCTTGAGAGCACGGTGTGGCCGCAAACACCGACGCAATGGAGCGCCATCGCCGTTCTGGGCGTGATCCCTCTTGGCGCCGGCTTTTACGCATGGGACTATGGCTGCAAGCACGGAGACATCATGATCCTGGGCGCGATCTCGTATGCCGCGCCGCTGTTCTCGGTGATCGTGCTGCTGCTGGCGGGTTTCGGCGTCTTCCACTGGTCCGTGGCGCTGGCTTGCGTGCTGATCACGGTTGGCGCGCTGATTGCCGCCAAGGACATGTTGCTCAAGCCGAAAAGAGAGGCCGCGGCGGAAACAGCAGCGCGCGCCTAGCCCAGGTCGATTGGCGGGGCGCCACGCTTCCATTGCCCCGCCACCATCCGGCCGCTCACCCAGACCTTGGCGATATTCGCCCGCGCCGCGTTGAGCACGATCTTCTGGAAGACATCGTCAAGCGTGTCGTCGGCCGCGTTGATGTGGATGTTCGAGGCGCTCGCCCTGGTGTCGATCAACAGCGCGTCGAATTCGTGCCCGACGCGAAAACTGCCTGTCGGCAGGTCCAGCGCTTCGGCACCGCCGGCGGTCGCCAGCCAGAACGCCTCCTGATGGGTGATCGGCTCTCCGGGCGCGCCGCGCTGCTCGGGCGGCAGCCCGGCATGCACGCCGCTTTGCAGCGTCCTCGACGCCGACAGAGCGTGCCGGCAGCCGTCGAACAGGGACGGGCTGTAGCCCCCCGAAATATCCGTCCCCAGTCCAACATGCATCTGCCGGTCCAGTGCCGCGCGCAGCGGAAACGCCGCATTGGCGAAGTAGACATTGGAGAGCGGGCAATGTGCGACGCCGGCACCCTTCTCCTTGATGAGGTCCATGTCCTGCCCGTCGATGAAATTCGAATGCGCCAGGATGGTGTGGCGGGTGAGCAGGCCGAAACCGTCCAGGCTGGCCGCATCGGTCTGACCGAAGCGCTCCTCCACGAATTGCTTTGCCCAGTCACTCTCCGAGCAATGCGTCTGCACATGGCAGCCGAATTCGGTCGCGAGTTCACCCAGCCCCTGCAAGGCCGCATCCGTGCAGCTCGGGATGAAGCGCGGCGTGATCACCGGCTGGACCAGCGGCCTCTCGCCCGAATCCAGTGACTGGACCGCCACGATGAAACGCCTGGTGTCCGAAACGGCACTCGCCGCATCGGCATCGCGGTAGAAGGGCGGGCACTGCTGGGCATCGTCCATCGCCACCTTGCCGACCAGGGCGCGCTGGCCCTTTTCCATGCAAGTCCCGGCAAGCGCCAGGCTCGCCTCGACATGGACGGTGGCGAAATAGAGCGCGGTGGTGGTGCCGTTGGCCAGAAGATTGTCGACCAGATCGGCATAGACCTCGCGGGCATAGTCGACGTCAGCGTAGCGGGCCTCGAGCGGAAATGTATATTTCTGCAGCCAGACTTCGAGCGGCACATCGAGCGCCTTGCCCATCTGCGGCCATTGCGGCGCATGGATGTGCAGGTCGACCAGGCCGGGCAGCAGGAACTGGCCGTCAGCAAGCCGCACCAGCGTACCGGACAGGCGGGCATCGCTTTCCCGCGCCGCATAGTCCGGATGGCCGGGCGCCAGAATCTCGGCGATCCGCCCCTGCGCATCGATGCTGAACAGATGATCTTCCAGCACTTCCAGCCTGCCGCGCTCCGGCGTGTGGAAGGCGGTGCCGAGCAGCGTGAAAGGTTCTCTTGTCATCTGTCGCTCCGGTTGTGCTGGCGCGTGAGACCGTCACTGCGTGGCCCACTAAAAAACAGTTGGCAAACCTTTGCGCCGCTGTCCTTTGCCGGCGACTGATCACATGATCGTGTAGAGATTTCCAGAGGGGACATCATGGCCAGAGGGGAGACCATGGAAAGCGTTGCGCCAGAGATCACTCTGATCGCCCAGTCGGACGATCCGTTGCCCTTGGGCAAGGCCGCCCTGCTCGGTCTCCAGCATGTGCTGGCGATGGACGTCTACATCGTGCCGTTCATCATCGCATCGGTGCTCGCCTTCAGCGTCGGCGATGCCGGCGCCTTCATCCAGTCGGCCTTCGTGGCGGCGGGCATCGCAACGCTGATCCAGTCGCAGCTCCTGATGCGGCTGCCTGTGGTGCAAGGACCGTCCTTCGTCCCGATCGGCGCGGTGCTGGCGATCGCCTTCGGCGCCGGCGGCGGCATTGGCGGACTGTCGGCGGTGATCGGCGCGCTCATTCCGGGCGCCATACTGGTCATGCTGCTCGGGTCGCCGACAAGGATCTTCCATCGCCTCGTCAACCGTTTCGTGCCGCCCATCGTCGGCGGCGCCATCATCATCGTGGTCGGCGTCGCCTTGATGCCGGTGGCACTCAAGGAAAGCGTGTTCGCCGTCCATGGCACCGCCACCGTTGGCGGCAACATCATCCTCGCCTTCATCGCGGCGGCGGTGCTTGTCGGCTGCATGCTGACCGGCATGACGCTCGGCGCGAAAGGCGCGTGGCTGCGCCTGCTTTCCGTCATCATCGCGCTTGTGGCCGGCAGCATCGCAGCCGTCTTCATGGGCCAGCTGGACATGACGGGCGTTTCCGCCGCGACCTGGTTTTCCATGCCGCGCATTGCGTTCCTCAACCTCGACGTGACCTTCTCGCTGTCGGCGACGCTGACCATGCTGATCGTCTACATCGTCGTCCTGGCCGAGACCACCGGCACCTGGTTCGCCGTCGGCGCCGTCATCGACAAGCCGCTGTCGGATGAACAGCTCGACAGGGGCGCCACCGGCGAAGGCCTCGGCTGCCTGGTCAGCGCCCTGCTATGCAGCACGCCGGTCACCGGTTACTCGTCCAATGCCGGCATCATCGCCATCACCGGCATCGCCAGCCGCGCCGCCTTTGCCGCGGCCGGCATCTTCCTGGTGCTGTTCGGGCTGATCGGCAAGCTTTCGGCGGTCATCGCCTCGATCCCGGGGCCGGTCATCGGCGGCGTCTTCGGCGTTCTCTGCGTCGTCATCGCCATGAACGGTTTTCGCGTGGTTCGCGGCACGCCGTTGACCGAGAGGAACATGCTGGTCATCGGCCTGCCGATCCTGATGGCACTGTTTGCCACGCTGGCGCCGCCGGATTTCGTCAAGACGCTTCCGGATATCGTGCAGTACATTCTGGGTTCATCCATCGCCTTCGGCGCCGTCTGGGCCATCGTGCTGCACCAGATCCTGCCGAACGCCCGATAGAGAGATCGGGAGGCCGGACACCAGAGTCCGGCCTTCCCGATCCCCGGCCTCCCAGTCTTTGTCGATGAACTTCGTCCCCGAAAATGAACTGCCGCGGGAGCTGAAGAACAGGCTCTCCGGCTATCGCTGGCACCGGCAAACCATCGGCAAATCAAAGGCCGGTGTGTTCCGGCTGGTAGCCGACGACAAGCCGGCCCTGTTCCTGAAATGCGAGCGGAACGGTCCCTTTGCCGAACTCGCCGATGAAGCCGCGCGGTTGCGCTGGCTTGCCGGACAAGGCATCGCCTGTCCCGATGTGATCGCCCTGGAAAGCCATGCCGGTCACGACTGGCTGCTGATGTCGGCCGTCGCCGGCGAGGATTTGGCGTCGGCGCCGATCGATCCGGCTGATGTCATCGAGATCATGGCCAGCGCGCTTCGCGACCTGCACACGCTGGATATCGGCTCCTGTCCCTTCGACCATCGCCTCTTCAGGCGGATCGCGGCCGCGCGATCGCGCATGGAGGCCGGCGACGTCGACGAAAGCGATTTCGACGATGAGAGGCAGGGCTGGACCGCCGCGAAAGCCTTCGCCGAGCTTGAGGCGCTGAGGCCAACAACCGAGGATCTTGTCGTCGCCCATGGCGATGCCTGCCTGCCGAATGTCATGGCTGCCCGGGACAGTTTCAGCGGTTTCATCGATTGCGGCCGGCTGGGCGTCGCCGATCGCCACCAGGATCTGGCGCTCGCCTGCTCGAGCATCCGCTATAACATCGGCGAGACCTGGATAGAGCCCTTTCTCGAACGCTACGGACCACCGCAAGAGCCGGCGAAGCTCTCCTGGTATCGGCTCCTCGACGAGTTTTTCTGAGCGGCCGATACCGGCCTGTCCCTGGTGGGCTTGTCTTGATTTTGTCATGCCACGGGTCTAAGCGGCAGGCACACGGTCGCGTACACGACGAAGGCCGTGCAATCCGACACGACGCGCAATCCGAACGCACCTTCGCAGGGGAGATCTGGCGATGATCAAGGCATTTGTCGTGGACAATGACCGCCTGCGCGTCGTCGATGACCTGCTGGCGGATGGCGACAGGGTCGTCTGGGCCGACCTGGTCAATCCGACCAAGGAGGAAGAGGCCACCATCGAAAGCTGGCTCGGCGTCGCCATCCCGACCCGCGAGGAGATGGAGGAGATCGAGATTTCCAGCCGCCTCTATATCGAGGACGGCGCCTACTTCATGACCGCCACCTTGCCCGCGCAGACCGAGATCGACGATCCCCTGATGTCGCCGGTCACCTTCGCACTCGCCGGCAACAGGCTGATCACCATCCGTTATCATGAACCCAAGGCCTTCAAGACCTTCCCGCTGCGCGCCGAGAAGGTGGCGACCGGCTGCACCACCGGCGACACCATCCTCATTGGCCTGCTTGAGGCGATCGTCGACCGTCTCGCCGATATCCTCGAGCGCGCCGGCCGCGACATCGAGGGGATTTCGCGCGACATTTTCGAGGCGCGCTCGACCAAGGTGTCGAAGCGCAACCGCGACTTTCAGGAATTGCTCAAAGCCATCGGCCGCAAGGAAGACATCACCTCCTCCGTCCGCGACAGCCTGATCTCGCTGCAGCGCCTCGCCGGCTTCCTTGCCCATGTCGCCACCCAGACCAAGATGAGCAAGGATGTGCGCGCCCGCATCAAGACCTTGTCGCGCGACGTGTTGTCGCTCGCCGACCACGCCACCTTCCTGTCCCAGAAGATCTCCTTCCTGCTCGACGCCACGCTCGGCATGATCTCGATCGAGCAGAACGCCATCATCAAGATCTTCTCGGTCGCCGCCGTCATCTTCCTGCCGCCGACGCTGGTCGCCTCGATCTACGGCATGAATTTCGATATCATTCCCGAGCTGAAATGGGAGCTTGGCTATCCCTTCGCCATCGGCCTGATGATCCTGTCGGCGATCCTGCCCTTCTGGTATTTCCGCCGCCGCGGCTGGCTCTGACCGCTGCCGCCGGCAGCCTTTCGCTGGCGCTGGCTTACCAGAAAGGACTTGACCAAATCGCCCGTGGCCTGCATCCGGGTTTGCCGATCCATGCGGGTCGCGCGTTCCGCAACCGGATTCCAGACCATGACCGGAAAGACATGGGCCTATGAGGATTTCGTCGAGGGTGCCTCGTTCGACCTCGGCACCAAACAGGTAACCGCCGCCGAGATCATCGAATTCGCCAGTGAATTCGATGCCCAGCCCATGCATCTCGACGAGGAAGCCGGCAAGGCCAGCATCCTGGGCGGCCTCTCGGCCTCAGGCTGGCACACCTGCGCCATGTTCATGCGCATGTGGTGCGACGCGTTCCTTTTGGATTCCACCTGCCAGGGTGCGCCCGGCGTCGACCAGGTCAGGTGGAAGAAGCCGGTCCTGGCCGGCGACAGGCTGGTCGGCACCATGGTCGTGATTGCCAAGCGCCTGTCGAAGTCGAAGCCCCATCTCGGTTTCGTCACCTTGCGCAGCGAGCTGGTCAACCAGCGTGGCGAAAGTGTCTTCGAGCTTGAGAACTCCGTCATGTTCCTGACGCGTGACGCGGCGGGGAATGTGGCATGACCCTGGACGAATTCTTCCGCACCGGCACCACCGTTACGCTCGGCTCGCATAAGTTCGAAGCCGAGGCCATCAAGGCGTTTGCCCGCAAATACGACCCTCAGATCTTCCACATCGACGAGGAGGCCGCGAGGAAAAGCCTGCTCGGCGGGCTTTGCGCCTCCGGCTGGCACACCGCCGCCACCTGGATGAAGCTCAACCTCGAAACCCGGATGGGCGCCGAGTGGACCGGTCCTGGCCCCGCGCCCGAATTCGGCCCCTCGCCCGGCTTCAAGAACCTGAAGTGGCTGAAACCGGTCTTCGCCGGCGAGACCGTCACCTTCACCCGCACCGCGCTGTCCCATCGCCCGATCTCGTCGCGTCCCGGCTGGCGGCTTTTGTCGCTGCGTTCGGAAGCTTTCGATTCGATCGGCGACAAGGTGCTGGAGTTTGAGAGCGCCGTGCTGGTGAAAGTGGAGTGATTTCTTCCTCCGCCCCGTCTACGGGGGTGAGAAGTGGTCCGCAACGCGGACGGAAAGCCAATTGCTTGGCTTTCCGAACGACGAATGCCCGCAGCGATAGCGAAGGGCCGGCATGCCCGAAGGGCGGATAAGGGGCGGCGCGAGCGGTGGTGCCTTAAACTCGACGGTCGTACTTGCCCCTCACCTTGCTCCGCTCGTGTTGCTCGCTTCCCTCTCCCCGCAAACGGGGCGAGGGAAAAACCTAATGTCCCTC
This sequence comes from Mesorhizobium sp. NZP2298, assembly GCF_013170825.1. Classification (NCBI taxonomy): domain Bacteria; kingdom Pseudomonadati; phylum Pseudomonadota; class Alphaproteobacteria; order Hyphomicrobiales; family Phyllobacteriaceae; genus Mesorhizobium; species Mesorhizobium sp. NZP2298. The sequence continues at coordinate 2,428,420 of NZ_CP033365.1, read as the reverse complement.
GAACCCGATCAGCGTCCTTACCGGAACACCCAGTGCCTCGAGCTTGGCGCGCCCGCCCAGATCCGGCAGGTCGATGACGAAGCATGCCGCCAGTATATCGGCGCCGATCTGGCGCAGAAGCCTGACCGCCGCTTCCGCCGTGCCGCCGGTGGCGATCAGATCATCGACCAGGATCACCTTCTCGCCCGGCGAAACGCCGTCCTTGTGCATCTCCATCTCGTCCAGCCCGTACTCCAGGCTGTAGGCGACGCGCACCGTCTCATAGGGCAGCTTGCCCTTCTTGCGGATCGGCACGAAGCCGGCCGAGAGCTGATGGGCGACGGCGCCACCCAGGATGAAGCCGCGTGCCTCGATGCCGGCGATCTTGTCGATCTTCTGCCCGGCATAGGGATGCACCAGCTCGTCGATGGAGCGACGAAAGGCGCGCGCATTGCCGAGCAGCGTGGTGATGTCGCGAAACAGGATGCCTGGCTTGGGGTAATCCGGAATGGTGCGGATGGCCGAGAGCAGCGTCTCTTCTAGGGAGGATTTCATGGGCAATTGTTCCGTTGCCTTACAGTTTTGCCGGTAAGCGGCCGAAAAGAAAAGGGCGCCTTTCGGCGCCCTTGCATTTTCAGGTGCCGGCGCGGCTCAGTGCGCCACGCCTTCCCACACCTTGCGCTTGGTCATGTAGACGAGCGCGCCGAACAGAAGCATGAACACCAGCACGCGGAAGCCCATCTTCTTGCGGGCCTCCATGTGCGGCTCGGCGGCCCACGCCAGGAAGGCAGCCACGTCGCGGGAGTACTGGTCGACGGTCTGCGGCGAGCCGTCATCATAGGTCACCTGGCCGTCGGAGAGCGGCTTGGGCATCTTCAGCGACACGCCCGACATGAAGTACGGGTTGTAGTGCGTGCCTTCAGGGATGACCATGCCGGCCGGCGGCGTCTGGTCGTAGCCGGTCAGCAGCGAATGGATGTAGTCGGGACCGCCGGCGTCATACTGGGTGAAGATGTCGAAGACGAACTGCGGAAAGCCGCGCTCGACGCCGCGCGCCTTGGCCAGCAGCGACATGTCGGGCGGAGCAGCGCCGCCATTGGAGGCAGCAGCGGCTTGCTCATTGGCGAACGGCGCCGGGAAATGGTCCGACGGCTTGCCCGGACGGTCGAACATGTCGCCGGCATCGTTGGGGCCGTCATGGATGGTGTATTCGGCCGCCAGCGTCTTGATCTGCGCGTCGCTGTAGCCGAGGTCCGACAGCGTGCGGAACGCCACCAGGTTCATCGAATGGCAGGCCGAGCAGACTTCCTTGTAGACCTTCAGGCCGCGCTGCAGCTGCGCCTTGTCGTAGGTGCCGAACGGACCGGTGAAGCTCCAGTCCATTTCCTTCGGCTCGTTGATCGGGAAATGCGTCGGAGCCGCCGCATTGTGCGCCTCTTCGGCCGCGAACGCCGCGGTGCCGGCGGCCACAAGGCCGATGAGCGCAAGCGAGGTGAGAATCTTTTTCATGCCAAATCCCCTTAGATTCTCTACCGCTCAGCCCTTGGTCTGTGGTGCGGCCGTGGCGCCCGCCGGATGCCCGCTGCCACCCTTGTTCTTCTCCAGCACCGCCTCGGTAATCGAGTTCGGCAGCCTGCGCGGCGTCTCGATCAGGCCGAGGACCGGCATGATGATCAGGAAGAAGGCGAAGTAGAACAGCGTTGCCATCTGCGCCATGAACACATAGCTGCCTTCCGCCGGCTGCGAGCCCAGCCAGCCAAGCAGGATGGCATCGGCCACGAACAGCCAGAAAAACAGCTTGTACCAGGGCCGGTAGACAGCCGAGCGCACCTTCGAAGTGTCGAGCCACGGCACCAGGAACAGCATGGCGATGGCGCCGAACATGCACAGCACGCCGCCGAGCTTGGAGTTGATCGGCCCTATATTGAAGGTGATGGCGCGCAGGATCGCGTAGAACGGCAGGAAGTACCACTCAGGGACGATGTGGGCCGGGGTCTTCAATGGGTTGGCAACCGTGTAGTTGTCCGGATGGCCGAGATAGTTCGGCAGGTAGAAGACGAAATAGGCGAAGAAGAACAGGAACACGATCATGCCGAACGCGTCCTTGATCGTCGCGTAAGGCGTGAAGGCGACGGTGTCGGTCTTCGACTTGACCTCGATGCCGGTCGGGTTCGACTGGCCCACGACATGCAGTGCCCAGACGTGCAGCACGACAACGCCGGCGATCATGAACGGCAGCAGATAGTGCAGCGCGAAGAAGCGGTTGAGCGTCGGATTGTCGACGGCGAAGCCGCCAAGCAGCAATTGCTGGATCCACTCGCCGACCAGCGGTATGGCGCTGAAGAAGCCGGTGATGACGGTGGCGCCCCAGAAGCTCATCTGCCCCCATGGCAGCACATAGCCCATGAAGCCGGTCGCCATCATCAGGAGGTAGATGATGCAGCCCAGGATCCACAGCAGTTCGCGCGGTGTCTTGTAGGAGCCGTAATAGAGGCCTCGGAAAATGTGGATATAGACGGCGACGAAGAAGAACGAGGCGCCGTTGGCATGCATGTAGCGCAACAGCCAGCCGGAATTCACGTCGCGCATGATCTTCTCGACCGAATCGAAGGCCAGCGTGGTGTCGTTCGAGTAATGCATGGCCAGCACGATGCCGGTCAGGATCTGCGCCACCAGCATGATCGACAGGATGCCGCCGAAGGTCCACGCATAGTTGAGGTTGCGCGGCACCGGGTAAGCGATGAAGCTGTCATAAACCAGCCGCGGCAGCGGCATGCGGGCGTCGAACCAGCGTCCGAGACCGGTTTTGGGCGTATAGGTCGAGTGTCCCTCGCTCATCGAAATATCCCCTGCCTCAACCGATAAGGATCTTGGTATCGGAAATGAACTTGAATACCGGCACAGCCATGTTCTCTGGCGCCGGGCCTTTGCGGATGCGGCCGGCGGTATCGTATTGCGAACCGTGGCATGGGCAGAACCAGCCGCCGAAATCGCCTTCCTGGCCGAGCGGGATACAACCCAGATGCGTGCAGACCTGAACCATCACCATCCAGGCTTCCTTGCCGGGCGTGGTGCGGTTGGCGTCGGTCGCTGGGGCGTCGGCCGGCAGATTGGCGTTGCGGGCGATCGGATCCTTGAGATCGGCGAGCTTGACGGCCTCGCCGTCCTTCATTTCCTGTTCGGTGCGGTTGCGCACCACCACCGGCTTGCCGCGCCACTTGACGACCAGCGACATGCCCGGCGTTAGCGAAGAGACGTCGACCTCGACCGAGGCGAGCGCCAGCGTCGAGGCATCGGGGCGCATCTGGTCGATGAACGGCCATGCGAAGGCACCCGCGCCGACCACCGCAGCCATGCCGGTGGCAACGTAGAGAAAGTCTCGACGGTTGGGATCGTGGATGTCGGTTGCGCTCACGGGTGCCTGATCCTTTCGCCTCTTCCGCGCCGGTGGCCGAGCCTTGTTCCCCGCTCAATCACGCCAACCCGACAGCGCATGGCGAACAGGCTAGCGAATTCCTCCGGCATTTGGACTTCGGTTTATGCGTGAAGCCCGTTTTTGTCCAGACGGGTCAAGGCACAAGGGCAGATTGTCGCGGGGACAAAATCCCCTATTGCGCGGCAAGGCGGGCAACGGCCGCGAAAGGCGGCTAAACAACCGGGAAATATCAGCAAAATCCGGCGTCCTTGTTTACCTCGACATAGGACACCGGTGTGATCTATCTTCCCTGGCATGGCGCACGTCATCGACCGTGAGGAATGGGCCGTTCGTTCCGACGGCTGGAAGGGCGAGTTGGAATGCGGCGCCTACGGCTCCAACTCCTGCCTGATCTTCAACTACCTGCCTGATGTCGGCGGCGGCCCGCGGCTGCATTCCCACCCCTACGCGGAGATTTTCATCATCCGCCAGGGCACCGGCCTGTTCACCATCGGCGATAAGGAAATCGAGGCCTCCGCCGGCCAGATTGTCATCGTGCCACCTCACACGCCGCACAAATTCACCAATCTCGGTCCGGGGCCGCTGGAGACCACCGACATCCATGAGAACGGCAGTTTCATCACGAAATGGCTGGAGTGATCCCTACATGGCGCCGAGCCTGACCAGCACGGCTTTGGGGATGTCGTATTCTCGGATCACGGCGTCGTGCTTTCGCAGGCCGCACAGTTCTCGCTGGATGAAATAGCCATGCACCGCGGCGGCCGCCTCCTTGAGCAGAAGGGCGCGCGTCTGCTCGTCGCCATTGTCGCGCAGTCTGGCCAGGGTTTCTTCCACGCGCTGTCCGGCACGGCCGAGCGCGGCCGCCTTCTCGGCGAGGACCTCATGCCCAAGCGCGTCGAAGGCCGCTTCAGCGGCCGAGGTGGCGGCAGGATGAGATGGCGGACGCAAGGACATTTCAATACCCCTTTCCGAACACCATGCGATGGGTGACGAATTCTTCGCCTTCCACGCGCTGAAAGCCAAGCCGTTCATAGAAAATGAAGGCTTCCCGCGGCGCCCGGGTGTTCAACACGGTGAAATAGCGGCGTGCCCGATCGATGACGGTCTCGACCAGCATGCGACCAAGGCCGGCGCGACGGTGAGGAGCGCTGACGAAAAGGTGCCGGACCCGGCCATGGCCCCTGCCCTCGACATAGGGATCGATGTTGAGCCCGCACACACCGGCGAGTTCGGCGCCATGCCATGCCCCGAACAGCGCCTCGCCCCGCTTCAGGAACTTGTTGCGGCCGCCAGAGCTATTCCCGCTTGCCCAGCCATCCGCCAGGCGCACCAGCATCCAATAGCCTTCCAGCCGGCTCTCGTCCTTCAGCCTGTCGAAGGCCGGCGTGGTCGGCCGCAGCCGCTTGATCTCATAACCGATCTCTGGGCTGAGCGTTCCACCCATGCGCCTACTCCGCCGGCCGCGTCTCTTCGAGCACGCTTTCCTCGTGATAGAGGAAGCCGCCGGACTGCCGCTTCCACAGCCGCGCATAGAGCCCGTCGAGCGCCACCAGTTCGTCGTGCGTGCCTTGTTCGACGATGCGGCCGCCATCCAGCACCACCAGGCGGTCGAGCGCGGCGATCGTCGACAGCCGGTGGGCGATGGCGATGACCGTCTTGTTCTCCATCAACCGGGTGAGGTTCTCCTGGATCGCCGCCTCGATGTCGGAATCGAGCGCCGAGGTCGCCTCGTCTAGGATCAGGATCGGCGCGTCCTTGAGGAAGACACGCGCGATCGCCACACGCTGGCGCTGGCCGCCCGACAGTTTCACGCCGCGCTCACCGACAAAGGCTTCGTAGCCGGCACGGTCCCGGTTGTCCCGCAGACCCAGGATGAAATCATGCGCCTCGGCCTTCCTCGCCGCCGCGATCACCTCGGCATCGGTCGCGTCGGGCATGCCGAGCTTGATGTTGTCGCGCAGCGAGCGGTGGAACAGCGCGGTGTCCTGGCTGACGACGCCGATATTGGCGCGCAACGAGTTCTGCGTTACCTGGGAAACATTCTGGCCATCGATGGTGATGGAACCGCTTTCCAGGTCGTAGAGCCGCAGGATCAGATTGGCGAGCGTCGTCTTGCCGGCACCCGACGGCCCGACCAGCCCGACCTTCTCGCCTGGCCGCACGACAAGGTCGATGCCGTTCAGTACACCGAACCCCTTGCCGTAGTGAAACTCGACATTCTTCACGTCGATGCGCCCGCCGGCGACGACGAGCTCCTTCGCATCGGGTGCGTCGGTGAGCCCGAGCGGCTGCGAGATCAGCGCCTTGGAATTCTCCAGCACGCCGAGATTCCGCAGAATGCTGTTGAGCTGCATCATCAGCCGGCCGAGCAGCATGTTGAGCCTGAGCACCAGCGACAGCGTGAAGGCGACCGCGCCGACGGTGATCGAGCCCTCGACCCAGAGATAGACGGCAAAACAGCCGATCGCCGTGATCATGATGCCCGACAAAGTCGTCAGCGCCATGCGCACGCCGGTCAGCCTGCGGGTGAAAGGACGCAGCGCGTCGAGATAGATGTCGAAGCCATTCCTGATGTAGCGGTCGTCGCCGTCGGCCGCGAACAGCTTCAGCGTCTGCACGTTGGAATAGGAATCGACGATGCGGCCATTGATCATCGAGCCCGCCTCGGCGGTCGCCTCGGCATGCTTGCGGATCGCCGGCAAATAGAGCCTGGCCAGCCAGCCAAAGGCCACGATCCAGATCACCACCAGCGCCGCCAGCCTGAGATCGAGCCCCGCGACCAGCGCCAGCGTCGTGACCGTATAGACGAGCATGAACCAGACGACCTCGATGAAGCTCTCCATCAGGTCGCCCGTGGCCTGGCCCGCCTGCCAGACCTTGGTGGCGATGCGGCCGGCGAAATCGTTCTGGAAGAATGCGTAGGACTGGCGCGAGACGTGGCGATGCGCCTGCCAGCGCACCAGATTGTAGAAGCCGGGCGTGATCGTCTGCTCGTCGACCAGCGCCGACAGGCCGACGACGATGGTGCGGATGACCAGCACCACCGCGACCATGAAGACAAGCTCCGGGCCGGCGGCGGTCCACAACGCATGCCAGCTGCGCTCGCCGGGAAGCTGGTCGAGAATATCGACAAGCCGCCCGACGAAGTAGAACAGGCCGGCTTCGACCAGCGGCGCGATGCCGCCGATGACCAGCATGGCGAAGAAGGCGAATTTCGCCTGGCCGACATAATGCCAGAGAAAACCGCCGACGCCCGCCGGTGGCCGAAGATTCGCCGGCTCCCTGAATGGATAGACCCAGTTCTCGAACCAGCGATAGACGGCTGTCATCATTCGGCAGCTTGGCCCTTTGCAATTGCGTCATTGGCGACTTCGGTCGGTATGTCCTCAAGCAGGAACCCGCCCGACTGGCGTTGCCAGAGCTGCGCGTAGAGCCCGCCTTTGGCGACCAGTTCGTCGTGCGAACCTTCCTCGATGACACGACCCTGATCCATCACCACAAGCCTGTCCATCGCCGCAATAGTCGACAGCCGGTGCGCGATCGCGATAACGGTCTTGCCCTGCATGAGCTTGTAGAGATTCTCCTGGATGGCCGCTTCGGCCTCGGAATCCAGCGCCGACGTCGCCTCGTCAAGGATAAGTATCGGTGCATCCTTCAACATAACGCGAGCGATGGCGATGCGTTGCCGCTGGCCGCCGGACAATTTGACGCCGCGGTCGCCGACATAGGCGTCAAACCCCTTGCGGCCGTTGTGGTCCGAAAGTCCGCCGATGAAGTCCAAAGCCTCGGCTCGCCGCGCCGCCTCGACAAGCATATCGTCGGTGGCGTCGGGGCGGCCATAGAGGATGTTCTCGCGCACCGAACGATGCAAAAGCGAGGTGTCCTGCGTGACCATGCCGATCTGCGCCCGCAGTGAATCCTGCTTCACACCGGCGATCTCCTGGCCGTCGATCAGGATCCGGCCGCCCTCCAGGTCGTAAAAGCGCAGCAAGAGATTGACCAGCGTCGACTTGCCGGCGCCCGAGCGGCCGACAATGCCGACCTTCTCGCCAGACTTCACCGCCAGCGACAGGTTTTCGATGACGCCTTTCTGCTTGCCGTAGTGGAAGCGGATATCCTCGAAACGGATCTCGCCCCTGGAAACGGCGATCTCCTTCGCATCCGGCCTGTCCTCGACAAGGCGCGGCAGCGAGATCGAGGCGATGCCGTCATGCACCGTGCCGATGTTTTCGAACAGGCCCGACATTTCCCACATGATCCATTGCGACATGCCCCACATTCTGAGCACCAGGCCGATGACCACGGCGACCGCGCCGATCGTCACCACTTGCCCCATCCACAGCCACAGCGAGATGACGGTGACCGAGAACAGGAGCAGCGCGTTCAGCATGTAAAGTGTGCCGAAAAGCACCGTCACCAGCCGCATCGACCGATAGACCGTGTCGAGGAAGCCCATCATGCCTTCCCTGGCGAAAGTGGCCTCGCGGCGCGCATGGGAAAACAGCTTGACCGTCTGGATGTTGGAGTAGCTGTCGACAACGCGGCCGGTCATGATCGAGCGCGCATTGGCCTGTTCCTCGCCGACCTTGCCCAGCCGGGGAATGAAGAAGCGCAGCAACAGTATGTAGCCGACCAGCCAGACGCCCAGCGGCGCGGCCAGCCGCCAGTCGGCCGAACCGACGATGAACAGCATGCCGAGGAAGTAGACGATGACGTAGTTCAGGACGTCGATCACCTTGATGACGCATTCGCGCACGGCGAGTGCCGTCTGCATCAGCTTGGTGGCGATGCGGCCGGCGAACTCGTCCTGGTAGAAGCTCATCGACTGCTTGAGCAGGTAGCGGTGCACCTGCCAGCGGATGCGCATGGGATAGTTGCCCATCAGCGTCTGCTGGTTGAGCAGCGAATGCAGCCACACCGTGCCGGGCAGCGCGAACAGTACGATGAAGGCCATGCCGGCGAGCTTCCAGCCCTCCGTCTGCAGGAAGGTTTCGCGATTCTGCCCCGACAGCCAGTCGACGATGCGGCCAAGGAAGCCGAACATCCACACTTCCGCGATGGCGATCGCCGTCACCAGCACCGCATCGATGAGGATATAGGGCCATGCCCCGCGCGTATAATGCAGGCAGAAGGCAACCAGGGTCTTGGGCGGCTCGACCGGTTCCGCTGCGGGGAACGGATCGAGCCTTCTTTCAAACCAGCTAAACAACAACATAAGTCATGCCTGTGAAATCTGTTTTCCGCTTACGCGGCTTGGCGACGTACGAAATCCCCGGCCCGCATGGCGCCGAGGGCCGACGGTCGGGAATCACCCGGACCGTCGGCCCTGCTTCGCGCTATATAGGGGTTCGCGGGCTTTTCGCCGACAGGCGCGTTTGTCGATCCTGCCGACACCGTGCCGCCAGCCCGGTTTTTCGCGCCCGGTCGGATCAGCCGGATGATCCGGCGCACCAGCGACGGCCGGCTCGGATCGGGAACGGCGCGCGAGAAATCGACATCCGGCAGCATGCCGCGATGCGGGCGGCGGCGGACTTCGGCATGAACCGCCGACGAATAAGTGTCGCCGATCAGTAGCGCCCATGTCGGCAGCCGGTGGACATGCAGGCTCCTGGAGCCCGGTATTCTGTAGGGATCGAACATTGGTCCGTCCTCCGTGTGAAAATAGCGATAAAAAGGCGAAGCAACATCCTCCGCCGGCATTCGGCCGGAGGCGTGGGTTGCGTCGGTCCGGACGCGACGCCAAGCATCGGTCCGGACATGTTCAGACTGGGCGTTCAGCCCTTTTGACTTTTTGAAAAACATCGCAGGATTCCTTCAAGGGCCGAAAAGGTGTTTCGGCGGGAATCGGTGCGATCAAGTCTTAGAGAGTCAGGAGAATCGTCGTACCGAAACCGCCGGCAGGCGTACAAGCCCACGAGAGGGGCGCTGGATGTGCATGGTCATCATGAATTACCCCTCCATCGGTTCGGGTTGACAATGCTGGCCGTATACCCGACTTCGCAAAAAATGGCCACCCGCAGGTCCAGGAATTTCCAAAACCGAGAGGCCCCTGTGGCCGATCTGCCACTTATTAGAAGGACGCGGAAATGAACCGTCGTCTCCGCATCGCGCTCTACCAGCCTGACATTGCCGGCAATACCGGGACAATCCTGCGCTTCGCCGCGTGCCTCGGGCTCGGCGTCGACATCATCGAGCCGGCCGGCTTTCCGCTCTCCGACAAGGCGCTGAAGCGCGCCGGCATGGATTATCTCGAAATGGCTGCTCTGACCCGCCATGTCGACTGGCAGACCTTCGAGGATTGGCGCAAGGCCAGCGCGCACCGGCTGGTGCTGCTGTCGACCAAAGCCACGACCGCCTATACCGGCTTCACCTTCGCCGACGGCGACATCCTCTTGTTTGGCCGCGAATCCGCAGGCGTGCCGGATCCTGTCCATCAGGCGGCGGATGCGCGGCTGACCATCCCCATGCAGGGCACCGCGCGCAGCATAAACGTCGCGTTGTCCGTCGCCATGGTGGCGGGCGAAGCCATCCGGCAGCTCGGATAGGATCGGCGGCCCGTCGACAGCGCCCTTGCCGTCGCCGACGACAGTGGTTTCTCCAGTCATTCTCACCCAGGCGCACATCGCCTTCTCCTGTCATTTGCCCGATCAGTATTTCTTCGCTACAAGCTCAACCTAACTTGAGGTCAAGCGGAAAAGTCGGAAATGGCTCCAGTAACGGAATTGACGGTCGGCCAGGTGGCCATGCGCAGCGGCGTCGCGGTGTCGGCGCTGCATTTCTATGAAGCGCGCGGGTTGATCCGCAGCCATCGCACGTCGGGCAACCAGCGGCGCTACGGCCGCGACGTGCTGCGGCGGGTGGCGATCATCCGGATCGCCCAGGAGGTCGGCATCTCGCTCGCCGAGATCGGCGAGGCACTGGCATCACTGCCGGAAGGCCGCACGCCGACGCGCGATGACTGGAGCCTGCTTTCAACGGCCTGGCGCGATGGGCTCGACCACAAGATCGCTCAGTTGAAGAAACTGCGCGACGGGCTGACCGACTGTATCGGCTGCGGCTGCATGTCTATCGACAAATGCCCGCTCAGGAACAAGGGCGACCGGCTGGCAAGGCAAGGCACGGGGGCGAGGCGTCTGGTGGTGGGGTCCTAATCCGCCACCGGCAACCGCCTTATCGTGAACTCGATCAGGTCGCCGGGGCGCTCGAACCAGCTTTCGATCTCGGTCCAGTAGGCTTGCTTCGGAAAGCGCTCGAACCATTCCTTGGCCTTGAGCCGCGCATCGGAGCGCGGCAGGACGAAGGTTTCGCGCAGGAAACCGTCGCGCGGCATGCGTGCGCGCTCGGCCCGACTTTGGTCGAGCCTTTTCTTCAAGCCATCCAGCGGCGGTCTTGCCGGGGTGCGCACGAAAAAACTCCTTGCACCGCAGCGCATGATCCGAAACCGGGTTTCGGAAAGGATCACGCGCAAAACCAAAGTCCTGCGGCGTTCCCTGCGCGTCCAATAGACGCGCGGCGCTGCAACGGGACTTGACCCTGTTCCTCAGGAGATTAGGGATCGCGCCCGGAAAAGACGAGTCTTTTGTCGACTCACCGCCCCGCAATCGGAGACGGCACTTGGAACGACCCGAACTACCTGCCGGCCTGCCCGCCGACATCGAAGAGAAGAAGATGAAAGCCCGCCTGTGGTTCGAGGCGCTGCGCGAACGCATCTGCGGCGCCTTCGAGCAGATCGAGCAGGATCTCCAGGGCCCACTGGCCTCATGGTCCCCGGGCCGTTTCGAGAAGACGCCTTGGGAGCGTGACCAGGGCAAGGGCGGCGGCGGCACCATGTCGATGATGCATGGCCGTGTCTTCGAGAAGGTCGGCGTCCACACCTCGACCGTCTATGGCGAGTTCTCGCCTGAATTCAGGAAGCAGATGCCCGGCGCCGAGGAAGACCCGCGTTTCTGGGCATCCGGCATTTCGCTGATCGCGCACCCCTGGAATCCCAACGTGCCGGCCGTGCACATGAACACGCGCATGGTGGTGACCTCGCGTCAGTGGTTCGGCGGCGGCGCCGACCTGACCCCCGTGCTCGAACGCCGCCGCACCCAGGACGATCCCGACACCGTCGCCTTCCACCGCGCCATGCAGTTCGCTTGCGAGAAGAACGCCGGCGTCGCCGACCATCCGAAATTCAAGAGCTGGTGCGACGAGTACTTCTTCTTAGCCCACCGCAACGAGCCGCGCGGCACCGGCGGCATCTTCTTCGACTGGCTGCATTCGGGCGAGGAGAAAGGCGGCTGGAATGCCGACTTCAACTTCGTCCAGGATGTCGGGCGTTCCTTCCTTGTCGTCTACGGCCACCTCGTGCGCGCCAACTTCAACGAGAACTGGACCGACGGTGACCGCGACGAACAGCTCATCCGCCGTGGCCGCTACGTCGAATTCAACCTGCTTTATGACCGCGGCACCATCTTCGGCCTGAAAACCGGCGGCAATGTCGCCTCGATCCTGTCCAGCCTGCCGCCAGAAGTCCGCTGGCCGTAAATGTCAGGTAAGCGCAAGGCGCACGGAGCTTTGATGCAACCAGACTGCCCCTTCCGTGTTATCGTCTCTGCCCTGCTCATGGTCCAAAGGCCTCACTTGTGATCGACCGTGGGCAAAGGAGTTGTGGAGCCTTTGACAGGCTTCACGGAGGAAAAAGGAGAAATCCGATGAAGCAATTCCACTGCGGGTCGCTCGTTCCCGGCTGTGACTGGCACACCCGTGCCGACGAGGAAGCCGAAGTGATGCGCCGTGCCGTCGAGCATATGCGTGAGACGCATGGTGAGACTGTTATCCGCGAAACGATGATCGAGGCGATCCGCTCGCGCATCGAAAAAGCCCGCGACGCAGCCTGACCTGAAGCAGCTAGTACCCTATCCGGCGTTCAGGGCTTGCGCGGCGCGTTCGAGCAGCGCGCCGCGGTCCGGCGCAAATCCGGCATCGATCCATTCCGCCTCGAGGTTCTTGAGGATTTCACCCAGCTTCGGCCCTGGGGTCGCGCCGAGCGCCGTCAGATCGGCGCCTTTCAGCGGAAACACCGGCTTTTGCCATTTGAGCGCGAAGGCCAGCAGGCGCGAAAAGCCACCGGCCTCTAGCAGCGCGTCATTGTTCTCGACAGCGCGCACCCGCGCTGCCGCAAGCGACAGCCGCAGGCGGTCGACAAACCCTTTCCGGTCGCCGCGATAGAGCCGCTTGGCCAGTTCGCCCTCGGTAATCTTCGGCTCGACGGCGGTCGTGAGTGCCCAATGGCGCAAGCGGTATGCTTCATCGGTCGAAAATCTGAGTCGCTCGGCAAGCGTTTGCATGCGCGCGGCATCCGGCGGCACGATCGCCTCCAGCCGCAGCAGCGGATCCGCCGCCCAGCCGAGATCCGTTTCGGCTTTGGTCAGCCCATGGATGGCATCGATGCCCCATTTCTCGCTTTCCGGCAGCGCGGTGGTCAGCACACTTGCCTGCCGCATCCACAGCAACGCCCGCGACGGGTCAGGTGCCGACAGAAGCTTCTTCAGCTCGGACCAGACGCGCTCCGCCGAAAGTTGAGCCAAGCCCTCCTTCAGCCGGGCGCAGGCTTTCAGCCCTTCGGCGTCCGGCCGGCCCTCGCCATACCAGGCGAAGAAGCGGAAGAAGCGCAGGATGCGCAGATAATCCTCGCGGATGCGCGCTTCCGGGTCGCCGATGAAGCGCAGCCGGCGCGCCTCGATGTCGGCGATGCCGCCGACCAGGTCGACGACAGTGCCATCGGCGTCGGCGTAGAGCGCGTTTATGGTGAAGTCGCGCCGCTCGGCGTCGAGCTTCCAGTCGCGCCCGAACGACACCTTGGCGCGGCGGCCGTCGGTCTCGACATCGGCGCGCAAGGTGGTGACTTCATAGGGCTTGCCGCCGGCGACGACGGTGATCGTACCGTGCTCGATGCCGGTTGGCACCGGCTTGAAACCTTCCGCCCCGGCGCGGCGAATGGTTTCGTCAGGCAAACAGGTGGTGGCGATGTCGACGTCGGCAACCGATTGGCCCATCAGCGTGTTGCGCACCGCGCCACCGGCGACACGCGCCTCTTCGCCCCCTTCAGCCAGGGCGGCAAGCAGGCGCTGCAAATGCTTGTCGGCGAGCCAGTCGGCCCTGCCCGCGATCGAAACACTCACGCATAAAGCCTTTCATAGAGCGTGCGGATGATGCCGGCGGTGACGCCCCAGATGCGCCGGTCGCCATAGGGCATGTCATAGAAGAACCATTCGAGATCGTTCCACATGCGGCTGTCGCGCTTGTGGTTCAGCGGGTCCATCAGGAAGTGCAACGGCACTTCGAAGGCGGCATCGACTTCGTCGGCGTTCAAGCTTAGCTGGAAGCCCGGCCGAACGATGCCGAGCACCGGCGCGATCCTGTAGCCGCTGCCGGCGACATAGTCCGGCATGCGGCCGATGATCTCGATGCGGTCCCGGCCAAGCCCGATCTCCTCGAAGGTCTCGCGCAGCGCCGCCGCTTCCGGGCTTGCGTCGGTCGGGTCGATGGTGCCGCCGGGAAAGGCCACCTGTCCCGAATGGCTGCGCAGCTTTTCGGCCCGTTTGGTCAGGAGAACCGTGGCCTCGCCATCATGATCGACCAACGGGATCAGCACCGCCGCGTTGCGCAGCGCCTTGCCCTGGTTGAGGCGCGGATGGCCCGGATTGAAGCGATGGTCGCCATAATCGTCACTGGCATGCGCTTGCGGCTGCGCGGCAAAGCGCGCGCGAAAATCCGCCGATGAAAACGGCGCCGGTGACACCTGGTCCATCATGCGCTCAGCCGCTTCAGTTGGCCAGCCGGCATGATTGGAAACACAGCGCCCTTCGAGCGGACCGCGAACATGGTCTCGCCGCCGACCTCGATCTCTTCGCCATGCCCGACCAGTTCGTACATGACAGGCCGCGCCACCAGCGCTTCCAGCCGGCCGCGTACCAGCACATAGGGCTTCAGGCCGCCGGTCTCGTTCTCGTCCACGAAGCGCAGCGGCCGCTCCGGTCCGGCCTCGACCACGTCGCCGACATTGGTGCGGAAGGTGATGATCTGTTCCTCGCCGCTGCCCGAAACATCCAGTTCGACGGCGATGAACGGCGCGTCGGCGACGCGGATGCCGACTTTTTCCACCGGCGTCACAAGATAGGTCCTGCCGTCCGCGTCCTTGCGCAGCACCGAGGAGAAAAGCTGCACCAGCGGCATGCGGCCGATCGGCGTTCCCAGGTAAAACCAGGTGCCGTCGGCCTTGATCTCCATGTCGAGATCGCCGCAAAAGTCTGGATTCCAGCGCTCGACGGGGGCCGCGCCCTTGCCGGCACGCGCCGCGCGCGAGATCAGCGCCTCGAGGCCCCGCGCCTCGGTTGCCTGGGTAAGGCTTTGTTGGCGATGTTCGTCGTGTTCCGTCATCGTCACGAAATAGTCACTGTTGTTCCGCTTGTCAGCCTAAGTCTGTGATTTAAGTTCGACCATAGGCGCTACGCGAGGCCGAATCGCGGCAACCTATGATATGGTGCGGGCCGGTATTTCCAAGCAAAGGGATCGATGCGACATGAGCGTGATGGTCAAGGAAAGCCCGATCAGCGAAACGGACATGATCGCTGAGGCCGAGAAGGCGCTGGCTGACATTTCCAGGATCCGCGACGGGGTCGGCCGGGTGATCTTCGGCCAGGAGAACGTCGTCGAGCGCACTTTGGTGGCGGTGCTGGCCGGCGGCCATGCGCTTCTGGTCGGCGTGCCGGGCCTTGCCAAGACCAAGCTGGTCGAGACGCTGGGCGTCGTGCTCGGCCTCGATTCGCGCCGCATCCAGTTCACGCCCGACCTGATGCCATCGGACATTCTCGGCTCCGAGGTGATGGAGCAGGACGAGACCGGCAAGCGCTCCTTCCGCTTCATCTCCGGGCCGATCTTCGCCCAGTTGCTGATGGCCGATGAGATCAACCGCGCCTCGCCACGCACGCAGTCGGCGCTGCTGCAGGCCATGCAGGAGTACCATGTCACCATCGCCGGCGCCCGCTACGATCTGCCGGCGCCCTTTCACGTGCTGGCGACGCAGAATCCGCTGGAGCAGGAGGGCACCTATCCGCTGCCCGAAGCCCAGCTCGACCGCTTCCTGATGCAGGTCGACATCCTCTATCCCGAAATCGAGGCCGAACGCCGCATCCTCCTGGAGACCACCGGCATCGAGGATGCGAAGGCTCAGAACGTGCTGCAGCCGGCACGGCTGAAGGAGATCCAGACGCTGATCCGCCGCATGCCGGTGCCCGAAAGCGTCGTCGAGGCGATCCTGACCCTGGTGCGCTCGGCGCGTCCGGGCCAGGGCAATGCCGAGACCGACAAGCATGTCGCCTGGGGCCCCGGCCCGCGCGCCAGCCAGGCGCTGATGCTGTGCACGCGTGCCCGAGCGCTTTATGAGGGACGGCTCGCGCCATCCGTCGACGATGTGCGGGCTCTGGCCGAGCCGGTGCTGCAGCATCGTATGGCACTGACCTTCGCCGCCCGCGCCGAGGGCACCAGCGTGCGAGATGTGGTGGCGAAGCTTGTGAAAGGGATTTGATGACGCGAATCGGCGAGGTCCAGGCTCCGGCAGCGACGCGCGACGCGCTCGCCCGTGGCCGGTTGCGGGCTTCGCTTGTGCCCGACCTGCTGGTCGAGGCGCGCCGCATCGTCAACACCGTGATCGCCGGCTGGCATGGTCGCCGCAAACGCGGCATCGGCGAGAATTTCTGGCAGTTCCGGCCCTATGTCGAGGGCGATTCCTCGCGCATCGACTGGCGCCGCTCGGCGCGCGACGACCACACCTATGTGCGCGACCGCGAATGGGAAGCCGCCCATACGGTGTGGCTGTGGGCAGACCCTTCGCCGTCGATGCTCTACAAGTCGACCGGCGCCAGCGTTTCCAAGCAATCGCGTGCGTTGGTGCTGGCGCTGGCCATGGCCGAATTGTTGTCGCGCAGCGGCGAGCGCATCGCCTGGCCGGGACTGACCGATCCGTTCACGGCCCGCAATGGCGCCGAGCGCATCGCCGCCCAGTTGATGCATGCCGGCGATCTGCCGGCCAAGCCTGATCTGTCGGACATCAGGCGGTTCTGCGACATCGTCATCGCCAGTGACTTTCTCGATCCGGTCGAAGAGACGATGGAATGGCTCGATGTGCTTGCCCGCCACGGCGTGCGCGCGCATCTGATCGAGGTCGCCGACCCGGCCGAGGAAACCTTCCCCTATGCCGGCCGCACCGAGTTCACCGATCCCGAGACCGGCGAAAAACTGACCGCCGGGCGTGCCGAAATGCTCGGCGACGAGTATCGCCTGCTCTACACCGCACGCCGCGCGGAATTGGCCGGCTGGTGCAAGCGGCTCGGCTGGAGTTTCACCGTCAACCACACCGATCGGCTGGCGTCCGACGCACTGGTGCGCCTGCACATGGCGATGACCGCCGATGGCTCCTATGCCGGCCTGAATGCAGGCAGTGGTCAGCCGGGGAAGGCTGTCGCATGAGCTGGCTGCCGCTCTCCTTTGGCGCTCCCATGGTGCTATGGGGCCTGCTGGCATTGCCGGTGATATGGTGGCTGCTCAGGCTGACGCCGCCCAAGCCGCAGAGTGAGATCTTCCCGCCGCTGAAAATCCTGGCGCGGGTGCTGAAGCGCGAGGAGACGCCGCAGCAGAGCCCATGGTGGCTGACGCTGCTCAGGCTGCTGATGGCGGCGCTCATCGTCGCGGCATTGGCCGAACCAGTCTTCAACCCGCGCGAAAAGCTGCCGGCCGAGGGTGCTGCCCTTGCGCTGGTCATCGACAATGACTGGGCCAGTGCCGCCGACTGGAACAAGCGCGTCGCCACCGCCGAACGGCTGATCGCCGACGCCGGCTCGAACGGCGTGCCGGTCATCATCGCCTTCACCGCCGAAAAGGCCAATGCGGAGATCGGCCCCTTCGATGCCGCCGCCGCACTCGACCGGCTGCGCGCCGCCAAGCCGCGGCCAATCCCGACCGATAGGCCCGCCGTCTATGCCCGCGTCGCCGGCGTTCTGGAGGGCTTGCCCGGCGCCAGCGTCGCCGTGCTGGCCGACGGCCTGGCCGCGAAGGGCGACGAAGCCGCCTTCAACACGCTGTTGTCGAAAAATGCCGCTCGAATCGTCTGGGCAACCGCCGACCGGTTTTCGCTGACCGGCCTGACTGCCGCCGACAACCAGGTTGACGGCTTTGCCCTCACCGCCATCCGCGCGCCGGGCGACCCGGCCCCCGCCCAGGTCACCGCCGGCGCCTTCGACGACAAGGGCCGCCGCATCGCCGATGCGACGCTGACCTTCGCGCCCGGCGAAGCCACCGTCACCGGCACCATGGCGGTGCCGTTCGAGCTGCGCAATGATTTCGCCTCGATCGCGCTCGACGGCGAGCGCCAGGCGGGTGCGGTGCGCGTGCTCGACGAAAGCTCCAAGCGTCGCCGCGTCGGACTGCTGTCGCAGGCCGAGGCAGACCAGGCGCAGCCGCTTCTGTCGCCTCTCTACTACATCAGGCGCGCGCTGCAGCCTTTCGCCGACCTGGTCGAACCCTCCAGCGCCGATCTCGCCGACGCCATCCCGCAGATCCTCGACCAGAAGCCGGCGATGATCATCATGGCCGACATCGGCACCATTCCCGCGCAGGTCCGACAAAGGCTGGTCGACTGGGTCGACAATGGCGGCACGCTGGTGCGTTTCGCCGGCTCGCGGCTGGCCGCCGCCGGCAATGACGACGATCTGCTGCCGGTCCGCCTGCGCACCGGCGAGCGTTCGCTCGGCGGCGCGCTGTCATGGACATCGCCGCAGCCGGTCACCGAATTTCCCAAGGCCGGCCCGTTCGCCGACCTGGCGCCGCCGACCGAGGTCACCGTGAGCAGGCAGGTGCTGGCCGAGCCGACACCCGATATCGTCGAGCGCACCTGGGCGGCGCTAGCCGATGGCACGCCGCTGGTCACCGGGCTGAAGAAGGGCAAGGGCACGCTGGTGCTGTTCCACGTCACGCCCGAGGCGACATGGTCGAACCTGCCGATCTCGGGCAGCTTCGTTGAGATGCTGCGTCGCATCGTCCAGCTGTCACGCAACCAGGGCGCGGCGATCGCCAATGCCGAAGCCGCCGCCACCTCGCTGGCGCCCTACCGCATGATCGCGGCCGACGGCTCGCTGGTGCCGCCGACGCCGGATGCGCGGCCGCTGGTGCCGGGCGCCGGCGCTTTGCCAGTGAACTTCGAGAACCCGCCGGGCCTGTACGGCTCGGAAACCGGCGTTTTCGCCCATAATCTGCTCGATGCCGCAACCAGATTTGAGCCGCTGGCGCGGCCGCAAGTCGCTGTTCCGGTCACCACGATCCAGTATGCTTTCGACGAATCCCGCAACCTGAAGGGTGCGCTGGTCGCGGCCGCGCTGGTACTGATGCTGCTCGACACGCTGGCGGTATTCTGGATGGGCGGCCTGTTTTCCCGTCGGCCGCGCCGGGCCGGTGCCGTAGCCACCACCGCGGCAGTCCTGATTGCCCTTGGCGCGCTGTTCGGCCATGCCGATTACGCCCGCGCCGACGATGCCAAGCCGGGCGACGAGGCAGCGATCGCGGCGATCTCGAAGACCCGCATCGCCTATGTGCTGACTGGCGTGCCGGGCGTCGATTCAATCAGCCGCGCCGGGCTCGAGGGCCTGACGCGCTTCCTGATCGAGAAGACCGCGCTCGAACCGGGCGCGCCGGCCGGCGTTGATATTTCGAAGGACGAGCTATCCTTCTATCCGCTGATCTACTGGCCGATCGATCCGGCGGCACCCATGCCGAGCCAGGCCGCGATCGCCCGCATCGATGCCTATATGCAGCAAGGTGGCACTGTGCTGTTCGACACGCGCGACCAGTTCGCCAACGGCATCGGCGCCGATTCCACCAGCCCTGCGACCGAGCGGCTGCGCGACATCCTCGGCAACCTCAACGTGCCGCCGCTGGAGCCGGTGCCGTCGGACCACGTGCTGACCAAGTCCTTCTTCATCCTGCCCGAATTTCCCGGCCGTTTCGCCGGCAGCCCGCTTTGGGTCGAGGCATCGCTCGACGCCAGCAACGCCGACAACCGGCCGGTGCGCACCGGTGACGGCGTCTCGCCGATCATGATCACCGCCAATGATTTCGCCGGCGCCTGGGCGGTCGACGAGAATGGCGACCCATTGCTGCCGACCGTGCCGGCCGATCCGATGCAGCGCATCTATGCGCTGCGCGCCGGCGTCAACATCATGATGTACATGCTGACCGGCAACTACAAATCCGACCAGGTGCACGTGCCCATACTGCTCGAACGGCTGGGGCAGTAAGATGACGCTCCTTGTTGCGCACCCCCAGCGGATCGGCCTTCCCCTCAACGGGGAGGATAGGACATGAACTGGTCCATCTCTTTCGAACCGCTGATCTCCTGGCCGCTGCTCGCCTTGGTGCTGGTGCCGCTGGCGCTGCTTGCGCTCGTCGGCCTGTGGTTTCGCCAGCGCGGCGGTGTCCTGCGCTTCGTCGCCCTGCTGGCGCTGGCCGCCGCGCTGTTCAACCCGGTGTTCCTCAATGAGGAGCGCGAGCCGCTGAAGAGCGTCGTTGCGCTGATCGTCGACCGCAGCCAGAGCCAGGACATCGGCGACCGCACCAGGCAGACCGATGAAGCGCTGGCCGGGCTGCAGCAGCGTCTTGGCCGCTTCAAGCAATTCGACGTCCGCGTCGTCGAGGCCGGCAAATCCGATGCCGCCGAGGAGCGCACCGAAACCCGGCTGTTCGGCGCGCTGGAAGGCGCTTTCCGCGACGTGCCGCCCTCGCGCATCGGCGGCGCCATCATGATCACCGATGGCGAGGTGCATGACACGCCTTCGGGCGCGCCCGACTTCAATGCCCCGCTGCATGCCCTGATCACCGGCAACGACCACGAAAAGGACCGCCGCATCCGCTTCGAGAACGCGCCGCGCTTCGGCCTTGTCGGCAAGCCGCTCGACATGACATACCGCGTCATCTCGACGGAAAACGAAGCCGGCCCGGTCGATGTGCGCGTTTCCGTCAATGGCGAGCAGGTCGCCGTCGAGCATGCCACTGTCGGCCAGACCATGCCGCTGCAGGTGACCATTCCGGGCGCTGGCCGCAACATCATCGAACTTGCCATCGACCGCGAACCGGGCGAACTCACCGACACCAACAACCGCGCCATCGCGCTGGTCGACGGCATCCGCGAGAATTTGCGCGTGCTGCTCGTTTCAGGCGAGCCGCACGCCGGCGAGCGCACATGGCGCAATCTGTTGAAATCCGATGCGTCTGTAGATCTCGTCCACTTCACCATTCTGCGGCCGCCGGAGAAGCAGGACGGCACGCCGATCAACGAATTGTCGCTGATCGCCTTCCCGACCCGCGAGTTGTTCGTCGAGAAGATCAAGGATTTCGACCTCATCATCTTCGACCGCTACCAGCACCGCGACGTGCTGCCGATCCTCTACTACGACTACATCTCCGAATATGTCGAAAAGGGCGGCGCCCTGCTGATCGCCGCCGGCCCCGAATATGCCGGCGAGGCTTCGATCGCGCGCACCCCGCTGATGTCGGCCTTGCCCGCCATGCCGACCGGCGAGGTGGTCGAAAAAGCGTTCTATCCGCGCCTGACCGACCTTGGCCAGCGTCATCCGGTGACGCGCGGCCTCGACGGTTCGGCCACCGAGCCGCCGCATTGGAGCCGCTGGTTCCGCACCATCGGCGTGCAGAATCCGCAAGGCGAAGTGGTGATGAAGGGCGCCGACAACCGGCCCCTGCTCCTGCTCGACCGCAAGGGCGAAGGCCGCGTCGGCATGCTGTTGTCCGACCAGGGCTGGCTGTGGGCGCGCGGCTTCGAGGGGGGCGGCCCGCACGTCCAGCTCTACCGGCGCATCGCCCACTGGCTGATGAAGGAACCCGAGCTCGAGGAAGAGCGGCTGACCGCCGAGGGGCGCGGCATGGTGCTTGAGATCCGCCGCCAGACCATGGCCGACGATCCCGGCCCCGCGCAGATCATCACGCCCTCCGGCAAGACCGTGACCGTCAAGCTCGACAAATCCGAGCCCGGCGTCTTCCTGGGCAGCGTCCAGACCAATGAGATCGGCCTCTTCCAGGTTGCCAATGGCGATCTCACCGCGCTCGCCCATGTCGGGCCGGTCAACGCCCCGGAATTCGCCGACGTCATCTCCACCGAGGACCGGCTGAAAGCGCCGGCTGAAGCCACCGGCGGCAGCGTGCGCCGGCTGGCCTCGTCCACGGCCACCGGCGGCGACGTGACGCTGCCTTCCATCGTGCCGGTGCGCTCGGCCGGCGATGCCTTCGGCAGCGACTGGATCGGCCTGCGCACCACCGATGACAGCGTCTTGAAGGCCGTCTCGCGCGTACCCCTGTTCGGCGGCTTCCTCGGCCTCGGCCTGCTGCTCCTGGCGATGGGTTCGATGTGGTACCGCGAGGGAAGGTAGCCGCGCCTCTTCCTTCTCCCCCCTGTGGGAGAAGGGAAACCGCCCTGCAGCCGCTGCCCTCCGCTATGGCTCCGGGCGTTCGTCGTTTCAATCGACAAATCGTTGTCGATTGATCGCCCTACGGGCGACCACTCCTCATTCTTCCGGTTCCGTCGTGAACAGCAGGGGATAGCCCTTGGCCTTGCCGGCATCGGTGGCCCGCATCGCCTTTGTCTCCGCGACATCCTTGGTAAACACCGCGACCACGCAGACGCCGCGCCGGTGCGCGGTGATCATGATCCGGTGCGCCTGGTCCTCGCTGAGCTTGAATTCGCCCTTCAGCACCGTCACCACGAATTCGCGCGGCGTGAAATCGTCATTGATGAGGATGACCTTGTAGAGCTTCGGCCGCTCGGTCTGCGGCTTGACCTTGGTGCGGGGTTTCGTGGTGATTTCAGGCATCGGAACCGACAGTTTCGCGATCGGGCTTCGCCGCGTATTTTGCCACGGGCGTCAGCGATCGTCCATTTTGATTGGCGTGCGGACCGCCGGCGGGCGGGCCCGGTCATTCACAATCATGTGGGAGATTGTCGGTCGCGGTTCAACGGCCCTGGCGGCCGAAGACGCGGCGGTTTGCGCCGGCGTCCGCCCGGCGTTCCATCCAGGCCGCGATCGGCCATCCGGCAACGCAGACCAGCGTCACGGCAAGAAGCACGATCAGCAGCCACGCCTGGACAGGTGTGATGTAGTCCCAGTTGCTGGAAATTATCGGCGCGAACAGCGAGGGCTCGGTGCGACCACTGGCAGGGTCGGGCACGGGGCTCGCGGTGAGCAGAATCAGCGCCCTGGCGACACCGGTGGCAACCAGGCCGCCAATCACCATCGAACGCAAAATGGACGAAAACCGCTTCTTCATGCGGATTGTCCTACACGGCCGGCGTTGAAAACGGGTTAAATCAGATCGAGATTGCTGGCTGTGGGCCGCCGGTGCTCAGCTGCTCGATCGGGTGCCTGGCAGAAGGCCGCCCCAGCCGGTGCGGCTGGAGCGGCCTTGATGGAAATCTGTCGTCGGACCTGGATCAGGCCTTCGGAGCATCCTTGGCCTTGGCCTTCTTCACGGTCTTCTTGGCAGGAGCCTTCTTGTGCTTGACCTTCTTCACCGGGGGCTTGGCGGTAGCGTCAGCAGCCGGAGCGGTGGTGGTCGTCGTGGTCGAGGCCGCCGGAGCAGCGGTCGTGGTGGCAGCGGCGTTGCCGAGAGCGGGCATCGCGAAAGCCAGGGCAACGGCGAGACCGGTGGCGGACAGGATGGACTTTTTCATGGCTTCATTTCCTTTTTATGCGGGTCGATTTGAGTGTCACTGGACCGGGTCGTTCGGTGCCACTCCAAGCAGCTTCAAAGCATTGGCGAGCATCCGGATGCCCTGTGCCTGTTTCTTGGCGGCGCAGTACCGGTTGCCCTTTCTCTGAAGTGCCTTTGCCGCGGTGACCTGCGTTGCCGTGGCGTGGGTTTCGAGGGCTTCATCAAATTGGTGGCTGAGATTGGCGCACCGTTCGCTCCGGGTGAGCGGCGCCTTTGCGTCCGATTGTCCAACAGCGGCAGTGACCAGGCCAAGGCCCAGCAACGCACCCAATAAACTGATCGACAACCTTGGCATCGGTTTTTCCGTGAACCCGGAGATTTTGCGTCGCAGCCGGTAATCTGACCGCCACGGCACCGTTATGCCGCCTTACCTTTTCAGGAGTTTTTCCCGATTGTAGAATTTTGTTTCTGGATTGTGTCTGCCGGGCCCCCACCGCTTTCCATGTGGAGAAGGCGGAATTCGTTCTCCCTTGAAATCCAAGGCACTGGCCAACATATGGACCGAATTCTATCGTGTGGCTCACCTGCCAGGAATGGCTTGGCCGGCAACCGGGACAGGGTACCTCGTGAAATCCGACGCACATATACTGATCGTCGACGACGACAAGGGCATCCGCGACCTGCTTCAGGAGTTCTTCCAGAAGCGGGGCCTGCACACTTCGGTTGCCGCCGACGGCATCGAGATGGAGACCATCCTGCGCCGCTCGCAGGTGGACCTCATCGTCCTCGACGTGATGCTGCCCGGCAAGAGCGGGTTGGAACTGTGCCGCGACCTGCGCGCCCAGTACACGACGCCGATCATCATGCTGACCGCCGTCACCGAGACCACCGACCGCGTGGTCGGCCTGGAGATGGGCGCCGACGACTATGTGCCCAAGCCCTTCGATCCGCGCGAACTCCTGGCCCGGATCCGCGCCGTGCTGCGGCGCAATGGTGCCGCCGAGCCGAAACGCGCCGCGACCAAGCAGATCTATCGTTTCGCCGGCTGGACGATGGACTGTTCGCGGCGACGGCTGACCGCGCCCGACGATGTCAGGGTCGAACTGACCATGGCCGAATTCAACCTGCTGCAGACCTTCGTCAAGAGCGCCCAGCGCGTGCTGACCCGCGACCAGCTCATCGAACTGTCCGGTGGCGACAGCGACTATTCCTTCGACCGCAGCATCGACATCCTCGTCAGCCGGCTGCGGCGCAAGATGGAAGATGACCCCAAAACGCCCAAGCTGATCCTGACGGTGCGCAGCGGCGGCTACCAGTTCCTGCCCGAGACGACCTCCGAATGAGACGTCTCCTGCCGCAGACCTTGCCTGCCTGGGTGCTGCTGATTGTCATTGCCGGTCTTTTGATCAGCCAGGTCGCGACCCTCTATATCGTGTCACGCGACCGCGCCGCCGCCAACGACGTGGTCGATCTCTATCGTCTCAACGACCGCGCCTTCTCGCTGGTGCAGCTGATGAGCGGCGCCACGCCCGAGGAGCGCAAGGCAACCGCGGCAGGCCTGTTCAACTCGACTTACGCCCTTACCGTCTCGGACACGCCCGCCGTCACGTCCTCGATCGCCGGCGACGACGAGCTGGCCGAACTCGAGGACATTCTCGTAGGCCGGCTGTCGAAGTTCGGCATCACCGATGCGCGCGTGCGGCGCGATCCGGCGACACGCGAGGCCGACGACGCCAGCGGCACCGCGTCCGGCCCCGATATCGGCCAGGTGGAGCGCGACCTCCTGGTGCTCGCCGCCGATTTCGCCCAGAGCGACAAGCTGACGGCCTCCTTGCGCTTCGCCGACGGCCAGTGGCTGAACTTCACCGAGCCGATCACGCCGATTGGCCCGATCCTGAGCTTCGACAGCCTGCCGCTCTATGCGCTGATCGCCGGGCTGGTGGTGATCATGTCGATCTGGTCGCTGCGCCGGCTGACCGCGCCCTACCGGATGATGGAAACCGCCGTGAACAGGATCGGCAAGGACCTGAAGAGCCCGCCGATCGCCGAGAGCGGTAGCCGCGAGGTTCAGGCTGCCGCGAGAGCGATCAACGCCATGCAGGCCAGGCTGCGCGAATATGTCGAGGACCGCGAGCATCTTGCCGCCGCATTGGCGCACGACCTGCGCACGCCGATGACGCGCATGCGGCTGCGGCTGGAATTGTTGCGCAAATCGGCGGTTCGCGAGGCGCTGGCGCACGATCTTGCCGATGTCGAGAGCATCGCCAGTTCGGTGATCGACTTCGCCACCTTCGAGGTGAACGAGGAAAAGACCGAGCGCATCGACTTCTGGTCGCTCGTGGAATCGATCGCCGACCCTTATCCGGAGGTGTCGTTCGACAATGACGACACCCGTTCGCGCGGCCTGATCTGCATCGCGCGGCCGGTCGCGCTCAGGCGCTGCGTCACCAATCTGGTGCAGAACGCCGTCACCTACGGCAAGAAGGCGCATCTCAGCCTGCACCGCTCGGACGGCAGGATCACGCTCACCATCCGCGACGAAGGACCTGGTATACCGCAGGCCCAGATCGATGCCGTGTTCGGCTCCTTCGTGCGCCTCGAACAGTCCCGCAACCGCCAGACCGGCGGCCTTGGGCTGGGCCTCACCATTGCCCGCAACATCGCGCGCGCCGCCGGCGGCGAGATCCGCCTGTCCAATCATCCGGACGGCGGATTGCTGACGGAGCTGCGCCTGCCGCTGGCGGCCTGACGGAATTGCGTCAAAACAGGAGCTTGCGAGGCGCCTACCGCCGCAACACCGCGCTCAGCACGTCGCGGATGCCGATGGCGCCGACGAAGCGCGACTGATCGTCGAACAGCGCCACCGGTGCCGTCTGCGAGCGGTGCATGGCCAGCATCACGGTTTTCAGCGACGTGCCGGGGGTGGCCCAGAAGACTTGCGCCGCTTCCTCCGGCTGGGCCTCGACATCGGCGCAAGATACCCACACCGCCGGCTTGCCGTCGCGCTCGGCCGCCGCCACCAGCCCGTGCTCGTCGATCTTGAAGCGCGTCGTCTTGCGCCGGTCGAGCCACACCCAGCCGTCCTTGCCTTCTTCGAGGTCGCGGCGGTCGCGCATCACGTTCCAGGCGGTGAGCACCGAGAGCGGGTTCACATTGGCGATGAAGTCGCGGACATAATCGTTGGCGGGCCGCAGCACGATGTCCTCCGGCGCGCCGGTCTGGACGATACGCCCGCCCTCCATGATGGTGATGTGGCTGCCGATCTTCAGCGCCTCCTCGAGGTCATGGCTGACGAAGATGATGGTCTTCTTCAACTCGGCCTGCAGCTGCAGCAATTCATCCTGCAGCTTGGTGCGGATCAGCGGGTCGAGCGCCGAGAACGGCTCGTCCATCAGCAGGATCGGCGCCTCGGTGGCGAAGGCGCGGGCGAGACCGACGCGCTGCTGCATGCCCCCCGACAGTTCATGCGCGTATTTCTTCGACCACTGGTCGAGATTGACCAGCTTGAGCTGCTTGTGCACGCGTTCCTTGCGTTCGGCTTCCGGCACGCCGGCAAGTTCGAGGCCAAGCCCGACATTTTCCTCGACCGTGCGCCATGGCAGCAGGCCGAACTGCTGGAAGACCATCGCCACCTGCTTCTGGCGCAAGCGCCGCAAGGTCGACTCGTCGCAAGTGACCACGTCGACAATCTTGTCGCCGTCCTTGACCAGAACCTGGCCGCGCGACACCACGTTGAGCCGGTTGACGGCCCTGAGCAGCGTCGACTTGCCGGAGCCCGACAGGCCCATCAGCACCGAGATTTCACCCTCATGCACCGTCAAGCTGGCGTCGGCGCAGCCCAGCACATTGCCGGTCTTTTCGAGGATTTCGGCGCGCGTGGCGCCCTTGTCGATCATCGCCAGCGAACCGGCCTGGTCGGCGCCGAAGACGATATCGACGTTCTTGAAATCGACGGCGACGGTCATTTCTTGCCTCCAACGCCAATGCGGGTCATTCGGTCGAGCACGATGGCCAGCACGACGATCGCCAGGCCCGCTTCAAGTCCGAGGTCGATGCGACGCGACCCGAGCGCGCGGTTGATTTCGGTGCCCAGGCCGCCGGCGCCGATAAGGGCGGCGAACACCACCATCGACAGCGACAGCATGATCGACTGCGTCAATCCCGCCATGATCGTCGGCAGCGCCGAGGGCAGTTCCACCTTCCACAGAAGCTGCCTTTTGGTCGCGCCGAACGCCTCGCCGGCCTCGATGATCGACTTCGGCACCGAGACGACGCCGAGATGCGTGAGCCGGACCGCGGTCGGGATGACGAAGATGATGGTGACGATGAGGCCGGGCGCGTTGCCGAGACCGAACAGGGTCAACACCGGGATCAGGTAGACGAAGGTCGGCAGCGTCTGCATCAGATCGAGCACCGGCAGCATGACGCGGTAGACCTTCGGCTTGTGCGCCGCCCAGATGCCGAGCGGCACGCCGATGGCCATGGCCATGGCGGCGGCGGCGACGACCAGCACCAGTGTCTGCACCGTCTGCTTCCAAAGGTTCTGGTTGATGATGAAGATCAGGCCGAGAAAGACCCCTATGGCGAGCGGCCGCGAGCGTTGCAGCAGCCAGGCGATGACAGCGATGACCAGCGCCAGCAGCACCGGCGGCACCATCAGCAGGAGGTCGACCAGCCCATCGAGGATGAAATTCAAGCCGTTGGAAAAGGCCCTGAAGATGGTGTCGAAATTGTCGGTCAGGAAACCGAAAAAGGACTTTCCCCAGGCCCCGATCGGGATCTTGTGATCGACCATGAATTTGGAAATCGGATCCATCTCACCCCTCTTCCACCGGAGCTCTGCCTTCGGCCCCGTGCTGTCGCAACGTCATCTTGTCACAGGATGTGAAAAAGGGCAGCCCTTTGTTAAACGGCTGCCCATCTTCATCCGGTCATGCCGGATGCAAGGTCGGCTCAGCTTCCGAGGGCGGTCTTGATGGCCGCTGCCGCATCGCCGCCGTCGAAGGTGGTCACGCCAGCGATCCAGGGCGCGATCGCGTCCGGGTTCTTCTTCAGCCAGTCGGTGGCAACCGCCTGGGCGTCGCCGCCCTTGAGGATCGCGTCCATCATCTGGCCTTCCATATCCAGATTGAACTTGAGGTTGGCGATGAACTTGCCGGCATTCGGGCACTCGGTGGTGTAGCCCTTGCGCACATTGGTGAACACGGTGGCGGCGCCGAAGCCGCTGTCGCCCATGCCGTCCAGATAGGTGATCTTCATGGCGCCCATCACCGGATGCGGCGTCCAGCCGAGGAAGGCGATCCACTCATTGTTCTTCATCGACTGCTCGGCCTGGGTCAGCATGCCGGCCTCCGAGGATTCGACCAGCTCGAAGCCCTCGAGATTGTCCTTCGGGTTCTTGATCATGTCGAGGATGATGCGGTTGCCGTCATTGCCGGCCTCGATGCCGTAGATCTTGCCGTTGAACTTGTCCTTGAACTTGCCAAGGTCGGTCAGCGACTTGACGCCGGCGTCCGCGACATAGGTCGGCACGACGATGCCGTAGCCTGCACCGGTCAGGTTCGTGCTGATGGTCTCGACCGAACCATCGGCAGTGTAGTCCTTGATGTCGTTGGTCATCGACGGCATCCAGTTGCCGAGGAAGACGTCGAGGTCCTTGTTCTTGAGCGAAGCCATGGTCACCGGCACTGACAGCTGGATCACCTTCGGCTCGTAGCCGAGCGCCGTGAGCAGCACCGAGGCGAGCCCGGTGGTGGCCTGGATGTCGGTCCAGCCGACATCGGAAAGACGCACGGTCTTGCAGCTTTCGGCGTCACCGGCGAAGGCGGCGCTCGTGGACAACAAAGCCGCCAGCCCGAGGCCGGCGACGAAGGAATTCATACGCGACATAGACAGTCTCCCATTGTGATTCTTTGGCGAAGCGTAGTTACGGTTTCTCTGCCCGCCTTGTTTCGTCAGCCAAACACCATTCTGTTTTGGATTCAAGCGTCAAGGCAATCACGATCAACGGCGCCGACTGGCCAATCAGCGACACGGTTGACGCTTTTATCGTGCCAAGTGTTCTTTTAAGAGGCTTGGCGTCTTTTTTGGAGGCGAGCCGGCTTTTTCAGGGGAATGCGGCTGCGGCCCCTCCCCGCGCCGAGGCAACTCAGCTTAAAAGAGCGGCATGGCCAAGCTCTACTTCAACTACGCAACGATGAATGCCGGCAAGACGACGATGTTGCTGCAGGCATCGTACAATTATCGCGAGCGCGGCATGACCACCATGCTGTTCGTCGCCGGCCACTACCGCAAGGGCGACAGTGGCCTGATCTCGTCGCGCATCGGGCTGGAGACGGAAGCCGAGATGTTTCGCGATGGCGACGACCTGTTCGCCCGCGTCGCCGAGCATCACGACCACACGACGGTGCATTGCGTCTTCGTCGACGAGGCGCAGTTCCTCGAGGAAGAGCAGGTCTGGCAATTGGCCCGCATAGCCGACCGGCTGAACATCCCGGTGATGTGCTACGGCCTGCGCACCGATTTCCAGGGCAAGCTGTTTTCCGGCTCGCGTGCGCTGCTGGCGATCGCCGACGACCTGCGCGAGGTGCGCACCATCTGCCGCTGCGGCCGCAAGGCAACGATGGTCGTGCGCCTCGGTGCCGACGGCAAGGTTGCCCGCCAGGGCGACCAGGTGGCGATCGGCAAGGACGTCTATGTCTCGCTCTGCCGTCGCCACTGGGAGGAAGAAATGGGCCGCGCCGCGCCCGACGATTTCATCGGCTTCATGGAACCCTGAACACGCTTCCCTGCGATCCGCGTCAGGCCGCCGAGACACGCCAGCGCGGGAACCGCCAGCCCAACCGGACACCAAGCGTCGCCACGGCGATCAGTACCATGCCGGCGGCCTGTGCCGGCCCAAGCGGATGCCCGTAGATCGCCCAGTCGATGATGATGGCAACGACCGGATAGATGAAGGTGATGATGCCTATCACCGGCGTCGTCAGGCGCGGAAAGGCCGAGTTCATCAGCACATAGGCGATACCGGTGTGCAGCACGCCAATGCTGACCAGCCAGCCCCATGAATGCGCGGGAACATGCTGGCCGATCCCGGCGAAGGGCGCGAGCATGACAATCCCGACGATCGTCTGGCAAAGCACGGTGACCTCGGCGCGTTGCTGGCCCAGGCCCTTGGCAAGGATCGTCGCCACCGCATAGAGCAGCGCGGCGACCAGCGTCAGTGCGATGCCCAGCGCCCATCCCGTGCTGGCTTGCGCATGCGAGACCACCAGCCCGCTGGCCAGCACGACGCCAAGGAACGCGCCGAGCATCCACAGCATCTGGTCAAGCGAGATACGCTCCTTCAGGAAGACCACCCCGATGATAACCACGAAGAAGGGTTGGACGTGATAGACGATCGTCGTCGTGGCGATCGACGTCATGGCGAAGCCGGCGAAGAAGGCCGTCCAGCTCAGCACCATGCAGGCCCCGGCAAGCGCTGCCAGCGCGAGGCGGGACAAGGACAGGGTGCGGTCCGGCAGATAGCCACGCAGAAGGCACCACGCGCCGAGGAACGCGGCGCCGAACACGCATCGCCAGAAGACGACGGTGACGGGATGCAATCCCGATTCCGTGACGAAGGCGCCGACCGTGCCGGCGATCGTCATCGCAAAGGCGAGGCTCGCGGCAGGAAAACGGGAAGTTGACAGATCCTTCATCGACGTTCCTCGAGCGCACGACACCCATCTGGCCAGCAATATAGCTTTCAAACAAGCGAATAGATTTGGAACAAGCTATTCGATATGCTGATAGCACCATGGCCGCTCCGCTTGACCTCAACCTCTTGAAAACCTTTGTCGCCGTCGTCGAGAGCGGCAGCCTGTCCAACGCGGCACCGCGGGTTGGCCGCAGCCAGTCAGCCGTCAGCATGCAGATGCAGCGGCTGGAGGAGATGGTCGGCAACCAGCTTCTGGTGCGCGGTCCCCGAACCGTCACGCCCAACGCGATCGGCGAGGATTTCGTGATTTATGCGCGCCGGCTGCTGAAATTGTCGGATGAGGCATGGGCCAGCGTCACCCGGCCAAAGGAGACAGGCAGCGTGCGCCTCGGCGTGCCGGACGATTATGCTGCGTTCCTGCTGCCACCCGTCCTGTCACGCTTTGCCGCGGACCACCCGCTGGTGACGGTGGAACTGATCTGCGAACAGTCGACCGCACTGGTGAAAACCCTGGCGGAAGGGCGGCTCGATCTGGCGATCGTCACCCGGCTGCCGGAGCAGCCGCTTGACGTGATCCGGCTGGAACGCTTCGTCTGGGTCGCCTCGCCCAACCACGTCGCCTGGCAGACCGATCCCTTGCCTGTCGCCTTGTTCGAGCCGGGCTGCGCTGCCAGGATGAGTGTCCTGCAGGCGCTTGGCGATGCCGATCGCGCCTACCGTTGCACCTATTCCAGCGCCTCGCTGCTGGGCCTGGTCGCGGTCGTGCAGGCCGGTCTGGCGGTCGCCGGTTTGGCGCAGCGCAGCGTGCCGCCATCGCTACGCATCATCGGCGGCAATGAAGGGCTTCCAGTACTGCCGGATCTCGAAATCGGCATCCTGCGCAACCCGCTGTCGACGACGCCGGCGGTCGATCGGCTGCACGACTTCCTGCGCCGCGATCTGGCGCAGCAGGCCTGAGGTCATCGTCCGGTCGCGGGAGATCGTCCGGAGGTCCGCCTTGCCAACCCGCCGCGATGCAGCGTTTGTTAAGGCCTCGGTCCTATAAGGCCGTCAGCCAAGCTCTTCGGGGTCAGCCATGCTTCGAGCCGTTTCCACAGCCAGTCTTCTTCTGCTTGCCACCTCCATTGCCGCCCATGCCGGCGGCGACCCCGTGCAGGGCAAGCACGTCTTCAACCGGTGCATCGCCTGCCATGAAGCGGCCAGCGACCGCGACAAGGTCGGCCCGCATCTCATGGGTGTCGTCGGCCGCACCGCCGGTACAGCCGAGAGCTTCCTTGGCCATTATTCCGAAGCGATGAAGAGTGCCGGCGCTGCCGGCCTCGTCTGGGACGAGGCAAATCTTGCCGAATATCTCAAGGCTCCCAAGCTCAAGGTTCCTGGCAACAAAATGGCTTTTGGCGGCCTGACAAATGACGACGACATCGCCAATGTCATTGCCTATCTGAAGGCCGATCCGAAGCCCTGAGTGCACGCCGGGGCGGCGCGGCCGCGCCGATCTGTTTGCCTGCAACAGGTTCAATCCCCTCCCGAATTCAGGATTTCCGCGTCGGCGGAGGCTGACTGTTTTGCCGGCATGAAAGTTCAATGACAGTTGAACCAGTTCCGGCGGACCGGCTAGTCACGCCATGACCCCACCTGCATTGTCTTTCAAGGCCTTGGCGGATTCTTTTGTTTTCATGCGACCCCTGTCTTCACGTCTTTCAATCCCCGGAAGCCCCACATATATTCGCCGCTGTTCGCAACCAGCGACCGGAAGCCGAAGCGGGAGGCCCCTATGGCGACATTGCAGAATTTCGACGCCGAAATTGCCAAGACCAAGCAGGTCGTCCAGGACATGCGAACCAAGATCGAGCAGTCCGGCACCGTGCTCGACACACTGGCCACCGCGGACAAGAAGATCGGCGACGCCAATTTCGACATCGAGAACGCCCGCATCGAGGATGTGCTGAAGCAGCAGAAGGTGATGGAAGGCAACATCGCCGACCTGATCATCGGCCTTGAGGACGCCACCAACGTCTTTGGCGCCGAGTTCGAGAGCATGAAGAACTATACCGGCTGGGAAAACTTCGTCGGCGTCTTCTCCAGCCAGCGCAAACAGCGCCTGCGCACGGACCGCGTGCGCAACATGTCGCTGGCCGGCAATCTGCAGGAACTTCTCGCCAAGTCCGACACGATCGTCGGCATCCTGAAGGCGCAGAAAGAGATTCTCGACCAGCGCTACAAGACTTCCGAGACCAGCCTGTCGCAGGTGATCGAGCGCCGCAAGACCACCATGACCAACCTCGAAGCCGTGCAGAAGCGCATCGAGGAACTCAACCCGATGCTGCTCGATATCGAGAACAAGATCGCCGCCTCGACCAGCCAGAAGGATCGCACGCAGCTCGAGGGCGAACGCTCCAAGCTCGCCACCGAATACAATGAGAAGCAGGCCAAGGAGCAGGAACTGCTGGCCGAGAGCCAGACGCTGGAGCGCTATACCTCGATGTTCCAGACCTTCGTCGATTCGCTCAACAACCAGATCGCCGCGCAGTCGACGCTGATCAACAAGCTGACCATCGATACGGAGCAGCGCATCGTGCTCTACAAGGCGCTGGAAGATTCGCTGAAGACGGCGGCCCAGCAGGACGTCGCCCACAAGATCAACACGCTGGGTAGTCAGGTCGACAACACGGCGGAAGAAACCATGGCCGGCATCGGTGCCGCCTCGCAGAAGCATATTGGCGACCTGCTCGAGATGCACGAGAAGAACATGGTCGCCAGCGCCGATATCCAGCGCCGCAAGAAGCTGGCCGACGACGCCTTTGCCCGCCGCTTCGATGAAGTGCTGAAGAAGCACAATTCGGCCAACTACGTGCAGTCATAATTGCCGCGCGCACCGGTGCGACAATCCCAGGGCTGACAGCATGACCCCCGAAAACGACGCGGCGGCGCGGTATTTCTCGGCAATAACGGCCGCGCTCAGCGGCCTTGAAGTGTTCATGCGCGACGACCGCTCGCCGCTCTACCGGCACGGCATCGTCGCCAAGATCGTTGCCGAATATATCGCCCGGCTCGACAAGTCCTTCTCCTGCTGGCGCAACCGGCTGGGCTTCATGGACACGTTTCGTATTTCGCGCGCCGAAAGCGGCTTCCCGGTGTTCCAGAACCTGCTCGAACTGGAGAACGACCGCCGGCAGGCTGATGCACGCCTTGCCAACATCCCGCTAGCCGGCGAACTGCGCGAGGAGATGGCCGACTTCATCCTGCGCCACAAGGAATTCCCCGAAGCGTTGCAGAAGTCGATGGCCGAGCGGCTCTACCTCGAGGACGTCAAGAGCGAGCAGACCTTCGGTCCCTTCACGCTGGCGCAGACCGCCAAGGTCTCGGTCAATCCGAAGACGGCACGGCCCTATTATCTCGTCCATTGGGCCACCTTCGACGGCAGCGCCAACCTGCCGCTGGTCTACATGGTGACGGTGGAGGATTCTTCTGAAAGCATGATCCGCCAGCTCGTCGACCGGGACGGCAAGCTCAACGAAAAGGTCGACATCCCCCTGCCGGTCGATGGGCTGCTCAATCCGGAGCTTGCGCACCGTTTCGACGATTTCACCGAGAAGAATTCCGCCTACACGCTGTCGCCGGCGACGATCGCGGTCAATCTCGACAAGGATTTCGAGCCCCTGCACCCCAAGCAGTTGCGCCGTGTCGTGCTCGGCCCCTTTTATTCAGCGGGCATTACCGACAACAATTCGACGGTGACCGAGGTGCTGGCCAAGGTGCGCAAACCGGAAAACGCCTGGCTGCTGACCTGGACCATCCAGGAGGTCTACTCCAAGGGCGAGAAGCCCGGCCGCAAGGGCCTGTTTTCCAGCGAGAAGACGACGCAGGAATTCTTCATCAACACCGACGACCTGGAAGCCGCGCGCCAGGGCGTGTCGAGTTACGAAAATCACGCGCTGATCCCGCACGAGGCCTACCAGGCGCTCTACGCCGCCGGCGAGGCACAGAAGATCTTTGGCGGCTACAAGGTCCACATCCTGTCCAACGGACAGGTCATTTCAGACGTCTGACCGTAACACCACGGAGCATCCTTCATGGACACCGGCCTGACCACCATCCCGGAAGCGGCGATCGAGAAGCACCGCGCCACCGCGCAGAGCTTCATCACCCGCATCGTCGTGCTGGAGGATCCCTCGCGCGAATCCGGCACGGCATTGGCCGGTACCAACCGCCGCTTCGTCTCCACCGTCTCGGTCGGCTCGGTGCGCCGCACGCGCGAGGTCGAGCTGTCGAAGACGGTCGGCGCCGTCCATCCCGACGACCAGTTGCTCACCATCCCGCAGCACACGCTTTTGTTTCGTGCCCGGCGCGGCACGGCAATCGCGCTCGCCATATCGCATGTCTTCGCCGAAGGCTCGGACCTCGAAGGCCTGCAGGCGAAAAACACCCGCGCCCCGCTCGAGGGCGACGAGGCGTCGGCCTTCAAGAAACTTCTGTCGGCCTCGGCCTACATCTCGGCTTTCAGCCTTGCCTCCTACCTGTTCCAGCTTATCGACAGCGACGGCGAGGCGCCCAACGACATCCCCGAGCCGGATTTTCTCTTCGACACGCCGCAGGATGCGGTGAAGTCGATCCTCGCCGGTCTCGACAAGGCGATAGCGGGCTCGAAGGACGATGCCGACCTGATGACGCGGACACGCGCCTTCGCCCGCGTCGCCATCGACGGGTTGCTGGCGCGCAAAGGCCGTTTCGACGGCATCGGCCCGTTCGAGAACGCCCATATCCGCATCGATGCGGATGACTTCACCCTCGACGGTTTCGACGTCGCGCCCGGCAAGCGCTCCAAGCCGCTGGTGATGACCTTCAAGAAGCCGGAAGAGGTCGTCGGCAACCACATCGCCAAGTACCAGTCGGTCAAGCTCGCCAAGATGCTGATGGCCTATGATTTCGAGCGCGAACTGAACCCGTTCGTCGACCTCGGCGGCTTCCTGTTCACCTTCATCGGCGACGGCGCGCCCGGCACCGGCAAGACGACGCTGATCCAGATGATCGCCGGCCTCGTCAACGGCTACTGCCAGGTCGCCGGCTATCCCTTCGCCTATGAGAATTTCGGCGTCGACCAGATTTCGTCCTACCAGGGCAAGTCAGGCCAGAACTGCCGGCAGTTCATCAACAATGTCTTGAACCCGCGCGTCATCGGCTTCGGCACCATCGACGACATCGACCAGGTGGCGGCGCGCCGCTCCGACGACCGCGCCTCGGCCGGCCAGCAGGAGATCACCGGCGTCTTGATGGACGCCTTCGCCGGCGCGGCTACAGTGGTGCGCGGCAACTGCTCGTTCGGCATGTTCTCCAACTATCCCGAAAACGTCGATGATGCGCTGCGCCAGCGCGCTGGCGCCCGATGGCTGGTCGACGGCCCGCAGACCCGCGACGACTATATCGACATCTTCGTGCTGCTCGCCGGCAAGAACCACAAGATACCGCTCGGCGATCACGAACTCTACGCCGCGCAGGAGATCCAGCGCGCCGTTACCGAGGCTTATGAAGAGCACGAGAAGCCGCAGGAAGACGGGCTGATGAAGGTCTATGAGCGTTACATGAAGGAAAATGGCGCGCCCAAGACGATGGCCGACATCGGCACCTACCTGCACCTGATCAAGGATGCCGAGCCCCGCTTCACCGGCCGCGCCATCAAGAACGTCACCGACGCCATCAAGATGCGCGCCATGGACATCGAGCTTCCCGACGACTGGTTCGAGAAGCCGGAAGCCTTCATGCACAAGGGCTACGACGAGAAGAAAGCGATGATCGAGGAACTGCGCGGTCCGTTCTCGATGGACATGGTCATGCAGGAGATCAACCGCTACGCCGACAGCGAGTTCCGCTATTCCGACAAGTCCGACGACGCAGCCGTGGAGAAGCTGCTGCGCGACGCCCGCCTGCGCGAGAGGGCGGCACGCGAGATGGAGGAGATGAAAAAGAAGGGCAGTTGGAATGCCTAAAGGTACGCAATGACCTCCGCCAAAAAAACCGACCTGCTTCGCGACAACGAGCTGATCTACGGCCGGCTGCTCACCGTCGACGAGCCGCATCTCATCCAGCGCTACAACAAGGCGCTTGCCGCCTTCGGCCTCAAGCCGACCAAGCTCAAGAGTTTCCAGATCGACCGCACCGGCTTCTCGCCCGAGATCGCTGACGAGTGCGGTGATTACGACTATCTCGACCCCAACGAGGTCAATCGCCGCTTCATCATCCTGACGCCGTCGCAGATCGACCTGCCGGTGGTGCACACAGCCTTCTCCAACACCTCGCAGCTGATGTTCGAGTTCATGTCCAAGAACCAGCGCGCCATCGACGCGCTGACCATCAAGGACGTCATCTACGGCGAGATCGAGGACTCCGTTCCCAAGGTCAACGACATCGAGGACTTGCTGTCGATCAATCAGGTGGAATTCAAGGTGCTGTCGGCGGAGGATGTGCTGGGCAAGGCCGCCGAACTCGGCAAGCTGGTCGACCGGCTGAGGCAGGAGCCGGACGCCTGGCGCGACAATGCCATGCTGACCCGCATGGTGGACCTGGCGAAGGTTTGCGGCGATATCCGCGAGAACGCGCTGGTGCCCGACCAGGTGATCTTCCGCCACAATGCCTACTGGACCAGCCATTTCGGCGGGCTCTACGTGTTCGTCGATCCCGACATGACGACGGTGATCAGCGATCCTGCCGCCCCCGGCTTCCGCCGTTCGCGGCCGTGGCAGGTGAGCTATCTCTCGATCAACGACGCCGACAAGGTGTTCAAGTTCCTGGCCTCGACCGGCCGCATCGAGCTGCCGCGCGCCTCCTGGATCGAGGCGTCGGGCTATCTCGAACACCGCGCCGAGATGGTGGTGCGTGCGCTGATTCGCGACGCCGAGCCGAACCGCAATCTGACCGATGTCGACAAGGTCTGGCTGCAGACCTGGATCCAGGGCCATGCCGACCTGATCACCAAGGACGGCAACTTTCCCTTCCTCAACGCCGCCAAGCGGGAAATCGCCCAGCTTGGCCATCTCAAGATCGAGGATGTGTTCCCGCAGCAGCGCTTCCTGGTGATCCGCGCCAAGCCGGACCATCCCGACGCCTGGCTGACCAACCGGCTGATCTCGGATTTCGTGCCGACCGACTTCGTCTCGCGCTACATCTTCAACAAGCAGGGCTTCTACAAGGACTATGACGGCTTCAGCGACGCCTGGCGATCGCATGTTGTGGACGTTCTGAAAACCACATATTTGAAGGACAAGGTGGCGTTTCGCACACGCCTCTACGGCCTGACTGACTAGAACGAAATGAACCCGTCATTTCGTTCTGACTTATTGTTTTGGCGCATGATGTTATCCAAGAAGTCTGCAACTTTTTGGCATCATGCTGAGGGGGTGACGTGAGCCATGCTTGATCCGATCGTGAATTTCTTCACCCGCATTTTCCAGTGGATCGGCCGCGGCATCGGCCTCGTCATCGGCGTGATCCTGTGGCCCTTCCTGTGGGCGGGGCGCTGGTATACGCAGCGCGGCTGGATCCTCAAGGCTGTGGTCGGCCTGGCTTTGCTGGTGCTGGTCGGTCTCTATGCCAATTTCTTCTACGCCACCCAGTGGTGGAGTAATTTCAACCCAGCCTATCCCGACACCTACAGCTTCGAGAAACGCAATATTTCCGCTGGCGAACAGGTCGCCGCCGGCGCCGGCACCGACACCGCGAAGACCTGCGGCAACTCCGCCATCGCCCAGGTGGCGGCCGACCTGATCGACTTCAACGTCAATCAGAACGCCTGGGTCTCGTCGATGGTCCTGTACAAGCTCGGCTTGTTCGGCATCGACTGGGACGACACGCCCTGGATGGACAACAAGGCTTCGTTCCAGCGCGGCATCAACCAGGCTGTGCGGCGCACCGCCACCGAGCTTGCCGACAATCTTGGTCGTGTGCGCACCACCTCGCAGATCGACACCAATTTGCAGGATGCCCGCGGTCAGCTGCAGTATGACGAGTCCATCTGGTACATCAGCCGCAACGGCATGACCGCGACCACGCCCAGCATGTACCGCCGTGCGATGGGCAATCTGCGCTCGTTCAACGCTCGCCTCGCCACCTGCCAGGCCACTTTCGATGCCCGCGCCGACAATCTGAAGCAGTATATCGACCGCATCGCGTCGGATATCGGCTCGACTTCCGCCATCCTCAAGGAGCGCGCCGAGAACCACAACAATGGCTGGTTCGACACCCGCGCCGACGACCGTTACTGGTTCGCCTACGGCCAGCTCTATGCCTATTACGGGCTGATGAAAGGCGCCCAGGCCGATTTCGAGGACGTCATCAAGGAAAAACACCTGCAGAGCCTGTGGGACACGATGGACGCGCAATTCGTCTCGGCCCTGCGCATCCAGCCCTTCATCATCGCCAATGGCCGCGAGGATGGCTGGCTGCTGCCGACGCATCTGACGACGATGGGCTTCTACATCCTGCGCGTGCGCTCCAACATGGTCGAAATCAGCAACGTGCTGACGCAATAGCGTTCGCCAGCCGCAATGCATGTCGCCCGAAAGTGGTCCCGGTTTTGGGAGAACGACATGCACAAGACAAAAGGCTGAAGCGCGAAGCGCTTTAGCCCGGCGATGGCGAATTTGCGCCGTCGCTTCTGTCGCATTCCGTGCATTGTGCGGCTGTTTTGAGACGGCGGAAGCGCCCCTGCTCTGGCTTCTATACGGCGCGGCAAGCGGAGCCAGAAAGAACCGAGAGCAGGTCGGCCGACCGCAGAGGAATTTTCTCTATAGGAAACATAGTTGCATGAAAGTTGACGCCACGGCAGCGACAGGGTTAGAACATGCCCGCGCTCCCGGTTCCAACCTGCTTGCGATAGAGATCAACCCCGTCCCCTCCACCGTCCAATCCAGAGGAAAGCCGTTATGGCCGAAGTGAAGTCCGACATCGAGATCGCGCGCGCCGCCAAGAAAAAGCAGATCCAGGAGATCGGCCAGAAGATCGGCATCCC
The DNA here is from genome assembly GCF_013170825.1 of Mesorhizobium sp. NZP2298. Lineage (NCBI taxonomy): Bacteria > Pseudomonadati > Pseudomonadota > Alphaproteobacteria > Hyphomicrobiales > Phyllobacteriaceae > Mesorhizobium > Mesorhizobium sp. NZP2298. The sequence continues at coordinate 2,388,556 of NZ_CP033365.1, read as the reverse complement.
GACCGAGCACCTGCTGCCCTATGGCCACGACAAGGCCAAAATATCGGCCGAGTTCATAAAGTCGGTGAAGGGCAACAAGGACGGCAAGCTGATCCTGGTCACCGCCATCAACCCGACCCCGGCCGGCGAAGGCAAGACCACCACCACGGTCGGCCTCGGCGACGGCCTCAACCGCATCGGCAAGAAGGCGATCGTCTGCATCCGCGAAGCCTCGCTTGGCCCGAATTTCGGCGTCAAGGGCGGTGCCGCCGGCGGCGGCTACGCGCAGGTGGTGCCGATGGAGGACATGAACCTCCATTTCACCGGCGACTTCCACGCCATCACGACGGCGCACAATCTGCTTTCGGCGCTGATCGACAACCACATCTACTGGGGCAATGAGCTCGGCATCGACACCCGCCGCGTGGTGTGGCGTCGCGTCATGGACATGAACGACCGGGCGCTGCGCGAAATCATCTGCTCGCTCGGCGGCGTCGCCAACGGTTTCCCGCGCGAGGCCGGCTTCGACATCACCGTCGCTTCGGAAGTGATGGCGATCCTGTGCCTTGCCACCGACCTCAAGGATCTGGAAAAGCGTCTCGGCGACATCATCGTCGCCTATCGCCGCGACAAGTCGCCGGTCTATGCCCGCGACCTCAAGGCCGACGGCGCCATGGCCGTGCTTCTGAAGGACGCCATGCAGCCCAATCTGGTGCAGACGCTGGAGAACAACCCGGCCTTCGTCCATGGTGGCCCGTTCGCCAACATCGCCCATGGCTGCAACTCGGTCGTCGCCACCACGACGGCATTGAAATTGGCGGACTATGTCGTCACCGAAGCCGGCTTCGGCGCCGACCTGGGTGCTGAAAAGTTCTTTGACATCAAGTGCCGCAAGGCCGGCCTCAAGCCGGCGGCGGCGGTCATCGTCGCCACCGTGCGCGCCATGAAGATGAATGGCGGCGTCAAGAAGGAAGACCTCGGCAAGGAAAACGTCGAGGCGGTGAAGAAAGGCTGCGCCAACCTCGGCCGCCACATCGAGAACATCCGCCAGTTCGGCGTGCCGGCTGTGGTCGCCATCAACCACTTCTATTCCGACACCGACGCCGAAATCCAGGCGATGAAGGACTATGTCGCCTCGATGGGCGAAGAGGCGATCCTGTGCAAGCACTGGGCCAAGGGCTCGGCCGGCATCGAGGACCTCGCCAACAAGGTGGTGGCGCTGGCCGAATCCGGCGCCTCGCAATTCGCGCCGCTCTATCCCGACGCCATGCCGCTGTTCGAGAAGATCAACACCATCGTCCAGCGCATCTATCGCGGCTCGGAGGCGATCGCCGACAAGTCGGTGCGCGACCAGCTCAAGGCCTGGGAAGACGCCGGCTACGGCAATCTGCCGGTCTGCATGGCCAAGACCCAGTACTCCTTCTCGACCGACCCGAACCTGCGCGGCGCGCCGACCGGCCACACCGTGCCGGTGCGTGAGGTCAGGCTTTCGGCGGGTGCGGGCTTCGTCGTCATCATCTGCGGCGAGGTCATGACCATGCCCGGTCTGCCCAAGGCGCCGTCCTCTGAAAAGATCTTCCTCAACGAAGCCGGCCAGATTGAAGGCTTGTTCTAAAATCTTTCAATTCCAAATGGCAAAGGGCGCCGCAGCGATGCGGCGCCCTTTGTGTTTGCGGATATTCCTACGCTGCGTTGCGCGCCAGCGCCCGCTGATTGGAGGCGTAGATCGTGTCGCGCTCCGGCAAGGCGCCGGTCTTCAGGCACTCGGCCCATTCGGTGGTCTTCAGCACCGCGGCGAAGCGCGACTGAAGAATGATCGTGACCACGCGGTGGATCTCCTCGGCCGAGGCATAGCCGGCGCTGTTGGCATACGGAACCGAGCCTGTCGCGTCGGACAGGAACTCGACGGCAAACCCCATATGCACGGCGTGGATGATGGTCGACAGGTCGCAATTATGCGTCATGTAGCCGACGACCGTGATCGTATCGATGGCATTGGCGCGCAGCCAGTCCTCGAGGTCCGTGCCGGTGAAGGCCGAGGGCAGCGTCTTCTCGACATAGTGGTCGCGGCCGCGCCTGGCGATCTCCGGATGCAGTTCGCCGCCATGGCTGCCCTTGGCGAAGATCGGTGACGTCTCGGGCGCCATCTGCTTGATAACAACCACCTTGATGCCGGCGGCCGTGGCGGCATCCATGGCGCGCGCCACATTGACGACGCTGTCGCGGAACGGCGGATGCTGGATGGCCAGGTTGCCGCCATCGTAGTCGTTCTGGACATCCACGACGACGAGTGCGCGGCGCGGTGTGGTGTTGGCTCTGTCAGACATGGTGTTTTCCTTCCGGCTTGAATGCGATGGGCCGAAAATAGACCGGTCGACAAGCAGCCAAAAGTGGCCCGATTGACATTGTTCGAAAGAATTGGGACAACTCAGCTTCCCACACTGGAAACGCCGATGACCGCTCCGATCATTGCTGTCCTCGCCTTCGACGGCATCAGTCCGTTCCATCTCTCCGTGCCTTGCCTGGTGTTCGGCGCCGACCGCACCAGGCTCGGCCTGCCGCGCTTTGACTTCCGCGTCTGCGGGGCCGAGGCAGGCATGATCGAGACGGATGCCGGGCTGAGCATCCTTGTCCCGCATGGGCTCTCCGCGTTCGACGACGCCGACATCGTCATCATTCCGAGCTGGAAGGATCTCGAAGCCCCTCTGGCCAGGCCGTTAAATGAAGCACTCGGCCGCGCGCACCGGCGCGGGGCGCTGATCGTCGGCCTGTGCCTCGGCACCTTTGCCATCGCCGCGGCCGGCCTGCTGTCGGGCCGGAAAGCGACCACGCATTGGGCCTATACGGACCAGTTGCAGGCCTTGCACCCCGACATTTCAGTCGATGCCGATGTGCTCTATGTCGATGACGGCGACATCGTCACCTCCGCCGGGGTCGCCGCCGGGTTGGACTGCTGCCTGCATATCGTGCGCGCCCGCTATGGCGCCGACGCGGCACTACGGCTCGCCCGGCATGTCGTACTCTCACCGCACCGGCAGGGCGGGCAGGCGCAGTTCATCGAACGCCCCGTGGCAAGAAGCGCGAATGCCGACCGCTTCACCCAGGCGCTTGACGCGGTGCGCACGACGCTCGGCGAAACGCACAGCCTCGACAGCGTCGCCGAATTGGCAGGCCTCACTCGGCGCACCTTCACCCGCCGCTTCCAGAAATCGATCGGCACCAGTTTTGGCGATTGGCTGACCAGCCAGCGCATCGAACTGGCGCAGCGGTTGCTGGAAGCCACGGAGAAATCGATGGATGTCGTGGCCTTCGAGGCCGGCTTCGGCAGCGCCGCATCGCTGCGCCAGCATTTCGCCGCGAGGCTAAGGACATCGCCGGCGCAATACCGGCGGGAGTTTTCCAGGCGGGCCGATCAGGGCACGCGCGTGGCGCACGTCCTTTCATCCTGAACGGCAAAGGCGCCGTATCGATACGGCGCCTTTGCATTTCCAACCGCCGGAATCAGGCAACGTCTTCCGGCGATGGCGCACGCTTGCGGCCGGTGACCATGGCGCGAACCATATTCTCGTGATGACGCAGGCTCGCCAGCAGTACGCCGCCGACATGAAGCCCGATCAGCACCAGGATGCCATTGCCCAGGATCTTGTGCGTGTCCTCGACCCAGGCCACGCCCCACCAGGCATCGGTGGTCTGCATCCAGCCGGTCAGCGCGATCCCTGCGACGCAGGTCAGAAGCGCCAGCACCATGGCGCCGCCGGCAGGGTTGTGGCCTAGATAGCGCCTCTCATCACCCTGCGCCACGTCGGCGAGATAAGCGCTCACCGCGCGCGGCCCACGAACGAACTGGCGGAAGCGCGTGTATCCCGATCCCGCCAACCCGGCGATCATACGCCGCGATCTACACCGATGCGCTGGCCATCGTGCTGCGCAACCTCATCGAGAATGCCTTGCGGCATGGCGCCGAAGGCGGCGAGGTTGTCGTGCGCATCTACGAGGACGCCCGGCTCAGTGTGATCAACCAAGGTCCGGTGGTTCCCGTCCCTCAGGGCTTGATCAAACGGTTCGAACGCGGCGCGACTCGTGCGGAGGGGTCGGGCCTCGGATTGGCGATCGTCAGCAAAATCCTGCAACAGATCGACGCGACGCTGGTCCTGAACTCGCCAGCATCCGGCCGGCAGGATGGTTTTGAGGCAACGATCCGGTTTCCCACGGCGTAACGTCAACGGCGCTTGACCAGTCGCGCCGGATTGCCCACCACCGTCTCGTTCGCGGGCACATCACGCGTCACCACGGCGCCGGCGCCGACGATGGCGCCCTCGCCGATGCTGACGCCGCCAAGGATGATGGCGCTGCCGCCGATCCAGGCATGGGCGCCGATCTCGACCGGCCTGGCGATCTCCAGCCCCGCCTGTCGCCCCGCAACTTCCTTGTGGTGCTCGGCGCAATAGATCTGCACGTTGGGGCCGAGCAACGTTTCCTTGCCGATGCGCACGCTTGCCGTGTCGAGGATGGTGCAGCCGGCGTTGAGGAAGACGCCATCGCCAAGAACGATGTTGAAGCCATAGGCGCAGTGGAACGGCGCCTCGATGCGCGCGCCCTCGCCCACGCTACCAAGCAATGCCTTCAAGCCCGGCCCGAGATTGCCGCGCTGCCGCGGCGGCAGGCAATTGTGCTCGAACACCGCGTCGCGCGCCGTGACGCGCAGTGCCTCCAACTCGTCATCGAGGCAAGTGTACCATTCGCCGGCCGCCATCTTCGCGCGCTCGCTTCCGGCCATGGCGTGGTCTCCCATTGACGTCTTTGAAAAGCATGAGTGCGGCCGGCACAAAAGCGCCAATCCGAGTACTGGTCAAATATCGGACCTATGGTAGCCTGCCGTCTCAAGGCCGTCCTGGCCACTGATCGAGGGGGATCAACATGCTCTTGCTTCTTGCACTTCTGATCGGCGTCATTGCCGGCCTGCGCGCCATGACCGCGCCGGCCGCCGTCGCCTGGGGCGCGTATCTGGGCTGGCTGCCGGTTGCCGGCACCTGGGCCAGCTTCATGAGCCATTGGGCCGCTGTCGGCATCTTCACCATCCTGGCCATCGTCGAGCTCGTCACCGACCAGCTGCCGTCGACGCCAAGCCGCAAGGTGCCGCAGCAATTCGGCGCCCGCATCCTGCTTGGTGCTTTCAGCGGCGCGGTGATCGGTGCGACCGGCGGTTCCACCATAGGCGGCCTGATCGCCGGCGCCATCGGCGCGGTCATCGGCACGTTGGGCGGCGCCGAAGCGCGCGGCCGGCTGGCGGCCGCTTTCGGCAAGGATCCGCCCGCCGCCTTCATCGAGGACGCGGTGGCGATCATCGGCGGCCTGCTGATCGTGGCGGCGGTGGCATGACGGCCCAGAGCTTAAACGCAAAGACCTTCGACGCCATCATCATCGGCGCCGGCCAGGCGGGGTCGCCATTGGCGGGCCGCCTGTCAGCCGCTGGCATGAGCGTGGCGCTGATCGAGCGCAAGCTGGTCGGCGGCACCTGCGTCAACACCGGCTGCATGCCGACCAAGACCATGGTCGCCAGCGCCTATGCCGCGCATCTGGCGAGGCGTGCCGCCGACTATGGCGTCACGCTCGGCGGCCCCGTCGGTGTGGATTATCAACGGATCAAGGCGCGCAAGGACAAGGTCACCAACGACGCCCGCGGCAATCTGGAGACATGGATCGCCGGCATGAAGGGCTGTACCCTCTATCGCGGCCATGCGCGCTTCGAATCCGCCAACACTGTGCGTGTCGGCGACGACCTTTTGAGCGCCGAAAAGATCTTCCTCAACACGGGTGGCCGCGCGTCCGTGCCCGACCTCCCCGGCATCCACGACATCGACTACCTGACCAATTCCTCGATGATGGATCTCGACGTGCTGCCGCGCCACCTCGTCGTCGTCGGCGGCAGCTACATCTCGCTCGAGTTCGCGCAGATGTTCCGCCGCTTCGGCTCGGACGTCACCGTCATCGAGAAGAGCCCGCGCCTGACCGGCCGCGAGGACGAGGACGTCTCGGCCACCATCCTCTCCATCCTCGAAAACGAAGGCATCGCGGTCCATGTCGGCGCCGACGACATCGGCTTCGCCAAGAGGGGTAACGACATCGCGGTGACCTTCACGGCCGGCAAGCCGCCGGCCGTCGGTTCTCACGTGCTGCTGGCGCTCGGCCGAACGCTCAACACCGACGATCTCGGCCTCGATAGAGCCGGCGTCGCCGTCGACAAGCGTGGTGCCGTCATCGTCGACGACCAGCTGCGCACCAGCGTGCCCGGCATCTGGGCGATGGGCGACTGCAACGGTAGGGGCGCCTTCACCCACACCTCCTACAACGACTACGAGATCGTCGCCGCCAACCTGCTCGACAATGATCCGCGCAAAGTCAGCGACCGCATCGAGGCCTATGCGCTCTACATCGACCCGCCGCTCGGCCGCTGCGGCATGACGGAAGCGGCGGTGAAGAAATCCGGGCGTCGCGCGCTGGTCGGCCAGCGGCCGATGACGCGCGTCGGCCGCGCCGTCGAAAAGGGCGAGACGCAAGGCTTCATGAAGATCCTTGTCGATGCCGACACGCGCGAAATCCTCGGCTGCTCGGTGCTCGGCCCCGGTGGCGACGAGGCGGTGCATTGCGTGCTCGACCTGATGTACGCCAAGGCGCCCGTCGACACTCTGGCGCGCGCGGTGCACATCCACCCCACCGTGTCGGAACTGTTGCCAACGATCGCGCAGGAACTGAAGCCTCTGGCCTGAAATCTATTCGCTATCCGGCCCGGTCAGCTTCGCCTCCAGCCGGCCGAGCAGCAGCATCGCCCCTTTCAGCTCGTCGTCACCGACATCACTGAGCAGATCGGCGCGCAGCACCGCCAGCAGGCGCTCGATCTCGGTCACACGGCGGCGCCCGGCATCGGTGAGCGACAGGATCTTGGCCCGCCTGTCGGCGGCATCCTCGGTGCGCGTCACCAGCCCCTCCTCGACCAGCAGGTCGACGATGCGCACCAGGGACGGCCCTTCGAAGCCAAGATGATCGGCAAGGACACCCTGGCGCCGATTGTCACCCAGCCGCGACAGCATCACCAGTGGCATGGCGGTGGCATGCGACAGGCCGCAATCGTCGAGCGCCTTGTCGGCCGCGCGCCGCCAAAGCCTTGCGACTGATATAACCAGTTGGCCAAATCTGGCACGATCCGGGTCTTGCTTGGACATACCGAAAAAGATAACATGCTATTTATTAGGTTGCGATAAAATTCTTTTCCCTGGCGAAGCCCCAGTCGCCAAGAACCGGAAGCCGACGACCGAGCTCCAAAGATCGCCCTGACGGCCCTTTTCGGCCGCCGCGACCGCGAGGCGCCGCACCCGGAAAAACGTGAGGACCGATATGTCGAAACAAGATTCCAACAGCTCCGGCGGCATCTGGCTGCTCGTGCTTTTCGGCCTGGTGCTGATGATCATCGGCCTGCCGCTGCTCTATGGCGGCGTCCAGCTCATCGGTCTTGGCGGCTCCTGGTATTATGCGCTGGCCGGCGCCGGCATCATCGTTTCCGGTTTCCTCTTCGCCTTACGGCGGCGCGCAGGCTTCTGGCTCTACCTCCTCATCTTCCTCGCCACCATTGCCTGGGCGTTATGGGAGGCCGGGCTGAACTTCTGGCCGCTGGTGCCGCGGCTGGTCGCGCCGGCGGTGCTGGCGGTGATCGCCCTCCTGCTGGCGCCGCTTTTCCCGTCATCCGGCGGCGGCAAGCGCGGCCCGTTCGCCGTTGCAGGTGTCCTCGTGCTTGGCCTTATCGCCACTGCAGCCTACGCCTTCCAGCCGCATGGCGTGATCCGCGACATGGTCGCCGCCAGCGAAGCGCCGCCGCTTGCCGCGGCCGCCTCCAGCACCGACTGGCGCCATTACGGCCGCACGCCCGCCGGCACGCGCTATGCGCCGATCGGCCAGATCAACAAGGACAATGTGAAGGACCTCAAGGTCGCCTGGACCTTCCGCACCGGCGATATACCGGTCAAGGGCGCCGAGGACCAGAACACGCCGCTGCAGATCGGCGACACGGTCTACACCTGCTCCTCGAAAAATGTCGTCAACGCGCTCAACGCCGAAACCGGCGAGCCGCGCTGGGAATTCGACCCGAAGGCTTCGGCGCCGCTGTGGCAGCGTTGCCGGGGCGTCAGCTACTACGAGCCGACGGCCGATGCCGCGGCCAGTGGCGCCTCAGCGATCTGTGCGGGGCGCATCGTCATGACCACCATCGATGCGCGGCTGATCGAGATCGATGCCAAGACCGGCCAGCCCTGCCCGGATTTCGGCCAAGGCGGCACCGTCGACCTCAAGCAAGGCATGGGCGAGGTGAAGGCCGGTTTCTATTTCCAGACTTCGGCGCCCACCGTCATGCGCGACCTGATCATGGTCGGCGGCTGGGTCTGGGACAATGTCGAGACCGGCGAGCCGTCCGGCGCCGTCAGGGCCTTCAGCGCCAGGACAGGCGAGCTGGTATGGGCCTGGGACCTCGGCAATCCGGCGATCACCAAACTGCCGCCGGAAGGCCAGAGCTACACGCGCGGCACGCCCAACGTCTGGTCGACGCCGAGCTATGACGACGCGCTCGGCCTCGTCTATTTGCCGACCGGCAACGCCACGCCCGACTTCTTCGGCGCCGAGCGCAGCAAGGCGGCGGAGGATTACACCGCTTCGGTCGTCGCGCTCGATATCGCCACCGGCCGCGAGCGCTGGAAATTCCAGACCGTGCATCATGACCTGTGGGATTATGACCTTCCCTCGCAGCCGGCGCTCTATGATGTGCCCGACGGCAAGGGCGGAAAGGTGCCGGCGCTGATCCAGGTCACCAAGCGCGGCCAGATCTTCATGCTCGACCGCCGCGACGGCAAGGCGATCGCCGAGGTGCAGGAAAAGCCGGTGCCGCAAGATGGCGGCGCCAAGGAGGATTTCCTGTCGCCGACCCAGCCCTATTCGGTCGGCATGCCTTCGATCGGCGATCAGCCATTCACCGAGGCCAGCATGTGGGGCGCCACTCCGTTCGACCAGCTCTATTGCCGTATCGGCTTCAAGAAGCTGCGCTACGAGGGCGAATTCACACCGCCGGGTCCGACGCGTTCGCTGCAGTTTCCCGGCTATTATGGCGGCATGAACTGGGGCAGCGCCTCGATCGACGAGGCCAACGGCTACCTGATCGTCAACGATATCCGCATGCCGCAATTCGTCGAATTGCTGCCGCGCGCGGTGGCGGACAATTATGGCCCCTCGGCGGCGCATGACGGTCTGGGCACCCAGCTCGGCACGCCGTATGGCGCGCTCAAGAACGGCTTCATGTCGCCGCTCGGCGTGCCCTGCCACCAGCCGCCCTACGGCACGATCAGCGCCATCGACCTGAACACGCGAAAACTCGTCTGGCAGATTCCGGCCGGCACGCTGCAGGACACCGGCCCGCTTGAGATGAAGACCGGCCTGCGGATCCCGATCGGCATGCCGTCACTCGGCGGCCCGGTGACGACGGCGGGCGGGCTCGTCTTCTATGCCGGCACGCAGGACTATTATCTGCGCGCCATCGACGTCGCCACCGGCGAGGAGCTTTGGAAGGGCCGCCTGCCGGTCGGCGCGCAGGCAACGCCGATGACCTACACCTCGCCCGAGAGCGGCCGCCAGTTCGTCGTCGTGTCGGCGGGCGGTGCGCGTCAGTCGCCCGATCGTGGCGACTACATCATCGCCTATGCCTTGCCAAAGGCGCCATGATCGGGAAAGGCTTGTTCCCTCAACGCTGATCACAAACGAGGCGCCGCGGCGCCTCGTTTCAATCTGCTCCACGCTTTCTGCATTGCTGCAATGCAGCAATATACATTGCACCCGGCATGACTCCTCGCGCAGACTGAAATTGAACCGATTCAGTCTGGACGTTCCATGCCCTTGCCGATCCTTGCGCTTGCCATTGCGTCTTTCTGCATCGGCACCACCGAGTTCGTCATCATGGGCCTGCTGCCGGAGGTCGCCGCCGACCTTGGCGTGTCGATCCCGTCGGCGGGGCTGCTGGTCACCGGCTATGCGCTCGGCGTCGTCTTCGGCGCGCCGATCGTCGCCATGGCCACCGCGCATCTGCCGCGCAAGCCGGTCCTGGTCGGGCTTACGGCTTCATTCGTCGTCGGCAATCTGTTTTGCACCATCGCACCTGATTATTGGACGCTGATGGCGGCGCGTGTCTTCACCGCTTTTGGGCACGGCGCCTTCTTCGGCATCGGCTCGGTCGTTGCCGCCAGCCTCGTGCCGCGCAACAAACGCGCCAGTGCAATGGCGCTGATGTTTGCCGGCCTGACGCTTTCGAACATCCTGGGCGTTCCCGCGGGCACAGCCCTCGGCGAGGCGTTCGGCTGGCGCTCCACATTCATCGCCGTTGTCGGCATCGGCCTGATCTCTGTCGCGGCGATCGCCTGGCTGGTGCCGTCCGATGTCACTGAGCCGAGCGGTGGTGGCCTGCGCGGCGAGTTGCGCGTGCTGGGCAGTTTGCAGGTCTGGCTGGCGATGCTGATCGCCTCGCTGGCCTCGGCCAGCCTGTTTGCCGTGTTCACCTACATCAAGCCCTATCTGACCGACGTGTCCGGCCTGTCCACCTCGGCAGTTACCTGGGTGCTCCTGCTGTTCGGCGCCGGCATGACGATCGGCAACATCATTGGTGGGCGCCTGGCCGACTGGAAGCTGATGCCGACCGTCATCGGTACGCTGCTTTTGATGGCGGTCCTGTTCGTCGGTTTCATGCAGTTCGGGGCCATCGCAAGTGTGGCCATCGGCATCGTCTTCCTCTGGGGCCTGCTCATCTTCGTCGTCGTGCCGCCACTGCAGATCCGCGTCGTCGAGGCGGCCTCGGAAGGGCCGAACCTTGCCGCCACGCTGAACCAGGGCGCCTTCAATGTCGGCAATGCCGGCGGCGCCTGGATTGGCGGCGTGGCCCTGTCGGCCGGCGTTTCCTACGCCAATCTGCCGCTGGTCGGCGCGGTGCTCGCCTTGCTGGCTGTCACCGTGGCAGTGCTGTCGCAGGCATTGGACCGGCGCGCGCCCGTCTCGCTCCAGGCTGCCGCGGAATAGACGTCTCTTCCGTCAGAGGGATGGAAATCTTGCGCCCATAGCGCGGCCGGCTGGACCAATCGACATCGATAGCCTCAAATGGGCATGTCTTCTTGCTCTTGATGGAGGAAGTCATGCAGAAATCGATCGAACGCATCGCCGGTGATAGCGAAGGCGTTTCCTACGAATTCCCGGTGTTCCGCTTCACAGGCAGCGACAAGGCGGCGCCCTCGGCCTATCTGCAGGCCGCACTCCATGCCGGCGAACTGCCAGGCGTCGTCGCCATCGACGCGCTGATGCCGGCGCTGAACAAGGCGGAGGCCGAAGGCCGCATCAAGGGCAGCATCACCATCGTACCGTGGGCCAACCCGATCGGCCGCGCGCAATATCATTTCGGCGAGCACCAGGGCCGCTTCCATCTGGGCACCCGCACCAATTTCAACCGCGGCTTTCCGCTGCTTGCCGCGCCCGACGCCAGGCTCTTGCCGGACACCTCGTTTGGCGGCGCCGACCAGCGGCTGAAGTCACGCCTGGTGCAACTGTCGATGGGCCACGACATCGTGCTCGACCTGCACTGCGATGACGAGGGTCTTGCCTATCTCTACGTCCACACCAGCCTGTGGCCGGCCATGGCCGATTGCGCCGCCGCCATGGGCGTCGATGCGGTGGTGCTGTGGAGCGAGGACACAGACGGCACCTTCGAGGGCGCCTCGATCATGCCCTATCAGAACGTTCCCGCCGATGTGGCGAAGTTCGACCGCCGTGTCGCCACCACGGTCGAATATCGCGGCATCCTCGATGTCGATGGCGCGCTGGCTGCCGCCGATGCCGAAGGCCTCTACCGGCTGCTGGTGGTACGCGGCGTGATCGCCGACAGCGCACTCCCCGCACCCGGCCCTTTCACCGGCACTGTGGCCCCCCTGGAAAACATCGACATGATGCCCGCGCCCCGGGCCGGTGCTGTGCTCTATGACGTCAAGCCCGGCGACCGTGTCGCCAGGGGCACGCGCCTCGCCACCATCGTGCACGCGCCGGGCGAAGCCGATGGCCGCGCGGAAGTGTTCGCGCCGCAGGACGGCATCATCCTGACCCGCCGCTCGCGCCGCATCATCCGCGCCGGCGAGGACCTGCTGAAGCTGGTCGGCGACAGGAAGAGCGCCGACGCACGATCAGGGACGCTGGAAGACTGACCTAGCCAGAAATGGCCAACCGCGCTTTCGCCTCCAGCCATTCCGCCATCTGCCGGTAGGGCACCGGGCCATGGCTGATACGGGCGACGCCGAGTTCGGCCAGCCGCTGGCGCGGCGGCACATGCGCCAATGCAATGATGTTGACCGGCAGCGTCGTGGCCTTGCAGAGCGCCTCGATGAGGCCCTCGTCGCCGAGACCCGGCGCGAAGAAGCCGCTTGCTCCGGCCTTTTCATAGGCATGCGCCCGCTCGATCGCCTGGTCGAGCAGCGCCTTGTCATGCGCATCGGGCTTGGCCTTGAGGAAGATGTCGGTGCGGGCGTTGAGGAAGGCCGGGATACCGGAGGCCTTGACGGCGGCCGCGGCCGCTTCGACCCGCCTTACCTGCACGCCGATGTCGTGCAAGCCCGTGCCGCCAACGATCTGGTCCTCGAAATTGAAGCCGATGGCCCCGGCCTGCAAGGCACGTGTCACCGTCTTGGCAACGACCTCCGGTTCGACACCATAACCGCCTTCGAGGTCCATCGTCACCGGCAGATCGACCGCCGCCACGATACGCTTGATGTTGTCGAGTGCCAGGTCCAGCGGGATTTTCTCACCATCGGCATAACCGAATGCTGCCGCGACCGGCCAGCTGCCGGTGGCGATGGCCTTGGCGCCTGCCTTCTCCACGATCTTTGCTGAGCCCGGATCCCAGGCATTGTAGAGAACGATCGGGTTGCCCTTCACGTGAAGGGAATGGAACGTCCGCGCGCGCTCGGCCTGTTCGGTCATTGGTGTTTCCCGTCTTCATGGTGTTGGGTATCCAGCCTAGACGCGACCGCCAGCTCTGGCGATGTGCCATGAGCCTGGGAACCGGCGGCCACCGAAGAGGCTTTTCAAATCAGTTGCGCATCCAGTTTTTCGCCGCTATGGATTTCGCCATGAACATGCGTTCGACCAAGACCATTTGGTGGTGGGCCTGCTGACAGCGGCCTGTTCGAACGCGCGTGCGTGAAAAGTAGAGGGTGGCCGCAACGGAAAGTCCGGGCGGCCATTTGTTTTTTCCAAGCCAGTCCCGGGTCCGTTGCCCCAACAAGCCAGATGGAGACGGCAATGACGATGAAGGTTCTGGAAAACGGCGCTGAAAGCTTCGTGACCGCGGGTGGCATCACCATCACCCGCGAGCGCCACGACCGGCCCTATGCAGGCGCGATCGACACTTACGTCGACGGGCTGAATTCGCGCCGCGGTGCCGTGTTTTCCTCGAATTACGAATATCCCGGCCGCTACACGCGCTGGGACACGGCCATCATCGATCCGCCTCTGGTCATCTCCGCGCGCGGTCGCGCCATGCGCATCGAGGCACTGAACGGGCGTGGCGAAGCACTGTTGCCGGTCATCGGCAAGACGCTCGGCGGCTTGGCTGATGTCACGATCGCCGAGACGACCAGGAAGCTGATCCGCCTCGATGTCGCCAAACCGGGCCGTGTCTTCACCGAAGAGGAGCGCAGCCGCGTGCCTTCGGTCTTTACCGTGCTGCGTGCCATCACCGCTTTGTTCAAGACAGCGGAAGACGCCAATCTCGGCCTCTATGGCGCCTTTGGCTACGACCTCGCCTTCCAGTTCGACCCGGTCGACTACAAGCTCGAGCGCAGGGAGAGCCAGCGCGACCTCGTGCTGTTCCTGCCTGACGAGATCCTGGTCGTCGACCATTATTCGGCCAAGGCCTGGACTGACCGCTACGACTATTCAGGCGAGGGTTTTTCGACCGAGGGCCTGCCGCGCGACGAAATCGCCGAGCCGTTCCAGACCGCCGACCGCATCCCGCCGCGTGGCGACCATGAGCCCGGCGAATATGCCAACCTTGTGCGCCGCGCGATGGACTCGTTCAAGCGCGGCGACCTGTTCGAGGTCGTTCCCGGCCAGATGTTTTATGAGCGTTGCGAGACGCAGCCATCCGAGATTTCGCGCAAGCTGAAGTCGATCAACCCCTCGCCCTATTCCTTCTTCATCAACCTGGGCGAAGGCGAATACCTGATCGGCGCCTCGCCCGAAATGTTCGTGCGCGTCAACGGCCGCCGTGTCGAGACCTGCCCGATCTCGGGCACCATCAAGCGGGGCGACGACGCCATTTCCGATAGCGAGCAGATCCTGAAGCTGCTCAATTCGAAGAAGGATGAATCCGAGCTCACAATGTGTTCGGACGTCGACCGCAACGACAAGTCGCGGGTCTGCGAGCCGGGTTCGGTGCGCGTCATCGGCCGCCGCCAGATCGAGATGTATTCGCGCCTGATCCATACCGTGGATCACATCGAGGGCCGGCTGCGCGAAGGCATGGATGCCTTCGATGCCTTCCTCTCGCATGCCTGGGCGGTCACCGTCACCGGCGCGCCGAAACTGTGGGCCATGCGCTTCATCGAGCAGAACGAAAAGAGCCCCCGCGCCTGGTATGGCGGCGCCATCGGAATGGTCAATTTCAACGGTGACATGAACACCGGCCTGACGTTGCGTACCATCCGCATCAAGGACGGCATCGCCGAGGTGCGCGCCGGCGCCACATTGCTGTTCGACAGCATTCCCGAGGAAGAAGAAGCCGAAACCGAATTGAAGGCATCCGCCATGCTCTCCGCCATCCGCGACGCCAAGACGGGCAATTCCGCCAGCACCGAGCGCACCACCGCGCGCGTCGGCGACGGCGTCAACATCCTGCTCGTCGACCACGAGGACAGTTTCGTCCACACGCTGGCCAACTACTTCCGCCAGACCGGCGCCAATGTCTCGACCGTGCGCACGCCGGTGCCGGAGGAAGTCTTCGAGCGGCTGAAGCCGGATCTCGTCGTGCTGTCGCCCGGGCCTGGCACGCCGAAGGATTTCGACTGTGCCGCCACCATCAAGAAGGCGCGCGCCCGCGACTTGCCGATCTTCGGTGTCTGCCTCGGCCTGCAAGCGCTGGCCGAGGCCTATGGCGGGGAACTGCGCCAGTTGCACATCCCGATGCACGGCAAGCCCTCGCGCATCCGCGTCTCAAAGCCGGGCATCATCTTCTCGGGCCTGCCCAAGGAAGTCACCGTCGGCCGCTACCACTCGATCTTCGCCGATCCGGTGCGGCTGCCCGATGACTTCATCGTCACGGCCGAGACAGAAGACGGCGTGATCATGGCCTTCGAACATCGCAAGGAGCCGATCGCCGCGGTGCAGTTCCACCCGGAATCGATCATGACACTCGGCCACAATGCCGGCATGCGCATCATCGAGAATATCGTCGCCCATTTGCCGCGCAAGGCCAAGGAAAAGGCAGCCTGACGGAATGGCCGAAGCCGACAATGCCATGATGATCGCGACGAAAGCCGCCGGCAAGCGCAAGGTCGCCAACCTTGCCTTCTGGTCGATCGTGATCGCCTTTGTCGTGCTCGCGCTGAAGGTCGCCGCCTGGTACGTCACCGGCTCCGTCGCGCTCTATTCGGACGCACTGGAATCCATCGTCAACGTCATTGCCTCGGTCGCCGCCTTCTGGGCGATCCAGGTCAGCTACAAGCCCGCCGACCAGGACCACCCGTTCGGCCATCACAAGGCCGAGTATTTCTCGGCCGTGCTCGAAGGCGTGCTGATCGTCGTCGCCGCGCTGTTGATCCTGAACGAAGTCTGGCGCTCCTGGCAAACGCCAGCGCCGCTCGCGCAGCCCTGGAAAGGTCTTGCCATCAATGGCGTCGCCACTGCCATCAATGCCTTCTGGGCCTGGACGCTGATCCGCGTCGGCCGGGCCGAGAAATCGCCGGCGCTGGTCGCCGACGGCAATCATATCATGACCGATGTGGTGACCTCGATCGGTGTCTTCGGCGGCCTGGTCGGGGCGATCCTGACCGGCTGGCAGATCCTCGATCCGGCACTTGCCGTCATCGTCGCGCTCAACATCCTGTGGCAGGGCTGGCACGTCATCGGTTCGTCGATGAACGGGCTGATGGACCGCGCCGTCGACACGCAGGAACATATGCGCATCCGCGACATCATCTCGTCCAACTGCAAGGGCGCGCTGGAGGTGCACGACCTGAAAACCCGCATCGCCGGCCGCGCCACCTTCATCGAGTTCCATCTGGTCGTCGACGCCGACATGTCGGTCGGCGCCAGCCACGTCATCTGCGACCGCATCGAGGACGCGCTGAAAGCCGAAATCCCCTCGGTGCGCGTCACCATCCATGTCGAGCCCGACGATGAGGCGAAGCTGCCCAAGGGCACGACCGCCGTGCCGTTTGCGTAGCCTCGCGCTAGCCTGAGGTCTGTCGAGATTCAGGTCAGGCCGAGTCGAGAATGGTGGCTTCCGAGAACCGGAGCGGAGCGTACTCAAAGTACGTGAGCACCGGAAGCGCAGGAAGCCGCCATTCGCAGCCCGGCCTCACCTGAATATCGACAGGCCTCAAGGTGCGCAGGCCGATTGCGGCATAGGCTCCAGCCGATAGACCTTGTCGTCCGACTTCGTCTTGCCGTCGGCGGCCTTCGAGCACAGATCGACGATCGCCAGGCTGCTATTGGGATTGGCCAGCATCATCATGCCGTTGGCGCCGCGCTTGAGGAAGATCTCCTTCTGCACGATGTCGCAGGCAAAATCGCTCATCTTCGAGCTTGCCGCGCAGCGCCACTGGTCCGCCTCGCCCTGGCAGGAATAGGTCTGCGTGACCTTGGCGCCATTCTTTCTGGTCGTCACTGAGACGGCAATGTCGGCGCCATCGGGCCAGTTGGCGGCGTCGCCCCCCGAGGCGAAGGATGCCAGTTCCACAGGTCCGCGGAACACCCGGATCGACTGCGTCAGCTGGTTGGGGTGCGAACTCATATGGGCCGCGTCGTAGTCACGACCATAGCAGAAGGGCTGGTCCGGCTTCAGCCGCACGCGCAACGGGTCCCCTAGCGCCGGATCGACGGGATCGATGCGGGCGAACTCGGCCTGGCAGGTTGCGGCCGGCATCGGGTCAAGGCGGAAATTATCATCCTCCGAGCCGAGCGCCTGGCGGTTGTATTCCGCCTTGCCGAGTTGCTCCGCGGAGTCCGGATCGAGGTAGATATCGGAGGACAGATCAGAGAGGAGCAGCCGGCCCTTGTCGTCGACTTTCAGCGAGGCCAGCGTACGATCGCAATCCATGCCGCAGCGGATCGGGCCTGATGTACCGTCCTCGGATTCGTGATTGCACCAGCCGCCGGCCCATTCCGGCGCCTTGGCGCCACGCACCGTGGTGGTGAGAAAGCCATTATACGATGTGTCGGCGTTTGCCGTGGGCTCTTCGTTCGGCCGGCTGACCGGGTCATGGCCGTAGTAGAAGAAGATCCGCGCCACCTTCTGCTTCGGATGCGCCTTGAGATGGGCTGCGTCATAGACCCGGCCGAAACAGGCATCCGCCCCGTTCGGGCTGAGTTCCCTGAGTTTAAGCGTGTCGCCGGCGACTGCCGTGCCTGAGAGCAAACCGAGCAGCACCACGCCAAATCCAGCGCCCGCAATTGTCCTCCATTCCCCTGCCCTGAACGTCATGTGATCCCTCCTCGCATCGACAGGACGTAGCGTCAATTTATGCTAGTATTGCGGCCGGGGCCACGCAAATCGCGGTGAAATCGGAGGAGGAAGCCATGCGCCGGCGTGACATGTTCCGTGCGGTTCTTGCCGGAACCGGAACGTTTCTTGGCTTGCGGGCGGTGCAGGCGGCGGCCACCGAGGCCGCCAAGCTGAAGGTCGTCTATCACCTGAGCGATGTGGACAAGGTCAATTTCGTGCTCGGCAACATCAAGAACCACTATGAGGGGACCGGCGGCAATGTCGACATCGTGCTGGTCGTGCATGGCCCGGCCCTGGCCGCGTTCAAGTCGAAGGGCATATCGGCCGCGGTCTCCGGCCGCTTCGCCGGCCTGGTGAAGCAGGGGCTCGAGCCGCAAGCCTGCGCCAACACCATGCAAGGCATGGACATTTCGCTCGCCGACCTGCTCGAAGGCTTCCATGCCGCCGACAAGGGCGGCGTGGTCAAGCTCGCGGAACTGCAAAGCCAGGGCTATGCCTATCTCCGGCCATAGTGCACAGTCTCGACCATGGGACCTGGAACGGCTGGTCCCGTTGAACACTCCGGAGGACCGACAGTGCCCACCACGACCGCGCTTACCATTCCCGATCTCGCCGGCAAGGCGGTGCTTGTCACCGGCGCCTCTACCGGCATAGGCGCGGCACTCGCGCTGGCCTATGCCGCGCAGAAATCCAAGGTGGCACTGCATTACAATTCGAGCCAAGAGGCCGCCGAGAAACTTGGCAAGACCATTCGCGACAGCGGCGGGGAGGTCTTCCTCGTCCAGGGCGATTTTTCGGTTCCCGCCGATGTCGAACGCGTTGTCGAGGACAGTGCGCGGCATTTCGGCCGTCTCGACGGACTGGTCAACAATGCCGGCGGCATGCTCGGCCGGGTGCCCTACGCCGAGCAGACCGAAGCGCATTATGACGCGGTGATGGACCTCAATGCGCGCTCGGTGCTGACCGCCTCCCGCAAGGCAATCCCGTGGCTGAAGAAGCAGGGCGGCTTCATCGTCAACACCTCCTCGATCGCCGCGCGCAATGGTGCGGGCGGCGGTGCCGGTCTCTATGGGTCGGCCAAGGCCTTCGTCTCCAATGTGACGCGCGGCATGGCCAAGGAGCTGATCGGCTTCGGCATCCGCGTCAACGCCGTGGCGCCCGGTACCATTCTCACCCCGTTCCACGAGCGCTATTCGACCGAGGAGCAGATCAAGGGCATGGTCGCCACAATTCCGCAGGGGCGGGCCGGCACGGCGCAAGACTGCGTCGGCGCCTATCTGTTCCTCTCGTCGGACCTGCTGAGCGGTTACATCACCGGCCAGGTGATCGAGGTGAATGGCGGCCAGTTGATGCCGTGACAGGCTATCTGCATACTGAAAGCCCGCATACTCTTGTCGGAGACTTTGAAGGGGAGGCAACAGAATGTACGGACTGATCGGCAAGATGCGGGCGGCGCGCGGCCAGCGCGACGCGGTCATGGACCTGCTGCGCGACAGCACCGGCGCCCTGCCCGGTTGCCTGAGTTACATCATCGCTCGTGACCCCGCGGATGCCGATGCGATCTGGGTCACTGAAGTGTGGACCGACGCTGAAAGCCACAAGGCCTCGTTGCAGCTTCCGGAAGTCCAAGCGGCCATCGCCAAGGCGCGGCCCTTCATCGCCGGCTTCGAGTTCCAGGTGGAAACCCACCCCGTCGGTGGCTTTGGGCTGGCTGACGGCAAGACGGATTGAGCCGGACGGCTAATGCCCACACGGTGGCGGTCTTTGAGGAGCAACCTTTGATGCGAACGGTAAACATTCGCGATGCGAAAGCCCATCTGTCGCGCCTCGTAAGACAGGTAGCCAAAGGTGAGTCGTTCATCATCACCAACGCCGGCAAGCCATTGGCCAGAATCGTGCCTATCGATCAGCCCGCACCGCAGAAGCGACGGGTTGGTTTTATGACCGGCCTTTCAGTCCCTGAAGATTTCGACCGCATGGGTCGCGATGAGATCGAGCAACGGTTCGGCGCCAACATATGAAAGCTGTTACTCGGCGCCAGGACGCGTGAAACCATCATTTTTTCGTAAACCGTGGTTCGCATTTTCACGCGCCAGGTCTAAGACCGAAGAATGGATTCCTCGGCCCAGCAGCCACCTCCTGACCAGCCCGCCACCGAGCGCATGGCGCGGATAGGCAGGCCCTGGCAATGGCTGATCCTGCTCACCATCTCCGCCCTGTTTGCCGGCGCGCTCGAAGTTGCAGCCTTGCCGGCAGCGCTGCTGATCGGGCCAATGCTGGCGGCGATCGTTGCCGGCACCAATGGCGCCACGGTACGCGTGCCTCGCCTGCTGTTCGGCTCCGCCCAGGCCATTGTCGGCTGTCTCGTCGCCGCATCGATCTCGGCCGACATCTTCCCTGTCTTCTACGCCGAGTGGCCGCTGTTCCTTGGCGTGGTGATCGCCACGGTAGCGGCCTCCAGCCTGCTTGGCTGGCTGATCAGCCGTTGGCGCATCCTGCCCGGCACCACCGCCGTCTGGGGCTCTTCGCCGGGGGCCGCCACCGCCATGGTGCTGATGGCCGGCGCTTTCGGCGCCGACCAGCGCCTCGTCGCCTTCATGCAGTATCTGCGCGTCATCTTCGTCTCGATGACAGCGGCGATCGTCGCCAAGATGTGGGTCGACACGTCGGGCATCGAAATCCCGCCGATCATCTGGTTTCCGCAGATCGATGCCCAAGCCTTCGCGACCACCATCGGCATCGCAGTCGCAGGTGGGGTGGCGGGAAAGCTGTGCCGGCTGCCCTCGCCCTTCTTCCTCGGCACCTTCATCTTCGGCGCCGTCATCCATCTCGGCCTTGGCGTCGAGATGCAGCTGCCGCCATGGCTGCTGGCGGTCAGCTACGCCATGGTTGGCTGGTCGATCGGGTTGAATTTCACCAGGCCGATCCTGCGCCATGCAACGCGCGCTCTGCCGCAGATCATCGCCTCGATCGTGGCGCTGATCGCATTCTGCGGCGGGCTCGCCTTCCTGATCAGCCATCTCCTGGGCATCGATCCGCTGACCGCCTATCTGGCGACCAGCCCCGGCGGCATGGACAGCGTCGCCATCATCGCCGCCGCGGCACAGAACGTCGACATCTCCTTCGTCATGGCGCTGCAATCGGCGCGTTTCCTGATCGTGCTGCTCATCGGCCCGAGCGTCGCGCGGCTGGTGGCCAGAAGCATCCGGGACTGACCTGCTTCAGCGCCATCGGTGCCTCATTCCTCGCCGCCCCCATTTTCGCCCTGCGCGCCGCGGCGCCAGTAAGCGGTGACCAGATGCCCGTCGCGCGGCAGGCCCATTCCTTGCGCACGATCTTGCGGATCTCGCGGAAGTCGGTGAACTCGCATCCCGCCCACACGAAGAGGCCGTCGGCAAGCGCATCGTGGCCGCGCTCGCGCAGGGCGGTCGGCAGCAGGCCTGCGGTGCCGGCTTCGCGGCCGGCCGGTAGAGCCAGCTAATATCGATGTTCTCGCCTTGCGACAGCGCGATCACAGCGCCGGGGTTTCCATCAAGAACTTGACTAAGTGATCATATTTTCATCGGGACGCCGGAGAAGACCCTATCCGGCCTCTGCCGGCTCGGCTTTGCCATCATCGAGGTCGAAGCGGAGACGTCCGGCCTCGATCCGCACGCGCAAGTGGCGATACCTCGCGAGATAGCGAACCCCGACGAGAGCCGCCGCAAAGCCGGCAATGGCGGCCACGCCAAGCGCCCAGCGTGGGCCGACATCATCGGCCACCCAGCCGACCACCGGCGCGCCGAGAGCGGTGCCGCCCAACGTTATGGCCAGCAGGATCGCCATCACACGCCCACGCATGGCAGGTTCGGTCGAAAGCTGCACCAGACCGATCGTCGAGGTTGTCATTGTCTGCGCCGAGACGCCGATGACAACGAGCGCCAGGCCGAACAGCCAGTAATTGGGCATGATCGCGGCCAGGCTGAAGCCAAGGCCAAAGATCGCGGCGCCCGCCAGAAGAAACACCAGGCGGGGCTGCTCGCGCCGGGCCGCCAGCAATGCGCCGGTGACCGATCCGATCGCCATGGTCGACGTCAACAGACCGTACTGGCCGGCGCCCGCGTGAAAGACGGAAACGGACATGGTCGAGATGAAGATCGGGAAGTTGAGCCCGAACGTTCCGATCAGGAAAAGCATCAGAAGGATGGTTTTGAGATCGGGACGCTTCCATACATAGGCAAAACCCTCGGCAAGCCTGCCGCGGCTCCGCTGCGTCTTGTCCTTCAGGTGAAGCTCACCGAGGCGCAGCAGGCCGAGCGAGGCAAGGACAGCGGCAAAAGATGCCGCGTTGATCAGGAACACCCAGCCGGAGCCGACGGAGGCGATAAGGGCGCCGGCGACGGCAGGCCCGATCATGCGCGCGACATTGAACGAGGTGGAATTCAACGCCACGGCATTCGACAGGTCTGTCTCGCCGACCAGATCCGAGACGAATGTCTGGCGCGCTGGTGAATCAAACGCGGTCGTGCAGCCGAGCAGGAATGCGAACAGATAGACGTGCCACAATTGCACCAGCCCGGCGACGGTGAGCAGGCCGAGACCGAGCGCGAGCAGGCCCATGGCGGCTTGCGTGGCGAGCAGCAGCTTGCGCCGGTCGAGATGATCGGCGGCAAAGCCGGTCCATGGCAGCAAGAGGATCTGCGGCGCGAATTGCAGCGCCATCACCACGCCCATGGCGGTCGCGTTGTTGTGGGTCAGTTGGGTCAGCACCAGCCAGTCCTGGGCGGTGCGCTGCATCCAGGTTCCCACATTGGACACGATCGCGCCGCCGGCCCAGATCCGGTAGTTGAAATTGGCCAGCGAACGGAACGTGCCTTTTGCCGGGCCGCTCATCCGTCAACTGGGGCATTGCCGCCGTTGAAGCGGCCGAACATGCGTGCCATCGCCACCCCCATGAGGAGGGTGCCCAACCCCAACGCGACGACATCAGCGGTGGATCGCAGGTCGAAATCCCCGACACGGACCACCAGGAGATAACCGACCGCCAGGTTCAGAAATCCCCACAGAGCATTCACTGTCGAGGAGGAATGGCCCTGGCCGCGCGGCTTGGCGAAGGGACTTTGAAAAGGCCGCCCCATCACGCCGCTGACGAAATGCGGCACGGCATTCGTCAGCACGGCGCCACCAAGGAAATAGGACACACAGTCGATCCATTGCATGTCAGGCACTCCCCTTGGCCAAGAGATCGAGGATGTCCTGTGTCGTGCCGTTTTCGCCCAGCCTCGGGAAAATATGCGCGATGCTGTTGGTATGGGCATCGAGGTTCATGTCGGTCATGGCATCGATGGCGAGCGTAACGTTGAACCCGAGATCGCGAGCGTGACGGGCGGTCGCTTCGACGCCCATGCAGGTGGAGACGCCGGCGATCACCACCTGGGTGACGCCCTCGCCCTTCAGCCAGGCTTCGAGATCGGTGTTGACGAAGGCGCCCACGGTGCGCTTGGTCACGATGTGATCCTCCCGCTGCCGCTTCAGTTCGGGGACAAGATCAGTCCAGCCGGCGGGAAATTCCCGCGCGCGCGGCGCCTGCTCCGTCCGGCCCGAAGGCGCGCCGGCGACGTTGACGAGCACTACCGGCAAGGCGCGGCCGCGGAACGCATCGGCGAGCGCGCCGGCCCGCTGTATGACGTCGCCGATCGGATGGGCACAGGGTAGCGAAACGATCCCCTTTTGCAGATCGATGACGATGAGTGCGGTCTTCGGGTCAAGCGTGGTGACTGCCATTATGCTTCCTTTCGGCGGTCGAACGGCGGCGTGGATCGCGGATATTGAAAAGTCAGGAGTCGGCGAGCCGTTTCAACAATTCGACGGCGCCTGCGAGTTGCTCCTGCTCCTCGCGGTCAAGGGTCGCCTGGATGGCGCGGAACAACCAATCCTGTCGTGCCGCCCGCCCGGTCGCGATCATGTCCCGGCAGGCTGCCGTAAGCGACAGGAGGATCTGCCGGCCATCGGCAGGATCCGGCGCGCCTTCCACCAGACCGGCCAGTTGCAGTGCTGACACAATGGCGCCCATCGACTGCGGACGCATATCCTGGGCGCGCGCCAGCGTCGTCACCGTCGCCGGACCCTCGCGCTCCAGATGAAGCAGCGCCGATTTCTGCGACATGGTCAAATCACCGGTATCGGCCTGTTCGCGCAGCCGCCGGATCAGCCTGCCGGCCACCACCCGAAGCTCGGCCGCCAGGGCCAGCGCATGCGCGACTTCGGGATCGTTCTGCGGGGGCGACTGATCTTTCATGGCGGCTTTGTAGTAGATATGAAGCTAAACTTCAAAGTTTAACTTCATATCTCGAAATCACAAGACCGTGACCCCGGGCCGATCGAAGACCGTGAACCCGGGCCGGCCGGAGGCCGTGCCCCGCTGGCCTGCCTATCGCGCCATGGCGAGGCGCTCGGGAAGGAAATCGACGAAGACGCGCACCTTCGGCGACAAATGGCGATTGGAGGGCCACAGCATCCGGAACTGGCCACGGCCATCGACATGATCGTCCAGCACGGTGCGCAGCCTGCCGTCACGCAACGCTTCCCGCACCAGGAAATCGGGCATGCAGCCGATACCGAGACCGGCGATCGTGGCGCCCTTCAAGGCTTCCATGTTGTTGCAGGTCAGCATCGAGCGTGGGTCGGCGGCATCGGCGATGAACGGCCACTCCTGCAGCTTGCCGCTGTTGGGGAAGCGGAAGCGGATGCCGAAATGCCGGGCGAGATCGGCCGGCACCCTCGGCGCGCCATGACGCTCGACATAGGAAGGCGCGGCGCACAGAAGCAGCCGAAACGGTGTGAGCGGCCGCGCCACCAGGCGGGAATCCGGCAGCTCGCCGCTGCGGATGGCGACATCGACGCCTTCCTCGATGACATCGACGATGCGATCGTTGAAATCGATATCGAGCTCGATCTCGGGATAGCGGGCCATGAACTCCGACAGCACCGGCAGCAGCAGATGATAGGTGACGATCGGGGTCGAGACGCGCAGCCGACCGTGCGGCGTCTCCCGCGTCCGCGACAGCATCGCCTCGGCATCGTCGATGTCGTCGAGGATGCGGCGTACCCGCTCGTTGAACAGCCTGCCCTCTTCCGTCAGCCCGATGCGTCGCGTGCTGCGCTGCAGAAGGCGCACGCCGAGTTCCTGTTCGAGCCTTGCGACACTCTTGCCAACGGCGGAGGCAGAGATGCCGAGCGCACGCCCGGCGGCGATGAAACTGCCAAGCTCGGCGGTGCGGGCGAAGGCCAGAAGGCCATTGAGACGATCCACTGCGCTCCTCCATTCGAGCGTTTCAGTCCGGTATATCCGGAGATATAGTAGCGTTTTTCCTGAAAGGCCGCCGAACTATCTTGTGGCTGCGACCGACGCCGCAACCCATGCGCCATGCCGGCCGATGCTGCTTCAGATAGGAAAATCCATGACCTTGCAGAACACAACCGGCCCGACCGCGAGATGGCTCGTGCTCTTGTCGGTATGCCTTGCCGCGATGACGATGCCCTTGACCTTCACCGGCCCGGCCGTCGCGCTCTCCCGCATCGCGGCCGATCTCGGCGGCAGCCCGATCGCGCTCAATTGGGTGACGAACGCCTTCATGCTGACCTTCGGCGCCGGCCTGATGGCATCGGGAGCGCTGGCTGACAACCATGGTCGCAAGCGCGTCTTCCTTGCCGGCCTCTGCCTTTATGTCATGGCATCACTCGGCGCGATGCTGGCGCCCGACATCGTCTGGTTCGACATGTTCAGGGCCGCGCAAGGGATCGGCAGTGCCTTGGCCTTCGCCGGCGGCGCCTCCGCACTTGCCCAGGAATTCGAGGGACCGCTGCGGTTGCGCGCCTTCTCCTTCCTCGGCACCAGTTTCGGCATCGGCCTGGCCTTCGGCCCTATCGCCTCCGGCCTGCTCATTTCTGCATTCGGCTGGCGGTCGATCTTTGTTCTGGTTGCAGTGCTCGCGATCGCCGCGGCGGCCCTCGGCCTGTGCACCATCAGGGAATCGCGCGACCCGGATGCAACCGGACTCGACTGGGCGGGAGCCGGCACCTTCACCGTCGCGCTAGCCGCGCTGACTTATGGCGTGCTGCAGGCGCCGCAGACCGGCTGGACCGATCCCGTCGTCATCGCGTTGATCGCGGCGGCAGTACTCTTCTTCGCAGCCTTCGTCATCGTTGAGCGGCGCGTGCGCCGGCCGATGCTCGATCTCACCCTGTTTCGCTTTTCCCGCTTCGTCGGCGTCCAGTTCCTGGCGGCGGCACCCGCCTATGGCTTCGTCGTCCTGCTGGTGCTGTTGCCGATCCGCTTCATCGGCATCGAAGGGATGAGCGAGATCAAGGCCGGGCAATTGATGATCTGCCTCTCGGGACCATTGCTGATCCTGCCCTTGCTTGCCGGCCAGTTGGCGCGCTGGATCGCTCCGGCCACGATCTGCGGCGCGGGCCTGCTCATCGCCGCCGCCGGCCTCGTCTGGCTGAGCCTGACACCACCGGTCGCCATCGCGCTGGTAGCGCCGCTGATGCTGATCGGCATCGGCATCGCTCTGCCCTGGGGATTGATGGACGGGCTCGCCGTCAGCGTCGTGCCGAAGGAGCGCGCCGGCATGGCGGTCGGCATCTTCAACACCACCCGTGTCGCCTGCGAGGGCGTGGCGCTGGCCATCGTCATGGCGATCCTGTCGGGCTTCACTGCGGCACAACTCGCCACTCGAGGCGCATCTTCCGCGGACGCGGCCGCCGCGGCGCAATTGCTGGTCACCGGCAATGTCGGTGAAACGGCGCAATATTTGCCGGTGGCCAATGCCAGCGTTCTGGTCGAGACCTATGAGACGGCGTTCGATCGGCTGCTGATCGTGCTGGCCGTAATCACCGTCGTCACCGCCCTTGTCGTCTTCCTCGGCCTGCGCCGCGGATCGGCGACAGAACACGAGGCGGTCCCGCTGACGGCGTGCCAGGAGGCATGATCATCCGCGACGACATCAAGTGATGACGAGGCTCGCTATGCGGTCACCATCCAGCGTGAAAGTCATGTCGCCTTCGCCGTTGAAGCCCTTGCCCTTGACGGCGAAGCGGACGCGATAAGTGCCGCCCGCCGGCGTGACGCTGACGATGCTCAGATGTGACTTCACGCCGATATTGTCCGACTGGTTCCAGCGCGCGATCTGCTCGCGGCCCTGGAACGATCGTCCCCAGTCGCTCAGGAACGCGTCGTCGGCAAAGGTATCGAGAAAGGCTTCCGTGTCACCCTTGTTGGTGGCTTCGACGAAGCGGCGGATGGGGTCGGGTGTGGTCATCAGTCCAATCTGTGCATCAGGTCATCATCCAGCCAGCGGCCAAAGAAATAGACCAGCTGCTTGTGCCACCATGGCCAATCATGGCTGACATCGCCACCCCAATAGTCGACCCAGGCCGGAATCGACTTGTCGCGCAGTATCTGCTCCAGCTGGCGCGTCTCGACCAGCATGCGCTCTTCCCATGCGCCCTGCCCGCAGCAGAAGATCAGCCTCAGCGCCTTCAAGCGAGCCAGCAGCTTGGGGTCGACGATGCCGGGCAGATAATCGAGCGGCGAGTTGTGGAAGATGTCGCCCTCCAGCGCCTTGCCGAAGAAATCGCGGGCCGAATAGACGCCCGACAGCGAGATGACGCCGCTGGCCAGCTCCGGAAAGCGGAAGACGAAGTTCGAAGAGTGGTAGCCGCCCATCGAACAGCCTGAAAACAAGGGCTTCAGCTTGCGCCCGCCATTGGCGGCCGCTGCGGTGGACAAAAATTCCGGCAGCGCCTCCTCGCGCACATAGCGGAAATAGGCCTCGTGCCGGGCGATGCGGTGCGCGGCGTCGTGATGCTTGTCGAAGAAGGATTCCGAATCGATGCCGTCGACCGTGAACAGCTGGATGCGGCCGGTGTCGATGAATTCGGCCAGTGCGCCCACCCCGCCGGAATCCTCGAACTGGTAGAACCGTCCCTGCGAGGTCGGGAACACCACCACAGGTCGGCCGGCATGGCCGTAGCGCTTGTATTCCATGTCGCGGCCGAGATTGCGGGCGAAATGCTTGTGATAGGAGATGTCCATCGCCTTAAGCCTTTTCCGCGTGGATATAGGCGACCGCCTCACGCAGATCAGCCTGATCCTTCGAGCGCATCTGGTAGGCGTAATTTCCCATGGCGCGGCTGAAAACCTCTTCTATGGGCTGATGGTGGACGATCTTGTCGCGGTGCGCCGCTAGCACGTCCTCATGGCTGTGCAAATAGTGGAGGTGCCGCTTGCGGCTGGCATAGGCGGTGAAATATTTGCCCTCATAGGGCCCGCCGGCGGCGTCCTTGACCACCATCTCGGCCCATGCCGCATAGACGTCGATGTCGAACGTGTAGTTGATCGCGTCGGTCATCCAGGCGCCGGGCGGCCGCATGTTGACCTCCAGCGCGATGATCCGGTCGTCCCGGGTCTCGAACAGCTCGATGTGGAAGAAGCGCTCGCGCACGTCGAACGCCTTCAGGATCTTGCGTCCGGCCTCCTCGACAACAGGTCGGATCCGGGGAAAGCAGGTGTAGCTCATGTGGCGGTCCTTGTTGACCACCTCCATGACGCTCTGATCATAGCGGTGGCTGGCCGCCAGCACCACCTCGCCGTCGCGGTTGACCAGCCCGTCATAGGTCACCACCAGCCCCTCGATGAACTGCTCCATGACGAAGGTCACGTCCTCGGGCTTGTCCCGGAAGAACTGGTCGAGCTCCTTGGCGTTGGAGATCTTGAAGGTGTTCGAGGCGCCGGAGCCCGAATCCGGCTTCACCACGACGGGATAGCCGACGCGGCGGATGAAGGTCATGGCGCCGGCGCGGTCGGAGCATTTGCGCTGCGCGATCGTCTCGACGCCGCTCTTGCGGAAGAAGGCGCGCATGCGGCTCTTGCGCTTCAGGTTCTTCACGAAATCGAGCTTGGTGCCGTAGATGTTGAAATCGGTGCGGATGTTGGCTTCCAGTTCCAGCCAGTGCTCGTTGAGCGATTCGAAGCGGTCGATGCGGCCCCATCTGTGGATGAAATGGCCTATCGCCCGGAACACCGCATCGTAGTCCTCCATGTCGGCGACGCGGTAATATTCCGAAAGTGCTGCTTTCAGCTTGCCGTCCAGCGCATCGTGGGGCGCATCGCCAATGCCGAGCACTGTGGCGCCCGCCTTCTTCAGCCGGTCGCAGAAATCGGCGCCATTGGCGGGGAAATGCGGCGAGAAGAACACGAAATTCATGGACGACCCCCTTCCCCGCGATGGCGCACCGCAGCCCCGCCGGCGCCCAAGTCTGGCGCATTTGCGGCGTGCGGGAAAGAGCATCCCCATTGGGGATAATAGTCGACGGATACCGGCCCGCTTGCCTCTCACGGGCCGCTCCTGTATGAGAGCCGGCATGAACACGCGCGCCACCACCGCTTCCCGTCAGACCGGCTTTGCCGGCGAGACCGTGCGCGCGCTTGCCTCGACCCTGCTTCTTCTCGGCCTTATCGGCGATCGCCGGGTTCGCTGAAGGAGCGCCCGGCGGTCGAACCGCCGCGCAAGCGCATGCTCCTTGGCAGTCATATCAAGCGAACGAAAATCTGGTAAAGGCGCCACTCGCCACCCATCCGTCCAAGACGGATCCGAGGGCCGCCGGGAGAACAAGACGATGAACGCACGAGAAGAAATCCGCCCTGATGCCGCGGTAGCCGGCAAGAATGCTCCAAACGGCGTGACCCAGTCAGCCCACGGCATGCCGGACGCGGCCCGCAAATATCAGCCCTATCCGACCGTAGGCCTCACCGACCGGACCTGGCCCTCGAAAGTGATCGACAAGGCGCCGATCTGGTGCTCGGTCGATTTGCGCGACGGCAACCAGGCGCTGATCGATCCGATGGGCCATGAGCGCAAGGCACGCATGTTCGGCCTGCTGCTCGACATGGGTTTCAAGGAAATCGAGATCGGCTTCCCCTCGGCCTCGCAGACCGATTTCGACTTCGCCCGCTGGTGCATCGAGGAAGGCAACGTCCCCGCCGACGTATCGCTGCAGGTGCTGGTGCAGTGCCGGCCCGAACTGATCACCCGCACCTTCGAAGCGCTGAAGGGCGCCACCAACCCGATCGTGCATTTCTACAATTCGACAAGCGAATTGCAGCGCCGCGTCGTTTTCGAAAAAGATGTCGGCGGCATCAAGCGCATCGCCACCGACGCCGCCAAGATGATCACCGACATGGCGGCCAAGGCCGGCGGCGGCTACCGTTTCGAATATTCGCCGGAGAGCTTTACCGGCACCGAGCTCGAAGTGGCGCTGGAGATCTGCAACGCCGTTACCGAGATCGTCAGGCCGACTTCAGACAACAAGCTGATCATCAACCTGCCGTCGACGGTCGAGATGTCGACGCCCAACGTCTATGCCGACCGCATCGAATGGATGTGCCGCAATCTCGACAACCGCGAAAATCTGATCATCTCGCTGCATCCGCACAATGACCGCGGCACCGGCATCGCCACCACCGAGCTCGGCCTGATGGCCGGCGCCGACCGCGTCGAAGGCACGCTGTTCGGCAATGGCGAACGCACCGGCAATGTCGACATCGTCACCCTGGCGCTCAACATGTACACGCAAGGCGTCGATCCGGGCATCGACTGCTCCGACATCAACCGGATGAAGGACGTTTATGAATATTCGAACCAGCTGAAGATCCCCGAGCGTCATCCCTATGTCGGCGAACTCGTCTACACCGCCTTTTCCGGCTCGCACCAGGACGCCATCAACAAGGGCATGAAGGCCTTGAAGAAGGCCAACACCAGCC
This sequence comes from Mesorhizobium sp. NZP2298, assembly GCF_013170825.1. Taxonomy (NCBI): domain Bacteria; kingdom Pseudomonadati; phylum Pseudomonadota; class Alphaproteobacteria; order Hyphomicrobiales; family Phyllobacteriaceae; genus Mesorhizobium; species Mesorhizobium sp. NZP2298. The sequence goes on along the minus strand of NZ_CP033365.1, from coordinate 2,357,990 downwards.
TGTGGGAAGTGCCCTATCTGCCGATCGACCCGGCCGATGTCGGCCGCAGCTACGAGGCGATCATCCGTATCAACTCGCAGTCGGGCAAGGGCGGCATCGCCTATGTGCTGCAGGCTGATTATGGCCTCAACCTGCCGCGCAATTTGCAGATCGAGTTCAGCCAGGCGATCCAGGCGATCACCGACGCCGAAGGCAAGGAGGTGCCGGCCAAGCGCATCCACGATAGCTTCCTCGAAACCTACATCGACCAGCCGGGCGCGCGCCTGAAATTCCTCGACCACCACACCTATCCCGATACCGAGGTGAAGGGCCGGCGCGTTGTCGAGGCGGTCATCCTCGACAACGGCAAGGAAGTGACCATATCAGGCACCGGCACCGGTCCGATCGACGGCTTCGTCGACGCGCTGTCGCGCCATGTCGGCGTCGAGATGTCGGTACTCGATTACTCCGAGCACTCGATGCAGCGCGGCTCGAATGCTTCGGCCATTTCCTACGTCGAGATGGAGTATCCCGGCGGCAAACTGTTCGGCGCCGGCATCAACACCAACATCGTCGCCGCGTCGCTGGAAGCAGTGACTTCGGCCGCCAACCGCATCGTCGGCCGCAAGGCGCGGTAGCATTTTGCGGGTCATCGGCGCGAGAGATTCGACTGGCTCTCGCGCCGCTATTTTTTCAAGCCGGAACAAGAGCTTGGCCACATCCATCCGCGTCGTCCCGTGACCGACCGCGCCCCTGGCCATTAACCACCGGAAAATTATCCGGTTAGGTACGCGATCGCATAAGGGCTGCGTACTTGTGTGGCGATGCGGGCACTATATGATCGTGCCTCAACCTGTGCCGACTTCGAGAGGATCGACACTTGCAGCATGCCACGCCTGCCGCCCCCGCAGTGCGCGAGACACTGGAGCGACTGCTTGCCAGCGAAACGTTCGGAAGATCCGAGCGCGCGCGCAAGCTGATCCGTTATCTCGTCGAACGCGAGCAGGCCGGCGAAGCCGACAGGCTGAAGGGCTTTTCCATCGCCATGGACGTCTTCGGCAAGGACGGCGATTTCGATCCGTCGACCGATGCCGTGGTGCGAGTGCAGGCAGGCAGGCTGCGCGAACTGCTGCAGCAGTATTTCGCCAATGAAGGCATCGCCGAACCCGTCCGCATCGCCATTCCACGCGGCGGCTACGTCCCGGCCTATGAGCTCAACGCGATCCGTTTGCCGGAAACCGTGGAACCTGCCGGACAGGCCGAACCTGCGCCTGCTCTGCCCGAACCATCCGGCGACGCTGCCCCCGCCGCGGGATTGCCTGCCGTGCCCTCTGCCGGTCCCTCGGTTGCGCGCCATCTCAGGTTCTTCTGGATGGCGATCGCCCTGGTCATCGCCATGCTCAGCGTTCTGATCATGCGTCAGGGCAGCGGCGCGCTGCTCGCGGGCGGCGACGTGCCGGCAGCGGTCGAGGCCGCCGGCCAGACCAGCAGCATCGCATCGTCGCCTGCGAGCGAGGCCTTGCCGCTCGTCTATATCGCCGTCAAGGCCGGCGGCACCGACGCCAGCCGCGTTGCCGCGGCGCTCCGCGCCGGCCTGAGCGGCTTCGACACTATCGACTTCATTGGTCGCGACACAGTCGACAAGACCGATTCGGTCGCCAGCGCGACAAGCTTCATCTTCGATGTCCTGCCTGGACCGGGTGCTGGCGACGTGACCATCGAATTGCAGAGCGTGGCGACCGGACGGGTACTTTTGTCGCGCAACCTGACCGCCGCCGACAGCGCGCCATCGGCCGTCGAGGACCGTATCGCCGGCATACTAAGTTCCGCCCTTCCCGCGTCCGGCACCATCTACAGCTATATCGAGCAGAGCGGCATTCAGACCGCACTGACGCAATGCCTGTTGCTCAACGACAAATATTATCTCGACCAGAACGCCAAGACGCACGAGGCCGCCTATCGCTGCCTCGAAACCCTTGCCGACAATGGCGCCAGATCGCCGCTGGTCTATTCGGAGCTCGCCTCGCTGCATCTGGAGGCTGTGAACGACCACTACGCCTATCCGCCGGACGCGACGATCGAGAAGGCGATGACATTCGCGCATCGCGCCGTGCAGATGGGGCCGACCAGCCCCTATGCGCATCGCTCCTACGGCTACATCAATTCGCGTATCGGCAACGCCGACGAGGCCCTGCGCTGGATGCGCAAGGCCTATGACCTTAATCCCTACGATCTCGCCATGGCCGCCGCTTATGGCTATGGGCTGATCTTCACCGGCCGGTACGCCGAGGGGACTCCGATCCTGGCCCATGCGGTGGATGCCTCCAGCGGCCATCCGACCTGGTGGGATTTCGGGCTTTTCGCTGGCGAACTCATGCTCGGCGACGCGAACAAGGCGGCCATCGCCAGTTCCGCCCTGCGAACGACCGCAACGAAATCGCACTACCTCGCCGCCCGCCTGATCGGCGCCAGGATCTCCGGCCAGGACGGTCAAGCGCGAAAGCTGATCGATGAGCTGAGCACCAAGTTCCCGAGATTCGCTGTCAATCCGCGTGCGACCTTCATCGACCGAAAATATCCGGCCGACCTGACCGAACGCCTGGTCGGCGCCTTGCGCGCCGCCGGACTCGGCAACGCCAGCTGATGTCCAATAGACCGGACCTGTTTGGACCAACGGATGGTTGGACGCCCGCGAGCGGCGGATAAAGCCACAATCGCGCTGATTTAGCCGGCTTTGCCGTCAAAGCCATGGAATCGCATGCTCGCGCCCAGGCGCCAGTCGCGAAAACTTTACTGGTCATCCGGCTGGACAAGGAGCAATCCACCCACATTTCGAGTTTTCCCGCAATTTAACACCTTCCGCGATCATGATCTCATCGCTCCATGCCACCGAACAGGGTGTTGGCTCGAAGACCATCGTCCTGCTGCACGGTTTTGGCGGTTGCTCCGACGGCTGGCGCGACGTGGTCGCCTCGCTCGCGCCTTCCGTGCGCACGCTTGCTTACGACTTGCCGGGGCATGGCCTGTCGCTCGATTTTCCGGGCGCCGGGCCTGCAAAGGTCGCGGCAAGGGCTGTTCTTGCCGATCTTGCGGCGCGCGCGGCCAAACGGATCCATCTCGTAGGGCATTCGATGGGCGGAGCGGTGGCGACCCTGATGGCGCTGGCCGAGCCGGAGAAGGTGGCCTCGCTGACCCTGCTGGCGCCCGGCGGCTTCGGCCCGGAAATCAACGGGCCACTGTTGCGTCGCTATGCCGGCGCACGCAGCCCATCCGAGATCCGCGCCTGCCTTGCAGCGATGTCGGGACCACGGGCACGGCCTTTTGATCACGCCGCCGACACCCTCTGCGACATGCGCAAACGGCCCGGGCAACTGGAAAAACTCGTCGAGATCGCCGCCGCCATGACCAGGGACGACCGGCAAGGCGTCATCCCGCGCGACCAGTTGGAGAGGCTGGCCATGCCGGTGATGGTGGTGTGGGGCAGTGATGACGCGGTGCTGCCCTTCACCCAGGCGGATGACCTGCCGGCGCGCTTTCATGTGCATCACGTGCTTGAGGCCGGCCATATGCTGGTCGAGGAAGCACCCGATCTGGTGGCTAACATCATCCAGCGCAATATGAACCGTCGCGCCAGGACCATTCGCCCGAGACTCGCCACCGCGACTGGTTGAGGTCTTCCGCCGCAACGGTGCCCAGCGCCGCGCGCCGTCTATCTCGCCAGTGCATTTTGCCGGCGGCTGTGTTAACTGCGTGTTAACCAACCCCGCGAGGCAGACGCCGATGAAGGACGCAGGCGAAAAGATCGATCCGTCGAGAAAACTGTCCGATGCAATCCGTGATGTGAAGAACGCCTTCGCCGACCGCGACGATGTCGTCATCGACATGCGCGAGGCGCATCGCATGCGCCTCGATCTCCTGGCAGCTGAACTTGCGCCTGTCTTCGCCGACGTGCCCGCCGACATGGACAATTTCGATTTCGTCGTTTCCTCCGGGCTACAACCGCGCCTGTGGATCGATGCCGTCAGCCATGTCGCGATGGGCCGCGACCGCCGCACCTACCGCTTCCTCAAGGACACTCGCATTGGCCGCGTGGTGCTTGCCGAATCGACCGAGATGAAGCCGATTGCCGATTCCGTGACTCGCTATGTCGCCGAGCGCATCGTCGAGCGGCAGAGGATGATGGAAGGCGGGGTCGAACCGGCCGTCGCCGGCATGAAGCGCGCCCAGGTGACGGAAGCCGAGCCGCCGCTGCGCTCGACGACGCGCGGCAAGGGCTGGTCGGCCTTCCTGTCAGGCCTTGGCCTGATCGCTGCCGGCGCCCTGGTCGGCCTGGCGGTGTCGGTTGCCCTGTTCTGGGACCGCCTCGTGGCTATGGTGTTCAGCCTGCGGCAATAGAAGCGCTGGCCTCCACACCCAGTTCCATGGTCTGCAGATCGGTAGGCGGTATCGCAGGCCCGGTCAGGCCGCGCCGCGTCAGGCGGATCCGCCAATTGCCCTTTTCGCCATCGATGTCGAACAGATTGTACTGTGCCGCCGGATGCTTGCCTCCCGGCGCCTGACCGGCGGCGGCGACGCCGACCACCGGAACCTTGGCGTCGCGCGGACCGATCTGGAACAGTGAGGGTAGATGCGAATGTCCGTGCAGGACGAGCTCCGCGCCGTGCCGGCGGATGATCTTGTGGAAGCGGGCGATGCCGAACAGGCGCTTGTGCTGCGAGACGGCGCCGCGCACCGGCGGATGGTGGATCATGATCGCGCGAAACAGGCCTTGCGCGGCCGTGTCGCGAAGGATCTTGCCGAGCCGCTCCGCCTGCCCCTCCATGAAGAAGCCGTTGGCCATGAAGGGAGCCGTGGCACGCGCCGTCGAGACGCCGATCAGCGCGACATTGCCGCGCACGCGCAGATAGGGAAATGCGTTGCGGTCGACCGGTGCGTTGACGCCGTCGCCGCTCATCCAGGCCGCCCATGCGCGGCAGACCTTGTCGAAGGCGCCAGGCACGTAGGCGTCGTGGTTTCCCGGAACCACCGAAACATCATGCGGCGATCCCAGCGTCTCCAGCCAGTGTTTGGCCATCTCGATCTCGCCGTCGAGCGCCAGATTGACCAAGTCGCCGGTGACCGCGAGATGGTCGGGGTTCTGCGCCTTGATATCGGCGGTGATGGCATCGATGACAGCATCGTGCATGTGACGGCGGCGGTTGCGCTGCCAGTTGACGTAGCCGAGCACGCGCTTGGAGGCGAGATCGCGATAGGATACATCGGGGAGCGGCCCCAGATGGACATCGGAAATATGCGCGAGCCTGAACATCCATCCCTCATAGGCGACCAGCGTCCCGCTTTCCACTCAAGGTTTCCTTATCACCCAGGGTTTCGCACCTGATGGCAAATCCGGAAGATGCCTTCCGCCAGACCGGTTGGCCGGGGCTGCGCGCCAGACTGTTCCATCTCTATTTCGTGCTGCGGCGGCCAATGACGCTCGGCGTGCGCGGCCTCATCCATGACGCCGCCAACAATTCGGTTTTCCTCATCCGACATACCTATGTGCCGGGCTGGCAGCTTCCCGGCGGCGGCGTCGAAACAGGCGAAACGCTGGCCGAAGCATTGGCGCGGGAACTCGCCGAGGAAGGCAACATCGCGCTGACCGCGCCGCCGGTTCTCAAATCGATGCATTTCAACCGCCGCTCCAGCCGCCGCGACCATGTCGGTTTGTACCTGATCGAGCATTTCAGCCAGACGGCACCGAAGCAGCCGGACCACGAGATCGCCGAAGCCGGTTTCTTCCCGCTGGATCGCTTGCCGGAAGGCACGACGCCAGCGACGCTCCGGCGGATCGCCGAGGTTTTTCGGGATGAGCCGACATCGCCCCACTGGTAGATCAGGCCAGCTCCCCGAACCGGGCCCGGTCATGCGGCGCGGCATAGTCCAGTTCCGGCCCTACCGGCACGATCCGTGTCGGATTGATCGTTTCATGACTGCCGTAATAATGCGCCTTGATGTGATGCAGGTTCACCGTGCCGGCGACACCAGGCACCTGATAGAGGTCGCGCAAATAGTTCGACAGGTTCGGATAGTCGGCGATGCGGCGCAAATTGCACTTGAAATGGCCGACATAGACCGGGTCGAAACGCACCAGCGTGGTGAACAGCCGCCAGTCGGCCTCGGTGATGCGATCGCCCACCAGATAGCGTTGCCTGGAAAGGCGATCCTCCAGAGTGTCGAGCGCCGAGAACAGCTCGCCGAAGGCTTCCTCGTAGGCCGCCTGCGTGGTGGCGAAGCCCGCGCGGTAGACACCGTTGTTGATGGCGGGATAGACCAGCGCGTTGATCGCATCGATCTCGCCCCGCAACGCTTCAGGATAGAAATCGAGGCTGGCGTCACCCCATTCGTCGAAGGCTGAGTTGAGCATCCGGATGATTTCGGAAGACTCATTGGAGACGATGGTCTGCTCCTTTTTGTCCCACAGCACCGGCACCGTCACCCGGCCCGAATAGGCTGGATCCGCCTTGGTATAGATCTCGTGCAGGAAATCGAGGCCGTAGAGCGTGTCGCCGGTGGCTCCGTCTTCGGCGAGAAACGTCCAGCCATTCGCGCCCATGAAATGATGCACAACCGAGACCGAGATAATCCCCTCGAGCTTCTTCAGCGCGCGAAAGATCAGCGTCCGGTGCGCCCACGGACAGGCGAGCGAGACATACAGGTGATAACGGCCGGGCTCGGCCTTGAAACCGCGGCCGCGGTCTCCGGCGGGCGTTCCGTCGCGCGTGATCCAGTCGCGCCATTGCGATTGCGGCCGCACGAACTTGCCGCCGCTTTCCTTGGTGCCGTACCAGCGGTCCTGCCATTTGCCGTCGACCAGCAATCCCATGGGATGTCCTTTCGCGTTTCCACCTCATGTAGAGCGCGATGCGGCAGGCCGGAAATCATTCAGGGCTGAACAGATTGTCAATCGATAGGGCCAGCGAAGGCGCCGATTGCGGCGGCCGAAAATTGATGCTAGCGGACACTCCGCATGTTCGACTTTGCTTTGATCCGGTTTGACCGACGACGAAAGGGCGCCCGCGCTTGAAGCGCTGACTGGCGAATGCTGCCGTTCGCAGCAACCTTTCCTCCTCTACCGGAACGCAAAGACCATGAGCCTTGCCGACGTGAAATACCTGCCGGAAACTCCGGCGCACGACCCTGAAATCGAAGCCATCAATGACGAGGCCTTCGGGCCTGGCCGTTTCGTGCTTGCCGCCTACAAGATCCGCGAAGCCGGCGGCCACGAGCGTGGGTTGTCCTTCGTCGCGGTCGACGGCGATATCGTCGTCGCCTCGGTGCGCATGACCCGCATTGCCGCCGGTGCCGGCCGCGCGCTGATGCTCGGGCCGCTTGCCGTGCGGCCGGCCTTCAAGAATCTCGGCATCGGCCGCCGGCTGGTGGCGATCGCACTGGAGGCCGCCGCAAAGTCCGGGGCACCGGCCGTCATACTGGTCGGCGACGAACCCTATTACGGGCCGCTCGGCTTCAAGCGCATCCCGCGCGGCCAGATCTCGATGCCGCGTCCCGTCGACCTCGACCGCCTTTTGTCGCACGAGATCACGCCGGGCGCGGTTGCCAGGCTCACGGGCGAGGTCGGTCATGCCAGCCAGGCCAGGGTCGCCGAGCACGTCTAGGCGATGGCTTGACCTGGCCCCTCGATCTAGGCCTGATCCGTCGTGTCCTCCTGGAGCAATTCCAGGAAAAATGTGAAACGGTTTCCCACGGGAATTGAACCGCTTTTAGGAAAGGATGACGCCATGAATCCGAACGGCCAGATCGCGATCGTGACCGGTGGCGGCTCCGGCCTTGGCGAGGCAACGGCGCGTGCGCTTGCCGCCAAGGGCGCTCGCGTCGCCATCTTCGACGTCGGCATCGATCGCGCCGCCAAGGTCGCGGCCGACATCGCCGGCATTGCCGTGCAATGCGACGTCAGCAGCGCCGACAGTGGCGCCTCAGCCGTCGCCGAGACGGCAAGCAAGCTGGGCGAGCCGCGCATCCTGGTCAATTGCGCCGGCATCGCCATTGGCGTGAAGACGATCGGCAAGGATGGGCCCCATCCGCTCGACCAATACCGCAAGGTGATCGAGGTCAACCTGATCGGCACCTTCAACATGATCCGCCTCGTCGCCGACCGCGCCGCCAGGCTCGAGCCGCTGCAGGGTGGCGAGCGTGGCGTCATCGTCAACACCGCTTCGGTCGCCGCCTATGACGGCCAGATCGGCCAGGCCGCGTACTCCGCCTCAAAGGGCGGCGTGGTCGGCATGACACTGCCGGTGGCGCGCGACCTTGCCCGTTCCGGCATTCGGGTCTGCACCATCGCGCCCGGCATCTTCAAGACCCCGATGATGGCCGGCATGCCGCAGGACGTGCAGGACTCCCTGGGCGCCGCCGTGCCTTTCCCGTCCCGCCTCGGCGAACCATCCGAATATGCCGCCCTTGCCATGCACATCATAGAAAACCAGATGCTGAACGGCGAAACCATCCGCCTCGACGGCGCCATCCGCATGGCGCCGAGGTAATGCATGTCGCCCAAGAGCCTGCCCACGGCCTCGAGTCGCGGGTGCCGGGCGGTTTTAGAATGGCGACATGCATGGAACGCTTGCCAAGAGCGGCATCATCGTCTGATAAGTGGAATAGAAAAATCAACTTAGCAGGGCGAGAACCTTGGACGACCGAAAGAAGGATGTGATCCGCGACACCGACGCCGAGGCAATCCGATTGGCGAAAACACTTCTGCGCAGTGCCCGCTTCGGCGCACTGGCGGTGCTGGAGGTGCAGACCGGGTCGCCGCTGGCAAGCCGGGTCGGTGTCGCCACCGACATCGACGGCGTGCCGCTGATCCTGGTCTCGATGCTTTCGGCGCATACGCCTGCCATCCTTGCCGATCCCCGCTGTTCCCTGCTGCTCGGCGAGCCCGGCAAGGGCGACCCGCTGGCGCATCCGCGCCTGACTCTGATCTGCCGGGCGTCGCGGCTGGACCGCGGCTCTGACGCGCATGCTCGTGCCGAGCGCCGCTATCTCAACCGCAATCCCAAGGCGAGCCTCTATGCCGCGCTTGGCGACTTCTCGATCTTTCGCCTCGAGCCGGAGCGCGCCAGCCTCAATGGCGGTTTCGGCAAGGCCTATCTGCTCGATCGCTCCGATCTCGTCACCGGCGGGCCCGTCGTCGAAGAGCTTGCGGCGAGCGAACAATCCGCCATCGAGCACATGAACGCGGATCATCTCGACGCGATCGCGGTTTATGCGCATCATTATGCCGGGGCATCTGGCGACGGCTGGAGCATCGCGGGTTTGGACGCCGATGGCATGGATTTGGTGTCGAAAGACAATGTTTGCCGGGTATTCTTTCCGCAACCCCTGGTGGCAGCACAGGACCTGCGACCCATTCTGGTCGCCATGGCCAGGAGCGGCCGGGCTGCTGCCGGGCAGGCAACCAACGAAACTTAATTGCATTTGATCGAAAGCAACACTTGAGATTTGAAAGAAATGTTCTACCCTTCGTGAAGGGCGCTGACTCGTCGGTGGCCTTTCGCTAGTGGATTTATGGATTCAGGCACCATTGCCCCCATGGCGCCTTGATGAGCAAACAGCATGGGGCATTCATGGTCTCGACAAAGCTAATCGCCAACGCCGAATCGGCTGCCGAATTTCTGATGCTGATGGGCAACGAAAAACGGCTATTGATCATGAGCCATCTGATCGACGGTGAAATGTCGGTCGGCGCTATCGCCGAAAAGGTGATGCTCAGCCAATCCGCCCTCTCGCAGCATCTGGCCAAGTTGCGGGCGCTTGACCTTGTGGAAACCCGCCGCGACCGCCAGATGATCTACTACTCCTGCAACTCCGATGCGGTGCGCGAGTTGCTTGTCGTGCTGGATGGTATTTTCGGCGGCGGCAAGGAGGATCTGTCCCAGATGGCGCAGAGATTGCGCCGCGCCGGCACTTGACCGGACGCGGCCGCGGCCGTCTACCTCGCTGACGATTTCCGGAACGTGGCCTGCGCGTCTTCCTCGACGCACAAACCACGCTCTCGATATTTGAGCGGAGGATATGGACCCAATTCGCATCGAAGACCCGGGCGATCCCAGGGTCGCCGCCTATCTTGATATCCGCGAACGCGATCTCGCCGGCAGGCATGGGCGTTTCGTCGCCGAAGGCAAGGTGGTGCTCGACCTGCTCCTGTCGTCTGGCCGCTTCGGCGCCGAATCCATCCTGGTCCTGGAAAACCGGCTCGGCGGCCTGGGCGACATCCTGTACAAGGCGCCGGCGAACCTGCCGGTCTATGTCGTCACCAGTGCGGTGATGGACGCGATCGCCGGCTTCCACATGCATCGCGGCATCCTGGCCATCGGCCGCAAGGAGCCGCCGCAAGCGACCGGGCCATTGCTGGATGCCTTGCCCGACCGGGCCCTGGTGGTGGTGCTGGTCGGCATCGCCAACCACGACAATATGGGTTCGATCTTTCGCAATGCCGCCGCCTTCGGCGCCGATGCGGTGCTGATGGACGCGACATGCTGCGATCCGCTATACCGCAAGGCAATTCGCGTTTCTGTCGGCGCCGCGCTCAAGATCCCGTTCGCATCCTTCACCGATGCCCCTGGCTTTGTCGCAACGCTCGCCGAACGGGGTTTTGAACAATTCGCCCTGTCGCCGCGCGGGCGAACCGACATACGCGATGCAAGGCCGGCCGAACGCCTGGCGCTCTATCTCGGCACCGAGGGCGAAGGCCTGCCCGAAAACCTGCTAGCCAGCCTGCAGACCGTGCGGATCACAATGTCGAAAGGCTTCGACAGCCTGAACGTCGCCGCCGCCTCGGCCATCGCCCTGCATCATTTCTCACATCATTAGCGCAGCAAGAGCACGACGGTGGCACTGCGGCCACTTCAGTTCGTGGCCGCTTTCTGCAACGCCCGCACGCGGTCGGCGAGACTGAGGTCGCCGCCGTCGGATCGGCCGTCCTGCGGGCCCGCCAGCGCTTTTGCGATCGGCGAATCAGGTCCCTCGAGCTTGGCCGTCAGGTGGACGACTTCAGCCGCCAACTCGTTCATCTGCTCGCGCAGCGCGGCGCTGCCATTCGCCGAACCCGACGATGCCACGGCGCCGAGATCCGCCTTGAGCCGCTTGTTCTCGCGCGCCAGCGCCGTCAACCTGGCCTCCAGCCGTTCGCGATCGCTGTCGAGCTTGGCGATCGCCTGGTCCAGGTCGTCGCGCCTCGCGGCCTCGTCATCCCTTCCCGCTTCATCCGGCCTGCCGACCAGCCGCAAGGCCGGTGCGCCGTCCTCGGCCTTCGCCTTTTCGCGCAGCCGCACCAGTTCCTTCTCGCGCCGGTCGAGCTTGTCCTCGCGGTCGGCGAGCGTCGCCAGCAGCCGTTCGACCTTCTTGTCGAGTTCGGCCGCCCTTTTCTTCTCCGCCTTCAGGGCATCGCGCGCGGCCTTGCTTTCGGCCGCGATTTCCTGATGGCGCCGGTCGGCTTCCTTGCGCTGGCCGCGCAGCAGCGAGATGTCGCTGGCGAGCTTCTGCAATTCGGACTCGCGCGCCACGAGCTCGATTTGCCGGCTGCTGGAGGAAAAACTGGCGTCGTCGTACATGTGCTCCAGCTTTTCGAGTTCGAGCGCCCGCTTCTCCAGCTTGCGTTCGGTTTCCTTGAGCCGCTCAGAAAGCTGGTGCAGCTCCTCTTCACGCTGCCGCAATGCTTCGTTTTTGGCGCCAAGTTCCGCGAGCGCGTGATTCTTGTCCGTGCGCTCGACCGCCAGCCCCTTCAACGCCTCGCGGCCGCGATTGATCTCGACGAGTTGTTCCGCCGCCTTTTCGCGCAACGCCTTGACGTTCATCTCGAGGCGGCGCGTCGACATGGCGTACTCGGCCCTGATCCGGTCCTTGTCGGCCTGGATCTCGGCCTGCGTCAGCGGGATAGAGGCCTCGATGCGCCTGCGGGTCAGGGAGACCGCTCGCCGCCAGACAGCCGGGGCCACGATCAGCGCCAGAAAGCCGGCGCAGAGAAAGCCGAGGGCAAAGAACAGGACCGACTGAACCAAAAGACAACCCGCTATCGGCGGCAACCACCTGGACTGGACCGCATCATACTGGCATGGCGGAAATCCGGCGCTGCGGCAAGAGCCTGCCGCGGCGCATGCATCATCACCGACCTACAATTCCCACGGAAAAGCCGGCATTGCGGTCACGGCGGACTGGAATCAGAACGGATTCCAGGTCGCCCGCTCGGTCAGCTTCAGGTAGCCGAGATTGACGCCGAGCCGGGCGCCGACACCGGTGCGGATCGGCACCAGAAGCACATTGTTGTTCTTCAGCACATTGAAGCCGACACCCGCCACCACATAGGCCGAACCGGCCACGCCGCCATAGCGGTTGTAGAGGTTGCCGACATCGTCGAGATTGTAGACCAGCATCATCACCCGGGACCCCTCGCCGCCGAAATCCCAGCCCAGCGACGGGCCTTGCCAGAACACTTTGTGGTCGCCGGCATTCTTGGTGTAGAGCGTGCCTTCGCCATAGGTCAGGCCGCCGATCAGCGCACCCGACCCCTCCTCACCGAGGAGATAGCCATTGGGCAGGCCGTAGGAGGCGAAGATCTTCTCCACGACCGTGGCGAGCCCGCCCGATGTCGCGCCGAAGAACTTGTGACCGGAATCGACAATCTCCTGAGCGGTATATTCCTGGGCCCGCAGGGCTGAAGTCGAGAAGACGAGGACGCCGATGAGCGTGATCGCCATTGAGAAGACACGGAGTACACTCCGGTCATAGAATCGGGAAAACATGCTTCCAATCTCCGTCATGGAGCACTTTCGCCGACGCCTCGCATCCGGTCCGGCTCTTTAGGCGGCCGTTAAGGATGACAGTTAGGGGCAAACTATGCCGTAATTCTTTTTCAACCATTAACTCCCACAGGAAGATGGCGGTTCGAAGGCTGGCTTTGGGGTCGCGCGGCGCCGGCGGCCTGCGCGAACACGCCATTTGCCAGACGACAATTTTGGGTTTGTTGCTGTACCTACGAGTGCTGTGTATTCAGAAAGCCTCGGGTTGGAGCATGATTCGTGTGCGCAGGCGCGATAATCAATCGCTCGGCCACGAATTGTGGAATTTTGCAGGGATTTTCACCGATGGCCGATCTGTTCACCCTTTCCGCGCCTGACCTGGCGGCGCTTCTGTGCAGCCGCGTGTGCCACGACATCATCTCGCCGGTCGGCGCGATCAACAACGGGCTCGAACTGCTTGACGAGGGCGGCGCCGACGAAGACGCCATGCGGCTCATCCGCCAGAGCGCCATGAACGCTTCGGCCAGGCTGCAGTTCGCCCGTATCGCCTTCGGCGCGGCCGGTTCTGCCGGCATGCTGATCGACACCGGCGACGCCGAAGCGGTGGCGATCGCCTTCCTCAAGAATGAAAAGCCGGAACTGACCTGGAACGGGGCCCGCGCGCTGCTGCCCAAGAACAAGGTCAAGCTGCTGCTCAACCTGATCCTGGTCGCCAATGCCGCCATTCCGCGTGGCGGCAAGCTGGTCGTCACCCTCGAGAATCTCGAAACCGAGCCGCGCATTTCCCTGTCGGCAAGCGGCCCGATGCTGCGCGTGCCGCCGAAATTCCTCGAACTGCATTCCGGCCACAAGCCGGAAGAGCCGATCGATGCGCATTCGGTGCAGCCCTACTATACACTGCTTCTGGCCCGCGAGGCCGGCATGACGATATCGATCCACGCGACGGCGGAAGAAATCGTACTTTCGGCAGCCTGAGCAGCTTGTCGACAGAGCAAAGTATTTCAGCGGCGTAATATTGTCGTGATGGCTCAGCCGGAAGCGCCATCGAAGCATCCGCAAAGAAAAAGCCTCTCAAACGCATCTTTGCAAAAATTTTACCCAATGGCTTTCCGGGTTCTTTACCAGATTGGTCTAGGGTGCGCAGCAGATGCCCCGCACGACCGGATTGCCCAAGGGCAAAGAGGACCCGGAATGAAACGCTGCATGTTCGTCGACGATTCAAGCGTCATCAGGAAGGTTGCAAAACGCATCCTGGGCGGTTCCGACATGATGGTCATCGAAGCGGCCAGCGGGCTTGATGCACTGGAGATGTGCGCCGCCGACATGCCCGACATCATCGTGGTCGACGGTGCCCTGCCGGACGTCCAGGCGGTTGACCTCATCCGCCGCGTACGCGCCATGGAGAGTCCGATAAAGCCGCAGATCCTGATCTCGCTGGTCGAACTCGATATCGCGTCGATCATGCGGGCCAAGCGCGCAGGCGCCCAGGGCTATCTCCTGAAGCCGTTCAATCGCCCGCAGCTGCTCGAGCGCTTTCGCACCCTTAAGATCGCAGCCTGAGACGCCGGAACGGTTCACCGTTTCATGGAAACACCGAACCGCTCTATCTCATTGTCTTGCACGCAAATCCGGACGGAAAACCGTGTCACGCCTTCCTGGAATTGCTCCGGCAGCCACCGCCATTGCTGACCGCTGACGCAAAAACCCGGCCGAAGCCGGGTTTTTTGTCGAAGACGACAACAGTCGGGTGGCTCAGGCGCTGACGCGGATGTCCTCGGGTTCACGCAGCACATAGCCGCGGCCCCAGACCGTCTCGATGTAGTTCTGGCCACCGGACGCGGCGTCGAGCTTCTTGCGCAGCTTGCAGATGAAGACGTCGATGATCTTCAGCTCCGGCTCGTCCATGCCGCCATAGAGATGGTTGAGGAACATTTCCTTGGTGAGCGTGGTGCCCTTGCGCAGCGAGAGCAGCTCCAGCATCTGGTATTCCTTGCCGGTCAGGTGCACGCGCTGGCCGCCGACCTCAACGGTCTTGGCGTCGAGGTTGACCACCAGGTCACCGGTGGTGATGACCGACTGGGCGTGGCCCTTGGAGCGCCGCACGATGGCGTGGATGCGCGCCACCAGCTCGTCCTTGTGGAACGGCTTCGTCATGTAGTCGTCGGCACCGAAGCCCAGGCCGCGAACCTTGTCCTCGATGCCGGCCATGCCGGAGAGGATGAGGATAGGCGTCTTCACCTTGGAGAGACGAAGCGTTCTCAAGACCTCGTAGCCGGACATATCGGGTAGGTTGAGATCGAGAAGGATGATGTCGTAGTCGTAGAGTTTGCCCAGATCGACACCCTCTTCGCCGAGGTCCGTCGTATAGACATTGAAACTTTCCGATTTCAGCATCAGTTCGATGCTTTGTGCGGTTGCACTGTCATCTTCTATCAGCAGAACACGCATTTCATTCCCCTTTTCTGCTGCCGGACCATTTCACGACCCGTCCTGCCCCGGAGCAGTGGTTGCCTTGTGCAGAGGCTGCCATCGAATGGTTAACAAAACCTAATTTCCCGTCCATGACGGTATCAGATTTTTTAACCCCTTTCTACACCCTCTTGAATCTAATAACGAATCCCAGACCCAAATTCCTAATGCAACACATTAATAACCTGGACTAAGCGACTCCAGGGACTCATCGACGCGCCTTCGCTTCGGCGACCGGAATTTTTACCCGGCCTTAAGCCCTGACCCGTATGATTAACAATGCCCGTAAACGAATGGTTACCGTCGGCAAAAAACTTTAGGGTTTTGTTTCCCATAGTTCGGGGAAAGCCGGTGGACACGGGCAACGCCTGGGCGTTTCCAGGTGGTTTGGACGATATGTGCGGGTGTGCGTTTCCGGGAGTACCGAATCATGAAGTCACGTGAAAACCTCGTTCGGCTGAAACAGTTTCAGGTGAATGAGAAGCGGCGGCAGCTGCTGCAACTCGACATGATGATCGCCGAGTTCGAACGCATGGCCGTCGAACTGGAGCTTCAAATCACCGCCGAGGAAAAGAAAGCCGGCATCACCGACATCAATCATTTCGCCTATCCGACCTTCGCCAAGGCGGCACGCTTGCGCCGCGACAACCTCAGAAATTCGCAAAGCGACCTCGCGCAACAGCGAAGCGCTGCCGAATCACTACTCGGCGAAGCTGAAGCGGAGCTTTCCAAGGCCGAAATGCTGGAATCGCGTGACACCAAGATTCGCGAAGCCGAGATCGGCGGCCGCAGTGCCATGATCGGTTGAACAGGCCGAGATCGTCGGCGTGCCCGCGGGCGCGCAGCTGGAGCAATTCCAGGAAAGTGCCTGGCGGTTTTCCGTACGGACTTGCGTAAAAACAAGAAATAATGCGGCGAGCTGCCCTAGGCGGCCCATTCGCCTTCATTTGCCGCAATCGCCCTGGCTCGCGCATCCTTGATGTCTGGGGCATGCTGTTCCGCCCAGGCCCTGATCTGGGTGAGCAGTCCCGCCAGGTCCTGGCCGAGTTCGGTCAATTCATATTCGACGCGCGGCGGAATGACCGGGAAGATCCCACGCCGCCCCAGGCCGTCACGCTCCAGCACGCGCAGCGTCTGCGTCAGCGTCTTGGGCGTGATGCCTTCGAGCTTGCGGGCAGATGATAGCGGCAGCAACCAAGCGAGAGAAATCCCACGCGTGCCGTTATCCAGAATTCCGTCGGCGGACCAGACGTCCTTGTCATTGCCGATCAGCCCGACCCGACGGCAAAGGCTAGTGAAGCGCTGGTTCGCGTCAAGGCCGCCGGCATCAATCCGGTCGATGGCGCGATTTTACCAGCCGGATCAGCGACATCGATCTGGTGCTGGGCCCAATCGGCGGCGAGCACGCAGAACACTTTCTGAAGGTCATCACGAATGGGGTGTGCTGGTGTCCTTGCTGAACCTGAACGACACAACCGGGGGCACAGGCCAGCGCGCGACCGCTAACGCCTTTCTCGCCACCAGACCGATCGGCAAGGTGGCGCTAACGGTCTGACCGCGGGAAATTGCCTCAGGACCAGGAACCTGTCTGGAAAAGCAAAAGGGCGCGGAGTACCGCGCCCTTTGACTGTGCCAGGCCGGCTCTAGTGCCGGTATTGCTGGATGCGCGTGGTGCGCAGCCCGGCAAGGCCATATTCGTCGATCGACGCCTGCCAGGACAGGAATTCCTCGGTGGTCAGCTTGTAGCGCTGGCATGCCTCTTCAAGGCTCAAAAGCCCGCCGCGCACCGCCGCGACCACTTCCGCCTTGCGCCGGATAACCCAGCGACGCGTGTTCGTCGGCGGCAGATCGGCAATCGTAAGAGGGCTGCCGTCAGGCCCAATAACATACTTGACTCTAGGTCTAACCAGATCGGTCATCGTACTCTCTACAAAAAACTCAAAGACCCAATCCCCGCCACGTTACCGCCACAGCTTTAAAAATTGCCTAAGCAGACCCTAATGACTAGGTAAGGATCGTGAACGGCGCGTTAGTCTTTTCGCAGGCATTTGAAACATCGGGCTCGAAGCCTTGAATTGGTTGGGAAAAATCCGACGGATGGCGGATCGTCAGCAATCCGTGAATCGGCGTGCAAGCTGGCGTCGTGGGAAAGCTTGACCTATATTCTCGACATTGGCATTCAGACGCCGCGCAGAATGAAAGCATCATGAACAGTCTCGACCTTCCCGGACGTCCCGAAAACACCCGCATCGTCGTCGCCATGTCGGGCGGCGTGGATTCGTCCGTGGTCGCCGGCCTGTTGAAGCGCGAGGGCTATGATGTCGTCGGCGTCACCTTGCAGCTTTACGACCACGGCGCGGCGACACACCGGGCTGGCTCATGCTGCGCCGGACAGGACATCGACGATGCCCGCCGCGTCTCGGAGACGTTGGGCATTCCCCACTATGTGCTCGACTATGAGGAGCGTTTCCGCAAGGCGGTCATCGACCCCTTCGCCGAGAGCTATGTCGCCGGCGAGACCCCCATTCCTTGCGTCTCCTGCAACCAGACGGTGAAGTTCGCCGATCTCCTGGCCACCGCCAAGGAGCTTGGCGCCGACGCCCTCGCCACCGGCCACTATATCCGCTCCGGCGCCAATGGCGCCCACCGCGCGCTCTACCGGCCGGTCGATGCCGATCGCGACCAGAGCTATTTCCTGTTTGCCACCACGCAGGCGCAGATCGACTATCTGCGCTTTCCCCTGGGCGGCCTGTCGAAGCCGCAGGTTCGCGCGATTGCCGAGGAGATGGGGCTGACGGTGGCCGCCAAGCAGGACAGCCAGGACATCTGCTTCGTGCCGCAGGGCAAATATTCCGATATCATCGCCAAGCTGAAGCCGTCCGCCGCCAATCCGGGCGACATCGTGCACATCGATGGCCGCGTGCTCGGCCGCCATGAAGGCATCCTGCGCTACACGATCGGCCAGCGCCGCGGCATCGGCATCGCCTCCGGCGAGCCGCTTTATGTCGTCCATCTCGACGCCGAACGGGCCCGCGTCGTGGTCGGCCCGCGCGAGGCGCTGGAGACGCACAAGATCTATCTGCGCAACATGAACTGGCTTGGCGACGGCCCGCTCGCCAATGTGCCCGCCGGCGGCATCGAACTGTTCGCCAAGGTGCGCTCCACCAGGCCGCCGCGTCCAGCGGTGCTGCGCCATGAGGCAGGCGTGACATCAGTCGAATTGGCGGACGGCGAATCCGGCATCGCGCCCGGACAGGCGTGCGTGCTCTATTCCGATGACGGCAACGAAGCCCGCATCTTCGGCGGCGGTTTCATCGAGCGCTCCGAGCGTGGCGCCGAGGCCGAGGCCATGCTGACGAGGCTGGCGGCAAGGCCGGCGCGAATTCCCGCCGAATAGACGGCCGGCGCCTTCTCAGTCTTTCGATTTGGTGTGGGTGACCGTTCCCGCCGTCAGGATGCGCAGCACCCTGATCGCTTCCTCGCCGCTGGTACGCGGTTCGGACCGCGTCTCGATGCAGTGGATGAAATGCTCCAGCTCGCGCGTCAGCGGCATGCCTTGCGCGACCGCGACATAGGATGGCTCGTTGGTGGTGAACGCCCATTGGCCGCTGTCCTGCCAGACCGCGTGGCGGTAGACGGCAAGCTTGCGCTCCCACGGCTCGACATCGTCGAACACCGCCATCGCCTTGGTGCCGACCACGGTCAGACGCCGCTCGCGGTAGGGATTGAGCCGCGAGGTGAAAAGATGGCTGCGCAGGCCGTTGGGGAAGCGCATGTGCAGATGCGCGAAGTCGCTGAGATTGTCGAGGAGTGCGGCGCCCTCGCCGCGCACCTCGATCGGCTCGGTGCCGGTTATGGCCAGGATCATCGACAAATCATGCGGCGCCAGATCCCACAGCGCATCGTTCTCGGTGTGGAACTTGCCAAGGCCGAGCCGGTGCGAATGTATGTAGCGGACCTCACCGAGCTCGCCATTGTCGATCAGCCCCTTCAGCGTCTCGAAGGCGGGATGGAAACGCAGGACATGGCCAACCATGAAGACGCGACCATTGTCCTTCGCCGCCTGCACCGCACGCTCGGCATCCGGCACCGTCAGCGCGATCGGCTTTTCCACCAGCAGGTCCTTGCCGCTTTCGGCGGCGCGCACGGAAAGGTCGGCATGGAACTGCGGCGGCAAGGCCATGACGATGGCGTCGATATCGTCCCGGCCAAACAGCTGGTCGGGATCGATCGCCAGGCAATCCTGTTCGCTGGCAAAGCCTTCGGCTCGCGCCCGGTTGACGTCGGAAACCGCGTACAGCGCGCCAAGCGCCTTGAGGGTGCGGATATGGTTGCTGCCCCAGTATCCGCAACCGAGGACTGCAATGCGCGGCTTCATCTGTTTCAACTCTAAAAACTCTTGGCCGAGACATAGCGACGTGCCCCTTCGAACTCAACCCCGGCGGTTGCAACCAAATGTCCACGCGGCAAAGCTTTTTTCGGCAATGAGAATATGCGGCGATAAGGAATGCTTCGAAGCTTGACAGGCTCGCCCTCCCAACCTTATATCCGCGCGACCTTGGCGAACGCCTCGAAATGCCTTTCGATTTAAGGTGGATTTCGGGCCTTTCGCCGCCCTGGCGGGGTAGCTCAGTTGGTTAGAGCACGGGAATCATAATCCTGGGGTCGGGGGTTCAAGTCCCTCTCCCGCTACCAAATTTCTTAATAAATATTAGTGACTTACAGAGAGGACATGCCGGTAGGCTGCCTTAGATTCATAAGTCTTGCATACCCCACGCCACTCCTACACCATTTCCCAGTTCGTTCAGCTATAGCTACATCGGTCAACAAAGTGGGCGAGAGCGCCACCCCGGGGCACCTCGTTGGAGATGATCGGTATGGTACTCGAGCATTGGGCTGGCGCGTCCTGCAAGACCTCGCCATCTTCGTGGAATGGAGCCGGAGGCCGTCATGACTGATTCCGAGGAAGCAGAATGCCGTGCCGCTCTCCGCTATCCTATCCGGGACTGGACAGCAGGAAGATCATGATGCGTCCCTAGGTGGGCATCTCGCAACTCCGAAGGCGCCCCGCTACCGGGCTAGTGCGCCATGAGGATCGGAACGGAACAGTTGTCGAGAAGTGATCTCGTCGCACCGCCAAGGATGGCCTCGCGAAAGCGGGAATGCACGAAGGCCCCCATGACAATCATGTCGACGTCCTCGTCGGCGGCAAATGATCTTATCCGTGCTCCAACATCGCCTTTCCCTTCGGCAAGGGTTGCGAGTCTGCATGTTATGTCGTGCCGCGCGAGATAGGTCGACAGGTCAGCGCCTGGCGCCATGCGTGACAGATCCTTCTCATTGGTCACGGTCACCGCAACGACCGACTTCGCCGTGGCCAGAAGGCCAAGGGCGTCCTTCACTGCACGCGCGGCGCGCGCGCTTCCGTCCCAGGCAATCGCCATTCTGCCCGAAGCGGAAAAAACGCCGGATGGCGGGACGACAATAACGGGGCGGCCGCTGTCGAAAAGCGCGTCCTCAATAGCATTTCGCGCTAACTCATCAGCTGCATCCGCAGCATCCAGCACGGTCAGGTCGTGGACCCGAGCTAACTGGACAAAGCGGGCGTCTCGCCGCTCGAAGGGCGAATGTGCCTGCTCCGCGACAAGGTCGACATTCGCCCGGGAAATGAGCTCGCTGGCGCCGTGCAATGTCGCGGACGACAGTCGCTCGAGCCGGTCAACCTCCTGCTCAACCCACGTCGAAGCTGTTCCTGCCGTCAAAGGGAAGGGTTGCGGCAACGGTGATGGGAGAACATACAGTGACAGCGATGCGCCATGCGCAGATGCCAGATCGATAGCGTATTTGACGGCAGCTGTAGTCTGGAAGACTTCCATGGCAGGAATGCCGACCAGGATGCATTTTGGGCCATCGGCGCTTATTTTCGAGTCCTTACTCATCGGTCGTGCAAGCTCCTCATGTAAGCGATGAATCGCGTCGATTTGCTCAGGGCTTGCCACGAACTCCGGCTATCCGGATGTCCGGTCGAAATCCCGGTTGAGCCTGATGTCCTCTTGACCGACCGCAAAGCGCGCAATTTCGACAACATGCTCGCCATCCGCCTGACTTCAAGGAGACGGTTGCGTCAGCGTAGCCTCCTTTTCGCCCGGATTGTCATGATCCTGGGTAATCTGGCCGTCGATGACTTCGATCATGCGATCGCAACGGTCGGCGAGATCATGGTTGTGTGTGACAATCAAGAAGGTCGTCCCACGCTCCCTGTTGAACCGCCGCATCAACTCGAAGACGCCGTCGGCCGAGACGGTATCGAGATTGCCCGTTGGTTCATCGGCGAGCACCAGCGAAGGGTTCATCACCAGGGCGCGGGCAATGGCGACGCGCTGCTGCTGGCCGCCGGACATGTTCATCGCCCGATTGTCGCGCCAACGCCCAAGGCCGACCTGGTCGAGGAGTTCGTCGGCGCGTCGCGCCATCGTCGCGTCAGGCCGGCCATGGTCGACAAGCATCGGCATCATCACATTTTCATGCGCGGTGAAGGCTGAGATCAAATAGTGGTACTGGAAGACAAAGCCGATGGCGTGGCCACGCAGGTGGGTCAATGATGCCTCCGAAAGCCGCGTCGTGTCTTCGCCCGCAATTGACAGGCGGCCGGAAGTCGGGCGGTCGAGCAGCCCTATGATATTGAGAAGCGTGCTCTTGCCGGAGCCGGACGGGCCCATCAATGCCACAAATTCTCCCGCGCGCATGGCAAGGTCGATACCGTGGAGCACTTCGGTCTCGACGGGCGTGCCGACGTTGAAGGACTTGCGAATGCCTTCGAGGGCAAGCAGATCAGCCACGGATCGCCTCCACCGGATCGAGGCTTGCGGCGCGCAGCGCCGGCACAATTCCCGCTACAACGCCGGTGAGTGTGGCAAGTGCTGCCGATGATAAGAAGAGACTTGGCTCGATCACGAGAGGGAACAACTCCGAACCGTTAGCCTGGCGGGCATAGCGATGCCAAACCAGCAGTGCGGCAGCGCCGAGGACGGAACCGACGAGCGAGCCGAGGAAGCCGAGCACGCCACCCTGGATGAGGAATATCCTCAGGATCTGTCCGCGCGAACTTCCCATGGCGCGCAGGATGCCGATGTCCTTCGAACGCTGGAGGACCGACACCACGAGCACGGCCGCGATACCGAATGCGACCGACAAGCCTACGAAGAGGCGAATGAGCGTACTGGAGAGGTTCTGGGCGCTGATGGCGGTGAAGAACTGGGCGTTGGTTTTGATCCAGCTGTCAGCCTCAATGGGAAGGGTGGCTTGGATATCTTGCGCGACGGTCTCGGCCGCATAGACGTCGGTGACGGTTAGGTCGATCGTCGTCACGCCGCCGATCAGGTCAAGCAGGCTTTGCGCTGTTCGCAGCGCGACATAGGTGTTGCGCTCATTCGCTCCTTTGCTGCCGAGGTCGAAGATGCCTTGGATGGTCAGGATGCGGCTGCCACCCGCGGCCGTGGTCACGTTGAGCTTGTCGCCGACCGTCGCCCCAAGGTCGTTGGCGAGATCGACGCCGACAAGGATATCGTCGGAGCCAAGGCTGGAATCACCGACGGTGATGTAGTCTGGGACGCGCACGATGCGGAAGTAGTCGTCCGGTTCCATCCCAAGGATGCTGATGCTGCGGC
Organism: Mesorhizobium sp. NZP2298; assembly: GCF_013170825.1. Classification (NCBI taxonomy): domain Bacteria; kingdom Pseudomonadati; phylum Pseudomonadota; class Alphaproteobacteria; order Hyphomicrobiales; family Phyllobacteriaceae; genus Mesorhizobium; species Mesorhizobium sp. NZP2298. Next base: position 2,335,081 of record NZ_CP033365.1, on the reverse strand, counting down.
TGGCATCGCCCCGCACCGCAAGAGCTGAGCCCGACACGGTGGGTGACGCGATGACCACGTCCTGGCGCGACCGCATCGTCGCAAGGATCGTCTGCCACTGATCGACAGACAGGATGCGCTGCGTCGGCCGCTGCACGATGGCCGCCTCGATCACCCCATCGTCGTGCAGCCTTAGCGGCCGGGCGACTTCATCGGGCGGCACGATTTGGATCTGCGGCTGCGAGGTGAGCACCCGGTTGGTGAAATTGGTCTGGACACTGGTAAGCATGGCTGACATGAACACGATCACGCCAACGCCGATGGCAATGCCGCTAAGGATAAAGCCCGTCTGCATCCGTCCTTCGGCCAGGAACCTGAGTGCCGCGATCCAGGCGAATGTCAGCCAGCGCTTCACGGCGTCACCGGTCTGATACGCTGGCCCGCTCTGACACCCGCGGCAACCGGGACGACAAGGTCGCCCTGCGAAAGACCGTCCAGTATCTCGACTTGGTCACTTGCCCGAAGGCCGGTCCGGACTGCCTGTTCGCTCGGCCGGCCATTGCGAACCACAAGAACCCAAGGTGACGCAGATGTGGGATCATGCACCACTCGAGCCGGAACAATGAGTGTTGACGTACGCTTGTCGACGCTGATGTCCACTGACACTGTCATGTCCTGGCGCAAGTAGGTCGGGGGCTTTGTGACCGTGAGTTTCACCTCGATAGATGCGCGCGCGATGTCGACAGATGGGTTGATGTACGATACCTCGGCATCGAAACGCTGGTTGGGATAGGCATCCGCCGACGCTATCGCCGCCTGTCCCATTTCAAGCAGGCCGAGATTCTTCTCGTCGATCTGAAGCACCAATTGGATGTTGCCGGCGGGCGCAAGCACAAGAAGCGCGTTTCCTGGCTGGACAACGGCGCCGCGCTCGACATTGCGGGTTATGAGAACCCCGTCTCGAGGTGATCTGATGGTGGCATAGGCGAGGCGGGCCTGCGCGGTCGCAAGATTGGCCTGCGCCTGCCCTAGTTGCGTTTGCGCCATCACATAGTCGCTGCCGTCGGGCTGCGAGGTGTAGACTTCCAACTCCGCGGTGCGGACCTGCGTATGTGCGACGTCAAGATCCTTCGTAGCAGCGTCGAGGGTCGCCTGGGTGCCGAAGCCTGTCCTGGAAAGCTGATCCGCCCTCTGGAAGGCTGCCTCCGCGTTGACGAGTGTGGCGCGCGCCTGCTTCAATGCCTCCTGGGCCGCCGGCAAGGTGAGTTCGCGTATCTGCCGCATTCGCGCATCGGCCTGCGCGACGGCGCCTTGCGCTTCGACCATCGCAGCCTTGAGCTCCGTGGGTTCGAGGGCAATGAGCGGCTGCCCCTGCTTGACGGTTTGTCCTTCGTCGACCAGCACGTCCTCTACCGTGCCGGTGATCTGGCTCCCGATATCGACGCGGTAAGGCGTCTCCACATGGCCGCTGGCGACGACGGTTTTCACGAGATCGCCGCGGACCACGGGATAGACGACGACTTCGGGACCCACCAGCCAGCGCGCAAGCGCCAAGGCAATTGCGACCGCCAGCACAAAAAGTGTCGCCAGCGACCATTTATGGACCCAGGCAAAATGCCCCGCAGCGGACAGGCGGGATTTGCGCGATGTGGCTGGGTGCAGGTCAGTATTGGTTTGTAACATGACGGCTCCGAGGAAAGCAGCGCACTCCTCCAGTAGACTTGGCGCACGCCTGTCACCTTGCGCCAAGTCAAATGCCGTGCGGTTGCCGATAATTGCCCTTTGTCTGGGTGAACCGATGCTCTCGGGGCATATGAAGGACGATTTTTCCGTCGTTGGTTCTGATGAGTATCGTGCGGCCGATTCGAGGTTCGCCCCGCTTGTTGGACAGCCTCATTCTTCCAATCTCGCCAATGCGTCGGGCAAATCTCGATCCGCTCCTGCGTTCCGGATTTGATCCAGCCGTGGAGAGCACGCCGGCAAGCAAAAACAAACGCGTGTGGACCATCCCGGTCTATCACGGCCACTTCAAGATCCCGATCAGAAGGTGCGGTTGATATCGGTTGCCACATTCTGTGCTTGTTGCCGCGAACAGCTTTGACCTAAGCAAATACACGTCTCACTGGATGGCCAGGAAATACATGCCTCCGTCACGATAGATACCGAGCAGTAGAGAGCCGGAGGGAGATTGATGTACCAGCTCCAATACTTCTTCTGGCGAATGAACGACCTGCTGATTGACGCTCAGGATCACGTCGTCCGCCGCCAGACCGGCATCAGCCGCTCCGCTGTCTTCTCCCACCGCCAGAACCAGGGCTCCGTCCGCCTTTTTGTTTCCCATTCCCGATATCGTCTCGAAATCGCTGAGGATGACTGAGTCGAGATGACCCACCCCCGCGATCTGCGTCTGGCGAGCGTTTCCCTCCATGGAAAGTCTAGCCGTAATGGTCAATGGACTGCCGTGACGGATCATCGACAACTTCGCGGAAGTATCCGGCGACATCGCGCTCATGATGTTCTTGAGACGAGCCGCATTTTCCACGCTTGCTCCGTTTATCGCGGTGATGATGTCACCCACAGCAACACCAGCCCCTTCAGCCACTGAACCTGACAAAATCTGGTTCACAACAGCTCCCGATTGTATGTCGATACGAAACGCCTTGGCGAGATTCGGCGTAAGATCCTGCACCACCACCCCGAGCTGCACGCGTCGTACCTCACCGTAGGCAACAAGCTGTTCCGTTATCTGTTTTGCCATCGCGGCCGGAATGGCAAAGCCGATGCCGACATTTCCACCGTTTGGCCCGATGATCGCGCTGCTGATTCCGACGAGTTTACCATCGAGGCCGACGAGGGGGCCGCCCGAATTGCCTGGGTTGATCGAGGCATCGGTCTGGACATAATTTTCGTAGCCGCTTCCCAGTCCTGACCGGCCTAGTGCGCTGACGATACCCATCGTCGCCGTTTGCCCTAACCCAAACGGATTGCCAATCGCGACGACATAATCGCCGACGCGGAGTTTTGAAGAATCTCCGAAAGGCAGTGCCGTCAGATGGTCGGCCGCGATCTTTATGACGGCGAGATCTGTTTCGGCATCGTTTCCGACGAGCTGAGCCTGGAAGGTGCGGCCGTCATTGAGGATGACTTCGATTGTGTCCCCATTCTGGATGACATGGTTGTTGGTGAGGATGTATCCATTCGCGGCATCGATGATGACGCCGGCACCTGCCGCGACGAACCCGCGTTGTTGTCCGGCATCCCCGGAAAGAGCGGAGAATTGTTGGGGCAGGGAATCCGAGGCATTTGTGTCTGGAGGCGATCCATTCTGGCCTTGCACCACGATGCTAACGACGGTTGGAAGGACCCGTTCGAGCATTGGAGCGAGCGAGGCTTGGGTCGTTGGAACAAATGAGAACGCTGCCTTTACGGGGCATGTCATCGACGCAACCGAAAGGGCGAACCACACGACCGTCACTAATATGCGTAGAGAGAAAGTGATCATCATCGATCCATGTCATCGTCACGGAGACACGCATTTTCGGCAAGCGCTGATTCCTGCCCAAGATCAACCGAAGTTGCCCTTGCTGGAAACGACCGCGACGCCAACTTGCGATTCGTCGATCTTTGCCAACCGCGTGCTCCAGCTTTGATCCCCTGTCGTTCAGGCGGCTGTGCAGGTTCTGGCGCGCTTTTCATGCAACCCCTTGGGCATCTAACACCTGAAGTCTATGACGGCTGGCGAGTTGCCGTTTTGAGCCGGATCAAGTGCGCTGCGGAATATTGATGAGCCGGCTTGGGTAGGAGATCTTGGTTTTTCCGTGCGCCGATGGCCCGTCAAACAGCTACATGGGTCTTATGATCAATCCCGCGCGGTCCAAGGAATGATCCTCTTCCAATTTTGACGGCTGCAAGCGCGTTGCATGCTTGCGGCACTTAAATTCGCGTCGATTTGCGCTAGCTCAAGGATTTCCGCGTGCAGCCGGATCTAGTGGCTATCAGGGGCATTCGAACTTTTATCGGAGTAGGCAAATGGCTGGTCACACCTGGAAACTTATTTCCCGTACGGGGCTCAATATTATCGTGCGGCCGGCGGGCGCGGATGACGATGCAATCCTTGATGAGCTATTTCATCACGTGCGCCTAGAAGATTTGCACTTCCGTTTCTTGGCAGGCATGAGGCAAGTGCCGCCGGAGCAGATCCATGAAATGACCCACGTCGACCATCGCACGGTAGAAACCTATATCGGCTTTCTCGAAGACAATCATACTCCGGTTGCCACGGCCATGCTGGCACGGGAAGGCACGAGCGGCCGTGGTGAGGTCGCAATTTCGATCCGCGCCGACTACAGGGATCATGGAATTGGTTGGGAAATGCTCGCCTTCGTGGTCGGTCAAGCTGAAAGATGGGGGTTGAAGGTGATTGAATCGATCGAGAGCCGAGCCAGTCACGACGCGATCGAGTTGGAGAAAAACATGGGGTTTACCGTCCATTCATATCCGGATGACCCCACGCTTTTGCTCGTTTCGAAGAAACTGGGAACCGCCTGACTCTCTTTGCGCGGTTTCGATCAGTCCCAGAATGGCTTTGCCTTGCCGAGTTTGTCATGAATATGAGTGCTTGATCGCACAAGCTTCTCACTTCGCGCTGCTTCGGTGCCCGAGACGACCCCTGCAAAGAACGCAATCTGCCGGGCATTTGGATTTGCTGCGGACGATGTGTCCTCGACCATCGATCTGCACAACTGAGTATGTCCGACAATGTCGTTGAGATTGCCGAGATGGTCCTGCAGGCGCTCCAGGATGCGCAGAAATTTTGCCTGGTGTCTCTTTGAGGTTTCGCTCTGGAAAAGGCTCTGGAAGAATTCGCTGCCATAGCGAAGTTTTTTTGCCGCGATACGCAGCTTGTGCCGCTGGCGAGCATCAAGGTCGTCTAGCTTCCTGCTCCGCTTTACGATCTTCGAGGTTCGTGATGAAAGCGCTTGGCGGGCAAAGTCGTCGATGTTGTGATCCTTGAGACTGCCACGCAATGCGTCATCCGATATTATCCAGTCTCCGGCTTGGATCCATTCAGCCGTGTCAAGAAGCAGATTGCGGAACCTATCGGTCTCGATAGCCGTGCGTGCTCGGGCTTCTGCTTGCGCCCGAAGCCGGCCGACCTCTCCATCGAAAACCTTGAAAGCATCGTCGCCAGCGTATGCCTTCCGCAGGCGTGCGAGGATGCCAGCCGAGAAGACGTGGAGTTCTCTCGCTTGAGCGAGCTCATCAGCGAGCCATTTCAGCTCCGTCTTGATCAGGGCGCTTTGCCGGTCGCCGAGCATCTGTGAAAAGAGCGAAATAGCAGCGAGTAATCGCCGGAGCCCGACGCGCATCTGGTGAACGCCTTCCGGATCGCCACGATTTACCGCCTCCCAATTGGCGGTGATCTGACGGAGGCAGGATTCCGCAATTTGCCGAAAAGCTGCCGTGACGTCCGTGCCGGACTGAAGTGTGATTTTCCCAGCGAGAGCCGCTTGCGCAGGTTCGTCATCGATCAATTCATATCCGCGCTCCGCCTTACTGCGGACTGAAAGCCGCAATGGCGCAGCGTTCGCGAGCGACCGGGCCAACTTGAACAGTTCCGTGCGATCTCCCTGCTTGAGCTCGATCTCGATCTCGCAAATCGCTTCGGTCTTATTGCCGGTCACGATCTGGCCGTGGTCAAGCGCGAGTTCCATGGTGGCATGAGCGGTCTTGATGGGGAGCGTCTTTCGTTCGGTTTGGGTCTGGAAGACCGGTTTCAGTGCCCGGGCAAACTTCTTTGACAGCAGTGGTTTCAGAGCCGTATCGCCGGCCGCGTCGAGATCGGGTATCGTTCCCTCTATCTCGGTTTCCCACTCGCCTCGCGTGGTGAGGTCTGGAGAAGAGCTGTGCTCGCACTTGACTGTCTGGATATGGTGCCGTCCGTCGGAGCGAACACGAAGTGATATGCCAGCCTTCCGCAGTTTGGATTTATCCGTATCGAAGTAGACGGAATTGAGCTGCTTCGTCTCGGCTGCTTCCGCTGCCTGCCGCACCATTGGAACGTTCTCTATGGATGGGAACGATGCCAGTGGCAGTTCCAACTTAAGCTCGATTTCCTGGTGACTCGACATGGGTTTTGGAACGTCTCCCTTGAGTATCAAACAGCACGACGCAAAGCGGTGTTTCGCATGCTTGTCCTTGTGGTCGTCTGGGTGAGTCCGACTATCGCCGAGACGGTATCAGTCAACGGCTTTCTCGCATCAATCCTGCTCAACTCTATGCCGTCGGCGCCAGTTGGCGAGACAACACTTCGACTGTTGCATCGGATGGGCCGATATTGGTCCGCGCTGCAAGCGCAGTCCGACCGATCTTGGCCAGGATACGTGCAGCTCGACATTGTTCTGGAGTGATCACCACGGTGAATAAGTGCTCCTCCAATCGGTTCGACATTTCGGTCTCGTTCCGAAGCAAGATAGGTGGCGATCAATCGCGCCGGTCGCCAGTGAACTGGAGCAGCATGACGAAGAGGTTGATGAAATCGAGATAGAGGGTTAGCGCGCCGATCAGGGCCTTTTTCGATGACGCTTCATCCCAATCACCTTCCACATAGATATCCTTGATCCGTTGCGTATCGTAGGCCGTGAGGCCAATGAAGAGCACTACACCTATCAGGGAGATGGCAAATTCAAGAGCGGAGGAGCCGACGAAAAGATTGATCAGGCTCGCCAGGATGATGCCGATCAGCCCCATGAACAGAAACGAGCCCACACGCGTCAGATCGCGCCCGGTCGTGTATCCGTAAAGGCTCATAGCCCCGAAGGTCGCCGCAGCGATGAAGAAGGTCCTGGTGACACTCGCGCCTGTGTAGACCAGAAAAATTCCCGAGAGAGACAGGCCCATCAAGACCGCATAAATCCAGAACGTCGTTTGCGCCGCGGCGAGGCTCATCCGGTCAATTCGAAAACTGAGGAAAATGACGGCGACGAGGGGAGCAAACATCACCACCCAGATCAGCGGCGTGCCTGCGATTTGCTCATAGAAGCCTGTTGTCGCCGCGAGATAGCCGGCCGCACCGCTGACGAGCAGGCCGCCGCCCATGAAGTTGTAGACCTTGAGCATGTACTGGCGCAGACCCGGATCGAAATCAGCGGCAGTGTGCGAACCCACATCGAAGCCGGTTCTACGGATATTTCCGGGGCTGCGCGCCATGGGTTTGCTCCATCATCACGATTTGAGAAGGAACGTTCGCACCATATTGACCGCTCTGAATTGACTCGGATCAACGTCCGCTCTTCTGCACTCTGTTTTGATTTCAGCAGATTGGTAGTGGAGAGCGACGTCATGGTCGGAATTACATTAAGCCCTGAACAGATCCGAACCGCCCCACCCGAGGTGCGCCAGTGGCTGGAGCATGAGATTGCCGCGTCCCTCGGTTTGCGGGCCGGTTCCGGGGTGGCGGTGGCGAACCCGCCGCATCTGGTTGCCTGCACGCCGCAGGAGGCGATGACTGTCTATGCGGCTATCCGCGGCATGTTGCCTGTCGTCAACGTCTTCTTCGAGCTCGGCCGCGAGGGCGAGAGCATCGGGCAGGAAGGTGTGGAGGCGTTCCGGCTCGTGGACATGCAGCGGCATGCGCGCCTGCCCGGCATGCAGCAAGTATCGGCCTGCCTCGAGGTCATCGACCAAGCGTTCCGGCAGATCCGCAACGATGCCGGAGCGACACTCTATGCCATGGATCCTAAGGGCTATTGCGTCATTGCGACCGAGACCCAATACGCCATCACGGCCGTCTGGAACGAAGTGGTGTCGTCCCAACAATTGCCGATGGCTGGCAATCCGTCCGGCAATGAAGCCGCTGTTTCCCGGCCGGCGCCTTTCCCATTTGTAGAAACCTCCGGCACGGTTCCGCCGACTTCCATCCATATGGACGGCCTTGCGCCTGCGGCGACTGCCAGCGGGGCAGTTGCTAATGTTCAGCCGAATGGTCAGGCTGCCTGATCTCCACTATTCGTTGCCCTCCCAAGTCGTTTAACGACACTGAACTACCCCGGCCCTTCCGGGGTTTTCTTTTTTCAGCACCCCTAGGAAGGCCATCCCGGTATCAGCGCTACTGCATGGTCAGCAGCGCCTTGCGGAACCGGAGCGACGCGAGCCAGAAAAACAGGACTCCTATAAGAACGAGCGCCAGCATCTGTGGCCACACGATTGCCAAGCCCGCGCCGCGATAGAGGACCGCCTGTGACAGGGCGACGAAATGCGTCGACGGTGAGATCATCATCGCTTTCTGAAGCCAGGTCGGCATGCTCTCCATTGGGGTCGTACTGCCCGACAGAAGGTTCATGACCACCAGAACCGGCATGGCGATCAGGCCAAACTGAGCCATGGAGGTCGACACGGTGGCGATGAGAATGCCGAGCGCTGTGACTGAGAAGAGGTAAAGGACCGCAGACATCACGAACAGCGTAAGCGAGCCGGCGACGGGAACGCCCAACAAAAGCTCGACGACCATAAGCAGCGACAGGATCGCCGCTACCACGATGACCAGACCATTTGCCCATATCTTGGCGAGCATGATCTCGACAGGCCTTACGGGCATGACGAGAAGGTGCTCAATCGTGCCGTGCTCACGCTCACGGATGAGAGCCGCGCCTGCCAGAATTACCGCGAGAATGCTGATATTGTTGATCACCTGCATGACGGCGGTGAACCATTCGGATTTGAGATTGGGATTGAACTTGGCGCGGACCACGAGTTGAATTGGATCGATCTGCGCAACGTTGGGCATCGCGGTGAGCACTTCCTGGAAGAGGATGCTCTGGATGTAGGAGGCGCCGTTGCCGGCCTGTGACATGGCGGTCGCGTCGATGTCGAGGCCAATCGAAGGATGCCGGCCGGCGATCACGTCCTGCTCGAGTTTCGGCGGTATTTCGACGACGAAGACGAAGCGTCCGGAATCCATGGCCGGATCGATCTGATCCGCGTCGATCAATACAGGCTCCTTGAAGAAAGGTTTCATGAGCGCGTCGCGCAGCCGGGCGGAAAGCATGGAATGGTCTTCGTCGACGACGGCGACGGATGCATTCTCCACCTCGAATTTCGCGCCCGTCGCCACGGTATAGATGGCGAAGGTGAAAGTATAAAGGATCAGCAGCATCAGGACCGGATCGGATCGAAGGCTATAGAGTTCCTTGACACCAAGGCGCAGAATCCTGACCAAGGAAGCGATCATCTCACGCTCCCTGCTTGCGCAGCGCAACCACCGCGGCGGCGATAAAGCCTAGGCCGAAGAGGACGAGCACGGCGAGGTTCGGCCACAGTGCCAGGAAACCGAGTCCCTTGTCGAAGACACCGACACTGATCGGCTGATACCAGGCAGCCGGGAAGGCTAGTCCCATCAGCCGTCCACTGCCGGAAAGGGATGAGACGGGCACCAGCAGGCCGGAGAAGTTCACGGCCGGAATCATGGCGATGATCGCGGTGGCGAAGATGGCGGCGACCTGTGTTTTGACGAAGCTCGATATGAGCAGGCCGAAGCCGGTCGTCGCGAGAACATAGGCAAGCGTGCCGACAGCGAGCATCGCAAAGGATCCCTTCAGGGGCACCCCGAAGACCAGCCGCGCCAAAATCACGAGCGAAAGGAAGCTCAGAAAGGCGATCACCACGTAAGGAAGTTGCTTGCCAAGCAGGAACTCGACGCGGGTAACGGGCGTCGCCCGGAAATTGGCGATCGAGCCTGTCTCCTTTTCTTTGACGATGCCGATCGCCGTCATGATCGCCGGGATCAGCACGAGCATGAGCACGATGACGCTGGGCACGATGGCGTTCACGCTCTTGAACGCCTGATTGTAACGGAAGCGTGGCTCGATTTCGATCGGATAGGGCGAGACGGTTTTGCCGCCTTGCCGCATCGCCTCGTCTGCAACATAGCTCAGTGCGAGACCTGTGACGTAGCCCCGCGTTGTCTCGGCGCGGAAGGGCATGGCGCCATCGAGCCAGACGGCGACTTCAGGTTGGCGCTTGCGCAGGAGGTCCCGACCGAAATCCGGCGGAACCTCGACAGCGAGCTTCAGTTCACCGCTTCTCAGCCGTGCTTCCATGTCCTCCGGCGACGAGATGGATGGCCGCTCGTCGAAATAGCGTGACCCCTGGAAGCTTTCCAGCAATTGCCTGCTCTGCGCGGTTCGGTCCTGATCGAAAGCTGCGAACGGCAGACGCTCGACATCGAAGGATATGCCATAGCCGAAGGTGAGAAGCAGAATTATCGGTCCGAGGAAGGCAAAAGCCAGTCGCGCCGGGTCACGGATGATTTCGAGTGCCTCGCGCCACGCATAAGCCCACAGACGACGGGGATCAATGACCCTGGACCTGACGGGCTTTTTTGATGGGGTCGGGGCGGCGAGATTTGCGGTCCCGACTTCCTTTCCCATCCCGGCTTTCTCGAGTACCTCAATGAAGACGTCCTCAAGCGTCTGTTTCCTGCGCTGTTCCTTCAGTTCGAGCGGGCTACCAACCGCGAGCACCTTGCCGTCATGCATTAGCGAGATGCGGTCACAGCGCTCGGCCTCGTTCATAAAATGGGTGGACAGGAAGATGGTGACGCCGTCCTCCCTCGACAGGGCAATGAGGAAGCGCCAGAACCCATCACGGGCGACCGGATCGACGCCTGAGGTCGGTTCGTCCAGGATGAGGATCTCGGGTCGATGGATGACTGCGACTGCGAGTTGCAACCGCTGGCGGATGCCAAGCGGCAGACTCTCTGGCCGGCTGGCGACGACACCAGAAAGGTCAAAGCGGTTGAGCATCTCTTCGACACGGGGTTCGATTTCGTTATGCGGCATGCCGAACAGTTGCGCGTGCAGCACCAGGTTTTGCCGCACGCTCAGTTCGCCGTAGAGCGAAAAGGACTGTGACATGTAGCCGACGCGCCGGCGGGTCGCCATATCGCCTGCGTCCAGTGGCTGGCCGAACAGCGCTGCCTTGCCCTCACTGGCAGGCAGAAGGCCGGTTAACATCTTCATGGTCGTACTTTTGCCGGAACCGTTCGAGCCGAGAAAACCGAAGATCTCGCCCTTCTCGATGCGAAAGCTCACGTGATCAACCGCGGTGAAGGCACCGAAGCGGCGCGTCAGGCCTTCGGCCTCGATTGCCGGGACACCGTCGTGAACGACGCGCGGCGCAACCTTCACCGCCACATCCGCCTGTCGTACGTCTTCCGGCATCAAGGCAACAAAGGCACGCTCCAGCGTGGCCTGGCCTGTCTGTTTCCTGATTTCTGCCGGACTGCCGGTGGCGATGATGCGCCCACCGTGCATGGCGGCCAACCAGTCGAAGCGCTCCGCCTCTTCCATGTAAGCGGTGGCGACGAGGACGCTCATGGCGGGGCGGCGCTTGCGCATTCCGGCAATGAGGTCCCAGAACTGTCGTCGCGATAGGGGATCGATGCCAGTGGTCGGCTCGTCGAGGATGAGCAGATCTGGGTCATGGATAAGCGCTGAGCAAATGCCGAGCTTCTGCTTCATTCCGCCCGAGAGTTTGCCGACCGGCCGGTCACGGAATTGGGCAAGGCCCGTGGCGGCGAGAAGTTCGTCGATGCGGGCGCGGCGCTCAGCGCTGTCCTGCCCGAAAAGGCGGCCGAAAAAGTCGAGGTTTTCCGCAACACCCAGCGTCGGATAGAGATTGCTACCGAGTCCCTGCGGCATATAGGCGACGCGCGCGCAAATCGAACGTCGTTGGTTTGCATCGACAATGTCGCCGCCGAGGACCTGGACATTTCCGGTCTGGACGCGGACAACGCCGGAGACAAGCCCGAGCACGGTCGACTTGCCTACCCCATCGGGCCCAATGAGGCCCGCCATGCATCCAGCTGGAATGACGAGATCGATATTGTCGAGAGCCAGGGTCTTGCCATAGCGGTGAACGACGTGATCGAGACGCGCAGCGGTCTCACTCATTGCGGCAGCTTCACGTCGAGCTCAGACGGCCAAACCGCCGTACGGCTGGTACGTACGTACGCTACGCCACGCACGCCGATCTTCACCTGCGCCTCATATTGCTTGAGCAGGCTCGAAGCGATCTGCAGTTTGACGCGGAACATCAGTTTCTCCCGTTCGTCGCTCGTTTCCACGGTCTTCGGCGTGAACTGCGCGTCCGATGCAACAAAGGAAACCGTGGCCGGGACCACATACTCGGGGGCGGGATCGAGAATTATGCGTGCGTCGTCACCGATGGCGAGACGTCCCGCTGCTTGCGCGGGCAGGAAAACGGTCATGTAGACATCCGAAAGGTCAAGAAGCGTAACGATGGGGGCGCCGGCGGCGACCACTTCGCCGGACTGCACGAGCTTGTACTCTACCCTGCCTCGCCGTGGAGCTATGAGGACCGCGTCACTAAGGGATGACTGGATCCGAGCGACCTCGGCGCGGGCGGCATCTGTCGCGGCATGTGCCTCTTCGAGGCCCGCCGCCGCGGCAGCGCCGGCGGCCTGAGTGGCAGTCAGCTGACTTCGCCGCAGGTCGAGATCCTGCCTGGTGCCATAACCACGGGCATTCAAAGTGGACGCGCGATCATATTCCTGCTGGGCAAGCACGAGTTCGCTGTCGCGCTGCGCGATCAAGGCTTCAGCTTCAGTCGCCGCCTTTTCTGAGCGTCTAACCTCCGCTTGCGCGCCGGCTAACTGCGCCTGAAGATCGGCGGTATCCATTCGCGCCACGACAGCACCGGCATCGACGGTCTGGCCCTCATCTACCAGGACTTCTGTCACACGGCCGGCAAGCTTGGCTGAAACCAGTACCTCTTCGGCCTCGATGCGGCCGTTTGTCATGGCGATGTCGTCTGGGAGTTGCTTGCCGCCCAGCCGTTCCCACAACGCTTGCAGCCTTCCGCCGAAGCTCGTTTCGTCGGTTGCCATCGCCCGCCCGCTTCCGAAGCCGATACCTGCTATCAACACGGCGGCAATGAACAGTGGTGAAGAAGAACGCATGGTACAGCTCCAGGTAACGGTTGACCTTGGGAGGCAATGATGTCCCAAGGCCGCACAATTATCGCAGCGCTCAGTCCCTGAAATTGACGTAGATCATCAGGCTGCCGATTGAACGCCTGTGTTGCTTCTTCGCTGAATGGATTCAGCCCGACTGGAATGCGACCCGAAGTCAGGGGCTTTGCTGTTCTCCAGGTACGAAGCCGTCATCCCAGCCAACTTCGTTGCCTGATCCACCAGCGGAAGGTCGTGCGCGTGAACATCCGTTGCGCCGTACTGGCGCAAGATCTCCGTCGCCCGCGCCTGTTTGAAGACGCTTGGTGTGCGGACCCACAGCAAGAGCCCTCCCCGAGCCAGATGATCAGCAAGATCATGGGCATGATGTTTCTTCAGAATGCGGGCCAGCAAAGTGCCGACTGCTCCGCCGAGCCCGCCGGCGACTGCGATGGTGACGATGGCGCCGCCCAAGGGACCGCTGCCGCCGATGATGAGGCCGGCTGTTCCAACGGCGCCGATATAGATCAGCGTTGCGATCAAGGCGCCTTGCGCATCGCCGAATGATTCTGGAGAAACATAAGCAGCCCGAGGCGTCTCGGGATCATCTTCGAGATGCTGCGACGTATGCCATGCCAGATCGGGAGTTTTCTCGATCGTCTCTTCTGAAGCCAGCAACGTGACGTCGGCATGATTGAACCCTGAGATCAGAAGCTGGTCTATGGCCTTTTGCATCTTGGCGTCGCTATCGAAGACGCCGACAATTTCCCAAGCGTCCATTCTCTCTCTCCTGTCCGGTTCACCCGCCACTTTCATGGAATGCGAGGTCCTGCGCATTGAGATGCATCAAAGTGTGACCTGCATTGTTCGCTAGATTGGTGCGAAACAGCCTTGGAGCGTGTCATGGACCTTATGGAAGCGTTGCGCACTCGTCGTGCCGTGCGTGAATTCACGCCCGATCCCGTGGATGAAAGCACGATCGAGGAATTGATCGGGGCTGCCATCCTGGCCCCGAGCGCGGTGAACCTCCAGCCTTGGGGCTTTGGCGTCGTGCGCGGAAGCGAGCGCCTGCACGCACTCTCGGCGGAAGCCAAACGCTACGTGCGGGCACATTTGCCAGCAAGTTCGCCGTTGGCAGGTCATGCAGCCGATCCGGCCTTCGAGATATTTCACGGCGCGGCAGCACTCGTCGTCATCTGCGCCGTCAACGGCGAAAGCCAGTCGTCCGAGGATTGCTGCCTGGCCGGCGAAAACTTCATGCTCGCCGCACACGCAAGAGGCCTGGGCACTTGCTGGATCGGTCTTTCGCGGGCCTGGCTGAACGAGCCAGCGATCAAAGCCGAACTCGGCATCCCGGCCGAGTGGCGACCGGTTGCGCCGATTGTCCTCGGCCACCGCCGGGCGCTTCCTTCGCCGACCCTGCGCGAGAAGGCAAAGATCGTCTGGAACCGGTGAACACCATGTCCATTCACGTCACGGTCAATGGCCAGGCACGCGACGTGGACGTGCCGCCCGGTTCTTCCCTTCTCAGCCTGCTGCGGGATGATCTCGGTCTGACCGGGGCGCATTACGGTTGCGGCCATGGCGCTTGCGGTGCCTGCTATGTGTTGGTCGACCGTAAGGCCGTCCCGGCTTGCGTGACGGTCGTCGAGCATGCCGCCGGCAAGGAGATCGTCACGATCGAGGGCCTGGCGAGGGGCGAGGTCCTCCATCCGGGTCCAGCAGGCTTTCCTCGACGAGGACGCCATGCAGTGCGGCGCCTGCACCAGCGGCATGGTCATTTCCGCTGTGGCGCTGCTGGAGCGGGTGCAGCAGGCGGCGAGTTGGACACTGCTTGAGGAACTCAAAGTGAAGGACGGTGTGGTGACAACATCCTCCTGGCGGGACTGCCCGGTCGCCACAGTCCATGATGCGCCCAACTCGATCGAGGTTGTCTTTGTCGGCGATGCCAAATTTGCCTCGACCGGTGTCGGCGAACCGGGCGCGGTGCCAACGGCAGCAGCAATCGCCAATACGGTGTTCGCCGCCACCGGCAAACGAATCCGGCGACTGCCGATCGCCGCAGCCTGACCGGTCCGAGTCACCTCATCTTGGACGGAAGCATCATCGTCTCGCCATCGACGACGAATTTTCCATAGCCGTGGTGATGGATTGTCTTGGGGTCTGTCTGCGCCGGATCGATCCACGCTTTGACCACCTCCAGCACGAAGAGATCGTATCGATTGACGAAGCGCGTATTGGTCACCTTGCACTCGAGGTTGGCGAAGCATTCCACGATCAAAGGGGCAGAGACCCATTCCGCCGGCTTTGGCGTCAGCTCGAATTCCTCGAACTTCGACACGTCGCGTCCTGAACAGTTGCCGATCTTGACGACCTTTGCGGCCAGTTGGACGGCAGGGATCGCGATGACGCATTCCTTGGTCTTGCGCAGCGCGGCGAAGCTGTAATCGCCCTCGCTGACCACGCAGGCGACCAGCGGCGGCTCGAACTCCAGCATCATGTGCCAAGACATGGTCATGACATTGGCCTTGCCGCGATCCGCGGTCGTTAGCAGGACGACCGGTCCTGGTTCGAGAAGCTGATAGACCTTCGCCAGCGGCAGATCCTGCATCATCTCCTCCTCTCAGGCCGCGGCTGGCACTGGCGGGGCGGCCGGTACAAGGTCCTTCACCGCCTGCCATGTTCGTCTCCCTTTTTCTGATGAGAGATCAATCACGCAAAACCGGGCATGCCGAAATTCAGTCATATCCGTAAGGGTATCTACTTAGGGAACCCTTCACACCGCCGGCGATGGCGTTGCAGACAGCTTCGATAAGCGGTTCACCAAGGAAAGGCTTCATCACGAATGTCACGCCTGGTAAACTCGGAGGAGTCTGGAAGAGGCTGGCGAGGAGGATGATTGGTTTGGTGAACCGAAGAAATTGCTCCGGCACAAGTTTCCAATCCTCGATGGCACACTCGTCGATGACGGCACAGACGGCTCCGCCTGCGCGCTCCGAGGCGAAAGCAGCTGTCGCATAGAAATGGCTACTGGTTTGGAAGCCCGCACTTTGCAAAGCGAATTCCAACGAGCGCCGAAAAGCCTGATCCGGCGCTGCCACAAGCACAATCTCTGATGCGGTCACATTCAGGCCTCCGCCGACCTCCGAGTCGATTTGGTCGACAATGACCGTTTCTCATGTTCGGACGAGTGACGCTTTGCTACAGATCAATGGGACAAGTCACCGTGGGAAGGTAACGCAGGCTGTAGTTCGAGCGCGGTGATTGTGGCAGGGATGTCGATGGTAACCGATTTTCAAGACGTCAGCAGCGATCGATACTAATGCCTCTGGTCGCCAAAATCCGTGGCGAGCGCCATGCGCACGAGCTCTGGAAGGCTTTTTGCCTGCATCTTTGCCATGACATTGGCTCGATGGACCTCGACGGTGCGGGGGCTGATATCAAGGTCGTAGGCGATTGACTTGTTCGGTAGGCCTGCAACGACGGCAGCGAACACTTGACGCTCGCGATCTGACAACTGCTCAAGCCGAGATTGGACGACCGAGGCATCCGCGGCACCATCATGCGTCTTGTCGAGCAGAACCGCCGCCCGTTTGATGGCATCGATCAACACCTCGTCTTCGAAGGGTTTTTCGATAAAGTCCACGGCGCCTGCTTTCATGGCAGCGACGGCCATCGATACGTCTCCATGGCCAGTGATTACGATAGACGGAACCATGGCATGTGCATCCCTCAATCTGCTTAGTAGCTCGACGCCGTCCAGGTCCGGCATCCTGAGATCCGTGACAAGACATGCCTTGCCGAGCCCAGGGGCAGCAGCCAGGAAACTCGTGGCGGAATCATGGAGGCGTACCGTGAAGCCCGTGATCGTGAGGAGAAAGGCAAGCGATTTGCGAACCGGTTCTTCATCATCGACGATGTGCACGACATAATCGTCAATTTGCATCTGCTTGCTCTTTCCCGGTTGTTGGTAGTGAGAAACGGAAGGTCGCACCCCCTTCACCGTTGCGGCTGACTGAAATGTCTCCCCCATGGGCCTGGATAATGCGCCTGGAAATGGAAAGGCCGATGCCCATGCCGCTCGCCTTGCTAGTGACGAAAGGCTGAAACAGACGGGCCGCTATGTCATCTGATATTCCCGGACCCGTATCCGCGACCTCAATGGCCACATGTCCATCCCCGTCGGACAAGGTCCGAACGATCAGCTCACGCGGGTCGCTTTCACGCATGGCCTCCATGGCGTTGCGCATCAGGTTCATCAAAACCTGCTGGATTTGCACCCGGTCGACAAGCACCATGCCGTTGTTTGCGGAAAATTCGAACACCGACCGTATGCCTCGCTCACGAGAGCCGACAAGCGCCAAGGCTCCGGCCTCTTCGATCAATCCGCGGACATTTTCACGTGTTTTTTCGGTCTCGCCGCGCGTCACAAATTCTCGCAGGTGCCGAATGATGCCCCCGGCACGCAGCGATTGCCTTGCCGTCTCCTCAAGCGCGTCTTTCATCTGTAGAGCCACGGTATCGTCCATATTCCTGAGCAGGCGCGCACACCCTTGCGTGTAATTGGCGATGGCGGCGAGCGGCTGGTTGAGCTCGTGAGCAAGTGTCGAAGCCATTTCGCCGAGTTCATTGAGACGGGCCAGCCGGGCCAGTTCCCCCTGGATTTCCTGTAGACGCGCCTCGGATTCTTCACGCTCCGTGAGGTCTCGGATAAAACCTGTGAAGAAGACTCCTTCGGGTGATTTCATCTCGCCGACAGTGAGTTTCATGGGAAAAGTCGAGCCGTCCTTTCGTCGCCCGACGACGACGCGATCGACGCCGATAATCCGCCTCTCGCCGGTCGCCAGATAGCGGTGAAGATAACCGTCATGCTCACGATGATAGGGCTCGGGCATGAGCATGTGAACGTTCTTGCCGATCGCTTCCTCCTCTGGGTAGCCAAATTGACGAACGGCCGCAGCGCTGAAGGAATTGATGATGCCATGCGCGTCGATCACCACCGTCGCGTCAGGAACAGTATCGAGAATCGAGCGAAGATGCGCTTCACGGGCCTTGAGCGCGCTTTCAGTCCTGTCCATGGCACGGCGGGCGTGATGCAGCATCTCCCCCATCCAGGCGATCACGAGACCGACAATCGTGACGACGATCAGCTGCAGCCATCTGTCTTCGCCAAACCCACTGATGTAGAGCCCGCCGGCAAGCGACAGCGCGACTGCCAGCAAGCCGGGGCCTATTCCCCCGGCGATCGAAGCCACCAGTATGACCGGAACGAAGAGGATGAACGCTGCCTGGTCGCCAAGCAATGTCTGCAGGCCAAGGCGAATGGCGAAGACGACGGCAACCAATACCGCTGCCAGAAAGTATCCCACCCTCCCCTCAAATCGTCTGGAGAAGATGATTTGAAGCAGTCGTCCGCTCATTCCAGGTATGTCTCTCGCCGGCATAGGTTCCACCAATTAAAATAGCTGGATCGCCAACACGCCTTGGCGACTGGTCTGATGCTCCGGCTGATATTGGCATCGTGAAGGATCGGAAATGGCTTCGCGAGAACCTGCACGGTAGGGGGCCAATGTTTGACCGAAGTCAACGATACGTCGGTAAACACGTGAAAGAAAGGCCGTCGAACGTTGGAAAATCAGCCGAGGGAAACGGACATGGACCGTAAGAACAAGTTCAATATCGGCTATTTCATTTTTGCCTTCCTCCTGCTCGGCCTGTTTCAGGTGTGGTTGGCATCGCGCGATGTCTCCCAACTCTCCTACAGCGATCTCATGCAGATGGTGAATCAGGGGAAGGTAGCCTCGGTGACGATCACCGAGTCCGCGATCCAGGGTCAGTTCAAGACGCCGCAAGACGGAAAAACGCTCTTCATCGCTAACAAAGTCGATCCGGTTACAGCCGAGACTTTTGAGAAAGCTGGGGTGAAGGTTTCGGGCGGCAGCGACAGCAACTGGCTGACCACGATCCTGTCATGGGTCTTGCCGGTCCTGGTGTTTTTCGGGCTCTGGATGTTCGTCTTTCGTGGATATGCTGACCGACAAGGCATGGGGGGCCTGATCAATATCGGCAAGTCAAAGGCCAAGGTCTATGTCGAGCGCAAGACCGGCGTAACCTTCAAGGATGTGGCTGGTGTCGACGAGGCCAAGGCGGAACTCCAGGAAATCGTCGCCTTCCTGAAGGACAAGGATAAGTACGGTCGTCTCGGAGCGCGTATTCCGAAAGGCATCCTGCTCGTCGGTCCGCCAGGCACCGGCAAAACGCTTATGGCGCGCGCGGTCGCGGGCGAAGCACAGGTACCTTTCTTCTCGATCTCTGGCTCGGAATTCGTCGAGATGTTCGTCGGCGTGGGTGCCGCCCGCGTGCGCGACCTCTTCCAACAGGCACGGCAGGCGGCACCCTGCATCATCTTCATCGACGAGCTCGACGCTCTCGGGCGCGCGCGCAGTCCGTTTGCCGGCTACGGCGGCGGTGACGAAAAGGAGCAGACCCTGAACCAGCTCCTGTCGGAGCTTGACGGTTTCGACCCGCGTGTCGGCATCGTGCTGCTTGCCGCGACGAATCGCCCGGAAGTTCTCGATCCGGCGCTGACCCGCGCCGGACGTTTCGATCGTCAGGTCGTTCTGGATCGACCTGACCGCAAGGGGCGTCAGGCGATCCTGAAGGTCCACATGAAGGCAATCACCGCTGCTCCGGAAGTGAATGTTGACGACATTGCCGCCATCACCCCGGGCTTCACCGGCGCGGATCTCGCCAACCTGGTCAACGAGGCGGCGATCTTCGCCACGCGGCGCAATGGCGAAAAGGTGACGATGGATGATTTCACCAATGCGGTCGAGCGCATCGTTGCCGGCTCGGAGAGAAGGGGCCGCCTGCTTCGACCGGAGGAACGCGAGCGGGTTGCCTATCACGAAATGGGTCACGCACTGGTCGCGACGAACCTGCCGAAGACCGATCCGGTGCATAAGGTATCTATCATCCCGCGCTCGATCGGCTCACTTGGCTACACGCTGCAGCGCCCAACAGACGATCGCTTCCTCATCACCACGAGCGAGTTGAAGCAACGTATGACGGCTTTGCTCGCGGGACGTGCCGCGAGGAGATCATCTATGGCGAAGTCTCGACGGGCGCGGCTGACGACCTCGCCAAGGCGACCGATGTCGCGCGCCAGATTGTGACGCGCTTCGGCATGAGTTCGGTCGGTCAGGCCGTGCTTGAGGAGCAGAAGCAGCAGTGGCTGGGGGACGGATCAGCGCTCCATCCCCGGGACTATTCGGAGGCGACCGCGCGGGAGGTCGACCTCGCCGTTCGGGAAATGCTCGATGAGGCCTATTTGGCCGCGACGGATCTGCTCGGCGCGCACATGTCGGATCTCAAAGCGGGTACCAGACTTCTCCTGGAGCACGAGACGATCACGCCGGACGATTTTCCCCCGTTGCAGCGTGGCCAAGTGCCCGTGGTCCTGTCCGGGAAGGCCAAAGTCACTCCAGTCGCGGAAGCAGTGGGGCATGGTGGCTGACGTCTCGCGGTCAGCTTCAACAAGCGAAGGCGTAACGCCTTCGCCCGAGGCAGTTCTTGTCAACCTGCCCGATCATCCCCATGCCACATTGGGGATGATGGCGGGATGGGGCGCCGGGCTGTTGGTCCTTGCTGGCCTCGTTACCTTCATCCTTCATTTCGGTGACTTCGAGACATTTCTGACGACGCTGCGTCGGGCGGATCCGCTCTGGCTTGCCGCCGCGGCGCTCTGTCAACTCGCGACCTATGGCTGTGCCGCCGGCGTATGGTGGTGCGTCCTGCGCCGGACAGGAGCTGCGCGGCCATTGACCAGCCTGCTCAGCCTGGCGCTGGTCGAGCTCTTCGCCAATCAAGCTCTTCCGAGCGGCGGGGTGAGCGGCAGCATCATGGTCATTCGCGGTCTCGTGCGGCGCGGCGTTGGATCGCCAGCGGCGATCACGGCGCTTCTGGTTGCGGGCCTCTCCTATTATACGGCCTATCTGCTGGCCGGTCTGTCCGCGTTCGTCCTGCTGTGGCATTTCGGTGATCTTAGCGGGGCATGGCTCTCGCTCTCCATCGCCTTCGTGGCGGTCGTGGTGCTGCTTGCCGGGGCGGTGCTGGCGGTGACCCGTTCGCGTGGGCGGTTCATTCCCCACGCGGTGCTGCGTTGGCAGCCAGCCATCAGGTTCTCCGCCCTGCTTCGCCAGGTTCGCCTTGATACCATTCGTGACGGCCGCGTGGTTTTCGAGGCTGTCGTCTTCCAGTGTGCGGTTTTCCTGCTCGATGCGGCGACGCTCTGGTGTGCCGGCCACGCCGTGGGTCTGGCGCTTTCCCCGGCAAGTGCCTTCATGAGCTTCGTGTTGGCTTCGGTGGTAGCCACGTTGTCGCCCATCCCGTTGGGGCTCGGCACGTTCGAAGGAACATGCGTCGGCATGCTCCACCTTCTGGGAGGCGGCCTCGAAACCAGCCTTGCAGCAACGCTCATTCTGCGCGGTTTTACGCTCTGGCTTCCGATGCTGCCGGGTCTGTGGCTGATCCGGAGGGAAATGAAGGCGATGCCGACAGGCGCCACATCACCCCAGGGAACGGCCCAAGCGTGAGGTGACCTGCGGCACCGGGACAAGCTAGTCCTTCTTGTCGAAGGCCTGATCAGGCGGTTGGAACGAGAATCCGCCGTAACGTCCCATCCTTCAGCCAGAATTGGTGATAAAGTGCCGCGCAGGCATGCAGACCGATCAGAACGATGAAGACGGGCTTGCCCCATGTATGGATATCGGCCCAAGGGTCGCCGAGATAGTAACCCAGCAGGCCGAGGACTGGCATCGCCACCAGCATTACGTAGAAGGCCGTGTGGCTTGCCTGCGCGGCGACATCCATCCAGCCACGCTGAATGGATGCCGGCGCGCCAATCGAAAGGCGGATCGCCAGCCTGATCGCCACCAGCCCCAGGATCGCCCATCCGGCCCAGTAATGCAGGTCGCCCCAGAGCTGTTCGGAAGGTGTGGGCACAGTGCCTCTCTCGATTGCGCGGACGACGAAGTTCATCGACTCCCCGAAGACCAGTTGAAAGATCACGATCGCCGCAATGATCCAATGCAGCCCGATCTGGGTTGCGGTGTATCCCTGCCTTGCCTGAATCGACATTTTCACTCTCCTGCCGTCCAATCATATTTCCAGTTGGCCAGAATTTCTCGAAAAATTCGCCATCCCGCGTTGACACGGATCAACACGAGCGGCGGGCTTTGCGGAGACACTTGTTCTGCGAGGCACGGAATAGTTCCTGCCACAACGGCGAGGTAACGAACCATGGACGACAGCACTTTGAAGCAGGACATCATCGATGAACTCGACTTCGAGCCCAGCATTGATGCGGCCGATATCGGGGTTGCTGTCGCGAGCGGCGTGGTCACGCTGACAGGCCATGTTCCGACCTATGCGCAAAAGAGCACGGTCGAGGACGTCGTTCGCCGCGTGAAAGGCGTCAAGGGCATCGCCGAGGAGATCGAGGTCCGCCCGTTTGGCACCAACCGCACGGCCGATGACGAAATCGCCAAGCGCGCCATCAACTCGATCGACTGGAATACATCCGTACCTGACGATGCCGTCCAGGTGAAAGTCCAGAAGGGCTGGGTGACGTTGACCGGTAAGGTCGAGTGGCAGTACCAGAAGATGGCTGCCGCCGATGCGATCCGCGATCTGGCTGGTGTGATCGGCGTTCAGAACGACATTTCGGTCAAGGCGCATGCTTCCGCTTTCGACGTCAAGCAGCGGATCGAGGGAGCGCTGAAGCGTAGTGCCGAGGTCGAGGCGCAGGCGATCCGGGTGAAGGTGCTCGACGGCGGCAAGGTCACGCTGGAAGGTCACGTCCATGACTGGTCCGAGCGGAGCGCTGCCTCGCGTGCTGCTTGGGCGGCACCGGGCGTCAACATGGTGGACGACCGGCTCACCATTGGCTGAAGTGCATCGGTGAGAAAGATATAGGAGGCGGTCAATCATGTCCGCCTCCTCTTCATTGCGGGACAGCGTTCATGAAGGCGATGGTGCTTACGGCGATCGGACGGCCTCTGGTGTTTATGGAGCGGCCCGATCCTGTGCCTGGGCCGGGTGACATCAGGCTCAAGGTGGAAGCCTGCGCCGTATGCCGCACCGACCTTCATGTCGTGGACGGCGATCTCGATCATCCGAAGCTGCCGCTAGTGCCAGGTCACGAGATCGTCGGCATCATCGATATGGTGGGCGAAGGCGTCGACAGGGCAAGGATCGGCCGCCGGGCCGGCATCCCATGGCTCGGCCACACGTGCGGCGAGTGTCCCTATTGTCGATCCGACGCGGAGAACCTTTGCGATCGCCCGCTTTTCACCGGCTATACGCGAGACGGCGGTTTTGCGACCCATGTCGTCGCCGATGCGGCCTTCACTTTCGATCTCGATCAGGATGCCGGTGCGGTCGCACAGGCGCCTTTGCTGTGCGCCGGCCTGATCGGTTGGCGCTCGCTGAAGAAGGCTGGGGACGGAAAGCGGATCGGCCTCTACGGCTTTGGCGCTGCCGCCCACATCATCGCGCAGGTCTGCGCCTGGCAGGGGCGCGACGTCTATGCCTTCACGCGGGCTGGCGATGTCGAGGCGCAGCATTTCGCCAAGAGCCTGGGCGCCGTATGGGTCGGGGGCTCCGACCAGATGCCTCCCGTTCCGCTCGACACCGCGATCATATTTGCGCCAGTCGGCGAACTCGTCCCGGCGGCTTTGCGTGGGGTGCGCAAGGGCGGCGTGGTGGTTTGCGGCGGAATCCACATGAGCGACATTCCCCGGATGCCATACTCGATCCTGTGGGAGGAGCGGCACCTGATGTCGGTCGCCAACCTGACACGACACGACGCCGAGGAATTTTTTCCGATTGCGAAGAAAGCCGGAGTGAAGACGTACACCACGATCTATCCGCTCGATCGTGCCAATGAGGCGCTTGCCGACCTGCGCGCCGGCCGGCTGAGCGGCGCGGCGGTGCTGGTACCGCAAGCCGATTGACATTCGCCGCCGGGACGTTTTCCCCAGCAGCGGCCTTTTCGTGTAGGCCCCCGTATCCCGGCATCTCCGAACGGCGCTGCCGCGGGGGAATCCATTTCCGTGCCACCTCGTTGACCGAGGTCAACACCGAGTTCGTTTGTGAAGCGCATGGATGAGCTGAATTTCACGACCAGCCAAGGAGACGTCGAATGAAAGCGCTCGTTTATGAAGGACCGGGGAAGAAATCCCTTGAGGAACGCCCGGTGCCTGGAATCAATGCCGCGACCGACGCGATCGTAAAGGTCACCAAGACCACGATCTGCGGTACCGACCTCCATATCCTGAAAGGCGATGTGCCCACCTGCACGCCCGGCCGCATTCTTGGCCACGAAGGCGTCGGTATCGTTGAAGAGGTTGGCGCCGGAGTGACCCAGTTCAAGAAGGGCGACCATGTCCTGATCTCCTGCATCTCGGCATGCGGCAAATGCGAATATTGCCGGAAAGGCATGTATTCCCACTGCACGACAGGCGGTTGGATACTCGGCAACACGATCGATGGCACGCAGGCCGAATATGTGCGCATCCCCCATGCAGACACCAGCCTCTACCCGATCCCGGAAGGAGCCGATGAAGAAGCTCTGGTGATGCTGAGCGACATATTGCCGACCGGCTTCGAATGCGGCGTGCTCAACGGCAAGGTGGAGCCCGGCGCGACGGTCGCCATCGTCGGTTCCGGACCGATCGGACTTGCCGCATTGCTTACGGCACAGTTCTACTCGCCGGCCGAGATCATCATGGTCGACCTCGATGAGAACCGGCTGGAGACCGCAAGGCGCTTCGGTGCCACGCAGACCGTGAAGGCGAGCGGCGAAGAGGCCAAACGGCAGGTACTTGCCCTTACCGGTGGACGTGGTGTCGATGCGGCGATCGAGGCAGTCGGAATTCCACCCACATTCGAACTGTGCCAGGAAATCGTCGCGCCCGGCGGCACGATCGCCAATATCGGCGTCCACGGCACCAAGGTGGACCTGCATCTCGAAAAACTGTGGTCACAGAACATCGCCATCACCACGCGGCTGGTGGACACCGTCACCACGCCGATGCTGCTCAAGACGGTTCGTTCAGGCAAGATCGATCCGTCGAAGCTGATCACGCACCGCTTCAAGCTCGATCAGATCCTGGATGCCTACGAAACGTTCGGAAGCGCGGCGAAGACCCATGCTCTCAAGGTCATCATCGAAGCGGCTTGATATTCGCTTCGGGCCTAATCTCGTTATATATCGTTACAGAACCTGGCGTCGGTCTTTGACCGGCGTCAGGTTTTGCCTGCTTCAGGTCTACCGATAGCTTTTCCTTATCCTGCGCAGGCGTTTGTGGTTTGGCCGGTGTCTTCCACGATTCCGTTCCCGCGCGAAGAACCATGATTTGGTGACTTCCGAAACTGCCAGATAAAGCACCGTGATGATGATCAGGCCAGTCATGATCGACAGCGGCAAGGGCACGAAGCCGAGCCAGTTCGCATAAGGCAGATAGGGAGTCGCGAAGGCAAGCACGGCCACGCCGAGCGCCAGCCAGCAAAGCAACGCGCTTGGGCGGCTGCGCCAGAAGGCCTTGTGTGTACGGATGACGAGCAGGATGCCGAGTTGGGTAGCCAGCGATTCGACGAACCAGCTGGTCTGGAAAGTTGCCGGGTCTGCCTTCGCCAGCAGAAGAAGGAAACCGAAGGTCAAGAAGTCGAAGGCGGAGCTGATGAGGCCGAACGTGACCATGAAGCGGCGCACGAAGCCGATGTCCCAATGCCTTGGCTTGGTGGTCTGGTCGGGGTCGACAGTGTCGGTGGCGATCGCTAGCGCCGGAATGTCCGCGAGAAAATTGTTGAGCAGAATCTGCGGGGCGAGCAGCGGCAGGAACGGCAGCGCCAACGATGCGATCGCCATCGAAACCATGTTGCCGAAATTGGCACTGGTCGCGATGGAAATGTACTTCATCGTGTTGGCGAAGGTCGCGCGCCCATCGTCGACCCCGCGCGACAAAACGCCGAGATCGCGCTTGAGCAGGATCATGTCGGCGGCCTCGCGCGCCACGTCCACTGCGCCGTCGACGGAGATGCCGACATCGGCTTCATGCAAGGCAGGGGCATCGTTGATACCGTCGCCGAGATAGCCGACGACGTGGCCGCGTCGCCTCAGTGCTTCTATGATCCGCTCCTTCTGGTTGGGATCGATCTCAACGAACAGATCCGTGCTCTGCACCCGGCCAAACAGCGCCTCCTTTGTAAGCTTGGTGAGTTCCTCGCCCGTGAGAATGTTCTTGTGGCCAAGTCCAACGGTTTCGGCCAGATGCGCCACCACGTAGCGATTGTCGCCACTGATGACCTTGACGGCGATGCCGCGATCTTTCAGCGATTCCAGTATTTCCGCCATCCCGGGCTTTGGCGGGTCGAGAAAGAGAAGAAAGCCGGCGAATGAAAATCCGGTCTCGTCTTCCATGCGGTATGCATCCTGCCGGGCGAGGTGGCGGACGGCGAGGCCGAGTACACGGTAGCCCTGCATGCACCAGTCATGCACCATCCTATCGATTGCGGTTCGGTACGCCGCGTCGAGCGGCTTGGTCTCCGTTCCTGTCACGACTGACGAGCAGACGTCGAGCACGTTCTGGACCGCGCCCTTGCAAATCATCAGGTCGTTGCCGCTCGGCCCCCGCACCACCACCGAGAGCCGTTTACGGATGAAGTCGTACGGAATCTCGTCGACCTTGGAGTACTCGGAAAGCCGATCGTCCGGCTTTGCGTCGGCGGCGATCGCCTCGTCCAGCGGATTGGCCATCCCGGTCTGAAGCGTCGCGTTGAGCAAGGCCCAGCGATGCACATCCGG
Source organism: Mesorhizobium sp. NZP2298 (assembly GCF_013170825.1). Lineage (NCBI taxonomy): Bacteria > Pseudomonadati > Pseudomonadota > Alphaproteobacteria > Hyphomicrobiales > Phyllobacteriaceae > Mesorhizobium > Mesorhizobium sp. NZP2298. The sequence continues at coordinate 2,308,265 of NZ_CP033365.1, read as the reverse complement.
CGACGGTGCGCCGTCAATGCCATTGCAGGCGTCGAGATGGATGACGCCTTCCGTGAGCGTTCCCGTCTTGTCGGTGCAAAGGAGATCCATGCTGCCGAGATTTTCGATCGCATCGAGCCGGCGCACGATGACTCCATTGGCCGCCATCGTGCGGGCGCCGCGCGCAAGCGTGACACTGATGATGGCGGGCAAAAGTTCCGGCGTCAGGCCGACGGCGAGCGCCAGGGAAAACAACAGCGAGTCGATCGGCGGGCGGTGAAGCAGGAGATTGGCGAAGAACACCAATATGACGATGACCAGCATGATTTCGGTCATCAGATAGCCGAAGCGACGGATTCCCCGGCTGAATTCGGTCTCTGGCACGTTGCGCGCCACGACCGCCGCGATCGAGGCGAACTCCGTTCGGTCGCCAGTTCTGGCCACGACCATCGTTGCGGTGCCGCTGCGCACCGACGTCCCGGTAAAGACGGTGTTGTTGCGCTGGCTGATCTGGGCATCGGGCGCCGATAGGCCTGGTGCCTTCACCACAGGGAAGGTCTCGCCGGTCAGTGCCGATTCGGAGACGTTGAAGTCACGTGCCTCCAGGAGCACCCCGTCGGCGGGCACAAGGTTGCCTGCTGACAGCCTTACGACATCGCCGGGCACCAACTCTTCTGCGGCAACGGACGTTTCCACCCCGCCGCGCAGCACTTGCGCCTTGCGCGATATCCGCGCCGTCAGCGCTTGCATCGCTTTTGAGGCGCCATACTCCTGCGTGAAGCTGAGAGTACAACTTGCCAGGACGATAACACCAATGATCACCGCTTCGCTGCCTTCTCCGACAAAGACGGAGACGATTGCCGCAAATACGAGGATCAACACCAGCGGGCTGCGGAACTGTCGCGCGAATGTGCCGAGCGCGGTGGCAGTCCCTTTACGGCCGATTGCGTTCGGACCGACTTCGTTTAGGCGCGTCAGCGCTTCCGGTTCGGAAAGGCCGGTCGTCCTCGCACGTAGGTCGATGAAGAGGTCTTCAATTGGCCTTGACCAGTAGATGTCTGTCTTGGACGCGTTGGTGACGCTTTGAACATCCATGTCTGTGTTCCCTGCCGGAATGATGCTGCATAAGAGACAACGACAAATCTAGCGTAATTCAGAAGGCATCGGCATGATCGCGCCTTGACTGGCATCAGGGGAATCGGATGCCGTTTGACCGATGGGTTTTGCGCCCGCCTATCCGGGACGATAGACATTGGACAGCGATGCGGTACGGCGCGCTACGACCGTCGCTGCTAGTTCGGCATGAGATACGGTCAGTGATCACGAAACATGGCGATTGGCAGATACCAAATCGACTGGCGGCATTGCGCGCATTCCTCTCCTGCAGATACGGGCGTGGCCGCAGGATAACGTCTCCCACTTAGGGCGTGTTGATGCGGATCAAGCGCGCCTGCTGTCCAGGAAAAGATCAGCGTGCGTGGATCATGCCAGTGAGATCGCCAAAGGAGGCAATCCCGATCAGATCAATGGCATCAGGAGATAGGCAATCACGGCCGACATTGCCGCGACCAAGGTTGCTGCCGCAAAGCGCAGCCAATAGCCAGGCGGGCCCATCAAGATCGCAACCCCCACTCGTCCGATTGCATTCGTTCCAAGAGCGGCCAGCGTTGCCTGGCCAGCGGTTTCGAGAGAGACGGCCTGCCCTGCCATTCGCGTCGCCGTTAAGGTTGCGACATCCACATCGAAGGTCCCGGACAGAGCAGATGTTGCAATCAGGCCTCCACTACCCAATTGACCAACGAGGGCTGAACTGGCGACAGCAACGATTCCAAACGTGGCGGCGAAAACCATGAGTGGGGTGAGGTCGAACGGATTTCGGTTTGACACGACCGGTATCGCGCCATCACGGACACCTGTGAGCAGGAGAAATCCAGAGGCGCCGAACGCGCAGGCCGCGGCCAGCATGGGTGCCGCGATAGTCCCAGCCATCCGCGGCTGCACCAGCAAAACGATCGTCGCGACGCGCAGGATTGAGACCATAGCCGCCAATGCAGCGCCTCCGGCTAACGGTTTTGCGTCGCCACCCGCCTTGGCGGATCTGGCAAAAGCCAGCGTCACCGCCGTTGACGATATGAGCGCCCCGGCCAACGCGCTCACTACCAGCCCTTTCGTGGGGCCAAGGACCCGTACGGCGATATAACCGAGATAGGAGATCGCTGCCGTCAGCACCGTGAAGAACCAGATTTCCCAGGGATTGAGACCTCCCCAAGGATCGATTGTGTGATCGGGGAGCAGTGGCAGGATGATCGCCGTCATCACAGCGAGCATCAACGCGGACCGCAATTCGACCCATGACAGCCGCTGCAGCAGCCCATGCAGCCATTCCCTGCTGGCGAGTGTGGCGGCGAGCGCCGTGCCTGCAGCGGCTGCGGCCTGATAGTCGCCGGAGACGGCCAATCCTCCAAGCGCAAAAACGCTCAAGGCTGCGACCACTCCGGTGACGCTGAAATCATTGTCGCGACGGGCTTCTCGCAGCGCGAATATCGCGAATACGGTCGCGAAGCCGAGAAATCCGGCAACGAATACGGACGGTTGGCCAAAGACGGCAGCCAACGCGGCGAAGACTCCGCCGAGCAATCCGGAAATGCTGTATGTGCGGATGCCGGCCGTACGGCTGCCGGCGGGCTCATCACGCTCCCGCCAGCCGCGTTCGAGGCCGACGAGCAAGCCGATGGCGAGTGCCAGGCCGAACCTGGGGATCAGCTGATCCATTAGATCGCTCCAGCGATGCCGATGACGCGCACCTTACCGCCCCGTATACGCAATCGCCTATTGCTTCTCGATAAAAGTGCCGCGTTCGCCGATGACAATGCGCACCGCGTCCTCCATCCTGCCGATCGCGGCGGGCTTTCCGGTCGCCTCGGAAAATTCGATCGCGGCGGTGACCTTCGGTCCCATCGAGCCGGATGGAAAGTCCCTGCCCGAAATCTCGGACGTGCGCACATGGCCGAGCGCGCGGGCGGCGTTCGTGCCCCATCCTACATAGACGGCATCGACATCGGTCAGCATGAGCAGCATGTCGGCCTCGAGCTGGCGGGCCAGCAGCGAGGAGGCGAGGTCCTTGTCGATGACGGCCTCGACGCCCGCAACGGCGCCGCTCTCCAGCTCGACGACGGGTATGCCACCTCCGCCGGCACAGATGACGATGACCCCATGCGCGACGAGGAAGGAGAGCACCTCCGTTTCCAGGATCGCCAACGGCTTTGGCGACGGCACGACGCGGCGCCATTTGTCGTTGTCTGGCGCGATTGTCCAACCGCGTTCGGTGGCGAACCTGCGTGCCGTCGCCTCGTCATAGACCGGGCCGATCGGCTTGGTGGGACTGGAGAAGGCGGGATCGCGCGGATCGACCTTTATCTGCGTCAGCAGCGTGGCAAAGAGCCTGTCCTTTATCACGTTGCCGAGTTCCTGCTGGAGGACGTAGCCGATCATGCCGGCACTCTCGGCATCCAGCACGTCGAGCGGGAATGCGCTTTCGGAGGAAGCCGCGGCCTGCAGAGCAAGCAGCCCGACCTGGGGCCCGTTGCCGTGCGTGATGATGAGCGTGTGACCATCGCGGATGAGATCGCCAAGAACGGCCGCAGCACGACGCACGTTGGTGCGCTGGTTCTCCGCGGTCATCGGCTCCCCCCTGCGCAGCAATGCATTGCCACCGAGCGCAACGACGACGCGCATCTCAGTTGCCGATCGTGGCGACGAGGATCGCCTTGATCGCGTGCATGCGGTTCTCGGCCTGGTCGAAGACGATGGATGCTTCGGACTCGAACACCTCGTCCGTGACCTCCATGCAGTCTATGCCGTACTTCTGCGAAATATGAGCGCCGATCTCCGTTTCGGTATCGTGGAACGCAGGCAGGCAGTGCATGAACTTGGTGTAGGGGTTTCCGGTCGCTGCCATCAGCTTGCGCGTCACGCGATAGGGCGTCAGGAGCTTTATCCGTTCGGTCCAGCCGCTCTCGTCCTCGCCCATCGACAGCCAGACATCCGTATAGATGAAGTCGGCACCGAGCACGCAGCTTTCGACGTCGTCATCCAGCCTGAAGCGGCCCCCGCTCCGTTCAGCCAGCCCCCGAATGTGCGCGCAAAAATGCTCTTCCGGCCACAGCTTCTTCGGGGAAGCGATGCGGATGTCCATGCCGACCTTGGCGGCGCCGATGGCCAGCGACTGTGCGACGTTGTCACGTCCTTCGCCGACAAACGCGACCGTCATGTCCGAAAGATGCTTGTGCGTGAACTCGCGCATGGTCATCAGGTCGGCGAGGATCTGGGTCGGATGATCCTCATTGGTCAAGCCGTTGTAGACCGGAACGCCGGCATAAGCGGCGAGCAGCTCGACCTGATGCTGTCCGAAGCCTCGATATTCGATCGCATCATACATGCGACCGAGCACGCGAGCGGTGTCTTTCATCGATTCCTTGTGGCCAATATGGCTGCCCGTAGGACCGAGATAGGTGACATGTGCGCCTTGGTCATAGGCGGCAACTTCGAAACCGGATCGGGTGCGTGTGGAATCCTTCTCAAAGATGAGCGCAATGTTCTTGCGGCTTAGCCGCGGTACTTCCGTCCCACTCTGCTTGGCGGTCTTGAAATCGGCGGCTAGCTTGAGCAGGTAACGGATCTCGGACGGCGAGAAGTCGTCGAGTGTCAGCACGTTACGGCCATGGAGATTGACGGGCATGTCGGCGTTTCCTTGTTAGGCTCCGATTGTATTCAGATCGCGTCGCGCGCGATCGGACAGGTCATGCAGTGGCCGCCGCCGCGACCGCGGCTGAGCTCGCCACCTTCCACCGTAATAACTTCGATGCCGGAATGGCGTAGCAGCGTGTTGGTGTAGACATTGCGATCATAGCCGATGACGACTCCAGGCTCGACCGCGATGACGTTGTTGCCGTCGTCCCATTGTTCGCGCTCGGCTTCGTAGCCGTCGCCGCCTGTTGCAACGATGCGCAGGCTTTTCAGGCCAAGCGCCTCCTTGACGACTTCCGTGAACGGCTTGGTCTCCTCCACGACTTCGACCGCCGCCTCACCTTCGCCAGGACGCAGCGAGAAAGTGCGCAACCGCTCGACGACGGGCGGGTACATTGTGACGAGATCGCGGTCGCAGAAGGTGAAAATCGTATCGAGATGCATGAAGGAACGGTCGCGCGGCATCAGCGCAGCGATCACGCGCGTGGCTTCGCCGGCGGCGAACAGGCTGCGCGCAAGTCCTCCGACCGCCTGCGGTGTGGTGCGTTCGCCCATGCCGACCAGGACCACTCCACCACCGACCGGCATGACATCGCCGCCTTCCAGGCTCACGCCCGGGCCTGGATTGTCGGGCGACACGAAGGGCAGGCCGGCATCACGAAAGCGGGGATGAAAGCGGTAGACGGCCTCGACATTGGCGGCTTCCGGCTTACGCGCCGGCCAGTACATGGCGTTGACCGAAATCGCACGATAGATCCAGCAGGAGGAGTCGCGGGTGAAAAGCTGGTTGGGCAGCGGAGGAAGCACGAAGTCCTGCGGCAGCAGCGTCTTGCCCGTCAGTCCGGCAGGCTTGAAGGGCAGTTCTGCCCGAGCAATGCCGCCGACAAGGAAAGTCGCCAGATCCGTGGCGGGCATCTCGTTGAGCCAGCCGCGCATCTCATCAACCATGTCGTAGCCGACCACCGAGGTATCGACCCTTCGGTCGAGCAGCCATTTGCGGGCGTCCGGCAACGCCATGGTCTCAGCCAGCAAATCAGCGAACTGATGCACCGTCACGCCGCGTTCGCGCAGGGCATCGACGAAGACGTCGTGCTCCTGTCTGGCGCGCTTGACCCACAGCACGTCGTCGAACAGCAGGGCCTTGCAATTGTCCGGGGTCAGACGCTGCAGGCTGAGGTCGGGTCGGTGCACCATCACCTCCCGCAGACGGCCGATTTCGGAATGAACGCCGAGAGCGGTCCCAAGAACAGTCATGGGTTGTTCCTTTCAATTGTGCAGGTTGACTTCAGAGCGCGCTAACCGCGCCCATCCACATTTCGTATGCGGCGTAGAGCCCGACCGCGATCAGGGCCACCGCCAACACTGCCTCGACTGGATGGAAGAGACGTGCCTGGTTTTCGCGCCGTGCCCAGACGTAAAAGATGATACCCACCGCATAGAGGATGGCGCACATGAACAGATACGAAAGTCCTGCCGCATAGACGAGCCACAGACCATATATCGTTGCCAGTAGCCCGATCAGCAGAGCGCCGGTGCGGTTTTCGCCCGGCTGGTAGCTTTCGCCGGTGATGGCAAGTTTCGCCGCATAGGCGCCAGAGAAGACGTAGGGCACCAGGATGGCCACCGAGGCGATCGAGAAAAGCGCCTGATAAGTGCTCTGGGCATAAAGGGTAATGATCAAGAACACTTGCACGAGCAGGTTGGTGACAAGCAAGGACGTGGATGGCACGCCGCGCTCGTTCTCGTAGCCGAAGAACTTTGGCATGGTGCCGTCATTGCCAGCGACGTGCGGGATTTCGGCTGCGAGCAGGGTCCAACTCAGGAAGGCGCCAACAACTGAAACGACGAGCGCGAGGTTGATAAGGATCGCACCCCATGGACCGACCACGGCCTCCAGAACGCCCGCCATCGAAGGGTTCTTCAGAGCGGCAAGTTCCGGCTGGCTCAGGACGCCGAGCGATAACAGAGAAACCAGCGCATAGAGCGCCAGGCAACTGAAGAAGCCGAGCACCGTGGCGGTGGCGATATCCTTTCGGCGTTCGGCACGGGCGGAAAAGACGCTGGCGCCCTCGATGCCGATGAACACCCACAGTGTCACCAGCATGGTGCTTTTCACCTGCGTCATGATCGTGCCGAGGCTGGCGTTACCGAGTCCGGTGAAATCAAGCGACCATACCTGCATCTTGAACGCCACTGCGACTATGCCAACGAACAGCACGATCGGTGCGATCTTGGCGATCGTGACAACCGTGTTCACGATCGCCGCCTGGCGCACGCCAGCCATGATCAGGAGATGGATGGCCCAGAGCAGCACTGATGCGCCCAGCACCGCCTGCCAAGTGTTGCCATCGCCGAAGGCTGGATAAAAGTAGGACAGAGCGCTGAAGACGATGACGGCATAGGAGACGTTGCCCACCCAGGCGCTGACCCAGTAGCCCCAAGCGGCGTTGAAGCCGATGAACGGACCAAAGCCGGCCTTGGCATAGGCGTAAGGACCCGCGTCCAGGGTCGGCTTACGGGTGGCCAGCGACTGATAAACAAAGACCAGTGCCAACATGCCAACTGCCGTGATGCCCCAGCCGATGATGATGGCGAGCGGGCCGGCACCGGCCGCCATGTTCTGCGGCAGGCTGAACACACCCGAGCCGACCATCGAACCGATCACGAGGGCGGTGAGCGCGCCAAGGCGCAGCTTATTGCTTGATCCTGCCGATGTCGAAGTGGCCAACACAGCAGGCGGGGGAGTATCAGAAGTGGGAATATCAGTGACGGCCATGGCAGGTCTCCGAGGTTTTGGCTGTTTTCCCGGAGACGATCGTTTGGTTCCGTCGGGATGACATTGACGCGGGTCAAATCGACGTCAGGTTTTATTTGGTGAGGCCGGACGTAAATTGTTCAAGAGTGATCGCTACCGCAATTCGAACAGCTCTTGATGGAACCGCTCGTCCACAGGCAAGCCCTGAGCGGCGAAGTCTGCCCGTAGTGCTGCTCCGAACTTAATGGGACCGCAGAACCAAACGCTTGCTTCTGGCCAGCCGGGGACCATCTCGCGGATACGCTCGCCAGAAAGCTTGCCGTCACGCGCGTCTATCAGGGTGTGGAGACGTACGTTGGCGGCGCGAGCATCCTGCGCGAGGCGTTTCAGTGCTTCTTCATCGACCTCACGCGTGGTGTGGAACAGGTCGATTTCGGGACGAGTCTGGGTCGATTTTTGAGTTGCCATCTCCTTCAAGCGCGCGACGAAGGGTGTGATGCCGATGCCGGCGCCTACCCAAATCTGGCGTGGCGAACCGTCATCGAACGTGAAGCAACCATATGGGCCCTCGACGGTGACCTTCTGGCCCACTTTCAGCCGGTCGACCAAACCGCTCGTGTGATCGCCGAGTTCCTTGGAAATGAAGGTGATCGCGGGGTTGGAGGGGTCCCAAGCCGAAGCGATTGTGTAGGGATGCGCCCCTTCGAATGGGTTGGACGTCGCAAACGCGAATTGTCCAGCTTCGTGGCCTGCCAGCCTTGCCCCACCTCAATCACAGTTTCAAGGGAGCGGACGCCCGGATAGTGGCGCATCTCGGCAATCTCGCCCATGACGCGCCTTCCGGCGCCAATCCGCCCAAAGAGCGAGATCACCGCCGCGTAGCTGCCGGCAACCAGTAGAACGGCGACGATTGGTCCGAGAGGCGTCACCCACATGCCATAGTCGAGCAAGACGACTGCATGGAATGCAAGTGCAAGGTAGACGACGGGCATAAGTCGGTGGCTATAGCGAAACCACCGGTAAGGGATGAGCTTGATCAGCGCGATCAGCAGCAGGGCGACCACGGCGTAGAAAGCCAATTGCCCAACATCCTCCGCCGTACCGTGAAAGTTCCCAAGAAATCGGCGAATCGGGTCTGTGATCTCTGGGCGTGGCCCACGGGCCGGGGGCACGAGGAACCCAAGCCCAACTGCCCATTTAGGTCCTTCGGACCAGAGCCAGTGAAAGATCGCAAGCCCCAGCACGCCGATCCCCAGCCATTTGTGCAGCCTGTACATCTTGTCGAGGCCACCCAATCCCACCTCGGGCCAGCGCGGCCGAATCGACAGAAGCATAGCTACACTCATGGCTCCGATGGCCAAGACTCCACTGAACTGCATAAGCAATTCGCGCAGAGGAAAGACATTCGTGGCCGAGAAAATTGCGCTATTCCAAGCAAGCCAAAGTAGGCTCAGTACAATCCAGAAGCCCCAGAACAGCCGTATATTACCACGCGTCACGATCGCCTCATTCCGTATCCGGCTTGCTCATACTCGAAGAGCGGAACACCGCCATGACCTGCATCAATGGCGCCATCCTATTTTCTGTCGGTCCGATGACGATGGTCATCAGATACTGCAATCCGTTTTAACCATGGCGCAATGCGAAGCGGCATTGAGCAGGATCAAGGAAGTATTGGACGATGACGATATCAGCTCGACGCGTTGTGCAGTGATGTTGACGGGCGGCGCCGGCAGGCATGGGCTTGGAACTGATCGCCTGGTGTGGCGGCCATCACCAGTTCTTGTCGTAATCCCGGCGCGCATCTATCCGCGCCTGATGAAACCTGGGAAAAGTTCACCCAAACGCGAAGGTGTTCGATTCTCGGTGAGCAATTTGCAGCGTTCTGCTTGCGAGCTTGCGGCCGCCAGCGCCTGCAAGGGCCGTCCATTGTGCATGCTTTGGCCCGCCAATGGGTATTGGTTGGTTCCGCATGTACGTGCCACGTCGCGCAAGGGATCGCCGATCGGCAGCGAGAGCGGCATGACCTGGGGCAGCGCATTGAGCAGGCCGCTGCCAACGTCTCCCGAGAGACGGTAGGCGCCGCACAGGAACAGCGTTGCCTGCGGGTCGCCCGAGAAGTGGTCAGCTCCGTGACACGCCCGGAATTCCTCGGGTTCGAGGCAGTCGGCGCCGGGCTCATGCCCGATATCTCCCCGCCGAGTAGCTTCGGTCCGGCGACAGTCTCCTGAGGTCATGGGCATTCTTGCGAAGCATCTCGCCTCGTCGCTCATGGCCATCCGGCCGCTATCCATTCCTCCACCGCAACTTTGTTGGCGCTCTGAAATTGGTCAAGCCCAGACGTATCGACTTGCATGGCCACCGTTGACGCCACCCTTGTAGATCAACCCGATGAACAAACGAAGGAAGCTGGAGCTGACATTCTCGATGATAGCGCGGGACAGCGCCGTCAACTGCGCCCTGAAAACACTATCCCACCACCGCCGAAAAATGCCCTTCAATGGGTCTGCCTTGACTTGGAACAAGGCGACGTCACTCGAAACAGTATCGGTCTTCCTATCCTTGGGGACTGACGGGTGTTGTTCATTGGAGCGAAAGGAGCATCAATCGGTCGGGCAACCGTTTGGACAGTCACGGCTCGCAAAAGCATAACGAATGAAACCAAATAATGGAGGAGGTGGAAGGTGGGTCGCGAACGTATCGGCTGCGACAGGTTGCGCGCCAAGGTCACGAGTGCGGAGCATGCAGCTTCATTCATCGCCTCGGGGAGCACCGTTGGAATGAGCGGCTTTACTGGCTCCGGTTACCCCAAGACCGTTCCTCTCGCATTGGCTAGACGGATCGAAGTCGAGCACGCAGCCGGCAACCCCTTCCGCATTCGCGTGTGGACCGGCGCTTCGACCGGCCCTGAACTGGATGGCGCCCTTGCCAAGGCGGACGGCATAGAATTCCGCCTGCCCTACAATTCCGATCCGGTCGCCCGCGAGATGATCAACCGCGGCGAAATGGAGTATTTCGACATGCATCTGAGCCAGGTCGCGCCGATGGCGTGGCAAGGCTTTCTCGGGCCACTCGATACGGCAGTCATCGAAGTCGCCGGGATCAGGCCCGATGGCTCGCTCATTCCGTCCTCCTCGGTCGGCAACAACAAGACTTGGCTCGACCGCGCACGGCAAGTGATCCTGGAGGTCAACAATTGGCAGAATGCCGCCCTCGAAGGGATGCACGACATTTACTACGGCACGGCACTGCCGCCTCATCGAGTGCCCATTCCACTCATCCGTCCGGACCAGCGCATTGGCGAGCCGTGTTTCCGCTGCGACCCTGAAAAGATCGTCGCAATCGTCGAGACCCACGCGCCAGACCGCAACCTTCCTTTCTCGCCGCCGGACGAGACGGCTCGGTCCATCGCCGGGCATCTCCTGGAGTTCTTCCGTCATGAGGTGGCGAAGGGAAGACTTCCCGCATCCCTGCTTCCGATCCAGTCGGGTGTCGGCAACATTGCCAATGCCGTGCTTGGCGGTCTCGTCGATGCGGCGTTTGAGGATATGACCGCCTATACCGAGGTGATCCAGGACGGCATGCTGGACCTGCTCGAGTCCGGCAAGCTTCGCATGGCTTCCGCGACGGCGTTTTCGCTGAGCCCCGAGGCCGCGGCACGGCTCAATGCCGACATGGCGCGCTTCCGGGACAAGATGATCCTTCGGCCCCAGGAAATCAGCAATCATCCGGAACTGATCCGGCGTCTGGGCTGCATCGCGATGAACGGGCTGATCGAGGCCGATATCTATGGCAACGTCAATTCCACGCACATCATGGGATCGCGAATCCAGAACGGCATCGGCGGGTCAGGCGATTTCGCGCGCAACGCCTATGTTTCCATCTTCATGACGCCCTCGACGGCCAAGGGCGGGAAGATTTCCGCGATCGTGCCGCAAGCGAGCCACGTGGATCACATCACCCAGGATGTTCAGGTGATCGTGACCGAACAGGGCCTCGCCGATCTGCGCGGCCTCTCGCCCAAGCAGCGCGCCGAGATCATCATCTCGAATTGCGCGCATCCCGACTACAAGCCGGCATTGGCCGACTATTACCGGCGGGCCAGGGAGCATTCCTACGGTCAGCAGTCACCGTCGCTGCCCGGTGAGGCGCTTTCCTGGCACCAGAGGTTCATCGAAACCGGAACTATGCTTCACTGAGGTACGGCAGATACAGGCTGTCCATGGCTGCGCCAAAGGGGCCGACAGGTGCCGCGAACAACCGACGTATCAAGTGTGATTTCCCGCAATGGTGACGGCTCCTCGATGCCAATTTGATCAGGTCGACCTAGCCCTGGCTCCGAGTTCGACCCTTCATCTCAGGGCAAACCGTTTTGTTGCAACCGATTCGTCAAAAGCGGCGTCGCGCTGCAAAATCCTGCTGCTGTGCCCGCGCCGATCAGCTCACAAAACTACGCCGGCACAGGTGGAAATGCGGCGTTTCATGTGGTTCAACCTAAGCAGTTCGCCGCGAAGGTGCCGATCCCGAAACGGCTGATGCACATTCTCGAGGGTGAAGCGCTTCTGAACGACGCTTCCGGCCTCGTCTGCATGCGTTTTGAGCAAGATCAATTTCGCCAGGGTTATGTAGTGCTCCATTGGCCGGGCCAGCGCCTGCGGCGCCTGAATCACTATCGAGGCTCCCATGAAAACTCCCGCACAATCTTTCATCGTCGAAGTCAAACGCAAATACCGCATTCCGCCAGACCATTCGCCCCTTTTGGCGATTCAGAATGGAAGCCGCGCGGCGGAGAAGATTACTCCTCTATCGACGAGTCGTAGTGCCTCGAACGAGCCGATTCGCTCGCTGAAAGGCAATAGAAATCTGCTCCACCTCCAAATCCCCGCAGCCAAGTGACGTGGTGCTCGATCAATATTTCGTTCGGTTGACATGGCAAAACGAGCTCCCGTTCAAAGCCCTCCCCGTCAAACACCGGCCGGAACGTGAGGATTAGCGATCATGTGGAGCGAAGTGCTGCCAAGGTGAGTTGAGCGATCATTTTTTCTTCGTCGGTCGCAACAACGCGGATTTCGATACGGCTTTCCGGCGCGCTAATCACCGCATCGCCGCGCTCGTTGGCTGTGTGATCGAGTACGGCGCCAAGCCATGCGAGCCTTAAACAAATGGCGGCGCGGACCTGCGGTGCGTGTTCGCCTATGCCGGCGGTGAAGACGATGCCGTCCACCCCGCCGAGTGAGCTTGCCATAGCGCCGGCCTCCCGCGCGATGCGGTAAGCGAAAAGCTCGACGGCTTCGGCGGCGCGCTGATCGGTGCTGCCAAGGAGTGCGCGCATGTCGCTGGAGATGCCACCCGACACGCCGAGCAGGCCGGAGTGCTTGTACAGAAGGTCCTCCACCTGTTTCGCGGTCATGCCGCGTTCCTGCAATAGATACAGGATCACGCCCGGATCAAGATTGCCGGGGCGCGTGCCCATCATCAGCCCGTCCAGCGTGCTGAAGGCCATGGTCGTGTCGATGCTTTTTCCGCCGCTGAGCGCGCACAGGCTTGCGCCATTACCGAGATGGGCGACGATCACGCGGCCTCTGGCCAGCTTGGGCGCGATCTCATGTAGACGGCCGGCAATGTATTCGTAAGACAGGCCATGGAAGCCGTAGCGGCGAACACCCATGGTCTCGTATTCGCGTGGCAGCGCGAAGCGGCTGGCGACGAGCGGCATCGTGTTGTGGAAGGCAGTGTCGAAGCACACGACCTGCGGAAGCTTTTGCCGTGCGGTCGCGATCGCCCGGATTGGCGCGACATTCTGTGGCTCGTGGAGCGGGGCTAGCGGCGTCAGCAGGTCGAGCGCGGCAAGAAGTTCGGGCGTCACCCGTTCCGGCCGGGCGTGGTTTGGACCACCATGCACCACCCGGTGACCCACAGCGATCAGCCGCTCCTCGCCGACATGGGCGTCGATCCAATCGATCATGTTTCCGAAGAGCATTCGGAAATTCCCTGCGGCGTCCGGCCAGCGCTGATCGACAAGAACAACTCCGTTAGCATCACGCGCCACGAAATGCGGATCGGCAGCGATCTCCTCGATCTCGCCGCGTACAGCAAGGTCGAACCGATCTGTGCCGGTCTTGAACAGCGCGAACTTGAGGCTGGAGGACCCGGCATTGAGAGTCAGGATCGTGTCCGCCATTACCAAAAACCTCCTAGCCCCTCACCCTGCCCGTCTCAGGACGGTGGACCTTGATCCGCATCAAGGCAATCATATCGGAGCTGTATCATTTTGAGGGCCGATGTGCCCTACAGGGCTGCGTTCTCCGGGCGGTCCGTCATGGCTCGCTCCGCAACTTGCCCTGCGGTGCTTCAACAAGGAAGGCGAATGACAAATGCAAGAGAGCAATCCAACGTCCAACGAGGCAGCCCCGCTTGCACCCGACGAGATTGGTCTGATCAATGCATGGTGGCGCGCGGCCAACTACCTGTCGGTTGGCCAGGTCTACCTCCTGGCCAACCCGCTCCTGCGCGAGCCGCTGACGATGGAACATGTCAAGCCGCGGCTGCTTGGCCATTGGGGCACCACGCCCGGCCTCAATTTCCTCTATGTCCATCTCAACCGCATCATCCGCGAGCGGGATGCGAACGTTCTTTTCATCGCCGGTCCGGGTCATGGTGCTCCGGGCGTGGTCGCGTCGACCTGGCTCGAGGGAACCTACAGCGAGCTCTATCCCGATGTCTCGCAGGACGAGGCCGGGATTTGCCGTCTTTTCCGCCAGTTCTCCTTTCCCGGTGGCATCCCAAGTCATTGTGCCCCGGAGACGCCTGGCTCCATCCATGAGGGCGGCGAACTGGGCTATTCGCTCAGCCACGCCTACGGCGCGGTCTTCGACAATCCCGATCTGGTCGCCGCTTGCGTGATCGGTGATGGCGAAGCCGAGACCGGGCCTCTCGCCACCTCTTGGCATGGCAACAAGTTTCTCAATCCGAAAACCGACGGCGCCGTCCTGCCGATCCTGCACCTGAACGGCTATAAGATAGCCAATCCGACCGTGCTCGCCCGCATCGGCTGGGAGGAACTGCGGTCGCTGCTTGTCGGCTACGGCTATCGTCCGATCCTTGTCGAGGGCGACGAACCTGAGATGATGCACCAGAAGATGGCGGCCGCGCTCGACGATGCCTTCGCCGAAATTGGCGCCATCCAGGAGAAGGCGCGCACCGGCGGTAGCGTCGAGCGTCCGATCTGGCCGATGATCGTCTTAAAATCGCCGAAGGGCTGGACCGGGCCGAAGACTGTCGACGGGCTGAAAGCGGAAGGGTTCTGGCGCTCTCACCAAGTGCCGTTCACCATGGAGAAGCCGGAGCATCTGGGGCTGCTTGAGGAATGGCTGCGCAGCTACAAGCCGGAGGAACTATTCGACGAGACAGGCCGGTTGAAACCGGAGGTCGCTGCACTGGCGCCAGCGGGCGACAAGCGCATGAGCGCCAATCCGCACGCCAATGGCGGGGCTCTGATGCGACCGCTCAGGATGCCGGACTTCAGGGACTATGCCGTGACGGTCCACAGTCCGGGCGACACGGATGCGGAGTCCACGAAGATTACCGGCGGCTTCCTGCGGGACGTGATGCACAACAATGCCTCGACCCGCAACTTCCGCGTCTTCGGCCCGGACGAGACCGCCTCCAACCGGTTGCAGGACCTTTTCGAGGTGACCGACCGGGCCTGGGATGCCGAGACGCTTTCCTACGATGATCATTTGTCGCCGGAAGGACGCGTGATGGAAATCCTTTCGGAACATACCTGTCAGGGCTGGCTGGAAGGCTATCTGCTCACCGGTCGGCATGGCTTCTTCTCATGCTATGAAGCCTTCATCCACATCGTGGATTCTATGTTCAATCAGCACGCCAAGTGGTTGAAGACCTCGAAGGAGGTCGCCTGGCGCCGCCCGATCGCTTCGTTGAATTACCTGCTGACCTCGCATGTCTGGCGGCAGGACCATAATGGCTTCAGCCATCAGGACCCCGGCTTCGTCGACCATGTCGCGAACAAGAAGGCCGACATCGTACGCGTCTACTTCCCTCCGGACGCCAACACGCTGCTCTATGTCACCGACCATTGCCTAAGGAGTTGGAACCGCGTCAACGTCATCGTCGCCGGCAAGCAGCCGCAGCCGCAATGGCTGATTATGGACGAGGCGATCAAGCATTGCTCGGCCGGCATCGGCATCTGGGAATGGGCGAGCAACGACCGCGGCGGCGAGCCCGAAGTGGTCATGGCCTGTTGTGGCGACGTGCCGACGCTGGAGACGCTGGCCGCCGTCGATCTGCTGCGCCAACACCTCCCCGACCTGAAGGTCCGCGTCATCAACATTGTGGACCTGATGACACTGCAGCCCAAGACCGAGCATCCGCACGGCCTGTCCGACGCCGATTTCGATGAGCTATTCACGAAGGACAAACCGGTGATCTTTGCCTATCACGGCTATCCTTGGCTTATCCACCGGCTCGCCTACAAGCGCACAAACCACGACAACATGCACGTCCGCGGCTTCAAGGAAGAGGGCTCCACCACCACCCCCTTCGACATGGTCGTGCGCAACGATCTCGACCGTTTCCATCTGGTCGCCGACGTGATCGATCGCGTGCCACGGCTCGGGCCGATCGCCGCCTATGTCAAGCAGGCCATGCGCGACAAACTCATCGAGCACAACCAGTATATCCGTGAACACGGCGCGGACATGCCCGAGGTGGCGGGATGGCGCTGGCCGGGAAGAGAATGAGCGGGTTTGCTGCTCGACGGAACTGAGTTCTAACGAAGGGAGAAAAAGATGATCCTGCCAAATGGGGCATTCGTCGCGGTCATAGACGGTAAAAGGATGCGGCTTTTCCGCAACCACGGCCACGAACCGCACGTCACCCTGATCGACCTTCCTGAGCTCGATCTCGACCCGGAAAATACAGGGTCCGGCGGACGGCATCGCAGCAGTTCCGCCAATCCGGACAGCTCTCGTCTCGAGGAAGACAATTTTGTCGCGGCAGCGGCAGCCTATCTGAACCGAGAGGCGCTTGCGGGGAAGATCGGGGCACTTGCGATCATCGCCGATCCGCGCACACTTGGAGAATTGCGCCAGCATTTCCACAGCGTGCTGGAAGCGAAGCTGGTGGGACAAATTGCCAAGGACTTGGTGGAGCATTCAAGGGAGGCGATTGAAGCCGCCATTGCCGAATCGTGACTGCCGCGAAGGGTGGAGGAGTCAGCGTGCTGGATCTGGCCACTGTTTCTCCGCTCCATCGTGGTTCTTCTCGGCAAGTTGCGAAATTCGTCCGGGACAGACCACGTGATTTCCAGTGCCGCTGACCCACAACCAACCGGGCCGCCATACAGCATTCGTGAATCATCACTCGCTGGCCTCGGTCAAACGCATGGCGGTCGGCCAGTCTATATTGGTGCGGAAGGGAGGTCGGGATGAACAGGCGGAACATGCTCATGGGCGCGGGGGGCGCGCTGCTTATGGTCGGGGCGGGAGCCGCGGGCTGGCGCTCAGCCGCCGGATCGATGGCCGACTATGATGGCTATTCTGCCCGCCTTCGCATGCCGGTTCCGGCCGAACCGAAAATGGCAGACGTCATCCGCTATGCAACACTCGCTGCCAACAGCCACAATACCCAGCCCTGGCGCTTTCATGTCGAAGAGAGTTCCATCGACATCCAGCCCGACTTCTCGCGCGCAACGCATGCGGTCGATCCGGACGATCATCATCTTTTCGTCAGCCTCGGCTGCGCCGCCGAGAACCTGCTGATAGCGGCGACGGCGGCAGGCCTGCCCGGGGAACTGCAAATCGACCCCGATCGTGGGTATCCGCGTTATTCATTCGGCAAGGGCGCGGTCCGTCCTGACCCGCTGCTTGCGGCCATCCCCATGCGCCAATCCACGCGCGCGACTTATGATGGACGTCCAGTGGCGATCACCGATATCGAAAAGCTCCGACAGGCCGCCGAGACGCCAGGCGTTCGCGTCGTTTTTCTTACCGATCGTGCGCAGATCGACCGGGTGCGGGATCTGGTCGTCGCCGGCAACAGCGCGCAGATGGCCGATCCAGCCTTCATGACCGAACTGAGGCAATGGCTTCGCTTCAATCCACGCAGTGCCATGATGACCGGCGATGGGTTATTCTCGGCGGCCAGCGAGAATCCCGTGCTGCCGGACCCTCTCGGCCACATCGCTTTCGACCTGTTCTTCAGGGCCGCGAGCGAGAACGACAAATATGCACGCCAGATCGACTCCTCCCCAGGGATCGCCATCCTTCTCGCCGACCGCGCGGACCAAGCCCACTGGATCGCGATCGGGCGCGCCTGCCAGCGTTTGTTGCTTACGGCAACCAGTCTTGGGCTCAAGCATGCCTTCATCAACCAGCCGGTCGAGGTTGCACGGCTCCGACCAGATCTGGCAGCTCTCGTCGGCGAGAACGGACGGCGGCCCGACATCGTCATCCGCTTCGGCTACGGGCCCCAACTACCCTTCTCGCCCCGCCGTCCCGTGGCTGCCGTACTGAGCTAAGGCATATCGTCCGCGCGACGCGCTTGGTGGCGTGATTTGACGGGATCATCAGCGCCAGCAACGCTTTGCATCGGCCACGGCCTCATTCGTGTTCCTTCGAAGACGAGGGCCATCGGCAGAAATTGCGAGAAAAACTCTTCCACATTTTGATCCGGCGCAATGTCTCTACCGTTGAACGGAGCCAAGTTCGCAGACTTGGATATCTGGTCAACAGGACACACGGTCATGCTTCAGGTCTTTATTGGAACGATTGTCTTCGGGATCCCGGCGACTCTGTGCCTCATGGCGCTTAGAGATGGATACGAAGGGAAGAACAAAGTGGTCTCTATGTCGATCTTGCGGCGACGCCACTGACCCAACTGACGATTGGCATAAGCACGCCGATAAAGTTTTCCAGAATTGCAATCGTGATCTGGCGTAAAAGTCATTTGAATACGCCTAGCGACAATGATAGTGCCGGCGTATCAATGCTGAATCCTTTGTGTGGATAGGATGACAATCCGATAACGAAGGCAGATATTTTTGCATTAGAATCGAACGCCGCTTCGAAGCAATTTGCCATCATAACGTGGAGCTCTCGAGCCCGTTGCACCTATCTGCATACGGTTTTTGTTACAATTGTTGCCGGAGAACGTAACGTTGGGCAGTCGATCAACACGATCCATCTTGCTGAAGACGAAATCCGTAATTTCGGTTATTCTTGACAATTTTTTCATGACGGAAAATTAATATTAAAAATAATTAGCTCAAATTATAATATTATTCACGTTGTACCCTGATAATTATCTCATCCGGAAACGAGCCGGATTGGAAAGTTTCCGCAATCGAGGATCGGCGGGTAACATGCTGCATTTCCAGAACACCATCCTCGAAATGATCGCCAGGGGCGAAACGCTCGAAGCGACGACGGACCGACTTTGCCACCAGATCGAGAAACTGTTGCCGGGCGTCTGGTGCTCCGTTCTGCGCGTTGACGGTAACGGCTTGTTGCATCCCCTGCCAGGCTCCAGCTTCCCGGATGGATATACGGCTCGGCTTGAAGGTCTGATGATCGGCCCGCTGGTGGGCTCCTGTGGCTCTGCGGCCTATCTCGGAAAGGCCGTCGCTGCGACCGATATCGCGACCGACCCGCGCTGGATCGCCTTCAAGGAGCCCGTCCTGGCGCTTGGCCTGAGGGCCTGCTGGTCGAGCCCGATCTGCGACGCGGAGGGCGCCGTGCTCGGCACCTTTGCCCTGTATTTTCCAGAGAAGCGCGGCCCCACCCCGCGCGAGAAGGAGGTCGTCGCCTCGTCCACCTCCCTGTGCGCCATCGCGCTCGAGCGCCACCAGCGGGTGATCGAACGCGAGCGCAAAGCCTATGTCGATGCCCTGACAGACTTACCGAACCGGGCGAGTCTTGACGTCGCTCTGGAGCGCTTGCCCAGCGCGGAACCGGGCGCCTGGGCGTTTCTGGTCGTTGACCTCGACAACCTCAAGGCCGTCAACGACACCTTCGGCCACGCGGCCGGCGACGCTCTGTTGCAGGTGGTAGCGTTCCGTATCGCCGCAAGCGTGGCGCCAGACCGGGTCTTTCGCATGGGCGGCGACGAGTTCGCCGTGATCCTCCAGGGAGCAGAAGCGCTCGCCAGCATCGAGAGTATGGCGCATCATATTCTCGATGCCCTGGCTGTGCCCGCCGACTGTGACGGACATGTGATCGTGCCGCGGGCAACGATCGGCGGTGCAGTGTTGTCCGCTGACGACCGCGATGCGAAAAGCGTGCGCCAAAATGCCGACTTCGCACTCTACCACGCCAAGGAAACCTCGCCGGGCGGCTTCATGCTTTATTGGCCAGGAATCGGCAGCGCGATCAAGACCCGTATCGAGGTGATCCGCGATGTCGACGCGGCATTGAGCGAAGGGCGGATCGACGCGTTCTATCAGCCGATCCTGCGGCTCGACAGCCGCGCGATCGTCGGCATGGAGGCGCTCTGCCGCCTTCGCAAGCCGGACGGAGAGGTCGTCTCTGCCGCCGAATTTCATCAGGCGACCTCCGATGCGAGCGTCGCCTCGCATCTGACGGAACGCATGATGGCGATCGTCGCGGCGGACGCGCGCTCCTGGCTGGATCAAGGTATTCCGCTGCAGCATATCGGCATCAACATCACCTCAGCCGATTTTCATAGTGGCACGCTGTACGCACGTCTCGAAGCAGCCTTCGGTCGCGAGAACGTTCCCTTAAAGCACATCATTCTGGAGGTCACGGAGTCGATCTATCTCGGCCAGCGCGATCCGATCGTCGCTCGGGAGATCAAGGTGTTACGCGCCCATGGCCTGCGCGTCGCACTCGACGATTTCGGAACTGGCTTCGCTTCGCTCACGCATCTGCTGACGGTGCCGGTCGATATCATCAAGATCGACAAATCCTTCATTGATCGCCTTGTCCAGGGAGATCCAAGCCTGGCCATCGTCGAGGGCTTGATTGGCATCGCACGCAAGCTCGACATCCGGGTCATCGCTGAAGGCATCGAGAACGAAGCTCAGGCCAGTCTGCTGGCGGAGATCGGTTGCCAGTTCGGTCAAGGATATCTGTTCTCACAAGCGGTGTCCCGCCAGATCGCAACAGGACTTTTGGTTCGGTTCGCTCAACCAATCGGCGAGCACGAGACCGGGATGGCAGACGATCTGGCTGGCAAAGACCAATTCGATCGCCCGACAGGACGCCCCCACGGCCGGTTCCTAGGGTGAAAGACTGCTGCGGGTCCGCAGCACAAGACCCGGGGAGGGAAACAAATATGCGTCTGCCAACCGCGTTACGACTCTTTCGGAAGAGTCTCGGTCAAGCCGAGCCCACGCAAGTTCCGGGAAGTCTGGTTATGCCTTCGGGCATTGTCGCCGAGGAGCCGAATTTTCGAATGCTCGCCGAGAACAGCGGTGACGTCATCATGCAAATCGGACCGGACATGAAGGCGCGCTATGTTTCACCGTCATGCACCCGACTTCTAGGATGGCTACCCGAGGAAATGCTGGGGCATGGCCCGGAAGTGTTCGTTCCGCCCGAGCATCTCCAGGGCATCGCTGCCGAAACCGCACTTATGCTTGCCGGGGCCGACGAAGGCGCACCTTTGGCGCTCGAGGTCCGACGGAAAGATGGCACGACTGTCTGGGTGGAGAGCAAGGCGCGCATCGTCCGAGATCCTGTAACTCGCGTTCCAAGCGATTTCGTCCTGATCATGAGAGATATAACAGAACGCAAGCAGCTCGAAGAGCAGCTCCGCGCGCTGGCGATGGCGGACGGATTGACCGGACTGGGCAACCGCCGAGCCTTCGACGAGGCCTTGGACAGGGAATGGCGGCGCACCGTTCGGATTGGCGGAAAGATGTCCCTGCTGCTGCTCGATGTCGATCGGTTCAAGGGGTTTAACGACCGATACGGCCACCAGGTTGGCGATGATTGTCTTCGTGCCGTTGCTACTGCCATCAAGAATGCCCTTCATCGCCCCGCTGACGAGGCAGCCCGATACGGTGGTGAAGAGATCGCCATCATTTTGCCAGATACCGATGCCGATGGAGCGGTTGAAATAGCGGAACGGCTGAGGGTCGCAATCGAAAAACTCGGTCTGCCTCATGCCGATAATCCGGAAGGCGGCGGGTATGTCACCGTCAGCATCGGATCCGCCACCGCACTGTCCCGGTCCGGCGGGACGATCAGCATGCCGGAGGGCCTGCTTCTTGCCGCCGACACCGCCCTTTACAAGGCCAAGCACAAGGGCCGCAACCGCGTTGAGGTCGCGCTGCTCCTTGCACCGAAAGATCCAGATGCGGCCTAACTGTGAAACTCTAGCGCCCAAGCGGGGAGTCTCCAAATGCTTAAGAAATGTCAGTGTTGCGCGCTTTCGGACTCCCTCGCCCATATCGTGCAGCGGGGAAAGCTTTGTAGAGATTGTGCGATCAAGTTGGGCCTTGAATACCGCCGTCAAAAGGCTTCCAGAACTGCTCCCCAGCAGCGCAGTCGTCATCTTGGCGTCGCCGAAGACAGCTGGCCATTTTCTGAACGACAAGTCGATGGTGACGATGATCGAGGTCTGTTCATAGAGACCGTCGAAGCAGTCCTCCTGGCGTCAGGCGGTGGGGCGGCCCCTCCCTTAGTGCGATACCAACACCGGTGGCAAGAATTGCTCAAGGAGGGATTCGGTCATTCCCCCAAACAGGGCCTCACGAAACTGCGAATGGCTATAGGCACCCGCCACGATAAGGTCTGCTTCCTCCAAGGCGCGTGAAGCGAACAGCGCCTCGATTGCCCTGCGAAATGCGAGGAGATAATCGCCTCTTTCAGATCACCGAGCAGCAGATAGATGGCATCGCCGGCAAGCAGGAGGGCGAGCATTGGCTCGCGCATAACCTCCAGCACGATGCCGGTTCCCGTTGGCGATCTCCCTGCCCTGCTCGGGCAGATCCACGCTGCATCGAAGGGCACCGTCAGCGAAGATCGCGCGCCGGAAAAATCCGAAGCTCTCAAGCCTGCGGTAGCGATCAAGAAATCGGCCGCGCCGGACTACATCATCAGCCTCGAGGACGGGAGGAAGCTCAAGTCGCTGAAGCGGCACCTCGCGACCCACTACGGCCTGACGCCGGACGAGTACCGCGCGAAATGGGGCCTGCCAGCGGATTACCGCTTCGAGAGATGCTTTCCATCATTCCGCTTTTCCTCCCCCGCCAAGAGGGGGCAAGACGTATCACATTGAGAACATATCATCGGCGGTCCACCGGCAGGCGCTTAAGCACGGCAACCTTTACAGCATCGAAGACCAGGCCAAAGCCGATTGTCGTTCCATACAGCGCCAGAATGAGCCAATCCGGTAACGGCGCCATGAACCACCCGGCCCAGGCGAAGGTCGTTGCGACGGCCGCCGCGATCGCAATCGCCCCCAAAAGCACGGCCGCAGGACGCGATTGCCAGACATGGTCGCGCTCGCGCAGCACGAGGCTCGTCGCCTGCCCAGCCAGCACGAGAGTAAGGAAGGTGAGACTCTGCATCGTTTCGGCGTCAAACCGTAGCCAGAACCAGCCAAGAGCCAGTATCGTCATGGCATAGGTCAGCTTCACGGCCCCCAATGGCAGCGCGGCAAGCGTCAATTCTCGGATGCGCCACGCGTTGGGATAGGGCGTAGGCTTGGCACGGTCACCAGCGCGCGCCATCATCGCGATGTCCCCGGTCAGCATCCAGAGAACCTGGAGCAGCGGTGTCATCACTGCGTGACCCGTCATCACCAGCCCGCCGCCCATGACGATCAGCGTCACCGCCTTGTTGACCAGCATGCTCAGCGTGAAGGTCAGCACACGCCGGAAGGCGGCCCTGCCCTCCTCGATACAAGCCACGATGCCGCGCAAGCCTGGCGCGGTCAGCACCAGACCAGCAGCGGACTTGGCGACGTCGGTGGCACTGGCGACGGCGATGCCCATCTGCGCCTGGCGCAGCGCGGGAGCGTCATTGGCGCCGTCGCCGCACATGCCAACAGCATGGCCCTCGCTTTGAAAGGCGCGCACCAGCTTGAACTTGTCTTCCGGGAACACGCCGGCGTAGACAGCATAGTCCTGCGGCGCTGCCTTCTCCGGGATTCGGCCTGGCGGACAAACCGGCCCATCCAACCCGATGGCGTGAGCGACGGTACCCGCGGTCTCAGCGGTGTCGCCAGTGATCATGATCGGCGCGATGCCCAGTGCCTTCAAGTCGCTGAGCAAGGGCTTTGAGTCCGCACGCGGCGGGTCGCTGAGCCCGATAAGGCCGAGCACCGCCATGGCTCCCGCGCTGCCGGCCGCGACCGCCAAGACGCGATATCCCTCGCTGCTAAGGTTGGTTATGGAGGCCTGCATATCTGGAGTTAAGGGCGCGAGTGTGGAAATGGCGATCGGCGAACCCTTGGCGATACGAATCTCTTGGCCGTCCGGCCCGGCGGTGATCGCCTCCGACATCTTGACCGCGGGATCGAAGGGCGTGAAGCGGAGCACCTTCAAGGCCGGCTCCGATGAATGGGAGACTGCTGCGCGGACGGCTGCATCGACAGGGTCCTGGCCATCGGTCGAGCTGGCGGCGGCGGCGTGGGCAAGCACCGCGGCATCATTCATTCCCGCAGCCAGGACGATCACCTGGCCGACGCCGAGACTGTTTTCCGTCAGCGTTCCGGTCTTGTCGACACAAAGCACGTCTATCATCGCGGCTTCCTGCAAGGCGGAGAGCCTGGCCAGCAGCACGCCCTGACGTGCAAGTTTTTGCGCACCGACTGTCGCCGCCAAGGTGAACACCGCCGGCATGGCGACAGGCACGGCGGACAGAAGCGCGGCCAGCACCAGCGGCACGATTTGCGCCACCGTCATGCCGATGGTGTAGGCGTAGGCGACCATCGCCACCACGATTGCCATGTTGACCGCGGTCAGCGCCTTGACGACGCCGAGCACGGCCTTCTGCTCGCTGCTCTCGACGTCCGCGGTCTTAACCAATTCGGCGGTGCGGCCGAAATAGGTTCGCGGACCGGTCGCCACGACTTCGGCGACCGCTTCGCCCCGCCGCACCAAAGCACCGGCATAGGCGGTAGCGCCGCCTTGCTGCTCCACGGCAACGGATTCACCTGTCAGCATCGACTGATCCAGAAGCACCGAGCCGGACAGCAGGCGCACGTCGGCCGGCACGATGCCGCCAAGCGAAAGCTGCACGATATCGCCCGGTACCAGCACCGATGCCGGAGCATCGGACCACGCACCATCGCGTCTTAGCCTCGCTTTCGGGGCCAGTTGCTGCCGAAGCAGGGCCAGTGTCGCGCTCGCGCGCCCTTCCTGCACGATTGCGAGCAGGACATTGATCACAAGCAGTATGCCGACCATAGCCGCTTCAAGTCGCTCACCTGCTACCAATTGCAGGACGATGGTGATCTCCAGCATCCACGGCACCGGCGACCAGAAGTGGCGTAACGCGCGGCGAACCGGATGCTCCTCGGTCGAGGCAACCTCATTCGGACCGGCTTCGGCGAGAAGCCGCGCGGCCACTTCCTTGGAAAGGCCCGGAGGCAACTCAACGGCATTGTCTTGAGCTACAGCTTCCAAGGGCATGAACCTATGATTTGTGCAGGGTTCACATGACGAACCTGCCGCAGTTGATATCGGACGATCGCCAGGCGCATTCTTTGCCCGGCCGTTCCAGCAGGACAATCTTCCCGACTGCGACCTGCGATGGGCCGTGGGTCAGATATCAAGCTGCCATATCGTCGGCTGTGGTGGAAATGACCTTCTGATTACTTTGAGCCGACTGCCCAGGGCGAGCGTTCACTATGTCGTCATCCCGGCCATCGTCGTTCGAGAGTGTCCCGGCGCTTTCGTCAATGTCCTCTTCGCCCGGAGGCGATCAGGGATCAGAACAAGATTGACCAGGCAATATACGAATCATATATGGTTCATATGTTATCTGCTTTAAGAGGCGTTGATGGGCATCGTGAAAATCGACGACGACCTGCATGAGGAAGCTCGTCGAGCCAGTACAGTGATGTGCCGGTCCATCAATGCGCAGGCCGAGTTCTGGATGAAGGTCGGCATGCTGGCCGAAGCAAATCCGACCCTCTCCTTCAACGAGATCGTGAAGATGCAGTTCGCGGCGGCGCATGTGGGTCTCGCGGATCTAACGGTCGCCTGACATGGTAAAGACCCCGTACGCACTGGCGCTCATGCGCGTATCAGGCAGGATGCTGGCCTCGGTCTTCGAAATGTTGGACGAGCAGGAACTCGCCGGCATGTCGACATTGGAGGTCAACGATCTGGTGGACCGCTTCATCACCGTGGATCTCGCCGCGCGTCCGGCGAGCAAAGGGCAATATGGCTTCAAATATGTCCTGAACTGCTCGATCAATAATGTCGTCTGCCATGGTGTGCCCGATCCAGGCGAGATCATCCGTGACGGCGACATCATCAACCTCGACATCACGCTTGAAAAGAACGGCTTCATCGCGGACTCGAGCAAGACCTATCTGGTCGGCAATGCCGCACCAGCCGCGAGGCGGCTCGTGCGGGTCGCCCAGGAGGCCATGTGGAAAGGGATACGGCAGGTCCGGCCCGGAGCACATCTGGGGGACATCGGCTTCGCGATCGAACGGCACGCCAAAAGAAACAGCTATTCAGTTGTGCGAGAATACTGCGGGCACGGCATCGGCCGCGAGATGCACGAGGAACCGCAGGTGCTCAATTTCGGACGGCCGGGAACGGGCTTGAAGCTGCGCGAGGGCATGGTCTTCACCATAGAGCCGATGATCAACCAGGGCACCCGCAAGGTTTCGACCGGGAGCGACGGATGGACGGTCGTGACCAACGACCGGAAGCTCTCCGCCCAATTCGAGCATACGGTGGCCGTCACGAGGACTGGCGTCGAAGTCTTGACCCTGCGCCGCGACGAGATGCTGGAGCGCAGTGCGTGATCTTTACCGAAATTTCGGGCTACAGTGCCCAGCATGTTCGCACTGGAGACTGGAAATGTCAGTTGCTCAAGAAGGAACTTCATCCGAAGTTCCCTTGCATCCCGAGGAAATCAAGTCCGTTTTCGACCTGCGTGTGGGAAAGCACATCACGTTGCAGGGCAGTGCCAGGATCACACCCGCAGGCGTGATCAGCGTGGGCATCGCAGTCGGCGCCATGATGCTTGCGTTGGGCTATCTGGTGTCGTCGACGAGGCATCGCAGGTAGGCTGCGCGGCCCGACGGGAAGGTGGTCGAGCGCTGGACGTATCGGTTGTTGCCCTTCAGTGGAGGGTTCCTCACTGCCAAGTATGCGACTTTCGAGCACAGACCGGAAACATCTAACTTTCGCAAGGCGGCTTCGTACACAGACACATCGCCGTCGCCTGGACTGGAATCGAAGGTGCGCTTTTCGAGAGAAAGACTACCAACCGTTTCCAGGTCGGACGTTTCAGGTGTAAAGTTCTTGGGCTTTAACTTGGCCGATGAGTGAGGAGATCGTCGTCATGTTGAAATTTTCCCTATATCGAAAAATGGAACTGGCTACCATCATCTTGGGTTTGCTTGGCGGCATCGCCCACGCGGCCGATGTGCCTGTCGCCATCGAAGGGGGCTCGGTTCGCGGCGTGACTGCGGATGGTGTCGTCAGCTTCAAGGGCATCCCCTACGCCGCACCGCCTGTCGGCGATTTGCGCTGGCGCGACCCGCAGCCAGTGAAGCCTTGGGAAGGTGTCCTGGATGCCAAGGAATTCGGCCCATCGTGCATGCAGGTGGACGATCTGCCCAAGTCCGAAGATTGCCTTACCTTGAATGTATGGCGGCCAGCCGCGACGTCCGACAAGCCGATGCCTGTCATGGTGTGGATCTACGGCGGGGCCCTGGTTCACGGTAACACGCCGCAATACCCCGGCGCAGCGCTCGCCTCACAAGGAGTTGTCGTCGTCAGCATCAACTACCGAATGGGCCGGCTGGGTTTTTTTGCCTTCCCGGCGCTTGCCAAGGAAGCCCCCGACGAGGTGCACGGCAACTATGGCTACATGGACCAGCTTGCAGCCCTGAAATGGGTGCAGCACAACATTGCCGGGTTCGGTGGAGATCGGAAGAATGTGACCATCTTCGGAGAATCTGCCGGCGGTGGTTCGGTCATGGCTCACCTGACGTCGCCCATGTCGCGCGGTCTTTTTGCTCGCGCCATCCTGCAATCGCCCGGCGTCCCGACGGCGCGGGCCAAATCGCTTCCCTTGACAACTCTTGACGAGGCCCAAAAACGCGCCCTCGCCTATGCACGCTCCATGGGCATCAAGGGCGAAGATGAAAAGGCGCTCGCTGCCCTACGCAAGCTGCCGGCGGACAAGGTCGTAGCGGGCACTTCATCCGGGGCAACAATCGACGGCATGGCCTCCGGCAGGCCGGTTGTGGGAGTGGCAGGTTCCATAATTGACGGGAAGTTCCTGACCGAGACGCCCGAAGCTGCTTTCGCCGCCGGTCATCAGGCCATGGTGCCGGTCATGGTTGGCGCCAACAATCGCGACCTTGGCGTTGGCGTAGCAAAAAACAAGAGAGCGCTGTTCGCCATGTTCGGATCGAACAAAGGCGAAGCAAGAAAGCTCTACGATCCAAAGGGCACCGAGACGCTGGACGAACTGAAACAGCAGGTGCTGGCGGACAAAACGCTGGTCGAGCCGTCGCGTCATCTCGCCGACGAAGTGGCCCGTGCCGGCCAGCCGACCTATTGGTATCGCTTCTCCTATGTCGCCGAAGCGCTGCGCAGCAGCCCAAAATGGAAGGGCACGTTGCATGGCTTTGAGATACCCTATGTGTTCAACATTCCCGCCGCAGTCGTGAAGGACAAGGTGACCGAGGCCGACAAGGGCATGGGCGTTTTGGCCAGTTCGTATTGGGTGGCATTTGCCAAAACCGGCGACCCGAATGGCAACGGGCGGCCGGAATGGCCGCCCTACAATGCGTCGGAGGACAAGGTCATCGACTTCACTAATGATGGTGTGACCATCGGGCCTGATCCATTGAAGGCCCGGCTCGACTTGTGGAAAAAGGTTTATAGTGGCGGTTGAAGTAGGAAACTCGCCCCCGAGAACCAGGGTGTCAATCTTGATCCTGACGAGATCGCAGCCCCGCAACTTGCTATCGATTGCTAAATCGAAGAGGGCTCGATCGCGCAGTCGCCGCTCTCGATCGAGAAAGAATCGGATTGCCCATATCTGTCGAGGGTTCAGGGGGCGTTTCGTTCCGACCTTCTTGCCCGCGTTCCACGCGCGGCGATCGGGGGCGGTGGGGTCATAGTGAGAATGTCCCATTTCGTTTCTCCTTCGACCATGATTGGCCGCGAGAGGACCGTCCAGGTACATCCTCGGTTGGGATTGTGGGAGCCGGCAGCGGACGATCCGGTTCTAACCGACGTCTGCGGTAAGCTCTCGTTCCCAAACCAACCCACAATCGGTCGTCGCACTTGTCAAAGCCGCCTCCAGTACGAGTGCGACCTCATCGTTGGCGAATAGCTCAGTGTCAGATCTTCACAAACCGATAGGCGAAGCGATCGGTCTCGCCCTTGATCGAAGGATCGAACACCTTGGTCGAGTGCGCATCATCCTTGTTCGCGAGGATGGTGCTTTCCGCGTCCAGTACGAAGCCGGCTGCCTCTACCTCCTCGCGGACGGATGCAGGGTCGATCCGATGCAACGACTGAGTGTCGCTCGTGCCCGACCCAGCGGCGGCGGCGTGGTCGACGATGACGTAGCACCCACCGGGCTTCAGCCGCTCGTGGACGGCTCGATTGAAGTCGGCCGCCGTCGCGCCCCTCTTCTGGATCAGGGCGGTGTGAAGATCGTGGTAGAACAGGTGCAGCCACAGGACATCCGCTGGCTGCGTGGCCCGCGGCATCGCCACGAGGTCCGCCGAGACGACTTCGACGTTCTCTCGGCCCGGCTCCTTCGCAAGCGTCCGCATGCGGCCGACCGGATCGTTCTTGAAGTCGGCGACTTCGGCCGGCACGAAGCTGTAGACCCGACCTTCGGGTCCCACGACGTCGGAGAAAAGGCGCGTCCAGTCGCCGTCGCCTGGGTAAACGTCAATGACAGTGGAGCCCGCATCGACACGTGCGAACCGGATCAATTCGGATAGCTTGGATTGGTCGTACATCGGTATCTCCTTTATGGTTGGGCATTAGACGAGCGCGCGGGCGCGTCCATCCGCGCGGCGCGCGCCAGTGCTTGCGTGTCGACATATTCCCGGATGTTGGTCAGTCTGCCGTCCCGGACGGTGATGGCGAAGATCCAGTCATCCTCGAACGTCTTGTTCGTGGCTTTCATCCTTCCCCTCGCGAAGCCGACGACGAGGACCCGGTCTCCTTGCGCCACGAACTCCCGGGGTTCCGTGGACGTTTCTATCGACTTCGATGCTGTCTCCAGCAAATCCGCCAGCCCGGCGTGTCCGTGGCGCGTTCCGGCCAGCGGCCAGTCTTCGCCCGGAATGATCCACTCGATGTCTTCGGCGACCAACGTCAGCAGAGCCTCCCTGTCGCCGCGGCCGATCGCGGCGAAGAAGTCCTTCACGGTCTGGATGTTCTCCTCGATGATCATGGGAATTTCTCCATTTCGCACGGATCGCATCGCGCTCGATCCGATCCGTGCATCGTGGCCCTGCCGGTTGGCACGTCGTTCCTCAGTCGAACTTGACAAGGTCCTTGAAGATCAGTTGACCCCAGCTGTTTCCGCGCGCCTGGACCAGCAGCCCACCTTCCGACAGCTCGCCAAGTTTGATCGGCGCGAAACCGAGCTTTTCCGCGAGCGCACCAATCTCCGCTGCGGCAGCGTCATCGTCGCTCGCCAGGAACACGACTCTCCTGCCACCATGCACGGCCGGATCCTGGTCAAGGACGGCAGCGATCAGATGGTTGAAGCCCTTGACTAGTCTTGCACCAGGGAATGCCTGCGCGATGAACTTGGAAGAAGGCTGTCCCCCCAGTTTTTCAGGAGGCACGCCGTAGGCATTGGTCACATCGATGATGGTCTTCCCCTGCCAGGTGGCAAGCGCCTTCGCGACCTCCGGGTGCGACTCGAAACGGACAGCCAAAAAGATGATGTCCGCCTTGACCGCGTCCGCCAGCTTTTTGGGAATGACCGTCGGGCCGATCGCGGCCGCATCGGCTGCAAAGCGTTCCGGGTCGCGCGTCGTTGCAACGGACACGTCGATGCCCTTGCGGGCAAACGCCTTGGCCAGGGCCTTGCCGATATTGCCAAAGCCGATAATTGCGTAACTCACAATGTTTCTCCTATCTTGTGTGGAACTAAAGTTTGAGAAGCGGGGTCACTACTGGCGGGACTGAAGGGCCAGCCACGGGACCGCGCCGGGCTCAAACCTGCGCCATGCCTCCATCAACGGCGAGATCCACACCGGTGATGTAAGAACTCTCATCGGAGGCAAGGAACGTGACAGCAGCCGCGATTTCCTCTGGTTTACCCCTGCGACCCATTGGGATCTGGGAAGCAAACTGGGCGACCGCTTGTTCGGCTTGCTCAGGGGTAAGGCCCGTTGTTGTCGCCAAGGCGGGGGTCTCGATTGCTCCGGGGCTCATCGTATTCACTCGGATTTTGCGGTCTTTCAGCTCTAGGGTCCAAGCACGCGAGAAGTTGCGCACTGCCGCCTTACTCGCGGCGTATGCGCTGAACCCCGGCAAGCCCAGCACGTTCGAAACCGAAGAATTCAGAATAATCGAACCGCCGTCTTTGAAGAGGGGAAGGGCCTTCTGCACAGTGAAGAACAGCCCCTTCACGTTCACGTCGAAGGTCTGGTCAAAGTGGGCCTCAGTAGCCGCTGCGAGCGGTGCGATTGTCCCCGCGCCAGCGTTCGCGAAGAGAATGTCGATGTGACCATGTTTCTCTTTCACGATGGCAAAGAGCCGGTCCAGATCTTCCAAGCGTGACACGTCGCCCACGACCGTCGTAACATTAATCTTGATGAAGGCCGCGGCCTCCTTCAGCTCTTTCTCTCGTCGCCCGGTGATTACGACGTGTGCACCTTCTTCTACAAAGCGCTTGGCCGTCGCCAAGCCAATCCCGCTGCTTCCGCCTGTGATGACTGCAACCTTACCTTCGAGTTTTTTCATAATATTTCACCTTTGGTCGTGTGTTTTGTCGTAAAGTTTGAGAAGCGTGGGAGTCAGAGTTGCGCCAGGCCGCCGTCGACGGCGACCTCGCTGGCGGTCATGAAGCTGCTGTCCGGCGACGCGAGAAAGGCGGCCACCGCCGCGATCTCCGCGGGATCGGCCATGCGCTGGAGCGGAGTCATCGCGCCGTAGGCCTTCTGGCCCTCCTCGCCCAGCGCTTCCTTCGCGAGTTCAGTCGCCGTCGCCCCGGGCGACAATACATTGACCCGGATGCCGGTGCCCTTCAGGTCCTCCGCCCAGGTCCGCGCGAGGTTGCGCACGGCCGCCTTGCTCGCGCTGTAGGCAGTGAATCCCGGGGCGCCCGTGGTGCCGGCGCTCGATCCGGTCAGGATGATCGAACCGCCCGGCCCCATCAGCGGCAACGCCTTCTGGACCGTGAAGATCGTGCCCTTCACATTGGTGTCGAAGGTTTCGTCAATGTGCTCGGCGGTGATCTTGCCGAGCGGAAGCGGGCCTCCGGCCCCGGCATTGGCGAAGACGATATCGAGGCTTCCGCGCTCGGCCTTCACGGCCGCGTAGAGCCGGTCGAGGTCGGCCTCATCCGAGACCGAGCCTTTCACCCCGCGGGTATTGGGCCCAAGGTCCGCCACAGCGGCGTCGAGCGCTTCCTGTCGGCGGCCGAAGATGAAGACGAACGCGCCCTCCTCTACGAATCGCTTTGCAGCCGCGCGGCCGATGCCGGTAGCGCCGCCGGTGATGACGGCGGTCTTTCCATTCAATCTGATCATGACTTGCATCCCTCCAGGCTTCCGCCTTGGTCATTCGGGAACGTCCCGAGGCCTTGAAGATGGGTCTGCCAGGGTCAGGCGTTGAGTGGGGAAGCGCGCACATCGGTGGTGCAAAATCGATCCGGTATGGCTCGACGGCAGCCGCGACGATAAGGTTCCGCCGTTCGGAAATGCAGCCCGCTCGTAGACATGCTACGATACCGCCCTGTACTGCTGTAGGATAGGTTAGACCTTTGGACGGCGCACCGCGCGGTGCGGGATTGCACCATGATCGACTGGGATGACGTTCGCTACTTTCTTGCCGTCGCACGCGGAGGCTCGGTGCGGGCCGCCGCCAAGCACCTCGGCGTCAACCACGCGACCGTGCTTCGACGCATCGCCCAGCTTGAAGAACGCCTTGGGGCGCATATGTTCGAGAAGCTGCCTTCGGGCTATCGCCTGACGGCAGCGGGGGAGGAAGTCCTCGAGCTCGCGGAACAGATGGAAGCGTCGTCGCAGCAGCTGGAGACGCGCGTCTTCGGTCGCGACCAGAGCGTGCGCGGGCTTCTGCGCGTGACACTGGCACCGACCCTCGCGACACACCTGCTCATGCCGGACCTCGCCGATTTCGCGCATCTCCATCGCGACATCGAGATGGAAATCTTGTCGTCCGGCGAGCTGGCAAATCTGACCAACCGAGAGGCCGACGTCGCGATCCGCGTCGTTTACGACCGCAAAACCCTGCCGCTCAATCTCCACGGTCTGAAGGGACCGGAGCTGTTCGGCGGCGTCTACATATCCCGGGATCGACTAGCCGCATGGCGTTCGGGCGCGCCTGATCCCATCCGGTGGATCGTCATAAGCATTCATGGAATCCCGGACTGGGCTCACGAAGGTGAGGTTCGCACCGCCGAGGTTCCGTTCAGGGTCACGGACGGCGAGGCGCAGATCGTCGCGGTGCGGCAGGGGCTCGGGATGACGACACTGCCGTGCTTCATCGGCGATGCCGACCCCCTGCTGGTGAGGGTGCCGGGCACCGACCTGCACATGTATGGAACGCTCTGGCTTCTCACACAGGGCGAGACACGCAAGACGAAGCGCGTGCGGCTCTTCACCGAATTCATATCCCGCAGGCTCGCGGCATACGCGCCGCTTCTCACGGGGCTGTCCGTATCGCGCGACTGACGCGCGTCAGGTCGCCGGCGAAGCTTGCCGTGGATACAACTGCACCCTGCCCCGAATTTGGGCCGGAGAACGAACCCGCTGCGCGGGATGGGCGCGTGGTTTTGCCCAGGCCAATCCCGTGGCGCTGATGCCTATCCAAAGTGCTGACCGAGCTATGGGCGCCACCTGCGAATGCGAAGCATGATCGGCTGCATTGCCTTCTGCGATCGCTCGCTGGATAGTCCCGGCAATGTTCGACACGATTGCGACTCACTGGACCCAGATCCTGGCAATCATCTCGGTGGTGATGGCGACCGTCGGCATCGCCCACGCCGTCATGACCAAGGAGGATGTCCGCGCCGCCACCGGCTGGGTCGGCGTGATGGTGCTGTCACCGATCCTCGGCGTGCTGATCTATGCCGTGGCCGGCATCAACCGCATTCGCCGCGCCACGATCACCGCGCAGCGCCCGCTTGCCGGCGATGCGGTGGCCGCCAAGCACGAGGG
Organism: Mesorhizobium sp. NZP2298; assembly: GCF_013170825.1. NCBI lineage: Bacteria > Pseudomonadati > Pseudomonadota > Alphaproteobacteria > Hyphomicrobiales > Phyllobacteriaceae > Mesorhizobium > Mesorhizobium sp. NZP2298. The sequence continues at coordinate 2,274,214 of NZ_CP033365.1, read as the reverse complement.
TGACGTCGCTGCCGAGGAGGCGCTCATTGTCGAACGGTACGGGCAGCGCTTCACCGGTCTGCGGACGCTGGGCGACAGGGTGGCGCGGCGCGCGCTCAACCCAGGCAATGCCATCGACGTGCTGGAGACCGGCGACGAGGCCTATGCCGCCATGTGCAAGGCGATCGACGGCGCCGAACGAAGCGTCCTGCTTGAGACCTATATTTTCGACAATGACGCCGTCGGCCTGCTGTTCGTCGAGGCGCTGGCCGGCGCCGTCGGGCGCGGCGTCACCGTTCGGGTGCTGATCGACGCCGTCGGCGCCCGCTATTCCGTCCCCAGCATCCTGGGTCATCTGCGCAAGGCCGACGTTCCCGCCGACGTCTTCAACGGCAACATCGTCATGGGCCTGCGCTTGCCTTACGCCAATCTCAGGACCCACCGGAAGATCCTTGTGGTCGACGGCACGGTTGCCTTTACCGGCGGCATGAACATCCGCAAGGGTTTTTCCGCCGAGTTCGCGGGCCCCAACAGCGCAAGGGACACGCATTTCAAGGTCACCGGGCCTGTCGTCGCCGACCTGTTCTCGGTTGCCGCCGAAGACTGGCGTTTCGCCACCAACGAGGCCCTGAAGGGCGATGCCTGGCGAATTGCGCCGCTGTCGCCGCCACCTGGCCAACCGATGCTGGTGCGGGCGGTTGCATCCGGGCCTGATGCCAGCAATGAGACCAACCACAAACTGCTGATCGGTGCGTTCTCGGTCGCGCGCAAGTCGATCCGCCTGATGTCGCCCTATTTCCTGCCGGACCGGGAGCTGATCAGCGCCTTGATCACCGCCGCCCGACGCGGCGTCGAGATCGATGTCGTGGTGCCCGCGGTGAACAATCTCTTCCTCGTCGACCGCGCCATGACCGCGCAATTCGACCAGATCTTGAAGAACTATTGCCGCATATGGCGCACGGGAGGCCCATTCGACCATTCCAAGCTGCTTTCGATCGACGGCGTGTGGGCCTATGTCGGCTCGTCCAATCTCGACGCCCGGTCGTTGCGGCTCAACTTCGAGATCGATCTGGAGGTCCTTGACGCGGGCTTTGCCCACGAGATCGAAACCCGGATTGGATCGGCAATTGAAACGGCCATCCCTGTCACTCTGGACTCCTTGCGGGCCCGGCCCTTCATCATCCGGCTGTTCGACCGTATCCTATGGCTGGGATCACCCTATCTCTAGAGAGGTCTGACTTAAACAAAACGACGTGTTTGGCGGATAGTTTGATGTCGGTCATGGAACATAGGCGCAAAGACTCTATTTGAAGTGCATGGTGAAGGCAGCAGGAATGGCAAGCACACGATGCGAATGAACGGACGCAGCCTTCCGGCAAGCGTGCTTTTGACCATCCGTGACCGGCGGATGCGGAAGGCAAACGCAGCCGCGCACAAGGCGACCGCCGCCACTGGCACGCTGGTCGCTTCCTACAATGTCCATAAATGTATCGGTGTCGACCGGAAGTTCGACCCTGAGCGGACCAGCCGCGTCATCCGCGAAATCGACCCTGATGTCATCGCCCTGCAGGAGGCGGACAACCGTTTCGGCGACCGTGACGGCCTCCTGGATCTGCCCCGCCTCGAGCGGGAAACCGGCCTCGTGCCGGTGCCGATCTCGGCCACAGGCAAGGGTCACGGCTGGCACGGCAATGTCCTGCTGTTCAAGAAGGGTGTCGTCCGTGACGTGCATCAGATCAGGCTTCCGGGCTTGGAACCGCGCGGCGCGGTGGTGGCGGAGATCGACCTCGACGGAAACCGGACATTGCGCGTCATCGCCGCCCATCTCGGCTTGCTGCGCCATTCACGCTCCCAGCAGGCTCGCGTCGTGCTGGACATCATGAGCAGCGCCGATGAGAAGCCGACCCTGCTGCTTGGCGACCTTAACGAATGGCGGCTTGGAAACCGCTCCGCGCTCAACACGCTGCATGCGACTTTCGGGCCGCAACCGCCGGCGGTCCCCACCTTCCCTTCCAACCTGCCGCTCTTGGCGCTCGACCGGATCATGACCAATCGGCACGGAATGATAGCGGCGGTCGAAGCGCACGATACGCCGCTATCGCGCGTTGCCTCCGATCATCTGCCGCTCACAGCCTTCGTGCGCCTGGATCATATGGTTTCAGCCGATCACACCACCATGACTAGCATGATGAATGACTAGAGCATGATGCCGAAAAGTGTGAAGCGGTTTTCGGACGACATCATGCTCTATCTCCTTGATTTAGAGCCGGATTCAGATGTCAGGTCGACTCGACCTGACACGATCCGGCTCCAGGCGTCGCAAAGCGTGTGGATTTACAGTGGAACGCTCGGTTCTTCCGCGAGTTGATATGTCGAGTTTAAGTCCTGAACTCGCAGGAGGACGAAATGAAAAAATTGATTTTAGCTTCCCTTTTGGCATTGACGGCGACAGCGGCGGTCATTGCACCAACGCAAGCCGCTAGCGTCATTATCCAGTCCGACGACGGCAACCGATATTCACCGGATGATGAGTCCGATAGTGGCGGCATTATCGTTCGCCGGCACCATGACCGCCGCTATGACAATCAGTATGATGGCGACCAGAACGTCCAGTATGACAATAATGGCCAATACCGGCGCCACCACCGGCATCACCGCTGTCACACCGAAACAGTCGTGCATTGGCGCCATCACCACAGGGTGATCGAGGACGTTCGCGTCTGCGGCTAAAACCTCGGCTTGCTCGGTTCCGCCAGAACCTGATCCTGGGCGGCGAGTGAGCACCGCGAAGGTCTGGCATAGCCACGGTTCTTTACATCGACGTGGCTATGCCGCATTGCACAATTTCGCGGCCTTGCCCACAATGCGGGCATGGTCCGATCCTCCCTAGCCGTTCTGGTGATCGACGAAAATCGCATCCGTGCCTCGATCATCGAGGCGGGACTGCGCGAGGCTGGCCATGAACGGGTCACCATCATCCATGACGTGACCGGCATCGCGCGGCGGATCGCCGAGATCGAGCCGGATGTCATCGTCATCGACCTCGAAAACCCCAACCGCGACATGCTCGAAAACATGTTCCAGCTGTCGCGTGCCGTGAAGCGGCCGATCGCCATGTTCGTCGACCGCTCGGACCAGGCCTCGATCGAGGCCGCGGTCGATGCCGGCGTGTCCGCCTATGTCGTCGACGGGCTCAGGCAAGAGCGCGTCAAGCCGATCCTGGACATGGCGGTGAGCCGCTTCAATGCTTTCTCGCGCATGGCGCGCGAACTGGAAGAGGCGCGCAGCGAGCTCGAGGGCCGCAAGGTCATCGACCGCGCCAAGGGCATATTGATGAAGTCGCGCGGCCTCTCCGAAGAAGCCGCCTACACGCTGCTGCGCAAGACGGCGATGAACCAGAACCGCAAGATCAGCGAGATCGCCCAGAGCCTGGTGACTGCCGCCGGGCTGCTCGGACCGGCGGAGGACGAATGAGCATGGGTGCCGAGCATCAGATCACCGCCGGATTCATGCCGCTTTTCGACAGCGCCGTGCTGGTCGCGGCAAGCCAGCTTGGCTTCGCCGCGCGCGAAGGCATAAATCTCACGCTGCACCGCGAGACGTCCTGGGCCAACATCCGCGACCGTATCGCCATCGGCCACTTCCATCTCGCGCATATGCTGGGGCCGATGCCGCTCGCCTGCAATCTCGGGCTGACGCCGCTCGCTTCCGAAACCATCGTGCCCTTCTCGCTCGGGCTTGGCGGCAATTGCGTCACCATTTCCAACGCAGTCTGGGCCGGCATGGCCGCGCATGGCGCGGAACCCGATCTTGATCCGGCGCTAGCCGGGGCGGCACTTGGCGGCTTCATCCGCGAGCGGGCGGCGGCCGGTCGCGAGCCGTTGCGCTTCGCCGTCGTGCATCCCCATTCCGGGCACAATTACGAACTGCGCTACTGGCTGGCCGCCTGCGGCGTCGATCCCGACCGCGAAATCGAGATTGTCATTGTACCGCCGCCCTTCATGGCCGACGCGCTGGCCACTGGGCGCATCGACGGCTACTGCGTCGGCGAACCCTGGAACAGCGCCGCGGTGGCCGCCGGCACCGGCCATATCGTCACCGTCAAGGCGCAGATATGGCGCAACAGTCCGGAGAAGGTGATCGGCGTGCGCAAGTCCTGGGCGGACGAGAATCCCGAGGCTCTGGCCGCGCTGCTGCGTGCGCTGCATCATTCGGCGCGCTGGTGCCAGGATCCGGGCAACCACACCGAACTGGCTGCCCTGATGGCGCAGCCCGCCTTTCTCGGCCTGCCGCCGGCCGTGCAGATGCCGATCCTGACCGGTCATCTCCGATTGGGTGGCGAAGCGGAACGAGATGTTGACGACTTCTTCCTGCCCTTCGACAAGGCAGCGAACTTTCCTTGGAAGAGCCATGCGCTTTGGTTCTACACGCAGATGGTGCGCTGGGGGCATGTGGCACACACGCCTGAAAATCTCGCCATTGCGCGCGACTGCTACAGGCCCGACCTCTACCGCGCGGCGCTGAAGCCGCTCGGCGTGGCACTTCCCGGCGCCAACGCCAAAGTCGAGGGCGCGCTCAAGGTCGCCACCGCGGTCGGCGCGACCGGGGCGGGCCTTGTGCTCGGTCCCGACGGTTTCTTCGACGGCCAGATCTTCGATCCCGACGAGATCGACGCCTACATTGCCGGCCAGAAATCGGCCCGCGAGGAGGTCTGATCATTACAGCGACACTTTTGTGCATTGCACAAAAATTGTGCGTTCGATGGCTCCGATGAACAATCTTTGACCTGCGCGGCCTGCGGGGCCGCGCGGCGATGATCGCTTTGCATCACTGATTTCATTGACCTTTTTCCTGCCGCCCGAAACTGGAACGGTTCCTGCTTTGAATTGACCGAGCCCTTCTGGGGCACTCGAACAGGCGTCCAATGGCGGGCGCCCACAGGCAAAGCTGCCGCTCAGGTCAAGACGCGATCCGGATTTCCGGGCGCGAAGACCTGGCCGGCGGCTTTTTTGTTTTTGCCGATACGCAATCGACGGCGCTGATCCCAGGCGGCGTCAACTGGAGACGACGATGGCAATACAGATCGGGACTGTCACCACCCTCAAGGATTTCACACGCCGCGATTTTCTGGCGAGCAGCGCGCTGACAGCGGTGCTGTTCACCGCCGCGCTCCTGCTCCACTCCGCCGGCTCCAAAACTGACGGCAAGGATCCTGAAGTGACAGCGCAAAGCTCGGTTTCATCCAGCTCCCTGATGCAGCACCGCTGATAATTGCAACGAACAGACAGGCGCGGTGCCTCCCACGCCGCAAACCGGAGCCGACCATGACCTTAAATCTCCCAGCCGAGCCCAGCCAAGACAATGCTCCCCGGCAGGCGCTCGCAATGTCCACCATCGCCTTCACCGTCTGCTTCGCGGTGTGGACGATCTTTTCGATCATCGGCGTGCGCATCAAGCAGGAGCTTGGGCTGAATGAGACTGAGTTCGGCCTGCTCGTCGGCACGCCGATCCTGACTGGTTCGCTCGTGCGCATGGTGCTCGGCGTCTGGACCGACCGCTATGGCGGGCGGCTGGTCTACACGGCGACCATGCTTGCCGCGGCGGCCGCGACCTTCCTGCTGGCCTTTGCGCATACCTATGGGCAGATGCTGGTCGCAGCGCTTGGCGTCGGGCTCGCCGGCGGCTCCTTCGCCGTTGGCGTCTCCTATGTCTCGCGCCTCTTCCCCGCCGACCGGCAGGGCACGGCCCTTGGCATCTTCGGCGCCGGCAATGTCGGGGCTGCGGTCACCAAGTTCCTGGCGCCCTTCGTGCTTCTCTCCTGGGGCTGGCAGTCGGTCGCGCTGATCTGGGCGGCCGCACTCGTCGTCATGGCCGCCATCTTCTGGCTCGCCACCAGCGACGATCCGGTCATCCGCGAGCGCCGTGCCGGCAAGGCAGCACCGACCAGAAGCTTCTGGCAGGAATTCGCGCCGCTCAAGAACCTGCAGGTCTGGCGCTTCGCCTTTTACTATTTCTTCGCCTTCGGCGCGTTCGTGGCGCTGTCGCTGTGGCTGCCGCGCTACCTGATCGGCGTTTACGGGTTCGGGCTTGCGACCGCCGGCATGATCGGCGCCGCCTATTCGATTCCCGCGAGCGTCTTCCGCGCCTATGGCGGCGTACTTTCCGACCGGATCGGCGCCCGTACCGTGCTCTATTCGACCTTCACCGTCAGTGCCGTCGCGACTCTCGTTCTGTCTCTCCCCTCGGCAGACTACGTCGTGCGCGGCATCAGCGGGCCGATCGCCTTCCATTTCGAGATTGGCCCGCTCGCTTTCATCGCCGTTGCCTGCGTGCTTGGCTTCTTCATGAGTCTCGGCAAGGCTGCGGTCTACAAGCACATTCCCGCCTACTATCCGCAGAATGTCGGTGCTGTAGGAGGCGTCGTGGGCATGATCGGCGGGCTCGGCGGCTTTGTCCTCCCGATCGCCTTCGGCGCGCTCAACGACCTCACCGGCGTCTGGTCGAGCTGCTTCATGCTGCTGTTCCTGATTGTCGTCGCCTGCCTTGCCTGGATGCATGTCTCCATCCGCCGCATGGAGCGTGCGGCATCTGCTGAAGCTTCACCCCTTTCCTACGCGGCTGAGTGAGACTGGATATGACCGAGAAACTCGTCATCATCGGCAACGGCATGGCTCCCGGGCGCATGCTGGAGCATCTGCTGGAAAAGGCGCCCGGCCGCTACCAGGTCACCATCTTCAACGCCGAGCCGCGCGTGAACTACGACCGCATCATGCTGTCGCCTGTTCTGTCGGGCGAGAAGGATTATGAGGAGATCATCATCCATGGTGACGGTTGGTACATCAAGCACGGCATCACCCTCTACAAGGGCCACAAGATCGTTGCCATCGACCGGCAGGCCAAGACCGTTACCTCCGATCATGGCGTCACAGAGCCTTACGACAGACTGGTCATCGCCACCGGTTCGGTGCCGTTCATCATTCCGGTGCCCGGTCACAATCTGCCCGGCGTGCTGACCTATCGCGATCTGGACGATGTACGCGCCATGATGCTTGCCGCCCAGTCGCGGGCCAAGGCCGTGGTCATCGGCGGCGGCCTGCTCGGGCTGGAGGCGGCGGCCGGACTGAATGCGCAAGGCATGGACGTCACCGTGCTGCATGTCATGCCGACGCTGATGGAGCGCCAGCTCGATCCGGCCGCCGGCTACCTGCTGCAGCGCGCGGTGGAGCAGCGCGGCATCAAGGTCATCACCAAGGCCAACACGCAGGCAATCAGCGGCAACGGCAAGGTAGAGCAGGTGGAACTCGCCGACGGCACCGTCATTCCGGCAACGCTGGTGGTGATGGCGGTCGGCATCAGGCCGAATGCGGCACTGGCGAAAGAGGCTGATATCGCCGTCAACAGAGGCATCGTCGTCGACGCCGGCATGCGCAGCAACGACCCCGACATTTACGCGCTCGGCGAATGCGCCGAGGTCAACGGCATGGTCTACGGGTTGGTGGCACCGCTCTACGAAATGGCGCGTGTTGCGGCGAGCCAACTCGCCGGCGACGAGGCTGCCGCCTTCGTCCATTCCGACACGCCGACCAAGCTCAAGGTCACCGGCATCGACTTGTTCTCGCTTGGCGACTTCGCCGATGGCGACGACCGCCAGGAGATCGTGCTGCGCGATGCTTCGGCCGGCGTCTACAAGCGCTTGGTGCTCAAGGACGACCGCATCATCGGCACGGTGCTCTATGGCGAAACATCAGACGGCGCCTGGTTCAACGATCTGAAGAAGAAGCAGACCGATATTTCGGAGATGCGTGACACGCTTATTTTCGGTCAGTCATACCAGGGGGGTGCCCCGCTGGACCCTATGGCGGCCGTTGCAGCCTTGCCGGATGATGCGGAAATCTGCGGCTGCAACGGCGTTTGCAAGGGAAAGATCACTGGCGCGATCACGGGCAAGGGCCTGACCTCGCTCGACGATGTGCGTGCCCACACCAAGGCATCGGCCTCCTGCGGCTCCTGCACGGGATTGGTCGAGAAGCTGATGGTGCTGACCCTTGGCGATGCGTACAACCCCGCCGCCGTGCAGCCTATGTGCTCCTGCACCACGCTCGGCCATGACGAGGTACGCCGGCTGATCAAGGCCAAGCACCTGAAGACCATTCCCGCCGTCATGCAGGAGCTGGAATGGAAGACCTCCTGCGGCTGCGCCAAATGCCGGCCGGCGCTCAACTACTACCTCGTCTGCGACTGGCCGGATGACTACGCCGACGACTACCAGTCGCGCTTCATCAACGAGCGCGTCCACGCCAATATCCAGAAGGACGGCACCTATTCAGTGGTGCCGCGCATGTGGGGCGGCGTCACCAACGCCGCCGAACTGCGCGCCATCGCCGATGTCGTCGACAAGTTCGGGATCCCGATGGTCAAGGTCACCGGCGGCCAGCGCATCGACATGCTCGGCATCCGCAAGGAGGACCTGCCGGCGGTGTGGGCCGATCTCGGCCAGGCCGGCTTCGTCTCCGGCCACGCCTACGCCAAGGGCCTGCGCACGGTGAAGACCTGTGTCGGCTCGGACTGGTGCCGCTTCGGCACGCAGGATTCGACGGGGCTCGGCATCCGCATCGAAAAATTCATGTGGGGCTCATGGACCCCGGCCAAGGTCAAGATGGCGGTGTCGGGCTGTCCCAGGAACTGCGCCGAGGCGACCTGCAAGGATGTCGGCGTCATCTGCGTCGACTCTGGCTACGAGATCCATTTCGCCGGCGCCGCCGGCCTCGACATCAAGGGCACCGAAGTGCTCGGCCTTGTGAAGACCGAGGATGAGGCGCTGGAGCACATCGTGGCGCTGACACAGATGTACCGCGAGCAGGGCCGCTATCTCGAGCGCATCTACAAATGGGCCAAGCGCATCGGCATCCCCGAGATCAAGCGCCAGATCATGGACGATGATGCCAAGCGCAAGGCCTATTACGACCGCTTCGTCTTCTCCCAGAAATTCGCCCAGGTCGACCCATGGTCGGAACGCGTCTCCGGCAAGGACAAGCACGAGTTTCGGCCGATGGCTTCGGTCGGGTTTGCCGAGGCGGCGGAGTGAGCGCGTGTTCCTGAAAAGAGGGAACCGGTTTTCGGTCGAGAACACGCGCAAAAAGGGAATTCACATGAATTGGATATCGATCGGCACGATCTCCGACATCCCCCGTCGCGGCGCGCGCTGCGTCGCCACTCCGCAAGGTAAGGTCGCCGTCTTCCGCACCCAGGACGATCAGGTCTTCGCCATCGACGATCACTGCCCGCACAGAGGCGGTCCACTGAGCCAGGGCATCGTCCATGGCGCGGCGGTGACCTGTCCCTTGCACAATTGGGTGATCTCGCTGGAGACGGGCAAGGCGCTCGGCGCCGACGAAGGCGTGGTGCGCACCATCCCGGTCAAGGTCGAGGGCGAACGCCTGTTCCTGGCACTGGAAGCGCTGGCGAGCCATGCGGCCTGAACACATGCAGATTGACGAGGCACGCGAGGTGAGGACCACCTGCCCCTATTGCGGGGTGGGCTGCGGCGTGCTGGCCAAGGTCGCCGCGGACGGGCAGGTGTCTGTCCGCGGCGACCCCGATCATCCCGCGAATTTCGGCCGGCTCTGCTCCAAGGGTTCCGCGCTGGCCGAGACGATCGGCCTCGACGGCAGGTTGCTTCATCCCGAAATCCACGGCCGCCGGACAGGCTGGGATGAGGCGCTCGACCTCGTCGCTTCGACCTTCTCGCAAACCATCGCCGAACACGGCCCGGATGCGGTCGCCTTCTATGTCTCGGGCCAATTGCTGACCGAGGATTATTACCTCGCCAACAAGCTGATGAAAGGCTTCATCGGCTCGGCCAACATCGACACCAATTCTCGCCTCTGCATGGCCTCGTCCGTAGCCGGCCACCGCCGCGCCTTCGGCTCCGACACGGTGCCGGGAACCTACGAGGACCTTGAACTCGCCGACCTCATCGTGCTGGTCGGCTCCAACCTCGCCTGGTGCCACCCCGTGCTCTACCAGCGCATCGCGGCGGCCCGGGAGAAACGGCCCGGGATGAAGATCGTGCTCATCGACCCGCGCCGCACCATGAGCGCTGACATAGCTGACATGCATCTGGCGATCGCGCCCGATGGCGACGCCGCTTTGTTCACCGGCCTGCTCGCCTGGCTCGGCCAGCACAATGCGCTCGACCGCGCCTATATCACGGCGCACACGACCGGCTTCGGCCAAGCCCTTTTCGCTGCCTCCACGCTCGATCTTGCCGGTGTTGCCACGGCCACCGGCCTTAGCGAAGACGAGCTTGGCCATTTCTATAGCCTGTTTGCCGCGACCTCCAGGACAGTGACGGTCTACAGCCAGGGTGTGAACCAGTCGTCGTCGGGCACCGACAAGGTCAATGCCATCATCAACTGTCATCTCGCCACCGGCCGCATCGGCAAGCCGGGAGCCGGGCCGTTCTCCGTGACCGGCCAGCCCAACGCCATGGGCGGCCGTGAGGTGGGCGGCATGGCGAATATGCTCGCCGCCCATATGGAGATCGACAACGCCGAGCACCGTGACCGCGTGCGGCGCTTCTGGAACGCGCCTGATATCGCGCAAAAACCCGGGCTGAAGGCCGTCGAGATGTTTCAAGCCGTGGCCGACGGCCGCATCAAGGCGCTGTGGGTCATGGCCACCAACCCGGTCGATTCGATGCCGGACGCCGACGCCGTCGAAGCGGCAATCAAGGCTTGCCCGTTCGTCGTGGTGTCGGACGTGCTGGCCAGCACGGACACGGTGCGCCACGCCCATGTAAGGCTGCCGGCCACGGCCTGGGGCGAAAAGGACGGCACCGTCACCAATTCGGAACGCCGTATCTCGCGCCAGCGCGCCTTTCTGCCTCCGCCCGGTGAGGCGCGGCCCGACTGGTGGATTGTCGCCGAAGTGGCGCGACGGATGGGGTTTGCCGAGGCGTTTACGCATACGGTCCCTGCTGAGGTTTTCGCCGAGCACGCCGCGCTGTCGGGCTACGAGAACGATGGCGCGCGGGATTTCGATATCGGCGCTTATGGCCGCGTTGATACTGCGGCTTACGAGGGATTGACGCCGTTCCAATGGCCGGCACCGGCCTTACCCCCCTCCCCCTTGGGAGGAGGGTCGGCTCACTGGTTGAGCGAAGCGGGACAAGCGAACCAGGATGAGATTGTCGCCGGCGACCCCCTCTGGCCTGTTCGCTTCTTCGCCAACGGTGGCTATTTCACACCCGACCGCAAAGCCCGCTTCATAGCCATCCGTCCCACCACCGAAATCCGCGCCACCCCCGACTTCCCCCTCATCCTCAACACCGGCCGCATCCGCGACCACTGGCACACCATGACGCGCACCGGCAAAAGCCCGCGTCTTTCCCAGCACATCGCCGAGCCCTTTGTCGAAATCCACCCCGTGGACGCGCAGCACCACGGCATCGACGATGCCGACATCGTGCGTATCTCTAGCCAACGCGGTGATGTGCTGGTCCGCGCCCTGATCACGTCCCGCCAGCGCCAGGGCAGCGTCTTCGCACCAATGCACTGGACCGACCAGTTCGCGGCAAGGGGCCGGCTCGACGCGCTGACCACGCAGCTCGTCGATCCGGTCTCAGGCCAACCCGCGCTGAAACACGTCGCCGCTCGCATGGAGAAATTTGCCGCCAAGGCTTTTGGTTTTGCCGTCACACGGCAACGCCCCGCGACCATTGCCGCAGACTATTGGGCGCTTGCCCGCTGCAAGGGTGGCTGGCGGGTAGAGCTTGCCTTCGCTGACGATGGCATCGACTGGACGGGCTTTGCCCAATCCCTGTTCGCCACGTCACCCGATGCTCAGATGCTCGCCTATCACGACCGCGACGCCGGCCGGCATCGCATCGCCGCCTTCGACCGTGAGCACCTCGTGGGCGCCTTGTTCGTCGCGCCTGGCCCGGTCGCGGTGTCGCGTGGCTGGGCGGCCGAACAACTCGAGGAGGTTTACGCCAGCCAGCGTGAACGCTTCCGGATCGTCGCCGGCCGCGCCGGTGCCGACCGGCCCGATGCCGGCGCCGCCGTCTGCTCCTGTTTCAACGTCGGCGCCAACCAGATCGTGGCGGCAGTGACAGCCGGCTGCGCCACCGTCGAAGCCATCGGCGGTGCGCTGAAGGCCGGCACCAATTGCGGCTCCTGCCGGTCTGAGATCCGCGCCCTCATCCAGGCCAATCGCGTCCAGGCCGCCGAGTGAGCCGCCCCCTCGTCAGCTGACGAAATAGCGCTGCCACTCGAAGTCGGTGATGTGCGACGCCTGCCAGGCATCGAACGCTGCCTGCTCCGCCCGCCGGCTCTCGGCGTAATTGTCGCGGAACGCTTCACCGAACGCCTCGGCGCAGAAGTCCGACGCGGCGAATGCCTCGATCGAGGCATTGAGCGTGCGCGGCAGTTTCGGCTTGTCGAGAGTGGCGAGGTTGGATGTCACCGGCGCTTCCAGCGGCAGCTCCTTTTCGATGCCCTCGCAGCCCGCCGCCAGGATCGCCGCGATCGACAGATAGGGATTGATGTCGGCGCCCGGCGCGCGATGCTCCAGCCGGCAGGCGCCGTCATTGGGCGTGGTGATGGCGCGGATTGGCGCGGTGCGGTTCTCGAAGCCCCAGGCGACATCTTCCGGTGACCAGGCGCCACGGTCGAAGCGGCGGTAGGAATTGACCGTCGGCCGGAACATGAGATGCGTTTCCTGCATCCGGTTGAGCACGCCGGCGAGGAATTTCTCGGCGACCGGCGTCAGCTTGTTCGGGCCAGCGGCGAAGGCCGGCTTGCCGTCGCGCCACAGGCTGACATGGTGATGCGCGCCACAAGCGCTTTCCTTGCCCGGCGGCTGGAAGCGGGTCATGAAGGTGGCAACTAGGCCCCGCTCGGCGCAGAGCTCGCGCAGGTGCAGCTTGGCGCGCATAGCGTCATCGGCTGCCTGCAGCGGGGTCTTCGGCGTCAGCGCATATTCATACATGCCATAGCCATATTCGGTGACCAGCGAGGCAACGCCGATACCGATGCTCTTCATCCGGGTGATGAACTCGGCGGCGAAGTCCTGATATTCGCCGCTGCGCACCAGATCATAGTTGATCAGCGAATGGCCCCAGGGCTTCAGCTCACGATAGCGCCCGGCGCGCATCAGATCGTGGTCGGCATGGAAGATGCCGAACTCGTATTCCAGCGCGAACATTGGCTCGTAGCCGAGCCCCCTGGCGCGCTCCTCGACACGAGCCAGCACGCCGCGCGGATCGAACGGACAGACCGCACCGTCGAGCATGTAGGAGCGGGTAATGGCCGAGGCGAATTTCGGCTTCCAGCCATGCCGCACAACGGTCGCCGGATCGATGATCCCCTTGATGTTGGGAAAGCCGTTCTCCTCATTGGCGCTGGGCGAAGCAAACGCGACATCGCCCATCGGCTGGCCGTCGCCATGGGTGACGCAATAGAGGATGGCGTTGATGGATTCGCCATGGGTCGACAGCTTCAACGGTGCGATCTTGGAGCGGAATGCGCCCGACGTGTCGACCGTATGCACCTCGATGAACTCGACCCCGTCTGCCGCGAGTTTCTTCTGCAACGCCTCGAGCTGGGGCGCGTAAGCCGCGGCCTTGTCCTCAAATTCCACTTTCAGTCCTCCACCAAGAATGCAGGGCGCCGCTATTTCGCGTTGCGCCGGAAAAATCGCGACAACAATTCGTCGAGCTCGTAGCGGCCGCTGATGCCGCCTGGCCGGAACGCCATGCACAGCACGATGACGACGCCGAGCGCCACGCCGGACAGGCCGAGCAATTGCGGTAGTTGAATACTGCCGATCGTCACGCCGGATTCGATACTGCGGATGAATTCGAGCCCGACCGAAAGCACGATCACGCCGGTCACCGCACCCGTCACCGTTGCCATGCCGCCCAGGATCAGCATCGCCAGCGTGTTGAAGATCATCTGGAAGTAGAACAGTTTCGGGCTGATCGTACCGGCGAAATAGGCATAGAGCACGCCGGCCAGGCCGCAGATCAGCGCCGACAGCACCCAGGACATCAGCCGCAGCCGCCGCGCGTCGATGCCGAGGGCTGCCGCTGCCTGCGGGCTTTGCGCGCTGGCCCTTAGTTGCAGCCCCCAGCGGCTGTCCTTGAACAGCCGTGCCAGCACGATCACCACCACCGAGGACACCAGCATCCAGGGCAGGCCAACCACCTTCGGGATACCGAAGAAGGCCTGGTTGCCCTTGAACAGATCGGTCCAGTTGAGAAACACCGAATGCACGATGATCAACAGCGCCAGGCTGACGATGGTCGCGGCGACGCCCGACAAGCGGCTGATGACCTTGCCGCTGATAGCGGCGACAATGCCGACCACAACGAGAGCGATCAACGCGGAGGACACAGGGTCGAGCTGAAGGGTTGCGAAGCCGAACGGCGCGTTGGGGATCGACAGCTTCTTCATCGCGAGCGGTGTCGAGAGAATGGCGACGCCATAGGCGCCAAGGCCGACAAAGGCGCTGTGGCCGAGATTGGCGATGTTGGAATTGCCCATGAACACTTGCAGGCCGACGACGACGATCAGGTTCACGAAGGCGCCGAGCGCAAGATAGGTGTAGTAGGTCGGCGCGAAACCGAGGATCGCCAGCCCGATCGCCAGTACCGGCAGCGATGTCACCAACCCGCCGATCAGTGAGCGCGTCAGGGCGCTGCTGGGCCGCATCACGGTGGCGGCGGGGGGCGCGGTGTTTTCGATCACTTGGGACACCTCAGATCTCCCCCACGTCAAATCTCCCCCACGTCAAATCTCCTTGTCGCCAAGTTCAACCCGCTGGCCGAGCAGGCCTTCCGGCCGGTAGACCAGCAACGCGACGATGATCACGTAGGTGAGCGCATCCTTGAAGCCCCCATATTCCTGCGGCAAGGCAACCAGCAGCCCGACTTCGATGAAGCCGAGCAGCATGCCGCCGGCCGCCGCCCCCGCCAGCGAGCCGAAGCCGCCGATGACGCAGGCAACGAAGGCCTTCAACACCAGGCTGAAACCGAGATCGGGCGAGACGCTGCCGCGCCGCGCGATGATGAAGACGGCTGCGATGCCGGCCAGCGCGCCCGAAATGGCGAAGGCGGTGGCGATTACCCGGTTGGCCTTGATGCCCATCAGCCGCACCGTGGCGAAATCACGCGATGCCGCGCGGATCGCCAGGCCAAGCGTCGAGCGGTTGAGGAAGAGCACCAGCGCCAGAATGGTCAGGCCGGAGACGACCAGCTCCATCACCTGCAGCGACGACACAGCGAAGGGGCCGAAGAACCACATCTGGTTCAGCCCGTTGAGGATCGAAACCGACTGCGGCTTGGGCGAGATCAGCAGCATGAACAGGTTCTGCACGACGATCGAGACGCCGAAGGCGGTGAGCAGTCCTGTCGTCGTCGGCGCGTAGCGCACCGGCCGGAACGCGACGCGTTCGAAGGCGACCGCCGCAAGGGCGGCGGCAGCGACGGCAAGCAGCACGGCCACGAATGGCGAGGTCAGGCCAAGGGCGGCCGCCAGGAACACGCTATAGGCCGAGACG
Organism: Mesorhizobium sp. NZP2298; assembly: GCF_013170825.1. Lineage (NCBI taxonomy): Bacteria > Pseudomonadati > Pseudomonadota > Alphaproteobacteria > Hyphomicrobiales > Phyllobacteriaceae > Mesorhizobium > Mesorhizobium sp. NZP2298. The sequence goes on along the minus strand of NZ_CP033365.1, from coordinate 2,258,674 downwards.
CCGATGATTTCGCCATGCGCGAAATTGACCAGGCCCATGATGGAGAACACCACCGCCAGGCCGAGCGCGACCAGCGAATATTCCGCGCCGAAGGCCAGCGCGTTGAGAAGCTGCTGCAGGGCATAGTCCATGTCGCCGCCTACCCGCCAATATAGAGGTTGAAGAGGCCATGTTCGTCGGCAAGCTCGGCCGGCGGCCCGTCGTAGCGGAGCGTCCCGGCGCTGACGACATAGACGCGGTCGGCGAAGCGCAGCGCCTGCTTGGCGTTCTGCTCGACCACCAGCAGCGTCAGCCCTTCCCGCTTGAGTTCGCCGATGAAATCGAAGATCTGCACGACGATCTTCGGTGCCAGCCCGAGCGATGGCTCGTCGAGCAGCAACAGCTTCGGCCGCGACATCAGAGAGCGGGCGATGGCAAGCATCTGCTGCTCGCCGCCCGAAAGCGTGCCGGCCGCTTGGCCGTAGCGCTCGGACAGCACCGGAAACAGGGCCAGGAAGCGCTCGATATCGCCACGCACGCCCTTGGGGTCGCGTCGTGTCGCGGCCCCCAGCCGCAGGTTCTCGCCCACGGTCAGATTGGCGAAGATGTGCCGGCCCTCCGGTGTCGAGGTCAGGCCGGCGCGGATACGATCCTCGGTGCGGACACGCGAGATGTCCTGGCCGTCAAGGACGATGCGACCCGAGGCCGGCGTGACCAGGCCGGTCAGCGCGTTGATCGTCGAACTCTTGCCGGCGCCATTGGGACCGAGCAAGGCGACAAGTTCGCCCCGCCCGACCTTCAGGCTGAGGTCGCGCACCGCGCTCACCGCGCCGTAGCGGACGACCAGATTGTCGACGCTCAGCACGACGGGGCCTGCCAGGCTCTCATCATCATCGCCTGCTGCCCGTCAGTTCAGCGCCGGCACGAAAGTCGGCGGCGTGTCGGTGATCAGCACCCGTTTGCCGTTGGAGAAGCCCATCACCGGTACGGCTTTCACCGGATAACCCTTCTTCTCGGCGAAGGAGATGGTGGGCGCGGTGGTGCCGGGATAGCCGCCCGGTGCGCGGATCGCCTCGCGCAAGGCAGCGGGTTCGACGGTGCCGGACTTCTTGGCCGCCTCGTAGCTGATCTGCACCATGTCGGCGCCGAGCGCATCGAAGATGCCGTTGATCTTGTAGCCGTCGGCCTTGCACTGGGCGAGGAACTTGTCGATCGGGCTGTCGATGCCGGTCGCGCCATGGGTGGCGAACATCACCTTCTCCAGCGACGCCGGATCGCCGACGGTGCCTTCCAGGGACTTGTCGTCGAAGGCATCGCAGCCGGCGACCCAGCCGTCATAACCATTGGCGCGCAGCTGGCGGATGAAGATGCCGACATCGGGCAGCACGCCGCAGATATGGATGGCGTCGGGCTTCTGCGGCAGCGCCTTGATGCTGGCGATCTGCGGCGACCAGTCGGTGGTGCCCCAGGAATAGTTGAACTTGCCGACGACCTTGCCGCCGAGATGCTCGAACACCTCACCGAACCATTCCGGCAGCTTTTCCGAATAGGATCCGGCATCGGGCGAGACCATCAATGCCACGCTGCGCGCGCCCTTGCCGTAAAGCGCGTTGGCGGTGGCTGCCGCGTTGATCGGATCGGGCACCGCGCCGGCGATGAAATTGTCGAGCCCTGCCTGCTGCATTTCGAGCTGCGTGTTCGGCGCCGAAAACACGGTGGCGCCGTAGGGTGCCGCGATCTGCGCGGTCGGGATCAGCGCGTCGGGGAACGGCACGCCGGTGATGATCTGCGCGCCCGCATCGAGGAATTTCTGGCCGAGCGACACCGAAAGCTGGGGGTCGGAGCGGTTGTCCTCGATCATCAGCTCGACCTTGGGATCGCCTGCACCCGCAGCCTTGTTCAGCTTGTCGGCCATGCAGCGCGCGCCTTCGGCTTCGCTGTAAGGTGCATAGGTGCCGGTCATCGCAACGGCGAGCCCGATCTTCAGATCGGCGGCCTCAGCATGCGCCACCTGCAAAAGCCCCGCCGCGACGACCGCGGCTCCCAAGATCATCTTCTCCATTTGAACCCCTCCTTCTCTCTCTTGTTGTTGCTGGCCCGGGTGCCGTCACGATGTGGCCGACTGCCCGACATAAACCTCGATGACGCGCGGATCGCGCCACACCTCTTCGGTCTGCCCGGAGGCGATCACCTGGCCCTGGTCCATGACGCAGAGCCGGTCGCACAGCCGGTTGATGAAGCGCAGATCGTGGTCGATGACGATGGTGGCGCAGCCGACATCGCTGCGAATGCCTTCGATCGCCACCGCCAGCGTCTCGGACTCGCCTTCGTTGAGGCCCGCGGCCGGCTCGTCGAGCAAAAGCAGCGATGGGCCCAGCGCCAGCGCTCTGGCGATTTCGAGCCGGCGCTGGCTGCCGTAGGACAGCGTGCCGGCCGGGACGTCGGCAAAACCATCGAGCTGATACTGGGCGAGCAGTTGGTCGATGCCGATGCGCGCCGCCGCATCCGGGCGAACCGTCTGGCAGGTGATATGGGCGACCTCGACATTCTGCCGGACAGTCAGATCCTTGAACAGGCGGATGGTCTGGAAGGTGCGCGCGACCCCTGCCCGGGCGCAATGCTCGGGACCATGGCCGGTGATCTCCTGGCCTGCCAGCCGGACACTCCCGGTGTCGGGCTTGAGCACGCCGGAGATGGCATTGACCAGCGTGGATTTCCCCGCGCCATTGGGGCCGATCAGGCCGAGGATCTCGCCGGCTTCACAGGACAGCGACGCATTGCGCAATGCCTGTACGCCGCCAAAGGTCTTGCTGACTGCCTCAACCGACAGCATCGGTCACATCTCCCATCCCGGTCGATGGCTATTTCTCCTGTCGGCCGGTCAAGTGGATGCTAGACCTCCGACTTTTCCATAACAAGTATTTTTTTCCATTTTAGAAAATATTCTTGAGATGAGCAGGTTTGCGATCAGGCTGGGCTCAAATCCCCGCGCTGGCGGCAAGCCCGTCGCGTGGCACTGTGTTCGACATCAGCATGACGACTGGCTCGCCACCAAGCGCGATATAGGCGTGCTGCATTTCGCCGTCGAAGAGGATGCTGTCGCCCGGCAGCAGCACCGTCGGATCATAGTGGATCGTGTGCAGTTCCAGGCTGCCGCTCAACACGTGGATGAACTCTTCGCCCGAATGGCTGCGCCAGCCGCCATTCTCCTCAAAACTCTTCGCGCGCAGCGTGACGCGCCAGAAAATGTTGGTCTTGTCGCGGAAATCGCTGCACAGGACCTCGAATTCCATGGCATTGCCCTGGTGCAGGATGCCGCTGCCGGCGCGCGTGATGGAACGGCGCGCCTGCATGCCGGGCTTGGGGCTGAACAGGAAGGAAGCCACCGGCACATGCAGCACGCCGGCGATCATCAGCGCGACATCGACCGTCAGCCGCGCCTTGCCGTTCTCGAGTTTGGACAGTTGCGACACAGACAAGCCGGAGCGCTCGCTGAGATCACGCAGCGTGATGTTCTGCTCCTTGCGCGCGTCGCGGATCTTGCTGCCCACATTGCCCTGCATCGCCCATGCCCTTGGCTGTCGTGTTTCCAATTCGACAAGCTCTAGCGGGGCCGCCTTGGGGCGTCCAGCCTTTAGACGGCCACGGCTGGTTTCGGCCATAGCGACATCGCAACAGTTGCAAAGACGGTCTCGAGCGTGCGGCTGACAAGCTCGAATGTTTCCGGATCGGAAAGCAGGTCGTTGCGGACCTCGAGGTAGAGGCAAGGCCTGCCCTGCTCCAGACCGTGCCTGTTCAGCGTGTAGCCGATCGCCTGGCGCCAGTCATAGGGTTCGTTGTCGCCGATCCTCAAGCCTGTTTCCGCACCGTGCGCGCCAAGCATCTTCAGCACCGAGGTGACGAAGGCAGATGGCTCCCGCCACAAGACGCCGATGTCGACATTGCGCCTGACGCCAGCCATCACCGGGGTGAAGGAATGCACCGAGACCAGGGCTTGCCGCCCGGCTGCGGCCTCGACGATTGCCTGTTCGACCGGCGCCCAGGCGATGGACTTGCGCAGCCTGACATCGGTCGCATCCGGCGTGACATTGCCGGGCACCGGGATGCCACCTAGATCCGGACGCATGAAGTCCCATTCCCCGGCCGGCCTGTTGTAGTCCAGGAACAGCCGCGAGTAGTGCGCGATAACGGCTGGCGCCCGCAACGTGCGCGACAGCCGGCGCGTCAAGGCGTCGATGCCGATGTCGACCGCGAAATGCGTGCCGAGATAGGGCCCTGGCAGGCCAAGGTCATGCCAGGGCGCGGGCACGACATGGCCGGCGTGCTCGGCGATCAGCAGGTAGGGGCTGGCGGCATCGATGTGCAGGCGCTCGACGCTGGCCGCGGCCAGCGCGGCGATGGCCGCATCGTCAAGCCCTGCAAGGCCCACAGCGTTCATCGCACCAGGCTCTGGATCAACCGATGACGGAGCGGACATGGTAGGCCTTCGCCGCTGTAGCCTCCGTCAGTCCGGCGCGGCCATTGGTGCGGCCAAGGCCGGAGTTCTTGATGCCGCCCCAGGGCAGATGCAGGTCGGCATGGTCGCAGCGGTTGAGATAGACCGTGCCGGCCTCGACTTCGTCAAGCAGCGCCACGCCGCGCTCGATATCCCTGGTCCAGATCGAGGCGCTCAGCCCGAAATCGCTGTCGTTCATCAGGCGGATCGCCTCGTCATCGCTGCCGACCGACTGGATGCAGGCCACCGGCCCGAACAGTTCGTCGCGCATGATCTGCATGCTGTGATCGACCCCGACCAGCACCTCCGGCGCGACATAGGCGGCGCCGAGGCCGGAGGCCTTGAGCGCGCCGTCCTGCGGCATCAGGCGCCTGGCCCCTGCCCGCACCGCGCTGTCAGTGAGACCGCGAATGGTGTCGGCCGCACTCGCCCGCACCACAGGGCCGACCATTGGCTTCTCGTCGAAGGGATGGCCAATGGTCCATTTGGCCGTCTCGGCGACCAGGGCTTCGACGAAGCGGTCATGGATCGCCTTGTCGACATAGATGCGCTCGACCGAGCAGCAGGACTGGCCGGCATTGGAGTAGGTGCCTTCGGCGATCTGCGGGATCGTCGCCTCGAGATCGGCATCGGCCCTGACATAGGTCGGGTCCTTGCCGCCGAGTTCGAGATGCACCTGTGTGAAGGTGCCGGCGGCGGCCGCGTGGACACGCCTTCCGCCATTGACCGAGCCGATGAAATTCACCGCGTTGAAGGCACCCGACGCGATCAGCTTCTCGGCATCGGCATGGTCGAGATGCAGGCTCTGGAAGACACCTTCCGGGCCACCGGCGGCACGGAAGGCTTCCTCGGCCAGTTCGGCGATCAGCGGCGTCTGCGGCGAATGCTTGAAGATCACGACATTGCCGGCCGCGAGCGGCGACGTCACGAGATAGCCGAGCATGGCGGTCGGGTAATTCCAGGCACAGATCGACAGATGCAGGCCACCTGCCACGGGCTTGGCGTAGCGGCGGATGTTTTCGTCCGAGGGATACGGCACATCGGCCAGCGTTTCCGGTGCGACGCCGGCCAGCAGCTCACCAACCAGTGCCAGGCGCGGCGTCTCGTCGGCCTGCCACAGGGGCCGGCCGATCTGCCACGCCACCATTTCAGCCAGCGGCGTTGCCCGCGCTTTCATCTCCTCGCCGAAACGCAGCAGCACCGCCAGCCGCTCGGCCAGCGGCGTGCGCCGCCACGACGGCAGCGCGGCTCGTGCCCGGCTCAGCGCGGCTTCGATGGCCGCCCCGTCCGCATAGGCGCGCGTCGTGTAGGTCGAGCCGTCGACGGGAGAAGTCACGGAAAAGGTCCGCGCGCCGGAATGCAGGTTCATGGTCGTGAATCCATCCGAGATGAGAGGTCTTTCGGGCCACGATATCGCGATTTTCCATTTTGGCAAATTTTTTCTAATACCGCTTGATGGAATTTTTATCCGCCCCTATTGTCCCGACATCGCGCATTGGCGGCAGCACATGAGGGGAGTTGAGATGATCGCTTACGATTTCACCGGCAGGCATGCGGTGGTCGCCGGCGCGGGCGGCGGCATGGGCGAGGCGATCACGCTGGCCCTGCTCGATGCCGGCGCCTCCGTCACCGCCATCGACGTCAAGGCCCGTCCGGCGTCGCTGGCCGCCTATGACGACAGGCTCACCTTCGCGCAAGGCGATCTGACCGACGCCGCCTTCGTCGAACAAGTCGTCAATACGGCGGGCCGCGAACGCGGCGGCATCGACTATCTCGCCAATGTCGCGGGGGTCCTGTGGTTCGGCCGCGACAAGTCGGCGCTCGAAATGGACCTCGACGTCTGGGACGAGGTCTTCAACATCAATCTGAAGTCCTTCGTCCACACCGCACGCTCGGTCGTTCCGCATATGCGCTCGGGCGGGCGCGGCGGCGCCATGGTGCATTTCTCGACCATCCAGTGGTATCGCGGCGACGCCAATCCGCAGGACGCCTACCAGGCCTCGAAGGCAGGTGTGTGCGCGCTCTCCAAATCACTCGCCATGCAGCTCGCCGGTGAGCGCATCCGCTCCAACGCCATCTGCCCCGGCATGGCGTTGACGCCGCTGCAGGCGCGCTGGGACACCGAGGAAAAGCGCTCGGCCGTTGCGAGCTACGCACCGCTCGGTCGCATCGGCACGCCTCAGGACATGGCCAATGCCGCGCTCTTCCTCCTCTCCGACGCCGCGAGCTACATCACCGGCATCGAGCTTGCCGTCGATGGCGGTCTGTTGATGCGCATGTAGAAGCCGCCCACCAGGGCGCGATGGCGACCGAGGCGAACGGCCGGAGAAAGCCGTTCAAACCTGTCCAAGTGTTAATTCGACTTGGGCCGGATTCGGCCATATTGGTTCATGGGGGTGAAAGACGCCGCCATGGACCAGCAATTGGAAATGCCCCTGCAGACGACCGTCGCGCAACGCCGTTCGCGCGGCTGGATTCCCTGGCTGATCTTCATTGCGATCGTTGCCGCCACGGGCGCCTATCTCTATCAGCGACCGCATGTCGAGGCCAGGCAGTCCGGCGGCAGACGCGGCGCGCAGCCGACGACGATCGGCGCCGCCGCCATCGAAAAGGGCACGATAGACGTCACCCTCAATGCGCTCGGCACGGTGACCTCGCTCTCCACCGTCACGGTCAAGCCGCAGGTCACCGGTCCGCTCGTCCAGGTGAATTTCAAGGAGGGCCAGGATGTCAAGAAGGGCGACCTGCTGGCTGAGATCGATCCCCGCCCCTATCAGGCGGCGCTCGCCCAGGCTCAAGGCCAGTTGGTGCGCGACCAGGCGATGCTCAAGGATGCTGGGCTCGACCTCGTTCGCGACCAGAAGCTGGTGGCCCAGGGGACGGTGACACCCCAGACCCTCGACGCGCAGGTCGCCCTTGTCGCGCAGGATCAGGGTTCCATCCAGGTCGACCAGGCGATGATACAGACCGCCACCCTCAATCTCGATTATTGCCGCATCCTGGCTCCCGTCGACGGGCGGGCCGGACTGCGCCAGGTCGATCAGGGCAACTACGTAACCCCCAGCGATGCCAACGGCATCGTCGTCATCACGCAGGTGCAGCCGATCAGCGTGCTGTTCACCGTGCCCGAGGATGAATTGCCAGCGATCGCGCAGCGCATGCAGCAGGGGGCCACGCTGCCCGCCACGGCCTTCGACCGTGCCGGAGCCAAGAAGCTCGCTGACGGCCAGCTCGAAACCTTCGATAGCCAGATCGACCCGAGCACCGGCACCATCAAGCTGAGGGCGGGCTTCGCCAATGAGGCGCGTGTCCTCTATCCGAACCAGTTCGTCAATGTCGTGCTTCTCGTCGACGAGCACAAGGACGTGGCGATCTCCCCGATCGCCGCGATCCAGCGCGGCCTGCCCGGCACCTTCGTCTACCTGGTCAATCCCGACAGCACGGTTTCCGTGCGCAAGGTTACGCTCGGCGTCACCAATGGCGAGCATGTCGAGATACTCGCCGGCCTGAACCCCGGAGACCGTGTCGTCGTCGACGGCGCCGACAAGCTCCGCGACGGCGCCCACATCAATCTCGGGCAGGACGGCCAGGCGCCACTCCCGGCACCGGCCTCAGCGCAGGCTCCAGCGCAGACACCTCCGCAGGCCTCGGCTGCCGCGCCCACGGGGACAGCACCCCAGGCACAGACGCCGGCACCCGATCAGCCCACATCCGATACGCCGAAGCCTGACGACACGGGCAGGCACAAGGGCCAGGGTCGCAAGCACCGTCACGCGGAGTCCGGGCAGCAGCAATGAGCCCGTCGCGAGCCTTCATCCTGCGGCCGGTGGCGACGTCGCTGTTCATGGTCGCCATCATGCTGTCCGGCCTGCTGGCCTATCGCTATTTGCCCGTCTCGGCCCTGCCCGAGGTCGACTATCCGACCATCCAGGTGCAGACCTTCTATCCCGGCGCCAGCCCAGACGTTATGACCTCCTCGGTCACCGCGCCGCTGGAGGTCCAGCTCGGCCAGATCGCCAACCTCAACCAGATGAACTCGGTAAGCTCGGCCGGCTCCTCGGTCATCACGCTGCAGTTCAGCCTGGCGATCTCTCTCGATGTCGCCGAGCAGGAGGTGCAGGCCGCCATCAACGCCGCCGGCAACCTGTTGCCGGCCGACCTGCCGGCGCCCCCGATCTACGCCAAGGTCAATCCTGCCGACGCGCCTGTGCTCACCCTCGGCCTGACCTCGGCCACGATGCCGCTGCGTGACGTGCAGCAGCTTGCCGACACCAGGTTGGCGCAGAAGATATCGCAGCTGCCCGGCGTCGGCCTGGTCAGCCTCAGCGGCGGCCAGCGGCCGGCCGTGCGCGTCCAGGCCGACCCGCGCAAGCTCGCCGCCTATGGCCTCAATCTCGACGACCTGCGCACCACCTTGGGCAGCGCCAACGTCAACACCCCCAAAGGCAATTTCGACGGACCGTCGCGCGCCTACACCATCAACGCCAATGACCAGCTGAAGAGCGCCGACGAATACCGCTCGCTGATCGTCGCCTACAAGGATGGCGCCCCGGTGCGCTTGAGCGACGTGGCTGATGTGGTCGACGCCACCGAGAACAACAGGCTGGCGGCCTGGATGAACAGCACGCCGGCGATCATCCTCAACATCCAGCGTCAGCCCGGCGCCAACGTCATCGACGTGGTGGACCGCATCAAGGCGCTGCTGCCGCAGCTCCAGGCCTCGCTGCCGAACGCCGTCGACGTGAAGGTCCTGACCGACCGCACCACGACCATCCGCGCCTCCGTGCGCGACGTCGAATATGAGCTGACGCTGTCGATCATCCTGGTCGTGCTGGTCATCTTCGTCTTCCTGCGCAGCGCGCGCGCCACGCTGATCCCCAGCCTCTCGGTTCCCCTGTCGCTGGTCGGCACGCTTGGTGTCATGTACCTGTTCGGCTTCAGCCTCGACAATCTGTCGCTGATGGCGCTGACCATCGCCACCGGCTTCGTCGTCGACGACGCCATCGTCGTCATCGAGAATGTCGCGCGCTACGTCGAGGAAGGCGCGACGCCGCTGCAAGCGGCGCTCAAAGGGTCGCAACAGATCGGCTTCACCATCATCTCTCTGACCGTCTCGCTGATCGCGGTGCTGATCCCGCTTCTGTTCATGGGCGATGTCGTAGGCAGGCTGTTCCGCGAATTCTCCATAACACTGGCCACCACCATCCTTATCTCCGCCGTGGTATCGCTGACGCTGGTGCCGATGGCCTGCGCCAAGCTGCTTAAGCCCTTTTCGGCGGTGCATGAGAACGCCCTGCAGCGCACCAGCCATGACTTCTTCGACTGGGTGATCCGCGGCTACGGCCACGCGCTGACCTGGGTACTCGACCGGCAGACGCTGATGCTGGTGGTGGCGGCGGCGACGCTGGTCCTGACGGCGGCTCTCTACGTGGTCATCCCCAAGGGGTTCTTCCCCGTGCAGGACACCGGCGTCATCCAGGCGATCACCGAGGCGCCGCAGTCGATCTCCTATGCCGCCATGGCCGACCGCCAGCAGCAGCTGGCCGCCATCATCCTCAAAGACCCCGATGTCGACAGCCTGTCGTCCTTCATTGGTGTCGACGGCACCAACACCACGATGAATGTCGGCCGCATCCTGATCAACCTCAAGCCGCATGAAGGGCGCAGTGCCGACATCACCGCGGTCATCGCCCGCCTGAAACAGGAAGCCGCTTCGGTGGCGGGCGTGACGCTCTACATGCAGCCGGTTCAGGACTTGACCATCGACGGCCAGGTCAGCCGCACCCAGTATCAATTCGTACTCCAGGACGCCAATGCCGACGAACTGGGAGAATGGACGCCAAAGCTGCTCACAAAACTGAACACTCTGCCGCAGCTCACCGATGTCGCCAGCGACCTGTCGAACAGCGGCCTTGCCGTCTTTGTCGACATCGACCGCGACCAGGCCGCGCGCTTCGGCATCACGCCGGCGACCATCGACAACGCGCTCTACGACGCGTTCGGCCAGCGCATGGTCTCGACCATCTACACCACGTCAAGCCAGTACCGCGTCATTCTCGAGGCCGCCCCCTCCGAACAGGATTCGCTGAAGGCGCTGTCCTCCGTCTACCTGCCCTCATCAACGGGCGGCGCGCCGGTGCCGCTGTCGGTGGTGGCAACCACCCATGTCGCCACCACGCCGCTGCAGATCACCCATATGGGGCAATTCCCCGCCACCACCGTCTCGTTCAACCTGGCGCCGGGCGCATCGCTCGGCGAGGCGGTCACCGCGATCGAGCAGGCGCAGGCCGAGATCGGCATGCCGCTCAGCATCATCACCAGCTTTCAGGGCGCCGCGCGCGCCTTCCAGGCTTCGCTCGACAACACGCTGTTCCTGATCCTGGCGGCGGTGGTGACGGTCTACATCGTGCTCGGCGTGCTCTATGAGAGCTTCATCCATCCGATCACCATCCTGTCGACGCTGCCTTCGGCCGGCATCGGCGCGCTGCTGGCGCTGATGATCGCCGGCCAGGACCTGACCATCATTTCGATCATCGGCATCATCCTCTTGATCGGCGTGGTCAAGAAGAACGCCATCATGATGATCGACTTCGCACTCGACGCGCAGCGCCATGAGGGCAAGACGCCGCGCGAGGCCATCTACCAGGCCTGCCTGCTGCGCTTCCGCCCGATCCTGATGACGACACTGGCGGCGATGCTGGGCGCCCTGCCGCTGATGCTGGGCACCGGCGTCGGTTCGGAACTGCGCCATCCCCTGGGCGTCTCCATCGTCGGCGGCCTGCTGCTCAGCCAGTTGCTGACCCTGTTCACCACGCCGGTGATCTATCTCTGGTTCGACCGCCTTGCCGCCCGGCTGCAAGGCATCGAGCCCAACCTGCCCCGTGCCCCCGATCTTCCCAGCATCCAGGGCATGGACGCAGCGCCATGAACCTGTCGGTTCCCTTCATCCGGCGGCCGGTGGCGACGACGCTGCTGACCTTCGGCCTGCTGGCGGCCGGACTTGTGGCGTTTCCGCAATTGCCGGTGGCGCCGCTGCCGGCGGTCGACTACCCCGTAATATCGGTGCAGGCGTCGCTGCCGGGCGCCAGCCCGCAGGTGGTGGCCAACACTGTCGCCAGCCCGCTCGAGCGGCATCTCGGCGAGATCGCCGACGTCAACGAGATGACCTCGTCGAGCAGCGTCGGCAGCGCCCGCATCACCTTGCAGTTCGGCCTGGACCGCGACATTGACGGCGCGGCGCGTGACGTCCAGGCGGCGATCAACGCCGCGCGCGCCGACCTGCCGTCCAGCCTGCGCTCCAACCCGACCTATCGCAAGGTCAATCCCGCCGATGCCCCGATCCTCATCCTGTCGATGACATCGGACACTTTGTCCAAGGGCCAGCTCTTCGATGCCGCCAGCACCGTGCTGGCGCAGAAACTCTCACAGGTCGACGGCATCGGCGAGGTGTCGGTGGGGGGCAGCTCGCTGCCGGCCGTGCGCGTCGAACTCAACCCCCAGGTGCTCTACGACTACGGCATCGGGCTGGAGGACGTGCGCGCGGCCCTTGCCTCCGCCAACGCCCACAGCCCCAAGGGCGCGATCGATGTCGGCCAGCAGCGCTATCAGATCTACGCCAACGACCAGGCCAACAAGGCGGACGCCTACCGTTCCCTGATCGTTGCCTACCGCAATGGCGCGCCGGTCAGGCTTTCCGATGTCGGCCAGGTCAGTGATTCCGTCGAAAACATCCGCAACGCCGGTCTCGCCAACGGCAAGCCGGGCGTGCTGATCATCCTCAACCGGTCGCCCAACGCCAACATCATCGCGACGGTGGACCGGGTGAAGGCACTGCTGCCGACGCTGCGCGCCTCCATCTCGCCGGCCATCGATCTGTCGCTGGCGGTCGACCGCTCGACCACCATCCGCGCCTCGCTGAGCGAGGTCGCGCGGACGCTGATGATCGCCATCGGCCTGGTGATCCTCGTCGTCTTCGCCTTCCTGCGCGACGTGCGCTCGGCGCTGGTGCCGATCGTGGCGGTGCCCGTGTCCCTGGTCGGCACGCTGGGCGCCATGTACCTCATGGGCTTCAGCATAGACAATCTGTCGCTGATGGCGATGACGGTCGCCACCGGCTTCGTCGTCGACGACGCCATCGTCGTGCTCGAAAACATCGCCCGCCACACCGCATCCGGCATGGGCCGCATGGAGGCGGCGATCAAGGGCTCCCAGGAAGTCGGCTTCACGGTGCTGTCGATGAGCCTGTCGCTGATCGCCGTCTTCATCCCGATCCTGCTGATGGGCGGCATCGTCGGACGGCTGTTCCGCGAATTCGCCATCACGCTGTCGGCGGCGATCCTGGTCTCGCTCGCAATCTCGCTAACCACCACGCCGATGATGTGCTCGATCCTGCTTCGCCCTGAGGGAGAACGCGAACACGGCCGGCTCTACCGCTTCAGCGAGCGTATCTTCGAGGGCATGCTGGGCTTCTACCGCCGGTCGCTGTCCTGGGCGCTCGACAATCCGCTGCTGATCATGGCGGTGCTGGCGGCAACGCTCTGCCTCAATGGCTATCTTTATGTCACCATCCCAAAAGGCTTCTTCCCGCAGCAGGACACCGGACGGCTGACCGGCTCGATCCAGGCCGACCAGGCAACCTCTTTCCAGTCGATGTCGCAGAAGCTCAGCCAGTACGCGGCCATAATCGGCAAGGATCCAGCCGTCGACACCGCCGTCGGCTTCACCGGGGGCGGCCAGACCAATTCCGGCTTCATGTTCGTTTCGCTGAAGCCGCTGGCGGATCGCAAGGTCTCCGCCGACCAGGTCATCGCCAGGCTGCGGCGCGAACTGGCTGATGTGCCGGGCGCCACGCTGTTCCTGCAGGCGGTGCAGGATATCCGCGTCGGCGGGCGTCAGTCGAACGCGCAATACCAGTACACATTGCAGGGCGACAGTTTCGACCAGCTGGCGGAGTGGGCACCGAAGCTCGCGGCCGCGCTGCAAACCGAGCCCAGGCTCAACGACGTCAACTCTGACCAGCAGAACAAAGGCCTGGAAGCCGACGTCACCATCGACCGTGATACGGCGACGCGCCTCGGCATATCGGCCAGCCAGATCGACAACACGCTCTACGACGCCTTCGGGCAGCGCCAGGTGTCGACTATCTACGTGGCGCGCAACCAGTACCACGTCATCATGGAGGTGGCGCCGCAATACTGGCAGAACCCGGACGCGCTGAACAAGGTCTATGTCAGCACCTCCGGTGGCTCGGTGCATGGTTCGCAGGCCAGCAACGCGGTCGCCGGCACATTCGTTGCGACAGGCCAGTCCGCCTCGGCCCAGTCGATCGCCGCCGACGCGGCGCGCAACCAGGCCAACAATTCCATAACCAGCACCGGCAGGACGGCGGCTTCGACCGGATCGGCGGTCAGCACCGGAGCCGAGACCATGGTGCCGCTGTCGGCCTTCGCGCATTACGGCCCCGGCAGCACGCCGCTGTCGGTCAACCACCAGGGCCTGTTCGTCGCCACCACCCTGTCGTTCAACCTGGCGCCTGGCGTCGCGCTCAGCGAAGGCATCGCTGCCATCAATGCGGCGGCCGACCGCATCGGCATGCCGGCCACCATCCATGGCAGTTTCCAGGGCACGGCGCGTGTCTTCCAGGATTCGCTCTCTGATCAGCCGCTGCTGATCCTCGCCGCGCTGATTGCCGTCTATGTCGTGCTCGGCATTCTCTACGAGAGTTACGCCCACCCGCTGACCATTCTGTCGACCTTGCCCTCGGCCGGTGTCGGCGCCTTGCTGGCGCTGACCCTGTTCAACATCGAGTTCTCGATCATGGCGCTGATCGGCATCATCCTCCTGATTGGCATCGTCAAGAAGAACGCGATCATGATGATCGACTTCGCGCTGGCTGCGGAACGCAACGAAGGCAAGCCGGCCCACGACGCCATCTACCAGGCGTGCCTGCTGCGCTTTCGCCCGATCATGATGACGACCATGGCGGCATTGTTCGGCGCCGTGCCATTGGCGATCGGCCTTGGCGAGGGCGCGGAACTGCGCCAGCCGCTTGGCATCGCCATCGTCGGCGGCCTGATCCTGAGCCAGATCCTGACCCTCTACACGACGCCGGTCATCTACATCTATGTCGACCGCTTCAGTCTCTGGTGCAGGCAATTACGGTGGCGGGCACGGTATCCCCGGCAACCAACTGTGCAAGCCGGGGAGTGAGCCGGCTCACCTCGCCGATCACAAGCTGTCAACTTTCCGTTCTCTGTCGTGCCAGGCTCCGGAACATCCCTATATCGACTATGCGGGTCACGATCCGCCGGCGATGACAGGATCATCACGACGCGACGGGAGCAGATCGCCCGCGATCGGAAAGCGATAACCTTACCGCTTTCCCGTTGAAGGGAGGCGCGACCATGCGCGGTTTCACACCAAAGATCATAGCAATCGCATCGCTCCTGGCGGCGGTGCCACTATCGAGTGCCTACGCGGTGCATCGCCACCGGGTCAAACCCGGCGGCATGTCCGTCGAGGCACGGGTGGTCCTGGATCAGTTGCAGGGCGTGAAGCAGGGGATTGTCGAGGCAATGGAGGCAAAGGCGATCACCCCTGAGCAGGAGCACGATCTGATGATGCGGGCCGACAGCATCCATCGCTCGGCCACGGGTGGCGATGCATACCAGAGCTTGCTCGGCCAGATCGAGAGGCTGGATCAGCAACTGCAAACCGATTCAGGCGGCGGCACCTACATCGGCGACGGCGCCGATGGCGGTTATTACCCGAACGGCTGACGCGGGCTGATCATGATCGCACGGCGCCTCGGACAGATTTCCGGGGCGTCGGGTTTTTCCATCGAGCCTCGCGAACGAGCAAGGCAAGAGCCTGCCGGACCGAGGCGATTGCGCGGATGGAAGCGGTTTCGGCCATGCCTTTGGCCGAAGGCCAGGCCACCAAGCCGAAGATCCTCGACCAGCACCCGCGTGTTGCCATTCACCGGCTGCCCGGTGAAGAAGGCCGTCACCGGCCCGCCAGCACCATGTGCATAGGCGTTGTAGGCCCCTGTACTGGCGGCTTGCGATGAAGCCCGCACCGGCATAGGTGATATTCGAGTTTGCCGCGTTGGAAGATCAATCCAACCGGCGCTCGTTCGACTGACTGTGATTGGGAGGTTTTTTCCAAGACATGGCAATCAGTTAGCAGACTGAAACGTGAACTGTCGCCGTGGATCCGTATCTCGGCTGGCCCTGTTCTTCGCAATTGGTACGTCTGGACACATACTGAAGGCTGGAAAATGAGGAACGCAATCTCGCCATCAGGGTTGTTTTGAAGCTTCAGGAGATCCGCGCTGAAATTGGAAGACATAGCGGCCCATCCGGCCTTGCACCGCTACGTTCAGGAACAGTCGCAGTCCCTGATCCGAATCTATGAGGAAACCCCGCGGCTGGCTTCCATCTTTGCCACGCAGCAGCGCTGGCTTATGGGCCATGTCGGCCTTGCCATGCACTTCAGGCGCGATCCGAACGACCGCCGCAAGGAACTGACAGTCTCGCGTTTCATCGAGGTCGTGCACAAGAACGCGGTAGCCAGCCGCAACACGGCGGACGCCTTCATCAAGGAGATGCTGCACTACAACATCGCCGAGTATGTGGCGGGCGGAGACGGCCGCACGCATCCCCTGCAGCCGACGGCGGCCACCATCGAGAGGTTCACCGGCTGGGTGATCGCCCATCTGCGCACGCTTGACCATATCGATGGCGGCGACCGGTTGGCCAGATTCCTGGATCGGCCCGACATGCTTGCCACGCTGCAGCCCCTGATAGCCGACGGCCTGCTGGCCTCGAAGCCGGTGCGTGAACCCAACCAGACCTTTTCCCTGTTCATCTGGCTCAACAATGGCGGCATCGTCATGGACTGGCTGATGTCTGGCATCGATCCCGATCACGCAGGCCTGGAGCGAATCCCGACCAGCGTGGTTTCGATCGGCGACTTCGCCAAATGGCTCAAGCTGTCGCGGACCCATCTCGGCCGCAAACTGCGCACCGCCGAGGAATTAGGCAGCATTGGCTGGCTTGGCCAGCGCGGGCATTCGGTGATGTGGGTGTCGCACGGGTTCTACGAGGAATACATGACTGTCCAGGCCGCCAAGCTGGCCGTTGTCGACACCGCCTTCGAGACTTGTTTTCCGCCATCGCGAGGCGGTGGCTGAGCGGCGGCTCGAAGCGATGAAGCGCCCCCCGATTTGTACCCGCTATACGCATTCACTCACTGTTGACGGCCGGCGTCTGGACACGAGCCACGAAGACTGAAAATGTGTTCTTGCGTCTTCGCGACAAGGGGTCTTATCGCAGCGGGGGGAATGGCGCTGACGTTGGAAGAAATTGCCGGTCATCCGGCCCTGCATCGCTGTATCCGCGTCCAGGCACAGGCGATGAACCAGACCTATGAGATGAATCCGCGGCTCGCGTCGGTGTTTGCCACGCAGCAACGCTGGCTCATGGCCCATATCGGTCTTGCCTTGCATTTCAGGAGGGAGCCAGACGACTATCGTAAGGAACTGACGTCAGCGCGTTTCCTCGACGCGATCTGGCAGAATTCGGTGGCCAGCCGCAACACCGCCGACGCCTTCGTCAAGGAAATGCTGCACTACGGTTTCATCGAGTATATCCCCACGGCACAGGACGGCCGCATCCGTCCTCTGCAGCCGGCCGCGGCCTCGCTGGAGCCGGTTACCCTCTGGCTGATGGCGCATCTGCAGACGCTGGACGGTCTCGACGGTGCGAACCGCCTGGCCCTGTTCCTGGCCAGGCCGGACGCGCTCGCCATGCTGCAGCCACGGATTGCCGATGGCTTGCTCTCGTCCAATCCGGTACGCGAGCCCAAGCAGACCTTTTCCCTCTTCACCTGGCTCAACAATGGCGGCGTCGTCATGGACTGGTTGATATCGGGCGTCGATCCCGAGCATGCCGGCCTTGATCGGCTCCCGACCGGTGTCGTCTCGATCGGCGATTTCGCCAAATGGCTGAAACTGTCGCGCACTCACCTTGCACGCAAGCTTCGCGCCGCCGAAGACCTCGGCAGTGTCGGCTGGCTCGGCCAGAGGGGCCAGTCGGTCATGTGGATATCGCGCGATTTCTATGGGGAATACATGACCGCCCAGGCAGTGAAGCTGGCGATTATGGATGCCGCCTTCGCCGAAGCCTTTGGTTCGACGGCAGGCCGCTGACTCGTGCGGCGTCTCCCGCACGGGGATGCACGAATCCGTCGTGCCCGCTAGCACTCCAATCGCCGTTATGCGCGGCACCATGATTGGAGAGGGGCCTGCATGAAAAGACGTTATGAAAAGCCGACTTTGGACAAGCGCGAACGACTGTCCGACGTCACGGCGGTCTGCACGCCATCGACCTGCGCGACTTGATCGTCGAAGCGCCTCCCGTAAGCGAGACACGCTTGCACGACAAGACATCCCGAGAGGCCCCTGCATGAAGAGACCGTACGAAAAGCCAACGCTGGACAAGCGTCAGAAACTGTCCAGCGTCAGTGCGGCATGTACGCCCTCCACCTGTGTCGATTGATGCTCGCCGAGCCTGATCGACACTAGCCTTGGACAACTCCCGGCGTTCTCAATCGATGTCGAATGAGACGCCCTGGGCCAGCGGCAGCGCCTTGGAGTAGTTCACCGTGTTGGTGGCGCGCCGCATATAGGCCTTCCACGCATCGGAGCCGCTCTCGCGGCCGCCGCCGGTTTCCTTTTCGCCGCCGAAGGCACCGCCGATCTCGGCCCCCGACGTGCCGATGTTGACGTTGGCGATGCCGCAGTCCGAACCGTCGACGCCGAGGAAGCGCTCCGATTCCTGCAGGTCGCGCGTGAAGATCGAAGACGACAGGCCCGCACCCACCGCATTGTGCTCGTCGAGCACGGCGTCGAAGTCGGCATATTTCATCACATACAGGATCGGCGCGAAGGTCTCTTCGGTCACCGGCGAAACCTGCTTCGGCATTTCGACAAGGGCGGGATGCACGTAATAGGCATCGGGATGACCGTTCTCGACCCGCGTGCCGCCGGTCACCTTGCCGCCATGTGCGGTAGCTTCCTTCAACGCCTTCTGCATGGCCTCGTAGGCGGCCTTGTCGATCAGCGGCCCGACCAGCGAGGAGGTCTCCAGCGGATTGCCGACCGAAACGCTCTGATAGGCCTTCTTCAGCCGCGGCAGCAGCGCGTCATAGACGCTCTCATGCACGAACAGGCGCCGCAGCGTCGTGCAGCGCTGCCCGGCCGTGCCCATGGCGCCGAAGGCAATCGCCCGCAGCGCCATGTCGAGGTCGGCGCTGGGCGCCACGATGCCGGCATTGTTGCCGCCGAGTTCCAGCACCGCGCGCGCAAAGCGCTTGGCCAGCCGCGGCCCGACCTCCCTGCCCATGCGCGTCGAGCCGGTGGCCGACACCAGCGGCACCTTGGGATGATCGACCAGGACTTCGCCGACGGCACGGTCGCCGATCAGCACCTGGAGCAGGCCCTGCGGCGCGTCGGCGCCGAAACGCTTGACAGCGTGCGCAAAGATCGCCTCGCAGGCAAGTGCGGTCAGCGGCGTCTTCTCCGACGGCTTCCACATCACCGCATCACCGCAGACCAGCGCCAGGGCTGCATTCCACGACCACACCGCGACCGGGAAGTTGAAGGCGGAAATGACACCGACGACACCGAGCGGATGCCAGGTTTCCATCATGCGATGGCCCGGACGCTCGGTGGCGATGGTGAGGCCGTACAATTGGCGCGACAGACCGACGGCGAAATCGCAGATGTCGATCATCTCCTGCACTTCGCCGAGGCCCTCGGACGGGATCTTGCCGACCTCGATCGACACCAGCCGGCCAAGCTCGGCCTTGTGGATACGCAATTCCTCGCCGAGCAGACGCACCAGTTCGCCGCGCTTGGGACCCGGCACCAGCCGCCAGGACTGGAACGCCTTGTGCGCGGCATCGATGGTCTTGGCCGCATCGGCGGGCGAAATAGTCTTCAGTGCGGCAATCTCTTCGCCCGTCACCGGGCTGCGCACGATGAGGTCGCCACCGACAAGCGCGTCCTTGGCCACACCCAGTTTCGCCAGAAGCTCAGCCGTTTCCTTCGCTATGGTCATTTTTTGTCCCTTTCAGATCCCGTCGTCATCATATGGCGTCGGGTCGAAGCCTCGCGCCATGCCGCCCGCGTGCCGAAAAGACACTTCAGGCACAGTCATGGCGTGGCCTTACTCGTTTCAGGGGAAAATCGCCACCCCGGCATGGTCCAAGCCCAAATTACAAGATTGAGCCAAGGACGATCGAGCCAGACGGGCGAATGCTGTTCAGTTGGCCTTTTTGGCCGGCGCACGCACGGCACCGTCTTTCATCAAACGGTCGATATGCATGCGGATATGGGCTGCTTCCGCCGCCGTGTTGGCAAGCGCGATGGCCCGGTCGAAAGCGATACGCGCCTCCTCGCCCCGGTCCAGTTGCATCAGCAGTCCGCCCTTGAGGCCGAAGAAATGGAAATAGCCGGAAAGCCTCGGCTCCAACGGCTCGATCATGGCAAGGGCGGCTTCCGGGCCGCGCACCTTGGAGACCGCCACCGCGCGGTTGAGCGTGATGACCGGCGACGGCTGCATCTGTTCGAGCAGGCCGTAGAGCAGGTCGATCTCCACCCAGTCGGTGTCCTCGGCCTTGTCAGCCCGCGCATGCAGGGCGGCGATCGCCGCCTGCACCTGGTAGGGGCCGGGCTTGCGATGGCGCAATGCCTTGTCGACAAGGGCCAGCCCCTCGTCGATCATCTTGCGGCTCCACAGGCCGCGATCCTGGTCCTCGAGCAGCACGATCTCGCCGTCTTCGTCGAAACGGGCTGGTGCGCGCGCATGCTGGAGTAGGAGCAGCGCCGTCAGCCCCATGATTTCCGGCTCGGTCTGGAACAGCCGCAGCAACAGCCGGGCCAGCCGGATCGCCTCCTCGCACAGCGGCGCGCGGGCCGGTGCCTCGCCGCTGTTGGTCGAATAGCCCTCGTTGAAGATCAGGTAGACCATGGCCGCAACCGCCGCGAGCCGCTCGGATCGCTCGACGGCGCCCGGGGTCTCGAACGGCACTCCGGCGTCGGCGATGCGCGCCTTGGCGCGGGTGATGCGCTGTTCCATGGCGCTCTCGCCGACCAGGAAGGCGCGCGCGATCTGCTTGACGGTCAGGCCGGAGACGATGCGCAGCGCGACCGCGATCTGCTGCGTCGCCGGCAGATCGGGATGACAACATATGAAGAGCAGCCGTAATATGTCGTCGCGGTAATGCGCTCCGTCCAGCCGCTCGGCGATATCGCTCTCGGCATCGTCCAGATCGGAGATCTGGTCTTCTTCCGGCATCGGCGCCTGCTTGGCGCGCTTGCGCACCGCGTCGATGCCGCTGTTGCGGCCGACGAAGATCAGCCAGGCGGCCGGATCGCGCGGCGGCCCGTTCTGCGGCCAGTTCTTCAACGCCCTGAGACAGGCATCCTGGAAAGCTTCCTCCGCCGTATCGAGATCGCGGAAATAGCGCAGCAGCGCGCCCATCGCCTGCGGGCGGGCGGCGCTGATCGCGGAGCTGATCCAGGCAAGTTCGGTCATACGGCAACCCCGGTGGGATTGAACACCGAGACCGGCCGTATCTCATAGGATCCACCGCTCGGATTGACCTCGGAAAGCTCACGAGCGAACTCGACCGCCTCGTCGAGATCGGCGCATTCGAGCGTATAGAAACCGAGGAACTGCTCCTTGGTCTCGGCGAACGGGCCGTCGATGACGATCGATTCACCCTTGACCTTCCGCAGCGTCGTCGCAGCCGTCGTCGGCAGAAGCCGCGCCACGGGACCAAGCCGCCCGGCCTTGGCGTATTTCTCCTGGACGCCGAGGAGGTTGGCCATGACTTCGTCGTCCTGCGCCTTGCTCCATGAGCTGACGACGTCTTCGGAGGCATAGCAGAGGATGGCGTAGAGCATGGCTGGTCCTTTCTGTATCAAAGGACGAAACAGTAGGGCCGATCCCGACACGACGTCGATAAAAAAATCCCGAGACGGCGGCGGACAATTGCCGTCAATCACCGTTCGTGTGTTTCAACCATCTCAGCACGAGCGCCTCCTCCTCATCGAGCCCCTCAATGGACCGCTTGCGCTTGTTGGCCTCCGCCATTTCGGCAAGCAGCCGCCCCTCCAGCCAGGCTTCGAAGACCTGCGGGTGGATATAGCATTTGCGGCAGACCGCACGGGTATTGCCCAGCCGTTCGGCCACTCTGTCGACGACGCTGTTCATCACCCGCTTTTGCTGTGCCTGGCTTTCGGGCAGTTCCGTCTGCGCAAACAGCGACCCGGCATGGATGGTGCCGCCCCAAGTGCGGAAATGCTTGGAGCTGAACGCATCGCCGGCGGCATCCCTGATGTAGCGGTTGACGTCGTCCGAGCGAACCGGGCGCCTGTTTCCGTCCTCGTCGAGATATTGGAACAATTTCTGGCCCGGCAGCTCCTGCGCGCCGCGCACGATCCCGGCGATGCGGCGATCGACCAGCTTCAGTTTCCATTCCTTGCCGGATTTGCCCTTGAAGGCAAAGCGCAGGCTCGATCCCTTGATGTCGACATGGCGATCGCGCAATGTCGTCAGGCCGAAGCTCTTGTTGTCACGCGCATAGGCGGTATTGCCGACGCGGATCATCGTGTTGTCGAGCAGCCAGACGACCGCGGCGACGACACGCTCAAACGGCAGGCCGCGGCGGCGGAAATCGCGGTCGATGATGCGCCGGAGATCCGGGAGGCTTTCGGCGAAGGCGACGAGGCTCGAATATTTGGCACCATCGCGTTCCTCGGCCCATTGCGGATGATAGCGATATTGCTTGCGCCCCCGCTGGTCCCTGCCGGTCGCCTGGATATGCCCATCCGCGTCGGGCGAGATCCAGACATCCGTCCAGGCCGGCGGAATGACGATAGCATCGATCCGTGCCCTGGTGGCATCCGAGACTGCTTTCCCGTCTGGCCCCTTGTAGGAAAACCGCTCGCCTGCCTTCAGCCGGCGGATACCGGGCTCAGCATCGCTGACATAGGTCAGTGCGGCGTCCCTGGCTGAAATCTGCGCGGCGCTCTTTGAGGCGACATCTTGATCAGACGAGCGGCCGCGTGACGGTCCGGATCCCTGCAGCATGTAAGCTCCATGCAAAATACGCAGAGATAAGCTGCTGGCCGATTGCTGGTTCCACAGACCGTTCGAAAAGCCGGGCGCCGCAGATGGTGCGGACAGCCCAGGGCGCCGGTGTGCTACAGGGCGCCTTGCATCTGAAGCGGAGCCGACAGCCGGCGCCGCACCGCGAGCTTGAGCCTGTAGCGCAGGCAGCGCCATGCCTCCGACCGTCGCTTCGGCGCGACCGCCGCCACCGCCAGGAAGCGCGCGGCGGTGTCCAGGTCGCCACGTGCGTAGTGGACGCGGGCGATCTTCAGGGCGACCAGTCCCTCCCTGGCCTTGAGCGCCGAGACCGGGATGCTGCAATCCGTGAGCGTGCGCAGTTCGCGGCGCCACTCCAGGAAGCGCCGCACCGGGTTGATAGCAAAACGATCGTCCGAACGGGCGGGCGAAACCTCATAGACCATCACCGGCTGCGGCATCATGGCCAGCGAGGCCTTGCTCATCAGCCGTGCCCAGAACAGCGTGTCCTCGTCATAGGCAAGACCCACAGGAAACCGCGTCTCGCCGATCAGGCGCCGGGATGCCAACACGCTGCCCACGGCGACCGAACGTATATCGCCCTTCACATAGGCGGAAGCGTTTGCCAGGCAGGCGGCCTGGTAACCGTTCGGCACCTTGATCTGCCGATCCTCACCGCTCACCCGTCGCCGATAGGCGCCAACGATCATGTCGGCTTTCGGCTGGCGCTCGGCCTGCCGCAGCAGTGCGCGCAATCCGCCCTCAAGATGCAAATCGTCGGCGTCGATCAGGTAAACCCAGGGATGGAGTGCCTCAGCCAGCGCCACGTTGCGAGCGCCGCCGGCGTCGCGGCAATTGGCCGGCAGCACACGCAGCGGCAAGGATAGTCGCGCCGCGACCTGCAGCGCCGTCGCCGTCATGCCGTCCGTCGATGCATCGTCGACCAGCAGGACCTCGCCGATAACCTCGGCCTCGCCGGCGAGTGACGCCAGCGTTGTGGCGATTGTGGCCGCTGCATTGTAGGCAGGAATGACGACGCTGACCGCTTTCAATTACAAAACCCCGCGTTCGCGCGCCTTGGCAGTACGATGGTTGTCCCTCGGAACAAATACAGACTAGCGGCCCCTTCGATGTTTGAGAAGTCGCCTTCGACAATCCAGAATTGCAACAACGGGACGCCTCGGCGTTTCGCTCGCCTTCACACCTTTTCGAGCGCGACCGGAATGACGTCGACAGCCTGCTCGCCCACCTGACCGCCCGTGGTCTTGAGAACGCCGACGATCGGCGCGACATCGGAATAGTCGCGGCCATAGCCGACGGTGATGTGGTCGTTGCTCGCCCGCATGCCGTTGGTCGGATCGAACTCCTGCCAGCCGGCGTCACGCCCGCACCAGACCTTGACCCAGGCATGCATGGCATCGGCGCCTTCCAGCCGGGGCTTCCCCTTCGGTGGAATGGTGCGCAGGAAGCCGCTGACATAGCCGGCCGGAATGCCGAGCCCGCGCAGGCCGGCGATCATGATGTGCGAAAAATCCTGGCAGACGCCGCGCTTCAGCTTGAAGGCATCGCTGGCCCGGGTCCGCACCGTGGTCGCTTCACCGTCATAGGTGAAGTCGCGATGGATGCTATTGCAGAGATTCATCGCCGTACCGGCGGCCGAGCCGGCAATGCTATCCCCTGCATAGGCGGTTATCGCCGCGTCGATGCCGGAGTGAGCGCTTCCCGCCAGAAAATGATGCGGCGCATCAGGCGCCAGCGACCGCACCGCGGCCAGTTCCTGCCTCAGCCGGGCGATATCGGGCGACACGTCGAGTCCAGGTTCGGGCCGCGACACCGAAACGCGTGCGCTCATACGGATGTCGAGCGCGTCATGCGCGTCGCGAAAGGCGATGGAGGTGACGTTGTTGCCGAAGAAGTCCGAAAAATCCGAACGTTCATTGGGTGCCGGCGTGAAGGACAGGGATGCAGCGATGACGCGTTGCACGCCGGATATCGTCGATGGCAGCACGCGGATCTGGTGGCGGCCGCCGCCGGCCGCCGCTGCATAATCGTAGTGGAGATGGAGCCTGATGTCGTAAAGCATGCCTACTTTTCTTGTTTGCCGCAGGTTCTTGTCGCAAAACCGTGCGACACTTTTGCGGAACCTGCCTAGAGCATGATCCCGAAAAGTATGAACCGGTTTTCGGACGACATCATGCGCTATCTTTTCTAATTGAGAGCCGGATGATTGATCTAAAAATCATCCGGCTCTAGCCGAAATAGGCCTTGGCGAGACTGTTGTAGAGACCGCCTATTTCATAGGCGAGGTCGTCCAGGGCCTTTGCCGTCATGTCCGAAGGCTCCTTGATGGCGATCTGGGTGTTGAGCTGCAGGATCTCCTTTGCCGCGGGCGACATATGCCCCTCGCCGCCGACCGACGGCAACAGGCCGATCTCCGCCTTCAGCCTTTCCAACTGGAACAGGATGGAGCGCGGATTGAGTGGGTCGAGCGCCAGAAGATCGATCACCGTGCGCCGGCCGGCCTGCACCGGATACTGCCGGCGGTGGGTCATGACGCTGTCGCCGATCTCCAGCATCATGTCGAGCGCGCCGTCCGGCGCCTTGGGGCTGGTCAGCCGGGCGAGCGTACGGGCGATCTGGATGCCGCGTTCCAGCCGCCGGCCGATCTCGAGGAACCGCCAGCCGGCGAAGCGGTACATGTTCTCGTGCAGCAGGCCGGAAAAGCCGGCGAGCTTGCGTAGGATCACGGTCATGGCCCGTGTCGCGTCGTCGCCCGGCGCCACCGTCGTCGCGAACTGATGGATGGTCTTCGACAGATCCTTGAGCGCCAGCCAGCCATCGGGCGAGAAGCGGTCGCGGATCTGCCCGGCGCTGTAGACCGCGCTATCCAGCGTGCCGATCAGCCCGGACGGGATCGCCGTCTCGACGTCGATGCCGAACGGTTCGAGATAGTCCCTGATGTCGGAGAGCAGCGGCATGTCCGGATCGGAGGTCTCGGCCAGCCGCACATGGTAGGCGCGCAGGATGCGCACTGTGTCTTCCGAGCGCTCGATATAGCGCCCGAGCCAGGTCAGGTTCTCCGCCGCGCGGCTGGGCAGGCTGCCCGGCCTGGTGCGGGTGAAGCTGTCGCTCTCTTGCGGCAGCAGCGTCTCGCGCTCCACCGGCTTGTCGCTGACCACCCAGACGTCGGCCGCCTGGCCGCCACGCTGCATGGCGATCGCCGTCGGGTCGAGCGACAGGCCGACGCGGGCGAAACCGCCCGGCATCACCGTCCAGCCCTCCGGCGTGCGCGCCAGGTAGACGCGCAGGCTCGCCGGCCGCGGCTCCAGCCAGCTGCCGACAAAGACCGGTGTCGTCGACAGCGTCACCGCTTCCTGGCCGACGAAGGCGCCGCCATCGCGTTCGATGCGCGCCACCAGCTCAGCCCGCTCCCCGGCCGACAGCGCCGAGCCGAGCGTGGTCTGGCCGTCATCCTCGAAGGCAAGTCTCGTCGAGAGCGCCGGGCCGACCACCATGCGGTCGATATTGGCAAGCACATGGGCGCGTTCCGTCGCCTGCCCGCACCACCAGGTCGCAACGCTCGGCAGCAGCAGCCGCTCGCCGCGCAATTCGCGCGCGATCTTGGGCAGGAAAGCAAGCAGTGCCCGCGTTTCCATCAGGCCCGAGCCCAGCGCGTTGACGGTCGCAACCGCACCCTGGCGGATCGCTTCCACCAGCCCCGGCGTGCCGATCTGCGAATCCGATCGCAGTTCGAGCGGATCGGCGAAGGCGGCATCGAGACGCCGCCAGAGCACGCTGATCGGCATCAGGCCGGAAACAGTGCGCACCATCAGCCTGCCGCCGGAAACGGTGAGGTCCTCGCCCTCGAGCAGCATGATGCCGAGGTAGCGGGCGATATAGGCGTGTTCGTAGTAGGTTTCGTTGAGCGGCCCCGGCGTCAGAATGGCGACGCGGCCGTCGGTTTCCCTGGCCATGCCGATCAGCGCATCGCGGAACCGGCGGAAGAAGCCGGCAAGCCGGTGCACATGCATTTCGCCATAGATGTCGGACAGCGCGCGCGTGGTGGCGACGCGGTTCTCCAGGGCGAAGCCGGCGCCCGATGGTGCTTGCGTGCGGTCGCCCAGCACCCACCACCGGCCATCGGGCCCACGGCCGAGCTCGAAAGCACAGAAATGCAGGAAATGGCCACCGGCTGGCGTGGTACCGACCACGGGCCGCAAATACTCCGGGCTGGCCGCGATCAATCCCGCCGGCAGGATGCCTTTTTCGACGAGCCGGTTGCGCCCATGGATATCGGCGATGGTTTCCTCGAACAGCTCGGCCCTCTGGATGAGCCCAGCGCTGATTGCGGCCCATTCGGCGTCTTCGATGAGCAAGGGCACATGCGCCAGCGGCCATTCGCGCTCATTGGCGCCGGCCTTGTCGTAGACGCGGTAATAGACGCCGGCATCGCGCAGATACTGGTCGGCGCGGGCGAAACGCTGGCCGAGCTTTTCAGACCCTATTTCGTCGAGCGCCTCGATGAACTGCTTCCACACCGGACGGGGATTGCCTGACGCATCGACCATTTCGTCGACGACACCGTCGATCGGCTGGTAGTGCTCCAGCAGGCTGTGGATCTGCGGCTTGCCGCGTACCCTCTTGTGATTCCCCTTTGCCATGTCCGATCACAGTCTGGGTGGACGCCGAAGGTCAAGGGTCATCGGGAAATCTTCCGCCGGTTGTTCTTCACGCAGCACATAGCCTGATGGCGTGTGGCCGCGCGGTTCGAAGCGGGCGAGCCGCCGCGCTTCCGCCTCGTTGCCGTTGACCGGGAACGTATCGTAGTTGCGCCCGCCGGGATGCGCGACATGGTAGACGCAACCGCCGACCGCCCTGCCCGACCAGCGGTCGTAGATGTCGAACACCAGCGGCGTGTTGACCGGCAGCGCCGGATGCAGGCCGGACGCGGGTTGCCAGGCCTTGAAGCGCACGCCCGCAACCGCCACCTCGCGATTATCCGTCACCTTCATCGGCACGATGCGGCCGTTGCAGACGATTGCATGGCGTTCCGGATTGAGCCCTTCGGTCTTGACCTGCAGGCGTTCGACCGAGGAATCGACAAAGCGCACGGTACCGCCGATCGCGCCCTGCTCGCCCATGACATGCCACGGCTCCAGCGCCTGCCTCAGTTCCAGCTTGATGCCGGCATGCTGCACCTCGCCGCAGAAGGGAAAGCGGAAATCGAGCTGCGCGTCGAACCATTCAGGCCGGAATTCGAAACCGTTGAGCTTGAGATCGTCGAGCACGTCGAGAAAATCAGCCCAGACATGATGCGGCAGCATGAAGCGGTCATGCAGCGAAGTGCCCCAGCGCACGAAACGGCCGTCGAGCGGGTTCTTCCACGCACGGGCGATGATGGCACGCACCAGAAGCTGCTGCGCAAGGCTCATCCGCGCGTTGGGCGGCATTTCGAAGCCGCGGAATTCGACCAGGCCGAGCCGGCCGGTCGGCCCATCCGGCGAAAACAGCTTGTCGATGCAGATTTCCGAGCGATGCGTGTTGCCGGTCACGTCCGTCAACAGGTTGCGGAACAGCCGGTCGACCAGCCACGGCAGGGGCGCCGCGCCCTGGTCGGGATGCGGCACCTGCGCCATGGCGATTTCGAGTTCGTAGAGCGAATCGTGGCGCGCCTCGTCGAAGCGCGGCGCCTGGCTTGTCGGGCCGATGAACAGGCCCGAGAACAGATAGGACAGCGACGGATGCCGCTGCCATTGCAGCACCAGGCTCTTCAACAGATCGGGCCGGCGTAGGAACGGGCTGTCATTTGGTGTCGCGCCGCCGACGACGACATGATTGCCGCCGCCGGTGCCGGTGTGGCGGCCGTCGATCATGAACTTGTCGGCGCCAAGCCGCGTCAGCCGCGCTTCCTCATAGATTGCCGTCGTCGTCGCCACGCAATCCTGCCAGTTGGCAGCCGGATGGATGTTGACCTCGATGACGCCTGGATCGGGCGCGACGCGGATGACATTGAGGCGTGGATCATGCGGCGGGCCATAGCCCTCGATGTGGACGGGTAGGCCGATGGCCCGCGCAGCGTTCTCGGCGGCCGCGACCAGTTCGAGATAGTCCTCCAGTGCTTCAACCGGCGGCATGAACACGCAGAGCCGTCCATCGCGCGGCTCGACCGAGAGTGCGGTGCGCACCGCGCCACCAATCTCGGTGATCTCCTGTTCGACCCGGTCCTGCTGGCCGGTCGCCGCGGTGAACGATACCGCCTGCTGCCGGCGCGCCATCTCGTCG
Organism: Mesorhizobium sp. NZP2298; assembly: GCF_013170825.1. Lineage (NCBI taxonomy): Bacteria > Pseudomonadati > Pseudomonadota > Alphaproteobacteria > Hyphomicrobiales > Phyllobacteriaceae > Mesorhizobium > Mesorhizobium sp. NZP2298. Next base: position 2,229,760 of record NZ_CP033365.1, on the reverse strand, counting down.
GCACCTTCAAGTTCGGCCGGCGCGGCGGAGGGCAAGATAGCTTCACGCGGGGGCAGCGCTCCGCGCGGCAGCGACGGATCGACGGGCACGATGTAGGGGAATTGCGCGGGTGGCACATAAGGCAGCGTGCCGAGCGGCAAGCGATAGCCGACCGGTGAATCGCCAGGCACCAGGAACAGCCGCCCGCGTCGCGTCTTCCATTTTTCCGAGCGCCAGCGCGGCCCGGACGCCTGGCTGTTCCAGCGCTGCACCGGCAGCACGTAGCCCGACGGTTTGGTCAGCCCGCGCTCGAACACTTTCGCCATGCGGCTGCGCTCTTCCGGATCCTCCAGCTTGGAATTGGACGGATCGACATTCTCCGGCAGCTTGCCTTCCTTGAGCAGCCACTCGGCCGGGTCTTCGTAAGCTTCGCTGACCATCGACGTGTCGATGCCGAGTTCACCGGCGATCGCGGTGAGCAGGCTTTCGGCCTGTTTTGGGCCGATATCGGCCGAACTTTTTTCGCGCGCGATCAGCGACGGGTCGCTCCATACCGGCTCGCCATCGGCGCGCCAGTAGAGCGAAAAGGTCCAGCGCGGCAAGCTTTCGCCGGGATACCATTTGCCCTGGCCGTAATGGAGGAAGCCTCCCGGCGCGAAACGTTCGCGCAGCCGGCGGATCAGCGCATCGGCCTTTTCGCGCTTGGTCGGACCGACCGCGGCGGTGTTCCATTCGGCGGATTCGAAATCGTCGATCGACACGAAGGTCGGCTCGCCGCCCATCGTCAGCCGCACGTCGCCTGCCGCCAGTGCGGCATCGACCTTGTTGCCGAGCGCGTCAAGCGCCCGCCAGCTTTCATCCGAGAACGGCTTGGTGATGCGCGGATGCTCGGCGATGCGGTCGACCCGCATGTCGAAGCCGAATTCGACATTGGCAAAGCTCGCCATGCCGGAAATGGGGGCCGCATTGCGGAAATGCGGTGTCGCGGCGAGCGGCACATGGCTCTCGCCGGTGAGCAGGCCGGAAGTCGGGTCGAAGCCGATCCAGCCGGCGCCGGGAAGATAGACCTCGCACCAGGCGTGCAGATCCGTGAAGTCGACCGATGTGCCTGCCGGCCCATCGAGTGCGATGAGGTCGGGTTTGAGCTGGATCAGATAGCCCGACACGAAGCGCGCGGCGATGCCAAGATTGCGCAGGATCTGCACCAGCAACCAGCTTGAATCCCGGCACGATCCCTTGCCGGCGGCTAACGTTTCCTCCGGCGAGAACACGCCGGTCTCCATGCGCACGATATAGGCGATCTCGCGCTGCAACCGAGCGTTGAGGTCGACAAGGAAATTGACGGTGTTCTTCTGGGTGGTGTCAACGGTTTTCAGGAAAGCCGAAAGCAGCGGCCCCGCGGGTTCCGGCGTCCGGTAGATAGCGAGGTCATCCCTGATCTCTTCCGGGTATTCGAACGGGAATGTCTCGGCCGACGGTTCGACGAAGAAATCGAACGGATTGTAGACCGTCATGTCGGCGACGAGATCGACCTCGATCTTGAGCTCACTCACTGGCTCGGGAAAGACGAAGCGGGCGAGGAAGTTGCCGTAGGGATCCTGCTGCAAATTGACGAAGTGGTTCGCCGGCCCGACCTTGAGCGAGTGGCTCAAGACCTTGGTGCGGGAATGCGGTGCCGGCTGCAGCCTGATGATTTGAGGGCCGAGAATCACCGGCCGGTCATATTTGTAGTGGGTCAGGTGGTAGACGGCTGCCAGAATTGCCATGGGGCCCCGGAGATCGGCGTTTATTCAGTCGAACCCTGACACATCTGGTCGCCATTCTCCAAGCGGATGTTGCGCTGCACCTAAATTAAAGAACCGGTTGCCGGCTTAAAGTCGCTCAAAAGAACGCCTGTATCCCGGTCTGGGCCCGACCCAGGATCAGCGCATGCACGTCGTGAGTGCCCTCATAGGTGTTGACCGTCTCCAGGTTCTGCGCGTGGCGCATGACGTGGTAGCCGATCTGGATGCCGTTGCCGCCATGCATGTCGCGGGCCTGGCGGGCGATGTCGAGCGCCTTGCCGCAATTGTTGCGCTTGACGATCGAGATCATCTCCGGCGCCATCTTGCCCTCATCCAGCAGCCGTCCGACGCGCAAGGATGCCTGCAGCCCGAGCGCGATCTCGGTCTGCATGTCGGCGAGCTTCTTCTGGTAAAGCTGCGTGCCGGCCAGCGGCTTGCCGAACTGCTTGCGGTCAAGGCCATACTGGCGGGCGCGATGCCAGCAATCCTCCGCCGCCCCCATCGAGCCCCAGGAAATGCCATAGCGAGCCCGGTTGAGGCAACCGAACGGGCCGCCCAGGCCCTTGGCGTTTGGCAGCAGCGCGTCTTCGCCGACCTCGACGCCTTCCATCACCACCTCGCCGGTGATCGACGCCCGCAGCGACAGCTTGCCGCCGATCTTCGGCGCCGACAGCCCCTTCATGCCCTTCTCCAGGACGAAGCCACGGATCTCGTCCTTGCCGTTCTCGCCCTTCAACTTCGCCCAGACGACGAACACGTCGGCGACCGGCGCGTTGGAAATCCACATCTTGGAGCCGGAGAGCTTGTAGCCGTTAGCGGTCTTCTCGGCGCGCGTCTTCATGCCGCCGGGATCGGAGCCGGCATCCGGCTCGGTCAGGCCGAAGCAGCCGATCCACTCGCCGCTGGCGAGCTTGGGCAGGTACCTCTTGCGCTGTTCGTCCGAGCCATAGGCGTAGATCGGATACATCACCAGCGACGACTGCACCGACATCATCGAGCGATAGCCGGAATCGACACGTTCGACTTCCCGCGCGACCAGCCCGTAGGTCACATAGCTGGCGCCGAGCCCGCCGAATTCCTCCGGGATGTTGATGCCGAGCAGGCCGGCATCGCCCATCTCGCGAAAGATAGCGGTGTCGAAGGTCTCGTTGAGGTACGCGTCCTCGATGCGCGGCGCGAGCTTGTCGGCGGCGAAGGCCGCGGCACCATCGCGTACCATGCGCTCATCTTCGGAAAGCTGGTCCTCGATCAGGAACGGATCTTCCCAGACGAAGGCATTCTTATCGGCGGCCATGGCTCTCTCCCGGACTCGATGCATGCCGGCGAAGGAGCTCAGGATCCTTGGCAACAACGGCATGCGTGAAGCAAAATCTTGGCCCGGCTTATCGACCCGGGGCCCGAAAAAATCAAACGAAATTGCTTCACCAATCAATGAGCGTTAGGAATGGATCATGAGTGTCCAGCGCCGCCTCCTGCCTAACATCAGCGCCCTCGCTGCCTTCGAAGCGGTGGCTCGGCTTGGGTCTTTTACCGCCGCCGCCCAGGAGCTGGATCTGACCCAGGGCGCGGTAAGCCGGCAGATCAAGCTGTTGGAGGATCAGTTTGGCCGCCGGCTGTTCGAGCGCGACAGCCGCAATGTCCGGCTGTCCACCGCGGGCGAAATCTATGCCGAAGCGGTACGTTCAGCGCTTGGCCAGTTGCGCGATGCCGCCCTTGGATTGATGAGCAATCGGCATAGTGGCATCTTGAACCTTGCCATATTGCCGACCTTCGGCACGCGCTGGCTGATGCCGATGATCCCCGATTTCGTCGAGAACAACCCCGACATCACCATCAACTTCGTCACCCGCGTCGGCCGTTTCGACTTCGCCAGGGAGAGGCTGGACGCCGCCATCCACTATGGCCTGCCCGATTGGCCGGACGCCGACTCGACCCTCCTGGTGCGCGAAACGGTGGCGCCGGTGGTGTCGCCCGAATTTCTCGCCGGCCGCGCCATCGCCACGCCGGCTGATATCGGTCGCCTGCCCTTGCTGCATATGGCAACGCGCCCCGGTGCCTGGACCGAATGGTTCGAGCATCAGGGCCTGAGCGCGCCGACCGGGCCCGGCATGCAGTTCGAGCAGTTCGGCACCGCCGCCCAGGCCTGCATGGAAGGCCTTGGCGTCGCGCTCCTGCCGCTGCTCCTCATCGCTGGCGAATTGCAGCGCGGCCAGCTTGTGCCGGCGCCCGGCCAGCCCATGCAAAGCCGCAGCGCCTATTATCTCGTCGTCCCGCACGACAAGCGCGGCCATCCGCCGGTCGCCAGTTTTCGCGACTGGCTGCTGAGCCAGATTGAGAAGGAGCCGGCCGTTCTGGCGTGGTAGCTACTTCCGCTTCAGCGCATCCGCCAACGCAGCACCAAACGCGCCCTGCTGGGCCGGCCGCTCCGGCTGGCGTTGTGGTGCCGGGCCACGTGGCGCCGGCCTGCCGCCGCCATTGTCGCGCGGCCCCCCTTTTGACGCCCCCTCACCGCCGTCCTTGCGCATGGAAAGCGCGATGCGCTTGCGCTTGATATCGACATCGACGACGCGCACTTTCACCACGTCGCCCGCCTTGACCACCTCATGCGCATCCTTGATGAAACGGTCGGCCAGTTGCGAGACATGCACCAGGCCGTCCTGGTGCACCCCGATATCGACAAAGGCGCCGAAGGCCGCGACATTGGTGACTGTGCCTTCCAGCAGCATGCCGGGCTTCAGATCCTTTATGTCATCAATGCCATCGGCAAAGGTCGCCGTCTTGAAGCCGGGGCGCGGGTCGCGGCCGGGCTTTTCCAGCTCGGCAAGAATGTCGCGCACCGTCGGCAGGCCGAAACGCTCGTCGACGAAGACGCGCGGGTCGAGCGCCTTGAGCGCGGCGCTGTCGCCCATCAGCGAACGCACATCGCGGCCGCAGGCGGCGACGATCTTCTTCGCCACCCCATAGGCTTCCGGGTGGACCGACGAGGCATCGAGCGGCTCGCTGCCATTGGCAATGCGCAAAAAGCCGGCGGATTGCTCGAACGCGCGCGGCCCAAGCCGTGGCACCTTGAGAAGGTCCTTGCGGCTGGCAAACGGCCCGGTCGCGTCGCGATGGGCGACGATGGCGTCGGCGAGCGACGCGCCAAGGCCCGAAACGCGCGCCAGCAATGGCGCCGAAGCGGTGTTGAGATCGACGCCGACGGCGTTGACCGCGTCCTCGACCACCGCCTCCAGCGAGCGGCCGAGCCGATACTGGTCGACGTCATGCTGATACTGGCCGACGCCGATCGACTTGGGTTCGATCTTTACCAGCTCGGCGAGCGGATCCTGCAAGCGCCGCGCGATCGACACCGCGCCGCGCAGCGATACGTCCAGACCGGGGAATTCCGCCGCCGCCGTCGCCGACGCCGAGTAGACCGAGGCGCCCGCCTCGCTGACGATGACCTTGAGCGGCTTGGGTCCGCCGTCGGAAGGCATGTCGGACAGCATGTCCGCCACCAGCTTCTCGGTCTCGCGGCTGCCGGTGCCGTTGCCGATCGAAATCAACTCCACCTTGTGCTGGCGGACAAGCGCGGCGAGTTCCGCCTGTGTGCCGCGAACATCGTTCCTCGGGGGGAATGGATAGACCGTCGTCGTCGCCACCAGCTTGCCGGTACCGTCGACCACGGCCACCTTGACACCGGTGCGGATGCCGGGATCGAGCCCCATCGTCGCCCGCGAACCGGCCGGCGCGGCCAGCAGCAGATCCTTCAGATTGCGGGCGAAGACATGGATCGCCTCTTCCTCGGCCCGTTCGCGCAGATCGCGCATCAGGTCGAGCGTCAGGTGCAGCGACAGCTTTATCCGCCAGGTCCAGCCGGCGACGTCCATCAGCCAGCGGTCGCCCGGCAGGCTGGGGCCGATGGCATAGGCATTGGCGATCATCCGCTCGACCGGCTTCACCGGCGAAGTGTCGTCGGCGTCGACCTCGATGTCGAGCGACAGGACCTCTTCGTTGCGGCCGCGCAACATGGCCAGTGCACGGTGGCTCGGCACATTTGCCCAGCGCTCGACATGATCGAAATAATCCGAGAATTTCGCGCCGGCCTCCTGCTTGCCGTCGACAACCCGGGCACGCATGAAAGCGCGTTCCTTCATATAGGCGCGCAGCTTGCCGACCAGATCGGCATTCTCGGCGAACTGCTCCGACAGGATGTCGCGCGCGCCCTCAAGTGCCGCCTTGGCGTCGGCCACCTCCTCGCTGACATAGGCCAGCGCCAGTTCGGCGGGCACCAGCGAACGGTCCGCAAGAATGGCCTCCGCCAGCGGCCCCAGCCCGCGCTCCCTGGCGATCTCGGCCTTGGTGCGGCGCTTGGGCTTGTAGGGCAGATAGATGTCCTCGAGCTCCGCCTTGGTAGCGGCGGCGGCGATCTTGGTCTCAAGCTCCTGCGTCAGCTTGCCCTGTTCGCGGATCGAGCCAAGGATGGTGTCGCGGCGGGCGTCGAGTTCACGCAGATAGGCGAGCCGCTCGGCAAGGTCGCGCAATTGCGTATCGTCAAGCCCGCCGGTCACTTCCTTGCGGTAGCGTGCCACGAACGGCACCGTCGCGCCCTCGTCGAGCAGTTGGATCGCCGCGGCCGCCTGTTCGGGCCGGGCAGCGATCTCGGCCGCGATGATGGCTGCGATGCGCTTGATGTCGGATGCCATGTCATTCCCACTCTCGTCGAAAAGAGGGGCGACCATAGGCGCAGACATCCAGTCCGCCAACCGCCGCGCCTCCATCAGCCCGGCAGGTCCACAGGAAAGCGCGCGCTAATGTGGTTGCGGAGCCGCTCAGACCATCCGGCTCAGCGCTTCGAAAAACGCGACGAGTTCAACATCCAGCGCGTCATCGACCGGCTCCGGTTGCGACGACATCTTGGAGATCACCACTTCGGTCCTTGGATCGACATAAAGCCACTGGCCATGGATGCCGATGCCGCAATAGGCACCATTCTGATGTCCGGTCTGGTACCATTTGTTGCGGTAACGGCCCTTGGGAAACAGCGGCAGCATCGCGCCGCGCTGCCAGGCTTCCGCGCTGCCGCCGGTGCTTGTCGTGTCGCGCACCCAGGCCTCGGACACGATGCGGCGTCCATTGGCGGTGCCCCCTTGCCGCATCATTTCGCCGACGCGCGCCAGGTCGCGCGGCGTCACCGAAATGCCGCCGGCGGCGCGCGCCGTGCCTTCCATGTCGACGCCGATCGAGGCTTCGCTGACGGCGCCAAGCGGCAGCCACAGCTTCTCGCGCATCAGGTCGGTGAAGCGCTGGCCGGAAGCCCGTTCCAGCAACAGGCCGAGCAGGTCTGAATTGGGCGAGCGATAGCGGAAGGTCTGGCCATGCGGCTCTGCCAGGCGCTGCAGCGTCAGGATGAATTCGCGCAGGCTTTCCGTGCCGCCGCCCGGATTCCACAACGTGGCGCGACGGTAACGCGCGAAAGCGCTTTCAGGATCGAGATAGGCTTCCTCGAAATCGAGGCTGACGCTCATGTCGAGCACATGCCGGCAACTCGCATCGCCATAGGCCGAGCCGGCGGCTTCCGGAATATACAGCGTCACCGGCGCGTCCGGATCGAACACGCCCTCGCCTTCCAATATGCCAGCGATGATGGCGGTGACCGACTTGCTGATCGAGAAGATGATGTGACGGGCGCCAAAATCCATATGCGGCGCGAACCAGTCACCGATCACCTTGCCGCCCTTCATCACCGTCAGCGCATCGGTGCTGGAGCGCACGAGGAATTCCGCCACCGTCTCCGGAGCACTTGCAACCGAAACCTTTTCACCAGCCAAGCCGCCGAAATCCCGCGCGGGTGCCTCGGCACTGCCCGACGTCGCGGCCACGCGCGCTGTCGGCACCAGTTCGCCCAGATTCTGGAACGACCATCGATTGAACGGGTTCACGCGCCAGTTGGAAAGCAGCACCTCGTTGCGGCGAAAGCCGTAGCGGGTCTCGAACGCGGTCTTGCCGGTCATGGCGTTTCCTTCCAGGTCGTTTCTTGTGGGAGCTCAGAGCAGTGCGGCGGCGATGGCGTGCACCGCCTTCAGCGTCGCTGTGGAATAGGCGAGATTGCTGAAATCCGGCCAGGTCGAAAGCTTCACCACGACCATTCGGGTGTTCCAGTCCATATGGATCATTTGCCCGAACACACCCCGGCACATCAGTGCGCGCGAGCTGGCATCCTCGATCCAGAACTGGTTGCGATAGCTGCCTTCCGGCAGGCTGGCGGAGAAATCCGGCCCATGCTTGCCGTTGCGTGTCGCCTCGATCCAGCCGGCCGGCACGATGCCGCCTCCATTGTCGAGGATCATCTGGCCGAAGCGGGCATAGTCGCGCAGCGTCGCATTGAAGCCGCCATCGGCCAGCGCATAACCGGCGCTGTCGACGGTGAAGCAGGCGCTTTCATCGGCACCGAGCTTTTGCCAGAGTTCTTCCGAAACCAGCTGCGCCAGCCGCTTGCCGGTCACCCGCTCCATGATGAAGGCGAGCACGTCGGTCTCGATGGAGCGGTATTCAAATGCGGCGCCATGCGGGCGGACCGTGTCCTTCAGGCCCAGGATCAGCTCGAACATGTGCGAGGGCCAGCGGAAATCCGGATCGCTGCCTGGCGGCACCGGCTTCCAGCCGGTGGCGACATCGACTTGGCCGATATCGGAATAGCGGTCGATGTATTCCTCGGAAAAACGCACGCCCGTCGTCATGTCGAGCACATGCTGGACGCTGGCCCCGGCCCAGCCGGTGGCGCCGAGTTCCGGCAAATAGTCGGTGACCGGCATGGCCGGATCGATCAAGCCGCGTCCGGCCAGTATGCCGAACACCGAGCCGGTGACGGACTTGGCCATCGACTGCGACAGATGCAGCGTGCGCTCGTCCATGCCGTTGAAATAGCGCTCATAGGCTATCTTGCCGTCCTTGAGCACGAGGAAGCCATCCGTATAGGTCTCGTCCAACAACCCGGCGAGCGTTGTCGGCTTGCCCTCGCTGTCCTCTACCGCCAGGCCGTCAAGATCGACTTCGGCGCGTTCGAGACGATGGCGATGGCCGTTGCCGCGCCAGACTTCGGCGGTCGGCAGAATTTCCCTGATGTGCTGGAACGCCCAGCGGTTCCACGGCGGCCGGTCCCAGTCGAGCTTCGGCGGCACCATGGCGGGCGGCGAGCCCTGCATGATCGGCGGCCGCGGATCGCTGTTGCGATAGGAGTCCATGAAAGGCCATTCCCGGAAAAGAAAAGACCCGGCGTGTACCGCCGGGTCTCTAATGCAGCGATTACTTCTGCAGTTCGGTCCAGATCTTGGTGTAGAGTTCCTGCGTTTCCGGCGCGCACATCTTCTGGAATTCGCCTTTCGGCTTGGCGTCGGCCGGAATGACCACTTCCGGCGCATCCTTCATGTCGGCCGGCATGTACTTGTCCGAGCCGGTGATGGCGTTGGCATAGCGGTGGAAGGCCGAGAGGCCCGCCGCGTTTTCCGGATCCATGATGAAGTTCTGGAACAGCTTGGCGTTCTCGACGTTCTTGGCCTCCTTCAGGACGACGACGTTGTCGCTCCACAGGCCAAAGCCTTCCTTCGGATAGTTGTAGTGGATGGCCGGGTTGGCCAGGCGTTGGCGCAATGCCGAGCCGTTCCAGTCGCTGGTCGCCTTGAAGTCGCCGGCGCCCATCTTCTCGATGGTGTTGTATTCCATCGCGATCCAGTTCGGCTTGGCCGCCACCAGGAGGTCGCGCACCTTCTTCAGCACCGCCTTGTCGTTCGTGCACTGCTCGCCGCCGACATATTTGATCGCCGCGAAGATCACGTCACCCATCTCGGGAACAACGTTGACCTTGCCTTTCAGCTCGTCCGGCGTGTTGAAGACGATACCCCACGTGTTGGCCGGCCCCTTGTAGGCATCGGTATTGACGACGACGCCGATCGTGCCCCAGGCCCATGGCACGGAATATTTGCGGCCCGGATCGAACTCGGGATTGGCCCATTCCGGAGCGACGTTCTTGAAATTCTCCATCTTGCCCGGATCGGTCTCGAGCAGGAGACCTTCCTTGATCCAGATCGGCACATAGGTCTGCGAGGGCACGGCGATGTCGAAGCCGGTGCCGCCCTGCCGGACCTTGGCGAGCGCGGTGTCATTGGAATCGTAGTCGGTGATGGTCACCTTGATGTTGTATTTGTCCTCGAACTTCTTGATCACATCGGGGCTGGTGTAGTTGCCCCAATTGTAGATGTTGAGCACGCCGTCGGCGCGGGCGAGGCCCGTCGAAGCGAGCAACGCCAACCCCATGGCGGTCGCTGTTGTCTTCCAGTTCATCGTTCTATCTCCCATTTCAGGTTCAGTCTCGTTTCCTGCTGACAAAGAAAAACAACGTGACGATCGCGACCGAAAGCAGCAGGAAAGCGGTCGATATCGCGTTGATCTCGGGTGTGATGCCGCGGCGGATCTGGCCGAGCATGTAAGTGGGCAGCGTGTCCTGGCCGCCCGATTTGACGAACTCGGTGATGACGACATCGTCGAGCGAGATGACGAAGGCCAGCATCAGGCCGGCCAGGATGCCCGGCCACAAAAGCGGCAGCGTGATGCGGCGGAAGGTCTTCCACGGCGTTGCGTAGAGATCGGCCGCGGCTCGCTCCAGCGTCAGGTCCATGTTCTCCAGCCGCGCCCGGATGGGCAGGTAGGCGAACGGAATGCAGAACGCCGTATGCGCGGCGACCAGGTAGCCGAGGCCGGAATAGCCGGTGAAGATCTTGATACGCGAGAAGAAGATCAGCAGCGCCACGCCGGTGACGATCTCGGGCACCATCAGCGGCTGGTTGATCGCCGCGTATTTGAAGGTAAGGCCGGGATAGGAGGCGGTGCGCGTGGTGGCAAGCGCCGCCATGGTGGCAAAGATCGTCGACAGCACCGCCGCGATGGCGCCGATCTGGAACGAGCGCAGCGTTGCATCGATGACTTGCGTGTTCTGGTATGCGGACTGGAACCATTTCAGCGAGAAGCCGCCCCATTCGGAGGTCGAGGTGGCCGCATTGAAGGCATAGATCACCAGGACCACGATCGGCAGGTAGAGCACGACGAAACAGGTCGCCGCGATCGCGGTGAAGCCCGGCTGGTGCTTGATGGAGAAGTTGCTAGCCATGACGCACCCCCGACTGGCCGGCATTGCGCACATAGGCCAGCAGCGCCACCATGACGATGATCATCACCGTGATCGACAGCGCCGAGCCAAGCGGCCAGTTGCGGCCCTGCCCGAACTGCAATTCGATCAGGTTGGACAGCATCATGTTCTTGCCGCCGCCAAGCACGCTTGGCGTCACATAGGCGCCGAGGGCTGGAATGAAGACCAGGATGGAGCCGGCGATGACGCCGGGTTTGACCAGCGGGAAAATGATCTTCCGCAGCACCTTGAAGCGTGTCGCGTAGAGATCGTAGCCCGCCTCGACCAGGCGAAAGTCGAGCTTCTCCATGCTGGCGTAAATCGGCAGCACCATCAGCGGCAGGTAGACATAGGCCATGCCGATCAGGATCGCCGTGTCGGTATAGAGGATCTGGACCGGCGCCGAGATGATGCCGAGCTTGAGCAGGATCGTGTTGATGATGCCTTCGTTGCGGATGATCTGCAGCACGGCAAAGGTACGGATCAGCAGGTTGGTCCAGAACGGGATGGTGATCAGGAACAGCCAGAGATCCCTGGTCTTTTCGCTGCGCGTCGCCATGAAATAGGCGGTCGGGAACCCGAGCGCCAAGGTCGCCAGCGTCGTTACCACCGCAAGCTTGATCGAGCGCCAGAAGATGGTGACGTGCGCCGCGGCGAGCGAAAGCGTGTCGTCGAAAATATCGCGTTCCAGGAACACCGATGTCCAGGCGTCGGACGAGAACTGCCATTTCACGTCGCCATAGGCGCCGGGCGTCAGGAACGAATAGACGAGCACGATCAGCAACGGGCCGGTGGCGGCGAGCAGGATGACCAGCAGCGCCGGCGCTGACAAAAGCCAGCGGTCACGGACATCACGCCGTTCGGCGGCCTTGGCGACTTCTTCCGCGGTGGCCATCAGTCCCTCAGCACTTGCGCGGCATCGTTGCCGATCAGGATGCCAACCTTGTCGCCGCGCTCGAAACCGCAGCCGGCGCTGCGCGTGTTCTGCTGGCGCACGGTGAAGGGATCGCCGCTGTCAAGCTGGACGTGGATATGCGTGTCGGTGCCGAAATAGACGATGTTTTCGACCGTGCCCGACAGGTCGCCCTTGTCCTTCGTCAGCTTGGCATGCTCGGGCCGCACCACCACGGTGGCGTTGTCCTTCGGCTGGAACCCTTCGGCAACGGTGGCCTCGATGGTCGTGCCGGATTTGAGCGTCGCGCGCGCCTTGCCGTTGCCGGCGCCCGATATGGCGGCGGTGAGGAAGTTGGTTTCGCCGATGAAGTCGGCGACGAAGCGTTCCGCCGGCTTGTCGTAGATGTCCCAGGGCGAGCCGACCTGCAGGATCTTGCCCGCCGACATCACCGCGATGCGGTCCGACATGGTCAGCGCTTCTTCCTGGTCATGGGTGACGAAGATGAAGGTGATGCCGGTTTCGTGCTGCAGCCGCTTCAACTCGATCTGCATCTCCTTGCGCAGCTTGTAGTCGAGCGCCGAGAGCGGTTCGTCGAGCAACAGCACTTTCGGCTGCGGCGCGAGCGCCCGTGCCAGCGCCACGCGCTGCTGCTGGCCACCGGAAATCTGGGCCGTGCGGCGGCCGGCCAGCGCCTCCATCTTGACCAGCTTGAGCATCTCTGCGACGCGCGCCTTGATCTCGGCCTTGGGCTTGCCGAGCATCTCCAGGCCAAAGCCGATATTGTCGGCCACGGTCATGTGCGGGAACAGCGCATAGGACTGGAAGACGGTGTTGACAGGCCGCTTGAACGGCGGCAGCGGCGCGATGTCCTGGCCGTAGAGAAGGATCTCGCCGGCGGTTGGAAAGTCGAAGCCGGCAATCAGCCGCAAAAGGGTGGTCTTGCCGCAGCCGGACGGTCCCAGCAGCGTGAAGAACTCGTTCTCGCGAATGGACACAGAGACCTTGTCGAGGGCAGCGACCTGCCCCTCACCCGATCCGAAAATTTTGCTGACGTCTACTACTTCAATCGCATTCCGATCCGGTTTGTCCGGCACGATTACGCCTCACTGTTGACCCCGCTCTTGCTGGCGGAGCTGTTCCCCTGTTCGATGTGACCACACGCCCGGTAGGTTGGCAAGCCCGGCATTGAATCACAGTTCAGTCCGTCTTTAGCCAGCAAGCCTCATGCCATTGTCAGGCCTGATAAGTGATTTTGCCACCGCAGATCGTCGTCACCGGGCGCACCTTGTGCAGATCGGCCGGCGCAGTCTTCTCGATGTCATCAGACAGAACCACCAGATCGGCCATATAGCCTGATTTCAGCGTGCCTTTGCGATGCTCCGCGAATTCGGCATAGGCGCCCTCGACCGTGTAGGCGGCGATCGATTCCTGCAGCGAAAAACTCTGGTCCGGATCGCTTTCTGCCCACGGTTTGCGCGTCACTGCCGCCTGAATGCCCAGGATCGGGTCGATCGGCGACACCGGCCAATCCGAGGCGAAGACGACATGCGCGCCGGCGTTCTTCAGGGTTCGCCAGGCATAGCTCAGCGGCCAGCGGGCCGGCCCGATGCGCGACACGGTCGGCTCGAGCGGGAAATCCATGGCGCCTGGCGGATGCGGCGGCTGCATCGAGGCGATGACGCCGAGTTCGGCAAACCGCGGCACGTCCGCGGTGGTGGTGACCTCGATGTGTTCGATGCGGTGACGGCTGTCGCGCTTGCCATTGGCCTTTTGCGCCGCCTCGTAGCCGTCGAGCACCGCACGCACCGCGCCATCGCCGATGGAGTGGACGGCGATCTGCAGCCCACGCCTGTCGACGGCGACGGCCAGATCGATGAACTGCTGCGGCGTGAACAGCGGCTCGCCGACCCAGTCCGGACGGTCGGCATAGGGCTCGACCATGACGGCCGTCCAGGAATCGAGCACGCCGTCATAGAACACCTTGACCATGCCCGACGACAGCCACTCGCTGCTGTAGCGCTCGGCCATGACGGACGCCTTGTCGAGCATGTCGAGCGTCATGAAATTCTTGTAGTGGAATGGGATCTGCACACGGCAGGGCAAGCCCTCCTCGGCGTCGATCTCGGCCAGCAGTTCGAGCTGGTAGAGATTGCCGTCCATGTTCTGGATGGAGGTGATGCCGTGGCGCGCGCACCAGGCGAGGCCGCGCCGCATGATGTCGCGGTCGGCGGCGCGTTCGGCGGCCGAGGGCATCGGGTCCGGCTCGCCGCCGGTGGCCAGCCCCAGCCTCACCCGGCCCTCGCCGGCAAGATCGAGCACCGGACCGAAGGCCTCGCCCTCGCGCAATTCGCCCGCCGCCAGGCCATCGTCGCCCATGACGATCTCATTGCCCGGGCCAAGCGCGCGGCCATGCAGGATGCCGGCCAGTTCCAGCGCCTTGGTGTTGGCCCACATCGTGTGGTGATCGGGCGCGGCCATGCAGAAAGGGCGGTCCGGCAGGATCGCGTCGAGATGGTGGCGCGTCACCCGCTCGCTGCCGAGCACCGTGTAGTCGACACCCTGCCCGACCAGCATCGGGGCATTGGGCTTTTTCGATGCATAGTCGCGGATCCCCTTCTGCAGCGCCTCGAAGCCATGGACACCGCCAAGCTGAAGATGCGCGAGCTCGGCCCCTCCCGAGAACAGATGCATGTGGGCTTCGATGAAACCGGGCAGGACCGAACCGCCCTTGGCGTCGATCACCCTGGTTGTCGATCCCTTGAATTCTTCGATCACAGCGCGGCTGCCGATGGCGATGATGGCGCCGTCCCTGACGGCCACGGCCTCGGCTGCGGGATTGTCGTCGTCCATGGTCAGCACGCGACCGTTGATGACGATCAGATCCGCATTGTGACCCGCACCCGTGACAGACATCGCGACTCCGCGCTTTTGATGACCGACTGAGACCGACAACCCTGCGCTCGACGACCGGCCACCCACCTGAGCGGCGCCACGGAACAAAAAACGATGCCAGTCCGCTGCCTTCGAAATTCCCCTTGTTATCCCTTGGGACAGCGTGGATAAAGAATGCGACTGATTATTCGCGTTTGTCAACATGCGGAATTTAGAATGTATTGTGGACAGCCCCCCGCGCCTGTGTTGGGACCAGGCGGGGAACGAGGACATCGAGCAGTGAAGCGCAGTCTCGACCGCAAAACCAGGACAGCGCTCGAGCCGCGCAAGCAGCCGCGGCAGCAACGGTCGAGCAGGGTTGTCGACCGGATTCTCGACGCGGCGCTGATCCTGACGCGAGAGCAAGGGACCAGGACTCCGACGACGCTCGCCATAGCGCAGCGCGCGGGCCTGTCGGTCGGTTCGGTCTACCAGTACTTTCCCAACAAGGAAGCCATCCTTCTGGACCTCGCCCGGCGCTGGCTGTCCTCCTTTCCCAAGGTGATCGAGAAGCGCATCAAGGTCCCCCGGCCCACCAACCGCGAAGAATTCCGGCGCGAAGTGCGCAAGCTCTTCATCGACACGTCCAGTATCTATCTCGAGAACGCGACCCTGATGCCGGTGATCGAGGCCATTTCAGGCAACGCCGATCTCAGGCCTATCCAG
Source organism: Mesorhizobium sp. NZP2298 (assembly GCF_013170825.1). NCBI lineage: Bacteria > Pseudomonadati > Pseudomonadota > Alphaproteobacteria > Hyphomicrobiales > Phyllobacteriaceae > Mesorhizobium > Mesorhizobium sp. NZP2298. The sequence continues at coordinate 2,214,345 of NZ_CP033365.1, read as the reverse complement.
GACGAATATGACGAGCAGATCATCGCGCTTTACGCCGCCTGGCTGCGGCATGTGAACCCGGCTCTCGAAGACAAGATCGCCAAACGGCTCGGCCTGGTGATGATGGAGGTCGGGCACGCCTGCCGGCTGGTCGGACTGAAGAGAGATCGCAGGACATTCGACCTCATCGAGGACGACGTCGAAGCCATGTGGCTGGCTCTGGTGAGCCCCTATCTCAACCTGGACTGATTTCGCATTTCGAGAGGAATTTCATGAAGACTGTCTATTCGCCGCTTCATGCTGGCCATGCCGGCCAGATGGAACTGGTCACATCGGCCATCGTGCCGGGTTTCGAAAAACCCTCGCGTGCCGAATTCATCAAGGCGCGGGTTGAAAGCGAGAAGCTCGGTCCGATCATCGCGCCGGTCGAGCACGACCTAGCCGCCGCCAAGCGCGTTCACAGGGCCGACTACATCGACTTCCTGCCGACGGTCTGGCCGCAATGGGTGGAATCCGGTTTCCAGGGTTCGGCGATGCCTTTCACCTGGCCGACGCGCGGCCTGCGCGGCGACGTACCGCCAAAGCGCATCGACGCCCTGCTCGGATACTATTCCTTCGACGGCGGCGCCACCTTCGTCGAAGGCACATGGGCAGCGATCAAGTCCTCCTACGACGTGGCGCTGACCGCGGCCGGTCTGGTCAAGGGTGGCGAAAGGTCGGCCTTCGCGCTCTGCCGCCCGCCCGGCCACCATGCCGGCGCCGGCTTCATGGGCGGCTATTGCTACATCAACAACGCCGCTGTCACCGCGCAATGGTTTCTCGACCAGGGCGCGGCCCGCGTCTCCATCCTCGACGTCGACTACCACCATGGCAACGGCACGCAGGAGATCTTCTACGACCGCGCCAACGTGCAGGTCCTCAACCTGCATGGCGACCCGATGGTCGAATATCCGTTCTTCCTCGGCCATGCCGATGAACGCGGCGTCGGCGCGGGCGAAGGCTTCAACATCAACTATCCCATGCCGTTCGGCACCGGCTGGGACGCATGGAACGCCTCGCTGGAGGATGCCTGCGCCAGGCTCGCCGCCTACGCGCCCGACATCGTCGTCGTCTCGCTTGGCGTCGACACCTTCGAGAAGGACCCGATCAGCCAGTTCAAGCTGAAGAGCGCGGACTATCCCAAGATCGGCCGCCGCATCGCCAAGCTCGGCCTGCCGACGCTGTTCGTCCAGGAAGGCGGCTATGCCGTCGAGGAGATCGGCATCAATGCCGTCGGTGTGCTGACCGGTTTCGAGGACCGGTAAGCTCGTCGCCCGAAAGCGGCAGCCCTTTCGGAGAAAACGACAAGGCGAGAAAGGGCGGCGTCAGCCGCCCTTTATGTATCTGGCCGATATGGCCGGCTTGCCCAGTCCCGGTATTTTCACCCCCCCGAAGGCCGCGAAAATGGCCTCCTGAGTCGCGCCTGAGTCCATCGGATTCGATTTTGTCAAATCGCGTTTGATGTCAGATTCATCTGCGGGTAGATTAGACCCGAATCAGCCGGTCCTCGGGGGGCGCGGCAACCACCCAAAGTCTCACGTTCCGGAATCTTCCGGCGCCAGACGCGGACGGCTTCGCGTTCCCTGAATGGATTCCGTCTGGTTGGGCGCGGCCCCGCGCCTCGTGTGTGTCTCGTAAAAGTAACGCGTTTTCGGGTTCGGCGGCTGGCTCTCCAGCATCCGGGCATCAGAAACGATTCCGGCCAAAAGCAACAAATGAGCAGTCCCGCCGCGCCTCTTCAATCCGACACATTGGGCTCGCGCCTGGCGTCGCGCGGTGATCTGACCAGCTTCTTCATGGAGTTGACCGCCGAGATCGGCGCCGACAGCTACATGCTGGTTGCCATCGTCCATGACCAGGACCGCAACGACGCGCGCATCGTCTCCTCCAACTGGATCTTCGACGCCATCGAACTGATCGGCAAGCGGCTGATCGCCAGCCTTGCCCAAGGCGCGCTTACCGTCGCGCCCGGCATCCGGCCCAGACCGCTGGTGGCGGCACAGGCGCCCGACGTCGACGGGCTGGTCTCCGGCGAAGAGGCCCGTCTCCTCGACGTGCTCGGCCATGCCGAGATCTATTCGCTCAGGCTGAATGTCGGCCGCCAGCGCCTGTTTGCTCTGTTCTCGGCGGCGATGGCCGGCCAGATCGACCAGCCGGCGCTGATGAGGGCGCAATTGAAATGCTGCTACGCGCTCTCGCATATTCCGCAGCTGATCGCCGCCGCGGCCATGCAGGATCCCCTGTCGGATCGTGAGCGCGAATGCCTGTTCTGGGTTTCGGAAGGCAAGACCACCGATGAAGTGGCGGTCATCCTTGGCGTCTCCTCCAACACCGTCAACAGCTACATCACCCACGCCATCCAGAAATTCGCGGCCAGCAACCGTGCGATGGCCATCGCCACGGCGATCAGGAGTGGCATCATTTGAAACAGGCCGACATCAGGGACGCCGCGGAGGCGATTTTCAACGATCAGCGCAGCCCCTTCGGCGCCTTCTCGCTCGGCTCCGAAACACATCACGCCGTCACCATTCCCGATGCCGTGCGCCGCTGCCGCTGGATCGCGGTCGACATCAGCGCCTCGGCCTTCGGCCTGTTCTTCGTCAGCCCGTCGCCGGAACGCGCACGGCTGGTCCCGTGTTTCGATTCCGACTATCCCGGCATTGCGGTGGCGACGAAGTTTATCTCGGGCGCCAATGGCGAGGAGATCGTGCGCCACACCCACAACTCGACGGAGCCACGCTGGTGGACGGATGACGGCGTCGCCGCGATGACCGAGACGTTCGGCAACCTCGCCTGGACCGAGCAGATGGCGCCGCTGGCGCCCGGCACCAGCGGCATCGCCTTTCCCGTCCATGCCGATCGCGGTCAGTGCGGCCTTGTCGTCTTCCTGGGGTCGGAGATCGCCCTGCCCCAGGATGCACTCTACGAAATCCACGCCCGCTGCTTTTCCCTGTTCGCCGCGGTCGCCCGCATCCGTCCGGGCGACACCGGCAGGATGCGCGCCATCTCCAAGCGCGAGCTGGAGTGCCTGAAGCTGACCGCCAACGGCAACACCAGCGAGGAAATCGCGCGGCTCCTGAAGCTGTCGGTGCACACAGCCAATCAATATCTGACCCAGTCGACACAGAAGCTCAACGCCGTCAACCGCAACCAGGCGGTCGCCAAGGCGCTGCGGCTCGGTCTGATCGAATAATGAAACGATGAGGCGCAAGAGCCAGAGCGGAGCGAGGTCGGGTATGTGAGCACCCGAAAACGCGGGGAACCGCCATTCTGCAGGCCGGCCTCGCCGGGCCCGCAACAGACCTCAGAAAGCCATTGGCTCCACCTTGCGGATACGGGCCTGTTCGATCACCGCTTCCAGCAGCGCTGTATTGTGATCGGGATCCTCGCCAGGCTTTTCGAACGACACGTAATTGACCACGACCGAGTTACCGGCCTCGCTCAGCGTCAGTTGGAAATAGACGGTCACCCCGGGCGGCCGCAACTCCAGATCGAGCACGATGCGCGGGCTACCGCTCCAGTCGACATGCGCCTCGCCGCCGTGGCCGAGCCTGAGCGTGCCGGGCATGAAGAACAGCTCCACCGCTGAATCGACCAGGTCCGACAGGCACGCGAAATGCTCCAGCCGGATGAAGGCGATATAGTCGGCGACATCGATCAGCCGCAATTCGCCAACCACCTGCTCTATGGCGTTGGCGACGATGATCTCGCGGGATTTTGCGTGCGGTTGGCGATTCATGAAATCTGTCTGCGCTCAGCCTTCTTCGAGTAGACGATCCGCACCAGTTCGGCGACGGCCTGGTAGAATTGCGACGGGATCACATTATCGACCGAAACTTGCTTGTACATGGAGCGGGCGAGCGCCACGTCCTCGAAGATCGGAATGTTGTGCTCCTTCGCGATCTCGCGGATTTTCAGCGCCACCAGATCCTGCCCCTTGGCCACCACGAGCGGTGCCGAATCCTCGTCACGCACATATTTCAGCGCGATCGAGAAGTGGGTCGGGTTGGCGATGATCAGCGTCGCGCGCGGCACCGCCGTCATCATCCGCTTGCGTGCGCGGTCCCGCGCCAGCGAGCGCAGCCGGGACTTGACGATCGGGTCGCCCTCGGACTGCTTGAACTCGTCCTTGACCTCCTGCTTGCTCATGCGCAGGTCCTGCCTCCAGTGGAAGCGCGACCAAACGATATCGATTGCCGCGATCAGCCCCATGACGAAGACGATCGCCACCAGTATGTCGACCGCGATGCCGCGGATGACAAGACCGAAGGCGACTGGGTTGGTGATCATCCCGGCGAGCAGCTTGCGGTGATCCTCCGACAGCGTGAAGGTGAGCACGGCGATGGCGAAGCCGACCTTCGCCAGGGATTTCAGGAACTCGACCCAGCCCTGGGCACCGAACATCCGGTTCCAGCCCTTGGTGATCGAAATGCGCGAAAGCTGCGGCCTGATTCGCTCGCCGACGAATTGCGGCATGTTCTGGAGCACCGAGGCACCGATACCGGCTACGGTCAAAAGCACCAGCAGGCTGACGATGGCGCGACCTACTTCCAACATGACAATCTTGTAGAGCTCGATGACATCGGTCTCGGTGTCCATCGGCCAGGCTTCGGGCTTCTCGAGGAACATCGACAGGAACATGCCGAGATCGATGATCGCGTCCTTGGCATAGAAGACGGTGAACACCAGTATGGCGACGAAGGAGGCCAGGATCGCGGTTTCCCTCGAATGGGGCAGCTTGCCCTGTTCGATGGTGTCGCGGATCTTCTTCTCCGTCGCCTCTTCGGTTTTCGAGTCCTTGTCGGTGGCGTCGGACATGCCTTAGAGCATGATGCCGAAAAGTGTGAAGCGGTTGTCGGATGACATCATGCTCTAATCCTTTGATTTAGGCGGCGTTCTGCGTCGACGGAAGCTCGAATGCGCCTTCGCGCGACAGCCGGATCGTCGTCGACACGATCGTCTTGCGCGCCGCCATGATATCGGCGAGGGGAACCCCCTCCGAACCCTGTCCGAGTTCGGCTTCGATCATGCGTCGCGACCGCGCGCCGATGGCCGACAGAGCCGCTTCGGCGAGTGCCGCCGAGGTGCCTCGCAGCGCCAGCGTGACAAGCTCGGTCGACAGTCCGTCGAACAGCAGCACGCGTGCCTTCTGGGTGAGCAATGGCAGGTCGTCGAAAGCGAAGAGCCTTGCCCGCACACCGTCGAGATCGGGCGTGCCGGCGGCTTCCAGATCCTGCATGACCTCCTCGAGCAGCGGCTTGTCCATCTCGTTGAGCACGCTGGCGACGCGCGCTTGTCCCGCCGACGTGTCCTTGGTCGAGGTTTCCGCCAGCACGCTGGCGCGTAGCCGGTTCTCGACGATCCTGGCGGCGGCATCCGGAACGTTGGCCATCGTCACCATGCGCTTGATGATTTCGCCGCGCATCGGCTTCGTCAGTGTCAAAAGCACGCTCGCCGCTGCTTGCGGCGCCAGCTTCGACAACACCATGGCCGCCGTCTGCGGATGTTCGCCGGCGAGGAAGGCGCCGAGCCGCGAGGGTTCGAGCTTCTCAAGATCCGGCCAGATCGGCGGCGGCCCTTCCGGCGCCGCCTCCGGCTTCTTGTTGCCCATGATCGCGCTCATCTCTTCGGGCGACAGGGACTCGTTGAGGATGGTGTCCATCCTGTCGGCGGAATCGAGCAGGCCGGCCCCCTCGGTGAACTCCGCCTCGAATTCTGCGACGATGCGCTCGAGATCGCTTTGCGGAATGGTTCTCAATAGCCGCGCGCCCTCGATCAGCGCCTTCAACTCTTCCTGCTTGAAGAATTTCAAGAGGCGGCTGGCGGATGGCTTGCCCATCGCCACCAATATGGCGGCAGCCTTCTGCGCGCGCGTCAAGGTCGTCAGCGGTGTCATGCTGCCTCTCGCCTCCGCTGCAACCGGCAAGCCCCACCAGCCATGTCTAGGCGCCCTTCGTGCCGGCTATGATTTCAGTCAGCCTGATGCCGAAGCGCGACGGATCGCTTTCGAGCACCGTGATCTCGCCGCGCGCGATCTTGCGGCCATTGACCACGACGTCGACCGGTTCACCGATGCGGCGGTTGAGCGCCACCGTCGAGCCTTTCTGCAGCGCCATCAGGTCGGAGACCGGCATCTCGGTGCTGCCGAGGATGATCTGGACATCGACCGGGATGTTCATGATCACGTTCGAATTGGCCGATGAAGCGGCCCTGAACGCCGCATCCGGACGTTGCTCTTCTTCATGCAGGACGCCGCGCAACTCCTCAATGGCGCGGTCGAGCTGCTCGTCGGGCTGGTCGTCTGGTTGATCGAGGGCGGCTTCCACCTTGGTCTTGGCCATGCGTCGTCTCCAATGCTCAGGCACGCCCGGCGGAAGCCGGCATCAGCCCATCGATAAAGTCCTGGCCGGCATCGTAGGGATGCTTGATTCGGACGGTGTAATTTTGCCCCAGCTTGCCGAACTCGCACACAAACAACGTCTTGCCGCGCGCGCCGAGACGTGCCCGCGACTGCGCCGTTTCCTCGAATTCGATGACTTGGCCAATTTCGAAATCGGCGAGGTCGCCGAGCGTCAGGCGGGCCAGCGGCATGGTGGCCTCGAGCTCCACTGTGGAGCGCATCACCTCTTCCGAAAAGCGCTGGCGCCAGCTCGCGCCCTGGTCGTCCTCGCCGCCAGCGGCTGCGCCATCGCGGCTGGCCAGAACGACACGCTGCGGCATCGTCACCATGACGGTGCCGGTGTCCGCCGGTGTCGAGATGCCAAAGACGATGCGGACCGCCGCGCCGTCGCGCAGCACGTGCCGCTTCGCCTCGGTGCCCGACGTCGCCCGCGGCACGGGAAGGCGCAGGTCGAGCGAGCGTCGTCCGGATCCGTTGAGGGCTTGCGCGACCTGCTGGAACACCATGGTCGAGACATCGATCTCGATCTGCGACAGATCGCGCTCTATCGGCGATGCCGGCATCTCCGGGTCGCCGCCGAACAAGGTGCAGACCGCGATCGCGATCGCCGGTGCGTCGATCACCAGGGTCATGGCATCGGAGGACGTGGACGACGCGACGATAGTCATGGCGAAGGTATCGCCAGCACGCGATCGTGCTTCCGAGACGCGGCTCACCTCGACGGCCCTGAGATCGACAGTGACCGGGACGCCAAGCTCACTGGTCAGGCTCTTCTGCAGCAGCGGCGCGGCGCGCTCGGCCATGCCGCGGGCGGTGCCGATGACCTGGCCCGCCTCGCCGCTGTCGCCGACCAGGCGCTCGATGATCAGCGAGCGGACCTCCGAGGGGCTGCCCGGACTGGTCATGACAGTGCTGGTACCAAGCTGTCGCGCATCGCTCAGGCGGCCTTCTTCTCGGCGGAAGCGGTGTTCATCGTGCTCTGCTCGACGGCATCGATCGTCGGCCGTTCATAGGATGAGATGGTCTTGCGGCCGAACTCGATAGCCACCTGCGGCAGCGCGCCGTTCATGTAGGCGAGCAGCGTCTGCTTGACGATGATGTAGAGGCGGTTCTTCTTCTCGCGCACCGTCTTGATCTTGGTGGCCACGGGCCCGACCACGGCATAGGACAGGAAGATGCCGAGGAAGGTGCCGACGAGTGCGGCGCCGATCAGGCCGCCGAGGATTTCCGGCGACTGGTCGAGCGCGCCCATCGCCTTGACCACGCCCAGCACCGCGGCGACGATGCCCAGCGCCGGCAGGCCGTCGCCGACCGCGACCAGCGCGTGATAGGCCTTCATCTTGTCGGTCTTGATGGTCTGGATCTCCTCGTCCATCAGCGCCTCGATCTCGTGCGAGCGGGCATTGCCGATGATGATGATGCGGCAGTAGTCGCAGATGAAAGCCATCAGATCGTGATTCTTGAGCACCGTCGGAAAGGCCTGGAAGATGGCTGATTCTTCCGGATTGTCGATATGCGCCTCGACCTCGCTACGCGACTTCGAGCGCAGTTCGCGCATCAGGCTGTGCAGCACGCCGAGCGTTTCCAGATAATCCTGTTCCTTCGGCACCGCCTGCTTGAAGGCTTCCAGAATGCCCTTGCCGGTATCCTTGACCGTCTTCATCGGATTGGCGACCAGGAAGGTGCCCAACGCGGCGCCGCAGATGACCACGGCTTCCCAGGGCTGGACCAGCACGTGCAGATGCCCGCCCATGGCCATGAAGCCGCCGAGGACGCAGCCGAGCGTCACCACAAGTCCAATCAGAATGCCCACGGCAGGTCCTTCCGCATTTCACACCAGGTGCAAGGGATAGTCCCCGTGCCTTGTGTGAGGCTTGAATCCGAGCTGCCGTGGAACCGAATGTCAGGGCGATTCAGTTTCGCGCAAGGAAGTGCGGCTATTGTACCGGCATAGCTTCGGCCGGAGGCACGTTCTTGCTCAATACCTTTACCAGCTACCAGTTGATCACCAAGGACATCAACAAGTCTATCGATCGCATCGAGCAACAGCCGACCGTCGATCGCGACACAAAATATTATCTCGCCAACATCACCAAGGTGAAATCGATCGACGATTTCGTCAACAATGACCGGCTGTTCAAATATGCCATGAAGGCCTACGGGCTGGAGGACATGGACTACGCCAAGGCCTTCATGGTCAAGGCGCTCAAGGAAGGTGTCACCGACCCCAACAGTTTCGCCAACAAGCTGACCGACAAGCGCTATGCCCAGTTCGTCAGCGCCTTCAATTTCGCCGCCAACGGCGCCGACGCCACCATCTACAACAAGGCGCAGCAGCTGGTGACAAAGAACTACGCCACTCAGGCTCAGATCGCCGGCGTCGATCCGAATTCAGACTATGTGAAGGGCGAGACGACGTATTATCTCGCCAACATCACCAAGGTGAAGTCAATCGACGACCTGATGTCGAACGACCGGCTCTACACCTATGCACTGGCAGCGTTCGGTCTCGATTCGGCGACCGAGGACAAGGACCTCATCAAACAGGTCCTGCAGGGTGGCGTGCGCGACCCCGACAGCGTCGCCAACAAGCAGACGGATCCGGCCTACGCGGCACTGGCCTCGGCCTTCAACTTCGAGCAGTACGGCGAGAACGCCACCACCATCAATGCGGCGCAACAGCCGACCGTCGACAAATACATGCGCCAGACGCTGGAGGAGGATGCCGGCAAGACCAATGAGGGCGTGCGCCTGGCGCTCTATTTCCAGCGCAAGGCGCCCGACATCACCAGCTGGTACGACGTGCTGGCCGACACGGCGCTTGCCAGCGTCGTTCGAACCGCGCTGGGCCTGCCCGATTCCTTCGCCACCGCCGACATCGACAAGCAGGCGCAGTTGTTCGAGCAGAAGCTCGACCTCACTGATTTCACCGATCCGGCGAAGCTCAGCAAGTTCCTGACGCGCTTCACCAGCATGTACGAGATCAACAATCCGACCTCGACCGCGGTGTCGTCCATCAGCGTGCTCTTTGCCAAGCCAGTCACGTCGGGCATCTCCACCGACCTGATGATGGCCATGCAGAAGTTGAAGTTCTGACCATGCAAGACAGTCTCTACGTCGCCCTTTCCGCGCAGATGGCGCTCGAGCGCCGGCTCGACACGATCGCCGACAATGTCGCCAACGCCAACACCGTGGGCTTCCGCGCTACCGGCGTGAAGTTCGAGGACGTGGTGTCGGGCACCGGGCAGAAATCGGTATCCTTCGCCTCGTCCGGCAAGACCTATCTTTCCGGTGCCCACGGCTCCCTGACCGAGACCGGCAATCCATTCGATTTCGCCATCCAGGGCGACGCCTGGTTCGCCATCGACACGCCGGCCGGCACCGTCATGACCCGCGACGGCCGCTTCTCGATGAACGAGAATGGCGAGTTGATGTCGATCGAAGGCCATCCGGTGCTCGACGCCGGCGGTGCGCCGATCCAGCTCGACCCTCGCAACGGCCCGCCCAAGGCCGGCGCCGACGGCTCGCTGCGCCAGAACGAACAGCTTGTCGGTTCGATCGGCCTCTACAATTTCGACCCGGGCGAGAATTTCGTGCGCTACGGCAATTCAGGCATCGTGCCTTCGCGCACCCCCGATCCGGTCACCGATCGCTCCGATGTCGGCATCGCCCAGGGGTTCGTCGAGGAATCCAACGTCAATCCGGTGATGGAGATGACCCGCCTGATCATGGTCCAGCGCGCCTTCGAGAACACCGCGGCCTTGATGCGGCAGACGGATTCCTCCACCGACGAGGCGATCAAGACGCTCGGCTCGAAGTCGTAGCATGCCGCTCGGCCAGCCATCCATCCGCGCACCCGAAATTCAGCTCCAGCCGGCGCCGGAAGATCGGCTTGCCGCGTTGGAGCGGGTATGGCGGCGCTTCAGCAGCGCCGATGGGCTGGTCAAGCGTGGCGGTCTGGTCACCGAAGTCACGCCCACGCATTACAAGGTGCGCGGCCTTTCCGATTTCGCCAGGCTGGGCGACATCGTCGAGCAGCGCGGCCAGGCCGGCACGCGCCGCGGCGAGATCGTCAAGATCAGCCGCGACGAGGTCGTCATCGCGCCCTTCGAACGCAGCGCCGATGCCGGTATCGGCGATGCAGTGTTCCGCAGGGGGCCGCTCGCTGTGGCGCCGCACGCCTCGTGGCGCGGACGTGCCATCGACGCGCTCACCAGGGCGATCGACGGTGGCCCGCCGCTGATCAGGGGCGACGACATGTCGGGCGGCACCACGCCCGGTGCCATGGCACGGCAACGCGTCGGCACCGCCTTCATGACCGGCGTCAAGGTCATCGACATCTTCACGCCGCTCTGCTTCGGCCAGCGCATGGGTGTCTTCGCGGGCTCGGGCGTCGGCAAGTCGACGCTGCTCGCCATGCTCGCCGGCGCCGATGCGTTCGATACCGTCGTCGTCGCGCTGATCGGCGAACGCGGCCGCGAAGTCCGCGAATTCCTCGAGGACACGATCGGCGACAGCATGGCCAAGACCGTGGCGGTCGTCGCGACCAGTGACGAGAGCGCCATGATGCGCCGGCGCGCGCCCGACACAGCAATGCGGGTCGCCGAGCACTTTCGCGACCAGGGCCAACGTGTGCTCCTGGTGCTGGATTCGATCACCCGCTTCGCCCATGCCTTGCGCGAGGTGGCGACAGGCACCGGCGAGCCGCCGGTCGCGCGCGGCTATCCCGCATCGGTTTTCACCGAACTACCCAAGCTGCTCGAGCGCGCCGGGCCTGGCGCGGAAGGCAAGGGCTCGATCACCGCCATCATTTCCGTGCTGGTCGACGGTGATGACCACAACGATCCGGTCGCCGATTCCGTGCGCGGCATTCTCGACGGCCATGTCGTGCTCGACCGCGCGATCGCCGAACAGGGCCGCTATCCGCCGGTCAATCCGCTGTCGTCCATATCGCGCCTGGCCGGCAAGGCCTGGAGCGTCGAACAGCGCGCCTTGGTGACGCGGCTGAAATCGATGATCGCCCGCTTCGAGGACACGCGCGACATTCGCCTGCTCGGCGCGTATCAGGGCGGCGCCGACGCCGAACTCGACATCGCCGTGCGCCAGGTGCCGCTGATCTACGAGGCGCTGACGCAATCGCCCAGGGACCGCCCTTCGGCCGATCCGTTCTCCGATCTCGCCCGCCATCTCAAGGGAAAGCTGAATGCCGAAGCAGGAGACTGAACGCCAGTATACCGAGCGCATCCTGAGCGAGATGCTTGCCGAGGCGAAAGCCGCCGAGGACGCTCGAGCGGAGGAGACCAGGATCGCCAAGGCAAAGGCCGCCAGCGCCATAGTCGCCAAGACCGCGGCTGTCCTGGCCAGGGCCGCCAAACCCGCTCTGCCCAGAGCCAAGCCGGCTGTACCCAGATCAGAGCCGGCTCTCTCCAGATCCCAGCCTGTTCTTGCTCAGACTGCCGTGGCCCCCATGCATCTGGTTCCCCCTATCGAAGCCGCCGAGACGACGCAGGCAAGCCGCGAATCGTTGATCGACGGTCTGTTTCCCGTCACCGAATGGCCGCAGCCGCCAAAGCCACAATTTCCGAAATTGGCCAGGAAGGCAGACCGGCGGAGCGACTTCGTCATCGCCGCGCTCGGCGTCACGCTCGGCCTGATCTGCGCCCTGTTTCCCTGGTATATCTTCTTCAACCAGGACCAATTCGGCGTCCAGGCGATCAAGTTTGGCGGCACCGGCACCAATTCGGGACGCGAAGGTGGCGGCGTGGTCGCCGAGCGCAGCGCGCCGCTGACAGCCAAGGATGTTCCCAACACCAGCATCGATCTGTTCGCCACCGGAACGGTGCCGGATGACGCCACCCCGGCACAGCCGCCCGGCGACCAGCCCTTCCCCGCCGATGTCGCGAAATTTCGCATGGTTCACGTCGCCAACGGTCGCGCCATGATCGAGGACGATACCGGCCTGTGGATGGTCCAGCGCGGCTCGACACTGCCGGACTCGAGCACGGTATCGTCGATCGAGCAGCGCAACGGCAAATGGGTCATGCTGACCAGCGCCAACCAGGTGATCCCGCTTTCCAGATAAGGCCGTCGCGGTTGTGCCCGGCTCTGGATCAAGGAGAGAGGCATGATGTCGTCCGAAAACCGGTTCGCGCTTTTCGGCGTCACGCACTAGCGGTTGTCCGCAAGGTCCGCGCAAGACTGGCGACCTAGTCTTTGGGCACATGCCCGGAGATTCCCATGGAGCCTGTTTCCCTTTTCGATCTCGCCGCCAAGCAAGCGCAGTGGCTTTCCGTGCGCCAGTCGGCGATCGCCGGCAACATCGCCAACGCCAATACGCCGGGCTACACGGCAAACGATGTCGAACCCTTCGAAAAGGTGCTCGACCGTACCGCGGTGTCGCTGCAGACCACCGAGGCCGGCCATCTCGGCAGCGCGGCGACCAACGCCGGCTTCACCATCAAGCCGCAGGAAGATGACGGCGTGGTCATGCCGTCCAAGAACACCGTCGTGCTTGAAGACCAGCTTCTCAAGGCCGGCGAAGTGCGCCGCTCCTTCGAACTCAACACGGCGATCGTCAAGGCCTTCCACTCGATGATGATGATGGCGGTGAAGAGCTGATCATGGACGCGCTGACCGCAGCCCTGAAAGTCGCAGCATCCGGCCTCGGCGCCCAGTCCGAGCGCCTGCGCGTGGTTTCGGAAAACCTCGCCAATGCCCAGTCGACCGGCACCACGCCCGGCGCCGACCCCTATCGCCGCAAGACCATCAGCTTCGTCTCCGAACTCGACCGGGCGTCCGGCAGCTCGACGGTTGAAGTGAACTCGATCGACCGCGATCCGAGTGATTTTCCCGTTGAATTCCAGCCCGGCAACGAGGCCGCCGACGAGAAGGGCTACGTCAAGATGCCCAATGTCAACGTGCTGATCGAAATGGCCGACATGACCGAGGCCAACCGCTCCTACGAGGCCAACCTGCAAGTCGTGAAGCAGGCGCGCGACCTCATTTCAATGACCATCGACCTGATGAGGAACCAATGATCGTGAATGGCATCGGCGCGCTGAACCTGAAGCCCGGGCTGGGCGATACGGCGACGGACCTGCTTCAGGGCGGTGTCGCGCCGGCCACGGCCGGCAACCTTGGCACCTCCTTCGCGGAAGCGGTTAGCCAGGCGGCGTCCAAGACCGTCAACACGCTGCAGAATGCCGAGCAGGTGTCGCTGCAGGCGCTCAAGGGCGATGCCGATACCCGCCAGGTCGTCGATGCCGTGATGAGCGCTCAGCAGGCGCTTCAGACCGCCGTCGCCATCCGCGACAAGGTCGTTTCGGCCTATCTCGAAGTCAGTCGCATGGGCATCTGAGGAGTAGGTCATGAAAGCACTCGCCATCGCCGCCACCGGCATGAATGCCCAGCAGACGAACCTGGAAGTCATCGCCAACAACATCGCCAACATCAACACCACCGGCTACAAGCGTGCCCGCGCCGAATTCTCCGACCTGCTCTACCAGGTCGACCGCACGCAGGGCGTGCCCAACCGCTCCAACGCCTCGCTGGTGCCGGAGGGCGTCTCGATCGGCCTCGGCGTCAAGACGACGGCCGTGCGCAACGTGCACACCCAGGGCGAACTGACCAGCACCGGCAACAGTTTCGACATGGCGCTGACCGGCAGGGGCTGGTTTCAGATCGAGGGCGCCGATGGCGGCACGCTCTACACCCGCGCCGGGGCCTTCAACACCAACGCCACCGGCCAGCTGGTGACGGTGGATGGCGCCAATGTCATTCCGGCCATCACCGTGCCGGTCGACGCCGTCGAGGTCATCGTCAACAAGACCGGTCAGGTCTTTGCCCGCATCGACGGCCAGACCGACCTGCAGAATCTCGGCCAGCTCCAGATCGTCAACTTCGCCAACGAGGCCGGCCTCGCACCCCTCGGCGACAATCTGTTCCAGGAAACGACGGCCTCCGGCCCGGCCAATGTCGGCGTGCCCGGCGACCCCGGCTTCGCCACCATTCAGCAAGGCTACCTCGAGGCTTCCAACGTCGACCCTGTCAAGGAAATCACCGAACTGATCTCGGCGCAGCGCGCCTATGAGATGAATTCCAAGGTGATCCAGGCCGCCGACGACATGGCCTCGGTCGTCTCCAAGAACATCAGGTAACGGATGATGGTCATGCCGATCTCCTGCTCCGCATTCCGCCGCACCGCGCTGATCCTTGCGCTGGTGGCCGGCGGCATGCCGGCTTTCGCCCAGGAGTCGGCAAATCAGTCGGCAAATCAATCGGCGACGCAGATCGCCAGCAATCAGACTGCCGGCGAGGTCGTGCTGATCCCCAACCGGGTCATCTATCCCGGCGAGACCATCGAGCTTGCAGCCCTGAAGCAGGTGACCCTGATCCCGGGCAAGCACAAGCCCGAAGCGATGGCGACCCGCGCCGAGGAGCTTCAAGGCAAGATCGCCAAGCGTACGCTGCTGCCCGGCCGCTACATTCCGTCAACCGCCATCCGCGAGGCCTGGCTGGTCGAACAGGGTGCCGCGGTGCAGGTCTTCTTTGTCGCTGGCGGACTGACGATCACCGCAACCGCCGTGACGTTGCAGCCAGGTTCGGCCGGCGACCTCATCAAGGTTCGCAACAGCGACAGCGGCAAGATCCTCTCCGGCACGGTGATGGCCGACGGAACCATCCAGGTCAGCGCTTCATGATGCGCCCGCTTGTCCTTCTGCTCGCGACCGCGCTCGGCCTGCAGCCGGCGCTGGCCGACGGCCTGACACCCAAGGCCAAGCGCGATCTCGCCGCCAGGAATGGCGGCGTCTACGACGATCCGGAATATGATCCGGCGACCACCACCCGCATGTTCCGCGTCTCGCCCGGGCCAAGCTCGCTGCCGCCCGGCCAGGTCGCCTCGCGCATCAAGGACATCGCCCAGCTGCAGAGTTCGCGCGACAACCAGCTGGTTGGCTACGGCCTCGTCATCGGGCTCGCCGGGTCCGGCGACAGCCTGCGCAATTCGCCGTTCACCGAGCAGTCTATCCGCGCCATGCTCGAGAATCTCGGCATCGCCACCGAAGGCGGCAGCGCGCGCGCCAAGAACGTCGCCGCCGTCATCGTCACCGCCAACATGCCACCCTATGTGCAGTCGGGTGCCCGCATCGACATCGACGTCTCTTCGATGGGCGACGCCACCTCGCTTGCCGGCGGCACGCTGATCATGACACCGCTGAAGGCGGCGGATGGCGAGATCTACGCGGTCGGCCAGGGCGCCGTGATCGTTTCGGGTTTCACCGCCCAGGGTCAGGCCGAGCAAGTGACGCAAGGCGTGCCGACCGCCGGCCGGGTGCCGAACGGCGCCATCGTCGAGCGGCAGGTGAAAGCCGAATTCGACGACCAGTCGACGTTGACGCTGCAATTGCGCAACCCCGATTTTTCGACCGCCATCCGCATCGCCGACGCGATCAACGACTACACCAGCCAGCGCTTCGGCATGCGCGTGGCGGCCGAGCGCGATTCCCGCACCGTCCAGATCAGACGGCCGAAGAACGTTTCGGCGGCCCGCTTCTATGCCGAGATCGAGAATCTGGTGGTTGAATCCGACACGCCGGCCCGCGTCGTCATCGACGAGCGCACCGGCACCATCGTCATCGGCAACGACGTCAAGATCTCGCGCGTCGCCATCAGCCATGGCACGCTGACCGTGCGCATCACCGAGGCGCCGCGTGTCGTGCAGCCCGAGCCCTTCTCCAAGGGCGAAACCGCCGTCGAGCCGTTCACCGCCATCGATGTCAGTCGGCCCAACGCCCGCGTCGCCGTGCTTGACGGACCCGACCTGCAAACCCTCGTGTCCGGCCTCAACCGTCTCGGCGTCAAGCCGGATGGCATCATTGCCATCCTGCAAGGCATCAAGTCGGCCGGCGCCCTGCAAGCCGATCTGGTTCTCCAATAGGCCATGCCGATGATCTCGTCTCCCTCATCCCATGAAAGGCGCCCTCCCCGCGCGATCCTGTTCGCGGCCGTGGCTCTCGCGGCCATGTCCGTTTCCGGTGGAGCACATGGTGAGGATGCTGTTCGCCAGGTTCTGCCTGGAGCGCAGCCCGCGGTGGCACCGCAGCAATTGGCGCGGGAGAAAGCGCCCGACCAGAGCGAGATCGAGCGCTTCTGTTCCAACATCGCCGACGCCGCGCGCGACCGCCGCTACGCCTTGCAGGCCGAGGAGTTGAAACAGCTCCAGGCCGGCATCGACGAGCGCATGAAAGCACTGGACGCAAAGAAAGCCGAATACGAGACCTGGCTGAAGCGGCGCGAGGTATTCCTCGCCCGGGCCGAGGACGGCGTCGTGAAGATCTATGCCGGCATGAAACCCGATGCGGCGGCCGAACGGCTGGCAATGGTCAACGCCGACCTGGCGGCGGCCATCCTGATGAAGCTCGATTCACGCAAGGCCGGCGTCATTCTCAACGAAATGGACCAGAAGGCGGCGGCGACGCTCACCGGCATCATGGCCAGCGCAGCCCGAAGGGTAGATCCGTCATGATCCGCAGAATGCTCATCCTGTGCGCGGTCGCGGCACTGTCCGGCTGCGGAACCAACCTCAAGGAGGTCGGCAAGGAACCGTCTCTGTCGCCGGTCGGCTCCGGCATCGACGGTGGCAGCACCGGATCCATGTACAAATATCCCGAGACGCCGCGGCAGCCGGTGAAGAAGTTCTCCCTGTGGGACGATCGGCAGAGCCGGCTGTTCACCGATCCCCGGGCGCTGTCCCAAGGCGACATCCTGACCGTCAAGATCAAGATCAACGACCGCGCCAACTTCAAGAACCAGAACGACAGGAGCCGCACCGCCAACCGCAAGCTCGGTTTCGACATCAGCGCGCAATGGGACAAGGTCGGCAGCACCGCCGGCAAGGGCTCTGGAGCGCTCAACTCCCAGACGGACACGACCGCCGATGGCGAGATAAAGCGATCGGAAACACTCGAGCTCAACGTCGCGGCTGTCGTCACGGACGTCCTGCCCAACGGCAATCTGATGATCAGCGGCTCGCAGGAAGTGCGCGTCAACTATGAACTCAGGGTGCTGACCATCGCCGGCATCGTGCGGCCGGCCGATATCGGCGCCGAGAACACGATCCCCTATGAGCGTATCGCCGAGGCGCGCATCTCCTACGGCGGACGCGGCCGCATAAGCGAGGTTCAGCAGCCGGCCTACGGCCAGCAGGTTCTCGACCAGGTTCTTCCGTTCTAGGAATTGGAGAACAAAACGCCATGGCCAGTATCGAACAGGTTCAGTCTCGCAAGGGCCCTTCCCTTGTGGTCCAGGGCGCCATGCTGCTGGTGGTGACGGCCGCCGCCATCGGCATGGGCTGGATGTCCGGCGGCTATCTCAAGGGCGTCGGCGCACCGTCATCGGTGCCGGTTGCGCCCGAGAATGAAGGCAAGGTCGCTGAGCCCGCCGCCGCGCACGAAGCCGGCACGGGACCGACGCTGGTCGCGCTGGCGCCGATCACCACCAACATCGCCTCGCCCACCGACACCTGGATCAGGATGGAAGTATCCGTGGTCTACGATGCACCGCAGCCGCCAACGATGGCGGAGGATATCCATCAGGACCTTCTGGCTTTCGTGCGTACGCTGAAGATGCATCAGATCGAGGGCGCCAGCGGCTACCAGCACCTGAAGGCGGATCTCGAGGAACGAGCCTCGATCCGCAGCCAGGGGCATGCCAAGCAAATTCTCATCAGGACATTGCTGCTCGAATGAGAAAATTCCTTCTCGCTATCGCATTGATCGGTGCCGCCACCTCCGTCGCGGCGGCGCAGCAGCTGGACCTTGGCGGCATCGGCAAGGCCGACGGCACCACCGTCGGCTACATCATCCAGATGTTCGGCCTGCTGACCGTGCTGTCGGTGGCGCCGGGGCTGCTGATCATGGTGACGAGCTTCACCCGTTTCGTCATCGCCTTCTCGATCCTGCGCGCCGGCATCGGCCTGCAGTCGACGCCGGCGAACCTCATCCTGATTTCGCTGTCGCTCTTCATGACCTTCTATGTCATGGCGCCGACCTTCGATCAGGCCTGGAACACCGGCGTCAAGCCGCTGATGGACAACCAGATCAGCCAGACCGAGGCCTTCGAGAAGATCTCGGATCCGTTCCGCACCTTCATGCTGCACAATGTGCGCGACAAGGATTTCGACCTCTTCGCCGATCTCGCTCGCGAGCGCGGCCAGGTCGTTGCCAAGGAGACGGTCGACCTGCGCATCCTGGTGCCCGCCTTCATGATCTCCGAGATCCGCCGCGGCTTCGAGATCGGCTTCCTGATCGTGCTGCCATTCCTGGTCATCGACCTGATCGTCGCCACCATCACCATGGCGATGGGCATGATGATGCTGCCGCCCACCGTGGTGTCGCTGCCTTTCAAGATCCTGTTCTTCGTCCTGATCGACGGCTGGAACCTGCTCGTCGGCAGCCTGGTGCGCTCCTTCAACTGAGCTTGCCGCCTCGGCCAAAGCCTCGCCTGCCCGGAACAACCGGGCAGCGTGTCCGATGTCGTCGATTTTTCCGCGAATTATTTTCGATTAACCGTCCGATTTAGTCCTTTGGTAGGGACTTGCCGCCATAGTCGCTCGCAGATGGCGGGTGACCCAAACGCAACGGTCATTGGCATGATGCCGCTCCGTCATACCGGACAAACCGGTATGTCAAAAAAACCTGTAAAATTAGGGTACGAGTAGCCATGGCCAGTATCATGACCAATGCCTCGGCGCTGACCGCGCTGCAGAGCTTGAACGCCACCCAGAAGAACCTCGACACCACCCAGGCCCGCATCTCGACGGGTTATCGCGTCTCCCAGGCTTCGGACAACGCCGCTTACTGGTCGATCGCCACCACGATGCGCTCCGACAACCAGGCCATGTCCACCGTTTCGGACGCGCTCGGCCTCGGCGCTTCCAAGGTCGACACCGCCTACACCGGCATGGACAGCGCAATCACCACCATCAACCAGATCCAGCAGAAGCTGACCGCATCTTACGGCCAGACGGATGCTTCCAAGGAAAAGACCCAGGTCGAAATCGCCGCTCTTCAGAAGCAGTTGAAGGCCTACGCCGATGGCGCCACCTTCTCCGGCACCAACATGCTGTCGGTAAACAGCGGCGCGACGGCCACCAGCGCTGCGGACGTCAAGATCGTTTCGGCCTTCAACCGCACCTCCACCGGTTCGGTTTCGATCTCGACGATCGATGTCAACGTGGAAAGCATCAAGCTGTATGAAGCCGGCACCGCCGCGACCTTGTCGAAGGGTATCCTCGACTCCAATCGCCTGGGCACCACCGGCGCCGCCGTCGCCACGGCCTCGGCTCCGACCCTGGGTGCCGCCGCCGCGGCTACCGACACCTATACGGTCGCCAGCCTGGCCATCTTCTCGGGCACCACTGCTGCCAGCGACACCCAGATCCAGCAGATGATGACCGTCGTCGATGCCGCGCTCAAGGACATGACGAACGCCGCCACCAAGCTCGGCTCCGCCAAGAGCTCCATCGACCTGCAGAAGACCTTCACCTCGAGCCTGATGGACTCCATCGATCGCGGCGTCGGCCAGCTCGTCGATGCCGACATGAACAAGGAATCGACCCGCCTCCAGGCTCTGCAGGTTCAGCAGCAGCTGGGCGTCCAGGCGCTGTCGATCGCCAACGGTTCGTCGCAGTCGATCCTGTCGCTCTTCCGCGGCTGATCGCTCTCAAACGGCTACATCGTCAAACGGGCCGCGCCAAAAGCGCGGCCCGTTTTGCATTTGCTCCAGCCCCGCGCAACCCTCGTTTCTTAACCCTCGAAAGCACGCCTTTAACAGGGCGTTAACCATAACGCGCTAGTCATGGTTAACCATAGCTTACAACGGATTGGCGAATCGGTCCGGTCGGGTCGACGGCAATCGATGGGGCGGGCCAGCGGCTCGCGAGGGCAACGCCGGTTTTGAGAAAGCCGGCCTGGGAAAAGGAGCGAGTTCTTGGCGAGCATCATGACAAACGCTGCGGCGTTGACTGCACTTCAAAGCCTCAACGCCACCAACAAATCGCTTGAGCAGACACAGTCCCGAATCTCGACGGGCTACAGGGTCTCGGAGGCCGCCGACAACGCCGCCTACTGGTCGATCGCGACGACGATGCGCTCCGACAACCAGGCGCTGTCGACGGTCCAGGATGCGCTCGGCCTCGGCGCCTCGAAGGTTGACACCGCCTATACCGGCATGAACAACGTCCTGACGACGATCGGCCAGATCAAGACCAAGCTGCTTTCCACCGTCGGCCAGACGGACGCCGCCAAGGCAAAGACGCAGACGGAAATCACCGCGCTCCAGGCGCAGATGAAGTCCTTTGCCGATGCCGCCACTTTTTCGGGTTCCAATTTCCTGTCGGTGACGTCGACGCAGGTCGCCACCAACAATGACGGCGTCCAGCCCGACGCCAAGATCGTCTCGTCCTTCAATCGCTCCTCGTCAGGCGCCATTTCGCTCGGAACGATCGACATCGATGTCGAGAGCACGAAACTGTTCGATTCCGGTCTCTCCACCGCCGTCAAGAACCAGGGCACGCTCGACCGCAAGACTTCCGTATACGCGACAGCGGCCGCCCAGACCCTTTACGACAATGCCTATGCGACCGCGATTGCCGGCGGCGCCACCGACATCGCCGCCAACACCGCTGGCCAGACGGCGGCGGGAGCGACGGTTGCCAAGATCGACAACGTTTCCGCCTTCAATCTCGACATCACGGCAGCAGGCGTAACCGACGACATCATCACCCAGATGATCGGCAAGATCGACAATGTCATGAGCCAGCTGACCGACCAGGCCACCATCCTCGGCTCGGCCAAGAGCAGCATCGACCTGCAGAAGACCTTCACGCAGAGCCTGATGGACTCCATCGACCGCGGCGTCGGCCAGCTCGTCGATGCCGACATGAACAAGGAATCGACCCGGCTGCAGGCGCTGCAGGTCCAGCAGCAACTCGGCATCCAGTCCCTGTCGATCGCCAACAGCTCCTCGCAGTCGATCCTGTCGCTGTTCAAGAACGGCTAATTCAGCCGTAACCGACGGATACCCCCACTTCCAATTCACGGGCCGCGCCGCAAGCGCGGCCCGATTTCATTTTCGCACAAGCTTCGAGGGCTAGTGTTCCGGCGGACAATCATGCTGGGAGTCGCTCTATCGTGCCGGAACAGATCCAGAGCATCATCTCGAATCTCCGCGATTTTGGTGTGAAGCGCCTCGCCATGCTCGCGGGCATCGCCGTTCTGGTGATGGGTGTCATCGGCATCGCCTCGGTCTACCTCAACCGTCCCGCCTACGACACGCTCTATGTCGGGCTCGATCGTTCCGACGTGAACCAGATCGGCCTGGTGCTGGGCGAGGCCGGCATCGGCTTCGACGTCGGTTCGGACGGAACCTCCGTTCTGGTGCCTGCCGGCACCACGGCGCAGGCACGCATGCTGCTTGCCGAAAAGGGCCTGCCCACCAGTTCCAATGCCGGCTACGAGCTGTTCGACAATGTCGGCTCGCTCGGCCTCACCTCGTTCATGCAGCAGATCACCCGTGTGCGCGCGCTCGAAGGCGAGATCGCCCGCACCATTCAGTCCATATCGGGCATCAAGGCGGCACGCGTCCACATCGTCATGTCCGAGCGCGCCAATTTCCGCCGCGACGAACAGCAGCCCTCGGCATCGGTCGTCATCCGCTACGCCGGCATCGACGCCGAGAAAAGCGCCCAGTCGATACGCCATCTCGTTGCCGCCGCCGTCCCCGGCCTCTCGGCCGACAAGGTGACGGTGCTCGATTCCAACGGCAACCTGCTGGCCGCCGGCGATGATCCCTCCAACACCAGCGCGGCCCGCACGCTCGGCGTCGAGCAGACCGTGGAGGCGCAGATCGGCGACAACATCCGTCGCGCGCTCACCCCCTATCTCGGGCCCGATAATTTCCGCGCCAGCGTCAAGGCCGATGTCAACACCGACACCCGCCAGACCGAAGAGACGATCTTTGATCCGGAGTCGCGCGTCGAGCGCTCGGTGCAGTCGGTGCGTGCCAATGAGAACAGCAACCAGAAGCAGGCCTCCACCCCGGCCAGCGTCGAACAGAACCTGCCGGAGACCCAGGCGACCAGCACCGAGGGCCCGCAGACCTCCTCGGCCAACGACCGCAAGGAAGAGATCACCAACTACGAGATCAACTCCAAGAAGATCGCCACCGTCTCCAACGGCTACACTGTCACCAAGATGTCGATCGCCGTGGTCGTCAACCAGGACCGGCTGAAGACGATCCTGGGCAAGGACGCGACCCCGGAGCAGATCGCCAAGCGCGTCGCCGAGATTCAGAAGATGGTAAGTTCCGCCACCGGCTTCGATGACAAGCGCGGCGACGTGATCGACGTCTCCGCGGTCGAGTTCATCGACGGACTGGATGGCGAGGCGATCCCGCAGGCTGGAATGCTGGATTCCATCGGCCAGCATGCCGGCACGCTGATCAACGCCGGCGCTTTCATCGTAGTGGTGTTCCTTGTGGCCTTCTTCGGCCTGCGGCCGATGGCGGCGGCGCTGACGGCAAAGGCGACGCCCGCTTTGTCGGGTCCCAATTTCGATGAAGTCCAGCGTTCGCTGCCGACACCGGAGGCAGCCGCTTCCGCCGATGCGGGTGCCGCTATCGGCGCCTTGCCCGGCGCGCGGGCCGGCGCCACCCCGCTCGATGATCTTCGCCAGAAGATCAGGCCAGCGCCGCAGGAGCGGCTTGCCCGCATGGTCGACCTCAATGAGGAGCGCACCGCGCAGATCTTGCGCAAATGGGCGGCCCAGGAAGTCGCGGCGTAACCCATGGCCTCCGCAGCCCTTTTCGATCTTCTCCCTGATTTCGGCACGCGCGCGCCGCGTGTCAGCCAGCCCCAGGCCACGTCCGAGCACAAGCCGGAAGCATCCGCACCGCTGGCCGATATCGGCACGCTGATCGCCGAGGCGGTCGCCCAGGCGGAGGCGGCGCTGGCGGAACGGCTTGTCGCTGCCCATGACGCGGCACTGGAAGCGGAGCGCCAGGCCAATGCCGAGGAAGCACGGATCTTTCTCGAGAGCTTGGGCGGTGACGTCGGCAACGCCGTTTCGACACGCATCGACGCCATGGAGGCACGCGTGACGGATCTTGTCGCCGCCACGGTCGCCCGCATCATCGGCGGTGTCGTCAGCGACGACCTGCAGAAGCGCTCGCTTGAAGCGCTTGCCGGCACGGTTCGTGAAGCGGTCGGCGATGGCGAAGCGGTGCGCATCGCGGTGCGCGGGCCGCTGTCGCTGTTTGAGACGCTGAAAGCCTCGCTTGGACCCCGCGCCGCGAATCTCGACTTCATCGAGGCGCCCGGCTTCGACCTGACCGTGACCATTGACGAGGCCGTGTTCGAGACACGTATGGCCGAATGGTCGGCAACCCTTTCCGAGGTCTTGTCATGAGCGTCGCCGAGGCCGATCACGGCAGGCACGAGATCATCATCGTGCGGCGGGCTCATGGTGATCACGACGAAGGCCACCATGGTGGCGTCTGGAAGATCGCCTTCGCCGACTTCATGACCGCCATGATGTGCTTCTTCCTGGTCATGTGGCTGATCAACGCCGCCAACGAACAGACCAAGGCGGCCGTCGCCAGCTACTTCAACCCGGTAAAGCTGGTCGACCGCAATTCAAGCCGCAAGGGCCTGGAAGACCTCGGCGACGGGCCGAGCGCGATCGGCGCGACGACCCAAAACCCGCAACCGGCGACTGCCAAGGCAGGTCAGGGCGGCAATGGTGATGCGGGCTCATCCGACCGCAAGCAGGACAAGCAGGAGCCACAGCAGCCGCAGCAATCCGACGATCATCTCTTCGCCGACCCTTACGCGGTGCTCTCGGAAATCGCCACCGACACCGGCGTCATGCAGAATGTCAGCCAGAAGGGTGATGGCGGTGCACAGAGCGCCGGTCCCGCGACAGGCGCCTCGGGCGGCGCATCCTACCGCGATCCCTTCGAACCCGATTTCTGGTCGCAGCAGGTGGCCACGCCCGCCGCCGAGGCGAGTGCCCAGCGCGCCAAGATCGAGGGCGATCCTCTCAAGCCGGGAGACAAGGCTGCCGAGACGCAGGTTGCCAAGGTCAGGGCCGTGCCGCCCGCACCGCCGGTCGAGGACGCTCCGCTCGAGCCCCTGGCGAAGGATGGCAAGGAGGTTGCCGCGGCTATGGCCAAGGCCGGCGAAACCAGAGCCAGCGATGCCAAGGCAGCGAATGGCAAGGTCACGGATACCAAGGCGGCGAATGCGCCCCAGCCGGATGCAACCGTCGAGAAGCAAGAGGCTGCAAAACCCGAGACTGCGGAAAAGGCGCCCACCGCCGCCGCGCTGAAGGCGGTCGCCGACGTCAAGCAGCAGCTGGCTGATGCTTTCAAGCCCGGCGACAAGCTTCATGATGGCGTCTCGGTCGAGGCCACCGACAAGGGCGTCGTCATCTCGATCACCGATCAGCTCGACTTCGGCATGTTCGAAGTCGGATCGGCTGTACCGAGCCGCGAACTGGTGCTGGCGATGGAAAAGATCGGTCGCATCGTCAACGGCCAGAAGGGCACCATCAGCATCAACGGCCACACCGATGCGCGCCCCTTCCGCAGCGCCAGCTATGACAATTGGCGGCTATCGACGGCGCGCGCGCATTCGGCCTACTACATGCTCGTGCGCGGCGGCGTGGACGAACGCCGGATCACCGAGGTTGCGGGCTTCGCCGACCGCCAGCCGAAGGATCCCGCCGACCCCATGTCGGCGGTCAACCGCCGCATCGAGATCCTGATGGCGACCGGCGGATGAAGCGCGCGGCCGTCACCAGCCGGCTGATGGGCCTGTTGCTGCTGGCCGCCGGGTATCCGTCGGCCGGCCTTGCCCAGGACACGCTGCAGCCTTACCAACTGGTGCGCTCGCTGCAGCTTATCCAGGATCGCATCGCCGCCGGCGATCACGCCGCGATGCCGATGCAGGCCAAGCTGCTCGAGATGACCGACGCGCGCCTGCGCCAAGCGGACGCCGAAGACTTCAAGGATCCCAGGAATTTTCGCGCGCTGCTGGTCTACGGCATGAGCGGCGGCAATCCATCTACCGTCGAGGCGGCGGTCTCCCGCGCCACCCCGGTGAATGCCCAGTATCTTTCGATTGCCAAGGGCGTCATCAACTATCTGGTTGGCCGGCCCGCCGGCGCTATTGACGTCCTGAAGCCAATCGATCCCATGACATTGCCAAGCGACCTCGGGGCCTTTCTTGCGCTGGTCAAGGGATCGCTGATGGCGACGGACGACCCGGCGGCGGCACTCACGCTGCTCGATGAGGCCAAGCTGCTCAGCCCCGGCACCCTTGTCGAGGAAGCCGCCTTGCGGCGCTCGATCGGCATCGCCGTGGTGCAACGCGATGCCGCGCGGTTCGCGCTTGCCTCCACGCAGTATGTCGAGCGCTATCTCCATTCGCCCTATGCCAGCCAGTTCGCCGATTCCTTCGTTTCCGGCGTCATCGCGCTGCACATGTCGATCAGCCAGGACAAATTGGCCGATATCACCTCGATGATGGATGCCGAGCGCGAGAAGGTGATTTATCTGCGCATTGCCCGCCGTGCTGCGATCGATGGCCTCAGTGAATTGTCGGCCTTCGCCTCGGCGAGGGCCGAACAGGGCCGCGACGGCAACACCAATCAGGGCGATCCGCGCGCCCTGCTCTATTCCAGCCTGTCGACTGTGACTTCGGATACGACCGAGGATGTACGCGCCAAGCTCGGCAAGATCGACCGCAGCAGGCTGTCGGACGGCGACCGCGCCCTGCTCGACGCTGCGCAGGCGATCGCCGGTGAAATGGTGGCGCCGCCTGCTTCCCTTCCAGCTGCAAGCCCGACGCCTGCATCCGCTGCACCGCAGCCCAGACCTGAAGTCGCCGCTGTACAGGCCGCCGACGAGGCCGGATTGCCACCTGTCGAGGGTGCCGTCTCCGAACAGCCCGCCGCCCTGCCGTCCGGCGTGGTCGCTGCGCCGAACGCGCCGGCGCCTTCAGCCGACTCGGCGACGGTCCTGCCGGCATCGGCGCCGGCAAATACTGCCGGTCCCGACACGACCGACCCGACCGACGCCGCCATGATGAAAACCCGTCGACAGCTCGACCTTATCGACCAGATGCTTGGAGCCGCCCCGAAATGACCCCCAGCCTCGGCCCGGCCCTGCCAGGATTTACCGCGACGCGCCCGGCGGAGCAGCCGGCCGTGTCCGGAAAGAAGGATGATGCCGGTTTCGGCAGGATGGTGCATCGCGGCGCAAGCCAGGCGGAAAAGCAGCCGACGACCGAGTCCGGGCGCGATCCACGCTGGAGCAAGCTTGCCGCCGGCCTTGCGGCGCAAACCGGCGAGGACGAACCGATGCCGG
Organism: Mesorhizobium sp. NZP2298; assembly: GCF_013170825.1. NCBI lineage: Bacteria > Pseudomonadati > Pseudomonadota > Alphaproteobacteria > Hyphomicrobiales > Phyllobacteriaceae > Mesorhizobium > Mesorhizobium sp. NZP2298. The sequence goes on along the minus strand of NZ_CP033365.1, from coordinate 2,187,500 downwards.
CTGGCAAGGCGAGGACCGCAGCGACCGGATTGACGGCTGCGAAATCCATGAAGGACGGCAAGGAAGTCGAGGCGGACAAGGACGCCGACACCGAAACACAGACGACCGAGGCCAGTGCAACACCGCTCGACGACCATCTGCCTTTGCTGATGGCGTTTCATGACCTGCGCCATTTCTCGACATCGGCCAAGTCGGCCGACGCGGGCCAAGCCGGACAGGAAGCGGCACTCGAAGGACAGATTCTGCCCAAAGCCTATCGGGCAACGTCCGCCGGGCATGACGACCCCGAACCGATGTCGAAGCCAGAGCGGGCGTCGCTCGTCGACGGGCCGCTGACAAAGCTCGACGGCCAGTCCGTCCGCGACGCCGGAGCTGGCGTATCGCGGCACGACAATGCAATCGCCGCTGGCCCGCTACCCGAGACGACGGTCGCCGAGGTGCCTGGCGCCGGGTCGAAGCCGCCGGCACCGCAGATGAAATCCATCGCCGACGTCCAGTCCTCGTTGCGGCTGGAGTCAGGAAAACAGCTCCCGGCGTCGGCGCGCATCGACGTGGTCTCCGAGCGCAGCTTCCCTGCCCCGCCTCAGGCTTCCATGAGCCAGGCAGCGCTCAGCATAATCAACGCCGTAGCGGCCGATGGTGGCCCGCGGCAGGCGTTTTCGACGACCTCCGCGGCCACCCAGGTGGCCGGCTCTGTTGCCGTTCCGACACATGTGTTGAAGATCGAACTTCACCCGGCCGAACTGGGCATGGTCACCGCCCATCTTCGCCTCTCCGGAGAACAACTCTCGATTGAACTGAAGCCCGAAACGCACGATGCCTACCGCCGGCTTTCCAGCGACAGCGAGGCGATCGTCAAGTCGCTGCGCGGGCTGGGCTTCGAGGTTGACAAGGTTACCATCATGCAACCGTCAGTGGCCGTTCCGGCTACAACCCGGGCGGATGCAACCGCCTCGCCTGCCGCCGCGCCTGGCCGCGACCAGTCCTCCTTCCAGCCCGGAAACTCTGGCGGTGGCAACAATGGAGCCGGCGGCCAGCAACCGGGCCAGCAGTCCGCAAGGGGTAACCATGATGACGCGCAGGATTACGGCCGCGCCGCTTCGCTATCTCGCGAGCGCGCTGGCGGCGATATATTTATCTAGCCTCGCGAACGCCGCCCTCGCCGCCACCAATCCCTGCGAGCCCGAGATTCTGCGCGCCGCCGACCGCTACGGCGTGCCCGCCGGCATCCTTTATGCCGTCGGCCTGACCGAGACGGGCAAGAAAGGCAGCCTTCAGCCTAACGCATTGAATATAGAAGGAAAAGCGGTCTTCCCAAAGAGCCGGACCGAAGCGCTTGCCACCTTCGTCAACGCGCGGCGCGAGGGCAAGACGCTGATCGATCTCGGCTGCATGCAGATCAACCACCACTACCACGCCTCGCATTTCCGCAGCGTCGAGGACATGCTGGACCCGCGCCAGAACGTCGATTACGCGGCGCGTTTCCTGGCCAGTCTCCATGCCCGCCATGAAACCTGGTCGATGGCCGTCGCCCGTTATCATGCCGGCCCGGACAACGACCCGGCGCAGAAGGTCTATGTCTGCCGAGTGATCGCCAACATGGTTGCCACCGGCTTTGGCAGATGGACAACCAACGCCCGCGCCTTCTGCAACCAGTGAGCGTATTTTCTGCTTCTAATGTACCGATTCCGCTGCTTTGGGGTTGCCGTTTTGACTTGCCCAGAACTTCCCGCCGCAAGCATATCTGCTGCACGCTAATGCAACCGGTGCGATTCCAGACTCCCAAGAAACTAGTTACAAGAAATGACGGTTGTTCACGATTCCCACCAGCGGTTACGCCATTCCCCACGGGGCAGATGTGCTGATTCGGAAGGCGGGGCCGATGATCGTGATCGTTGACGAGCGAGAGCTCGTGACTGAGGGATACAATTCACTTTTTGATCGCGAGGGCGTCGCCTGCGCGGGCTTCGCGCCCGGCGAATTCGGCGAGTGGGTGAACTCGGCCGCCGACACCGACCTGCGTTCGGTGCGGGCTTTCCTGATCGGCGACTGCCGCGAAGGCGCCATCTCGCCGCGCCAGATCCGCGACCGCACCGGCGCTCCTGTCATTGCGCTCAGCGAGCAGCATTCGCTGGAGAACACGCTGCGGTTGTTCGAGAGCGGCGTCGACGACGTCATCCGCAAGCCCGTCCATATCAGAGAGATCCTGGCCCGTATCACCGCCATCCGCCGTCGCGCCCATGAGGATGTCGCCTACACCGAGATCGGCGCCATGCGCATCTTCATGGACGGCCGCGATCCCGAGATCGACGGCCAGCCGCTGCCCTTGCCGCGCCGCGAACGCCGCATCCTCGAATATCTGGCGAGCAACCGCGGCCGCCGCGTCACCAAGACCCAGGTCTTCAACGCCATCTACGGCATCTTCGACGAAGAGGTCGAGGAGAACGTTGTCGAAAGCCACATCAGCAAATTGCGCAAGAAGCTGCGCGAGAAGCTGGGCACCGACCCGATCGATTCCAAACGCTTCCTCGGCTACCGGCTCGTGTTCTGATGCCGCGCCGCGCCAGCCTCGCGCAAGACAGGGCGCGTAGCCTCGCTGCCAGTGGCATGGATATTGCGGAGACATCTCGATGAGCCTCTACGGAATGATGCGGACCGGCGTTTCCGGCATGAACGCCCAGGCAAACCGCCTGTCGACGACAGCCGACAACATCGCCAACTCCGACACCAACGGCTACAAGCGATCCTCCACCGAATTTTCGACGCTGATCATGCCATCTACGGGAGGCGCCTATAATTCCGGCGGCGTCACCACGACGATCCGGCAGTCGGTCAGCGACCCGGGCGTACTTCAATACACCACATCGGTTTCCGACCTTGCCGTCAGCGGCGATGGCTTCTTTGTCGTCCAGGACCCGAGCGGCACGCCTTTCCTGACCCGCGCCGGCGCTTTCGTTCCCGATGCACAGGGCAGGCTGGTCAACGCGGCCGGCTTCCAGCTTATGGCTTACAGCTACGAAAACGGCGTGCCGGCGGCGACGGTAAACGGCTTCGAAGGACTGGTCCCGGTTGTCATCTCCGACCAGGGAATGACCGCAACGCCGAGCACCGAGGGCAGCTACACCGGCAACCTGTCGGCCGGCGCGACCCCGGTCGCCGCCGCCAACCTGCCCTCCACCAACTCGGCGGGGGCGCAGTACACTTCGAAATCCTCGATGGTCGCCTACGACAATCTCGGCAACAAGAAGCTGCTCGACGTCTATTTCACCAACACCGGTGCCGGCACCTGGCAGGTGGCGGTTTTCGACCAGTCCAAGGCGACGCCAGGAACATCGTTCCCCTACACCGGCGGCGCGCTCGGTACAGCCAACCTGACCTTCGACACCACGACCGGCAAGCTCACCGGCGCCACTACAGGCGTTACCTTTACCGTACCGGGCGGCGCCAGCCTCAATCTCGACCTGTCGGCGATGACCCAGCTCGGCACCGGCTTCACGGTTTCCGACGCGCAGGTCAACGGCAACGCGCCGAGCACCATCGACAAGGTCCAGATCGGCAAGGACGGCACCATCTACGCCCAGTACAAGGATGGCTCCACCAAGGCGCTCTACAAGATTCCGCTGGCCGATGTGCAGAGCCCCGACCAGCTCAAGGCACTCCCAGGCAACGTCTACGCGCAGGGCACCGAATCCGGCGCGGTCCGCGTCGGCTTTGCCAATGAAGGCAAGCTGGGCTCGATCATCTCCGGCGCGCTCGAGAATTCCAACGTCGACATCGCCGAAGAGCTGACCGACATGATCGCGGCGCAGCGCAGTTACACCGCCAATTCGAAAGTCTTCCAGACCGGTTCCGACCTGATGGACGTCCTTGTCAACCTGAAGAGATAAACCGGGCGTGGCCCGTGAAAGACCAGCATGTCGTTATCTTCCGCATTGAGCATCGCCCAATCGGCGCTTATGAACACCGCGCGGCAGACCAGCGTTGTTTCGCGCAACGTCGCAGACGCCTCCAATCCGGACTATACGCGCCGCATCGCCGTCGTCACCAGCACGGCGCCCGGCGCGCGTTCGGTTGATATCCAGCGCGTAACCAACGACCTGCTCTTCCGGCAAAATCTCAGCGCCTTGTCGGCGTATAGCGGCCAGAACGCGCTCTACAGCGGCATGGATCAGCTGGACGTTTCGGTCAACGGCGTCGACAACGCCTCCTCGCCCTCGACCGCCATCGCCAATCTGCAGCAGGCGCTGCAACTCTACGCCACCTCGCCGTCCAACCAGAATCTCGGTTCCAGCGTCATCGACGCGGCCAAGCAGGTCGTGCGCTCCCTGAATGAAGGCTCCCAGGCCATTCAGGATTTCCGCACCCAGACCGACAGCCAGATCGACACGGCGGTCAAGGACCTCAATTCGCTGCTCAGCCAGTTCCAGGACGCCAACCAGGCGGTTATTTCCGGGACCCGTTCCGGCACCGATGTTTCCGACGCGCTCGACCAGCGCGACGCGCTGCTGAAAAAGATCGCGGACTATGTTCCGGTATCGACCTTCACGCGCGGCGACAACGACATGGTCATCACGACGGGCGATGGCACCACGCTGTTCGAGACCATACCGCGCACGGTGAGCTTCACGCCATCGGCCGGCTATGCCGCCGGAGCCGCCGGCAACACCGTCTACATCGACAACGTGCCGGTCTCCGCGGGAGCCGGCGGCAACACCAGCGCCAGCGGCAAGCTTGCCGGCCTGCTGCAACTGCGCGACGGCGTCGCCTCGACCATGCAGAGCCAGCTCGACGAGACCGCGCGCGGCCTGATCACGGCCTTTGCCGAGACCGCGACCTCGATGCCCAATGCCGCTGGCCTGTTCACCTGGTCCGGCGCGCCGGCGGTGCCGGCCGCGGGCACTCTGGTCAATGGCCTGGCTTCCACGATCAGCATCAATACAGCGATGGATCCGAGCACCGGCGGCAATCCGACCTTGCTGCGCGACGGCGGCGCCAACGGCGCTGCTTACGTCTCCAACACCAGCGGCGGCGCTTCCTATTCCAGCCTTCTGGTTGCCTATGGCGATCGGCTCGACCAGCCGATGACGTTCGATCCCGCCGCCGGCATTTCGGCGACCTCCAGCGTTTCCGACTACGCGGCCAATTCGATCGGCTGGCTCCAGGGCATGCGCCAGCAGGCTTCGACCGCCGCCGACGCGAAGGAGGCGCTGGCACAGCGCAGCTCCGAGGCGCTGTCCAATGCGACCGGCGTCAATGTCGACCAGGAAATGTCGCTGCTGCTCGATCTCGAACACACCTATCAGGCATCAGCCCGGATGATGAAGACCGTCGACGACATGATGACGGCCCTGTTGAACGCGGTGGGATAATCCATGACCTCAGTTTCCTCGGCCGCCCTCTCCAATGCCATGCGCTATCAACAGATGCGCATGCAGGCCGACCTCGTCAAAGCAACGAAGGAATCATCGACCGGCAAGGTCGCCGATGTCGGCCTGGCACTGGGCGGACGCACAGCCCAGTCCGTCACCTTTTCGCGCGACCTCGACCGGTTGAACGTGATCGTCGATTCCAACGGGCTGGTCACCGCCCGGCTTGCGTCGACCCAGACCGCGCTTGGCCAGCTCTCCGGCGTGGCGCAGACCTTTCTGTCCAGCCTGACCACCGCGTCTTCGGGCGACAACTCCGACAGCCTGACCCAATCGACCGGGCAGACGACGATCCAGCAGCTTGCCTCGATCCTCAACACCAGCGTCAACGGCGAGTATCTGTTCGCCGGCACCAACACCGACGTCAAGCCGATCAACGATTTCACCGCCGCCGGCTCAACGGCCAAGGCCGCCTTCGATGCCTCCTTCGTCGCCAAATTCGGCTTTACGCCCGATGATCCGGCCGCCGCCAATATCACCACCGCCCAGATGGACGACTTCATCACCAACGATGTTACGCCGCAATTCCTCGGCGCGGGCTGGCAGACCAACATGTCGAACGCCACCGACCAGCAGATCGTCAGCCGCATCGCCCTCAACGAAACCACCGCCACCTCGACCAGCGCCAACAGCGACGGCATCAAGAAGCTCGCAATGGCCGCCGCCATTGTCTCCAGCCTGATGTCCACCAACATCAGCCAGGCGGCGAAGGACAGCATCGTCAGCCACTCGCAGACACTGGTCGGCGAGGCCCTGAGCGGCATTGCCCAGGTCCAGTCCGAAACCGGCATCGTGCAGAAGCGTGTCTCCGATGCCAGCGACCGCATGAAGACGCAGGTCGACCTGTTCGAACGGCACATCCTCGATCTCGAGGCCGTCGACCCGGCCGAAGCCGCGACCCGCGTCGCCGATCTGACGCAGCATATCGAGACGTCCTTCGCTCTGACGGCGCGCCTGCAGCAGCTCAGCCTGTTGAATTACCTGACCTGACAACTCCCAGCGGAACGGTAGAGCCAACGATGTACCAATTTTCCTATGCCGACGTCCAAAGCACCTCCGTCTCGGACGCCAAGGACCGTGAGCGCGAACTCCTGACCCGCTCGATCGACATGCTGGCGGCGGCGGCGGTGGCCGGCCAGGACTCGATGGAGGCGGTGGAGGCACTGCATTTCACCAACCGCGTCTGGACCACCTTCGTCGAGGATCTCGGCTCCAGCGACAATGCGCTTCCCAAGGAATTGCGCGCCAACCTGATTTCCATCGGCCTATGGCTGCTGCGCGAGGCGGAGGACATTCGCCAGGGCCGCACCAACAATTTCGAAGGGCTGATCGAAGTGTCCCAGATCATCCGCGACGGCATTCAATGACCAACACGCTGAAGATATCGCTGAAGCCCAACGAGAAGATCTACATCAACGGCGCTGTCATCCGCGTCGACCGCAAGGTCACCGTTGAACTGATGAACGACGTGCAGTTCCTGCTCGAGAGCCATGTGATCCAGGCCGACCAGGCATCGACGCCGCTCAGGCAGCTGTATTTCATTGTTCAGGTCATGCTGATCAACCCGGCTGGTGCTGGCGAGGCGCGCGAGATGTTCCGCCGCTCGCTGCCGCTGCTCATCGCGAGTTTCGAGGACGCTGATATCTGCAACGCTCTGAAGCAGATCGACCGCATGGTCGGCGAGGATCATATCTACGAGGCATTGAAGGCGATCCGTTCGCTTTATCCTCTCGAACGCCGCGCGCTTGGCGGCAATGACGATGTTCCGGGCGCACCGCGCCCGCTGGCCGTGGGAGCACGCTACTGATGACCGTGGACATGACGACGACAATACCGGTTGGCGCCAATTCGACGACCACGTCGACCTCGAAGACAGCGGTCGACTACCAGTCCTTCCTGAAGCTTCTGATCGCCGAGATGAAGAACCAGGATCCGACCAAGCCGATGGATTCGACGCAGTACGTCGCCCAGCTCGCCACCTTCTCGCAGGTCGAGCAATCGGTGCAGACCAACACCAAGCTCGACCAGATCATGCAGTCCTCGGCGCTGTCGCAGGCCGACGCGCTGATCGGCCGCTCGATCACGTCGGCCGACGGCAAGACCACCGGCATCGTATCTTCGGTGACCCTCGCCAGCAGCGGGCTGATCGCAGTGCTGCAGGATGGCACCCAGATCCCCGTCGGCGCAGGCGTGTCGATCAAGCCGGCAAGCTAGGCCAACCTCCCACATGAACGAGGCCGACGCACTCGACATCGTCCAGTACGCGGTGTGGACGGTGCTGACCGCCTCCGCGCCGGTGGTGCTGGTCGCCATGGCGGTCGGCATCGGCATTGCCCTCATCCAGGCGCTGACGCAGGTCCAGGAAATCACCTTGACCTTCGTGCCGAAGATCGTCGCCATCATGCTGGTGGTGGCGCTCACCGGTCCGTTCATCGGTGGCCAGATATCGGCCTTCACCAACGTCATCTTCGAGCGCATCCAGAACGGGTTCTGACACAACCTGCAGGGATGCACCGGCCGTCGGCCACGTCCATCATCCGGCAAGTCGCCGGGGGGCTCGATAGCGCGGTATTCGTCCCGGTGACCTCTCGCAAAACCCCAGACCAGCCCGGGCCGGTCGGCGGACCATGTGCGCCATGGCCGGCGTCGGGCCGCGAGTGATGGCTTGGCCTCTCGCGATGCGAAGGTGTGGCCCTCCTCTATCTCCTTGTTGGACCATGATCTTCCTCGCATGACATTCGCCCTTTGCGGCGCGATGCCATAGTTTCGGCAAACGATGCGGAGAAACGGATCACCGCAAGGATCAGCACGCTGTGGCAGGAACCCATCCATGATTGACGAGAAACCGGAAAGCGAAGGCGCCTCGGCGCTGGCGCCCTTCCGGCATGGCATTTTCCGCGCCGTCTGGTCCGCAAGTCTCGTTTCCAATTTCGGTGGTCTGATCCAGGGCGTCGGTGCCGCCTGGATGATGACCACGATCGCCACCTCGCCCTATCAGGTCGCCCTGGTCCAGGCCTCGACCACCTTGCCGATCATGCTGTTCGCGCTTGTCGCCGGCGCTATCGCCGACAGCTTCGACCGGCGCAAGGTGATGCTGGTCGCGCAGACCTTCATGCTCGTCGTCTCGGTGCTCCTGACGGTGTTCACCTGGTATGGTCTGATCACGCCCTGGACGCTGCTTGCCTTCACCTTCCTGATCGACAGCGGTACGGCGCTCAACAGCCCATCCTGGCAAGCGTCCGTCGGCGACATGGTTCCCCGCAACAAGGTGCCCGCGGCCGTTGCGCTGAACTCCATGGGGTTCAATCTCACACGCAGCGTCGGCCCGGCGATCGGCGGCATCATCGTCGCGGCCGCTGGCGCCGCGGCCGCCTTCGCGGCGAATGCTGTCAGCTATATCGGCCTTATCGTCGTGATGGCGCGTTGGAAGCCTGATGTGCCGGTATCGACCTTGCCGCGCGAGTCGCTGGGTGCTGCCATGGGCGCCGGCCTGCGTTATGTCGCCATGTCGCCCAACATCGGCAAGGTGCTGGTCAGGGGTGCCGCCTTCGGCTTCAGCGCCGGCGCCGTCCTGGCGCTCTTGCCGCTCGTCGCGCGCGACGTCGTCAAGGGCGACGCCTTGACCTACGGCATCATGCTTGGCTCGTTCGGCATCGGTGCCGTCGGCGGCGCGCTGATCAGCGTGCGGCTGCGGCAGATGCTCTCCAGCGAGACGATGGTGCGCTGCGCCTTCGCCGGCTTCGCCGTCTGCGCCTTCAACGCCGCGATCAGCCATCACGCCTGGCAGACGTCGCTCGGCCTGCTGGTCGGCGGCGCCTGCTGGGTGATCGCGCTGTCGCACTTCAACGTCACCGTGCAGATGGCAACGCCGCGCTGGGTGGTCGGCCGGGTGCTGTCGGTCTACCAGACCGCGACCTTCGGCGGCATCGCGCTGGGCAGCTGGATCTGGGGCGTCGTGGCCGATGCGCATGGCGCCGAGACGGCGCTGATCGCGGCCGCCATCGCCATGCTGGCCGGCGGCGCCATCGGCCTCGTGCTACCGCTGCCGCAGCAGCAGGTGCTGAACCTCGACCCGCTCAACCGTTTCAAGGAGCCGCATCTGGCGCTGGACCTGAAGCCGCGCAGCGGTCCCATCGCCATCATGATCGAATACATCATCCGCCATGAGGACGAGGCGGAGTTCCTCGCCACCATGGCGGAACGTGGCCGCATCCGCCGCCGCGACGGTGCCCGCAACTGGACGCTGGCGCGCGATCTCGAAAATCCCACAATATGGATCGAGCACTATCACACGCCGACCTGGCTCGAATATGTGCGTCACAATGGCCGGATCACCCACGCCGACGCCATGGTCGGCGAACGCTTGCGGGCGCTGCACAGTGGCGACGAGCCGCCGCGCGTACGGCGTGTCATCGAGCGTCCGACCACCGCCGGCACAGCGCTGGTGATGGCCAAGGGTCCGATCGAGCACTGATTCCGGTACGGCGCGGACGTCCGTCGATCACCCCGCCGACTGGATCATGTAGAGCTTGCGCGTGGTCTCCCGGATCCGCCATTCGCCCTTCCATCCCCGCGGCAGCACGAGAAGGTCGCCTGGTCCCAGCTCACGCGCCTCGCCGTCGGCGCGGCTCACCTCCACCCGTCCGGAAATGATGTGGCAAATCTCCGACGAATCCGATCGGTCGGCGGTGAAGCGGCCGGGCGTGCACTCCCAGATGCCGATATCGACGGTGCCGTCCGGTGACTGGAAGAGCGAGCGCGCGGCTTCGACCTGATCTCCCTCGATGGACGTGGGCTTGGGTGAGAACGCGCCGATGTCGGCCTTGGCGAGATCGTGGAAGGTCGAAAGATCGATCAAATTGGACTCCATGAACAAAGCAATTCCAGGAAAAGTGTCCAGCGGTTTTCCGTCCGGAATTGCGTAAAGACAAATTGCTGGAGCGGTTCAGCGAACGCTGAACCGCTTCAGTGACCCGTAATGCTGTCGGCGAGAGCGGCCAGTCTCGACGTATGCGCAAGCCCGGCGGCTTCGCGCCCGTCAGCGATGCGATAAAGCTGGTACATCGAATGCACGCCGAGCCAGCGGAACGGCTCCGGCTCCCATGGCCTGACCTTGCGGTTGACCCAGGGCAGCTTCGTGAGCTCCGTCTGCTGGCCAAGAATCAGGTCGGCCAGCGTGCGCCCCGAAAGATTGGAGCTGGACACGCCAAGTCCAACATAGCCGCCGGCCCAGCCGATACGGGTGGCGGGATCGAGGCCGACGGTCGTGCACCAGTCGCGCGGCACGCCGAGCACGCCGCACCAGGCGTGCTCGATGCGGCAGTTGGCCGTCTGCGGCAGCAGCGTCGTCAGGATCTGATGCAGCTGGTCGATCGTGGCCTGCTGCGTCTGCCCGTTGACGTCGGTGCGCGAGCCGTAGCGATAGGGCACGCCGCGCCCGCCCATGGTGATGCGTCCCTCGCGCGTACGCTGGGCATAGCAATAGGCGTGGGCGGCGTTGCCGAGAAGCTCGTGGCCTTCCCAGCCGATCTGGCGCCAAAGCGCCTCCGACAGCGGCTCGGTCACGATCTGCGCGCTGTTGAGCGCCAGCCAGGTCCGTTCCTCGCCGGGAATGCCTGCGGTAAAACCCTCCGTCGCGCGGATGACGGTCTCCGCCCGCACCGTGCCGCGGTCGGTCGTCACGGTGCCCTTGGCGATGGACGTCACCGTCGTCTGTTCGTAGATCGGCACGCCCAGGCGCTCGACGGCGGCGGCAAGCCCGCGCACCAGCTTGGCCGGCTGCACCCGCGCCTGGCCATGGACCACGAAGCCGCCCATGACATTGCGCACATTGATGCGCGCCCGCGTCGCTGCCTGATCCAGCATCTCGACGCGGTCCGGATCGACGTCCCAGGCGCGGATCGTTTCGCACTCCTCGCGCGCACGTTCGAGCTGCGCGGGATTGGTGGCCACCGTCAGATTGTCGACGCGGCGGATATCGGCATCGATGCCTTCCGCGCTCGCCACCCGGATCACCTCGTCGACGCAGCCCGCCATGGCCGCCTGCATGGCGCTCACCCCTTGCCGGCTCGATGTCTTGAGATATTTTTCACGCGACCAGGAGAAACCACCCGACAGCCAGCCGCCATTACGGCCCGAGGCGCCGAAGCCGGCGAATTCGCGCTCGATCAGCGCGACGCGCAGCGAGGGCCTGGCCTTCTTCAGATAATAGGCTGTCCACAGTCCTGTATATCCGGCGCCGACGATCGCGACATCGGCCTCGATATCGCCGGGTAAGGGCGGCCGGGGCGTGGGAACCCCGCCCAGATCCGCATACCAGAACGATATATCGCCGTTGCGTTTGGCTTGCATGGGATGACTTTCGGTAGAGCAATTCCAGGAAAAGTGTGAAGCGGTTTCCCGTCCGGAATTGCGTTAAAACAAAAAGATGATCAGGTCAGCGTCGCGTCGGCCGTGCTGTCATCGGCCAGCAGCTTGGCATCGGCACCGTCGAAGCAAAGCTCCACCTTCTCGCCCAGGCCAAAACTCTCGCCGGTCAGCGGCGAGCGCACGATCGCCGTGGAGCCGTCGGCGAGCCTGACTTCATATTTCGATCCCGAGCCGAGATAGATGGCTTCCGCGATCGTCCCCGGCAGCCGGTTGTTGGTGCCCGTCGCGCTTTGGCCGGGCCGGCGGATGGCAAGCTTTTCGGGGCGCAGCAACATGACTGGGCTGGCTTCGCCCGCCATCCGCCGCGGCGCAGTCACCGTCTCACCGGCGATGCTCAGCGCCGTGCTCGCGCCGTCGCTTCGCGCCTCTCCGCGCAGCACCGTGGAATCGCCGATGAAGCGCCCGACGAACAGCGTCGTCGGTTCGTCGTAGAGCTCTCGGCCGGTGCCGACCTGCTCGATTCGCCCGCGGTTGAAGACGGCGATGCGGTCCGACAGGACCAGCGCCTCCTCCTGGTCGTGCGTCACATAGACGAAGGTGGTGCCGAGCTCACGATGGATGCGCTTGATCTCGAGCTGCAGCCATTCGCGCAGCTTCTTGTCGAGCGCACCGAGCGGCTCGTCCATCAAAAGCAGCGGCGGATCGAAGACGATGGCGCGAGCCAGCGCCACGCGCTGCTGCTGGCCGCCCGACAGTTCGCTGGGATAACGATGCGCGAAGTCGCCCATCTTGACCATGTCCAGCGCTCTTGCCACGCGCGCTTTTCGCTCTGCCGGGTCGACGCCACGCAGCGTCAGCGGATAGGCGACGTTGCGGCCGACGCTCATATGCGGGAAAAGCGCGTAGTGCTGGAAGACAACGCCGATGTTGCGCTTGTGCGCCGGCACGCCGACCACGCTCTTGCCGCCGACCAGCAGCTTGCCACTGGTCACGTCGGTAAAGCCGGCCACGACGTTCAGCGTCGTGGTCTTGCCGGAGCCGCTCGGGCCAAGCAGCGTCATGAACTCGCCGGGCTCGATCCGCAGCGAAACGCCATCCAGCGCCTTGAAGCCGCCATAGGCCTTGCTGATCGATTCGAGATCGATCGCCGCGCCCTTGCTCTCCTGTCCCGGCTTCATGGGCGTCCTTTCCGCTCGTGGCCAAGAAGAAGCATGCCGCCGCCGATCAGGATCGTGGTGGCCAAAAGCAGGATCGTGCCGACGGCGGCAACCGTCGGGTCGGCGTCGCGGGTGATGGAGGAGAATATCTGCACGGGCAAGGTCTTGAGGTAGGGGTTGGTGATGAACAGCGACACGACGATCTCGTCGAAGGAGGTGGCGAAGGCAAAGAGCAGGCCGGACAGCATGCCGGGCAGGATCAGCGGCAGCGTCACCGTGCGAAACGTGGTCAACGCTCCCGCACCGAGGCTCGCCGCCGCCGTCTCGAGGCGCCTGTCGAACACTTCGAGGCTGGCGGAGACCGCGATCAGCACGAAGGGCAGCGCAAGGACGGTGTGGGCAAGCACGAAGCCCAGCAGCGTGCCGACGAGATGAGTGTCGAGATAGACGGCGTAGATGCCGATGGCCAGCACCACGCCGGGCACCACCATCGGCGTCAGCATCAGCATCCGCAACAGTGTGGCGGGCCCGGCCTTCATGCGGTCGAGGCCGAAGGCAGCGAGCGTGCCAAGCACCGTCGCCAGCACCGCCACCACCGAGGCGACCTTCAGCGAGTTGAGGAAGCTCGACGACCAGTCCGGATTGGTGAAGAAATTCTGGTACCACTGCCAGGAGAAGCCTTGCGGCGGGAAGGCCAGCGACTTGTTCTCGTTGAACGACATCGGCACCACGACCAGCGTCGGCGCGACAAGCCATATCGCCACCAGCAGGCAGACGAGGCCGAGGATCACGCGGGTGAGAGGCTTCATCTCCATCAGCTCCGTCCTGCTTCCCGGTATCGCGAGCGCATCACGGGTGTCGCGAGCGCCAGAAGCACGAACGTGGTGACCAGCAGCACCACGCCCATGGCGCCACCGCGGCCCCATTGCAGCAAGCTGAGCACCTGGGTCTGCACCAGCGTCGACAGCATGGTCGAGCGCGGCCCGCCGAGCAGCGCCGGCGTGATGTAGAAGCCGAGTGCCAGGATGAAGACAATGATCGCGCCAGCATAGACGCCGGGCAGCGACAGCGGCAGGTAGACGGTAAAGAACGCACGCGAAGGTCGCGCACCCAGGCTTTGCGCAGCCCGCATCAGCCTGAGGTCGATGCCCTTCATCACCGAGTAGAGCGGCAGGATCATGAAGGGCAGAAGCACTTGCGCCATGCCGATCACCACGCCGGTCTGGGTACGGATCAGCCGGATGCCGTCAAAACCGGCCGCGCGCAGCAGCGAATTGATGACGCCTGAATCCTGCAAAAGGATCACCCAGGAGAGCGTGCGCACGACGCCGCTTACCCAGAACGGGATGAGCACGCAGAGCACCAGGACGAGCCGCACGCGCGGCCCGACGGCGGTCATCAGGTAGGCGTAAGGATAAGCGCAGATCACGCAGACGATCGTCACCCAGGCCGAGATGGTGAAAGTGCGCTGTAGCACCGTGAGATTGATGGGCGCGCCGAAGAACCAGACGTAGTTCTGCGCGCCCCATTGCGGTTCCGACAGGCTGCGCAGCACGATGGTGAGCAGCGGATAGCCTATCACCGCGGCAAGCAACAACAGCGCCGGCAGCGTGAGCGCGAACGGCCGCCATGCCCATCCGGCCCGTTTCGGGGCGGATGGCGTCGCCGGTTCGTACGCGCTCACGGGCCTTGCCTTTGCTTCAGCCGGTCAGTTGCCGGCCATCAGCGCCGACCACTTCTCCTGCGCCACCGCGAAGTTGGGAACCCAGAACTTGAAGTTCTGCTTGTAGCCCTGCTTCTGGCGGTCCGGAGTATTGGTCAGGAAGGCGGCGACGGAAGCGTCGACCTTGGGCTGCGCGTCGCTGTTGATCGGCGTATAGGACGTCTGCTCCGCCAGGACCTCCTGGGCATGCTTGCCGAGATAGGCATTGAGCAGCGCGTAGGACGCGTCCGTGTCCTTGACGCCGACCGGGATCGTCATCTGGTCCATCACCACCAGCCAATCCTGCCAGGCGGGCGCATATTTGGCGCCGTTCTTGACCGCGGTCATGGCGCGGCCAGTCCACATCATCAGCATATCGGCTTCGCCGGATTCGGCGAGTTGCTGCGATTCGGCACCCGTCTTCCAGAAAATCGTGTCGGGGCCGAGTTTGCGGACCACGTCGATGGCCTTGTCGATATCGGCCACCGTCATCGCCTTCGGATCGCCGCCGGCGACCTTGAACGCCTGTTCGAGCAAGCCGCCGGTCGGGCTGCCGGAGCCGTCAATTCCGCGCACGCCCGGGAACTTTGCCGTGTCGAAGAAGTCGGCCCAGCTCTTGGGTGGATTGTCCTTGTACTTCTCGGTGTTGTACATCAGCACGACGCCGTAGTTCATCGCCGGCACCGAGCATTCGCCGACCTGACCTTCCGGGATTTTCGAGACGTCGAGCTTCGTCAGATCCAGCTTCTGGAACAGCTTGCCGCAATAGACGTAAGGCGGCAGGTCGTCGGTATCGACAACGTCCCAGGTGACATTGCCGGACTCGACCTGCGCCTGCAACTTTGCGATCTCGGTCGGGCCGTCATTGAGCAGCTTGACACCGGACTTGTCGACGAATTCCTTCAGCGCCGCCGCCTGGCCGTCCTGGTAGATGCCGCCATAGGAAACGAGCGTCAGGGTCTTGCCCTTGAGCGAGCCTTCCTTCACCTCGCCCGCCACCGGCTTGTCTTGCGCAAAGGCCGCGCCGGCCACAACGCCAAGCGCCAGAATGGCGCCAAGGCCTGCAAATCTCGATTTAAACATCACACTAACTCTCCCATTCATGCCCGCGTTTTGATCGGACTACCTGGCCGCGAGCGGTTTCCAGGCCGTGTATTGTTCGAGTTCGGCGCGCGCCGAGGTTGGCGGCGCGATGATCCACATCACTTCGGCTCGGCCACTGCCGATGTTCTCTGAGCGATGCGGTGTCGACGTCGTGTATTCGATGCTGTCGCCCTCCTCGAGCACGTGGCGCGCCTCGCCCAGCGAGACCTCGACGATCCCACGCAGCACGACGAGCATCTCGTGCGCGTCGCCATGAGTGTAACGATCGGGCCCGGTCGAGCCGCCAATGTCGAATTCCCCGACATAGACTTCCATGTCGCTCAGCGGCGGGCGCGACAACAGCATCTTGCGGCAGCCGTCGCTGGGCGGCAGGCTCGGCCGCTCGCTTCGTCTCAGAACGCCATGGTTTTGCGCCGCGCTTTCCTCGAACAACATGGCGACGCTGACGCCAAGCACCGAAGCCATCTGGTTGAGCGATGCGGTGCTGGCCCCGGTCAGGCCGCGTTCAAGCTGGCTGATGAAACTGGCGCTGGTTCCAGTCGCCTCCGCAAGTTCCCGCAATGACAGCCTGCGGGCGAGGCGAAGGCTCTTGAGGCGCATGCCCAGCACCTCATGTGCACGGGTCGCTGCGGGCGCATCGCCCGTCTTTACCGAAGCCGCGCCAGAGGCCTTGCGCATGCTGTCTCCTCGCTCCACTTAACAATCTGTACAGTACCACTGCACAGTTGGCAAGCCACGCGTGCCGCCCCGACCTCGCCAATGGCTGGGCCAGGCTTGCAAGCTGGGAAGATCTGTCGGCTTGAAGTAAGAGCCGCAGCCGTCGGGAACACGCAGGGAGAACCTCTACCCCTCGCCGGACAGGTCCCGACGCGCTTTCTCGAGCTCCTCGGCATAGCGCCGCATCAGATGCCCCTCGGTCAGCAGCCCAAGCACGATGTGGTCGGTGAAATCCTCGACGACGGCCAGTTCCTCGGCGCCAGCACGCTGGAACGTCTCGGCCGCGGCCTGCACGTTCATGCTGGGCACCAGAACCGCATCCTTGTACTGGGCAAGATCGCGTACCGGCACGTCGCCGCCGGCGGGATCGCTGTGCAGTTCGGCCACGATCAGCACGCCGACATACTGATCGCCCGGGTCGACGGCGATGACGCGCTGGGCGGAGCCGAGCGGGATTTGCTTGCGGAAGGCGGCCAGTGTCGTCGAGGCATCGATGGTCTTGATGTCCTTGCGCATCATCGAGCCGACGGTAAGGCTGCGCATCCAGCCGACATCGTGAGCGCTGCGGATCGTTTCGCCACGCAGGTGGAAGCGCCACGTCGAGAACGAATAGCCGAATGTCTCGCGCACCAGGATCGCCGCCATGATCGAGGCCGCCAGCACGACGCCTGTCAGTGTCAGGTCGCGGGTCGATTCCAGCGCCAGGAAGGTCATCGTCAGTGGACCGCCGACGACACCGACGGCAAGCGAGGTCATGCCGACGACGGCGGCGACCGAGGGGTCGATACCGGTTGCCGGCGAAACCAGCGCCATCACGCCGGCGAATGCCTTGCCGAGCAGCGCACCGAGGAACAGCGACGCAAAGAACAGGCCGCCGCGAAAGCCCGACCCAAGTGAGATCGCCGACGCCGCCAATTTCAGCACGAAGACGCTGGCCACCACGGCCAAACCATAGTTCATGGCGAACTCGCGATGCAGCGCGCCGTGGCCGCTGGACAGAACCTGCGGCGTGATCAGCCCCAAGAGGCCGACGATGACGCCGCCGATGACGGGGCGCAGCGAGGTATCGACCGACAGCCTGTTGAAAGCACGTTCGATCAGCGTCACCAGCTGCATGATGGCGATGGAAGCGGCGCCGCCGAGCAGGCCGAGCAGCAGGAACGGCACGTACTGGCTGGCGGTGAGTTGCGGCAGTCCCGAAAGCTCGAGCGGAAAGGGCACGCCGCCGAACATTTCCGCCGTCAGCGAAGCGCAGATCGCGGCCGTCATGACCGGCGCGACATTGGCGACCGAGTAGATGCCGATGACCAGCTCGAAGCCATAGAAGGCACCGGTCAGCGGCGCATCGAAGGCGGCGGCGATGGCGCCGGCCGCGCCGCAGCCGACGAGGACACGGACATCGTTGCGGCGCAGCCTGAAGATGCGCGCCAGCCGCGATGCCAGGCCGGACCCGACCTGCGTGTAGCCGGCTTCCAATCCGACCGACGCGCCGAAGCCGCTGGAGATCATGGTCTGGCCGGCGATGATGAACGTGTCGGTCAGCGACATGCGCCCGCCGTAGAGCGCGTTGGCCTCGATCGGATCGACGGGCGTGCGGAATTTGCGCTTTCTCAGCCAGATCACGCTTAGCCCGAGCAGAATGCCGCCGATCGCCGGGATCAGCGCCTGCATTGGATTGGCGAGCGAGAACATGCCGGAAAGCCGGCCGCCGGGCTGAACACCGAACAGCAGCCCGTGCAGATCCTGCACGATCTGGCTCATCGCCGTAACCAGTATGCCCGCCATCACGCCGATAACGCCAGCCAGGATGACCACGGCGATGCCGCGTGCCTCGAGCAGCGGAATTGATCTCAGAAGCACCGCGCGCAGCCGGCGGGCGTAGACTTGCGGTTCGTTTCTGGAAAGCACCGGGGCGGCTCGCCGATATCAAAGGGCAATGGCAGACCCGCCTGATACGCCGGGCGGCTCGCCATGACAACCACAATGGCGACATCAAAGGCGCCATTATGGCCGTGAAACCGGCTGATTTCCGTCTTGCAGCCTTCTGATCGCGAGGCAGCCGGCTCCGCCGTCAGTCCGGTATGGTCAGCGGTCCGCAATCGTCGTCGGCGACGAAGGTCGCCAGGAGTTCGGCGGGCTCGGTGGTGCTGGCATTCTCGGCGAACAGATGGACCGCGCCAGACGGCTCGAACCATGTCTGTCCTTGGGTGTAGGTACCGGCCGGCGCACCTTCGAGCTGCGAGCGCAGCGTGCCCTTGAGGACGAAGGCGCTGACCGAGCCCGGATGCCGGTGACGAGGCGTAAAACCGTTTGGTGGAAATGCCACGATCACCGTGGTGATAGACTTGCCCGGCACGTCAGGCAGTTTTTCGCAGGAGACCGGCGTGACGACCGTCTTCGGCCGCGCCCCGGCAGCGCTGTCCATATCGGCATTTGCCATTTGCGTGTGCATTTCCATGCCTTTCGACACGACGCCCGTGAAACCCGGACCGGCCCACTTTGCCGCGAGCGCGAACAGAACCCCGACGGCGCTGACCGCGACAACAGATTGGCCGGCGCGCAGACGAGCTTGATTGCCGATCATATCGATGTCTCCGAATTCACGCAGGCAGACGGAAATCGGCACGCCAACCCAGTTCCTCGACCGCCTTTTGCGTTGAGACAGCCTGGTTGGGTTCCGCCACGTTGAAGGCGCCGGGCGCACCCTTTTCGAGTGCGAGCAGCGCCGCATGGGCAGCAGCATCGACATGCACCGGCGACGCGCCGGCAGGCGTATCGGTTCCCGTTCCCGGTCCATAGAGCTGGCCATATCGCAGGACGACACCGGCGAATGGTGCATTGAGAACAGCCCCTTCCAAGGCGATGACGCCACCGACGCTGATGCCGCGGTTGCCGCTCGCCCCGCCGTCCAGCGGGTCGGCTTCACCATGCGGCTCCGGTCCCGGCGCATAGGCCCAGGCGATGCTTTGGGCGACCATGCGCCGAGCGCCGGAAGCGATGGCCGCCGCGACCAGATTGCGGGTACCCTCGTCGCGGATGCGGGCATTGCGAACAACTGCCTCGCCCATCCGGCTCGGATCCAGCCCCGGCGGCAGGTCGGTCAGCTGATGGACGACGATGTCCGGCCGTGCGGCAAGCATGCCACGCGACAGGGCCTCGGCATCGAAGACATCCACGATCACCGGTTCGACGCCGAGGGCACGCAATGTCGCGGCCTTGTCAGTACTGCGCGTGGTACCCGTCACATGATGGCCGGCGGCCAGAAGCTGTGGGATCAGCCGCTGTCCGATGGCGCCCGCGGCGCCGGCAAGGAAAATTCTATGCCCCATCGTCATGGCCTCCACATCGTCATAGTATCAGTACACGAACAACATATAAGAGCCCTGATATCATGCGCAAGGCAGATCCGACGGTTCCGGCTCCGGGCGAAGGCAAACGCGGCGAGGAAGGCTATCTCGGCTATCTCCTGCGGCAGGCCGCTGGCGCGCATCGGCTGAGGGTCGACAGGGCGCTGGCCGATCTCGGCGTGACGCAGCCGCAATTTGCCACGCTGACCATGCTTGGCGCCTATCCCGGCCTCTCCAACGCCGATCTGGCCCGGTTGGCGCTGCTCACCCCGCAAACGCTCAGCGTCATCGTCGCCAATCTCGAACGGGCCGGTTCGCTGGTGCGCAGGCCGCATGCCGTCCATGGCCGTATCCAGCATATCGAGCTCAGCGACAGCGGACAGGCGTTGCTGCGGGAATGCCGCGAGCGGGTGCATGCGATCGAGCGCGAACTGACAAAGGGCCTGTCGTCCGAGGAAGAAAGGGCCGTCAGGCGCTGGCTGGTCGGCGTCGCCACGGCCGACACGGCCGGGCCCTGATTGTCTGCCAGCGGCAGACGATTATCGAGCGGCGGCCGATCAGCTTGGCATCGGCTCACCCGCCTCATAGCGCACGAGGTTGCGCTCGCCTATGCCAAGCGCCGGCCAGCTCGAGCGCCACTCGGCGATGTGCGTCGAACGGAAATGCGCATCGAGTGCCGCCTTGTCGCGCCACACCTCGGTCACCCGGATCAGCCCCGCGTCGAGCACATCCCGCGCATAAGAGTATTCGAGGCAGCCAGCCTCGGCACGGCTGCCCGAGATCATGCGCTCCATCGCGGACCTTGCCTCCTCGAACCTGTTGGGCGGCAGGCGGATCGTGCCGATGATCAGCAGCATGGGCTTTCCTTCTTCCGAGATCGTCTATCCGCTTACTGCGTGTCGCCCAAAAGTGACCGCGGCTTTGAGAAGACGACATGCATAAAACAGAGTCTCCCACCCTCGCGCAAGCTTGGCCAGCTACCCTCGCCGGGCTGTCGTATGCGCGGCAGCCTATGGTTTCGAGGACTTAAATGGCGATCAGCGAAAGCATCCAGCCCGGCGCGGTGGCCAAGAACGGCCGCGACATCTTCTTCGCGCTCGGCATCGTCATCATCCTGGCCGTGCTGTTCCTGCCGATCCCGGCTTTCCTCATCGACATCGGCCTCGCCTTCTCGATCGCGCTTTCGGTGCTGATCCTGATGGTGGCGCTGTGGATCCAGCGGCCGCTCGATTTCTCCTCGTTCCCGACCGTGCTGCTCATCGCCACGATGCTCAGGCTATCGCTCAACATCGCCACCACGCGCATGATCCTGTCGCATGGCAATGAGGGCACGCATGCCGCCGGATACGTGATTGCCGGTTTCTCCAAGCTGGTGATGGCCAGCGACTTTGTCATCGGCCTCATCGTCTTCATGATCCTGATCGTGGTGAACTTCATCGTCATCACCAAGGGTGCCACCCGTATCGCCGAAGTCGGCGCCCGCTTCACCCTCGACGCCATCCCCGGCAAGCAGATGTCGATCGACGCCGATCTCTCGGCCGGCATGATCGACGACAAGACCGCGCAGTTGCGCCGCCGCGAACTGGAAGAAGAATCCTCCTTCTTCGGCTCGATGGACGGCGCCTCGAAATTCGTGCGCGGGGACGCCATCGCCGGCCTCATCATCACCGCCATCAACATCGTCGGCGGCATCGCCATCGGCTACATCAGGCACGGCATGGGCATGGGCGAGGCCGCCGATGTGTTCATCAAGCTGTCGGTCGGTGACGGCTTGGTCACCCAGATTCCGGCGTTGATCGTCTCGCTCGCCGCGGGCCTGCTGGTTTCCAAGGGCGGCACCCGTGGCTCGACCAACCAGGCCGTGTTCGGCCAACTTGGCGCCCATCCGCGCGCGCTTTACGTCGCGGCGGCGCTGCTGGTGCTGCTCGGCCTGATGCCCGGCCTGCCGCTGTTTCCATTCTTCGCGCTGGCCGGTGGCATGGCCGGCCTCGGCTACATCATTCCGATGCGCCACAACCGGGCGGTCGCCGAGGCCGAGGCGCTGAAGGCCCAGGAGAAAGTGTCCAAGGCCGAGGAAGAGAAGAACTCGGTCAAGGCTTCGCTCGCAACCGCCGAGATCGAACTGCTGATCGGCAAGCAGCTGTCGACCCGGCTCCTGGTCTCGCATCAGGAACTGGTCTTCCGCATGGCCAAGATGCGCAAGAAATTCGCCCAGCAATACGGTTTCGTCGTGCCGGAAGTGCGCGTTGCCGACGACTTCGCCATCCCGCCGAAGAGCTACCAGATCAAGGTGCACGGCACGGTGGTGGCCGAATATTCGATGCGCGTCGGTGAGATCATGGTGCTGCTCGGCAGCCGCGAAGTGCCCGAAATACCCGGCGAAGAAATCCGCGAGCCCGCCTTCGGGATGCGCGCCTATTCCGTCATGGAAACCTTCGCCGAGGATTTGAAGCGCGAGAACTACACCTTCGCCGACAACATGTCGGTGCTGCTCACGCATCTTTCCGAAGTCATCCGCAACAACCTGCCGCAGCTCCTGTCCTACAAGGACATGAAGGCCCTCCTCGAACGCCAGGACCAGGAGTATCGCAAGCTCGCCGATGAGATCTGCACCACGCACATCTCCTATCCCGGCCTGCAGGCGGTGCTGAAGCTGCTGCTCGCCGAGCGCGTCTCGATCCGCAACCTGCACCTGATCATCGAGGCCATCGCCGAGATCGCGCCGCATGTGCGCCGCACAGAGCAGATCGTCGAGCATGTCCGCATCCGCATGGCGCAGCAGATCTGCGGCGATCTCTCCGAAGGCGGCGTGCTCAAGGTGCTGCGCCTCGGCAACCGCTGGGACCTTGCCTTCCACCAGAGCCTCAAGCGCGACGCCAAGGGCGAGGTGCGCGAATTCGACATCGATCCGCGCCAGCTGGAGGAATTCGGCCAGGACGCCACCAAGGCGATCAAGAAATTCCTCGAGGCCGGCGAGCGCTTCGTCCTCGTCACCGCGCCCGACGCCCGCCCCTATGTGCGCATGATCATCGAGCGCCTGTTCACCACGCTGCCGGTGCTCTCCCATGTCGAAATCGCCAAGGGCGTCGAGATCAAGGTGCTCGGGACCATATCGTGAGCGTTCTCTCGCAGAGCGTCGTCATCGCGGCGTTCCTCGCCTTCTGCCGCATCGGCGCCTGCTTCATGCTGATGCCGGGCCTGTCCAGCGCCCGCGTGCCGGTGCAGGTCCGGCTGTTCGTGGCGGTCGCCGCCACTGGCGGCCTGCTCGCCTTCCTGTGGGACCGCATCATTCCCTTCGTCGATCCGCGCCCGCAGATCCTGGTGCCGATGATCATCTCGGAACTTCTGGTCGGCGGGCTGATCGGCGCCATGACCAGGCTCTATATGGAGGCGCTGCGCTTCATGGGCTCGGCGATTGCCATGCTGATCGGCTATGGCGGCTCTGGCGGACCGGCGATCGAGGAGCCTGAACCGCAGGCCGCCCTTGCCGCGATCATCTCGTTCTCGGCGCTGCTGATGCTGTTCGTCTTCGATTTCGACCACGAGATCGTCCGCGCGCTGGTGGCGTCCTACACGGTCGCGCCGGTCAACGTCTTCTTCAACCCGCAAGCAGCGCTCGTCGACATCACCGACACCGTGTCGGATACCTTCTTCCTGGTCATCCGCCTCGGCAGCCCATTTGTCGCCTACGCCATTCTGGTCAATCTGACGATCGGCTTCGTCAACAAGCTGACCCCGCAGATCCCGATTTATTTCATCTCCCAGCCCTTCGTCATCGCCGGCGGCATGATCATCTTCTATTTCGCCATCGGCACCATGCTGTCGCTGTTCGTCGACGGCTTCGTCGACCTGACTTTGGCGAGGTGAGATGAGCACGCGCAGGGACCGTCTGAAGAAACTGGTCAAGGTGCAGGAACAGCTGAAGGCGCTGCACGAGACCCGCCACGCCACCTTCCTGGCGGCGGCAAACGCCGCCGAGGCCGAGGCCAGGGAATTGATCGGCCATTTCGACCAGGACAATTCCCTTTCCGGCCTGTTCCCCGATCTCTATCACCGCCGCATCGCGCAGGCGGTGGTGCGCCAGGAAAAGAACCTGGAAAGCGCCAGGCGGGAGGTCGGCCTTATCGCCACGGCAAACGCGCGCACCAATATGGTCGAGCGCGCCTACAAGGATGTGCGCAACCGCGACGAACGCGAACGCTCCGACCGCGAACGGCTTGATTTGATCGCGCAGAAGCGGGCCGAGGAGTAGCTGAGGGAATTTGGTGAGGACCCGAGTGTCGTCGGGCAGCAGTCCTGGTTTGTCGAAGAAGGCTTTGTTTCGCATTTCCGTCGGCGGTCTGCCGGCGCCGTTGCATTGGCGCAGCCTCAGGTCAAAATGCCCCATGGAAGCAGTCCGATTTCCCAGGCTCACGACACCAAGGCTCGTGCTTCGGGCGCCGAGCGAAAGCGATATCCCGGCATGGTTCGCACGCGCGACGGATCTCGAATCCGCCTCTCTTGCCGGCGATCCCGTTCCCGACGACATAGACGCGGGCGAGCGATGGTTCGCCCGTTCGCGTCAGCGGTTCGCCAATGGCAAGGCGATCCAGTGGTCCATAGACCAAACAGGAGTATCGGACGCGATCGGGACCATAACGCTGTCCTTCGGCGCAACCGACGCCCGGGCAGCCGCATTGGGATTTGTGCTGGCGCGTGCGCATTGGGGGAACGGACTGGGCAGCGAGGCCGCGCGCGAAGTCCTGCGTTACGCCTTTGAAACCCTGGCGCTCGAACAGGTGACGGCCGAGGCGGCGACGCGCAATTTCGCGTCGCTTCGAATATTGGCGAAGCTCGGCTTCAAACATATCGAGAGCTTCATCGATGAGTCCGACGGCGAGCGCTGCGAGCGTTTTGCGCTCGACGCGGAATCGTGACTGTTGGCGAGCAAAGCGACGCCAGCTGCTGCGCGAAGCGGTCCCCTATCCACCTCCACATCCCGCCCTCCTCTCTTCGCAAGCCTGCCACAAGCTTGTTGAGGCATGGTCTGGCTAAGGAAACCTGGCAAAAGGCGGACCTTCTTGGCGATTTCTCCACCCAGCGACATCGTTATGGATGTCGCCCGAGCCGCGGAGCCGGCGGACATCGAGGCTGCCCGTGCCGCGCTGACGAAGCGTGCGGGCGGCGCTGCCGGCACGTTCTCGGTCGACACCGCCGCGTCGGTCGATGCCGGCTCGATCCTGTCGCGCGCCACTGCCGAGCATGCGGCCGGAACCGATCCGGCCAAGAAATTCAAGAAGTTCGAGGCGATGGTCCTGCAAACCTTCATCCAGAACATGCTGCCCAAGGACACCGAGGGCGTCTACGGCACGGGTCTTGCCGGCGACATGTGGAAATCGCAGCTGGCCGAGCGCGTCGCCGACGTCATGGCCGAGCGCGGCGGCATCGGCATCGCCAAGTCGCTGCTCGCCGACCACTATCTCGACGGCAAGCGCAAGGTGCCGATCGGCCCGGTCTCAAATGGACCGGAAAAGACCGAGATCGATCAGCAAACCCGTCTGTCCACTTCGCTCGTCCAGGAATTGCAGCGCAAGGCCGCCAGGTCGATGACCGGCGACGAGACAACCATAAAAACAGACACCAAGATCTAGACTGGGAAACACCATGGCCGATTCTTCCGAATTCACCGCCAACCTGCCAGCGCGCACGACCGCGCCGGAGGCTCCGATCCCGTTCGCGCGGCCTGGAAATCTTGCCGCCATCATTGGCCGCATCGAGGAGGTGGTCGAGGAAGAGACCGCCGGCATCCGCAGCGACACCAGTTATGACCTCAAGGCGTCGAACGCCCGCAAGAGCCGTTATCTCTACGAACTGACGCGCGCCATGAAGGGTGGCAGCGAAGCCGAGTTCCTCGAACAGCACCGCGAGGGCCTGACCCGGCTGCGCCAGAAACTGGCGAAGAACGAGGCGGCGATCCTAGCGCATCTGAGCGCCGTCAACGAGGTCGCCAACCTGTTGCGCAGCGCCATCCAGCGTGCCGAAACCGACGGCACCTACTCCGCCGGCGAGTTCGGCCGGCTGAAAGGCTAGAGCGCGGTGACGCCGGGCTCGAGTTCCGAATGATAAAGGTCATCGCCATCGCGGTCTGGGTCTGCGCCGCCACGCTCGGCGCGGTCTTCTATTCGTTCCAGGCCGCGGGCGACCGCGGCGTCGGCGAGAAACCGAAGCCCATGCTGGGCGGGCTGGATTACGTCAAGACCGACATTATTTCGGTGCCGCTGATCCACGATTCCAGGATCGACGGCTACTTCCTGGCCAAGCTCGTCTACACCGTCGAGCCGGAACAGATAAAGAAATTGTCGATTCCGGCCGAGGCGCTGATCACCGACCAGGTCTACAGCTATCTCTACGCACACCCCCAGATCGACTTCGGCAAGAAGGAGGCGATCGACCTCGACGCCTTCCGCGCCGCGATCCGCGACACCGTCAACACCCGCGTCGGCGCAACCCTCGTGCATGAGGTTCTGATCGACCAGGTCAATTTCCTGAGCAAGGACGAGATCCGCGACAACTGGCTGCGCCGCCGGCAGGATGCCGGCACCACGGCGCCCGAGGCGGCCAAGCCGGTCAGCGCGCACTGAGCGGCACTGGCCGGGCACGGCTGGTCCCGACGGTTCGCCCGGTGCGGCGATAGGAACCAGTCTCCGCAATTCGCGTTGACGTAAACGTCAATCCAAAGCTATATGCGCCAGCGACCATGATCGCGAAGTGCTGCGTGGGCTTCAGCCGGACCGAAATGCCCTGCGCGATATATGCAACCAGACAGGGAGAACAGCGTGAGCGTTCAGGAGATTGCCGAGAAGATCAAGTCGCGCGTGGCCAGCAGCGGATTCGATCGTTCCGTGAAATTCGACACCGGCAGCGACGGCGTCATCGTCATCGACGGCGCGACCGTCTCGAATACCGATGCCCCGACCGACTGCACCATCAAGCTCTCGCTCGACGATCTCGACTCGCTGATCGCTGGCGATCTGAACCCGACCATGGCGTTCATGACCGGCAAGATCAAAGTCGAAGGCGACATGACCGTCGCCATGGCGCTCAGCCAGTTGATCGGCTGAGCCGCCTCCATTGCCGCGATGGGCTCATGGCCCACGAAAAACGCCGCCTTTTCGGGCGGCGTTTTGTTTTGAGCAGACTTGGCGCTCAGGCTGCCATTGTCGGCGCCGACGCCTTCAGCTTGCGGCCGGAAGCCTTCAGCGTGCCGTGCGCGCCGTCGAGCGCGCCGTCCACCAGCTCCAGCGCCAGCAGGCGGTGCCGCTCATAGGGTCCCGGCATGGCGAGCGATCCGGTCCTGGCGGCCGAGAAGCCGAAACGTCCATAGTAGGGCGCATCGCCAACCAGCAGGATCGCCGCGTGACCGAGACGCGCCGCCTCGGCCACGGCATGACGCATCAGCGCCGAGCCGATGCCTGCATTCTTGAGCGACGGATCGACGGCGAGCGGGCCAAGCAGCAGCGCTGCCGGACCGCCCTCGCCCAGCGTGACATCCCACAGCCGCACCGTGCCGACCACGCCGCCCGACGCATCGCGCGCGACGAAGGCAAGGCCTTCCGAGGGCCGGCGGCCACGCCGCAGCTTCTCCGACGATTTGGTCTTGCGCTTCGGCCCCATGGCACGATCGAGCAAGGCTTCGCGCACAGCTATGTCGGCGGCGGTTTCGGCGACCATGGAGAAGGCCGGCGCATGAGCTACGATTTCAACTGACATTTCCATTTCCGCAATCCTTCACGAGCGGAGATCTGTTCCACAAGCGAGACCCGGGTGGACGACAAGCGCCCACCTGGGATGATCTGACCGGCTCTCAGCGCATTTTCAGGCGAAGTTGTGTCCGGTTCGCCGTTCGAAAATGCGCTGAGAAAGTGCCGTCAGATCACGTAGGATCGGAGAGGCTCGAAGCCGTTGAACGCGACCGCCGAGTAGGTGGTCGTGTAGGCGCCGGTGCCTTCGATCAGCACCTCGTCGCCGATGGTCAGCGACAAGGGCAGCGGATACGGCGTCTTCTCGTACATTACATCGGCCGAATCGCAGGTCGGGCCGGCGAGCACGCAAGGCGCGGTCTCCGAGCCGTCATGGCGGGTGACGAGGGGATAGCGGATCGCCTCGTCCATGGTCTCGGCGAGGCCGCCGAATTTGCCGATGTCGAGGAACACCCAGCGCACATTGTCATTGTCGGCCTTCTTGGAGATCAGCACGACTTCCGACTTGATGACACCGGCATTGCCGACCATGCCGCGACCCGGCTCGATGATGGTCTCGGGCAGCGCGTTGCCGAAATGCTTGCGCAGCGCCGAGAAGATCGCCTGGCCGTAGGCCTGTGCCACGGGCACGTCCTTGAGGTAACGGGTCGGGAAACCGCCGCCCATATTGACCATCTTGAGCACGATGCCTTCCTCGGCCAGCGTGGCGAACACCTTCTTGGCGTCGGCCAGCGCACGGTCCCAGGCGGTCAGGTCGGTCTGCTGCGAGCCGACGTGGAACGACACGCCGTAGGCATCGAGGCCAAGGCCCTTGGCATGACGCAGCACGTCGACGGCCATGGCAGGCACGCAGCCGAACTTGCGCGACAGCGGCCACTCGGCGCCTTCGCCGTCGGTCAGCACGCGGCAGAACACGCGCGCGCCGGGAGCGACGCGGGCGATCTTCTCGACCTCCTCGACGCAGTCGACCGCGAACAGGCGGATGCCGAGCTGGTAGGCGCGTGCGATGTCACGCTCCTTCTTGATGGTGTTGCCGAAGGAGATGCGGTCCGCGGGCGCACCCGCGTCCATCGCCATCTCGACTTCGGCAACGGAAGCGGTGTCGAAGGACGAGCCCATCGCAGCAAGGAGGCGCAGGATTTCCGGCGCCGGGTTTGCTTTCACCGCATAGTAGATCTTGGAATCGGGCAGCGCCTTCTCGAAGGCGCGGAAATTGTCGCGCACGACATCGAGGTCGACGACGAGGCAGGGGCCGGACGGACGTCGGGTGGCGAGGAAGTCGAGAATGCGCTGAGTAGCCATCGGGTTTCTCCATCACGCCTTTCGGCGCGCACAAGGGTGCGGACGCGGGCTGTCGGCCTCGCGAACACGCGGTCAAACAAAGGCGGGACGAAAATTCCATGGAACCAGCCGGTGGAGACCCCGGAACCATGAAACGCCGTCTCGCGGCGATGAACCTAGCCTTGCCCGGCTTCGGTTCGCTTTGTCTGCCTTGGCTTGGATTGGGAGAACCCCGTTCCGCACTGCCGGCAATGAAGGTGTGCCTCTTCAGTAACCCCGGTCTTTGGACAACCGGCAGAGAACCAGAAAGGCCCGCACCGTCGTTGCTTCAAGGTGTCCTCGGTCTGGCGGTTGGCCGCTAAACCGACTGGAGGGGTTAGCTCCAGTTACCTTACCGATTTCCCTCACCATTCGAGGACCGGCGGACACCCACAGGCACGTGCGACTTTGGGCAAGCGCGATATAGGGGCGAAGGGTTTCACAATCAATAAAAATCGTATCGCAGGTTGTAAAAATTCCGGCATCGAACAATGTTGGGAAAACCGTATCCGGATATCGAACGATGACAGGCACGCACGGCCCCTTCAACGCCTTTCTCGATCTTCGCCAGATGCCGGTGGCGCACGCCGAACTCGGCCCGCTCGCCGGCCTGCGGCTGGCGGTCAAGGACATCTACGATGTTGCCGGCTACCGCACCGGCTGTGGCAATTTGCGGAAGTTCGCCGAGGGCCAGGCCGCCTCGCGCACGGCGCCCACCGTGCAGACGATCCTCGATGCCGGCGCGCGCTTCGCCGGCAAGACCCAGACCGACGAGCTTGCCTTCGCGCTGTTCGGCCAGAACGCGCATTTTCCGTTTCCGGTGAATCCCGCGGCTCCCGACCGCGTCACCGGCGGCTCCTCGTCGGGCTCGGCATCGGCGGTGGCGGGCAGGCTTGCAGACATTGCCACCGGCTCCGACACTGGCGGCTCGATCCGCGCGCCGGCTAGTTTTTGCGGGCTGATCGGGCTGCGCACCACGCATGGCCGCATTTCGCTCGATGGCACGATGAAGTTGGCGCCAAGCTTCGACACCTTCGGCTGGTTCGCCGACGACATCGAGACCTACGAGACCGTCGGCAAGCTGCTGCTCGGCCGCGACCCTCACCAGCATTCGCTGGACCGCCCACTGTCGCTCACCTGGCTGGACGAGATGGTGGCGCGCCCCGCGCTGGCCGAATATACCAGGATGAAGGCACTGGCGGGCGCGGTTTTCGGTACGCTGGCGACGCCGACGACGTACTTCTCCTCTTCCCCGGATGAACTCTACTGGTGCTTTCGCCGGCTGCAGGCCAAGGAAGCCTGGGGCGTGCATGGCGACTGGATCACCAGCGGCGAGCGCGACCTTGGCCCCGGCGTCGAGGAGCGTTTCGGTTTTGGCCGTGCCGTCGATGACCGCACAGCGCAGGCGGAGAAGGTGCGTCGCCTGACCTTTCGCGGCGAACTCGGCGCCCTGCTTGGCAAGGATGGCTTCCTTGTCCTGCCGACGGTGCCGGGCCCGGCACCCTATGTCGACTCGACGCCGGAGCAGTTCCAGGCCTATCGCGAGCGAGCCCTGCATCTTCTGTGCCTCGCCGGGCTCTCAGGCTTTCCACAGATCACCTTGCCCATCGGCTCCGTCGCCGGCGCACCGTTCGGCCTGTCGCTGCTTGGCCCTTCCGGCAGCGACGTTGCCCTGATACGGCTCGGCCGAAAACTTCTCGACGCAGCACAAAAGGCCTGAACCATGGACACACTGACCCGCATGCGCGCCTTCATCGACGTCGTCGAGGCCGAGGGCTTTTCGGCGGCGGCGCGCAAGATCGGCCGTTCCAAGGCGCTGCTGTCAAAATATGTGCGCGAACTGGAGGACGAACTCGGCGCTCTGCTGCTCAACCGCACCACGCGTCAATTCTCGATGACCGAGGCCGGCCACACCTATTACCGGCGCGCCTCGGAGATCGTGCGCGAGGTCGACAGCCTGGCGGACGCCGTGCGCGAATCCTCCGGCGACGTGCGCGGCAGGATCAAGGTGTCAGCACCGCGCACCTTCGCCGACGCACCGATCGGCCAGTCGCTGATCGACTTCGCCAAGCAGCACCCCGACATCGTTCTCGACATCCAGCTTGACGACCGCTTCGTCGACCTGGTCGAGGAAGGTTTCGACCTCGCGGTGCGCATCTCGCGCCTGGAGAATTCGTCGCTGATCGCCAGGCGGCTGGCTCCGTTTTCGATAAAACTCTGCGCCTCGCCCGAACTGATCGCCAAGCACGGCATGCCGACGCGGCCGCAGGATCTCGGTCACATGCCATGCATCGTCGACACCAATGGCCGCGGACTGAACAACTGGCCGTTCAAGGGCGACAACAACGATCAGCTGAGCGTCGCTGTGTCAGGCCCGATCGAGGTCAACAGCCCGATGGCAGCGCGGGCTGCCGCCGTATCGGGACTCGGATTTTGCATCCTGCCGGATTTCATCGCCGGGCCTGATCTTGCCAGCGGCCGGCTGGTGACGGTGCTCGATGACCGCATCCTTTCCGGCGGCGGCATCTTCGCCGTCTACCCCCACCGCCGCTACCTGCCGGCCAAGGTCCGCGTTTTCGTCGACTTCCTGGTGCAGTGGTTCAGGACGCGTGAGGTCGCTTGACCTGCCCGGGCTTGTTGTTGCGTACGTGTCGTAGTCCCAAAACCGCTGCGCACTTTTGGGTGACCCGCTTTGAGTCTCGTGCGTGTCATTCCCCCAAAACCGCAGCACACTTTTGGGTGACACGCTTTGAGTCTCGTGCGTGTCATTCCCCCAAAACCGAAGCACACTTTTGGGTGACACGCACTGGCGGTCCCAATTTCGCCCCCTTTCTGGTGACCTTCGGTTCCTCTCCAAGGCCAAGGGAATCGCGACCGGGAATGCATCTCAAGCGGCACGCAATCACACTGGCTTCGGCCTTGGTGGCGACCTTTGCCGCCACGGGACCGGCTTATGTGCATCCGCACGTCTTCGCCGAGGCGCGGCTCGACGTGATCCTGTCCCCGGATCACCAAAGTGTGAAAGCGCTGCGCCATCTCTGGCGCTTCGACGACCTGTTTTCGAGTACTGTCATGATGGAGTTCGACAAGAACTCGGACCTGAAGCTTGACGACAAGGAGCTGAAGGATGTCGCCGACACCGTTCATGCCTCTCTGGCCGAATTCAATTATTTCCAGCTCGTCACGCAAAACGGCAAGGACGTGACGATGGTGCCGCCTCCACACCTGATGGCCAATTTCGACAACGACCAGTTGATCATCCTGTTCGAGTCCGAACCCAAGGCGCCGATCAAGCTGACCGGCACGATCGACATCGGCGTCTATGATCCGACTTTCTACACGGCGATCGACTTCACCGAGGATTCCAACATCACGGTTGAAGGCCTGCCGTCGAATTGCACCAGCAAGGTGATCCGTCCGGATCCGGATGAGGCCATCAAGGAAAACCAGAAGACACTGACGGATGCCTTCTTCAACGACCCGACAGGCACCGACATGAGCAAGATCTTTGCCACCAAGCTCGAACTGACCTGTCAGCCAGAAGGATGAAGCCGGTGACGAAACCGTCCCTGCGTTTGGCATTCGGCCTGTTGGCCCTCGCCTTTGCCGCGATGCATTTCGCCAACGCCGCGCACGCCCAGAGTTCACTTGGCATCGGCGTTAATGACGGCATGGCGCCGACCACCGGTCCGTTCGCCCACATCCTGATGTGGATCAACCTGCGGCAGCAGGAATTCTACCGCGCTCTTGCCGGCGCCATGAAGGCGATGCGCCAGGATGGCAGCAAAATCTGGATCTTGATCGGCCTGTCCTTCGCCTATGGCATTTTCCATGCCGCCGGCCCCGGCCACGGCAAGGCGGTGATCTCGTCCTACATGGTCGCCAATGAAGTGGCGCTGCGGCGCGGCATCCTGTTGTCCTTCGTCTCGGCCCTGCTGCAGGGCCTGACGGCGATCGCGGTCATGCTGCTCGCCTATTTCGTCCTGCGCGGCACCACCATCTCGATGACTGACGCGGCCTGGTTCATGGAGATCATGAGCTTTGCCCTGGTCACCCTGTTCGGCGCCTGGCTGTTGTGGCGCAAGCTCGGCCCGTCCATCCTGCGCCTGTTCGGCGGAGCGCCTGCCTACAGCCTTTCTGCGGCTCATGCGGGCCATTCCCATGCGGGCCATTCTCATGCGGACCATTCTCATGGGAGCCATTCGCATGCCGGTCATTCGCATGCCGCGCACAGCCATTCGGCGCATGCTCATTCGCACGCGCTGCAGGTGCATGATGATCACAACCACGTTCATGACCATTCGCACGACCATCATGACCATGGCGCGGATGACCACCATCATGATCACGGCACACACGACCACGCGCATCACGATCACGCGGCGGGCGAGGTCTGCGAAACCTGTGGCCACTCGCATGCGCCCGATCCGGCGCTGCTGTCGGGCGACCGCTTCGACTGGCGCACCGCCTGGTCGGCGGTGGCGGCCGTCGGCATCCGCCCCTGCTCCGGCGCGCTGATCGTGCTCAGCTTCGCGCTGCTCAACGGGCTCTGGCTCGGCGGCCTGCTGTCGGTGCTGGCAATGTCGCTAGGCACCGCCATCACCGTCTCGGCACTGGCGACGCTTGCCGTGACCGCCAAGAACTGGGCGGTGTATTTCGCCGGCGACGGCCGCATGGGAAACCGCATCCATTCGATCGTCGAGATCGGCGGCGCCGCCTTTGTCTTCCTGTTCGGACTGCTGCTTTTGTCGGCGAGCCTGACCGGCAGCGTCTAGACCATCTCCATCCCATAAGAATGAGATGGGGGATGGCAAACTCCTAGCCGGGAATCTTGCCGCCCAGTTCATCCTCGATATGGGCCTGGATGATCTCGTCAAAACTCTTCTCGGCGCTGAAGCCGAGTTCTCGTGAGCGTCTTGCCTCGAAGCGGGTCGGCCAGCCCTTAACGATCGCCCAGATCGTCTCGTCGGGCACTTCGCGGATCAGGCCTGCCGTCTTCGGCCCGGCGATGCGCTCCAGCGCCTCGATCTGCTCGCCGACGGTGACGGCGACGCCAGGCATGGTCAGGTTGCGGCGCGGCCCGACGACAGCACCGTCGATCCCTGCAGCATGGATCAGGAAGTTCACCGCGGAGCGCGGACTGGCATGGGTGTGCACGACCGAACGGGGCACCGGCAGGATCGCCTGATGGCCGCTCAGCGGTTCGCGGATGATGCCGGAGAAGAAGCCGGAGGCCGCCTTGTTCGGCTTGCCGGGCCGCACACAGATCGTCGGCAGGCGGATACCTATGCCGTCGAAGAAGCCGCGCCTGGAATAGTCGGCGAGCAGCGCTTCGCTCATCTGCTTCTGCGTGCCGTAGGAGGTCAGCGGCGTCGGATGGAATTCATCCGGGATGACCTCCGGGAACGGCGCTCCGAACACCGCGATCGACGAGGTGAAGACCACGCGCGGCGCAAAACCCGCAAGCCGGATGGCATCGAACAGGGCGCGCGTGCCGTCGAGGTTGACGCGGTAGCCGAGATCGAAATTGGCTTCCGCCTCGCCCGACACGATGCCGGCAAGATGGAAGACGACGTCGGGGCGCGACGCGACCAGGCTTTCAGCGGCACCTGCCTCGGCAAGGTCGCCGGTATGCGTGTTGATGCTGATGCCATCCATGGCCGGGGCCTGCGGCGGCACGATGTCATGCAGATCGAGGGCGGTGATCGTCTTGCCGTTAAGCTGGCCGTCCTTGGCCAGCCGCGCGATGAGCTTGCGGCCGACCATGCCTGCGGCGCCAGTGATCAGAATTCGCATATCGAAATTCCCTTACTTGCCCTGATTTTTGCGCTGGCTGCGCGCGCGCAGCCAGAACACGAGGAAAAACGCCAGCACGAAGACAGTGCCGAAGATACCGGCCAGCACGGTCGAAAAACTTCCGAGTGCCAGCATCACCGTCGGCAGGTAGAAGGCGGCAATGCCGAACAGCAGCATGATCCAGACCGCCGCGATGGCCGCATTGCGCGTGTCACGGTCCATCATGCCGCACCGGAGCGGCGGTCGTTCGTCGGGCTGGGTTTCAAAGCTGGAAAACTCCTGAGACAGGGCCGATCAATGGTCATCGATCGGGCCTAGTGATGGTGGCCGTGATGGGCGGCCGCGTCATGCTCGTGCTCGTGATCATGGTCGTGGCTATCATCGGCGCATTGGCCGAATTCCGGCTCCACGGTGGCATGGCTGATGCCGTGCTCGCTGGCAAGCCGCTTCTTGATGGCGCTGACGGCGCGGTGTGCATCGACGCCATCGTCTAGGCAGGCATGCAGCGTCGCCATGTTGCTTGACCCATCGAGCGACCAGACATGCATGTGGTGCACTTCGCGCACGCCCGGGATCGTCGTTTCAAGGTCCTTGGCAACCACATCCCGGTCGAGGGTTGGCGGCACGCCCTCCAGCAGGACGTGGGCGGCGGCGCGCATCAGCGACCAGGCCGTCGACAAGATCAGCAGCGAGACCAGCACCGAAAGGATCGGGTCGATCGGCGTCCAGCCGGTCGCCAGGATCACCAGTGCCGCCACGATCGCCGCCGCCGAGCCAAGCAGGTCGCCCAGCACGTGCAGGATGGCGCCGCGCATGTTGAGGCTCTCGCGGTCGCCGCCATGCAGCACCAGGAAGGAGCCGAGATTGACCAGCAGGCCGAGGATCGCCACCACCAGCATCGGCCCGCCCAGCACCGGCGCCGGTGTGAGCAGGCGGTCCCATGCCTCGTATACAATCCACAGCGCGATAATGAAGATGGCGATGCCGTTGGTGTAGGCGACAAGGGTCTTGACCCGGCCGAAGCCATAGGTGAGCTGGCCCGTTGCCGGCCGTCCCGCCAGATGGAAGGCATACCAGGCAAGGCCGAGCGCGATGGCGTCGGCAAGCATGTGGCCGGCGTCCGCCAGCAGCGCCAGCGACCCGGTGAAGAGACCGCCAAGCGCTTCCGCCACCATGAAGCCCGCCGTCAGGCAGGCCGCGACCAGCACACGCTTCTTGTCGGTAGAGCCATGCACGTGAGCGCCGCTGCCATGATCATGGCCGCTGTGGTCGTGGGAATGCGTATGCGCCAAATGGCAAACTCCCGTTGAGCCCCGAATTCAGCTCACGCCCCGAACTGCGAGCGAAAATCCTCGAGCCGCCGCGTCTGCTGGCCGTCGCCATCGAAATTGGCCGGATCAAGCCACGCCTCATACGCTTGGCGCAAGGCCGGCCATTCCTTGTCGATGATCGAATACCATGCAGTATCGCGGTTTTCACCCTTGACGATGAGGTGCTGTCGGAAAATGCCCTCGAACTTGAAACCGAACCGTTCCGCCGCCCGCTTCGACGGCTCGTTGCGGTTGTTGCACTTCCATTCGTAGCGGCGGTAGCCGAGCTCGTCGAAAATGTATTTCATGAACAGGAACTGCGCTTCCGTCGCGCCCGGCTTGCGCGAGATCAGCGGCCCCCAATAGATGTTGCCGATCTCGATGACGCCGTAAGCGGGATCGATGCGCATCAGCGTCTGGCGTCCGGCGACCTTGCCGCTGGCCTTGTCGATGACGGCAAAGAACAGTGGATCCTCGCTGGCCTCGACCTTGTCCAGCCAGGGTTGGAATGCCGCACGGGTTTCCGGCGGGTAATCGGGCAGCCAGGCGAAGCGGCCGTCGATATCGGACACGGAAGACGCTTCATAGAGCCCATCGCCGTGCCTTGCGGCGCTCAGCGGTTCAAGCCGGACATAGCGGCCGTCGATCGCCTTGCGCTCCGGACGCGGGCGTGGCTGCCAATTCGCGAGATTTTCCGACACCGAAGACTCCAATCCGTTTGACTTTTGCGGGCCGAAGCTCACAAAAACACGACCCCACAGCAAGAACCACACGGACGGGAAAAATGCTCCACACGATTTCGGCCTTCGACCGTCTCGGCGAGGAAAATGCCTTCGCGGTGCTCGCGAGGGCGACAGCACTTGCCCAACAGGGCCGGGACATCGTCAATCTCGGCATCGGCCAGCCGGACTTCAAGACGCCGCAGCATATCGTCGAGGCGGCGATCAAGGCGCTGCGTGACGGCCACCACGGCTACACGCCTGCCAACGGGCTTCTGGCAACGCGCGAAGCAGTGGTTCGCCGCACGCTGATCACCACGGGCGTCGAGGTCTCGCCCGAGACAGTGATGATTCTGCCTGGCGGCAAGCCGACCATGTTCGCCGCCATCCTGATGTTCGGCGAACCCGGCGCGGAGATCCTCTATCCGGATCCCGGTTTTCCCATCTACCGCTCGATGATCGAATTCACCGGTGCGGCCCCCATTCCCGTGCCGATGCGCGAGGAAAACGGCTTTGCCTTCTCGGCGGAAGAAACGCTGGCGCTGATCACCCCGAAGACCAGGCTCTTGATCCTCAATTCGCCGGCCAACCCGACCGGCGGCGTCACGCCGCGTGCCGAGATCGAAAAGCTGGTCAAGGGACTGGAGAAGCATCCTGATGTCGCGATCCTCTCCGACGAGATCTACGACGTCATGACCTATGACGGCGAGACGCATTGCTCGCTGCTCGGCTATCCCGAGATCCGCGACCGGCTGATCGTGCTCAATGGCTGGTCCAAGACCTGGGCGATGACCGGCTGGCGCATGGGCTGGTCGATCTGGCCGAACGGCGACAAGGGCGCCCATCTCTACGACAAGGTGCGCAAGCTGGCGGTCAATTGCTGGTCCTGCGTCAACGCGCCGAGCCAGTTCGCCGGCATCGCCGCCATCGACGGACCGCAGGACGACGTCGACACGATGATGCGCGCCTTCGACCGCCGCAGGAAGGTCGTGGTCGAGGGACTGAACGCCTTGCCAAACATTTCCTGCATCACGCCCAAGGGCGCATTCTACGCCTTCCCCAACGTGTCGAAGACCGGCTGGAAGGCAAAGAAGCTGGCCTCGGCGCTGCTCGATGACGCCGGCGTGGCGCTGATCGGCGGCCCCGATTTCGGCATTCTCGGCGAAGGCTATGTCAGGCTCTCCTACGCCAATTCCGAGGAGAACATCTTGCGCGCGCTGGAGCGGATCGGGGCGTTCCTGGCAAAGTAGACCTCAAAGCAGGCCGGAGCCATTTTCGGATGGCTTGCGGCCGGACCCGCCATGTCGATGTCATGATCCGTCCGGAGGATCACGGCCAAGACTGTGCGTCTATGTCGGGAACGGTTACGGTCCTGAGATCAGGATCGAACCGGGATGCCCTAGATGTTTTATGCAATCCTTGCCTATCACGTGGAAGACGCGATCAAGGCCCTGACGCCGCAGGAAGATGCGGCGCTGATGGCCGAGCTGCTCAAGATCAACACCCGGCTTCATGAGGAAGGCACGCTTGGACCGTCCGCGCGCCTGGGAGCGACACAGGATGCCTGCACCCTGCGCGGCCCCAGCGACGGCGTGATCATCGACGGCCCGTTCGCCGAGACCAAGGAACAGTTGCTCGGCCTCTATGTCGTCGACTGCGCCACGAGGGAAGCGGCAATCGCGATCGCCCGCGACCTTCGCCGCGTCAATCCGACCGCCGTCTACGAGATCAGGCCCATTCTGCTGTTCAAGCCAGGCGTGCCGCTGGCGGGAAAATGAGGTGGCGAAAGCCCCGCCGGTGCCCGCCGCTCAACCGCGCCCGACGAACGGCATCTTGGTCGCCATGACGGTCATGAACAGCACATTGGCGTCGAGCGGCAGGCTCGCCATGTGCACGACGGCGTCGGCAACTCGCTGGACATCCATTACCGCTTCGGCGGCGATGGAGCCGTTGGCCTGCGGCACGCCGACGGTCATCGGCTGCGCCATGTCGGTCAGAGCGTTGCCGATGTCGATCTGGCCGCAAGCGATGTCATAGGGCCGTCCGTCGAGCGCCAGCGTCTTCGTCAGTCCCGTGATGGCATGCTTGGTCGCCGTATAGGGCACCGAGCCCGGTCGCGGCGCATAGGCCGACACGGAGCCGTTGTTGATGATGCGGCCGCCCATCGGCCGCTGCTTGCGCATGGCGCCAAAAGCGGCGCGGGCGCACAGGAACGAACCGGTGAGATTGACGCCGACGATATCGTTCCAGACCTCGACCGGGATCTCGTCGATCAGCGTAGACTTGTAACCCATGCCGGCATTGTTGAAGAGCAGATCGACGCGGCCGAAGGCCTCCGCCACCGTCTCGAACAGATCGTCGACCTCGCCGGCCTTGCTGATGTCGCAGGCAACCGCCAACGCCCTGGCCTCGGTCCGGCCGGCCTCGGCGATGGCGGCATCCAGCACCGACTTGCGGCGTCCGCAGAACACGGTGTTCCAACCGGTCTTGAGCAGTGCCGTGGCAACGCTCTTGCCGATACCCGTCCCGGCGCCCGTGACGATGGCGGTTTTTTGCTCGGTCATGACAGATATCCTCCGGCAGCGCCGCGCGCGCCTGACTGATTTTCAGGGATTTTGCTCGGCAGAAGGCATCGCAAATGACGGCAGCGATGGCAAGCGCGGCCGCCAGGGCATGCCCTTGAAAAGTTGGAATCCGTTTTCGGAGGAAGCCCGGCAGGGGCCGACAAAAAGGGCGGTCATTGGCGACCGCCCTGATCTGAACCGGGCTTGGGAGGAGGAAAAGCCGATTCGACTGTGTAGAATCATGCGCTTGCTGAGTTAACGAAAGGTAAACGGGCTCTCTGTGCCGTTTTGGCCTACCAGCGCGGGTTGGGGGAGGTCCCGACCTTTGTAGCCGGAACCTGGGCCGCCGAAACCGTCGCCTCGACATGGTCGACCAGCGCGTCCGGCAAGCCGAGCCGGCCGGCCAGCAGGTCGAGATAGCCGCGCTCGGCGCGTGTGTCGGGATCGATGGTGAGGCGCGATGCGGTGTAGAGTTCGAGTTTCTGCGCATCGGTCTGGGCACCTGCGACCAGCGTGTCGAGGTCGAGCGGGCTTTGCAGCTCCGCCATCAGGAATTTCTCGGCATCGGTGCCGATGCCCGCAAGGCTGAGCTTGCCGGCGATCTTCTTGCGCTCCTCATCGTCGACATGGCCGTCGGCCTTGGCCGCCGAGATCATCGCGCGAACGAGCGTCAGCGTGAACTCATCCTCGCCTTGCGGCGCCTGCGACGGGTGGAAGGCGGTGTCCTTGGGCGGCGGCAGCAATTCCGGTTCGCCGGCCGCGGGCGCCTGCTCCGGAGCATTGCCGGCCTTGTAGTTCTGGTAAGCCTTGTAGGCGAGACCGCCGATCGCGGCCAGGCCACCGAGCTTAACCGCGGTGCCGGTCACCTGACGCCCGGCGCCGGTCCCGAGCAGCACGGCCGCGAGCGCGCCAGCCGCAAGCGGATTGTCCTTGGCCATCTGCACAGCCTGGCCCGCCTTGTCGCGGACGGTGCCGCTGGTGCCGGGAATTTGCGAGCCGAGCAGATCGTCGAGAAGCTTCTTGGGATCGAACATTCAGTGCCTCCAGCATGCGCCCGGCCGAACGGGCAGGTTTCGAACGCCGAAGACGTAGGTCCCGGAACTTGACATTGCAATGACAGGCCGCCGCTTTGCCGCGGTTCCGGACCCCGGGTCAGGACCCGATATGCGGCCCCTTGCCCCGCGCCTCGGCGAGCTCGACCTGCCGCTGGCGCTCGGCATAACGCTGACGGTCCTCGTCCGACCGGGCATCGAAGCAATGCGGGCACGAGATACCGGCTGCATATTTCGGCGACGCCAGCTCGCTTGCCGTCAGCGGATGGCGGCAAGCACGGCAGAGTTCCGCGTCTCCCTGGGCGAGGCCGTGCGAAACGGAAACCCGCTCGTCGAAGACGAAGCACTCGCCTTGCCACAGGCTCCGCTCGGCCGGAACCTCCTCTAGATATTTGAGAATGCCGCCCTTGAGGTGGAATACGTCCTCGAAACCGAGCGACTTCACATAGGCCGTCGCCTTTTCGCAGCGAATGCCGCCGGTGCAGAACATCGCCACCTTGCGGCCTTCGAGCTCGGCTCGGTGCGCTTCCACCCAGGCCGGGAATTCGCGAAAGCTCGCGGTCGCCGGATCGACCGCGCCCTTGAAGGTGCCGATCGAAACTTCGTAAGCGTTGCGCGTGTCGATGACGATCGTGTCGGGCTCGGAAATCAGCGCGTTCCAATCGGCCGGTGCCACAT
Organism: Mesorhizobium sp. NZP2298; assembly: GCF_013170825.1. Taxonomy (NCBI): domain Bacteria; kingdom Pseudomonadati; phylum Pseudomonadota; class Alphaproteobacteria; order Hyphomicrobiales; family Phyllobacteriaceae; genus Mesorhizobium; species Mesorhizobium sp. NZP2298. The sequence continues at coordinate 2,146,500 of NZ_CP033365.1, read as the reverse complement.
AGGTGCCGGCGCTCGTCGCCGGGTCGATGGTCTCGATGCCCATGGTGACGATCTCGCGCTTCAGCCGCACCTTCATGCGGTGGAAGGGCATTTCCGCGGCACCGCTGTGCTTGACCTCGAGGCCCGCCAGTCCGTCGATGGCTTCGATATAGTCGATCAGTTCAACGATCGCTGCTGCGCTGCCCGCGACCGTGCCGTTGATGCCTTCACGCGCCAGGAGCAGCGTGCCCTTGATGCCACGGCCGCAACAGAAGGCGGCGAGCGGCGCGCGCAGCTCGTCAAAGGCATCGAGCCGGGCAAACCGGTAGAGCGCGGCGACGCGGATGGGTTGGGTTGATGTGGGCGGTGTCATTGCCAGAGCAACTAGACGCTCGTAAATGCTGTTTCAAGGTGAAACGGGCTTTGGTGACTGTCATGGCCCTGTCGGGGAAGAGCCGATAAGCTGTCCCACAGCGCGTGACATCGCGACGCGACCGGTTTCGTGGACAGGCAAACACCCGTCTGCTAATCGGTTGAAATGAACTAGGAGCGCGCCACGCCGAGACGGATTCATGCGACGCGCTTAGGATACGGAGAGACAGATGCCCAGCAAGACCGAAAAACTCCTGTCGCTCCTCAATGGCCAGCCGGTCATACCGGTGCTGAAGATCGCCAATGTTGCCGATGCGGTGCCGCTGGCCCGCGCCCTGGCACGTGGCGGCCTGCCGGCGATCGAGATCACGCTGAGGACCGCCGATGCGTTGGAAGCGATCCGCCGCGTGGCGGCCGAAGTCGAGGACGCCATTGTCGGTGCCGGCACCATTCTCGACGCCCGCCAGTTCGGCGAAGCGGCGGCCGCTGGATCGAAATTCATTGTCAGCCCCGGCATCACCAGCCAGCTTCTGGCCGCGGCGAAAGACAGCGCCGTCCCGTTGCTGCCCGGCGCCATCACGCCTGGCGAGATCATGGCCGCGCGCGAGGCAGGCCTGCGCTTCCTGAAATTCTTCCCGGCCGAGCAGTCGGGCGGCATCGCGTCGCTGAAGGCCTTCGCCTCGCCGCTCGCCGATGTCAAATTCTGCCCGACCGGCGGCATCACCGGCAAGAATGCCGCCGACTACCTCGGCCTGCCCAATGTCATCTGCGTCGGCGGTTCCTGGGTCGCGCCCGACGACATGGTCAAGGCGGGCAAGTGGGACGAGATCGAATCGCTTGCACGTGAAGCGAGCAAGCTCAGGAAATAACCGATCACCAGGGCAGCGGACCGTTCTCATCGAAATAGCCGCCGGTGGGCCCGCCCGCCTTCAGCGTCGCCAATTGCACGATGATCCCGGCAGCCTGCTGCACCGTACGCCCGCCCCTATGCGCATTGAGGTCCGTCGCGGTGTAGCCGGGAGCGGCGGCGTTGACCATGATGCCGCGCGGCGAGAGTTCCCGGGCGAAGGCCACGGTGATGGCATTAAGCGCTGTTTTCGAGCTGCCATAGCTCATCACATTGGGCGACTGGCTGTTGCCGGCGGCCCGCGCGATCGAGCCGAGGTAGCTGCTGACCATGACGATGCGGGCGACGGGCGATGCCAGGAGCAGCGGCAGGAATGCCTGGGTGACGCGAACCGGGCCGAAGACGTTGACGTCATAGGTGGCCTTCATATCGGTGACATCCTCGCGGCTCGGCGGCCGTTCGTAGCGGCCGTCCGGTCCCAGCGCATCAACATAGCCGGGGGCAATGCCGGCATTGTTGACCAGCGCGTCGAGGCTGGATACCTGCGCTGTCAGGGTCTTGGCCGCGCTCGCCACGCTGTCGTCGCTGGCGACGTCGAGCTCGAGCCATTTGACGTCGAGCCCTTCGTTGCGCAACGCCTTTGCCGCGGCCTCCCCGCGCTCGGCATCGCGGGCGCCGAGCCAGACCTTGAACCCTTTTGTCCCCAGCCGGCGAGCGGTCTCGAGGCCGATACCCTTGTTGGCGCCGGTGACCAGCGCATTCCTCTGCGTCGTCATATCGATGTCTCCTTCTTTGGTGACCCAGAGATGACGTGCCTCGGCCGGTTTCGCGCGCCGGATACTCGCGTCCTCTTGCCTAATCCTCTCAACCGGTTGCGTAGGCCGCACGGATCGGCGATGCTGAAGAATGGAAGAGGTTTTGCAGGAATTGATCGGCATCGCCGGCCGCCATGCGCATGGGCGGCGCACGAAAACGGCGATCCCGCGCGTCACGATCGGCCGCAGCGAGGTTGCGACCCCGCCGCTGCCCGAGCTTTGCCAGCCGACGGCGCTGTTCGTGCTGCAGGGGGCGAAGACAGTGCTGGTCGGTGACCGCACGCTTCGCTATGGCGCCGGCAGCTATTTCGTCTATGCGGTGGAGACGCCGGCCACCAGTCAGCTCATCGAGGCGAGCAGCGCCCGTCCTTACACGGCCATCGCCTTCGCTCTCGATGTCGGGCTGATCGCTGCCCTGATCATCGACCACAAGCCGGCGGTCGACGGCGACGGCTTCGTGACCAACCGGGCCGATGACGAACTGCTCGATGCATGGCGCCGCATGCTGCGGCTGCTCGACCGGCCAACCGAAATTCCCGTGCTCGCGCCCATGCTCGAACGCGAGATCGCATTCCGCTTGCTGCAGGGTCCGCAAGGAGTGAAGTTGCGGCAGCTCGCGCACGCCGATGGCCGCCTGTCACAGATACGCCGCGCCACCGCCTGGATACGAGCACATTACAACGAACCCATCGACGTGACGGAACTGGCCGAACTCGCGCATATGAGCAATGCTTCGTTCCATCGCCATTTCAAGGCGGCGACCGCCATGAGCCCGATCCAGTATCAGAAGCAGGTGCGTCTGCTGGAGGCTCGTCATCTGCTGATCGCGGAGCCGGGAAGCGCCACGCGTGTCGCCTTTGCCGTCGGCTATGAAAGCGCGTCCCAGTTCAGCCGGGAATACGCGCGCCATTTCGGACTGCCGCCGGCGCGCGACGCCGCCCGGCTTCTGGCCAAGGGCGAAGCAGCCACGCTGGAAATCGACTAAAGCGCTCGGAACCAAGCCGTAAGCACTGCGTCGGCTGGCACATGAAAAGCCCGGCCGACTCTCGTCGACCGGGCCAATTCTCCCGGATCCCATCGGTTCCGGATTAGCGGCAGACCTTGACCTTCTCGGTCACCCTGTGATGGTGCACCCAATGCGTGACCAGCTTGGTCCTGCAGTGATGCTTGCCATTCTTGATGATCACGGTTTCGGCTTGCGATGGAGCGATCGCGGCAGATGCTGCAACCAATGCCAGAACGGATGCCAGTAGAATTTTCTTCATGAATATCCCCAGGGTTGGAACGTACCCACGCTAACCCGGAAACAGCCGGGCCGTTCCGGCTTCACGAGAAGTTCAGTCGCGCGTGATCCGCGGGGTTGGGTGCCGCATGCATCACGCCCGGACAGCAAAAAGCCGCGCTGGTCGCCCGACGCGGCTTTGTCTCGTCTGGCCAGCAGGCTATTTCGTCTGGAAGCGGGCCACCGACATGAACTTGACGGCGTTGCCGGTGAACCGGTTGGCGTCGGCCACCTGGTTGCTCGGCTGGAAGCCGGCCGTATAGACCTCGCTCGGCGGCGTATGCACGATGTTGTAGGCGTAACCCGGCGCCGTCGTCGCACTCGAAGCGGTGGCGACGTTCTCGCCGCTGGTCAGCGCCCAACGGGCGGCCTGGGGCGCCGCGGCGACCACCATGGCCTTGGGGCCGGGCTTCAGGTCGCGGGCGGTGGCCCTGGCTTCCTTGCGGGTCGTCTTCACGCCGGCACCGATCGCGGCGGCCGGATCGGAACCGGCCGGACGGGCAGCAACGGCCTGACGTGGCGTTGCGACATCGACATAAGACGGATCATTGAAGGCCGAGCGCGGCTCTTCAGCCAGCGACGCAACCTTATATTCATCGGCATTGCCGACCTGGGCATTGGCCTCGTCGAGCACGGCCTTGACGGCGTCCGGCTTGGCCGGTTCGGGACGCGCCGTCGGCAGCACCGAGAACGCATCGGACGCGGTCTTGCCCTGTTCGGCCGTATCCGCCAACGCCATCAGCACATCCTTGCTGGGCGGCGGTGCGAGATCAGCCGGAAGCGTGCGTTCAGGACGCCACGTCGGCAAGGGGATGTTGTTGACGGCAACCTGCGCCGGATCGGCCGCCGCCGCAGCAGCGGCGGGATCAGTCTTGCCGAACGGCATGTTCGCCGGCGCCTGCGCGGTCGCCACGGCCTGTTCGGTGGTCGCAGTCGCGTCCGCCATGGCGAACGGAACATTCTCAGGCTGCGCGCCGACATCGGCCTTCGGCCGCGGCGCGAAATCGGGCAGCGGAATCTCCTTGGCCGGCAGCGCGGCGATGATCGTTTCCGGCGTATCCTTTTCCGGTTCCGGAGCCTGCTCGTCGGCAATCTGCGGAATGTTGGCGCGCTGCGCATTCTCGGGCGCGACGATGGCGATGCCCGGCAGGTTGCTGCTCTTGGCGGCCGCAGCCGCCGGCTTCAGGTTTCTAGGCTTGGGCGCAGGGGCAGCCGAAGCGGTCTCGACATCGGCGCTGTCATCGGCTTCGTCCTCGCCGCCACCGCCGAAGAAGGCGGAAAGGAACCCGCCGGATTTCTTGCTGCTACCACCGGCACTGGCCAGTTCGATGTTGGGTGTGCCGGAGCCCTTGCGGGACTTGTAGGAGGCGAGCGCCTGTTCATAGCCGGGCAGCGGTCGGCCGTCGCTCGGCACGTGCAGCGTCTTGCCGTTGGGGAACAGGCTGACCAGTTCCTGACGGCTGATACCGGGCCAATGGCGCACATTGCCGACATCCATATGGACGAACGGCGAACCGGAGGTCGGATAGTAGCCGACGCCACCGCCCTGCATCTTCAGGCCGATGTTGCGCAGCTTCTTCAGAGGCACGCCGGGAATATAGAAATCCATCGCCTTGCCGAGCATATGCTGGCTCTTCTCGGCGACACCCCGGCTGCGGCTGCGCAGCATCGAATTGGTCGACGGCGAACGGTAGCCGCAGACGACCTGGATATAGTCGGTGGCGCCGCTTTCCCGATATGCCTCCCAGACCAGGTCCAGCAGGCGCGGATCCATCTTGGTCGGCTCGTTGCGGCGCCAGTCGCGCAGGATGATGTTGATCTTCCTCAAGCCCTCCGGATCGTAGCGGCCATTGCGCTTGTAGACGATCTCCGCCTTCTCATGCGTGTGGAGGTGGTAGAGCTTCAGCGAACGAACTTCGGCCTGGGCGCCGGTGGCGGCCGCGGCAACAAAACCAAAAGCGACAATCACCGCTGCCAGCCATCTCGGCCAGACGCTCAGATGATGATACCGCCCGTTTGTGAGTCGTTCGATCCTGTTCAAATCAAAAGGCCTTGCAGGCTGCCGTTTGTCCCCGGATTTGCTCAAACGGACGTGTCGTTTTCACATCCGAATATCAATCCTAATGGTTAATCATCGCTTATTGAAGCCGAAATGCGGTAACACCATGGCGATATCCCGTCAAAAATTGATCACAAGGTTTCTTGGTAAACCGCTGGTTTAGATCAGGATTCCGGCTTTTGACAGAACACGATCTGTTACCATTAGCCTTAATGCGTGAACAGAGCTGTCCACGGGCTTGCCATATTCCCGCCGAAACCCGCTGACAGCGGGACAAACTCTGGCATCGCAAGCTGGTCCCGGCCTTGCGTCCGATACACGTTACCCAAACCGCGCTTCGGTTTCGGGGCGAACGACATGCATGAGAACGTGACCTGACACGCGGCGGCTATGCGGTTCGACACAACGCGATTTAGGACGCCAGCCGTTCCGCGCGGCCGGTTTCCGGGTCGATGCCGTATTCCTTGAGCTTGCGGTAAAGCGTCGAGCGGCCGATGCCGAGGCGGCGCGCGACTTCGCTCATCTGGCCGTTGTAATGGTCGATGGCGAGCTTGATCATCTCGAGTTCGACGTCGGCGAGCGCCCGCACATTGCCACGTTCGTCGAGCGCCCGCAGGGTGCCGAAGCGAGGCTGAAGCCGGGGGGGCAGTTCAGCCTCGGCCATCGAGGCTGCCTCGCCGGCCAGGATATCATCGTCGCGAGGTTCCAGCGACGGTGGCGTGGCGACATCCGTTTCGAGATTGACGGTGCCTTCGACCTGCGCCCGGATCTGTGGAAAATCATCGACATCGAGCACGTCGCCTTCACACAGCACCGAAGCGCGGAAGACGGCGTTTTCCAGCTGCCGGATGTTGCCGGGCCAGTCATAGGCCTGCAGCACGGCAAGTGCCGGCGCCGAAATGCCTTGCAGTCGATGGCGCGGGTCGGCGGGTGCCACCTTCTCCATGAAATGCGTGACCAGATGCGGAATGTCGTCGCGGCGGTCGCGCAGCGGCGGCACGAGGATCGGATAGACATTCAGCCGGTAGAACAGATCCTCGCGGAACCTGCCGTCCTTGACCTGCTGCAGGAGGTTGCGGTGCGTCGCCGAAATCAGCCTTATGTCGACCTTGACGGTCGAGCGCCCCCCGACCGGATCGACCTCGCCCTCCTGCACGGCGCGCAACAGCTTGACCTGGACGTCGAGCGGCAAGTCGCCGATCTCGTCGAGGAACAGCGTGCCCGTATGCGCTTCGACGAACTTGCCGGTGTGTTTGTCGGTGGCGCCGGTGAACGAGCCCTTCTCGTGGCCGAACAGGATCGATTCGACCAGATTATCGGGGATGGCGCCGCAATTGACGGTGACGAAAGGCTTCGTGCGGCGGTCGCCGCTGCCCTGAATGGCGCGTGCCACCAGTTCCTTGCCGACGCCGGATTCGCCTTCGATCAGGATCGGGATGTTGGAGGCGGCCGCTTTCTGGCCAAGCCGTATCACCCTGTCCATGGCCGGGCTGTGGGTGATCATGTCCTTGAAGGTCAGCAGCCCGCCGCGCCTGCGCGAAGTGCGCTTGACCTCGCCCTCGACCGCTTCGACCTTGAGCGCATTGGCGATCGACGCCTGCAGCCTGTCGGGCGAGGCCGGCTTGACGACGAAATCGAAGGCGCCATGGCGCATCGCCGACACAACGGTTTCGATCCCGCCCTGGGCGGTCTGGACGATGACCGGGACGGTGATGTCGCGTTCACGCATCGCCTTCAGCACGCCGATGCCGTCGAGACCGGGCATGACGAGATCGAGGATCACCACCGAAACGTCGCGGGCCGTTGGCCCGTCGAGCACTTCAAGGCCGGCGGCACCGCCGTCGACGACGATTGCCGGGTGGCCAAAGCGCGTCACCGCAGCCTCGAGCAGCCGGCGCTGCACGGGATCGTCATCGACTATGAGTATGGAACCTGTCATGACTGTCTTGATTTGCCCGCGCCCGAAATCCCCATGGATCATCTTGGCACAGGGTTCTAAACAAGGTTTCAAAAAACCCGGTGAACGAATTCCTTAGGATTTGACCGGCTTCTCCGTCCTCCCTGATTCTGCCCCTTGATTCTGACTCCGTGATTCACAGAAGGTATGTCGATGCGCATGATGTTTGGTCGGCGGCTCGCGGCACCAGCGTCCGGTCAGGGCGCGGTCGAGCTTGGCGATCTGCCGGAATGGAACCTTGCCGACCTCTATGCCGGCATGGAAGCCCCGGAACTGAAGCGCGACATCGCCAGGGCCGCCACCGACGCGATCGCTTTCGAGACCCGCTGGAAGGGTACGCTCGCCGCCGAGGCCGGGCGCGGCAGCGCCGGCAAGCTGGGCGAGGCGCTGGTCGCCTACGAGGCGCTGGAGGAACTGATTGGCCGCATCGTCTCCTATGCCGGCCTGGTCTACGCCGGCAACACCGCCGACCCGCAGCGCGCCAAGCTCTACGGCGACACCCAGGAGAGGATGACCGACGCCAGTGCGCATCTTCTGTTCTTCGCGCTCGAACTGAACCTGATCGATGACGCAGCGATCGAAAACGCGCTGGCTAGCGATCCCGCTTTCGGCCACTACCGGCCCTGGGTGCTCGACCTGCGCATGGACAAGCCCTACCAGCTCGAGGATCGTGTCGAGCAGCTTTTCCATGAGAAGTCGATCACCGGACGCGGCGCCTGGAACCGTCTGTTCGACGAGACGATGACCGACCTTCGCTTCAACGTCGATGGTGAGGAATTGACACTCGAGCCGGCGCTCAACCGTTTGCAGGATGCCGACGGCGAGGTGCGCCGCCGCGCCTCCGAGGCGCTGGCCGCGACCTTCCGCAAGAATTTGCGCACCTTCACGCTGATCACCAACACGCTGGCCAAGGACAAGGAAATATCCGACCGCTGGCGCGGCCTCGAGGACATTGCCGATTCACGCCATCTCGCCAACCGTGTCGAGCGCGGCGTGGTCGATGCGCTCGCCGCCGCGGTGCGCGAGGCCTATCCGCGCCTGTCGCACCGCTACTACGCGATGAAGGCGCGGTGGCTCGGCATGGAGGTGATGAACCACTGGGATCGCAACGCACCACTGCCGGAGACGCCGCAGGCGGTGATCGGCTGGGATGAGGCCAGGAACACCGTACTGTCCGCCTATCAGCGCTTCTCGCCCGAGATGGCCGAGATCGCGCGCACCTTCTTCGATCGCAACTGGATCGACGCCCCGGTAAGGCCCGGCAAGTCGCCCGGTGCCTTTGCCCATCCGACCGTGCCGTCGGCGCACCCCTATGTGCTGCTCAACTACATGGGCAAGCCGCGCGATGTGATGACGCTGGCGCATGAGCTCGGCCACGGCGTGCATCAGGTGCTGGCCGCCGGCCAGGGCGCGCTGATGGCCTCGACGCCGCTGACGCTGGCCGAGACCGCTTCCGTGTTCGGCGAGATGCTGACCTTCCGCTCTCTGCTCGAGCGGACCACCGACAGGCGTGAGCGCAAGGCCATGCTCGCCCAGAAGGTCGAGGACATGATCAATACGGTGGTGCGCCAGATCGCCTTCTACGAATTCGAGCGCAAGGTGCATGCCGAACGCCGCAACGGCGAACTGACGTCCGACAGGCTCGGCCAGTTCTGGCTGGAAGTGCAGGCCGAAAGCCTGGGACCCGCGATCAAGCTGCGCGAAGGCTACGAGGTCTTCTGGACCTACATCCCGCACTTCATCCATTCGCCCTTCTACGTCTATGCCTATGCTTTCGGCGACTGCCTGGTGAACTCGCTCTACGCGGTCTACCAGAACGCCGAGCGCGGCTTCCAGGACAAGTATTTCGAGATGCTGCGCGCCGGCGGCACAAAGCATCATTCGCAGCTTCTGGCGCCCTTCGGCCTCGACGCCACCGATCCCGCCTTCTGGCAGATCGGGCTTGGCGTGATCAGCGGCCTGATCGACGAACTGGAATCCCTCGACAGCTGAGACGCGTCTCGCATGGGCAGAACAGTTTAGCCGGAATGCATGTTGGGATTGCAGTATTCTTGCGCTAAATATTTGTTCTTGAAGAACTCTAGGCAGAAGTTTTTCCCATAGCTTTCCGTAAGCTCTATGATAGCCTTCGCTTCAAGCTCAGCCGGAGCGCATGCGGATCGGCGAGGGAAATCTCAGCCGGCCGTGCCGCTCAGGCGAACGCGACAACGGCCGTTGGCCATGGGCAAGCAAAGCCGATTGCCAACAGCTCGAACCGAAGCCGGCTGTTCTGCGAACCCGCGGAAACATCACCGAGTAGTCCATCGCCGAAGGTCATGACCCACGGCAGACGGATCTGACTGGAGAGAGACAATGGGCACTTTTTTCTACGTGATCCTGGCGTTCCTGGTAGGCGTGTTGGTTGGCTGGTTCATCTGGGGTCGCCTGCGTGGTGAACTCGACAGCCTTCGCGGCGACCTCGACCGAACCCGCGGCGAGCGCGACCGGCTGCGTGCCGACAGCGACCGGCTGACCGGCGAACTGAATGCATGCGGCAAGACCCGCGCCGACCTCGAGCGCCAGTTGCGCGACGCGCAGGCTTCCTCGGGTGGCGGAGCAAAGGCCGCCAGCCAGCCCCCGGCAGCCCTCCTGTCGACGCCAGCCGCCGCCAAATCCGCTCCGCCCGCGGCCAAGGCCGCGCCTGCCAAACCTGCCGCGGAGGCGGCGCCGGCGAAAGCCGCCGCCACCAAGTCGGTGGCGCCGAAACCAGCGGCCGCCAAACCCGCCGCAAGCAAAACCGCAGCCTCTGCCGCTTCCTCGGCAAAGAGCTCGGCCGCGCCCAAGCCGGCAGCCGCCAAGAAGGCCGCACCGGCGGCAGCCAAGCCTGCGGGGGGCAAGCCCGACAATCTGCGCCGGCTGATCGGTATCGGCCCGGTCAACGAAAAGCTGCTCAAGGCGCAGGGCATCACCACCTTCGCCCAGATCGCCGCCTGGACGGCAGCCGACATCAAGCGGATCGAGGACGTGATGAACTTCGACGGCCGCATCGCGCGCGAACGCTGGATCGAGCAAGCCAAGCTGCTCGCCGCCGGCGACGAGAAGGAATTCGCCAAGCAGTTTCCGACAGCCGGGACTGCCAGCAACACCTGAGCCGCAGAGGCAGATCGTCAAGCCGGCGGGGCCACGGGCCCCGCCGATTTCTTTTTGGCGGGCAGGGCCGCCAAGAGGTCGGCTTTGAGGGGCAAGGTGCCGTTCCCTCGATTGCACGCGGGCGGCCCCCCATATAGAGCGATCGACGGCTTCATCGATCCTGGTCCCCATGTCCCTGCCCGCCGCCATTTTCCGCAACGACGAAAGCGCGCGTCAGCTCGTTTTCGACCGGCCGGCCGACATCATCGTGGCGCATGAGGCGCGTGATTTCCTGCCGGCGCTGGAAGCAGCGCAGGCCGCGCACGACGCCGGCAAATGGCTGGCCGGCTATTTCTCCTATGAGGCGGGCTACCTGCTCGAGCCGAAACTCGTTCCCTTGCTGCCGGGCCGGCGCCGCGCACCGCTGATCTGCCTCGGCGTCTTCGACGCTCCGGTCGAGGACGCCGTGCCGCCACGCAACGCAATGGCCACCAACGGCCCGATCTTCGATGCAAGGGCGGCCTGGTCGTTCGAGGATTACGAAAAGCGTTTCTCGCGGCTGCATCAGCACATCAGGCAAGGCGATTGCTACCAGGGCAATCTGACCTTTCCGGTGCAGGCGCAATGGTCGGGCGACCCGCTTGCCGCGTTCGATGCGCTGACCGAGCGCCAGCCGGTGAAGTATGGCGCACTGGTGGCGCTTGGCGATCCCATCGTGCTGTCGCGCTCGCCCGAACTGTTCTTCGAGATCAATGCCGCCGGGATGATCGAGACGCATCCGATGAAGGGCACGGCCCCGCGCGGCGCGACCAGGGACGAGGACGAGCGGCAGAAGACCTTCCTGCGCAATGACGAGAAGAACCAGGCAGAGAACCGGATGATCGTCGACCTCTTGCGCAACGACATCTCGCTGATCAGCGAGGTCGGCACGCTGGAGGTGCCCGAACTGTTCCGCATCGAGAGCTATCCGACAGTCCACCAGATGGTGAGCGACGTCAGGGCGAAGCTGCTGCCGGGCCTCTCCATCCGCCGGATCTTCGCGGCTTTGTTTCCCTGTGGCTCGATCACCGGGGCGCCGAAGATCCGCGCCATGGAGATCCTGCACGATCTGGAAGGCACGCCGCGCGACGTCTATTGCGGCGCCATCGGCTGGATCGCGCCCGGCGGCACGATGCGCTTTTCCGTGGCGATCCGCACCATCTCGCTCTTTGCCAATGGCGAGGCCGTCTACAATGTCGGCGGCGGCATCGTCTTCGATTCGACGGCGCAAGAGGAGTATCAGGAGTGTCTGCTCAAAGCCCGCTTCGCGACGGGGACACCGCCGATTTCGAGCTGATCGAGACCATGCGCTGGCAGCCCGAGACAGGCTTCCTGCGCTTCGACCGCCACCTAGCACGCCTCTATGGCTCGGCGGCGGAGCTCGGCTTCGCCTGCGATCCGCAAAAGGTTGACGCCGTGCTGGGCAACGCGACCGACGGCGCGCGCACCGCCATGCGCGCGCGGCTCGCCTTGGCGCGCAACGGCGAAGCCACCGCCTCGGCGCACCCCTACGAACCGCTCGCCGCCGATAAGGTCTGGGTGCTGCGGCTGGCGCGGACCAGGCTCGATTCGAGCAACACGCTGCTGCGCCACAAGACAAGCCGGCGCCAGCTCTACACCCATGCCCGATCCGAATATCTCGTCACCCAGGCCGACGAGGTGATCCTGGCCAATGAGCGTGGCGAAATCTGTGAAGGCACCATCACCAATGTCTTCGCCGATTTCGGCGATGGCGTGCTGGCAACGCCCCGGCTGGACTGCGGCCTGCTGCCTGGCGTATTGCGCGCCGCGCTTCTGGATGAAGGCCGGGCGGCGGAAGCAATCTACACCTACGACGACCTGAAGTCGGCCAAGGCTCTCTTTGTCGGCAATTCGCTGCGCGGCTTGATCCCCGCAAGGCTGGGGTGACCGGGGAGAACGCCATGTTCGTCGTTTCGCTGAACTACAAGCTGCCTCTGACCGAGATCGACCGCTTGCAGGCGGCGCATGTCGAATGGCTGAAGGCCTGCTATGCAGAGGGCATCTTCATTGCCTCCGGCCCGAAGAAGCCGAGGACCGGCGGCATCATCATCGCGCAATGTCCGCGCGAGATCCTCGATGCCAGGCTGGCCGCGGACCCCTTCGCCAAGGCAGGCGCCGCGGACTACGATGTCACCGAATTCCTGGCGAGGATGACCGCCGCCAATCTCGACGCCTTCAAGGAAGCATGAGCTTGGTCGAAGCCCTGCCCACCCATACCCCCTATGACGGTTCGTCGAAGCTGTTCAACATCGGGCTGAAGCCGCTCGACCCCGCGAACTGGATCGAGGTCGACGGTCATCTCCTGCCCTATCTCGCCGAGAAGCGCCGGCTTTATGCCGAAATTCCCGAACGGGTTTTCGTCCAGGAGGACGGCACGCGAGACGCCCAGCAGGAAGTGCTCGACTTGCTCGAAGCCTATCTGCCGGAGCGATTTCCGCACACCCATCGCCGCACCGATGCGGGCATCGAGGTGATGGGCGCCGCGGACCACCCTGCTTTGACTTCGGGTCTGGCCGACGCCCCGCTGGTCGCGGCCTCGCTGCTGGTCCAGGAAGACCTGATCCTGATGCGGCGCGACGACAGCGGCTGGCGGCTCGCCGCCGGCTCGCTGTGCTTTCCCTCGTCCTGGTCGCTGCTCGAAAAATTCGGCAAGCCGCTGCAACGTATCCATGAGCCCGTGCCCGGCTTCGGCCCGGGAACGCGCCCCGCCGAACTCATCAACCGCATGTTCGACGGCCTGCAGGGCCAGGCGGTCGAGCGCTTCAACTGGTCGATCCAGGCCGACAATGCGCTCTATCATCCGCTGTCCAATGTCGAGCGCATCGACCGTGCCACCAATAGGCCGACACGCTTCCCCGACGGTGACGTCAAGGCGCACGCCTTCATCCGCGTCGAGCGCCAGACGCTGCGTAAACTGCCCGCCTCGCGCGACATCCTGTTCACTATCCGCATCCACCTCGACCCGCTCGCCGTGCTGGAGCGGCATCCGGATCGGGCGACGCTCGCACTGTCCTTTGCCGCCCAGCTCGAAGCGCTCGATCTCGACCAGCTCGACTACAAGGGCCTGACATCGGACCGCGATAGGCTTGTCGCCGTCCTTAACCACATGGCCAAGGACGGCTAGCCACAGGTTGGCGCTTTTCGCTGGTTTATGACAATGATCTGTGATGTAGCGCAGGCCGTTGGCGAAAATGCCCGGTTTTTTGCAGATGTCTGCCCGGCTTTTGCACATGGTTGAAGGAGTGCTCGATAAAATGGCGAATGAAAACTGGCCCGTCTACGGCGAGATCACCGGCCCTGTGGTGATGATCGGCTTCGGCTCGATCGGACGGGGAACGCTGCCTCTCATCGAGCGCCATTTCAAGTTCGACAAGTCGCGCATGACGGTCCTTGATCCGCGCGATACCGACCGCAAGCTGCTCGACGAGCGCGGCATCGCCTTCGTTCAGGAAGCGGTGACCGAGAAGAACTACAAGAAGCTCCTGACGCCGCTGCTGACCAATGGCGGCGGCCAGGGTTTTTGCGTCAATTTGTCGGTCGACACCGGCTCGGTCGACCTGATGCGGCTCTGCCGCAAGCTCGGCGTGCTCTACATCGACACCGTCGTCGAGCCGTGGCTTGGATTCTATTTCGACGCCAAGGCCGACAATGCCAGCCGCACCAACTATGCGCTGCGCGAATCCCTGATCAAGGAAAAGCACGACAAACCGGGCGGCGCTACCGCGGTTTCCACCTGCGGCGCCAATCCCGGCATGGTCTCGTGGTTCGTCAAGCAGGCGCTGGTGAACCTCGCCACCGATCTAGGCCTTGAGTTTTCCGAGCCCGCACAGGAAGACCGCGAGGGTTGGGCGAAGCTGATGAAGAAGGCCGGCATCAAGGGCATCCATATCGCCGAACGCGACACCCAGCGCGCCAAGAAGCCAAAGCCGATGGATGTGTTCTGGAACACCTGGTCGGTCGAGGGCTTCATCTCCGAAGGCCTGCAGCCGGCCGAACTCGGCTGGGGCACGCATGAGAAATGGATGCCGAAGAACGCCAAGAAGCACAAGCACGGCTCCAAGGCCGCGATCTACCTGGAGCAGCCCGGCGCCAACACGCGCGTGCGCTCCTGGTGCCCGACGCCGGGCCCGCAATACGGCCTCCTGGTGACGCACAACGAGGCGATCTCGATCGCCGATTTCTTCACCGTACGCTCCAAGAAGGGCAAGGTGCAATACCGGCCGACGTGCCATTACGCCTACCATCCCTGTAACGACGCGATGCTGTCGCTGGACGAGATGTTCGGTGCCGCCGGCAAGCCTCAGCCGGTACACCATGTGCTTGACGAGAACGAGCTGGTCGACGGCGTCGACGAACTCGGCGTCCTGCTCTACGGCCACGACAAGAATGCCTACTGGTTCGGCTCGCACCTCTCGCTCGCCGAAGCGCGCAAGCTGGCGCCCTATCAGAACGCCACTGGCTTGCAGGTCACCTCGGCGGTTCTGGCAGGCATGGTCTGGGCCCTGGAAAATCCGGACGCCGGCATTGTCGAGGCGGACGAGATGGACTACCGGCGCTGTCTGGAAGTGCAGTCGCCCTATCTCGGACCGGTCGAAGGCCATTACACCGACTGGACGCCGCTCGACAGACGCCCGGGGCTCTTCCCCGAGGACCTCGACCGCAGCGATCCGTGGCAATTCCGCAACATCCTGGTCCGATAGCGTCGCGCACACCCTGCGCCATTGCCTTGCAATCGCCCGGAAATCGGGCGATTGAAGAGATGCGGCCTGGGGCAGCATGCGTCTTGCGGACCCATGCCCGCTCCAGCACTTTGGGCGTTCGCACCATGCCTTCCAAAATCGAATCCGATTTTTGGGCCGGTGCGTTTGGAGAGGATTTCAGATGACTATTGCGCGCAAAATTCTTTCGATGGGCGTGGCGGGTTCCTTTGCCGTGATGCTCGCGGCCTGCACCACAAGCGGTCCCGATGCACCGCCGATGGCAGCCGCGCCGAAAGGCGTCGAGGGCTCGTGGATAGATGCCAAGGGCACCGGCCTGTCGACGCTGACAGGTGGGAAATTCACAACCGTCGCCACCGACACCGGCCAGAAGCTGGCCGATGGCAGCTACACGATGACCGGCGCCACGTCGGTCGAGATCAACGGCACGTCGCTGATCCGTCAGACGCCGGTCAGCTTCAACTGCCTGCTGGTGTCCACCAGCCAGCTGAACTGCACCAGTTCATCCGGCCAGAACTTCGTGCTCACGCGACGCACCTGATCGGCGAACAGGACTCATCAGGGGACGGCGGCCACTGGCCGCCGTTCTTTTTTGCGCCCCCCGGTTTTCGCAAGAAAATAGCGACGGCATTTCTGCTTGCGTCAGCCGGAACGCGATGGGAACATGGTCAAAACGCTGGCTGTTATATCCCAGTCAAGCAAGGGCGCTAAACGCCTCTGATCAGCCTACCGGGAGACGAAGATGAAGAAGATTGCCGCCATTCTGGCCCTGTCCGCATCGACGCTCGGCCTTTCGGCCGGCGCATCTTTTGCCGACTACACATTGAACATTCTGCATTTCAATGACTGGCACAGCCGCATCGAAGGCAACAACAAATACGAGTCGACCTGTTCGGCCGACGAGGAGACCAAAGGTGAGTGCATCGGCGGCGCCGGGCGGCTGATCACGGCGATCGCCCAGGAGCGCAAGAAGCTCGAAGGGCAGAACGTGCTGCTGCTCAATGCAGGCGACAGTTTCCAGGGATCGCTGTTCTACACCACCTACAAGGGCGCCGTGGAAGAGGAATTCCTCAATCAGTTGAAACCCGACGCTGTGACGCTCGGCAACCACGAATTCGACGACGGCGAGAGCGCGCTGGTGCCTTACCTGGACAAGGCGAAGTTCCCGATCGTCAGTGCCAATGTCGTGCCCAACGACAAGTCTGGCGCGGCGGGCAAGATCAAGCCGTCGATCGTCGTCGAGGTCGGCGGACAGAAGATCGGCATTGTCGGTGCCGTCACCAACGACACGCCCGAGCTCGCTTCCCCCGGCCCGAACATCGCCATCGCGGACGACGTCAAGTCGATCACGGCGGAAGTCGAGAAGCTGAAGGCGCAAGGCGTCAACAAGATCATCGCGGTGACCCATATCGGCTACAACAGGGAGCGCGATGTCATCGCCAAGATCCCGGGCATCGACGTGGTTGTCGGCGGCCACAGCCATACACTTTTGTCCAACACCGATCCGAAGGCGCTAGGCCCCTACCCGACGATGGTCGACAACCCGGACGGCTACAAGGTGCCGGTGGTGCAGGCGGCGTCCTATTCGAAATATCTCGGCGAGTTCAAGGTGGTGTTCGACGACAATGGCGTCGTCAAGTCGGCGAGCGGCGACCCTATCTATCTCGACAAGTCGATCACGCCCGATCCCGCCGTGCTCGCCCGCATCAAGGAACTCGGCGCGCCGATCGAGGCCCTGAAGAACAAGGAAGTGGCCGAAACCACCGACGTCATCGACGGCAGCCGCGAGAATTGCCGCGCCAAGGAATGCGAGATGGGCAACCTCGTCTCCGACGCCATACTCGACCGCGTCAAGGGACAGGGCGTCGAGATCGTCATCTCCAATGGCGGCGGCCTGCGCGCTTCGATCGACAAGGGCACCGTCACCATGGGTGAGGTGCTGACCGTGTTGCCATTCCAGAACACGCTTGCCACTTTCCAGATTTCCGGCAAGGACCTGGTCGCCGGCCTCGAAAGCGGTCTTAGCCAGATCGAGGACGGCGCCGGCCGCTTCCCGCAGGTGGCGGGTCTCAAATACTCCTTCGACAAGTCGGTCGCGCCCAATGCGGGCCGCGTCAAGTCCGTCGAGGTCATGGAGAACGGCGCCTGGGCACCGATCAATCCCGACAAGGACTATCTCGTCGCCACCAACAATTACGTGCGCCAGGGCGGCGACGGCTACAAGGTCTTCGCCGACAAGGCCAAGAACGCCTACGATTACGGACCCGGCCTCGAACAGGTCGTGGCCGACTACCTCGGTGCCCACCGGCCTTACACACCCAAGCTCGACGGCCGCATCACCGAGATCGCCGCGACTGTCGCGGCGGCGCCCGCCGCCGAGCCGGCCAAGCCAGCCGAACCCGCAAAGCCGGCGGAGACGGCGCCGGCCGAGGCCGCGAAACCGGCAGAGCCCGCCGATGCCGCACCCGCGATGCCCGAACTGCCTGCCAACTCGGGCGACATCGCCAACACGCCACCGGCAATCTCGACAGAGGCAGCGCCTCCCCCGCCGGCACCCGCTGCTCCAGCCCCCGCACCAGCCGAACCGGTGAAACCAGCCGAAGCTGCTCCTGCACCCGCGCCGGCTGAACCCGCGAAGCCTGCAGAACCGGCAAAGCCCGCTGAAGCCGCTCCGGCCACGGGCAGCCATGTCATCGTTGCCGGCGACACTTACTGGGATCTGGCAAAGAAAGCCTATGGCGACGCGACCAAGTGGAAACTGATCTATGAGGCCAACAAGGGCCAAAGGCCCCACCAGCTCAAGCTTGGCGCGACGCTGACCATCCCGGCCAAATAACATCGCTTCGCCTCTCCAACGACAAAACCCGCGCGGGAAACCGGGCGGGTTTTGTGTTTTCAAGCTAAGGTGCGGCCAGACGCGGCATTGAAAACCGGCACGCCATCGCTAGGTTCGCGCCGTGTCCGGAGAACCCTTATGACGCTTTCCACTCCTGTCGATCCCAAAGCCGCGAAGGCCATCGGCCCATTGCCGGCCGGCCATCCGCCGGTCAAGGCCGGGAAGATTGGCGTCATGCTGGTCAATCTCGGCACGCCTGACGGCACCGATTTCAAGTCGATGTGGCGCTATCTCAGGGAATTCCTGTCCGATCCGCGTGTCATCGAGCTCAACAGGGCGATCTGGTATCCGATCCTCTACGGCTTGGTGCTGACGACGCGGCCGAAGAAGTCGGGCGCCAACTACGCCCGGATCTGGAACCAGGAGAAGAACGAGTCGCCGCTGCGCACCTACACCCGCGCGCAGGGCGAAAAGCTGGCCGAAGCACTGCGCGACCTGCCCAATGTCGTCGTCGACTGGGCGATGCGCTACGGCAATCCTTCGACGGCAAGCGTCGCCGAGAGGCTGGTCGCGCAAGGCTGCGACCGCATTCTCGCGTTCCCGCTCTATCCGCAATATTCGGCGACCACCACCGCGACCGCCAACGACCAGCTGTTTCGCGCCCTGATGAAGATGCGCCGTGCACCAGCCATCCGCAGTGTGCCACCTTACTATGACGAGCCGGTCTACATCGAGGCGCTGGCGCGTTCGATCGAGCAGCATCTGGCGACACTCGATTTCGAGCCGGAGGTGGTCATCACCTCCTATCACGGCATCCCGAAACCCTATTTCGAGAAGGGCGATCCCTACCATTGCCACTGCCAGAAGACGACGCGTCTGTTGCGTGAACGACTGGGTTGGGATGACAAGAAACTGATCATCACCTTCCAGTCGCGTTTCGGCGCGCAGGAATGGCTGCAGCCCTACACCGACAAGACAGTAGAGGAACTCGGCAAGGACGGGGTGAAATCAATCGCCATCGTCAACCCCGGCTTTTCCGTCGACTGCATCGAGACGCTGGACGAGATCGGCCGCGAGGCAGCCGAGACGTTTCATCACGCCGGCGGCAAGAATTTCGCCCATATCCCTTGCCTCAACGACAGCGCCGAGGGCATGGCGGTGATCGAGGCGATGGTGCGGCGCGAATTGTTAGGCTGGATCTGACACCCGGAACAACAGCCACTCCGGAGCGTTGAGCCGCACCTTCCGGAGAATTCGATGCCCCGTAAACTCGACCTCAGAACTGGCCGGACCGTCTGGTCCGCCTACCGGGCGCCAACCGTGCCGACGTCGGCGCTGACCCGGGACGTCAAGACCGACGTCCTGATCATCGGCATGGGCATCAGCGGCGCCATGATGGCCGAAGCGATGACGGCGGATGGTCACTCCGTGATCTGCATCGACCGGCGTGGGCCGCTCAAGGGTTCGACGCCAGCGACCACAGCACTGGTGCAGTTCGAGATCGACCAGCCGCTTTCGACGCTGTCGAAGATGATCGGCAAGACCTCTGCGCTACAGGCCTGGCGGCGCTCGCGGCTGGCCGTGACCAATCTTGCTGGCCGTATCGCGGAACTTGGCATCACCTGCAGCCCGACGCGCGCCCAGTCACTCTATCTGGCAGGCACGGTGTTGGGTCCTTCGGAACTGCGGGAAGAAGCCGACGCGCGACGGCAAGCGGGTATCAAGGCGACCTATCTCACACCGGCCCCGCTGGCCGAGCGATACGGCATCGATCGCGATGGCGCCATCCTCAGCCATGACAATATCGCGCTCGACCCGCGCAAACTGACCGCTGGGCTGCTGCTCAAGGCCCTGGAACGCAAGGCACACTTCTACGCCCCCGTCGAAGCGACGGCGATCAGGGACAGTACAGACGAGGTGGTCGTGGCCACAAAGGACGGCCCGACCATTACGGCACGGCATGTCGTTCTGGCCACCGGTTACGAATTGGTCGACATCGTGCCGGCAGCGGCGCACCAGGTCATCTCGACATGGGCGATAGCGACACGCCCACAGCCGCGAAAGCTCTGGCCGGGTACCGCGTTCATCTGGGAGGCATCGGACCCTTACCTTTACATGCGCGCGACGACCGACGGCAGGGTCATCTGCGGCGGTGAGGACGAGGATTTTGTCGACGAGGCAAGACGCGACGCGTTGATCGCCGACAAGAGCGCGCGCATCGCCGAAAAACTGGGCCGGCTGTTTCCCCAACTCGACGTCAGGCCCGAATTCGCCTGGACCGGTTCCTTCGGCACCACGACCACGGGCCTGCCCTATATCGGCGCCATTCCGAGGCATCCCCGCATCCATGCGGTCATGGGTTATGGCGGCAACGGCATCACTTTCTCCCAGATCGCTTCGGAACTTGTTTCGGCTTCGATGAAGGGCCTTGTCGACACGGATGCAGAGCTCTTCGCCTTCAACCCCTGAGTGCATCTACGCAAACAATCCCTCATCACCTGATTGTAACGCTCCTGAAACACACTTAAGTCTTTGGTGAAGTCGGCTTCGCGGGAATGGCTCTCGCGGCCCGCTTCTGAGGGAGAGCCAAATGGATTTCAGTGGTTTCGATATTGCGATCATTGTTCTTGTCGCGCTTGTCGTGCTGGTGCTGTTCAAAGGCATCAAGACAATTCCGCAAGGCTATAACTATACCGTCGAACGCTTTGGTCGTTATACCAAGACACTGAGCCCCGGCCTCAACATCATCACGCCGTTCGTCGACCGCATTGGCGCCAAGATGAACATGATGGAGCAGGTGCTCGACGTTCCGAGCCAGGAGATCATCACACGCGACAACGCCATCGTCGGTGTCGACGGCATCGCTTTCTACCAGATCCTCAATGCGGCACAGGCCGCCTACCAGGTCGCCGGCCTGCAGAACGCCATCCTCAACCTGACGATGACCAATATCCGTACAGTCATGGGCTCGATGGACCTCGATGAGCTCTTGTCGAATCGCGACGCCATCAACGAGCGCCTGCTGCGTGTTGTCGACGAGGCGGCGCATCCGTGGGGCATCAAGATAACGCGCGTCGAGATCAAGGACATCAACCCGCCGGCAAACCTCATCGAATCGATGGGCCGCCAGATGACCGCCGAGCGTAACAAGCGTGCACAGATCCTCGCCGCCGAAGGCCTCAAGCAGTCGCAGATCCTGGAGGCCGAAGGCCGCAAGGAAGCCGCTTTCCGCGACGCCGAGGCGCGCGAACGTTCCGCCGAGGCCGAAGCCCGCGCCACCCAGGTGGTGTCTGAAGCCATTTCCAAGGGCGACGTGCAGGCGCTGAACTATTTCGTCGCCCAGAAATACACCGAAGCCCTGACCCGGATCGGTTCGGCCACCAACAGCAAGGTGGTGCTTATGCCGCTGGAAGCCTCGTCGCTGATCGGCACGCTTGGCGGCATTGGCGAGATCGCCAAGGAAGTCTTCCGCAGCGAAGGCACGACCGGCGCCCAGCGCCAGGCCGCCCGCCCGCCGGTCGTGCGGCCGAACGAAAACTGAGTCCATAGGAGGTCCCTCTTATGTTCGATCGCGTCATCTCCGAACTCGGACCCTGGACCTGGATGGTTCTGGGCTTCGCCCTGCTGGTCATGGAAATCATCGCGCCGGGCATCTTCATGCTCTGGATCGGCATTGCTGCCCTGATCATCGCCGCAATATCGCTGCTGATCTGGGATGCGGCGATCTGGACCTGGCAGGTTCAGGTCCTCGCCTTCCTGGCGCTGTCGCTGCTCTCGGCCTATGTCGGCAAGCGATGGGTCAGCCGGCGCCACGACCCGACGGACCAGCCGCTGCTCAACCGGCGCGGCGCCCAGCTGGTCGGCAGGATGGCGACGCTTGCCGAACCGATCCGGGACGGCCGTGGCCGCATCAAGCTCGGCGACACGCTATGGCGTGTCTCCGGCCCCGACCTGCCGGCCGGCACGCAGGTGCGTGTCACCGGGGCAGCCGATACCGACCTGGAACTCACGGTGGAGCGGGTCTGAATTTTCAGCCCGGGCGCCGACGCGCAAGATGTGGTGAGATTCAGGTCAGGCCGAGTCGAAAATGGCTGATACCGAGAACCGGAGCGGAGCATACTTTTCGTACTTGAGCACAGTTCTACTGCGACGCAGTAGAACGGGGAAGCGCAGGTATCGGCCATTTGCAGGCCGGCCTCACCTGAATATCAGCACACCTAGGCTGCGCCGATGCGCAACAGGTCGTGGAAATGCACCACGCCGAGCGGCATGTTGTTTTTGGTCACCACCAGCGCGCCGATATTGTGCTCGTTGAGCAGCGCGATCGCGGTACCCGCAAGCGTCTGCGGGTCAACCGTCTTGGGCGTGCGGGTCATCACCTCGTCGACGATGACGTCGGCCAGGTTGCGGTGCAGGTTGCGCGCCACGTCGCCGTCGGTGATGATCCCGGCCAATTCGCCATTGGTGTCGACGATCAGGACGCAGCCGACCTTCTTTTGCGACAGCGTCATCACCGCTTCCGGCATCTTGGTGCCGAGCACGGCCAGCGGCATCTGGTCGCCGACCCGCATGATCTCGGAGACCATGGTCAGGTTGGCGCCGAGCTGGCCGCCGGGATGGAAGGTGCGGAAATGGTCCGGCGTGAAGCCGCGCGCCTCGAGCAGCGCGATCGCCAGCGCATCGCCGACGACCAGTTGCAGCAGCGTCGACGTCGTCGGCGCCAAGCCGTGCGGGCAGGCTTCCGGGGTGCGCGGCAAAAGCAGCACGACGTCGGCCGCGCGCGCCAGCGCCGATGTCTCTCCGGATGTGACGGCGATGAGGGGGATGGAGAAGCGCCTGGAATAGGCGACGATGCCCATCATCTCCTTGCTCTCGCCCGACCATGAGATGGCGATGATGGCGTCGTCCCTGGCGATCATGCCGAGATCGCCATGGTTGGCCTCGACGGGATGGACGAAGAAGGCCGGTGTGCCGGTCGAGGCCAGCGTGGCCGCAATCTTCGAGCCGATATGGCCGCTTTTGCCGACGCCGGTGACGATCAGCCGGCCTTCGATGTTCGAGATCATGTCGACAGCCTGCGCGAAAGGCGCGGCCAGTCCATTCTCGAGCGCTTCGGCAAGGGCGGCGATCCCCGCCTGCTCGGTCGCCACCGTTCTCAGGGCCGAATCAATCGACGCTTGCCGGTCCAGGGGCTTCTTATCGAGAGGTCTCGCATGCATGGATGATGCGATTAGCGCTTTGCCGTCCGCCTGTCCAACGGAAATGGCACTGATGCGCCGGGGCGGGGACTTCACGCGCGCCCCGCGATCCTCGCTTTAGCCGGCCGAACGGCCACCGCCTCAACCCTCCGTTAACCATCCCGATTTACGGTTCGGTAAGTATGGCGCGCATAGCGCCGCGCAAGCAGTGGTGGCGATGTCCGGGGCCCAGCCAGAAAAATCAAGAGGACGACAGGGCAAGGCGGTATGCGCCTTGTTGCTGGCGACCAGCATCTTTGCGCTGACGCGTCCGGCCCTGCTTCATGCCCAGGAAACGGAGCTGCGCGGCGAGGTTTCGGAATCGGCCATCCTGTCCGACCAGCAACGCAAGGCAAGGCAACTCGCCCTTGCCGCCCAGGGCCAGCAGGCGCCGGCCGGGCAGGACGATGCGCCGCCACGCACCTATTTGCCGGCCAGCGCCGGCGCCGTCCCCGACGACACCGACACGAACGCCGCCACCGGCAGCATTTTCGATCCACCGCAGGCGACCGACGACGCCTCGACCGACACTCCGACGCCAGCCAAGCCTCGGCGTCGTCAGTCGATCGCCGGACAGACTGCAGCGGATCAGGACAAGACCAAGACGGACGCCAGAACGACCGGCAAATCGAAAAAGAAGAAGAACACGACAGCCGCGACCAAGGACACCACCGCCGCCGCGGCTGACGATACCGATAGGGCCGCGACCGATCAGGAAGCGGCCAACCGCCGTGCCCTGACCGTCGACAGCGCCGACAGGCAGAAACTCGACACTGGCGCCGAACGCACCGCCGCCATCGAAGGCCAGAACAAGAAAGCCGAGGACGATCCTTTCGCCGCCACCGGCGTCAAATGGGGATCCTTCGTCATCCGGCCGTCGATCGAACAGGGTCTGACCGCCACCACGAACGGCGATTCGAGCAGTGCCGGCACATCGGCACTGCTGTCGGAGACGGCGTTGCGCTTTTCCGCTATTTCCGACTGGCGCGAGAACTCCGCCACCATCGACGGCTATGGTCTGTTCCGCGAGACCGTGTCGGGCTATCCGGTCCACGACGCGCAGGGCCGCATTGAAGGCCAGTTCAATGTCGATCTCGACAACGAACTGCGCGCCATCGCCAAGCTCGGCTATGAAGCCGTGCCGGAAACCGCGTCATCGCCCAACGCCATTGCCGGCGTCAGCACCCAGCCGCTGCGGCAGACGATCGACGGCAGCCTCGGCATCGAAAAGGCCGCCGGCAAGATGCAGTACACTTTGACCGGCGCGGTCTCGCACGACTTCTATGGCGACGCCGAGCTTTCGGACGGAACCTCGCTGTCGCAGAAGGATCAGGACAATACGCTCTATACGGCGACCTTGCGAACCGGTTACGAAATCTCTCCGGCCCTCACCCCGTTCACCGAAATCGAGGTCGGCCGCCGGGTCTACGATCAGCGCATCGACAATGAAGGCTTCGAGCGCTCCTCGACGAGGCTCGGCGCGCGCGCCGGCCTGCAACTCGACATGGGTGAGAAGCTGTCGGGTGAATTCTCGGCCGGCTGGCTGAGGGAAGCGATCGATGACAAGAGCCTGGAAGCGATTTCGGGCGCCACCGTCAATGCCGACCTCAAATGGTCGCCGCAGCGCGGAACCACGATCGGCCTGACCGGCAAGACCACCGTCGAAACCACGACCACCGCGGGCGAAAGCGGCGATATCCTTTATTCCGGCCGCCTGACGGGGGAACGGCTGATCCGTGCCAACCTCACCGCGAATGCGGCTCTGGGCCTCGACTGGCGAGACTATATCGGCATCGACGGCCATGACAGGATCTTGAGCGCCGAGGCCGGACTGACCTGGTGGCTGAACCGCTATGCCGGTCTCACCAGCCGGGTGAGAACCGAGAAGCTGACCAGCAACCTGCCCGGCCGCGACTACACCGCCAACAGCATCTACCTCGGCTTGAAAGTGCAGCGCTAAAGGTAGGTCGAGATTCGGGTCAGGCCGAGTCGAGAATGGCTGATACCGAGAACCGGAGCGGAGCGTACTTAAGGTATATGAGTACAGTTCTACTGCGACGCAGTAGAACGGGGAAGCGCAGGTACCGGCCATTCGCAGGCCGGCATCACCTGAATATCGGCATATCCTAGAAAGCGGCCCCGCGGCGCTCCGATGGCTTCATCTCGTCGAGCAGCGTGCGGATGACTCCGGCAATGTTCTCGTTCATGTCGCTGCGCCACAGGGCGAAGGCGACATTGGCCTCGACAAAACCTTCCGGCGAACCGCAGTCGAAGGTGCGGCCCTGATAGTGGTAGCCGTAGAAGGCCTGCTGCTTCTCCAGCTTCAGCATCGCGTCAGTGAGCTGGATCTCGTTGCCGGCGCCCTTTTCCTGGCCCTCGAGGATCTTGAAGATCTCGGGTTGCAGGATGTAACGGCCGTTGATGTAGAGGTTGGAAGGTGCTGTGCCGGTCTTCGGCTTCTCCACCATCTCGGTGATGCGGAAGCCGTGATGCGTATCCTCGCCACGGCCGACGATGCCGTATTTGTGGGCCTCCGCCGGGTCGCATTCCTGCACGGCGATGATGTTGTTGCCGGTTTCCTCGTAGAGCTCGACCATCGACTTCATGCAGCTCTTTTCCGACTGCATGATCATGTCGGGCAACAAAAGCGCGAACGGCTCGTCGCCGACCAGCTCGCGCGCGCACCAGACGGCATGGCCAAGCCCCATCGGCACCTGTTGGCGGGTGAAGCTGGTCTGCCCCGGCGCAGGTTGCAGCCGCTGCAGGCGGGCCAGCTGCTCGTCCTTGCCGCGCTGGGCCAGCGTGTCATAGAGCTCGAACTGGATATCGAAATGATCCTCGATGACCGCCTTGTTGCGGCCGGTCACGAAAATGAAATGCTCGATGCCCGCTTCCCGCGCCTCATCCACCACATACTGGATGACCGGCCTGTCGACGACGGTCAGCATCTCCTTGGGAACGGCCTTGGTGGCCGGGAGGAACCGCGTGCCGAGACCGGCGACCGGGAAAACTGCCTTGCGAACTCTCTTCATGCTTTCAATTATCCGTTTGCAGGCCGGCTCCGCAATCCCTGTCTGGCGACATTTTCACGCCGGAATTGAAGATTACTGGAGCGGACAAGGGAAACTTCCACCGGTTAAAGCATCGAGGTGTCTTTTCGTTCCAGGCGACGCCTATGGTAAACTAATTCCTAACCCGGTTCGGCGATGAATGGTCTTTCCTGAGACAGAGAAGGAGGAAAACATGTCCGTTCGCAGTGCCGCAAAACGTTTGACCAGCGTCATGACGGCAGCCAGCCTCTCGCTCGCCCTGCTAATGCCCACCGGTCCGGCTTTCGCTGACGCCGGTTTCCGGCAATGGGTCGCCGGCTTCCGCGCCACCGCTGTCGCAGGCGGCGTTTCCGGCGCAGTCTACGACCAGGCTTTCCGGGACATCAAGGAGCCTGATCCGGTGGTGCTGGAAAAGGCGCGCACCCAGCCCGAATTCACCGCGCCCGCCTGGGATTATTTCGACAACCGCGTCCACGACCAGTCCGTCGCCGTCGGACAGCAGATGGCGAAAAAGTGGAAGCCTTGGCTGGACAGGATCGAGGCGAGGTTCGGCGTCGACCGCTACATTCTGCTCGCCATCTGGTCAATGGAATCGAACTATGGCGAGATCCTCAAACGCGACGACATCATGCGCAACGTCATTCGTTCGCTGGCGACTTTGGGATATGGCGACCCGAAGCGGTCCAAATATGCCCGCACCCAGTTGGTCGCGGCCCTGAAGATCCTGCAGACCGGCGACATCGACGAAAGCCACCTGATGGGCTCCTGGGCCGGCGCCATGGGCCAGACCCAGTTCATCCCCACCAGCTACCAGCATTATGCCGTCGACATGGACGGCAATGGCAAGCGCGACATCTGGAATTCCATCCCCGATGCGCTCGCGACGTCAGCCAATCTGTTGAAGAAGAATGGCTGGCAGGCCGGCAAGACCTGGGGCTACGAAGTCGCGATACCGGCAGGCAAACTGCCGGGCGGCTCGAAGACGCTGGCGCAATGGCAGGCGCTCGGCGTCGTCAGAGCCAGCGGCAAGCCGTTCAAGAACCTCACCGACAAGGCGACGCTGAAGGTGCCGGACGGCCGCGGCGGCCCGGCTTTCCTGATGATCAGGAATTTCTCGGTCATCAAGGCCTACAACAACGCCGACAAATATGCCCTTGCCGTTGGCCTTCTCGCCGACGAGATCGCCGGTGGCAACGGCCTTGTCCAGGACTGGAAGCGGCCCTTCACCAAGCTCAGCTTCGAGGAAAGGCAGGAGTTGCAGAAGCGGCTTTCGCAGCATGGGCTTTACGACGGCAAGTTCGACGGCAAGATCGGTGACGGCTCGAAAACAGCCATCATGGCCTATCAAGCAAAGGTCGGCTTGACCCAGGACGGCTATCCGAGCATGGAAGTGCTCAAATGGCTCAGGCAAAAATAGAGCCAGCTACGGCGCCGCGCGCATTTTTGGCGCACGTATCCGGCGCCATGGCACTTTGAACTTGCGCCCGGCCGCAAAACCGGCTCCGGTTTGCGGGACCAGGCGCAAGGGATGGAGGAGTGATTGGTTTCGGCCGCGCGTATCGCGATCCTTGTTCGTCGCACGCCGATCCTTTTTCTGGCGATCGTCCTGCTGGCGGTCGGCGCCGCCGCTGCCTTCCATGCCCCGGCCATGGCACAGGAACAGCCGCAGCAGAACCGTGGCTGGTCGTTGCGCGATCTGCTTTTCCCGCGCCGCAGCGAGCGCGTCGAGCCGCCGCTCGATATCGAAAAGGCAAAACCAAAACCCAAGCCCAAGAAACCGCGGGCTCCGCGCCCTCCGGCCCAACCTGAAACTCCCGTGGTCGAAAAGACTCCGGACGCCCGAACCGTGCTGGTGGTCGGCGATTTCATGGCGACTGGCCTTGCCGAAGGCCTGGACACCGCCTTCGCCGACAATCCCGGCGTCAGGATCGTCGTGCGCAGCAATGGCTCGTCGGGCTTCGTGCGCGATGACTTCTACAACTGGCCCGAACAGATCAAATCGCTGATAGAGACCGAGAAGCCGGCCGCGGTGGTCGTCATGCTGGGCTCCAACGATCGCCAACAGATGAAGGTGGGGGACGTGCGCGAACAACCCCGGTCCGAGAACTGGACCAAGGAATATGAGCGCCGGACCGATGCACTCGGCAAGGCTATCGCCACCGCCAAGGTGCCCTTCCTGTGGGTCGGCATGCCAGCCTTCCGGGTGCCGAAGATGACATCCGACATGTTGGCCTTCAACGACATCTATCACCAGGCCGCTGAAAGCCATGGCGGCGAATTCGTCGATGTCTGGGATGGGTTTGTCGACGAGAACGGCGCCTTCGTCACCACCGGCCCCGACATGAACGGCCAGCCTGTGCGGCTGCGCGCCGATGACGGCATCAACGTTTCCAAGGCCGGCAAGCGCAAGCTCGCCTTCTACACCGAAAAGCCGCTGATGAAGATCCTCGGCCTGACCGCGCCCGGCAGCATAGCCCCGGCGACGGCACCGGCGGGTGCGCCCGTCGAGGCACCGGCGCCGGCCGCGGCACCCATCGTGATCGACCGAACCGCGCCCATGCTGCTCAGCGACCCCGCACTCGACGGCGGCACCGAATTGCTCGGCGCCGCGCCGCCGGCAAAAGCCAATCCGGCTCTTCCCGGGGAACGACTGGTGATCGAGGGCAAGGCTCCGGAGGCGTCGCCTGGACGCGCCGACGATTTTTCCTGGCCGCCCAAGGCCGAGCCGCCGGCGACGGCCGCCGCGGCCGACACGACGACGGCGATTACCCCTTAGTAGCGGAGCCTCCGGTCTCAGCGCGGCAATACGGTCGACCCCATAAGTGCCTCGTCGATCGAGCGCGCCGCCTGCCGGCCCTCGCGGATCGCCCAGACGACCAGGGATTGGCCACGGCGGACATCGCCCGCCGCATAGAGCCGGTCGACGCTGGTCCGGTAGTCGCGGTCATTGGCCTCGACATTCCGGGAGCGGCGGCTGTCGGTGGTGATTTTCATCTCGCCTTCCAGTTCCTTCGCCACGCCGGCCGTCGCCGGCCCGGCAAAACCGATGGCGATGAAGGCGAGATCGGCGCGGATGACGAATTCGGTGCCGGCGATCGGCTTGCGCTTCTCGTCGACCTCGCAGCATTTGACGCCGGTCAACTGGCCGTCTTCGCCGATGAATTCGAGTGTCGCCACCTGGAACTCGCGCTCCGCACCCTCGGCCTGGGAGGACGAGGTGCGCATCTTGGTCGCCCAGTAGGGCCAGACCGCGAGCTTGTCTTCCTTCTCCGGCGGCTGCGGGCGGATATCGAGCTGGGTGACCCGCACCGCGCCCTGGCGGAAGGCGGTGCCGACGCAGTCGGACGCGGTATCGCCGCCACCGACGACGACGACATGCTGTCCGCCGGCGATGATCGGATGCGAAGGCCACGCCACCGACTGGATCGGCTCGCCGCCGACGCGGCGGTTCTGCTGCACCAGATAAGGCATGGCATCATGCACGCCGCCAAGATCGTCTCCCGGAATATTGGCCGCGCGCGGTGTTTCCGAGCCGCCGCAATAGAGCACGGCATCATGTTCGGCGAGCAGTTCGGCGACGGGCTTGTCGACGCCGACATTGACGCCGCAATGGAAGGTCACGCCCTCGCCCTGCATCTGCTCGATGCGTCGGTCGATATAGTGCTTCTCGATCTTGAAGTCGGGAATGCCGTAGCGCATCAGCCCGCCCGGGCGGCTCTCGCGCTCATAGACATGGACGTCGTGCCCGGCGCGGCCGAGCTGCTGGGCAGCCGCCATCCCGGCCGGGCCGGAGCCGATGATGGCGACCCGCTTGCCGGTCTTCTTCTCCGGCGGATAGGGCCTGATATGGCCGGTCTCATAGGCCTTGTCGGCGATCGCCTGCTCCACCGTCTTGATGGCGACGGGGATGTCCTCGAGGTTCAGCGTGCAGGCTTCCTCGCAGGGCGCGGGACAGATGCGGCCGGTGAACTCCGGGAAATTGTTGGTCGAATGCAGGTTGCGGATCGCGTTGTCCCAGTCCCTGTTGTAGACGAGGTCGTTCCAGTCCGGGATCTGGTTATGGATAGGGCAGCCTGTCGGCCCGTGGCAGAACGGAATGCCGCAATCCATGCAGCGCGCGGCCTGTTTCTCGACCTCCTTGTCCGACATCGGCAGCGTGAATTCGCGGAAATGCCGGATACGGTCGGAGGCCGGCTGGTACTTGTGCACCTGCCGGTCGATTTCGAGAAAGCCTGTTACCTTGCCCATGGTCCAGTTCCTGCTGTCCAGATGGTGCGGTTTTCGCCGCACCCGTTAACCTCCTGCGGCAGCCATGGCAAGCTTGCGCCCGAGGTCAAACTGTCGATGAAGGGGGCCGGGAAGCCTTGGGCTCCCCGGCGATTCTCATAAGCCTATTCGGCAGCGACGCCCATGCGCATGCGTTCCATCTCGATCAGCGCGCGGCGGTATTCGACCGGCATGATCTTGCGGAATTTCGGCCGGAACGTCGTCCAGTCGTCGAGGATCTCACGACCGCGCACCGAACCCGTGTAGTGCACGTGGTTCGAGATCAACTGGTAGAGCCGCTCCTCGTCATGGCTGGTCATGTCGCCAGAGACGTCGACACGGCCCTTGTGGTCGAGGTCGCCGCCATGGTGCAGCAGCTTTTCCATCAAATCGTCTTCTTCCGGAACCGGCTCCAGCTCGACCATCGCCATGTTGCATCGCTCGGCGAAATCACCCGCCTCGTCCAGCACATAGGCGACACCGCCCGACATGCCGGCGGCGAAGTTGCGGCCGGTCTTGCCGATGACGACGACGACACCGCCGGTCATGTATTCGCAGCCATGGTCGCCGACGCCTTCGACGACGGCAGCGACGCCCGAATTGCGCACCGCGAAACGCTCGCCGGCGACACCGGCGAAATAGGCCTCGCCCTCGGTTGCGCCATAGAGCACCGTATTGCCGACGATGATGGAGTCGGCCGCAACGATCCTGGCCTCTTCCGGCGGCCGGATGACGATGCGTCCGCCCGAAAGGCCCTTGCCGACATAGTCGTTGCCGGCGCCGACGAGTTCAAACGAGACGCCACGCGCCAGGAAGGCGCCGAAGGACTGGCCGGCGGTGCCAGTCAGCTTGACCTGGATCGTGTCCTCACGCAGCCCCTTGTGCTTGAAGCGCTTGGCCACTTCGCCCGACAGCATGGCGCCCGTCGAACGGTCGACATTGCGGATGTCTACCTCGATCTTCACCGGCTGCTTGGCCTCCAGCGCCGGCCTGGCCAGTTCGATCAGCTTGCGGTCGAGCACGTCGTCGATCGGATGCTTCTGGCGTTCGGTCCAGTGCGCCGCTTCATGCGGCACATCGGGCTTGTAGAACATCTTGGAGAAGTCGAGGCCCTGCGCCTTCCAGTGCTGGACCACGTCGCGCTTCTCCAGAAGGTCGGCGTCGCCGATGATCTGGTCGATATGGGTGAAGCCCATTTCGGCCAGCAGCGCCCTCACCTCTTCCGCCACGTAGAAGAAGAAGTTGATGACATGCTCGGGCGTGCCCTTGAAGCGCTTGCGCAGCACCGGGTCCTGGGTGGCGACGCCAACCGGGCAAGTGTTGAGGTGGCACTTGCGCATCATGATGCAGCCGGCCGCGATCAGCGGTGCGGTCGAGAAGCCGAACTCGTCGGCGCCGAGCAGCGCGCCGATGATGACGTCGCGCCCGGTGCGCAAGCCGCCATCGACCTGCAGCGCGACTCTGCTGCGCAAGCCGTTGAGCACCAGCGTCTGGTGCGTTTCGGCCAGGCCCATTTCCCACGGGGAGCCGGCATGCTTGAGCGAGGTCAGCGGCGAGGCACCCGTGCCGCCATCGTAGCCCGAGATGGTGATGTGGTCGGCGCGCGCCTTGGCCACACCCGCCGCGACCGTGCCGACACCGACTTCCGAGACCAGCTTGACCGATACATCGGCCGCCGGATTGACGTTCTTCAGATCGTAGATCAGCTGCGCCAGATCCTCGATCGAATAGATGTCGTGATGCGGCGGCGGCGAGATCAGGCCGACGCCAGGCGTCGAGTGCCGGACCTTGGCGATGGTCGCGTCGACCTTGTGGCCGGGCAACTGACCGCCCTCGCCGGGCTTGGCGCCTTGCGCCACCTTGATCTGCATGACATCGGAATTGACGAGGTATTCGGCCGTCACGCCGAAGCGGCCCGAGGCGACCTGCTTGATCGCCGAGCGTTCCGGGTTCTTGCCGCCGCCAGGCAGCGGCAGATAGCGGTCGGCCTCTTCGCCGCCCTCGCCGGTGTTCGACTTGCCGCCGATCTGGTTCATGGCGCGCGCCAGCGTGGTGTGCGCCTCGCGCGAGATCGAACCGAACGACATCGCCCCGGTCGAGAAGCGCTTGACGATGTCGGCCGCCGGCATGACGTCGTCGAGCGCGACCTTCTTGCGCCCGGTCTCGTCCGCCAGCCTGATCTTGAACAGGCCACGGATGGTCTGCGCGCGGGCCGTCTCGCTGTCGATTTGCGCGGAATAGTCCTTGAACGTTTCCCACGAGCCCTGGCGCACGGCGTGCTGCAAGGTGGCGACCGCGTCGGGCGACCACATATGCGCCTCGCCGCGCATGCGAAACAGGTATTCGCCACCGACATCCAGGCTGTTGCGCAACACCGGATCGCTGCCGAAACCATCCGTATGGCGGCTGACCGTCTCGCCCGCGACCTCATCCAGCCCGACGCCTTCGATCAGCGTCGCGGTGCCGGTGAAATACTGCTGCACGAAATCGGTCTTCAGCCCGATGGCGTCGAAGATCTGCGCGCCGCAGTAGGACTGATAGGTCGAGATGCCCATCTTGGACATCACCTTGAGGATGCCCTTGCCGATCGACTTGATGTAGCGCGATACGACCTCGTAGGCGTCGACCTCTTCCGGCAACTCGCCACGCTTGTGCATGTCGAGCAGCGTGTCGAAGGCAAGGTAAGGGTTGATCGCTTCGGCGCCGTAGCCGGCGAGACAGCAGAAATGATGCACTTCGCGCGGCTCGCCGGATTCCACGACCAGGCCGACGGAGGTGCGCAGCCCCTTGCGGATCAGGTGATGATGCACAGCGGCCGTCGCCAGCAGGGCGGGAATCGCGATCCGGTCCGGCCCGAGCTGGCGGTCGGACAGGATGATGATGTTGTAGCCGCCGGCAACCGCCGCCTCCGCGCGTTCGCAGAGCCGGTCGATGGCCCCCTGCATGCCGGCGGCGCCCTCGTTCGAGCCATAGGTGATGTCGATCGTCTTGGTGTCGAAACGGTCCTCGGTGTGGCCGATGGAGCGGATCTTTTCGAGATCGCCATTGGTCAGGATCGGCTGGCGCACTTCGAGCCGCTTGCGGCGCGAACTACCCACAAGATCGAAAATGTTCGGCCGCGGCCCGATGAAGGACACCAGGCTCATCACCAGCTCCTCGCGGATCGGATCGATGGGCGGATTGGTGACCTGGGCGAAGTTCTGCTTGAAATAGGTGTAGAGCAGCTTCGACTTGTCCGACATCGCCGAGATCGGCGTGTCGGTGCCCATCGAGCCGACGGCTTCCTGGCCGGTGGTCGCCATCGGCGACATCAACAGCTTGGTGTCTTCCTGGGTGTAGCCGAATGCCTGCTGGCGATCGAGCAGGCTGACATCCTTGCGCAGCGCGCGCGGTTCGACCGGCTTCAGATCTTCCAGGATGAGCTGCGTGTTGGCGAGCCAGGTCTTGTAGGGATGCTTGGTGGCGATCTCAGACTTGATCTCCTCGTCAGGCACGATGCGGCCCTTGGCAAGGTCGATCAAGAGCATGCGGCCGGGCTGCAGCCGCCACTTCTGGACGATCTTCTCCTCCGGCACCGGCAGCACGCCGGCCTCCGAAGCCATGATGACGCGGTCATCGTCGGTGACGATGTAGCGTGCCGGGCGCAGGCCGTTGCGGTCAAGCGTGGCGCCGATCTGGCGGCCATCGGTGAAGGCGACCGCGGCCGGTCCGTCCCACGGCTCCATCAACGCGGCATGGTATTCGTAGAAAGCCTTGCGGTCGGCATCCATGAGCTTGTTGCCGGCCCAGGCTTCCGGGATCAGCATCATCATGGCGTGGCTGAGGCTATAGCCGCCCTGGAACAGGAACTCGAGCGCATTGTCGAAGCACGCCGTGTCGGACTGGCCGTCATAGGAGATTGGCCAGAGCTTCGAGATGTTGTTGCCGAACAGCTCGGAATCGACGGACGCCTGGCGCGCGGCCATCCAGTTGTTGTTGCCGCGCACCGTGTTGATCTCGCCATTGTGCGCGACCATGCGGTAGGGATGCGCCAGCTTCCACGACGGGAAGGTGTTGGTCGAGAAACGCTGATGCACCAGGATCAGCGCCGTCTCGAAGCGCGGGTCCTTGAGATCCTTGTAATAGGCGCCGACCTGATAGGCCAGGAACATGCCCTTGTAGACGATGGTGCGCGCCGACAGCGACACGCAATAGGCGCCGATATCCTTGTTGTCGTTCTCGGCATAGATGCGGCCCGAAATGACCTTGCGCAGCAGATAGAGCCGGGCCTCGTATTCTTCATCATCGGGAATGTCCGCCGTGCGGCCGATGAACACCTGGCGGTGGAACGGCTCGGACGCCACGATGTCGGGCGCCTTCGACAGCGACGAATTATCGACGGGCACGTCGCGGAATCCGAGCAGCGGCAGCCCCTCGGACTGCGCCGATTCGGCGATGATATCCTCGATATGGGCGCGCAGCGCCGCGTCCTGCGGCATGAACCAGTGCCCGACGCCATACTGGCCAGCCGGCGGCAGTTCGATGCCGTTGGCCGCCATTTCCTCGCGGAAGAACTGGTCGGGAAGCTGCACCAGCACACCGGCGCCATCGCCGACCAGCGGGTCGGCGCCGACGGCGCCGCGATGCGTCAGGTTTTCGAGCACGGCAAGGCCGTCCTTGACGATCTGATGCGACTTCACGCCCTTCATGTTGACGATGAAACCGACGCCGCAGGCGTCATGCTCGTTGCGCGGATCGTAGAGGCCCTGAGAGGCAAAACCGGTTCGGCCAATGTCGGTTCGAGGCGTATTTTTGACGGCAGCCGCTTCCGTCTGCGCGGCCTGGCCGTTCGTCGCAGAGAGCGTCATGTCCGTCATTGTCCTGTCCTCCATCCCAGCCCTTCAGGCGCTGGCCATTCTTCGGTCGCTGATTTGCCTCGGCAAGCGCTTGGCTCACCCTGGTCCTTGCGGCACGTCTTGCGAAATCCTTGCCGAACCAGGCGGCTTTCCGCATGGTTCGCATCTGGTATCGTACAGGCCAGCGTCTGGCCGTCCACCTGTCGCTCGCGGCAACAGCCGGAGAGGCCAATATGTTACGCCAATCCAGCCTGTTTTGTGCGACAAAATAAGACAGCACTACTGTCCTAAATTTTTATGGCAGAATTCCCTGGCGCACACAAGACCGATTCACAAAAAACTTGAGGCTTCCACGACATAAAATTACGTGAAGTTGAGAGAAAACGTAAGCTTCAGTCGCCGTTTCCCGCCTGCCGCCACGGCTGGCTTTAACGGTTTTCCAGCATCTGGCTCTTGCGGTTGACGCGTGAAACCGGTCAACTCCGCGCCGATTTCCCCAACACAGGCAGATGCATGTTCTTCGCTTCCGACAATTGGGCAGGCGCCCATCCCAATATCGTTGCCGGCCTGTCGGCCGCCTCCGCCGGCTTCGCCGCCGCCTATGGCGACAGCGCGCTCGACCAGGCAGTCTACCAGCGCTTCAGCGAGATTTTCGAACGCGAGGTCGCGGTGTTCTTCGTGGCAACCGGCACCGCCGCCAATTCGCTGTCGCTGACCACCTTCAACAAGCCCGGCGGCATTTCCTTCGCCCATCGTGAATCGCATGTCATCGAAGACGAATG
The DNA here is from genome assembly GCF_013170825.1 of Mesorhizobium sp. NZP2298. Taxonomy (NCBI): domain Bacteria; kingdom Pseudomonadati; phylum Pseudomonadota; class Alphaproteobacteria; order Hyphomicrobiales; family Phyllobacteriaceae; genus Mesorhizobium; species Mesorhizobium sp. NZP2298. Next base: position 2,110,297 of record NZ_CP033365.1, on the reverse strand, counting down.
CGGTGCGCCGGAATATTTTTCCGGCGGCGCGCGGCTGCATGCCGTCGACGGCGCCCTGGGCAAGATCGACCCGCACAATCTGGAGCGAACCATTGGCCGCTTCGCGCCCGAAATCGTCCATTGGGGACGGCCAATGGCGGTTTCGATCACCCAGTCGACCGAGGTTGGCACCATCTATGGCCTGAACGAGATCGAGACGATTTCGGCCATCGCCAGACAGCATTCGGTGCCCTTGCACATGGATGGCGCCCGCTTTGCCAATGCGCTGGTCGCGCTCGACACCACGCCGGCCGAGATGACCTGGAAACGCGGTGTCGACATACTGTCCTTCGGCGGCACCAAGAATGGCTGCTGGTGCGCCGAGGCGATCGTGCTGTTCGACCTCGACCGCGCCAGGGAGTTGGCCTTCCTGCGCAAGCGCGCCGCCCAGCTGTTTTCCAAGTCGCGCTTCGTCGCTGCGCAGTTCGAAGCCTATTTCAAGGACGGCCAGTGGCTCGATACCGCGCGCCACGCAAACGCCATGGCCGCACGCCTCGCGGCGGCAATCGAGGATTCGGCCCATGCGAAGCTGGCCTGGCTGCCGCAGGCCAACGAGGTGTTCGCGGTGATCAAGAAAGCCGAAGCCGACAGGTTGCAGGCCGCGGGTGCCGCCTTCTACGACTGGCACAAGCCGCATGGATTTGACGGCCATATCGGCGAGGACGAGCTGCTCTATCGCTTCGTTACCAGCTTTGCGACGTCACCCGAGGAAGTCGACCGCTTTGGCCAGTTGATCGCCGGATAGGCGACCTTGCGGATAACAAAAAAGCGGCGCCTTCCGGCGCCGCTTCCGTCTCGGGAGGAGACTTAAACGTTAGGCGGCGGTTTTGGCCTCGATCTGCTTGGCGTTGGCCGGAGCCGAGGTGATCGCGATCTTGCGCGGCTTCAGTTCCTCGGGAATGTTGCGCTTGAGATCGACGAAGAGCAGGCCGTTCTTCAGCGCGGCGCCGACGACTTCAACGTGATCGGCAAGCTGGAAGCGGCGTTCGAAGGCCCTGGAGGCAATACCGCGATAGAGCAGCTCGGAGCCTTCGCCGGTGCCCTCATCCTTGCGCTCACCCTTGACGGTCAGCACGTTGCGATGGGCTTCGATCGAGATCTCTTCGTCCGAGAAGCCGGCGACCGCCATCGAAATCCGGTAGGAATCCTCACCGGTACGCTCGATATTGTAGGGCGGATAGGTCTGCGCGCCATCCGGCTGCGCAAGCGAATCCAGCATGGTGAAGAGACGGTCGAAGCCGACGGTCGAACGGTAGAGCGGGGAAAAATCAACGTGACGCATGAGGTGTTCTCCTGTTGAGCAACATGGTTTGCGTATGGCCGGTGCGAAACCCTTGAGCGGCGTTTCGGGAGGACCAGCGGCCCCGACATTGGCGACCGCATTCAACATTTGGGGAGCGCCCGAATGCATTTCAAGTTTCGCCGGATGGCAAAAACCACGCCGCCTGCCCCCTTGATGAACGGCAGATGAACCGGACCTTCGGCGCGCGTTCAGACCGGTGCCGCTAGAGTGACCTCAAGATCAAGGATTGGCGGCGCCAGATTGCTTGAAGCAATTCCAGGAAAAGTGTGAAGCGGTTTTCCGTCCGGAATTGCGTCAAACAAAGGTGCCGCAACGAAGCCGAACCGGGTGTTAACGTCCCTTCCTCCCGGATCGACAGGGGCCGGAAGTACGCTCTCAAGCGGCTTCCGGCTTTCCCGTTGCCGATCTCCCCTCACCCGGAATTCCTTTGCTTTTGACGCATTGGCGTCTATCACCTTGACGAGGCCAGCCGCGACAGGCTGGTGAGACGCCGAGCACAAAGCGCCGAATGACGGACCTTCTCCACGACACGCCGCTTTTCCACGAAACCGAGGGCAATCCGCGACCGGAAAACGCCACCGGCGGCTTCTTCGTCACACGCGACCGCAAGAAGATCCGCTATGGCCTGTTCGCGGCGGTGGCGCGGCCGATGCGAGGCACGGTGGTGCTGCTGTCCGGCCGCAACGAGTGCATCGAGAAATATTTCGAAACCATCCGCGACCTTGCCGCCCGAGGCTTCGGCGTCGCCACGCTCGACTGGCGCGGCCAGGGCGATTCCGACCGGCTGATCCGCGATCGCCAGCGCGGCTATGTCAGGTCCTTCCGCGACTATACCGCGGACCTCGAGCAGTTCTTCGAGGAGATCGTGCTGCCTGACTGTCGCGGGCCGTACTATATCCTGGCCCACTCGGCGGGTGCGGTGATCACGCTGCTTGCCGCGCCGTCCATGGTGAACCGTGTGCGCCGCATGGTGCTGATCGCGCCGTTCCTGACCTTGCCCGACCTGCCGGTCTCGATCAGCACGGTCCGCCGTATCTGTTCGTTTTTCTGTGCATTGGGGCTCGGCCGGCTCTACGCCGCGTGGGGTCCGCGGCCGAGACAAACACTGCCTTTCGAGGCCAACAAGGTGACGACGGATCCGCGGCGCTATCGCCGCAACACGCGCATCTATGAAGAGCACCCGCAATTGGCGCTTGGCGGCCCGACGATCCGCTGGCTGCAGGCCGCGGCGAAGGCGTCGGAAGCCATCAGCGACCCCGACTTCATGGCCCGGATCCAGGTGCCCTTGCTGATCATCGCCGCCGGTGCCGACCAGGTCGTCTCGACCAAGGCGGTCGAAACCTACGCCAGAAGTCTGAGACTCGGCTCCCTGCTGATGATCGACGGTGCCAAGCATGAAATCCTGCAGGAAGTCGACCTCTACCGCGAGCAATTCCTGGCCGCCTTCGACGCCTTCATTCCCGGCTCCGACGACCCTACGGCCTGACCCATGGCGCTGTTCTCCACGGGCAGGCATAGCTGACACACCGTTGTCAGGAGGGGGGCTTCGGCCAGCCGAGCAGCACGCAAAGTGCTAAAGATTCTGACAGCACGGCCCACTTGGGAATGCTCATTTGCATGCGTCGAATTGAACGCCATGGAGATGAGATCATGACCGAGAAAACCTGCGCCGCCTGCGATTGCCAGCTGGACGCCAACCCGATCCGTGTCAAGGTCGGCGGCAAGACCGTCGAGGTCTGCTGCGAGGAATGCGCGAAGGCGCTGAACGAAGCCGGCGCCTCGGCGTCTGGCGTGAGCGAGGATTGAGCCATGCGCCCCGATCATGCAGCGGCGCAACGCCTGGCTGGCCCAGGCCCGGCGCCGGCAATCCGCACCGAAACCCTCCGGCGGCCCCTGCTCGCCCAATGTGTTGCCGTGGCCAGATGGCTTGGCGGTCAGATGGAGAAACGCCGAAGCCGCCTTGCCTTGCTCGAAATGAGCGACGAACAGCTCAAGGACATCGGCCTGTCACGCGGCCAGGTCTATTCGGAGTTCAAGCGCCAATTGCGGGACTGAGGCGCGTTTTCGAGAAGTCTCCTGACAGGAATGGGCAGGCCGTTCGCGTAAAGTGCCACCGCGATGCCGGGGTGATTTTCGGCGAGAGGAAAGCGCAGCCGCCATGTCACTATTCACGGTTCAGCCGCTTCTCGATACCGGCATCGTCAGGGTGCGGGACATCGTCTGCAGCGGCGAATGCCGTCACAGGAGTGATGAAGAATGCACGTCGGCCACGCATTTGGTGTTTCCCTATCGCGGCGTCTTCGTGCGCCATGTCGGCCGCAACGACGCTGTCGCGGAAGCCAACCAGCTGCTGTTCTTCAATGAGGCCGAGCCCTATCGGGTCAGCCACCCCGTCGAGGGCGGCGATGCCTGCCTAGACCTCGTCATGGAGGAGGGCCAATTGCGCGAACTGGCGCCGAAGGAGCAGATGCGTGCAGGCGACCGCCTGGCGTTTCGGCGCCAGCGCCGGCGCATCGACCCGCGCGCTCAGGCACTGGTGGCAATGCTGCGCCACAGCCTGAGCCGCGGTATCGCCGAAACGCTGGAAGCCGAGACGCTTGCCCTGACACTGGTGCGGCGCTCGCTCGGCGAGCGCACCTCGCATGTCGCGGGTGCCAGCCCCGGACGGCAGAAGCTGGTCGACCGGGCCAAGCTCGTGCTGTCGTCGGACCTGTCGCGGCGCTGGACGCTGGCCGAGATCGCCGCCGAGGTCGGCGTTTCGCCGGTCTATCTGACCCAGGTGTTCCAGCAGGTCGAGGCCATGCCGCTCTATCGCTATCATCTGCGCCTGCGTCTGGCGCGCGGGCTCGACCTGCTCGGCCGCTACGACAATCTGACCACGCTGGGCATGGACCTCGGCTTTTCCAGCCACAGCCATTTCAGCGCGTCGTTCAAGCAGGTCTATGGCCGTACGCCGGCGGAATTCCGGCGCTCGATCAGATCGCGCTGAAGCCGATCAGCCGCGCAGGGCAGCCATGGCGGCCGCGTGAAGCTCCGGCGTCGCCGCCGCCAGCACATCTCCACCCTTTTCCGCCGGTCCGCCATCGAAGGTGGTGACGACACCACCCGCCTTCTCGATGATCGGGATCAGCGCCACGATATCGTAGGGCTTCAGGCCGGGGTCGGCGACGATGTCGACGCTTCCCGAGGCGATCATGGCGAAGGCATAGCAATCGGCGCCGTAGCGGGCGAGCTGGACCTGCTTCTCGAACGCGTCATAGCGCGTGCGGGCCTTGCCCTTGAACAGCGCCGGCGTCGTGGTGAACAGCGTTGCCTCGTCGAGTTTTGTCGTCTTGCGGGTCGAAAGTTGGCGCGGTCCGCCCGGCCCTTCATAGTGCGAGCCGGAGGCGTTGGCGTAGAACAGTTCGCCGGTGAAGGGCTGCGCCATCATGCCGGCAACCGCGTCGCCGTCGACCGTCAGCCCGACCAGCGTCCCCCACACCGGCAGGCCGGAGATGAAGGCCCGCGTGCCGTCGATCGGGTCGATCACCCAGACATGTCGGCTGGAGATGTTCTCGCTGCCATGCTCCTCGCCGAGAATGCCATGGTCGGGATACTGAGCCGATATCAGCGCCCTGATGGCGCGTTCCGTCTCCCGATCGGCTTCCGTGACCGGATCGAAACTGCCCTTCTCCTTGTTGGCCACGGCACCCTGGGCGCGAAAGCGCGGCAGGGTTTCCGCGGCTGCCGCCTGCGCGATACGGCGCATGAAATCGATGCTGACGTCCAACTGATTCTCCCGCATTGCCGAGTGCCCAACCGGGCTCTGCCGACACTTCCCCGCCAAAACAAGCCTGTTTATCGATTTATTCGCCGGGACAGATGTTGCCAAAATGTCACATCAACGTCATCGAAACGCAATTTCCACATCACTCTGATTTAAAAAAGCCTGAAGATCGCTTGACATTTGTGCACCGCACAATACCCTCGACCTCGGACAGGTTTTCCTGTCCATGCCCTCCTTGGGCGTTTCCTCCCTAGACTTCGACCGTATCGTGAAAACGATGCGGTCTTTTTTTACGCTGCGGTTTCAATGGCATGTCGCAGAGGAGTGCCTGGCGGTTTCGCGACAACGACATGCACGACCTGATTTCACTCCGCGGCCAGCGGCAGGTCGATGAAGTGATGGTCCGGCATTGCCATCAGATCCGCTGAAAATCGCGTCAGGTCATCGGCCAGCGCGTCGAAGCCGGCGGCCTTCTCAAACGTCCGCTCATTCATGTAGAGCCCGCGATTGACCTCGATCTGCAACGCATGCAGATGGCGCGCCGGGCGGCCATAATGCTCGGTGATGAAGCCGCCTGCATAAGGCTTGTTGTGGGCGACGGTATAGCCCATGGCGGTCAGCAGGCCGATCGCTGTCTCGGTCAGGGCAGCGGTGGCCGAAATGCCGAAACGGTCGCCGATGATGAAATCGGGCCGCAGTCCGCTGTCGCCAACACGGATGCTCGCCGGCATCGAATGGCAGTCGATCAGCACGGCAAAGCCGAAGCGGGCATGGGTCCTGGTCAAAAGCCGCTTCAGCGTTTCGTGATAGGGTTTGTAGACGGCCTCGATGCGGGCAACGGCTTCGGCCAGCGGCAAGCGGCCGGAATAAATGTCGAGCCCCTCGCCCACCAGCTTCGGCACGGTGCCAAGCCCGCCCGCCACCCGCGCCGAGCGGATGTTGCAGAAGGATGGCACCGGCTCGGCGAACATGCGCGGGTCGAGTTCCCATGGCTCGCGATTGACGTCGAGATAGGCGCGAGGGAAATTCGCCGCCAGCATCGGTGCGCCCAGCGCCACGGCGCCGCCGAACAATTCATCGACGTAGCAATCCTCCGAGCGGCGGATGGCGTTGCGGTCGAGCCTTGCCATGGCAAGGAACCGCTCGGGATAGTAGCGACCGCTATGCGGCGAGTTGAACAGGAAGGGGACGCGCTGCTCGGCGCCCGATCGGATTTCGAAGGGTTGAACGACCGAAAAATCCTCGGCTGCCGTCTTCAATTTGCACGAACCCGAAAACACCAATGCATCATCGCATGAAAGTGCCACCTTGCTGGCCGCATGTCCAGCATTTCGCCATCCGCATCGCCTTGCCGAATGCGGATAATGCTTCGCCGCGTTCACTTGATGTTTACCGTCACCTCCTCATATACAGGATGGTTAACGGGCTGCCCGGGCGGCAGTCTCGGGCGGGTGATTCGGACGGGATATCATGGCACGCATTCTTCTGGCGGAAGACGACGACGATATGCGTCGGTTCCTCGTCAAGGCGCTGGAACGCGCCGGCTACCAGGTCAGCGATTTCGACAACGGCGCCAGCGCCTACGAGCGGCTGCGCGAAGAGCCGTTCTCGCTGCTGTTGACCGACATCGTCATGCCGGAGATGGACGGGATCGAGTTGGCACGACGCGCCACCGAGATCGATCCCGACCTCAAGGTCATGTTCATCACCGGTTTCGCCGCTGTTGCGCTGAACCCGGATTCCAAGGCGCCGAAAGACGCCAAGGTGCTATCAAAACCCTTCCATCTGCGCGATCTCGTCAATGAGGTCGAGAAGATGCTGCAGGCGGCCTGAGCCGCTTTCCGCGAAGGCATCGCCGCTGCGGCGAGACGACGCCTTCTTTCCTTTTTCCTGCTATTGACGCGCCGGACCAAAAGTGGTGTATGCGCGGCTTCGGATGGGCGTGTAGCTCAGCGGGAGAGCACTGCATTGACATTGCAGGGGTCACAGGTTCAATCCCTGTCACGCCCACCATCCTTTCAAATACCCAGCTAAGCCCTTCTGCCGGTTGGCACGGAAATCCGGCCCAAACCTCGGCCGCGTTCCTCTGAAAATCAACGTGGTGGTAATAGACCTTATCGCCACGCCGCGCCCCATGTGGCTCACGACACCCAGATAGACCGATACGGGTTCACCGGCCTGCCCGGCGGCTCGTCACGCGCGATGTCGTCGAGCATCTTCCATCCGCGCAAATGTGCGCTGATTCGCCTTCCCAGCCGCACCGGCGGCTGACGCTTGTTTGTTTCCGCAACGCCCTTCCCGAGCCGATGCATCACGCCGCATTGGCTGTCGATCCGACCCATTCTTTTCGCTTGGGGTCGAGGTAGAGGCGGGCTGTCGCGAAAGCCAGCAGTTGGGGGAATCGCACACCGGCTTCCTTCATATGAATGAAGCTACGGGTTTCAGATCGGCACATATTGATGGAACTGAAGGCCCATGAGGCATCAGGTTAGTTAGGCTGCTCAAGGCCCACCCGCCATAGCGTGGCCGCCGGACAACCGCATACGCATGGCAGGTGACTGCAGACCATGATTATCTGGTGGAGCAAGGAGCATACCGGAAGACCAACCTCGCCAACTGATCAAGCGCAACGGCAGCGATCTTGAAACGCTGATGCTACGCCAGGAGATCGGTTTGACGTGGCAAGGAGTATCGCGGCTGGAGTTCGAAGAACTGCAGCGCACGCGAGCATTTGGCCAATGGCTCCGTCGCCGATCGACGCACGAACCAAGCTGTACGAGCGAACGCTTCGCTGACCGCTGGTCACCGAACAAGGCTCCGATGCGCGGCGGCAGCTTCTTGGAACGCTGTCTGAACGGCGGTCTTTCAGGGGCGGCCGGGTGGGTTGTCCGCGGTTCGGAATCGTCTCCGAGACCTGTGCACGTCCAACGCAACGATCACCGCGGCTTTGTCGTCAATACTCTACAAAATACGGGGGGTCGTCATGCCTGGCACGGGTGAACGCATCGATCAGGCTCCGACCCATCATCGCAATCGCTGGGGCGTAGCAGCCCTATGTGCCAAATTGACCATGATCGCCGTTTTCGTGGCGATCACCAGTTTCGACTTCTGGGACCGCGTCGGAAATCTCTTCGCCAACGGGCGCTTCACCACCCTGGCTCCATTCCTCGCAATCTGGGGACTGGCCATGGTGGCGTTGTTGTTTGCGTCATTCCAGCCCCGGTTCGTCACACGCCTGTTATGGGCCGTGCCGCTTGCACTGTCGAGCGCGGCAGCCTGGGTCTATTTCCAGGCAAGTCACGCCGATCTGTCGGTCTTCGATATCCTTTCCCTCTGGGCGAGCCGCAATTCCATCGGCGAGGCCGCCGGTTTCTACGATCGGCTGATCTGGCCCGCCGTGGCGATCATGGCCTTTGGCGTGACGTCGATTTCGATTCCGCCGGCAGTGACAGGCGCCCGGCTCTCGAGATGGGTAGGGCGCATGGCGTGGCTCCCACTGCTGCCGATCCTGATTATTGCAGCCGTGGTCTATGCCAAGGACGGAGGCGGCTCCTCCGGCCTGCCGAAGCAGTTTGCTCCGCTGGCTCTGTCCGCAATGGCCGCGGAGCGGATCGTGACACAAGGCGCCCCGGAGCGCCGCGCCGTCACATGGAACGCCACGGCGCAGGTCAGGCCTCGCAACATCGTCATGATGATCGACGAAAGCGTTCGCGCCGATTTCGTCGATCTCTCGCCTGGCAATTCGTACACACCTAACATCGCCGCCCTCGCCGACAGATTCGTCGATTTCGGTCCCGCCGTGTCCGGCGGCGACTGCAGTGTTTATTCGAACGCCATACTGCGCCTCACGGCGTCGCGCCGCGATCTCGCCCATTCCGTCAATACCAACCCAACGATCTGGCAATACGCGAAGAAGGCCGGATACCGAACGGTATATATCGACGCGCAGTCGACCGCCAAGGCAGTCGTCCTCCTGGGGAGCACGAATTTCATGACGGTGCGAGAAAAGCGTGACATCGACAAGGCCTATTTCATAGACGACGTGCAGATGGACCGCGCCGATTTCCGGTTGATCGACATCCTACGCGGCGAGTTGGCCGGCAGCCGGCCAGTCTTCATTTACGCCAATAAGAACGGCGCGCATTTTCCCTATGACTGGTCCTATCCTGCATCGGAAGCCGTCTACGGACCGACAGTCACGTCGGCCGGCAAGGACACGGTCGCGACACGCTTGGCGTCGTACCGCAATGCGGTCCGCTGGTCGGTCGACCACTTCATGAAAAAGCTGTTCGAGAGCGCCGATCTTTCGAATACCGCGATGATCTATACGTCCGACCACGGACAGGCGATGAAAGTCGGCAAATCGACCCACTGCACCATCTATGATCCCGATCCGCGTGTGGGTCTTGTTCCATTGATGGCCTATACCGCCGATCCGACGCTGAGGGCGCGTTTCGCAATCGGCGCCGCGGCCAATCGCGGCAAGGCGAGCCATTTCCAGATCGTTCCCACCGTGCTGGAATTGATGGGGTATAGTCCCGCCGACATCGCGTCCGAATACGACGAGTCGCTCTTCGCCGCGACGTCCCGCCCTCCGCAATTCACCAGCGGTGACATCTTTGGGTTGTTCTCCGACTCCGTGCACTGGAATTCGATAGATCTGTCACTGCACTACCTCGAGCCTGACGCGCAAAGATTGCAGCCGAATATGGCGTCAGCGAAGGCCGATGGCCCCTAACGGGGGTTACATTGCAATGAGCTTGGCGGGCTTGATCCCAGACACCAGATCAGTGGGTCGGCAGATGGTGCCCTCCATCGCCTGTTGTAGATCGGGTCTTCAATACGGCGCGGCAATCGCACCGTCCGGCGTCAGATCCAGAACGTCTTCAGCCGGCCGAGCCGCCACCGTGCTTTCGCCAGCCGACCGGATTTCGGCTTCTTGCCAAGCTCGATCCGCCGCCTGATTCTCCTGAAGATCGCATTTCCAGGCTCGATCTTCACCAACCTTGCCGCCATCTCCATCGCCGACTTTCTGTCCTCCAGCACTTCGAGCAGGATATAGGCCGAGCACGCCATGGCGTAGGGATAGCCGGCCCTTGCCGCCGCGAAAAAGACCTCGAAATCCCTGGCCATCGTCAGGAAGCCGCCAATCCGGTCGGTCAGGATGTCCATCATCGGCAACGGAATTTTGGAACGCAGCCGGGATTGGCTGATCATCAGCGATTTCAGCATGGCCTCGCCGGCCGGATAATTGCCTTCGCGAAAATGCGCCGCCGCCAGCTTCAGGTCATAGGCGTCGTTTTCCGGATCCAGCGCCTGGGCTTTTTCCAGCAACTCCCTCGCCCGCGCCGGGTCGATCTTGTCTTCCAGCGACAGGAACGACCATTGGTAGCCAAAGGCGGCTTCAAGGGGATGATAGTCGGCTTGATGCGCCTGCAATTCCTGCATGATGATTTCCGTCGCGCGCGGCTTGCTGAACAGCGCGCTGATGTCCAGGCACGGGACCTCGCCCATGACGGACGCAACCACCGCGTAGATGCTGTTGCCGGCATGGATCTGCTGGCACCTTGCCATCAGCGCCATCTCGAAGAATGCGCTGAGCGCCTCCTCTCCCTTGAAGTCCGCGGCACCGAAATCGTCGGTCCGCATTGCCCCGGTTTGCGCGCCGACATAATCGAGCGTCGCGCGATCCTGGCCGACAAGGAGCGTCGTCAGGCCCTTCGATGAGAGCTCCGACACAACAGCCTTGGCCAGGGTCGAAGGGATAACCTTGTCGGCGAAAACCAGCCTTCTGCGATGGTGGCCGTAGACGATGTCGCCACTGCGAAGATGCAAGGCGGCCATCGGGCCGGGAAAGCGGCATTTGCCGGCGGCATCCAGGGCCTGCCGCACGGCCGGCGCGAACCCGAAGGCCCGCAGCGCTTCGGACCGAGCCGGTTGAACACCCTGGTCACGGAAGAAATCGAGAACGTCGAAGTCGTCGCAGATCCAGCCGCGCAGCTTTCCCCCTCTTGCAGCCGCCTCAAGGTCCGACGGTGCGAAGGCCGTGCCGCCGAGGACACCGAAATCGGCAACCTTGATCGTCTCGCCCAGCCAGTGCTTGTCGATGAAGTCCGCGGAGAAGATCTTCCCGACCACATCGACGGTATGCGATTCCTGGTCGATGATATCCCGGCTGCTCCAGGTGAAACCGAAGCGGTAGCCGAGCCTGTCGGCCAGGGCCTTCGCATTGGCCATCGCCAGCAGTCGGCCGCCCAGCCCATCTTCCCTGTTGACGACAATCAACATCGATCCTCCGCCACGCGGCCCCGAGCCGGACATCGCCCTTTTCAATGTGGCGGAGAAACCATGCATATGTCTGTTCCAATCCACCGCGAGGTTCGAACGCGTCAACCGCCGGCCAGCTGCCGCAGGGACGAGCTGTCACTTGCCGTCGCGCTCGCCCGGAGCGCCAATTCAATTTGCCGAAAAAGCCGATTGGCGGGGTCCGCCTTGAGGGACAGCGCGGCCATCGCCAAGGCGGCCTCGGTTCTGCCCAGAGCCGCGTGAAGGATCTGGGCAGAGCATGCCGCGGCGTAGGGATACCCTGCCTTGGCCGCGGCAAAGTAGAGTTCAAAGTCACCGGCCATGATGTGGCCACGCGCCGAGGGGTGGGTCAGAACCTGCAGAATCCGCATGGAATTCTCGGCGCGGGCGTCGACTTCCTTGAGCATGAACGCTTTCAGAACCGCCTCGCCGCCTTGATAATTCCGTTCTCGAAAATAGCCGGCCGCCATCTTCAACGCATAGGCGGGGTTTTGTGGGTCGAGCGCGGCCGCCTTTTCGAGAATTCCCCTCGCCTGCGCCGGACTGGTGCTGTGTTCCGTCAGCACGAAGGCCGACTGATAACCAAAGGCGGCCTCCAGCGGATGGTAATCGGATTGCCGAACCTTCAATTCGTCCAGGATGACCGTCGCTGTTCCGCGATTGCCGAACACGGCTTTTGGCTTGATGACCCGGATGCCGCCGATCACTGACGAGATTGTCGCGAACACGCTGCTTCCGGCATGGATCTGTCGACACCGAGCCATCAATGCCATTTCGAGAAACGCCTTGAGCGTCTCGTCTTCAAACTCGCTTGCCCCGAAATCGTCGGCGAGGAAGGCTCCGGTCTCCGATTTCAGATAGTCGAGCGTTGCCCGGTCCTGGCCGATCACCAGCGTCGCCAGGCCTTTCGACGCCAGTTTCGATACGATCGCCTTGGCTAGAGGTGCGGGAATGACCTTGTCGCAAAACTCCAGCTCCGAGCGATAATTCCCGTGGATGATGTCGCCGCTGCGCAGATGCAGCGCGGCCATCGGCCGGGAAAACCGAGGTTTGCCGGCGGCGGCGATCGTTGCTCTCACGGATTCGGAGAAGCCAAACGTGCCAAACGTCCGATGCCTCAATCGGGCCGACCTGTTGGCGGGCAGCATCGCCCTGAACCAGCCCTGCCGGAACGACCTCAGGATGCGGAAATCGTCGCAGATCCACCCCTGGAATCCGTTCCGGCGGGCGTCGGCCGCCAAGCTGGACCGGGTGAACCGGGTTCCATCGAGGACACCGAACCGGGCCGTGTCGATCTTCTCGCCCAGCCAATGTCTTTCGATGAAATCGGCGGCAAAAACCTTGTCGACGGAATCGACAATATGGAATTGCATGTCGTCGATGGACCGGCGGTTCCAGGTGAAGCCGAAACGGCACCCCATTTTGTCGGCGAGACATTTTGCATTGACCATGGCAAGCAGGCGCCCTCCAAGGCCATCTGCCCTGGTCGCCGCCAATGTCTTCATCGAGAAATCGCTCAAGCGGCATCAACTTTCTGATGCTGTCAGCCGAACCTGACCGGCTTCGATATGCCGGAGGAACCATGCATATGTCTGTTCCAGCCCGCTGTGCAGCGAGTACCGGGGGCGCCATCCCGTGGCAAACAGCCGCGAAACGTCCAGCAACTTGCGCGGTGTACCATCCGGCTTGGTCGCATCGAACGTAATCTCCACATCGCCGCCGACGATCGAGGCCACCGTCATGGCCAATTCGGCGATGGTGATATCCTGACCCGACCCGACATTGACATGGCTTTCACCGCTGTAGGTTTTCAGGAGGGAGACCAGGGCATCGGCTGCATCGTCGACATGCAGGAACTCGCGCATCGGCGTGCCCGATCCCCACACCTGCAGGGTCTTGTGACCAGCCTGCTTTGCTTCATGTGCCTTGCGCATCAACGCAGGTATGACGTGGCTGGATTCAAGGTGAAAATTGTCCCCTGGACCATAGAGATTGGTTGGCATCGCCGAGATGTAGTTGACGCCGTATTGACGCCGGTAGGCCTGGCAGAGTTTCAACCCGGCGATCTTGGCGATCGCATACCATTCATTGGTGGGTTCGAGCGGGCCGGTCAGCAAGGCATCCTCGGGGATCGGCTGCGGCGCCAGTTTTGGATAGATGCAGGATGAACCGAGGAACAGCAATTTGCCCACTTCGGTGCGGAAGGCGCCCTCGATGAGATTGGTCTGCACCGCGACATTGTCATAGAGGAAATCGGCCGGAAACCGGTCATTCGCAAGGATGCCGCCGACCTTGGCCGCGGCCATCACCACGGCATCCGGCCGACGGTCGGCCATCCAGCCTCGCACGCCGGCCTGATCCAGGAGATCGAGTTCGGCGCGCGTCGCGGTCAGGATCTCGCAGTCCTCGACTGCCAGCCTGCGCAGGACGGCGGACCCGACCATGCCACGATGCCCGGCCACGAAAACCCGCTTGCCTTTGAGATCGAAGGTCTCGTTCATCGCACTGTCTCCGTCAGGAACGGCCACCGGGCCTGTTGTCGGCGCGTGCCAGATCCGACCGCACCATCTCCGCCACCAGATCCTTGAACCCGGTCACATGCGACCAGCCAAGCCTGGTCCTGGCCTTGGACGGGTCGCCGACAAGCAGGTCGACTTCCGCCGGCCTGAAATAGCGCGGATCGATACGCACCAGAACGGCGCCCGAGCCGGCGTCGACGCCAATCTCGTCCACACCGTGGCCCTGCCAGCGAATGGTCCTCCCGATTTCGGCAAAGGCCAGTTCGGCGAATTCGCGCACAGAGTGCGCCTCGCCGGTCGCCAGCACGAAATCGTCGGCCTCGTCGTGCTGCAGGATACGCCACATGCCCTCGACATAGTCGCGTGCATGACCCCAGTCTCGCCTGGCATCGATATTGCCGAGATAGAGCGTTTCCTGTCGGCCATGGTGAATCGAGGCAACTGCCCGCGTGATCTTGCGGGTCACGAAGGTTTCGCCGCGGACCGGGCTCTCATGGTTGAACAGGATGCCGTTGGCAGCGAACATGCCGTACGCCTCGCGATAGTTTACCGTCGCCCAGTAGGCATAGAGCTTGGCGGCCGCATAGGGTGAGCGGGGACGGAAGGGCGTCGTCTCGCGCTGCGGCACCTCGAGGGTCTTGCCGTAAAGTTCCGAGGTCGAGGCCTGGTAAAAGCGCACCGTCTTTTCCAGGCGCAGGATGCGGATTGCCTCGAGCAGCCTGAGCGTCCCCAGGGCATCGGCATTGGCCGTGTATTCAGGTGTCTCGAAACTGACGTGGACATGGCTCTGAGCACCGAGATTGTAGATCTCGCAAGGCTGCGTCTCCTGAACCAGCCGGATCAGGTTCGTGGCGTCGGTGAGATCGCCATAGTGCAGGAAGAAGCTGATATCGCGTTCATGCGGGTCGACATAGATGTCGTCGATACGCTCGGTGTTGAACGAGGACGAACGGCGCTTGACGCCATGGACAATATAGCCCTTCCGCAGCAGCAATCGCGCGAGATAGGCCCCGTCCTGGCCGGTTACCCCGGTTATGAGGGCCACTTTGTCTGCCATCGGCTACCGGTCCACTGATCCGCGCTCCCAATACGGGTTGAGACCAATATCGCAAATCTCGCGAGCAGGGGATACTTCTAGCCGAACTTCATTCGGCTCAGACGCCCGCGACGGCGCACAGGCTCTTCATCCGCGATATGGCAAGGTGGGGATCGGCCAGCAGGCCTGCCTGGTCGGCAAGGCGGAAGACCTCCGCATAGTGGCGGATGCCGCGCGCCGACTGCATGCCGCCAACCATCGTGAAATGATCCTGGTGGCCGTTCAGCCAGGCCATGAAGACGATGCCGGCCTTGTAATATTCGGTCGGCGCCTCGAAGATCTTTCGCGACAGCGGCACCGTCGGCGCCATCAGCGCGTCATAGCCGGCCCGGTCGTTCTTGGCGAGCCTTGCCAGGGCGGCATTGGCGACCGGCGCGATGGCGTCGAAAATGCCGAGCAAGGCGTGCGAATGCCCACGACCGTCTCCTGCGATCAGTTCGGGATAGTTGAAATCGTCGCCGGTGAACATCACGACGCCGTGCGGCAGCCGATCGCGGAGCGCAACCTCCTTGCCGGCATCGAGCAGCGATATCTTTATGCCTTCGACCTTGTTTGCGTGACGTTCGATGATGGCGACCACCGTATCGAGCGCGGTCTCGAAATCGTCGCTGCCCCAATAGCCCTTCAAGGCCGGGTCGAACATGTCACCCAGCCAGTGCAGGATGACCTTGCCGGAGGCTTGGCTGAGAATCCGGTCGTAGACGGCGGCGTAGTCGTCCGGTCCCTTCGCCACCGCCGCCAATGCGCGGCTGGCCATCATGATAGCCTTGCCGCCTTGTCCTTCGATGAAAGCGAACTGCTCCTCATAGGCGGCGATCACATCGTCCAGCGTCCTGGCCGACGCCGGCGCCAGATGGTCGGTTCCCGCGCCCGAGGCAAGATCGGCGCCATCGACGGTGCGGGACTCGGCGATAGACCTGCGGATCAAGTCCCGTGCGCTTGGCCAGTCGAAACCCATGCCACGCTGCGACGTATCCATCGCCTCCGCGATGCGGAAGCCGAGCCGCCACAGATGATGGCGGAACGCCATCGTCCTGTCCCAGTCGACCACGGGCCGCGACCATGGATCGGTCATTTTGAGAGGATCGGCGACGACATGCGCGGCGGCATAGGCGATGCGCGAAAACCGTGCGCCGATTACCGGCTGCACCGGCTGTCCGACAAGCGCGTAGCGGCTGCTGTAGCCACCCTCACCAGGCAAGGCAATATCCATCGAGCTCTCCCTTTATCGCGCCTATAAATGGAACGTTCCAATAAATCAAGAACCTTTAAGATTCACGAGCGACCTTCCGTAAAATGCTGCATCGCGGCACGACACTCGTTGCAAGACGGGGCCTATAGCGCCTTATTGTCCATTCTCCAGGCCGGGAAAAAATCTCGATTGACTCTCGATTGGAGCAGTGATTAGAACGTTCCAATAATTTGAACCAAAACCGGGAGGAGATATCGGGATGGCCAGCCGGGCCAAGGCGACGATCTTCGACATTGCCCGCGAGGCAGGCGTGTCCAAATCGACGGTGTCGCTCGTGCTCCAGGGCAGCGGGCTGATCCGGCCCGAGACGGCGGTCAAGGTGCGCAAGGCGATCGAGGATGTCGGCTATGTCTACAATCGCGGCGCCGCCAATCTGCGCAAGGCCCATTCCAACGTCATCGGCATGGTCATCAACGATCTCACCAATCCGTTCTTCGCCGAACTGGCGGTGGGCATGGAGCGCGTCTTCCAGTCGGCCGGCATCGTGCCCTTCATCGCCAATACGGCGGAAAATCCGGTGCGACAGGAAGAGGTGCTGAAGTCGCTGATGGAGCAAGGCGTCGCCGGCCTCATCGTGTCACCGGCACGCGGCACCACGCCAGGCGCTTTCCGGCGGCAGGAGATGGCTGGCGTGCCGGTTGTCTTCGCCATGCGCCGCTTGCCTGATAGCCGCATCCCGGTGATCGCGCCCGACAATCATCGCGGCGCCTATCTTGCCGCTGCTCATCTCATCGGCAAAGGCCATCGCCGGCTGGCCTTCTTCGGCGGCACTTCGGACCTGGTGGTCTATCAGGAACGGCTGGGCGGGTTTCGCGAAGCCTGCGAGACGCTGGGCATCGCCACTCGCGACGTGCTCGTCATCGAGGGCGAGACCAGCCGCAAGGGTGGCATTGCTTGCCTGGAAACCGCACTCGCAATGGTCGAGCCGCCGACATCGGCGCTTTGCTTCAACGATGCCGTCGCCTTCGGCGTGATGCTGGCATTGCGCAAGCGCCGGCTTGAGCCGGGACAGGATTTCGCCGTCGTCGGCTTCGACGACGTGGTCGAGGCCGAACACTACATGCCGGCGCTGACCAGTGTCGCGGTTGACACAGCCGGTCTTGGCGAACGCGCAGCACACGTCATGCTCAAGATGATCCAGTCGCGCACCACGCGTGCCGAAGACCATATCGGCGCGGTCAATCTCGTTGTCAGGGAAAGCTGCGGCCCGGATCGCCGCACACGAAACAGGCCCGCAGGAACGGGAGGCGCGGCATGAGCGTCAAGTGGGGACTGATCGGCGCCAGCACGATCGCCAGGCAATTCATGATCAATGCCATTCGTACGCAGGCCGATGGCAGGATCGCGGCGGTGATGAGTTCCAGCCCAGAGCGGGCCCAGGCATATGCCGTGGAAAACAACATTCCGCTTGCGGTCTCGACGCTTGACGAGCTCCTTGGCGAGGATATCGACGCCGTCTACATCTCGACCACCAACGAGTTGCATCTCGAGCAGGCGCTTGCCGCCATCAAGGCCGGAAAGCATGTGCTGTGCGAGAAGCCGCTGGCGCTGACCAGCGCTGATGCGCGCAAGATGGTCGCGGCCGCCAGCGCCGCCGGCATCGTGCTCGGCACGAACCATCATCTGCGCAACGCCGGCGCGCATCGCGCCATGCGGGACGCCATCGCCACCGGACGCATCGGCAAGCCGATCGCCGCACGCGTTTTCCATTCCGTCTATCTGCCGGAAAGCCTGCAGGGCTGGCGCATCACCAAGCCCGAAGCGGGCGGCGGCGTGGTGCTCGACATCACCGTGCACGATGCCGACACGCTGCGCTTCGTGCTCGGCGACGATCCGGTCGAGGTCTCGGCCTTCACGCAAGCCGCCGGCATGGCCGACAGCGGGCTGGAAGACGGTGCCATGTGCATCTGGCGCTTCAAATCGGGCCTCATCGCCCAGTCGCATGAAGGCTTCACGACCAAATTCGCCGACACCGGTTTCGAGGTGCACGGCTCGGAAGGCTCGCTGATCGCCGGCAATGTCATGACCCAGAAGCCGGACGGCTCGGTGCTGTTGCGCACGGCCAAGGGTGAGGAGCAATTGAGCTTCGACCGCGAGGATCTCTACGCCAGGTCCGTGCGTCAGTTCCATGCCGCGATCCACGGCGACGGCCAGCCCTCCGCCACCGGCGAGGACGGCATCTGGTCGTTGGCCTCGGCCGAGGCGGCATTGCAATCGGCCAGCTCCGGCAAGGCCGTCAAGATCGACCCGAAACTCGGGAGCATGAAGTGAGCAAGGTCGTTTCCGCAACGCAGGCAGCCAGCCTGATCAAGGACGGCATGGTTGTTTCCGTGTCGTCGTCGAGCGGTCTTGGCTGTCCGGACGCGGTGCTGGCCGCCATCGGCGAACGTTTCGACGCGGAAGGTCACCCGAAGAACATCACCACGCTGCATCCGATCGCCGCCGGCGACATGTATGGCATCAAGGGCATTGATCACCTCGCCAAGCCCGGCCTGTTGAAGCGCACCCTGTGCGGCTCCTATCCATCCGGCCCCTCCTCCGCCGAGCCGCCGCAGATCTGGAAGATGATCGGCGACAATTCGGTTGCCGCCTACAACGTGCCGTCCGGCATCCTGTTCGACATGCACCGCGAAGCCGCCGCCAAGCGGCCGGGCGTGCTGACCAAGGTCGGTCTCGACACGTTTGCCGATCCGCGCCATCAAGGCTGCGCCATGAACGCGGCGGCAAGCGAGCCGATCGTTTCGGTGCAGCAATTCGACGGCGAGGAATGGCTCTATTTCCGCTCGATCGTGCCGCAGGTGTCGATCATCCGCGCCACCACGGCGGACGAACGCGGCAACCTCACCTATGAGCATGAAGGTGCCTATCTTGGCGGCCTCGAGCAGGCGCTCGCCGCCCGCAACAATGGCGGCATCGTCATCGCGCAGGTCAAGCGCGTCGTCGAGAACGGCACGCTGAAGCCGCATGATGTGCGCGTGCCGGGCGTGCTGGTCGATCATATCGTGGTGGCGCCCGACCAGTTGCAGACGACGTTGACGCCTTACGACCCGGCGATTTCGGGCGAGATCTTCCGGCCGCTGTCGACCTTCCGCAATGCCGAGATGAACGTCCAGAAGGTGATCGCCCGCCGCGTCGCCATGGAGTTGCGCGACGGCATGGCCGTCAACATCGGCTTCGGCATCTCGGCCAATGTGCCGCGCATCCTTCTGGAAGAAGGCCAGCACGGCAAGGTCACCTGGGTGATCGAGCAGGGCGCGGTCGGCGGGGTGCCGCTGCTCGACTTCAAGTTCGGCTGCGCCTCCAACGCCGAGGCGATCATGCCGTCGCCGCACCAGTTCATCTATTTCCAGGCCGGTGGCTTCGATGCCTCACTGCTCTCCTTCCTGCAAATCGACCGCCACGGCTCGGTCAACGTGTCGAAACTCTCGGCACGGCCGCATGTCACCGCTGGCGCCGGAGGCTTTGTCGACATCACCGCGCGGGCGAAGAAGATCGTTTTCTCCGGCTTCTTCAATGCCGGCGCCAAGCTCTCGCTGGCCGATGGCGGCATCCGCATCGACCAGGAGGGCAAGGTCAAGAAGATCGTCAACGAGGTCGAGCACATCTCGTTTTCGGGCAAGCGCGCCGTCGCCCAGGGCCAGGATATCACCTATGTCACCGAGCGCTGCGTGATGAAGCTGACGCCTGATGGGCTGATGGTGACGGAACTGGCGCCGGGCATCGACCTCGAGCGCGACGTGCTGGCGCAGTCGGAAACACCGCTTGGCGTCGCAACCGACCTCAAGGTGACGCCGGCGACGCTCTATCAGGATCGGCCAATCGGCCTGTCGCTCAATCGCGGCGCCTCGCTCGGAGGCGCGCATGGCTGAGCCTCTCGTCACCTTCGAGCGGGACGGCGCCATCGGCATCGTTACCTTGCGGCGGCCTGAAAAATTCAACGCGCTGGATATTCCGATGCTGCGGGCGCTGGAAACGGCGCTCGACACGGCCGAGGCGGCTGAAGGCGTGCGCGTCGTGCTGCTGCGCGGCGAAGGCAAGGGCTTTTGCGCCGGCGGCGATGTCGAGGCGTGGGCGCAGATGAACGCGGCCGACTTCCAGGTGCAATGGGTGCGCTATGGCCACCGGGTGTTCGACCGGCTGGCGAGGCTGCGGCAGCCGACGATCGCCGTGCTGTCGGGCCATGCGCTGGGCGGGGGGCTGGAACTGGCCGTCGCTTGCGATTTTCGCGTCGCCGAGGCGCAGGTGAAACTGGGCTTCCCCGAAACCTCGATCGGCGTCGTGCCCGGCTGGTCCGGCACGCAGCGCGCCGTGCGCCGCTTCGGGGCCCAGACCGTGCGCCGCTTGGCTTTGGGTGGCGAGATACTTCTCGCTCCCGAAGCGCTGGCCCTTGGCGTGGTCGATAGGGTGGTTGAAACCGGCAACGGGCTGGCCCACGCCAGCGCCTGGGCGCAGACGATCGCCGAGCGCGGGCCGTTGGCGACCGAAGCCGCCAAGCTGATGATCGCCGTGGCCGAAGGCGAGGAAAGTGCGGCGGCAACGGAAGCACTGGCCAGCGGTTTCATCGCGCTCTCCGGAGACCTCAAGGCTGGTGTAAGCGCTTTCAAGACCAAGCAGAAACCCGCATTTTCTAGAAGTTAGAGAAAAAATCCTGATGAACGCCCCCCTCAACATCGCCATGCCCGTCGAAGCGTCAGCCGCGCCAAGAAACTATCGGCTGCTGATCGACGGCAAGCATGTCGATGCGCGCGACGGCCGCGCGATCGAGCGCAAGAGCCCTGGCCATGGCTTCACCGTTTCGCGCTATGCACAGGCCGGCGAGGCCGAGGTGGAAGCAGCCGTGCAGGCCGCGCACAGGGCGTTCGAGACCGGTCCCTGGCCACGCATGAAGGCGGCCGAACGCGCCGCGATCCTTTTCAAGGCGGCGGACCTGATCGAGACGCGGCTGGAAGACATCGCCCGGCTCGATGCACTGGAATCGGGCAAGCCGATCGCCCAGGCGCGCGGCGAGATCGGTGGCGCCGTCGACATCTGGCGCTACGCCGCCTCGCTCGCCCGCACGCTGCACGGCGAGAGCTACGCCAATCTCGGCGACGCCATGCTGGGCGTGGTCGTGCGCGAGCCGATCGGCGTCGTCTCGATCATCACGCCGTGGAATTTCCCGTTCCTGATCGTCAGCCAGAAACTGCCCTTCGCGCTTGCCGCCGGCTGCACGGCGGTGGTGAAGCCGAGCGAGATGACCTCGGCCTCGACTTTCGTGCTCGGCGATATCCTGCTTGAGGCCGGCGTGCCCGCTGGCGTCGTCAACATCCTTGCCGGCCTGGGCGGTGATGTCGGTGCGCCGATGGTCAGCCATCCCCTGGTCGAGATGGTGTCGTTCACCGGCTCGACCCGCGTCGGCAAGATGACCATGGCATCCGCTGCGCAGTCGCTCAAGAAGGTCTCGATGGAGCTCGGCGGCAAGAACGGCCAGATCGTCTTTCCCGATGCCGATCTCGAAGCGGCCGCCGACGCGGCGGTGTTCGGCGGCTTCTTCAATGCCGGGGAATGCTGCAACGCCGGCAGCCGGCTGATCGTGCACGAGGCGATCGCCGACGATTTTCTTGCCACCGTAAAGGCACTTACGTCGAGAGTAGCAGTGGGAGATCCACTGGACGATCGAACCAAGGTCGGCGCGATGATCTCGTCCGACCATCTGGCCAAGGTGACCGGTTACGTCACGGCAGCCGCAAGCGGCGGCGGCAACGTCTACAGCGGCGGCCGGCAGCTGGCCTCCAATGCCGGCCAATATCTCGACCCAACCATCATCCGCGGCGTCACCGAGGACATGGCCATCGCACGCGAAGAAGTGTTCGGGCCGGTGCTCTCCGTGCTGACTTTTGAAACGATTGAAAAGGCGTTGCACATCGCCAACAACACGCCCTATGGTCTGTCTGCAGGCGTGTGGAGCGCCAGCATCGACACTTGCATGTCGGTGGCGCGTGGGGTGCGTTCGGGGACGGTTTGGGTGAACACATTCATGGAAGGTTATCCCGAGCTGCCTTTCGGAGGCTACAAGCAGTCCGGTCTCGGCCGCGAACTCGGCAAACGCGCCGTCGAGGACTATACCGAGGAAAAGACAATCCAGTTTCATCGCGGCCAGCGCACAGGATGGTGGGTCGGCTGAGTTTGGAAGAACCCGGTGGGCTTCCACCGGTCGTGTAATGCAACAAGGGAGGAAGTACATGTTGCGCAAACTGCTTATCGGAACGGCTCTCGCATCGGGTCTGGCCTTCGCCGCCCATGCCGAGGACGTCAAGGAAGTGCAGATGCTGCATTGGTGGACGTCGGGCGGCGAAGCGGCCGCCCTCAACGTCTTGAAGGGCGATCTGGCCAAGGAAGGCTATGCCTGGAAGGATGTGCCGGTGGCCGGAGGTGGCGGCGACGCCGCCATGACCGCGCTGAAGGCGATGGTCGCGGCCGGCAACTATCCGACCGCCTCGCAGATGCTCGGCTACACCGTGCTCGACTATGCGGCGGCCGGCGTCATGGGCGACCTGACCGAGACGGCGAAGAAGGAAGGCTGGGACAAGTCGGTTCCGGCCGCCCTGCAGAAGTTCTCGGTCTATGACGGCAAGTGGGTCGCGGCCCCGGTCAACGTCCACTCGGTCAACTGGCTGTGGATCAACAAGGCTGTCATGGACAAGATCGGCGGCACCGAGCCGAAGACCTTCGACGACTTCGTTGCCCTGCTCGACAAGGCCAAGGCTGCGGGCGTGATCCCGCTCGCTCTCGGCGGCCAGAACTGGCAGGAAGCCACCATGTTCGACTCGGTCGTGCTGTCGACCGGCGGACCCGAGTTCTACAAGAAGGCCTTCAACGACCTCGACGACGCTTCGCTCAAGTCGGACACGATGAAGAAGTCGTTCGACAACCTGGCCAAGCTCGTCACCTATGTCGACCCGAACTTCTCGGGTCGTGACTGGAACCTCGCCACCGCGATGGTTATCAAGGGCGACGCCCTGGTGCAGGTCATGGGCGACTGGGCCAAGGGCGAGTTCCATGCCGCCAAAAAGACCCCGGGCACGGACTTCCTGTGCTATCGCTTCCCGGGCACTGACGGCTCTGTGATCTACAACTCCGACATGTTCGGCATGTTCAACGTTCCGGACGACCGCAAGGCCGCCCAGGTCGCACTGGCCACCGCCACCTTGTCGAAGAGCTTCCAGTCCGCCTTCAACGTCGTCAAGGGTTCGGTTCCGGCCCGTACCGACGTTCCCGACACCGACTTCGACGCTTGCGGCAAGAAGGGCATCGCCGACCTCAAGGCAGCCAATGACGGCGGCACGTTGTTCGGCTCGCTGGCCCAGGGCTATGGCGCGCCTCCGGCGGTCGCCAATGCCTACAAGGACGTCGTCTCGAAGTTCGTCCATGGCCAGATCAAGACCTCGGACGAAGCCGTGACCGAGTTGGTCAAGGCGATCGACGACGCCAAGTAAGCGCCGGCCACGAAAACACCTTCCCCGCTTCGGCGGGGAAGGTTTCATCCCACGATTGGCCGGCTCGACACCATGCCGACCAAGGACCCGTCCGCACGGGCCGCCTTGCCGCCTGACGGCAGCGCACGGACGACCCGAAAACGGGAGGAGCTCATGAGCACGCTAGCAACAAGCCAGATCAAGCCGACGCCCGAGCATGCACGGCCCCGCGCCACTGTGCGTTCGCGCCTGCAGGACGCCTTGCCGAAGATCGTGCTGGCGCCGAGCTTCGCCATCACGATCGTCTTCGTCTACGGCTTCATCCTGTGGACGATCTATCTGTCCTTCACCAATTCCAAGACCTTCCCGTCCTATGTCATCACCGGTCCGCGCGCTTATCAGCGGCTGTGGGGCTGGACCTTCGACACCGACCCGCCGTCGAGCTGGTACACGTCGATCACCAACATGGGCATTTTCGGCTTTCTCTACATCCTGATCTGCCTGGCGCTCGGCCTGTTCCTGGCCATCCTGCTCGACCAGAAGATACGCGGCGAAGGCGTGCTGCGGCCGATCTACCTCTATCCCATGGCCTTGTCCTTCATCGTCACCGGCGTCGCCTGGAAATGGTTCCTCGATCCAGGACTCGGCCTCGAGCAGACCTTGCACCAATGGGGCTGGACGAGCTTCCATTTCGACTGGATCAAGAACAAGGATTTCGTCATCTACACCGTGGTCATCGCCGGTGTCTGGCAGGCCTCCGGCTTCATCATGGCGATGTTCCTGGCCGGCCTGCGCGGCATTGACGGCGAGATCATGAAGGCGGCGCAGATCGACGGCGCCACCACCTTCCAGCTCTACCGCCGCATTGTCATTCCGCTGCTCAGGCCAATCTTCCTGTCGGCCTTCATCGTGCTCGCCCACCTCGCCATCAAGTCCTACGATCTGGTGGTCGCGCTGACTTCTGGCGGCCCCGGCGGCTCGGCCTGGCTGCCGTCCAACTTCATGTATGAGTACACATTCAAGCGCAACGAGATGGCTGTCGGCTCGGCCAGTGCCGTGATCATGCTGATGACCATCGTCGCCATCATCGTGCCCTATCTCTATTCCGAACTCAGGGAGAAGCCGCGATGAGCGCTATCACCGCTCCCGCCCGCCAGGCTTCCGGCGGCGTCAACGTCAAACTCGTCAACCGCATTGTCATCTACGGGCTTCTGGCGCTGTTTGCGCTGTTCTACCTGATGCCGCTGTTCGTCATGCTGGTCACCTCGTTCAAGACCATGGACGAGATCCAGAACGGCAACATGCTGGCGCTGCCACAATCGCCGACGTTCGACCCGTGGCTGAAGGCCTGGGGCGAGACCTGCGTCGGTCTCACCTGCGCCGGCATCAAGGGCTATTTCTGGAATTCCATCAAGATGGTGGTTCCGGCCGTGCTGATCTCGACCATGCTCGGGGCACTCAATGGCTACGTGCTGACCAAATGGCGTTTTCGCGGCGCGACACTGGTGTTCGGACTGATGCTGTTCGCCTGCTTCATCCCGTTCCAGTCGGTGCTGCTGCCGATGGCGACGATCCTCGGCAGCCTCGGCCGCTTCGGCGTCTTGCTGCAGAACTCGGTCGGCACCAGCTTCGGCCTCGGCAACCCGACGGTCAATCTGGTCTTCGTCCATGTCGTCTACGGCATCGGCTTCACCACTTTGTTCTTCCGCAACTATTACGAGGCCTTCCCGACCGAATTGATCAAGGCCGCACAGGTCGACGGCGCCTCCTTTTTCCAGATCTTCCGCCGCATCATGCTGCCGAACTCGATGCCGATCTTCGTCGTCACCGTCATCTACCAGTTCACCAACATCTGGAACGACTTCCTGTTCGCTTCCGCCTACGCCGGCACCGGCGACGCGATGCCGATGACGGTGGCGCTCAACAACGTCGTCAACACCTCGACCGGCGTCGTCGAATACAACGTCAACATGGCGGCCGCGATGATCGCGGCTCTGCCCACCCTGATCGTCTACGTCGTCGCCGGCCGCTATTTCGTGCGCGGGCTGATGGCGGGCGCGGTCAAGGGCTGACCACATTCAGAAGGAACGACCATGGCTTTTCTGGAAATTGATGGGCTGAAGAAGCGCTTCGGGAATGTTGAGATCCTGAAGGGCATCAATGTCGAACTCGAAAAGGGTGGCTTCCTGGTGCTGGTCGGCCCGTCAGGCTGCGGCAAGTCCACTCTGCTCAACACCATCGCCGGCCTGGAGCAGATCACGGAGGGCGAGATCCGTGTCGACGGCCGCGCCATCAACGATCTGCACCCGTCCAAGCGCGACATCGCCATGGTGTTCCAGAGCTATGCGCTCTACCCGAACATGACGGTGGCCGGGAACATCTCCTTCGGCATGGAAATGCGCGGCGTGCCCGCCGACGAGCGCCAGAAGGCGATCGACAAGGTGGCCAAGGTCCTGCAGATCGGCCATCTCCTGCAGCGCAAGCCAAGCCAGCTTTCGGGCGGCCAGCGCCAGCGTGTCGCCATGGGTCGGGCGCTGGTGCGCGACCCCAAACTGTTCCTGTTCGACGAGCCGCTGTCCAACCTCGACGCCAAGCTGCGCGTCGACATGCGCATCGAGATCAAGCGCCTCCACGCCACGACAGGCACAACCATCGTCTACGTCACCCACGACCAGATCGAGGCGATGACGCTGGCGACCAAGATCGCCGTGATGCGCGATGGCGAGGTGCAGCAGTTCGGCACGCCGGCCGAGATCTACAACAACCCGACCAATCTCTTCGTCGCCGATTTCATGGGCTCGCCGGCGATGAACCTCATCCCGGCGACGATCGGCACCAACGGCAATGCGCTGTCCGTCGTGCTGCAGCGCGAGGCGCGTCAGCCGATCACTCTGCCGATGGCCAATGCGCCAGCCGGGCTGTCGGCGTTCAAGGGCAAGCCGGTCATCTTCGGCGTCCGGCCGGAGGCCCTGACCGATCCGGAGGGTGCGGAGCGCAACGCCTCGCATATCGCCACCGCCGACTGCCATATCGAGGTTGTCGAACCGGCGGGCTCGGACACATTCGCCGTCACCAACCTCGGCGGCAAGGGCGTGGTCGCGCGTCTGCGCGCCGACGCCAACATCCAGCCCGGCACCAACACGCCACTAGCCTTCAACCTGACCAAGGCGGTGTTCTTCGATCCGGCGACCGAGAACCGCATCCGCTAATGTATGTCGCCCAAAAGTGGATCCGGTTTTGGGGCAACGACATGCATCAAAACAAAAACCCAAAGCGCGTCGGGACGCGATTTAGGCCATGACGAATCCGGACATCGTCATCATCGGCTCCGGCATCGGCGGCGCCACGATCGCCTCCGGTCTGGCCGGCAGCGGCGCCTCGATCCTGATGCTGGAGCGCGGCGAGCCCTTGCCGGCAACGCCGCATGCGCGCGACACGCGCTCCATCTTCGTCGACGGCCACTACCGGCCGAAGGAGATGTGGCGCGAAGCCGGCGGAGCCGCCTTCAATCCTGGCAACTACTATTATGTCGGTGGCAATTCGAAGTTCTACGGGGCGGTGCTGATCCGCTACCGCAAGGAAGACTTCTCCGCCATGGAGCATTTCGGCGGCGTCTCGCCGGCATGGCCATTTTCCTATGACGAGTTCGAGCCTTGGTATTCGAAGGCAGAGCAGCTCTTTCGTGTGCGCGGCACGCTGGCGGAAGACCCGACCGAGCCGTTCCACTCGATCCCCTACGCCTACAAGCCGGTGCCCGACGAAGCACCGATCGCGCGCGCCCGCGCCGAACTCAAGGGGCTGGGCCTGCATCCGGCCTCGCTGCCGCTCGGCGTCGATATCGACACCTGGCTGAAAGAAGGCAGAACCGGCTGGGACGCTTTTCCAAACACCGGTCAGGGCAAGATGGACGCCCAGACGGCACCGCTCGCCGCGGCGTTGAAGGACAGCAACATCCGGCTCGAGACCGGCTGCTATGTCGAATATCTCGAAGCGGCGCCCGATGGTAAAAACATCGCCGCCATTCACTACCGGCAGAATGGCGAGGCGAAGAAAGTCACGCCAAAACTGGTCATCCTGTCCGCCGGCGCGGTCAACTCCGCCGTCATCCTGCTGCGTTCGCCGTCATCCAACAACGGCAAGGGCCTTGCCAACCGCTCCGACCAGGTCGGCCGCAATTTCATGAACCACAATTCCAGCGCCATGCTGGCCATCGACCCGCGCCGCAGAAATGATGCCGTCTACCAGAAGACGCTGATGCTGAACGACTACTACCTCTCGGATGGCAAGGGCGGCAAACCACTGGGCAATGTCCAGTTGCTTGGCAAGATCGACGGCAACATGCTGAAGGCCAATGTGAAGACGATGCCGAGATTCGCGCTCGATTACATGGCCGGCCATGCCGTCGATTGGTACCTGATGTGCGAGGACCTGCCGGATCCCGAAAGCCGCATCATGGTCGACGGCAAGGACATCGTCATGCAGTGGCGGCGCTCCAATATGCAGTCGCTCGACGGGCTGACCAGGGTGATGCGCGAAAACTTCCGCGCCTGCGGTTATCCCATCGTGCTGTCGCGCCCCTTCGACAAACGCACGCCCTCGCACCAGTGCGGCACGGTCAAGATGGGCAGCGATCCGGCGACTTCACCGCTCGACCCGTTCTGCCGGTCGTTCGACCACCAGAACCTGTTCGTCGTCGACGGCAGTTTTCTGCCGACATCGGCCGCGGTGAACCCGGCGCTGTCGATCGCCGCCCAGGCGCTGCGGGTGGCCGAGCATATCCGCAAGAGCGAGCTTGCCGCATGACCCGCCCTGCGGCCATCGTCACCGGCGGCGCGCGCGGCATTGGCCTTGCCTGTGCCCAGGCGCTGGCCGATGCCGGCTTCGACATCCTGGTCGCCGATCTGGCCGAACAGGCGCCGGACGATCTGGCTACCGACATCACGGCACGCGGCGCGAAATTCGCCTATGTTCGCTGTGATATCGCCGATCTTGCCAGTCACAGCGCACTCGTCGACGCCACGTTGCGTGCCTTCGGCCGCATCGACTGTCTCGTCAACAATGCAGGCGTCGGTGCCGTGGTGCGCGGCGACCTGCTGGAGCTGAAACCGGCGAATTTCGACCATACGCTCGGCATCAACCTGCGCGGCACCGTATTTCTCAGCCAGGTCGTCGCCAAAGCGATGTTGGCCAAACCCGGCGACGACACAAGATCGATCATCACCATTACCTCGGTCAGCGCTGACATGGCCTCGCCGGAACGCTCCGAATACTGCATCTCGAAGGCAGGGCTTTCCATGTGGGTGAAGAACCTGGCGCTACGGCTCGCCCCGGAAAACATCGGCGTGTTCGAGCTGCGGCCCGGGATCATCCGCACCGACATGACGGCAGGCGTCACCGCCAAATACGATGCCCTGATCGACAGCGGCCTGGTGCCGGCCAAACGCTGGGGCGAGGCATCTGACATCGGCTCGGTGGTGGCGACGCTTGCCACGGGCAAGCTTGGCTTTTCGACGGGCTCGATCATCAATGTCGATGGCGCGCTCTCCGTGCCGCGATTGTAAGTGGAAAAGACATGACCGATTACATCATCGTGGGCGCCGGCCCGGCCGGCTGCGTTCTGGCCAACCGGTTGAGCGAGGATCCGGCGAATTCGGTGCTGCTGCTCGAAGCCGGCGGCAAGGACTGGCATCCCTACATCCATATGCCGGCGGGCTTCGCCAAGATGACCAAGGGCATCGCGTCCTGGGGCTGGTCGACAGTGCCGCAGAAAAACATGAAGGACCGCGTCTTCTGGTACACGCAAGCCAAGGTGGTCGGCGGCGGCTCCTCCATCAACGCCCAGATCTACACGCGCGGCAACGCCCGCGACTACGACGCCTGGGAGAAGGAAGAGGGCCTCGCCGGCTGGGGCTATCGCGATGTGCTGCCCTACTTCAAACGCGCCGAGAACAACCAGCGCTACGCCAACGATTTCCATGGCGACCAGGGGCCGCTTGGTGTTTCGAATCCGATCTCGCCGCTGCCGATCTGCGAGGCCTATTTCCGCGCCGGCCAGGAGATGGGTATTCCCTTCAATCCGGATTTCAACGGCGCTGCCCAGGAAGGCGTCGGCTATTACCAGCTGACGCAGAAGGACGCCCGGCGCTCATCCGCTTCGGTCGCCTATCTCAAGCCGATCCGCGCGCGCAAGAACCTCACCGTCCGAACCGACGTGCTGGTGACCCGCATCGTCGTCGAGAAGGGCCGCGCCATTGGCGTCGAGATCGTCGACAAACCGGGGGGCGAGAAGAAAATCCTGCGCGCCGATCGTGAGGTGATCGTCTCGTCCGGCGCCATCGGCTCGCCGAAACTGTTGATGCAATCGGGCATCGGTCCGGCCGATCATCTGAAATCGGTCGGCGTCACGCCGATGCACGACCTGCCCGGCGTCGGCTCCAACATGCAGGACCATCTCGATCTGTTCGTGATCGCCGAGTGCACCGGCGACCATACTTACGACAACTACGCCAAGCTGCACCGCACGGCCTGGGCCGGCCTGCAGTACCTGCTGCTCAAGAAGGGGCCGGTGGCTTCCAGCCTGTTCGAAACCGGGGGCTTCTGGTACGCCGACCCGACCGCCGCCTCGCCCGACATCCAGTTCCATCTCGGCCTGGGCTCGGGCATCGAGGCCGGCGTCGAGAAGCTGAACAACCCCGGTGTCACCTTGAACTCGGCCTTCCTGCGGCCTCGCTCGCGCGGCACTGTGCGGCTGAAGAGCGCCGACCCGGCCGACCATCCGCTGATCGACCCGAACTACTGGTCCGATCCCTATGATCGGGCCATGTCGCTCAAGGGGCTCCGGCTGGCGCGCGAGATCATGCGGCAGAAGGCGCTTGCCCCCTACGTGCTGCGCGAAGTGCTGCCCGGCCCGTCGCTGGCCAGCGATGACGAGCTGGTCGACTATGCCTGCCGCACCTCGAAGACCGATCACCATCCTGTCGGCACCTGCCGCATGGGCCATGACGAGATGGCCGTGGTGACGCCGGACCTGCGGCTGCGCGGCATCGAAGGCCTGCGCGTCTGCGACGCCTCGGTGATGCCGCGCGTACCTTCCTCCAACACCAATGCACCGACCATCATGGTTGGCGAAAAGGGCGCCGATCTGATCCTCGGTCGCGACCCGCTGCCGCCGGCTGTGTTTTCCGGAAACCGGGCTGCTTGAAAGGAAAGAAAATGATCAGGCACTGTGTGTTCGTCAGGTTTCGCGATGATGTCCCCGACAGCGAGCGCGCGGCGATCCATGCCGACCTGGAAGCGCTGCGACAGGTGATCGACGGCATGGACACCGTCCACTTCAGCGCCAATGTCAGCCCGGAACCTTTCGCGCGCGGCTTCAATCATGGCTTCACCATCGACTTCCGCGATGCCGCCGCGCGCGACGCCTATCTCGTGCATGAAGCGCACCAGCGCGCCGGCGCAAGACTGGTCGCCGCACTCGAAGGCGGCACCGATGGATTGATGGTCTTCGATCTCGATCTTACGAAAAAGTGACCGGCGGCTCTTCGAAAGCCGGCTGATCGCTGTTCTCTTTTGCGAGCAGGGCGACATATCGTTCCTTTGGGGGACCAAAGGAGGATGCCTTGAATCTTACTGCCGAGCAGAAAAAAACCGTTCTGGCCTCATTTCTGGGCTGGACGCTCGACGCTTTTGATTTCTTCCTTCTGACATTCCTGCTCACCGATATTGCGAGTGAATTCCACACAGATGTCCCGGCGGTCTCAAAGGCACTGTTCCTGACCTTGGCGACGCGCTTCATCGGCGCGTTCTTCTTTGGCATGCTCGCCGATAAATATGGGCGTAAACCCATGCTCATGCTCAACATCGTCAGCTATTCGGTGATCGGCGCGCTCGCCGCCTTCTCACCCAATCTCGGCATTTTCCTGGCGCTGCGCGCTCTGTTCGGCATTGCCATGGGCGGCGAATGGGGGCTCGGCAGTTCGCTCGCCATGGAATCCATCCCGCCGAGTGCCCGCGGCATGGTGTCGGGCATCCTGCAATGCGGCTATCCGGCAGGCTACCTGCTGGCGGCGGTGGTCTATGGCCTGCTTTATCAGCAGACCATCGGCGGCTATACGATCGGCTGGCGCGCCATGTTCCTGCTCTCCTTCGTGCCGGCGCTGATCGTGCTCTTCATCCGCTCGCATGTGCCGGAATCGCCCGCCTTCGTCGAGGCGCGGAAATCGGTGAAGCCGGGGCTGCTGGAAACGCTGCAGAAACACTGGGGTGTCGCGCTCTATGCCGTCGTCCTGATGATGTTCTTCAACTTCTTCAGCCATGGCACGCAGGATCTCTACCCGACCTTCCTGAAGAAGCAGCACGGCTTCGACCCGCACACCGTGAGCTGGATCACCATCGTCGCCAATCTCGGCGCCATTGTCGGCGGCCTGGCGTTTGGCGCGCTGTCCGAGAAGATCGGCCGCGTCAACGCCATCACGCTCGCTTGCCTGATTGCCCTGCCGTCGATCCCGCTCTGGGCCTACAGCACCACCCCCTTCATGCTGGCCATCGGCGCCTTCGTCATGCAGGTCGCGGTCCAGGGCGCCTGGGGCGTCATCCCGGTTCATCTCAACGAACTGTCACCGGGTGCGGTCCGCGCGACCTTGCCCGGCTTCATCTATCAGGCCGGCAATCTCGCCGCCTCCTACGGCGGCCCGTACCAGGCGGGAATCGCCGAGGCGGCTGGCGGCAGCTACGGCTACGCGCTGGCGCTTTTCGCCGGAGTGGTCGCCGTCTGCATCATCGTCGTCATCCGCTTCAGCCCGGAACGACGCGGCCAGGTGATGACGGTCCTGGGTTGACGAGGACTAGCCCAGTCTGAGGGCGATGACGCCGGCGACAATGCTGAGCGCGGCCGCGCCGCGCCAGCCCGTCATCTTCTCGCCGAGCGCGTAGACCGAGATCATCATGGCGAACAGGATCGAGGTCTCGCGCAGCGACGCCACCGAGGCGATGGGCGCCTTGGTCATCGCCCACATCACGATCCAGTAGGCCGCACCGCTGAGCACGCCGGTGAACAGCCCGGTCTTCCAGTCGCGCGCCAGAACGGGAAGCGCCTTGGGGCCACGAAAAATCAGGCACAGCACCAGCGCGCCAAAAGCATCGCAGATGAACAGCCAGGCGGCGTAGCTCTGGGCCGTTGCCGCCAGCCGCGCGCCGCTGCCGTCGGACAACGTGTAGCTGGCGATGAAGACCGAGGTGCCGAAGGCAAAACCGACCGCGCGCAGATTGAGCTTCTCCAGATGCGCGCCGCCGCGGAACGACATCACCAGCGTGCCGGCCGACAATAGCAGTATGCCGACAATGGCGAGTGGCGCGGGCACTTCGGCGACGACGAACATGCCGCCAATCGCGGCCAGCAAAGGTGCCGTGCCGCGCGCCAGCGGATAGGTCTGGGCGAAATCGCCGGCCTGGTAGGCGCCGATCAGGAAGGTGCGGTAGCCCATGTGGAAGATGACCGAGGCGATGATGTAGGGCCACACCTCAGCCTTCGGCACTTCGACGAAGGGCAGCACCGCGAGTGCGGCGGCGCCCATGCCGAGCGTCATCAGCGTGATCGACAGGAAGCGGTCGAGATGAACCTTGACCAGCGCGTTCCAGATCGCGTGCATGGCGGCGGCGGCGAGCACCGCGAAGAAGACGAAAAGCGTCATTTCAGGCTTATCGACCTCCCAAGCCGAAGGGCGTCTCGAGATCGATATCGATCCGGACCGGGAAGTGGTCGGAGGCCACCTCGCCTATGTCGGATCCCACCGAGCGCACCCGTCCGGCGAACACCCCGCCGACGAAACAATGGTCGAGCCGGCGCTTTGCCAATCTGCCGTCGATGATCTTCTCATGCGTGTGGAAATCCGCCGCCGGTTCGCTGGCAACGGAAGCCGCATCGACGAAGCCGTCGAGATAGGCGGCACCGCGATGATAGGGCGTGCTGCCGACGATGCGGCGGTATTCGGCGCTGCCCGGCTCCATATTGAAATCGCCCATCCAGATCGCCGCCAACGGATTTTCCGGCTCGGCCTCGCCGCTGGTCCAGTTGCGCGAAGGTTCGTCATCAGCGCCGCTCCACGGCCCGCCGTCAGACGGTGCGCGGCGATGCTCGGCCAGCAGATAGTCGATCTGTTCAAGCCGCTCTTCCGCGGCGATATGGGCGAGATGCAGGGAAAACACCCGCACCGGGCCGGCGGGCGTGCGGATCATGCATTCGAGTGCCGCGTTGCGGGTGTTGAGCGGCCGCAGCGTCCGGCGCATCGGCAGCGCATGCAGCCGAGACCAGACGATCGGCAGCCTTGACAGCACCATGGTGCCGAACTGCCGGCGCCGGTTGATCAGGCGGCCACCGCGCCGCTCGCTGGCATCCATGTCGAAGGCCGGCCCGTAAACCCAGTGATAACCGGGCAGCAGGCGCGACAGCAGTTCCGGCTGGTCGTCGAAATTGCTGCGCTGCCAGTGGCGTTCGACCTCCTGAAGCGCAATGATGTCGGCGCCGTCGACGACCCGCGCCGCGCGCGAAAGATCGTAGCGCCCGTCGCCGCCGAACCCGTACTGGATGTTGTAGCTGACCAGCTTCATTGCTTATCCGGCTCACTTTCGGTGATGGCAGTAGCGGTTCGGTGGATTGGTTGCAATGTGCAGGAGAATGGAAGCGGCTTGTGCCAGAAGCCTCCCCCTGCCCCTGCTGTGCGATCATGCACCGATTCCGGATCGCTTCGGTATTCTCCGCGCGCCGGAAAACGCCGCGAGGCGTCTCCTGCGTACGCAAGCGTGTCAGGTCCGGCGGTGGACCATCCTAATCCGTCGTCAGCGGCTGGAACCGGCCCGCCGGCGACGCCGCCAGTTCCGCCCAGTCGATCTCTTCCTCCAGCCGATGATAGGCCTCGTCGCCGATCGTGCCGTTGCGGCGCAACTCCTCCAGCGTGTCGCGCTGGCGATTGATGGCATAGAGGCGCAACCGGTCATATTCGGTTGCCGCCTGTGCGTCCTCCGGGTTTTCCGCGATAACGCGTTGGGCCTCGTACTGCTCTCGCACGACAGCCGCCGCAGCCGAATTCTTGCGGCTCAACACGTCGAGTGCTGCCTGCATGATGGCCACGCGTGCCTGGGCCACCTCGCGGTCTATCGTGGTATCCCGTTCGAAGTTGAGTATCCGCAGCAGGGGTTTCAGGCTCATGCCCTGCAGCACCAGCGTGCCCAGAACCACAGCGAAGGCGGCAAGCACGATCGGATCGCGGCCGGGAAAACCGGCCGGCAGGGCAATGGCCACCACCAGCGTCACAAGCCCGCGCATGCCGCACCAGCCGACAAGCACCGCGCCGCGAAACGTCGGCACGTCCGGCCTCCCGTCTTCGCCGCCAAAGCGGGCGAACCATCGGATGATGGCAACGTAACTCGCCACCCAGACCAGGCGTGCCACAATCACGACAACCAGCACCGTCGCGGCAAAGAGAAAGGCTTCGCCCTGCCCTTCGCCGGAGAGCCGGCCGACGATCGAACGCGCCTGCAGGCCCATCAGCACGAAAGCCAGCACGTTAAGCACGAACACCGCCGACTCCCAGACCGAATAGGTGCTGACGCGGCGTCTCGCCGATATGCGGCGCGGCGCCCGGCGCGCGATGGTGATCGCGTAGACGACGATGGTGATGATGGCGGAAAGACCGAGCCTGTCGGCCAGGATCCACACGCCGAATGTTCCGGCAAACTGCACCACGGTGCTGCTCGCCGCATCCTCGATGCGGGTGAGCGTCAGCAGCGAGAAGCGACCAAGCACATATCCCCCCACCAGGCTGCCAATGGTCGACAGCAAGATCGTCGGAATGGCGTTGCTCAGCATGATCGAGCCGAGCGCCGCCGAAACGGCCAGCCGGTAGATCAGGAGGGCCGTGGCATCGTTGAGCAGGCTCTCGCCCTGCAGGATGGCGGTGATGCGGTGCGGCACCTTGAATTGCCCCAGCACGGCGGATGCCGCCACCGCGTCCGGCGGCGCGACGATGGCGCCGAGCGCGATCGCCGCCGCTATTGGCAGGCCGGCCATCTTCCAGCCGACGAAGGCAACGACGACAGTGGTGAAGACAACGGCGCCAAGCGCCAGCAGCACCAGCGACAGCCTGTAGCGCTTCAGGTCGCGCAGCGAGGTGTCATAGGCGGCATCGAGAAGCACCGGCGCGATGAATAGCGCAAGCGCCAGTTCCGGATCGATCTCGATCATTGGCGCACCAGGCACGAAGGCAATCGCAACCCCGGCCAAGGCCAGCAGCGACGGATAGGGAATCTCCAGCCGCCGCGACAGCGCCGTCAGCGCGACCGCCGTCAAAAGCAGGACAAGCGTCAGTTCGAAAAGAGCCATGAGCGGTGCTTCCGTGAGACGGGATTGCCGGCGCGGATATGCCTGCAGGATGCGGTGGATTGGCCATCAAACTCAAGCCCTCTGGCAGTAGGCTTCAAACCACCTCCCGATTAAAAGACCGGTATGATCCTCATCGGCCAATATGGCTCGCCTTTCGTGCGCCGCGTCGGCATCGCGCTGATCCTGTATGGCATCTCCTTCGAGCACCGTCCGTGGTCGGCCTTCGGCGATGCCGAGAAGATCCGTCCCTACAATCCGCTGACGCGGGTGCCGACCCTGGTGCTGGACAATGGCGAGGTGCTGATCGAAAGCCATGTGATACTCGACTATCTCGACAGCCTTGTTCCTGCCGATCGCAGGATGTTTCCGGTGAGCGAGCCGATGCGTCATCAGGCGCTGAAAGTGTCAGCTCTGGCTACCGGGCTCGGCGACAAGGCGGTCAGCCTGTTCTACGAGAAGCGGCTGCACGAGAAGATTTCCCATGTCTGGGTCGGGCGCTGCCGCATGCAGATCGAGGCGGTGCTCGCCGAGTTGGAGGCCGAACGGGCCGAACGCCCGACAGCGTATTGGTTCGGCGACCATATCGGTCATGCCGATATCGTGGTCGCCGCGGTGCTGCGTTTTATCGGCGAGGCGCATCCAGGCTTGGTGTCGCTGGCCGATTTCCCGGCCCTCGGCGCGCACGCCAAGCAAATGGAAGCCTTGGCGGTCTTTCAGGAGATATCGCAGCCGTTCATTGCGCCGGCTTGAGGTCGGCGCTCAGCGAAATTTCAATGAAGGACCAGCATATCCCCCGACGAGAACGAAATCTCGGCCTTTTCGCCAACGGCGGGCGGCGGTGTGGCCGGACTGTTGAACGTATCGAGCGACACCGTGTTGCCGCCAATGCCGACACGAACCCGGATTACCGAGCCGAGGAAGTGCACTTCGGAAATCTCGCCGGACAGACTGGAATCGCGGCCGGGCTGGCGGCCGAGCGAAATCGCTTCCGGCCGCAGCGCCAGCGACAGCGTGTCGCCGGACTTCGAGCCGTTGAGCTTGCCCTTGAGCGAGACTTCCTGCGTGTTGACCTGAACCGTGCCGGCCGCGGCGTCGGTGACCTTGCCTTCGAGCACGTTGAGCGTGCCGACGAAATTTGCCACGAACTTGGTTGCCGGCCGGTTGTAGATCTCGAACGGCGTGCCGACCTGCTCGGCCTTGCCGCCATACATGACGGCGATGCGGTCGGAGATCGACAGCGCTTCTTCCTGGTCATGGGTGACGAAGATGGTGGTTATGCCGAGCTTCTTCTGGATGGAGCGTATTTCCTCGCGCAGCGACACGCGCACCTTGGCATCCAGCGCCGACAGCGGCTCGTCGAGCAAAAGCAGCTTCGGTTTCGGCGCGATCGCGCGCGCCAGCGCGATGCGCTGCTGCTGGCCGCCTGAGAGCTGGTAGGGATAGCGGTCAGCCATCTGCGGCAGCTTGATCATGTCGAGCATCTCGGCGACGCGCTTGTCGGCATCGGCCTTCGACATGCCGGCGACCTTCAGCCCGAAAGCGATGTTCTGTGCCACGGTCAGGTTCGGGAACAGCGCGTAGGCCTGGAACACCATGCCGACGTTACGCTGGTTGGGCTTCAGCCGCGTAATGTCCTTGCCGGCAACGACGATCTTGCCGGCCGACGGCTCCTCGAAGCCGGCGACCATGCGCAGCACCGTCGTCTTGCCGCAACCGGACGGTCCGAGGAACGAAACGAATTCGCCCGGCTCGACGTCAAGGCTGAAATCCTGGACCACGGTGTTGGAACCGTAGGACTTTCGCACATGCTGGATGGACAGGAATGGCTCGGCCATGGCTTTTTCTCTCAGGTCAGTTCGGTCGGTTAGCCGATTTCGGCGCGAAGCGGGACAGGATCTGGATGAGCGACATGCAGCCCCAGGTAATGGCGAAGGCGATGATGGCAAGGGCCGCGGGCTCATAAGCACGGTTGGCGCCGATATTCTGCAGATAGGGACCAAAGGCCGGGCGGTTGAGCAGGCTCGCCATGGTGAACTCGCCGATGACGATGGCAAAGGTGAGGAAGGCGCCCGACAGCACGGCAATCAGAACATTGGGCAGGATGACCCGGCCAATGATCGTGCCCCAACCGGCACCCAGGATCTGAGCCGCTTCCGTCAACGTGCGCACATCGATGGTGCGAAGGCCGGTGTCGACGGCGCGGTACATGTAAGGCAGTGACAGCGTTGCATAACCGATGACCAGCAGGGCGTTCGCACCCATATTGCTTCCCAGGAACGGCAGCGGCGAATTCGAGCCGTACATCCTGATATAGCCGAAGACGATGACGATGGCCGGAATGACCAGCGGCAGCAAGGTGATGAACTCGACGATCGGCCTGAGCTGCGGCAGACGCAGCCGGATCCAATAGGCCGCCGGCACAACGATCAGCACACCGAGTATGATGGTGAAGACGGCCGCGATCACCGAATACAGGAAGGTCGACTGGAAGCGCGCGTCGCCGAGCACGATCCGATAGGCGTCGAAGGAATGAACGCCGCGGCGCATGCGCAACGAGAACTCGACCGTCGCCATCAGCGGAATGAAGAAGTACGCGGCCCCGACAATGAAGATGACCCAGGCCCAGAACTTACCCGACTTCATTTGAGCCACCTTTCGGAGCGTGTCCGGAACCAGATGTAGAAGACGTTGGCCAAACCCGTGATGACGATCATGCCGAAGGCGATGGCATAGCCAAGCTGCGGATTGTGCAGCACGTCACCATTGATCTGCGAATAGAGCTTGATGGGAACGATGTTGAGCGCCGGACCGGCAAACGCGTAAGCCGTGGCGATGGCGCCGAAGGCGTTCGCGAACAACAGGATGACCGTACCGAGGAAGCTCGGCCATATAACCGGGATGACCACCATGCGCCAATACTGCGCCTGCGTGGCGCCGAGCGTGGCGGCCGCCTCGCCCCATTCCTTCTTCAATCCGTCGATGGCCGGCACGATGATGACCACCATCAGCGGAATCTGGAAGAACAGATAGACCGCGATCAGGCCCGACGTGGTGAGGAAATTGAAGCCCATCGCATAGATGTTGATATTGAGGACGTCACGCAAAAGCGTGGTGACGATGCCGACGCGGCCAAGCGTTGCCAGGAACGCGAACGCCAGCGGCAAGCCTGCGAAATTCGACGCGACGCCCGAAAAAGTCAGGGTTGCGGAGCGCGTCCAGCTTGGCAGTCCGCCGCGCACGATCGCGATGGCTATTGCGAGGCCGGCAAAGGCGCCGATGATGGCCGACCAGAAACTGATCTTGATCGAAACCCAATAGGAGGCGCTGATCGACGGGTCGGTCACCAGCTGCAGGATGTTGTCCAGGGTGAAGGAGCCGTCACCGCGTTGAAACGCGCCCAGCACGAGATAGAGCGTGGGCAGGATCAG
Source organism: Mesorhizobium sp. NZP2298 (assembly GCF_013170825.1). Taxonomy (NCBI): domain Bacteria; kingdom Pseudomonadati; phylum Pseudomonadota; class Alphaproteobacteria; order Hyphomicrobiales; family Phyllobacteriaceae; genus Mesorhizobium; species Mesorhizobium sp. NZP2298. The sequence goes on along the minus strand of NZ_CP033365.1, from coordinate 2,070,758 downwards.
GAACATCAGGGCAAAGATGAAGAAGGGCGCCACGCCGATCCATTGCGTCGGCAGGCGGAAGGCGGTCGCCTCGTTCGGCGGCGCGGGTTTGGTGGCAAGTGCCTGATTTGAAAGCGTAAGATCGGTCATGCGCCGGCTACCGTCTTCGAGGGAAAGCCGGGCGGCCTCGCGGCCGCCCGGTGGATTTCAAGTCTTACTTGACGTTGGCGCCGACAACGGCGTCCCAGTTCTTGCTGATCGCTTCCTTGGCCTTGCCCTGCTCGTCGAGCGTCGGGAACGCGGCCGAGGCATAGGATTCAGCCGGCGGCAGCTTGGCCAGCACGTCCGCGGGGATCTTGCCGTTCTTGGCGAGATCGTTGAAGCGGATCGGGTGGCAATAGCCCTTCAGCCAGCCAATCTGGCCTTCGTCGGAATAGAGATATTCCATCCACAGCTTCGCTGCGTTCGGATGCGGCGCATACGCGCTGATCGCCTGCACGTAGACACCGGCGACCACGCCGGTCTTCGGCACGATGACGTCGACGGGCGGGTTGCCCTTCAGCGTATCGCGGCCGGCGAGCGCATTGTAATCCCAGTTGATCAGGATCGGGGTCTGGCCCTGGGCGAGCGTTGCCGGCTTGCCGACGACCGGAACGAAATTGCCGGCGGCGTTGAGCTTCTTGAAGAAGTCGAGGCCAGCGGTGCCGGCGGCTTCACCAGCAGCCGCGCCACCGGAAAGGCCGGCGGCGTAGACGGCCTGGATGGCCTGGTTGGAAGCGCGCGGATCACCGGCAAGCGCCACCGAATTGGCGAATTCCGGCTTCAGGAGATCGGCCCAGTCCTTGGGCGATTCCTTGACCAGGTCCTTGTTCACCATGAACGAAAGAACGCCGTAATAGTCACCATACCAGGCGCCATCGGCATCCTTGGCGCTGTCCGGGATCGAGTCCCAGGTCGACACCTTGTAAGGCAGCAGCAGGCCGTCGGCCTTGGCGGTCGGGCCGAAGGACAGGCCAACGTCGATGACGTCGGGTGCCTGCGGACCCTTGTTGTCCTTGTTGGCCTTGATCGCCTCGACCTCGTCGCCGGAACCGGCATCGGGGTTGAGTTCGTTGATGGTGATTTCCGGATACTTCGCCTTGAAGCCGGCGATGACGTCGCCGTAGCCGCACCAGTCATGCGGCAGCGCGATGGTGGTGAGCTGGCCCTCGGCCTTCGCGGCCTTGACGAGATCGTCCAGCGAAGCCGCGGACGAAATCACCGACGACACCATAAGGGTCGCGGCCGAAAGGGAAAGCACCTTCCCCGTGAATTTGAACATGTGTTCTCTCCGTTGAACTGACGCTGTTGAACGCCTGCGATGCGGTATCGTTTTCATGTGACAGCCAGATGAAAGCTTTGTGAAACCCTTGGCCGGCAGCAGAAAAAGTTAACTCTTTTTAACCGACTGTAGCAATTAGCCGTCACTTATTTTTCCGGCTAATCACTTTCTGCCTTGCATCTCATCCTTCCCCCTTGGTTTGCCCTGATTTTCCAGATCAATTTTCTGGCAGTCATACGCCGTCAGATCGTACCGGCGATAGCGTTTTCCAGCAGCGTCAGCGCCGCCTTCTTGGTCAGCTTGACCGGGTTGCCGCCGGCCGTCGGATCGACCACCGCCATGTCCGCGATCAGCGCCTTGCGCTTCTTGTCCATGTCGAGCCCCTTTATCAGGCCCGGCAGCGCGTGCGGCACCTTCAACTCCTTGCGCAGCTTGATGATGGCCTTGGCAAAGCCATCGAAGCCGCCCTTGATACCGCAATAGGCGGCGAGCCGGGCAATACGCTCCTCGATGGAGTCGCGATTGAAGGCGAGCACGTAAGGCATGAACACGGCATTGGTCATGCCGTGATGGGTATCGTAGAGCGCGCCGACCGGATGCGACAGCGCGTGGATGGCGCCCAGCCCCTTCTGGAAAGCGGTGGCACCCATGGCGGCCGCACTCATCATATGGGCGCGCGCAACGAGGTCCTTGCCGTTGGCGAAGGCTTTCGGCAGGTTCTCGAACACCAGGCGAATGCCTTCCACCGCGATGCCGTCGGCCATCGGATGGTAGCCCGGCGCACAATAGGCTTCGAGGCAGTGGGCAAGCGCATCCATGCCGGTGCCGGCGGTGATGAAGCCCGGCATGCCGACCGAAAGCTCCGGATCGGCGATCACGATCGCCGGCAGCAGCTTCGGATGGAAGATGACCTTCTTGGTATGCGTCTCCTCATTGGTGATGACGCCGGCGCGGCCGACTTCCGATCCGGTACCAGCCGTGGTCGGCACCGCGATGATCGGAGCGATGGCGTCGGAGTTGGCGCGCGTCCACCAGTCGCCGACATCCTCGAAATCCCACACCGGCCGCGTCTGGCCCGCCTGGAAGGCGATCAGCTTGCCGAGATCGAGCGCCGAGCCGCCGCCGAAGGCGATGACGCCGTCATGCTTGCCCTTCTTGAAGACGGCAATGCCGGCGGTGAGGTTGGACTCGACCGGGTTCGGCCTCACCTCCGAAAAGACGCCGTATGGCACCTTGGCATCGTCGAGAATCTTCAGCGTCGAGGCGACGACCGGCAGTTTCGCCAGGCCAGGATCAGTGACGAAGAGCGGCCGCTTGATACCGGTGGCCGCCAAGACCTCTGGCAATTCCTTGATGCGCCCGGCGCCGAAGCGGACGGTGGTGGGGTAGTTCCATTTGGAAATCAGCTTGGACATTGCTTGTCTTTCGAAAAATCAGATGGCTTCGCGCAGGTGGAAGGATTTTGGCCGGGTCAGATTGTCGTAACCGATGGCTGACAGTGCCGCACCCTTGCCGGTGTCCTTGACGCCGGTCCAGACCAGGGCCGGATCGAGATAGTCGCAGCGGTTCATGAACACAGTGCCGGTCTCGACGCGGTTGCCGATCGCCACCGCATGCTCGGTATCTCTGGTCCAGATCGAGGCCGTCAGCCCATAGGGGCTATCGTTCATCAGCGCGATCGCCTCCTCGTCGTTGCGCACCTTCATGATGCCGACGATCGGGCCAAAGCTTTCCTCACGCATGACGCTCATCTGATGGTCGACATCGGTCAGCACCTCCGGCGCCAGATAGGGCGAGCCCGCCCTGTCGTTAGCCACCTTCATGTTGATGTGCGCCTTGGCGCCCTTGCGCAGCGCTTCGGCCTTCTGCTCGCGGATCAGGTCGGCGAAGCGCGCCTGCGCCATCGGCCCCATCGTCGTCGCTTGCTCCAGCGGATTGCCGACGACATAGTTCTTGGTCTCGGCGATGAAGCCCTCGACGAACTCATCATAGACATTCTCGTGCACATAGACGCGCTCGATGCCGCAGCAGCACTGGCCGGAATTGTAGAAGGCGCCGTCGACCAGGTTGGCGACAGCATGATCCATCTTGGCGTCAGGCAGCACATAGGCCGGATCCTTGCCGCCGAGCTCGAGGCCGAGCGTCATGAAGGTGCCCGCCGCCGCCTTCTCGATCGCACGGCCGCCGCCGACGGAACCGGTGAAGTTGACATGGTCGATCTTGCCCGAGCCAAGCAGCTTTTCGGTCTGGACATGGTTGAGCACGATATTCTGGAACACGCCCTTGGGCAGGCCGGCCTTGTCGAAGGCCTGCTGAAAGCGCTCGCCGACCAGCAGCGTCTGCGCCGCATGCTTGAGGATGACGGCATTGCCGGCCATCAGCGCCGGCACGATCGTGTTGACGGCGGTCAGATAGGGATAGTTCCAGGGCGCGATCACCATGACCACGCCGAGTGGATCCTTCTTCACATAACGCCGAAAGCCGTCCTTCGGGTTGGATGCCGGCACGGATTTCAGCGCCGCCTCGGCGATCTCGACCATGTAATTGGTGCGTTCCTTGACGCCGCCGAACTCGCCGCCATAGCGCACCGGCCGCCCCATCTGCCAGGCGATCTCGGGTACGATCTCGTCGGTCATCGCCACCAGCGCTTCGAGCATCGCCAGCATGTACTTTCCGCGCTCGACGATCGGCGTCTCGGCCCATTTCTCCTGCGCCGCCTTGGCGCGCTCGACAGCGGCATTGATCGCCTGGTCCGTTGCCACGGGCCGCTCGGCATAGATCGAGCCGTCTATGGGGGTAATGAGTTTGACCGTTTCGGTCATTTTGTAAGTCCTCGCACTTTTACAACAATCGAAAATCACATGGCTTGGGGCTACCCCCCATCCGCCTGCCGGCACCTTCTCCCGTACAGTGCGAGGAGAAGGGAAGCGCTCCAACGGCTGGCGCACCCTTTCCCATTCTCACCGGGGAAGGGTGAGGGCAGCGCCAGACGTTGGCTGCTACCCTAATACCGCTCGAACCCTCTGTGCAGTTCCCAATCCGTAATGCGGCGGTCGTATTCGAACTGCTCCCATTTTGCCGTGTGGACATAATGTTCGAGCACGTCCTCGCCGAGCGCCTGCTTCAGCATCTTGGACTTGGCCAGCGTCTCGGTGGCGTCACGCAACGTCTTCGGGATCTCCGGCAAGCGAGATGCCTGATAGGCATCGCCGACGAAAGGCTTCTGCAACTCCAGCTTCTCATCGATGCCGGCAAGGCCGGCCGCGATCAGCGCCGCGAAGGCGAGATAGGGGTTCAGGTCGGCGCCGCCGATACGGCATTCCATGCGGATGCCCTTGGTGCCCTCGCCGCACAGGCGGAAGCCGGCGGTGCGGTTGTCCTCGCTCCACATGATCTTGGTCGGCGCGAAGGTGCCGGCCTGGAAGCGCTTGTAGGAGTTGATGTAGGGCGCCAGGAACCAGGTGAATTCCTTGGCATATTTCAGTTGCCCGGCCGCCCATTGCTGGCCGAGCGTCGACAGCGTCCAGTCGGCCTTCTTGTCGAAGAACAGCGGCGTCTTGCCGTCGGCGCTCCACAGCGAGTTGTGGATGTGGCTGGAATTGCCGGCGAGCCCGTAATTGTACTTGGACATGAAGGAGATCGCCTTGCCCTCGGACTCGGCGATCTCCTTGGCGCCGTTCTTCAGGATGACGTGCCGGTCGGCCATGTCGAGCGCTTCGGCATAGCGCACATTGATCTCTTCCTGGCCCGGGCCCCATTCGCCCTTGGAATTCTCGATCGGGATACCGGCCGCTTCCATCTCGTTGCGAAGCCGGCGCATGACACCTTCTTCCTTGGTGGTGATGCCGATCTGGTAGTCACCGATATAGGGTGAAGCTGTATCGAGGCCCTGCCAGTGCTTTTTGCGAGCGGAATCGTATGTCTCGTTGAACAGATAGAATTCGAGCTCGGAAGCGAAGTAGCCGATATAGCCGCGCTCCTGCAGCCGCTTGACCTGCTTCTTCAGGATCGCACGCGGCGAATGCGGCAGGTCGTCATGGGTGTGGTGGTCAAGCACGTCACAGATCACCAGCGCGGTCTTTTCCAGCCACGGAATGCGCCGCAGCGTGGCAAGGTCCGGCTTCATGACGAAATCGCCATAGCCTTTCGACCAGCTCGCCGCCTTGTAGCCGGGCACCGGCTCCATATCGATGTCGGCGGCCAGGAGATAGTTGCAGCCATGCGTTTCGTCATGCGCGGAATCGACGAAGTACTGCGCCAGGAACCGTTTTCCCGCCAGTCGGCCCTGCATGTCGACGATGCAGGCGAGCACCGTGTCGATCTCGCCGCTGGAGACCGCTTTCTTCAACTGATCGAACGAGAAATTTCCGGCCATTCCTTTGGCGCTCCAGTGCTTGGTCGTTGAAAGGGATAAACGAAACCATGGCCGGCACGATGCCGGCCATGGCCTTGATGGTCGAGATCAGTGGCCGGTTTCGCCGACCGCCTGTTCCGCCGCCTTGATCGCCGCCTGGCGCGCGGCGATGATGTCGCCGAGCGGCGGCCCCTGGAAGCGGTTGCGTTCGAAGGCGAACCACACGATGGCCGTCAGGATGAAGAAGCCGACGGTGATGTAGAGCGCCCAGTCGTTCGGCGGCTGGATGCCGATGATGAAGATCAGGATCATCGATACGATCGACAGGAAGGCGAACAGCATGAACACGCCGCGCCCCATGTTCCACGGCCCCATCTTGTCCCACTTCGGCGTGCCCCAGGCCAGCATGCCGAGCACGATCGGCACGGTGAAGGACAGGAACAGGAAGATGACGGTGCAGGACACGACGATGGTGTAGGCCGAGGTGCCGGCGACCGAAACCAGCGTCGAGCCCCAGACGAACAGCACCGACAGGATCGATGCCGTCCAGATCGCCGCCACCGGCGTACGGTAGGTCGGGCTGACCTTGGCGAGCGCCGCCGAGCCGGGCAGGCCGCCGTCACGCGAGAAGGCGAAGATCATGCGCGACGCCGAAGTGACGGTGGCGAGACCGCACAGAAGCTGCGCTATGAACACGACGAGGTAGACGAACTCCTTGAGGCCGGGGCTGACACGCTGGTCGAAGGCCCAGAAGAATACGTTCCAGCCCTGCTTGGCGGCATCGTCCATGTTCGGGATCATCAGCACGAAAGCGGCCAGGAACAGGTAGCCGAAAACGGCCGACCAGATCACTGACATGACCATGGCGCGTGGCACCGAGGAAGCCGCCTTGATGGTTTCCTCGGAGGTATGAGCCGAAGCGTCGTAGCCGGTGATCGTGTAGATCGGCAGCAAGAGGCCAAGTGCGAACACCCAGGCATTGGAGACGGACGGCCAGACACCGGCGCCGGCGTCGCCCGAATAGTTGTGGAAGGTGAAGAGACGGCTGAAATCCCAGGTCTCGGCGGAGAACAGGCAGACGACCGCGATCAGGATCGAGCCGAAGAAGATCAGGTAGCCAGAGAAGTCGGTCAGCTTCGCCGTCAGCTTGATGCCGAGATGGTTGATCAAGGCTTGGGCGCCGGTGATGATGACCAGGAAGATCATCTGGTTGCTCAGCGTACCCTCGATGCCGAGCGCCGGCCCGAAGGCGCCGACGAAGAACGTCCAGGTGCCGACATTGATGGCGCCCAGCACGGTGATCAGGCCGAGCAGGTTGAGCCAGGCCGTCACCCAGCCGGTGCCGCGATTGCCGAGGATCGAGCCCCAGTGATAGAGCCCGCCGGCGGTCGGATAGGCCGAGCTGATCTGCGACATGGCAACGGCAAAGGTCAGCGACACGAAGCAGCCGACCAGCCAGCCGATGCCGATGCCGATGCCGCCGGCGCCGGAGGTTGCCTGGGCCAGCGAATTGATGCCGCCCGACAGGATGCAGATGATCGAGAAGGAAACCGCGAAATTCGAAAAGCGGCTGAGCCGCCGCTCCAGTTCCTGGGCATAGCCCATGCTGTGGAGGTGCTTTACGTCCTCCGCCTTGTCAACGTCTGTATAACCCGGTGCTGCCATTGGAAGTCCCCTGTTTGTTTTTCAGCTGGCCGATTGGACTGACTTTCTGACTGAATGCGATCTGGGCCGCGTGGCCTCCTCTGGTTCCAGATCCGAAAAAATGCCCGTGAGCAGATCCGCCCATTTCCGCTGCCCGGTCTCGCCGGAGATTTCATCGTTGCGGATTTCGATCATCGCGCAGGGTAGCCCGCGCGCGCGCGCATGCCGTTCCAGCGTGAAATAGACGCGGTCGGCTGGCGAATAGGGTTCGTTGACGCCGACGGTGATGCCGGCAAGCCGCCTGAGCGCCGATATCAGCGGCGAGGCCAGCCTGCGGTCCTCATCGTGGATGATGCCGATATGCCAGGGCCGGTTGCGGCCCTTGTAGACGGGCGTGAAGGAATGCACGGAAACCAGCCGGGTCTCCTGGCCGCGCGCCAGCCGTTCCTCGACGATGCGCTCGATGGCGCCATGAAACGGCTGCCATGACAGGGCGACCCGCGCCGCGCGCTGCTTGTCGGTCAGGCCGGCATTGCCGGGAATGACCGTCGTTTCGCTGACCGGCGGCACCAGGTCCGGCGCATCGAGCGGCCGGTTGCAGTCGATGACAAGGCGCGAAATTCGGGTTTCGACCAGCGTCGCATCGAGGGCCTGCGCCATGCGCAGCGCAACCGGCAGCGCGCCGGGATCCCAGGCGATGTGGCGCGACAGGTCCTCGGCGGCAAGGCCGAGCGTACCGAATTCGGCGGGCAGGAAATTGGAAGCGTGATCGCAGGTCAGCACGAAGGGGCTTGATCCGCCAGGGTTGGTCACCCCAACGGTATCAGACGATGCAAGGCTGGCGGGCCGTGCTTTCTCCATAGTCTGCGTCCCCGGGGAGCGCTGTATCGTATGTTACGTATTTTGCCTCATTGCGTCCCTATGGATGATTTCATACAGTTTGCCCGACTTTGTCAAATGCGATCTCATGGGCAGGGCCAGCGGGTGGGGAAAACATGATTTCCAGCATTGCCGAACTGATCGCCGACCGCATCGGCGCGATGCCGGCCGGCGAACGGCGCGCGGCCCAGACGCTGATCGCGAGCTATCCGATGATCGGCCTGAAGACGGTCGCCGAGTTCTCGGCCGCGGCCGGTGTCTCCTCGCCGACGATCCTGCGCTTCGTTGCCCGGCTCGGCTTCCAGAACTATCCGGAATTCCAGTCGACCTTGCAGGACGAACTGGCGGCGCAATTGCAATCGCCGGCGATACGAACCCTCAACCCGCCCTCGCCCGGCGGTGGTACGGTCTCGCCGATGCTGGAAGCAACGCTCGACAATATGCGCGAGACCTTCCGCCACCTTTCCGACAGGCAGCTTGCCGATATCGCGGCGCGGCTTGCCGATCGCCGTGGCAAGACATTTCTGATCGGCGGCCGCTTCACCGACCCGCTGGCGCGCTACATGGCCGCCCATCTCGCCGTTATCCAGCCCGATGTCTTTCACCTCGCCGGCCAGGAGAGCATGTGGCGTGACCGGCTGATCGACATGGGCAAGCGCGATGTGCTGGTGATCTTCGACATCAGGCGCTACCAGGACAGTCTCGTCCGCTTCGCCGAGAAGGCGCACCAGCGCGGCGTCCAGATCGTGTTGTTCACCGATCAGTGGCTGTCGCCTATCGCCCGGTTCGCCCGCCATGTCATCGCCGGACGAACCGCTGTGCCGTCGGCATGGGATTCTTCGGCGGCACTTTTCGTCGTCGCCGAAACGTTGATCGGCGCCGTCACAAGACAGCTCGAGGCCGACGGCGCCCGTCGCATCCGCGAGATGGAAGGCCTGCGTTAGGCCAATCGCATCCGCTCCAACCGGGCGTCCCGGATTTCACGTTACCGAGATTTAATGTGCACGATTGCGTGATAATTGCCATAAACCGGTGATATCGGGTGTGGCGTGGCCGGTGTTCGCTGCCAGCCCTTATCGTCGCTGCATCCGTTTCCACTTGGAACCGGCAGACGATTCTTGCCGCTGGAGTATCGATGCCGAGCTGGAAACAGATTGTCCTTGCGTTTGTGATCGTGGTCGCCGCCGCGGCCGCGTGGGCGCGCTTCTACCCCGGCGCTCCCGAAGTGCTGGCGCGCTGGGGTATCGACTGGGCCTATGGCGCGACACCTCCAACGAAAGAAACAGCGGCAGGTAGCTCCCGGCAGACGGGGGGCAACCGCGCCCAGATTGCCACCATCGTTGCATCGCCGGCCGCCTCGGCTGTTATCAACGATCGCCTGCAGGCGATCGGCACTGGCCGCGCCAACGCTTCGGTGACCGTCAATCCCTACAGTTCCGGCCGCCTTGCCGAACTGCTGGTCGAATCCGGCAGCCATGTCGACAAGGGACAGATCATCGCGACGCTCGATTCCGAGACCGAGGTCATCGCCCAGGACCGGGCGAAACTCGCTTTGCAGGACGCGCAATCCAAGCTCGATCGTGTCAAATCGCTGCGCGCCTCGAATGCCGCCACGCCGGTGGCGGTGGCCGACGCCGAGGTGACCTTGTCGAATGCCAAGCTGGCGCTCCAGGATGCCGAGCTCGCGCTGCAGCGCCGCTCCATTCTGGCACCGATCGCCGGCACCGTCGGCATCCTGCCGATATCGGCCGGCAACTATGTGACCAATCAGTCGGCGATCGCCACCCTCGACGACCGCTCCTCGATCCTGGTGGATTTCCAGGTGCCCGAGCGCTTCGCCGCCGCCGTCAAGGTCGGTGCTCAATTGACCGCGACGCCGATCGCCAATCCCAGCAACGCCTATACCGGCACGGTTTCGGCCATCGACAACCACATCGACGAGAAGAGCCGCACGCTGCTGGTCAAGGCCAAGATCGCCAATCCCGCCGATTCGCTGCGCGCCGGCATGTCGTTCTCCATCATCATGAAATTCCCCGGTGAGATCTATCCGGCCGTCAGCCCGCTGGCGATCCTGTGGGGGTCGGACGGCGCCTATGTCTGGCAGATCGAGGACGGCAAGGCCAAACGCGTGCCGGTGCGCATCATCCAGCGCAACACCGAGACCGTGCTGATCGACGCGGAGATCGACAGCGGCGACATGGTGATCACCGAAGGCACCCAGAGCGTCAGCGAAGGCGGTGAGGTCCGCATCGCCGGCCAGGAACAGCGCGCCGCCAACACCGCCGAAGGCTCATGACCGGACCCGCCAACGCCGCCAGCGATACCGGCTTCACCGCCCTGTTCATTCGCAGGCCGGTCATGGCCTTCGTGCTCAACGTGCTCATCGCGGTTGCCGGCCTCGCGGCCTTTTACGGCGTCGAAATCCGTGAATTGCCCGACGTCGACCGTGCGGTGGTCACCGTTTCGACCACTTTCGAGGGTGCTGCCGCCGAGACCGTCGACCGCGAACTGACCGACACGATCGAGGGCGCCGTCGCCCGTGTCTCCGGCGTCAAGTCGATCTCTTCTTCCTCCTCCTTCGGCTCGAGCCGTGTCACCATCGAGTTCAACGACGGTGTCGACCTCAACGTCGCCGCCTCCGACGTGCGCGATGCCGTTGGCCGCGTCGCCAATCAGATGCCGGACACGGCCGATCCGCCCCGCATCGTCAAGGCCGATGCCAATTCCGACCCGGTGATGCGCCTGGCGGTGACCTCGGACAGCATGTCGATCCAGGACATGACCGTGGTGGTCCAGGACCAGATCGAGGACGAACTGGCCGCCGTGCCTGGCGTCGCCGACGTCCAGGTCTATGGCGACCGCGACAAGATATTCCGTATCGACGTCGACCAGAACAAGCTCGCCAGCCTTGGCTTCACCGTGGCCGATCTCAGGGCAGCCCTTGCCTCGGTTGCTTTCGATTCGCCCGCCGGTTCGATCACCACCACCAACCAGGACCTGATCGTCCGCACCACGGCCGACGTGACCACGCCCGAGGAATTCGAAAACATCATCATCGGCGGCACGACGCGCATCCGCGATGTCGCCACTGTCACGCTCGGCCCCGATGTCGGCCAGACCACGTTGCGTTCCGATGGCAAGACCGGCATCGGTATCGGCATCATCCGCCAGGCGGAATCGAACACGCTGGACATTTCGACCGGCGTCCAGGCCGCCGTCGCCAAACTGCAGGAGAACCTGCCCAAGGGCATGGCGATCAAGATCACCAGTGACGACGCCGTCTTCGTCAAGGGCGCCGTGCACGAGGTCGAGATCGCGCTCGGCCTGTCCGTCACCATGGTGCTGATCGTCATCTACGTCTTCCTGCTCGACTGGCGCGCGACGCTGATCCCGGGCCTGTCGATGCCGGTCGCCATGATCGGCACCATCGCCGCCATCTATCTGGCCGGCTTCTCGGTCAACATCCTGACGCTGCTCGCCCTCGTGCTGGCCACGGGTCTTGTCGTCGACGATGCCATCGTCGTTCTGGAAAATATCGTGCGACGGCGCAACGAAGGCATGGGACCACGCGCTGCCGCCGTGCTCGGCGCCCAGGAAGTGTTCTTCGCCGTCGTCGCCACGACGCTGACGCTGGTCGCCGTCTTCGTGCCGATCTCGTTCCTGCCGGGCCAGACGGGCGGCCTGTTCCGCGAATTCGGCTTCGTGCTTGCCATGTCGGTGCTCCTGTCCTGCGTGGTGGCGCTGACCCTTTGTCCGATGCTCGCCTCGCGCATGCTGACAAACTCATCGCTCCACCATGAAGGCGGCCAGGGCATCGGCGCCCGTATCGGTGGCGCGTTGAATGCCACCTACAAGCGCGCGCTGCGCGCCTGCCTCGACGCGCCCTGGATCGTGGTTCTGGTCGCTGTGCTGTTTGCCGGCACCGCCTTCACCCTGTTCGGCACCATCCGCCAGGAACTGACGCCGACCGAGGATCGCGCGGCGGTGCTGCTGCGCATCAATGCCCCTCAAGGCGTCAGCCTCGACTACACGACGCAGCAGATGCAGAAGATCGAGAAGCTGATCCAGCCGATGCGCGATTCCGGCGAGATCCGCTCAACCTTCGAGAATGCCGGTCAGAACGGCTCGTACAATTCCGGCTTCATGGTGATGACGCTCGCCCCTTGGAACGAGCGCAGCCGCAGCCAGCAGGAGATCATGGCCGAGATCAGCCAGCTGACCAGGCAGGTGCCGAGTGTGCGCATCTTCCCGGTGCAGCCCAACAGCCTTGGCATCCGCGGCGCCGGCAACGGCCTGCAGTTCGCACTGGTCGGCAACGACCGCAAGGCGCTTGGCGACGCGGCGGTCAAGATCATCGCCGAGATGCAGAAGGACCCGCGCTTCCAGACGCCGCGCCTGTCGATCGACCCGACGCAGCCGCAGCTGGCCGTCGCCATCGACCGCGAGCGCGCCTCCGATCTTGGCATCGACATTACGGGGCTCGCCAACACCATGCAGGCCATGCTCGACGGCAATGATGTCGTCGACGTCTACATCGCCGACCGCAGCTATGGCGTGAAACTGGTCTCGACCACCAATCCGATCAACGATCCGACCGATCTTGAAAATGTCTTCCTGAAGACGGGCGACGGCCGCTTCGTGCCGATGTCGACCATCGCCAAGCTGACCGAACGCGCCGTGCCGCCGTCGCTGTCGCGCGAGCAACAGCAGCCATCGGTGGCCATCACCTCCAACCTGTCGGGCAATTTCGCGCTTGGCGACGCGCTGAGCCGCGCCGAGGAGATCGCCACGCCGCTGCTGCCGCCGGGCAGCCGCATCCTGCCGCTGGCCGAGGCCGCGACGCTGGGCGAAACCAACAGCGCCATGGTCACCATCTTCGGCTTCGCGCTGGTCATCATCCTTCTGGTGCTGGCCGCGCAGTTCGAAAGCTTCGTCAGCGCCGTCATCATCATGGCGACGGTGCCGCTCGGCCTTGCTTGTGCGATCTTCGCCCTGCTGCTGTCAGGCACCAGCCTCAACGCCTATAGCCAGATCGGCCTGGTGCTGCTGGTTGGCGTCATGGCCAAGAACGGCATCCTGATCGTCGAATTCGCCAACCAGCTGCGCGACCGCGGGCTCGGCGTGCGCGAGGCGATCGAGCAAGCTTCGATCATCCGCCTGCGGCCGGTGATGATGACGATGATCTGCACCATACTTGGCGGCGTGCCGCTGGTGCTGGCCGCCGGCGCCGGCGCCGAGGCGCGCGTGGCGCTCGGCTGGGTGATCGTCGGCGGGCTGGGGCTGGCAACCATCTCGACGCTGTTCCTGACGCCGGTCGCCTACCTCCTGCTTGGCCGCTTCGTCACCCCGAAGACCCATGAGGAGGCACGCCTCAAGCGCGAGCTCGAGGAAGCCGCCTACACCAATATGGAGCCGGCGGAGTAGGCAAAATCCGGGAAACGGGATGGCTGTTTTCCACCCGCGGCTTCGTCAGGGAAGATAGTGCCGCTACTTGAGCCGGCCTTCGATCGACCAGCGCGCGGCGAGGAAATTCAGCACCGCGGCCACAATGACACCGCCGATCTTGGCCGGCCACACGCCGGTGATGCCGGCGAAGAGTGCTATCGACAGGCTGGAAACGCCGAGCGAAATCAGCGCCCCAAGCGAGACGAAACGCAGGAAAGCGTCATGCAGCCGGATGGCGTGGTTGCGCTCGAACGACCAGAAGCCATTGGCCACGAAAGAGAAGACGACGGCGATGGACCATGAGACGACATTGGCCGGGAGCGGCGAGACATGCAGCTTGAGCAGCAGGAAAAAGCCGGCAAGGTCGATGGCCGTGTTCGCCAGCCCGACAATGGCAAAGCGCACGATCTTGCTGCCGGTCGAACGGCGGGGCTGATCCACGCCGCTCATCCCTTGCCGTCCATGATCTCGACACCGGCGCGGGCCAGGCTCGCGCCGAACGCGTCCGAGGCCAGGACCGAGAATTCCACCTCGCGCACGCTTTGCATCGGGTCGCGCGCCCGCAGCGTCTCGTCGACATGGCCGGGATGGCACATGAACAGGCCTCGTTGCGGCAGTGCTTCGACAGCAGCCTGCAGAACGGGGGCAAATCTCTCAGGTTGCCGCCAGTCGTAGATGCCGGCGAGCGGCTCGAAAACGATGAAGCCGGCGCGCGCCATCGATCGGTTGAAGCCGACGGCCAAGGCAGCGATTGCCGCCACTTTAGACGCCACGGCGGCCCCGCCAATTGCCGGAGCACCACGCAGCGCCGGCCTGCCGCCTTCGGAAAAACGCGCCCGCAGCCATGTGCGCACGGCCGGAAGGAAATGCACGTGCTGGTGCCCGTCTATGAAGTCAGGCTGGCGGCCCAACGCCTCGATGAAGCGGTTGTACTGCGCGTCGAGCTCGGCATGGACGTCCCACGCGTCGACGCGGCCGCGCAGGACCGGCAATGCCAGCGAACGCAGCGGCGGCAGCCGGCCTTCCGGCGCCAGGCTCGACCGACCGGTGACGGCCGGCTGGTCGGTAAGGGTCAGGTGCAGACCGACCGCCGCGCGGCCGCACAGCGGCTTTATACGCGCCGCCGCGTCAGGCCATTCCGGAAAGCCTGTCATGCAGCTGGTGCCGGTCAGGCGACCGCGATCGAGCAGGTCGAGAATCCCAGCGCAGACGCCGGGCGCCAGGCCGTAATCGTCGGCGATCAGGCGGATGCGCCGCGTCATGTTCCGGAAGCGCCCGGCGGCCTGTCAGGGGCCATCTCGCCGCGCATGACATCGCGCACGATATAGACCGGCCGGTCCTTGCTTTCCGAGAGCGTGACCCAGACATATTCGCCGATCAGGCCAAGCAAGGTGAGGTTGAGGCCGCCAAGCAGGACGACGGCGACCATGAGGCTGGGATAGCCGGGAACGGCGATGCCGTAGAACATCACCTCGAAGAAGACTTTGGCTCCGTAGACAAGGCCCGCCAACGCCGCCAACATCCCGCTCAGGCTGATGATGCGCAACGGAATGACGGAAAAGGAGGTAAACCCTTCCAGCGAGAAGGCGATCAGGTTGAGCCGGCTCCATTTCGACTTCCCGGTGACACGGTTCTCCGGCGAATACTGTATGGCTTTCTGGCGGAAGCCGGCCCAGGCGAACAGGCCCTTGTTGAAGCGCCGCTTGTCGCGCAGGCTCGTCAGCGCGCGCACCACGGCACCACGCATGACGCGAAAATCACCCGCATTCTCGGGAATGTCGAAACGCTGGCTGCTGTTGATCAGGCTATAGAAAAGCCGCGCCAGCTGGCTGCGCCGCCAGCTCGCCTCCCGGCGGTCGTTCTGCGCGTAGACGACATCGATATCGGGGTTTTCCACCAGCTCGGCGATCATCTTCAGGCTGGTGTCCATCGAATGCTGAAGGTCGGCGTCCATGACCAGCGCCATGTCGCCGCGCGACCGGTCGAGGCCGGCGAGCACCGCGACCTCCTTGCCGAAATTGCGGCTGAGCCGCACGATCTCCCAGGAACCCGACAGCGCCCGCGAAAACCGCTCGGCGCCATCGTCGCGACTGCCGTCGTCGACCAGGATCTTGTGGAGCTCCATGCCGAAACGCTGCGCCACCGCGGCTTCAAGCTTGTCGAGCAATGCGGCAAAAGCCGATGCCGATTGCGCCTCGTTGAAGAACGGCGCCACGATGTCGAGAACAGGCCGCGACTCAGCCATTTGCAGGCCTTTCATTCATCACCTTGCCTCGCGTCATCATGTCTCGCGCCCCCTTGTCGCCGGATCTCGCCCAAAACCACCAGATCAGGGAACTGGCGATAAGGGTGACCGCGATCGGCCGGAACCAGGGGTACGTGAAATCCTGGATATGGCGCTCGACGCCCGTCAATCCTGTCAGGAACAGCATCACGGACAGCACCGAGGCCAACATGCCGCCTCGTTCCTCGCGCCACAACAGGGCAATAGCGAGACCGGCGGGCACGGCGATCATGGCATAGGTGTTGGGCTCGACGCGCGGGTTGAAGACACACATGTAGAACGTCGCCGTCAGGAAGATGGCGAGGCCAGCCGTTCCGCGTTCGAGCTTGCGGTCAAACCAGATGACGGCTGAAAGCGTAAACAGGGCCATGACGATGCGCACGATCGTGGCGCCGAATTCCGGGATGGGCAGCCCCATTTTGGTGAACGGCGCCGTGAAGTCGGTGGGGACAAAATGGCTGGTGTTGTCGACCGCCATCGCGGTCAGCATCCCGGCGAAAGCACGATATTGGTCGTTGAGATAGCCGGCGGGCGCGAAAGCGTAGGGTAAGGCGAGCACGAACAGTACCGCCAGCACAAGCACCGGTATCAGCCGGAAACGCAGGGCTCCCACCAGCAAGAGCATGATGATCGCGGTCGGCTTGGCTATGATGGCAAGCGAAGCCCAGAAGAAGGTTTCGGCGCGCCGCCCTTCGAGCGCCGACAAAGTGACAAGCCAGCAGGCACCGGTCAAAAGGATTGTCGCCTGGCCGTTGCGGATCGCACCCAGCGCCATCGGCAGGGCAAGGAACAGCCCGAAGGAAAGCAGCCATGGCAATTCCCCGCCGCCGAGTTTGCGCACCTGCCGCATCGCGGCGAAGGTCAGCGCCGCGAAACCGATAGTATGCCACACCAGGCCGCCCAGATGCGGGCCGAGCTTCACTATCGGAACATAGAGCGCGGCAAAGGCCGGCGCATAGAGATATCCCATCTCGGACTGGATATTGTAGAGCGGCCGGTGGGCCAGCAGCGCCTCGCTGCCGTCTATATAGGCTTGCCAGACCGTCCGCGTATGGGGTGACCACAAGACCAGGACAAGAACGACCAGGAACGCTCCGATCCACAGGCCAAGTCCCAAACGGTCGAAAACCGGCTTGGACATCGTCATCAAGACACCCCAACAACATCCGGGACAGGCTCAGTCCAGCACTGTCCCGGTATTCGATGGCGGCGGCATATCACGGACAAAGCAGCACGGCATAGGGGGCTGAAAGACGCGGCCATCAACTTCGCGGGACGTCGCGGATGGTCAGGCATGGCAACGATCTCACTGGGAAAGGTGCTCGGAAAGCCTTCTGTTTCGCGCTTCCGCACTCCTGTGGATGGCATCAAGGCCGAATGAAAACCTTGCCATTGGGCTTGGCCAGTTCCGCCGGCACCCGCGCGATTGCCTCGGCGAGCGGCACCACGGCCGTCACGTTGGTCGACCAGCGCCCGTCGGAAAAACGCTTCTGCGCTTCCAGGATCGCTGGACCGCGGCGGTCGCGGAACTGGCGCATCCATTCGCTCAGCCAAAAGCCTTCGATATGCTTGTGCTGGAAAATCAGTTGGCCGGGCTCGCGGATGACGGTGGCGTCCGTGTCGAGCCGGCCATAGATGATCCAGCGCGCCCGTTTCGGCATGGCATTGAAGATGGCCGAAGCCAGCGGCCCGGTGACCGCATCGAGGAAGATGCGCGGCTGTTCGGCCTTCATCACCTCGCGCAGCGTGGCCTCGAAATCCGGCGCTTTCTCGTTGAGCACATGGGCAGCGCCAATCTCTTTCAACAGTGCGATCTGCTCGTCGCGGCGCACGGTGACGACGGGCCGGAAGCCTTCCTCCCTGGCGAGGCCGATGATCAGCTTGCAGAGCTGGCTGGCGCCGGCGGTCATGACGAAGGCCTTTTCGCCCTCCTGTTTGACGATGTCGAACATGGCGATCGCGGTGAGCGGATTGACGATCATCGCCGCGCCGTCCTCGTCGCGCACCGTGTCGAGCAGCGGAATGCAGGCCGCTGCCTCGGCGACGGCATATTCGGCCCACGAGCCCCAGTTGCTGAGGCCGGTGGCGAAGGCGACGCGCTTGCCGATGAGGCTTTTCGGATAAGGCTCGTCGCCACTGGCGACGATGGTGCCGATCCCCTCGAAGCCGGCCGGCCGGCCCTTGGCGCGCGGCTGGCCGTACTGGCCCTTGATGAAGGCGACGTCGGATGGATTGATCGAGGCCAGGCTGACCTTGATCAGCACCTGGCTCGGTCCAGGCGCCGGCACCGCGATGCTACCTAGCTCGAGATAGGGCTCCATCGCCTCGAGCACGCTGCCGCTCGGCGTCCTGGTATAGCCGTCACCGACGAGGAGCAGCGCCTTCATTTCGGAGGGAATGGCCATTGTCACACTCCATGTTTGTCGGCGAATCCGCAAATGTGATGGGCCGATCTGCTCAGATCTTCTCCTGCGTGTATTTCCTCAACTCCGTGCGCGCCACCTGGCGGCGATGCACGGCGTCGGGTCCGTCGGCGAGACGCAGCGTGCGCAGATGCGTCCATGAGCGCGCCAGCGGCGTGTCCTGGCTGATGCCTTGCGCGCCGAACATCTGCACCGCCTCGTCGGTGATCCTCAGCGCGACGCGCGGCGCGATGACCTTGATCTGGCTGATCCAGGGGGCGGCCGCGCGCGCGTCGCCCTGATCGATCATCCACGCCGCCTTGAGGCAGAGCAGCCGGGCCATCTCGATTTCCATGCGGCATTCGGCGATGATGTCGAAATTGGCGCCGAGTTTCGCCAGGGGCTGGCCGAAGGCCTCGCGTCGCACCGAACGCTGGCACAGCATCTCCAGCGCCATCTCGGCCTGGCCGATGGCGCGCATGCAGTGATGGATACGGCCGGGGCCGAGCCGTCCTTGCGCGATCTCGAACCCCCTGCCCTCGCCAAGAATGAGGTTCGAGACCGGGACCCGGACATTGTCGAAGCGAAGGTGCATGTGGCCATGCGGCGCATCATCGTCGCCATAGACCTGCATGGCGCGGACCTTGGTCACGCCCTTTGTATCCGAAGGCACCAGGATCATTGAATGGCGGCGGTGCTGCGGTTCCTCGTCGCCACCGGTCCGCACCATGACGATATAGATCGCGCAGCGTGGGTCGCCGGCGCCTGACGCCCACCATTTTTCGCCGTTGAGGACGTAGTCGTCGCCCTGCCGCTCGCAGCGCATCGAAATGTTGGTGGCGTCGGATGACGCCACGTCCGGTTCGGTCATCAGATAGGCCGAGCGGATCTTGCCCTCGAGCAACGGTTCCAGCCACGCTTTCTTATGGTCGGCCGAACCGTAGCGTTCCAGCACTTCCATGTTGCCGGTGTCGGGCGCCGAGCAGTTGAAGGTCTCGGCACCCAAATGCGCCTTGCCCATCTCCTCGGCCAGATAGGCGTATTCGACAGTGGAAAGACCGTAGCCGCGATCCGAGCTGGTCAGCCAGAAGTTCCACAGGCCGCGCTCCCTTGCGGTCTTCTTCAGCCCTTCGAGGATCACGCTTTGGCGAGCGCTGTAGACCCAGCGGTCGCCTGCCTTACCCACTTCGCCCAAGAATTCCTTGTCGAGCGGCATGATCTCATCGCGCACCATCGCCGCGACGCGTGCGTGGATCGGCTTCAGCCGCTCGGTCATGCCGAGATTCATCTCCGTCATCGGTCGCTAACCCTTCATGCAGGCCGGGCATTTTACCCGTGGCAAGGATGACCGTACTTCGGATAGCCTTGTCAACGCGAACTCTTTGCCCGACACCGAGGCGAAGCGTGGAGGATTGGAATGGCCTATCTCGACGAGCTGTTTTCTGTGGCCGGCAAGACGGCGCTGGTAACGGGAGCGGCAACGGGCATCGGCCGCATGGCGGCAACGGCGTTGGTGAGAGCCGGCGCCAGCGTGATGATCGCTTCGCGCAAGGGCGAGGATTGCGTCAAGGTCGCCGCCGAACTGAACGGGCTTGGCGCGCCAGGCCGGGCCGAGGGCTTTGCCGGCGACGTCTCAAGTGAGGCTGGCATCGCCGCACTCGTCGCCGAGGTCAAGGCGCGGACCGAAAAACTCGATATTCTGATCAACAATGCCGGCGTTTCCTGGGGCGCGCCGCTGGAGAGTTTCCCTTATTCGGCATGGGCGAAGGTTTTCGGCGTCAATGTCACCGCGGTCTTCCATCTGACGCGCGAATTGCTGCCACTGCTCGAAGCCGCCGCCAGCGATAGCGATCCGGCCCGGGTGATCAATCTGGGTTCGGTGATGGGCACGCAGCCGCTGGCCGACGACGCCTATTCCTACACGGCGTCCAAGGCCGCGGTGCATCACCTGACGCGTACGCTCGCGCTCGAGTTCGCCGCCCTCCGCATCACCGTCAACGCCTTTGCCCCCGGCCCCTTCCAGAGCCGCATGACGGCTTTTGCCACCGGCACGGATGAACAAGCCAGGCATGTCGGTAGCCACGTTCCGATCGGCCGTATCGGCGCACCGGATGACATTGCCGGCGCAACGCTCTATTTGTGCAGCCGTGCGGGCAGCTATGTCACCGGCGCCATCCTGCCGATCGATGGGGGGCAGTCGGTGCAGCATGGATTGACCTTGTTCAAGGAATGACATTTTCCGGCCGCAGAAGCCGGAGGTGAACTGGAGGACATGAGCGTGGAACCAATCAGTCTCGATGTGCTTCTGGCCAGTGTCGGCAAGGAAGTCGGCGTCTCACCGTGGCGGGTGGTCACGCAACGCATGATCGACCAGTTCGCCGACGCCACCGACGACCACCAGTTCATCCACTGCGACCCCGAGCGGGCCAAGCGCGAAACGCCGTTCGGCGGCACCATCGCGCATGGCTTCCTGTCGCTGTCGCTGCTTTCGGCGATGACGTTCGAGACCATGCCGCCGTTGGAGAACGGCAAGATGGGCGTCAACCATGGCTTCGATTCGCTGCGCTTCCTGGCGCCGGTGAAGACGGGCGCCCGCATCCGCACCCGTTTCGTGCTGGCCGATGTCAAGGTGAGACCCTCAGGTTGGGTGCAGACGGCACACGACGTGACGATCGAGATCGAGGGCTCGAAGAAGCCGGCGCTGACCGCTCGCTGGCTGACGCTGACCCTGATCGAACGCCAGCCCGAGACCGCATGAGCGACGCCAACGCGCTCGACCAGGCAGCGCTTGCGCCTTATCTTGAAGCGCATATCCATGGTTTTGCCGGGCTTCGTTCAATCGAAAAGTTCAAATCCGGCCAGTCGAACCCGACCTATCTGCTGACAGCGGACAGTGGCCGCTATGTGCTGCGTGCCAAGCCGCCGGGCCAATTGCTGAAATCGGCGCATCAAGTCGACCGCGAATTCCGGGTGATGAAGGCGCTTGCCGGCACCGCCGTACCGGTGCCCGCAATGCTGCATCTGTCGGCGGAGGACTCGCCGATCGGCCGCATGTTCTACGTCATGGATTTCCTCGACGGCCGCATCTTCTGGGATCCGGCGCTGCCCGAGGGGCGCGACAATGACGAGCGCGCCGCGATCTACGACGCCATGAACGGAACGCTCGCGGCCCTGCACGACGTCGATGTCGAGGCCGTGGGTCTCGGCGATTTCGGCCGGCCGGGCAATTATTTCGAGCGGCAGCTGGCGCGTTGGACCAGCCAGTATCGTGCCTCGGAGACCGGCACCATTGCCGACATGGACCGGCTGATTGCCTGGCTGGAAACGCACATGCCCGCGGATGACGGCCTGATATCGCTGGTGCATGGCGACTACCGGCTGGACAATCTGATCTTCGCGCCGGACCAGCCAAGGGTATTGGCGGTGCTCGACTGGGAACTGTCGACATCAGGCCACCCCTTCGCCGACATCGCCTATCAATGCATGCAATGGCGTCTGCCACATGCTTCCGGCTTTCGCGGCCTGGGCGGTATCGACCGCGCCGCGCTCGGGCTACCCTCCGAGGAGGCATACGTCGCCGCCTATTGCCGGCGGCGCGGGCTCACCGGCATCGGCAACTGGACCTTCTTCCTCGCCTTCTCCTTCTTCCGGTTGGCGGCGATCTGCCAGGGCGTCTACAAGCGCGCGCTGGACGGCAACGCCTCCAATCCCGAAAAGGCCAGAACCTATGGCGAGGCGGTGAAGCTGCTTTCGCATCTCGCCGCCAAACTGATCGAGAAGCAGAGATGATGGGGAGCCATGATGGGCCGCTTTGACGGAGCAACGGTGCTGATCACGGGTGCCGCCGGCGGGCTCGGCCGTGGTGCCGCGAAAGGCTTTGCCGCCGAGGGTGCGCGGCTGGTGCTGTCGGACATCGACGAAAGGGGGCTCGCCGATCTTGCAGCTTCCTTGCCGGCTGAAACGGCGATCCTGGCCGGCAACATCGCGGACGAGAAACTGTCCGAGGATCTGGTCGGGCTGGCGGTCGAGAAATTCGGCCGGCTGGATGTCGCCGTCAACAATGCTGGCATTGTCCAGAGTTTCGTGCGCCTGCCACAGGTGCCGTCGGACGAAGCCCGCCGCGTGCTTGAGATCGACCTGCTCGGCGTCTTCTATGCCATGAAGCACCAGATCCCGCAGATGGAGCGGCAGTTCAAGGCTACGGCCAAGGGCGGCGCCATCGTCAATATTGCCTCGGTTGCCGGACTGGTCGGCGCGCCAAAGCTCTCGGTCTACGCGGCAGCCAAGCATGGCGTCGTCGGGTTGACCAAATCGGCGGCGGCCGAATACGCGACCAAGGGTGTGCGCATCAACGCCATCTGCCCTGCCCACACCAGGACGGCGATGGTCGATAGTTTCGTGCGCGTCTCCGGCGCGCCGGAGGCAGAGGCGTTGGCCGAACTGACACGCGGTGTGCCGATGAAACGCGTGGCTGAAGTCGATGAAGTCATCACCGCCATCCTGTTCGCCGCCGCCCCGGCCAATTCCTTCATGACCGGCCACGCGCTGGCCATCGACGGCGGCGTCGGCGCCATCTGAACCATGCCGCATGGGAACTTCCCGTGCCCTTGTCCGTTTCCGTACAGCGTATATAATTTAGCCAGGCACTAACCAAACGAAGGCACCAGATTTTGCCGCCGAGCGTCCAGAAACGCCGCGAAAAACAAAAGGCCGAACTGCGCTCCGAACTGCTCGAAGCCGCGCACAAGCTTGTCCAGGAAGAAGGCTATGAGGGCCTGACCATCCGCAAGCTGGCGAAGCGGGTCGGCTATGCGCCGATGTCGGTCTATTCCTATTTCGCCGACAAGCAGGACATCCTGTTTGCACTTGCCGAAGACGCCTTCGAGACGCTTGCCCGCCGCATCGAGGGGCACTCGTCAGATGATCCGATCGAAGCCCTGCAGGCGGTGATGACTGAATATGCAGCTTTCGGCCTCGGCAATCCCAATGAATACCGCACCGTTTTCATGACCGAAAAGACCACGCCACCGGAAGGCCGGAGTTTTGAAGAAATGCACGAGGCCAACCCGGCGATGAAGGCGCTGATCACGCGAGTCGAAGCCTGCGTCGCCGCCGGAAAATTGCAAGGCGATCCACGCGCCATCGCCACCATGCTGTGGGCGGTCGGCCACGGCACGATCTCGTTGCTGATCACCTTTCCCTTCTATCCCTTCGGCGACCCGCATGCCTTCGTGAAACGCATGTGCGATTTCCAACTGGCCGCACTCAGCACGCAGAACGTGCCGCCATTGACCGACACACCGGTCAACTGCTGAACGATATCTCCTTCGTTTCCACGCTTCCTCGCCACCTTTCGAACCGAGAGCAGATTCTTGGTTAACAAAAAATTTATCGTACGCGTACGATCCTGACTTGAACTTCGCGATCGGCGGTCGTATTTGTACGCCGTAACGTACATGTACGAAGAAATTTGACCGTCGAAAACGGAGACTGGCAATGAAAAAGACGCTCCTCACCCTCGCCGCCGTGCTGGCCCTTTCCGGCTCGGCCTTCGCCGCCGGTGCCACCCAGCCGGTCAAGCACCTGCCGGCCGCGACCTGCGTCGACACCAGGACCAATGTGAAGCTCGATTGCGCATCGACCGGCTCGGTCGAGAAGAAGGCCGCCACGGAAAACAAGGCCGAAGGCAAGGGCCCGCGCCTTGGCATCAGCATCAATCCCTGGATCGTGCCTAGCGCGTTCTAAGAGCAATTCCAGGAAGAGTGTGTAGCGGTTTTCCCGGGACAAGCGCGTAGCGCTTGCCTTTGGGAATTGCGTCCAAACAAAGAGTTACGCCGAAACGCACCTGGCCGGTACAAGCCGGTCGGGCGAGCATGTCAGCCGGTTGTAATCGGCAGCTTGGCAGCTGAACTCTCAAAGGCAGCGTCGATCAGCCTCTGCATGTCGGCGGCGCGCCGGAAGGACGGATCGCCGTTCTGCCGGCTATCCAGCGCATCGGCGAAGCGCTGGGCGTTGCGCTTGACATCCGGCAGGGCCAGCTCTCGCCAGAGCTGAACATCGACGTCCTCTCCCAGGCACGCCGACAGCCGCGCCGCCTTGCCATCGGTCTCGACCTTGAGCGCTCCTCTGGTGCCATGCAGCGCCAGCGACAAATCATTGCCATGGCCGGTTGTGTAGCGGCTCGCCATGATCGTCGCCAGCGTGCCGGATGTCAGCCGTGCCGTCATCGCCACACTGTCATTGGCGTCCAGCACATAGTCGCCGATCCGGTTGCCGTCGGCCTTCGGAAACGTCACCAGATCGGCGTGCAGGCTGACAATATCCTGGGCCGCGCCATAGGTGGCGAAGTCCAGGATGTGGATGCCGACATCGCCCAGAACCCCGGTTGAACCGTGCCGGCTCGACAGGCGCCACAGCCATTTGTCCTCGACGCGCCAGTCCCCCCAGGATTTGCTGACCAGCCAGCTCTGCTTGTAGCTCGCCTCGACATGGCGCAATTCGCCGATCGCGCCCGCCAACACCAGACGCCGTGCTTCCTGGATCGCCGGTGAATTGCGGTAGGTGAGATTGACCATGTTGACGAGGCCGGCGGCCTCGGCCGCTTCGGTCATGGCAAGCGCATCGGCATGGTTCGGTGCCAGCGGCTTTTCGCAAAAGACATGTTTTCCCGCGGCAAGCAGCGCCAGCGTCGTCGCCTTATGCACACCGTCCGGAGTGGCGTTGATGGCGGCGTCGAAATCGCCCCAGGCGATCGCCGCTTCAAGGCTCTCGAAAGAAACGCCGATCTCGTTGGCAGCGGCAAAGGCCGCCGCGCGGCCAGGCAGCTGATCGACACAGGCGACAATGCTGCAGCCAGGAACCTTTGCGAACTCTTCGATATGATGTCCGGCGATCCAGCCGGTGCCGAGCAAGAGCAGGCGATGCATCAGATCAGGTCCCCCATTAACTCAGGCCCCCCATTAACTCAGACCCTTGTCGCCATCGGCATGCAGGCGCAGGCCCTTCTGCTCGATCTTCTCCTTGGCCTTGTCCGTCGGCACGTTGGGCGCATTGGTGATGCCCGACCATGCGGGCGCCGGATTGTGCGCCCAGTGCACCGCATTACGCAGCACCTGCTGCACGCCCTCATTGTGATAGATCGGATAGGTCTCGTGGCCGGGCGAGAAATAGAAGATGCGGCCCGCGCCGCGCTGATAGGTCAGCCCGGACCGGAACACCTCGCCGCCCTCGTACCAGGAGATGAACACCGTCTCCAGCGGCTCCGGCACCGCGAACGGCTCGCCATACATTTCCGTTTCGCCGATCTCCAGGCATTCGCCGATGCCTTGCGCGATCGGGTGGCCGCGATTGATCGCCCAGACGCGCTCGCGTTCGCCCGCCTCGCGCCATTTCAGCGAACAGGGCGTGCCCATCAGCCGCTTGAAGATCTTCGAGTAATGGCCGGAATGCAGCACGATCAGCCCCATCCCTTCCCAGACCCGCTTCTGCACCCGCTCGACGATCTCGTCCTTGACCTCGCCATGCGCGGCATGCCCCCACCACAAAAGCACATCGGTGGCGGCGAGGCGCTTCTCGTTCAAACCGTGTTCGGGTTCCTGCAGAGTTGCGGTGGTGGCCTCGATGCCCTGGTCCTGGTTGAGCGCCGCGGCAATCGTGCCATGCATGGTCAGGGGATAGAGGTCGCGCACGGCGGCATTGGTCTGCTCATGGACGTTCTCGCCCCAGACGACAGCTTTTATCGGCATTTTTCCTCTCCAAAGCGCTTTGAATATCTCAACTGACGATGCCTTGGGAAGATGCCTTTCGACCAAATTGCTGAAAATCAGGGCTTGCGGGGTTTCCGCCCGGGAACGGTCTTGGCCTTGCCCGGCTTGGCTGGCGCGCCGGGGATCGCCGAACTGGTAATGGACACCGGATCGCTGGCCGGGAACGTGTCCTCGAGGCCTTCCTCGAGTTCCTGTTCGGCGCTTGGCGCTTCGTGTTGCTCATGCTCAAGCGAGCGGACGGCCGACGTCTTTTTCACCGGCGACTTCGGTGCGGACTTCGATGGCATCGGCATTTCTCCCTCGACCTGTTGCCGCACAACGGACGCGGACGGCAAACGTTCCGGGTCAGCCAGCCGCGTCGCGGGCTCCCTCGGACAGGAAAGTAAAGACATAGTCCGAGAAAGAACGCCAGCACTCGACCCGGAAGGCGTCCTCGGCCGTGCGCAACAGCACGATCTCGGCCTTGCCGAGAATGGTGCGCGAGGCCGCCCCCACCGGGAAGGCGTCGAGCGAAAGGTCTTGCGGGCAGCCCGAATTGATCGCGGCTTCGGCCGCCGCACCGGCGACGGATATCGCGACGTTGCGATGCGAGATGCCGACCGCCGAATGCAGCGCGGCAACCCCTGCGCAATCAGCGAGCGGGTCTTTGCCAGCCTCGTCGATGACAAGCCATTCGTCTGGGCCGAGCCACAGAGCGGTGCGGCCCGCCTTCGACACCGAGGTCTTCGGCTTCCTCGGCAAGGCCAGGCCAAGCGCCTTCGAAAGCGCCGCGACCGATGCCTCAGGCGCCCGCAGCGAGATACGCTCGGCCGGCGGCAGCACTTCAACCTTCACGCCGGCCCCCGATGTGGCGCGGCCGGCCAATGCCGGACGGCGGTCCACCGAAGGCGACGCGGCCGCAGCCGTCTTCTTTGCAGCAGCCTTAGCCATTGAGGCGGCCTCCCGTCTCGTCGAAGAACACCATGCCGGTAACCTCCACTTCGATCACCCCGTTCGGCATCGGCACATAGAGGGTGTCGCCCATCCGGTCGCGGCCGCCGGCGACCAGCGCCAGCGCGATCGAGCGGCCGCAATTCTGCGACCAGTAGCTGGAGGTGACATGGCCGATCATCTTCATCGGGATCGCCTGCTTGGGATCCTCGACGATCTGTGCGCCTTCCTCCAGCACCACCTTCGGGTCCTTGGTTTTCAGGCCGACCAGCTGCTTGCGCCCCTTGGCGACCAGATCCGGCCGCGCCATGCCCCTGATGCCGACGAAATCGGCCTTCTTCTTGCCGACCGCCCAGTCAAGACCGGCATCGTTCGGCGTCACCGTGCCGTCCGTATCCTGGCCGACGATGATGTAGCCCTTTTCGGCGCGCAGAACGTGCATCGCCTCGGTCCCGTAGGCGGCAGCGCCATGTTTCTGGCCCTCGGCCCACAGCGCTTCCCACACGGCCTGGCCGTAGTCGGCCGGCACGTTGACCTCGAAGCCGCGCTCGCCGGTGAACGACATGCGGAACAGCCTTGTCGGCACACCGCAGATCCTGCCTTCGCGCACCGACATATGCGGCAGCGCCTCATCCGACATGTCGATGCCTTCGACCAGCGGCGCGATGATGTCGCGCGACTTGGGACCCTGCACCGCGATGACAGCCCACTGCTCGGTGATCGAGGTCAGCCAGACATTCAGATGCGGGAACTCTGTCTGGAGATAGTCTTCCATATGGTTCATGACGCGCGGCGCCCCGCCCGTCGTCGTCGTCACATGGAAACGGTCAGGCGCCAGCCTGCCAACGACACCGTCATCATAGATGAAGCCGTCCTCGCGCAGCATGATGCCATAGCGGCAACGGCCGGGCTCCAGCTTCTCCCACGGATTGGTGTAGAGCAGTTCCATGAATTTGGCCGCGTCCGGCCCGACCACTTCGATCTTGCCGAGCGTCGAGGCATCGAACAGGCCCGCCGTCGTGCGAACCGCGACGCACTCGCGGTCGACCGCCGCATGCATGTCCTCGCCGGCCCTGGGAAAATACCAGGCACGCTTCCACTGGCCGACATCCTCGAACACAGCACCTTGCGCCTCGGCCCACGGATGCGTCGCCGTCCTGCGCGTCGGGTCGAACAGCGGACCGCGCGCATGGCTGACGATCGCGCCGAAGGTGACCGGCGTATAGGGCGCGCGGAAGGTGGTCAGGCCGACTTCGGGGATCGGCTTGCCCAGCGTCTCGGCGGCAATCGCAAGCCCATGCATGTTGGAGGTCTTGCCCTGGTCGGTCGCCATGCCGTTGGTGGTGAAGCGCTTGACGTGCTCGATCGAGCGCATGCCTTCATGCACCGCCTGGCGGATGTCCTTGGCGGTGACGTCGTTCTGGAAATCGACGAACGCCTTGACCGTCGTGTCCGGGCCGGCGCCGGGTGCCGCACCCAGCATGCCGCGCGACCAGCTTTCCGAGGCGTCGACCTTCGGCTTCGTGCCCTTGCCCGCCTTGGCGCTGGAATCCTTCGCGCCGGCATCCCTGGCCGCCTTGGCGCCGGCCGCATAGGCCTCGTCAACCGTTGCCGAGAGGCCGTCGGTGCCATTGCAGGCGCCGACCGAGACGCAGTCCTGCGCATAGGTGCCCGGCACGAAGCGCTTGGTCTCGTCGTTGAAGGCGACCTTGCCGCGCGACTGCGAGAACAGATGCACCGACGGCGTCCAGCCGGCCGACATCAGGATCGCGTCGACAGGAATGGTACGTTCGCCGCCGCCATTCTTCGGCTGTACGGTCATCGAGGATACACGCAATTTGCCGCCCGCGCGGATCACAGCGCGGCCGAAATTGATCTCGATGCCGAGCGCCCTCGCCTCGTCGATCACCGGGCCTGTCGGGTTGTCGCGCAGATCGACGATCGCCGCGACATTGACGCCGGCCTTCTTCAGGTCGATCGCCGCCGCGTAAGCGGAATCATTGGCGGTGTAGACGCCGACATTCCTGCCGACCGCCACGCCATACTGGTTGAGGAAGGTCCGCGCCGCGCCCGCCAGCATGATGCCGGGCCGGTCATTGTTGGCGAACACCATGTGGCGCTCGATGGCGCCCGAGGCCAGTACAACACGCTTGGCACGCACCTGCCACAGCCGCTCACGCGGCAGATCATGGCCGGGGGCCTTCAGATGATCGCTGACGCGCTCGACCAGGCCGACGAAATTCTGCGCGTAGTAGCCAAAGGCCGTCGTGCGCGAGAGCACGCGGACATTGTCCATGGCGGCGAGCTTCGCCACCGTCGCTTGAGCCCAGGCGAAACCGTTCTGTCCGTCGATCTTCGCGCCGGTCTCGAAACGCAGGCTGCCGCCGAACTCAGCCTGCTCGTCGGCGAGGATGACGCGCACGCCGGTTTCGGCCGCGGCCAATGCCGCCGCGATGCCGGCGGCACCACCGCCCAGCACCAGCACGTCGCAATGCGCGTAGCGCGAGGAATAATGGTCGGGATCAGGCTTGTCCGGAGACACACCAAGGCCGGCGGCTTCGCGGATCTTGGGCTCGTAAAGGCTCTTCCAGGCCGCTTTCGGCCACATGAAGGTCTTGTAGTAGAAGCCGGCCGAAAACATCGGCGACGCCAAATCGTTGACCGCGCCGACGTCGAAGGACAGCGACGGCCAGCGGTTCTGCGAGTTGGCGGCGAGCCCGTCATAGAGTTCCTGGACGGTAGCGCGAACATTCGGCGTCTTGCGCGCATCGTCCCGTACGATCTGCACCAGCGCGTTAGGCTCTTCAGCGCCGGCGGACAGGAAGCCGCGCGGGCGGTGATATTTGAACGAGCGGCCGACCAGATGCACGCCATTGGCAAGCAGTGCGGACGCCAGCGTATCCCCCTCGATGCCGGTATGGGACTGGCCGTCGAAGCTGAACCGCACGGTCTTGGCCTGGCTGAGGCGACCGGCGCCCGGAATGCGGAACGCGCCGCTCATTTGGCAACCACTTCGTTGGAGTTTTTGGGCAGCTTGGCGGGTTTGGGTTCGCCGGCCTTGTAAGTCATGAGGAACTTGTCGGTGACGGTGTCGCGCACGGCATTGAAGAAGCGCGCGCAGCCATGCATGTGCCGCCAGCGCTCATAGATGATGCCCTTGGGGTTCGAGCGGATGAAGAAGAACTTCTCGAAGTCGTCGTCGCTCTCGCCGGCAATGTTGGCCGAGCGCGCTATATGCGCCTCGCCGGCGTTGCGGAATTCGAGTTCCGGGCGCTCTTCCTCGCAATAGGGGCAGCGGATGAGAAGCATTCTGTTCGTTCCTACAATTCGCCGTGGCCGACGCGGGCGCCGGGGGGTTGGTCACAAAGCTTCTGGCCCATGGTCACGAACGGCGCGACAAGCCGCAGCCGCTCCTCGACATCAGAGGAATTGCGGAACAGGGCGCGGTTGGCCATGTTGCCAAGCGTCAGTTGCACCGGGTCGGTCGTGACGATGACGCCACGCGGTTTGAAATCCTCGTCTTCATCCAGGCCCTTCGGCCGGCCTTCAAAGAACATCACCACTTTCTGGCCGGCGCTCCACACACAGGCAAGCGTTCCCTCATCAACCGAAAACGGCCATCCCGCCTCGTTGCCTGCGCATGTGATCGGCTGCAG
This sequence comes from Mesorhizobium sp. NZP2298, assembly GCF_013170825.1. Classification (NCBI taxonomy): domain Bacteria; kingdom Pseudomonadati; phylum Pseudomonadota; class Alphaproteobacteria; order Hyphomicrobiales; family Phyllobacteriaceae; genus Mesorhizobium; species Mesorhizobium sp. NZP2298. The sequence goes on along the minus strand of NZ_CP033365.1, from coordinate 2,040,098 downwards.
CCGCACCTCTTCCGCCGACGGCAAATGGAACATGCCCTGTTCCCCCGCCAGCATCAGCGGCATCGCGACAGCCATTTCGGCCATCATCATCAGTGCGCCACAGCCGCCGCAGCCGCCTCGTCGATGAGCCGGCCAGTGCGGAAGCGTTCGATGGTGAAGGGCGCGTTGATCGGATGCGGATCGTCCCTGGCGATGGTGTGGGCAAAGACATGGCCCGAACCAGGTGTCGCCTTGAAGCCGCCCGTGCCCCAGCCGCAATTGACATAGAGGCCGGGCACCGGCGTCTTGGCCAGGATCGGCGAGCGGTCGGGCGTCACGTCGACAATGCCGCCCCAGGAGCGCAGCATCTTCATGCGCGTGAAGATCGGGAACATCTCGCAGATGGCGTCCAGCGTGTGCTGCAAGATGTGCAGGCCGCCGGTCTGCGAATAGGAGACGTACTGGTCGGTGCCGGCGCCGATCACCAGCTCGCCCTTGTCGGACTGCGAGATATAGGCGTGCACCGTGTTCGACATCACCACGCAAGGCACGACCGGCTTGACCGGCTCGGAAACCAGCGCCTGCAGCGGATAGCTTTCCAGCGGCATGCGCACGCCGGCCATGTTCATGATGACCGAGGAATGGCCCGCGGCCACCACGCCGACCTTCTTGGCGCCGATGAAGCCTCGCGTCGTGTCGACACCCATGACCGCGCCATTCGGCGCGCGCTTGACGCCGGTGACCTCACAATTCTGGATGATGTGGACGCCGCGCGCCGAGGCGCCGCGCGCATAGCCCCAGGCAACGGCGTCGTGGCGCGCCGTGCCGCCGCGGCGCTGCAGGGCAGCCCCGACGACCGGGTAGCGTGCGTCCTTCGAGATGTTGAGCGGCGGGCAGAATTCCTGCGCCTGCTCCGGTGTCAGCCACTCATTGTCGATGCCGTTCAGCCGGTTGGCATGGACATGGCGCTTCAGCACCTGGATGTCGTGCACATTGTGGGCGAGCATCATGACGCCCCGCGCCGAATACATGACGTTGTAGTTGAGCTCCTGGGAAAGCCCATCCCACAGCTTCAGCGCATGGTCGTAAATCCCGGCGCTCTCGTCATAGAGATAGTTGGAGCGGATGATGGTGGTGTTGCGGCCGGTATTGCCGCCGCCGAGCCAGCCCTTTTCCAGCACCGCGACATTGGTGATGCCGTGCACCGTGGCGAGGTAATAGGCGGTGGCCAGGCCGTGGCCGCCGGCGCCGACGATGATGACGTCGTATTCCTTCTTGGGCTCAGGCGAGGACCATTGTTCCTCCCAGCCCTTGTGGCCGCGCATGGCCTCGCGGGCGATGGCGAATACCGAATATTTTTTCAACGTCCCAGCCTCGCGCCAACAGATCTCGCGGATTGCAGCCGGGCTTTTGTTTGGCCCGGCGCGCGAGGTGTATCACTAGCGAAACAGCGCTTCCACCCTTGCGCTGTTTGCGACGGCGCTTGCCGTTTTGCGCCACGCCGAAAAAGACCGGGGGCGTCGCAACCAATGCAAAGCACGAACCTATGCGGAAGAGGCACGTTTTCTAGACAAGGTAGAAGACCAAACCGCATAGATCGGCGTCAGTTGGATACGATATGAGGCTGCCGCGATCTCCCTGACTTCGACGTCATGCGACGCTTCAGCCATCGCCAAGAACTGCTCGTCAACCACAGAGCGCGGTCTGGCGGCGACGGCCGCACCAAAGCGCCGCACGAGGGGGTTCGGGTGATCGAGCAACCATCGCACTGTCGTGGTAGTCGCGGTGAGGTACTGGCCGTGAGCCTTAGCCAGGATTGGGAATGCTGAATCTGGGCAGAGTTCGGCGGCATTCTCCACTGCCAGGCGTAGCTGCCATCGCTCTGCAAGGCGGATGAACTGCGCTACCTTCCATCGGACGCCGAACACCTCATCGTCCAGCCTGAGCATCACGCGGCCGAGAATGGCTCCATCGGCCGGTGTCGTGCAGCCCAACAGCGCCTCTATCGCGTCGAACCTGATCCGTACAATTTCGCTGTCGAGCAGATCGGCGATCTCCCCAACAACGCAATTCATGCTGAAGCTGGGGCTAATTTCGGCCACCAAGTAGGCGGCGGCGGCCTGCGTATGAAGGTTGTCGGACGTCAGCAGCGGCCGAAGGTTTTCGAGCGGAAAGCCTTTTTCAAATGCCGATTGAAGAGCGAACGTCAACTCGCTGTCGCCCTCGAAGCCGGGGGCCAGCAACTTGCTCATTATGTCTTGGGGGGTCATTGAAATGGGTGGCGCGTCCACCCGCAAGGTTGAATGGCGACTTGGTAGCCCGGTGTCCATCCGGCGTCAAGAATCTTCGCCGATGCCTTCGCAGGTATCGGGTGGCTCGCGCCGCCCTAGGCTGCGATCAACATCCCGATTGCCGGCAAGATCGGCACGAAACAGGGATGCCAAAAAGATGCTCGCACTCGCCAACAAGATCGCCATCGTCACCGGTGCCAGCTCCGGCATCGGCCGCGCCACCGCGAAACTCTTCGCCGAGGAAGGGGCGAAGCTTGTCGTCTCCGCCCGCCGTCAAGCCGAGCTCGACACGCTGGTCGCCGAGATATCGGATGCGGAGGGCACGGCCGCCGCCCTTGCCGGCGACGTCAGGGACGAAGCCTATGCGAAGGCTCTTGTCGATCTGGCGGTCGAAAGCTTCGGCGGTCTGGACATTGCCTTCAACAATGCCGGCGCCGTCGGCCTGATGGCGCCGCTGCCCGACATGATGCCGGCGGCATGGCACGAGACGATGGACATCAACCTGACCAGCGCCTTTCTCGGAGCGAAGTACCAGATACCGGCGATGCTGGAGCGCGGCGGCGGCTCGCTGATCTTCACCTCGAGCTTTGTCGGCTACACCGCCGGCATGCCGGGCATGGCCGCCTACGCCGCAGCCAAGGCCGGCCTGATCGGCCTGACACAGGTTCTGGCCGCCGAATACGGCCCGAAAGGCCTGCGCGTTAACGCCTTGCTGCCGGGCGGCACCGACACGCCAGGCGCGACGACGACGACACCCGAGGCCCGCGCTTTCGTCGAAGGCATCCATGCCTTGAAACGCATGGCGCAGCCTGAGGAGATTGCCCGTTCGGCGCTTTATCTCGCCTCCGACGCCTCGAGCTTCACCACGGGAACCGCGCTGTTTGCCGATGGCGGCGTCTCGATCAACCGGACGTGAAGGTTTTTTGCAGGCAACAGGCCGGTTCGCCGCTTTGACGCAGGCAGCCGGTCTTGCTTTTTCCGCGTGATTTGGCGATTCCGTTTTGGTGTCGAAACGGGTCCCGAAACCATGATGCTGATCCGAACCTATGTCGCCGCGAGCGCAATCGAGGGCGTCGGCATGTTTGCCGCCGAGCCGATCCGGAAAGGCGCCTCGATTTGGCGGCTCGACCCGGATTTCGACCGGCTGATCCCGATGGACAAATACGAGGCCGCGCCCCAGCCTCTGAAGGAATTGCTCGACCGCTACGCCTATCCGAGCCCGGATCGGCCGGGTTTCATGGTCTATGAGGTCGACAATGGCCGCTTTATGAACCATTCGGCGACGCCGAACACCGATTTTTCGCAATATGGCGGCGCCACCGCGACGCGCGACATTGCCGCCGGCGAGGAGATCACCTGCGACTACGGCGAATTCTTCCAGGATTTCGAACGGCTGCACCTGGCCACGGCGTAGTCGGCGCCCTATCTCGCGCCTACCGTGGCAATTTGGCTGTTGTCCTGCATTTCGACTGTGGACAGCGCGGCTTGATTCTGCTATCAGCCGCCACAATTCGTGGTGTCGACCGCCGCGGAGGCTAGTGGCTATGGCCGCTTGCCTGTTGATATCAAACCCGAAAGACAGGATTGCCCGTGCAGGTACTCGTCCGCGACAATAACGTTGATCAGGCGCTTCGCGCGCTCAAGAAGAAGATGCAGCGCGAAGGCATTTTCCGCGAAATGAAGATGCGCGGTCACTACGAGAAGCCTTCCGAGAAGCGCGCCCGTGAAAAGGCCGAGGCCGTTCGCCGCGCCCGCAAGCTGGCTCGCAAGCGCGCTCAGCGCGAAGGCCTGCTGCCGATGACCCCGCGTCCCGTTCCCGCCGGTGGTGCTGCTGGTGCAGCGCGTCCGCCGCGCTGATTATCGCCAATATTTCGTCCTTTTCGAAGGATACTGAGGTGGCGCGATGCGGAATCGCCGCCACCTTTTTGTTTAGAGCGACTCGCGCCCATCTGGGCGCACAAATCACGCTCTGACAGTTTATGACATTGTGACCCGGCCCGGAGGGGGGAACCGGACCTGAACGACGGCGCAAGTGAGGACAGGGCAGACATGAACGCAACGAGCGTGGAGCGCGGGACCGCATTGCGTGGTTTCGCCCTGACAGCGGCCCTGCTTTCCGGATTGGTGCTTGCCGGCTGCCAGACATCGGGCCCGACCGGCGAGTTCAACAACATCGACAAGGCGCAAGGATCGAGCGAGAATATCTCCTCGCTGTCGGCGGTGATCCAGCGCAATCCCCAGGATCCGGAAGGCTATAACGTCCGTGGTTCGGCCTATGGCCGCGGCGGCCAATACCAGGCGGCGCTCAAGGACTTCAACCAGGCCATCCAACTCAACCCGAATTTCTACCAGGCCTATTCCAACCGGGCTCTCATCCAGCGCTTCCTCGGCAACCAGGAAGCCGCTCTCGCCGACTACAACCGATCGATCCAGATCAACGGCAGTTATGATGCCGCCTATATCGGCCGCGGCAATCTCTACCGCAAGGCGGGCCGGACCCAGGATGCCTTCAACGACTTCCAGAAAGCGATCCAGCTCGACACGACGGACGCCCGCGCCTACCACAATCGCGGCCTGATCTATCAGAGTCAGGGCCAGCACAAATTCGCCATCGAGGACTTCTCGACCGCCATCTCGCTGGCGCCGGATGCGGCAGAGCCCTACAACGGCCGTGGCCTCTCCTATCTGGCGACGGGCGACGAGGACAATGCCTTCTCCGACTTCAACATGGCCATCAAGCTCGACGGCAAGAACGCCGAGGCCTGGGCCAATCAGGCGCTGATCTACGAGCGGCGCGGCGACAAGGCCAAGGCGGCGAAATCCTATCGCGAGGCCGTGCGCCTCGACCCCACCTATCAGCCGGCCAAGGATGGCCTCGCCCGGGTCAGCTGACCTCGACTTAGACGGATCCGATATTAAAGCGCCATCCCGCGTGTCCAAAAGGACACGCGGCGCTGAAGATCGCCCGCAATCCGGCAACCGTGCATTAACCCCTGCGGCAGACCGTTAACCCTTGCCTTGTTCGCGCCAAGTTTTCAGCGGAACGGTCTGGCCATTCAAGCCGTTATTTCCAAGCGATTTGCGAAAGGACCCTCCCATGATCAAGAAACTCGTCTGCGCCGCTGCCCTTGCAACGACCGTGTTCGCTGCCGCCCCGGCCAGCGCCGGCAGGCTGCAGCTCGGCACGCTCGACTGCACCATCGACGGCGGCACCGCCTATATCGTCGCCTCCAACAAGGGCGTGTCCTGCGTCTTCCGTCCCTATCATCACGGACCGTCGGAGATTTACACCGGCGTCATCTCCAAGATCGGTGTCGATCTCGGCCAGACACATCAGGGCCAGCTCGTCTGGGCGGTTTTTGCCGCAACCCGCGACCGCGATGCGGGCGATCTTGCCGGCAGCTATTACGGAGTCAACGCCGAGGCGAGCGTCGTTACCGGCGGCGGCGCCAATCTGCTGGTTGGCGGCTTCGACAGCGCCTTCATGCTGGAGCCGCTCAGCGTCCAGGCGCAGACCGGCGTCAATCTCGCCGTGGCTGTGACCTCGCTTCAGCTGATCCACTCGCTCAAGTGATCGCAAGGAGCTACGCGCTCCTCTCTACCTTGCGGCGCGGAACCATATAGGATGGTTCCGCGCCGTTTGATTTTGAGGGGAACGCCATGTCGAAGACAGCCGCTGCCGTGATTGCACTCGTGCTCGGCGCCACACAGACGCAGGCGCAGGACCGCGGCATCGAACTCGGTACCCTTGAATGCGCCATAGGTGGCGGCACCGGCTTCATCTTCGGTTCGTCCAAGGACCTCAGCTGCACCTTCACCCCGACCGACAAGACCTTCGCGCCGGAGGCCTATTTCGGCGCGGTCAACAAATACGGCCTCGACATCGGCACGACAAAGCAGGCGGTGATGCGCTGGCTGGTGCTGACGCCGCTGAAGAACATCTACGCGCCCGGTGCGCTGGCGGGCGACTATATCGGCGCCAGCGCGGAGGTCACGGCTGCCGTCGGAGCCGGCGCCAATCTTTTGGTCGGCGGCTCTTCGCGGGCTTTCACGCTCCAGCCACTCAGCCTGCAGACCCAGACAGGCGTCAATCTCGCCATCGGCGTCAGCCAGTTCCAGCTGCGCAGCACCGAGAACTGACCTCTTGAAAAAACCGCTTGTCCTCAACCGCGGTTGAGGTCCTACAAGCCCACCCCGACCGGACCGGCACCTCGATAGGCACGCTATCCGGCGCTATGGCCGCGCATGGTCCTGCCGGAAAGCCTTGCTGGCTTCTGGTGCCGTACGCCGCGATCGAGATATGCAGAGCATAGGGTGGATATGACTGAAATCAGCACAAACAGGGTCGACTGGCGCGCATTATGGGCGAGCGGCGACCTGGCGCGCTTCTGCTTCATCAGCCTCGGCATCCTGCTGCACGCCACCAATGAGACGATGGTGGCGACCGTCATGCCGGCCATGGTCGGTGAAATGGCCGGCGTACAGCTCGTCGGCTGGTCGCTGGCGGTCTACGAGCTCGGTGCCATCGTCGCCGGCGCCGCGGCCGGACGGCTGGTGAGCTATGTGGCGCTGCGCACCAACATGGTGGTCGCGGCCCTGCTCTACGCGGCCGGCGCACTGATCTGCGCCACCTCGCCTTCCATGCAATTGTTCCTCGCCGGCCGCCTGATCGAAGGACTTGGCGGCGGCGCGCTGGTGTCGCTGGCTTTCGTCTCGGTCGAGCGGCTGTTTTCGCGCGCCATCTGGCCGCAGCTTTTCGGCATCATGTCGGCGATCTGGGGCGTCGCCGCCTTCAGCGGCCCGTTGCTGGGCGCGATCATGACCGAGCTCCTGTCGTGGCGCTGGGCCTTCGGCGTCTTCACCTTCGGCGGCACCGCCATGGCTCTGGCCAGCTTCCTCGTTCTGAACACCCCGGAGGCGAAGCGACCCATCGCCGGCGCGGGCAAGGCACCCCCCTTCCCGTTCGCCGCGCTTGGCTGTCTTGCCGTCGCCGTGGTGCTGATCGCCTCGGCCGGCGTCGATATCGCGCTGCTGCGCTCCTCGCTGCTGATCGTGCTGGGCCTGGCCGGCCTGGCGCTGTTCTTCTTCGTCGATGCGCTGAAGCCGCGCTCGCGGCTTTTCCCGGCGCGACTGTTCTCGTGGCGGACGCCGGTGGGCGCGGGCATGACCATGGTCGCCGCCTTTTCCGTCGCGACCTGTTCCTTCGGCGTCTACGGACCGCTGCTTTTGACCAGCCTGCACGACATTCCGCTGCTGACCACCGGCTACATCATCGCCGCCGAATCGATCGCCTGGTCGATCCTGTCGATCCTTGTCGCCAACGCCCCGCCACAGCGCGAGCGCCTGATCATTGTCTGCGGCGCATTGATGATCGCGGCGGGCATCGCCGGCTTCGCCTATACGATACCGCTGGGCTCGATCCCGCTGATCCTGATATGCGCCCTGTTGCAAGGCGGCGGCTTCGGCATCGCCTGGCCGTTCCTGACCCGCGTCATCGTCGCCTCCGCTCCGGACGACGAACAGACCATCGCCTCGGCCGCGGTGCCGACCATGCAGCGCATCGGTTACGCCGTGGGCGCCGCCCTTGCCGGCATCGTCGCCAATGCCAGCGGTTTTTCGCAAGGATTGAACCACGACGCGGCAGCCAACGTCGCGAGCTGGCTGTTCCTCGCCTTCGTGCCGCTCGGCGTCCTCGGTTGCGTCGCTGCCTTGCGGACATCCACGGCCGCAAACCGGCCGCTGGAAGCCACCGGCTGACGCAGATTCAATCGATGAGGCTGTCTCAGTCGACACGCAACCGGTAGCCGACACCGGTCTCGGTGGTGATGTGGTGCGGCTGGTCGGGGGTCTTCTCGATCTTCTGCCTGAGCTGCCTGACATAGACCCTGAGATATTGCACGTCGGTCGAGTCGCCCCAGATCTGCTTCAGGATGAAATGATGGGTCAGCACCTTGCCGGCATGCTGCACCAGGATGCGCAGTATGTCGTATTCCTTCGGCGAGAGTTTTATCTCCTTGCCTTCGACCTTGACGATGCGCTTGACCAGATCGACGCTGAGGTCGCCGCTCTGGAAGACAGGCTTCTCGCCCTGCTGCTGGAACTTGTGCCGCAGCGCCACGCGGATGCGCGCCACCAGTTCGTTCATGCCGAACGGCTTGGTGACATAATCGTCGGCGCCGAGTTCGAGCGCATTGACGATGCCGGCCTCGTCGGTGCGGCTGGAGAGGATGACGACGGGAATGTCGAGGCCGTCGTCACGCCATTTGCGCAGGAGCTCATGGCCACTCATGCCGGGCAGGCCGAGGTCGAGCAGCACCAGGTCCGGCTTTTCCTGTTCCATCAGCTCGATCGCCGCCTTGGCGTTCGGCGCCTCGCTGACCGCATAGCCCTGGCTGCCGAGGCCAACGCGCAGCAGTTTGCGGATCGGCGGCTCGTCATCGACAACCAGTATCCTGACATTCGAGTTGGTCATCACGGCTGATCCACGCTGGTCTCTTCGCCACGATTGTCGGCATCGCGTACTTCCGCCGGCACCGGCATCCTGATGGTGAAAGCGGCACCGGGACGGTCGGTCCGGTTCGCGGCCGAGATCGTGCCACCCATCGATTCGACGAAGCCACGACAGATCGATAGGCCAAGCCCGGTGCCGGCGCGCACCTGGTCACCCTTGCGCACCCGATAAAAAGTGTCGAAGACGCGTTCCAGGTCCTGCGCCGGGATGCCCGGTCCCTCATCCATGATCTGCACGATGACGGACCCATTGTCTGCCCATCCCCGCACGCGGATTGTCGAGCCGGGCGGGGAATATTTCGAAGCATTGTCGAGAAGATTGAACAGAACCTGTTCGAACAGCACGGGATCGAGCTTCAGCATCGGCAGATCGGATGGAATATCGACCTCGATCTTGTGTTCGCTGGTGATCTTGCGGGCGCGGTTGAGCGCCGTGCCGGCGATATCGCCGACATAATGGAGAGCGTAATTCGGCTCCATCGCACCGGATTCGATCTTGGTCATGTCAAGCAGGTTGGCGATGAAGCGGTTCAGCCGCTCCGATTCGTCGATCACCGTCGACAGAAGCTCCGCCCGGTCCTGCTCGGGCAGATCGGGCGCGAATTCCTTGAGCGTGCCGGCCGCCCCCATGATGGCTGAGAGCGGCGTTTTCAGATCATGCGAAATCGAAGTCAGCAAAGCCGAGCGCAGCCGGTCGGCTTCGGCGGCGAGCTTGGCGCGATCGACATCGGCGACGAGCTGGATGCGTTCGATCGCCACCGCCGCCTGATCAGCCAGCGCGTCGAGCAGGCGCTGTTGCTCGGGCGTCAGCAGCGGGCCCTGCTTGTCATTGTCGAGGCCGACGACACCGATCGCGGTGCGCCCCGTGCGCAAGGGGAGGTAGAGGCGCTTGGCGCCAGGCAGCGTGTCGGCGCCGCGCCCGGCGGCACGGTTGTGCTCCCAGGCCCAGCGGGCAGCCGCAATGTCGGCCTCGGCCAGCGTGTCGTCGGGCGGATAGCCGGCCTTGACGGTGATGGTGCCGTCTTCGGGCAGAAGCAACACCACCCGCAGCTTGAGCATCGAGGCGATCTGGAAAGCGGTTGCCCACAGGACGTCGTCGAGCGTGCCGGCACCGGCGAGCTTCTTGGAAAAGAGGTAGATGTCCTCGGTGGCCCGCGCACGCGAGCGGGCGGCGACGGCCTGGCGCTGCACGCGCGCCGTCAGATTGCTGGCGATTACGGCAACAACCAGGAAGACCGCAAGTGCGACAATGCTTTCCGGATCCCGGATCGTCAGCGTGTAGCGCGGCTCCAGGAAAAAATAGTTGAAGGCAAGGGCGCTGGCGAGACACGCGTACAAAGCCGGCCACAGCCCGCCGGTGACCGCCGATGCCAGCACGGCAATGAGAAAGATGATCGCGAGATTGCGCACGTCGAGAAACTGGTCGAGCAGGGCGGCGAAGGCGAGCGAGCCGGCAACATAGGCCGTAGCCTTCAGATAGGGCCAGATCTGGAACTGCTGCTGCTCGTCCACCGTCCGGAGGCTTCTCGACGTCGCCTCGGTATTGCGCTCGGTCCCTGAAATGACATGGACGCTGATATCGCCGGCATTGCGGATGAGATCATAGGTGAGTGAGCCCTCGATCAGTTCGCGCCAACGCGACCGCGTCGGCCTGCCCACCACGATATGGGTGAAATTGTTCGCCGTCGCGTGGCGCACAATGTCCTGCGCGACATTCTGGCCCGGAATGGTCGTCACCTCGGCGCCAAGCTGCTCGGCAAGGCGCAGGAGCGTGGCGAGCCGGTCCTTGTCTTCCTCGGACATGCCGGCCGAGCGAGGCGTATCGACATGAAGCGCCGTCCATGGCGCACGAAGCCGGTCGGCCAGCCTGCGTGCGTAGCGAATGCGGGCCGCGCCGCCCGGTCTTGCGTCGACGCAGACGAGCACCCTCTCCCCCGCGGCCCAGGGACCTTGGATGGCATGGGACTGCATGTGATTGAGCAATTGCTCGTCGACACGCTGGGCCGTGCGGCGCAGCGCCAGTTCCCGCAGTGCCGTCAGATTGCCTGACGAGAAATAATTCTCGACGGCGCGCTGCGCGGTGTTGGGGAAATAGACCTTGCCCTCCTCCAGCCGCTTGATCAGGTCGTCGGGCGTCAGATCGATGATTTCGACGTCATCGGCCTGGTCGATGATGGAATCGGGAACCGTTTCACGCACCCTGACCCGCGTGATCTGCGCCACGACATCATTCAGGCTTTCGACATGCTGGATGTTGAGCGTCGTGTAGACGTCGATGCCTCGCGCCAGGATCTCCTGGACGTCGAGGTAGCGCTTGGGGTGACGGCTGCCGGGCGCGTTGGTATGGGCGAGTTCATCGACGAGAACCAGCGCCGGGCGTCGCGCGAGGATGGCGTCGATATCCATCTCGTCGAGCATGCGCCCCTTGTAGTCGACCTTGCGGCGGGGGATGACTTCGTAGCCCTCGACCAGGGCCTGTGTTTCCTTGCGGCCGTGTGTCTCGACGACGCCGATCACCACATCGATGCCGTCGGCCAGCCTGGCGCGGCCCGACATCAGCATTTCGTAGGTCTTGCCGACACCCGGGGCTGCACCAAGGAATATCCGCAGACGGCCGCGCCCCTCCCGCTCGGCATGCTCGAGCAGCGCGTCGGGGGAAGGTCTGTTTTCGTTGCTTCGGTCTTCCGGCATCGGGATCAATCATGGAGAGGCCCGGGGATGCTGTCGATCCCCGGACCTCGCCATCAACTATTTAGCGGCGTCCAGCGCGATGTTGAGCGCCAGCACGTTGACCACCGGCTCTCCCATGAAGCCGAGTTCCCTGCCCTCGACCTGGCCGTCGACAAGCGCCTTGATCTTGGCTTCATCGACGCCCCTGGCCTTGGCCACCCGAGCGACCTGGAAATAGGCGGCTTCAGGGCTGATATGGGGATCGAGGCCGCTGCCCGATGACGTCACCAGATTCATCGGAACAGGCTGGTTCGGATTCTCCGCCTTCAGCTTCTCGGCGTCGCCCTTGATGCGGTCGATCAGCTTGGGATTGGTCGGGCCGAGATTGGTGCCGCCCGACGCCGTGGCGTCGTAGCCGTTGCTGCCGGCCGCCGAAATCCGGCCATGGAAATACTTGTCGCTGGCGAAGCCCTGGCCGATCAGTTCGGAGCCGATGACCTTGCCGTCCTTCTCGATCAGGCTGCCATTGGCCTGGCGGGGGAACAGCGCCTGCGCAATGCCGGTCATGCCGATCGGATAGATCAGGCCGGTCAGGACCGTGAAGAAGACGATCATGATGATCGCGGGTCTTATCTGGGTGAGCATGAACGTAATCCTTAAGCAAGGCCGAGGGCGGTGACGATCAAATCGATCGCCTTGATGCCGACGAAGGGGACAATGATGCCGCCGAGACCGTAAACCAGGAGGTTGCGGCTGAGCAGCGCGCCAGCGCCGATCGCCCGGTATTTGACGCCGCGCAGCGACAGCGGGATCAGCGCGATGATGATGAGCGCGTTGAAGATAATGGCCGACAGGATGGCGCTCTGCGGCGTCGCCAGATGCATGATGTTGAGCGCCTGCAGCGGGCCGGTGGTCTGCCCCGGCGCGACGTAGAAGACGGCGAACATTGCCGGGATGATGGCAAAATACTTGGCCACGTCGTTGGCGATCGAGAAGGTCGTCAGCGAGCCGCGCGTCATCAGCAGAGCCTTGCCGATCTCGACGATCTCGATGAGCTTGGTCGGGTCGCTGTCGAGATCGATCATGTTGCCGGCTTCGCGCGCGGCAACCGTGCCGGTGTTCATGGCGACGCCGACGTCGGCCTGGGCAAGGGCCGGCGCATCGTTGGTGCCGTCGCCGCACATGGCGACCAGCTTGCCCTTGGCCTGTTCGTCGCGGATCAGCTTCAGCTTGTCCTCGGGCGTCGCCTGGGCAAGGAAGTCGTCGACGCCGGCTTCCGCCGCGATCGCGGCCGCCGTCAGCGGATTGTCGCCGGTGATCATCACCGTGCGGATGCCCATGCGGCGCAGCTCCGTGAAGCGCTCGCTGATGCCGCCCTTGACGATGTCCTTGAGATGGACGACGCCGAGCAAGCGTCCGTCACGCTCGACCGCCAGCGGCGTGCCGCCGGACTTGGCAATCTCGTCGGCGACCGCCTGGAGATCCCGCACGGAATCGCTGCTTGGACGCGTGCCGTGGGCGGCGACCGTCGACTGGTTGACATGGGCAAGCACGGAATCGACGGCACCCTTGCGCACCGACGAGCCGTCGACGTCGACGCCACTCATGCGGGTCTGCGCGGTGAAGGGAACGAAGGTTGCGTGCAGCGTTGCCATATCACGGGCGCGGATGCCGTATTTCTCCTTGGCCAGCACGACGATCGAGCGGCCTTCCGGCGTTTCGTCGGCGAGCGAGGCGAGTTGCGCCGCGTCGGCGAGTTCCTGCTCGGTGACGCCCTTGACCGGACGGAATTCCGTCGCCTGGCGGTTGCCGAGCGTGATGGTTCCGGTCTTGTCGAGCAGCAGCGTGTCGACGTCGCCCGCCGCCTCGACGGCGCGGCCCGACATGGCGAGCACGTTGAAGCGCACCAGACGGTCCATGCCGGCGATGCCGATCGCCGACAGCAGCGCGCCGATCGTGGTCGGGATCAGGGTGACGAACAGCGCGACGAGCACGGTCACCGAGATATAGCCGCCCGAATAGGAGGCAAAGCTCGGGATGGTCGCCGTGGCCAGCACGAAGATCAGCGTCATGCCGACCAGCAGGATGTTGAGCGCGATCTCGTTCGGCGTCTTCTGGCGCTCGGCGCCTTCGACCAGCGAGATCATGCGGTCGAGGAAGGTGTGGCCCGATGCCGCGGTGATACGCACCCGGATCCAGTCGGACAGCACCTGCGTGCCGCCGGTCACCGCCGAACGGTCACCACCGGATTCGCGGATGACCGGTGCGGATTCGCCCGTTATCGCCGCCTCGTTGACCGAGGCGACGCCTTCGACCACCTCGCCGTCCGACGGGATGATGTCGCCGGCCTCGACCAGCACGGCATCGCCGACTTTCAGGCTGGTGCCGGGCACCAGCTTGTATTTCGTGCGATCCTCACCGGTCAAAAGCTTGGCCTGGGTCTCGGTGCGAGCCTTGCGCAGCGAGTCGGCTTGCGCCTTGCCGCGGCCTTCGGCGACGGCTTCGGCGAAATTGGCGAACAGCACGGTGAACCACAGCCAGATGATGATCTGCAGCGTGAACTTGAAATCGCCACTACCGGTGATCAGGTCCCTGATGAACAGGATGGTCGTCAGAGCCGAGACGACGGCGACGACGAACATCACCGGGTTCCTGATCAGGGTACGCGGGTTGAGTTTCCTGAAGGCCCCGCCGATGGCGGGCCACAGGATGCTGGCATCCATGATGCTAGCGGATTTGGACTGGCTCATTTGTTGGCTCCAGTATCGATGTTGTTGGCAGGCACCGATCGATCGGATGCCGAAGGAAGATGCGGCGGCCCATAGACCAGCAGCCAGATGACGATCATGACTGCCGCAATGCCGAGGAATGTGGACACGGTCGGGAAAGGAGGGGGGATTGTCTCCCCCTCCCTTTCGGTCCGACGCTCAACGTTGCGTCGCATGAGGTTGAACCAGGACATGGCGGTCTCAGAAGGTCTGCCCATGGACCATGGCCAGGTGTTCGACGATCGGGCCAATCGCCAGCGCCGGGAAGAAGGTGAGGCCGACGACGATCAGGATGACGCCGACCAGCAGCCCGACGAACAGCGGACCGTCGGTCGGGAAGGTGCCGGCGGAGGCCGGAACCGTCTTCTTCGCCACCAGCGAGCCGGCGATGGCAAGCGCGGGGATGATGACCAGGAAGCGGCCCATCAGCATGGTGATGCCGAGCGTTATGTTGTACCAGGGCGTGTTGCCGGAGAGACCGCCAAAGGCCGAGCCGTTGTTCGCCGCCGCCGAGGTGTAGGCATAGAGCACCTCCGAGAAGCCATGCGGCCCGCCATTGGCCATGGAGGCGACGCCGGTCGGCAGAACGACCGCGATGGCCGTGAAGATCAGCATCGCCAGCGGCAGGCACAAGATGGCCAGCATGGCCATCTTGACCTCCTTGGCCTCGATCTTCTTGCCGAGATATTCGGGCGTGCGGCCGACCATCAGGCCGGCAACGAAGACGGCGACGACGATGAACATCATGATGCCGTAGAAACCGGCGCCGACACCGCCGACGATGACCTCGCCGAGCTGCATGTTGATCATCGGGATCAGGCCTCCGAGCGCGGTGAACGAGTCATGCATGGCGTTGACCGCGCCGCAGGAGGCAGCCGTCGTGATGACGGCGAACAGTGCCGACATGGCGATGCCGAAACGGGTCTCCTTGCCTTCCATGTTGCCGCCGTCGATGCCAAGCGCATGGACAAGGGGATTGCCGGCGGCTTCGGCCCAATAGCAGATGGCGACGCCGCCGACGAACAGGACACCCATCGCGGCCAGGATCGCCCAACCCTGGCGCTGGTTGCCGACCATGCGGCCGAACACATTGGTCAGCGCGGCGCCGAGGGCGAAGATCGTGACCATCTGGATGAAATTGGAGATCGCGTCGGGGTTTTCGAAAGGATGCGCCGAATTGGCGTTGAAGAAGCCACCGCCATTGGTGCCGAGCATCTTGATGGCGAGCTGCGAGGCGACAGGGCCGACCGCGATCGTCTGCTTCGCGCCCTCGAGCGTCGTGGCGTCGACATAGGACCCAAGCGTCTGTGGCACGCCGAGCCAGACATAGACAAGGGTGAGCACGATGCAGGCCGGCAAGAGGATGTAGAGCGTGCAGCGCGTGATATCGACCCAGAAATTGCCGATCGACTTGACCGAATGCCGGGCAAAGCCGCGGACCAGCGCCACCGCGATGGCGATGCCGACCGCCGCGGACATGAAATTCTGCACGGTCAGGCCGGCCATCTGCACGAGGTAGGACATCGTGCTTTCGCCGCCGTAGTTCTGCCAGTTGGTGTTGGTCGGGAAGCTGACGGCGGTGTTGAAGGCGAGATTGGGTTCGACGGCCGTCATGCCGGCCGGATTATAGGGCAACACGCCCTGCAGCCGCTGCAGGAAATAGAGCACGAGGAAACTGGCCAGGCTGAAGAACATGATGCCTGCCGCGTAAGTGGTCCAGTGCTGCTCTTCGCGCTCGCTGGTCCCCGAAATGCGATAGAGACCCCGTTCGAGGGGGCCAAGAACCGGTGAGAGAAATGTGCGGTCGCCGTTGAAAACGCGGTACATGTAGCCGCCGAGCGGCTTCACCAGCAGAACGAGTATCACGCAGTAGAGGAGGATCTGTAGCCATCCGTTGAGAGTCATTGAAGTAGCTTTCCGTGCCTTGCACCAGTTGCCGTCAGAAGCGTTCTGGGCGAACGAGGGCGTATGTCAGGTAGGCGAGCAGGAACAAGGTCACACCGCCGCCGAGGATATAGTCGAGAAGCATGTTGCGGTCCTCCGGCTAAAGAATGTCACAGGCTTTGATGTAAGCGAAGGAGAGGGCAAAAAATAAAACCCCTATCCCGAGAACGACGATATCCATCGTGGATGTTCCTTATCTTCGTTTTATTTGTGTTTTCTACTCTACGCCTGGAGTCGACAGGCGCAAACCATATAAAAACGCTCCGTCACGATAGATGATCGTGGCCGAGCTGTGTGTCTCCTGGAGAATATGGACCCGATCGCCATAAAGGGTCGAGACGGCGCGGGGCGGAAAGAAATAGGAATTTTATAAAGATTTTGCCGGACGCAGATCAGGCGGAACAAATCCGCCGATGCGAGATTGTCGACCTGAGGGCCCCACCAAAGGAGATGACAATGGCAAAACAGAAAATGCTCGACGACCTCTTTCACGACACGCTGAAAGACATCTATTTCGCCGAAAAAAAGATATTGGCGACACTGCCGAAAATGGCCAAGGCCGCGCAGAGCACCGAATTGAAGGCCGCCTTTGAAAAGCACCGCACCGAAACCGAGGGCCATGTTGCGAGGCTGGAGAAAGTCTTCGGCGTCATCGGCAAGAAGCCGGCCGGCAAGACCTGTGCGGCCATCATGGGTATCACCGAGGAAGGCGCCGAAATCATGGAGGAGTACAAGGGATCGCCCGCGCTCGATGCCGGCCTGCTGGCCGCCGCGCAAGCGGTCGAGCACTATGAGATCTCACGCTATGGCACGCTGAGGACGTGGGCCGGTGAACTCGGCTTGAACGAGGCCGTGACACTCCTCGAAGCGACACTCAAGGAAGAGAAGGCGACTGATGAAGCGTTGACGCAGATCGCTGAGTCGGCGGTCAACGTCGCGGCAGAAGCAGCATAGATCTGCAAAGCAGCTCCTAAGGCGTGCGAGATTCAAGGTTAGGCCGCGCCGAAAGCGGTGGTTTTCGAGAACCGGAGCGGAGCGTACTTGAAGTACGTGGGCACCGGGGTCGCCGAAAGCCATCCTTTGCAGGCCGGCCTCACCTGAATATCAACATACCTTAGCGCGGTTCCCGCATCATGCTGAGGTAGGTCGGATCGAACTCGGCGATTTCCTGCAGCCGGTGCCAGTCGAGAATGGTCACCGTGTGGTTTGCCCAGTTGACAACGCCGACCTTTCGCAGGGCGCCGATGACCCGGTTCATGTGCACCACGGACAGGCCAAGCACGTCGGCCATCTCTGCTTGCGAGAGCGGCAGATGGAAGCTCATCCCGTTGGTCCGCTGCACCACCTGCAGCCGCACGAAAAGCTCACAGACGAGATGGGCCAGATGCGAGGTCTTGGAGCGCCGCCCCATGGCGACGATCCATTCGCGGTGGATGGCGCCGTCCACTAGCGTGTCCAGCCATAGCAGCCGTGTCAGGTGCGGCGCCTGCTCGGTGATGGCGCGAAGCCGGCTGTGGTCGGCGAACATGACATGGCAAGGCGACAGCGCGACGATGCCGTGATCCATCGTCTTCAGCAGGAAGGCATGGAGATCGACGAAGTCACCGGGCACCTGCAGCGAGGTGAACTGCCGGCCGCCATCCTCCAGCACCTTGTAGCGCGCCGCCAGCCCGTCGAGGATCAGCGTCGAATAGGTCGGCCGCGACCCGGAAGCCACGATATCCTGGCCGGTGGCGAAATGCCGCTCGAAGGTCATGGCGCCGGCGAGAAGCGCCTTCTCGGCATCTGTCAGCGCGTCATGCTGGCCCAGGTTGAGGTAGAGGGATTCAAGCACCGCAATCTCCCGCGAAAGGGCTTCGGAAGCCATCGCCATGTGTTCTGTCGGGAGCAAAGGCGGCTCGGGATGCACTAAGCCTTTGGCCGCTGATAGGCATTAACATTTGTTAGAGCTGCTTGTTCCACAGCAAATGCCGCCGCTGATGGAACAACTGTCTAGTCTGCGAATTGTCGGTTGAATATCTCGCCATTTCATCAGTCTGAGGTCCAGCCCATCATGCCTCGATATTATCTTGACCTTTACAATGGCGACGGCCTCACGGTGGATGACGACGGCCAGGTCTTCGAAACGCGCGAGCGCATGCGGCGCGAGGCAATCCGCATTCTGCCTGACATCGTCCGTGACGAGATCATCGAGAACGACCACACCGCCATCACGGTCAAGGTACGCGACGAGGGCGGACGCCAGATCTTCGAGGCGTCGCTCGTCGTCTCGTCCGGTTGGTGTGACTGACAGCTCCTCGCTTCAGGCATCGATGGCAAAAAGCGTACCGACCATCATTTGTAATCGCGCCCCTTGCCGCAACGCCGCACCATGCGGAGCCGGGAGATGATGGAGGCGGCGATTGTTCCGAACCAACGCCCCGTGGGATGGAGGTAGCAGCACATGGTCCGTGCAAAAGTCGACACCCAGCGTGACGAGCGCGCCAAGCGTGAAGCGCAGATCGTGATTGACGCCGAGCGCGCGGCTCGCGAGGCAAAGACAGCCAGGCTGAGAGAATTGCGTCTTGCGGCGCAGTCAGCGCCGGGGCCTGATCCGGGGAGGCCCAAGCCGACGCGCCGGGACGCACATTCGAAAGGCTAATGCCTCAAAGGCGCCGCGCGACATTACCGGTAAATAGCTGTGATCTTTGCGATCTTCGCGCGGCAAAGGCGAAAGCCCGGCTCGGGAGGGCCAAGCCGGGCTTTTTTCATGGTGCTCGATACGGAACTGGCCACCATGACGAAGGTGGCCTCAAACTCAGGCGGCGTAGCCGCCGTAGCCGCGCGCGACGGCGCGCGCCACGATGACCGGCTCGATCTCCGGCCAGAGGATGCCAGCGGCTTTCGCGAATTCGACGAGCGCATGGCGCGCCTCATCCCTGGTGATGCAGCCTTCCAGCGCGAGGCCGCACGCCTCGACGGCATTGCGATGGAGGGGACCGCGGCGCGAGGTCGTCCAATTGGTCAGGAAATCGTGCATTTCGGCCAACGAGGCAATCTCGCGCTTGAAGCCGAGGCCGACGGTCAGTGCGACCGGTGAATGAAACAGCTTGTCGTGCATGAAGCGGGCTCCTGATTGTCGCAGCGCCAGGAGAGATATCCGGGCTGGTCCTCGAATGGGACGCCGTGAAACGCGCGGAGGGCCAAGAGGTTCCGGGCCAAGAGTTGCCCGTCGAGTCCGGAAGTCGCAGACCAGCGCGCGTGGGAACGCAGGGTCATCCAGCATGGGGGTGCTGCTGGGGCGATCAGATGGAAACTCATATGGCCTTGGCGCGCTGGGCGTCACGGGTATGTGGCGTCGCTTGTCACTGCGTACTGGACCTGGCGCGCACTGCGGGGGTAGCACCTCGCATCATCTGTTCAGGTAGCCAATTCTTGGCCGCAAACCATATCGCCAGCGCGATCAGCGCAATGAATTGTTGCGTATTCTATTGGACGGCGCGGAGCAGGCATGAACGACGCTCAGGCTGAATAGGACTGTGGAGACATAGGCCTGCATGCCGGAAGGGGAATAGCCGATTCGGCTTGTTGGGTTGCGGTGGTAGTCGCAACCAACTCCGCGGCAGCTCGTTGATCTGTGCTGGTTGATCCCAGCACTTAGACCCTGGCCCGCTGCCATTACCTATCCGGCAGTGGGCCTTTTTGACGCCTGTTGACTCGCGAAGCCGGGGCAACGATTTTGCTCCGCTGCGGACAGGGACATAAAAATGGCCTCATACGTCAGGCAAAGACTTGCGGAAATCAGGGCAAACCCCGCTCTGCGGTGGCGGCCGGCCAAGCGCCTTACGCTCCGCAAGCAGGCAGGCGTCGCGGCGCGGTGGGTTGCTGTCCTGGCGCAGGACAAGCGCCTGTTGATAGTTATTCATTTGGTGGATCAGGAAAGAACTGTGACCGACCTGGTCTCCCGGGTGGGCGGCAGCCAGACCACCCTTTCAAAACATCT
The DNA here is from genome assembly GCF_013170825.1 of Mesorhizobium sp. NZP2298. Lineage (NCBI taxonomy): Bacteria > Pseudomonadati > Pseudomonadota > Alphaproteobacteria > Hyphomicrobiales > Phyllobacteriaceae > Mesorhizobium > Mesorhizobium sp. NZP2298. Next base: position 2,019,954 of record NZ_CP033365.1, on the reverse strand, counting down.
CAGCGTGCTTGTGGAACACGGGATTGTGGAATGCCGCGCCGAAGGCACTTGGCATTACTATTCCTGCAAGTCGGAAGACGCCAAGGCTGTCATCCGGCTGCTGGATGATCTGGCCCGAAATGACATGCTTCCTGGGGCAGCCTCAAATCCGCTGGGTTGACAATTTTGGTTGGCGCAAGGCACGTTGCCGGCTTGAGGGGTAACCGGGGGATTCCCATGAAGAAAGCTTACGAGAAGCCAATCCTGACCAAACGTGAGCGTTTGGCGGCGGTAGCGGCGCAGGCAATTTCACCGACGTCGAAGGAATTCTAGGAACGAAGAGAGTCTACGAAAAGCCCTTGCTCACGAAACGGGACCGCCTTTCGATCGTCACTGCTGCATCGGGCCCTTCAATCACACTGCCGGTTGGTTGATCGCCGAAAGCAAAGCATCGAAGGCCCGCTGGCTCCGACCGGCAGGCTTTTTGCGTTTTGGGCTGCGCATTGATGCTTGCATGCTGGCGGCTTCACCGCGGTTGGCGCAGATTTCCCGCCGAAGGCAATGCCTGGAATTCCCAAAGGGCGCGCTCGCAGTGCCGATCATTCACAGCGAAGCTCGTATCTTTTGGTGGGGGCGAAACACCGCTTACGTCCAACGGCCACGGCTCGAAGTTCCTGTGATTTGGCGGAGAGAGCGGGATTCGAACCCGCGTTACGGTCTCCCGTAAACACACTTTCCAGGCGTGCGCCTTCAACCACTCGGCCACCTCTCCGTCCTTGCCTTCGCGCCGGCCGGTTTCGCCGCGCGGGTTGGGGAGATGCTCTCCCTCGGGGTTTCGGTGCGGAATGTCCGCGCCGTGGACGCCGCCCAACCAGCGGACATCCTTCCCAGGCACCTGAGCCGTCAAAGCAACAGGCGCGGGGCTCATCTAGTCGATCCCGCGCCGAATGCCAAGCCATAACGGCGGTCTATTCGCTTTGCTGGCCACATGGTGTTTCGCAAGGCCGCTGTCGCCCCCGTCTTTCGAGGCGCCCGCGCCGCGAATGATGTGCACAGGCAAGCCAGCGGGGCCGGCCGTGCTTGACTTCGCCGCCGGGCGCCTGTCGAGTGAAGCAGAGGCTTTGCGGGGGGCATCGTCCGGACATGACATCAGGTGAGCAACCGGGCAGTGGACGAATGCCGGCCGGGCGCCCGGGCAACGACCTGTCCTACGTCCCCGTGGGCTGGCTCATCTTCGTCATGGCCTGGTCGGTCTATGGCTTGGCGTCGGCCTGGTGGCTGGTCGGAAATTCCGGCCTGCCGGACAAGATCTTCTATTTCCTCCTTGGCGGGCTCGTCGCCAATGTCATCACCATCCTGTGGGGGCTTTATCTGCTTGGCCTTGCCTTCGGCCGTTCCGGGCGTTTCCCACGCCATTTCACCATCTGGCAGGTCGCCATCATCGTCTGGCTGCTGGCAAGGCAGGCCTATGTGCTTACCGTGCCGGATTTCGTCTTCTCCGCCAGGGGCCTGAGCATCACCGCCATCGAGATCGGCATCGGCCTGCTTTGCATCTACCTGCTGCGCCGCGGCTCCGGCGCCGAGACCGTTTATGCCAAGCCGCAAACCGAGGCACCGCCGGTCTTCGTTTCGATTGTCGCCGCCTTGCTCGGCATCATCCTCGGCGCCGTTGTCGGCGCCCTGGGCGGCTTCTTCGCCGGTTCCGTGATCGCCAAGGTCGCCGAGGTCAGTTGCTTCGAGGGCGGCTGCGGCTATTTCGCCGCCTTCATCGGCCTGGCCGGGCTGGTTATCGGCGCGATCGGCGGCGGTATTCTCGCGGTCTGGTTCGTTCACCGGCGCGGACGCAAGCCGATGGCGTAGGGGCGGCAGGCCCAAGCCTTCAAATTCGCGTATCGCGGTTGCGGCCACGTCGCGCGCATTCTATTTCTCGTTTCGGGACATGTGCCGGAGATCCCAGGGAAAGCGTCTGGGATCGGTCGGGGGAGAGCTTGATGTTTCGCTTCATTTTTCGTCTTGCCGCCATGGTCGCGCTGTCGGTCTCCGTCATCATGGCGGTGCTCGACACGACGCGCACGGTGGCGGCTTCGGCCCTTGTGCTGACCCCGCTCAACGCCAGCTGGCTGGCCGTCTCGCCGGACACGCGGGCGGCATTCGAAACCTTTGTCCGCGCCAAGGCCGGCCCGCTTCTGTGGGATGGCGCCGTCGCCTGGGTGCTCAACCAGCCGGGCTTTGCCGTGTTCGCGGTGCTGGCCTTCCTGCTTTACGCCATCGGCTACAAGCGCCAGCGGCGCACAGGCCAATTCGCCGACAATTGATCGATTTCTTTGCATCCTGCCAAGGGAAGGAAGGCCACGAATGTTCTTTCTGAGCGACATGCTGAACCGGAAACTCAATCTGCCGAAGCCGTCCGAGGCGCTGCCCGGCCGCGCCAGGTCGATCGCGACCGCGCCCAGGCACTTTGTTTCGAAACGGCCGCTCAAGGGCCCCTATCCCGATGGGCTTGAGACGGCGATGTTCGGGCTCGGCTGCTTCTGGGGCGCAGAGCGCCTGTTCTGGCAGACCGAAGGTGTCTGGGTCACGGCTGTCGGCTATGCCGGCGGCATCACGCCCAACCCGACCTATCAGGAAACCTGCACCGGCCTGACCGGCCATGCCGAAGTGGTGCTGGTCGTCTTCGACCCGGAAACCGTCTCCTATGCCGACCTTCTGCGGCTGTTCTGGGAAAGCCACGACCCGACCCAAGGCATGCGCCAGGGCAATGATGTCGGTACCGTCTACCGCTCCGCGATCTATACATCGGGCGATGCGCAATTCCAGGCGGCGCGCGCTTCGCGCGAGGCCTACCAGGCCTCGCTGCGGAGTGCCGGCCACGGCGGTATCACCACCGAGATCGCGCCGGCGCCCGCCTTCTATTTCGCCGAAGCCGACCATCAGCAATATCTGGCGAAAAACCCTCACGGCTACTGCAACCTCAAGGGCACCGGCATCGCCTGCGCCGTGCCGTCCGCCACCTCCTGACGGCCAGAGAAATTCCAGGAAAAGTGCGAAGCGGTTTTCCCGGGGAAAGCGCATGGCGCTTTGCCAACAGGAATTGCGTCGAAACAAGAAGTTAGAGCGCTTCGGCATATCCGTGAAACGACGAACCACTCTATCGCGCAAGGATCGGACTGCGGCACGGCCTGCCCGCGGCACGCTTTTCCAAAAGGTCAAAATTCCGCGTGAATTTTGTTTCGGGCCGTGCCAGATTGCCGCCGAGCGGGAGGAAATACACTCCTGGCTGACGTCGCGTGCCTGCCGCAGAACCGGGCGGGCAAGCGGGGCGTAACGGAAAAATAACCGACAGGGTGTGGATCACATGAAACGTATCGTTCTCGGCCTCCTGGCCGCAACCGCAATGGTTCTTCCGGCTTTCGCCGCCGATGTCCAGCCGGCCATCCTCTATGATCTGGGCGGCAAGTTCGACAAATCCTTCAACGAGGCAGCCTACCATGGCGCCGAGAAGTTCAAGACCGAGACCGGCACGCCCTATGTCGAGTTCGAGGTGTCCAACGCCTCGCAGCGCGAGCAGGCGCTGCGCCGCTTCGCCGAGGACGGCCACAACCCGATCGTCATGGCCGGCTTCGCCTGGGAGGACGCGCTGAAGAAGGTCGCGGCCGAATACCCCGATCTCAACTTCGCCATCATCGACGATGCCGTCGACCTGCCCAATGTCCGCTCGCTGGTGTTCAAGGAGAACGAAGGCTCCTACCTCGTCGGCATCATGGCCGCGATGGCATCGAAGTCCAAGAAGGTCTCCTTCATCGGCGGCATGGACATCCCGCTGATCCGCAAGTTCGAATGCGGCTATGTCGGCGGTGCCAAGGCCGCCGGCGCGACCGAAGTCATCCAGAACATGACCGGCGACACGCCTGCTGCCTGGAACGATCCGGCCAAGGGCGGTGAAATCGCCAAGACGCAGATCGACCAGGGCTCCGACGTGGTCTATGCCGCAGCTGGCGGCACCGGCGTCGGCGTGCTGCAGGCGGCGGCTGATGCCGGCAAACTCGGCATCGGCGTCGATTCCAACCAGAACGGCCTGCAGCCCGGCAAGGTGCTGACCTCGATGATGAAGCGCGTCGACGTTGCCGTCTACACCGCCTTCATGGACGGCAAGAACGGCACCTTCAAGGGCGGCCTCGAGAACCTCGGCCTCAAGGAAGGCGGCGTCGATTATGCCATGGACGACAACAACAAGGCGCTGGTGACCGACGAGATGAAGGCCGCCGTCGAAAAGGCCAAGGCCGACATCATCGCCGGCAAGATCCAGGTGCACGACTATACGGCCGACAACGCCTGCCCATATTGATCGGCAAACACCAATTTGCGAACCGCCGGGCTTGTCCCGGCGGTTTTTTATTTGGAAGATCCTGACGGACGACGCACCGAGGCAAGAGTGACGCCGATCATAGAACCCATGACCGAGCACGACGTCGAGGCGGTGGTACGATTGCGTGCTGCCGCATTTTTCGAGGGCAGCGCAAGGACACCGGACGAGGACACCGCCGGGCTCGGCATGCTGCTGGCCGGGAACGGCTTCGAGGCGGGGCTTGTCGCCCGGATCGGCGGCATTGCGGTCGGGACCTGCCTGCTGGTTCGCCACGAGTTGGAACCCGCGCATGAGCTGACGCCATGGCTGGCCGGATTGGTCGTCGATCATGACCACCGCAACAAGGGAATCGGTCGCGCGCTGGTCGCGGCCATCGAAGCGCATGCGGCGTCGATCGGCGTGGAGAGGCTCTACCTCTATACCTGGGAAGCGCGTGATTTCTACGCAGGGCTCGGCTGGGTAGTGGTCGAGGCGCTCGAGCAGGACGGTCACCCAATGCTGCTGATGGCGCGCGAACTCGGCCTATAATTGGCCCATCAGATAGCCGAGCGCGAAGACCGCGATCAGCACGATGGCGATGACGGTGCCGCGCCGGCCGCCAAGCGAATGAACGCCAACGCCGTAAGGCCTGCGCTCCAGCCTGCGGATCACCGCCGAAGGTTTTGCCTCGTCATGGCCGCGCATCTGCGGCAGTTCGGCAATGCGTTGCGAGATCAGCCGCCACCGATCGTGGCCGCCCGACGGCGGGGCGCGGTCGAAGACATGCATGCGTTCGGCAAGCCGCACCACCGTGTCGCGGAAGGCAGGATCGATCTCCAGATCGCGCTCTGCCCGTTCACGCTCGGCATCGTTCATCAAGCCGAGCACATAGTCGCCGGCCCGTGCGATACGATCGCTTTCACTGGCCATGGCTCCCGCCCCCTCCCCTACCAGTGCGGCGGCTTGGTCACGGGCACGTCGGGCGCCGCCTGTTCCTCCAACGCCAGGAAGCGCTCGGTCAGGGCGTCAAGCTTGCGCTGCATGCGCTCGATCACCGCCCACTGCTCGGCGATCTGGCCCGACAATTCCTCGATGGTCTTCTCCTGCTCTGCGGCGCGGATTTCCAGCGTCGTCAGCCGGTCGGCGGGCATGGTCATGCAAAGTCCCCAGTTCTGTACCGCGATGCCTTGCGCCACAAATGTCAAATCGGCTTCGCCATATTAGCGAATGTGAGAGCGTCGGCCACGTTCGAAATTGACAAGCGCGCGGGGATTTGTCGAGAGTGGGCTCTGCTCGGGCCAATTGGCATGAGCGGAGCGTCATGCTAGGCATTTTGACCAAGCGATAAAAAAATAAGAGTGGGACAAGGCTGCATGGTGCAAGCGGCAATCGAACTGATTGGCATCAACAAGAGTTTCGGCGCGGTTCGCGCCAACCGCGACATCAATCTGGAGATCGCGCGCGGCACCATCCACGGCATTGTCGGCGAGAACGGCGCCGGCAAGTCGACGCTGATGTCGATCCTCTACGGCTTCTACCAGGCCGACAGCGGCGAGATCCGCGTCGGCGGCAAGCCGGCTTCGATCAAGACGCCGAATGACGCCATCGCGCTCGGCATCGGCATGGTGCACCAGCATTTCATGCTGGTCGACAACTTCTCGGTGCTGGAAAACATCATCCTCGGCGCCGAGAACGATGCGCTCCTCAAGACCAGCATCGCCAAGGCGCGTTCGGAGCTGGAGCGGCTGGAGCGCGAATACGGGCTGGAGGTCGATCCAGACGCCATCATCGAGGAACTGCCGGTCGGCCTGCAGCAGCGCGTCGAGATCCTCAAGGCACTCTACCGCGGCGCCGAGATCCTGATCCTCGACGAGCCGACGGGCGTGTTGACGCCAGCCGAGGCCGACCACCTCTTCCGCATCCTCAGGCAGCTGAAGGAACAGGGCAAGACGGTGGTGCTGATCACCCACAAGCTGCGCGAGATCATGGCCATCACCGACACCGTGTCGGTGATGCGCCAGGGCACGATGGTGGCGACCAGGGAGACGAAGAAGACCACTGTCGAGGAACTGGCCGAACTGATGGTCGGTCGGCGCGTGCTCTTGAGGGTCGAGAAGGGCGAGGCGCAAGCCGGTGCCGTCAAGCTCGCGGTCGAGAAGCTGACGGTCAAGGATACGCGCGGCGTCACGATGGTCGACGACATCTCCTTCGACGTGCGCGCCGGGGAGATCGTCGGCATTGCCGGTGTCGCCGGCAATGGTCAATCCGAACTGCTGGAGGCGATTTCCGGAATCAGGCGTGCCGTTTCCGGCTCGGTCCTGCTCGACGGCAAGCCGATCGACCTGACCGGGGCGGCCGATCCGGGCGAACTGCGCGACCGGGGGCTGGCCCACGTGCCGGAGGATCGCCACCATGTCGGCCTGGTGCTGGCCTTCGAGGAGCACGAGAATTCGATCCTCGGCTATCACGACGACCCCCGCTATCTCAAAGGGCCGTTCCTCAACGTCGATGCCATCATGGCCGATGCCAGGGACAAGATCGAGAAATACGATATCCGTCCGGCCAATCCGCGCCTGAAGACCGCCAATTTCTCCGGCGGCAACCAACAGAAGATCGTGCTGGCGCGGGAGATCGAACAGGATCCCGGCGTGCTGATCGTCGGCCAGCCGACGCGCGGCGTCGATGTCGGCGCCATCGAATTCATCCACAAGCGCCTGATCGCCATGCGCGACCAGGGCAAGGCGGTGCTGGTTGTGTCGGTCGAGCTCGACGAGATCCGCTCGCTCTCCGACCGCATCCTGGTGATGTTTGCCGGCCGCATCGTCGGCGAGCGCGGTCCGGAGGCGACCGAGGGCGAGCTTGGCCTGCTGATGGCGGGTGTCGAGCGCCAGGAGGCCGCCCTTTGAGCACGCCTTACGCCAAATTGCCGGCCTGGGCCGATTATGGGCTGATCCCGCTGATCAACCTGTCTGTGGCCTTCATCGTCGCCGGCTTCGTCGTGCTTCTGGTCGGCGAGAATCCGTTCCGTGCCGCCGTCATCCTGGTCGAGGGTGCCTTCGGCAAGGGGACAGGCATCGCCTTCACCCTGTTCTATGCCACCACCTTCATCTTCACCGGGCTTTCGGTGGCGGTGGCGGCGCATTGCGGCCTCTTCAACATCGGCACCGAGGGACAGGCCTACATTGCCGGTCTCGGCATCGCCATCGTCTGCCTGTCCTTCGACAGCGTGCTGCCCTGGTGGCTGACCTTCCCGCTGGCCATCGCCGCGTCGGCGCTGGTGGGCGCCTTGTGGGCGCTGATCCCCGCCTATCTGCAGGCCAGGCGCGGCTCGCACATCGTCATCACCACCATCATGTTCAACTTCATCGCCGCCTCGATCATGGTCTACCTGCTGGTCGGGCCGTTGAAGCCGGCCGGGTCGCAAGCCCCGCAAACCCGCAACTTCCTCGCCGGCGCCGAACTGCCGAAGCTCAACTGGATCATCGAACTGTTCGGCGCCAAGATCCGTTCGGCACCGCTCAACGTCACCTTCCTGCTGGCGCTGGTCATGGCCTTCCTGGTCTGGCTGCTGATCTGGCGCACCAGGCTCGGCTACGAGATGCGCACCTATGGCCACAGCCCCAAGGCGGCGCGCTATGCCGGCATCTCGGAAACCCGCATCATCATCACCGCGATGATGATCTCGGGCGCGCTGGCCGGCATGATGGCGCTCAATCCGGTGATGGGCGACCAGCACAATGTCGCCATCGACTTCGTCTCCGGCGCCGGTTTCGTCGGCATTGCCGTGGCGCTGATGGGGCGCCTGCATCCGGTCGGCATCGTGCTGGCGGCGATCCTGTTCGGCATGCTCTATCAGGGCGGCGCCGAACTCGCCTTCGAGATGCCGGCGATCAGCCGCGACATGATCGTCATCATCCAGGGGCTGGTGATCCTGTTCGCCGGCGCGCTCGAACACATGTTCAGGCCCTATATCCAGGCGCTGTTCGCCTCGTTCAGTCCGCGGTCGGTCGGCATGGAAGCGGTCAAGGGAAAGGGTGCCTGAGATGGATCTTCTCAACGCTGTCGTCCAGGTCCTCGACTCCACCATCCGCCTTTCGGTGCCGCTGTTGCTCGCCTGCCTTGCCGGCCTCTTCTCCGAGCGATCCGGCATCTTCGACATCGGCCTGGAAGGCAAGATGCTGGTCGGCGCCTTCGCCGGGGCGGCCGCGGCCTCGGTCTTCCACTCGGCCTTTCTCGGCCTTGGCATGGCCATCCTGATCTCGGTCGCCTTCGCCATGGTGCACGGCTTCGCCTCCATCACCCATCGCGGCAACCAGATCGTGTCCGGCGTGGCAATCAACTTCATCGCCGCCGGATCGACCATCATCCTGGGCCAGGCCTGGTTCCAGCAAGGCGGGCGCACCCCGGCCCTGCAGCCGGGCGAACGGTTTGAATCGATAACGGCTGATGTGATCTCGAACTTCTTGTCCACCTACAGCTTCAACACCGCAAGCCTCACCGATGTCCTGGCTTCGATACGCGGGCTCATCCTTTATCTGCCGGCGCTGCTGTTCGATGCGCTCGCCAGGATCCCCGGCTTCGGCCCGGTGTTCGCCGAGCTTGTGCTTGGTCATTCCATCCTCGTCTATTTCGCCTTCGCGATGGTGCCGTTCACCTGGTGGGTGCTGTTTCGCACCCGCTTCGGCCTCAGGCTGCGCGCCGTCGGCGAGAACCCGGCCGCCGTCGACACCGCCGGCATCTCGGTCGCCTGGCTGCGCTATCGCGCGCTGATCTGCACCGGCATCCTGACCGGCGTCGCCGGCGCCTATCTGTCGATGGTGCAGAATGGCGGCTTCGTGAAGGACATGACCGCCGGCAAGGGCTACATCGCGCTCGCCGCGCTGATCTTTGCCAAATGGAAGCCGGTCAACGCCATGTTCGCCTGCCTGCTGTTCGGCTTCCTCGATGCCGCGGCAATCCGCCTGCAGGGCTCGCCGCTGCCGATCATCGGCAAGGTGCCCGTGCAGTTCATGCAGGCGCTGCCCTATATCCTCACCGTCATCCTGCTCGCCGGCTTCATCGGCAAGGCAATCCCGCCACGTGCCGGCGGCGTGCCCTACGTCAAGGAACGCTAGTGCATGTCGCCCAAAAGTGACCTCGGTTTTGGGAGAACGACATGCATAAGACAAAGAGTTGAAGCGCGTCGCATGAATCCGTTTCGACGCGACGCGCTTTAGGGAGCGGCGGCACGGCGCAAGGACGCGCCGGCTTTTGGACACGATCATCGGAGAGAACAACTGAAATGTCGCATGATCTGTTCGAAGCGGCCAGAACCGCCATGGCCAAGGCCTATGCGCCCTATTCGAAATTTCCGGTGGGTGCCGCCTTGCGCACCGAGGACGGACGCGTCTTCACCGGCGCCAACATCGAGGTTGCCTCCTACCCGGAGGGCTGGTGCGCCGAGACGACAGCGCTTGGCCACTACGTCATGGCTGGCGGCGGCAAGATCGTCGAAATCGCCGTCCTTGCCGAACGCATGGCCAAATGCTCGCCTTGCGGCGGCTGCCGCCAGCGGCTGGCCGAGTTCTGCCGGCCGGACACAAAACTCTACCTCTGCGACAATACCGGCGTCGTCGAGACCGTGACCATGGGCGACATGCTGCCCTATGGTTTTCGCGGCGATATCTTGAAATGACGGGCTGGCTGCAATGACCGAAAAGGCGGTGGACCATCTTATCGAAAGGCTGGACGGCCTGGCGCCGTCGACGGCGCTGGTGCTGGGTTCGGGCCTCGGCGGCCTTGTCGACCGGATCGAGCACCCGGTCCGCGTCTCCTATGCCGACCTGCCTGGCTTTCCCAGGAGCGGCGTCAGCGGCCATGCCGGTGAGGTGGTAGCGGGACTGTTTGCCGGCACGCCGGTACTGATGCTGTCCGGCCGCGCCCACTACTACGAGCATGGCAACGCGGCGGCGATGCGCCCGGTGCTGGAAGTGCTCGCCGGCATCGGCATCACGAAACTGATCCTCACCAATGCCGCCGGTTCAGTCGATCCCGACATGTTGCCGGGATCGGTGATGCTGATCACGGACCACATCAATTTCTCGGGCACCAACCCTCTGATCGGCGAACCGAGCGACCGCCGCTTCGTCGGCCTGACCGAAGCCTATGATGCCGGCATCCGCAAGGCCATCGAGCGCGCCGCGAAGGCGACCGGCACCGTGCTGCACAAGGGCGTCTATATGTGGTTTTCCGGCCCCTGTTTCGAAACGCCGGCCGAAATCCGCATGGCGCGCATCATGGGCGCCAACGCCGTCGGCATGTCGACGGTGCCGGAAGTCATTCTCGCCCGCTTCCTTGGCCTGCGCGTCGCCGCCTGTTCGGTCATCACCAATCTGGCCGCCGGCATGACCGGAGCCGAGCTTTCACACCAGGAGACCAAGGATATGGCGCCAGTCGGCGGGTCGCGGCTGGCAACGGTCCTGCACAGAGTGTTCCGCGACGGGCTGCTGGAAAGCTGATGCTTCCGCAGGAAATCATCCGCCACAAGCGAGACGGCCACAGGCTCTCGGCCGGTGAAATCGCTGCCTTCATCGACGGCGTGACCTCGGGCGCCGTCACCGATGGCCAGGCCGCGGCTTTCGCCATGGCGGTGTTCTTCAACGGTATGAACCGCGACGAGGCCGTGGCGTTGACGCTCGCCATGCGCGATTCCGGCGACGTGCTCGACTGGTCGGACCTGCCCGGCCCGGTCACCGACAAGCATTCGACCGGCGGCGTCGGCGACAATGTCTCGCTGATGCTGGCGCCGATCGTCGCCGCCTGCGGCGCCTATGTGCCGATGATCTCGGGCCGCGGCCTTGGCCATACTGGCGGCACGCTGGACAAGATGGATGCGATCCCCGGTTACACCAGCCAGCCCGATATCGCGCTGTTTCGCAAGGCGGTGCTGGAAACGGGCTGTGCCATCATCGGCCAGACCGGCGACCTGGCGCCGGCCGACCGCCGGCTCTATGCCATCCGTGACGTCACCGGCACCGTGGAATCGGTGCCGCTGATAACCGCCTCGATCCTGTCGAAGAAGCTGGCAGCCGGCCTGGGCTCGCTGGTGCTCGACGTCAAGGTCGGCAACGGCGCCTTCATGGAGAAGTCGCGCGACGCGACCGCGCTCGCCAACAGCCTCGTCGAGGTCGCCAGCGGCACCGGGCTAAAGGTTTCGGCGCTGATCACCGGCATGAGCGAACCGCTGGCCTCGGCCGCCGGCAATGCCGTCGAGGTGCGCAACGCCGTCGATTTCCTCACCGGCCGTCTTCGCGACAAGCGGCTGGAGGACGTGACGCTGGCGCTGGCCGCCGAAATGCTGCAGTCGGCGGGGCTGGTGTCGTCCAACCAGGATGGCATGCGGCGCGCCACGGAGACGCTTACCAGCGGCCGCGCCGCCGCCACCTTCGCGCGCATGGTGGCGGTGCTTGGCGGCCCAACGGATTTCATCGAGAGGCCGGAAAAATATTTGCCCGACGCGCCAACCGAATTCGTGGTCAAGACGACGGCTAACGGGTTCGTCACCGGCATCGCCACCCGCGACATCGGGCTTGCGGTGGTTGGCCTGGGCGGCGGGCGCACAAGGCCTGACGATAAGGTCGACCCGGCGGTCGGCATCACCAGGCTGCTGCCCATAGGCGCGGAAGTACATGTTGGAGATGCTCTGGCGTTGATCCACGCCCGCTCACCCTCTGATGCCGAGGTCGCCGCCGCGACTGTGGTTTCGGCCTATGCGATCGGCGCTTCGAAACCACCGGCGGACAAAACCGTCATCCGGCGGATCTTGCCGCGCGGCTGACCGAGCCAAGAGCGCCTGCTATTGGACGAGCAGCAGAGTGCCGTTTTCGGCCTGATATTTGCCGAGCCGATTGAGGAAGCTCATGCCGATCAGGTTGGTGCGTAACGCCTTGTCGTCGAGCACGATGGCCTGCACACCATCGACGCTGATGCTGCCGATCTGCAGTCGGTCGATCATCACCACAGCCGCCTTGATCGAGCCGTTGGCGGTGTTGACCTCATGGCTGAAATCGGACGGATTGAGCGACAGCCCGATCCGACGCGCCGTCGACGTATTGACCGCGACCAATGTCGCGCCGGTGTCGATCATGCCGTCGACCTGACGGCCGTTGAGTTTGAAGGTCGACGAGAAGTGTCCGCGCCCATCCGCCGCGACGACGACCTTGCGGCCGGTCGGCAGCGGCGCCACCGGCTTGTCGGGAACCGACGCCAGGTTGACATCCGGTCGCGTCTGCGCCTCCGGTCTGGCCGTCACCGTCGATTTCAGCAGGTTTTCGAAAATCTGCGGATTCGATTGATAGACGACAGGGATCGACGCCGACGTACCGGCAAAGACGCTGAGGATGAGAAGCTTGCGCAGCATGGATCGGCCTTTGTTACGGTCGATCCTTTAGCGCCGGATGGTGTTTGCCGCTTTAACGCGGGGCCAAACCATGTCTTTTGCGTAAACGCTTGGTAAATCCTACCAGGCAACTTTGCCTGTATTATTTCGTCCCGTACATGCGATCGCCAGCGTCACCGAGACCCGGCATGATGTAGCCCTTCTCGTTCAGTTGCCGGTCGATGGACGCGGTGAAGACCGGAACGTCCGGATGTGCCTTGGTGAAGCGCTCGATGCCTTCGGGTGCCGCCAACAGGCACAGGAAACGGATGTTGGTGGCGCCGCGCCCTTTCAGCTTGTCGATCGCCGCGATCGCCGAATTGGCGGTCGCCAGCATCGGGTCGACCACGATCACCAGCCGGTCGGCGAGATCACTTGGCGCCTTGAAGAAATATTCGACCGCCTCCAGCGTCTCATGGTCGCGATAGAGGCCGATATGGGCAACGCGCGCCGCCGGCACCAGGTCGAGCAGGCCTTCCAGCAAGCCGTTGCCGGCGCGCAGCACCGAAGCGAAGACCAGTTTCTTGCCTTCCAGCGTCGGCGCTTCCATGGTCTCGATCGGTGTTTCTATGGTCGTCGTCGTCAGTTCGAGATTGCGGGTGACCTCGTAGCCGAGCAGCAGCGATATCTCGCGCAAGAGGCGCCGGAAGCCGGCCGTCGAAGTCTCCTTCTTGCGCATGATGGTCAGCTTGTGCTGGACAAGCGGATGGTCGACGACGGTGACGCCCTTCATGATGTTCTCCTGATGCGTGTCGCCCGAAACCGCGCGCATGGATCCTTTCGGACGTGTCGCGCTTCAAGCTACCTGGCCGAACCCTAGCGACAATGGACCGGCCAAGGAACCGCTTGGCCGCCACCGACCACAGCTTTGTCGGAAGAAATCAGCGCGCCGCGCCGTTCAGCCGGGCCAGAAGTGCCGCCTTGGTCTTTCTGTCGACGAAGGCGGCCTCGATGGCGGTCCTGGTGAGGGCTGTCAGCGCCTTCTCGTTCATCGCGAAATGCTCCGCCGCGATATCGTATTCGCGCTTCAGCGAGGTCCAGAAATAGGGCGGATCGTCGGAGTTCAGCGTCACCTTGCAGCCTGCCGCCTGCAGGGCGGGAAAAGGATGATCGGCAAAACTGTCGAACACCTTGAGCGCGATGTTGGAGCCGGGGCAGCATTCCAGAACGATGCCCTCTTCGGCGATACGCCGGACAAGGTCAGGATTCTCGATGGCACGCACACCGTGGCCGATACGGGAGGGCTTGATATGATCGAGCGCCGCCTGCACGGTTTCCCACCCCGTCAGTTCGCCGGCATGAACGGTGATGCCCAGCCCGGCCTCGCGGGCGATCTCGAAAGCCCTGACATAGTCCTCCATGTCGCCGATGCGCTCATCGCCGGCGACGCCGAAGCCGGTGACCAGCGGATGCCCGCAGCGCGCCGCGAAGCGCGCGGCCTGTTCGATCGACTCGACGCCGACATGGCGCACGCCGGTGACGATCATGCGGCCCTCTATGCCCGTCTTGGCCTTGGCGCGAAGCATGCCTTCGCCGAGCGCGTCCGTATAGGCCTTGGGCGACAGCCCGGCTTTCGTCGCATGATCCGGCGAAGTGAACACCTCGGAGTAGATCGCCCCATCGCGGGCAAGGCTGGTCAGATAGTGGTCGGCCAGCCGCGCATAGTCCTCCTCCGTGCGAAACAGATCGGCGGAAAAGTCATAAGCCGCGAGAAACGAGGTAAAGTCGTGCCAGACGAAGGAACCGTCCTGGATATAGGGCGAAGTGTCCTTGCCGTATTTCTGCGCCTGCCGGATGACGAGTTCGGGCGCCGCTGCCCCTTCGACGTGGCAGTGCAATTCCGCTTTCAAAGGCATTCAAACATCCCGTCGGTCAGTCCAGGTCTTGAAAACCCACCACCTGGAAGCGCGGCTGAACACCGCGCCTTAAACAATAGCGCCCACAGCATCGATCGGCTATGGTCCCGCCGGTTTTATGACGGATCAAAAAAATGTCAGTTGAGAGAACCACGGCCGCGGGCGGCATGGAAACCTCCTATGGTTTCAAGCGTGTGGGGGAAGGCGAGAAGCAGTCCCTGGTCAACGATGTTTTCCACAAGGTCGCCAACCGCTACGACCTGATGAACGACCTCATGTCGGCCGGCCTGCACCGGCTGTGGAAGGACGCCATGGTGACATGGCTCAATCCACCGAAGCGGGCGGGCTGGAAGGTTCTGGATGTGGCCGGCGGCACCGGCGACATCGCCTTCCGCATCGTCGACGCCAGCCATGGCAACGCGCATGCGACCGTGCTCGACATCAACGGCTCGATGCTCGCCGTCGGCCGCGACCGGGCGCAGAAAAAGGGCTTGTCCGGCAACACCGATTTCGTCGAGGCCAATGCCGAGGAATTGCCCTTCGCCGATGCCACATTCGACGCCTACACCATCGCTTTCGGCATCCGCAACGTGCCGCGCATCGATGTCGCGCTGAGCGAAGCGTTCCGCGTGCTGAAGCCAGGCGGCCGCTTCCTGTGCCTCGAATTTTCCGAGGTCGAGATGCCGCTGCTCGACAAGGCCTATGAAGCCTGGTCGTTCAACGCCATTCCCAAGATCGGCAAGATGGTCACCGGGGACGGCGAACCCTACGCCTATCTGGTTGAATCGATCGCGAAATTCCCCAACCAGCGGAACTTCGCGGCAATGATTTCACGCGCCGGTTTCGATCGCGTTTCCTTCCGCAACTATTCCGGCGGCATCGCGGCACTGCATTCGGGCTGGAAGCTTTGAGGCTGCACCGCATTTCCCATCCTCGCCATGGCCTGTGCCGGTTCGAAGAGCCGGCGGGATCGGTCCAGCCATGAGCACGGTCAGCGCAGGATTCCGGCTGGTACGGGCCGGCTGGGTGCTGGTGCGCGAAGGCGTCGTTGCCGCCTTGCCCGGCGAGGAACTGTCCGGCCTGCCGAAATTCGGCTGGCGGCTGGCGCGGCTGTTCACCCGCCGCCGCGCGCTGGACTATGAGCGCAGCGACCGCTTGGCCAAGGCCGTGGTCCGGCTCGGGCCCTCCTATGTCAAGCTCGGCCAGTTCCTGGCGACGCGCCCCGACGTCGTCGGCAACGACATGGCGCTCGATCTCGCCATGCTGCAGGACAAGATGCACACCTTCCCGAAAGCCGAGGCGGTCGCGGCCATCGAAGCCTCGCTCGGGCGCAAGGTGGGCGATCTCTACGCCGAGTTCGGCGACCCGGTCGCCGCAGCCTCGATCGCGCAGGTGCATGCCGCCGAAACCATCCATGACGGCGCCGCGACCAAGGTGGCGGTGAAAGTGATCCGGCCCGGCGTGCGCCGCCGCTTCTTCCAGGATCTCGAAAGCTATTTCCTCGCCGCTCGCCTGCAGGAGAAGTACATCCCCTCCTCACGCCGGCTGCGGCCCGTCGAGGTCACCGAGACGCTGGCGCAGACCACCAAGATCGAAATGGACCTGCGCCTCGAGGCGGCGGCACTCTCCGAACTTGGTGAGAACACGAAGGACGATCCCGGCTTTCGCGTGCCATCCGTCGACTGGGAACGCACCGGCCGCGACGTGCTGACCATGGAATGGGTCGACGGCGTCAAGATGAACAACATCGCGGGCCTCGAAGCCGCCGGCCACGACCTCAAGGCGATCGCCGCCAACCTCATCCAGTCGTTCCTGCGTCATACTTTGCGCGACGGCTTCTTCCACGCCGACATGCATCCCGGCAATTTGTTCGTCGAAGCCAACGGCACCATCGTTGCTGTCGATCTCGGGATTGCCGGCAGGCTCGGCAAGAAGGAGCGCCGCTTCCTCGCCGAAATCCTCTACGGCTTCATCACGCGCGACTACCTGCGCGTCGCCGAAGTGCATTTCGAGGCCGGCTACGTGCCGCGCCAGCACAATGTCGCGGCCTTCGCGCAAGCGATCCGCGCCATTGGCGAGCCGATCCACGGCCAGCCGGCCGAGACCATTTCGATGGCCAAGCTTCTGACGCTGCTGTTCGAGGTGACCGAACTCTTCGACATGGCGACGCGGCCTGAACTGATCCTGCTGCAGAAGACCATGGTGGTGGTCGAGGGCGTGGCTCGCACACTCGATCCGGCCTTCAACATGTGGAAGACGGCCGAACCGGTGGTCGGCGGCTGGATCGCCGGCAACCTTGGCCCGCGCGGCATGATGATCGACGCGCGCGACGGCGCCAAGGCGCTGCTGACGCTCGCCCGCCAGGCGCCCGAGCTTGCCGCGCGCACCGACCGGTTGTCGCGTGAGATCGACTTGATGGCCGAGCACGGCCTGCGCTTCGACGAGACCACGGCGCGTGCCATCGGCAAGGCCGAGGCGCGCTACAGCCGCTCCGGGCGGGTGGCGCTGTGGGTGATCGCGCTGACGCTGGTTTATATCGCCTGGAAGATTCTTTAGGCCCGACCGTCGAGGCTTGGTCCGCAACTTGCAGCGATTTGATTGCAT
This sequence comes from Mesorhizobium sp. NZP2298, assembly GCF_013170825.1. Lineage (NCBI taxonomy): Bacteria > Pseudomonadati > Pseudomonadota > Alphaproteobacteria > Hyphomicrobiales > Phyllobacteriaceae > Mesorhizobium > Mesorhizobium sp. NZP2298. Next base: position 2,002,754 of record NZ_CP033365.1, on the reverse strand, counting down.
CGCTATCATTGCTATCGATAAAGATGAGCAGAGTGCAATCAGATGGCAAGCATCACGATCCGCAACCTTGATGACGAGGTCAAGGAGTTGCTGCGCCGGTTGGCGGCGGAAAATGACCGTTCGATGGAAGAACAGGCACGGGTGATGATCCGGGCAGCTGTCGACGGCCAGATCGGACCCAGCCGTATCGACCAGATCGAAAAGACCCTTCGCGAACTCACCAGTGCGCACGGTACGGCGACGCCGGTGGCCTCTCCGGCAGGCAAGATCTTTCCACGAGGCACGCTTTCCGGCAAGCGCATCCTGCTCATCATCGGTGGCGGCATTGCCGCCTACAAGGCGCTCGACCTGATCCGCCGGCTGCGTGAGCGCGGGGCGGCGGTGCGGGTGGTGATGACATCGGCAGCACAGGAATTCGTCACCACGCTTTCCGCCGGCGCGCTCTCGGCCGACCATGTCTTCACCGAACTGTTCGACCGCAACGATGAGCATGATGTCGGCCATATCAGGCTGTCACGCGAGGCCGACCTTCTGGTGGTGGCGCCCGCCACCGCAGACCTGATGGCCAAGCTCGCCAACGGTCACGCCAACGACCTTGCCTCGACCGTGCTCATCGCCACAGACAAGCCCGTGCTGATGGCGCCGGCGATGAACCCGAAAATGTGGTCGCATGCCGCAACACGTCGCAATCGCGCGACATTGGTCAAGGACGGCATCACCTTTGTCGGCCCGGCCAGGGGCGAGATGGCCGAGAGCAATGAGGCCGGCGAAGGCCGCATGGCCGAACCGCTGGAGATCGTCGCCGCGGTCGAGGCGCTGCTCGATGCCGGCCCCAAGCCGCTGGCAGGGCGCAAGATCATCGTCACCTCCGGCCCGACGCATGAGCCGATCGACCCGGTGCGCTATATCGCCAACCGTTCGTCCGGCAAGCAGGGCCACGCCATCGCTGCGGCATTGGCAAGGCTCGGCGCCGATGTGCACCTCGTCTCCGGTCCCGTGAGCATTGCCGATCCAGCCGGCGTGAAGACCATCCATGTCGAACGTGCGCAGGAGATGCGCGATGCGGTCGAACAGCTTTTGCCCGCCGACGCCGCGGTGTTCGTTGCCGCCGTCGCCGACTGGCGCAGCGAGAATTCGGCCGGCGAAAAAATCAAGAAGGTGGCGGGTGAAGGCCCGCCGGTGCTGCACATGGTGGAGAACCCCGACATCCTTGCCGGCGTCGGTCATCACAGCCAGCGGCCTGGCCTTGTTGTCGGCTTCGCCGCCGAGACGCAGGATCTCTTGCGCAATGCCGAGGCCAAGCTCAGGAAGAAAGGCGCCGATTTCATCGTCGCCAACGATGTGTCGCACGAGAGCGGCATCGGCCCTTCGGGTGTCATGGGTGGTGATCGCAACCGGGTGCGGATCGTGTCGAAGACCGGTGTCGAGGAATGGCCAGAGATGACCAAGGACGAGGTGGCGGCGCGGCTCGCCGCCCTCATTGCCGAGAGGCTGAAGACAACAGTCGTTTGACGCGCATTGGATAAGATACGCGGCGCCTGTTGGACGCCGTGTATCAGATACCGCCCTGAGCCGTCAGTTTGACAAGAGTTCCGCTGTGCGGGCGAGCGCCCCGCTGAAGCCGTTGAGCGGAATGGAAAAGCTCACTGCTTGCCCGGTATCGGCCGCGAAGGCGTCGATCTTCAGCGTGGTGCCGTTCTTGAGCAGCGGCGTGATATTGGCGTCGAACGCCACAGGCACCAGGCAGCCGACCACCTGGCAGGTGTTGAACGCCAGGCTGCCGTCCAGCTTCTGGTCGTCGATTGTCAGGGTGACACCCTTGGCGAGCGCCAGTCCAAACGGCAGGGCGAGCGTGCCGGTCGCATCGTCGCCGGTCTTGCTCGACAGTTCGATCGCCAGCAGCCGCTGGTTGCTCTGCTTGTTGAACTGCTGATGCGACAGGCTGCAGACCTTGGCTGTTCCCGATATCTGGCAATTGACCGTCCAGTCGCCATGGGTTTCGGACAAGGCCGATGCACCGCCGGGCAGCTGCGGCGCATCGGCGGCGGCCGGCGCCACCACCTTGTCACCCTTGGTCTGCGCGGCCATGGCCGGCAGACCGACAATGCAGGCCGCACTCAGCACTGCCGCGAAATACACGTATTTCCTCATCAAGACCCCTCCCGCCCGGCTCGGTCCCGGGCCAGCTAGAAGCTGACCTTGAGAGACGCGCTGACTGCGTTCTGTTTCACCATTTCGCCGAAGGCGCCGTTGTACCTGACGGACATGCCGACGCCATTGACGCCATTCAGCTCAAGCCCGGCGCCAACCCGATAGAGCGGCGAATCGACCGTTTCCGTCAAGTGCAATGCGGGATTGCCGGGCAGATTCTGCGCCGCCGCGAAACCGCCTTCGATTTCCCAGTCCTTGTTGGAGAACTCCACTCCGGCCTTTCCGTAGAGGCGAAGGCTGGCAATATCGCTGAGCGCGATATCCGTGCCGATCTCGAGCGCGGGTGTCGCCGAATAGTATGTATTTGCACTGCCGTCGAAGTTGAAGGCGGCGACCGAGCCCTCTTCCTTTCCGGAAACGCGCAGCCAGCGCGCGTCGAACTGCAGCGTAGGCTGCAGGTAGAACGCACCCATCTGCTGGGTAACGCCGAACCGCGCCGAGCCGCCGAACATGGCGGTTTTCTGGGTGTAGGTAACGCTGTCGCCGATGCCCGGCAGCATTTCCGCGTCCAGATAGTGCCCGTCCAAAGTCTCGCCGGGGATGAAGAACGCCGGATCGATATGGGTGTCGCGTTCGCCGTTGAACGAACCAGTTCCGCCGCCAAGCGCAAAGTCGGCAAAATAGTTATGGTTGGCGTATTTGGCCAGCGCGTAAGCCTGCCAGGCTTCACCGGTGGTTTGTGAGAGCAATTGTCCGTTGAACCCGATCTTGGAATCGAACTCTGTACGCCCGATCGTGGCACCGAGCGACCAGTTCTGGCCGACCTCGCCGATGCCGCCAAGCGACATCGTCTTCAAGACGTCATCGCGGCTTGTGGTTCCAGCACCCGCATCGCGGCTGTACTCGGCCTGCGGGCTGATCGACGCCCAGATGCAGCGGCCATCAGCGTTCTTGTAGGCTGGCACGCCGGTGCACTCGCGCGCCGCCTCCAGCATCATGTCGGTTTCGCGATTGATCATGTCGAACGTATGCACGGCATAGTGCGGCGCCAGCCGGGTCAACGCCTCGCCAATTTCTGCTTTGCTTGGCAAGAAGCGCACCAGGTTGATCAGCCGCGCCATCGGATTGTCCGGGCTGGACGACGCCTCGACGTCATCGAGATATTGCGCCATCTGGTACACGCCCGGATCATTGACGCCGGACTGCGGATCGTGCGCGAGTTGCAGGAAGGTCTGGTTGTCGGTGGTCAGTACCAGATCGGTACCGTGTTCGACCTCGAATATGAAATTGAAGCCCGCCGCCGGATGGTCCACGGGCATCGTCGCCACGATCTGCGAATTCGCCGCCATGGAAGACCCCGTGGCTATCGTATAGGCGGTAAACAGCTTGTCGATGGATAGGAAATTGAGCGGCGCGGTGCCATCGAACTTGCCTGCTCCTGTCAACGCAAGAGCATCGGTGGTCTGGTTGTTGAGGTCGATGTCGGTAACGAAACGGCCGGAACCGTCCTGGTTAAATCCGCCGCCGACGTCGACCTTCGCAACCAAGCCGATGCCCTGGTTTGTATACAACCCGTCATTGGTGTACATCCCGCCGCCGAGATCGATGGTCTTGAGCCCGACCATCGAGGCATCGGCGAAATTGTGGAAGCTGTTGTTGCCGCCGCCGAGATCGATGTTGCCGATGACGCGTCCGAGCGTGTCGCCCAGCGGCGAATTGTCGACATGGTCATCACCCGAGGTGCCGGTGATGGCCAGCGGGCTGAAATCGTCGAGCAGGGATTCCAGGATTGCGTTCGTCGGCACCACCGGACCTGGCGCCAGCAGGAAGGTCTGGAACGCCTGGAACTGCGAAGCCTGAATCTCGAATGTCGGCGCCGCTCCCATCGCATAGAGCAGGCTGTGGTTGGTCAGCGTGTTGTTCGCGCCGCCGACGAGCATGGCCGCGACGCCGGTACCGGCGCCGCCGATCGTGTATTGGCCATTCAGGTTTATGGTGATGTTGCCTTTTGCGCCCTTGGCCGTGCTCTCACCATAGACGGCCACCGAATCCGCGCCCTGCGCGAACAGGCTGTCTCCGGCGGTCAGATCGACCGCGTGCGCATCACCGTCGCCGGTCGCGCTCTGTCCAAACATCGCATAGGAGCTCGCACCCTTCACCCAGACCTGGCTCATGGCCGTTGCCGACGCCGCCGCCGCATCGCCGATGCCACCGCCGGAACCGGCGGCGCCGGTGGAGAGCGTGCCGGCCAGACCGCCGCCGCCCCCGACCGCTTGGGCCACGATGCCATGTGCCCGCTCGCCATCAGTGACGATCGCGCCATCTTGCTCGATGGTCACCGTGCCGCCATTGCCCTTGGCGCCTGCAAACGTATTGAACCCGATGGTGTTGTTGTCGATGCCGCTGCCGCCATCCGCCGTGGCCCCGAAGCGCCCGAAGCCGGCGCCGCCGATGCCGCCACCGCCTCCGACTGACTGCGCGATGATGGCGACCGCATCGACACCATGCGTGGTGATAGTGCCGGTGCGGATCACGGTCACATCGCCGCCATCGCCACCGTTGCCGCCAAGGCCGCCGATGCCGAGCGCGTTCGAGGTTTTGCCTTTTGCATCGCCGCCCACGCCGCCGCCGCCCCCGACCGACTGCGCCACAACGCCATGCGCGCGGTCGCCAAAGGTTTCGATCGAGCCGGAAACCTCAACCCGGACATCGCCGCCATCGCCGCCATTGCCACCCTTGCCGCCGAGGCTGAGGGCAAAGGAATCGGACCCGGCGAAGTCGGACGAAACCGTTCCGCCATAACCGCCGCCGCCGCCGATGGACTGGGCGAAGATGCCGTATGAACCGTCCTTGTGTGTGATGATCTCGCCATCGTTGGTGACGGTGACCTTGCCGCCATCGGCCTTGTTGTCGGGGCCGCCGATCACCGGGATCGGAATCCCGTTGGGTACGCTGGCGCCGCCACCGATTGTCATGTCCGCTTCCGATGCACCGGTCGCGGCGCCCGAAGCGCCGCCGCCGCCGCCGACCGACTGGGCAAAAATGCCGTGCGAGATATAGCCCAGCGTTTCAATCCTGCCGGAGTTGTTGACCACCTGCCGCCGGTGCTGCCGCTGCCGCCTGGCCGCCGATATACATGGTGACTGCCGTCTCGGCCTTGCCGGTCTCCGTCGAGCCCGCGCCGCCCGCGCCGCCGCCGCCGCCCACCGACTGTGCGAAGATACCGTGCGAGTTGTCGTCTTGCGTCAGGATCGAACCGCTCTTCAAGTTCTGGACGTGAACCTTGTCGCTGCTACCGCCGGCACCGCCAGCCCCACCGAGGCTCAGCGTGATGGCGATCTTCGAATCGTTGGATGACGTGCCCGACGCGCCGCCGACGCCGCCGGAGCCACCGATCGACTGCGCCAGGATACCGTGGGAATTGGCCTTGTCGGTTTGAATGATGCCGCCGTTTTCGACATTGACCTTGCCGCCATTGCCGCCGACGTCACCCGCGCCGCCAAGCGACAGGTTTACCGCGACTTCACCGCCATCGCTCTTGCCCTTGCTTTCGCCGGCACCACCTGCGCCGCCACCGCCGCCGACCGACTGCGCGAAGATGCCGATTGAACGCTCCTGCTTGGTCCATATCGTTGCGCCGGCCAAGTTGGAGACATCGACCTGGTTGCCATTGCCACCCTTGCCACCCGCGCCGCCGAGCGAGCCGCCGATTGCGTAGGTACCAAGCACGCCGGAGCTGGACGAGCCGCCGACGCCGCCGCCACCACCGATCGAATTGGCGCTGATGCCATAGGAATCGGCGCCGTCTGTGATGATCAGATTGCGGTTGGTGACCGAAACCGTGCCGCCGTTGCCGGCACCGCCGGCTCCAAGCGCGATCGCTGCGCCGATACCGACCGAGGTTTCCCCGGCGTCGCCTGGGCCGACGATATCCTCTTTGGTCGAAGCCGAGCCGCCGCCGCCGCCGCCGCCGCCGATGGACATGGCGAGGATGCCGACCGAGTTGAACCCGCTGGTGCGGATTTCGCCCGAATTGTCGACCGCGACACCGACCTTGCCGTCGAAACAAGTGGCATTACCGCCCGCGTCCGCGGCGCATGCGGCATCGTTGCCGTCGCCGCCATTGCCGCCGATGCTGACATTTGCGGTAACGCTCGTGCCCGCGGTGCCGCCGACATGGAACGCCTGCGTGTTTGTTGCACCGCCCATGCCGCCGCCGCCGCCGATCGATTGGGCAACAATGGCGGACGAATAATCGCCGTCGGTGGTCAGATTGGCGGAGTTCGTAACATCCACGGCACCGGATTTGTTGCCTGTGCCACCCGCGCCGCCAACACCGACGTTGACCGCGACGTTGACGCCGTTTTCAGTGCCGAGATCGGCCGTCGCGCCATTGGTCGCCCCGCCATTGCCGCCGCCGCCGCCGATCGACTGGGCAACGATCGCGGCGCTCATGTCCCCACTCGTGTTGATCGTCATGGCGTTATGAACGGAGACATCGCCACTGATGTTGCCCTTGCCACCGCCGCCGCCGATGGTAACCGTCGCATTGATACTGGCATTGACCCCGAAGCCGCCCGCGGCTCCCCAGGAATCGCCGCCATTGCCGCCGCTGCCCGCCACCGATTGTGCGAGAATGCCGATCGCGTTGGCGCCTTTGGTAACGATGCTGCCGCCGCCATTCATGCCGCTGTCGACGATGACGCGGTCGCTCATGCCACCATCACCACCCCAGCCGCCAACCGTGACACCGAGTGCAACGCTGACTCCGGTGCTGGCAGCACCCGAAATCGTAGCGGCGCGACCGCCATTACCGCCGCCGCCGCCGATCGACTGGGCGACGATGCCGCCGGAACCGGCTGCGTCCGTATCAGCAATCAGGTTGCCATCGGCCCGAACCGTTACCTTGCCGCCATTGCCTCCGTTGCCGCCCTCGCCGCCCACGGCAACCCCGACCGAGGCGGACACGTAGAGACCGGCGCTGACCGCGCCTGAATAGGCCGAGCCGCCATTGCCGCCACTGCCGCCGACAGATTGCGCGAGGATGGCCTTCGAGCCCATGCCGCCGACATGAATGTCACCTTTGTGGGTAACCGTGACCTGGTTGCTGAGATTGCCATCGCCGCCACCGCCGCCGATCGCCACGGAAGCTGCGCCGAACACACCGACAGCAAACGTTCCGACAGATCCGCCATTGCCGCCACCGCCGCCGACCGACTGAGCCAGAATGCCGTGTGAGAGAGAACCCTTCGTCGTGATGTTGGTGGTGTTCTTGACCTCTGCCTCGCCTGCGGCACCGCCGGCCCCGCCTTTGCCCCCGATGCCTACCGCGGCAAAGGCGCCGGCCGCCATCGCGAACCCGCCATCACCGCCCGAGCCACCGACCGACTGCGCGAAGATGCCGATCGACATATCCCTGTCTGTGTTGATCTGGCCTGTGTTTTCGACATAGACCTTCTTACTTCCACCGCCCGACGCGCCATCGCCGCCAAGCGAGAAGGACGGCCCGCCAATCGAGACGGCAAAGCCGCCTGAACCGCCGCCGCCACCGATCGACTGCGCCAGGATGCCGTGAGACTGGACACCTTCGGTGTGAACTGTCGCGCCATTGGTGACATCAACGGTCCAGCCCGCGCCGCCGCCACCGCCCTTGCCGCCGATGGTGACGTTGGCACCGAGGCCGGCCGAGGCCGTGCCGCCGCCATTGCCGCCACCGCCACCGATCGACTGGGCGATGATGCCGGTGGAGCGGTCACCCAAGGTGTGAATCAATCCTGAATGGATGCCGACCGTCACCGCCTTGGCGTCGCTGGCCGTGCCAGCCTTGCCGCCAATGCTGACTGCAGCCACCAAACCTGCGCCATTCAACGAAAAGCCGCCATTGCCGCCGCCGCCGCCCACCGACTGCACGATGACGCCAGCCGAATCCGACTGATGGGTCGTGACATTGAGTGCTGTCGTCGAGAAGAATTTTGCCGTCCCGGCTTCGCCGCCGCCGGCGCCTGAACCACCGATGCCTACGCTTGCATTCACGCTCAGGCCGAACTGGCCGCCGCCATTACCGCCACCGCCGCCGATCGACTGCACGATGATACCGGCCGACCTTTCGCGAAAAGTCTCGACCGAACCGTTATAAGTGGCTTCCGTCGCCACTCCCTTACCGGCAGCGCCGCCTTTTCCACCCATGCCGAAGCCGGCAATCGCCGACAAAGTGCCGGCAAAACCGCCATTGCCGCCACCGCCGCCGACCGACTGTACGATCAGGCCAGCTGAATCCGCGCCGTCCGTGGTGATCGATTGCATCGCGCCCTCGGCCGTGCGCAACGTGACGGTATCGGCATCGCCGCCGCCTGCACCGTTGCCGCCGATACCCACACTGGCGCCGAAGCTAGCGGCGCCGGAAAAGCCGCCATTGCCGCCGCCGCCGCCGATCGATTGGGCGACGATGCCTGTCGCGCGATCGCCGGACGTGTTGACGCTGCCGCCGACCGTCGCGTCGACGACGCCGCCCTTACCTGCCGCGCCGCCGCTGCCGCCGACACTCACTGCCGCGGCTGTAGAGCCGGAAAGCGCAAAACCGCCATTGCCGCCACCGCCGCCGACCGACTGCACGAGCACGCCAATGGAATCGTCCCCGAGCGTGGTGACCTTGGCGTTCGCAACTTTATAGTTCACGCTGTCGCCGTCACCGGCGGCATTGCCCGACCCGCCTACCGATACGCCCACCAATCCGCCGATGGCAACGGCGCCGCCGCCATTGCCGCCGCCGCCGCCAACCGACTGTGCGATGATGCCGCTCGCGGAACGGCCGTTCGTTTCGACGCTCACACCGGCGCCGGCTTGGTTGACGTTGACCACGCCACCCTTGCCGCCAGTGCCGCCACCGCCGCCGATGGCGACCGAGATCGCGGGGGCTACGCCGATGGCATAGCCGCCATTGCCACCGCCGCCGCCAACCGACTGGATCAGGATGCCATGCGCGCCATCGCCGCCGTTTCCATCGACGCCGGTCTTGATGACGCCGCCAATATTGCCGGTGGCCGTACCGCCCTGGCCGCCGCCACTTGCCTTGCCACCGATCGAAACGAGACCGAATGCGCCGCCGCCATCGCCGCCGCCGCCGCCAACCGACTCGACCAGCATGCCAATGGCGCCTAGGCCGCTGGTAGTGATGTTGCCGGTATTGGTGCCCGTTGCCGCCCGGCCGTCATTGCCATCCGTACCCGCGCCACCCCCTCCGAACAGACCGAGGCCGCCACCGCCATCGCCGCCGCCGCCGCCAACCGACTGCACGACCATGCCGCTGGCAAAATCTCCCCGGGTGGTAATGGTCCCCGAATTTATCCCCTCGGCATTGCCGCCGATTGTCGGCACACCGCCGTTGCCGCCCTCGCCGACGATACCGAAACCACTTGCGCCATCACCGGCGACGCCGCCCGCGGAACGCACAAGCATACCCTTCGAGAAGGTCCCATCCGTGGAAATGGAGCCGGCATTATCGCCTTTTGCGTCGCCGCCATTGCCGCCATTGCCGCCATTGCCGCCCTTGCCGGCACCGATCGCACCGCCCAAGCCGCCATTGCCGCCTCGCCCACCGCTGGAATTGACGGTGATGCCGTTCGAATTATTGCCATGCGTGATGATGTTGCTTTCGATCGTGGTGGTGACGGTCGCCGTTCCGCCATCGCCACCCCGCCCGCCGACACCGCCCTTGCCGCCGACCGCGACGGCGAATGCCCATGCACCGTTACCGCCATCGCCACCGCTGGCGTCACCCGATATGCCGGGAGCATTATCTCCCGATGTCTCGAGGGCTCCAGATGCATTGTTTGTTATATCGACCGTTCCGCCCTTCGCGCCGTCGCCGCCTTTACCGCCTTTGATCTCCACAAAAGGCGGGACGGCAGTTGCATGGACAGCCGAGCCGCCATCTCCGCCGCGCCCACCCCGGGCGCTGCCCACGAAAGCGGCCTCGCCGGAGGTCGTGCGGCCAACACTATTCGTGCCTGTGGCCGGCGCGGTCGGTGATTTGCCGGGCTCGGCGTCGGCGGTACCGATCCCGTCGTCACCATCATCGCCCCGCGCACCATCCGTATTGATGGACAATTGCTGCGCATGGGCCGGGGACTGAGCATGAATCGAAACGAGCCCGACGAGCGCCGTCGCGCCGAGCAGGAGGGCAAGTCGTCTTTTAAGAACGGCAGGATGTTTGCCCACCTGCCCGGATAACCCCTCTGGCGGGGCCTCACGGGTCTGATCCGACTTGTTTGGGTCTCCGCCAGTCAATCCAAAAGGCCAGCGCGCAACAGTACGCTTTGAAACCAAAGCCATGCACTTCCCCCTTTAGGCAGGCGCTCTCAATCCCTCCTTGAGTTTGGTGCCCCCGCCAACCCACACAATAAAATGCCGGCATTCTGCAATAAGTCCCATGCATCGAGGCCGGCGTATCCGCATTCTCACTTGTTGAGTTCTGGCTAAATTAGACTACATTGACTTGTGCCAGATGAATTCGAGAACTTCCGTAAGGGACACTGGCCAAAGCCTTCGGCCTTTCATAGTCGTCATATGACGGCAATCTGCGGTCACGGACCGCACAACGGTATGATTGACTTATGGGAGATCCATGCATGGCCATGGCATCACCCGACAGGCCGCCCTATATATTGGGAATGAATAGGATCTTTTCGCAGAATGGGCGCATGTCCGCGCGTAGGCCACCGTCGATTCTGGCATCGGCAGCGCTGGCTACGATGGTTCTGGCCGGGCTTGGGTTGCCCGCCTCCGCGCAGGTGCTCAATCCCTCTGCCAAAAGTAACGCGCTAATCCAGCAGAATGATCTGCAGATCTTGCAAAACAGGATTCAGCGGCAGCAATTTCAGCAGCAGCAACAGCAGTATCGCGACCAGGACCGCGTGATCGTCCAGCAGCCGCCGCCGGTGGTGCCGCAGGTCAGGCCGAGCTGCCAGACGCAGATAATCGGCAACACCGCCGTGAGCACCTGCCGCTGACAGGCGGGACCACTCTTTTAATTAGCCGACTTACATGATAGGGGCCTTCGAGTGCCCCTGCGGCAGTTTGGGTTTTGCAAAGGCGCCGCGTCACGCTATGGGGCACTGCACCGACTGGATTGTTACGAATGGCAGCCACCAAGAAAAAGGCCGTGCGCAAGGCCAAGAAAGGCGAGCGGATCCGCCAGGTCGCGGCGATCCCCTTTCGGCGGAACGCGCACGGCGACATCGAGGTGATGCTGGTCACATCGCGGACGACGCAGCGCTTCATCGTCCCCAAAGGATGGCCGATGAAAGGCAAGAGTGGCCGCAAGGCAGCCACCATCGAGGCGATGGAAGAGGCCGGCGTGCTCGGCAAGACGTTGAAGGAACCGGCGGGCACCTATTCCTACTGGAAACGGCTGGCCAACAACTTCATTCGCGTCGACGTCATCGTCTATCTGCTCGAAGTGACCGAAGAGCTTGCCGACTGGCAGGAAGCCAAACGGCGGCAACGGGCATGGCTGGCGCCGGCCGACGCGGCAATACTGATCGACGAGCCTGACCTGGCGACGCTGGTGGAGACCTTGAAGCTTCCCATGCCTGCGTCGGCCGGCCGGGCATAGGCTTCACCCGCCGGCCTCGCCGTCTCCCGGAAACGGCCGCAGTGGTGTTCCAGTATAAGCCCACAGCCATTCGCGCGGCAGCGGCCCCTTGTTGCGCTCGCTCTGCTGCGACTGTTCCCAGGTATGCGCAAGAATGCCGACAGAACGCGACAGCACGAAGAGTCCCCGCGTCAGCGGCGGCGGGAAGCCGAGCTCGCCATAGATAACAGCCGTTGCGCCATCGATATTGAGCGGGATTTTTTTCCCCTTGCGCCGCGCGACCTCCGCCTCAACAGCCTCGGCGATGTCGGCGAACCGTCCATTGATGACGCCACGCCCGGCAAATTCGCGAGTCAGTTCCAGCAGCCGCGGTGCGCGCGGATCGACCGGGTGAAAGCGGTGGCCAAGCCCTGGCACATACCTTCTTTCCTCGGCGAAGAACCGGTCGACCCTTACCGAGACCGCCTCATCCAGCACCGTCCCGCCATCGATCGCCACGGCGATATCGCCGTAGAAGGACAGCGCCTGTTCGCCCGCGCCGCCATGCACGTCCCCGAGCACATTGATGGCCGAAGCCATGGCGCTGTTGATGCCGACGCCGCAGGTGGCGGCCATGCGGGCAATGGCAATCGACGGCGCCTGCGGCCCATGATCGACGGCCGCCCCCAGCGCAATGCCGAGCAAGGCTGCCTGGTCCTCGCTGGGCAGTTCACCACGCAACATCAGCCAGATCATCGCAGGGAAGTTGGCGCGACCGATCAGGTCCTGGATTTCATAGCCGCGCAGCCGAATGACGCCGGGGCTCATCTCGATGATGCCGGTCTGCCACCATTCCTCGCCGCGTTCACGGCCTGACTTCTTCCCGGAACTGCTCATGCCCGTGCCTTTGCCTTGGCACGCGGCGGCAGGTGGGCGAAAACCTCGTCCATATGCTCCCCGAGCACCGGTGGCGGCTTTGTCGGCAATGGCGCCTTGCCATCGACCATGAAGCCGCCGCGCAGAACGGTCAGCGGTCTGTCCATCCCGGCGACATCGTTAAAATTCGCAGTCACCTGCCGTTCCAGTACTTGCGGTTCGCCCAGCACTTGCGGGATCGTCAGCACCCTGCCCGCCGGGACGCCCGCATGATTGAGCGTCTCTTCCCAGGCCGCCGCCGACGCGCCTGCCAGGGCCTCGTCGATCTCGACTTTCAGCGCCGCACGGTTGCGCTTGCGTGTCTCGCGCTCGGCAAAGCGTGGGTCCAAGGCCAGCTCTGGTCGCCCGATCAGCCGGCAAAGCGTTACGAACTGCTCCTGCTTGTTGGCGGCGATGTTGAGCAGCCCGTCGCCGGTTCGGAAGGCGCCGGAGGGTGCTGCCGTCATGTTCTCATTGCCCATCGGCTTGGGATCGACCCCGGCCGTCAGATAGTTCGACACCGGCCAGCCGAGTGCGGAAAGCGTGCATTCGAGCATTGAGACGTCGAGGAAGGCACCCTCGCCTGAGGTCTTCTGCTTGACCAGCGCCGATGCAATCGCGAACGCACCGGCCAGCCCGCCCAGCGTATCGGCGACGGGATAGCCGACACGCAGCGGCGCTGTTTCGGGCGTGCCGGTGATGCTCATGATGCCTGACAGGCCCTGGATGATCTGGTCATAGGCGGGATTGTCGCGCATCGGACCGGTCTGGCCGAAACCCGATATCGCGCAATAGACAAGGCCGGGGCGGACCGCCTTCAGCGCTTCGTAGCCAAGGCCGAGCCGATCCATCACGCCGGGGCGGAAATTCTCCACCAGCGCGTCCGCACTGGCGACAAGGTCGAGGAAGCGTTCACGATCGGCTTCTGTCTTCAGATCGAGCATGACGGATCGTTTGCCGGCGTTCTGAGCCAGGAACGAGGCGCCCATGCCGGCTTGGTTGAGCCTTGGCGAACCGCCGAGCTGGCGCGCCAGGTCGCCGCCTTGCGGCCCCTCGACCTTGATCACGTCGGCCCCCAGCAGCGCCAGCTGATAGGCACAATAAGGCCCAGCCAGAACATTGGTCAGGTCGAGGACGCGGATACCGGAAAGCAGGTCAGTCATATCTTCTCAAATCGGTCAGGCATCGCCCGGCACGTGCTCTGGACCACGCCGACGGCGATGCTCGATGAAGGCCCAGATATGCGGTCCGACCAGGCCGATGAAGGCGAGCGTCAGCAGCGTCAGCGACAGCGGATGCTTGTAGAACACCGACCAGTCGCCATTAGAGATGGTCATTGCCCGGCGGAACTGGGTTTCGGCGAGCGGCCCCAGGATCATGCCGATGATGACCGGCGCGGTCGGGAAATCGAAACGCCGCATCAGGAAGCCCGCCGCCCCCAGCAAATAGAGGATGACGAGATCGATGGGCGATTGCGAAATGCCGTAAGTGCCCACGGTCGCGAACACCAGTATGCCGGCATAAAGCTGCGGCGCCGGGATCTTCAGCAGCCGCACCCACAGCCCGATCAACGGCAAATTGAGGATGACGAGGATGACGTTGGCGATGAACAGGCTGGCGATCAGGCCCCAGACCAAATTGGCCTGCGTCGTCAAAAGCAGCGGCCCCGGGTTGATGCCGTAGCTCTGGAAGGCCGACAGCATGATCGCGGCCGTTGCCGAGGTAGGCAGGCCAAGCGTCAGCATCGGCACCAGCACGCCGGCGGCGGACGCGTTGTTGGCGGCCTCGGGACCGGCGACGCCCTCGATGGCACCGACCGTGCCGAACTCCTCCTTGTGCTTCGACAGTTTCTTTTCGATGGCATAGGACAGAAAGGTCGGGATTTCGGCGCCGCCGGCCGGCATGGCGCCGATCGGGAAGCCGATCGCCGCACCGCGCAGCCAAGCCTTCCATGAGCGGCCCCATTCGGCCGCGGTCATGTAGAGCGACCCTTTCAGCGGCACGATCTCGTCCTTTCCGGCATAGCGGCGCGAGGCCATATAGAGCGTCTCACCGACCGCGAACAGGCCGACGGCGGCGATGATGACGTCGACGCCGTCGAGCAGTTCTGTCGTGCCGAAGGTGAACCGCGGCTGGCCGGTCTGCAGGTCGACGCCGATCATGCCGATAACGAAGCCGGCAAACAGGCTGGTGAGTCCGCGCACCGAGGATGAGCCGAGCACGGCCGAAACCGTGATGAAGGCCAGCACCATCAGCGAGAAATATTCGGCCGGGCCGAAAGCCAGCGCGAACTTGACAACCACCGGCGCCAGGAAGGCGACGCCGAGCGTGCCGAGGGTACCGGCGACGAAGGAGCCGATCGCCGAGGTGGCGAGTGCGGCACCGCCACGGCCGGACCGCGCCATCTTGTTGCCTTCCAGCGCGGTGACGATGGTGGCGCTTTCACCTGGCGTGTTGAGCAGGATCGAGGTTGTCGAGCCGCCATACATGGCGCCGTAATAGATGCCGGCGAACAGGATGAAGGACGCCTCCGGCGCCACCTGATAGGTGATCGGCAGAAGCAGCGCGATGGTGAGCGCCGGCCCCAGGCCTGGCAGCACGCCGATGGCGGTGCCGAGCGTGGTGCCGAGCAGGCACCACAGAAGATTGACCGGGGTGAAGGCGACCGAGAAGCCGTGGGCGAGTTGTTCGAGCGTGCTCATGGCCTCAC
The DNA here is from genome assembly GCF_013170825.1 of Mesorhizobium sp. NZP2298. Taxonomy (NCBI): domain Bacteria; kingdom Pseudomonadati; phylum Pseudomonadota; class Alphaproteobacteria; order Hyphomicrobiales; family Phyllobacteriaceae; genus Mesorhizobium; species Mesorhizobium sp. NZP2298. The sequence goes on along the minus strand of NZ_CP033365.1, from coordinate 1,987,407 downwards.
GCTCCAAACGCGCCGATGATCGCATCGATCGCCGTGTTCAGCTGGTTCTCGATGAAACCCGCACCGATGTTGACGCCGAGCGCCCTGGCGAAACCGAAATAGGCGGCCAGCGCCAGGACAAGGCCGGTGAACGCGTCACGCAGCGTATGCCTGCTGCCGAAGCCGTAGCAGACGAGAACGAACATGATGACCGAGGCCGCCGTGAAGCCGAGCGGCCGGATAAGCAGCAGGTTGGCGACAAGGCCGATGACGACGAAGCCCATCGCCTTCCAGTCGGTCGGCGTTTCCTTTTCCTCCTCCGGTTGCCAGCCACCGCGAAACGCGGCGAGGATGAGCAGCAGCGAGAGCACCGCCAGACCAACCATGGTGAGATAGGGAAAGACGGTCGGCCCGACCTTGGAATAGAGCGGCGACACCGGGATCGCCAGCGTCTGCCAAGCCACGGCGCCGGCACAGGCGAGAAGCCCAATGCCAACAAGCAATTCGGGCACGGCAAGGCGCGAGGACGCCGTCGGCTGGTTGATGGTGCTCATGGAATGTCCTCCCCAGGATTACGGGCCAAGACGGCTGTCACCGGCCCTCATGCTGCCAGCCATGATCGCTGCGATGCGATCGATGGACTTGAGAATTGGGGGACGGCTCGCGCCATCCCCCTGGGGAAAATCACGCGAGGCCGAGATCCTTGAGGATGGCCTCGATGCGCGCCGAATCCTCGGCGACGAATTTTGCATAGTCGTCGCCGGTGAGCAGGATGGGCGTCCAGTTGCGGTTCTTGCACTCCGTGGCCCAGGCATCGCTCTTGGCCATGGTCTCGACCAGCGTGATCATCGCCGCCTTGTCGGCGTCGGACACGCCGGGAGGCGCGAAAACGCCGCGCCAGTTGAACAGTTCGACATCGATGCCGGTTTCCTTCAGCGTCGGCGCGTCGATGCCGTCCTGGCGCTTGTCGGCCGAGATGGCGAGCAGCCTGAGCGCACCGGCCTTGACCTGTTCGGAGAATTCGCCAAAGCCGGAGATGCCGGCCGCCACCTGGTTGCCGAGCAGCGCCGACAAGGCCTCGCCGCCGCCGGCGAACGGGACATAGGAAAGGCTGGTCGCCGGAACGCCGACGGTCTTGGCGATCAGGCCGAACAGGATGTGGTCGGAGCCACCGGCGGAGCCGCCGGCCACGGGAACCTTCGTCGGATCGGCTTTGAGCGCGGCTACGAAATCGGCGGCGGTCTTGAACGGCGATTCCGCCGGCACCACCAGGGCTTCGAATTCACCGGTGAGACGGGCGATCGGTGTCACCTGCGTCAGATTGTTGGCGGCCTTGTTGGCGATGATGGCGCCGACCATGACCATGCCGGCGACCATCAGCGAATTGCCCTTGCCATTCCACTGGCTGATGAACTGCGGCAGCCCGACCGTGCCGCCGGCGCCCCCGACATTGGTGATCTGCGAGCCGGAGATCAGCTTCTCTGAGCGCAGCACCTGGTCCATCGTGCGCCCTGTCTGGTCCCAGCCGCCGCCGGGTGCCGCCGGCACGAAAATCTGGATCTGCGGTGCGCCATCGGCGAAAGCGGGAGTGAGATGAAGTCCTGCAAGGCCGGCAGCGCCTGCCGCCGCCGTGCTCATCAAAAATCTGCGTCTGTTCAGCATGGGATTCCTCCAAATCACGACACCTCCTCCGGTGCCTGCCAAACGTGCCTGCATTCACAGACCCGTGATCGAGTTCAAGCAGATGTTAGCAAGTTCTGTCAACCGGAACGATATTCTGCTGGACAGAACGATCCAGGAGCGCGACAGAGTGGCCCCGCTCGGGTTTCTGCGAACTGGGAACTGCAATGGACTCACCAAGCAAATCGGCGGATACAGAGCTTCGGCGTACATCGGCCGAAGGTGTCGCGGCACTTGATCGGGCGATTGCGATCCTCGATGCCTTTACAACCGCCGACCGCTCACTCAGCCTGGCCGAACTCGCGGCGCGCACCGGCCTCTACAAGAGTACGATCCTGAGACTGACGAATTCACTGCTGCGCGGGCAGTTGCTCGAGCGCCTCGACGATGGGCGCTACCGCGTCGGGCCCACCGCCTTCCGGCTCGGCGCCCTCTATCAGCGTTCGGTCGTGGCGGTCGACATCCTGTTGCCGATCATGCGCGACCTTTCAGAGCACAGCTGGGAGAGCGTCGCCTTCTATGTCCGGTCGGGTGACGTCCGCACCTGTCTCTACCGCGTCGAATCCAAGCATCCGATCCGCTACACCATACGCGAGGGCGACGTATTGCCCTTGCTTGTCGGCTCGGGCGGACGCGTGCTTGCGGCGTTTTCCGGCCAGCCGGGTGAACCCTACGAGACCATCCGAAGAACCTGCAACTGCCTCGCCGTCGGCGACCGCGACCCCGAGACGGCGGGCGTCTCGGCACCGGTATTCGGGCCGGGGCGCAACCTGCTTGGCGCGTTGACGCTGGCGGGGCCGAGCACGCGCGTCGATGCCGCCTTCCTTCAGCGCATGAAACGTCCGCTGCTCGAGGCGGCGGCCCGCGCCACCCGTGCCTTCGGCGAGGACGCCTCCCTGCTCGAACAGGCAAGTCTTGCGGCGGAGGCGCTGCCTAACCCGCTCGGTTACGGGCTCGAAAAGGATCGATAAGCTTCGAATACAAACTGATTCAACTTGAAGCAGTCACTTGACGCTGCGTAATATTCAGCCGCCCAAATCAAGAAATGGCTTTGTAGAGAACGGAACTATTTATTTGCTGTTAAGTCCCCCGTGATACCCGGTTGTTGTCGCCATTTGCGCGACATGAGGGGAAGAAAATCGTCTCAACCGACGGGTGAAACAGTCGGACAGACACGCTGACAGGATCATGGCACGTTCGTGAATTCGAAGAAGCCGTCATCGATGGACGCCAGCCCCCGTCTTCTCGGGCTCGTGTGGCCGTTCATCGCCGTCGTGCTCATCCAGGCGCTGGTCGCCAGCCTCAGCCTGTACACGCTTTCGGCGGTTCGCGCCTATGTCGGCGGGGAAAGCCAGTGGTCCAAGGGGCAAAAGCACGCCATCTATTTCCTCAGCCTGTATGCGGACACCGGCAATGAGGAGTTCTTCACCGAGTATCGCGAGGCGATCGCCGTTCCGATGGCCGATCGCTCGGCGCGCTTGGCGCTCGAGCAGCCCGAGCCCGATACAGAGGCAGCGCGCACAGGCTTTCTGCAAGGCAGAAACCACCCGGACGACGTCGCCGGGCTGATCTGGCTGTTCCAGAATTTCCGGACGTTCAGCTATCTTGATACCGCTATTCAGCACTGGGCGGCGGCCGACACGATGATACTCGCCATCCAGCGGCTCGGCGACACCATGCATGCGGCGCTGGGCAAGGGGCCTGCGTCGGCAGCCGAGATCGGCGCCTGGAAAGCGGAAATCCATCGGCTCGATCGTCAGGTCACCCCATTGTCCAAGGCCTTCTCGGACAGTCTGGGCGAGGGATCGCGCTTCATCCGTATGCTGCTCACCTTTGCCAATCTCGTCACCGCCGCCTTGCTGATCCTGCTGGCGGTGTGGCGTACCCGCAAGCTTCTGGCGCAGCGCCAGGCCTTCCAGCTGGCGCTCAATGCCGAGCGCGAGCGCGCCCAGGTTACGCTGGCGTCTATCGGCCAGGCCGTCATCAGCACTGGCCGTGACGGGCGGCTGGACTACATGAACGCGGTTGCCGAGAAACTATTGGCTTGTCCGCTCGGCACTGCCAGGGGCAAACCGGTCGCATCGCTGTTTCGCCTGGTCGACAAGGATACCAGCGTCGAGGATTCGCAGCTGGTCGAGCGTCTCCTGGCCGGCGAACCGCGCCGTTCCAGCGCCCGTCCGCAATTGCTGCAGCGGCTGGACGGCTCCGTTGTTCCCGTCGCGCTGACCGGCGCGCCGCTGATCGTTTCCGGTGAAATCGTCGGCGCGGTGCTCGCCTTCCACGATATGACGCGCGAAGAGGATTATATCGAGCGACTTTCATGGCAGGCTTCGCATGACGCATTGACCGGGCTCGCCAACCGGCGCGATTTCGAAAGCCGGCTGGAAAGGACGATCGTCGAACTGCAAGGCAAGCCCCGGCAGCACGCCTTGATGTATCTCGATCTCGACCAGTTCAAGCTGGTCAACGATACGTGCGGCCACGCCGCGGGTGACCAGTTGCTGCGCCAGATTTCCTCACTGCTGACCCGCGAATTGCGGTCCGGCGACGTACTCGCCCGGCTGGGCGGCGACGAGTTCGGCGTGCTGCTCGTTGATTGCGATGCCACCAACGCAGCCGACATCGCCGAAAGGCTTCGCGCGGCGGTGCAGGACCTGCATTTCGCCTGGGACGGAAGACCCTTCAACACCAGCGTCAGTATCGGCATGGTGGAGCTCGCCAACGCGCAGGTGACGATCGAGGAAACGCTGCGCGCCGCCGACGTCGCCTGCTACATGGCCAAGGAGAAAGGCCGCAACCGCGTCCAGATCCACAGCGATGGCGACATGGCCTTGCGCGAGCGCTTCGGCGAGATGGCCTGGGTACAGCGCCTGCACGCCGCGCTGGAGCAAAACCGCTTTGGGCTTCACGCCCAGGAAATCTGGCCGCTCAACGACGACGTCGTCGAGGCGGGAGCGCATATCGAGATCCTGCTGCGGCTGACCGACGAAGACGGCAGCTTCGTCACCCCTCAGAGCTTCATTCCCGCTGCCGAGCGCTACGGCCTGATGCCGTCGATCGATCGCTGGGTGGTGCGCAACACCTTCCGCATCCTGGCCGCCCGGCAGGCCGATCCGCGCACGCCGCCGATTGCCACATGCGCCATCAATCTTTCCGGAGCGACTTTCGGCGACGAGACGTTTCTCGGCTTCCTGCGCGAGCAGTTTCTCGTCTATGGCATTTCGCCTGCCATGATCTGCCTTGAGATCACCGAAACCAGCGCTATCGCCAATCTCACCAATGCCATGCGTTTCATTGCCGATCTGCGCGGCCTGGGCTGCCGCTTCGCGCTCGACGATTTCGGCTCCGGCATGTCATCCTTCGCCTATCTGAAGCACCTGCCGGTCGACTACCTCAAGATCGACGGCAGCTTCGTCAAGGACATGCTTGACGACCGCATCGACCGCGCCATGGTCGAGATGATCCATCATATCGGCAAGGTCATGGGCAAGCGTACCATCGCCGAGTTCGTCGAGAGCGACGAAATCGCCGCCGCACTGAAGACCATCGGCGTCGACTATGCCCAGGGCTATGGGATCGCCCGGCCGACGCCGTTCGATGCCTCGACGGTGCTGCTGGGCCGGGGCGTCACACCGGCCGCGCAGAGCGCCGATCCGTGGGCCGACCTTGCTCGGAAACTGCGCCGCCAAGCGGGGTAGAGGTCTCAATTCCAGTTCAGGACAGCCGCTCCAGCAGCACTGTCGGGGCGTCATGATAGGTGGTCCGCAATACTTCGCGATAGCCGACCTTGCCAGCGACATTCAACGATGCGGCGTTCTCCGGATCGATGATGCAGACGGTTTTCGTACGTCCAAAGGTTTCTTCTCCCCAGGCCAGCACGCGGCCGACGACCTCGGTGGCGAGACCGGCGCCGTGCACGGCCGGCGCCAGTGCCCATCCGGCCTCGGGAATGCCCTCGATCGACGGTTCCATGTCACGCTTCAGGTCGTGAAAACCGGCCTCTCCGACAAAGCGGCCCGTCGCTTTCTCCTCAATCGCCCAGAAGCCGTAGCCGAGCAGCGACCACAGGCCAGCATGACGCAGGAAGCGCATCCAGCTTTCCTCGCGCGTGCGCGGCCTGCCGCCGATGAAGCGGGTGACGGCCGGGTCTGCCCACATCGTGGCATAGGCGTCAAAGTCCTCCAGCCGGTGCGCCCTTAGAATGGTTCGCTTCGTCTCGATGACCGGAGCGCCGTGCGGATTGTTCATGGGATTGCCTCGCTGAAGTTATCCGCGCTTAGCAAATAGCCCGTGCGGTGCAAGGGCCAGCGCGAAACGCGCCATCATCCAGAAAAGCCGCATGTCCGGTGCCGTGGCTCCGCTATGGGAATTCCGCCCGACGGTGTTATTTTCCCGGCCGGCTGATTTCAGCACATTGCGACGCGATCTTCTCCGACGCGGGCTGGTGCTCAAACCCAAGGGAAGAAGCATGGACACGACCGACCTTGTGCTTGCCATTGTCCATCATCTGCTGGTGTTTTCCCTGGCGGGGATCATCGGCGCCGAATTCGTGCTGATCCGCGGCGACCTGCCCGCCGCGACGCTCGAGCGGCTCGCCAGCATCGACCGCCACTATGGCATCATCGCCGCGCTGATCATCATCGTCGGCATCGGCCGCGTCTTCTGGGGTCTCAAGGGATGGGAGTTCTACGTCTACAACTGGGTGTTCTGGGCCAAGATGGTGGCCTTTGGCATTGTCGGCCTGCTGTCGATCGTCCCGACCGTGCGCTTCATTTCCTGGAACAGGCAGGCCAGCGCCAATCCCTCCTTCGCCGTGCCGGCGGGCGAACTGGCCTCGGTGAAGACATACGTCCCCGCGGAAGCCTTCGTCTTCCTGCTGATCCCGGTCTTCGCGGCGGCGATGGCGCGCGGTTACGGCTACTAGGGTGTCGAGATTCGGGTCAGGCCGAGCCGAGAATGGTGGTTTTCGAGAACCGGAGCGGAGCATACTTTTCGTACGCGAGCACCAGGAGCGCGGAAAACCACCGTTCGCAGGCTGGCATCACCTGAATATCAACACCCTAATCTAGAATAAATCGGAAGCGGGCAGAGGTTCCGCAATCGGTATTTGTCGCAAACCGGTCGGCTTTCGAGGTGTTCGTGGAGGAGAGTTGAGGCCCAGCCGCTCGTCAGGTTTGGCCCTGAACCTCGTCCACCGCATCGAGCGGGGCGATCGGCACCAGGGGCGCCGGAATGCTGGTCGTCTTCTCCTGCGCCTTGCAGATATCGGCGATGACGCAGGCCGGGCAGTCCGGCTTGCGCGCCTTGCAGACATAGCGGCCATGCAGGATCAGCCAGTGATGCGCATGGCACATATACTCGTCCGGGATGATCTTCAGTAGCCCCTGCTCGACCTGCTCGGGCGTCTTGCCGGGCGCCAGGCCAAGCCTGTTGCCGATCCGGAAAATATGCGTATCGACCGCCATCGTATGCTGGCCGAAGGCCATGTTGAGCACGACATTGGCGGTCTTGCGCCCGACCCCCGGCAGCTTGACCAACTCATCGCGGTCATCAGGCACTTCCCCGCCATGGTCGCGGATCAGCGCCTCCGACAGCGCGATGACATTCTTGGCCTTGTTGCGCCAGAGGCCGATGGTCCTGATGTATTCGCCGACCTTGGCTTCACCCAGAGCCACCATCTTCCGTGGCGTATCGGCGGCCTTGAACAGCGCCCGCGTCGCCTTGTTGACGCCGGCATCCGTCGCCTGCGCGGACAACACCACAGCCACCAGCAGCGTGAAGGCGTTGACATGTTCGAGCTCACCCTTCGGCTCCGGCCGCTGGACCGAAAAGCGTCGGAAGATCTCATGCACTTCCGCCGGGGTATAGCGTGACGTCCGCCGCACGGGCCGTGGACGCGGCTTGGCGTTCGATCCGTCACGTCGTCCGGCCGGCAGCTTTTTTTCGGGCATGGAAGAATCTTTGGACTTGGGGCTCGCCATTTCCCTCCTATAATATCCTGTCATGAGCGACACAAACGCCTCGTTCCAGGCTGACGAGCCCTTCTTTCACGCATTGCTGACCCCACACCGGTCGCTGGGCAGGACGGGCTTCCTGGTCCTGATGGGCGCGCTGCTGTTCGGCTGGCTGGTGACAGGCGCGTTTTTCCTGTCGCGTGGTGCGTGGCCGGTGTTCGGCTTCTTCGGCCTCGACGTGGTCGCCGTCTACATCGCCTTCCGCGCCAATTATCGGGCCGCCCGCGCCCGCGAGGAGGTGTCGGTGTCCCGCACCAGCCTCGACATCCGCAAGACAGCCCCTTCGGGAAAATCGGAAGCGCACCGCTTCAACCCGTTCTGGGCGCGGTTTTCGGTGGCCCGTCACGCCGAGATCGGCATCACCAAAATGACCGTGGAAGCGCAAGGCCAGAACGTGCCGATCGGCGGTTTTCTCGATCCCGATTCCCGCGAGAGCTTTGCCACCGCCTTTTCGCGGGCATTGGCGACCGCAAAGGCGCGCTGAATCTAGAAGCGATAGCGCAGAAGCCTGCCTACCTTTCGCAGCGCCGGAATGTGTTTCCAAAGGCGAACGAACAATTTGGCGGACCAGCCCATGCGGGCGGCGTGTTCAGGCTTGTAGGCGGAAATATCCTCGACGAACCGCAGTTTCGGAACCGCCAGTTCCAGCTCGTGCGGATCGTCGATCGCCCAGTGGACCTCGGCACCCGTGACCTTGATGGTCGGATTGAGGCGAAGCAGCGTCAGGCCGAAACGGCTGTAGGCGTCGAACATCAGCTCGCCGCCGGCAAGATGCGAGACAAGCCGCGAAACCAGACGCAGCCCTTCATCGGCGGGGAGATAGGGCGTCAGACCTTCCGCCACCACCATGGCCGGGCGGGTGCGCGGCACCTCGGCCAGCCAGCCGGGCTCGGTCACCGACGAAGCGATGAGATGGTGATGGTCGGGGGACGGGTAGAGCTTGCGCCTGAGTTCGATGACCTGGGGATAGTCGACGTCGAACCAGTCCACGCCTGACGGCGGATCGACACGGAAGACGCGCGCATCGAGCCCGCAACCGAGATGCAGCACGATGGCGCCGGGATTCCTGGCCAGAAAATCCTCGACACGGACATCCAGTGTCTTGGCCCGGATTGCCAGGCCGATGCCGAGATTCTCGTCGACCTTGAGCCTGGAGAAATCATAGTCGATCTTGCGCACCGCCTCGTCGGCGAAATGATCCGCAAGCAGGGAATGGGGCAGCCGGCTCTCCAGCGCCTTGCCGTAGAGTGTCATCAGCAAGGTTTCCTTTGCCCCGGTCAGGTGCACTTTCTCGCCAGCCATGAGCGACTCCTGGGCACGAACCCCGGAATCTATCTGGGCATGCGCGGCAAGAAGGCAAGTTTCGGGTGGCGATCGCCGCCCCAAGGGGCGATATTCCTGGCCAAGGAGACAGTTCGATGAGCACACACACAGCAGTCCTCAAGAAGGACATCACGCCGCAAGGCGGCGACTACGAGATCGTGCGCCGCGCCATCGAGAAGATCAGCCTCGACTATCGTGACCAGCCCTCGCTCGAGGAGCTTGCGGAGGAGGTCGGCGAGACGCCGACAGGCCTGCAAAAACTCTTCACCCGCTGGGCCGGCCTGTCGCCAAAAGCCTTCCTGCAGGCGGTGACGCTCGACCACGCCCGACGGCTGCTCGATTCCGGCATGCCGCTGCTCGAAACCTCGTTCGAACTGGGCATGTCCGGCCCCGGCCGGCTGCATGACCTGTTCGTCACCCATGAGGCGATGTCGCCGGGCGACTACAAGACGCGCGGCGCCGGCCTCACCATCCGCTACGGCTATCATCCCTCGCCTTTCGGCACCGCCCTGATCATGGCCACCGACCGTGGCCTTGCCGGCCTCGCCTTCAGTGATCCGGGCGAGGAACGTGCGTCGTTCGCCGACATGTCCAGCCGTTGGCCGAACGCCGTCTATGTCGAGGACATGGCCGCGACCGGCCCTTACGCCGCGCGTATCTTCGATCCGACATTGTGGCGGCCCGACCAGCCGCTGCATGTCGTCATGATCGGCACCGACTTCCAGGTCCGCGTCTGGGAGGCGCTGCTGCAGATTCCGATGGGCAAGGCCCGCACCTATTCCTCGATCGCCGCCAGCATCGGCGCGCCGAGCGCCAGCCGCGCGGTCGGTGCCGCCAATGGTGCCAACCCGCTCTCCTTCGTGGTGCCTTGCCATCGCGCCATCGGCAAGTCCGGCGATCTCACCGGCTATCACTGGGGCCTAACCCGCAAGCGCGCCATCCTGGGCTGGGAGGCGGGGCAAGTGTCGTCGTAAAATATCGTTTTTCCAGTTTTCGCCGGAAAAATTTACAGATATTAAGTGGTGGAAAGTATTACTTGAGTGTTATCCGGAATTCATGACACAACCGGGGACAACCTTCGGTTTTTTACGAAATGTTATTTCCGCACCTTATTTAAGTTTACGCTAAATTAACCACGATAAAGCGATCATGACTCCTATCACTTCGGGTGATCCGACTTGGCAGGAGGTCTCGATGAAATTGTTGCGCACCGCCTTCGGTGCAGCCTTGCTGGCCGCGTGCCTGGACCAGGCCGCAATGGCCACAACGCAAAATGTCATTTTCAATGGCACGATCACTCCGACCTGCACGCTCGTCATTGCCACCAACGGCACGATGACGGTCAGCCCCGACCTCCAGTCCCTCAGTTCCCACAACAGCGGCGGCTCGGCCGGAACCGTCACGCTGACGACGACGGGCGGCGTGTCGCTGAGCGTCGATCCGGTTACCACCACGACGGTGCCATCGGCCGACACGACATCGACCACCTGGACACCAACCTATTCTTCCGCCGGTGCGCACTCCATCGTCGAGACCGGCTCGGCGACCCCCATCAGCACACCCGGCGCCGACCTTGTCTCGGTCCATCTCGCCGGCACCAAGGGCGGCAGCAACCGCTTCGCCAACGGAAACTACCAGGCAACGGTAACGCTGCGCTGCGAATAGCGCCGTCGCTAAGGAGAGGGACTTGAAACATGCACGAATCCTGGCGACGGCACTGGCCGTCGGGCTGGCGCCTATTGCCGCAAAGGCGCAGTCGATGTCGCCCATGCGCGGTGAGGTCAACAGTTTCACCGATGCCTTCGCGGTTCGCGTCTTCCCGGCCAATCCATACGATCAGAAGATCAGGGTCGAGATCCATGTCTACGACCAGGATTTTCAGCCGGTGGAGGCCAGGATCTCTCCAAGTGTGTTCCAGTTGGCTTCCCAGGCTTCCCGTCCTGTCCTTGTGGTCGTGCCCTTCGGCGGCGCTGCCGAGCGTAAAGTGCGTATCTGTATCGAAAGCATCCCCTTTCCCAATCAACAGACGCAGATAAGGGCACAGATATGCGGAAAGTTTTTTGGGCACCGCAAATCCTGACGCTGGCGCTCGCGGTTGCAGTGACAAACACGGTTCCAACCCTGGCCCAGGACCAGATCTACAATCTCAATCAGAACGAGAACGGCTTCAATTTGCCCGGTGTCACCTTGCCCCAGGGCCAGGACGAGGTCCATGCCGCGGACGGCACCACTTGCCGCTCCGCCGTTTCCGGTTCCGGTGCCTATGTCGATCTCGGCGTTATCAGAGGCAACAACCAGACGGACAACGGTGTCGCCACCTACGGCCGGGTGGTGATCCCGATCGGGCGTACGCCGAAGCGTCTCGACTGCAGCCGGCTCTACGAACTTGAGGTCCAGCGCCTGCAACTGGAGCTGAAGCTGCTCAAGATGGGTCTCGGCGGAGACGGCCAGACGGCCAGCGTGGCCGGCGGCGCTTCTGCTCCGGCTTCTGCTGCCGCATCACCCGGATGGGCCAACGAAGGCTGGAGCCTCAGGACCGGAAATGGTGATGGCAAGAAAAAGAAGAGGAAATAACCGCGCGCTGCTCGCGGTGGCGGCACTTGCCGGCTTCAGCCAGCCTGTGTCGGCGGCAATCATCGGCACTTGCACCATCATGGTCGGGGCATCGGGAACGATGACCGCAAATCCCGCCATCAGTATACTGAGTTCCAAGCAGGCAGGCGGATCGAGCGCCAGCGCGACCGTGGTGGCAAGCTCCCTGGTGTGCTCGCTGCTTAATCTGCTGGACTGCTATTCGGTTTCGGCGCCGGCGCCGGCCGCGTTCTCGTCCGCGCCCAGCGGCGGCGGCACCAACGTGACCTTCGCCTCGGTCTTTCGCCTCGACGGCTCGGGAGCCGACATCAATGGAAATGTGCCGCAGAAGCTTGTCAATGGCACCCACGCCATGCAGATCGACCTCATCGCCACCAAATCGAGCGGTATCTTTCCCGCCGGCAGCTATCAGGGCACCGTCACCGTGCGTTGTGAATAGGCCACGATACCACAAAGCAAGCTGGACCATTCGCGTGGTCTGGCAAGCCGCGACCTTACAGGTTAGCTTCCCGCGCGATTGGAACGGCCCGTCTTCGCCCCAACGCACCGTGGACGTTCCAGAACCTTGAATTCATGCCGGCAGGAGGCCTTGCTTGATTATCGTCATCGGCTCGATCAACCTCGACCTTATCGCCAAAGTCGACCGCCTGCCGAGCCCCGGCGAAACGGTGAGCGGCTCCGGTTTCGCCACGGCGCCCGGCGGCAAGGGCGCCAACCAGGCGCTCGCCGCCGCACGCGCCGGTGCCCCGGTGCGCATGGTCGGCGCCGTCGGCAAGGACAGTTTCGCCGGCGAGGCGCTGGCATTGCTGCGCGAGGCCAAGGTCGATCTGTCGGGCGTGGGCGAAACCTTTGCCTCGACCGGCACGGCGCTGATCATGGTCGGTGACGACGGCGAGAACATCATCGCCGTGGTCCCCGGCGCCAATGCTTCCGTGGTGCCCGGCGACCTTTCCAAGGCCTTCCTGAAAAAGGGCGACGTCGTGCTCTTGCAGCACGAGATCCCGCTGGCGACCGTCGATGCCGCGCTCGACCAGGCGCGGGCGGCCGGCGCCATCACCGTGCTCAACACCGCTCCTTTCCAGGGCGACGCGGCGGCTTTCCTCGGCAAGGCCGATTATGCCGTCGCCAACGAGACCGAGTTCGACCTCTATGGCGAGGCGCTGGCGCTGAACGGCCGCGACCGTGCGGCACGCATGCGCGACTTCGCCGCGAAAACCGGCCGCACCATCGTCGTCACGCTCGGCGGCGACGGCGTCATGGCGGCGACGCCAACCGACTTCCTGACCATTCCGGCAATGAAGATCGCCCCTGTCGACACGGTCGGCGCCGGTGACACCTTCTGCGGTTACTTCGCTGCCGGCCTGTCGTCCGGCCTCACGCTCGAAAAGGCACTGGCGCGTGCCGGTACGGCTGGCTCGCTGGCCTGCCTGAAGCCGGGCGCCCAACCGGCGATCCCGCTGGCCAAGGATGTCGATCAGGCCTTGCAGAAAGTCAGCTGAGATGATGCGTCCCCGGACCAAACATGCCGTGCCGCCGGCCGGCGACATCTGCCGCCTGTCCGCTGTCGAACTGGCCGACGCGATCCGCCACAGAACGCTTTCCGTACGTGAGGTGGTGACGGCCTTCCTCGACCGCATCGAAGCGGTCAACCCGTTGGTCAACGCCATCGTCTCGTTGCGCGATCGCGGCGACATCCTGCGCGAGGCCGACGCGGCCGATGGCAGGCAGGCGAACGAAACCGGAACGCTCTTCGGCTTGCCGATCGCCATCAAGGACCTTGCCTCGACCACTGGGCTCAGGACCTCCTTCGGCTCGCCGATCTTCGCCGATTTCGTGCCGCAGGAAGACGATTTCTTCGTCGAGCGCATCCGCGATGCCGGCGCCATCATCATCGGCAAGACCAATGTCCCCGAATTCGGACTCGGCTCCAACACCTACAACAACGTTTTCGGGCCGACGCTGAACGCTTTCGATCCGGCGCTCACCGCCGGCGGGTCGAGTGGCGGCGCGGCGGTGGCGCTGGCGCTCGACATGGTGCCCGTCGCCGACGGCAGCGATTTCGGCGGTTCGCTGCGCAACCCGGCCGGCTGGAACAATGTCTACGGCTTCCGCCCGTCGCAGGGGCTCGTGCCCGCCGGGCCGGATTTCGAGGTCTTCCATGCGCAGATGGGCGTCGAGGGGCCGATGGGCCGCAATGTCGCCGACATGGCTCTGCTGCTCGACGTGCAGGCGGGTTATCATCCGCAGGCACCACTGTCCTATGAGAAACCGGGCTCGTTCCTCGAAGGGCTCGCAACGCCCTCGACTGGCGGCCGCGTCGCCTGGCTCGGCGACCTCGGCGGCCACTTGCCGCTCGAACCCGGCATCCTCGGCCTGTGCGAGGCAGCGCTCGGCCGGCTCGCGGGCCAGTCCTTCGTGATTGAACCCTTGCTGCCCGATTTTGACTTCGAGGCGCTGTGGCAGGCCTTCGTGACGCTGCGCCAGGCCAGCAGCGGCTGCGCCCTCCAGGCCCACTACGACGACCCCTCCAAGCGCGGCCTGCTGAAGCCGGAAGCCCTATGGGAAATCGAGAACGCAATGCGGCTGACGGCGCCGCAGATCCGCGCGGCCTCGGTCATCCGCACCTCTTGGCATCGCACGCTGCTGTCGATCTTCGACCGCTTCGATCTCATCGCGCTGCCGACCGCGCAGGTCTTTCCCTTCGATGTCACCACGCACTGGCCAAGCGAGGTCGCGGGACGGCCGATGGACAGCTATCACCGCTGGATGCAGGTTTCCGCCTTCGCCACGCTGGGCGGCTGCCCAGCGCTCAACGTGCCGGTCGGCTTCGACGAAAAGGGCCGGCCAATGGGCATGCAGCTGATCGGCCGGCCGCGCGGCGACCTCGCCGTGCTGAGGGCGGCCGCCGCCTATGAGGCGACGCTGCCTTGGCCAGCCGGCGCCTGACCCGCGTGCGACGGCTCGGTGCTTCCCGGACGCCTTGCGTGGAGGCTTTGGCCATGCATTGATTGTCCCAGTTGCGCCGCGTCGGCGGCACGCCAGAGGAAAAATCATGTCGCTGGAACTCTACGCCGCCTATGTTCTCGCTTGCATCGTCATCATCCTGGTGCCGGGACCGACGGTCACGCTGATCATCGCCAACAGCATCCGCCATGGGACCCGCGCCGGACTCGCCAACGTCGCCGGCACGCAGGCTGGCCTTGCCATCATGATCGCCATTGTTGGCATCGGCCTCAACACGCTGATCGCGGGCATGGGCCACTGGTTCGAATGGGTCAGGCTGATCGGCGCCGCCTACCTGATCTGGATGGGCGTGCAGATGTTCCGCTCCAAGGGCACGCTGAATGCCGACGGAACAGCGCGGAAGCCGCGCGGCGGCTTCTTCCTGCAGGGCCTGCTGGTGGCGCTCAGCAATCCCAAGACACTGGTGTTCTTCGGCGCCTTCTTTCCGCAGTTCATCGCCCCGCAAGGCAACTACTCGCTGCAGATCGTCGTCATGGGCCTCACCGCCATGATCTTCGCCGCCATGTCGGACTCGACCTACGCACTCGCCGCTGGCCGCGCCGGGCGCCTGCTGTCGGCCAGTCGCATCAAGCTCATGTCCCGGATCAGCGGCAGCTTCCTGGTCGGCGGCGGCCTGTGGCTGGCGTTTTCGAGGTCGAAGTAACGGCGCGGCCATGAGCCGGGCGACGCGTCAAGCTGCAGCGCCCAGGGCGAAAAACCATATGCCTTGAAACTAAAGAGGGCTGATTGACAGTCAGCCCTCTGACCACCACATGAATCTGTGGTGGGGATTCATGTTTATGTCGTGGACTTACGCAGATTTGAAAAGGAATGCGCCTGGCGTGATCCTGACCGTTTCTCTGTTCGCGATGATGGTTCCTGCCGCCCTGAACAAATGGGTCAACGACGCAAGCCCGATCCATTCAGTTACCGCGGTCGACGCGACGATCAAAAGCGCCCAGTGGGCACATGACCGGATCAACTACGTGCTTTTGCTTGACGACGGCTCATCCCTTCTCGTCGATGACGACCGACTGCACGTGATCGGCTCGCATATCGGCATAGAGCGCGTTACGCGCGACAACGGCTTCGTCTTCTACCGGTTTGTGAATTGAACCATGGCAACAGGATTTTCTCTCAGAAATCGCCTGCTTCTGTTTCAGGCGGAATACCGTGACGCGGTCATCGGTGTCGCTTTTTTCTGCGCACTGCCTCTGGCGGCGCTGATCCCGATTGCGATGAATCAGGACAATCCGGTTGTGGCAATTCAGCGTGTGATGGGCACGGTCGAGTATGTCAGGTTAATGCCCATCAATCCGAAGATGGCTGTCGGTCGCGGGCTGTACTACACATACGACGTCCGCCTTGACGACAACAACGCGGTGATATCCGTCGACGATGAAGTGGGGATGCCGCACCTTGTCGGCTCGATCATCCCCATTGAGCGGCAACACCATAAGCGCGGCGCCGACACCTATCGATTGCTCAATGGGTGAAGACGCGTGCTCACGGATGTCTGCTCTGACTGTCAGTTGAGCCGCCCCAGCCTCTCCACCAACAGGGCGAAGAAGCCATCATGGTCGATGTCGCGCATCACCATGGCGTTCTTTTCCCGCTTGGTCACACCCCACCAGTCGATCACGGTCATGCCCATGGTCAGTTCCGAGGTAGTTTCCACGCTGACACTGCAGTTGCGGCCCTTGAACAGGTCCGGCTTCAACAGATAGGCGATGACACAGGGATCGTGCAGCGGGCCGCCATCGGTGCCGTACTTGCCCTCATCGTAGCGTTCGAAGAATTCCAGCATCTCGGCGGTAGCCGTGCCGACCTTGGTGCCGAGCTTGCGAAAGGCCTGCGTGCGCTTGGCGGTGGTCAGCGCCTTGTGCGTGACGTCGAGCGGCATCATCACGATCGGGATGCCAGACTTGAACACCAGATCGGCGGCCTGTGGATCGACATAGATGTTGAATTCGGCCGCCGGAGTGACGTTGCCGCCCTCAAAGAAGCCGCCGCCCATCAGCACGATTTCCTTGATGCGCGGAGCGATGCGCGGTTCGCGGATCAGCGCCAGCGCGATGTTGGTCAGCGGCCCGAGCGGGCAGAGCGTGATAGTGCCGCTCTCTTCCTTCATCAGCGTCTCGACGATGAAGTCGACGGCATACTGCTCCTGCAGCTTCATCTTGGGTTCGGGCAATTGTGGCCCGTTGAGGCCTGTCTTGCCATGCACTTCCTCGGCGGTGACCAGCTGGCGCGCCAGGGGGCGGATGGCCCCGGCATAGACCTTGATATCGGGCCGGCCGGCCAGCTCGCATATCTTGCGGGCATTCTTCTCGGTGAGCTTCAGCGGCACGTTGCCGGCAACGGCAGTGATGCCGACGATCTCCAATTCGCTGCTGCCAAGTGCCAGCAGAATGGCGACGGCATCATCCTGGCCGGGGTCCGTGTCGATGATGATCTTTCGTGATTGCGGCATTTCAATTCCTTGTTTGGCTAGGCCATGCACTTGAATGAATCCGGTCGAAACATCCGAAGGGCGCCGCAGCGACCGCGAGCTGCCACGTCGAACCGCTCGACCGGGGGAGATAATCCCGACCGTCGCGCTTCTCGTTGCATCTGCTTGCCGTTTCAAGCGCCATGTCGATCATTCTTGTGAGTCCACGACGTGGTCTTTTTGGGCGGGCTTTTTGATGGCTTGAACTTGGCCCCGGGGCGGACCATATCAAGACCATCGGGAAAAATGCCATCCGGGTTTTTCCACTTTATGTCGCTCTTGAGAGGACAGTGTAACATGAGCCGAATGACGCCTTTCTCCAGCCCGCTTCTCCTTGGCTTCGACGCCATGGAAAAGACTCTGGAACGCTTGGCGAAATCCGGTGACAGCTACCCTCCCTACAACATCGAACGCCTCAGCGGCGCCGACGGCAAGACCGAGAGGTTGCGCATCACATTGGCCGTCGCCGGTTTCGCCGAAAGCGATCTCGATGTCACAACGGAGGAAAACCAGCTGGTCGTGCGCGGCCGTCAGACCGACGACACCGAGCGCGAATTCCTTCATCGCGGCATCGCCGCGCGCCAGTTCCAGCGTTGTTTCGTGCTGGCCGACGGCATGCGGGTGATCGCGGCGGAGCTGAAGAACGGCCTTTTGTCGATCGACCTCGATCGGCCGGAGTCCGAACGGCTGGTACGGAAAATAAACATATCGGTGAAAGACTGATCTTCACCGATGGCTCTCATGCGGGATGGCCTTGAGCGGCGTCTCGCGCCAAGGAGGCTTGAAATGACCAGAACTGAAACTATCACCATGACCAATGGCGAATTCGCCCATCTCGGCGAGGGCTCGGTCGCTTATCTGCGCAAGGTCTCGAGCGACGAATTGCTCGGCCGCTTCCCGAATCTCGGCGAGATCGCGCCCGGCCTGGAACTGTGGGCGCTGTTTGCCGCCAACGGCCAGCCGATCCTGCTTTCCGATGCGCGTGACCGCGCACTGGCCGGCGCCATGGAAAACGACCTGACCACCGTCGCCATTCACTAAAGCGCCATTCACCAAGGCGATTTGCTGAAAAGAAAAGGGCCGCTCACGGCGGCCCTTGGAGATTCCATTCAAAAATGGCTTCAGGCCGCGTGCGAGGCCTGGGTGTCCGACAAAAGCGCGTGGATCGCCGTGGCATCGCGCGTCCCTCTGATCTTGGCAACCGTGTCGGCGTCGCGCAGCACGCGGGCGATGCGCGACAGGGCCTTGAGATGATCGGCGCCCGCCCCTTCCGGCGCCAGGAGCAGAAACACCAGATCGACAGGCTGGTCATCCAGCGCCTCGAAATCGACCGGCGTTTCCAACCGGGCGAAGACACCGGCGATCCGCTTCACGCCGGCGAGCTTACCATGCGGAATGGCGATGCCGTTGCCGACGCCGGTCGAACCCAACCGCTCGCGCTGCAGGATGGTGTCGAACACTTCCCTCTCCGGAATGCCCGAAATCGCCGCCGCCCGTTCGGACAGCAATTGCAGAAGCTGCTTCTTGGAGTTCGCCTTCAACGCCGGCAAAATCGCCGGAACGCTGATAAGATCGCTCAGATCCATGCTTGAAAATCCCTTGTTCGCCTGTCGCCAGTCCCCACCCCTCGTGCGGCTGGCTTTTATCCCTGCGCGACCTTGGTCGTGGACGGGTCGATCCAGCCAATGTTTCCGTCGGGCCGGCGATAGACGATATTGAGATGGTCGGTTCCGGCGTTGCGGAAAACGAACACCGGACTGTCCTTGGTATCGAGCTCGATGACCGCCGAGGCCACCGACATGGTCTTCAGCGTCATGGTCGATTCGGCGACGATGGCCGGCGCGAAATCCTCCGGAATTTCCTCATCGTCATCGGCAAGCGGCGCCATCACCGTATAGGCGATGTCGGTCAACTCGCCATTGCCATTGCCTGAATTGTGCGATTTGAGACGGCGCTTGTAGCGCCGAAGCCGGGTCTCCAGCCGGTCGGCCGCGGCCTCGAAGGCGAGCGTCGGATCCTGGGCGTCGCCGGTGGCCTGCAGCGAGGCGCCGGAATCCAGCCGGATCATGCAATCCGCCGAATAGCGCGAGCCCGATTTGATGACGGTGACGTGTCCCGCGAAGCCGCGATCGAAATATTTGCCGATCGCCTCGCCGACACGATCGTTGATGCGCGTGCGGAACGCATCGCCGATATCCATGTGTTTTCCCGATATGCGCAGATTCATCTGAAAACTGACCTTCCTTGCTCAGGCTTCAAACTGGCCTGAGTTTATACTTGTGGTCCGTGCGCACAAGCTTTGCGGCGTCACTGGCGCCGATTTAAATCCGAACTTTCCGGTTGATCACAAGCCGCCTTTTGACCGTCCCGAGGCCATTGTCGTGACGGACCATCCGCTAGCGGGCATCGGGCCCGTCTCATGCGGGCGGGCTTCTAGCCACTTCCCCAGGGCTTGTCAATGAAGCTCGAAAGCTGTGGAAAATCAGGAGTGCTTGGAGCAGCCCATCGCTTCACGGAAACACCGAACCGCTTCACCTCTTTGTACCGACGCAATTCCTGTGGGAAAACCGCTTCACACTTTTCCAGGAATTGCCTTAGCGGCCGGCACTGGCGAGCGCCCGCTTTTCGCGCCGGCGCTGCACGGAAGACGGAATATTCATGCCTTCCCGGTACTTTGCGACCGTACGCCGGGCGATATCGACGCCGCTTTCCCTGAGCATATCGACGATCGCATCGTCGGACAGAACGTCGACGGGTTTCTCCTCGTCGATCAGTTGCTTGATGCGGTCCCGCACCGCTTCCGAGGAATGCGCGTCGCCGCCGCCCGACGCGGCGATCGAGGCGGTGAAGAAATAGCGCAGCTCGAAAACGCCGCGCGGGGTCAGCATGTATTTGTTAGCGGTGACGCGGCTGACGGTCGATTCGTGCATGCCGATGGCGTCGGCCACCGTGCGCAAATTGAGCGGCTTCAGCTGGCGCACGCCGTGAACCAGGAAGGCATCCTGCTGGCGCACGATTTCCGACGCCACTTTGAGGATCGTCTTTGCCCGTTGGTCCAGGCTGCGCGTCAGCCAGTTGGCGTTTTGCAGGCACTCCGCCAGGAAATCCTTTTCCGCCTGGTTCTTCGCATGCGGCGACACCTGGGCGAAATAGATATGGTCGACCAGCACGCGCGGCAGCGTTTCGGCGTTGAGTTCGACGGTCCAGCTGCCGTCATTGGCCGCGCGCACCTCGACATCGGCGACGATGGCATCGCTCGCACCGCCCGAAAACGCCATGCCCGGGCGCGGATCGAGGGCCCGGATCTCGGCCAGCATGTCGAGCAAATCCTCCTCGTCGACCCCGCAGATCCGCTTCAGTGTCTGGAAATCGCGCCGCGCCAGGAGCTCCAGATTGGCGACCAGGGCCTTCATCGCCGGGTCGAGGCGGTCGCGCACCGCAAGCTGCAGCGAGAGGCATTCGGCAAGGTCACGGGCGAACAGGCCGGCTGGTTCGAAAGACTGGCACACCGCCAGCACCTTGGCCACGCTCGCAGCGTCAGTGCCCAGACGCGTGGCGATCTCCGCGAGATCGACCCTGACATAGCCGGTCTCGTCCAGGCCATCGGCGAGTTCGCCCGCGATCAGCCGGGCCGCGGGATCGGCAAAGGCGAGTGCCACCTGCTCGCCAACATGGTCACGCAAGGTGATGGCGCTCGCCGCCATGTCCCCGGCGTCGAGCCCCTCGGACGACGAACCGCCGCTACTGCCCGAAGCCGACTTCCATTGCGCGGTCAGGTCAGGCCCGAGCCGCTCACTGGTGCCGGGATCGTCGGGAAACAGGTTTTCCAGCGACGTGTCGAGTTTTTCCGAAATCGCCTCGGCGCTCCATCCGGCCTCCTTCTCGAACCAGTCATCATCGGCGGCCGCTTGCGGCTCCGCGTCGATCTTCTGCGCCTGGTCGCTCGCGGCGTCGTCCTGCGGCTCGGCGCGCTCCAGAAGCGGGTTGCGCTCGATTTCCTCGTCGATGAAGTGCTCGAGCTCGACATGGGTGAACTGCAGCAGGCGAATCGACTGCATCAGCTGCGGCGTCATCACCAGCGACTGCGACTGTCGGAGCTGTAGTTTCGCCGCCAACGCCATGGTTTGGTTTCAAACGCCTCCTCTACGCGTCCGGACTTCCGGAAATGAATTTCACGGCCGTCCATAGAAACTGGCCCGGCTTTTGCTTGTCAAGGCAAAGCCTAGCAAAAGCCGCTTACCGGAGCGTTATGCCGGAGCAAAATCGCCGAAAATCAGGCCGTCGCGCGCAAAAAATCGTGTCAGGAAACAAATTTCACGCCCAAGGCAATTCCGGACGGAAGACAGCGTCAGGGCTTCCCGTCCGGAATTGTGTGGAAAAGTCAGAGCGTAAAACCCTCGCCGAGATAGAGCCGCCGCACATCCGGGTTCGCCACCACTTCGTCGGCGCGGCCATGGGTCAGCACCTGGCCCGCATGGATGATGTAGGCGCGGTCGATCAGGCCAAGCGTCTCGCGTACATTATGGTCGGTGATGAGGACACCGATGCCGCGCGCCGTCAGGTGGCGAACCAGTTGCTGGATATCGGCGACGGCGATCGGATCGATGCCGGCAAAGGGCTCGTCGAGCAGCATGTAGGCCGGGCGCGTCGCCAGCGCACGCGCGATCTCCAGGCGCCGCCTCTCGCCGCCGGAAAGCGACATGGATGGCGCCTTGCGCAGATGGCTGATGTGGAACTCCTCGAGCAGTTCGTCGAGATTGCGCTCGCGCACCTTGCGGTCCTTTTCGACCACTTCGAGCACGGCACGGATATTCTGCTCGACGTTGAGGCCGCGGAAGATCGACGCCTCCTGCGGCAGATAGCCGATACCGAGACGCGCGCGGCGGTACATCGGCATCGAGGTCACGTCGAAGCCGTCGATCTCGATCGTGCCTTCATCCACTGGCACAAGGCCGGTGACCATGTAGAAACAGGTCGTCTTGCCGGCACCGTTGGGGCCGAGCAGCCCGACGGCTTCGCCGGCACGCACGCCAAGTGTGACGCCACTGACCACCTTGCGGCCCTTGTAGCTCTTGGTCAGGCCCTTGGCGATCAAGGTTCCCTTGAACTTCGTCTTGTCGACGGTGATCGTGGCCGGAGCCGAAACCTTGCCTGCGGTTCGCCCCGGAAGACGCGCCGTCAGCGATGACAGGCTGGCCATCAGGGGTTCGTCGCTCCGGATTTCGGCGGCGGGGTGATCGACATCTGGACACGTTGCCCAGCGCATGGATCAACCTGGGCCAGCCCGCTTTTCATCTGCACGGTGAGCTTGCAGCCGACCAGGACGTTGTCGTTCTGAGACAGAACGACCTTTTTGCCCGAAAGCACCAGCACCTGGCTCTTCATGTCGAAGCTGCCCTGATCGCCGGTCGCGACCTGCTGATCCGACTTGATGTAGACCTTGTCTGAGATCTCCAGATGATCGATGTTGGCCGAGCCGGTCATCGCCGCGCCGGCGGCTTCCGTGCCCTTGGCAGCGGCATTGGGATCCTTGATGTAATAGACCATCATCTTGCCGGCCTTCATCAGTGTCGGCCCTTGGACGACGGTGACATTGCCCGTGAAAATGGCGACATTTTCGGCCTGCCGGACTTCCAGCTTGTCGCTTTCGATCTGGATCGGCTTGTCGCCCGCCAGTTTCAGGCCTGACACCTGACTGGTGGCACCGGACTGTGCCAGCGACGGCACGAGGCCCAGCAGGAGCAGCGCCGAAGTTGCGGCCGCAAGCCGTGTCGAACTATTGAGCCACATTCGCTTCTTCGCCCTTTGCCTCAGCCGCCTTCAGAGCGGCGGGATCGATGTTGACGCGCACCCTGTTCTCGAACACCAGGACCTTGCCATTGTCCTGGACCGTCAGGGAATTCGCTGTGATCTGTGACCCGCCACGGCTGACATCGACGGGATCATCCGTCTTCATAGTGCCTTTGCCCATGTCGAGGAAGACCGATTTGAACTTGGCTTGCATGCCGTCGGTCGTGGTGATCACGACGTCGCTGTTCAACTTCATCGTGTTGCCGTCGCGATCGTAGGTACCGCGCGACGCTTTGACCGCCGCCACATTGTCGGGCCCGACCGGTACTTTGGCGTCTATGCCTTCGAGCTCGATGATGCCTTGTGTGCTGACGTCCTGTATTGCCCGCAGGGCCGTCATGGAATAGGGCTGCTTCTGCTTGGTGAACCCGTTGAGCTTGGGATTGGCCATCACCAGCTTGCCGTTGGAAAAAGCGGTGCCGTCCGCCTGCACCGCGACGGAGACGGGTGCGGCCAGATAGGAATAGACCGGGAAGGCGACGGCGATCAGCGCCGCGGCCAGGGGCACGGCGAATTTGAGCACGCGCACGCGGCGCGAATGACGCTGGGCGCGGTCGAACGCCTCGCCCCGCGTCCAGCCATCCGCCGGGGGAGCCAACTCCATCTCGGGGCTGGTCGATTCATTCGATCGCGCTAACATGACTGCTTTCTTCTAGACCCCTGCCCGCCAGGGAGCACCGCCTATAGGTGGGGGGCCGGCGCCTTCAAGCAAGCACAAGCCCACGAAAACCGCAAAAATGTGACAACTGTGGTTGTACAAACGAAAACGAGGTCAGCACAACAACCGATACGTCATAGCAGAAATGCACGTCCTTGCGCCGTTTTTTCATCACTGCCGTCTCTCCCCTTACCTTGCGTCCCCTGCGCAGGCCAGTCACAAAACAGACAGCGTCGGGATTGCCGAAGACGGAACTGCTTCCCGATAAGGACATCATGGTCTAAAAGCGTCTCTTCCCGCCGACTGTGAGGCTGACCATGGCATTGAGAGCCGACGACCTGATCGACCGCCGCCGCTTGCGGCGCAAGCTGACATTCTGGCGTGTTGTGGCCATCGGCATCGTGGCACTTGGGGTGATTGCGCTGTCGGCCTGGCTCTACGGCGACGATCTCGGCGGCTCGGCCGTCGACCATATCGCCAAGGTCAGGATCGAAGGCACCATCACCGAGGACGAGGAACTGATCAAGCGGCTGGAGAACATCCGCGAGTCGTCGAAAGTGAAAGGCGTGATCCTTGCGATTGATTCACCCGGCGGCACCACCGTCGGTGGTGAATCGATCTACGAGGAAGTGCGCAAGCTGGCCGCCGACAAGCCGGTGGTGGCGGAAGTCGGCACGCTCGCCGCATCGGCGGGCTATATGATTGCCAGTGCGGCCGACCACATCGTAGCCCGCAAGACCTCGATCGTCGGCTCGATCGGCGTGCTGATCCAGTACCCTGACGTCAGCGGCCTGATGGACAAGCTCGGCGTCAAGCTGGAGGAAGTGAAATCCTCGCCGCTCAAGGCTTCCCCCTCTCCCTTCAAGCCGACCAATGACGACGAGCGCGCCATGGTCCGCAAGCTTATCCTCGACAGCTACGACTGGTTTGTCGGCATCGTCGCCGAGCGCCGCAAGATGACGCACGAACAGGCGCTGGCGCTCGCCGACGGATCGATCTTCACCGGCCGCCAGGGTGTTTCCAACGGATTGATCGACGCCGTCGGTGGGGAGACCGAGGCGATCAACTGGCTGGCGACCAAGGGTGTCGACGCCAAGCTTAAGGTGGTCGAGTGGAAGGACACGGAACGGCGCGGCAGTTTCCTGTGGTCAAAAGCCATGGTGAAAACGATCGGCAGCGCCCTCGGCCTGCCGGATTACAGCGGTGATGTCATCCACGAACTTGGTGCCGACCGCTTGTTTCTTGACGGCCTCGTTTCCGTCTGGCACCCTTGAGCGCCGTTTGGGACAGCTAAAAAAGCCAATAAAATCATCCTCATAATTTTGACCGAACTGCTTTCACGGGGACCCGTCTGATGATCAAGTCCGAACTTGTGCAGATTATTGCCACGCGCAATCCGCATCTTTTCCTGCGCGACGTCGAAAACATCGTCGGCGCGATCTTCGATGAGATCACCGACGCCCTTGCCGAAGGCAACCGGGTCGAGCTGCGCGGCTTCGGTGCCTTTTCGGTGAAAAACCGCCCCGCCCGCACCGGCCGCAACCCGCGCACCGGCGAATCCGTCGAGGTCGAGGAGAAATGGGTGCCGTTCTTCAAGACCGGCAAGGAACTGCGCGAAAGGCTGAACGGCGGCAAGTAGGCGCGGCGTCAGCGCCAGACGGCCTTATCCGGCCAACTTGCACGGAAGAAATCATGCTCAATCGCTTCATGCTCATCGTGGTCTTCGTGCCCCTGGCGATCATCCTGATCGCGCTTGCCGTCGCCAACCGCGAACTCGTTGCCTTCACGCTGGACCCTTTCAATCCCGGCAATCCGAAGCTGACGCTCACCTTGCCGCTGTTCATTTTCCTGTTCCTGGCGCTCGCCATCGGCATGATCGTCGGCAGCCTGGCAACCTGGGTCAAGCAGGGCCGCTACCGCAAGCTGGCGCGCCAGCGCGGCGTCGAGGCGGAAAACCTGCGGCAGGCGGTCAGTCGCGCTCCGTCGGCAGCACAGGGACCGCTCCAGGGCTCAGCCCAGGGATCGGCCCAAGGTTCGGCCCAAGGTTCGGCATTGCCAAAGCCGACCAATTGAACGGCCTGCCGGCGCCTTTCCTTCCACGGAGCTTTTCATGCTGACCATTTCGGCCGCCAAGGTCGACCGTGCGCTGACCTTTCCCGGACTGGTCGAGACGTTGCGCGCGGCTTTCCGTGACGGGGCGGTACAGCCCGTCAGGCATCATCACGCGGTCGAACGGCCCGACGGCGAGGCCTCGACCCTGCTGCTGATGCCGGCATGGACCGATTTCAACGCCGCCGGCACGTCTTCCGGTGGCCATATCGGCGTCAAGATCGTCACCGTCTCACCCGACAACAACGCCATCGGCAAGCCCGCCGTGATGGGGCTCTATCTCCTGCTCAACGGCAGCACCGGCGAACCGGAAGCCGTGGTCGACGGCCAGCGCCTGACTCAGTGGCGCACGGCTTGTGCTTCGGCACTGGCGGCGTCCTACCTCGCCCGCGACGATGCCTCGCGGCTGCTTGTGATCGGTGCTGGCGCCCTGTCGCCGTTCCTCGCCAGGGCGCATTCGGCGGTGCGGCCGATAAAAAGCATCCGCATCTGGAACCGCACCCCCGCCAACGCTGAGAAAGTCGCGGCCGATTTGTGCGCCGAAGGCTTCGCCGCCAGCGCCGCGACCGACCTTGATGCCGAGCTTGGCCAGGCCGACATCGTCTCCTCGGCGACAATCACCACCACGCCGCTGATCAAGGGCGCGCTGCTACGGCCTGGAACCCATGTCGACCTGGTCGGCGGCTTCACCCCGACAATGCGCGAAAGCGATGATGACGCGATCGCCCGTGCCCGGGTCTATGTCGACACCCGCGCCGGCGCCACCAAGGAAGCCGGCGACATCGTCCAGCCACTGGCCTCCGGCCTGCTGAAGCCGGACGCCATCGTCGCCGATTTGCACGAACTAGCGCGCGGCCAGAGGAAAGGCCGCGGGAGCCCTGACGAGATCACGCTGTTCAAGTCGGTTGGCGCGGCACTGGAGGACCTTGCCGCTGGCATTGCCGTTTATAACGCGCTGAAGGCCTAGCTCATCGTCCTCCGCATTTCGGCACCCATCGCATCGGCGATCAGACGAAAATCGTGATCGGTGACCTCGAACAGGCCGAAGCGCAGCTGATATCCCCAGTTCGCCTTGCCGGCGGTGAAGTCCAGCCGGTCGAGCAGCGGCTTGATCGGCGCTTCTTCAGCCGCCATCCACTCGACGTCGCGGCGGAACGGCGTGAAGCCGCCGCCCATTTCGCCTTGATAGGGCTCTCCTTCCCGCACGGTGCCGATTGCGGTGAAAGCCTGCAGACCGTCCTTTTCGCCCAAAACGGTGGTCGGCGAATAGTAGATGACACCATCGCCGGGCTTGACACGACGCAACGGCGCTGCCTTGCCATGATTGACCTGCATGAAGCCGTCCCTGCGGCCGCGCCGGACATGTTCCGCCGACGCCACTGCGATCCAGTACGCGCTCATTTTTGTTCCCCATCCGAAAGCCAGTAGACACGCAAGCGGTGATTGTCGGGATCGAGCGCAACGAAAGTGCGGCCGAAATCCATGTCGGTCGGCGCCTGCAGGATCTTCAAGCCACGCCCCGACCACTCGGCATGGATGGCGTCGACCGCTTCCGGCGCCTCCAGTGCAAACACGATCTCAGCGCCGCCACCCGCCGCTTTCGCCGCCGGCTCCACGGTATGACGCGACCAGAGGCCGAGCTTGAAGCCGTTGTCGAGCACGAACAGCACGAAGGTCGGCGCGCTTTCGACCGGCTCGCGACCAAGCAGCGCGCTGTAGAAGGCACCGCTTCGCAGCGGCTGGTCGACATAGAGGATGACGAGATTCGGGGTGGTCATGTGTACTCTCCGCGGTCCAGCGTTTCGATGCGCCGAACCTAGAATAGGCTACTGTCAGATTCTGGCAGTAGCCTCATGACCCGCGCGGCTTGTCGAGCGTCGCCCGCCATTCCATGAGCAGCACCTGGCGGCGGCGCGGATAGCGCGTATCGATGGGGTTGAGGCCGGATATGCGATCGGTGCGAAAATGCCGGAAATCCTGCCGCATCTCGCACCACGCCACCACCACCCGCACCTTGTCGAAGAAACCGAGCGCGAATGGCCAGACGACACGTTGCGAGGCCACACCGCCGGCGTCGCGGTAGAGAAAGCCGAGTTTTCGCTCGTTGCGGATGGCCTGCCGCACCGTGCCGAGATCAATGCCCTCCATGGCGTGCGCCGTCGGCCCGACCAGCAGGGTGGAGGCGTCGAGATCCTCACGCAAATCATCCGGCAGCACGGCCGCGATCTTGGCCTGCGCATTGGCGGCTGCGGCCGAGAGGCGCTGGTCCGGCTGCTTGGCGACCCAGCGCGAGCCTAGCACGATCGCCTCGATCTCGTCGTCGCTGAACATCAGCGGCGGCAGCATGAAGCCGGGCTTGAGCACATAGCCCAGGCCTGCCTCCCCCTCGATCGGCGCGCCCTGCCCCTGCAGCGTGGCGATGTCGCGGTACAGCGTTCGAATGGAAATCCCGAGCTCATCGGCCAGCGCCTGTCCGCTCACCGGCCGGCGGTGTCGGCGCAAGCACTGGATGAGGTCGAGGAGGCGTTCGGAGCGGGACATCCAGCAGATTTGCCTGTTTCTTTGACATCGGTCCATCTCTGACCGACATGAACAGGAGAGGTGGCAGCGGCGGACTTGGTTGCGAAGCTGGTTGCCCTATGCCAAAAGCGGCACGCCGCTCGGAGATGCCCCCGCTTGAAGTCTTTTCGCGACAAACGCCGCGACAGCCGCCCGCCCGCCAAAGGCGGAACCGGAGAAGTGCGTCCGCACGAGGCACGTGGCGCGGCGCGGCCGGACGCCAGACCGCGCGAAGCGCGTGACTTGAAAGCGGAGAGCCAGCCCGCGCCGAAATCGGCGCCGCGCATCCTTGCCCGTCGTGACGGCGTCCTGCCGGCCGAGCAGCTTCCGCTCATCCTCGAAGTGGCGCCGAATGCCGATTATGCGCTGCTCGACAGCGGTGCCGGCCAGAAACTTGAACAATACGGCCCCTACCGCATCGTGCGGCCCGAGGGGCAGGCGATCTGGCAGAAGGCCCTGCCGGCCAGGGACTGGGAACGTGCCGACGCCATCTTCACCGGCGACACCGACGAGGAAGGCATAGGCCGCTGGCGTTTCCCCAGGACGCCGCTTGGCGAGACCTGGCCGATGAAGCATGATGGCATCGACTATCTCGGCCGTTTCACCTCGTTTCGCCATGTCGGCGTGTTTCCCGAACAGGCCTCGCACTGGGACCACATGGCCGGGCTGATCGCGGCGGCCAGGCGACCGGTGAAGGTACTGAACCTGTTCGGCTACACCGGTCTTGCCTCCTTGGTGGCGGCCCGCGCCGGCGCCGAGGTCACCCATGTCGATGCCTCGAAAAAGGCGATCGGCTGGGCGCGTGAAAACCAGGAAATGGCCGGACTCGGCAACAAGCCGATCCGCTGGATCGTCGACGATGCGGTGAAATTCGCCGAGCGCGAGGAGCGCCGCGGCAGCCGCTACGATATCGTGCTTTTCGATCCGCCAGCCTATGGCCGCGGCCCCAAGGGCGAGGTCTGGCAATTGTTCGAGGATCTGCCGGCGCTCACCGATCTCTGCCGCGCGATCCTGACGCCGAAACCGCTTGCCGTGGTGCTGACCGCCTATTCGATCCGCGCCTCCTTCTTCGCCATCCACGCTTTGATGCGCGACACTTTTGCCGGCATGGGCGGCAAGGTTGAATCGGGCGAGTTGATCATCCGTGAAAAGTCCGCCGGCAGAGCGCTTTCGACCTCATTGTTTTCGCGTTGGGTGGCCTGAATGCCCCGGAGTCCTGAATGAACGAGCGGCACGCAGGCGCACCCGGCCAGGTGAAGGAAGTCACCAGCCTCGCCAACCCGCTTGTCAAGGACATCAAGGCGCTCGCCCTGAAGAAATTCCGCGACCAGCAGAACGCCTTCATGGCCGAGGGGCTGAAACTGGTCATCGATGCGCTCGACCTTGGCTGGCAGATCAGGACGCTTGTGTTCGCCAAGGCAGGGCGCGGCAATGCGGCTGTGGAAAAGGTCGCGGCACGCACGGTTGCCGCCGGCGGCACAGTGCTCGAAGTGTCGGAAAAGGTGCTTGTCGCCATCACCCGCCGTGACAATCCGCAAATGGTGGTCGGCGTCTTCTCGCAGAAATTCCTGGCCCTGAAGGACATCCGCGCCGACAATGGCGACGTCTGGGTGGCGCTCGACAGGGTGCGCGATCCCGGTAATCTCGGCACCGTCATCCGCACCGTCGATGCCGTCGGCGCCAAGGGCATCATCCTGGTCGGCGACACCACCGATCCGTTTTCCGTGGAAACGGTGCGTGCCACCATGGGGTCCATCTTCGCCGTGCCGGTGGCCAAGGCGACGACAGAGGCTTTCCTGGCCTGGCGCGGCGGTTTTTCAGGCCTGGTCGCCGGCACGCATCTGAAGGGTGCCGTCGATTACCGCTCGGTCGATTTTTCCCGTGGGCCGGTTCTGCTGATGATGGGCAATGAGCAGCAGGGCCTGCCCGAAAGCCTGGCGGCGAGTTGCGACCGATTGCTCAGGATCCCGCAAGCAGGCCGTGCCGATTCGCTCAATCTCGCCGTCGCCACCGGCATCATGCTGTTCGAGATCCGGCGCGGCGCGCTGAAGCTCGAGCCAATCGCCGACCAGCAATGAAGGTTGCCAGCCCGTGAGATCATGGTCCCCCTACGCGCTGCTCATCGTCGCGGCCATAGCGCTCGATCAGTGGATAAAGCATCTGGTCGAGACCGGCCTGCCCTTTCAGGAAAAAGTCGATCTGCTGCCGTTCCTGGCGCTGTTTCGCACCTACAACACCGGCATCGCCTTTTCGATGTTTTCCTCCTTCGGCGACACCGGCCTGGTGGTCATCGCCGTACTGGTCGTTGCCTTCGTGCTCTACCTCGCCACCCTCACGCCATCGGCCCATGTCATCGCCCGCACCGGATTCGCCCTGATCATCGGTGGCGCTCTGGGCAATCTGATCGACCGCGCCGTCTACGGCCACGTCATCGATTACATCCTATTCCACACGCCGGTCTGGTCCTTTGCCGTCTTCAATCTCGCGGACGCCTTCATTTCCGTGGGCGCGGCACTGGTCGTCTTCGACGAGCTCATCGGCTGGCGGCGCGAGCCCAAGCCTTCGAACGCCAAGCCTTCCAAAGATTGACCCCGCGCGGCCGTCGCCGCACAGTCCAGACCGACAAGCAAGCTCGCGGAGAAAAAGATGTCCGAAACCTTCAAAGCCATCCTCATCTCGCGCGACGCCGACAAGAAACAGTCGGTCGCCGTGACGGATCTCACCGAAGCCGACCTGATGGAAGGCGACGTCACCGTCGCGGTCGAGGCGACGACGGTGAACTACAAGGACGGGTTGGCCATCACCGGCAAGGCGCCGGTGGTCCGCCGCTGGCCCCTGGTGCCGGGCATCGATCTTGCCGGAACAGTGATTTCGTCCTCCAATCCCGACTGGCGCAAGGGAGACAAGGTCATCCTGAACGGCTGGGGCGTCGGCGAAACGCATTTCGGCGCCTATGCCGGGCGCGCCCGCGTCAAGGGCGACTGGCTGGTGCCGCTGCCGGATGGCATCAGCGCGCACGACGCGATGGCGGTCGGCACCGCCGGTTATACCGCCATGCTCTGCGTCATGGCGCTGGAGCGGCACGGCATCCTTCCCGACCGCGGCCCGGTTGTGGTGACGGGTGCCGCTGGCGGCGTCGGTTCGGTCGCGGTCTCCATCCTGTCCAGCCTCGGTTACCATGTCATTGCATCGACCGGCCGCAATGCCGAAAGCCCTTATCTGATCAACCTCGGCGCCGCCGAGGTGATTTCGCGTGACGAGCTCAGCCAGCCCGCCAAGCCGCTGGCCAAGGAGCGCTGGGCCGGCGGCATCGATTCGGTCGGCAGCCATACGCTGGCCAACGTCCTGTCGATGACCTCCTATGGCGGCGCCGTGGCGGCCTGCGGCCTGGCCGGCGGCATGGATCTGCCGTCGAGCGTCGCCCCCTTCATCCTGCGCGGCGTCTCGCTGCTTGGCATCGATTCGGTGATGGCACCGAAGGCTGTGCGGCTGGAGGCCTGGCGGCGTATCGGCGCAGATCTCGACCTGGAGAAGCTCGCCAGCCTGTCCACGACTATCGGCTTCGACGGCATCATCGATGCCGCGCGTGACATCGTCGACGGCAAGATCCGCGGTCGCGTCGTCGTCGACATGTAGACCTGCCTGGCCGGTCGCAGGCAGCGGACGGAATTGCCATATCCGGTGGCAAATCCGCCGCTACCGGGGCAAAAACGCCCTATCCGCTAAAATTCGAACGATCCGCCGCAATTTTCCATAATCTCTGTCTGGCAAGGGTTTCGCATGATCGCGGAATCCGACAGCCAGCAGGCAAGCAAGGGCGACGACGTCGATGCGGTTGCCGCGCCGCCGGCGGCGCGGCGCTTTATCGCCGCGCCGCCGCTGGTGCCCGAGCAGCAATTGGCCAGGCGGGAAGGACTGCCGCTGCTCACCTTCGTTGCCATCGTGATACTGGCCGGCCTTGCGCATCTGACCGGGGCGCCGATCTTCATCAGCCTCGCATTGCTGGCAACCGGCCTCGCCGGCCTTGCGCTGCATCTGCATGCCAGACGCAGTGTCCATCGCACCGTGGTGCTGCTGGACGAGACCACCGCCCGTAGCCGCGCCGAGATCGAGACGCTGGCCGACCGCATGTGGGAAATGCAGGAAAGCGAGGAGCGCTTTCGCGGTCTCATCGACGCGCTTGGCGATCTCGTCATCCATCGCGATCGCGACGGCAATATCGTCTACGCCAACAAGGTGTTCGCCGATCTCGTCGAAGCGGATCATCGCGATCTTGCCGGCAAGACCCTGGCCGAACTCGGCATCGAGGTCGGCATCGTTCCCGATGCCGCCTTCTCCGATCACGAGTGCCTGAGCTCCACCGATGTCGCCATCCGCACGCCGGGCGGATCGCGCTGGTTCTCGTGGATCGAACTGTCGGTGCGCGACAAGGACAGCGGCGCGGTTTCGCATCGCGCCATCGCTCGCGACATCACAGCCCGCAAGCGCGCCGAATCCTCGCTGATCACCGCGCGCGAAAGAGCCGAATTCGCAAGCCAGGCGAAATCGCGCTTTCTCGCCACCGTCAGCCATGAAATCCGCACGCCGATGAACGGCATCATGGGCATGGCCAGGCTGCTCGCCGACACCAGCCTGTCGCCGGAGCAGCAGACCTATGTCGGCGCCATCTCGACCTCGGCCAGTGCCTTGCTCGCCCTGATCGAGGACCTGCTCGACTATTCCAAGATCGAGGCCGGTCGCTTCGATCCGGAACCGCAGCCGATGTCGGTGCGCGAGATCGCCGACAACATTATCGAATTGCTCGCCGCGCGCGCCTTCGCCAAGGATATCGGCCTCGGCTGTCACGTCGAGCCGGATGTCCCGCAGATGATCACCGCCGACCCGGGCCGGGTCAGGCAGGTGTTGCTCAACCTCATCGGAAACGCCATCAAGTTCACCGACAGCGGCGGCGTGCTGGTCAGCATCGCGCGCGCCCGCACCGAGACCAGCGATCGCATCTGCTTCACCATCGCCGATACCGGTCCCGGCCTGCGCGACGAGGACATGGAGCGCATTTTCGAGGAGTTCGAGCAGGCGGACGGCACCTCCACGCGCACGCATGGCGGGGCGGGACTGGGACTTGCCATCTCCAAGCGCCTGGTGACTGCCATGGGCGGCACGATTTCGGTCTCCAGCCGGCTTGGCCAAGGGTCGGACTTCGTCTTCGAAATCCCGGCCACGGAAGCCACCGACGCGCCGCAGGGCCGGCAGGATGCGCTTGCCGGCAGGCATGCGGTGATCCTGTCCAGGAACGCCGTCGAGGCCGACGCCATCGCCCGCACCATCCGCGCCAACGGCGGCACGGCCGGTATCGCCGCCACCGTGGCGCAGGCCGCGTCCCTGGCCGACGGCTGTGACGTGCTCCTGGTCGACGCGGCCATGGAAGAGAGCGACGGGAGGCTGCTCAAGCGGCTGCGCCTAAGCGGCTTTTCCGATTGCGAAGCCGTCACGCTGATAGCGCCGACGGACCGCGGCATGCTTGGCGAGTTCCGCGCCAGTGGCTACGCGACGTTCCTTGCCCGGCCGGTGCGCGGAGGAACACTTTTGCGTGTCCTTTTGACCAGCCATGCACCGGCGCTTGCGCAGCCACAGCCGAAAAAGTGCCGCGCCCCGGCGCTTCGCACCCCGATTGACCGACAGCAGGGCCTGTCCGTGCTAATCGCCGAGGACAACGACATCAATGCCATGCTGGCCCGCGCCACGCTGTTGAAGGCAGGACACCGCGTCAAGGTGGTCGGCAATGGCAAGGCCGCCGTCGAGGCCGTCACCAGCGCCGGGCACAAGCATCGCTTCGACGTGGTGCTGATGGACCTGCACATGCCTGTCATGGATGGGCTGGACGCGATTGCCGCGATACGCCGCCATGAGGAGGAAACGTCGGTCCCGCCGGTGCCGATCATGGTGCTGTCGGCCGACAGCCAGGAAAAGACCCGCCATGCGGTGCTCGCCCACGGCGCCAGCGGCTTTGTCACCAAGCCGCTCGACCCCGATGCGCTGGTCAACGCCGTCGAGGGCCAGGTCGCCGCTTGAACCGGTTTTCTGGCGCGCGGCCAATGCATGTCAACCAAAAGTGACCCCTGGTTTCGCTGGGAGGACATGCATGGAAACAGGGAGCATGAAGCGCGTCGCCGCGCCCCACCTGGACGCGACACGCTTCATGTCTTCTCATCTAACGTAGCCGGTTGACCGTTTTCGCCAGCCGACGAAGTATTGCCCGCGACGCCGTATCACGGTACTGTCACAATCCTGTTGCACCTACACCGTATCCCCGTGCCAAGAGGGATGGCTCGAAGGAGAATCACTCGTGCATACAGTTATGCCGGAATGTGACACTCGGCCGAACGCCAGCAGCGCCTTGCTTGCCGGACGTAATGTCGATTCCGTCATAAAAGGCGCAGCGCTTGGCCGTATCGGCAATCTCGAAGTGCGGCTTGCCCGCAACGAGGCCGAGATCGCGGCCGCGCAGGAAGTGCGCTATCGGGTTTTCTATGATGAGCTTGGCGCCAGGAAGGATCTGTTCCAGGCGCAGGACCGCCGTGACGCGGATCGGTTCGATCCGCTCTGCGATCATCTGCTTGTCTTCGACAACTCGATTTCCGGCCCCGAGCATCGCCGCATCGTCGGCACCTACCGGCTGCTGCGGCAAGAAATCGCGGCCGCTGCCGGAGGCTTTTATTCCGAAGGCGAATTCGAGCTGACCAAGCTCATCGCCCGCCATCCCGGCCAGCGTTTTCTCGAACTCGGCCGTTCCTGTGTTTTGCCTGAATACCGCTCGAAGCGCACCATCGAGGCGCTGTGGCAAGGCATCTGGGCCTACATCAATCACTACGAAATCGGCGTGATGACCGGCTGCGCTTCGTTCCACGGCACAGTACCGGCCGCACACGCCGAGGCGCTCACCTATCTCGCCCATCACTGCCGCACCAACTCGGCCTGGGATGTGCGCGCGGTATCCGGGCGCTATTGCTCCATGGACCTGATGCCGATCGAGGCGGTCAGCGCCAAGGCGGCGATCGCGGCGATGCCGCCTCTGGTCAAGGGCTATCTGAGGGTCGGCGCCCGCATCGGCGACGGCTGCGTCGTCGACCGTGAATTCTCGACGGTTGACGTGTTCGTGGTTATGCCGGTCAAGGAGATCGGCGCCCGCTACGTCAACTACTATGGCGGAGAAGCGCAGCGTTTCGCGGCATAGCGAATAGCGAGAGCTACGCCGCAATCCTGCGGGCTGTCATCCCTATTGGCTGCTCCCTATTCTCTACTCGTTTCCTTTTCATGGAATATCCTCCGGCCGCCTTCCCGGCCGGCTCCTGTACGACGGAAACGACCAGCCAAAACGCAGCGCGCCACCGCGCACGGCAAGCGCCACGACAAAGCCGGCCAACCCCGAAACAATCTGCGGCAATCCGGCGACATCGCCCAGAGTGAAGATGGCGGCGCCGGCCAAGGCCGCCGTGACGTAGATTTCCGGCCGCAGCAGCACGGAAGGCTCACCGGCCAGGAGATCGCGCAATATGCCGCCAAAGGTCGCGGTCAGCATACCGGTGATGATCGAAACCACAGGCGAACCGGTGATTGCCAGGCCTCTCGCCGCGCCCATCACCGAAAAGGCGGCCAGCCCGATGGCGTCGAGCCACAGCAGCAGCTTGTAGCGGGATTCGACACGGTGCCCGGTGAAGAAGACCAAGACCGCAACGACAGCGCAGATGAGTACATAGTCACGATTTCCCACCCAGAAGACCGGCACATTGAGGATGAGGTCGCGAAACGTGCCGCCCCCAATGCCGGTGACGCTGGCCAGGAACAGGAAACCGATAATGTCGAGTTGCTTGCGCGACGCAGCCAACGCCCCGGTCGCCGCGAAAACGGCAACGCCGGCATAGTCGAGAAGGGCGATGGGATGCATGGCTGAGGCAGTAGGGAGTAAGGGGATAGGGCACAGTATGTATTATAGATAACACGAAGCCAGACGATTGATACGGCCCCCAGTGTTCCCTGCCCTACTGCTCTACGGCCTTACTAAGCATCTTTCTCCGCCTGCTCATTCACCGGCCCCGGCTCGACCGGCGCCTCGGCGGCGATTTTCGGGCCGCCTTTGGCGACGCCGACCATGGCCGGGCGCAGCACCCGTTCGCCGATCGAATAGCCCGGCTGCACGACCTGGACCACCGTATTGGCCGGAACGTCGGGATTGGGCACTTCGAACATTGCCTGGTGGAAATTGGGATCGAATTTCTCGCCTTCAGGCGCGAGTTTCTTGACCCCGTGCCGTTCCAGCGCCGACAGCATGGCGCGCTCGGTCAGGTCGACGCCTTCGATGAGCGCCTTGAAGCCGGCGTCACCCGACGCCTTAGCCTCGGCGGGAATGGCGTCCAGTGCGCGGCGCAGATTGTCCGACACCGACAGCATGTCGCGGGCGAAATTCGCAACCGCATAGGTGCGCGCGTCGTGCACGTCGCGGGCGGTGCGGCGGCGCAGATTCTCCATCTCGGCCGCGACGCGCAGCGCGCGGTCCTTGAGCTCTTCATTTTCCTTCAGCAGCCGCACAAGCGCTTCGTAATCGCCGTCGATACTGCCTTCAGTGCGTTTGGCATTGGCCTCTGCCGCCTCGACTTCACTGGGCGCGCGTTCGTCTTTTGCCTGGTCGCTCATCGCCGTTTCCCGTCATCTCGAATGGTATGGATTTTGTGCCCGATATCGAGGTTTGGCGGCCAAAAATCAAGGGGTAAGCCACCGGACCGGCCTGAACCGTGACCAATCGCATTACTTCGATTTTAATTCAAACTTTACCTTACCTGCCGGCTTCGCTTGCCACAGAGGCGTGATACGGGAACCATTCCCTTGCTGGAGGAGTTTCGAAGCCGACACAGGATTTTGAAATGATGACTCGCGACAAGGCAGAAAAAGGAGAAAAGCTCGCCACCGAAGTCAGGCGCCAGTTCGGTGCCGAGGCGATGACACGCTTTCTGCGCACCTTGCCGGCTTTTCGCACCGAAGCCGACATTCCTAGCCGATTTAGCGAGTTGCTTGACCGGCTGGACCGGCTGGAGAGAAACAGCCTTGGTGGCGGCCGCCGATAGCCACCTGCCCCAGTCTCCCGGCGTTGCGGGATTTGAAAGAACCATGCCGAGATGGTATGTCGCGCGACAATTACACACAGTAATTTCGCGTGATTGTCATCTTGCGGGAGGGGAGCGCTTCCGTCTATGCTTCCTGATGAACATGATTTCCCCCGACGCGGCCGCCAACAGCAAGCGGGCCTGGCTGAAGATTCTGGCGCGCTACAAGAAGCCGGACCGGCGGCGCAGCGCCATCGAACTCGCGATCACCCTCATTCCTTTCGCCACGCTCTGGGCCATGTCCGCGGCCGCTTATGCCTACGGCCATTGGTGGGGGCTGATCCTGATCCTTCCGGCGGCCGGGTTCCTGGTGCGTATCTTCATGATCCAGCACGATTGCGGCCATGGCTCCTTCTTCGCCAACCGCTATGCTGACGACTGGATCGGCCGCGCGCTCGGCGTCCTGACGCTGACGCCCTACGATTGCTGGCGGCGCGCCCACGCGACCCATCATGCCAGCGCTGGCAATCTCGACGAGCGCGGCATGGGCGACATCCTGACGCTGACCGTTGCCGAATACCGCCGATTGTCCTGGCGCGGGCGCCTTGGCTATCGTCTCTATCGTCACCCGCTGGTGATGTTCGGTCTGGGACCGATCTGGCTGTTCATCTTTTCGCAGAGGCTGCCCGTCGGCATGATGCGCGGCGGCTTGACGCCCTGGGTATCATCCATGACCACCAATCTCGCCATCGCGCTTGCGGCGGCCCTGCTTATCTGGGCCTTCGGCCCCGGTGCGTTCCTAGTGGTCCATCTGCCGATCGTCGTTCTCGCCGGCTCGGCCGGCATCTGGCTGTTCTATGTCCAGCACCAGTTCGAGGAGACGGAATGGGCAAAGGATGACGATTGGGAATTCCAGCATGCCGCCCTGCATGGCTCGTCCTATTACGACCTGCCGCCGGTGCTGAACTGGTTCACCGGCAATATCGGCGTCCACCACGTCCATCACCTCTCAGCCAAGGTGCCGGGCTACCGACTGCAGGAAGTTTTGCGGGATTATCCGGAACTGCGCGGCATTGGCCGCGTCACGCTGCTCGACAGCCTGCGCTGCGTCAAACTGGCATTGTGGGACGAAAACCGCCGCAAACTGGTGTCGTTCCGTGAGGCCCGAGCCTCTGCCTAAACAATTCCAGGAAAGTGTGAAACGGTTTTCCCGTGGCCGCTTTCCCTTGGGAATAGCGTCAAAACCAGAAAATAGCCAGAAATAGCAGGACCGCCACGCGACGGCGCGCGGCGGTCGATTGCCTGATCAGGCTGCTTGGCGCTCGTCGCGCATCAGGATCTCGCCGTGGCGGATCTCGGTGCCCAGCACCTTCAAGCATTCGCGGATGAAGTTGGACAGGCCCGGCCAGCCCTTGGCTGAAACGAGATTGCCATCGACATGGGCACCGGTCGGCGCGACATCGATGTAAATGCCGCCGGCCAGCGTCACCTCCGGCTCACAATAGTGCAGTGCCGCGACTTCCCTGCCCCGCACCACGCCGTCGACAGCAATCAGGATCTGCACGCCATGGCAGATGGTGAAGATCGGTTTGCCGGCCTCGTGGAAATGCCTCACCAGAGCCTGCACGCGCTTGTCGATGCGGATGTATTCGGGACCGCGTCCGCCCGCTGCGTAGACAGCGTCGTACTTGGCCGGATCCACCTCGGAAAACGTCTTGTTGAGGATGTAGTCGTGGCCGGGCTTTTCCGTGTAGGTCTGGTGGCCCTCGAAGTCATGCAGCGAAGTCTTCAGCACATCGCCGGCCTTCTTGTCCGGACAGACGACATGCACGGTGTGGCCGACGGCATGCATGGCCTGTTCAAAGACGAAGATCTCATACTCCTCGCTGAACTCGCCAACGAGCATCAATATTTTCTTGCCAGCCATTCCCGGTTCCTCCCTTGTAGCCTTATTTATTTCGGGCCGCGAAATAATAGACTTATCCTAAGGGCAGGACGACAAAAGGAAAAGCGCAAATCGCACAATTGGTACGACCAGTTTTCTTTCCCGGAGGCGGAGCGGCCCTTCATGGCGCACAAAAACAGTATCACGGGTCGGGCAAGACCGGAGTCAAGCGGCTGCTCTGATCATATCCGCCGCTTTTTCAGCGATCATGATGGTCGGCGCGTTGGTATTGCCGCCGATCAGCGTCGGCATCACCGAGGCGTCGACGACCCGCAACCCCTGTAGTCCGCGCACCCGCAATTGCGGATCGACCACCGCCATCTCGTCGACGCCCATCTTGCAAGAGCCGGCCGGGTGATAGATCGTGTCGGCGCGGGCACGGATGTGGGACATCAACTCCGCGTCGCTCGAAACACCGGCGGTGTAGATCTCCTTGTGGCGATATCTGGCCAGCGCCGGTGCCTCCAGGATACGGCGCATCATCCTGGCCCCCTTGAGCAAAAGCTCGGCGTCGCGTTCGTCCGAAAGAAAGCGCGGATCGATGCGCGGTGGTGCCATGGGATCATGAGTCGACAGCCCCACCTCACCGCGCGAATGCGGCCGCAGCACGCAGACATGGCAGGAAAAGCCATATCCCATATGCAGCTTGCGGCCGTGATCATCGACGATCGCGATACAGAAATGCAGTTGCAGGTCGGGCCGTTCTATCGCCGGATCGGATTTGAGGAAGGCGCCGCCTTCGGCATAGGGCGTGGCGATCATCCCGCCCCCATCTTTCCGCCAGCGCAGAATGTGCCGCAGCAGGCCAGGTAGGCCGCGCAGGCCGATGCCCATCATGTCGGCATCCTTGGACGTCCAGCCCATGATGAAATCCAGGTGGTCTTGCAGGTTCTTGCCAACACCGGGCAGTTCATGGATGACCGGAATACCGTGCATGGCGAGTTCGGCAGCCGGGCCAATGCCCGACAGCAACAAGAGCTGAGGTGAACCGAAGGCGCCACCACAGACGATCACCTCGCGCCTGGCTTTCGCGACGGCTTCGCTCTTCCCCGCTCGATACCGCACGCCGGTGGCGCGCTTGCCGTCGAGGATGAGCGCCGTGGCATGCGCTCCAGTGATGACGGTAAGGTTCGACCTGTTCATGGCCGGCTGCAGATAGGCAGCGGCCGCCGAGCAGCGCTCGCCATTGCGGCGTTCGCCCCAGAATTGCGTCACCTGATAAAGTCCGGCACCTTCCTGTTCGACCCCGTTGAAATCATCGTTGCGGCGGATCTGGTTTTCGCCGCAGGCCTCGACAAAGGCCCGGGAGAGCGGGCGTGGCTCTTGCTGCTCGGCAACACGCAGCGGGCCGTCACCACCATGCAGGGCATCAGCGCCGCGTTGATTGCCTTCGGCCCGCCGGAAATAGGGCAGCACCTCGTCCCATGACCAGCCGTCGCAGCCGAGGTCGGCCCATTCGTCATAGTCGCCGCGGTGCCCGCGCGTATAGAGCATGGCATTGATGGCGCTGGATCCGCCCAGCGCCTTGCCGCGCGGCTGGTAGCCCTTGCGGCCGCCAAGCCCCTGCTGCGGCACCGTCTCGAACGCCCAGTTGTTGATCTTCGGCCGGCCCGGCAACAAGGCGATGATGCCTGCCGGCGCGCGGACAAGAAGGTTGCTGCCCGCGCCGCCGGCCTCGATCAGGCAGACCGTTTTCGATGGATCTTCGGACAGCCGCGCGGCAAGCGTGCAGCCGGCGGACCCACCACCGGCGATGACATAGTCGAAATCCATGACGTCCTCCCTCGCACCCGGCGGATGTTTCCGTCCGGATGACCAAGAGAAAGCTCGATTACGGCCTATGTAAAGAGGTGTGGAATTCCCCCAACGTCAGCTGTTGCGAAGGCGCCGCCAGGAATATTTCGGGCCCTTGGGCTCCGGCACCGCGGTTGGCTGATAGTAAAGGCCCAGCCCGCCGGTGCGGCCTTCTTCCAGGCGTTCCAGCAGCACGGGATTCGAGATCTCGAACTCGTCGAAACCGAGCCGCAGCATATGCGGCAAAGGGTCGACCAGCACCTGGCCGGTGGCGCGAACGGCACCTTCGAAATGATAGCGGCTGCGCAGCAACTCGGCCTTGGAGAAGGAGCGCCCATCGCTGAAGGCCGGGAAGACCAGCGCCACCAGCGACAGCTGGTCGAGCAGGTCGGCGATCTTCTCGAGCTGATCGCCTGGCTGCAACACGACACCGAGCCGCTCCTTGGCGGACCGGCGCACCTCGGGATCAAGGTCGAGGAATGCCTGCAGCGGCAGGATGAAGCGGCCATTGCCGGAAAGCGCGTCCGCATTCTCGGCGTGAGCCCACTCGTCCTCGCGAAACCCCTCCGGGGTCCAGAGCCGGATCTCCGGTGTCGTCGTTTCGGTCATCAAGAATTCCTAATATTCAAACGAGCCAAGGATGTGTTGAGACTCAAGCCAGGCTACACCGAGAATGGCGGCTTCCGGGAACCGGAGCGGAGCGTACTTGAAGTACGTGAGCACCGGAAGCGCGGGAACGCCGCCGTTGGCAGGCCAGCCTCACCTGATTATCAGCATATCCTATAGGGATGCGTCGGTCAGCGACTTCTCCAGCCCCGACAGGTGAATGCCGCATTCGGTCTTGGCGTGACCCGCCCAGCGGCCGCTACGCGCGTCCTCGCCCGGCTGTACCGGCTGCGTGCACGGAAAGCAGCCGATCGACAGATAGCCATAGGCGACCAGTGGATTTTCGCGCAGCGCATGGGCGCGCATGTAGTCGGCCTGGTCCGATGTCGTCCAGTGCGCCAGCGGATTGATGCGGATGCGCGCGCCGACCGCTTCGAACACCGGCAGCGCCGCCCGCGTCGAGGCCTGGAAGCGCTTGCGTCCTGTCAACCAGGCGCGGAACGGTGCCACGCCGCGCGCCAAGGGCTCGACCTTGCGCACGTCGCAGCAGGCATCGGTGTTGCTCTGGTGCAGATTGCCTGTCGGGTCGATCCGCTCGAGTACGGCTTCCTCGGGCTTGATCACCTGGATGTTGGTCAGCCCGAAATCGGCAACGAGCGCGTCGCGGTAGCCGAGTGTCTCCTCGAAATGCTTGCCGGTATCGAGGAAAATGACCGGCAGCGACCGATCGATCTCGGCGATCATGTGCAGCAACACCGCCGAGTCCGCGCCGAAGGACGACACAGCGGCGATCTCGTCGTGAAACAGTTCGCGAGCTGAGCGTTCGATGATCTCGAGCGGCTTCAGATGACCGTAAAGCGCATCAAACCCCGCCGCCTTGGCGGCGACGCCGTCATCGACATCGGCGATACGGTCAAGCGGCCTTGGCTTCGCCAGC
This sequence comes from Mesorhizobium sp. NZP2298, assembly GCF_013170825.1. NCBI lineage: Bacteria > Pseudomonadati > Pseudomonadota > Alphaproteobacteria > Hyphomicrobiales > Phyllobacteriaceae > Mesorhizobium > Mesorhizobium sp. NZP2298. Next base: position 1,944,772 of record NZ_CP033365.1, on the reverse strand, counting down.
ATAGAGCGCCTCCTTGAACGGCGCGGGACCGACACGGCGGTAGGCGTCGATGAACTTTTCCTGTGGGTTGAGCCGAAGGCCGAGATAGGTCTCGACGATCTGCTCGATGGCGTCGGTGATCTCTTCCGATGAAAAGCCGCGGCCGATGATCTCGCCGACCGACGTGTTCTCGTCGGCCGAGCCGCCCAGCGTCACCTGATAGAGTTCGGCCCCCTTCTTCTCGACGCCGAGAATGCCGATATGGCCGACATGGTGATGGCCGCAGGCATTGATGCAGCCGGAGATCTTCAGCTTCAACTCGCCGATTTCGCGCTGCCGTTCCAGCGAGGCAAAGCGTTGCGAGATTTCCTGCGCGATCGGGATCGAGCGTGCCGTCGCCAGCGCGCAATAGTCGAGGCCCGGGCACGAGATGATGTCGGATATCAAATTGGAATTGGCCGTCGCTAGCCCGATATCGACCAGCGCGTCATAGACCGCCTTGAGGTCGGCGCGCGCAACATGCGGCAGGATCAGGTTCTGCTCATGGCTGACGCGCAGCTCGTCGAAGGCGTATTTTTCGGCGATGTCGGCGACCGCTTCCATCTGGCTGTCCGACGCATCGCCTGGCACCTCACCGATGCCCTTGAGCGAGATCGTCACCGCCGCGTAGTCGGGATGGCGGTGCGTCACCACGTTCTGGTCGAGCCATTCCGAGAAACCCTTGGAATCGAGACGCGCCAGCTTGACCGCGGCGTCGCCGTCCGGCCGCTCGGACAGTTCCGGTGGCGCGAAATAGGCCTCGATGGCACGAATGTCGGCCTCCGGCAGCTTCAGATCGGCGTCCTTCAGCTCCTGCCACTCGGCCTCGACCTGACGGGTGATCTCATCGACGCCGGTCTCGTGGACGAGGATCTTGATGCGCGCCTTGTACTTGTTGTCGCGGCGGCCATAGAGATTGTAAACGCGCAGGATCGCCGTGCAGTAGGACAGCAGGTCGGCTTCCGGCAGGAAGTCGCGGATCTTCCTTGCCACCATCGGCGTGCGGCCCTGGCCGCCACCGATATAGACGGCAAAACCCAACTCGCCGGCCGCATTCTTCTTCAGGTGCAGGCCGATATCATGCGTCTGGATGGCGGCGCGGTCGCGCTCGGCACCCGTCACCGCGATCTTGAATTTCCTGGGCAGGAACGAGAATTCAGGATGCACCGACGACCATTGCCGCAGGATTTCCGCATAGGGGCGCGGATCGGCGGCTTCGTCGGCCGCGGCACCAGCGAAATGATCGGCGGTGACGTTGCGGATGCAGTTGCCGCTGGTCTGGATGGCATGCATCTCGACGCTTGCCAGATCAGCCAGGATCGCCGGAATGTCCGACAGCGCCGGCCAGTTGAACTGGATGTTCTGGCGCGTGGTGAAATGGCCGTAGCCCTTGTCGTACTTGCGGGCGATGTGGCCAAGCATGCGCAACTGCTTGCTGTTTAGCGTGCCATAGGGCACCGCGATGCGCAGCATGTAGGCGTGCAGCTGCAGGTAGACGCCGTTCATCAGCCTGAGCGGCCGGAACTGGTCCTCTGATATCTCGCCGGACAGCCGGCGCTGGACCTGATCGCTGAACTCGGCGACGCGGGCCTGGACAAAATCGTGGTCGAACTCATCGTAACGGTACATGCTTCGTCTTTCAGGGCGCGTCCGCCCGTTTCATCTAAATCCTGGCTATGCGGCCCGCTCGGCCTGCTTGCCGAGATCGCCGCGAATGGTCGGCCCAGCGGCGCGGATCTTCTCGCGCAATCGCACCGGCTCGACCACGCCGTCGACGACGTCCGCGTCGATCAGATTGACGTCGACCACTTCATTGTCGGCATAGGCCTTGGCGCCGATCGCCTCCAGGCGATCCTCGGCCGCCTTGTCATGGGCAAGGTCGGCGTGGCCCACCGTCTCGGCCCAGCCGCCATCGGCGTACCAGACGGCGATGCCATCGGTCAGGCGGTTCGCGGTCAGTATCTTCATGGCTGAACTCTCTCCGTGGCGGCGGTGGCCGCACTTTCGTGCCCCAGATCTTCGTGCCAACGTGCCGCGAGCGGCTCGGAGCGTTCGAAATTGGCACCGGCGACGGCGTCGCCGATAATTGTCATGACCGGCCCGGAAAGATCGCCACGCGCTTCCAGCGAGGGCAGGTCGGCCAGCGTGCCGTGGAAACGGCGCCGATTGGCAAGGCTGGCATTCTCGACCACCGCGACCGCCGTGTCCGGCGACAGCCCGGCCTCGATCAGGCGGCCGGCGACTTCGGCCGCGACCGAGCGGCCCATATAGACGGCAACGGTGGCGCCGGAAATCGCAAGCTTGGCCCAGTCGGGCAACGAATTGCCCTTGAGGTCGTGGCCGGTGGTGAACACCATCGACGAGGATACCCCCCGCAAGGTGAGCGGCAGTTCGAAATCGGCGGCAGCGGCGAACGCAGCAGTGACGCCCGGAACCACTTCGTAGGCGATGCCGGCATCGCGCAGCGCCGCCATCTCCTCGCCAGCGCGGCCGAACACGAGCGGATCGCCGGACTTCAGCCGCACGACGCGCTTGCCTTGCCGTCCGAGTTCGACGAGCAGCGCGTTGATCTCGGCCTGGCTCTTGGTGTGGCAGCCCTTGCGCTTACCGACGCCCAAGCGCTCGGCATCGCGGCGGCCCATCGCAACCACCGCCTCCGGCACCAGCGCGTCATGGACGATGACGTCGGCTTCCATCAGCAGGCGGTGCGCCCGCAGCGTCAGTAGGTCCTCGGCGCCCGGACCGGCGCCCACCAGGGCGATGTGGCCCGAAGCCGGTGCGTTCGACAACAGAAGATCCACGGCGGCGTCATGCGCCCGCGACAGCTGGCCCGCTTCCACGGCATGGGCAGGCGCACCCTGGAAAAAACTGCTCCAGAAGCGGCGGCGGGCATTGCCTTTCGGCAGCAATTTCTCGGCGGCACCACGCAGTGAAGCGGCAAGCGTCGCCAGCGATCCAAGCGACGGTGGCAGCATCTGGTCGATGCGCCCACGCAGCATCTGGGCCAGCACCGGGCCCGCACCCTCGGTGCCGATCGCTATGACGACCGGCGCACGGTTGACCAGGGCCGGGGTGAAGAAATCGCAGAGCTCCGGCCGGTCGACTGCATTGACCGGAATGCCCAGGTTGCGCGCATCCTCGACGACGCGGCGGTCGAGCGTCTCGTCGCCGCTGGCGGCAAACACCATGACCGCGCCGTCGAGCTGCGAAGCATCGTAAGCCGCCGCGACATGGCTGGCGCCAGACTGAGCGATGAAGGCAAGCAGCTCCGGTTCGGCATATTCGGTGATGATGCGCAGCACCGCGCTCGACTGTCCGATCAGCCGTGCTTTGGCCAGGGCTTGCTCGCCGCCGCCGACAATGGCCACGGCTTCGCCCTCGACCCGCACGAAGACGGGGAAGGCATTGAGCTTGGCATTGGCCTGCGGCATGTGAAAAGCAATCCGGGAACAGTGTCGCAGTTTTACGCCCGGGCGCGAAAAACCAGAAGCAAAGCACTCGCGCATCCTGTGATGGCAGGCAATCGCTTTTTCGCAACTGCGAAAGGCAGGAGAAAAATATTCCACATCCTGGGTGTGGGCGAACTCAAGTCGCTGAAGCGGGCCTTGATTTCAGGTCTTTTTAGCCGCCGGCCCACCGTCTTGCAAAACAGTTTTTTCTAATTTCTACCAATTTGGTAGATTAAAGCCACCAGCCAACAATTCTCAACCTTCGGCCTCGGGCAGCGGGCGTTCCGCTGACCTTGTCGGTGGGAACATTACCGCTTCACAAGGCGTTCCCGTCTCGTCCGCTATCCAAAACCGAAACCGCAGCGGAGTGCCGCGTAGGGCATCACGCAGCAGAGAAAGGAACCCGTCATCATGGGTACGATCAAGCTGAAGCACGGCATCTGGATCATGGTGGCCGATGGCGAAAAAGCGCTCTTCCTCAGGAATATCGGCGACAACAAGTTTCCCAACCTTGAGGTCGTGCAGATGATGGAACAGGACAATCCGCCCACCCGCGAACAGGGGACCGACAGTCCAGGCCGGTACAATGACGGCCCGTCTGTGCATCGCAGCGCCGTCGAGGACACGGACTGGCATCGGATCGGCAAGGAGCGCTTCGCCGATGACATTGCTGCCCGGCTCTACAAGCTCGCGCATGGCGGCGCTTTCGACGAGATCGTCCTTGTCGCGCCGCCAATGGTGCTCGGGACCATGCGCAAGAAATTGCACAAGGAGGTCGAGGGCAAAGTGGCGGCCGAAATTCCCAAGACGCTGACCAACCACGCCATATTCGAGATCGAGGCCTTGCTGCGGGCCGCCTGATCGCCGGCGGCCGACTATCGCGGTCCCGGGGCGACACCATCGCGAGATTTCAGACAGGCCGGCGGCTTTCAGCCGCCGGCCTGTATTTGCCGCCGCACCATCGATTTTCACGGCCTGCGGGTTGCATCATCGTCACCCCTTCCACCATATTGCAAAACAGGCGACGGCTTCGGGCGGCGCACATCCGACATCGCTAGCTTGAAAGGCGCTCCATAGACAATGCCGCATGACACGCCCCTTATCGCCACCATCGTCGCCGGTCTGGGGCTGGCTTTCGTCTTCGGCGCTCTCGCCAATCGGTTCCGAATTCCGCCGCTGGTCGGTTATCTCATAGCCGGCGTGCTGGTCGGGCCGAACACGCCCGGTTTCGTCGCCGATGCCGGCCTTGCCAATGAACTGGCCGAAATCGGCGTCATCCTGCTGATGTTCGGCGTAGGACTGCATTTCTCGCTCAAGGACCTGCTGTCGGTGCGCGCGATCGCCGTGCCCGGCGCCATCGTCCAGATCGGCTTCGCCACGGCACTCGGCGCTGGGCTGTCCTGGATGCTCGGCTGGTCGATGGGAGCGGGCCTGGTGTTCGGCCTGGCGCTGTCGGTCGCCTCGACCGTGGTGCTCCTGCGCGCGCTTCAGGAACGCCGGCTTATCGAGACCGAGCGCGGCCGCATTGCCGTTGGCTGGCTGATCGTCGAGGACTTGGCCATGGTGCTGGCGCTGGTGCTGCTGCCTGCCCTTGCCGGCGTGCTCGGCGGCCAGGAACAGGCCGAAGCCCATGTCAGCGGCCTGCTGTCACTGCCGGCCAGTTACGGCATTTGGGGCGTCGTCGGCATTACGCTGGCCAAGGTCGCCGCCTTCGTCGTCGTCATGCTGGTGGTCGGCCGCCGGGTCATCCCCTGGATCCTGCATTATGTCGCCCATACCGGGTCGCGCGAACTGTTCCGGCTGGCGGTGCTGGCCATCGCGCTCGGCGTCGCTTTCGGCGCGGCAAAACTGTTCGGCGTCTCGCTGGCGCTCGGCGCCTTCTTCGCCGGCATGATCATGAGCGAGTCCGAGCTCAGCCATCGCGCGGCCGAAGAATCGCTGCCTTTGCGCGATGCCTTTTCGGTGCTGTTCTTCGTCTCCGTCGGCATGCTGTTCGACCCGTTCAGCCTGTTCAGCAACGGCCTGCCGATCCTGGCGACGCTGGCCATCATCGTCATCGGCAAGTCGCTGGCCGCGTTCGTCATCGTCGTCGCCTTCGGCTATCCCCTGGCTACGGCCCTGATGATCTCAGCCAGCCTTGCCCAGATCGGCGAATTCTCCTTCATCCTGGCCGAGCTTGGCGTCGGGCTGAAACTTCTGCCCGAGCAGGGCCGCGACCTGATCCTGGCCGGCGCCATCCTGTCGATCGTGCTCAACCCGCTGATGTTCCTGGTCATCGACTGGATGAGACCGTGGCTGGAAGCCCGCGCCGCCAAGACGACACCGCCGGCGGACGCAAAGCCGGTCGGCCCGGCGACGGAACCAGGCCAGGTGGCTTCGGTCGCCGCCACGTCCAGGAAGGAGGACGGGCCGCCGCCGAGGACGACACTTGCCGGCCACGCCATCCTGATCGGCTACGGCCGTGTCGGCAGCCTTGTCGGTGCCGCGCTGAAAGACGCTGCCGTGCCCTTCCTCGTCATCGAGGACGCCGACAAGACGCTGGCCAGGCTGAAAGCCGACGGCGTCGAAACCGTCGCCGGCAATGCGGCCAACGCCGAAGTGTTCGCCGCTGCCAATCCCGAAGGCGCCAGCCGGCTGATCCTCGCCATCCCCAACGCGTTCGAGGCCGGCCAGATCGTTCTGCGCGCGCGCGCCGCCAAACCCGGCATCAACGTCGTCGCCCGCGCCCATTCCGATGCCGAGGTCGAGCATCTCAAGGGGCTCGGCGCCGACACGGTGATCATGGGCGAACGGGAGATCGCGCGCGGGATCGTGGAAGAGGTGCTCGGTCACAAGCCATCCGCGACTGAACCGTCCGCCGCCTGATCACGCCACGAACGCAGACCCGCCATTCCGTGCGATGCTGCTGAGATACTGTGCGGGAGGCTTGCCGAGCGCCTTTTTGAACATGGTGATGAAGGCGGTGACGGACTCATAGCCCAGATCGGCCGAAACCCGCTGAACGCTTGCCCCGGAAGCCAGCTCCCTTATCGCAACGATCAAGTGCAATTGCTGGCGCCAGCGGCCGAAGCTTAAGCCAGTCTCCTTTACGACGAGCCGAGCGAGACTGCTCTCGCTGAGTGCGACGCGGTTGGCCCACTCCGCCAGCGTGCTGCGGTCAGCCGGATCATCCGCCAACGCTTCGGCGATCCGCCGCAAGCGCGGCTCGGAAGATAGAGGCAGATGCAATTGCTGGACCGGCATATCAGGCAGTTCGGCAAGCAGGACACTTCCCAGGAAAGCGCACCTCGCGTCGTCAGGTGCGCAGTCCGACAGTTCGATGATGAGTTCGCGCAGCAGCGGCGAGATCGAAAGCGTACAGCACCGATCCGGCAGTTCGGCCGCGCCCGGCTCGATGTAAACGAAGAAAATCCGCGCATTGGCCGTCGCGATGTTGCTGTGCTGCATGCGGCTTGGCACCCACACGCCGCAATGTGGCGGCACCATCCAGAGGCCACTGGGAACGCGGCAGGTGACACCGCCGCCGAGCGCGAAGACGAGTTGCCCCTTGCGGTGCCAATGCTGCGACACCTCGGCCTTGGTCTCGGTGACGTCGACACGCACGGCGATCGCCGGAGCAAGAATGTCATCGACATCGAAATTGAGCCATGGGTAGCGGAGAGGTTGTCTCATAATTGCCTGTTTTTAGCGATCGATTGATTTTATATCTAGATTATTCGACCGCACAAATCGGTAGGCTCGGGTCGTTTTCGCCACGATTGGCAAAGGTGTACCCATGCTTGCGCTCACCGTCTGTTCCGACAACGCAGCCAGACTGAAACTTATCGAGGTGGACGAGCCACGCCCTTGCGCGAACGAAGCGCTGATCGCCGTCCACGCAACCTCGTTGAACCGCGGCGAACTGCGCCTGCTGACGATACGCCCGAACGGCTGGGTACCTGGCCAGGACGTCGTTGGGCTCGTGGAGCGGGCGGCGGCCGATGGCTCCGGGCCGGCCGTCGGCACAAGGGTCGTGGCCCTGGTCGACGAAGCCGGCTGGGCCGAACGTGTCGCCGTTCCGACCGACCGTCTCGCCAACCTGCCCGACGGGGTCAGCTTCGTCTCGGCGGCCACGCTTCCCGTGGCGGGTACGACGGCGCTGAGGACGTTGCGCCATGGCGGGGACCTCACCGGACTAAAGGTGCTGATCACCGGCGCGAGCGGCGCGGTCGGCCGTTTACAGATCCAGATCGCCCGCGAACAAGGCGCCTCGGTGACCGCGATCGCAGCCGCCCGACATGCCGGGGATCTCCGCGATCTCGGCGCCGAGCAGGTGGTCGAGGCGATCGAACTGGCCGAAGGCCCTTTCTCGCTGATCACCGAGTCGGTCGGCGGTGAAAGCCTCGCCCACGCGATCGAACGCGTCGCACCCGGCGGGACCATCGTGATGTTCGGTTCGAGCAGTGGCGCACTCACCCCGGTTGGCTTTCGCCAGTTCGTTCCGGGCCATGAGGGGGCGAGGCTTCAGACCTTCGCCTACTACACGTCCGGCCCGGGCATCGGCGCCGATATCGCCGCTCTGCTCGCCCTGGTCGCGGCTGGCCGGCTCGAAACCCGTGTCGCCTTGACCGTGCCGTGGACAGATATCGCCCAGGCCCTGGAGGCACTGCGGCAGCGCAGCTTCAGCGGCAAGGCCGTTCTCACGATGGCAGGATGAGCACCCGCCTCACACGTGCTGGCCACCATTGATGTGGATTTCCGAGCCGGTCACATAGGAGGCCTGCTGCGAGCACAGGAAGAAGATGATGTCCGCGACCTCAGCCGTGGTGCCGAGGCGCCTGAGCGGAATGGTCTCGACGATCTTGTCCGTGCCCGGCGACAGGATCGCTGTGTCGATCTCGCCCGGTGCGATGGCGTTGACGCGGATGCCGTGCGGGCCGAAATCATGCGCCATCTCGCGCGTCAGCGAGCCGAGAGCCGCCTTCGAGGTTGCATAGGCGGTACCGGCAAAAGGATGCACGCGCGTGCCGGCGATCGAGGTGACGTTGACGATCGAGCCCTTGGCCGCGGCTAACTCTTTGAACAACCCCCGCGCAAGCATGATCGGCGCGAAGAAATTGACCTGGAAGACGTCGCGCCAGACATGCATCGGCGTGTCGATCGAGTTCATCCGACTGTTGCCGTCCTTGAGCTTGGGCGAGATGCCGGCATTGTTGACCAGCGCATGCAACTGGCCGCCATGCGCTTCCAGCCGGTGGCGGATTTCCGAGACGGCGATGCCGACATCTTCCTGATCGGCAAGATCGACCTTGATGTGGTCCTCCGGCCCTGCCGGCCACGGGCAATCCTCGGCGAAGGCCTGGCGCGAGCAGGTGATGACGCGCCAGCCCTCGCGCGAAAAGCGCTTGACCGTGGCGTGGCCGATGCCGCGGCTGGCGCCGGTCAGCACAATGGTTTTTCTGGTGTCGAGTTCAGCCATGTCGCGGTCTCCGGCCGGAGGTGTAGCCGAACACCGTGGCGCTGGCGAGAGGCGGATTGACGTCTCTCAGGTGACAGCATCAGCCGCCGCCCAGGATATCCAGGATCGAGGTCCGCTTCTTCTTGAGCGGACCGCCGACACTGCCTGGCGGCACAGGATGCCCGACCGAGGCGGTTGTGCCATTGTCCGCAGGCATGTCGAAGCCATCCGCATCGACGGTCTGGGCGGGACGCACCGCGCGGACCGGCGTTGGTGTCTGGGCAACAGGAGCGGCTCGCGGAACAGCCGGCGCCGGCGCCTGCTGGCCAACGGATACCGACGGAACCGGCGCCTGCTGGTTGTTGTCGGCCGAAGGTATGTCGTCGGGCACGATTGTATCGGCCGGCGTCGACTTCCAGGTGCCGGGCAGCGGCCGCACCGGTACGCCTTCATGCGCGGCGACCATGAACTCATGCCAGGCCTGCGCCGGCAGAGCGCCGCCGGTCACCTTCTTCATCGCCGTGCCGTCATCATTGCCGAACCACACGCCGGTGGTGAGATTGGCGGTGTAGCCGACGAACCAGGCATCGCGCGAATTCTGGCTGGTGCCGGTCTTGCCTGCCGACGGCCAGGCGAAGGCGGCCTTCTTTGCCGAGCCGAACTCGACCGTGCCCATCATCATCGAATTCATCATGCCGACGATCTCGGGCTTGACGACACGCGGCGCGCTGCCGCCACCGCTGTCATAGAGCACCTTGCCCTCGGTAGTGGTGATGCGGCGGATGAAATGGATGTCCGGCTTGTAGCCGCCATTGGCGAACGGCACATAGGCCGAGGTCAGTTCAAGCGGCGTCACTTCCGAAGTGCCGAGCGCAATCGAGGTGTTGGCCTGCAAATCGGACTGGATGCCCATGCGGTGCGCGGCCTCGACCACCGCGTTCGGCCCGACCTCCATCGTCAGCTGCGCGGCGACCGAGTTCAGCGATTTGGCCAGCGCCGTCGCCAGCGTCACCTTGCCAAAGTACTTGCCGCCGTAATTGTCGGGTGTCCAGTTGCCGATCTTGATCGGCGCGTCGTTGCGCACACTGTCGGGCGTGCGGCCTGCCTCAAGGGCGGCCATATAGACAAACGGCTTGAACGCCGAGCCGGGCTGGCGGCGCGCTTCCGAGGCGCGGTCGAACTGGCTGGTCGAATAGTCATAGCCACCGACCATGGCACGCACCGCGCCGGAATCGTCGATCGACACAAGCGCGCCCTGGGTGACGTTGAGCTTCTTGCCGTTGTCGTCGATCAGTTTGCGGATCGATTGCTCGGCAAGCTTCTGCAGGTTCAGGTCGACCGTAGAATCGATGACGATATCGCCGCGCACATCGCCGATCAGGTCGGGCAGTTCTTCCATGATGGCGTCGGCGACATAGTTTTCCGAGCCGGTCCAGTAGGACGGCGAGCGCGTCGCCGGCGCGCTGAGCGCCGTCTTCAGCTCCTTGTCGCTGATCTTGCCCTCCTCGCGCATCGCGGCGAGCACGAGCTGCGAACGTTCCTCGGCGGCCTTCGGATCGCGCGCCGGCGACAACCGCGACGGCGCTTTCAGCAAGCCGGCTAGCAGGGCTGCTTCAGACAGGGTGACGTCGCGCGCGCTCTTGCCGAAATAACGCCGCGAAGCCGCCTCGACGCCATAGGCACCGGAGCCGAAATAAACCCGGTTGAGGTACATTTCGAGGATCTGGTCCTTGGTGTGCTTGTGCTCCAGCCACAGCGCCAGCAGCACCTCCTGCACCTTGCGCTCCAGTGTGCGGTCGGGCTTCAGGAACAGGTTTTTCGCCAATTGCTGCGTCAGCGTCGAGCCGCCTTGCGAGAAATGCCCGCCGAGCAGGTTCGTCACCATGGCGCGCGACAGGCCGATCGGGTCGACACCGAAATGCGAATAGAACCGGCGATCCTCGATGGCGATGACGGCTTCCGGAATATAGGGCGACATTTCGTGCAGGCCGACGGCTTCACCACCGCTCATGCCGCGATTGGCGAGCAACTGACCATCGGCCGAAACAATCTTGATGTTGGGAGCGCGGTCAGGGATCGACCAGGTCGTGGCTGCCGGCATCTTGGCGCCGTAGTAGATGACGACGCCGGCTACCGCGATGCCGCCCCAGATGGCGAGCACGAAGCACCAGTAGAACAGCCGTCCGAGCACGCCGAACAGGCCGCGCCTGCTTCTGCCACGCCCACCGCGCGACGATTTCGCCTTCGACGATTTGCGTTTGGTGGAGGCTTTGCGGTTGCTTGGCACGACGCGGTCCTCCTCGCTCACCGAAAGACCCGGCTGGGATCGCGCCTGTGGCGGTCCCTCGAAACTGGGCTCGATGCGGCTGTCTCTGCGGTTCGCCATGCGCTGTGCTTGATATCCCCGGGGCCAATGGCGTCCGAGTTGAAGAGTAGATGCGGCGATTTAAGGGCGGGTTAAGTCGGGAAAAATTAAAGCGCTGTTTAATCAAGCGCTTCAATCTTCCGCGTTACCGCCCGTTACCGCTCCCGTTACCGTGCCGGAGCGAACTGATGCCGGCCTCCTGGACAGTAAGGCGGCCGCTAAAGAAGGCGACCGCCTTTCCTTGCTCTAGACGTGGCTCGGAGTTGGCTTTCCGACAACTGAAGGCATGGCGCCTGCCTCCATGAGAATGTCTTTCTTGCGAGCGAAGGCTACAAAGACACCCCGTGCAATCTCCGGATCGATATCTCCGACCAAGGCGGCTTTGCAAGCGCGTATGGCCGCCTTCTGTTCAGGACTGTTGCCGCACCATTCGACTACGAACTGATAGGCGTCGGCTACCGTGTTGAGCTGGCGCGGAAAGCCCAGTCCAACCCACACCATGACCGGTTTTTCAAAAGGTTTGGACAGCATTGCGAACCTCCTGATCCGCAACATCCTTAAGCGGCCAGTCCGCCGCCTTGGCTTCGGTTGCCCGAAGTTGCCCAAGGCAAAGCGGCCGTCACTTCCTCATAAATCCTGGCTGACTTAGCGAAGCCGCAAAACGCCTGCCGGGCGGCTGAAAGAGGGTAACCGCTGTCAAATGCCCTCTGACAGGCGCGAAGAGCGGTATCGTAAATTGCCCCCCGTCTGTCTCTTGGCCACTCGTAAAGAAACTCCAGAGCGTCATCAAGGTTTGCGATTTCCTGTATGAAGCTATTCGCGCTCTGAACGAAAACAGGGCTGTCGAACATTCGATCGTTCATAGGATCCTCCAAGTCGAACGAACAATTGAGTTTGATGAAGGCGGAACCGTAACGGTCAGCGCCCGACGGCGATATGGGGCTGATGATTTTTTCCGTCAAGAGATGGCCGAAGGAAGAGCGACGACCCCCGAATTTCGCGGTCTAACCGCCGCTGTTTTTGGCATTGACAGCCTTCTTACAGTTGCGGCAAAAACTCGCGCGGAAGGCGAGGCTCTAAACCCACCTATGCCTTCCCGAGAGGCCAGCCACCACGCAGTGGTTGGCCTCTTACTGGACGGTTCCCCTCCAATCAGCATTCCCCAAAACTTGCCCGCTGCTTCCCTCCAGGCACAGGCTTTTTTGTTGGAACCGATTACGCCCTGTCAAGTTTGTTAGGTGCTCGGTGTCCCTCCGCCGTGCGGACAAACAAGAGCCCGTCGCCGTTTTCGCGGTGGCGGGCTTTTTCTGTCGGCTTGACAGCCCAAGCATCGGAACGCATGTATCGGCCGGTTAAGAGCGGGGAACATCCTATGAAGAAGACCTACGTGAAGCCGGCGCTGGTGAAGCGCGACAAGTTGTCTGTTGTCACGGCCAACTGCACGCCGTCACATCCTTGCATCGGTTGATTTAAGCCATCGGCTCGCGCCGGCGGTTCGGTTGGCGCAATGCACGTTGCCGCTTGAGGGCCAACCGGGGGATTCCCATGAAGAAAATCTACGAAGAGCCGGTCCTGACCAAGAAGGACCGCCTCTCTCGGGTGGTTGCTGGCCCGTCAGCTCCGCCCGTCATTCTGGGCTGAGACCAATCTTCTTAATCCACCAATCAGCCCGCTGGGTTCGACCGGCGGGTTTTCACCACCCGTCCGGTGACCTGCTCGACAGCTCCGTAAGACGTGGGCGGCCCTGGCTGGTACGCGCGATTCCGAAAAGGACATCGTGGGCCGCCTGAAGCAGCCATCGCCGCTGCTCGGCGAGCTTCGTTCTCAGGCCTTTTGTCTTGAAGCCCTGTATTCTGCTTCCCATGGCAACGCGTCGAAGTCTGGCTTGTGCCCCAAGGCACGATAGGCGTCCTGGGCAATGTAATTCGCCTTACCCCGCTCCATGAAGCAGGCAAACGGCGGAATTCCTGGGCATCGGTAAAGGCCTACCGCTTCCATGTTAACTCCTCGATGCGGCCTGGCACACACTTGGGGCAGTAGCGCACCGGGCCTAACCGACGGGTCTTCGAGGGGCGCCGGCTGGCGAATATATCCGCCCCTCCAATATATGCGAAGCATGCAAATGAAGGACGGGAAGGAATGATCGACAGGCCGGCTACAACCTATGTCGGCCGGCTGTTCGTATAGAGACAGCGACGGCAGGCTGCAGCCCCAACAAAACCCCCAGCCCGCCGTGCGATACGACCATGGCATGTAATGCGAAAAACGCTCAGCGCTAAATGGGAGTTGGCCGGCGCCTGTCATTTGATAGGTTGCCTGAGTGGCGCCGGCCAGACGAACCGCTCAGGTCCGCCGCGCAGCAAATGTAGAGCGCCATAAATCGCAGGCAAGGGCCACTAGCCGTCTACTCGATCCGCTTGATACGACCCTTGTCGAGGCGGAACACACCATTGTGCCCGCCCTGCTTTTCAAAGTCCGTGAGCAGATCGTCCCATGTTCCTAGGAACTCGCCACAGTCAGCGCAAACAATGTGCGTCTCCGGCTTCGCGTCGTGCGGGATGCGCAGCCTTATTGTCAGGCAGAAGGGGCATTCCAACCGATGATTGAGGAATTCTTGCTGTGGCATGACGCAGGGAGAATGCATCCGGCGAAGAGCAATCGCAAGATGGCCGATCGGACTGGAAGTTATGCCGTGATCGCGGACTACGCCTTCGCCTTCCGCTTGGCCGGAGCCTTCTTGGGCGTGGCCTTGCGGCCTAAGCCAATAGCCTTCGCCAGTGTCAAGCGATAGGCCACCCAAACCGGCGGCTGGCTCAGTTCTGCTGGATCGAAATGCCCTTGTCGTCGATCTTGAGCTCGACGCCTTTCGGCTTCGTTTGCTCGCGGTAGACATAGGCGCCAAGCGCGATGACAACGACGACGAGCGCGCCAATGAGGAGGTAGAGTGTGTTCTGCTTCATGGCGCGCCCTTTGTCGTTTCGAGCCTCAGGCTCGCTTCAGAACCTTGACCAGCACCAAAAGGATGATGGCGCCGATCGTGGCGTGGATGATGGAAGCGATGATTCCGCCGCCGATGGAGAAACCGATCCGCGGGAACAGCCAGCCGGCGATTAAGGCGCCGACGATGCCGACGATGATGTTGCCGACCAAGCCGAAGCCGAAACCGGAAACGATGAGACCGGCAAGCCAGCCAGCGATGGCACCAATGATGATGAAGACGAGAAGACTTTCGACGCCCATGGCGATTTCCTCCGAGCAAGAGGGCGAGCGCGGAGCGGAAGGCTCCGAATCGGCCCCGATATCAACGGCTTCAGGCTATTCGAAAGCAGCTGGCCCCGCCAGCGGCGCTCATTGATCGTCGTCGTCGCTGGAAGTCGGCCGCCAGCTGGTCGGCTCGACCTTCTTTTGCGTATGGCTGTCGGTATAGACCCACCAGCCGTCATCGCGGTATTGCCCGATGGATTCGTTGAGCACGCCGTCGCTGTCCTTCCAGGTGATGGTGACCTTGGAGCCATCGGTCGGCGCGGTCGATATCGGCTTCCTGTCCACCATTTCGTCCCCTTTTCGAGCAATTCCGGGAAGTGCGTAGCGGTATTCCGTCCGGAATCGCGAAGGCAAGTAATTCGAGCCGACAGAACGCGACGGCTCGCATCTGGTTCCCAACCGGCCGCTGGGCGCGGATCGTCGCGAAGGCGGTCAGCTGTGAGCGAAGATATCCTCTTCGTCCCAGCCCATCAGGTCAAGCTTGGCCCGCGTCGGCAGGAAGCGGAAGCAGGCATCGGCTTCCTTTGTCCGCCTGTCGCGCGCCAACCGCCCAGCCAGCACGTCGCGCAGCCGGTGCAGGTAGAGCACATCGGAAGCGGCATATTCGAGCTGCTCGGGCGACAGCGTCTCGGCCGCCCAGTCCGACGATTGCTGCGCCTTGGACAGGCCGACGCCGAGCAACTCGAAGCAGATGTCCTTCAGTCCGTGACGGTCGGTATAGGTGCGCGTCAGCCGCGACGCGATCTTGGTGCAGAACACCGGCTCAGCCATCACCCCGAAGGCATTGTAAAGCACGGCGAGATCGAAGCGCCCGTAGTGGAACAGCTTCGTCACGCTGCGGCTCCTGAGCAGGCTGACGAGGTTCGGCGCCTTCTTCTGGCCGGGTGCGATCTGGATGACGTCGGCGCTGCCGTCGCCAGGCGAAATCTGCACCACGCAGAGCCGGTCGCGATGCGGGTTCAGGCCCAGCGTCTCGGTGTCGATGGCCACCGCCCCGACATTGTAATGCGAAAGGTCGGGCAGATCATGCTTGTGGAAACGAATGTCGGCCATTGTCTTCTCCGGTCGCGGCGTATCCCGTCCTCGCCGCGATCCGGTGAAAAATCAACAGGAAAACGACTTTCCCGCCGCTCAGCGCGCCAGCGCGTCCAGAATGCGGGCCCAGGAGCGCTGACCCTTGTGGAAGGAGTTCAGCTCGTATTTCTCGTTGGGCGAGTGGATGCGGTCGTCGTCAAGGCCGAACCCGACCAGCAGCGATTCCATGCCGAGATAGGTCTGGAAGTCGCCGACCACGGGAATAGAGCCGCCGCTGCCGGTCGTCACCGCGGGCTTGGGCCATTCGTCGGACAGCGCATTCTTGGCCTTGGCCAGGAACGGCGAATCGTAGGAAAGCTGGATTGCCGGCGAACCGCCATGGGCGTGGAATTCGACCGAACAGTCGGCCGGGATGCGGTCTTCGACGAACTTGCGGAAGGCGGCGCGGATTTTCTTTGGATCCTGCTTGTGGACGAGGCGGAACGACACCTTGGCGGAGGCTTCCGCCGCGATCACGGTCTTGAACCCCTTGCCGGTGTAGCCGCCAATGATGCCATTGAACTCGGCTGTCGGCCGCGCCCAGGTCAATTCCAGCACCGAGCGGCCCTTTTCGCCTGATGGGATCGACAGGCCGACAGGCCCAAGGAAGGTCTCGGCCGTCTCGCCGAGCGTCTCCCAGGATTTCAGCACCTGCGACGGCGTCTCCTCGACACCGTCATAGAAACCCGGAATGGTGATGTGGCCATCCTTGTCGTGGATGTCGGCCAGCACCTTCGCCAGGATGCGGATCGGGTTGGCGGCGGCACCGCCATAGAGCCCCGAATGTAGGTCGCGGTCGGCGGCCTTCACCATGATCTCCTCGCCGACCAGCCCGCGCAGTCCGACGCAGATCGATGGCGTGTCACGGTTCCACATGCCGGTATCGCAGACCAGCGCGAAGTCGGCCTTGAGCTCTTCGGCATTGGCTTCGAGGAACGGTTTCAGCGACGGCGAGCCGGATTCCTCCTCACCCTCGAACAGGATGGTGATACGGCACGGCAGGCTGCCATGCACCTGCTTCCAGGCGCGGCAAGCCTCGACAAAAGTCATCAACTGGCCCTTGTCGTCAGCCGAGCCTCGCCCTGTGATCACCTTGTGGTCGGGTCCGACCTCCTTGATCGCTGGCGCGAACGGATCGTTTTCCCAGAGTTCGATCGGATCGACGGGCTGCACGTCGTAATGGCCATAGAACAGCACATGCGGCGAACCAGCCGGCCCGTCATGATGCGCAACCACCATCGGATGTCCTGGCGTGTTGCGCACGCTGGCATCGAAGCCGATCAGCTTGAGCTCCGCCACCAGCCATTCCGCCGCCTTGCGGCAGTCGGCGGCATAGGCGGGATCGGTGGAGATCGACTTGATCCTGAGCAGGCCGAACAGGCGTTCCAGGCTCTGGTCGAGATTCTGGTCGAGGCGGTCGAGGACGGGGGAAACTGCGGACATTTGGAAAGCCTTTCGATTCAGTGCCGGAACCGTAAAGGCAGAGCGGCGAAACGAAAAGCCCGGGACTATTGGACCACGGCCCGGAACAGCCGCCGCAAGATAAAAAAGACCGCCGTGGTGGAGGGGGAACCACGGCGGTCTCGTACTCGAAACGATGCGGCAGCCCGGAGAGGGGGGATAGGCTGCCGCAGTTGTCCGGGATAGGCGGGGGACGGGCCTTGCTCCGGACTTCGGCGAAAACTGCCGATGACGTGTATTTGGGTCTGTGAAGGTGGCGATTCAAGGGCATCAACGTTACACTTTTGTAACGTGCCCGTGAGCGGATTTGTATGACCCAATCTGTCAGGGTGTTGACGGAACCGATATCCGGCGATGTCTTTGGCATGGACCAAGCCATCGCGCCGCGCTATCCCTGCCGGCATGAAAAAAGGCGACCATCTCTTCCTCATCGACGGTTCCGGTTACATCTTCCGGGCCTATCATGCCCTGCCGCCGCTGACCCGCAAGTCCGACGGCCTGCCGGTCGGCGCCGTTTCCGGTTTCTGCAACATGCTGTGGAAGCTGATGCAGGATGCCCGCAACACCGATGTAGGCATTGTGCCGACGCATTTCGCGGTCATCTTCGACTATTCGTCGAAAACCTTCCGCAACGATCTCTACCCCGAATACAAGGCCAACCGTTCGGCGCCGCCCGAGGACCTGATCCCGCAATTCGGCCTGATCCGCCAGGCGACCAAGGCGTTCAACCTGCCCTGCATCGAGATGGAGGGCTTCGAGGCCGACGATCTCATCGCCACCTATTGCCGGCTGGCTTGCGAAGCCGGCGGCGACACCACCATCATCTCCTCCGACAAGGACCTGATGCAACTGGTCGGCGATACGGTCGGCATGTACGACCCGATGAAGGACCGCCAGATCGGCATTCCCGAAGTCATCGAGAAATGGGGGGTGCCGCCGGAAAAGATGGTCGATCTGCAGGCTCTCACCGGCGACTCCGTCGACAATGTGCCCGGTGTGCCGGGCATCGGCCCGAAGACGGCGGCGCAGTTGCTGGAGCAGTTCGGCGACCTCGACGGGCTGCTGGCCCGCGCCGGGGAGATCAAGCAGGACAAGAGGCGCGAATCGATCATCGCCAATACCGACAAGGCGCTGATCTCGCGCCAATTGGTGACGCTGAAGAACGACGTGCCGGTGACCGAGGGGCTGGACGATTTCGTCCTCCATGCGCCGGACGGGCCGAAGCTGATCGGCTTCTTGAAGACCATGGAATTCACCTCGCTGACCCGCCGCGTGGCGGAAGCGACCGGCACCGAGGCAGGCGACGTCCAGGCCGTCGCGGTGACCGTCGAGCGCGCCGACAACGCACATGGCCCCGATGTGGGCGCCGGATCGCCGGTTGTGGCCCGGAGCGGTGCCGAGACGGGCCAGGCCAACGGAGAGGCAACCGCCACACCGGACAAGGCGAAGCAAGGCGATACCCCTTCCCTGCTCTCGGCCCTGCGACTGGAGCGTGCGGCGGCCGGCAAGATCGACACATCAGCCTATCTCTGCATTCGCGATATCGCGACCTTGAAGGCCTGGGTCGCCGAGGCGCGGGAGGCTGGCGTCACGGCCTTCGACGTCCGGGCGACATCAGCCGATCCGATGCAGGCCGAACTGATCGGCATGGCGATAGCCACGGCGCCGGGCCGCGCCGCCTATATTCCCTTTGCTCACAAGAGCGGCAATGGTGACCTGCTCGGTGGCGGCACGCTCGAGAACCAGATTCTGCTTCGCGAGGCGCTGGCGGTGCTGAAACCGCTGCTCGAGGACAAATCGGTCCTCAAGATCGCGCAGAACCTGAAATACGACCTGGTCATCATGAGCCGCTACGGCATCGATGTCGCGCCGTTCGACGACACCATGCTGATCTCCTACGTGCTCGATGCCGGCACCCCGCATGGTCACGGCATGGACGCGCTGGCCGAGAAATGGCTTGGCCACACCCCGCTCCAGCTCAAGGACGTGACCGGCTCCGGCAAGAGCTCGGTCGGTTTCGACCAGGTCGACATCGACAGAGCGACCGCGCACGCCGCCGAAGACGCCGATGTGACGCTGCGGCTGTGGCTGGTGCTGAAGCCCCGGCTTGCCGCCAAGGGCCTGGTCTCGGTCTATGAGCGGCTGGAGCGGCCGCTGGTGCCGGTGCTGGCGCGCATGGAACAGCGCGGCATCTCCGTCGACCGGCAGATCCTGTCCAGGCTGTCGGGTGAACTGGCGCAAGGTGCTGCCCGGCTCGAAGAGGAAATCTACCAGCTCATCGGCGAACGCATCAACATCGGCTCGCCCAAGCAGCTCGGCGACATCCTGTTCGGCCGCATGGGCCTGCCCGGCGGCTCCAAGACCAAAACCGGGCAATGGTCGACCTCGGCGCAACTGCTGGAAGACCTTGCCGCCGAAGGCCACGAACTGCCGCGCAAGATCGTCGACTGGCGCCAGCTCACCAAGCTGAAATCGACCTATACCGATGCGCTGCCAGGCTTCATCCATCCCGACACCAAGCGCGTCCACACCTCCTACGCGCTGGCCGCGACGACGACGGGCCGGCTGTCATCCTCCGACCCCAACCTGCAGAACATTCCGGTGCGCACCGCCGAAGGCCGCAAGATCAGGACCGCCTTCATCGCCGACAAGGGCAACCGGCTGGTCTCGGCCGACTACAGCCAGATCGAACTGCGCGTGCTTGCCCATGTCGCCGAGATCCCGCAGCTGCGGCAGGCTTTCGCCGATGGCGCCGATATCCACGCCATCACCGCTTCGGAAATGTTCAACGTTCCCGTGGAAGGCATGCCTTCCGAGATACGCCGCCGCGCCAAGGCGATCAACTTCGGCATCATCTACGGCATCTCGGCCTTCGGCCTCGCCAACCAGCTGTCGATCCCGCGCGAGGAAGCCAGCAATTATATCAAGAAGTACTTCGAGCGCTTCCCCGGCATCCGCGATTATATCGAGGAGACCAAGGCCTATGCCCGCGAGCATGGCTTCGTCGAAACGATCTTCGGCCGCCGCATCCATTATCCCGATATCCGCTCGTCCAATCCGTCGCTGCGCGCGTTCAACGAGCGCGCCTCGATCAACGCCCGCCTGCAAGGCACCGCAGCCGACATCATCCGCCGCGCCATGGTGCGCATGGAGGAAGCACTGGAGAAGGCCAAACTGTCGGCCCGCATGCTCCTGCAGGTACATGACGAACTGATCTTCGAAACGGTCGAAGCGGAAGTCGAGGCGACGATTCCCGTCGTGCGCCATGTCATGGAAAACGCGGCGATGCCGGCCGTATCGATGTCGGTGCCGCTGCACGTCGACGCCCGCGCGGCCAACAACTGGGACGAGGCTCATTAGCGCTCTTCGCTTCGTCATCCTAGGCGAAGCAAGGAGCGCAGCGACGCGGCGCAGACCCTAGGATCCATGCCGCGACGCATGAGCGTCGAGGCTGTGGAGATTTATTCTGCACCGCTGCAACCGTCGGAAATGTAACGGAATGGATCCTAGGGTCTCCGCTCCGCTTCGCGTTCACTCCGCCATAGGATGACGAAGCGAAGGTCTTAGGCAGCAGCCCGGCACTTGGCACACGTCCCGCGAAACTCGATCACCGCCTTCTTGGCGGCGAAGCCGGTCGAACTCACCCATTCGTTCAGCCGGTGGTCGACGTCGTGATCCGACATTTCGTTCACCTGCCCGCATGTGTCGCAGATTGCGAAGGCGGTCATCGAATGGCTGTGGTCGTGCGGTTCGGCGCAGGCGACGAAGGAATTGATGCTTTCCAGCCGGTGGACAAAGCCTGACTTCACCAGCGTGTCGAGCGCCCGATAGACCTGCAGCGGCGCGCGAAAACCGCGCTCGCGCAGCTGATCAAGCAAGGTGTAGGCGCTGAGCGGCCCGCTGGCGGTCTCGAGCTTCTCGAGCACGCACAACTGGTTTTTCGTCAGCACATCCCTCGCAGCCATGGTCCTGTTCCAACTTGTTCTGCGCCATCCCCAGGCTGTTTGCCGGTGCAAACGGCCCGATTCCATTCAGATAGCGACGAACCGTCGTCTTTGCTACTCTTCTGTTGTTGTCCAGGACCAATCGACGACGTTCCGGCACATTTGATGATGGCGGGCCTGATGGCGCGGCGACATTCAAAATACTGACAAAATCCTCGACGAGGGTAATCTCGCTTGGGAAATTCGATCGGGCTTGGGGAAGCAATATGATCAAATTGACACGCCGGACGCTGCTTGTCGGCACGTCGGCGCTGATGGCGGCCGGTGCGGTATCGTTCCGAGCATTGGCGGCATCGCGCACCTACCATGCGCTGCTGGTCGCCTGCACCGAATATCCTGCCCTGCCGCAGAGGAACTGGCTGATCGGACCGAAGAACGATGCCGGCCTGGTGCACGAGTATCTGCTGAAAAACGTGCCGGACCCGGTGCGGTTCGCGCCGGAGAACGTCACGCTGCTCGCCAAGGATGTGCCCGGTGCCAAAGATTTGCCGACCCATGCGGCGATCAAGGCGGCACTCGCCGAACTTGCGGCCAAGGTTCAGCGCGACGATTTCGTTTATCTGCATCTGTCGGGCCACGGCGCCCAGCAGCCTGAAATGGTCAAGGGCAACGAGACCGACGGGCTCGACGAGATTTTCCTGCCGGTCGACATCGAGAAGTGGGTCAACCGCGACGCCGGCGTGCCGAACGCGCTGGTCGACAATGAGATCGGCGACGCGCTCGACGCCATCCGCGACAAGGGCGCGTTTGTCTGGGTCGTGTTCGACTGCTGCCATTCCGGCACTGCGACCCGTGCCGCCGAGGTCGATGACGAGCTGGAGCGCAAGGTCGAATTCGCTGATCTGGTCGGCGGCGACGAGGCCGCAAGGGCGGCGGCCATCAAGACCTATGAGGACACGGTCGTAAGCGCATCGCGGGGCCTTGACGAGAATGGCGCGCGCAAGCCCGCCTTCAACCTGACGCCGACCGGCGGCGAGCCGATCACCAAGGGCAAGCTGGTCGCCTTCTACGCCGCGCAAACGGTGGAGACGACGCCGGAGATGCCGCTGCCCAAGGGTACGGCGGACGCGCCACGCTTTGGCCTTTTCACCTTCACCATCCTGTCGAAGCTCGCCGAAAACCCCAACGTCACCTATCGCCAGCTTGGCCAGGCGGTTCTGCAGCAATATTCGGCCGACAGCCGCACCCGGCCGACGCCGCTGTTCGAGGGCGAACTCGACGCGCGCGTCTTCGGCACCGACAAGACAGAAGCGGTCATGCAGTGGCCCATCGTCGTCAAGGATGGTGAGGCGACCATCGCCGCCGGGCTGCTGCATCGCCTGACGCCCGGCAGCAAGCTTGCCATCCTGCCCTCGGCACTGTCGTCGCTGTCCGACGCCGTCGGCTATCTCGAAGTGCGGTCGGCAAGGAACCTGGAGAGCCAGGTCAAGCCGGTCGAGTTCGAGAAGAAGCCTGCGCTGAAGCTCGCCGACATTCCCGCCAACGCCTATGCGCGGGTGGCGGAGATCGCCGTCGACTACAAGCTCACCGTGGCGCGGCCGGCCGCGACCAAGGGACTGGAGGAGGAAACCACGCTGGTCAATTCGGTTCTGGACGAACTGGCAGCAGCCAAGGAAACCGGTTTCAACATAGAACTGGTCGATCCCGGCAAGAGCGCCGAATTGCGCTTCGCCGTGATGCGCGAGAATGCCATTGCAGGCGCCGCCGGGGACGCCACCGACAAACCGGCGCTGTGGTTCTTGCCGGCGTCCGGCGACGTGACCTTGAAGGACGGCAGCAAGCCGCCTCTGGTCATCATCCATCGCGACGACCGCCAGAAGCTGGTCGACGCCACGACCAGGAATTTGCGCACCATCTTCCGCGCCACCGGCCTCTCGCGGCTGGCGGTGGCCTCCGACTACAAGCCCGAGGATGTCGACGTCCAGTTCCAGGTCAAGCGCCGTGACAAGGGTGGGCTCGAACCGTTGCAGGCTTCGGCGGTGCCGCGCGTCTCGCCCGGCGATGAGGTGCATGTGCTGGCCAAGAACAGCTCGGACCAGTTGGTCGACATCAACGTACTCTATGTCGGCAGCGATTATTCGATCACCCACATCGTCGCCGAGCGCCTGGCGCCGCGGGCCACGCTGGAGGAAGGGCTGCTCGCCTTCACCGACACCAGCTTCGGCATGGAGCGGATGATCGCGGTGCTGACCGAGGCGCCGCCGGAAAGCGAGAAGGAAGATCTGAGCTTCCTGGCGCAGGAAGGCGTCACGTCGATAACGCGCGGCCTCGGCCCCGCCAGCTTCTCCGACATGCTCGCCGATATCGGCATGGCGCCGCCGACCCGCTCGGTGATGCGGCTTGCCGACAAGGGCGGCCCCAAGGGCGCGGTGATGATCTTCCCAATGGAGACGGTGCCGCGCGCCTGAGCTCCGCCACCGGGTCGCACGGCCCTGGTGCCGGCTCTTGCGCGATTGGCGCGATATGAGAACATTCCCGGCCGCGGCCAGGAGCCAGCGACCGGATGAAGCAGATAGGATCGATTGTGACGAACTTTATTTTCTCCTGGCGCGGAACGGTTGCCGGACTTGCCGGCGGCCTGTTGCTGATTGCCAATGCCTCGGCTCAGGACAGCTGTGGCCTCTGCGCCAAGCAGGTGGTCATCAATTCGGAACTGGCAACGTGCTTCCTCGACCAGTACGACCAGTTCGCCAAGACCAGCAGTGACGCGGTGGTGGTCGATCTCTCGAGCTGTGCCTCACGCGGCGTGGTCGAAGCCTTGCCGTCGCCCAACAAGGCGCCGGCGGAGCCGGATGTGCAGTTCATTGTTTCGCGCCCGCAGCTCGCATGCCTGAAAAAGCAGCTTGAGGCGCCGGGCATCGTGCTTGATCCGTCCGCCACCATCGAACTGGACAGCTGCAAATGAAGAAGCCGGGGGGCACGACAAACACGACAAAGCAGACACAGGCGGCCGCGCCCGCCAAGGCGCCGGAGGCGAAGCAGACGCTGCCGGAGACCACGGAAGGTTTCCCCTGGCCAAGCAGCCATGAGATCAAGAAGGAGAGCAATCCCTTCACCGATCGCGACTGGCGCATGCTCGTCTATGCCTGGTCCGGCATGCTGGTGCGTTTCGCCATCATCTTCACCCTGGCATTCTCGGTCTACCAGTTCCTGGCCAACCAGGAACAGAAGCGCGTCGAACAGACCATGTCGCTGGTCGAGCTCTGGGAAACCAAGGACTACCAGCAGGCGCAGCGGGCCTTGAAAGATCGTCTCTCTGCCCTCAACGCCAAATACGACAATCTGCTCAGCGCCAACCCCTCGCCTACAGAAGAACAGATTTTCCGGCAACGCATCGGCATCGAGGCGATGACAGCCTCCGGTGGCGATATGCCGCTTGCCGATTTCGGCGAGAATTTCGACCGCATCGTCTACTTCCTCAACCGTCTATCCTTTTGCGTCGATGGAGACCTGTGTTCGCGCAAGGTCACCGATGCTTATTTCCGTGACTATGCCGTCTCGTTCTGGAGTTATTTTGCCGGCTATATCGACAAGCAGCGCAAGGCGGGTTCGCCTACTTTCGCCACGGCGATCGAGGCTTATGTTCGCAATGGGCAACCGGCGGCTGAAGCCAAATAGCGATGGGAAAGGCCGGGATCAGCGTCCGCCTCATGCGTGCCTGCTGCTGGTTGGCCATGGCTGGAGCGTTGCTCACGGCCCCGGCCGCCCGCGCCGAGGACGACCCGGATTTCCACCTCGACCTCGATACCGGAGGCCATACGGCACGGATTGCCGACCTCACCTTCACTCCTGACGGCGAGGATCTCGTCTCGGCATCCGACGACAAGACCATCCGCATCTGGGATTGGCAGAGCGGGGTGACGCTACGCACCATACGCGGCTATCTCGGCAGTGGCAGCGACGGCAAGATCTTCGCGGTCACGGTCTCGCCGGACGGCAAGACGATCGCCGCCGGCGGCTATTTCGGCGCCGGCCTCGGTGACAAGCCGCCCTATGGCGACATCAGACTGTTCGACTTCGCCACCGGCAAGATCAAGGCCGTGCTCAAGGCCGCCGACTACGCGACCTATGATCTCGCCTTCTCTCCCGATGGCAAGACCCTGGCTGCCGGTGGTGGCGACGGCATCGTCTATCTCTGGCGGCTCGACGACAAGTCCGCGAACGGCTGGACGCTGGACAGGAAGCTCGATGCCGATTCCTGGCACATCGACAAGCTGGCCTTCGGCGCCGCGGGAACCCGGCTGGCGGCAACGACGACCGACAACGGCATCCGGCTCTGGGATGTCGCCAAGGGCGAGGAAATTGCCTTGCCTGATGAGGCCGAACAATTGCGGGACGTCAGCGTCCTGGCGCTGGCCGCCTCGCAGGACGGCAGCCTGTTCGCCACCGGCAGCAAGGACGGGCAGGTCCAGCTTTGGCGCACCGCCGACGGCACGCTGGTGCGCGCCATGCCGAAACAGGATTTCCTCATCGGCTCGCTGACTTTTGCAAAGGGGTCACGGCTGGTCGCATCCTGCGGCTATCGCTGTGCCGACAAGCACCGCTCCACCGTCTGGAACACCGACACCGGCGAGAAGCTGCTCGACTACAGCGGCCATGACGGCAGCGTCTATGCCAGCGCCGCCAATGCCGACGGCTCGCTGGTGGCGACCGCCGGCGGCACCCGCAATGCCATCCAGGTCTGGGATCCGGCGAACGGCGAACGCAAGGCCTTGCTGCAGGGTTTGGGCGAACCGGTGACCGCGATCGGCGTCGATCCGACAAACGGCGTCATCGCCTGGGGCAATGCCAACCCCTGCCCCGAGCGCGTGGCTTGCCCGGAGCAGCTGGGCGCATTGGACAAGAGGCTGGAACTGCCGACCACCGAGCGGTTCTTCGATGACCCTCAGCCCCTCATCGAGCCCGGCTCGTTTGCCCGTGCAGCACTTGCCGACGGCCAGTGGTCGCTGCACGCCACGGCGGGCGGCAAGGACGCGCTGGAGAATGCGGTGCTGGAGATCGCCAATGGCGGCAAGATGGTGCGCTCGATCGAGAACGATGCCACCAACGGCTTTGTCCATTCAGCCTTCACGCTGATCGACAACGGGCTTGGCCTGATCACCGGCGGCAATGACGGCACGTTGCTGGAATACAAGGCCGCGACCGCCAGGGTCACTGGTGAATTCACCGGCCATACCGGCGAAATCAATGCCATGGTCGCGTCGGAGAAGGCCGGCCTCCTGGTCACCGGCAGTGCCGACCAGACAGTGAGGCTGTGGAACCTGAAGACGCACGAGCTGATCGTGTCGATGTTCTTTGCCGGCTCGCAATGGATCGCCTGGATGCCGCAGGGCTACTATTATTCCTCCGACGAGGGCGACAAGCTGATCGGCTGGCAGGTCAATCAGGGCCGCGACCATGAAGGCCGCTTCATCCGCGCCGGCCAGTTGAAGAAATATCTCTGGAGCCCGGAAATGGTGCGCCGCGCCATCATCCTGCGCAGCGCCAAACAGGCGGTGAAGGAGATGCGGCCGGGCGTCGACAACGAGCTGCGGAAGCTCCTGCAGCGCAAGCCGCCGGAATTCGGCATCCGCCTCGCCACCGACCAGAGCAAGGTTCGCGACGGTTACGTCGCCGTCGAGATAACAGGCGCCAAGGAAGCCGGCACCGATGTCGCCGGCTTCTCGATCCTGTCGAACAGCCGCAATGTCGGCGACATCACCACGCGCTCGGCGGACGGCAACAGCACCATCGTCGAGGTGCCGGTCGAGGATGGCCAAAACACCATCCGCATCACCGGCACCAACGAGTATGGCTATCTGACCGAGCGCAGCGTGACGACGCTGGCGAGAAAGACCGAGAAGGCCGAGCCCAAGGGCAAGCTTTATGTCGCGGTCATCGGCGTCGACAAATATCCGTTCCTGACCGATGCCTGTTCCGGCCGCGCCTGCGATTTGCGCTACCCCGTCGACGATGCCACCGAATTCCTCAAGGTGGTCGCACAGAAATCGGCGCCCTTGTTCTCGTCGATGGAATCGCTGGTTCTGGTCAATCGCGAGGCGCTCGACGAGAGCCCCGACAAGGCCCAGCAGACCTACACGGTCGCCAGCGCCGACACCATCATGGAGCCGGATTCGCACACGATCGACGACCAGCTTGCCGATTTCCTCGACAAGCCCGGTGAGCACGACACCACCATCGTCTTCGTCGCCGGCCATGGCATCAACATCGACGAGGACTACTATTTCATCCCGACCGACGGCCGCAAACAGGATGCCGATCGCTGGAAGCGCTCCTCGCTTGTCGACTGGGGTGACATCCAGAAATCGGTCGAGCGGGCCAAGGGCATGCGCTTCATGCTGCTCGACACCTGCCACGCCGCCAACGCCTTCAACCCCCGCCTGGAAAAGGATGCGCAGGACGCACGCATCGTTGTCTTTTCAGCCACCGCCGCCAACAACACCGCCGCGGAACTGCCGGAGCTCGGCCACGGCGTCTTCACCTATTCGATCCTCGAAGGCCTGCGCGGCAAGGCAAGAACATCTGATGGTGGTGTGACGCTGTTCGGGCTTGCCGATTTCATTTCGCGCGAGGTGGTGCGACTGACCGCGTCGAAGCAGAAGCCGTTCTACTATGTCGGCGGCGTGGAGAACATCGTGTTGGCCGAGCCGTGAGGAGGTCGGGCCTGCGCCAAGGCACCCCCCTCGCGCGATCGTGGCCCGGTATCGCGGCAATGCTGCTATTCCTCCTCACGCTGCCTCTCCCCACCTTCGCCGCCCCTGTCGTCTGCCCACCCGGCGCAGAGAACTTTCCGCCTTTCTACGACGACGCGACGCTCTTCCGGGATGCCATCGCCAACGTCGCCGATGTCGAGCCATCCAACCAGCGGCTGACCGGCATCACGGTGCCGCATCATCTGCTGGCCGCCGACCTCGTGGCGCTTGGTTTCCGGGCCGCGTCCGGCTTCCGCTACAAGCGCATCGTCATCCTGTCGCCGGACCATTTCCACAAGACGCACAAGCTCTACGCCACCACGGCGCGCGGCTTCGACACCGTGCTTGGCCCCGTGGCTGCCGACAGCGATGCGGTGCGCATTCTGGAAGCACATGGCGACATGGTCGAAGAGTCCTGCCTGTTCGACAAGGAACATGGCGTGCGCGCCATGCTGCCGTTCCTGCATCACTATTTCCCCGAGGCGAAGATCGTGCCGGTGGCGATGTCGGTGAAGGCGAAACGCGGCGACTGGGACAGGCTGGCCGAGGCGCTCAAAGCCATCGTCGACCGGGACACGCTGATCGTCGAATCCACCGACTTCTCACACTATCTGCCGCAGCATGATTCCAGGCGTTTCGACCAGCAGACGCTGAACATGCTGGCCGCAGGCTCGCTCGACGGCATCGCGGCATTGCGCCAGCCCGATCATGCCGATTCCGTCGGCGCGCTCTACATCCAGACCAGGCTGCAGCGCGAATTGTTCGGCGCCCAGCCGCTGGTTGTGGCCAACGAGAACTCGCAGGAACACACGTCCGACTATGTCGAGCGGACCACCAGCTATGTGGTGGCGCTGTTCGGGGCCTTCGGCCCCGGCTTCAACAACCCGGCGCGGCCAAAGGACAGGATCTACTATCTCGCCGGCGACGTGAATTTCGGCCGCGCCATGAAGAAGATCCTGCTGCGCGACACCGTTGCCGACAAGATCGTCGACAGCATCCTGGCGCTGACAGGATCGCGGCCGCTGATCGTCAATCTCGAGGGTGTCATCCTGCCCAACGTGCCGGAAGCGATCGACGACATGACGCTGGCCATGCCGGAGGACCTCGCCACCAGCATGCTGAAGCGGCTGCATGTCGCCGGCGTCGGCCTCGCCAACAATCACGCCTACGATCTCGGCCCATCAGGCTATGCCGAGACGCTGCGCGCCCTGGACGCGGCCGGCATCCCGCATTTCGGCCAGGGAGAAGCGCTGGCGCTTGCCGATCTCGATCTCGTCGGCCTCACCGACATCGACACCAACGGCTCGAAGAACACCGACCTCTTGACCCCTGCCTTGCTCGACCGGCTGCTGCACGACAATGCGCAGCGTCCGGTGGTCGCCTTCGTTCATTGGGGCCGTGAGTACAAGACAGAACCGTCGCCGCGCGAGGACATGCTTGCCGACCAGATGCGCCTGCGCGGCGTCTCGGCCATTGTCGGCGGCCATCCGCATGTGTCGAGCGAGGCGGTCGTCTCGCTTGCCGGCGGCGATGTGGCCGAGGTCTATTCGCTCGGCAATTTCCTGTTCGACCAGAGCGCGCAACGCTCGTCAGGATCGATGCTGGAACTGCGGGTTTTTGCGCAAGGTACGATCTTCACCCGCCTGATCCCGCTGCCCAACTATTTCGAGATGGGCCGAAAGTAGCGCCCGACCAAGGTATGTACGTTAGCAACTGCCCATCTGGCGGGGCAGATAGCACGACGCCGGTTCGGTCCTGGTCTCGAACAGCGACTGCTTCGGCCGGAAATAGAAGAAGGTAACCGGCTTGCTCTCGCGCACGCTGCCGTCGGCAAAATGCGCGGCGATGCTGAAACGATGGATCGATGACATCGCCGACCACATCTTCAGCCGCGCCGTATAGGCGCTGATATTCTTGTTGCCGCGCACCGGCATGGCGATCGTGTAGTCATGCTTGCCGATCGGGAATTCGATGTTCTGGTAGCGCATCGCTTCGGGGTTGCCGCCACCGCCATCACCGCATTCGGCCATCGATTCGGGAATCTCGAAGACCGCCATGGTCATCTGGGCACGGAAGGGCTCGCTCTGCTGGAAGACATTGCCCTGGTCGTCGGCCCAGGAATAATCGAACTTGCCGATCGCGTTCAGTGTCATTGCCTGGTTGAAATTGCCGAGATAGTCGCCGACCTCGCCGAACTTGACCTTGTTGGTGAGCTGGCTGCGGCAGACATTCAGGCTGTCGGCCGAGGGACAGGAAAAACGCCCCGTCTCCAGGCTGGCCGTATCGACGCCGGCCTCGTCGAGCACGCTCTTGATCGACACGTCGACGCCCTCGCCGAAACCGCCGATGTCCTTGGTGAACATGCGGCTTGGCTGGCCGGTCGGATTGCCCTCCTCGTCCACGGTAGTGAACTGGATCGACATCTTCATGTCCCTGGCATCGCCCCAGCCATTGTTGATGATCGAGAAATCCGG
Source organism: Mesorhizobium sp. NZP2298 (assembly GCF_013170825.1). NCBI lineage: Bacteria > Pseudomonadati > Pseudomonadota > Alphaproteobacteria > Hyphomicrobiales > Phyllobacteriaceae > Mesorhizobium > Mesorhizobium sp. NZP2298. The sequence continues at coordinate 1,914,534 of NZ_CP033365.1, read as the reverse complement.
CCTGAAGCCGATGCAGCCGAAATGTTCCGAGATCGACAGCATCGGCTTGCGATAGGCGTCGCTGGCGGCGACCTTCATTTCCAGACTGTCGAGCTTGACCCTGGACTGATCCTTGGTGCCAAGGTCGACTTCGGCAAAGGCCGGGCTATTCTCCCAGTCCGGACCGTCATAGACATTGCTGGTCTTGACCTGGCCGGTGCCGTTCCAGGCATCGTTGTAGAGGTTGTCCTCCGGATAGATCGCGATGTCCTCGTCGCGCACCAGATGCTGGTATTTCAGGTCGGCCTGCTGGGTCATGCGCTGATCGACCACAACGCCGATCTCGACCTTGTCGGCATCGCCGTCACCCGCCTGCGCCTTGAGCAGGCCGCCGACCCTGGCATCGGCCAGCACGTCGGGACGCGAGCCTCCGACCTCCTTGCCCATCACCCACTGCGATGTGTAGACCGTGCCGCCGGCGAGCCGTGTGGTGCCTTTGCCGTTCTTCAATCCATCGACAAAGGAGCCGGCAAAGATCTCGCCGGTTTTCGACAGCGACCGGCCCTCGCCATTCGGGACGCCGCCAATGAATTGGCCCTCATAGCGGTTGCCGTCGGCATCGACATGAATGCCCTGCCCGTGGAGTGCCCCGGCGGACCAGTGCCCCTCGAACACCTCGCCCGAGCGCAGGTCGAGCCGGCCCTGCCCCTCGGGCCGGCCGTTTCTGACGTCGCCGAAATAGCTGGAATAGACCGTCTTCGGGTCATAGCTCGCCGAGCCGCGCACCCGCCACACCAACCTGCCCTTGCCGTTGATGGTGCCGTCTTCGGCTATCGTCCGGTCGGGCGACAGGCCTGCCGCCGGCTCCCAGACGAAGTCGAGGTTCTTCTCCGGATGGAAGTCCCAGACACGCACGGTCCTGCGCAGCACGGAGCGTGTGTCGGCCTGATAGAGGATCTGCACCCGCTCCGCCCAGGCGCCGCCGACAGGGGCGGGATCGGCAAAAGCCGTCGAAAGCATCAATGCACCCAGCATCGATGCGGCCACAACCCCGAACACTGCCCTTGCCCGCGCCATCCCCTTGAACCCCCTGGATGCCTCGCCCCCTTGGCAAGCCAAGCGTAATCGGCGAGCCTGCCTCGTGCAAGAGAAGCCCGTGCGGAGCGATCGGCACGAAAAAAGGCGACGGGTTTGATCCGCCGCCTCTTTTCGCGACTGCGCGAGCGCGTGTTATTTATACAGGCTGTTGATCCACTGGACGTTTGCGGCGTTCAGGCGCACGGCGGTATTCGCGTCGGGGCTTTCCGCCACGTTGACGCCGGTGATGATGCGCTGCTTGGAGTTGGTGTCATAGGCATATACCGAGCTGCCGCTCGACCCCGGGAACGTATCGCAGTCATACTGGAAATATTCCGGAGCGATGTTCTCGGCATGCACTTCGCAGCTTGTCTTCCACATCGTGCCCATCGGCTTGTCGCCGGGGTAGCCGACGAGGTTGGCGGTGAAGTCGCCGAGATCGTCATAGTTGGCATAGCCAAGCCAGCCAAGGTTGGTGCCGACATCCTGCTTCAGCGTGATGATGCCCAGGTCCCACGGGATCACCGAGCCGTAATAGCCCTGGTAATTGTCGATGAAGCCCTGCAGCACATAGGCGCTTTCATAGGAGAAGGCACCGAAGGGGGCGTCGTCTGCAGTGCTGCCATTGAGGCCCGGGACGAACAGATATTCCGAGAGCCAGTCCTTGTCCTCATGGCTGTAGAGGCAGTGCGCCGCGGTGAGCACCGTGCGCGGGCCGATCAGCGTTGCCGAGCAACTGCCATAGCTGCCGGTCTTCGGCGATTTGGCTTCGAGATAGCCGATTGCCGAGAACGGATAGGTCTTGGTGCTCCTGACCTGCTCGCGATCATCAGGGCCGAAAACCTGACGGCCGGCTTCGCCTTCGCCGAGCCCGGGATCTTCGGTCTTGCGCTGGACCCCATCCGCTCCATTGGCCGGCGCGTTCAGTTCCTTGATGATGAGATCGCGCAGAGCTTCGCTCGGCTCGATCTTGATCTCCTTGCCATCGGCGGACCTTCCGACGATGCCATAGGATTTGACAGCCGTCGCCTCGTCAGCAAGCGGCGCGGCGCGGCTGTCTTCGTCGGTAAGCTTCGGCGTGGTGATCGGTTTTGCCCGACCGGCCTTGAAGTCTCCTGAAGATACATCCCGCATGCTTTCGCCATTACCCGCACTGGCGGAGCCAGGATCGGCGGCGAAGGCCGGGACCGTCCACATCGCGGTGGAAAGCAATGCGGACGCTATCATAAGGTTTGTCAGTTTTGTCATGGTGAGACTCTCCCAAAAGTCAGCAAGGACTGGATCAAAATACAGAAATATTGTCGAGATCGTGGTGACGCCGAAAAATGAGTTTGCTCGCCGGCATCCCCTGCGAGCGTTCTTCTAGGCTGTCATTTTCAAGGCCCCCGCCAAAAAAATTCTGCACGGATATACTGCCTAAAATAATCCAAGATTGGCAATGACAAATCGCTTCCACGTAGCCCGTGGGGGGCTATAGGATTTTGTGCGGGTTCTGCTCGCGGGCACGGTTAGCAAAAGTGGGATTCGGTTTTGTGACCGGTCGCGCACCGTTTCGATGCGGCGCGCGTGCGGATCGTTGAACCGGCAACACCTCCTTGCACAATGCCCGGCGTCGAGCCGCATGGGAGAATTGTCTCAGGAGGTTCAGGTGCACATCACAAATCGGTTCGGGCCAATCGCCGCCGCATCGCTGCTTGGCGTTGCTGCTGCCGTTGCATTCATCAACACCGTCCGGGCGGACGAGAGCACCGTGAGGCCGGAAGCGGCCGTCTCGCCGATGCAGCGGGTGGCCGATGCCAGGGCCAAGGCAGCGGCGGACAACCCCGACGGCGCCGACCGCGTCTATGGCGGCAACCAGGCCGAAAAGGGCGCCTATCCGTTCCAGGTCGCGCTGCTCACCACCGCCAGGCTGGACGAGAACCCGGCCTCGCAGGCCAATGCGCAATTCTGCGGCGGCAGCCTGATCGCGCCGCAATGGGTGCTGACGGCGGCGCACTGCCTCAACGACAAAGGCGAGCCGATCTCGCCGGACTCGGTCACGGTGCTGACCGGTGCCACCGACCTCAGCGAAGGCAAGCGCCACAAAGTGGTGGAGGTCATCGTCAACGAGGGTTACAGCGAGCAGACGCTCGATAACGACCTCGGTCTGCTCCGGCTTGCCGAGCCGGCCGACGCGCCGACCATCAAGCTAACCCGCGAGGCGACCCCCGACAACGGCAAGACCACCGTAACCGGCTGGGGCAAGATGCAGGATGGAACGTTCCCGACCACGCTGATGGTCGCCGATCTCGATCTGCAGCCGAACAGTGCCTGCAACAGCGGCATCAAGGCCATCTACGCGCATGACCTGAAGGCGGCACTTGGCGATCTGTCCCACCGCATGCGCTATTCCGAAAAGGGCATCGATGCCGCCGCCAATGCGATCGCCGCCGACATGACCGATCCGTTGACCGGCAACATGATCTGCGCCGGTACCACCAGTGGCGTGCGTGATGCCTGCAATGGCGACAGCGGCGGCCCGCTGTTCATGACCGGCGCCGATGGCCCGGTCCAGGTCGGTGTCGTCAGCTGGGGCGAAGGCCCGGCCGACGGCAGCGCGGCCTGCGGCCACAAGGACGCCTATGGCATCTACACGCGGCTGGCCAACTACAGCGGCTGGATCGAGGCGAAGATGAAGACCCCTGCTCCCGCGCCGGCAAAACCAAAGGCAGGGCTGGGTACAGCCCAGAAACCGGCGACGCCCTGAAGCGCGGCCATTTGCGTCCACGTCGAAACGGCGGGACATGTCCCGCCGTTTTGTTTGCCGGCTTGCCAGGCGAGCCTATCTCTTGGCGAGCCTACTTTCTCGCGGGGCCTTTGCGCTCAGCGGAGGCCGCCCACAGATTGATGTCGGATTCGCGCGCGTAGCTATCGATCTCAGCCAGTTCGGCATCGCTGAAGTCGAGCACCTTCAGCGCGCCGACGCAGTCCTCCACCTGTTCCGGTCGGCTGGCGCCGATCAGTGCCGACGTGACCTTGCCCTTGCGCAGCACCCAGGCCAGCGCCGTCTGCGCCAGCGTCTGGCCACGCTTGCCGGCAATGACGTTGAGCGCCTTGATGTTGGCGATGGTCTTGTCGTTGATGAAAGCGGTCTTCAGCGACTTGCCCTGCGAGGCGCGGCTGCCCTCGGGGATACCACCCAGATATTTGTCGGTCAGCATGCCTTGGGCCAACGGCGAGAACACGATGGAGCCGACGCCGAGCCCTTCCAGCGTGTCGAGCAACCCGTCTTCCTCGACCCAGCGGTTCAGCATCGAATAGCTCGGCTGGTGAATGACGCAGGGCGTGCCAAGCTGCCTTAATATGTCCGCGGCCTCGCGGGTGCGCTGCGAGTTGTAGGACGAGATGCCGGCATAGAGCGCCTTGCCTGAGCGCACCGCATGGTCGAGCGCCCCCATGGTTTCTTCGAGCGGCGTGTCGGGATCGAAGCGGTGCGAATAGAAGATGTCGACATAGTCGAGCCCCATCCGCTTCAGGCTCTGGTCGAGACTGGCCAGCACGTATTTGCGCCCGCCCCATTCGCCGTAAGGCCCCGCCCACATTCCATAGCCTGCCTTGGTCGAGATGATCAGCTCGTCGCGGTAGCCGGCGAAATCGGTGCGCAGGATTTCGCCGAAGGCGGTCTCGGCCGAGCCGGGCGGTGGCCCGTAATTGTTGGCGAGGTCGAAATGGGTGATGCCGAGATCGAACGCCTTGCGCACGATCGACTGCTTGGTCCGATGCGGCGTGTCATTGCCGAAATTGTGCCACAGACCGAGCGAGATCGCAGGCAGCTTGAGACCGGACCGTCCGCAACGGTTGTAGATCATTTTTTCATAGCGATTTTCGGCGGCGACATAGGGCATGGGGAAAGATCCTCGAATCTGAACAGACCGGCCAGCCTCATCACAATCGCAGTAAGCTGGCTCGGCACCCTACCCCTTTATCCTCTCCCCAAGAAAACGGGGAGAGGGACAGATCAAAATTATCGATAATCTCCGCAGCCTACTTCTTCTTCGCCAGCAACTCCTTGGCTGCCTTGACCCCGAGAGCGGCCGGCCGCTCGCAGGTCGTCTGCATGGCGACGAATTTTCCCGTCTCGCCGGAACGCAGGATACCGGTCATGACATCGACGGCATGCAGCGCCAGTTCCATCGAACAGCGGTGCGGCCGCCCCTCGACGATCGCCAGCGCCATGTCGGCGAGGCCAGATGTGCGATAATTGGCCATCATGCCCTGGCCGTGCATTTCATTGGGAACGCCAAGCGGGTGCTTCCATTTCGGCAGCTTCTTGACCGGTTTGCCCTCCTCGGTGAAGCGCACGTCGCCGCCGAAGAAGTTCGGATCCGGCACGAACACCGTGCCCGTCTCGCCATAGAGCTCCATCGGCGCGTGGCCATGAGCCCAGACGTCCCAGCTGGTGTTGAGCGTCACCACGGCGCCGTTCTCGAATTCCAGAACGGCATGAATGGTGGTCGGCGTGTTGACCGGGATTTTTTCGCCCGCGCGCGGTTTCGATGAAATCGTCCGCTCCTTGGCAGGCGTCGTCGCGAAGGCCGCCACCTGCTTCACCGGCCCGATCAGCTGGATCAGATTGGTGATGTAGTACGGCCCGATATCGAGCACCGGTCCGGCCCCCGGCTGGAAGAAGAAATCCGGATTGGGGTGCCAGTGTTCCATGCCGTGGCCCATGACATGGCAGGTACCGCTGGTGATCTTGCCGAGTTTCCCCTCATCGATCAGCTCACGCACCAGCTGGTGCGCGCCACCGAGGAAAGTGTCGGGCGCCGAGCCGATGCGCAGTCCCTTCTTCTCGGCGCGCGCCTTGAGGTCCTGGCCCTCCTTGAGCGAGAGCACGAACGGCTTTTCCGAATAGACGTGCTTGCCGGCGTCGAGCACCTGTTTCGACACCTCGTAATGCACCGCCGGGATCGTCAGGTTGACGATGATGTCGATGTCGTCGGCCTTGAGCAGGTCCTCGACGGTCTCGGCGCGCAGCTTGAATTCCTTCGCCCGCGCCCTGGCCGCGTCCATGTTGATGTCGGCGCAGGCGCGCATCTCGATGCCGCGAAACAGCGGGGCCAGCGTGAAATACGCCTTCGAGATGTTGCCGCAGCCGATAACGCCAATACCCAGTTTCTTTGCCATGGTGATCGGTCCTAGTAATTCTTGACGGTTGCGATCGAACGTCGGGCGAAACGCTCGATGTCGTTGGGATTGTCCTGTTCCATGACAAAGTATTCTGCCGCGCTCCTGGCCCGCAGCAGCTTGATCAGACCGGCCCAGTCGATGGTGCCGTGGCCGACATCCGACCAGCCGTCCTCATCCAGCCCTTCGCCCGGCCTGGCGATGTCCTTCACATGCACGGCGACGATGCGCTTGCCATGCTTTTCGATCCAGGGCAGTGGATCGGCGCCGCCGCGCACCACCCATGCGAGGTCCATCTCCCAGCCGATGCCGGGGGCGGAAGACAGGATGTGATCCTGCGGCACCGAGCCGTCGGGAAGTGCCTTGAACTCGAAATCATGGTTGTGCCAGGCAAATCCATGACCGGCCTTCGAGGCCGCCTCGCCAACCTTGGCCAGGCGCTCGCCGAAGCCGCGCCAGCCGGCGGCATCCGACGGCCTATCCTCCGCCACCAGATAGGGGCAGATCAAAAGCTTGATGCCGAGCGCCTCGGCGATCCTGCGCACGCCGTCGAAATCCTTCTCCAGCGCATCGATGGAGAAATGCCCGGTCGGCATGGAAAGGCCGTTCTTGTCGAGTTCGGCGCGGAAGGTCTTGGGATTTTCATAGACGCCGCCGAAGCCTTCGACTTGCGTGTAGCCGAGCTTGCCGAGTGTGGCGAGCACGCCCTCCCAGGGTTGGAAATTGCGGGCGCTGTAAAGTTGGAATGACCAGTTCATCGTCTCTGTCCGTTTGCTTGTGGAGTGTCTTTGGAAGGATGGTTCTGGAAGCTACATGCGGTTGCCGGATGGGGTGTCGAACAGCGAGGCGCGGGCCGGGTCGAAGCCGATCCGGACCGGATCGCCGGTGCGCAGCGTCTTTTCCGCCTCGACGCGGAAGGAAAAATTACGGCCGCCGAGCTTTGTCCACACCAGTGTATCGGAGCCCATCGGCTCGACGATCTCAACCGCTGACTCGGCCGTGAATGGCATTGCCTTGGCCGCATCTCCAAAGGCGATGTGCTCAGGCCTGATGCCGAACACGCAGGGCTTGCCGGCGCTGCCGCCATCCTTGTCGAACTCATATCGGTCGAGCCGTATCGAAACGCCATCGGCGGCGAACGCAGGGCTATCGCCCGCTTCCAGTCGACCCTCGATGAAATTCATCGCCGGTGAACCCAGGAACCCGGCGACAAACCGGTTGACCGGCCGGTTGTAGATGGTTTGCGGCGCATCCAGTTGCTGGATGACGCCGCCCTTCATCACCGCGATGCGATCGGCAAGCGTCATCGCCTCGATCTGGTCGTGGGTGACGTAGATCATGGTGTTCTGCAATTTGCGGTGCAAGAGCTTGATCTCGACGCGCAGTTCCGAGCGCAGCTTGGCATCGAGGTTGGACAGCGGCTCGTCGAACAGGAAGACGTCGACATCGCGCACCAGTGCCCGCCCGATCGCAACGCGCTGGCGCTGGCCGCCGGAAAGCGCGGAGGGCTTGCGTTGCAGCAGCGGCTCGATCTGCAGGATCTCCGCGGCACGCGTGATGCGCCTGGCGATCTCGTCCCTGGGCACGCCGGCGACACGCAGGCCGAAGGACAGGTTCTTCTCCACCGTCATTTGCGGATAGAGCGCATAGGACTGGAACACCATGCCGATGCCGCGATCCTTGGGCTCTTCCCAGGTAACGTTCTTGCCCTTGATGAAGACGCGGCCCTTCGAAATGTCGAGCAGCCCGGCAATGCAGTTGAGCAAGGTCGACTTACCGCAGCCGGAGGGGCCCAAAAGCACGATGAACTCGCCCTCGGCGATATCGAGATTGAGTGTCTGCAGAACCGACACCGCGCCATAGTTCAGCGACAGGTCCTGGATCGATACGCTGGGGTTTGCGATTTCGGCCATCCTCATCCTTTCACCGCGCCGGCAGCGATGCCACGCACGAAAAGCCTGCCGGAAATGAAGTAGATGACGAGCGGGACCAGCCCGGTCAGGATGGTGGCCGCCATGTTGACGTTGTATTCTTTCACGCCCTGCACCGAATTGACGATGTTGTTGAGCTGCACCGTCATCGGATAGGTGTCGGGGCGCGTGTAGACGACGCCGAACAGGAAGTCGTTCCAGATGCCTGTCACCTGCAGGATGACGGCGACGACAAAGATCGGCAGCGACATCGGCAGCATGATGCGCAGGTAGATGCCCCAGAAACCGGCGCCGTCGACACGCGCCGCCCGGAACAATTCCTCCGGCATGGAGGTGAAATAGTTGCGGAACAGAAGCGTCAGGATCGGCATGCCGAAAATCGAGTGGACGACCACCAGTCCGCTGAGGCTGCCATAGAGCCCGATCTCGCGCAGGATGATGACGATCGGATAGATCATCACCTGGTAGGGGATGAAGGCGCCGACGATCAGGATGATGAAGAAGGTGTCGGCGCCCTTGAAGCGCCAGTTGGCCAGGGCGTAGCCGTTTACGGACGCGATCGCGATCGACAGGATCACCGAGGGGACGGTGATGCGAACGGAGTTCCAGAAGCCGCGCGAAAGCCCGTCGCAATTGAGGCCGGTGCATGCCGTCGACCACGCCTTGACCCACGGCTCGAAAGTGATCTCGAGCGGCGGCGAAAAGATGTTGCCGAGGCGGATTTCCGGCATGCCCTTGAGCGAGGTAACGACCATCACATAGAGCGGCAAGAGGTAGTAGAGCGCCACGACAATGAGCGTGCCATAGAGAAAGATGTTGCGGCGAGAGAACATGTGGCGCGGCTTCGACCCGCTCGGCCCCGAGGCGTCGGCACGAATGGCGCCGGACGGCGCGGACAGGGAAACGACATGGTCAGACACGTTTCCTGCCTCCGAATTCGAGATAGGCCCACGGGACGATGACGATCATCACCGAGAGCAGCATCATGGTCGAGGCGGCAAAGCCCTGGCCGAGATTCTGGGCGAAGAACATGTAGTCGTAGACATATTTTGCCGGCACTTCGGAGGCGATGCCCGGCCCGCCACTGGTCTGGGCGACGACGAGGTCGTAGACCTTGACGATGCCCGACGCGATGATGACCAGCGTGGTGATGAAGACCGGCCGCATCATCGGGATGATGATGAACAGATAGGTCTTCCACATCGGTATCCCGTCCACCCGGGCGGCCTTCCAGATATCCTCGTCTATGCCGCGCAGGCCGGCCAGCATCAGGCACATGATGAGCCCGGTGCCTTGCCAGAGTGCCGCGATCGATATGCCGTAGATGACGATGCTGGAATTGTAGAGCGGATCGAAATTGAAGCTCGTCCAGCCGAGGCTTCGTATCACGCCCTGGATTCCGAAATCCGGATTGAGCAGCCATTGCCAGACAAGGCCGGTCACGATGAAGGACAACGCGAAGGGATAGAGGAAGATGGTGCGAAACGTGTCCTCGAAGCGGATCTTCTGGTCGAGCAGCGCCGCCAGAATGAAACCGATCACCAGCGAGAACACCAGCGAGATCACGCCGTAGATCAGAAGATTCTCGATCGAAATCAGCCAGCGCGGCGTCGCCCACAACCGGTAATACTGGTCAAGGCCGACGAAGTTCAGCCGCGGCAGCAACTTCGAATTGGTGAAGGAATAGAGCACCGTCCACGCCGTGCCGCCGACGAACACCACCAGCGCGGTGAGGATCATCGGGATCGAAGCGATCTTCGCATTGAGGTTGCGAAAAAGCTGGTTCGGGCGTTCGCTCTTGCTCATCTCGCCAGCCGCGTTGAAGGGGGTAAGGTGGTCACTCCCGGTCCTGCGCCTGCAAGACCGGGAGTTGGGAGGATCCGGGCGGTCAGTCAGCCGTGGCGATGATGTCGGCGAAGCGCTTCTGCGCCTCTTCCACGGTCATCTCCGGCTTGGCGAAGAACTCCGAGAATAGGTCCTCCTTCTGCTTCTGGCTGTCCTGCGAAAGCAGCTGGTCGGTCCAGGGGATGACGGCGCCCTTGGCCAGGATGGCGAGGCCTTTCTTCATGCAATCGTTGGCCGCGTTGAGGTCGACGTCGCCACGCACCGGCAGCGAGCCTTTCTTGAGATTGAAGGCGACCTGGGTCTTGGGATCGAGCAAGGTCTCGGCCAGCACTTCCTGCGCCTTGGCCTTGTCGCCATCCTTGAGCAACGGGAAGTAGAAGGCATCGCCACCCGTGGCGATGACCTCGTTAAGGCCAAGGCCGGGAAGGCAGGTATAGTCCTTGCCGGCGGTCTTGCCAGCGACCTGGAACTCGCCTTGCGCCCAATCGCCCATGATCTGGCCGCCGGCCTTGCCGGTGATGACCATGTTGGTGGCCTGGTTCCAGTCCTGCACATTGGTGTTCTTGGCCATCTTGCGCGCATCGTCGGCCGCTTTGAACACCTTGGCGACTTCCGGACCGGCCGCGAACTTGGCGTCCTTGTCCTTGTAGACCTTGAGGAAGGTGTCGGTGCCGCCGACCGCGGCAAGCAGCACGTCGAAGGCGCCGGACGACTGCCAGGCCTGCCCGCCCACCGCCAGCGGGACAATGCCTGCCTTCTCCAGCGCCGGCGCGGCCGCCACATACTCATTCCAGTCCTTCGGCACCGGCACGCCGGCCTTCTCGAACGCGGCATTGGACAGCCACAGCCACTGCCAGGAATGGATGTTGACCGGCACGCAGTAGATCTTGCCGTCGATGGTGCAGCTGTCGAGCAGGCTCTTCGGCCGCACGACCTCGGTCCATTTGCCCTTGGTGGCGACATCGGTCAGGTCGCGCATCAGGCCGGCCTGCACCAGTTCCTCCGCTTGCCGTCCGTGATTGAACTGGGTGGCGCCCATCGGGTCGCCGCCGGTGATGCGGCTGATCATGATCGGCCGCGCGGTGCCGCCGGACCCGGCAATCGCGCCGTCGACCCAGTGATTGCCCGTGGCATCGAAAGCCTTGGCGAGTTCGGCGACCGCCGCCGCCTCGCCACCGGAAGTCCACCAATGAGTGACTTCCAGGTCCGTCGCCGCCGCCGGGCCGGCGAACTGTAGCGCGGCCGTTGCCGCCAGCGCGGCGGTCAGAAATTTGTATCGCATTTCGGTTCCTCCCAGAATCTGAAACGTTACAGATTTTCGATACGGCAATTGCGCGGATGGCGCAACCCCGGGCGTAAAGCCGTCAGGTATTTTTCCAGGTCGCGAATAAAATACCTCGATCGACCGCCTCATTGTGCGTCGCAATATGAGCAATCGCAGCGCAAAACAGGCAATGAGGTCATGAAAATCGCAAGGAGCATGCCAAAATGGCGTTTGACCTTGGATTCTCAAAGGAATTTCACGGGGCGTAAATTCGTCATCGGCGCAACGAGATTGGCAATCTGTAACGTTTCAGTATATTGACGCATTGCCGGGCTTGAAAATCGTGCTTCGCGGCAATCGCGAAGATTGCCGGGCCGCCCGGCGACTGCTATGCGCCTGACGGGCGGGACGAATGGACAGACAACGTACGGACAGGAACGAGGAAGCGTCGGCGCAGGAACGGCCGACGTTGAAGACGCTCGCCTTCATGACCGGGCTTGGCGTCACCACCGTGTCTCGTGCGCTGAAGGACGCGCCGGAGATCGGCGCCGAGACCAGGCGGCGTGTCCAGCTCGTCGCCAAGCAGATCGGCTACCGCCCGAATCGCGCCGGCGTCAGGCTCAGAACCGGCAAGACCAATGTGATCAGTCTTGTGCTGAACACCGAGCACGAGCTCATGAGCTTCGTCTCGGATATCATCTATGGCGTGACCGAGGTCATCGCCGACACGCCCTACCACCTGATCGTCACGCCATACTCGCGCTCGCAGGATCCGCTGGATCCGGTGCGCTATCTGGTCGAGACCGGCTCAGCCGACGGCGTCATCATCTCCCGCACGCAGCCGAACGATCCCCGGGCCCGCTACATGCTGGAGCGCGGCATTCCCTTTGCCACGCATGGCCGCACCGACATGGGGCTGGTGCATCCCTATCATGATTTCGACAACTACGCCTTTGCGAACGAGGCTGTGCGCTATCTCGCCGGCAAGGGCCGCAGCCGCCTTGCCCTTGTCACGCCGCCCGTTGGCCTCACCTATTACGGCCATACGGTGAACGGCTTCGTCGATGCTCTGAGTGAAGTCGGCGCCAGCGAGGTGCCGTTCAACACCGTTTCCATCGATCAATCGATCGAGCAGATCAGGATGCGGACCGCGCAATTGATGCGGCGCAAGGACCGGCCGGACGGTTTTGTCAGCAGCGCCGCCGCCGCCACGCTCGCCATCGTGGCCGGCATCGAGGATGCCGGCCTCAAGCTCGGCCGCGACGTCGACGTGGTGTCGAAACAATCCTCGGAGTTGCTGCATCTGTTCCGGCGGGAACTGCTCGTCGTCAACGAGAGCTTCCGGCTGGCCGGCTCCGAGCTTGCCCGCGCCGTGCTCGGCTGGATCGGAGGCGCCGCGCCCGGCTCATTGCAGACGCTGAGCAAGCCAAGCGAGGTTCTGCCCTATCGCGGCTGACTTGGCCCGACCTGAGCATCAGCTCAGGCCAAACCGCCATTTGCGGGGCGGCCCTGTTTCAGCCAGCCGCGCCGCTGCCCCAGGGACCGTGGAAAGCCCCCTGCTCGCCGATGCGTTCGAAGCCGTGCGCGCCGAAGAAGTCGCGCTGCGCCTGGATCAGGTTCGAGGTGCCGCGGCCCTGGCGATAGCTGTCGAAATAGGCAAGCGCGGAAGACAGCGCCGGCACCGGCGCGCCGGCTTCGGAAGCCCTTGCCACGATACGTCGCAGCGACGGATGCGCCTCCTGCATCAAGCGGATGAAAGCCGGCGCCATCAAAAGGTTGGTTGAAGCGCCGCCGCTGCTGAAGGCCTCTGCCATCGTATCCAGCATCTGCGAGCGGATAATGCAGCCGGCGCGCCAGATCTTGGCGATGGTCGGCATCGGCAGGTTCCAGTTGAACTCCTTGGAGGCACCGCTCATCACGGCAAAACCCTGCGCATAGGCGGCGATCTTGCCGGCGAACAGCGCCAGTTCGAGGTCTTTCAGCAATGCATCCTTGTCGCCGGAAATCTTCGCCACGCCGATAGTCCCATAGGCTTTTTCCGCCGCCTGCCGCTCGTCCTTGATCGACGACAGAACACGCGCCGCCACCGCGGCCTCGATCGCGGTCGCCGGAATGCCGAGCTGCTGCGCCTCGATGACAGACCATTTGCCGGTGCCCTTCTGGCCCGCGCGATCGAGGATGATGTCGACCACCGGCTTGCCGGTCTTGGGATCGTCGGCCGCCAGTACCTTGGCGGTGATCTCGATCAGGTAGGAGTTGAGCCGGCCCTTGTTCCAGTTTTCAAAGACCGTGCCGATCTCCTTCGGCCCCATGCCGAGGCCGTCCCGCAGAATGCCGTAAATCTCGGCGATCATCTGCATGTCGGCATATTCGATGCCGTTGTGGATGGTCTTGACGAAATGCCCGGCACCGTCAGTGCCGAGCCAGGCGGCACAGGGCTCGTCCTTGAACTTGGCGGAGATGGCGGTCAGCACCTTCTCCACGCGCTTCCAACTATCTTCCGTGCCACCGACCATGATCGACGGGCCATGGCGCGCGCCCTCCTCGCCGCCGGACACGCCCATGCCGATGAAGGTCAGGCCCGAGCCGGACAGTTCGGAGAAGCGCCGCATCGTATCGCGGAAATTGGCATTGCCGGCGTCGATGACGATGTCGTTGCTGGACAGCACGCCGCGCAGGGCTTCGATCTGTTCGTCGACCGGCTTGCCGGCCAGCACCATGATGATGATCGGACGCGGCGGCCGGATCGCTGCGGCAAGTTCCTCCAGGCTGTAGCAGGGAACGACCATGTCCTTCAGCGCGCCGGCATTTTCGACGAAGGCGTCGGTGCGCGCCCTTGTGCGGTTGAAGACGGCGATCCGGTGCCCGTGCTCGGCGATGTTGAGCGCCAGGTTGGAGCCCATCGTGCCAAGGCCGATCAGGCCGATTTCGGCTTTTTCCATCGTTTCTTCCCTGCTTTCGGATCTTGTTGGTTGGAGCCCGCGATTTGGTGGGATGTCCACTCTTTCCGAGATGCCCACTCTTCCCAAGATGATTGACGGGCCTTTCGGGCCGCGTCAACCGCCTCGCCGATTTGTGTTGCAAGCAGGACACTGACCGCGTCGCAAGCGGCCATATAGACCATCACGGCCTGATGTCCACCGGGGCCTCGATCTTCACGATCTCGAAGTCCGAGACCAGGATGTCGAGGCGCACCGTCCAGCGCCCGGGAACCGGTATGACGAGGTTGTCGACACGCCAGCTGCCGTCTCCGGGCTTGGTCGCCGCGCGCTTCAGCGATTCGATGCCGGAATCGGGCTTCGACAGCACCAGCGTCACTTCCTTGGCGTCGAGCGGCCCGAAATCACCGGTCATGATGATCATCGAGGCGGCGACAGGCCCGGCATGGCCCGGCGTGATGCTGAGATCGGCCATCGCCTGCAGGGCATGGATATGGACCGAAACCGGCTGCGCCGCCGCGATCGCCAGGGCCCGTGGCGGCGGCGTGAAGCGCCAGCCCGCGGCAACGCCGAAGATCGCCAGCACGATCAGCGTTTCGACGCCGATCGAGCGGGTGAGCCTGCGCTGCACCTCCGTGGATCCTGCCTCGGCCGAGGCGGTGAGTTTCCAGCGATTGACGGCCGCCAGCGTGAACAGGAAGACCAGCAGCGCCAGCTTGACCAGCAGCAGCCGGCCATAGGCAGTGCCAATCAAGGCCAAGGGCGTCTGCACCTGGATGACGGCAAGCACGACACCGGCCGCGGCAAGCACGGCCACGACAGGCAGGATCGCCGAGGAGAAGCGGCGCAGGAAAGCGTCGGCCGTTTGCCGCTTCAGCGCGAGACCGAGCGGCACCAGGGCGCCGGCCCAGAAGGCGATGCCGGCGCCATGCACAAACACCATGGGCCGCGTCAGCCATTGCGGCTCGGCCGCGCTGGCGTGGCCGCTGGCGGCAAGCGCAACGCCGACGCCGGCAAGGCCGGCAAGGCCAAACGGCTTGGCGGCAACACGCGGTCCGGCCAGCGACAGCAGACCGAGTCCCAGCGCGATCAGGGCGACCAGCACCGTCCAGCCGAAGCTGGTGCCGAGCCCGGTCCGCCAGATCACCGGCTGTGCCAGATGGGAAAGCGGCGCTCCTAGCGCATCGAGCCCCTGAAAGCCGAGCGACAAGGGTGCCGCCATCAGCCCGCACAGGATCGCGGCCGCAACAAAGCGTTGACCGGCGCGTCCCTCGCCAGCCAGCCAGGCAAGGGCGAACGCGCCACCGACGCCGAAGAAGAGGCCGGTGTAGAGAAAGACCTTGCCGATCCAGATCGCCGACCGCAGCGGCCAGTCGACGGCTTCGGACGCGGCCGGCGGCTCGCTTGGCGCGCCAATGGAAAACAGCAGCGAACCGCCGACCGGATGACCATCGGCGGAGATGACGCGCCAGCTCAGCACATGCGTGCCGGTTTTGAGCGCTTGCGGATTGTCGATCTCGACCGTCTGATCGCTGAGCCGGAAGGATGTCAGCGGGACAGGCGTGCCGTCGGGCTTTACCAGGGTCAGTACCAGGGGCGAAACCGGCTCGCTGAAGGTTAGCGAGAATTGCTTCGGAGTCTGCGCCAGGACCGCCCCGTCGGACGGGTCGGTCTTGATCAGCGCCGCATGGGCAAAGGCCTGACTGGTCGAGGTGATGACGATGAGCGCCATGAGCAGGGCCAGCAGCCCGCCGGCAATCCAGCCGACGAACTTGCTGGTGGTATCGACCATTCGAGAGGATGTTGCGGTCATGCCATGCCACGGGGATGCGGCGCGCTCCGGCAAGCAGAGCGCGCCAGGGAGAAAAACTATTTCTTTGGCGTGAGCTTGATGCCGGGCGCCGGGTTCTCCAGCGCATCTTCATCCTGCCCTGCCGCCGGGATCTCGATCCAGCGGTCAGCGGCGCCGTCGCATTCCTGCACCACGGGGAAATAGAGCTTCTGGCCAACGGGCAGATCCGCCGTCAGCGTCGCGCGGAAGACGAACTCGTCGTAGAATTCATCCGGCAGATTGCCGCCGCTCCAGTCGACTTCCTTGACGCCGTCGCTCACCGCCTGACCATAGAGCTGGTAGGATTTTTCATATTTGCCCTTCTTGGTCTGCAGCGTCCAGCCCGCCTTCGGCATCGGCTTCACCGCGATCACCCCTTCCGGAATCTGCACGCGCACGGCGGTCGTCGCCTTGCCGTCGCAGCCATGCGGCACGCGCAACACTGCCTTGTAGGTCGAGCCGACGGGCGCCTCCTGGGTTTCGAGCGTGATGTGCGCGAAGGCGGCATTTGTCCCCAACACCAGAAGCGCTGCGGCCGACAAAAAATACTTGTTCATGATGGTCCCTCAGATTTCAAAATTTGCAGATTGGCGCGATCAATTGGCGTGGTCGTCCATGCCGCCCATCTCACCCATGCCTTCGACGGCGAACTCGATATTGACTGTACCGGCCTTCTCGAAGGTCAGCGTGACGGCGAATTTTTCGCCTTGCTTGGGTTGCCGCTTCAGGCCGATGAACATCAAATGATAGCCGCCCGGCGCCAGCGCCACCTTGCCGCCCGCGGGGACCTCCAAGCCGCCGGAAACCGGGCGCATGGTCATGACGCCGTCCTTAACGCCCATCTCGTGCAGTTCGGCCTTTTCGGAAACGTCGGAGGAAATCGACAGCAGCCGGTCCGGCGTGCTGCCATTGTTGATGATGGTGAAATAGCCGCCGGCCACCTTGGCGCCCGCCGGCGTGGCGCGCGACCAAGGGTGCTCGATCTCGAGATCGCCGACCTTGAACTCATGCGCCAAGACTGACTGGGCGCCGACGAGCATGAGCGCAAACGCCAGCGCGACAGCGCCGAGACGCTCGTTGACGTGGGACAGAATGCGGCTGAACGGAGTGCCCGCCGCTATGGGGGAAAAATCGGACATGGTTGCTCCATGAAGTGATGATCGCGCCGTTGCCGGTCGCGAGCTATTCGGTCTTTGGATGGGTGCGCCCGCGAAAGGTTCCGCCGGGCAAAAAGGCTCAAGCCGCCAGCGGCGGCGCTCGCGGGTTCGACGGCGAGCGTTCGCGCGCGAAATCGAGATGAATGCTCGCCGGAAAGACGAAGGCGACCGCTTCAAAAGAAAGGCTGCCCAGGGCCAGTCCGGCATCGGGCGGCGGCGCGAAGGCCGATGAAAACATGCCGCAGCCAAGTGTGCAGCAGGCCGGCAGATGCGACGGGTGCTGGTCACCGCCGGGAAGCTGGGTGGCGCCGTCGTGGGTACAGATGACGTTGCCGAAAGCGTCGAGTTGCGCGGCATTCGGGCCGGTGCCGAAGGCGAACGCGCCGAGCGTCGACTGGAGCAGCAGCAGGTAGGCCGCGACAAGCGCGACCGGCATGCTCCAGCGTCTCCCCCGGCGGTTCAAGCCATCTGCCTCTTCAAGCAATTCCTGGAAGGATACCTATCATGGGAGCGGCAGGGCGAAAATCACCAATTCGATGCTGCGGCAACGCGGCTCAGGACTTTTGCACGGGTCTGCTTTCCGGAATCGAGGTCAGCAATGTCTGGCGCGCCGACTTCAGGTGCTTGCGGCAGGCGGCGTCGACCTTGCCGAGATCGCGCGACTTGAGCGCCTCGATATAGGCAAGATGCTCACCGACCGCGACTTCATTGCGCTCGCGCTCCTGCGCCTTGTTCCACTGGTAGTGGTAATGGAAGATCATGGCGATGACGTCGTAGAAATCGACGATGAAGCGGTTGCGCGAGGCGCGGTGGATCAGCCGGTGGAAGCGCTCGTCCAGTTCCGAAAACTCGTTGAAGCGCGTGGCAATCTCGCGTGCCAGTTGGCGATGTTCGTCCTCCAGGCGGTCTAGATCGGCCCAGACCGGACTGTCCTGCGGCAAAGCCGCGAAGGCAGCCGCCGAGCGCAACTCGAACATTTCGCGGATTTCAGTCAGCTCCAGCGCGAAGGCCCGCGTAAAGCCCTTCAGCACCCAATGGCTGTTGCGGCGCTTCTCGATCAGGCCGAAGCGCGAGAAGCGGATCAGGAACTCGCGCACGCTGGTCGTGCCGACGCCGATCTCGCGCGCCAGTTCGAGCTCGTTGATCTGCATGCCGGCTTCGGCGCCGCCGGCGAGCAGCCGCCGCATGAACGATCGCTCGATGATCTCGGCCAGCGTGTCGGTCTCTTCCTCGGGAAAGAAATCGCCGGGGCCCGGGTCCCGCAGCACCGTCTTGGCGCGCTTGTTCCAGGCGATCAGCCCGGTTTCCTCCATGCGCGCCAGGATGCTTCGCACGGTGGTGCGGCTGACCCCGAGCAGCGCGCCCAGTTCCGGCTCCGACGGCAGGCTGCGCGTCTCGTCAATCAGCCTGAGGCACCTGTTGTAGGCGTCCTTGTAGACGTTATTGCTCTTCGACATCCCCTGACCCATTCATGCCAGCGCTTGCGGCGGCCGGCTTGAAGCGCAATATGACGTTCCCATGACCCTGAAAAGCAGGAATCGCTTTCGCGGGGTCCGGTCCATTGTCTGCGGCACCACCATTTGCCCTGGAGCACCCGGTACCGCCGCGAAAAAACAATTGACGCAAAACTGTTTTTTCACGATAAAAGACATTAACTCTTAACAGGCGCGTGTCAATCCGCGCATCCCAGGATCACCCAGGAAACCGCCCGTGAACGTGTCGAACACCATCCTTCTGTCACCCGCCGACAATGTCGCCGTTGCCAATGGCCGCATCGAGATCGGCACCGCCCTGCCGGGCGGCGCGCTTGCCACCGCCGTCATCGAGCCCGGCCACAAGGTCGCGATCAAGCCGATTGCCGCCGGTGAAGCCGTGGTGAAATATGCCCAGGCGATCGGCCGCGCCACGCAGGACATCGCGCCCGGCGAGCATGTCCATTCGCACAATCTGGTTTTCGAGGCCGGCCGTTTGCCGGTGGTGCCGCCGAGCGAGGCCGAGCACGCGACCGAGACCGATCGCGCTCGCACCTTCATGGGCTACCGCCGTGCCGACGGCCGCGCCGGCACGCGAAACTTCATCGGCATCATCGCCAGCGTGAATTGTTCGGCCACCGTCTGTCATTCCATCGCCGACACAGCCAACCGGACCTTGCTGCCGAAATATCCCGGCATTGACGGCTTTGTGCCCATCGTCCACGGCCAGGGCTGCGGCATGAGCGGCACCGGCGACGGCATGATGGTGCTGCACCGCACGCTCGCCGGCTATGCACGCCACCCGAATTTCGGCGGCGTGCTGATGGTCGGCCTCGGCTGCGAGGTCAACCAGCTCACCCTTTACGGCCAGAAGGGTGTGGCCGCCGGCAAACGCCATTTCAACATCCAGGACGCCGGCGGATCGCGCAAATCGGTGGAAAAGGCGATGGGCGTGCTGGCCGAGATCGCCGAGGAAGTCGGCCAGTTGAAGCGCGAGCCGATCCCGGTCAGCGAGATCGTCGTCGGCCTGCAATGCGGCGGCTCCGACGGCATGTCGGGCATCACGGCCAATCCGGCGCTGGGTGCCGCCGTGGACATACTGGCCGGCGTCGGGGGCATCGGCATCCTCTCCGAGACCACGGAAATCTACGGCGCCGAGCATCTGCTCGCCTATCGCGCGGCGACGCCAGAAATCGCCAAGAAGCTCGATGGCTATGTAAAGTGGTGGGAAGATCATGTCGCCAAGCATGGCGCCTCGATCGACAACAACCCTTCGCCCGGCAACAAGCGCGGCGGCCTCACCACCATCCTGGAAAAGTCGCTGGGCGCGGTCGCCAAGGGCGGCCAGACGCCGCTCAACGGCGTATTCGGCTATGCCGAAAAGGTCACCGGCAACGGACTGGTATTCATGGACACTCCCGGCTACGACCCGGTCTCGGCCACCGGCCAGGTCGCGGGCGGCGCCAATGTCATCGTCTTTACCACTGGTCGCGGTTCCTGCTTCGGCTGCCGGCCGACGCCTTCGATCAAGGTCGCCACCAACTCCACCATGTATCACCAGATGGAAGAGGACATGGACGTCAATTGCGGCGTCATCGCCTCGGGCGAAAAGACCATCGCCGGCATGGGCCGCGAGATCTTCGAACTGATCGTCGAGACGGCTTCGGGCCGCAAGACCAAGAGCGAGGATTTTGGCTATGGCGACAACGAGTTCGTGCCCTGGCATCTCGGCGCGACGCTCTGAATTCACCTGACATGTGGTAGACTGCCGGGCGGGACAGCGGCCGGCAACGGGGAGGGCTTGCATGGAAAAACGTCGCGTCGGCCAGACAGCGCTCGAAGTCACAGAGGTCAGCTTCGGCGGCGCCGCGATCGGTGGCCTCTACCGCACCTGTTCGCGCGAGGCGGCGATGGAGACGCTGCAAGGCGCCTGGGAGGCCGGCTTGCGCTATTTCGACACCGCGCCCTTCTATGGTTTCGGCCTGTCGGAGCGACGCTTCGGAGATTTCCTGCGCTACAAGCCGCGCGATTCCTACGTGCTGTCCACCAAGGTCGGACGCCTGCTCCACCCGGTGCCTGAAGATCAGGTTCCCGATCACTCCTATGTCGATCCACTGCCGTTCGCGCTCGACTACGACTATTCCTATGACGGCATCATGCGGTCGGTCGACTTCAGCTACGCGCGGCTTGGCCTGAACAAGATCGATATCCTGTATGTCCACGACATCGGCGTCTACACACATGGCGTCGAGAAGACCAAACTGCACTTTCGCCAACTGATGGACGGCGGGCTCAAGGCGCTCGAGGAATTGAAGCGGGCCGGCACGATTTCCGCCTATGGACTCGGCGTCAACGAAGTCCAGATCTGCCTTGACGTGATGCGCCGGGCGCCGCTCGACTGCATCCTGCTCGCGAGCCGCTATTCCCTGCTCGACCGCAGCGCGGAAGCGGAATTGCTGCCGCTGTGCCGGGCGCAGCGGACGTCGCTGGTGATCGGCGGTGTTTTCAACTCCGGCATATTGGCGACCGGACCGGTGCAAGGCGCGCATTTCGACTACGAGCCCGCCAGCCGCGATATGCTCGACCGTGTCGACGCCATGGAGAAGATCGCCGGCGAAGGCGGTTATCCGCTGGCGGCCGCCGCCTTCCAGTTCCCCCTGCACGAGCCGACGGTCGCCACCGTGCTTACGGGTACCGCCAAACTGGCAAACCTGACACGCAACCTCGGACTGCTCGACATCGACGTGCCGGAGGCGGAATACCAGAAATATCGTCCCTACACGGTGGTGCAGAAGCTGGGATGAAGGCGGCATCTTGCAGACGTGCCCTTGATGGCGGGCTCCAACTTCACAAATCCGCGACATCTCCGAGAGAATGGATATTCCATATTGACTAAACCATGGAATTAATATTCCATGGTTCTACAGAACGAAACGGGAGCTTCTGGCTGCATCTTGGGAGGAGCAGCGTGCGAATGTGTCTCCGCCGACGATGGCAAGCAGGCGCGAAACACCGCTTGCATCGTCCAGATCGATGCACTATCAAAACAGCGTAAATGTTTTTTATTGATAAAGTTCTGTTTGGGCCGCGCCTATCCGAACGGAGCTTTCCGTAACGTTCACCGGGCGACTTAGGGAGGAATCCTAATGAAATTCGTGACCAGCATTCTCAACCGCCGCGCCGTCATGGCGCTGGCAGCAGCTTCGATGCTCGCCGGCGTCATGCATTCGGCGCCGGTTTCGGCGGCGGACGTGACCATTCCGATCATCGTCAAGGACACCACGTCCTTCTACTGGCAGATCGTTCTGGCCGGCGCCCGCAAGGCCGGCAAGGATCTCGGCGTCAATGTGCCGGAACTCGGCGCCCAGGCTGAAACCGACGTCAACGGCCAGGTCTCGATCCTCGAGAACGCCGTCGCCAGCAACCCGGCCGCCATCGTGATTGCGCCCACCGAGTTCAAGGCGCTGGGCAAGCCGATCGACGAAGCCGCCGCCAAGGTCAAGGTTATCGGCATCGACTCCGGCGCCGACTCCAAGGCCTTCACTTCGTTCCTGACCACCGACAACGTGCAGGGCGGTCGCGTTGCCGCCGACGGCCTCGCGGCCGCGATCGGTGCCGCCAATGGCGGCAAGATCGAGGGCGATGTCGCCCTGATCACCAACGCTCCCGGCGCCGGCTCGCTCGAACAGCGCAAGCAGGGCTTCACCGAGCAGCTCAAGGCAAAGTATCCTGGCCTGAAGCTGGTCGCCGATAAATATGCCGATGGCCAGGCCACCACCGGCCTCAACATCGCCACCGACCTGATCACCGCCAACCCGAACCTCAAGGGCATTTTCGCCTCCAACCTGATCATGGCGCAGGGCGTCGGTCAGGCTGTCGCCGAGAACAACCTTGGCGGCAAGCTGGCGCTGGTCGGTTTCGACAGCGATGAGAAGCTGATTAAGTTCCTCAACGACGGCGTCATTTCCGCCCTCGTCGTCCAGGATCCGTACCGGATGGGCTATGACGGCATCAAGACCGCACTCGCAGCCTCCAAGGGCGAGAAGGTCGAAGCCAATGTCGACACCGGCGCCAATCTGGTGACCAAGGCCAACATGAAAGATCCCAAGATCGACGCGCTGCTCAACCCGAAGCTCTGAGCCGTCGTATCCACCATCGTTTCCGGGGCTTCGCGCCCCGGAAACATCCACTGCCGGCACAAACGGCTTGGCAACACGCAAGCTTAGGCTAGGCTGTTTTTCAGGGCGCATGTCCTTGCCTCGCCGCCTGCCAATCGTGAGGCCAATCTGGGAGGATTGTCATGATTTCGACGGCGCAGGACCTGCATCCCGCCCCCGCGCTGGAACCAGGGCGGACGATCCTCGAATTGCGCGGGCTGGAGAAGCGCTATCCCGGCACGCACGCGCTGAAGCCGGTCAATCTCGCTTTCAAGTCCGGTGAGATCCACGCCATCGTCGGCGAGAACGGCGCCGGCAAATCAACGCTCATCAAACTTCTGACCGGCGTCATGCCGCGCACCTCAGGCGATGTCTTCTGGGAAGGCAAACCGGCCGCGCTCGCCACCCCGCATGAGGCGATGGCGCTCGGCATCAACGCCGTGCATCAAGAGGTCGTGCTCTGCCGTCATTTGACGGTCGCCGCCAACATGTTCCTCGGCGAGGAGAATTCACGTTTCGGCATCCTGCAGCAGCGCGCCATGGTCAGGGAAGCGCAGAAGATCATCGACGATCTCGGCTTCGATCTGCCGGCGCATGTCGTGCTCGGCGACCTCACCATCGGCCAGCAGCAGCTGATCGCCGCCGCCCGCGCCACCGTGCGCGGCACGAAATTCCTGATCTTCGACGAGCCGACCGCTTACCTCACCCGCAAGGAGGCCGACCAGCTCTTCACCCTGATCCGCCGGCTGAAGGGCGAAGGCGTGACCATCATCTACATCAGCCATCGCATGGAGGAGGTGTTCGAGCTCGCCGATCGCGTCTCCGTGCTGCGCGACGGCACGCTGGTCGGCACCAGGAACATTGCCGAGACCAACGACGCGGAACTGGTCAAGATGATGATCAACCGCTCGATCGAGCAGGTCTATCATAAGGAGCATTTCACCCCCGGCGCTGCAATCGTCGAGACCAGGAACCTGTCGGGCAAAGGCTTCGAAAATGTCTCGATGACGGTCCGCGCCGGCGAGATCATCGGGCTCTATGGCCTGATCGGCGCCGGCCGCAGCGAGTTCGTCACCACGCTTTACGGCCGCCACCGCAAGTCGGCGGGCGAGATTCTGTGGGAAGGCAAGCCGGTTCAGGTCAACTCCGAGCATGACGCGATCAAGCTCGGCATGGCGCTGGCGCCGGAAAGCCGCCGCGACCAGGGTCTTTGCCTCAATCTGCCGGTCGGCCTCAATCTCAACCTGCCGATCTACAAGCGCATCTCCAGCAATTTTTTGATCTCCAACACAAAGGAGAAAGCCGAGGCCGACCGCCAGATCGCCGGCCTCCGGATCAAGACGCCGACACGCGGCGCGCTGGCGTCCAGCCTTTCCGGCGGCAACCAGCAGAAGATCGTCATCGGCAAATGGCTGGCGCATGGCGCCAAGCTGTTCATCTTCGACGAACCGACCGTCGGCGTCGATGTCGGCACCAAGGCCGAGATCTACCGCCTGTTCGGCGAGTTGCTGTCGAAGGGAGCGGGCATCATCCTGATCTCGTCCTATTTGCCGGAGGTCTACGAACTGGCCGACACGCTGCACGTGTTCCGGCGCGGCAAGCTGGTGGCCACGCATGGGTTCCACACCGCCAGTCACGAGGACATTCTCACGCAGGCGCTCGCTGAGAAACAAGAAAAACTGGGAGGACAGACATGAGCATCGAGGCGATCCCCGCCGAAAAACCGAAGCGCAACTACAACGTCCTGTTCGGACTGACGCTGCTGGCGCTGCTGGTGCTGCTCTGGATCGTCCTTTCGCTGGCGACGCCAAGCTTCGCTTCGGGCAACAACATCGCCAATCTTCTGCGCCAAGGCTCGATGATCGCCATCATGGCGGTCGGCCAGACCTTCGTCATCATCACCGGCGGCATCGATCTTTCGGTCGGCGCGGTAGTCGGCTTCGCCACCGTCGTCGTCGCGATGATGATCAATGCCGGCTTCCCGATCTGGCTCGCCATTCTGGTGACACTGCTGGTCGGTGTCGCCATCGGCATGTTTCACGGCTTCGGCATCGTCAAGATGGGCCTGCCGCCCTTCATCATCACGCTGGCGACGCTGACTTCGCTGCGCGGCATCGGCCTTTTGATGACCAACGGCAATTCGATCAACATCAACAGCGACACATTCACCGCCTTCTCGCGCAATTCCTTCATCGGCATCCCCAATCTGTTCTGGATGGTCATCCTGGTCGGGATCCCAGCCTACATCTTCCTTCATCACAGCCGCTGGGGCCGGTATCTCTTCTCGGTCGGCTCGAACGCCGAAGCCTCGCGCCTGTCCGGCGTCAACGTCCAGCGCACAATCTACATGGCCTACACGCTGTCGGGCCTGTGCGCGGCCTTCGTCGGCGTGCTGCTTGCCGCCCGCATAGGCATCGGCAACCCGACCCAGGCCGAGGGCTGGGAACTGCAGGCGATCGCTTCGTCGGTCATCGGCGGCACTTCGCTGTTCGGCGCCGTCGGTTCGGTGCACGGCCCGCTGCTCGGCGCCTTCATCCTCGCCACCATCAACAACGGCGCCAACCTGCTCAACGTCAACTCGTTCTGGCAGCGCATCATCACCGGCGCGCTGATCATCATCATCGTCTACTTCGACGGGCTGCGCCGCCGCGGCAAGTAGACCGACCCGCAATCGATCGCCGGCCCGACTTGACCGCCGGGCCGGCGATTCCATTAAGGACTGGATTGAAACATGAAAGCCGTCGTCTGCCGCTCGCCCGGCGAGCTTGTCCTGGAAGACCGCCCGGCGCCTGGCGCCCCGCCCGCCGGCTGGGCGCTGGTCGCGGTCAGCCATGTCGGCATCTGCGGCACCGACTACCACATTTTCGAAGGCAAGCATCCGTTCCTGGCCTATCCCCGCATCATGGGCCACGAAGTGTCGGGAACGATCGTCGAGACCGGCGGAGGTGTCGGGCTTGCCGTTGGCGAGCCGGTCGTCATCAACCCCTATCTGTCCTGCGGCAAGTGCATCGCCTGCCGGCACGGCAAGCCCAATTGCTGCGTCAGGATCGAGGTGCTCGGAGTCCATCGCGACGGCGCCATGTGCGAACGCATCCTGGTCCCGGCGCAGAATCTCTATCCGGCAAACGGCCTGTCGTTGGCCGATGCCGCCGCCGTCGAGTTCCTCGCCATCGGCGCGCATGCCGTGCGGCGTGCGCGGGGCGAGACCGGTGCCCGCACGTTGGTCATCGGCGCTGGCCCGATCGGCCTCGGCACCGCCATCTTCGCCCGCATAGCCGGGCTCGACGTAACACTGCTCGACATGAGCAGTGAAAGGCTGGCCTTCGCCGAAAACGAACTTGGCTTCCAGGCTCTTGACGGGTCACGTGGCCCAGTCTCGGATCTGGTCAGGGAGGCGACATCAGGCGAAGGCTTCGATGTGGTCTTCGACGCCACCGGCAACACCCAATCGGTGCAGTCGGCCTTCGCTCATGTCGCCCATGGCGGCACACTGGTGCTGGTCAGCGTCGTCAAGGACGACATCGTCTTTTCCGACCCCGAATTCCACAAACGTGAAATGACATTGATCGGCAGCCGCAATGCGCTGCGCGCCGACTTCGACCATGTAGCCGCCTCGATCCGCAACGGCGCCGTGCCACTGGCCAAGCTCGTCACCCACCGCACATCGCTTGCCGATACGCCGCGCGATCTCGCCCGCTGGGCACATGAAAAATCCGGCCTGATCAAGGCTGTGATCGAGGTGGGGTAGCCGGCCGCCGCCGACTCACAGCGCCGACAGTTTCAGTTCCACCCGTTCCGCCGGAAAGCGCGATTCCGAAAACTGGATCGGCTGGCCGTCTGGCGTGACGTTGACGGCGACCGTCACCAGCACGATGGCGCCGGGCTGCAGATCGAGGTCGGCTAGGTCGGCCGCATCGGCGTGGCGCGCCGACAGCATGGTCGATTGGCGGAGATAGTCGTCTATGCCGAAACGAGCCAGCGACGCGGTGATCGAGCCGGTGTCAGCCATCGCCTTGTCGATGCCGGCAAAGCGCTTGGCCTCGAACCATCCGGCAGCGCGCGACACCGGCCGTCCATCGGCTTCGCCCCGGGTTTCCAACCTGATCACCTCAGCCCCCCTGGCCAGGCCAAGCCCCTCGGCGACACGCTGGCTGGCCGGCTCAACCGATGAGGCGAGCAGCACGATATGCCGTTCCGACGTCTGCCCTTGCAGGCCTGTCGAAAAGCGTGTGCGCGCGCCGATCGGATAGGACAGCCGCTTGCGCGACAAGACGAAGGTGCCGCGCCCCTGCTCGGCCCGCAGCACGCCTTCCTGCACAAGCGCCGATATGGCGCTGCGCACCGTGTGACGGTTGACGCCATAGCGCTCGGCGAGCGCCACCTCCGGCGGCAGCGCGGTATTCTCGGCGAAATCGCCGGTGGCGATCGCCTGCAGGATTCTGTCGGCGATCTGACGCCACAGCGAGACGCCGCTGCGCCGTTCGATACTGTCGGCTTCCTGTCGTCCGATCATGAATTTGCCCCCGCCTTCCATCGCCTGTCATCCACGCGTCATGGACTCGCGTTAGGTAATATGTATAATTTGTATAGTTGTCTATATCAATAGACAAATTTGGCAAAGAGGAATGCTGCTGATGCGAGGACAGGAAGCCCGCGACCAGGCCGAACGCAAGGCCGCCATGGCGACTTTGGCGCAATCGAGCGGCGACGACATCGTCCGGCTCTGGAACGAGGCCGGCCTGCCTTCGCAAGCCGAACTGCTGCGTGGCCCCGAGACCGGGCTGGTGACGCTGCGCGGCCGTATCGGCGGCGGCGGCGCGCCATTCAATGTCGGCGAGGCGACCGTCACCCGCGCCACCGTCCGGTTGTCGTCCGGTCAGGTCGGCCATTGTTACGCGCTTGGTCGCGACAAGCAGAAGGCAAAGCTGGCGGCAATAGCCGACGCGCTGTGGCAAGACCCTGCCAGCCGCGCCGAAGTCGAGACCAGGCTGATCGCGCCTCTGCGGTCGGCGCTTGCCGCTGCCAACGAAAAACGCCGCGCCGAGACGGCGGCAACGAAGGTGGATTTCTTCACCATGGTTCGCGGAGAAGACTGATGGATATCCAAGCACAATCGATCGAGGGCGGCTTCGCCGATCCCGTCTTCAACGCCCAGACCGTGTTCCGCGCAATCATGGATGCGATGGCGCGGCCAGGCAGCGTGCAGCCTTTGCCGGCCCTGGCCCGACCGCCGGCGCCGCTCTCGGCAACGTCAGGCGCGGTGGCACTGGCGCTGTGCGACAACGACACGCCGCTCTGGCTCGACCCAGCCCTGCACACCTCCGCCGCGATCGGCTCCTGGCTTGGTTTCCACACCGGCGCGCCGCTCGCCAACACACCCCCCGACGCGCATTTCGCCTTTGTCGCCACTCCGGCCGAGATGATGGCGCTCGACGGTTTTGCGCAAGGAACGCAGGACTATCCCGACAGGTCGACCACGCTGATCCTGCAAGTCAGCGACCTGACCTCAGGCGCTCCACTGCTGCTCGAAGGCCCCGGCATCGAAACCAGCGCCGTGATCGCGCCGGCACAGATGCCGCGTCATTTCATCGAGCAGTGGAAGCAGAACAACAAGCGCTTTCCGCGCGGCGTCGACATCATCCTCGCCACATCGCAAGGCATAGCCTGCCTTCCGCGCACGACACGTATCAAGATGATGGAGGCTTGAACATGTATGTCGCGGTAAAGGGCGGCGAGGCCGCAATCGCCAATGCCCACAACCTTCTCGCCGACCGCCGGCGCGGCGACCGTTCGGTGCCCGCCCTGCGCCTCGACCAGATCGTCGAGCAGCTGTCGCTCGGCGTCGATCGGGTGATGAGCGAAGGCTCGCTCTATGACCGTGAACTGGCGGCGCTCGCCATCGTCCAGGCGCGCGGCGACATGATCGAGGCGATCTTCCTGGTGCGTGCCTATCGCACCACGCTGCCGCGCTTCGGCTATTCCAGACCGATCGACACCAGCGCGATGCGGGTCGAACGGCGTGTGTCGGCAACCTACAAGGACCTGCCCGGCGGCCAGCTGCTTGGCCCGACCTTCGACTACACCCACCGTCTGCTCGATCCCGAGCTTGCCGCCGGTGCCGATGTCGCCGAGCCGTTGCAGCGCGAGACGGAGGCGCAGGCCATGCCGCGCGTCTCGGCGATCCTCGCCCGCGAAGGCCTGATCGAACCGGATGGCGAGATGCCGCAGGATCATGTCCCCGGAGACATCACCCGCGAGCCTCTGGAATTCCCGATGGCGCGCGATATCCGCCTGCAGGCGCTATCGCGCGGTGACGAGGGTTTTCTCTTGGCGCTCGGCTATTCCACCCAGCGCGGCTATGCCCGCAACCATCCCTTCGTCGGCGAGATCCGTATCGGCGAGGTCGAGCTGGAGTTGGACGTTCCCGAACTACCCTTCGCCGCGCCGCTCGGTACGGTGCGGGTCACCGAATGCCAGATGGTCAATCAGTTCAAGGGATCGGCCAAGGCGCCGCCGCAATTCACCCGCGGCTACGGCCTCGTGTTCGGCCAGAGCGAGCGCAAGGCGATGGCCATGGCTCTCTGCGACCGGGCTCTGCGTGCCTCCGAACTCGGCGAGGACATTGTCGCCGCCGCCCAGGACGAGGAGTTCGTCATCTCGCACTCCGACAATGTCCAGGCGACCGGTTTCGTCGAGCATTTGAAGCTGCCGCACTATGTCGACTTCCAGGCCGAACTCGACCTCGTGCGTCGCATGCGCGCCGAGTACGAGGCCCGGGAGCACCCCACAAAGGTGGACGAAAAGCGGGAGGCCGCGGAATGATCGAAGGCCTGTCCCACATGACCTTCATCGTCCGCGATCTCGACCGGATGAGCGCCATCCTCGAGGGCATCTTCGACGCGCGCGAGGTCTATGCCAGCAACGCCGAACAGTTCTCGCTGTCGCGCGAAAAATTCTTCCTGATCGGCGACATCTGGATCGCCATCATGGAAGGCGAGGCGCTGCCTGAGCGCAGCTACAACCACATCGCCTTCAAGATCGATGACGGCGATTTCGACCGCTACACCGAGCGTGTCGCCAAGCTAGGCCTCGACATGCGCCCGCCCCGTCCGCGCGTCGAGGGTGAAGGCCGCTCGATCTATTTCTACGACGACGACAACCACATGTTCGAACTGCACACCGGCACGCTTGCGGACCGGCTGAAGCGCTATGCCAAGGGATTGGAGGTAGCATCATGACCGACATCGCCAGCTACAACTTCGCCTATCTCGACGAGCAGACCAAAAGGATGATCCGCCGGGCAATCCTCAAGGGCATCGCCATCCCCGGCTATCAGGTACCGTTCGCTTCGCGCGAAATGCCGATGCCCTATGGCTGGGGCACCGGCGGCGTCCAGGTCACTGCCTCGATCATCGGCCCAGATGACGTGCTGAAGGTCATCGACCAGGGCGCCGACGACACCACCAACGCGGTGTCGATCCGCGCCTTCTTCAAGAAGGTCGCCAATGTCGCTGTCACCACCGACACCGCCAGCGCCACCATCATCCAGACCCGCCACCGCATTCCCGAACACCCGCTCACCGCCGGCCAGGTGCTGGTCTACCAGGTGCCGATCCCGGAACCGCTGCGCTTCCTCGAGCCGCGCGAGACCGAAACGCGCAAGATGCATGCGCTGGAGGAATATGGCCTCATGCATGTGAAGCTCTATGAGGACATCGCCAAGCACGGCCGCATCGCCACCACCTATGCTTATCCGGTGAAGGTCGAGGGCCGCTATGTGATGGATCCCTCGCCGACACCGAAATTCGACAATCCAAAGATGCACCGCTCGCCGGCCTTGCAGTTGTTCGGCGCCGGCCGCGAGAAGCGCATCTACGCGGTGCCGCCCTTCACCGAAGTCGTCAGCCTCGACTTCGAGGATCATCCGTTCGAAGTGCAGACCTTCGACCAGCCCTGCGCGCTTTGCGCGGCCGAGAATGTCTATCTCGATGAGGTCATCCTCGATGACCATGGCGGCCACATGTTCGTCTGCTCCGACACCGACCACTGCGAGAAGCGGCGGGCCGATGGCCATCGCGGCCACCTTGCCCCCGATGTCCTTCATGCCTCGGAAAAAATGGAGCCGGCCCAATGACCGACGAACCGTTGCTGCGCGTCTCGGCGCTCTCCAAATTCTACGGCTCGCGTGTCGGCTGCGACAACGTCTCCTTCGACCTGTGGCCGGGCGAGGTCCTGGCTGTCGTAGGCGAATCCGGCTCCGGCAAGACGACGCTGCTCAACTGCCTGTCGACGCGGCTGCTGCCCTCTTCCGGCACCGCCAGCTACCGCATGCGCGACGGCCAGTTCCGTGAGCTTTACAGGATGAGCGAGGCCGAGCGCCGCTTCCTGATGCGCACCGACTGGGGCTTCGTCCACCAGAACCCCGCCGACGGCCTGCGCATGACCGTGTCGGCCGGTGCCAATGTTGGTGAGCGGCTGATGGCGGTGGGCGACCGCCATTATGGCAAGATCCGCGCCACGGCCGTCGACTGGCTGTCGCGCGTCGAGATCGAGCAAGACCGCATCGACGACGAGCCCCGCGCCTTTTCCGGCGGCATGCGCCAGCGCCTGCAGATCGCCCGCAACCTCGTCACCGGGCCACGGCTGGTGTTCATGGATGAGCCGACCGGCGGCCTCGATGTCTCGGTGCAGGCGCGCCTGCTTGATCTCTTGCGCGGACTGGTCACCGATCTTGGTCTCGCGGCCATCGTCGTCACCCACGACCTCGCGGTGGCACGCCTGCTGTCGCAGCGCATGATGGTGATGAAAGACGGCCGCGTCGTCGAAAGCGGGCTCACCGACCGCGTGCTCGACGATCCCCGCGCGCCCTATACGCAGCTCCTCGTTTCTTCCATCCTGCAGGTGTAAACATGCCGACGCCCCTCGTTGTCTCCGACGTCGCCAAGAGCTTCACCATGCATCTGCGCGACGGCATCAAACTGCCTGTCGTTTCCGGTGTCTCGTTCTCGATCAAGGCCGGCGAATGCACCGTACTTGGCGGCCCGTCCGGTGCCGGCAAGAGCTCGATCCTGAAAATGCTCTACGGCAACTACGCCGTCGACGAAGGCCAGATCATCGTCAGGCACGAGGACGGGCTGATCGATCTCGCCCATGCCAGCCCGCGCACCGTGCTTGCCGTTCGCCGGCAAACGATCGGCTATGTCAGCCAGTTCCTGCGCACCGTGCCGCGCGTCTCGGCTCTCGATGTCGTCGCCGAGCCGCTGGTCGAACGCGGCGAGGAGCGCGAGGCGGCCAGGCGCAAGGCGCGCGCACTGTTGGCGCAGCTCAATTTGCCGGAAAAACTCTGGGCTTTGCCGCCGGCGACCTTCTCAGGCGGCGAGCAGCAGCGCGTCAACATCGCGCGCGGCTTCATCACCGAGCACCCGATCCTGCTGCTCGATGAACCGACCGCCTCGCTCGATGCCACCAACCGCGACGTGGTGATCGAACTCATCGCCGCCAAGAAGGCGGCGGATGTCGCCCTGCTCGGCATCTTCCACGATCACGATGTGCGCGAGGCGGTTGCCGACCACATCATCGACGTCACCGCCTTTGCTCCCGGAAAACTCGCCGCATGACCAGGAAATTGTCGGAAACGCCGCTGGTCCACCCGACGGCGGAGGTGCACAACTCGACCCTTGGCCGCTGGACCGAGATCGCCGACCGCAGCCGGGTTTCGGAAAGCGAGCTCGGCGACTATTCCTACATGATGCAGGATTGCGCCGTCTGGTGCGCGACGATCGGCAAGTTCGCCAACATAGCCGCCGCCGTGCGCCTCAACGCCACCAATCACCCGACCTGGCGACCGACGCTGCACCACTTCACCTACCGCGCCTCCGACTATTGGGATGACGCCGAGCATGAGAGCGAATTCTTCGCTGAGCGCCGCGCCAAGCGCGTCACCATCGGCCACGACACATGGCTCGGCCATGGCTCGACCGTCCTGCCCGGCATTACCGTCGGCGATGGCGCGGCGGTTGGCGCCGGCGCGGTGGTTTCCAAGGATGTCGCGCCCTACACCATCGTCGCCGGCGTGCCGGCAAAACCGATCCGCGAGCGCTTCGACCGCCGCACCGCCGAACGCTACCAGGCGCTTGCCTGGTGGGACTGGGACCACGCCAGGCTGCGCGCGTCGCTCGACGATTTCCGCGAGCTGTCGGCCGAAGCGTTCCTGGAGAAATACGAGGGGTAGGTGAATCCCTCACATCATCGTCATCGGGGAGCCTGTTCACATCCTTGACACAGGACTCGGACAGGACGCCATTTCCCCCAAGGAGATCGCCATGCCCGATACCGTCAGACCCTCGCTCGCCGGATTCTTTGCCGGCTCCAATCCGACCCCGCCTGCGCATCTTGGCACCCGCTACGACACGTCGGGCAATTTCCTGACCGAGCCTGGCAACACCGTCGTCAGCCACCTGGTCGGAGGTTCGCCATCCGAGGCCGTGGTGCTTGCCGTGCGTGATAAGATGCTGGCGATGGCCGACGCCGACCGGCTCGCGTTCACGCCCGTCTCCAGCCTGCACATGACCCTGTTCCAGGGCATCATCGAATATCGCCGCCGCCTGCCCTACTGGCCGCAGGACGTGCCACTCGACACCAGCATCGACGCAATGACTCGCCTTTATCTGGAACGCCTGAAGGGTTTCGAGGGCTTCGGCCCGTTCAACATCAAGGTGGTCGAGGTCGTGCCGACCGGCCTCACCGTGGCCGGCGCGACGGACGAGGACGTGCGCATCATGCGTCAATGGCGTGATGCGCTGGCGGTGCCGTTCGGCTACCGGCACCCCGATCACGACACGTACGTCTTCCACATCACCTTCGCCTACCAGATCCAGCGTCTCGCCAACGACAGGGCAGCGGCATGGCAGGCGCTGTTCGACGATTGCCTGGCGCTTTTCGCAAGGCAGGCTCCGATAATCGAGATCAAGGCGCCCGCCTTCTGCGCTTTCCGCGACATGAAGCATTTCGAGGAATTGCTGGTGCTCGGCTGATTGTCCGCAAGTCGCCGGTCGCCAAGCCTGTGTAGCGTAACAAAACTGACATGCTGGCGACACGGCAGGTTCATGTGGCTGCGTTAGGCGAATGCCTGACGATCAATATGGACCGGACTGGAACCAGCCCATGTCAGCAAGCTCTGCCACGCTCGAAATCCGCGGTGTCAGCCGACGATTTGGCAAGAACACCGCCGTCAGCGACGTCAACATCTCGATCCCGCAGGGTCAGATGGTCGGCGTCATCGGCCGTTCGGGCGCTGGCAAATCGACCCTTCTCCGCATGATCAACCGTCTCGTCGACCCCAGCCAGGGGTCGATTTTTTTTGACGGCACCGAGGTCTCCCAGCTGCGCGGCTCGCCGCTGCGGCGCTGGCAGCGCGACTGCGCCATGATCTTCCAGCAGTTCAACCTCGTGCCGCGCCTCGATGTGCTGACCAACGTGCTGCTTGGCCGGCTGAACCATCGTTCGACGATCATGAACCTGCTCGGCGTCTTCTCTAGGGAGGAACGCGCCGAGGCGATAGTCGCGCTCGAGCGTCTCGACATCGCTCGCACGGCGCTGCAGCCGGCCGGCACCCTCTCTGGCGGCCAGCAGCAACGCGTGGCAATCGCCCGAGCCATGATGCAGCAGCCGAAGGTGATCCTTGCCGACGAGCCGATTGCCTCGCTCGATCCGCTCAACGCCAAGGTGGTGATGGACTCGCTGCAGGACATCAATCTGCGTGAAGGCATCACCGTCGTGACCAACCTCCATACGCTGGACACCGCCCGTACCTATTGCAGCCGCATCATCGGCATGGCCGCCGGCAAGGTCGTGTTCGACGGCTCGCCCGAAGACCTAACGCGCGACGCCGTGCGGACCGTCTACGGAGCGAACGGCGACGGTGCCGAGATATCCGAGACTCTCACCTCGACCAGCATCCCGATGCAACTCAAGCCGAAGATCACCGTATCCGCCGGACCGCTCGAACCCGCGTTTCCGGGATACTGAGAGCAGGCGGGATCGCCAGCCCGCGTCAAGGGCATCAACCGACATCTTCACGCAGCCGGCGCAACGCCGGGATCAACAGGAGAGACGCCAGATGTTTAGAAAAATTCTTTTCGGTGCCGTTTCCGTCATGGCCATGGCGATCGGCGCAGCCCAGGCACAGGACATCAAGGAATTCCGCATCGGCATTCTGGGCGGCGAGAACGAAGCCGACCGTCTGCGCAACTACCAGTGCTTCGCCGATCACATCAAGGAAGTCCTCGGCGTGGAGAAGGTTTCGCTGTTTCCTGCCGCCGACTATGACGGCGTTATCCAGGGCCTGCTCGGCGGCACGCTCGACTACGCCGAACTCGGCGCTTCCGGCTACGCCAAGATTTATCTTGAGAACAAGGACGCGGTTCAGCCGATCCTGACCACGGTCCAGACCGACGGTTCCATGGGCTACCACTCGGTCATGGTTGCCCGCGCGGATTCCGGCATCAAGACGCTTGCCGACATGAAGGGCAAGAAGCTCGGTTTCGCCGATCCGGATTCGACATCGGGTTATCTGATCCCAGTGACGGCGCTGCCCAAAGACATCGGCATGGATGTCAAGAGCTATTTCGCCTCGACCGGCTTCGGCGGCGGCCATGAGCAGCTTGTGCTTGAAGTGTTGAAGGGCACCTTCGACGCTGGCACCACCTGGGCCTCGGGCGTCGGTGACTTCAAGGACGGCTACAGCTCGGGTAACCTGCGCAAGATGGTCGAGAAGGGTGTCCTCAAGATGGATGACCTCGTGGAATTGTGGCAGTCGCCGCTGATCCCGAACGGTCCGCTGGTCGTGCGCACGGCGCTCGATGCCGGCGTCAAGCAGAAGATCACCGATTTCGTGACCAATCTGCCGCAATCCGATCCGGCGTGCTTCTCGGCTGTCGAAGGCGGTGATTTCAAGGGTTTTGCGCCGGTCACTCCGGAATTCTATCAGGCGATCATCGACGCTCGCAAGGCGAAGATCGGCTCGTAAACCGAACGTCACGACGCCGCCGGGGCTGTGCCTGCGGCGGCGTCGCCGCATCAAGAGACTGGAAAACCATCGATGAGCGCGACCGACGTCCAGCGTGCGCCAGCGCTTTCGCCGGGGGGAGCCCTGGTTGAACAACACTGGCGTGACCTCGCCGCACGTCGGCGCCTCTACACTGCTGGAGGATTGCTTTTCCTGCTTATCGCACTCTCCGGCTCGCTCTGGTTTGCCAACGAAACCAATGCCGGGAAGTTCTTCGATCGCCTGCCCCACATCGCCGACTTTTTCATCGACATGAAACCGCGTGACTGGTTTGACCCCGTACGCGCCCTGTTCGACCTGCCGTCGCCCTATGACGATGGCAGCCTGAAATTCGATTATCCGGAAGGCCGGATTTATCTGTCCCAGGGCGTTTACATCCCGGAATATTTCTACCGGATGGTCGAGACGTTGAACATTGCGCTTTTTTCAACGCTGGTCGGCTCCACTTTCGGTTTCCTCCTCTGCTTCTTCGCCGCGCGCAATATCACCGCTAGTCGCTGGCTGCGCTTTACCTCCCGCCGCTTCCTGGAAATTGTCCGCGCCTTCCCCGAAATCGTCATCGCCGGCTTCTTCCTGGCCATCTTCTCGCTTGGACCAATTCCCGCGATCATGGCCGTCAGTATCCATACCGTCGGCGCACTCGGAAAAATGTTCTTTGAAGTCGTCGAAAACGCCGACATGCGGCCCGACGAAGGGCTGCGGGCTGTCGGCGCCAACTGGGTCGAACGAGTATGGTTTGGCATCGTGCCACAAGTGCTGCCCAACTTCATGAGCTACTTTCTGCTTCGCTTCGAGATCAATGTGCGCGCTTCGACCATTCTTGGCGCCGTCGGCGCTGGCGGCATCGGGGAATCCCTGCGTCTTTCGATCAGCCGGGGCCATGAGGCCAAGACCATCGCCATCGTCTTTCTACTGTTCTGCACGATTGTCGCCGTCGACCAGTTTTCGGCATGGCTGAGACGCCGCCTTGTCGGGAAACAGGCCTTCGCATACGGGCGCGGAGAGTAGCGCAATGGACGCCGCTGCCGTCAACGACGTTGTTGCCCGCCATCCGGACGCGTTTCGGCGATCGGCATGGAGACGCTATGCCACCCCCCTCGGCATCCTCCTGTGCGTTTTCTACACTTTCTATTGCTGGTGGTTCTTCTCGATCGGAATCGTTCTTGAAAAGGCGAACTGGAACCTCGCCAGCGCCTATCTCGCGGACTGGGTATCCTACGAAATTCGCCCGGACATCGAATTCAAGGACGATTATCTGGAGATCAACTACTCCCGTTTCTCCAAACTGGGATCCAATCCCAATCCCGACTGGGTGGTCAAACAAACGGCGGTGATCGAACAGCGCCCGGATGCAAAGAAACCTGCACCGGCTGTAACATCCGACAAGTCGTCACACGATTCGTTCATGGCGCCCAGCGCTGCGGCTGCCGGCAAGCCAGAAACCTTGCCTGAACCGCTTCCGACCGCGCCCGAGGCGGTCCGCAAGGAAGCCGTCGTTGTGGCCGATGTTGTCTTCGGCAATGCCCGGATCGTCATCACGCCAAAACTCGTCACAGTGACACGCGGCACCGAAAATGTCGTCTTTGATATCGCCAGGGACAAGTCCGTCACGCCGCGAACGCCGCTGCCTGACTGGATCGAACAGCGCAAGCCCGGCTCGACAGCCTATGTCTCGTTCAGCTTCTTTGGCCGCGCAGAAATACAAAGTGACGAAGTCATCGCCTGGCGACGTTTCCTGGGCTGGGCGAATTTTGTATTCGACACCAATTCGCCCTTCTGGGGGAAATCGTTCGGCGATGCGGCCTCGCTGATCCTCTTCGAACCACGCATCGACCCGACGCGATCAAACGCAGCACTTGCGTGGGACAACATTCTTAACAACGCCGAATGGCAGCATGGCGACGTGTGGCTGAAATTGCTGCAGACAATCGTCATGGCTTTTGTCGGCACGGTGCTGGCCTCCGTTGTGGCCTTTCCACTCGCCTTCCTGGCTGCCCGCAACATCACGCCGAGTCGGA
The DNA here is from genome assembly GCF_013170825.1 of Mesorhizobium sp. NZP2298. Lineage (NCBI taxonomy): Bacteria > Pseudomonadati > Pseudomonadota > Alphaproteobacteria > Hyphomicrobiales > Phyllobacteriaceae > Mesorhizobium > Mesorhizobium sp. NZP2298. The sequence continues at coordinate 1,876,632 of NZ_CP033365.1, read as the reverse complement.
TAGCCAACCAGACGACCAAGCGCTTTTTCGATTTCCAGCGCTCGGTCGACATGCTGATTTGGGCACTGTTCTTCACGCGCGGTTTCGGGCCGGGGCCATTGGCCGGGATGTCGGCGATTTTCTTCACCGATACCGGCACTTTGGGCAAACTCTATTCGGAAGCGCTGGAAAACATCGATGACAAGCAGCGCGAGGGAGTCCGCTCCGTGGGAGCCACACCGGCAATGGTGCAGAGATACGGCGTACTGCCACAGGTCCTGCCGGTATTCCTCAGCCAATCCCTCTATTTCTGGGAATCGAATACGCGCTCGGCGACAATCATAGGGGCCGTCGGCGCCGGCGGCATCGGCCTGAAGCTGTGGGAGGCCATGCGCACCAACACCAATTGGGCCAACGTATTCTATATGGTTCTGCTGATCCTGGTCGTCGTTTTCGTCTTCGACAACATGTCCAACTATCTCCGCCGCAAACTGATAGGCATTGCCGATGACAGGACTGATGGACCGCCCGGGCCGACCCCAGTCCGCTTGCCGCAAGCCACTTAGCTCTCCTGAGGAACCGGAGGGCTGGCGAGGGCATCCGAGCCCGCTTTCTTCCACCCCTTCTTGATATGCTTGTACCCCTCCCGATAAACCGCTTCCGGCGTCTCCGCGAAGTCGCGCCACACCTTGGTCGCCGCCGCCAAATCCTTCAGCGAACGCCCAAACGACTCAATGGTCAGCCAGTCGTCATAGCCGCTCTTGCGGATCGCCGCGAACGTCTCTTTCCACGGGATGTTGCCGCGCCCCGGCACGCCGCGATCATTTTCCGATATGTGGATATGCACGACATTCCTGCGATGCTTCGTATAGGCGCCGATCGGGTCGGCCTCCTCGATGTTGGCATGAAAGGTGTCGTACATCGCCTTGATGTGCGGCCGGCCGATGGCATCGACGTGCTCCGACAGGTCAGCCATCGTGTTGAGAAGATAACATTCAAAGCGGTTCAGCGCCTCCAGCCCGATGGTGACGTTGCGCTTGCCGGCGTGGTCGCCAATGGCGCGCTGCGAGGCGACGGAACGGTTCTTCTCGGCGGTCGTCGGCCCGGAGCCTGAAAAGGCGCCGAGCGTCGAATGCAGCGGTCCGCTGAGCGTCCTTGCGCCAAGCGCATCGGCGCAATCGACAGCCCATTTCATGTATTCGACACCGGCCTTGCGGGTCGCGGCGTCGGCCGAGATCAGGTTCATTGAGGGGTCGCCCATCGCCGAAACCGCGGTCCGTTCCAAGCCGATGCGGTCGAGCAGCTCGCCGAGCTTCCTGTAGTCGTCGGGCATGCCGGCAAAGATCGGAATCTCGACACCGTCGAAACCGGTGGCCTTGATGTCGCGAAGCAGTGGTTCGTGCTTCTTCGACACCGCGGTCGTCCACAAGAACATGCACATGCCGATTTTCATCGACGCCCCTCCCCCCCTTTTTAGGCCCCTACGGGGAGTTGACCTTCAAGTCAGTCCGAGCCCAAAATGGTGGTTTCCGAGAACCGGAGCGGAGCGTACTTTTCGTACGCGGGCACCGGAAGCGCAGGAAACTGTCATTTGCAGGCCGGCATCACCTGAAGATCCGCATCCCGGTCAGAGCTTGGTCCACGCTCCATTCTTCTTCGACGACTTCACGCAGGCCTCGATAAAGGCCATGCCTTCGACGCCATCCTGGATGGTCGGGAAGACGACATCCTTTGCCGGCTTGCCACCCTTGCGGCGCGCCGCGCGGATGGCGCGTGCCGCCTCCTGATAGATATTGGCGAAGCCTTCGAGGTAGCCCTCGGGATGGCCTGACGGCACGCGGCTGACACGGCCTGCCACCGGCAGCGCGCCGGCGCCGTTGCGCGTGATCAACTGCTTAGGCTGGCCGAACGGCGTGTACCAGAGATAGTTCGGGTCGGCCTGCACCCATTCCAGCCCGCCCTTCGAACCATAGATGCGCAGCTTCAGCCCGTTTTCGTGTCCGGGCGCCACCTGGCTCGCCCAGATCATGCCCTTGGCGGGATGCGTCTTGCCGGCGGGTTTGAAGCGCAGCATGACGTTGACATTGTCGTCGAGCAGGCGCCCCGGCACGAAGGCATCGAGATCGGCCGACAGCGAATCCAGCTCGAGCCCGGAGACGAAGCGGGCAAGATTGTAGGCATGGGTGCCGATGTCGCCCAGCGCGCCACCGGCGCCTGCCTGCTTCGGATCACCGCGCCACGACGCCTGCTTCTGGCCGGTGGCGGCGAGGTCCTCGGTCAGCCAGTCCTGCGGATATTCCGACTGCACGATGCGGATGTCGCCGAGCATGCCCTTTGCCACCATTTCGCGTGCCTGCCGCACCATCGGATAGGCAGTGTAGTTGTGGGTCAGCACGAACACCTTGCCGGTCTTCTCGACGACCGCGGCGAGCTTCTTCGCCTCGGCCAGCGTCGTCGCTAGCGGCTTGTCGCAGATCACGTGGATGCCAGCCTCGAGAAAGGCCTTGGCTGCCGGCACATGCACATTGTTGGGCGTGACGATTGCCACCGCCTCGATGCCGTCTGGGCGCTTAGCCTCGGCCTTGGCCATCTCGGCGTAGGACGCGTAGCTGCGGTCCGGATCGAGGCCGAGTTCGGCGGCCGAAGCCTTGGCCCGCGCCGGGTCGGACGACAGTGCGCCGGCAACCAGCACAAAATCATTGTCCATGCGCGCCGCGATGCGGTGCACCGCGCCGATGAAGGCGCCTTGCCCGCCACCGACCATGCCGTAGCGGATCGGGCCGCCTCCCGTTTCCGACTTCGATGCGCCGACCATGTTTCTCTCCCTCGTGCTATTTTACCTCTCCTCGAGGAGGGGTCGATCCGCGCAGCGGATCTGGTGGGTCGTAGAGGCGGAGCTCGGCATGAACCGCCCCAGCCTGCCATTCGGGCCGCCCTCCCCTTGAGAGGGAGGGACAAGCGCTAGATGCCCATCATCGCGCGCAGCAACTTCTTGTCGGTGGTGCCGCCGGCAAAGTCGTCGAATGCCTTTTCCGTCACGCGGATGATGTGGTGCTGGATAAAAGGGGCGCCTTCGGCCGCGCCGTCTTCCGGATGCTTCAGGCAGCACTCCCACTCCAGCACCGCCCAGGAATCGTAATTGTACTGCGTCAGCTTGGAGAAGATGCCGCCGAAATCCACCTGTCCGTCACCAAGCGAGCGGAAGCGGCCGGCGCGGTTGGTCCAGCTCTGATAGCCGGAATAGACGCCTTGCCGGCCGGTCGGATTGAACTCCGCGTCCTTCACGTGGAACGCCTTGATGCGCTCGTGGTAGATGTCGATGAATTCGAGATAGTTGAGCTGCTGCAAGAGGAAGTGCGACGGGTCGTAGTTGATGTTGCAGCGCTTGTGGCCGCCGACCGCATCGAGGAACATCTCGAAGGTGGCGCCGTCGAACACGTCCTCAGAGGGATGAATTTCGTAGCCGACATCGACGCCATTGTCCTCATACACATCGAGGATCGGCTTCCAGCGTTTGCCGAGTTCGCCAAAGGCCTCCTCGATCAGTCCGGCCGGCCGCTGCGGGAAGGGATAGAGGTAAGGGAAAGCCAGCGAGCCGGTGAACGACACGGAGGCATTCAGCCCGAGATTGCGCGATGCCTTGGCACCGAACTTCATCTGCTCGACCGCCCATTTCTGCCGCGCCTTGGGATTGTTGTGGACCGAGGCCGGCGCGAAGCCGTCGAACTGCGCATCATAGGCTGGATGTACCGCCACCAACTGCCCCTGCAGATGCGTCGACAGTTCGGTGATCTCGACTCCGGCATCGGCACAGATGCCCTTGACCTCGTCGCAATAGGTCTTGGAAGAAGCTGCCTTCTTGAGGTCGAACAAGCGCCCGTCCCAGGTCGGGATCTGCACGCCTTTATAGCCGAGACCGGCGGCCCATTTGGTGATCGAGGCCAGTGAATTGAATGGCGCCGCATCACCCGCGAACTGCGCCAGAAACAGCCCAGGGCCCTTCATTGTCGTCGGCATCGGCATCCTCCCTCATCTTGTCGCGACCAAGCATAGCGCCGATTGGAAGCAGGGCCAGCCATTTTGGTCTTTTCGCATCGGGCGCTTTGCAGGCACTGCCATTCTGGTATTACCAAATCGCGGAATTTGGTCAAGCCTCGCAATGCATCTTCAAAGCCGTCGGCACACCCGAAATATCGGCAGATATCGCAATACAATCAATGAAATAATTCGCAGAAAAAGTTGCGCTTCCGCAGTTCTTGCCGTTCCAGGCAATTTGCTGTAGACCTCGCCTCAGGCCCAATTGGTCGAACCAGTTTGCAGGAAAAGGCTGGGGGTGCCTTGGGGAGGAACCCTTGCGTCGCCTTTCGGCGATGCATGTCGCAGGCAAACCATACGGACGAATTTGGGAAGGACAGACCATGCATCTTTCGACGCACAACTGGATGCGCGCGGAACCCTTGGAGACGACCCTCAAGCGCATCAAGAAGTTCGGCTATGAGTCGATCGAGATTTCCGGCGAGCCCGAACAGTACAAGACCAAGGAGACGCGGGCGCTGCTGAAGGAGCATGGCATCCGCTGCTGGGGCGCGGTGACCTTGATGCTGGGCGAGCGCAACCTTGCCGCCAAGAACCAGGGCCAGCGCGAGCGCTCGGTGCAGTACGTCAAGGACGTGCTGACCATGGTCAGCGAGCTCGACGGCGAGATCATCACGCTCGTCCCCGCCACCGTCGGCAAGGTGGTGCCGGACGGCACCGAGGAAGAGGAATGGAAGTGGGTGGTCGACGCGACCCGCGAGTGCTTCACCCATGCCAAGAAGGTCGGCGTCAAGATCGCCGTCGAACCGCTCAACCGCTTCGAGACCTACCTGTTCAATCGCGGGGCCCAGGCGCTGGCGCTTGCCGATGCCGTGAGCCCCGAATGCGGCGTCTGCCTCGACGCCTACCACATTCACATGGAGGAATTTAACGTCTACGACGCCATCCGTAAGATCGGAAAGCGGCTGTTCGACTTCCATGTCGCCGACAACAACCGCTTCGCCGCCGGCCTCGGCCAGATCGACTGGCCGAAGATCGTCGCCACCTTGAAGGAAGTCGGCTACGACGGCGCGCTGACCAATGAGTTCGTCGCTCCGGTCGACCGCACGCCGGCGGCGCCCTATCCCGAAATGGTCGAGCGCCACCCGGTCGATATCTCGCCCGAGCAGCTGAAGTTCATCCAGGATCACGGCTCCAGCGTGCTCACCGAGAAATTCTACACCGACCAGATGCGCATCACCGCCGAAACGCTGCTGCCGCTGATCAAGTAGTCGAGACTTTTTGGGAAATTTGCCCTTCCGCCATGACCGGCGGCAGGGCTGGGGAAAAACATGCGCATCAAGACCGTCCAAGCCTGGTGGGTCCGCATCCCGATCGAAGCCGCTCGGCAGCACCGCAGCGACTTCGGCCAGGTGACTACCTTCGACGCCGCCATCCTGCGCATCGAAACCGATGACGGGCTGGTCGGCTGGGGCGAAGGCAAGAACGCCGCCGGCAGCGCCGGCAGCTACGGCGCCCTCGTCCACATGCTGAACCATGAGGTCGGCCCACAGCTGATCGGCCGGGATCCGGCCGATATCGGAATCATCTGGGAGATGCTCTACAATGGCGTGCGCCACGACAGTGCCGCGCGCACCGGCCACGCCATGCCGCAGCTGGCCCGGCGCGGCATGAGCATCGCCGCCATCAGCGCCGTCGACATCGCGCTCTGGGACATCCTGGGCAAGTCGCTCGGCGTGCCGGTCTGGCGGCTGCTCGGCGGCCGCAAGGTCGACCGCATGCAGGCCTATGCCTCGGGCGGCTGGGCGTCCGCGGATGCCATCGGCGAGCAATTGAAATCCTACATAGCCCGGGGCGGCTTCAAGGCGCTGAAGATGCGGGTCGGCGCCATGGATGGGGCAGCACACGTCTCCGCCGCCCGTGTGCGCGCCGCGCGCCAGGCGCTCGGCCCCGATGTCGAACTGATGGTCGACGCCCACGGCACCTACACGGTGGCGGAAGCCAAGCGCTTCATCCACCTTGTCAACGACCTCGATCTCGCCTGGTTCGAGGAGCCGATCATTGCCGATGACAAGCCGGGCATGGCGGAAGTGCGGGCCTCCGGTGCTGTTCCGATCGCCACCGGCGAGAGTGAGGCGACGCGTTATGCCTTCCGCGATCTTGCCGTGCTCAAATCAGCCGATATTTTCCAGCCCGATCCCGCCTTCTGCGGCGGCATCAGCGAGGCGATGAAGATCGGCACCATCGCCAGCGCCTTCAATCTGCGCTTTGCGCCACATCTGTGGGCCGGCGCGCCCTGCTTCTTCGCCGGCTTGCATGTCTGCGCCGCCTCGCCGTCGAGTTTCATCGTCGAATATTCGCTCGGCGCCAACCCGATGATCCATGATCTGATCGAAGAGACTGTCGAAGCAACGGACGGTATGATAGCGATCCCGGAAAAGCCCGGATTGGGGTTCACCATTTCGGAGCGATTCCTGGAGGCGCACGCGCAACGCAGTTGACGATGAAAGAAAAGAACCTCCTCGCGGAACTCGCCGCCTATCTGTTCTCCCACTCGGACAGCGAGACCGGCCGCACGCCGTCGGAGCGTGAACTGGCCGAGCATTTCGGCGTCAGCCGCGGCCAAATCCGCGAGGCGCTGGCCATTCTGGAAGCCATGCGCATCGTCGAGCGTCGGGCGAAGTCCGGCATCTACATCGACACCAAGCAAGCGAGCGTCGAGGCGCTGGCGCTGTTCGCGCGCGCCGGCCTGCCGCTCGATCCGTTGCAGATCTACGAGACGGTTGAGCTGCGCAAGATCCACGAGATCAAGGCCGCCGAACTTGCCTGCTCGCGCGCCACCGACGAGAATTTCGAGCGGCTGCGCGAAATCCTCAAGGCTTCCGAGGAGCGCATCGCCGCCGGCGAAGGCCTCGCCAAGGAAGACCGCGAGTTCCACCTCGAGATCGTTCGCGCCACCAAGAACAGCGTCTTCCACAACATCTGCAGCGTCTACTATCTGATGGGCGAACAGCGCCTGCCGATCTACTTCAACGATCCCGAACGCAGTGTGCGCTCGCATGCCGAGCATGTGCAGATCTACGAGGCTTTGCTGCGCCGCGACGGCAATCTCGCCCAGGCGCTGATGAGTGCCCACCTTCAAGGCGCGGAGAGCTATTGGAAGGGACTGATCGAGGGCGGCAACGCGGTTGCCGCGAGCCCGGCGCTCGAAAAGGCCTGATCGTGGTCCAGGCCGTGCCAAAGATCCTGTCGACCCATCCGCTGCACCCGCGCGCCTCGGCCAAGCTCGCCGGCGCCGGTCAACTCGTCATCGCTTCGGCCCTCGATGCCGCCACTTTGACCCGGGAGGCGAAGGATTCCGACATCGTCATCGTGCGCGCGCCGCTGCCACCGGCGCTGTTCGAGGGTGCCTGGAAGCTGCGGGCGGCGATCCGCCATGGCGCCGGGCTCGACATGATTCCGATGGAAGCGGCGGCCGCGGCCGGCGTGCTGGTGGCCAACGTGCCGGCGGTCAATGCGCGCTCGGTTGCCGAACATGTCATGCTCACCGCACTGGCGCTGCTGCGGCAATTCCGCAGGGTCGACCGCGACCTGCGCGCCAAAGGCTGGCTCGCCGGCCGCGAGCATGCCAATTCCAACATCGAGCTTGCCGGCAAGACCATCGGCATCGTCGGCCTCGGCGCCGTCGGCCAGGCCGTCGGCCATATCGCCGCGCACGGCTTCGATCTGAAGGTGGTGGCAACCACGCGCAGCATGCAGCCGGCGCCGGACAAAGTCGGCTTCCTGTCGATCGACGCGCTGGTCGAGCAGAGCGACATCATCGTGCTCTGCTGTCCGCTGACGCCGGAGACGCGTGGCCTGATCAGCCGTGAGCGCATCGCCCGCATGAAACCCAACGCGCTGCTGATCAACGTTTCGCGTGGGCCGGTCGTCGATGACGACGCCCTGATCGAGGCCTTGCGGGAGCGCCGCATCGGCGGCGCCGCGCTCGACGTGTTCTCGACGCAGCCGCTGCCGTCCAATCATCCCTATTTCGGCTTCGACAACATCATCATCACCCCGCATATGGCTGGGATTACCGAGGAATCGATGATGCGCATGGGCGTCGGCGCCGCGGGCGAAGCCTTGCTGGTGCTGGCCGGCAAGCTGCCGGTCAATCTGCGCAATCCGGAAGTTGTCGATCATTACCGGAGACGGTTTCCGGTCGACATCTAGAGCATCGCGGTTTCGCCCCAATTCTTCGCGACGGTGCGGCCATGTCCGGTCTTCGCCTTGCATTTCTGATTGCCGCAGCCTCGTCCATCCGCGCCTTGCCGGCAGTCGCCGCGGCCGAGAGCAGCTATGTCTATTGTGACAACGGGCTGCGCTGCTTCAAGGCGCCCTGCCCATCGAACAGCGCGCTTGATCTCGTCACCGGCACGATCATCAAGGGTGTGTCGATCGACACCAGCGGCCTGCCGCAGGCCGACAAGGCGATAACGGACCAGTCCGACGTGCTGTACAGCGGGAAGATCGTCCTCAGGGGCTCGATCGAGCACCGCACCCAGACCATCACCGGCAAGGATTACAGCCTGCCCTGGCTGGTCGCGACCCGCATCGTGCGCGCCGCCAAGGACAGCGAACGCAAGCACTGTTCATCACACTGATCCGCAATTCGCGGCTCCTGTCGCTCAGCCAGCCAGCAGCCTTTCCACGGCGGCGGCAATCCGCAGCAGATGCCGGTCGTGGCCATTGCGCGCGACCAGCATCAGTCCGGCCGGCAGCGCCATATCAGGCATCGGCAGCGAGATCGCGCAGAGGTCGAACTGGTTGGCGACCTGTGTGTTGCGCAACAGCAGGCCTTCGACGCGGTCGCGCAACTCGGCATCCTCGGCCATGGAAACGATCGTCGGCGCCGTCACCGGCGTGGTCGGCAGCGCCAGCACATCGACCGATGCCAGCCGCTCATCCATGGCGGCGACAAGCGCGCGACGGCGGCGCAAGGCCCTGATGTAGACCGGCACCGGCAGCATTGCCGCTCGCGACAAAGGCCCGCTGACATTCGGGTCGACCGGCACCGATGCGCCTGTCGCCAGCCAGTCGGCATGCACCTCGGCCCCTTCCATGGCAGCGATCGAGCCACGCTTGGTCGCCGCGCGCAGATCGGCAATCATGTCGTCGATCGATAGATCCGCAATGCGCGCGCCAGCCTGTTCGATCTTGCCGAGACAACGCTCGAACGACGTCATGACCTCACCTTCCGTGTCGCCGAAAAGAACGCCGCGCGGCACACCAACGCGAAGTCCCGCGAGCGATATGGCCGCCAGCTCGGTCGGCACCTCGCCGGCCATCACGGCGTCGGTGGCGGCACATTGCGCGACGGTTCGGGCAAGCGGCCCGATCGAGTCCAAGGTGCCAGACAGCGGAAAGGCGCCGGCCAGCGGCACGCGCCGCGCCGTCGGCTTGAAGCCGACGACGCCATTGAGCGCGGCAGGAATGCGGATCGACCCGCCCGTGTCCGATCCGATCGAGACGTCGCTCGTTCCCTCGCCGACGGAAACGCCGGCGCCGGACGACGAACCGCCGGGGATGCGGCTGGCGTCAACGGCATTGCCTGGCGTGCCGTAGTGCATGTTGTCGCCGATCGCGGTGAAGGCGAATTCGGTCATGTTGGTCTTCCCGATGATGACCGCACCGGCCTGCCGCAGCCGGAGGACGACGGCGGCGTCATCCGACGCGGGCGCGCCGGTTCTGAGCATCAGCGAGCCCGCCGTCGTCTGTTCGCCCGCGACATCGAACAGATCCTTGATCGAGACGACGGTGCCGTCGAGCGGCCCGAGCGTCACACCGGCGCGCTTACGGGCGTCGCTGGCGTCCGCCGCGGCCCGCGCGGGCTCGACATAGAGCCTCGTGAAGACCTTCTCGTCGGCCGCACGATTGGCAAGACGTGACAGGATGATTTCGAGACGGTCGCGGATGGATTGCATGTCGATGTCGGACTCCGCCAGAATGCAACGTCTTTAAAGCAATTCCAGGAAAAGTGTGTGCGGTTTTCCGTCCGGAATTGCGAAAAAACAAAGACTTAACGCAGCCGGTTTGGCCTGCGGAAGGGATAACCCGGCCAGCGTGCCTTTGCACCTGCCAGCGATAGGAAGATACTGATGCTGTACAAAGGCAGCTGTCACTGCGGCAAGGTCGGCCTCGAATTCAAGGCGGAACTGACCGGCGCCGTCCGGTGCAATTGTTCGATCTGCTCACGCAAGGGCGCCTTGCTGTGCGCCATCCCGCATGAGAGCCTGACGGTCCTGGCCTGGGGCGATGATCTGGGCACCTACACATTCGGCAACCACACCATGGCGCACCGCTTCTGCCGCACCTGCGGCATCCACCCTTTCGCCGAGGATATCCGCGAAAGCGGCGAACGCACCGCCTACATCAACCTCAACTGCGTCGCCGATATCGACCCGTCCACCTTGCCGGTCTTCGATTTCGACGGGCGTTCGGCCTGAGCGACCCCAGACCGCATCACCGATAACCCGTTGCGTCGGCTGGCTTGCCGGCGTCCTGGACCTCCGGCACATAGCGCCAGGCATCGGGCCGCGAACCGTCGAGATCGGTAAAGCCGTACACCTGCGCCAGCCCGCCGCTGGACAGCGACTGCCCGTTCCAGCGTGAGCGATTAGAATCCGCAGCCAACGCGGCAACGGCGCGCCCAACGAAGCGCGGCGTCTCCGAGATGACGAAATGCGGCACCGTGGCGGTTGCATCACGCCAGTTCTCCTCGCGCACTCCGAAGGCTTCCAGCATCATCTCCGATCGCAGCCAGCCGGGCGTCAACGAGACTGAGGTGGCTCCGTGTTTCGCAAGGTCCTTGCCATGGGCCCAGGCCATGCGGTTCACGGCGACCTTGGCGAGATCGTAGAAAGGCGACAGGCGGTAGTGATCGGCATTGTATTCGGCGGTGCCGTCCGTGACTTCGACCAGCAGCCCGCCGGGCTGCTCGATCATGAGGGGCAGCGCATGATGGGCGGTGATCAGATGCGTGTCTATGGCCAGACGCAGCATGCGCAAACCGTTCTCCAGATTGTGGTCCCAGACTGGCTTGTCCCATTCGAACAGCTTTTCACCGCCCCAGATGTCGTTGACCAGGATATCGAGACGGCCCTGTTCGGTGCGGATGCGCTCGACCAGCCTGCGCACATCGTCGGACACGAGATGGTCGACCTGCACGGCGATGCCCCTGCCACCGCTCGCCGTGGCCATTTCCGCCGTCTCCTCGATTGTTTCGGGCCGCGCGTACTCCGATTGCTGCGCGCGCGTGCTCCGCCCGGTGACATAGACAGTGGCGCCGGCAGCGCCGAGCTCGACCGCTATGCCGCGCCCGGCACCTCGTGTGCCGCCGGCAACCAGCGCAACTTTTCCTTGCAAAGTCATTGAACTCTCCCAAAAACGGCACCCATCGATCAAAAAGGGATGGCTTGCGTCACATCTATCATATATAAATGATCATTCGGTTATATTGGAATGTCAAGATGACCCGTCCCAAGACCCAGTCCGACGAGCAGGTACTGGAGAACGCAGTGCGGCTGATGCACGAGCACGGCCCGGAGGCGCTTACATTCGAGCGTCTGGCAAAAGCCTGTGGCCTCTCCGGTGCAACACTGGTGCAGCGCTTTGGCAATAAGACACGGTTGAAGCAGCGCACCTTGCTGCATGCCTGGGACGGCCTCGACGACAGGACCAGGACGCTGGCCGACAGCGTGCCCAAGACTCCGGCCGGCGCCATTGAATTGCTGGTGGCGTTGTCGCAAGGCTATGGCGGCATCGAAGCCTATGCCGAAGGCCTGCTCGTCTTGCGCGAGGATTTGCGAGACCCCGTGCTCAGGACGCGCGGTGCGGCTTGGAAGACAGCCCTTTGCAAGGCACTGGCGGCTTGTTTCGCGGCAACGCCCACACCTCCGCGGGACATCGGCCTGCTGATGGCGTCGCACTGGCAAGGCTCCCTCCTGTGGTGGAGCTTCGATCCGGCAGTTGAAGTCGCCACCTATATCGAGGACAGCCTCAGCCGCTTCGTTGCCACCATCACAACGGCAGCGGCCCGAGAACCATGATGGTTCTCGGGCCGCTGGGCAGGTCAGGGATGGGAGACTATTCGGCCTGCTTCGGGCCTCGCAGGAACACGACGATCGCCGCCATCAGCGTTGCGATGCCGCAATAAGCGAAGGCGCTGGCCACGCCGGTATGATCGACCAGCAAGCCGCCGAAGACAGCACCCAGCGCGATCGCCACCTGGAAGGTCGCCACCATCAAGCCGCCGGCACTTTCGGCTTGGTCCGGCGCTGCCCGCACCAGCCAGCTCTGCAGCCCGACCGGCACCGCGCCGAAGGCAAAACCCCAGGCGGCGACGGCGGTGGCGGCAATTGTCGGCGAGGCACCAAAGACCAGCATCGAGGCGGCGGCCAGGGCAATCAGCAAGGGCGCCAGGGCAACGGCCGCCTTGAGGTTACGCTCCGCCAGGATGCCGCCGGCGATATTGCCGAAGAAACCGCCGACGCCATAGGCCAGCAGCACCAGCGAGATCGTCTCGATGTCGAGCACCGGCACCTTTTCGAGGAAGGGGCGCACATAGGTGAAGCCGGCAAAATGTCCGGACGCGACCAGCAGCACGACCAGCAGGGCCACCCGGATCGACGGCCGCTCCAGCACATCGAGCAAGGTGCGGAAGCTCGCGACACCCACCGGTGGCAGCTTCGGAATGGTGGCCAATTGCACCAGCAGCGCCAAGGCGCCGACGATGGTCGCAATCATGAACGCCGTGCGCCATCCCCAGATGTCGCCGACATAAGCGCCGACCGGAGCGGCGGTGACGGTGGCCAGCGAGACGCCGGTCAGGATGATCGACATGGCGCGCGGCATCAGCCGCATCGGCACCAGCCGCAACGCCATGGCCGCCGACATCGCCCAGAAGCCGCCGAGCGCAACGCCGAGCACGACGCGGGCAAGCAGAAGCATCGGCAGCGATGAGGCAAAGGTGGCCAGGAGGTTGGACAGGATGAGGAATGCCGTCAGCATCCACATCACAAGCCTGCGGTCCATGCGCCTTGTGATGATGGCCATGGTGGGCGCGGCGATGGCGCCGACTATGGCTGTTGCCGTCACCGCTTGCCCGGCCACGCCTTCGCTGACACCGAGATCGCGCGCCATCGGCGTCAGCAGGCTGGCGGGCAGGAATTCGGCGGTGACGAGACCGAAAACGCCAAGCGCCAGCGAAACCACGGCACCCCATGCCGGCTCGGCTCGTTCATCGGATTCTGTGGGGTTCAGAAGTGCGGCGTCGATGACGCCTGTCGCGGGTTCGGCCATGGTCAGTCTCCGATTTGTTGCGGCACAACATTTGGCTGCGGTGCAACATAGGGAGTGACGGGCTGGAGTTTCCATGCTAGAAACCCCATTATGCTTGACCGTTCGTCCAAAATTCCGATCACCGGCGACCCGTTGACAGACATATTGCGCGGCCTGCGTCTCGACGGTGTCGAGTATGGCCGCTGCGAAATGAAGGAGCCTTGGGGTATCCAGTTCCCGGCTCAGCCCGGAGCGCGGTTTCATTTCATCGGCCGCAAGGGCTGTTGGCTCAAGCAGCCATCCGGCGAATGGGTGCAGCTCAATGCGGGCGACGCGGTGCTGCTTCCACGAGGCGAGGCGCATGTGCTGGCCAGCGAACCCGGGGCACAGGCCTGGCCTATCCATGGCTACAAGCTCGAGGAAGTCTGCAAGGACGTCTATTGCACGTCAAACGCGGAGATGTGCGACAAGAATTGCCAGCCTGGAACACTGCTTTTCTGCGCCGCGATGTATTTCAACATCGACGGCCTGCACCCCCTGCTCGGCATGATGCCGGACGTGATGCGCACGCACGAGCTGGAAGCCTACGAGCCCGGCATTCCACACCTGCTGGAGTCCATGGCGCGCGAAGTAACGATGGAGCGTGTCGGCTCCGGCGGCATCCTGGCACGGCTGGCCGATGTGCTTGCCGCCACGGTCATCCGCTCCTGGGTCGAACGTGGTTGCGGCGACTCCTCCGGCTGGATCGCCGCGGTCAGGGACCGTGACATTGGTCGCGTGCTGGCGGCCATCCATCTCGAACCTGACCATGACTGGACGGTCGAGTCGCTGGCCCGGATGATGGGCGCCTCGCGCTCGGGCTTTGCCGAACGTTTCGCCACCATCGTCGGCGAAACGCCGGCAAGATATGTCACCCAGGTCAGGATGCATCAGGCGCGTCAGTGGCTGGTCCGCGACCGGATGAAAATATCAGTCGTTGCGGCCCGCCTTGGCTATGAATCGGACGCCGCCTTCAGCCGTGCCTTCAAGCGCGTCATCGGCGCGGCGCCCAGCCATCTGCGCGCCGAGGAACAGGCCGAAATCCGCCAGGCCAGTTGAGCCGGTATCCTTCGTTGCACGGCTACCCGGCTGAACCGAAACAGCGCTTCACCCGGCGTGGCGCAAGCTGACACCGCTGCCCTTGTCGAACAGCACCACCTTGTCCGGGTTCCAGGCAAAACGCACCGGCTGTTCGATCGCGACATCGGTCCTGGCCGGCACCGTGGCGCGCAGTGTTGTGTCGCCGACACGCAGCGTCAGGATCTTCTCGACGCCATGATTTTCCACGTCATGGACACGCGCCTCGACCGGAGCGCCGCTTTCCAGATAGACATCTTCGGGACGGATGCCGAAGACGAGCGGGCGACCTTCGGTCGCCGCACCCGTCTTGGCCCCCGCTGAAAGCGGCAGCTCGAAATTCATCGGCGCCATCACCGCGCGGTTGTTGACCAGCCTGCCGTCGATGAGGTTCATCGGCGGCGAGCCGACAAAACTCGCCACATAGGTGTCGCGTGGATTGTTGTAGATCTCGTGCGGCGTGCCGGTCTGCACGATGCGGCCATGGTTGAGCACGCCGACCTTGTCACCCATCGACATCGCCTCGATCTGGTCGTGGGTGACGAACAGGAATGTGGCGCCCAGCTGTATCTGCAGGTTCTTCAATTCCGTGCGCAGCGCCTCGCGCAATTTGGCATCGAGCGCCGACAGCGGCTCGTCCATCAGGAACACGCGCGGCTTGCGCACGATGGCGCGGCCGATCGAGACGCGCTGCATCTCGCCGCCGGACAGGCGGTCGGTCTTGCGGTCGAGCAGGTGTTCGATGCGCAGTGTGCGAGCAGCGCGGTCGACGCGGTCCTTGATCTCGGCATCGGGCAGCCGGCGGATCTTCGGCTTCAGCGGAAATTCGAGGTTCTCCCGCACCGTGTAGCGCGGATAGAGCGAATATTGCTGCAGCACCAGCGCCACGTCGCGTTCGGCCGCGCCCCACTCGGCGACATCGACGCCGTCGATGAGGACCTGTCCCTCGCTCGGTTTCTCGAGGCCTGCGATCAGCCGCAGCGTCGTCGTCTTGCCGGCGCCCGTCTCGCCGAGCAGCACGAAGAACTCGCCATCGGCGATGTCGAGGTCGAGCCCGGTCAGGGCGGTGTGATTGCCGAAACTCTTGGAAATATTCTTGAGCTGGATATGGGCCATCACAATCTCACTTCCAGCGACTTGCCGCTTGCCTTGTCGAAGAAATGCGCCTGCGTCGGATCGATCCGCGCAAAGACCTTCTCGCCGGGCCCCGAGATGAAGCCGCTCTTGGTGCGAGCGCGCAGCATCTCGGAGCCGACCTTCAGGTCGACGATATCGAAGGACCCGAGCGGTTCGACGATCTGTGTCTCGACGGCCATGAAGCCGTCGGCCGCGTCACGGCGAATGAGCACGCCTTCCGGACGGATGCCGAGCGCCAGCTGGCCGCCGGCATGGCCGTTGAGCTTCGACAGCAGCGCGCGCGGAAACTCGAAGCCGGTGGCCGCGTCACCGACCGTCACCGATGCGGACGCGGCTTTTTCGGCCACCGCCGCGTCGGCGACATTCATCACCGGGCTGCCAACGAATTGCGCCACGAACAGATTGGCCGGGCGCGAATAGACCTCGTCGGGCGTACCCACCTGCTGCAGCACGCCTTCATGCATGATGACGATGCGGTCGGCGAGGCTCATCGCCTCGATCTGGTCGTGCGTGACATAGATCGTGGTCGAGCCCTGCTTGATGTGCAGCCGCTTGATCTCGGCCCGCATCTCCTCGCGCAGCTTGGCATCGAGCGCACCGATCGGCTCGTCCATCAGCATCGCCTTGGGCCGTCGCACCAGCGCCCGGCCGATGGCGACGCGCTGCATGTCGCCGCCCGACAGCGCCGATGGCTTCTTGCCAAGCAAATCCGATATCTGCAGCGTCTTGGCGACCGAGCGCACCTCGCTGTCGATCTCGGCCTTGCTCTTGCGCGTGGCGCGCAAGGGGAAGGCGATGTTCTCGTAGACGCTCATATGCGGATAGAGCGAGAATGACTGGAACACCATGGCGATGTCGCGGTCGGCGGCCTTCAGATGCTGGACCGGCTTACCGTCGATGAGGATGTCGCCCTCATCGATCGTCTCCAGCCCGGCGATCGCGCGCAGCGTCGTCGTCTTGCCGCAGCCCGATTGGCCGAGCAGCACGATGAACTCATTGTCGGCAATCTTGAGGTTGAGGTCCTTGATGACCTGTACGGCGCCGAAGAATTTCTGGACGCCGCGAAGCTCGATCTGGGTCAATGCTCTGCTCCCGGATTTCGCGCGGCGTGGCCGGTGCCGGCCTCCTCCTCAGGCGCGATCTTCGAGGTGATGTTGAAGCCGATCAGCCCGATCAGGATGATGGTCAGGCCGTATGTGTGTAGCAGCATGTTCCAGGGCTGGCAGAGCGCCACGATGCCAAGCACCATGAGCACCTGCGAACCAGGCTCCAGGTATTTCTGATTGATGGCGCGAAAGCTCATTTGCGGATCGCTCCGAAGGACATGCCGCGCAACAGATGATTGCGGAGCAGGAAGGTGAAGATGGCGACCGGCAGCAGGAACAGGAAGGTCCCGGCGGCGATCACCGTCCAGTCGGGCAGGCCGGAGCCGACCTGGCTGGGGATGAAGGGCGGCGCTGTCTGCGCGCGGCGATTGGTCATGATCAGCGCGAAGGCATACTCGTTCCATGCCGTGATGAAGCAGAACACCGCGGTCGCGGCGATGCCGGTGGCGGCCTCCGGCAGCACGATCTTGAAGAAGGCCTCCATGCGCGTGTAACCGTCGACGAGGGCCGCTTCCTCATATTCTTTCGGGATCTCGTCCATGAAACCCTTCATCAGCCAGACCGAGAAGGACAGGTTGAAGGCGGTGTAGAGGATGATCAGGCCGATATGGGTGTCGTTGAGGCCGACCGCGCGGTACATGAGGAACATCGGGATCGCCACCACCACCGGCGGCAGCATGCGTGTCGACAGGATGAAGAAGAGGAGATCCGCCTCCCCCTTCACCTTGAAGCGCGAGAAGCCGTAGGCGGTGAATGTGCCCATGCCGACCGCCAGCACTGTCGAGGTGATGGCGATGATCAGCGAATTCAGGAAACGGCTCGGATAACCCGACCACTGCACCTGGCCTTTGCCGTCGCGCACGATCTTCTCGCCGCCATCGAAAACGACCCGCTCCCACCATGGCGCCGCCGCATATTCTTCGGGTGTCGGTGGGCTGCGCAATTGCGAGCGCTTGGTGAACAGCTTCACGAAAGGCGAAATTTCCGGCTGGAAGACGACCGTCGGCGGGATGGTCGTGGCCAGGTTGCGCGGCTTGAATGCCGTCGAGGCGATCCAGTAGATTGGGGCGAGGAAGATGATCGTCACCACCAGCACGGCAACGATGGCGACGCGGTTGAAGCCGATCTCGGAAGAAGTGCGGACGGCGGCCATCTCAGCGCTCCTTCACCTTGTTGAGGTATTTGACGTAGATGTTGGTGATGGCCAGCACCATGATCAGCACGATGTAGGCCATCGCGCAGGAGCGCCCGGTCTGCCATTCCTGGAACGCCATCTTGTAGAGCCGGATCGAGATCAGTTCGGCCGTCGGCTGGCTGGTCAGGATGTAGGCGAGGTCGAAAGTCTTGAACGCTTCCATGGTGCGGAAAATGACCGCGATCATCAGGATCGGCGCCACCAGCGGCAGCGTGATGCGGAAGAACGTGTAGAACGGCCCGGCGCGGTCGATCGCGGCGGCCTCGTAGAGATGCTTCGGCACCGCCGAGAGACCTGCCAGCGACAACAGCATGACGAAGGGCGACCACATCCAGATGTCGGTCAGCGCGACGGCGTAGAGCGCCATCTTGGGATCGGCCAGCCACTCGAAATTGCCGAGCCCGAGCGCATAGTTGATGACGCCCCATGACGGGTCGTAGAGAAGCTTCCAGAACAAGCCGACAACAGCCATCGACAGCATCATCGGCAGCAGCAGGAGCGTGGTGATAAGGCCCTTGAGCGGGATATCGCGGTTGAGCAGCATCGCCACGCCGAAGCCGACGAGCAACTGACCGGCGACCGAGATGATGACGTATTTCGCCGTGATGGCGAAGTTGGACCAGACATAGGGATCGTTGAGCAGGTCGCGATAGTTCTGCAGCCCTACGAAATTCGCCGGCGCGTTGGTCGAGGCGCGGAAGTCGGTAAAGGAATAGCCAAGCGAATAGATCAGCGGAAAGATGTTGAAGACGATCAGGAACAGGACCGTCGGAACAATGAAGAGGTTGCGGATCGAAATATCGCTCAGGCCGCGCGTGGCCGCCCGCGAGGACCTGTCCAGCGTTGTGATCATCGTGGTCGCCAAGACCCCTCTCCCATTTGCAGAAAAAGAAACGGAGGAGGCACCAACGCCCCCTCCGTGAGGCATGATTGTTACTGAACGCGGCCGTACTTCTTGAACGTCGCGTTCCAGTCGGCGGCCAGCGCGTCCAGCGTTTCCTTGGCGGTGCCGTCGCCACCGATCATGTAGGGATAGATGCGCTGGTTCAGCTGCTGCAGCAGTTCGGCGTATTCCGGCACGGCCCAGAAGTCCTTCACCTTGAACATGGTCTCGTAGAAGGCCTTGTTGTAAGGCGTGGCGCTCTGGAATTCCGGCGATTTGAGCACCGCCGCGCTGCAGGTATAGCCGCCAAGGGCCGCCCACTTCTTTTGGGTCTCGTCCTTGATGAACCATTCAAGGAACTTCATCGCCTCGTCCTGCTTCTTCGAGTACGAGATGACGGAGATACCCTGACCGCCGAGTGCGGCGAACTGGTCGCCATTCGGTCCCGGCGGGTTGGCGAAGAAGCCGGTGTTCTTGGCGTTCGGGTTCGACGCCTCGTTGATCAGCGAAGGGAAGAAGGCGAAGAAGTTCATGCTCATCGCCGCCAGGTTCTCGGTGATCGCCTGATTGTCCTCGACGAAGAACGATTTGGCCCAGCCGGGAGGCGTGAACTTGTAGAGTTCCTTGTAGGCGTCGAGCGCGGCTACGGCCTTGTCGGAATTGATGTGGCCATCGACCTTATAGGTCGCATAGTCACCCAGCTCGCCGCCATAGGAGAACAGCGCGTTCTCGAAGCCCATTGCCATCGCATCATAGGAATTGTCGGTATAGATCGCGATGCCATAGCGCTTCTGGTCGGGCCGATAGAAGAACTCGGCTATGTCGCGCAGCGCCTTGAAATCCTTCGGCACATCGAGGTCGTAGCCATATTTGGCCTTGAACGCTTCCTTCTCCTTGGGATCTTCAAACCAGTCCTTGCGGTAGGACCAGCCGACAGCGTCGCCTTCGAGCGGAATGGCCCAGTACTTGCCGCTGTTGCCGGGGTATTCGGCATAATATTTCACCGTCGCCGGCGCCATGACATTGCCGAGGTCGTGCTTCTTGAAGAAGTCCGTCAGGTCGACATAGTGTCCCCCGGTCGAACCGGCGCCCAGCCACTGCGAGTCGCCGACGACCAGGTCATAGGCATCGCCATGGGCGTTGAACTCGGTGAAGGCCTTCGTCTGGAAGTCGGCCCACGGCGTGGTCTCCACCGTGATCTTGACGCCGGTTTCCTTCTCGTACTCGTTGCCGAGTTCCTGCAGGTAATTGGCTGGATCCCATTCCGCCCAGAAGATGGTGAGCGACTTTTCCTGCGCGTAGACGGACGTTCCGCAGGCAAGCGTTAAGCCGATACCAGCAAGCATGCTGGTCACTAACTTGCGCATAATGATTTCCTCCCTTGTGCGCATTCTACCCTGTCATGCGAGCCGGCAACGGGGCCGGCTCCGGTAGTTCCTCCCGTGATCGCACCTTTCCGGCTTCGGGCCTCCTCGCCCTGCCGGAAAATGGATCGCAGCCCTCACTTTTGATCCACTTTTCTTTTCTAATCTGGTATTACCAATTCTGCATCGTCGTCAAGCCCTTTCTTGGAGGACGGGCCTAGCCATTCCGACGGAATTCAGGCTTTATCTGCCTGTTTTCCAATGATTTTCCTACTCAGTGATACGCAGGGGCGTTGCATAGCTCTCTGCGTCAGGGGTAATATTGATAGTCGGCATGCAAATCTGGTCGAACCAGATAGGCTCTATCTCACGATCACCCTTGAACCGTTGCCACCTCCTTTACCAATCGATTCCGCCACCGCCGCGCGCACCAGGGCGCCTGCCGCCCATTGCGCGACGGACCGCGTCTTGCGGCTGTCCAGACCCCAGATATCCTTGAGCACGATCAGCACCTCGACGCCGAAGATCAGCGACAGCGCCTGCGCCAGGCGCTTGAAGTCGCGCGGCGGCAAATGGCCCTTGAGCGGGCCGATCGCCTGCTGCAGCAAATCGACGCGATGACCGCGCGTGAAGGCCGGCTCGCCGCCCAGCGTGCCGGCCTGGCGTCGCGCCCATTGATCGAGCGACAATTTCAGCGCCGCCTTGAACGTCGCCTCGAAGGCCTCGATGCGTGGCATCGCCGTGTCGAACAGATCCGCGACTCGGCGCTCGGCGTCCGCGGAAGTCGATTGCCAGGTCAGGATTGGTCCCAGCCCCTCGTCGACGACGGCCTGCACCAGTGCCGCCTGGCTGGGGAAATAGCGATAGGCGGTGGCGCGGGAAACCTCCGCCGCTTCCGCCACCTCGCTCACCGACGGCGTGACGCCTGCCTGCATCAACCGTGTCGCCGTCTCCAGCATCAGCCGTTTCGTGCGCGCCCGGGGTCCACGCTCGGCGGCCTGGCCGCTTCCCCGCTCCGTGTCGTCGCCCGCAGTGGCTCGTTGACGTGAGATATCCATATCAATATGATACGCGCGTCTCAAAAATTTGCAATGACCTGGGAACCGCCCATGAAGCGCATCTACGTCGTGGGCACCGCCGACACCAAGGGCGAGGAACTTGCCTTCCTGGCCGACGCCATCGCCGCCACGGGCGCTGCCGTTTCTCGCGTTGATGTCGGAACACGCGCTTCAACCGTTCCCGTTGACATCAGCGCGAAGCAGGTGGCCGGTCATCATCCTGAAGGCAGCGCGGCCGTGCTCCGCGTCGATGACCGTGGCGCCGCGGTTGCCGCCATGGGCGTCGCCTTCACCCGCTTCGTCCTATCGCGAAACGACATCGCCGCCGTGATCGGCATAGGCGGCGGCGGCGGCACCTCGATCATCACGTCGGGCATGCGCGCGCTGCCGCTCGGCCTGCCGAAAATCATGGTCTCGACGCTCGCCTCGGGTGACACGGCGCCTTATGTCGACGTCTCCGACATCATCATGATGCCATCGGTGACCGATATGGCGGGACTGAATCGGCTTTCCCGCGTCGTGCTGCACAACGCCGCCCAGGCCATAGCGGGCATGGCGGCAAGCCCGGCCCCGGCGCCCGACGGCAAGCCCTCGATCGGGCTCACCATGTTCGGCGTCACCACGCCTTGCGTGACGGCGATCGCCGACCAGCTCCGCTCCGGATATGACTGCATGGTCTTCCACGCCACCGGCACCGGCGGCCGCAGTATGGAGAAGCTGGCCGACAGCGGCCTGCTGTCTGGTGTCATCGACATCACCACGACCGAGGTTTGCGACCTCCTGTTCGGCGGCGTGCTGCCGGCAACGGAGGATCGCTTCGGTGCGATTGCCCGCAGCAAGCTACCCTACATCGGTTCGGTCGGCGCGCTCGACATGGTCAACTTCTGGGCGCCGTCGACCATACCGGAACGCTATCGCGGCCGGCTTTTCTACGAGCACAATCCCAACGTCACGCTGATGCGCACAAGCGCTGACGAATGCCGCGCGATCGGCGAGTGGATCGGCACCAGGCTCGCCCTCTGCGAGGGGCCGGTACATTTTCTCATTCCTGAAAAAGGCGTCTCGGCCCTGGACATCGAAGGTGGCGCCTTTTTCGATCCGGAAGCCGACAACGCCCTGTTCGAAGCCATCGAGCGCACCATCGAACCGAGCGCCACGCGCCGTGTCACGCGCTTGCCATTGCACATCAACGACCCCGAATTCGCCAAGGCCGCGGTCGCGGCTTTTATCGAAATAGCCAGACACTGAGGTTCCAAAAAATGCCCGCCATACCGCGCAAGGACATACTGAAGAAATTCCGTGGAATGATCGACAAGGGCGTGCCGATCGTCGGCGGCGGCGCCGGCACCGGCCTGTCGGCCAAGGCCGAGGAAGCCGGCGGCATCGATCTTATCATCATCTACAATTCCGGCCGCTATCGCATGGCCGGCCGCGGCTCCGCCGCCGGCCTGCTCGCCTATGGCAATGCCAACGAGATCGTCAAGGAAATGGCCTATGAGGTGCTGCCGGTGGTCAAGAAGACGCCGGTGCTCGCCGGCGTCAACGGCACCGATCCGTTCGTCATCATGCCACTGCTTCTGGCCGAGCTGAAGACGATGGGCTTTTCCGGTGTGCAGAACTTTCCGACCATCGGCCTGTTCGACGGCACCATGCGGCAGAGTTTCGAGGAGACCGGCATGGGCTTCGGGCTCGAGGTCGACATGATCGCCGAGGCGCACAAGCTCGACCTCTTGACCACGCCCTATGTCTTCAATCCCGACGAGGCCCGCGCCATGACCAAGGCCGGCGCCGACATCGTCGTTGCTCATATGGGCGTGACGACGGGCGGCTCGATCGGCGCCACCTCGGCCAAGTCGCTCGACGACTGCGTGGTCGCGATCGACGCCATCGCCGAGGCGGCACGTTCGGTACGCAAGGATGTCATCCTGCTTTGCCATGGCGGCCCGATCTCGATGCCGGATGACGCCCGCTACATTCTGTCTCGCGCCAAGGGCCTGCATGGCTTCTATGGCGCGAGTTCGATGGAACGGCTGCCGGCGGAAGCAGCGATCGCCAGACAGACGGCCGATTTCAAGGCTGTCACACTGGGCGGCGACAAAGCGACCACGAAGAAAAAGAAGGGATGAGAGAGATGACGGACAAGAGCAAGGTGTTTGTCTATCCGAAGGACGTCAGCGCCTTCGGCTTCGACTGGGGCAGACTGGCGCTGACAGTGGCTCCGGAAGTGAATGGTGCTACCCGCTTTTCCGGCGGCGTCGTCGACCTGCCTTCCGGCAAGGGCCACACCCGCCACAACCATCCGGGCGCCGAGGAAATCATCTTCGTCATCTCCGGCCATGGCGAACAGATGGTCGAGGACGAGAAGGGCAATCCGGTGATCGCGAAGGTCGGCCCCGGCTGCACCATCTATGTGCCGGAGAGCCGTTTTCACTCGACGCTGAATACGGGTGACGGGCCGATGCAGCTGTTTGTTGTCTACTCGCCCGCCGGGCCTGAGCTGGCGTTGAGGGAACTGCCGGATTTCAGGTTGGTGCCGGCAGGGAAATAATCTTCCTCCCGTCCCTCATTTGCGGGGAGGCCCCTCATCCGGCCCTTCGCGCCCACCTTCTCCCCAAGGGGAGAAGAGACTGGCGTTCGCGCCGGCCCTCCTCTCCCCTCGGGGAGAGGTCGGATTGCCCCGAATTGCCCTTCGCAATCCGGATGGCAATCCGGGTGAGGGGCAGCACCCTTCAATACCGGCTAGGCGGTCCCACCCCGGTTCCACCCGCGCCCGCGATCGCCGAACATCACATAACCGCTGTCGGTCACCGCAAGCGTATCCTCCAGCTTGATGAAACCGCGCGTCGGGTGAAGCATGGTCGTCTCGACCGACAGCACCATGTTCTTTTCCAGCGGTTCGGCCGCGTAGGTGCCTTCATAAGTCACCGGATGGTTGGTCATCAGGAATGGCGCCTCATGCGTGATCAGGCCCATGCCATGGGCGAAGAAATCCGTATAGGGCGCGACCTTGGATTTCTTCAGCACGCCTTCGGCATGCGAAATCATGTCACCGCCCAGCGTGCCCGCTCTGACCTTCGAGAACGCCGCCTGCTGCACCGCCTCGACCTCGGCCAGCAGATCCTCCAGCTCGGCGTCCGGTTCACCCAGAATGCCCATCCGGCAGAGGTCGCCAATATAGCCGTGGTAATTGCCGCCGGAATCGATCGACAGCACCTCGCCCTTCTTCCAAGCTTGTGGCGAAGCGGCGCGGTTATGGCTTGAGCCCAGTGTCAGCAGGCAATATTCGAAATGCGCGCCGCGATTGGTTTCCTCGCGCCGCAGCTGTTCGATCATCTCGACCTTGGTCCTGCCTTCGCGCGCCCAGGCAATGGTCGCCAGCATGGAATCGGTGATCAGTTCGGAGGCGGTGCGCAGCTTCTCCAGTTCGGCGTCGGTCTTGATGGCGCGCATACGTTCCAGCATGTCGGTCGCGTCGATCAACTTCGCGTCCGGCAGCGCCTTGCGGATCAGCGTGTAGGCATCCGACGGCAGGAAGCCGGGCTCGATACCGATGCGGGCACCGGCCTTGCCGATCTTTTGCAGATGTTCGACGGCAAGATTGGCGGCATCCAGCGTGCCCCAGCAGGCGGCATGCAGCGTCGGCGTCCAGAACGGGTTGTTCTGGTGCTCGCCGCCCTCCATGCGGTTGCCGATATAGGCGGCGTGATCCGGCCCGCCCTTTTCATAGATGACAATCGGCAGGTAACGGCTGTGGCCGATCGCATCCATGGCGGCGAAGAAGATGAACTTGTAGCCGCCCAGCAGGTATTGTGTGTTGTGCTTGGAAGTTGCGAGCAGCACATCGATGCCGGCCTCCTCCATCAGCCGGTCGACCCTCGCCTGGTCAAAAGGGATATTGCTGACGGCATTCTTGCCCGGCGCAATGTTCATGTCTCTCTCCCTGAATTTGCCTGGGATCGATGCTGTTTCGCCCATATCCCTTGGCTGTGGATCAAATCTGCACCATTTTGCCCGCTCTGGTCTAGCCAGAAATACGCGAACGGCGCTGCGGGACAGTCACCAACTCATCATCTGTCGTATATGCGCCAAATCTGGTCCTACCAGATTACTTGGATTGAACCCGTTCTCTCAAACTGGTCCAGCGAACGAAAATTTCAAAGCCAAGCAAGGATGCGCCAATTCCGTCTCTGGCGAAACCCTCGGCAAGGCTCATAATCGCTGCCGCAAGGATGCCGATGCCGGCATCCGAGGGGTGTTGTCGCGCCCGAAGGGGTCGCGGAGAGGACGGAGTTCGATCATGCCAGGTTCCACGATTTCCAGACGCACGATGCTTGCCGGCTCGGCGATGCTTCTGGCTTCCACGGCCATGCCGACATTGGGCTGGACGCAGACGCCGAAGAAGGGTGGACGGCTGGTATTGGCCGCGGACTCCGAACCGCGCAACCTCAATCCGGCGATCGTCGCCTCCAACGGTGTCTTCTTCATCTCCAGCAAGATCGTCGAAACGCTGGCCGAAGCCTCCTTCGATGGCAAGGACGGGCTCGCCCCACGCCTGGCACTGAGTTGGGAAGGTTCCGCCGATGGGCTCTCAGTGACGTTCAAACTGCGCGAAGGCGTCAAATGGCATGACGGCAAGCCGTTCACCTCCGCCGACGTCGCCTTCTCCGCGCTGCAGATCTGGAAGCCGCTGCAGAATCTCGGCCGCACCGTGTTCAAAGACCTTGCGGCCGTCGACACTCCAGACGATTTCACCGCCGTCTTCAAATTCGCCAAGCCGACGCCATTCCAGCTGATCCGCAACGCGCTGCCGGCGCTGAGCAGTGTCGTGCCGAAACACGTCTACGAAGTCGGCAAGATCGAGGACAACCCGGCCAACACCGCCCCCATCGGCACCGGCCCATTCAAGTTCGGCGAGTACAAGCCAGGCCAGTATTACCGGCTGATCAAGAACACCGATTACTGGGCCAAGGACGAGCCCTATCTCGACGAGATCATCTACCAGGTTCTGCCCGACCGCACCTCGGCGGCGAACGCTCTGGAAGCCGAGGAGATCCAACTCGCCGCCTTCTCCGCCGTGCCGCTGGCCGACCTCGACCGCATCTCCAAGGTGCCGGGCCTGAAGGTGATCTCCAAGGGCTATGAAGGGCTGACCTATCAGCTCGTCGTCGAGATCAACCATCGCCGCAAGGAACTGGCCGATCTGAAAGTGCGCCAGGCGATCGCGCATGCCATCGACAAGGATTTCGTCGTCAAGACGGTGTTCCTCGGCTATGCCGCGACAGCCACCGGACCGGTGCCCAAGAACGATCCGCAATTCTACACCGCCAATGTGCCGACCTATGCCTTCGACGTCGCCAAGGCCAACGCGCTGCTCGACGAAGCCGGTTACAAGAAAGGCCCGGACGGCAAGCGCTTCACGCTGAAACTCTTGCCGGCGCCCTATTTCAACGAGACCAAGCAGTTCGGTGACTATCTGCGCCAGGCGCTGGCCGCCATCGGCATCGACGCGGAGTTGGTCAACAACGACTCCGCCGCGCACATCAAGGCCGTCTACACCGACCATGCCTTCGACCTCGCCGTCGGCCCGCCCGTATTCCGCGGCGACCCGGCGATCTCGACCACCATCCTGGTGCAGAGCGGCATTCCCGACGGCGTGCCGTTCTCCAACCAGGGCGGCTACAAGAGCGATGCGCTCGACGCGCTGATCACCAAGGCCTCGGAAACGCTCGACACCACGGCCCGCACCGACCTCTACAAGGAGTTCCAGAAGGAGGTGGCGGCCGACCTGCCGCTGATCAACGTCGCCGAATGGAGTTTCATCAGCGTCGCGCGCGACACAGTGGGCAACATCGCCAACAATCCGCGCTGGGCTGTCTCGAACTGGGCGGACACATATCTGGCTGGCTAGCGCTCCCTGCAGGCTTGCGCATCGCAAATCCGGGTGCTCAGGTTCGAGAATGAGAGTTCCTTCGCGCCCCCCTCTGTCCTGCCGGACAGCGCCAACCTTACACTCCCCCTTGTGGGGAGGGTAAGGCGATCATGACCCGCGCCCTCACCCTCATCCGCCGCCGCCTCCTCGGCAGCATCTTCGTACTGCTGATCGTCGTCATCGGCACCTTTCTATTGCTCGAGGCCGCACCCGGCGACGCGGTCGACGCTTATATCGTCTCGACCGGCGGCGACGCCGGCATGATCGAATTGCTGCGTCATCGCTGGGGTCTCGACCAGTCGGAACTGACGCGGCTCGCCAACTACCTCTGGGCGCTGCTGCACCTGGATCTCGGCCAGTCGGTGACCTTCTCCAGGCCGATCCGCGACGTCATCCTCGAGCGCCTGCCCAACACGCTGCTGTTGATGGTCAGCGCCACCGCGCTGTCCTTCGGCCTCGGCTCGACGCTCGGGATCTATGCCGGCGCCCGCCCCGGCAGTTTCCGCGACCGCTTCCTCTCGATCGGCTCGCTGGCGCTCTATGCCGTGCCGGGTTTCTGGCTCGGCCTGGTGCTGATCGTGATCTTTGCCGTCGGCCTGCGCTGGCTGCCGATCGGCGGCATCGAGACGCTCGCCTCGGACAAGACCGGCCTCGACCGTGCGGCCGACATCGCCGTCCATCTTGTCCTGCCGGTTTGCGCCCTTGGCTTCATCTATCTGGCGCTCTACCTGCGCATGATGCGCGCCGGCATGGCCGAGGCCTGGCGCCAGGATTTCGTGCTGGCCGCCCGCGCCAGGGGGCTTTCGCGTCGCCGCATCGTGCTCGCTCACGTCGCCCGCAATGCGCTCTTGCCGCTGGTCACCATGCTTGGCCTGCAATCGGCGCAGATGCTCGGTGGCAGCGTCGTCATCGAGAGCGTCTTTTCCGTGCCCGGCCTCGGCCGGCTGGCGCAGGAAGCGGTGGCTTCGCGCGACACGCCCCTGCTGCTTGGCATCATCCTCACCAGCGCCGCCCTGGTCATCATCATCAACCTTCTCGTCGACATCGCCTATGCCTTCCTCGACCCGCGCGTCGGTGCTGGCGAGGCCAGCGCATGAGCCCGCTGCGCCGCCTTCTGCGCACGCCCGAGGCCGTCGCCGGCGCCATCCTTCTGGCCGTACTGATTGCGATGGCGCTCATCGCGCCGTTGCTGTTTCCTGGCGACCCGCAAGCCATCGCCGGCCCGGCGCTGCTGCCACCCTTCCAGGACTGGCCGCTGCCGCTCGGCACCGACCGGCTCGGCCGCGACGTGCTGGCGGAGCTTTTCCACGGTGCCCGCACCTCGCTGGCTGTCGGCCTTGCCGCAGCGGCGGCGGCACTCGCCATCGGCGCGGTGATAGGCACGCTGGCCGGCTTTGCCGGCGGCCTCGCCGACGAGGTGCTGATGCGCATCACCGACGCCTTCCAGACCGTGCCGGGCTTCCTGCTCGCGCTGGCCTTCGTCAGCGTCGTCGGGCCATCGCTCAGCATCGTCGTTGCGGCAATAGCGCTCGGCACCTGGACCGGACCGGCTCGAATTGCCCGCGCCGAAGTCCTCTCCATTCGCGAACGCGATTATGTCGCCAGCGCCCGCGCCATCGGCATGCATCCGGTGGCGATCGCCTTTCGCGAGGTGCTGCCCAACGCCTTGCCGCCGGTACTGGCGATGTCCTCGGTGATCGTCGCGGCCGCCATCCTCACCGAGGCGGCCTTGTCCTTCCTCGGCCTTGGCGACCCCAACCGGGTCACCTGGGGTGGCATGATCGCGGAGGGCCGCGCCGTGCTACGCACCGCTCCCTTCCTGTCGATCGTCCCGGGAATAGCGCTGGTGTTGACAGTGCTCGGCGTCTATCTCGCCGGCGAAGGCATCGTCGAGACGACGGCGGTCAAAAGAGGCCTGTCGTGACCGCGCTCGCTTCGATCCACGACCTGACGGTGACCTACCGCCGCGACGGCAGCGCGGTGGCGGCACTGAAGGACGTTAGCTTCGATATTATGGCCGGCGAGCGCCTGGCCATCATCGGCGAAAGCGGCTCCGGCAAGAGCACGCTGGCGCTGGCGATTGCGGGGCTGCTGCCGGCTTCATCATTGGCTGGTGGGAGAATTGAATGGCCCGGCCATGGCCAATCTCCCCTCGGCGGCCGCGACATCGGCTTCGTCTTTCAGGACCCTTCCGCCAGCCTCGATCCTGTGATGACCGTCGGCAAACAGATCGCCGAAGTCGCCCGCACTCATCTCGGCCTTACCTGGCCTCAGGCATACGCGAAGGCAAGAACCTTGCTCCAACGCATCCAGCTGCCCGACCCGGACTCGGCCCTGCATGCCTTTCCGCATCAGCTCTCCGGCGGCCAGAAGCAGCGCGTGGCGATCGCCGCCGCGATCGCTGCCGGACCGAAACTGCTGATCGCCGACGAGGCGACCAGCGCGCTCGACACCATCGTGCAGGCCGAGATCGTCGGCTTGATCCGGAGGCTGGTGGCCGAGGACGGCATGACGCTGCTGTTCATCAGCCACGATATCGCGCTGGCGGCAGAACTAGCGGAGCGCATCGCCGTCTTCCGCCACGGCCAGCTGATCGAGCTTGGCGCCACGGAACGGATTATCGGCGCCCCAACTCAGGCCTACACGCGCGCACTGCTCGACGCCCATATCGGCCTCGACGCTGAGCCACTATTGAGCCGAAGCGGGCCCCACGGATGAGCCTGCTCTCGGTGTCCAACCTCACCAAACGCTACCGTCGCGGTGGCAAGACCGTCATTGCGGCCGACGATGTCTCTTTTCATATCGAGCCCGGCGAAACATTGGCATTGGCCGGCCCCTCCGGCAGCGGCAAGTCGACGATCGCGCGGCTGGTGCTGCGCCTGATCGAGCCAGACGCCGGCCGCATCGAATTCGAAGGCGATGATTTCCTGGCCTTGCGTGGCGCTGCGCTCAGAGCACGCCGCGCTCGCCTTCAGATGGTATTCCAGGATCCACTCTCCGCCTTCAACCCGCGCGCCACGGTGGCACGTGTGCTCGACGATCCCTTGCGTATCCATGGCATCGCCTCTCGCACTGAACGCCCGCGCCGCATTGCTGCCTTGCTCGAGCGCGTCGGGCTGGCGGTCGATCTGGCGCCCCGCGCCATCCATGAGATCTCCGGGGGCCAGCGGCAGCGTGTGGCCATCGCCCGCGCCATCGCCACGAAACCATCGCTGATCGTACTCGACGAGGCCGTGTCGGCACTCGACGTCTCGGTGCGCGGCCAGATCCTCGACCTGTTGCTCGACCTGCAAGGGCAGGAACGGATCGCCTATCTCTTCATTTCCCATGACCTCGGTGTTGTCCGCGCGGTCGCCCACCGCGTCATCCTTCTCGATGCCGGGCGGATTGCCGAGAGCGGCGACGCGCGTGCCGTCATCGACGCACCGCAATCGGCCATCGGCAAGGCGCTGGTGGCGGCAGCACCAAGATTGAACAGGACCGGACCATGATCCCGAAAAAGTGGGACCCGGTTTTCCCGGACAAACGGGAACCGTTTTGTCCAGATCATGATCAAACAACAAATCAGGACGCATCATGACCGACCCGCAAGCCAGAGCCGAGAAACTGTCGCGCGAACTCGATTCCGCCTTCCGCAACCGCGCCGATCTCTACCGTCTCTTCCTCGACGAACTGACCGGAGAGCTGGGCGCTGAAAAGGCGGAGGCGATCATGATCCGCGCCATCGAGCAGCGCGGCAAGGAGGTGGCGGCAGCGGCCTTCGCCAGCTTTGGCGCCAACGACGCGCGCGCCATCGGCGAGGCCTTCCTGGCCGTCAGCCCTGATGGCGGCCAGATGTATCCGACCGATGTCGAGCGCGGCGATGACCGCATCTCCTTCAAGGTCAAGCGCTGCCCGCTGAAGGACGCCTGGGTCAAGGCCGGCGTTGGCGACGAAAAGCTCGCCACGCTCTGCCGCATCGCCGGCGCCTTCGACCGTGGCCTGTTCGAGGCGACCGGCGTGCGCTTCGACAACGTCACCTGGACGCCGGGCCACGGCTCCGGCTGCTGCCACATCGCATTGGCCAACCGCGATGCGGCTAGGCGATTGACGATCTAAGGTCTGTTGAGATTCAGGTCAGGCCGAGTCGGAATCGAAGACGGACGCGAAGCGACCGTTTGCAGGCCGGCATCACTGAATATCAATTCACCTTAGCCGCCGACCATCAGCTTGACGACCTCGTCATGGTTGGTCTCGGAGATCTTGCGCTCGCCGGCCTGGACGCCGCGCCGCAGCACGACGATGCGATCCGAGACCGCAAAGATGTCCTGCAGATTATGCGAGATGAAGATCACGCCGCGCCCTTGCGCCTTGAGCTGGTGGATCAGCGAAATTACCTTGCGCTGCTCCGGCACGCCAAGCGCGGCGGTCGGCTCGTCCATGATCAGGATCTGTGCATCCCAGTAGACAGCGCGGCCGATGGCGACGGCCTGGCGCTGGCCGCCGGAGAAATTGCTGACCGGGGCCTCGAGCCGGCTGACATGGAAGTCCAGCCGGCCCATCGTCGCCTTGGCCGCCTCGGCCATCGCCTTGCGGTCGAGCACCGGCAGGAAGCCGAACGCCTTGCGCATCGGTTCGCGGCCAAGGAAGATGTTGGCGCCGATCGACAGATTGTCGGCGAGCGCGAGATCCTGGTAGATCGTCTCGATGCCCTTTTCGCGCGCCTCCTGCGGCGTCGCGAACGTCACCGGCTGGCCCCTGAGCAGGATTTCGCCACCCGTCGGCTGGAACACTCCCGATATCGCCTTGATCAGCGTCGTCTTGCCGGCACCATTATCACCGGCCAGCGCCACCACTTCGCCCGGCCCCACGGCCATGGAGAAATCGTTGAGCGCGCGCACGGCGCCGAAGTGCTTGGACAGGTTTCGGACCTCCAGCAGGGGCGTGGTCTGGTTGCTGCTATTCATCCTGACGAGCTCCACTGAACCGGCGTTGCGCCTGGTCGATGAGGACGGAAATGATGATGACGACGCCGACGGCGATGAACTGCCAGAACGGTTCGACATTGACGAAGACCAGCCCGTACTGGATGACCGCGATGACCAGCGCGCCGGCGACCGTGCCGAAGATGGTGCCGGAGCCGCCGAACAGGCTGGCGCCGCCGATCACCACCGCCGCGACGCTGTCGAGCAGCAGGGGCTCGCCTGCCTGCGCCGCACCCGCGGTAAAGCGCGCGGCATAGAGCGCGCCGCCAAGGCCCGCGCACATTGCCGACAGCACATAGAGCCGCAATATGTGGCCCCTGATGTCGATGCCGGCGCGCCGCGCCGCCTGCACATTGGCGCCGATGGCATAATTGTGCTGGCCGAACCGGGTCTGGCTGAGCAGATAGTGCATGACGATGACGAAGACCGCGGTGATCAGCACCAGATAGGGCACGCCATAGAACTTGCCGTTGCCGAGCAGCGCGAACCAGGAATTCTGCACCGGCACGGTGGTGCCGCCGGCGAGCAGGAAGGCGGCGCCGCGCGCGACGCCGAACATGCCGAGCGTGCCGATGAAGGGCGGCACCTTTAGCCGCGAGATCAGCAGGCCGTTGATGACGCCCGGCACGCCGGCAACGATCACCGAGGCAAGGATGCCGGCCAGCATGGCCAGCGGCAGGGGAATTGCGGCTCCCGCCAGGTTTGTGGCATGCGCGGCGATGACAGCGGCAAGGCCCATGATGAAGCCAAGCGACAAGTCGATGCCGCCCGAAATGATGACGAAGGTCTGGCCGGTCGCCAGCAGCAGCGGCGCCACGGCGAAGATCGCGATGGATTGCAGGTTGAACGGGTTGAGCATGAAGGTCGCACCGAAGGCGAGCCTCGACCAGACCTCGAAACAGACGATCAAGCCGGCAAGGAACAGCCAGGCGCGTCCTTCGGCGATGCGTGCGATCAGGCTCCTGGCTGGATCGCCGTGATCGGCTTGAGGGGCGACATGCTTGTCGGCCGGCTGGGCAGGTGATGTCGAGGTCATGGATACTCCGCGGCGCCTTCAACAGGTCTCGATTGGCGAGGACCCGGTCCGGCTCCTCCTGGCGGACCGGGAGGAGCCGGACTGGTCTGGACTTACTCGGAGTAGAGATACTTCGAGATGTTCGGATCCGCGATGTTGGACTTGTCCATGATCGTGAAGCCGGTGCCGATGCTGACCGGGATCGAGTTCCCGGTCAGGTGGGCATAGGCTGAGACGACGCCGTAATAGCCGATCTCGGCGGGATGCTGGGCAATCGCCACATCGACCAGACCGGTGTTGATGTTATCGACGATGCTGGTCGGAGCATCGAAGGCGACGACCTTGACGGTGCCGCTCTGTCCGGCCTGCTTGACGCCGTTGGCCGCACCCAGCGCCGAGAACAGATTGGCGCCGAAGACGCCAACCAGGTCGGGATTGCGGGCAAACACCGCCTGCAGCTGCGAGGCCGCCTTGTTGGCGTCGTTATCGTTGAACTGGGTCTCGAGAACGGTGATGCCGGGATGGTTGGCCGCCATCTCCTTCTTGAAGCCGTCCTCACGCTGGTCGGTGGTCGAGATGCCGGGCTTGACGTTCGACACATAGACCTTGCCCTTGTCACCGATGGCGGTGGCCAAGGCGCGCGCCGCGATAGCGCCGCCGAGCACGTTGTCGGAGGCGATGTAGGAGAGCGGGAAGTCGGCATCGCCAGTGCCGGTCTGGTAGACACCGCTGCCGATGAACGTGTCGACGGTGATGACCGGGATGCCGGCATCATGGGCCTTGCGCAGCGGCTCGACCAGCTGCGCCTTGTCGGTCGGCGCGATCAGGATGGCGTCCGGCTTCTTGGCGATGACGGCGTCGAGCACCGGCACCTGGGTGACCGGGTTGAAGTCCGGTGCACCCTGGAAAACCAGGTTGACGCCGAGCGCGTCGGCGGCCGCCTGCGCGCCCTTGCGCATGGTGATGTAGAAGCCGTCCGTGGTCAGGCCCGGAATGAGCGCAATGGTGTACTTCTTGTCCTGCGCCTGTGCGGGCGCGATCAGCACCGTCGCACTGACGGCAAGCGCCGCGAGCGCGGCAACAATCTTCTTCATGACATCCTCCTCATTATTGGCAGATCTGCCGTTGCAAGTGACATTGGAATGGCCGTCATCCCTGCGGATGCCGACGGCCGGGAACGCCTGTTTGCCTTCGCGGGCAGCTCCTCCCAAGCGCCCTCCAGTCGATATGTCAGCCGGTCAGCCGGCCGGCGCACCTGGCCACAGCCCCGAACCTCCGCCTCCGCGAGGTCCGGCAAACTGTGCCCCACGCCGCGCCTTGCCGGCGGGCGTTCGAACTTGTAACACTTTGCAGAAATAAATTGCAACTCGGTTTTTCCGAGCTGGCAGCGCCGGGTTTTTCACACCGTACGACATTCGACTGCTCCGCGGAGCCCCGGCCGACTATCGCCCGCGGCATTCGGCGGCACAACTGGTTTTCGCGGCAGATACTGCCCGCTCCATGGCTACGCGAGCGCCGCGAGGATGGCCTGCGCCGTCTTGGTATCCGTCACCAGCGTGTTGATGAGCCCGGCGCGAACGGCGGCAATGATCGCCGTCGCCTTTTCCGGTGATGCGGCAAGGCCGATGACCAGCGGCACGGCGCGCAGTTGCGCCGGCGACATGGCGATCATCCGGCTCTCCCCTTCCCAGGCAATCAGCGTGCCCTCGGCATCGAAATAATGGCGAAGCACGTCGCCGGCGGCATGAACCA
Organism: Mesorhizobium sp. NZP2298; assembly: GCF_013170825.1. Taxonomy (NCBI): domain Bacteria; kingdom Pseudomonadati; phylum Pseudomonadota; class Alphaproteobacteria; order Hyphomicrobiales; family Phyllobacteriaceae; genus Mesorhizobium; species Mesorhizobium sp. NZP2298. The sequence continues at coordinate 1,841,778 of NZ_CP033365.1, read as the reverse complement.
GCGCCTGCTCGCTCGGCGTGGCGGCACTCGCCTCGGGCGCATTGATGGCATGCGGCAGGCCGATGCCGACGATCGCGACATCGGTCCGCTCCCACAGCGCAACGGCATCGCGTATGGCGGCGTCGCGCAGGAAAACCTCACGCAATTCGCTGGAGGGCAAATAGGGCGCATGGATGAAATGCGGCGTGCCGCCGAACTCCTCGGCGGCAAGCCGCACGAATTCGTTGACCTGAAAATGCGCCGCCTGCTGCTGCATGCCGCCGGTGGCGGCCACGGTCAGCACGCCCGGCATGCGCGGCAGGCCGGCCCGGATGACCTCGCGCACGGCGCGTCCCCAGCCGATGGCGACGACGGAGCCTGCCACCAGTTGCGCCTGCCTGAGCAGACCGCCAAGCGGTGCCGCGAGCGCTGCCAGCGTACCCGCCGCTGGCGTTTCCACCACCGCAGCATCCCGCAATTTCAAGCCATCGACCAGCTGCCTGGTGATGTCCTCCGGTGTCGCCAGGTCGAGAACCTCGATGCGCACGATCCCTTCGGCCCGCGCCCGCTGCAGCAGGCGCGAAATCGTCGCGGTGGAGACACCGAGCTGCCGCGCGATGTCGACCTGCGACATCTCCTCCACGTAATGCAGCTTGGCCACCGTGTGCAGCATCGTCCGCGATGGGGTGGCATCCTGGATGGGAGAAACAGGCAGCTTGCAATTCCTTTCAGCAACGTGTTACACACGTGTACGCCGACGGGAGTTATCGCGCAAATCAAGCCAACTCGCAACGTGCGGTGCCACTGCAGGCCGCCGGGCCAGCGAGGCGCTGTTCGCGAGGGGCGAAGGACGCGGCACCGCCGCGAAAAAACTCCCTGCCGGTACGGCAGGCAGAACTGAACATTATTCTTTTCACGGGATCCGCGCCCTCCGCGAGAGAGCGCCAACATCGGACCGAAGATCATGACGAAGATGACCACCGCGGAACTGCGCGGCTATCAGCAGATATGCGGCAAGGACGGGGCCATGGTGGCCATCGCCTGTGACCAGCGCGGCGGCATGCGGACCTTGCTGGCGTCGGACCCTGAGGAACAGGCCAGGATCACCAACGACATGCTCGGCGACACCAAGGCCGATATCACGCGTTACCTCGCCAGTGCGGCATCCTGCGTGTTGCTCGACCCGCTCTGCGCGGTGCCGCGCATTGTCGACGATGGCGTCTTGAACCGCGATACGGCCCTTCTCATCGGTCTCGACGCGTCCGGTTTCGACGTCTCACCTGAAGGCTATCGCCTGTCGCGCCTGGTTCCCGGCATCGATGCGCGCCGTGTCCGCGCACTCGGCGGCACCGGCGGCAAGATCATGGTCTATCTCAGAGCCGACAGGCCGCAAGCCAACGAGCACAACATCGCCATCCTGCGCCAGTGCATAGCCGATTTCGGTCAGGAGGACCTGCTGCTGGTCGTCGAGTTCCTGACCTATCAGCTCGAGGGGGAAAGCCCCGAGGATTATGCGGCCAAGACGCCATGGCTTGTCGAGGAAGGCACCAGGATTTCGCTGGAGTGCGGCGCCAAGGTGCTGAAGCTTCCCTACCCCGGAACGCCGCAAGCCTGCGCCAACATCACCAAAATGGCCGGTGAGGTGCCTTGGGCGGTGCTTTCGGCCGGCGTCAACCACGCCACCTTCCTTGGCCAGGTCGAGATCGCCATGCAGAACGGCGCCTCGGGCGTGATCGCCGGCCGCTCGTTGTGGAAGGATTGCATCTCGCTCGACCGTGACATCCAGCGCGAAAGGCTTAAGACCATCGCGGTGCCGCGATTGCGTGAGATCCAGGCCGTGATCGGGCACTACCGGCAGAAAGCCGCTGCCTGATAATCGAATTTGGAACTAGAGCTATTCCAGCAAGAGTGTGAAGCGGTTTTGCGTCCGGAATTGCGTGAAAACAAATGCGGAACGCCATGCCTCTCAGCATAGGAATCGACATCGGCGGCACCAATCTGCGTGCCGCCCGCATCGCCGAGACCGGTGAAATCCTCAAGCGCGTTTCCGAAAAGAGCGCGCCCGACCCGGAACTGGTGCTCGGCCGCATCGCCGACATGGTGCGCCTTCTCGACACGCCGGATGTGAAGGCCATCGGCGTCGGTGTCCCCGGCCGCGTCGATGCGCGGCGCGGCGCGGTCCTCTCGGGCGGCTATGTCAACCTCGCCTCGGTTGCACTGGCGCGGCGCCTGGAAGACATGACGGGCAAGCCTGTCGTCATCGACAATGACTGCAACATGGCGCTGGCCGCGGAGATGGCGCTCGGCGCCGGGCGGGGCCATGGCAACATCGTCATGTTCACCATTGGCACCGGCATTGGCGGCGCCGTCGCCCAGGATCGGCGGATCACGCGCGGCTCGGCAACGGCAGGCCAGCTCGGCCACATCACCGTCGACGTCAATGGCGAGGTCTGCGCCTGCGGGCGTCGCGGCTGCGTCGAGACCACCAGTTCGGGCACGGCGCTCGGCCGTCACATTGCACGCGCCGCGCTCGGCCCCGACATTTCGGTCGATCAGCTCTTTGCCCGCGATGCAGCGGGCGATACCGCCGCGCGCAGCGTACTGGATGCCTGGGCGAGGCCGCTGCGTGCCGCCATCGACACAGCCGTTGCCGTGCTTGATCCCGACATGGTGCTGCTTGGCGGCGGCCTCGGCCGGGCGGCACACCTAGCGCTCGGCCGCGCGCCGGCGCTGGCGCCCTGGTATCAATGCCAGGTCGAACCCGCGCAACTCGGCGATGACGCTGGTGTGATCGGGGCCGGGTTGCAGGCCCTGGCGGCGGAGCCGCATGCCGTTCCGGTTGCCCCCTTGGCCCTGTCCGGCCAGATCAAGCGCGCGGTGCTTGTCAACGGAATCCCCGCCAGCGGCAAGAGCACGGTCTCGCGCGGCATCGCCGATCGCATGGGCTGGCCGTTGCTGGCGCTCGACACCATCAAGAACCCGTTCCTTGAAGTGCTCGGCGGCGGCGACCGTCTATTCAACCGCACGCTTGGCCGCGCCAGCTACCAGGCGATCTGGTCCGTCGTCGGCGAAGCTCCGGCAGGGACCACGGTGATCGTCGATGCCTGGTTCGGCTTCCAGCCGCGCGAGGTTCTGGAGGATCACCTGCGAAAAGCCGGTGTCGGGCAGACCGTTGAAGTCTGGTGCCACGCGCCGGGCGAAGTGCTTGCCGAGCGATACGGCGCCCGGCTCGACCAGCGCCCCGCCGGCCATCCCGGTGCGGCCTATATCCCCGAACTGATCGAGCTCGCCAAGCGCGCCGAACCGCTACGGCGCGGGCCGCTCTTCGACGTCGACACGACCAAGCCGATCGACTTCGACGCCATCACGGCCTGGCTGCGAGCCAAAATGGCTGGCGACGCATAGATAGTCGGTCGGCCCCGTTCAACCGCCGCCCAGGACGTGGAGTTCCGTCCCAGCCGCTTCGATGACGGCGCGTAGCGCCGGCTGCGGTTCGCGATCGGTGACGATGTCGGAAAGCTCGCCGATTGCGCAGACGCGTTCGAGGCTGTTGCGGCCGAACTTGTCGTGGGTCACCACAAGCGCCGTCGATAGCGCTCGTGCAATCATTGCCCGTTTCACCGCGGCCGCCCCCGAGATCATGTCGCTGGGCCCGTCCACGGACAGGCTCGAGGCGCCGATGATCGCAACATCGGCATTGTAGCGCCTCACGAATTCCACCGTGTCCTCGCCGAGCACGCTGGCTTCGCGGCTGTCATAGGTGCCGGGGCACAGGATAACCCGAAAGGTTGGATTGGCGCCGGCCACCGAGGCGACACCGATGGAGTTGGTGATGATGGTCAAGTCGCGCCTCAGCTGCGAGAGATTGCGCGCCGCCTCGTAAGTCGTCGAGCCGCCGTCGATCATCACGATCTGGCCTTTCTTAACCAGCCCGGCCACGCCACGCCCGATCCGGGCGCGCTCCTCGATCATGGTCTGGCTGCGCTCGGCGATCACAGGCTCGGATGTCACCAGCGAGATCGTCGCGCCGCCATAGGTCCGGTTGAGCAGCCCCGCATCGCCAAGCTCGATAAGATCGCGCCGAATCGTTTCGCCGGCGACACCAAGGCGCGTTGCGAGCCTGGAGATACGGATCGATGCCGAGCGCCGCACTTCCGACAGAATGAGCTCATGCCGCTCCTTCTTCGATAGCCGGCTTTGTTCCATGATCGATCCTCCGCGAAGTCGACACTATTAACCATGCCGAAGCAGATGGGAAAGAGTCTGGCGAGAGGGTTATGGCGCGCATGCACCGTATGATTTCTGGCCAGCCCGGCGCGAGGTGATCACCTCGCGCGATCATCGCGAGATGCTCGACGCCATCAATGATCGCGGCATCACAAGGCGGCCGTTCCCGACCGCGCACCGCGCTAGGTCGTGCATCGGCCGAAGGAGGTCGATGCCGCGCTGGACCGCGTCGTCTCAGTTGGTGTTGAAGCGGACTTCCTCAGATCAACTTTCGGTAACGCCCGGCGCCCGAGGATCATGTCCGCGGCCTTCTCGGCGATCATGATGGTTGGACCGTTGAGATTGGAACTGACGACGGTCGGCATGACCGAGGCGTCCACCACCCGCAGCCCGTCAATGCCGCGGACACGCAGCCATGGATCGACAACCGAACCGTCGTCGGCGCCCATGCGGCAGGTGCAGCTCGGATGGAATTCAGTCTCGAGGCGCGTGCGCATCAACTCGTCGATCGCGATGTCGTCTTCGACGCCGGCGCCGGGAAACGCCTCGCTGGTGCCGAGAACCGCAAGCGCCTTGTCGCGGGTGATCTCGCGGGTGACGCGAAGTCCGTCGCGAAATTCGCGCAGGTCGCGATCAGTTGCCAGGAAGTTGAACCGGATCATCGGCGCCGTCCGGGGGTCCGACGTGCGCAGCCGGACCGTGCCGCGGCTTTCCTGCCGAAGCTGAGACAGGTGCAGCATGAACCCGTGCGCCAGCGAGAAGCCTTTGCCAGATTTCTCCATCTTCATCGGACCGAGATGATATTGCATGTTGGGATAGTCGACGGTCGGATCGCTGCGGATCACGCCGCCGACTTCCCATATGTTGGACGAAACCGGGCCGGTTTTCGTCGCGAGCCAGCGCGCGCCGGCATAGGCCTTGCCAGCCGGATGGCCCAGCCAAGTCATCGAGACAGGCTCCCTGCAATTGAAGGCCAGCCCGATGTTGAGATGGTCCTGCAGGTTACGTCCGACTCCGTCGTTGCGAACGACGGTCTGGACGCCAGCTTGGGCGAGTTCTTCGGGATTGCCGATGCCTGACAGCATCAGGATCTGCGGACTGTTGATGGCGCCGGCGCTGAGAATCACCTCCATGGCCGCCCCTGCGCAGACGACAGCACCGGCCCGTTCGTAGACGACCCCGGTCGCACGGCCGCCGGAGATGGCGATGCGATGGACCAGCGCGCCGGTGATCACGGTCAGGTTCGAGCGGTTTCTTGCGGGATGGAGATAGGCAACGGCGGCACTGCAGCGCTGTCCGCCGCCCTTGGTCGAATCCATGCGGCCGAGACCTTCAGGCTGCTCTCCGTTCAGATCGTCGGATATGGTGTGGCCGACATTGGCGCCGGCCTCCAGAAACTGGTCGAAAACCGGTGATTGCAGCCTTCCCTGGCTGACCCGCAGCGGACCGTCGGCGCCATGGTAGGGACCGACACCCCGGTCGCTGGTTTCCGATTTCCTGAAGTAGGCCAGGCAGTGGGCATAACTCCATTCGTGCAGCCCTGTCGCGGCCCATGCGTCATAGTCGCGTGGATGACCGCGCAGATAGACCATTGCGTTGATCGAGGACGAGCCGCCCAGCACCCGCCCGCGCGGAACCGGTATTCGTCGTCCCATCAAGCCCATCTCGGGTTCGCTGTGATAGTTCCAGTTTATGCGGCGGTCGCCATGGACCTTGTAGACGCCGGCCGGCATCCGCATCATCAGTCCGCCGTCCGGCGGACCAGCCTCGAGCAGCAGCACGCTACAGTCCGGGTTGGTGCTCAGCCGGTTCGCCAGAACGCATCCGGCGGAACCCGCTCCAACGATGATATAGTCGTATCGGGCTTTTTCTCTCATCTCGGTCCTGCGGTGGCGGTCGACCTATCTCAGCTCTCCTGAAGCTGACGGGCGGCGATGACGCCATCGAGCCAACCTTCAGCCATCTCGGGAACCGAAGCCAGCAGCAGCTGCGTGTACGGCTTGTGCGGCGGCGCCAGCACCTCTTCCTTTGGTCCCTGATCGACCACGGTGCCCTGATGCATGACGACGACATCGTCGGCAATGGCTCTCACCGTGGCGAGATCATGGGTGATGAAGAGGTAGGACACGCCCAATCTTTGCTGCAAGGAGACCAGCATCTTCAGGATTTCAGCCTGCACGATCTGGTCGAGAGCAGAGGTGACCTCGTCGCAGACGATCAGCTCGGGATCGGCAGCCAAGGCCCGCGCAATGGCTACGCGCTGGCGCTGGCCGCCCGACAACTGGCCGGGCAGCCGATCGATGTAGGAGGCGTCGAGCTCCACTGTCTTCAGCAACTCCAGGATGCGTTGCGTCCGTGCCGAGCCGGTCAGGCCATGGTAGAATTTCAACGGTCGACCAATGATCTTGCGCACCGCATGGCGTGGATTGAGCGCGGTTTCGGCCGACTGGTAGATGATCTGGATTTTTTGCAGCGTGTCCTTGGTGCGCTGGCGCACGAGAGGCGCGCATGGCTCGCCCTTGAAGGAGAGCGAGCCGCTGTCTGGCGCCATTAGTCCGGCGATGACACGGCCCAGCGTGGATTTTCCCGATCCGGATTCGCCGACCACCGCCACGGTCTGCCCATATCCCACCAATACCGATATGTCGCGCAACACCTGAAATGAACCGTAGGATGCGCTGAGACCATCGATCCGCAAGAGCTCCGGCGCCTCGGATCTTGTTGCCATCGGGATGTCATGAACCGCCCAGAGCGATTTCGTATAGGGATGTTCCGGTTGCGTCAGCATCCTGGAGACCGGCCCCTCCTCGACTGCTTCGCCATGGCGCAGGACCATGATCCGGTCTGCCATCTGCGCGACGATGGCGAGATCATGTGTGATGTATAGGGCGGCAACGCCGAATTTTTGGATCGCTTCCCGGATCGATACCAGGACCTCGACCTGCGTGGTCACGTCAAGCGCCGTCGTCGGCTCGTCGAAGACGATCAGGTCCGGCTTGCAGATCATAGCCATTACGACCATGGCGCGCTGCAGCTGACCTCCTGAAACCTGGTGCGGATAGCGCCTGCCAAAATGGTCGGGGTCCGGCAATCGCAGCGCGCGAAACAACGCCCGCGCATTGGTCTCGGCTTCCATGCGGCCCTGGCCGCCACGCGAAACAGCTGCCTCGACGATCTGCTCCATCAGGCGGATGGCAGGGTTGAAGGAGGCTGCGGCGCTTTGCGCGACATAGGAGATGCGGACGCCGCGGAGGCGGCGTTGACGAGCCTCCGGCAGGTTTAGGACGTTCTCGCCGTCAAACAAGACACTGCCCGATTTGATGCGGCACCCCTGACGCACATGGCCAAGGGTGGCGAGGCCGATCGTCGACTTGCCGGCTCCGGACTCGCCGACCAGCCCCACCACTTCGCCTCGCTTCAGGGTGAAGCTGATGCCCTTCACGATCTCCGACCACTCGCCGCCGGCCTTCGCCTCTATGCGGAGATCAGAGACCGTCAGGACGGTGCTGTCGGCGCGACCCGGCCGACTAGCGCTCGTCATCGGAAAGACCACTTGATTCATTCAAAAACCAGTCCGCAACGAAATTGACGGCGACCGTCAGCAGCGCGATTGCCGCCGCCGGGATGAGCGGTGTGAAGTCGCCGCCGCTTATAAGGGCGGCGGTGTCACGGACCATGGAGCCCCATTCGGCCATTGGCGGTTGGAGGCCGACGCCGAGGAAGGACAGGGCTGCTATGGCCAGGAAGACAAAACAGAATCGCATGCCGAATTCGGAAATGAGCACGGGCAGGATGTTAGGCAGGATCTCCTGGGTGACGATCCAGGGCAGTTTTTCGCCCCTGGCGTGCGCGGCCTCGACAAACTCCAGTGTCACCACGTTGAGCGCGGCCGCGCGCGACAGGCGGAATACACGGGTCGAATCGATCACCGCGATGATCAGCACCAGATTGGTGACGCTGGAGCCGAAGATCGCCAGCAGCATGAGCGTGAAGATGAGATCGGGGATCGACATCACGGAATCGACGAAGCGGCTGAGCAACTGATCCGTCACGCCGCGCAAGGCGGCCGCGACGATGCCGAGGCTGCCGCCGATGATGAAGGCAAGCAGCGTGGTGACGAAGGCGATACCGATCGAATTGCGCGCGCCGAATATCAGGCGGCTGAACAGGTCGCGTCCCAATTGGTCCGTGCCGAAGACGAACTGGCTGCTCCACGGCTCGAACGGCGTTTCCGACACGACCTGATATTCGCCGTAGGGCGCGATCAGCGGCGCAAACAGCGCCGCGGCAAGATAGGTGGCGAGCACGACCATGCCGAACCACGCCGTGGGTGGTGCACGGCGCAGACGGCGTTTTGCGCTTGCGAGGAAGCCTTGCGCGCGTTCGGGTCGCTGGACGTTGGACAATGCCATATCGGCCTCAGCGCGGGTGGAGGAGTCTGGGATTGCTGACGATCGAGATGATGTCCGCTATCAGGTTGAGCAGGATGTAGGTGATCGAAAAGATCAGCGCGCAGGCCTGAATGACTGGAATGTCGCGGTTGCGCACCGCGTCCACCATGGTCTGGCCGATGCCAGGATAGACGAAGACCACCTCGATCACCACAACGCCGGCGATCAGATAGGCGAGGTTCAGCGCAACCACGCTGGCGATTGGTCCGACCACGTTGGGCAGCGCGTGACGCAGAACGACACGAGCAGCCGATTCGCCCTTGAGATGCGCCATTTCGATGAAAGGGCGCGACATGACGCTGATGATCGCCGCGCGCGTGTTGCGCATCATATGCGCGAGGATGACAAGCGTCAGAGTCAGCACAGGCAGCACCATTCGCATGAGTTGGTCGCCCAGATGCATCGATGGCCGGATGCTCGACAACGATGGAAACCAATGCAGATTGATGGCGAAGATCAGCATCATGATGTAGGCGAAAAAGAACTCCGGGATCGAGATGGCGGCGAGGCTCGACGCGCTGAGCAGGCGGTCGAGGAAGCGATTGCGATACAGCGCGGCGATGATGCCGAGGCCGATCGCCAGGGGGACGGCTATCAGTGCGGTCAGCGCCGCCAGATACAATGTGTTGAGAAGGCGCGGCCCGATGATGTGGCCGACTGGGCGCGACGAGAAGGATTGTCCGAAATCGCCGGTCAGCGCGTGGCCAAGCCACATCAGGTAGCGCTGGTACCACGGCAGGTTGAGGCCGAGCTGCTCGCGGAACGCGGCCACCGTATCGGGCGTCGCCGAACGGCCGAGGATCGCCGTTGCGAAATCACCGGGCAACATGCTGACAGCCAGGAAGATCACAAACGATACGATCAGCAGGCTGAGGAAGCCAAGCGCCACCCTTTGCAGAAGCATTCGCGCGACCGGATGTCTCGTCGAACTCACGGCGATCCTTTCAAAGGAATCTGCCCGGCCTCGCGGACGGGCCCAGTGCCGGACGGCAATCGGCACGTGCGGATGGAAGGCGGACAGGCAACAGTTTGTCCGCCCTCTGCATCACGCTAGACCATCCACCAGCGCTCGGTCATGCGGAGATTGTCGCATGGGAAAATGCCCCCGATGGGGCCGTGACCGAGCTTTTTCGACAAGCCGTAGTTCCAGTTGACGAAAGCAAGCGTGATCATGCCGCCATCGTCATGCACGATCTGCTGCATCTCTCCATATTGCGCCGCGCGCTTGGCCTGGTCGGTCTCGGCGCGGGCGGCAATGAGCAGTTCGTTGAAGCGCGGGTTCTTCCAGTGTGTGCTGTTCCAGGGTGCGTCGGCGGCAAGCACTGTCGAGAACAACCAGTCGCATGTCGCGCGGCCATACCAGTCCACACCGCTGAATGGCTTCTTCAGCCAGACGTTTTCCCAGTAGCCGTCGTCGGCCTCGCGGACGATGTTGATGTTGATGCCCGCTTTCGCGGCTTGCTCCTTGTAGAGCACGGCCGCGTCTATGCAGCCCGGAAATGCCGCTTCGGAAACCGACAAATTGACGTCGACCGAGGTCAGGCCGGCCTTCTTGAGATGCTCCTTGGCTTTTTCGATGTTGTAGTCGTGTTGGGGTGTCGGGTCTTTGTAGAATGGCATGGCGGAGGCGACGGGAGTGTCGTTGCCCTTCTTGCCTTCGCCCAGGAAAACCTTGCGCAGGATATCGTCGCGATCGAGCGCGTATTTCATCGCCAGGCGCACATCGACATTGTCGAACGGCGCGACCGAGGTGTCCATGTCGAAGGTAAAATGGCGCAGACTTGGCACGCGCTGGATCTCGAGATCCGCGTTGCGCTGAATCGGCGGCATGTTCTTCACCTCGAGGTCGTTCATAAAGTCGACCTCACCGGTGACGAACGCGTTGGTGCGTGCGGTCGGGTCGGTGATGCAGATGAACTCGAACTCGTCGAGATAGGGTTTGTTGTCCTTGTGGTAGTTCGGGTTGCGGGTCATCTTTATCGACACGCCGGGATCGAAATTCTCCAGCTTGAAACTGCCTGTACCGATGCCTTTTTGCCAGTCGATGCCGCCTCCTGCCTTGGCCTGCATGATCGACAAATGATAGTCGGCGACCAGATAGGGGAAGTCGGCGCTGCCCGAATTCAGCGTGAACACGACATTGCTGTCGCCGTCCTTGTCGATGCTGGCGACCTGAGACAGAATCGACTTGGCGCCCGACGTGGACTTTTCGCCCATATGGTGGCGGAAGGATTCCTGGACATCCTCGACGGTCAGGCTCTTGCCATCATGGAAGGTGACGCCGTTGCGCAGCTTGAACACCCATTTCTTGGCGCCATCGCTCGGCTCGAAGCTTTCGGCGAGATCACCGACAATGCTGCCGTCGGCCGCGATCTCGGTCAGGTTGTTGCATAGCGATCCGTTGAAGGCAGCCTGCGCGAAGCTTGCCGGCCAGGTGCCCGGATCGAGTGTGTCGTTCTGCGAGGCATCGGACATGCCAAAGCGCGCCGATCCACCCTTCTTGGGTTCCTCGGCGGTCGCGAAGTTCGGGAACGAGGTGGCGCCGAGCCCTGCCGTCGCGACGAGCGCGGCGGAGCGCCCAAGGAATTCTCGACGTGAAATCTGGCCTTTCTTGAAGCGTTCGGCCCAATAGCTGAATTCAGACATGTTTCTCCTCGAAACGCCTGTTCCCCTTTTTGCCAACCGAAAAACAGGCGATTCCCGGTCGGCGCTTTGTGGCGGATACCGCTCTTCGAATGGCGGCTTTCTCCATGGTCACCCTAACGCTAGCCACCCATGAAAAGCTTGTCAATGATTTCTGATTGACCAATCAATCATGATTTGTTGATATGCCTTCGCAAGCCTGCATGACCGGTGAGAAAGGAACTCGGCCGAATGACGCTCGACCTCTGCTATCTGTCCGCCAGCGAGGCGCTTCGCCGATTTCGAGACCGCACCGTGTCGCCGGTCGAGGTGATCGAGGCGCAATTGCAACGCATCGATCAGACAAGCGACACCGTCAACGCGACGAGTTTTGTCTATGCGCGGGAGGCCTTGGATGCTGCTCGGGAAGCAGAGCGCCGCTATGGCATGACCGATGGCCGCTTGCGGCCGCTGGAAGGCATTGCGACGGCGATCAAGGATGAAAGCAACATCGCTGGCAAGATCACGACTTACGGTTCGTTGATCTACAGGAACAATGTCGCCCAGACCACGAGCACGGTCGTGCAACGGCTGCTCGACGCCGGTGCTATCGTCCACAGTCGCACCACGACACCGGAATTTTCATGCGAGGGCGTCACCCATTCGCGACTCTGGGGCGTCACCCGCAATCCCTGGAACCTGGATTATACGCCGGGCGGCTCCTCCGGCGGGTCGGGCGCTGCCCTTGCGGCAGGACTTACGACGCTCGCCAACGGCTCGGACATTGGCGGCTCGATCCGCATTCCGGCCTCAGCTTGCGGTGTCGTGGGCTTCAAGCCGCCCTACGGACGCAATCCTGCCTCTGCGCCGTTCAATCTGGACCCATACAACCACCCCGGCCCGATGGCCCGTTCGGTCGAGGACTGCCTGCTGATGCAGAATGTCATGTGCGGGCCGGATCCGCTGGACATTGCCTCGCTCCGGCCCAAGCTTGCAATGGCTCCCGACCGCGGTGGCATCAAGGGCTGGAAGATCGCCTATTCCCTGGATCTCGGCTATTTCGAGATCGATGAAGAGGTTCGGCGCAACACGCTCGCGGCGCTGGATGTCTTCCGTTCGCTTGGCGCTACGGTCGAGGAAGTCGATCTCGGCTGGACGAAGGAGAGTGAACGCGCCGCGATGAGTCATCTTCGGACCATCTTCGGATCTTGGCTTGCGGAGTATCTCGACGATGCCAGAGGCGATCTGCTGACCGGATATGCTCGTCATTTTGCCGAAGGCGCGCGCGACAACACCTGCCAGGAATTCCTCAAGTCGATGTACACCGGCGGTGCCATGTATGCGTCGCTGGGGCCGATGCTCGAGAGGCATAACATCTTCATCTGCCCAACGCTGGCGGTTCCCGCCGTCGCCGCCGATCATGATCCGTCGAAGGACAAGGTGACGATCAACGGCAAGGACGTCCACCCGTCGGTAGGCTGGCCGATGACCTATCCGTTCAACATGCTGAGCCGCTGTCCGGTGCTGAGCGTTCCGTCCGGGCGAGCCTCGAACGGCGTGCCGACCGGCATCCAGATCGTTGGCCGGACCTTTTCCGACGAAACCGTTTTCACTGCCGGCCTTGCCTATGAAGATGCGCTTGGTGGATGGTACGGGACGGCACGGGACCGGCCTGTGGTCGCCTCCACAGCCTCCGTCGCAAATCAGGTCCAGGCATGAAAACCGTATATTCTCCACTGCACGCGCTTCAGGACGCCGAGGCGGAATTCATTCGCGGCAAGCGCGTGCCGAGCTTCGAGATGCCGCGCCGCGCCGAACTCGTGTTGGCACAGGTCAAGCACGTCTTCGGCGACGAAACGATAGAGCCGCGCGACTTTGGAACGGAGCCGCTGGTCAAGGTTCACGACGAGGCGCTGGTGGCGTTCCTGTCGACCTTCTGGGATCGGTGGTCGGCCGAGAACGGGCCGGTCGATGCTTTCCCGAACGCCTGGCCGCCGCCCCGTTCGCATCGTTTGAGGACGCAGCGGATCGGCGCTGAACTCGGCCGCTTCTGCATAGACATGAGCAGCCCGATCATGGAGGGCACGTGGCGGGCCGTCTCGGCATCGGCCAATGTTGCGTTGACAGCGCAGGCTTTGGTGGCGGGAGGGGAACGCGCTGCCTTCGCGCTTTGCCGCCCACCTGGACACCATGCGGGCCGCGATTATTTCGGCGGCTACTGCTTCATCAACAATGCCGCCGTCGCGGCGCAGGCTTTCCGGGACCAGGGTGCCGCCAGGGTAGCTGTGCTGGACGTCGACTATCATCACGGCAACGGAACGCAGGACATTTTCTACGGCCGCAACGATATACTAACGGTCTCGATTCACGCCGATCCGATTCTCGAATATCCGTACTATACGGGCTATGCCGACGAGGCGGGGGAAGGCGACGGTCACGGCTTCAATCTCAACCTGCCCTTGCCCTGGGGGACCCGTTTCGACGCTTATGGTGAGGCGCTCGACGTGTCGTTGTCACGCATTGCCTCGTTCGGCGCGGAAGCGCTCGTCATCTCGCTCGGTGTCGACACTTTCGACGGCGACCCGATTTCGAAATTCAAACTGCGCAACGCTGATTTCTCGACCATCGGCCGCGCTATCGCCCGCCTCGGCCTACCGACTGTGTTCATCATGGAGGGCGGCTATGCGGTGGCGGATATCGGCATCAATGTCGTTAACACGCTGAGTGGCTTCGAAGACGGTTTCGCCAAGTGATGGAAGGCCGGAATCGTCGGCGAAAAACCGATCAGAAATCGTCCGGAAAGATAGACTTGAGATAGAACAGGCAGGCTTTCTTCGCCATCTCGCGGTCGGCGGGACCGATCGTCCCGAAAACTTGTCCAGAAATCCACAGCCCGTCGATCATGGCATTCAGACTCCGTGCCACGATAGCTGGATCGAGAACGAGCCGCCTTTGTTCCGCAAGCGCCGCGATATCGGCTTTCACGACGGCATCATAGCGCCCCTTCAATTCGGCGCAGCGCCGCTGATATTCCGGATTTCGCACCGATTCCGCCCAAAAAGCGGTGAAGACGGCGATATGTCCCGGGTTCGACTTTTCGGCATCAAAGTCGAGTGCAATCATGCCCAGCAGGCGAGCGACCGGCGAACCATATTCCGACCGGTTGAGGTTGCGGTCGTACTCTTCGACCATATGGTCGAGGGCGGCCAGCGTAATGCCTTCCTTCGATTTGAAGTGGAAGGACACGACGCCATAGCTACATCCCGCCTCCCGCGCGATGTCGTTCATGGTGAAGCCGGCCAACCCCTTGCGTGCAATGACGATGAGCGCCGCCTCGAGCAGCGCGCGTCGGCGTTCGAGCACCTGGTCCTCGCGCGTCGGCGTGCGCCGCGTGTCGGTCCGTTTCTTAGCTTTTGTTGCGGCTTGGTTCATAGTGTCTTGCGGCTTCAACCGAAAATTGTTCAATCTGGATAGCAGCTTCGACAAAGTCGGCACAAGACTTCGCCACCCGCCAAATACTAGATCTCTTCATCAAGCCCAAGGAACCGCGCGGCGTTGTCGTGCAGCCATTTGCGGCGTACGGCCTCATCGATCGCCAGCGCCTCGACCTCGCCAAGCGCGCGCTCGGGCGCAAGCATCGGAAAGGCAGTGCCGAAGATCATCTTGTCCTGGAGCAGCGTGCGGCCATATTGCAGCAGCGGCTCGTAGCCGGAATGGGCCTTCGCCAGCAGTGACGGGCGCACCGCGAGAAGTCCTATCCACAAATTCGGATGGCGCCAGGCGACGCCGATCAGCTCGTTGACCCAAGGCCAGCCTGGCGGCGATGCACAGACCTTCATCCCGGGAAAATCGACCATGACCTGGTCGAGATATTCCGGCTTGCCGAACCGCATCGGCGTGGCCGTCGAGAAATTGATGCCGCAATGAATGTTGACCGGGATCCCCAGTTCGATGGCCTTTTCATAGAATGGATAGAGCAGCCGGTCGTTGGGACAGAGTTTCAATTCGAAACATTGCAAATTGAGTCCACGCAGGCCCAGTTCGCGCACGGCGCGCTCCAACTCCTCGACCGCCGGCTTGCCCTTGTGCGGGTCGACGCCGGCGAACCCGATGTAGCGCGGGCCGTTCGCCGTGCAGAATGCGGCGACGGTCTCGTTGGAGATCTTGAAGCCGAATGTCGTCTCAACGTCTCTCGCCTTGACCACGACATGCCGCGCGGCGAGCCTCTCATAGGTGTCGAGATAACCCTGCAAATCCTTCGCCGCATCAGAATCGGCCGAGAGCTTCTCGCTGGCCTCGTAGACACGGCGATAATTCTGCAGGTGCGGCGCGGCGGCGCTGAAGCCCGGAGATGGCGGCCGGCTCGAGAAATCGATCCACATAGTTCTACTTCCACTGCCGGCGTTCGGACAGGATGACGCGCGCCGCATTGTGACCGGGAACTCCGGTGACGCCGCCGCCCGGATGTGTCGAGGCGCCGCACTGGTATAGCTTGCGGATCGGCGTGTGGTAGTCGGCATAATGCGCGGCCGGGCGCTTGAAGAATATCTGGTCGGCACTGATCTCGCCGTGATGAACGTGCCCGTTCGGCAGATCGAATATCTGTTCGAGATCGAGCGGCGTCAGAATCTGACGATGCAGGATTCGCTCTTCCAGGTCCGGAGAGTGCGCGCGCAGCACCCGCATGGCGGTTTCGTACAGTTCTTCGCGGCGACTGTTCCAATCGCCGTCGCGCAGTGCGTAGGGGGCGTGGCCGCCGAAAATGTTCATGACATGGTGACCGGCAGGCGCCAGCGACGGATCGACCACGCTCGGGGTTTTGACGATCAGGAACGGGCGCTCGGCAATCCTGCCATAGCGCGCATCGTCATGCGCCCGGTCCATATAGTCGACGCTGCCGCCGATGGTGAGCTGGACGGGATAGTCAAAACCAAGCTCCTTCGTCGACAGGCGAGGGAAGGTCGGCAGTCCGTCGAGGGCCAAGTTGATGCGGAAGACCGTCGATTGCGACCTGAAATTCTCGATCTGCCTGATGAAGCCTTTGGGGAGCAGATCCGGCGGCAGGAGCTTCAGGAACGTGGTCTTGGCGTTGGCGTTGGCTATCACGATGCTTGCATGGATCGTTTCGCCGGACGCCAGCTGGACGCCTTGGGCCGCGCCACCGCTAACGAGGATTTTCTCAACGTCAGCGTCGGTGCGGACCACCATGCCATGCGCCTCGCCAGAACGGCGAATGGCGTTGGAGATTTCACCCATGCCGCCCTTGATGAAGCCGGACGGACCGGCGGGCGTCGTCTGGTCGCGCACCACCGAGCGCACCAGCATGTAGCCGGATCCGGGCGAGCGCAGGCTGGAATTGCCGCCGCCGCCGCCGGCGAAGAAGCCAAGCACCAGCTTGACCTCGTCCGATTCGAACCAACGGCTCAGCAAATCGTAGGCGCTGAGCGTCAGAAGGTCGTAGATGTCATAGAATTTGGAACCGATCTTTCGGAAGCGCCAGGCGAAGCCGATCAGTCTTGCCAAGTCCCTGGGTGTCTTGCCGCCCGGATCGACAGGGGTCTCGAACAGGAGCTGCTTGAGGAACGGTGCCACGCCCAGCAAGAATTCCCGATAGGCCGGATAGGCGGCGGCGTCCTTGCTGGAGAATTTAGCGATCTCGGCGCGGAATTTCTCGGGCGATCCCCACATCGTGAAGGTGCGGCCGTCTTCGAACGGAAAGACCGCGGGCGGCGGCTCCAGCACTTCGAAGCCATGCTTCTGCAATTCCAGGTCCAGAATGACCTTGGGCTGCATGAGACCCATGATGTAGGAAGCGGTCGAAACCTTGTAGCCGGGCCAGACTTCCTCGGTCACCGCGGCACCGCCCACAAGCTTGCGCCGTTCCAGCACGCAGACCTTGACGCCGGCCCGCGCCAGATAGGCGCCGCATACAAGGCCATTGTGACCTGCGCCGACAATGACCGCATCGAATGTCTTCGCCATCATCGCATCCTTCACAGCCAGCGGTTCTCGACACGGTCGAAGCTTCCGGCGCGCAGATCGTCGGCTTCCTTGGCCAAAAGCTGCTTGGCGATCTTCAGCGAGACGGTGCGCGGGAACTCGTCCCGGAAGGCGTAGAAGCGCGGCACCTTGAAAGGCGCCAGCTGCCGCTTCGCGGCCTCGATGATGGCGGCCAGCGTCTCGGCACTAGCGACCGCTTCTTCCCGCAGCTTGATGTACGCCTTGACCTCCTCGCCGCGAAGCGGGTCCGGAACACCGATGACAGCGGCCTCGGCGATCACCGGCATGGCATTCAGCACCGACTCGACTTCGCGGGCGGCGATGTTTTCGGCGCTGCGCCGTATCATGTCCTTCTTGCGGCCGACGATGCTGTGGAAACCATTTTCATCGACCCGGAAGAGATCGCCGGTGCGGAACCACCCATCGGAAAACACCGAGGCCGTCGCTTGCGGATTGTTGTAATAACCCAGCATGATACCCGGCCCGCGGATGAGCAGTTCGCCGACCTCGCCTGCCGGCAGCGTGCGGCCCTGCTCGTCGACCACCTTGCACTCGCGGAAGGGGCAGGGAATGCCGCAAGAGCCGGAGCCGACCATGTCGGACCGCTCGATCGGCATGAACATCGCGGGGCCGACCTCGGTCATGCCGAAGGCCTCGCGCGCGTTGAGATCGTAGCGTTGCTCCAGGTCCGCGTGCAGGTCGCGTGGGACGCCGTAGACATTGGCGCGGACAATCTCGTTGCGAGCGTCGTCGGCGTGTCGTGGCTGGCTGTGGAGCACCCATGGCAATAGACAGAAGTTGATGCGATGCGTGCGCACCCATTCCATGAAGCGGCTGGTGCTCTGGCGGGCGGCGACGAAGAGCGTGCCGCGCTGATAAAGCGTCATCAGTAGCAGCCATTGCGGATCCATGTAGAAGAACGGCGTCGAGGCCAGGATGCGCTCGTAGCGGCGGCCGTCGCGAAAGGCGTTCACCTTGCCGCTGCTGATCCAGTAGCGCTGCGTAAGCATGCAGCCCTTGGGGAAACCGGTGGTGCCGGATGTGTACTGGATGTTGAGGAGGTCGCCATGGCCAACCGGCGCCGGCGCGTCGAACGTTTCGCGCGGCTGCGAGGCCAGTTCGGACCACGCAACGGCGCCGGCGGCCTCGCCGTCCACCACGACGGTGTGTGCCGGCGCAACCCGGATCAACCCGTCCCTGCGGCAACTCTCCACGATCTCGATGCAATCGCCATGCGCGATGATGAAGGACACATCGGCATCGTTGACTACATGGGCGAGTTCGCGCTCGCGATAGTTGACATTGACCGGCACCATGACCGCGCCGATCCGCCCCAGCGCCAACCATGCCAACGGCATTTCGGGAACATTCGGCAACATTACGGCGACGTGGGTGCCCTTGACGATGCCAAGCCCCACGAAGCGCGATGCAAGGCCGTTCACCATGCGGCGCATTTGGGCGTAGGTGATGTTCTGGCCGGTCTCGAAGAAGTTCCACAAAAGCCGATCTCCGGCCGCCGCTGCGGCTTCGTCGATCAATGCACCGATGTTGGCCGGCAAAGGTTCAACCTCGATGCGCCGCCGCCGTTCGGCGGCATCGGGAACCTGATCCGAAAGAACCTTCAGCCGGCCCATCAGTGGGCGAACCACATCGCCTTGAGGTCCGTGTATTTCTCCATCGCATGGATCGACTTGTCACGGCCGAAGCCCGATTGCTTGAAACCGCCGAAGGGCACCGACATCAGCCCTCGGTCGAAACAGTTGACCCATACAACTCCAGCTTTGATGGCCTTGGCCGCGCGATGCGCCTTCTTCACATCGTTCGTCCACACCCCGGCCGCGAGCCCGTAGATCGTGTCGTTGGCGACGGTCATGGCCTCATCGAAGTCGCGCACCGTGATGGTCGCGAGCACTGGACCGAAAATCTCTTCGCGCGCGATCTTCATCTGGTTGGACACGCCGTCGAAGATCGTTGGTTCGACGAAAAAGCCGCCGCTGTCCTGGCGGACGCGATTGCCGCCGGCGACGATCCTGGCGCCGCCGGCGACGCCATCCTCGATGTAGCCCATGACGCGGGCCAGTTGCTCTTCGGTGACGATCGATCCCAGTTTCGTAGACGGGTCGAGGGGATCGGCCGGCGAAAGCGCCGCCGCCTGCTGAAGCAGCTTTTCGAGGAACCTGTCCTTGATCTTGTCCTCGACAATCAGCCGGGAGCCCGCATTGCAGACCTGTCCGGAATTGGCAAAGATGCCCGCCGCGACGGATCGCGCCGCGGCATCGAGATCGTCGCAGTCCGCCAGCACCACCTGCGGCGATTTTCCGCCGAGTTCCAGCCCGATGCGCTTGATGTTCGACTGACCCGAATATTGCATGAAGTAGCGGCCGACTTCCGTGGAGCCGGTGAAGCCGACGCAATCGACGTCCATGTGAAGCCCGAGCGCCTTGCCGGCGACGTGGCCGAGGCCGGGCACGACGTTCAGCACTCCGGCCGGCAGGCCGGCATCCATGGCAAGCTGCGCGATGCGCAGGGCCGTGAATGGCGACTGTTCAGCCGGCTTCAGGATAACCGAGTTGCCGGTGGCAAGCGCGGGACCGAGCTTCCATGCGGCCATCGAAAGCGGATAGTTCCACGGCACCACTGCCGCCACAACGCCCACCGGTTCGCGCACAACGATCGTCGTCACGTCGTCGGCCGTCACGGCAACTTCGCCGTAGACCTTGTCGATGGCCTCCGCATACCAGGCAATGCAGTTGGCGGCGCTTGGGATGTCGCCATTGGTGCTGTTGGCGATCGGCTTGCCAACGTTCAGCGTCTCCAGAAGGCCGAGTTCCTCGCGGTTTTGCAGGAGCAGTTCGGAAAACCGCAGCAGCACCTTCTTGCGCTCGGCGGGGGCCGCACGAGACCACGCGCCGGATTCAAAGGCCCTGCGGGCCGAGATGACGGCCGCGTCGACATCGGCAGTGCCACAGGCTGCAACCTCGGCGATGATCTTGCCATTGCCGGGATAGACGCAATCGAAGGTTTCGCCCGAGATGGCATCCACATAGACGCCGCCAATAAAGGCTTTCGTCGGCAGCTGCGTCTGCTCGGCGCGCTGATGCCAGTTCGGCTTGTGTTCAACGTTCATGACTGTCTCCGTCGCGTCGGCTCGATAGAAGAGGATACTTCCGTATTTCGATTGACTGGTCAATCAGATTTTGCATCCACAGCCTTATACAAGCTCTCCGTCTTCGATCTCCGCGGCCGTGCGCACTATGCCTTCGCGCAGGATGCCGATCATGTCGTCGATCTGCTCCCTGGTGATGATCAGCGGGGGAGACATCACGCACATATTGCCGAGCGGACGCACGATCAGGCCGAGTTCCGCACAATGGGCGTCGATGCGCGCGCCGATCCGTTTGTCGAAATCGGTGACATGCGGCGACGATGGATCGACCAGGCATTCGACGCAGCCGACCAGGCCGGATGCTCGGACATCCGCGACCAGCGGAAGGTCGGCCAAGCTGTGGAGGCGCTCCGCGAAATAGGCCGAGCTTGCGCGCACATGCTCCAGTATGCCGTCCTTGTCGATCACGTCGATGTTGGCGAGCGCGGCGGCGCAGCTCACCGGGTGGCCGGAATAGGTGTAACCGTTCGAATAGTGGCTTCCCTTGGCGTTCTCGCCGCTGACCTTGTCCAGCAGGCGCTCGGAGATGGCAAAGCCGCCGAGCGGCACATAGCCGGAGGTCACGCCCTTGGCGAAGGTGATGATGTCGGGGACGACACCGAACACCTTTTCCGACGCGAACCATTCGCCGCAGCGGCCAAAGCCTGTCACCACCTCGTCGGAAATATAGATGATGTCGTGTTCCTCGCACACCGCCTTGAAGCGCGCGTGATAACCCTTCGGCGGGATGATGACGCCGCCTGATGCCAGCAATGGCTCGGCCAGGAAGACCGCCACCTTGTCCGCCCCGATGCGCGCGATCTCCTGCCGGAATTCGTCCACCAGCCAGTCCAGAAACTGGGCTTCGTCTTTGCCTCCGGCGAAGCGGATGTTGGGACTCGAAATGAACGAAATTCGCTCCGAGACAATATCGAAATTCGGCCAGTTGCCAGCACGTCCCGAGCAGGCAGCCGTCAGCGCCGTGCTGCCGTGATAGCCTTCGCGCCGCACGATGATGTGCTTCTTCTGCGGGCGTCCCAACACGTTATTGTAGAACTCGACGAACCGCAGCGCCGAGTCGACCGCGGTCGATCCTCCGGTGGTGAAGAAGACGCGGTTGAGATCGCCCGGCGTCAGCGCGGCGATCCGCGCCGCCAACTCGGCGGCGGGAGAATTCGTCGTGTACCAGGGCGAGTTGTAAGCCAGCCGGAGCGCTTGCCGCGCAATGGCATCTGCAATCTCATGTCGGTTGTAGCCGATCTGCGTGCACCACATGCCGCCGGGGCCGTCGATCAGCCGACGCCCTTTTGTATCCACCACGTAGATTCCCTCGCCATGGGCAATAACTGGGCGCGCGGAATGCCCGAGTTTTTCCATGGCTTCAGCTGGCGACAACAGATGCAGTCGGGCGGCCTCTTCCGTTTCGCTGGCATTCCACTGCGAACCAACTAGCTTGTTCATAAAACCTCCGAGCCTCCCAAGTCCCGTCCTGCAATTTCGGTCGACAACTCCTTCCTGATAAGCCGATGGTCACCGGAAAGTCAACAAACTGATTGATTGGACAATCAGTTTGTTGACTTTCGCTTCGGGCACGCCGCATGCTTCTCCTGTGGTCACGCCTTTCGGGGGTCCGTCCTGCTCCGACGGGATTGGTCGCCTCCCGGTGGGCGCCGCGACTTCGCTGGTTTCGACCGCGGAATCATTTGGTTTTCGATATGGGTGTTCACCCTTCGAGATTTGTGCGAGGTACGATTTTGCCGTTCCGCGTGCTCGCGCGTTGACATCGTCTCAGTATAGCCGATCCGCACCGAGATCGAGGCGACACGCTTGCCGTTCTTTCGCAGATCTCAAGGTTGAACTGGCGGCTGAACTTCCTTCTCCGCATTTCCACTCTCCAATTCCGTTAAACACCCTGTCTCGGTCGACGAAACCGGGAGCAGGCCATAGCCTGCCACCCTGTTTGATCAGCGTTGGCCAGCCGTGTTGTTTCCGGCACTTGGCATCAGTCGAGCTTCTTGGTCGAAGATCGAGTAAAGATGCTGCGGAGCTTGGGGAAATAGAGGATTACAACTGAGACCACCAAGATCGTCAGGAGTAAAACCACAAACTGCATGATCATGTAGCCGATTTGATCGCGCGGCATGAACCAACCAGCCACGATACCGGCGCCAGTCAGGAGAATGCGAATGAGCCAACTCATAATGATGGAATCCAGTGGTTGTTCACCGTCAGCATATCGGGTTCTGCCCGCCAGACTTTGCTTTGGATCAAGTGCATATGATGGCGTTGGCTCGGTGTGAGGAGAAACGAGAGGGCGGTGACGAATGACCGGCGGCACGGCAATTCAGGGCAGTCTGCTCACGACAACGCCCATATGCCCACGGGCGGAGATCCAGCCTACTGTGACGTCGCAATGGAGCGCCTGAATAGGAGCAGGCTCGCTCCGAGAAACGTTACTCCCATCATCAGCACGGTCGCGAACTCCTTCCATACGATTGTGAAATCCGCCCCCCGGGAGACGATCGCCTGCATGAAGCTGACGTAATGTCGGGAAGGCAGGAACCACGTCACGTACTGAAGCCATTGGGGTTGATTCGCGACGGGTGACATTCCCCCCGACAACATCATCATCGGCATGACGACCATCATCATCAGTAGCGCGAACTGCGCCATCGTGCGTGCGAGCGTACCGAGAAAGATGCCGATAGCAGCCGCGGCAAAGACGTAGATGGTCGTGCCAAGCATCAGCAGACCCCGCGAACCAGCGATTGGAACGTCGAGCGCTCCCTCCACGACCAGCAGCAAAGAGCAGGCGAATGCGACGATGATCACGAGGCCGTTCGCCCAGACCTTGGCGAGCGCGATCTCAAATGCCGTGAGGGGCATCACCAAGAGATGCTCGATGGTGCCGTGCTCGCGCTCGCGCAGCAGCGCCGCTCCGGTCAGGATGATGACCAGCATCGATAGCTGATCGGCCAGGCTCACAATCGACTTGAACCAAGATTGTGTCCCCCCAGGATTGAAGGCTCGACGAATGGCAAGATCGGAGGAGAGTCCTCTTGTTTCTTCGAAATCCTTCCGGTACCGGGCGACCTCATTGGTCACCATGCTCTGGATGTAACCAGTACCGAGTGCGGCCTGCTGCGAGGCTGTGGCGTCCACATTCACCTGGATCTCGGTGTCACGCCCCTTTCTTGTGTCTTTCTCGAATCCCGGGGGTATGACGACGATGAAGGTGTAGAGCCCCTCGTCCATCGCGCGGTCGATGTCGGCGGCACTAATGGTTTTGACGGTCTGGAAGTACGGCGGATAGAACAACCCGGCGATTGAGCGAGAGAGCTGCGATTGGTCCTCGTCGACAATGCCAATGGCGGCGTTGTTGACAGTCTCGCCAGCACCGGTCGACTGCGTGTAGATGCTGAAGCCAAACGACCAGATGATGAAGAGGATCATCGTCAGGTCCTTTGCAAGCGCCCGAAGCTCCTTGGTGCCGAGCCAGAAGATGTTGGAGAAGCTGAACATCGTCACTTCTCCTGTTTTTTCAGGAAGATCATTGAAAGCATCAGAAAGGCCGGGGTGAACAGCGCAAGCGCCAGCAGATCCGTCCTCATGTCGCCAAGCCCAAGCCCCTTGGTGAAGGCGCCGACGCTCATGTGTGTGTAGTAGGTCGTCGGCCACAGCCTGCCCATGAGGCGCGCGCCGCCCTCGAGCGTCGAGACGGGCTGCATCATCCCCGAGAATTGCATCGTTGGCAGCATCGACAAGACCGCGCCGGCGAAGACCGCCGTCACTTGGCTCCTAGTGAGGGTCGAGATGAAAAGTCCATAGCCAGTGGCGGCCGCGGTGTAGAGCAGAGCCCCAAGGGCCAGGACCATGCCGTTGCCCTTGAGCGGAACCCCAAACAAGAACAGGACGGTCGCCGTCAGGATGACGAAATTGATCATTCCGACGCCGAGATAAGGCAGCTGCTTGCCGATCAGGAATTCCAGCCGGGTCGTTGGCGTGACATAGAAATTGGTGATCGTGCCGATCTCCTTTTCCCGTGCGACGCTCACCGCCATCAGAATCGCCAGGAACATCATCAGCAGCATGGCCGGAAGCGATGGCCCGATGGAATAGATGCTCTCTCCTGTCGGATTGTAGCGATAGCGGACCTCGAGCGCCGTGGTGGGACCGGATGTGGATGGGGTGCTCGCCTCACGGCTTCTTTGCTCGGAAAAGAGGGCGTGCGCCTGCTGTACATATCCCTCTATGGTCGCCGCCCTCGTGGTATTCGCGCCATCGATCCACGCCGAGACCTGCCAGTCGGAGCCGCGCTTCATCATACGGCCGAAGTTCGACGGGATCTCGATAGCGAGCTCGATGTCGTTGGACTTCAGGCGGTCTTCCATCGCCTGCACGTCCTGGATCGGCGACCGCTCCGTGAAATAGGGGGAACTTGAGAAACCGCTGAGATACGCCCGGCTTTCGGGTGTGTTGTCATGGTCGAAGGCCGCGTACGTCAGGTTGGTCACGTCGTTCGACAAGCCGAAGCCGAAGATCAGCATGATGATGAAGGAGCCGAGGAAGGCGAAGGCGAGCCGAACGGGATCGCGCATCAGCGACAGCATCTCGCACTGCGTGTAGGCGAACAGGCGCCGTAGCGGCATAAAGCGCGGGCGATCAGGCGAAGCGACCCGCGCTTCCTGCCAGACCGGCGGCGGAACTTGCTGTGTGGCTGGCTCGGATCGAGACCCCTCGGCTTCCTCGATATAGGCAATGAAAGCCGCTTCGAGATCGGCGCCGTTCTTGGAGGCGATCACATTCCCCGGTGTGTCGCACACGAGCACGCGGCCTGCATGCATCAACGAGATGCGGTCGCAACGCATCGCTTCGTTCATGAAATGCGTGGAGACGAAGATGGTCACATTGCGGCTTCGCGACAGGTCGACCAGCAGCAACCAGAATTCGTCTCGCGCCTGCGGATCAACGCCGGAGGTCGGCTCATCGAGTATGAGGATATCCGGATCGTGCACGATCGCGACCGCGAGCGAGAGGCGCTGGCGCACACCGAGCGGAAGGGAATTGGCCTCAGCATCCGCATAGTCGGTAAGTCCAACCTGCTCAATGAGCGTTGCGCTGCGGTCGGCGGCATTGCGCAGATGGAACAGGCGGGCGTGCAGAAGAAGGTTCTGGCGAACCGTCAACTCGCCGTAGAGAGAAAAGGATTGCGTCATGAAGCCCACGCGCCGACGTATCGACAGATCCTTCGCGTCGACTGGACTGCCGCACACCTCCGCCTCGCCCTCACTCGGTGCAAGAAGCCCGGTCAGCATCTTCATCGTTGTGGTCTTGCCGCAACCGTTGGAGCCAAGGAAGCCGAAGATCTCGCCTTTCTCGATGGTGAAGCTGACGCGATCGACCGCGGTGAACTTACCGAAGCGGCGGGTCAAGCCCTTCGCCACGATCACCGGTTCTTCGGCGCTCGGTTTGCGTGGCGGAATGACGAAGCGCTTGTGTTTGCTCTGCTGCCCTGGCTGCAAGGCGACAAAAACCGATTCAAGATCTTGCTCGCCGGTAGCTTTCCGTAGCTCGTCGGCGGTGCCGAAGGCCAGCACTTTCCCATGATCCATCGCGACCAGCCAATCGCATTGGCTGGCTTCGTCCATGTAGGCGGTCGAGACGACGACGCTCATCGCCGGCCGCTCGCGGCGCAGGTCGGCGATGAGTGTCCAGAATTGTCGCCGCGAGAGGGGATCGACACCCGTCGTCGGCTCATCGAGAATGAGAAGGTCGGGATCATGGATGAGCGCGCAGCACAGTCCCAGCTTCTGCTTCATGCCGCCCGAGAGCTTCCCCGCGGGACGGTCGAGAAAGGGCAGCAGTCCCGTTGCGCCCGCGAGCTTGCGAATGCGCATATCTCGCTCACCCGCATCAAGACCAAACAGCCTGCCAAAGAAGGCAAGGTTCTCCGCAACGCTTATCTCCTGGTATAGGTTCTTGCCGAGCCCCTGCGGCATGTAGGCGATGCGCGTACAAACTGCCCGGCGATATCTGGCACTGGCCATGCTGCCGTCTAGGACTTGGACCGTCCCCATCTGCAGCTTGCGCGCGCCGGCGATCAGACCAAGCAGGGTCGACTTGCCGGCGCCATCGGGGCCAATGAGGCCCGTCATCCGGCCACTGGGCAGATCGAACGACACGTTGTCGAGCGCCAAGACCTTGCCGTAGGCATGGGTCACGCCAGTGATCCGGGCAGTCTGGCCAGCCGGTGCCGCCATCGTCATTTCACCGCGTCCAGGGGATCACCCGGGAAACGTTTCTGCAGGGCGTCCGGCCAGTCGGGCGGGTTCGGCTCGAGTCGGACATAGCCGGTGCCTCTCGCCCCGGTCTTTACCTGCTCGATGTGATCTTCGACGAGGCTAGACGGAATGCGCAGCTTGACCCGGAACATCAGCTTGTCCCGCTCGCTGCGCGTCTCGATCTGCTTTGGGGTGAACTGGGCTTCGGGCGAGACAAAGCTCACCTTGGCGGGCACGGCGAAGTCGGCGCCGTCGAACTGGATGCGAGCCTGCGAGCCAACGGGAACCCTCATGGCCTGCTCGGAGGTCAGATAGATCTCCATGTAGATCTCAGAGAGATTGACGATCGTCAGGACTTTACCGCCGGCGCTGACGACTTCACCGGGATTTGCAAGGCGATAGAGGACGCGGCCCCTGACTGGTGTTGCGAGGGCCGCATCTGCGATTTGGGCATCGGTCTGATCCACCACAGCTTTCGCCGCATCAATTGAGCGCTCTCTGGCAGTCACATTCCTTTCCGCTGCCTCAAGAACAGCGCGCGCGGAATCGCGCTCGCTCTGGTACTGATCGCGTGTTTGCTCGCTGACAGCACCTGTATTGGCGAGTGTGAGAGCCCGGCGGAGGTTGGCCTCCTTGAGCGTCAATTCAGCCTGCCGCTGGGTCACCGTCGCCTTCGCCTCGAGCAGCAAAGCTTCCTCGGAGGTCTGATCGGCGACATACTTGGCACGCTCGGCCAGAAGTTCCGTCGTATCGATCCGGGCGAGGATCTGCCCGGCGGAAACCAAGTCGCCCTCTTCGACAAGCACATCCCGCACGCGGCCGGCGGATTTCGCGGAGATGTCGACCTCATCGGACTCGATTCGGCCGTTGCCCGATACCAGCCCATCCGGCAACTTTCCTTGCTGGCTCTGCCACCAATACCAAGCGCCGCCAGCACCGGCCGCCACGATCAGGACAAAGATCAGAACACTCGTCGTCGATGGGCGGCGGATCTTCACAAGTGATTACTCCTAGGGTTGACCTACAAGAGGAGGAGAAATCGCTCTGAGTCCTTGATTCAGCTCAAACTTTGATTTTTCCAGAACCGCATCGAAAACGACTGTCTGACAAAGACGGCCGCCATGGCGGTTCTCCAGGGTTACGGTCCCACCGTAACGCTCGATAATTTCCTTCGCGATGGCGAGACCAAGGCCGGCACCTGGAATTGATTGCCAGCCGCCCGTGTCGACACGAAAGAACGGCTCGAACGCCTTGTTCATCAGCTCATGCTGGAGGCGGATCTCGCCACGACGAACTGCCGAGGAGCGATCCACTTCCCGCGCGTGTGCGATCGGGAGGCGATTGCGTCGTTGATCATCAACCAATAGAGAGGGGACAAATCAGACAAAAGGACCATGGATGACCAACCAAACCGATACCCGCGCTGCCGAACTAGCTGAGTTAACTGCCGACATTGTCTCAGCGTATGTCAGCAACAATCCTTTGCCGGTGTCTGGCTTGCCGGACGTAATAGCATCGGTTCATGCTTCGCTGTCCAGACTTGGCACGCCGATCGCGCCTGTCTTTGAACCGCAAACTCCCGCGGTCAACCCGAAGAGATCGGTGACGCCGGACTTCATTATCTGCCTCGAAGACGGCAAGAAGTTCAAATCCCTCAAGCGGCATCTTAGCACGGACTTCGGCCTGACACCGGACGCCTATCGCGCCAAATGGAACTTGCCGCACGACTACCCTATGACAGCTCCGAATTACGCCGCTCAGCGCTCGCAACTGGCGAAGTCCATCGGGCTTGGCCGCAAGGCTGAATCCGCCGCACCAGCCAAGAAGGCACCTGCAAGACGGAAAGCCAAGGCGTAGTCCGCAACCACCTGCCGCAACGTGAAGACTCAGCTATGTCTGGAGAGCGGCGGACCCTGAAAATGACCGTCAGGCCGGCGCCATTTGAGCAACCTCCCAGCGAGGGCGCCGGTCTTTCTCCTATCGGGGCGCCTTCGAATACGCCTGCGCCAGTAACGACATCAAGCACCGCACGACCAAGGCCAGGCATCCGTGGACAGGTCGAGAGGATGAACCGGACTATCAAGGACGCCACCGTCAAGCGCTTCTACTACGAGGCCATGACCTCCGCACCCATCTCGCCGACTTTGTCGCCGCTTACAACTTCGCCCGCAGGCTCAGGACCCTCAAGGGTCTCACACCCTACGAGTTCATCTGCAAGCCGTGGGCATCACAACCGGAACGCTTCAAACTCAGTCGGCCCCCGCAAATGCCGGGACCAAACATCTAGTCACCGATGGCGCTCTCAAGAAGCCCTGGAGTCCGCTTCTGGAAATTCTCCAGAAGCGCGGCGCACCGCATGAGGCGGAATCCCTCGATCCGTGGATGGTTCCTCGACAGGTTGAGCCGTATCCAGTGTAGATAATTGGCTCACACGAGGATCATTCCCACAACGCAAAAACCGCCCCGGTTGGACCGGGACGGTTTTTGATTTATGACAAAATTGGTTTTGGGGACAGGATTTGAGTTTTCTGTCCTCGGCGTCGGCTTTGCCTCCTTGCGGGGCCCAGATGACAGGTTCAAATCGGCCGGCCGTGACAGCAAAA
The DNA here is from genome assembly GCF_013170825.1 of Mesorhizobium sp. NZP2298. Taxonomy (NCBI): domain Bacteria; kingdom Pseudomonadati; phylum Pseudomonadota; class Alphaproteobacteria; order Hyphomicrobiales; family Phyllobacteriaceae; genus Mesorhizobium; species Mesorhizobium sp. NZP2298. The sequence continues at coordinate 1,812,470 of NZ_CP033365.1, read as the reverse complement.
TACAAAAGAGCCCGCACAAGGCGGGCTCTTTTGTATTTGGTTGCGGGGACAGGATTTGAACCTGTGACCTTCAGGTTATGAGCCTGACGAGCTACCGGGCTGCTCCACCCCGCGTCAACCCTCAGCAAGCGTTTGCTTGCTGATCTAGGCAAGCATTTTCTTGCCGAACTAAGCAAGCGTTTGCTTGCTGATCTAAGCAAGCGTTTTCTTGCTTTGGACGTAAGCGCACACCCACGAATAGGATGGCCTACAAATAGGTAGATGGCTCACCAAATGAAAGGGCCGCTTACGCGGCCCGTGTTTCCCGTTGGCGGGCCTTGTTCGTAGAGAGAAGATTTCATCACATCGACCAAAAAATCGGCTTCGATTTCTGGAAGGTACGATGTGACACATAAAACGTGCATTTAGCAGACCTGGCAGCGACCTACTCTCCCGCGTCTTGAGACGAAGTACCATCAGCGCTGGAGCGTTTCACGGCCGAGTTCGGAATGGGATCGGGTGCAGCCGCTCCGCCATAACCACCAGGTCGGCAAAACGCACGTTGTTCGAGAAGCTGTTTTCTGTGCCAAGGCGACGTTTGCGTTTTGCTAACGGGCAAAGCCCGCAAGCGCGACTGCGCGCCGCCGGTTTTCCGGCGCCCTCGCGGAGCATAGGCCCGTAAGGGCCGCTCATGCGTGAGCGCTGGTAAGACCATCGTATTTCACGATGAGCATAAGGAATGAGAACGATCAAGCCGATCGAACTATTAGTACCGGTAAGCTTCAAGCGTTGCCGCTCTTCCACACCCGGCCTATCAACGTGGTCGTCTTCCACGGTTCTCAGGGAATACTCGTTTTAAGGTGGGTTTCCCGCTTAGATGCCTTCAGCGGTTATCCCGTCCGGATATAGCTACCCTGCTATGCGGCTGGCGCCACAACAGGTCCACCAGAGATCCGTCCATCCCGGTCCTCTCGTACTAGGGACAGATCCTTTCAATATTCCTACACCCACGGCAGATAGGGACCGAACTGTCTCACGACGTTCTGAACCCAACTCACGTACCGCTTTAAATGGCGAACAGCCATACCCTTGGGACCTGCTCCAGCCCCAGGATGCGATGAGTCGACATCGAGGTGCCAAACAACCCCGTCGATATGGACTCTTGGGGGTCATCAGCCTGTTATCCCCGGCGTACCTTTTATCCGTTGAGCGATGGCCCTTCCACGCGGGACCACCGGATCACTATGACCGACTTTCGTCTCTGCTCGACTTGTCAGTCTCGCAGTCAGGCAGGCTTATGCCATTGCACTCAGCGAACGATTTCCGACCGTTCTGAGCCCACCATCGCGCGCCTCCGTTACTCTTTAGGAGGCGACCGCCCCAGTCAAACTACCCACCATACATTGTCCCGGACCCGGATAACGGGCCGCGGTTAGACATCCATAGTAATAAGGGTGGTATTTCAAGGGTGGCTCCACCTGAGCTGGCGCCCAGGTTTCAAAGCCTACCACCTATCCTACACATGCCACTACGAATGCCAATGTAAAGCTATAGTAAAGGTGCACGGGGTCTTTCCGTCTAACCGCAGGAACCCCGCATCTTCACGGGGAATTCAATTTCACTGAGTCTATGCTGGAGACAGCGGGGAAGTCGTTACGCCATTCGTGCAGGTCGGAACTTACCCGACAAGGAATTTCGCTACCTTAGGACCGTTATAGTTACGGCCGCCGTTTACTGGGGCTTCGATTCAGAGCTTGCACCCCTCCTCTTAACCTTCCAGCACCGGGCAGGCGTCAGACCCTATACGTCGCCTTGCGGCTTCGCAGAGCCCTGTGTTTTTGATAAACAGTCGCTACCCCCTGGTCTGTGCCACCCTCCTCTGCTTGCGCAGAAAAGGGTCACGCTTCTTCCGAAGTTACGCGTGCAATTTGCCGAGTTCCTTCAGCATAGTTCTCTCAAGCGCCTTGGTATACTCTACCAGACCACCAGTGTCGGTTTCGGGTACGGTTTATAAGGAGGAGCTATTTCCTGGAACCACGCAGCAGCCCGTTCAATCCGATAAGATTGGACTACCTCAATGATCCGTCACTACCTCCAAGCCCACGAATATTAACGTGGTTCCCATCGACTACGCGTTTCCGCCTCGTCTTAGGGGCCGGCTAACCCTGCTCAGATTAGCTTTAAGCAGGAACCCTTGGTCTTTCGGCGGGGGAGTCTCTCACTCCCCTTACGTTACTCATGTCAGCATTCGCACTTCTGATACCTCCACCACCCCTCACGGGTATGGCTTCATCAGCTTACAGAACGCTCCGCTACCGCTCGTATTGCTACGAACCCTAAGCTTCGGTGTATGGCTTTAGCCCCGTTACATTTTCGGCGCAAAGACCCTTATTTAGACCAGTGAGCTGTTACGCTTTCTTTAAATGATGGCTGCTTCTAAGCCAACATCCTGGTTGTTTTGGGATCCTCACATCCTTTCCCACTTAGCCAT